>OY730417.2:0-28078 GCA_963422645.2 Alphaproteobacteria bacterium
GGGCGATGCGGCTTCCGGGCTTTCCGGAGCGTCGCCACTGCTTCTTCAGCCCCGGCAGGACCTCGGCGGCCTGTTCCATGCGCTGCTGTGCGGCCATTGAGAAGGCGCGGCCGAGCTGGGTGTTGAAGGGTCTGCGAGGGCGGCGGTGACCCCGCCGGACCCGCCGCCGAGACGATCAACTGCGGATGCCAGTCGCTAGCTACGGTGCGAGCGGATTCAGTGTCGTCAGCCCTTCGTTGGTTGCCGCTTCGCAGAGGCGCGCGTCCGCGCAGACGAAGGTCACCGCCTCCGGCATGCCCTCACGCACGACCAGACAGCCCGCGAGTTGAAGCGCGTCGTAGGCGCGGAGCGGGTGCCGGTCGATCAGCCGGGCGGCCTCCTCCATCACCGCTGAAGTCGAGGGCTGCACCAGGAAGAGCGCCGAGGTGTCGTCTTCGATCCGCCTGAGCACAAGAACCGCGTCCGCCGCTGCGATGTCGCCCTCACGCTCGCGCCGGCGAACTGCCGACCGGGCTTCGACCGGGGTGAGGTCCAGGATGACGATCCGGCCGGCGGTGACCTCTTCCGCGACGTTGACGACCCGCTCCGTGCCCTCCTCCGCGATGTAGAGCTTGAGCAGTGCGCTCGTGTCGAGATAGATGCTCGCCATTCGAACCGCCTAGCGTCTGTCGCCGAGAACCGTGTCTGCGATCGTACCGCCTCGTATGGGGATCGGCGCGAAGGCAACGCCCCTCTTTGCGGTGTCTGTCTGGAACCGCGGATGCCGCCGATTGACCCTGATTGCGGTGACCGGGTGAAGCGGGTTGTTCGGGTTGGGAACCTGGCTCGTCAGGATCAATCGCTGCCCGGTCGCGTGGCGCAACAGGACACCGTTATCCCTCGGGTCGCTGGACCATTCGCGGCCACGCGAAGGAAGATACTGGTCGCGGAACCATTTCAGGCTGACGAATTCCCGCGCACTTTCGACCTCCGCAAGATCATCAAGAAGCTGGCCTATAGCCGTCTCGCAATCGAGCGCACCTGCGCTGCCGCCACCTGCTTCGGAAGCGTCCGGCCGGTGTAGGGCGACCTCGTCGTACGGATCGTCCGCCGGCACGAACTGGATCACCACCTCGCAGCTCTCCGGGGCGAAATAACTGGCGTCGGCGTCCTTGCGGACTCTCCTGCCTCCGTCCCGGCCTCGAATGCTCACCTGGGGCTCGTAGTCACCCAACGGCAAGTGCCGCAATCCCTGCAGCGCCGGCGGCAAGGCAGACCCACTCAAGCTCTTGAGGTTGGCGAGGCCTTGCTCGATTTCAAACACGACATCCTGAATTTTCATTACATTCTCCATACATTATCTTGTTGTATCTAGTTTATTTCTTGATACTAAATACAATGTATCACGTTTCTTCGAGATTTCAAGCGTAATGTCGCGGTGTGCGGCCCTCGGTGCGAATCGAGGTACACGGCCGCGGTGGTGCCGGGGCGGCACCTACAATCGGCAGGCGTTGCGACGAGCGTTGCGTTACGCAGCAGCGCCCTGCCCTACTCCGCGGCTTCGGCGATGTCGTCGGCCGTGCCGAAGTGGCCGAACATGCCGGTGAAGCGCTTGCGCTCCGGCGGGCGGCAGGTCTTGCGCTTGCTGGTCTTGAGCCCGGCGAGGCCGGCCGCGAGGTCCGCCCTGGTGGCGCGCTCGCCTTGCCCGTTGCGGATCGCGGCTGCGGTCATGGTGTGGTTCCCGTGAAATCACCGCCAACTGAATTGGCGGTGATCCTGCGAAGACCGTCAAACCGCCTCTCGCGACCCGTCCTTGAGGCCGCTCCCCCTCAACCTCCCGCGATCCTCGCCCACCATCTGCGCCGCGCCGGGGCGCGGGCCTCCAGCAGCGTCATGAGCCGGTCGCGGTGCGCCCGCGCGTCGGCGAGATCCTCCCGGAGCCGCACGTTCTCAGCCTGTAGTACAGCCAGTTGCGCACTGTCGCTCCGAGGTGATGGCAGAGCGACGCGCGAGACAGGCTCCCCGTAGACGCGCACAAGCTCCGACGTGTCCACCACTGTTGCACCACGATCGTCCCTTGCGGCGCTCAGCTTGCCATTCCTTATGGCACGGTACAGGGTGGCACGGCTTGGCCAGCCCTGTTTTGCAGCCTGTAGCAGGGTGATTTCCGGCATGTACCGCTCAGCCGTGATTGAAGCACGTGAGGCATTCTCGCGAGATTTCGGGCGGCGGCAAGGCTCAAAAGGGCGATTCTCACGGACCTGAGCCAGCCAGGCCGGGCAGTCGGCCGTGAAGTCGCCGAGAATCGTGCTAGAGTGCGGACGGGGCGCGGTGAGCGCGCGCCGGTTTTCAGCAGGGATCGGGGCCTGATCCGCCACCGAGAGGCTGCATGACGCGCCGATGGCGACGGCACACCGGCGTGCAGGGAAGGACGCCAGGATGAGCGGGGAGACGGACGACCTGTTCGACATCAACGAGACCAAAAACCCGTCATTGCGTACCGCGCTCGCACGCATGAACGAGCAGCGGCAGGCGCATCCCGACTACGGGGCAGACGGGCAGGCGGACGTCGAGAAATCGGCCACTCCAAAGCCGAAGGAACCGGAGCCGATCACGGCGGTGAGGCCCCGACGGCGGGTGAAGGAAGTGGTGCCGAACCTCGATCGGGATGATCGGATCATCCCGGCTCGCCTCGCCATGTTCGACGGTGCGGAAGGCGATTCGCGTGGTCGCCTGTTCTCTCCCGCGATGCATCGCATGCTTCGGGGCGACGGTCGGCAGCAACTCCTGCCGGGCTTCGAGCATGACGTGCGGACCCCGGCGCTACCGTTAGCGCTCTACGAGCTCGGCGTGAATCACACCTCGCCCGGACCGGGAGCGCCAGTGGCGCTCCGGCTGTTCGTCGAGAGCATTCTCGCTGCGCCCTACCACGAGCGTGACATGGACCAGTCCGTGACCTTCGACGTTCCCATGCGAACGCTGGTCAGGCGCTTGTGGCCGAATCGTCGGCGCAAGCGCAACGAGTGGTTCCCTGTCATTGCATCGGCGCGCGACGTGCTGGCGAGCCGCGAGGCCGGAATCCCGTGGCCTGGCGGCGTGCGCTGGGCCGTCACGATGACCAACCTGCCGATCGATATCGCCGATGACGTGCGCCTCGTGGTGGACCTGCCGCCCGGCGCCAAGGACGGGCCGCAAGTCTCGCCGCGCCTGCACCTCTACGGGCCGCAACGCGGCAAGCACTATCGGGCGCTCCTGAACCTCGCCTATTGGTGGCACGAACCAGGCCGGACCCTCGTGCCGGCAGATGGCGGCTCACACTGGCTCCGCGTCAAGGATCCGCGCCGCTATCGCAAGCCGAACGACGCCGAGCTCGTGAATCTCGTGTTCCCGACGGCCGCACGCAGGCAATTCCGCAACCTGCGCGGTGAGGCACTGAAGGTGCTCGCGGACCTGCGCGACGACGGCGAACTCCGCGAGCTGGACGGCAAGCCGCTCCCGCCGGTGGCGCCCGAGTAGGAGGGGGGGCAGAAGCCCGTGCGCTAGGGGGCAGAAGCCCGTGCGCTAGGGGGCAGAAGCCCGTGCGCTAGGGGGCAGAAGCCCGTGCGCTAGGGGGCAGAAGCCCGTGCGCTAGGGGGCAGAAGCCCGTGCGCTAGGGGGCAGAAGCCCGTGCGTTTTTCTCCATAAGTTACTGATATTAAACAAACTCAACTCGCCCCTACCCCTACCTCTACAGAGGAGGGGGAGGGGAGCGCGCCGTATGAGAAGCGCGCTCCCCCTTCCTAAAACCGACAAAACAAACTCGGCGTTTGCCAGCGACCATTACCTCCCGTGAGGTCTGATCCACGCCAACGCCGACACGCAACAGGGCCAAATTGCGTCGGCCTGACGGCCGACAAATCATCCTGAACGACGGCCTGACGGCCGTCGAAAAAAACGGGTCTGGCAGGACACGAGGCAACCGCCGGGGCAAGCCGCAGGTCCTCGTCCCGCGCTCCTGACTGACGGTGCAAGCCGGTCGACCACGATCATTCCCGGAGGAGCAAGCCGGACGGTCAACCGCTGCGCTTCGCTCCGCTCGTGAGCAGCGATCCGACGCCGGACCGGGTCACACCGCTGCGGTCCGCGCGCTTCGCGCATCCGGCCGTGAAGCCACCTGCCGTCACCAAGTCCCCGCCTTGCGTTGGATGCATGCCCACGTCGCCGGCGCCGGGCCGAGCTGGATCCGCCCGAGCCCGCTCGTCGGCGCTGACCGCTCCCGGCCATGCGCGAAGCACATGCCGCCACGCCCGGAACAGCCTCACAGGTCGAGCCGGGGGAACCGGCCAGAATGTGCCGTTGAGCGCCCTCACGGCTTCACAGGGCGCCGCTCGGCCGGGAAGGGGGAAAATATGCATGAGAGAGCCCCTGCGCGCTCCTGGGCCGTTCTGGGCCTCCTGGGGCCGTTCCGGGGTGAGTTCGAGCCGCCGCGCAATCCGGCTCGATCCGGATGCCCTGTTCGTCGAGGCGCTGATGGATCATCGCGATGTCGGTCTGAACATTCGCCAGGTGGCGCTCCATCGAGGACACGCGGCCACGGAGCTCGCCCAGGCCCCGGGAGAGATCGTCGAGCTGCGCGCGGATCGCGCGCATGTGCTCCAACAGCAGGTTTTCGGCTTCAGGCGCTTGACCTCCATGTGCTCCGCGGCCGTCAACGTGATCGATACCGACTTCGTTCCATCCGGCCTCATGATCCATCCCCTCTCGTGACCATGAGACCAGCCCATGCAAGTTCAGTTGCCTTGTTCTGGCGCCTACGCAGCCCCCCACTCCCACCACGTCAACACCCTCCCCCGCCCCTTCCACCGATCTCGTTTCCTGCCCACCATCCATACCGTTCTCACCCCATCCACGGTCCAGTTTGTCTCGATCCTCCCCTGAACAACTTGCGCACACCGATGCACTTCCAGTGCGGGCCGAACCACGAAGCCTCGAAAACCGCGCCGGCGCGCCCGACGCGCTCGTGCTACCGACGGTCATTCGCCTGAGGAGCGACGATTTCAGTTGGCCGCGGATCGCCCGGGAGCTCGAGGAGCTGTTCGAGCCGCCTGGTCGCCGCGGCCGGCCAGGCAAGTGGCACGCAACCGCAGTGCGGAGGATCGCGCAGCGACATCGAGCGGCGCTGCACGACGCGGAGAGCGCCGTCAACGACGGGCAGGCCACGCAGAAACAGAACCTCCGGATCGAGGACCGGTCGCGGTGAGAGGCGCGCCTTCGGGCAGTTGTGGTATACATGTATATCAATGCCGGAAGGATCGACGCATGAAACAGGCTGCCGTGCGCCTGCCCGAGGCCACCTACGACCGTTTGCAAGCTCTCGCCGCTCGGACGGGCCGCACCGCGACGTTCTACATTCGCGAGGCGATCGAGCAGCATCTCGAGGACCTCGAAGACTTGTACGCTGCCGAGAAGGCAGCCATCGAACACCGCAAGTCCGGCGAGCGCACCATCTCGCTTGACGAGTTGGGCCATCACCTTGACCTGGAGAGTTGAGATCGCGGAGAGCGCGGCCAGGCAGATCAAAAAGCCGGGACCCTCCGGTGCAGCGCGCATCCGCGACTGCTTGCGCGACCGGATCGCGCGCCTCCAGGATCCGCGCCAGCTTGGAAAGCCGCTACGTGGCTCCGAGCTCGGCGCCTTTTGGCGCTATCGTGTCGGGGACTACCGCATCCTCTGCGAGCTTCGCGACTACGAGCTGCTGGTGCTCGTGATCGAGGTCGGTCATCGCCGTTCGATCTACAACCGTCCCTGATGATCCCCTGCGGCGGGCTTGGTCGGCAAGGTGAACCAGAACGAGGACCGTGATGTCCTTGCAATGGCTGAGGCACGCCGCCGCGAGTTCCGCGGCACGGGCGGCCCACAGCGCGCGCACGACGCGCTCGTCTCGCCGACGATCCTGCGCTTGAGAGGCGAGGGGTTGAGCTGGGCGCGGGTCGCCCAGGAACTCGACGGGCTGTTCGAGCCGCCCGGCTGGCGCGGCTGCTACCAGCCAGGCGATTGGCACGCGAGCGCCGGCTGGCGCTAGGTGGATTGCCGCTCCGATCTACCGACCAGGCTAAGGCTCATCTGCGCCGCGTCGCTCTGCGCCTTGTCCCGCTCCTTCCCGGTCAGGTGAGTGCCCACGTTCGGGTTCATGAAGTACCGCACGCCCCGGCCCTCGCGGACCCGCGACACCGCGCCGATCTCCACGAGCTCCGTCATGATCCGCGACAGGTTCCGAGGACTGATGCCCACCCGCTCCGCGAGCTCCGCCCTGGTCAACGCGATCTCGCCGGTATCGAAGCGCAGCGCAGTGAACAACTCGGCCCAGGTTGCCATCGCCGCCATCGGCCGCTTGCTGTTCTCCCGCAGCCAGGCGACCACCGCCCGGTTCTCTCTCGGTCCGATCATGACGAACGTCCACCCCCTCTCCGATGCGGTCTGGCCGTCAACGGCCGCGATCACCTGCGTCACGGCATCCGCAGGCAGGTTCTTCACCTCCGCCAGGTCAAGGAGAAGCTGCCGCACCTCCTGCGCCTGGCCGGCCTCGAACCGCTCACGCTTCGAGCGGAACTTGTGCAACGCCGCTGCCATCGCTCGACTCCACTGGTGTCACCTGGTGGCACCATGTAGTGTCACCTGGTGGCACCAGTCAAGCGCTACATCCCTTGCCCACCAACGGGTTCCGGCGTGCTTAAGAAGAATATCTAGACTGTCCGGCCTGAACATTAGGCCTGCCGCTGCGATCCAAACGGCTGGGCGGCAGGCCGGCCGGCCCCCTCCCTTACCCTCCCCCTCGAGGCTTGCGCCTGTGGAGAAGGCATCGGCCTGACGGCCGACTGGTCCATCATCCGACGTCGGCCTGACGGCCGACGAAAAACTGGCTCGGCAGGGGGAGCGGATGCGCCGTTGAGCGTCCCTGGAGCCGCTCAGGGCGCCGAGAGCGGCCGGGAAGGGGAAAAGGGGGAAAGGGGGACTTACGGGCTGCCCCGTGCGCGCTCTTGGGGCGCCCGGCGGCCTCCTGAGGGCGTTCCGGGGTCCTATGCCGTCGTGAGTTCGAGGCGCCTCTCAATCCGGCCGAGCCGGGTGCCGTGACCGTCGAGGCGTTGGTGGATGATCGCAATACCGCCCTGCATGTTGGCGAGATGACGGTCGATCGTTGCCAGGTGATGCTCGATGGAGGACACGCGGTCGCTGGAGCTCGCCAAGGCCGTGGGTGAGATCGTCGAGCTGTGCGCGGATCGCACGCAGGTGCTCTGGCACCAGGTTCTCAGTTTCCGGCGGCATGACCGCAGCAGCCTACAGGATGCGCTCGACGTGTCATCGAGGGCTGAACAGGTTTCCTGAGCCGCCAGGCGAAGCCGAGGAACAGCGCCAAGGCTCGGTTGATGGCGACCAGGGCGTCGTTGTCGAGGCGGCCGAGGCGCGACCCCAGCTTGTCCCGCTTCACCGTCATCGCCTTGTCCACCATGACCTGGGACCGCTCACGGAGACCGTTCCTCGCGGAAGGCTCCACGGTCAGGCGGATCAGCGGAGCCTCCACCAGCGTGCTCGACACGAGCAGCACCGTGACCGTCGCCGTGGTGTCGAACTGATCGGACTGGATGACCAGCGCGGGCCGCGCCTTGCGTCGTCCACTCGTCGGCATCCGCCAGGGCGGTGTCCATGAACTCGAGCAGATCCGGATCGGCCAGGTCGGCTTTTGCTGCGACCTGGCCCTGGCGGCGGCATTCTTCCGCGAAGCCCGGCTTCCCGAAGCGCCAGGCGGTGCTTCCGAACTCGCCGGTTCACCGATGCTGGCATCGTGGTACAGCGTCGCCTCGGCAACACGGCACTTCGCGCTACAGCGCGAGGACGCCTTCGCCGCGATCCTTTCTCCCTGAGCGCCACCACGCCGTCCGATCCGGACGGCGGACAAATTGTGGTGTGCAGCCTCGTCACCGCCGGTCTGTCAGCACTGACGTTCATTGCGGCCAAGCCAACATCTCGCCCGGACCGAGACACGCGAGCCTGCGAATTGCGCTATCGCGCGTGAGCCGCAACACCAAAAATCGCCCGAACACAGCCCGAATCATCCGCAATTGGGGAGCGTGGGATAGTCCTGCACCCACGCCTCGCGGGGGTTGACACTGCCGGGGAGGGGGGGGGAAGATGCAGGCGGCTTCGTGGGTTCCCGGGTGGGGACTTCATGCTCGCTGCGTAGTGCCGGTCGGGCTTCCGGGTCCGGCGGGAAACCGACCGAGGGGAATTGAGCGATGGCGAGGAAGAACTGGATAACTGCTCTGGCGTGCTGCGCGCTTCTGGCGCTGGGCGCGTGCACGCACAGCGATAGCGATGACGAGAAGGTTAGCAGCGGTGGCGGCCCGCCTCCGGCGGAGAGATCGGTGGCGGACGCGACGCAGGCCCTGACGGACGCGAAGCAGGCCGTGACCAAGGCGGCGACGGCCTTCGATGAGGCCGATCTGGCCGTGGCGGATGCGCAGACACGCGAGGCCGTGAAGGCCGCGACCCAGGCCCTGAATGCCGCCGTGGAAGCGGCCGACGCTGCCGTGAAGGCAGCCGGGGACGACGCGGACGCGAGGGCGGAAGCGGAAGTGGCCAAGAAGGCCGTGGATGATTACAGGGCCGAGAATCCTCTGAATCTGGCGATACTGACCGTGGCCGTGTGGGACGCGGAGGACGCGGTGACCGGGGGCGGTGAGGCCCTGGAGACGGCCCGGGCGGCGTTGGCGAAGGCCGTGGCGGCCTTGGATGAGGCCGTGGCGGCGTTGCCGGACGGAGACCGGAAGACGGCGCTGACGAAAGTCGCGGACGACGCGGCCCCCGTTCCGGCGGTGGGATCGGTGGCGGCGGCGGAGACGGCCCTGACGGACGCGAAGGAGGCCGTGAAGGCTGCGGAGACGGCCCTGAACGAGGCCGTGATAACGGCGTCCGTGACGCCCGTGGCAGTGTCGCAGGCCGATGATGATTCGGCGGCGTCCGCGCCGAAGACCCCGAAGGCCAAGGCGCGCGAGGCCCTGGAGGTTGCGAAGAAGGCCCTGAATGCCGCCGTGGAAGCGGCCGACGCTGCCGTGAAGGCAGCCGGGGACGACGCGGCCGCGAAGAAGCTGGCGGATGCGGCCAAGGAGGCCGTGGATGAATACAGGGCGGAGAAGCCTCTGGAGCTGGTGACGCTGACCGTGGCCGTGTGGGACGCGGCGGACGCGGTGACCGCGGCTGGGGACGATGCGACGGCCGCGCAAAAGACGGCTTTGAAAGCGGCCCAGGAGGACTTGGATGAGGCCGTGGAGGAGCTGGATGACGGGGCCCTGAAGACGGCGCTGTCGAAAGTCGCGGATGAGGCGGACGAGCTGAGGAAGAGCCTGGCCTGGGCCACGGGCGCGGGGCTTGAGCCGGGCGTGCCGAGCTCACCGAAGATGGGCGAGGTCACGGTCACCCCGCACTCGCGCATTAAGCCCGCCGACGCGGGAAGCAGCTGGAAGAGGCTGGCTATCCGGGCCGAGGCGGTTTCCTATGACCCCGACAAGTTCGTGATCTCCCCGGACGGCGACGGCACGACGGACGAGTTGCCCTTGCGGGCGGTCACTGTACGCCAGTTCGACTTCATCCAGGGCGAGGACGACGGTAAAAACGGACCCTCCAACACCCGAGGGGAGTTGAAGAGTTCGATCGAGTTGACGGAGGACGGTCTCACGCTGAAGGTCGGTGGCGAGGCGATCTGGAACGACATGCAGAAGAGGTTCGATATCGGCGAGGCAGTGTGGAGCTGGTTCGACCAAGGTAAGGACGGGATAGAAGGAGACAAGGATAGAGATGTGTCCACGTCAACAGATTTGACGGGAGACTATGCCGCGGAGCTTGTTGCGGGCGGCGACCTTGAAGGGGCCGCCTTCTCCGATTCCAAATCTAGGACGTTGACGGAGAAGGAAAAGGTGGCACTCAACGGCTATGATGAAGACAACGGCACTTGGGTCAAGTGGGATGAGGACGACAACAAACACCTCGCCGACTGGAACAACGACGACCTGACGATCGCCTTCGGCAAACCCTCGCAAGCCCCCGACGGCAGCGCGGCTTGGTACTGGCGCGCGCGTGTGCCGTTCCATGGCGATCAGACTTTCGACGGCGTCAAGGCTTATGAAGGTGTAACGCTCAGCAAGAAGGCGAACCAGGATCTGGGACAGTACGAGCTCTGGCTGTCGAACTACGGCGGCTTCCACAAGAATGTGGAGGTGAAGGTGCTTGGCGATGCTACGGATGCGCAAAAGGAGACGCTCAAGAAATTCAACGAGGCAGACAACGAGCACCGCCACCTGTCCCATGCGGCCTACGGCCTGTTCCAGTATCTGGACAATGTCGCCTATACGACCGAGTTCAGCCGCTCGCAGGCGTTCCACTTCGGCTACGACGCGTTCAAGGATACGTCCAAGAAGTCCGAACTCGCCAAGCCGATCAAGGGCACGTTCGTGGGCCATACCATGGCCCATGTCTTGCTGAGTAAAGAAAGCAACCAACGCCCCAGCGACCGCCTGGAAACTCTGCGGGGCTCCATCAGGCTTGAGACGTCGATCGGCGGCGACAACGAGATCACGGGCAATATCGAGAACTTCGAGCGCTATGGCGCCAGCGGTTGGGGTGGTTACGCGGACCTGCATAGGGTCACACTGACTGATGGCACGATCACGTCCGACGGCTCCTACAAGGGTACCGCGACGGCGCAGAATGCTGGTGACGAGGATCAGGGAAAGGTTGGCGGCGGATTTGGCGCCGGCACCTTCTCGGGCAGCTTCTACGGTCCCGTGGGCAAGGATCTGGAAACGGCGGGCTGGTGGGAGGTTTCCGACCAGAATGGTACCAAGGCTTCGCAGAACCGCATCATCGGCAGCTACGGCGCGGTGTGCACCAAGGGCTGCGGCGACGACTAAGGAGCCCTCCGGAACGTGCCCCTCCTCGGCCCCGGTGGCGGGCGGGGAGGGGCGCCTTCAAGACCCGCCGCTTCCCCTCGGTCGCGGCGGGTCTTTCTTTGCCGGACCGCAACCCCGCAGCTGTCAGCGTCGGGGTCCGGGCGCTTCTTTCGGGATGGGCATTGATGACGCTCCTTCGGACCTTCCGCGCCGCCGCGTTCGTCGCGCTGACGCTTCTCGTCGCCGCGCCGGGCCTCGCCGGCCCGGAAGGGCCGGAGGCGCCGGAAGACCAAGCAGCCGCGGTGGCGCGCGGCGAGGCGCTGATCGTCGCCGGCAGGCCGGCGGAGGCGCTCGCCCTGCTGCGGCCCCTGGCCGGGCGCGGGCCCGACGACACCGACGCCTGGTTCTTCCGCGGCCTGGCGGCCGCGAGCGCGGCGCGCCTGCCGGAGGGCCGGCCCGGTGCGCCCGCGACCGCCGACGGGCGGCGGGCGCTTCGGGACGAGGCGGAGGCGAGCTACCGCCACGTCCTGGCCCGGCGCCCCGGGCTCGCCGGGGCGAGGCTCGAGCTGTCCCGGACGCTGTTCGAGCGCGGGCGCTGCCTCGAGGAGCCCGACGACCTGCTGGCGCATCTGCTGGGCGACGACTGCGACGCGGCGGCGCACCACTTCCGGCGCGCCCTGGCGGGCGACCTTCCGGCGACGGTCGCCGCGGCGGTCTCGCGCTACCTCGCCATCGTGCGGGCGCGCAAGCGGGTCTCCGGGCAGTTCCGCATGGCCGTTGCGCCCGACAGCAACGTCAACGCCGGCACCGATGCGCGCAGCTTCCGCCTGCGCAGCCTGCCGCTGGAGTTCGAGATCGACGAGGAGGCCCGCGCGACTTCCGGCGTCGGGGTGGTCGTCTCGGCCTCGGGCGAGTATCTCCATCCCCTGGACCTCCGACCCTTCGGGGAGACGGCGACCCGGCTGCGTCTCGGCGCCGGCCTGTGGCGGCGCGAGTACGGCGGCAGCCGCTTCGACGACATGACGGCCTCGCTGCACGCCGGACCGGAGGTGCTGTTTCCACGCGGGCGCGCCGCCCTGCTGGCTGTGGCGGACCGGCGCTGGTACGCGGGCGAGCCTTCGAGCCGCGGTCTCGGCCTGCGCCTCGAAGGCGGGCTGCGCCTCGGCGAGCGCCTGTGGCTCGGCGCCGGCGCCGGGGGGATCGAGCGGCGCCACCGCAACGGCCCCGCCAGCGACGGCCCCAGGCTCGACCTCGACCTCGATCTGGCCTGGGCGGCGACCCCGGCGGTCACGCTGGGGCTGCGCGGCGGCTGGCACAGAACCCGCGCGGAGCGCCCGAGCCTGCGCGCCCGTACGGCCAAGGTCGGCGCGTTCGCCGGCGCCGACCTGCCGCCGGTGCTCGGCGCCGCGGGGTTCGTCGCCGGCCTCTCCCACGACGTTCTGTTCACCGCCTACGACGAGCCGGGCTATACGCTGATCGACCCGGACGCGCGCCGCGACCGGCTGTCGGTCTCCCGGCTCACCCTCTCCAACGACAAGCTGGAGCTGTTCGGCTTCGCCCCGGCACTGTCGCTGGTCCACGAGCGCCGCTCGTCCAACATCGCCAGCCTCTTCGACTACCGGCGCAACCACGCCGAGCTCTCGCTGCGCCGGGCGTTCTGACCCCACCCGCCCCGGCACTCGACCCGAGAGAGGCTACCGGGTGCGACGACCAGGGTGCCCGCCGTCCGCCCTGCGGTAAAAGACTGCCGCGGCGACGGCGCGCCCGCCCGGCCAGGGCGCGTATCGCGGGCATCCCGATCCGTCGTCCCCGGCCGGAACCATGCAGTCATCCTCCCCGAGCCGGATGGCGCCCGGCGGCGGCTCCCGGGCCGCGGTTTCCGCGCAGCCGCAGAGCGCGATCGCCAGGGCCGCCGCCGCGCAGCCGTCGAGCCGCATCGATCCCGGCGCTTCAGAAGGCCAGGCGTATTTTCGCCGCCGCGCCGAACTCCGGCGCGGCCGAGTCGTCGTGGCCGGGCCCGATGCGCGCATAGCCGCCGACCGCGGCCGATACGCCATCGCCGCCTTGCATCTCGTACACCGCCTGCAGCCGGATCTCCCGCCCGCGAGGCGCCAGATCGATGACGCGCGGCGTGTAGCGGACGACCCCGTCGGCCACCTCGCGGTCGGGAATGCCGATGCGGACCGCCGCGCCGCGCGCCCGGAACGGCGACGACGCGGTCAGCGTGAGCCGGTCCGACGCCAGCCAGAGCCGCTCCGCCTCGGCCCCGACCGCGAACGACCCGGCGCGCGCACTGCCCCATTGAGAAACCAGGGACGCCCGCTCCGGTGCGCCGCCGGAAGCGACGCCGCGGCCGAGGCTTCCGAACAGCGTCACACCGCCCGATACGCGGCCCTCGACGCCGAGGTCGAGAAAGCGCGTCGCGGCGTCCGCCGCGCCCGCGAAAGCCCCCCCGGCCCGGATACCCATCAGCGATCCGCTCTCGCGCAACGCGCCGACGCGCGCGCCGAGGACGATGCGGCCGCCGAACCGGCGGACGATCCCGAGCGAGGCCAGCCGCGTTCTCGCCGACCCGGAGTAGCCCTCTCCGCGCTTGCCCGCGACGTCGATTTGCGTGTCCCCGTCGACCCGCCAGTCGAGGCTCAGTCCGGTGCCGCGCCCGGCGAGCGCCGCGAACGCCGCCGCCGCCCATGCGTCCCGGAACACGGCGCGGCGCACCCGCGCGGCGGCGAAACCGTTCGACGACCCGAGCGCATGGACCCCCGGCCCGACGGCGACCGCCAGGTCCGGAGCCGGAGCGAAACGCAGGCGCCAGTCGCGCACCGTCCCGCGGTCCCGGTCCGCCGCCGGCCGGCGCGGGTCGAACGCATCGTCCCCGTGCGCGAATTGAAGCGCCGCCTGCCGCCCCAGGGGCACGATCCGGGACGGTTCGCCGGGCACCGACAGGAAGGCGCGCAACGCCCCTTCCGAGGCGCGTCGCCCGGCCGGCCGGAAGAGCGCGGCCAGATCGTGGCGGAAGGGGAACATCTGCTCGTCGTACACGACGGCGCCGGCCAGGGCGGCGGCGCCCGAAGGCGCCCCGAAGCCCGGCGGCAGATCGACGAAACTGTCCGCCAGCGGAACCATGCCCGCCGCGCCCGCGGGCAGGCTCAGGGACCCGACCGGGCTCAGCGCGGCCCCGAGGTCGAGCGCCCCGTGCCCGAACGTGTCGGAGATCTCCCGCCCGTCCAGCGGGCGGGCCGTCGCCAGCAGGCGCTCCACGATCCCCGCGCCGCCCTTGTTCGGAAACGCGGCCCACACCACCGCGGCCGCGCCGGACACGTGCGGGGCGGCGAAGGACGTGCCGTCGACCCGGCCATACCCGCCGCCCGCCCGCGTAGTCGCAACGCGCTCGCCCGGCGCGAACAGGCAGTACTCCCTGACCGGGCCGCAGGTGTTGCTGTGGGCGGCCCTTCCCGCGCCGCTCTCGTCGAGTGATCCGACCGCGATCGCGAAGCCCGCGATCCCCGGGTCCGCCACATGGGCGGCCGGCGCCCCCAGGGGCCCCCGGCCGTCGTTCGAGGCGCACTCGTCCCCGCCGTCGCCGCAATTGCCCAGGACGGCGACCATGACCCGGCCCGCCCCGGCCGCGTCCCGCATCGCGCCGGCGATCCGGGGAACGTCGTGAAAACCGGGATAGGCGAAGCTCATGTTGACGATGTGGGAGCTGGCCGCAGGGTCGGACGACACGCCCCCGTAAGTCCGCGCCAGACCCGCCGCGGACGCGATGGAGGCCGCGACGGCGTCGACCGAACCCGCGTCCGCGAAGTCCCCCGCGCACCCGCCGCCGATCCCGCAGGTCGCGATGCTCCGCAGGTTCGCGTTCCAGGCAACGCCGTGCACGCCGGAGCCGTCGCGACGCGCCGCGACGATGCCCGCAACGGGCGTCCCGTGCTCGCGAGACAACAGGGCGCTCCGAAACGCGGTCTCCCCGTCGAACCGGCCGGGCACCAGATCGGAATGCGAGAAGTCGACCCCGTCGTCCAGCACCGCCACCGTGATGCCCCCGCCGCCGGGCCGGCCCGCGTCGCGGCGCGCGTACCCCCCGCTCGCGTCGATCAGGGCGAGTCCGGTGGAGCGCCTGTACTCGGCGGTCTCCCACGAGACGCGTCCGCCGGGACGCCGGGGCTCCGCCAGCCCGCCTCCGTGCGAGCGAACCCCGCTCTCCGGCGACACGGGCGATACAACCGGCGGAGGGCCACTCGGCGGCGGCACGGGCGGAGAACCGCCGCCACCGCCGCAGCCGGACAGGACCGCCGCCAGCAAGCCCGCAGCCGCCAGCGAAGACAGCCTCTCGATCCGGACAAACATCCGGCCTCCGTCGCCCCGTTCCCGCGGGAAGGCTGCGCGAAGGGAGCCCCCGGAACAAGCTCCATGATCAGGCCTCCGCGAGCACGCGATCTGTCCAGTGCAGACACAAGCTCGACCGGGGGCGCCGACGTGTCCTTGTCGGTCGGCTGCAAGATCAGGGGATGTTGCACGGAGCGCCGGGTCGACCGGCGTGCTGTTTTTCCTGTGCCGTATCCCGAATCGCGGTCGCATAGACAGCGAGGTCCGATGCGCGCATCCGGAGACTTCGCGCGATGTCCTTCCAGCCACCCAGTGCAGTCGCGACCTCATCGATGATGGCAGCGGCCCGGCTGGCGTTCAGCGCGAAGTATGGTGCAGCGCTGCGGGCAAGATCCAGATCGGCGCCCGGTCCTTCTTCCGATATCCAGGTGGTCAGTTCCCGCGCCTTTTCGGTCAGCGGCACCGGGTTCAGGTCATAGGCCGGCGAAAGGCGCCATTTGTTATCGTGATCGTACAGGAAGCCATGGTTGCGGAGGTGATCGTCGAGATTGCCGACCATCACATTGAAGACGATCCGCCTCCACAGCTCATGCAGGTCTTCGGTGGGCGCGCTCGAATACATTCTGATGACTTCTGCGATATCCGTGTAGGTCGCTTCGTCGCCGTCGCTGAGCCCGAGTAGTGTCATGGCGGAAATGAACGGGATTCTTCCGCCTTCGTCGCGGTCGAACCGCGTGATCAGGGACACCGGCCGACCGGCCACGTCCAGCAGTGTTGCCTGAGCAACATCGATGCCTGCGCCGGCGGCGAGTGTCATCGCCAGCACTTCGCCATGCGGAATGCTGCGATCGTCGTCGTTCTTTGGAAACTTGGCGATCGCCAGGCGACCGTCATTGTCGATGACGGCGGATTTGGGGCGGGCGCCGCCGAGGGGCGAGCCTTCGTTCAGCAGAAGTCTCAAGTCCTCGGCGGTTTCGGTGTTGGACAGTACCGCATCGGCGGCGTCGAGGAGCGCCGGCAGCCGGATCAGGGGAGGAACGCGGTAGCGGCCGATGTTGTGGTCGAAGGTCTCCTCGCCTTCCCGGCGGTACCGGAGCGCGCCTATTCTCGTCCGGTCGTTGATGGCGAGGAGACAGTCGATCTCGGACAGGGCGCGTTGCTCGCCGGCTTTGCGAAAGGCGCGCCGTATCAGCTGTTGGCCCCAGCAGTCGGGTGCGGTGTCACGCAGCGCACCTGGCGATGCGGACTTGTTGGAGGAGGTGTATATCTGCCGGCGTTCCAGCGGCAGGTTCGCCGGATCCAGGGCGAAAGCACCGGCGCGGTCGTGCCACGCGTCGGCGTACTCGAACACCGAGCCTTGGCCGTGTCGCCTGGCAATATAGTGGCATCGGCCGACGAGGCGTGTCGGACCATTATGGTCGACAAAGACCTCGATGGTGTCGGTCATGACTGTGGCCGGGCGCGGCGGCGCGGCTGCACCTTCCTGGGCAGTCGATCCTCGTCGATGTCCAGTCCGAGGGAATCGTCTCGCCGGTCGACCGCCTGGACAAGGCGGTCGGCGAGCCCCAGGATGGCCAATACGGTTGCGTAGATGCCGATCGAGACCGACGGGTCGCCTCGTTCGACTTTGTAGAGGGTGCCGCGGCTGATGAATGCGCGCTCAGCCATCGAAACTGTCGAGATGCGACGCTTCTTGCGGGCGACCGCGATGTCCGCGCCGAGCTTGGCGAGGGCCTGTTTGGCTGCTCTGGGAAGGGCATGTGTCGCCAGCGTTTTCATCGTATGTCCTATAAAGAACGCAATAGAGGCATATATTGTTCATTACACAAGACATTAGAGGTGGATCAACAGATTTCGGATCTTGACCGCAGCCGGATGAGCAAGACCATCCCTCGGGTGCGCCGCATATCGCTGCGTGCGTCCCGTCGGTTGGCCCAGGTGGAGGGGCGGGGTGGAAGATCGGGGAAGGTGACATGCAGATTTGCGAGGCTGCGCTTCAAGAACGTACGGCGAGACCCTGGTAGCGAGCGCAGCCGTGTCGCCACCCGACGAGAAGCAGCGCCAGCTGTGGTGAGACGGTAATCACCTGGGGCAGTCTGGGCCGCCGGCGCACACTGAATGGGGAGACCCAGGCGGAGCTGATCGCCTGCGCGATCGAGAGCGCAATGCGCGAGGCGTTGCGCGCCCTCATCGTCGACTCTCGCGGGAAGGTGCGCCCGAACGAGCGCACGAAGCTGTTGTGGCTCTCGGCGGCGTGTCTCGTGGACCCGCGCGGAAGCCGGCAAGCGCTTGTGGAGGCGGCGGACGATCCTGACTTTCCCGGCCATGTCCGGGAGGCGACAGGGCGCATGAACCGCTACGCCGATGCGCCGCTCGAGGTCGTGTCCCCGGGCGTGGTGTAGGAGGGAGGCTCCTGTAGACGGACAGAAGTCTCTGTGAATCGGTGGAAGGAGGCGGAAGGATACGGAAGGATACGGAAGATGGCGGTAGGTAAAGGGGATGGGTGGCGGGGTCGTCGGCGTGCGGCGCTCTGCGGGCGGACGAAAGTCTTTGCGGCGGTTTCGGGTGCCGGTTCGGGGGCAAATCCCGGTGCGAGGCGGGTGCCCGCCTCGCCCGGTCTACGATACCGGCGCGCCGCGGGTTGCGTGCGATCTCTTCGTCGGAGAACGGCTTTCGTCCGGGGTTCTCGACCTCCCGGCTTTCCATCCATGGCAGCGACTGGCATCCGCAGTTGATCGTCTTGGCGGCGGGTCCGGCGGGATCGCGGGGGTACATGAGCGTGGCGCCGCCGACGCTGAAGGGCCTGGCGGTTTCCCTGATCTGTCCGTCGACGGCGTCGTGGGCGATGCGGCTTCCGGGCTTTCCGGAGCGTCGCCACTGCTTCTTCAGCCCCGGCAGGACCTCGGCGGCCTGTTCCATGCGCTGCTGTGCGGCCATTGAGAAGGCGCGGCCGAGCTGGGTGTTGAAGGGTCTGCGAGGGCGGCGGTGCCCCCGAACGGTGGCGGGCCGCACTCGACCGCCCGTGCCGCCCCGGTCCCGCCCGTGCACGGGCCATGCACAGGCCATTTTTCCAGCCCTGTTCAGCCCCGAAAATCAGCCGGTTTTCCGGGCGATTCCTGAGGACTTTCGTCCGCCTACACCTGCTATGAACCCTACTTCAGTGCCAGGTGACCGGGGCGGGGTAGCGGTGCCAGCCGCGCGCCGTCCGCACTCTGGCACAGGTTGCGGGGTTTCAAATCTGAAACGTCTTCGGTAGGGTCGCCGGCGTTTCGGGTCTGAAACGAGAGGCCGCGTCATGCCGAGGAACCGCCCCGAGCACTTCCACGTCTGGCGAAAGGCGAAAGGCGACAGGATTTTCTACGTTCTGCGGCGGCCCTTCAACACCAGCCAAGCCGCCGGCCAATGGGCGAAGCGGCGCGAACCGGACAAGGCCCGGTTCATGGTTTTGCGATGCACGGAAGAGCGCTGCGCCCCCAGGCTCGATTGACGGGCCGGCCCCGCGTCGCCATCCGGCCAAGTACAAGCCGACGAGCAAGGAGGAGTTCATATCCCCGAGGATGCGGGAGTATTTCCGGCGCAAGCTGGAAATGTGGCGGCAGGACATCCTCGACGAAACCGATGCGACCCTCGAGAAGCTCAGGCTCGATACCAGCCAGAAGCTCGACCTGGGGGACTGCGCCGCCGTCGAATCCGAGCGATTGGTTCAGCTTCGCACCCGAGACCGCGCGCGCAAGCTGATCTCGAAGATCGAGGCGGCGTTGCAGCGGATCGAAGACGGCTCCTATGGCTATTGCGAGGAGACCGCCGAGCCCATCAGCATCCGCCGTCTGGAAGCCCGCTCATCGCGACGCTCAGTGTCGAGGCGCAGGAGCGCCACGAGCGCCACGAATGCACCCACCGCGACGGTTGATCTCTGCTTTAAGCCGGTCGTTGACGCGGGGTGGGGAAGAGAGAATACGCCCTGAGTGGCAACACGATCCTTACCTTGTGCCACTCGCCTCCCTATGGCCCAGTGTGCGGTCGCCGATCAGACGCGCCAACTCGAACCGCCGGCCTGTTTTCCACCCGGACCTAAGCGATATCCGCGTGTGGCCGTGTTGCTGGCGGAGCGCGAAGGAGATGCCGTCGGAGCGCCTGTGGATCTCCGTGATTGCACGACTTGTCGTCCCCGCGAAATCTGCGAGGCGCTGATCGGAAACCGGCTGTCCGTCGAGGGAATTCCTGTCGCGAAGCGCCCGCGCCATACATTTCCCCACGCGCCACGCATCAGCACTTTCAAACTGCGGTACGGTTTCCTCTTCGGGCAATGCGATCACATCGCCTACATCGGCATCGAAACCGCTCCGCCCCGCGGTTTCCATGATGTCGGACGCAGACATCATGCAGTCGAAGGCATGGCCGCAAAGCGCGGCGTCGGCCGCCACCTCTCCGAGCGCCTCTTCCCCGAGAGCCGCCGCATCGCCGAGGCGGGAGCGTATCGTGTCTTCATCGACTTCATCCGGATCGCAGCCGAGCTGCGCTTCCAGCCGACGGAAACGCGCGACCTCCGGGTTCTCCCGTTCCGTCATCAGGTCGTTCCACAGGCGATGGAGGTTTGTCGTGCGGAGGCCATCTTCATCAAGTCTTGCCAGGACATCCTCCAGGAATCCGTCGACGACGTCTTCCAACGCCGTTGCAGGAATTGTCTGACGTCCCCTGGCCCACTGCTCGCCCCGCAAGCCCCGTAGCGGTGCCCCGCACCTCACTCAAAGCCGGAATCAACCCGCTTCATCCCAAGATTTGCCCCTCTTACAAGTCAGCGTCCAGCGGCGGAGGCGGTAGGGGGCAAGCCGGCCATACGCACAAAAAAACGCGGTATGATAAACGTTTGGCCAAAAGCCAGTTTTCCCCTAGGTCTTCGACGGATATTTCTCCAAGTGCTGACCCCTCCTGCTCCGCTCGCGCATGAAATTGTTTGAACCACTCCCGCAAATGTGTCTGAGCGACAGTGTCGTTGGGATACGCCAACTCTGCAAAATTCGGCGGAGTGCCTTCCAAGAACTCAATGACGTCCTGCTCTTCGAGTTCTTGCCATATATGCGAGCCGATTACAAAAAAGTGTGCTGTATTATCAGCCTCCCCCTCAACCAAGGAATCCCACAGACGAGAAAACTGTCTTAAATCGTTCACAGACGCTATTTCCGAGACAAGTTGCCGCCCGGCGTTGCGTTGCGTGCCGTTTTCTCCATTCTCTGCCACTGAATCCGTTGCAGCAAGTATCGAGAGCATCGTTGCAAAAATCAAAAACGCATTTTTGGGTTTACCGCAAAAAGACATCATGTTGCCTCCCCTTGATCCTTTCGTTGCCAGAGACTAAATGAAAGAAAACCAGCTGTGGTTAGTATTGCCAGACTGCTGGCAGCAATTTGAACCAAACTAACACACCGAAGACTCGCATAGTAGTCGTTGCGGAAATGTTGCCTAGCGTCGACAATGTAGCACTCCAATGATCCATTCCACCCGGTCGAAATTTCAGAAAAGAAGCCTGTTCTATATGCTATAACTAGAAAACTACACGCTACGGCTAATACAAATAATGACAATGGAATAAACAATAAATTCACTCCCTTAACCAGGGTTTCATCGCGACTCAGCTTCGCTTCCCTAGCCCGGAACAAAATTGACAGAATAAAACCAATGCTGGCTGCCGAGATTCCGGTAGCGACATCAGCTTGCATTTGTATTCCGTCGACGAACTGCAGTACCGTATCGGGGATGTCGGGATATGAGTACGCATCCGACGTGCTCTCTACGCCATTTTCTGTGCACATCTCGTAATTGATATCAACTTGCATATTTTCTCCGCGTTGTTCGGCCGAGAAGCACTGAGGTGGCCTCGCCTATTCGGACAGCCTGGCGGCTTGGTTCAAGGTGTATTCCGGTTGAAGTTCAGGCTGCCAATATCCCCTTGAATCGATCTTCCTGTTGCTGCTGTTGCGCCTGTGGGTATGTGGGCAAGGCGCGGAGCGGCTTGTCCATCATATCATATCCACAGGCAGGCCGTCCCGGCAGGCCTCGGCCGGCGTCCGCCCGCCCAGCGCCGAGTGCGGCCTGATGGTGTTGCAGAAGCCGATCCACTCGCCGATGACGCGCCGGGCGGTGAAGCCGTCGGCGATCTCGTGCAGGTAGACCGCCTCGTATTTCATCGAGCGCCAGAGCCGCTCGATGAAGATGTTGTCCATGCACCGGCCCCGCCCGTCCATCGAGATGCGGATGCCGAGCCGCCTGCAGGCGGCCGGTGAAGGCGAAGCTGGTGAACTGGCTGCACTGGTCGGTGTTGAAGATCTCCGGCGCGCCATGCCGATCCAGGGCCTCCTCAAGCGCGTCTGTACAGAAGCCGGCATCCAGCGTGTTCGACAGCTGCCAGGCCAGGATGTGGCGGCTCGCCCAGTCCATGATCGCCACCAGGCAGAGGAAGCCGCGCTGCACCGGGATACAGGTGATGTCGGCGCACCAGACGTGGTCCGGCCGCTCGATCCGCAGACCCTTGAGCAGACAGGGCCAGACCCCCGGTGCTCGGGGTGCGGAGCGCTGGTGCGCTGCGCCCGCCAGACCGCCTGAAGACCCAGAAGGCGCATCAGCCGAGCGGCCCGGCGGCGCCCGATGCATACCCCCTCGCGGCGAAGATGGCGAACCATCTGGCGGGCGCCGTAGAACAGACCCTTCAGGAACAGCTCGTCGATCCGACGCATCAGCGCCAGCGTCTCGGCGCTCTCGCCCTTCGGCTCGTAGTAGAGCGAGGAGCGCCCGATCGACAGCAGCCGGCATTGCCGGCTCAGGCTCAGCGCCGGATGATCGCGCTCCACCATCGCCCGACGCTCGGCCCGGCTCATCGACCGGACCCGCGAGACAAAAAATCCCGCTCCACGATCAGCTCCCCGATCTTGGCGTGAAGATCGCGCACTTCGCCCTCATGATCCCGGACCCGGCGTTCCGCGCCCTTCGAGAACAGCTCGGCCAGACCCTCGATCGCCTGGCGCTTCCACGCACCCACCTGGTTCGGATGAACCTGGTGCCGAGAGGCGATCTCCTGAAGCGTCCGATCACCCCGAAGCGCCTCAAGCACGATCTTCGACTTCTGCTCTCCCGAAAATCTCCGCCGCTGGCTGCTCATATGCATCCCTCCGTCCCTCAGTGGAATACACCTTGGCGACCCGTCCGATTTCCCGGGGCCACCGGCAACGTCACGATTTATGTGTCATGGGGAATGGGGTAGCGGTTCCCTGACATTTGTTTTGGTGGCTGAAGACGGCGAAGAGGATTCGGTTCATTGAGGTTTGGTCCTGGAAGGTTCCCATGGGCCGGGTCCTTCGCCGGACCTCTCGGAAGCGTCGTTCGATGGCGTTGGTGGTCCTGACCTGCTTTCGCTCGGCGAGGCTTGAGTAGCGGAAGCATGTGAGCAGGTCGTCGAGGTCGTTGCGCAGGCAGGCGACGGCCTTGGGGTAGGTCTCCTCCCAGGCATCGGCGAAGCGTCGGGCGGCGCTGAGCGCCTTGGGCCGGTTGGGGGCGTTCATGACGGCGTGGAGGCTGGCCTTCACGGCATCGCGGTGGGGTTTGCGGACCTTGTCGAGGATGTTTCTGATCTTGTGCGCCCAGCAGCGCTGGAGCGGGATGCTGGGGTAGACCGTCGGCAGTGCTGCAATCAGGCCTTGGCCGCCGTCGGCGCAGATCACCTCGAGACCCTCTCCGGCGAGCCCCCTGCGCCAGTGCCAGGTGACCGGGGCGGGGTAGCGGTGCCAGCCGCGCGCCGTCCGCACTCTGGCACAGGTTGCGGGGTTTCAAATCTGAAACGTCTTCGGTAGGGTCGCCGGCGTTTCGGGTCTGAAACGAGAGGCCGCGTCATGCCGAGGAACCGCCCCGAGCACTTCCACGTCTGGCGAAAGGCGAAAGGCGACAGGATTTTCTACGTTCTGCGGCGGCCCTTCAACACCAGCCAAGCCGCCGGCCAATGGGCGAAGCGGCGCGAACCGGACAAGGCCCGGTTCATGGTTTTGCGATGCACGGAAGAGCGCTGCGCCCCGGATTTGATCGCCGGGCCTCCTCTTCCCATAGCCTAAGGGTGGACCAATTCCATGGGCGAGGATCAGTATTGGCAACCGTTCCCGAATGTCCGATAATTACAGTTATCGGACATTCGGGCCAGCCATGACAGACGCCGCCGACCGCAAGATCGCCGCCGCCCCGCCCGTTCGAGAGCTCGCGCCCGCCGTGCAGGCCAGACTCGAAGCTGCATGGGCCGCCTCGAAGTCGCCCGCCACGCGCCGGGCCTACCGCACCGCATGGGCCACGTGGACGGCATGGGCCGATGCGCACGGGGGCACGTCCCTTCCCGCCGCCCCGCAAGCCGTCGCAGCCTACCTCGCGGCCCGCGCCGAAGCCGGCGCCGGCATGGCAACCCTGCGCATGGCAACGGCCGCAATCGGGGCCGCGCACGAGCTCGCCGGCGAAACCTCGCCGTGCGCGAACCGGCTTGTGAAAACTGCGATGCAGGGTTTCGCCCGGCAAGCCGCCGAAGCCGGCGCAACCGTCCGCCAGGCGCGCGGGCTGACCGCCGAAGCCGTGGCCGCGATCCGGGGCGCGCTCAGCGGCCGGGCCGATACCAGCCGGCGCGCCGCCCGCGACATGGCGCTTGTCTCCGTCATCGCCGATGCCGGCTTGCGCCGCTCGGAAGCCGCCGCGCTGGCATGGGCCGATATCGAGGTCGAGGCCGACGGCTCCGGGCGCGTCACTGTCCGGCGCTCGAAGACCGATCAGGAAGGCACAGGCGCGGTCGTGGCGATCACGCCGGCGGCAATGGCCGATCTCGACCGCCTGGCGGCTCTGCGCGGCGGCCGCGATCCGGATTTGCCGGTCTTCCGGCTGTCGGACAGGCAGATCGCGCGCCGCATCGCCGCCATGGCGATGCTGGCCGGCCTGGGCGACGGCTTCAGCGGGCATTCCGGGCGCGTCGGCATGGCGCAACGCATGACGCGCAACGGCGCGCCCGCACCCGCCGTCATGCGGCAAGGGCGGTGGAGCACAACCGGCATGGTCGCCCGTTACACCCGCAACGAGGGCGCCGGCGAGGCGCTGCGATACCTCTAGTCCACGGGAGACCGGCGTCGAGACCCGCCAGGCCGAAGCCATTGCCGCCGCGATCCGCGACGGACAGGGCGAGCTTGCCACAAAGGCGGACCTCGCCGGCATCGAAACCCGCATGGTCAAGTTCGGCTTCGGCCTCGCCGTCGGGATCGTCGCCATGAACACGGCCTTGATCGTCGGCTTCCGCATGCTCAACGTCCTGGACGAGTTCACCCGCGAGAGCCTGGCCATCCGGGATGCTCATGGCGTTGCCGCGGATACACCGAAATCCCCGCCGCCGGTCAAAGGTCAGGCGGCTTCTTCCACGGTCACCACCAGGCGCTTCCTGAAGCGGGCCAGGGCTTCCTCCAGCCGGCCGATCTTGGTGGCGTGGCGGGGGTCGAGCATACGGCGAACCTCGCTCTCCTGGACGCCCATGGCCGTCGCGAAAGCGCTGTTGGACAGCCGCTCTTCGCGTAGCGCCTCGTAAAGCGCCGCCTTGGCGGCCAGCACCGCGCCCGGAACCGCCGCAGGCCGGCCCCTGGCCGGGCTCGACGCCGGAATGTCCTCGCGCCGCGCCATCCGGCCCGCGAGCGCCTCCTCCAGGCAGTCCGCGGCTTCCGCCACCGCCTCGGCGAGCGTCTCGCCGTCCGTGAAGGCTTCGTCGAAGTCCGGGAAGGTGACCGAATACCCGCCTTCGCGTTCCTCGTGGAGGTCGATGGGGTAGCTGTACCGCATTGCCATGATCGCAACTCCCTGGAGGTCGTTCGGGTCGATGCCGAGCTGCTTGCACATGCCGCGCAGCGTGCCGGTCTTGAGCGACTTCCTGCGGTCCTTCACCACGGTATGGCGGTCACCGCAATAGAGGGTGCCGTGGCTGCCCTTGCCCCTCGTCCGGTCGAACCTGACCGCGACCCCGTTCCTGCGCGCCAGCTTCCTAACCCTCGTAATGAATTCACGCCCGTTCACGGCCGGCACTCTCGCACAAAAATGCGCGAATAGGCAGGGGTTGTCTCGAACATTCTCATGCAGGCGGCAACATCCGGCATCGCAGAGGGAGAGAAAAACTCTTCGGGAGCGAAGCCGCTGACGGAGAGTATCAATCGGCTTTGAAGTTTGACCCTGAACCGCCCCGACTTTCCCGGAGGCTCCATCCTGTGAGAAGGAGGAGCCGTTATGGGAAGACATTCGACACGTTATCCGGCGGAGGTTCGCGAACGGGCTGTCCGGCTGGTTTTCGAGCACCGGGGCGAGCATGGCTCGCAATGGGCGGCGATGTGTTCGATCGCGGCGAAGTTCGGCTGCACGACCGGGACGCTGCGGCGGTGGGTCCGTCAGGCTGAAGCCCGGCGCTCCGGGATCCCGAGCCGGTCACGGACATGATCGATGCACTGGCGGCGGTGCGAGGGGCTCGGAAGTTTCCCCGGGCGGCCTCCTTGAGGATCTGCTTGTCCAGCGTCAGGTCAGAAACCGCACGGCGCAGCCGCTCGTTCTCCTGCTCAAGCTCCTTCAAACGGCGGAGCTGATCGCCGCTCATCCCGGCATACTCCTTGCGCCACCTGTAGAAGGTAACCTCGCCGATCCCGAGCTGCCGGATCGCGTCCGCCATCGACATGCCCTGGCCATGCAGGACTTCTGCCTGCCGCAGCAGGATCACGATCTCCTCCGGCTTGTAACGCTTCCTCGCCATCGTCGGTCCTCCTCTTTCCGTAACCTGAGGGTGGACCAATTCCATGGGGGAGGATCAATCGCGTCTTGAAGTTGACGGCAGGCTATGGCGGCTGTGCGGCTGGAGCGGTGCCGGCCGGCTTCTGGCCAAGGAGAGGCTATTGCGGCCTGCCCGGCCACGACCACCAGCCCAAGCTCGTCGGTGTCCTCATCGGTCACAACGGGTGGCCTGTCAATGCCTGTATGCGGCTCCAGGTTGCCGTAAAAATGCCATACCTGTATCATGTGAGCGTCAATCATGGAGGCGGAATCATGGGATATGCAAGCCCCGGCGGACGAAACGAGGCCGGTATCAACATCAAGGTGCGCCCCGAGCTTCGCGCGCGCGCTGACACGTGCGCGACTCTCGAAGGGCTGACCACGCCGGAATTCGTGCGCGCGGCCATCGTCGCCCACTGCGAGCGCATCGAGAAGCTGCACGGCCAGCGCCAGCGCGCCGCGAAGGCCGCGCTGGCGGGCCGCGAATGACCATGGCCGCATCGTTCGACACGCTGGCCGCCGCCCGCCGGATGGAGCAAGCCGGGCTGCAACGCGAGGCGGCCGAAGCCGTGGCGTCAGCCATCCGCGCCGGGCAAGGCGATCTCGCCACGCGGGCTGACCTGAACGGGTTGCGCGAAGCAACCGGGGCGGACCTGGCCGCGCTGGAAGCCCGCATGTACCGTGCCATGATGTTGCAGGCCGTTGCCATCGCCGGGATCGTGATCGCCGCGCTCAAGCTGATCCCGTAGGCGATGACGGCCCGGCCCGCGCGCTCGGTGGACGAATGGCGCGCGGCGTGGCCGTACCTGCGGCGGATCGGCCATGAATGGCACGGCCTTTGTCCGCTGTGCGGAGGCGCGGATCGGTTCTGGGTCTTGCGCGGGCGCGACCGTCCGGCGGTGGCCGGCTGCCGCCAGTGCGACGGCGGGCCGGAGTGGGTCGGCGAGGCCGAGCGGAAGGTCTTCGGGGATGCTGAGCGGCGAGGCCCGCCGCGATCCGCTCGCCGACGCCCGCCGGATCGCCGTCCGGCCGCCAGCGCCGCGAGACCCGAAGCCCCCGCAACCTCGGACCCGGCCGCGATCTGGCGCGAGGCTGTCCGGGCGGACGGAACGCCGGCCCTGGCCGCCCGACGGGATCGGCCCGGACCTGCCGGCGTCCGTGCACTGGCACGCGGGGCGATCGTGCATCCTGTTCGCCTTCCGGCGAGGCGCCGCCCTCGTGGCCGTCTCGATGGAGCGCCTGAATTCCGACGGGACGCGCCCCGACCCCCGCTGGCGGCGCACCTTCGGCCCGCGCTCCGGCGCGCTGTTCGAAGCGGCCCCCGGCGATGGACCCGCCCCTGATCTCGTGCTGGCGGAAGGCGAGGTCGATACGCTCGCCTGCCGTTGGCTGCATCGAGGCGCGCGCTGCCTCGCGGCGGGCGGAACCGCCGGCCCGGCGGCGCGGCCCTGCGTGGTCATCGAGGCCGACGGCGACCTGGCCGGCGAGCGCGCCGCCGCGACAAGGCAGGCTATCTGATCGGCGCGAACGAGCGCGTGCTCACCGACAAGCACGGGCACCCGCAACGCGAAGGACCGCTCGCCAGACGTGGAAGTGCTCGGGGCGGTTCCTCGGCATGACGCGGCCTCTCGTTTCAGATCCGAAACGCCGGCGACCCTACCGAAGACGTTTCAGATTTGAAACCCCGCAACCTGTGCCAGAGTGCGGACGGCGCGCGGCTGGCACCGCTACCCCGCCCCGGTCACCCGGCACTGAAGTAGGATTCATAGCAGGTGTAGGCGGACGAAAGTCCTCAGGAATCGCCCGGAAAACCGGCTGATTTTCGGGGCTGAACCGGGCTGGAAAAATGGCCTGTGCATGGCCCGTGCACGGGCGGTGCGTGAGGGGCTCAGGCGCGGTCGGGACCGGGGCGGCACGGGCGGTCGAGTTCGGCCCGCCACCGTTCGGGGTCGCGGGGATACATGAGCGAATCGCCGCCGACGCTGAAGGGCCTGGCGGTTTCCCTGATCTGTCCGTCGACGGCGTCGTGGGCGATGCGGCTTCCG
>CAXXVO010000001.1:0-4712 GCA_963422645.2 Alphaproteobacteria bacterium
ACGGCCGGCGCATGGCGGAGATCTGCCGCCGCGCGGGCCGCGCCCATAGCGTGCTGGAGACCGGCGAGACCGAGCCGCCCAGGAGAGCGGCGGCACTTGCCGAGCGGCTCGCGGCCGAGCCCGACATCACCGATGTCGCGCTGGTCCACTGCGAGACCACGACCGGGATTCTCAATCCACTCGCCGATCTCGCCGCTGCCGTGAGCGAAGCCGGGCGCCGGCTGCACGTCGATGCCATGAGCTCCTTCGGCGGCATCCCCGTCGACCTCGCTCGGTTGCCGCTCACGAGCCTCGCGGCGTCCGCCAACAAGTGCCTGGAAGGCGCGCCCGGCGTCGGTTTCGTCATCGTGCGGGCCGACCACCTCTCGGGCTGCGCCGACAACGCCCACGCCGTGAGCCTCGATCTGCACGCGCAATGGGCGGGTCTGGAGGCCAACGGCCAGTGGCGCTTCACGCCGCCGACCCACATCCTCGCGGCGCTCGACCGGGCTTTGGATGCGCTCGACGACGAAGGCGGTGTCGCCGGCCGCTTCGCCCGCTACTGGGAGAACTGCCGCACCCTGGTGGAGGGCATGCGCGGCCTCGGCTTCGAGACGCTGCTGGGCGATGCCGTCCAGGCCCCGATCATCGTGACCTTCCGCGCGCCGGCCGATCCCGCCTGGCAGTTCCAGGCGTTCTACGACCGGCTCGCGGAGCGCGGCTTCGTGATCTATCCCGGCAAGCTCGCGCAGGAGGAGAGTTTTCGAGTCGGCTGCATCGGCGCCTTCCGCGCCGACACCATGGCCCGCTTCGTCGCAGCTACCGGGGGCGTGCTGCGCGAGATAGGTGTGGAGAGCGGCGCATCCGCGCTCCAACGTTGACGGCGGCCCGTTATGCCGGTTCGCCGGCTTCCACAGGAAAACGCATCCGTGTAGAAGGCTCGCATCCGGCAGTCGGGTGAGCGAGCGGATCGATGAGCGGCTTCGAACGAATTCTAGTGGCGAACCGGGGCGAGATCGCCATTCGCGTCCTGCGTGCCGCCTACGAGATGGGCAAGGCCACGGTCGCGGTCTACGCGGAGGAGGACCACCTCTCCCTCCACCGCTTCAAGGCCGACGAGTCCTACCGCATCGGCGCGGGGCGCGGCCCCGTCACCGCCTACCTCGCCGTGGACGACATCATCCGCGTCGCGACGGAGACGCGGAGCGACGCCATCCATCCGGGCTACGGCTTCCTCTCCGAATCGCCCGAGTTCGCCGAGGCCTGCGCCGATGCCGGCATCGCCTTCATCGGCCCGCGGCCGGAGACGCTGCGCCTGCTCGGCGATAAGGTCTCTGCGCGGGAGATTGCCGGTCGCGCCGGCGTGCCCACGGTGCCTGCGACCGATGCGCTGCCTGCGGACCCGGCTGCTGCGCTCGAGCTTGCAGGCGCGGTCGGCTTCCCCGGCATGCTCAAGGCGAGCTGGGGCGGCGGCGGGCGCGGCATGCGCAGGGTCGAGAGCGAGGGCGAATTCGAAGCCGCCCTGCTCGCGGCCCGGCGCGAGGCGGACGCCGCTTTCGGCAAGGACGACATCTACCTCGAGCGCTTCATTCGCCGCGCCCGCCACCTGGAAGTCCAGATACTGGCCGATTCCCACGGCCAGACCGTCCACCTCTTCGAGCGCGACTGCTCGGTGCAGCGGCGCAACCAGAAGATCGTGGAGTGCGCGCCGGCACCCGGCCTCACGCCCGCGCAGCGAGACGAGCTCACCGGCTACGCGCTCGCCATCGCCCGCGCGGCCGATTACCTCAACGCGGGCACGGTGGAGTTCCTGCACGATCTCGACACCGGCAGCTTTCACTTCATCGAGGTCAATCCGCGCATCCAGGTGGAGCACACCGTCACCGAGCAAGTCACCGGCGTCGATCTGGTGCGGGCCCAGATCCGCGTGGCCGAAGGCGGAGCCATCGGCGACGGGCCGGACGATGCCTGCCCGCCGCAGCACGACATCGCGCTGCGCGGCCACGCCGTGCAGTGCCGGATCACCACCGAGGACCCGCTCGACCGCTTCATCCCCGACTACGGGCGGATTACCGCCTACCGCGCCGCCACCGGCTTCGGCATTCGCCTCGACGGCGGCACCGCCTACACCGGCGCGGTCATCACCCGCCATTACGATTCGCTCCTGGAGAAGGTCACCGCGTGGGCATCTTCGCGCGAAGGCGCGATCGACCGCATGCGGCGCGCGCTTCAGGAGTTCCGGATCCGGGGGGTCGCGACCAACATCGACTTTCTCGAACGTCTCGTCGGCGACGAGGCGTTTCGGCAAGGCCAGGTGACGACCCGCTTCATCGACGACAACCCGGAGCTCTTGACCTTCGCCCGCCCGCGCGACCGGGCGAGCCGCCTGCTGCGCTACATCGCCGAGACCACGGTGAACGGCCATCCCGAGGTGAAGGACCGGCCCGCGCCGCCGGCCTACGCCCGCAATCCGTCCCCGCCGCCCTTGCACGCGGAGGAGCCGGCGGCGGGAGCCAAGGCGCTGCTCGACGCCGAGGGGCCCGAGGCAGTCGCCGCATGGATGCTGGAGCAGACCAGCGTGCTGGTCACCGACACCACCATGCGGGACGCGCATCAGTCGCTGCTCGCGACGCGGATGCGCACGCACGACCTCTGCCGGGTCGCGGACGCCTACGCCTACAACCTGCCGCAACTCTTCTCGCTCGAATGCTGGGGCGGCGCCACCTTCGACGTGGCGCTTCGCTTCCTGGGCGAGTGCCCGTGGGAGCGCCTGGAGCGCCTGCGCACGCAGATCCCGAACATCCTGCTGCAGATGCTGCTGCGGGCGTCCAACGGGGTCGGCTACACCAACTACCCGGACAACGTGGTCCGGGGCTTCGTCGGCCGGGCCGCGACCTCGGGCGTCGACGTCTTCCGCATCTTCGATCCCCTGAACTCGGTCGAGAACATGCGTGTCGCGGTCGATGCGGTGCTGGAGACCGGGAGGCTCTGCGAGGCGGCAATCTGCTACACCGGCGACCTGCACGACCCGAACCGCAGCCGCTACGACCGCGCGTACTACCTGCGCATGGCCCGCGAGCTGCGCGATGCGGGAACCCACATCCTCGGCATCAAGGACATGGCGGGGCTGGTCAAGCCCGCCGCGGCCCGTGAGCTGGTCCATGCGCTGAAGGAGGAGACCGGGCTTCCGGTGCACTTCCACACCCACGACACCTCCGGCATCGCCGCGGCCAGCGTGCTGGCGGCGGTGGATGCAGGCGTCGATGCGGTCGATCTCGCGATGGACAGCCTCTCCGGCTTCACCTCCCAGCCCTGCCTCGGTTCGGTGGTGGAGGCGCTGCGCGGCCAGCCGCGCGATACCGGGCTCGACCCGGCCCACGTGCGCGAGATATCAGACTATTGGGAGGTGGTGCGCGCGGAATACGCGGCGTTCGAGACCGATATGCGGGCGCCGGCATCCGAGGTCTACCTGCACGAGATGCCGGGCGGGCAGTTCACCAACCTGCGCGAGCAGGCGCGCTCCCTCGGGCTCGCCGAACGCTGGCACGAGGTGGCCCAGGCCTATGCCGAGGTCAACCGGATGTTCGGCGACATCGTGAAGGTGACGCCGACCTCCAAGGTGGTGGGCGATCTGGCGCTCGTGATGGTCTCCGGAAACCTCACGCGCGCCGATGTCGAGGGCGCGGACCGCGAGATCGCTTTCCCGGAATCGGTCGTGGGCCTCTTTCGGGGCGAGCTTGGCCGCATGCCGGGCGGCTTTCCCGAGCCGCTCGCGAGCAAGATTCTGAAGGGCGAGCCGCCGCTAGAGGGTCGGCCCGGCGCGGTCCTCCAGCCCGTGGACTTCGAGGCGGAGCGCGCACGGGCGAAGGAGGAGACCGGCTGGTCGCTTTCGGATGAGGACCTCTACTCCTGGCTCTTCTATCCCAAGGTGTTTGCGGACTATGCGGCGCGGAACGAGATCTACGGGCCGGTCTCCGCGCTGCCGACCGACGTGTACTTCTACGGCCTGGCGCCCCGGCGCGAGGTCTCGGTCCAGATCGAGCGCGGGCACACCCTGGTGATTCGCTGCCTCGCGGTGGGTGAGACCGACGAGGAAGGCGCGGTGCGCGTCTTCTTCGAGCTGAACGGCCAGCCCCGCACCGTCAAGGTCGAGAATCGCGAAGCGTCGGCAAGCGTGGTGCGCCGGCCCAAGGCCGATCCGGCCAACCCCTGCCACGTCTCGGCCCCGATGCCGGGCGTCGTGGCCTCGATTGCGGTGGCCAGCGGGCGCCCGGTGGTGGCCGGCGACCTGCTGATGACCATCGAGGCCATGAAGATGGAGACCGCCCTCCACGCCGAACGCGACGGCACGGTCGCGGCCCTTCACGTGGCGGCCGGCCAATCCGTCGAAGCCAAGGACCTCCTCCTCGAATACGCCGAGGCTTGAGCTTAGCCCGGCGCGATACACCTACGCCCTTTCCGTTGTAGCGGGCGCCGCCTCCCACTCCCCACTGTACGTGCGCTCGATGTGGGATCGGGTGGGGCGCAGGCCGCTGGTGCTGGCGATGACGGCTTCGCGGCGGGCACGGGCGTCGAGGTCCTCGGGCGGCGATGCGTCACGGCGGATGCGGGGTGTCGCCGCGCCCGGGAAGTTCCACTGGGTGAGCCAGCGGGCGATGGTGCCGCCCAGCGCATCGTCGAGCAGGCGGCAATCGGCGGCGACGGTCTCGTCGCGCACGTCGCGCTGCACTTCG
>CAXXVO010000002.1:0-236744 GCA_963422645.2 Alphaproteobacteria bacterium
CGACTTTTCCGTAATTCCAATGACGGATCGTTGGGAGTCTATGCAGATTGGGACTGGTCTAACCTATGTCGTGCAAACGGCTCCTACAGCGATCCAACGCTGCATCTTGATGACGACCGATCCGGGCGATCTCGTATTGGACCCGACATGCGGCTCTGGCACCGCGGCCACCGTTGCCGAGCAGTGGGGCCGGCGCTGGATCACCATCGACACCTCCCGCGTGGCCCTCGCGCTGGCGCGGGCGCGCATCATGGGCGCCCGCTACCCCTGGTATCTGCTCGCCGACAGCCCCGAAGGGCAGAAGAAGGAAGCCGAGATCACGCAGCGCGCACCCTCGGAGGCACCCACCGGCGGCGACATCCGCCAGGGCTTCGTCTACGAGCGCGTGCCGCACATCACCCTGAAATCCATCGCCAACAATGCCGAGATCGACGTGATCTGGGAGCGCTGGCAGGAGACCCTGGAACCGCTCCGCGCCCGGCTCAACGCCGCCCTCGGCGAGACATGGGAGGAATGGGAAATCCCGCGCGAGGCGGGCGACGACTGGCCTTCCGACGCCACGGCCGCGCACGCCGCGTGGTGGGAGGCCCGCATCGCCCGCCAGAAGGCTATCGACGCCTCCATCGCCGCCAAGGCGGACCACGAATACCTCTACGACAAGCCCTATGCCGACAACGCGCGCATCCGCGTCGCCGGCCCCTTCACGGTGGAGAGCCTTGCGCCGCACCGGATGCTGGCGGTGGACGAGAACGACGAGCTCTTCTCAGCGCTTACCGACACGAAGCTCGGCTACGGCGAGGCGCCCAACTTCACCGAGATGATCCTGGAGAACCTCAGGACGGCGGGCGTGCAGCAGGCGCACAAGGAGGACCGCATCGCCTTCACCGCGCTCACGCCCTGGCCCGGCCACTATGTCTGCGCCGAGGGGCGCTACGTGGAGGGCGGCGGCGAGGCCGGCGCCACGCGCCGCGCCGGCGTCTTCATCGGACCGGAGTTCGGCACCGTCGCACGGCCGGACCTCGTCGCCGCCGCGCGCGAGGCCGCCGACGCCGGCTTCGACGTGCTGATCGCCTGCGCCTTCAGCTACGACGCCCACGCCGCCGAGTTCGAGAAGCTCGGCCGCATCCCGGTGCTCAAGGCGCGCATGAACGCCGACCTGCACATGGCCGGCGACCTCAAGAACACCGGCAAGGGCAACCTCTTCGTCATCTTCGGCGAGCCCGATATCGACATCCTGGAGGATGGCGACGACACTATCCGGGTGCGGATCAACGGCGTGGACGTCTTCCACCCCAACACCGGCGAGGTGCGGAGCGACGGCGCCGACGGCATCGCCTGCTGGTTCGTCGACACCGACTACAACGAGGAGAGCTTCTTCGTCCGCCACGCCTACTTCCTCGGCGCGAACGACCCCTACAAGGCGCTGAAGACGACGCTCAAGGCGGAGATCGACCCCGATGCCTGGGCTACGCTGAACAGCGACACCTCCCGCCCCTTCCCCAAACCCGACTCCGGCCGCATCGCCGTCAAGGTCATCAACCACCTCGGCGACGAGGCGATGAAGGTGTTCCGGGTGTGACGCGAGCGGTGCGCAAGGAATAGCCCCATGGAACCTGGAACGATTGAAGTGGTACCGGTAGAACGGCTTCGATTGGATCGCCGGAACCCTCGTCTGATCGGTGGCGCGGAGGACTCTTCGGACGAATCCATCATTGCCCTGCTGTACAGCAACTCAGCACTAGGCGAACTGCTCCAGTCGATGTCCACCAACGGATACCTGGACATTGAACCGTTGGTGGTCACGCCGGCATCTGAAGGCGATGAACTTATTGTGCTCGAAGGCAATCGACGACTCGCGGCACTGCGAGTGTTGCGGGACCCCGATCTGGCTGACCGGATTGCGGTATCCGAAGGTCTTCGCATCACAGTCCCCCCAATCGAAGACTCGCTACGCGAGACGTTGGATCGCGTGTCAGTCTACCTCGTCACTAACCGCGAGGAAGCCCGATCATTCATCGGATTCAAGCACATCAATGGTCCGGCCAAATGGGACGCGTATGCAAAGGCGCGCTTCGCGGCGGCTTGGTACGAAAATGAGCGGTCCAGCGGTATCGATCTGAAGGACATCGCAAACGCTATCGGCGACAAACACGACACCATAAAGCGTATGGTATCTGCCGTTTACGTGCTCGATCAGGCCGAGAGGGAAGGGCTCTACAGTTTAGAGGACCGATACTCGACAAGGTTCAATTTTTCACATCTTTATGTGGCACTGTCCCGTTCTCAGTACATGGAATATCTCGGCCTCGGAACTGGTTGGGCACGACTCGATCCAGGGCCGGACCAAGTTTCGCGAGAGAAATTCGATGAGCTTCGGAAGGTTCTTGTCTGGATCCACGGCTCGAAGGAAGACGATTCCCCGCCGGTCATACGCTCGCAGAATCCGGACATCAAGAGGCTCGGAGAAGTCCTTGCACATGCGGAAGGACGCCACATCCTGGAAGCGACGGGCGATTTGGAAGCGGCCCACGCGAGCACCGAGCCAGTAGACAGGCAATTTACAGCATCCCTGATACGTGCACGCGACGAAATACGGGACGCCGCGGGATCGCTCAGAGCGTATGACGGACGAGACCAATCGCTGCTAGACATTGCGGACGACGTCAAGGAAACGAGCGCGACCGTCTATGAACGCATGGCCAGAAAGCGACGAGAAGCGGGTGTCGCCGAATGACAGTCCACATGTGTTTTCCTATAGACGATGCAACTGGAGATAGGATCGATTTCGACCGTGTCGCCGACTTTCTGGAACTTACGGCCTTCTTCGCGAACGATTGCAGCGCTTTAGCATCCGATATTGCAAATCAAGCCATGATCGGTGCGGGAGAAGACCATGCTGACTTGGATGAAGAAATGCGGAAAGGCGAAGAGGAGATCATCACGGGTACGGTCGTACGGATAGAGGAGCGACAGTCTGCTCTCGATACCACATATCCTTTCGAGCTCAGCATCGATGGCAGCATCCTGACCTATGCTCCGACGCGGGCTTCCTTTGGGCAAGCGGCTTACACTCTTAGTCTCGTGCTGTCCAACCTGAGAGCCATTTCGCCGATACTCGATGGCTCCGGTGTCCATCCTGAAGACGGTGAAGTCCGAACGCTTCGGCAATACTTCCAGTACTTCGCGACAGCTGCACTGGCAGCCGAAATCCAAGGTCATGCTTGGTCGTTTGGATTCCCGCGACCGGATGGTACAGGGTTCATCGCCAAGCTGGCTGAGATTTGGCAGGTGCTTGGAGATGGACGTGTAGAAGCCCAAATTGGAGCACCCTTGCGCCCCAAGGACGATCAGGTGGACGTATTCGCCGCACGCCCGCATCCGGATCGGCTGCCAGGATTTCCGGTAGCCGCCGCGCAGGTCGCGACCGGGAAGGACGCCCAAGACAAGTCGCTACGGGGGCATCTGGGGGCGTTCAAAGGCCGTTGGTTCGCCCAACAGCCAGTGACTGACTTCGCCCCATACATGATCGTGCCATTCGCAAGGGACAAGGATGGATTCATTGACGACGTTCGGGTGATGGGAAATGTTCTACACCGCCTGCGAGTGCCCCGTCGAGTTGCAGAAGCTGAACAACTCGTCGCGGCGAGCGTGACAATAGAAGGATACGACCACCTCGCCGATGCAGCACAGTGGGTTGAGGACTATCGAGCGAGTGCGGAGGATGCAGCATGAGGCACCGTTTCCACTCGATCTGTCCATACTTCGCGATGTTTCCTGAGACTTTCGTCGAAAAGCATCTGGCTGCTAGTCCACATAAGGGCGTGGTCTTCGATCCGTTCTGCGGTCGTGGTACGACAGTATTCCAATCGCTTCTACAAGGCCGGAATTCGGCCGGCTGCGATCTGAACCCGGTGGCTGCTTGCATTTCTGGTGCCAAATGCGATCCACCTGAGCGATCTGAGGTCGAGGCGCGGCTAACCGAATTGCGCCAGAATTTCCGTGGTATCGGCAGGACCGATTTCTCGGAGAACTTCAGACCGTTCTTCGAACTCTGCTTCCATGAGGACACGCTCGGACAGGTCCTGTACCTCAGATCGGAGTTCGATTGGCGCGGCCGCAAGGATGATCGATTTCTCGCCGCATTATGCTTGAGCGCATTGCACGGAGAGTCTCATCGTTCGCCCAATTATTTCAGCAATCGAATGCCCCGCACAATCAGTACGAAGCCGAGCTATTCGGTTCGATGGTGGCGGCGACATGGTTATGCGCCTCCGTCGCGCGACGTCTTCGAAATACTAGAGCGTATGATCGAGTACCGATTTCGCAGTCGCCCACCACTAAGAGCTGGCATTGTTCTTCAAATGGATGCTCGGCGCGCAGCACAAGGCTTTCCGGCGTTTATGGGTCACGTCACCGATGTGATTACTTCACCTCCCTACCTCGACACCACAAACTACCGAGAAGACCAATGGTTGCGTCTGTGGTTCCTCGGCCACGAATTGATGGTTTCACATGATCGTGGTGATGACCGTCACTATAGTAAAGAACTGTACTGGGAATTCCTTCGTGCTTCTTGGCAGGGTATAGGCTCACTTCTGGCCGAACAGGCCAGGTTAGTTGTCCGTGTAGGCGGTCGCCATTTTCAAAAGACTGAGCTACGAACAGGACTGCTAAAATCGCTCAAGGACGGCTTGGATCGTGATGTAAGGCTTATGGATGATGGTGTCAGTTCAGAGGTTAGAAGTACTCAAGCGACTGCGTTTAGGGGTAGCAAGACGTCGCGCCTCGTTGAACACGACTTCTGCTTTTCCACAACGGACTTATAGAAAAGGCTGAATCACCATTGCCCGCCTCCGCACTCCACACACTTGCATGGGTTTCGCATCTCACCAACGGTGTCCACGATGCTTCGTGGATGGAAACTGGCCCAAGTGGATTTCCGTATCGCCCACACATTCACGGATAGCCTCGCCAGGCTGACCGGGAGCGAGCAGAAGGCGGCCAAAACCACGGCCTTCGACCTGCAAATGGACCCGTCTGGGGCGGGGCTTTCGTTTCATCGGATAGACCGCGCCAAGGACCGGAACTTCTGGTCGGTCAGGGCCAGTCGGGACATTCGCCTGATCGTGCATCGAACCGAGTCCAGCGTCCTGCTCGCCTATGTCGGCCACCACGATGCCGCGTACCGGTGGGCCGAGCGGCGGCGGATCGAGCGGCATCCCAAGACTGGTGCAGCCCAGTTAGTTGGTCGAGATCCGCGAGACCGTGCGCGAGATCGAAGTTCTACCTCCTCCCGCCGCGGAAGCCGTTTCTAACTCGCGGCTTCCAGCCCAGCCCGCACTCTTCGTCGGTGCTTCTGACGATGAGCTGCTGGCCTACGGTGTACCCGAGACATGGCTGGAGGACGTGCGAGGCGCGGACGAGGACTCCTTGCTGGGCCTCGCAGACCACCTGCCGGCCGAGGCGGCGGAGGCGCTGCTGGAGCTCGCAACAGGCGGCACGCCGGAACGGTCGGCAGACGCGGACGCCGATGCGGATCCCTTCGCACATCCGGATGCGCAACGCCGGTTCCGCCTCGTGGAGAACGCGGACGAGTTAGAACGCGCGCTCGAGTATCCGTGGGATAAATGGACCGTATTCCTTCATCCGGCACAGCGCCGTATCGTGGAGGCTGCATACAGCGGCCCCGCCCGCGTCTCCGGTTCGGCCGGCACAGGAAAGACCATCGTCGCGCTCCATCGCGCCGTTCATCTCGCCCGCGCGCATCCCCATGCCCGGATCCTCCTGGCCACCTTCTCGGACACGCTCGCGAACACGTTGCGCGTGCGGCTCGGGCGTCTGATCCACAATCGACCCAGCATCGCAGAGCGGCTGGAGGCGAACTCAATGGCCGGCATCGGCCGGCGCCTTTACCAGGCGAACTTCGGGGCAGCAACCTTGGTCACCGAAGGTGAGGTGCGGGCGGTGATCGACCTGGCAACCGCCGAGGTCGGGGAGCACACGTTCAGCCCCCACTTCCTGTGGACCGAGTGGAGCCGGGTGGTCGATGCGTGGCAGCTCGAAAGTTGGGAGGACTACCGGGATGTCATGCGGCTTGGTCGCAAGACCCGCCTGGCAGAATCTCAGCGTGCGCTGCTCTGGTCGATCTTCGCCAAGGTACGCGATGGCCTGGACGAACGAGGGTTGCTCACCGAGCCCCGCTTGTTCCGGCGTGTGGAACGGCATATCGCGGAGGGAGCGCATCCGCCGTTCGAGTTCTGCGTCATCGACGAGGCCCAGGACATCGACGTGTCGGAACTGCGCTTTCTTGCGGCCCTCGGCGGTGGCCGCCCCAACAGTCTGTTTTTCGCTGGCGATCTCGGCCAGCGCATCTTCCGCACGCCCTTCTCCTGGCACGCGCTAGGCGTCGACGTGCGCGGGCGCTCGCACACGTTGCGCATCAACTACCGAACCTCTCACCAGATACGACGGCAAGTGGACCGCTTGCTGCCGCCCGAGCTGGCCGACGTGGATGGCATCGCCGAGCGGCGCGGCGGCACCGTCTCCGCCTTCAATGGGCCCGAGCCGGACATCAGGGTTCTTGCATCGCCCGATGAGGAAGCCTCCGCCATCGCCGACTGGCTAACGGAGCTTCGGCAGGAGGGTTTTGCGCCGCACGAGATCGCCCTTTTCGTCCGATCCGAGGGTGAGATAGCGAGGGCAGAAGCAGCCGTCCATCTGGCTGACCAGAACTCGATGGTGTTGCACGAACGCTCAGACGGAGAATCGGACAGAGTGGTGATCGGCACGATGCATCTTGCCAAGGGACTGGAATTCCGGGCGGTGGCGGTCGTGGCCTGCGACGACGAGATTCTTGCCCCTGCAATCGCGCATCGAGAACGTGGCCGACGAAGCCGACCTGGAGGACACCTACAGCACGGAACGGCACCTGCTTTACGTGGCCTGCACGCGCGCCCGCGATCGTCTTCTGGTGACTGGCGTCGAGCCCGCGTCCGAGTTCCTCGACGATCTGCGGATGGAAGCGTGAACTCGTCAACTCGTCAGTGGGCGCGGCGACAACCGAGATCATCGCCGCGCCAGAACCGAAAGAACGCGCGCCAGCGCGGAGCCGTCCACCTCACGGTCGACAACCACCCACGAACCGTCCGACAGCGCGATCTCCATCCGCCCCGCCGGCGGCCTGGCGCCCGTGGCACTATCCGTCGGTGGCACCAACTTCAATCTGAAGGGTGGGAGAGAACGAGGCAGTTTGGAGGCAGCATTGTGTTGGACGAACTAACGGAAGTCGCGATCCTACACACCATCCAGAAATTTCGTGAACTGGGACGAGACGGATTCTTCGGTCATCATGGTGTCAGACAGCGGGCCAAGAGCTCGTTCATTCGTTACGAAGGCCAACTATATGACCTCAAGGCCATCGCTCGCGTAGCTCTTGGCGTCCCCCAAGGACCCTTTCCTCATCGGGACCGGGTAAGGGAGGCCGTCGAAGGACTTGACTTCGAAGTCATCGTTGTTCGTCAGTCGGAATCGAGCGTATTGCGGCGCAAGGGTCGAGGTGAATTGCCGCGGCAATCTGATCCAGATCGGAAGGCTGAAATTGAGAAGGCAGCTATCGCCTATGTTGTCGAGGATTACCAGCGCAAGGGCTTTACGTGTACTTCCGTAGAAGCGGACAACAAAGGCTGGGATCTAGAGTGCACGCGCGGTCGGACCAGGTTACTTGTCGAAGTTAAAGGTTGCTCAGGAACAGCGGCCCAAGTTGAACTCACGCCAAACGAGTACCGGTCAATGCGATGTCGCAAGAAGCAGTATCGTCTAGCGGTAGTCACGAGTGCGTTGGACGATCCTGGATTGTCAATAGTTCGGTTCAAGAACGAAGCTTGGCGTGATCGACATGGCCGGGAAGTAGAGCTGGAGGAAAGAACAGGAGCGCGAGTTACGATGAACGGCGACGCACCATGATGGAAACGAACGATGTATCTGATCCAGGCTTGGTGGTTCACGCCGCACCCAGGCGTTCAGCGCATCGCGGCGGCCCGTCGTCGGATCATTCCCGCTTCCCGGCCTCACCCTGCCACTGCGGCGATGCGGCTTGCAATCCGATTTGCGGCGGACTTGACGGGATCGTTGGCGAGGTGGGCGTAGCGGGCGGTGGTCTGGACCTGGGTGTGCCCGAGAAGCTTGCCGATCATGGGCAGGCCCTCGCCGACCAGCAGTCCGCCGCTGGCGAAGCTGTGGCGCAGGTCATGGATCCGCACATCGTCGAGACCAGCGCGCTCTCTGATGCGCCTCCATGGGTGCTGCAAATCGGTCAGGTGGCTCCCCGGCTTGCGTCCCGCGATCACCCACGGGTTGTCTTCCTGCTTCTTTATCCCCCGCAAGACGGCGATGGCGGGGTCGCCGAGATGCACCACCGTGGCTCCAGTCTTCGAATCCGGCAGCCTCAACTCCCCGGCATCGAGATCGACATGCTCCCACCGCAGCTTCTGGATCTCCGACAGCCGGCACCCGGTCAACATCAGCAGACGTATCGCGGCAATGGCGGAGGCCGCCTCCGAGTGCTCCTGCTCGATCTCCTTCAGCGCCGCGCCCAGGCGCTGGTACTCCTCATCCGACAGGAACCGCTCCCGCTTCTCCTCCTTGAACCGCTTCACATGCCGGCAGGGGTTCGAACCGTCCGGCCGCAGCTCCCACAGCTCGGCGAGGTTCATCATCTTCGACAGCACACCCAGCGTTCGGTTGGCCTGATAGGGGGTGTCGCGCATGTTGTGATGCAGTGCGGCGATGTCGCTCCGCTGAATGTCCGGCACCCGCAGCTTGCCGATGCGGGGGTCGATGAACAGCTCGATTGAGCGGCGGTACTCCTCCGCCGTGCTCGCCTTGCAATGATCAGGAACGTATTCCTTGAGGAACCGTTTCCCCAGATCACGCATGGTCGGTGCCCCGGACCTGCGCCCCGCAGGGTTCTTCCCGGCCCTCGCGTCAGTGATGATCTCTGCGGCCCGCACGCGGGCAAGGGTAGCGGAAACGGCCGTGCACGGCCCGATGGTCATCTTGATGGCCCGGCCGCGGTGGCGCGTCTTGACGATGAAGACCTTGCGCCCGGAGGGATGGACCCTCACCCCGAAGCCCTTGAGTTCGTCGTCCCAGACGACGCGCTCGCGCTCGTGGGGCTTGAGGGCATCGACGGTGCGCTTGGTGATCCTGGGCATGGCGATATTCCTTGCGTCCCGACCTCAGGTACCCTATAGGTACCTACGAAAAGCAAACTCAGGGGTGTTCTAGACCGCTCCGCACTGCGAAGGAAGCGCAGAAACACAAGGAAAATCGTAACTGCCCAGGTCTGATTCGGCCGAGCACTCACACTTGATGGATTGCTGATTCTGGTTTGGTGGTGCTGACGCGAGCTTTCAGAAGCGCAGTTGCGGGATCAGCTGGATGGGACCGGGGTGCGCCAGCGTTTCGAGGACATTCCAGCCTTGCTTTCGGGCGGTGGCGATGACGGAGCGCAGGTTGGCGAAGTCGCAGGCGCCTTGCATCGAGCGGAAGCCGCCTGAGATTTTCTGGCGCAGCTTGCCCATTCGGAGGTCGCGCTCGGCCTCGTTATTCGAGAACGGAGTTCGCGGGTCGGTGAGGAAGCGCAGGCACCCTTCCTTGTACTTCTGGAGCCGGAGCGCGAGGTTGTGACCGATGCGGCGCTTTTTTCGTCCGCGCTTTCCGCTCTGGAGCGGCGGCATCTCTTCGTGAGAGGTGATGGCCCGCTCGAGGATGCGTTCCCAGGCTTGCGAGATGCGGGCCACCAGTGAGGCGGGCAGGTCGCGGTCGTTCTCACGGGCGAAGCGGGCGGCTCTGTGGGCGCGGGTGAGGAGCCGGTGCGTGCTCGTTGCCCAGTCTTCCTTCTCGATCTCGATCAGGGCCTGGAGCTCACGCAGGTGATGGGCGTTGCAGGCCCCGTGGCGCACGCCCTCGAGAGCGAAGTAGGAGGCGTAATCGTCATGAATGACGATGCCATTGAGCTCCTCGTCGAAATGGCTGCGCCCGGTAGCGATGCGCAGGATGGTGAGCAACGGGGTGCACAGCACATGGAGCCAATGGGTCCGGGCGGCGATGCGTATGCCGGTCTCGTCGAGGTGTTTGACCGGGACTGCGGTGCGGATGATCTCTGCGACACGATCGAGGAAACCCTCGAAGCGCCGGGCGGTGCGCCTGCCCATGGCGGCGATGGTGGCTGTTGAGAGCTTCACCGCGAAGAGGTCGCTCATGACCTCGGCGACGCGCTTCTCGGGAATGAACTGGGCGTGCAACAGGTAGGTCACCCACGCGGTGATGCGCGGCCCGTACTGGACCGGGGCTCTCACGCCGTTCGGGAACACGGCTGTCGTCACGGCGCCGCAGGCGGCGCAGAGGCAGCGATGACCGCGATGTTCGGTGACCTCGAGGGGCTGCGGCTCGGGCACATCGAAGACCTGCCGACAGACGGGGTCAGCGTCCGACAGCGGCGCGCCGCAGCCTGCACAGGCGGACGGATCATGATCCACGGAGTGGTCCGGGTTCTCGGTCCACGCCAAGGTGGTTCCCTTGTGGCCCGGCTGGCCGCCACTGGGCTTGGCGGACTTGCCGCGCTGGCTGCGGGTGCGCTTCTTCTGGGTTCCGCTCTTCTTTCCCAGGCCGTCGCTGGCTGGCGGCTTGGAGCTGGTGGTGCTGTCGAGCGCGGCGCTGCGCTCGAGTTCGGCGATCCGTTCGCGCAAGCTGGCGTTCTCCCGCTCGAGCGCGTCATTCTCCTTGACCAGCGCCGCGCTCAGGCGCAGCAGCCCCTGGCCCCATTCCCGGATGGCTTTGACGGCGGTCATTGCGAAGGATTGTGGGGTGAGAAGGTCCTGCAGGCACGCGAAGGCCTCGTCGTGGGCAGCGAGGTCCTCGTGCCAGCGCGACACTGTCACGGATCCTCGTCGGCCTCGACGGCCATGATCGCGGCCAGCACCGCCAGGCGTTCGCCCGCCGGCATGGCCTCGTAGCGCCGGCCCCAGTTGGCCGCCTTGCGCTTGATGCGCTGGCGGTCGGTGAAGTTCCGGCCCGCGTAGCTCGCCCAGTGCACCCGGTCGGGCGCGAAGTTGAACCACACGACCTCGGTTCGCACCTGGGCCTGGGTCGTCACCTGCAGCGCCAGCCGGTGCCAGCCCGCCAGCAGCTCGTCATAGAGCGCAGACGGGTGGCCCGAGACCATCACCTGGCAGGGCAGACCCTTGAGCAGTTCGAGGAGCACGACATGGTCGGCCTCCTCGTACTCGAAGCGGTAGCGCTGCGACGAACGCCGGGTCGCGTGCAGATAAGGCGGATCGCTGTAGACCAGCTCCGGGCCCAGGAACGGGAACGATGCCAGGAAAGAATGGGCGCAGCCGTGCACCAACTCCACCGGGTAGTCGCAGCCAAAAGCCTCAAGCGCCCGCCCGTCGCGGTCGATCCCGATCGAGCGCACAGCCGGCGGCTTGCGCTTCATCAGCGCCCCGCCCCCCAAGTGGCTCTCGATATAAGCAGAGTGCGGGGGCATCAGCGCAATCAGCGCCTGGCACAGACCGGTCGTCGCCTTCGATCCGAAATACCCCACCGGCTGCTCCTCTCATACGAGAGTGCAACCCATAGGCGCGCGCGCCTATACAGTCAAGCGCCGATCAACCACGCGCTGCACCAACGGCGAAACGGTGCCGCTGGCGAACAACATCAGGACGAAGTCACGCTTGGGGTACCTGGGTAGTTACGTTTTTATTGTCGTATTTTCATTCTTTTCCCGTAACTGCCCAGGTCGTCTGATTTGTCATTTTGGGCCAGTGGATTGAGGCGTTTCTCGTTCGGAGTTGGTGGAAAGGGCTTGACGGGAATTTCGGGAAATGACTCAACAACGACATGAGCAATCCCGAGTCGCCGCGCGGCCCTTCGACGGGAGCAGCGCCCGAAACGCCCGCGCAGAAGATCGCCCGCCTGGAGGAGGAGAACGCCCGGCTTCGGGAGGAAAATGCCTGGCTTCGGCAGCAGAACGCGCGGCTGGAAGAGCAAGTCGCGCGTCTCGTCGAGCGCATCGAGGAGTTGGAGCGCCGTCTCGGCCTCAACAGCGGCAACAGCGGCAAGCCGCCTTCGAGCGATGGGCTGAGGAAGCCGAATTCGAAGCGGCGAACCCGAAGCCTGCGCGGCAAATCGGGCCGCAAGCCCGGTGGCCAGCCCGGCCACAAGGGCAAGACGCTGCGCCGCGCCGATCACCCGGATCGGGTGAAGGATCACGTCCCGGCTTCCTGCAAGGGATGCGGTTCGCCGCTTTCGGACGCGGCCAGGGCGGGAACGCCCGTCGCCCGCCAGGTGTTCGATCTGCCCGAGCCGAGCCCCCTGGAGGTGACCGAGCACCGGGCGCATGCCAAGTGCTGCGGGCATTGCGGGACGGTGACCCGGGCGGCGTTCCCCGACGGGGTGTCGGCGCCGGTGCAGTACGGCCCGCGCATTGCCGGGGTGGCGGTCTACCTTCAGCACGCTCACTTCCTGCCGGAGGATCGGCTGTCGCAGGTGATGGCCGAGCTCTTCGGCGCGCCGGTGACGGCTGCGACGTTGGCGACGATGAGCGAGAGGGCGGCCGAGCGGCTGCGGGACGCGGCCTTGCACATACAGGACCTGGCGGCGGGCACGGCGCGGGTGAAACACATGGACGAGACCGGCTTGCGGATCGGCGGTCAGACGCAGTGGCTTCATGTGATCTGCACGCCGCTGCTGGCGGCGTACCGGGTCAGCGGCAAGCGCGGCGCCCTGCTCTCGGGTGTCTCCGGCATCGTCGTGCACGATCACTGGAAGCCGTACTTCGCGATGGAAGGGGTGGAGCACGGCCTGTGCAACGCCCATCACCTGCGGGAGTTGCAGGCGCTGGTGGACATCGAAGGGGAGGCTTGGGCCCGGCGGATGCAGCAGCTCCTGCGCCGAGCCAATCGCGCCGCCCGCATCGCGCTGGACAAGGATATCGCCGTTCCGGCGAGGCTTGTGGCGCTGATCGAGCGCCGATACGACGAGGTCATCGCCGATGCGCTGGCCTTTCACGAGAGCCAACCACCGTTCTCGCCTGGCAAGAGGAAGAAGCGCCGGAAGCGAAGGATCGGTCACAATCTGGCCTTGAGGCTGCGCGACCACAAATGCGCGGTGCTCCGGTTCCTGATCGACCTCGAGGTCGGGTTCACGAACAACGAGGCCGAGCGCGACCTTCGGATGATGAAGCTGCGCCAGAAGATCTCCGGGGGCTTCCGGTCCGCGCAGGGGGCCGAGAACTTCGCCATCCTGCGCAGCGTCATCACCACCGCCAGAAAGCAGGGCTGGAATATCATCGAAGCCCTGACCAGCCCATCGGATCGGCTCATCGCCACCGTCAAGTGCGCGTAAGCTCACCTGGCACGGGTTCTCCAACAGCGGAGCCATTCTCATAAACGATCATGGTCGACGCCGTGCTGGACCACCCCATAGAATGAAAATCGGTGCCCGTCGCGCGGGCGGACTTCGGGCCACATCGGGGTAGCTTACCGGTCGCAGTCCGCAAGAGGGGCATCGTGAGCTGTGAAACCCGGCGACCACAGAGGAGCACACGGGCGTCGCGTGGGTAGCGTTGTGCCGAATCCCAGAGAATTTTCACAGCAAGAACCTGGGCAGTTACCTTTTCCCTTGCCAAGGTGCTTGCATCTGCGGCGAGGGTGCGCTTTCATGGACATCCCAACGGGTTCAGTCGGTTGCGATTTGCTTCCGCATATTTTGGGGCCGTCCAGCGCAGGAGGAAAGCGTTCGGTCACGCGGTGATGGCGGCGACGCCGTCCGTGGGGATTGGACCCGGCCCATCCGAGGAGAGCGACATACCTGCCAGAGTTGCCGTCAAGCTCACCATGCGGAGCGTGGACGCGCTGTCGAGCGAGGCGCGCGACGCGATGTTCTGGGACCGCGATCTGCCCGGCTTCGGGGTGCGCGTGTACCGCACGGGCCGCAAGGTCTACATCGTCCAGGCGCGCGGACCCAAAGGTTCGCGGCGCGCCGTGGTCGGGCGGCACGGAGACATCGACGTCCGAGGCGCGCGTCGGAAGGCGATGGTCATGATTGACCGCATCAAGCGCGGCCTCGACCCGGCGCCGGCGCCGCCCGCGCGGGAGCCCGCGGTGGCGGATCTCGCCGAGCGCTACATGACGGCGCACGTGGAGGTGAACTGTCGTCCCAAGACAGTCGAGACGTTCGGGCGGGTCGTCAGGCACTACATCGTTCCGGAACTCGGCCATCTCGCGCTCTCGGCGGTGGACCGCTCCCACGTGTCGGCGCTGCACTACAAGATGCGGGACAAGCCGTACCAAGCCAACCAGACGGTGGGCGTTCTGGCCAGGATGTTCAAACTGGCGGAGGGCTGGGGCATGACGCCGCCACGGCGCAACCCGTGCCGCTCGGTTCGCAGATACAAGGAGCATCGGCGCGAGCGGTTTCTGACGCGCGAGGAATACCGGCGCCTGGGGCGGGTGCTGGCCGAGGCGGAGGCGGACGGATCGGTGTTCCCCTCGGCGGCGCCCGCGATTCGGCTGCTGCTTCTGACCGGCTGCCGCAGGAACGAGATCGTGACGCTCAGGTGGGACGACATCGACCGCACGGCAAGGGAGCTTCGGCTGAGCGAGGCGAAAACGGGGCCACGGCGGGTGCCGCTGACCCCGGCGGTCGAACGGGTGCTCGAACGCATCCCGCGGATCGAGGGCAACCCCTGGGTGATCACCGGGCAGAAGGAGGGGGATCACCTCAAGAACCTGGACGCGATCTGGCTGCGCCTGCGCGCGCGGGCCGGCCTGAAGGATGTGCGGCTTCATGACTGCCGCCACTCCTTCGCCTCGCGGGCGCTGGCGCTCGGCGAGGGGCTGCCGGCGATCGGCCGGCTGCTGGGCCACCGCAAGGTGACGACGGCGGCGCGCTACGCCCATCTGGAGCGCGACACGGAGAAGGCGTCGATGGCGAAGGTGGGCGGCAGCATCGGCGCCGACCTGCTGGGTGGGACGAAGGCGGCGTGAGCGCGCGGCCGGACGGGAAGCGGAGCAAGCGATGGCGGTGTTGAAGACGAGGACGATTTCGCGGCGCACGGTGGAGGCGCTGAAGGTCGAGAAGGACACGGTGTTCTGGGACCCGGAGCTGTCGGGCTTCGGGGTACGGGTCTATCCCTCGGGAAGCAAGGTCTACGTGGTGCAGACCCGGGCCGGGGGCGAGGCCGCGAAGCGGGTGACGGTGGGTCGCCACGGGGTGGTCACGGCGGAGGAGGCGCGGCGCCGGGCGGCGCTGATCGTGGCGCGCATCAAGGCGGGCGAGGACCCGGCGGCGGAGCCGCTGGCAGCGCGCCCGGTGGAGGGGCCGACGGTGGCGGAGCTTGCCCGGCGCTGGCTCGAGGAGCACGTCGCGGTACGCTGCAAGCCGAAGACGGAATCGACGTACCGGCTGATCGTGGAGAAGCACATCCAGCCGGCGCTGGGGAAGATGCCGGCGCTCGCGGTGGAGCATGCCCGGGTGACGGAGCTCCACCATCGCCTGCGCGCGACGCCGGTGATGGCGAACCAGGTGGTGGACACGCTGTCGCGGATCTACAACGCGGCCGGGGATCGGGGGCAGATCCCGGAGACCTGCAATCCGTGCCGGCTGGTGGCGAAGAACCGCGAGCGCAAGCGCGAACGGTTCCTGACCGATGCGGAGCTGCGCCGGCTGGGGGCGGTGCTGGACGAGGCCGGGAGGCGGAAAGGGGTATCGGTCCATGCGGCGGCGGCGATCCGGCTGCTGCTGCTGACCGGCTGCCGCAAGGGCGAGATCCTGAACCTGCGGTGGGACGAGGTGGACCTGGAGGCGCGGGAGCTGCGGCTTCCGGACACCAAGGTCGGCCCGCGGACGATCGCGCTGTCACGGGAGGCGGCGGAGGTACTCGCGGCGCTTCCCCGGGTCGAGGGCAACCCGTTCGTCATTCCGGGCAAGGTCAGGGGAAGGCCCATGCGCAATCTCAACGACCCCTGGGACGAGGTGTGCCGGCGTGCCGGCCTGAAGGACGTGCGGATTCATGACTGCCGTCATTCGTTTGCATCGCGCGCGCTGGCGCTCGGCGAATCGCTGCCGATGATCGGGCGCCTGCTCGGCCATGCGCAGGTCGAGACGACCGCGCGCTACGCCCATCTGGCGAAGGACTCGGTACACGACTCGGCGGCGCGGGTGTCGGACAGCATTGCGGCCGACATCTTTGCGAACGACCGGCCCCCGGTGCCGTAGCGCAGGGCGGAGACGGCGGGAGGCGGCCCGAATGCGGCGCCGGGGCCAGCCCGACGGCTACCGCCGATGGGCGGAGAAGCACATCGCGCCGACGCTTGGGAAGCTGCCGACCGGGAGCGTGCGGCGCGAGCACATGCGCGACCTCCACTACGCGATATGGACGACGCCGGCGATGGCGAACCGGACGCTGGACCTCCTGTCGCGGATGTTCAACATGGCCGAGTCTTGGGGGTTGATGCCCGAAGGAAGCAATTTGTGCCGGCACCAGATCAAGTACCGGGAGCAGCCGCGCGAGCGGTTCCTCACCGCGGCCGAGTTCCGCCGGCTCTGGCGCGCGCTCGACGAGGCCAAGGCGGGCGGCGCCGTTCCGGTGCATGCCGCCGCGGCGATCCGCCTCCCGATGCTAACCGGTTACCGGAAGAACGAGATCCTGACGCTGCGCCAGCAGTCTGTCGGACTTTGGGGGATGTTCAGTTAGAATTCGTCTACGAGCAGATTCGTGGACTGCGGGCGGGACCAGGCGTTTTTGCTTCCGCCCGATCTTCGGGAGTGGATCCCGGAGGATGATCTGGCGCACTTCGTGATCGAAGTGGTTGAGCGCGTCGACATGAGCGCCTTCAAGGTGTGTCGCGGCACCGGCTCGGCGCAGTATCACCCCCGTATGATGCTGGCCCTGTTGATCTACTGTAAGCGGTGGCCTGACCCCATATCGGGATCGGGGTTGACTTCAGGGATATTGGAAGGGCGGCTTGAGCGCCGGCGTCAGCCGGGGTCGGTCGCGGGCTCGAAGTTCCAGGGCAGCAGTTCGTGGATCCGCGATTGCGGATGCCCCGCGGCGATCTTCTCCAGCGTGCTCTTGAGCCAGGCGTAGGGCTCGACGCCGTTCATCTTGCAGGTCTCGATCAGCGAGGCGACGCGGCCCCACGCGGCAGCGCCTTCGTCATGGCCCGCGAACAGCGCGTTCTTCGCGGTCAGCTTCACCGGGCGAATGCGGTTCTCGACGAAGTTCGTGTCGATCTCGACGCGGCCGTCGTACAGGAACGCCAGCAGCCCGTCCCACTGGTTGGCGATGTAGGTCAGCTTCTCGCCGAGGCGCGAGCGCGGCGAGATCCGCGAGCGCTGCTCGTCGAGCCACACGCCGAAGCCGTTCACGAGCGGCGCCGATTCCGTCCAGCGGATTGCCTGGCGCGTCGCCGCCGGCTCGCCCCGGATCTTCTCCTCGATCGCATAGAGCCGCGCGATCCGTTGCAGACCGGCCTTCGCGATCGCGGACCCGCTTGAGTCGAACACCTCCTTCAGCCCGCGCCTCGCGTGCGCCCAACAGGCGGTGAGCGTCAGCGCCCCGTCCGGCCGGTCCGACCGGCGCAGCCGGTTGTACCCGGAGTAGCCGTCGATCTGCAGCGTCCCCGAAAAACCCTCGAGAAGCTTCTCGCCATGCTTGCCGCCGCGGCCGGGCGCATAGGAATAGACGACGCCCGGCGGATCCGCGCCCGACCACGGCCGCTCGTCGCGCACCATCGTCCACATGTAGCCCGTCTTCGTCCTGCCCCGGCCCGGGTCGAGAACCCGAACCGTGGTCTCGTCCATGCCCAGCTTCGCCGATGTCTTCAACGCCCTCGCCAGGCAGTCGACCACCGGCCGCAGGTGGAACGAGGCCCGGCCCACCCACGAGGCCAGCGTCGAACGGTGCAGCTCGACCCCGGAGCGCGCGTAAATCTGAGACTGCCGGTAGAGGGGAAGGTGGTCGCCGTATTTCGAGATCAGCACATGCGCCAGCAGGCCCTCGGTCGGAAGACCGCCCTCGATCAGCGACGCCGGAGCCGCAGCCTGCACCACCCCGCCGCCCTTGCACCTGTTGCAGGCATAGCGCGGGCGCACCGTCTCGATCACCAGGAACCGCGCCGGCACGATGTCGAGCCGTTCGCTGCGGTCCTCGCCGATCTTCGCCATCTCGCCGCAACCGCAAGGGCAGAGCGTGCTCGCCGGCTCGATCACCTCCACCCGGCGCTCAAGCCGGGCCGGGAACCGTGCCCCGGGGCGCGCCGCCCGCCGCCGGCGGCGGGCCTCGGCCTCCCCGCCCTGTTCGTCCGCCGCCGGCTCGCCGCCGGCTTCCGCGACCACCGTCAAGCCAAAATCGGTCATCCCGATCCCTCCTCCAAGCCTCGTTGCCAAGGCGTAAAGTCAGACCGAAAAGAAGACCCGGCGAAAGTATGGGGCGCGCTAACCGCTTACGGTGTGGCGGGATGGCACCGAGTTCCAGTTCACGCGCGAAGACGCGATGGCGCTTCGGACGGCATAAGCGCAGCTGCACCCCATGGGCAGACAACAAGGAGAGTTGGAAAGAGCGGCGCTCGAAGGTGAGGTGGCCTCGCCTATTCGGACAGCCTGGCGGCTCGGCTAAGGTGTATTCCGGTTGAAGTTCAGGCCGCCAGAATCCCCTTGAATCGATCTTCCTGTTGCTGCTGTTGCGCCTGTGGAGATGTGGGCAAGGCGCGGAGCGGCTTGTCCATCATATCCACAGGCGTCTCGCCTCGGTAGCACGCTCAGGGGCGGCCAGACCGTCTTCCACGGCATCCGGATGTGGGGGCAGCTCTTCCGGGCGGCGATGCTGTTCGCCGCCTTCACGACGGTGGCGGTGCCGGCCTGGACGCTCTGGCACCGCACGACGGGGGCGGAGTGGTACGCCGCCGGCATGGTGACGCTTGGCCGAGGTCAAGCTGACGCTGGGCTACGACCCCGGTTCCGGCCAGGAAATCCGCTTCGAAGACGGGACGCGGCGCGTCCTGCGCATCCGCGACATCGCCGCCTCGGTCCCGGCCCGCGAGGCGCGCGAACGGATCAAGTCGGAGATGTTCGCCAGCGCCGGACTCGGCGCGATGTCCGGCGCCGGGCTGATCGGGCTTTTCCTGGTGGCGTTCTGGTGGCGCGGCGCGCAGCTCGGCCGCCAGAAGCGCATCAGGGGCGCGGAGATGGTGACCGACGGGGAACTGCGCCGCCGGCTGCAATCCCCCCATGAGCGGTTCCTGGCGCGCCTGCCCGGCGGCAAGCGGTTCCGGCCCTATTCCATCGCCGGCATCCCGTATCCGGAGCGCACCGAGACCCAGCACACGATCGTCTCGGGCACCACGGGATCGGGCAAGACGGTGCTGATCTCCGACCTGGTGGCGCAGATCCGGGCCAGGGGCGAGCGCTGCGTCCTCTACGACAAGATGGGCTCCTACACGCGATCCTTCTTCGATCCGGACCGCGACGTGTTGATGAACCCGCTCGACGCCCGTGCGCCGCGCTGGTCGCCCTTCCTCGAAGCCCGGAACCCGCGCGACTTCGACATGATGGCCGCCGCGCTCATTCCGCAGCAGAAGGACACGGTGGACCCGTTCTGGGTAACCGCCGCGCGCCAGCTCTTCTCCAACGGCGCCGGGGTGCTCCGGCAGAAGGGGGTGAAGGACAACAAGGTCCTGGTCGACCACCTGTTGAAGACCGACCTGACGGCGCTCGCCGAGGCGATGGAAGGCACGGTGGCGCAGTCCATCGTCGATCCCGACAACCCGAAGACCGCGCTCTCGGTGCGGGCCATGCTGACCGCCAACCTGTCGGCGCTGGAGTTCCTGCCGGACGAGGGCAGGCCGTTCTCGATCCGCGAGTGGATATCGGACGAGGACCGGGACGGGTTCCTGTTCCTGACCTCGCGGGGCGACCAGCACGCGTCGCTGCGCGGGCTGATCTCGACCTGGCTGGAGATCGCGGTCAACGCGATGCTGACGCTGGCCCAGGACGACGGCAGGCGCATCTGGGTGATCCTCGACGAACTGCCGACGCTGCACCAGGTGCCGTCGCTCCAGCCGGGGCTCGCTGAATCCCGCCAGTTCGGCGGCTGCTTCGTGCTCGGCGTCCAGGTCGCCTCGGCTCTGCGCGACCTCTACGGACGCAACGGCGCCGAGACGATCTCCGGCCTCTGCGGCATGCGCGTACTGGAATGCCTCGCGCAGCTTCGGCTCGTGCCGGAGATTGATGACGGCGCTCATCGACTCCCTCCTCCGTTCGGGTCGGCTCGCCCGACCCGCCGCTCCTCTCTTCCTCCCGCGCAGCGGAACAGCGGCGCGAAGCGGGCGCGCAGCGCCGCCGCGCCGAGGTCGACCAGGTCGTCGTTGAAGTCGTTGCCGACGGGCACGATCACCGTGGCGGCGACGCCCGCCCGCGCGCAGCGCCGGGCGAGGCGCTCGGCCGCGAGCGCGCCGTCCTCGTCGTTGTCCCGCGCGATCACCAGCCGCGCGAGGCCGGGCGGAGGCGCGAACGCGCCGAGGCTGCCGGCGGAGAGCGCGGCGGCGGCCGTGATCTCCGGCACGGCGGTGACCAACGACAGCACCGTCTCGATGCCCTCCCCGACGACGAGCGCAGCATCGTCGGAGGGCGCGCCGAAGCGCACCGCGAGGCCGTGGATGCGGCCGAGCGCCTTGCGAGGCGCCGCGACGCCCGCCTTGGCGGGCGACCGCGGATCGAGCCAGGTGCGCTGCACGCCGAAGATCCGACCGCCGTCGCCGGCGGTGACGGCGGCGACCAGCGCCGGGAACCGGCGCACGGACGAGCCTTCGCGGTAGCGAAGCTCGGGATGGAAGCGCAGTGCCGCGAAGCGGCAGCGCGACAGACCCCGCGCTTGCAGATAGCGTTCGGCGTGGCTGCCGTCGACAGCGCGGCAGCGCCGCCACAGGCGGCGCGCCGCCTCGGTCGCGTCGTAGGGCGCGTCCGGAGCCCCCGGAACGTGGTCCGGGGCAGGCTCCAAGGCGAGGAAGGCCCGCGCCTCGTCGAGCGCCGCGCGCAGCGTCGGCGCGCTGGTGCGGTATTCGTTGAGATGGAGCGCACCCGCCGCCCGGTCGCCCAGCGCGCACTGCGCCATCACCGCCAGCATCCCGGTGCCGGCGGAGGGTTCCAGCACGATGTCGCCGGGCCGGATCGCAGCGGCCTGGAGCGCGGCGTAGGCGAGCGGCAGCGGCGTCGAGAACTGCTGGAGCCGCACCTGTTCCTCGGAGCGCCTGGTATGCGACGGCTCCAGCGCGGCGACCGCCTCCAGCATCGCCAGCATGCGGCGCGGCCCGCCGTCGCCGGCGCCGGCGTTCCGGCGCATGCCCCGGCCGTAGCGCTGGAGGAACAGCACGGCGGCGCCTTCGGCGGCTTCGTAGGCGTCCTTCCAGACCCAGCCGCCCTCGGCGTCCGACGCACCGAAGGCGCGCGTCATGGCGTCCCGGAGGGTCGCGGCATCGAGCGGCCGGCCTCCAGCACGGGCAGCAGGGCCTGGGCTGTGGCGAAGAGGGCATCGCCCGCGGACGGACGGGCCGGCGATGCAGGCGGGTCGGTGGCGAGTGCGGGAAGGGGCGGACGCGCGAGGGCGTCCGGCGCCGGGTTGGCGTCGAGCATGGGCCGGTCTCCGTGCTGAAGGGCATCGGGCCGGCGTTGGCTGCCACAGGCGATCAGCGAGGCGCCCTCGGGCAGCGCGTACTCGCCGCACTTGCGCTCCAGGAAGAGCTGGTAGAGCGCCGCCTGTACCATCGGGACCGCGGACGGCAGCTCTTCCAGGTTGATGAGCCACAGGCCGGGATCGTCCGTCGGCGGCAGGAACACCGGCGGCGCCCAGCGCGTGCGGTCGTCGCTGTCGCGCCACGGGATGCCGCGCAGATCGACGGGGTCCAGGAGGAGCGCCCGGACGTCGACATAGTTGCGGTTGGCGGCGACGGCGACCTGCCGGGCGATCATCGATTTCGCCGCTCCGGGCGGTCCCCAGACCATGGTCGGCTGGCGTGCCTCGACCAGCAGGGCGAGGACCTCGGCGAGCTCGCTGGGGCGCAGCGTGTAGTCGGCGGAGATGGTCTCGGGAAGGGTCATGGGCGTGCTCCGGATGGCTGGAACGCAGCGCCGACACCTCTCCAGGCGCCGGCCGTCACCGGAACCTCCGCGGCCCTCTGCTCGTTTTCCTGCGGGGTGTGCGGCCGGCGCGCCAGGCGGGAAACCGGCGCCGGGCCGGCGTGTACGGTCAGGCGCCGGTCGGGCCGGTCAGGTCTTCGTGTCCGCCGCCGGCGGGCAAGGGAACGCCTGTCACTTCCGGAAGCGGCCGGCGCGTTGGCGACAGCGTGTGGCCGATGCGCCGCTCAAGCTCCGCGTAGGTGCGGTAGAGGTCCGGGCGGAGCTCGGCGGCCCGGCGCAGATCGGCGCGGGATGCCAGGATGCAGAAGCTGCAACTCAGCCTCGACATGCCGGCGGCGTAGGCCCAGTGCGGCGACTGGCCGGCCTCGCGGATGACGCGGAAGACCTCTTCCGTCGAAAGATGGAAGACCGGCAGCCAGTCGAAGACCTCGCGGCCCGCGACGCTCATCCGGTCGTTGCGCCGCCACGGCACCTTCCGGGCGCGCGCCGGACTTTCCTCCGCGCGCATGCCCATGGCGCTGACGATCCTGCCGAAGCGGGGATGGGTCTTCAGATAGCGGCGCAGCTCGCGCTGGATAGGTCCGGACTTGAAATCGCTAGTACACCAGCGCGCTGAATTCGATGGCCAGAGACCCCGTTCCTCGACCCGTTGGAGCAGCGTCTGAGCGCGCGCGACGGGCGCGAATATCAGTGGCACGCCCGCGGGCAGCGTTGCCGAGATATGCTCGATCGTGCCGGGCCACTCGACCTCGCCGAGCGGGGCGTGCACCGCCACCAGCCGGTCTCGGAGGACGATCCGCGACAGCAGGATGGTCATGGACTGTGAGTCCTTGCCGCCCGAGTGCGACACTGCGACGAGGGCGCCCGTCCGGATCATTTCCCGGCACTCCGGAGGGATACGAATGTCGGCGGGGTCGGCGGACATGGATGGGTCTCCCGGTTGGCGACGCCGGGGCCGCTCGCCGGCCTCCGGTTTCGCCCGGAAGGCGCCGCCCTCCGACTCCTCCCGTCGCGCTCCCGGCGAGGCGTCAGGTCATGGCTGTCGGGGATCGGATTCGGGTGTGCGCCGTGGTACCAGTGGGGCATGTCTGAAATCGTTGTCAATCCCGCTTCCCCGGAGAGCGCGGCGCCGCGATCGCGACGCAGTTCCCGCGCCGGCGAACGCCCACGTCGTGCGCGCCTGGCAGCCATTGCGCTCGCGGCGGCGATGAGCCTGGCGCCCGGAGTGGCGGTTGCGGACGACTACTACCTGCGCGGCGGCATCGGCCTCGACCGGCCGGGGGAGGCGGCGTTCACCGATACCGATTGCTCCGGTGCAGTTCCGGCGGCGCTCTACGGCTGCGGGACCGGCGGAGACGGCGCGCGCTTGCGGTCGGCAGGGGAATTCGGGACGGTTCCGGCGGTGGAGCTCGGGCTCGGCTACGCGACCGGAGCGATCCGCTTTGAGGCGTTGGTCGAATACCGGCCGCACTACACGTTCGAAGGCCGTGCCAATTTCCTGGCGCCGGACCGGCGGCAGGACGTGTCAGCGAAGCTGTCGTCGGTATCTGGGATGGTGGCCGGCTTTGTCGATCTTGCCGCGCTCGGGCTGCCGAAGCCCGGCCCCTTCGCGCCGTTCATCGGCGCTGGCGTCGGCGCCGTGCATACCCGCATCGGCAACACCACCATGACCTTTCCGGCCACGACCACGACCGTGCCGGGCGGGAGCCGGACGGGGCTGGCCTGGATGGCGACGGCAGGGGTCGCGGTGGCCCTGGACGAGCGCGTCGTGCTCGATCTGGCCTGGCGCTACAGCGACCTTGGCGAGGTGCGCACGCCGCGGGGTCCGGGCCGGGTGGTGTGGCGCGACGGGAGCCGGGAGCCGCTGCCGCTCGATCTGGCGCCGACGAAGGCGCGGCTGAAGGGCCACGGAGTCCGGCTGTCGCTGCGCTACGCCTTCTGAGCGTTCGGCGCGGCCATCGGGCGCGGGACGGGGCTTGCGCGCCGCGGGCCGGCGGCGCGGGGTCGGTCGCAATCCCGGACACGGTTCTGGCGGCCGGCGCGTCCGCCTGAGAAAGCGGATGTCCCGGGGCGGGTTTCCTGGGCGAGGAAAGCGGACAGAGCGGTTTGGCGACCTTCGCAACGTCTGACATCGAGCACGCGGTCGGAGAAAGCTCTTACCTGCGGGGGCTGGACTATTTCCGGCGCGGCATGTGCGTTCGGTCAAGTTTGGAGAACCCGGCCGGATCCACGGCGAGGTTTCGGGCAGCCGGCCCGAGCCCTATACGGTCGTGGCGAGGTACGAATCGGGCAGCGGCGACAAGCTGGTTCCGGTCGGGGGGCACTGTTCCTGCCCGGTGGGCCACAACTGCAAGCACACGGCCGCCGTGCTGCTGGCCGCCCGGTATCTCTCGCCGGAGGCGCGCCACATCGCCGACGGGAGCGCCGACGGGAGCGCCGACGAGAGCGTGTCCGGGGACGTGCGCCGCTGGCTGGACGACTGGCCCGGGTCGGCCAAGGCAAGTCCGGACGCCCGCCCGCCAGGTCCGCCCGAGCCCGGTCGGGACCATCTGTTCTACGTCGTCCACCGCGACGAGACGGGCGGCATGCGCATCGATCCCTGGCGCGCCTATCTGAAGAAGGACGGCGAGATCGGCCGGAATGTCCGGGAGTACCGCGAGGGAACGGCGTCCGCGGAGGGCGGGTTCGCGACCGCGGAAGACGCCGCATTCCTGGGCCGGCTCGGCCATTACCGGAGGGGCATCTGGCCCCTGCGCTACGACTGGCCGGAGGGCGACGAGCTGGTCGCGCTGGTGCGCGGAATCGTCGAGACCGGGCGGACGCGGGCCGACGACGTCCGCGGCATGGCGCTTTCGTGGGCGGCGCCGCGGCGCTGCGAACTCGCCTGGGAGGTCGACGGGGCCGGCCGGCAGCGGGTCGCGGCGCGCGACGATGCGGGCGCGCGGCTGACGCTGCTGCCCTTCCCGACCCCGCTCTTCCTGGACCCGGAGACCGGCGAAATCGGCGCCGCGGAAACCGGCCTGCCGGCGCGACTGGCAGCATGGTTCGCGGCCGCGCCGCCGGTCGAGCGCGGGTCGATCGATGCGGTCGCGGCGAAACTGTCCCGGATCGGCCGGCACGCGCCGGTGCCGAAGCCGCACCGGGTCGAGGAACGGAACGATATCCGGCCGGAGCCGGTCCTGAAGCTGTTCGGCTGCGAGCACCGGCCGATGCGATACGCCCACGACGGCAGGCGGCTCGTCAGCGTGGGCCGTGGCGATGCCGTCTTCTATCCCTGCGCCCGGCTGGAAGTCGTCTATCCGGGCGCCGGGGGCCGGCTGCGCGCCGGACAGGGAGACGACATCGCGGTAAAGGACGGAAACCGCTACGCGATCGTCCGGCGCGACCGGGCGCGCGAAGCGGGGTTCCTGGAAACCCTGCGGGAAGCGGCAAGGCCTCATGCCTGGTCGGACGGCGAACGGCTGCGCGACGGCCTGGGCGGGCAGGACGAGGTTCCGGACGCCGATATCGTGTTCCCGCCCCCCGGCAGCGGGGAAGACGATGCGAGCGGGGCCGGGGAGGGCTTCGCCGCCAGGGCGGTGCCGTGGCTGCGGGCCGCGGGCTGGCGTATCGAGGTCGACGGGTCATGGCCGTTCCGGCTGCACGATGGGCCGGTCGCGTTCTCGACCGCGCTGGAAGACGCGGAGAACGACTGGTTCTCGCTCCGCCTCTCGCTGGAGGCGGACGGAAAGAAGTTCGACGTGGCGCCGATCGTGCTGCAGCTGGTCGCGCAGCTTCCCGTCGACGAATGGGGCCGGCTGGAGGCGGGGTTCGACGTCGAGCGCCATCTGGTCGGCAGAAGCTTCCAGGTCCGGCTGGACGACGGCAGCTGGGTCGTGCTGGATGCGATACGGTTCGCGCCATTTGCCGAGGCCTTTCTGGAAGCCCAGGGGCTGCTGGACTTTCACCGCGCCGATGCGGGCCGGCTGTTCGCGCTGGCCGAGGCGCTTGAGGGAAGCGGCGCGCTCTGGACCGGCGGGCGGGAGATCCTCGATCTGGGCGCCCGGCTGCGGGCGCTGGCCGAGGCGCCGGAGGAGGAGCCGCCCGCCTCGCTGAAGGGAGAGCTGCGTCCCTACCAGCGCACCGGCTACGGCTGGCTGAAGGCGCTCTCGGAGAGCGGCTTCGGCGGGGTGCTGGCCGACGACATGGGTCTCGGCAAGACCGTGCAGACCCTCGCCCTGCTGGGGCACCGGCATCTGGAGGAGAAGGCGGACCGGCCGAGCCTGCCGGTGGTGCCGACGAGCCTGGTCGGCAACTGGCGGCGCGAGGCCGCGCGCTTCGTGCCCGATCTGAAGCTGCTGGTGCTGCACGGCCCCGACCGGCGGCGACGGTTTGCGGAGATTGCGGGTCATCACCTGATCGTCACGACCTATCCGCTGCTTGATCGGGACGGCGATGCGCTGTTCGACCGCGACTACGAGATCGCGGTGCTGGACGAGGCCCAGGCGGTGAAGAATCCTGCCTCGGCGCTCGCGAAGCGCATCCGGGAGATCCGCGCGCGCCAGCGGCTGGCGCTGACCGGGACGCCGCTGGAGAACAGCCTCCAGGAGCTGTGGGCACTCTACGACTGGCTCGTGCCGGGCCTGCTCGGCAACCGCAAGAAGTTCACCACGGAGTTCCGCACGCCCATCGAGAAGCACGGCGACCGCGCCCGGCAGCGGCTGCTGGCGGCCCGGGTGAAGCCCTTCCTGATGCGGCGCACCAAGGAGGAGGTCGCCCCCGAGCTGCCGGAAAGGACGGTGATAGACGAGACGATCCCGCTCGAAGGCGCCCAGGCCGCGCTCTACGAGAGCATCCGGGCGACCATGGACAGGCAGGTCCGTGAGGCGATCGCCGGGAAAGGCATCGCGGCATCGCAGACGGCGATATTCGAGGCGCTGCTCAATCTGCGCCAGGTCTGCTGCGATCCGGGGCTGGTGAAGCTGGCCGCGGCCCGCAAGGTCACCGCGAGCGCCAAGCGGGCGCGGCTTCTCGCGCTGCTCGAGGAGCTGGTCGCCGAGGGGCGCAGGGTGCTGGTCTTCTCCCAGTTCGTGGAGATGCTGAAGCTGATCGAGCGGGATATCGCGGCGCGCGGCTGGGGCTACGCCATGCTGCACGGCTCGACGAAGGACCGGGACGGCCAGGTCGCGGCCTTTCAGTCCGGCGACCTGCCGCTGTTCCTGGCGAGCCTGAAGGCCGGCGGCACCGGCCTCAACCTCACGGCCGCCGACACGGTGATCGTCTACGATCCCTGGTGGAACCCGGCGGCGGAGCGCCAGGCCATGGACCGGGCGCACCGGATCGGCCAGGACAAGCCGGTCTTCGTGCACCGCCTGATCGCCGAGAATACCGTCGAGGCCGCCATCCAGCGCATGCAGGCGCGCAAGCAGGGCCTGGCGGACGCGCTGTTCGAAGGCACGGGCCGGGGGCCGCTGGGGCTGACGGGCGAGGATATCGACGCGCTGTTCGGGCCGGCGCAAACGGGCTCCCCTGCCGGCCCGTGAACGCGGTAGAAGAGTACCGCGGGGACGGGGAGACGGGGAATGGAGCAGACGACTGAGCGCCGCTGGCACGAGGTCTGGAGGGAGCGGTGCGAGGCGGCCGAGACCATCCGGCTCAGACACGGCGTCGGGTCGACATTCGACTATGTCGTCGGGGAGAAGCTGCTCACCTTCGCGGCGGCAGCGGAGGAACATCCCGAGTTCGCGCGGGCATTGCCGCAGTTCGTCTCGGAGCTCAGACGCATCCTGACTTCGACGATTGATTCGCGTAAGTAGTTGATATTGACCGGTTCTCATTTCCGGCTAGGCACTACATCCGGCAGTGCTTGATCCTCCCCCATTGGATTGGTCCATCCTTAGGTTTGGGAATGAGGAGGATCAGAGATGGCAAGGAAGCGTTACAAGCCGGAGGAGATCGTCAGTCTGCTGCGGCAAGCTGAGGTTTTGCACGGCCAGGGCAAGTCGATGGCGGACGCGATCCGGCAGCTGGGGATCAGCGAGGTCACGTACTACCGCTGGCGCAAGGAGTATGCCGGGATGAGCGGCGATCAGCTTCGGCGCCTGAAGGAGCTTGAGAAGGAGAACGAGCGGCTGCGCCGCGCGGTCTCGGACCCTGACGCTGGACAAGCAGATTCTCAAGGAGGCAGCCCAGGGAAACTTGTGAGCCCCTCGCGCCGCCGCCAGTGCATCGACCATGTCCGCGACCGGCTCGGGATCTCGGAGCGCCGCGCCTGCCGGGTGCTGGGGCAGCACCGCTCGGCCCAGCGCCATGTCCCGCGCGGGCGTGACGATGAGGATCGCCTGGTCGCGGACATGATCGAGCTGGCCCGCCGGTACGGTCGCTACGGCTATCGCCGGATCGCCGCCCTGCTGCGCGACGCCGGCTGGCAGGTCAACGACAAGCGGGTCGAGCGCCTGTGGCGGCGCGAGGGGCTGAAGGTGCCCGCCAAACAACCCAGGCGAGGGCGTCTATGGCTCAACGACGGCTCCTGCGTCCGGCTACGCGCCGAGCGGGCGGACCATGTCTGGTCCTATGACTTCGTGCATCACCAGACCCATGATGGCCGGGTCTTTCGTACGCTCAACGTCCTGGACGAGTTCACCCGTGAGAGCCTGGCGATCCGTGTCCGGCGCAAGCTCTCCTCGACCGATGTCATCGACGCGCTGACCGACCTGTTCATCCTGCGCGGTATTCCGGCCTGGATCCGCTCCGATAACGGCCCGGAGTTTGTCGCTGAGGCCGTCCGGGGATGGATTGCCGCGGTCGGGGCCCGGACCGCCTTCATCGAGCCTGGTTCTCCTTGGGAGAACGGCTATATCGAGAGCTTCAACGCGCGGCTGCGCGACGAGCTCCTGAACGGGGAGATCTTCTATACCCTCAAGGAAGCCCAGGTTCTCATCGAATCCTGGCGGCGCCATTACAACGCCATACGCCCACACAGCAGCCTGGGATACCGGCCGCCGGCCCCGGAAACGATCGTCACGCCAAGCTGGCCGCCCGGCTCCGCTACGCTCCGCCGGCCATCCAGCTTGGCCGAGAAACCGTCAATGCACTAACATTCAAACCGGACCAGTCGACGGGGGCAGGTCAGTGCGGCGAACCCTGGAGCGGCGGATCCGCGTCTGGCGCGCCGAGCACGGCCCCGAGCAGGAGGTGATCTTCCGCCAGAAGCACGAGCCGGGCCGGCAGGGCCTGTCCGACTTCACCCGCATGGGGCGTCTCGGCGTGACCGTCGCCGGGCAGGTGCTGAACCACATGCTGTATCACTTCCGCCTGGCCTGGTCGGGCTTCACCCACGCCCGGGTGGTGCTCGGCGGCGAGAGCTTCACGGCGCTGGCGGAGGGGCTGCAGGACGCGCTGTGGCATCTCGGCGGCGCGCCGCGCGAGCACCGCACCGACAGCCTGTCGGCGGCGTTTTGCAACCTGCGCAAGGACGAGGCCGAGGACATGACCGAGCGATACCAGGCGCTGTGCGCCCATTACGGCATGACGGTCTCGCGCAACAACCGCGGCCTGGCCCACGAGAACGGATCGATCGAGGGGCCGCACGGCCATCTCAAGCGCAGCATCGCCGATGCCCTGGCGCTGCGCGGATCGAGCGACTTCGCCGATCTCGACGCCTACCGCGCCTTCATCGGCGAAGTCGTCGGCCGCGCCAACGCACACCGGTCCAAGGGCATCGAGGCCGAGCGCGCGACCCTCCTCGACCTGCCGGTAAACCGGACCGCGGATTACGAGCCGACCAGCGTCAACATCACCTCGTCCTCGGGCTTCATCGAGCGCGGCATCAACGGCAAGCCCGCAGAGCAGCGCCTCGCCCTACGCCAGGAGCTGAGCGCGCCGGTGCTGGCCGATCTCAAGGACTGGATGCAGGCCGAGCGCAGGAAGCTGTCGCGCCATTCCCCGGTGGCCAAGGCGATGGATTACATGCTCCGGCGCTGGGAGATGTTCGCCCGCTTCCTCGACGACGGCCGGATCTGCCTGACGAACAACGCCGCCGAGAGGGCGCTCAGGGGTATCGCTTTGGGCCGAAAGTCGTGGCTGTTCTGCGGCTCCGACCGCGGCGGCCTGCGCGCGGCGGCGATCTACACCCTCATCGGCACCGCCAAGCTAACGACGTCGATCCGCAGGCCTGGCTCGCCGACGTGCTCGGCCGGATCGCGGAGACGCCGCAGACCCGGCTCGAAGAACTCCTTCCCTGGAACTGGCAAGACAGCCAGCGGCACGATCAGGCTGCATAGGCCGAGACCCCTGCGCTTCAACCGGCACTGCCCGCCGTCAAACTCAGCCCCAAATACCCCGCGGTCTTCGGCGGATGGTTACCTTTCAGAAACGCGCCCTGTTGCTCGTCCGAGAGCCCCCGGATATGGCCGCGTGGGTGCGATCGAACATCTACGGCGCCTTTGCGCTCTCGGCGCATCTCTCCGGACGATCATAACTGAATCGTCCTTCGACGCTCCGGTACACCAACGCGGCGGGAGCTTGTCCACCCGGAATGCGGACACTGTAGAGCAAACACCCTTGCGAGCTCCGGCTCACCGGGACGTAGACGGTGCCTTCTCGCACGACTGGAGAGCCAAGACTCATCGAATCAGATGTCTTGTCTGTTTCGCTTGGACCCGCGCAAGCCGCACCGAGGGCGACTGCGGGTCCAAGCGTCAGGGCGAAAATGCGGTTCACCGGATCACCATGCCATTCGGTACGCCAAACCGACGCTCGTCTCCGATTGTCCCGGAACGTGACCGGCATTTATCGAATGGCCGAGCTCGACCGCAATGTCACCGCCGAGGGCTTCCCGTTGGTGACGCAGCGCCATTCGTACCTCCCGCGCATCGGGCTGCAGCGGGATGCGATACTTTTCATAGAGCTTGCGCCCGTTCTCGATCCGACCGTTTTCAATACGAAACGTCCCGGTGCCTGATTCGGCACGTAATGGCTGTTCGACACTGAGCCACGTGCCCTTGATGCCGACGCGCACAGACAACGCGGACAGGACGGAGGGAGAGGCCTGGAAGATTGCATCATTTTCGTACTGAGGCTGGCTGACCGCTAATGTCCCCTTGGCATTCAGCGTCCAGCCATCGCCAAGCTCGCGGTCGAATGCACGAGACGTCCAAATCATGCCGGAACGAAGGTCCGACCCGAAGGCCCCGGATGTTTGGGACCCCAGGTATCCCGCGTTGTCGAAGCTGAGGCCGTAACCCCACCCGCCGTCATGCGGCAGACGTGCGAAGCTTGCCGTTGTCGGGCCAAGTCCCATTACCAATTCTCGATCCTTCAGAAACAAGAGGCCCCCCGCATCTCCAAGCGCCGCCCAGTGCAAGCCGAGAGCACCGAGCCCGGTCGCCGGTGTGTCGGCTCGCTCCGTGCCGACGAATTCGGGGATCGAAGAGCGGCTGTCAGATCGCGCGGAGACCAGCTCTGGCAGGGGAACCCAGAACGGAAAATCCTGATCGTCGAATGCCGCCAATTCAATGCTGGCTGCGCGCCGCGCGACGGATCCGAAAGCTGCGGGTGTTTGAAGCTTAGTCCGGTTGAGCGCTTGCGCCGACTGTCCGGCGTTGAGCGCGCCGACAGGTGAAAGCGCGGCGCCAATATCCAAGTGCCCCGCTCCGTATGTCTCCAAGTTGGCATACCGCCCACTTCGGTTTGCGGTATCGATCATTCGCTTCACGATCTCGGTGTTTCCGCGCGTTCCCCGGAAGTGCTCCTTCAGCAGCGCGAGCGCCCCTGAAACGACGGGCGCGGCGTAGCTGGTGCCTGGCAGCCCACTTCGCACGTCGCCCTGGCCCGGCGTATTCGAGTTGGGTACTAGACCTCGCACTGTCCCGGGGGCCGAGAGGCAATAGTGCCGTCCATGTCTCGCGGCGTTCCAGTCGGTCGGTAGGGGACCGCACCTGTTCGAATAGTCCGCGATGAGACCCGTCCCTGGGTCCGTTGCGGCGACGGCCAGGGAATGTCCACGTAGCTCGGGAATGTAGTATGGGAGGTCTGCTCCCAAGCCGGAATAAGGTTGCCCCGAGTTGCCAGCGGCGTAAACAACTATGGTCTTTCGGGCATCGGGGGTTCCAACCTGCAAGACGGCATTCAAGGTCTTCGGCAAGTGCCGCCGGTACCACTGCAATTCGGTGTTGATCTGTGAAGAGGTCACGTCCGGATCGAAGATCTCGACTCCATAAGACCGATTGATAATGTCGAACTCGGCAAAGTCGTCTCGATAGTTGCTTGCGAGTAAATCATCCCACTGACCTCGCTCCGCGGTTGGCAGCAAGGTGATTGCCAATCGCAACCCCGCGCCTGCCAAGTTTTCCTCCACTTGGTCGTTCGAAAGATTCCTGGCAATCGGAATAATGGTTGCCTCAGGCGCGACACCGAGGTTCTTCCCGGCCGCGAGGGACGCCACTATGGTCCCGTGGTTTCCTTGATCATACGGTGTCGGCACTTCCGACCATCTGACCAACCGTTCAAGTGCATTTTGTTCACTGTAATACTCGTCAACCACGAATACGGAATCGTCCCTCGTCGGCCAGCCATCCTCGCTCACGAGTTGCCGCACCCAACGGTTGCGCGCTTCAACGTCGCCTTGGCTGTTACCCCGCCAAATTCCGCATGTAGTACTTATGCGGCACAGATCGATTTGACTGAACGGTTCATCACCGAGCGGATGCAAGTATGATAGTTTCGCGCCGTCCGCATCGCGTAGCTTCACCCTGCTCCCGAATTCCGAACCTTGCGTGTAGTCGACGATGGTGTCTTCGATCCCGATCCTCACGCCTCTGCCCGTCAGACCCTTGGCATAGGCATGGTGCGCCCCAACCTGTTCGAGCACATCGGGCTGGTGAGTCGTGAAACGCGCCGTGCCGAGGTGATACGCCGGGTTGCCCGATGTTTGAGGTGGACGCGGGGTTCCAGGCTCGGGAGCAGGGCTTGTCATGGATGGGCCGGATCCGCCGCCACCGCCGCCGCAAGCAGCGAGCAGGAAAACACCGATGGCGATCGTGACTGTCGCGATACATCTGATCTGGATCATGCGCTCCACCTCACTGGGACCGGCGCCGACTGGTGCCGGGCCGTTGCAGACATCGCACGGGTTAAGTGAGAAGCCCCCACTTATTCGCCAAGCGTGGGGAGCGACCCCTCGCCGGATAGCAGGCTGTTGTATTCAGCGGGCGACCCGGGGCTTATAGACTAGAGTAACCACGACTCCGATCAGGTATTTTCGTCGTATTCGATCCTCACGTCGCACACGACGGCACGCAGGAGATCCTCGGGCGTGGTGTCGATGCCGATGTCTTCCTCCATCTCCGCCTTGCTCGGCTGGTAGGAGGAGGGCTTGAGCCGGACCGCCGGCTTGTCCTTGATCGTCTCCATCCGGGTTCTCGCTTCCCCGTGCTGCTACGACGCGGTCAGGTCGGCATAGCTGATCCGCCGCCCGATCATGCCCCGTACGATATTCCCCATCTGGTCGAGCGTGTCGGCCTGCCGGTCGTTGTGCCGGCCCGCGAACTCCGTCACATAGCGATCCATGTGCTTCGGGCTGATCTTGTGGAATGTCCCCGTATGGGCTCGCTTGAGCATCGCCCAGAACGACTCGATGCCCTGCGTTCCCGCGTCGCCCCGCACATACTCGCCCTTCGAGTGGTTGACGCTCTCGTGATCGTGGAAGATCAACCCGAGCCAGGACGCGTGCTCGTCGGTGTAGACCTTGGCGTCGGCGACGACCCGGTCCTCGACGAAGCTCTGGAGCGTCCAGCCGTCCATGCCCTCGACCACGGCCGCGCTCACCTTGTTCGTCCGTCGATCCCTGGCGCCGGCGACGATGGTCTTGCCCGCGAGGGAACCGGCGCCCTTCATCGCCTCGCGCCTGGACTTCGGCATGTTCTTGCGCTTGCCGCCGATATAGGCCTCGTCGGCCTCGACCGGACCGGCGAACGGATCGCCGACCTCCTTCCACGCCTCGCGAATGCGGTGTGCGAGATACCACGCGGACTTCTGGCCGATGCCCAGGTCGCGGTGGAGCTTCATCGACGAAACCCCCTTGAGGTTCGTCGCCACCAGGTAGATCGCGGCGAGCCATGTTCGATAGCCGAGCGGCGAGCCCTGCATCACCGTCCCGGTCTTGAGCGAGAACATGCGCCGCTTCGGGCAGTCGCGGCACCGATGCGTCATGGTCGGATGCGCGATGCCGCACTGGATATTGCGAGAGCCGCAGTGCGGGCAGTACGGCCCATCCGGCCAGCGCTCCGCCGTGAACCATGCCTCGGCCGCCTCGTCGGTCGGAAACATCCGGAAGAGCCGGTCCAGAGACAGACCCTCGCGATATGACTTCCCCGGCCCCTTGCTCATCGATCCTGTCGCCATCCTGTTACTCTATTGTAAATGACGGGATCGCAACACAGAAGCCAGAATTGTTACTCTAGTCTATAAGCCCCGGCGACCCGACTCAGCGGGACCCGTTCGATGTCTGCAATATCGATTAGAGCACAGCCGCCCCGACAGTGGTAGCTATTGCCTCAGGTATCAGGGCGAATTTATTGTCCGCCCGTCGAGCAGGGTGAGCTGAAGTCGGGTCTGGCCATTCCGTTCTCGATGTGGCAGTGTGCCGCTCATGGCGACGCTGCCGGTCCCAGGTTCGTTCATTGATCTGCGCGCGGTCACGGTGCGCCCGACCTGGGGGGGCGCAGGAGCACCGGCGCTGGGACCGGTTGGTGGAGCAGCACCACTACCTGCGGTTCCACGGCGTCATCGGCAAGGGCCTGCGCCATGTCGCGGTGCATGGCGAGACTTGGCTCGCACTGATCGGCTGGCAGCCCGGCGCGTTCAAGCTGGCCGCGCGCGATCGCTGGATCGGGTGGTCGGCGGAGCAGCAGTTCAAGCGCCTTCATCTGATCGCCAACAACTCGCGCTTCGTCATCCTGACTGCGCACCGGGTTCCGAACCTGGCCTCGCGGGTGCTGGGGCTGAGCCTGCGGCGGCTGTCTGCGGATATGCAGGCGGTGCATGGATATCCGGTCTTTCTGGCGGAGACGTTCGTGGATGTCTCGCGATTTGCCGGCACCTGCTACCGCGCGGCCAACTGGCGCTCGCTGGGGCTGACGCGCGGCTTCGCCCGCGAGCCCGGCGGGGCGGCGCGCTGGCGCCACCACGGCCAGCCCAAGGAGGTCTTCGTGTTCGAACTGACCGACGGCGCCGACTGTGCGCTGAGCCGGCCCGAGATGCCGGCACACTGGAACGCCGAGCAACACACCGAGCCGATGGCCGCGCCCCGGCTGCGCAGTCTGTTCGAGTGTCTGGGCGAGGTGCCCGAGTACCGCCACGCCCGAGGCAAGCGCTATCCGCTCAACACCATTCTGACGCTTGCCGTCGCCGCCCGGCTTGCCGGATACCGGGGGGTGAACGCATTCGCCCAGTTCGCCGCCCTGCTCTCCCAGGAGCAGCTCGAGGCGGTGGGCGCCTTCTGGAGCCCTTCCAAACAGCGCTACACCCCGCCCGCGATCACCACCTTCCACAACGTCCTTGCCGCGCTTCCGCCAGAGACCCTGGACGACGCCATCGGCCAGTGGACCGGACAGCATGGCAGCGCGCACGCGCCCGTCGCCATGGACGGAAAGGACCTGCGCGGCGCCTCGAAACAGACCGAGGACGGGCGCAGGATGATGGTCGCGGCGGTGGAGCATGACAGCGGCGTGGTCCTCGGCCAGGTCGAGGTCGACAGCAAGAGCAACGAAATCCCGGCCGTGCGCGAACTCTCCGGCAGTCTCGACCTCACCGGCCGCATCGTCACCATGGATGGATGGATGCGGACGTGGCTGGAACCCTTGGCGCAAGCGAACCTGGGCGTCCCTCGGCGTCCACGCCGCGTGGCAGAGCGTCCGGTATCAACGCAGGGGATCAGCGGACAACACCAGGGCCATCGGAGCAGAGGCGGTGTGATGACCGTAACCATCCGCCGAAGACCGCGGGGTATTTGGGGCTGAGTTTGACGGCGGGCAGTGCCGGTTGAAGCGCAGGGGTCTCGGCCTATGCAGCCTGATCGTGCCGCTGGCTGTCTTGCCAGTTCCAGGGAAGGAGTTCTTCGAGCCGGGTCTGCGGCGTCTCCGCGATCCGGCCGAGCACGTCGGCGAGCCAGGCCTGCGGATCGACGTCGTTAGCTTGGCGGTGCCGATGAGGGTGTAGATCGCCGCCGCGCGCAGGCCGCCGCGGTCGGAGCCGCAGAACAGCCACGACTTTCGGCCCAAAGCGATACCCCTGAGCGCCCTCTCGGCGGCGTTGTTCGTCAGGCAGATCCGGCCGTCGTCGAGGAAGCGGGCGAACAGCTCCCAGCGCCGGAGCATGTAATCCATCGCCTTGGCCACGGGGGAATGGCGCGACAGCTTCCTGCGCTCGGCCTGCATCCAGTTCTTGAGATCGGCCAGCACCGGCGCGCTGAGCTCCTTGCGTACGGCAAGGCGATGTTCGGCGGAGTCGCCGACGATCCCGCGCTCGATGTCGAACAGCACGTCGATCCGCTTCACCGCCTCCAGCGCCGGCGGCGAGATCGGCGGCGCGGTCTTGCCCCGTCGCTTGCTCGTCGCGATGTCGGCGAGCTCGTAGAACTTCCTCCGTGAATGCGCCCAGCAAGCCCCGCCGATGATGGGCCCAGGCGATCTCCCGGCCACATAGAGGGCGTTGTAGCCGGCGTAGATGTCGGCCTGGAGGATGCCGGCGAACGTCTTCAGGTGTTCGACCGGGTGATCGCCGGAACGGTCCCGCGAGTAGCGGAACAGCGCCGCCGGCGGGTCCGGGCCGCCGAACGGCCTGTCGTCGCGGACATAGACCCACGCCCGGCCGGTGGCGCACTTGCCCTTGGCCAGCACCGGCACCGGGGTGTCGTCGCCGTGCACGCGCGCCGCCGCCATGACATGGGCCTCGATCAGATCATGCAGCGGCTTCAGCGCCACCGTGCAGGCGCCGACCTGGTCGGCCAGGGTCGACAGGCTGAGATCGACGCCTTCGCGCGCGTAGCGGTCGCGTTGCCGGTTCAACGGCTGGTGCTGGCCATACTTCTCGAACAGGATCATCGCCAGCAGGTTGGGCCCCGCCCAGCCACGCGGCGTCGCATGAAACGGCGCCGGCGGCTGGCTGATCTTCTCGCAACGCCGGCAGGTGAACTTCTCGCGCACCGTCTGGATCACCTTCCACTGGCGCGGGACCGCCTCCAGCGTCTCGGTCACGTCCTCGCCGATCTTCGACAGCTTGTCCGAGCCGCAGCACGTGCAGGTCACAGGCCCCGGCACTACCACCCGCTCGCGCGGAAGATGCGCAGGCAAGGGCTTGCGGACCGGCTTGCGGCGGCTGAACCCCTTGACCCCGGTGGTCTCCGCCGCCGCCTGCTCGGCCGCAAGCTCGTCCTCGGTCGCGCTTGCCTCGAGCTCGTCGAGCTGGAGCTCCAGCTGGTCGAGAAGCCGCTGCTTGCGCTCCGAGCGCCAGCCATACATCTCGCGCCGCAGCTTCTCGATGGTAAGCTTGAGGAACGCGTGTTGATGACGGTCTAAACCCGCGTTTATTCGCTTTTTTGGGGGCGCGTGATTTTGGTGGCGGCGTGGTTGACGGGTTTATGTTCCCGATGAATTGACCGCTTCTGTTGTTGCTGGACCTGTGGGGAAGTGGTCAGGCGCGGAGCGGCTGTCCACTTGTCCACAGGCCTCTTGCCGTCGCCCGCTTTTCCCAGCTTCGCCCAACTTCGTACACCTGACATCGAGATCGCCGGGGGTAGACTCGGACCGCTGAGAACGATGCGGCGCCGGCCCCGTTTGCTTGCCAGCAAGTGCCGACGCCGCACCCCGCGAGCCATGCCGTGCACGGCTCAGATGCACAGTATCGTGCGGGATTTAGCGGGGGTCGAGCCCGTTATCATCGACCGCCGCGATGCAGAACCTCGGCCGCCTGTTCCACTGTCTGAACCGCTCCGGCTTTCCCGGAGGCTCCATCTTCAGACTTCCTGACCTCGTGATGCTGGCTGTTCTGGGCAGCGTGCCGGGAACTCCTTGAATTCTGATACATTTCGGTTGTTTCAGGCGGTTTTTCGCTGATCTCGGGCCATCCGTCGGCGCTCTATGACGAGGTGCTGGCGGGATGGCGCCGGCTGGCGCTGCAGGTCACGACCCAGGGTCTGGTGCGAACCGAGGTCGTCTGGTTCAACTACGCCCCCGACCGGATGCATTGGGCCAGCCACGCAGGCCGGAACTTCACCGACCGCCAGCGCATCAAGCGCAAGGCAGCCAACTGGGGCCGGCGCTACCAGGCCTTGCCGCCGGGCGAACGCCTCGCCGTGCTCGCCGCCATGATGGCCGTCGAGGCCGAAGACACGTGACGGTGTCGCACTGGCACGAAGACCTCGCCGCCCGTAACGAGGCCTTCTGCTGCCTGAAGGAGCTTCTCGAGCCATCATCCCTCGCAACCACTGTCGTCGTTGCCGTCCGGGAATGGGGGCAGGGGCTGCTGCGATCAGCCACCGCGCTCGCCCGGGAAAATGCCGCACTCGAGCAGGAGAACGCGGCCCTGCGCGAGCGCATCGCCGAACTCGAGCGCAGCGCGGCCCTCAACAGCACCACAAGCAGCAAGCCCCCCGCCAGCGACGGGCTCAAGAAGAAAAGCGGAGCCCAGAGGCGCACCCAAAGCCAGCGCGGAAAGTCCGGCGGGCCCAGTGGCGGCCAGCCCGGCCACAAGGGAACCACCCTCGCGCGGAGCGACAGCCCGGACCGTGTCGTCGATCACCACCCCTCCACCTGTTCCGGCTGTGGCGTCGAGCTCTCGGACGCCGACCGGCAAGGCGCGCCCGCCTGTCGGCAGGTCTTCGACGTACCCGAGCCGCAGCCTCTCGAGGTCACCGAACACCGCGCCCATCGCTGCCTCTGCGGCGCATGCGGCACGCTGACACGAGCCGCCTTCCCGCCGGGCGTCACCGCCCCGGTCCAGTACGGCCCTCGCATCACCGCTTGGGTGAGTTACCTGCTGTACGCCCAGTTCGTGCCCGAGAAGCGTCTGGCCGAACTCATGAGCGACATCTTCGCGGTGTCCATCTCCACTGCCACGATCGCCGCCATGGGCCGGCGCACAGCGCAGCGCTTCGAGGGCTTCCTCGACCATGTCGCCGATCTGATCCGCACGCAGGCGCCGGTCAAGCACCTCGACGAGACCGGCCTGCGTATCGCCGCCCGTACCCGCTGGCTCCATGTGCTGTGCACCCCGTTGCTCACCGTCCTGCGCATCGGCGAGGGACGCGGCGATGTCGAAAAGAACCTGAAAGGCATCCTCGTCCACGACGACTTCGCCCCCTACTTCACCATCAAGGGCGTCCGCCACGGCGCCTGCAACGCACATCACCTGCGCGAACTCCAGGCCCTGATCGACATCGAGAAGGAGGAATGGGCGGCGAGCATGCACCGCCTGCTTCAGCGCGCGCGCAGGGCCGCCCGCTTCGCCCGTGAGAAAGACCGTCAAGTCCCCGCCTCCCTGGTGGCCCGCATCTCAAGGGCATGGGACCGTATCCTCGAAGAAGCCATCGCCTTCCATGAGGCCCAACCGCCGCTCCAGATCGCAAAGCGAGGGCGAAAGAAACGCCGCATCGGCCACAACCTCGCGCGCCGCCTTCAAAAGCATAAGGAGGGCTGCCTGCGCTTCCTCACCGACCTGCGCACGCCGTTCACGAATAACGAGGCGGAGCGTGACATCCGTATGAACAAAGTGCATGAGAAGATCTCAGGCGGCTTCCGCTCCCTGCAAGGCGCCTGCAACTTCGCCGGAATGCGCAGCGTCATCGTCACCGCTCGAAAGCAAGGCTGGAACATCCTGCAAATCCTGGCGCACCCGGAACCGATGCAGCTGATCCCTATACTGCGCTCCTGAACTTCTCCGGCTCATCCTGAGTATCGCTGTCCTCTCATCTTGTTCGCGACGCGGCGTTCATCATCCTCTCGCGCTCAAGAGAGTAGGCACCCCCGCGGCGTGGGGGCGTTGACGCAAAAGGAACTGGCTTGTTCCATAAGAGAGAGGGGGTACCTGGGCAGTTACAGGTAACCCAGCTGCGCCGCGCTGATCGACACCGCGCCGCCCGACGTCGCCGGCCACTGGAACCGGCCGCGCTCAAGCCGCTTGGCGTAGAGCGACGTCCCGACCCCGTCACTCCAAAGAATCTTGACCAGGTCGCCTCTGCGTCCCCGAAAAATATAGAGATCGCCCGCATGCGGGTCGTGACCGAGATCCTCCTGGACCTGAAGCGCAAGCGTGTTCATGCCGCGCCGCATGTCCGTCACCCCACTCGCCAGCCAGACACGAACCCCGCCCGGAACCGGGATCATCGCCGTGCCAGGACCGAAAGGACCCGCCCCAGCGCCGTGCCGTCCACCTCCCGGTCGACAATCACCCGTGCACCGTCCGCCAGCGCGATCTCCATCCGCCCCGCCGCCGGCACGGCGCCGGAACCGGCATCGGGCGGTGACGGCAGCAGGCGATCCGGCTCGACAACCACCGGCACGAAACCACCCCGCTCGCGAAACCGCCGCCGCCAGGTGAATACCAGGTTGGCGTTCACGTCGTTGCCCCGGGCCACCACCGAGACCGATACCCCGGGCCGGTAGCTCTCCGCGACGATCCGGCGCTTCTCCGCCTCGCTCCACCGACGCCGGGAGGTCGACGGCCTCGTCGCCAACCGCGGCGACTTCTCATCTACATCAGACATCTGCGATCGTGTCCATTATGGCCTTGGTGGACACCTCCAGGGTGTCCACTCCCAATCGGACAGCTTCACTCGATCACACTAGACCCGGTAGGCGGCCCACGCCGGAGGCTTACGGAGATCGTCCAAGGACGCCACGTGCGCCAGCAACCGTGAGAACACGCCATCCGCCAGATCGACCATCGGTTGCTACCGACGCCGTACCTTCTCCGAGATGGACCGGTTGCACTGATATTGGCTTGTCAGTCACCGGCATGGCGACTTCACATGGTGACCTTCCATCCTGAGCAGGGTGGCTGATCGTTAGAGGTCCGGGAGGTAGTAGGCGACGAGCAATCTCGTGAGGATTTCGCCACGGAGCGCCAAACGATCAACATCCTCTTTTGGCATGGCTGCGAAGTCGGTTGGGTAGTGCCGGACCTCGTCGCGTGTTGGGAGGTCCGCTGGAATCCAGGGCAAGGCATTGTCCTTCTGTCCGAGATAGGCCAACGCGAAGCCCGAGAGTTTTCCGTCGTCAGCAAAGTAGTGCAGGCGTTTTCGAGTAGCGTCCTGGACCTTGCGAAAGACTGTGAGAAAGGACCGGTACATCCTAGTAGGCCAGCGGGTCGGGTAGCTGTCGGCGTCGAATAGGCCCGCGCCAGCGTCGCAACAAATGATGTACTCGGGGTCGAAAACATTCGTGCTGATAGAAGCTATCCGCCCAGGCTCCATCGGGTTAACGCCCAGATTCTCGAATACTCCACCATCGGTGAGCAGAACACGAGTCGGCGTACTGGTTTTCCCGTTCTTGACAAAGCGGTACTTGCGTTCAAGTGCAGGCAGAAAGACCGGATAGGCTGCCGAAGCGGCCACGGCATCGGCGACCAGAGCGTCTTCGGGGGCAATCGTTCCAAAACGCCAACAGCCGCTATGCCGACTTCCGAACCGGAATGCGGATCCGGTTCGCAGCTCGGTGGCATTGATAACCGTATCGAGCGATTCCCGGGAGACTTCGCGCACAATGGTATCGCCGAACATGGATTGAGCGATGACTTCCTTGAACGCCTCCGTGCGGCTGAACGTGCGCTCCACCGGCTGACTCACGCGATCAGGGTTGTTCGATGGGATCGCGACGCGAGCCAGGCGATGAAGTATGCGGGCGATGAAGCACAGACACGCGACAAAATGAACTCTGACAACCTTGCGGATGGAGCCCTGTAGAAACACCTGGCGAAAGATGTCGCGGTGAAGTCCTTTGTCCAGAAGCTGTAGTGCGCGCGCTTCAAACTCCGGGAACGGATCGTCTGAATAGGCATACATTGCGGAGATCACAGAACCGCCAGACACACTCGAAATCACCTGGAGGCGATCAAGCAAATCCAGGTCGTGCAGAGCACGCAGACATCCCAGGTGAAACGCGATGGCGCGCGATCCCCCGCCGGAGAGCGCGAGCCCCACATTTCTCGGCTTCTGGAGGCGTGGCCCAAGCTGCGTCGTTGCTGCTGTGTTTCGTTCAATTCGAATGAAATTCTTGTCGGACAGTGTTGTCCTGAATGCATGCGCGCCAAGAATTGGATCGTCGGGATTCCCGGAGAGGATCAGGATCAAGCAGGTTCTTCGGGCGGAGACCGGGTCGGCTAGGAGCTGTGCGACGGCATCAATGTCGATATCGCTTGGGTGCGGCGAGGACGAGGGGTGGGTATGCCAACTGCCGACGCAATCGACCGATCCGCGGAACCGGTCGCGCTTACTTTCGGCAGCCTCTATCATCCCTTTGACTCCGCAGGTGAAGTGCTCCTCGCTTGCGTCGCTGTCTGGCGGCGGTCCCTCCACCTCCGTGACCCAAAGCACGCCCGCGGCTTCGTTCAACTCACCAAATACCAGCCCGCCGGTCTCAATTCCTGGTCCCACCGTTCGCGCAGATCGTCTTGCCCATCCGCGCATTTCTCGCGCAGCAGTCGCAGATACCCGGACCGAATAGCCGCGCCCCTCGTCCCTGAGAGTATGTTCCGGGGGCCACGAAAACTCATGGACAGGTCCGGATTCTTCGCAAGTCCAGCCAAAGCCCGTGTGGCAGTCATCGGTCCCTTGGATCGCACGAGCGATAGAATTCAGCATGCGCGCTGACAGTCCTGCGAGATCGGCGTTGGAACCGATGAACGTCGGCTCCGAACAGCCAGGTTCTGGTTGAAATTCCTCGCCTGGCGCCGATCGCGGCCAGAAAGCCTGAAGCGGTCTCGCGAGCTGCGCACTTCGACACGCTTCGAGTTTGAGGCACCGAGTCAGGTCGAGCGTGCCGCCGCTATGGTTCCCTCGCGAAAGAGTAGCAATGCCGTTGGCGGCCTGACTGTCGATGGCGATGGATGCAATTGGAGGTCGCGTGTCCGGGGCGTCGCGTAGCACATGCTCCAGGGCCGTCCGAACCGCCATTGAGGCCGTGCAATCGAGCAGAAGGTCGACCATCGGAAGTGGATCGGCGCCTGTTACTCGTTGAATAAGGTCGCCGGTCGAAGCGACAGCTTCCAGATCGGGATCGATCCTTTTCAAGCGATCGGCCAGCGCGTGAGCCTTGAACCTTCCGATATCGGCGTCTTCAAAGCCTTGTCGTACTAGGAGACCGGGGGCGACCGTCTTGTTGTCTACAAGCTCTACCGTTCTGGCACCGGCCCGTACGACGCTTTCCGCCACGTGGGTCCCTACAGCGCCGCATCCCCAAATCGCCACACGCTTACCGGAAAACCAAGCCATGGGGGATGCTTGATCCCGCCTCCTGGTGACCTCAGGACGCATTTCCCTGACTCTGCACCAACCCACATCGGCCAAGACCGACCATTCCACGACCGCAACTATCGCTGCACAGCCCGTTGTGCTGGATCATCGGCTGACGACGAGACATTCAGCTCTCGCAGCTTGTCTGCGTCGGCAGTAGCGATTTCCCATACTGCGAGATGCTGAAGGGCTCGACCGCCCGGGTCTATTCGGCGCATCGGGGTACCGAGCACTACGGCCAGCGGGGTCACGGCGCCGCTGTTTCGCGCGTACAGCCCGAGTTGGCGGATGAACGGACCGTAGTCGAGACCGTGAGATTCCAGCTCTTTCAATAGGGAGTGGACAGTCTTTGGGTATTCGAAAGGCAGGTTCCTATGGAGCAAGATTGCGGGAGCGAAGTGGGCCGGCAGTTCATGACCATGCTCCTGCCAGCCGACGATTTCGGTGCGATGGTGTCGTTCACGTAGTTCCGCCAACCCGAACCAAGGCGAGTCGTCAACCGGAGGAGTATCCGCCCTCGGCACAAATAAGCGGTCAACGATTGGATAGGCGACCGGCGGATGGAGTGGCGCGTCGTCGGGATCGAGGTTGTTGACTGCTGCGTCACGTATCCAGGAGTCTAACCGCTTGACAAAGCCGTACATCCCGTTTTCCGGGCGCCAGTCGGCGGAACTCCCGTAGAGGCAGAGTTGCCTCCGCCACTGGACGTGATTGAAGCCGGAGAAGCGAACATGCGGAGTCACGACCAGTGGATGCTCGAACGGGAAGGTAGGAGGTACGAGCACGCAGAAAGCCTCACGTGCTCGCACCGGTAGCCCATCCTCGCCCCGCTCCAGGCCGTCGAATCGAATGCTTATCTCGAACAGGCGATAGGCGTCGACAAGCTGAGTGGCTTCGTAGAGCTGTACGGTGCCGTCCGAGGCATCCGCAATCTCCCTAAGCTGTTCCCAGGCGAGTTCGAAGGCATCGGCCATCAGGCCCGGCCGTACGTGTGAGCACTTTCGGGAGCTTCGTTTGAGCCCTTCGCTGCATCGGCGGCTTCCGAAGCGGTCATGGCGGCGGTCGCCACGCCGGCGAGCACGATCTTTCCATCCTTAAGTTCAGCCATGATCGGCTCGTCCTGATCCATTGTGCAAAGAAAGGACTCGGTGGTCGACTCGTACTGCGTCTTGGCCTTTGCATGGGGAGGGTTGTCACCGGCCTTGTTGGAGGACGGTACCGTATTGGAGCTGGATATGACCCGATTGGGTTTCAAAGACGCCTTCTCCATTTCCTCAACGATGTGCTTCTTGAGCTTCTCCTCGTCGTCCCCTTCCTCCTTCCAGTACATCGCGGCCTTTGAGCAGTGGTGCGGTGCCAGCAGCACGTTCCATGCGAGATCGTCGTCTTCGTTGACGCCAAATATTCTCTTGATGATCGGGTAGGAAAGATCACCGAGGAGCAGCGCGCGCAGTATCTTGTCTCCGTCGTAAAGCGTGACCTGCATGCCGAGGCTCGTGTCGTTCCGCTCGCCGGCGTCATCGTCCTTGAACGGGGCATGGACAAATGCCCGGAACTTGTCAGACACGTCCTTTTCGTCAATCGTGGTCACTTCGTTACCCGGTATCGTCAACCGATCTTCCGGAAAATCCTTGTAATCGTCCTCTTCCAGCAACTCCGAGTAGCCGAAAATACGCACGCGGTCGCCGGCGCCTGGATCGCCCTTGGCCTCGATCGTCTTCTTGACGCGCCGTTCCGCCTCCTTCTTGAAATCCTTCGCGTCGTCGCAGAGATCCTTATTATACTCGGCAAAGATTCTGGGCGTGAACCACAACTCGCCAATATCTACCTTGTCGAGGAGGTCCGAGAAACCCCGGCAATGGTCCTGATCAGGGTGAGTCAGAGCAAACACGGCCAGGTACGGTCGTCCATTGACCTTGGGCAACCGTTCTGAGAGCTCATCGACAACGGCCCAGCTGGCATCGTCGTCGTCGTCGGACTTTTGCAGATGATTGAGATCAACCTGCAGATACGTCTTCGAGTCGACAACAATGGATGTGCTGTCGCCATTTGCCACCGGCCAGAAGACCAGTCCGCGGTCAGGAAGTTCGAAGGCCATGTTTCATGCTCCGTTTGGTTTTGGTTTTCGTGTTTGGCAAGGTTGATGCAGTGCTGACTTGAACGCGGTCTAATGGTTTCGGGAAGCAAAGATCATCATCGTACACACCGTGTGACAAACCCATTGCCGCCGCGTGCTGTAAGCAACGACACGCCATCTTCGATGTTTGTTTGAAAGACTTGTCGAGCTACTTTGCCGTACAGCTTGACTGCCTTTGCGTCTGGATGCCCGTATTGATTGTCGACCCCGGCGCTGATCAAGACCGTGTCCGGGGACACAAGTAGCGCCATTTTGGGATGAGCCGCATTCTTTGAGCCGTGATGCGGGGCACTCAAGACGTCGGAAGAAAGACTATTTCCGAACAATCTGGTTAACCGCTTATGCACATGGCTCCGGTTCGATCAACATGCTGTAGGTAAGGGGTTTTGCATTGGTGGCGATGCGGAAGAGCGAGCGGAAAGCAGCGTGGCGGGTTTTGCGGCGGTTGAAGCGAAAGGCGAACTCATCGAGATAGGCCTGCAGATGCTTGCGGCGCAGCCCGTGGTAGACGCCTCGCGCCCATCCTTTGAGGTTGGAGAAGACTTGGTGGATCCACGGCAGGACGAGGTGAGCGGCGGTCTTCCCGACGACATGGACATTGTGGCGATCGGCGGGGACCGCAGCGTAGCCGGACCAGCCGTCGGTTTTCGCGATGGCGTCGGGATCGGCGGCGGTTTCGACGAAGTGTCCGAGGTCGGCGGCGCCGTAGGAGGAGATTTCGGCCAGCCGCAGGCGGCCCGGGATGGTTCCATCCCCCAGTTCGATGGCGCCGACGATGAGCATCTTGCCGTCGTGGCTGCGTCCTTGCCCTCCGGTGGGAGGATCGTCTTTGGTCCGGAATGGAAGGCTGGCCTCGTCGATTTCCACCAGGCCCGACAACGGGTTGCGCTCGGGGTCGACCATGCTGGCGCGCAGCTTGTGGGCGAGCAGCCAAGCGCTGCGGTAAGAGCCGATACCGAGCTGTTTCTGGAGCTGCAGGGCAGAGATGCCGTTGGAGTGGGTCGCCATCAGGTAGGCGGCCCAGAACCAGACGGTGAGCGGCAGCTTGCTGGCGTGCAGGATCGTCCCGGCCGTCACCGAGGTCTGCCGGCGGCAGCCGGCGCACTCGAAGGTGTGTGCTTTTCTGCGCAGCGCCCATCCCTTTTCATGGCCGCACGCGGGACAGACGAAGCCGTCCGGCCAGCGCATTTCGATCAGCCAGGCGGCGCAGGCGTCATCGTCCGGGAACATGTGCTGGAAGGCGAGGAGGCTGTCGGCGACCTGTTTCATGTGGTGGCTCCGTCGGCAGGAACGTATAGGCAACATTCTACCCGTTCTCCCGCCCTAACCTCAACCTCAACATCTGGTGGCAAACTCTCGCGACCGGAGCCATGTGCATAAGCGGTTCTGGTTATTGTGTCCCAGCGGTCGTTTTCCGTATCTCCCGTTATCAGATAAGGAAACCCATTCCCGCCAATTCCCGACAACTTGAGGACTATGCTACAGTTGTTGGAATTATCCATGTCTTCACTATGCGGAGAAAACAGCTCATAGGAAAAATACTTGGAAAGCCCATTCAGTTTTCGCGAATGGAGGTCCAACCGTACCGAGAGCTTCTTTAGGGGCTTTCCTGTATTCCTTCGCCGGCGCTCATGCTTGTTGATAACCTTGAACACGTCGGTGGCATTATCGGTATCCTTGTAATACTTCGGATACATGATCCAATTGGGTTTGTACTCTCCCAGAATGTTGTCAACCCCATACGGGTCAGCATGGTCGTTATCGAACCCTGTCAATACGAGGCCCGCTAAGTCCTGATTGCGGAGAAACACCTGCAATTGCTTCTCGATTGCTTTAGCGTGTTCGTCGGGCCAGCGCGAATCGACGATCACGGCTTCTCCGCGGTGGCGGATGGCGATCAACTCACCCTGTCCTACGTATACCGTCAGCGTCTGCATTGCTATTGCCCACTCCGTTCGCTGATGGCCCAATACAGCGATTGGTTCAATTCTCTCTCGAACGCACTCACCGCCTGTGCCGCAGACCCGAACTGCCGTCCGCTGAAGTCCTCGTAGACCCCTGCGCACACGCTTGGCAGCTTCTTGGCCAGAACTTGGTAATAGGAAGCCTCTCCGTCCTCCGATGTGTCTATTTCGGGGACCGTGACATCTATCGATGACCCGTCAACCAGTTCCAGCTCTCCCTTCCAATACAGAGTGCCGGCGCGTTTCGACCAGTACGGCTGAAGCGACGGGAAGAGGTCTGGAATGGTCGCACTATCCCTGGTCCGGACTTCCTTGCTGTGCCCCGCCTCTGTCTTGCTCAGCTCCGGCCTCGATCCAAGGGGCCAAACGGGTGCGTCTCTCGTAAGGGTGACTTTCGCGGGTTCGACCTCGTAAACGGCATCGTCACCCCGTAACAGGATGTAGTGCCTGACGCTGTAGCGTGACGCCGCCTCTCCACCAGCCAGCCGGGAAACGACGAGTAGTGCATAAAAGAAATCAAGGTTGTGCTTTTCGTGATTCACTATCCTTCTGTAGGTTGCAATGTCGCCGCCGCTGAGGTTTGGAAATCCATTCACATGATGTGTGTGCCAATTGCCAAGATGCTCAACTTCAGGGCGCGCGCTCTCGATCTGGCGAAATATCTCCGCTTGGTAGTCGCCGTCCTGGAAGAAACTTGTGGTGGACCTCCGCGCATTCGGTCCAGCCTCGATGACACCGGTAACCGTGACCTCCAATGAGCCATCGGCGCAGCGCCGAAACCGTCCTACGATCCGCCCACCCGTCTCGTCATGGTCATAACGATCGCAGTCATCGAAGATCGACTCCAGTACCAGCGAAGGGATCGATAGCGTAGCGTTGGCATCCTTTAGGTCGCTATTCATTGGAACCTCCACAAACTAGGCAACCCTCCTGCCGATGCAGGGTGATTCTTTGCAGCTCGAAGCTCTTGCTGAATGGATGTATCGGTCGATTTCCCCAAACCACGTAATTTTCCGGGATAGCGGGAAGAAACGCTGGCCGTTGTGGGGCCAGCCGAGCCAAAGCGTCCATCACATAGCGCACGTGAAAAAGCGTGATGAACCCGATGTCTACCGCGAGGCCTGGGGAATCCTTTATCTCTTGAGGATCCAATCCGTACATTTGCTCCCGGTCTTCTTCGGAAGCGAGATCAATCTCCCTGACACCGTCTCGGAATTTAGTTCGTTCGAGAACACCCTCCAGACAAGCAAGACACCCACTCTCGCCCGGACGATAACCAAACACCTCTCCGCCAATCCCGCGGGTGAACACTTTTCCGACAACGAATGGTGTTTCATTTCGAACACACAATTCGTTCATTTGAAATCGTGTCGGATCATTGTCGGTGGCAAGTACGACGATGTGGGAGCGTTGGACCTCACTCTCCAAGCCATGCCACTGCATCAGATCTTCTTCGACTTTCAGTACAGAAATATCTGGGTTTCGATCCTTGAGTACGTCTTCCAGTGCATCAACCTTCTTGCGACCGACAAATCGAAGTCCGCAAACATGCCGAATCACATTTTCGGATTTCATCACGTCTTTATCGATCAACGTGAAGTGTTTGACGCCTGACATGACAAGTTGGAGCGCAACCTGGCCCCCGCCAGACCCGCAACCTGCGATGAGTACACGGGATTCGGCGAAGGCCTCGACGTCAAACAGACCTTCAATTCTCGCAAATAGGTTTTCGTGCAATTCAGGTGCCCTCCCGCTCGGGCCAATTGCCGGTAGTGGACCACAATGCATAGCCGCTTAGCCATCGCCGACACAGTTTCAAGGTATGAACCACATCGTGTCGCCCGGGATTCCAGGTTTCCATGGCGCCAAAAATGCAAAGAGAGCCGTCAAGCCAGAGATGAGGAGATGATGGGTCTATCGGATCGGCTGTAACCACCGGGGACTTGTTCGGATACCCGTGGGGTAGCGTGATGCATAAACGGATATCCTTCTCTTGGCCTGGTTCAGTAAGAATTAATTGTATTTCCCTATTCTCCGTTATAGATACGCGAAATGGTTCACTTTCGGCAGCAAGACCATCAAGTTCCTGCGATATCCTGTTCGGGGAGATATCAGGCAGGAAGACGGAAATGGGCACCAGACATGCCTTTTGTTGTCCGCTTCTCTCTACAACATAGGCACGACCGCGTACCGCGACGTCATCCAGAATTTCTCCGGGTCGGCTGCGGAGATCCATCATGGATAGAGGTTGGAAGTCGATGTGCATGGCAGATCAATGGGCAATGCCCGCACCGGGCCAACGACGCTGAACGCAATAGACTTCGTATTTGGCTAGCCATTTGGCCGCTCGCGCAATGACGAAGCGGAGGTCATGACGTCCAGGGTTCCAAAAATTCGGATGCAAGTAGCAAAGTTGATTATCGGTGTACCGATGAGGGGAGGGTTGCAGCGCAGGTGTCCGGACGAAAACCTGGGGCATCGCATTCGGGTACGACTGCGGGAACGTTACTGCCAGTGTGTAGTAGCGGAGCGACGTCTGTAGCGCGACCAAAGCCATCAATCCGCCTGCGTTGGTGGGGTGCGCCTCGACGTAGTCGAAGTGCTGCTGCGCGGTCGCAATATCCCGTTGGATTCTTGTCAGATTCACCGCGAGTCTCCACGGGCGCTGTATTCGCCTCCTAGGTCTTCCCTCATCGTGATCGGCTTGCGATAGCCGCTTTCCGCAGCAGCGCTTCCGCCGAGCTCCCGCACCTCGCCGTTGGGCAGGATTTCGATCGGGGAGTCCTCCTCCTCGTCCAAGATCGCCTCGAGTTCGTGGATTGTCGGTTTTCTCGCCATTTCGCGTCACCTATGAGGATCGTGCGGTTATGATAGTTGTACAGTTCATAACCGGCTGTCAAGGGAAGAAGCCGGCTCTAGCGGATGGTGTCCTGGGCATCGCGCTACGCGGCACCAAGCCGTGGACATGACGGCGAGCCATGGTCAGGCGTCGTCGAGGGCAAGGCGTTGGAGGAGGGAGGTGCAGCCCTCCCGCACGATGGCGGGGGCCCGCGCCCGTTTCTGAGGATGGAGGAAGAATCGAGGCGTCGCGGCGAGGCCGGCAAAGGTCTACAGGTACTCAACCGGATGATCGCCGGACCGATACCGGGAGTAGCGAAACCATGCCTTCGGCAGGTGCGGAGCTTCGAACGGCCCGTCGCCGCGGACATAGACCCGGGACCGTACGGTGCTCCCGATCGGGCTGGACCGCTTCGGAATTCCGGATCGTGATTGCGAAGGCGACCGGCATGAAGTACCTCGGTGGCCCTTCGCCGGCCGGCGGGCCACGAGAGCTTGGTGTGCTCGTCCGCAATGTTCGCTGCGCAGCGAATATTGCCAGGTTCTCGAATATCCGCTAGAAGGCATATATTTGCTGCGCAGCAGAATAGGCTTGAACGGTGATGCTTGACTCGGACGTAATGGAAGGACAGCTGGTTGACGGGTTCCTGGAAGCCCTGCGGGAGCTCCCCGATGCGCAGGCGGAGGTCAGTGAGGCCGAACAGCCGGGCGGCCGCGATCGAGGACATGACGTCCAGGTTGACCTCCGGGTGGGTGGGAAGGCGGCCACCCTGCTGATTGAGATGAAGAAGGACGTATATCCCCGTGACGTGCGGCAGGTACTTTGGCAGCTCCGCGGCTCCGCACGGAGAAGGCCGCACCCGGAAGAAAAACGGGAAGCGGTGTTCTTCCTGATCGCCCGATCGATTTCACCTGGAGCCAAGGAGCTGTTGAGGAACGAGCGGGTCGGCTACTACGACAGCGGCGGCAGCCTGTTTCTGCCCGCCGGCAACATCTACGTGTATGTGGACAAGCCGCCCCCGAAAAGCCTGTCGCGGTCCATCCGTTCCGTGTTTTCGGGCCGTCGTGCGCAAGTGCTGCACGCGGTCCTGCTGCGACATCGCGAGTGGTTCGGGGTGAATGACATCGCCAACCAAGCCCGGGTATCGCCCGCGACCGCCTCGCAGGTTCTGATGGAAATGGAGAAGTTCGAATGGGTGGTGTCGCGTGGACAGGGGCCAGGAAAAGAACGCCATCTGCAAGAGCCAGGCGCCTTGCTGGATGCATGGGTGAACCAGCAGGCGGTGATGCGGCCGCTGTCCATGCGGCGTTACTTCGTGCCGTCGGCGGGCGCGGAAGGGCTGGTGGAGAAGTTCGCCGAGGTCTGCGCAGAGAGCAAGGCCGAATACGCGATCACTCACGAGGCGGCAGGGCAACGGTACGCGCCATTTCTGTCAACTGTCTCCCAGGTGCGTTGCCGGCTGCTGGAGGGCCCGGCAGCAGATCGGGGTCTTAGCGCAATTGATGCTCGATTCGTGGACCAAGGCGCGAACCTTGCGGTCATCGAGGTCAAGTCGCCGAGCGAGTTGCTGTTTCGCGAATTCGTGAACGGGATCTGGCTGGCAAGTGCTGTGCAGGTCTACCTCGACCTGATGCGCAGCGAGGGCCGCGCTAGGGAAATGGCGGAGCACCTGCGCCACGAAAGGATCGGCTTCTGATGGTGAAGCCCGCGACGTTCGACGGCTACAGCGATCGGTACACGGTCGAATGCGAGCGGGTCCTCGTAACTCTGCTGCGCGGACTGGGCCCGTGGAAGGAGTCCGTGTTTCTGGTGGGCGGACTGACTCCCAGATACTTGGTGGCGGCTCGGCCGCCGGAAGTGCCGGCGCATGCCGGCACGCTCGACGTGGACATCGTCATCGATCTGCAGATCCTGGCTGACACTGCGGGCTATCGCACGCTTGAGGAGAACCTGCGAGCGATGAGGTTCGAGCGGTCGATGAACGAGAGAGGCCAGAGGCTTTCATGGCGGTGGCAGACTCGCACCGAAAGCGGTGCGCTGATGGTGGTCGAGCTGCTCGCCGACGCGCCGGACATCGCTGGTGGCAGGGTCGAACCGCTGCCTACGGAAGGGAACATTTCCGCGCTCAACATCCCGCATTCGTCCATTGTCTTCGAAATGCACCAGGTCGCGGAGATTCGGGCAGAGCTCCTGGGCGGTGGGGGAAACGCCGTCGAAGTGGTGAGGCACGCCGATTTGGTGAGCTTCACTTGCTTGAAGGCTTTCGCCTTCGACCAGCGCTTCGAGCGGAAGGACGCCCATGACCTGATGTATTGCATTGAACACGCGGAGCGAGGTCTCGACGGAGCCGCGTACATGTTCCGCGAGGCCTTGGGGGGCAAGCACGGCGCAGTGATTTGGGACTGTTTGTCAATTCTTCGCAATCGTTTCGCAGGGGACGGCGAAGTCGAGGGGTATCGGAAAGACGGTCCGGTAGCGGTGGCCCGCTTCGAACTGGGTGAGGGTGACGATGCTGGTCAGCGCGAAGCTCGGTTGCTGAGGCAGCGGGAGGTCAACAGCGTGATGGAGCAACTTCTGGGTCGGATCGCTTCGGAGGCGGCATGGCGGTAAAGGCGATTCTTCTCGGGGTCAACAGATTTCCGGATCCCACGATTTCAGAGCTTGGCGGTGCGCGACGAGACTGCGCTAGTGCGCTCTGGGCATTGTTCACCGGCACCATCGAGGGGCTGGAGGAATGTATCGGAGTCGGTGGGGCATCGCTGTTACAGCCGAAGCCCGGTATCAAGGGTGGAGCGCTGTGAATTCGTAACTGCCCAGGTCGTCTGATTTGTCATTTTGGGCCAGTGGATTGAGGCGTTTCTCGTTCGGAGTTGGTGGAAAGGGCTTGACGGGAATTTCGGGAAATGACTCAACAACGACATGAGCAATCCCGAGTCGCCGCGCGGCCCTTCGACGGGAGCAGCGCCCGAAACGCCCGCGCAGAAGATCGCCCGCCTGGAGGAGGAGAACGCCCGGCTTCGGGAGGAAAATGCCTGGCTTCGGCAGCAGAACGCGCGGCTGGAAGAGCAAGTCGCGCGTCTCGTCGAGCGCATCGAGGAGTTGGAGCGCCGTCTCGGCCTCAACAGCGGCAACAGCGGCAAGCCGCCTTCGAGCGATGGGCTGAGGAAGCCGAATTCGAAGCGGCGAACCCGAAGCCTGCGCGGCAAATCGGGCCGCAAGCCCGGTGGCCAGCCCGGCCACAAGGGCAAGACGCTGCGCCGCGCCGATCACCCGGATCGGGTGAAGGATCACGTCCCGGCTTCCTGCAAGGGATGCGGTTCGCCGCTTTCGGACGCGGCCAGGGCGGGAACGCCCGTCGCCCGCCAGGTGTTCGATCTGCCCGAGCCGAGCCCCCTGGAGGTGACCGAGCACCGGGCGCATGCCAAGTGCTGCGGGCATTGCGGGACGGTGACCCGGGCGGCGTTCCCCGACGGGGTGTCGGCGCCGGTGCAGTACGGCCCGCGCATTGCCGGGGTGGCGGTCTACCTTCAGCACGCTCACTTCCTGCCGGAGGATCGGCTGTCGCAGGTGATGGCCGAGCTCTTCGGCGCGCCGGTGACGGCTGCGACGTTGGCGACGATGAGCGAGAGGGCGGCCGAGCGGCTGCGGGACGCGGCCTTGCACATACAGGACCTGGCGGCGGGCACGGCGCGGGTGAAACACATGGACGAGACCGGCTTGCGGATCGGCGGTCAGACGCAGTGGCTTCATGTCCCAAGTTGGCACTTTTTCCGTTTGTTCGGGGCCGAATTGGCCAGGTTTTTCCGGCTGACACACCAGATATAGCGTTGACGAGAAGGGCACGCCCCTACATTTGCGATTGCCGTCTCGAACTCCCTTTGTAGTGCCAGGGAATGGTGGGTTTGCAGGATTTCCCTTGACCCCACCACCAAAGCCGACATATCTGAACCCGCCACGACCAAAACGTGCCGGGCGACATGTTCATCAGGGCAACCAAGACCCACACTACCGAAGGCAAGCCGGTCCGCAGCCATCGCCTCGTGCTCTCGCAGCGCATCGGCGACAAGGTCAGGCAGCGCACGCTTCTCAACCTCGGCACCGACTATCCGGTGCCGAAGGAGAAATGGCGCGAAGTTGCCGGACTCGCCGAGGCGCTGCTCAACGGCCGCCCGCCGCTGCTCGAAGCCGCGCCGGACGTGCAGGCCGCAGCCGAGGACATCGTCGCCAAGCTCAGGGCCAGGGGGTTCCGCCCCGAGGCGATACAGGAAGAGGCGCGCAAGCCCGACATCGCCACCGTCGACCTCGATACCCTGGAGCACGAGAACCCGCGCACGGTCGGCTGCGAGCGCCTGTGCCTCAAGGCCCTCGACGACCTCGGCTTCGCCGACATCCTCCACGGCCTCGATATCAAGGGCCGCGACGGGCGCATCGCCAGCGCGCTGATCGTCGCCAGGATGGTCCATCCCGCCAGCGAGCGTGACACCAGCCGCTGGCTGCGCCGCGACAGCGCGACCGCCGAGCTCCTGGGGCTGGAGGGCGACCGCAAGGCGCTGCGGCGCAAGACGCTCTACCGCATCGGCGACCTGCTCTGGCGCCACCGGGCCGCCATTCAGCGGGAGCTGTTCAACCGCGAGCGCGCGCTGCTCGACCTGCCCGAAACGATCGCCTTTTACGATCTCACCAATGTCCACTACCACGGCCACACCCACGGCCAGCTTCCCAGGTTCGGGCGCTCCAAGCAGAAGCGCGACGACTGTCCGCTGATCACGCTGGCGCTGGCGCTCGACGGCGCAGGCTTCCCGCGCAGTTGCGAGATCCTGCCGGGCAACGTGAGCGAGCCGGGCACGCTGGAGGACGCGCTGGTCAGGCTCGAGGCGGTGTGCGGCGGCACGGCGCCGAAGCCCACGGTGGTCATGGACGCGGGCATCGCCACCGAGGAGAACGTCGCGTGGCTGGGCGAGCAGGGCTACGACTGGATCGCGGTCAGCCGCGGCGCCAGGCCGCCGCTGCCCGAGGGCGGGCCCGAGGCTCTGCTGATCACCAGCGCGCGGCACGAGGTGCGCGCCTGGCGGCTTGCCAGCGAGGACGGCGAGGCGCGGCTCTACGTCGTCAGCGAGGGCAAGAAGAAGGCCGAGAACGCGATCATCGGCCTCAGGCGGAACCGCTTCGAGGCGGCGCTGGAAAGGCTCCATAGCGGCCTGCCGGTCAAGGGCCGCCTCAAGCGCTACGACAGGGTGCTGGAGAGCATTGGCCGTCTCAAGCAGCGCTTCTCCACCGTCGCCAGACACTACGAGGTCACGGTCGAGAAGGCGAAAACCGGCCCCAACGCCGCCGCCGTGCGCTTCAAGCGCAGGCCGCAATACGACGAGGCCGACGAGGGCGCCGGCGCCTATGTGCTGCGCACCAGCCACGTCGACTGGGATATCGAGACGATCCTGCGGACCTACTGGCGCATCACCGACATCGAGGCCACCTTCCGCAGCCTGAAATCCGAGCTCGGCCTTCGCCCGATCTGGCACCAGCTCGACCGTCGCATCGCGGCCCACCTGCTGATCGCCGTGCTGGCCTATCACGCCGTGCATCTGATCCGTACCCGACTGGCCGCGCGGGGCATCCACAAGTGCTGGGCATCGATCCGCGAGGGCATGCGGACCTGGGTGCGGATCACCACGCGACTGCGCCAGACCGACGGCACCTTGATCGTCAACCGCCAGGACACGCGCCCGGCCGCCGAGGTCGCCCAAATCTCCTCGGCGGCGGGTGTTGACCCCGCCATCCACCGCACGAGGACCCGCCTGACGAGCTGACAGAATCTCACAAAATGTAGTGCCATGTTGGAATCGGCAGAGAAAAATATTGCGCCATATCAAAGCGATAAACGACAGCAGAACACAAAAAGTGCCAACCTGGGATGTGATCTGCACGCCGCTGCTGGCGGCGTACCGGGTCAGCGGCAAGCGCGGCGCCCTGCTCTCGGGTGTCTCCGGCATCGTCGTGCACGATCACTGGAAGCCGTACTTCGCGATGGAAGGGGTGGAGCACGGCCTGTGCAACGCCCATCACCTGCGGGAGTTGCAGGCGCTGGTGGACATCGAAGGGGAGGCTTGGGCCCGGCGGATGCAGCAGCTCCTGCGCCGAGCCAATCGCGCCGCCCGCATCGCGCTGGACAAGGATATCGCCGTTCCGGCGAGGCTTGTGGCGCTGATCGAGCGCCGATACGACGAGATCATCGCCGATGCGCTGGCCTTTCACGAGAGCCAACCACCGTTCTCGCCTGGCAAGAGGAAGAAGCGCCGGAAGCGAAGGATCGGTCACAATCCGGCCTTGAGGCTGCGCGACCACAAATGCGCGGTGCTCCGGTTCCTGATCGACCTCGAGGTCGGGTTCACGAACAACGAGGCCGAGCGCGACCTTCGGATGATGAAGCTGCGCCAGAAGATCTCCGGGGGCTTCCGGTCCGCGCAGGGGGCCGAGAACTTCGCCATCCTGCGCAGCGTCATCACCACCGCCAGAAAGCAGGGCTGGAATATCATCGAAGCCCTGACCAGCCCATCGGATCGGCTCATCGCCACCGTCAAGTGCGCGTAAGCTCACCTGGCACGGGTTCTCCAACAGCGGAGCCATTCTCATAAACGATCATGGTCGACGCCGTGCTGGACCACCCCATAGAATGAAAATCGGTGCCCGTCGCGCGGGCGGACTTCGGGCCACATCGGGGTAGCTTACCGGTCGCAGTCCGCAAGAGGGGCATCGTGAGCTGTGAAACCCGGCGACCCCAGAGGAGCACACGGGCGTCGCGTGGGTAGCGTTGTGCCGAATCCCAGAGAATTTTCACAGCAAGAACCTGGGCAGTTACGTGAATTCAATGTCAGACGCCCTTCTTGGTGCTGCGTCCGAATACGTAGCGCAAACGCGCCGCCTGAACAGCCTCGGCAGCACGACAGAGGAGACATTCTATCCGGCGATCCGCGATCTGCTGTCGGCCATCCTGCGGACGCAGGACCTGCCCTTCGAGGTGCGTACCGGAACATCGGAAGAAAGGGAGCGCGGCACGGATCGGCCGGATTTCGTACTGGCCGATGCGGCGCTCTTCGTCGGCGTCTTCGGCGAGGTCAAGAAGAGCGACGTTTCCATCGGGGAGATTGCGGATTCAACGGACCGGGACGACCAGATCGGCCGGTACCTGGCACGCACCGGCGTTGTGCTGGTTTCGAATGTCCGGGGTTTCGGCCTCCTGGTGAGCGCGCGCCCGGTAATTGATGGTGGGGTTTTCGGATTATTCGATGGTCGTGATGCGGTGCTCGGTTGATCCGCGAGAGCGGTGAGTGGCGGGTTTTCATCGAGACCGCAGCAGTATCTCGTTCCAGTCCTTGGCGCCGCCTGGGCGCAGCCTGATCACTCTCGGGTCGTTGGCGGCGAGACGCTCGGCGGCACCGTCACCGGCGCTGTCGGCGTCGTAGGCGCAGATGATGCGCTTTGGTTCCCAGTCCTCGATCCAGGTCGGGACCGAGCTGGCGATGCCGGCGGCCGAGGCGACGACGGCGCCGTTCTCGCGCGTCCCCTCGACGCGCAGGCTTCGTGCAGAGATGGCGTCGACGGCGCTCTCGGTGAGGATGACGACGGCAGGCTGGTTTCGGTCGCAGTGGAGCCAGAAGCCGCCACGCGCCTTGCGCGAGCCGGGCGCCATGGCCCTGAAGCGCTTTGTGCCGGCGTGCGGCGCGGTGCCGAGGATCTCGGCGCCGGTCGTGTGCCCGCTTGTCAATCGGCTTTCAATACTGACCCCCGATCGGCGTGCAAAATTGACCCCCCTGAGTGGCACGGCGGAGGTTGTCCCGGTAGCCAATAGGGGGGACCCGCGCGGCTTCGTGTGGCGCCCTGCGCTACGCGGAGCGAAGCCGCGTGGGGGGTCCCTGTTGGCCCACCGGGGCAACCGGGCCGCAAGGGAGGCCGGCGGCGGGTCAGGAGCGGTTCTTGAAGCGCCAGCTCTCGTTGCCGGTCTCGATGATCTCGCAATGATGGGTGAGGCGATCGAGCAGCGCTGTGGTCATCTTGGGGTCGCCGAAGACGGATGGCCATTCGCCGAAGGCGAGGTTTGTGGTGATGACGATCGAGGTGCGCTCGTAGAGCCGGCTCATCAGATGGAAGAGCAGCTGCCCACCGGCCTGGGCGAAGGGCAGGTAGCCGAGCTCGTCGAGGATGACGAAGTCGCGGCGGACGAGCTGGTCTGCAGTGCGGCCCTGGCGTCCGGCGCGAAGCTCGGCCTCGAGGAGGTTGACCAGGTCGACGACGTTGTAGCACCGGCCGCGCGCGCCCTTGCGGATGCAGGACCGCGCGATGGCGACGGCGAGATGGGTCTTGCCGGTACCGGTGCCGCCGACCAGTGAGCGTGCGCCCAGCATTTGATGGTGCGGTTTTCGGATTATTTGATGTTCGTGATGCGGCGCTTGGTTGATCTGCGAGAGCGGTGAGTGGCCTGGCTTTCATCGAGACCGCAGGAGCATCTCGTTCCAGTCCTTGGCGTGTCATGGGCGCAACCTTTTCACCCTTGGATCGTTGAGCACGAGATGCTCGGCGGCAGTGTCGCCGGCGCTGTCTGCGTCGTAGGCACAGACGATGCGACGTGGCTTCCACTCCTTGATCCAGGGCGGGACCGAGCTGGCGATGCCGGCGGTTGAGGCGACGACGGCGCCGTTCTCGCGCGTCCCCTCGACGCGCAGGCTTCGTGCAGAGATGGCGTCGACGGCGCTCTCGGTGAGGATGACGAGGGCGGGCTGGTTTCGGTCGCAGTGGAGCCAGAAGCCGCCACGCGCCTTGCGCGATCCCGGGGCCATGCCCCTGAAGCGTTTTGTTCCGGGCTGCGGCGCGGTGCCGAGGATCTCGGCGCCGGTCGTGTGCCCGCTGGCGTTTCGGCAGATGAAGACGGCGTTGATCCTGTCATCGGCGTAGAGGAGGCCTCGGCCGTGGCAGGCTTCGAGCACGTCGGTGCCGATAGCGCGTTGGCGGATGAGGGCGTCCCGGACCCTGGGCCAGGCGCGGGGACTGGGCCTTGGCAGCCGCAGGCGTCGCGGGGCGGCTGGGATGGTGGTGATCTCCCTCCGCCCCTCATGGCTTCCGAGGAAGCGGAGGGCTTCCGGGAAGCGGCATCCCGTCGCATGGATGACGAGGTCGATGGCGCCACCCCCTCCCGTGCCGCGCAGGTGATCGAAGAACTTCTCGCCGTTGATGCTGATGACCGAGCCCCCGCGCTTGAAGCGCGCCCGGTCGGTCGGGTCTCTGCGGTAGCCGAGGGCGGCGGCGACCCGGTCGAGGGGGATGTTGCGGCAGGTGGCCAGGGGATCGCCGCCGCTCATTGCCGGGTCCCGGCGAAGGTCTGCTTGGAAGGGAGGCTGACGGCGTTCCCGTTCCTGTACCCTTCAACGCTTAAGAGTTCCGGGAACGGGAACGGGAACGCCTCATCCCGCACTTCCGTTGATGGCGGCAGGGGATTGCGGCTCCCGGTGCGCCTCGGCGGCTGCGAGGCGATAGCCACCCCTGGGCGCCCGTTCGATGCGCCCCTCCCTGGTGAGGCTCTCGATGGCGGCAACGACGGTGGCGTTGCGGGCAGCGGCGCGTGAGCGGATCTGGGCTTTCGAGAGCGGCTTTTCGGCCTGCTCGATCGCCTTGAAGACGCGCTGCTCGACGGTGGCGGGCTCGTGCCTGTCTTCATCTGCCGCGTCCTGGTGCAGACGGAAGGCCGGCCCATGTCCGCCGTCGACGAGTTCCAGCTCGATGTCGTTGAGGCCCCGGGCGTCGCGCTGCTCGACCGTCATGACGATCTTCTTGTCGCGCCGGCGCAGGTACAGATTTGAGTCACCCCAAGCGTGCAGCTCGCTGCTCCCGCGCAGGGCCTGCCCCGGCCGGGTGCCGCCGCTCTTGCGGGCGTGGTGGACGAGGAGGACGGCGGTTTCGAAGCGGCGCTGCAGTTCGCGCAGGAAGCCGAGGATGGGGGCGATCTCTGCGACGGCGTTCTCGTCGACGCTGTGCAGGCGGACCAGGGGATCGAGGATCAGGAGGCGCGGTTCGATGCGCTCCACGGTCTGCTGCAGGCGTTGACGGTCGCCGGGCCGGTCGAGACGCAGGGTGGGCACGTCGATGACCCATCTCCCGCATCAGCCGCTCAACAGTGCAGCGAGCGACATCGAAGCCTTCCCGCTGCAATTGCCGCCACGCCTTGCGCACGCCGTAGACACGGAAGTTCTCTTCGAAGACGCGCCGGACCTCGACCTTGAGAGCCATATCCCGCTTCGCCCGCGCCGACAGCCTGGCCGGATCGCGCCGCCTGGCCACATGGTCGTAGTAGGTCGACGGGGCGATCGGCAGCACCTTGCAGATCGGCTCGCCCCCGTGCGCCTCGCGGTGATCGTCGATGAACGCGATCATGGCTTGAACCGGCGGTCGAGCTCCGCCTGGGCAAAATAGGCGCTCGCCTTGCGCAGGATCTCGTTGACCTGCCGGAGGTCGCGGTTCTCCCGCTCCAGGGCTTTCAACCGCTCGGCGACCTCGCTGGGGACGCCGGCGCGCACGCCGCTGTCGCGCTCGAACCTCTTCACCCACTCATTGAGCGTCTGCGCCGTGCAGCCGATCTTCCCAGCTATCGAGGAAACAGCCGCCCAACGCGAGGCGTGTTCGCCCTCGTGATCCACAACCATCCGCACCGCACGGGCGCGAACCTCAGAAGAAAACCTCTGTTCCTTGTCTTGCTCATAATGGCTCCACTTTCTCAAGAGTTGGAGCCTCCGACAAACCCGGAGCGGTTCAGGGTGCGTTTTGGATTACGGTAAAGTGCTGTTGAGACGAAGCCAGTGCAAAGCTTATCTCATCGTCGTAATTCGTAGTCAAATAGCAAGCAAACGGCCATCGCGCGATTAATTCATAGAGCATTCCCTTCTTTTTCTTTGAGGGGATCAACAATGGTTGAATTAGGTCAATGAGAGCTTGACGATTTCCTCCCAAATCACGTTCAATTTGTCGAAAGAGTTCAGCGTACTTGCTGTTATCAAGATACTTTCGGTACGAATTGTCATCAATAGGGACGCCGGAATGCGATAGTTGTTGATAGCTCTGTTCTGCGAGCCGATGCCAGGAAGGGTAACCAATTTCGCAAGACAGGCCGGATCCGACGAGGACGAGGCAACGGCCAGTGTTGATTTTGCGTATGAGATTTTTATCAAGCATGAGTTGGCTCGGGACTGAGCTAGAGGCAGATCGGTTTAGTCAGATTGAAGAGAGGATCACAATGGCCGTGACAATGTGGGTGGTTTGCATTGAGAATGATGATTGGTCTTGTGCGGGAATGAGGCTCGCGATCATCGTGCTGGACATACAGTCGGTTTCACGGCGGAGGTGGTCGTGGCTCTGTCAGACTTTGGCAGAAGTCTTTCGTGACAGCAACAAGGAATCAATTCGTCGGATTGTTGATGCAGTGCGACGGCTTCCCGATCCGGGGGGATGACGATGCGTTCGGCATAGACCCGCACGTCGACGGGTCTCGCCGAGCGCGGCGGTACAAGAAGCCCGCGTCCAGCGCGTTCGACAGGAGCCGCCAGGCCAGCACATAGCGGCTCGCCCAGTCCATGATCGTCACTAGCCCGACTTATTCGTGGGACGCCGCGTTTATCGGTTAAGTTCGAGCGCGCAGGGGTTGGCGTTCGGCGCCATTTCGGTGCCGGGATCTGAAGTTTTCGGTGTCGGGGTTGGGGGTTGAAGGGTCTCGGGTTCGCGGGGCACGGCGCCCCGGCGATCAGGGGCCCGAGGCGGCGAGGCGCCCGGCCAGCAGGCGGAACAGGGCGGCGTCGGGACAGGCCGAAGCGAAGTGGATGCGGATGCGGGCGGCCCTCTCGACGACGCGGGCGCCGATCTTGAGCAGGCTTTTCCTGAGGGTCGCGAACTCGGCCCAGGCGAGCGGCATCCTGCGGGGCACGGCATCGCGCAGGGCGAGCATCAGCCAGTAGGCCGCGGTGTGCAGGACCAGCCTGAACTGGTTGGCGAGCGGGCTCTGGCAGGAGGTCCGGTCCGAGGCGAGCTGGCCCTTGTGCAGCTTGATGAGGTTTTCCGCCTGTCCGCGGGCGCAGTAAATATCTTCATAGAGATGGCGGGCGTCACCGCCGAGCGAGGTGACGATGTAGCGGGCGTCGAAGCCGCGCGCGGTGGCCTCCAGCCGGGCGACGACCCGGCGTTCGCGGTTCCACGAACCGGCGGCGTAGTCGAAGGCGGCGAAGCTCCGCATCTTTTCGGCGCCGGCCTCGGCGCGGCGCACCTTGAGGTCGTCGGCGACGCCGTATGCGAAGCGGTGCAGCACGGGATTGCCCGCCAGGCCGAAGATGTAGTCGACGCCGTTCTCCTCGCACCACGCCATGGCCTCGGTCCGGCCGTAGTGGCTGTCCCCCCGGAATGTGAGCCGGGTGCGCGGCCAGTGCCGGCGGATGCGCCGCACCAGGTGCTTGAGGAGGATGCGGACCTCGGCGCCCGACGGCGTCTTGCCGGGGCGCAGGAGAACCGCCACCGGCTTGCCGCTCTCGACATGGTAGACGTGCACCGGCAGGAAGCACCGCGTGTCGTAAAAGGCGTTGAACAGCGACAGCTGTTGATGGCCGTGCACCGCGTCGCAGGTGTCGTCGATGTCGAGCGTGATCGCCGCGGGCGGGCTCGGGAAGGAGCGGCAGAAGATATCGACCAGGGCAGCCGTCATGCGCGCCACCTCGCTGCGCGAGGGCGCGTTCTCCAGCCGACTCATGGTGGGTTGGGAACAGAGATCGCGGCCGCTCTCCGGCGCCCGGCCCACGGCCAGTTTGAAGAGGGGATCGCCGCGCAGGGCGTCGCAGTCGTCGGCATCCTCATATCCGCAGGCGATCGCGAACATGCGGAAGCGAAGCATCGCCGGCAGCGTGTGGACCACCCGCTCCGGGTCGCGCCACTCCCGGATGCAGCCCGCCAGCGCCTCGGCCAGGCCGAGCCGGCGCTCCGCCGCGCGCAGCAGCACCAGCCCGCCGTCCGACGAGATCGACCCGCCCGCGAAATCGGCGGTTACCTTCTTGCGTTGTACGGCTGGAAGATCGAACGGGAGAAGAGTATCTTCGGTCATGGCGGCGTGGCGCTTTCGTGGCTTCGGCAGAAATGCGCTGGGAAACGAATTTCTACCCGATGCCAACGACTTACGCCACGTTCGCCATCACATCCTCTCGCCGTGACGCATAATGCGGGCTAGGTAGAGGAAGCCGCGGCAAACCGGGATGTAGGTGATGTCGCTGCGCCAGACATGGTTCGGTCGCTCGATGTCCAGGCCTCGCAGCAGATACGGGTAAACCGTATCACCTTCAATGGATGATCGCGGCAAGCCGCTCCTGCAACCCCTCAAATGCCAGATCGTTCATGAATTGCCGTCGCCAGAGTAAACTTTGATCAGCCTCGCTGATTTGAGCCTCGGTACAGACCGCGTCCCAGTTGGCCGCGATCGCTGCGATCTGGTCCTTCATGATCGCCAGCGCGCGTTCGTCCGTGAGAAGGAACTTGTTGGCGGCGGCGAGGCAGAGCGACAGTTGGCTGCGGCGCTCGCGTCCGTGGATCTGCATGGCCTGCGAGGCTTCGCGTCCGGTCCTCGATTGTGGGCAAATGTCGTAGGCCGGCGTGAGTGCAAGACTGGCGCCGTCCCAGAAGGCGGCGTGGTTCCGGGCATGGTCGTCCGTGTTGCCGACAAGAATATTGAAGGTCATGCGCGCGAAAAGTTCCTTCAGCATCTCGGCCGGAGCGGTGAAGCGCGCCCGGACGATGTCGGCGAGCGCTTCGTAGGACGCGTGGGCTGCGAAGCGCTCGTCGAGGCCGAGCAGGGTCAACGCGGAAACCATGGCAAGCCGCTTCCAGCCGCCCTCCGCAGGCTCCCGGTCGAAGCGCCGGATCAGGAGAACATCTTTGTTCATCGCCCGCACGAGCTCGACCGGCGCAACATTTAGGCCGACAGTGCTCGCGAGGCGCATGGCGATGAACTCGGCCTTGACGACGCTGAAGGTGTCGGTCGACGAGGAGAATTTCGCGACATACTTGATGTCGCCGTCCCGGATGAGCGCCTTCGGCCTCGCTCCCCCGATCGCCGTGCCGTGCTGCAATGCCTCGGCCAGGTCGGGCGCCAGCGGCAGGCCCCGATCGACGCGGTCGGCCGAATCCAGCATGCGTTCGAGCGTTTCGTGGTCGGCCTCGCGGGGAACGTAGTCCCTGGGAGAAGCCTGAAAGTCGAGCGCCCCGGTGCGGTCGGAGCCGGACTGGAGCATGAAGGTGAGCTCGTCGAGGTCGGCAATCTCACTGGCCTCGCCACCCGCTCCGGCGAGGCGATGAGCGATCACCCGGCGCCCCCAGGCATCCGGCGAGGCGTCGCGTAGGGCATTGGCGATCTCGAGTGGCGGTTCGGGCACGATGGCGCCGGCGCGCAAGGGCAATTCGGGCGCATAGACCGGGATCGCGTCTTTCCTGGTCAGATACGAACGACCATAGGTGAAGACGAAGTGATCGTCTTCGGCGTGAATGCGGCCTGCGACCACGGGCACGGTCTTGCCTGGCAGCCATATCCAGACGAAAGCCTCGCGCGGCCGGGAGGCGTCAGAAGTCATCATCGACCTCGCGCCGGGACTTGCGGATCGAGCCCGGCATCAGGGCGAGCTTGTCGTCGGTCCGCTCAAGTTGCGGCGCGAGTGTCGTCGCCTCCGGAACGAACAGATCGACGCCGGTAAGGGTGGCGGCTTCCAGCACTAGGCCGATCGCGACCGAGGGATTGCCTTTCTCGATGAGCTGCAACGTACTTCGGGCCACTCCGATACGGGCCGCGAGATCGGTTTCGGACATGCGCCGGCGCTTCCGGGCGAGCCTGACCTGCTTGCCCAGGAGAAGGAGCGCCTCTTCGGTAAGGCGCGAGTAGGAGCGCGGTGTGCTCGGCATGGCAAAATGCTGACTGATTTATCGGTCACTAATCTATATGTGACCGTGTCACTGGTCAAACGGAATTAGATACCGTTGCCTCCGCAGTCTGCCCCGCCACGCTCCGGGACGTGTCGAAACGCAGGTTCCGGCCCAGCCATACCCCGCAGGTCGGTATGTCTCCGTCGGCCGACGGGTCCATCCGCTCCGTCGACTCGGCTATTGGGGAGCTTCTATGCAATTTCCCCCAGTCGATTTTCGGCCGGGTCGCAGGTCGTTTGTCGGATACGGCTGGCAAGCGGCAACTGACGCAGACGCTCCACAACTGTAGTCGTCGGCGCGCCAAGATCAATTGTCGCGAAACGGATAAGATGTCCCTGAATCTCGGCGGCCTCGTCCACATCGAACTTGATGGCGGGATAGAGAAGCATGCCTTCCGAATTTAGCGAGCGCGGGTCATCACTGCGTTCCTGGCTGCGAAGGTAGGAATAGAGCTGGTAGATGTGGCTAGTCTCAGACTTCCTGACCTCGTGATGCTGGCTGTTCTGGGCAGCGTGCCGGGAACTCCTTGAATTCTGATACATTTCGGTTGTTTCAGGCGGTTTTTCGCTGGGTGTCGCGCCCGAGGTCTGATATTATAATTTGATACCAATTGCACGGGGTCTCAACCATGCCCAGTACCCTCCCAATGTGCCCTCCAGAGGCGGTCTCGATCGGCAACAGCTGCTTCGCCGTCCTGATCTCGGACGACACCTTCACCTACTTTTCCAACCTCATTCCCTTTGACAGCCACGCCGCCGATGACCGCACGGCCATGCTCTTGCGGATCGGCCGCCTCGCGGCGATCAGCGCGGTCTCGCCGCAGGAACTGGCTGACGCTTTCGCTGTCTCGCGCGCGACGGTGCAGCGCGCACGACGGCGCTACCTGGCCGAGGGCGAAGCGGGGTTCATGAAGCCCCGGCGCGGTCGCGGGCCGTCGGTGTTCACTCCGGAGTTGGCGGAGAAGGCGACGGCGTTGCTGGCATCGGGCCTGAGCGGCTCTGCGGCGGCCCGGGTTCTCGGCGTGTCAGCGCCATCGGTCAACAAGTGGCGCCGTCAGGGACTGATCGGCAACACGGAGGCGGATGGGGAGCCCGGACGCTCAGCGCTGGCTGCGCCGCCTGACGCGGGTGCGGCTCCTGAAGGCCGTGTCGATGAAGAGAGTACCGGTGCCCCGGGGCCGGAGACGGCGCCGGGGCTGGAAGCGCAGCCGCAAACGGATCGCAGCGCGCGCGATCGGCGGGACCGGCAGGCGCCGATGGGGCGTGCGACTTGCGATGTTCCGGCTCGGGTTCTGGCCAGTTGTGGACAGGCGGGGCCGGTCGAACCGCAGTTCGCCGCCGCCGCCCGCGGTGTCCGCTTCGGCGGCGTGCTCGCCGCCCTGCCGGCCCTGCTGAAGGAAGGTCTCTGCCCGCGCCCGGTAGTACCAGCGCTCGATCGTCGAGGCCGCAAAGCGCACCGGCCCCTTGCCCGACGGGTGCTCCCAGTCGCGCTGCGACAGACGCTCGAACTCGGCCCCCAGCTGGCCTGCAGGCGGCGGTGAAGCCAGAAGCGGCCCCACCACCGCAAAGCGCAGCCGGGCCCACTTCTCGCGCCTGGCGCCTGCGTCGTCCTTGTCCATTCCGGCATCCCTCCCTCGCCGCATCGGAGAGATGCCCATGTAGAACGCCCTATCCGGGCGTGACAGGAACACTTTCTGCGGGCGGCGCCGAGCCATCGCCGAGCCCGCAATAGCCCGTCCACGGCTTGAACCAGATCAGGCTCAGGAACAGACGCTCACCGAAGCGTCCGCCCCGCATCTGCCGCAGCACGAAGAGCAGCGGCACCTCCTCGGGTGGCATCACCAGTTCGCCACGCTTCGCTCCCCAGGGCTCCGTCGCCGGGAACGCCTCCAGCCACCACTTCCGCCAGCGGCGCAGTGTGGCGACCGAGACCCCCCACTTCCGCTTGATCGTCTGCAACCGCACCCCGCCTCTCAGAACCAGTGCACTCAACAGAACGAACAGGGCGCCCAGATAAAAGCGGCGCCCGAAGAATCGTACCGATGGTGGGGTCGCTCGCAGGCGGCAATCCGCGCAGCAGAAGCTGAACCGCCGCGTGCCCTCTTCCCTCAACTCGGCTGCCAGACCGTACGGCTTGCGCGGATACGTCGCGCTGTGCAGCTTGCCGGGGCAGTGTCGGCAGCCCGCCTCGCGGCAGCGCGCCGCCTCGGCCTCATCGACCTCGCGCAGCCAGGCCCAGACCAGGGCGTTGCAAAGCATGGAGTGGCGGAAAATGTTGTGCGACATTGGGGCCGTCTCTGGCGATTGTGACCGTCACCACGAGACAAAGCCCCCCGGCGAACTTCTTGCAAGTTCGCCGAGGGGCACCCGCCCCAAAACCTCAACAAATCCGAGCGGATCAGGCCCCGATCCCCGCTGAAAGACCGCGCGCGCTCATCGGCACGTTCAGGACGCGGAACCGGGCTGCAAGGCAGGGCCGCAACCCGGCGACGGGCGAGAGTGTGCGGATACCGGCGTCGAAGGTACCGTCGTTCAAGGCGGCAAAAGGTCTCAGGGAGGCGGTGAAACGGGGCTGGCAACCGGATGCGGCGGTGCCCGGGGATGACGGCGATGGCGAGCCCGGCAACTCAGGCGCGATGCTGGAGATGTCGGACTGGCCGGGCGGCGTGGAGCCGGTCTGGACCCTGTTGGAGCCGGAGAGCGCCCGGGCGCTGCGGACGGAACCGGCGGCGGATAACCCGACACTGCGGCTGGCGGCGGACCTGCCGGACGAGGCGTTCGCAGAATCGGCCTTCGTGCGCAATGCCCTGATCGCGCTCGAACTGATAAGCAACGAGTTCTTGCCGAGGTTCACCGAGAAGGGGCATTTCGGGCGCGAGATGGTCGCGTCGATGCGCGAGGCGATGACCTGGCCGGGAATGGAGGCGACCGAGCAGTTCCGGACGGGAAAGGCGCTGCGTGAGGGAGACGTCTGGGAGCTTCACCTGCTGCATCGGCTGATGGACCTGGCCGGGCTCATGGACGGGCAGGCGTTCCTGGGCCAGTTGACCGCGTTGGGGCGCGAGATGCGCGAACCCGGACGACGGGGCGCCCTCCAGGCGCTGCTGTTCAGACACCTCTTCTGGCGCGCGGACCTCTCGGAGTTCGTGGAGACGTTTCCGCGAGGGCTGCCGGGCCGGTGGCCGCAGGACGATACCGGCGTGATCCTCTGGGGGCTCTCGAACGTGGCCGGAGAGTGGCAGAGCGCGGACACGCTCAGGACGCTGACCACGGTTCGCGACGATTCTGTGGCGGGACTGCACTGGAACGCGGAGGGCACGATGTTCGCGGGCCGCGTTCTGCAACCTTTGCGCTGGTTCGGGCTGCTCGAATACCACGGGCCTCCGGAGAGGTTCGAGGTGGGCTGGCGCAAGACCCCCCTCTTCGACCGCTTCCTGTCGTTCGATGTGAGGCTCGCGAAGGACCGGGGGACGGGTCACTGAGCGCGCATTGCCGGGAGGACGGCCGCACCGCGCGGGGGTGATCGAGGTGTCGGGCCTGGGTGCAGGTTGCTGCGATGGCTGCGGCAGCGGCACAGGGTTCGCACGGGCCGATGATGGATCGCCCCGTATGAGGCGCGTGGCCGCCGCCGTCTCTCCGCGCACCGAAGACGAGGGATGGGCGGTTCTTACGGGGCTGCCGATCTCTCCCGTACGGAATCGGTCCGCGCCGACCGGCCGGCGTGGAAGCGCTAGGCCTCGTTGGGAAGGTTGAGGGAGGAGACGCGCATCCGCTTCCTCCGTTCGAAGAAGATCGGGAGATCGGCGCGAGCCGCGGGGCCGGACGGCTCGCCGCCGGCGAGAGCGGTGAGCAGGGACAGCGCGGGGTAGTCCTCGATTTCGAGCTCGTCTCTCGGCCAGTCGTCGTCGAGGATGCGCACCCCCTGAGCGAATCCTCGCGCCCAGGTCGTCAGCTCGCCGTCGCCGAGAGCGGCGAGCGCGTCCGCGGCGAAGCCGCTCTCTCCGATACCGCGGTCGAACTCGTTGTGGCGCTCCGGTGCGCGGCGCAGGAACTCCCCGGTCCCCTCGCCGCCGATGCCCCGGACCCCGTCCGCGAGCGCGTGCAGCCATTCCGCGGGACGGGGCTCCCGGGGCGCGAGCACCGCGGCCGCGACGTAGCCGTCGAGCCAGGCCAGCGAAGCAGCGCAATGCAGGTCCCCCTCCGGCCACGCCGCCGCCTCGGCAAGGGCGGCCAACGGGTCCGGACGCCCTGCGTCGCCGGCGCGAAGCCGGCGTTCCTCCTCGTGCCAGACGTCGACGGTGGCGAGGAAGATGCTATCCATGATCGGGATGCCCTTGAGCGCGCGTCCGTCGAGCAGGGCCGAGGCCACGGCGGCGAAGGAGCGCCAGTCGGCGTCGCCGGCGGCCTTCAGGACATGGGCGGCGCGCAGCACGAGAAGGGCCCAGTCGCCGCGCCTCTCTTCGAGGCGCGCCCGGAAAGCTTCGAGCGTCTGCCGTGGACCGTCAGCGGCCTTCAGCGATTCGTCCAGCAGCGCCGTGCCCTCGAACCATGTGTCCATGATCGGCCGGTCGTCGGGCCACGCAGAGCTGCGGCGGATCAGCTCGTCCCGCTCCGCGTCGGGCAGGCCGGCGATCGCGCCTCCCGGGTCGAGTTCCGTGAGCCAGTCGGGCGCCGTCATCGCCCGCGGGCGCAGCTCGGAAAGGCCAAAGCCGGCGGCGACGTCGATCAGATAGGCCGGTGGAGGCCGCCCTTCGGCAAGTCCGTCCGCGAGCGCGGCGGAAAGCGCGGTCTCGAAGGCTTCGAACGGTACGTCGAGCGCCCCCAGCTCGTCCTCCAGGTTGCACGCGGCACTCAGGGCTTCGTCGTCCCGGAAGATGCGCGCGATGGTGACGCCGTGGCCGGCCTTGACCACCACCACCGCGCAAGCGGGTCCGTCCGCAGGGTCGAGCATGGCGGCGAGATGCTGCATGCTCGAGCCGGCCGGCAGGGCGGCGAGGAAACGCGTCGGACGGCCCGCGGGGCGCGCCATCGGGTGGAAGCGGCCCCGCAGCCGGGTCTCGCGCAGGGCGGTATCCAGCAAGGGACGCGCGGAATCCGCCGGCATCCAGTTCCGGATGAGCGGCACGAGCGCCGGCAGGGCGGGCTCCATGGCGTCGCCCCGCACCCGGCCGGAGAGGCCGCTGGCGGCCGCCAGGCGAACCTCGGGCGAGCGGTCCAGCAGCCAGTAGAGGGCGGCGCGGCCGTACCGCTCCTCTTCGCGCCCCGAAACATGGTGGACGAAGGTCGGCCTGAACTCGGACGGAAGGACCGCCATCAGGTTGGCGAGGAGGTCGTGCAGCAGATGATCGTCGCCGCCCGCATGGCGCGCGAGACGGTCGATCTCCCCGTCCAGCAGGCCGGGAAACGCGGCAAGCGCCTGGCCGGTGCCGGGTTCGCCGGCGAAGATCGGGAAGAGGCATTCCGGCGCATCCAGGCCTGCGCGGATGAAGGCGCGTGCCAGACCGAGCGCGGCGTGGTCCGGGAGGTCGCCGCGGGCGGCCAGGGTATCGATGGCGCCGCGCGCCTCGGCGAGGAAGGGCTCGCCGAAGCGGCGTCGGTTCTCGGCATCGCGTTGCGCCCGTTCGACCAGGACCCCGAACAGGTCGAGCGGAGCGTTGCGCTCCGAGTCCGCGGTCCGCGCGATGCGGGCGGCGAGCATGGAAGCCATGCCCGTCCTGCCGAGAAGCACCGGCGCGTGCTGCTCCGCCAGCTCCCTTCGGTCGAGGAAGTCGTCGAAGCCGTCGAGCTCGTCGAGGCAGGCTTGCAGAAGATCGGCTTCGGGCATGGTCGTGTCCGGGATAGAGGGCTGATGCCGGGGATCGAGACGCATCGTGCCATGGCGAGCCCGGTCGTTGAAGACGGCAGGGAGAGACGAAGAGGCGGCGGGGCGCCCGCAGCGGACACCCCGCCGACGGTGGATCAGCGGCGCCGGGCGTCGACGAAAATGCCCGCCGCGTAGCTCCCCCACATTTGCATGCCCGAGTCCGTCAGGTTGACCCCGGTGCAGACGATGACCTCGTGGCGCTCGGGCCGCAGCCGCTGAACGGCCCGCAAGCTCATCGCCTTGCGCGCCTGCTTGCGTCCGCCCTTCGATCCCTTGCCGGGCCGCCAGGGCCGGATCTGGCCCTAGTAGTCGGACAGGTACCGCTCGACCACGTAGCGCTGGTCATCGAGCCCTTGCCCGAACAGGTGGGTGAGGTAGGTTCGGGCGTTTCCATGGAGTGTGCCGTTGATCTGCATGTGCCGCCTCCCGCTAGCCTGTGAGTGGAAGCGGCGAGGACGCCTCTCGCCGGACGCCGCACGCCGCGCCCCGCTTCAGGCCGGGCTCTCCCTCCTGCCGGCGTGAGGGCGCCGGCGCGGAGCAAGGATCGTGATGCGGGTTGAAGGCGGGGGGCCGCACGCCGCCGGGCCGGGCGGCCCTGCGGCGCCGCCGAGGCCCGGATGGGCGACGGCATGGCTGGGCCGTGCGCGGCTGCGGAGGACGGGGCGGCGATCCCGCTGCCGGGGTTTCCGCGGGCTTTTGAGGTCAGGAGTGGTCTGGAGTTTACTTCGGGGTGGTTACTGGGTGATTATTTTCCTCGTTCCGGCGTCGGGCGCACGCTCGTGTCTTCTCCCAAGCTATTGAAATGAAATGGTTATGCGCGACGGCGCGCCCAACCGTGTTGGTGGTGAGAAATGCGGGCTAGGCGTACGGGGCAATGCGCGTCGCGTGTGCCGCCGCGGGTCGCAATCCTGGAGAGGCGTCGGGGCTAACGGTTGGCGAGCTTCGTGATCACCGGCACCTCTGCGAGCAGGATCGTGATCTTCTGTACCTGCGCCTGGTACTCGGCCAACTCGTGGCCCTTTAGCTTGCGGCCGGAGGGCAGCTTGAGCGTCATCGGGTTGATCCGCTTGTTGCCCCGCATCACCTCGTAGTGGAGGTGCGGCCCGGTCGACATTCCGGTGGAGCCGACGTAGGCGATGACTTGCCCCTGGCGCACCCGCTTGCCCTTCTTTATGCCCTTGGCGTAGCCGCTAAGGTGGGCATAGCCGGTGCTGTAGGTGCTGTTGTGCCGAATTCGGAGGTATTTGCCGTAGTTGCCGTGGCGGCCCTTCATCGTGATCGTCCCGTCGCCACCAGCGTAGATCGGCGTGCCCATAGGCGCCGCGAAATCGACCCCTAAGTGCTTCTTGTTGTAGCCGAGGATCGGGTGCTTGCGCACGCCGTAGCCCGATGAGAGCCGAGCGCCGTTGATCGGCGTGCGCATCAGCGCCTTGCGCACGCTCGCACCCGCAGCATCGAGATAGTCCGCCGGCCCCTCGTCGGGCTCGTAGCGGAATAGTTCCACCTCGCGCTCGCCGACCTCGAGCTTCGCGTAGAGGATGGGGCCGTTCTCCACGAACTCGCCGTCCCTGTTGAACACTGCCTCGTAAAGGACCTCGAAGCGATTGCCGCGCTGAATTTCGCGCTGGAAGTCCACATCGAAGCTGAAGATGTGCACCATCTCCATGAGAACCTGGTTCGGCATTCCCGCGGCGCGCGCCGAGACGTAGAGACTGGAATCGATTGTCCCCGCCGTCCGTTGCAGAACGCGGTCGAGCGGCCGGTCCACGACGCTCGGCAGAAATGCGCCATCCTCGCTGCGGGTGACCACGACGTCGCGGTCCGCCGCCACATCGAGGGCGAGTGCGGCGAGCCTCGGGGTGCCGTTCGATTCGTTCTCCGGCTCGAACGCGAGGGAGAGCGTCTGGCCGACCCGCAATTTGCGCGGATTGTGAACCTCGCGGAAGGCGACGATTGCGGCCTCCGCCTCCTCGCGGGTGCCGCCGGCCCGGGTCAACGCTACCGATAGCGTGTCCCCGCTGCGAATGACCACCGCCTTGCGTACCAAGCCGTCGTTTCCGTCGAGCGGAGTGCTGGCGAGGTCGTTGAAGGCACCGTTGACGGTGCCCTTGATGACGGGAAGGACGGTCCCGTTGACGGTGCCGCCATGGGGATCCGCAGCGCCTTGCGGCTCAAGCCCGGAGGAGAGGGTGGCGAACGGTGCGGCGGCGGCGACGAAGGCGCCCGTCATCACCTGGCCGCGATCGGCCACGCTTGCCCGGTCGCGCTGCGGTTTGTCGTCCGGCGGCGTGGCAACTGTGGCGACACGCGTCAGTGGGGAGGTCATGAGCCCGAGCCGATCAACCTCTGCCGCGTCGAAGTAGCCGCTCGCGACGCGGCTTACCTTAACGTAGCGGTCGTCGCCGACCCGCAGCGCCACGGCCTTGAGGGTGTCCGCGCCCGTCTCGTCGATGCCCGTTACCAGGGTAATTTCCTGCCCGACGCGAAGCCGCCTAAGGTTGAATAGCTTGCGGGTCGCTTGAATGGCGCGGTCCGCCTCGACACGGTCGATCCCGTGGCGCCGCAACACCGCCATGAGCGTATCGCCCGACCGCACCGTGATCCGTGTGGCGGAGGGCGGCAGGGCGTCGGCTGGCGTGGCCGGTGCTGCGATCGGCTCCGTTCGGTCTACCTCTGCGGCAATGGCCACCGCGCGCGGCTCGGCGGGCGCCGGTGGCTCTTTCGTAATGCGACTGGAGAAACGTCCCTTCTCCCCGCGCTCCACGACAATGTGCCGTCCTTTCGGGAGCTCGATGTCGAGCAAAGCGATGCGCGGCTCGAAGCCCTCCACCGGTTTCTTGGTCACACGCACGGTAACGCCCGCGGGAAGGCGCCGCGGGTTGAACACGCGCCGCAGGCTTTGTACGAGCGCATCCGCTTCGGGTCTGCGCACGTCTGCATCCAGCAGCACATCCATCAGAGTGCGACCCGAGCGCAGTGTACGGCTCAGCTCAATGAAGTTTGGCTCGACGGTGCGCTGCGGGCCGTCGTAGGGAGGGGTGTCGGCGCCAAGCTGGTCCGCGATCTCGGCTCCGGTCTCGACCGTCTCACGGGTCGGCTTCTGCAGCGGAATGGCCTCCTCCGCGGCCGGTGCAGCGGCAGTTTGTAGTCCTGCAGCGCGGAGCGCGGAGGCCGTGGCGCGACGCGAGGCGAAGCCGCCGCCATCAGTGCGGACGACCGCCACCGCCTCGTCGTCGTCGAGGTAGACCGCAACACCGGTCAAATGGGGAGCACCGTTCGCGTCGCGCCCTGCCACAAGCGTAATCTTGTGGCCCGGCATCAGGTCGCGCGGGTCAAAGTTCGCCTGTAGTGCGCCCGTAACGGCGTCCACGGTCTCCCTGTCGACGCCGTTGCGGCGCAGGATGCCGCTGATCGTTTCATTGCGTCGTACGGTAATGGTGCGTCCGTCGCGCTCGAACGCGACCTCGGAGAGCGAGACTGGCTGAGTGAGGGGGATACTGGTCTGCCGCGCACTGTAGCCGCCCTTCGCCGTACGGGTTGCCTCGACGTAGTGCCCCGTCTGCGTCTCCACGCTGACCGCGATTGGAACGCGACGTTGCTCCCCTTCAGCCCTGAACAGGAACCGCACCTCGCGGCCGACCGACATGCGCCGCAGATTCGTTCTTTTCCGGATCGCCTTGATGATTCGGTCGGCGTCGACAGCGTGCACGCCCGACCGGTTAAGCAAGACCGACAGACTGTCGCCGCGCCCGAATCGAAGGGTCTCCAGTTCCGTTTCGGCTTCAACCGATGCAAGTGCTGTCTGGATTGGCGCGGCCAGGGCCACGGCAACTGCCGCGATCAGCGCGAGCGCCGCTATTGAGCCTATCCAACGGCGAGATCCTCGATCCATACCCCGAATCAGTCCCCGTGAATCATGCACGTGCCCGTCGATTCGTTAGTTAGAATCGGCAGGCGACTGCCGACCCTGATGCTACGAGGGCGCCCTGTCAATCACGACATGAACATTTCCAGTAACTGCCCAGGTTCTTGCTGTGAAAATTCTCTGGGATTCGGCACAACGCTACCCACGCGACGCCCGTGTGCTCCTCTGGGGTCGCCGGGTTTCACAGCTCACGATGCCCCTCTTGCGGACTGCGACCGGTAAGCTACCCCGATGTGGCCCGAAGTCCGCCCGCGCGACGGGCACCGATTTTCATTCTATGGGGTGGTCCAGCACGGCGTCGACCATGATCGTTTATGAGAATGGCTCCGCTGTTGGAGAACCCGTGCCAGGTGAGCTTACGCGCACTTGACGGTGGCGATGAGCCGATCCGATGGGCTGGTCAGGGCTTCGATGATATTCCAGCCCTGCTTTCTGGCGGTGGTGATGACGCTGCGCAGGATGGCGAAGTTCTCGGCCCCCTGCGCGGACCGGAAGCCCCCGGAGATCTTCTGGCGCAGCTTCATCATCCGAAGGTCGCGCTCGGCCTCGTTGTTCGTGAACCCGACCTCGAGGTCGATCAGGAACCGGAGCACCGCGCATTTGTGGTCGCGCAGCCTCAAGGCCAGATTGTGACCGATCCTTCGCTTCCGGCGCTTCTTCCTCTTGCCAGGCGAGAACGGTGGTTGGCTCTCGTGAAAGGCCAGCGCATCGGCGATGACCTCGTCGTATCGGCGCTCGATCAGCGCCACAAGCCTCGCCGGAACGGCGATATCCTTGTCCAGCGCGATGCGGGCGGCGCGATTGGCTCGGCGCAGGAGCTGCTGCATCCGCCGGGCCCAAGCCTCCCCTTCGATGTCCACCAGCGCCTGCAACTCCCGCAGGTGATGGGCGTTGCACAGGCCGTGCTCCACCCCTTCCATCGCGAAGTACGGCTTCCAGTGATCGTGCACGACGATGCCGGAGACACCCGAGAGCAGGGCGCCGCGCTTGCCGCTGACCCGGTACGCCGCCAGCAGCGGCGTGCAGATCACATGAAGCCACTGCGTCTGACCGCCGATCCGCAAGCCGGTCTCGTCCATGTGTTTCACCCGCGCCGTGCCCGCCGCCAGGTCCTGTATGTGCAAGGCCGCGTCCCGCAAGCCGCTCGGCCGCCCTCTCGCTCATCGTCGCCAACGTCGCAGCCGTCACCGGCGCGCCGAAGAGCTCGGCCATCACCTGCGACAGCCGATCCTCCGGCAGGAAGTGAGCGTGCTGAAGGTAGACCGCCACCCCGGCAATGCGCGGGCCGTACTGCACCGGCGCCGACACCCCGTCGGGGAACGCCGCCCGGGTCACCGTCCCGCAATGCCCGCAGCACTTGGCATGCGCCCGGTGCTCGGTCACCTCCAGGGGGCTCGGCTCGGGCAGATCGAACACCTGGCGGGCGACGGGCGTTCCCGCCCTGGCCGCGTCCGAAAGCGGCGAACCGCATCCCTTGCAGGAAGCCGGGACGTGATCCTTCACCCGATCCGGGTGATCGGCGCGGCGCAGCGTCTTGCCCTTGTGGCCGGGCTGGCCACCGGGCTTGCGGCCCGATTTGCCGCGCAGGCTTCGGGTTCGCCGCTTCGAATTCGGCTTCCTCAGCCCATCGCTCGAAGGCGGCTTGACGCTGTTGCCGCTGTTGAGGCCGAGACGGCGCTCCAACTCCTCGATGCGCTCGACGAGACGCGCGACTTGCTCTTCCAGCCGCGCGTTCTGCTGCCGAAGCCAGGCATTTTCCTCCCGAAGCCGGGCGTTCTCCTCCTCCAGGCGGGCGATCTTCTGCGCGGGCGTTTCGGGCGCTGCTCCCGTCGAAGGGCCGCGCGGCGACTCGGGATTGCTCATGTCGTTGTTGAGTCATTTCCCGAAATTCCCGTCAAGCCCTTTCCACCAACTCCGAACGAGAAACGCCTCAATCCACTGGCCCAAAATGACAAATCAGACGACCTGGGCAGTTACCATTTCCAACCGAAATATCCTGCATTCCGGCATGGAAATGCTCCGTCGGTGCTCACCGCCGGCTTGAGGCGGTTCTAGCGCCGACAGTGGGCGCCCGAGCGACGGTCTTCACCCGTCGCAGCCCTTCGCAACCGTGTTATTTCGTCCTTTACCTTGAGTTTTCGTCGCTTCAGGTGGGTTAGAGACAGTCCGTCGGGCGCCGGCCGGCAGGCCTCTTCCTGGATAGCCCGTTCGAGTCCGGCGTGCCTCGCGGCAAGCGTAGCGAGATAGTCATCGACCCCAATTTCAAAGGCCAGCGTGGCAGGGTCGAGCCGCGAGTACATCAGTTAATGGACCTCACTGGGACAATCTCGTTGAAGCAGTCTAGAAGGCGAACCGGGGCAACCGTGAATCTGCCACCACTATGTCATATCGCGCGCCCTGCCGCCACGCCGTATCACGTTGTATCGCGTCGGATGTGAATGAGTCGGCAAGTTCCCTCGTCTAAACGTAACCGCCCAGGTTCTTGCTGTGAAAATTCTCTGGGATTCGGCACAACGCTACCCACGCGACGCCCGTGTGCTCCTCTGGGGTCGCCGGGTTTCACAGCTCACGATGCCCCTCTTGCGGACTGCGACCGGTAAGCTACCCCGATGTGGCCCGAAGTCCGCCCGCGCGACGGGCACCGATTTCATTCTATGGGGTGGTCCAGCACGGCGTCGACCATGATCGTTTATGAGAATGGCTCCGCTGTTGGAGAACCCGTGCCAGGTGAGCTTACGCGCACTTGACGGTGGCGATGAGCCGATCCGATGGGCTGGTCAGGGCTTCGATGATATTCCAGCCCTGCTTTCTGGCGGTGGTGATGACGCTGCGCAGGATGGCGAAGTTCTCGGCCCCCTGCGCGGACCGGAAGCCCCCGGAGATCTTCTGGCGCAGCTTCATCATCCGAAGGTCGCGCTCGGCCTCGTTGTTCGTGAACCCGACCTCGAGGTCGATCAGGAACCGGAGCACCGCGCATTTGTGGTCGCGCAGCCTCAAGGCCAGATTGTGACCGATCCTTCGCTTCCGGCGCTTCTTCCTCTTGCCAGGCGAGAACGGTGGTTGGCTCTCGTGAAAGGCCAGCGCATCGGCGATGATCTCGTCGTATCGGCGCTCGATCAGCGCCACAAGCCTCGCCGGAACGGCGATATCCTTGTCCAGCGCGATGCGGGCGGCGCGATTGGCTCGGCGCAGGAGCTGCTGCATCCGCCGGGCCCAAGCCTCCCCTTCGATGTCCACCAGCGCCTGCAACTCCCGCAGGTGATGGGCGTTGCACAGGCCGTGCTCCACCCCTTCCATCGCGAAGTACGGCTTCCAGTGATCGTGCACGACGATGCCGGAGACACCCGAGAGCAGGGCGCCGCGCTTGCCGCTGACCCGGTACGCCGCCAGCAGCGGCGTGCAGATCACATGAAGCCACTGCGTCTGACCGCCGATCCGCAAGCCGGTCTCGTCCATGTGTTTCACCCGCGCCGTGCCCGCCGCCAGGTCCTGTATGTGCAAGGCCGCGTCCCGCAGCCGCTCGGCCGCCCTCTCGCTCATCGTCGCCAACGTCGCAGCCGTCACCGGCGCGCCGAAGAGCTCGGCCATCACCTGCGACAGCCGATCCTCCGGCAGGAAGTGAGCGTGCTGAAGGTAGACCGCCACCCCGGCAATGCGCGGGCCGTACTGCACCGGCGCCGACACCCCGTCGGGGAACGCCGCCCGGGTCACCGTCCCGCAATGCCCGCAGCACTTGGCATGCGCCCGGTGCTCGGTCACCTCCAGGGGGCTCGGCTCGGGCAGATCGAACACCTGGCGGGCGACGGGCGTTCCCGCCCTGGCCGCGTCCGAAAGCGGCGAACCGCATCCCTTGCAGGAAGCCGGGACGTGATCCTTCACCCGATCCGGGTGATCGGCGCGGCGCAGCGTCTTGCCCTTGTGGCCGGGCTGGCCACCGGGCTTGCGGCCCGATTTGCCGCGCAGGCTTCGGGTTCGCCGCTTCGAATTCGGCTTCCTCAGCCCATCGCTCGAAGGCGGCTTGACGCTGTTGCCGCTGTTGAGGCCGAGACGGCGCTCCAACTCCTCGATGCGCTCGACGAGACGCGCGACTTGCTCTTCCAGCCGCGCGTTCTGCTGCCGAAGCCAGGCATTTTCCTCCCGAAGCCGGGCGTTCTCCTCCTCCAGGCGGGCGATCTTCTGCGCGGGCGTTTCGGGCGCTGCTCCCGTCGAAGGGCCGCGCGGCGACTCGGGATTGCTCATGTCGTTGTTGAGTCATTTCCCGAAATTCCCGTCAAGCCCTTTCCACCAACTCCGAACGAGAAACGCCTCAATCCACTGGCCCAAAATGACAAATCAGACGACCTGGGCAGTTACGTCTAAACTTCTCAATGCTCACCTTTGATACGACCATTCGGACTACTCCAGTGTGGAGGCAAGGGTAATGACGGGTGATGGGTGGCCAGCGAATACGGCGCCCCGATGGACGCGGTGAGTCTCACGGCATCCCTCGCGGCGGGCGGTGCGAGCGTGGTGGTTGTGGCAGCACTGACCGGTCTGGCGCGAGCGCTACTGCGGCGCCACGGTGTCATGGATCGGCCCAGCGAGCGTTCGAGCCACCAGACCGCAATACCGCGTGGCGGCGGCATCGTCGTTATCGGAGTCCTGCTCGCAGCATGGCTCGCGCTTTGGCTCTCGGGCGCGTCGGCAAGCTCAGAGGCGCACTTCTGGATTGCGCTCGTTGGCGCGCTCGGGCTCGCTGCGGTCTCCTGGCTCGATGACCTGCGCGGTGGCCTATCGGTCTTCCTGCGACTTGGGGTGCAGGTGCTGGCGGTTGGCGCCGGTATCGCCTCGCTCCCCGGCGACGGGCTCATTCTCCAGGGTACCGTTCCGGCCCTCGTCGATCACGCGCTGGCGGCTGCGGCTTGGCTCTGGTTCGTGAACCTGTTCAACTTCATGGACGGGATCGATGGGCTCAGTGGCACCGAGGGCGCGAGCCTCGGCTTTGGCGCGTTCCTGCTCGCACTACTCGGTACCGTACCTGCCGGGCTCGGGCCGCTCGGGCTGGCGCTTGCTGGCGTCTCGCTGGGCTTTCTGTTCTGGAACTGGCATCCCGCCAGGATTTTTCTCGGCGATGTAGGGAGTGTCCCGCTCGGCTATCTGGCCGGATGGCTCTTGCTGGCGCTGGCAGCGGCGGGTGCATGGCAGGCGGCGTTGCTGTTGCCGGCCTACTACTTGGCCGACGCGACAGTCACGTTGGTTCGTCGTCTGCTGCGCGGCCGGTGCGTGTGGCAGGCGCATCGCGAGCACTTCTATCAGCGCGTGGTGGCGACCGGCTGGAGCCATGGACGTACAGCCGCAGTGATCGGCAGCCACAATCTGCTACTAATGGGGCTTGCGCTCGCCTCCCAGCAAAGTTGGGCCGCTGCAGCGGCGGCACTCGCGGCGGGGGCGATGCTCGTCGCAACGCTGCTGTGGTATCTTCACGCCGCCGCTCGGGCATGATGCGGCGCATCGAAACGGGCGTGACATGCGGCGCATCCGGACAGGTTTGATTGTCAAACGCGCGTACCTGGTCGCGGCTCACGACGTGGCCATGGCCGGCGCGTCGTTCGCACTTGCCCTGCTGCTCCGCCACGGGTTCGGCGCGTTCTGGGAGATGTCGAGCGGCTTCGTCGTCGAGGGAGCACTGCTGTTCTCGGCGGTCTCGACGCTGGTTTTCTGGCATATGCGAATCTACCGGGGGGTTTGGCGCTACACGGCGCTGAGCGACGTCGTGCTCATTGCGCAGGCCGTAAGTCTCGCGGTGCTGGTGTTCGTGCCAATCCTCTTCGCGCTGACGCGGCTGGAGGGCTATCCCCGCTCGGCGCTCCTCATCAACTGGTTTATCCTGATCGTACTCCTGGTGGGGCCGCGCGTGATCTACCGTGCGGTTCTGGATGGTGGCCTCGGCGGTGTGCTGCGGCGCGGCGGCGCGGCGGCGCGGCAGGACGAGTACCCGTCCTGCTGCTCGAGGCGGGAGATCGGGCCGAGCTCTTCATCAGCGCCACCACCAGCGGCTCCGCCTCGAGCTATCGCGTCGTCGGCATCGTGGACGACGACGAAAGCCAGGCGAGGCGACACATCCGCGGCATCCGCATTCTGGGCACAACGGCCGAGCTGCCGGCGATCGTGCGCGGGCTCAGCGCCCGAGGGGCGGCACCGCAGCGCGCGGTGCTCGCGACACCCTATCCGAACCCCGACCGCCTCGGCGCCCTGCTGGCGGCGTGTGAGGAGGTTGGACTGCCACTCTCCCGCCTGCCGGAGCTGACCGATTTCCGCCCCGGCGTCGAACGCGACATCGACGTGCGGCCGATCTGCCTCGAGGACCTGCTCGGTCGCCCACAGGTCGCGCCTGACCGCGCCGCCATGCGCGCCCTGGTCAACGGCCGGCGGGTCTGCATCACCGGCGCCGGCGGCACCATTGGCGCTGAGCTCGCACGTCAGATCGCCGACGATGGGCCCGCGCACCTGACCCTGATCGACAACGCCGAATACAACCTCTACCGGATCGATCTCGAGCTTGAGGAGGCGCATCCGGACCTTTCGCGCAGCGCCGTGCTCGGTGATGTGCGTGACCCAGGCAGCATCGCTGAGACCTTCTCCAGCGTGCGCCCAGAGCTGGTGTTTCATGCGGCCGCGCTCAAGCACGTCCACATGGTCGAGACCAATCCCAACGATGGCGTGCTCACCAATGCCGTGGGCACCCGCAATGTCGCCGATGCCTGCATTGTCTTCGGTGTCCAGTTGATGGTGCTGGTTTCGACCGACAAGTCGGTCGACCCCACCAGCGTCATGGGCGCGACGAAGCGTATTGCCGAAATCTATTGCCAGGCGCTCACCGACGCGCCGGCGGCCGGGAGCTTGCGGCTGGTGACGGTGCGCTTCGGCAATGTGATTGGCTCCTCCGGCTCAGTGGTGCCGCGCTTCCAGCGTCAGATTGCCGCCGGCGGACCGGTGACCGTCACCGACCCCGACGCGGCGCGCTACTTCATGACGACGCGGGAAGCGGTGCAGCTCCTGCTTCAGGCGTCAGCGCTCGGAACAGGCGAAGAAAGCGGTGGCATCTACGTGCTCGACATGGGCAAGCCCATCAAGATCGTTGACCTAGCGCGGCAGATGATCCGGCTCGCGGGCCTCACGCCAGACAAGGAAATCGAGATCGTCTTCACCGGGCTGCGCCCGGGTGAGAGGAGGGACGAGAGCCTGTTCCATCCGGGCGAGCCCATGCTCGTGACCGAGACGCCGGGCATTTTCAGGGCCCGCTCACGCTCAGCCGATGTCGCCCTCATGCGGCGCCGGCTCGACCAGCTCGCGGGCGCCGCGCGCGACCGGCGCACCGCGGATGCGCTGGCGCTAATGGCGACGCTGGTGCCTGAGTATGAGCCGAGCGACAGTGTTCTCTCGGCCGTCCCGGCGAACGCCGGCCTCGCGCTATAGCCGGCCACAACGCCGCATCAGGGGGTAGCTCAATGTCCGATACGCCAGGCCGGCCCATTGCACGCGCGCTCGTCTCCGTCTCTGACAAGACCGGCCTCGAAGAGTTCGCGTCCTCGCTCGCGCGCCATAACGTCGCCATCCTGTCCACCGGCGGCACTGCACGGGTCTTGCGGGAGGCCGGCATTACGGTCACCGATGTCTCGGACCACACCGGCTTTCCCGAGATCATGGACGGTCGGGTGAAGACCCTGCACCCGGCGATTCACGGCGGAATTCTGGCCCGCAGGGACGACGCCGGCCATTGCGCGGCCATGGAGACGCATGGAATCGCGGGCATCGACCTGGTTGTGGTCAACCTTTACCCCTTCGAGGAGGCGGTGCGCGACGGTGCCGCGCTCGACGCCTGCATCGAGACCATCGATATCGGCGGCCCGGCGATGATCCGGGCGGCGGCCAAGAACCACGAGGACGTGACCGTGCTGGTGCAGCCCTCGGACTACGCCGCGGTGATGAAAGAGATGGAGGCGCTGGGCGGCGCCACCAGCCTCGAGCTCCGCCGCCGTCTGGCGGCAACCGCTTTTGCGCGCACGGCCAGCTACGACGCCGCCATCGCCCGCCGTCTCACCGCCGAGGCCGAGAACGGCTCGCCGCCTCCCCGCTTCGTGTTCGGCGGCTCTCGAAGCAGGGTGCTGCGCTACGGCGAGAATCCCCATCAGAGCGCCGCTCTTTACGTCGATCCAACGGCACCGCCCGGCGTGGCGCAGGCCGTGCTCATCCAGGGCAAGGAGCCGAGCTACAACAACCTGGCCGATGCCGACGCGGCTCATGGGCTGGTGCGCGAGTTCCACCCGCCCGCGATCGCCATCATCAAGCACGGCAACCCCTGCGGCGTCGGCCTGGGCGGCACCCTCGCGAAGGCGTACGAGAAGGCCAGGGCGTGCGATCCGGTGAGCGCCTTTGGCGGCGTGGTCGCAGTGAACCGACCGCTCGACGGAGCGACCGCGCGCGCCATTGCCGGCCTCTTCACAGAGGTCGTGATCGCCCCTGAGGCCGATGAGGAGGCACGTGCTGCTCTTTCCGCCAAGGCCGACCTGCGCCTGCTCCTGACCGGAGCAACCGTCGATGACAGCGGCGAGCGGCTCATGGTCCGCACCCTGGACGATGGTTTTCTGGTGCAAACGACGGATACCGCGCGGGTGACGGCCCAGTCGCTCAAGACCGTGACCAAGCGGGCGCCGACGGATCAGGAACGCACGGACCTCCTGTTCGCCTTCACGGTCGCCAAGCACGTCAAATCGAACGCCATCGTCTACGCCAAGGACGGCGCCACGGTCGGCATCGGCGCAGGCCAGATGAGCCGCGTCGACTCCTCCCGGATCGCGGCGCAGAAGGCCGCGGACGCCTCCGCTGCCGCCGGCGAGGACCGGTCGCGGGCGGAAGGCTGCGTGGTCGCCTCCGACGCGTTCTTTCCCTTTGCCGACGGGCTCTTGGCTGCTGCCGCAGCGGGCGCCACCGCCGTAATTCAGCCAGGTGGATCCAAACGGGACGACGAGGTCATCGCTGCGGCGGACGAGCAGGGCCTCGCCATGGTCTTCACCTGCCTTCGTCACTTCCGTCACTAGGGAGTCGCGCCAATGATCGTCGTCTTCGGATCGATCAACGCCGATCTCCTGTTCGCGGTCGACGCCCTGCCGCGTGCGGGCGAGACGGTGCTCTGCCCCGGCCATCGCGCCGTGGCCGGCGGCAAGGGCCTCAATCAGGCGGTCGCCGCTGCCCAGGCGGCGACCGACCCGGCGGCCGCAGTGCAGATGGTCGGCCGCGTCGGCCCCGACGGCTTCGCCCCGCTCGCACTCCAAGCCCTGAAGGACGCCGGCGTCGGGATGGAGGCGATCACTGAGAGCGCGCTGCCGACCGGCTGCGCCGCGGTAATAGTTGACCGCATGGGCGAGAATCAGATCACCGTGGCAAGCGGCGCCAACACGGACCTGCCGCCGGAGGCGCTGCCGGACGACTGGCTCGGGCCGGAGACGGTGCTCGTTCTACAGATGGAGGTCCCGCTGGAGTCGAACTGGGCGGTGGTGGAGCGGGCCAAGGCGCGGGGCGCCCGCGTCGTGCTCAATCTAGCCCCGGCCAAGCCGGTGCCGGCCGAACTGCTTCCCGAGTTGGACCTTGTTGTATTCAACGAGGTCGAGGCCGAGATGCTCGCCCGCGCGCGAGCACTGGATGCCGCCGCGGGCGAGGACACGGCTCGCGCCATCGCTGCGCGCTATGGTGTGACGACGGTGGTGAGCCTGGGCAGCGCCGGCGCGGCGGCCTTCACGCCCAATGAGGCCTGGCGCTGCGGCGCGCTCGCGATCGAACCCGTGGACACGGTGGGGGCCGGCGATGCCTTTGTCGCCGGCCTTGCGCTCGGGCTCGAAGCGGGTGCGGCGCTGCCCCCGATACTGCACCGAGCGAGCGTCATGGGCGGCCTCGCCTGCCTGCGTGGGGGCGCGGCACCCGCGATGCCGTCTGCAGCCGAGATCGAGGCGCGGCTCAGCGACCTTCCGCCCGCAGAGCCTATGGCGCTATGACGAGGATACCTCGGCTGCGCGGTCTGGGAACAGCGTAAGCAGGCCCTTCTCGGAGGCTTCGCAGACGCCGCGATCGGTGATGAGCGCGGTCACGAGCCGCGCAGGTGTCACGTCGAAGGCGTAATTCGCCGCACGACTGCCGGGGGGCGTTAGCGACACCTTCGTTTCCTGGCCCGCCTCGTCGCGCCCGGTGATCGTCAGCACCTCGTCCTCGTCCCGCTGCTCGATGGGGGTGTCGGCGCCGTCCGCCAAGGACCAGTCGATGGTCGGATGGGGCAGTGCAACGTAGAAGGGGATGTCGTTGTCGCTGGCGGCGAGCGCCTTCAGATAGGTGCCGATCTTGTTGCAGACATCGCCGCGTGCGGTGGTGCGGTCGGTGCCGGTGATGCAGAGGTCGACCATGCCGCACTGCATCAGGTGACCGCCGGCGTTGTCCACGATCAACGTGTGCGGCACCCCGTGGCGCGCCAGCTCCCACGCTGTCAGCGCAGCGCCCTGGTTGCGCGGCCTGGTCTCGTCGACCCAGACGTGAACCGGAATGGCTTTGTCGTGAGCCATGTAAAGTGGCGCTAGCGCCGTGCCCCAGTCGACCGTGGCGAGCCAGCCGGCGTTGCAATGGGTGAGCACATTGACGGGGCTGTCCTTGCCCTCCGCCGCCTTTTCCACCAACGCGAGCCCGTTCTCTCCAATCGCCCGGTTGATGGCAACGTCCTCGTCACAAATCTCGCCCGCTCGCCGGTAGGCGGCGGCGGCGCGTTGCTCGGCAGCCAAGGGGCGGAGCCGGCGACCGAGATCCTCCAGCGCCCAGCGCAGGTTGACCGCTGTCGGCCGGGTCCCGGCCAAGAGCGTGATCGCGTTCTCCAGGTTCGCATCGCTCGGATCCTCTGAGAGCGCGAGGGCCACGCCGTAAGCCGCCGTCGCGCCGATCAGCGGCGCGCCGCGCACCACCATCGTGCTGATGGCATGCGCCGCCTCTTCGACCGTGTGGAGCCGGCGTGTCCCAAATCTGTGAGGAAGCCTCGTCTGGTCGATGACGATGACGGTGCGGCCGTCCTCGTCCAACCAGATACTCCTGTAGAGCCGGCCGTCGATTCTCATTTGCCACCACCCGCCTTGGTCATCATATCGTAGCGTACCCGGTCGTGGGCCTCCACCGGGTCCACGCCCTGGCGTACGGCCTCGATTATACCTTCCTCGATGTTCTTGAAGAGTGTCGCGTGCTCCAGCACCTCGGCCGCGCTGGCACGGGGGATGACGCAGACCCCGTTCTCGTCTGCGACGACGATGTCGCCACGGTCGACCGGCACGCCGCCCAGACGCACGGGAATACCATAGCCGGCACAGGCGCAGCGGTTGCGGATCGACTGCTGGATGAAGCCCCGGCCGTAGACCGGCAGGTTGAGCGCCTTGTATTCGTCGATGTCGCGGGTGACGCCGTCGATCACCGTGCCGACGAGGCCGAAGTGCCGGGTGGTGAAGCCGGCGACGCCGCCATAGCTGTTCACGTCCATGCGCCCGCCCTGGTCGATCACCAGAACGTCGCCGGGGTTGCCCAGCTTCACCGCCTCCAGCGTGCCGAGCACCGGCGATTCCTCCGCTTCGCCCACGGGCACCAGCTTCAGTGTCGCGGCGGGGCCCACGATCTTGGCGCAGCTGTCCCACAGCGGGCCGATGCCGTGCGGCGCGCCGGCGATCCCGGCCCGGTCGAGACCGTCCGACACGTTAGCGGTGGAAAGCCCTCGGTAACCCTCGACCAGTTCCTTGAGGTCGGCTGCCATGGTTGCTCTCACTACGAATTCTGCGGCGTCTCGAAGCCCGTTTCCTTGGCCCGGATCAGCGCCGAGACGAGCGTGTTGTAGGGCGCTTCCAGGCCGAGCGCCAGAGCCTCCGGCGGGATCGCGCCGTTGATCGCGTCGATCTCCGAAGGGCGACCGGCGAGATGATCCAGCAGCATCGAGGGGCGAGCACCGGGGATCTTGGCGCCGAAGTCGTGCACGTAGGCGACCGGGTCCTCGAAATCGAGCCGGATGCCCTTGGCGCGCGCGACACGATAGGCCTCCGTGGCGCAGCCGGAGGCGATAGGCCAGGCGGCGGCGTCCGCCATGATCTTGCCCACAGTCAGCCCCGTCAGCGTCGCCGTGCCGCTGTAGCAGACGTTGCAAATGAGCTTCTCCCAGACGAGCTGGTCGATATCGTCGAAGCATTTGACCCTGAAGCCCGACTCCTGCCAGAGTGCGGCGATGCGCTCGAGCCTTGGCGTCACCGCACCATGCGCCTCACCGAGCCGGACCAGCTCCATGCCGTTGTGGTGGGCGTGGCCCGGCGCCACGATCGAGGCGCCGAAGCCCCCGACCACGCCGACGATGACGCGCTCCTCGCCCAGGATGCGGGCCACCTTCGCGGCGCTGCCGAGGCCGTTCTGGATGGTCAGCACCGGGGTCTCGGGGCCGAGCAGGGCGCGTGCGCCGGCGGCTGCAGTCTCCACCTGCGGCGCCTTGGTCGCGACGATGACGAGGTCGCAGGCGCCAACGGTCGCAGGGTCGCTAGTCGCACCCAGTGTTACCGTTCGGTCACCGCTCGCACCTTCGAGCCGGAGCCCCTTTGTGGCGATCGCGTCGACATGCGCCTGCCAAGTGTCGACCGCCCAGACCTCGTTGCCGGCATCGGCCATGAGCGCCGCATAGACGCAGCCCATGGCGCCGGCGCCAACGATTCCGATCTTCATGGCTCGATGCTCCGTTGGTTTCAGCCGCGGGCGGGAGCGCCTGACGCTGGGCCGATGCGCACGCCGTGCTGCTGGCAGGACGCTTCGGCCAGCGAGACGAACGGCTCGGTCACCTCATCCGGCGCGGGCAGCTTGCTCGCATCTTCGCCCGGATAGGCGCGGCGGCGGAGCTCCGTTGCCACCGGGCCAGGGTCGAGCAGGTTTACCCGGAGCGCGCTGCGCCGGGTTTCCGCCGCATAGCAGCGCACCAGCGCCTCAAGTCCGGCCTTGCTCGCCGCGTAGGGACCCCAGAAGGCGGGCGCGGTCCCGGCTGCAGCGGCGGTGACGAAGATCGCCCGGCCCGCAGGCGAGGCCCGAAGGAGCGGGTCGAGGCTGCGGATCAAGCGCCAGTTGGCACCGAGGTTGAGCGCAAGCGTCTGTTCCCAGTCCTCGGGCGCGTAGTGCCCCACCGGGCTCAACTGCCCCAACGTGCCGGCGTTGGCGACGAGGATATCCAGGCGGCCGAAGCGCGCGGCCAGCGCGCCACCCAGCCGGTCGATCTGCTCGCCGTCGCGCAGGTCCATCGGCACCAGCGTCGCGGGCTCGCCCGATGCGCGCTGCACGGCGTCGTCCACCTCCTCCAGCCCGCCCGTGGTACGGGCAACGAGGATGAGCCGCGCGCCTTCGGCGGCGAAGCGGCGAGCGACAGCCGCGCCAATGCCGCGCGAGGCACCGGTCACGAGCGCGATCCGGCCTTCGAGGCGCGGCGGCGCCACGGCGGCGCCTACCCTGAATCCGCCAGCAGGGAGAGCTGCGCAGGCGGCTCGCCAACCTGTTGATCGGAAAGCGGGATCGGATAGTCGCCGGAGAAGCAGGCGTCGCAGTAGCGCGGACGCGCCGGGTCACGCCCCGGCTCGCCCATCGCCCGGTAGAGCCCGTCGATCGTGAGGAAGGCGAGGCTGTCGACTCCGATGGAGCGCGCCATGGCGTCCACGTCGTACCGCGCGGCGAGCAGCTTCTCGCGCGCCGGCGTATCGACGCCATAGAAGCAAGAATGGGCGGTCGGCGGGCTCGCGATCCGCATGTGGACCGTTGCCGCGCCTGCCGCACGCACCATCTCCACGATCTTGGTGGAGGTGGTGCCGCGCACGATGCTGTCGTCGACGAGCACGACCCGCCGGCCTTCGATGACGCTGCGATTGGCGTTGTGCTTGAGCTTGACGCCGAGGTGCCTGATCCGGTCCGTCGGCTCGATGAAGGTGCGCCCGATGTAGTGGTTGCGAATGATGCCGAGCTCGAAGGGCAGGCCGGCTTGCGCGGCATAGCCGATCGCCGCTGGCACGCCCGAATCGGGCACCGGCACCACCACGTCGGCAGGTGCCGGCGCCTCTCGGGCGAGCTCGGCGCCGATTCGCTGCCTGGCCTCGTAGACGCCGATCCCTTCGGAGACGCTGTCGGGCCGCGCGAAGTAGATGTATTCGAATATGCAGAATCTCTGCTGGGTGGGGCGGAAGGGCCTGATGCTCTCCACCCCTGCTCTCGAAATGATGACCAACTCGCCCGGCTCGATGTCGCGCACGTACTGGGCGCCGATGATGTCGAACGCCACCGTCTCCGACGCCAGAATCATGGCGCCGTCGAGCTGGCCCAGCACCAAGGGGCGCACGCCGTAAGGGTCGCGCACGCCGATCAGCGAGTCCTTGGTCAGCGCCACCAGCGAATAGGCGCCCCGCACCCGGCCCAGCGCCTCGATCACGCGCTCCACCACGCGCGGGCGCCGACTGATGGCGATCAGGTGGACGATCACCTCGGTATCGGAGGTGGATTGGAATATGCAGCCATGGTTGACGAGACCGGCGCGCAGCGAGAGCGCGTTGGTCAGGTTGCCGTTGTGCGCGATGCTGAGCCCGCCGAAGGCGAGGTCGGCGAAGAGTGGCTGAATGTTGCGCACCTCGGGCGCGCCCAGGGTGGAATAGCGGTTGTGACCGATTGCGGCGCGACCTTCCAGCGCGTCGATTACCTCGCCCGAAGAGAAGATGTCCCCGACTCGCCCAAGCGCCCGGTGCGAATGGAAGAGTGTGCCGTCCGTGCTGACGATGCCGGCCGATTCCTGCCCCCGATGCTGCAGCGCGTGCAGGCCGAGCGCCGCATGGGCGGCGGCGTCGGGGTGCCCGAAGATGCCGAAGACCCCGCACTCCTCCCGCAATTTGTCGTCTTCCGGCGCAATGCCCGCCGACACGATGTGAGGTTCGCCTGCCGCCATCACTCGACGCTTTCGCTCAAGCCGTCGAGCTGGTTGCGCTCGCGGTCGCTGTAGCCGGTCTCGCCGTCCTCTTCGCTCCGCTCGACGGGCACGGGCTCGGTCAGCTCCTTCACGCTTCGCTCCCGGCCATCCTCGAAGGTCTCCTCGATGTGTCGGGTGCCTTCCTCGGCGACCTCCTCGGGAACCACCTCGCGCAACGCGGCGACGCCCTGCTTGATATACGGCAAGGTCCGGGCCTCGTCGACCCAGGGCGGCCAATCGCTTTGCTGCACCACCGAGCCGAACAGCATGTAGGCGATGCAGACCAGCGCCGCACCGCGCAGGATGCCGAAGATGAATCCGAGAGTGCGGTCCAGCGCCCCGCCGCGGCTCCGCTGGATGCGGCCGGAGATGATCTGGTTGATGATCGTGAGGATCACCAGCACGACGACGAAGACCGCGACGCCTGCGACCACATCCGCGATCAGCATGGAGTCGGGGATCAGGTCGCGGGCGATGGGCCTTGCATGGGGGAAGGCAAAGAAGGTCGCAATACCCGCGCCGACCCAGGCGCCGATGCCGAGAATCTCTCGCGCTGCCCCTCGGCCGAAGGCGAGCAGCGCCGAGATGATGATGATCAGCGCCACCAGAATGTCGATTAGATTGACCGGCAGGTCTTCCATTCTCTCGCGATCGTCAAGCCATGGGCGTCGCCGGGGGGAAGAGCGCCACCAGGTCGCGCACATGGGTGAGCCGCCGAACCGTGATCCCCTGGCCCACTCCCTCGCCTCCCTTGGCGCGGTCCGGCACAGGTGCAAGCGCATGGGTAAAGCCGAGCTTCGCGGCCTCCTTGAGGCGCGCCTCGCCCTGACTTACCGGCCGGACCTCACCGGCGAGACCCACTTCGCCGAAGATGACCGCGCCGTGATCTAGCACGCGGTCCGCTGCCGATGAGGCGAGCGCGGCGGCAACCGCGAGGTCCGCCGCGGGCTCGGTGATACGCAAGCCGCCGGCGACGTTGAGATAGACGTCGCAGACGCTGAGCCGGAGCCCCGCGCGGGCCTCCAGCACGGCGAGCACCATGGCGAGGCGGCCCGCGTCCCAGCCCACCACGGTGCGGCGGGGCGAGCCCGCCGGCCCCGGCGCCACCAGGGCCTGAATCTCGACCAGGACCGGCCGCGAGCCTTCGACGCCGGCGAACACCGCAGCTCCCGGCACGGGGCCCCGCTCGGGGTCCACGAACAGGCTCGACGGGTTGGGGATCTCCACGAGGCCGCGGTCGGTCATCTCGAAGACGCCGATCTCGTCGGTCGGCCCGAAGCGGTTCTTGATGGCGCGCACGATGCGGAACTGGTGGCCGCGCTCGCCCTCGAAATAGAGCACGCAGTCCACCATGTGCTCGAGCACGCGGGGGCCCGCGATCTGCCCCTCCTTGGTGACGTGGCCGACGAGCACCAGGACAGTGCCGGTGCGCTTGGCGAGCCGGATCAGCTCCTGGGCGGAGCCACGCACCTGAGCGACCGTCCCCGGCGCCGAATCTAGGGTGTCGAGATACATGGTCTGGATCGAATCGATCACCACCATGTCGGGCGGCGTCTCGTCCTCCACGCTGGTTACGACATCGCGTACGTCGATGGCCGCCGCGAGCCCCACCGGTGCACCGGCGAGGCCGAGCCGGGCTGCGCGCATGCGGATCTGCTCCAGGCCCTCTTCGCCCGAGATGTAGGCGATCCGCCCGCCGCGCCCGGCCAAGGCTGCTGCCGCCTGCAGCAGGAGGGTCGACTTGCCGATGCCCGGATCGCCCGCAAGCAGGACCACCGATCCCGGCACGAAGCCGCCGCCCACGACCCGATCGATCTCGCCAATGCCGCAGGGCCGCCGGGCGAGCACGCCGCCCGGCCCGTCGAGGGGCAGAAAGTCGATGACCCGGCCCTTGCCGCCGCCCAGGCCGCGCGGCGGTGCGGTGCGCGGCATCTCCTCGGAGATACTGTTCCAGGCGCCGCAGGCGTCGCAGCGGCCGGCCCAACGCGGCCGGGCGGCGCCGCAATCGTTACAGATAAAGCGCTTTTCTGCCCGTGCCATAAACTCTCTTATCCAGCCCGCAGCGTCGGCGCAGCGCGCCGCTTAGCCCGCCGCGGCATGGGCGACCGCGAGCTGAATCGGCCCCTCAGACCGTCCGTTGATGAACTGCTGCACATGCTCATTCCCGCTGATGTCGATCTCGCCGGCAGGCCCCTGCCAGATGATCGTGCCGTCGTGGATCATCGCGATCCGGTCGGCAATCTTGCGAGCGCTCCTCATGTCGTGGGTGATGGTGAGCGTGGTCGCGCCGAGCTCGTGCGTGCAGGCGACGATCAGGTCGTCGATGACATCGGCCATGATCGGGTCGAGCCCCGTCGTCGGCTCGTCGAAGAGGATGATCTCGGGCTTGGTTGCGATCGCGCGGGCGAGCCCCACCCGCTTGCGCATCCCGCCGGAGAGCGCGGCGGGGTAGAGGTCGGCCGAGTCCGCGTCGAGGCCCACCTGGGCCAGGGTCTTGATGGCGACCCCACGTGCCTCCCGACGAGGCATGCCCTGCGCCTGGATCAGGCCAAAGGCGACGTTCTCCCACACCGAGAGGCTGTCGAAGAGCGCTGCGTTCTGGAACAGCATGCCGATCTTGCGCATGGCGTCCTCGCGAACCCTGCGGTTGCGGGAGGTCTCCTCGCCTTCGATGGTCACGCTGCCGGCGTCTGGGCGCAGCAGGCCGAGCAGGCACTTGAGCATGACCGACTTGCCGACCCCGGAGCAGCCGATGACCACCACCGATTCCCCGGTTCCGATCTCGAGGTCGAGGCCGTCGAGCACCACCGCGCCGCCGAACGTCTTGTGCAGGCCGCGCAGGGCGATCTTGGGCTGGTTGGTGCCGTGCCCCTTGTGAGCGCTCACCGGCGTGCTCATTGGGCGAAGAACGCTTCGGTAATGATGTAGTTGAAGATCAGCACCAGGATCGCGCCGGTCACGACAGCGTTGGTGGTGGCCTTGCCCACGCCCTGGGCGCCACCCTTGGAGTGGAAGCCGTGGTAGCAGCCCATCAGCGCGATCAGGTATCCGAAGACGGCGGCTTTGACGACGCCCGAAGCCACGTCCATTACTTCCAGATATTCGAGGGTGTTGTTGATATAGGCATCCGGGTTAAAGCCGAGCTTGAAGACGCTCACCAGATAGCCACCGCCCACGCCGATGATGTCGGTGACGATGACCAGGAACGGGAGCATCAGAAAGCCGGCGACGAGGCGCGGCACGATCAGGTACTTGTGCGGATTGGTGGACAGCGTGGTGAGCGCGTCGATCTGTTCGGTGACCCGCATGGTGCCGATTTCCGCCGCCATCGCGGCGCCGACCCGGCCCGCGACCATGAGCCCAGCCAGCACCGGCCCGAGCTCGCGGGTGATCGAGAGCACCACGACGGTGGGGATCGTGCTCTCGGCCGAGAAGCGGGAGAAGCCGGTGTAGCTCTGCAGCGCCAGCACCATGCCGGCAAAGAGGCCGGTCAGCCCCACCACCGGCAGCGAGTAGAAGCCGATCTCGACCATCTGGCGCAGGAGAAGGCGCGGATAGAAGGGTGGCCTCGCGCAGTGCGAGGTTGCTTCGAGCGCGAAGAGGGAGAGCCGCCCGATGGCCCCGAACAGCGCCAGGACGCCATGGCCGATCGCCTGTAGCGGATTGCTCTTCACGCAGCGTTCCCGTTGATGACGCCTCCGGGCCGACCCGCCCTGGCTGCGACTCGGCGCCAAGCGCGGGGAACTCTAGTCAACGAGTCGGCTGCGGTAAACGCGTTGAGGCCGAATGCCTTTCTTCTGCTCAAGCGGGTTTCGATCCTCAGAATGGCGGATCGTCCCCCGCCTCATGCATTCTGTCGAGGTTGTCGAATTTGGTCAGCAACGCGTTGAAGTGGAGCTCCACCTTGCCAATCGGCCCATGGCGCTGCTTGGCGATGATGACTTCGGCCTTGTTGTGGACCTTGTCCATCTTCTCCTGCCACTCGGCATGGTCGGCGGTGCCCTCTTCCGGCTCCTTGCGCCCGAGGTAGTACTGCTCGCGGTAGATGAACATGACCACGTCCGCGTCCTGCTCGATGGAGCCCGACTCGCGCAGATCCGCGAGCTGGGGCCGCTTGTCGTCGCGTTGCTCCACGGCACGGCTGAGCTGCGCCACCGCGAGCACCGGCAGGTTGAGGTCCTTGGCGAGCGCCTTGAGTCCCTGGGTCACCTCGGAGACCTCCTGGACGCGGTTGTTGAGCCGCATGCTCGTGGTCGGGCGCAAGAGCTGCAGGTAGTCGACCACGATCATCGAGATGCCGTGGCGGCGCTTGAGGCGGCGGGCGCGGGCGCGCAGGCCCGCGATGGTGAGCGCGGGCGAATCGTCGATGAAGAGCGGCAGCGCCTCCATTGACTGGCTCGCGCGGACGATCCTGACGAAGTCGGCGTCGCGCACCTCGCCGCGCCGGAGCTTGTCGGACGAAATTTCAGTCTGCTCGGCGAGGATCCGTGTCGCAAGCTGCTCGGCCGACATCTCGAGGGAGAAGAAAGCGGCCTTGGCGCCATCGGGCGACTGTGTGCCATCCGGCCCCTCCCCGCCGGCACTGAAGCGCGATGCGGCGTTGAAGGCAATGTTGGTGGCAAGCGCCGTCTTTCCCATGCCGGGTCGCCCGGCCAGGATGATGAGGTCGGAGGCGTGCAAGCCGCCCAGCAGGCGGTCGAGATCGACGAAGCCGGTGGGCGCGCCGGTCAGCGGCCGGTCGCGTTTGTAGGCCTGCTCGATCATCTCAACCGCGCTGGCGAGCGGCGCGGCGAACTGCTGCCCGCCCGGGTCGACCCGGCCCTCTTCGGCAAGCTGGTAGAGCCTGTGCTCCGCCCCCTCGATCTGCTCCGATGCCGGCTGGTCGAGCGGCCCGTCGTAGGCGTCGTTCACCACCTCCTCGCCGATGGTGACGAGAGAGCGTCGCAGCGCCAGGTCATGGATGGCTCGCCCATAGTGCTCGGCGTTGATCACCGTCACGGCGGAGCCGGCGAGCCTGGCCAAATACTGGCCGCCGCCGGCCTCCTCCAGCGCCTCGTCTCGCTCGAAATAGTGCTTGAGAGTCACGGGGTTGGCGATCTGCCCGCGCTCGACCATGCGCAAGATGGCGTCGTAGATGCGGCCATGCACCGGCAGGAAGAAATGCTCCGGCAGCAGGAAGGCGCCGACCAGGCTGGTGGCCTCGTTGTTGACGAGCAGCGCGCCGAGCAGCGCCTGTTCGGCTTCCAGGTTGCTGGGCGGCGAGCGGTAGCCCGGCGTCTCGGCCGACGCCTCTTGGAGGGGGATTCGAGTGGCCATCAACGCACTATGACATGTACGTGACGGGCGGCTCTACGCAGCTCCGCCCGTGAAAATCGGGGAAATCGGGGAAATTCGTAACTGCCCAGGTCGTCTGATTTGTCATTTTGGGCCAGTGGATTGAGGCGTTTCTCGTTCGGAGTTGGTGGAAAGGGCTTGACGGGAATTTCGGGAAATGACTCAACAACGACATGAGCAATCCCGAGTCGCCGCGCGGCCCTTCGACGGGAGCAGCGCCCGAAACGCCCGCGCAGAAGATCGCCCGCCTGGAGGAGGAGAACGCCCGGCTTCGGGAGGAAAATGCCTGGCTTCGGCAGCAGAACGCGCGGCTGGAAGAGCAAGTCGCGCGTCTCGTCGAGCGCATCGAGGAGTTGGAGCGCCGTCTCGGCCTCAACAGCGGCAACAGCGGCAAGCCGCCTTCGAGCGATGGGCTGAGGAAGCCGAATTCGAAGCGGCGAACCCGAAGCCTGCGCGGCAAATCGGGCCGCAAGCCCGGTGGCCAGCCCGGCCACAAGGGCAAGACGCTGCGCCGCGCCGATCACCCGGATCGGGTGAAGGATCACGTCCCGGCTTCCTGCAAGGGATGCGGTTCGCCGCTTTCGGACGCGGCCAGGGCGGGAACGCCCGTCGCCCGCCAGGTGTTCGATCTGCCCGAGCCGAGCCCCCTGGAGGTGACCGAGCACCGGGCGCATGCCAAGTGCTGCGGGCATTGCGGGACGGTGACCCGGGCGGCGTTCCCCGACGGGGTGTCGGCGCCGGTGCAGTACGGCCCGCGCATTGCCGGGGTGGCGGTCTACCTTCAGCACGCTCACTTCCTGCCGGAGGATCGGCTGTCGCAGGTGATGGCCGAGCTCTTCGGCGCGCCGGTGACGGCTGCGACGTTGGCGACGATGAGCGAGAGGGCGGCCGAGCGGCTTGCGGGACGCGGCCTTGCACATACAGGACCTGGCGGCGGGCACGGCGCGGGTGAAACACATGGACGAGACCGGCTTGCGGATCGGCGGTCAGACGCAGTGGCTTCATGTGATCTGCACGCCGCTGCTGGCGGCGTACCGGGTCAGCGGCAAGCGCGGCGCCCTGCTCTCGGGTGTCTCCGGCATCGTCGTGCACGATCACTGGAAGCCGTACTTCGCGATGGAAGGGGTGGAGCACGGCCTGTGCAACGCCCATCACCTGCGGGAGTTGCAGGCGCTGGTGGACATCGAAGGGGAGGCTTGGGCCCGGCGGATGCAGCAGCTCCTGCGCCGAGCCAATCGCGCCGCCCGCATCGCGCTGGACAAGGATATCGCCGTTCCGGCGAGGCTTGTGGCGCTGATCGAGCGCCGATACGACGAGATCATCGCCGATGCGCTGGCCTTTCACGAGAGCCAACCACCGTTCTCGCCTGGCAAGAGGAAGAAGCGCCGGAAGCGAAGGATCGGTCACAATCTGGCCTTGAGGCTGCGCGACCACAAATGCGCGGTGCTCCGGTTCCTGATCGACCTCGAGGTCGGGTTCACGAACAACGAGGCCGAGCGCGACCTTCGGATGATGAAGCTGCGCCAGAAGATCTCCGGGGGCTTCCGGTCCGCGCAGGGGGCCGAGAACTTCGCCATCCTGCGCAGCGTCATCACCACCGCCAGAAAGCAGGGCTGGAATATCATCGAAGCCCTGACCAGCCCATCGGATCGGCTCATCGCCACCGTCAAGTGCGCGTAAGCTCACCTGGCACGGGTTCTCCAACAGCGGAGCCATTCTCATAAACGATCATGGTCGACGCCGTGCTGGACCACCCCATAGAATGAAAATCGGTGCCCGTCGCGCGGGCGGACTTCGGGCCACATCGGGGTAGCTTACCGGTCGCAGTCCGCAAGAGGGGCATCGTGAGCTGTGAAACCCGGCGACCCCAGAGGAGCACACGGGCGTCGCGTGGGTAGCGTTGTGCCGAATCCCAGAGAATTTTCACAGCAAGAACCTGGGCAGTTACGGAAATTCTCTTTACACGTATTCCTTATTCACAGGATCTCGGTTAAGGGAGAAACCGTCGAAACCGTGACTTCTCGGGGGTTTCGGCTGTGGGCAACTCTGTGGAAAACGGATTGAGACCGACCTGCGGGGCTTTGCCCGCTCAGGCGGCGTGGGCGCGCTCCCAGTCCACCATGTAGTCGCGGGTCAGCGGCGCCGCGTCCTGGCGCCGGGCAAGCTGAATCTGGGCCACCATGTGGTCCTGATGACGGAACGCAGCCTCGGACCCGGCGAGGTAGAACTCCCACATCCGGCAGAAGCGCTCGTCATAGACCGCCTTCACCCGCTCACGGCTCGCCTGGAAGTTGCGCGACCAGTGCTTAAGCGTATCGGCGTAGTGCAGGCGCAGCATTTCCACGTCGAGGGACTTCAGGCCGGTCTGCTCCAGCGCGGCAAACACCTCGGAGAGCGAGGGGCAATAGCCACCGGGGAAGATGTACTTGCGCAGCCACGGATTGGTGACGCTCGGCCCGTCCCAACGGGCGATGGTGTGGAGCAGCGCGACGCCATCCTTTTTGAGTAGCCGCTCCAACTTGCGGAAGAACTCGACGTAGTGCTTGACCCCCACGTGCTCGAACATGCCGACTGAGACGATCCGGTCGTAGGTGCCGGCATCCTCGCGATAGTCGCGAAGATGAAAGGTCACGTGATCCTGGATGCCTAGATCCTTGGCGCGCGCTGAGGCGTAGGCCTGCTGCTCGCGCGAGAGCGTGAGCCCGGTCACCGAAGCGCCGGCCTCCTTATGCAGGTAGATGCCGAGGCCGCCCCAGCCCGAGCCGATGTCGAGCACGCTGAGACCGGGGCGGTCGAGCAGCAGCTTCGACGCGAGGTGACGCTTCTTGGCGTGCTGAGCCTGCTCCAACGAGTGATTGGGCGTATCGAAGTAGGCGCAGGAATACTGGCGGTCCGAGTCGAGGAAGAGGTCGTAGAGGTCGTCCGAGAGATCGTAGTGATGGGCCACGTTCTGCCGGGCACGGCCGATCGGATTGTGCTGCTGCAGCGGGCGAACCCATTGCACGAGCCAGTTGCGCGCCTTGACCACCGTGTTCTCGTCGAGCAAATGGATGTTCTCGCCGACCAGGTGCAGGAAGTCGCGGATGGTGGCGTCGTCCTCCAGCGTCAGTGTGCCGTCCATGTAGGCTTCGCCGACGGCGAGGCGCGGGTTCCACAGCAGCTTCCAGTGGAGGGAGCGGTCGTGTAGGCGGATCGCTACCGTTGGCCCCGGCTCGCCTGCGAAGGTGTGGAGCTTGCCCCGCGCATCGAACACGCGCAGCGTACCCCGCCTCATCAATGTCCTGAACAGGGGCGCGACCAGCATGGCAGAAAGCCTCGAGTCTTGGGTCTAGGCGCTGGGGGAGCCTTCGTCCTTGGGCTCATCCGCGCCGCCGTCCGCTTCGTTCATTTACGGCAGTCTCGTCCTCTGCCGCTGCAGCGGCCGCCTCCGAAGCGTCGTCGGCATCGTCCGCGATCCCCTCTGCCGCGACCTCTTCGTCGGCGTCTTCATCCTCGTCGAGGATGGTACCACCGCGGGCCTGAATCTCCGCCTCCTCGGGCGATCGGGCAACGTTGACCTTGACCGTCACCGTCACCTCCGGGTGGAGCGCGATTCGCACATCGTGCACGCCAAGCGACTTGATGGGGCGGTCCAATCGCACCTGCTGGCGCCTGACCTCGGCGCCGCGCTCGGCCATCGCCTCGGCGACATCGCGCGCGTTGACGGAGCCGTAGAGTTGCAGCGTGTCGCTCGCCTGGCGGATGAGGATGATGCTCTCGCCCTCAAGCCGCGTGGCGGCAGAGCTGGCGGCGTCGCGCCGGTCGCCGTTCAGCTGCTCCAGCGCCTCGCGCTCCCGCTCGAAGCGCGCCATGTTCTCGGGTGTGGCCCGAAGGGCCTTCTTGCGGGGCAGCAGAAAGTTGCGGGCGTAGCCGTCCTTCACCCCGACGACATCGCCCATCCCGCCGAGCTTCTCGATCCTCTCGAGCAAGATGATTTCCATAACCCCGTTCCTCGCTTGGCGGATCGCCCGGCCAGCAGCACCGGTGCCGGGCGAAGACCGGCTGTCCGACTACTTGATGACGTAAGGCAACAGCGCCAGGTGACGCGCCCGCTTGATCGCCCGTGCAAGCTCCCGCTGCTTCTTGGCCGAGACTGCGGTGATGCGGCTCGGCACGATCTTGCCCCGCTCCGAAAGGAAGCGCTGAAGCAGTTTTACGTCCCGATAGTCAATCTTCGGCGCATTGGGTCCGCTGAAGGGGCACGACTTCTTGCGGCGAAAGAAGGGCCGCCGCGGGAACGAAACCATCGGCACGCCTCCGCCGCCGCGTCCACCACCCGGCCCGCCGTGACGCGGTCCGCCGAAGGGATGCTGCCGGCGGCTGTCGTCGCCTGGCCCGGGTCGGCTTGCACCGGCGGGCTGCGACCCGCTCTCGGTCCGTTCGCCTTCAACCATCGCTCTTCTCCTCGGCGCCGCTGCTGCCCGCCTCGCCCCCGCCTACCGCGTCGCTCGCGGCGGGCTCGCTCGCAGCCTCCTTGGCACTTGCATCGGCAGCCGGCGCGGCGTCCTTACGCTGAGCACGCTCGCCGTCTCCCTCCCGGCGGCGACCCTCGCCGTCATCGTCCCGGCGGCGACCCTCCCACCGTCCGCCGCGGCCTCCACGGCCGCGGCCGCGCGACTGGGTGAGCGGCGCCGGGTTGGGGTCGTGCTCGTCCACCCGCACCGTCAGGTAGCGGATGACGTCCTCGTTGATGCGCATCGTGCGCTCCATCGAGTCGATCGCTTCCGCCGGCGCATCGATGTTCATGAAGTAGTAGTGGCCCTTGCGGTTCTTCTTGATGCGGTACGCAAGGCTGCGCAGCCCCCAATACTCGGTCTTGGCGATCTCGCCACCGGCCTCCGTCAGGATCTCGCGAAACTGTTCGGCCAGGCCGTCCACCTGTTGGGACGAGATGTCGGGACGCGCGATAAACGTGCTCTCGTAGAGCGGCATGCGGCGCTGTTCTCCTGAGTATCGGTCGCGGCACGTAACAGGTCCCCCGCCCCGCTCCAACGGGGCGGCAGACCCAGGCGGCGGACTATACATCATCATTCATGCATCGCAAGCAGTGCTGCGGCCCGTTCGCTTGACAGGTCTCGGGCTGCGTGGTGAGTAGCGGCGCGCAAGTTGGGCTTGCGAGAGCGCGAAAGTCCCCCAGATGACGACGGCCATCATCTTTCCCGGACAGGGCTCGCAGCAGGTCGGCATGGGCCTGGACCTGCACGATGCCTTTCCGGCTGCCCGCGCCGTGTTTCAGGAGGTGGACGAGGCGCTCGGTGAGCCCCTCTCACGGCTGATGTTCGAAGGCGAGGAGAGCGAGCTCACGCTGACGCGGAACGCCCAGCCCGCGCTCATGGCGGTCTCGGTCGCAATCATTCGCGTGTTCGAAGAAGAGGGTGCTTGGCGGCTGTCCGATCGCGCAGCCTTCGTCGCCGGCCATTCGCTGGGCGAATACACGGCGCTCACCGCCGCGGGCTGCCTAGCGCTGGCCGACGCGGCGCGCCTGCTGCGCCTGCGGGGCGAAGCCATGCAACAGGCGGTGCCGGTGGGCGCAGGCGCCATGGCCGCGCTGCTCGGCGCCGGTCTCGCGCAGGCCGAGGCGATCGCGCAGGCGGCGGCCGAAGGCGAGGTTTGCGTCATCGGCAACGACAACGCGCCTGGCCAGGTCGTGGTTAGCGGCGCCGCGGCGGCGGTGGGGCGCGCGGTGGCGCTCGCGCCGGAACACGGCATCAAGCGCGCCGTGATGCTGCCGGTAAGCGCACCTTTCCACTCGCCGCTGCTGGCACCGGCGGCGGAGACTATGGCGACGGCGTTCGAGACGATCTCATTCAATCCGCTGGCCGTCCCGGTGGTCTCAAACGTGACCGCGCGCCGGATCCACGAGGCTTCCGACGTACCGGCGCTGCTGGTGCGCCAGGTGACGGCGATGGTGCGCTGGCGCGAGAGCGTGCTTCACATGGCGAGCGAGGGCGTGGATACGCTGATTGAGGTCGGCGCCGGCAAGGTGCTCACTGGGCTTGCGCGCCGCATCGACCGCGGATTGGGCGCGAGCGCAGTCGGAACGGTTGCAGACGTCGACGCCCTGTTGGGGCGGTCGGCATAGGCGGAACAGGCGCTACAGGCAGCAGCGGGGAGTGGCGAGGGATGTTCGATCTGTCGGGAAAGGCGGCGCTGGTGACGGGGGCGTCCGGCGGCATCGGTGGCGCCATCGCCGAGGCCCTGCACCGCCAAGGGGCATCGGTGGCACTCTCTGGCCGGCGCGCGGAAGCACTGGAGGCGCTCGCCTCGAAGCTCGGGGAGGGGGCCCACGCGGTGCCCTGCGATCTCTCCGACCGCGATGCCCTTACAGCGCTGCCCGAGCGGGCGGCGGAGGCGCTGGGCGCACCCGCCATCCTGGTCCATTGCGGCGGGATCACCCGCGACGGGCTCGCGCTCCGCATGAAGGACGAAGACTGGCAGGAGGTGCTGGAAGTCAATCTCAGCGCCGGTTTCGTGCTCGCCCGCGCCTGCCTGCGCGGCATGATTCGCCAGCGCTGGGGACGGCTCATCTTCATCACCTCGGTGGTGGGGACGACCGGCAACGCCGGTCAGGCGAACTACGCAGCCTCCAAGGCCGGCCTCGCGGGCATGGTGAAGGCGCTCGCCGCCGAGACGGCCGCGCGCGGCGTCACCGCCAATTGTATTGCCCCCGGCTTTATCGAGACGGCAATGACCGACGCGCTGGCGGACGCGCAGAAAGAGGCGCTTCTTGGCACGATCCCGGCCGGGCGCTTCGGGGAGGGGAGCGATGTCGCCGCCGCCTGCGTCTACCTCGCGAGCGAGGAGGCCCGCTACGTCACCGGGCAGACGCTCCACGTCAACGGCGGCATGGCCATGATTTGAACGCGGCGCGCGCCGACGGGCACTCAGTCTTCCTAGAGCGCCTGTTTGCGGCCAGGCTTTCCGGCGCGTATGGCGAGCACGCCGGCAACGACAATCAGCACCGCGCCCGCACCCATGAGCCAGTCCACGCCCTCGCCCCAGAACAGCCAGCCGAAGACGGCGGCAAACACCACCGCCGTGTAGATGAACGTACCGACCCGGTCGGTCGGCGCAATCAGGCAGCCTTTTGCGAAGAGGACGTGGGCGGCGGTCGAGCACACGCCCAGCACGATCAACCCGGGCCAGGTTTCAGCCGGCGGCAGGGTCGGGTTCATCAGCACGGGCGTGAGCGTCACCAGAATGCCGATGAGCGCAAAGTAGACGGCGATGCGGAACGGGTCCTCGTTGGCCGGCATGCGCCAGATCGCGACGGCGGAGAGCCCGCCCAGCACGCCGGATGCGAGCCCGATCAGGGCCGCAAATTGAAAGAATTCCGTTCCCGGCTTGAGGATCAGGGCGACGCCCGCGAAGCCGATCAACACCGCCGCCAGCACCCTGCCATCGAACGCGAATCGGAACAGAAGAAAACCCAAAACGGGCACGAAGATGGGCGAGCTGAAGTTGAGCAGCACCGCCTCGGCAAGCGGGAGCACGCTGACTGCGTGGTAGTAGCAGAGCAGCGCCGCTACCAATGCCACCCCGCGCATCACCATCAGCCCGCGATGCGCCGGGCGCATCGACCGGGGCCAGTGCCGGATGACCCAGGGCGTCAGGATTGCGAGGCTCAGCACGTTGCGCCAGAACAGCACCTCAAAGCTGGAAAGGCTCTCCTCCGCCATCTTGATGCCCATGCCGGCGAGGGCGAACATCAGCCCGGCAGCAGCCACGAGCGCCGCGCCCAGGAGCACCCGCCCGCGTCCGGGAATGGTGCTTGATACCGTCTGTTGATCGCTCATCGCGGGGTGCGGGACGGTGGGTTCGGTGTTTCTCTCATGGCTCACGGGCCGACTTCCGACTTAAATTGGCGGGCGTACCAACGCCATCTTCCGAGCGTATGGAGTATCGCCGAAAAATGTGTTACCTAGCGCCGCGTCCGTCCGTCCACGCGGCATGGTCCGTCCGTGATTCGGGAGCCGCACGGGGCCGCTGTCCGCCGGTTGAGACCGGCGTAGCCGTTCACGCAGTCCGACGAGGGAAGGTTACATGAGCGATAACGATATCGCCGCACGCGTCAAGAAGATCGTCGTCGATCACCTTGGCATCGAAGAGGAAAAGGTGACCGAGAATGCGAGCTTCATTGACGATCTCGGTGCGGACAGTCTCGATACGGTCGAGCTCGTGATGGCCTTCGAGGAGGAGTTCGGCTGCGAAATACCCGATGACGCCGCCGAGAAGATCCTCACGGTGAAGGACGCCATCGACCACATCGAGCAGATCACCTGACGGGGCGGCCAGAGGGGCCGATGGCGCGGACACAGCCTGCGCGAGACCCCAATAGCTGGAGAGCAATGAATGCGCACCGCTGACCCGGCGCGCAGAGTGGTGGTCACCGGTGTCGGCATGGTGTCGCCGCTGGCGAACGGCGTTCGCCTGAGCTGGGAGCGGCTCCTCGCCGGGCGCTCGGGCATCGCGCCAATCGAAGGGTTCGATCCCAGCGATCTGCCGGTCAAGATCGCTGGCGAAATCTCGTCCGGCGACGATGAGGGCGCGTTTCGCCCGGCGGACATTGTATCCACCAAGGACCTGCGCAAGATGGACGATTTCATCGTCTACGCGCTTTGTGCCGCGGTGGAGGCGGTGGAGGATTCGGGTTGGATACCCGATGACGAGGAGAGCCTGGAGCGAACCGGCGTGATGATTGGCTCCGGAATCGGCGGGCTCAAGACCATCGAGGCTGCAACCGTGATGGTTGAAGCGAAAGGCCCGAGGCGGCTCAGCCCGTTTTTCATCCCGTCGAGCCTCATCAACCTGGCCTCGGGACACGTGTCGATCCGATACGGCTTTCGCGGACCCAATCACTCGGTGGTCACCGCGTGCTCGACGGGGGCGCATGCGATCGGCGATGCGTCGCACCTCATTTTGCGGGGCGATGCGGATGTCATGGTCGCCGGCGGGGCGGAAGCGGGCGTTTGCCATCTCGGCGTCGCCGGCTTCGCGGCTGCCCGCGCGCTCTCCACCAATTTCAACGACACGCCGGAGCGTGCATCCCGCCCCTGGGACGAGGCGCGCGACGGGTTCGTGATGGGCGAGGGCGCGGGCGTGGTCGTACTGGAGGAGTACGAGCACGCGAAGGAGCGGGGCGCTCCCATCTATGCCGAAATTCTCGGTTACGGCATGAGCGGCGATGCCCACCACGTGACCGCACCAGCGCCGGACGGCTCCGGCGGCTATCGCTCCATGGCGCACGCGCTCAGGACCGCGGAGCTCAACACCGACGAGATCGACTACATCAACGCGCACGGCACCTCGACGCCGCTCGGCGACGAAATTGAGCTCGGCGCCGTCAAGCAACTCTTCGGCGAGGACGCCGGGCATCTCTCGATGTCATCGACGAAGTCGTCGATCGGGCATCTGCTCGGTGCGGCGGGCAGCGTGGAGCTGATCTTCTCCATTCTCGCCATCAACCACGGCGTGATCCCGCCGACACTCAATCTCGACAATCCCTCGCCGGGCTGCGATCTCGATCTGGTGCCGCACGAGGCCAAGGAGCGCAAGGTCGAGCGGGCGCTGTCGAACTCATTCGGGTTCGGCGGCACCAACGCCTCGGTCATCGTAGGCCGGCTAGCTTAGGGGGTGGGCAATGAGGCGCGCCCTCCTATGGCCGCTCACGGGCGTGGCGGTCGTGGTGGGCCTCGCCGTCGTCCTGGCGATAACAGGTTGGCTCTACGTCCACGGCCAACTCGACACACCGGGGCCCGCGCGCGACGAGCGCACCGTGGTCCTGCCCCAAGGACTGAGTGCCTTCGACATCGCCGATGCGCTGGAGGAAGCAGGCGTCATCGACGATCCCTTGCTCTTCGTCGCAGGGCTCTGGATCGAGGACAAGCAGCACGCGCTCAAGGCCGGCGAGTACGTGTTCGAGGCGCTAATCACGCCGCGCGGCGTGATGGAGAGGCTGGTCGCGGGCAAGACCGTCGTGCACCGCCTGACCGTCGTCGAGGGCATGACCAGCGCCGAGGTCGTGGCCGCGCTCAACGCGGCACCCGGGCTCGAAGGCGAAATCATGGCGGTGCCAGAAGAAGGCACGCTCTTGCCCGAGACCTATCACTACGCGCTGGGCGACAGCCGTGCCGTGCTCATTGAGCGCATGCAGCGCGCCATGGCGCGCCTAGTCGACGAGCTGTGGTCGGCCCGTGATCTCTCGGCTGGCCTCGACGAAGCACACAAAGCCGTGGTGCTGGCCTCCGTGGTCGAGAAGGAGACGGCTCTCATCGATGAGATGCCGGTGATTGCTGGCGTCTTCCTCAACCGACTGCGGAAGGACATGCGGCTCCAGGCCGACCCCACCGTGATCTACGCGATTACCGGCGGCGAGCGGCCCTTGGGACGGGCGCTGAGGCGTGCAGACCTCTGGGTCGAGAGCCCATACAACACCTACCGCCAGAAGGGCCTGCCGCCCGGTCCCATCGCCAATCCGGGGCGCGCGGCGCTCACCGCAGTGCTGAACCCGGCCGAGACAGACGCGCTCTACTTCGTTGCCGACGGCTCAGGCGGGCATGCGTTCGCGAAGACCCTGGATGAGCACAACCGCAACGTCGCAAGCTGGCGCGCCAAGCGTGCCAAGGCAAGAAAGTAGCAGCGGGAGGGCGATATGGGCGGTGCTTCGGCCCTATCCAGCATGACGGGCTTTGCGCGGGCGAGCGGCGGCAATGGCGCGGCTGGCTGGAGCTGGGAGGTGAAGAGCGTCAACGGGCGGGCACTGGACATCCGCTGCCGCCTGCCGCAGGGGATGGAGCGGCTCGACCCGGCGGTGCGCAGCGCGGTGTCTGCACAGCTTCGGCGAGGCAATGTCACGGTGGGGCTCAGGCTCTCGCATGCGCCGGAAGCTGCGGCCATGCGCGTCAACAGGGCCTGGCTCGACGAGCTGATCGCGCTTGCCGCCGAGTATCGCAGCAGCGACGACATCGCGCCGGCGCGCCTCGACGGCATGCTGGCGCTGCGTGGCGTCATCGAGACGGTGGAATCGTCTGACGATGCCGAGCGCGCCCAGGACGACGGCGCCATTCTGGAGACGCTCGACGTGGCGCTCGCCGAGCTGGTGCGCGAGCGGCAGGCCGAGGGGGCCGCGCTCGCAGCAACGCTGACGCAACGGATCGAGGAGATCGTGGCGCTCACACGCCAGGCCGAGGCGTTGGCGCCCACGCGCCAGGAGGCGCTCAGCGAGCGCCTGCGCGAGCAGGTGGGAGCGTTGATCGGCGCAGGCTCCCCTGTATCTGAGGATCGGCTGGTGACGGAGCTCGCGCTCCTCGCCGTCAAGATCGATGTGACCGAGGAGATCGACCGGCTCAAGTCCCACTGTGCGGCGGCGGCGCGCCACCTGCGAGAGGAGGGTGCGGTCGGGCGCAAGCTCGATTTCCTGGCACAGGAGTTCAACCGGGAGGCCAATACGCTCTGCTCCAAGGCCTCCGATTCAGCGCTCACGGAGGTCGGCCTCGCACTCAAAGCCGCCATCGACCAATTCCGTGAGCAGGCGCAAAACGTCGAGTAGGCGGTGAGCGTTCTTACCGACAGTTCGGCTCTCGGGCGCCGCGGCCTCCTGCTGGTGCTGTCATCGCCCTCCGGTGCCGGCAAGACGACCATCACCCGCCGCCTGGTCGAGCTCGAAGGTGACGGAGTCGAAATCTCGGTCTCGCACACCACGCGGCCCAAGCGGCCGGACGAGATCGACGGCCGCGACTATCATTTCGTCGACGAGGCTGGGTTCGCACGCCTGCGGGAGCGCGGGGCGTTCCTTGAATGCGCGGAGGTGTTCGGCCACTGGTACGGCACTGCCCGCGACCCGGTGGAAAGCGCGCTAGATGCCGGCCGCGATGTCGTCTTCGACATCGATTGGCAGGGGAGCCAGCAGCTTGCCGAGGCGGACGAGGGCGACCTGGTCCGCATCTTCATCCTGCCGCCGTCGTTGGAGGCGTTGGAAGAGCGGCTCAAGCGGCGCGCCCAGGACAGCCCGGCCGTGGTCGCGGAGCGCATGAGCCGCGCCGCTGACGAGATGAGCCACTACGTCGAGTATGACTACGTGGTGGTGAATAGCGCGCTTGAGCGGTCCGTCGCGGAGGTGCGTGCGGTGCTCCGCGCCGAGCGGTTGCGCCGGGGCCGCCTGAAAGAGCTCGACGAGTTCGTGCGCGGGCTCACGGCCAACACGAAGCCGCCTCAGGGCTGAGCCGGACGACTGCGCCGGCCACACCGTCGAGGGCACCGGGGGCGACAGCCAGCGCGAGCAGCCGGCTGGAATCCTCGAGGCCAGGCAGGGTGATCCCGTAGCGCACCGCGCTCGTAAAGCCGAAGCGGCCGAGATAACTCTGTTCGCCCACCGCGACGATGATCGCATGCCCCTCTGCTGCGGCCTTTTCCAGCGCGGTCCGGACCAGGAGTCCGCCAATCCCGCGTCGTTCATGAGCCGGATCGACCGCAATCGGCCCCAGTAGAAGCACAGGCCCCGCATCACCGATTCGCACGGGCCAGTGTCGGATTGTGCCGAGGATTCGGCCCTCAGCCTCAGCAACGAAGCAGAGGTCGTGCACGGGCCGGAGGCCTTCGCGCAGGCGGTAGGAAGGGCGGGCCAGGCGGTCCGCGCCAAAGGCGCGGTCCAACAGGGCCTCGATATGCGGGCCGTCTTGCGGCCCCTCGGTGCGAATGGAAGGCATGATGACGTTGCTCTCGACGACGGACGGGCGTGATGTTGGCGCCGCCGTGCCGGTGGCGCGGCGGTGTCAGCGGTGTCGTCGTCGCTCGCGAGCAAAACGCATCATGATGGCTCGCTGACTAGCCCGAATTTCCTATCCTGGTCAAGGTTTGTGCAGCGCCGCCCAAGCGCGAGCGAGCGTGCAGAACTCGGCGACCGAAAGCGTCTCGGCCCGCGCTTCGGGTGGGATGCCCGCGTTCCGAAGCAGCGCCAGCGGCTCCGTAGTGAGGCCGCGAAGCGCGCGGCGCAGCATCTTTCTGCGCTGGCCGAATGCCGCGCGGGTCACGGCATCGAGAGCGTCGGGGTCGGCCGGAGCGAGCGGTGTCGCGCGGGGCACCAGGCGCACCACCGTCGAGACCACGCCGGGCGGCGGCACGAAAGCGCGGGGGCTCACGTCGAAGAGGCGCTCGCAGGTGCAGAGCCACTGCGCACGCACCGAGAGGCCGCCGTAGTCTCGCCCGCCGGTCGCGGTGATCCGCGCCGCCACTTCCTTCTGGAACATGAGGGTCATGCTCTCGATCCGCTCGACCCGTTCCAGCCAGCGCAACAGGAGCCGTGTGCCGACGTTGTAGGGGAGGTTCGCCACGATCCCGATGCGGTCAGACCCGAGAGTCGCGATGTCAAACGCGAGCGCGTCGCCCTCGACGATCTCGAGCCGATCGGGATAGCGCGCCGCGAGCTCTCCGAGCGCGGCCACGCAGCGGCGGTCCTTCTCGACCGCGACGACACGGGCTGCACCGGCGGCCAGCAGGGCCCTGGTCAGCCCACCTGGTCCCGGCCCCACCTCTAGTATGATTGCCGGGCTGCCAGGTTGGGCCGCCCGCGCGATTCTCCCGCACAGGCTGGGATCGAGCAGGAAATGCTGCCCCAGCGCCCGCCTGGGCTGCAGACCGTGGCGTGCGATGACGGCGGAGAGCGGCGGCAGCGGGCCCGCACGCCCGGCGTCTGCGGTGTCCGCCGCATCGGGGGCGCTGCCGGCGGTCAAATTCGTACGTCGATGAACGCCGATCGGTGCAGGTCACGCACGTAGCGCCGCGCCAGCATCTCCAGCCTGCGCCCCGCGATATCCTGCCGGATCGCTTCCCGATCGAGCCCGGCGGCAGGCATATCCGCGAGCACGGTGCGGCGGTCGATCAGCGAGACGATGTAGTAGCCGTCGAACGCCCGCACCGGGGGCGCGATCGATCCTGGTTCCAAGTCCGCGAGCACGGCTTCGATCTCACTCGGGAGCTGCCCTTCGACCACCCAACCGATGTCACCGCCGACGGCGGCGGTGGCGCTTTGCGAAAACTGCTGCGCGATCTGGGCGAAGCTGGCACCGGCGGTCAACTGACGGTAGAGACTCGCTGCAGCGCCGCGGACCTCCGCTTCCCGCCCGATCGAATCGACCGCCAGAAAGATCTCGGCCACACGGTATTCGGGACGACCCCGGTTGGCCTCGAGCCGGGCGATCGCCTCGTCGATCTCGCCCTCGCCGACCGAAACCGTCGCACCCAGGCGACCACGCACGAGCTTGGACCAGAGAATCTCGGCGCGCAGTTGCTCCGTGACGGACGCAATGTCCAGTCCCTGGCGTCGCAGAAACTCGTCGAGCGCGCCGGCTGGGATACCGTTACGTTGCTCGACGGTCCGCCGCGCGTTCGCCATCTCCACCCTGCTGACCCTCACCCTGTAGCGCTCGGCCTCTTGCACCTTCAGTCTTTCGTCGATGAGCGAGCGGAGTACCTGCGGTGCCAGTTGTTGGCGTAGCTCCTCGCTGATCTGCAATCGGGACGACACGATGGCGATATCGATCCGCGCCACGAGATCGGGGACCGAGATCGCCTCGTTGTTGACTACGGCGGCGATCCGCACGGCTTGCTGACCGCTCGCCCTGTCGACAGGCAGGAGCATGATCGGCAGCAGCCCGAACAGCAGCAGGGCGGCGCGCGTGAGCGGCAATAGTTTCATCGTCGCCTCAGCCGGCGTGCTTCAGATTGACGGTCAAGTGCCATACCGTGCCTGACTCTACGTCCCGGTCACGGGTGAAGGAGCGCGACACACTCGTGCCGATAACAATACATTCATCTTCATAGAAAAGACCGACTCTCCAGTTAATGGAAGCGTTGTCTTCGAGGTCGCGCCGGGCCTCGGCGGAGAGCGTCCAGTTGTCGAGGGGTTTTGCCGTGAAGCCCATGAGCGCCTCTCTGCCACCGGCAAAGTCCGTCAACATGCTCTCGGGAGGCCGGTCCACGTCGGCGAAGCCAAGCCGGGCGCGCAGCCACTCCGGACCGGCGGTGAGGTCAATTTCGTTGCGTCTGACGGTGAAGTCTCGGTGGTCGAGACGGAAGCGCAGGGAAAAATCGAGCCAAGGCGACGGCTGCACGAGGATGCGGCCAACGTAGTCGGACATCTGATGTTCAAGGCCGCTGCCGGCCTCGAAGGGCGAATCCTCACCGGCCCGCGCGCTTTGGCCGATCAGCGCGGTCGCACGGCCACCGCCTGGGCCGTAGAGGCCGAGGCGCACACCGTAATTCACACGCGGTCCGGTCTCGATACGGTCGAGGCCGGTGTGGCGATTGGTGCTGAATAGATTGGTGTGATCAAACTCCAGGTCTCGGCTGTCTTCGTTGGGAATATCGGAGGGATTGCCACCTTTGGGGCTGATCACGCCTTGCACGATGGGTTCGATAAGATGTCGGAACGGTCCGATCCGCGTGATGAGCGGATAGCGCCATTCGACCGCAAGCTCCGGCACGAAGCGCCCGGCCGCTTCGCTGCTCACAACACCGTAGGGCTCCAGGTGCTTTACCGGGGTATAGGCGTGATAGAGGTCGCCGCGCAGGCTCGCGTCGATCCGGAAGAGGTGGCCGCCCGGCAAGATCGTCGGACGGTGCCAGCCGCCGGTGATCGAGAGCCTGCGCGTGTCGATTCCGTCCAGGCGCTCCAATATCAAGAGGTTGGCGTCGAGTGTGGTGTAGCCGCCGGCATAGTTCGGTGCGCTCACCAGGTGCGCATCGAGCAGGGGGAGCACGATCGGGCTTTGGTCCCCCTGCTTGCCGGCCCGGAGGCCCTGGAACGAGTAGCCGGCGCCCGACATGTAGCTGCGCCGGTGGAACCGCTCCGCAAACAGGGTCGTGACCAGATCGTCCTTCGACGAGATGCTGTAGCGGCGCAGGTAGGTGTCGTCGAGGGCGCGCTCCAGATCGAAGCCCCATCGCCAGGTCTCGTCGATGTCGAAGAAGCCATGGCCGAAGACGTGTCCCCGGATTCTGTCGCCGTCCTGGTCGGCGGTAAGGGCGCGGGTAATGCTCGCATCGATGGTAAACTGACCGTCCTGCGTGCGCTCGCGGTACTCGCCGGCCAGCACGGCACTTTCCAGGGCGGTGAACCGGGGCGCAAAGGTCACATCCCGATCAGGTGCGAGGGACCAGTAGTAGGGAATTGTCACCTCGGCGCCCAGGGCCGTAGAGCTGCTGTAGGACGGGCTAAGGAATCCGCTTTGGCGCGTCACGCTCGGATCGGGATGGCGGAAATAGGGCGTGTACAAGATCGGCAGGCCGAAGAACTCGAGCGACGCATCGCGGTAGGTAATGGAACGCTCCACCTGATCGTGAATCACGCGCGCTGCCTTGAGTTGCCAGAGCGGTACCGAGGCAGGATCGTCGGGGCATAGTTCGCACGGCGAAAACACCGCCCTCCGCATTACCGTGCGGGTGCCGCCGATGCGTCGGGCGCCGCTTGCAACGAGCCGCGACTGGTCCGTCAACAGCACACTCAGACGGTGAATCACCCCTTCCCTCAGATCGCCGGTGAGCTCGAGGGATTCGGCGAACATCACTTCGCCGGTGGGCTCGCGTAGGGCGACGCCGCCCTTCGCCGTCACCACATCGTCGCCGCGCCGGTAATGGATGCGTGCGGCACGCAGCACGCGATCGCCCTGGGCGACTTCTACATTGCCGGAGGCGATGACGGTGTCGGCGGCCTGGTCGTAGATCAGCTCGTCGGCGGTCATCAGGAGATCGCCCGTCATCAGGTCGCCGAGATCGGGCGCGGACTCGGTCTGTTGCGCACTCGCCTCCAGCGAGGAGAGGGCCAGGAGACACGCGAAAACGAGCGGCGCGAGGGCCTTCGTCATGCCGCCGCTATCCGTCCTCGAGATGGAACAAGCCCGCAACGCCGAGCAACGTGAAAATGCCTGCAGGTGTCCACGCCGCAAGCACCGGCGGCAGCTTGCCGGAAAGGCCAAGAGCGAGCACGAGGTCCGAAATGAAATAGAGGAGAAAGCCCGTAAGCAGTCCGGCCAGAACCAGCACCCAGGTGCCTCGCCGCGTGAAACGGAGCGAAAAGGTCGCTGCGATCAAGACCATCGCGCAAAGCAGGAGTGGGCCGGAGAGAAGCGAATGCCAGTGCAGCCGGTGCTTCACCGAAGAGAAGCCGGAATCATCCAACACCCTTATGAAACCGGGCAACGCCCAGAAGGATAGGGTCTCCGGTGGCGAGAAGCTGTTTTGGATGCGCTCCAGGGTGAGGTCGGTTGGCAGGCGAGCGTTCGCCCGATGTCGGGCCGGCTCGTTCGGCGCGCTGAAGAGCGCATCCCGCAGGTTCCAGTACCCCTCCTCCAGCCGGGCCTCGGCGGCGTCGATCCGCCCGACGAACTGGTCCTCCTTCGCGTACAGGAATATGATCGTGTCGTAGAGCGTCATCGTTTCCTGATCGATGCGCTCGGCGTGAACTACCGATTGGCTCTCCGAATCTCCCTGTCTGAGCCAGATGCCGGACTTGGAAAGCTCCATGAGGCTCGATTTTCCGCGCAAGTATGTCGCGTCCATCTGTTCGAATCGCGACGTCGTGGCCGAGGCGAGCGGATTGACGACCGTCATGAAGAGGCCGCCCAGCAGCGCCGCGATGACGAGCGCCGGCAGCAGGAATTGCCAGACCGAGACGCCCGCCGCGCGCGCCACCACGAGCTCGCGGCTCCGCGTCATCTTCGCGAAGGTCACGATACCGCCGACGAGCACGATGAAGGGCAACGCCTTTTGCGCCATGAAGGGGATGTGCAGCGATGCCATTTGGAGAACGGTCTCGATCGTCGCCGTCTTGTCCGGCCCGGAGGCGCGGCGCAGCAGCTCGATCGTGTCGGCAATGAGAATGGTCAGCATGACGAGCAGGAACACGAGCGCGACGCTCTGCAGGTAGTGCCTGCCCATATAGAGCGACAGGGTGGATGAGAGACGCACGTGCCGCGGCTCCTACCCGCGCGCGCCCGGCTCAGCCGCCGCACCGCGGCCGCCGAAGACGCGCGGCCAGCGATGGCGCATCAGGGCCATCGCCGCGGCAATCATGAGAACCGGGTTGAGATACATGAGCGGGATGAGAGAGCTATTCTTGGCGGTCGCGTTGACCAGGAAAAGGGCCACGGCCTCGAGCATGACCCCGGCTGCAATGGCCACGAGGATGCGGCGCCACTGTCCACGCCGGTTCACATTGCCGGAGAGCAGCGCCGCGAGCCCTATGGCGGCAAGCGCATAGCCGAAGAGCGGCGAGACGATGCGATTGTGCGCTTCGGAGAGGAACTTGCCCCGCAGCCGCTCGGCACCCTCGCTGTTGGGGTTGAGGAGCTCGTCGATGAACCGCTCGCGCGGCTCGCGCGAGCGCGTGCCTCCGCGTTGGACGAAGTCGCTCAAGTCCATCGTGTAGCGTTCGAAATTGAGCAGCGAGAGTTTTGACGAATCCCGGTCGAACCGCTGTCGGTGGCCGTTGATGAGAATGAAGCGCGGCCCCTCATCGGTCTGCACCAGGATGCCCTGCTCGGCCATCATCGTAACCGGCCGTTCCTGCTCGCGGGCGTCGTGCACGAGGATGCCGTGGAGCCTGCCGCCCTCGCGCCCGCGAATGTAAACGGTGACGCCCTCGGTCAGTGTGTTGAAGGTGCCCTCCTCCAGGAGCAGCGCCGAGTGATCGCCGCGCAGGACGAACTGCCGCTCCTTGAACTCCCTGTGGCTGACGGGCATCACGTACATGATGATCGCGTAGGAGATGACGACGACGATCGTGGCCATCACCAGCGCCGGCTTCGCCAGCGACCATTGACTCACGCCGGCCGCGCGCAGGCTGACCAGCTCGCTGTCGATCGTGAGCTTGTTGTAGACGAAGAGCAGTGAGCAGAATAATGCGATCGGCAGGATCGCGCTCAGAAATGTCGGCAGCACCAGCATGCTCATCAGCAGGAAAGTGCTGAACGACAGACCCTTGTTGACGATCAGGTCGATGATGCGCAGCGACTGCGACAGCCAGACGATCGCTGTAAGCCCCAGCGTGACGAGCAGGAAGGGACCAATAAGCTGGCGCAGCAGGTAACGTTGGTAGCGCGGCATGCCTCATTATAGCGGGTCGCGCGCCGGAACGGGTGAATCCCGGTAGCGGCTCCGATCGAGCGCGCCGCGTCAACTTTGACCGTGCCGAAAATTCTCGACTAGAGCGGCGGGCGGTGACGGCTCCAATTTGTCGCCGCCTCAAAGGCCGCCGCCGCGCGAAACACGCGGGCATCGTCGTAGGTGCGGCCGACGATCTGCAGGCCGGTGGGGACGCCGGTTCGTGCAAATCCGGTCGGCACGCTCGCCACCGGGCACTGATTCATCATGTTGAACGGGTAGGTCAGCAGCCAGCCCAGGTGCGGCTCGACAGGCTTGCCGTTGATAGTGAAGCCGGGATCCATGTTGGTGTGGTCGGCTTTGACTGCCGGCACCGCGAGCGTCGGGCAGATCATGACGTCATAGCGCTCGAGGATCGGCGCGAGCTTCTGGTACATCCGGCCCCGCGTTTGGCTGACGCGCTCGTATTCGACGGCGCTGACGCGCTTCCCCTTCTCCACCAGATCGACCACCTTCGGGTCCATCTCGAAGCGCCATTCGGGGAGAAAGTCCTGAAGCCCGCTGGCGAAGAGGACCTCGAAGAGCCGCAGATACTGGTTCAGCACACCCGAGGTCCAGCCGAGGTCAACCTCCTCGACCTCGCAGCCGAGCTCGCGGAAGACGTCCACGGCCTTCCGCGTGTTCTCCTGCACCTCCTCGTCGACCTCGACGTAGCCGAGATTCGGCGAGTAGGCGATGCGCCAGCCCTCGATGCCCTCGCAGGTGAGCGGCAGGCGAACCCGTGTCCTGAGGGAGGCGATGTCCGCCTTGTGGGGGCCCGAGACGACATTCTGGAGCAATGCGGATTCGGCCACTGTGCGGGTCAGCACGCCGATCTGCACCAGGAAGGCGTGGGGCGCGGTGGTGTCGTTCGGGTTGCGGCCGTAGGGCGGCTTGAAGCCAAAGATGCCGTTGACCGATGCCGGGATGCGGATCGACCCGCCGCCGTCGCCGCCGTCCGCGATCGTGGTCATACCAGCGGCCACCGCGCCGCCGCTGCCGCCGGAGGATCCCCCTGGCGTGTAGTCGCTGTTCCAGGGATTGCGGCTCACGCCCCAGAGCGGGCTGTGACTCGTCCCGGCGTAGCCGAACTCGGGCGTCGTGGTGCGGATGTGGAGGATCGCGCCAGCGCGCATGAGCCGCTCGGTCACCGGGTAGGTGTGATCGGGGCGGTTGTGCTCCATGATCTTGGAGCCGATCGTGGTGATCTCGCCCTTGATCGCGTGATAGTCCTTGCTCGCGAAGGGCAGACCTTCGAGTGTGCGCAGACGCCCGTCGGTCTTGCCGTAGCGCGCCTCGGCCGCCTTGGCCTGCTCCAGTGCGCGCTCGAAATAGCTGTAGGTGACCAGGTTGAGCGCCGGGTTGACCGCCTCGCAACGGGCGATCACCGCCTTCATCAGCTCGACCGGCGACAGCGTGCGCGCCTTGAACGCCGCGAGCGCGTCGAGCGCGCTCATGTAGCAAAGGTCGAGATCGGCGGTGGCCATGACGAACGCTCCCCTTCCTATTCGTTGCTGAAGGCCTCAAGCTCGTTGAGGTAGGCGACGACGCGCTCGGCCGGCTCGACATCGCCGAACTTGGCGTCGATATCGAACAGGTTCCACTCCACAACCCCCGGTACCCGGTCGCCCACGCCTTCCCGAACGACGATGGGGCGGAAGCCTTCGGCGATGGCATCCTCGGCGGAGTGGCGCACGCAGCCAGCCATGGTGACGCCGGTGATGATCACCGTGTCCACCCGCTGGGCGCGGAGGTAGCCCGCGAGGTAGGTGCCGTGGAACGCGCTCGCGCGCTTCTTCACGATCACCTGCTCGCCGCGCTCCGGCATCGGCGCGATGCGCTCGTCGATTTGCGCCTCGGTTGAACCTTCCCGCAGGGTCTCGACCGGAATCTTCATGTGCCAGAGCCCGGTGTCGGCGTGCGGCCCGGTCGGGTCCTGATAGGCCGTCGTCGTGTAGATAACGGGAATGTTCTTTTCGCGTGCGGCGGCCAGCAGCTGCTGGTTGGTGGGGATGATCACCTCCATGTTGTCGCACGTGAAATTGTGGCCCGGACGGGTCCAGGCATTGGCGAGGTCGATGATCAGGAGCGCCGGGCGGGTTCCGAACCCGATGCGGCGCTGGAATCCCCGCGTCTGGTAAATCTCCGAATCGGCGGCGAAGATCGTCTCGAGTGCCCGCCTGACTTCCTCGTCGCGTGTAAGCTCCGCCGTCATCCTGAATCCTCCTGCCGTGGACAGGCGTCGAGTGTAGCCGGCGCGCCCACGGGTCGCCAGACGCGCTCACGGCAACTGTGGTGGAAGTTCCAGGTCGAAGACGGTTGACCCTGGCGGTACGCGGCGCCTAAATGAAGTGCGGACGCTGATGTGCGCCCTGGGGCCGGGTGGCAGAATGGCTATGCAGCGGACTGCAAATCCGTGTACGCCGGTTCGATTCCGGCCTCGGCCTCCAGCTTCGCTGTGATCTGGCGCTCATACTCCTGCGCCGCTTCCGCGTGGCGCCATCTTGGGACCGGCAAACGAGGCGGCGACGCATTCGTCGTGGGCGCCCGGCGGGTCTATAGTGGTTGGCGATTGTGATGGTCCGCGAAAGGCCCCGACCCTCGACGATGAGCATTCCTCTCTACGTCCCGCTCGACGACCGCGGCGTGGTCACCGTGGATGGTCCGGAGGCCGGCCCCTTCCTCCAGGGGTTGATCTCCAACGATATCGAGCGTGTGTCCGAAGCGCGCTGCATCTACGCCGCGCTGCTGACGCCCCAGGGCAAGTTTCTGCACGATTTCTTCGTGCTGCGGCAGGGGGATGGCTACCTGCTCGACTGCGAGGGGCCGCGCGTCGGCGACCTTGGGGGACGGCTGGTGGCCTACAGGCTGCGCGCCGATATCCAGCTCGCCGACGCGACCGAGGATTTTCAGGTCGTGGCGCTCTTCGGCGGCGAGGATCACGGCGGCAAGTTCGGCGTGCCGCCCGGCGAAGGCAGCGCGGCGCCCTGCGAAGGTGGCACCATCATGCGCGATCCCAGAGCCGCGGCGCTCGGGCTTCGCGCGGTCCTGCCGCGCGACGTGGACCTCGCGTTCCTGGAACAGGCGGGCTTCGCCCAGGGCCACATCGCCGACTACGAGCGCCACCGCATCGCCCAGGGCGCGCCCGACGGCAGCCGCGACATGGAGGTCGGCAGGGCGACGCTGATGGAGTGCGGCTTCGAGACGCTGAACGGCGTCGATTTCGAGAAGGGCTGCTACGTCGGCCAGGAGCTGACGGCACGCACCAAGCATCGCGGCCTCGTGCGCCGGCGTCTCGCGCCGGTTGCGCTGGAAGGGCCGCTGCCGCCGGCCGGCACGCCGATCATGGCGGGCGAGCGGGAGGTGGGGGAGCTTCGCTCAGGCCTGGACGATGCCGCGCTGGCGGTCTTGCGCCCGGAGAGGATCGCAGCGGCTGCCGAGGCGGGAGAACCACTCACCGCAGGCGAGGCGCGGGTTATCCCTCCCGATCTTCCTTGAGGGTATCGGCGTTTCCCCCCCGCGCGATGGCGGCCTGGGCTGCGGCGAGGCGCGCCACCGGCACGCGGTAGGGTGAGCACGAGACATAATCGAGGCCGACGTCTTCGAAGAAGGCGATGGAATCCGGGTCGCCGCCATGCTCGCCGCAGATGCCGAGCTTGAGGTCGGCGCGGGTTGCCCGGCCTCGCTCTACGGCAATTCGGACAAGCTCGCCGACACCCTCCGCATCGATGGTGACGAAGGGGTCGCGCGGCAGGACGCCTGCCCGCTCGTAGTCACCGACGAAGCTCGCCGCGTCGTCGCGCGAGATGCCGAAGGTCGTCTGGGTCAGGTCGTTGGTGCCGAAGCTGAAGAAGGACGCACTCTCGGCGATCTCGCCAGCGCGCAGCGCCGCGCGCGGCAGCTCGATCATGGTACCGACCGCATAGGCGATCTCCGCGCCGCTTTCCTCCTCCACCGCCTCGTGCACGCGCTCGATGGCGGCCTCGAGGATGTCGAACTCGCGCCTGGTTGCCGCCAGCGGAATCATGATTTCGAGCTCGACCGGGCGTGTTCCGCCAGCCTCCGCCGCCGCCTCGAAGATGGCGCGCGCCTGCATCTCGTAGATCTCGGGGTACGAGATGCCGAGGCGGCAGCCGCGATGCCCCAGCATCGGGTTGGTCTCGTGAAGCTGCGCGATGCGCCCGCGCAGGGCCTCGAAGGTGACCCCGGCTGCCCGGGCGACGCCCGCGATCTCGGCATCGGTACGGGGCAGGAACTCGTGCAACGGGGGGTCGAGCAGGCGGATTGTCACCGGCAGCCCCGCCATGAGGCGGAAGAGCGCGACGAAATCGCTGCGCTGCGCCGGCAGCAGCTTGGCGAGCGCGGCGCGGCGGCCGTCCACATCCGTCGCCACGATCATCTCGCGCACCGCGACGATGCGCTCGTCGTCGAAGAACATGTGCTCGGTGCGGCAAAGGCCGATCCCCTCCGCGCCAAAGCGGAGCGCCGTCTCGGCATCCCCGGTCGTCTCCGCGTTGGCGCGGACGCGCAGGCGCCGCGTGCGGTCCGCCCAGCCCATGAGCGTGGCGAAGTCGTCGGAGAGCGCGGGCTCGATGGTCGGCACCGCGCCTTCCAGCAGCTCGCCGCTGGTACCGTCGATGGTGACGACATCGCCCGCCGCGATCACCGCGCTCCCGGCCCGGCACTCCCGCGCCGCCTCGTCGATGCGCAGCTCGCCGGCGCCGGTGATGCAGGGGCGCCCCATGCCGCGGGCGACCACGGCAGCGTGGCTGGTCATGCCGCCCCGGCTGGTGACGATGCCGCGTGCTGCGTGCATGCCGTGGATGTCCTCCGGGCTGGTCTCGGTGCGGAGCAGAATCACCGCTTCGCCCCGCGCGGCGCGGTCCTCGGCCTCGTCGGCGTCGAAGACGACCTTGCCGCAGGCGGCACCGGGCGACGCCGGCAGGCCGCGCGCCAGCACCTGGCGCGGCGCTTCGGGGTCGAGTGTGGGATGGAGAAGCTGCTCGAGCGCCAGCGGGTCCACCCGCGTCAGCGCCTCCGCCTCGCTCACCAGGCCCGCGCCTGCCATGTCGACGGCGATCTTCAGCGCCGCCTTGGCGGTGCGCTTGCCGGCGCGGGTCTGCAGGATCCAGAGGGTGCCCTGCTGCACCGTGAACTCGACGTCCTGCATGTCGCGGTAATGGCCTTCGAGCCGGCCGAGCGCCGCCTGGAGCGCGGCGAAGGCCTCGGGCATGGCCCGCTCCATGGAGGGGCCCTCGGTGCCGCTGGCTGTACGCGCGGCCTCGCTCACTGCGCGGGGCGTGCGGATTCCGGCCACCACGTCCTCGCCTTGGGCGTTGACCAGATACTCGCCGTAGAGTGCCGCATCGCCGGTGGAGGGGTTTCGGGTGAAGGCGACGCCGGTGGCGCAGTCCCCGCCCATGTTGCCGAAGACCATGGCTTGGACGGTGACCGCCGTGCCCCATTCGGCCGGGATGCCGTGCAGCCGGCGGTAGGTGACGGCCCGCGCATTCATCCATGAAGCCAGGACCGCGCCGATCGCGCCCTTTAGCTGCTCCCTGGGCGCTTGGGGGAAATCGCTGCCGGTCTCCTCGCGCACCAGCGCCTTGTAGTCCTCGATCAGGCGGGACCAGTCGCCGGCCTCCATGTCGGTGTCGAGGCGGTAGCCCCTGGCTTCCTTCTCCCGCTCCAGCAACTCCTCGAAGGCGCGGTGCCCGACGCCGAGGACGACATCGCCGTACATCTGGATCAGGCGGCGGTAGCTGTCGTAGGCGAAACGGGCATCGCCGCTCGCGCGTGCGAGGCCGTCCGCGGTCGCGTCGTTGAGGCCGAGGTTGAGGACGGTGTCCATCATGCCGGGCATGGACGCGCGGGCGCCGGAGCGGACCGAGACCAGCAGCGTGCGGTCCGGGTCGCCGAAGCCTGCGCCTGCGATCCGCTCGATGTGGGCGAGGCCCGCCTCGATCTCGGCATCGAGGCCAGAAGGCAGCGCGCGGCCCTCGGCGTAGTAGGCGTTGCAGAGCGCGGTGGTGATGGTGAAGCCGGGCGGGACAGGCAGGCCGATGGCGGCCATCTCGGCGAGGTTGGCGCCCTTGCCGCCGAGCAGCGCGCGCATTCCGGCGTCGCCGTCCGCCTCCCCCCCGCCGAAGCGGTAGACCCACTCGGCCACGGCCTAGTATCCCGCCTCGGACACGCACTTCGGGGACGCGATTCTTCTCTCGTCATACCGGGACTTGTTCAGGGCATCCACGTTCTTTGTATCGACCGCACAAACAAGCCGTGGATGGCCGGGACAAGCCCGGCCATGACGAATAGGGAGGATGCCGGAAGCAGTCTGTTTCCGGGCCACGGCTCAGCCCTCGATCTTCGAGAAGTCGGCGACGCGATCCAGCGTGCGGCGAATTTGTGAGAGCATCAGCAGCCGGTTGCGGCGCTTCGCGGGATCATCAACGCAGTTGACCGTTACGTTGTCGAAGAAGGCATCGACTGGCTCGCGGAGCGTAGCCATGGCCGCCATCGCTTCCCCGAATTCTTCTTTCCCGAGCGCGTCTTCGGCGCGCTTGTTGGCCTCGTCGATACGTCTACGTAGGGAGCGCTCCTCGGGCTCGACGAAGAGCGATTCGTTCGCATACCCACCATAGCGCTGGCCGTCCTTCTTCCCCTCGATGCGGACGATATTCGCGGCGCGACGATAGGCGATCAGCAGATTGGCGCCGTCATCCCTTTCGAGGAAGTGCTCGAGCGCATCGATGCGCGCTAGCAGGCGCACCAGATCGTCCTCAATCCGGTCCTCAAAGACGGCACTCACGAGGTCGTGCCGCATGCCCTTGTCACGCAGGTGTACCCTGAGCCGGTCGGCGAAGAAGGTAAGCAGCGAATAGCACGTGGCATTAATCCCAGGCTCGGGCGGCAGCAACTTACCGTAGCCAGCGAGCGCCTCCCTGAACGCTTCGTCGAGCGGTAGACGCAGTTTGTTCTCGATGACAATGCGGATTACGCCGAGTGCGGCACGGCGCAGCGCGAAGGGATCCTTCGAACCGGTCGGCCGCTCGTCGATGGCGAAGAAACCGGCGAGCGTATCGAGTTTGTCCGCGAGCGCCACGGCGACGCTCACCGGCGCAGTCGGACACGGTTCGTCCGGGCCTCGCGGCGCGTAGTGCTCGCGGATGGCCTTGTACACAGCCTCTTCCTCACCATCGTCGCGCGCGTAGTAGCACCCCATAATTCCCTGCAAGTCGGGGAACTCGCCCACCATTTCGGTCACGAGGTCGGCCTTACAGAGGGTGCCCGCCAGCGCCGCGTCGTCCGGGTTGGCGCCTGGAATCGCCGGACATAGTACGCGGGCCAGCCCTTCGATGCGTCGGGACTTGTCGGCCATCGTGCCGAGGCGCGCATGGAAAATGACACCTCTCAGGCCCGTCAAGTTTTCTTCCAGCAGTCGGCGCCTGTCTTGGCCCCAGAAGAAGCGGGCATCGGCGAGGCGGGCGCGCAGCACTCGTTCGTTGCCGGCAACGACGACGGCGCAATCGTCTTCGGTTTCGACATCGGCGACCATGACGAAGCGGGGCGCCGGCCGGTCGGCATTGTCGACTAAACCGAAATAACGTTGGTGCTTGCGCATGGCCGAGCGCAGTACTTCGGGAGGCAAATCCATGAAGCGCTCGTCGATGGAGCCCATCCGCACTACCGGCCATTCAACGAGACCTGCGTTCTCTCTTAGCAGCCAGTGATCCGAAGAGAAGTTGAGAGCTGCCCTTTTCGCCAACTGACCGGCCTCGTCCGCGATCTTTTTCGCCCGGACCGGCCAATCCAATACGACCTTGGCCTGCTCAAGCATCTCTACATAGTCACCCGCGTCAGCGACAGTAAGACTGCCGGATGAGAGGAATCGATGGCCTAGCGTCGTCCGCCCGCTCTCGACCGTCCCGAAGCGGAAGGGCACGACCGCATCATCCAGCAGGCAGAGGATGGAGCGGATGGGGCGCACCCAGCGCACGCCGCTCTCGTCCCACCGCATGGACTTGGGCCAGGAGACGGCGGCCAGTGCCTCGGGCAACAGGTCGGTGAGGAGGTCGGCGGTGGGGCGCCCCGGCTCCTGTTTGACCGCGAACCACACCGGGCCCTTGGGCGTTTCCCGCTGCTCGCAGTCTTCCAGCGTGAGGCCCGTGGACTTGAGGAAACCCTGGATCGCCCTCTCAGGTGCATCGACCCGCGGCCCCTTGCGCTCCACTCTCATGTCGGGCTGCATGTCCGGCAGACCGCGCACCAGCACTGCTAAGCGCCGGGGCGTCGCGAAATACTCCTCTCCCTTGAAGTCGAGACGTGCCTCTTCCAGCCGGGACAAGACGTGCCGCCTAAGCTCCTTCGCCCCGCCCGCTTGCATGCGCGCCGGGATTTCCTCGGAGAGCACCTCCAGCAGCAGATCGGGCATGTCCTAGGCCGCTCCCGCCAGCCAGGCCTCGCAGCAGGCCTTGGCCAGCGCGCGGACGCGGCCGATGTAGGCGGCGCGTTCCACCACGCTGATTGCACCCCGCGCGTCCAGCAGGTTGAAGAGGTGGCTCGCCTTCATGCACTGGTCGTAGGCCGGCAGCGCCAGCGGCTTCTCACCTCCGAGCAGGGCCCTGCACTCGGCCTCCGCGTCCTCGAAGTGGCGGCGCAGGCGGTCGACATCGGCGTGCTCGAAGTTGAAGGCTGAGAACTCGCGCTCGGCGCGCAGGAACACGTCGCCGTATCGGGTGCCGTGGCCGTCCCAATCGAGGTCGTAGACGTTGTCGACCCCCTGCACGTACATGGCCAAGCGCTCCATGCCGTAGGTGAGCTCGACCGGGACCGGGTCGCAGTCGATCCCCCCCACCTGCTGGAAGTAAGTGAACTGGGTCACCTCCATCCCGTCGCACCAGACCTCCCAGCCGAGGCCCCAGGCGCCTAGCGTCGGGCTCTCCCAATCGTCCTCGACGAAACGGATGTCGTGGGCGTGGACGTCGATGCCGAGCACCCCCAGGCTGCCGAGATACTGGTCCTGCACGTCCTCGGGCGCGGGCTTCATGATCACTTGGAACTGGTAGTAGTGCTGGAGCCGGTTGGGGTTCTCGCCGTAGCGCCCGTCGCCGGGCCGGCGCGAGGGCTGGACGTAGGCCGCGCGCCAGGGCTCAGGCCCGAGGCTGCGCAGCGTGGTCGCGGGATGGAAGGTGCCGGCGCCCACCTCCATGTCGTAGGGCTGCAGGATGACGCAGCCCCGCTCGGCCCAATAGGCCTGCAGGCCAAGGATGAGCGACTGGAACGACCGGTCGCGACTGTTGGCGTCCATCGAAGGGCGATTCGGGTGAATGGGCGGGCGGATAATGCCCCCCGCTGGGGCGGCGGTCAACCGCGCGGATGCCCCGCGGCCGCCGCGGAAGCGCGTGCGTTAGCGGTTGTCGTCGATGTTCTGGTGCTCCTCGTGCTCGAGCGGCTCCGCGGCCCTGGCCTTGGCGCGCACTCGGCCGATTGCCTTGAAGCCGAACCAGACGGCCGCAAGCAGCACCGCGAGGACAAGCAGTTTCATCGGGCTGAACATGTTTTACGCTCCCATCACCGAACGCGGCGCGCGTCACCCGCAGCAGCAGATCTGCCGCCCCGTTCAGCCGCCACTCTGATGCGCCCGTGCGGGCAGGTCAAGTGTTGTCTAAGGAGGGGTGGGATTGACGGTGGGGCGGCGGACGGCCATCGTCCGCCCCGTGCCGCGAGACATCAGTATCGTGATTCCGACCCTCGACGCCGCCCAAGTGCTCGGCGCAACCCTCGTCGGCATGGCGCCCGGCATCGCCCGGCTCGAAGAGCGTGGGATTGCGGCCGAGGTCGTGGTCGCCGACGGCGGCTCGCGGGACGGCACCGCCGACAACGCCCGCCGCCACGGCGCGCGGATGGTCGAAGCCGAGGCCGGCCGCGGTCGCCAGCTCTCGGCGGGCGCGGAAGCGGCCGAGGGTGCGTGGCTGCTCTTCCTCCACGCCGATACGCGCCCGGCGTCGGGCTGGGACGAGGAGGTGAGCGCCTTCATCGCCCAGCCGGCCAATCAGGGCCGCGCGGCCTGCTTCCGCTTCGCCCTCGACGACCGGGCCGCTGCCGCGCGGATGCTGGAGCGGCTGGTGGCGCTCAGGTGCTGCCTCTTCGCGCTCCCCTACGGCGACCAGGGACTCTTGATCCACCGCGGCCTCTATGAGGCGCTGGGCGGCTTCCGCCCCCTGCCCATGATGGAGGATGTCGATTTGGTGCGCCGGATCGGCCGGCGGCGGCTCGTCTACCTGGCGACGCCGGCGGTCACCTCGGCCGTGCGCTTTCGGCGCGGGGGCTACCTGCCCCGCATGCTGCGCAACTTCTGCTGCCTGCTGCTCTTCATCTTTGGCGTGCGGGCCGAGACGGTGGCCAGGCTCTACGGATGAGGCCTAACCTCGCGATCTTCCTCAAGGAGCCGAGGCTCGGCCGGGTGAAGGGGCGACTCGCCCGCGATGTCGGGCAGGCCGAGGCCTGGCTCTTCTATCGGCGGCTGGTGCGCCGGGTGCTGCCGCCGCTCGCCCGCGATGGGCGCTGGAGCGCATGCCTCGCCACCGCGCCGGACAACTGGCGCGGGCGGGAGCCCTTCTGGCCCTTTGCGCTCCCGTGCCTGCCGCAGGGGCCGGGCGACATCGGCCAGCGCATGCTGCGGGTCTTCCGCAGTCTGCCGCCGGGGCCGGCGATCATCGTCGGCAGCGATATACCTGACCTCGCGCCGGAGCATGTGGCGCGCGGCTTCACGGCCTTGGGAAGCGCCGACATGGTGCTGGGGCCTGCCGAGGACGGCGGCTACTGGCTGATCGGACTCGGGCCGCGCGCACGGACGATCGACCCCTTCAAGGGCGTGCGCTGGTCAAGCCCGTGGGCGCTCGCCGATACCGAGCGGGGGCTGCCGGCGGGGTTTCGGCTCGCGCTGGTGGACCGCCTCGCCGATGTCGACGACGGCCCTGCGTACCGGGACTGGCGCGCGCGGGCGAGCGAGGCCTTGCGTCCGTGCACTCAGGCGAGTGCGACGTCCGATTCGCGCGCTCAAGCGAGCGCGACGTCCGATCCGCGCGCTCAGGAGAGCGCGACGTCCGATCCGCGCGCTCAGGAGAGCGCGACGCACTCGATCTCGATATCGAACTCCATGGGCCAGGACGCCATGGCGACGAAGGTTCGGGCCGGCGGGTCCTGAGGGAAGTAGCGGCCGTAGATCTCGTTCACGATCCGGTAGTAGGCCGCGTTGGTGACGAAGACCTGGGTCTTCACCACACGGTCGAGGGACGACCCTGCGCTCTCCAGCGTGTGCTTCAGCACCTCCATCACCTGCTCGGTCTGCACGTCGATACCGCCCTTCACCATGGTCCCTGAGTCGAGGTCCAACGGTGGCAGGCCCGAGATGTAGAGGAAGCCGCCTGCGCGCACGCAGGGCGAGAGCGGCACGCCGATTTTGCGCAGCGCGTCGGACAGCTTGGGGATCTCGACGAACCGCTTATGCACATGGCTCCGGTCGCGAGAGTTTGCCACCAGATGTTGAGGTTGAGGTTAGGGCGGGAGAACGGGTAGAATGTTGCCTATACGTTCCTGCCGACGGAGCCACCACATGAAACAGGTCGCCGACAGCCTCCTCGCCTTCCAGCACATGTTCCCGGACGATGACGCCTGCGCCGCCTGGCTGATCGAAATGCGCTGGCCGGACGGCTTCGTCTGTCCCGCGTGCGGCCATGAAAAGGGATGGGCGCTGCGCAGAAAAGCACACACCTTCGAGTGCGCCGGCTGCCGCCGGCAGACCTCGGTGACGGCCGGGACGATCCTGCACGCCAGCAAGCTGCCGCTCACCGTCTGGTTCTGGGCCGCCTACCTGATGGCGACCCACTCCAACGGCATCTCTGCCCTGCAGCTCCAGAAACAGCTCGGTATCGGCTCTTACCGCAGCGCTTGGCTGCTCGCCCACAAGCTGCGCGCCAGCATGGTCGACCCCGAGCGCAACCCGTTGTCGGGCCTGGTGGAAATCGACGAGGCCAGCCTTCCATTCCGGACCAAAGACGATCCTCCCACCGGAGGGCAAGGACGCAGCCACGACGGCAAGATGCTCATCGTCGGCGCCATCGAACTGGGGGATGGAACCATCCCGGGCCGCCTGCGGCTGGCCGAAATCTCCTCCTACGGCGCCGCCGACCTCGGACACTTCGTCGAAACCGCCGCCGATCCCGACGCCATCGCGAAAACCGACGGCTGGTCCGGCTACGCTGCGGTCCCCGCCGATCGCCACAATGTCCATGTCGTCGGGAAGACCGCCGCTCACCTCGTCCTGCCGTGGATCCACCAAGTCTTCTCCAACCTCAAAGGATGGGCGCGAGGCGTCTACCACGGGCTGCGCCGCAAGCATCTGCAGGCCTATCTCGATGAGTTCGCCTTTCGCTTCAACCGCCGCAAAACCCGCCACGCTGCTTTCCGCTCGCTCTTCCGCATCGCCACCAATGCAAAACCCCTTACCTACAGCATGTTGATCGAACCGGAGCCATGTGCATAAGCGGTCTCGACGATTTCCTTCTCCACCTTCTCCTCCTCTCAGGACTCGACCGGTTGATTCAGGCAGCGCCCCGGCGTTCGGTTTCCTGCAGGCGCGGCATCAGCTCGACCAGGTTGCACGGCCGCCAGCGGTAGTCGAGCTGGTGTTGCAGGATCTTGTCCCAGCCGTCCTTGCAGGCGCCGGGGGAGCCCGGGAGCGCGAACAGGTAAGTGCCGCCGGCGACGCCACCGGTGGTGCGCGATTGCATCGTGGACGTGCCGATCAGGTCGTAGCTGAGCTGACGGAACAGCTCGCCGAAGCCCGGAATATCCCGCTCGTAGACGTCGTGGAAGGCCTCGGGCGTCACGTCGCGGCCGGTCACTCCGGTGCCGCCGGTGGCGATTACCACGTCGACCTCCGGGTCGGCGATCCAGCCCCGGAGGGCGGCCACGATCTCGGCCCGCTCGTCGGGAACGATGCGGCGCTCGGCGACGCGGTGGCCGGCGCCTTCGATCCGCTCCACCAGCACCCGGCCGGAGCGGTCCTCGGCCAGCCCCCGGGTGTCCGAGACCGTGAGCACCGCGATGTTCACGGCGCGGAAGGGCCGCTTCTCGTCGATCCCGATCATGGCAGCGTCTCTCCCTTCTTCATCTTGTCCTCGATCTCCAACAGGTCGCGCCAGACCTCGCGCTTCGCAGAGGGTGTGCGCAGCAGGTAGGCGGGGTGAAAGGTCGCCGTGGCCTGGATCGCCCCCTCCATTCCCGGCGTCGAGAAGGGGAACCACTGGCCGCGCAGGCGGGTGATGCCCTCCCGCCGGTTGAGCAGGGCCTTCGCGGCGATGCCGCCCACCAGCACCAGGATGCGGGGCGCGATCAACTCGATCTGGCGCTCCAGGAAGGGCTGGCAGATGGCGAGCTCCTCGGCGGTGGGCGAGCGGTTGCCGGGCGGCCGCCAGGGCAGCATGTTGGTGATGTAGACGGCGGAGCGGTCGAGCCCGATCGCCGCCAGCATCCGGTCCAGCAGCCGGCCCGCCGGCCCGACGAAGGGGAGTCCCTGGCGGTCTTCTTCGGCGCCCGGCGCCTCCCCCACGATCATCAATGCAGCCTGCGGGTTGCCGTCGCCGATCACCGTGTTGGTGGCGGTGCGCTTGAGCGCGCAGCCGTCGAAGGCACGCACCGCCGCCACCAGCCGATCGAGGCTGGTGCAGGCGGCGGCGATCTCCTGCGCGCTCCAGGTCGCGTCGCCCGGCGGGAGCAGCGATTGCGCGGGCAGCACCGGCTGAGGGGGCGCAGGCGCTGCCTCGCGTGCGACTGCTGGCTCAGGCGCGGGGGCTGGCGGGGGCTCGGCCGCAGCCGCCAGCGCGTCGGCCGCTTCCCGGTAGCGATCCCGCGGCGCGTGGTCGATCGCCTGGTCGACGCCGGCGAGCGTGTACCACTCAAGAAGCGCCCGGATCGCCTGGTCACCGCTCATCGGCGGCACGATACCAGACCCGCTCCTGGCGGGCGATTGCATCCCCCACGCGTGCGGCCCAGGATGGTCTCGGAAGCCATACGCATTCGGCAGGGAGAGAGGGATGAGCGACTACGAGATTTTCGACGCGGGCGATGTGGTGCTGCAGAAGGGTGCGACGCTCAGGGACGCCAAGCTCGCCTACAAGACCTACGGCACGCTGAACGCCAAGAAGGACAACGTCATCATCCAGCCGACCTGGTACTCCGGCCACCACACCGACGTGGAGTGGACCATCGGCGAGGATCAGGCCCTCGACCCCAGGCAATACTTCATCATCGTGCCCAACATGCTGGGCAACGGCCTCTCGTCGTCGCCGAGCAACACGCCGGCGCCCTACGACAAGGCGCGCTTCCCCAACGTCACGGCCTGCGACAACGTGCGCCTGCAGCACCGGCTGGTGACCGAGGTGTTCGGAATCGAGCGCATCAAGCTGGTGACCGGCTGGTCCATGGGCGCGCTCCAGACCTTCCACTGGGGCTGCCTCTACCCCGACATGGTGGAGCGCATCGTGCCGACCTGCGGCTCCGCCAAGTGCTCGCGCCACAACTTCGTGTTCCTGGAGGGCGTGAAGGCGGCGCTCACAGCCGACGACGCCTGGAAGGGCGGTTGGTACGACGCACCGCCCACCAAGGGCCTGCGCGCCATGGCGCGGGTCTATGCGGGCTGGGGCTTCTCCCAGACCTTCTACCGGGTCGAGGAGGACCTCAAGCTCGGCTTCTCATCGCTCGAGGATTTTTTGGTGGCGTTCTGGGAGGGCTTCTTCATCCACAAGGACGCGAACAACCTGCTCACCATGCTCTGGACCTGGCAGAACGGCGATGTCGGCGACAACGAGATCTACGGCGGCGACTTCAAGAAGGCGCTCGCCGGGATCAAGGCCAAGGCCATCGTGATGCCGGGGCGCACCGACCTCTACTTCCCGCCGGAGGACAGCGAGATCGAAGTCGACCACATGCCGAATGCCGAGTTGCGCGTGTTCGAGTCCTACTACGGCCACTTCGCCTCGAGCTTCCTGAACCCCGCCGACGTGGCGTTCCAGAACGAAGCGATCAGGGAGATCCTGGCGAGCTGACCCGGAATTCACGCCCCGGTCGCGGCCAGAGCGCTGCACGAGACGCCCGCGCCACAACAATTTTATGTGGGATTCGCGGGATAAGTGGGATGTAAGTGGGATAAGTGGGATTCCACCCGACAGGCGGTCGATCATCCCGCATGCTGTGGCCCCTTCGTTTTTCCCTTGCATGGCGCGATCCTGGCGCATGAGCTGCGCGCGGTGCACCGCACCATGTTCCGGGGTTTTCGGCGGGGCTACCCCCGGCCGATGAAGGGCATCGTCGTCGCCATCACTGTCATGAACTGAACGTTGGCGTCGAGCGGCAGGCGCGCCATGTAGAGCACCGCCTGGGCCACGTTCTCCACCGCCATCGTCGCCTCGGAGGCAACGGAGCCGTCGGCCTGCGGCACCCCCTGGCTCATGCGCTGGGTCATCTCGGTCGCCGCGTTGCCCACGTCGATCTGGCCGCAGGCGATGTTGTACTTGCGCCCGTCGAGCGAGGTCGAGCGGGTGAGGCCGGTCACGGCGTGCTTGGTCGACGTGTAGGGCGCGGAGTTGGGCCGGGGCACGTGAGCCGAGATCGAGCCGTTGTTGACGATGCGCCCGCCCATGGGCTCCTGCGCCTTCATGATGCGAAAGGCTTCCTGGGTGCAGAGGAAGATGCCCGTGAGGTTGGTATCGACCACCTGCTGCCACTTGTCGAAGCGGAGGTCTTCCAGCGGCACGGGCGGGGCGCTGATACCGGCATTGTTGAAGAGCAGATCGAGCCGGCCGAACGCGGACTTCGTCTCGGCGAAGAGCGCCGCGACCTGGTCCGGCTTGCCGACATCGCAGGTCACGGCGATCGCCCTGTCCGCGCCCGCGCCGGCCTCGGCGATGGCCGCCTCCAGCGTCTCCTGCCGGCGGCCGGAGAAGACCACTGTCCAGCCGTCGGCCAGCAGCCCGTGGGCCGCCGCCTTGCCGATCCCCTGACCCGCGCCCGTCACGAGGGCGACCCTGCGATCCGCGTTCATGGATGATGTTCCCACGCTTCTGCCGCCAGAGGCGGCGTGCATATCCCTTTCGAGGCACCGCGTATAGCATGGCGCCGAAGCATCGCGAAATCGCTTCGCCGCATCATCGTGAGCGCTTGCGCTCGCGGAGGTCGTGGCAGCCCGCGACCTGACGCGGGTCGGTGCCGTCGGGGAAGAGCTTCACCTTCTGCACCTTCTGCGTGCTGGTGACCGGCAGCGTATCGACGAAGAGCAGGTAGCCCGGCGCCTTGTAGTAGGCGAGGCGCTCCAGGCACATGTCCTGCAGCGCCTCCGCCGCGCCCTGATCCGCGCCCGCACCCGGCGCCGGCACGATGCAGGCCATCACCTCCTCCTGCCGCAGCTCGTCGGGCACCGCGATCACCGCCGCCTGGGCCACCCGCTCGTCGGCCTGGAGCACGGCCTCGACTTCGGCGGCGGCGATGTTCTCCCCACTGCGGCGGATGATGTTCTTCTTGCGGTCGACGAAGCAGAGCATGCCGTCGGCAGCCTGGGTCACGACGTCGCCGGTGTGGAACCAGCCGCCCCGCCAGGCTTCGCCGGTCGCTTCCGGGTCCTTGAGATAGCCGGAGAAGAGCCCGCGCCTGGGATCGTGGCCGGTCATCCGCAGCGTGAGCTCGCCCGGAACGCCCGGCGGCACCGCACGATCCTCGTCGTCGACCACCTGCACCTCGCAGCCCGAGAGCGGGCGGCCGAAGGCGCGCGTATCGCTTTGCCGGGGCTCGACGCTCGCCCAGGTCGGCATCGCGACCTCGGTCATGCCCCAGCCCTCGATGAGCGGGAAGCCGAAGCGCGCCTCGAAGGCCTCGTGATGCTTGGGATCGATGCCGGCGCCGGCGCCGAACTTCACGGCATGGGTGCGGTCCTCGGGCCCTGGCGGCAGGCTGAGCAGGAGCGGCGGCATGATGCCGAGATAGTGAATGATCGTGGCCCGGGTCGCGGCCACATCGGTCCACCAGCTACGAGGGTGGAAGCGGTCGGCCATGACGATGCACCCGGCCGCGCTCAGCATCGCCATGCTGCCGATGGCGAGCGCGTTTGCATGGTGGAGCGGCAACGGATTGAGCAGCCGCTCGCAGCCTTCCTCCAACGCCATCAGGCCGCCCGCCTCCCGATACCAGCGCGCCGCATTGAGGAAATAGCGGTTGGTGAGGATGCAGCCCTTGGGGCGCCCCGTGGTGCCCGAGGTGTAGAGCAGCGCCGCCTCGTCGTCGACGCCGGGCGCGCCAGCTGCGCTGACGCCGCCCAAGGGTGCCGGCAGCCGGGCCGGGAGAGCGGCGGCATCGACGATCGGCACTGCATGTTTGCAGAGGCGGACCGCAGCCTCGATATCGGCCAGCCGCTCCGGCACCGAGACCACCAGGCCCGCCTCGGAATGGTCGATGAGATAGACCATCTCGTCCTGCCGCCAGGCCGGGTTGATGGGCACGATGGCGCAGCCCAGGGCGTTGAGCGCCCACCAGTGCAGGTGGAAATCGGGCCGGTTCTCCAAGAGCAGCGCCACCCGGTGGCCGCGGCCGTAGCCTGCCTCGCGATAGAGAGCGCCGAGCGCCGCCACCCGCTCGCGCGCCGCGCGGTAGCTGATCTCGACACCATCGGGATGGTAGGGCCTGCCCGCCATGGGCGGCGCGCAGAGGCAGCCGCCCTCCGGCGCGCGCCGGGCCGCCGCGGCGAACAGGTCGAACACCGTCTCCGTCATCGCTGCTCCGCTTGTCGCTCCCCGGCTGGACGCTTAGGTTGTCGCCCCTTCCGCCATGACGTGAGAGTCGAAGCATGGGCAGGTTCTACGAACCCGATCTTGGCCGCAATCCGGACGATCCCTTCGCCCGAGACGCCGAGGGCAAACTGATCCGCCGCTCCTTCTGGCTCGACATGAGCGACCGCTCGCTGGTGCTGGCCATGACGCAGGGCGTCGGCGCCGCGCTCAGCAACGATTATAAGCGCGCTCACCTGGCGGATATCGGCCGCGCCCACGTGATCGACCAAGTGTGCGTGCAGGAGATATTGCCGCCGGAGAGATAGGCGGCTAAGGCTTCGCCGGCGTCGCCGGCTGGCGCCGCGCAGCGTGGATCAGCAGGGCGACGCCTGCCAGCATCAGCGCCGCGGCGGCCCACACATAGGCGCTGTGGCTCTCCTGAAAGAAGAGGATGCCCCAGCCGAGACCGGCCACCACCACCACGTAATTGAACTGCGAGAAGAACACCGGGCCGGCGGCGCGGACGATGATCAGGAAGGTGATGTACATGGTGATGGTGACGCCGGCGGCGCCCAGGATCGCGAGATCGGCGGCGGTGTCCGGCCCCGGCACCACGTAGGTCTCGCCGAGCCCGATCATCACCGGCGCCAGCAGGATCGCCGCCGCCGTCACGATGCCGCTTGCAAAGGTGAGCACCGGTGTCTCCGGCGGATCGATTAAGGCCGCGAGGTTGTTGGTCAACGCGAACGAGGCGGGCGCCAGCAGGGCGAGCAGGAACCAGACGACCAGGCCGGGGTCCGGCAGGGAAAACGTGGGGATCGCCATTAGCAGGATGCCGCCCACCCCGCACAGCACGCCGATCAGGCTCAAGGCGCGCACCCGCTCCAGCCGGAGCGTCAGCGCAATCAGATAGGTGATCGGCGGCGAGAGGATCACCACCATGGAGAGGATGCCGGTCGGCAGCTTCGGTGCGAGCCAGGTCATCAGCGCGACCGGTGCAGCGATGCCGAACAACCCGAGCACGAAATAGACCTTGAGGTGCCGGGCCTCCAGCCGCGGCAGCGCCCGCCGCCACGCGGCGACGATCAGCAGCAGGACTGCGGCGCCGAGGGTCTGCCAGAAGGTGAACGCGAGCGGCGGAGTCCCGGCGTCCACCGCGATCTTGTTCATGGTGAAGATGAGCGGATAGACCGCCCCGATCGTGAACAGCAGGAATATCGGGAGAGAAAGCGGCCCGCGGCGCCGCATCAGGCTTGTGATCCAAGGACGGGCAGGACTATTGGGCGGCGGCGGTGCGCTCGGGTTCCACCAGGAGACAATCGTCGCCGAGGGCTTCGATCGGCGTGAAGTCCCTGTGCGCGATGTACTCCGGCCGCTTGAAACGGCGGATCGCGTTATCCACGCAGTTGGCCGAGAAATAGACCGCAAGCCGGCCCCAGGGCGACATGTTGGGCGCGGAGCCGTGCACCAGATTACAGTGGAAGAGCAGCGCTGCGCCGGGCTCGCCCTTGGGCGCGACGATTCCGCCTTCCGCAACCAGCTGCTCGATGGTCTCGTTGTCGACCGTCCAGAGCGGGTAGCTCGTGGTCTCGATGTCGTGGCCGGCCTCGATCCGGCCGCGCCGATGCGAGCGCGGGATGAACATGAGCGGCCCGTTGAACTCGTTCACCGGGTCGAGGAAGACCGCCAGGTTCATCGCCTGGGGCTCGGGCATGAGGTCGTCCCGCGACCAGGTGCCGTAGTCCTGATGCCACTGCCAGACGTCGCCGTCGAAGGCGGCCTTGGCGTTCACCTTGAACTGATGGATGTAGATCGGCCCGCCCAGCACCTGCATCGCAGGCTCGACCAGGCGCGGATGGCGCGAGAGCCGCCAGTAGATGTCGCTATAGGTATGGACGCCGAAGGCAGTACGCACCGCGCCGCTGTGCTCGCGCACGATTTCCGGCCCCTTGCGCGCGAAGACGGCCGGCAGCGCCGCGCGCAGTGCCGCAGCCTCCTCGGCCGAGAAGAGGTTCGGCAGGAAGAGATAGCCCTCGCGGTCCAGGGTCTCGCACTGTTCGGCCGAAAGCTTCATGGTCCGCTCCCTCCTGCGGCTGAGGCGCAAATTGCGCCCAGAGCGGCGGGTGCGTCAAGACGCCGGATCGGATGCCTTGCCCTGCGGCGCGGCCGGCCGGTTGACTAGAAAGAGTCCGGCGAGCATGAGCACGAGCGCGAGCCAGATCCAGTAACTGTGGCTCTCGCCGAAGAAGAGCACGCCCCAGCCGATGCCGGTGAGCGGGATCATGAAGTTGACCGTGGTGAAGAACACGGGGCCGGCGAGGCGGATGATTTCCACCATCAGGTAGAAGACCAGCGCCGTGACCCCCGCCGCGGCGCAATGGCATTCATTTGGCGCGAAGATTGTTCCGGGGTTTTTTTGGTGGTGTCGTAACGAGTTGATTTCTTGTGTGGATTGTCGGTCTCGGCGTTTCCCGCACGAGGGGGATTGACCGGCGGCGTGTGCTTTGGCACACTGTGGCTGTCCCCCTGTCAGTGGAGCCGGCCCATGGACCCCCGCATCACCGCGCTGAAGTCGACGACCTTTTTCGGCAGACGTCTGACCCGCCGGCAGATTGCCGACATCCAGGAGACGGTGGCGCTGTTTCCGGCGATCAGCCGCAACGAGCTCGGGCACACGATCTGCGAGCATTTGAACTGGCGCGCGCCGAGCGGGCGGAACCGTGTCGCGGTCTGCCTGCGGATGCTGGAGGAGTTGGAGCGGCTGGGCATCCTGACCCTGCCGGCGCGGGACGAGGCGCAGGTGCGGGGGCCGCAGGAGGCGATGGCCCGGAGCGAGCGGACGGCGCCGGCCGCGGCGATCGCGGAGGACCTGGCCGCGCTGATGCCGCTGCGCCTGTCGATTGCGGCGGGCAAGGAGGAGGGCGGGCTGTGGAACGAGTTCGTCGCGCGCCACCACTATCTCGGGCTGCATCGTCTGGGGTCGGCGCGCATCTGCGCTATTTTCTCCTGGACCGCCACGGGCGGCCTCTGGGCTGCCTTCTGTTTGCCCGGGCGTCGCGCACGCTGCCCTGCCGCGACGAGTGGATCGGGTGGCCGGCGGAAGGCTTCCGCAAGCACCTCGATCTGGTCGTGGGTCACACGCGTTTCCTGATCTTTCCCTGGGTCCGGGTCGACAACCTGGCGTCGAAAGCGCTGTCGATGGCGCTGCGCCAGCTGCCCGGCGACTGGGAGGCGCGCTTCGGAGCGCGCCCGGTTCTGGTGGAGACCTTCGTGGACCCCAGCCTCTTCGACGGCGCCTGCTACCGCGCGGCCAACTGGCGCTGTCTCGGCGAGACCGGGGGCGGCAAGGGCAAGACCCGCAAAAGCGTCTACGTCTACCCGCTGACGCCGGACTTCCGCTCGATCCTGCTCGAAGGCCCGCGGCCGGCGCGGCGCGGGAACAGGACACGGCCGGCAGCGCTGGCGCCGGACGATCCCTTCGTGGCGCTGTGGCAGGACCTGATCGGCGCACTGGCGGCGGTGGCCGCCGATCACGACCGGGTGTGGCAGAGCCGCCGGCGGGTCCTCGACACCCTTCTCGTCATGCTCTTCATCTTCCGGCTGGCGTTCTCGAACGGCCGCGCGGGCTACGCCACGACGCTGGCCGGGCTGTGGGAGCAGTGCCGGGTCCTGGGCGTCGCACTGCCGCAGCCGGCGCCGGTCTCGGCCTCGGCGATGTGCATGGCGCGGGCCAAGGTCGACGAGGCGGTGTTCAAGACGCTGCACGCCGAGATCCTCAAGCGCGCCGACGGCCCGGCCTGGAAGGGCCACCGCGTGTTCGCGGTCGACGGCTCCAAGCTCAACCTGCCGCGGCCGCTGCTCAAGGCCGGCTACCGCACGCCCTCCGAGGCGGCCCACTACCCGCAGGGCCTGCTGAGTTGCCTCTACCGGCTGCACGCGAACATCCCGGTGGACTTCGACCTGGTCGCGCACGGCGACGAAAGAAGGGCCGCCCTCGCCCACCTCAAGGCGCTCTCGGCCAACGACATCGTGGTCTATGACCGCGGCTACTACTCTTGGGAGATGCTGCACGCCCATGTCGCCCGCGGCCTGCACCCCGTGTTCCGGATCAAGAAGAAGGCAGGCGCCGCCCTCGACGCCTTCATCGCCGACGGCCGCACGGACGCGCCGATCACCGTCGCTCCCGGAAAGGACACCCTGAGAAAGCTGCGCCGCAAGACGCCGCACGTCGACGCCACCCCGCTGCGCCTGCGACTGGTCCGCTACCGCATCGGCAGCACGGTCTTCATCCTCGCCACCACCCTCCTCGACCCCAAGGCCTGGAGCGTCGCGGAACTGGCCGAGCTCTATCACGCGCGCTGGGGAATCGAGGAACTCTACAAGACCTCGAAACAGGCCATGGCCGTCGAGGCCTTCCACAGCCAGACCGAGCGCGGCGTCCGCCAGGAGCTCTTCGCCCACTTCAACCTCATCGCCATGACCCGGCTCTTCACCAACCGCAGCAACGCAAGCCTCGACGCCGAGCGCCCTGCCGACGGCAAGCCGGCGATGAAAGCCAACTTCAGCAACGGCCTCGCCACCGTCGCGCGCAACCTCGAAGCGCTGCTGCTGCGCCATACGGCGATGGTCGCCGAAACCCTCAGCCATGTCCTCTCCTGCATCAACCAGGCGCGTCAGCGCCCGCGCCCCGGCCGGTCCTGCGAACGCAGGTCGCGCAAACCCCGCGGCAAGTGGGCACGCGCAAAGCGGGCCGTCGCCTGAACACCTGAACGACAGAAACGCACGCAACCGACAGCGCAAGAACACGACTCCTTAAGTGAACAGTCGAAAACCGCTAAGTGAATGCCATTGCGCCGCGGCGGCCAGCGCCCAGTCGCCGTCGCTCATCGGCCCCTCGAACCACCACCACTCACCGGTCGCCGCCATCACCACGAACATGAAGACCGCCCCGGTCGCCAGCATGCCTCCGGCGAGCGGCAGTGCGCCATCAGGCGGCGGCTTGAGCCACGATATGATCAACGCATTCGCGACGTAGAGCACCGCTGCCACGAAGCTCAGCAGCACCCAGGGCGCCATGTCGGGGGTGGGAAGGCTGGTCTCGGGCACCACCACCAGCGCCACGCCGCCGACGCCGAGGACCAGTCCCACGGTGCGGATCGCGCGGAAGCGGTCCATGCGAAGGAGCGCGGCAGCGGGATAGGTGAGGATGGGCGTGAGCGTCGCGCCCAGCCCGAGCACGCCCGCCGGCACCTTGGGCGCGACGAAGACCAGCACGGTGTAGGTCATGCCGAAGGAGATCGTGCCGAGCACGAGATAGCCGCGCATGTGCTCCCACGAGAGCTTGGGCAGCGTGCGGAACACCGCGCCGAGCGCCAGCAGGATGAGCGCGGCGCCGGTCCCCATCCAGAACACGTAGGGGATGAAGGGAATGCCGTCGGTCGTCGCCAGCCGGTTGAGCGAATAGAGCATGCCCCAGCCGAGGGCCGAGACCGCCAGCAGAACCGCCGGCCAGAGGAGCGCGTGTGCGCCGCTGCGCGGCTCGGGCCCCGTCACGCGCGCCCCTCCCGCGTTACAGTCTCATGCCGAGCATCCGGCCTTCGTAGAAGGCCATGCTGGCGGTGCGTGCCGCGACCATGTCGCCCACGGCGTGAAGCTCGATGGAATCGTCCGCAAGCGCGCGGGCGAGCGTGTCGTCGACCGTGTTGGTGGTCGCCAGCACGAGGCTGTCAGCCTCCACCTGCCGCTCATCGCCCGTGTGAAGGTTCACGATGGTGGCCGTGTTCCCCTCCCAGCGGGTCAGCGCATGGGCGCAGATCACCTCGACGCCCTGCTTCGCAAAGCGTTCGCGCGTGCTCGGGCCGAGATGCGAGCCATCGAGCGCCTCCGCCGCCTTCTCGGATGCGGTGACCACGGTCACGGCGTGGCCCCCCTCTGCAAGGTGGAGCGCGGTGCCGGATGCGGGCCACCAGCCGTTGAGATCGTCGAGCAGGAGGACCCGCGCGCCGGGCCGGGCGGTGCCGTCGAGAACGTCGTTCGCGGCGCAGACATTCTCCTGCTCGACGCCGGGAAGGGCATCGAGGTGGGGGAGCGCGCGCTGGAACCCGGTGCGCGTCGGCACCGAGCCGGTGGAGAGCACGACCGCATCGGCCCCAAGATCCCGGATGGCGTCGGCGGTCATTTCCGTGCCGAGCTCGACCCGGACCTGCAGCTTCTCCAGCTGGGTCCGGTACCAGCCCAGCAGCTCGTCGATCTCGTCCCGCTCGGGCTGCGCGGCGGCGAGGCGGAACTGCCCGCCGAGTTCCTCCGCCTTCTCTGCCAGCGTCACGCGGTGCCCGCGTGCCGCCGCCATCCGCGCCGCCTCCAGCCCGGCCGGGCCCCCGCCCACCACCAGCACGTGGCGGGGCGTCTCGGCCGGCGGGGCGCTGTCGCCGTCCCACGCGAACTCCCGACCGGCGGAGGGATTGACCAGGCAGGAGATGTGATAGTCCCGCATGCGCCGGCCGAGGCAGAGCTGATTGCAGGAGATGCACGGTCGGATGTCTTCCGCCCGGCCCTCGCGCGCCTTGTTGGCGAGGTGCGGATCGGCGATCTGTCCGCGCACGATGGAGACCAGATCGCAGCAGCCGCTCGCGATGGCGGCCTCGGCGCGCGCGGGCGTCTTCACCCGCGCCTCGGCCGTGACCAGTGCGTGCTTCACCACCTGCTTGATGGCGGCGGCGTCCTCCGTGCCGAGCGGCGCCGCGTAGTGGAAGCCCGGCACGATCGCCGTGAACTTGTTGATGTAGCTACCAGTGCCGCAGGAGAAGTAGTCCGCGAGGCCGCGTTCGTCGAGCCACGCGAAGATCTCCTGCTTGTCAGCCATGGTGAGGCCACCGGGGTAGGGCTCAGGCCCGGAGACGGTCATGCCGACGATGAAGTCCGGCCCGCAGGCCTTGCGGATGCCGTCCGCGATCTCGGTCACGAAGCGCAGCCGGTTCTCCAGGCTGCCGCCCCAGGCATCGTCGCGCCGGTTGGTCAGCGGCGACCAGAACTGGTCGATCAGGCAGGAATAGCCGGCGAAGAGGTCGACCCCGTCGAAGCCGCCCTTCTGGTCGCGCAGCGCTTGGTCGATGAAGGCCTGGATGAGCTCGCGGATCTCGGGCTCGCTCATGGCGTGGCTGCCCCAGGGGTCGTGGTGGCTGACCTGGCCGGAGGGGGACCAGTAGGGCGCCCAGGAGTTGTCCTGATCGCCGTGGGCGCCCACATGATAGATCTGGTGGCACATGACGGTGCCGTGGCTGTGGCACTCGTCGGTAATCTTGCGGAAGTGGGGTATCACCGCGTCGTCGGCCATGAAGTTGCCGCGCGTGAGGATCGCCGTCGGATGCGGCGGGGTGGGCTCCACCACGATCATGCCGGCGCCGCCGCGCGCGCGCTCCCGGTAGTAGCCGAAGTGCCGGTCGGCCGGCAGCCCGCCTTCCGCCATGTTCGCGGTGTGCGCGCCGAAGACGATGCGGCAGCGGAGCGTATGCCCGCGCAGGCGCGCCGGCGCGAACAGGTTCGGGAAGTGTCCAGGCTCCGTCATCGCGTGCCCCCTACGGCTTCGGCCACGTGCGGCTACGCCGCGCCACCCACGGCGTAGCCAGTAACGATATCACCATCTGTACCGGCAGGTTTTCGTGGACATCGCGGCGATGGCATGACATCAGGCACCCACCATGACCTGCGAGAGCGTGAGCTTCTACAGCGAGGGTGTGCGGCTCGAGGGCGATCTCTATCGGCCCAAGGGTGCAAGCACGGACGAGTTGCGCGCCGGCATCGTGCTTTGCCACGGCTACACCGGCGTGAAGAGCCTCTATCTGCCCGATAACGCGCGGGTGCTGACGGAGGCGGGCTACGTGGTGCTCGCCTTCGACTACAAGGGTTGGGGCGCGAGCGAAGGGCCGCGCGCCAGACTCGCACCCTTCAGCCGCGTTGCCGACGTGCAGGCCGCGCTCACCTTCTTGGGGACCCGGCCGGGGGTCGACCGCACCCACCTTGGCCTCTACGGCACCAGCTACGGCGGCGCCACGGTGATCTGGACGGCCGCAATCGACGAACGCGTGCGCTGCGTGGTGAGCGTGGTGGGAGTGGGCGACGGCAGACGCTGGATGCGGAGCGTGCGCCGGCCGGACGAATGGCACGACCTGCTCGAGAGCGCGCGCGAGGATCGGGAGCAAGCGGTGGAGAGCGGCGAGTCCGCGCTCGCCGAGCGCGACGAGATACTTCTGCAAGATCGGGCGTCCGCCGCGCTCTCGGCGGCAGCGCGGGCCAACAATCCCGACGCGGTCTCGACCGTGCCGGCCTCATTCATCGACGAGACGCTTTCCTTCCACGCCGACTGGGTGGTGGGGAAGATCGCCCCGCGCCCCCTCCTGCTCATCACCACCGAGGACGACCGGCTGGTGCCGCCGGAGCAATCGCGAGCCCTCTACAACCTCGCCGGCGAGCCCAAGAAGCTCATCGTGCTCAAGGGCTACGGACACTACGACGTCTATGCCGAGCCCGCTTTCGGCGAGGTCATGGCGGCGACGCTCTCGTGGTACCGGGCGCACCTGCCGGCACAGTCTCTCGACGCTCCATCGACAGGCTGATCCATGACCGAGCCCGTGACAATCAGGCTGGAGCCCTCCGGCGACAGCTTCACCTGTGGCCCGGGCGAGACCATCCTGCGCGCTGGGCTCGCGGCGGGCTTCGCCATGCCCTACGAATGCGCGAGCGGAAGCTGCAGCTCGTGCAAGGGGCGGCTGATCGAGGGCAAGGTGGATCACCTCTGGCCCGAGGCGACCGGGCTGAGCGAGCGCGACCGGCGCAAGGGCGACCGCATCCTCTGCTGCCAGGCGCTGCCTCAGGGCGACTGCAGGGTCCAGGTGCGCCTCGGCCCGGTGGAGGGTGCGCGGGAAGAGCCCAGGCCTGCGCCCTTTAGCGCCACCGTCGAGACGCTGGAGCGCCTGGTGCCGGGCGTGATCGCGTTCAGTTGCAGGCCGGCGCAGCCCGTCCCCTTCCTGCCCGGGCAGTACGTGCTGCTGCAGGTACCGGGCGGCGAGCGCCGCGCCTACTCGATGGCCAACACCGAGGCGGAGACCTTGGACTTCATCGCCAAGGAGAAGCCGGGCGGCCACGCGTCCCGCTATCTCTTCGACGAACTTGCCACAGGCGGCACGGTGAACCTGGAGGGGCCCTACGGCCGCGCCTACCTGCGCACCCCGCCGGAGCGCGAGATCGTCTGCGTCGCCGGCGGCTCCGGGCTCGCGCCGATACTCTCGGTGGTCGAGGGGGCGCTCGCCAGGCCCGATACCCCCGGCGTCCGGCTCTTCTTCGGCGCGAACACGGCCGAGGAGCTCTTCATGGTGGACGAGATGGAGGCGCTTGCGGCCGCGCACGATCGACTCTCGCTCACGCTGGCCGTCCGCGACGGCGCGCCGGGCGCGGCCACCGGCCTGGTCGGCGATGTCGCGCTGGCGGCGATGGAAGACCTTGACGACTGCGACTTCTACATGGCCGGCCCGCCGGGGCTGATCGACGCGCTGCTCCGCCCCGTCATGCGCAGCCGCAAGGCCCGGCCCGAGCGCATCTTCTTCGACCGCTTTTACTAGTCACCTGGCACTGAAGTAGGGTTCATTGTAGGGTGGCTCTCCGAGTCGGACAGAGGAGGTCATCTCGATGGCGCGCGGTACGGGACGGCCGCTGGCGGCCCTGGTCTTGAGCGGTGAGGAGCGGTCGTTTCTGGAAGCGCAGGTTCGCCGCCACCGTGTGGCGCGCTCCATGTCGGATCGCTGCCGCATGATCCTGCTTTGCGCGGACGGGCTTGGCAACAAGGCGGTGGCCGCAGAGATCGGCGTGCACGAACACACCGTCGGCAAGTGGCGGAGGCGCTTCGTCAAGGACCGCATCGAGGGTCTGTCGGACGAACCCCGGCCGGGACGGCCGCGGACCATCGCGGACGAGAAGGTGGCGCAAGTGATCGAGCGGACGCTCACCTCGACGCCTGCGGACGCCACCCACTGGTCGCTGCGCTCGATGGCGAAGGAGGCGGGGCTGTCGCACACGTCGATCTGGCGCATCTGGGGCGCCTTCGGCCTGCAGCCCCATCGGGCCGAGACCTTCAAGCTGTCGGCCTATCCGCACTTCGTGGAGAAGGTCCGCGACATCGTAGGCCTCTACATGTCGCCGCCGGATCGCGCGCTGGTGCTCTGCGTCGACGAGAAGAGCCAGATCCAGGCCCTCGACCGTACACAGCCGGTCCTGCCGATGCTGCCGGGCATCCCTGAGCGGCGCACCCATGACTACAAGCGCAACGGCACGACCTCGCTCTTCGCCGCCCTCGACGTTGCCACCGGCTCGGTCATAGGCAAGTGCTATCGCCGCCACCGGGCCAGGGAGTTCCTCGACTTCCTGAAGGTGATCGATCGCAATGTCCCGGACGGACTGGACATCCACGTCGTCATGGACAACTACGCCACCCACAAGACGGCGGGGGTCAAGGCCTGGCTGGCGCGGCGTCCGCATTGGCACGTTCACTTCACGCCGACGTCGGCGTCGTGGATCAACCAGGTCGAACGCTGGTTCGCCGAGCTGACACGCAAGCAGCTGCAACGCGGGGTGCACCGCTCCACCCTCCAGCTCGAGGCCGACATCCGCGCTTTCATCGAAACCCACAACGAAAATCCTCGACCCTTCAGGTGGACCAAATCAGCCGACGACATCCTCGCTGCCGTCAAGCGCTTCTGCCTTCGGGTCGAACAAAACTTATGCCACGAACTTTAGATTCAGGTGACTAGTCACCTGGCACTGAAGCAGGGTTCATTGTAGGGTGGCTCTCCGAGTCGGACAGAGGAGGTCATCTCGATGGCGCGCGGTACGGGACGGCCGCTGGCGGCCCTGGTCTTGAGCGGTGAGGAGCGGTCGTTTCTGGAAGCGCAGGTTCGCCGCCACCGTGTGGCGCGCTCCATGTCGGATCGCTGCCGCATGATCCTGCTTTGCGCGGACGGGCTTGGCAACAAGGCGGTGGCCGCAGAGATCGGCGTGCACGAACACACCGTCGGCAAGTGGCGGAGGCGCTTCGTCAAGGACCGCATCGAGGGTCTGTCGGACGAACCCCGGCCGGGACGGCCGCGGACCATCGCGGACGAGAAGGTGGCGCAAGTGATCGAGCGGACGCTCACCTCGACGCCTGCGGACGCCACCCACTGGTCGCTGCGCTCGATGGCGAAGGAGGCGGGGCTGTCGCACACGTCGATCTGGCGCATCTGGGGCGCCTTCGGCCTGCAGCCCCATCGGGCCGAGACCTTCAAGCTGTCGGCCTATCCGCACTTCGTGGAGAAGGTCCGCGACATCGTAGGCCTCTACATGTCGCCGCCGGATCGCGCGCTGGTGCTCTGCGTCGACGAGAAGAGCCAGATCCAGGCCCTCGACCGTACACAGCCGGTCCTGCCGATGCTGCCGGGCATCCCTGAGCGGCGCACCCATGACTACAAGCGCAACGGCACGACCTCGCTCTTCGCCGCCCTCGACGTTGCCACCGGCTCGGTCATAGGCAAGTGCTATCGCCGCCACCGGGCCAGGGAGTTCCTCGACTTCCTGAAGGTGATCGATCGCAATGTCCCGGACGGACTGGACATCCACGTCGTCATGGACAACTACGCCACCCACAAGACGGCGGGGGTCAAGGCCTGGCTGGCGCGGCGTCCGCATTGGCACGTTCACTTCACGCCGACGTCGGCGTCGTGGATCAACCAGGTCGAACGCTGGTTCGCCGAGCTGACACGCAAGCAGCTGCAACGCGGGGTGCACCGCTCCACCCTCCAGCTCGAGGCCGACATCCGCGCTTTCATCGAAACCCACAACGAAAATCCTCGACCCTTCAGGTGGACCAAATCAGCCGACGACATCCTCGCTGCCGTCAAGCGCTTCTGCCTTCGGGTCGAACAAAACTTATGCCACGAACTTTAGATTTAGGTGACTAGGGCGTGGACTCATTAGCGCGCAACCAGATGCGGATTGTGGCGAGTTTGATCATCGCGAGGTAGTTTGCGGCGAGTTTTTCGTAGCGTGTTGCGGTGCACCTGAACTGCTTGAGTTTGGTGAAGAATCGCTCGACCCGATTACGCAGGCGGTGGAGAATGTGACTGAAGGCATGGGCAGCCTTGGCGTTGCTGCGGTCGGGAATGATCGCCACGGCGTCCTGCGCCTCGATCATCGTTCTGATCCATTCGGCGTCGTAGGCCTTGTCGCCGAGGAGGAAGCTGTCTGCAGGAAGTTGATCTTCGGTAACTACCCAGGTACCCCGCCGCCAGTTCTGAGTGCGTGCTGATGTTGCTTGCCGTCGGTGCCGTTTCGCCGTCGGCGCGTCGTTGATCCCCGCTTGACTGTATAGGTTCTCTCGCCTATGGGTTGCACTCTCGCATGAGAGGAGCAGCCGGTGGGGTATTTCGGGTCGAAGGCGACGACCGGTCTGAGCCAGGCGCTGATTGCGCTGATGCCGCGGCACTCTGTCTATATCGAGAGCCATCTTGGGGGCGGGGCGCTGATGAAGCGCAAGCCTGCGGCCATGCGCTCGATCGGGATCGACCGCGACGAGCGGGCGCTTGAGGCCTTTGGCTGCGACTACCCGGTGGAGTTGGTGCACGGCTGCGCCCATTCCTTCCTGGCCTCGTTCCCGTTTCTGGGCCCGGAGCTGGTCTACAGCGATCCGCCCTATCTGCACGCGACCCGGCGTTCGTCGCAGCGCTACCGCTTCGAGTACGAGGAGGCCGACCACGTCGCGCTCCTCGAACTGCTCAAGGGTCTGCCCTGCCAGGTGATGGTCTCGGGCCACCCGTCTGCGCTCTATGACGAGCTGCTGGCGGGCTGGCGCCGGCTGGCGCTGCAGGTGACGACCCAGGCCCAGGTGCGGACCGAGGTCGTGTGGTTCAACTTCGCGCCTGACCGGGTGCACTGGGCGAGCTTCGCCGGCCGGAACTTCACCGAGCGCCAGTGCATCAAGCGCAAGGCGGCCAACTGGGGCCGGCGCTACGAGGCCATGCCGGCGGGCGAACGCCTGGCGGTGCTGGCCGCGATCATGGCCGTCGAGGCCGACGAGGGTTCGTGACAGTGTCGCGCTGGCACGAGGACCTCGCTGCCCACGACGAGGCCTTCGCGTGCCTGCAGGACCTTTTCACCCCACAATCCTTCGCAATGACCGCCGTCAAAGCCATTCGGGAATGGGGCCAGAGGTTGCTGCGCCTGAGCGCGGCCCTGGTCAAGGAGAACGACGCGCTGGAGCGGGAGAACGCCCGCTTGCGCGAGCGGATCGCCGAACTCGAGCGCAGCGCCGCGCTCGACAGCACCACCAGCTCCAAGCCGCCGGCCAGCGACGGTCTGAAGAAGAAGAGCGGTGACCGGGAGAAGCGCACCCGGAGCCAGCGCGGCAAGTCCGACAGGCCCAGTGGCGGCCAGCCGGGCCACAAGGGAACTACCCTGGAGCGGACCGCGACGCCCGACCATGTCGTCGATCATGATCCCGTCCGCCTGTGAGGGCTGCGGCGCGCCGCTGTCGGACGCTGACCGTCACGGAGCCCCCGTCTGCCGGCAGGTCTTCGATGTGCCCGAGCCGCAGCCCCTCGAGGTCACCGAACATCGCGGCCATCGTTGCCTCTGCGCTGCCTGCGGCACCGTGACGACAGCCGTCTTCCCGAACGGCGTGAGCGCACCGGTCCAATACGGGCCGCGCATCACCGCGTGGGTGACCTACCTGCTGCACGCTCAGTTCATTCCCGAGAAGCGGGTCGCCGAGGTCATGAGCGACCTCTTCGCGGTCAAGCTCTCAACAGCCACCATCGTCGCCATGGGAAGGCGCACCGCCCGGCGCTTCGAGGGCTTCCTCGATCGCCTCGCGGAGATCATCCGCACCGCAGCCCCAGTCAAACACCTCGACGAGACCGGCATCCGCATCGCCGCCCGGACCCATTGGCTCCATGTGCTGTGCACCCCGTTGCTCACCATCCTGCGCGTCGCCACCGGGCGCAGCCACATCGACGAGAAGCTCAACGGCATCGTCATCCATGACGACTACGCCACCTACTTCGCTCTCGAGGGCGTGCGCCACGGGGCCTGCAACGCCCATCACCTGCGCGAGCTCCAAGCCCTCATCGAGATCGAGAAGGAAGACTGGGCAACGAGCACGCACCGGCTCCTCATCCGTGCCAACAGAGCCGCCCGCTTCGCCCACAAGAACGACCGCGACGTGCCCGCCTCACTGGTGGCCCGCATCTCGCGAGCCTGGGACCGCATCCTCGAACGTGCCATCGCCTCTCACGAAGAAATGCCACCGCTCCAGACCGGAAAGCGCGGACGACAAAAGCGCCGCATCGGTCACAACCTCGCCCTCCGACTCCAGAAGTACAAGGAGGGGTGCCTGCGCTTCCTCACCGATCCGCGAACCCCCTTCTCCAACAACGAGGCCGAGCGCGACCTCCGAATGGGCAAGCTGCGCCAGAAAATCTCAGGCGGCTTCCGCTCGATACAAGGCGCCCGCGACTTCGCAAACCTGCGATCCGTCATCGCCACCGCTCGAAAACAGCGCTGGAATGTCCTCGAAACCCTGGCGCACCCCGATCCAATCCAGCTGATCCCCGTATTGCGCTTCTGAAATCCTGCGCTGCTCCGGGAAAGCGCCGCCTGACCCCTGGCTGGTCAGAACCATCAATCCATCACGTCCGAGTGCTCGGCAGAATCAGACCTGGGCAGTTACATGGCGGCCACAGGACTTTGACTTGCATCCCATGATAGCATAATTTGCTGGCAAAATAGCCTATGAGCAGGCTGCCAACCCTGCCGGAGCCGCCGACATGAGCACAAGCATTACCGTCCGCGACATCGATCCCGGAGACAAGTCCTGGCTCCGACGCGAAGCCCGCCAGATCGGCGTGTCAATGGAAGAGCTGGTCCGCCGTCTGATCCACGAGAAGCGTACCAGGACCGAGCGCCGTCTGAAACCGTCCGAGGTCTTCGCACGGCATTTCGGGGAGGAGCACGGCGTCGAGCTTCCGCCTCCGCTCCGTCGCGGCTATCAGTCGCTGTCGTTCTCCCGTGAGGACGAGGAATGACCGCCTCACTGGCGTGGCTGATCGACACGAACGTCGTCTCCGAAATGATGCGACAGCGGCCCGAGCCGGGGGTCGGGGCTTTTCTCGATTCGATTGCCGACGAGGGCCTTGGCCTCGCCTCCATCACCGTCTGGGAGGTGCTTGACGGCATCGGCCGGCTCGACCCCGGCCGGCGACGGCGCGACCTCGCTGACCGGTTCCAGGACCTTGTCGACGAGTTGTTCGAGGACCGGATCGTCGAGTGGTCCTTGGCCGATGCGCAGGCATGCGCGCGGATCATGGAAGAAAAGCGCCGGCGCGGGGAGGCGCTCGACGACCATGTACCGGATGCCTTCCTCGCCGCGGCGGCCGCCACGCGAGGCCTCGCCGTCGTGACCCGCAACGCGGGCGAGTTCCGCAATACCGGCGTTAAGACTGTCGATCCATGGACGGCAGGACCGCGATGAGGATGGTTCCCAACACGGGACATCGTCGTTCGGTCGACGTCGTCCGGTCTGGGAGGCTATTTGCCGTCGGGGCGGCCGTTCAGGACTTGCCTCGCTGTGGTAGCGTGTTGTTAAGCGTCGAATCCTGACCCCCTAGTATCTAGCTTTCTCAATAGGTTACAGTGCCGATCGGCGTCAAACACCTGCGCCGAACAACACTCTAGGCGGGCTGGAGGTGGACTGAACATGGTTTCACGAGTCATTCCGGTCGATCCCTTCGATCTTGTGGTCTTCGGCGGCACTGGCGATCTGGCGCGGCGCAAGCTGCTGCCCGCGCTCTATCGCCGCATGCTCGCAGGCCAGGTGTTGCAGGGTTCGAGGGTGATCGCCGTCGGCCGAAGAGCGCTCGACGCCGACGGCTACCGCCGCATGGCCGAGGCGGCGCTCAAGGAGCATGCGGGTCCCGGCGCACTCGATCCCGATCGGGCGGCGACCTTCCTCGACATGCTCGACTACGCGCGCGTCGATGCGGAGGGCGAGGGGGGCTGGGCCTCGCTCTCCGACAAGCTCGAAGGCTCGGAGCGCATGCGGGTTTTCTACCTCTCGGTGGTGCCGCAACTCTTTGGCCCAATCAGTGAACGGGTGGCGCGGAGTGGCTGCCGCACGCCCGACACGCGGCTGGTCGTCGAGAAGCCGCTCGGCCGCGATCTCCAGAGCGCGCAGACGCTGAACCGCCGGCTTGCGACGCTCTTCGACGAGCGCCAGATCTACCGGATCGACCACTATCTCGGGAAGGAGACGGTGCAGAACCTGATGGCGCTGCGCTTCGCCAATGCGCTCTTCGAGCCGATCTGGAACGCGCGCCATGTCGACCACGTGCAGATCACCGTCGCCGAGCGGGTCGGCGTCGGCGGCCGGGGCGCCTATTACGACCGGAACGGTGCGCTTCGGGACATGATGCAGAACCATCTTCTGCAACTTCTCTGCCTGACCGCCATGGAGCCGCCGGCGCATTTCGATCCGGACGCGGTGCGCGACGAGAAGCTCAAGGTGCTACGCAGCCTGAAGCCGCTGGAGGGGCTCGGCGACGTCGTGCGCGGCCAGTACCTCGGCGCGGGCGGCGAGGCGGGCTACCTGGAGGATTCGGAGAACCCCGGATCGCGCACCGAGAGCTTCGTCGCGGTCAAGGCGGAGGTCGCCAACTGGCGCTGGAACGGGGCGCCCTTCTATCTGCGCACCGGAAAGCGGCTGCGGGCGCGAATGTCGGAGATCGCCGTCGTCTTCAAGGACGCGCCGCATTCGATCTTCTCCGAAAGCGCGGGCAACACGCGTCCCAACGTATTGGCGATCCGCCTGCAGCCCGACGAGGGGATAAAGCTGAGGCTGACGATCAAGGAGCCGGGCCCCGGCGGCATGCGGCTCTGCGAGGCGCCGCTCGACATGACCTTTGCCGAGACCCTGGGCGCCGAGGGGCTGCGCATGCCGGACGCCTACGAGCGGCTGGTGATGGACGTGATCCGCGGCGACCAGACGCTCTTCATGCGGGGCGACGAGGTCGAGGCGGCCTGGCGCTGGATCGATCCGATCATCGCTGCGGCGGAGAGCGCGCCCCAAGGGCCCCAACCCTATGACAGCTATTCGTCGGGACCCGAAGATGCGCTGATGCTGATGCATCGGGACGGGCGGCGCTGGCGCTCGCTCGCGGCGTGACGCGAATCGTCGAGGCCGAGGACCGGGGCGCGCTGGCCCGGCTTCTGGCCGGCGAGGTCGCGGCGGTGCTGGAGGGGGCGATTCGAGACACCGGCCGCGCCGCGCTGGCGGTGCCGGGCGGCACCACCCCCGCCGCGTTCCTCTCCGCGCTCGGCGGCCAAGCGCTCGACTGGGGGGCCGTCGCGGTGACTCTCACCGACGAGCGCTGTGTCCCCGCTGATCATCCGCGCTCCAACAGGCGTCTGCTCGACGAGACGCTGTTTGCCGGACCGGCCAACGCGGCGCGGTTCGTGGCGCTCGACGATGCGCAGGCGCTGTCCACGCTCCTGCCCCTCGATGCCTGCGTGCTGGGGATGGGGGAGGATCTGCACATCGCCTCGCTCTTCCCCGGTGCCGAGCGCCTGGACGAGGCGCTTTCGGCGGAATGCGGCACGCCGGCGCTCAGGTTGCGTGCCCCCGGTGCGCCGGAAGAGCGCATCACGCTCACCGCGCCGGTGCTGACCGGGGCGGGCCGGTGCTTCGTGCTAATCCATGGCGCGGAGAAGCGCGAGGCACTCGATCGGGCAGGGGCTGCGGCCGGCCTGGCGCACGCCCCGGTCCGGCTGGTGCTCGACGGGCCGAACCCCGCCACCCTCTACTGGGCGCCCTAAGGCAACGATCGGGAGAGCCCGATGCCACTGAACGATACCGTGCACCAGGTGACCGAGCGGATCCGCGCGCGGAGCCGGAGCGTGCGCACCGCCTATCTTGAGCGCATGGCCCGGGCCGCCGACGCAGGGCCCGCGCGCGCGCATCTCTCCTGCGGCAACCTCGCGCACGCCTTCGCCGCCAGCCCGGGGGCCGACAAGACGCGCCAGGCCGAGGGCGCCGCCGGCAACATCGGCATCGTCACCGCCTATAACGACATGCTCTCGGCCCACCAGCCCTTCGAGGGTTTCCCCGCGCTGATCCGAGAGGAAGCACGGCAGGCGGGCGGCACTGCCCAGGTCGCCGGCGGCGTGCCGGCGATGTGCGACGGCGTCACCCAGGGGCAGCCGGGCATGGAGCTCTCGCTCTTCAGCCGCGATGTGATCGCGCTCGCGGCGGGCGTGGCGCTCTCGCACAACTGCTTCGACGCCGCGATCTTCCTCGGCGTCTGCGACAAGATCGTCCCCGGGCTCGTGATCGCGGCGGCGACCTTCGGCCATGTCCCGGCCATCTTCGCGCCGGCGGGGCCGATGACCTCGGGCCTGCCGAACGACGAGAAGGCCGCCGTGCGCCAGCGCTTCGCCCGCGGCGAGATCGGCCGGGACGAGCTGATGGCCGCCGAAATGGCCTCCTATCACGGCCCCGGCACCTGCACCTTCTACGGTACGGCGAACTCGAACCAGATGCTGATGGAGTTCATGGGCCTGCACCTGCCCGGCGCGAGCTTCGTCAATCCCGGCACGCCGCTCCGCGAGGCGCTGACCCGAGCGGCGGCGCGGCGGGCGCTGGAGATCACCGCCAAGGGCAACTCCTACACGCCCGCGAGCGCGGTGCTCGACGAGCGCGCCTTCGTCAACGGCATGGTCGGCCTGCACGCCACGGGCGGCTCGACCAACCTGACCCTGCACCTCGTTGCGATGGCCCGTGCCGCGGGCGTGCTGATCGACTGGGGAGACATGGCGCAGCTTTCCGCCGTCACGCCGCTGATGGCGCGGGTCTATCCCAACGGGTTGGCCGACGTGAACCACTTCCACGCCGCCGGCGGGCTCGGCTTCATGATCGGCGAGCTGTTGGACGCCGGGCTGCTGCACGGCGACGTCCGCACCGTCGCCGGCGACGGACTGGCCCGCTACACCGAGGAGCCGGTGCTGGGCGACGATGGGCTGGTCTGGCGCGAGGGCACGCGCGCGAGCCTGAACCAGAGGATCCTGCGCCCCGCGGCCGATCCTTTCCAGCGCACCGGCGGGCTCGCCATGCTGACCGGCAATCTCGGCCAGGCGGTGATCAAGACCTCGGCGGTTAGACCTGAGCACCATGTCGTCGAGGCGCCGGCCCGCGTGTTCCAGGATCAGGAGGAGATCAAGGCCGCGTTCCGCGCTGGCGCGCTGGCGCAGGATTTCATCTGCGTGCTGCGCTTCCAGGGCCCCCAGGCCAACGGCATGCCCGAGCTGCACGCGCTGACGCCGGTTCTCGGCAGCCTGCAGGACCAGGGCTTCCGCGTGGCGCTGGTCACCGACGGGCGCATGTCCGGCGCGTCGGGCAAGGTGCCGGCGGCCATCCATGTTACGCCCGAGGCCGCGGCGGGCGGGGCGATCGCGCGGGTGCGCGACGGCGACATGCTCCGGCTCGACGCCGCGGCGGGCCGGCTCGACGTGCTTGTCGATCCGGCAGAGTTCGCCGCGCGCACGCCGGCTCAGGTCGATCTCTCCGCCAATGCCAGCGGCATCGGGCGCGAGCTCTTCACCGCCTTCCGCAGCAATGTGGGTCCCGCGGAAGCCGGCGCCGCGGTCGTGGTCTAGAGCATATCCGTTTTAAACGGAACCATATCCGACGTTTCGGATGTAGTTTTGGCATTCTGCGGGCTCGATGGTGGCGATGAGGTGCCCGAGGTGGCGCCAAGTGTCCTCGAAGTCGCGCCTCTGCGCGTTGCGCATCCAGTGCTTGATCTTGGCGAAGGCCTGCTCGATGGGGTTGAGGTCGGGTGAGTAGGGTGGCAGGAACCAGAGGCAGTCTCCGGTGCTGCGGATCGCCACCTTGGCGCTGCGCCCTTCGGCGAGGTGCCGGTCGATGAAGGGCACTGCGACGTTGAAGACGTTGGCGAAGGTCAGCGCGGTCGGCGTCTGTGCGGCATCAACCGCGACGGTGTGATCGTCCATACCGGTTCCCTGCCATCCCGATGTCCTTGTCTGCCCCCGCCGGACACGATCGCCGGATTCGCCTGCGTGGAGCGGCGCAATCGGAGTACCCTATGCCCAAACGCGGGGGCCCAGCAGTCTCCAATTTCAGGGAGGTGTGCGCGCAAATCCGGCGCAGGTCGGGATCGTGAGGAGGCGATGGTGACGTGGGATTACATCGTCGTGGGCGCGGGGACTGTTGATCGGCGCACGGGTTCGGTGCCGATCGGCGCGGTAACCCATTGATCTGGCTGGATTACGGGGGGTCAACAAAGCGTGCTCTTGAGTAACAGATGCCTAAGCGATTGACGGCATTGGGTTCTGTTTTTCCTCTCCTTGCGTTTTCGGGATGAGTTGGAACCCGAGCTTTTGGGCTTGGCGGTCGAGATGAGCGAACTTTCTGTTGAGGCGCCGCTTCTCGTAGGCGCCGATGCCCTGCTCGACGTATTCCTGGCCCTCGGTCACCATGAGGTAGATCAGACAGGCGAGTTCGCGGGCGGTCGCCTTGATCGCGACGGGGGTGTCCATTCGGGCGAGCCTTGCGCGGTGCTTGGCGCCGATGAAGGTCTGGCTGCGGCGCGCGGCCATGGCCGCCAAGCGCAGGGCCTGTCCGACGGGGTTGACCGCCTTCGGCGACTTGCCGGGGAGATTCTTGCCGCCGCTGATCCTGGTTCCCGGCGCGAGCGCAAGCCAGGAGCAGAAGTGCTGAGCGGAGGGGAAGGCGGAGAAGTCCGGGCCGATCTCCGAGGCGATCACCAGTGCGGTACCGGGACCGACGGTGGGGATCGCGGTGAGGTCGACGCCCATCATCTTGCGCAACGCCAGGGGCTGGATGCCCTCCTTGCCGGTGTCGTTGGTTGCGGCGTTCGCGGAGCGGCCCGACGCGGTGTCCGAGGTCGTGCCGGGGGCAGGGTCCGGTGCACCGCCCTCCGGGGGATCGTCCGGCGGTGTCAGGCGCTCGACCTCGGCCATCACCCGGGCCTCGCAGTCGTCGATCTGCCGGGTCAGGAAGTCGTAGCGCTGCATGGCCTGTTCGAGGGCGAAGAGATGCTCCTCGCGCCACGTCCCCTGAAGGCTCGCGGCGATCGTATCGGCGTCGGCCTTGATGCCCCGGTGGCGGAGCGTCGCCAGGCGCTCCGGGTCACGCTCGCCGTCGACGATCGCGCGCAGGATGCGCTGGCCGGTCAGTCCCGTGATGTTGGCGATCACCGAGTCGAGCCTGACGTTCATCTCGGTCAGCGCCTTTTGCATGTGCAGGACGCAGCGGGAGCGGTCCTCGGTCAGCCGCCTCATCTGGCGGGCGTAGGAGCGCAGCGGGCAAACCTCGTCGCCCGGACGGAACGCTCCCCGCAGCAGACCGTAGGACATCAGCTGCCAGATCCACTGGCAGTCCAGCACGTCGCTCTTGCGCCCGCCGATCTGCTTCGTCATGCGCGGCGGCACCAGCATCACCTCGAAGCCCGCGCGCTCCAGCGTCTCGTAGACCGGGATCCAGTAGACCGAGGTCGACTCCATTGCGACCTTCGTCACCCCGCACGACGCCAGCCACGCCGCCATCGCCGCCAGATCGCGGGTAAAGGAGCCGAACGAACGCACCGGCTCATCGCTGCGTTCCGCCTCGACCGCCACGAAGTGCCGGTCCTTGCCGATGTCGATCCCTGCGCAGTCAGGGTTCACCACCCTGAGGCGACGGGTTCTTCGAGACTTGCGCGCCATGGAACATCCTCCCGCCTTTCATCTCCGTCGCGAGCGGGGAGGAACCATGGTCGAAGTCCCATTCTCTTGAACGAGGTCGCGGGAAACCCGCGCCATCAGTGACCGGAGCCGACAAAATGGTTCGGGCCAAGCTTAACAGCGGGTGCCGCTACAGCACGCCAGTGCACGAACGGCCTCTTCACCCCACCCGCCGCCAGTTCACGACCGAGGCGTCGCAGACACAAGCCCCCGTTACTCCCGCGACCGAGCCGGAGCGCCGCGCCGGTGGAAGCTTAACAACAAGCGGGCGCAGCCAGCGCTTGGACTCCACCACGGCAAGGCCGAGCTCGTAGCGCCGCCATTCCTCGGCGAAGCCGTTGGCCTGGCCCTTCGCCGCTTCGTCCGCAAACAGCAAGCCGTCCGGCACGTCCACCCGGCCGTATGCGCTCAGGTTCTGCTGCCGCAGGCTCGCCGTCCACCCAAGCCGTGCGAGGACGGGCCAGATCAGATCATCCTCGGTCTGGCTTTCGTTGGGCGATGCGGCGACCGGGAGGCGGTCGCAGATCGCGCGCAGCGCGGCCTCGAGGTCTTCAAGCGACGCGTCGTCCAGTTCCTGCCAGTCGGGCAATCCGGTGATGGCGTCGCACAGGAAATCGCTGGCGAAGAGGCTCCCCTGAAATGCAGTGTCGAGGCTCATACGCCTATGATCCACGATCCAGTTCGATATTTCAGCATCACGCCATAGGCGCGCGCCATCACGACCGCAGGCGGCGCACTATGGCGAAACCTCATCGGCGACCCATCCCAGTCGAAGGGAGACTCCTTCGACCTCGACCTCCGCGGAAAGCTCATTCGTGCCGGAGACAGATGTGCCGATGGCGTCGGCGAACGCCCGAAAATCGTCGAACCAGCTATGATTTTCGGAGAACGAGTGCACGAGCATCACCGCCCGACGGACCTTGTAGCGCTGCGCTTCGTATATCGCCGCTGCCGTGCGGTGTAGAAGCTGGTATCGCAGTTTCGAGATAACCGCTTATGCACATGGCTCCGGTCGCGAGAGTTTGCCACCAGATGTTGAGGTTGAGGTTAGGGCGGGAGAACGGGTAGAATGTTGCCTATACGTTCCTGCCGACGGAGCCACCACATGAAACAGGTCGCCGACAGCCTCCTCGCCTTCCAGCACATGTTCCCGGACGATGACGCCTGCGCCGCCTGGCTGATCGAAATGCGCTGGCCGGACGGCTTCGTCTGTCCCGCGTGCGGCCATGAAAAGGGATGGGCGCTGCGCAGAAAAGCACACACCTTCGAGTGCGCCGGCTGCCGCCGGCAGACCTCGGTGACGGCCGGGACGATCCTGCACGCCAGCAAGCTGCCGCTCACCGTCTGGTTCTGGGCCGCCTACCTGATGGCGACCCACTCCAACGGCATCTCTGCCCTGCAGCTCCAGAAACAGCTCGGTATCGGCTCTTACCGCAGCGCTTGGCTGCTCGCCCACAAGCTGCGCGCCAGCATGGTCGACCCCGAGCGCAACCCGTTGTCGGGCCTGGTGGAAATCGACGAGGCCAGCCTTCCATTCCGGACCAAAGACGATCCTCCCACCGGAGGGCAAGGACGCAGCCACGACGGCAAGATGCTCATCGTCGGCGCCATCGAACTGGGGGATGGAACCATCCCGGGCCGCCTGCGGCTGGCCGAAATCTCCTCCTACGGCGCCGCCGACCTCGGACACTTCGTCGAAACCGCCGCCGATCCCGACGCCATCGCGAAAACCGACGGCTGGTCCGGCTACGCTGCGGTCCCCGCCGATCGCCACAATGTCCATGTCGTCGGGAAGACCGCCGCTCACCTCGTCCTGCCGTGGATCCACCAAGTCTTCTCCAACCTCAAAGGATGGGCGCGAGGCGTCTACCACGGGCTGCGCCGCAAGCATCTGCAGGCCTATCTCGATGAGTTCGCCTTTCGCTTCAACCGCCGCAAAACCCGCCACGCTGCTTTCCGCTCGCTCTTCCGCATCGCCACCAATGCAAAACCCCTTACCTACAGCATGTTGATCGAACCGGAGCCATGTGCATAAGCGGTTCGAGATATTCAGACTTCCTGACCTCGTGATGCTGGCTGTTCTGGGCAGCGTGCCGGGAACTCCTTGAATTCTGATACATTTCGGTTGTTTCAGGCGGTTTTTCGCTGGGTGTCGCGCCCGAGGTCTGATATTATAATTTGATACCAATTGCACGGTCTCAACCATGCCCAGTACCCTCCCAATGTGCCCTCCAGAGGCGGTCTCGATCGGCAACAGCTGCTTCGCCGTCCTGATCTCGGACGACACCTTCACCTACTTTTCCAACCTCATTCCCTTTGACAGCCACGCCGCCGATGACCGCACGGCCATGCTCTTGCGGATCGGCCGCCTCGCGGCGATCAGCGCGGTCTCGCCGCAGGAACTGGCTGACGCTTTCGCTGTCTCGCGCGCGACGGTGCAGCGCGCACGACGGCGCTACCTGGCCGAGGGCGAAGCGGGGTTCATGAAGCCCCGGCGCGGTCGCGGGCCGTCGGTGTTCACTCCGGAGTTGGCGGAGAAGGCGACGGCGTTGCTGGCATCGGGCCTGAGCGGCTCTGCGGCGGCCCGGGTTCTCGGCGTGTCAGCGCCATCGGTCAACAAGTGGCGCCGTCAGGGACTGATCGGCAACACGGAGGCGGATGGGGAGCCCGGACGCTCAGCGCTGGCTGCGCCGCCTGACGCGGGTGCGGCTCCTGAAGGCCGTGTCGATGAAGAGAGTACCGGTGCCCCGGGGCCGGAGACGGCGCCGGGGCTGGAAGCGCAGCCGCAAACGGATCGCAGCGCGCGCGATCGGCGGGACCGGCAGGCGCCGATGGGGCGTGCGACTTGCGATGTTCCGGCTCGGGTTCTGGCCAGTTGTGGACAGGCGGGGCCGGTCGAACCGCAGTTCGCCGCCGCCGCCCGCGGTGTCCGCTTCGGCGGCGTGCTCGCCGCCCTGCCGGCCCTGCTGAAGGAAGGTCTTCTCTCCGAGACCGGTCTCCTGCCATTGCTGCCGAAGGGCTATTACGGCTTGCCTACGATCCTGCTCTTCCTGGCCTTCATGACCTTGGCGCGGGTGCGCAACCCCGAGAGCCTGCGCTACCAGGCGCCGGGCGAATGGGGCGCCATTCTCGGCCTCGATCGCTGCCCCGAGGTCAAGACGCTGCGCCGCAAGATCGCTCTCATCGCCGACGACGAGGCCGGCGTGCGGGCGTGGCAGCTCGCCCTTGCCAGGCGCTGGCAAGGCCGACGAGCCGGAGCTCTGGGCGACGCTGGCCATCGACGGGCACGTCAAGGTCTACTCCGGCCGCAAGGGGCGCTTGCCCAAGCACTTCGTCTCGCGCGAGAAGCTGTGCCTGCCGGCGAGCGCCAGCTACTGGATCAACGCTCTGGGCGGCAAGCCGCTGCTCTGTCTGCACAAGCCGCTGGACCCGAAGATGGTCGCGGCCATCGAAGCCGACGTGGTGCCGGCGCTGCAGGAGCTTGGGATCGTTGGCGCCGGGGCGCCGGACCTGACCGCCGAGCATCCCGGCCAGCCGGCGCTCACCCTGGTCTTCGACCGCGAGGGCTGGAGCCCGGATCTGTTCCGCCGGCTGGCGAGGCGCGGCGTCGCCTGCCTGACCTGGCACAAGAACTTCAGGGGCGAGGACTGGCCGGCCGAGGACTTCGGCGCGATGACCGTTCCCATTCACGGACCGGCGGCGGACGGCAGCGCCACCATGCGGCTGGCTGAGAAGCCGGTGACGTTGCCGAACGGCTTCAGGGTGCGCCAGATCCGCCGCCTGCTCGACAACGGCCGTCAGGTGCCGCTGATCACCACCGATCCGCACAAGCCGATGGCTGAGGTTGCGGGCGCCATGTTCTCGCGCTGGTCGCAGGAGAACTTCTTCAAGTACATGCGTGACGAGTTCAATCTCGACGCCCTGCCGACCCACGAGCTCGAGCCTCTCGATCCCGCCGCCATGGTCGTCAACCCGCTGCGGCGGGCCTATGACAAGGCAATCCATCGCCTCGACCGCCAGCTTGGCCGCCTGCGCAACCGCATCGCCGACACGGCCCGGAAGAAGCAGCCGACGGCGGAACTCAGGAGGGAAGTCAGGGACCTCCAGGATGTCCGCGACATCGTCAGGGCCAGCCGCAGGGAGACGCCCAAGCACTGCCGGGCCGGCGACCTCGACGAAGCCGAGCAGCTCGATGCCTTGCCCGCGCGCGAGCGCCTCCTCCTCGACGTCATCCGGATGATCGCCTACCGCGCCGAAACCCGCATGATGATTCCCGTCATGCAGGCGCAGGGCCACAAGCCCCATCCCCGGAAACTGCTTCAAGCGCTGCTCACCGCCGATGCCGACATCCTGCCGGATCCTGGCAATGGCCTCCTGCGGGTCCACATTCTTGGCCTCGCAAACGACGCCTGCGACCGTTGGATCGATGCGGTTCTGAGCGACCTGAACGCCACCGAAACGGTCTTCCCCGGCACCCGTCTGCGCATAGTCTACGACATCGACGGGGCCTCGGAATCCGCGCGGCTCGTGTCACCTAAAATCAGCAGAGGTCAGGAAGTCTGATATTGTGACCCGCAAGCCCCAATGTCCCTTGAAGAACCGACAGTCGCGCTTGCTTGTTCGCCGAGGCATCGACGAGCCACTCCGAGACGAGCGACCCGAAGGGCTCGTCCACCTTGCCCTCGACACCAAGCACCGCAAAACCCTCGCCGTCGCCAATCAGCGCCAGCAGGTCCGTCTGGCTGGGCCGCCCGCGGGAGCGAAGATCGGTCTCTTTCTCGAAGAAGCCCTCGATAAGCTCCATGCCCCGGAATTCTTCCGCCTGATGCAGGATCGCACCCACCTGGTCAGGAATGCCTTTCGCTCCCACCCAGGAACAGGCCAGCTCGTAGGCTGAGTATCCCTTCTTCCAATGCCGCTCCTGCTTCGCCAAGTACGGAATTATATCCTCGGGCCTCGTGATCGGCGCGGCAAAGAAGAGTCTATCGGTCATTCGAAAGTGCAATACCACTTGCTTGGAGCAGAAAGATGTTGTAACTACCCAGGTACCCAATCCTGAGTTGAGGACGGTGATTATGGCGGCGGCCGCGGCCTGGTTCTGCCACCGCGATTGGTTCTTGACCTCATAGAGTTGCGGGACTATGGACTGCTCTCTCGCGTGACGGGAGCGGTCCATGGGGTATTTCGGCTCGAAGGCGACAGCAGGTCTGTGCCAAGCGCTGATTGCGCTGATGCCGCCGCACTCCGTCTACATCGAAAGCCACCTTGGGTGTCAATCGGCTTTCAATACTGACCCCCGATCGGCGTGCAAAATTGACCCCCCTGAGTGGCACGGCGGAGGTTGTCCCGGTAGCCAATAGGGGGGACCCGCGCGGCTTCGTGTGGCGCCCTGCGCTACGCGGAGCGAAGCCGCGTGGGGGGTCCCTGTTGGCCCACCGGGGCAACCGGGCCGCAAGGGAGGCCGGCGGCGGGTCAGGAGCGGTTCTTGAAGCGCCAGCTCTCGTTGCCGGTCTCGATGATCTCGCAATGATGGGTGAGGCGATCGAGCAGCGCTGTGGTCATCTTGGGGTCGCCGAAGACGGATGGCCATTCGCCGAAGGCGAGGTTTGTGGTGATGACGATCGAGGTGCGCTCGTAGAGCCGGCTCATCAGATGGAAGAGCAGCTGCCCACCGGCCTGGGCGAAGGGCAGGTAGCCGAGCTCGTCGAGGATGACGAAGTCGCGGCGGACGAGCTGGTCTGCAGTGCGGCCCTGGCGTCCGGCGCGAAGCTCGGCCTCGAGGAGGTTGACCAGGTCGACGACGTTGTAGCACCGGCCGCGCGCGCCCTTGCGGATGCAGGACCGCGCGATGGCGACGGCGAGATGGGTCTTGCCGGTACCGGTGCCGCCGACCAGCACGATGTTGCGTTTGCCCTCGAGGAAGCCGCCGCCGGCGAGCTCCTGGATCAGGGGCTCGTTGACCGGCGAGGCGGCGAAGTCGAAGTCGGCCAGCTCCTTGACCGTCGGCAGCTTGGCGGAGGCCATCTGGTACTTGATCGAGCGGGCCCTCTTGTCGGCGATCTCGACCTGCAGCAGCGTACCGATGATCTGTTGCACCGGATGGCGGCGCTTGAGCCCGTCGGCAAGGATGTCGTCGTAAGCGGCGCGCATACCTGCGAGCTTCAGCTGGGTCATCATCTCCAGCACATCATGACGCTCCATGACCGGCCTCCCTCAGGCTGTCGTAGCGCTGACAGTCGGCTACCGGCTTGTGGCGAAGCTGCAGGCCCTCGGGCGTCGGGATGATTGCCGGCGGTGCCGGCTGGCGCTGCCGGGCGAGGATGTTGAGCACCACGTCGGCGCTGCAGGCACCGCAGTCGAGCGTCTCGGCACAGGCCGCCTCAACCGCCTCCAGTCCGTCCTCCAGCACCGCCGCGAGCACCTTGACGAACTGCCGGTCGCCGTCGTCGTGGCCCGCGAGCCGGGTTCGCAGGCGGCCGAGCGCGTTGGGCAACTGCCAGTCCTTGAAGGGCGCGCCATTGCGTAGCGCGCCGGGCTTCCGCGTCAGGATCGGCACGTAATGCCACGGATCGTAGACGAACCGGCCGCGCCCGAAGCTGCGGGGGTGCTCGGCAACGGTCTCGCCGTCCTGGCGGATGACGATCCGATCGGCATAGGCCCGCACGTCCACCGGCCGGCCGACGGCGCGGGCCGCGACGCTGTACTGGTTGTTGTCGAAGCGCACCAGACAGGTCTTCGAGACCGACACCTCGCTGGCATGGAAGCCGTCGAAGGGGCCGCGATACGCCATCAGGAAGGGCTGCTCCTCCTCGAACACCTGCCACACCGTCTTGCCCGGGATTGTCGGATGCGGATGCTTCTTGGCGTCCTCGATGCACCGATCCATCAGCCACTCGTTGATCTCGGCGTAGGAGCGGCCCCGCGGGATGGGCACGAACAGGCGGCCGCGAAGGTCACCCACCTGCTTCTCGACCTGCCCCTTCTCCCAGCCAGCCCCTGGCGTGCACGCCACAGGCTCCACCAGATGGTGCGAGCACAGCTCCTGGAAGCGGCGGTTGTAGTCCCGCTTCTTGCCCACGAAGATCGTGCTCACCGCCGTCTTCATGTTGTCGTAGATGCCCCGCCGGCAGACCCCGCCGAAGAAGCGGAAGGCACGCTCGTGCGCCTCGAAGACCATCTCCTGGCTCTCGCGGGGAAAGATCTGGACCAGATACATCCGGCTGTGGCACAGCCGCATGTGCGCCGCCTTCACCCTGGTCGTCGCGCCCGACAGACGCGCGTACTCGTGGCTCCAGTCGAACTGGTAGGCCTCGCCGGGATCGAAGATCAGCGGCACATAGGCCTGCGCCGGCGACAACAGCCGCCACCGGCGCCGCCAGGCCCTGGCATAGCGGCGAACCGCGTCATAGCCGCCCTTGTAGCCCAGCGACACAAGGTCTTCATGAATCCGCAGAAGAGACAGCCGATCCTTGCGTGCCTTCTTCTCGTTGGCCTTCAGCTGGCGCTCAAGCTCCTCCACCCACAGCCCAAGCTTCGGCATCGGCTGGATCTTGCGCTCGTAGCTGTGCGAGGTCGCATCGCCCCGCACCACCTTGCGTATCGTGTTCTTGGAAACCCTCAAATCCCGGGCGAGCTTCTTGATCGGAACGCCCTTCACCAGATGATCCCGACGGATCTTCGCGATCGTTTCCACAACCAGCATCTCCCCCACCACCCCGTCCGTCCAAACGACGAGGTGTGTTCATGGACACAAATCCAAGGGGGTCAATTTTGGACGCCGATCACCCCCAATAGGGGGTCACTTTTCCACGCTTAACAACAGGCGGCGAGCCCAAGTGCGGCAAATCCCTGCTCGCGCTCGATCTCGCCGTCGCCGTGGCCACCGGCGTCCCATGCCTGCGCCACTACCGCCCCAGCGCAAGCGGCACCGTGCTGCTCTTCGCCGCCGAGGACGCCGGCCACAGGGTGCGCAAGCGTCTGCAGGGGATCGCCCGCGCCGCCGCCACCCCCTTCGACGAACTCGACATCGCCGTCATCGACGTGCCCACCCTGCGTCTCGACCGGCCCGGCGACCGTCAACGCCTGCAGCAGACCGTGGAGCGCATCGAACCGCGCCTCCTGATCCTCGATCCCCTGGTCCGCCTGCACAGCGTCGACGAGAACGCCGTCGCAGAGATCGCCCCCATCCTCGGCTTCCTGCGCGAACTGCAGCGCCGCTTCGAAACCGCCGTCCTCCTCGTCCACCACGCCCGCAAGAGCGGCGGCACCCGGCCGGGGCAGGCCCTGCGCGGGAGCAGCGAGCTGCACGCTTGGGGTGACTCAAATCTGTACCTGCGCCGGCGCGACAAGAAGATCGTCATGACGGTCGAGCAGCGCGACGCCCGGGGCCTCAACGACATCGAGCTGGAACTCGTCGACGGCGGACATGGGCCGGCCTTCCGTCTGCACCAGGACGCGGCAGATGAAGACAGGCACGAGCCCGCCACCGTCGAGCAGCGCGTCTTCAAGGCGATCGAGCAGGCCGAAAAGCCGCTCTCGAAAGCCCAGATCCGCTCACGCGCCGCTGCCCGCAACGCCACCGTCGTTGCCGCCATCGAGAGCCTCACCAGGGAGGGGCGCATCGAACGGGCGCCCAGGGGTGGCTATCGCCTCGCAGCCGCCGAGGCGCACCGGGAGCCGCAATCCCCTGCCGCCATCAACGGAAGTGCGGGATGAGGCGTTCCCGTTCCCGTTCCCGGAACTCTTAAGCGTTGAAGGGTACAGGAACGGGAACGCCGTCAGCCTCCCTTCCAAGCAGACCTTCGCCGGGACCCGGCAATGAGCGGCGGCGATCCCCTGGCCACCTGCCGCAACATCCCCCTCGACCGGGTCGCCGCCGCCCTCGGCTACCGCAGAGACCCGACCGACCGGGCGCGCTTCAAGCGCGGGGGCTCGGTCATCAGCATCAACGGCGAGAAGTTCTTCGATCACCTGCGCGGCACGGGAGGGGGTGGCGCCATCGACCTCGTCATCCATGCGACGGGATGCCGCTTCCCGGAAGCCCTCCGCTTCCTCGGAAGCCATGAGGGGCGGAGGGAGATCACCACCATCCCAGCCGCCCCGCGACGCCTGCGGCTGCCAAGGCCCAGTCCCCGCGCCTGGCCCAGGGTCCGGGACGCCCTCATCCGCCAACGCGCTATCGGCACCGACGTGCTCGAAGCCTGCCACGGCCGAGGCCTCCTCTACGCCGATGACAGGATCAACGCCGTCTTCATCTGCCGAAACGCCAGCGGGCACACGACCGGCGCCGAGATCCTCGGCACCGCGCCGCAGCCCGGAACAAAACGCTTCAGGGGCATGGCCCCGGGATCGCGCAAGGCGCGTGGCGGCTTCTGGCTCCACTGCGACCGAAACCAGCCCGCCCTCGTCATCCTCACCGAGAGCGCCGTCGACGCCATCTCTGCACGAAGCCTGCGCGTCGAGGGGACGCGCGAGAACGGCGCCGTCGTCGCCTCAACCGCCGGCATCGCCAGCTCGGTCCCGCCCTGGATCAAGGAGTGGAAGCCACGTCGCATCGTCTGTGCCTACGACGCAGACAGCGCCGGCGACACTGCCGCCGAGCATCTCGTGCTCAACGATCCAAGGGTGAAAAGGTTGCGCCCACGACACGCCAAGGACTGGAACGAGATGCTCCTGCGGTCTCGATGAAAGCCAGGCCACTCACCGCTCTCGCAGATCAACCAAGCGCCGCATCACGAACATCAAATAATCCGAAAACCGCACCATCAAATGCTGGGCGCACGCTCACCGGCCACAGGGTGCGCAAGCGTCTGCAGGGGATCGCCCGCGCCGCCGCCACCCCCTTCGACGAACTCGACATCGCCGTCATCGACGTGCCCACCCTGCGTCTCGACCAGCGCATCGACCGTCAGCGCCTGCAGGAGACAGTGGAGCGCATCGCACCGCGCCTCCTGATCCTCGATCCCCTGGTCCGCCTGCACAGCGTCGACGAGAACGCCGTCGCAGAGATCGCCCCCATCCTCGGCTTCCTGCGCGAACTGCAGCGCCGCTTCGAAACCGCCGTCCTCCTCGTCCACCACGCCCGCAAGAGCGGCGGCACCCGGCCGGGGCAGGCCCTGCGCGGGAGCAGCGAGCTGCACGCTTGGGGTGACTCAAATCTGTACCTGCGCCGGCGCGACAAGAAGATCGTCATGACGGTCGAGCAGCGCGACGCCCGGGGCCTCAACGACATCGAGCTGGAACTCGTCGACGGCGGACATGGGCCGGCCTTCCGTCTGCACCAGGACGCGGCAGATGAAGACAGGCACGAGCCCGCCACCGTCGAGCAGCGCGTCTTCAAGGCGATCGAGCAGGCCGAAAAGCCGCTCTCGAAAGCCCAGATCCGCTCACGCGCCGCTGCCCGCAACGCCACCGTCGTTGCCGCCATCGAGAGCCTCACCAGGGAGGGGCGCATCGAACGGGCGCCCAGGGGTGGCTATCGCCTCGCAGCCGCCGAGGCGCACCGGGAGCCGCAATCCCCTGCCGCCATCAACGGAAGTGCGGGATGAGGCGTTCCCGTTCCCGTTCCCGGAACTCTTAAGCGTTGAAGGGTACAGGAACGGGAACGCCGTCAGCCTCCCTTCCAAGCAGACCTTCGCCGGGACCCGGCAATGAGCGGCGGCGATCCCCTGGCCACCTGCCGCAACATCCCCCTCGACCGGGTCGCCGCCGCCCTCGGCTACCGCAGAGACCCGACCGACCGGGCGCGCTTCAAGCGCGGGGGCTCGGTCATCAGCATCAACGGCGAGAAGTTCTTCGATCACCTGCGCGGCACGGGAGGGGGTGGCGCCATCGACCTCGTCATCCATGCGACGGGATGCCGCTTCCCGGAAGCCCTCCGCTTCCTCGGAAGCCATGAGGGGCGGAGGGAGATCACCACCATCCCAGCCGCCCCGCGACGCCTGCGGCTGCCAAGGCCCAGTCCCCGCGCCTGGCCCAGGGTCCGGGACGCCCTCATCCGCCAACGCGCTATCGGCACCGACGTGCTCGAAGCCTGCCACGGCCGAGGCCTCCTCTACGCCGATGACAGGATCAACGCCGTCTTCATCTGCCGAAACGCCAGCGGGCACACGACCGGCGCCGAGATCCTCGGCACCGCGCCGCAGCCCGGAACAAAACGCTTCAGGGGCATGGCCCCGGGATCGCGCAAGGCGCGTGGCGGCTTCTGGCTCCACTGCGACCGAAACCAGCCCGCCCTCGTCATCCTCACCGAGAGCGCCGTCGACGCCATCTCTGCACGAAGCCTGCGCGTCGAGGGGACGCGCGAGAACGGCGCCGTCGTCGCCTCAACCGCCGGCATCGCCAGCTCGGTCCCGCCCTGGATCAAGGAGTGGAAGCCACGTCGCATCGTCTGTGCCTACGACGCAGACAGCGCCGGCGACACTGCCGCCGAGCATCTCGTGCTCAACGATCCAAGGGTGAAAAGGTTGCGCCCACGACACGCCAAGGACTGGAACGAGATGCTCCTGCGGTCTCGATGAAAGCCAGGCCACTCACCGCTCTCGCAGATCAACCAAGCGCCGCATCACGAACATCAAATAATCCGAAAACCGCACCATCAAATGCTGGGCGCACGCTCACGATTGAGCATCGAGATAGACCGGTGCCAAGCCCGAAACCCGGCGGCCTGGACGTCGAGCCCCTGGCCCGTGCGGCGTGCCTTCAGGACGACGCTGCTGCTGGCGACTCGCCGGTCTCCATCGCGGCCTCGATGGCCTTTCCGATGCGCTCGGCGGCGGCCTGCAGGTCGCGGTCGCCGACATGGGCGTATCGCAGGGTCATCACGGGGTCGGCGTGCCCGAGCATGCGCGCGACGGTGGACAGGGGAACGCCCCGGGCGACGGCCTGGCTGGCGACGGTATGCCTGAGATCGTGCAGGCGGACGTCGTCGAGACCGGCTTCCTTCCGCGCCCGCTGCCAAAGGTGCAGTATGTGCGAAAGCGGTTTGTCAGGTCGCCTCGGGGACGGGAACACGTAAGGGCTTGCGGCACGCGGCTGGCGGGCGAGGATGGTCTGCGCGGCCTGACTCAACCAGACCCTTCGCGGCCCGGTCTTGGTGTGCGTGAGGTTGAGACGGTCGCCGTCGACCTCCGACCATTGGAGCTTCAGGATCTCGCCCTTCCGGCAGCCGGTGAGCAGGAGCAGCCGGACGACGTCGGCCTGTGGCCGGCGGGAAGGCCGCTCCGCGACCAGCCGATCGAGGACGCGGTGAAGCCTTTCGATCTCTTCGGCGGATAGGAAGCGGGTGAGCTTCGAGCGCGGGTTCTTCGCGATCCCCTTGACGGGAGCGGTTCCGGTATGGCCGGCGGCGAGGGCGGCGTTCATGATCTGGCCGAGGATCTCGAGCGCCTTGTTGGCTCCGCCCGGCGCGGTGCGGCTGTAGGCGTCGAACCAGCGTTCAACGTCGATCCGCCGGATGGCGTCCAGCGGGAGGCGGCCGAAGGCGGGGATCAGCTGCCGTTTGAGCACACGATTGGCGAATTGGCAGGACGATGGGGCGCAGCGGCGGCGGTACGCCGGCAACCACTCGTCGAGGACGAAGTCGCGGAAGAGGGGAGCGCCGGAGCGTCCTTCCGCCGTGCGCGGTGCGGTTCCCAGGCGGAGCGCCAGGGCTTCCTTCCGGGCGTCCTCGACGGTCATGAGCGCGGCCGGGCCGACGGTCGCCCTGACCGGCTCTCCCTGGACGCGCCCGTGCCAGACGAAGCTGCGATGCCCGGACGGGCGTACCCGCACGCCGAGGCCGGATACCTCGCTGTCCCAGACCGCGTATTCCGTCGTGTGTGGCTTCAACTTGCCGATGCCCGCGTCGGTGAGCCGGAGCCTCCGACCCTTCATGCGCGTCTCCCTGACAGGACGGGAGACAGGGTCTCGAACGCTTCGCGCACCGTGGCGTCGGACAGATGGGCGTACTTCAGGGTGGTCGCCGCCTTCTCGTGACCGAGCAGGCGGCCGACGGCGCGCACGCTCTCCCCGCCGAGCAGCGCTATGCTGGCGTACGAATGCCTGATGTCGTGCAGGCGGACATCCCGCAACCCGGCCTCCTCCCGCACGCAGCGCCAGAAGTAATCCAGCCACAGCCACGGGGTACGCCGTCCGCCGACCGGGAAGACAAATCCGGACGACCGGGGCAGACGGTCGAGGACATCGCGCGCCGCTTCGCACAGCCAGACCGTGCGCGGCCCGGTCTTGCTGTCCTGCAGATAGAGCCGCCCCTCCCGGTAGGAGCGCCATTGGAGGGTGAGGATCTCCGACTTGCGGCACCCGGTGAACAGCAGCAGGCGCACAGCGGCCACGTGCAGGGGGCGGGCGGCCTCGTGCCGGCCCAGCACCCCGGCGAGGCGGCGATACTCCTCGGGGGTCAGGAAGCGCTCGGACCGCCCCTGCCGGTAGCGGCGGATGCCGGCGCAGGGGTTGCTGTCCTCCGGGCGCTATCCCCAGGCCTCGGCCTGCTGCATGATGACCGAGAGGATCGGCGCCGAGCGGTTCGCGGCGGCGGGCGTCGCGTGGAGTGCGCGGAACCAGGTCCGCACGTCCTCCCGGGTGATCTCTCCGATGGGCCTGCCCGCGAAGAAGGGCAGGATTTGCCGGCGGAGGTAGTTCCGGTTCACGTCCATGGTGCGCGGCTTCCAGCGGCGGCCGTAGCGGTCGAAGACCTCCCTGGCAACCGTCTCGAAGAGAGTGCCTCCGGGGTCCGCCACAGCGGGCTCCCGGCCGTCGCGCAGCGCGGCGAGCATCGCCCTGGCCCTGGCCCGCGCCTCGGGCTCGGCGATCGCCGCCGCGTCGCCTATGATCTTCCAGACCCCTTTGCCCCTGTGCTGGCTGTGGATGAAGTAGCGCTTGGCGCCGGAGGGCATGACCCGGACGCCGTACCCCTTGAGCTCGGCGTCCCGGATGTCGCGCACCTTGCGGCGGGGCCGAAGGGCGTCGACCCGGCGCTGGGTGAGGCGGATGGATGGCATGACCGCGCGTCCCCGATCTGTTGCAGCGGGGTGCGGAATCGGCTTGAATTCCGCGCCCGGTGGCAATAGAAACGGATGACCATCGCAATCGAATCAGCCACTTAGAACCGAAGGTGCGTGTTTCCGTGTGAAACGGATACGCTCTAGGGACGGCGCCACTGAGAGGAGCATCCCCGCTTCCCTAAGCGATCAGGTGAATATCACCTTCAGAGCTCATGCCGCCATGGCGGGTTTGCGCCGGCCCGGGAGACGGTAATCGCAGCGACCCGGTTGCCGAAGCGAATCGCCTCGCGCATCCGATCCGAATCGACGGCGGCCAGGGAGTCCTTGGTGAGCAGTCCGAGCTCCGCGAGCTTGGCCAGCACGCCCGCGTTGAAGGTATCGCCCGCGCCGATGGTGTCGACGACATCGACGCGATCGGCCGGAACCGAGACCTCGGTGCCATCTTTCAGAAAGGCGCTGGCGCCGCTCTCGCTGCGCGTCAGGATCACGACGGACGGTCCGGCCTGGCGCACGAAATCCAGCTTCTCGACCAGCGACTCCGGACCGGGGTAAAGCCAGTTCAGGTCCTCGTCCGAGACCTTCACGATGTCCGACAACGCGATCATCCGATCCAGACGGTCGCGATGGCGCCTGATGTCCCGGATGAAGCTCGGGCGGACGTTCGGATCGAGCATGATCACGCGGGCCGCGGCCTCGCGCTTCAGAAGGGCAGCATAGGCCTCGGCACCCGGCTCGAAGACCAGACTGATACCGCCGAAGTAGAGCGTGCCGACCTCGTCGGGCAGCGGGGGCATGTCGGCCTGATCGAGCATCCGGCCGGCCGAGTTCTCGTCGTAGAAGGTGTAGGTGGCCTGGCCCTCCGTGAGTTGCACGAACGCGAGCGTGGAGAGACGGTCGGAGGTGACGACCAGCGACGTGTCGACATGGTTCGCGTGAAGCGACGCGGTCAACTGCCGGCCGAACAGATCGGTGGAGAGCCCGGTCAGCATTCCCGTCTGCACGCCGAGCCGCCCGAGCGCGATCGCGGTGTTGAACACCGCACCGCCAACGTGCGGCACGTAGCCATCCTGCCCCGACTCGGTCGGCATCGGGATCATGTCGATCAGAGCTTCGCCGCAGCAAAGGAGCATCGAATCACGCCTCCACGCCGTCGAAGAAGCGGTGCAGGGCTTCGCGCGGGCCCCTGGACGATACCTCTTCGAGCTGCCGTGCAAAGGCCTCCGTCCAGGGCTTGCTCCGGCCGAGGTCGCCAAAGATTTCCGAGAGGCCGAGGAAGGCCATGGGGTCGTTCCGCGCAGCCCGCGCTGCAGAGGTCAATTGATCGCTCCTCAAGTCCTGGAGCTCGATCCCGGAGTCGGCAGCGGTGGCGCAAAAGCGGCTCCAGAACGCGATCTCAAGCGCCAGCCCTTCGATCGGCGCCCCACACTCGAGGGCATCCGAGACCGTGGGCAGCACGAACTTCGGCAGCCGGTTCGAGGCATCCTGGCAGAGCCGTGCGACGGTGTCACCGAGCGCAGGGTTCGAGAAGCGCCGGGCACAGGTCGTCAGGTAGTCATCGAAGTCGAGGCCGGGAATCGGCGTGAGCACCGGAATGACCTCGCGGCGCATCAACTGCACCATCCAGCGGGCGATGTCCGCGTCGTCCATGGCGTCGTGAACCGTCTCGTAGCCCAGCAGGGCCGACGGATAGGCGATTGCCGTGTGACTCGCGTTGAGAATGCGGAGCTTCATGGTCTCGTAGGGCGTCACGTCGTCGACGAATTGCACGCCGACATGCTCCAGCGCCGGGCGGCCCTGGGGAAAGTTGTCCTCGATCACCCACTGCCTGAAGGGCTCGCAGACGACGGGAGAAGCATCGTCCAGGCCGAAGCGCTCCGCCACCAGCTCGCGCTCGCGTTCCGACGTGGCCGGCGTGATGCAATCGACCATGGAGTTGGGAAAGGCGACGGTATCGGCAATCCAGTCGTGCAGCTCCCGCGAGACCAGGCCTGCGAGGCCGAGCACGGTCCGGCGGGTGACATCGCCGTTGTGCGGAACGTTGTCGCAGGAGAGCACGGTGAAGGGCGCTATCGCTCGTGCCCGGCGCTCTTCGAGAGCCGCGAGCAGTACGCCGAACACGGTCTGCGGATCGCCGGGATGCTGGGCGTCATGGCGGATTTCCGGGTGTCCGGCATCGAAACCGCCGGTCGTCGCGTCGATGAAGTATCCGCCCTCGGTAATTGTCAGCGAGACGATGCGGATCGCCGGGTCGGCAAGGCGGGCGACGATCGCCTCTGCGCGCACTTCGCAGAAATCGACCATCGAGCCGACGACCCGCGCCGAGGACCCCTCCGCGCTCAGGTCGACCACCGTCGTCAGCCAGTCCTGCGCGGCCAGCCGGCGCCTTTGCGCGGCGTCGAAGGACCTGATCCCGGCACCGACAACCGCCCAGTCGAGATCGCGGCCCTGCTCGAAGAGCCTGTCCAGGTAGAGCATCTGGTGGGAACGATGGAAGTTGCCGACGCCGATGTGGAGGATGCCCGGGCTCAGCGAAGAGCGCGCGTAGCGCGGGCCGGCGACGTGACCCGGCATCCGGTCGAGATTGGCGAGGGAGAGTTTCACGGGGTTGACCGGTCGATTCATTCTTATTGTCCGCGACGCTGAGTGTGAGTGACGCGGCACGCCGCGCACCAGAAGATGAGTGAGGCCCTTCCGCTCAGGCCCTGCGGCTTGAACGGCCTCGTCTTGGCGACCCGTCGGCGAGGCGCCGGGAGGGCCCACGTCGTTCATCAGTTCGAGGTAAACGTTTAGCCTGTCTGACCACGCCCAGCTTTTGGGCGATCTCGTCCTGGGTGTTGCCCGCGACGTAGTAAAGCCATCCGGCCCGGGCCGCGTCGTCCAGACGGTTGCCGCCCTTGGTCCTGGCCATGCTCGCCCTGTCACGCCTTCAGTTCAGGCGCCAATACGTAAAACCGCGCCCATATCAGGATCTGGGTGGAGAAATACGAGGCCGGCACCTTCAACGAAACGGCCTACAACGGGTCGCAGGTTTGCGCCGCAAGATTGTTACACGGGTGTGAATTGAATCTTCAGGCTTCCGGCTGGTGCGCCTTCGGCAAAGACCCGGGCGACCTCCTCGAGCGAAAGTTTGTGGGATATTAGCCGATCCGCTTCGCCTCCGAATGCGCGCAACGCTGCAAGGGCGTCGGGGATGTTGTGGTTGAGCGAGTGCGATCCGACAATCGTGATCTGCCGACGGAAGAGCTCGAAAGGGCTTAGCTCAATCCTGGCGTCGGAGGGGCAGACGCCAAATAAGAGTCCCGTGCCGCCATCGGCAATGTAGCGAATGAGGCCGCCGGCAACTTCGGGCACACCTGTCGCATCAATCACCAGATCGGCCTCGCGCTCCCAGGACGGCAGTTCCGGGCTGCCATTGCCGAAGGCGTGGAATCCGAACTCCTTTGCGAACTCCACACGAGCCTCGTCGATTTCCACAAAGGTGACGTCCGGGACGCCGCTGATTCTCAAACCGACGCCTAGCAACAGCCCCATGGAACCTGCACCGAAGATCAGTGCGTTTCGGGCTTGATCTGCCTGCGCGGCACCCAGTCCGTTGAGCGCGCAGCCGAGCGGTTCGGCCAGCGCGGCGATGGCATAGGGCATGGTGCCGATGGGATGTACGGCTGAGGTATGCACGAGGCTTCGCTCGGCTAATCCCCCGTTCCGTGTGACCCCATAGGCGCCAAGCGCCTCACAGAGATGCGCCCAGCCCCTCCGACAGGCGCGGCAGGTGCCGCATTCGACATTCGGGTCGACCACCACGCGGTCGACCACTTGCAGGCCCTCGACCTCCGGACCCAGCCCAACGACGGCGCCGGCATATTCATGCCCGGGAACGACCGGAAACGCCGACGTACCATAGTTGCCGTGCATAACCTCGATATCTGTGTGACAGATTCCGCTTGCACGAACTTCGACGACAACTTCGCCGGGGCCGGGGCGCGGCTCCGGGAGAGCGGTGGCTTCCACCGCGTTTCGGGACGGAATTACGATTGCCCGCATGGCCGGATTACCCTCCTAGATAGGCGCGCATGGCACCGAAGGCAGTGCGCGGCGTGTTCGGGTTTACAACATCGTGCAGGATGGCCGGGTAGACTGCGACGAAGCCCTGGGTCGCGGGTGCCACGTCGTATTCTCCCCCGGTGACGGTGAGGGCCATGATCCGGATTGCCGGATCGGCCATCTGTTCGATCAGCGCTGCATTTTGTGCTTCGACCGGGACCTGGTCAATTGTTAGACCGACGATTGGAGTAGGCCCCTGGGGTCGGACAGACAGCTGACGGCGCATGCGCTTGGACAGCTTCACTGGCATCGCTGTCAACTCATGTAGTTTCCGCCATCGACGTTAAGCGTTTGCGCGGTGATGTAGCGCGCGTCGTTGGAGGCGAGAAAGACGCAAGGATCTGCGACATCCGCGGGTACGCCCATCCGGCCGAGCGGCACGGCCTCGCCCACTTCCCGTTTCTTCTGACCTATGGGCTTGCGTTCGAAGGCCGCGAATTGTGCGTCGACCACGTCCCACATCGGCGTGTCGATCACACCCGGCGCTACGGCGTTGACGCGGATATTGTCCCTTGCGAACTCCAGCGCCAGCGACTGGGTAATGGAGATCACGGCCGCCTTGGTCGAACAATAGATCGTGACGTTCGCCTCGCCTCGCCTTCCCGCCTGGCTCGCGAAGTTTATGATCGCGCCCCCGCCGCGTTCTCTCATTCCCGGCGCCACTGCCTGGCTCGCGAAGATCGTGCCGCCGACGTTTACGTCGAACTGGCGGCGGTAGTCCTCCAGTGTCACCAGGCCGATCGGAGCCATCTTGAAAATGCCGGCGTTGTTGACGAGGATGTCGATCCCGCCCCAATGCTCTTCCGCCGCCTTGACGCCCCTGCGGATGGCATCGAGATCGGTCACATCCATGGCAACCGCCATGCCGTTGTCGCCGAGCGCGTCTGCCGTCTGAACCGCTTCTGCTTCCAGAAGATCCGCGACCACAACCCTGGCACCTTCGTCGGCGTAGGCTTCGCAGACCGCACGCCCGATACCGCGGGCGCCACCGGTTACGAGGGCGACCTTTCCTTCAAGCCGTTTCATGAGATGCGTAGGCCCCTTTCGTCGAAGCGATGCAGGTGGTCCAGGTTCGGAGTGAGATGAATGGTATCACCGTAGTGCAGGTCGATTTCCCCGCCTGCGCGGACGGTCAACGGTTGCGATAGGTCCTTCACGACGACGTGGAAGAATGTATCGCTGCCCAGATGCTCGGACACGCCGACCGTGCCGGTCCACGTGCCGCTGTTGCTGGTGACGTCGACATGCTCTGGCCGGATGCCCACGGTGTGAGCATCATGCCTGGCGGCCTCGGGTCCCTCGATGAAGTTCATCTTGGGGCTGCCGATGAAGCCCGCAACAAAGGTGTTCTGCGGACTTCGATAGAGTTCGAGGGGAGTTCCCACCTGTTCGATTACGCCCAGCTGCAGCACGACGATTTTGTCAGCCATGGTCATGGCTTCGACCTGGTCGTGTGTGACGTACACCATGGTCGTCTTGAGCCGCGCGTGAAGTTCGCTGATTTCGAGCCGCATGCCCACGCGGAGCGCCGCATCCAGGTTCGACAGCGGTTCGTCGAAGAGAAAGGCTGCCGGCTCCCGCACGATGGCGCGGCCAATGGCGACGCGCTGGCGCTGGCCGCCGGAAAGCTGGCGCGGGCGCCTGTCGAGAAACTCGGTGAGATTGAGCACGCGCGCCGCCTCCTGGACGAGGCGCTCCTGCTGGTCCTTCGGGACGCCTGCCATTTTCATCGGGAAGGCGATGTTCTTGCGGACCGACATGTGCGGATAAAGTGCGTAGGACTGGAACACCATTGCCAGGCCGCGCTTTGCAGGCGGTATGGCGGTTGCGTCGCTGCCATCGATGACTATTGACCCGGAGGTCACGTCCTCGAGGCCCGCGATCAACCGCAGCAGGGTGGACTTCCCGCAACCCGAAGGTCCGACGAACACCACGAATTCGCCGTCGTCGACGTCGAGATCCAGCGGCGGGATAACCTCGACGTTGCCGAAGGACTTGCTGACCTGCTTCAGCTGTATGCGTCCCATCGCCCCTTCCTCACTTTACCGCACCGAAGGTCAAGCCGCGCACGAGTTGCTTCTGGCTGAACCAGCCCAGAACGAGAATTGGCGCAATTGCCATCACGCTGGCAGCACTCAGCTTGGCATAGAACAGGCCCTCGGGGCTCGAATAGCTGGCGATGAATGCCGTGAGCGGGGCGGCCTTGGCCGATGTCAGGTTCAGGGTCCAGAATGCTTCGTTCCAGGCAAGGATGATGTTCAGAAGCACCGTTGAAGCTATTCCCGGGACGGCCATTGGCGTGAGGACATGGACGATCTCCTTGCGCGGGGATGCCCCGTCCATTCTGGCCGCTTCGAGAATTTCGCCCGGTATCTCGCGGAAATACGTGAAGAGCATCCAGATTATGATCGGAAGGTTAATCATCATTAACACGAAGACCAGTCCGATCCGGCTGTCCAGGATTCCCAGATCGCGGAAGATGAGATAGATCGGAACCAGCACGCCCACCGGCGGCAGCATCTTGGTCGACAGCATCCACATCAGAACGTGCTTGGTGCGCTTCGTGGGGACGAATGCCATCGACCAGGCCGCAGGGATCGCGATCAGAAGACCGAGCAGGGTCGATCCGAACGCAATGATGACGGAGTTCGAAAAGTGTTTCGGATAGTCGGATCGTGCCTGTACGGCGCCGTAGCTCTCGGCGGTCCAGCCAGTGTTGAACAGCACCTCCAGCGGGGCCTTGATTGCATCGCCTTCTGACTTGAACGACAGGATCACGATCCAGAGCACCGGGAAGAACATCAGCAAGCCAAGCGTGCCGGCGACCAGTGTGGTGATGGTCTTGCGGGATGTCGTGACGGAGCGTGCCATGGTGTCCTCTTCACGCGTCCAGGTTCTTGCCGATCATGCGCATCAGGAAGATCGCGACGATATTGGCGAGGATGATGGCAATCACGCCGCCGGCGCTGCCCATACCGACGTCGAACTGCAGCAGTGACGAGACATAGATCAGGTAGGTCAGGTTGGTCGTCGCCGTGCCAGGGCCGCCGTTGGTCGTCACGAGGATCTCGGCAAAGATCGACAAAAGGAAGATCGTCTGGATCAGGATGACCACCGTGATTGCCCGAGCCAGGTGCGGCAGCATGATGTAGATGAACCTCGAGAACCACGCGGCACCGTCCATCTCGGCGGCTTCGAGCTGATCCTGGTCAAGCGATTGCAGGGCGGTCAGCAGGATCAGCGTGGCGAATGGCAGCCACTGCCAGGATACGATGAAGATGATCGACAGGAGCGGAATCTCACCGAAGAACGAGAGCGGCTCCATGCCCAAGCCCTGCGCAAGATGCCCGAAGATCCCGTTGACCGGGTTCATGAACATGTTCTTCCAGACCAGGCCGGACACCGTGGGCATGACGAAGAAGGGCGCGATGACCAAGATCCGAATAACACCCTGGCCCCACATCGGCTGATTGAGCAGGAGGGCCATCATCGTTCCGCCGATCACGGTAATCAGCAGCACGCCGCCGACCAACAAGAGCGTGTTGATCATTGCCGCCTTGAAGCTCGGGTCGGTCACAAACCAATAATAGTTTTCCCATCCGATAAAGGGATTGGTTCCTGGCGTGATCAGGTTGTAGCGGAGAAAGGAGAAATAGAGGGTCAGGCCCAGCGGAACCAGCATCCATCCCAGCAGCAGCACGACGGCAGGCGAAATCATCAGCCTGGCATCGGCGCGGGAAGCTTTGGTTGCCATGCGGACCTCCCCGAAACTCGACTGCATAACGCGTCAAAGCGGCAAGGACCAGTTCGCAGTCCTTGCCGCAGCACTCACACAACCGAAAAAGATACGTGCCGGTCCGTCCGGACCGGCACGTGTAGGGAGGCGGCTACTCGATGTAACCGGCCTTGGTCATTTCGCGGACTGCAAACTGCTGGCCGTTGGCCAGGGCCTCGTCGACAGACTGCTGGCCCGCGAGCGCAGCCGCGACTTGCTGTCCGACATAGTTGCCGATGCCCTGGAATTCCGGGATCGCGACAAACTGTACGCCGGTATAGGGCACCGGGTCCCTGGTTGCATCGGCCGGGTTGGCCGCGAGAATCGAGTTCAGCACGGTCTCGGCAAAGGGCGCGGCCTCGATGTATGCCGGGTTGGCGTAAGTCGAGGCACGGGTGCCCGGAGGCGCCGCAACCCAGCCCTTGGTCTCGCCGACGAGCGTCACGTATTCCTGGCTCGTCGACCAGGCGAGGAACGCCTTGGCCGCATCGACCTGCTTCGAGCTTGCCGGGATCGCCAGCGCCCAGGCCCAGAACCAGCCTGTGCCCTTGTCGGTCACCTGCTTCGGTGCCTGGAAGAAACCGGTCGTGTCGGAGACAGACGATTCAGCCGGATTGTAGATGTAGCCGGCAGCCGAGGTTGCGTCGACCCAGGTGGCGCACTTGCCGTCGGCAAAGAGCGCACGGTTTTCGTTGTGACCGTTGGATTCCGCACCCGGAGGACCGTAGTTGTGCATCAGGTCCACATAGTAGGTGAGCGCAGCCTTCCACTCGGGGCTGTCGATCGTCGGGTTCCATTCCATGTCGAACCAACGCCCGCCGAAGGCGTTCACCAGCGGACCGACAAAGGCCATGTTCTCGCCCCAGCCGGCCTTGCCGCGCTGGCAGGTCCCGAAGACACCGTTGTCCGGATCATGCACCTTGGCCACGATCTCGGTCAACTCGTCGTAGGTGATCTGCTCGCTGGGGGCCTCGATGCCGGCCTGCTCGAACAGGTCCGTGCGATAGAAGGTAAACGAGCTTTCCGCATAGAAGGGGACCGCGTAGAGCTTGCCGTTGGCCGAAAGCCCATTGCGGACAGGCTCGAAGATGTCGTCATAATTGTATGCGTCGCCCAGGTCGTCGAGTGGCTCCAGCCAGTCCTGCGCACCCCAGATCGGAGCCTCATAGGCACCGATGGTGATGACGTCGAACGACCCGCCGCCGGTCGCAATGTCGGTCGTGACGCGCTGGCGCAGCACGTTTTCCTCGAGCACGACCCAGTTCAGCGTGTGTCCGCTGGCCTCTTCGAACTGCGATGACAACTCCTGCATGATGATCATGTCCGAGTTGTTCACCGTGGCAATCGTCAACTCAGCCGCGCTCGCAGCTGTGGTGGCCGCCACCAGAGCAGTCGCGCCAACCAATGCGCTTGCAAGTTTCATCACAGGTTCCTCCCTGTTAGCTTCGTGGATGCAGCGGAGGCACCTAACGCCATCCTCAATGTCGAGTCAACCAAATACTTTACGCACGGAAACTTTCGCGACGACATGGCTCGGTCAGGCCGACAATCTGAGCACCAGGCTGCCTTCGAAGAGCTCCTCCGGGCGCTCGCCGGCGGGCTCGGCACCGTCGATGAGTTCAAACAGGATCTCGACGCTGCGCTCGGCTATCGCCTTGTAATCCTGGGAGACCGTCGTGAGGGGTGGACAGGTGAACTGCGACCAGGGATGATCGTCGTGCCCGGCGACCCGGAGCGCGCATCCCGGCCCATGCCCGACGCGTAGCCCTTTCTGGTAGGCCGCCGCGATCAGGCCGATTGCCAGACGGTCGTTGCTGCACAGCACCGTGTCCGTGGGAAGCGCGCGCTCCTCGATCAGGCGCATGCCTTCTTCATACCCGATTTGCTCGAACTCCCAGTCACCACCCGCCACCCGTATGACTCTGGGGTCGAGACCCAGGCGCTCCATGGCCTGGACATAGGCATCCCGGCGCTTGTTCGCGTTCGGGTTGACCGGCGGCATCTCGAGAAAGCAGGGCGGCTCTCCGGTGCGGCTGAGATATTGCACGATCAAGGGAATGCTTTGGAAGTTGTTCGTTCCCACGAAAGCCTTGCCCACCTCTAGGTTGCTGTCGAAGACGACCGTCGGCACCTCTTCAGTAAAACGTTGCACGCCCTCGAGATCAGAGCTTCGCCCAAGCGGCGCGATCAGGGCACCAGCCGGGCGCAGTGACTGCAACGTGGCAAGCGCGTTGTTCTCCAGATTCTTCTGGCCGTGTGCGCTGAACACGATCGGCCAGTAGCCCGCACTCATGCACTGCCGCTCGATCAGGCGGACGATTTCGGCAAAGAAGGGATCCGCGAGATAAGGCACCAGGATTCCGATTGTCTTCGTAAGCTTCCGGTTCTGGTTGATTGCAAAGATGTTCGGCCGGTAATCGTACTTCACCAGGGCGCTCTCGATCCGGGCGCGAGTCGATTCCCGTACGCTCTCAGGATCGTGGAAGTACTTCGATATCGTCGGGCGCGAAATGCCGCTGACCTCGGCGAACTCCCCCATGTTCCTGATCTTCCTGACAGACATTCGTCCCCATCCCTGCTAGTGCCGCGAGGTTGCCGGATCACCGATACTGGAAGGGTTTCACTTATGGCAATTCTTTACGCGCGGCATTTTCTACATTGACAGTAGTGCCTCGATTGGGCGACGGTCAACAAGATGTTGCAATTGCCGTGTCGCGCTTGTCAGGGACGGGCGCAAACCGTGGATCGGAATCCCGGGCTGCTCGTGTCCGGGGAGCGGGACCGGTCGGGGAATAGATGAAGAAGGTTGTCGTAATCGGAGAAATCCTCGTCGAGATCATGGCCGACACGGCTGGCGATGGATTCCTGTAACTGCCCAGGTCGTCTGATTTGTCATTTTGGGCCAGTGGATTGAGGCGTTTCTCGTTCGGAGTTGGTGGAAAGGGCTTGACGGGAATTTCGGGAAATGACTCAACAACGACATGAGCAATCCCGAGTCGCCGCGCGGCCCTTCGACGGGAGCAGCGCCCGAAACGCCCGCGCAGAAGATCGCCCGCCTGGAGGAGGAGAACGCCCGGCTTCGGGAGGAAAATGCCTGGCTTCGGCAGCAGAACGCGCGGCTGGAAGAGCAAGTCGCGCGTCTCGTCGAGCGCATCGAGGAGTTGGAGCGCCGTCTCGGCCTCAACAGCGGCAACAGCGGCAAGCCGCCTTCGAGCGATGGGCTGAGGAAGCCGAATTCGAAGCGGCGAACCCGAAGCCTGCGCGGCAAATCGGGCCGCAAGCCCGGTGGCCAGCCCGGCCACAAGGGCAAGACGCTGCGCCGCGCCGATCACCCGGATCGGGTGAAGGATCACGTCCCGGCTTCCTGCAAGGGATGCGGTTCGCCGCTTTCGGACGCGGCCAGGGCGGGAACGCCCGTCGCCCGCCAGGTGTTCGATCTGCCCGAGCCGAGCCCCCTGGAGGTGACCGAGCACCGGGCGCATGCCAAGTGCTGCGGGCATTGCGGGACGGTGACCCGGGCGGCGTTCCCCGACGGGGTGTCGGCGCCGGTGCAGTACGGCCCGCGCATTGCCGGGGTGGCGGTCTACCTTCAGCACGCTCACTTCCTGCCGGAGGATCGGCTGTCGCAGGTGATGGCCGAGCTCTTCGGCGCGCCGGTGACGGCTGCGACGTTGGCGACGATGAGCGAGAGGGCGGCCGAGCGGCTTGCGGGACGCGGCCTTGCACATACAGGACCTGGCGGCGGGCACGGCGCGGGTGAAACACATGGACGAGACCGGCTTGCGGATCGGCGGTCAGACGCAGTGGCTTCATGTGATCTGCACGCCGCTGCTGGCGGCGTACCGGGTCAGCGGCAAGCGCGGCGCCCTGCTCTCGGGTGTCTCCGGCATCGTCGTGCACGATCACTGGAAGCCGTACTTCGCGATGGAAGGGGTGGAGCACGGCCTGTGCAACGCCCATCACCTGCGGGAGTTGCAGGCGCTGGTGGACATCGAAGGGGAGGCTTGGGCCCGGCGGATGCAGCAGCTCCTGCGCCGAGCCAATCGCGCCGCCCGCATCGCGCTGGACAAGGATCAGACTTCCTGACCTCTGCTGATTTTAGGTGACACGAGCCGCGCGGATTCCGAGGCCCCGTCGATGTCGTAGCTCAAGGTGGTCCAAGGTGGCTCAAGGTGGTCCGCAGCGGGCGGTTCATAGTGGCTCATGGCGAGCCAAGGCGGCGCCTCGCAGGGGTGTGGCGCTCCTGCCGCTCCGCCGGTTCTGCGTCCGCATGGTGAATTCCCTCTTCCCAATAGGCCTGGAGCGCGGCTTCTCCCTCCACCGCCGCCGTCCGCTCTCCCCAATAGCCTTCGACGGCGGCGCGGATGGCCGCAACAAGTGCGGCCATGACGTCATGGTGGTGGCTTCGCTTGCCGCCCACGCAGACTGCTCCCATGCCTCGCCCGACACTGAACCGAGGCCCACGGTGGAAGGGCGCGGCGCTTCTGAGGCCAGGAAGCACCTACCCCGGCTGCTCCACCTTGCGCTTGACCGGCAACCGGGGCGGGCGTAACCCGTTGTCAGCAAACGGCGAGGCTCGGGAGCATCATGGACGAGCGGCAGCAGCTCCTCGCGGCGATCGAGAGTTTTTGTGAGCGGGAGGGCATGACGCCCGCCGCCTTCGGCCGCAAGGCCATGGGCGACGGGCGTTTTGTGGGCAGGCTGCGCGACGGCAGGCAGGTGAGGGCGGCGACGCTCGCCAAGGCACGGCAGTTCCTCGCGGATCATGCGCCGAACGATGGCGAGGCGGCTGCTGCGCCCGGCCGGCCGGCCGGGCCTGCGGGGAGCGACGAGAAGGGCGCCTTCCGCTTCTACGACAATCGCCAGAAGTACCTGATGTTCGTCAACACCTGCAGCGAGAAGTGGGTGGTCTCCGAGCGCGCCGGGATGGAGCTCGGCCTGGTTCATCCGCGCCCGCCGGCGCTCCGGGTGTTCGACGCCGGCATGGGCGACGGCACCGTGCTCATCGGGGTCATGCGCCAGATGCACCGGCGCTTCCCGACCTTTCCCTTCTACGTCGTCGGCAAGGAGATCTCGGTGGAGGACGTGCGCCTCTGCCTCGAGAAGATGCCGGACCGGCTCTTCGAGCATCCGGCGACGGTGCTGGTGGTCACCAACATGCACTACTCGGAGGCGCCCTCGCTTCAGCCCCGCTCGATGCAGGCGGCGGCGACGCTGAACTGGATCGAGACGCCGCTATCCGGCAACACCTCCCACGAGTTCCACGAGCAGATCGCGGCGCTCCAGCCCACCCTCGCTGAGACCTGGCGCGTGCGGCAGAGCCCGAAGACCGGCAATCCACTCTACGCCCGCGCGTCGGTGCTGGTGCTCTACCGCGAGGACCACAAGTTCCTGCTCGACCCCGTGATCCCGCGCCCGGGCCGGGCCAGCGACGGCTACGACCTGGTCATCGCCTCCCAGCCCTACCGGGCGCGGATGCCTGCCAAGTTCAAGGTCCAGAAGGTTCTGGCCCCGCTTTCGCGCAGCCTGGCGCCGGGCGGGCGGCTGCTCTGCATCCAGTCCCACGGCGGCGATCCCGGGCTCGAGATAGTCCGAAAAATCTGGCCGGACGAGCAGCCCTTCCAGACCGACCGCCACCTGCTGCTCAAGGCGCTCAAGGACGAAATCGGCAAGAGCCGGCGCGACCTCAGGTACAACGCCTATTCTGACCGCCGCGCGCTCTTTCGCTACGACATGCACACGCTGCCGACCGAGATCGAAGGCTCCAGCATCGGCACCTCGACGCTCTTCGCTGCCTGGAACGCGGCGATCTATGTCTCGCAGATCGAGGACGCGCGGCTGGAGGGCGTGGTCGCCGACGGCTCCTATCTGGACGCCACGCGCGAGGTCCTGAGCGCCCACGGCGGGCTCTGGTTCTACGACGAATCCTTCGTGGTCTCGCGCCGCCGCGACTGAGGCCGCGAGCAGGCTGCCGGCTCACATCCCGTCGATCGTCGCGGCGTCGGCCGCAGGCTCGTAGAACACGAAGTCCTCTGCGTCGAGATTGTCCGCGGTGGTGTCCGCGAGCCGGATCGTGCCCCCGCCATGGCTCGTGAGGTCGATCACCGCCGTGTTCGCGTAGTTCGTGATTTGCAGATCGTCGAAGCCCGAGATCTCCGTGAACGCGGAGAGGTCGATCCTGTCCTGGCCGCCCGCGAAATCCACGACCGTGTCGTAGCCGCACTCCGCCCCGAAGGCGAAGACATCCGCGCCCTCGCCGCCCCTGAGCTCGTCGTCGCCCTCGCCGCCGTGGAGGAAGTCGTTCTCGGTCCCGCCGTCGAGCTTGTCGTCGCCCTCGCCACCGAAGAGCCGGTCGCGCCCCGCGCCGCCTTCGACGGTGTCGTCGCCCTCCTCTCCGAAGAGGTCGTCGGCGCCTTCCTTCCCCTCGATCCGGTCGTTGCCTTCGCCGCCCAGGATGGTTTCAGGCGCACCACCGCCGATGAGGCTGTTGCCGTCCGAATCGCCGAGCACGAGCGAGGAATTATGGTCGTGGATGGACGGCGGGGTTCCGTCGGGCAGGGCGAAGTTCAATGCCGAGAGTTCGGCCGCGGCGAGACCCCTGAGCTCGATCGAGCCGTCGAGTGCTGCGTGCGTGATGCAGACCCCACTCCCGTCCTCCTTGTCGACGATGGAGAGGTCGGTGAACGCGATCGCCTCGGGCAGCAGGCGCAGGTCGATCACGTCCTTGTTCACCTCGAATTCGTAGATGACGTCGTCGCCCGCTTCCGCGCTGTAGACGAAGGTGTCCGCGCCGCTTCCGCCAATCATGGTATCGTCGCCGGACCCGCCGATCAGGACGTCGTTTCCGACGCCGCCGCGCAGGGTGTCGTTGCCCTCACCGCCCCACAGGTGATCGTTGCCGACGAAGCCGACGAGGTGGTCGTCGCCGGTGTCCCCCAGCAAGAAGTCATCGCCGGTGCCGCCGTTGACGAAATCGTTGCCGCTCCCGCCGCGCACGGCGTCGCTGCCTCCTCCGCCGCGCACGACGTCGTCGCCCGATCCGCCGAGCACCACGTCGTGCCCCCCGTTGCCCTGCAGGGCGTCGCTGTGGCTGCCGCCTTCGATGACGTCGTTGCCGCCGTGGCCGTCGACGGTGTCATGGCCCTCGCCGCCGATCAGGATGTCGTCTTGCTGCGTCGCTTCATTCCGGTTGGCCATCGCTGCCTCCTGTTGGCTTGTCCATGTGTTTGATTCGATATCGGGCCGAGCGGGGAATTCTCCTCGGCACCGAGAAACCCGTCACACCCCTTCGACGGACCCCGCATCGCTGGCCGGCTCGTAGAACACGAAGTCCTCTGCACTGAGATCGCTCACAGCCGTGTCCTGAAGCCAGATTCGGCCCCCGCCGTGGTCACTGAGATCGACGACCGCAGCGGTCCCGAGGCTCCAGACGTGCAGGTCGTCGAATCCCGAGATCCCCTTGAACGCCGAGATGTCGATTACGTCCGCGCCGTCACCGAAGTCGGTGATCCAGTCTGACCCGTGCCCGCGGCCGAAGACGAAGGTGTCGGCGCCGGCACCGCCGGTGAGCTGGTCGTTGCCCTCGCCGCCGACCAGCAGATCGCTGTATCCGTTGTCGCCGCCTTTGAGCTTGTCGTCGCCCTCGCCGCCGAACAGCCGGTCGGGGCCGTATCCGCCTTCGATGACGTCGTTGCCTTCCTCTCCATAGATGGCGTCGGCCCCGCTTCCGCCGTCGAGGTGATCGTCGCCCTCGCCGCCGAAGACGCGGTCTTGTCCGCCCTTGGCGAAGGCGGTGTCGTCGCCCTCACCGGTAATTTCGAGCACGCTGGCGTCTGACCCGTCGTAGGTATCGCTCGGCCGGGTGATCCAGGCGCCGCCGATAGTGATCTCGGTCGTCTCCCCGTCCGGCATCTTGAAGTCCGACGCCGAAAGTTCAGACGCGTTGCATCCCCTGAGCTCGATGGAGCCACCGAGGGCCTCGTGGGTGATCTTGACCCCGCACCCTTCCTCAATGTCCGCGATGGTAAGGTCGGAGAACCTGATCGCCTCAGGCAGCAGGCGCAGGTCGACGACGTCCTCCCCCGGCTTGAAGTCGAGGATGACGTCGTTGCCCTCATTCTCGCGGTAGACGAAGTGATCCTCGCGCGCGCCGCCGCTCAGGAGATCGTCGCCCACGCCCCCGACAATGACGTCTTCTCCACCGCCGCCTTCGAGAAAGTCGTTGCCGCTGCCGCCGATGAGACGATCCCACCCTTCGTCGCCCACGATGTGGTCGTTGCCGGAGTCGCCGAAGAGGAAGTCGTCCCCCGCACCCCCCTTGACGAAATCGTCGCCGCTGCCGCCGCGCACGATGTCGCGGTCGCCGCCGCCGTCGACGACGTCGTCGCCGGAGCCGCCGAGGACGTGATCGCGGCCGCCGCCGGCCGAGAGCGTGTCGTTGCCGCCCCCGCCTTCGAGGATGTCGTGGTCGTTGCTGCCGTTGAAGGTGTTGTTACCGCTGCCGCCGGTGCGGATGACGGACTCGTCGGTGATGGGATCCAAGGTCTTGGCCATCGCTGCCTCCTGTAGGCTGCTCTCGATACCTGTCCCCTAAGTCGGTCCGAGCGAGGGCGATTGCCAATAGCGTTTTCCTAATGGTTCCATAAGGTTAGGCATAATGGGCGGCCGCGTTGGCATAGCCGATGGCCGGCGACGTCGTCGGCCGCCGGTCTGGGCAGAGCAGGCCTTCGCTAGACTATGCGCGCCTTAGGGTGAGTGCCGGGCTGGAGCCGTCAGATTCCGTCGATCGACGCTGCGTCGGCGGACGGCTCGTAGAACACGAAGTCGTCCGCGTCGAAATCGTTTGCGTCGACGCCTTCGAGCCGGACAATGCCCCCGCCGCAGCATGCCAACTCGATCACCGTCGTCATCCCGTAGTTCTCGATGTTGACATCTTCGAAGCCGGCGATCCCTTTGAGGCTCGACAGGTCGATCAGGTCTTCGCCAAGGGCGAAGTCGGTGATCGTGTCGTCGCCGTGGTCCGGCGTGAACACGAAGGTATCGGCGCCCGTGCCGCCCGTGAGAACGTCGTCGCCTTGGCTGCCGACGAGCAGGTCGTCCTCGGTGCCGCCGTCGAGCACATCGTTGCCCTCGCCACCGAAGAGCCGGTCTCGACCAGCGCCGCCGTAGAGGCTGTCGTCGCCTTCCTCGCCGTAAATGTCGTCGAAGCCGCTCCCTCCCTCAGTGCGATCGTCGCCCTCGCCGTTCAAGACCGTGTCGGAGCCGCCATTGGCGAGGATGTGCGTACCCGCAGAGTTGTCCAATATGACCGAGGGGCTGTCCGAGCCGCTAAAGGTATCGCTCTCATGGCCGATGATCGTGCTGCCGATCCGGATCGATGTCGTGGCTCCGTCCGCCATATCGAAGTTCGATTCCGAGAGGTCGGACGCGCTGAGGCCCCTGATCTCGATGGAGCCGTCCAGCGCCTCATGAGTGATCCGGACCCCGCTACCGTCCGCCATGTCGACGATGGAAAGCTCGGAGAACGCGATCGCTTCCGGCAGCAGGCGCAGGTCGATCACGTCCTTCTCGACCTCGAAGTGGAAGATGAGGTCATTGCCCGCGTCTGCGTAGTAGATGAAGCAATCCGCGCCGGCGCCGCCGACCATCAGGTCGTCGCCCGCCCCGCCCACGATGATGTCGTCGCCGTCACCGCCATGAATGGTGTCGTTGCCCTCGTCGCCCCACAGGCGATCGTCGCCGCCGTCACCGTGGAGGGCGTCCGCGCCGCTATCGCCACGCAGGAAGTCTCGGTCCGCGCCACCGGAGAGCACATCGTCGCCGCTCCCGCCACGCAGGTAGTCGCGACCGGCACCGCCGCCCACGACGTCGTCACCCGACCCCCCGAGCACGACATCGTGGCCGGCGCCGCCTACGAGATGGTCGAGATTGCTCCCGCCCTCGATGATGTCGTTGCCCTTGCCGCCGTTAATCTCGTCGTCGTGCGCGCCGCCGATGAGGATATCGTCGCGCTCCGTCGCTTCGCCCGTGTTGGCCATGGCGCACTCCTGTGGTCAGCGTATCGCGTCTCACCGGGAGGTCGGCCCGGGCGGGAGCCATGTCCAATATGCTTTTCCTGTGGGTTCCATAAGCGCGGCCGGCCTAGAGCGTATCCGCTATACGCGGAAACGCTCTCGCGTCTTGTCGCTCACGGCAGTCGGCCTGCGGCCGGCGCCTCCGCGAGGGCGCCGCTAACGCGGCGGGCCGCGGTCGCGGCCTGTCGCGCGTCCGTCAAAGACGGACGCGCTCTAGCCTCAGCTCTCGGGCCCGGGCGCCGCGTCGATGCGGGGCCGGGTGAGGCGGGGCCAGTAGGCCGCGAGGAAGAGGGCGAAGGCGCCCGACCAGAGCAAGGCCGAAGCGGCGAGGGCGTGAGGCTCGGCCTCCGCGCCGGAGAGCGGGCCGAAGACCCGCAGCGCCGCGCCGAGGTGAACCAGAACGTACGCCGTCAACTCCGCGCGGCCTGCGGCGAGCGGCCGGCCGCTATGGCCGAGCGCGCTCCGCGTCATCATCCCCAGCATGAGCCCGCCCATCGTGCCCGCGCCCAGCGCGTGATAGGCCGCAGCCGGCGGCACGCTGACATCGGCGAGCCAGAGCGCGCGCAGGATCAGCGCCGCCGGCAGCCAGGCGTAGGAGAGTGGCAGCACCCAGAGCAGCGGCTCGCGCAGCGTCGCCGCCGGGTCCCAGAGCCAGAGCCGCACGCCATGCGCGAGCGCGCCGAGCGCCGCCACCGCGACCAGCCACGCTCCGCCCGGCACCCAGTCGCCGAGCGCGCCCGCGACCAGGAGGATGGCAAGCGTGGCGAAGGCCGTAATCTCGACGTAGGCGTTCCGCCGCGGCCGGGCCGCCGGCACCGCGTTGGCGGTGAACGCCGGGATCACCCGCCCCGCCATCAGCGTGACCAGCAGCGCGAAGAGATCCAGTCCCAGCAGCGCGCCGCCGTTCGCGCGGGGAAGCGCGATGAAGTCCGCGTGGTCCAAGTGGAAGAGCAGGTTGGTCGTGCCGAGCAGCGCCGGCACCGCCGCGACGGGCAGGTTCCGATGGTTGCGCGCCTTCAGGACCGGCAGCGCCACCACGAGCGAGACGCAGGGCAGGAACAGGCAGTCCACGACGATGGCCGGGATCGCCGGCCCGGTCGCGACCAGCACCCGGCCTGCCACCCAGAGCCCCGCCAGCGCCGCGAGTCGCCAGCCGGTAGGCGTCGCGAGCCCCGTCCACGCCCGCGCCGCCGTCAGCAGGAAGCCCGTCAGCACCGCCGCAGCGAAGCCAAAAACCATCTCGTGCGCGTGCCACGGGGGCCCCGCAAGGTAGGGTTCGCCCGGCAGCACATCCCCCGGCGCAAAGTGCCAGATGGGCAGTGCGAACGCCGCAAACGCCCCTGCCAGCAGATAGAAGGGCCGAAAGCCCATGGTGAGGAGTGGGATCTGCAACCATGACCCAGGCGCCCCTTTCATTGCCGAGACATAGGCTGACCAGCGCGCGCTGGTCAAATTCGTTCATTGCTTGTAACTACCCAGGTACCCCGCCGCCAGTTCTGAGTGCGTGCTGATGTTGCTTGCCGTCGGTGCCGTTTCGCCGTCGGCGCGTCGTTGATCCCCGCTTGACTGTATAGGTTCTCTCGCCTATGGGTTGCACTCTCGCATGAGAGGAGCAGCCGGTGGGGTATTTCGGGTCGAAGGCGACGACCGGTCTGAGCCAGGCGCTGATTGCGCTGATGCCGCCGCACTCTGTCTATATCGAGAGCCATCTTGGGGGCGGGGCGCTGATGAAGCGCAAGCCTGCGGCCATGCGCTCGATCGGGATCGACCGCGACGAGCGGGCGCTTGAGGCCTTTGGCTGCGACTACCCGGTGGAGTTGGTGCCCGGCTGCGCCCATTCCTTCCTGGCCTCGTTCCCGTTTCTGGGCCCGGAGCTGGTCTACAGCGATCCGCCCTATCTGCACGCGACCCGGCGTTCGTCGCAGCGCTACCGCTTCGAGTACGAGGAGGCCGACCACGTCGCGCTCCTCGAACTGCTCAAGGGTCTGCCCTGCCAGGTGATGGTCTCGGGCCACCCGTCTGCGCTCTATGACGAGCTGCTGGCGGGCTGGCGCCGGCTGGCGCTGCAGGTGACGACCCAGGCCCAGGTGCGGACCGAGGTCGTGTGGTTCAACTTCGCGCCTGACCGGGTGCACTGGGCGAGCTTCGCCGGCCGGAACTTCACCGAGCGCCAGTGCATCAAGCGCAAGGCGGCCAACTGGGGCCGGCGCTACGAGGCCATGCCGGCGGGCGAACGCCTGGCGGTGCTGGCCGCGATCATGGCCGTCGAGGCCGACGAGGGTTCGTGACAGTGTCGCGCTGGCACGAGGACCTCGCTGCCCACGACGAGGCCTTCGCGTGCCTGCAGGACCTTTTCACCCCACAATCCTTCGCAATGACCGCCGTCAAAGCCATTCGGGAATGGGGCCAGAGGTTGCTGCGCCTGAGCGCTGAGCGCGGCCCTGGTCAAGGAGAACGACGCGCTGGAGCGGGAGAACGCCCGCTTGCGCGAGCGGATCGCCGAACTCGAGCGCAGCGCCGCGCTCGACAGCACCACCAGCTCCAAGCCGCCGGCCAGCGACGGTCTGAAGAAGAAGAGCGGTGACCGGGAGAAGCGCACCCGGAGCCAGCGCGGCAAGTCCGACAGGCCCAGTGGCGGCCAGCCGGGCCACAAGGGAACTACCCTGGAGCGGACCGCGACGCCCGACCATGTCGTCGATCATGATCCGTCCGCCTGTGAGGGCTGCGGCGCGCCGCTGTCGGACGCTGACCGTCACGGAGCCCCCGTCTGCCGGCAGGTCTTCGATGTGCCCGAGCCGCAGCCCCTCGAGGTCACCGAACATCGCGGCCATCGTTGCCTCTGCGCTGCCTGCGGCACCGTGACGACAGCCGTCTTCCCGAACGGCGTGAGCGCACCGGTCCAATACGGGCCGCGCATCACCGCGTGGGTGACCTACCTGCTGCACGCTCAGTTCATTCCCGAGAAGCGGGTCGCCGAGGTCATGAGCGACCTCTTCGCGGTCAAGCTCTCAACAGCCACCATCGTCGCCATGGGAAGGCGCACCGCCCGGCGCTTCGAGGGCTTCCTCGATCGCCTCGCGGAGATCATCCGCACCGCAGCCCCAGTCAAACACCTCGACGAGACCGGCATCCGCATCGCCGCCCGGACCCATTGGCTCCATGTGCTGTGCACCCCGTTGCTCACCATCCTGCGCGTCGCCACCGGGCGCAGCCACATCGACGAGAAGCTCAACGGCATCGTCATCCATGACGACTACGCCACCTACTTCGCTCTCGAGGGCGTGCGCCACGGGGCCTGCAACGCCCATCACCTGCGCGAGCTCCAAGCCCTCATCGAGATCGAGAAGGAAGACTGGGCAACGAGCACGCACCGGCTCCTCATCCGTGCCAACAGAGCCGCCCGCTTCGCCCACAAGAACGACCGCGACGTGCCCGCCTCACTGGTGGCCCGCATCTCGCGAGCCTGGGACCGCATCCTCGAACGTGCCATCGCCTCTCACGAAGAAATGCCACCGCTCCAGACCGGAAAGCGCGGACGACAAAAGCGCCGCATCGGTCACAACCTCAGACTTCCTGACCTCTGCTGATTTTAGGTGACACGAGCCGCGCGGATTCCGAGGCCCCGTCGATGTCGTAGACTATGCGCAGACGGGTGTTGTTAAGCGGTAACTGCCCAGGTACCCCCTCTCTCTTATGGAACAAGCCAGTTCCTTTTGCGTCAACGCCCCCACGCCGCGGGGGTGCCTACTCTCTTGAGCGCGAGAGGATGATGAACGCCGCGTCGCGAACAAGATGAGAGGACAGCGATACTCAGGATGAGCCGGAGAAGTTCAGGAGCGCAGTATAGGGATCAGCTGCATCGGTTCCGGGTGCGCCAGGATTTGCAGGATGTTCCAGCCTTGCTTTCGAGCGGTGACGATGACGCTGCGCATTCCGGCGAAGTTGCAGGCGCCTTGCAGGGAGCGGAAGCCGCCTGAGATCTTCTCATGCACTTTGTTCATACGGATGTCACGCTCCGCCTCGTTATTCGTGAACGGCGTGCGCAGGTCGGTGAGGAAGCGCAGGCAGCCCTCCTTATGCTTTTGAAGGCGGCGCGCGAGGTTGTGGCCGATGCGGCGTTTCTTTCGCCCTCGCTTTGCGATCTGGAGCGGCGGTTGGGCCTCATGGAAGGCGATGGCTTCTTCGAGGATACGGTCCCATGCCCTTGAGATGCGGGCCACCAGGGAGGCGGGGACTTGACGGTCTTTCTCACGGGCGAAGCGGGCGGCCCTGCGCGCGCGCTGAAGCAGGCGGTGCATGCTCGCCGCCCATTCCTCCTTCTCGATGTCGATCAGGGCCTGGAGTTCGCGCAGGTGATGTGCGTTGCAGGCGCCGTGGCGGACGCCCTTGATGGTGAAGTAGGGGGCGAAGTCGTCGTGGACGAGGATGCCTTTCAGGTTCTTTTCGACATCGCCGCGTCCCTCGCCGATGCGCAGGACGGTGAGCAACGGGGTGCACAGCACATGGAGCCAGCGGGTACGGGCGGCGATACGCAGGCCGGTCTCGTCGAGGTGCTTGACCGGCGCCTGCGTGCGGATCAGATCGGCGACATGGTCGAGGAAGCCCTCGAAGCGCTGCGCTGTGCGCCGGCCCATGGCGGCGATCGTGGCAGTGGAGATGGACACCGCGAAGATGTCGCTCATGAGTTCGGCCAGACGCTTCTCGGGCACGAACTGGGCGTACAGCAGGTAACTCACCCAAGCGGTGATGCGAGGGCCGTACTGGACCGGGGCGGTGACGCCCGGCGGGAAGGCGGCTCGTGTCAGCGTGCCGCATGCGCCGCAGAGGCAGCGATGGGCGCGGTGTTCGGTGACCTCGAGAGGCTGCGGCTCGGGTACGTCGAAGACCTGCCGACAGGCGGGCGCGCCTTGCCGGTCGGCGTCCGAGAGCTCGACGCCACAGCCGGAACAGGTGGAGGGGTGGTGATCGACGACACGGTCCGGGCTGTCGCTCCGCGCGAGGGTGGTTCCCTTGTGGCCGGGCTGGCCGCCACTGGGCCCGCCGGACTTTCCGCGCTGGCTTTGGGTGCGCCTCTGGGCTCCGCTTTTCTTCTTGAGCCCGTCGCTGGCGGGGGGCTTGCTGCTTGTGGTGCTGTTGAGGGCCGCGCTGCGCTCGAGTTCGGCGATGCGCTCGCGCAGGGCCGCGTTCTCCTGCTCGAGTGCGGCATTTTCCCGGGCGAGCGCGGTGGCTGATCGCAGCAGCCCCTGCCCCCATTCCCGGACGGCAACGACGACAGTGGTTGCGAGGGATGATGGCTCGAGAAGCTCCTTCAGGCAGCAGAAGGCCTCGTTACGGGCGGCGAGGTCTTCGTGCCAGTGCGACACCGTCACGTGTCTTCGGCCTCGACGGCCATCATGGCGGCGAGCACGGCGAGGCGTTCGCCCGGCGGCAAGGCCTGGTAGCGCCGGCCCCAGTTGGCTGCCTTGCGCTTGATGCGCTGGCGGTCGGTGAAGTTCCGGCCTGCGTGGCTGGCCCAATGCATCCGGTCGGGGGCGTAGTTGAACCAGACGACCTCGGTTCGCACCAGACCCTGGGTCGTGACCTGCAGCGCCAGCCGGCGCCATCCCGCCAGCACCTCGTCATAGAGCGCCGACGGATGGCCCGAGATCATGACCTGGCAGGGCAGAGCCTTGAGCAGCGCGAGAAGCGCGACGTGGCCGGCCTCCTCGTACTCGAAGCGGTAGCGCTGCGCCGAGCGGCGGGTCGCGTGCAGATAGGGCGGATCGCTGTAAACCAGCTCCGGGCCCAGGAACGGGAACGAGGCCAGGAAGTCATGGGCACAGCCGTGAACCAGATCGACCGGGTAGTCGCAGACGAAGGCCTCGAGCGCCTGCGCATCGCGGTCGATGCCGATCGAACGCACGGCCGGCGGCTTGCGCTTCATCAGCGCCCCGCCCCCAAGGTGGCTTTCGATGTAGACGGAGTGCGGCGGCATCAGCGCAATCAGCGCTTGGCACAGACCTGCTGTCGCCTTCGAGCCGAAATACCCCATGGACCGCTCCCGTCACGCGAGAGAGCAGTCCATAGTCCCGCAACTCTATGAGGTCAAGAACCAATCGCGGTGGCAGAACCAGGCCGCGGCCGCCGCCATAATCACCGTCCTCAACTCAGGATTGGGGTACCTGGGTAGTTACGTTAAGCGTGGAAAAGTGACCCCCTATTGGGGCGTTTCCCGTCAAGCTCGATTTTCAATAGATCATTGTCGCGCCAATCAGTTGTTTTCCTGGCGTGGTGTAGGGGCTCCTTCGGCCTGGCTATGAGGCGCCGGGTGAGGCGCGGAGGAGGTTGCCGGTGTCAGGTGCAATGGGGCCGACCGTATCGATCTCGCGCTTGCTCAACGTCTTGTGTCCTTCGCCGGGTTCTCGCTTCTGTCCGTGGTCAGCGCATCGGCTGCCAACATCATGCCCAGTCCAAATCGGTTCCCGAGTGCCTATCTCCACAGCGTGCTCGAACACGACAGGCCGGTTCGGCAAACAAGTGGGCCCACGTGCATCATCGGGGACCGCGTCCCGGCGAGGGGACGTTGGTGGCTCGCCCACCTTCAGGCGCGGCTCTTTCCTCCTCTCCTCGCTGACTGCCGATGGGATGCAGCCGCGCCTATGCCGTCCGAAGCGCCATCGCTTCCTCGCGCGTAAAGCGGAACTCGGTTCCATCCCGCCACATTCGGTGAAGCACAACACCGATGCGCCGGGCCAAGGCAACGGTCGCGCGCTTCTTGCCCCTGTGCTTCGCCAAACGTAGCGCCCAAGCCTTCAGCCAGTTCGGCCCTGTGCGGTTCAGCATCACCGTTGCGGCTTGGTAAAGAGCCGCGCGCAGACCGGCATCGCCGGCCTTGGTGATCCGGCCGACAATATCCCTCTCCCCGGACTGCTCCCGCGCCGGCGTCAGCCCTACCCAGGGGCCGACATCCTTCGATCTTCGGAACCGCTCCGGGTCGTCGATCGCGGACTTGAAGGTCAGGGCTATGACATGCCCCACGCCCGGCATGGTCATCAACAGGCGGCATGCCCTGTCTTGCCTTGCCAGAGTGCGGACCAGCTTCTCCAGCTCGGCGAACTCGCGGCGCAGGGCCGCCCGCGCGCCCAGGATCGGTTCGGCTGCCGCTTCCAGCATCGCGTTGTCGGCGACCAACTCCCGCACTCGGGCCTCATAGCGGCCCTTCGAGATCAGGCCCAGCTTCAGGCCAAAGTTACGCAGGACGCCGCGCAGCGAGACCTCCAGGCGGATGATCGCGTCCAGCACGGACTTGCGCGAGGTCAGGAGGGCTCGCATCTCTTGCGATGACACCGACTTGCAGTGCACCGGCCGAAACCACCCCATCAGCAACAGCCGTGCGATGCCCTCGGCGTCCCGGCGATCGGTCTTGATCGGCATGGCCTTCAGCGCACCCTTTACCTGCCGGGTCTCCATCAACACGGCCTCGAAGCCGGCGTCGGTCATTCCCTTGTGCAACCAGTGGGACAAGGGACCGGCCTCGAGACCGATCGCGGTGATCTCGTGCGGCAGCTTGTGCAGGAACCCAACCAGCGCTTCAGGCGTGCTGGCGACCTGCGCCTCGGTCGCGATCTTGCCCTTCTCGTCGAGAACGCAAACCGCCGTGCTTGCCAGCGATACATCCAGCCCGATACAGACGTCCATTGTCGTTGCCCTTTCCTCCAGAGGAATTGGGGCGCGCCTTGCGGCAAGACCCCGTGAACACGCTACGCGTGTAAGGGCAACGACAACCGATTCGCCGTCATCGCGACAGGCCGAGACGCTGCACGCCGGCGCCAAGCCCCATTACGGCATCTCCATATTGGGGGTGATCGGCGTCCAAAATTGACCCCCTTGGATTTGTGTCCATGAACACACCTCGTCGTTTGGACGGACGGGGTGGTGGGGGAGATGCTGGTTGTGGAAACGATCGCGAAGATCCGTCGGGATCATCTGGTGAAGGGCGTTCCGATCAAGAAGCTCGCCCGGGATTTGAGGGTTTCCAAGAACACGATACGCAAGGTGGTGCGGGGCGATGCGACCTCGCACAGCTACGAGCGCAAGATCCAGCCGATGCCGAAGCTTGGGCTGTGGGTGGAGGAGCTTGAGCGCCAGATGAAGGCCAACGAGAAGAAGGCACGCAAGGATCGGCTGTCTCTTCTGCGGATTCATGAAGACCTTGTGTCGCTGGGCTACAAGGGCGGCTATGACGCGGTTCGCCGCTATGCCAGGGCCTGGCGGCGCCGGTGGCGGCTGTTGTCGCCGGCGCAGGCCTATGTGCCGCTGATCTTCGATCCCGGCGAGGCCTACCAGTTCGACTGGAGCCACGAGTACGCGCGTCTGTCGGGCGCGACGACCAGGGTGAAGGCGGCGCACATGCGGCTGTGCCACAGCCGGATGTATCTGGTCCAGATCTTTCCCCGCGAGAGCCAGGAGATGGTCTTCGAGGCGCACGAGCGTGCCTTCCGCTTCTTCGGCGGGGTCTGCCGGCGGGGCATCTACGACAACATGAAGACGGCGGTGAGCACGATCTTCGTGGGCAAGAAGCGGGACTACAACCGCCGCTTCCAGGAGCTGTGCTCGCACCATCTGGTGGAGCCTGTGGCGTGCACGCCAGGGGCTGGCTGGGAGAAGGGGCAGGTCGAGAAGCAGGTGGGTGACCTTCGCGGCCGCCTGTTCGTGCCCATCCCGCGGGGCCGCTCCTACGCCGAGATCAACGAGTGGCTGATGGATCGGTGCATCGAGGACGCCAAGAAGCATCCGCATCCGACAATCCCGGGCAAGACGGTGTGGCAGGTGTTCGAGGAGGAGCAGCCCTTCCTGATGGCGTATCGCGGCCCCTTCGACGGCTTCCATGCCAGCGAGGTGTCGGTCTCGAAGACCTGTCTGGTGCGCTTCGACAACAACCAGTACAGCGTCGCGGCCCGCGCCGTCGGCCGGCCGGTGGACGTGCGGGCCTATGCCGATCGGATCGTCATCCGCCAGGACGGCGAGACCGTTGCCGAGCACCCCCGCAGCTTCGGGCGCGGCCGGTTCGTCTACGATCCGTGGCATTACGTGCCGATCCTGACGCGGAAGCCCGGCGCGCTACGCAATGGCGCGCCCTTCAAGGACTGGCAGTTGCCCAACGCGCTCGGCCGCCTGCGAACCCGGCTCGCGGGCCACGACGACGGCGACCGGCAGTTCGTCAAGGTGCTCGCGGCGGTGCTGGAGGACGGACTGGAGGCGGTTGAGGCGGCCTGTGCCGAGACGCTCGACTGCGGTGCCTGCAGCGCCGACGTGGTGCTCAACATCCTCGCCCGGCAGCGCCAGCCGGCACCGCCGGCAATCATCCCGACGCCCGAGGGCCTGCAGCTTCGCCACAAGCCGGTAGCCGACTGTCAGCGCTACGACAGCCTGAGGGAGGCCGGTCATGGAGCGTCATGATGTGCTGGAGATGATGACCCAGCTGAAGCTCGCAGGTATGCGCGCCGCTTACGACGACATCCTTGCCGACGGGCTCAAGCGCCGCCATCCGGTGCAACAGATCATCGGTACGCTGCTGCAGGTCGAGATCGCCGACAAGAGGGCCCGCTCGATCAAGTACCAGATGGCCTCCGCCAAGCTGCCGACGGTCAAGGAGCTGGCCGACTTCGACTTCGCCGCCTCGCCGGTCAACGAGCCCCTGATCCAGGAGCTCGCCGGCGGCGGCTTCCTCGAGGGCAAACGCAACATCGTGCTGGTCGGCGGCACCGGTACCGGCAAGACCCATCTCGCCGTCGCCATCGCGCGGTCCTGCATCCGCAAGGGCGCGCGCGGCCGGTGCTACAACGTCGTCGACCTGGTCAACCTCCTCGAGGCCGAGCTTCGCGCCGGACGCCAGGGCCGCACTGCAGACCAGCTCGTCCGCCGCGACTTCGTCATCCTCGACGAGCTCGGCTACCTGCCCTTCGCCCAGGCCGGTGGGCAGCTGCTCTTCCATCTGATGAGCCGGCTCTACGAGCGCACCTCGATCGTCATCACCACAAACCTCGCCTTCGGCGAATGGCCATCCGTCTTCGGCGACCCCAAGATGACCACAGCGCTGCTCGATCGCCTCACCCATCATTGCGAGATCATCGAGACCGGCAACGAGAGCTGGCGCTTCAAGAACCGCTCCTGACCCGCCGCCGGCCTCCCTTGCGGCCCGGTTGCCCCGGTGGGCCAACAGGGACCCCCCACGCGGCTTCGCTCCGCGTAGCGCAGGGCGCCACACGAAGCCGCGCGGGTCCCCCCCTATTGGCTACCGGGACAACCTCCGCCGTGCCACTCAGGGGGGTCAATTTTGCACGCCGATCGGGGGTCAGTATTGAAAGCCGATTGACACCGTCGCGGCAGAGCCCTGCGGACGCTGCCCCCGATGCCGCCTCAACGCCTTCTTCGAGCGCTTCTGCCGGGGACGCCCGGCGGACCAGGTCGCCCGCATCGACGACGCCCTCGAGCGACACCGCGGCGCAGGCCGGTGGTACGCCGACGCCGACCCCGGAAGATGGACCGGTCACGACGGATACGACGCCGCAGAACGCGCCGTCGAAGACCCCGAATGGTGGAAGGCCGAACTCGAACGCCCGTGCCGCCCCGGCGCCCGCCCCGGTCCCGACCGCGCCTGAAACCCCCACGCACCGCCCGTGCACGGGCCCTGAACCCCCCGCGCAGCGCTCCTTCATGGCCCATGCACAGGCCGGTTTTTCCAGCCCGGTTCAGCCCCGAAAACCAGCCGATTTTCCAGGCCATTCGCAAAGACTTCCGGCCGCGATTCGCAAAGACTTCCGGCCGGCTACAGCCGGGGTGGCGGTCTACCTTCAGCACGCTCACTTCCTGCCGGAGGATCGGCTGTCGCAGGTGATGGCCGAGCTCTTCGGCGCGCCGGTGACGGCTGCGACGTTGGCGACGATGAGCGAGAGGGCGGCCGAGCGGCTGCGGGACGCGGCCTTGCACATACAGGACCTGGCGGCGGGCACGGCGCGGGTGAAACACATGGACGAGACCGGCTTGCGGATCGGCGGTCAGACGCAGTGGCTTCATGTGATCTGCACGCCGCTGCTGGCGGCGTACCGGGTCAGCGGCAAGCGCGGCGCCCTGCTCTCGGGTGTCTCCGGCATCGTCGTGCACGATCACTGGAAGCCGTACTTCGCGATGGAAGGGGTGGAGCACGGCCTGTGCAACGCCCATCACCTGCGGGAGTTGCAGGCGCTGGTGGACATCGAAGGGGAGGCTTGGGCCCGGCGGATGCAGCAGCTCCTGCGCCGAGCCAATCGCGCCGCCCGCATCGCGCTGGACAAGGATATCGCCGTTCCGGCGAGGCTTGTGGCGCTGATCGAGCGCCGATACGACGAGATCATCGCCGATGCGCTGGCCTTTCACGAGAGCCAACCACCGTTCTCGCCTGGCAAGAGGAAGAAGCGCCGGAAGCGAAGGATCGGTCACAATCTGGCCTTGAGGCTGCGCGACCACAAATGCGCGGTGCTCCGGTTCCTGATCGACCTCGAGGTCGGGTTCACGAACAACGAGGCCGAGCGCGACCTTCGGATGATGAAGCTGCGCCAGAAGATCTCCGGGGGCTTCCGGTCCGCGCAGGGGGCCGAGAACTTCGCCATCCTGCGCAGCGTCATCACCACCGCCAGAAAGCAGGGCTGGAATATCATCGAAGCCCTGACCAGCCCATCGGATCGGCTCATCGCCACCGTCAAGTGCGCGTAAGCTCACCTGGCACGGGTTCTCCAACAGCGGAGCCATTCTCATAAACGATCATGGTCGACGCCGTGCTGGACCACCCCATAGAATGAAAATCGGTGCCCGTCGCGCGGGCGGACTTCGGGCCACATCGGGGTAGCTTACCGGTCGCAGTCCGCAAGAGGGGCATCGTGAGCTGTGAAACCCGGCGACCCCAGAGGAGCACACGGGCGTCGCGTGGGTAGCGTTGTGCCGAATCCCAGAGAATTTTCACAGCAAGAACCTGGGCAGTTACGTTTCAGGCGGTTTTTCGCTGGGTGTCGCGCCCGAGGTCTGATATTATAATTTGATACCAATTGCACGGTCTCAACCATGCCCAGTACCCTCCCAATGTGCCCTCCAGAGGCGGTCTCGATCGGCAACAGCTGCTTCGCCGTCCTGATCTCGGACGACACCTTCACCTACTTTTCCAACCTCATTCCCTTTGACAGCCACGCCGCCGATGACCGCACGGCCATGCTCTTGCGGATCGGCCGCCTCGCGGCGATCAGCGCGGTCTCGCCGCAGGAACTGGCTGACGCTTTCGCTGTCTCGCGCGCGACGGTGCAGCGCGCACGACGGCGCTACCTGGCCGAGGGCGAAGCGGGGTTCATGAAGCCCCGGCGCGGTCGCGGGCCGTCGGTGTTCACTCCGGAGTTGGCGGAGAAGGCGACGGCGTTGCTGGCATCGGGCCTGAGCGGCTCTGCGGCGGCCCGGGTTCTCGGCGTGTCAGCGCCATCGGTCAACAAGTGGCGCCGTCAGGGACTGATCGGCAACACGGAGGCGGATGGGGAGCCCGGACGCTCAGCGCTGGCTGCGCCGCCTGACGCGGGTGCGGCTCCTGAAGGCCGTGTCGATGAAGAGAGTACCGGTGCCCCGGGGCCGGAGACGGCGCCGGGGCTGGAAGCGCAGCCGCAAACGGATCGCAGCGCGCGCGATCGGCGGGACCGGCAGGCGCCGATGGGGCGTGCGACTTGCGATGTTCCGGCTCGGGTTCTGGCCAGTTGTGGACAGGCGGGGCCGGTCGAACCGCAGTTCGCCGCCGCCGCCCGCGGTGTCCGCTTCGGCGGCGTGCTCGCCGCCCTGCCGGCCCTGCTGAAGGAAGGTCTTCTCTCCGAGACCGGTCTCCTGCCATTGCTGCCGAAGGGCTATTACGGCTTGCCTACGATCCTGCTCTTCCTGGCCTTCATGACCTTGGCGCGGGTGCGCAACCCCGAGAGCCTGCGCTACCAGGCGCCGGGCGAATGGGGCGCCATTCTCGGCCTCGATCGCTGCCCCGAGGTCAAGACGCTGCGCCGCAAGATCGCTCTCATCGCCGACGACGAGGCCGGCGTGCGGGCGTGGCAGCTCGCCCTTGCCAGGCGCTGGCAAGGCCGACGAGCCGGAGCTCTGGGCGACGCTGGCCATCGACGGGCACGTCAAGGTCTACTCCGGCCGCAAGGGGCGCTTGCCCAAGCACTTCGTCTCGCGCGAGAAGCTGTGCCTGCCGGCGAGCGCCAGCTACTGGATCAACGCTCTGGGCGGCAAGCCGCTGCTCTGTCTGCACAAGCCGCTGGACCCGAAGATGGTCGCGGCCATCGAAGCCGACGTGGTGCCGGCGCTGCAGGAGCTTGGGATCGTTGGCGCCGGGGCGCCGGACCTGACCGCCGAGCATCCCGGCCAGCCGGCGCTCACCCTGGTCTTCGACCGCGAGGGCTGGAGCCCGGATCTGTTCCGCCGGCTGGCGAGGCGCGGCGTCGCCTGCCTGACCTGGCACAAGAACTTCAGGGGCGAGGACTGGCCGGCCGAGGACTTCGGCGCGATGACCGTTCCCATTCACGGACCGGCGGCGGACGGCAGCGCCACCATGCGGCTGGCTGAGAAGCCGGTGACGTTGCCGAACGGCTTCAGGGTGCGCCAGATCCGCCGCCTGCTCGACAACGGCCGTCAGGTGCCGCTGATCACCACCGATCCGCACAAGCCGATGGCTGAGGTTGCGGGCGCCATGTTCTCGCGCTGGTCGCAGGAGAACTTCTTCAAGTACATGCGTGACGAGTTCAATCTCGACGCCCTGCCGACCCACGAGCTCGAGCCTCTCGATCCCGCCGCCATGGTCGTCAACCCGCTGCGGCGGGCCTATGACAAGGCAATCCATCGCCTCGACCGCCAGCTTGGCCGCCTGCGCAACCGCATCGCCGACACGGCCCGGAAGAAGCAGCCGACGGCGGAACTCAGGAGGGAAGTCAGGGACCTCCAGGATGTCCGCGACATCGTCAGGGCCAGCCGCAGGGAGACGCCCAAGCACTGCCGGGCCGGCGACCTCGACGAAGCCGAGCAGCTCGATGCCTTGCCCGCGCGCGAGCGCCTCCTCCTCGACGTCATCCGGATGATCGCCTACCGCGCCGAAACCCGCATGATGATTCCCGTCATGCAGGCGCAGGGCCACAAGCCCCATCCCCGGAAACTGCTTCAAGCGCTGCTCACCGCCGATGCCGACATCCTGCCGGATCCTGGCAATGGCCTCCTGCGGGTCCACATTCTTGGCCTCGCAAACGACGCCTGCGACCGTTGGATCGATGCGGTTCTGAGCGACCTGAACGCCACCGAAACGGTCTTCCCCGGCACCCGTCTGCGCATAGTCTACGACATCGACGGGGCCTCGGAATCCGCGCGGCTCGTGTCACCTAAAATCAGCAGAGGTCAGGAAGTCTGAGGTTAGTACGACGACAGGGTTCCCCTGACACTTGTGGCGTGTCGGCTGGTGCGTTGTTGGGAGAATAGATGAGCAGTTGGCTTCGCGCTTGGTCGGTGGAGGTGGCATAGGTCGGGAAGTTAGAGCGAGTACGGTCAGGGTTCAACCCGAAGGCGGGTCGCATACCGACGTTCTCCAGCTGTTAATGCGGGAGCCTTTGCCCGTGGGCCCGGCGTAGCCAAGGATTGCGCTCGCTTGCCCGGCAAGGTGTTGGAACCTGAAGTGACCGCAACGGGGTCGCCGTCGAACTCCATCTTATGGGCGACGGCACCGGAGCTGATGGGGCTGGTGGACCTCCACGCCGTTCGTCCTCGGAAAGGGTCGGATCGGAGCGGCTGCGCCCGGAAAGTCACTCGCGGGTGCGCCGGATGTAGACGGCTGCTGCGAGCAGAATAAGCGCGCCCTTCACCACCATCTGGAACTCGATGGAGAGGCCCAGGATGACGACGATGTTGAAGAGCGAGACCAGGATCAGCGCCGCCAGCAGGGCGCCGATCACGCTGCCCTTGCCGCCGCGCAGGGACGCGCCGCCGATCACCGCTGCCGCGATGCTGTCCAGCTCATAGCCCTGGCCGGTCCAGTTATCGACGATCCCGACGTAGCCGACCAGGAAAAGGCCGGCGATGGCGGCGAGAACGCCGGAGATGACGTAGGCCGAGATCAGGATGCGCTTGACCGGCAGGCCGCTCATGTGGGCGGCCTCCGGATTGTCGCCGTAGAGCAGGAACTGCCGTCCGGGCACGCTCCGCTCCAGCATCCAGTGCGCCACGAACGCAACCCCGATCAGCACGATCAGGATCACGGGCACGCCGCCGATGTCGCCGGTCGCCAGGTACCGGAAGGTCTCCGGCAACGAGCCGCTCGGCGCGCCCTTGGTGTAGGCGAAGCGGATGCCCTGCAGCACGATCATCGTCGCCAGCGTCGCGAGGAAGGGCGTCACCTGCCGGTAGCTGACGAGGTAGCCGTTGACGCCGCCGACCAGGGCGCCGAGCAGCAGGGCGGCGACGAAGGCGGTGGCGGTGTTGTCGAAGACGCCGATGGAGAGCACCGCCGCAGTCGCCATGATCGAGGCCACGGAAAGGTCCAGGCCGCGCACCACGATCACGATCATCTGGCCGATGACGACGAAGCCGAGCGGCGCGGCCTGTACCAGAATGTCGGTAATGTTCTTGACGCTCAGGAAGCGCGGCGAAAGCACGGTCGTGATCGCCCAGATCACGACGAGAAATGCCAGCAGCAGCAGGACTTCGCGGGTCTTCCGGCCCCTGACCGTGCCGCCGCCGCCGAGGAGGCGCACCATCATGACCGCGACCTCGCGACGAAGAGCGAGACGGCGGCGACGATGATGACGCCTTCGACGATCCACAGATAGAAGTTGGAAACGTTCAAGAAGTTCAGAACGTTGGAGAGCAGGGCCAGCAGGATGACCGCCAGAAAGGTGCCGAGCACGCCGCCGCGGCCGCCGGCGAGCAGGGTGCCGCCGACAATCACCGGCGTAATCGAGCGCAGATCGAACCCGATCCCCGCGCGCGGGTCGCCCACCCCGAACCGGCCCACCATGTAGATCGCGGCCAGCGCGACGATGAAGCCGGAGAGCGCATAGATCAGCACCTTGGTCCGCTTGACCGGGACGCCGGAGATCGTCGCCGCCCGCTCGTCGTCGCCGATGGCATAGACGCGGATGCCGAAGCGGGTGCGCCAGAGCACGAAGCCGACGAGCACGTAGGCGGTGATGACGAAGAGCGTCCCCCACGGGAGGAGGCCGAAAAACCGGGCATAGACGATGTCTTCGAAGAAGATCGGCACCGAGCCGGAAGGCTGCTTGGTTTGGAGCAGCGCCGTGCCGGCCAGGATGGTCGATGTGGCGAGCGTCACGATCAGCGGGTGAATGCCGGAATAAGCGACGATTCCGCCGGTGAGCGCGCCGATCGCCGTGCCGAGCGCGAGAATGCCGATATAGGCGGCAGTGAAGGTCGCCGGATCGGAGCCAGCGAAGGTCGCGAACAGCACCGAGAGGAGGCCGAGCAGCCCGGCGAAGGAGAGGTCGATGCCGCCCGACAGGATCACCACCGTCTGGGCCAGCGCCACCAGCGCCAGCGCGACCAGCTGATCCTGCACATTGGCGATGTTGAGCACGGTGACGAAACGGTCGGACGCGAACACGCCGACGATGAAGACCGCCGCGATCAGCCCGACGATCGCCAGATGGACCTTCTGGAAGCGGGCGGCGCGGGCGAAGTCAGTCATGGGACTGGGATACGGACGCATCGCCGCCCGTCGCGCCGGCGGCCGCTGCCATGATTCCGTCCTCGGTGATGGCGTCGCCGAGCAGTTCGGCGACCAGAGCGCCGTCGCGCATGACGTGGACCCGGTCGCACAGCCCGACGACCTCGATCAGCTCGGAGGAGATGACCAGGATTGCCACGCCGTCTGCGGCCAGACGGCGCAGGGTGCGGTAGATCTCGGCCTTGGTGGCGACGTCCACGCCGCGGGTCGGCTCGTCGAGGAGCAGGACGCGCGGGGCGTTCTCAAGCAGCCGGCCGATCAGCACCTTCTGCTGGTTGCCACCGGAAAGCGCCGAGATGGGCTGCCCGACGTGATCGACGACGACCTTGAAGCGCTCGACGACGGAGCGGGAGCGCCTCTCCTCCTCCTGCGGTGAGAGCGCAAGCGCTCGGGCACCCTTGCCCAGCGTCGACGCCGCGAAATTCCAGGCGACCGAGGCGTCGGGAAAGAGACCGTCGGCCTTGCGGTCCTCCGTCAGCATGGCCAAACCGCCGGCGAGGCTACGGCCTGGCGAGCGCCTGTTATAGGACTTGCCGGAGAGCTCGACGGCCCCGCTGCCGCGTGCCGCGCCGAAGATCGCAAGCGCGAGCTCGGTCCTCCCGGAGCCCACCAGGCCCGCCAGCCCGACGATCTCGCCGGGGCGGAGGTCCAGGTCGACCGGTGCCGTGCTGCCCTCGGTGGTGAGGCCGCTTAGCGACAGCACCGGCTCGTTCTCGCTCGCAGGTCCGCTCTTCGGCGGGAAGAGCTCGCCCAGGCTGCGGCCGACCATGGCGGAGACGACCCGGTCGTGGTCGTAGTCCTCGATCGGCCCCGACGAGGTTACGTCGCCGTCCTTCAGGACGCAGATGTCGGTGCAGACCTCGAATATCTCGTCCAGGCGGTGCGAGACGTAGACCAGCCCCATCCCCTGGTCCCGCAGGTCGCGCAGAATCCGGAACAGATGGTCGATTTCGCGGTGGGAGAGCACAGCCGTCGGCTCGTCCAGGATGAGCACGCGCGCCCTGGAGCGCAGTGCCTTGGCGATCTCCACCATCTGCGCCTCGGCGACGCTCAGCCGCTCCAGCGGCGTGTCGGGGTCGAGATCGATGCCGAGCTCGTGCAGCAGGTCGCGACAGTCGCGGCGCAGCGCGCGCCGGTCGACCAGGCCGAGCCGGTTGCGTGGCTCCTTCTCCAGAAACACGTTCTCGGCCACCGTGAGCGCCGAGATGGTCGAGAATTCCTGATGGACGACGGCGATGCCGGCGGCGATCGCCTCCTTGGGTCCGGCGAAGACCACCGGCGCGCCATCCAGAAGGACTTGCCCGGCGGATGGCGTATAGACGCCGGTCATGAGCTTGATGAGGGTCGACTTGCCGGCGCCGTTCTCGCCGCACAGCGCAATGTTGCGCCCGGCGATCACCTCGAAGTCGATGTTGCGGAGGACCTCGTTGCTGCCGAAGAGCTTCGTCATGCCCCGTGCGGCAAGCACCGGATCAGCCATGTCGCCTTTCCTCCGGGCGGCGGCCTCCGGCCGCCATGGCGAACGGCCCCCCGGCCGCGCAATGGCATTCATTTGGCGCGAAGATTGTTCCGGGGTTTTTTTGGTGGTGTCGTAACGAGTTGATTTCTTGTGTGGATTGTCGGTCTCGGCGTTTCCCGCACGAGGGGGATTGACCGGCGGCGTGTGCTTTGGCACACTGTGGCTGTCCCCCTGTCAGTGGAGCCGGCCCATGGACCCCCGCATCACCGCGCTGAAGTCGACGACCTTTTTCGGCAGACGTCTGACCCGCCGGCAGATTGCCGACATCCAGGAGACGGTGGCGCTGTTTCCGGCGATCAGCCGCAACGAGCTCGGGCACACGATCTGCGAGCATTTGAACTGGCGCGCGCCGAGCGGGCGGAACCGTGTCGCGGTCTGCCTGCGGATGCTGGAGGAGTTGGAGCGGCTGGGCATCCTGACCCTGCCGGCGCGGGACGAGGCGCAGGTGCGGGGGCCGCAGGAGGCGATGGCCCGGAGCGAGCGGACGGCGCCGGCCGCGGCGATCGCGGAGGACCTGGCCGCGCTGATGCCGCTGCGCCTGTCGATTGCGGCGGGCAAGGAGGAGGGCGGGCTGTGGAACGAGTTCGTCGCGCGCCACCACTATCTCGGGCTGCATCGTCTGGGGTCGGCGCGCATCTGCGCTATTTTCTCCTGGACCGCCACGGGCGGCCTCTGGGCTGCCTTCTGTTTGCCCGGGCGTCGCGCACGCTGCCCTGCCGCGACGAGTGGATCGGGTGGCCGGCGGAAGGCTTCCGCAAGCACCTCGATCTGGTCGTGGGTCACACGCGTTTCCTGATCTTTCCCTGGGTCCGGGTCGACAACCTCAGACTTCCTGACCTCTGCTGATTTTAGGTGACACGAGCCGCGCGGATTCCGAGGCCCCGTCGATGTCGTAGACTCAGACTTCCTGACCTCTGCTGATTTTAGGTGACACGAGCCGCGCGGATTCCGAGGCCCCGTCGATGTCGTAGACTATGCGCAGACGGGTGCCGGGGAAGACCGTTTCGGTGGCGTTCAGGTCGCTCAGAACCGCATCGATCCAACGGTCGCAGGCGTCGTTTGCGAGGCCAAGAATGTGGACCCGCAGGAGGCCACAACTGGCCAGAACCCGAGCCGGAACATCGCAAGTCGCACGCCCCATCGGCGCCTGCCGGTCCCGCCGATCGCGCGCGCTGCGATCCGTTTGCGGCTGCGCTTCCAGCCCCGGCGCCGTCTCCGGCCCCGGGGCACCGGTACTCTCTTCATCGACACGGCCTTCAGGAGCCGCACCCGCGTCAGGCGGCGCAGCCAGCGCTGAGCGTCCGGGCTCCCCATCCGCCTCCGTGTTGCCGATCAGTCCCTGACGGCGCCACTTGTTGACCGATGGCGCTGACACGCCGAGAACCCGGGCCGCCGCAGAGCCGCTCAGGCCCGATGCCAGCAACGCCGTCGCCTTCTCCGCCAACTCCGGAGTGAACACCGACGGCCCGCGACCGCGCCGGGGCTTCATGAACCCCGCTTCGCCCTCGGCCAGGTAGCGCCGTCGTGCGCGCTGCACCGTCGCGCGCGAGACAGCGAAAGCGTCAGCCAGTTCCTGCGGCGAGACCGCGCTGATCGCCGCGAGGCGGCCGATCCGCAAGAGCATGGCCGTGCGGTCATCGGCGGCGTGGCTGTCAAAGGGAATGAGGTTGGAAAAGTAGGTGAAGGTGTCGTCCGAGATCAGGACGGCGAAGCAGCTGTTGCCGATCGAGACCGCCTCTGGAGGGCACATTGGGAGGGTACTGGGCATGGTTGAGACCGTGCAATTGGTATCAAATTATACTATCAGACCTCGGGCGCGACACCCAGCGAAAAACCGCCTGAAACAACCGAAATGTATCAGAATTCAAGGAGTTCCCGGCACGCTGCCCAGAACAGCCAGCATCACGAGGTCAGGAAGTCTGAGACTATGCGCAGACGGGTGCCGGGGAAGACCGTTTCGGTGGCGTTCAGGTCGCTCAGAACCGCATCGATCCAACGGTCGCAGGCGTCGTTTGCGAGGCCAAGAATGTGGACCCGCAGGAGGCCATTGCCAGGATCCGGCAGGATGTCGGCATCGGCGGTGAGCAGCGCTTGAAGCAGTTTCCGGGGATGGGGCTTGTGGCCCTGCGCCTGCATGACGGGAAGCATCATGCGGGTTTCGGCGCGGTAGGCGATCATCCGGATGACGTCGAGGAGGAGGCGCTCGCGCGCGGGCAAGGCATCGAGCTGCTCGGCTTCGTCGAGGTCGCCGGCCCGGCAGTGCTTGGGCGTCTCCCTGCGGCTGGCCCTGACGATGTCGCGGACATCCTGGAGGTCCCTGACTTCCCTCCTGAGTTCCGCCGTCGGCTGCTTCTTCCGGGCCGTGTCGGCGATGCGGTTGCGCAGGCGGCCAAGCTGGCGGTCGAGGCGATGGATTGCCTTGTCATAGGCCCGCCGCAGCGGGTTGACGACCATGGCGGCGGGATCGAGAGGCTCGAGCTCGTGGGTCGGCAGGGCGTCGAGATTGAACTCGTCACGCATGTACTTGAAGAAGTTCTCCTGCGACCAGCGCGAGAACATGGCGCCCGCAACCTCAGCCATCGGCTTGTGCGGATCGGTGGTGATCAGCGGCACCTGACGGCCGTTGTCGAGCAGGCGGCGGATCTGGCGCACCCTGAAGCCGTTCGGCAACGTCACCGGCTTCTCAGCCAGCCGCATGGTGGCGCTGCCGTCCGCCGCCGGTCCGTGAATGGGAACGGTCATCGCGCCGAAGTCCTCGGCCGGCCAGTCCTCGCCCCTGAAGTTCTTGTGCCAGGTCAGGCAGGCGACGCCGCGCCTCGCCAGCCGGCGGAACAGATCCGGGCTCCAGCCCTCGCGGTCGAAGACCAGGGTGAGCGCCGGCTGGCCGGGATGCTCGGCGGTCAGGTCCGGCGCCCCGGCGCCAACGATCCCAAGCTCCTGCAGCGCCGGCACCACGTCGGCTTCGATGGCCGCGACCATCTTCGGGTCCAGCGGCTTGTGCAGACAGAGCAGCGGCTTGCCGCCCAGAGCGTTGATCCAGTAGCTGGCGCTCGCCGGCAGGCACAGCTTCTCGCGCGAGACGAAGTGCTTGGGCAAGCGCCCCTTGCGGCCGGAGTAGACCTTGACGTGCCCGTCGATGGCCAGCGTCGCCCAGAGCTCCGGCTCGTCGGCCTTGCCAGCGCCTGGCAAGGGCGAGCTGCCACGCCCGCACGCCGGCCTCGTCGTCGGCGATGAGAGCGATCTTGCGGCGCAGCGTCTTGACCTCGGGGCAGCGATCGAGGCCGAGAATGGCGCCCCATTCGCCCGGCGCCTGGTAGCGCAGGCTCTCGGGGTTGCGCACCCGCGCCAAGGTCATGAAGGCCAGGAAGAGCAGGATCGTAGGCAAGCCGTAATAGCCCTTCGGCAGCAATGGCAGGAGACCGGTCTCGGAGAGAAGACCTTCCTTCAGCAGGGCCGGCAGGGCGGCGAGCACGCCGCCGAAGCGGACACCGCGGGCGGCGGCGGCGAACTGCGGTTCGACCGGCCCCGCCTGTCCACAACTGGCCAGAACCCGAGCCGGAACATCGCAAGTCGCACGCCCCATCGGCGCCTGCCGGTCCCGCCGATCGCGCGCGCTGCGATCCGTTTGCGGCTGCGCTTCCAGCCCCGGCGCCGTCTCCGGCCCCGGGGCACCGGTACTCTCTTCATCGACACGGCCTTCAGGAGCCGCACCCGCGTCAGGCGGCGCAGCCAGCGCTGAGCGTCCGGGCTCCCCATCCGCCTCCGTGTTGCCGATCAGTCCCTGACGGCGCCACTTGTTGACCGATGGCGCTGACACGCCGAGAACCCGGGCCGCCGCAGAGCCGCTCAGGCCCGATGCCAGCAACGCCGTCGCCTTCTCCGCCAACTCCGGAGTGAACACCGACGGCCCGCGACCGCGCCGGGGCTTCATGAACCCCGCTTCGCCCTCGGCCAGGTAGCGCCGTCGTGCGCGCTGCACCGTCGCGCGCGAGACAGCGAAAGCGTCAGCCAGTTCCTGCGGCGAGACCGCGCTGATCGCCGCGAGGCGGCCGATCCGCAAGAGCATGGCCGTGCGGTCATCGGCGGCGTGGCTGTCAAAGGGAATGAGGTTGGAAAAGTAGGTGAAGGTGTCGTCCGAGATCAGGACGGCGAAGCAGCTGTTGCCGATCGAGACCGCCTCTGGAGGGCACATTGGGAGGGTACTGGGCATGGTTGAGACCCCGTGCAATTGGTATCAAATTATAATATCAGACCTCGGGCGCGACACCCAGCGAAAAACCGCCTGAAACAACCGAAATGTATCAGAATTCAAGGAGTTCCCGGCACGCTGCCCAGAACAGCCAGCATCACGAGGTCAGGAAGTCTGAACCTCCTTTGCGCCGATCGAGAATCTCGATCGCCTCACCGTCGAAAGGATGCTTGTAGCGTCGAATGCGAACGGGCTCAGGAGCCTCGGAAGCCTGCAAGATAGTAGTCTGTGACGTTCGTGGAGACCTTCGTGGACCCCAGCCTCTTCGACGGCGCCTGCTACCGCGCGGCCAACTGGCGCTGTCTCGGCGAGACCGGGGGCGGCAAGGGCAAGACCCGCAAAAGCGTCTACGTCTACCCGCTGACGCCGGACTTCCGCTCGATCCTGCTCGAAGGCCCGCGGCCGGCGCGGCGCGGGAACAGGACACGGCCGGCAGCGCTGGCGCCGGACGATCCCTTCGTGGCGCTGTGGCAGGACCTGATCGGCGCACTGGCGGCGGTGGCCGCCGATCACGACCGGGTGTGGCAGAGCCGCCGGCGGGTCCTCGACACCCTTCTCGTCATGCTCTTCATCTTCCGGCTGGCGTTCTCGAACGGCCGCGCGGGCTACGCCACGACGCTGGCCGGGCTGTGGGAGCAGTGCCGGGTCCTGGGCGTCGCACTGCCGCAGCCGGCGCCGGTCTCGGCCTCGGCGATGTGCATGGCGCGGGCCAAGGTCGACGAGGCGGTGTTCAAGACGCTGCACGCCGAGATCCTCAAGCGCGCCGACGGCCCGGCCTGGAAGGGCCACCGCGTGTTCGCGGTCGACGGCTCCAAGCTCAACCTGCCGCGGCCGCTGCTCAAGGCCGGCTACCGCACGCCCTCCGAGGCGGCCCACTACCCGCAGGGCCTGCTGAGTTGCCTCTACCGGCTGCACGCGAACATCCCGGTGGACTTCGACCTGGTCGCGCACGGCGACGAAAGAAGGGCCGCCCTCGCCCACCTCAAGGCGCTCTCGGCCAACGACATCGTGGTCTATGACCGCGGCTACTACTCTTGGGAGATGCTGCACGCCCATGTCGCCCGCGGCCTGCACCCCGTGTTCCGGATCAAGAAGAAGGCAGGCGCCGCCCTCGACGCCTTCATCGCCGACGGCCGCACGGACGCGCCGATCACCGTCGCTCCCGGAAAGGACACCCTGAGAAAGCTGCGCCGCAAGACGCCGCACGTCGACGCCACCCCGCTGCGCCTGCGACTGGTCCGCTACCGCATCGGCAGCACGGTCTTCATCCTCGCCACCACCCTCCTCGACCCCAAGGCCTGGAGCGTCGCGGAACTGGCCGAGCTCTATCACGCGCGCTGGGGAATCGAGGAACTCTACAAGACCTCGAAACAGGCCATGGCCGTCGAGGCCTTCCACAGCCAGACCGAGCGCGGCGTCCGCCAGGAGCTCTTCGCCCACTTCAACCTCATCGCCATGACCCGGCTCTTCACCAACCGCAGCAACGCAAGCCTCGACGCCGAGCGCCCTGCCGACGGCAAGCCGGCGATGAAAGCCAACTTCAGCAACGGCCTCGCCACCGTCGCGCGCAACCTCGAAGCGCTGCTGCTGCGCCATACGGCGATGGTCGCCGAAACCCTCAGCCATGTCCTCTCCTGCATCAACCAGGCGCGTCAGCGCCCGCGCCCCGGCCGGTCCTGCGAACGCAGGTCGCGCAAACCCCGCGGCAAGTGGGCACGCGCAAAGCGGGCCGTCGCCTGAACACCTGAACGACAGAAACGCACGCAACCGACAGCGCAAGAACACGACTCCTTAAGTGAACAGTCGAAAACCGCTAAGTGAATGCCATTGGCGCCCCTCCCCGGTCGCGCATGGCCTACCCTAACATGGAGAAGACTGCGCCTGACACCGCTGGCGGTCGCAGCGGCCGTGACATGGGCAAGAAGTCCGGGATAGCCCTTTTCGGTCGAAACCTTCAGCATGCAAGGGTGGTTCGGGTGTTGGGTTCCTCGCCAGCCCGACGAGGGCGGTAGACGGCATTTCCACTAAAGGAGGATGTCATGGTTTCGCTCGGCGCTCAGTTCGATACCGGTCCCTCCGTCGGCGAGCAGGCGCGCTTCGTCGAGGAGCACGGGTTCGAGTACGTGTACGTGCCGGACTCGCCGATCAACTGGCGCGAGATGAGCCCCTACCTCACGGTGCTCATGCAAAGCACGACCACGGCCAAGATCGGTGCCTGCGTCACCAATCCGGTGTCACGAAATCCGACTGTGCTCGCGAGCCTGCACGCGGCGCTTCAGGAGCTGAGCGGGGGGCGAATGATCCTCGGGCTGGGCCGGGGCGACAGTGCGGTTCGGCGCCTGGGCGAGCGGCCGGCGCGCCTCAAGGAATTCGAGGAGGCGTCGATCCTGATTCACCGTCTGGCAAACGGCGAGGAGGTCGCGTACTCGGCCGCGCAGCCCTCCGACGAGGATTGGTACGAGCAGGCTGCCGAGACTGTGACGCTCTCGCTCGAATGGGCGCCACGCACGCGCATCCCGCTCTACGTGGCGGGCTACGGACCGAAAGTGCTCCGTTGGGCCGGTCGCGTCGCGGACGGCGTGTTCCTCCAGATTGCCGATCTGGAGACGGTGGAATGGCACATCGGCTTCGTTCGGCAAGGCGCAGACGACGCGGGGCGCGAGCTGAGCGAGATCGATATCGTTGTCTGCACACCGTCATGGGTCTCGGACGACCTGCACGATGCCTGCGATCGGGTCCGCCCGTTCCCGTCCTACGTGGCGAACCATGTGACGGATATGCTGCGATTTCATCCCAGGTCGTCGCTGCCGGCGAGCTTTCTCCGGTGCGTCGAGGACAAGGCCCAATACGACTATCGGGAGCACACGCAGACGGGCGCCGAGCACGCCGGCTACATCTCTGACGACCTCGCGGAAAGCTACACGATCGTAGGCACACCGGAGAGCTGTGCCGAGAAGATCCGTCGGTTGAGCGCGCTCGGCGTAACCCAGATATGCATCTACTATCTCGGCTACAGCGACGCCGACATTCGCGCGACGACCAAGGCCTACGCGCGCGAGGTGATGCCCAGGGTCTGAGCGCCGGGCACCCCGACCAGTGCGTCCGCACGTCCGGATAGAGCGACCAGTAGGGGCCGCGCCATGAAGCTCGCCGGCAAGGTCGCCATTGTGACGGGAAGCTCGCGCGGCATCGGCGCGAGCATCGCCCGAGGCTTCGCTGCGGCGGGCGCGCGGCTCGCCATCGTCGCGAACACGCGGCTGGAGCGCTCGCAGGCGGTCGTCGGCGAGATCGAGGTGGCCGGAGGAGAGGCCAAGGCGTTCGCGGCTGATCTCGCGCGGATCGCCGAGTGCGAGCGGCTGGCCGGTGCGGTTGTCGACGCCTTCGGAACCGTCGACATCCTCGTGAACAACGCCGGCGTCTACATCCGATCGCCGATCGAAGAGGCCACCGAGGAGCAGTGGAGCGCGCAGGTCGACCTCAACCTCAAGGGCACCTACTTCATGACCAAGGCGGTCGTGCCGACGATGAAGGCGAAGCGATCCGGCAAGATTATCAACATCACCTCGACGTTCGGCCTCGTCGGCGCTGCGGACTGCAGCATCTATTGCATCACGAAGGCCGGGCAGCTGAACCTGACCAAGGCCTTGTGCCTGGAACTCGCGCGCCACGGAATCAACGTCAACTCGCTGGCGCCGGGCGGGGTCAAGACCGACATGACCGAGGCCTTTCGCGCGCAGACCCAGCTCAAGGAACGTGTGGACGAGCTGACGCCAACAGGCACTCACTTTCTCGACCCGTCAGAAGTTGTGGGCGCCGCCGTGTTTCTCGCCTCATCCGCCTCTGACTCGGTGCACGGAGCGAACCTGGTGGTCGACGGGGGCTGGACCGCCTGGTAGCGATCGCTTTGAGCGCTTCCGCTTCACACGAAAGCGCTCTCGCACTTTGCCGTGAAACAGATTCTGGCGAGGGACGCGCGGTGACGCTCCAACCCCGAGGTCACGGCGTTGGCTGAGACCGCCAGGGTCGGCGCGGCGGAGACGAGCGGTGGACTTCCCCGATGTGGTCCGAAGCGGTCCCGCGTAGCCGGCTGACGAGATGCGGGCCGCTCAGGCGGCCTTGAGTTCCGCGCCTACGGGCTCGATGTAGCCGTAGCGGCGGAGCATGCGGATCCACCGAGGAGCGTTGCGCTTGACCATCAGAGCGTCGTAGTCGGCCGTGCGGTCGTAGTAGGGCCTGCCGGTCTTGAGCACCACATAGATGATGCGCAGCATCTTGTGAGCGCCGGCGACGATGGCGCGCTTGTAGCCGCGCCGGGCGGCGAGGGCGCGGTGATGAGCCTCGAACTGGCACCCCTTGGTTCGGGCCGCGCCGTGGGCACACTCGACGAGGCAGGCGCGCAGGGTCTTGGAGCCCATGCGGGTGCGTGCGTTGCGGCGCTTGCCCCCGCTCTCGTTGTTGCCGGGGCAGAGCCCGGCCCAGGCGGCGAAGTGCTCCTTGGAGGCGAACACGCCGATGTCGGGGCCGATCTCGATGAGGATGGTCGAGGCGGCGGTGCGGTCGATGCCGGGGATGGTGGTCAGCAGACGGAGCTGCTCCTCCCACGGTGTCATCTGCCCGTCGATCTTCCTGGTGTAGGACGCGATGCGCGCCTCAAGCGCGTCATGCTCCTCCAGCAGGTCGTTGAGCATGAAGCGGTCGTTGTCGCCCAGGCTCAGGGTGAGCGCCTCGCCGAGCCCCTCCAGCTTGTTCGCAACGTGGCTGGTGAGCGAGGCGAGGATGACCTCGCGCGCCGTCCCCTGCGCCAGGCCGTCGAGGATCTTCCGGCCGTTGACGCCGAAGACGTCGGAGAGGATGCCGCCGATGCGCGCACCGGCGCGGTCGATGATCTTCTGCACGCGGTTGCGCACGGCGGAGCGCTGCCTGACCAGGACGCGGCGCTGGCGGCTCAGTGCGCGCAGCTCCCGGAACGGCTCAGGCGGAACGTGGGAAGGCGTGCAGAGCCCGAACTGGCACACGCAGGCCAGCCACACGCTGTCCGCCACGTCGGTCTTGCGCCCCTTCAACTGCTTCACCTGACGCGCATGCACCAGGATCGCCTCGAGCCCGGCCGCCTCCAGGGCCGCGAAGGGCGCCTGCCAGTAGACCCCGGTCCCTTCCATCACCGCAGCCTCGACGCCGTGACCGGTCAGCCACGCGACCATCTCCTCCAGACCGCTCGGCAGCGTGCCGAAGCAGCGCGTCTCCACCACCGGCTCACCCTCGCCCTCACAGAGGCGAACCGTCGCGGTGATCTCCATCTTGTGCACGTCCAGACCCGCCGCGCGCGGCCGGACGACGTGCAAGCCTTCCGTCTTCATCGCCTTCCTCCTCATTTGCGCTCTCGCCACGGCGGCGTACGATCACGCCGTGGCATCGCCACGGTGGAGGCGGGGACAGCGGTCGGAAGAACACGCATCCGACGAGCGGGTGCGGTGCAATTTGCCGCGCGTCCACGGCCACGGGCCGGGTACAATACGGGGTGCGGAGCCGGCCGCCGGAAGCAGTTTTGTCATCGGGAACTACGTCACCGATATAACGACGCTCACACGTCCCCACCTCCGCCAATACCCATCCTGACACGGCAAATGGGTGCAAGCGCAAGGAAAACGTCAGCCGAACCGCTCCTGTTTCATGCCACGGGGTGGCTCAGAACCGCGGGGACCATGACTGTTTTGTCGCTCACGGCAGCAGGCGATTCTGCAATTCTGCGCGCCTACCGGCGCGACCGGCGCCTCCGCGTCGCGCCGGTAGGCGCGCGATGGCGCCGCAGGAGCGGCGGGGCGCGGCCTGCACGGGGCTCTTTGACCGCGCCTTGCCGGCCCGGCGCCGCATCGGCGATACTGCCGGCCCTCCTCCGCAATTCCGCGACCAATCCGCCGACCGAAGGGACACTGCACCATGAGCACTGCCGCTGCCGAGATCGTGAAGGGCGTCTTCCTCCAGGACCCGACGCTGTTCCGCCAGCAATGCTACGTAGACGGCCAGTGGCTCGACGCGAAGTCCGGGCGGACCACCGACGTGGTGAATCCGGCGGACGGTAAGGTGATCGGCACGGTGCCGGCGCTCTCCGCCACCGAGACCCGCACCGCCATCGAGGCCGCGAACCGGGCCTTCCCCGCCTGGCGCGCCAAGACCGCGAAGGAGCGCGCCCAGATCCTCCGCAAGTGGTACGACCTGATGATGGCGAACCAGGAGGACCTCGCCATCATCATGACCGCCGAGCAGGGCAAGCCGATGGCGGAATCGCGCGGCGAAATCGGCTACGGCGGCTCCTTCATCGAGTGGTTCGCGGAGGAAGGCAAGCGCGCCTACGGCGACGTTATCCCCCCGCATCTCAACGACCGGCGGATCGTGGTCACCAAGGAGCCGGTGGGCGTCGTCGGCATGATTACGCCGTGGAACTTCCCGAACGCCATGATCACGCGCAAGGCCGGGCCCGCACTCGCCGCAGGCTGCACCGTGGTCTCGCGGCCGGCGACGGCGACGCCCTTCTCCGCGCTTGCGCTCTGCGAGCTGGCTGAGCGCGCCGGCATCCCGCGCGGCGTCTTCAACGTGATCACCGGCCCCTCGGGCGAGGTCGGCGGCGAGATGACCGCCAACCCCATCGTGCGCAAGCTCTCCTTCACCGGTTCGACCGATGTGGGCAAGGTCCTGCTCGAGCAGTGCGCAAGCACGGTCAAGAAGGTCTCGATGGAGCTCGGCGGCAACGCGCCCTTCATCGTCTTCGACGATGCAGACATGGACTCGGCCGTGACCGGTGCCATCGCATCCAAGTACCGCAACACGGGGCAGACCTGCGTCTGCGCCAACCGCTTCCTGGTGCAGGGCGGCGTCTACGACACCTTTGCCGAGAGGCTGGCCGAGGCCTCCTCCAAGCTTGTCGTCGGACCCGGCCTCGAAGGCGAGACCCAGCAGGGGCCGCTCATCGACGAGAACGCCGTGGCCAAGGTCGAGGAGCACATTCAGGACGCGGTGGACAAGGGGGCGGAGGTGATCCAGGGCGGCAAGCGCCACTCCCTCGGCGGCAATTTCTTCGAGCCGACTGTCATCGCCAACGTGAACACGCAGATGAAGGTCGCCCGCGAGGAGACCTTCGGCCCGCTCGCGCCACTCTTCCGCTTCGAGACCGATGACGAAGCGGTGCAGCTCGCCAACGACACCGAGTTTGGCCTCGCGGCCTACTTCTACAGCCGCGACATCGGGCGCATCTGGCGCGTGGCGGAGCAGCTCGAGTACGGCATCGTCGGCATCAACACCGGGATCATCTCGACCGAGGTGGCCCCCTTCGGGGGCATGAAGGAGTCCGGCATCGGCCGCGAAGGCTCATACTACGGCCTCGATGAGTTCCTCGAGGTCAAGTACATGTGCATGGGCGACATCGACAAGTAGTCTTTCTTTCGTTTCCCTCAAGCGCCGGGCGCTCGCTCCGCTCGCTTGGCTCCGCGCTACGCGCGCGGCGCGGTCGCGCCGTCCGGGCCCGCGGCCCGGCCCATAGGATGGCAGATTCCTCGTTGGTCTGCGGGGGCGCTGTCCGAGTCTGACGCACCGGACCATGGTGCGGTACACAGCGGGCGCCCTCCACGCAAACTTTGCGTCGTGACGTGCGTGAGGGAGCTGGCTGCAGCGGGCGGTGCGGTATTTGCTGGCGCGGGCGAGTGACGACTGCGGCAAGGGCGATCGTTGCCACCGCCCTCGAGGGCGGCGGCTGCTTGTCTCGCGGAATCTCACTACATCCCGGCGAATCTCACTTTCGTTGGAGTTCCGCGCGGCTTGCGCGGCGCGCGCCGACCGGGCCTACGCAGCGGCCTCAGCCTCCTCGGGAGGCTCCGCCTTGCTGCCGGGGACGCAGCCGCCGCAGACCGTGAGCTCCTGCGCCATGATGTGGCGGCCGCGCTCGCCCGCGAGGAATACGGCCATGTCGGCGATGCTGTCGGTGGTCACCAGCGTGCCCAACATGTTGGCGCGCATGTTCGCCGCGTAGTGGTCTTCGTAGGCGATGCCGAGATCGGCCGCGAGGCCCCGGTGGGCGTTTTGCGCCATCTTGGTCTCGACCCAGCCCGGGCTGATGGAATTAACGCGAACACCGTCGCCGCCGAGCTCGTCAGCCAGGCAATGCATGAAGGCGTTGAGCCCGTTCTTGGTCATCGCGTAAGTGCCCCAGCCGGCGGAATGGGCGCCGGCGGCGATGGAGGAAATGAAAATGACCGAAGCGCCTGCGCCCGAGGCGCGGATCGCCGGCAACGCCGCCTGGGTCACGAGATAGGAGGCCGTGAGGTTGGTCTCGACCATGCTGTCCCAGCTGTCGAGGTCCATCTCGGCCACCGGCTTGCGGACAAAAACCCCGGCATTGTTGACCAGGATGTCGAGCCCGCCGAGCCGCTCGACGGCGGCTTGGCACATCGGCGCGATGGCCGCGCGGTCGCGGAGGTCGGCCGCGGCGGCGAACGCGCGGCCCTCCGCCGCCTCGATCGCATCGACGATTGGCCGGGCGCGCGCGTCGCTGCGCGCATGAACCGCCACATGGGCGCCCTCGCGCGCGAAGGCCTCGGCGATTGCCGCACCGATGCCGCTTCCCGCCCCGGTGACCAGGGCGCGGCGGCCGCGAAGAGATGTCTCCATTCTCGTCTCCCAATATCGATGATGGTGCCGCCAGGCGGCGGATGAGGCATTGACAGGCGAATTGCGCTATAGGCACGCCCTTGTGAACAGCCGATTCACACTACCATGCCAGAACTGAAGGGCGGCGGGGGACGCGCCATGGCCACCGAATCACCGTTTCAGATCAGGGAGGGCATGCACGCACCGGCGGTGCGTCGCGTATCGCTTGCCGAGGTGCCCGTCATCGACTTCGGTGCGCTTTTCTCGCCCAGCCTGGTCGAGCGCAAGGCCATGGCGCGGGCGATCCGCGCGGCGTGCGCAGGCCCGGGGTTCTTCTACATCGTCAACCATCAGTTCCCGCAGACGGTGATCGAGCGCGCGCAAGCCGCCATGCGGCGGTTCTTCGCGCTCCCGGTGGAGCAGAAGATGCGCAATCACTACCTCGACTGGCCCAACCACCGGGGCTACGTGCCCTCGGGCGGGATCACCGCCGACCACAGCCTCGAAGGCTCCAGCGACATCTCGGAGGCCATCGAGATGGCGCACGACCTGCCGGCGGACGATCCCGACCACGTGCGCGGCGTTCGCTTCTACGGCCCCAACAACTGGCCGGCGGAGCCCGCCGACTTTCGCTGGGCGCTCGGCACCTATTTCGACTGCCAGCTCGAGCTGGGTCGCCAGATCTTCCGCGCATTCGAGTACGCGCTGGACGTGGAGGAAGGGTACTTCACCTCGAAATACACCAAGCCTTTGGCCCGGCTTCGCGTGTGCTACTACGAGCCGCAGCCGGAGCCCCTCGACATCGCCCATATCGGGCTGGGCGCCCACACCGACTACGAGTGCTTCACCACCGTCTGGCAGGACCGGGAAGGGCTGCAGATGCTGAGCCCTGAGGGCGAGTGGCTGATTGTGCCGCCGGTGGACGGCAGTTTCGCCGTCAATCTGGGCGACCTCATGCAGCAATGGACCAACGACTTGTTCGTCTCGACCATGCACCGGGTGATCAACACCTCAGGGCAGAGGCGCTACTCGCTGGTGCAATTCTTCGGCGTCGACTACGAGGTGGAGGTCGAGGCGATCCCGAGCTGCGTCGGGCCAGAGAACCCGTGGCGCTACGCGCCAATCAAGGCGGGCGACCACTCGGAGAGAATGGTCGCCCGCACCTACCACTACGACGAATAGGGAGCGCGCGGCCCCCTACTCTTATTCACTCAACGTGACCTCGACCCGCCGGTTGCGGCCGTCACGCACGTTGTCGCTGGTCTTGGCGATCGGCTCCGATTCGCCGAGGCCCTCGGCATCGATCACAAAGCGGCCTGCGCCGTGGTCGATCATGTAGCTCGCAACCGCGAGAGCACGCCTCTCCGAGAGGCCGAGATTGTACTCCTCAGGCCCGGCCCGGTCGGTGTGGCCCCGAATGATGATCTTGTAGGGCTTCATCGCCAACGCCGTGGCGGACGCCTCATCCAGCGTCTGCTTCGCGGCGTTCGAGAGCTCGGAGCTATCGAACTCGAAGAACACCACGTAGTAGGTCACGTAGACGGGCTCGGGCTCGGGCGCAGGCTCCGGCGGCGGGGGCGGCGGCGGCCGCATTGCCACCTCGGCGGCGACCACCGAGCCATAGAACGCGTTGCGGCATTCGCCGATGTCGTCGGGCTGGTGACCCTCTTCCTGCTCCTGCATCCAGCATTCCAGATTGATCTGGGCATGGGCGGCGATGGCCGGTGCCTTGTCCCGACCGCTTCCGTCCAGCATCGCCACGAGCCTCGACCTCGCCTTCGAGATCTCTTCCACCTTGTCCGGCGCGATCAAGCGCTCCGAGAGGTCGGCCGGCGCCACGTCTTCGCCCCGCGCCGCGCCGCCGGCTTTCACCGCAAAGTGGTCGGAATCGCGATAATCGTGTTCCCCATGCTCTCTCGTTGCTAGCTTGAGATAGCCCGCGTAAAGCTCGGCTTGGAATTCCGATCCTTGAGGCTCGAGGTCTTTGACGCCTTCGAGTTCCATGCCTGCGCATGCGCCGAGCATCGCCGACAGCCCCACGACTGCCGCGAGACGGAGCCCGGTCGACGAAACCCTGTTCTTGAAGATCCTCATGACACGCCTCCTTGCTGTCACCGGAGACTATAACGCCTTCCGGGGCGTCGTCGAAAGCACAACGAGGATCATGGCGGACGTATTCGAAACCAAATGGGCAGCAATCGCTCGACAACTCCAGGAGTTCCGGGCTAGATCACGAGTGATCGAAGCGATGCGACCAGACCGGAGGTACACCATGCTGCGCAGGCTCCTCGTCCCCGCCCTTCTCGCCGGTACGATGGCGGTGCCGGTCGCCGCCGATGACGGGTCGCGCTACTCGGAATGGCAACCGGAGGGCACCGAGGCGACGAGCTCTCCCGCGCTCGATGCTCTCGCGCAGGAACTCGAGGCGCTGATCGACGCGGCCGAGAGCGCACGGGCGGCCGATCCGCGCTTCCTCCAGGATCTGCGCGACATAATCTCCGCCCACAACGCCGATGCTCAGCCCCGCGTGGCTCTGATCCGGGATGATTTTTCCGACGGCGACTACACGGACGATCTGCGTTGGGAGGTGGTGAGCGGCGACTTCTCGATCGACGGCAGGCTCGGCCTGCGCACGACGATTCCGCTTAGCGGGGCCGATACGGAGACAATGAGAATCAACCTCGACACCATCCGGGACAAAAGAGATGAGCTGCTCGAAAAAGGCGAAGCGCTGCTCGACAAGAGCAAGGACACGATTGGCGACTTGCTGAGCGGCGAGAAGAAGCTCGACGACCTCTGGGGCGGAGATGACGACGAGGAGAAGGAGGATACCGGGCCGGCCGGGCCGGAGCCCGCGGAGATCGTCCTGGAAGCGGACATTCCTAACGCCTTCGCCCTCGAGCTGGAGTTGATGTCGGGCATCACGCACAAGGACGCACAGTTCGAGATCGACCTGTTCCAGGGCAGGGCCGGCGCTTCAGGCTATCGCCTCACCTACCGTCCTGGCGACGATCCGGGGCTGCTGCTTTCCCGCTTCGGCCGGCGTAGCGCGGAGGTGATCGGCGATTCCGGCGACGAGCTGGCTTTGGAGAACGGCCGCAGCCATACGGTCGCTCTCGTGCGTGAGGGCGATGGAACGATGACCGTATCCGTCGACGGCACTGAGCACATCCAAGTCAAGAGCAGCGCTCTCGAAGACCCCTTCGGCGGCCTGTCGCTGGTCAACAGTGGCGGCGACTATGCGATCCGCAGCGTCGCCGTCTATGGCGACGAGTAGAGGGCGTCGGAAGCCACTGGTCGAAAGCGCAGGCGGAACATGAGCCAAGGTCTGCCGCACCGGCCTGCGCCCGGCGCCGCACGGGCGGCGGTCGAGCGTTGCCTGGCGCGGATCGAGCAACTGGATCCGACGCTCAACGCCATGATCACAACCACGGCGGAGCGGGCGCGGGAGGAGGCCGATGCCTGCGACCGGGCGGCCGCCGAGGGGTGCTGGCTCGGCCTCCTCCACGGCATGCCCATCGCCCTCAAGGACAATATCGAGACGGCAGGGGTGCGCACCACCAGCGGCGCCGCCTACCTTGCAGATCATATCCCCAACAGCGACGCCCCTGTGGTCGGGCGACTCAAGGCCCAGGGCGCGGTGCTGGTCGGCAAGGCCAACCTGCAGGAGCTGGCCTGGGGCATCGTCTCGACCAACCCGGTGACGGGCCAGTGCCGAAACCCGTGGAACCCGGAGCGCATACCGGGGGGCTCCAGCGGCGGCTCGGGCGCCGCGGTTGCGGCGGAGATGGCCGAGGGCGCTCTCGGCACCGACACCGGCGGCTCGGTGCGGATTCCGGCCTCCATGACCGGCGTCGCCGGCTTGCGCCCCACCCACGGTCGCATCTCGATCCGCGGCATCACGCCGATCAGCGTCGCGCACGATACCGTCGGCCCCATGGCGCGCACCGTGGCGGACGTCGCGCGCCTCTTCGCCGCGCTCGCCGCCTACGACCCGCTCGACCCGGTTTCGCGGGACATGCCGCTCGACAACTTCCTGCCTCGGCTGAACGATGGGATAGGGGACGTACGCGTCGGGCTCGCACGCAACTTCTTCTTCGAGGGCATCGACGCCGAGGTCGAGGCTGCGGTCCGGGCCGCCGCCAGCACCCTGGAATCCCTCGGTGCGCGCCTGATCGATGTCACGCTGGCCGGTGCCGAAACCGCACAGCACTGGACCACGGTCATGGCCTATGCCGATGCCTGTGCATACCACAAGGAGCGGCTGGATGCCGGTCCCGGCGCGCTCTCCGAGCCTGTCTACAATCGCATGATCATGGGCCGTGAGTTCAGCGCCGTGGACTATGCCGAGGCCATGCGCGGACGCGAGGCGTGGCGTCGCGCTCTGGCCCAAGTGTTCGAGACCGTGGACGTGCTGCTCGCGCCGACCACGCCCCGGCCGGCGCCGACGATCGCCGACGATCGCAGCCTCCACCGCGCTACCCAGGAGGCGACGCGCTTCACGTACGGCGGTGCGCTCGCGTCGATTCCCGGTCTCTCGGTCCCTTGCGGCTTCTCCTCCGACGGTCTGCCCATCGGCATGATGCTTGAGGCCGCCTGGGGAGCGGAGCCGCTGCTTTTCAGGGTCGGACACGCCTATCAGCAGGCGACGGACTGGCACCTCCGCCGCGCCCCTTGCCTTGACGAGGGCGCTGCAGGCGCCAGATAGGGGCCCATGAGCGGGACTCCCGCCGCCTCGGCCGCAGCGCCGGCAGAGGACGGCGACACGCAAGCGCGCCTGATCGTGGACGAGGCCGCGGCCCGTTACTGCGCCGCGCGGCGGGCGAAGATCGACGATTTCGTTGACCGCACCTTCTCGCTCTCCGGCACTCTGCGGCTGCACCGGCGGGCGCTCGGCTGGGATCTCGTCCGCTCGCCGGCCAATCTGGCCCTCTCGGCCCCTCACCTCGCGGCGCGCGTGAGCGCCGCGCTCGCGCGGCACGCAGGCCTCACACCAGCAGCCGACTGGCTGGACAGCCGGCGCTACTTCCTGCAGACCGACGTCGCGCGGGAACTGGAATGGCGGCTCTTCACCGAGCTTCTGGAGCTCCCGATCCAACAGGGCGAGCGGGTGTCGGAACGCGATGCGCTCGCGGACGAGATCCTGCGCGACTGCCGCATTGCGCCGGGCAGCGAAGACGCCCCGCAGTCGCCGGCTGATCAGGAGGCGTTCCGCGCCTGGCTCGCCGGCGCGGCGAGCACCTATGAGGGGACGCGGGTTTCGGCGGCCGACCTCGCCACTGCGGCAGTGAGTGCCAGCGTCGGCGCGCTGGCGTTCAAGAAGCTCACGCCAGGAATGTTGTCGCTTGGCCCGGCAACCGCGCAGGTGCTGGTGCAGCATGCGGCAATCGCGGGCTTCCCGCTGGGCAGCGGGGCCGGGGCGCTCTGGTACGGCGCCTTCCCGGCGGCGGCACCGGCCGCGCTCAGCATCGGTCTCACCGGCGGCCTCCTGGCGGCAGGCGCGGTGATCGGCGCGTTCTCGGGCGTGGTCACCGACCCGATCCAGCGCGGACTCGGCCTGCACCAGCGCCGCCTCAGGCGCCTGATCGACTGCCTGGAACGCGAGCTGACCGGACAAGGCGACAGCCGCTTCACCGTGCGCGACCACTATGTCGCGCGAACCCTCGACGTGATCGAGGCTCTGGGCCTGGTCTGGCGCGCCGCGCGATAGACTCGCTGCACCGCCGGCCGCGCTGCGCCGCGCTATGACCGGCACGCCCGCCGCCAGCAGGAGACGCCATGTCCGCCAGACCGACCGCGCTAACCGAGGCGCTGCACGACTACCTGCTGGCCCACGGCGTGCGCGAGAGCGCGGTGATGCACCGCCTGCGCGAGGAGACCGCCCGCCACGAGATGGGGATGATGCAGATATCGGCCGAGCAGGGCGCGCTGATGGCGCTGCTGGTGCAGGCGACCGGAGCCAAACGTGCGCTCGAGATCGGCATCTTCACCGGCTACAGCGCCCTCGTGGTAGCAGACGCCATGGGTGCGGACGGCCGGCTCACGGCGCTCGACATCAACGCGGACTATGCGGAGATCGCGCGGCGCTTCTGGGCCGAGGCGGGGCTTGCCGAAGGGATCGAGCTGCGCCTCGGGGACGCGCGGGAAAATCTTGCGGTGTTACGCAGAGAGGGCCTCGACGGCACTTACGATTTCGCCTTCATCGACGCCGACAAGTCAGGCTACGACGTCTACTACGAGCAGTGTCTTGCCCTTGTGCGCCCCGGCGGCCTGATTCTGATCGACAACACATTCTATATGGGCCGGATCGTGGAGCCCGAGCGCTGGCAAGAGTCAGGCGCCGTCGTCGATGCCCTGAACAAGAAGATCAGGGGCGATGAGCGGGTGACCATCGTCATGCTGCCCATAGGTGACGGCCTCACGATCTGCCGCAAGCGAGGGTGAGAAAGCGGGCCGGCACCGGCGGTCGACCGCAGCATCACCCTTTGCCGCACCTCGCTTAAATGGTAACTGCCCAGGTCGTCTGATTTGTCATTTTGGGCCAGTGGATTGAGGCGTTTCTCGTTCGGAGTTGGTGGAAAGGGCTTGACGGGAATTTCGGGAAATGACTCAACAACGACATGAGCAATCCCGAGTCGCCGCGCGGCCCTTCGACGGGAGCAGCGCCCGAAACGCCCGCGCAGAAGATCGCCCGCCTGGAGGAGGAGAACGCCCGGCTTCGGGAGGAAAATGCCTGGCTTCGGCAGCAGAACGCGCGGCTGGAAGAGCAAGTCGCGCGTCTCGTCGAGCGCATCGAGGAGTTGGAGCGCCGTCTCGGCCTCAACAGCGGCAACAGCGGCAAGCCGCCTTCGAGCGATGGGCTGAGGAAGCCGAATTCGAAGCGGCGAACCCGAAGCCTGCGCGGCAAATCGGGCCGCAAGCCCGGTGGCCAGCCCGGCCACAAGGGCAAGACGCTGCGCCGCGCCGATCACCCGGATCGGGTGAAGGATCACGTCCCGGCTTCCTGCAAGGGATGCGGTTCGCCGCTTTCGGACGCGGCCAGGGCGGGAACGCCCGTCGCCCGCCAGGTGTTCGATCTGCCCGAGCCGAGCCCCCTGGAGGTGACCGAGCACCGGGCGCATGCCAAGTGCTGCGGGCATTGCGGGACGGTGACCCGGGCGGCGTTCCCCGACGGGGTGTCGGCGCCGGTGCAGTACGGCCCGCGCATTGCCGGGGTGGCGGTCTACCTTCAGCACGCTCACTTCCTGCCGGAGGATCGGCTGTCGCAGGTGATGGCCGAGCTCTTCGGCGCGCCGGTGACGGCTGCGACGTTGGCGACGATGAGCGAGAGGGCGGCCGAGCGGCTGCGGGACGCGGCCTTGCACATACAGGACCTGGCGGCGGGCACGGCGCGGGTGAAACACATGGACGAGACCGGCTTGCGGATCGGCGGTCAGACGCAGTGGCTTCATGTGATCTGCACGCCGCTGCTGGCGGCGTACCGGGTCAGCGGCAAGCGCGGCGCCCTGCTCTCGGGTGTCTCCGGCATCGTCGTGCACGATCACTGGAAGCCGTACTTCGCGATGGAAGGGGTGGAGCACGGCCTGTGCAACGCCCATCACCTGCGGGAGTTGCAGGCGCTGGTGGACATCGAAGGGGAGGCTTGGGCCCGGCGGATGCAGCAGCTCCTGCGCCGAGCCAATCGCGCCGCCCGCATCGCGCTGGACAAGGATATCGCCGTTCCGGCGAGGCTTGTGGCGCTGATCGAGCGCCGATACGACGAGATCATCGCCGATGCGCTGGCCTTTCACGAGAGCCAACCACCGTTCTCGCCTGGCAAGAGGAAGAAGCGCCGGAAGCGAAGGATCGGTCACAATCCGGCCTTGAGGCTGCGCGACCACAAATGCGCGGTGCTCCGGTTCCTGATCGACCTCGAGGTCGGGTTCACGAACAACGAGGCCGAGCGCGACCTTCGGATGATGAAGCTGCGCCAGAAGATCTCCGGGGGCTTCCGGTCCGCGCAGGGGGCCGAGAACTTCGCCATCCTGCGCAGCGTCATCACCACCGCCAGAAAGCAGGGCTGGAATATCATCGAAGCCCTGACCAGCCCATCGGATCGGCTCATCGCCACCGTCAAGTGCGCGTAAGCTCACCTGGCACGGGTTCTCCAACAGCGGAGCCATTCTCATAAACGATCATGGTCGACGCCGTGCTGGACCACCCCATAGAATGAAAATCGGTGCCCGTCGCGCGGGCGGACTTCGGGCCACATCGGGGTAGCTTACCGGTCGCAGTCCGCAAGAGGGGCATCGTGAGCTGTGAAACCCGGCGACCCCAGAGGAGCACACGGGCGTCGCGTGGGTAGCGTTGTGCCGAATCCCAGAGAATTTTCACAGCAAGAACCTGGGCAGTTACCTTAAATGGTAACTGCCCAGGTCGTCTGATTTGTCATTTTGGGCCAGTGGATTGAGGCGTTTCGTAACTACCCAGGTACCCCAATCCTGAGTTGAGGACGGTGATTATGGCGGCGGCCGCGGCCTGGTTCTGCCACCGCGATTGGTTCTTGACCTCATAGAGTTGCGGGACTATGGACTGCTCTCTCGCGTGACGGGAGCGGTCCATGGGGTATTTCGGCTCGAAGGCGACAGCAGGTCTGTGCCAAGCGCTGATTGCGCTGATGCCGCCGCACTCCGTCTACATCGAAAGCCACCTTGGGGGCGGGGCGCTGATGAAGCGCAAGCCGCCGGCCGTGCGTTCGATCGGCATCGACCGCGATGCGCAGGCGCTCGAGGCCTTCGTCTGCGACTACCCGGTCGATCTGGTTCACGGCTGTGCCCATGACTTCCTGGCCTCGTTCCCGTTCCTGGGCCCGGAGCTGGTTTACAGCGATCCGCCCTATCTGCACGCGACCCGCCGCTCGGCGCAGCGCTACCGCTTCGAGTACGAGGAGGCCGGCCACGTCGCGCTTCTCGCGCTGCTCAAGGCTCTGCCCTGCCAGGTCATGATCTCGGGCCATCCGTCGGCGCTCTATGACGAGGTGCTGGCGGGATGGCGCCGGCTGGCGCTGCAGGTCACGACCCAGGGTCTGGTGCGAACCGAGGTCGTCTGGTTCAACTACGCCCCCGACCGGATGCATTGGGCCAGCCACGCAGGCCGGAACTTCACCGACCGCCAGCGCATCAAGCGCAAGGCAGCCAACTGGGGCCGGCGCTACCAGGCCTTGCCGCCGGGCGAACGCCTCGCCGTGCTCGCCGCCATGATGGCCGTCGAGGCCGAAGACACGTGACGGTGTCGCACTGGCACGAAGACCTCGCCGCCCGTAACGAGGCCTTCTGCTGCCTGAAGGAGCTTCTCGAGCCATCATCCCTCGCAACCACTGTCGTCGTTGCCGTCCGGGAATGGGGGCAGGGGCTGCTGCGATCAGCCACCGCGCTCGCCCGGGAAAATGCCGCACTCGAGCAGGAGAACGCGGCCCTGCGCGAGCGCATCGCCGAACTCGAGCGCAGCGCGGCCCTCAACAGCACCACAAGCAGCAAGCCCCCCGCCAGCGACGGGCTCAAGAAGAAAAGCGGAGCCCAGAGGCGCACCCAAAGCCAGCGCGGAAAGTCCGGCGGGCCCAGTGGCGGCCAGCCCGGCCACAAGGGAACCACCCTCGCGCGGAGCGACAGCCCGGACCGTGTCGTCGATCACCACCCCTCCACCTGTTCCGGCTGTGGCGTCGAGCTCTCGGACGCCGACCGGCAAGGCGCGCCCGCCTGTCGGCAGGTCTTCGACGTACCCGAGCCGCAGCCTCTCGAGGTCACCGAACACCGCGCCCATCGCTGCCTCTGCGGCGCATGCGGCACGCTGACACGAGCCGCCTTCCCGCCGGGCGTCACCGCCCCGGTCCAGTACGGCCCTCGCATCACCGCTTGGGTGAGTTACCTGCTGTACGCCCAGTTCGTGCCCGAGAAGCGTCTGGCCGAACTCATGAGCGACATCTTCGCGGTGTCCATCTCCACTGCCACGATCGCCGCCATGGGCCGGCGCACAGCGCAGCGCTTCGAGGGCTTCCTCGACCATGTCGCCGATCTGATCCGCACGCAGGCGCCGGTCAAGCACCTCGACGAGACCGGCCTGCGTATCGCCGCCCGTACCCGCTGGCTCCATGTGCTGTGCACCCCGTTGCTCACCGTCCTGCGCATCGGCGAGGGACGCGGCGATGTCGAAAAGAACCTGAAAGGCATCCTCGTCCACGACGACTTCGCCCCCTACTTCACCATCAAGGGCGTCCGCCACGGCGCCTGCAACGCACATCACCTGCGCGAACTCCAGGCCCTGATCGACATCGAGAAGGAGGAATGGGCGGCGAGCATGCACCGCCTGCTTCAGCGCGCGCGCAGGGCCGCCCGCTTCGCCCGTGAGAAAGACCGTCAAGTCCCCGCCTCCCTGGTGGCCCGCATCTCAAGGGCATGGGACCGTATCCTCGAAGAAGCCATCGCCTTCCATGAGGCCCAACCGCCGCTCCAGATCGCAAAGCGAGGGCGAAAGAAACGCCGCATCGGCCACAACCTCGCGCGCCGCCTTCAAAAGCATAAGGAGGGCTGCCTGCGCTTCCTCACCGACCTGCGCACGCCGTTCACGAATAACGAGGCGGAGCGTGACATCCGTATGAACAAAGTGCATGAGAAGATCTCAGGCGGCTTCCGCTCCCTGCAAGGCGCCTGCAACTTCGCCGGAATGCGCAGCGTCATCGTCACCGCTCGAAAGCAAGGCTGGAACATCCTGCAAATCCTGGCGCACCCGGAACCGATGCAGCTGATCCCTATACTGCGCTCCTGAACTTCTCCGGCTCATCCTGAGTATCGCTGTCCTCTCATCTTGTTCGCGACGCGGCGTTCATCATCCTCTCGCGCTCAAGAGAGTAGGCACCCCCGCGGCGTGGGGGCGTTGACGCAAAAGGAACTGGCTTGTTCCATAAGAGAGAGGGGGTACCTGGGCAGTTACCTTAAATGTACGCACGCAGTCGCTTGACACCGTCTGTGGAGACGCCGAGACCCTTCCGGGTGCGCCGCCACAGGATGTCCTCGGCGGTCCGGGCCCACTCGTGCTCGACCAGATACGCGACCTCCGCCTCGTAGAGCCCGGCCCCGAAGTGCTCGCCGAGGTCACCCAGGCTGCTTCGGCCGGCGAGCAGGGCATGAATCTCGGTGCCGTAGTGGCGGATGCAGTGACGGAGTAGCCGCTCCGGCATCCATGAGTAACGGGCGGCGCATTGCGCGGTGAAAGCGCCGATGTCTGCGTCGGGGATGTCTCCACCGGGGAGAGGAGCGTCGGCCGTCCATCGCGATCCATTGATGCGGAGAGGCCCTGCCAGCATGTCCACCGCCCGCTCGGCAAGCCTGCGATGCGTCGTGAGCTTGCCGCCGTATACCGAGAGCATCGGCACCGGAGCCGGATCGAGGTGCAGCACGTAGTCGCGGGTGACCTCGCTCGCGTTCTCGGCCTGGTCGTCGAAGAGCGGACGGATGCCGGAGTACGTCCACACCACGTCGCCTGAGGTGACGGGGGTCTCGAAGTAGTCGTTGGCGGCGGCACAGATGTAGTCGACTTCCTGGGGCGTGATCTCGACCCGACCGGGCGCGCCCTCGAACTCGACATCGGTCGTCCCCAGCAGGGTGTAGTCCTCCTCGTAGGGGATCGCGAACAGCACGCGGCCGTCGCCGGTCTGGAAGATGTAGGGATGAGCGTGGTCGAAGACCTTGCGCACCACGATGTGGCTCCCCTTGACCAGCCTGACCCTGTGCTTCGCCCCGGCGCCGCCGGCGAGCGAGCGCACTTGGCCGACCCATGGGCCGCTCGCGTTGACGACGCCCCGCGCCGTGACGGTGACGCGTTCGCCCGACTCCCGGTCGGCAAGGACCGCCGTCCAGTTCGAACCATCCGGCGCGAGCGAGACGCACGCGGTGCGGGTGCGGATCTCCGCACCCCTGGCGTGGGCGTCGCGGGCATTCAGCACCACCAGCCGCGAATCCTGCACCCAGCAGTCCGAGTATTCGAAGGCCCGGCGATAGCGGCCCTGCAACGCGCGCCCGCTCGCGTGCCGGCCGAGGTTTATGCTCGCGCACGGCGGCAGCGGACCGCTCCTGCCGAGATGATCGTAGAGAAAGAGGCCCAACCGGATCATCCACCAGGGGCGGAGCCCGGCGTGATGCGGCAGCACGAAGCGCATCGGCCAGATGATGTGCGGGGCGTTACGCAGGAGCACCGCGCGCTCGCGCAGGGACTGGCGCACGAGTCTAAAGTCGCGATGCTCCAGGTATCGCAGCCCGCCGTGGATCAGCTTGGTGCTGGCCGACGAGGTGTGCGCGGCCAGATCGTCCTGCTCGCAGAGCAGCACGTCGAGGCCGCGCCCCGCCGCGTCCCGGGCGATGCCGGTGCCGTTGATGCCGCCGCCGATGACGAGCAGGTCGACCGTGCGCGGCACCTAACCCCTCATACCCATCCGAATATGGCTCATATGTGAACATATAGTGACTTGTTTGAAAATTGCCGTCGCCGCGTGCCGCGGCACTCGATCCGCCGGTTGCGCAACGGGGGCGCTTCCATAGCATGAGCGCCATGGCGTCCGGCCCGCTCCTGCTCGCCCTCGACCAGGGCACCACTTCCACCCGCGCGATTCTGTTCGACCGCGCCGGCACGCCGCTCAGGACGGCTCAGCGCGAGCTTCGCCAGATCTACCCGGCGGCCGGCTGGGTCGAGCACGACCCGGAAGAGATCTGGGAGGCCAGCGTCTCGGTGCTGCGCGAGGCCGCCGGCGACACCCTACCCGCCGCCATCGGCATCACCAACCAGCGCGAGACGGTGCTGCTCTGGGACCGTGCAACCGGCGCCTGCCTGCACAACGCCATCGTCTGGCAGGACCGGCGCACGGCGCCCGTCTGCGACCGGCTTCGTGCGGACGGACGCGAGCCCTTCGTCGCCGAGCGCAGCGGCCTCCTGATCGACCCCTATTTCTCGGCGACCAAGCTCGCCTGGCTGCTGGATGCCCTGCCCGGCGCGCGCGAGCGTAGCGACCTCGCCTTCGGTACGGTCGACAGCTTCCTTGTCTGGCGACTCACCGGCGGCCGGGTCCACGCCACCGACGCGACCAACGCCGCGCGCACCAATCTCTTCGACATCCACACCTGCGCCTGGAGCACGGAGCTGCTCGAACTCTTCGATGTCCCAGAGTCCGTGCTGCCGGAGGTGCGCGGCAACGCGGACGGCTTCGGCACCACGGACATTCTGGGCACGCCCGTGCCGGTCGCGGGCATGGCCGGCGATCAGCACGCGGCAACGCTGGGCCAGGGCTGCCTGGAGGACGGCGACGTCAAGAGCACCTACGGCACCGGCTGCTTCCTGCTGGCCCATACCGGCACCGAGCCGGTCGCCTCGCGTCATCGGCTGCTGACCACCATCGCGCTCAGCCTCGACGGCCGGACCACCTACGCGCTGGAAGGCGCCGTCTTCGTTGCCGGCGCGGCGGTGCAGTGGCTGCGCGACGGGCTGGGCGTGATCGCCCACGCGGCGGAAAGCGAGGCGCTGGCGCAGGCGGCGGGCGAGAGCGGCGTGGTCATGGTGCCGGCCTTCGTCGGCCTCGGCGCGCCCTGGTGGGACGCGGATGCGCGCGGCGCGCTCTTCGGGCTCACCCGCGATACGGGGCCGGCCGACCTCGCGCGCGCCGCGCTGGAGGCCGCGGCACACCAGACCGCGGACCTGCTGGACGCGGCGGCCGCCGACGGCGTCCAACCCGCGCTGATACGGATCGACGGCGGCATGAGCGCGAACGACTGGTTCGCTCAGACTCTCGCCGACGTCGTGGGTCTCACCGTGGAACGCCCGGCCGTCACCGAGACCACGGCCTGGGGCGCGGCCGTGCTGGCAGGCCTCGGCGTCGGCGCGTTCTCCGATCCGGCCGATGCTCCCCGCCCTCCAGGCCGGCGCTTCTCTCCCCGCGGCGATCCCGCACCGGCCCGCGCCCGCTGGGCCGACGCGGTGGCGCGCACACTCTCGCGGCCGACATCGAGCGGGGAGAAAGAGCATTAACGAGTAACTGCCCAGGTCGTCTGATTTGTCATTTTGGGCCAGTGGATTGAGGCGTTTCTCGTTCGGAGTTGGTGGAAAGGGCTTGACGGGAATTTCGGGAAATGACTCAACAACGACATGAGCAATCCCGAGTCGCCGCGCGGCCCTTCGACGGGAGCAGCGCCCGAAACGCCCGCGCAGAAGATCGCCCGCCTGGAGGAGGAGAACGCCCGGCTTCGGGAGGAAAATGCCTGGCTTCGGCAGTAGAACGCGCGGCTGGAAGAGCAAGTCGCGCGTCTCGTCGAGCGCATCGAGGAGTTGGAGCGCCGTCTCGGCCTCAACAGCGGCAACAGCGGCAAGCCGCCTTCGAGCGATGGGCTGAGGAAGCCGAATTCGAAGCGGCGAACCCGAAGCCTGCGCGGCAAATCGGGCCGCAAGCCCGGTGGCCAGCCCGGCCACAAGGGCAAGACGCTGCGCCGCGCCGATCACCCGGATCGGGTGAAGGATCACGTCCCGGCTTCCTGCAAGGGATGCGGTTCGCCGCTTTCGGACGCGGCCAGGGCGGGAACGCCCGTCGCCCGCCAGGTGTTCGATCTGCCCGAGCCGAGCCCCCTGGAGGTGACCGAGCACCGGGCGCATGCCAAGTGCTGCGGGCATTGCGGGACGGTGACCCGGGCGGCGTTCCCCGACGGGGTGTCGGCGCCGGTGCAGTACGGCCCGCGCATTGCCGGGGTGGCGGTCTACCTTCAGCACGCTCACTTCCTGCCGGAGGATCGGCTGTCGCAGGTGATGGCCGAGCTCTTCGGCGCGCCGGTGACGGCTGCGACGTTGGCGACGATGAGCGAGAGGGCGGCCGAGCGGCTGCGGGACGCGGCCTTGCACATACAGGACCTGGCGGCGGGCACGGCGCGGGTGAAACACATGGACGAGACCGGCTTGCGGATCGGCGGTCAGACGCAGTGGCTTCATGTGATCTGCACGCCGCTGCTGGCGGCGTACCGGGTCAGCGGCAAGCGCGGCGCCCTGCTCTCGGGTGTCTCCGGCATCGTCGTGCACGATCACTGGAAGCCGTACTTCGCGATGGAAGGGGTGGAGCACGGCCTGTGCAACGCCCATCACCTGCGGGAGTTGCAGGCGCTGGTGGACATCGAAGGGGAGGCTTGGGCCCGGCGGATGCAGCAGCTCCTGCGCCGAGCCAATCGCGCCGCCCGCATCGCGCTGGACAAGGATATCGCCGTTCCGGCGAGGCTTGTGGCGCTGATCGAGCGCCGATACGACGAGATCATCGCCGATGCGCTGGCCTTTCACGAGAGCCAACCACCGTTCTCGCCTGGCAAGAGGAAGAAGCGCCGGAAGCGAAGGATCGGTCACAATCTGGCCTTGAGGCTGCGCGACCACAAATGCGCGGTGCTCCGGTTCCTGATCGACCTCGAGGTCGGGTTCACGAACAACGAGGCCGAGCGCGACCTTCGGATGATGAAGCTGCGCCAGAAGATCTCCGGGGGCTTCCGGTCCGCGCAGGGGGCCGAGAACTTCGCCATCCTGCGCAGCGTCATCACCACCGCCAGAAAGCAGGGCTGGAATATCATCGAAGCCCTGACCAGCCCATCGGATCGGCTCATCGCCACCGTCAAGTGCGCGTAAGCTCACCTGGCACGGGTTCTCCAACAGCGGAGCCATTCTCATAAACGATCATGGTCGACGCCGTGCTGGACCACCCCATAGAATGAAAATCGGTGCCCGTCGCGCGGGCGGACTTCGGGCCACATCGGGGTAGCTTACCGGTCGCAGTCCGCAAGAGGGGCATCGTGAGCTGTGAAACCCGGCGACCCCAGAGGAGCACACGGGCGTCGCGTGGGTAGCGTTGTGCCGAATCCCAGAGAATTTTCACAGCAAGAACCTGGGCAGTTACATTAACGATAGACAACGAGGTGATGTGGGCTAGTTTCCTGGTCCAAAAGTTCGTACGCCTTCTGGGGTGGTTTCAGCGTTGGTCCGCGAAATTCTTACCGTACTTCTCAATACGCGCGATGACGGCTGAAAAACCCAGCGCCGTGACCCCCACCAGCACAAAGATTGCCACGGCGATAATCGCAATATCGGAGCCGATCGCCGGGATGCTCACGCCGGCAACGATGAACGCCACAATGGCTACGACCAAGAAAAATACGGGCATCTACCCCATTCCCTTCGATTTCAAATCCCGCACGACATCGCGCTGGTTAATGTTATCGTGGTTTGATGCTGTGATTGTGCCAAGATATTGGCCTAATCCTGCTTTGTATTGGTCCATTCGTTTCCATCCTTTTTGAGCCTTGCAGTGCTTATGCGAAAGATCATGCGCATTTCTTCGTCAAGTTCCACATCACCAGAGGCAATAATTGAACAGGACTCCCTAGTGAAGCCAATACAGTTGCTGTTGAAGAACGTGATGAAGTTTTGGCGGTCGCGACGGTTCATCCTCAGACTTCCTGACCTCTGCTGATTTTAGGTGACACGAGCCGCGCGGATTCCGAGGCCCCGTCGATGTCGTAGACTATGCGCAGACGGGTGCCGGGGAAGACCGTTTCGGTGGCGTTCAGGTCGCTCAGAACCGCATCGATCCAACGGTCGCAGGCGTCGTTTGCGAGGCCAAGAATGTGGACCCGCAGGAGGCCATTGCCAGGATCCGGCAGGATGTCGGCATCGGCGGTGAGCAGCGCTTGAAGCAGTTTCCGGGGATGGGGCTTGTGGCCCTGCGCCTGCATGACGGGAAGCATCATGCGGGTTTCGGCGCGGTAGGCGATCATCCGGATGACGTCGAGGAGGAGGCGCTCGCGCGCGGGCAAGGCATCGAGCTGCTCGGCTTCGTCGAGGTCGCCGGCCCGGCAGTGCTTGGGCGTCTCCCTGCGGCTGGCCCTGACGATGTCGCGGACATCCTGGAGGTCCCTGACTTCCCTCCTGAGTTCCGCCGTCGGCTGCTTCTTCCGGGCCGTGTCGGCGATGCGGTTGCGCAGGCGGCCAAGCTGGCGGTCGAGGCGATGGATTGCCTTGTCATAGGCCCGCCGCAGCGGGTTGACGACCATGGCGGCGGGATCGAGAGGCTCGAGCTCGTGGGTCGGCAGGGCGTCGAGATTGAACTCGTCACGCATGTACTTGAAGAAGTTCTCCTGCGACCAGCGCGAGAACATGGCGCCCGCAACCTCAGCCATCGGCTTGTGCGGATCGGTGGTGATCAGCGGCACCTGACGGCCGTTGTCGAGCAGGCGGCGGATCTGGCGCACCCTGAAGCCGTTCGGCAACGTCACCGGCTTCTCAGCCAGCCGCATGGTGGCGCTGCCGTCCGCCGCCGGTCCGTGAATGGGAACGGTCATCGCGCCGAAGTCCTCGGCCGGCCAGTCCTCGCCCCTGAAGTTCTTGTGCCAGGTCAGGCAGGCGACGCCGCGCCTCGCCAGCCGGCGGAACAGATCCGGGCTCCAGCCCTCGCGGTCGAAGACCAGGGTGAGCGCCGGCTGGCCGGGATGCTCGGCGGTCAGGTCCGGCGCCCCGGCGCCAACGATCCCAAGCTCCTGCAGCGCCGGCACCACGTCGGCTTCGATGGCCGCGACCATCTTCGGGTCCAGCGGCTTGTGCAGACAGAGCAGCGGCTTGCCGCCCAGAGCGTTGATCCAGTAGCTGGCGCTCGCCGGCAGGCACAGCTTCTCGCGCGAGACGAAGTGCTTGGGCAAGCGCCCCTTGCGGCCGGAGTAGACCTTGACGTGCCCGTCGATGGCCAGCGTCGCCCAGAGCTCCGGCTCGTCGGCGCCTTGCCAGCGCCTGGCAAGGGCGAGCTGCCACGCCCGCACGCCGGCCTCGTCGTCGGCGATGAGAGCGATCTTGCGGCGCAGCGTCTTGACCTCGGGGCAGCGATCGAGGCCGAGAATGGCGCCCCATTCGCCCGGCGCCTGGTAGCGCAGGCTCTCGGGGTTGCGCACCCGCGCCAAGGTCATGAAGGCCAGGAAGAGCAGGATCGTAGGCAAGCCGTAATAGCCCTTCGGCAGCAATGGCAGGAGACCGGTCTCGGAGAGAAGACCTTCCTTCAGCAGGGCCGGCAGGGCGGCGAGCACGCCGCCGAAGCGGACACCGCGGGCGGCGGCGGCGAACTGCGGTTCGACCGGCCCCGCCTGTCCACAACTGGCCAGAACCCGAGCCGGAACATCGCAAGTCGCACGCCCCATCGGCGCCTGCCGGTCCCGCCGATCGCGCGCGCTGCGATCCGTTTGCGGCTGCGCTTCCAGCCCCGGCGCCGTCTCCGGCCCCGGGGCACCGGTACTCTCTTCATCGACACGGCCTTCAGGAGCCGCACCCGCGTCAGGCGGCGCAGCCAGCGCTGAGCGTCCGGGCTCCCCATCCGCCTCCGTGTTGCCGATCAGTCCCTGACGGCGCCACTTGTTGACCGATGGCGCTGACACGCCGAGAACCCGGGCCGCCGCAGAGCCGCTCAGGCCCGATGCCAGCAACGCCGTCGCCTTCTCCGCCAACTCCGGAGTGAACACCGACGGCCCGCGACCGCGCCGGGGCTTCATGAACCCCGCTTCGCCCTCGGCCAGGTAGCGCCGTCGTGCGCGCTGCACCGTCGCGCGCGAGACAGCGAAAGCGTCAGCCAGTTCCTGCGGCGAGACCGCGCTGATCGCCGCGAGGCGGCCGATCCGCAAGAGCATGGCCGTGCGGTCATCGGCGGCGTGGCTGTCAAAGGGAATGAGGTTGGAAAAGTAGGTGAAGGTGTCGTCCGAGATCAGGACGGCGAAGCAGCTGTTGCCGATCGAGACCGCCTCTGGAGGGCACATTGGGAGGGTACTGGGCATGGTTGAGACCGTGCAATTGGTATCAAATTATACTATCAGACCTCGGGCGCGACACCCAGCGAAAAACCGCCTGAAACAACCGAAATGTATCAGAATTCAAGGAGTTCCCGGCACGCTGCCCAGAACAGCCAGCATCACGAGGTCAGGAAGTCTGAGCTTGTCAGACTATGCGTTTGACTTCCCCACGTACGGTTACGAAATAACTGTGTCTGGCGGAACT
>CAXXVO010000003.1:0-26338 GCA_963422645.2 Alphaproteobacteria bacterium
CTACAGCAAGTTCCTGACCTATGGCGGCGTGGTCCGAGCGCGAGTACGGCAAGCGCGCCGAGCTCGACCGTCCGCCGGCGCTCACGGCACAATACCGCAACCGCGAAGGCGTGACCGGATTCGTCGGCGGGCGCTGCAGCCAGTGCGGCACGGTGCAGTACCCGAAGGCGATCTACTGCGTGAATCCGAACTGCGGCGCCAAGGACACGCAGGAGCCCCATCCCATGGCGGACGTGCCGGCCACGGTGAAGACCTTCACCGCGGACCATCTCGTGTTCTCCATGGATCCGCCCGCTTACCTGGGTCTCGTCGAGTTCGAGGGCGGCGGGCGCACGATGGTGGAGTTCACGGAGGTGGATCCCGAGAGCTTCGACGTCGGCACGCCGATCAGCATGCGCTTCAGGATCAAACACGTGGATGAACGGCGCGGCATGCGTCAATATTTCTGGAAGGCGGCGCCCGACTAGGGCGGCGCGGCGCGAGAGGTAGAGAGATGGCCAACGGAATTCGAGACAAGGTCGCAATCCTCGGCATGGGCTGCTCGAAGTTCGGCGAGCGGTGGGATGCCGAGCCCTCGGACCTGATGGCCGAGGCGTTCGAAGAGTGCATCGCCGACGCCGGGATCGAGCGTACGCAGATCGATGCGGCGTGGCTGAGCACCGCGTTCGATTCCGTCAACGTGGGGCCGAGCGCGCTACCGCTCGCAACCGCGCTACGGCTAGGCTACATCCCCGTCACGCACGTCGAGAACATGTGCGCGAGCGGAACGGAGGCGTTTCGCGGCGCCTGCTACGCGGTGGCCTCGGGGGCTGCGGACTTTGCGCTCGCGCTCGGCGTGGAGAAGTTGAAAGACACCGGCTATGGCGGCCTGCCGGCGCGGTCGCGCGGGGTCACCACCGATCTCTTCTCGCCAAACGTCTCCGCTCCCGGCGCATTCGCGCAGCTCGCGGCCGGCTACCGCGGTGCCCACGGCATCGACAGGGACGACCTCAAGCGCGCGATGGCCCACGTCTCAGTCAAGAGCCACGCGAACGGCGCGCGCAATCCCAAGGCGCACCTCAGGCGCGAGATCACTCACGAACAGGCCGTTGCCGCGCCGATGGTCGCGGAGCCCATCGGCCTCTTCGATTGCTGCGGCGTCAGCGACGGTGCGGCCTGCGCCATCGTCACCACACCGGAAATCGCGATGACGCTGGGCAAGACCGATGTCGTGACAGTCAAGGCCCTGCAGCTCAGCGTCTCGAACGGCGAGGAGATCGGTTTCAACGCCTGGAACGGCGCCCACTTCAAGACCACCCGCATCGCCGCCCAGCGCGCCTACGAGGAGGCCGGTATCGACAATCCGCGCAAGGAAATCAGTGCGACCGAGGTCCACGACTGTTTCTCGATCACGGAGTTGGTGACCATGGAGGACCTCGGTCTCGCCGACGAGGGCCAGGCCTGGAAGGCGGTGCTGGACGGCCGCTTCGACTCAGACGGCGAGATGCCGTGCCAGATCGACGGCGGCCTGAAGTGTTTTGGGCATCCCATCGGAGCCTCCGGCCTGCGGATGCTCTACGAGATCTATCTGCAATTCCTCGGCCGCGCAGAGGAACGCCAGATCGAGAGCATGCGCTACGGCCTAACCCACAACCTGGGCGGCCATCCCGTGCAGAACGTGTGCAGCGTCGCCATCGTTGGGCACTACGACGGCTGAGACGCCCGCCGCGCCGACGGCATCGACGGCGGACCGCCCTGCCCTCTCGTCTCGGCAGTGATCCGTTCGCAATGCGCTGGGAGCCCTGAGCCATGAATTACGATGCGCTCATGGGCTTCGAGATCCCGGAGGTCCGCCAGACCTTCGGCCCTCTCGACGCGGTCCGCTACGCGCTCTCGGTCGGGCTGGGTCGCGATCCTCTCGACCCCTGGCAGCTACAGTTTGTGGACGACCATGCAGGTCCCAGCATCGTCCCCTCGTTCTGCTCGGTGCTCGGGCATCCCGGCTTCTGGCTGGCCGATCCGCGCACGACGGTCGACGCCAGCCGGCTCGTCCATGCCGAACAGGGAGTTCGCCTGGAGAGGCCCATCCCCAGCGCCGGCACGGTCGTCGGCAAGACCCGGATCGTCGAAATCGTGGACAAGGGTGCTGCGAAGGGGGCACTCCTCTACCTCGAGAAGACGCTTCGCGACGCCGACACGGGCGAGGTCATCGCGACCGAGACGCGCACGATCATGCTGCGGGGCGACGGCGGCTACGATGGACCGTCCGGTACGCCTCGCCCGGCGCCCGAGGAGCCTGACGGCGACCCCGACTGCGCCGTTGCCGTGGCGACGCGCCCGGAGCAAGCGCTCCTCTATCGCCTCAATGGCGATCCCAACCCGCTCCATCTCGACCCGGCCGTGGCGAAGGATGCAGGCTTCGACAGGCCCATCCTCCACGGGCTCTGCACCTTCGGGATCGCCTGCCATGCCATCCTGCGCGAGATTGGGGGCAGTGATCCCGGAGCGCTCCGCAGCATGTCTGCACGGTTTTCGGCGCCGGTCTATCCGGGCGAGACAGTCGAGGTGGAGATGTGGCGAAACGGCGCCTTTCGCGCGCGGGCGGTCGAGCGCGACGTCTTTGTCCTTCGTAATGGACTTGCAACGTTCGGCTGATGGGTCCGCGATACTCAGAGGTTGTTTGGTCGTTATCGCAGCAACAACAGGAAATGACCGGTGAATGAGGGAAAGGTTGCCATCGTCTCTGGCGCGGGCGGCGGCATCGGACGCGAGATTGCGCTGGCGCTGGCCCGGACCAAGGCCGCCGTCGTCGTCAACGATATCGGCGTCTCGCTGACGGGGGAGGGCGGCTCGGCGAGCCCGGCGGAGGAGACGATACGGCTCATCGAGGACGCCGGGGGAACAGCCGTCATCGACACGCACAGCGTGGACAACTGGGACAGCGCGCGCGCCATCGTGAAAACCGCGCTCGACTCGTTCGGTCGGATCGACATCGTGGTGAACAACGCCGGTATCCTGCGCGATACGATCTTTCACAAGATGACGCCCGAGCAATGGCTCTCCGTCATAGGCGTGCATCTCAACGGCAGCTTCTTCCTGAGCCGCGCGGCGGCAGAGCACTTTCGGCGCCAGGAGTCGGGCGCCTTCGTGCACATGACCAGCACGTCGGGGCTGATCGGCAATTTCGGGCAGGCGAACTACGCGGCGGCCAAGCTCGGCATCTGCGCGCTCTCGAAGTCGATCGCGCTCGATATGCGGCGCTTCAACGCCCGCTCCAATTGCATTGCACCGTTCGCCTGGAGCCGGATGACGGGCACGATCCCGGCGGATACCGACGAGCAAAAGGAACGGGTCGCACGTCTCAAGACAATGACGCCCGCGAAGAACGCGCCGCTCGCCGTCTTTCTCGCGTCAGATGCGGCGCACGACATCACGGGGCAGGTCTTCGGGACGCGCCACAACGAGATTGTAGGGGGACGAAAGTCATTGCGAATCCGGAAGATGCCGGGAAGAAGGCGGAAGATGGCGGACGGTCAAGGGGTTGGCGGCGTTTCCGGGGTCTGGCGGGCCGGACGAAAGTCTTTGCGAATCCGGCCCGGAAAGGGCCGTGAATTGGCTGGAAGCGGTGATTTTCGGGGCGTTTCAGGGGTGCTGAAAGGCCTGTAAATCGGCGCGGTTCCGGGGGTGCGGATTCGCCGGCAAATCCCGGTGCGGCGCGGTGCTTCGCCTCGCCCGGTCTACGATGCCGGCGTTGTCCCCGCGCCGGCCTCCTTCCCTTCGAGATCGGCGCGCCGCGGGTCGCGTGCGATCTCCTCGTCGGAGAAGGGCTTTCGCCCGGGGTTCCCGACCTCCCAGCTTTCCATCCATGGCAGCGACTGGCATCCGCAGTTGATCGTCTCGGCGGCGGGTCCGGCGGGATCGCGGGGATACATGAGCGAAGCGCCGCCGACGGCGAAGGGCTTGTCCACCTCCCTGATCTGCCCGTCGATGGCGTCGTGATTGATACGGGCGCGGAGCTTGCCGGATCGGCGCCATTGTGAGCGTGCGCCCAGCATTTGATGGTGCGGTTTTCGGATTATTTGATGTTCGTGATGCGGCGCTTGGTTGATCTGCGAGAGCGGTGAGTGGCCTGGCTTTCATCGAGACCGCAGGAGCATCTCGTTCCAGTCCTTGGCGTGTCGTGGGCGCAACCTTTTCACCCTTGGATCGTTGAGCACGAGATGCTCGGCGGCAGTGTCGCCGGCGCTGTCTGCGTCGTAGGCACAGACGATGCGACGTGGCTTCCACTCCTCGATTCAGGGCGGGACCGAGCTGGCGATGCCGGCGGTTGAGGCGACGACGGCGCCGTTCTCGCGCGTCCCCTCGACGCGCAGGCTTCGTGCAGAGATGGCGTCGACGGCGCTCTCGGTGAGGATGACGAGGGCGGGCTGGTTTCGGTCGCAGTGGAGCCAGAAGCCGCCACGCGCCTTGCGCGATCCCGGGGCCATGCCCCTGAAGCGTTTTGTTCCGGGCTGCGGCGCGGTGCCGAGGATCTCGGCGCCGGTCGTGTGCCCGCTGGCGTTTCGGCAGATGAAGACGGCGTTGATCCTGTCATCGGCGTAGAGGAGGCCTCGGCCGTGGCAGGCTTCGAGCACGTCGGTGCCGATAGCGCGTTGGCGGATGAGGGCGTCCCGGACCCTGGGCCAGGCGCGGGGACTGGGCCTTGGCAGCCGCAGGCGTCGCGGGGCGGCTGGGATGGTGGTGATCTCCCTCCGCCCCTCATGGCTTCCGAGGAAGCGGAGGGCTTCCGGGAAGCGGCATCCCGTCGCATGGATGACGAGGTCGATGGCGCCACCCCCTCCCGTGCCGCGCAGGTGATCGAAGAATTTCTCGCCGTTGATGCTGATGACCGAGCCCCCGCGCTTGAAGCGCGCCCGGTCGGTCGGGTCTCTGCGGTAGCCGAGGGCGGCGGCGACCCGGTCGAGGGGGATGTTGCGGCAGGTGGCCAGGGGATCGCCGCCGCTCATTGCCGGGTCCCGGCGAAGGTCTGCTTGGAAGGGAGGCTGACGGCGTTCCCGTTCCTGTACCCTTCAACGCTTAAGAGTTCCGGGAACGGGAACGGGAACGCCTCATCCCGCACTTCCGTTGATGGCGGCAGGGGATTGCGGCTCCCGGTGCGCCTCGGCGGCTGCGAGGCGATAGCCACCCCTGGGCGCCCGTTCGATGCGCCCCTCCCTGGTGAGGCTCTCGATGGCGGCAACGACGGTGGCGTTGCGGGCAGCGGCGCGTGAGCGGATCTGGGCTTTCGAGAGCGGCTTTTCGGCCTGCTCGATCGCCTTGAAGACGCGCTGCTCGACGGTGGCGGGCTCGTGCCTGTCTTCATCTGCCGCGTCCTGGTGCAGACGGAAGGCCGGCCCATGTCCGCCGTCGACGAGTTCCAGCTCGATGTCGTTGAGGCCCCGGGCGTCGCGCTGCTCGACCGTCATGACGATCTTCTTGTCGCGCCGGCGCAGGTACAGATTTGAGTCACCCCAAGCGTGCAGCTCGCTGCTCCCGCGCAGGGCCTGCCCCGGCCGGGTGCCGCCGCTCTTGCGGGCGTGGTGGACGAGGAGGACGGCGGTTTCGAAGCGGCGCTGCAGTTCGCGCAGGAAGCCGAGGATGGGGGCGATCTCTGCGACGGCGTTCTCGTCGACGCTGTGCAGGCGGACCAGGGGATCGAGGATCAGGAGGCGCGGTTCGATGCGCTCCACGGTCTGCTGCAGGCGTTGACGGTCGCCGGGCCGGTCGAGACGCAGGGTGGGCACGTCGATGACGGCGATGTCGAGTTCGTCGAAGGGGGTGGCGGCGGCGCGGGCGATCCCCTGCAGACGCTTGCGCACCCTGTGGCCGGCGTCCTCGGCGGCGAAGAGCAGCACGGTGCCGCTTGCGCTGGGGCGGTAGTGGCGCAGGCATGGGACGCCGGTGGCCACGGCGACGGCGAGATCGAGCGCGAGCAGGGATTTGCCGCACTTGGGCTCGCCGCCGACGATGCCCACGGCCTGCTCGGCCCACAGCGTGTCCACCATCCACTGTTGCGCCCGGGGGCGATCCTCGAGCTGCATCGGCGCCCGTGTCGGGAAGCCCTTCACCGCCGTGCCCTCTTCGGCTTGGCGGGCTCGCCCAGGATCTCCATGAAGAGCTTCTCGTCGAGAACCTCGCGGTTCTTCTCGGCGCCGGCGGCGAGCAGCATGTCGCCCATGACGGTAAGCGCCCTGGGGTTGCCGCCGGCGTGGGTGACCAGGGTGTCCTTGAGCTCTGCGCTCATGAGGCCCGGATTGCCGGCCTGCTCGACCAGATGGTCGAGCAGGGCCGCGAGGTCGCCGGCGTCTGCCTGGGTCATGACCAGGCGCTGGCGCAGGCGCGAGGCGATGGGCTGCAAGTCGGGCTGGCGGAGCCTGTCGATCAGGCGGCTGTCGCCGGCGAAGACGACCGAGAGGATGGCGCGCGAGTCGAAGTCGGTGGACGCCAGCAGGCGGATCTCGGAGATCACCGAGGGCAGCAGCTCCTGGGCCTCGTCGATGAGCACCACGGGCCGCATGCGGGTGTCGTCGACATGGGTGAGCCATCGCTCGCGCAGGTTTTTGAAGCTGGCCCAGCGGTTGTTGTACATCAGGTCGACGCCGAACATCCCGCCGATCTCGCGGTAGAAGTCGGACAGCCTGGAAGAGGGGTGGGTGATGGCACAGACCCTGAGCCCGTCCGAGCGGCCGAGGCGGTCGGCGAGCACGCGCAACGCCACGCTCTTTCCGGTGCCGGGCTCGCCGGCGATCAACGCGAAGCCGCCCTGGCGCACAAGATGATGCTCGATTCTGAGGCAGAAGCTGTCGACGGCGGGGCTCACCATGAGGCTGTCGACCGGAAGGTCGGTGGCGAAGGGGTTCCATTTGAGCCCGTAGAAGGTGAGCAGCTCGCGGTTCATGACGGATCTCCCTGATCGTCGTCCTCGCCCGGACCGGGCGTCTTGTTATGGGGTACCCAGGCCGGCGGCAGGCCTGTTGCGGCCTGGGCGTCGAGCACGCCCTTGAGCAGCGGCGGAAGTTCGCCGACGCCCGCGCTGGCGCCGCCATGGTCGCTGCCGGGTCTCGCAGGACGGCGGACGCCATCGGCGTTGCCGCGCTTGTCGAGGGGGTACAGCGTGCACAGCCGCTCGCCGCTTCGGCCTTCCACCAGATCGACGCCGCTGAGGTCCCAGCGCGCATAGCGGACCCAGAGCGTCCTCAGGTGGCGCCACGGCTGTGGCACCTGGTAGCGGATGCCCTCGACCGAGACGGTGCCGTCCGAGCGCCTGAGCGTGCGCTTCCTGGCGATGCGGAAGGCCGCCTTGAGCTCGTCCGAGGCGGGGCAGGGCCTCGATGCCTTGACGCTCCCGGCGAGGCGTTCATGCGGCGTCATGCCGAGCTCGCGGTGCACCCGCCGATGGTAGTCCTGCTCCAGCCAGGCTATGGTGGCGTCGTTGAGCATCTTCAGGGTGAGCGCGTCGACGCCTTCGAGCTGAGCCATCAGGCGGCCCTCGACCGTGCCCCAGAACGACTCGATTTTTCCATTTTGATGGGGGCTGTAAGCGAGTGTCGTGGCCCCCACGATGCCGAGGCGGTGCAAGCCCTCCTCGACCTCGCCCGCCGTCATCGGCCCGCCGTTGTCGGTCAGCAGGGACCTGGGCAAGTCCCTCTTCATGAAGGCCTGACAGAGCCCGTGGACGAAGACCTCGGCGGTCTCCTCCAGGTACCACTGCAGGTGGCAGCCAAGCCTGGAGTGGTCGTCGAGGAAGCCGAGCAGGATGGGCGTCTGCCATTCGCCCGACGCCGTCAGCACGCGGCGCTTGCCGTGGTGGAAGTCCCCGTGCCACAGCGCGTGACTGCGAGACACCTCGTAGCTAAGGACCTCGCGGGCTTCGACCGCCGGCTTGTCCTCACCCTCGTGCCACTTCCTGGGGCGCTCGCGCACCAGGCCGCGATTGCGCATCGCCCGCGTCAGCGTCGCGTAGGACGGCATCGGGCCGAGCTCGGGATGGGTCGCAACATGAGCCTTGAGGGTCTCGTAGTGGAGCTGCGCCGCCCACGAGGGATGGACCCGGTACTGCTCGCGCAGCGCCGCGATCAGCCCCGCCGACATGGACCGCTCGCGGCCGACGTCGGTCCGAGGCTTCCGGCGCAGCGCCTTGACCGGGTCCTGCTCCTCTGCCCGCGCCCGGTAGTACCAGCGCTCGATCGTCGAGGCCGCAAAGCGCACCGGCCCCTTGCCCGACGGGTGCTCCCAGTCGCGCTGCGACAGACGCTCGAACTCGGCCCCCAGCTGGCCTGCAGGCGGCGGTGAAGCCAGAAGCGGCCCCACCACCGCAAAGCGCAGCCGGGCCCACTTCTCGCGCCTGGCGCCTGCGTCGTCCTTGTCCATTCCGGCATCCCTCCCTCGCCGCATCGGAGAGATGCCCATGTAGAACGCCCTATCCGGGCGTGACAGGAACACTTTCTGCGGGCGGCGCCGAGCCATCGCCGAGCCCGCAATAGCCCGTCCACGGCTTGAACCAGATCAGGCTCAGGAACAGACGCTCACCGAAGCGTCCGCCCCGCATCTGCCGCAGCACGAAGAGCAGCGGCACCTCCTCGGGTGGCATCACCAGTTCGCCACGCTTCGCTCCCCAGGGCTCCGTCGCCGGGAACGCCTCCAGCCACCACTTCCGCCAGCGGCGCAGTGTGGCGACCGAGACCCCCCACTTCCGCTTGATCGTCTGCAACCGCACCCCGCCTCTCAGAACCAGTGCACTCAACAGAACGAACAGGGCGCCCAGATAAAAGCGGCGCCCGAAGAATCGTACCGATGGTGGGGTCGCTCGCAGGCGGCAATCCGCGCAGCAGAAGCTGAACCGCCGCGTGCCCTCTTCCCTCAACTCGGCTGCCAGACCGTACGGCTTGCGCGGATACGTCGCGCTGTGCAGCTTGCCGGGGCAGTGTCGGCAGCCCGCCTCGCGGCAGCGCGCCGCCTCGGCCTCATCGACCTCGCGCAGCCAGGCCCAGACCAGGGCGTTGCAAAGCATGGAGTGGCGGAAAATGTTGTGCGACATTGGGGCCGTCTCTGGCGATTGTGACCGTCACCACGAGACAAAGCCCCCCGGCGAACTTCTTGCAAGTTCGCCGAGGGGCACCCGCCCCAAAACCTCAACAAATCCGAGCGGATCAGGCCCCGATCCCCGCCGAAAGACCGCGCGCGCTCACCAGTAGCGCCCGATCGGCGAGAGGGCGTTCATGCGCTTCTCCTTGCCGGGCTGGGCGCGGATCGCTGCGTTCATGTCGGTCTCCGTCGCGCCGGGCGCCACCGCGTTGACGTTGATCCCGTGCGGTGCGAGCTCCATGCAGAGCGCCTTGGTGAGCAGCATCTGGCCGCCCTTCGACGCGCAATAGGCGGCGCCGGTGGCCGTGCCGACGACGCCGAGCGTGGAGGCGATGTTGACGATCTTGCCCGCGCCCTTCGCCTTCATTGCCGGCGCCACCGCCTTGACCATGAAGAAGCTGCCCTTGAGGTTGATGTCGATCTGGGCGTCCCAGAGGGCCTCGGTGGTCTCCTCCATGGGGAGCGGGTGATAGACGCCGGCGTTGTTGATGAGGATGTCGATGGTGCCGAAGGCGTCCGCCACCGCCGCCGCCAGCCGCTCGCATTCGGCCACCTGCGAGACATCCGCCTGAAACGGTGCCGCCCGGCCGCCGGCGTCCGCGATCTCCTGCACCACGGCCTCGGCCTTGGCCCGCGCCGTGTGCGCCACCACTGCGACTGCGGCCCCTTCGGCCGCGAGGCGGCGCGCGATGCAGGCCCCAATCCCGCGCGAGCCGCCGGTGACGATCGCGACTTTGCCCTCAAGTCTCATTCCCTGTCTCCCCCTGCAGACGGCCGGCACGATAGCACGGCTACCCTTTTCATTTCCCTCAGTCGCCGGGCGCTCGCATCGTGCGCTCCGCGCGCGTGGACGCGCGACGCTCGCTTGGCTTTCGCGCCATTCGGCGCGCGGCGCGGTCGCGCCGTCCGGGCCTGACGGCCCGGCTCACCTCATATCCGCCATCGGGTGCGCTGCGCCCGTGCTATCGTCGCCGCCGACGAGTCATGGCAATCTGCGATCTGAGCAAGATGAACGGTCTGCTGGCGGCGGAGGCGCGCCTGATGGGGCTCGATCTCGGCACCAAGACCATCGGGATCGCGGTCTCCGACGTAAGCCGCATGATCGCGAGCGCGCGGACGACGCTCCGGCGGACCAAGCTTTCCCGCGATATCGAGACGCTGCGCGCGACGATCGCGGCGGAGGGAATCGGCGGCATCGTGGTGGGACTCCCGGTCAACATGGACGGGAGCGAGGGCCCGCGCGCGCAGTCCGCCCGTGACACCGCGGCACGGCTAGCCGAGGCGCTGGCGCTGCCGGTCGCCTTCTGGGACGAGCGTTGGTCCACCGTTGCGGCCGAGCGCACGTTGCTCGACGCCGATCTCTCGCGCCGCAAGCGCGCGCGGGTCGTGGATCAGGTGGCTGCGGCCTACATCCTGCAGGGGGCGCTCGACCGGCTGCGCGCGCCGTAGCAGACCGTTCCCATGTCAATGCCGCCGTTTGCGCGGCGCATGGGACGCGACTCGGGTCGAGACAATGGTGAGAAATCCCTTGCTAGCGAAACTCGCGGATCGCGCCGCGCTGCACCACCAGACTCGCGAGCAGGACGATGGCGAGGCCGGGCACCGTCAACAGCGGTGGCGCGGGCTTACCCAGGGCTAGGTCGAGAAGGAGCACGATCGCAGGCAGCGCGTAGCCGTAGGCCTGCACTCTGGTCGCGCCGATGCGGAGCGTCGTGTACTGGGTGATGAAGAAGGAGATGATGGTCGGGACGATCGCGAGATAGGCGATGCCGCCCAGCACCACCGCCTCGACGCCCGACCAGTCGGTGCGCCAGAGCTTGACGTTGCTGGCCGCCACCAGCCAGATCGCTGCAGCCAGCAGGGTCCAGAAGGTGAGCACCATGACCGGCTCGCCCCGATGCAGGCGTTTGATGAGCGGGCCGTAGATGCCGAAGCCGACGCAGCCGGCGAGGAAGATCCCGTCGCCGATATTGACCTCGAACGCGATCAGGCGTGCCGGGTCGCCGCGGAAGATGATCCAAAGCGCGCCGATCATACCGAGTAAGAGTGCGGCCAGGCGATGGATGCCAAGCCGTTCGCCCACCAGCACAGCACCGAAGAGCGCCGAGAGGCCCGGCACGATGGTGAAGATCGCGCTGGTGTTGAGGGCGCTCGTGTCGCGCAGCGCCTCGAACATGCACCAGAAAAAGAAGGCCAACGGCGCGCCGAGCGCGAAATATCGCAGGCACGCCTTGGCGTCCGGCAGCTCCAGCCCCTCTCGCCAGGCCACGATCGGCGCCATCAGGAGCGCCGCGAGCACGAAGCGGATGCACATCATTACGGCCGGGTCGAGACCGTGGGTAATGAGCTCGCCGAGAGGAAAAGAAGTCGAGATGACGACGGTCATCAGGAAGGCGAGCACGTGCGCATGCGCCTGGCCCGTGCGCGCGACACCGGCGGGCTGAGGCGTCGCCTGCGGAGTCTCCTGTCCCATGCCTCACACTACCGCCTGCACGACGGTGGGAAACAGCCCCCACGCGGGCGGAGCGGCGTCAGGCAGTCGAGCGCTCGCGGAGCGCGACGATGGCGCCGAGCAGGACGAGGCCGTAGATGATGTTGCGCACGGCCTCGGGCAGCACCGTGCCGGACAGCATGATGCCGAGGCCGGTGAAGAGGATCGCGCCGCCGAGGATGCCGAGATAGTGGCCGCGGCCTCCGGTGATCAGGGTGCCGCCGAGCACGACCACGGCGATTGAGGAGAGCAGATAGGGGTCGCCCATGCCGTAGAACGCCTGGGCGCTGAAGCCCGCGAGGAAGACCCCGACCAGCGCCGAGCAGAAGCCGCTCAGCATGTAGGCGCCGACGATCGGGAAGCCGATGCGCACGCCCGAGAGGCGGCTGACGCGCTGGCTGTTGCCGACGGCGAAGATGCGCCGGCCCTGCGCGCTCCTGTTCAGGTAGAGGGTCGCGACCACGACGAAGCCGACGAGGAACCAGCCGATCGGCGCGATGCCGCCGATGCGTCCGGTGACGAACCAGGCGAGCGCCGGCGGCGCCTTGCCGATGGGCGCGCCCGAGCTGAACAGCAGCGACACCCCTTCCAGGATGCCGTTCATGGCAAGCGTCACGATGATCGGCGAGAGCCCGAAGAGGACGATGGTCATGCCGTTGAGGAAGCCGATGGCGATCCCGATCCCGAGCGCCGCCGGGATCACCCACGCCGCCGGCGCGTCGACCCCGTTGCAGAGGGTGGTGACGACGATCGCCGGGAAGGTCATGGTCCACGGCACCGAGAGATCGAGCCCGCCGGTGATGATGACCGTGCCCTGGCCGAGGCCGAGAATGGCGAGGAAGGCGGTCAGGATCAGCATCGCGTTGAGATAGGCGAGCGGCGAGAAATCGCCGCCGAAGATGCCGACGGTGACACCCAGAATGACGAGGTAGATGAGGTAGGCCGGCACGGCGAAGCGCAGCACCGCGCGGTGCCGGTCGAGCCAGGGGACGGCGGCAACGCTGGCGCCGCCGCCTGCCGGCGGGTCCAGCCCACCGAGCCGGATCGGCTCACCCACGACGCGCAGCCTGGAGGGGAGGGAGGACTCCCGGAGCGCTCGCAACGTCGCCCGCCAGAAGCGGGTGATCTCCACCACGGGCGACTCGCGCCCGAGCGAGAACCCGAGCACGGCGATGAGCAGGATCACGCCCTCGACGATCGGCGTGTAGTAGGTGCGCACGCCGAGCACGAGGAAGATGTTCACGACCACGGTGAGCGTGAGCGCGCCGAAGATCGTGCCGACAGCGCCGCCCCGTCCGCCGCCGATCAGCGTGCCCCCCAGCACCACGGCGGCAAAGATCTGCAGCAGCATCTTGGCGCCGATCAACGGGTCGCCGCCGCCCATGTTGGCGGTGATGAAGAGGCCGGCGGCGCCGTAGCACATGCCGGCGAAGGTGAAGGTGAAGAAGCGGGTGTGGCGGACGTCGACCCCGTTGGCCTCGGCCGACCCTGCGTCGCTGCCGATGGCATAGATGCCGGTGCCGATCCGCGTGTTCTTGAGCAGGAGCCAGAACAGGATGGCGACCGCCAGGACCACGACGGGGGCGGGCAGGCCCTCGGCGATGACATCGCCGGTGAAGACCAGGCTGAAGTCCCACGGCATCTCGCCGCCGGGGAACTTCAGCACCAGCAACGCCGCCCCTTGCGCGATGAACATGGTGGCGAGCGTCACCACGATCGATTGCAGGCGCACATAGGCGACGAGGAAGCCGTTGAGCGCGCCGATGGCGGCACCCAGGCCGAGCGCGATGACCAGCGCAACGAGGGTAAAGAGGCCGGTCCCCATGTCGGCGACGGGGCTGAGCTGAGTGACCAGCACCACGTTGACAAGCGAGATCACCGCGCCGGCGGAGAGGTCGAGCCCACCGGCGAGGATGACGATGGTCTCGCCGAGCGCGGCGAGCGCCAGCGTCGCGGCGCTCGCGCTGATGCTGCTGATGTCGAAGTAGGCGATGCCCTGGCCGGTGATGAGCTGCAGCGCGATCATGGTGGCGGCGAACACGGCGATGGCGATGATCGTGCCGCGCTGGCGCGACCAGCTGAACGGCGGCAGGTAGGGCGCTCTCGGCAACCCGAGTGTCGTCATCTGGCGCCCTCGCCGAGCGCTGCGCGCATGATGCTGGCCTCGGTGATCTCGGCGCCGGCGAGCGAGGCTGCCTTGTGGCCGCGGTAGATCACCATCACCGAATCGCAGAGGTTCACCAGCTCAGGCACGTCGGTGGAGTAGTAGAGCACGGCCCCGCCGGCATCCGCGTAGGCGCGCACGAGGGCGTAGATCTCCGCCTTGGTGCCGACGTCGACGCCCCGCGTCGGGTCGTACATGAGCAGCACGCGGCTCTCGGCGAGCAGCCACTTGGCGATGGCGATCTTCTGCTGGTTGCCGCCGCTGAAGACATTGCAGGCGCTATGGAGCGCGCGCCTGTCGACCTGCACCATGTCCAGCGCCCGTCCCACCGCCTGCGCCTCCTGCGCCAGGTCCACGAGGCCGAAGCGTACGCAGCGGTCGACGATCGGGAGCGAGATGTTCTCGCGGCCCGTTAGCGCGAGGAAGAGTGCCTCGGTCTTGCGGTCTTCCGGCACGAAGCTGATGCCGATGCGGCTGTTCACCGCGTCCTTCGGCGTGCGCAGGGTCACCCGGTTGCCGCCGATCCGGATGTCGCCGGCCCTGAGCCCCACCATGCCGAAGAGCGCGAGGAAGAGGTCGCGCTGGCCCATGCCCTCCAGTCCGCCCACGCCCAGTATCTCGCCGGACCAGAGGTCGAACGAGAAGTCCTGCACGCCGCCTTCGATGGCCAATCCGTCGCCGGCCAGGATCGGCGCCTCCCCGCGCTTTGCCAACTGCGCCGGCTTGGGCGGGAAGGTCGCCGCCAGCGAGCGCCCGATCACCAGCTCGATCACCCGGTCGTCGGAGATTTCGTCGGCCCTGAAGCTTCCCACCATGCGGCCGTTGCGCAGGATCGTCAGGCTGTCGCAGAAGTCCCGCACCTCCTGCATCCGGTGCGAGATGAAGACGATGGTCGTTCCCTCGGCGCGCAGCCGCTCGAACAGCGCGCCGAGCCACTGCACGTCGTTGCCGGAGAGCGAAGAGGTCGGTTCGTCCAACAGAAGCAACCGCGGCTTGCGCGAGACGGCGCGGGCAATCTCGATCTTCTGCTGCGTCGGCAGCGCCAGCGTCCGCACCTCGGCGTTGGGGTCGATATCGTCCAGGCCGAGGTCGGCAAGGGCGCGCCGCACTTTCTGTTCTGATTCGCGCCGTCTGATGTTCCCGCTGGGGCCGGTCGGCTCATAGGGCAGCAGCATGTTCTGCACGACCGTGAGGTCGCCGATCAGCGAGATTTCCTGATAGGCGGTCTGGATGCCCAGCCGGTGGGAGTCTCTTGGCGTATGGATGTGTGCGGGGCTGTCGAACAACTCGATGTCGCCGGTGTCCGGCCGGCTGAGCCCGCTCAGGATCTTGACCAGCGTCGACTTGCCGGCACCGTTCTCGCCGAGCAGCGCGTGGACCTCGCCGCGCGGAATGGCGAGCGAGACGTCGTCGAGCGCGACCGTCGCGCCGAAGGCCTTGCTCAGGCCGCGGACCTCAACCGCCGGCGCCTGCTCATTCATTGCCGGCTTCCGCGCCGCCGCCCGCCGGTCATGCCGGGAGCACGGGGCGCAGCCACAAGTGCTGCGCCCCTATTGCCTCCGATCCGGCCGAGACCGGCCCGGCCCGTTGGCGCTGCCTCAGGGCTGCGATCAGCTACCGTCGGGCACCTTGCCCTCGAGCGCGGAATAGACGTCGAGCTCGGGCACCTGCGAATGCCACACGTCGATGAAGTAGTTCGACGGCGCGACGGAAAGCGGCACCGCATTGCAGGACCACTCCTTGGCGGTGAGCTCGGCCTTGTCCGCCGTGTCGCAGAGCTCCGTCTGCCCCGGCGTGATCAGGGGCATCGGGATTTCGGCGAAGCGCGGGATCTCGGCGCCATCGAACTTTGCCATCCCGAGCTTGAAGGCAAAGGGCGCCGCCCAGGGCGGCGAGCCCATGGAGGCGCTGCGCAGCCCATAGGCGCCCTCGGTCGTTCCCGGCGCGAGCTGGGCCACGCGGTGACCGTTGGTGCCGTTGCCGGCGCAAGGCTTGAGCTGGTCGCCGCGGCCCTCGTCCACCTGCATCTGGGTGAAGACGTAGCAGCCGGTCTGGGTCCACAGGCCGTCGATCTTGTCCCAGCCGTGGGTGGCGACGATCTCGGTGAGCTTCTGCTTCGCCGTGGCGTTGTTCCACATGCTCGGCGTGTCGGCGATGATCGTGATGTCCGCGAACTCGGCGAACACCGCCTTGGCCGCGGAGTTCCGCCGCAGGTCGACCATGTTGCCGGGGATGCCGCCCATGAAGACGATGTTGCCCTTGCCGCCAAGCTCCTCGGCCAGCCATTCGGCCGGCCCCGCGCCGGCCCAGTCCTGATTGATGCCGACGTGATAAGCGCACGGCTCGGTGACCTGGGCGTCGAAGGTGATGAAGACCACGCCCCGGCGGCAGGCGTTACGAATGGCGCGGTTGAGCGCTGTCGGCGAGATTGCCCACGCGACGATGACTTGCGCACCCGCCTGCACCATCGCGTTGATCTGCTGGATCTGGGTCTGCGCATTGCCGCGCGCGGACTGGATTTCGATATCCACCCGGTCCTTGTAGTCATTGGTCCCTGCTATCGAGCTCAGCAGGTTGGTGGACGCATCCATCCAGGTGTTGCCCTCGAAACCCAGGCTCACATAGACCTTGATCTTCTCCTCCGCGGCGGCCGTCCCGGCCGGAGCCAAACCGCCCGCGAGAAGCGCCAGTGCCGCAGCCCCGAGCGCCGCATTGCGCAGATATTTTCTCATTTGAGTAGCCTCCTGCTTGTCTTGCCGAGTACGCGTTCTTGTTGTTGCCCGTTGGCGGACGCGCACTTCATACCGGTACTGCCATCATAGGCGGTGCATTCTTGTGGGGACAAGCTGGGGAAAGCTCGGTGAGATATGCGGGCTAGAACGGCTGCGTGAGCATTGGGAAGCTCTGATCGCAGTTCGTGAGGTCGATGCGCTTGAGCCGGATGCGCAGCCGTTCGCCTTCTTGCACGACGGTATGGGAATAGCGGCCGCCAAAGACGCGCTGCGGGTTGCCGGGGCGGTCTTCCACCATCACGAACTTGGAGCGCACCAGCCAGGCGCCGTCCGCCGTCACTTCGTCGAGCCTTACGCCGGAGATCACCCGCACGCAGCGGGACGGTGGGCTCTGGCAGTGGATGCGGGGATGGTTGAGCCGCTGGACGCGGACTCGCATCGTCGTCTTGTCGTCGAAGAAGAGCGACACGTGATCGTGCCAGCTCTCCTGTTCAGGGCTGGCGGGCACCCAGTAGGCGGCGTCTTCGGTATAGAGATCGCACCATTCGTCGAAGCGGCGGTCGTCCAGCAGGTCCGCCTCGTGCTCGATGAAGCGGCGCAGCTCCTCCAGCACGACGGCGTTCGAGCCGGCGGCGGCGCGGGCCTCGGCGGTGACGCTCATGCGCCCATCAGATCGCGCCACGCCTCGTGCTGGGCGCGCTGACCGACCTCGCTGGAGCGCGGACCGAAGAATACGCCGTTGCCTTCGTCGATCTCGGCGCCGAGGCCGCGGGCGACGAGGACCCAGTCGGTGCCCTGGGTCGTGAGCCCCTCCTGGCAGCGCTCGAACGCCTCCATGTCGTCAGACTGGATGAAGGAGGCGGCCGCGTGAGTCATGTTCACGAAGCGCACGAGGTCGTCCGAGATGCTCTCGGGCGCGCCCTTGAGACGAACCGGCCAGACCTCGACCTCGGTGAAGTCCACCGCGACCGGCCGGATTACCCGCACCGAGGTCTGCGCCAGCAGGATGTCGGAGCTGGGGAAGAAGGTCATGCTGTGGCGACGGTTCTTCAGGATGTCCGTTGTGCGCTCCTCGCCGTAGCGCGCCACCATGATCGCCCGATAGTCGTCCCAGTGGCCCCCCGCCTGCTCCTTGTCGAAGAGCGACGCCTCGGAGCTGTGGCGGTTGTTGAGGCCGCGCACGCCGGTCTGGGCGACGATGGCTTCGCCGTTGGGGGCGAAGAACGCCGCATCGCCGCCTTCGTCGCCGGCACGGCGCTTGAATTGCCGGCCGTCGGGGCCGACCGTGGACGCGTGGCAGGCGGCGGGGTGGTACATGTCCGCCAGGTTCTCGAGCTGGAGCTTCCAGTTGCCGCGATAGTGGTAGCGGTGGCAGCCGGCGGAGAGCGCCACGTCGCCCTCGGGCGAACGGTCCACGAGCTCGTCGATGCCGTTCCGCGCCTCGGCGAGATAGTCCAGCAAGGGCTCGGCGTCCGCGTTGAAGGAGGCGAAGACGAAGCCGCGATAGCTCTCCACCCGCGGCAGCCGCGCCATGCCGAACTGCGGGTCCTCGAGCGGCTCCTCGGGGAAGTCCGCTCGCATTGGCACGCCGGCGAGCGCGCCGTTCGGCCGAAAACTCCAGCCGTGATACATGCAGGTGAAGACCTTGGCGTTGCCGCGCTCAGCGTTGAGCACCTTGGCACCACGGTGCCCGCAGCGGTTGAAGAGCACGCAGATGCCGTCGTCCTTGTGCCGGCTCAGCACCACCGGCTGGCGTGCGAGGTGGGTGCAGTAGTAGTCGCCGGCATTCGGCACGAGGCTCTCGTGGCCGACGTAGAGCCACACCCGGCGGAAAATCTTTTCCATCTCGATCTCGAAGATCGCCGGGTCGGTGTAGATGGCGCGATGCACCCGGTCGGGCTGCACCATCTCCCGCAACTCTTCGCGCGTGTAGCCGGCCATCGCTCCCTCCGCCCGGTGCTGACGCGAGCGCATCTTAACCCGGTTTTCTCAGTCGTCGAGCAACGGACCCTGCGCCCGGCGTGCCTCGGCGAAATTGTCGGCGAGCCGGTGGGCGGCGCGGTAGGCCAACGCCGAGATCGTGCTCGTCGGGTTGATGGCGGCGCCGGTCGCCATGACGCTGCCGTCTGTGATGTAAAGATTGGGGCAATCCCAGGCCTGGTGCCACTTGGTGACGACGGAGGTCTCGGCATTGGCGCCCATACGCGCGGTGCCGAGCAGATGCCACGCAGGCGGCGCATAGACTCCCTTCGCGTCGCGGAAGGGATTGACCTTGATGTCCCAGGCATTCATTGCGCCCGCCAGCTCGACGGCACGGTCGATTCCGAAACGCGCGAGACGCGCATCGTTCTCGCACATGCCATAGGCGATGCGGGGGGCCGGCAGCTCCGACGAATCGACCATGGTGTCGGAGAGCGTGACGCGGTTGTCGGGCCTGGGCAGGTCGTCGCCCACGATGAGGATGCCGATGCCGTGCCCGAAGTGCCTGGCGAACCACGCGTGGTGATCCGCGCCCCACGGCGCCACGTTGCCCGAGTGCGAGCCCAGCGCCTGATAGCCCGCGCCGTTCTGCCGCACGATGTGGAGTGTAAAGCCGTTGACGAATCCGCGCGCGGTGTCGCTTTCCGCGAACTCCTCGCAGATCGCGATGGCGGAGATCAGCCCCTTGTGCGCTTCGGTTGGTGCATCGACCCAGCACTCCACCATGCCGAGCGTGTGGTGCATCAGGTTGCGGCCCACCTGGTCCGAGCGGTTCGCAAGCCCTCTCGGGTGTGCCGCGTTCTCCGACAGCAACAGCAGGCGCGGCGTGCCAACGCCGTTGGCAGCGAGGATCACGATGTCCGCTGTCTGGACATGACGCACGCCCGTGTTGCGCTCGACGTAGACGACGCCGGTGGCGCGCCCCGACGCGTCGGTCTCGATGCGTTCGACCCGGCAGTCGGTGCGAAGCTCGACGCCCGCCGCGAGTGCCTTCGGCCAGTGGGTCACGGCCATGTCGTTGAGCGAGCCGCGCGGGCAGCCGCTCTGGCAGGCACCACAGTTATTGCAGGCGAGCCGGCCGTCGTAACCCTCCGCCAGGATGGCGCACGGCATGGGCCACCAGTGCCAACCGAGCGAGTCGAAGCCGCGCGTTACGACCTCGCCCATGGCGCCACGCGGGCCGGGGCGCGTTTGGAAAGGGCCACGCGGCGGCATCGCCGGATCGCCGGCCCAGCCGGAGACGCCGCAGGCCTCGTCCGCCATCTCGAAGTAAGGGGCGAGGTCCTCGTAGGAAATCGGCCAGTCCGGGGCCAGGCCGTGCTCGGTGCCCTTGCGGAAGTCCGAGGGACGATAGCGCGGCCAGGTGGCGGTGTAGATGCCGGTAGAGCCGCCCACCCCGTTCCACATCAGGGTCGTCTCGTCCGTGCTGTCCACGGGGTAGTCGTGCGGGTGGCCGCGCACGTTGACAGCGATCGACCAATCGGTGGCGCGCCGCCATTCCCAGTCCCGGCCGTGATGTGGGCGCTCGGCCGGCGGGAACCAGGTCCCCTGCTCGAGGCAGACTACCCTGATGCCCTTCCTCGCCAGCACGGTGGCCGGAATCACGCCGCCGGGGCCGGAGCCGACGATGACGACGTCGGCATGATCGTGCGTGGTGCGCCCGGTCATGGCGTTCGCCTCAGGCCTGGCCGGCCGTGTCGAGGCGGATGCCGCTCTCCGCATCGAAGACATGCGCGCGTTCGGGAGCCGGATCGATCCATACGGTGTCACCGGGGCGGGCGGAGGCTCGTGCCTGCAGCAGGACACAGATCCGCCGCGCGCCGAGCGAGCCGAACAGCTCGATCTCCCGGCCGGTTGTCTCGACCACGTCGATGGTGAGCGGGAAGCCTTCGCCTTCGCCGACGAGGCGAAGATCCTCCGGCCGAATGCCATAGAGGACGCTGTGGCCCGCCTGCGCCGCCAGGTCCTGGTCGTGCCGGACCGTGACGCCGCCTTCCAGTGCGATGGTGCCATCCGGCCCCAGCGTGCCGGGCAGCATGTTCATCGCCGGCGAGCCGATGAAGCTCGCGACGAAGGTGTTGGCCGGCCGGTCATAGACATGCTCCGGCGCACCGATCTGCTCGATATAGCCGTCGCGCATGACGACGATGCGGTCGGCGAGCGTCATCGCCTCCACCTGATCGTGGGTGACGTAGATCATGGTCGTCTGCAGCCGCTGGTGGAGTTCGCGAATCTCGGTCCGCATCTGGACCCGGAGCTGGGCGTCGAGGTTGCTGAGCGGTTCGTCGAAGAGGAAGGCGATGGGCTCCCGCACCAGCGCACGGCCCATGGCGACGCGTTGCCTCTGCCCGCCCGAGAGTTGGCGCGGATAGCGCTTGAGGTAATCGGTGAGCTCCAGGACCTCCGCCGCCCACTTGATGCGGCGATCCTGCTCGTCCCGCGGGATCTTTCGCATCCGGAGCCCGAACGACATGTTCCGGTAGACGGTCATGTGCGGATAGAGCGCGTAGGACTGGAACACCATTGCGATATTCCGGTCCTTGGCTGCGACGCGGTTCACGACCTTGTCGCCGATAGAAATTTCGCCTGCGGTGATGTCTTCGAGGCCGGCGATCATGCGCAAGAGCGTCGACTTGCCGCACCCCGACGGCCCCACCAACACCACCAGTTCCTTGTCCTCGATGTCGACGTCGATGCCGTGGATCACTTCGACGGGGCCGAAGGACTTGTAGATGTTTCTGATTTCGACGCTGGCCATGACCTGCCCCTACGTCCGGCCGGCGGATCGACTGCCCGCGCCCTTGGCGATGGCGCCCCGGCCGGTTGCCACCGCGTCGTCCGCCGTCACCGCTTCGGGCGCCAGCGGATCGGGCGGCAGCGGCGCGAGATCGAGGCGCGCCACGTCATCCGTCTTCACGTAGTGGCCGCGACGGTGCGCTGGCGCCTCAAGGGGGTCGCTCTCGTCGAAGGGGGCCATGGCGTATCCCGCAGGCTGCGGCGCGTCGTTGTAGACATGGCCGACCGCGCGCACGGCGCGCACCACGGCGGGGCTCTCGTAATAGGCGAGGTAGCTCACCATGCGGAGCGTCTCGAACTGCTCCTGGTGGTTCTCCACCATCAGGCGCACCACCGCCTGCCGCTCCGCAGGGCTGAGCGGCGTGAGCGGCCCGCCGCAGTCCGCGACCGTCTGCGCGAGATCGTCGAGCGCGGTCTCGCCGACCTGCGCCACCAAGCGATCCGCCACGATGCCGTGGGTGCCGGCATCGCTTGCGGCGGGGAAGTGCTCGTCGCCCGGCAGCAGCACGTCCACCAGCTCCTTGAGCATGGCCGCGATCTCGGCTGGTTCCCTCATCGCTACTTCGCGCTCCCTGCCGTCAATCCACGAATGAGCCAGCGTTGGAAGAACATCGCCAGCAGATAGACCGGCACGATGCCGATCAGCGACGCGACCGACATCTGCCCGTAGCGAAGCTGCCGGTCACCCTGATAGAGCGAGAGGCCCACCGGCAGGGTCTGCGTGCTCTCGCTCCTGGTCAGGAATGAAGCCAGCAGGAATTCGTTGTAGGCCAGGATCAGGCAGATGATCCCGGTGCTGATGATGCCCGGCATGAGGAGCGGCACCATGATGCGGAACAGTACGGAGCCGTAGCCTGCACCGTCGATACGCGCGGCGTCCTCCAGCTCCTCCGGCAGGCGGCGCACGAAGCTCGACAGAAGCCAGAAGGCGACCGGCAGGTTCATCACGCCGTAGACCAGCGCCATGCCGAAGAGAGAGTTCACCAGCCCGATCGAGCGCAGCAGGAAGAAGAGGGGAAAGAGCGCGACGATAGGCGGCGCCACATAAGTGGCAAGGATGAAGGCCGGCAGGAACTTGCCGCCGATGCGATAGCGCACGATGGCGTGCGTCGCAGGCACGGCGATGACCAGCGTGACCAGCGCGCCCAGCGCGGCGGCGACGATCGAGTTGCGCAGGTAGGTGCCGACGGCGACGGAGTTCCAGGCGTCGGGATAATTCTGCCAGAACCACTCCGTCGGTATGAAACCGCCGCTCGCGATGTCGGGCTGCGTCTTCAGGGACACCATGAACATGAAGATCATGGGGAAGATGAAGAACAGCACCACCGCCGCAGTTCCCGCCCACCGTGCGAGGGTCCAGAGATCGACGGGCGCCTCCGAAAGCCAGGTGCCGCCATCGATGGGTCTGTTGCCGAGAGACCTCACGACAGCTTCTTCTCGGCGAAGTCGTGCGCGGTGGTGAAGGGGATGGTGATGAGGCCCACCACCACCGCGAACATGAGCGTCTGCGCCGCCGCCGCGCCGATGTCGAATTGCTGGATCGCCACGCGGTAGATGTAAAAGCTCGAGACGGTCGTCGCCTGACCCGGTCCGCCGCCGGTCAGCACGAAGACGAGGTCGAAAACCTTGAAGGCGATGACGAGCTTGAGAACCGCAATGGCGAGCAGCGCGGGCGCCAACATCGGCAAGGTGATGGACCAGAACATCGCGGGGCCCGAGGCTCCGTCGAGCCTGGCCGCTTCGTAGACATCCTCCGGCAGGGTCTGCAGCGCCGCATAGGTCATCAGCGCAATGAAGGGCGTCCACTGCCACACGTCCGCGAGGCAGACGAAGGGGAACGCCATGGTGGGCGAGCCGAGGAAGCTCACGGGCTGGCTGAAGAGCGCCATGTCCATGAGGAAGCTGTTGAGCCAGCCCCCCTTCGGCATGAGCAGCAGTTGCCACATGACGGCGACCGTGATCGGCGGGGTCATCAGCGGCAGGAGAATGAGCGTGCGCAGGATCTGCCTGCCCTTCACCGCACGATCGAGGAGAAGGGCGACGACCACACCGAGCACGACGGAAGCCAGGGTCGTCATGAGCGCGAAGATGGCGGAACGGAGAAGGGATGCGGTGAATTTCGATTGCCCGATGGCATCGGAATAGTTCTCGACTCCGACCCATCCCCGAAACAGCGTTCCGAGATTGGAATCCGAGAAGGAAAGGAAGATCAGGTAGATGAAGGGATAGACCGCAAAGACGATCAAGCCGCCTATGAGCGGCATGACCACCGCCCAACCGATCATCCTGCGGCGGTCGAGGGTCTGCATGCTGGCCTAGCGCCCGCTCGCTTGCGTCGCGACGCGCGCAGGGCGGGGCACTGTATCCGGCTCACTCATTATGGGGGAAGGGGACGGGCCGCCGGGTAGTGTCTCAGTTTGATACATAGCGCATTGTTGTTATTGGGGGAAAAATTCAAACTGAGACACTACCAGAATTACGCCGGCCTTGACCGTATCCTCCGCCTCCGCACGCACGGTGCCGGCCACGCTGGCGGCTACCACGGCGCCCGCGGTCGCCAAAGCACCCGCCGTTTTCAGAAAGCCATTCATAGCGTTACCCTCCCCGATTCCAGCGCCGTGCCATTCATTATTCTCGTGTCACGGTCGCCAATCAGAGCATGATAGGGATAGCGGTCGCGTGTGATCAACCGCTTTCGTGGTTCGGGGCCGCAACGCGGGAACGCGGTCGATCCGCAGCCCGACGAATTGTTCGCACGCCCGACCGGTCGCAAGTGCCAGCGATGATGGCTCGACTTGTCCGAACGCCGGGCATGACAGATGTCCGATCCGACCGCCGTTCCGACAGAGTCGAGGCTCAGTCCGCTCTTCGGCGCGGTGGCCGTCGATCCTCGCACAGCGGTCGGAGCGAGCCGGATCGGTACTCGGGAGCGCGGTCTTGCCGATTGCGATTCAAGGCGACAAGTGCAGGCACCGAATCGCCTGCCAATGGCCGAAATATGACCTCCGACTCTAAGCTGTCTTGCGCGCGAGAAAAGAGAGAACGGCTTCGCTAAATCGCGCGGGCACCGTCCGTGAGCAGGTATGGCCGCCCTCTTGGCCGCTACGGCTACCGGCGGAGCGCGGCCCTGCTGCGCGACGCCGGTTGGCGGCTCAACGACAAGCGGGTCGAGCGCCCGTGGCTCTGCGCCCGTGTTCTTGCGCACGAGGTCCGCCGTATGTCGAGCAACTCACATCTTGCCCATATTTGATATATCTTATTTGATATGAAAGAGTATCACAGCAGGATCGTGCAGCGTCGTTTACGCGTCATGCGGCACGATCGCGCGGACGGTCAAGAGGTGAATGTTGCGTGCCAGCCCTTGAACGAAGACCGCAGTCAATGCGGCCAGGGTTATTTGCCGGTAAGCCCTCCAATACCGCGGTAGACGTTCGCGCAGAACGCTCGAAGCAGGCCGGCGAAGCGGTCGAGGACAGCGGCGCGCCCGGCCTGCGGTACGCCTCCCTTCGAACTGACGGTGCCGATGAGGGTGTGCGCTGCGGCTGCCGCAGCGCCGCCCCCATCCTGGCCCGCGCCCGGCCGCGATCCTGTTCCGAGAGACGTCGGCCGCATGGCTCGTTTCGAGGCGGCGCCCTGCCATGCGGCAGCAGGGGACGCACGCGCCGAAGCGCGGACACGTGGGCCTGCCCGGCAAGAGCCGTCCCCCACCGCGCCGGCAAGAGAGACCCCCCTCGCCCGTATGTCGGCGCTTCAGTCGCGCGATCGGAGCATTCGGTTTAGCAGTCCAGGAACATCGTCGAGATGAAGTTGGTAACTCGTATCATTCAGGCTTCCCTGGCAGCACTTCTTATCTTGGTGGCATTTGAAGTATCCGGCGCGTTGGCTGCCTCGGAACTTGAGCCCATCAATGTCCGCGTCACGCCGGGCGATGGAATACTGGGTGTGACTTGGGAGCCTCCGGCTGAACGAGATTTGTCAATCCGTGAGTATATCGTGAGCCATATCATTCCGCGTCTGTACGGGCACAATCAGGGCCTCAAATTTTGTGGTTTTAATTACGTAGGTGTGACGTACACTGAAGTGGCAAGCACTCAGACGTCCTACACAATTACAGGCCTTCAGAACGGACAGGAGTATTGTGTTCGTGTGGGCGCAAGATTCGCGGGAACATCGGGCTACTCCGCTGAATTACTCGCAACGCCAAGTTCCGGTGAACAGCCTCAGCTCGTTAGCGCCAATATCGTTGGCGCCATCCTTCGTCTCACGTTTGATGAAATTCTTGATACAAATCCCGTACCGTCTACCAGTGTCTTTACCGTGGTGGTCGGGGGAAGCGCCGTAGCGGTTACCGGCGTGAACATCCAGGGGACCGAGGTCACCCTGACGCTGTCGAGCGCTGCGTCTGCGAGCGATGCCGTCACGCTCAGCTATGCGATACCGACAGGCGCCACGGCCCAGCCCCTGCAGGACTGGTTGGGCAACAAGGCGCCCGCTCTGAGCAGCCACGCCGTTATCAATTCCGGGACGGCATCGTCCGATGCGACGTTGAGTGCGCTGACTGTGTCCGGAGCGACGCTGACGCCGGCATTCGCGCCCGCCACCGAGCAGTACCGAGTTGTCGTACCGTATTCCGTGACGGCGGCGACTGTCACGCCGACGCCGAGCGATTCCGGTGCCACAGTCGCCTTCTCGCCCTCTGTAGACGTCGATACCGATGCGTCCGGCCATCAGGTCCCTCTCGGCGCCGGACAAAACACCCTGGACATCGTCGTCACGGCGGAGAACACCATCGATCGCAAAACGTATACGGTGTCTCTGACGCGTTCCCTGGCCCCGCCCGAGGCCCCTGCCTCGATATCCCTGTCCAGCCGAAACGACGGCAAACTCAGGATCCGGTGGTGGCCACCGGCACGGGACGGTGGATCGGCTGTTGTCGGCTACAAGGTGCAGTGGACATCGGATCAGAATTCATGGGACTCAGCCAGCCAAACGATCGTCACCGAGTTGACTCAATTTGGCTCCTCCTATATCGGGTTGCGCAACATTACGGGGCTGCAGAACGGTACCGAATAT
>CAXXVO010000004.1:0-666538 GCA_963422645.2 Alphaproteobacteria bacterium
GCCACTCCATGCTTTGCAACGCCCTGGTCTGGGCCTGGCTGCGCGAGGTCGATGAGGCCGAGGCGGCGCGCTGCCGCGAGGCGGGCTGCCGACACTGCCCCGGCAAGCTGCACAGCGCGACGTATCCGCGCAAGCCGTACGGTCTGGCAGCCGAGTTGAGGGAAGAGGGCACGCGGCGGTTCAGCTTCTGCTGCGCGGATTGCCGCCTGCGAGCGACCCCACCATCGGTACGATTCTTCGGGCGCCGCTTTTATCTGGGCGCCCTGTTCGTTCTGTTGAGTGCACTGGTTCTGAGAGGCGGGGTGCGGTTGCAGACGATCAAGCGGAAGTGGGGGGTCTCGGTCGCCACACTGCGCCGCTGGCGGAAGTGGTGGCTGGAGGCGTTCCCGGCGACGGAGCCCTGGGGAGCGAAGCGTGGCGAACTGGTGATGCCACCCGAGGAGGTGCCGCTGCTCTTCGTGCTGCGGCAGATGCGGGGCGGACGCTTCGGTGAGCGTCTGTTCCTGAGCCTGATCTGGTTCAAGCCGTGGACGGGCTATTGCGGGCTCGGCGATGGCTCGGCGCCGCCCGCAGAAAGTGTTCCTGTCACGCCCGGATAGGGCGTTCTACATGGGCATCTCTCCGATGCGGCGAGGGAGGGATGCCGGAATGGACAAGGACGACGCAGGCGCCAGGCGCGAGAAGTGGGCCCGGCTGCGCTTTGCGGTGGTGGGGCCGCTTCTGGCTTCACCGCCGCCTGCAGGCCAGCTGGGGGCCGAGTTCGAGCGTCTGTCGCAGCGCGACTGGGAGCACCCGTCGGGCAAGGGGCCGGTGCGCTTTGCGGCCTCGACGATCGAGCGCTGGTACTACCGGGCGCGGGCAGAGGAGCAGGACCCGGTCAAGGCGCTGCGCCGGAAGCCTCGGACCGACGTCGGCCGCGAGCGGTCCATGTCGGCGGGGCTGATCGCGGCGCTGCGCGAGCAGTACCGGGTCCATCCCTCGTGGGCGGCGCAGCTCCACTACGAGACCCTCAAGGCTCATGTTGCGACCCATCCCGAGCTCGGCCCGATGCCGTCCTACGCGACGCTGACGCGGGCGATGCGCAATCGCGGCCTGGTGCGCGAGCGCCCCAGGAAGTGGCACGAGGGTGAGGACAAGCCGGCGGTCGAAGCCCGCGAGGTCCTTAGCTACGAGGTGTCTCGCAGTCACGCGCTGTGGCACGGGGACTTCCACCACGGCAAGCGCCGCGTGCTGACGGCGTCGGGCGAATGGCAGACGCCCATCCTGCTCGGCTTCCTCGACGACCACTCCAGGCTTGGCTGCCACCTGCAGTGGTACCTGGAGGAGACCGCCGAGGTCTTCGTCCACGGGCTCTGTCAGGCCTTCATGAAGAGGGACTTGCCCAGGTCCCTGCTGACCGACAACGGCGGGCCGATGACGGCGGGCGAGGTCGAGGAGGGCTTGCACCGCCTCGGCATCGTGGGGGCCACGACACTCGCTTACAGCCCCCATCAAAATGGAAAAATCGAGTCGTTCTGGGGCACGGTCGAGGGCCGCCTGATGGCTCAGCTCGAAGGCGTCGACGCGCTCACCCTGAAGATGCTCAACGACGCCACCATAGCCTGGCTGGAGCAGGACTACCATCGGCGGGTGCACCGCGAGCTCGGCATGACGCCGCATGAACGCCTCGCCGGGAGCGTCAAGGCATCGAGGCCCTGCCCCGCCTCGGACGAGCTCAAGGCGGCCTTCCGCATCGCCAGGAAGCGCACGCTCAGGCGCTCGGACGGCACCGTCTCGGTCGAGGGCATCCGCTACCAGGTGCCACAGCCGTGGCGCCACCTGAGGACGCTCTGGGTCCGCTATGCGCGCTGGGACCTCAGCGGCGTCGATCTGGTGGAAGGCCGAAGCGGCGAGCGGCTGTGCACGCTGTACCCCCTCGACAAGCGCGGCAACGCCGATGGCGTCCGCCGTCCTGCGAGACCCGGCAGCGACCATGGCGGCGCCAGCGCGGGCGTCGGCGAACTTCCGCCGCTGCTCAAGGGCGTGCTCGACGCCCAGGCCGCAACAGGCCTGCCGCCGGCCTGGGTACCCCATAACAAGACGCCCGGTCCGGGCGAGGACGACGATCAGGGAGATCCGTCATGAACCGCGAGCTGCTCACCTTCTACGGGCTCAAATGGAACCCCTTCGCCACCGACCTTCCGGTCGACAGCCTCATGGTGAGCCCCGCCGTCGACAGCTTCTGCCTCAGAATCGAGCATCATCTTGTGCGCCAGGGCGGCTTCGCGTTGATCGCCGGCGAGCCCGGCACCGGAAAGAGCGTGGCGTTGCGCGTGCTCGCCGACCGCCTCGGCCGCTCGGACGGGCTCAGGGTCTGTGCCATCACCCACCCCTCTTCCAGGCTGTCCGACTTCTACCGCGAGATCGGCGGGATGTTCGGCGTCGACCTGATGTACAACAACCGCTGGGCCAGCTTCAAAAACCTGCGCGAGCGATGGCTCACCCATGTCGACGACACCCGCATGCGGCCCGTGGTGCTCATCGACGAGGCCCAGGAGCTGCTGCCCTCGGTGATCTCCGAGATCCGCCTGCTGGCGTCCACCGACTTCGACTCGCGCGCCATCCTCTCGGTCGTCTTCGCCGGCGACAGCCGCCTGATCGACAGGCTCCGCCAGCCCGACTTGCAGCCCATCGCCTCGCGCCTGCGCCAGCGCCTGGTCATGACCCAGGCAGACGCCGGCGACCTCGCGGCCCTGCTCGACCATCTGGTCGAGCAGGCCGGCAATCCGGGCCTCATGAGCGCAGAGCTCAAGGACACCCTGGTCACCCACGCCGGCGGCAACCCCAGGGCGCTTACCGTCATGGGCGACATGCTGCTCGCCGCCGGCGCCGAGAAGAACCGCGAGGTTCTCGACGAGAAGCTCTTCATGGAGATCCTGGGCGAGCCCGCCAAGCCGAAGAGGGCACGGCGGTGAAGGGCTTCCCGACACGGGCGCCGATGCAGCTCGAGGATCGCCCCCGGGCGCAACAGTGGATGGTGGACACGCTGTGGGCCGAGCAGGCCGTGGGCATCGTCGGCGGCGAGCCCAAGTGCGGCAAATCCCTGCTCGCGCTCGATCTCGCCGTCGCCGTGGCCACCGGCGTCCCATGCCTGCGCCACTACCGCCCCAGCGCAAGCGGCACCGTGCTGCTCTTCGCCGCCGAGGACGCCGGCCACAGGGTGCGCAAGCGTCTGCAGGGGATCGCCCGCGCCGCCGCCACCCCCTTCGACGAACTCGACATCGCCGTCATCGACGTGCCCACCCTGCGTCTCGACCGGCCCGGCGACCGTCAACGCCTGCAGCAGACCGTGGAGCGCATCGAACCGCGCCTCCTGATCCTCGATCCCCTGGTCCGCCTGCACAGCGTCGACGAGAACGCCGTCGCAGAGATCGCCCCCATCCTCGGCTTCCTGCGCGAACTGCAGCGCCGCTTCGAAACCGCCGTCCTCCTCGTCCACCACGCCCGCAAGAGCGGCGGCACCCGGCCGGGGCAGGCCCTGCGCGGGAGCAGCGAGCTGCACGCTTGGGGTGACTCAAATCTGTACCTGCGCCGGCGCGACAAGAAGATCGTCATGACGGTCGAGCAGCGCGACGCCCGGGGCCTCAACGACATCGAGCTGGAACTCGTCGACGGCGGACATGGGCCGGCCTTCCGTCTGCACCAGGACGCGGCAGATGAAGACAGGCACGAGCCCGCCACCGTCGAGCAGCGCGTCTTCAAGGCGATCGAGCAGGCCGAAAAGCCGCTCTCGAAAGCCCAGATCCGCTCACGCGCCGCTGCCCGCAACGCCACCGTCGTTGCCGCCATCGAGAGCCTCACCAGGGAGGGGCGCATCGAACGGGCGCCCAGGGGTGGCTATCGCCTCGCAGCCGCCGAGGCGCACCGGGAGCCGCAATCCCCTGCCGCCATCAACGGAAGTGCGGGATGAGGCGTTCCCGTTCCCGTTCCCGGAACTCTTAAGCGTTGAAGGGTACAGGAACGGGAACGCCGTCAGCCTCCCTTCCAAGCAGACCTTCGCCGGGACCCGGCAATGAGCGGCGGCGATCCCCTGGCCACCTGCCGCAACATCCCCCTCGACCGGGTCGCCGCCGCCCTCGGCTACCGCAGAGACCCGACCGACCGGGCGCGCTTCAAGCGCGGGGGCTCGGTCATCAGCATCAACGGCGAGAAGTTCTTCGATCACCTGCGCGGCACGGGAGGGGGTGGCGCCATCGACCTCGTCATCCATGCGACGGGATGCCGCTTCCCGGAAGCCCTCCGCTTCCTCGGAAGCCATGAGGGGCGGAGGGAGATCACCACCATCCCAGCCGCCCCGCGACGCCTGCGGCTGCCAAGGCCCAGTCCCCGCGCCTGGCCCAGGGTCCGGGACGCCCTCATCCGCCAACGCGCTATCGGCACCGACGTGCTCGAAGCCTGCCACGGCCGAGGCCTCCTCTACGCCGATGACAGGATCAACGCCGTCTTCATCTGCCGAAACGCCAGCGGGCACACGACCGGCGCCGAGATCCTCGGCACCGCGCCGCAGCCCGGAACAAAACGCTTCAGGGGCATGGCCCCGGGATCGCGCAAGGCGCGTGGCGGCTTCTGGCTCCACTGCGACCGAAACCAGCCCGCCCTCGTCATCCTCACCGAGAGCGCCGTCGACGCCATCTCTGCACGAAGCCTGCGCGTCGAGGGGACGCGCGAGAACGGCGCCGTCGTCGCCTCAACCGCCGGCATCGCCAGCTCGGTCCCGCCCTGGATCAAGGAGTGGAAGCCACGTCGCATCGTCTGTGCCTACGACGCAGACAGCGCCGGCGACACTGCCGCCGAGCATCTCGTGCTCAACGATCCAAGGGTGAAAAGGTTGCGCCCACGACACGCCAAGGACTGGAACGAGATGCTCCTGCGGTCTCGATGAAAGCCAGGCCACTCACCGCTCTCGCAGATCAACCAAGCGCCGCATCACGAACATCAAATAATCCGAAAACCGCACCATCAAATGCTGGGCGCACGCTCAATCGCCACCGCTCGAAAACAGCGCTGGAATGTCCTCGAAACCCTGGCGCACCCCGATCCAATCCAGCTGATCCCCGTATTGCGCTTCTGAAATCCTGCGCTGCTCCGGGAAAGCGCCGCCTGACCCCTGGCTGGTCAGAACCATCAATCCATCACGTCCGAGTGCTCGGCAGAATCAGACCTGGGCAGTTACCTATCATCCTTGCCAATTGCACCCATTCCAAGGTCCTTGTACGACCTGCTGCGGACCTCAGCGACGAGAGCGAAGGCGACTGACTGGGTTAACCGGTTTGCTACGCCACACCAAAGGGGAGGAATATCGATGAGCAAGACCAACTCGAAATCGGAGACGACGCGTCGTCGCGTATCGCGGCGGAGCGTGCTCAAGGGTGCTGCGGCGTTGACGGCCGCCGGGTTCACCTGGAAGAGCATCGGTCCTTTCGTGCGTGACGCGGAGGCGGCGACGCTGGAGCTGCGCTGGCTCGGCTGGGAGCACTACAACGTCAAGAGCCTGACCGCCGAGTTCGAGAACCGGCACGACGTCAAGGTCAGCGCCGGGTTCTTCGACGGTAATTCCGAAGCCTGGAACAAGCTCAGGGCCGGTGGTACCCAGGATTTCGACCTGGTGATGGCCGACGGATTCTGGCCGCGCCTCTATGCCAAACAGGGGCTGGTCCAACCCGTCGACTATTCGAAGTTGGATCTGAGCAACGTGTTCGATGACTTCGTGCCTCCCAAATTCACGCTGCTGCGTGCGGAGGACAGCGAGGACATGATTGCCGCGCCCAACTGCTGGGGCGGGTATGGCCTCACGGTCAACATGGACAAGGTTGCGGCCGAGGATCAGGAGTCGGTGAACCTTCTGTTCGACGAAAAGTACGAAGGGCATCTTTCGACCAGTGCCCGCTTCGAGGAGAACATTGCGTTGGCCGGCATTCTCGCCGCGCACAACATGGGCACGCAGGACGGCCCGCGGCCCGACGGTAAGACCTTCAACCCCTACGTGCTCACGGACGAGGAGCTCGAAGAGTGCAAGCGCCTCCTGATCAAGCAGAAGGGGTTGCTGGTTAATCGCTGGAACGACGAGGACACCCTGGAGCGGCTCCTGCGCGCCCAGGTGGTGTGGGCGTCGCCCGAGTGGTCCGGAATCTACCGGCGCATTCACTTCGACAAGCTGGACGGCAAGTCGGATCTCAACATGCGCCACGTCCTCAAGCCAACGGAAGGCGGACTCGGATGGGTGGACCAGTGGTCCATCACCTCGGGCGTAACCGACAGCGAGAAGATGGAGATCGCGCACAAGTGGATCGACTTCCGGCTCGAGCGCGAGGCCATGAAAACGGTGGCGGTCGAAATCGGCTGGGCGCCCACCGTCGACGTTCGCGACATGCTGCCGGAGCGCTACGTCGAAACCTTGTTCCTCAACGAGACCGACGCTGTTCACGGCCTCTATCAGTTCGACGCGCCTTCATCACCCGAGAAATGGGAGCGCATCTGGTCGGCAGTGGAAGCGGCCTAGGCCGGATACTTCACAACAAGACGGCGCAGAGGGACCGGGCCCCACGATCCGGTCCCTCTGCCAGAGTGCCGACGTTGCTCGCCCAACCGCGAAACGATTGTGCGGCGCTCTTGGCGACGGTCAGGGTAACGGGTAACTGGGCGCGATGAGCGACCAGGCCATCCTGCGCATCGAGGCGGTCGAGAAGCGCTTCGGCGCGGTTCGTGCGGTCGACGGCGTGAGCCTGGAGATCGGCAGCCGCGAGTTCTTTGCGCTGCTGGGGCCCAGCGGCTCGGGCAAGACCACACTGCTGCGCATCGTATCGGGCCTGGAAACGCCCGATCAGGGCCGCGTGGAGATCGGCGGCACCGACGTCACGGCGCTGCCCCCCTATCTGCGCCGCATCGGCATGGTCTTCCAGGACTTCCTCCTGTTCCCGCACCGCACAGTGGCGGAGAACATCACCTTTCCGCTCAAGATGCAGGGCCGGAGCGTGGCCGAGCGGCAGGAACAACTCGACTGGATCCTCGGGTTCGTCCACATGGAAGGGCTCGGCGAGCGCTTTCCCCACCAGCTCTCCGGCGGCCAGAAGCAGCGGGTCGCGCTCGCGCGGGGACTGATCGCGCGGCCCGAGCTTTTGCTGCTCGACGAGCCCTTGGCCAACCTCGACCGGGAACTGCGCAAGGAGATGGAAATCGAGGTGCGCCGCTACCAGGAAGAGCTGGGCATCCCCTTCGTCTATGTGACCCACAACCAGGAAGAGGCGCTCACCATGAGCGACCGCATGGCGGTGATGCACCAGGGCGTGCTGGAGCAGATCGGACCCAAGCTGGAAGTCTACAACGCGCCTGCCACGCGCTTCGTCGCCTCCTTCGTCGGCGCGCCGAACAAGCTCTCCGGGCGCGTGATGGAGGGTGAGGGCGAGCGCCTCCGCATCGACTGGGGCGGCATCACGCTGACTGGACGCGCCGCGGGCGGCGCCCGGCCGGGCGATGCGGTGGAAATCTATCTCAAGAGCGAACGCATCGCGCTCAGCGCCGCGACGGAGGGCATTCCGCACGAGAATCGGCTCGAAGGGCTGGTGCGCGACATCATCTTCAAGGGCCAGTTCGCGGACTACATCGTGCGCGCCGACAACGATGTGGAACTGGTGGTGAGCGGGCCGACCAGCATTGCAGGGGTCGACCGAGGCTCCCGCGCGAGCCTGGGCTGGGCTGTGGAGGCGGCCGACGTCTTCACGATCGCGGATGACGCGCCGTGAGGGTGCGCGCTGTGCCGCAATACAGCCTCCACGTCTGCACCGCCATTCGGGAGGCGGCGGAGGACGGCGTGCCGTGAGGCGTCGGCGAGCGCTCCATCTCGACCCGCGCGTGCGCTTTGCGGCGCTGGTGGGGCCGGGCGCGCTTTTCATCGTCCTCTTTCTGCTGATCCCGCTGCTCTCGATCCTGGTCTTCAGCTTCTGGCGGACCGAAAACTACGAGCTGATCTCCGACTGGAACGTAAACAATTACGGGTCGGTTCTGGGTGAGTGGATCTACCTCAAGTTCCTGCTGCGCTCGCTCGCCATGGCCGCTGCGGTCTCCGCCGTCTGTCTCCTCTACGCCTGGCCCTGCGCCTACCTGATCGCCAAGCACGGCGGCCGTTACCGCCTGATTCTCGTGCTGCTGACCGCGGCGCCCTTTCTCACTGGAATCCTGCTGCGGATCACCGCGATGCAGCAGATTCTGGGGCCCATCGGGCTGGTCAACATGGCGTTGATGGAGCTGGGGGTGCAGCCCATCGAAGTGCTGATGTACACGAATATCGCGAGCGCGGTCGGTCTGATCTACCTGTGGATGCCCTTCATGTTGCTCGCGATTTACCTGTCCCTTTTCAACTTCGAGCTGCTGGAGGTGGCGAAGGTCTGTGGCGGGAGGCCGTGGCGGGCGTTCTTCGAGGTGACCTGGCCGCTCAATTGGATCGGAACCGCCATCGGAATCGTCTTGGTGTTCGTGCCCACCTTCGCCGCGTCGGTAACGCCGCGCTTCCTGGGCGGCCCGGACGGCGCGATGTTCGTCAACCGTCTCGAGCACCAGTTCGGCTCGGCCGGCACATGGGCGCTCGGCTCGGCGATGGGGGTGGTGATGTGCGTGGCCTCGCTCGTGGTCACCTTCATGCTCTGGCGCACGATTCGGCTGCGCCGCGCGGGCTTCACAGGCGCTGGGGCCTGACATGGCCGCAGTGAATCCAGGCGAGCGCTTCGTGATTAGCGGCCAGACCGTGTTGCTGCTGGTGCTCTACCTGTTCCTTTACTTCCCCATCTTCTACATCGGCTACCTCTCGGTCGTGGACAACAGCGTGTGGCCCTTCCCGCCGGAGTTCACGGGCGAGTGGTACGCGCGCCTCATGATCATGAGCGACTTCCACGCGGGCCTCCTGAACAGCGTTTTCATCGGTTTCGGCACGGCTCTGCTCTCGACGCTGTTCGCGACGACCGCCGCGATCGGGCTTCTGCGCTATTCCGTGCGGCGGCGCGGCATCATCGTCGTCCTGTTCCTCGCGCCCCTGTTCGTGGCCCAGGTCCTGATCGGGATCTCGACCCTGATGTTCAACCGCAACGTGCTCGGCATTCCCGGCAACATCGAATCCGCGATCGTGGCCAACACGACCTACAGCGTGTCGTTCGCGTTCCTCGTAATCCTGGCGCAGCTCGTGCGTTACGATTGGCGCTTCGACGAAGTGGCCCAGGTGTTCGGTGCGCGGCCGTTGCGCTGCTTTCGTGAGGTCACGTTCCCGAACATCTGGCCGGCCGTGCTCGGCGCCTTCATCATCAGCTTCATCTTGGGCTTCAACAATTTCGAGATCACGTTCTACAACGTGGCCGCGATCCCGACGCTCCCCACCATCGCCTGGGGAACGTTGCGTCACGGCATCGAGCCCGAGCTTTACGCGTTGGCCACCATCGTCAACGCGCTGGTCTTCCTCCTCTTGTTCATCATTTACCTGCTGATCCGCGTCGGCGCGCTCCGGCTGGGCGTACCGGGCAAGTGAGGACCGCGACCGCGACCAAATCTAAGTGGACACGCGGTAGTCGCGGATGACGTCCGGGTCGGGCTCGGCGCCGAGGCCGGGGCCGGTGGGAATGCGGAACAGGCCGTTCTCGTCCGGGGAGACGAACCCCGGATAAAGCGTCGCCTCGAGCCGCGTGTAGAAGCGCTCCGCCCAGCCCCCGCCTGGGCAGCCGGTTAGAGGCATCGCCCCGAGAAGCTGCAGGGTGGCAAGCCAGCCAGGGCCGAAATAGGGCGAATGCGGCATCAGGGTGACGCCATAGCCCTCGGCCAGCGCGAGCACCTTGAGAAACTCGGTCACGCCGCCCACCTTGGTCACGCTCGGCTGCACGTAGCGCACCGCGCCGGCATCCAGCATGCGGCGGAACTCGAACGCGGTGCAGGCGTTCTCGCCGCAGGCGAGGTCGATGCCCGATTCCTGCTGAAGCCGGGCCAGCGCCGCAAAATCCTCCGGTGGGAAGATGGGCTCCTCCAGCCAGTAAAGGTCATAGGGCTTGAGCCGTTCCGCCATCGCGAGCGCCTCCGCCGGCGTCCACGGGCAGTTCGTGTCCGTGCAGAGCGGCATGTCGGCCCCCATCGCCTCGCGCGCCGCCGCGATCTCGGGCTCTCCCGTCTCGTGCAGCTTGATGGCGGGATAGCCTTCGTCGACGGCGGAGCGTACGGCCGCAGCGACGAGCTCGCGATCCCGATACTTGAGCAGGCTCGCGTAGCCTGGAACCAGCGGCGGCGTGGCCGGCCCGCCGAGGAGCTGTCCGAGCGGCAGCCCCGCCCTCTTGCCCGCGAGGTCCCAGAGCGCGATGTCGATGGCAGAAATGCCGAACATGGTGATGCCGTAGCGGCCGAAGAGGTGCAGCGCCTGCTGGAGATCGCGGTTGAGCGACGCGATGTCGGTGGCGTCGCGCCCGATCAGGATGGGCGCCACTGTCGCGTCGATGACTGCCTGGAGCGCCGGCATGCAGTTGTAGCTGAAGCCTTCGCCCCAGCCGGAGGCGCCGTCCTCGGTCTCGACCCGGACCAGGAGAATGGTGAGCCCCTGCCACGCTTGCCCGCCCCACGCAGGCGGCGGCCCACCGTGGTCGTGCGGAATGGCGAGAGGGATGGTTTCGATGCGGGCGATCTTCATGGGTGTCTCCCCGACTTGGACCGCCGATGCTGAGTTAGGGGAGATCGCCGATCAAGTCCCGGATGTGGCCGGGCGGCGGCGGGGGCAGCGCGATCCCGAAGCGGCGCTTCAGCGCGTCGGCGATGAGCTCGAAGCAGGCGCCGTAGCGCACGACCTCGAAGGTCTCGAGATCGAGCAGGGTCGATGAGGCCCGGTACAGGTGATAGAGGCGAAGCCCGTGGTCGATGACGATGTCGGCGATCGCGATCAGCTCGGGCTCGATATCCTCGACCCGAAACTTCGTGCCGGAGAGCGAAAGATTCGCGGACGAGCCGAAGAGCGGGTGCTGCGCCTCGCGGCTGAGCCGCGTGAGCGCGGCGTGGAAGGGGCCGGCGTTGAGCAGCATCAGCACCGTGCCGGCGCTGGTGGAGGCCGCGAGCGCTTCCGCCTCCATCTTGCGCAGGATGGGATGGTCCATGCGCGCCGGCGCGATCGCGCCGACCGGCAGGTCGAGGTCCTCAATCAAGGTGCTGGCGACATCCCACCCTTTCTGATCGAGCACGTGCAGCTCCCGGTGCAGGGCCATATCGCCGAGCATCGCGTTGAGCTTGGACGGCGTCCGCCGCTTGGTCTCGAAGATGGTCTTTAGCGCTGCCGCCGACCCGCCGATGGCGGAGTAGCCGACGCTCATGGGCAGAATGGCGATCCCACCCTGCTCCAGAACGGCAAAGGCCCGCTCGGCGTCGCGCTGAACGTCGAGTCTGCCCTCCACGGCGAGAATTTCTTCGTGTGGAGCGCGTTCAGCTCCCGTGCGTACCCATCTCGATCAGCTCGACCTTGTAGCCGTCCGGGTCCTCCACGAAGGCGATCACCGTGGTCCCGCCTTTGACCGGCCCCGCCTCACGCGTGATGTTGCCGCCCGCCTCCCGGATCCGCTCGCAGGTCTCGGCGACATTGCCCACGCCGAGCGCGATGTGCCCGTACGCGGAGCCGAGGTCGTAGTCCGAGACGCCGTGGTTGTAGGTCAGCTCCAGCTCGGCCTCGCCGTTCTTGTTGCCGCCCTTGAAGGCGACGAAGGCTAGGGTGTAGCCCTGGTCGGCGCGCTCGGTGGTCCGCAGCAGGTCCATGCCGATGATCTCGGTGTAGAAATCGACGGAGCGCTGCATGTCGCCCACGCGGAGCATGGTGTGTAGAAGCTGCATGGTCATTCTCCCTGGATGGCGGCGCGGCAGAGTATGCGATCCGGCATGCGGACCGCCAGCCCCCTTCTCTCTTTCCCTCCATGCCCGCCGCCGCATCCCCTTCAGTTTGCGTGCAGGACGGCATTGAGGAATTGCTGCGTGCGTTCCCGCTCCGGGTTCTCGAACAGCTTGGTCGGCGTGCCCTGCTCTTCGATAGCCCCGTTGAAGAAGAAGCAGACGCGGTCCGAGAGCTCCTTGGCGAACCCCATCTGATGCGTGACCATCAACATGGTGAGGTTGTGCGTATCCACCAGGTGCTTGATCACGTTGGTCACTTCGCCGATGACTTCGGGATCCAGCGCCGACGTCACCTCGTCGAAGAGCATGACCTTGGGCCGCATCGCGAGCGCCCGGGCAATCGCAACCCGCTGCTGCTGCCCGCCGGGACATCAACCGCGGACGCGAAAGGGGAGATCATCAATGCCTATCACGTAGATCAAGCCGGGGCTTGAGGAGAGAGCTCATAACAACTCTTGTGGTTGTCACCATCGGAGACAGCCCTCGCGTGTCCCTGACAGGCCGCTTCGTCAGGCCGGGGCGTGGTGGCGGTTGGAAGCGCGCCCCGCAGTTCACCGCAGATGGCTCAGTACGAGCTCCTGGAAGCTCCGCACCGAGTCCTCCCACACCGGGGAAAGCACACCGCCATCTTCGGCGACGGTGGACTCGCGCCCCTGCTGGAGACGCTCGCAGATGACCTGGTCCTCCACGTGCACGTCGCGCCAGAGCATCGCGAGATGGTGCGCCTCTTCGGCCGATGGCGGCTCGGGCTTCAGGCTGTAGACGGCGCGGCGCTGGAGGGTGCGGTCCGGTGCCAGCGGCACGTCCAGGTGCACGCCAACCTGATCCGGGAAGTAAATTCCCAACGAGAAGTTGGGGAAGATGGTGAGGTAGCGGGAATCCGCCGAAAGCGTGTCGCCCTTCTTCGCCGTGCTGGAGACATCCACGGCGCAGCCCAGGCAGCCCGGCTCGTTGAGGGTGTAGTGGTCGGTCAGCGGCTGCTCGGTGGTCGTCGCGTGCACGATGGGCACGTGATAGGGCTCGATGAAGTTCTCCATCAGGAGCTTCCAGTTCGCGGCGATCTCGCCCAGGTCAACGGTGACGACGTGCTGCATCCGGCTGGTGTCGAGCCCGTCGAAGCGGCTTTGGAGCGGGGCAACGACGTCCTCGAGCGGCGGTGCGTCGCCGTTCAGGTTGACGAAGATCCAGTCGTGCCAGGTTGCCACCCGCACGGGCACCAGCCCGTGCTTCGCCCGGTCGAAGCCGGCCGGCACCGCGCGCGGGTCGTGCCCGCCGAAATGGGGTGCGATGTGCAGCGCGCCGTCGAGCTTGTAGGTCCAGGAGTGATAGGGGCATTGAATGGCGGGCCCCACGTTGCCGGGCTCTTCAACGAGCTTGAGGCAGCGGTGGCGGCACACGTTGTGAAATGCCCGCACTTCTCCATCGTCGTCGCGCACCAGCAGCACCGGCTTGCCGGCCACGGTGACCGGCACTGCGTCGCCTGGCTGGGCCAGCTCGTGCGCCAAGCCGGCGAACACCCACGATTCGGTAAAGATCCGCTCGTTCTCGAGCGCGAAGATTGCCTCGCTGGTGTAGAACGCCGCCGGCAACCCCCGCGCCACCGCCCCCGGAGCCTCGAACGCAGCCAACGCCTCGTCTCCCAGGATCGATTGCAGCGATGCGTTCATGGCGACCTCCTGTAGAGCGCCGGGCTAGGGCACGTTGCGCTTGAGCAGGAACTGGTTCTTGAACATGCCGAGCCGGGTCATGACCTCGACGTGCGCGATATCGGGCTGACCGTGGATGTGGTCGTTCAGGAAGCTCGCGAGCTCGGTTTCCTCGTCGCACACGACCTCGACCAGCAGGTCGAAGCGGCCGCTAACCCACATGACGTAGACGACGGCATGGTGAGGATCGAGGCGCTGCGCGACCGAGGTGGGTGCGACTCCCGGCGCGGCCTTGATGCCGAGCATCGCGTCGGACTCGTAGTCGGCGGCCACCGGATCGACCACCGCCACAATGCGGAGCATGCCCGCCTCGCGCATGCGAGTGACGCGATTGCGGACCGTGCCGCCCGATACGCCGAGCTTCAGCCCGATCTCGTCATAGGCTGCGCGCCCGTCGTCCTGGAGCAGGCGGATGATCTGCTGGTTCAGATCGTCGTGAGGAGACGCGAGCGGTGATACATTGCCTTCGGCATTCGCCGCCTGAAGCGCCTGAGGCGTGGGTCGGGACATGTGCTCTGCTCCTGGCGCCGCCGGGTGGTGAGCGCGGCAGACGTTGCCATATCCTCAACGAGGCATGTATCATCTTCGGAATCAGCAACACGGGTCAACCGCATTTCAGGTTTTTAAATTTCGGCGAACCGATGCATCGGATTCGTTATCCCCACCAAATGGCACGCAGGGAGGCAAACACCCGATGACTGTGACTCCAGGAACCTTGGCCGAGGCGCTGCCTGACATCGAACGCGTCCGTGAGGAGCAGGCGAAGCTCGTCGAAGCGGGGGTCCGCTACGTGTTCTCCTGCTGGATCGACATGCACGGCTTGCCGAAAACCAAACCGGTGCCGATCAGCGATTTCGAAAACCTGTGCATGGGCAAGGGACCGCAGTTCGCGGTGCACTCGGTCTCTTTCGTGCCTGAGCTGGGCGCGGCCGATCCCGACCAGATCCCGGTGCCGGACCTCGATTCCCTGGTCATATGCCCCTGGGATCGCACCTGCGCGTGGATGTTCGCGGATCTCTGGTGGGAGGACGCCCCCTACAACATGTGCCCCCGTCAGACGCTCAAGCGCGTGATCGCCGATACCGCGGCGAAGGGATTCATGGGCTTCGCGGGCATCGAGCCTGAGTTCATCGTGATGCGCTGGCGCGACGGCCAGCCGGTGAAAGCATTCGACGACGATCCGCTCCCCGGCGAAGGCGTGCGGCCGAGACGCCAGGCGTTCGGCTACGACATCGAGTACTCGATCGATTCCATGAGCTTCCTCGGCGCGGTCATCGACATCCTCGAAGACCTGGGCTGGGGGCTGAAGGATGTGGTCTGCGAGGGCGGCTACTCGCAGTTCGAGCTCGATTTCGGCTACACGGATCTCGTGGGCATGGCCGACCGGCTGGTGTTCCTGCGCGTGCTGCTGAAGGAGATCGCCAAGCAACAGGGGCTCTTCGCCACCTACATGCCCAAGCCCACCACCGGCGACTGGCGCTCGGGCGCGCACATCAACTACTCGATGCAGCGGGTCGACAATCCAGGGGTCAATGTCTTCGGAAACGACGAGTCAGGGTGGTCGGATGCGGCGTACCACGCGATCGGCGGGTTGCTGCACCACGGCGGCGCGCTCACCGCGCTCACTGCCACGACCGTCAACTCCTACAACGGGCTGGTGGCCCGGGTCGGCGGCTTCGAGGGCGGCACCGTGACCTGGGCGCCCACTCACATGACCTACGGCAACAACAATCGCTCCGCCATGCTGCGCATGCCGCAGAACCGCTATTGCATCGAGAATCGGGCGTCGGACCTGTGCATGAACCCCTACCTCGCGCTCGGCATGACCACTGCGGCGGCCGTCAAGGGCGTGATGGAAAAGATCGATCCCGGTCCGCCGCTCAACAAGGACCTCTACGACCTTACCCATGAAGAGATCGTGGCCAGTGGCGGGCAGCGTCTGCCGCGGCACCTGCTCGAAGCGACGGAGATCCTGCGCGACGACCCGCTGGCCACGGAGGTGCTCGGCTCCCAGATGAAGACCTCGTGGTTGCGTTACAAGGTCGACGAGTGGGAGCGCTACCATCAGACGGTGACGGACTGGGAGGTGCAGGAGTACCTGCGGCTTTACTAGAGCGCGGGCGAGGACGTCGCGACGTGGCGCCCGACTGCCAGCGCTTCGAGCTCGGCGACATAACGCTGCAATCCGGCGCCACGCTGCCGGACGCGATGCTCGCCTACAAGACCTGGGGCTCGCTGAACGCGCGTGGCGACAACGCGATCGTCATGCCCACCTTCTATACCGGCACGCACGTTCGCAACGAGGGCTACCTGAGGGCGATCCCGGCGCTCGATCCGGAACGCTACTTCATCGTGTCGATCAACATGTTCGGCAACGGCCTCTCGTCGTCGCCGAGCAACACCCCGCCGCCCTTCGACGGCCCGCGCTTTCCCGTCGTGACCCTCCACGACAACGTCGCCTGCCAGCACCGGTTGCTGACCGAGGCACTCGGCGTCAGGCGCATCGCGCTCGTGATGGGATGGTCCATGGCGGGCTGCCAGTCCTACCAGTGGGGGGCGCAGAATCCCGACATGGTGGACGCCATCCTTCCCTTCTGCGCCTCGGCGCGGACTTCCCCGCACAACCAGGTGTTTCTCGAGGGGGTGAAGGCGGCGCTCCTGGCAGATAGCGCGTTCGCGGATGGCGATTACACCGCGCCGCCCGAGGCGGGCCTCAAGGCGTTCGGTCGGGTCTACGCAGGCTGGGCGTACTCCCAGACCTTCTATCGCGAGCGCTCGCACCGGGAACTCGGCTTCGAGACCTGGGAGGAACTGCTGGCCGACTGGGAGAACGATCACCTCGCGTGGGACGCCAACGACCTGCTGGCCAAGCTTCGCACCTGGCAGTTGGGCGACATCAGCGCCAACCAGCGCTACGGAGGCGATTTCGAACGCGCGCTCGGCGCCATCCGGGCGCGGGCGATCCTGGTTCCCTGCACGACAGATCTCTACTTTCCGCCCGAGGACAACGCCATCGAGGCCCGGCACATGCCGGAGGCCGAACTTCGCCCCTACGATTCGGCCTGGGGCCATTGCGTGGCGTCGCCGAGCCGTGAAGACAGCGACTTCATGAACTTCCTCAACGGTTGCGTCGCGGAGCTGCTCGCGGGCTGAACCTGACCGGGGCGGAGCCCGATCTGCGCCGGCATTTCAGTGCCGCGTTTTCTTGCGGTGCACGGCGTGCTCTTGTAACTGCCGCACCCGCCAACCGGGAGAGCTGCAAATGACCCCGCCCCCCCATGCCTTTGGGCGATAGCGCTCGCGGGCACGCATGAACGACGCGGTCCGAGTGGGGGTGGAGGTCGGCGGCACGTTCACCGATCTCGTCGCCTTCGAGAAAGACGGCGTGCGCATTACCAAGGTGCCGAGCACGCCGCCCGCGCCGCACCGAGGCGCCATCGCCGCGCTCGATGAGTCGGGTCTCGAGCTTTCCGCTACCGGCGATCTCGTGCACGGCTCGACCGTGGCCACCAACGCGGTGCTGGAACGCAAGGGCGCCAAGGTCGCGTTCTTCGCGACCGAGGGATTTCGGGACCTGCTCACGCTGCAACGGCAGAGCCGGCGCTCCATCTACGACCTCCACTACCGCAAGCCTGAGCCCGTGGTGCCGCGCTGCGATACCTTCGAGATTTCCGAGCGTATCGGGCCGCGCGGCGAGATCGTCACCGCCCTCGATGAAGCGGCGACGCGGCAGCGCATCGCCCAAGCGCTGCAGGGCGGTGGCTACGAGTCCGTCGCGATCTGCTTTCTGAACAGCTACGCCAACCCGGCGCATGAGCGGCGCGTGGCGACGATGGTGGCGGAGCGCTTTCCCGCTGTCGGAATCACCTGTTCCAGCGATGTGACCCGCGAGTTCCGCGAGTACGAGCGCGCTTCGACCACGACGCTCGCGGCCTACGTGCAACCGGTCATCGATCGCTACCTCGGAGAGTTCGAGCGCGCACTGGACGAGCGCGGATTTGCCGGCCGCTTCAGCCTGATGCAATCGAACGGCGGACGACTGCCGGCGAGCGGCATGGCCGGCAACGCGATCGCCTCGCTCTATTCGGGGCCGGCAGCGGGCGTGATGGGCGCGATACGCCAGGCCGGGCGCTCGGGCTACCGGGATCTCATCACCTTCGACATGGGAGGCACGAGCACCGACGTGTGCCTGGTGCAGGGCGGCACGCCGGTGCTGACCAGCGATGCCGAGATCGACGGGCTCCCCATCCGCATTCCCGTGCTCGACATCGTGACCGTAGGCGCCGGAGGAGGCTCGATCGTCTGGCGCGACGACGGCGGCATGCTGCGCGTCGGCCCCCGCTCGGCCGGTGCCGAGCCCGGCCCCGCCTGCTACCGGCGCGGCGGCGCGGAGCCCACGATCACCGACGCGCACCTCGTCCGCGGCACCGTGCTCGCCGACACCTTCCTCGGCGGGCGCATGGACGTCGATCCCGAACTCGCCCGCGACGCTTTCGCGGCGTTGGCCCGGCAGTTCGGCCGCAGCGTCGAGCAGATCGCCGATGACGCGGTGCGGGTGGCCGAGCACAACATCGTCCGCGCGATCCAGCTCGTCTCGACCGAGCGCGGGCGCGATCCGCGCGATTACGTCTTGGTCCCCTTCGGCGGCGCAGGACCGTTGCACGCTGCGCGGGTCGCCGACGTGCTTGGGATCGCAACCATCGTCATCCCGCCTGCAGCCGGCGTGCTCTCGGCCTTCGGCCTCGTCGCCTCGGACTTCGTCCGCTACGAGAGCCGCACGGATCGCTTCGCCCTCGACGAGGCGGGGGCTGCGGAGCGCGTGCGCGCGCAGTTCGCAGCCATGCGCGCCGAAGCCGAAGCCGCCTTCGCGGCGCTCGGGCTCACCAGCGGGCTCCGCTACACTCACACGCTGGAGATGCGCTACGTCGGACAGGCCTTCGAGGTCCCGATCCCGCTCGGCGAGGACGAGATCGCGCATCTCGACGCCGCGCTGCTCCGCGAGCGGTTCAACCAGGCGCACCACCGCATCTTCGAGTTCGACGATTCGCGCACCAACCGGCCCGAGATCGTCTCCTTCCGGCTCGGCATCGCTTCGCCGCCGCCTGCCGTCCCCGCGCTACTTGGCACCGATGACGCCCCGCGCGAAGCCAGTATTACGCTCTTCGACGACGGCGAGCGCAGAGAGGCCCGCCGGGTCAACCGCAGCGCCCTCAATGAGGCAGCCCGAGGCGATGGGCCTTTGCTCATCGCGGACGACACGTCCACCGCCTATGTCCCGCCGGGATGGTGCGCGGGGATGGATGCACACCATAATGTCATCCTGACACGCTGAACTCGGGACAGTGCAAGAGGAGCCGCGAGGGAAAGGCCCATGGCGCTCGACCAGGTCGACCAGGCGATCATCTCCCAGGCGCTGATCGCCGCCGCGAAGGAGATGGGGATCAAGCTCGTGCGCTCGGCGTACTCGCCGATCGTGCGCGAGGCGAACGACTGCTCCGCCGCGTTGCTCGACGTGCACGGCAACGTGGTGAGCCAGGCGGAGCTGATCCCGATGCAGCTCGGGCCGATCGGCACCACCTTCCGCCCCTGCGCCGAGCTCTACCCACCCGAGACGCTGGAACCCGGCGACTTCTACATCAACAACGACCCCTACCACGGCGGGCAGCATGTCCCCGACATCTTCATCTTCACGCCCATTTTCGTCGGCGCCCGGCTGGTCGGCTTCAGCGCGACCGTCGCCCACCACCTCGATCTCGGCGGCGGCGCGCCGGGCCTCAACATGGCGGCGGGCGACGTGCATCAAGAGGGGCTGATCTTCCCGCCGAGCCGCTACAACGTGAACCGCGACTGGAACGGCGGCCCCTTCGAGCGCCTGGTGCGCGCAAACGTGCGCGTGCCCGAGAAGACCATCGGGGATTGCAACGCCCAGTTCGCGGCCAACGCGGTCGGCGCGCGGCGTGTGAGCGAGCTCTGCGAGAAGTTCGGCGCCGACATGGTCACCGAGGCCATGGCGGGTCTGCTGGACTACGCCGAGCAGCGCATGCGCGCCGCGATCGCCGCGGCACCCGACGGCGTCTACAGGGGCGAGGACCAGCTCGACAGCGACGGCGAGAACGACGAGCCGCTCGTGGTGCGCGCGCGAGTGGAGATTGCTGGCGACACCGCATCGGTCGACTACGAGGGCACCTGTGACCAGGTACGGACCAACGTGAACTGCCCCTTCGCATCGACCATCGCGGCGGGCCTCTCCTGCATCAAGTCGGTGCTCACCAGCCCCGACATCCCCTTCAACGAGGGGGCGAAACGGCCGATCGACATCACCGCGCCCTATGGCTCACTGCTCAATCCCCGCCCGCCGGCCCCGGTGCGGGCGCGCATGCTCTCTGCCTATCGCGCATACAACGCGGTGATGAAGGCGCTCGCGGACGCGGTGCCGGAGCAGGTGATGGCAGCCGGGTTCGATACCACCCATGCCACCTGCCTCTCGCACCTGGGCGAAGAGGGTTACGGCATCTATCTCGAAATCTTCGGCGGCGGCTACGGCGCGAGTGCGATCGGCGACGGTTGCGACGCGGTGGACAGCCCGCTTTCCAACTGCTCGAACATCCCCATCGAAGCCATCGACATGGAGCACGGGTTCTTCCGGGTGGCGGAGTACGCGCTGGTCGCGGGCTCGGGCGGCGCGGGCGAGTGGCGCGGCGGCCTCGGGATCAGGCGGGTCTACGAGGTGCTGGCCGACGATGTCGAGTACCAGTCCTACTCCGACCGCTTCACGATACCGCCCGAGGGGCTGTTCGGCGGCGAGGACGGCGGCGCGGCGTTCGTCAGCGTGCTGCGCGGCAACGAGAAGTTCGAACTCGGCTCGAAGACGAGCTTCCGGCTGAAGAAGGGCGACCGCGTGGTGATGAGCACCGGCGGCGGCGCGGGCTACGGCGAGCCCGGCCGCCGCTCGTCCTAGAGGACCGCGCAGGATTGCGAGGGCGCCGGGCGCGCGACAGGCCGCGGCCCGCCGCGTCAGCGGCGCCATCGCGCACCCGCGCGCGTGGACGCGCGACGCGGAGGCGCCGGCCGCAGGTCGGCTGCCGTGAGCGACAAAGGCGAGAGCGTTTCCGCGTAGCAGAATTTAGCAGAATTTCACTTGACATTCTTCGGCTACCAGGCTGACACTTTCATCGATAGTTACCCGTTTCATTCATACGATACAGCGGTTTAGTGGGCATCTCCACTATTTGGTGGTGCGGCACACTTCTCGTTATTGACGGATGGACGAGTTAGAGAAAGTTGGGGCTGGGTGTTGATCGGTGCTCGTGATTTTTGGGCCGTGTGTGAGGGCGATAGGAGATCCCTGTTGGGCCTCGGGTGTGACGGACCATATGGTTGAACTGATCTGAGTATGCTCGGTATGCGAGTTCTTATATAGAACGAGGGATGCTGCGGGACCGGTCGGAGATGGGAAGATGGCGGTGAGACCGAGGGGAACCAAGGCGAAGGATCGCTGCGTGTCGATGACCGATGCCGATTGGGAGGGCATCTGCTAGGCGGCGAATGCGGCGGACTTGTCGAACTCCGAATACATCCGGCGGTGCTGCCTCTCCGGTCAGACGTCCACAGGCTCGACCGAAGGCGGCCTGTCCCCATCGCTGCTGCGCCGGGCGGTGAGGGCGGTGCTGGTTCTCGAAGGGCTGGAACAGCGGCGCCTCGAGATCCAGGGCGCCGGGGAGCCTTGGCAGAAGCTCGTTGCCGATGTCGAGATCGACCGCGAGGCGTGTTTCGGATGAAACGGAAGGCTTCGTGAACCTCTCGAAGCAGGTTGGCATCTACTGCTCTCCCGAGAAGTGGGAGACGATCCGGCGGCGTGCGAGGAAGGCGAAGATGTCGATCTCCCGCTTCGGAGAACTGTGTTGCCGCCGGGCGGCGAGCGAGAACGGCTCTTCCCTGCCCCCGCAGCCGCCCGGTCATCCCCTTGAGCTTTCCGAAGACGAGCAGCGCCGCCTTTACGAGGATATGCGGGCCCTCTCGCAGTCCAGACGCATTGTGGTGCATGCACCGGGAGGCGCGAAGGCGACCCTCCGGACGCAGGAAGTGGTGCGTATTCTCCGCCTCTCCGAACGGGCGGAAGGAACATGAAAAAGGCCCGCAAGCGAGAGTGTTGTTAAGCTTCCACCGGCGCGGCGCTCCGGCTCGGTCGCGGGAGTAACGGGGGCTTGTGTCTGCGACGCCTCGGTCGTGAACTGGCGGCGGGTGGGGTGAAGAGGCCGTTCGTGCACTGGCGTGCTGTAGCGGCACCCGCTGTTAAGCTTGGCCCGAACCATTTTGTCGGCTCCGGTCACTGATGGCGCGGGTTTCCCGCGACCTCGTTCAAGAGAATGGGACTTCGACCATGGTTCCTCCCCGCTCGCGACGGAGATGAAAGGCGGGAGGATGTTCCATGGCGCGCAAGTCTCGAAGAACCCGTCGCCTCAGGGTGGTGAACCCTGACTGCGCAGGGATCGACATCGGCAAGGACCGGCACTTCGTGGCGGTCGAGGCGGAACGCAGCGATGAGCCGGTGCGTTCGTTCGGCTCCTTTACCCGCGATCTGGCGGCGATGGCGGCGTGGCTGGCGTCGTGCGGGGTGACGAAGGTCGCAATGGAGTCGACCTCGGTCTACTGGATCCCGGTCTACGAGACGCTGGAGCGCGCGGGCTTCGAGGTGATGCTGGTGCCGCCGCGCATGACGAAGCAGATCGGCGGGCGCAAGAGCGACGTGCTGGACTGCCAGTGGATCTGGCAGCTGATGTCCTACGGTCTGCTGCGGGGAGCGTTCCGTCCGGGCGACGAGGTTTGCCCGCTGCGCTCCTACGCCCGCCAGATGAGGCGGCTGACCGAGGACCGCTCCCGCTGCGTCCTGCACATGCAAAAGGCGCTGACCGAGATGAACGTCAGGCTCGACTCGGTGATCGCCAACATCACGGGACTGACCGGCCAGCGCATCCTGCGCGCGATCGTCGACGGCGAGCGTGACCCGGAGCGCCTGGCGACGCTCCGCCACCGGGCATCAAGGCCGACGCCGATACGATCGCCGCGAGCCTTCAGGGGACGTGGCGCGAGGAGCATCTCTTCGCCCTCGAACAGGCCATGCAGCGCTACGACTTCCTGAGCCAGCAGATCGACGCCTGCGAGGCCCGGGTGATGGCCGAGGTCGAGCGCCTGACACCGCCGGACGATCCCCCGGACGGCGGCGCGCCGGACCCTGTCCCCGGCACGACCTCGGACACCGCGTCGGGCCGCTCCGCGAACGCCGCAACCAACGACACCGGCAAGGAGGGCATCCAGCCCCTGGCGTTGCGCAAGATGATGGGCGTCGACCTCACCGCGATCCCCACCGTCGGTCCCGGTACCGCACTGGTGATCGCCTCGGAGATCGGCCCGGACTTCTCCGCCTTCCCCTCCGCTCAGCACTTCTGCTCCTGGCTTGCGCTCGCGCCGGGAACCAGGATCAGCGGCGGCAAGAATCTCCCCGGCAAGTCGCCGAAGGCGGTCAACCCCGTCGGACAGGCCCTGCGCTTGGCGGCCATGGCCGCGCGCCGCAGCCAGACCTTCATCGGCGCCAAGCACCGCGCAAGGCTCGCCCGAATGGACACCCCCGTCGCGATCAAGGCGACCGCCCGCGAACTCGCCTGTCTGATCTACCTCATGGTGACCGAGGGCCAGGAATACGTCGAGCAGGGCATCGGCGCCTACGAGAAGCGGCGCCTCAACAGAAAGTTCGCTCATCTCGACCGCCAAGCCCAAAAGCTCGGGTTCCAACTCATCCCGAAAACGCAAGGAGAGGAAAAACAGAACCCAATGCCGTCAATCGCTTAGGCATCTGTTACTCAAGAGCGTGGAAGATTGACCCCCTGTAGGGGGTGACCGGCGTCCAAAATTGACCCCCCATGGTTTGTGTCCATGAACACACCTCGTCGTTTGGACGGACGGGGTGGGGGGGAGATGCTGGTTGTGGAAACGATCGCGAAGATTCGTCGGGATCATCTGGTGAAGGGCGTTCCGATCAAGAAGCTCGCCCGGGATTTGAGGGTTTCCAAGAACACGATACGCAAGGTGGTGCGGGGCGATGCGACCTCGCACAGCTACGAGCGCAAGATCCAGCCGATGCCGAAGCTTGGGCCGTGGGTGGAAGAGCTCGAGCGCCAACTGGAGGCCAACGAGAAGAAGAAGCGCAAGGATCGCCTGACCCTGCTGCAGATCCATGAGGACCTTGGCGAGCTGGGCTACAAGGGCGGCTATGACGCGGTGCGCCGCTATGCCAGGGCCTGGCGGCGCCGGTGGCGGCTGTTGTCGCCGTCGCAGGCCTTTGTGCCGCTGATCTTCGATCCGGGCGAGGCCTACCAGTTCGACTGGAGCCACGAGTACGCGCGTCTGGCGGGTGCGACGACCAAGGTGAAGGCGGCGCACATGCGGCTGTGCCACAGCCGGATGTATCTGGTCCAGATCTTTCCCCGCGAGAGCCAGGAGATGGTGTTCATCGTGCGCTCCGCGCGCGTGGCCGCGCGACGCGCACGAGCGTGCCTTCTGCTTCTTCGGCGGGGTCTGCCGGCGGGGCATCTACGACAACATGAAGACGGCGGTGAACACGATTTTCGTCGGCAAGAAGCGGGACTACAACCGCCGCTTCCTGGAGATGTGTTCGCACCATCTGATCGAGCTTGTCGCGCGTCCACGCGCGCGGAGCGCACGATGGCGTGCACGCCAGGGGCTGGCTGGGAGAAAGGGCAGGTTGAGAAGCAGGTTGGTGACCTTCGTGGGCGCCTGTTCGCGCGCAGCCCGCGGGGCCGCTCCTACGCCGAGATCAACAAGTGGCTCATGGATCGGTGCATTGAGGAGGCCAAGAAGCAGCCGCATCCGACGATATCGGGCAAGACGGTGTGGCAGGTGTTCGGGGTCGCGCGTCCACGCGCGCGGAGCGCACGATGAGCGGTCCTTCCTGATGGCGTACCGCGGCCCCTTCGACGGCTTCCATGCCAGCGAGGTGTCGGTCTCGAAGACCTGTCTGGTGCGCTACGACAACAACCAGTACAGCGTGGCGGCCCGTGCGGTGGGGCGGCCGGTGGACGTGCGGGCCTATGCCGATCGGATCGTCATCCGCCAGGACGGCGCGATGGTCGCCGAGCATCCCCGCAGCTTCGGGCGCGGCGAGATCGCCTACGATCCGTGGCACTACGTGCCGGTCCTGACGCGGAAGCCCGGCGCGCTGCGCAACGGCGCGCCCTTCAAGGGCTGGAAGCTGCCCACCGCGCTCGGCCGCCTGCGAACCCGGCTGGCGGCCCGCGACGACGGCGACCGGCAGTTCGTCAAGGTGCTGGCGGCGGTGCTGGAGGACGGGCTGTCGCGCGCTCATGCGCGCGCCAATATAGAGGACGGTCGAGGCGGCCTGTGCCGAGGCGCTCGACTGCGGCGCCTGCAGCGCTGACGTCGTGCGCTCCGCGCGCGTGGACGCGCGACGTGCTCAACGTCCTCGCCCGGCAGCGCCAGCCTGCGCCGCCGGCAACCATCCCGACGCCCGAAGGTCTGCAGCTCCGCCACCAGCCGGTTGCCGACTGCCGCCGCTACGACAGCCTGAGGGAGGACGGTCATCCGGTGTGGCGCGCGCATAAGCGCGCGACGGAGCGTCATGATGTGCTGGAGATGTCGCGCGTCCACGCGCGCGGAACTCACGATGACGGCGCTGAAGCTCGCGGGCATGCGCGCCGCCTATGACGACATCCTCGCCGACGGGCTCAAGCGCCGCCACCCGGTGCAGCAGATCATCGGTACGCTGCTGCAGGTCGAGATCGCCGACAAGAGAGCACGCTCGATCAAGTACCAGATGGCCTCCGCCAAGCTGCCCACGGCCTGCGGCGCTGGCCGACTTCGACTTCGCCGCCTCGCCGGTCCATGAGCCCCTGATCCAGGAGCTCGCCGGCAGCGGCTTCCTCGAGGGCCAGCGCAACATCGTGCTGGTCGGCGGTACCGGCACCGGCAAGACCCATCTCGCCGTCGCCATCGCGCGCTCCTGCATCCGCAAGGGCGCCCGTGGCCGGTGCTACAACGTCGTCGACCTGGTCAACCTCCTCGAGGCCGAGCTTCGCGCCGGACGCCAGGGCCGCACTGCAGACCAGCTCGTCCGCCGCGACTTCGTCATCCTCGACGAGCTCGGCTACCTGCCCTTCGCCCAGGCCGGTGGGCAGCTGCTCTTCCATCTGATGAGCCGGCTCTACGAGCGCACCTCGATCGTCATCACCACAAACCTCGCCTTCGGCGAATGGCCCTCCGTCTTCGGCGACCCCAAGATGACCACGGCCCTGCTCGATCGTCTCACCCACCATTGCGAGATCATCGAGACCGGCAACGAGAGCTGGCGCTTCAAGAACCGCTCCTGACCCGGCGCCGGCCTCCCTTGCGGCCCGGTTGCCCCGGTGGGCCAACCAATGGCATTCACTTAGCGGTTTTCGACTGTTCACTTAAGGAGTCGTGTTCTTGCGCTGTCGGTTGCGTGCGTTTCTGTCGTTCAGGTGTTCAGGCGACGGCCCGCTTTGCGCGTGCCCACTTGCCGCGGGGTTTGCGCGACCTGCGTTCGCAGGACCGGCCGGGGTGCGGGCGCTGACGCGCCTGGTTGATGCAGGAGAGGACATGGCTGAGGGTTTCGGCGACCATCGCCGTATGGCGCAGCAGCAGCGCTTCGAGGTTGCGCGCGACGGTGGCGAGGCCGTTGCTGAAGTTGGCTTTCATCGCCGGCTTGCCGTCGGCAGGGCGCTCGGCGTCGAGGCTTGCGTTGCTGCGGTTGGTGAAGAGCCGGGTCATGGCGATGAGGTTGAAGTGGGCGAAGAGCTCCTGGCGGACGCCGCGCTCGGTCTGGCTGTGGAAGGCCTCGACGGCCATGGCCTGTTTCGAGGTCTTGTAGAGTTCCTCGATTCCCCAGCGCGCGTGATAGAGCTCGGCCAGTTCCGCGACGCTCCAGGCCTTGGGGTCGAGGAGGGTGGTGGCGAGGATGAAGACCGTGCTGCCGATGCGGTAGCGGACCAGTCGCAGGCGCAGCGGGGTGGCGTCGACGTGCGGCGTCTTGCGGCGCAGCTTTCTCAGGGTGTCCTTTCCGGGAGCGACGGTGATCGGCGCGTCCGTGCGGCCGTCGGCGATGAAGGCGTCGAGGGCGGCGCCTGCCTTCTTCTTGATCCGGAACACGGGGTGCAGGCCGCGGGCGACATGGGCGTGCAGCATCTCCCAAGAGTAGTAGCCGCGGTCATAGACCACGATGTCGTTGGCCGAGAGCGCCTTGAGGTGGGCGAGGGCGGCCCTTCTTTCGTCGCCGTGCGCGACCAGGTCGAAGTCCACCGGGATGTTCGCGTGCAGCCGGTAGAGGCAACTCAGCAGGCCCTGCGGGTAGTGGGCCGCCTCGGAGGGCGTGCGGTAGCCGGCCTTGAGCAGCGGCCGCGGCAGGTTGAGCTTGGAGCCGTCGACCGCGAACACGCGGTGGCCCTTCCAGGCCGGGCCGTCGGCGCGCTTGAGGATCTCGGCGTGCAGCGTCTTGAACACCGCCTCGTCGACCTTGGCCCGCGCCATGCACATCGCCGAGGCCGAGACCGGCGCCGGCTGCGGCAGTGCGACGCCCAGGACCCGGCACTGCTCCCACAGCCCGGCCAGCGTCGTGGCGTAGCCCGCGCGGCCGTTCGAGAACGCCAGCCGGAAGATGAAGAGCATGACGAGAAGGGTGTCGAGGACCCGCCGGCGGCTCTGCCACACCCGGTCGTGATCGGCGGCCACCGCCGCCAGTGCGCCGATCAGGTCCTGCCACAGCGCCACGAAGGGATCGTCCGGCGCCAGCGCTGCCGGCCGTGTCCTGTTCCCGCGCCGCGCCGGCCGCGGGCCTTCGAGCAGGATCGAGCGGAAGTCCGGCGTCAGCGGGTAGACGTAGACGCTTTTGCGGGTCTTGCCCTTGCCGCCCCCGGTCTCGCCGAGACAGCGCCAGTTGGCCGCGCGGTAGCAGGCGCCGTCGAAGAGGCTGGGGTCCACGAAGGTCTCCACGAACGTCACAGACTACTATCTTGCAGGCTTCCGAGGCTCCTGAGCCCGTTCGCATTCGACGCTACAAGCATCCTTTCGACGGTGAGGCGATCGAGATTCTCGATCGGCGCAAAGGAGGTTCAGACTTCCTGACCTCGTGATGCTGGCTGTTCTGGGCAGCGTGCCGGGAACTCCTTGAATTCTGATACATTTCGGTTGTTTCAGGCGGTTTTTCGCTGGGTGTCGCGCCCGAGGTCTGATATTATAATTTGATACCAATTGCACGGTCTCAACCATGCCCAGTACCCTCCCAATGTGCCCTCCAGAGGCGGTCTCGATCGGCAACAGCTGCTTCGCCGTCCTGATCTCGGACGACACCTTCACCTACTTTTCCAACCTCATTCCCTTTGACAGCCACGCCGCCGATGACCGCACGGCCATGCTCTTGCGGATCGGCCGCCTCGCGGCGATCAGCGCGGTCTCGCCGCAGGAACTGGCTGACGCTTTCGCTGTCTCGCGCGCGACGGTGCAGCGCGCACGACGGCGCTACCTGGCCGAGGGCGAAGCGGGGTTCATGAAGCCCCGGCGCGGTCGCGGGCCGTCGGTGTTCACTCCGGAGTTGGCGGAGAAGGCGACGGCGTTGCTGGCATCGGGCCTGAGCGGCTCTGCGGCGGCCCGGGTTCTCGGCGTGTCAGCGCCATCGGTCAACAAGTGGCGCCGTCAGGGACTGATCGGCAACACGGAGGCGGATGGGGAGCCCGGACGCTCAGCGCTGGCTGCGCCGCCTGACGCGGGTGCGGCTCCTGAAGGCCGTGTCGATGAAGAGAGTACCGGTGCCCCGGGGCCGGAGACGGCGCCGGGGCTGGAAGCGCAGCCGCAAACGGATCGCAGCGCGCGCGATCGGCGGGACCGGCAGGCGCCGATGGGGCGTGCGACTTGCGATGTTCCGGCTCGGGTTCTGGCCAGTTGTGGACAGGCGGGGCCGGTCGAACCGCAGTTCGCCGCCGCCGCCCGCGGTGTCCGCTTCGGCGGCGTGCTCGCCGCCCTGCCGGCCCTGCTGAAGGAAGGTCTTCTCTCCGAGACCGGTCTCCTGCCATTGCTGCCGAAGGGCTATTACGGCTTGCCTACGATCCTGCTCTTCCTGGCCTTCATGACCTTGGCGCGGGTGCGCAACCCCGAGAGCCTGCGCTACCAGGCGCCGGGCGAATGGGGCGCCATTCTCGGCCTCGATCGCTGCCCCGAGGTCAAGACGCTGCGCCGCAAGATCGCTCTCATCGCCGACGACGAGGCCGGCGTGCGGGCGTGGCAGCTCGCCCTTGCCAGGCGCTGGCAAGGCCGACGAGCCGGAGCTCTGGGCGACGCTGGCCATCGACGGGCACGTCAAGGTCTACTCCGGCCGCAAGGGGCGCTTGCCCAAGCACTTCGTCTCGCGCGAGAAGCTGTGCCTGCCGGCGAGCGCCAGCTACTGGATCAACGCTCTGGGCGGCAAGCCGCTGCTCTGTCTGCACAAGCCGCTGGACCCGAAGATGGTCGCGGCCATCGAAGCCGACGTGGTGCCGGCGCTGCAGGAGCTTGGGATCGTTGGCGCCGGGGCGCCGGACCTGACCGCCGAGCATCCCGGCCAGCCGGCGCTCACCCTGGTCTTCGACCGCGAGGGCTGGAGCCCGGATCTGTTCCGCCGGCTGGCGAGGCGCGGCGTCGCCTGCCTGACCTGGCACAAGAACTTCAGGGGCGAGGACTGGCCGGCCGAGGACTTCGGCGCGATGACCGTTCCCATTCACGGACCGGCGGCGGACGGCAGCGCCACCATGCGGCTGGCTGAGAAGCCGGTGACGTTGCCGAACGGCTTCAGGGTGCGCCAGATCCGCCGCCTGCTCGACAACGGCCGTCAGGTGCCGCTGATCACCACCGATCCGCACAAGCCGATGGCTGAGGTTGCGGGCGCCATGTTCTCGCGCTGGTCGCAGGAGAACTTCTTCAAGTACATGCGTGACGAGTTCAATCTCGACGCCCTGCCGACCCACGAGCTCGAGCCTCTCGATCCCGCCGCCATGGTCGTCAACCCGCTGCGGCGGGCCTATGACAAGGCAATCCATCGCCTCGACCGCCAGCTTGGCCGCCTGCGCAACCGCATCGCCGACACGGCCCGGAAGAAGCAGCCGACGGCGGAACTCAGGAGGGAAGTCAGGGACCTCCAGGATGTCCGCGACATCGTCAGGGCCAGCCGCAGGGAGACGCCCAAGCACTGCCGGGCCGGCGACCTCGACGAAGCCGAGCAGCTCGATGCCTTGCCCGCGCGCGAGCGCCTCCTCCTCGACGTCATCCGGATGATCGCCTACCGCGCCGAAACCCGCATGATGCTTCCCGTCATGCAGGCGCAGGGCCACAAGCCCCATCCCCGGAAACTGCTTCAAGCGCTGCTCACCGCCGATGCCGACATCCTGCCGGATCCTGGCAATGGCCTCCTGCGGGTCCACATTCTTGGCCTCGCAAACGACGCCTGCGACCGTTGGATCGATGCGGTTCTGAGCGACCTGAACGCCACCGAAACGGTCTTCCCCGGCACCCGTCTGCGCATAGTCTACGACATCGACGGGGCCTCGGAATCCGCGCGGCTCGTGTCACCTAAAATCAGCAGAGGTCAGGAAGTCTGAGGTTACGGGGGCCGGACTCTGAAGGTTCGGATGCCGGACGGCAGCTGTTGTTGGATACCAGCGGCATGGACGAGCCTTGGAGCCCGTCCCGAGGATGCACCACGCCTGATCGGAGAGTTGTCTGATTTCCTCACCCTCCTTAATCTTCTGAACCGCTTATGCACATGGCTCCGGTTCGATCAACATGCTGTAGGTAAGGGGTTTTGCATTGGTGGCGATGCGGAAGAGCGAGCGGAAAGCAGCGTGGCGGGTTTTGCGGCGGTTGAAGCGAAAGGCGAACTCATCGAGATAGGCCTGCAGATGCTTGCGGCGCAGCCCGTGGTAGACGCCTCGCGCCCATCCTTTGAGGTTGGAGAAGACTTGGTGGATCCACGGCAGGACGAGGTGAGCGGCGGTCTTCCCGACGACATGGACATTGTGGCGATCGGCGGGGACCGCAGCGTAGCCGGACCAGCCGTCGGTTTTCGCGATGGCGTCGGGATCGGCGGCGGTTTCGACGAAGTGTCCGAGGTCGGCGGCGCCGTAGGAGGAGATTTCGGCCAGCCGCAGGCGGCCCGGGATGGTTCCATCCCCCAGTTCGATGGCGCCGACGATGAGCATCTTGCCGTCGTGGCTGCGTCCTTGCCCTCCGGTGGGAGGATCGTCTTTGGTCCGGAATGGAAGGCTGGCCTCGTCGATTTCCACCAGGCCCGACAACGGGTTGCGCTCGGGGTCGACCATGCTGGCGCGCAGCTTGTGGGCGAGCAGCCAAGCGCTGCGGTAAGAGCCGATACCGAGCTGTTTCTGGAGCTGCAGGGCAGAGATGCCGTTGGAGTGGGTCGCCATCAGGTAGGCGGCCCAGAACCAGACGGTGAGCGGCAGCTTGCTGGCGTGCAGGATCGTCCCGGCCGTCACCGAGGTCTGCCGGCGGCAGCCGGCGCACTCGAAGGTGTGTGCTTTTCTGCGCAGCGCCCATCCCTTTTCATGGCCGCACGCGGGACAGACGAAGCCGTCCGGCCAGCGCATTTCGATCAGCCAGGCGGCGCAGGCGTCATCGTCCGGGAACATGTGCTGGAAGGCGAGGAGGCTGTCGGCGACCTGTTTCATGTGGTGGCTCCGTCGGCAGGAACGTATAGGCAACATTCTACCCGTTCTCCCGCCCTAACCTCAACCTCAACATCTGGTGGCAAACTCTCGCGACCGGAGCCATGTGCATAAGCGGTTCTTCTGAATGACCTTGATGAGAGGGAACTCAGGCGCGATGGATGCGGAGCAGGAGTTGGCGCTGATCGCGCTGATGGAGTGGGAGGAGCGCCGGGACCGGTGGCTGGCGTTTCCGGCTCCGGACCGGGATCGCGTCGTGCAGGGTCTGGCCGATCTGATGGTTCGGATTGCGGATCGGGAGGCGGCCGATGACGGTCGATCCGTCGAAGATCACCCAGCGTCATCTTGAGCGTCTTGCAGTTGTCTACGTTCGCCAGTCGACACCCTTGCAAGTGAACGCGCACCAGGAATCGCAGCTGCGCCAATACGCGCTTGGCGAGCGTGCCCGGGAGATTGGCTGGCCGGCCGAGCGGATACGGACGATCGACGCCGATCTTGGCGAGAGCGCAAGCGAGAAGGCGCGCGGCGAGCGTGGCGGCTTTCGGGAGATGTGCGACCTGATCGCCCGGGACCATGTCGGGGGCATCTTCGGGATTGAGGTTTCGCGGCTCGCCAGGAACACGATGGAATGGTTTCAGCTTCTCGATCTATGTCGCAGGCACGACACGGTTCTGGTTGAGGACTGCCACATCTACTGCCCGAGCCGGGACGACGACTCCCTTGTCCTGGGGATCAAGGGAACCGTGAGCGCCGCTGAGCTGTCTCTTATTCGCGCCCGGATGGAGGGCGGAAAGCGGAACAAGGCGCTTCGTGGCGAGTTGTACTCGCGCGTTCCGATCGGATTTGTGCGGGATGGCTCGACTTTGCGGAAGGATCCGGATGCCCGGGTTCAGGCGGCGATTGCAACGGTCTTTGCGCGTTTTCGGCAAGCCGGTTCGGCCCGCCAGGCGACGATGCTGCTGCGTGAGGCGGGCGAGGATGTTCCCTCTCGCCGGCACCCGGGGGCAGCATTGGAATGGGGCCCGGCGCGCTATGAACGGGTGTACCGCATCCTCACCAACCCGGCGATGGGCGGCGCCTATGCCTACGGCTTCAAACGCGGCGTTGGTCACGGTGCGCCGCTGCGGCCGGTCCAGGAGCGCTGGGATATTCTTCAGCCGGAGAAGCATGAGGGATATGTCAGTTGGGCAGAATGGCTTGAAGTACAGGAGCAGCTGGCCCGCAACCACATGGCTCCGGACGGAGCCCGCGGCGCGGCGCGGGAAGGGTCGGCTCTGCTCCAGGGTCTCGCGGTCTGCGGCGGCTGCGGATTGCCGATGACCGTCTACTACAGCAAGACGGGCTGGGGGTATGAGTGCCGCAAGCGCGATGCTGCGCGCCGGCGCGGCGGTTGTTGGTCGACAGGCGGCAAGCGCGTTGATGCGGAAGTTGCCCGTCTGTTTCTCGATGCGGTCACGCCGGCGGGGGTGGAGGCGGCCCGGCAGGCGGCTTGTGATGTTGCTGAACGCGGCCTGCGCGCGTTGCGCCGTTGGGAGCTGGATCTTGAGCACTGCCGGTACGAGGCGCGGCTTGCCGAGCGGCGCTACAAGCAGGTCGATCCCGACAACCGTCTGATTGCGGCAACGCTGGAGCGCGAGTGGGAGAAGGCGCTTCGCGCCGAGAAGGCTGCACAGGAAGCGCTTGAGGCGGCACGGGCGCGTCAGCCCGCGGCCCCTGCCCCGGCGGTTTTCGAGGGTCTCGGCGCGCGCCTGTCGCAGGTCTGGGGGGCGTCGTCGACGACCATGCGCGAGCGCAAGCGCCTGCTCGCCTGCCTCCTCGACGAGGTGACGATCGAGCTTGCGCGACAGGAGCGTGAGATCATGGCAACATTGCGCTGGCGTGGCGGGCAGATCGACGAGATCACTTTGCCGATGCTCGCGGGCTCTCCGACACCCCGGCGCGATGAGCGCAGCACGGTCGAGCTCGTGCGCAAGCTGTCATGCTTTTACAACGACCGGGAGACCGCGAAGGTTCTCACCCGCCAGGGACGGCGCACAGCACGGGGTCTGGATTTCACGGCCGAGCTTGTTGGCAGCCTGCGTCGCCGCCATGGCATTGCGCCCTACCAGCCCGACGGGGACGAGCCGGTGCTCATGGGCGTTGCCGATGTGGCGAAGGAGATCGGAGTCTCGGATGACACCATCTATCGCTGGATCCGCGAGGGGCTGGTTCCGGTTGCCCAGCCCGATATCGAAGGTGCTCCTCTTCGGATCCGGATGACCCCGACCTTGCGCGAGCGCTTTCGTGAGGCGCCTCCGGAGGGGTTTGTTCCCCTCGCTGTGGCAATGGATCGTCTGGGTGTCACGCGGCAGACGGTCTGGGAACGGATCAAGGCGGGCAGGCTGGACAGCTGCCATGTGACCCGCGGCAAGACGCGCGGACTGTATGTGCGTTTGCCGGTCGAGGACGAACTGCCGCTGCTGCGCGGGCTCAACGGTGATGGGGGGTGACCATGCCCGGACCGTCAGGCAAAACGCCCGATGCAGATCCGCACCTCCAACGTGCGATACTGGAAAATCACGTCCGGCACGATGTAAAGGTCGCCGCGGCGGCAACAACGGAATCCAAACCGCCTTTTCTATCAATGCGGTAGAAACGCCCGCCCACCTGCACAACGGAGAAGCATTATGAAGCCTTCATCTCCACCAGAACCGGGCGCGCTCCGAAGCGCGCCTCCCAGTCGCCGGGCAGCTGGCGCAGCGCCATCGACAGCGCTTTCGACGCCAGGTTGTCGACCCGGACCCAGGGAAAGATCAGGAAACGCGTGTGACCCACGACCAGATCGAGGTGCTTGCGGAAGCCTTCCGCCGGCCACCCGATCCACTCGTCGCGGCAGGGCACCGCGCGCGACGCCCGGGCAAACAGAAGGCAGCCCAGAGGCCGCCCGTGGCGGTCCAGGAGAAAATAGCGCAGATGCGCGCCGACCAGACGATGCAGCCCGAGATAGTGGTGGCGCGCGACGAACTCGTTCCACAGCCCGCCCTCCTCCTTGCCCGCCGCAATCGACAGGCGCAGCGGCATCAGCGCGGCCAGGTCCTCCGCGATCGCCGCGGCCGGCGCCGTCCGCTCGCTCCGGGCCATCGCCTCCTGCGGCCCCCGCACCTGCGCCTCGTCCCGCGCCGGCAGGGTCAGGATGCCCAGCCGCTCCAACTCCTCCAGCATCCGCAGGCAGACCGCGACACGGTTCCGCCCGCTCGGCGCGCGCCAGTTCAAATGCTCGCAGATCGTGTGCCCGAGCTCGTTGCGGCTGATCGCCGGAAACAGCGCCACCGTCTCCTGGATGTCGGCAATCTGCCGGCGGGTCAGACGTCTGCCGAAAAAGGTCGTCGACTTCAGCGCGGTGATGCGGGGGTCCATGGGCCGGCTCCACTGACAGGGGGACAGCCACAGTGTGCCAAAGCACACGCCGCCGGTCAATCCCCCTCGTGCGGGAAACGCCGAGACCGACAATCCACACAAGAAATCAACTCGTTACGACACCACCAAAAAACCCCGGAACAATCTTCGCGCCAAATGAATGCCATTGGCCGGCCATCGGGCAGCGATACAGGCGGCGAAGCTCGGCAAGAAAACAGCCGTCGTGGAACGTCAAGCGGTTGTCGGCGGTGCATGCATCAACACTGGCACCATCCCGAGCAAGACGCTCCGGGAGGCGGTACTGCATCTCTCCGGCTACCGGGAGCGCAATATCTACGGCGCCTCCTACCGGGTGAAGAAGGATATTTCGATGGCGGACCTGCTGGTCCGCACCGACAACGTCGTCGCCCACGAGCTCGACGTGAACCGCCATCAGCTACTACGCAACCAGGTCGAACTGCTGCAGGCAGAAGCGGCCTTCGTCGACCCGCACAGGCTGCGTCTTGCCGGCCTCGACGGGCGGGGAAACTGGGAAGTCACCGCCGACCGGATCGTCATCGCCGTCGGCACGACGACGACGCGCGAGAGCCATGTCGATTTCGATGGTCAGCAGATCTTCACCAGCGACGAGATCGTGACCCTGAAGAGGCTGCCGCGCTCGCTGATTGTCATCGGCGCAGGTGTCATCGGCCTCGAATACGCGACCATCTTCGCGGCACTCGGTGTCAGGGTCACCGTTGTCGACAAACGGCCACGACTGCTGAGCTTCATCGACTTCGAGATCATCGATACGCTGGTCTACCAGATGCGGCAGAACCGTATGACGCTGCGCCTCGGCGAAGAGGTCAGCAGCCTTGAGCGGCTGGACGGCAACAAGGGCGAGAAGGTTCGCGTGCATCTGGCCAGCGGCAAGCAGATCCAGGCGGATTCCGCCCTTTACAGCATCGGCCGAACCGGCGCCACGAAGACGCTCGATTTGAGTGCGGCCGGGTTGAAGGCGGCCGATCGCGGCTTGATCGCCGTCAACGAGTCCTTTCAGACCGAGGTTCCGCACATCTACGCGGTCGGCGACGTGATCGGCTTCCCGAGCCTGGCCTCCACGTCGATGGAGCAGGGCCGTATCGCCTCATGCCACGCCTTCGACGCGCCGGCGGAAAGCACCCCCAACCTGCTGCCCTATGGCATCTACACGATCCCGGAGATCTCAATCGTCGGGCGCAGCGAGGAAGAGCTGACCGACGCAGGCGTTCCCTACGAAGTCGGCAGGGCGGCCTACAACGAGATATCCCGCGGCCAGATCCTCGGCGACTCGGAGGGCATCCTGAAGCTGACCTTTCACCTTGAGACCCACGAGCTCTTGGGCGTCGCGATACTCGGCGAGGGCGCCACGGAGCTGATTCATATTGGCCAGGCGGTGCTCACGCACGGCGGCAAGATCGACTATTTCGTCGATACGGTGTTCAACTATCCGACATTGGCAGAGTGCTACAAGACAGCCGCCTTCGACGGAATCAATCGTCTCGACTGAACAATAGTGGTAGGGCATTCGAGATGAGAGATGTCGCGCTAGTGACAGTCTGTCCCCGTGTCGCTATGTCGCGTCCTGCATAATCGCCTGTTGCAAAGCCATATTTCGTGGTTCGGCCACTCAACGGCGACAACGTCCACCCACAAACATGGCGCACACGCGAGCTCTCCTTGCTTGCCGCATTCCACATGCGATGGCGCTTTCTATTCTATACTAACTCAATGCTACCGACCCAATGCACCACGGTCCGGAGTGTCGGAAGAGGCGTTGGACCGGGGCCGGCGGGGCGCGACGGCCCATGATCTCATCCAGAACCGAGGCTGTCGAGACCGCGAAGCGCTATCCCTTCCCGCGGCCAGGGTATTCCTTCCTCTATGTGGACGGCGAGGCGTGGCGCCTGCTCTCGCTCGGCGACGCGCTGGAAGACGCGGAGGTCGAAGTCGACGGGCGGTGCGTACCAGCAGGCACCCTGCTGCGGCAAATCGGGATCGCCGCCCCGGTGCCGCTCAGCCAGCGCACGCCGGTGCTGGCCTACGGCGCCAACGCCGCGCCCGAGCGACTGCAGCGAAAGTTCGGGCCCGTCGGGCCGGCGGTGTTTCCGGTCCTCCAGGCGAGGCTCCATGGCTTCGATGTCGTCCACGCCGCCCACATCTCCAGCTACGGCGCGGTGCCGGCGACCATCGCCCCCTCCCCCGGCACGGTCTGCGACATCGCCATCACCTGGCTCGACGCGCGCGAGCTCGCGCGCATGCACCAGACCGAGTTCCGCCGCCACACCTACCTCTTTGGCCCCCTTCGAAACATCCGGCTCGAGCCCAACCTGCTGCCGCCCATGGAGACGGTGAGCACCTATGTCGGCGGCTACGGCCACATCGCGCCGGAGGGCGCCCCGCTCGCGCTCGCGGCCATCCGGGCCGAGGGCCGGCGCTTCCGCACCTGCTCGCAGACGGAGGCGCTACGGGCGATACAGGCCATGCTCGGCGTGCCGGGGCCGTTGGACGACTTCATCCTGGGTGCCGTCGACAACGAGGCAGTCAGACTCGAGCGCACAGCGCGGCTCAGGGCGCAAGCGCAGCCCTTCTCCTACGCGGACTTTTCGCTTACGGCGAGTTGACCGTCAGCCAATGCCCTGCGCGGCGACGATGCCGGCGAAGAGAGCGAGGCCGACCAGGCTGTTGTTCTTGAATTTCGCGAGGCAGTCGGGAGGGCTGTCGATGCGCACGCGCAGCGCCTGCCAGGCGAGCAGGAGCGCGGCCACCGCCACGCCAACGAAGTAGGGCCAGGCCACCTGCGCCGCCACGCCCGCCCCGGCGAAGCCCGCCACCGCAGCCACGTAGAACGCGATCAGGAAGGGCCTCGTCCGCTGGCCGAGCGCGAGGGCGCTGGACTTCACCCCGATCAGCAGGTCGTCCTCCTTGTCCTGATGGGCGTAGATCGTGTCGTAGCCGAGCGTCCAGGCGATGCCGCCGGCGTAGAGCAGCCCCGCCGGCCAGCCGATGCCGCCCTCCACCGCCGCCCAACCCAGCAGCGCACCGTAATTAAACGTAAGTCCCAGAAAGGCTTGCGGCCAATAGGTGATGCGCTTCATCAGGGGATAGAGCGCCACCAGCAGCAGCGAGCCCGCCCCGAGCAGGATCGCGAAGAGGTTGAGCTGGAGCAGGATGGCAAGGCCTGCGGCCAGCAGCACCGCCATGAAGGCGACGGCCCCCTTCACCCCGATGGCGCCGGAGGGTAGCGGGCGCCGGCGGGTGCGCTCCACGCGGGCGTCGAAGTCCCGGTCGAAGATATCGTTGAGTGTGCAGCCGGCGGCCCGCATCACGAAGGCACCGGCGGTGAAGAGCGCCAGCAGGCCGATATCCGGCAGGCCGTCGGAGGCGAGGCCTATGGCCCAGAGGCAGGGCCAAAGCAGGAGCCAAACACCGACCGGCTGGTCCAGCCGCGCCAGCGCGACGAAGGGGCGCGCGAAGGGCGGCATCGCCCGCTCGACCGGCCCAGGCCCTCTAGCCTGCATTTCTCACCACCAACACGGTTGGGCGCGCCGTCGCGCATAACCATTTCATTTCAATAGCTTGGGAGAAGACACGAGCGTGCGCCCGACGCCGGAACGAGGAAAATAATCACCCAGTAACCACCCCGAAGTAAACTCCAGACCACTCCTGACCTCAAAAGCCCGCGGAAACCCCGGCAGCGGGATCGCCGCCCCGTCCTCCGCAGCCGCGCACGGCCCAGCCATGCCGTCGCCCATCCGGGCCTCGGCGGCGCCGCAGGGCCGCCCGGCCCGGCGGCGTGCGGCCCCCCGCCTTCAACCCGCATCACGATCCTTGCTCCGCGCCGGCGCCCTCACGCCGGCAGGAGGGAGAGCCCGGCCTGAAGCGGGGCGCGGCGTGCGGCGTCCGGCGAGAGGCGTCCTCGCCGCTTCCACTCACAGGCTAGCGGGAGGCGGCACATGCAGATCAACGGCACACTCCATGGAAACGCCCGAACCTACCTCACCCCACTAGTGTCCCATTAAAACTACAATAGAATCAGTTGCTTATCTTCGCGGCTCTGGCCCACCGGGAGTGCCTTATGCGTAAGTAGCGCATTGAGCGGGATTTTTTCGAACAGGGTGAGGCTCAGGGTCTGTAGAATTGTGTAGAGGCTGGCATCGAGTCTCAACCTCTTCTTGATGATGGCAATCAGGACGTAGACGGAGACTGCGATCCAGATTTGGGTCTTTACGGCATTTTCGGAGGTGCCGAAGAAGGCCTTGATGCGGAGGTTTTGCTTGATCCATTTGAAGAAGAGTTCGACCTGCCAGCGATAGCGGTAGAGCTCTGCGACGGTGAGGGGCGGAACAGCGAAGTTGTTGGTCAGGAAGTTGAAGGTCTTGTTGGTTTCAGTATCCTTGTAGCCGACCCTGCGGAGCGGCTTTGGGTAGCGGCTTTTGCTCGCCTTTCCGGTCAGGACGATGGTTTGATCGCAACGCAGTCCGGCGTCTTTGTCGACGGTACGGGAGTATTGGCGCCGGTATTTCGTGTTGGCCTTTGCGCGGATGACGAAGAAGCTTCCCGCCATATCCAGGGCGTTGAGGCGCTTGAAGTCGAGGTAGGCGCGATCCATGATGTAGAAGGCGCCGGGCTCCGGAATGATGATGTCCAGGACATTCACATCGCCGAGCTTGCCGTCGGAGATGTGAATGAAGGCCGGGATACTGCCCTGCAAGTCAAGGAGAGTGTGAAGCTTGACGGCCGACTTGGTTGAGCGGAACAGAGCCCAGGGGAAGACCGACAGGCACAGATCGATGGTCGACGCGTCGAGAGCGTACACGGTATTGTCGAGTTGAAGACCGAGGTCCTCGCCGGCATAGAGTGGGCGTGCGATGTCGATCAGTTCCTGGGCGAACTCGGCATAGATGCGCCAGTCGCGTTGCGCGTTGGCGTTCGCTAAAGTGTTGCGCGAGACCGGTCCCCGAATTCCCATGTGATAAAGCTTGTTATTCTGGGCACGCAGACAAATCTCGATGTCGCGCAGGCTTTCTCGATAGGACAATTGTGCGAAGGCCATGCAGAAAAACTGGCTCAGGCATGAGAACGATTTGACGTACCGATTACCATCGTATTGTTCGACGCATTTGCGGAACGAATGCAGGGGCAGATGGTCCATCACCTGCGAGAAGACAAGTTGTCCCGTGGACATGACCGGGCTCCCTCTGGATCGGAGAACCCAGCCTCGGCACTCGCGCCGGCCACTTCAAGTCGGTAACAGCGCGAAATGGCGCTTAATCGCGCTTTGTCAATAACTTAACAAGGGTCTCTCCAATTTTCTTGGGACACTAGTGACCTCACCCACCTGTTCGGGCAAGGGCTCGATGACCAGCGCTACGTGGTCGAGCGGTACCTGTCCGACTACTAGGGCCAGATCCGGCCCTGGCGGCCCGGCAAGGGATCGAAGGGCGGACGCAAGCAGGCGCGCAAGGCGATGAGCTTGCGGGCCGTTCAGCGGCTGCGGCCCGAGCGCCACGAGGTCATCGTCTGCACCGGGGTCAACCTGACGGACTCGGGCATGCAAATGTGGGGGAGCTACGCGGCGGGCATTTTCGTCGACGCCCGGCGCCGCTGATCCACCGTCGGCGGGGTGTCCGCTGCGGGCGCCCCGCCGCCTCTTCGTCTCTCCCTGCCGTCTTCAACGACCGGGCTCGCCATGGCACGATGCGTCTCGATCCCCGGCATCAGCCCTCTATCCCGGACACGACCATGCCCGAAGCCGATCTTCTGCAAGCCTGCCTCGACGAGCTCGACGGCTTCGACGACTTCCTCGACCGAAGGGAGCTGGCGGAGCAGCACGCGCCGGTGCTTCTCGGCAGGACGGGCATGGCTTCCATGCTCGCCGCCCGCATCGCGCGGACCGCGGACTCGGAGCGCAACGCTCCGCTCGACCTGTTCGGGGTCCTGGTCGAACGGGCGCAACGCGATGCCGAGAACCGACGCCGCTTCGGCGAGCCCTTCCTCGCCGAGGCGCGCGGCGCCATCGATACCCTGGCCGCCCGCGGCGACCTCCCGGACCACGCCGCGCTCGGTCTGGCACGCGCCTTCATCCGCGCAGGCCTGGATGCGCCGGAATGCCTCTTCCCGATCTTCGCCGGCGAACCCGGCACCGGCCAGGCGCTTGCCGCGTTTCCCGGCCTGCTGGACGGGGAGATCGACCGTCTCGCGCGCCATGCGGGCGGCGACGATCATCTGCTGCACGACCTCCTCGCCAACCTGATGGCGGTCCTTCCGTCCGAGTTCAGGCCGACCTTCGTCCACCATGTTTCGGGGCGCGAAGAGGAGCGGTACGGCCGCGCCGCCCTCTACTGGCTGCTGGACCGCTCGCCCGAGGTTCGCCTGGCGGCCGCCAGCGGCCTCTCCGGCCGGGTGCGGGGCGACGCCATGGAGCCCGCCCTGCCGGCGCTCGTGCCGCTCATCCGGAACTGGATGCCGGCGGATTCCGCGCGTCCCTTGCTGGATACCGCCCTGCGCGAGACCCGGCTGCGGGGCCGCTTCCACCCGATGGCGCGCCCCGCGGGCCGTCCGACGCGTTTCCTCGCCGCCCTGCCGGCCGGCTCGAGCATGCAGCATCTCGCCGCCATGCTCGACCCTGCGGACGGACCCGCTTGCGCGGTGGTGGTGGTCAAGGCCGGCCACGGCGTCACCATCGCGCGCATCTTCCGGGACGACGAAGCCCTGAGTGCCGCGTGCAACCTGGAGGACGAGCTGGGGGCGCTCGACGTACCGTTCGAAGCCTTCGAGACCGCGCTTTCCGCCGCGCTCGCGGACGGACTTGCCGAAGGGCGGCCTCCACCGGCCTATCTGATCGACGTCGCCGCCGGCTTTGGCCTTTCCGAGCTGCGCCCGCGGGCGATGACGGCGCCCGACTGGCTCACGGAACTCGACCCGGGAGGCGCGATCGCCGGCCTGCCCGACGCGGAGCGGGACGAGCTGATCCGCCGCAGCTCTGCGTGGCCCGACGACCGGCCGATCATGGACACATGGTTCGAGGGCACGGCGCTGCTGGACGAATCGCTGAAGGCCGCTGACGGTCCACGGCAGACGCTCGAAGCTTTCCGGGCGCGCCTCGAAGAGAGGCGCGGCGACTGGGCCCTTCTCGTGCTGCGCGCCGCCCATGTCCTGAAGGCCGCCGGCGACGCCGACTGGCGCTCCTTCGCCGCCGTGGCCTCGGCCCTGCTCGACGGACGCGCGCTCAAGGGCATCCCGATCATGGATAGCATCTTCCTCGCCACCGTCGACGCCTGGCACGAGGAGGAACGCCGGCTTCGCGCCGGCGACGCAGGGCGTCCGGACCCGTTGGCCGCCCTTGCCGAGGCGGCGGCGTGGCCGGAGGGGGACCTGCATTGCGCTGCTTCGCTGGCCTGGCTCGACGGCTACGTCGCGGCCGCGGTGCTCGCGCCCCGGGAGCCCCGTCCCGCGGAATGGCTGCACGCGCTCGCGGACGGGGTCCGGGGCATCGGCGGCGAGGGGACCGGGGAGTTCCTGCGCCGCGCACCGGAGCGCCACAACGAGTTCGACCGCGGTATCGGAGAGAGCGGCTTCGCCGCGGACGCGCTCGCCGCTCTCGGCGACGGCGAGCTGACGACCTGGGCGCGAGGATTCGCTCAGGGGGTGCGCATCCTCGACGACGACTGGCCGAGAGACGAGCTCGAAATCGAGGACTACCCCGCGCTGTCCCTGCTCACCGCTCTCGCCGGCGGCGAGCCGTCCGGCCCCGCGGCTCGCGCCGATCTCCCGATCTTCTTCGAACGGAGGAAGCGGATGCGCGTCTCCTCCCTCAACCTTCCCAACGAGGCCTAGCCCGACCTATTCGTGGAGAGCCTTGCACTTGAGGCTCGATTGATGGGTCGCGTCGGGGCCAGACGCCGTTTGGCGCCGGGATCTGAGGATGGTCGTTATCGGGTTGAGGGTTGAACGGGCCTGGGTGATCGGGGCTCGGCGCCCCTTCGCTCAGGGACCTGCCGCGGCGAGACGGCCTGCCAGCAGGCGGAAGAGAGCGGCGTCGGGGCAGGCCGAGGTGAAGTGGATGCGGACGCGGGTGGCCTTCTCGATGACGCGGGCGCCGATCTTGAGCAGTCTCAGCCTCAGGGTTGCGAACTCTGCACGGGCGAGGGGCGCGGCACGGGGGATGGCGTCGCGCAGGGTGAGCATGAGCCAGTAGGCTGCGGTGTGCAGGACCAGCCTGAGCTGGTTGGCGATCGGGCTCTGGCAGGAGGTGCGGTCCGAGGCGAGCTGGCCCTTGTGCAACTTGATCAGGTTCTCGGCCTGGCCGCGGGCGCAGTAGACGTCTTCGTAGAGACGGCGGGGATCGCCTTCGAGCGAGGTGACGATATAGCGGGCATCGAAGCCGCGCGTGCTCGCCTCGAGCCGGGCGACGACCCGGCGTTCGCGGTCCCAGGAGCGGGCGGCGTAGGCGAAGGCGGCGAAGGCCCGCATCCTGTCTGCGCCGGCCTCTGCGCGGCGGACCTTGAGATCGTCGGCCGCCTCGTATGCGAGAGCGTGCAGCGCGCGATTGCCCGCGAGGCCGAAGATGTAGTCGACGCCGTTCTCCTCGCACCAGGCCATGGCTTGCGTGCGGCCGTAGTGGCTGTCTCCCTGGAAGACGATCCGGGTGCGCGGCCAGTGCCGGCGGATGCGGCGGACCAGATGCTTGACGAGGGTACGGACCTCGGACCCCGACGGCGTCTTTCCCGGGCGCAGGAGGACCGCCACCGGCTTGCCACGTTCCACATGATAGACGTGAACGGGCAGGAAGCAGCGCGTGTCGTAATGAGCGTGGAAGAGCGAGAGCTGCTGGTGGCCGTGCACGGCATCGCAGGTGTCGTCGATATCGAGGGTGATGGCGGCGGGAGGGGCGGGGAAGGAGCGACAGAAGAGATCGACCAGCGCCGCCGTGTCGGTGATCATCCAAAAGCGCGGATAGTTGATCATTTTGCCCGGTGGGCGCGGTGAGGCGCTTGCCGCCGCTATGGCGGTTGGAGGCGTTCCTCGACGGAGCTGTGGTTAAGTAGCCCGCCGCAGCGACCGGCGACGAGTCTGGCGGCGGCGGGCTACTTTTCCACAGCGGGCATCCAGCACGCGGCCAGCGGTCCCTCGGACCTGACAGCGGGATCGGCGGGAGTACACTCGGCCGGCTGAGAACGATGCGACGCCGGCCCGATCTGCTTGGCGGCAACGGCCGGCGCCGCACCCCCCGGGCCATGCCGGGCACGGCCCAGACGCGCAGTATCGTGCGGCTTTTGGCGGGGGTCCACCCCGTTCTCATCGGTCGCGATGAAGAACGCCGCCCGCCTGTTCGCCTGCGCCTCCTGTCACCGTCAGGTCGTCCTTTGCCGGCGCTGCGACCACGGCAACATCTACTGCTCCAGGGGTTGTGGCGATCGGGCGCGGCAGCATGCGCAACGCCTTGCCGGGCGGCGCTACCAGAACAGCCGGCGGGGCCGTCACAAGCATGCGCAGCGCCAGCGCCGCTACCGCGAACGCCGCCGGCGCCGGGCGCCGGAGAAGCGGCTATGGCGCGACAATCTGAGTGAGACGCGCGCGGCAATCAGGATAAGATTCCTGGCGGCGGCGGCGTGCTGAGGATTCCGCTCCGTGGCGGTTATTGCAAGCTCTTTTTGGTTTTGATTGTCGCGGCGCGACAGTTTTTTGGAGCCGCCAGATTGACGCAGAGAAGAAGCGGCCCGCGGGGGTCGATCTCCCGCGGGCCGCGAGTGGATCAGTGGTGGCGGGTCAGTCCTTGGTGGTGTTTTTCTCGGTGGCGAAGTTCGCCGGGCGCCCCCGCTTTCTCTTGCTCTTATCGAGTGCGGCCCGGCGCCGGAAGCTCTCGACGTTCATCTCAAGGATGGTGGCATGGTGGACCAGGCGATCGACGGCGGCCACCGCCGTGGTTTCGTCTGGGAACACCTTGCCCCACTCCCCGAAGGGCTGATTTGCGGTGATCAGCAGCGATCGGCGCTCATAGCGTGCGGAGATGAGTTCGAAGAGCACGCCGGTCTCGGCCTGATCCTTCCGCACATAGGCGAGGTCGTCGAGGATCAGGAGGTTGAAGCGGTCGAGCCGGGCCAACAGGCTTTCCAGCGCGAGCTCGCGCCTTGCAACCTGCATGCGCTGCACCAGATCGGTGGTTCTGGTGAACAGCACGCGGTATCCGTTCTCGACCAGGGCGAGGCCGATAGCGGACGCGAGATGGCTCTTGCCGACGCCTGGCGGGCCGAAGATCAGGCAGTTGGCGCCCTGGGTGAGCCAGGCGTCGCCGGCGGCCAGCGCGTTGACCTGAGCCTTTGAGATCATCGGCACGACGTTGAAGTCGAAGGAGGCGAGGGTTTTGCCAGGCAGCAGCTTTGCCTCCTTGAGATGCCGCTCGATCCGCCGCCGGTCGCGTTCGGCGAGCTCGTGCTCGGTCAGGGCTGCGAGGAAGCGGGCCGCGGTCCATCCCTCCTTGTCGGCCCGCTTGGCGAAGCTCTGCCAGAGTTGGCTGATCGTCGGCAGGCGGAGATCGGTGAGCATCAAGGAGAGCTTCATGGCGTCGACCTTGTTGGGGTCGGGCGCGGTCATGTCGTCCTTGTCGGTCATGCCGCGTCTCCCGCGCTCAGCAGTGCGCCGTAGCCGACAAGCGGCGCCCTGGCGATGTCGACGCTGGGCATCTTGCCGCGCTGCGGCGCGAAGCGCGGCTTGAGCTCGCCGGGATCGGGCAGTTGGCCGGCCTTCAACGCACGATCGATCTCCGTGGCCAGCTCGGCCTCGCAGCTCTCCTCATGCGCGAGCGCCAGGAGGCCGACGGCGAGGCGGCAGGCCTCGCGCTCGCTCAGCCGCTCAAGGGCTCTCTCGAAGCAGCGCCGGTAGGCCTCGCGCGGGAACAACTCGTCGCGATAGACCAGATGCCGTAATGGGGCTCGGCACCAATCGGCACCGTTGAAGCCTGTCGCGATGGTAGCGAATCGGGTGTCGTTGCCCTTACACGCTCAGCGTGTTCACGGGGTCTTGCCGCAAGGCGCGCCCCAATTCCTCGAAGGAAAGGGCAACGACATGGACGTCTATATCGGGCTGGATGTATCGCTGGCAAGCACGTCAATCTGCGTCATCGGCGAGAAGGGGAAGATCGTTACCGAGGCGCAGGTAGCCAGCACGCCTGAAGCACTCGTTGCTTTGAACCGCTCCGGCTTTCCCGGAGGCAGTTTGGTTTGAGTCATGCAGCCATATTGAGGTTCTCGCTGGCGGCATAGTGATTTGCTTCGGCCTCAGCGGGCGGGATGTTACCGATGGGGCCGAGCAGGCGTTGATTATTGAACCAGTCCACCCATTCGAGGGTGGCGTATTCGACGGCCTCGAACGATCTCCACGGGCCGCGCCGGTGGATCACCTCGGCCTTGTAGAGGCCGTTGATCGTTTCGGCCAACGCGTTGTCGTAGCTGTCGCCGACACTGCCGACCGATGGATCGATCCCGGCTTCGGCCAGACGCTCGGAGTATTTGATCGACAGGTATTGGACGCCGCGGTCGCTGTGATGCACGAGGCCCGATCCCCTGGCGGGCTTCCGGGCGTGTATCGCCTGTTCCAGGGCATCCAGAACGAAGCTTGCATGAGCCGTGCGGCTCACCCGCCATCCGACGATCCGGCGTGCGAAGGCATCGATCACGAAGGCCACATAGACGAACCCGGCCCAGGTCGCGACATAGGTGAAGTCCGCCACCCACAGACGATTGGGCCCGGGCGCCTGGAACTGCCGGTTCACCTTGTCGAGCGGGCACGCCGCTCCCTTGTCGCTGACCGTGGTCTTCACCGGCTTGCCCCTGATCGCCCCGGCAAGGCCGAGATCGCGCATCAGCCGCTCGACGGTGCAGCGGGCAACGTCCAGGCCTTCGCGCCGTAGCTGGCGCCAGATCTTGCGGGCGCCATAGACCGAGTAGTTCGTCTCGAAGACGCGCTCGATCTCCGCCATCAGTACCAGATCACGCCGGGCACGATCCGGCAGCAGCGACGGATCGCGCTGTCTGCCGGCATGAAGCCGGTACGTGGACGGGGCGATCGGCAGAACCTTGCAGATCGGCTCGACCCCATAGGTATCGCGATGCTCGTCGATGAAGGCGATCATCGCTTGAGTGGGCGGTCGAGCTCCGCCTGGGCAAAATAGGCACTGGCTTTGCGCAGAATCTCGTTCGCCTGGCGCAGCTCGCGAACCTCGCGTTCCAGCGCCCTGACCCGCGCACGATCGTCGCTGGTCATGCCCGACCTGGCGCCGCTGTCTTGTTCAGCCCGACGGACCCACCGCCGCAGCGTCTCGGTCGTGCAGCCGAACTTCGCCGCGATCGAACACATCGCCGCCCATTGCGAGCCATGCTGTCAATCTCAATGCGCATGTATCTTCGCTTCCTCGTATCGGAGGGCAGCGTAGCGGCGGCGCTGGTCGAGGTCGTGCCGACAGTACCGCAGTGGCGGTTGTCGACCCTGCCACGGTACATCCCGGCCGAAGATGTCGAGCGCACCATCGCGTCCTGCGGTGACGGCTTCGTAGGCGTACGCGACCGGGCGATCCTGCTGCTCTTGGCACGGCTAGCGCTGCGGGCAGGGGACATCGCTGCTCTGCGTCTCGGTGACATCGACTGGGACAGGGCGGAGATTCGTGTTCCCGGAAAATCACGACGGCACACGGCATTACCGCTGCCCCAGGACGCCGGCGATGCGCTCTATGCCTATATCACGACGGCGCGGCCGAAGGTGGACGAACCGCAGGTGTTCCTCTGTTCGAGAGCGCCTTATCGGCCGTTCGCCAAGAGTGCTGTCACCGCCATAGCCCGTCGCGCTCTGGACCGAGCCGGGGTCGCGACCCCCGCTACACGCGGGGCCCATGTGTTCCGGCACAGCCAAGCCACGAACCTGCTCCGGTCCGGCGCCTCACTGGACGCGATCCAGTTGCTGCTTCGGCACGCTTCCCCGAACACCACCATGATCTACGCCAAGACGGATGCGCTAATGCTTGGCGAGATCGCCCAGCCCTGGATCGGAGGGATGGGAGAATGAAGAACTCAGCCCGTATGACCGAGCATGTGGAGCGCTTCGTCGCGATGAAACGGAACCTCGGCTATCAGTTTAAGCAACAGGAATGGACGCTCTCGGGCTTTGCTCGATATGCCGAAGACCGTGATGAGACATTCATCCGTTCCGAAACCGTCCTTGCGTGGATACGGTCATGCGAGGCGTCATCGCCAAGCCAGCGCATCGCAAAACTGCATCTCTTGCACGCATTTGCCGGCTGGCTGCATGCCGAGGACACACGCCACGAGGTGCCGCATCGTGATGCCCTGGGTCATCAGCGGAAGCGAAGACCGCAGCCCTATCTGGTATCCGCTCCGCAGATCCGGAAACTGCTGACGGCGGCGCTGTCCGCCGCACCAGCCGGCACAATCACCCCGCTGACTTGGCATTACCTGTTCGGTCTCATCGCCGCCACGGGCCTGCGTTGCAGCGAAGCCCTCGCACTGACCCTGGACGACGTTACCGCAGACGGCCTCATCATCCGCGAGACCAAGTTCCGCAAATCCCGCATGGTCGCGCTACATCCGACCACTTGTGACGCGTTGAACCGCTATCTTCAGGTGCGATGCAAGGAGAAAACCGCCGACCGGCATCTGTTCGTAATCACGACCGGTGGGCGGCCAAGCAGGCACTGTGCGAAATCAGCGTTCCGTAAACTTGCGGAACAAACAGGCCTCCGAAAACCCAGCGCGGCACGCGGACCGACGATCCACTCATTGCGGCACTCCTTTGCCGTCCGGTCCATCGAGAACCTCGATCTCGGCGCCGATCCAGGCCGCCACATGCTCGCGCTTGCCACATATCTCGGCCACGCCAAGGTCTCCGGAACCTCAGACTTCCTGACCTCTGCTGATTTTAGGTGACACGAGCCGCGCGGATTCCGAGGCCCCGTCGATGTCGTAGACTATGCGCAGACGGGTGCCGGGGAAGACCGTTTCGGTGGCGTTCAGGTCGCTCAGAACCGCATCGATCCAACGGTCGCAGGCGTCGTTTGCGAGGCCAAGAATGTGGACCCGCAGGAGGCCATTGCCAGGATCCGGCAGGATGTCGGCATCGGCGGTGAGCAGCGCTTGAAGCAGTTTCCGGGGATGGGGCTTGTGGCCCTGCGCCTGCATGACGGGAAGCATCATGCGGGTTTCGGCGCGGTAGGCGATCATCCGGATGACGTCGAGGAGGAGGCGCTCGCGCGCGGGCAAGGCATCGAGCTGCTCGGCTTCGTCGAGGTCGCCGGCCCGGCAGTGCTTGGGCGTCTCCCTGCGGCTGGCCCTGACGATGTCGCGGACATCCTGGAGGTCCCTGACTTCCCTCCTGAGTTCCGCCGTCGGCTGCTTCTTCCGGGCCGTGTCGGCGATGCGGTTGCGCAGGCGGCCAAGCTGGCGGTCGAGGCGATGGATTGCCTTGTCATAGGCCCGCCGCAGCGGGTTGACGACCATGGCGGCGGGATCGAGAGGCTCGAGCTCGTGGGTCGGCAGGGCGTCGAGATTGAACTCGTCACGCATGTACTTGAAGAAGTTCTCCTGCGACCAGCGCGAGAACATGGCGCCCGCAACCTCAGCCATCGGCTTGTGCGGATCGGTGGTGATCAGCGGCACCTGACGGCCGTTGTCGAGCAGGCGGCGGATCTGGCGCACCCTGAAGCCGTTCGGCAACGTCACCGGCTTCTCAGCCAGCCGCATGGTGGCGCTGCCGTCCGCCGCCGGTCCGTGAATGGGAACGGTCATCGCGCCGAAGTCCTCGGCCGGCCAGTCCTCGCCCCTGAAGTTCTTGTGCCAGGTCAGGCAGGCGACGCCGCGCCTCGCCAGCCGGCGGAACAGATCCGGGCTCCAGCCCTCGCGGTCGAAGACCAGGGTGAGCGCCGGCTGGCCGGGATGCTCGGCGGTCAGGTCCGGCGCCCCGGCGCCAACGATCCCAAGCTCCTGCAGCGCCGGCACCACGTCGGCTTCGATGGCCGCGACCATCTTCGGGTCCAGCGGCTTGTGCAGACAGAGCAGCGGCTTGCCGCCCAGAGCGTTGATCCAGTAGCTGGCGCTCGCCGGCAGGCACAGCTTCTCGCGCGAGACGAAGTGCTTGGGCAAGCGCCCCTTGCGGCCGGAGTAGACCTTGACGTGCCCGTCGATGGCCAGCGTCGCCCAGAGCTCCGGCTCGTCGGCCTTGCCAGCGCCTGGCAAGGGCGAGCTGCCACGCCCGCACGCCGGCCTCGTCGTCGGCGATGAGAGCGATCTTGCGGCGCAGCGTCTTGACCTCGGGGCAGCGATCGAGGCCGAGAATGGCGCCCCATTCGCCCGGCGCCTGGTAGCGCAGGCTCTCGGGGTTGCGCACCCGCGCCAAGGTCATGAAGGCCAGGAAGAGCAGGATCGTAGGCAAGCCGTAATAGCCCTTCGGCAGCAATGGCAGGAGACCGGTCTCGGAGAGAAGACCTTCCTTCAGCAGGGCCGGCAGGGCGGCGAGCACGCCGCCGAAGCGGACACCGCGGGCGGCGGCGGCGAACTGCGGTTCGACCGGCCCCGCCTGTCCACAACTGGCCAGAACCCGAGCCGGAACATCGCAAGTCGCACGCCCCATCGGCGCCTGCCGGTCCCGCCGATCGCGCGCGCTGCGATCCGTTTGCGGCTGCGCTTCCAGCCCCGGCGCCGTCTCCGGCCCCGGGGCACCGGTACTCTCTTCATCGACACGGCCTTCAGGAGCCGCACCCGCGTCAGGCGGCGCAGCCAGCGCTGAGCGTCCGGGCTCCCCATCCGCCTCCGTGTTGCCGATCAGTCCCTGACGGCGCCACTTGTTGACCGATGGCGCTGACACGCCGAGAACCCGGGCCGCCGCAGAGCCGCTCAGGCCCGATGCCAGCAACGCCGTCGCCTTCTCCGCCAACTCCGGAGTGAACACCGACGGCCCGCGACCGCGCCGGGGCTTCATGAACCCCGCTTCGCCCTCGGCCAGGTAGCGCCGTCGTGCGCGCTGCACCGTCGCGCGCGAGACAGCGAAAGCGTCAGCCAGTTCCTGCGGCGAGACCGCGCTGATCGCCGCGAGGCGGCCGATCCGCAAGAGCATGGCCGTGCGGTCATCGGCGGCGTGGCTGTCAAAGGGAATGAGGTTGGAAAAGTAGGTGAAGGTGTCGTCCGAGATCAGGACGGCGAAGCAGCTGTTGCCGATCGAGACCGCCTCTGGAGGGCACATTGGGAGGGTACTGGGCATGGTTGAGACCGTGCAATTGGTATCAAATTATAATATCAGACCTCGGGCGCGACACCCAGCGAAAAACCGCCTGAAACAACCGAAATGTATCAGAATTCAAGGAGTTCCCGGCACGCTGCCCAGAACAGCCAGCATCACGAGGTCAGGAAGTCTGAACCTATTGGTACCTGGAGGCAACGCCCATTCTGTTACGCGGCATTGCCGAGGCCACGGAACAGACGCACAGAAATGGAGGAAGTTGTCATGACTGATCTCGCTCCCCACCTCACCGCGTTCCTGCAGGACTATTTGCCCAACGAGCGGCGCTTCAGCCGCCATACCGTACGCAGCTACACGGATTGCTTCCGGCTCCTCGTACTCTACGCGGCGGACCAGATCAAAGCCCGTCCCAGCGCCATGAAGATCGAGCACTTCACGGTAGCGCTCCTGGTAGCCTTCCTCGAATCCCTGGAGAAAGATCGAGAAAATAGGTAACTGCCCAGGTCGTCTGATTTGTCATTTTGGGCCAGTGGATTGAGGCGTTTCTCGTTCGGAGTTGGTGGAAAGGGCTTGACGGGAATTTCGGGAAATGACTCAACAACGACATGAGCAATCCCGAGTCGCCGCGCGGCCCTTCGACGGGAGCAGCGCCCGAAACGCCCGCGCAGAAGATCGCCCGCCTGGAGGAGGAGAACGCCCGGCTTCGGGAGGAAAATGCCTGGCTTCGGCAGCAGAACGCGCGGCTGGAAGAGCAAGTCGCGCGTCTCGTCGAGCGCATCGAGGAGTTGGAGCGCCGTCTCGGCCTCAACAGCGGCAACAGCGGCAAGCCGCCTTCGAGCGATGGGCTGAGGAAGCCGAATTCGAAGCGGCGAACCCGAAGCCTGCGCGGCAAATCGGGCCGCAAGCCCGGTGGCCAGCCCGGCCACAAGGGCAAGACGCTGCGCCGCGCCGATCACCCGGATCGGGTGAAGGATCACGTCCCGGCTTCCTGCAAGGGATGCGGTTCGCCGCTTTCGGACGCGGCCAGGGCGGGAACGCCCGTCGCCCGCCAGGTGTTCGATCTGCCCGAGCCGAGCCCCCTGGAGGTGACCGAGCACCGGGCGCATGCCAAGTGCTGCGGGCATTGCGGGACGGTGACCCGGGCGGCGTTCCCCGACGGGGTGTCGGCGCCGGTGCAGTACGGCCCGCGCATTGCCGGGGTGGCGGTCTACCTTCAGCACGCTCACTTCCTGCCGGAGGATCGGCTGTCGCAGGTGATGGCCGAGCTCTTCGGCGCGCCGGTGACGGCTGCGACGTTGGCGACGATGAGCGAGAGGGCGGCCGAGCGGCTTGCGGGACGCGGCCTTGCACATACAGGACCTGGCGGCGGGCACGGCGCGGGTGAAACACATGGACGAGACCGGCTTGCGGATCGGCGGTCAGACGCAGTGGCTTCATGTGATCTGCACGCCGCTGCTGGCGGCGTACCGGGTCAGCGGCAAGCGCGGCGCCCTGCTCTCGGGTGTCTCCGGCATCGTCGTGCACGATCACTGGAAGCCGTACTTCGCGATGGAAGGGGTGGAGCACGGCCTGTGCAACGCCCATCACCTGCGGGAGTTGCAGGCGCTGGTGGACATCGAAGGGGAGGCTTGGGCCCGGCGGATGCAGCAGCTCCTGCGCCGAGCCAATCGCGCCGCCCGCATCGCGCTGGACAAGGATATCGCCGTTCCGGCGAGGCTTGTGGCGCTGATCGAGCGCCGATACGACGAGATCATCGCCGATGCGCTGGCCTTTCACGAGAGCCAACCACCGTTCTCGCCTGGCAAGAGGAAGAAGCGCCGGAAGCGAAGGATCGGTCACAATCTGGCCTTGAGGCTGCGCGACCACAAATGCGCGGTGCTCCGGTTCCTGATCGACCTCGAGGTCGGGTTCACGAACAACGAGGCCGAGCGCGACCTTCGGATGATGAAGCTGCGCCAGAAGATCTCCGGGGGCTTCCGGTCCGCGCAGGGGGCCGAGAACTTCGCCATCCTGCGCAGCGTCATCACCACCGCCAGAAAGCAGGGCTGGAATATCATCGAAGCCCTGACCAGCCCATCGGATCGGCTCATCGCCACCGTCAAGTGCGCGTAAGCTCACCTGGCACGGGTTCTCCAACAGCGGAGCCATTCTCATAAACGATCATGGTCGACGCCGTGCTGGACCACCCCATAGAATGAAAATCGGTGCCCGTCGCGCGGGCGGACTTCGGGCCACATCGGGGTAGCTTACCGGTCGCAGTCCGCAAGAGGGGCATCGTGAGCTGTGAAACCCGGCGACCCCAGAGGAGCACACGGGCGTCGCGTGGGTAGCGTTGTGCCGAATCCCAGAGAATTTTCACAGCAAGAACCTGGGCAGTTACAAAAATAGTATCGGTAGCCGCAATAACCGCCTCGCCGCCATCAAGGCATTCTTCCGTTATCTGGAATACCGTGTCCCGAGCTGCCTGGACCACGCACTGCAGGTACGCGCCATCCCTCATAAGCGCGCCGACAAGCCCCTGATCGACTGGCTGGATCAAACCGAAATGCAGTCGATCCTGGATGCTCCGAATACCCGGACGGTGGCGGGCCTTCGTGATCGGGCGATGCTGCACCTGTGCTACGCCGCCGGGCTGCGGGTCTCGGAACTGACCGCGCTCACGCTGGACAGCCTCACGTCTCCGCAGGCTGAGGCCATCCGTATCCTGGGTAAGGGACGGCGTGAGCGCGAACTGCCACTGTGGAAGGAAACGAAAACCGTCCTTCTTGCATGGCTGGATGTCCGGCCGAATGTAAATAACCGCTACCTGTTCCTGAACGCTCGGGGACGGGCGATGAGTACGGACGGCTTCGCATACATCCTCAAACAGCATGTCGTCTCGGCATCGCAGACGATCCCATCGCTCAAGGAAAAGCGAGTGACCCCGCATGTGCTCCGTCACTCGACGGCGATGGCGATACTGCACGCTACCGGGGACATCCGGAAGGTCTCGCTGTGGCTTGGTCATGCGGATATCAGGACCACTGAGGTGTATTTGCGCGCTAGTCCGGCCGAGAAGCTGGAAATACTTGCTGCTAACGCTCCCCCAGGCATCAAGCGCGGTACCTTCGCTGGCGTGAAGGATGACCTGATGAAGATTCTCCGCGGGACCTGAAGCCCAAGAATTAATGCCGAGCGGATGTGCGGAAAACCCGCACTGACGAGCCGTTTTCTGCACGTCGCTCGGCATTAAGAACTTATCGGTATTACATCCCCTGTGGTGAGCGCCGTGAACCGCCTGCCGGCGGTCGCGGACAGGGCCGCGCAGCGGCTGACGCCGCTTTGGGGGAGGGGAGGGACTGCTCCCCGTCGTGAAGTCCAATCGTGCCACACGTGCTCGCTACAGCAACCCTGCGGGTCCTCCGGTCGCTCCGCTCCCTGCGGCCTGGCCCAAGAAGCTCTAGGGCGGGCCGTGAAAGTCGCCGACCGTGAAGATCGCTTGCGTGTAATCGCGAACCGCCTCGCGTGGGGCACGCCGGCCCCTGAAGCGCGGGGCCGGCGTATCGGGCCGGCGCTAGCTAACCGCCCGGCATCCGCTCCCCGGCGCCCAACGCCTCGCGTGAAGGCACGGTCTCGCAATCATCCCGCACGCCCGTGCCTGAACGGGCGCCACGGAGCGGACGCCTCGAAGGCCTACTGAAAACGCGGCCAGTCCCCAAGGCGGCGCGCCGGCCCTCCCCAGACGGCACGAACGCGATCTTCCGCACCATCGGCGACTTTCCGCACCAACCCCGCCCAAGAGCTTCTAGGGCCAGGTGCTTCCGCTGCGCGCGCGTGTCCCGAAAGGACATCACGACGGGGCACAGGGTCCCGGAGGATGAACAGAAGGAGATCGTCATGATCGACACTCACATCGACACCCAGACCGCATCGCCCACCGCCGCCGTCTGCGAGAGCCTCGCGCTATACGGCGGAAGCCCGGAGCGCGGCGAGTTCGACAGCCGAGACGTCTGGGACCAGGACGACGCCCTGGATGCGCTGTCGGAAGCGATCCGCGTCATCGTGGACGGCGTCACCGTAGACGGGACCCAGATGGCGGACGAGCGCGAGCCGCTGCTATGGGGCTTCGTGAACACGCTGCACAGCCAGGTCGCCCGCCTCGACCGCGCCGTCGACCGCATCGCCCCGGAGATGCGGGACCTGGAGCGCGCACAGGACGGCACCGAGGTGAAGGCGTGGGAGTTGGAGATCCTGACCGACCGGGCGCGGAACTTCGGCGACCGGCGGGACGCGTTCGAGAAGATGCGCGATCTCGCCGCCGATGCCTACCGCGTCGAGACCGGAGATACCTGGCGCCCGCGTCACGGATCGCACGCGAGCCAGACCGGCCAGCTCACCTCGGCCGCCATCGACGCCCGCGACTTCCGCCGCGCACGGAAGGACCGCGAGACCCAGGCGCACCTGCCGGACGGCACCCTCGTCGCCATCACCGGCGGGAAGACCGTCGCCAATGCGGACGCGGTCTGGACCACGCTGGACCGCGCACGCGAGAAGTACGGCGACATGGTGCTGCTGCACGGCGGCGGCCCGGGCTACGAGAAGATCGCGGCGAGCTGGGCGGACGCGCGCGGCGTCGACCAGGTGGTGTGCCGCCCGGACTGGAACGCGCACGGGAAGGCCGCGCCGTTCAGGCGGAACGACGAGCTGCTGAACCTGCTGCCGAAGGGCGTCATCGCCTTCCCCGGCTCAGGCATCACCGGGAACCTCGTCGACAAGGCCCGCCAGCTCGGCATCCCGGTCATGACCGTCAGCGAGTGAGCGCGGCGCGCCTGCCACCCGCCAGGCCGGTCTCTCGCTTCGGCGAGGGATCGGCCTTTCTTTTTGCGCCGTGCCCGGTGTCGCGCATCGCGGCGCGGCGCTTCGCGCCTGCGCCGCTCGCGCTCCCGGCGCCGCCGTCCCGCCCCGCGCCGCCCGACCGGGCCTCGCGTCCGGCTCGGCGCAAACGCGCCGTCGCCGGGCGCTCGCCAATGCTTCCTGTTCAGCCAATGTCCCTCCGTCTTCAGCGCGTCGGATCGCCGTTCTGCGAGCGACAATCGCCGCCGCGCTTCGCGCGCCGCCATCGTCGACCCTCCCGGATCTCCCTCTTTCCGTCATCGCATCCAACACCGCCGACACCCGATGGCTTGGAGCCTTGTTGGAGGAACACTCGCTCCCTTCAGCCTGCCGGTCATCCCCATCGGTGACGGATGCCGGCCCGGTATCCCCCGCTTGTCCGATTGGAAAGTAAGGGCGCCCGCCCGGTCCTTCGGACCGGTCGCCGGGCTCTATTCCGGTGACGATCCCTGGCGCCTTGTATGACCCGCCTTTAGCCCTTTGAACAAAGGGTTATCCACAGTTGTTGCAGTCGCGAATTCTGTGGAAAACCGCCGCTCTTCGGCGACCGACGCCATGCCGTGGCCCGGTCACCCAAGTACGGTTTGGGAATGCTGCGGCTCCGTCGTTAGATGGAAAAGCAGTGCGGGGAAAGCGGCCGCTTTCCCCGCGGGGAGGAGTCGGACCGTCTACGCGCCAAGGACACGGATCCGCAGCGGAGCTTGGTCGGCTCATCCCTTGTTCGTTCCGTGCGTCCTGAACGGATGCGTGGGTGTGAGACCCGGATTGAGTTGCAAGGACAGGAGTCACGGGACATGAACCAAGAAAAGGTAGTCGCCGGAATCGATGTCAGCAAGGCCACTCTCGACGTCCACATCGCCCCTTCGGGCGAGGCGCGGCAGTTCCAGAACGACGCCGGCGGCCGCCGCGGCCTTCGCAAGATGCTGCACAAGGCGAAGGTCGATCTCGTCGTAGTCGAGGCCACGGGGCGCTATCACAGGCCGGTGCACATCAGCCTCGACGATGCAGGCCTCCGTGTCGCCGTGGTCAGCCCGCTACAGGCTCGGCGTTTCGCCCAGGCCCTCGGCCAACTGGCGAAGACCGACCCCATCGATGCGGCCATGCTGGCACGCCTTGGCCAGGCGATGGACCCGGATGCGACGCCGCCACGCAGCGGCGCTCACGTCCGGCTCGGCGACCTCGCCCGGGCGCGTGCACAGTTGGTCAAGTCCAGGACCGCGCTCTCCAACTCCATCAAAGAATACGAGACGCCGGAAACCGTCGCCGCGTTCAAGCAGTTGGTCGACGACATCAATCGGGAGATCAGCCGACTCGAGGCCGCGATCCGCGCCGTCATCGTCGACGATCCCGAGCATGCTCGGCGCGACCGCATCCTGCGCTCGATACCCGGCATCGGCCCCGTCACCGCCGCCGTGCTCTGTGCCGAGATGCCGGAGCTCGGCACCCTCGGTCGCCGCCAGGCCGCCTCCCTGGTGGGTGTCGCCCCCTTCCCGGACGACAGTGGAAAGAGGGTCGGGAAGCGATACTGCAAGGGTGGCCGAGCCGTGCCTCGAAACGTCCTCTCCATGGCCGCGATGACAGCCAGCTTGTACAACGTCGAGATGAAGCAGCTCTACCAGCGCCTGACCGAAGAGGGCAAGCCGCACAAGGTTGCGGTGGTGGCCGTCATGCGCAAGCTCATCATCCTCGCCAACGTGCTTGTGCGCGACGACCGCGAGTGGGCGCCGTCCGCTCCCACTCCGATCGCCGCATGATTGTCGAGCCTGTGGAGAAATGGGCGAGCATCAGTGGATGAAACGCCGGTAGCCCCACTTCAATCCCCGAATCGGGGTTGACTACAAACACGGATGCTTCGCTCCCTTCGGTCGCTGCGCGCTACGCTTGCGGGTGCGAACGGGACGACCCCGCCTTTCCGCCGCCGTGGCTCGGTCGCTCCGCTCCCATCGCCGGCGGCTCTTCCCGACGCCTTGCCCACGCGCATCGCTGCGCGTCGCTTCGCTCCGCCCTCGCTTGCGCCCGCCTCGCCGCCCTTCGGCGGCTCGCCTTCCCCGCTGCCTCGCAACAGGCTCGGCGCTGACGCGCCATCGCCGTTGCTCGCGCTTTTTCCCAATATCCCCCACATCGCATATCGGCCACGGCTCATCGCTCTTCGAGCGATATCGCCCTCTCGCGCCCGGCGCTTCGCGCCTGCGCGCTCAGAACGGATCGCCACCTTCCTCCGAAGCCGTGGCATTCGCCACGGACTTCGCCGCCTTGCGTCCCGGCAGCTCGCCCTTGTCGAGGAACGCCTTGAGGCTCCTCTCCCCGATCTCGATGCCTCGTGCTTTCAGCACTTCGTGCATCTGCGCCACCGTGACGCCCTTGGCCCGTTGCTCGACCATACGGTCTCGCAGACGGTCCAGGACATCCTTCAGCGACAGCTTCGGCGGCGCCAGCTTCGCCAGGTCGCCGTCAATGCCCTCGAAGTCGATATCCGTTTCGTTGAAACGCCTTGCAGCCATTGTGTCTCCTTCCTTCTTCGACCACTACATCTGGTGTGTCCGCATGATCGCCCGACCGCCCCATGGTGTCAACGGACGTCCCGTTCGGCCCTTGCGACGGAGCCCCACCCGGCACGATCTTTCCCTGCCCCTGCGATGGAACCCGTGTCATGCACGGAGTCTCCCTTGTTGAAACCACGGAACGTAGAAAAAGCCTCTGCACACCTGTGCAAGCTTACGCTTGCGGGACCACTCCAAGGACATACTATCGACCATAGAAAGACGATTCGTTCGATCGTAATAGGGAAATGGCCCGTACGTTCAAGTCGTTACGGACCGAACGCACGACGAAGCCGGCGTCCACGACAGGAATCGAGACGTTCATGCCAATCATCGCCGTCCTGGTCAGCCTTGAGGACACCCAGCCGTGGTAGCGTCCATCGGCCAGATGGCGTCGGCCGAGTACTACCTGGAGAGCCAGCGCTCCTTCCGGCACCCCAACGAGTACTACACCGCAGGCGAGGAACCGGACGGCACCTGGTTCAATCCGAAGGGTCTGTTCGAGCAGCAGGACGGGGCGAAGGTCGACTCGCGCGCCTTCCAACGCCTCTACAACGGCTTCGCTCCGGACGGGTCCGGCAAGCTGGTCCAGCGCGCGGGCAACCCGGACCGCTCCCCCGGCGTCGACATGACGTTCTCGGTAGACAAGAGCGTCTCCGCGCTCTGGGCCATTGCGGAGCCGAAGATGCGCGAACGGATCGAGGCGATGGCGACGGCCGCCGCAAGAGCAGCGCTGGAAGACTCCGTTCTCAAGCATTGCAGCTACACTCGCCTCGCTGAGAAGGGCGTGACCCGCCCTGTCGAGGCCGACCTCATGGGCGCTACGTTCGTTCACGGCACCAGCCGCGAGAACGACCCGCAGCTTCACGTCCATTGCACGATCTTCAACGTCGCGAGGACCCGCGAGGACGGCAAGTGGCGGGCGCATCACCAGTACCCGGTCTACAGCTGGAAGAAGGCGGCGGGCGCGCTGTTCCGGGCCAACATGGCCTGGGAGCTGAAACAGGGTCTCGGGGTCCGGATGGAGCAGTACGGCCCCAACAACGAGTTTACCCGCATCACCGGCATGCCCGACGACCTCAAGGCCTTCTGGTCCAAGCGGCGCAAGGCCATCGTCGCCATGGCGGGCGAGCTCGGTATTTCCGCGCTCGGGAACGCGTCCCGCATGGCGGGCGTGAACAAGATCACGCGCGAGGGCAAGTCCCACGACAACGACCCGGAGATACGCCACGGGCGCTGGCGCGGCGAGGCCGAGGGCTTCGTCGAGCGCGAGGAGCTGATCGCCTCGGTGACCGGGCACGAGGTGGAGATCGGGCGAGACCGGATCCGGGAGCTGACCGACCGTCTCGACGATCTTCCCGCCCATCTCGCGCGCGAGGAAGCGGTGTTCCGGCGCCCGGACATGGTGGAGGCGGCCGCGAACGCGGCGGCTGGTCTGATGGGCCGGGAGGCGGTGGGGACGGCGATCGAGCGTCTGCGCCGCAACCCGGAGATCGAGCGGCTGGAGCCGAAGAAACCGACCGCCGAATCCAGGGCAGGCATGGTTCACACCGAGGTCTATTCCACCCGGCACAACCTGGGGCTGGAGCAGGCGGTGCGCGACATGGCGGAGGCCATGGCCGCCGATACCGGCCACGCCCTGCCGGAGCAGGCGGTGGAGGAGAAGGTGGAGACCCTGATGGAGCAGGGCTATCCGCTGAGCCAGGAGCAGTCGCTGGCGATCCGGCATGCGACGATCAGGGGTGGACGCGTCGCGGTGATCGAGGGCGCGGCGGGATCGGGCAAGACCACCACGCTCAGGCCCATAACGGACCTGCACAAGGAGCACGGCTACGAGATCGTGCCGACGGCGGTGGCCTGGCGGACGGCGGTGGCGCTGGGCGACGACTGCGATGCGCGCGCCTGGTGCGTCGACAAGCTGCTGAAGCTCGCCGCGAAGGGGCAGGTCGAGATCGGCCGCAACACCCTGATCGTGGTGGACGAGGCGGGGATGCTGTCCACCCGCCAGGCACACCACATTCTCCAGCTCTCCGAGCGCCACGGCGCCAAGGTGGTGTTCGCGGGCGACACGCGGCAGCAGCAGCCCGTGGAGGCGGGGCCGGGGTTGAGGCTCGTCCGTGACGTGGCCGGCAGCATTCGTGTCGACCGCATCAGGCGCCAGAAGGCGGACCTCGAGGACGTGCTCACGCATGTCCAGGGCGAGACGCCCGAGCAGGCACGCTTCCGGGCGGGGCTGACCTCGCGGGAAGAGCGAACAAGCATCCTCGCCGAGTACGAGGCGATGGAGAGGAAGCCGGTGTTCACGCCGTGGCAGGTGGCGGTGTCGGAGGCGCTCAGGGACGGCGAGGCGGAGAAGGCGATCGAGGCGTGGCATCTGCGCAACCGCCTCCATCTCTGCCACGACGAGGAGAAGACGCTCACGAAGCTCGTGGATGACTGGGAGCGCCATGTGCGCGCACGGCCCGGCACGTCCACCGTCGTGCTCGCGCGCACGAAGGCGGAGGGCCGGGCGCTATCGTGGCTGATGCGGGAGTGCATGCTTGCGCAAACCCCCGACGCGAAGCGCGCCGTCATCGAAGTCAGCCGGGACCTGGACGGGCGCCTGACGGAGCCGCTGGAGGTCGCGGTCGGCGACCGCATCCGCATCGGGGCCACGCAATGGGAGAAGCAGCTCTTCAACGGCACCGTGGTCACGGTCGAGGACCTGGAGGTCAGGCGCCCGGACGAGGCGGCGGTCACGCGCAAGGCGCGGAACCGGCAAGCCGGCGGACGGCATCCGGACGCGGACACGGGCCTCTCCGAACTTGAGTCTTCCGTCTATATCACGGCGCGCATGGACGACGGCAGGCGCGTCACGTTCCGGCACGACGAGATCCGCGACTGGCACGACAACATCCGCCTCGACTACGGCTACGCGATGACCATTGCCTCGGCCCAGGGGCTGACCGTGGACAGGGCGTTCCTGCTGGTCGACGACCGGCCGGCGCGGGAGACCATCTATCCCGCCGCGACCCGGCACCGCGAGGCGCTCGACATCTACGTCAACCGTGCGCCGCTCGCCTTCGACATTGCCGAGAACCGGCCCGAGGACGAGGCGGAGCGGCCGGTCCTGGACAGCGACGTCCGGGCATATCTGGCCGAGCGCTGGTCGCGCTCGCAGCCCAAGGAGGCGGCGCTCGACTACGTCTCCGACGGCAAGTGGCGGGATGCGCGGGAGGACGCGCAGCATCACCGGCGCGGCGCCGGAGAGGCGCGGTCGGGGACGGCCGAGGCCCCTGCCGCTGCGAACGACAACGCGCTGGTGCGCGTCGCCCGGGACATCCGTCATGCGGTCAACGGCTGGCGCCACGGCGCGGCGGTGGACGCCTTCGCGTCCGAGCGTAACGAGGTTCTGGCGGCCTGGGACGAGCTGCGCGAGCGCGCCCGGCAGGAAGGCGACGCCGTTGCGCTCAGCCCCGCATTCCGCGAGACCCTCGACCGCCACGGCGTGCTGATGAAGCAGGCGGCTTCGTTCAGGACCCGTCCGCAGACCTTCGAGCGGCTGCTGGCCGATCGCGCCGGGATCGGCCAAGGCGAGATCGAGGAATTCGGGAAAGTCTATGCCCGGGCGGGAAGCTACCGCCGCGCCGCCGCCGCCAGGGCCGCGCACGCGCGTCATGAGGCGCCGGAGAGGGCGCAGGAGGCCGCTCCCGCAGTCGAGCCGGTCGAGACGGCGGCCCGTCCTTCCGAGCGCCCCGCAGAGGCACGGCGGGCGGGAGAGTCTGGGCCGCCGGCGGTTTCGCGCACCGAGTACAGCAACCTGCGCCTCGACTGGGGCAGGCACGTCGGCCGCGCCGAACGGGCCGGCGTCTCCCCCTACGATCTCGACGGCGCGGCGGAGCTCGTCCGGCGCATCGCGGCGTTCGCGCAGAACGAGCGGGTCCCGGCCGAACCGCGCCGGCGTCTCCAGGCCATGGTCGACCGTTACCGCGCACACGAACGGGCGCGCACCCGCGTGCGGGACTGGCTCCAGACCGCCGACCGCCACTGGCAGGGCTTCGACGACCTCGCCCGCCGCGCCCGCGCTCTCGGCGTCCGCCCCGAGGACCTGCCCGCGTGGCCGGACTGGCTGGAGAGCAACGAGCGCCTGGTCCGCGAGGGCAGGGCGATCCTCGACGACCCCGGCACCTACGGCGTCCATCTCGACCGCATGAAGGGCAGCAGAGGATCCCTGCGCGACACGGTCTCCCGGATGGAGCGGTTCACGCCGCAGCACCGGACGCGCTCCCACGGCCGCGACAGGGGGCCGTCCCGGAGCATGTAGGGGCCGGAAGCGAGGCGACCGCCCGCGGGCTGGATCAGGGTCCGCGCGCCGGCCGACTAGCTCTGCCCTCCCGAATTGCTCGCGAGGGAGTGAACCACGGGCCGGCCGGGTCGGCGCGGCCGTGCAAGGAGACCCGGATGCCGTGCCGCGGCAGGCCGCCTCACCGCTGCGGATCCGCCACGGCGACGATGCGGCTCTCGCCGGGACCGGTCCCCCGGATCGCCTCCGCGATAGCGGGCACCGCGGCGGTCAGCCGGGAAACGCGATTGTCGTCTACCGCGACGATGGCGATGGCGGAATGGCGTTGCTCACCCGCCATGCGCTTGTCGGTCGTCACCAGCGTCGTGAAGCCGTGCTTCGCCGCCTCCGCCAGCAATTGGTCGTCACGCAGGGCGCGCCACCCGCGGAACGCGACCGTCTCCACGGCAGCGCCCTGGAGCCGATCCTGGAGCGGGCGCCGCAGGCGCGGCGAGACCGCGACGTCAAGAAGAACCTTCAAGCGCCGGGATCAGGAGCTCTTGGCACAGCCGGGACTTCGAGCGGCGGCGTCGCGGACCGCGCTTGCGCCCGCGCGCAGGACGGCCTCCGCCGCCCTGGGATCGATCTGGAACTCGCGGACGAACCGGTCCAGCGCTATTCCGTCCTCGAGCCAGTCGAAGAGCTGCTGCACGGGCAGGCGGGTGCCCCGGAAACAGGGGACTCCGCTCATGCGCGCAGGGTCCAGCCAGACCGCCTCTTCGAGCGACATGGGCGGCTCCGGCTCGGTCTTGGCAAGCGTCTTCATGGCCGTCGCTGTGTGCGGGGCAGGAATTGGACCCCGAAAGCATACGCCCGAGCGTCCAAGTGTCAACGAATCCAATGAATTCCAGTAACTACCCAGGTACCCCGCCGCCAGTTCTGAGTGCGTGCTGATGTTGCTTGCCGTCGGTGCCGTTTCGCCGTCGGCGCGTCGTTGATCCCCGCTTGACTGTATAGGTTCTCTCGCCTATGGGTTGCACTCTCGCATGAGAGGAGCAGCCGGTGGGGTATTTCGGGTCGAAGGCGACGACCGGTCTGAGCCAGGCGCTGATTGCGCTGATGCCGCGGCACTCTGTCTATATCGAGAGCCATCTTGGGGGCGGGGCGCTGATGAAGCGCAAGCCTGCGGCCATGCGCTCGATCGGGATCGACCGCGACGAGCGGGCGCTTGAGGCCTTTGGCTGCGACTACCCGGTGGAGTTGGTGCACGGCTGCGCCCATTCCTTCCTGGCCTCGTTCCCGTTTCTGGGCCCGGAGCTGGTCTACAGCGATCCGCCCTATCTGCACGCGACCCGGCGTTCGTCGCAGCGCTACCGCTTCGAGTACGAGGAGGCCGACCACGTCGCGCTCCTCGAACTGCTCAAGGGTCTGCCCTGCCAGGTGATGGTCTCGGGCCACCCGTCTGCGCTCTATGACGAGCTGCTGGCGGGCTGGCGCCGGCTGGCGCTGCAGGTGACGACCCAGGCCCAGGTGCGGACCGAGGTCGTGTGGTTCAACTTCGCGCCTGACCGGGTGCACTGGGCGAGCTTCGCCGGCCGGAACTTCACCGAGCGCCAGTGCATCAAGCGCAAGGCGGCCAACTGGGGCCGGCGCTACGAGGCCATGCCGGCGGGCGAACGCCTGGCGGTGCTGGCCGCGATCATGGCCGTCGAGGCCGACGAGGGTTCGTGACAGTGTCGCGCTGGCACGAGGACCTCGCTGCCCACGACGAGGCCTTCGCGTGCCTGCAGGACCTTTTCACCCCACAATCCTTCGCAATGACCGCCGTCAAAGCCATTCGGGAATGGGGCCAGAGGTTGCTGCGCCTGAGCGCGGCCCTGGTCAAGGAGAACGACGCGCTGGAGCGGGAGAACGCCCGCTTGCGCGAGCGGATCGCCGAACTCGAGCGCAGCGCCGCGCTCGACAGCACCACCAGCTCCAAGCCGCCGGCCAGCGACGGTCTGAAGAAGAAGAGCGGTGACCGGGAGAAGCGCACCCGGAGCCAGCGCGGCAAGTCCGACAGGCCCAGTGGCGGCCAGCCGGGCCACAAGGGAACTACCCTGGAGCGGACCGCGACGCCCGACCATGTCGTCGATCATGATCCGTCCGCCTGTGAGGGCTGCGGCGCGCCGCTGTCGGACGCTGACCGTCACGGAGCCCCCGTCTGCCGGCAGGTCTTCGATGTGCCCGAGCCGCAGCCCCTCGAGGTCACCGAACATCGCGGCCATCGTTGCCTCTGCGCTGCCTGCGGCACCGTGACGACAGCCGTCTTCCCGAACGGCGTGAGCGCACCGGTCCAATACGGGCCGCGCATCACCGCGTGGGTGACCTACCTGCTGCACGCTCAGTTCATTCCCGAGAAGCGGGTCGCCGAGGTCATGAGCGACCTCTTCGCGGTCAAGCTCTCAACAGCCACCATCGTCGCCATGGGAAGGCGCACCGCCCGGCGCTTCGAGGGCTTCCTCGATCGCCTCGCGGAGATCATCCGCACCGCAGCCCCAGTCAAACACCTCGACGAGACCGGCATCCGCATCGCCGCCCGGACCCATTGGCTCCATGTGCTGTGCACCCCGTTGCTCACCATCCTGCGCGTCGCCACCGGGCGCAGCCACATCGACGAGAAGCTCAACGGCATCGTCATCCATGACGACTACGCCACCTACTTCGCTCTCGAGGGCGTGCGCCACGGGGCCTGCAACGCCCATCACCTGCGCGAGCTCCAAGCCCTCATCGAGATCGAGAAGGAAGACTGGGCAACGAGCACGCACCGGCTCCTCATCCGTGCCAACAGAGCCGCCCGCTTCGCCCACAAGAACGACCGCGACGTGCCCGCCTCACTGGTGGCCCGCATCTCGCGAGCCTGGGACCGCATCCTCGAACGTGCCATCGCCTCTCACGAAGAAATGCCACCGCTCCAGACCGGAAAGCGCGGACGACAAAAGCGCCGCATCGGTCACAACCTCGCCCTCCGACTCCAGAAGTACAAGGAGGGGTGCCTGCGCTTCCTCACCGATCCGCGAACCCCCTTCTCCAACAACGAGGCCGAGCGCGACCTCCGAATGGGCAAGCTGCGCCAGAAAATCTCAGGCGGCTTCCGCTCGATACAAGGCGCCCGCGACTTCGCAAACCTGCGATCCGTCATCGCCACCGCTCGAAAACAGCGCTGGAATGTCCTCGAAACCCTGGCGCACCCCGATCCAATCCAGCTGATCCCCGTATTGCGCTTCTGAAATCCTGCGCTGCTCCGGGAAAGCGCCGCCTGACCCCTGGCTGGTCAGAACCATCAATCCATCACGTCCGAGTGCTCGGCAGAATCAGACCTGGGCAGTTACCTTATTGGCAACATTTTTCAATCCGCTTTCCAGCACTTGACCACGCGCTTCGGTGTCTGTGAACGTTGCCACGGCCGTCAGCGCCTCGGCCGTGAGCTGCGCGCGGAGTTCATCGCGGAAATTATCCCCGATCATCACGTCATTCAGATGGTAAGTCGGGTTCCGGTGATCAACTGTTTCGTCCGCCGTACGCGGTACGAACCACAGACTGAGGGTTTCACCGGGTTTCTTGACCGAGCCGACGATCGCAACATCGGCGTTCCAGTTATCCAGGGCCGTGCGTGCGCCTTTCCGCATTGCCGGCCGCCACTCGTCTGCAGCCCCTCGAGCCTTCACGACGCGGGTGGAGCGAACAAGTTCTATGCCTTTGATGTCTCGGAATACTTGCTCGACAGTTTTCGTGTCGGGTCCACCGGCATCGTCCTCCAGCCAGCACAGCACGATGCGAAAGCGCTCATTGGATCGCAGCGGCTTGGACCGGAGTCTATTATGGATTGACCGGAATCTATTACAGATTGCTAGACACACCCGTTGTGGCGATGGCAGGAGGGGACGAAGCCAGTCGATGAGTTTCGCTAACAACTGCATTTCCTCGCGAGCAAATACCATAACCAGTGGAATATCATGCGTCCTCGGTACGCGGCTATCAGACCAGAGTCTGGACGCTCACTCGCACCAACTCCCGCGCTTCCTACCGCCATAGTCCAGCCCGTGTCCAGCTGCGAGTCTACCATGGGCTGCGCGTCAAACACCTCCAAATCTACCTTGATGGGTTCATTTTTCGCTTCAAACGGCGCCGAAATCGCCTCGCCGCCTTCCAGCCATGCTTCGACAGGCCATCCGCATCTGGCCTCGCCCCTACGACATCCTCATCAAGCCGGAAATCAGCGTATGAGGAAATTCAACACATAGTCTCGCCGATATCATTCCACATCTTCTTTTTCGCGCACTCGTCGGAAAATTTCCCTGGCAAGATGTTTGTGCGCGGTCGAGCGGAACCCGGCGTCCATCATCACTCTGGAGAATATATCCTCGTTGCCCTCCATCCGTGCGATGAACAGCTCGTCGAGAATGCGATCCAGATAGGCGGAAAAGTCGGCCAGGTTGTTGGCGCGCGCCGCCTCCGCGATGCTATCGTCATTTTCCGCCGAGACCCTTATCTGGTCGAAGAACAGCTGATCCGCCCCGTTGAAATCGGTGCCGAAACGCTCATTGAGGTGGTCGATCAGGCTGGAAAGCGTCACCTCCGCGTCCTTGGCGCCGGCCGTGCCGACATCCGTCGGCCCTTTCAGAGGATCGGCCTCGCCCTCCGAGAGGTCGATGGAACCCTCGGACATCTGCTGAAGCCGGAAGAACCGCAGCGCCACCTCATCATCCAGAGCAAACGCCTGGCCATCGCCCGGCGGCGGGAGCTTCGCCAGAAGGTTCCTCACGAAGGCGTAGAGACGTTCAAGATCGCTGTCCTGGTAGGGAATGATCTGGGAGAGGAAAGCGTAGAGGTTTCGATAGGCCTTCAGCTGGCCGCGAAACTCCTCTCGCTCATCCTCCTCGCGATCCCGGAACCGCCGAACGACACCATCGAGAACGGCATTCATCGTCCGATGATCGCTCGCCGAGTGGTCGCGCCTGGCGCGATACCAGGTTTTGGCGAAGGCGGTCACATCGACCGGCGTGAAGATCGCTCGTTCAAGCAGACGATGTTGCAGCTCCGACAGGCGCTGTGGATCGGCGTTCTCGCCGACAGGCGTCGTCTCGTAGTAGGGTTTGAATGCCTTGTAGACATCTTCTTCCTCGTTGGCGAAATCGAGGACGAAGGTGCGCGACTTGCCGGGCGCGATGCGGTTGAGCCTCGAGAGCGTCTGAACCGCCTGAACGCCGGCCAGCCGCTTCACCACATACATTGTCTGCAGCAAGGGTTGATCGAAGCCGGTCTGATACTTCTCCGCGACCAGCAGCACCCGGTAATCGTCGCGACCGAAGGTCTCCGGGAGTTCGCTCTCGGCAAGACCGTCGTTCATCGCCACTTCGGTCCAAGACGATCCGGCGGCGTCCGGATCCTCGACCGTCCCCGAGAAGGCCACCAGCGAACGGATACCGCTGTAGCCCTGCTCCTCGATGTAGCGATCGAATGCGAGTTTGTATCTCACGGCGGCAAGACGGGAGCCTGTGACGACCATGGCCTTCGAGCGCCCGCCGAGCTCATGCATCACGTAGAGCCGGAAATGCTCGACGATGACGGAAACGACCTGCTCGATATTGACGGGATGAAGCTCCAGGTAGCGGGTAAGGGCCTTTGCAGCCTCCCTGTGCGGCACATCCGGATCGTCCTCGATCTGCTTGATCAGGCCGAAGAAGCGTTTGTAGGTCGTGTAGCTCTGAAGCACATCCATGACAAAGCCTTCCTCGATGGCTTGCCGCAGGGTGTACTCATGGAAGGGCGATGCGCCGGTCGGGCCGGGCTCGTCGAACAGGGCCTTGGTCTTGAATTTCGGCGTAGCCGTGAAAGCAAAGAAGCTGAGGTTCGGTTGCCGGGCGCGCTGCAGCGCGTCGCGCAGCACCGTTGCCTTCGCGTCGTCGGAAAGGTCGTCGTCCTCCTCTTCGGAGAGCTGCGCGGCAATCGCCGCCTCGATGCCTTCCTTGTTCAGCATGCCCTTGAGAGCGGTCGCGGTCTCGCCGCTCTGGGACGAATGCGCCTCATCGACGATGACGGCGAAGCGCTTGTCCGCCGTGTCGATCTTCACCCCGGAGCCCTTCTTCTCAAGGGTCGATAGCGCTTGGCTGATGAAGGGAAATTTCTGGATCGTCGTGATGACGACGGGCGTGCCCTGGGATAGCGCTTTGACGAGCTGTCGGGTGTCCTCGTCGATCCTCTCGACCACGCCGATCTTGTGCTCGAACTGATAGATCGTCGCCTGCAACTGCTGATCGAGCACGCGCCGGTCGGTCACCACGATGACGGAGTGAAACACTTTCTCATCGTGATCGTCATGCAGGCCGGCCAGCCTGTGCGCGAGCCAGGCGATCGAGTTCGATTTGCCCGAACCGGCCGAATGCTGAATCAGGTAGTTCCGACCCGCGCCATGGGCCTTGGCGTGCGCGACCAGCTTCCGAACTGCATCGATCTGGTGATAGCGCGGAAAGATCATCGTTTCCTTCCGCACGGTGCGCACGCCCTTGTCGCTCCCGACCTGCCTCTCCTTCACCTCGAGATGCATGAAGCGTTGCAGGATTTCCAGAAGGCTGTCGGCCGCCAGGACCTCGTCCCAGAGGTAATGGGTCTTCCAGTTCCCCTCGACAGGAGGATTGCCCGCCCCGTGGTCGTTGCCTCGGTTGAAGGGCAGGAAAAAGGTCTCCCTACCCTTCAGCTGCGTGGTCATCCACACCTCGTCCGGGTCCACGGCGAAATGGACCAGGGCGCGCTTCTTGAAGGCAAAGAGAAGATCGCGTTCGTCCCGCTCGTCCGCATATTGGCGCATCGCGTCGGCGGCGCGCTGTCCGGTCAGCGGGTTCTTGAGTTCGGCAGTGACGACCGGGATGCCGTTGACGGCCAAGGTCACGTCGATGATGCAGCGGCGGTTCTTGCCGTCGGCCTTCTTCCTGACCGAGGTAAAGGCGACCTGGCGCGTGATGGTCAGCCGGTTACTGGCATAGTTCTCCGCTGCCTCGGGATTCATCCTTGTGTTCGGCTGGAACCAGGCCATGCGAAAGGTCTTGCCGTAGCATTTGAAGCCGTGGCGCAGGACATGAAGTGCGCCCTTGGACTCCAACTCCTTCGCGAGGCCGTCCAGCACGGTCGCAGGCGTCTTCGGCCCGAGCAGCGCCTCCAACGCCTCCCACCTGGCCGGTTGGCTATCCTTCAGGAAGCCGATGATATCGTCGGGGAAAAGGGCAAGCCCCTCGTCCCAGGCGCTCGGGCCGCGCTTCTCATAGCCGCCGGAGCCGGTCAGCCCGGCTTCGATCGCTGTCTCGAAATCGCGCTCGGTATGGCCGGTCATGGATCAGGCCTCGCGTGCGGAAACGTCGGGAGGGGCGCCGGAAGGCTCGAAACGTGTCGCGGCATCACAAATCATCTCAGCTCCGGAAGCTGTCCCGTGACGGCGGCCGTGATCAATGCCGAGCGGTATTCCAGAAGTCTGTCGACAGACTGTGCGATCAGTGCGCGCTGCTCATCAAGCCGTGCCGTCTTGTCATCCAGAAACCGCGCGATCCGCCGCTGCGTGTCGAGCGGGGGAAGCGGGAGCGGTTGATGGCCTACAATCTCCCAATCCGCACGGGGCATCTTGGTCCCGAAAGTCTCCGCGTTGATCGCGTCGATGAAGACTTTGGAGGCAAGCAGGTAGAAGAGAAAGCGTGGCTCAACGTCATGCGATGGCCGCAAGCAAAGCAACTCTCCTGAGCTCACTCCGTCGAATGTCGCGTGATAGACCTTGGCAAGATAAGGGCGGAGCTTGTTGAAAAGAACATCATTTTCCTGAAATGTCCTGCTGTCCGCCTCAGCCGGTTTCGGATTCTCGATCAGGAGTTCCCCGGTCCAAGACGCGATATCCTCATTGGAAATGTATGGAAGGACCTCTTGCTCCTCTGCTGTCGGGCGCTTCGTGGACAGATCAACAGACCACTTCAGCCAGTTTCTGTCCCAACCTTCCGGGGCTTGTGCCGCCCATTCAGGTAGCTCATCGCTGCACGCGAAGTAGCTCACCCCACCAACCCCTTCAGCAGCTTCGCTATTTCTCCCTTCGAGCTTGGCGGTATCTGCCTTGATGCCTCTTGTAACGGCGCGGGTTATGAGAGCTTGGCGTTTCTCGGCCAGCCGGTCCATGAGCGCGCGCTTTTTCTCGATCAGCTCGTCGATCCGCGCCGTCTTGTCATCCAGGAACCGCGCAATCCGCCGCTGCGTGTCGAGCGGGGGCCATTTCCAGGGGAGCTTCAGGATGTCGGAAGGGTTTACTCGCTGGTGAGAACGCGTCACGGACTGAACGATGGCGGATAGCCGTTCTGTGACTTTTTCACTGCACCAGAGATAGTACGCGTAGTGACGGTCCATCTCTTCTGAACATATCGCGACAAACTCGCCGGAAGCGAGCGTAGGATACTCTGAATGAGGTTCTGCGATGCAAATCGTCTTCTTTCGCGGATTCAGTTTTGAGACCAGCAGTGTTTGGGCATCAATTAGGAGTTTGCTGCTATCGATATCACTTGCTGGCTCGATGAGAGGCCCGCCCGTCTCTTCAACTTGGGGAATAGAATAGTGCGCGACGAGGTCATCGCCGAACTTATCGGGATTAACTGTTACGCGATATCGACTGCAAAGAAAGTCGGCCCGCTTCTCTGTCCAAGTAGCCGGCAGATCACTTAGCCAACGCTGTTCAAACTCGTCGCTCATGCTACCGGCCCGTCTAGGAGCCCGGCGATCTCCCCTTCCAGCTTGGTGATGTCCGCCTCGATCTCGTCGAGGGGCCGCGGCGGCTTGTAGACGTAGAAATGCCGGTTGATCGGGATTTCGTATCCGATCTTTGTTTTGCCGTAATCCACCCAGGCGTCGGGCACATGGGGCAGCACCTCGCGTGCGATATAGGCATCGATGTCGCCCCGGAAGGCCTCAACCAACCGGTCGTTGGGTTTGTCCGGCCCGAAGTCCATCGGCAGAGGCAGCACCGTTCCGGGCGGCAAGGGGATGTTCTCGGTGTCCCGAAGCTCGCTGTCGGGTTCCGGCCGCCCCTTGCTGTCCCGACAAACCTCGGCGTTCGGGTCGCGCTCTCCCAAGGCAGCGAAGATCGCCTTCTTGATCGGGTTGGGAATTTTGAGGCCGACGATCTTCGCATCCTTCATCACATCGGCTTCGAATGCCTTCCGGTCCATGTAGCGCCCATTACCTTCGAGCGTCGCGAGCACGGCGCGGATGGCCTCCTGCTGCTTTCGCCCCTCCTCGATTTCGCGTTCGGCCGCCGCCGCGTCCTTCCACTTCTTCGATGTCGCCAGATTCACGAAGGCTCTCTGTTCGTCGAGCTTCGCGATGCGCTCGGGTGTGGCCTCGAAGTTCAGGCGCAAGGGGCGTTCGACCGTAACCTTGAGAAAGCCGAACTCCCGGTTCTCGAAGATGCGGGAAATCACGCGGGTCTCGGTCTGGCCATCGATTCGAACCTCGGCCGTCTCGCCGTCCCGACAGTTGCCATAGACTCGGGTGAGATGGCGGATCTGCTCCTCGGCGATCTCGTTGCGCTTGTTGTTGAGGCTCTTCTTCATCTTCCGGAAGAAGCGGGCGCCGTCGATGAGCTGCACCTTGCCGCGCCGCTCGGGCGGCTTGCGGTTCGTCACGAGCCAGACATAGGTGAAGATGCCGGTGTTGTAGAAGAGCTGATCTGGCAACGCCACGATGGCATCGAGCCAGTCTTTCTCGATGATCCAGCGGCGGATATTGGACGGCCCCGATCCGGCGTCACCCGAGAAGAGCGGCGATCCGTTGAAGACGATGGCGATCTTTGATCCCGGCCGGTCCTCGTCTCCCTCCGCGTAGGGGTGCATCTTGGCAATCATGTGCTGAAGGAAGAGGAGAGAGCCATCGTTGATGGCCGGGAGGCCGGCGCCGAACCGGCCCGAGAGGCCCAGGGTCCTGTGCTCGCGCCTGACCGCCGCCTTCTGGTCCTTCCATTCGACGCCGAATGGCGGGTTGGCCATCAGGTAGTGAAAGCGTTCTTCCTCGAAGCCGTCACCGGTCTTGCCGTCGCCCAGGGTGTCGCCGAGCACGATGTTGGCCGTGTCCTCGTCCTTGATGAGCATGTCGGAGCAGCAGATGGCCCAGGACTCGTCGTTGTACTCCTGGCCGAAGAGCGCCAGCTCCGCCCGCTCGTTCTGCGAGAGGATCAGCTTCTCGGATTCGGACAGCATCCCGCCGGTTCCGCACGCCGGATCGTAGATCGTGCGATAGATGCCGGGCCGATAGACATCCTGTTCGCCGGTGTAGACGAGGTTCGCCATCAGGCGGATGACCTCGCGAGGCGTGAAGTGGTCCCCGGCCTCCTCGTTGGCCTGTTCGTTGAAGCGCATCACCAGATGCTCGAACAGATAGCCCATCTGGAGGTTGTCGATCCGGTCGGGGTGAAGATCGACATCGGCCATCGCCTTGACGACCGTGAAGAGACGGTTGTTGTCGTCGAGCTTTTCGATCTGGTCGGCGAACTTGAAACGCTCGAAGATGCGCCGCGCCGTCGGAGAGAAGCCGTTGATGTACGACACGAGATTGGGTGCGATGTTCTCGGCGTCGCCCAGCAGCCGGGCGAAGCTGTAGGGGCTCGTGTTGTAGAGCGGATGCTTGCGCCGGGGGTCGGCCGCCTTGCCGAGCAGACGGTCCGTTGCCGCTGCGGGCATCCGCTGCGCCTCCAACTCGTCCCGCCGATTCAGAACGGCATCCCTGGTCGGCTCCAGAACGCAATCGAGCCGCCGCAAGACGACCATGGGAAGCATGACAAAGCGATATTGGGGCGGGCGGTACGGTCCTCTGAGCCGGTTCGCGATTTCCCAGATCTTGGCTTTCAGTTCTTCGTGTGCCTGTACGTTCATGGGCTGTCTTTCGAGTACATCTGCTCGGTCTGCGGTCTGTGTTCACGCCGCGGCCGGGAGGCGACGTTTGCCGGTCAGGCCATGAGAGCCGGAGTGGGGTCGTCGGAATCTTCTGGCGGCAGTCGGCAAATCGCCGTCGTTTTCCAGTACGCGGGCATCGGGAGCCTGGCGCCGGAGGCCTGAGGACGGCGTCACGTCCTCAACGAAATGCTGGCGCATGAGCACACCCTGGCCGGGCTCTGGAAAGGTTGCTGTCACGCTGTCAATCCGTTGGCTCGCGCCTCGAGCAGGGCGCATCGTTCCATCAACATGTCGAACGACTCGTTGTCGTCGAGCAGCATGCCGTCCGCCAGCATTCTCGCGTAGTCGTCCGCGAGCACGGCGTGGGCGGCGCCTTCGGGAACGAGCTGAAGGTGTCCCGAGACTGCCGCCTCATAGTCGATTCGTACGCCGCGGGCGTCGTTCTCGGCGAAGAACATCGCCTTGTGGCGGGCGACCGACAGCGCGAGGGCGCGGTCGGCGAACGCTTTTGCCGCGATCCCGGCCTCGTCGAGGCGCGCAAGATCATGCCAGTGCCTCGATAGACGCTCGCCGCGCCGGCGCTCCTGGCGGCAGAAGACATGGATGGCGGTCGCTTTTTCCCAGAAGGTCCGTTCCGCCAGCATGACGGTGGGGTGCGCTTCGGGAAACGCGAGACCGGGAAGATAGGCGGCCGCGTCGCACACAACGGGCCGGTTTGCGTGAGGCTCGCCCGTCGATCGGGCGCCGAACTCGACGATGACTTCCGGGGCGACAAAGCCGCTTGTCTCGAGCAACGGTTCATACGCAACGTAGAGACGCTCCGCTTCCACTCCGCACGTTGCCACGAATCCGGCGTCGGAGAGACCTTCTTCGACAATGGGACAGGCCTCGTCGAGGACCCATTGTGAGAGGCGGGCACGGATGGCTCGCGTCCAGCTCTTCTCCTGGCTGCGCGTGGGCGGAAGCGCTTCGTCGCCGGCGCCGGAAACCAGATCCGGCGCAAACGCCCGGATATCGTAGGTAATGTCGAGGTCTTCCGAGAATCGGCGGATCACGCGCCACACCTTCGACAGCGACGTGCCGCCTTTGAAGATCAGATTCCCGGCGAACGGCGCATCGAAAAGGACGCCAAGGGTCGCGACGACCCAGACATCCTTCTCCAGAAGATGCGCCTTGTGGCTGCCGCTTCGCTCCGCCACCTCAAGAGCGTCGCGCCTGTCGTCGGGCGAGAGGTTCTGGAATCCCTGCTCAGCCATGCGCAAGGCGCGCGCTCACCGGCTCCGCCATCCAGATCGGCATGATGGCCCGCGCGGCCGCGAGCTCTTCCCGGTCCGCCTCGGAGAGCGTCTTCAGAACCGCTTCCAGGCCATCCTCGACCTCTTCGGGACCGAGCCATGCGAGGGCGCGGATGACGTCGCCCGCCTTTCGGTGCGGCGCCGCCAGCTGCCAGCGCGGCGCGTGACGCAGCTCGACGATGGACGAGCCGAAGTGCAGCCGTCGGTTGGGACCGGAGGTGAGGTAGACCGCACGGACCGGATTCTGCGTGGTGAGGCGCAGGCAATTGGCCGCCGCGCCGCCGCACGGCACGATCGTTTCGCCCCACATCTGCGACAGCGCGGCGATCGCCTTGGCAACCCGGGGCGCCCGAACGCCGAAGCGGGTCTCGATCGGGCGCATGTAGACGCCCTGGCAGATCCGCATGAGGTGGCCCGAGCGCGCGAGGCGCGACAAGGCCTGGTCGACGGCCGCCCGGTTGCCGAGGTGCAACAGGGCGGCCGGACACAGCGGCGTAGCCTCCGGCAGGGCTTCGGCGTGCTCCATGATGCGACGGGAAAGGCCGCGCATGATCGTATCTCCATGCTCAATCTGTCAGAAATTTAGCGGCAAGACTATCGCGATGCAACGCCGGACACAATCAATTCCGAGCCCGCACGGAGGGATACGAAAGACGCGTCGCGTGCGTCGTGCCATCGCGCCGGAACCCCGGGGACGAGTCGTTCCGCCTACTCGGACCCTTGTTTCGGGCTGGATCCTGACGCCGCCGCGTCCGGGGACGGCGATGGGTTGATGGTGGACCCGGGCACCAATGACGCAACGAACTGCAGGATTTCCTCGACCTCATCCTTGCGTCCGTCTGCAATGAGGCCGCGCCGAAGGACCTGGGCGGCGAACAGCGCGGCCTTTGCGACCTGGATATCGAGCTCGGTGCGCGGCCATTCGCGCCGGTCGAGGGCCTCCATGACGAGCTCGACCACGAGCCGGTTCGCAGAAATATCGCGGTCTTTCGCGATTTTTTCGATGCGCGCCCACTGCTCCGGCGTGACCCGGATGGTCCTCGTCAACGTATCCGCCATCGCTTTCTCGAATTTTCTTACCCGACTTCGATCACGGTACGGTACGACAGCTTCGCCGGAATTCGTATCGATCGGTGCATCGTAAGCGGTGGCCTGACCCCATATCGGGATCGGGGTTGACTTCAGGGATATTGGAAGGGCGGCTTGAGCGCCGGCGTCAGCCGGGGTCGGTCGCGGGCTCGAAGTTCCAGGGCAGCAGTTCGTGGATCCGCGATTGCGGATGCCCCGCGGCGATCTTCTCCAGCGTGCTCTTGAGCCAGGCGTAGGGCTCGACGCCGTTCATCTTGCAGGTCTCGATCAGCGAGGCGACGCGGCCCCACGCGGCAGCGCCTTCGTCATGGCCCGCGAACAGCGCGTTCTTCGCGGTCAGCTTCACCGGGCGAATGCGGTTCTCGACGAAGTTCGTGTCGATCTCGACGCGGCCGTCGTACAGGAACGCCAGCAGCCCGTCCCACTGGTTGGCGATGTAGGTCAGCTTCTCGCCGAGGCGCGAGCGCGGCGAGATCCGCGAGCGCTGCTCGTCGAGCCACACGCCGAAGCCGTTCACGAGCGGCGCCGATTCCGTCCAGCGGATTGCCTGGCGCGTCGCCGCCGGCTCGCCCCGGATCTTCTCCTCGATCGCATAGAGCCGCGCGATCCGTTGCAGACCGGCCTTCGCGATCGCGGACCCGCTTGAGTCGAACACCTCCTTCAGCCCGCGCCTCGCGTGCGCCCAACAGGCGGTGAGCGTCAGCGCCCCGTCCGGCCGGTCCGACCGGCGCAGCCGGTTGTACCCGGAGTAGCCGTCGATCTGCAGCGTCCCCGAAAAACCCTCGAGAAGCTTCTCGCCATGCTTGCCGCCGCGGCCGGGCGCATAGGAATAGACGACGCCCGGCGGATCCGCGCCCGACCACGGCCGCTCGTCGCGCACCATCGTCCACATGTAGCCCGTCTTCGTCCTGCCCCGGCCCGGGTCGAGAACCCGAACCGTGGTCTCGTCCATGCCCAGCTTCGCCGATGTCTTCAACGCCCTCGCCAGGCAGTCGACCACCGGCCGCAGGTGGAACGAGGCCCGGCCCACCCACGAGGCCAGCGTCGAACGGTGCAGCTCGACCCCGGAGCGCGCGTAAATCTGAGACTGCCGGTAGAGGGGAAGGTGGTCGCCGTATTTCGAGATCAGCACATGCGCCAGCAGGCCCTCGGTCGGAAGACCGCCCTCGATCAGCGACGCCGGAGCCGCAGCCTGCACCACCCCGCCGCCCTTGCACCTGTTGCAGGCATAGCGCGGGCGCACCGTCTCGATCACCAGGAACCGCGCCGGCACGATGTCGAGCCGTTCGCTGCGGTCCTCGCCGATCTTCGCCATCTCGCCGCAACCGCAAGGGCAGAGCGTGCTCGCCGGCTCGATCACCTCCACCCGGCGCTCAAGCCGGGCCGGGAACCGTGCCCCGGGGCGCGCCGCCCGCCGCCGGCGGCGGGCCTCGGCCTCCCCGCCCTGTTCGTCCGCCGCCGGCTCGCCGCCGGCTTCCGCGACCGCCGTCCCAAGATCGTCGAACGACAGCTGCCGCTCGTCCTCGCCCAGCTTCTCCGACTTCCTGCCGAACAGCGCCTTGCGAAGCTCGTCATTGAGATGCTCGAGGCGGCGGACCTGCTCCGCGATCTCCGCGTTCTCGGCCTCCAGCCGTGCCGCTAAGGCCTCCGCCGTCTCCCGTGCCGCCTCCGCCGCCCGGCGTGCGGCCCGTTCCCGCTCCAGAGCCGCGAGCGCCGCCGAAACCACCGCCGGCGGCGGCGAGCCAGCGGTGGCAGGGGCGATGGGCGTCGCGCTCGGCATGACCCCGATATGGGGCGAATCGCCGCCCCGGCGCCACCGAATAATCCCGGCCGCGCATCATTCCGCCGCCAGCGGGCGGCGAACCGGCCGTGCCCGCACGAGGCGCCAGTCCAGACCCTCGAACAACGCCTCGAACTGGCCCTTGCTGAGCCGTATCATCCCGTCCTCGATCCCGGGCCAGGCGAAGCGGCCCTGCTCCAGGCGCTTGTAGATCAGAACCAACCCGGTCCCGTCCCACGCCAGCATCTTCAGCCGGTCGCCCCGCTTCGAGCGGAAGATCACGATCACCCCGGACCAGATGTCCAGGCCGAGCTCGCCCGCCGCCGTCGCCGCAAGCGCGTCGTGGCCGCGGCGAAAATCCACCGGGCGCGTCGCCACCACGATGCGGACCGACGGATCGGGAAGCATCACCAGGCCCGCCCAAGCCCCGAGGCGACGGCCACGATCCGCTCCGCCGGGCTGTCCCCGGGAAGGCGCACCACAACGCCGCATGCCTCGATCGTCACCGCCCGCTCCGACGCCGCATCCTCGACCACAACCGGGACAAAACAGTCATGGTCCCCGCGGTTCTGAGCCACCCCGTGGCATGAAACAGGAGCGGTTCGGCTGACGTTTTCCTTGCGCTTGCACCCATTTGCCGTGTCAGGATGGGTATTGGCGGAGGTGGGGACGTGTGAGCGTCGTTATATCGGTGACGTAGTTCCCGATGACAAAACTGCTTCCGGCGGCCGGCTCCGCACCCCGTATTGTACCCGGCCCGTGGCCGTGGACGCGCGGCAAATTGCACCGCACCCGCTCGTCGGATGCGTGTTCTTCCGACCGCTGTCCCCGCCTCCACCGTGGCGATGCCACGGCGTGATCGTACGCCGCCGTGGCGAGAGCGCAAATGAGGAGGAAGGCGATGAAGACGGAAGGCTTGCACGTCGTCCGGCCGCGCGCGGCGGGTCTGGACGTGCACAAGATGGAGATCACCGCGACGGTTCGCCTCTGTGAGGGCGAGGGTGAGCCGGTGGTGGAGACGCGCTGCTTCGGCACGCTGCCGAGCGGTCTGGAGGAGATGGTCGCGTGGCTGACCGGTCACGGCGTCGAGGCTGCGGTGATGGAAGGGACCGGGGTCTACTGGCAGGCGCCCTTCGCGGCCCTGGAGGCGGCCGGGCTCGAGGCGATCCTGGTGCATGCGCGTCAGGTGAAGCAGTTGAAGGGGCGCAAGACCGACGTGGCGGACAGCGTGTGGCTGGCCTGCGTGTGCCAGTTCGGGCTCTGCACGCCTTCCCACGTTCCGCCTGAGCCGTTCCGGGAGCTGCGCGCACTGAGCCGCCAGCGCCGCGTCCTGGTCAGGCAGCGCTCCGCCGTGCGCAACCGCGTGCAGAAGATCATCGACCGCGCCGGTGCGCGCATCGGCGGCATCCTCTCCGACGTCTTCGGCGTCAACGGCCGGAAGATCCTCGACGGCCTGGCGCAGGGGACGGCGCGCGAGGTCATCCTCGCCTCGCTCACCAGCCACGTTGCGAACAAGCTGGAGGGGCTCGGCGAGGCGCTCACCCTGAGCCTGGGCGACAACGACCGCTTCATGCTCAACGACCTGCTGGAGGAGCATGACGCGCTTGAGGCGCGCATCGCGTCCTACACCAGGAAGATCGACGGGCAGATGACACCGTGGGAGGAGCAGCTCCGTCTGCTGACCACCATCCCCGGCATCGACCGCACCGCCGCCTCGACCATCCTCATCGAGATCGGCCCCGACATCGGCGTGTTCGCCTCCAAGGAGCACTTCGCCGCCTGGGCCGGGCTCTGCCCCGGCAACAACGAGAGCGGGGGCAAGCGCCGCAACGCACGCACCCGCATGGGCTCCAAGACCCTGCGCGCCTGCCTCGTCGAGTGTGCCCACGGCGCGGCCCGAACCAAGGGGTGCCAGTTCGAGGCTCATCACCGCGCCCTCGCCGCCCGGCGCGGCTACAAGCGCGCCATCGTCGCCGGCGCTCACAAGATGCTGCGCATCATCTATGTGGTGCTCAAGACCGGCAGGCCCTACTACGACCGCACGGCCGACTACGACGCTCTGATGGTCAAGCGCAACGCTCCTCGGTGGATCCGCATGCTCCGCCGCTACGGCTACATCGAGCCCGTAGGCGCGGAACTCAAGGCCGCCTGAGCGGCCCGCATCTCGTCAGCCGGCTACGCGGGACCGCTTCGGACCACATCGGGGAAGTCCACCGCTCGTCTCCGCCGCGCCGACCCTGGCGGTCTCAGCCAACGCCGTGACCTCGGGGTTGGAGCGTCACCGCGCGTCCCTCGCCAGAATCTGTTTCACGGCAAAGGCGGCGCGGCGCCCGCCGTCACCGCCGGGAGAAACCCCTCCCGCGCCCGACGCCGCCACCGGCTGAGGCTCCACGTGGCGATGCCGTGGCGGGCCGCAACCCCAACCACCGTCGCACCCGGCTCATGGCTCTCCGCGACAATCCGCGCCTGCTCGGCGCTCGACCAACGACGCCGAGTGACGCGGCGCCCAGAGGCCCGGGCCTCCGGCGCCCCAGCCCCGTCAACCGCACAACCGCCGCCGCCCGCCGTCAAGCCAAAATCGGTCATCCCGATCCCTCCTCCAAGCCTCGTTGCCAAGGCGTAAAGTCAGACCGAAAAGAAGACCCGGCGAAAGTATGGGGCGCGCTAACCGCTTACGGTATTCCCGCGCCTTTAGAGGTGTGCAATAGGTTGCCGGCCGCAACGCGGGCGCAGGAAGCGATTCGGCAAGTAGGAGGAGTTCAATGCCTGACAAGCGCGCAGGTCGGCGCAGCCGTCGCCGGTCCGGGGCTCCGGCCCCGGTGTTCCGGGGCTGGCTCTCGACCGACGAGGAGGAGATCAAGCGGCGGCAATGGCGCGGCCGAACGGAGATCTCGGAAGTCCGCGCCGTCGACGAGGACAACTCGCCCTTCTGCGATTACACGGTGGCCTCCTCCAGCGGGACTTCATACAGGGTGGAAATCCGCAGCATCGGGGAACGCATCAACACCTGCGGCTGCCGGGACCATCAGACCAACCGGCTCGGCACGTGCAAGCATATCGAAGGCGTGCTGCGACGTTTGCGGCGTGTAGGTTCGAACAAGTCCAGCGGCCGCATCGAGATATTTCTGGACGAGCGTGACGATCGGACCCTGCGCCTCTCGGTGCCGGACAGCGTAGCGGGAGAAAACCTCGCGCTGGCGGCTGACGTCGAGAGGCTGTTCGGTGAACTGCAGAAAGGCTCCGGGGACGCCCTTGCGGGATTGCACCGCTTGGCAGGGGAAGACGCGCGCTCCATGCGCGTTTCGCACCTCCTGGAGAAGTGGGCCGCCGCCCTCCGGACGGAGAGCGAGCACCGACTTGAGCGCGCCCGCTTCGAGGAGGATCTCAAGGCGGGGCGCCGCTCGATGGACATCCTCAAGCTCCCGCTTCTGCCCTACCAGACCGAGGGGGCTCTGCACCTGGCCTTCGGCGGGCGTGCGCTGCTGGCGGACGACATGGGCCTCGGCAAGACCGTGCAGGCCATCGCCGCCTGCGCCCTGCTTCGCGAGCTGCGCGGGATCGAACGGGTCCTCGTCGTCTCGCCCGCCTCGCTCAAGGCGGAGTGGCAGGAGCAGATCGCCCGCTTTTCCGACCTGTCGGCGACCGCGGTTTACGGCAACGTCCCTGCTCGTCGTGCCGCCTATGCCGAGGGCTCGTTCTTCACTCTGTGCAACTACGAGCAGGTGGTGGCGGACGGCTGCGACATGATCGATGCCGTCGCGCCCGACGTTGCGATCCTCGACGAGGCGCAGCGCATCAAGAACTGGCAGACCAAGACCGCGAATGCGGTCAAGAAGATGGAGAGCCGGTACGCCTTCGTGCTCACCGGGACGCCGATCGAGAACCGGATCGACGAGGTCTATTCGATCGTCCTGTTTCTCGATCCGGAGCTTCTGGGCCCGCTCTTTCGCTTCAACCGGGAGTACTACGTTCTGGACGACAGGGGCCGTCCTACGGGCTTCAGGAACCTGGAGGGGCTCTCCGACCGGATCTCCAATGTCATGCTCCGCCGCCGCAAGGACGATGTGGAGACGCAGCTTCCCGCGCGCACGAGCAAGACCTTCTTCGTTCCGATGACCGAGGCGCAGACCGAGGTCTACGAGGACTACGAGTATCTGGCGAGGAGGCTGGCCTCGATCGCCGCGCGGCGGCCGCTGACGGCCGAAGAGTTCCAGATGCTGCAAAAGTTTCTCGCCTGCATGCGCATGGTCTGCGACACGCTCCACATCCTGGGTGCGGAGCAGGACATCTGCCCCAAGATGGAGGAGATCGAGAAGCTGGTGCCCGACATCCTGGACGATCCAGAGTGCAAGATCATCGTCTTCTCCGAGTGGGTGCGCATGCTGGAGCTGGTTCGCGCGTTTGCGGTCGAGGTCGGCATTGAGTTTGCCTGGCACACGGGCAGCGTCCCGCAGCCCCGACGGCGCGACGAGATTCGCAGGTTCCGCGAGGACCCGGCCTGCCGCCTGTTCCTGTCCTCGGACTCCGGCAGCGTCGGGCTCAATCTCCAGGTCGCCGATACCGTGATCAACATGGACCAGCCCTGGAACCCCGCCAAGCTGGATCAGCGGATCGCGCGGGCCTGGCGCAAGCACCAGCAGCGCACCGTGAGGGTGTTCAACCTGGTGAGCGAGGGGACGATCGAGCACAGGATGCTGGGGCTGCTGGACGCAAAGAGGACCTTGGCCGAGGGTGTGCTCGACCGGCGCGGCGACCTTGCCGATATCCCACTGCCCACGAGCCGGGCGGCGTTCATGGAACGCCTGAACGCCGTCCTGGGCACGGACGAGGCGGAGGCGCCGTCGACGGCCGCAGCTTCGATCTCTCCGCTGGAAGCGCTGCGGGATCGCCTGATCGCCGACCATGGCGCTGCCTTTCAGCGATTGTTCGGGCACGAGAGCGGGGCGGCGGCACTGGCGGTGATCGACCTGGCGCCCGAGCGGATGAGCGATGAAGAGGAGCGTCTGGCGGGAGTATCGGAGTTGGCGGTCACGGTAATCGATCCCGCGACCCACGACTCGATGCTGCGGCTGGCGAAGTCGGGTCTGATTACCTTGCCGACCGACACGATGAGCGCGATCTATCCCATGCCGGGGGAACGAGAGGGCAGGGACGTGAGCGCGGGGCTGCTTCGGGCCCGGTCGCTGGCAGAACGTGCCGATCACAAGCTCAAGGCGGCGCGGCTGCTGGTCGGCGGGGGCTTCGCCGAGGAAGCGCGCGCGCCGGCCGTCGACGCGATCTGCCTGACCACCGGCTGCCTGGCAGCCGTGGCGGCGGAAGCGGAGCCCGAAGGCGCCGACGAGGCGGCCGCCTTTCTGGCCGAGCGGGACCCGGCAAGCGATCTCGGTGGCGCGACGCTCGACGCGGTGAGAGTCCTCTCCGGCGATGCCGGGGAGACGGATTCTGTCGAAACTGCTACCGCATTCCTGGACCAGGTGTCGAAGCGGATTGAGGAGATGTGACAACACCGGCAACGCCGCTCAGGGAGGGGTAAACTCCGGACGCGGAGTCACAGCCGAAAACGAGGCGGGCCTTCGCCGCTGTGCCCTCAAGCGAGAACGCAACCGGCGGGTGCGCCAGTGGCTAGTTCCCGCTCTCCCGGATGAGCCGCTCACCCTTGCACAACAGCAGGCTGGCGATCCCGCCATCGGGATCGAAACATGTCAGCCGCTGCCACGCGGTCTTGGCCCCGGGGCCGGTCTCGCCCAAGCCGCACGCGTAAACAACCTCGATCGGGCCGGCGCCGGCGTGCCGGCCGAGAGGCCGTCCGCACGTGCCGTTGCCGGCGCAGGCTCCAGCGCCGAACGCTCCACGTCGAGAGCGCTGGCCTCTTCGCGCTGCGCCGACATGAGGTCTGCGACGCTGTCGTCCGAGGCGAGAAAGGCGTCTCCTTCACCCCCGGTCCCTTCCTGAGCTGCACCACAGCCGCCGCAGGACCGTCCGCTACCTCCATCGCTGCCGGTTGGCCAATCAAAACGGACCATCGGCATTGAACCTGCCCAACCCTTAACATTGGCGCAGGAGTTCTCCCTTGTGCGGCACGCGGGAACGCCGCACGTGGAACGGCTCTGGAATTGGAGTGCGGGACTTGTAGTCGACCATCCTGGATATCACTATTGGATCGTCATTCGGTGGTGCTCATAGAGCAGCGCAAGACGGGAGGGCAAGTCAATCGAAGAGTTCTACACGGATATCCGCGATGCGACCGAGTTCGATGAACGGCTGGAAGCTCTTGCCGGCCTGATCGCCTCGGTGATCCGGCCCGGCGACTACTGCGCCCATGGGCGGCTGTTCGCTCCGATGCCGCGCGTCGAGGCCGGCGCGGCCGGAGTTCTTTCCTTTCCGATCCCGGCGGTTCAGGTTCAGGCGCTGATCGCCGGCGCGGAACGTGCACCCTACGGTAGGGGCGAGGAGACCGTCGTAGACCGGTCGGTGCGCGATTGCCTGCAGATTGAGCCAGATGAGATCGGCGTCGGCGGGCGGACATGGGCCGAGACCTTCGGGGACGTTCTGGGTCGGGCGAGCGAAGGTCTCGGTTGTCCGGCGGACGCGGTCACGACAGGGCTGTACAAGCTTCTGGTTTATGAGACCGGCGGCTTCTTCGCGCCGCACCGGGATACGGAAAAGGCCGACGGGATGGTGGCTACGCTGGTGATCTCGCTGCCTGTGGCCGGTTCCGGCGGAGAGTTGGTCATTCGCCACCAAGGCCGCGAAACCGTCGTCGACATGAGAACCGAGGAACCGTCGGAACTGGTCTTCGCCGCCTTCTATGCCGATTGCGAGCACGAGATTCTGCCTGTCACGGACGGCCATCGCGTCTGCCTGGTCTACAACTTGATGCTTCGGGCGGACGGCGGTATCGCGACCGAGGCGCCGGACTACGGCGCGGCGACCGAGGCCATCGCAACCGAGCTTGCGGTGAGGTGCCGGGACCCGGGGGCCAGCGGGAAGCTGGTCTGGCTGCTGGAGCACGACTACAGCGCGGCAGGGCTTTCGTTCGGCACGCTGAAGAACGTCGATGCCGCGATCGGACGAGTGCTGTCTTCGGCGGCGGAGCGCGCCGATTGCCTCGTGCACGCGGCGATCGTGCATATCGAGGAGACCGGCTCGGCGTCGTACTTCGGCTACGAGCGCGAGGTCGAGGACATCGCCGACGACGAGTACGAGTTGATCGAAATCCACGACATCGATTGCTGGCTTGACGGCTGGGCGCGTCCTGACGGCGAAGCGGGGGAGTATGGCGCGCTGCCGCTGCTTGCGGGTGAGCTGATGCCGCCGGGCAGGCTCGCCCCCGGGGTGCCAGACACACAGCGTCTGACCGAGGCCAGCGGCAACGCGGGAGCCACGATCGAACGTCTTTATTGCCGCGCTGCGCTGGTGGTCTGGCCCAAGGCCGACAGCGCGCGGGTTCTGGCGCAGGCCGGCGCGGGCTCGCTTGCGGCGTTTCTCGCTGGCGAGTGGCGACGCGCATCGGCTGACGTGCCGACAAGCGGTCCGATCCGAGACTTGGCGTCTCAGGCGGTGGACTTCTGGCCCCTGCCCTCGAGGCATCCCGCGCGATCGAAGCGCGAGGCGTGGGAGGGGCACACCAGCGAGACATTGGAGCTGCTGTGCTCGATCGGAAACAGGGAGGCGACGCTTCGCTTCTTGCGCGAGGTGGTGGTGCCGCATTACGGCGGCGGGCTGAACGGCGCGATCGTGACCGCGGCGGCGGAGATCGGTGCCGAAAAGATGCGGGAATTGTTGTGCCCGCTCGTCGCATCCAACCTTTCCCGCCATGCGAAGGGCATCGTCGATCTGGGGGACCGGCTTTGCGCGCGGCTGGAGGATGGCGGCGATGAAGCATGGCGGGATGCGCTGCGGGAGATGGTCGTGGCCATGTGCACCGCGATGCCGACCGTTGGCGGGCCGTTGGACGGGAACGATCGAAAGGGAGCGCGTGTCCGCCCAACGCCGCTTGTGCCGGTAGCGTTGACGGCGGTCACGCTGGAACGGTTCTTCGCGCTGCTGTGGCGTTTCGGTCTGGACAGCGAGGCCGAGGCTGCGGCGCGGCTATTCATCGGGCGCCCGGATCTGGCCTCCCCGGATCGCATCGTACCGGCTCTTCTTGACGCGCTGCATTCGGCGACGGGTGCGAGGGGCGGGTCTGCCTTCGCCGCGCTGTGGCATCACGGGTCCGGGTTCCTGTTGTCGCGGAGCAGGCTGCCACCGGCACCGCCGGCGGACTGGGTCGTCGAGGCGGACGGTCTGTCTTGTGCGTGCGAGCATTGCGCGGAACTGCGCCGGTTCTGTGCCGCTCCGAATGCGGAGGTTGGACGCTTCGCCGTCCGGCAGGATCTGCGGGAGCACCTGCGGCATGAGATCAAGAGCGGCGGCATCGACATACGCTGCGAGACCGAGAGGCGGGGCAGGCCGTACACCCTTGTGTGCGTCAAGACACGCAGAGCATTCGAGAGGCGACTGCGGCAGTACGAAGAGGACATTGTCTGGATGCGCCGTCTTGTTGGGGCGGCGGAGGCTGTCCCGGGATCGGCCGACATCGCGGAGGCACTTCGAGCCGCGATCGGGCAGTCGGGGCTGCGCTGAGCGGACGAGGTGTCGGTAGTGCACCTTTGCCCGGCGCGTCGGTTAGACGCCGATCGGCTCTGCGGCGAGTCAAGCCAAGGGCCTGACTTGAGCCACAGGGGCTGAACCCGGGCCGCGGTCGCGGCGGTCTGGAGCGTTCCGGTAGCCACGCCGGCAATCGCTTGGTGCGCTTCCAGGCTTCCAAGGGTGGCCGCAGGAGCGAGTTCGATCCGCCAACGCCAATTGTACGGGCGCCTGAAATGCACAGAGCTCCTAGAGCAGCTTGATGAGCGCGACGATAAGGGCCACGGCGCCAACCATCATCGCACCCAGGCGAATGATCATGCGCTGCTCCAGCTCGCGCATCTGGCCCCGCAGCGTTCCGATCTCGCCCCGCAGCGCCGCTTCGGTCTTCTCAAGGCCGCCCCGCAGCGCCGCTTCGGTCTTCTCAAGGTCCCCCCGCAGCGCCGCTTCGGTCTTCTCAAGGTCCCCCCGCAGCGCCGCTTCGGTCTTCTCAAGGTCCCCCCGCAGCGTTCCGATCTCGCCTCGCAGCGCGGCTTCGGACTTCTCGACTTCGGCCCGCAACGACGCTTCGGTGCTCTCCAGGTCGGCCTTGGTTGCCAGGGTCTCGGTCATGCCTTCGGCGAAGGTGTCGACCAGGATCGCGGCCTGCCTCTCGTCGAAGCCGCCTTCGTCGCGCAGCTTGCGCGCGGCCCTCAATGTGTCGAACGCCACTGACATGCGCTCATCCTATCGGCGCCGGCGGCGGTTGCAACCATCGGCGCGGCCGCGACGGCCGCGGCGATCCCGACCGGCTCTTCCGAAGGCGGGCAGCTCGGCGGTGACGGCGGCGCGTCCGGTGACGGGCGGGGCGGCTTGCTTCCGGCGCGGGTCTGCCGCGCGCGCCGGCGAGATGTGACCTGCCCCCGTCGACTGGTCCGGTTTGAATGTTAGTGCATTGACGGTTTCTCGGCCAAGCTGGATGGCCGGCGGAGCGTAGCGGAGCCGGGCGGCCAGCTTGGCGTGACGATCGTTTCCGGGGCCGGCGGCCGGTATCCCAGGCTGCTGTGTGGGCGTATGGCGTTGTAATGGCGCCGCCAGGATTCGATGAGAACCTGGGCTTCCTTGAGGGTATAGAAGATCTCCCCGTTCAGGAGCTCGTCGCGCAGCCGCGCGTTGAAGCTCTCGATATAGCCGTTATCGTCGATTGACGAATGCAAACGCCGGCGTTCCGTCGTTACATCCGCATGATTTGCCGTGAAACAGATTCTGGCGAGGGACGCGCGGTGACGCTCCAACCCCGAGGTCACGGCGTTGGCTGAGACCGCCAGGGTCGGCGCGGCGGAGACGAGCGGTGGACTTCCCCGATGTGGTCCGAAGCGGTCCCGCGTAGCCGGCTGACGAGATGCGGGCCGCTCAGGCGGCCTTGAGTTCCGCGCCTACGGGCTCGATGTAGCCGTAGCGGCGGAGCATGCGGATCCACCGAGGAGCGTTGCGCTTGACCATCAGAGCGTCGTAGTCGGCCGTGCGGTCGTAGTAGGGCCTGCCGGTCTTGAGCACCACATAGATGATGCGCAGCATCTTGTGAGCGCCGGCGACGATGGCGCGCTTGTAGCCGCGCCGGGCGGCGAGGGCGCGGTGATGAGCCTCGAACTGGCACCCCTTGGTTCGGGCCGCGCCGTGGGCACACTCGACGAGGCAGGCGCGCAGGGTCTTGGAGCCCATGCGGGTGCGTGCGTTGCGGCGCTTGCCCCCGCTCTCGTTGTTGCCGGGGCAGAGCCCGGCCCAGGCGGCGAAGTGCTCCTTGGAGGCGAACACGCCGATGTCGGGGCCGATCTCGATGAGGATGGTCGAGGCGGCGGTGCGGTCGATGCCGGGGATGGTGGTCAGCAGACGGAGCTGCTCCTCCCACGGTGTCATCTGCCCGTCGATCTTCCTGGTGTAGGACGCGATGCGCGCCTCAAGCGCGTCATGCTCCTCCAGCAGGTCGTTGAGCATGAAGCGGTCGTTGTCGCCCAGGCTCAGGGTGAGCGCCTCGCCGAGCCCCTCCAGCTTGTTCGCAACGTGGCTGGTGAGCGAGGCGAGGATGACCTCGCGCGCCGTCCCCTGCGCCAGGCCGTCGAGGATCTTCCGGCCGTTGACGCCGAAGACGTCGGAGAGGATGCCGCCGATGCGCGCACCGGCGCGGTCGATGATCTTCTGCACGCGGTTGCGCACGGCGGAGCGCTGCCTGACCAGGACGCGGCGCTGGCGGCTCAGTGCGCGCAGCTCCCGGAACGGCTCAGGCGGAACGTGGGAAGGCGTGCAGAGCCCGAACTGGCACACGCAGGCCAGCCACACGCTGTCCGCCACGTCGGTCTTGCGCCCCTTCAACTGCTTCACCTGACGCGCATGCACCAGGATCGCCTCGAGCCCGGCCGCCTCCAGGGCCGCGAAGGGCGCCTGCCAGTAGACCCCGGTCCCTTCCATCACCGCAGCCTCGACGCCGTGACCGGTCAGCCACGCGACCATCTCCTCCAGACCGCTCGGCAGCGTGCCGAAGCAGCGCGTCTCCACCACCGGCTCACCCTCGCCCTCACAGAGGCGAACCGTCGCGGTGATCTCCATCTTGTGCACGTCCAGACCCGCCGCGCGCGGCCGGACGACGTGCAAGCCTTCCGTCTTCATCGCCTTCCTCCTCATTTGCGCTCTCGCCACGGCGGCGTACGATCACGCCGTGGCATCGCCACGGTGGAGGCGGGGACAGCGGTCGGAAGAACACGCATCCGACGAGCGGGTGCGGTGCAATTTGCCGCGCGTCCACGGCCACGGGCCGGGTACAATACGGGGTGCGGAGCCGGCCGCCGGAAGCAGTTTTGTCATCGGGAACTACGTCACCGATATAACGACGCTCACACGTCCCCACCTCCGCCAATACCCATCCTGACACGGCAAATGGGTGCAAGCGCAAGGAAAACGTCAGCCGAACCGCTCCTGTTTCATGCCACGGGGTGGCTCAGAACCGCGGGGACCATGACTGTTTTGTTGAGGTAACCCACCCCTTCCATCCATGGCTGGGTTGTCAATCGGCTTTCAATACTGACCCCCGATTGGAGTGGGCCCCTGGGGTCGGACAGGTGGACTGAAATGATTTGACCGGTGCGCCGGGCATTCGAAGGATCGACGCCCATGGCCAAGCACCGAACCCATCGCACCCATAGCATCGCCTTCAAGCGCCAGGTCGTTCAGGAGTATCTCGCCGGTGAGACCCTCCACGGCCTGGCCCGCCGCCATGACCTCTCCCGCACCCTGATCAGGATCTGGGTGGACAAGTACGAGGCCGGCACCTTCGACGAGGACGCCGAGGCGGCTGACACGATCCAGGAATACGAGGCCCGGATCGCGGCGCTCGAGCGCCTGGTCGGCAAGCAGGCCCTGGAGCTCGAGTTTCTAAAGGGGGCTCAGCGGCACGGACGACGGCCGAGAAACGCGCCCATGTCCGTCATCACCGGCCCCAAGGTCTCTCCGTCGCAGAAGGATGCCGACTGATGGGGATCGCGCGTTCTACCTACTACCGCGCTTCGGGCGGCTCGGCCGACGACACCGCGCTGGTGGAGGCCATGCACGCGATCAAGGAGGAGTTCGAGGCATACGGCTGGCGGCGCATGCAGGCGGCGCTGAGGCATCGCGGCTGGGTCGTGAACCACAAGAAGATCAAGCGCCTGATGCGCCAGCACGCCTTGCATCCGCCGCGCCGGCGCCGCTTCGTCGCCACCACGGACAGCGACCACGACGAGCCCGTCTTCCCCGATCGCTCCAGGGAGCGCGAGGTCGATGGCCCGAACCAGCTCTGGGTCGCCGACCTGACATACATCGCCATCCTCGGCGGCTTCGTCTATCTGGCGGCGATCATGGATGCGTGGTCGCGGCGCATCGTGGGCTACGCCCTCGGCCGACGGATCGATGCCCGGCTGACCCTTGCGGCGCTCACGACGGCGATCGAGAACCGCCATCCGCCACCCGGCTGCGTCCATCACTCCGATAGAGGCTCGCAATACGCCGCCCAGGCCTACAGGGCCCTGCTCGACGAACACGGCCTGGTCGGCTCGATGGGGCGCCGCGGCAATCCCTACGACAACGCGATGATGGAGAGCTTCATGAAGACGCTGAAGGTCGAGGGCGTCTACCCCATGGCCTTCGAGAGCGCGGAAGACGTGGCGGAGCACCTGCCGCGCTTCATCGACAGCTACAACGAGAGACGCCTACACTCCGCCCTCGGCTATCTCAGCCCCAACCGCTTCGAGGAGAAACAACCCCGCACCCCGGTCAAAACCGCCGCATGAAACTGTCCGACCCCAGGGGCCCACTCCAGATCGGCGTGCAAAATTGACCCCCCTGAGTGGCACGGCGGAGGTTGTCCCGGTAGCCAATAGGGGGGACCCGCGCGGCTTCGTGTGGCGCCCTGCGCTACGCGGAGCGAAGCCGCGTGGGGGGTCCCTGTTGGCCCACCGGGGCAACCGGGCCGCAAGGGAGGCCGGCGGCGGGTCAGGAGCGGTTCTTGAAGCGCCAGCTCTCGTTGCCGGTCTCGATGATCTCGCAATGATGGGTGAGGCGATCGAGCAGCGCTGTGGTCATCTTGGGGTCGCCGAAGACGGATGGCCATTCGCCGAAGGCGAGGTTTGTGGTGATGACGATCGAGGTGCGCTCGTAGAGCCGGCTCATCAGATGGAAGAGCAGCTGCCCACCGGCCTGGGCGAAGGGCAGGTAGCCGAGCTCGTCGAGGATGACGAAGTCGCGGCGGACGAGCTGGTCTGCAGTGCGGCCCTGGCGTCCGGCGCGAAGCTCGGCCTCGAGGAGGTTGACCAGGTCGACGACGTTGTAGCACCGGCCGCGCGCGCCCTTGCGGATGCAGGACCGCGCGATGGCGACGGCGAGATGGGTCTTGCCGGTACCGGTGCCGCCGACCAGCACGATGTTGCGTTTGCCCTCGAGGAAGCCGCCGCCGGCGAGCTCCTGGATCAGGGGCTCGTTGACCGGCGAGGCGGCGAAGTCGAAGTCGGCCAGCTCCTTGACCGTCGGCAGCTTGGCGGAGGCCATCTGGTACTTGATCGAGCGGGCCCTCTTGTCGGCGATCTCGACCTGCAGCAGCGTACCGATGATCTGTTGCACCGGATGGCGGCGCTTGAGCCCGTCGGCAAGGATGTCGTCGTAAGCGGCGCGCATACCTGCGAGCTTCAGCTGGGTCATCATCTCCAGCACATCATGACGCTCCATGACCGGCCTCCCTCAGGCTGTCGTAGCGCTGACAGTCGGCTACCGGCTTGTGGCGAAGCTGCAGGCCCTCGGGCGTCGGGATGATTGCCGGCGGTGCCGGCTGGCGCTGCCGGGCGAGGATGTTGAGCACCACGTCGGCGCTGCAGGCACCGCAGTCGAGCGTCTCGGCACACCCCGAGCGCTTCAGGTGGGCGCCGACCGCATCGCGGAGCTTGTCGTCGAGAGGTGTCATGCGGGCGAACGTAATTGGAACTACCGCCGTTGATAATTGTCTTGGTTAGGGAATATCCTGCGCCACGCGGCATCCACGCAAGGAGCGGCCATGCAACCCGACACCCCGCGAGAGAACCTCAAAGAGGCCCTTTGGAAGAACGGCGCCTCGCTCGCCGAAGCCTCCCTCGCCATCGGCAGGAACAAGGCCTACCTCCAGCAGTACCTCGCAAGAGGCATGCCCCGGGTGCTCTCGTTCCGCGACTCCGAAACGCTCGGCGAGCTGCTCGGGTGCGACCCCGCCCGGCTCCGCCACGACGCGCTGCCCGCCCCGAAACCATGGACCGGACCGAAGCGCCGGCGCACCGCCGGCGCCTCGGTGCCCGAGATGGAGGTCGAGGCCGCCGCCGGCCCCGGCGCCTGGCACGAGGACTTCGTCCACGAGAAGGCCCGGTGGCGCCTGCCCGAGGCCATGGTCCGCCACGAGGGCGACGCCGACCCCGAGGCGGTGCGCATCCTCCGGGTGCGCGGCAACTCCATGGAGCCCGAGCTCCGCGAAGGCGACCGCCTCGTCGTCGACACCGCGCGCCGCGTCCCCGCCGCCGGCGAGCTCTTCGTGCTCTGGGACGGCGCCGGGCTCGTGGTCAAGCGCATCGACGCGCTCACCGCCAAGGGCACGCTCCACCTCGTCTCCGCCCACCCCGACTACCCGCCCTACGAACGCCCGGCCGACGAGGTCCACATCGTCGGCAAGGTGCTGTGGAAGATCGTGCGCGCCTGAACGCGCGCCAGGAGCATCGGCGCGCTCCGCCGCCGCGCCGGGAAGCGCGGGCGCCGACGGCCTCATCTCGAGGCGCCGCGCGGAACGAGCACGGTCTCCCGGGGCGCATCGCCTTCCACGGCCGCCCGCCACTGCGCGAATCCGTCCGTCCGTCCGCGGGCGCCCGCCGGCGAAGATGCGGGCGGCGCAGGCGGCAACAACCGGACGACATTCGCCAGGGTCGTCAGCAGGGACCCGGTCGCGCGGCGCAATGCCCGGTTCCCGCGCTCCGGGGCATCGAGCCGTTCGCGGTCGCCCCGGATCGGCCCACCGCCCCTCACCAGCGGATCGCTGGATGAATCTCAGGGATAAGCAGGTTTGTATTTGGTATAAGGGCGCGATAGCGCCGCGGTGAACGCACCGGCGTCGAGAGGCATGTGATGGGTACTCGGAGAACGAGCGGACAGGTGAACGGCCCTGGGCATATGGCCGATGCACGGGCATCGTTCCCTCGGGGAGGCTCGACGGGGCCGGCATTGGAAGCGCCCGCGCAAGGGGCATGTCGTCGTGCGTCTTGAGGATTTGAAGCCGGGCGCGTTCGTCGGCGGTCTGGCGCCCGGCGGGGCGACCAGGCGGTCAAGATCACCTACGAAGACGTGTCCGGCGCGGTCGCGAACCGTCTCGTCTACCGCAACGAGGAGCCTGCGCTGGACGTGATCGAGGCCGGACGTCCGTGGTCGTTCGACGGCGACGGGGCGCTCCTGCGTCTCGTCTCGGAAGCCTGGCGTATCCGGCTCGCCCACCTGTTCGACCCCTATCTCGCCGTGCACGCCGCGCGCATCGAGCCGCTGCCGCACCAGATCGCGGCGGTCTACGGGGAGATGCTGCCGCGCCAGCCGCTGCGGTTCCTGCTGGCCGACGATCCGGGCGCCGGCAAGACGATCATGGCCGGTCTGCTGATCAAGGAGTTGATGATCCGGGGCGATATCGAGCGCTGCCTGATCGTGGCGCCCGGCGTCCTGGCGGAGCAGTGGCAGGACGAGCTCGACGGCAAGTTCGGCCTGCCCTTCGACATCCTGACGCGCGAGCAGGCGGAGGCGGCCCGGATCGGCAATCCGTTCGCCGGGCGCGACCTGCTCATCGCCCGCCTCGACATGCTGTCGCGCAACCCGGAGATGCAGTCGCGGCTCACGGCGGCGCGCGAGTGGGATCTCATCGTGGTCGACGAGGCGCACCGCATGTCGGCGAGCTTTTTCGGGGGTGAGGTCAAATACACCAAACGTTACCGGGTCGGCCAGCAGCTTGGCGGACTCTGCCGCCATTTCCTGCTGATGACGGCGACACCCCACAACGGCAAGGAGCAGGATTTCCAGCTCTTCATGGCGCTGCTCGACGCCGACCGCTTCGAGGGCCGTTTCCGCGACGGCGTGCACCGTGCGGACGTGTCGGACCTGATGCGCCGGCTCACCAAGGAGGAGCTGCTGCGCTTCGACGGAAGGCCGCTCTTTCCCGAGCGCCGCGCGGAGACCGTCAAATACATGCTCTCCGACGCCGAGGCCGCGCTCTACGCGGCGGTGACGGATTACGTGCGGGACGAGATGAACCGCGTGGAGCGCTTCGCAGCGGAGGGCGGCGACCGGCGGATGCGGAACGTCGGCTTCGCGCTGACCATCCTTCAGCGCCGTCTCGCGTCCTCGCCCGCCGCCATACACGAATCGCTCCGCCGACGGCGCGAGCGGCTCGAGGCGCGCCTCGCCGAGGAGCGGCTGGCGAAGCGCGGCCGGGAGGCTCGGCCCGGCGCAGGGGTGGGCCTCCCGGAGTGGTTCGACGAAGACGAGGACGCACTCGATGAGGCGCCCGGCGCGGAGGCGGAGGCGGAGGCGGCCGAGGACGCCATCGTGGATCGGGCCACGGCGGCGCGCACCGTTGCCGAGCTCGAAGCCGAGATCGCGACGCTGCGCCGCCTCGAGGCGCAGGCCGCGGCCCTTCGCCGCGCGGGCGCGGACACCAAGTGGACCGAGCTCAACGGGATTCTCGACCACCCGCTGATGACGGACGGCGACGGCAACCGCCGCAAGCTCATCGTGTTCACCGAGCCGCGCGATACGCTTAACTATCTCGCCGAGCGCATCCGCACGCGGCTGGGCCGCCCGGAAGCCGTCGTGGCAATCCATGGCGGCGTCGGACGCGAGGAGCGCCGCAAGGCGGTCGAGGCGTTCACCCACGACAAGGAGGTGCTCGTCCTGGTGGCCAACGACGCCGCCGGCGAGGGAATCAACCTGCAGCGCGCGCACCTGATGGTGAACTACGATCTGCCCTGGAACCCCAACCGGCTGGAGCAGCGCTTCGGGCGCATTCACCGCATCGGCCAAATGGAGGTGTGCCACTGCTGGAACCTGGTCGCCGACGATACGCGCGAGGGCGAGGTGTATGCGCGGCTGCTCGACAAGATCGAAGCGGCGCGGGCGGCGCTCGGCGGCAAGGTGTACGACGTGCTCGGGCGCCTTTTCGAGGCCCGTGCGCTGCACGAGCTGCTGATCGACGCGATCCGCTACGGCGATCGGCCGGAGGTGAAGGCGCGCCTGCTCCAGACAGTGGACGATGCGGCGGGACGGCAGCAGCTTCTGGATCTGATCGAGGAGCGGGCGCTCGTCAGGGACACGATGAGCGCGGCGGATGTCGCGCGGATGCGCGAGAACATGGAGCGCGCCGCTGCGCGGCGACTGCAACCCTTCCACATCCAGAGCTTTTTCCTCGAGGCGTTCCGTCATCTCGGCGGCAGGGCGCACCGGCGCGAGACCGGGCGATGGGAGGTCGCGCGGGTGCCCGGCCCGGTGCACGACCGTGACCGCCTGATCGGGACCGGCGCGCCCGTGCAATCGCGATACGAGCGCATCTGCTTCGAAAAGGAGCGGATCGACCGCGCACCCGTAGCCGCTTGGCTCTGTCCCGGCCATCCGTTGCTCGATGCGACGCTGGACCTGGTCCTCGAACGCCACCGCGACCTGCTGAAACAGGGCGCCGCGCTGGTGGACGAAACCGACGGCGGCGCGGCGTTGCGGGTGCTGTTCTATCTCGAGCACGCGGTGCAGGACGGGCGTACGGGCCGCGACGGACGGCAGCGGGTGGTCTCGCAGCGACTCCAGTTCATCGAGGTGGACGGAAGCGGACGCATCCGCGACGCGGGTCCGGCGCCCTATCTCGACTACCGGCCGCTCGAAGAGGGCGAACGGCCGCGGATCGCGGATGCATTGAAGGCGTCCTGGCTCACGGAGGACCTCGAGGGCACGGCCGTCGACCACGCGATCGCCCAACTCGCGCCGCGCCATGTGGAGGAGGTTCGCGCCCGTCGCTTGCTGGAGATCGACAAGGTGGCGCGCGAGGTCGCGGCGCGGCTGAAGAAGGAAATCAACCACTGGGACCATCGCGCGGAGGACCTGAAGGCGCAGGAGCGGGCCGGCAGGCGGACCCGACTCTCGGCCGCGCAGGCCGCGGTGCGGGCGAACGATCTCGCCGACCGCCTCCAACTGCGCCGCAAGGAGCTCGACCGGGAGCGCGACATCAGCGCCCTTCCGCCGCAGGTGCGCGGCGGCGCCCTGATCGTGCCAGCCGGGCTGCTGCGCGCAGCAGCCGCCGAGTCGGATCCGGTCCTACCCGAGGCGACGGCCGAAGCCCGGGCTACCGTCGAGCGTCTGGCGATGGAGGCGGTCATGGCAGCGGAACGTCGCTTGGGCCACGAACCGAGGGATGTGAGCGCCGAACGGGTGGGCTACGACATCGAATCGTGCGGAAGCGGCAGCAGGAGGCTCCGCTTCATTGAGGTCAAGGGCCGGGTCCGGGGCGCGGAGACGGTGACGGTCACGCGCAACGAGATCCTCACCGCGCTCAATGCGCCGCACGCCTTCATCCTCGCGATCGTCGAAGTGTCGAACGGCTTCGCAGCGGAGCCGCGTTATGTTCGGCGGCCCTTCGCGCGCGAGCCGGATTTCGGGGCGACGAGCGTGACCTATAAGCTCGCCGACCTGCTGGCACGGAGAACGGAGCCGTCATGACGACCTACTTCTCGGATCGTGAGTTCGGGTCGAAACCGATGGTGGAGGAAACTGTCAGCCGAGTCGTGTGGCAGGCAATCCTTTCACTGATCAAGACCAGGGCCGATGACGGATCCCTGGCCTACGGCTTCCCTTTGCACTGTCCGGACGGCAACGCTATCGTCAGTACGGATTGGAAAGCCATGTTGAACGCCATTCGCGCGGAGATTGGGGACCTTGCCAACGACGGTCCAGAAGACGGGTTCGACGCCTACTCTTGGACGACTTCGTCGGACAGCCTGCCGAACACCCCTGCGGTACTGGATCTCCTCGAATTCGTGGCGAGACATGTCGCGCAACCAGCCCGGCGCGGTTGGCATAAGTTTTACTGTCATGATCATTTGAAACTCGACAGAGACCAAGGGCTGTGTAAGTTCGTCGAGGACATCAATCGTCTCTTTTCCCGGAACGGCCTTGCATACAGGCTGACCGATGCGGGCGTCATCGAAAGAACGGTGTCGGCGCCAATGGCGGAACTGCTGAAGCAGTCGGGGTTCTCCACAGGGGACCGGGATCTCGACGGCCTTCTCGATACTGCCGTCGAGCGCTTTCTGTTGCCGAAGCCGGAGGCGCGGCAGGACGCCATGGAAAAGCTCTGGGACGCCTTCGAGCGCCTCAAGACCATTGAAGATCCAGGAGACAAGAAAGCGGGGGCGACCTCGCTGATCGATAGAACGACCGCCTGTGACGCCGCCGTGTTTCGTTTGGCCGTTACGGAAGAGTTTCAGGCGTTGACCCGGATGGGCAATGAACTGCGCATTAGGCATTCGGAGGTTGGAAAGGAGCCGGTAGGAGACAATGGGGAGAAGGACTACCTGTTCATGCGACTTTTCTCGCTCATCTGGTTCATGCTGAAGGGGACGGAACGGCTTTCCAATGTGCGGAATGACCATTCCGACGATGATGAAGCGCCATTTTGGTGCGATCGATGACGATGGCGCATGAACCGGGAACAAACCGCACGTGAACAAATCCCATCGCAAGAAGCTCATCGAGGTGGCGTTGCCGCTCGCCGCGATCAACGAGGCGGCGGCGAAGGAAAAGTCGATCCGCCACGGCCATCCCTCGACCCTGCATCTGTGGTGGGCGCGCCGTCCGCTCGCGGCGTGTCGGGCGGTGCTGTTCGCGCAGCTCGTGGACGATCCGTCCTCGGTGCCGGAAGAGTTCTCCGACGCGGCCGCGCAGGCGAAGGAGCGCCGCCGCCTGTTCGACATCATCGAAGAACTGGTGCTGTGGGAGAATTCCAACAATGAGCGCGTCATCGCTAATACGCGGCGCGAGATCGCGCGCTCGGTCGCCCGCACCCTCGGCGAGGCCCCGCCGCAAGGCAGGGTGGATGTCGATGTTTTTCTCGCGGAGAAGGCGCCGCCGGTGGCCGACCCGTTCTGCGGCGGCGGCTCGATCCCGCTCGAGGCGCAGCGGCTGGGCCTGCGCGCGCACGGCTTGGATCTCAACCCCGTGGCGGTGCTGATCGCCAAGGCGCTGGTCGAGATCCCGCCCCGCTTCGCCGACCTCCCGCCGGTCAACCCGGACGCGCAGGCGACGCTCGCCGGCGGCGCGGACTGGGACGGCAACGGCGCGCGGGGCTTGGCCGAGGATGTGCGCTTCTACGGCCGATGGATGCGCGACGAGGCGGAGAAGCGGATCGGTCATCTATACCCCAAGGCGCGGCTGCCCGACGGCTCTGAAGCCACGGCGATCGCGTGGCTGTGGGCGCGCACCGTGGCAAGCCCCAACCCGGCGGCGCGCGGCGTGCACGTGCCGCTCGCGAGCTCCTTCGTGCTGTCTTCGAAGAAGAGAAGGGAATCCATCGTGGTGCCGGAAGTCGAGGCGGGCCGGTATCGCTTCACCGTCAAGTCCGGCAATATCGGCCCGGAGGCACTGGCGCGAGCCAGGGCGGGGACCAAGAACGGGCGAGGCGCCAATTTTACCTGCCTGCTTTCGGGGGCGCCGATCCCGGCTGCGCACATCAAGGCCGAAGGGGTGGCCGGGCGCATGGGCGCGCGGCTCATGGCGGTGGTGGCGCAGGGCAGAGGCGGGCGCGTCTACGTGGCGCCCACCGAAGAGATGGAGCGGGCGGCGCGGAAGGCGAGGCCGGAATGGAAGCCCGACGGTGACGTACCCCGAAAGCTGACCGGTGGAACGTGCTATGGCTATGGCCTGACGACCTTCGCCGACCTGTTCACCGACCGGCAGTTGGTGGCATTGGGAACGTTTTCCGATCTGGTGGCGGAAGCGCGCGAGAAGGTGAAGGCGGCGTGGGCGAGTGCGCACCCAAGTATGCGCCCAGGCGGCGGTGCAGAAGCCTATGCCGACGCGGTGGCTACCTGTTTGGGGCTGAGCGTCAGCAAGCAGGCCAATCGGTCGTCGAATCTGAACTTCTGGGATCCCGGTGGAGCCATGGTGCAACAGGTATTCGCGCGGCAGGCGCTTCCGATGGTATGGGATTTCTGCGAAGCCAACCCATTCAGCGGATCGAGCGGAAGTTTTGTCGGCAGGTCGGCTATCTCGCGAACGTGGTGGCGGCGTCCCCGCAGAGTGTTCCGGGCGGTTCCGCGAGACTGGCGGATGCGGCATCGGACGGCGGGGCGCAACCGTCCCGGGTCGTGGCGACCGACCCGCCCTATTACGACAATATCGGCTACGCCGATCTTTCCGACTTCTTCTATGTCTGGCTGCGTCGATCGCTCGGCGCCGTCTACCCCGATCTGTTCAGGACTCTCCTGACTCCAAAATCCGCTGAACTGGTCGCTACGCCATACCGCTTCGATGGCGACCGGGACGAAGCCCGGAAATTTTTCGAGACCGGCCTCGGCCGCGCGATGGCGCACATGCGAGCAGTGCAAGCGCTACATTATCCGATGACCCTCTTTTACGCCTATAAGCAGGCGGAGACGAAGCGCGATGGCGAAGGCAATGGATCGACGGTCTCCACCGGTTGGGAAACCATGCTGACCGGCGTTATCGACGCAGGCTTCACAGTCGATGGAACCTGGCCCATTCGGACCGAACTGGCAGGTAATCTGAAAAAGCGGGTGTCCGCCCTTGCCTCGTCCATCGTACTCGCCTGCCGCCCGCGTCCGGACGATGCGCCGATGGCCACCCGGCGCGACTTCACCGCCGCGCTGAGGCGCGAGCTTCCGCCGGCGATCCGGCGCATGCAAAACGAGAATATCGCTCCTGTCGATCTCGCCCAGGCGGCGATCGGCCCGGGCATGGCGGTGTTCTCGCGCTACGCCCGGGTGCTGGAGGCCGACGGCGCGGCGATGCCGGTGCGCCAGGCGCTCGTCGAGATCAATCGGGTGCTCGACGAGACCCTGGCCGAGGCCGAGGGCGACATGGACGCCGATACCCGATTCTGCGTTGCCTGGTTCGAGCAGCACGGCGCAGCCGAGTGCGCCTACGGCGAGGCGGAGGTGCTGTTCACCGCCAAGAACACGTCGTTTGCGGGCCTGGAGAAGGCCGGCGTGCTCGTCGGCGGAGGCGGCAAGGTCCGCCTCCGGCGCCGGGACGAACTGGAACCGGACTGGGCCCCGGCGACAGACAAGCGTATCGCCGACTGGGAGTGCGTCCAGTATCTGGTGCGGGCGATGGACCCGAAGACCGGCGGCGGGGTCGAGGAAGCGGCGCGCCTCGCCGCCGCCATGGGGCCGGAGCGCGCGGAGAACGCGCGGGCGCTCGCCTACCGCCTCTATACCGTGTCAGAGCGCAAGGGCTGGACCGACGAGGCGCTCGCCTGCAACATTCTTGTCACCTCGTTGCCGGATATCCGCGACGCGATGGCCCGTCTCGCGGCGGGCGCCGGGACCCAGGGCGGGCTTGCACTGTAGCAGAGGGCGATAGCGTGACCTCGAATCATCAGCGCGTGACCGAAGGCCTCGAGATACTGACCGGCGTCCTGGCGCCCTATGTCGGCGGCGAGCTGCGGGCGCGGTTCGGCGACGAGTGGTGGGACCGGGGAGTCCTCGGCGTGCTCTACGACCAGCAGAAGCGCGGGCTGCCGCCGGCGGGCGAGGATGACGAGTTGGTCGCGCATCTCGACGCGGCCCGCAGCCTGATCCTGATGGACGTGCAGTGGAACGAACTGTTCCGGCGCAAGCTCGACCGCGAGCATCGGAACTGGATCAAGGAGCTCGTCGCGACGCGCAACAAGTGGGCGCACAAGGGTCTGATGGACATGGCCGACGACGACGCCTGGCGGGCGCTCGACACGATGACGCGGCTGGTCGAGCAGATGGACTCGGAGGCGACCGAGCGCCTGCGCGCGCTCGCGCGCACGGTGCGCTACGGTACCGAGGGTCCGTCGACCGCGGCGCGGGGCGCGGAGGACGCAGACGACGCGGCGCCGCACCGGGCACGCAGCAAGGGGGTTCTCGCCGTCGTTCCCCGACAGGGGCTGAGACCGTGGCGCGAGATTGCGCGCCCACACCCCGATGTCGCGGCCGGGCGCTACCGGCAGGCGGAGTTTGCCGCCGACCTGTCGCAGGTCGCGCGCGGCACGGCGGATGTCGAATACCAGGATCCGGTCGAGTTTTTCGCCCGTACCTATCTGACCGAGGGCATGCGCGGGCTGCTGGTGCAGGCACTGAAGCGCTTGGGCGGCAATGGCGGCGAGCCGGTCATCCAGCTCAAGACGGCGTTCGGCGGCGGCAAAACCCACTCGCTGCTTGCGCTCTGGCACCTGTGCCGGGGCCGCGCGCCGCTCGATCGCGTGCCGCAGGTAGCGGAACTGCTTCGCGAAACGGGTATCGGGAGCCCGCCCGGGGCGCGCATCGCCGTGATCGTGGGGACTGCGCTCAATCCGGCCCGGGAGCGCAGGCCTCCCAATCTTCAGGGCATCGCGATCCGCACGCTGTGGGGCGAGATCGGCGCGCAGCTTGCGGAGCAGGCCGGCAACCGGAAGCTCTACGACCATGTGCGGGCCGCCGACCGCAAGGGCGTGCCGCCCGGCTCCGAAGCGCTGCGCGAATTGTTCGACGCCTGCGGCCCGTGCCTCATCCTGATCGACGAGCTCGTCGCCTATGCGCGCAAGATCCATGGCGCCGAAGGGCTGCCGGCGGGAAGCTTCGATGCCGTGCAGACTTTCATCCAGGAACTCACCGAGGCGGCGCGCGCGAGTAGGAACACGGCGCTGGTGGCGACGATCCCGGAGTCCGACATCGAGATCGGCGGCGAGGCGGGGAAGGAGACCCTCGCGCGGATCGAACATACCTTCGGTCGCATGGAGGCGATCTGGAAGCCGGTCGGCTCCGAGGAGGGCTTCGAGGTGGTGCGCCGGCGGCTCTTCCTGCCGATCGACGACGAGCCGGCGCGCGACGATGTGTGCCGCGCGTTCAGCCAGCTCTACCGCGACGAGGGCGACGCGTTTCCGGGCGAATGCCGCGAAACGCGCTATCTTGAGCGGATGAAGTCCTGCTACCCGCTCCATCCGGAGGTGTTCGACCGGCTTTACGCGGACTGGGCGACCCTCGAGCGCTTCCAGCGCACGCGCGGGGTGCTGCGCCTGATGGCGGCGGTGATCCACGATCTGTGGGTGCGCAACGACGCGAGCCTGCTGATCCTGCCCGGCGCGCTCGGCCTCGACGCAGTAGCGGTGCGCGAGGAGCTGACGCGCTACCTGCCGGAGGGCTGGCCTTCGGTGCTGGAAAGCGATGTGGACGGGCGCAACTCGGGACCGTTACGGATCGATTCCGGGAATCCGCGCTTCGGCCGGACGCTGGCGGCGCGGCGCGTGGCGCGCTCGATCTTCCTCGGCAGCGCACCGCATGTGGTCCAGCAGCAGGTGCGCGGCGTCGAGGACGTGCGCGTGCGTCTTGGCGCGGTGCAGCCGGGCGAGGCCGTCTCGGTGTTCAACGATGCCCTGTCGCAGCTTTCCGAACGGCTGACCTATCTCTACCGCAAGGACCGGCGCTACTGGTACGACACGCGGCCGAACCTGCGGCGAACCGTCGAGGAGCGCGCGCAGCAAGTTGCGGATGACGAGGTCGAGGGCGAGATCGAGCGGCGGGTGCGCGAGACCGCCCGCCGCGAGCGGGGCGAGTTCCGGGGCGTGCACGCCTGTCCGGCGTCGCCCGGTGACGTGCCCGACGAGCAGGAATGCCGACTCGTCGTGTTGCGGCCGGACACGCCCCATCGGAGCTCCGACCCGGAGAGCGCCGCACTGCAGGCCGCGGGCGACATCCTCGCCTACCGTGGGACGGCGCCGCGCCAGCACCGCAACGCACTCGTGTTTCTCGCCGCGGACCGCGAGGCGATGGACGGCCTGCGGCAGGAAACAAGGCGCTTCCTCGCCTGGCAGTCGGTGGTCCGCGACCAGGAGGCGCTCAATCTCGACACGCACCAGAGGCGCGAGGCGTCCGACGGCGAGAAGGCGAGCGACCGCAATGTCCGCATCCGGTTCGATGAGGCATGGCGTTGGCTCCTGGCGCCGGCGCAGCCGGTCGCGAACGGCGATGTCGGCGAGCTCGGTTGGGATATCTTTCGGGCGGCGGGCGCCGGGGAGTCGATCCTGCTCCGGGCGTCCCGGCACGTGCGCGCCGCCGAACACGTCATCGTCCGCTGGTCGCCGGCGCTGCTCCGGATGGAGCTCGACCGCTGGTTCTGGAACGACCGGGATCACGTCTCGGCGAAGACGGTATGGGATGCGCTCGCTTCCTATTGTTATCTGCCGCGATTGCGGGATCGGGCGGTTTTCGTCGAGGCAGTCCAGGACGGGATCGCGGGCGGGGAGTACTTTGCATACGCAACCAGCGTGTCGGAGAGCGGACGCTACGAGGGGCTGACGTTCGGCGCGCCGGCCGCCGCGGTATATGTCGACGCGGCAAGCATTCTGGTCAAACCGGACGCCGCACGCGCGCAGATCGAGGCCGAGCGGCTGGAGACGAAACGCCGGGAGCCCGATCCGCATGCGGGATCCGATGCAGGGTCTGGCGGAGTTCGGGAGTCGGACCCGCCGGAGTATGACCCTGAGCCGCGTCCTTCGCTTCTTCCGCGGCGCTTCTTCGGCACGGTCGCGATCGATCCGGATCGCGCCGGCCGCGACATGGGCAAGGTTGCCGAAGAGGTCCTGCAACACCTGACGACGATGCCTGGTGGGAAGGTCCGGGTCACGGTCGAGATCGAGGCCGAGACGGCGGAGGGCGTCTCCGGGGACGTGCAACGGGTCGTCGACGAGAACTGCCGCACGCTGCGATTCGCCATCCACGGGTTCGAGGAAGCCTGAGCCGGCCGATTCTGCCTCCGCGCGCGCAATGATGAAGGCGGCTTGGCCGACTGCCGTAGCTGTCAGCCGGCACTCCGTGGCACCGCCTTGCGTGAGGGGCCACAGGCAGGGCTGCCCCCGCTCAGATGATCCACTTGTATCCCGTCGCGCGACACACTATAATTCTATGTGTGTGCAGGTGCATCAGGAGAGCAGGTCACCGTTTCAACCTGAGTGCCTGATTGCGTTGAAGACGGGATTGGATGCGCCATGACATCGCTACGGAGAAAGCCCCCGATCCATCCGGGAACCCACATCAAGCAATCGATTCTTCCCGCCGAACTCTCGGTGACGAAGGCCGCCCGGATGCTTCAGGTTGGCAGACCTGCCTTATCCAATCTGCTGAACGGCAGAGCCGCGCTTTCCCCCGACATGGCCGTGCGGTTCGAGAAGGCGTTTCACGCCGACGCCTCAGTGCTTCTTGAAATGCAGGCGCGGTATGATGAATTCGAGGCGCGCGATCGCGAGGACGATATCGTCGTCCGCGCGTACACGCCTGCATTTCTCGGGATTACTGCCCGTCAAGTCGCCGCATGGGCGGATACCATAGATGCGCGTGCACAGCTTCCGGCGCTGCTGCGCACGCTGGTGCACACGACTGGCAGCAATCTGACTGCGGTCGATTTTCCAGCCTTCGACAATTCCCAGCGGAAGGGCTGGGACGGTCAGGTCACATCCGGATCGGCGACACCGTGGATACCGCGTGGCCAATCCGGCTGGGAGTTCGGATGCGTCAAGACACCCAAATCCAAGGCGGAGAAGGACTATCGAGCCCGTACCGCCAATGTTCCCTCGACGGAACGGAAATCCACGACGTTCGTGTTCGTAACGCCGAGAAACTGGACCGGCAAAGACAAGTGGGCCAAGGACAAGAGAGCATTGGGAGAATGGAAGGATGTGCGCGCCTTCGACGCCAGCGACCTGGAACAATGGCTGGAACAGTCGATCCCGGCGCAGACCCGAATGCGCGAGTTCCTGGGAGGTGCAGGTCAGGAGGTCACAACGCTGAATCAGATATGGCTTGAGTGGGCGGCCGTCACCGAGCCCGATCTGCCGAAAGAGCTGTTCGCTCCTGCCGCCGAACGACATCGGGAACAGCTCGAGACATGGCTGAAAGCACCTCCAGCCAGTCCCTTCGTCGTCACCGCCGACTCGACCCTGGAGGCGCTGGCCTTCCTGAGCTGCGCGCTGGAACGGTTGGAAGAGACATGCCCCAGTGTCTATGAGCGGGCCGTCGCTATTCGCTCGCTTGAGTCCTTCAAGACCATCGCCAGGATATCATCGGACTTCATTGCGATAGTGGCCTCCTCCGAGGTTGAGAAGGCTCTCGCAGGACTGCAGAGGAAAACTCACACCATCATCGTGCGCGGACGCAATACGGTGAGAAACGACGCGAACATCGCGCTCGACCTGCTCGGCCATGAGCCGTTCCGCGAGGCCCTACGCGGTATCGGGCTCAAAGACCCCCGGATAGACCGGCTCGCACGGGAATCTGCACGCTCGCCAACTATCCTCCGGCGTCGCCTCGCCCAGGTTGAGGCCGTCAAGATCCCGCCCTGGGCCAATGACAACAATGTCGCGCAGGCCCTGATCCCGTTCATATTCGTTGGCGCGTGGGATTCCGGCGCCGATGCGGACAAGGAAATACTGCGCCGCCTGATCGACAACCCCTGCGAAAACGCGGAGAAAACGATCGCTCAGCTCCAGACAACGGACGAACCGCCGATCTGGTCGATCGACAATTTCCGCGGGGTCGTCTCCAAGATTGATGCGCTTGATGCCACGCACCGAGCCCTCACCAAGAAGGACTTGGAGAACTTCCTGTTCGTCGCTGAAATCGTTCTGTCTGAACAAGACCCCGCGTTGGAGCTCCCGGAGGACCAGCGGTGGGCGGCGAACCTCTACGGAAAGAGCCGGGATCATTCGTCCGCCCTGCGTCAGGGCATCTGCGATACGCTCGTGCTTCTGGCCGTGCACGGTAATGTCCTTGTCGGTGAGCGCCTCGGGATCGACCTTGAGGCCGCTGTTGGTGGCGTCATCTGCCGCCTGCTGAGCCCTTCAGCCACGTCGACGTGGCTATCTCAGAAGAACGATCTGCCACAATACGCCGAGGCCGCGCCGGATGCGTTTCTTGGCATCATCGAAGCAGACCTCGACAGCGAGGACCCGAAGATTGCCGCGTTGTTCGCGCCCGCGGATACCGGGATTTTCGGCGAATGTCCGCGCTCGGGCATGCTGCGGGCGCTCGAATTGCTGGCCTGGAAGCCGGAACGGCTGGTCCGCGTCACGTCTATTCTCGCAAGACTGTGCGCGTGGCAGATCGATGACAACTGGGCCAACAAGCCCATGGACACGCTCAAATCGATCTTCCGGGTCTGGATGCCTCAGACGGCCGCTTTACTCGACCAGCGCAACCGGGCGCTCGAACGGCTCACCAACAAGTGCCCGAAGGTCGGCTGGCAGGTTTGTGTCGATCAATTCAATCCGGGTTCAACCATCGGGGATTACAGTACTAAGCCGCGCTGGCGCACCGACGCTAATGACACGGAAGAGGTCATTACACGCGGCATAGCGTGGGACGAAGCGTGGGCCGGTCGACGTAGGGCAATAGAACTTGCACTCGACTGGTCCGCGCACGACGAGCACTCGCTCGGCGATTTGGTCGGGCGCCTCAAGGCGCTAGGTCCTGACCACCGCAAGCGAGTGTGGGAGCTTGTTGGCGCCTGGAATGACACTGGTCCTACCGACAGCCAAAAGACGGCGTTGCGTGAGCAGATACGGTGCAGCGCCCTAACCCGGCGCAGCCGGCGCCGCGGTATTGACGACGTCGAGAGGAAACGCGCCGGAAATGCCTATGCGCTGCTCGAATCCCGGGACGCCGTAACGCGTCATCAGTGGCTTTTTCTCAGCGAGTGGGTGGATGAATCGGCCAACGAGCTTGAAGACGAAGAGTTCGATTACCGGAAGAGAGAGGAGCGCGTCGCTCGCCAGCGACGTGACGCCTTGCAGGAGGTGTGGGGGCAATCAGGGCTGGACGGAATCAAGGAGCTGTGCCGATCCGGCGACGCTTCTTGCGTGGTGGGGTGGCACATGACCGAAATCTGCACCGGGGTTCGGCAGGCGTCGGATTTTCTCAAGGACATTGTGGCCGAGCAGTCAGACGAGCTACGGGACAAGTGCGAGCAGTGCATCACCGGTTTTCTGGCCAGGCTCGATATGCCAGACCGCCACGCCACTCTCGTAGAACTGCTCGCGCGCCTGGGCTCCGATGAGAATGCGTGTATTCGCCTCCTGCGCTGCGCGCCTTTCGACAGCGGCACCTGGCAACACGTTGACCGGCTTCCCAATGGCCTGAAGCGGCGATATTGGGAGGAGGTGAATCCCCGCTGCGGGCTCCATGATGCTCCTGACCCAGGTTGGCACTTTTTGTGTTCTGCTGTCGTTTATCGCTTTGATATGGCGCAATATTTTTCTCTGCCGATTCCAACATGGCACTACATTTTGTGAGATTCTGTCAGCTCGTCAGGCGGGTCCTCGTGCGGTGGATGGCGGGGTCAACACCCGCCGCCGAGGAGATTTGGGCGACCTCGGCGGCCGGGCGCGTGTCCTGGCGGTTGACGATCAAGGTGCCGTCGGTCTGGCGCAGTCGCGTGGTGATCCGCACCCAGGTCCGCATGCCCTCGCGGATCGATGCCCAGCACTTGTGGATGCCCCGCGCGGCCAGTCGGGTACGGATCAGATGCACGGCGTGATAGGCCAGCACGGCGATCAGCAGGTGGGCCGCGATGCGACGGTCGAGCTGGTGCCAGATCGGGCGAAGGCCGAGCTCGGATTTCAGGCTGCGGAAGGTGGCCTCGATGTCGGTGATGCGCCAGTAGGTCCGCAGGATCGTCTCGATATCCCAGTCGACGTGGCTGGTGCGCAGCACATAGGCGCCGGCGCCCTCGTCGGCCTCGTCGTATTGCGGCCTGCGCTTGAAGCGCACGGCGGCGGCGTTGGGGCCGGTTTTCGCCTTCTCGACCGTGACCTCGTAGTGTCTGGCGACGGTGGAGAAGCGCTGCTTGAGACGGCCAATGCTCTCCAGCACCCTGTCGTAGCGCTTGAGGCGGCCCTTGACCGGCAGGCCGCTATGGAGCCTTTCCAGCGCCGCCTCGAAGCGGTTCCGCCTGAGGCCGATGATCGCGTTCTCGGCCTTCTTCTTGCCCTCGCTGACGACGTAGAGCCGCGCCTCGCCGTCCTCGCTGGCAAGCCGCCAGGCGCGCACCTCGTGCCGCGCGCTGGTGATCAGCAGAGCCTCGGGCCCGCCCTCGGGCAGCGGCGGCCTGGCGCCGCGGCTGACCGCGATCCAGTCGTAGCCCTGCTCGCCCAGCCACGCGACGTTCTCCTCGGTGGCGATGCCCGCGTCCATGACCACCGTGGGCTTCGGCGCCGTGCCGCCGCACACCGCCTCGAGCCTGACCAGCGCGTCCTCCAGCGTGCCCGGCTCGCTCACGTTGCCCGGCAGGATCTCGCAACTGCGCGGGAAGCCTGCGCCGTCGAGCGCCAGCGCCAGCGTGATCAGCGGACAGTCGTCGCGCTTCTGCTTGGAGCGCCCGAACCTGGGAAGCTGGCCGTGGGTGTGGCCGTGGTAGTGGACATTGGTGAGATCGTAAAAGGCGATCGTTTCGGGCAGGTCGAGCAGCGCGCGCTCGCGGTTGAACAGCTCCCGCTGAATGGCGGCCCGGTGGCGCCAGAGCAGGTCGCCGATGCGGTAGAGCGTCTTGCGCCGCAGCGCCTTGCGGTCGCCCTCCAGCCCCAGGAGCTCGGCGGTCGCGCTGTCGCGGCGCAGCCAGCGGCTGGTGTCACGCTCGCTGGCGGGATGGACCATCCTGGCGACGATCAGCGCGCTGGCGATGCGCCCGTCGCGGCCCTTGATATCGAGGCCGTGGAGGATGTCGGCGAAGCCGAGGTCGTCGAGGGCCTTGAGGCACAGGCGCTCGCAGCCGACCGTGCGCGGGTTCTCGTGCTCCAGGGTATCGAGGTCGACGGTGGCGATGTCGGGCTTGCGCGCCTCTTCCTGTATCGCCTCGGGGCGGAACCCCCTGGCCCTGAGCTTGGCGACGATGTCCTCGGCTGCGGCCTGCACGTCCGGCGCGGCTTCGAGCAGCGGCGGGCGGCCGTTGAGCAGCGCCTCGGCGAGTCCGGCAACTTCGCGCCATTTCTCCTTCGGCACCGGATAGTCGGTGCCGAGGTTGAGAAGCGTGCGCTGCCTGACCTTGTCGCCGATGCGCTGCGAGAGCACGAGGCGATGGCTGCGGACCGGCTTGCCTTCGGTAGTGTGGGTCTTGGTTGCCCTGATGAACATGTCGCCCGGCACGTTTTGGTCGTGGCGGGTTCAGATATGTCGGCTTTGGTGGTGGGGTCAAGGGAAATCCTGCAAACCCACCATTCCCTGGCACTACAAAGGGAGTTCGAGACGGCAATCGCAAATGTAGGGGCGTGCCCTTCTCGTCAACGCTATATCTGGTGTGTCAGCCGGAAAAACCTGGCCAATTCGGCCCCGAACAAACGGAAAAAGTGCCAACTTGGGCTGAGATAGCCACGTTCATTGACGAACTGCTCAAAGTAGATCGGCCGCGCGCCGCATTCCACGCCGCCCGCATGAATTGGCAAATCGTCGATTCTCCCCGGCTGATACGTCTGTTGACGGAAGTTGCGACCAATGGCGCGGAACCTTCGAGCGACTACAGACTTGATGGCCGCTCTGTTTCGGAAGCACTCGATACGCTCGAACAACGGGGCGATACGTCTCCTGACGACCTTGCCCGGCTCGAGTATATGTTTATCGGGGCGCTTGACCGTACCGAGCACGGAATTCGAAATCTGGAGGCGCAACTCTCGGAGACGCCGGCACTGTTCATACATGCGCTCGCACATGCCTTTAGGCGCGACGATGGCGGAGAAGACCCTGCAGAATGGCGGCTATCGAATTCTGAAAACCGCTCCGCTATCGCGCACGCCTGCTACGTGCTCCTCACCACTGCCAGCCGAATTCCCGGAACCCAGGCCGATGGCAGCATTGATCTCAAGAGGCTAAGGGATTGGCTGAAGCAATTGCGCGCACTCACCCGCGAACATGGCCGCGCAGAAATCGGCGATGAAATGATTGGTCGACTGCTTTCCCATTGCCCGCCCGGCGATGACGGCATTTGGCCGTGCGAGCCCGTGCGCGAGGCCATAGACGATATCGGATCTCAGAAAATCGCGATCGGCATGATCTTCGGTATCCACAGCGCTCACGGGGCGACTTGGCGAGGCGAGGGCGGAGCCCAGGAACGCAAGCTCTCAGAACAGTATCGAAACTGGTCCGGAGAGGTGGCTTTTGAACACCCTTTCACCGCGAACATGCTTGAGCAAATCGCAGTCAGCTACGACCGGGATGCGAAATGGTGGGACAATCAGGATGGTGTTCGCGAGCGTTTGGGACACTGACGGCAATGAGGCAGAGAGTGCTCCTCTGAGCAGACTTTATAACTGTCCAGGTTGTCTGATTTGTCATTTTGGGCCAGTGAGTTGAGGCGCGATTCGCACGAAACTGACGGGAGGGCTTGACGGGAATGTCGGGAAATGACTCAACAATGACATGAGCAATCCCGAGTCGCCACACGGCCCTTCGTCGGGGGCATCGCCCGAAACGCCCGCGCAGAAAAACGCCCATCCGGAGGAGGAGAACGCCTGGCTTCGGCAGCAGAACACGCGCCTGGAAGAGCAGGTCGCGCGTCTTGTCGAGCGCATCGAGGAGTTGGAGCGCCGCCTCGGCCTGAACAGCGGCAAGCCGCCTTCGAGCGATGGGCTGAAGAAGCCGAATTCGAAGCGGCGAACCCGAAGCCTGCGCGGCAAATCGGGCCGCAATCCCGGTTGGCAGCCCGGCCACAAGGGCAAGACGCTGCGCCGCGCCGATCACCCGGACCGGGTGAAGGACCATGTGCCTTCTTCCTGCAAGGGATGCGGTTCACCCCTGTTGGATGCGGCCAGGGCGGAAACGCCGGTCGCCCGCCAGCCAGGTGGTCGATCTGCCCGAGCCGCGTCCGCTGGAGGTGACCGGGCACCGGGCGCATGCCAGGTGCTGTGGGCATTGCGGGACGGTGACCCGGGCGGCGTTCCCCGACGGGGTGTCGGCGCCGGTGCGGTACGGCCTGCGCATTGCCGGGGTGGCGGTCTGTCTTCAACACGCCCACTTCCTGCCGGGGGATCGGCAGTTCCCTCGTGAAAACTCACCCAACAGGTGGTATTGGCGTCGAGCGTTGTGCAGTCGCCGGGGGCGTGCAGGGTGCACGTCGCATTTATGAGATTCACGGTATTGCGCCGGCGCGGCGCTCCCAGAAGTCGTCGAAGCGGTTGCTCTCGACGGCGCATCGCAGTGCGATGATGGCGTTGGCGCCGTCGACGGTCCAGCGCATGCCGCCCTGCTTCAGGCGGGCGCCGACGATGTTCTTGCAGCCCCCCTCGACCACGCCGCTGGCGACACACAGGCCCATTGCCCTGAACTTCGGGTAGTTCATGCGGGCGCGGTTGGTAGAGAAGTACTCGGCGTTCTTTCGGGCCTCCTCGCAGGTCTCGGCATGACTGCGCAGGGTGGCGATCACTTCGCCAACGCGGCCCTCATCGAGCTCCTCGCGCCGCTTCCTGGCCCATCGCTGGCCGATCTCGCTCCCGATCCCGTAGATGCCTTTGGCGACCTCGAACAGATGGCCCTTGGCGTGGAAGATGTCGACGATCCGGATGGCGTCGGGGAAGTGCTCGTCGGCGAAGTTCCAGATCCACGGCGCGCCGTCGCCGAGGATGACCCGGCGCTCAGCGGTGTCGAAGCCGCGGCGTTCGGCCTCGCGCAGGATGCGCTTGGCGAAGGGTGCGGGCTCGGTGTCGGTATCACGGGTGGCGATGGTCTCGATGGCGGCGTTGTAGGTGGCGGAGCCGGGATCGCGCACGGGATGCCCCTCGTTGTCGGTGGTTTCCGCCGACCACACGACGGCGAGCTTGGCCTCGCGGGTCTTGGCGCTGCCGTCGGGCTGCTTGCCCTGGCTGCCCTCGACCTCGGCCTTGCGCGCCGGCACGCCGGTACCGTCGAGACCAAGATACAGGGTGGCGGCATCGCAGGGCTCGGGTTCGATGACGCGGCATTCGTCCCCGGCGATCTCACGCCCGAGCGCCTCGGCGTGGCGTTCCACCGTCTTGGGGGCAACAGCGAGGCCGGCCAGTTCGTGCAACAGGGCGCTGGAGCCCTCGAAGCTGGTCCTGGCCGCGGCGATGCCGATCATGCGCAGCGCCGCCGGCGACAGGAAGGTGTCTTCCATGCCGAGCGTGCGGTCGCGCGGGCTGAAGCCATTGTGACAACGCTCGCAGTGATACCAGGCGCGTTCCAGCGTCAGAGGGCCGAGAGCGGTGGTGAAGACCTTGGGCCTGCGCCCGGCGAAGCGTGCCTCGCCGCCGCACCCGCACGACAGGCGCGGTCCCCGGTCGTCGGAATGGTCGGCATTGAGCCTGTGGGCGACGGCCTGCCCCATGATCTGCAATGCCACCCGCCGGGCTTCGGTCTCGATCGCCTGGAAGTCATCGACGACACCCTCGCCGATCAGCCGCTCGACCTCGGCCTCGACCTCCTCCGCGATCGCTGAGTGGAGACCCCCCTTTTTCCCGGCGTGGCCGGCTTGTCCGCATCCAGCCGTGCATCGCATATCCGGCCGCTGACCTCGACCAGCTCGCGCACCAGTCCGCGAAGCCGCTGGTATTCTCCGATCTGAGCCCGCGTTCGTTCGACGGCATCGGAGGGAATGGTGCGGCCTCGGGACTTGCCTGTATTCCTGTCCAACCAGGTCAGCAGCCAATAGGGGCCATGACCCTGCGCGCCCTCAACCGCACAATGACAGTTGGGTTTGCCGCATTTCCGGTACTGTGATCTGAGCGATCCTTGGCGGAGATCACCGATGTCTACAAGCTCTCGCAGCAGCTGGCCGCGCTGCTCGACGAGGTGGTCGTGATCGCCGGTCGCCATGCCCGCCTCCATCTGTCTCCCGATACAAGAAACAGAAATCGTAGCGAAAACATGGCGTGTACGAAGTCCGGGACGAGGAGCTTGTCGTGCTGGTGGTTCGTGTCGCGCACCGGCGAGACGCCTATCGGCGGACACCACGATGATTGTCCCCGGAGAAGCGCCCCTCGGCATGGTTTGCGGCAATCCGGCATCAACATTCTTGATCGTCGGCACCTGCGGCCATGCGCTGCACTGCGATGCAGGGATGCCCATATGTCCCTCTAACTCGTTGATACTAAGGATTAAAACCCTTGACATTGCCCTAATCGTCCCAAAGATCGTCTCCCATGCGGGTCGGTGTTGCGGGGAGGCGGGGCGTTATGGGAAGAAACGGAAGCGGACGGTCCAGGGACCGCGGTGCCGCCAACGACAACGGCGCGGCGGAGGCCCGGGTCCGGTCCGCCGTGCTGACCATCGCGCGCCTGCTCGGGCGCCAGATCGCCCGCGAGCAGTTCGAGCGACAGGCTTCGGCCAACGACAATACGCCGGTCAAGGAGACCGGAGACCGACAGGAGCGATGACATGATCCGCGCCGCCCTCTACGCGCGCTACTCCTCGGACCTTCAGAGCGCGGCCTCGATCGAGGACCAGTTCCGGATCTGCCGGGAGCACGCGGAGCGGGCGGGCTGGACGGTCGTGGACACCTACCGCGATGCGGCCATCTCCGGCGACAGCATGATCCTGCGCCCCGGTATCCAGGCGCTGCTGGCGGATGCCCGCTCGGGCGCGTTCGACGTCGTCGTGGCGGAAGCCCTGGACCGGATGAGCAGGGACCAAGCCGACGTCTCGGCGTTGTTCAAGCACCTTCAGTTCGCCCGCGTAATGATCGTCACCTTGTCCGAAGGCGAGGTCAACGAACTCCACGTCGGCCTGAAGGGCACGATGAACGCCTTGTTCCTGAAGGACCTCGCGGCCAAGACCCACCGCGGGTTGCGCGGCCGGGTCGAGAAGGGCCGCTCCGGCGGCGGGCTGTGCTACGGCTACGATGTCGTCACGACCTTCGATGCCGCCGGCGAGCCGGTGCGGGGTGAGCGCACGATCAACGATGCCGAAGCCAACGTCGTGCGGCGCGTATTCCGGGACTTCGCCTCGGGCGTCAGCCCACGGACGATCGCCAGGCGCCTCAACGCCGAGAAATTCTCCTGCCCCTCGGGCAAGCTCTGGACGGACTCCACCATCCGCGGCCAAGTCAAGCGCGGCACCGGGCTGATCAACAATGAGCTCTACATCGGGCGCCTGGTCTGGAACCGGCTGCGCTACGTCAAGAACCCGGAGACCGGCAAGCGGGTTTCGCGGATCAATCCGCGCGAGGAGTGGATAATCACCGAGGTTCCCGAGCTCCGCATCATCGACGATGAGCTCTGGCAGGCGGTGAAGGACCGGCAGGAAGAACTGACCGCAAAATACGCGACCGTCATCGAGGCCACGCGCAGTGCGCGCGCCAATCGCCTGAACGGCACCCACCGGCCCCGCCACTTGCTCTCGGGCCTCCTGGAATGCGGCGTCTGCGGCGGTCCCTATTCCATGCGCGGGCAGGACCGCTACGGCTGCTCCAACCACGTCATGAACGACAGTTGCTCGAACAGCCGGGGTATTCGCCGCACCGAACTCGAGGAGCGCGTCCTGGTCGGTCTCAAGGACCACCTGATGGCGCCCGAGGCTGCCGACGCGGCGGTGCGCGCGTGGGCGGAGGAGACCAACCGGCTCAACCGCGAGCGCAGTGCCTCAAGCGAGGCGGAACGCAAGGAGCTCGCAGACATCGAGAAGAAAATCGACGGCGTCGTCGACGCCATCCAGGATGGCGCCTACAGTGCCGTGCTCAAGGAACGGCTGCACAAGCTCGAAGTTCGAAAGGCGGAGCTGAATGATCGCCTTGCAACCGCGCCTCTCGAACTCCCGGACATCCACCCGAACGTCTCCGGCGTCTATCGCCGCAAGGTGGGGCGTCTCGCCAAAGCCCTTGGCAAGCCGGAAGAGCGCGATGCAGCCGCGGCTGCGATCCGGGGATTGATCGACGGGATCGTTCTGACGCCCGGCGGAAAGCGCGGCGAACTCCAAGTCACGCTACGTGGTGAGCTCGGCAGGATTCTGGAGTGGACGGAAACCGGAACCGAAAAGGAAAAGACCGACATGCCCATCTCGGGAATGTCGGTCTCGGTGGTTGCGGGGGTAGGATTTGAACCTACGACCTTCAGGTTATGAGGACCCGACCGCCGCCCATTCGCCGCAGATACGCTCGGAGTCTGCACTTATCATTAAGGCCTCGATGCAATCCGCTATGCGCTGAGCCGGCCCGCGCAGCTGCCCGATCGTCCAGTCGGCGGCGTACCCCTCGGTAACGTCGTTGGGCGGCGCGTGGTTGACCAGCCGCTTGGTCAGGGCGTGCGGGAGCATCAACTCGCGCTCGGCCACCGTGATGAAGCAGTTGCGCAGCCCGTGGAACCAGAATTTTGCGCCACCTGCCTCGCTGATGCGGCGATGGAAATAGGTCAACTTCACGAAATAGCCCGTGCGGCTGGAGGCAGAGGAAAACACCCAACCGCCCGGCAGGTGGCCGCTCTCGGCCCACCGGCGATCGAGAATGGCTGCCAGCTGCCGGGTGATGGGCAGCTCCAGCGGCGCCCCGGTCTTGGTCTCGTCCACGCGGAAGACGAGCGCCTCCCTGTCCACACGCTCCCATCGGAGCGGCAGCACCTCGCCGAGCCGCATGCCGGTGTACATGCCGAACCAGAACACGTCGCGAAGGGCGGGGTTGCTCACTACGGCCTCGATCCCCTTCCGCCAGCACGGAAGGACCTCCGCCGGTGGCGGGATCTTGCGGCGCGGCTTGGGATGGAACCTCCCGCCGCCTGCGAGCCAGAGGTCGACCGGATTGGCCAGTCCCTCGATGTCCACGCAGGGCCGGCGATAGACCGAGCGCAAGAGCGAGATGCACTGGTTGGCCGTCGCCCAGCCATGCTTCTCGGTGATGCGGTTGAAACGGTCCTCCACGTCGCTCCGGGTAATGGCGTCGAGGGGACGGGCAAGCCAGTCGGCGAGCGGCCGCTCGAAGCGGTCGCGGTAGGACTCGTTGGTGCTCGCCTTGCGCTTGGGATTGGCCCTCATGTACTGCTCGAAGGCCTGCCTGAGCGGGGGCATGCGCCGGCTCCTCGCGCGCTCGGCCGCCGGGTCCTCGCCCATGGCGACCATGCCGAGCAGCCTGTGGGCCTCGCGCCGCGCCTGCTCGGCCGCCATCCTGTCACAGCGTCCGATGACGAGGCGCTTGTTGGGCGCCATCCTGCCGCCCGCGCCCAGGCGGTAGTTGACGATGTAGGACTTGACGCCCGGAGGGGTGCACGAGGACGCCATAGCCTGTCAGCTTGTCATCCCAGGCGATCCATGGCTTGTTGGCGGGCTCGAGGCTGTCGATGGCGCGCTTGGCGATGGTGAGCTTGACGCGCGCGACGCGCTTCCCGGGATTTGGCATGCGGGCATGATGGCATGGCTTGGGATCGCAATCAACACCAACCACAACACATGAGAGTAACTTCAGGGGTGTTCCTGACCTCTCCTGGCCTTTCAGGATCGTCGGATATCGGCCAAAACCCAATGTTACAGCGGTATCCGAGTACTCCTAAGCAAGTACGAGCATCAGCAGGAACAAGACGTAACTGTTGTTTCTCACCAGGGTCACGGCCTGCGTCGCACCCAGGCGTTCGATCCGCCAGGAGCGGGCCGAAAAGCGTATCAGGGAATACGGTTGAGGCCCGCGACGCCGCGGGCGGGCGCCTGGGCGCGACCCGAAGGGCGGCGCTCTCCGGCCTACAGAGTGCGTCAAGCCACTCGCCCGATGTCCCCGCATCGCGCTTCGCGGCTTTCCTGCTCTGTAGGCCGGAGAGCGCCGCGCAGACCATGACTCTGGTGAGAAATGCGGGTTAGGCGGCGAAGGTGCCGAAGGCGCCGCGGGAGTAGAGCAGGGGTTCCTGTGCCGCATCGGTGCGCACCGCCTGCACGCGGCCGGTGAGCACCGTGTGGGTCTCGGCCCGGAGCGTCTGGCCGAGCAGACAGTCGAAGCTCGCGAGCGCGTCCATCAGCACCGGCGCGCCGGTTGCGAGCGTGCCCCAGTCGCCCGTGGTAAAGCGCTCGGGCACCCTGGACGAGGTCGAGAACTGGGCTGCCAGGTCGAGGTGCTGCGCGCCCAGCACGTTGACGCAGAAGACCCGGCTCTGCAGCGTCGGGTCGTGAGCGCCCGCCTCGCGGTTGACGCAGGCGAGCAGCAAGGGCGGGTCGGCACTCAGCGAGCAGACGGCGGTGGCGGTCAGCCCGGTGCGCTGCTCGCCGATGGAGGTGGTCACGATGGTGACGCCCGCCGCCAGCTGGCGCATGCCCTCCCTGAAGTCGCCGGAATCGACCGCCACCACGGGTGCGGCCAGGGAATCGAAATCAAAATCGTCAAGCAGCGACATAAAGCCCTCTCCCGGCGCGGCACTTACTGTCCCCCAAGGCGCCGCCCGCACATTATGAAGATCGCCGCCGCAGGGGTCCACGGCACCGGCGGCGCTGCCCTTCGACCTCGCCCTTTGCCCGACCGAACTCAGTGGAAGTAGGCGCCGCCATCGACGACGAGCGTTTGCCCCGTGACGAAGGCCGAGTCCTGCGACGCGAAGAAGATCACCGCGCCCACGATGTCGTCCGGGTGCTGATCCCGTTGGATGACCCGCGCCTGCCGCGAGATCTCCTGCAGCTTTTCCAGCTGATGGGGATTCTCGAGCACGCCTTCGGACAAGGTGAAGCCGGGCGCCACCGCGTTGACCCGGATGTCGGCGGCGCCGAGTTCCTTGGCCAGGGCCTTGGTCATCGCGTTGACGGCGCCCTTGCTCGCCACGTAGTGCAGCATGAAGGGAACACCCTTGAAGGGCGTCCCGGACGAGAGGTTGACGATCGAGCCTCCGCCCTGCCGACGCATCGCGGGGACGACCGCGCGGGTCGCCATCGCCTGCCCGATGACGTTCACCTCGAGCACGCGCCGCCACTCGTCGATGTCCAGGTCCTCGAAGGGCGTCATCTGCAGCGAGGAGTAGATCCCGGCGTTATTGACCAGCACGTCGATACGGCCGAACGCCTCCAGAGCGGTATTCGCCATCGCCTCGGTGTCGCCTTGGCTCGACACGTCGCAGGGGACGCCAATGACGCTGTTCCGCGCGTTGTCGAGCGCCTTCGCGGCCTCCGCTGCGCCCTCGCGGTCGGCGATGACCACGCTCGCCCCTTCCGCGAGGAGAGCCTGCACGATCGCCTGTCCGATCCCCATCGCCCCGCCGGTGACAATCGCGACCTTCCCGCTGCAACGCATCGTCTGTTTCCTTCCGCTTCCCCTGCATCCCGCCGACTATGCCAAACCGAGTTCGATCGGTCTCTCGGCGTACACCCGATATGTCTGCGACTTCGGCTTGTCCCGGTCCTCAATGTTGACGTAGCGGATGGACGACGCGCCGAGCAGCGATCGCGGCAGGACCATGGTTCGAATGAAGCGGCTGGGAACGTCGTTCGACGCTTGCGCGAAGACGGGTTCCGGTCCGCTCTCGAACCAAGCGCCGCCGGGACCGTAGGCAGAGGACCGGCCTTCCGTATCGATTCTTATCACTCCCTCTCGCAGGCATCGGATTCCGGGCCCTTGATGCGTGTGAAGAAGGGCCGTCCCCCCGGGCGGGAAGGCGACACTATCGAGCCGGATCAAGAGGTTGTCGGCGATCGCGGCCGGCTCGACCCGGCCGGCAAGACGAAGGCTCGTCCGATGAGTGTAGAGGTCAGCGTCCGCATCGGCAGGCCCGACCTCCCATCGCCAGACCGTGGCGCCGTCTCCGCCTGCGCGCACCGTCGCCGCGTCCGTCGAGACGAGTCCTCCATCCAAGGGGACATCCTCTCCACTCACGGAGACGCTGCCGGCCGAGACGTAGATCGCCCACGGTGCAGGAGCCTCGAAGCGGACCTCCTCGCCGCCGAACAGGGTGTCCTCGAACAGGCGCAACTCATAAGGCATTCGTTGTGACCTCACAGACGTAGTGGAGACACCCAGAGGGCCCGGCCCAACAAGACCTGCGGCGCATCAGTAGGCGACCGGGAGCGGGTCCAGGCTCCGCCACAGGTGCCAGACCGCCACCGAGCGCCAAGGCCGCCAACATTCCGCATGGGCCTCGATCGCGTCCGGGTCCATCGAGCTGCCGTCGCCGTAGTGCTTGCCCATGGCCCGGCGCACGCCGATGTCGGCAAGCGGCAGCACGTCCGGCCGCTGCAGGTAGAAGATCAGCACCATCTCGGCGGTCCATCGCCCCACCCCCCGCAGCGCAATCAGATCGTCGATCACCGCCTCGTCGTCAGCGCCCTGCCAGCGCTCCGGGTCGATGGTCCCGGAGACGAAAGCGATCGCGATGTCGCGCAGGTAGCCCGACTTCTGGCGGGTGAGACCGGCGCCGCGCAGCTCATCTTGCGTGCAGGCCGCGACCTCGGGCGGCGCGACGGTGCCGACGCAGGCTTCGAGCCGCGCCCAGATGCTGTCCGCCGCGCGCACCGAGATCTGCTGGGCCACGATGGAGCGTGCGAGGGTGAGGAAGAGGTCGCCCTGGCCGACCAGACCCTCGCCCTCGTAGCGCGCCATGAGCGCCGCCATCGCCGGGTCGGCGGCGGCGAGCGCGGCCCGCGCCTCCTGCCAATAGGCCGGTTGCCCCACCGGCCCGCTCGCCCATCGCGGCATGGCGCCTGCTCTCCCCTTCCCTTGAGCCCCGGATCAACGCCGGGCGAAGCTCGGCATCGGCTCCTCGATGCCTTCGGGGTCGGCGTGGATGAAGACCTCCGCGTGGGGGAAGGCCTCGCGGATACGGTCCTCGACGGCGTCGGAAATCTCGTGGGCGCGGAGCAGCGTGAGCGAGCGGTCCATCTCGACATGGACCTGGATGAAGGAACTGATGCCTGCGCGGCGGGTCCTGAGGTCGTGGCAGTCCAGCACCTCCGGGTGCTCCAGCACGATCTGGAGGATGCGCGCGCGGTCCTCCTCCGGGAGCTCATGGTCCATCAGCTGCTCGATCGCGCTCCGCCCGACCCGGTACGCGGCATGGATGATGACGCCCGCGATCACGATGGCGATGATCGGGTCGGCCAGACCCCAGCCCAGGGTCAGCGCCAGCGCCAGCGCCGCGATCACGCCGATGTTCGTCAGGATGTCGGAGGCATAGTGCAGCGAATCGGCCTTGATCGCGGTCGAGCCGGTGAGCCGCACCACCCGGCGCTGATAGGTCACCAGCGCCGCGGTGACGAGGGTGGCGAAGACCATGACCCCGATCCCTACCGGCGCGCGCTCGATCGGTTCCGGCTCCATAATTCGACCGACCGCCTCGACGATGAGGAAGATCCCAGACGCGCTAATGAAGAGCGCCTGTCCGAGGCCCGCCAACGGCTCCGCCTTGCCGTGGCCGAAGCGATGCTCGCGGTCCGCCGGCTGGAGCGCCTGGCGTACGGCGAACAAATTGATGAGCGAGGCGAGCACGTCCATCACCGAATCGGCGAGCGACGAGAGCAGGCTCACGGAATCGGTCACGAGCCAGGCGCCGAGCTTGGCGGCGATCATCAAGGCGGCGGCGGCGACCGCAACATTGGTTGCGCGGCGCATCAGCTGGTGTGCGCGTTCGGGCTCGACTTGGGGTCCGCTCAGGGTCTCGGGTTTCACGCCGGGCGCGCTCCGCGCATCTTGGCCAGGGACCGCACCGAGAGTGCGCATGCTCCGCACGCCGCTCGCGCGACGTACGTCGTTGGCCGGTGCTTATAGCACAGCCACGACGAAGAGCTGCACTTCAGCGCATGAACGACGGCGGCTCCTTGCGGCGCCGCGGGTTTCGTGTAGGATGCCACAATACGCGGGAAATCAAGACAATACGAGGATTCGATGGCGGATGCTTCGCCTTTAATGGCGGGCAAGCGCGGCATCGTGATGGGCGTTGCGAACGCGCGCTCCCTCGCTTGGGGCGTGGCTCACTCCCTCGCCGACCATGGTGCCGAGCTGGCCTTCACCTTCCAAGGCGACGCGATCGAGAAGCGGCTCAGGCCGCTCGCCGAATCGGTGGGCTCCGACTTTGTGCTCCCCTGCGACGTGACCGACGAGGCGAGCGTCGATGCCACCTTCGAGGCAATCGCCGAGCGCTGGGGCCACCTCGACTTCCTCGTCCACGCCATCGCCTATTCCGACAAGGAAGAGCTGAAAGGGCGCTATCTAGACACCACGCTCGAGAACTTCCAGACCACGCTTCAGATCTCGTGCTACTCGTTCACGGCGCTCTGCCAGCGCGCCGTGCCGCTGATGGGCGATGAGGGAGGCAGCCTGCTCACGCTCACCTACATGGGTGCCGAGCGCTGGGTGCCGCACTACAACGTGATGGGCGTCGCCAAGGCCGCGCTGGAGGCGAGCGTGCGCTATCTCGCCGCCGACCTGGGCGATCGCAACATCCGGGTCAACGCGATTTCTGCCGGCCCGGTCAAGACCTTGGCTGCCTCGGGCATCGGTGATTTCCGCTACATCATGAAGTGGAACGAGTACAACGCCCCACTCAGGCGCAACGTCACCATCGACGAAGTGGGCGGTGCCGCCACCTATCTGTTGAGCGAGCTGGGCCGCGGCGTCACCGGCGAGGTTCATCACGTGGACTGCGGCTACCACATCGTCGGCATGAAGCGGCCGGACGCGCCCGACATCTCGGTCGTCTAGGTCCGCCACCCTCTAACATGGCCAGCAACAGCTTCGGCCTGCTCTTCCGGGTCACGACCTGGGGCGAGAGCCACGGGCCGGCCATCGGCTGCGTCGTCGACGGCGTGCCGCCGCGCTTGGCTCTTTCCGAAGCCGACATCCAGCCCGCTCTCGACCGGCGCCGGCCAGGCACCTCTCGCTTCGTCACGCAGCGGCGCGAGTCGGATAGCGTGCGCATCCTCTCCGGCGTATTCGAGGGCCAGACCACCGGCACGCCCATCGCACTCGTAATCGAGAACGAGGACGCGCGGAGCCGCGACTACGGCCCGATCAAGGAGACCTATCGTCCCGGCCACGCCGATTTCACCTATGACGCGAAGTACGGCATCCGCGATTACCGGGGCGGCGGGCGGGCCAGTGCGCGCGAGACCGCCATGCGCGTCGCCGCCGGCGCCATCGCGCAGAAGGTTCTCGGTGACGGGGTGACGATCCGGGGCGCGGTCATCCAGGTCGGCGAGCATGCCGTCGACCGCGCGCGCTGGGACTGGGCCGAGACGGCGCAGAACCCCTTCTTCTGCCCCGATGCCGCCAGCGTGGCGGTCTGGGAGCAGGCGCTCGATGCCGCCCGCAAGGCCGGCACCTCCCTCGGCGCCATCGTCGAGGTGGAGGCCGACGGCGTGCCGGCAGGCCTGGGCGCGCCGGTCTATGGCAAGATCGACGCCGACCTTGCCGCCGCCATGGTGAGCATCAACGCAGTCAAGGGGGTCGAGATCGGCGCAGGCTTCGCCGCCGCCGCCATGAGCGGCGACGTGAGCGGCGACGAGATCCGCATGGAGGAGGGCGCTCCCCGCTTCCTCACCAACAATGCCGGCGGCGTGCTCGGCGGCATCACCACCGGCCAGCCGGTCGTGGCCCGCTTCGTGGTCAAGCCCACAAGCTCGATCCGCACGCCCCGCCGTACCATCACAGCCAGGGGCGAGGAGACCGAGGTCTCCACCGCAGGCCGGCACGATCCCTGCGTCGGCATCCGCGCGGTGCCGGTGGGCGAGGCGATGATGGCCTGCGTGCTGGCCGATCATCTGCTGCGCCACCGCGCCCAGTGCGGTTAGGGCGCCGCACGACGTCCACCGCCAAGGGGAGAGAGCCATGCCGGCCAAGCAAGCGGCCCGCAAGGCGGAGCGTGTCCACGCGCTGCGCCTGCCCGATCAGCGCAAGAACCCGCCGGAAATCCGCGCCATCTTCGCGCGCTGCCTGGAGAAGATCGGCTTCGTGCCCAACGTGCTCTACTCCTACACGCTCCGGCCCCGCAAGTTCGAGCTCTTCCGCCGCTACAACAACGAGCTGATGCTGGGCGAGTCCGGCCTCTCCGCCCTGGAGCGGGAGATGATCGCGGTCGTCGTCTCCTGCGTGAACCATTGCCACTACTGCCTGGTGGCGCACGGGGCGCAGGTCCGCCTCCTCGCGGGCGATCCGGTCCTGGGCGACCAGCTCGTCGCCAACTACCGCGCGGCGCCGCTCTCCCGCCGCCAGCGCGCGATGCTGGACTTCACCTGGAAGCTCAGCGAGAGCCCGGATTCCGTGGGCGCCGCCGACCGCGCGGCGCTCAGGAAGGCCGGCTTCAGCGACGAGGACATCTTCGACATCGCCGAGGTCGCGGGCTTCTACAACATGACCAACCGGCTCGCCGCCGCCATCGATATGCGCCCCAACCGGGAGTACTACAGTTTGGGGCGCTGAAGACACGCCAAGGGCCTGCCCCGATGCGAGGCAGGCCCTTTCGCGTGTCGAAGTTCTTTCCGGGCTAGGCGTGCGCCACTGACGCGGCCTCTTCCCGCTGCTTGCGGTGCGCGGCGCGCATGGCCTTCTGCAACTTCTTGAAGGCCCGCTCCTCGATCTGGCGGATGCGCTCGCGCGAGACGCCGTATTCCTGGCTCAGCTCCTCGAGCGTCTTTGGCTCTTCCTTCAGGCGCCGCTCGGTCAGGATGTGCTGCTCGCGGTCGGTGAGCACCTCGAGCGAGTCCGCGAAGAGCTGCCTGCGGTGGTCGAGCTCGTTCGCTTCCAGAACGGTGGTCTCCTGGCTCTGGGTGGAGTCTTCGAGCCAGTCCAGCCACTCGCCGCCACCTTCCTCGCGGACCGGCGCGTTGAGCGACTGATCGGGGCCCATCATCCGCCGGTTCATGGAGACCACGTCGTTCTGCGAAACGTTGAGCGCCGTCGAGATATGCTCGACCTGCTCGGGCGTCAGGTCGCCTTCGTCGATCGCCTCGATCTCGCCTTTCAGCTTGCGCAGGTTGAAGAAGAGCTTCTTCTGTGCCGCCGTGGTGCCCATCTTCACCAGCGACCAGGAGTGCAGGACGTATTCCTGCATCGAGGCGCGGATCCACCACATGGCGTAGGTCGCGAGGCGGAAGCCGCGGTCAGGATCGAAGCGCTTGACCGCCTGCATGAGTCCGATGTTGCCCTCGGAGATCAGCTCGCCCACCGGCAGGCCGTAGCCGCGATAGCCCATCGCGATCTTGGCCACCAGGCGCAGGTGGCTGGTCACGAGCCGGTGCGCCGCCTCGGCGTCGTCGTGCTCGCGCCAGCGCTTGGCCAGCATGAACTCCTCCTCGGGCGTGAGGAGCGGGAATTGGCGGATCTCGCGGAGGTAGCGGGAGACTCCGCTTCCACTCATTGTCGCCGGTATCGGAACGGCGCGCGCTGCCATTGTTCCATCCCTCCTCTATTCGAGACGCTTCGGCGTCTCTGGTGCCGCGCCGCACTCTCCTACCACGCCTGCGGCTCCATGAGGGAGAAATGGACCCAAAAAAGGGCGTTTTCAAGGCAATTCGTCTTATATCAAGGCTTTGTGATTCTTATGTCGTAACTGCCCAGGTTCTTGCTGTGAAAATTCTCTGGGATTCGGCACAACGCTACCCACGCGACGCCCGTGTGCTCCTCTGGGGTCGCCGGGTTTCACAGCTCACGATGCCCCTCTTGCGGACTGCGACCGGTAAGCTACCCCGATGTGGCCCGAAGTCCGCCCGCGCGACGGGCACCGATTTTCATTCTATGGGGTGGTCCAGCACGGCGTCGACCATGATCGTTTATGAGAATGGCTCCGCTGTTGGAGAACCCGTGCCAGGTGAGCTTACGCGCACTTGACGGTGGCGATGAGCCGATCCGATGGGCTGGTCAGGGCTTCGATGATATTCCAGCCCTGCTTTCTGGCGGTGGTGATGACGCTGCGCAGGATGGCGAAGTTCTCGGCCCCCTGCGCGGACCGGAAGCCCCCGGAGATCTTCTGGCGCAGCTTCATCATCCGAAGGTCGCGCTCGGCCTCGTTGTTCGTGAACCCGACCTCGAGGTCGATCAGGAACCGGAGCACCGCGCATTTGTGGTCGCGCAGCCTCAAGGCCGGATTGTGACCGATCCTTCGCTTCCGGCGCTTCTTCCTCTTGCCAGGCGAGAACGGTGGTTGGCTCTCGTGAAAGGCCAGCGCATCGGCGATGATCTCGTCGTATCGGCGCTCGATCAGCGCCACAAGCCTCGCCGGAACGGCGATATCCTTGTCCAGCGCGATGCGGGCGGCGCGATTGGCTCGGCGCAGGAGCTGCTGCATCCGCCGGGCCCAAGCCTCCCCTTCGATGTCCACCAGCGCCTGCAACTCCCGCAGGTGATGGGCGTTGCACAGGCCGTGCTCCACCCCTTCCATCGCGAAGTACGGCTTCCAGTGATCGTGCACGACGATGCCGGAGACACCCGAGAGCAGGGCGCCGCGCTTGCCGCTGACCCGGTACGCCGCCAGCAGCGGCGTGCAGATCACATGAAGCCACTGCGTCTGACCGCCGATCCGCAAGCCGGTCTCGTCCATGTGTTTCACCCGCGCCGTGCCCGCCGCCAGGTCCTGTATGTGCAAGGCCGCGTCCCGCAGCCGCTCGGCCGCCCTCTCGCTCATCGTCGCCAACGTCGCAGCCGTCACCGGCGCGCCGAAGAGCTCGGCCATCACCTGCGACAGCCGATCCTCCGGCAGGAAGTGAGCGTGCTGAAGGTAGACCGCCACCCCGGCAATGCGCGGGCCGTACTGCACCGGCGCCGACACCCCGTCGGGGAACGCCGCCCGGGTCACCGTCCCGCAATGCCCGCAGCACTTGGCATGCGCCCGGTGCTCGGTCACCTCCAGGGGGCTCGGCTCGGGCAGATCGAACACCTGGCGGGCGACGGGCGTTCCCGCCCTGGCCGCGTCCGAAAGCGGCGAACCGCATCCCTTGCAGGAAGCCGGGACGTGATCCTTCACCCGATCCGGGTGATCGGCGCGGCGCAGCGTCTTGCCCTTGTGGCCGGGCTGGCCACCGGGCTTGCGGCCCGATTTGCCGCGCAGGCTTCGGGTTCGCCGCTTCGAATTCGGCTTCCTCAGCCCATCGCTCGAAGGCGGCTTGCCGCTGTTGAGGCCGAGACGGCGCTCCAACTCCTCGATGCGCTCGACGAGACGCGCGACTTGCTCTTCCAGCCGCGCGTTCTGCTGCCGAAGCCAGGCATTTTCCTCCCGAAGCCGGGCGTTCTCCTCCTCCAGGCGGGCGATCTTCTGCGCGGGCGTTTCGGGCGCTGCTCCCGTCGAAGGGCCGCGCGGCGACTCGGGATTGCTCATGTCGTTGTTGAGTCATTTCCCGAAATTCCCGTCAAGCCCTTTCCACCAACTCCGAACGAGAAACGCCTCAATCCACTGGCCCAAAATGACAAATCAGACGACCTGGGCAGTTACCTTATGTCATCGCCCGCATTTGCCGCCGCGATCAGAGCACGCATGTCGGCAGGCAGCGGACTCTCGAAGGCAAGCGCGGCGCCGCTCACGGGGTGGACGAAACTCAAAGCGGCCGCATGCAGCGCCTGGCGCGGGCAAAGCGCAAGCGCCTCTCGCCCCCGCTCGTCGAGGCCCCGGTGCCTCGCGCCGCCATAGAGCGCATCGCCCACCAGCGGATGGCCTCGATGCGCCATGTGGACTCTGATCTGGTGGGTGCGCCCGGTCTCCAGCCGGCACCCGACGAGGCTCCAGAGCGGATCAAGGGGCTTCAGCACGCGATAGTGCGTGATCGCAGCCTTGCCGCCGCTCTCGCGCACCGCCATCCGCTTGCGGTTTCGGGGGTCGCGGCCGATGGCGCCCTCGATCCGCGCCTCGGCGGGCCGCGGCACCCCCCAGACCACCGCTCGATAGGTCCGGCTCAGCCGCCGTGTCGCGAACTGCTCGGACAGCCCCCGGTGGGCGGCGTCGTGCTTGGCTGCCACCATGAGGCCGCTCGTGTCCTTGTCGAGGCGGTGAACGATGCCGGGCCGGCGCACGCCGCCGATGCCGGAGAGGCTCGCACCGCAATGGGCGAGCAGCGCGTTGACCAGCGTGCGGTCGGGGTTGCCCGGCGCCGGGTGGACAACGAGGCCCGCGGGCTTGTCCACCACGATCAGGTGCTCGTCCTCGTAGGCCAACTGGAGCGGGATCGCCTGCGCCTGCGGCGTCTCGTCCACCGGCGGCGGGACCACGAGCGTCACCACCTGGCCCGGTTTGACCCGATATCCGGGCTCCGTTATCGTCCCGCCCGCGATCGAGACCCGGCCGGTCTCGATCAAGTTCTTGAGCCGCGAGCGCGACAGCGCCGGCACGTGGTCCGCCAGCAGCCGGTCGAGCCGTGCGCGAGCGTCCGCCCGAGCGACGGAGAATCGGTGGCGCGTTTCGGCGACGGTGCTCATATCCGGTACGGGCCATGATCACCTATCTCAAGATCATCGTCATTGTTCTCGGGGTGATGATCGCGGCGGGCCTCGTCGTGATCGGGATCAAGCTCGTCGAGAAGAGCGGCGAGTTGGCCGAGCTCAGCGAGGATGACGGCGAGACGGTGACGAATGACTGGAGCGCCGACGCCCTGCCCGAGGCTGTGCCAATGGCGATCCCCACGCCGGGCGATCTGGGGCTGCCGGCAGGCTCGCAGGTGCGGCGCATGACCGCCGCGGGCCATCGGCTCATCCTCGTGGTGGCCGTGCCGGATGCGGGCGAGCGGATCGTGATCGTCGATCTGCGCAACGGCGGCATGGTCGCCAGCATCGGGCTTGAGGGGACGCCGTGAGCGAGCCCCGGCTCCGGCTCTCGCCGGCGCAGCTGCAGGCCATCGAGCGGGAAGCGGAGGCGGCTTACCCGGAGGAAGCCTGCGGCCTGCTGGTCGGGCGCGCTGAGCCGGGCGGCGCCTGGCAGGTGAATGCGGTCGAAGCCAGCGCCAATGTGGCGGAGCCGCCACGCACACGGCGCTTCGAGGTCGATCCCAGGCTCCGGCTCAGGCTGGAGCGTGAGCTTCGGGAGAGCCCGGACTCGATCATGGGCGTCTATCACTCCCACCCCAACGGCCGGGCCGAACCTTCGGAGACGGATACCTCGATGATCTTCGAGCCCGCTATGATCTGGCTGATCACCGCCGTCGCGGACGGCCGGGCGGGCGCGACCATGGCCTACAAGCCGACCGAGGACGGCGCGGCCTTCCAGCCGCTCGGGCTCGACCTCGGCGGTGAAGACGCGTGAGCCGGTAGGAGGCAAGGAGCAGATGGACTTTCGCAGCGACAACGTGGCCTCCGCCGCACCGGAGATCGTCGATGCCGTGGCCGAAGCGGCGCGCGGCAGCGCCACGCCCTATGGCGGCGACCCCTGGACCGAGGGCCTGGAGCCTGCCTTCTCCGAGCTCTTCGAGACCCCGGTGCGGGTCTTCCCGGTGGTGACAGGGACCGCGGCGAACTCCGTGGCGGTCGCGACGCTGACCCCGCCCTGGGGCGTGATCTATGCAGGCCGCGCCGCCCATGTAGAGAATGACGAATGCGGCGCGCCCGAGTTCATGACCGGCGGCGCCAAGGTCACGGGTATCGAGGAGCGCTTCGGCAAGATCCAGCCCCAGGCGCTGGAGGCCGCGCTCGCCGCCGCAGGCACCGGCGAAGTGCACTGGTCGCAGCCGGCCTGCCTCAGCCTCACCCAGCCGACCGAGATGGGCCAGATCTACACGCCGGACGAGCTTGCGGCGCTCACCGACATCGCGCGCCGACACGACCTCGCGGTCCATATGGACGGCGCCCGCTTCGCCAATGCCGTCGCCGCCAGCGGGGAGAGCCCGGCCGCGCTCACCTGGCGGGCCGGCGTCGATGCGCTCTCCTTCGGCGCGACCAAGAACGGCGCACTCGCGGCCGAGGCCATCGTGCTCTTTGACGCCGCCAGCGCGGGCGAGCTCGCCTTTCGTCACAAGCGGGCGGGGCAGCTGCTCTCCAAGATGCGTTTCGTCTCGGCCCAGCTCGCGGCCTATATCCAGGACGGCCTCTGGCTCAGGCTGGCGGACCAGGCGAACAGCCAAGCGCAGCGGCTGGCCCAAGGCCTGGAGGCGGTGCCCGGCGCCTCGCTCGCGGCGCCGGCAGAGGCCAACGAGCTCTTCGTCACCCTGCCGCGGGCGGTGATCGACGGACTCGCCGAGGCCGGCGTCCTCTTCTACTCCTGGCCGGAGACCGATCCCGCGACCACCACGATCCGCCTTGTCACCCGGCACGACACCGATCCGGCCGAGGTCGATCGGCTGGTCGAGACCGCGCGCAAGCTCGCCGCCGCTGCTTAGCCTGACGGCGCCTGTCCGGCCCCAGGGGCCCGCTCCAGGTGAGCCAGCACCACTGAAGGAGTTGAGCCGAATGTCCAATCGGGAACTCGTCGTCGGAACCCTGGGAGCAGGCTTCATCGGCTCGTTCCATTCCTATTCCTTCGCGATGCAGAAGCTCGTGAAGAACCGGCTCCCCGTCACCATACGACTGAAACAGATCGTCGACCTCGACGACGCCACCCGGAACGAGGTGCAGGACCGCTTCGGCTACGAGGAGACAGGCGACGACTGGCGGGCGCTGTTCGACGGTTCCGGAATCAACGTCTTCGTCAACGCGGCGCCGAACAACCTCCACTTGGAACCGACGGTGGAGGCGGCGCGTCGGGGTATCCCGGTGCTTTGCGAGAAGCCGCTCGCCCACGACGCCGATGCGTCGCACGAGATTTGGCGCGAGGCCGAAGGGGCCGGGATCGTTCACCAGGCTGCATTCATCCACCGCTTCATCCCGGCCATCCGATACATGCGCGAGCTGATCCAGGGCGGCACGTTGGGAGAGCCGATACACTTCCGCTCCTGCTACCTGATGTCCGACTATCTAAGGCCGGACCTGCCCATGGCCTGGCGTCTCGACAAGGGCGTTGCGGGCACCGGAACCTTCGGCGATCTCGGCTCACACCATATCGACACCGCGCGCTACCTCGTGGGCGAGATCGCCGAGGTGATGGCCATCGCCAGGGTCAACGTGCCCGAGGTCGCAGGCCACCGGGTCGAGGTGGACGATGCGTTTGCCTCCATCGTCACCTTCGAGAACGGCATGGTCGGCACCATCCAGGCATCGCGAGTGGCGGCCGGTTACGGCCACCACGGCAGCATCGAGGTGGACTGCACCGGCGGCTCGCTCCGCTACCAGGTCGGCAAGCTGAACGAGCTGCAGATTGCGGAGGGCCGCGATCAGGGCTTTCGCACCATCCAGGTGATCAAGCCGGAGCACCCTCTGGCCGACTTCTGGTGGGATGGCGGCGTGCAGGGCAGCCATCCCATCGGCTGGGTCGAGTGTTTCGTGCATCAGGTCCACCACTTCATCGGCGCGGTGATCGGCCGGCACGAGGTATCCCCCCTTGCCGCAACCTTTCGGGATGGCTACCGCGTCGCGGAAGTCGTGGATCACATGATCGCGTCATGGGAGTCGGGGCAGCGCATTCCGGTGCGCTATCGGGACATCTAGAGCATATCCGTTTTAGACGGAACCATATCCGACGTTTCGGATGTAGTTCTTGCATTCTGCGGGCTCGATGGTGGCGATGAGGTGGCCGAGGTGGCGCCAGGTGTCCTCGAAGTCGCGCCTCTGCGCGTTGCGCATCCAGTGTTTGATCTTGGCGAAGGCCTGCTCGATGGGGTTGAGGTCGGGTGAGTAGGGCGGCAGGAACCAGAGGCGGGCTCCGGTGCTGCGGATCGCCTGTCTGACCGCCTTGGCCTTGTGGCTGGCGAGATTGTCGAGGATGACGATGTCGCCGGGCTTGAGGGTGGGGACGAGCTGCTGCTCGACCCAGGCCAGGAAGCAGCGGGTGTTGATGGGGCCGTCGAAGACGCAAGGGGCGCTGATCCTGTCTGCGCGCAGGGCGGCGAGGAAGGTCATGGTGCGCCAGTGGCCATGAGGCGCGTAGCCTTTGAGGCGCTGGCCCTTCTTCGCCCAGCCCCTGAGCGGTGCCATGTTGGTCTTGATCCAGGTCTCGTCCACGAAGATCAGGCGGTCCGGGTCGAGGTGGCGCTTGAGCGCCTGCCAGCGCGTCCGCTTGCGGGCGACTGCGGACCGCGCCTGCTCAGTCGCGAACAGAGTTTTTTTTGAAGCTCAGACCCTCGCGCCTGAGGAAGCGCCAGATCGTGTCCCGGCTCACCGCGATCCCCGCAGCGGCCAGCAGGTCCCGAAGACGGTCGATCGACAGATGCGGCGTCTCAGCGACCAGTCTGTGAACCAGCTCCCGATGCGGTTCCAGGAGCCAGGGGCGGTAACCGCCGATCCTGCCCGGCGCCACACTCCCCGTCGACCGGTAGCGCGCAACCCACTTCGGCACCGAGGAGACGCTGACACCGAAGCGCGCCGCCACCTGGCGGATCGGCTCGCCCGCCAAATGGGCCCGCACCACGCGCTCACGAAGATCACTCGAATAGGGCTGTGTCATCCATGCTGGCCTCCTTCACCAGTAGCCAGCTTGAATCACATTTCCTAACTAATGGGAATTCCTAATGATTCTCTCAATCACGGATATGCTCTAGTTCTCGGCGAAGCGTGTCGACCCGGTCGATCAGCTCCTTGTATGTGCCGCGCGGCCGGTTGGTCGTCGAAGTCACCAGCTCGCCGAGCTGGTTCTCGATGGCCTTCGGCAGCGCGCGCCCCCGGCGGCCTCCCAGAACAGTGCCGACCTCCGATTCCAGAGCGCTGTGAAGGCTTGAGCGGGCGCTATCCGGAAGGGCGAGCGCGCTTGAAGTCGCCCTTAGCAACCGCGCACATTCTGCCACTGCACGGGGCTTCCCCGTTGAATGACGCGCGATCGAGCCCCGAGAATGGACCCGGCCATTTCGTCGCCGCGAGGCGATGGCCCGGCGCCTCAGTGGAACGTCATCTCAGCGAGCAGCGCGAGCGCCAACCTATTTTCGACGGAATCTCGGTTCTTCATCCGTGTAAGGGAGTATGAAGAACAGGAGAAAGCGAATGAAGCACATCCATGTACTGACGTTGAGCGCGATATGCACTGCGCTTCTCGTGACCGCCGCGCCGGGTTTTGCGGATGACGGCCAAGAAAAGGGTCCGCGCGAACGCGGCAAGAGCCGGACGGTGGTCTTGCTCGATACCGATGGCGACGGCAAGGTGATCGCCGCCGAGATTGCCGCAGAGCAAGAGCGTCTGCTGGCTGCGGCGGACGTCAACGCGGACGGCAAGTTGTCGGTGGAGGAATTTCGCCGGCGCGGGCGCTGGTTCCGAGAATTGGGCGCGACCACGCTGTTCGACCTGATGGATGCCGATGGCGATCAAAGTCTGTCGCTGGCAGAAATCCAGGCACCATCGCAGCGGTGGTTGACGCGATACGACACAAACGGCGATGACGCGATCGAACAGAGCGAGCTCCCGCGCAGGAAGGGACGCCGGCGCCATTAGCACACGCAGCAGCCGCGCGGGCCGGTCCCTCCATGCGAGAGATGGGGGCCGGCCCGGACTTTCGGTGGCGGGCGGAGGTTTGTCGCAGGCCGGTGACGACACGCTGATCGCGCTCGCGGCGAGCGGCAATCAGGCGGCATGGGCCGCCATCGTGGAGCGGCATCTGTCATCGCTCGTCGGCTACTCCTGGTACGTGCTGCAAGAGTCGGGCGAGGCTGAGGATGTCGCTCAGGAAGCCTTTGTTCGCTTGCTGGGCAAGGCACCGGATTGGCGTCCCGGCGAGGCGAGCCTTTCAACGTGGCTCCACCGGGTGGTGACCAATCTCTGCATCGACCGCAAACGATCATTGCGACGCTTTATCAACGATGCGTGCGCAAGGTTGGAGACTGTCCCGGAACGAGGTTCGCTTGAAGCAGATGTAAGCCGCGCAAAGTCGGTGGAACGCGCCCTCGCCAAACTGAAGCCCCGTCAGCGGGCCGCGATCGTGCTCGCGCACTACCAGGGCTTCAGCAATCCGGAAATCGCCCAAATCATGGGCAGCAGCGTAGAAGCGGTCGAATCGCTGCTCGCCCGGGCTCGGCGCTCGCTGCGCGAGACCCTCGGCCCCGTTGTTGCCGAACTCCTGGAGTCGTCATGACCAAGCCAACTGCAGATGACGGTTCTCGACCGGCCACGCTTGATCGGCTGGCCGAAGTGCTCGACCGCTACGGCGCCAGCCAAACGCACTGGCCGGCGCAGGACCGCCACGCACTGGAGCCATTGATATTGCGCTCAGCGCGCGCGCAGGCTCTGGTGCGTGCGGCCGAGACATTGGAAGAGGCACTCGACGCGGTTCGACCGCCCGAGCCCTCCGACGCGCTCATCGGGAGGGTTCTCGGCACGCACGCACCGCGGGGAGCCGCGAAGCACCGACCGGCTCGTCGGCTGGCGAACTGGATCCTTCAGCTCGGCCCGGCACCCGCTGCCGCTGCATCCGCACTGGCTGCTGCCGCGGTTACTATTGTTGCGATGTCCTATCTTCAATCCGATGCCGCGCCACCGTCACGACTGGTTCTCGAACCCGAAGCTGCCGTGGTCGAAATCGACCTCGTGGGCGAGGTCGAACAATCGGTATCGGATGTGGAATCGGACGCGGGAGATGTCGAAGAAATCCAGATCGAATTGACCGAGGTCTTCATGGTAGCGCTGGAGGTTGAAGGAAGCGACGAGTTGAGCCAGCTGTCTCTCGAGTGAGTGGAAAGACCGCTCGCTACGGCGGCGCCAGCACAGCCAGTATCTATCGCCACCGGCAGCAACGAAGGGCTCGGTTTCGAAACCTGCCGACAGCTTTGTCAAGCCGGATGTACGGTCATGCTCACCGCACGCGACACCGAGCGCGGTCACCGTCGCCGAGTAGTCCGAAAGCCGTTGGCGCACCGGGAGTCAGATCATCCGAGCGAGCACTGTCGCGATACCGAGAAAACTGAATAAAGCCGGCCACGTCCGTTACGGTGGTAAGAATGATCGAAGACGATTGAGCGGGATCCTGACGAAGCATCGTCAGCACGATCGGGATCGCCGATCCGGCAATGCCGGCGACGATCATCGAGAGAACCCGCGAGATCGCGATGGTCAGGGCGAGGCCGTAGGAATCGCTCCACACCAGGACACAGACGGCAGTCGTCAGCGCCTGTCCACGACCAGCACCAGCCGCGCATTTCTGCTGGACTACCCGGTATCGAGCGCTGGCGGTGTTGACGGATCCCGTGCGCGGGTCCCTCGCGTCCGAGCCGAATGCGGAGGCGAGCGCCGACAACGGCATTCCGCCCGCACCTGTGGTGGCGGCGGAACTGGGCGATTTCGGGCCGGCCGTCGCGGCGCCCAAGGGTGGGACGCCAAGCTCCAGAGCCAGATTCGTGCTGCGTGAGTCACCGCAAACACCAAAATGCACATCCTCCACGGCGGGTACCCAGACCCCGCCGAAGAACCTTTTCAAATGGTGGGGAGTCCCCCCCGTTCGAACAAACCAGAAATGTGCTATCTCCATGACTACGACGTGCAAACTTGGCCTTGCAATATACCTATCAACTCACCATATACTTAGTTATGGATAATTGGTTCCGATGATATTGAAAATGCATTTTCATGTCTTTGGGTAACTGCCCAGGTACCCCCTCTCTCTTATGGAACAAGCCAGTTCCTTTTGCGTCAACGCCCCCACGCCGCGGGGGTGCCTACTCTCTTGAGCGCGAGAGGATGATGAACGCCGCGTCGCGAACAAGATGAGAGGACAGCGATACTCAGGATGAGCCGGAGAAGTTCAGGAGCGCAGTATAGGGATCAGCTGCATCGGTTCCGGGTGCGCCAGGATTTGCAGGATGTTCCAGCCTTGCTTTCGAGCGGTGACGATGACGCTGCGCATTCCGGCGAAGTTGCAGGCGCCTTGCAGGGAGCGGAAGCCGCCTGAGATCTTCTCATGCACTTTGTTCATACGGATGTCACGCTCCGCCTCGTTATTCGTGAACGGCGTGCGCAGGTCGGTGAGGAAGCGCAGGCAGCCCTCCTTATGCTTTTGAAGGCGGCGCGCGAGGTTGTGGCCGATGCGGCGTTTCTTTCGCCCTCGCTTTGCGATCTGGAGCGGCGGTTGGGCCTCATGGAAGGCGATGGCTTCTTCGAGGATACGGTCCCATGCCCTTGAGATGCGGGCCACCAGGGAGGCGGGGACTTGACGGTCTTTCTCACGGGCGAAGCGGGCGGCCCTGCGCGCGCGCTGAAGCAGGCGGTGCATGCTCGCCGCCCATTCCTCCTTCTCGATGTCGATCAGGGCCTGGAGTTCGCGCAGGTGATGTGCGTTGCAGGCGCCGTGGCGGACGCCCTTGATGGTGAAGTAGGGGGCGAAGTCGTCGTGGACGAGGATGCCTTTCAGGTTCTTTTCGACACCGCGCGCGCTCACCTCGCCGATGCGCAGGACGGTGAGCAACGGGGTGCACAGCACATGGAGCCAGCGGGTACGGGCGGCGATACGCAGGCCGGTCTCGTCGAGGTGCTTGACCGGCGCCTGCGTGCGGATCAGATCGGCGACATGGTCGAGGAAGCCCTCGAAGCGCTGCGCTGTGCGCCGGCCCATGGCGGCGATCGTGGCAGTGGAGATGGACACCGCGAAGATGTCGCTCATGAGTTCGGCCAGACGCTTCTCGGGCACGAACTGGGCGTACAGCAGGTAACTCACCCAAGCGGTGATGCGAGGGCCGTACTGGACCGGGGCGGTGACGCCCGGCGGGAAGGCGGCTCGTGTCAGCGTGCCGCATGCGCCGCAGAGGCAGCGATGGGCGCGGTGTTCGGTGACCTCGAGAGGCTGCGGCTCGGGTACGTCGAAGACCTGCCGACAGGCGGGCGCGCCTTGCCGGTCGGCGTCCGAGAGCTCGACGCCACAGCCGGAACAGGTGGAGGGGTGGTGATCGACGACACGGTCCGGGCTGTCGCTCCGCGCGAGGGTGGTTCCCTTGTGGCCGGGCTGGCCGCCACTGGGCCCGCCGGACTTTCCGCGCTGGCTTTGGGTGCGCCTCTGGGCTCCGCTTTTCTTCTTGAGCCCGTCGCTGGCGGGGGGCTTGCTGCTTGTGGTGCTGTTGAGGGCCGCGCTGCGCTCGAGTTCGGCGATGCGCTCGCGCAGGGCCGCGTTCTCCTGCTCGAGTGCGGCATTTTCCCGGGCGAGCGCGGTGGCTGATCGCAGCAGCCCCTGCCCCCATTCCCGGACGGCAACGACGACAGTGGTTGCGAGGGATGATGGCTCGAGAAGCTCCTTCAGGCAGCAGAAGGCCTCGTTACGGGCGGCGAGGTCTTCGTGCCAGTGCGACACCGTCACGTGTCTTCGGCCTCGACGGCCATCATGGCGGCGAGCACGGCGAGGCGTTCGCCCGGCGGCAAGGCCTGGTAGCGCCGGCCCCAGTTGGCTGCCTTGCGCTTGATGCGCTGGCGGTCGGTGAAGTTCCGGCCTGCGTGGCTGGCCCAATGCATCCGGTCGGGGGCGTAGTTGAACCAGACGACCTCGGTTCGCACCAGACCCTGGGTCGTGACCTGCAGCGCCAGCCGGCGCCATCCCGCCAGCACCTCGTCATAGAGCGCCGACGGATGGCCCGAGATCATGACCTGGCAGGGCAGAGCCTTGAGCAGCGCGAGAAGCGCGACGTGGCCGGCCTCCTCGTACTCGAAGCGGTAGCGCTGCGCCGAGCGGCGGGTCGCGTGCAGATAGGGCGGATCGCTGTAAACCAGCTCCGGGCCCAGGAACGGGAACGAGGCCAGGAAGTCATGGGCACAGCCGTGAACCAGATCGACCGGGTAGTCGCAGACGAAGGCCTCGAGCGCCTGCGCATCGCGGTCGATGCCGATCGAACGCACGGCCGGCGGCTTGCGCTTCGTCAGCGCCCCGCCCCCAAGGTGGCTCTCGATGTAGACGGAGTGCGGCGGCATCAGCGCAATCAGCGCTTGGCACAGACCTGCTGTCGCCTTCGAGCCGAAATACCCCATGGACCGCTCCCGTCACGCGAGAGAGCAGTCCATAGTCCCGCAACTCTATGAGGTCAAGAACCAATCGCGGTGGCAGAACCAGGCCGCGGCCGCCGCCATAATCACCGTCCTCAACTCAGGATTGGGGTACCTGGGTAGTTACGTCTTTGGTGAGATTTTCGTAACTGCCCAGGTCGTCTGATTTGTCATTTTGGGCCAGTGGATTGAGGCGTTTCTCGTTCGGAGTTGGTGGAAAGGGCTTGACGGGAATTTCGGGAAATGACTCAACAACGACATGAGCAATCCCGAGTCGCCGCGCGGCCCTTCGACGGGAGCAGCGCCCGAAACGCCCGCGCAGAAGATCGCCCGCCTGGAGGAGGAGAACGCCCGGCTTCGGGAGGAAAATGCCTGGCTTCGGCAGCAGAACGCGCGGCTGGAAGAGCAAGTCGCGCGTCTCGTCGAGCGCATCGAGGAGTTGGAGCGCCGTCTCGGCCTCAACAGCGGCAAGCCGCCTTCGAGCGATGGGCTGAGGAAGCCGAATTCGAAGCGGCGAACCCGAAGCCTGCGCGGCAAATCGGGCCGCAAGCCCGGTGGCCAGCCCGGCCACAAGGGCAAGACGCTGCGCCGCGCCGATCACCCGGATCGGGTGAAGGATCACGTCCCGGCTTCCTGCAAGGGATGCGGTTCGCCGCTTTCGGACGCGGCCAGGGCGGGAACGCCCGTCGCCCGCCAGGTGTTCGATCTGCCCGAGCCGAGCCCCCTGGAGGTGACCGAGCACCGGGCGCATGCCAAGTGCTGCGGGCATTGCGGGACGGTGACCCGGGCGGCGTTCCCCGACGGGGTGTCGGCGCCGGTGCAGTACGGCCCGCGCATTGCCGGGGTGGCGGTCTACCTTCAGCACGCTCACTTCCTGCCGGAGGATCGGCTGTCGCAGGTGATGGCCGAGCTCTTCGGCGCGCCGGTGACGGCTGCGACGTTGGCGACGATGAGCGAGAGGGCGGCCGAGCGGCTGCGGGACGCGGCCTTGCACATACAGGACCTGGCGGCGGGCACGGCGCGGGTGAAACACATGGACGAGACCGGCTTGCGGATCGGCGGTCAGACGCAGTGGCTTCATGTGATCTGCACGCCGCTGCTGGCGGCGTACCGGGTCAGCGGCAAGCGCGGCGCCCTGCTCTCGGGTGTCTCCGGCATCGTCGTGCACGATCACTGGAAGCCGTACTTCGCGATGGAAGGGGTGGAGCACGGCCTGTGCAACGCCCATCACCTGCGGGAGTTGCAGGCGCTGGTGGACATCGAAGGGGAGGCTTGGGCCCGGCGGATGCAGCAGCTCCTGCGCCGAGCCAATCGCGCCGCCCGCATCGCGCTGGACAAGGATATCGCCGTTCCGGCGAGGCTTGTGGCGCTGATCGAGCGCCGATACGACGAGATCATCGCCGATGCGCTGGCCTTTCACGAGAGCCAACCACCGTTCTCGCCTGGCAAGAGGAAGAAGCGCCGGAAGCGAAGGATCGGTCACAATCTGGCCTTGAGGCTGCGCGACCACAAATGCGCGGTGCTCCGGTTCCTGATCGACCTCGAGGTCGGGTTCACGAACAACGAGGCCGAGCGCGACCTTCGGATGATGAAGCTGCGCCAGAAGATCTCCGGGGGCTTCCGGTCCGCGCAGGGGGCCGAGAACTTCGCCATCCTGCGCAGCGTCATCACCACCGCCAGAAAGCAGGGCTGGAATATCATCGAAGCCCTGACCAGCCCATCGGATCGGCTCATCGCCACCGTCAAGTGCGCGTAAGCTCACCTGGCACGGGTTCTCCAACAGCGGAGCCATTCTCATAAACGATCATGGTCGACGCCGTGCTGGACCACCCCATAGAATGAAAATCGGTGCCCGTCGCGCGGGCGGACTTCGGGCCACATCGGGGTAGCTTACCGGTCGCAGTCCGCAAGAGGGGCATCGTGAGCTGTGAAACCCGGCGACCCCAGAGGAGCACACGGGCGTCGCGTGGGTAGCGTTGTGCCGAATCCCAGAGAATTTTCACAGCAAGAACCTGGGCAGTTACAGATTTTCTTCACCGAAATATGCTTTGCTGTTGCATCGCACTGGCAGAATGCGTAAGCCTGCACCGACAGCGGAGTTGCCGGCCGCACAGCTCGAGATGAAGCCGGTCCACGCAGTGTCTGCGACAAAGTCTTGACTTTCGACGGCGAGGAGGGCGCAGCGCCTTTCTCGCTTACCAACACAAAGACCGCGGCGACATGGGTTGAATTTGATGCAGCCCCTGGTGCTTCTGGCGTTCTTCACACAGCCGACGTCTGCCCCCATGATTGATCGGCACCTCAATCCAGGCGGCCCAGAAATCTAGGTGGCATTGACCACAGCGCTGGCTCGGACGGCGGCGCGACCACGTTCAGGTCAATGTGGCTAAACGGTATGCGAAGGATCCGAAGTGGCCTTCGTGATCCGTTCGCCAGTTCGCAATTTTACTCAAGGAGTCTCGATGTCCATTGTTCCGTTGGAGAAATCGCCAAATGCGTTCGCCGCCGCTCCACACTCTCCCGGTATTAATCGTCCCGCAACGATCCCATTCCATGAGCGGAAGCGGACTGCGACGGCGGTCATCTATTGTGAGGAGAACTTCGGTGAAATCGACGGTAAGACGGCCAACGGGCTCATCCGTCATTCAGAGAAGTACGAAATCCTCTCGGTGATCGACAGCAAGCAGGCTGGACTCGACACTGGCGAAGTGCTCGGCGGGAAGGCCAACACCATCCCGATTTGCCGCGATCTCACCGACGCCCTGTCTCGCACCGTGCACATCCCTGACTACTTCATCTTCGGGATGGCGCCCAAGAGTGGAATGTTGTCGACAGGTGAGCGAGGCATCGTGCTCGAAGCCCTGGCACGCGGAATGAATGTCGTGAGTGGTCTCCATGAATTCCTGACCGACGACCCGGAGTTCGTGGCCGCGGGCATCGCTAATAACGTCGTGATCCTTGACATGCGAAAACCGCGAGCCAAAAAAGATTTGCGGATGTTCGACGATCGAATTGTCGAAGTCACCTGCCCGCGAATTACCGTGCTCGGAACCGACAGCGCCATCGGCAAGCGCACCACCGCCACGATCCTGACTCGTGTTCTCAACGATCACGGCCTGAAAGCCGTCATGGTGAGCACTGGCCAGACCGGCTTGATGCAAGGGGCCCGCTACGGTGTCGCGCTCGATGCCATTCCGTCGCAGTTCTGCTCCGGTGAGTTGGAGGCGACCATCATCGAGGCGTTCCAGGAAGAGAGTCCGGATGTGATCATCGTCGAAGGTCAAGGCGCACTGAGTCATCCGGCCTTCAGCTCCTCGGCACTCATTTTGAGGGGCAGCAGACCCACCGGAGTCATTCTGCAGCATGCCCCGGGGCGGCGTCATCGCTGCGACTTCGAACAGATGACGATGCCATCGCCGGCCAGCGAAATCAATCTGATCCAGACCTTCTCCGATACGAAGGTCATCGGCCTCACGATCAACCACGAGAACATGACACAAGAAGCGGTCAGTGCCGCCATTATCCAGTACGAGGGTGAACTGGGAATTCCGGTCACGGACGTCTTGAGCCGCCCGCCCGAACGGTTGCTGGACATGGTCCGCCCGGCGATTCCTACACTTGCGGAGATGCGGACGGCCGCGGGCTGATGGCCGCACCGCGGTTGGAGATCGACCTCGAAAAGATCCGCCATAATGCTTCCACACTCGTCAAGCGGCTGAGACTCCGTGGCATATCCGTCACCGGAGTTACCAAAGCAACTTTAGGGTCACCGGAGATTGCCGGCGTGTTGCTTCAGTCAGGCGTACGGGCGATCGGCGACTCCCGCATTGAGAACATCGAAACGCTGCGTGGAGCGGGGATATTGGCGCCAATGACACTGATCCGCTCTCCGATGATGAGTCAGGTCGATCGGGTCGTGGCGCATGCCGATATCAGTTTCAATACGGAGCTGGAGGTTATCGGCAAGCTCTCCGATGCCGCCTATGGGTCGGGGCGGACGCATGGGATCGTGCTCATGGTTGAGCTTGGAGATCTCAGGGAGGGGATCATGCCGGAGGATCTCCTCGGCGCCGTGCGTGAAACGCTTCGCTGCAGGAATATCGTGCTGAAGGGTATCGGCACGAACCTCGCTTGCCGGAGCGGTGAGCGCGCCGATGCTGGAAACATGGCAAAACTATCTGCCCTCGCCGAGTCCATTGATGCGGCCTTCGGTCTCACCCTCGATATCGTCTCCGGGGGGAATTCCGGCAATCTTCAGTGGGCGTTCAGCGCGGCGGGCACCGGAAGGATCAACGATCTTCGTCTCGGTGAGTCAATCCTGCTCGGCGTGGAGCCTCTCCATCGCCAACCGATCCATGGACTCTACACCGATGCCATCACACTCGTCGGGGAAGTGATCGAGTCCAAGGTAAAACCGTCGCAACCATGGGGCGATATAGGCCAAACTGCGTTTGGTGCCAAGCCGGCTGTCAAGGATCGCGGATTTGTCTCTCAGGCAATTTTGGCAGTCGGACATCAGGATACCGATCCAGAAGGCCTCACCGCGTCCTCTGGAATCGAGATTGTCGGGGCCAGCAGTGACCATCTCATTTTGAACTCGGGCAAGAACAAAGCGACCGTTGGTTCCGAGATCACGTTCCAACCCAACTACAGCGCAGTGGTTCGCGCCATGACATCACCTTTTGTCGCCAAGGTTTTAAAGGCGCGAATGCACAATGCCGGAGCAAACCAGCGCAAACAGAAGCAGGCCGTTTTATAGCGTCGGCTATCGACAACTGGTCCGGTTTTGATGCCACTAGCCCGCATTTCTCACCAGGGTCATGGCTGCGCGGCGCTGTCCGGCCGGTAGGGCAGGAGCGGCGCGCAGCGCAGCGCGCTGCTTCACAGCCCACTTCGCAGCTCGCGTCACCCGGTTCGGTGCCGTCGCGGACGCCGCCCGACCCCGCTTCCCGTCTCGTCCCGTCATGAAGCATCGACTCCCCAAATTGCAATTTGGCCCCTCCAATGCGACTGCGCAAGGACGGAAAATCGCCAGCGGAGCCGTGGATTGCGGGGCTTCAGCCGGTTCGGCAACCTTGCAGTGCTTGCGAAAATCCAGGATGACCTACGCCAACCACCCCCATTTGTAGAATTCAGCGTGCTCCGTCAGAAGCTTCGATGCCTGACAGCATCTGACGACAGCTACCGCGGTCAGACTGAGGCCGTCACAAATACGAGATCGTGTAACCCCGGAACAAGTCCGGGCATGACGAGTTGGGGAACGGGCGAGGTGGGCTCTTGTGCCGACGCACCCGGTTGCCGCCCACTCAGACTGCTCCTATATCTCGCCCGACACTAAACCGAGGGCCACGATGGAACGGATCGGCGCATCAGAAGCCAGCAGGCACCTGCCCCGCCTGCTCGACCGCGTCGCGCAGGGCGAGAGCCTGACCATCACGCGCCAAGGCAAACCCGACTGCACCTGGTCCCCGCGTCCCACGACGACGAGCGCGTGCACGAAGTCGCCGCCCGAATTCCCAACGCCGTCGGCACCTCAAGCGCAGACCCGTAAGAGATCACATGATCACACTTCGCGTGGGTGGCGGCTTTGCACCGCTACATTGCGCGCGGCCGCCCCAGCACCCTACAATACCCCCTAGTTTCGCTACGATGCGGCATCATCATCCGGCGGACAAACCGCCCTTGCCCTCAAGGACAGTATCCTTCGAAACGCAGTCCACGCAATTCTCGGCTCACCGCTTGACTCCACCTGTATGTGAGCGTAGCCCCACTCTCTCCATGGAATTTCCACAAAATTGTCTTCAGTCCGCCATTCCACTTGCACACTAAATTGGCACTTTTCCTTCTCACTTGCTTGCTCCGCCGCACTATAAAAGTCCTCAACTGCAAAATGCGCTTGTCCATAGCCAACCAAATGCCCTATCCGCAGTTCCTTTAGATCTACACCACGCTCTACCAGCTTATCTCTATGCCAAACAGACAACTCTGCGTCCTTAAATGCTCCCGGCTTTGGTCGCCCTTCAGCGTCACTCCAATCTTTTCGTCGGACAAATCGACACACAATGTCGAAATTCGTTACTGACATAGCAACTAGAGTCTAAGAACCTCGACAAATTCCCTCTCATTCGCGTACGGTATTCGCTTCAGTAGTTGATCGTTTTCGTCAAATATACTCACATCTATGGACCCCGAGATTGACATTTCTGCCATGATCAAATGACCGCTCTTCAGCCTCATGTAGAAGGACAGTTCGCCATCGATGTCCATTGTTATATCGGGCTCAACTGCATATTCGACGGCTACGCGAGCAATTCGTTCGGCACTTTCCACTACGACAGACTCCGGCTTTCTCTCACGAATTCCAACCGCGAATCCGTTAATTTCCTCCTGCATTGCCCCCGGGATACTAACAGTGACATCCAATATCGAGCTACTCACATTCCATTCTGTGCTCGGCTGTAAAGGAATTCGCAGAGTGGACCACGTCAAATCGTTTGCTTCATTCGCAGTAGGCCTCTCGAGCTTCAGCCAAGCATTGCTCCATTCGCTTGCGTAATCCAAGAAAGTCTTAGCGAAGGGTTCCGAAACTGCTACGTTCAACACGAGAAATTGACGGTCTGGATCGTTACTAGATCCGAAACTCCACCACGCGCCCTCACCTCGGCGTCGAGCATTTGATGGTAGCTCGGATGTTCCAACAATATGGGAGAGAGGTGATTGGTTGAGCCCCATCACTATCTTACCAGAATGACTACTGATTGGCTTTAACTCCCTATCCGAGACCGTATTATCATAATGGAATGCTGTATTGGAATGTGGCCGCTGCGCAGCAGCAACAATTGCCTCGAACTTCGGTCCTCCACGGGTTGAATGGTCATGGAGATAGGTTGTTTCTGCGAAGTCGTTTGCGGTTCGCATTTCTAACTACTCGTCTTGCAAAAAACTGTGGGCTTTATCCCACGCCTCGCTCAAGGAATTGAGAACGTCGGACTTACTTGGCATGGGTTTGCCACCGATGTGCAGGTTTAGTCCCAGGTAGACTTTTGTAGTTTTATCATCTCCGAACCGTGGCTCGACTGTGACTGTCCATCGGTGATCGTCTTCTTCAAAAATTAACTTTCCTGAACCACCCACAAGTGTCCATCCCATAGCGCTTTGTAAGCCAGATGCAAATAACCGATTGGCGAGATATGTTAAAGCAGTCTCTCCAGAATTCTGATCTAATACTAAGTCGACATTGAACCCAAAAGCATCAAGGGTCTTCTCATTCAGCTTGGAATGTAGAATGGCACAATCAGTGATTTCGGCCAATCGATCCAAGTCGTTGGCTGTCGGATACTCCCTTTCTACAACTGATCTAATTGACGAACACTGCAATACAATCCGATCTCTCGGGAGTCGAAGTACTTGTCCTTGGGTGGGTGTCACGCCTGCGCCTGCTCCAATCAGAATCCCCTCCGGCACGACTTCAGAACCAATAGAATTCTGAAATTCAGCGACGCCTTCTTGAGAGGCGAGCAGCTCGATGCCAACAAATACGACGTTCGCCTTGAGTACGTCTTGTACAGTCGCGGACATCAGAACCTTCTTCCCGGCGTTGTGAACGCAATAAAAGCGCGCGGTTCAAGGGGTGCGCAAAGGGAAATATCCATCGGTTGACTCCTAGTGGCTCTGGCAGCCTGGCTAGGGCGTCTGTCCCGCTGAGTACCCATCAAGCTTCAGTGTGGGGAGGTGAGGTTTAGCTTGCAAGGGAATTTCGGAGGGCTAACCCCCTCACCGCGGCGTCAAAACCAGCGTCCCCAGCGCGTCCTCCTCCACACGCGTGCGCTCGGTGAGCATGGGGACGTAGCGGCCGTCGGCCCAGGCCTCGGCGTAGTCCTCGTAGTTGGAGGAGAGCGGATTGCCGGATTGGCCCGTGCTCTGGATGAAGACCGAGCGCTCGGGCGCGCCGAGGTCGTAGACCGCGCGGTAGCCCGCGCCGTGGTTCTGGGCGAAGGGGCGCTCCGGGTCGGCCACGTCGAAGCCGCCTGCCTTGATTGTCTCCTTCTCGCCCCCGGTCGGCATGTTCACCTCGAACCAGGAGCCGATGGCCGGGACCTCGCCCAGGATGCGGCTCTTCATGCGGACCGCGTGGGCCGCGCCCCAGCGCCAGTCCGCCATGTCGTGGCCGTAGGTGAGGGCGAGGTATTCGAGCGAGACCTTGAGCGCCCGGCTCACGGCCTCGGCGCAGGTCTCCTCCGCGCCCTGGGTGGCCACGTCGTCGCACCAGCCCGTGCGCTCGCCGAGCGCGCGGTGGATCACCTCGGTGCGGATCTTCCAGTAGTCCTCGAACACGTCGCCCAGCTCGTCGGCGAAGAGCACGTACATCATCTCCCTCAGCCACGCCATGTAGATGAGCGGCTCGGCGCGCTCGGGCCGCATGCCGTGGTCCCACTTGGCCAGCATGGCGAGCGCGGTGCGCATGGTGTCGTTCGAGGGCTCGGCGAGGGCGAGCAGCACCGGCGTGAGCCGCGCCGCAGCATACGAGACCAGGTCCTGCTGGATTGCGGCAAAGCTCGCCACGTCGTGCTTGGGCCGGGCGTCGAGCAGCGCCTCGATCCGCTTTGCCCGGTAGGGCGCGGTCCAGTCGTCGGTGAGGTAGTGGGGATAGTCGTGGGCGACCATCCGGTTGTTGGCGGTGACGATGCGGCCCGAGGGCGGGTTGTTGTCCCCCGGCAGCGCCTCGAAGGGCACGTGGTCCACCCAGTCGTACGCACCGGTCCAGCCCGGCACCGGCATGTGGCCCTGGCCCGAAGCGCGGATCGGCACCCGCCCCGGCGCCACGTAGCCGATGTTGCCCTCTGCATCGGCGAAGACGATGGTCTGCTGCGGCACGGCGAGTTCGCGCAGCGCCTCGACGAAGCTCTCCCAGTCCTCCGCCCTGGTGGCGCGCACCAGCGCCTGGGCGCTCTTGTCGTCGTCGGCCAGCGCGGTCCACGAAAACGCGAGCACGTGGCCGGTCTCCAGGTACGCCTCGGTATCCTCCAGCACGTCGGAGATCACCGGCCCGTGGCGCGTCTCGCGCACCGTGAGCTCGATCGCCTCGCCCCCGCTCACCTCGATGGTCTCGGTGCGGACGTCGAAGGGCAGGCTCCCCTCCGGCGCGAGGTAGCGCCCGGGATCGTCGGGGTCGATCCGCTCGATGAAGAGGTCCTGGACGTCAGGCCCGGTGTTGGTGAAGCCCCAGGCCAGCGTCCGGGAGCGGCCCAGCAGCGGGAAGGGCAGCCCCGGCAGCGTCGCGCCCACGACCTCGAACTCCGGCGTCGAGATGTGGGCGAGGTACCAGACACTCGGGACCTCCAGGCGCAGGTGCGGGTCGTTCGCCAGCAGCGGCTTGCCGGATTCCGTGTGCTCGCCGCTCACCACCCAAGCGTTGGAGCCGAGCCCGGAGGCACGCAGCGCCGGCACGGCGCCCTTCACCGCAGCGTCGAGCGCCGCAAAGTCGATGTCGGCGGGCTCGAACGCCGGCGTCTCACCATGCGGCCCCATGGGCGGGTCGTCCGGATGCTGGGCCCAGAGGTCCCGCAGCTGCGCCCGGTCGAGCGTGCCGGCGAGGCGTGCGCGCAGCAGCTCGTCGCCAAAATTGTCGCCCAGGTCCCAGGCCATGATCTTGAGCCAGACCAGGCTGTCGGCGGGCCGCCAGGGCTCGGGCTCGTGGCCGAGCAGGATGAACTCGGGCGGCAGCAGCTCGGAATGGGTCTCCAGATAGGCGTTCACGCCTGCGGCGTAAGCCTCGTAGATCGCCTGTACCTCGGGCGCGAGCACCTCGAAATTTCGCTCGGCGGCGCGATAGAGCCCCAGCGTGCGCAGGAACCTGTCGGTCTCGATGCCGGGCTCGCCCACCACGGCCGCGAGCCGCGCCTGGCCGATCCTGCGCTGCAGCTCCAGCTGCCAGAGCCGGTCCTGCGCGTGGACGTAGCCCATGGCGAAGGCGCCGTCCTTCGGAGATTGGGCGAAGATGTGGGGGATCGCATGGGCGTCGCGGACCACCTCCACCGGCGCATCGAGGCCGGCAACCTCCTCATCGCCGTCGTAGGAGGGGAGCGCGAACCAGGAGCACGAGCCCGCCGCCAGCAGCACGCCGAGCAGCACCAGCGCGCCGGCCGCCGCGCAGTAAGGTCGAAGTCGCCTGAGTGTGATGCCCTGCCGCCGACCTGCCCTGTCTAACCCGCATTTCTCACCACGGTCACGGCCTGCGTCGCGTCCAGGCGTTCGATCCGCACGGAGTGGGCCGAAAAGCGTAGCGGGGACTACGGTTAAGGCCCACGACGCCGCGGGCGGGCGCCTGGGCGCGACCCGAAGGGCGACGCTCTCCAGCCCACAGCGTGCGTCAAGCCCCTCGCCCGATGCCCCACATCGCGCTTCGCGGCTTTCCTGCTCTGTGGGCTGGAGAGCGTCGCGCAGACCATGACCCTGGTGAGAATTGCGGGTTGAGGCCGCGGCACGCATCACGAGTCTCCGTCGGCGATCACCGGCCCATGCTCGTCGAGCTCGGGCGCGGGCGGCCGCTCGCTGGGGTCGGGGTACGCGGACATCTTGATCGGGTTGCCTGCCATCTTCACCTCCCCTGCGACCGGGTCGTGAGCCCGGACCACCATGTTGCGTGCCGCCACTTGCGGGTCGGCGAGCACGTCATCCACCCGGTTGATCGGCGAGCAGGGCACGCCCGCCTCCTCCAGCACCTTGAGCCAATGCGCGGTCGGGTGCGCCCGCAGAATGGCCTCGAACTCCTGCTCCAGCACGTCGGTGTTGGCGTTGCGCGCGGGGTTGTCGACGAAGCGCGCGTCCTCGGCGAAGTCCGGCCGGCCCAACGCGTTGCAGAGCGTCGCGAAGAGCGCGTTGTTGCCGGCGGAAATCACCACATGGCCGTCGGCGGTCGCGTAGGCCTGGAAGGGCGTGATCGAGGGGTGGCGCGTGCCCAGCGGCCCCGGCACCTCGCCGGAGGCGAAGTAGCGCGCGAGCGCGTTCTCCAGGATCGCCACCTGGCAATCGAGCATGGAGACGTCGAGCTTCACGCCCTCGCCCGTCATAGTGCGGCGGTAGAGCGCGCCGTTGACCCCGATCGCCGTGAAGAGCCCGGCCACGATATCGCCGACCGAGCTTCCCACCCGCGCCGGCGGCCCGCCGGGCTGCCCGGTGAGGCTCATGATGCCGCCCATGGCCTGCACCACCACGTCGTAGGCCGGCCGGCCCGCGTAGGGCCCGGTGTGGCCGAAGCCCGAGCAGGCGGCGTAGATCAGGCGCGGGAAGCGCTCGTGCAGCGCCTCCCAGCCGTACCCCAGGCGCTCCATGGTGCCGGCGCGGAAGTTCTCGACCACCACGTCCGCGCTCGCCAGCAGGTCCTCGAAGACCGCGCGGTCGCCCTCATCCTTGAGGTCGAGGACGATGCTCTCCTTGCCGCGGTTGATCGACATGAAGTAGGCCGACTTCCCTTCGAGAAAAGGGCCGAAGGCGCGGGAGTCGTCGCCGCCGCCCGGCGTCTCCACCTTGATCACGCGGGCGCCGAGATCGGCCAGCACCATGGTGCAATAGGGCCCGGCGAGCACGCGCGTCAGGTCGATCACGGTGACGCCGGCGAGCGGTCCATCCACGGTCATCGCGATGGGTCTCCCTGTCCTGGAAATCGATTATACACGCCGCGGCCGCGCGGGGCCCGGCAACCGAACGAAGTTCAGCCGCGCAGGCGGCGCGCGACGTCGAGGGCGGCGTAGGTCAGCACGCCGTCGGCGCCGGCGCGCTTGAAGCCCCGCAACGCTTCCACGATTGCGCCCTCGCCGTCGAGCCAGCCGCGCTCGCCCGCCGCCTTGAGCATCGCGTACTCGCCGGACACCTGATAGACGTAGGTCGGCAGGCCGAAGGCCGCCTTCACCCGGTAGACGATGTCGAGATAGGGCATGCCGGGCTTCACCATCACCATGTCGGCGCCCTCCTCGATGTCCATGGCGACCTCGCGCAGCGCTTCGTCACCGTTGGCCGGGTCCATCTGGTAGGTGCGCTTGTCGCCGCCGGCGAGGTTGCCGGTGGACCCGATCGCATCGCGGAAGGGCCCGTAATAGACCGATGCGTACTTCGCCGCGTAGGACATGATGCGCACCCGCTCGAAGCCGGCTTGGTCCAGCGCGCGGCGAATGGCGCCGACGCGGCCGTCCATCATGTCCGACGGCGCGATCACGTCGCAGCCGGCCTCGGCCTGCACCAGCGCCTGGCGGCAGAGCACGTCGACCGTCTCGTCGTTGACCACGTAGCCGTCGCGGATCAGCCCGTCGTGGCCGTGGCTGGTGTAGGGGTCGAGCGCCACGTCGCAGACCACGCCCATCTCCGGCACCGCCGCCTTGACCGCGCGCACCGCCTGGCAGACCAGGTTGTCGGGATTCAGCGCCTCGTCGCCGTCGGGGGTCTTGGCCGCCGCCGGCGTCTGCGGGAAGACCGCGAGTGCCGGAATGCCGAGGTCGTAGGCCGCGCGCGCCTCCCCGGCGAGCAGGTCGGCGCTGAGCCGGTCGATCCCCGGCATGGAGCCCACCGGCTCGCGCCGGCCCTCGCCCTCGCAGACGAACACGGTCCAGATCAGATCGCCCGGCGTGAGCACCGTCTCCGCCACCAGTCGTCGCGACCAGTCTTCGCGCCGGTTGCGGCGCATGCGGGTTTGGGGATAGCGCCCGAGGGCGCCCATACGCTCGACCATGACATCCTCTGCAATTCTGCTGCAATTCTGCGCGCGGCGCGGACCGTACGGCCCGGCGCCCGCCCGCCCTTGCTCCGGCATTGCCGGCCATTGCCACGGGGGGCGCGCACCGCCATGCTCCGCTGAGCACGGCGGCCGCTCTCCAGGCATCTAGGGTCATGCGGCCAGCGGGTCAACCGCTCAGATTGCGCGAGGAAGAAAGAGGCATGGCGGCTGAGAAGACCATCGAGCGTATTCCCGGGTATTGCGCGCTCTGCACCTCCGTCTGCGGCTGCATCTCGGTGGTGGAAGACGGCCGCCTGGTGGCGGTCGAGCCCGACCCCTCGCACCCCACCGGCAAGGCGCTCTGCGGCAAGGGCCGGGCAGCGCCGGAGCTGGTCTATCACGAAGACCGCGTGCTGCACCCCTTGCGCCGCGTGTCGCCGAAGGATGCACCGGGCGAGTGGGAGCGCATCGGCTGGGACGAGGCGCTCGATGAGACCGCACGGCAGCTCAAGCGGCTCGCCGCCGAGAGCGGGCCGGAGAGCGTTGCCTTCGGCATCACGACGCCGTCCGGCACCGGCATTCAGGACGCCTATCCCTGGATCGAGCGCCTGCGCCACGCCTTCGGCAGCCCCAACGCGCCCTACGGGACGGAGATCTGCAACTTTCACCGGGACGACATCAACCAGCTGACCTTCGGCGTGGACACGCCGATGCCGGATTTCCAGAACACCGACTGCATCATGCTCTGGGGGCACAACCCGAGCACCACCTGGCTCGCCTACGCCAGCCGTGTCGCGGAGGCGAAGGCGCGCGGCGCCAAGCTCATCGTCGTCGACCCGCGCCGCGCCGGCCTCGCGGTCAAGGCGGACGCCTGGTTGCGCGTCAGGCCCGGTAGCGACGGCGCGCTCGCGCTGGGCCTCGCTCACCTGCTCATGGAGGCGGGCGACTACGACGCGGCCTTCATGCGGGACTGGACCAACGGACCGCTTCTGGTGCGGGACGACGACGGCACCCCGCTCCCTGCCGACCACGTGAGCCACGGCGCGGATCCCGCACTCAGGGTCGCGTGGGATGCGGCTGCCGGCGCACCGATGCTCTACGATTCGTCACAAGCCCGCTACGACGGCGGCACACCGGCGCTCGACGGACGCTACGAGATCGCGGGCGCAGACGGTGCGCCGATCCCCTGCCGCACCGCGTTCGAGCTCTATCGGGAACGCTGCCGTGCATATACGCCGGAGCGGGTCGAGGAGATCACCTGGGTGCCGGCCGGGCAGCTTCGCGCAGCCGCGCGTCTGATCGCAGAGGCGGGCGCGGTCTCCTGCTACAGCTGGTCCGGCGTTGGCCAGCACACCAATGCGAGCCAGACCTCGCGCGCTATCGCGCTCCTCTACGCGCTGACCGGCAGCTTCGATGCACCGGGCGGGAACGTGCTCTTCGACACCATCCCGGTCAACGACATCCGGGGCCGCGAGATGCTCCCGCCAGCGCAGCTCGCAAGGGCGGTAGGCGGTGCCGGCCGGCCGCTGGGGCCCGAGCAGCAGGGCTGGATCACCAGCGACGACCTCTACCGCGCGATCCTCGAGCGCCGGCCTTATCCCATCAGAGGCATGGTGAGCTTCGGCACCAACATCCTGGTGAGCCACGCCGACTCAGGCCGCGGCGAGGCGGCGCTGAAGGCGCTCGACTTCGCGGTGCACGTGGACATGTTCATGACTCCCTCGGCCTCTCTTGCCGACATCGTGCTGCCGGTCAACACGCCCTTCGAGCGCGAGGGGCTGTGCACGGACTTCAAGGTCGGCGCCGACGCGACAGCCTTCGCCCAGCTCCGGCCGCCGGCGGTCGAAGCGCGGGGCGAGTCGAAGAGCGATGTCTGGATCGCCTTCGAGTTGGCCAAGCGCCTCGGCTTCGCCAATCGGTTCTGGGGCGGCGACATCGACGCCTCCTACCGGGAGATGCTGGCACCTTCGGGCCTGGAGCTGGAAGATCTGCGACAGTCACCTTCCGGCGTGCGCGTGGACCGCGAGACCCGCTACCGCAAGTACGCCGGCGGCAAGGGCGGTGAGCCGGGCTTCGCGACGCCCTCGCGCAAGGTGGAGGTCTTCTCGGAGCGGCTCCTCGCCGCCGGCCAGGCGCCGCTGCCGGATCACGTGGAGCCTGCCATGGGGCCGCTGAGCCGGGCGGACCTTGCCGCGCGCTTCCCCCTGGTGCTGACGTCAGCCAAGTCGGTCCACTACTGCCACAGTCAGCACCGGGGCATGCCGTCGCTGCGCCGGCGCGAGCCCGACCCCACGGTCGAGATGCACCCCGAGGCCGCAGCCGCACGCCGCATCGAGAACGGCGACTGGGTGCGCATCGCGACGCCGCACGGGGCCGCCCGCGCCCGCGCCGCCTTCAAGCCGAGCCTGGACCCCCGCGTGGTCAGCGCGACCCACGGCTGGTGGCAGGCCTGCGGCGCGCTCGACCTGCCAGGCTACGACGCAACCGGTCCGGAGGGAGCGAACGTCAACGCGGTCATCGGCAACGAGGGGACCGACCCCATCTCCGGCTCGGTGCCGCACCGCTCCTACCTCTGCGAGATCACGCGCATCGCCGAAGCGGGGTAACCCGGCGCGGCCGGCGTAACCGCCAAATGCGCGCCCAGCACGGCGCTTCCTTGCCGGCCGGCGGCGGGCGCGTATAGTCTGGCTCGGGTCGGAAGAGGGCGCACGAGCACGGAGAGCGCGGCTTGCGCTACATCAGCACGCGGCAGACCGGAGGGCGGACGGTCTCGTTCGAACACGCCCTGCTCCAGGGTCTTGCGCGCGACGGCGGCCTCTACCTCCCCGAGCGCTGGCCGGCCCTCGACAACGATGCGCTCGCGGCACTCGGCGGCCGCGCCTATGCCGAGGTCGCCGCCGCCGTCATGGCGGCGTTCACCGGGCGCGCCTTCTCGCGCACGCAACTGGCGGCGATCGCGGCCGAGAGTTACGCCGATTTCGACCACCCCGCGACGGCGCCGCTGGTGCAGCTCGGCCCCGATCAGTGGCTGCTGGAGCTCTTCCACGGGCCGACGCTGGCGTTCAAGGACTTTGCGCTCCAGATGGTGGCGCGCCTGCTGGACGCGGTGCTGGCGAAGCGCAGGCGCAGGGCGACGATCCTCGTCGCCACATCGGGCGACACCGGGGCTGCGGCGATCGAGGCCTTCCGCGGCCGTGAGGCGCTCTCCGTGGTCGTGCTCCACCCGACGGGCCGGGTCTCCGAGATGCAGCGCCGCCAGATGACCACGGCGGCCGAGCCCAACGTCCACAACGTCGCCATCTCCGGCACCTTCGACGACTGCCAGGCCCTGGTGAAGGCGCTCTTCGCCGACCTCGCACTTCGCGACGAGATCGGGCTCGCTGCGGTCAACTCGATCAACTGGGCGCGCGTCGCGGCGCAGAGCGCCTACTACGTCTACGCGGCGCTGGCCCTCGGTGCGCCGGGGCGGGCGGTCTCGTTCACCGTGCCCACGGGCAATTTCGGCAACGTCTACGCCGGCTACGCGGCGCGGCAGATGGGCGTGCCCATCGACAGCCTCGTGGTGGCGACGAACCGGAACGACATCCTCGCCCGCTTCTTCGAGACCGGCCTCTACCGCAAGGGGACGGTGCACAGGACATTGAGCCCCAGTATGGACATACAGGTAGCGAGCAACTTCGAGCGTCTGCTGGCCGACCTCTCCGGCCGTGATGGCGATGCCGTGCGCGCGCTGATGGCCGAGCTTGCCGAGCATGGCGAATTCACCCTGCGCGGGGCCCGGCTCGCGCAGGCCAAGGCCGCTTTCGCAGCCGCGCGCGCCGACGACGATGCCTGCCTCGCGACCATCGCGGAGGTGTGGCGCGCTTGCGGGCGCATGATCGACCCGCACAGCGCCGCCGGCGTCCACGCCGCCCGCCGCCACGGCGCCGGCGCGGGGCCGATGGTGAGCCTCGCGACCGCCCATGCCGCCAAGTTCCCCGACGCCATCGAGCGCGCCATCGGCGTGTCCCCGGCACTCCCGCCGAGGCTCGCGGCGCTCGCGGCGAAGCCTGAACGGGTGACGGAGCTGCCCGTGGATGCGGCCCTGCTCACGCGCTTCATCCGCGACCGGGTCCACGCGCCGCAGCGGGAGCGTGTGGCGTGAGCGACCAGACGACGCGCCTCGCCAACGGGCTCAGGGTGGTCAGCGATCCCGTGGACCATGTGGAGACGGCCTCGATCGGTCTCTGGGTCGATGTCGGCGCGCGCTGCGAGACCGAGGAGACCAACGGGCTCTCCCACTTGCTGGAGCACATGGCCTTCAAGGGCACCGAGCGGCGCAGCGCCCGCGACATCGCCGAGGAGATCGAGGCGGTGGGCGGCCATCTCAACGCCTACACGTCCAGGGAGACCACGGCCTACTACGCCAAGGTGATGAAGGAGGACGTGCCGCTCGCGCTCGACCTGCTGGCCGACATCCTCCAGCACTCGACCTTCGATGCCGAAGAGCTGGAGCGCGAGCGCGCGGTGGTGATCCAGGAAATCGCGCAGGTCAACGACACACCGGACGACCTCGTGTTCGACCGCTTCCAGGAGACCGCCTATCCGGACCAGCCCATCGGCCGCACGATCCTCGGCCCGCCCGAGCGCGTGGGCTCCTATTCGCGCGAGGCGCTCGCGGCCTATATGGGTGCGCATTACCGGGCGGCGCGCATGGTGCTGGTGGGCTCGGGCCGGGTCGATCACGACGCCCTCGTCGCGGCGGCGGAGGCAGCCTTCACCGCGCTGCCGAAAGGCCCGGTGCCGGCGCCTGCGGCTGCGGTCTATGGCGGCGGCGATTGCCGCGTCGTGCGCGATCTGGAGCAGGCGCACCTGATCGTGGGCTTCGACGGTCTCGCCTATGACGACGACGATTTCTACGCGCTCCAGGTGATGTCGACCCTGCTCGGCGGCGGCATGTCGTCGCGGCTCTTCCAGGAAGTCCGGGAGCGCCGCGGCCTCGCCTATTCTGTCTTCACCTTCGCCTCGAGCTACGCCGACGGCGGCATCTTCGGCGTCTATGCCGGCGCCGGCGAGGACGAGCTTGCGGAGCTGATCCCGGTGATGGCGGACGAGCTGGTCAACGCGTGCGCCACGGTGGACGACGCGGAGGTCGCCCGCGCCCGTGCCCAGCTCAAGGCCGGGCTGCTGATGTCCCTCGAAAGCACCCAGGCGCGGGCGGAACGGCTCGGCCGCCACATCCTTCTCTTCGGCCGGCCGCTCACGGTCGCGGAGCTGATCGAGCGCGTCGATGCGGTCGATCGCGAGGCGGTGCAGCGCACCGCATGCCGCATCCTGCAGGGCGGCCGGCCCACGGTCTCCGCGCTCGGCCCCATCGCGAGGCTCGAAAGTCATGACTCGATCGCCGCCCGCTTCGCCTGAGCCGATCGAGCGGCCGCCGAATGCCTCGCCCGATGTTCAGCCGGACGCGGACGAGACCCTGGACGTGCGCGGCTTGATGTGCCCGCTCCCGGTGCTCAAGGCGCGCAAGGCGCTCAAGCGCCTCGACCCCGGCGGGACGCTCGAGGTGCTCGCGACCGACCCGGCTGCGGTGATCGACTTCAAGCATTTCTGCGAGACCACGCCCTTCGAGCTGCTGGGCTGGCATGAGGACGCCGGCGTCTACGCGTTCAGGATCAGGGTACCCGGCTGATGGCGTTCCTCCGCCCTGCCAGCGATTCGTCGCGCGAGGCGACGGTGGAGACGCGCTCGCTCTACCTCCGGCCGCCGCAGCTGCGCGATTGGCGGGCCTGGGCCGAGCTCCGTGCGCTCTCGCGCGAGTTCCTCAGCCCCTGGGAGCCGACCTGGTCGAGCGACGCGTTGACCCGCAGCGCCTTCCGCCGGCGCATCCGCCGCCAGCTGCGCGACGGCCAGGACGATCTGGGCTACGCCTTCCTCCTGTTCCGCCGGCAGGACGACGCGCTGCTCGGCGGGATGACGCTGAGCAACGTGCAGCGCGGCGCAGCGCAGTCCTGCAGCGTCGGCTACTGGATCGGCCGGCTCCATGCGCGCCAGGGCCACATGGGCGAGGCGCTCACCGGCCTGCTCGGCCCTTGCTTCGGGCCCCTCGGCCTGCACCGGGTCGAGGCCGCGTGCATGCCCAACAACACCGCGAGCCGGAAGCTGCTTGAGAAGGCCGGGTTCCGCTGCGAGGGGTACGCGCGCGCCTACCTCAAGATCACCGGCGAGTGGCAGGACCACCTGCTCTACGCGACGATCGCGCCGCGCAGGCCGTGAGCGCGGCGAGATACTTGGGCCGGTAACCGGTTGCCGAAGTTCCTGTCCGATCCCGCACCACACCCTCACGTCATGGCCGGGCTCGTCCCGGCCATCCACGCACTTGCCCAGCGTCCGCTGGGTCTTGCTCAGAGAGATGCCCGGAACGAGTCCGGGCATGACGGGAGAGGTGGCCTGTCGCACGTCCGTCAAAGACGGACCCGGGCTAAGCCCGGCCGGCGAAGCCCGAGAGGTTGCCGGGATCGATCCCGAGCCTGCCGACGGCGCGCTCCCACTTGCCGTCCTGGGCCTCGTCGAAGACCAGCTCCTCGTCGGCCGGCACGGTGAGCCAGCCGTTCTCCTGAATCTCGCGGTCGAGCTGGCCCGGCGCCCAGCCTGCATAGCCCAAAGCCAGCATGCTGAGGCGCGGGCCGCTGCCGTCGGCCATGGCCTTCAGCACGTCGACGGTGGCGGTGAGCGCGAAGCCGTCGTCCACCTGCATCGTGGCTTCGTGGGTGTAGTCGGTGGAATGGAGGACGAAGCCGCGCGCCGCCTCCACCGGGCCGCCGAAATGCACGCGGATGCGCTCGTCCACGGTCTCGGTCTCGATCTCAAGCTGCTCGAGCAGGTCCGAGAAGCTGAGCGATTCGAGAAGCCTGTTGACGACGAGGCCCATCGCCCCGTCTTCCGAATGAGCGCACATGTAGATGACGGTATGCGCGAAGCGCGGGTCCGCCATCGTCGGCATGGCGACCAGCAAATGCCCCTCCAGGTAGGGCCCCGTCCCCTGCTCGCCGCCTGTATCCATCGCACAATATCCCTGAGCCGCCTGGCTCGCCCCGATCATCGCAAAGGGGCAGGGCGGTGACAACCGAATGTCGGCACGCAAGCTCCGGTCATCCCAGGAGAGCGTCGGGAAATGGTGGGACGTAGGCACCCACTTGGCGCCCCTTGCTGGTCACCGGTGGCCGACAAAATCTCTTGTTGGACACTTTTGCGCAAAAGTGTCCAACAACGATTGTTGTTGGTCATGGATGGCCGTCAAATATCCGCCTCGCTTTCAGTGAGCTTCAAAAGATCGGGGAACGCGAGAACGGAAGTCCGGCGGCCACTGCCGGGGACAACGACGCGTAGAACATCGCCGTCGCAAAGAGCGTCCAGAATGCGCCGCGCCGTCCTCCCGGACATGCCAGCCTCGGCCCCAAAGTCGGAACCGCTGAAAATCGGGCGTTCGAATATCCAGTCCAGAGAATGGATGGCATAGCGTGAACGGGTCAGCTCCGGCACGCGGCGCTTCATGTCATCATAAAGAGAGATGATACCGTTTGCCTTGGTCAGGTTCTCTTCGGCCTGCAATCGCACAGCTTCCAGGAAGAACCGGCACCAGCCGGTCCAGTCGTCATCCCGCGAGACAGCGAGGAGGCCTTCGTAATAGGCATCGCGGTGAGCCTCGAAGTGGGCGCTGATGTAAAACATCGGTTCTCGAATGAGGCCGTCCTGCCAAAGGAACAACGGCACCAGCATGCGCCCCAGGCGCCCGTTGCCATCCAGAAAGGGGTGCAACGCCTCGAACTCGGCATGCAGAATGGCAAGCTTTATGTAACTGCCCAGGTCTGATTCTGCCGAGCACTCGGACGTGATGGATTGATGGTTCTGACCAGCCAGGGGTCAGGCGGCGCTTTCCCGGAGCAGCGCAGGATTTCAGAAGCGCAATACGGGGATCAGCTGGATTGGATCGGGGTGCGCCAGGGTTTCGAGGACATTCCAGCGCTGTTTTCGAGCGGTGGCGATGACGGATCGCAGGTTTGCGAAGTCGCGGGCGCCTTGTATCGAGCGGAAGCCGCCTGAGATTTTCTGGCGCAGCTTGCCCATTCGGAGGTCGCGCTCGGCCTCGTTGTTGGAGAAGGGGGTTCGCGGATCGGTGAGGAAGCGCAGGCACCCCTCCTTGTACTTCTGGAGTCGGAGGGCGAGGTTGTGACCGATGCGGCGCTTTTGTCGTCCGCGCTTTCCGGTCTGGAGCGGTGGCATTTCTTCGTGAGAGGCGATGGCACGTTCGAGGATGCGGTCCCAGGCTCGCGAGATGCGGGCCACCAGTGAGGCGGGCACGTCGCGGTCGTTCTTGTGGGCGAAGCGGGCGGCTCTGTTGGCACGGATGAGGAGCCGGTGCGTGCTCGTTGCCCAGTCTTCCTTCTCGATCTCGATGAGGGCTTGGAGCTCGCGCAGGTGATGGGCGTTGCAGGCCCCGTGGCGCACGCCCTCGAGAGCGAAGTAGGTGGCGTAGTCGTCATGGATGACGATGCCGGCGGCCGGACCACGGTCGTTCAACCGCCAAGATTGATTCCCGCCTGCGAGGTTCCCCGCCCGCGCGGCCCGAACACGGCGCTAAAACCGCGCTCAAGCCATCCCGAAGCACTGGGTCGCTGACCCATCGCGCATCCCTTCATCGCTCGGCGCACTGAACTCCAACCACCGCCCCCGGTCAAGGCTGAGGGGTCATGGGCATTCTCGCGCGGTATGCGGGGCAGAGGTCTGGCGGCGAGACCGTCTTGGACCTCGCAATCGCAGGCGCGCGCCTGCTGGAGGGCGCGCATCCGGCAACGTTAGGGCACGCTGGTTCCGCCGCCGTCGACGGCTTCATCGACGCGCGAGGTTGTTCGCCGGCGCGGGACGCTAGCGGGCTTGAGGTTTTCCCCTTGGATCAGTTGAACGCTTTCGCAGGTGTCTCGGCTCCCCGGTAGCCCGCGTCGTAGAGTTCCTTGAGCAGGCTGCAGTCGAGCCCGCTCTCGGGCGGAAGCTCGCTCTCCATCAGGCCGAGCTTGAGCCACCAGTCGTTGATCAGGCGCCAAGAGTCGGCAATGCCGCCGTTGGTCATCCTGTGCCCGGGATCGCCCGGTGCCGCGCCGCAGAATCTTGCGGCTGTCATGAACGTGCCCAAGTAGAGGCCGTGGGCGCAATACCCGGCGTTCGCACCGAGGATGCTCTCAACGTCCGCCAGACTGAACTGCATCTGCTCGGCGACAATCTGGTTGGCCTCGGCGGGGTTCGCCTGCCAGTAGGCCTGGCCGTCGAACAGCGCCTTCAAGAGCTTGACGGCAACGTCGCGGCGGTTGTTGATCAAGTCGTCCGAGAAGAAGATCGCGTCGGACAAGAGACCCGTCTGCTTGAAGAACGGCGCATTGTCGGGCACGAGCGTCCCCTGCACAATTGGCAGACCTTCAACTCTCATCCTGCGGGGCCGCGCCCGCGGCCCCTCTTCAGGGCACGACGCGTTCCGGGTTTATTTGCAAGTACTCGCGGACGAACTTGCAGGCGGCGTCGCGGTCGTAATGCTGATAGAGCTCGGCCGAGACGAACGCGCGGGGCGTGGCGTTGGTGTTCTCGAACATCGCGACGCGGCTCGCGTGGCTGCTGCACGCGAGATCCCAGATGAAATTGAAGACGCGGTTCTTCTCGCGCGCGGTCACGCCGGTTCCCGGCATGAATTCCTCGAGCTTCTTGCCGATTTCGGGGTGCTCCCACGCCGCTTTGGGCCAGCGACTGACCATGCCCTGGCCGCAGAGGTCGCTCAGCAGGTGCATGATCCGGGGATACTGCTCGATCGAATAGAGACGAACCGGCGTCACATAGTCCAGGTTGGGCACGGTCACCCCGTTCCAGACCCCGGCCTCTTCGATCGAGGCGACGATGCCCGCCTTCAGGATGGCCGCGTACTTTATGATCTCGCTGACGGACTCGCGCACCGTCGGGATGTTGCCCGTGCCTAGAATGTCGACGATCGTCTGTGCCGCGCCGATGAAGATCTCGGCGCGCACCGCAAGGCGCGCGAGGATGTGCCAGAACGCGATCGCGCAGCTTTCGTGATAGAGCCCGAGCAGTTCCTTGTTCTTGAAGCTGACGATGTACTCGCGCGGCAGGAAGACGTGGTCGAAGATCAGGAGGTTGTCGATCTCCTCGCCCTGACTGTCCAGCGGGTGGTCCTCCCACTCGCAATCGGGATCGGTAAGCGGCTCACGCAAGAGCAGCGTCAGTCCCTCGATATTGGCGGGCACCGCCGCCCAGATGCAGGCCGGCTCGTCGAGGCCGGGGCTGAGCGCCGTCGACAGCGTGAAGAAGTGGCTGATCGCACCGATGCTGCCGCAGGGCTTGGCACCGTAGAGAACGATGCCGTCGGGTCGCTCTTCGACGGCTCGGAGGCGCCCCGGCTTCTCGGCGGCCGGGAGCCGCCGGTCCGCTTGAACGTCCGGAATGAGATCGGTGCTCATCAGGTTGTGTGCGCCGCTCAGCGCCACGAAATTCCGCGCGTTCTGCGCGTACTCGGGATTCTCCCGCTCGATCTTGTCGGCGACGGCGAGGAAGCCGAGCGCCATCATGGAGCCGTAGTCGGGAGGGCGACCAAAAATCCCGAGAGTCTTGAGCGTCATGATGCGGAGCGCCTCATGCTTTCGGCGCAGGTGCTCCTTATCGGTCGGTATCTGCCAGCCGATGGCGTAGCGATCGCCGTCGCCCGGCTCCACATAGGTAAGCCGGTCCCGGACGTCCGGATCGAACTGCAAATCGAAGAGGTCCGCGATGTTGTCCACCGCGCGCGCGAGCTGTGGGTGGGCCGTCACATCCTCGATGAACTGGCCATTTGCGTCGACGATCCGCCGGCCGTCACGCAGACTCTCCTTGTATTGCTCGCCCGTCATGAGATGGGGCTCGGGCCCCGTCTTTAGCGCCTCCTTCAGCTGGTGCAATCCGACTTCCGTCGCCATGGCCGGCTCTCCCTGTGTTGCGCGCGACCGTCGCGCGTGCCGCCGATCAAGTCGACGGAGAGCGATCCCTTAAGTCTCGAACATCCGCCCCGGGGATTCGCGCGCACAAACCCGCGCCGCGGCTCTCCCCGACACGGGGAACTCCCTAGCCGATGCCGGCGGCCATCGGCATCGGTCGATGAAGCGTCGGAGAGGACGCACTCCTGCCGAATACTCCAGCAAGTCCATGACGTTGCCAGCCCCCTTCGGGACTCTGGTCCGGAACAGGACTACCCTTCAACAACTTTCGGCCGTTCGCCTCATCCGAACGGCGATGCGAAGGGGGGATGAACCATGGTCGGCTTGTAGTAACTGCCCAGGTTCTTGCTGTGAAAATTCTCTGGGATTCGGCACAACGCTACCCACGCGACGCCCGTGTGCTCCTCTGGGGTCGCCGGGTTTCACAGCTCACGATGCCCCCTGACTTCGACGGTTGGGCCGGATTTTGGCTGATCTCCCGTCTGGAGTTTTCTGCAAAGACAATGACTTAGAAGTTGCGGTGCGGTCAAGCCGCTTTGTAGTGCCTAGTAGGTATATGTGGTTGTCGATACCCCCGCCGCGCGCTACACTTTCCCCGTGTTCGTTCGCATCAAGACCACGCCCAACAGCCCGCGACGCTCGGTCCAGCTCGTCGAGGCCGTGCGCGACGGCGGCAAGGTCCGACAGCGCATCGTTCGCCACATCGGCGTGGCCATGGACGAGGACGAGCTCGAGCGCCTGAGGCAGCTCGGCGAGTACGTCAAGGCGAAGCTGGAGGACCAGCGCCAGCCTTTGCTGTTTGCGCCCGAGAAGATCGCAGACCAGGTGATCCGCGTCGGACGCCAGGGCGACGGCAAGCAGGAACTCCCGGTCGATCTCAAGCAACTCGAAGAGGAGCAGCGCCTGATCACTGGCGTCCACGAGGTCTACGGCGAGATGTACCGCCTGCTGGGCCTCGATGCGCTGCTGCCGCGATCGCGCTACCGGGCCTCGCACGACGCGCTGTTCCACGTGGTGATGGCACGCATCGCCAACCCCGACAGCAAGCGGGGCAGCGTGCGCCGGCTCGAGGAGGACTTCGGCGTGAGCCTTCCCCTTGAGAAGGTCTACCGCATGATGGACCAACTCGGCGCGACCGTGATCGAGCGTCTGCGCACGCAGGTGGGCGAGGCGAGCCGATCGCTGCTGCCGGAGCCGGTCGCGCTCCTCTTCTTCGATTGCACCACGCTCTACTTCGAGACCGCGGTTGAGGACGAGCTTCGCCAGCACGGCTTCAGCAAGGACGGCAAGCACAAGGACTCGCAGGTCCTGCTGGCATTGATGGTGACGCGCGAAGGGCTGCCGATCGGCTACGAGGTCTTTCCCGGCGCCACCTACGAGGGGCACAGCCTGGTCCCGGTCTTGCAGGACATGCAGCGCCGCCACCAGGTGGAGCGCACGGTGTGCGTGGCCGACCGGGGCATGCTGAGCGCCGACAACCTCGACGCCATGGACACGATCGGCGGCGAGTACGTCGTCGGCGCGCGGCTGCGCAAGCTGCCGCTCGCGCTGCGGAAGCAGATTCTCGACCCGGGCACCTATGCCCCGCTGGAGGGCCCGGAGAAGCGCCGGGTCGGCGAATGGGAGCACAAGGGCCGGCGCCTGATCGTCGTCTTCTGCCCCGTGCGCGCGCGCACGGACGCACACGAGCGCCGCAAGCAGGTGGAGCGCCTGCTCGACAGGCTGGCCCGCAGCGACAATCCGAAGGAGCTGCTCTCCAATCACGGGGCGAAGCGCTTCATCGCCGTCGAGGGCGAAGCCCGGCTCACGGTGAACCCGGAGAAGATCGCCGAGGCCGAGCGATGGGACGGGCTCGCCGGCGTCATCACCAATCTGCGCGACGCCAGCGTCACCGAAGTGATGTCTCACTACCACGGGCTCTGGCAGGTCGAGGAGAGCTTCCGGATCACCAAGCACGACCTGCGGGTGCGCCCCATCTGGCACTGGAACCCGGACCGGATCCGCGCCCACATCGCCATCGCCTTCATGGCCTTCGCCTGCGTCCGCCACCTCGCCTACCGCGTCGCCATCCAGAAGCGGCGGATGTCCCCGGAAGTCATCCGCTCCGCCCTCGTCCACCGCCAATGCTCGGTCCTGCGCTGCCGCCAATCAGGCAACCGCTACGTCATCCCCTCCAAGCCGACACCGGCGGCGGAACAGATCTATGCGACCATGGGGCTGCCCCTGACGATCACCCCGTACCAGCTCGACTGACCGCCGACGAAACCCGGCCCGGTCTCGCAGCGCCGCCGGATGTAGTGCCTGGCCGGAAATGAGAACCGGCCAATTTCAAATACTTACGCGAATCAACCGTCGAAGTCAGGAATTCTCTGGGATTCGGCACAACGCTACCCACGCGACGCCCGTGTGCTCCTCTGGGGTCGCCGGGTTTCACAGCTCACGATGCCCCTCTTGCGGACTGCGACCGGTAAGCTACCCCGATGTGGCCCGAAGTCCGCCCGCGCGACGGGCACCGATTTTCATTCTATGGGGTGGTCCAGCACGGCGTCGACCATGATCGTTTATGAGAATGGCTCCGCTGTTGGAGAACCCGTGCCAGGTGAGCTTACGCGCACTTGACGGTGGCGATGAGCCGATCCGATGGGCTGGTCAGGGCTTCGATGATATTCCAGCCCTGCTTTCTGGCGGTGGTGATGACGCTGCGCAGGATGGCGAAGTTCTCGGCCCCCTGCGCGGACCGGAAGCCCCCGGAGATCTTCTGGCGCAGCTTCATCATCCGAAGGTCGCGCTCGGCCTCGTTGTTCGTGAACCCGACCTCGAGGTCGATCAGGAACCGGAGCACCGCGCATTTGTGGTCGCGCAGCCTCAAGGCCAGATTGTGACCGATCCTTCGCTTCCGGCGCTTCTTCCTCTTGCCAGGCGAGAACGGTGGTTGGCTCTCGTGAAAGGCCAGCGCATCGGCGATGATCTCGTCGTATCGGCGCTCGATCAGCGCCACAAGCCTCGCCGGAACGGCGATATCCTTGTCCAGCGCGATGCGGGCGGCGCGATTGGCTCGGCGCAGGAGCTGCTGCATCCGCCGGGCCCAAGCCTCCCCTTCGATGTCCACCAGCGCCTGCAACTCCCGCAGGTGATGGGCGTTGCACAGGCCGTGCTCCACCCCTTCCATCGCGAAGTACGGCTTCCAGTGATCGTGCACGACGATGCCGGAGACACCCGAGAGCAGGGCGCCGCGCTTGCCGCTGACCCGGTACGCCGCCAGCAGCGGCGTGCAGATCACATGAAGCCACTGCGTCTGACCGCCGATCCGCAAGCCGGTCTCGTCCATGTGTTTCACCCGCGCCGTGCCCGCCGCCAGGTCCTGTATGTGCAAGGCCGCGTCCCGCAGCCGCTCGGCCGCCCTCTCGCTCATCGTCGCCAACGTCGCAGCCGTCACCGGCGCGCCGAAGAGCTCGGCCATCACCTGCGACAGCCGATCCTCCGGCAGGAAGTGAGCGTGCTGAAGGTAGACCGCCACCCCGGCAATGCGCGGGCCGTACTGCACCGGCGCCGACACCCCGTCGGGGAACGCCGCCCGGGTCACCGTCCCGCAATGCCCGCAGCACTTGGCATGCGCCCGGTGCTCGGTCACCTCCAGGGGGCTCGGCTCGGGCAGATCGAACACCTGGCGGGCGACGGGCGTTCCCGCCCTGGCCGCGTCCGAAAGCGGCGAACCGCATCCCTTGCAGGAAGCCGGGACGTGATCCTTCACCCGATCCGGGTGATCGGCGCGGCGCAGCGTCTTGCCCTTGTGGCCGGGCTGGCCACCGGGCTTGCGGCCCGATTTGCCGCGCAGGCTTCGGGTTCGCCGCTTCGAATTCGGCTTCCTCAGCCCATCGCTCGAAGGCGGCTTGCCGCTGTTGAGGCCGAGACGGCGCTCCAACTCCTCGATGCGCTCGACGAGACGCGCGACTTGCTCTTCCAGCCGCGCGTTCTGCTGCCGAAGCCAGGCATTTTCCTCCCGAAGCCGGGCGTTCTCCTCCTCCAGGCGGGCGATCTTCTGCGCGGGCGTTTCGGGCGCTGCTCCCGTCGAAGGGCCGCGCGGCGACTCGGGATTGCTCATGTCGTTGTTGAGTCATTTCCCGAAATTCCCGTCAAGCCCTTTCCACCAACTCCGAACGAGAAACGCCTCAATCCACTGGCCCAAAATGACAAATCGTAACTACCCAGGTACCCCAATCCTGAGTTGAGGACGGTGATTATGGCGGCGGCCGCGGCCTGGTTCTGCCACCGCGATTGGTTCTTGACCTCATAGAGTTGCGGGACTATGGACTGCTCTCTCGCGTGACGGGAGCGGTCCATGGGGTATTTCGGCTCGAAGGCGACAGCAGGTCTGTGCCAAGCGCTGATTGCGCTGATGCCGCCGCACTCCGTCTACATCGAAAGCCACCTTGGGGGCGGGGCGCTGACGAAGCGCAAGCCGCCGGCCGTGCGTTCGATCGGCATCGACCGCGATGCGCAGGCGCTCGAGGCCTTCGTCTGCGACTACCCGGTCGATCTGGTTCACGGCTGTGCCCATGACTTCCTGGCCTCGTTCCCGTTCCTGGGCCCGGAGCTGGTTTACAGCGATCCGCCCTATCTGCACGCGACCCGCCGCTCGGCGCAGCGCTACCGCTTCGAGTACGAGGAGGCCGGCCACGTCGCGCTTCTCGCGCTGCTCAAGGCTCTGCCCTGCCAGGTCATGATCTCGGGCCATCCGTCGGCGCTCTATGACGAGGTGCTGGCGGGATGGCGCCGGCTGGCGCTGCAGGTCACGACCCAGGGTCTGGTGCGAACCGAGGTCGTCTGGTTCAACTACGCCCCCGACCGGATGCATTGGGCCAGCCACGCAGGCCGGAACTTCACCGACCGCCAGCGCATCAAGCGCAAGGCAGCCAACTGGGGCCGGCGCTACCAGGCCTTGCCGCCGGGCGAACGCCTCGCCGTGCTCGCCGCCATGATGGCCGTCGAGGCCGAAGACACGTGACGGTGTCGCACTGGCACGAAGACCTCGCCGCCCGTAACGAGGCCTTCTGCTGCCTGAAGGAGCTTCTCGAGCCATCATCCCTCGCAACCACTGTCGTCGTTGCCGTCCGGGAATGGGGGCAGGGGCTGCTGCGATCAGCCACCGCGCTCGCCCGGGAAAATGCCGCACTCGAGCAGGAGAACGCGGCCCTGCGCGAGCGCATCGCCGAACTCGAGCGCAGCGCGGCCCTCAACAGCACCACAAGCAGCAAGCCCCCCGCCAGCGACGGGCTCAAGAAGAAAAGCGGAGCCCAGAGGCGCACCCAAAGCCAGCGCGGAAAGTCCGGCGGGCCCAGTGGCGGCCAGCCCGGCCACAAGGGAACCACCCTCGCGCGGAGCGACAGCCCGGACCGTGTCGTCGATCACCACCCCTCCACCTGTTCCGGCTGTGGCGTCGAGCTCTCGGACGCCGACCGGCAAGGCGCGCCCGCCTGTCGGCAGGTCTTCGACGTACCCGAGCCGCAGCCTCTCGAGGTCACCGAACACCGCGCCCATCGCTGCCTCTGCGGCGCATGCGGCACGCTGACACGAGCCGCCTTCCCGCCGGGCGTCACCGCCCCGGTCCAGTACGGCCCTCGCATCACCGCTTGGGTGAGTTACCTGCTGTACGCCCAGTTCGTGCCCGAGAAGCGTCTGGCCGAACTCATGAGCGACATCTTCGCGGTGTCCATCTCCACTGCCACGATCGCCGCCATGGGCCGGCGCACAGCGCAGCGCTTCGAGGGCTTCCTCGACCATGTCGCCGATCTGATCCGCACGCAGGCGCCGGTCAAGCACCTCGACGAGACCGGCCTGCGTATCGCCGCCCGTACCCGCTGGCTCCATGTGCTGTGCACCCCGTTGCTCACCGTCCTGCGCATCGGCGAGGGACGCGGCGATGTCGAAAAGAACCTGAAAGGCATCCTCGTCCACGACGACTTCGCCCCCTACTTCACCATCAAGGGCGTCCGCCACGGCGCCTGCAACGCACATCACCTGCGCGAACTCCAGGCCCTGATCGACATCGAGAAGGAGGAATGGGCGGCGAGCATGCACCGCCTGCTTCAGCGCGCGCGCAGGGCCGCCCGCTTCGCCCGTGAGAAAGACCGTCAAGTCCCCGCCTCCCTGGTGGCCCGCATCTCAAGGGCATGGGACCGTATCCTCGAAGAAGCCATCGCCTTCCATGAGGCCCAACCGCCGCTCCAGATCGCAAAGCGAGGGCGAAAGAAACGCCGCATCGGCCACAACCTCAGACTTCCTGACCTCTGCTGATTTTAGGTGACACGAGCCGCGCGGATTCCGAGGCCCCGTCGATGTCGTAGACTATGCGCAGACGGGTGCCGGGGAAGACCGTTTCGGTGGCGTTCAGGTCGCTCAGAACCGCATCGATCCAACGGTCGCAGGCGTCGTTTGCGAGGCCAAGAATGTGGACCCGCAGGAGGCCATTGCCAGGATCCGGCAGGATGTCGGCATCGGCGGTGAGCAGCGCTTGAAGCAGTTTCCGGGGATGGGGCTTGTGGCCCTGCGCCTGCATGACGGGAAGCATCATGCGGGTTTCGGCGCGGTAGGCGATCATCCGGATGACGTCGAGGAGGAGGCGCTCGCGCGCGGGCAAGGCATCGAGCTGCTCGGCTTCGTCGAGGTCGCCGGCCCGGCAGTGCTTGGGCGTCTCCCTGCGGCTGGCCCTGACGATGTCGCGGACATCCTGGAGGTCCCTGACTTCCCTCCTGAGTTCCGCCGTCGGCTGCTTCTTCCGGGCCGTGTCGGCGATGCGGTTGCGCAGGCGGCCAAGCTGGCGGTCGAGGCGATGGATTGCCTTGTCATAGGCCCGCCGCAGCGGGTTGACGACCATGGCGGCGGGATCGAGAGGCTCGAGCTCGTGGGTCGGCAGGGCGTCGAGATTGAACTCGTCACGCATGTACTTGAAGAAGTTCTCCTGCGACCAGCGCGAGAACATGGCGCCCGCAACCTCAGCCATCGGCTTGTGCGGATCGGTGGTGATCAGCGGCACCTGACGGCCGTTGTCGAGCAGGCGGCGGATCTGGCGCACCCTGAAGCCGTTCGGCAACGTCACCGGCTTCTCAGCCAGCCGCATGGTGGCGCTGCCGTCCGCCGCCGGTCCGTGAATGGGAACGGTCATCGCGCCGAAGTCCTCGGCCGGCCAGTCCTCGCCCCTGAAGTTCTTGTGCCAGGTCAGGCAGGCGACGCCGCGCCTCGCCAGCCGGCGGAACAGATCCGGGCTCCAGCCCTCGCGGTCGAAGACCAGGGTGAGCGCCGGCTGGCCGGGATGCTCGGCGGTCAGGTCCGGCGCCCCGGCGCCAACGATCCCAAGCTCCTGCAGCGCCGGCACCACGTCGGCTTCGATGGCCGCGACCATCTTCGGGTCCAGCGGCTTGTGCAGACAGAGCAGCGGCTTGCCGCCCAGAGCGTTGATCCAGTAGCTGGCGCTCGCCGGCAGGCACAGCTTCTCGCGCGAGACGAAGTGCTTGGGCAAGCGCCCCTTGCGGCCGGAGTAGACCTTGACGTGCCCGTCGATGGCCAGCGTCGCCCAGAGCTCCGGCTCGTCGGCGCCTGCCAGCGCCTGGCAAGGGCGAGCTGCCACGCCCGCACGCCGGCCTCGTCGTCGGCGATGAGAGCGATCTTGCGGCGCAGCGTCTTGACCTCGGGGCAGCGATCGAGGCCGAGAATGGCGCCCCATTCGCCCGGCGCCTGGTAGCGCAGGCTCTCGGGGTTGCGCACCCGCGCCAAGGTCATGAAGGCCAGGAAGAGCAGGATCGTAGGCAAGCCGTAATAGCCCTTCGGCAGCAATGGCAGGAGACCGGTCTCGGAGAGAAGACCTTCCTTCAGCAGGGCCGGCAGGGCGGCGAGCACGCCGCCGAAGCGGACACCGCGGGCGGCGGCGGCGAACTGCGGTTCGACCGGCCCCGCCTGTCCACAACTGGCCAGAACCCGAGCCGGAACATCGCAAGTCGCACGCCCCATCGGCGCCTGCCGGTCCCGCCGATCGCGCGCGCTGCGATCCGTTTGCGGCTGCGCTTCCAGCCCCGGCGCCGTCTCCGGCCCCGGGGCACCGGTACTCTCTTCATCGACACGGCCTTCAGGAGCCGCACCCGCGTCAGGCGGCGCAGCCAGCGCTGAGCGTCCGGGCTCCCCATCCGCCTCCGTGTTGCCGATCAGTCCCTGACGGCGCCACTTGTTGACCGATGGCGCTGACACGCCGAGAACCCGGGCCGCCGCAGAGCCGCTCAGGCCCGATGCCAGCAACGCCGTCGCCTTCTCCGCCAACTCCGGAGTGAACACCGACGGCCCGCGACCGCGCCGGGGCTTCATGAACCCCGCTTCGCCCTCGGCCAGGTAGCGCCGTCGTGCGCGCTGCACCGTCGCGCGCGAGACAGCGAAAGCGTCAGCCAGTTCCTGCGGCGAGACCGCGCTGATCGCCGCGAGGCGGCCGATCCGCAAGAGCATGGCCGTGCGGTCATCGGCGGCGTGGCTGTCAAAGGGAATGAGGTTGGAAAAGTAGGTGAAGGTGTCGTCCGAGATCAGGACGGCGAAGCAGCTGTTGCCGATCGAGACCGCCTCTGGAGGGCACATTGGGAGGGTACTGGGCATGGTTGAGACCGTGCAATTGGTATCAAATTATAATATCAGACCTCGGGCGCGACACCCAGCGAAAAACCGCCTGAAACAACCGAAATGTATCAGAATTCAAGGAGTTCCCGGCACGCTGCCCAGAACAGCCAGCATCACGAGGTCAGGAAGTCTGAGGATATCGCCGTTCCGGCGAGGCTTGTGGCGCTGATCGAGCGCCGATACGACGAGATCATCGCCGATGCGCTGGCCTTTCACGAATAACGAGGCGGAGCGTGACATCCGTATGAACAAAGTGCATGAGAAGATCTCAGGCGGCTTCCGCTCCCCGCAAGGCGCCTGCAACTTCGCCGGAATGCGCAGCGTCATCGTCACCGCTCGAAAGCAAGGCTGGAACATCCTGCAAATCCTGGCGCACCCGGAACCGATGCAGCTGATCCCTATACTGCGCTCCTGAACTTCTCCGGCTCATCCTGAGTATCGCTGTCCTCTCATCTTGTTCGCGACGCGGCGTTCATCATCCTCTCGCGCTCAAGAGAGTAGGCACCCCCGCGGCGTGGGGGCGTTGACGCAAAAGGAACTGGCTTGTTCCATAAGAGAGAGGGGGTACCTGGGCAGTTACGACAAATCAGACGACCTGGGCAGTTACGAAACGATAAAGCGGCCTTCGGGGGCCGGGGAGTGACGACCCATCGGGCGGTTGACGACACATGTGCTTGACTTGACGTTGGGCACGCCGGCGCGGGGATTGAAGCTGGAGCTTTGGCGCCTGGACGGCGCGGCGGCGGAGCGACTCAAGACGGTCGTGACGAACGACGATGGCCGGATTGAGGGCGCCCTGCTGGACGGGGAGGCCTTTGCCGCCGGGACCTACGAGCTGCGCTTCATGGCAGGCGACTATCGAAGGCGCGCGGGCGGGCCGCTTGCCGAACCGCCCTTCCTCGATGTCGTGCCGGTGCGCTTTGGTGTCGCAGATCCGCAAGGCCACTACCACGTCCCGCTGCTACTTTCCGCGTATGGCTACTCCACCTATCGCGGCAGCTGAGGCATGACGCGCTCGTCGGTCCGGTTTCTCCACTGCGGCGAGGTCGTCGCTCTGACAGACGTCGGCGCGAACGAGACCCTCCTCGACTACCTTCGGCTGCGCCGCTATGCCTGCGGCACCAAGGAGGGCTGCGCCGAGGGCGACTGCGGCGCCTGCACCGTGGCGCTCGGCACCCTGAAGGACGGCAGGCTGGAGTACGCGCCGGTCAACGCCTGCATCTGCCTTCTCGGCATGATCGACGGCAAGGAGCTGGTCGTGGTGGAAGACCTGGCCGGCTCGGGCGGCTCGCTGCATCCGGTGCAGGACGCGCTGCTCAGACATCACGGCAGCCAATGCGGCTTCTGTACGCCGGGCATCGTGATGAGCCTCTTCACGCTCTACCACGATGGCGGGCGCTGCGACCGGCAGGCGGTGAACGACGCGCTCGCCGGCAATCTCTGCCGCTGCACCGGCTACCGGCCGATCGTCGATGCCGCGCTGGAGGCGTGCGCCGGGACGCCCCGCGACGCATTCGCCGAGCGCCACGCAGCGACCGTCGAATGCCTGGCGGCGCTCGACGATGGCGAGGACCTCTTCGTCGGCGATGAGGCGACGGGCTTCCTTGCGGCGCCGGCCACGGTCGATGCCCTGGCCAGCCTCTACGCGCGCCACCCGGACGCGACGCTGGTCGCGGGCGCCACGGATGTCGGGTTGTGGATCACCAAGCAGATGCGGGCGCTGCCGAAGATCATTCACCTGGGAAGGGTGGCCGGTCTGGCGGAGATCCGCGAGACCGAGCAGGGTTTCCATTTCGGCGCCGGCGTCACCCATGCGCAGGCCGAGGCCGCCATGGCGGCGATCGATCCCGATCTCCTCGAGTTGTTTCGCCGCTTCGGCGGTAAGCAGGTCCGCGCGGTGGGGACACTTGGCGGCAACATCGCCAACGGCTCCCCGATCGGCGATTCGATGCCCGCCCTGATCGCGCTCGGCACGACGCTGCACCTGCGTCGGGGCGAGGCGACGCGGTCGATGCCGCTCGAGGACTTCTTTATCGACTACGGCAAGCAGGACCGGGCGGCGGGCGAGTTCGTGACCGGGATCGACGTGCCACGCCTCGGCTCAGGCGAGGTCTTCCGCTGCTACAAGATCTCCAAGCGTTTCGATCAGGACATCTCCGCCCTGCTGGGCGCCTTCAGGTTCACCGTGGAGGGGCGCTGCGTCACCCACGCGCGTGCCGCCTTCGGCGGCATGGCCGCCACGCCCAAGCGGGCCGCCGCTACGGAAGCCGCCCTCAAGGGGCTCTGGCTTGACGACCCGCATGAGCGGGACGGCGCCTGCGAGGCTCTGGCGACGGATTTCCAGCCCATCGACGACATGCGGGCCAGCGCGCGCTACCGGCTGGAGACGGCGCAGGCGTTGCTGCGCAAGGCCCTGCACGAGGCAGGCGGCGAGGCGAGCGCCGCGACCCGGCTCGTGGGCCTGCGGCCGGGGGAGGCGGAGCGTGCCGCCTGACCTTCTTCAAGCGGAGCAGCCCACGCGCGTTGACGACGACGGCGCGGTCGGCCGCGCGCTCGCCCATGACAGCGCCCTCGGGCACGTCCAGGGTACGGCGCGCTACATCGACGACCTTCCCGAAACGGCGGCGCTGGTGCATGTCGCGCCCGGATACGCCGCGCATGCCGCGCGCGGACGGATCGCCGCGCTCGACCTCGATGCGGTGCGGGCCGCGCCCGGCGTCGTGGCGGTTCTGACCGCCGCCGACATTCCGGGAAAGAACGACTGCAGCCCGGTCTTCGGCGACGACCCGATCCTCGCCGACGGCCGCATCGCGTTTCACGGCCAGGTGGTCTTCGCGGTGGCGGCGCTGAGCCGGGACGAGGCCCGCCGCGCCTGCCGCCAGGCCCGCATCACGGTGGAGGAGGAGGAGCCTCGCGTCTCGGTCGAGGCAGGCCTCGACTCGGGCGAGATGGTGCTGCCCGACTACCAGTTCCTGCGCGGCGAGCCGGGCGCGGACTTGAAGCGGGCCCGGCATACCGCGTCGGGCTCCCTCCACGTCGGCGGTCAGGAGCATTTCTATCTTGAAGGGCAGGTCGCCCTGGCGCTCCCCGGCGAGGGCGGTTCGATGCACGTCCATTCGTCAACGCAGCATCCCTCCGAAATCCAGCACCTCGTAGCGGCCATGCTGGGGAAACCGGACGCGGACGTGGTGTGCGAATGCCGGCGCATGGGCGGCGCCTTCGGTGGCAAGGAGAGCCAGGCGGCGCAGTGGGCCTGCCTTGCCGCGCTCGCGGCGAGCGTGACCGGTGCGGCGGCCAAGATCCGCCTCGACCGCGACGACGACATCATCATGACCGGCAAGCGGCACGACTTCCGGGTCGACTACAGCTACGGCTGCGACGAGCGGGGGAGGCTGCTGGCGGTCGACGCCGCGCTCAGCGCACGCTGCGGCTACTCGGCCGATCTCTCCATGGCCGTCTGCGACCGGGCCATGTTCCATGCCGACAACGCCTACTACTATCCGAGCGCGCGGATCCTTTCGCGGCGGGTCAAGACCGACACGGTCTCGAACACGGCGTTCAGGGGCTTCGGCGGCCCACAGGGCATGATGCTCGCCGAACAGATGATGGACGACATCGCCTGCCGGCTCGGCCTGGACCCGCTGGATGTGCGAAAGCGCAATCTCTACGGCCGCGGGCGGGACGTCACGCCCTACGGCATGAAGGTCGGCGAGAACACCCTTTCCCGACTGGTGCGCGCGCTGGAGAAGACCTGCGACTACCGCGAGCGGCGCCAGGACATCGCGGCCTTCAACGAGAGCAACCGCTTTCTCAAGAAGGGGATGTCACTCACGCCGGTCAAGTTCGGGATCGCCTTCACGCTGAAGCACCTCAACCAGGCGGGTGCGCTGGTGCACGTCTATACCGATGGCTCCGTGCTGGTGAACCACGGCGGCACCGAGATGGGGCAGGGGCTCCACACCAAGGTCGCGCAGGTCGTGGCGGAGGAGTTCGGCATCGGCTTCGACAAGGTGAGGATCACCGCGACGAAGACCGACATGGTGCCCAACACCACGCCGACCGCCGCGTCGTCCGGCTCCGATCTGAACGGCATGGCGGCGAAGCGGGCGGCCGCCACGATCAAGGACCGCATGGCGGCCCTGGCCGGCCGGCTCTATCAGGTGCCCAAGGCGGAGGTCCGCTTCGCCGGCGGCACGGTCACGGTCGGCAAGCGGGACATCCCCTTCGCCGAGCTGGCGAAGACCTGCTTCCTCGAACGGGTCTCGCTGTCTTCGACCGGCTACTTCGCGACACCGAAGATCACCTGGGACCGTGCGTCGGCGAGCGGGCGGCCCTTCCTCTACTTCGCCTATGGCGCCGCCTGCTCGGAGGTGACGATCGATACGCTCACCGGCGAGATGCGGGTGGATCGGGTGGACCTGCTGCACGACGTCGGCAACTCGCTCAATCCCGCCATCGACATCGGCCAGATCGAAGGCGGCTTCGTGCAGGGCATGGGTTGGCTCACCACCGAGGAGCTGGTGTTCGATGCCAAGGGCCGGCTCACGACCCACGCGCCCTCCACCTACAAGATACCGGTCGCGAGCGATGTGCCGGAGGACTTCAGGGTTGCGCTCTGGGAATCCAAGGGCAACAGGGAGGCGACCATCTATCGCTCGAAGGCGGTGGGCGAGCCGCCGCTCATGCTGGCGATCTCGGTGTTCTCGGCGATCTCCAACGCCATCGCGAGCCTCAGACCCGGGCGGGTGCCGGCGCTCGATGCGCCGGCGACACCGGAAGCGATCATGCGCGCGATCCGCTCCATGCAGGATGCGTGAGGCGAGGCGATGAAGACCTGGGCGACTATCGGCCGGGCGCTCCGCGATGAGCAGAGCTGCGCCATGGTCAGCATTGTCGATGCCAGGGGCTCGGCGCCCCGCGAACCAGGTGCGCGCATGGTCGTGCTGGCGGACGGCTCGTTCGCCGGCACCATCGGCGGCGGCACGCTGGAGTGGCAGGCGATCGAGCGCGCCCGCGCCGCGTTGGCGAAGGGTGCAGCAGACGGGGAAGCTCCTCCGGTGGGCCTCTCACGAATGGCGCTCGGCCCCGATCTCGGCCAGTGTTGCGGCGGCTCGGTGCGCATCCTGTTGGAAGTGTTCGCGCCCGGACGAGCCGTCGAGGTGCAGGCGCTCGCCGAGGCTGAATGCGCGGGGCTCTTCGCCACCGAGGGCCGCATCGCCGAGCGCTGCGTGGAGCGGACCATTCTGGATCGCGATTTGCCCGGCGGCGAAGACAGCCTGCTCGCGGCCGACGGACGCCTGCTGGAGCGCTTCGGCACGCGGAAGCAGGTTCTGGCGCTCATCGGCGCCGGCCATGTCGGACGCGCCATGATCATCGCACTCGCGCCGCTCGACTTCAGCGTGGTGTGGATCGATCCACGCAAGGACGAGTTTCCTGCCATCGTGCCGGGCGACGTGCGTGTCGTGGTGGCGGCGGAACCGGCGGCCGAGCTGGCCGCGGTGCCCGATGGCGCTTTCGTGCTGGTGATGTCCCACAGCCACGCGCTCGACTTCGACGTCGTCCTCGCCGCACTCAGGACGAGGCGGTTCGGCTATGTCGGCCTGATCGGCTCGGCGTCGAAGAAGGCCCGTTTCATCAGCCGTATGCGGCAAGCGGGCCTGGCGGACGACGATATCGAACGGCTGGTCTGTCCCATCGGAATCGACGGCATCGAGTCGAAGCAGCCGGCGGTCATCGCCGCGTCGGTGGTCGCGGACCTGCTGCGCCGCAGGGACGCGATGGTCGAGACGCACGGCGCGGAGGCCTCGTCCTAAGGACCCGCGGGTCCGGGACGAGCACCAGCGCCATGCCATCGGACAACGGCAACGAGACGGCTTCAGGCGCGTACATTCTCGAAGCCCACAACATCGTCAAGCTCTTCGGCGATCTGCGGGCCAACGACGATATCGACCTGAGCCTGAAGCCCGGCGAGATCCACGCGCTGCTGGGCGAGAACGGCGCCGGCAAGTCCACCCTGGTGAAGATCATCTACGGTGCCCTGCAGCCAACGTCGGGAGAGCTCTTCTGGCAGGGCGCTCCGGTTACGATCTCAAACCCCGCCGCGGCGCGGGAGCTGGGCATCGGCATGGTGTTTCAGCACTTCTCGCTGTTCGATGCGCTGACCGTCACGCAGAACATCGCCCTTGCCCTGAAAGGGGAGAGGAACATGAGGGCGTTGGCCGGGCGGATCGAGACGGTCTCCGCCGACTACGGCCTGCCGCTTCGGCCCAACGCGCTCTTGGCGGATCTTTCGGTGGGCGAACGCCAGCGCATCGAAGTCGTGCGCTGCCTCTTGCAGGAGCCGCGCCTGCTGATTCTGGACGAACCCACCGCGGTCCTGACACCGCAGGAGGCGGATCAGCTCTTCGTCACCCTTGAGCGCCTGGCCAGCGAGGGCTGCGCAGTCCTCTACATTTCGCATCGCCTGGAGGAGGTCAAACGCCTCTGCCACGACGCGACGATCCTGCGCCTTGGTCGCCTGGTGGCGCGTGTCGATCCGCAGCAGGAATCCGCCGCGTCGCTCGCCAGGCACATGATCGGCACCGATGTCGCAGCGCTCCAATCGGGGAGCGGAGCGGCAACCGGCGAGCCCCTGCTCGAGCTCGATGGCCTCTCCATGCCGACCGACGATCCGTTCGGCGTTGCGCTGAAGAGCGTCGATCTCGAGGTGCGGTCCGGGGAGGTCGTCGCGATAGCGGGTGTTGCGGGCAACGGCCAGTCGGAGCTCTTCGATGCCGTCTCGGGCGAGCGGACGAGCAAGTCTGCGGATGCGGTGAAGCTGGCGGGCGTGCCCTGCGGCCGCGAGACCATCACGCAGAGGCGCCGGCGCGATGCCGCCTTCGTGCCGGAGGAGCGCGTCGGCCACGCTGCAATTTCGGAGCTGCCGCTCTCGGAGAACGTCGTTCTCACCCATCATGGCGTGGGGGAAGGCGTCGTGCGCAAGGGCCTGATCAACCGCGGCGCGGCCAAGGATGTCATGGTCAGGGTCGCTGAGCACTTTGACGTGCGCAAGAACTCGGCTGATCCGGAGGCGAACGCACTCTCCGGCGGCAACCTCCAGAAGTTCGTTGTCGGCCGCGAGCTGGAGCGCGAGCCCCGCATCCTGGTGGTGCATCAGCCGACCTGGGGCGTCGATGCGGGTGCGGCGGCCTTTATTCGCCAGTCCCTGGTCGACATGGCACGGAGCGGCTCGGCGGTTCTGATGATCAGTCAGGATCTCGACGAGATCTTCGAGATCGCCGATCGCATCGCGGTGATATCGCGCGGCGAGCTTTCGGAAGCCCACCCGGCCGGCGAGCTCAGCCCGGAGCGGATTGGCTTGCTGATGGCGGGCTCCCACGAAAGAGCCGGCCGGGATGCCGAGCGCGAGGCAGAGGCGTGATCCTCAGGTTGGAAAGGCGCAGCCAGCGCTCGACGCTGATGGCGTTCTTGTCGCCGGTGCTGGCGATCGGAATCACGCTCGCACTCGGCGCCATCATGTTCATGGCCTTGGGCTTCGATCCCGGCGAAGCGCTCTACATCTACTTTATCGATCCGCTGACCAGCGCCTGGTCCATCGAGGAGGTGGTCGTCAAGGCCGCGCCGCTCATCCTGATCGGCGTCGGCCTCGCCGTCTGCTACACCGCCAATGTCTGGAACATCGGTGCGGAGGGCCAGCTTACGTTCGGCGCCCTCCTCGGCGCCTCCATCCCGATCTATTTCCCCGAGTGGCAGTCGCCGCTGGTCCTGATCCTCATGCTGGTTCTCGGCATCGCGGGCGGGGCGCTCTTCGCCGCGATCCCGGCGTTCCTGAAGAACCGTTTCTCCGCCAACGAGATCCTGACCAGCCTGATGCTCGTCTACGTTGCCCAGCTGCTGCTCGACTGGCTGGTGCGCGGGCCCTGGCGCGACCCCGACGGCTACAACTTCCCTCAGTCCATATTGTTCGAGGGCTGGCAGGTCATACCGCCTCTGGGCGAGGGACGGGTGCATATCGGCGCCATCTTCGCCATCGTCGCCGTCATCGTCGTCGCGTTCATGATGGGACGGACGCTGCGCGGCTTCGAGATCCGCGTCGTCGGCACCTCGCCGCGCGCCGGCTCATTCGCCGGCTTCAAAGGGAAGCGGGTGGTCCTGTTCTGCTTCATGCTGTCAGGCGCCCTCGCCGGGCTGGCCGGCATCTGCGAAGTCGCGGGCCCGAGCGGGCAACTGCAGCCGAACGTCTCCCCCGGCTACGGTTTCACCGCGATCATCGTCGCCTTCCTCGGTCGCCTGAACCCGATCGGCGTGTTCTTCGCGGGCGTCCTGCTCGCGATCAGCTACATGGGCGGAGAAGGGGTGCAAGTGATACTCGGTATCTCCGACAAGACGACCCAGGTGTTCCAGGGCATGCTGCTCTTCCTCATCCTGGCCTGCGACACGCTGATCCGTTACCGCATCAGGCTCGTTAGGGCCTAGAAGATGACGGCGGAGGTCTAGGAAGCGGTCGATGGAAGCCCTTGAAGCCGTCATTCTGACGATCATCACGGCGTCCACGCCATTACTGCTGGCGGCGACCGGAGAGCTCGTCACGGAGCGCTCGGGCGTCCTCAACCTGGGCGTCGAGGGCATGATGATCATGGGCGCGGTCTGCAGCTTCGCCGCCGCCTTTACGACCGGCTCGGCGCTGCTCGGCATTCTGGTCGGGCTCTACGCGGGCGTCGCAACCTCGATGCTCTTCGCCTTCCTGACCCAGACCTTGATGACCTCGCAGGTTGCGACCGGGCTGTCGCTCACTTTGCTGGGCCTGGGGTTGTCCGGCCTGATCGGCGAGGGATTCACGGGGCTGCCCGGGGAGAAGCTCGAATCGATCCACATCCCCTTGCTCACCGACATCCCCTTCATCGGACCGATCCTCTTCGGCCAGGACATCCTGGTCTACGCCTCGCTCGCGCTGATCGCGGCCGTCAGTTACGTGCTCTTTCGCACCCGGATCGGCCTGGTCATCAACGCGGTGGGCAACAATCACCATTCCGCCCATGCCTTGGGCTACAGCGTGATCGGGGTGCGCTACGCCTGCATCGCCTTCGGCGGCGCCTGCTCGGGCCTCGCCGGCACGTACCTGGCACTTGCCTACACCACGCAGTGGATCGAGAGCATGAGCGCGGGCCGCGGCTGGATCGCACTCGCGCTGGTCGTCTTTTCCACCTGGCTGCCCGGGCGCCTGCTGATCGGGGCCTATCTCTTCGGCACGGTCTGGATCATGGGCCTCTACGTCCAGGGTCTGGGCGTCGGAATCCCGTCGCAGCTATTGTCGTCCCTGCCCTACCTCGTCACGATAGTGGTGTTGGTGATCATCTCAGGGAACAGGTCATTGATCAGGGTGAACACGCCCGCAATGATCGGGCAACCGTTTGCGCCCGAGAGGTAGAGGGGGGAGTGACGCCGCCGGTGCGCTACGATGTGCGTTGGCGGATTGAAGCGTTTGACTGTCTGGACCCTTGCTGACGTGAAAGGAGACATCATGAAGAAGCTCATAGGAATGGTCGCGCTCGCGCTGGCGATGACGTTCGCCGCGGGTGCCGCGTCCGCTGCCGACAAGCTGAAGGTCGGCTTCATCTATATCGGACCCATCGGCGATCACGGCTGGACCTACGCCCATGACCAGGGCCGCCTCGCGGTCGAGGGGGCACTGGGTGACCAGGTCGAGACCGTGTACGTCGAGAACATCCCGGAGGGGCCGGATGCCGAACGCGCCATCGAGCGACTGGCGCGCCAGGATGTCGGGCTGATCTTCACCACGTCCTTCGGCTACATGGACCCGACGATCAAGGTCGCCACGCGTTTTCCCGACGTGAAGTTCGAGCACGCGACCGGTTACAAGCAGTCCGAGAATGTCGCGACCTACAACGCGCGCTTCCATGAAGGCCGGTACGTCATCGGCCAGATAGCCGCGAAGACGTCGAAGTCGGGGATTGCAGGCTACATCGCGTCCTTCCCCATTCCCGAGGTCGTGATGGGCATCAACGCCTTCATGCTCGGCGCGCAGTCCATAAACCCGGACTTCAAGGTCAAGGTCGTCTGGGTCAACACGTGGTTCGATCCGGGCAAGGAAGCCGACGCCGCGAAGGTGCTGATCGGCCAGGGCGCCGACATCATCACGCAGCACACCGATTCGACGGCGCCCCTGCAGGTCGCCGAGGAAGAAGGCGTGCATGGCTTCGGTCAGGCCTCCGACATGATCCACTTCGCCCCCAAGGCGCAGCTGACGGCGATCATCGACGAGTGGGGCCCCTACTACATCGAGCGCGCCCAGGCTGTGCTCGACGGGACCTGGGAGTCGGGAGACTCGTGGTCCGGGATGTCGGCGGGCACGGTCGTGATGGCGCCCTACACCAACATGCCGGATGACGTGGCCGCGATGGCGATGGAAACGGAAGCCATGATCACTTCCGGGGAGCTCAATCCCTTCGCCGGTCCGATCTACAAGCAGGACGGCATGCTGGCCGTGGCCGAAGGCGAGATCATGGACGACGGGACGCTCGCGGGCATCAACTGGTATGTCCAGGGCGTCGACGACACCTTGCCTGAATAAGCCATTGCCAATACCGGCCGGCGCACCGGGCCTGCAACGCAGCAGGAACGGTGCGCCGGCTGACTTGAAGGCGAGGAGACACGCGCTTGGCCGCCTTCGCGCTCGACTGGCTCAATCTCCTGATTCGCTGGGCGCACATGATCGCCGGCATCGGCTGGATCGGCACCTCCTTCTATTTCATCGCTCTCGACGTCGCGCTGAAGAAGCGCGAGAAGATGAAGGAAGGCGTGCTGGGCACCGCATGGCAGGTGCACGGCGGCGGCTTCTACCATGTCGAGAAGTTCACCGTTGCGCCGAAGGAGCTGCCCGGCGACCTGATCTGGTTCAAGTGGGAAGCCTATCTGACCTGGTTTACCGGCTTCCTGCTTCTGGTCGTGCAGTTCTACCTCAGTGCCGGCACCTGGATGATCGACCCCGAGGTCCTGGACCTCGAGCCTTTGCACGCGGTCGGCATCTCGGTGGGGAGCCTCGCCGTCGGCTGGTTCGTCTATGACGGCCTCTGCCGCTCGACCGTCGGCAGCCGACCGACCCTGCTCGCCATCGCGGCATTTCTGTGGGTTCTCTTAGCGGCTTACCTCTACACCAACGTCTTCTCCGGCCGCGCCGCGTTGATCCATGTCGGTGCCTTCATCGGCACCCTCATGGCGGCCAACGTGTTCGCGGTGATCATTCCCAACCAGAAGAAAATCACGAAGGCCCTGATAGAGGAGCGGGAGCCGGACCCCAAGTTTGGCGCCATCGGCAAGCAGCGCTCGGTCCACAACACTTATCTGACGCTGCCGGTGCTCGTGACCATGGTGGGCGGGCACTACCCGATGCTGTCCGCGCATTCCCAGGCCTGGCTGATCGTCGCCTTCGTCATCGTCGGCGGCGCCTGCCTGCGCCACGCCTTCATCCGCCACGAGGCGGGCGTCCCCTTCGCCGGTTTCGCCTGGACCCTGCCCGTCATGCTGCTCGCGCTTGCCGCGGCCGTGTGGATGACCTCGCCCCAGCAGCGGGAGACGCTGGATCTCGAGGTTTCGGACGTGGAGGTCATGGCCATCGTGGACAAGCACTGCGTGTCCTGCCACGCCGCGAGCCCGAGCCATGAGAGCTTCGACACCCCGCCCAAGGACATCGTGCTCGAGACCATCGACGACCTGCACCGCCACGCGGAGCTGGTGGACAAATTCACGGTCCAGACCCGCACCATGCCGCTGGGCAACGAGACCGAGATGACCGACGAAGAGCGCGCGCAGCTCGGCGCCTGGATCGACGACAGGTAGGACGATGGGCGGCAGGGCGGAGGACATGCTCCTCACCATCGACGATCTCAACCGGATGGCCGTCTCCGAGTTCGCCGCGAGGTTCGGCGACGTGGCGGAGCATTCGCCCTGGGTCGCCGAGCGTGCCGCCGGCGCCCGCCCCTTTGCCGACCGTGGCGCGGTCGCCCAAGCCTTTGCCACTGCCCTGCGCGGCGCGGCGCGGGACGAGCAAGTGGCCGTGCTGCGCGCGCATCCGGATCTCGCCGGCCGGGCGGCGGTCAGCGGCGAATTGGCCGAGGAATCCCGAAAGGAGCAGGCGGGCGCGGGCCTCGACCGGCTCACGCTTGCGGAATTCGAACACTTCACAGCGCTCAATACGGCCTACAAGGAGCGCTTCGGGATCCCCTTCATCTTCGCGGTCAAGGGCGCGACCAAGGAGCTGATTCTCGCCGCCTTCGAAGAGCGTCTCGCCAACTGGCTGGAGGACGAGCTGAAGAACGCTATCGACAATGTCTGCCGCATCATGCGCTTCCGCATCGATGATCGGGTCGCGGGATGACAACGGGCGCCGATGCCGCAGCACGGGTTCTGCGCGGCCGCACGGTGAGCTTCAGGAACGATCCCCGCGTGGTCGGCCCCGACCGGGCGATGCAGAGCCAGGACGACGGCGCGGTGGTCGTGGGCCAACGAGGCCGCATCCTGTGGCACGGCGCCTTCGCCGACCTGCCGCCGGAGCACGCCTTGGCTCCCAGCGAGCGCTACGACCGCGAGGTCATCCTGCCGGGATTTATCGACGCGCACGTTCACTTCCCGCAGCACCGCATGCTGGCGGCGCCCGCGCACGACCTGCTCGAATGGCTCGAGCGCTTCGCCTTCCCAGAGGAGGCGCGATACGCCGACGCGGACCATGCCGCAGCAGCGGCGGAGAGCTTTCTCAACAAGCTCGTGAGCCACGGCACAACCAGCGCCCTGGTCTTCTCCTCGGTGCATGGCCAGGCGGCCGACTGTCTCTTTCGGGCGGCGCAGCGGCGCGGCCTTTGTCTGGCAACGGGCGCGACCATGATGGACTGCAACGCGCCGCCGGCCGTGACTCGGGACGCCGAAACGAGCGCCCGGGAGAGCGCCGGGCTCATCGCGTCGTGGCACGAGGTGGATCGCCTGCGCTACGCGCTCACGGTGCGTTTCGCCGTCACGTCGAGCGAAGAGCAGCTTCGCGTGGCCGGCGAGCTCCTGGCCGACAATCCCGGTTGCCTGCTCCACACGCATCTCTCGGAGAGCGTTGCGGAGATCGAGCTGGTGCAGCGGCTGTTTCCCTGGTCGAAGGACTACACCGACGTTTACGAGCGCTTCGGCCTCGTGGGCGAAAGCGCCGTCTTCGCCCACGGCATCCATCTCTCGGAACGCGAATGCCAGGCCCTGCACGACGCAGACTCGATGGTCGTCCTCTGCCCGACCTCGAACGCGTTTCTGGGATCGGGCCTGTTCGACATCGATAATCTGAGCGCGGCCCCGCGTCCGGTCAGGGTGGGCGTCGCCAGCGACATCGGCGGCGGCACCAGCTACTCCCTGCTCCAGACGCTTGCAGAGGCGTACAAGATTTCCCGGCTGAAGGGCTGCAGCTTCAACGCCTTCGACGGGTTCTACCTCGCCACCCTGGGCAACGCGCGCGGCCTCCGCCTCGATGCCGAGATCGGCACGCTCGATGCCGGCCGCTGGGCCGATGTCGTGGTCCTCGATCCGTGCGCGACGCCGGTGCTGGCGGCTCGCCAAGAGCTCTCGGAGAGCCTGGAGGACATGCTCTTCGCGCTGATGATGCTGGGCGACGACCGCGCCGTGCGGGCGGTCTACATCAAGGGCGAGAAGGTCGCCGGCCGGGATCGGGGCGACGGCGAAGGCCTTCCCCATGGTGAGTTTCGATGAAGGCGCATGACGTCATGCGACCGGGACGGGTGGCCGTTGCTGCGCTCGGCGTCGCCGCGGTGCTGCTCTTTGCCGGACCTGGCGCCACCACGGCCGCCGACGACCCGTTCGCCGAGGCCCGCGCCGCCATGGTGCAGGCCGTTGCCGAGACGACTGAAGAGACCGCCGAGTGGATCGGCAAGACGGAGCTGGAGCCCCGGGTGATGGAAGCGATGGGGCGGGTGCCGCGCCATCTCTTCGTGCCGCCAGATCTGGAGGACCTCGGCTACCTCAACAGGCCGCTCCCCATCGGCTACGGCCAGACCATCTCGCAGCCCTACATCGTCGCGTTGATGACCGATCTGCTGGAGCCCGAGCCTGACCACGTGGCATTCGAGCTCGGCACCGGGTCGAGCTATCAGGCGGCGGTGCTGGCCGAGCTCGTGGCCGAGGTCTACACGGTGGAGATCGTGCCGCCGCTCGCGGCGAGCGCCACGGACCGGCTCGATGCACTCGGCTACGACAACGTGACCGTACGTGCCGGCGACGGTTACCACGGTTGGCCCGAGCATGCGCCCTTCGACATCATTGTCGTCACGGCAGCCGCGAGCCACGTGCCGCCGCCCCTCATCGCCCAGCTCAAGCCGGGCGGGCGCATGGTGATACCGGTGGGCAGCCCCTTCCTCACTCAGCATCTGCTGCTGGTCGAGAAGGGGATGGATGGCGCCGTGACCAGCCGCCAGATTTTGCCGGTCATATTCGTTCCGCTGACCGGCGGGCACTGACGCAGCGTGACGGGCGAAGGGGCGGGCGAGAGAACGCAGGGCCCGTCCCGTCTCGGCGTCTTTATTGCCGTGGCGCTGCTGTCCGGCGGCGTGCTGGGCTACGAAATCCTGCTCGCGCGCCTGCTGGCGATCGTCCACTGGCACCACTTCGCCTACATGATCATCGCGGTGGCGCTGCTGGGTTTCGGCGCGGCGGGCAGCCTGGTGGCGGTGCTCCAGCGTCTGCTCCTCGCGCGCTTTCGCTGGGCCTTCGGAGCCGCCGCGCTGGGCTTCGGGGTGGGAGCGCCGCTGGCCTTCGCGCTCGCGCAGTCGCTCCCCTTCAACGCGCTTGAGATCGCGTGGGACCGCGCCCAGCTCGGCTGGCTCTTCGCTCTCTACCTCGTGCTGTCGCTGCCGTTTTTCAGTGCGGCGCTGGCCCTGGCACTGGCCTTTCGGGCGCACGCCGCGCGCGCCGGCGCGCTCTACCGCATGGACCTGGTGGGCGCGGGCCTCGGCGCCCTCGGCATGGTCTTTCTGCTGGATGCGCTGCCGCTCGCCGATGCACTGAGGGCGGTGGGACTCTGCGGTGCCATCGCGGGTGGGGTAGTCCTGCTGTGGGGGAAGGGGCGACGACTCGCGCGGGGCGGCGCGCTGCTTGCGGTGTGTGCGGGGCTCACTCTGCCGGCGGCGCTCCCCGATCACTGGCTGCGCCCGCATCCCTCGCCCTACAAGGGGCTGAGCCTTGCGCTGACCGCGCCCGATGCCCGCATCGTGGCGGAGCGTCACGGCCCGCTCGGCTGGCTCGCTGCGGTGGAGAGCCCGATGGTGCCGTTCCGCTACGCCCCCGGCCTCAGCCTCATGGCGCCCGCCGGCCCGCCGGAACAGGTCGGCCTCTTCACCGACGGCGGCGCGCCCAGCGCGATCACCCGCGCCGACGCCGACCTGCGTTATCTGGAAGCCGAGACCGCCGCGCTCCCCTACCACTTGGTGGACCGCCCGCGCGCGCTGGTGCTGGGCGCCGGCGGCGGGGCCGAGGTGCTGCGGGCGCTGCGCCACGGCGCCAGCGCGGTCGACGCGGTGGAGCTCAATCCGGACGTGCTCGATATCGTGCGCGACGTACTCACGGGCGCGCCGGGCGGCCAATGGGGGGGCGAGAGCGTCCGGACGCATGCGGCCGACGCCCGCAGCTTTGCCGCGCGTTCATCCGAACAGTGGGACCTGATCCAGATCGCGTTGGTGGATTCCTTCAGCGCTGCGGCGGCGGGCGTACACGCGCTCGACGAATCGTTGCTCTACACGGTGGAAGCGTTAGAGACCTTCCTGGATCGCCTTGCGCCGGGGGGTGTGCTCGCCGTCACCCGCTGGCTCAAGCTGCCGCCGCGGGATTCGCTCAGGTTGCTCTGGACGGCGCGGCAGGCACTGGAGGGGCGGGGTGTCGCCGATCCGGCATCGCGACTGATCATGATTCGCGGCTGGAAGACCACGACGCTGGTGATCGGGGGCGGGCCATTCGGTGAACGTGCGATCGAGGGCCTGCGCGCGTTTGCCGAGGCGTACGCGTTCGACCTGGTCTGGTATCCGGGAATCGTCGAGGGCGACGTCAACCGTCACAACCGCCTGGCTGCGCCCGAGTTCTATCGCGGTGCCGCTGCTATTCTGGGCCCCGACCCGGAGGGCTTCGCGGCCCGCTACAAGTTTATGCTCAGGCCCGCGACTGACGACCGGCCGTTCTTCTTTCACACGCTCAAGTGGTCGACGCTACCCGAGCTGCTCGCGTTGCGCGCGCAGGGTGGGCTGCCGCTGATCGAATGGGGCTTCGTGATCCTGGTCGCAACGCTGGTGCAGGCGTCGATTGCCGCGATCCTGCTGATCCTCTTGCCCTTACTCGCGCTCCGTACCCCCCGCGAGTCAGGTGCGCAGACGCCCGCCCGCTGGCGCGTCGTGCTCTTTTTTGCGAGCCTGGGATTGGCGTTCCTCTTCGTCGAGATCGCCTTCATGCAGCGTTTTGCGGTGTTTCTCGGGCATCCGCTCTACGCCATCGCGGTGGTGCTGGCCGGTCTGCTGGTCTTCGCCGGCTTGGGCGCTGGCGCGACCGACCGCCTCGCGCGCCTTGCCGGTCGTCGGCCGCCCATCGTGATCGCGGCGGCCGGAATCATCATCGTCGGCGGCGCCTATCTCGGCCTCCTGCCCTGGGTGTTCGAGGCGGCGCAGGGATGGCCGACTGCTGCGCGCCTCGCCGTGGCGCTCGCGCTGCTCGGGCCCATCGGCTTCCTTCTGGGTATGCCCTTCCCGCTCGGTCTCAAGGCGCTCGGCGCCCGGGCGCCTGCGCTCGTGCCCTGGGCCTGGGGGATCAACGCCTGCGCCTCGGTGGTGAGCGCGTCGCTCGCGACCTTCATCGCGCTCCATATCGGCTTCACGCCCGTGCTCGGCTGTGCTTTGGTGCTCTATGTCCTCGCCGCGGCCTTCCCGCCGCAGATGGCAGGCGACGCCCATCGTTAGCATCAGCCCCTGGAGAGACCGGCGATGAAGTTCCTCGTGCTCCAGCACATCGACATCGAGCATCCGGGCATATTTCGCGACTTCATGCGCGAAGACGGAGTCGCCTGGGATGCGGTCGAGCTCGACGAGGGCGAGGCGATCCCGTCTCTAGAGGGCTACGACGCGCTGATTTCCATGGGCGGGCCGATGGATGTCTTCGAGGAGGAGGCGCATCCCTGGCTTGCAGACGAGAAGGTGGCCATTCGCGAGGCCGTGGCGGAACGCGAGATGCCCTTCCTCGGCGTCTGCCTGGGCCATCAGCTCCTCGCCGATGCGCTCGGCGGCCGGGTGGGAACCATGGCCGAGCCCGAGGTCGGCATCATGACGGTCGACCTCACGGAAGCGGGGCGAGCGGACCCGCTGCTCGCCGGGCTCGATTCGACCGTGACCTGCTTGCAATGGCACGGCTGCGCGGTGACCGCCATGCCCGAGGGCGGCGTCAGCCTTGCGTCATCGCCGCTCTGCGCGGTCCAGGCCTTCCGGGGGTCGGGCGCCACGCCTACGGGCTGCAGTATCACGTGGAACTGACGCCGACGACGGTCTCCGACTGGGGCGCCGTACCCGCCTACCAGGATTCGCTGGAACGGGCGCTGGGCTCCGACGGTCTCGCGCCCTTCGAGGCAGAGGCCGCGCGAAACATGCCGTCCTTCAACCGCGACGCCCGCATCCTTTACGATAATTTGTAACTGCCCAGGTTCTTGCTGTGAAAATTCGTAACTGCCCAGGTTCTTGCTGTGAAAATTCTCTGGGATTCGGCACAACGCTACCCACGCGACGCCCGTGTGCTCCTCTGGGGTCGCCGGGTTTCACAGCTCACGATGCCCCTCTTGCGGACTGCGACCGGTAAGCTACCCCGATGTGGCCCGAAGTCCGCCCGCGCGACGGGCACCGATTTTCATTCTATGGGGTGGTCCAGCACGGCGTCGACCATGATCGTTTATGAGAATGGCTCCGCTGTTGGAGAACCCGTGCCAGGTGAGCTTACGCGCACTTGACGGTGGCGATGAGCCGATCCGATGGGCTGGTCAGGGCTTCGATGATATTCCAGCCCTGCTTTCTGGCGGTGGTGATGACGCTGCGCAGGATGGCGAAGTTCTCGGCCCCCTGCGCGGACCGGAAGCCCCCGGAGATCTTCTGGCGCAGCTTCATCATCCGAAGGTCGCGCTCGGCCTCGTTGTTCGTGAACCCGACCTCGAGGTCGATCAGGAACCGGAGCACCGCGCATTTGTGGTCGCGCAGCCTCAAGGCCAGATTGTGACCGATCCTTCGCTTCCGGCGCTTCTTCCTCTTGCCAGGCGAGAACGGTGGTTGGCTCTCGTGAAAGGCCAGCGCATCGGCGATGATCTCGTCGTATCGGCGCTCGATCAGCGCCACAAGCCTCGCCGGAACGGCGATATCCTTGTCCAGCGCGATGCGGGCGGCGCGATTGGCTCGGCGCAGGAGCTGCTGCATCCGCCGGGCCCAAGCCTCCCCTTCGATGTCCACCAGCGCCTGCAACTCCCGCAGGTGATGGGCGTTGCACAGGCCGTGCTCCACCCCTTCCATCGCGAAGTACGGCTTCCAGTGATCGTGCACGACGATGCCGGAGACACCCGAGAGCAGGGCGCCGCGCTTGCCGCTGACCCGGTACGCCGCCAGCAGCGGCGTGTGACCGCCACCCCGGCAATGCGCGGGCCGTACTGCACCGGCGCCGACACCCCGTCGGGGAACGCCGCCCGGGTCACCGTCCCGCAATGCCCGCAGCACTTGGCATGCGCCCGGTGCTCGGTCACCTCCAGGGGGCTCGGCTCGGGCAGATCGAACACCTGGCGGGCGACGGGCGTTCCCGCCCTGGCCGCGTCCGAAAGCGGCGAACCGCATCCCTTGCAGGAAGCCGGGACGTGATCCTTCACCCGATCCGGGTGATCGGCGCGGCGCAGCATCTTGCCCTTGTGGCCGGGCTGGCCACCGGGCTTGCGGCCCGATTTGCCGCGCAGGCTTCGGGTTCGCCGCTTCGAATTCGGCTTCCTCAGCCCATCGCTCGAAGGCGGCTTGCCGCTGTTGCCGCTGTTGAGGCCGAGACGGCGCTCCAACTCCTCGATGCGCTCGACGAGACGCGCGACTTGCTCTTCCAGCCGCGCGTTCTGCTGCCGAAGCCAGGCATTTTCCTCCCGAAGCCGGGCGTTCTCCTCCTCCAGGCGGGCGATCTTCTGCGCGGGCGTTTCGGGCGCTGCTCCCGTCGAAGGGCCGCGCGGCGACTCGGGATTGCTCATGTCGTTGTTGAGTCATTTCCCGAAATTCCCGTCAAGCCCTTTCCACCAACTCCGAACGAGAAACGCCTCAATCCACTGGCCCAAAATGACAAATCAGACGACCTGGGCAGTTACGAAAATTCTCTGGGATTCGGCACAACGCTACCCACGCGACGCCCGTGTGCTCCTCTGTGGTCGCCGGGTTTCACAGCTCACGATGCCCCTCTTGCGGACTGCGACCGGTAAGCTACCCCGATGTGGCCCGAAGTCCGCCCGCGCGACGGGCACCGATTTTCATTCTATGGGGTGGTCCAGCACGGCGTCGACCATGATCGTTTATGAGAATGGCTCCGCTGTTGGAGAACCCGTGCCAGGTGAGCTTACGCGCACTTGACGGTGGCGATGAGCCGATCCGATGGGCTGGTCAGGGCTTCGATGATATTCCAGCCCTGCTTTCTGGCGGTGGTGATGACGCTGCGCAGGATGGCGAAGTTCTCGGCCCCCTGCGCGGACCGGAAGCCCCCGGAGATCTTCTGGCGCAGCTTCATCATCCGAAGGTCGCGCTCGGCCTCGTTGTTCGTGAACCCGACCTCGAGGTCGATCAGGAACCGGAGCACCGCGCATTTGTGGTCGCGCAGCCTCAAGGCCAGATTGTGACCGATCCTTCGCTTCCGGCGCTTCTTCCTCTTGCCAGGCGAGAACGGTGGTTGGCTCTCGTGAAAGGCCAGCGCATCGGCGATGATCTCGTCGTATCGGCGCTCGATCAGCGCCACAAGCCTCGCCGGAACGGCGATATCCTTGTCCAGCGCGATGCGGGCGGCGCGATTGGCTCGGCGCAGGAGCTGCTGCATCCGCCGGGCCCAAGCCTCCCCTTCGATGTCCACCAGCGCCTGCAACTCCCGCAGGTGATGGGCGTTGCACAGGCCGTGCTCCACCCCTTCCATCGCGAAGTACGGCTTCCAGTGATCGTGCACGACGATGCCGGAGACACCCGAGAGCAGGGCGCCGCGCTTGCCGCTGACCCGGTACGCCGCCAGCAGCGGCGTGCAGATCACATGAAGCCACTGCGTCTGACCGCCGATCCGCAAGCCGGTCTCGTCCATGTGTTTCACCCGCGCCGTGCCCGCCGCCAGGTCCTGTATGTGCAAGGCCGCGTCCCGCAAGCCGCTCGGCCGCCCTCTCGCTCATCGTCGCCAACGTCGCAGCCGTCACCGGCGCGCCGAAGAGCTCGGCCATCACCTGCGACAGCCGATCCTCCGGCAGGAAGTGAGCGTGCTGAAGGTAGACCGCCACCCCGGCAATGCGCGGGCCGTACTGCACCGGCGCCGACACCCCGTCGGGGAACGCCGCCCGGGTCACCGTCCCGCAATGCCCGCAGCACTTGGCATGCGCCCGGTGCTCGGTCACCTCCAGGGGGCTCGGCTCGGGCAGATCGAACACCTGGCGGGCGACGGGCGTTCCCGCCCTGGCCGCGTCCGAAAGCGGCGAACCGCATCCCTTGCAGGAAGCCGGGACGTGATCCTTCACCCGATCCGGGTGATCGGCGCGGCGCAGCGTCTTGCCCTTGTGGCCGGGCTGGCCACCGGGCTTGCGGCCCGATTTGCCGCGCAGGCTTCGGGTTCGCCGCTTCGAATTCGGCTTCCTCAGCCCATCGCTCGAAGGCGGCTTGCCGCTGTTGCCGCTGTTGAGGCCGAGACGGCGCTCCAACTCCTCGATGCGCTCGACGAGACGCGCGACTTGCTCTTCCAGCCGCGCGTTCTGCTGCCGAAGCCAGGCATTTTCCTCCCGAAGCCGGGCGTTCTCCTCCTCCAGGCGGGCGATCTTCTGCGCGGGCGTTTCGGGCGCTGCTCCCGTCGAAGGGCCGCGCGGCGACTCGGGATTGCTCATGTCGTTGTTGAGTCATTTCCCGAAATTCCCGTCAAGCCCTTTCCACCAACTCCGAACGAGAAACGCCTCAATCCACTGGCCCAAAATGACAAATCAGACGACCTGGGCAGTTACGATAATTTCATGGAGTTGGTGCGCAGCCCTTAGGCGGCGCCTCCCGGCGGCCGGTCCGGAACTGTCGGCGGCGTGCCGAGGGGGCTGAGCCAGGTGACGTGGCCCATCTTGCGGCCGTCCCGGGTCTCATCCTTGCCGTAGAGGTGGAGGTGCGCGGCCGGGTCCGCGGCGAGCGCCCGCCAGCGCTCGACATCGGCACCGATCAGGTTCTTCATACAGGCGTTGGCGCGCCCTGCCGTGGAGCCGAGCGGCAGGCCGCAAATGGCGCGGATATGCTGCGCGAATTGGCTGGTCTCGCAGCCCTCGATGGTCCAGTGGCCCGAGTTGTGGACGCGGGGGGCGATCTCGTTGACCAGCAGCCGGCCGTCCTCGGTGAGAAAGAGCTCGACGCAGAGAGCGCCCACATGGTCGAGCGCCTGGACGACGCGCTCGGCGCCCTCTCGCGCGGCCTGCGCGAGAGCAGGGGGTATGGCGGCCGGTGCCAGAGTCACGTCCAGGATGCCGTTCACATGGCGGTTCTCGACCGGATCGAAACTTGCGACCTGCCCGTCCGAAGCGCGGGCCACGATCACCGAGACCTCGCGCTCGATGGGCGCGAAGGCTTCCAGGATCGCGGGCCGGCTGCCCAGGGTATCGCGCCAGGCCACGAGCAGATCATCGCCCGCAGTCAAGACGACCTGACCCTTGCCGTCATAGCCGAGGATCTGGGTCTTGAGCACCGCGGGCCGGGAAATACGCGCATCGGCAGCTGCGTTGTTGGCGCCAACCTCAACCGCCGCATAGGGCGTCGTCTCCAACCCAAGGCCGCGCACGAAATCCTTTTCGGCGATGCGGTTCTGGGCGACGCGGAGCGAGCGGGCGCCCGGCCGCACCGGCACTCGCTCCGCCAGCCGTTCGAGTGCCGATGCCGGCACGTTCTCGAACTCGGTGGTGACGACATCCACCGCGGCGCCGAAGGCGTCGAGAGCCGCGTCATCGTCGTAGGCTGCTGCGGTCTCGGCGGCTGAGACCTGCGCGGCCGGGCCGCCCGGCTCGGGTGAGAAGATATGGCAGCGGTAGCCGAGAGGCGCGGCGGCGATCGCCAGCATCCGGCCGAGCTGGCCGCCGCCGAGGATGCCGATGGTGGAGCCCGGCGCGATCACGGGATCAGGACTCCGGGGTTTCGGCGACCGCAGCGGTCTGATTGGCGCGCCACGCGTCGAGCGCGGCGGCCACGCGCTCATCCCCGAGGGCCACGATCGCGGCGGCGAGCAGGGCCGCGTTGACCGCGCCGGCGCGCCCGATGGCGACCGTGCCGACCGGCACGCCCGCCGGCATCTGGACGATGGAAAGCAGGCTGTCCATGCCCTTCAGGCTCTTGCTCTCGACCGGGACGCCGATGACGGGCAGCGGCGTCATCGAGGCGGTCATGCCGGGCAGATGCGCAGCCCCGCCCGCGCCCGCGACGATTACCTTGAGGCCCCGCGACCGCGCTTCCTCGGCGTACGCAACGAGCCGCTTGGGCGTGCGGTGAGCGGAGACGATGCGCGTTTCGACCGGGACGCCGAGCGCTTGCAGGGTCTCGGCCGCATGGCGCATGGTCTCCCAGTCCGACTGGCTTCCCATGATGATCCCGACCGCTGCGGTGGTCTCGCTCATGGCGCTCTCCCTTTCCGGCTCACAAAACCTGGCGCGGCGTGCTACTTTACTGCCGGCAAGCGGTCGCGGGCAGTGCCCGGGCCGCCTTCACAGCTCCGGTGCGGCGTGCTATAGAGCCGCCCGCCCAGGAATGAAACCCGTCAGCGAGGAAGGGAAACAGTCATTTGGTCCATGTAGTCGTACGCGAAAACAATGTCGATCAAGCGCTGAAAGCCCTCAAGAAGAAGATGCAGCGCGAGGGAATTTTCCGGGAAATGAAGATGCGCCGCCACTACGAGAAACCCTCGGAGCGGCGGGCGCGGGAAAAGGCAGAGGCGGTCCGCCGCGCCCGGAAACTCGCACGCAAGCGCGCTCAGCGGGAAGAATAATTGTAACTGCCCAGGTTCTTGCTGTGAAAATTCTCTGGGATTCGGCACAACGCTACCCACGCGACGCCCGTGTGCTCCTCTGTGGTCGCCGGGTTTCACAGCTCACGATGCCCCTCTTGCGGACTGCGACCGGTAAGCTACCCCGATGTGGCCCGAAGTCCGCCCGCGCGACGGGCACCGATTTTCATTCTATGGGGTGGTCCAGCACGGCGTCGACCATGATCGTTTATGAGAATGGCTCCGCTGTTGGAGAACCCGTGCCAGGTGAGCTTACGCGCACTTGACGGTGGCGATGAGCCGATCCGATGGGCTGGTCAGGGCTTCGATGATATTCCAGCCCTGCTTTCTGGCGGTGGTGATGACGCTGCGCAGGATGGCGAAGTTCTCGGCCCCCTGCGCGGACCGGAAGCCCCCGGAGATCTTCTGGCGCAGCTTCATCATCCGAAGGTCGCGCTCGGCCTCGTTGTTCGTGAACCCGACCTCGAGGTCGATCAGGAACCGGAGCACCGCGCATTTGTGGTCGCGCAGCCTCAAGGCCAGATTGTGACCGATCCTTCGCTTCCGGCGCTTCTTCCTCTTGCCAGGCGAGAACGGTGGTTGGCTCTCGTGAAAGGCCAGCGCATCGGCGATGATCTCGTCGTATCGGCGCTCGATCAGCGCCACAAGCCTCGCCGGAACGGCGATATCCTTGTCCAGCGCGATGCGGGCGGCGCGATTGGCTCGGCGCAGGAGCTGCTGCATCCGCCGGGCCCAAGCCTCCCCTTCGATGTCCACCAGCGCCTGCAACTCCCGCAGGTGATGGGCGTTGCACAGGCCGTGCTCCACCCCTTCCATCGCGAAGTACGGCTTCCAGTGATCGTGCACGACGATGCCGGAGACACCCGAGAGCAGGGCGCCGCGCTTGCCGCTGACCCGGTACGCCGCCAGCAGCGGCGTGCAGATCACATGAAGCCACTGCGTCTGACCGCCGATCCGCAAGCCGGTCTCGTCCATGTGTTTCACCCGCGCCGTGCCCGCCGCCAGGTCCTGTATGTGCAAGGCCGCGTCCCGCAGCCGCTCGGCCGCCCTCTCGCTCATCGTCGCCAACGTCGCAGCCGTCACCGGCGCGCCGAAGAGCTCGGCCATCACCTGCGACAGCCGATCCTCCGGCAGGAAGTGAGCGTGCTGAAGGTAGACCGCCACCCCGGCAATGCGCGGGCCGTACTGCACCGGCGCCGACACCCCGTCGGGGAACGCCGCCCGGGTCACCGTCCCGCAATGCCCGCAGCACTTGGCATGCGCCCGGTGCTCGGTCACCTCCAGGGGGCTCGGCTCGGGCAGATCGAACACCTGGCGGGCGACGGGCGTTCCCGCCCTGGCCGCGTCCGAAAGCGGCGAACCGCATCCCTTGCAGGAAGCCGGGACGTGATCCTTCACCCGATCCGGGTGATCGGCGCGGCGCAGCGTCTTGCCCTTGTGGCCGGGCTGGCCACCGGGCTTGCGGCCCGATTTGCCGCGCAGGCTTCGGGTTCGCCGCTTCGAATTCGGCTTCCTCAGCCCATCGCTCGAAGGCGGCTTGCCGCTGTTGCCGCTGTTGAGGCCGAGACGGCGCTCCAACTCCTCGATGCGCTCGACGAGACGCGCGACTTGCTCTTCCAGCCGCGCGTTCTGCTGCCGAAGCCAGGCATTTTCCTCCCGAAGCCGGGCGTTCTCCTCCTCCAGGCGGGCGATCTTCTGCGCGGGCGTTTCGGGCGCTGCTCCCGTCGAAGGGCCGCGCGGCGACTCGGGATTGCTCATGTCGTTGTTGAGTCATTTCCCGAAATTCCCGTCAAGCCCTTTCCACCAACTCCGAACGAGAAACGCCTCAATCCACTGGCCCAAAATGACAAATCAGACGACCTGGGCAGTTACGAATAATTCCCGACCAGCGTCCGCAATAGCCCGGAATATCCGGGCCGACCGAGACGCACCTTTTCGATTCCGACGCCTTCGCCGCTCCCTTTCAAGGAAGGGGCGGGGCGACGGCGAGGGCCGTCAAGACCCCCGCCGCCTACCCCTGAGTTCTGCTACGCAGACTCGAGCTGATCGCCGATCGGCAGGTTCCGAATGCGCTTGCCGGTGGCGTTGTAGATCGCGTTGACCAGCGCCGGCGTGTAAGGCGGCACACCGGGCTCCCCGACACCGCAGGGACGCAGATGCGTGAAGTCCTCCACGATGTGCACGCGCACGTCGAGAGGCGCATCGTCCATGCGGGTGATCGTGTAGTCGTGGAAGTTGCTCTGGTCGACCGCCCCCTGGGTGGTGGTGATCTGCCCATGCATCGCGACCGAATGGCCGTAGATGGCCGCCCCTTCCATCTGCTTCCGCACACCCTCCGGATTGACGTAGCGGCCGCAGTCGATCGCCATGTCGACCTGGGGGATGTGAAGCGAGCCGTCGTCCCGCACCACGACGTGCACGGCCGTTCCCACGTAGCTGTGGAAGCTGCGGTGACACGCGATTCCCAGGCCGTGACCGGCAGGCAGCGCCTTGCCGTAGCCCGATTTCTCGGCCACCACCCGCAGCACGTTGGAGAGCCGCTTCGGCATGATCGGCCAGTCTTCGATCGAGTCGCCGTAGTTCCAGTGGCCTTCCACGCCGTCCTGGGTCAGGTCCATGACGTCCGCATCGCCGATGAGCTCAAGCAGGAACTCGACCGGGTCGCGACCGGCGGCCTCCGCCAGCTCGTTCGCGAAGCAGTTCATGGCGAACGCGTGCTGGATGTTGTTGACCGAGCGGTACCAGCCGACCCGGATCATGGCGTCGGCTTCGCCGTTCTCGATGCGGAGGTTCGGCACCTGGTTATAGGGCGTGTCGATGAGGCCGAGCCCGTACTCGAGCGGATGGCCGGTCCGCATCTGAGGCGCCCAGAGCGCGATGAGCGTGGGCCACGCGCCCGAATGATGCCACGCCGTGACATTGCCCGAGTCGTTGAGCCCCGCCTTGAGCTTGTGGGCGCTCGCGCAGTGGTAGTAGCCCTGCTGGATCTCGTCCTCGCGGGTCCACTGCACCCGCACCGGGGCGCCGATCTTGCTGGAAAGGATCGCCGCTTCGCACGCGAAGTCCGGCTTGGACTTGCGACCGAAGCCGCCACCCAGCAGCGTCACTTCACACTCGACATCCGTCTGCTCGATGCCTAACGCCGCCGCCACGTACTGCCGCACCGAGTTGGGCGCCTGGGTCGAGGTCACGACCTTGACCGGCATCCGGGTGGCGTCGGCCAACGCGACCGGCGGCTCCATCGGCGTGTGGATGAAGTAGGGCACGAAGTACTCGGCCTCGAGCACTTGAGCCGCCGAGCCCAGCGCCTCGTCGACGTTGCCCCGGTCGCGGACGACGTGGCCGCCGGCGCGCGCCGAGGCCTTGAGCTCGTCGTTGTACGTGCTCGAGTCGTGCTTGACGTTGGGGCCGCCATCCCACTCGATGACGAGCCTGTCGCGCCCCTCCATCACCGACCAGGTGTTGGTGCCGATTACAGCGATGCCGCCGAGGGCGTGGAACTCCGCGGGCTTGTCGTCGGGAAGCGCCGGAATCTCGATCACCTGCTCGACGCCCTGAACCTTGAGCGCCTCGCTGGCGTCGAAGGACTTCACCTTGCCGCGGTACACAGGAGAGCGCGCCACGACGGCGATCTTCATGCCGGGAACGCTGATGTCGGCGCCGTAGGTCGCACCACCGGTGCTCATGTCGTAGTTGTCGACCACCGGCATGTCGCGGCCGATGTACTTCCACTGCGATTTGTCCTTGAGCTTCGGCGCGGCGTCACCGGTGGGCACCGCGATGTCGGCCGCTGCATCCACCACCTCGCCGAAGTCGAACCACTGGCCCGTGCCGGAGTGGTAGAGGCGATGGTCTTTGGCATAGACCTCGCTGGGATCGACGCCCCACTTCCTGGCCGCCGCCTGCTCCAGCACATAGCGGCCGGCGGCGCCCAGCTCACGCATGACTTCGAAGTGGTGGCGGGTGCTGCGTGAGCCGTCGGTGTTCTGCTGATCCTTGCCGGCGGGGTCGAACTTGGTCTCGTCGCCGGGTGCCTGCCAGATCTTGACCCGCTTCCAATCGGCTTCGAGCTCGTCGGCCAGGATCATCGGGATGCCGGTGCGCACGCCCTGACCCATCTCGGAGCGGCTGCACGTGAGGGTGACCGTTCCGTCGTCCGAAATCTCGACAAAGAGATTGGGCTTGACCGAGTTGCCGTTGGACTGGCCGCGGGCCGTCGAGATCAGGGAGCCGGAGGTGGCGTTGGCGCCGAGCACGAAGGCGCCGGTGACGCCGGCGGACTTCAGGAAGGTGCGCCGGCTGATGTTCTCTATGCCGAACATTGTCAGACCTCCTCTGCCGCTGTGCGGACCGCCGCGAAGATCCGCTGGTAGGTGCCGCAGCGACAGATGTTGCCGGCCATGCCGTCCACGATCTCTTCGTCGCTGGGGTCGGGGTTCTCGTTGAGCAGCGCCGCCGCCGACATGATCTGCCCGGACTGGCAGTAGCCGCATTGCGGCACATTGTGCGCGCGCCACGCCCGCTGCACGGGGTGGTTGCCGTCTGCGTCGAGACCCTCGATGGTGGTCACGTCCTTGCCGTCGGCCTCCGATACCGGAGTGACGCAGGAGCGGACGGCCTCACCGTCCACGTGCATGGTGCACGCGCCGCAGAGCGCTGCGCCGCAACCGAACTTGCTCCCGGTCAGTCCGAGCTCGTCTCGGACATACCAGAGGAGCGGCATGCCAGAATCGCCGTGGAATTGGCGACTGACGCCGTTGATCTTCATTGAAATCATCGACCGTCTCCCATGCTCGCTGACCGCCCCCGAACCGGGCGATCCTACGTGGACGGTAGACTAGAGCGTTTCCGTTTCAGACGGAAACGCTCTTGCCTGGATAGCTTTCCGCGGTCACGGCTCGCGTTTCGTCAAGCCGTTGGATCTGAGGCTCCGAGCGAAGGGAATGGCCGCAACGACCGTTGCGATGTCGAGTTATTCGGATGCGGCACAGGGGTCAGAGGGACTTGACGATTGCCTCGATCATCTTCTTGGCGTCGCCGAAGAGCATCATCGTGTTGTCCCGGTAGAACACCGGATTGTCGATGCCGGCGTAGCCGGGCGCGAGCGAGCGCTTGACGAAGAGCACTGTCTTGCAGAGCTCCACATCGAGGATCGGCATGCCCGCAATCGCGCTCTGCGGATCGGTCTTGGCCACCGGATTGACCACGTCGTTGGCGCCGACCACGAAGGCGACATCGGTGTTCGGCATGTCGCTGTTGATGTCCTCGAGCTCGAAGACCTCGTCGTAGGGGACATTGGCCTCGGCAAGGAGCACGTTCATATGGCCCGGCATTCGGCCGGCTACCGGGTGGATGGCGTAGCGCACGTCGACGCCTTCCTTCTGAAGCATGGCGGCCATCTCGCGCACGGCGTGCTGGGCCTGAGCCACGGCGAGGCCGTAGCCCGGCACGATCACCACCGAGCCTGCGTTGCGCATGATGAAGGCGGCGTCGTCGGCGCTGCCCGCCTTGTGGGTACGGTCCGCCGCCGTGAGAGGCTTCGAGGAATCGGTGCCGAAACCGCCGAGGATCACGCTGATGAAAGAGCGGTTCATGGCGCGGCACATGATGTAGCTCAGGATCGCGCCAGCCGAGCCCACCAGCGCACCGACCACGATGAGCACCGTGTTCTCCAGCGTGAAGCCGATACCCGCGGCCGCCCAGCCCGAGTACGAGTTCAGCATCGAAATCACGACCGGCATGTCGGCCCCGCCGATGGGGACGATCAGCAGCACGCCGAGGAGCAGGGCGAGCCCGGTCATGGCCCAGAACACGCTCTCCTGCTGCTCGGTGGAAAAGACCGCGCCGAGGGCGACGATCGCGATGATGATCGCGAGATTGAGCAGGTGCTGGCCGCGAAAGACCAGCGGCGCGCCGGTCATCAACTCCTGAAGCTTGGCGAAGGCGACGACCGAACCGGTGAAGGTGAGCGCGCCGATTACCACGCCGAAGCTCATCTCGATCCGACTCACCAGTCTGATGTCGCCGGGCATGCCGATGTGGAAGGTCTCGGGCGCATAGAGCGCGGCGCCGGCAACCAGCACGGCGGCGAGCCCCACCAGGCTGTGGAACGCGGCCACCAGCTGGGGCATCGCGGTCATGCGGATGCGGAGCGCGATCACCGTGCCGATCAGCCCGCCGACGGCGATACCGACGCCGATCCACAAGTAGTCCTCGATCCCCGGCTGGCCGAGGGTCGTGCCGATGGCAATCACCATGCCGGCGATGCCGAAGATGTTGCCGCTGCGCGCGGTCGCGGGCGATGAGAGGCCGCGCAGGGCCATGATGAAACAGACACCAGCGATCAGATAGAGAATCGCTGCCAAATTGGATGTCATTGAGCGCGCCGCCTACTTCTTCTTCTTGAACATCGAGAGCATGCGCTGTGTGACCGTGAATCCTCCGAATATGTTGACGGCTGCAAGGCCGACGGCAACTCCACCAAGAATCTTGGCGAGGACGCTGCCCTCGGCCGGCGTCACGGCCAACAACGCGCCGACGATGATCACGCTCGAAATGGCGTTCGTGACCGAAATCAGCGGCGTGTGCAGCGCGGGTGTCACGCTCCACACGACGTAGTATCCGATGAACACCGCGAGCACGAAGACCGTGACCGCGATGACCAGCGGATGCAGCGCGAGCACGTCCTCCACAGTTAGATATCCCCGCCCTCGAGCGCCGGATTCACTACCGCGCCGCCCTTGGTCAGCAAGGCTCCCCGTATCACCTCGTCCTCCCAGTCGATGTCGAGCGAGCGGCTTTCCTGATTGATCATGGGCTGGATGAAGTTGAACAGGTTACGCGCATAGAGCGTGCTGGTATCGACTGGGACTCGCGCCGGGTAGTTGGCGTGGCCGATGATCGTGACCCCGTGGCGCAGGACCACCTGGTCGAAGGCGCTCAGCGCGCAATTGCCGCCGCTCTCGACGGCCAGGTCGACGATTACCGAGCCGGGCTTCATGTCCTTCACCATCGCCTCGGTGATCAGTTCCGGGGCGGGCTTGCCCGGTATCTGCGCCGTGGTGATGCAGATGTCCTGCTTGGTGAGCGTCTCGTGGATGAGCGCGGCCTGACGATCCTTGTATACGTCGCCCATTTCCTTGGCATAGCCGCCTGCAGTCTCGGCGTCGCCGGCGTCGGCATCGACCGAGATGAACTTGGCGCCCAAGCTCTCGACCTGTTCCTTGACGGCAGGGCGCACGTCGAAGGCGGAAACCAGCGCGCCCAGCCGCTTGGCCGTCGCGATCGCTTGAAGACCGGCAACCCCCGCGCCGAGCACGACGACCCGCGCCGGAGCCACGGTGCCGGCTGCCGTCATCATCATGGGCAGGATGCGGCCGAAATGGTCGGCGGCGTCGATCACCGTCTTGTAGCCCGCGATGTTGCTTTGCGAGGACAGCGCATCCATCGACTGCGCGCGGCTGATGCGCGGGATCAGCTCCATCGCGAAGGAGGTAACGCCGTGGGCGGCGTAGCGCGCGACCTGCTCGCGCTGCTGCAGCGGGGCAAGCAGCCCCACCAGCACGGCGTCCGGCTTCAACAGCGAAAGCTCATCGGCCGCGTTTCCGTCACAGAGCGGCGCGCGGACCTTGGTCACGAGATCGGCCTCGCCGTATACCGCCTTCGCGTCGACGACGATGTGGGCGCCCGCTTCTGTCAGCGCTTCGTCCGACATTTGAGCGCCGGCGCCGGCGCCACTCTCCACCAGCACGTCGACGCCCAGAGCCGTGAATTTCTTGATCGAATCCGGAGACGCGGCAATGCGGGTCTCACCCGGGACAATTTCCTTCGGGACCCCGATCCTCATGCGCGCATCGACTCTGACTCTCCAGGAGCGGCGCCACAATGCCCCGCCCGATGCGGTTTGCCAAGGCTCGGTTCGCGCCTTCTCACGGAAGCTTGAATGGGTGTCGGAGGCGGCGGCGCGGGGGTTGTCAGGCGGCCTCGGGCAGGCCGCAATTTTTCAGCGCAGCGGCCTGACGACGGTTCAGCAGAGCAGTGTCGAAGCCTTCGATCAACGCCTCGTAGAGCTGGTGCCAGTTGAGCTCGGCCTTGAGATGCAGGTAGACCGAGCCAAGGCCGATCGCCGAGCGGTCGATCAGCACGAACTCGCGCGGCGGCGTGACGCCGCCGAGGCGCCGTATCTCTCGATGGACTTTTGCCGCAACCGCGCCGCCGTAGCGGGCGTTGCCGGACTCGTCGATCATGCGGGTGCGGTCGTCCAGCAGCGGCCCGTATATGTAGTTGGCCCAAATGTTGAGCGCATCCACCATCTCGTTCGACAGGTCGGTGAAACCCCAAGTCTCGTAGGCGTGTACTGCAAGTGCGCGATTGTCGTCGCGGACCGCGTGGTAAAGGTCGATCACGCCCTGCACGAAGCGGCCTCCGAACACGCGGATGCAGCCGTAATCGAAGAGATTGACCGTGCCGTCGGGGCGCACCGTGTAGTTGCCGAGGTGCGGGTCGCCGTGGAGCACGCCATAGCGGTAGAAGGGCACGTACCAGGCGTCGAACATGTGGCGCGCGATGGCGTTGCGCTGCTCGGCCGGGGCCTCCTTGAAGTCGAGCAGGGGGGCGCCTTCGAGCCAGTTCATGGTGAGCAGTCGCCCGGTCGACAGCCCGGCTTCCACCACCGGCACGTGAACGCTCGGATCGTCGCGCAGCATCTCGGCGTAGAGGGCCATGTGGCGGGCCTCGCGCTCGTAGTCGAGCTCTTCGCGGAGCCGCGCCGCGATCTCGGCGTGGATCTCTCCGGTGTCGATGGCCCGGTCGTAACGGGCATAGATGGCGAAGATCAGCTTGAGCTGGCGGATGTCGGCCGCCACCGCCGACGCCATGTCCGGGTATTGCAGCTTGCAGGCGAGCGGCGCGCCGTCGTGCCCTGTGGCGCGGTGCACCTGGCCGAGGGAGGCGGCGGCGGCGGCTTCCACCTCGAACGCGGCGAAGGCCGAACGCCAGTCGGGGCCCAGTTCGCTCGCCATGCGTCGCTTGACGAAGCTCCAGCCCATCGCAGGTGCCCGCGATTGCAGGGCGCCGAGCGCGTCGGCGTACTCTTCGGGCAGGCCTCCGGGGATGGTGGCGAGCAGCTGGGCGACCTTCATCAGCGGCCCCTTGAGGCCGCCGAGGGCGCGCTTGAGCTCTTCGGCGTTGCGTTCCCGATCGGCGGGCAGGCCGAGGTAGCGCTGGCCCGCCATGCGCGCCGCGATTCCGCCCACCGAGGTACTGACCCGCGCATAGCGGCGCACCCGCCCCGTCAGCCTGTCGTCTTCGCGATCCGGCACGATTGGCGCCTCTGTGCTTGCTACCCGGCGGTCAGGGCCGCGTTGCGGCGCGCCACCCCATTCGATAAATCATAGCATCGACCCTGTTTGCTGGCCGCATGGGTGCGGCAAACGCGGCGCGGGGCGGGGCGGGCCTGGCCCAGGAGCAGCGGGAGAAGCGAATGCTGGAGAAATTCGAACGCTATCCGCTGACCTTCGGCCCGACGGCCATCGAGAAGCTGGATCGGCTCTCCGAGCATCTGGGCGGCGCGGTCGAGCTCTACGCCAAGCGCGACGATTGCAATTCGGGCCTCGCCTTCGGCGGCAACAAGATCCGCAAGCTCGAGTACATCGTGCCCGATGCCATCGCCTCCAATGCGGATACCCTGGTCACGATCGGCGGGGTGCAGTCGAACCACACGCGCCAGGTCGCAGCGGTCGCCGCCAAGCTCGGCATGAATTGCCGCCTGGTTCAGGAGAGCTGGGTGCCCTTCGAGGACGCCGTCTACGACCGGGTCGGGAACATCCTGATGAGCCGAGTGATGGGGGCGGAGATCGAGCTGGTCGACGAAGGCTTCGACATCGGGATTCGGGAGAGCTGGGAGCGGGCGCTCGAGGACGTGAAGGCGAAGGGCGGGAAGCCCTACGCCATTCCGGCGGGCGCCTCGGTTCACAAGTTCGGCGGGCTCGGCTACGTCGGCTTCGCCGAGGAGGTGCGAGCGCAGGAGCAAGAGCTCGGCATCAGGTTCGATTACGTCATCGTCTGCACCGTCACCGGCTCCACCCACGCCGGCATGCTGGTCGGCTTCGCGAAGGACGGCCGCGCCGACCGGGTCATCGGAATCGACGCGTCGGGAACGCCGGCACAGACCCGCGCGCAGGTGATGGAGATCGCCCGCAACACGGCGGAGCTGGTGGAACTCGACCGCGCCATCGCGGACGACGATCTCGTCCTGCTCGAGGACTACGCCTATCCCGCCTACGGCGTGCCCTCGGCTGAGACCAACGACGCGATCCGCCTCGCAGGGCGCACGGAAGGGATGATGACCGACCCGGTCTATGAGGGGAAATCCTTGCAGGGCATGATCGACCTCGTGCGGAAGGGGTACTTCCCGCCGGGGTCCAGGGTTCTCTACGCCCATCTCGGCGGCGTGCCCGCCATCAACGGCTACAGCTACATTTATCGCAACGGTTAGATTTCGTCGGCAGCGCTGCCCAACGGTTCCAAGCAGGAGAGTGTCATGGCCGCTCAACGCGTCGGTGCCTATGTCGAGGTCGCCCCCGGCGTCGACATCTACTACGAGGACGAGGGGGAGGGGCCTGCGCTGGTCCTGATTCCCGGCTGGACCTTCACCACCAGGGTCTTCGACCATCAATTCGCGGCGTTTTCGGATCGCTACAGGGTGATCTCCTTCGACCCGCGTAGCCACGGCCGCTCGACCGTCACGAGCGACGGCAACAACTACGCCACGCAAGCGGCCGATCTCGCCGTGCTGCTCGATCACCTGAAGGTCGAGACTCCGATCCTGGCGGGCTGGTCTGCCGGCTCGTTGACCGCATGGCACCACGTCCGCAATCGCGGCACGGACGGAATTCGTGGCCTCGTCTCCATCGACATGCCGCCGCTCGGGATGAGCTACGACCAGAGCGACTGGGTCGAAGGCGCGATCGATGCTCTGGCCGGGTTCTTTCAGGGGGTGCAGACTGCGCAAGGCCAGCGCGGCGTCGTCACTTGGTATGCCGACAACATCATGATCGAAGGCGAGATGTCGCCGGAGGTGACCGCCTGGATTGTCGAGCAGTCGCTCGCGACGCCGCCGCTCATCGCCGCCAATCTCATCGCCGACGTGTGCTTCGCGAACTACCTGGAGGAGGCGAAGCAGGTGGACGCGAGCATACCGTCGATCTTCTACGTCGCCGACCACTGGGCCGAGACCGCCAAGCCCTTCCTGGCCAAGCATTGCCCCAACGCGCGCGTCGAGGCCTTCGGCGGGCACATGATGTTCTGGGAGTATCCCGAGCGGTTTAACGAGAGTTTTTCGGAGTTCCTTTCAGCCCTCTGACCCCAACGGGGCTACCGCTCGACGATGGTGACGTTCCCGATCCAGCGCTGCTTGCGGCGTGCGAGCCGGCCGGGGACATCCTCCGCCTCGTAGTCGGCGATGGGGACGGAAGCCCGGTTCACGTCAAGCGGCGGCTCCAGCAGGTTCGAGTTGAGGACCGAATAGAGGCGCCCCTCCATCTCGCAAACAGCCGCCGCGATCACGCCGCAGCGGCTGCAGACGAGGAAAGTCGCGGTCTCGTGGCCGAAGGCGTAGCGGCTCACACGGTCGGGCTCGGCCAGCGTGATCGTGAGCCGACCCGATGGTGCGGAGACGTAGAGGCTGCCGTGCTTCTGGCAGAAGCTGCAGCCGCAATGGCGCGGGGAGAGGGGGGTGTCGTCCTCCACCTCCAGCGCAACCCCGATCGCGCCGCAATGGCAGGCGCCTTCCGAAGTCTTTTCCACCAAACTCCTCCCTCCCTTCGTCGTCACGGCGCATTTGCATCGACCCGCAATGCGTCTCTTGCGTAGCGTCGCGCATTCGCCTTATGCCCGTAAAGTCGACAATCTCGGACCGGGAGCCATCGATGAGCCGCAACGACACGACGGGCGCGCCGACGCCCACCTACACCATGGGCTACGGCCCCGAGTTCCAAAAAATGCTCGAACGCAGGAACGCGGCGGACTGCGCCGCCCATCTGCTGCCGCACCTCGAGCCCGGCATGCGCCTGCTCGACCTCGGCTGCGGCCCCGGTACGATTTCTGTGGGGCTGGCGGATGCCGTCGCGCCTGGCGAGCTGCGAGGCATCGACATGGAGGCCTCGCAGATCGAGATGGCCAGCGCGGCCGCCAAGGCCGGCGGCCACGACAACGCGGTCTTTCAAGCCGGGGATGCGACCGAGCTTCCCTTCGATGATGCGACTTTCGACGTGGCCCACTGCCACGCCCTGCTCAACCATGCTCCCCGCACGCAGGCCGTACTCGCCGAGGTGAAGCGGGTGCTGAAGCCCGGCGGTCTCTTCGCCGCGCGTGAGGTGTTCGGCGACTCGTCGTTCTTCGAGCCCGCGCGCGATCTGGGCGGCATCAGCGGCGACACGGTGTGGGCGACCTTCCTCAAGCTGCTTGCGGCCAATGGCGGCCATCCGCAGATGGGCCGCGAGCTGAAGCGCGCCTTCTTTGACGCCGGGTTCACGGACGTGCGCGCAACCGCCTCCTTCGAAACCTACGACACGGCCGGCGACCTCGCCTTTCTTCACGGCCTGATTGTCGGCTGGTTCTTCTCGCCCCTCACCATGGAAAGGGCGATGAAGCACGGGCTGGCGAGCCAGGAACAGTTCGACCGGTGGCGCAGATCACTCGACGCTTGGGTGAACGAGCCCGGCGCATTCGCAGCCTTCGCCTGGGGTGAGGCGATCGGGCGGAAGCCCTAACCCTACGCGGCTATACCAGCGTCACGCGGTAGTTGCCGAGCGGGTCGATGACGGCTTCCGCGTCCTCGGGAACGAGGACCGTGGTTGTCGCTTCCTCGACGATGGCGGGGCCCGCGATCGTGGCACCGGGTGCGAGGTCGTTGCCGCGATAGACCGGTACCGTCTCGGGCGCATCCCGGCCGGGCAGGTGGACTTGGCGCGTGCCGTGGGGCTCGGCCGCCCCCGCCATTGCCGCGCCTTCCGCCGGTGCGAGATCGGCAGCGGCCGGTCCGATGGCCCGCACCTTCCAGGTGGTGAATTCGACCAGGTCGTTCTCGTTCTTGATCGTGTAGATGCGCTCGTGCATCCGATGGAAGCCGTCCGCCAGCCCGGCCACGTTGTCGGCGGCGAGCGCGCCGTCCGTTGTTGCGAAGGGCACCTCGATCTCCCATGACTGATACTGGTAGCGGCCGAGATAGGCGTACTCGAAGCGCTGATCGGCTTCGGCGATGCCCGCGCGGGCGAGGAAGGCGCGGCCCCGCTCGACCAGCGTGGCCAGCACCCCGTTGACTCCCTCGACGTCGAAGCGCGCGGCGTCGGTCACCAGCGTCCCGGTCTCCTCCCACACGATGTCGGAGATCAAGCCGCCGAAGGCGCTTAAGCCGGCCGAGAATTTTGGCACCATGTAGCCCTTGATGCCGAGCACCCGCGCCATCTGGCCCATATGCACGGCGGTCGCCCCGCCGCCGGCCACGAAGTAGCTCTCGCGCGGGTCGATCCCCTCCTGCACGGTGATGTCCTCGATGGCGGCGATCATGGTGTGATCGACCGTGCTGGCGATGGTGCCGACCGCCGCTTCCGCCGCCGCCTTGTCGAGCCGCATCCGGCCGCCGAGGAAGTAGTCGGGGTCGATGATGCCGAGCACCACGTCGGCGTCCGTCACGGTGGGCCGGGTGCCGCCAAGCCCGTAGCAGGCGGGACCGGGGTCCGCGCCCGCGCTCTCCGGCCCCACGCGGAGCAGTCCGCCCGCGTCCACGTGGGCGATGGAGCCGCCGCCCGCCCCCACCGAGCGCACGTCGACCTTGGGGATGCCCAGCATGTCGAACTCGGTCAGCATCGCTTCGGGCGATATGACGAGCTGCCCGTCCCGCACCGCGGAGACATCGAACGAGGTGCCGCCCATGTCGACGACCACGAGATCGGGCGCGTCTGCGAGCCGCTTGGCCGCGACCGGGGCCAGCGTCGGCCCGGACATCACGCTGTAGATCGGCCGCTCGGCGATTTCGTCCGGCGGCATCATGCCGCCCAGGCAATTCGCGATCATCAGCTCGTTGCCGTAGCCGCTCTCCCTGAGGCCCCCATCGAGCGCGTGGACGTAAGCGCTCACCACCGGCCGGAGCGCGGCGTCGATTGCGGCGGAGACGGCGCGGCGGTACTCGCGGGCGATGGGGTTGAGCCGGTGGCTGAGGGTCACTGGGATCTCGGGCCAGGCCCTCCGCACAATCTCGCCCACGCGCCGCTCGTGGTCGCCGTTCACCACCGACCAGAGCAGGCAGACCGCGACCGCCTCCACGCCGATCTTCTGGAAATCCTCGACCGCCGCGAGCACGTCGCCTTCCGCGAGCGGCGTGTGCTCCGCGCCGGCGGCATCGATCCGCCCGCGCACGCCGCGCGTCCGAATCCGGGGCACGAAGGGCTCGGGGTAGGTGAGGCGCCAGTGGAAGGGTGGTTTGCGGGGCGCCTCGCGCAGCGTGAGAATGTCGCGGAAGCCGTGGGTGCAGATCAGCCCCACGGTCGCGTGCTTGCCTTCCAGCAGCGCGTTGGTCGAGACCGTGGTGCCGTGGACGATGCGCGCCACCCGCGCCATGAAGTCGGGGAGTTCCAGCCCGTAGCCCTCGGCCGCCAGTCCCAGCGCGTTCATGAAGCCCTGCTCGAACGCAGACGGCGTTGACGGCGTCTTGAAGATGCGCAGACGCTGGTCCGAATCTGAGCCTTGTTCTCCGCGCGCGTCCTGCGCGACGACGCAGTCGGTAAAGGTGCCGCCGATATCGATACAGACCCGGAAATCTCCGGGCGGGGGTGCAGCGGCCATCTAGGCCTCGGCCCCGCCCTTGCGCGCCTGCCGGAACCGTGCGGTCTCCTCCGCGTCCACCTCGTGCGCGATGCCGTCGGCGGCGCGGCGCAGCGCAACGGCGTAGACCTCCGTCGCCTTCTCGGGGCTGAGCCAGCCGTTGTCCACCGCGCGCGCGACCGCTGCCGGATCGCGCCGCGTGGGATCGCCGTAGCCGCCGCCGGCTGTGGTGACGAAGCGGAACATCTCGCCCGGCGCGCAGCGCTCCTCGTGGAAAGAGGGGAGGGTGACGAGGGTGCCGTCGGCTGTGCGTTTCTGGTTGACCGAGGGCGCGCCGTCGCTGCCGCCGCGCACGCCCTTGGACGGGTAGGTGTCGCCGTCGCTGCAATAGACCGCGGTCATCTCGCCAGCGACGGGGCCGTATACGGCGAGCGTGCCCGGCGCGCCGTCCCACTCGCCGTGGCCGAGCGTGTCAGTGGCGAGCTCACGGCACTCGAAGTGGATGGGGAACATGCTTTCGTCCACCTCGGTAGGTGAGAGGATCTGCATGCCGCCGTCTACCGGCCCGCCGTAGGTGACCCAGCCGTCGTGGCCCGGCAGTCCCGGCCCGCCGCCGAAGCCGATGAACATCTGGTTGACGTAAGTCTGGCCGTCGCGGCGCGGGTCCTCGCCCGAGATCACGGCGAGGCCGAGCGCCTGCTGATAGCCGCCCTCGGCCATGCCATGGGTGGGCCCAATCTGGGCGAAGCAGCAGGAGACCGCGTTGACCAGCTGGTCGGTGACATTGGTGGTGGCGACCGAGGTGCCGACGGGATAGCGCGGCCGGCCGACGATGCAGCCATCGCGCAGTAGCACCCGGATGCGCCGCGCGCTGCCCTCGTTATGCGGGATGGTGTGGTCGATGTTGTAGAAGACGCCGGCTCGGCAGGCGGCGATGGAGCAGGTCTCGCTCAGGTTCAGTCCGCTTGGGATGCAGTCGATATTGTCGCGCACATCCACCGTGATCATCGCCTCGTCGGGATCGACCGTCACCTGCGCCCGGACCGGAATCCCCTCGTCGGCGACGCCCGGCAGCGGATCGTGCCGGTTCTCGTAAGACCAGGTGCCCGCCGGCAGCGTCCTGATTGCGGCGGCGGCGCGGCGCTCGCCATAGGCCATCCAGGCCTCGACGAATTCGGCGATGGTCTCCGGCCCGTGTTTCTCGACCAGCTCCTTGATCCGGCGCTCCGCCGTGCGGCAGGCACCTACCTGGGCCAGATAGTCGCCGTACCAGAGGTCGGGCACCCGCACCTTGATCTTGGCCATGCGGATGATGTCGCGGATCTCCTTGTAGCCCCGCTCCACGCGCACACCGGGGAAGTGCAGCCCTTCCTCGTAGATGGTCTTGGCGTAAGGCAGGTAGGTCGACGGGATCGGCGCGCCGACATCGGCGTGGTGAGCGCGCGAGACGGTCCAGAAGAGCGGCTTGCCGTTGAAGAACACCGGCACGCAGAGCGTCAGGTCCGCGTGGTGCGTGACGCCCGTGTAGGGGCAGTTGTTGAGGAAGGCGTCGCCCTCCTCGATGTCGTCGAAGAGCTCGGTGAGCGGCCGGGTCGTGAGGTCGATCGCCGCCGCGTGCACCGGGATGCACTCCTCGATGCAGACCAGCCGGTGGTCGTAGGTGAGGATGGCGCAGGACATGTCGCGCGCGATCTTGATGACGCCCGACTTGCTCGCGCGCAGCACGCCGTTGCTCATCTCGCGCAGGATGGCGCCGAAGCGGCTGGAGAGCACCGAGAGCAGCATCGGGTCGAAGTCCGGTGCTGCGGCCGACATGGTGCCGCCGCCGACGGTGATCGTATCGGATGCGGGGGAGGGCAGGTCTTCCATGGCGGCTATCCCCGAAGGGCCGGCACGGGCTGCGCCGGGCGCTGGCGAGCTTGCCAAATTCTCGCCGCGGCGTCCATCGGGCCAGCCCGCATCCGGGATTCAGCGGGATAAAACGGGATCGTGTTGGCTAGGTGCGGTGCTCGGTCAGGCCCGTGCCCTGGTAGACGATGCGGCGGTGATTGAGTTCCGTGCGCTTGTGGAACTCGACCGTGACCGGGTCGAAATCGCGGGCCGGCGTCGGCTCGTGCTCGAAGTAGCCGAACCTGTCCTCGCCTCTGACCAGGGTCGCGCTGTCCCAGTCGGAAAGAGTCTGACGCGCGTCGGGCGGCATGTAGCGAATGGCGATCCCGATGCGCCGGTCGTCGCTGCGGTTGGGGTGAGAGGCATGCGCGAGGCGGTACGCGAAGAGCGCCGCCTCGCCGGTGCCGACCTCCATGTTGACGGCTTCGGCTTCGTCGATCCCCGCGCTGATCTCCTGGCCGCGGGACAGCATGTTGTCGTCGTGCCAGGTCTCGCGGTGCGGCAGCCTGGGGCCGAGGTGGCTGCCGGGCATGAAGCGCATGCAGCCGCTCTCCACCGTCGCCGGCGAGAGGGCCACCCACGCGCTGACCAGGTGGTCCGTATCCAGGCCCCAGTAATTGCTGTCCTGATGCCACGAGACGTACTGGGGCGAGTGCGGCTCCTTGATCCACCATTGGCTGGTCCAGCAAATGATGTTGGGGCCGATGAGGTCCTCCACCGCATCCAGAATGCGGGGGTTGCGGACCAGGTCCGTCATCCAGCGCAGGAGCAGATGGCCCTTGATGCGAAATGTGCCCTTGAGAGGTCCTCCGTGTTCCGACTCCAGGCACTCCAGCGCGCCGCGCATCGCGGCCGCTTCACCCGGCTCGAACAGGCTAAAGGGCTTGCAGTAGCCGTCCCGCCTGTACTGCTCGATCGCAGCCTGTGTCAGCACCTTGGGCATCGCACTTGTTTCTCCGGAATCGGCACGAATGGCAACCCCCACGAACACGCGCACGTTCGGCTCCAGCACGGGCCGCCGACGCACAAGGGGTCAGGTCATCGGGCGCGGCAAGGAAGCCGGGTCAAAAGACCTTGGGTATGAAGAGGTGCGGGATCTCCTTGCTGTAGCGATCCCAGTCGGCGCCGTATTTCCTCTTGCAGCGGGCGATGTCGCGGGCCGCGCGATGAAGCAGCATCAGTACGAAGAACGCCACGTACAAGTAAGGCAGGAAGTGATCGAAGCCGCAGATCAGGCCCCACGACAGCGCCATGAGTACGTCTGCAGTGTAGTGGGGCTTGCGGGCGTAGCGCCACCATCCGTCGACGAGCAGCTTTGAACCGGCCTTGGTATCCAGGTAGCGGGGATTTTCGAGCGTGCCCCAGGGCAGCTGCGGGAACGCCTTTCGCCTCACAAACGAGCCGTTGAGCTGCATGCGGAAGCGATTGCGCTGGCTGTTCGCCGTATCCCACACGTAGTAAGCGCCGATGAGGAGGGCGAAACAGAACGCCGTGTAGGAAATCGAGAGCTCGAAGGGCGGGCGGGACGCGATGTACATGGCGCTGAAGCAGTAGACGAAAGGCACCCCTGCCAGGTTCCAGAAAACCAGCATCCAGCCCCACTTCTCGTGGAAGATGTCCCACGTCGTGGGGATGCACTCCTCGCCTTTCATGCAGGCGTTGGCGTAGAGGAAGTGCGCCACCAGCATGAAGATCATGGGCGTGCTGACCGTGCCGTAAGTGGCGTGCTGGTGGGCGGCAGCGCTCGCCGTGAGCAGAAAGAGCGTTAGCCACGAGACGCGAATCTCCGCCCACATCTTCAGGTCGAGCATTCCGATGCGCGGGTTGAGCCACGCCCCCATGAAGAAGTCGTGGAGGACGTTGCCCGCCCTCCGCTCCGCGTTGCCCGTGACCCGTGCGCCGACGTAGACGCCGATTGCGATCGCGTTCGCGGTGATCATCGCGGCGACCATGAACGCGCCGAATTGCTCGTAGATCGTCTGCAAGGGGAAGATGCCCGTGACGTGCAGCACGGCGACGCCGGCCAGCGTCAGCCACCAGGCCGTGATCCCATTGCAACGGTAGACCAATCGCCGGCCGCCGCGCGATGGGATCGGCAACCCCTTGATCTCCAGTCCCGGAATGAGGGCGGCCATCAATCCTTCTGTGGCCAGGAACCCCCAATAGATTGCGAACGTGCTCCAGGACGGCACTGCGTGCTCAACGATGTGCTCCCAGATTTGCCCGAGGAAGGGCCCCACCTCGGAGAGACTCGCCGGATAGAAGAGGGCGCCGTCGTGAAAACGCCACGCGACCCAGAGATAGAGCATCAACGCGTGCGAGAGCGTGATGACGACGGCCGCACCGATCGGGCCGCCGAACTCGCGCGCGGCTTCGGTGCTCCTGTCCGCAGTCGCGGGGCTGGTCGCTGCGTCTGGCACGGCTCCCTCTGTGTAGGGGATCTTCTCAACTAGCCGTTTGGCAGAGCAATCTCAATCCGGCCGTTGGCCGCGCCTGCGTTGCACGATGCCGCTGGCTCCCGGTACGGCTCTCGGCCGTGACCGTGGTGAGAACTGCGAGCTAAACCAGGTTGCGGAGGGATGCGAGGTCGAAGGCGTCGTCTACGTCCAGCCAGTGGCCGGTGACGTAGAGCACGTCGATGGCCGCGCCCTGGGCGATGAGGCGGGCCAGGAGCTCGGGCAGGTCGGCGGCATCGAGGCTGCCGTCCTTGCTCATGGCATCGAGCGCGCCCCGCACCAGGGTGGCGCCGGTCTCGGTCAGCCTGGTGAGGCCGATGAACTCGCCGTGGGCGGACTCAGGCTCCGCTGCATCGCTCCCGATCGCCTCCAGCGTCACGCGGTCGTCGTCTAGATAGCTGCCGGTGAAGGGCCGCGAGCAGCGCACCCAGTCGACCGTGCGGTCGGGGGAGCGGGCACTGTCGCTACGGCGCCTGGCATCCACCACCGTCACGATGTCGCCGTCGGCGGCGAGCAGGCCGTCCAGCACGTGCCGGCGGAAGAGGATGTCGCCGTAGGAGACCAGGCAGGGCCCGCGGAGACTGTTGCGGGCGCAGGCGAGGGAGGCGGCCTCGCCGGTCTCGTCGAAGCGATCGTTGTCCACCGCCTCGATGCCGGCGAGGTCGATCGCGTCCTTGCGATAGCCGCGCACCACCGTTACGTCCCGCAGTCCGCTCCGGTTCAAGGTTCGCAACAGGCGTTGAATCAGGGGCTCGCCGCGCACGTCGATCATGCACTTGGGGCGTTGCTCGGTGAGCGGGCCGAGCTTTGCGCCGCGCGAGGCGGCAAGCAGAATCGCGCGGGGGCCGCCGCCGGCGGCGAGATAGCGGGCCTCGGCCGCGGCGAGCTCCGCCTGGCCCGTGAGCTCGAACACCTCCCGCACCGGCGCGATCTCTTCCTCGACGGCGTTGAGCGATTCGCTCTCCTTGATGGCCTGACAGACCGAGCGCATCGCGGAGACCGCTGCGCGCATGTTGTGGTTGGCCCAGATCACCATGGAGACGCCGGCGTCGCGGAAGGTCTGCGTCGGCGTGCGGTGATACATGGTCGGCACGATCACCACCGGCGCGCGGCCGCCCCAGGATTCGCAGAAGCCGGTGATCTCGTCAGCGGTCGCCTTCTTGGAGTGGATCAGCAGCGCGTCGGCGCCGGCCTCGTGATAGGCCTCCGCGCGGCGCAGCGCCTCGTCCATGCCCCAGCCGGCGATCAGCGCCTCGATGCGCGCGACGATCTGGAAGTCGTCGTCGCTCTGGCTGTCCTTGCCCGCCTTGATGCGGCCGCAGAACTCGTCCACGTCCGCGAGCGGCTGGTTCTCGCCGATGAAGGAGTTGGTCTTGGGGAAGAGCTTGTCCTCAATGCAGACTCCGGCGATGCCGCGCTGGCAGAGCTTCTTCACCAGGCGGCGCACGTTGTTGAAGTTGCCGTAGCCGGTGTCGCCGTCCACGAGGATGGGGATCGTGGTGGCGTCGGCCATGAACTCCAGCATTTCCAGGACCTGGGTCCAGGAGGCCTCGTTGTTGTCGCGAACGCCGAGCGCCGCCGACATCGAAAGGCCTGAGGCCCAGATGCCCTCGAATCCGGTCTCCTCCACGATCTTGGCGGAGAGGCCGTTATGCGCCTCCATGATGAAGGCAAGCGCTGGGGCCTGCAGCAGGCCGCGCAGCCCCGCGGCCTTCGAGAGCGGCTCACTCTGCGCGTCGGCGCTGCCGACGGGTAGTCTTTTCGCCATGGGAAATCGCCGGTTCGTCGCCGGTTCGTCCATGAACCTGCGGTATCACGATGATATAAAAGGGTAACGACAAGCCGGTGCCGATGCAATGCGGCGCCCTGTTCTTGTTCCTGTTTGGGTGCCCGCCACAAGACGATGCACCGGAAGCGACGCGGTCAGAGTCGTCGCGGGGACGCTCTCCGGTGCGACCAACAGAGACGGAGCCGCATGCCACCGAACGATCGAGACACCAGCCGCGACCCCATCGCCTTCATCGACCTGGGCGCGCAGTACCGGCGGCTCAAGGCGGATATCGATGCCGGGCTCGCGCGGGTGCTCGAGGACGGCCGCTTCGTCCTGGGCCCGCCGGTTGTCGAGCTGGAGACGGCGCTGGCCGCGCGCGCCGGCGTCGCCCACGCCCTCACCTGCGCGAGCGGCACCGACGCCCTTCAGATCGCATTGATGGCCGAGGGGATCGGGCCGGGCGACGCGGTCTTCGTCCCCGGCTTCACCTTTCCCGCGACGGCGGGCGTGGTGGCCTTGGTGGGCGCATCGGCGGTCTTCGTCGATGTGGTCGAAGAGAGCTGCATGATGGATCCCGCCGACCTCGCCGCGCGAATCGCGCGCGTAAGGGCGGAAGGGCGGCTCACGCCGAAGGCGGTGATCGCGGCGGATCTGTTCGGCCAGGCGGCGGACTACGACGCGCTCGCGCCGCTGGCCGCGGAGCGGGGCCTGCTGCTGATCGACGACGCGGCGCAGAGCTTCGGTGGGGCGAGCGGCGGCCGCCCGGTGGGCGCGCTGGCACCGGTCACCACCACCAGCTTCTATCCGGCGAAGCCCCTCGGCGGCTACGGCGACGGCGGGGCGCTCTTCACCGGCGACGGGGAGCGGGCGGCGCGCTGGCGCTCGATCCGCCAGCACGGCCAGGGCGAGGGCAAGTACGACATCGTCCGCGTCGGTCTCAACAGCCGCCTCGATACCCTCCAGGCCGCGGTTCTGCTGGTCAAGCTCGCCGCCTTCGATGCCGAGATCGACGCGCGCGAGCGGGTCGCGGTGGCATACGAGTCGGTGCTCGCCGGGGCAGTCGGGTTGCCGGGGCGGCTGCCGGCGCGGCGCTCGACCTGGGCGCAGTACACGATCCGGCTGGAAGGGCGCGACAAGGTTCAGGCGGCCCTCGCGGCGCAGGGGATCCCGACCGCGATCCACTACCCCGTTCCGATGCACCTGCAGCCGGCCTATCGTGAGTACGGCGAGGGCCCCGGCTCGCTCCCGGTCAGCGAGCGCCTCAGCCGGCAAGTGCTGTGCCTGCCGATGCACGCCGATCTCGACGAGTCTACGGCAACGCGCATCGCGCTGGCCGTGCGAGACGCAGCGGCCGGGTGACGGCGTGCCGACACGTGTCATGAGCCAGGGGCCGGCGCCCGCCGAGGCCACCCGCTGGGACATCGTGCTGATGGCCCTGGGCGCTGGCATCCTCGCCGGCTTTCAGGTCGGCAAGGTGCCGCCCGCGCTGCCGGTGCTGCGCGAGAGCCTGGGCCTCGACCTCGTCACCGCCGGCTGGCTCACCTCGATCTACTACGGGATCGGTGCCGCCGTCGCCGTCGCGGTGGGTCTGATCTCCGATCGCGTGGGCCCGCGCCGGCTGATGCTGGTGGGCTTGGCCTTCCTCAGCGTGGGCAGCCTGATGGGCGGGCTGGTGAGCGGCAGCACCTGGCTGCTGGTCGCGCGCTTCATCGAGGGCTTCGGCTTCGTGGGCATCACGGTGACCGCACCAAAGCTGATCGCCACGGCCGCGCGCCCCCGCGATCACGGGCTCGCCTTCGGCATCTGGGGCGCCTACATGCCGATCGGGATGGCGATCGCCATGCTGATCGCGCCGGCGCTGCTCGATACCATCGGCTGGCGCGGCTTCTGGCTGGTGAGCGCCGTGCTGGTCGCGCTCTTCATGGCGGCGCTCGGCTGGAGCCTGCATCCGCGCCGCTGGCCGGTCGCCTTCGACGCCCAGGCTCTCGATTGGCCCGGCGTGCGCGAGACCCTGGTGCGGGCCGCTCTCTGGCTCTTCGGTCTCTCGTTCGCCCTCTACACGCTGCAGTGGTTCGCGATCACGGCCTGGCTGCCGACCTTCCTGATCGAGACGCAGGGGCGCAGCGCGGCTGGAGCTGCGATCTGGGGCGCGATGGTGGTGGCAGCCAACGCCTTCGGCAACTTCGCTGCTGCCTGGCTGATGTACCGGCGCGCACCGCGCTGGGCGCTGACCGGGATCGCCTTCTGCGCCATGGGCGGCTCGTCGGCCGGGATCTTCCTCTCGGGCACGTCTGGCGACCTCAAGATCGTGCTCGCCTTCGTGTTCAGCGCGGTCGGCGGCCTGCTGCCGGCGGCGGCAATCGCCGGTGCCGCCGCCCACGCGCCGCGCGCTGCCTTCGTCGCCATGGCCAGCGGCTTCGTGGTGCAGGGGGCGGCAATCGGCAGCCTCTTGGGTCCCCCGGTGATGGCCGCCGCCGTCGAGGGCCTCGGCGGCTGGGCTGCCTCCTGGTGGGTGATGCTCGCGGTCTCGGGCGCCGGTCTCGGCGTCGTGGCCGGTCTGATCGCAACCGACCGCCGCCCCCGCATCTGATCCCGCTCGCTGTAGCCGAAGCCCTCTGCTCGATGCGCCGGCAGGGAGCGGCCGTTGACAGACCCGCGCGCGGTGTCCATTGATCGCTTTGGCATTCGACGCGACGACGCGACGGGAATTCGACATGCTGACCTTCACCGAAGAGATACTGCTCCTGCTGCTGGACGACGAGGACGGCACCTTCGTGCCGATCTCGAAGGCCAACCTGGGGTGCGCCATTGGCGGTGCCGTATTGATGGACCTGGCCTTCGCCTACCGCATCGACACCGACCCGCAGGCGCTCGTGGTTACCGACCCGACGCCGACCGGCAACCCCATGCTCGACGGCACCCTGGCAAAGATCGTTGCGCACGAGGGCGACTCGGATACGCGGGCCTGGATCAGGGTGCTGTCGGTCGAAGATGCGCCCGCCATCCGCGAGCAGGCGCTGGAAAGCCTCGTCGCGCGCGGCATCGTGCAGGTGCGCGAGCAGAGGGTGATGTGGGCCTTCCGCATGCGCCGCTATCCCACGATCGACGGCAACGTGGAGCAGGAGGTCAAGCTGCGGATCGGGGAGGTCCTGTTCTCCGACGACATCCCCGACCCGCGCGACGTCGCCCTGATCGGCCTGGTGGATGCCTGCGACATTCTAGGCGACATCTTCTCCGGCAAGGACATGGAGCAGTGCCGCCCGCGCGTCGAGCAGCTGCGCAAGATGGACCTGATCGGCCGCGAGCTAGCGAACGCGATCTCCGACATCGAGCATACCGTGGCGATGGCGCTCTCGGGCGCGCCCTACTAACTCGAAAGATGCACTGACGCGGGGGCCGCCCCGTCCATTCGTTGACAACCCTTATTGATACGTTATCTTGTAGCGCAATAGTATTTCATATCGATCATCCTGCCTTCGGGCGACCGAACCAACCCGCGATGGAGTGGTGACATGCGCTACAAGATGCTCCTTGCCGCAAGTGCCGCGACTGCGGCCTTCGGGGCCACCCTGACACCGCCTCCGGCACAGGCCCAATCGGATACCGACACGCCGATGGCGGCCATTCTCGCCGTCGAGATTGCGACGCTGCGGGAGCAATACGAAGCGCGCATCAGGGCGCTGGAGGAAAAGCTCGAAGCGCTGCAGTCGAGGGTCGGCGGCGAGGCGCCGGACCCTCACGATCATGGCGCCCATGACGCTCACGATGATCATGGCGCTCACGACGATCGTGACACTCACGGCCACGGCGAGGAAATGGCCGAGCACGACGACCATGGGGCCATGCTCGAGCCGGAAATCGGCGCGGTGCTCCGGGGCATGTTCACCTCCTTCTCGGCCGAAGAGTCGGAGATCGCCGGGTTCCGCTTCGGCCACGAGAGCGAGCGCGCGCCGGAAGGCTTCTCGGTGGGCCATAGCGAGCTGAGCCTGTCAGGCGATGTCGGCAACGCGGCGCGTGCCAGTCTCGTGCTCGGCATTGGCGCTCACCCCGGCGAGCCGGCGGAGCTCGAGCTCGAAGAGGCCTATGTGCAGACGCTGCCGGGATTAGGCTTGACCGAGAACTTCACCGTGTCGGCGGGCCGCAAGCTGTGGTCGTTCGGCTATCTCAACGAGCGTCATTCGCACGAAGACGACTTCGCCGACCGCCCCTTGCCCTACCGGGCCTTTCTGGACGGCGCCTTCAACGACGATGGCATCCAGCTCTCGCTCGCGTTGCCCGGCGCTGTTCGCACGGAGATCGGCGGCGGCCTCTTTCGTGGCGACGATCGTCCCTTCGGCGGGTCCGACAACGGGCGCCGGGCGCTCTCGGCCTATGCACGGATCGGCGGAGACCTGGGCAGCGACTCGTCATGGGGCATCGGGGCCTCCCTCCTGAGTGGAGAGGTTGTGGGCGGCGGCCACGCGCACGACGAGCACGGGCATGACGACGAGCACGACGAGGACATGGATCATCATGATGAGGAAGACCACCACGACGACGAGATGGACGACCACGACGATGAGCACGACGGCGAGATGGACGACCACGACGACGAGCACGCTGACGAACACGACCACGACGATGAGATGACCCCGGCGTCGATCTTCTCCGACGGCGTGTTCAGCGGCGACCGCGCGCTCTTCGGAACCGACATCCGCTTTGCCTGGGCGCCGACGGGCAATGCGAGGCAGAGCGAAGTGATCCTCCAGGGCGAGTATCTCTGGCAGACCGACGACGGCGTCTACACGCTGGAGGACGATGAGATGGAGGAGCACGAGCTGACCGCCGATGGCAGGAGCGCCGGGTGGTATGCGCAGGCGGTCTACAAGTTGGCGCCCCAGTGGCGGATCGGCGCGCGCTATGCGCGTCTTGTCCCGCCGAGCGCGGCGCACGTCGATCACGAACCGAGCGCGCTCGCCGTCATGGGCGACTGGACCAGCGACCGGTTCGGGCAACTGCGCTTGCAGTACAACCGGGAATCGCTGGCGCACGGCGCGGAGGACGATCAGATCGTCCTGCAATACACGGTGAGCCTGGGCGGGCACGGCGGCCACGACCACTGAGGCTTCCCGACGCGCCGCTGGAGGGGGAAGCAGGCATCGTCTAGCATCCGAACGGGACTGATCCCGCGCGGAGGCTGGCCATGATCCTTCTGACCGGGGCGACCGGGACGACCGGGACGCCGACGGTCGCGCAGCTGCGCGCGACGGGCCGGCCCTTCCGCATCATGAGCCGCGACGTGGCGCGCGCGAGGCGGCAGTTCGGCGAGGACCTCGACTATGTCGAGGGCGACTTCGCGCGGCCCGAGACCCTCGCCGCCGCGTTCGAGGGGATCGAGACGCTGTCGCTCCTCTGCGCCTTCTCCGAAGCGATGGTCGAGCTTGAGCTGAACGCGGTGGAGGCCGCAAAGCGCGCGGGCATCCGCCGCATCGTCAAGATGTCGGCGATCAAGGCCGCGCCCGACGCGCCCACCACGATCCGCCGCTGGCACGGCGAAATCGAGCAGCGCATCAATCAGTCCGGCATCGCCTACACCCACCTCTGGCCCAATGCCTTCATGCAGAATTTCCGCCGCTTCGCGCCGCTCATCAGGGAGCGCGGCGAGTTCTACGCGCCGGTGGGCGACGCCCGGATATCGCTGGTGGAGATCGAGGACGTGGCCGCGGTGACGGTCGCGGCGCTGGCCGACGACGGTCACGAGGGCGAGACCTACGAGATCACCGGGCCGGAGGCGATCTCCTATGCCGAATGCGCGGCGATCCTCTCGGAGGAGCTGGGCCGGGAGGTGCGCTATGTCTCGGTCAGCGACGAGGACGCGCGGGCCGCGCTCGCCGAGGCCGGCATCGGGCCGAAGGCGGCGCATGCGCTGGTCGAGATCGACGGCCTCTTCCGCACGGGCTTCGGGGCGCCGGTGACGGACGTGGTCGAGCGGGTGACCGGGCGCGCGCCCCGCGACTTCCGCACCTTCGCGCGCGAGAACGTGGCGCTCTTCCGGTAGGGGCGGCGAGGCGATGACCGACACCTCCTATCCCCGCGACATGGCGGGCTACGGGCGGCACCGCCCGCATCCCCGCTGGCCCGGCGACGCGCGCATCGCCGTGCAGTTCGTCATCAACTACGAGGAAGGCGCGGAGAACAGCATCCTCCACGGCGACGCCGGCTCGGAGACGCTGCTGACCGAGTTCGGCTTCGCCGAGTCCCGCGTCGGCGAGCGGGCGCTCCCCATCGAGTCGATGTACGAGTTCGGCAGCCGCGTCGGCTTCTGGCGCCTGCATCGGCTCTTCACCGAGCGCGGGGTGCCGGTCACGATCTTCGGCGTCGCCATGGCGCTCGCCCGCAACCCGGACGCGGTCGCCGCGATGGTGGAGGCGGACTGGGAGATCGCGAGCCACGGCTATCGCTGGATCGACTATCACGCCCTGCCCGAGGCCGAGGAGCGCGCGCACATCGAGAAGGTCATCGCGATCCAGCAGGGGCTGACCGGCACGCGCCCGCTCGGCTACTTCCTCGGCCGGCGCAGTCCCAACACAGTGCGCCTCGTGGCGGAGGAGGGGGGCTTCCTCTACAGCCAGGATTCCTACGCCGACGAGCTGCCCTACTGGGTGGAGGAGGCCGGCCGGCCCCTGCTGATGATCCCCTACACGGCGGACCACAACGACCACCGCTTCGCGACAGCGCCGGGCTTCGACTGGGGCGAGCCCTTCTTCGCCTACCTGCGCGACGCCTTCGACGTGCTCTACGAGGAGGGCGCCGAACAGCCCGGCATGATGAGCATCGGCCTGCACAGCCGGCTGGTCGGCCGGCCCGGCCGCTTCGCCGCGCTCAGGCGCTTCGTTGACCACGTGCTCGCCCACGACCGCGTCTGGCTCTGCCGCGGAATCGACATCGCCCGCCACTGGCGGGAGCGGGGGGACGGGCCGTGAGTGGTATTGCCCCAACTTCGTCTAAGATCGGGCTGCCAGTTGCAACATCAGCGGTGCGTCGGTATCAATGACACATCCTGAGCAGTAAGTGTCTAGGAATCATTGAAGCGACACGTCGGAACTAATCATGATTGATCCAGGAACTTCTGTCGGTATTGCTATTGGGGCTTTTGCAGCCAAAGACGTGATAACGAAATTATTGGGTCCAACCGCGGAATATTTCGGTGAAGGGCTCCGCGGAATTGTAGAAAAAAGAGTCGAGACACTGAACATAATTCTCTCTCGAGCAGTTGAGAAATTGGGAAGCAAAATTGAGGAGCCGGGCGTAGTACCTCCGAAAATTCTCAAGGAAGTGATTTCTGATGGCTCATTTGCCACTGAGCAGGTAGAAATTGAATACTTCGCGGGTATACTCAGACTTCCTGACCTCGTGATGCTGGCTGTTCTGGGCAGCGTGCCGGGAACTCCTTGAATTCTGATACATTTCGGTTGTTTCAGGCGGTTTTTCGCTGGGTGTCGCGCCCGAGGTCTGATATTATAATTTGATACCAATTGCACGGTCTCAACCATGCCCAGTACCCTCCCAATGTGCCCTCCAGAGTGTTGTTAAGCGTGGAAAAGTGACCCCCTATTGGGGGTGATCGGCGTCCAAAATTGACCCCCTTGGATTTGTGTCCATGAACACACCTCGTCGTTTGGACGGACGGGGTGGTGGGGGAGATGCTGGTTGTGGAAACGATCGCGAAGATCCGTCGGGATCATCTGGTGAAGGGCGTTCCGATCAAGAAGCTCGCCCGGGATTTGAGGGTTTCCAAGAACACGATACGCAAGGTGGTGCGGGGCGATGCGACCTCGCACAGCTACGAGCGCAAGATCCAGCCGATGCCGAAGCTTGGGCTGTGGGTGGAGGAGCTTGAGCGCCAGCTGAAGGCCAACGAGAAGAAGGCACGCAAGGATCGGCTGTCTCTTCTGCGGATTCATGAAGACCTTGTGTCGCTGGGCTACAAGGGCGGCTATGACGCGGTTCGCCGCTATGCCAGGGCCTGGCGGCGCCGGTGGCGGCTGTTGTCGCCGGCGCAGGCCTATGTGCCGCTGATCTTCGATCCCGGCGAGGCCTACCAGTTCGACTGGAGCCACGAGTACGCGCGTCTGTCGGGCGCGACGACCAGGGTGAAGGCGGCGCACATGCGGCTGTGCCACAGCCGGATGTATCTGGTCCAGATCTTTCCCCGCGAGAGCCAGGAGATGGTCTTCGAGGCGCACGAGCGTGCCTTCCGCTTCTTCGGCGGGGTCTGCCGGCGGGGCATCTACGACAACATGAAGACGGCGGTGAGCACGATCTTCGTGGGCAAGAAGCGGGACTACAACCGCCGCTTCCAGGAGCTGTGCTCGCACCATCTGGTGGAGCCTGTGGCGTGCACGCCAGGGGCTGGCTGGGAGAAGGGGCAGGTCGAGAAGCAGGTGGGTGACCTTCGCGGCCGCCTGTTCGTGCCCATCCCGCGGGGCCGCTCCTACGCCGAGATCAACGAGTGGCTGATGGATCGGTGCATCGAGGACGCCAAGAAGCATCCGCATCCGACAATCCCGGGCAAGACGGTGTGGCAGGTGTTCGAGGAGGAGCAGCCCTTCCTGATGGCGTATCGCGGCCCCTTCGACGGCTTCCATGCCAGCGAGGTGTCGGTCTCGAAGACCTGTCTGGTGCGCTTCGACAACAACCAGTACAGCGTCGCGGCCCGCGCCGTCGGCCGGCCGGTGGACGTGCGGGCCTATGCCGATCGGATCGTCATCCGCCAGGACGGCGAGACCGTTGCCGAGCACCCCCGCAGCTTCGGGCGCGGCCGGTTCGTCTACGATCCGTGGCATTACGTGCCGATCCTGACGCGGAAGCCCGGCGCGCTACGCAATGGCGCGCCCTTCAAGGACTGGCAGTTGCCCAACGCGCTCGGCCGCCTGCGAACCCGGCTCGCGGGCCACGACGACGGCGACCGGCAGTTCGTCAAGGTGCTCGCGGCGGTGCTGGAGGACGGACTGGAGGCGGTTGAGGCGGCCTGTGCCGAGACGCTCGACTGCGGTGCCTGCAGCGCCGACGTGGTGCTCAACATCCTCGCCCGGCAGCGCCAGCCGGCACCGCCGGCAATCATCCCGACGCCCGAGGGCCTGCAGCTTCGCCACAAGCCGGTAGCCGACTGTCAGCGCTACGACAGCCTGAGGGAGGCCGGTCATGGAGCGTCATGATGTGCTGGAGATGATGACCCAGCTGAAGCTCGCAGGTATGCGCGCCGCTTACGACGACATCCTTGCCGACGGGCTCAAGCGCCGCCATCCGGTGCAACAGATCATCGGTACGCTGCTGCAGGTCGAGATCGCCGACAAGAGGGCCCGCTCGATCAAGTACCAGATGGCCTCCGCCAAGCTGCCGACGGTCAAGGAGCTGGCCGACTTCGACTTCGCCGCCTCGCCGGTCAACGAGCCCCTGATCCAGGAGCTCGCCGGCGGCGGCTTCCTCGAGGGCAAACGCAACATCGTGCTGGTCGGCGGCACCGGTACCGGCAAGACCCATCTCGCCGTCGCCATCGCGCGGTCCTGCATCCGCAAGGGCGCGCGCGGCCGGTGCTACAACGTCGTCGACCTGGTCAACCTCCTCGAGGCCGAGCTTCGCGCCGGACGCCAGGGCCGCACTGCAGACCAGCTCGTCCGCCGCGACTTCGTCATCCTCGACGAGCTCGGCTACCTGCCCTTCGCCCAGGCCGGTGGGCAGCTGCTCTTCCATCTGATGAGCCGGCTCTACGAGCGCACCTCGATCGTCATCACCACAAACCTCGCCTTCGGCGAATGGCCATCCGTCTTCGGCGACCCCAAGATGACCACAGCGCTGCTCGATCGCCTCACCCATCATTGCGAGATCATCGAGACCGGCAACGAGAGCTGGCGCTTCAAGAACCGCTCCTGACCCGCCGCCGGCCTCCCTTGCGGCCCGGTTGCCCCGGTGGGCCAACAGGGACCCCCCACGCGGCTTCGCTCCGCGTAGCGCAGGGCGCCACACGAAGCCGCGCGGGTCCCCCCTATTGGCTACCGGGACAACCTCCGCCGTGCCACTCAGGGGGGTCAATTTTGCACGCCGATCGGGGGTCAGTATTGAAAGCCGATTGACAGACCGGCAAGGCGCGCCCGCCTGTCGGCAGGTCTTCGACGTACCCGAGCCGCAGCCTCTCGAGGTCACCGAACACCGCGCCCATCGCTGCCTCTGCGGCGCATGCGGCACGCTGACACGAGCCGCCTTCCCGCCGGGCGTCACCGCCCCGGTCCAGTACGGCCCTCGCATCACCGCTTGGGTGAGTTACCTGCTGTACGCCCAGTTCGTGCCCGAGAAGCGTCTGGCCGAACTCATGAGCGACATCTTCGCGGTGTCCATCTCCACTGCCACGATCGCCGCCATGGGCCGGCGCACAGCGCAGCGCTTCGAGGGCTTCCTCGACCATGTCGCCGATCTGATCCGCACGCAGGCGCCGGTCAAGCACCTCGACGAGACCGGCCTGCGTATCGCCGCCCGTACCCGCTGGCTCCATGTGCTGTGCACCCCGTTGCTCACCGTCCTGCGCATCGGCGAGGGACGCGGCGATGTCGAAAAGAACCTGAAAGGCATCCTCGTCCACGACGACTTCGCCCCCTACTTCACCATCAAGGGCGTCCGCCACGGCGCCTGCAACGCACATCACCTGCGCGAACTCCAGGCCCTGATCGACATCGAGAAGGAGGAATGGGCGGCGAGCATGCACCGCCTGCTTCAGCGCGCGCGCAGGGCCGCCCGCTTCGCCCGTGAGAAAGACCGTCAAGTCCCCGCCTCCCTGGTGGCCCGCATCTCAAGGGCATGGGACCGTATCCTCGAAGAAGCCATCGCCTTCCATGAGGCCCAACCGCCGCTCCAGATCGCAAAGCGAGGGCGAAAGAAACGCCGCATCGGCCACAACCTCGCGCGCCGCCTTCAAAAGCATAAGGAGGGCTGCCTGCGCTTCCTCACCGACCTGCGCACGCCGTTCACGAATAACGAGGCGGAGCGTGACATCCGTATGAACAAAGTGCATGAGAAGATCTCAGGCGGCTTCCGCTCCCTGCAAGGCGCCTGCAACTTCGCCGGAATGCGCAGCGTCATCGTCACCGCTCGAAAGCAAGGCTGGAACATCCTGCAAATCCTGGCGCACCCGGAACCGATGCAGCTGATCCCTATACTGCGCTCCTGAACTTCTCCGGCTCATCCTGAGTATCGCTGTCCTCTCATCTTGTTCGCGACGCGGCGTTCATCATCCTCTCGCGCTCAAGAGAGTAGGCACCCCCGCGGCGTGGGGGCGTTGACGCAAAAGGAACTGGCTTGTTCCATAAGAGAGAGGGGGTACCTGGGCAGTTACCAAGAGAGTAGGCACCCCCGCGGCGTGGGGGCGTTGACGCAAAAGGAACTGGCTTGTTCCATAAGAGAGAGGGGGTACCTGGGCAGTTACGATAGTTCTCCCTTGTGTGGGTCAAGTTTAATGCTCCATGTTCTGCAGAACCGCAAAGCATACAGCCAATGGGTAACGGTCGTTCTTGAAAGCACTGAAAACCTCCCTTGTGTCGTTCAAGTGTCAAGTTTCATGCTTTGCAAAACTTCAAAGCATGCAGCCAATGGGTGATAGTCCGTCTTGGACGCCGGGCTCTTTTCGTTGCTGTTTTTTTGGCCGTCACTATTCAAAATGCGGTACCAGGCGCCGTACTCGTGATCCACAAAGTGCTTGTCGGCATAGCCCCAAACACGGTCGTACCAGTCCCAGTACTTGTCGAGACCGGTTGCGTTGGCCAGAAGGGCCGACGCCGCAAATGATTCGGAAAAGACCCAATAATACTGGTCGGTGTCGAGGATCGTACCGTCGGGCGCAAATGTGTAGTTGATTGCCCCGGTTTCCGACGCATACGCTCGCTCCATCGCAGCGTCAAAGAGCATCTTGGCTTGCGGGACCAGCCAGTCGGACGGGCGGTGCCGGTTGAGAATCAAGAGCAGCTTCGACCACTCGGTAAAATGGCCGGGAAGATAGCCGTAGGGCCGGAAGAGATTCTTCGGATCGTCCTTGTTGTAGTTCCAGTCGTGCGTCCAGTCGGTCTTGTAGTGTTCCCAAACGAGACCGTCGGCCTGCGCCGCCAAATCCTGGCAAATGCGCCGCGCCAACAACGCCGCGCGGTCGAGATAGCGTGACTCTCCGCTTGCCTCCCACGCCGACAGCATCGCTTCGCACATGTGCATGTTGGCGTTCTGGCCGCGGTAGGCATCGACCTTCGTCCAGTCCCCCGCCGCGATCTCGTCCACGTAAAGCGATGCGTCCGGGTCCCAGAAGCGCGCCTCCAGCAGGTTCCAGATGTCATCCATCAGGGCGGCCGCACCCTCGGCGCCCGCCTTACAGGCTCCGGCGGCGGAGAGGAGCACGAATGCATGTCCGTAGCAATGATATGTGCCATCCACGACCTCCTGCCCGGAAAGCACCCAGGCATAGCCGCCGTCTTCGCGTTTGTGATGCTCGCGTAGGAACCGGACTCCGTGAGCGGCCGCCGCACGATACTCGTCGGCGCCCAGGACCAGATGTGCAAGCCCGTAATTGTACGTGAAGCGGCAGGTCCCGACGAGGTGCTTCGTCATCCGGTCGAAAACGGTTCCGTCGTCAAGCATCTGATTGATGAAGCCGCCATATTCGTCATCGATGCACCGGGGGTGATAGAAGCCGATGATGTCGGCAATATGCCGCTTGAGAAAGGCAGGGTCTCGGAAATCCGATCGGTCAGACATTCCATCTACTCCGGAAGAATAACCCCGAGCTTCGACAGGAGGCCGCCATCGACCTTGATGTCTGCGCCCGTCATGAATGGACAGAGGTCGCTGGCAAGGAACGCCGCAACCGCAGCCACCTCCTCGATGGACCCGACGCGACCGACGGGATGTCCCTTGCCCCAGTCGGCGATTGTGGCTTCGACCGTGTTTTCGCCCTTCCAGAGGTCCGCCGCCCAACGCAACATAGGCGTATCGATCGCCGCCGGGCAGATCGCGTTTACGCGAATTCCGGCATCGGCGTGATCGAGAGCCATGGCGCGGGTCAAGGCAAGAATTGCGCCCTTCGACGCTGTATAGGCCGCAACATTCGACTGAGACGCGAATGCCTGTACCGAGGCGAGGTTGATTACGGATCCGCCGCCGGCCTCCTCGATGTGCGGGATGGCGTAGCGGGACGCCCAGTAGAGTCCCTTGAGATTTACCGCCATCACTTCGTCCCACGTCTCTTCTGGGGTGTCGGTGATGGTGCCGTAGCGCTGTATTCCGGCGCAATTCACCAGAACATTCAGGCCGCCGAACTGGCCAACCGTCTGCGCAACGGCGTCTTTGACATTGTCGCCGCGCGAAACGTCGGCCTCGATGGCCAACAGATCGTTGCCGGCGTCGAGCGCGGCCTGCGCTTGCCCAAGCGACTCCGGCTCGTTCGAACATATCGCAACCCTCGCGTTGCAAGCGAGGAACGCCCGAGCGATCCCGAAGCCCATACCCTTCGATCCGCCGGTTACGAAGGCGCTCTTTCCGGAAAGATCAATTTGCGCAGGACTTGCCATCACACCGCCTCGTTTTCCGCTTCAGCCGAGCCCTCGAAATACTCCGGATAAGTGGCCATCAGTTCATCGATCTGTCCCATCACACGCCGAAGGTGCTGCTCCATCACAGTGCGGGCGCGGGCCGTGTCATGGCTTTCAATCGCCTTGAAAAGCTCGTCATGATCCTTGAGCAACAGGTTCAGGTCGATCTTTTCGAGGCTGAGCAAGCGCACCCGGTCCATGTGTTTTTTCGCGTCCGAGATCACCGACCAGACAAGTGATCGACCCGCCATCTCGGCAAAGGATTGGTGCATTCTCTCGTCGGAAGCAAAGAACATTGCGATATCGGCTTGTTCGATCGCGAAACGCTGTTCTTCGATGGCCTGCCGCACTTTGAACCTGAAGCGCTTGGTGTTTCTTGCCGCGGCCTCTTCAATAATGGATACCTCCAACTTCTCGCGCACGAACTGCGCGGAACGCACCGCGTCGATGCGGATCGGCGCGACGATCGTTCCCGCGCGCGACCGAAAATCCACCAAGCCCTCGGCTTCCAGGCGGGACAGGGCCTCGCGAACCGGTGTTCGGCTGACACCCATAGACGCGGCGAGATGGGATTCCGCGATCGCTTCATTCGGAGCGAACTCCATCGATACGATCTTCTTTCTGATCGTTCGGTAAGCTCGCTCTCCCGCCAAGAGAGCCTTGACCTGCTGCAAGCGCAATTCCTCACTGTATTCTTGTATACACGCATGCAGTCCAAATCGCGTCAAGCTCCACGTTTCATATGACGAGCGCTGCATCATCGAACGGTTGGCGCGGGAGCGCAAAGTGTTGGCGGCGGCGTCATGAGGTGGCTTTGCTCACTCGGACCTCCTGGCGGCAGAGTCGGAGCGTGACCTTGTCGTTCTACGATCGCGGTCGAGTGGCTCGGTCATTCGGCTTTCGCCCTCGCGGGTCCGAACGTGCGGCTCTCCCGCACCCGGCCGCTCCCAAGGGTGACCCGCCTCATGCCCGACGCAGCGGTCAAGTCACTCCAATCCACCTGTCCGACCTCTGGGCTCCACGTCGGAACCGGTGGCGACGGCGACCGGGCGGTTCTCCTCGAGCGATGCAAAGAGCGCGTCGAGCACCCGCACCGCGGCAAGCGCTTCGCGATAGTCCTGAACGAAGGGCGCGGAGGTCTGGACGGCCTCGGCGAAATGCATGAGTTCGTCACGCAGATCGCCCGTTATCCGGCCGTTTATCTCTGGCCAGAGGTGCGTGTCGGCGGCTGTCGAGCCTTCCGCCGTGATGACCTGGAAACCCTGGTCGCGCACGTCCAGCAGGGCAGCGCTCTTCGTGCCAATCACCTCGAACGCGGCGTGGTAGCCCGCCGGCAGGCCCTCCGGCCATGCCCAGCTGTAGTCGAGGGTCCCGATGGCGCCGTTGGCGAAATTGACGACCGCGTAAAGCGCGTCCTCGTTGCCGTTCGACAGCTTGCTGACCTTCTGGGCGTATACCCGAATGATGGGAGACCGGGAGACCCACTGCATCGCGTCGATGTCGTGGACACCCAGCTGGCACAGAATTGACGAATCGGCGCCGATTCTCTCGGCCAATGTGCGGATCGTGTTGCGCTTGGCACGAAGATGGATCGGCTCGCCCAGGCGGTCGGGATGCGCTGCGGCCTGGAGCTGGACGTAGCGCGGGTCGAAGCGAAGCACGTGGGCGACCATCAGCCGGACCCCCGTCTCCTCGACCGCACGGGCGATCGCCTCGGCCCCCTTGGCATCGTGCGCCATGGGCTTTTCCAGCAGGATGTGCTTGCCGGCACGGGCGGCTGCGGTCGCCGACTCCACGTGGAGCCGGTCGGGGGTCGCGATGCTGACCGCGTCAATGTCGTCCCGTTCCAGAAGGGAAGCCGGATCGCGGTGATAGTCCGCCCCCAGATCGTCCGCCAGTCCCCTGCAGGCCTCAGCGTCCGGATCCGCGACCGCGACGAGCCGCGTGTTCGGAAGCTGGCTCCACACCCTGGCGTGGAGGCTTCCCATGAAGCCGACCCCAATCACACCCAGGCGCAGCCCTTCACTCGTCATGGGGATCGCTCCTTCTCGCGTTCGGGATGGGGAAGGGCCTGCCCTGCCTCATCGAACAGCAGAGCATAAAAGGGATCGGCTGCTGCATTGCCCGATGCATAGGGTCAAATTCCCGATTGCACAAAGCTGCCGTTCTCCCGCCTGACCGGCTTGCCACGTGGGTCGGTCGCGGCCGCAACAACCCGACCTGCACCGACGAGGCGCTTGCGCTCTACGTCGGCGACAGCATCCTGAAGAATATCGGCAACCTTTTTGACTAATGGACGCGACATGACCAGCCAACCGAAAGCAGCCGCGGCCGAGGCCAGCCCTGAGCCGGCAGACCGTTCCCGCATGAAGATAACCAGGATCGCGAGCCACGTGCTGCAGTACGACATGCCGGAGGAGCTGGGCTACTCCCAGCAGTTCTACAGCAAGCGCACGGCACATATCGTCGAGGTCGAGACCGACGCGGGCATCACCGGCTGGGGCGAGTGTTTCGGGCCGGGAAGCGTGGCGCTGGCCAACCGGGCCATCGTGGAGCAGGTCATCCAGCCGATGGTGCTGGGCATGGACCCGCTGGACCGCGATGCGATCTGGCACAGGGTCTACAACCTGTTGCGCGATCACGGCCAGAAGGGGATGCCGCTGCAGGCGCTCTCCGGCGTCGACATCGCGCTTTGGGACATCGCCGGCAAGGTCGCCGGACTGCCCGATCCACAAGCTGATCGGCGGCGCCCATCGCCATTCGGTGCCGGTCTACGGCTACGGCATGATGCTGCGGCGAGAGGATGCAGCCTCGCTCGCCGCGCGCTTCGCCGACGAGGCGGCCGCGATCAAGGCGAATGGCTTCGTCGCCACCAAGATGAAGGTCGGGCTCGGGTCCAAGCACGATGTGGTGCTTGCCGAGGCGGTCCGCCGCGCGGTGGGCGACGACTTCGACTTCATGGTGGATGCCAACCACTGCTACACCGCGGCGGACGCCTTCCATGTCGGGCGCGCGCTGGATGAGCTGGGCGCTTACTGGTCCGAGGAGCCGGTGGCGCCGGAAGACCTGGATGGGTACGCGGCCTTGCGCGCCGGCCTTGAGGTGAATATCGCCGGCGGCGAGGCCGAGTTCAGCCGCTGGGGCTGGCGGTCGCTGCTGGAGAGCGGTGGGCTCGACATCGCCCAGCCGGAGGTCTGCTCCCTCGGCGGCATCAGCGAGTACCTGCGGGTACTCGCGCTCTGCCACGCGCATTTCACGCCGGTGGTGAACCATGTCTGGGGCTCGGCCATTGCCGTCGCCGCCAACCTGCAGCTGCTGGCGGCGATGCCGCCGCTGCCGGGCGGGCTCTTTCCGCGCGAGCCGATGCTGGAATTCGACACGACCGAGAACAGGTTCCGCGACGACTTGCTGACGGAGCCGCTGGACATTCAGGGTCAGGTTGCCCGCAGCGGTGGCTGCGCCTCGATCCCCGATGGGCCGGGCCTCGGCGTCGAGCCCGACCGCACTTTCCTGAGACACTACGCGGCGTAGTGGACGCTCTCCTGCACCGACGGCCGGAGAGCACCGCGCGGACCATGACCTCGGTGAGACATGCGGGTTAGAGTGCGCCCATGGTCCATTCGGTTGACGTGGTGGAAAGCGCGGAAGGGGTACGTCCGGCGCCCGTAGTCGGCGGCGGCGCGTTCGAGATCGTCTCCGCGTTCGAGCCGGCGGGCGACCAGCCCGAGGCGATCGCGCAGCTGATCGAGGGTGTGCGCGCGGGCGAGCGCGACCAGGTGCTGCTGGGCGTCACCGGGTCGGGCAAGACCTTCACCATGACCCATGTGATCAAGGCGCTCGGCCGGCCCACGCTGATCCTCGCGCCCAACAAGACCCTCGCCGCCCAGCTCTACGGCGAGATGAAGGAGTTCCTGCCGAACAGCGCCGTCGAGTATTTCGTCTCCTACTACGACTACTATCAGCCGGAGGCCTACGTCCCGCGCTCGGACACCTATATCGAGAAGGACGCCTCGATCAACGAGCACATCGACCGCATGCGCCACAGCGCCACGCGCGCGCTGCTGGAGCGCGAGGATGTGGTGATCGTGGCCTCGGTCTCGTGCATCTACGGTATCGGCGCGGTCGAGACCTATTCGTCGATGGCGGTCTCGCTCGCGCTGGAGGGGCGGGTCGACCAGCGCGCGCTGATCCGCAAGCTGATCGATTTGCAATACCGCCGCACCAACCAGTCGCTTGAGCGCGGCAGCTTCCGTGTGCGTGGCGACGTGATCGAGCTGTTCCCGGCCCATTCCGAGGACCGTGCCTGGCGGATCTCGCTCTTCGGTGACGAGATCGAGGAGATCATCGAGTTCGATCCGCTCACCGGCACCAAGACCGACAAGCTCGTGCGCGTGCGCATCTACCCCAACAGCCACTACGTCACGCCGCGCCCCACCGTGCGCCAGGCGATCAAGCAGGTCAGGGTCGAGCTTGCCCAGAGGCTGGAGGAGTTCAACGCGCAGGGCCAGCTGCTGGAGGCCCAGCGGCTGGAGCAGCGCACGCTCTTCGACCTGGAGATGATGGAGGCGACCGGCAGCTGCGCCGGCATCGAGAACTACTCGCGCTACCTGACCGGCCGCAATCCGGGCGAGCCGCCGCCGACGCTCTTCGAGTATCTGCCGGAGAACGCGCTGCTGATCGTGGATGAGTCCCACGTCACCGTGCCGCAGTTGGGCGGCATGTTCCGCGGCGACTTCAAGCGCAAGTCGACGCTCGCCGCGTTCGGCTTCCGCCTGCCTTCGTGCGTCGACAACCGGCCGCTCAAGTTCGAGGAGTGGGACGCCATGCGGCCGGAGACCGTCTTCGTCTCCGCGACTCCGGGGCGGTGGGAGCTGGAACGCACCGGCGGGGTCTTCGTCGAGCAGGTCATTCGCCCGACCGGGCTGATCGACCCGGTCTGCGTGGTCCGCCCGGTCGAGCAGCAGGTCGACGACCTGATCGCGGAGTGCAAGGACTGCGCCGCCAGGGGGCTCCGCGTGCTGGTCACGACCCTCACCAAACGCATGGCCGAAGACCTGACCGAGTACCTCCACGAGGCCGGCGTGCGCGTGCGCTATCTGCATTCCGACATCGACACCATCGAGCGCATCGAGATCATCCGTGACCTGCGCCTCGGCGCCTTCGACGTGCTGGTGGGCATCAACCTCCTGCGCGAGGGGTTGGACATCCCCGAATGCGGGCTGGTGGCGATCCTGGACGCCGACAAGGAGGGCTTTCTGCGCTCCCAGACCTCGCTGATCCAGACCATCGGCCGAGCCGCGCGCAACATCGACGGCCGCGTGGTTCTCTACGCCGACCACATGACAGACTCGCTCAGCAACGCGCTGGCGGAGACCGAGCGCCGGCGCACGCGCCAGCAGGCATACAACGTCGCCAACGGCATCACGCCGGAAAGCGTGCGCAAGTCGATCAACGACATTCTGGAGAGCGTCTACGGCGGCGACCACGTCACTGTCGAGACCGGCGACGAGGCGACGCCCCACCTGATCGGCCACAACCTGGAGGCCCACCTCAAGGACCTGGAAGCGCGCATGAAGGCGGCGGCAGGAGAGCTGGAGTTCGAGGAGGCAGCGCGGCTCCGCGACGAGATCCGCCGGCTCAACGAGCAGGACCTGGGCCTCAAGGGCGCCCGGGGCGACGGCAGCGGCGGAAGCCACGGGCGGAGCAGCAAGGGCGCGCCCGGCACGTCGGCCCGCAAGCGCGGCAAGAAGAAGGCCCCGCGCCGCCGCAGCGCGTTCGGCTGAGGCGAGACGCGGCGCCCGGCCCATGGTCGCACTCTCGGTCCTCGATCTTTCGCCGATTCCCGAAGGCGCGGACGCGGCGCAGGCCTTCCGCAACACGGTGGAGCTCGCGCGCCACGTCGAGCGCCTGGGGTTCCGCCGCTATTGGCTGGCCGAGCATCACAACATGGCCGGGATCGGCAGCGCCGCGACGGCGGTGCTGATCGGCCACGTCGCGGGCGCCACCGAGACCATCCGCGTCGGTGCCGGCGGCATCATGCTGCCCAACCACGCGCCGCTGGTGATCGCCGAGCAGTTCGGCACCCTGGAATCGCTCTATCCGGGACGGATCGACCTCGGCATCGGGCGCGCGCCGGGGACCGACCAGATGACGTCGCACGCGCTCAGGCGCACGCTCACCGGCGACGTCAACGACTTCCCGCGGGACGTGGTGGAGCTGCAGAGCTACTTCCAGCCGCCGGAACCGGGCAGGCGCGTGCGCGCCGTGCCGGGGGCGGGCCTCATCGTGCCGATCTGGATTCTGGGCTCGAGCCTCTTCGGCGCCCAGCTCGCCGCCGCGTTGGGGCTGCCCTACGCCTTCGCCTCGCACTTCGCGCCCGCCGCGCTGATGCAGGCGATCCAGGTCTACCGCGAGCAGTTCCGCCCCTCGGAGCAGAGCGCCACGCCTTACGTGATGGCAGGGTTCAATGTCTTCGCCGCCGACAGCGAGGACGAGGCGGCTTACGTGCGAAGCTCGGCGCAGCAAGCGGTGCTGAACCTGCACCGGAACTCTCCCGGCCCGCTGCCCCGCCCCGTGCGCGGCTTCGAGGCCACCCTCGATGCGCAGGAACAGACCATCCTCGCACGCTGGTTCACCTGCGCGGCTTCGGGCACGCCGGAGACGGTGGCGCGGAGCCTGGCGGCCTTCGCCGAGCAGACCGGCGTCGACGAGATCATGGTGACGTCGAACATCCACGACCACGCCGCCCGGCTGCGCTCCTACGAGATCACGGCCGAGGCCGGCGCCCAGTTGGCTCGCCAGACGGCGGCACAGGGGGCGGGCTAACCGGCCTGCCTGCGAGCCCCTTACCGGGACGGCGCCGTCAGGCGGCAATCATTCGGATGCGGACTCGGCTGCGCCGGCGCTCTTCAAACCCCGACACGGCATCGGATAGGTGATCGTTCCCGGCGCGTACTCTTTGCTCTTGTCGAAGCATGTGACTCGAAGGGGACCGTCGGCCCACAGGCGGTGAGGATTCATCGATCTATTCCAATCCTCCAGGAAGTAGGCGTCGCCCCAGGCCGACTCTTTGTTCAATCGCCTCTCGCTCCCGAGTAGCAAACGCAGATGTCGTACGCCTGCTGGGCAGCCGAACGCAGGACGATTGTCGCCGAGGCGCGCAATGAGCTCGCCTCGCGACACGGTCTGCTCCTTTTCGACAAGAACGTCGGCGACACGGCCGTACAGCGCGATCATCTTTCTGCCGGATTTGGTCGTGCCATGATCGACCGCGATCGTCGGTCCCTTGCACTTCTCGGCACGAATCTCGACGACCCGACCATCAGCGATGGCGATGATCGGCTGACCGGCAGGACCCGAGATATCGATGCCCTGATTCCTGCCGGAGCGACGCGTCCCGTCCAGACCGATCCGGCTATGAAAGTCGGAAATGATCCGTTTGCCCGAAGCAATTCCGGGCGCATAGCTCAAGTCCCACTTGGGGCCGGTATCGATCGGCGCACAAGCGGCCAGCGCCGCCACCGCGCAAGCGGTGACCGCGACCATTGCCAAGGCATGGAGCGGTATTCCTCGGATGCTCATTTCCTGACCTCCCAGCAGCCCTCCGGTGGATCTCTCGAAACGATCGCAACGCGAAAAGGGTATGCTGACGGGCGGCCGCTGACCGAGCCCCGGCGGTGTCAGGCGTTCAGGCCCCCAAGGCGGCGCGGCGGCTGCGGTTGGCCTCAGCGGCGGCGGCAAGCTCGTCCTCGCTTGCATTGGCCCAGTAGCAGGCGCTGATGCGGCCGTCGCCCCGGCTCTCCAGGCCCGGCTCGTCCGTCGTGCAGCGCTCGAACGCGAGCGGGCAGCGCGAGTTGAAGCTGCATCCGGGCGCAATGCCGATGGGGCTCGGCGGCTCGCCCTCCAGCAGGTTTTCCTCGGCGTCGTAGCGGCGCTCCTCGATGGTGGGCACCGCGCTCAGCAGCGCCTTGGTGTAGGGGTGGCCGGGGTCGAAAAAGACCGTGTGGTTGTCGGCGAGCTCGACGATCTTGCCGAGATACATCACGGCGATCCGCGTACACGCCCGACGCACCATGGCGAGATCGTGGGAGATGAAGATGTAGGTGAAGCCGTGCTCGGCCTGGAGCTTGTCGAAAATCTCCAGCAGCCGCGATTGCTCCACCTGGTCGAGCGCGGACAGCGTCTCGTCCAGGATCAGGAGGCGAGGCTCCAGCACCAGCGCGCGGGCGAGGTTGATGCGCTGACGCTGGCCGGCGCTGAGCCCGATCTGCAGGTGGTCGTAGATGTCGGCGGGGAGACCCACCTCGTTCATCACGTCGAGCACGCGATCGCGCATCGCGCGGCGCCCCATGCCGCCGTGGATCAGCAGCGGCTCCAGGATGGTGCGGCCCACCGGCATGTGCGGTGGCATGGCGTTGTAGGGGTCCTGGAGCAGGAGCTGGAAGCGGTGCCGGAGCCCGAGCAGCCGGCGCCGGTTCATCTTGGCGACGCTCTCGCCCTCGAAGGAGATCGAGCCCTTGTCGGGCGCCTCGATCCAGCTCAGCAGGCGCGAGAGCGTGGACTTGCCGCAGCCCGATTCGCCCACGATGCCGAAGTTCTCGCCCGCCTTCACGTCGAAGGTGACGCCGCGCACCGCTTCCACGTCGTTGTGGCCGAAGAAGCGGGTCGGGTCGTTGACGCGGTAGGTCTTGTAGACGTCGTCCACCTCCAGCAGCGCGGCCTCGCCCTCGGTCTTGGGCTGGGCGCGCTCCTCCACCGCCCAGATGCGCGGGATGCGCTCCAGCAGCCGCTTGGAGTAGTCGTGCTCGGGCCGGTTGACGATGGCCTCCGGGGTCGAGCGCTCGATGATCCGCCCTTCCTGCAGGACGATGATTTCGTCCGCGATCTCACGCACGATGGCGAGCGACGACGAGATGAAGATGATCGCCGTGTCCATCTGGTCGCGCAGGTCGTGCATCAGGCGGATGATCTGGGCTGCGACGGTGACGTCGAGCTGCTGGGTGACGTTGTCGGCGATAAGGAAGGTGGGGTTGCTGACCAGGGCGTCGACGATCAGCGCGCGCTGCATCATGCCGCCGGAATACTGGAAGGGGAACTCGTCGAAGCGCTGCTCGGGGCGCGGCATGCGTACCGCGCTCAGCACCTCCAGCGCGCGCTCGCGCGCGGCCGCCTTCGACATGTCGGGCTGGACCGCGCGCAGCTTCTCCACGATCTGATGGCCGACCGGGATGGTCGGATCCAGGGCGCTGCCGGGGTCCGAGCCGATATAGCCGATCTCGCGACCGCGCAGCGCCTGCATCTCGGCCGCGGGTATGGTGAGCAGGTCCCGCCCGTGATAGCCGACGCTGCCGGCAGTGATCTTGAGCGGCTCCGTGATCGCATTGCAGAGCACGCGGCTCAGCACGGTCTTGCCCGAGCCGCTTTCGCCGATGATGCCGAGCACCTGGCGCTCGCGCAGCTGGAAGCTCACGTCGCGCAGGATCGGCTCGCTCACGCCGCGGCGGACGAGGTCGACCGAAATGCCCTGCGCGTCGAGGAGCGGCGGTGCCGACATGGGCTAGACGATCCCTTGGAAGAGCTTGTTGCGGGCGCGCTCCAGCGAGGCGCCCATCAGGTTGATGCTGATGAGCGTGAGGATGAGGAAGACCCCGGGCATCGTCGGGATCCACCAGCTGTTCACCAGGTACTTGTAGCCGTCGGCGATGATGTTGCCGAAGGTCGGCGTCGGCGGCTGGATGCCGATGCCGAGGAAGCCGAAGAGCGCCTCGAAGATCATCATGCGAGCGATGTCGAGCACGGCGACGAAGGCGATGGGCGGCAGGATGTTGGGCGCGATCATGAGCGTGGCGATCCTGAGGTCGCTCGCACCCAGAATCTTCGCCCCCCTTACATATTCGCGCTCGCGCTCGGCGAGCGCGATGCTTCGCACCACGCGGGCATAAATCGGCCACCCCGCCAGCACCAGCACGGCGGTCACCGTGAAGGGGTTGGGGCGGCTCACGCTAAGGATCGTGATCGCCAGCACGATCACCGGGATCGAGAGCTGGGCGTCGGTGATGCGCATCAGGATGATATCGACCCAACGGCCCCAGTAGCCGGAAATCACGCCGAGCGTGCAGCCGACGACGAACATGATCGCAACCGCCGCCGCGGCGATGCCGAGCCCGTTGCGGAGTCCCACCAGCGAGCGCACGAAGAGGTCTCGGCCCAGTTGGTCCGTGCCGGCAATATGGGCCCAGGTACCGCCCTCCAGGAAGATGGGCGGCAGGAAACGCTCGCGGACGCTGATCTTCATGGGATCGTAGGGCGAGAGTTCCGGCCAGATGATCGCGGCGCCGACGAGCAGGGTGAATACGCCGAGCCCGATCTTGAAGCTCATCATCTCCCAGGCGAGGCGGAACATCCGCCGGGTGACGGATTCACCCCGTCCCCGCGGGGCGCTGCTTGTTCCGGTCTCGGCAGCCATCAGAACTTGAGCCTGCGGTCGATGAAGGTCGATGCCAGGTCGACCATGATGTTCGCGAGCACGAGTATGCTCGCCGCCAGGATGGCGACGCCCTGAATCACCGGGAAATCACGCTGCAACACCGCCTGCACGGTGGTGCGCCCGACACCGGGATAGTCGAACACGAACTCGGTGACGAAGACCCCGCCCAGCAGCAGACCGCCGATCTGCACGCCGAAGAGGTTCAGCATGGGGATCGACGAGTTGCGCAGCACATGACGAACGATGATCTGCCGCCAGGGCAGGCCGCGCACAATGCCGCCGGAGACATAGCCGGCCTGAAGCGCCTGGGCGATCGACATCGAAAGCCCGCGGATGATGATCGGCGCGAGCTCCACGGCGAGCACGATGGCGGGCAGGATGACGTAGGCGAAGTTCTTGTAGCCGATGGAGGGCAGCAGGCCGGCGCGTGCCGTGATCAGCAGGATCAGCACCAGCGCGAGCCAGAAGTTGGGTAAGGATATGAAGACCGAGCCTATGAAGAAGGCTAATCGGTCCTGCCACTTCTCCTGATTGAGGCCGGCCGCAATTCCAAGCGGCACCGCCAACACCAGGGTGAAGAGCAGGCCGAGGCCCGCCAGCATCAGTGTATAGGGCAGACCGTCCCCTACGACCTTGAGCACACCGGCGCGCGTCATCTTCGCCTCGCGCTGCTCGGTGACGGTATCCTGCCCCTTGCCGCCGGAGACGTTCTGCACCGTGAGTGCGATGCCGGTCTCGCCGATGAAGTAGGATTCGCCGAAGTCCCCCTGCACCGCCTTGGCGATGTAGCGGACGAACTGCTCGGGGATGGAATCGCGTAAGCCCAGCTCCTGCGCGCGGGCCTCGACCACCGCCTGGGTGGTGCTGGGCCCCAGCATGATGCGCACCGGATCGCCCGGAATGACCCGCAGCAGGGTGAAGATCAGGAACGTCACCAGCAGCACGATGACCACGCCCTGGGCAAGGCGCCGGATCAGGAACGTGAGGACGAAGGCCATGCGCGGTCCGTGCTACGCGGTAGGGTGAAGTGAGGCGGGGGCTCCGCCTGCCCGGAGCCCCCAAGGATGATCGGTCAGGACTTGAGTGTCGCGTTGACCTTGTCGACCGGCCCGTTGGGAAGGAAGTAGATCCCCTCGATGGCCGGATGGTGGGCGTGGATCAGCACCGAGGTGAAGAGCCCGAAGCTCGGCAGATGCTCGGCCAGCGCCGGCATCAGCTCGTTCTGGATCGACGCGCGCCGCGCGTCCACGTCGGTGATCGTCTGCTGCTTCTCGATCGCCGCGTCGACCGTGTCACTGCCGCAGTTGGTCAGGATCAGGCCGTCCGAGTGCCACATGGGCCGGAGCACCAGGTTGGGCTCGGGCGAGCCGGTCATCCAGCCGGTGTCGGCGAGTTGCGGCGCGGTCTCGTCACGGGTCAGCACCCGCTCGATCCAGGACGCGACCTCCATCACCGTGAGCTGTACCGGGAAGCCCTGCTCCTGCAGGAGCGCGGTGATGACCTCGCCGTACTCCTTGGTCTTCGGGTAGAAGCCCTGGGAGGTCAGGTACTCGATCTGCGGCAGGCCGTCGCCGCCGGGATAGCCGGCCTCGGCCAGCAGCTCCTGGCAGCGCTCGGGACTGTACTCCGGCGAGTTCGGAATGCTGTCGGTGTAGCCGAACTTCACCGAGGAGAGCTGCCCCACGGTCGGATGGCCGGCCGGCCCCATCAGCTCGAGGATGAGGTCGCGGTCGATGGCATGCGCCGCAGCGTGGCGCAGCCTGACGTCGTCGAAGGGCGGCTCGTAGCAGCGGAAATGGAGGTACTTGTTCTCGGTCGAGACCGTGCGCGAGGTCGTGACGTTCTCCTCCAGCAGGGTCTCGTACTGCTCGGGCTCGACCCGTTCGATGATGTCGAGCTCGCCGCTGATCAGGCTCACCAAACGCGTGCTGGCATCGGGCACGAACTGGTAGACGACCTCTTCGATCTCGGGCGTGCCGAGAATGTAGTCGGGGTTGGCGTTGAGGATGGTCGTCGGCCCGTCACGGCTGATGAACTTGTAGGAGCCCGCGCCGTTGGGGAACTCGTCGATGGCCTTGGTGTCGATGTCGTCCATGGACAGGATCGGCAGGAAGCCAGCGAGAAACCAGAACAGCGAGCCCGGATAGGAGCCGCCTTCGCCGCGCACCCGGCAGGTGTAGTCGTCGACCACCTGAACCTCGGCCTGACCGGGATACCAGGTGCCGGACGGCCGTTCGGGATTGGACGCGTACTCGAAGGTCGCCTTCACGTCGTGCGCCGTGAAGGGCTGGCCACGATGGAACTTGATGTCCTTGCGCAGCGAGTACTCGAGCCAGCCGTCCTCGACCACGTTCTGGCTGGTGGCCATCTCGTAGACGATTTCGTCCGGCTGTGCCTGCGACATCGGCGTGCGGATGAGCTGGCCGAACACGTCATAGTCGAAATAGATCTGCGCCAGGATGGTGTGGCTGCTCGGGTCCCAGCTCGACGTGAAGGGCTCGGTCTGCCCCCACACGACGCTCTTCTTCCCCTGGCCCAGCGCCTTCTTGAAGAAAGGCGCCTGTCCGCCGAACGCGGCGATCGTGCCGGCTGCGGCGGTGCCTTTCAGGAAATTGCGCCGTGTCGTCTTGGTCATCGGTGTCTCCCCTGTGCGTCTCGTGCGTTCTTATCGATAAGGGATGCTAATACAGCCTTGGCTTAAGTGTACAGCCCGACTATCGCCGTCGGTTGCCGGGCGCTTCCCGCCGGCGATAGGATGCCCGAAGAGCCGGGGGGACTGGAATGGCGGTGGCTGAGGCACATGCGGAGGCAGCGGTGACGAGGGACGAGCTCGCCGCCCGGCTTGCCGTGCATCCGCGCATCCGGCTCGCGCATCTGCCGACACCGCTCGATCCCTGCCCCCGTCTTGCCGAGGCGATCGGCGTGCGCGCCCTCTACATCAAGCGGGACGACCTCACGGGGCTGGCCTTCGGCGGCAACAAGACGCGCCATCTGGAGTTCACCTTCGCCGAGATCCTGAAGTCGGGCGCCGACACCGTGGTCGCGGGCGCCTACACGCAGTCCAACTGGTGCCGGCAGATCACGGCGGCGGCGTGCAAGCACGGTCTCGCGGTTTCGCTGGTGCTGATCCACGGCGTCAAGGGGCCGAAGGTGCAGGGCAATCTGCTGCTCGACCGGCTGATGGGCGCCGACGTGACCGTGGTCGACATCGACAGCATGGAGAAGATCCAGCCGCTGCTTGACGAGAAGGCCCGCACGCTGAAGGCAGCCGGCCGGAAGCCCTTCGTGATCGCGCCCTTCGCCCTCGATCAGCAGGTTCTGGCGGCGCTCGGCTACGTCGGCACGGCGATCGAGCTGGATGCCCAGTTCGAGGAGGTGGGGATCGACCCCACTCAGGTCTTCATCTGCGGCGCCAACAACACGCCGGCGGGCCTCGTCACCGGCCTGCGGGCGCTCGGCCGCCGGGCGCGCGTGGCGGCGATCAGCCCGATCCGCTGGGAAGAGCCCAGGGAGCTCGACATCGCACGGGTCGCCACCGCAACGGCCCGCGCGCTCGACCTCAATCTCGCGATCGACCCCGCCGACTTCGTCGCCGACGAGAACCATATCGGCGAGGACTACGGCGTGCTCTCTCCTGAGTCGCGCGCCGCCATCGGGCTCGTGGCCGAGACCGAGGGCATACTTCTCGACCCCGTCTATTCCGGCAAAGCCATGGCCGGGCTCATCGATCACGCGAAGCGCGGTACGGTCGGCGCGGACGAGACGGTGGTCTTCGTTCACACCGGCGGCATGCCGGCGCTCTTCGCCTACGCCGAGGATCTGATCGATGACGGCTGAGGCAAGGCCGTTGCCGCATGCGCCCCCGCTTGCCGACGACGAGGCTCTGCGGCGGCGGATCGCGGCGCTGGAACAGGCGCTGGCCGAGGCCAGGCGCGCCCGGGACATCGGCCGCACCTCGGAGGACAGGTTCCGCTCACTCTTCGACATGAGCCGGGACGGGATCGTGTTCGTCGATCTCGAAGGCCACATCGAGGAGATGAACCAGGCCTATCTCGACCTTGTCGGCTACGGCCGAGACGAGATCTCCACGCACACCTATCAGGACCTCACGCCCGAGAAGTGGCGCGCCGGCGAGGCGGAGATCATCGAGACGCAGGTGATGCAGCGCGGCTTCTCGGACGAGTACGAGAAGGAATACGTGCGCAAGGATGGCTCCATCGCGCCGATCAGCCTGCGCACCATCCTGGTGCGGGACCTGGACGGGCGGCCGGTCCGCTTCATGGGCATCGTCCGCGACATCACCGAGCTGAAGGAGAAGGAGGAGGCGCTCAGGGCGTCCGAGAAACGCTATCGGAGCCTCTTCGACCTGAGCCACGACGGCGTGGTCTTCGTCGGCCTCGACGGCCCCATCGAGGAGGCGAACGACGCCTACCTCGACATGGTGGGCTATGACCTCGACGAACTCATCGGCGTGACCTATCAGCAGCTCACACCGGTCCGCTGGGCGGCGATGGAGGCCGAGATCGTCGATCAGCAGCTCATGTCGCGCGGCTACACCGACGAGTACGAGAAGGAGTACATCCGCAAGGAAGGCTCGGTTTTCCCGGTCGCCGTCCGCTCCATCCTCGTGCGTGACGACGCGGGCACGCCGGTGCGGATCATGGGGATCGTGCGCGACATCACCGAGCAGAAGCAGGCCAAGGAGGCGCTGGAGCGCCATGCGCGCGACCTCGCCCGCTCCAACGAGGAGCTCGAGCAGTTCGCCTACGTTGCCTCCCACGACCTGCAGGAGCCGCTGCGCAAGATCAGGGCCTTCGGCGCCCTGCTCGCGGAGGAGAAGCAGGAGAGCCTGGACGAGGAAGGGCGCCAGTACATCGACTTCATGACCGATGCGGCGGCCCGGATGCAGACCCTGGTGAGTGACCTTCTGGCCCTCTCTCGGGTCACCACGGCGGCGCAGCCCTTCAAGGACTTGCCTCTGAGCAAGGTGTTCGACACCGTGCTCTCGGATCTCTCCGTGTCGCTGGACGAGGCCGAGGGCCATGTAGAGGTCGCCGAGGTGCCGACGATCGAGGCGGACCGCACCCAGATGGATCAACTCTTTCGCAACCTCGTTGGCAACGCGCTGAAGTTCCGCAAGCCGGGCGTCGCGCCGCGCGTCACTGTCCGCATGGCGGTCGAGGCAAAGCCGCTCCCCGCGATCCCGGGGCCCGCACACACCATCGTCGTGGCAGACAACGGCATCGGCTTCGAACCGTCGCAGGGCAGCAAGCTCTTCCAGCCCTTCAAGCGGTTGCACGCGCGCCACCAGTACGAGGGTGCCGGTATCGGCCTTGCGATCTGCGAGAAGATCGTCCTGCGCCATCACGGCCGGATCACCGCGGCCGGCACACCGGGCGAGGGCGCCACCTTCACGGTGACGCTGCCCCGCCGGCAGCCTCGATGAGACGTCGATGAGCGCCCCGCCCGGCACCAAGCCGGTCCTGATCCTGATGGCGGACGACGATCCCGAGGATTGCCTGCTCACCAAGAAGACATTGCAGAAGGCGCGGCTCGGCAACGAGCTGCGCTTCGTGCAGGATGGCCAGGAGCTGCTGGATTACCTCGGGCGGAGCGGCAAGTTCTCCGGTTCTGCTTCCTCGCCGCGCCCGGACCTGATCCTGCTCGACCTCAACATGCCCAACATGGCGGGGCTCGACTCGCTCTGGGAGATCAACCTCAAGCCGGCGCTGAGAAAGATACCGATCGTCATTCTCACGGCCTCCGAGGCCAGCCTGGATATCTCCGACAGCTACAATCTCGGCGCCTACGCCTATCTCGTGAAGCCCGTGACCCTCGCCAAGCTGCACGAGGCCGTGCTGCGGCTGAAGAGCTGCAGCTACGAGCTAGCGGTGCCTGCGGGCCCGGGCGACGCGGTGCGGCCTGCGGTCATCGTCATGGCGGACGACGACCCGGAGCATTGTCTGCAGGCGACCAAGACGCTCCAGGCTGCGGGCCTCGGCAACGCGCTCACCTATGTGACCAATGGCGCCGCGCTGTTGAACCAATTGCACGGACGGCATGTCCGCGGCGACGGCACGCCCGCACCGCGGCCGGATCTCGTCATTCTCGACCCCGGCCTGCAACAGACGGAAGGACGCCATGCGCTCGCCGAGATCGCCGACACGCCGGCGCTCCGCGACCTGCCGGTGATCCTGCTGGGAGGGTCCAAGGGCGACCGTGCCGGCCTGCCCTGGGCGGGGACGGTGGAGCCGGTCTTCATCGACCAGCCGATCGATTTCATCGCGTTCGCAGGTGCCGTCGCGGCCTTCCCGTCGCTTGCGCTGCGACTCGTGACCAAAGCCGAGGGGCCGGCCGGCACAGCCGGCGCCGCCTAGACGCCGGGAGAGGGAGGATGGCGAGAGCCGAGACAAGCGAGCGCACCGTCCTCCTCATGGCAGACGACGACCCTGCCGACTGCCTGCTTACCGAGAAGGCGCTGCGCCGGGCGGAGGTCACCTGCCCGCTCTATGTCGTCCACGACGGCGCCGAGTTGCTGGACTATCTCAAACGCCGCGGCGACTACGCCGACCCGGAAGCGGCCCCCCGGCCGAGCCTTATCCTGCTCGACCTCAACATGCCGAAGATCAACGGGACCGAGGTGCTGGAGCAGCTGCGCGACGAGCCGGAGCTCCGCCACATCCCTGTGGTGGTGCTCACGACCTCCGACGAGGAGCGGGATATAGCGGCGAGCTACGCGCTCGGCGCCAACGCCTACCTGGTCAAGCCCTCGGCCTTCGACGAGATGGTCTCGGTGGCGCAGATCGTAAAGGCCCACTGGCTGGAGACGGTGCGCCTACCGCCTTGAGCGATCGCCGCCCTCGTCCAGTTCCTCTTCAAGTTCGGCGAGGCGTTCGAGTATCCGGCGAACGTAGCCGGCTTCGATCATGTGGCCCCACCAGCCATCGCTGAAGCGTTGGCCCCGCAGGACGCAGGAGAGCGTGGCCCGTACCTGCGGCAGGGTTGCGGCCGTGATCGCCTCCTCGCTCTCGATCAGTTTCTTCGCGTCTTCAGGCACATTGTAGCCGGCCGAAAGTCTTTGCGAATCGCGGCCGGAAGTCTTTGCGAATGGCCTGGAAAATCGGCTGGTTTTCGGGGCTGAACCGGGCTGGAAAAACCGGCCTGTGCATGGGCCATGAAGGAGCGCTGCGCGGGGGGTTCAGGGCCCGTGCACGGGCGGTGCGTGAGGGTTTCAGGCGCGGTCGGGACCGGGGCGGGCGCCGGGGCGGCACGGGCGTTCGAGTTCGGCCTTCCACCATTCGGGGTCTTCGACGGCGCGTTCTGCGGCGTCGTATCCGTCGTGACCGGTCCATCTTCCGGGGTCGGCGTCGGCGTACCATCGGCCTGCGCCGCGGTGTCGTTCGAGGGCGTCGTCGATGCGGGCGATCCCGTCCGCCGGGCGTCCCCGGCAGAAGCGCTCGAAGAAGGCGTTGAGGCGGCATCGGGGGCAGCGTCCGCAGGGCTCTGCCGCGACGGTGCATCGCCAGGTGAGCGCCTCCAGCCCGGGCGGGAGCAGGGCCTGGAGCATGAAGCGCCCGGCGACGGGTCCGAAGGGGTCGTCCCGCGACGGCGGCCACTGCGCGCCGTCCTCCCAGCCGGGGAAGAAGGGGAGTTCCATGGGGACGGCGGTGCGCGCGCGGTAGGCCGGATGCCAGTACATGCGGTGCATGTCGTCGGCGGTGTCCCACGAGGTGATGCCGAGCATCACCCGGTCGGCGCGGTGCCGTTCGGCCTCGTCGGCGTGGGTTGCGTACCGGTCGAGGCCCCAGGGACCGAAGGTGGGGTCGCAGACGCCCTCCCACCCTCTCCCGTCCCTGATCGGGTATCCGGCGCCGGCGTCGAGGTCGAGGCGCAGGGCGTCGCGCGACACGTGGCGCACGGGCCGGACGTTGCGGGAGAGCCAGTCTGCGACGGCCTCGCTTGCGGCCTGCCCGCGGGCGATGCGCTCCGGCAGCTCGCGGGCGGGTTCGCGGTAGCAGGAGAGGACGACCTCGTCTTCGGTCTCGCGCAGGACGAGGAGGGCGAGGGCGGTGCTGTCGATGCCGCCGCCTGCGGGGACGAGGGTGCGTCTTGGCATCCTAGCCCCACTCGATGACGATATAGCCGGCGGAGACCGGGGAGGGCACGGTGAGCTGGGTGTGTCGGCTGACGCCGCTTGCGCCGGCGGGGGCGGAGGAGGTTCCGTCTGCGCCGTCTGCGCCGTTGCGTCCGTAGACCGCTCTCTTGCCGCCCTTGCCGCCGCGCGCCGTGCCGCCGAGGACGGCGGTGTTGCTGCCGTCGCCGCCGTCCCTCAATCGCGCTCCGTCCACGCCGTTGTCTCCCACGGTCAAGCTGTAGGAGGTGCCCGGCGAGACCGCGATCTCGAAGTAGATGAAGCCGCCGTCGCCGCCCCGCAACTGCACGCGCACGCGGGTCACGCCCGCGGGCGCGCGCCAGTACCCGGAGCCGGGCGTGGTGAAGGTCTTGCGCCCGCGCGGCGTGGGCCGGGGCGCCGGCTCGGGCGCGGGACGCGGCGGCGCCGTGCGCTCGCTGAGGTTGGCCAGCCGCGTGCGCTCGGCCGCGCTGAACACCTCGCCCCGCATCTGGCGGAAGGGGTGCAGGCCGGAGCCGTCGAGGGTGGCGACGCCGCCCGGATCGCCGAAGGCGTCGATCATGGCGTTGATTGTGTCGGCCATGGCCTTGATGGCGGCGCGGGCGTGGGCGGGCGAATCGCTGCCCTGGTCGAGGTGGGTGGTGTCGATCTTCCGGGTGGGCCATGCGGTCATGGAGCTTCCTTTCGCGATCGCTCAGCCCGCCGGCGCGGCGATATGGGCGCGGGCGAGGCCGAAGCAGAGGTATCTGACGGTGGGGAGTTGCCCGCGCTCCCAGGTCCAGGTCCACTCGACCTGGACCATGCGTCCTGCAATCCCGTCCCCGGCGGCGTAGCCGGTCCAGGCGGCGGAGGCGAGGTCGTCTCGGAAGTCGGCGGCGCGCACGCGCACCGTCGGCTGGACGGCGGCGTCGGAGTCCCAGGCGAGCACCGAGACGACGCCGTCCTGGCCGAGGTCTGCCGGCATGGAGGTGTAGACGGTGGGCTCGGCCGCCCAGGCCGCGCCGGGGAGCGCCCATCCGGTCCAGGCGTCCCAGGTGGTGAGGCCGCGCCAGGCGTAGTCGGCGGCGCCGGTGGCGGGATCGGCCCAGGAGAAGTCGAGGGCCGCGCCGGCGAGCGTGCCGCGGGTCCATCCCTCGGCGCTGGGGCAGGCCCAGAACAGGCTCTCGCCCCGGCGCTGGGCGCCGAGGCGCGCGGTGACGCGGCTCTCGGGGCCGTAGCGCCCGCCGGTGTCGAGGGCGCGGAAGGAGAAGAGCCAGTCGCCGGCGGCGGGCTCGACGGCCTCCCAGGGGCTTGCGGTGAGCCATCCGCGGTGGATCGCGCGCAGCTCTTCCCACGGCGTGCCCGGGTCTGCGGGATACGCCGGCGCGGGTCCGTATCTGATGCGGACGCCGAGCAGGTCGGGGTCGGCCGGCTCGGCCCAGCGGAAGCGCCGGGTTCCGTCGCCGAGGCGCTCGACGTGGGCCTCGCCGACGGCGCCGGGGGGCGTGCGCAGGCCGCGGATCGTATATGCGATGCGGTGCCGCGGGCCGCCGCCGCGGGGCAGGACGACGATCTCGATCCAGCCCTCGGGCGGGCTGGTCCAGCGCGCCTCCGTGTCGCCGCCGTCGAGGCTGGCGACGGTGCGCATGGGCCGGCGCTCCCACGACGCGCGGACCTCGGCGCCGCGCCAGTCGCCGGCGACGGTGAGGGAGAGCGCGATCTCGACGAGGAAGGCGGCGCCGACGCGGATCAGGGTCTCGGTGACGGTGGCGTGCAGGACCCGCGGCAGATTGCGCCGTATCTGCGGCAGATCGACCGAGAGGTCGGCGGTGGCGGCAGCGTAGTAGGCGCCGAGCTCGTCGACGGCCTCGAGGCGCACCCGGTCCCCGGATCTGGGGCTGACGCCCACGACCTTCACCCTCGCCGGCCCGGCGCCTGCGGGATAGAGGCGCCAGAGCGTGTCGACGGGCTCGCCGATTCCGTCCTCCGGCGCGGGTGTCGTCCACACGCGGGCGGTTTCGGCGCCGTTCGCGCGCGCGCCGGAGCCGGGCGGGCCGGCATGGGCGCGCACGGTCTCGAGCGCCCCTTCGGGCCGGCGCAGCATCAGCCAGTCGGTCCCCGCCGCGCCGGCGATCCGCACGGCGCGGTCGAGGGTGCATCCGTCGTCGTGCAGGGCGACGAGCCGGCCCGTGCGGCCCCCGTCGAGCAGGCCGTGGCTGAGGTGGACCACGTCGCCGCGCCTGATGGAGAGGCCTTCCGGCCCCGTCTCCCAGGCGATCCGCCGCCGGTGGTAGCGCTGGCGCGCGGCCTGGAGGTTGCACTCCAGGGCGGCCTGTTCGCGCGTCGTGACCCCGGCGAGCGTGAGCGTGGCGGTGGACGCGGGCGGGTATTCCGCGTCCGGCACGGTGCGGCGCACGGTGTTCCACTGCCAGTCGAGATCGGGGTCGATATAGCGACAGGCGATCTCGTCCGCGCCGCGGCCTGCGGCCCAGTCCACCTCGAGGGAGCCTGCGACGATGTTGCCGGGGGTTATCATGGCCGTCGCCGGCCTGTCGGCGGCGTCCCACACGACGCCGAGCCGGCCCGACTGCCAGGAGGGCGCGGCGCGGCCGCAGCGGGCGATCGTCTCGATCACGCGGGCGTGGCCGATTGCGCGGTCCAGCACCAGGTCGCAGCGCAGCGGCGGGTCGTGGGCCGCGATCCAGTCGTGCCAGGCGCCGAGGCCGGCGAGGTCGATGCGGGCGTCGGGCAGGCCGACCCCGGCCACGACGCGGCCGTGCACGCGGATGCCGCGCAGGTAGAGCAGCATGAGGGCGGCGGGGTTGGAGGAGTACGCCGCGGGCGCGGCGGACCAGGCGCGCCCGTTCCAGCGGGGCGCCTTCTGGCGCACCAGCGCGCTCAGCCGGTCGACGGGGCCGGAGAACTGGCCCGAGGCGCGGATGCTCAGGCCCAGCCGCCGCTGGCCGGTGTAGTCGGTCGCGTCCCTCTGGTAGCTCCTGAGGGCCGCCCAGGTCAGATCGTCGCCCGAGCGGTCGTCGTCCGCCGGCGGGGAGGTGCGGCGCACGCGGACCTCCCAGCTGCCGTCGCCCGCGAGATCCCAGGCCGCGCCCCAGCGGAATGGCGCGGTCTCGTCGTGGCCCAGCGTCTCCGCGCCGAGCCGCGTCCAGGCGCCGCCGCCGGCGCGGCGGGCCTCGACGACGATATCGACCTCGCGCCGCTCGGGCCTGCCCTGCCCGTCGAAACCGTAGAGCGCGCCGGCGATGTCCACGCCGACCCGGTAGGTGTCGTCGGCGGTGGTGCGCGTCACCCACCCGTCGTCCGCCCCGAGGTCGTCGGCGGCCACCGGCGCGCCGCCGTCCTCGGGCCAGGCGAGCGCGCCGCCGGCCTCGGTGTCGACGTTGCCGGCGATGCCGTGGACCTCGCCGCCCGGGCGCCAGTCGATCAGGCCGCGGGCGTCGGCCGGCGGCGCGAGCGTCAGGTGCTCGTAGTCCGTGATCGGGGTGTCGCCGATGCGGAGATCGGCCTCGGCGACCTCGATCGCGCCGAGGCCGAAGTGGAAGATCTGGCGCAGGATGTGGTCCGGCAGGGCGTCGGCGCCGGAGACGTACTCGGTGTAGGGCCGGGAGCCGAGGTCGGGGAAGATGCGGTGCTCGCCGAGGACCAGCAGGAAGGGCTGGTAGGGGCGCTGCGGGTTCCGCCCGCCCGAGATCGAGTAGACCGGGTCGGGCCGGGCGAGGGAGGCCCGGGTGACCTCGGGGATCGCGGGCGGCACGAGCGCATTCACCAGCAGGGTGCCGCCCACCATGATCAGGGAGCTTCCGAGCGCGGTGGACTGGGCCGCCGTCAGGCCGAGGCCGAGGGCGTCCGAGATGAAGCCGCCGACCGCTGGCCCGGCCCAGACCGCTGAGCCGGGATCAGGCGGAGCGTGACGATATCGCCGAGGCGGAGCGGGGTCGCGGGCCACGCCGCGCGCGGGACGGGGGTCCCGTTCAGCTCGACGGCGACCAGGGCGGGGTCGAGCCCGAGCCTGCGCGCCTCGGCCCCGGCGAGGCCGGCGAGGGTCTCGCCGGGGCGGATCGAGACCCGCCGGGTCTCGCGCCCCTCCGAGGTCAGCGGGTGCGGCCAGGCGTCGAGGGTCACGCCCGCGTGCGCGCGGTCGCGCGATGCAGGGGCCGTGACCGGGCCGTTCACGGGCGGTGCAAGGGTCGTGCGCGGCCCCTGCACGGGCGGTGAATCGCTCATATCCAGATCGTCCACCGATAGATCCCCGTGGCTTCCAGGCCGCGCGCCTCGAGGCCGCGCAGCGGGTGCAGGACGGTGCCGAGCCCGGCCTGGCAGTGCAGCACGCTCGGCTCGCCGGCGGGCGCGCACCAGAGCCCGATATGGTGGCCCGCGAGGCGGCGGCGTCCGGCCATGCGCATCAGCACCCCGTCGCCCTCTTCCGGCGTCTCGCCGGCAGCCAGCGTCCGGGCGTGCTCGCAGGCCAGTGCCCGGACCTGACGGTCGCGGCCGCGCACGCCAGCAGCGCGCGGCGGCGGCTGCCAGGCGCGGCCGAACTCGGCGGCCAGCACGCAGACCACCAGGTCGACGCAATCGTGGCGGCCCTCCACGTGAGGGCGGCCGAGATAGCGCTCCGTCCAGTGGGTCATGCCAGCCATGCGCGCCGCGCAGGAGGAATGGCGACGCATCAGAACAGGCCCGGGCTGGTCTGGGGGTCGTGACGCATGAGCACGGCCGGTCTGTCCAGGAGCGGATCGAAGCCCAGGCGCACGGTGACGCGCTCCTGGTCGACGCGGACGTGGAGCACGTCCAGCGTCACCTCCCACTCGATGCTGCGGGTCGCACGCACGCACTGCATCACGCGCACCGTGGCGCCCGCGCCGCCGCCGGCCGCCTCGATCCACTGGGTGAGGTCGCGGCCGACGTTGTCGATCCAGAGCTCCGCCGCCGGCTGGCGGCCCTCCACGTCGTCGGCCAGCCGCGCGCCGAATCGGAGCGCCGCGTAGCGCCGCCCGTCGATCTCGAGGTCGACGGCGTCGTTCACGACGCGCAGCGCGTCGACCAGCAGCGGGTGGCGGATCTCCAGGCAGGCCACGACGACGTCCCGGGGCGAGGCGGCCCGCTGCGCGAGCGCGTAGCGCATGGCCGGGGTGACGATCCTCTCGGGCGTCGCCGAAACCTCGTCCGACGCCGCGCCGGGGCCGCCTGCGCCCACCATGCGGAGGCGGAAGGCCCAGGCCCGCCCGTTGCGCAGCCCCGTTACGGTGTGGCCCGTCGTGCCGGCGCCGCTGCCGGGGATATCGGTCCAGGCGCTCCAGGCGCCCGCGCCCGCCCGGTACTGCACCTGCCAGCCGGCCAGGGTGGCGATGCCCGGATCGTCCCAGGAGAGCGCGACCTCGCCGTCGCCGGCGACGGCCGCGAGGCCCGCGGGCGCCGGCAGAACCGGCGGCGTCGCCGAAACCTCGGCAGACGCCGCGCCGGGGCCGCCCGCGCCCACCATGCGGAGGCGGAAGGCGTGGGCCCGCCCGTTCCGCAGCCCCGTTACGGTGTGGCCCGTCGTGCCGGCGCCGCTGCCGGGGATATCGGTCCAGGCGCTCGACCGGTACGCAACCCACGCCGACGAGGCCGAGCGCCACCGCGCCGACCGGGTGATGCTCGGCATCACCTCGTGGGGCACCGCCGACGACATGCACCGCATGTACTGGTATCCCGTCTACCGCGCGCGCACCGCCGTCCCCATGGAACTCCCCTTCTTCCCCGGCTGGGAGGACGGCGCGCAGTGGCCGCCGTCGCGGGACGACCCCTTCGGACCCGTCGCCGGGCGCTTCATGCTCCAGGCCCTGCTCCCGCCCGGGCTGGAGGCGCTCACCTGGCGATGCACCGTCGCGGCAGAGCCCTGCGGACGCTGCCCCCGATGCCGCCTCAACGCCTTCTTCGAGCGCTTCTGCCGGGGACGCCCGGCGGACCAGGTCGCCCGCATCGACGACGCCCTCGAACGACACCGCGGCGCAGGCCGATGGTACGCCGACGCCGACCCCGGAAGATGGACCGATCACGACGGATACGACGCCGCAGAACGCGCCGTCGAAGACCCCGAATGGTGGAAGGCCGAACTCGAACGCCCGTGCCGCCCCGGCGCCCGCCCCGGTCCCGACCGCGCCTGAAACCCCCACGCACCGCCCGTGCGCGCGCTCACCGAAACCCCCGCGCAGCGCTCCTTCATGGCCCATGCACAGGCCGGTTTTTCCAGCCCGGTTCAGCCCCGAAAACCAGCCGATTTTCCAGGCCATTCGCAAAGACTTCCGGCCGCGATTCGCAAAGACTTTCGTCCGGCTACACCCTGGATCGGTCGCTCCAGCGCCTCCAGCATCGCCACGGTCGGCTGCAAACGGGTCTCCGCCGTGGTCGGCAGCAGCACGGGCTCAAGCCCGAGTGCCTGCAGCGTGTTGCGGTAGGCCGGGTAGCCGGGATTGGCCAGCGCCACCCGGTCGCCCACGTCGAAGGCGGCGAGGAAGGCAAGAATTATTCCGGCCGAGCCCCCGGTCGTGACCACGATGCGTTCGACCGGTGGAGCGAAGCCGTAGCGCTCGCCGTAGAACGCAGCGGCGATGCGTTCGAGCAGGGGCAGCACGCCGTCGGCCTCGGTGTAGCCAATTTTGTCGCCGGCCAGGGCCGCCTGCGCGGCATCGAGCACCCGTTGCGGCGCACCTGAGCCGGGCTCTCCGGTCTCCATGTGGAAGACCGGGGCTCCCGTCGCCGCACGCTCGGTCGCGGCCTTGAGGATTTCCATCGCGAAGAAGGGCGCGACCGCCGCGCGCCGGGATGCCGCCATCGCCGTGCCTTAGGGGTTGCCGTCCGCAGCAACACCCAATTTGCGGCTGTCGCTTGTGTGGTTGCAGCTCTCCGAATTTGGCGGCAACCCACCCGGGCAGTGGATCGCATTGACCCTTCCGACCGCTGGCAACTGGACAATCCGATAGCCAAGCTCAGTGAGCGCCGACCGAGCTTCGGCGCCAATTGCTGGCTCGACGTCCAGCTGATCGGACGCGCCGCCCGCATGCACCCTAGGCACAGCCGACGCTGCGGCGAGCGGCTGATCGCGGTCGAGCAGTTCCAGCAGTACTGTTGCCAGTGCGCTCGGCGCCGCCCTGCCCCCGCTGGCAGCCGCCGTCAGAAAGACTTGCTGGCTGTTCCGGTCGACCAGCATTGCCGACGCGAGCGGTAGAGCAAGATCAGGCTCCGGCGCAGCCGCGAGAACTATCCCCGTTTCCGGCGCGACCCGACCCGCGCCGAATGGGCCGTTCATCGTGAGGCCACACGCGACCGCCATGCCCCGCCGGTCGACAACCACGAAACTCGTGGTGGGCGCGTCGCCGACTGGGGTGGCGAATCCCTCCTTCTCAGCATCAACCAGCAGTTGCAGACGCTTTGCTCCATCGGCCTCGCTGTAGCGGTATTCGGCGTTGGCCGTGTTCCAGATCGTGGCGGCAACTTCCCCGCCGCTACCCGGTATCATGTGCAGTTCTTTACCGTCGATGGGCAAGAACGCGGTGCCGCGCCAGCGCGCCTGATAGCCCGCCAAATTCTCTGCCCCGAGCGCCTCGCCTGCTGGGGCGATTGAGTCTTCCAGCAGGCGTGCCGTGCGCCCGGTATAGAAGTCAGTGGCACCACTGCGCCGCAGCCGCGAGATCAGCGCGGCGAGATCGCGTTGAACAAAGGTCTCGCCCCGGCCGATCGGCTGGCCATCGCTTCCACCGAAGAGGGCGCGTGCGGCGGGATCTCGAAATAAGGCTTCGGTCCCGGCCGCGAGATCCTGCGCCAACACTCGCGACGTTGGATGACCATGCCGCGCCAACTGCTCCGCCGCACCAAGCGTACGGGACCAGAACAGTCTTCCGAAGCGGGTCTGCAGGGCATCCATGCCGCGCACCGTCCCCGGCACGGCAATCGCTGACCCACCGCCGGCTGACGCAGTCGCTTGCGCCGGTAGGAAATCGAGGGCCTCGATGGTGTCACCCGACTGATGCGGTCTGTAGACGAGGCATTGGCCGCCACCGCCGAGGCTGGCTACGGATGGATAGGTCACCGCCAGCACGAAGGTCAGAGCCACCGCGGCGTCGGCCGCTGAGCCCCCTGTCGCCAGCATCTCGCGAGCCGCGATCACGGCGAGCGCTTCGTCCGCGACGATCGCGCTTGAAAACTTCGCGTCTTCACTGAGCTTGCTGGGAATTGGGGGTCCCCCCGCCTGGCATCCCGCGAGCGCCACAAGTGTCGCGAACGCGAGGAGGGCTGGCCATTGACGGAGGCGTGCAAGCGGCATATCCAGACGTGAACCTCTTGGACTGTGAGCGTTGGTCATCCGTCTCGCACGCGCAGCGGCAGTTGCCAGCTTAGCATTCTCATTGATCCTGGCAGCAGCGACGCCAGCGAAGCCGCAGGGCGTTTCGCTGATCCGCGACGCGGAGATCGAAGATACCATCCGGGCCTATGCCGCACCATTGCTGGAGGCTGCGGGCCTAGGCAAGGACGCGGTCCGGCTGCACATGGTCAACGACCCCAGCATCAACGCCTTCGTCGCCGGCGGCCCCAATCTCTTCCTGAGCAGCGGCATGCTGACCGCCGCCGAGGAGCCCGGCGAGATCATCGGCGTGCTCGCACACGAGATCGGCCATATCGCCGGCGGCCACTTAGTCCGCACGCGGGACGCGATGGAGGATGCCTCCGCCGAGATGATCCTGGCGACGGTGCTGGCGGCCGGCGCTATCATCGCGGGCGAAGGCGAGGTCGGAAGCGCCATCTTGAGCGGCGGCCAGGCGATCGCGCAGCAATCGTTCCTGCGCTACAGCCGTACGCAGGAGCAGAGCGCTGACCAGGCAGCCGTGCGCCTCCTTGAGCGCACCGGACAGTCGGCTGCGGGCCTGCTCCGCATGTTCCAACGGCTCGAGGAGCGCGAGCGGCTCGCTATCAGCGAGGCGAACAGCTACGCAAGCACTCATCCGCTCACGCGCGAGCGCATTCGCTTCATCCGCGACCATGTGGAGGGGGAAGACCGCACTTCAGGTGGTGCCCCGGACGCGCACATCACCGCCCACCGCCGCATGGTGGCGAAGCTCAAGGGGTTCCTCGACCCGCCGGAGGAAACCTTCCGCGCCTACCCGGACGAGGACCGGTCGACCGAAGCACGTTACGCCCGCGCCATTGCCTACTACCAAATCCCCGACCTGGAGCGCGCGCTTGCGGTGCTCGATGCCCTGCTGGCAGACCACCCGGACGACCCCTGGTTCCACGAGCTAAGAGGGCAGGTTCTCTTTGAGAACGGCCGTGTCAGAGAGGCGATCGCGCCCTACGAACGGGCGGTCGCGCTAAAGGACGACGCCGGGCTGCTGCGCCTCGGCCTCGCCCGCGCACAAATCGAGACCGGCGATGCCGCGTTGCTCGCGAGCGCCATCGAGAACCTGGAAGCGGCGACCCGGCTGGAGCCGAAGGTGCCCCGGCACTGGTATCAACTGGGCATCGCACGGGGCCGCGCCGGCGAGCGCCCGGGCTCTTCCCTCGCGTTCGCCGAGGCGGCCTATCTAGGGGGTGACGCGGAGCGGGCGCACTACCACGCGACCTTGGCGGCAGACAACCTGCCTCACGGCAGCGCGGGGTGGCTCAGGGCCGAAGACATCCTCAATGCCGCCAAGCTAGCCGCGCGAAAGAGACAATGAGCGCGGCTCTCCTTAGATGAGGCCGCCGAGCGGGGACGACGGGTCGGCGTAGCGTTTCTTTGCCATGCGGCCGGCAAGATAGGCGAGCCGGCCGGCCTCCACCGCGTGGCGCATGGCGTGCGCCATCAGCACCGGGTCCCTGGCGGCGGCGATGGCGGTGTTCATCAGCACCCCGTCGCAGCCGAGTTCCATCGCCACGGCGGCGTCGGAGGCCGTGCCCACGCCGGCATCGACCAGAACAGGCACGCCGATGCGCTCGATGATGATGCGGATGCCGACCGGATTCTGCACGCCGAGCCCGGAGCCGATCGGCGCCGCTAGCGGCATGATCGCGGCGCAGCCCATGTCCTCAAGCCGCTTGGCCATGATCGGGTCGTCGCTGCAGTAGACCATGACCTCGAAGCCGTCCTTGATCAGGATCTCGGCGGCGCGGAGGGTTTCCGGCATGTTGGGGTAGAGCGTCTCCTGATCGCCGAGCACCTCGAGCTTGACCAGGGACCAGCCGCCGGCCTCGCGGGCGAGCCTCAACGTGCGCACGGCGTCCTCGCCGGTGAAGCAGCCGGCGGTGTTGGGCAGATAGGTGTAGCGCTTGGGATCGACGTAATCGATCAGCATCGGCGCGTTCGGGTCTGTGACATTCACCCGGCGCACCGCGACCGTGATGATCTCGGAACCGGAGGCGTCCAGCGCGGCAGCGGTCTGCTCGAAGTCGCGATACTTGCCGGTGCCGACGATCAGCCGCGAGCGGAAGCACCGGCCCGCGACCTCCCAAGTGTCGTCCTCCGCCGCTACCGGCGCGGGGTCGGCGCCGCCGCCGATGAAGTGCACGATCTCGAGCCGGTCGCCAGCGGCGACGTCCGTCTCGTCGTAGGCGCTCCGGGGCACGATCTCGAGATTGCGCTCGACCGCGATCTTGCGCGGATCGAGGCCGAGCCCGGTCACGATGCTGTGAACCGACTGGGGCTCCTCGAACTCGCGGAGCTCGCCGTTAATCTGCACCTGCATGGGTGTGTGTTCCGTACGCGTGCAACGATTCGTCGCATCGGTGCGACGTTAGTTGGAGTATTGGTGACGGGCCTGACGATTTCAACAGCGGACGGCGGCAAGAAACACGCGGATTGAAGCCCGAGTCCCGGCCGTGTTAGACCGGTTATGCGGGCGAGCATCACGACTCGGTGCGTCCATGACTCTCAATATCTTGATTTTGAACGGTCCCAACCTCAATATGCTGGGGTTGCGAGAACCTGAGATCTACGGGCACCAGACCCTGGACGACATTCGCGCGCTGTGCGAGAGCCACGCGGAGGGCCTTGGGCTTGTGGTTGATTTCAGGCAGAGCAATCACGAGGGCGAGCTGATTGACTGGATTCAGCAGGCGCCGAAGGCCCACGCCGGCATCATCCTCAATCCCGGCGGCTACACGCACACGTCGGTGGCCATCATGGATGCGCTCCGCGCCGTGGACCTGCCGGCCATCGAGCTGCATCTCTCGAACATCCACCGGCGCGAGCCCTTCCGCCGGCGCTCCTATGTGGCGCAGGCGGTGCAGGGATCGATCTGCGGCTTCGGCGCGCAGGGCTACGTGCTCGCGCTCGACGGGATGCGCGCGCTCTTGAAGGAGGAGTGACGCGATGGCAGTGAAACCTGTGCCGGATCCCCGGCCAGAGGAGCCGGAGCCGATGTTCGGACCCGACGTCGAGTTGATTCGCGCACTCGCGGCGGTGCTCGACGAGGCTGGGCTCACCGAGATCGAAATCGGCGAAGGCGCGAACCGCATCCGCATCGCGCGCCAGGCCACGGTGGCGGCAGCCCCCGCACCTGCGGTTGCCGCGCGCCCAGCGCCGCTCGGTCCAGCGCCCGAGCAAGAAGCGCCGGTCGCCGACGATGCCTCACACCCCGGCGCGGTGACCTCGCCCCTCGTCGGTGTGGTCTACGTCGCGCCGGAGCCCGGCGGGCGCCCCTTCGTCACGGTCGGCGATGAGATCAGCGAGGGCGATACGCTCTTCATCGTCGAGGCAATGAAGACGATGAACCCGGTGCGCGCCCCCAGCGGCGGCCGGGTTGCCCGAGTTCTTGCCGAGAACGGCGCCCGGGTCGAGTATGGCGAGGTCTTGCTGATCCTCGAGTGAGACCGATGTTCGACAAGGTCCTGATCGCCAACCGGGGGGAGATCGCGGTCCGGATCATCCGCGCCTGCCGGGAGTTCGGGATCAAGACCGTCGCCGTCCACTCCACGGCGGATGCCGAGGCGATGCACGCGCGCCTCGCCGACGAATCGGTCTGCATCGGCCCGCCGACGCCGCGCGAGAGCTACCTCAACATCCCTGCGATCATCGCCGCCGGCGAGATCACCAACGCCAACGCGATCCACCCGGGCTATGGCTTCCTCTCCGAGAGCGCGGACTTCGCGACCATCGTGGAGGAGCACGGCTTCATCTTCATCGGCCCGAGCCCGTCGCACATTTCGCTGATGGGCGACAAGATCCGTGCCAAACAGACCGCGACGGAACTCGGCCTGCCGGTAATACCGGGCTCCGCCTCGGCGCTGGAGGACGCCGCCTCGTTTGCCCAAGCGGCGGACGAGATCGGCTATCCGGTCCTGATCAAGGCGGTGGCGGGTGGCGGCGGGCGCGGCATGAAGCGGGTCGACAGCCGCGAAGAGCTAGCCACGGCTGCTGCCACGGCGCGCGCAGAGGCTGAGTCCGCCTTCGGCAATGACGCACTCTATCTGGAGAAGCTGGTCGCTGCACCGCGCCATATCGAGGTGCAGGTGCTCGCCGACCAGTTCGGCAACGCGGTGCACCTCGGCGAGCGCGACTGCTCGCTGCAGCGCCGCCACCAGAAGGTTCTGGAGGAGGCCCCGTCGCCAGCGCTCGATGCGCGCCAACGCGAGGAGATCGGCAGCCGCGTCAGCGCCGCGGTTCGCGAGCTCGGTTATCGCGGGGTGGGCACCATCGAGTTCCTCTACGAGGACGGCGCCTTCTACTTCATGGAGATGAACACGCGCATCCAGGTGGAACATCCGGTCACCGAGATGATCACCGGGATCGACCTTGTGCAGGAACAGATCCGGGTCGCTGCCGGGGAGCCCCTCGCCTTCGCCCAGGAGGACGTGCGCTTCGAAGGCCATTCCATCGAGTGCCGGATCACCGCCGAGGATCCCGATACCTTCCGCCCCTCGCCCGGCACCGTGAGCGGCTATCACACGCCGGGCGGGCCCGGCGTGCGCGTCGATTCCGCGCTCTATGACGGCTACCGGATCCCGCCCTACTACGACAGCCTCATCAGCAAGGTGATCGCCCAGGCCGGCAGCCGGGAAGCCTGCCTGATGCGGCTGCGACGGGCGCTGGAGGAGTACGTCATCCAGGGTGTCTCGACCACGATCCCGCTGCACCTACGCCTGCTCTCCAGCCAAGCGTTCGCCGAGAGCGACTACGACATCCACTGGTTCGAGCGCTTCGTGACGGAGACCGGCGCCGGCAACAGCGCCTAGCGCGGACACCATGTCGACGGTCGAGCTCACGCCAGCGCTGATACTCAGGGCCTACAGCTGCGGACTCTTCCCCATGGCGGAGAGCAAGGCGGAGCGGGACGTCTTCTGGGTCGACCCCGAGACGCGCGGGGTCATCCCGCTCGACGGCTTTCACGTGCCGCGCAGGCTCGCGCGCACGGTGCGCGCCGGGCGCTTCCGCGTCACCGTGAACCGCGATTTCCCCCGCGTCGTGCGCGGCTGCGCGCGCCGCACCGGGCGGCGGCCGGAATCCTGGATCAACGGGACCATCTTCGAAGCTTACTGCGCGCTGCACCGGCAGAGGCACGCCCACAGCGTAGAGGCCTGGCAGGAAGACACGCTGGTCGGCGGCCTATATGGCGTCTCGCTGGGCGCCGCGTTCTTCGGCGAGAGCATGTTCAGCGCCGAGCGGGACGCCAGCAAGGTCGCGCTGGTGCATCTGGTCGCCCGCCTCCGGGCCGGCGGCTTCACCCTGCTCGACACACAGTTCGTCACCTCGCACCTCACCCGCTTCGGCGCGGTGGAGATGCCGCGGGCGCACTATCTCTCGCAGCTCTCGGACGCGCTCACGCAGCCCGCGACCTTCTATCCGGCGGGATTTTCCGACGCCGCGCTGTCGGCCTCCGGCGAGGCTTCGGTGCAGGCGAGCACCCAGATGTCGTAAACCGGATGCTCCAGCGCCGCGAGGCCGGGCGTCGACGAGAACATCCAACCGGTGTAGAGGCGCGTCGCGCGGCCTAAGTGATCGACCTCGTCGATTTCGAGGAAGGCCGCGTTCTCCGGCGGCTCCTCGGGTGGGGCGGCGTGACAGGCGCGGACGACGATTTGAAGCGTCCCGAACCGGACCGCCCTGTCGAGCGGTGCCTCCAGCTCGGAGGTGCGGGCCACCACCTTGTCCAGCGCCTGGAGCACGGCACGCTGGCGCTCGGCCGCGGCGGCACTCGCGCCATCGGCCACGGCTGCCGCAAGCGCAGCGCCTGCGGCCAGCGAAAGGAGACTTGGCCTCACCTACTCCGTGCCGAAGGCGAATTGGCCGATCAGCTCCTCGAGCAGAAGCGAGGACTGGGTGTACGAAATACGGCCGCCGTCCTTGATAAACGTCTCCTCGGCGCCCGGCTGGAGGTCGATGAACTTGCTGCCCAGCAGGCCGTCGCTCACGACCGCCGCCGTGGAATCCGTCGGCAGCTCGACCGTCTCGTCGATACTCATGCGGAGCACGGCGCGGAAGGTCTCTGGCTCAAGCTCCCGGTCGATCACCGTCCCCACCTTGATGCCGCCGATACGCACATCGGAACCGTTGCTGATACCGTCCACACGGTTGAACGCCGCGCTCACCTCGTAGCCGCTCACCGTGGCGACGCCGCTCCTGGTATAGGCGAAGACGATGAAGCCGATGGCCACCGCCAGCACCACGGCGCCCAGCAGGGTCTCGACAAGGCTTCTGGACATGGCGATCTCCTTCCCTGCCTCCGGGATGAGGATTGCGGCCCCGCCTCACCCAGACGAGGCCGCGCCGAGTCGCATCTTGCCACAGCGTGCCCGGCTTCGGGTAACGGCAAAGCTAGAGAGCTAACCCACGACCTCGCCTTCGACCATGGCGATCGCCTCGATCTCGATTTCGAGCTCGGGCAACGCCAACGACGTGATCTCGACGATGGTGTCCGCCGGATAGGGCGGCGTGAAGAACTTCTCGCGCAGGGCGACGATCTTGCCGAAGTTGCCCATGTCCTTCAGGAAGATGGTCACTTTGACAATTTTCGCGAGGCTGGAGCCGCCGGCCGCCAGCACCGCCGCCAGGTTCTTGAAGGTCTGCTCGGCCTGCGCATTGAAATCGCCGACGCCGACGATGGTGCCGTCGAGGTCGATGGCGGCCTGGCCAGAGACGAAGATCAAGTCGCCGACTCGGTAGGCCTGCGCCAGCCTGAAGGGCTCGTAGGGATCGGGGTCAGTCTTTATGCGCACCGCGTTCTCGGCCATCGGTCTCCTCCCTCATTCGGTTCGTGACACAGCAGTCTCGCTTAGTACGCCGCGTGATGGTAGGACGCGCGCGCACGGCGGCAGCTGCACCAACGGGAGACATTCGAAATGAGTGACACGGTGCTGATCCAGCGGGCGAACGGAATTGCCCGGGTGACCCTGAACCGGCCGGAGGTGCTGAACGCGCTCAACGACGAGCTTTGCGAAGCCCTGGTCGAAGCCCTCGCGGAGGTCGAGCGCGAGCCTGAGACCCGCGTCATGGTGCTGCAGGGCGCCGGTGGTTACTTCATGGCGGGCGGCGACTTGCAGTCCTTCTACGGCCTGCTCGAGCGGATGCCGGACGAGCGCCGGCGGCATTTCGAGACGATGATCGACCGCGTCCACGCGATCATCCGGATCATGCGGCGGATGCCGCAACCGGTGATCGCCAAGATCGACGGCGCCGCCGGCGGCTTCGGCCTGAGCCTGGTTCTCGCGTGCGACCTCGCGATCAGTGCCGCCGACAGCATCTTCACCATGGCCTATTGCCGCATCGGCACCAGCCCCGATGGCTCGTCGACCTGGTTCCTGCCGCGCACCGTGGGCGCGAAGAAGGCGATGGAGCTCGCTCTGCTGGGCGATCGCTTCGGCGCGCGCGAGGCCGAGCGGCTCGGCATCGTCAACCGCGTCGTCTCTCCCAACCGGCTGGAGGAGGAGACCGAGGCGCTGGCCCGCCGCCTCGCCGCAGGCCCCGCCCGCGCGCTGGCCAACACCAAACGGCTGCTCAGAGACTCAGGCCATGCTTCCCTTGAAGAGCAGCTCCAGGCGGAAGCCGAGATGTTTGCGGACTGTGCGGCGAGCGCGGATTTCGCCGAAGGGGTCGCGGCCTTCGTCGAGAAGCGCAGGCCAAGCTTCACCGGGCGCTGAACGATGGGCGCACGCCTCGCGGGCAAGACCGCGCTAATCACCGCGGCGGGGCAAGGCATCGGTCACGCCACGGCGCTGGCGGTGAGAACGTCATGTCACCGCTCCATTATGGGGCGTAGCGCGAGCGATCCCGATGCCTTAGGCTGCGCCGCATGACCCTGGACCGAACGATTGGCGGCGAGGGGCTTAGGCATGCGGATTGAGCCGGAGATCGATGGCGTTTCCGTCATTCTCGTTGGCAGCTTCAATCCAGCGATCTTCACGCCGGCCTGGTTCGCCATGCACGACCTCCTACCGGCGGGCATTGCGGACAGCGCCGACCTAGCAGTTGCTCATAAGCAGATGACAATGTTCAACGCTGATTGGCTCCGCCTCGAGGTTACGCCGGACCAATTCAACGTGGAGACCGTTCAGGCTCCCCACGTTCGTATCCACGACCTCGTATTGCGTGTCTTCGGAGAACACCTTCACCACAACGCCACTCACGGCGTTCGGGATCAATCGGAATGTCCACTTTCAGGTTGGGAATCGGGCCGCAAGAGTCCAACTTGGTAGAATCCTGGCGCCAGTGGAGCCTTGGGGGCCTTGGGGGCAGGAGCTAGGCTTGGACGGCGAACACGGCGGAATGACCTCATTGACAATGACGCAGGTCGATCCTGAGGGAAGGCCCGCAGGCGGACGGATCAACGTCAAGGTGGAGCCTTCTATCCGCACCGGCAACGGACGAACCGGAGTTTATGTCGGGGTCAACGATCACTACGCTGCAGATGATACCGGGCCGGCCACCGCTGGCCGCTTAATTGACCTCTTGGAGGGGAATTTTCAAACTTCACTGAGCCGCAGCGAACAGATCGTTGACCACATCATGTCCTTGGCAACGACCCGGGAGGCGTAGTCGATGCTGCGGTCGGCGTATTCCATGGCGGTAGAGCATGTCGGTGAGCGGGTTGATCGCAGTAACTCTGACCATCCGGCTGCCGCCGACGTACTGGATCAGAATGTGAAGGCGGCTCTTCGAGCATCTACAGCAGCGGTGCGCAACCAGGGAGCGAATGCGGCTCCCCAGCCATTGTTTACTAATCACAAGCAGCACCTTGGCGCGGCGCGAATCATAGGCCTTCCTCCGGCGCCGACGCGTTCCGCACCAGCCGCAAGCTTCCACGCACTACAGGAGTGGGAAGGATACGTGCTCAGTGCTGACACAACCAGTTTCGTTGCGCGCCTAGTGGATGTGACTACCAGAGCATCCCACGAAGAAGAGGAAGCGGTCATCCCGCGGGCCGAACTGTCTGAGAGCGACAACGCCAAAATGCGTGTCGGGAGTATCTTCCGCTGGGTGATCGGCTACGAGCGGGCGCGGGGGGGAACAAAAAGGCGCGTGTCCCAATTTGTGTTTCGCGATCTTCCCGCGATCACTTCAAGCGATCTCCGGGAGGGCGAAGCCTGGGCACGAAAGATGGCGCGATCGCTTAATCCGTGACCGCAGAGACGACGCCTCCGGGAGCAGGTGAGTTCGAACTCACACTCTTCGGCCCCGGATATGGAGAGGGAATCGTTCTGCATGTCGGCGACGGCGTATGGGTCATCGTCGATTCGTGCATCGATGCTGATGGCTCACCGAGAGCTCTTTCTTACCTAGAGAGCATCGGCGTCGATCCCACCCAGGCTGTCGCTCTAGTCGTCGCGACGCATTGGCACGATGACCACATTCGTGGGATGGAGCGACTGGTCGAGACCTGCGGCCAAGCCATATTCTGCTGCGCCTCAGCGTTATGCCAAACGGAATTTCTCTCGGCCGTCGATGCCCTTGAACGCCGCCATCTCTCCGTCACTGGTTCGGGCGCACGGGAGCTTTACAAAGTGTTCACGCTGCTTGTGGAGAGGAAGTCGACACCAACGCACGCAATATCTAATCGGCGAGTCTTCGCAAATGGGGCATGCGAAATTTGGTCGCTTTCGCCTGACAATGTGGCCTTTCAAGGTTTCCTGGTAACTGCCCAGGTACCCCCTCTCTCTTATGGAACAAGCCAGTTCCTTTTGCGTCAACGCCCCCACGCCGCGGGGGTGCCTACTCTCTTGAGCGCGAGAGGATGATGAACGCCGCGTCGCGAACAAGATGAGAGGACAGCGATACTCAGGATGAGCCGGAGAAGTTCAGGAGCGCAGTATAGGGATCAGCTGCATCGGTTCCGGGTGCGCCAGGATTTGCAGGATGTTCCAGCCTTGCTTTCGAGCGGTGACGATGACGCTGCGCATTCCGGCGAAGTTGCAGGCGCCTTGCAGGGAGCGGAAGCCGCCTGAGATCTTCTCATGCACTTTGTTCATACGGATGTCACGCTCCGCCTCGTTATTCGTGAACGGCGTGCGCAGGTCGGTGAGGAAGCGCAGGCAGCCCTCCTTATGCTTTTGAAGGCGGCGCGCGAGGTTGTGGCCGATGCGGCGTTTCTTTCGCCCTCGCTTTGCGATCTGGAGCGGCGGTTGGGCCTCATGGAAGGCGATGGCTTCTTCGAGGATACGGTCCCATGCCCTTGAGATGCGGGCCACCAGGGAGGCGGGGACTTGACGGTCTTTCTCACGGGCGAAGCGGGCGGCCCTGCGCGCGCGCTGAAGCAGGCGGTGCATGCTCGCCGCCCATTCCTCCTTCTCGATGTCGATCAGGGCCTGGAGTTCGCGCAGGTGATGTGCGTTGCAGGCGCCGTGGCGGACGCCCTTGATGGTGAAGTAGGGGGCGAAGTCGTCGTGGACGAGGATGCCTTTCAGGTTCTTTTCGACACCGCGCGCGCTCACCTCGCCGATGCGCAGGACGGTGAGCAACGGGGTGCACAGCACATGGAGCCAGCGGGTACGGGCGGCGATACGCAGGCCGGTCTCGTCGAGGTGCTTGACCGGCGCCTGCGTGCGGATCAGATCGGCGACATGGTCGAGGAAGCCCTCGAAGCGCTGCGCTGTGCGCCGGCCCATGGCGGCGATCGTGGCAGTGGAGATGGACACCGCGAAGATGTCGCTCATGAGTTCGGCCAGACGCTTCTCGGGCACGAACTGGGCGTACAGCAGGTAACTCACCCAAGCGGTGATGCGAGGGCCGTACTGGACCGGGGCGGTGACGCCCGGCGGGAAGGCGGCTCGTGTCAGCGTGCCGCATGCGCCGCAGAGGCAGCGATGGGCGCGGTGTTCGGTGACCTCGAGAGGCTGCGGCTCGGGTACGTCGAAGACCTGCCGACAGGCGGGCGCGCCTTGCCGGTCGGCGTCCGAGAGCTCGACGCCACAGCCGGAACAGGTGGAGGGGTGGTGATCGACGACACGGTCCGGGCTGTCGCTCCGCGCGAGGGTGGTTCCCTTGTGGCCGGGCTGGCCGCCACTGGGCCCGCCGGACTTTCCGCGCTGGCTTTGGGTGCGCCTCTGGGCTCCGCTTTTCTTCTTGAGCCCGTCGCTGGCGGGGGGCTTGCTGCTTGTGGTGCTGTTGAGGGCCGCGCTGCGCTCGAGTTCGGCGATGCGCTCGCGCAGGGCCGCGTTCTCCTGCTCGAGTGCGGCATTTTCCCGGGCGAGCGCGGTGGCTGATCGCAGCAGCCCCTGCCCCCATTCCCGGACGGCAACGACGACAGTGGTTGCGAGGGATGATGGCTCGAGAAGCTCCTTCAGGCAGCAGAAGGCCTCGTTACGGGCGGCGAGGTCTTCGTGCCAGTGCGACACCGTCACGTGTCTTCGGCCTCGACGGCCATCATGGCGGCGAGCACGGCGAGGCGTTCGCCCGGCGGCAAGGCCTGGTAGCGCCGGCCCCAGTTGGCTGCCTTGCGCTTGATGCGCTGGCGGTCGGTGAAGTTCCGGCCTGCGTGGCTGGCCCAATGCATCCGGTCGGGGGCGTAGTTGAACCAGACGACCTCGGTTCGCACCAGACCCTGGGTCGTGACCTGCAGCGCCAGCCGGCGCCATCCCGCCAGCACCTCGTCATAGAGCGCCGACGGATGGCCCGAGATCATGACCTGGCAGGGCAGAGCCTTGAGCAGCGCGAGAAGCGCGACGTGGCCGGCCTCCTCGTACTCGAAGCGGTAGCGCTGCGCCGAGCGGCGGGTCGCGTGCAGATAGGGCGGATCGCTGTAAACCAGCTCCGGGCCCAGGAACGGGAACGAGGCCAGGAAGTCATGGGCACAGCCGTGAACCAGATCGACCGGGTAGTCGCAGACGAAGGCCTCGAGCGCCTGCGCATCGCGGTCGATGCCGATCGAACGCACGGCCGGCGGCTTGCGCTTCATCAGCGCCCCGCCCCCAAGGTGGCTTTCGATGTAGACGGAGTGCGGCGGCATCAGCGCAATCAGCGCTTGGCACAGACCTGCTGTCGCCTTCGAGCCGAAATACCCCATGGACCGCTCCCGTCACGCGAGAGAGCAGTCCATAGTCCCGCAACTCTATGAGGTCAAGAACCAATCGCGGTGGCAGAACCAGACCGCGGCCGCCGCCATAATCACCGTCCTAAACTCAGGATTGGGGTACCTGGGTAGTTACGTTTCCTGAGGGCGATCGGAGACTTGGTGCCCAACGAAGGAGAGACCAAGAGGCGTATCCCCGATCTTTCCCCTAACGATATTGCGGTCGCACTTTGGATCGAGGTCGACGATGTTGCGGCCCTACTTGGCTCGGATCTGGAAGGGCGCGGCTGGGTACAAATACTGGGGAGTGCGGCACGCCCGACCGGCAAAGCCTCGGCGTTCAAGATTCCGCATCATGGTTCGGAGAATGCCGACGAGCCGCAGGTGTGGCAGCGAATGCTGGATACCGATCCCTTCGCGGTGCTCACACCTTGGCGAAGAGGTGGACACACCTTACCGAGTGAGCCGGGCGTAAAGCGCATCCTGTCGAATACCACGAACGCTTACGCAAGCTCAGCGCGCACATCCGTCGTGGCGTCCTCTAAGCGTCGAGGCCGTGCGGTTGATCGGACTATCCGGGAGTCGGGTGTCAAACTCCGACGGCTCGATTTGTCTCCCGGCGCGGTTCGCCTGCGGAAGGTGATTCACGCTGAGGATCCCTGGCAAGTCGAGTTGTTTGGAGCGGCTTGTCATCTTGAGGACTTCGCTTAAGTGATCGCGGCCTTCGTCGAGAAGCGCAGGCCAAGCTTCACCGGGCGCTGAACGATGGGCGCGCGCCTCGCGGGCAAGACCGCACTGATCACGGCGGCGGGGCAAGGTATTGGCCACGCGACGGCCGTCGCCTTTCAGAAGGAGGGCGCGCGGCTTTGGGCCACCGACATCGACGAGAGCAAGCTCGCGGGCCTCGCCACGCTGGAGGGCGTCACCTGCCGGGCGCTCGATATTCGCGATGACGGCGCCGTGACGGCTGCGGCGGAGGAGATCGGCGCGCTCGACGTGCTCTTCAGCTGCGCCGGCCGCGTGCCCCACGGCGCACTCCTCGACTGCGAGCCCGCGGACTGGGAAGAGACGCTAAGCGTTAACGTCACCGCGATGTACCGGATGATCCGCGCCTTCCTGCCGGCCATGCTGGCCCAGGGCGGCGGCTCGATCATCAACATGGCGTCGGTGGTCTCCTCGGTGAAGGCCGCGCCCGACCGCTGCGCCTACGGCGCCAGCAAGGCTGCGGTCATCGGCCTCACCAAGTCGGTGGCGCTCGACTACGCCACGCAGGGCATCCGCTGCAACGCGGTCTGCCCCGGTGCGGTCGATACCCCTTCCCTCGATGAGCGCTTCAATGCCCGCCCCGACCCGGACGCCGCGCGCAAGGCATTCATCGCGCGCCACCCGCTGGGGCGGATAGGATCGCCGTCGGAGATCGCGGCGCTCTGCGTCTATCTCGGCTCGGATGAGTCCGCCTTCACCACCGGGCAGGCGATGGTGATCGACGGCGCCTGGGGGCTGTAGCCGCCCTACTCTCCGGCCGCCGGGCCCCTGCTTCCGGTGAGCGCGGCCATCATGTTGTCGATCAGCCGCATGCCGATGTTGTCGTCGAGGGAAAGGATCGATTCCGGGTGGAACTGGACGGCGGCGATCGGCCTCTCCTTGTGCTCCAGCGCCATGACGACGCCGTCGTCGGTCTCTGCGGTGACCCTGAGCAGGTCGCCGGGGAGCGACACGCGCGCGGCGTATAGCGAGTGATAACGGCCGACGCGAAAACGCTCGGGCAAGCCCTGAAAGAGCGCGCTGTCCCTCACCGTGACGTCCGAGGGCTTGCCGTGGACCGGCTCGTCGAGCTGGCCGAGCTGCCCGCCGAAGTACTCAGCCACGGCCTGGAGGCCCAAGCAGACGCCGAAGAGCGGCACGCCCTTCGCCAGCACCAACTCGATGGTCTCGGCGGTGCCGAAATCGGTGGGCCGGCCGGGGCCGGGCGAGAGCACGACCAGATCGGGCGTGTCCTCTTGCAGCATCCGGCGCGCGGGCTCTGGCCGAAGCGTTTCGACCTCGGCGCCGGTCTGGCGCAGGTAGTTGGCGAGCGTGTGGACGAAGGAATCCTCGTGGTCGACCAGGAGCACGCGCCTGGCAGGCCCCAACTGGGCTGAGGTTGCGCGTACCGGTGCGGGCGCCGCCTCCGCCCGCACGGCGGCGAAGAGCGCCGACGCCTTGAGCCGGCATTCCTCGTCCTCGGCCTCTGGTTCGCTGTCGTAGAGCAGCGTGGCGCCAGCCCTGATCTCGGCGATGCCGTCCTTCATGCGGACGGTGCGGAGCGTGAGCCCGGTGTTCATCGCGCCGTCGAAGCCGATGCGGCCGATGGCGCCGCCGTACCAGCGGCGTGCCGAGCGCTCGTTCGCCTCGATGAAGCGGATCGCCCAGTGCTTGGGCGCGCCGGTTACCGTCACCGCCCAGGTGTGGCTGAGGAAGGCGTCGAGCGCGTCGAATTCGGGCCGGAGGATGCCTTCCACGTGATCGACCGTGTGGATCAGGCGTGAGTAGAGCTCCACCTGGCGGCGGCCGATCACCCGCACCGAGCCAGGCTCGCAGATGCGTGACTTGTCGTTGCGGTCGACGTCGGTGCACATGGTGAGCTCGGCCTCGTCCTTGGCCGAGTTGAGCAGCTTCGCGATCTGGGCAGCGTCGCCGAGCGCATCCTTGCCGCGCGCGATGGTGCCGGAGATCGGGCAGGTCTCGACCCGGCGGCCCTCGACCCGCACGTACATCTCGGGCGAGGCCGCGACCAGGAACTCGCCGGCGCCGAGGTTCATCAAGGCGCAGTAGGGCGCCGGGTTGATGGTGCGCAGCCGGTCGAACACCGCGGAGGGCGCGTCGGCACAGGCTTCGCTGAACTGCTGGCTCAGCACCACCTCGAAGAGGTCGCCCCGGCGGAACGCATCCTTCGCGCGGTCGACCGCCGCCGGATACTGGCCCGGCTCGTGGTCGTTCTCGGGCGGCTCGTTGCCGGGAAGTGCGGGCCTGTAGGCGTCTTCTCTCGGGTCACGCGCCATGTCGCGCGTGTCACCGGTGGACGTGACGAAATCGTAGCGATGCCGCACCGCCCGGTCCGACATGTGATCGACGACCAGGATCTCGTCGGGCACGAAGAGCACCAGGTCGCGCTGGTCGGCGGGGCGCTCGAGCTTGAGCTCCACCGGTTCGAACTGGTGGGCGAGGTCGTAGCCGAAGGCGCCGTAGAGGCCGAAGTGCTGGTCTTCGTCGTTGCCGAAGAGCTCGATGATCGCGCGCAGCAGGCTGAAGATGGAAGGCTGCCGGCTGCGCTGCTCCTCCGGCACGATCTCCACCGGCGGGTGGATCTGCCCGTGCAGGCGATCGCCCTTCGCTTCCAGCGACGCGACGGCGGCGAGCGGCTCGACGGCGGCGCGGATGGGCTCCAGCAGAACCCGGCCTCGGGGCTCCAGCGCCGCGACCTCGAAGTCGCGCCCGCGGCAGGTGATGGCGAGCGGCGGGGCGGCGAAGCCCAGATCCCAGCGCGTGTAGCGGCCGGGGAACTCGAAGCAGGAGGACATGAAGACGCCGGGATAGCGGTCCAGACGCTCGACCAGAGCCGCGGCCGCAGGGCCGACCGCCGTCTCGCGGTCGTTGCGGTGGATGGTGATGCCGCCGCGGGTGCGATAGCGGCGGTCGCTGGCGACGGGTTCGCTCATCGCGCCCTTATCCCACCTGCCGAGAGGGCCAACAACCCCGGCTGGCACGGCCACAGCCGCATAGCGGCCAGGCGATCAGCGCCTCAAAATTGCCTTGATGCCGGGCAACGATCGAGAGGGTGCACCGAGAGAGAGCCGGGCACACAGTGATCGAAGAACCCGACACCCCGACCGAGGAGCGACCGGCGCTCGTGCTTCCATTTGTTCCGGAGCAGCGGCGGTCCATCGCTGCTTGCGCGTATGCCATGAGCGACAGCCTGATCGGCGGCTTCGACGCCGCCGACTTCAAGGAAGACATCACCGAGCGGAAATTCCTCTGGTTTCACCACTTCCTGGTGAACCATCCAGACGGCGTGAAGCACGTCCTGCAGGACAACGCCGCAAACTACGTCAAGGCCGGGATCGTCCGCCCGCTGCTGACGCCGGCGCTGGGGAACGGCCTCGTCACCATCGAAGGCGACGCCTGGCGCTGGCACCGCCGCATCATGACGCCCGCCTTCAACGCCAAGAGCGTCGCGGGCTACGCCGGCATCGTGACCGAGGCGACCGACGCCACGCTGCGCGCATGGGACGAGGACGGGTCGGACCGCCCGCTCGACCTCGAAGACGCCATGAAGGAGCTGACCCTCGATATCATCGCGCGCGCCATGTTCTCGTCGGACAGCGAGCGGATAAAGGACACCCTTCACCGGAGCTCGACCAGCTATCAGGCGGAAATGAACCTCAGCCCCTTCGCCTTGATTCCGGGGATCAACCGCGTGTGGGCCCGTCTCAAGGAGCGGCGGGCGGCGCGGATTCTGAAAGACCTGAACGTCCTGATGGCGCAACTCATCGAATCGCGAAAGGCCCGATCCAGCGGGCCTTCGAACGACGACCTGTTGGATCGGCTCCTGCACGCGCGCGACCCGGAAACCGGACGCGGGCTATCGGCGAGCGACGTGCGCGACGAGATGGTCACCATCTTCGTCGCCGGGCACGAAACAACGGCGCTGGCGCTCTGCTGGACATGGTTCCTGCTGTCGCAGCATCCGGAGGTCGAGCGGAGGGTCTGGGCGGAAGTGGACGACACGTTGAATGGCGCGGCACCTACCTGTGACGATGTTCGCCGCCTGACATACACGCGCATGGTCTTCGACGAGGCGCTCAGGCTCTTCCCCCCGGTTCACTCGCTCGCTTGGCGCCAGGCGCTGGAGTGGGACGAGGTCTGCGGGCGCGCAATCCCTGCGGGCGCCATCATCGGCATCATCCCCTGGGTCATCCATCGCCACCGCGCGCTGTGGGACGCACCGGAGCGCTTCGACCCCGCGCGTTTCTCGCCGGAGCGGGGCAACGAACATCCGCGTTGCGCGTACATCCCCTTCAGTGTCGGCCCGCGCTTCTGCATCGGCGCCTCGCTGGCGTTGACCGTGGGCGTCATGGTGCTGGCGCATGTGGCGCAGCATTATCGGCTGCGCCTCGCCCCGGATCAGCCCGTCGAACCGCGCGGGCTGCTCACGCTTCACCCGCGCAACGGGCTCCTTATGCGCCGCATCCGACGTAGCGCTCAGAGGCGGCGCAGCTCAACCACGGACTCGTAGAGCGCGCTCCCGTTGGCCTTTCCGGCACGGACGCTGGACTCGACGATACTGCTGCCGACCCGCGTCTCGCGGGGAACGTGGATGCCAGCGACGGCGAAGCCCCGCGTTTCGGCGATCGAGGCGAGGAAGCGGTCGGTCGGGATCGGTACCCCCTGCAGGATCGAGTTTCCGATCACCACCAGCCCTGTCGCGCCCGGCCGCAGGCACCGGGCCGCGCCGTCGAGGAAGCGAGCGCAGTCGTTGAAGTACTGTGCCGCGTAGTTGGCCCAGCCGTTGCCGCCATAGACGCCCTTGTCGGGGTTGCGCTGCCTGACGGCGTCGATCGCTTCCCTGATCTCGCCGTTGTCGATGGAGGGGTCGAGGTCGATGCGCTCTCGGTCGCGGGCGTTTTGCCAGTAGGTGCCGAAGTTGAGCGCCTCCAGGCGCTTCAGGTCGCGCGGAGAGCAGCAGAACCCCAGCCAGTAGAGGTGCGGGCGGGTGTTGCGGTTGTAGTGGTAGTTGTTGAGGTAGGGCGGGGAGGTGACGAGCAGGTCCACGCTCCCCTCCTCGAGCGCGCTGTAGCCCTCGAAGAAGGATTCTTCGAGCACGCGCCCATCGTCTCGCGCAGGGTTCGCGCGCGTGTCGCGATACCAGGCGGCATCGTCCGCCATCTGGCGGAGCTTCGCCGCGATGGCGCCGGCTACGTCGTGGTCCTCGACCTCAGGGCGCCCGACCGAGGCCTTGCGCCCCAAACTCAGACTTCCTGACCTCGTGATGCTGGCTGTTCTGGGCAGCGTGCCGGGAACTCCTTGAATTCTGATACATTTCGGTTGTTTCAGGCGGTTTTTCGCTGGGTGTCGCGCCCGAGGTCTGATATTATAATTTGATACCAATTGCACGGGGTCTCAACCATGCCCAGTACCCTCCCAATGTGCCCTCCAGAGGCGGTCTCGATCGGCAACAGCTGCTTCGCCGTCCTGATCTCGGACGACACCTTCACCTACTTTTCCAACCTCATTCCCTTTGACAGCCACGCCGCCGATGACCGCACGGCCATGCTCTTGCGGATCGGCCGCCTCGCGGCGATCAGCGCGGTCTCGCCGCAGGAACTGGCTGACGCTTTCGCTGTCTCGCGCGCGACGGTGCAGCGCGCACGACGGCGCTACCTGGCCGAGGGCGAAGCGGGGTTCATGAAGCCCCGGCGCGGTCGCGGGCCGTCGGTGTTCACTCCGGAGTTGGCGGAGAAGGCGACGGCGTTGCTGGCATCGGGCCTGAGCGGCTCTGCGGCGGCCCGGGTTCTCGGCGTGTCAGCGCCATCGGTCAACAAGTGGCGCCGTCAGGGACTGATCGGCAACACGGAGGCGGATGGGGAGCCCGGACGCTCAGCGCTGGCTGCGCCGCCTGACGCGGGTGCGGCTCCTGAAGGCCGTGTCGATGAAGAGAGTACCGGTGCCCCGGGGCCGGAGACGGCGCCGGGGCTGGAAGCGCAGCCGCAAACGGATCGCAGCGCGCGCGATCGGCGGGACCGGCAGGCGCCGATGGGGCGTGCGACTTGCGATGTTCCGGCTCGGGTTCTGGCCAGACCGCTTATGCACATGGCTCCGGTTCGATCAACATGCTGTAGGTAAGGGGTTTTGCATTGGTGGCGATGCGGAAGAGCGAGCGGAAAGCAGCGTGGCGGGTTTTGCGGCGGTTGAAGCGAAAGGCGAACTCATCGAGATAGGCCTGCAGATGCTTGCGGCGCAGCCCGTGGTAGACGCCTCGCGCCCATCCTTTGAGGTTGGAGAAGACTTGGTGGATCCACGGCAGGACGAGGTGAGCGGCGGTCTTCCCGACGACATGGACATTGTGGCGATCGGCGGGGACCGCAGCGTAGCCGGACCAGCCGTCGGTTTTCGCGATGGCGTCGGGATCGGCGGCGGTTTCGACGAAGTGTCCGAGGTCGGCGGCGCCGTAGGAGGAGATTTCGGCCAGCCGCAGGCGGCCCGGGATGGTTCCATCCCCCAGTTCGATGGCGCCGACGATGAGCATCTTGCCGTCGTGGCTGCGTCCTTGCCCTCCGGTGGGAGGATCGTCTTTGGTCCGGAATGGAAGGCTGGCCTCGTCGATTTCCACCAGGCCCGACAACGGGTTGCGCTCGGGGTCGACCATGCTGGCGCGCAGCTTGTGGGCGAGCAGCCAAGCGCTGCGGTAAGAGCCGATACCGAGCTGTTTCTGGAGCTGCAGGGCAGAGATGCCGTTGGAGTGGGTCGCCATCAGGTAGGCGGCCCAGAACCAGACGGTGAGCGGCAGCTTGCTGGCGTGCAGGATCGTCCCGGCCGTCACCGAGGTCTGCCGGCGGCAGCCGGCGCACTCGAAGGTGTGTGCTTTTCTGCGCAGCGCCCATCCCTTTTCATGGCCGCACGCGGGACAGACGAAGCCGTCCGGCCAGCGCATTTCGATCAGCCAGGCGGCGCAGGCGTCATCGTCCGGGAACATGTGCTGGAAGGCGAGGAGGCTGTCGGCGACCTGTTTCATGTGGTGGCTCCGTCGGCAGGAACGTATAGGCAACATTCTACCCGTTCTCCCGCCCTAACCTCAACCTCAACATCTGGTGGCAAACTCTCGCGACCGGAGCCATGTGCATAAGCGGTCTGGCCAGTTGTGGACAGGCGGGGCCGGTCGAACCGCAGTTCGCCGCCGCCGCCCGCGGTGTCCGCTTCGGCGGCGTGCTCGCCGCCCTGCCGGCCCTGCTGAAGGAAGGTCTTCTCTCCGAGACCGGTCTCCTGCCATTGCTGCCGAAGGGCTATTACGGCTTGCCTACGATCCTGCTCTTCCTGGCCTTCATGACCTTGGCGCGGGTGCGCAACCCCGAGAGCCTGCGCTACCAGGCGCCGGGCGAATGGGGCGCCATTCTCGGCCTCGATCGCTGCCCCGAGGTCAAGACGCTGCGCCGCAAGATCGCTCTCATCGCCGACGACGAGGCCGGCGTGCGGGCGTGGCAGCTCGCCCTTGCCAGGCGCTGGCAAGGCCGACGAGCCGGAGCTCTGGGCGACGCTGGCCATCGACGGGCACGTCAAGGTCTACTCCGGCCGCAAGGGGCGCTTGCCCAAGCACTTCGTCTCGCGCGAGAAGCTGTGCCTGCCGGCGAGCGCCAGCTACTGGATCAACGCTCTGGGCGGCAAGCCGCTGCTCTGTCTGCACAAGCCGCTGGACCCGAAGATGGTCGCGGCCATCGAAGCCGACGTGGTGCCGGCGCTGCAGGAGCTTGGGATCGTTGGCGCCGGGGCGCCGGACCTGACCGCCGAGCATCCCGGCCAGCCGGCGCTCACCCTGGTCTTCGACCGCGAGGGCTGGAGCCCGGATCTGTTCCGCCGGCTGGCGAGGCGCGGCGTCGCCTGCCTGACCTGGCACAAGAACTTCAGGGGCGAGGACTGGCCGGCCGAGGACTTCGGCGCGATGACCGTTCCCATTCACGGACCGGCGGCGGACGGCAGCGCCACCATGCGGCTGGCTGAGAAGCCGGTGACGTTGCCGAACGGCTTCAGGGTGCGCCAGATCCGCCGCCTGCTCGACAACGGCCGTCAGGTGCCGCTGATCACCACCGATCCGCACAAGCCGATGGCTGAGGTTGCGGGCGCCATGTTCTCGCGCTGGTCGCAGGAGAACTTCTTCAAGTACATGCGTGACGAGTTCAATCTCGACGCCCTGCCGACCCACGAGCTCGAGCCTCTCGATCCCGCCGCCATGGTCGTCAACCCGCTGCGGCGGGCCTATGACAAGGCAATCCATCGCCTCGACCGCCAGCTTGGCCGCCTGCGCAACCGCATCGCCGACACGGCCCGGAAGAAGCAGCCGACGGCGGAACTCAGGAGGGAAGTCAGGGACCTCCAGGATGTCCGCGACATCGTCAGGGCCAGCCGCAGGGAGACGCCCAAGCACTGCCGGGCCGGCGACCTCGACGAAGCCGAGCAGCTCGATGCCTTGCCCGCGCGCGAGCGCCTCCTCCTCGACGTCATCCGGATGATCGCCTACCGCGCCGAAACCCGCATGATGCTTCCCGTCATGCAGGCGCAGGGCCACAAGCCCCATCCCCGGAAACTGCTTCAAGCGCTGCTCACCGCCGATGCCGACATCCTGCCGGATCCTGGCAATGGCCTCCTGCGGGTCCACATTCTTGGCCTCGCAAACGACGCCTGCGACCGTTGGATCGATGCGGTTCTGAGCGACCTGAACGCCACCGAAACGGTCTTCCCCGGCACCCGTCTGCGCATAGTCTACGACATCGACGGGGCCTCGGAATCCGCGCGGCTCGTGTCACCTAAAATCAGCAGAGGTCAGGAAGTCTGAAACTCGGCTCGTAGGAGTAGTTGGAATAGCCCACCATGGTCGCGGCGAAGGCGAGGCGGAAGAGCGCCGCAACCGGCGCCTCCAGCGTCCCCATAAAATCGAAGGTCAGCAGCACTTTGCGCTCGACCGCCGGGCTGTAGAACGGCGCCCGTGTGCGGAAGGCTGCGGGAGGCGATGCCTTGGGCACGCGGCCCGTGCGCTCGCCTTCGTCCATGAACGTGACGAATTCCGTGGCGGCGGCGCTGAGCCGCGTGGGCTCCAGCCGGTGCGCCCCCAGCTTCGCCCGCGCGGCGAAGGCGGCATAGGGATTGATCTCGAACCCGATGACCGCGTGGCCGGCGAAATCGGCCTCGACCAGCGTCGTACCGACGCCCGCGAAGGGGTCCAGCACGACACCCGGCTCCGGCAGGTGACGGGTCAGCGCGTCCTGGACGAATTGCCGCGAAAAACCCGCGATCCAGGGAACCCACCGGTGCACCGGCGTCTCCCGATTGGCCATGAAGGCGGGATCGCGGAAGGCCCCGCGGCCCTCCGCCCGGCCGGCGGAAGCGCTCACCGGCCGCGGCAGCACGCCGCCCCGCCGGCGGTCAGGGGGTCAGGATGGTCGAGCCTGTGGTCTTGCGGCCCTCCAGGTCGCGGTGCGCCTGGGCGGCGTCCGCCAGCGGGTAGGTCTGGTGGATCTCGATCTTGACCGCGCCCGAACGCACGACGTCGAAGAGCGCGCCGGCCGATGCCTCGAGCTCCGGCCGCGTCGCGTTGTAGCCGAAGAGGGTGGGCCGGGTGATGTAGGCGCTCTTGGGCGCGAGCCGGGCCAGATTGAAGTCGGTGATGGGACCGGAGGCGTTGCCGAAACTCGCGAGCGTGCCCAGCCGTGCGAGGCTGTTGAGCGAGCCCTCCACCGTATCGGCGCCGATGGAATCGTAGACCACCGGCACGCCCTGGCCGTCGGTGATCTCCATGACCCGCGCGGCGAAATCTTCCGTCCGGTAGTTGACCGGGTGGTCGCAGCCGTGCGCGCGGGCGAGCTCGGCCTTCTCCTCGGAGCCCACGGTGCCGATCACGGTCACGCCCAGTTGCTTGAGCCACTGGCACTGGATCAGCCCGACCCCGCCGGCGGCGGCGTGGACCAGCACGGTCTCGCCCGCCTTCACCGGGTAGGTGCGGCGGATCAGGTATTCGACCGTCATGCCCTGCAGCATCATCGCCGCGCCCTGCTCGAAGCTGATGTCGGCGGGGAGCTCAACCAGCGAGCCTGCGGGCATCACACGGGCCTCGGAATAGCCGCCGGGCGGCGGCGGGCTGGCGTAGGCGACGCGCATGCCGGTCGCGACATCGGTGACGCCCTCCCCCATCGCCTCGACCACGCCCGCACCTTCCATGCCGATGGTCCAGGGCAGCGAGGGCACCGGGTAGAGGCCGGTGCGGTGATAGACGTCGATATAGTTGAGGCCGATCGCCTCGTGGCGCACCAGCGCCTCGCCGGGGCCGGGATCGGGTAGCGCCACATCCTCGTAATGCAGCACCTCGGGCCCGCCGGCCTCGTGCATCCGCACAGCCTTGACCATGTGTCTCCCTTTCCTGTCGGGGGCGCCCGCCCGGCCGCGCTCGGCCTAGACCGGAAGCTGCGGCGGCAGCGCGCCTTCCAATGCGAGAAGCTGGCGCTTGGTATCACAGCCGGCGCCGCCGGAGAACCCGCCGAGCGCGCCGCCGGCACCGACGACCCGGTGGCACGGGATGATGAGCGGGATGGGATTGGCCCCGCAGGCGCCGCCCACGGCGCGGGGCGCGCTGTCGAGATCACGGGCGAGGTCGCCGTAGCTCCGGGTCTGGCCATAGGGGATCGCCTGCATCGCCGCCCAGACCCGGCGGCGGAAGGCCGTGCCCTGTGGCACCAGCGGCAGGTCGAAGGCGCGGAGCGTGCCGGCAAAGTACTCGGTGAGCTGGCGCGCGGCTTCGGCGAGCACGCCGCCGTTGGGGCGGGGGCCGCCGCCGGGGGCGAAATCGACGGCGGTGATCGCGCCCTCGGCGGCCGTGATCGTGAGCGGGCCGACCGGGCTCTCGATGGTGCAGCAGGCGGCGGCCATCCGCCTCAGCCCTCGGCCGGCGCCCGGGCGTTGTCGAGGGCGGCGCTCAGCGCGTCCGGCTCGGTCACCGGCAGCGAGCAGACCGGGCCGACGCAGACGTAGGCCGTGGCCTGCCCCTCCTGCTGGCCCTTGCCAAAGGCGGGATGGCCCAGGGGCAGCGTGGCACTTGGCTCCAGCACGGTCAGCACCCGGTTGGGCAGGCTGGTTGCGTAGACGGCATCGACCAGAGCCTTGGTCCCCTCATCGGCGCGCGCGCCGCACACCACCACCTGCACCGCGCGGCGTAGAACCTCGCTATTGTTGGCGAGGGTCGAGAGCGGCGAGAAGTTGCGCTCAAGCTCGCCGGAGAACGCCTTCACCAGCGCCTCGGCGCGGTCGCGATAGGCCGTCTCGCCGGTGAGATGGTGGAGGCGCGCGAGCACGCCCACCATGGTGCCGTTGCCGGCGGGCGTCGCGGCGTCGTGGGCGGTCTTTGTGCGGCTGATGCTCGCCTCGCCGTCGTCCGGCGCATAGAAGTAACCGCCCTCGTCCGCGTCCCAGTAGTGCGCATCGAGCACCGCGACCCAGCCGCGCGCCTTCTCCACGTACGAATCTTCGCCCGTCGCCTCGGCCAGCATCAACGCGGCCCGCGCCATCTCGGCGTAGTCGTCGAGGAACTCGATATCCTTGGAGCGACCATGGCGGGCGGCGTGGCGCAGCCGCTCGCCGGCCGCCATAGGGTCTGCGACATACTCGAAGGCCTCGCGGGCCGCATCGAGCCACGCTTGCTCGCCGAAGACCATGGCGGCGTTGGCGAGGGCTGCGATCATCAGGCCGTTCCAGTCGGCCAGCACCTTGTCGTCCCAGCCGGGGCGCTCGCGGCCCGCGCGGCGCTCCAGGAGGATGGTGCGCATGCCGGCGAGGCGGGCTTCGTCCGGCGTCCCGTCGGTGCCGGGAGGCAGGAGGCGGTTGAGGATCGTCTTGCCTTCCCAGTTACCGCCTTGGGTGACGTCGTAGACGGCCTTGAAGTAGGCCGCGTCCGCACCGAGGAGTTCGTCGATCTCAGCCTCGTGCCAGACGTAGAATTTGCCTTCCTCGCCCTCGGAATCCGCGTCGAGCGCGCTCGCGAACGCGCCCTCGCCGGTGCGCATCTCGCGCAGCACCCAAGCCACAGTCTCGGCCGCACGGGCGGCGAAGAGCGGCTCGCCGGTCTCCTGCCAGACATGGCAGAGCAGGTCGATAAGCTGGGCGTTGTCGTAGAGCATCTTCTCGAAGTGGGGCGCGAGCCAGCGCTCGTCGGTGGAGTAGCGCGCGAAGCCGCCGCCCAGGTGGTCGTAGATGCCGCCCTGGCACATGCGCTCCATGGAGAGCACCACGGCGGTCTTCATCAGCTGCGAGCCGGTGCGCAGGTAGCTGCGCCAGAGCAGCTCCAGCATGGAACATTGCGGGAACTTTGGCGCGCCCCCGATGCCGCCGTGGCGGCCGTCGACCTCGCGCAGCAGCGAGCGCGCCATGTTCTCTGTTTGTGCCTCGGTCACGGCCTCGCCGGGCGTGCTCCGGGCGAGACCCTGCAGCGCCTCGACCAGCGTTGTTCTGTTTTTGTCCACCTTTTCGCGGTCGTTGCGGTAGGTCTGCTCGATCAGGCTCAGCACGTCCTTGAAGCCGGGGCGGCCGAAGCGGGGCTCCAGCGGGAAGTAGGTGCCGCCCCAGAAGGGCTCGGCATCGGGGGTGAGGAACATGGTGAGCGGCCAGCCGCCCTGCTGGCCCATGAGCGCGAGTGCGCGCTGGTAGATGGTGTCGAGGTCGGGGCGCTCTTCGCGGTCCACCTTGATGTTGACGAAGAGGCGGTTCATCAGCCGCGCCGTCTCTTCGTCCTCGAAGCTCTCGTGGGCCATGACATGGCACCAGTGGCAGGCGGAATAGCCGACCGAGAGCAGGATCGGCTTGTCGGCTTCCTTCGCCTCGGCCAGCGCCTCCGGCCCCCAGGGGCGCCAGTGGACGGGATTGTCCTGGTGTTGCAGGAGATAGGGGCTGGTCTCCGCGCCGAGCTGGTTCTCGCTCATGGCCCTTCCCGTCTGGTTCGGACCGCGCGGCAGGGAGCGGCCTCGGGTTTGAGCATAGGGTGCTGCCGTCCGGCCCACCAGTGCGGCGGGCGCATCCGCACCACAGCACCCGGAACGGATCCGATGTGCGATAGAGATTCAGACTTCCTGACCTCTGCTGATTTTAGGTGACACGAGCCGCGCGGATTCCGAGGCCCCGTCGATGTCGTAGACTCAGACTTCCTGACCTCTGCTGATTTTAGGTGACACGAGCCGCGCGGATTCCGAGGCCCCGTCGATGTCGTAGACTATGCGCAGACGGGTGCCGGGGAAGACCGTTTCGGTGGCGTTCAGGTCGCTCAGAACCGCATCGATCCAACGGTCGCAGGCGTCGTTTGCGAGGCCAAGAATGTGGACCCGCAGGAGGCCATTGCCAGGATCCGGCAGGATGTCGGCATCGGCGGTGAGCAGCGCTTGAAGCAGTTTCCGGGGATGGGGCTTGTGGCCCTGCGCCTGCATGACGGGAAGCATCATGCGGGTTTCGGCGCGGTAGGCGATCATCCGGATGACGTCGAGGAGGAGGCGCTCGCGCGCGGGCAAGGCATCGAGCTGCTCGGCTTCGTCGAGGTCGCCGGCCCGGCAGTGCTTGGGCGTCTCCCTGCGGCTGGCCCTGACGATGTCGCGGACATCCTGGAGGTCCCTGACTTCCCTCCTGAGTTCCGCCGTCGGCTGCTTCTTCCGGGCCGTGTCGGCGATGCGGTTGCGCAGGCGGCCAAGCTGGCGGTCGAGGCGATGGATTGCCTTGTCATAGGCCCGCCGCAGCGGGTTGACGACCATGGCGGCGGGATCGAGAGGCTCGAGCTCGTGGGTCGGCAGGGCGTCGAGATTGAACTCGTCACGCATGTACTTGAAGAAGTTCTCCTGCGACCAGCGCGAGAACATGGCGCCCGCAACCTCAGCCATCGGCTTGTGCGGATCGGTGGTGATCAGCGGCACCTGACGGCCGTTGTCGAGCAGGCGGCGGATCTGGCGCACCCTGAAGCCGTTCGGCAACGTCACCGGCTTCTCAGCCAGCCGCATGGTGGCGCTGCCGTCCGCCGCCGGTCCGTGAATGGGAACGGTCATCGCGCCGAAGTCCTCGGCCGGCCAGTCCTCGCCCCTGAAGTTCTTGTGCCAGGTCAGGCAGGCGACGCCGCGCCTCGCCAGCCGGCGGAACAGATCCGGGCTCCAGCCCTCGCGGTCGAAGACCAGGGTGAGCGCCGGCTGGCCGGGATGCTCGGCGGTCAGGTCCGGCGCCCCGGCGCCAACGATCCCAAGCTCCTGCAGCGCCGGCACCACGTCGGCTTCGATGGCCGCGACCATCTTCGGGTCCAGCGGCTTGTGCAGACAGAGCAGCGGCTTGCCGCCCAGAGCGTTGATCCAGTAGCTGGCGCTCGCCGGCAGGCACAGCTTCTCGCGCGAGACGAAGTGCTTGGGCAAGCGCCCCTTGCGGCCGGAGTAGACCTTGACGTGCCCGTCGATGGCCAGCGTCGCCCAGAGCTCCGGCTCGTCGGCCTTGCCAGCGCCTGGCAAGGGCGAGCTGCCACGCCCGCACGCCGGCCTCGTCGTCGGCGATGAGAGCGATCTTGCGGCGCAGCGTCTTGACCTCGGGGCAGCGATCGAGGCCGAGAATGGCGCCCCATTCGCCCGGCGCCTGGTAGCGCAGGCTCTCGGGGTTGCGCACCCGCGCCAAGGTCATGAAGGCCAGGAAGAGCAGGATCGTAGGCAAGCCGTAATAGCCCTTCGGCAGCAATGGCAGGAGACCGGTCTCGGAGAGAAGACCTTCCTTCAGCAGGGCCGGCAGGGCGGCGAGCACGCCGCCGAAGCGGACACCGCGGGCGGCGGCGGCGAACTGCGGTTCGACCGGCCCCGCCTGTCCACAACTGGCCAGAACCCGAGCCGGAACATCGCAAGTCGCACGCCCCATCGGCGCCTGCCGGTCCCGCCGATCGCGCGCGCTGCGATCCGTTTGCGGCTGCGCTTCCAGCCCCGGCGCCGTCTCCGGCCCCGGGGCACCGGTACTCTCTTCATCGACACGGCCTTCAGGAGCCGCACCCGCGTCAGGCGGCGCAGCCAGCGCTGAGCGTCCGGGCTCCCCATCCGCCTCCGTGTTGCCGATCAGTCCCTGACGGCGCCACTTGTTGACCGATGGCGCTGACACGCCGAGAACCCGGGCCGCCGCAGAGCCGCTCAGGCCCGATGCCAGCAACGCCGTCGCCTTCTCCGCCAACTCCGGAGTGAACACCGACGGCCCGCGACCGCGCCGGGGCTTCATGAACCCCGCTTCGCCCTCGGCCAGGTAGCGCCGTCGTGCGCGCTGCACCGTCGCGCGCGAGACAGCGAAAGCGTCAGCCAGTTCCTGCGGCGAGACCGCGCTGATCGCCGCGAGGCGGCCGATCCGCAAGAGCATGGCCGTGCGGTCATCGGCGGCGTGGCTGTCAAAGGGAATGAGGTTGGAAAAGTAGGTGAAGGTGTCGTCCGAGATCAGGACGGCGAAGCAGCTGTTGCCGATCGAGACCGCCTCTGGAGGGCACATTGGGAGGGTACTGGGCATGGTTGAGACCGTGCAATTGGTATCAAATTATAATATCAGACCTCGGGCGCGACACCCAGCGAAAAACCGCCTGAAACAACCGAAATGTATCAGAATTCAAGGAGTTCCCGGCACGCTGCCCAGAACAGCCAGCATCACGAGGTCAGGAAGTCTGAGACTATGCGCAGACGGGTGCCGGGGAAGACCGTTTCGGTGGCGTTCAGGTCGCTCAGAACCGCATCGATCCAACGGTCGCAGGCGTCGTTTGCGAGGCCAAGAATGTGGACCCGCAGGAGGCCATTGCCAGGATCCGGCAGGATGTCGGCATCGGCGGTGAGCAGCGCTTGAAGCAGTTTCCGGGGATGGGGCTTGTGGCCCTGCGCCTGCATGACGGGAAGCATCATGCGGGTTTCGGCGCGGTAGGCGATCATCCGGATGACGTCGAGGAGGAGGCGCTCGCGCGCGGGCAAGGCATCGAGCTGCTCGGCTTCGTCGAGGTCGCCGGCCCGGCAGTGCTTGGGCGTCTCCCTGCGGCTGGCCCTGACGATGTCGCGGACATCCTGGAGGTCCCTGACTTCCCTCCTGAGTTCCGCCGTCGGCTGCTTCTTCCGGGCCGTGTCGGCGATGCGGTTGCGCAGGCGGCCAAGCTGGCGGTCGAGGCGATGGATTGCCTTGTCATAGGCCCGCCGCAGCGGGTTGACGACCATGGCGGCGGGATCGAGAGGCTCGAGCTCGTGGGTCGGCAGGGCGTCGAGATTGAACTCGTCACGCATGTACTTGAAGAAGTTCTCCTGCGACCAGCGCGAGAACATGGCGCCCGCAACCTCAGCCATCGGCTTGTGCGGATCGGTGGTGATCAGCGGCACCTGACGGCCGTTGTCGAGCAGGCGGCGGATCTGGCGCACCCTGAAGCCGTTCGGCAACGTCACCGGCTTCTCAGCCAGCCGCATGGTGGCGCTGCCGTCCGCCGCCGGTCCGTGAATGGGAACGGTCATCGCGCCGAAGTCCTCGGCCGGCCAGTCCTCGCCCCTGAAGTTCTTGTGCCAGGTCAGGCAGGCGACGCCGCGCCTCGCCAGCCGGCGGAACAGATCCGGGCTCCAGCCCTCGCGGTCGAAGACCAGGGTGAGCGCCGGCTGGCCGGGATGCTCGGCGGTCAGGTCCGGCGCCCCGGCGCCAACGATCCCAAGCTCCTGCAGCGCCGGCACCACGTCGGCTTCGATGGCCGCGACCATCTTCGGGTCCAGCGGCTTGTGCAGACAGAGCAGCGGCTTGCCGCCCAGAGCGTTGATCCAGTAGCTGGCGCTCGCCGGCAGGCACAGCTTCTCGCGCGAGACGAAGTGCTTGGGCAAGCGCCCCTTGCGGCCGGAGTAGACCTTGACGTGCCCGTCGATGGCCAGCGTCGCCCAGAGCTCCGGCTCGTCGGCGCCTGCCAGCGCCTGGCAAGGGCGAGCTGCCACGCCCGCACGCCGGCCTCGTCGTCGGCGATGAGAGCGATCTTGCGGCGCAGCGTCTTGACCTCGGGGCAGCGATCGAGGCCGAGAATGGCGCCCCATTCGCCCGGCGCCTGGTAGCGCAGGCTCTCGGGGTTGCGCACCCGCGCCAAGGTCATGAAGGCCAGGAAGAGCAGGATCGTAGGCAAGCCGTAATAGCCCTTCGGCAGCAATGGCAGGAGACCGGTCTCGGAGAGAAGACCTTCCTTCAGCAGGGCCGGCAGGGCGGCGAGCACGCCGCCGAAGCGGACACCGCGGGCGGCGGCGGCGAACTGCGGTTCGACCGGCCCCGCCTGTCCACAACTGGCCAGAACCCGAGCCGGAACATCGCAAGTCGCACGCCCCATCGGCGCCTGCCGGTCCCGCCGATCGCGCGCGCTGCGATCCGTTTGCGGCTGCGCTTCCAGCCCCGGCGCCGTCTCCGGCCCCGGGGCACCGGTACTCTCTTCATCGACACGGCCTTCAGGAGCCGCACCCGCGTCAGGCGGCGCAGCCAGCGCTGAGCGTCCGGGCTCCCCATCCGCCTCCGTGTTGCCGATCAGTCCCTGACGGCGCCACTTGTTGACCGATGGCGCTGACACGCCGAGAACCCGGGCCGCCGCAGAGCCGCTCAGGCCCGATGCCAGCAACGCCGTCGCCTTCTCCGCCAACTCCGGAGTGAACACCGACGGCCCGCGACCGCGCCGGGGCTTCATGAACCCCGCTTCGCCCTCGGCCAGGTAGCGCCGTCGTGCGCGCTGCACCGTCGCGCGCGAGACAGCGAAAGCGTCAGCCAGTTCCTGCGGCGAGACCGCGCTGATCGCCGCGAGGCGGCCGATCCGCAAGAGCATGGCCGTGCGGTCATCGGCGGCGTGGCTGTCAAAGGGAATGAGGTTGGAAAAGTAGGTGAAGGTGTCGTCCGAGATCAGGACGGCGAAGCAGCTGTTGCCGATCGAGACCGCCTCTGGAGGGCACATTGGGAGGGTACTGGGCATGGTTGAGACCCCGTGCAATTGGTATCAAATTAACCGCTTATGCACATGGCTCCGGCTTGCTCAACATGTTGTAGGTAAGGGGTTTTGCATTGGTGGCGAGGCGGAAGAGCGAGCGGAAAGCAGCGTGGCGGGTTTTGCGGCGGTTGAAGCGAAAGACGAACTCATCGAGATAGGCCTGCAGATGCTTGCGGCGCAGCCCGTGGTAGACGCCTCGCGCCCATCCTTTGAGGTTGGAGAAGACTTGGTGGATCCACGGCAGGACGAGGTGAGCGGCGGTCTTCCCGACGACATGGACATTGTGGCGATCGGCGGGGACCGCAGCGTAGCCGGACCAGCCGTCGGTTTTCGCGATGGCGTCGGGATCGGCGGCGGTTTCGATGAAGCGGCCGAGGTCGGCGGCGCCGTAGGAGGAGATTTCGGCCAGCCGCAGGCGGCCCGGGATGGTTCCATCCCCCAGTTCGATGGCGCCGATGATCAGCATCTTGCCGTCGTGGCTGCGCCCCTGCCCGCCGCCGGGGGGATCGTTCCTGGTCCGGAATGGAAGGCTGGCCTCGTCGATTTCGACCAAGCCCGACAACGGGTTGCGCTCGGGGTCGACCATGCTGGCGCGCAGCTTGTGGACGAGCAGCCAGGCACTTCGGTACGAGCCGATGCCGAGTTGCTTCTGGAGTGGCTCCGTCGGCAGGAACGTATAGGCAACATTCTACCCGTTCTCCCGCCCTAACCTCAACCTCAACATCTGGTGGCAAACTCTCGCGACCGGAGCCATGTGCATAAGCGGTTCCACATTTTCAACTCGCCGCCGGTGCCGCTCAAAATTGTGTAGACTCCGCGGTGCCAAAATCCGAGTTCTGGATCGTAATGATTCCAACCTTTTGCCCGGTAGTTTCCATCTCCGCTGTCCACGTACGCGATCACGAATACTGGTCGTTGTCCCAGCAACGTCTTGACCTCCTTGTAGGCTACTACTCTGTATGCTGTCTTCCCGCGCCAGCTAGGGAGAGAGTAAGAAACAGTCGTCTTATTTCCTACTTTGAGCGGGAAAAGCTTATCGATTGTAACTGCCCAGGTACCCCCTCTCTCTTATGGAACAAGCCAGTTCCTTTTGCGTCAACGCCCCCACGCCGCGGGGGTGCCTACTCTCTTGAGCGCGAGAGGATGATGAACGCCGCGTCGCGAACAAGATGAGAGGACAGCGATACTCAGGATGAGCCGGAGAAGTTCAGGAGCGCAGTATAGGGATCAGCTGCATCGGTTCCGGGTGCGCCAGGATTTGCAGGATGTTCCAGCCTTGCTTTCGAGCGGTGACGATGACGCTGCGCATTCCGGCGAAGTTGCAGGCGCCTTGCAGGGAGCGGAAGCCGCCTGAGATCTTCTCATGCACTTTGTTCATACGGATGTCACGCTCCGCCTCGTTATTCGTGAACGGCGTGCGCAGGTCGGTGAGGAAGCGCAGGCAGCCCTCCTTATGCTCAGACTTCCTGACCTCTGCTGATTTTAGGTGACACGAGCCGCGCGGATTCCGAGGCCCCGTCGATGTCGTAGACTATGCGCAGACGGGTGCCGGGGAAGACCGTTTCGGTGGCGTTCAGGTCGCTCAGAACCGCATCGATCCAACGGTCGCAGGCGTCGTTTGCGAGGCCAAGAATGTGGACCCGCAGGAGGCCATTGCCAGGATCCGGCAGGATGTCGGCATCGGCGGTGAGCAGCGCTTGAAGCAGTTTCCGGGGATGGGGCTTGTGGCCCTGCGCCTGCATGACGGGAAGCATCATGCGGGTTTCGGCGCGGTAGGCGATCATCCGGATGACGTCGAGGAGGAGGCGCTCGCGCGCGGGCAAGGCATCGAGCTGCTCGGCTTCGTCGAGGTCGCCGGCCCGGCAGTGCTTGGGCGTCTCCCTGCGGCTGGCCCTGACGATGTCGCGGACATCCTGGAGGTCCCTGACTTCCCTCCTGAGTTCCGCCGTCGGCTGCTTCTTCCGGGCCGTGTCGGCGATGCGGTTGCGCAGGCGGCCAAGCTGGCGGTCGAGGCGATGGATTGCCTTGTCATAGGCCCGCCGCAGCGGGTTGACGACCATGGCGGCGGGATCGAGAGGCTCGAGCTCGTGGGTCGGCAGGGCGTCGAGATTGAACTCGTCACGCATGTACTTGAAGAAGTTCTCCTGCGACCAGCGCGAGAACATGGCGCCCGCAACCTCAGCCATCGGCTTGTGCGGATCGGTGGTGATCAGCGGCACCTGACGGCCGTTGTCGAGCAGGCGGCGGATCTGGCGCACCCTGAAGCCGTTCGGCAACGTCACCGGCTTCTCAGCCAGCCGCATGGTGGCGCTGCCGTCCGCCGCCGGTCCGTGAATGGGAACGGTCATCGCGCCGAAGTCCTCGGCCGGCCAGTCCTCGCCCCTGAAGTTCTTGTGCCAGGTCAGGCAGGCGACGCCGCGCCTCGCCAGCCGGCGGAACAGATCCGGGCTCCAGCCCTCGCGGTCGAAGACCAGGGTGAGCGCCGGCTGGCCGGGATGCTCGGCGGTCAGGTCCGGCGCCCCGGCGCCAACGATCCCAAGCTCCTGCAGCGCCGGCACCACGTCGGCTTCGATGGCCGCGACCATCTTCGGGTCCAGCGGCTTGTGCAGACAGAGCAGCGGCTTGCCGCCCAGAGCGTTGATCCAGTAGCTGGCGCTCGCCGGCAGGCACAGCTTCTCGCGCGAGACGAAGTGCTTGGGCAAGCGCCCCTTGCGGCCGGAGTAGACCTTGACGTGCCCGTCGATGGCCAGCGTCGCCCAGAGCTCCGGCTCGTCGGCGCCTGCCAGCGCCTGGCAAGGGCGAGCTGCCACGCCCGCACGCCGGCCTCGTCGTCGGCGATGAGAGCGATCTTGCGGCGCAGCGTCTTGACCTCGGGGCAGCGATCGAGGCCGAGAATGGCGCCCCATTCGCCCGGCGCCTGGTAGCGCAGGCTCTCGGGGTTGCGCACCCGCGCCAAGGTCATGAAGGCCAGGAAGAGCAGGATCGTAGGCAAGCCGTAATAGCCCTTCGGCAGCAATGGCAGGAGACCGGTCTCGGAGAGAAGACCTTCCTTCAGCAGGGCCGGCAGGGCGGCGAGCACGCCGCCGAAGCGGACACCGCGGGCGGCGGCGGCGAACTGCGGTTCGACCGGCCCCGCCTGTCCACAACTGGCCAGAACCCGAGCCGGAACATCGCAAGTCGCACGCCCCATCGGCGCCTGCCGGTCCCGCCGATCGCGCGCGCTGCGATCCGTTTGCGGCTGCGCTTCCAGCCCCGGCGCCGTCTCCGGCCCCGGGGCACCGGTACTCTCTTCATCGACACGGCCTTCAGGAGCCGCACCCGCGTCAGGCGGCGCAGCCAGCGCTGAGCGTCCGGGCTCCCCATCCGCCTCCGTGTTGCCGATCAGTCCCTGACGGCGCCACTTGTTGACCGATGGCGCTGACACGCCGAGAACCCGGGCCGCCGCAGAGCCGCTCAGGCCCGATGCCAGCAACGCCGTCGCCTTCTCCGCCAACTCCGGAGTGAACACCGACGGCCCGCGACCGCGCCGGGGCTTCATGAACCCCGCTTCGCCCTCGGCCAGGTAGCGCCGTCGTGCGCGCTGCACCGTCGCGCGCGAGACAGCGAAAGCGTCAGCCAGTTCCTGCGGCGAGACCGCGCTGATCGCCGCGAGGCGGCCGATCCGCAAGAGCATGGCCGTGCGGTCATCGGCGGCGTGGCTGTCAAAGGGAATGAGGTTGGAAAAGTAGGTGAAGGTGTCGTCCGAGATCAGGACGGCGAAGCAGCTGTTGCCGATCGAGACCGCCTCTGGAGGGCACATTGGGAGGGTACTGGGCATGGTTGAGACCCCGTGCAATTGGTATCAAATTATAATATCAGACCTCGGGCGCGACACCCAGCGAAAAACCGCCTGAAACAACCGAAATGTATCAGAATTCAAGGAGTTCCCGGCACGCTGCCCAGAACAGCCAGCATCACGAGGTCAGGAAGTCTGATGCTTTTGAAGGCGGCGCGCGAGGTTGTGGCCGATGCGGCGTTTCTTTCGCCCTCGCTTTGCGATCTGGAGCGGCGGTTGGGCCTCATGGAAGGCGATGGCTTCTTCGAGGATACGGTCCCATGCCCTTGAGATGCGGGCCACCAGGGAGGCGGGGACTTGACGGTCTTTCTCACGGGCGAAGCGGGCGGCCCTGCGCGCGCGCTGAAGCAGGCGGTGCATGCTCGCCGCCCATTCCTCCTTCTCGATGTCGATCAGGGCCTGGAGTTCGCGCAGGTGATGTGCGTTGCAGGCGCCGTGGCGGACGCCCTTGATGGTGAAGTAGGGGGCGAAGTCGTCGTGGACGAGGATGCCTTTCAGGTTCTTTTCGACATCGCCGCGTCCCTCGCCGATGCGCAGGACGGTGAGCAACGGGGTGCACAGCACATGGAGCCAGCGGGTGTTTGCGAGGCCAAGAATGTGGACCCGCAGGAGGCCACAACTGGCCAGAACCCGAGCCGGAACATCGCAAGTCGCACGCCCCATCGGCGCCTGCCGGTCCCGCCGATCGCGCGCGCTGCGATCCGTTTGCGGCTGCGCTTCCAGCCCCGGCGCCGTCTCCGGCCCCGGGGCACCGGTACTCTCTTCATCGACACGGCCTTCAGGAGCCGCACCCGCGTCAGGCGGCGCAGCCAGCGCTGAGCGTCCGGGCTCCCCATCCGCCTCCGTGTTGCCGATCAGTCCCTGACGGCGCCACTTGTTGACCGATGGCGCTGACACGCCGAGAACCCGGGCCGCCGCAGAGCCGCTCAGGCCCGATGCCAGCAACGCCGTCGCCTTCTCCGCCAACTCCGGAGTGAACACCGACGGCCCGCGACCGCGCCGGGGCTTCATGAACCCCGCTTCGCCCTCGGCCAGGTAGCGCCGTCGTGCGCGCTGCACCGTCGCGCGCGAGACAGCGAAAGCGTCAGCCAGTTCCTGCGGCGAGACCGCGCTGATCGCCGCGAGGCGGCCGATCCGCAAGAGCATGGCCGTGCGGTCATCGGCGGCGTGGCTGTCAAAGGGAATGAGGTTGGAAAAGTAGGTGAAGGTGTCGTCCGAGATCAGGACGGCGAAGCAGCTGTTGCCGATCGAGACCGCCTCTGGAGGGCACATTGGGAGGGTACTGGGCATGGTTGAGACCCCGTGCAATTGGTATCAAATTATACTATCAGACCTCGGGCGCGACACCCAGCGAAAAACCGCCTGAAACAACCGAAATGTATCAGAATTCAAGGAGTTCCCGGCACGCTGCCCAGAACAGCCAGCATCACGAGGTCAGGAAGTCTGAGTCTACGACATCGACGGGGCCTCGGAATCCGCGCGGCTCGTGTCACCTAAAATCAGCAGAGGTCAGGAAGTCTGACCATGTGACACCCGTCACATCTGGGCCGCGATTTCCTTTCCTGTAAATCTTGCCGCCATCGACTGCTGTAACCTCCCAAGACATGCCGATATTGTAAGTAACCTTGGTGCCAATCGGTGTCGGTTTCCACGTTCCATCCGGCTCTTCTGCGGCTATGGTGCTAGTTATGGACACCACCGAAACGACAAGCGCACACAATACGAACTTGGGGATATCGAAAATTGCCATGGCGCCCCTCCCGAGTATTCTTTTGCTTGAAGATTCGTAACTGCCCAGGTACCCCCTCTCTCTTATGGAACAAGCCAGTTCCTTTTGCGTCAACGCCCCCACGCCGCGGGGGTGCCTACTCTCTTGAGCGCGAGAGGATGATGAACGCCGCGTCGCGAACAAGATGAGAGGACAGCGATACTCAGGATGAGCCGGAGAAGTTCAGGAGCGCAGTATAGGGATCAGCTGCATCGGTTCCGGGTGCGCCAGGATTTGCAGGATGTTCCAGCCTTGCTTTCGAGCGGTGACGATGACGCTGCGGATTCCGGCGAAGTTGCAGGCGCCTTGCAGGGAGCGGAAGCCGCCTGAGATCTTCTCATGCACTTTGTTCATACGGATGTCACGCTCCGCCTCGTTATTCGTGAACGGCGTGCGCAGGTCGGTGAGGAAGCGCAGGCAGCCCTCCTTATGCTTTTGAAGGCGGCGCGCGAGGTTGTGGCCGATGCGGCGTTTCTTTCGCCCTCGCTTTGCGATCTGGAGCGGCGGTTGGGCCTCATGGAAGGCGATGGCTTCTTCGAGGATACGGTCCCATGCCCTTGAGATGCGGGCCACCAGGGAGGCGGGGACTTGACGGTCTTTCTCACGGGCGAAGCGGGCGGCCCTGCGCGCGCGCTGAAGCAGGCGGTGCATGCTCGCCGCCCATTCCTCCTTCTCGATGTCGATCAGGGCCTGGAGTTCGCGCAGGTGATGTGCGTTGCAGGCGCCGTGGCGGACGCCCTTGATGGTGAAGTAGGGGGCGAAGTCGTCGTGGACGAGGATGCCTTTCAGGTTCTTTTCGACACCGCGCGCGCTCACCTCGCCGATGCGCAGGACGGTGAGCAACGGGGTGCACAGCACATGGAGCCAGCGGGTACGGGCGGCGATACGCAGGCCGGTCTCGTCGAGGTGCTTGACCGGCGCCTGCGTGCGGATCAGATCGGCGACATGGTCGAGGAAGCCCTCGAAGCGCTGCGCTGTGCGCCGGCCCATGGCGGCGATCGTGGCAGTGGAGATGGACACCGCGAAGATGTCGCTCATGAGTTCGGCCAGACGCTTCTCGGGCACGAACTGGGCGTACAGCAGGTAACTCACCCAAGCGGTGATGCGAGGGCCGTACTGGACCGGGGCGGTGACGCCCGGCGGGAAGGCGGCTCGTGTCAGCGTGCCGCATGCGCCGCAGAGGCAGCGATGGGCGCGGTGTTCGGTGACCTCGAGAGGCTGCGGCTCGGGTACGTCGAAGACCTGCCGACAGGCGGGCGCGCCTTGCCGGTCGGCGTCCGAGAGCTCGACGCCACAGCCGGAACAGGTGGAGGGGTGGTGATCGACGACACGGTCCGGGCTGTCGCTCCGCGCGAGGGTGGTTCCCTTGTGGCCGGGCTGGCCGCCACTGGGCCCGCCGGACTTTCCGCGCTGGCTTTGGGTGCGCCTCTGGGCTCCGCTTTTCTTCTTGAGCCCGTCGCTGGCGGGGGGCTTGCTGCTTGTGGTGCTGTTGAGGGCCGCGCTGCGCTCGAGTTCGGCGATGCGCTCGCGCAGGGCCGCGTTCTCCTGCTCGAGTGCGGCATTTTCCCGGGCGAGCGCGGTGGCTGATCGCAGCAGCCCCTGCCCCCATTCCCGGACGGCAACGACGACAGTGGTTGCGAGGGATGATGGCTCGAGAAGCTCCTTCAGGCAGCAGAAGGCCTCGTTACGGGCGGCGAGGTCTTCGTGCCAGTGCGACACCGTCACGTGTCTTCGGCCTCGACGGCCATCATGGCGGCGAGCACGGCGAGGCGTTCGCCCGGCGGCAAGGCCTGGTAGCGCCGGCCCCAGTTGGCTGCCTTGCGCTTGATGCGCTGGCGGTCGGTGAAGTTCCGGCCTGCGTGGCTGGCCCAATGCATCCGGTCGGGGGCGTAGTTGAACCAGACGACCTCGGTTCGCACCAGACCCTGGGTCGTGACCTGCAGCGCCAGCCGGCGCCATCCCGCCAGCACCTCGTCATAGAGCGCCGACGGATGGCCCGAGATCATGACCTGGCAGGGCAGAGCCTTGAGCAGCGCGAGAAGCGCGACGTGGCCGGCCTCCTCGTACTCGAAGCGGTAGCGCTGCGCCGAGCGGCGGGTCGCGTGCAGATAGGGCGGATCGCTGTAAACCAGCTCCGGGCCCAGGAACGGGAACGAGGCCAGGAAGTCATGGGCACAGCCGTGAACCAGATCGACCGGGTAGTCGCAGACGAAGGCCTCGAGCGCCTGCGCATCGCGGTCGATGCCGATCGAACGCACGGCCGGCGGCTTGCGCTTCATCAGCGCCCCGCCCCCAAGGTGGCTTTCGATGTAGACGGAGTGCGGCGGCATCAGCGCAATCAGCGCTTGGCACAGACCTGCTGTCGCCTTCGAGCCGAAATACCCCATGGACCGCTCCCGTCACGCGAGAGAGCAGTCCATAGTCCCGCAACTCTATGAGGTCAAGAACCAATCGCGGTGGCAGAACCAGGCCGCGGCCGCCGCCATAATCACCGTCCTCAACTCAGGATTGGGGTACCTGGGTAGTTACGAAGATTCTCGTAACTGCCCAGGTTCTTGCTGTGAAAATTCTCTGGGATTCGGCGCAACGCTACCCACGCGACGCCCGTGTGCTCCTCTGTGGTCGCCGGGTTTCACAGCTCACGATGCCCCTCTTGCGGACTGCGACCGGTAAGCTACCCCGATGTGGCCCGAAGTCCGCCCGCGCGACGGGCACCGATTTTCATTCTATGGGGTGGTCCAGCACGGCGTCGACCATGATCGTTTATGAGAATGGCTCCGCTGTTGGAGAACCCGTGCCAGGTGAGCTTACGCGCACTTGACGGTGGCGATGAGCCGATCCGATGGGCTGGTCAGGGCTTCGATGATATTCCAGCCCTGCTTTCTGGCGGTGGTGATGACGCTGCGCAGGATGGCGAAGTTCTCGGCCCCCTGCGCGGACCGGAAGCCCCCGGAGATCTTCTGGCGCAGCTTCATCATCCGAAGGTCGCGCTCGGCCTCGTTGTTCGTGAACCCGACCTCGAGGTCGATCAGGAACCGGAGCACCGCGCATTTGTGGTCGCGCAGCCTCAAGGCCGGATTGTGACCGATCCTTCGCTTCCGGCGCTTCTTCCTCTTGCCAGGCGAGAACGGTGGTTGGCTCTCGTGAAAGGCCAGCGCATCGGCGATGATCTCGTCGTATCGGCGCTCGATCAGCGCCACAAGCCTCGCCGGAACGGCGATATCCTTGTCCAGCGCGATGCGGGCGGCGCGATTGGCTCGGCGCAGGAGCTGCTGCATCCGCCGGGCCCAAGCCTCCCCTTCGATGTCCACCAGCGCCTGCAACTCCCGCAGGTGATGGGCGTTGCACAGGCCGTGCTCCACCCCTTCCATCGCGAAGTACGGCTTCCAGTGATCGTGCACGACGATGCCGGAGACACCCGAGAGCAGGGCGCCGCGCTTGCCGCTGACCCGGTACGCCGCCAGCAGCGGCGTGCAGATCACATGAAGCCACTGCGTCTGACCGCCGATCCGCAAGCCGGTCTCGTCCATGTGTTTCACCCGCGCCGTGCCCGCCGCCAGGTCCTGTATGTGCAAGGCCGCGTCCCGCAGCCGCTCGGCCGCCCTCTCGCTCATCGTCGCCAACGTCGCAGCCGTCACCGGCGCGCCGAAGAGCTCGGCCATCACCTGCGACAGCCGATCCTCCGGCAGGAAGTGAGCGTGCTGAAGGTAGACCGCCACCCCGGCAATGCGCGGGCCGTACTGCACCGGCGCCGACACCCCGTCGGGGAACGCCGCCCGGGTCACCGTCCCGCAATGCCCGCAGCACTTGGCATGCGCCCGGTGCTCGGTCACCTCCAGGGGGCTCGGCTCGGGCAGATCGAACACCTGGCGGGCGACGGGCGTTCCCGCCCTGGCCGCGTCCGAAAGCGGCGAACCGCATCCCTTGCAGGAAGCCGGGACGTGATCCTTCACCCGATCCGGGTGATCGGCGCGGCGCAGCGTCTTGCCCTTGTGGCCGGGCTGGCCACCGGGCTTGCGGCCCGATTTGCCGCGCAGGCTTCGGGTTCGCCGCTTCGAATTCGGCTTCCTCAGCCCATCGCTCGAAGGCGGCTTGCCGCTGTTGAGGCCGAGACGGCGCTCCAACTCCTCGATGCGCTCGACGAGACGCGCGACTTGCTCTTCCAGCCGCGCGTTCTGCTGCCGAAGCCAGGCATTTTCCTCCCGAAGCCGGGCGTTCTCCTCCTCCAGGCGGGCGATCTTCTGCGCGGGCGTTTCGGGCGCTGCTCCCGTCGAAGGGCCGCGCGGCGACTCGGGATTGCTCATGTCGTTGTTGAGTCATTTCCCGAAATTCCCGTCAAGCCCTTTCCACCAACTCCGAACGAGAAACGCCTCAATCCACTGGCCCAAAATGACAAATCAGACGACCTGGGCAGTTACCAGGGGAGATTCGCTTTGCGTGCATGGCGGCTTTGGCGTTCAATCGGCCGCCACCATGGAGAGGGGAGAGTCGGATGTCTGATCTGCACGAGCTGATGCTGACCGAGGTCGCGGCGAAGCTTCGGTCGCGGGAGGTGTCCGCCGCCGAAGTCACCGCCCACACGATCGCGCGGATCGAGCGGCTGGACGGCACGCTCCGGAGCTACGCCACCGTGATGGCCGACGTCGCGACCGCACAGGCGGCGCAGGCGGACGAGGAGATCGCGGGCGGCTCGGTGAGAGGCCCGCTGCACGGCGTCCCCTTCGGCCTCAAGGACCTCTGCCTGACGAAGGATGCCCCCACCCATGTCGGCTCGGTCGCGCTCCGCGACTGGTGCCCGGGCGTCGACGGCACCGTGGTGGCGCGTCTCAGGGAGGCCGGCACGGTCTTCGCCGGCAAGCTGCAGATGACCGAGGGCGCCTATGCTGTCCATCACCCCTCCATCGCGCCGCCGGTCAATCCGTGGCACCCCGACTACTGGACCGGCGTCTCGTCGAGCGGCTCCGGCGTCGCCACAACGGCCCGGCTCTGCTATGGCTCGCTCGGGACCGACACCGGCGGCTCGATCCGCTTCCCCTCGCAAGCCTGCGGCGTGACCGGGCTGAAACCCACCTGGGGCCGGGTGAGCCGGGCGGGCGCCTTCGCGCTCTCCGAGACCCTCGACCACATCGGGCCGATGGCCCGCTCCGCCGCCGACTGCGCCGCGATCCTCGGCGTCATCGCGGGCGTCGACCCCGACGACCCGACCACCGTGCAGGCTCCGGTGCCGGACTACCTCGGCAGCATCGACGCCGGCATCGAGGGCATGCGGATCGGCCTCGACGAGGCCTATTGCTCGGAGGGTGTGGACCCGCGCGTGACCACCATGGTGATTCAGGCGGCCGACGTGCTGCGCGGGCGCGGCGCCGACATCCGGCCCATCGCCTTCCCCGATGCCACGGTCATGGTGGACCGCTGGAACGATTTCTGCGGCGCGGACACGGCCATCGCGCACGAGCCCTACTACGAGGCGCACAAGGCCGACTACGGGCCCGTGCTCTCGGGCCTGATCGAGGTAGGGCTCGCGCTGAGCGGGGTCGATCACGCTCGCATCTTGATCGAACGGGACAAGTTCATCGGCGCGCTCAATGCGGTCTTCGCCGATGTCGACGCGATCATCATTCCCTCGCAGCCCTACCCGACACCCACCAACGCCTTCATGGACACGTTGGGGGCGGAGGAAGGCTCGGTGGAGCGGCTGATTTCGTTCACCGCCCCCCACGACATGGCAAGAACGCCCGCGATGTGCCTGCCCGGCGGCTTCGACGAAGAGGGCGTGCCTTTGGGCTTCCAGATCGTGGGACCGCAGCTCAGCGAGGAGCGGCTGCTGCAGGCGGGGCACGCCTACCAGCAGGATACCGACTGGCACAGCCGCACGCCGCCTGCAGCCTGAGGGAGATGCCAGCATGACGGCAAAGGGCGAGCTCTGGCGACTGGGCGCGACCGAAGTCGTCGAATTGCTCCGCCGGCGCGAGGTCTCGCCGCTGGAGCTGGTGGAGGCGAGCACGGAGCGGATCGCGGCGACCGACGGCCACCTCAACGCGATCCCAACGCTCTGCATCGAGCGGGCGCGCGCCCATGCCGAGCGGATCATGGCGGACGATTCCGACACCGAGCGCCCGCGCGGCTGGCTCGGCGGCGTGCCGATCGCGGTCAAGGATCTGGTGGAGGTCGAAGGCGTGCGCACCACCTGGGGCTCGCCGATCTACGCCGACCATGTGCCGCCGCGCTCGGACATCGCGGTCGAGACCCTGGAGGCGCGCGGCGCCATCGTCATAGGCAAGTCCAACACGCCCGAGTTCGGTGCCGGCGCCAATACCTTCAACGAGGTTTTCGGCAAGACCCGCAACCCGTGGAACACCGACAAGACCTGCGGCGGCTCCTCCGGCGGCTCGTCCACGGCGCTTGCCACCGGCCAGGTCTGGCTCGCGACGGGCTCGGACTTGGGCGGCAGCCTGCGGATTCCCGCGAGCTTCTGCAGCATCTTCGGCATGCGGCCGAGCCCGGGCCGCGTGGCCCACGGCCCGAAGCACCTTCCCTTCGAGGGGTTGATGGTGGACGGCCCCATGGCGCGCAACGCGCGGGACTGTGCGCTCATGCTCGATGCCATGAGCGGCGCTCACCCGGAAGACCCGCTCTCCATCGAAGCGCCTGCGGAGAGTTTTTCGGAAGCAGTTGCAACGCTGCCGCCGCCGAGCCGGATTGCCTACAGCCCGGACCTGGGCCTGCTACCGGTGGAGCGCGAGGTCGCCGCCGTCTGCGCCGGCGCCGTGGAGACGCTCGCTGGCGACGGCATGGAGGTCGCGGAGGCGTGCCCGGACCTCTCCGGCGCGCTCGATGTGTTCCAGGTGCTGCGCGCCGCGCTCTTCGCCGCCGACAAGGGCGAGATGCTGGAGACCCACCGCGGCGCGCTCAAGCCCGAGATCATCTGGAACATCGAGAAGGGACTCGCGCTCGACGCCGACAGGATCGCGCGGGCCGAGCGCGCGCGTGGCGCCATCTACCAGCGCTGCGTGCGCTTCTTCGCGCGCCACGACGTGCTGGTTTGCCCCTGCGTGATCGTGCCGCCCTTCGACGTGGACACGCGCTGGATCGACGAGATCGATGGCCACCGCTTCGACAACTACGTGGATTGGCTGGGCCTCACTTTCGTGCTGACGCTGACCGCGTGTCCTTCCGCCTCGGTGCCGGTGGGCTTCACGGAATCCGGGCTGCCGGTGGGCCTGCAAATCCTCGGGCCGCCGCGCGGCGAGGCAGCGGTGCTGCGGGCAGCGGCGGCGATCGAGGAGGCAATCCCGCTCGGGACCGACATCCCCATCGACCCGCGTGGCGCCGACGGCGCCCTACTCCCGCTCGCCTGACTCCTCCCTGCGCGCACGCTTCTGCTTTTGGGCCCGCGACCTTGCTTTCGCGCCTTCTGTCCAAAACGGCCAACCCGGACATGAGGGACTCGGTGTTTGTCGGCGCATGGGTTTGGTGCCGATTGGCGCGCTAACCCTTTGATCTCGCTGGATTGCGAGGGGTCAACAAGGCGCGCTTGGCAACAGGCGAGGAAGACGTGAGTGGGTCCCAGGCGGTGCCTGGAGCACATGCGAACGGCACAATGACGGGTCTTTGGGGGTTTCCGACAATGCATCGACCTCCCGCAATCGATATCGCCGACGAGAAAAGGATCCGCGCCTGGCGGGCGGAACGCATCCGGGGGGAACTCCGCCGCCGGGATCTCGGGGCGGTGCTGGTGGTCGATCCGATCAACCTGCGCTACGCCACCGGCACGCGGAACATGCAGGTCTGGACCATGCACAACATCGTCCGCTACGCACTCGTCTTCGCGCATGAGCCGACGGTGCTGTTCGACCTGGCCACCGGCCGCCATTTGAGCGCCGGTCTGGAGAGCGTGAGTGAGGTGCGCACGTCGGTCCCCTTCGACTACATGCTGGTCGGGGTCAACGCCGAGACGATGGCGCGGCGCTGGGCGCTCCAGATTCACGAGGCGCTGGGTGAGCATGGCTGCGCTGCCGACAAGTTAGCCGTCGACCGCGCCGACACGCTGATGATCCAGGCGCTGGCAGAACTCGGTACGCGCGTGGTCGACGGAAAGCAGGTTCTGGAGCATGCGAGAGCCATCAAGTCGGCAGAGGAGATCAGGGCGTTCCGGGCTTCGCTCGCCACCTGCGAGGACAGCGTTCGCTCGCTCCACGCGTTTGCGGTGCCGGGCGTGACGGAGGCGCAAGCCTTCGGTCACCTCGTCGGCCAGAGCCTTGCGCGGGGCGGCGAGTATCCGGAAACCCGCCTGCTGACCGGGGGTCCGAGGACGAATCCCTGGTTCCAGGAGACATCCGATCGCGTCCTGCAAGCGGGAGACCTCCTGGCCTTCGACACCGACCTCATCGGACCGATGGGCTTCTACAACGACATATCCCGCAGCTGGGTTATCGGCGAGCGGCGACCGACCCCGGCGCAGGCAACCCTGCTCGACATCTCCACGGAGCAGCTTGCCCACAACATCGACCTGCTCCGCCCCGGCACGTCATTCGTCGATCTTGCGTCGAAGGCGTTTCGACTGCCCGACGCCTATCTCGCCAATCGCTACGCCGATCTGGTGCACGGCTGTGGCCTAGGGGTGGAATACCCCTTCGTGCTGTATCCGGAGGACGCGGATGACGGGATGTACGACGGCCGTTTCGAGGCGAACATGATCGTGTGTGTGGAGAGCTATGTGGGTGCGCAGGATGGACCGGAGGGAGTCAAGCTGGAGCAGCCGGTTCTGATCACCGACCGGGGCCCAGAAGTGTTGAGCGTGCTGCCGCTCGATGCGAGCGACTCTTAGAAATCGCGAGTCCAGCCGTCACCGTCTCGAGCTCTTGTTCAGCGTCGAAGTCTGATCCCTCCGAAACAAGATGAGTCAATGCGTTAGCGCGCCGCTCGGCGTCCGATTTACACGCCGAGATTCTTAGTCTTCGAAAATCTGTACGCGGATCGGGGTCGGTCGGCCTCCGGCAGCCGGGTTGTTGACTTGAGGGCAGTTGGAGACGATTGCGAGGACGTCGCGCTCGGCTCGCAAATCGACGTGGTCACCGGGCTTGGACGGACCGCCGACGAAGGTCCGCTCTGCCAGACGGCCTCCCTCATAGACCGGCACGGCGCAGAAAAAGTTGACGTTGGGCACGATATCCGTCCAGCCCAGGCCGTGCTCCGCCAAGGCGGCCAGGAAATTCTCGCGGCATCCCGGCACGTCTTCCACGCCGTAGAGCATGGCGGTGGCGTTGGCGCAGTCAAAGCTTCCTTCGACGCCACTCAACGACCCGTCGATGGTGTCGCCGTTTTCGATATACACCACCAAGAAATCTCGACCGGGCGGAAGAGTCGGCGCCCCGTCGAGCGAAATGTCTTGCGCACGGTTGGTCGCCGTATCCCATTGGTCTGCGGCCCCATCCGTGCTCTGCACATCCGTTGCGATACCGACTTCCAGAGTACCGGCGTTTTCGTAGTCCTTCCTCAGCTCCTCTACGTGCCACTCCGACCCCAGATTATGACCGGTTATCACCTCTCTGGACGTCGTTACGCCTTCCGGATCGTCACCAATGTAGTATGTACTGACGAACCGACTAGCCTGCATCCAGGGATCGGTTTGCAGAGGCTCTCCGTGCTGAAAAAGCCCAACATTCAACTGCGGCCCGTTCGCATCGTACGAAATCACCGCTTGTGCGCTTGAACCGTCGCGGTGCGAATGACTCAGGTGCTCCTGATTTCCAGAATCGTTTGTGCCACGCCGCCACCACCCACTGATGGTGTTGCCGCTGGCATCCTCCGTGGCCCAACTGGCAACCAAGTCGATCCCGCTGGCCACGGCCTGCGGATCGGGCTCTGGCGCGGGGATCATTGTTCCGCCCCCAGTCGCCGGGCCGTCGCCGCCCCCGCCACCGCAGCCGTAGAGCCCCAGCCCCAATGCCGCGACTGCGGCGAGCGGTAGATACGCCTTCCTCTTGATCATGGCTCTTGGTCCTCCCCTTCTTCGCCGGGGTCCCGCTTAGAGGCCTCGGTTGCTCGGACCTGGCCCCTTGCAGGGCGCGGAGCCTCGGCATCCCGATTCACATGTCCGCTCCGTTCCACCGAACTCCGGCGCTGGAAGAGCGGAGCGGTGCGTTCTCCTTCGCTCACGTCGATATACTGTTTACGCATATATATTCTGTTTATACTTGGATGATATGTCAATTAAGTTATTGACCTATCATTATAGATATTCCCGTCGGCGTCTCCTCCATCCGGTTGTGCGGAGGCGATTGGTGAGGCTGGCCGGCGGCAGGGACGCTCCCTAGAATGGGGGGGCGGAACGTAAGGCGCGGGAACGGCCGGACTGCCCAATGCCCCAAGCATCGGCCCCAGGAACGGCGACGACGCCTGTGCGGGCGGCGCACCGCTTCGATCAGGCGGGGCTCGCGCGCTATCTGGGCGCGCATGTGCCGGAGGCGGTGCCGATCCTGGGGGTGAGCCAGTTCGCGGCGGGGCAGTCGAACCCGACTTATCTGATCGAGGGGCCGGAGCGGCGCTTCGTGCTGCGCAAGAAGCCGCCGGGGACGCTGCTGCCCTCGGCCCATCTGGTGGAGCGCGAGTACCGCATCCTCGCGGCGCTGGCCGAGACCGACGTGCCCGTGCCGCAGGTCCACCACCTCTGCGAGGATCCTGAGATCATCGGCACGGCCTTCTACGTGATGGACCATGTGGAGGGCTCGGTCGATCAGGACCCGGCGTGGCCCGCGCTCGGCACCGAGCGCCGCAGGGCGCTCTATGGCTCGATGGCCGCCGTGCTGGCGCGGCTGCACAGCGCCGATTGGCGGGGGCTGGGCCTCGCCGACTTCGGCAAGGAGGGGGGAAACTACATCGCGCGCCAGATCCGGCGCTGGAGCGGCCAGTACGAGGCCTCGCGCACCGACGAAATCCCGGAGATGGACCGGCTGCTCGCCTGGCTCCCCGACCACATCCCCGACGACGACGAGACCACCATCGTCCACGGCGACTACCGGCCGGGCAATCTGATCGTGCACGCGCACGAGCCCCGCATCGCGGCGGTGCTGGACTGGGAGCTCAGTACCCTCGGCCACCCGCTGAGCGATCTCGCCCACAACTGCCTCGCCTTCTCGATCCCCCGGGGCACGTCGGCATTGCCGGGGCTCGGCGGCGCCGACTTCGAGGCGCTGGGGCTGCCGGCGGAGGAGGACTACCGGGACGCCTACTGCGCGCGGGCGGGGCGCGGGCCGATCGCCGAGTGGCGCTTCTACATGGCCTTCGCCTTCTTCCGCATGGCAGCGATCTGCCAGGGGGTCTACTCGCGCGGGCTCAAGGGCAACGCCAGCGCGCCCAACGCGCACGAATACGGCAACCGCGCCCGCGCTCTCGCCGAGCTGGGCTGGGAGAAGGCTTCCGGTAAGGGTTGAGCGGGGAAAGCCCGGATTAGACGCCGTAGTGCTCGCGGTACCAGGCGACGAAGCGGGGGATGCCCTCGTCGATGGTGGTCTTGGGCGCGTAGCCGTGGTCGCGCTGCAGCGCCGAGATATCCGCCCAGGTCTCTTCCACGTCGCCGGGCTGCATCGGCGCGTGCTCGATCAGGGCCTTGCGGCCGAGCGCCCGCTCCAGCGCGGCGACGAAGTCGGTCAGGGCCTCGGGCCTGTTGTTGCCGACGTTGTAGAGGCGGTGGGGCACGCCGCCCCCGGCCGCCGGCGGCGCGTCGAGGACGCTCAGGACTGCCGGCACCACGTCGTCGACATAGGTGAAGTCGCGCTTCATGCGGCCGTGGTTGAAGAGCGTGATCGGCCGGCCCTCCAGGATCGCCCGAGTAAAGAGGAAATAGGCCATGTCGGGCCGCCCCCAGGGGCCATAGACCGTGAAGAAGCGGAGCCCGGTCGCCGGCACGGCATGGAGATGCCCGTAGATGTGGCCGATCAGCTCGCCCGCCTTCTTGGTCGCCGCGTAGAGGGAGACCGGCGTATCGACGCGGGCATCGGTCGAGAAGGGCACCTCTGCGACGCCGCCATAGACCGAGCTCGAGCTGGCGTAGACGATGTGCTCCAGCGCAGGCAGTTCGCGGCAGAGCTCCAGGACCACCACCTGGCCCATCACGTTGGCCTGCACGTAGGCGTAGGGATCGACCAGGGAATGGCGCACCCCGGCCTGGGCCGCGAGATGGACGATCCGCGTGATCGATTTGCGCTCGGGCGCGACCGCCGCAGCCATGGCCTCGCGCTCGGCGATATCGGCGCGGACGAATCCGAAGCCCGCGTGCTCCGCCAACACGGCGCGCCGGACCTGCTTGAGGCGCACATCGTAGTAGTCGTTGAGATTGTCCACGCCGAGGACGCGCTCGCCCCGCGCAAGCAGCGCCCTGCACACGTGGAATCCGATGAAGCCGGCGGCCCCGGTCACGAGGATCGTCACCCGGCCGGCGACCCCCGGAATAGACGCTCGATCGAGGCCGGCAGCTCGGCGAAATCGTCGATCACCGCGTCGGCGCCGAGCTCGCGCGGCGGGATCGGGCTGTACCCATAGGTCGTGACGATCACGGCGACGCCCGCACCCTTCGAGGAATCGACGTCGGCGGCGCTGTCACCCACCATGACCGCGCGTTCGGGCCGAGCGCCGAGCGCCGCCAGCGCCTCCTGGATGTGGCCGGGATGGGGCTTAATCCTGGCGACCGTGTCGCCGGCGAGCACCGCGTCGATGTGACGGTCGATGTCGAAGTGCGCGAGCAGGCGGCGGGTCGAACGCTCCCCCCTGTTGGTGCAGACGGCGAGCGAGATGCCCGCGTCGCGGAGCCGCTGGATCGTGGCCGCGACAGAGGGGAAGAGCTGCACCCGCTCGGTCTCGATCTCGAAGTAGTAGGCGATGAGCCGCTCGATCAGGGGCCGGAGCGCCGCATCGTCCGGCCGCTCTGCGCCTTGCGAATCGAGGGCCGCGAGGAGGAGGCGCTTGGCGCCCGCGCCCGCGCTTTGGCGAAAGCGCTCGAACGCCACCGGCGCGTGGCCGAGTTCCATCAACAGCCGGTTGAGCGCCGCAATGAGATCGGGCGCAGTGTCGAAGAGCGTCCCGTCGAAGTCGACGAGCACCGCGTCCACATGCTCACGCATCGCGCCGATGGTGCGGGAACCCGCGCATGTTGACAAGGCGTGCTGCTGGAGCCAGCACCCGTGGGCTGACCGCCGGCGCCCAAGACATTCGACACGGCACGTTGTCCGCCCGTCTCCCATCTGCTCCGCCGATCACCCGGCTTGGCCGTGAAACCGTCTGTGCACTAACATCCAAGTAAGTTCAGCAGATGAAAGCCGGCTAGAATACGAGTCGCCAGGCACCCTGAAGGACCTCGGCCTCAAGGTCGGCGCCCATGACCGGCACTGGCCGCGGGGTGCCGGGCGACTCGAGCGCTTTGCCCTCGTACAGGACAACGGATGAAGGAGATCATGTCGTGATTCCGTTGATCGATCTCTCCCGGAGCCAGGACGAAGTGGCGGACGCGCTCGCGGACACGCTGGAGCATGTCGGCTTCTTCATCGTCGTGAACCACGGCGTACCAAGGGAGCTTGTCCGGCAAGTATTCGCGGAAGCGGAACGGTTCCAAGCCCAGCCGCAGGCGGCCAAGCACGCTGTGCTGATGAACGAGCACAACAACGGCTACGTGGCGATGGCTCGCTACAATGTGCGCACCTCGCGGGTCAGCGAAGCCGCGCTGCCGGACATGAACGAGGCCTTCTTCATCAAGCGCGAGCGCAGCCAGGACGACCCGCTGGCCGGGCGGCGCTTCGCCGGACCCAATCGCTGGCCGGCGGACCTGCCCGGCTTTCGGGAATCAGTGCTGGACTATTGCGAGACCGTGGATCGGCTGGCGGTGAGCGTCCTGCCGGCGCTTTCCCTGTCTCTAGGCCTGCCGGAGGACTGGTTCGCGCCCAAATTCACGCGCAGCCAGTTCACCTTCCGGCTCTCGCACTACCCGCCCGCGGCGGCCAAGCCGGGACGCTACGGCATCGCGCCGCATACGGACGCTAATTTTCTGACCTTCCTTGCGCAGTCGGACGTGCCGGGGCTTCAGATCAGGCGAGAGGGACATGGCTGGGAGGACGTCCCCTTCGTCGAGGACTCCTTTGTCGTCAACACTGGCGACATGCTGCATCGCTGGACCAACGGGCGCTACAAGTCGACCCCGCACCGCGCGCTGCCACCGGCCGGGCGCCACCGCTACGCGATCCCTTATTTCTTCGGCCCCAATCTCGACGCCGAAATCCGCTGCGTGCCGACTTGTACCGGTCCCGACAACCCGCCGCGCTGGCCTCCTATCCTCTACGAAGACCACCTCGCCTGGTGGTACGACGCTAACTACAACGCCGCTGAGCAGCAGGATCTCGTCACGGTGTGATCGTCGCGCTCGCCCCTTGGGACCCGCTCGAGGATGGCGATGCCGCGATCGAGCCAGGGGCTGTGGATTTGGCCAAGCGCGGCGATTCGGTGGTTGACCATATGTGGCCGGGCCTGGTGCAGGACGACCCGACGACCCAGCTACTATGTGTGGAGCACTATTGTGCTGCCGCTAACACAGTGCGCTTAGCGGCCTAACTCCAACCGAATACCTTGCGCAACAAGCAGCCCAAGACCCCCAGCCGTCTGGACTTGCCCCGGTTTCGTGGACGGTTATGGATTTGGGCGAGCGGGGGGTAGTTTGCTCCGTTCGTAGTTGACGGGTGACAGGTATCCGATGGCGGAGTGGCGCCGCCGTGGGTTGTACCATCCCTCGATGAACTCGAAGACGGCCATGCGTGCTTCGGCATGGGAGCGGAACCTCCGGCGGTCGAGCAGCTCGCATTCGAGGGTGGCGAAGAAGCTCTCGCACATGGCGTTATCGTAGCAATCCCCGACCGATCCGGTCGAGGGGCGCCCGCCGGCGTCCTGGCAGCGCTTGCCGAAGGCGATCGAGGTGTACTGCGATCCCTGGTCGGAATGGTGGATCACGCCGTCGGGCCGGCGTTGCCAGAGGGCCATGTCGATGTTGTTAAGCGTGGAAAAGTGACCCCCTATTGGGGGTGATCGGCGTCCAAAATTGACCCCCTTGGATTTGTGTCCATGAACACACCTCGTCGTTTGGACGGACGGGGTGGTGGGGGAGATGCTGGTTGTGGAAACGATCGCGAAGATCCGTCGGGATCATCTGGTGAAGGGCGTTCCGATCAAGAAGCTCGCCCGGGATTTGAGGGTTTCCAAGAACACGATACGCAAGGTGGTGCGGGGCGATGCGACCTCGCACAGCTACGAGCGCAAGATCCAGCCGATGCCGAAGCTTGGGCTGTGGGTGGAGGAGCTTGAGCGCCAGCTGAAGGCCAACGAGAAGAAGGCACGCAAGGATCGGCTGTCTCTTCTGCGGATTCATGAAGACCTTGTGTCGCTGGGCTACAAGGGCGGCTATGACGCGGTTCGCCGCTATGCCAGGGCCTGGCGGCGCCGGTGGCGGCTGTTGTCGCCGGCGCAGGCCTATGTGCCGCTGATCTTCGATCCCGGCGAGGCCTACCAGTTCGACTGGAGCCACGAGTACGCGCGTCTGTCGGGCGCGACGACCAGGGTGAAGGCGGCGCACATGCGGCTGTGCCACAGCCGGATGTATCTGGTCCAGATCTTTCCCCGCGAGAGCCAGGAGATGGTCTTCGAGGCGCACGAGCGTGCCTTCCGCTTCTTCGGCGGGGTCTGCCGGCGGGGCATCTACGACAACATGAAGACGGCGGTGAGCACGATCTTCGTGGGCAAGAAGCGGGACTACAACCGCCGCTTCCAGGAGCTGTGCTCGCACCATCTGGTGGAGCCTGTGGCGTGCACGCCAGGGGCTGGCTGGGAGAAGGGGCAGGTCGAGAAGCAGGTGGGTGACCTTCGCGGCCGCCTGTTCGTGCCCATCCCGCGGGGCCGCTCCTACGCCGAGATCAACGAGTGGCTGATGGATCGGTGCATCGAGGACGCCAAGAAGCATCCGCATCCGACAATCCCGGGCAAGACGGTGTGGCAGGTGTTCGAGGAGGAGCAGCCCTTCCTGATGGCGTATCGCGGCCCCTTCGACGGCTTCCATGCCAGCGAGGTGTCGGTCTCGAAGACCTGTCTGGTGCGCTTCGACAACAACCAGTACAGCGTCGCGGCCCGCGCCGTCGGCCGGCCGGTGGACGTGCGGGCCTATGCCGATCGGATCGTCATCCGCCAGGACGGCGAGACCGTTGCCGAGCACCCCCGCAGCTTCGGGCGCGGCCGGTTCGTCTACGATCCGTGGCATTACGTGCCGATCCTGACGCGGAAGCCCGGCGCGCTACGCAATGGCGCGCCCTTCAAGGACTGGCAGTTGCCCAACGCGCTCGGCCGCCTGCGAACCCGGCTCGCGGGCCACGACGACGGCGACCGGCAGTTCGTCAAGGTGCTCGCGGCGGTGCTGGAGGACGGACTGGAGGCGGTTGAGGCGGCCTGTGCCGAGACGCTCGACTGCGGTGCCTGCAGCGCCGACGTGGTGCTCAACATCCTCGCCCGGCAGCGCCAGCCGGCACCGCCGGCAATCATCCCGACGCCCGAGGGCCTGCAGCTTCGCCACAAGCCGGTAGCCGACTGTCAGCGCTACGACAGCCTGAGGGAGGCCGGTCATGGAGCGTCATGATGTGCTGGAGATGATGACCCAGCTGAAGCTCGCAGGTATGCGCGCCGCTTACGACGACATCCTTGCCGACGGGCTCAAGCGCCGCCATCCGGTGCAACAGATCATCGGTACGCTGCTGCAGGTCGAGATCGCCGACAAGAGGGCCCGCTCGATCAAGTACCAGATGGCCTCCGCCAAGCTGCCGACGGTCAAGGAGCTGGCCGACTTCGACTTCGCCGCCTCGCCGGTCAACGAGCCCCTGATCCAGGAGCTCGCCGGCGGCGGCTTCCTCGAGGGCAAACGCAACATCGTGCTGGTCGGCGGCACCGGTACCGGCAAGACCCATCTCGCCGTCGCCATCGCGCGGTCCTGCATCCGCAAGGGCGCGCGCGGCCGGTGCTACAACGTCGTCGACCTGGTCAACCTCCTCGAGGCCGAGCTTCGCGCCGGACGCCAGGGCCGCACTGCAGACCAGCTCGTCCGCCGCGACTTCGTCATCCTCGACGAGCTCGGCTACCTGCCCTTCGCCCAGGCCGGTGGGCAGCTGCTCTTCCATCTGATGAGCCGGCTCTACGAGCGCACCTCGATCGTCATCACCACAAACCTCGCCTTCGGCGAATGGCCATCCGTCTTCGGCGACCCCAAGATGACCACAGCGCTGCTCGATCGCCTCACCCATCATTGCGAGATCATCGAGACCGGCAACGAGAGCTGGCGCTTCAAGAACCGCTCCTGACCCGCCGCCGGCCTCCCTTGCGGCCCGGTTGCCCCGGTGGGCCAACCAATGGCATTCACTTAGCGGTTTTCGACTGTTCACTTAAGGAGTCGTGTTCTTGCGCTGTCGGTTGCGTGCGTTTCTGTCGTTCAGGTGTTCAGGCGACGGCCCGCTTTGCGCGTGCCCACTTGCCGCGGGGTTTGCGCGACCTGCGTTCGCAGGACCGGCCGGGGCGCGGGCGCTGACGCGCCTGGTTGATGCAGGAGAGGACATGGCTGAGGGTTTCGGCGACCATCGCCGTATGGCGCAGCAGCAGCGCTTCGAGGTTGCGCGCGACGGTGGCGAGGCCGTTGCTGAAGTTGGCTTTCATCGCCGGCTTGCCGTCGGCAGGGCGCTCGGCGTCGAGGCTTGCGTTGCTGCGGTTGGTGAAGAGCCGGGTCATGGCGATGAGGTTGAAGTGGGCGAAGAGCTCCTGGCGGACGCCGCGCTCGGTCTGGCTGTGGAAGGCCTCGACGGCCATGGCCTGTTTCGAGGTCTTGTAGAGTTCCTCGATTCCCCAGCGCGCGTGATAGAGCTCGGCCAGTTCCGCGACGCTCCAGGCCTTGGGGTCGAGGAGGGTGGTGGCGAGGATGAAGACCGTGCTGCCGATGCGGTAGCGGACCAGTCGCAGGCGCAGCGGGGTGGCGTCGACGTGCGGCGTCTTGCGGCGCAGCTTTCTCAGGGTGTCCTTTCCGGGAGCGACGGTGATCGGCGCGTCCGTGCGGCCGTCGGCGATGAAGGCGTCGAGGGCGGCGCCTGCCTTCTTCTTGATCCGGAACACGGGGTGCAGGCCGCGGGCGACATGGGCGTGCAGCATCTCCCAAGAGTAGTAGCCGCGGTCATAGACTGAGGTGGCCCCGGAAAATCGGACAGGTGTCTAAGGTGTATTCCACCGTCTGACGGAGGAATACAGATGAGCAGCAAGCGACGCAGATTTTCAGGGCAGCTGAAGGCGAAGGTAGCGCTTGAGGCGCTTCAGGGTGATCGGACACTTCAGGAGATTGCCTCGAAATACCAGGTTCACCCGAACCAGGTGGGCGCCTGGAAGCGCCAGGCGATCAAGGGGCTGGGCGAGGTGTTCTCGAAGGGCGCCGAGGGTCGGGTCCGGGACCATGAGAGCGAGGTCCGCGATCTTCACGCCAAGATCGGGGAGCTGATCGTGGAGCGGGATTTTTTGTCGCGCGGGTCCGGTCGATGAGCCGGCCGGAGCGCCGCGCGATGGTGGAGCGCGATCACCCGGCGCTGAGCCTGAGCCGGCAATGCCGCCTGCTGTCGATCGGGCGCTCCTCGCTCTACTACGCAGCGAAGGGCGAGAGCGCGGAGACCCTGGCGCTGATGCGTCGGATCGACGAGCTGTTCCTGAAGTATCCGTTTTATGGCGCCCGCCAGATGGTCCGGCACCTGCGCCGCGAGGGCGTGCGGATTGGGCGCGGCCGGGCCGCTCGCCTGATGCGCCTGATGGGGCTTGAGGCGATCTATCGGGCACCGCGGACCAGCGCGCCGCATCCCGAGCACCGGGTCTACCCTTATCTGCTGCGGGGTCTGGCGATCGAGCGGGCGAACCATGTCTGGTGCGCCGACATCACCTACATCCCGGTGCGGCGCGGCTTCCTTTACCTGGTGGCGATCATGGACTGGGCGAGCCGGTACGTGCTGGCCTGGCGGCTGTCGAACACGCTGGACGCGGGCTTCTGCACGGACGCGCTCGACGAGGCCCTGGCTCGGCATGGCGCGCCGGAGATCTTCAACACCGATCAGGGCAGCCAGTTCACCAGCTTCGTCTTCACCGGCCGCTTGCAGGCGGCCGGCATCCGGATCTCGATGGACGGCCGGGGCCGGTGCATGGACAACATCTTCATCGAGCGGCTGTGGCGCTCGCTCAAATACGAGGCGGTCTACCTGCACGACATCGCCGACGGTTTCCAGGCCCGGCGCCTGATCCGTGATTGGATCGGCTTTTACAACGCCGAGAGGCCTCACTCGGCGCTGGGAGGGAGAACCCCGGCCGAGGCATACCGCGGCGAGACGCCTGTGGATATGATGGACAAGCCGCTACGCGCCTTGACCACATCTCCACAGGCGCAACAGCAGCAACAGGAAGATCGATTCAAGAGGATCATGGCGGCCTGAGAAACAACCGGAATACACCTTACCTTGGCCGCTAAGCTGTCCGAATAGGCGAGGCCACCTCAGACCACGATGTCGTTGGCCGAGAGCGCCTTGAGGTGGGCGAGGGCGGCCCTTCTTTCGTCGCCGTGCGCGACCAGGTCGAAGTCCACCGGGATGTTCGCGTGCAGCCGGTAGAGGCAACTCAGCAGGCCCTGCGGGTAGTGGGCCGCCTCGGAGGGCGTGCGGTAGCCGGCCTTGAGCAGCGGCCGCGGCAGGTTGAGCTTGGAGCCGTCGACCGCGAACACGCGGTGGCCCTTCCAGGCCGGGCCGTCGGCGCGCTTGAGGATCTCGGCGTGCAGCGTCTTGAACACCGCCTCGTCGACCTTGGCCCGCGCCATGCACATCGCCGAGGCCGAGACCGGCGCCGGCTGCGGCAGTGCGACGCCCAGGACCCGGCACTGCTCCCACAGCCCGGCCAGCGTCGTGGCGTAGCCCGCGCGGCCGTTCGAGAACGCCAGCCGGAAGATGAAGAGCATGACGAGAAGGGTGTCGAGGACCCGCCGGCGGCTCTGCCACACCCGGTCGTGATCGGCGGCCACCGCCGCCAGTGCGCCGATCAGGTCCTGCCACAGCGCCACGAAGGGATCGTCCGGCGCCAGCGCTGCCGGCCGTGTCCTGTTCCCGCGCCGCGCCGGCCGCGGGCCTTCGAGCAGGATCGAGCGGAAGTCCGGCGTCAGCGGGTAGACGTAGACGCTTTTGCGGGTCTTGCCCTTGCCGCCCCCGGTCTCGCCGAGACAGCGCCAGTTGGCCGCGCGGTAGCAGGCGCCGTCGAAGAGGCTGGGGTCCACGAAGGTCTCCACCAGAACCGGGCGCGCTCCGAAGCGCGCCTCCCAGTCGCCGGGCAGCTGGCGCAGCGCCATCGACAGCGCTTTCGACGCCAGGTTGTCGACCCGGACCCAGGGAAAGATCAGGAAACGCGTGTGACCCACGACCAGATCGAGGTGCTTGCGGAAGCCTTCCGCCGGCCACCCGATCCACTCGTCGCGGCAGGGCAGCGTGCGCGACGCCCGGGCAAACAGAAGGCAGCCCAGAGGCCGCCCGTGGCGGTCCAGGAGAAAATAGCGCAGATGCGCGCCGACCAGACGATGCAGCCCGAGATAGTGGTGGCGCGCGACGAACTCGTTCCACAGCCCGCCCTCCTCCTTGCCCGCCGCAATCGACAGGCGCAGCGGCATCAGCGCGGCCAGGTCCTCCGCGATCGCCGCGGCCGGCGCCGTCCGCTCGCTCCGGGCCATCGCCTCCTGCGGCCCCCGCACCTGCGCCTCGTCCCGCGCCGGCAGGGTCAGGATGCCCAGCCGCTCCAACTCCTCCAGCATCCGCAGGCAGACCGCGACACGGTTCCGCCCGCTCGGCGCGCGCCAGTTCAAATGCTCGCAGATCGTGTGCCCGAGCTCGTTGCGGCTGATCGCCGGAAACAGCGCCACCGTCTCCTGGATGTCGGCAATCTGCCGGCGGGTCAGACGTCTGCCGAAAAAGGTCGTCGACTTCAGCGCGGTGATGCGGGGGTCCATGGGCCGGCTCCACTGACAGGGGGACAGCCACAGTGTGCCAAAGCACACGCCACCGGTCAATCCCCCTCGTGCGGGAAACGCCGAGACCGACAATCCACACAAGAAATCAACTCGTTACGACACCACCAAAAAACCCCGGAACAATCTTCGCGCCAAATGAATGCCATTGGTGGGCCAACAGGGACCCCCCACGCGGCTTCGCTCCGCGTAGCGCAGGGCGCCACACGAAGCCGCGCGGGTCCCCCCTATTGGCTACCGGGACAACCTCCGCCGTGCCACTCAGGGGGGTCAATTTTGCACGCCGATCGGGGGTCAGTATTGAAAGCCGATTGACAATAGTGCACGCGAGGTAAGTGCCCGGGACGCCCGATTCGCCATGCTCCAGGCGTTGGAAGGCGTTGTGAGGCTTATCGCGGAACATCGTACTAGAGAACTAACGCCCGCTCAGATAATGGACTTGCGGGAGCTTCTTTGGAGCACGGAGACTGTCCGTCGCATGGTCCAAGAACGGGAACGGGTGCTGGCGGAGTTGGAGGATTATGGCAACATCTACCGATCTTTCGCTTCACTCAAATGGCTCGACCTACCGCCGCACCCCCCTTGGGGCACCCCCCTTGGGACACCTAGCCCCCGCCGAAGTCCACCGCGCCATCATCGCGCATGGCTTCACGGATGCGGTGCGACAGAAACCAAGCTGACCGGACCGTCACGCCCAATGTGCGGGAGAGCTGGTTGCTGCTGATGCCCTTCTTGCTGCTGGTCATCAGGTAGATCGCCCGAAGCCACAGATGCAGTTCGATGTGGCTGTCTTCGAAGATAGTTCCGATGCGGACGGTGAACTGCTTGCCGCAGCCCTTGCACTTCTTGAGGCCGTGGCGAACCTTGCCCTCGGGATTCTTCTTCGACGGCTTGGAGCGGACGCCCTTCAACTCGTAGGCTTCGCCAACAACGCCGCACTTGGGGCAGGTCGGACCATCCGGCCAAAGCATCGCCTCGATGTGGGCGAATGCGGCAGTTTCATCGTGCATGTAAGGTGCTGAAAGGGCTGACATTGTGGGGTCTCCGTCGCTACCCCACTAACACGGGAGCTCACTCATGGTTTGTCAATTGACATAACGCCTTTTCTTTGCCGGCCTTTCAAGAGCCCGCGCCAATTGCGGGTGCAAATGGAGCTTCGAAACAAAACGGACTTGATTTTGTAACTTGGCGAAGGTCTTGAACTGGGTCATGATTACATCGATTCTAAACTTGCGCTTCGTAAGTTGAGAATTGGAACTATTACAAGGGGGGGTAAGCCATGAAATGCGACAAGCTCGTCGACGTCGGTCGGCGGCGATTCCTGCAAGGGGGGGCCGTGGCGGCCGGTGTGGTCACGCTGGGTGTCTCCCATTCGCCCGCCAAAGCGGCGCCCGCCGCAGCCAGGGTGGAGTATCCGTCGAACCGGCTGGCCAATATCGCCGAGCTGAAGGTGGATATGCCAATGGACATCCACTACCCGGATACGGACAGCCCCGGCGTGCTGCTCAAGCTGGGTTCAGCCGTCGAAGGCGGGGTCGGTCCGGATGGCGACGTCGTCGCCTTCTCCGTGATGTGCCCGCACAAAGGCTGGCAGCTCCAATACAACGCCGGCGACAGGACTCTGAACTGCCCCGGGCATTTCTCGCGTTTCGACTGCGAGGCCGGCGGCCAGCAGACCTGGGGACACGCGACCCAGAACCTGCCGCAATTCGTGCTGCGGATTGACGACCAGGGCGAGATCTACGCCGAAGGCGTGGACGAGCTGCTCTACGGCCGTCTCTCCAACGTGCTCTGAGGGAGGCGATCAGATGGCTTACAAGCGACAAGTCGACCGTCTGCCGATCATCCCCGCAGACGCCAAGGAGCAAAACGTCACCTGCCACTACTGCATCGTCGGCTGCGGCTACAAGGCGTACACGTGGCCCGTCAACAAGCAGGGCACGGTCACGTCGAACAAATTCGGCGTGGACCTGAGCAAGCAGCAGGACCAGGAAACCGAGTTCTGGTACGCGCCCTCAATGTACAACATCGTCCAGCAGAACGGGCAGGACGTGCATCTGGTGATCAAGCCGGACGTCAATTGTAGCGTCAACTCGGGCCTCGGCTCGGTGCGTGGCGCCCGCATGGCGGAGAACCGCCGTTCGGATGTCACCGGCACCCAGCAGCAGCGGCTCACGGAGCCGATGGTCTGGCGTTACGGCACGTGGCAGCCGACCTCGTGGAACGATGCCCTCGACCTGGTCGCCAGGGTCACCGCCCGTTACATCGACAAGGACAACGAGGACGATCTCTACGTCTCGATGTTCGATCACGGCGGCTCGGCGGGCGGCTACGAGAACACCTGGGGCACGGGCAAGCTCTACTTCGGCTCGATGAAGGTCAAGAACTGCCGGATTCACAACCGGCCGGCCTACAATTCCGAGGTGCACTCGACCCGCGACATGGGCATCGGCGAGCTGAACTACTGCTACGAGGACTACACGCTCACCGACACGATCTTCCTGATCGGCGCCAATCCCCTCGAGACCCAGACCAACCTGTACCTCAACCACATGGTGCCGGGCATGAGGGACGGCGCCCGCGTGATCATCGCGGACCCGCGCCGCACGGTGACCGTCAACGCCTGCGAGCAGGTGGCCGGCGCCGATCACGTGCTGCATCTGGCGATCAACTCGGGCACGGATCTCGCGCTCTTCAACGCGCTCTTCACCTACATCGCCGATCAAGGCTGGGTGGATAGCGACTTCATCGCCAACTCGACCTTCCAGGGCGGCGAGGCGCAGGCGCAGGGTACGGCGCATCCCTGTGCGCTCGGCTCCTTCGAGCTGGCGCGCGAGGCCTGCCGCATGTCCACCGCCGAGGCTGCCGAAATCTGCGGCGTCGCCGAGGGCGATATCGTCAAGGCGGCGCACTGGATTGCGGAGCCCAAGTCCGACGGCTCGCGCCGCAAGTGCGTGAGCGCCTACGAGAAGGGCATCATCTGGGGCAACGACAACTACCGCACCGTCGGCGCCCTGGTGAACATCGGCCTCGCCACCGGCAATATCGGCCGCGAGGGCGGCGGGGTGTGCCGTCTTGGCGGGCATCAGGAAGGCTATTACCGGCCGCCCGACGGCCATGTAGGCCGGCCTGCGCCCTATGTCGACGACCTGATCATCAAGGGCGGCGGCAAAGTCCACCACATCTGGGCCTGCGACCACTACAAGACCACGCTGAACGCCACCGAGTTCAAGCGCGTCTACAACAAGCGCACGAACATGGTGAAGGAAGCGATGGACGCGGCGGCGGGCAAGACCCGCGACGAGCTGGTCGACGCCATCGGTGCGGCGATCGAGGCAGGCGGCCTCTTCTCGGTCAACGTGGACATCATCCACAGCCAAATCGGCCAGGCGGCCCACGTGATCCTGCCTGCGGTCGAGTCCGGCGAGATGAACCTCACGTCCATGAACGGCGAGCGCCGGATGCGCCTGGTCGAGAAGTACATGGACGGCCCCGGATCGTCGCAGCCCGACTGCTTGATCGCTGCCGACATGGCGCAGCATCTCGAGCGTGTGCTGAACGGGATGGGCAAGGCCGACTACGCGGCGCAGTTCCAGGGCTACGACTGGGCGACCGAGGAAGATGCCTTCATGGACGGCTATCACCAAGGGAATCCGGACGTCACCTACGATCGGCTTCGCGCCATGGGCAACAACGGGGTTCAGGAGCCTGTCGTTGGCTATAAGAACGGCCAGTTGGTCGGCACCAAGCGCCTCTATGCCGATGGCACTTTCGGCACCGGAGACGGCAAGGCCCGGTTCTGCGCAGGCGCGTGGCGCGGCCTGCAGGCGCCGGGCAAGGAGGAGCAGAAGGCCAAGTTCACGTACCTCATCAACAACGGCCGCTCCAACATCAACTGGCAGAACTGGTTCCTCGATCAGGACAACGACTTCGCCACCGACCGCTATCCCTATCCCTTCATCGAGATGAATCCGGATGACATGGCGGCGGTGGGCGTTGGCGCCGGCGACCTGGTGGAGGTCTACAACGACGACGGTGCGACCCAGGCCATGGCGTATCCCACGCCGACGGCGAAGAAGGGCGAGACTTTCATGCTCTTCGCCGCGCCGACCGGCACGCAAGGCAACGTCATAAACAACGGGACCAACGAGCTGGTGCTGCCCAACTACAAGCAGACCTGGGCCGACATCCGCAAGCTCGCGGAAGCTCCGGCGACCGTGTCGCATCTCTCCTTCAAGTCGAAGGAGTACAGTCCGGGGTAAGGGAGCGCTGAAACTCGGGCGTCATCGTCTGAGCAGTGCGCTCGTAACGAAGCAGGCGGTGCCCCACGGGCCCGCCTGCCTTCTTGTCCATTGTGGGGCGTTGCCAGGTCTTGTATCGACCTGTGCATTACCCCATCACGTCATGGCCGGGCTTGTCCCGGCCATCCACGAGGGCACTCCGGTTAGGCCTCAACGCACATGGATGCCCGGAACAAGTCCGGGCATGACGAAGTGTGTGGTTGACTGGCCCGGGGAGCGCGCACCAGGCGCTGTTGGCCTCGGGCGCGGGCGCCTACTCCGCTGCCTCGGCCTCGGGTCTCGCCCAGCGGCGTTCGAAGGCCCAGACGTCCTTGAAGCCCATGAGCGCGTGCATCTCGGGCAGCGAGATCATCGGCGCATCGACGTTGGCGGTGGAGCCGTCGCGCTTGAGGGACGCGAAGGCGCTGCGCATGGCGCCGGCCGCCGGCAGCATGCCGATCGCGGGATAGATCGCGATGTTGTAGCCGAGCGCCGCGAGGCGATCCGCCGGCACGATGGGGGTCTTGCCGCTGTCCACCATGTTGGCGAGCAGCGGCTTGTCGAAGGTCTCGCCGATGCGCGCGATCTCGGCCTCGTTCTCCGGCGCCTCGATGAAGATCACGTCGGCGCCGGCGTCGGCGAAGGCCTGGCCCCGGGCGAGGGCCTCGTCGAGGCCGAGGCTGGTGCGCGCATCGGTGCGCGCGATGATCAGGAAGTTGGGATCGCTGCGCGCGTCGGCGGCGACCCCGATCTTCTCCACCATGTCCTCCACCGGGACCACGCGGCGGCCTGGCGTGTGGCCGCACTTCTTGGGGATTTCCTGGTCTTCGAGCTGGATCGCGCTGCAGCCCGCGTCCTCGTAGCCCTGCACCGTGTGGCGGACGTTGAGGAGACCGCCGAAGCCCGTATCCGCGTCGCAGATCAGGGGCGAGTCCGTGCCGCCCGCGATGGCGCGCACCCTCGACACGACATCGGCGTAGCTCGCGATGCCGGCATCGGGCAGGCCGAGGTGGGAGGCCGCGACGCCATAGCCGGTCATGTAGAGCGCCCGAAAACCCATGCCGTCGGCGACCTTGGCGGAGATCATGTCGTAGACGCCGGGGGCCACGACGAACTGGCCCTCCCGGATCGCGCCGGCGAGCGCGGCGCGCTTCTCGCTCGCATTCATGGTTGAGTTCCTTCGTCTTGGGGTGGGGCCTGAGCAGGCGCTAGCCGCGATTGGCGTCCAGGAAGCCCAGCAGGGTTTCGAAATAGGCCTCCGGCTCCTCGTACATCGGCAGGTGGGAGGAGTTCGGGAACACCTTGATCTGCGAATTGGGAAGCGCCGCATGCATCTTCATCGAGCACGCCGGTGTGAGCTCGTCGTGCTGGCCGCAGAGCACCAGCGCCGGCTGGTGGATGCGATGCAGCTCGGGCAGCCAGTTCTTGTCCTTGATGCTGCCGGTGTAGCAGAACTCGTTGGGCCCCTGGATCGCCTCGTAGGGCCCCATGTTCCAGTCGCCCAGCGAGCGCATGACCGGGGCCGGCCACGTGTCGAGCCGGCAGACGTGGCGGTAGTTGAGGATGGTGATCGCGGCCTGATAGGTGGGGTGGTCGAGGGTGCCCTCGGCCTCGTGGCGCTGCATCATCGCCTCGGTCTCGGGCCCGAGCGCGTGGCGCAGCCGGTGCAGCTCGCTCACCAGATGCGGGATGTCACCCGCGCCGTCGGCGAGGGTGATCGTCTTGAAGCTCTCGGGATAGGTTAGCGCCCACTCCTGGCCGAGCCAGGTGCCCCAGGATTGCCCGTAGTAATGCACAGGCCCGAGTCCGAGGGCGGTGCGCACGGTCTCCGTCTCCTCGACATAGCGCTCGATGGTCCAGAGCGAGGCATCGTCGGGCCGGTCGGACTTGCCGGTGCCGAGCTGGTCGAAGGCCACGACCCGGTAGCCCTTGTCCGCGAGCCATGAATGCGCGTCGCGCACATAGTCGCAGGGCAGCCCCGGCCCGCCGTTGACGCAGAACAGCACCTCATCGCCGGAGCCGAAGCTGTAGGCCACGACCTTGTAGCCGTCGACGCTGACGTCGATGGTCTCGTCCGGCGCGCGATCGTCCATCATGGCCCGCCTCTCCCTCCCACGTGGCGCGGCGGACTATTCCACATTTGCCAATCGCCTCCAAGCGGGGCTGGGGTCGGGCGGCGCGTGCTAACATGACTCCTCGATCATCGGGCGCCGCAACAAAATAGTAACTGCCCAGGTCGTCTGATTTGTCATTTTGGGCCAGTGGATTGAGGCGTTTCTCGTTCGGAGTTGGTGGAAAGGGCTTGACGGGAATTTCGGGAAATGACTCAACAACGACATGAGCAATCCCGAGTCGCCGCGCGGCCCTTCGACGGGAGCAGCGCCCGAAACGCCCGCGCAGAAGATCGCCCGCCTGGAGGAGGAGAACGCCCGGCTTCGGGAGGAAAATGCCTGGCTTCGGCAGCAGAACGCGCGGCTGGAAGAGCAAGTCGCGCGTCTCGTCGAGCGCATCGAGGAGTTGGAGCGCCGTCTCGGCCTCAACAGCGGCAAGCCGCCTTCGAGCGATGGGCTGAGGAAGCCGAATTCGAAGCGGCGAACCCGAAGCCTGCGCGGCAAATCGGGCCGCAAGCCCGGTGGCCAGCCCGGCCACAAGGGCAAGACGCTGCGCCGCGCCGATCACCCGGATCGGGTGAAGGATCACGTCCCGGCTTCCTGCAAGGGATGCGGTTCGCCGCTTTCGGACGCGGCCAGGGCGGGAACGCCCGTCGCCCGCCAGGTGTTCGATCTGCCCGAGCCGAGCCCCCTGGAGGTGACCGAGCACCGGGCGCATGCCAAGTGCTGCGGGCATTGCGGGACGGTGACCCGGGCGGCGTTCCCCGACGGGGTGTCGGCGCCGGTGCAGTACGGCCCGCGCATTGCCGGGGTGGCGGTCTACCTTCAGCACGCTCACTTCCTGCCGGAGGATCGGCTGTCGCAGGTGATGGCCGAGCTCTTCGGCGCGCCGGTGACGGCTGCGACGTTGGCGACGATGAGCGAGAGGGCGGCCGAGCGGCTGCGGGACGCGGCCTTGCACATACAGGACCTGGCGGCGGGCACGGCGCGGGTGAAACACATGGACGAGACCGGCTTGCGGATCGGCGGTCAGACGCAGTGGCTTCATGTGATCTGCACGCCGCTGCTGGCGGCGTACCGGGTCAGCGGCAAGCGCGGCGCCCTGCTCTCGGGTGTCTCCGGCATCGTCGTGCACGATCACTGGAAGCCGTACTTCGCGATGGAAGGGGTGGAGCACGGCCTGTGCAACGCCCATCACCTGCGGGAGTTGCAGGCGCTGGTGGACATCGAAGGGGAGGCTTGGGCCCGGCGGATGCAGCAGCTCCTGCGCCGAGCCAATCGCGCCGCCCGCATCGCGCTGGACAAGGATATCGCCGTTCCGGCGAGGCTTGTGGCGCTGATCGAGCGCCGATACGACGAGATCATCGCCGATGCGCTGGCCTTTCACGAGAGCCAACCACCGTTCTCGCCTGGCAAGAGGAAGAAGCGCCGGAAGCGAAGGATCGGTCACAATCCGGCCTTGAGGCTGCGCGACCACAAATGCGCGGTGCTCCGGTTCCTGATCGACCTCGAGGTCGGGTTCACGAACAACGAGGCCGAGCGCGACCTTCGGATGATGAAGCTGCGCCAGAAGATCTCCGGGGGCTTCCGGTCCGCGCAGGGGGCCGAGAACTTCGCCATCCTGCGCAGCGTCATCACCACCGCCAGAAAGCAGGGCTGGAATATCATCGAAGCCCTGACCAGCCCATCGGATCGGCTCATCGCCACCGTCAAGTGCGCGTAAGCTCACCTGGCACGGGTTCTCCAACAGCGGAGCCATTCTCATAAACGATCATGGTCGACGCCGTGCTGGACCACCCCATAGAATGAAAATCGGTGCCCGTCGCGCGGGCGGACTTCGGGCCACATCGGGGTAGCTTACCGGTCGCAGTCCGCAAGAGGGGCATCGTGAGCTGTGAAACCCGGCGACCCCAGAGGAGCACACGGGCGTCGCGTGGGTAGCGTTGTGCCGAATCCCAGAGAATTTTCACAGCAAGAACCTGGGCAGTTACCAAAAATAAGGGGAGGCGACCGCAATCGTCGGGCCTCGGCGGCAGCGACGGAGGAAGGGGAGGAGAGCAGGATGGCGCGAACTCTCATTGCCGATGTGACGATCTTTGACGGCTCCGGCCGCGAGCCCTTCGCGGGCGAGGTCCTGGTGCAGGGCAACCGCATCGCCAAGGTGGCGGCCGGCGGCTTCCCCAGCGGCACGGCGGCCGACCGGGTCATCGACGGCGGCGGCGCCACGCTGATGCCGGGCCTGGTCAACTGCCACGGGCACCCGACCTATCCCAACATGGGCGCGGACTTCTACGGCACCGGCGAGCTCCCGGTGGAGGAGCACGTCTACCGCACCATGCACAACGTGAAGGCGATGCTGGACGCGGGCTTCACCGCCTCGGTCAACGGCTCTTCGGCCAAGGCCCGGCTCGATATCGCGACCCGCAACGAGATTAACGCCGGCGGCATCCCCGGCCCCCGGATGCGTGCGGCCACGCCTGAGATCACGGTCACCGGCGGGCTCGGCGACCTGCGCCAGTACCACATGTACCACGAGGGCTTCGCGGTGGTCTGCGACGGGCCGGAGGAAATCCGCAAGTTCTCCCGCCTGATGATTCGCGAGGGCGCGGACAGCCTCAAGCTGATGATCTCCGGCGACTTCTTCGTTCACGACACCGCCACCGGCGACATGACCGTGATGCAGGAGGACGAGATCGTCGCCTGCACCAGCATCGCTCACATCCACAAGCGGCGCGTCATCGCGCATGCGCGCACGGCTGAGGCGGTGAAGCGCTGCGTGAGGCACGGGATCGACCTGATTTACCACGCCAACTTCTGCGACGAGGAGGCGCTGGACCTGCTGGAGGCGAACAAGGACCGCGTCTTCGTCAATCCGGCCATCGGCCTCACCTACACCACCCTCTACGAGATGGCGGACTACGGGATGCCGCAGGAGAAGGCGGAGGAATGGGGCTTCAAGCGCGAGCTCGACGGTGCCATCGCGGTCACCAGGGAGCTGCACCGGCGCGGCGTGCGCGTGCTGCCCTTCGGCGATTACGGCTTCGAGTGGAACCCGGTGGGCCGCGACGCCCGCGACCTGGAGCTCTGGCAGGAGCTCATGGGCTTCTCGTCCATCGACCTTCTCACCATGGCGACGCGCTACGGCGGCGAGTGCTTCGGCGATGCCGTGGGCCTGGTCGAGGAGGGCTATCTCGCCGACCTGATCATGGTCGACGGCGATCCGCTCGCGGACGTTCGGATTCTGCAGGATACCGACCGCATCGTCATGATCATGAAGGACGGCGCCCTCCACAAGGAACCGGGTGCCCGCCAGCGCCAACAGGCCGCGGCCGAGTAGGCGACGGCGTTCCCGGCCCAATCCCATCCCGGCCGGCGGCGGTTCCACGCCCAGTCAACGATCGGTCTTGAAGCGAGCCCCACTTGCTTCTATATCCGGGCCGCACGCCCGTTCAGGGCCGGATGTTGAGACCTTGTCGAGCGAGAGAGATGAGCGAAGCGAAGAGCAGCAAGAAGGCAGTGAAGCCCAAGGCCGAATCGGCGCCCAAGGCCAAGGCCGAGAGCAAGAGTGCCGACACCAAGACCAAGGCGAAGGACGACGCAGGCAGCGCGGCCTCCGCGGCGCCCTCCACCGAGGCGAAGTCATCGGATGGCGCCAAGGACTCTGGCAAGGATGCCGGCAAGTCCGCCCGCGAGTCCGCCGGCGGCAAAGCCGAGGCTCACTACGGCTACTTCTCCAGCGTGAGGACGCCCGAGTACCGCAGCGGCTGGGACTCGATCTGGGGCAGCAAGAACGGCGATGATGCCGAGAATGGCGAGGAGGCGCCGCGCCAGCCGGGGGCGGCACGCGCAAGCCGGTCCGCGAAGAAGGCGCGGAAGCGCCGCGATCCCGTCACCGTCACCCTCGACCTCGACACGCTGCCGCCCGAGCTCAAGGAGGGCCTGGTCGAGCTCGCGAGCGCCGAGCTCAAGAAGTCCCGCGTGAGCTACGCCCGGCGCGACAAGGCCGGCGCCATCGACTGGCGCATCACCTGCCGCGTGGACTGATCGCACAACCCGAGATCGCAGTACTTACGGTTAGGAGGGACCGGGCCGCGCAGCGGGCCGGAGCGCGCAACGGCGCGCCGCGCGAAGCGCGGAGCCAAGCGAGCGGAGCGAGCGCCCGGCGATTGAGGGAAAGGGTTAAACAAAGCGCCCGCCGCCTGAGGGCAATGATCGGGCGCGCGCGATATTCGTTGCAAACCGGGGCAAGTCGGTTCATCTGTAGGGAGACCACGTGGGGGCTCGGGCAATGCTGAGGGTTGTCGTTTTCTGTGCCTTGCTGGTCGTTGGCGCCATGCCGCTTCATGCGGACGTCATCGACGTGGACGGCGCCGAGCTTGAGCGGTTGCGGGCGGAGGGGGTCGCCGTCATCGACGTCCGCAGGCCGGAGGAGTGGCGCAAGACCGGCGTCATCGAGGGCAGCCACCTGCTGACCTTCTTCGACAAGAAGGGGCGCTACGATTTGGACCGGTGGCTGCCGGCGCTCGCCGCGATCGCGGAGTCCGACCGACCCGTCGCGCTCATCTGCCGTAGCGGCAATCGCAGCGGCAGGGTCGCGCACCTGCTGGACGAGCAGTTCGGATACCGGCACGTCTACAATGTGCGCGGCGGCATCCTGGGATGGCTCGACGAGGGGCGCTCCACCGTGGATCGTCAGTAGCGGCGGCTGATTGCGGGCTGCGAATTCCGCGGCCCGCTGGCTTTTCTGGTAGCCAGATGGAAAAAACCCGCTATATGTAGCGGGTTGGACTCGTTCGAGTCGCAACAGGGAACGACAGAGGGGCTTCCGACCATGAGCAGAGCCGCATTCATCGAGAACGTCGCCAAGAAGGGCAAGATGAGCAAGGCCGAGGCCAAGCGCACCGTAGACCTGGTGCTGGGCGAGATCGAGGCCGGGATCAAGAAGTCGAAGAAGGAAGGCCGCTACACCATCGGCAACTTCGGCACGTTCACCATCGTCAAGCGCAAGGGGCGCAAGGGCCGCAACCCGCAGACCGGCGAAGCGATCCGCATCCGGGCCTCCAAGGCCCTCCGCTTCCGCGCCTCGGCCCAGCTTCGGAGAGCCGCCGGGGCGAAGTGACGACACCCCGACCGCCCCGCGACGTGAGGAGCGTCTCCCATGACAAGCTCATCCACAGGATCCGGCGCTTCGCGGCTGCGCGAAGCTGCGAACGAGGCCGTTGCCTCTCTTCCGCGCTCCGCACCGCATGGTGCGGCCCTGGCCGGCATGTGTTTCGCGGCTCTGCTGATGGCCTCCAGCTGCGCAGTGCAGCGAGACCTTTCGGCCTTTGCTCCGGTGGAGAGTGCTGTAGCCGTGAGGGCCGGTTCGACCGATTCACTGATCGGCAAGACCATCATCGTGGCATGGAGGGAGCGGACGGAAGTGTGTTCTCTGGGCCAAGAGTCGGCATCCGAACGGTGTGAGAGTGACGAGAGCGTCAACGAGAGGATAATTGCCGTAACTGCCCAGGTACCCCCTCTCTCTTATGGAACAAGCCAGTTCCTTTTGCGTCAACGCCCCCACGCCGCGGGGGTGCCTACTCTCTTGAGCGCGAGAGGATGATGAACGCCGCGTCGCGAACAAGATGAGAGGACAGCGATACTCAGGATGAGCCGGAGAAGTTCAGGAGCGCAGTATAGGGATCAGCTGCATCGGTTCCGGGTGCGCCAGGATTTGCAGGATGTTCCAGCCTTGCTTTCGAGCGGTGACGATGACGCTGCGCATTCCGGCGAAGTTGCAGGCGCCTTGCAGGGAGCGGAAGCCGCCTGAGATCTTCTCATGCACTTTGTTCATACGGATGTCACGCTCCGCCTCGTTATTCGTGAACGGCGTGCGCAGGTCGGTGAGGAAGCGCAGGCAGCCCTCCTTATGCTTTTGAAGGCGGCGCGCGAGGTTGTGGCCGATGCGGCGTTTCTTTCGCCCTCGCTTTGCGATCTGGAGCGGCGGTTGGGCCTCATGGAAGGCGATGGCTTCTTCGAGGATACGGTCCCATGCCCTTGAGATGCGGGCCACCAGGGAGGCGGGGACTTGACGGTCTTTCTCACGGGCGAAGCGGGCGGCCCTGCGCGCGCGCTGAAGCAGGCGGTGCATGCTCGCCGCCCATTCCTCCTTCTCGATGTCGATCAGGGCCTGGAGTTCGCGCAGGTGATGTGCGTTGCAGGCGCCGTGGCGGACGCCCTTGATGGTGAAGTAGGGGGCGAAGTCGTCGTGGACGAGGATGCCTTTCAGGTTCTTTTCGACATCGCCGCGTCCCTCGCCGATGCGCAGGACGGTGAGCAACGGGGTGCACAGCACATGGAGCCAGCGGGTACGGGCGGCGATACGCAGGCCGGTCTCGTCGAGGTGCTTGACCGGCGCCTGCGTGCGGATCAGATCGGCGACATGGTCGAGGAAGCCCTCGAAGCGCTGCGCTGTGCGCCGGCCCATGGCGGCGATCGTGGCAGTGGAGATGGACACCGCGAAGATGTCGCTCATGAGTTCGGCCAGACGCTTCTCGGGCACGAACTGGGCGTACAGCAGGTAACTCACCCAAGCGGTGATGCGAGGGCCGTACTGGACCGGGGCGGTGACGCCCGGCGGGAAGGCGGCTCGTGTCAGCGTGCCGCATGCGCCGCAGAGGCAGCGATGGGCGCGGTGTTCGGTGACCTCGAGAGGCTGCGGCTCGGGTACGTCGAAGACCTGCCGACAGGCGGGCGCGCCTTGCCGGTCGGCGTCCGAGAGCTCGACGCCACAGCCGGAACAGGTGGAGGGGTGGTGATCGACGACACGGTCCGGGCTGTCGCTCCGCGCGAGGGTGGTTCCCTTGTGGCCGGGCTGGCCGCCACTGGGCCCGCCGGACTTTCCGCGCTGGCTTTGGGTGCGCCTCTGGGCTCCGCTTTTCTTCTTGAGCCCGTCGCTGGCGGGGGGCTTGCTGCTTGTGGTGCTGTTGAGGGCCGCGCTGCGCTCGAGTTCGGCGATGCGCTCGCGCAGGGCCGCGTTCTCCTGCTCGAGTGCGGCATTTTCCCGGGCGAGCGCGGTGGCTGATCGCAGCAGCCCCTGCCCCCATTCCCGGACGGCAACGACGACAGTGGTTGCGAGGGATGATGGCTCGAGAAGCTCCTTCAGGCAGCAGAAGGCCTCGTTACGGGCGGCGAGGTCTTCGTGCCAGTGCGACACCGTCACGTGTCTTCGGCCTCGACGGCCATCATGGCGGCGAGCACGGCGAGGCGTTCGCCCGGCGGCAAGGCCTGGTAGCGCCGGCCCCAGTTGGCTGCCTTGCGCTTGATGCGCTGGCGGTCGGTGAAGTTCCGGCCTGCGTGGCTGGCCCAATGCATCCGGTCGGGGGCGTAGTTGAACCAGACGACCTCGGTTCGCACCAGACCCTGGGTCGTGACCTGCAGCGCCAGCCGGCGCCATCCCGCCAGCACCTCGTCATAGAGCGCCGACGGATGGCCCGAGATCATGACCTGGCAGGGCAGAGCCTTGAGCAGCGCGAGAAGCGCGACGTGGCCGGCCTCCTCGTACTCGAAGCGGTAGCGCTGCGCCGAGCGGCGGGTCGCGTGCAGATAGGGCGGATCGCTGTAAACTAGCTCCGGGCCCAGGAACGGGAACGAGGCCAGGAAGTCATGGGCACAGCCGTGAACCAGATCGACCGGGTAGTCGCAGACGAAGGCCTCGAGCGCCTGCGCATCGCGGTCGATGCCGATCGAACGCACGGCCGGCGGCTTGCGCTTCATCAGCGCCCCGCCCCCAAGGTGGCTTTCGATGTAGACGGAGTGCGGCGGCATCAGCGCAATCAGCGCTTGGCACAGACCTGCTGTCGCCTTCGAGCCGAAATACCCCATGGACCGCTCCCGTCACGCGAGAGAGCAGTCCATAGTCCCGCAACTCTATGAGGTCAAGAACCAATCGCGGTGGCAGAACCAGACCGCGGCCGCCGCCATAATCACCGTCCTCAACTCAGGATTGGGGTACCTGGGTAGTTACTAATTGCCATCGAGTCTGATGGGGCAACGTTTCTTTCTGACGATGGAGGCGTCATCGAGATGGCGGCTCACCACAGCGTATCGTCCCCGTCCGAAGGTATTCGAAACAAGTCTTTCGTGCAGGGGAACCAGTATATAGCAGCGACATGGCTGGACATGTTCGACGTGCAGAACCGATCCCGGACGATCTACGCAGTCTGGGGCGATACATGCACGGTCAAGAAGCCCGACACGCTGCGGTCCTCCGGCAGCGCGGGACAAACCCGGCGGTTCGAGGTCGAACTAATCTCGTGCGAGGTGATTTCCGGACCCTATTCGCCCTGAGGCGTGCGAGCCTGGGCGCCGGTCGCGGAAGAGGCAGCCGGGTGGCTGCCTCTCCGCGCAGACACTCCCGCGTCGCTACTGCCTGTGGGCGCCGAACGAGCCGGTGAGGCCACTGTCGCTGTGGTCGTCACCACTGGGTGACGAGACACCGAATATGCCAGCGACACCGGTCGGATGGTCGGTCGGCGACGCGCCGTTGCCGTAGAACGCGCCGTGCCACTGGCCATCCCAGTCCTCTCCGGCCACGCTGGCCTCTGTGTTGCCGTCGATGTGCCCTCTAGTGTTGGGCTCGTTGCCGCCATGGGACCCGACACGGATATTGGTCGACGTCAGAGTCACCGTCGAGGGCAGCAAGGACGCCACGCCGCCTTCGAAGACGAAGTTGCTCACCTCTCCGTCGATGACGCCGCTCGTGCCGAAATTAGCCTCCAGTTCGAGGTCGGCGGTGAAGGAACCGACCGTTGGGGCTCGACGTCCCGTTCGCATAGTACATGCCGACCGCTTCGCCTTCGTAAGTGGCTGTCGGTCCAGGCCCGGATGTTGGAGCTGTCGAACGGGTCACGGCCGCCTGCAAACACGCCGAAATTGTAGTTGACCGTGTCCGTCACGTCCTCCGGCACGTAGAGCCAGTGGCCGAACGCCAGGTAGTCGGCAGGCGGATCGGAACGCCACACTTGCGGGGCCACGTCCTGCGTTGTCCCGCCGTCCGGCGTAAAGGTGACGCCGGACGAGGTGGTGTGAGGTGGCCGCCCTACTAAGGACTTTAGTAACTGCCCAGGTCGTCTGATTTGTCATTTTGGGCCAGTGGATTGAGGCGTTTCTCGTTCGGAGTTGGTGGAAAGGGCTTGACGGGAATTTCGGGAAATGACTCAACAACGACATGAGCAATCCCGAGTCGCCGCGCGGCCCTTCGACGGGAGCAGCGCCCGAAACGCCCGCGCAGAAGATCGCCCGCCTGGAGGAGGAGAACGCCCGGCTTCGGGAGGAAAATGCCTGGCTTCGGCAGCAGAACGCGCGGCTGGAAGAGCAAGTCGCGCGTCTCGTCGAGCGCATCGAGGAGTTGGAGCGCCGTCTCGGCCTCAACAGCGGCAACAGCGGCAAGCCGCCTTCGAGCGATGGGCTGAGGAAGCCGAATTCGAAGCGGCGAACCCGAAGCCTGCGCGGCAAATCGGGCCGCAAGCCCGGTGGCCAGCCCGGCCACAAGGGCAAGACGCTGCGCCGCGCCGATCACCCGGATCGGGTGAAGGATCACGTCCCGGCTTCCTGCAAGGGATGCGGTTCGCCGCTTTCGGACGCGGCCAGGGCGGGAACGCCCGTCGCCCGCCAGGTGTTCGATCTGCCCGAGCCGAGCCCCCTGGAGGTGACCGAGCACCGGGCGCATGCCAAGTGCTGCGGGCATTGCGGGACGATGACCCGGGCGGCGTTCCCCGACGGGGTGTCGGCGCCGGTGCAGTACGGCCCGCGCATTGCCGGGGTGGCGGTCTACCTTCAGCACGCTCACTTCCTGCCGGAGGATCGGCTGTCGCAGGTGATGGCCGAGCTCTTCGGCGCGCCGGTGACGGCTGCGACGTTGGCGACGATGAGCGAGAGGGCGGCCGAGCGGCTGCGGGACGCGGCCTTGCACATACAGGACCTGGCGGCGGGCACGGCGCGGGTGAAACACATGGACGAGACCGGCTTGCGGATCGGCGGTCAGACGCAGTGGCTTCATGTGATCTGCACGCCGCTGCTGGCGGCGTACCGGGTCAGCGGCAAGCGCGGCGCCCTGCTCTCGGGTGTCTCCGGCATCGTCGTGCACGATCACTGGAAGCCGTACTTCGCGATGGAAGGGGTGGAGCACGGCCTGTGCAACGCCCATCACCTGCGGGAGTTGCAGGCGCTGGTGGACATCGAAGGGGAGGCTTGGGCCCGGCGGATGCAGCAGCTCCTGCGCCGAGCCAATCGCGCCGCCCGCATCGCGCTGGACAAGGATATCGCCGTTCCGGCGAGGCTTGTGGCGCTGATCGAGCGCCGATACGACGAGATCATCGCCGATGCGCTGGCCTTTCACGAGAGCCAACCACCGTTCTCGCCTGGCAAGAGGAAGAAGCGCCGGAAGCGAAGGATCGGTCACAATCTGGCCTTGAGGCTGCGCGACCACAAATGCGCGGTGCTCCGGTTCCTGATCGACCTCGAGGTCGGGTTCACGAACAACGAGGCCGAGCGCGACCTTCGGATGATGAAGCTGCGCCAGAAGATCTCCGGGGGCTTCCGGTCCGCGCAGGGGGCCGAGAACTTCGCCATCCTGCGCAGCGTCATCACCACCGCCAGAAAGCAGGGCTGGAATATCATCGAAGCCCTGACCAGCCCATCGGATCGGCTCATCGCCACCGTCAAGTGCGCGTAAGCTCACCTGGCACGGGTTCTCCAACAGCGGAGCCATTCTCATAAACGATCATGGTCGACGCCGTGCTGGACCACCCCATAGAATGAAAATCGGTGCCCGTCGCGCGGGCGGACTTCGGGCCACATCGGGGTAGCTTCAGACTTCCTGACCTCTGCTGATTTTAGGTGACACGAGCCGCGCGGATTCCGAGGCCCCGTCGATGTCGTAGACTATGCGCAGACGGGTGCCGGGGAAGACCGTTTCGGTGGCGTTCAGGTCGCTCAGAACCGCATCGATCCAACGGTCGCAGGCGTCGTTTGCGAGGCCAAGAATGTGGACCCGCAGGAGGCCATTGCCAGGATCCGGCAGGATGTCGGCATCGGCGGTGAGCAGCGCTTGAAGCAGTTTCCGGGGATGGGGCTTGTGGCCCTGCGCCTGCATGACGGGAAGCATCATGCGGGTTTCGGCGCGGTAGGCGATCATCCGGATGACGTCGAGGAGGAGGCGCTCGCGCGCGGGCAAGGCATCGAGCTGCTCGGCTTCGTCGAGGTCGCCGGCCCGGCAGTGCTTGGGCGTCTCCCTGCGGCTGGCCCTGACGATGTCGCGGACATCCTGGAGGTCCCTGACTTCCCTCCTGAGTTCCGCCGTCGGCTGCTTCTTCCGGGCCGTGTCGGCGATGCGGTTGCGCAGGCGGCCAAGCTGGCGGTCGAGGCGATGGATTGCCTTGTCATAGGCCCGCCGCAGCGGGTTGACGACCATGGCGGCGGGATCGAGAGGCTCGAGCTCGTGGGTCGGCAGGGCGTCGAGATTGAACTCGTCACGCATGTACTTGAAGAAGTTCTCCTGCGACCAGCGCGAGAACATGGCGCCCGCAACCTCAGCCATCGGCTTGTGCGGATCGGTGGTGATCAGCGGCACCTGACGGCCGTTGTCGAGCAGGCGGCGGATCTGGCGCACCCTGAAGCCGTTCGGCAACGTCACCGGCTTCTCAGCCAGCCGCATGGTGGCGCTGCCGTCCGCCGCCGGTCCGTGAATGGGAACGGTCATCGCGCCGAAGTCCTCGGCCGGCCAGTCCTCGCCCCTGAAGTTCTTGTGCCAGGTCAGGCAGGCGACGCCGCGCCTCGCCAGCCGGCGGAACAGATCCGGGCTCCAGCCCTCGCGGTCGAAGACCAGGGTGAGCGCCGGCTGGCCGGGATGCTCGGCGGTCAGGTCCGGCGCCCCGGCGCCAACGATCCCAAGCTCCTGCAGCGCCGGCACCACGTCGGCTTCGATGGCCGCGACCATCTTCGGGTCCAGCGGCTTGTGCAGACAGAGCAGCGGCTTGCCGCCCAGAGCGTTGATCCAGTAGCTGGCGCTCGCCGGCAGGCACAGCTTCTCGCGCGAGACGAAGTGCTTGGGCAAGCGCCCCTTGCGGCCGGAGTAGACCTTGACGTGCCCGTCGATGGCCAGCGTCGCCCAGAGCTCCGGCTCGTCGGCCTTGCCAGCGCCTGGCAAGGGCGAGCTGCCACGCCCGCACGCCGGCCTCGTCGTCGGCGATGAGAGCGATCTTGCGGCGCAGCGTCTTGACCTCGGGGCAGCGATCGAGGCCGAGAATGGCGCCCCATTCGCCCGGCGCCTGGTAGCGCAGGCTCTCGGGGTTGCGCACCCGCGCCAAGGTCATGAAGGCCAGGAAGAGCAGGATCGTAGGCAAGCCGTAATAGCCCTTCGGCAGCAATGGCAGGAGACCGGTCTCGGAGAGAAGACCTTCCTTCAGCAGGGCCGGCAGGGCGGCGAGCACGCCGCCGAAGCGGACACCGCGGGCGGCGGCGGCGAACTGCGGTTCGACCGGCCCCGCCTGTCCACAACTGGCCAGAACCCGAGCCGGAACATCGCAAGTCGCACGCCCCATCGGCGCCTGCCGGTCCCGCCGATCGCGCGCGCTGCGATCCGTTTGCGGCTGCGCTTCCAGCCCCGGCGCCGTCTCCGGCCCCGGGGCACCGGTACTCTCTTCATCGACACGGCCTTCAGGAGCCGCACCCGCGTCAGGCGGCGCAGCCAGCGCTGAGCGTCCGGGCTCCCCATCCGCCTCCGTGTTGCCGATCAGTCCCTGACGGCGCCACTTGTTGACCGATGGCGCTGACACGCCGAGAACCCGGGCCGCCGCAGAGCCGCTCAGGCCCGATGCCAGCAACGCCGTCGCCTTCTCCGCCAACTCCGGAGTGAACACCGACGGCCCGCGACCGCGCCGGGGCTTCATGAACCCCGCTTCGCCCTCGGCCAGGTAGCGCCGTCGTGCGCGCTGCACCGTCGCGCGCGAGACAGCGAAAGCGTCAGCCAGTTCCTGCGGCGAGACCGCGCTGATCGCCGCGAGGCGGCCGATCCGCAAGAGCATGGCCGTGCGGTCATCGGCGGCGTGGCTGTCAAAGGGAATGAGGTTGGAAAAGTAGGTGAAGGTGTCGTCCGAGATCAGGACGGCGAAGCAGCTGTTGCCGATCGAGACCGCCTCTGGAGGGCACATTGGGAGGGTACTGGGCATGGTTGAGACCGTGCAATTGGTATCAAATTATACTATCAGACCTCGGGCGCGACACCCAGCGAAAAACCGCCTGAAACAACCGAAATGTATCAGAATTCAAGGAGTTCCCGGCACGCTGCCCAGAACAGCCAGCATCACGAGGTCAGGAAGTCTGAGCTTACCGGTCGCAGTCCGCAAGAGGGGCATCGTGAGCTGTGAAACCCGGCGACCCCAGAGGAGCACACGGGCGTCGCGTGGGTAGCGTTGTGCCGAATCCCAGAGAATTTTCACAGCAAGAACCTGGGCAGTTACGGACTTTAAGGATGTCCGACATCGGGAAGGAACTCACGGGCCAACTCCCTACATTCGATTGCTCGAAAGGCTGGAGACACATCTTCCGATTGGAAGAATAATTGTAGGCCCATCAACAAGTCAGGAAAGGGTGACGGACATCGTTATGGATTTAGCGTAGGGCTTGGACATGGAGGTGCAAAAGTCAGAGATACCTCTTGTCGGGTCTTCCAGAACCAATCTCTAAAATATTGCGCATGGTTCCAGTTGAAGCAAGCATATTGGCAAGACGCGCAAGTGAGCGGGAAAGTTGGATAGCCGTCTTTGTACGGATATGGACTTGGTTTCCGAATTAGACTAGTTTGCTGGGCTGTTTGGTGGAGAGAGAATCACTCTCGACAGCCTCCACACACTTCTCGTCATCATTCGCCGGCTTGTTCACCAGCGTGCTTACCGGGTGAAAGGTCATCGCGTCCGCAGGGTAGGGGGCGAGGGGGACGGCTTCGCCTGCGAGCCAGGGGGCGTAGGCGTGCGCCGGCAGGATCACGGGCATGCGGGGGTGGATCGGGGCGAGCGCCGGGTTGGCCTCGGTAGTGAGGATGGTGCAGGTCTCCAGCACGTCGCCCGCTTCCAGCTCGGACAGCGAGCCGGTGAGAGCGAGGCCCGCCGGCACGCGCCAGCTTTCCCACAGCCCGGCGAAGACGAAGCCGGCGCCCTCCTTCAGCCCGATCAGATAGGGCTGCTTGGCCTTGCCCTCGCGCTGCCACTCGTAGAAGCCGTCAGCCGGAATCAGGCAGCGGCGCGCCTTGAAGGCGGCGCGGAAGGAGGGCTTCTGGTGCGCGGTCTCGGAGCGCGCGTTGATCATCTTGTAGCCGATGTTCGGCTCCCTGGCCCACGCGGGGACCAGCCCCCAGCGCAGCATGGAGAGGCGGCGGCCGCCCTCGCTCACGCGCACCGCCGCGATGGTCTGCCCCGGCGCCACGTTGTAGCGCGGCCGCAGGTTCTGGGCCGGGCCGATCAGCCCGAGGAGCTCGTGCAGCTCGCGCCAGGAGAGGCGCTGGGTGAAGCGTCCGCACATGGTGGTCGGGCGGGGGGCCGGCGCGCCGCCTACCAGGCGGTCCAGCCGAGGTCGATCATGAGGTGGGCGCCGTGCACCGCATCGGCCTCCGACGACGCGAGATAGGCCACGGCGCCCGAGACGTCGTCGGCCTCCATCCAGTAGCGGCCCATCGGCGCGATGGCCGCCATTTTCTCCTCCTTGCCGGGCTGGGCGCGGATCGCCGCGTTCATGTCGGTTCTCGTGGCGCCGGGCCCCACGGCGTTGACGTTGATCCCGTGCGGCCCGAGCTCCAGGGCGAGCGCCTTGGTCAATTGCATCTGGCCGCCCTTCGACGCGCAGTAGGCGGCGCCGGCGCTCGAGCCGACGATGCCGAGCGTGGACGTGATGTTGACGATCTTGCCCGCGCCCTTGGCCTTCATCGCCGGCGCCACCGCCTTGGCCATGAAGAAGCTGCCCTTGAGGTTGATGTCGATCTGGGCGTCCCAGAGTTCCTCGGTGGTCTCCTCCATGGACAGCGGGTGGTAGACGCCGGCGTTGTTGACGAGGATGTCGATGGTGCCGAAGGCGTCGGCCGCCTCCGCCGCCAGCCGCTCGCAATCGGCGACCCTGGAAACGTCCGCCTGGAAGGGCGCAGCCCGGCCGCCCCCGTCCACGATTTCCTGCGCCACGGCCTCCGCCTTGCCGCGCGCCGTGTGCGCAACCACCGCGATCACGGCGCCATCCGCGCCTAAGCGCCGCGCGATGCTGGCGCCGATCCCGCGCGAGCCCCCGGTGACGATCGCGACCTTGCCCTCAAGCCTCATGCCCTGCCTCCCCATCATTCGAGGCCGGCACGATAGCATGCGCGGCGCCCCCGGAATGGCAGACATGGGGCGAACCGGGCCGTCAGGCCCGGACGGCGCGACTGCGCCGCGCGCGAGGCGCGTAGCCAAGCGAGCGGAGCGAGCGCCCGGCGCCTGAGGGAAATGATTAAGTCAGGCCCGGACGGCGCGACAATGGCATTCACTTAGCGGTTTTCGACTGTTCACTTAAGGAGTCGTGTTCTTGCGCTGTCGGTTGCGTGCGTTTCTGTCGTTCAGGTGTTCAGGCGACGGCCCGCTTTGCGCGTGCCCACTTGCCGCGGGGTTTGCGCGACCTGCGTTCGCAGGACCGGCCGGGGTGCGGGCGCTGACGCGCCTGGTTGATGCAGGAGAGGACATGGCTGAGGGTTTCGGCGACCATCGCCGTATGGCGCAGCAGCAGCGCTTCGAGGTTGCGCGCGACGGTGGCGAGGCCGTTGCTGAAGTTGGCTTTCATCGCCGGCTTGCCGTCGGCAGGGCGCTCGGCGTCGAGGCTTGCGTTGCTGCGGTTGGTGAAGAGCCGGGTCATGGCGATGAGGTTGAAGTGGGCGAAGAGCTCCTGGCGGACGCCGCGCTCGGTCTGGCTGTGGAAGGCCTCGACGGCCATGGCCTGTTTCGAGGTCTTGTAGAGTTCCTCGATTCCCCAGCGCGCGTGATAGAGCTCGGCCAGTTCCGCGACGCTCCAGGCCTTGGGGTCGAGGAGGGTGGTGGCGAGGATGAAGACCGTGCTGCCGATGCGGTAGCGGACCAGTCGCAGGCGCAGCGGGGTGGCGTCGACGTGCGGCGTCTTGCGGCGCAGCTTTCTCAGGGTGTCCTTTCCGGGAGCGACGGTGATCGGCGCGTCCGTGCGGCCGTCGGCGATGAAGGCGTCGAGGGCGGCGCCTGCCTTCTTCTTGATCCGGAACACGGGGTGCAGGCCGCGGGCGACATGGGCGTGCAGCATCTCCCAAGAGTAGTAGCCGCGGTCATAGACCACGATGTCGTTGGCCGAGAGCGCCTTGAGGTGGGCGAGGGCGGCCCTTCTTTCGTCGCCGTGCGCGACCAGGTCGAAGTCCACCGGGATGTTCGCGTGCAGCCGGTAGAGGCAACTCAGCAGGCCCTGCGGGTAGTGGGCCGCCTCGGAGGGCGTGCGGTAGCCGGCCTTGAGCAGCGGCCGCGGCAGGTTGAGCTTGGAGCCGTCGACCGCGAACACGCGGTGGCCCTTCCAGGCCGGGCCGTCGGCGCGCTTGAGGATCTCGGCGTGCAGCGTCTTGAACACCGCCTCGTCGACCTTGGCCCGCGCCATGCACATCGCCGAGGCCGAGACCGGCGCCGGCTGCGGCAGTGCGACGCCCAGGACCCGGCACTGCTCCCACAGCCCGGCCAGCGTCGTGGCGTAGCCCGCGCGGCCGTTCGAGAACGCCAGCCGGAAGATGAAGAGCATGACGAGAAGGGTGTCGAGGACCCGCCGGCGGCTCTGCCACACCCGGTCGTGATCGGCGGCCACCGCCGCCAGTGCGCCGATCAGGTCCTGCCACAGCGCCACGAAGGGATCGTCCGGCGCCAGCGCTGCCGGCCGTGTCCTGTTCCCGCGCCGCGCCGGCCGCGGGCCTTCGAGCAGGATCGAGCGGAAGTCCGGCGTCAGCGGGTAGACGTAGACGCTTTTGCGGGTCTTGCCCTTGCCGCCCCCGGTCTCGCCGAGACAGCGCCAGTTGGCCGCGCGGTAGCAGGCGCCGTCGAAGAGGCTGGGGTCCACGAAGGTCTCCACGAACGTCACAGACTACTATCTTGCAGGCTTCCGAGGCTCCTGAGCCCGTTCGCATTCGACGCTACAAGCATCCTTTCGACGGTGAGGCGATCGAGATTCTCGATCGGCGCAAAGGAGGTTACGGGGGCCGGACTCTGAAGGTTCGGATGCCGGACGGCAGCTGTTGTTGGATACCAGCGGCATGGACGAGCCTTGGAGCCCGTCCCGAGGATGCACCACGCCTGATCGGAGAGTTGTCTGATTTCCTCACCCTCCTTAATCTTCTGAATGACCTTGATGAGAGGGAACTCAGGCGCGATGGATGCGGAGCAGGAGTTGGCGCTGATCGCGCTGATGGAGTGGGAGGAGCGCCGGGACCGGTGGCTGGCGTTTCCGGCTCCGGACCGGGATCGCGTCGTGCAGGGTCTGGCCGATCTGATGGTTCGGATTGCGGATCGGGAGGCGGCCGATGACGGTCGATCCGTCGAAGATCACCCAGCGTCATCTTGAGCGTCTTGCAGTTGTCTACGTTCGCCAGTCGACACCCTTGCAAGTGAACGCGCACCAGGAATCGCAGCTGCGCCAATACGCGCTTGGCGAGCGTGCCCGGGAGATTGGCTGGCCGGCCGAGCGGATACGGACGATCGACGCCGATCTTGGCGAGAGCGCAAGCGAGAAGGCGCGCGGCGAGCGTGGCGGCTTTCGGGAGATGTGCGACCTGATCGCCCGGGACCATGTCGGGGGCATCTTCGGGATTGAGGTTTCGCGGCTCGCCAGGAACACGATGGAATGGTTTCAGCTTCTCGATCTATGTCGCAGGCACGACACGGTTCTGGTTGAGGACTGCCACATCTACTGCCCGAGCCGGGACGACGACTCCCTTGTCCTGGGGATCAAGGGAACCGTGAGCGCCGCTGAGCTGTCTCTTATTCGCGCCCGGATGGAGGGCGGAAAGCGGAACAAGGCGCTTCGTGGCGAGTTGTACTCGCGCGTTCCGATCGGATTTGTGCGGGATGGCTCGACTTTGCGGAAGGATCCGGATGCCCGGGTTCAGGCGGCGATTGCAACGGTCTTTGCGCGTTTTCGGCAAGCCGGTTCGGCCCGCCAGGCGACGATGCTGCTGCGTGAGGCGGGCGAGGATGTTCCCTCTCGCCGGCACCCGGGGGCAGCATTGGAATGGGGCCCGGCGCGCTATGAACGGGTGTACCGCATCCTCACCAACCCGGCGATGGGCGGCGCCTATGCCTACGGCTTCAAACGCGGCGTTGGTCACGGTGCGCCGCTGCGGCCGGTCCAGGAGCGCTGGGATATTCTTCAGCCGGAGAAGCATGAGGGATATGTCAGTTGGGCAGAATGGCTTGAAGTACAGGAGCAGCTGGCCCGCAACCACATGGCTCCGGACGGAGCCCGCGGCGCGGCGCGGGAAGGGTCGGCTCTGCTCCAGGGTCTCGCGGTCTGCGGCGGCTGCGGATTGCCGATGACCGTCTACTACAGCAAGACGGGCTGGGGGTATGAGTGCCGCAAGCGCGATGCTGCGCGCCGGCGCGGCGGTTGTTGGTCGACAGGCGGCAAGCGCGTTGATGCGGAAGTTGCCCGTCTGTTTCTCGATGCGGTCACGCCGGCGGGGGTGGAGGCGGCCCGGCAGGCGGCTTGTGATGTTGCTGAACGCGGCCTGCGCGCGTTGCGCCGTTGGGAGCTGGATCTTGAGCACTGCCGGTACGAGGCGCGGCTTGCCGAGCGGCGCTACAAGCAGGTCGATCCCGACAACCGTCTGATTGCGGCAACGCTGGAGCGCGAGTGGGAGAAGGCGCTTCGCGCCGAGAAGGCTGCACAGGAAGCGCTTGAGGCGGCACGGGCGCGTCAGCCCGCGGCCCCTGCCCCGGCGGTTTTCGAGGGTCTCGGCGCGCGCCTGTCGCAGGTCTGGGGGGCGTCGTCGACGACCATGCGCGAGCGCAAGCGCCTGCTCGCCTGCCTCCTCGACGAGGTGACGATCGAGCTTGCGCGACAGGAGCGTGAGATCATGGCAACATTGCGCTGGCGTGGCGGGCAGATCGACGAGATCACTTTGCCGATGCTCGCGGGCTCTCCGACACCCCGGCGCGATGAGCGCAGCACGGTCGAGCTCGTGCGCAAGCTGTCATGCTTTTACAACGACCGGGAGACCGCGAAGGTTCTCACCCGCCAGGGACGGCGCACAGCACGGGGTCTGGATTTCACGGCCGAGCTTGTTGGCAGCCTGCGTCGCCGCCATGGCATTGCGCCCTACCAGCCCGACGGGGACGAGCCGGTGCTCATGGGCGTTGCCGATGTGGCGAAGGAGATCGGAGTCTCGGATGACACCATCTATCGCTGGATCCGCGAGGGGCTGGTTCCGGTTGCCCAGCCCGATATCGAAGGTGCTCCTCTTCGGATCCGGATGACCCCGACCTTGCGCGAGCGCTTTCGTGAGGCGCCTCCGGAGGGGTTTGTTCCCCTCGCTGTGGCAATGGATCGTCTGGGTGTCACGCGGCAGACGGTCTGGGAACGGATCAAGGCGGGCAGGCTGGACAGCTGCCATGTGACCCGCGGCAAGACGCGCGGACTGTATGTGCGTTTGCCGGTCGAGGACGAACTGCCGCTGCTGCGCGGGCTCAACGGTGATGGGGGGTGACCATGCCCGGACCGTCAGGCAAAACGCCCGATGCAGATCCGCACCTCCAACGTGCGATACTGGAAAATCACGTCCGGCACGATGTAAAGGTCGCCGCGGCGGCAACAACGGAATCCAAACCGCCTTTTCTATCAATGCGGTAGAAACGCCCGCCCACCTGCACAACGGAGAAGCATTATGAAGCCTTCATCTCCACCAGAACCGGGCGCGCTCCGAAGCGCGCCTCCCAGTCGCCGGGCAGCTGGCGCAGCGCCATCGACAGCGCTTTCGACGCCAGGTTGTCGACCCGGACCCAGGGAAAGATCAGGAAACGCGTGTGACCCACGACCAGATCGAGGTGCTTGCGGAAGCCTTCCGCCGGCCACCCGATCCACTCGTCGCGGCAGGGCAGCGTGCGCGACGCCCGGGCAAACAGAAGGCAGCCCAGAGGCCGCCCGTGGCGGTCCAGGAGAAAATAGCGCAGATGCGCGCCGACCAGACGATGCAGCCCGAGATAGTGGTGGCGCGCGACGAACTCGTTCCACAGCCCGCCCTCCTCCTTGCCCGCCGCAATCGACAGGCGCAGCGGCATCAGCGCGGCCAGGTCCTCCGCGATCGCCGCGGCCGGCGCCGTCCGCTCGCTCCGGGCCATCGCCTCCTGCGGCCCCCGCACCTGCGCCTCGTCCCGCGCCGGCAGGGTCAGGATGCCCAGCCGCTCCAACTCCTCCAGCATCCGCAGGCAGACCGCGACACGGTTCCGCCCGCTCGGCGCGCGCCAGTTCAAATGCTCGCAGATCGTGTGCCCGAGCTCGTTGCGGCTGATCGCCGGAAACAGCGCCACCGTCTCCTGGATGTCGGCAATCTGCCGGCGGGTCAGACGTCTGCCGAAAAAGGTCGTCGACTTCAGCGCGGTGATGCGGGGGTCCATGGGCCGGCTCCACTGACAGGGGGACAGCCACAGTGTGCCAAAGCACACGCCGCCGGTCAATCCCCCTCGTGCGGGAAACGCCGAGACCGACAATCCACACAAGAAATCAACTCGTTACGACACCACCAAAAAAACCCCGGAACAATCTTCGCGCCAAATGAATGCCATTGGGGCGCCGACGGCAGCCACTCGCCACGGATTAGCGTCGAGGCGGCGGCTGCGGTCGACCCCGACGCGATCGTGCTCATGCCCTGTGGCTACGACCTGCCGCGCACGGTAGAAGACGGCCGCGCGCTGCTGGCCGACCCCGCCTGGGGCGGCCTGCGCGCGACACAGGCCGGCGCGGTCTACGCCACCGACGGCAACGCCTACTTCAATCGGCCAGGGCCGCGGCTCGTCGAGTCCCTGGAAATTCTGGCCGAAATCCTCCACCCGGCGCACTTCGCCTTCGGACACGAGGGCACCGGGTGGGTTCGCCTGGACGTGTGAGGACCGATGCAAGACCAGAAAATTCCCGCGACCGTGATCACCGGCTTCCTCGGTGCCGGCAAGACCAGCCTCATCCGCCACGCGCTGGGGGCCGCGAGCGGCCGGCGCATCGCGCTCATCATCAACGAGTTCGGCGATCTCGGGATCGATCAGGAGGTGCTGCAGGGTTGCGGCGACGAGTCCTGCGACGAGACCGATATCGTCGAGCTCGCCAACGGCTGCATCTGCTGCACCGTGGCCGACGACTTCGTGCCGGCGATCGAGGCGCTGCTCGCCCGCGAGCCCGCGCCCGAGCACATCCTGATCGAGACCTCGGGCCTCGCGCTGCCGAAGCCGCTCGTCGCCGCCTTCAATTGGCCCGAGATCCGCACCCGGCTCACCGTGGACGGCGTGGTCGCGGTGGTGGACGGCCCGGCGCTGGCGGAGGGCCGCTTCGCGGACGACGAAGACGCGCTGCAGGCCCACCGGGAGGCGGACGAGGCGCTGGATCATGAGTCGCCCTTAGCCGAGGTGTTCGAAGACCAGATCGGCTGCGCCGACATGGTGATCCTCAACAAGGCCGACCTGCTGGCCGCAAACGGCGCCGATGAGGGCGCGGCGCGCCTGACACCGCACCTCCGCCCCGGTGCCCGCGTGGTCAAGGCGGCCCACGGGCGCGTGCCGCCGGACCTGCTTCTCGGCCTCGATGCGGCAGCGGAAGCCGATCTCGCGAGCCGCCGCTCGCACCACGACGACCTCGACGAGCCGCACGACCACGACGAGTTCGAGAGCTTCGTCATGGCGCCCGGCGTGATTGACGACCCGGCCGCCTTCGCCACCCGGCTCGGCGCCGCTGCGGACGCACATGGCCTGCTGCGCGCCAAGGGCTTCCTCGATGTCGCGGGGAAGCGCCGTCGCCTGGTGGTGCAGGCGGTCGGCACCCGCGTGGACCGTCACTTCGACCGCGATTGGCGCGCGGGCGAGGTACGCGAGAGCCGTCTCGTCGTGATCGGCCTCGCGCCCCTGGATCGCGCGGCCGTCGAAGCGGCGATCAGAGACTAGGAGCTCAGTCTTGCACCTGCTTGCCGCGCAGCCCGGCGCCATCGAGGACGGCGCCGACGCGGTGGACCTCGGCCAGTCGCCGGGGGACATCGTGCTGCTCTCCGCCGCCGATACCGAGCTCGCCTGCTTCGCCCAGGCCCAGGCAAGGCTCGGCGCGGGCGCGCCCACGCTCCGCCTTGCGAACCTCATGCAGCTCGGCCACAACCTCTCGGTCGACCGCTACGCCGACCACGTGATTGGCGGCGCCAGGCTGGTGATCGTGCGGCTCCTGGGCGGCGAGAGCTACTGGCCCTACGGCGTCGAGCGGCTGACCGAGGTCTGCACCGAGCGCGGCATTCCCGTCGCCTGGCTGCCGGGTGACGACAAGCCCGATGCCGGGCTCGCCGCGCGCGGCACCCTTGCGCCGGAGGCGGCCGAGATGCTCTGGCGCTACTGCACCCAGGGCGGCATCGACAATGCCGAGCACGCGCTGCGCTACGCTGCCGCGCTGATCGGGCACGACACGGCCTGGCGCCCGCCCCGTCCGGTGCCCCGCGCGGGCCTCTATTGGCCGGGCGACGGCGTACTCGCCCTTGAAGACCTGATGCAGCGCTGGCGCGACGGCGCGCCGAAGGCGTGCGTGGTCTTCTACCGGGCGCTGCTCCAAGCCGGCTCGCTCGCGCCAGTCGATGCGCTGGTGGCGGGGCTGCGCGAGGCGGGGCTCGACCCGCTGCCGATTTTCGTCACCAGCCTGCGCGATGCCCCGGCGGCGGAGCTGATCGGCACACTCATGCGCACGACGGAGCCCGCGATCGTGCTCAACGCGACGGGCTTCGCCGTCTCCCGCCCCGGCGCGCCCAAGGAAACCCCCTTCGCTCAAGCCGGCGTGCCCGTACTGCAAGCCATCTTCGCGGGCGCCACCGAGCGGCAATGGGCTGAGGCCACGCGCGGCCTCTCGCCCCGCGACATCGCCATGAACGTGGCGCTGCCCGAGGTGGACGGACGCATCCTCACCCGTGCGGTCGCGTTCAAGACCGAGGCCCGCTTCGACCAGGCCACGCAAGCGCCCATCGTGGTGTCGGAGGCGAACCAGGATCGCTGCCGCTTCGTCGCAGCCCTCGCCGCTGCCTGGGTGCGCCTCGCGCGCGCCGCGCCGGCGAAGCGCCGCGTCGCCCTGATCCTTGCCAACTATCCCAACCGCGACGGGCGCATCGGCAACGGCGTCGGTCTCGACACGCCAGCGAGCACGGTCCGCATCATGGACGCCCTCGCCGAGGCCGGCTACAGGGTGGAGCGCCCGCCGGCGGACGGCGCCGCGTTGATGGCGCGTCTCACGGCAGGCCCTACCAACGCCGCCGACGCTGCGGAGCGTCCGGCCGAGACCACGCTCCCTCTCGCCGATTACGCGCGCTTCTTCACCGCGCTGCCCGAGCCTGTGCAGGCAACGGTCACCGAGCGCTGGGGCCAGCCCGAGGCAGACCCCTTCTTCCGTACGGCCGAGGGGTGCTTCGCTCTGCCTGCCGTGCGTTTCGGCAACGTGGTCGTCGCGATCCAGCCGGCACGGGGCTACAACATCGACCCGGAGAAGAGCTACCACGACCCCGGCCTGCCGCCGCCCCACGGCTATCTCGCCTTCTACGCTTGGCTGCGCACCGCCTTCGACGCCCATGCGGTGGTGCACGTGGGCAAGCACGGCAACGTGGAATGGCTGCCGGGCAAGGCGCTTGCGCTCTCCGCCGAGTGCTTTCCGGAAGCCGCGCTCGGCCCGCTCCCGCACGTCTATCCCTTCATCGTGAACGACCCCGGCGAGGGCAGTCAGGCCAAGCGGCGGGGCGCGGCCGTGATCGTCGACCATCTGACTCCGCCGCTCACCCGTGCCGGCAGCCACGGCGCGCTGGAGGAGCTGGAGCGGCTGGTTGACGAATTCTTCGACGCCGCCTCGGTCGATCCGCGCCGGTGTGCGCCCTTGAGCACGCGCATCCTGGAGCTTGCCGCGTCTGCCGGGCTCGACCAGGATTGCGGCATCCGGGCTGCCGACGGCAGCGACGAGGCGCTCCGCAAGCTCGACGGCTATCTCTGCGAAATCAAGGAGATGCAGATCCGCGACGGCCTCCATGTCTTCGGCGAAGCGCCGGCGCCGGAGCGCCGCATCGAGCTCCTGCGTGCGATCGCGCGGAGCGTGCGCGGGCCCGGCGCAAGTGAGGCTTCCCTCTTGCGCGCGCTCGCCGACGATCTTGCCCTCGGCATCGACCCCCTCTCGGCTCCGCTCGGCGACCCGTGGCGTGGCCCGCGCCCCGAGGCCCTCGCCAACGGCGCGTCCTGGCGCAGCACGGGAGACACGGTCGAGCGGCTGGAGACTCTGGCCGCCAGCCTGATCGCCGGCGCCTTTCGCCTGCCCGAGGAATGGGCTACCAGCGCCGCCGTGCTGCGCGAGGTTGAGGACACCATCGGGCCTGCGCTGGATGCGAGCGCGGAGGCGGAGACCGCAGGCCTGCTCACCGCGCTCGACGGCCGCTTCGTGGCACCGGGCGCCGCCGGTGCGCCGACGCGCGGGCGGCCGGATGTGCTGCCCACGGGCCGGAACTTCTATTCGGTGGATACGCGCCAGGTGCCGACCGCCGCGGCCTGGCAACTCGGCTGGAAATCGGCGCAGCTTCTGGTGGAGCATTACGCCCAGACTCACGGCGACTGGCCGCGGGCGATGGCGCTCAGCGCCTGGGGCACGTCCAACATGCGCACGGGCGGGGACGATATCGCCCAGGCTTTGGCGCTCATCGGCGCGCGCCCGCGCTGGGAGGGGCCATCCGGCCGCGTCACCGGCTTCGAGATCATGCCGCTCGGCCTGCTGGATCGGCCCCGGGTGGACGTGACGCTCCGGGTCTCGGGCTTCTTCCGCGACGCCTTCCCCGGCCTGATCGACCTCTTCGATTCCGCCGTGCGCGCCGTCGCGGCCCTCGACGAGGGGCCGGAGGACAACCCGCTCGCCGCCAAGGTCGCCGCCGATGCCGCGACGCTCGCGCAGGAGGGCGCGCCGGAGGCACGGGCCCGGCGCCTGGCCTCCTACCGGGTCTTCGGCTCCAAGCCCGGTGCCTACGGCGCGGGCCTCCAGGCGCTGATCGACGAGCGCGGCTGGCAGGACGCGAGCGATTTCGCCCAGGCCTACGTCGCCTGGGGCGGCTGGGCCTACGGCGCGGGCGAAGGCGGCGCGGCCGAGCACAAGCTCTTCGAGCGCAGGCTCGGCGCGGTCGAGGCGGTAGTGCAGAACCAGGACAACCGCGAGCACGACCTCCTGGACAGCGACGACTACTACCAGTTCGAGGGCGGCTTGGCCGCGGCGGTGACGGTCCATGCCGGCCGCGCGCCCGCGCTTTACCACAACGACCATTCGGTGCCCGACAATCCTCGCATCCGCACGCTTGCCGACGAGCTCGGCCGCGTGGTCCACGCGCGCGTGACCAACCCCAAGTGGATCCAGGGCGTCATGCGCCACGGCTACAAGGGCGCCTTCGAGATCGCGGCGACGGTGGACTACCTCTTCGCCTTCGCCGCCACCACCGGTGCGGTGAAGGACCACCATTTCGACGCGGTGTTCGACGCCTACGTAGCCGACGACGATGTGCGGGGGTTCATGGAGGACGCGAACCCGGCGGCGCTGCGCGAGCTTGCCGAGCGACTGCTGGAGGCACAGGAGCGGAGCCTCTGGCGGCCTCGCGCGAACCACGCGCATGCGCTGCTCGCGGCGCTCCGCGACGGCAGGCAGGAGGTGCTTTGATGCCACGCGAGACCCAGACCGAGGCCGAGCTGGACCAACGCCATGCCGAGAAGATGCGCAAGCGCAAGGCGGCGCGCGAGCGCATGCTGGCCACCAAGACCATCGAGAAGGGCCTGCTGATCGTCCACACCGGCAAGGGCAAGGGCAAGTCGACCGCCGCCTTCGGCCTCGCCGCACGCGCCATCGGCAACGGCATGAAGGTGGGCGTGGTGCAGTTCGTGAAGGGCAAGTGGGCGACCGGCGAGCGCGTGGTGCTGGAGCGCTTCCCCGACCTCGTCACGGTTCGCGTGATGGGCGAGGGTTTCACCTGGGATACGCAGGACCGCCAGCGCGACATCGCCGCCGCCAAGAGGGCGTGGGAGTCGGCCAAGGAGTTCCTCGCGGACCCCTCCTATCGCCTCGTGGTGCTCGACGAGCTCAACATCGTGCTGCGCTATGACTATCTGGACCTCGACGAGGTGCTCGCCGGGCTCGCCGCGCGCGATCAGGGCCAGCACGTCGTGGTCACCGGCCGCAACGCCAAGCCCGCGCTGATCGAGCTGGCCGATCTCGTGACCGAGATGACACAGATCAAGCATCCCTTCCGCGCCGGCGTGAAGGCGCAGGTGGGCATCGAATTTTGATGACAGACGCTACCCGCAGGCCTCCGGCCCTGATGTTTCAGGGCACGGGCTCCAACGTCGGCAAGTCCCTGCTGGTCGCGGGCCTCTGCCGGGCTTACGCAGCGCACGGGCTCCAGGTGCGTCCCTTCAAGCCGCAGAACATGTCCAACAACGCCGCGGTCGCAGGCGACGGGCGCGAAATCGGCCGCGCCCAGGCGCTCCAGGCCCGCGCCGCCGGCATCGAGCCCTCGGTTGACATGAACCCGGTGCTGCTCAAGCCCGAAAGTGAGCACGGCGCCCAGGTGGTGGTGCAGGGCAGCGTCACCGGCACTGCCGACGCGCGGGGCTACCACGCGCTCAAGGCCGAGCTCATGCCGCGCGTACTGGAGAGCTTCGAGCGGCTCGGGCAGGACGCCGACCTGATCCTGGTGGAAGGCGCGGGCAGCCCGGCCGAGGTCAACCTGCGGGAAAACGACATCGCCAACATGGGCTTCGCCCTGGCCGCCGGCATGCCCGTGGCGCTGGTGGGCGATGTGGATCGGGGCGGCGTGATCGCGAGCCTGGTCGGCACGGCGGCATTGCTGCCGGCGGCGGAACGCGCACTCACCAAGGGCTTCATCATCAACAAGTTCCGGGGCGATGCCACGCTCTTCGACGATGCGAACGCGATCATCGAAGAGAAGACCGGATGGGCCGCACTCGGCCTCGTGCCCTGGTTCGAGGGCGCAAGGCTGCTCCCCGCCGAGGACAGCGTGGGCCTGGACTCCACACCGGCGGTACCGGCGGCGACGGCTCCGCGCGGCCGCGCGATCAAGATCGCCGTCCCCCGCCTGCCGCGCATCTCCAACACCGACGACCTCGATCCCCTTCGCGCCGAGCCCGATGCCATGCTCGACATCGTGCCGCCGGGCCGTGCGCTGCCGGGGGATGCCGACCTCGTGCTGCTGCCGGGGAGCAAGGCCACCCGCAGCGACCTCGCGGCGCTGCACGCCGAGGGCTGGGCGCTCGACATCCAGGCGCACGTGCGGCGCGGCGGCTGGGTGGTGGGCCTCTGCGGCGGCTACCAGATGCTGGGCCAGCGCGTCGCCGATCCCGCCGGCGTCGAGGGGCCGCCGGGGGAGACCCCGGGTCTCGGCCTGCTCGATGTCGAGACGGTGATGAGCGCGGGCAAGCGCCTGGTCCGCACGTCGGGGCACGCGAGTGAGGGCGGCGAGGCAGTCGCGGGCTACGAAATGCACATGGGCCGCACCAGGGGACCCGACACCGCGCGTCCGCTAGTCACACTGGAAAGCGGCCCTGACGGTGCGCGGGCGGCGAACGGCCGGGTCATGGGCTGCTACCTGCACGGGCTCTTCGCCGCCGACGGCTTCCGCCGCGCCTTCCTCGGCCGGCTGCGGCGGCGGGAGACGACCGGCATCGCCTACGACGCCCTGGTGGAAGAGACGCTCGACGCCCTCGGCGCCCATCTGGAGGCCCATCTCGACCTCGACCGCCTGCTGGAGGTGGCCCGTGCGCGCTGAGCCTCGGCTACGTCGTGCCGAGCACCATACCCGCGGCGATGGCGGCGGTAAGCACCGCCACCAGCGCGCAGGCCGCCGCGAAAACCCACACCGTGCGCCTGAGATCGCCCGCCGTTGCGTCCCGGCGCCCGTCGCCGAGCCAGGCTTCGTCCGCCGCTGCCTCGCCCTCGTAATTGCGCGGCCCCAGCAGCGCGAGGCCCAGTGCGCCTGCCATCGCGGCCTCGGGCCAGCCGGCGTTGGGCGAGCTGTGCCGGGGGGCGTCGCGCAGCATGGTGCGCCACGCCGTGCCCGGCGCGGCGCCGGGCACGGCGAGTGCCGCCAGCGCGACCAGCCCGCCCGCAATCCGCGCCGGCACCCAGTTCACCGCATCGTCGATGCGCGCCGCCGCGCGGCCGAAGGCATGGTGCCGGGGCGAGCGGTGGCCGATCATGCTGTCCATGGTGTTGATCGCCTTGTAGGCGAAGAGCCCCGGCAGGCCGAGCAGCAGGTACCAGAAGGCCGGCGCCACCACGCCGTCGGAATAGTTCTCGGCGCCGCTCTCGATCGCCGCGCGCGCGATGCCGTGCTCGTCAAGGGCGCGGAGGTCGCGGCCCACGATGTGCCGCACCGCCTCCCGCGCCGGTTCCGCGCCGCGATCCAGCGCCCGCGCCACCCGCATCAGGTGATCGGCCATGTCGCGCTGGGCGAGCAGCATCGCGACCAGCGCGAGCTCGGCGAGCCAGCCCCAGCCGAGGGCGGCCGCAGAATAGGCGACCGCCCAGCCGGCGGCGGCGCTCGCACCCACCACCAGCAGCACCGCGACCCCTCCGAGGAACGCCCGGGCGCTCTCGCCGTGCCCCTCCCAATTGAGGGCACGGTCGAGGAGGCCGGTGAGCCAGCCCATCAGGCGGACCGGGTGCGGCAGCCAGCGCGGGTCGCCGATCAGCGCGTCGAGCGCGAGCGCGAGCAGCAGGATGAAGGGCGCCGCCGGGCCGATCGGCCAGTCGGGCGCGGCGAAGAGGAGCATCGGTCCACAATGAAAAGCCTACGCATTGCGGTCAATGGACGGAAGGGAGGCAAGCAATGAGCGCGCCGGCGGTGTTGCTCTGCGGCCACGGCAGCCGCGACGATGCGGCGGTGGCCGAGTTCGAGCACCTGGCCGAGGTGGTCGCCGCGCGCCTGCCGCATCGCCAGGTGCGCCACGGCTTCCTTGAATTCGCCAGGCCCACAATCGGCAGCACGCTGGAGGCGATGCGGGACTCGGGCGCCAGCGCCATCGATGCCGTGCCCGGCATGCTCTTCGCCGCCGGACACGCGAAGAACGACATCCCCTCGGTGCTCAACGGCTTCGCCGCCGCCAATCCCGATCTCACGGTCCGTTACGGCCGCGATCTCGCGGTCGATCCGCTGCTGCTCCGCGCCGCGGCGGAGCGCATTGAGGCCACGCAGGAACCCGGTGACGCTCCGCCCGCCGACAGCCTCCTCGTCGTGGTCGGTCGTGGCACCTCCGACCCCGACGCCAACAGCAACATCGCCAAGGTCACCCGCATGCTGTGGGAAGGTCTGGGCTTCGGCTGGGCGGAAACCTGTTTCAGCGGCGTCACCACGCCTCTCGTGAGTCCTGCGCTCGAACGAATCGCGGGCTTCGGCTTCCAGCGCATCGTTGTCTTCCCCTACTTCCTCTTCACCGGCGTTCTGGTGCGGCGCATCTACGACGCGGTGGACGAGGCAGCCCGCGCCCACCCGGCGATCGCCTTCCGCAAGGCCGCCTATCTCAACGACCACCCGCTGGTGGTGGACGCCTTCCTCGCCCGGATCGCCGAAATCCCCGAGGGCGACAACCGCATGAATTGCCAGCTCTGCAAGTATCGCGAGCAGATCATCGGCCACGAGGGCGATCTCGGCGCGCCCCAGGTGGGCCATCACCACCATGTCGAGGGCATCGGCACCGATGCGGACCACGCCGGCGGCCACGGGCACGGCCATCACCACCACGACCACGGATCGGACGGACATGGCGGTCACGGCCACGGCTGACTACCTGCGCGACCCGGACGGAATCACGCGGCGCTCCTTCGCCATCATCCGGCGGGAGACCGATGTCGCTGGCCTGCCGGCGGACCTGGTGGACGTCGCCTACCGCATGGTTCATGCCTCCGGCATGACCGATCTGGTGGCGGACCTCACCTTCTCGGCCAATGTGGCGGACGCGGCGCGCGCCGCGCTCGCCGCGGGCGCCCCCATCCTTGCGGACTGCCAGATGGTGGCGTCCGGCATCTCCCGCGGCCGGCTTGCGGCAGGCAACGAGGTGATCTGCACGCTTGGCGCAAAAGGCCTCGCCGAGCGCGCGGCGTCCGCCCGGACCACGCGCTCGGCGGCGGCGGTGGAGCTCTGGCAGCCACACGTTGCGGGCGCGCTCTGCGTGATCGGCAACGCGCCTACTGCGCTCTTCCGCCTGCTGGAGCTGCTGGCCGAAGGCGCGTCCCGGCCGGCTGCGATCATCGCGACACCCCCCGGCTTCGTCGGCGCGAGCGAAGCCAAGGCGGCGCTTGCGGAGGGGAGCCACGGCGTGCCCTTCCTCACCCTGCTGGGCCGGCGGGGCGGCAGCGCGGTCGCGGCGGCGGTGGTGAACGCGCTCGCGGCACCGCCCGAGGCCGAGCGCAATCCATGAGCGGCTGGCTCACGGTCATCGGCCTCGGCGAGGACGGGCCGGATGCGCTCGCCCCCACCGCCCGCGCGCTGATCGACCGGGCAGAGGTGCTGATCGGCGGCGAACGGCATCTCGCCATGATCCCGGACGGCACGGCCCGCCGCCTGACGTGGCGCCGGCCGCTGTCGGAGGCCATGGACGATATCCGCGCCGTGAGCGGTCAGCAGGTCGTCGTGCTGGCGACCGGTGATCCCTTCTGCTTCGGCATCGGCACGACGCTTCGCCGCGCCTTCCCCGACGAGGAGATCGTGACCATCCCGGCACCGTCGGCCTTCAGTCTCGCCCGCGCCCGCCTCGGCTGGAGCGCCGATGAGACCGTGGGCGTGACCCTGCACGGCCGCCCGCTGGAGACCATTCGCGCCTACCTCGCGCCCGGGCAGCGGCTGCTGGTGCTCTCCCACGACGGGGCGACGCCGGCCCAGGTTGCGGCGCAGCTCACCGTCGTTGGCTATGGCGCGAGCACGCTCACCGTCTTCGCCCACATGGGCGGGCCCGCCGAGGCCTGCGCCACCGAACGCGCCGAGTGCTGGGGTGAGACGCAGGTGCCGGACCTCAACACCATCGCCGTGGACTGCCGGGCGGAAGGCAAGGTGAAGCGCTTTCGCGGCGCACCCGGCCTGCCGGACCGCGCGTTCGAGAACGACGGACAGCTCACCAAGCGCGAGATCCGGGTGCAGACGTTGAGCGCGCTCGATCCGCGACCGGGCGCTCTGCTCTGGGACGTGGGCGCGGGCTCCGGCTCGGTGGCGATCGAATGGCTCCTGAGCGAGCGCACTTGCAACGCCATCGCGATCGAGCGCGACGCTGACCGCTGCGCCCGCATCGCCCGCAACGCCGCGGCCCTCGGCGTGCCCCGCCTCCAGGTGCAGGAGGGAGCGGCGCCCGCGGCGCTGGAGCTCCTGCCGGAGCCCGACGCGCTCTTCATCGGCGGCGGGCTCACGGTCGGCGGCCTGATCGAGACCTGCTGGTCGAGGCTCGCGCCCGGCGGCATCTTGGTGGCCAACGCCGTTACCGTCGCCGGCGAGGCGGTGCTCGCCGACTGGTGCGCGCGCCACGAGGGCTTCATGGCACGCCTCGCGGTCTCCCGCGCACGCCCCGTGGGCCGCCACCTCGCCTGGCGCCCGCTGATGCCGGTGACGCAACTCACGCTGGTCAAGCCGCTATGAGCGGCCTGCTCAGCGGCATCGGCGTCGGCCCCGGCGACCCCGACCTGATCACGCTCAAGGCTCTAAAGGCGCTCCGGCAGGCCGGGGTCGTGGCTTATCCCGCGCCGCCGGAAGGTGAGAGCCTCGCGCGCAGCATCGCAGCACCGCACCTCCCCGGCGGGCAGGAGGAAATCGCCATCCGCATGCCGCTGGAGCCCAGCCGCTTTCCGGCGGCGGAGGTCTATGACGAGGCGGCGGCGACCCTCGGCGCGCGCCTTGATGCGGGCCGCGACGTCGCGGTGCTCTGCGAGGGCGACCCCTTCGTCTACGGCTCCTTCCTCTACCTCTTCGAGCGCCTGGCCCGGCGCCACAGGGTGGAGGTGATTCCCGGCGTCTCCTCGCCCATGGCCTGCGCCGCCGCGCTCGGCCTGCCGCTGGCGGCGCGCAACGACGTACTTACGGTGATCCCGGCGACCCTCGATGACCAGCGGCTTACCGCCCAACTCGCCAACTGTGATGCGGCGGCAATCGTCAAGGTCGGCCGCCACCTGGAGAAGGTGCGCCGCGTGCTCGATAACCTCGGGCTGCTCTCGCGCGCGCACTACGTCGAGCGCGCCTCCATGGCGGCGCAGAGGATATTGCCGCTGGCCGAGGTCGAGCCGCCCGCACCCTACTTCTCCATGATCATCGTCCATAAGCGGGGCGCGGCATGGCGCTGAGCCCGCCAGCCGTGGTGATCCTCGATGCACGCCAGATGGCGCTGGCGCGGCGCATCGCGGCCGCTCTGCCCGGCGCGGCGATTCACGGTCCCGCGTCGCTCGAAGGCACCGCCGATGTCGCCTACGCGCGCCTCGCGCCCCATCTCGCCGCCCTGTTCCGCGCCGGGACACCCATCGTCGGCATCTGCGCATCAGGCATCCTCATCCGCCTGATTGCGCCGCATCTCGCGGACAAGGGCGCCGAGCCGCCGGTGCTCGCGGTCTCGGAGGACGGGCAGAGCGTTGTACCCCTGCTCGGCGGTCATCACGGCGCGAACCGCCTCGCCCGCGAAATTGCCGCCGCCTACGGCACCCATGCCGCAATCACGACGGCAGGTGACACCGCCCTGGGCTTCGCCCTCGACGCGCCACCCGCGGGCTGGCGCCTCGGCGAAGGCGCGCGGGTGAAGGAAGTCACTGCCGCGCTGCTGGCCGGCGAGCCGGTGCGCCTCGTGACCGAGGCCGCATCGGCCGATTGGCTCACTGCCGGCGGGGCGCCGTTCGGGGACTGGGGCCGACTCACGGTGCAGATTACCGAGCGGAGCGTCGTGCCGGGTGACGACGTGGCCGATGTCACGCTGCATCCCGCCGTGTTGGCCCTCGGCCTCGGCTGCGAGCGGGGCTGCAGGCCTGAGGAGCTTATCCTTCTGGCCAAACGCGTGCTCGTCGCTGGCGGGCTCGCGCCCGAAGCCGTGGCCTGCGTCGCCTCGCTCGACCTGAAGGCGGACGAGCCGGCGGTGAGCGCCGTTGCGGACTGGCTCGGTGTCCCGCTCCGCCTCTTCGACGCCCCGACCCTGGAGCGCGAGACCCCGAGGCTCACGGCACCGTCCGAGGTCGTGTTTCGCGCGGTCGGCTGCCACGGCGTGGCAGAGGCCGCGGCGCTCGCCTGCGCCGGCGCGTTCGGCACGCTCACCATGCCCAAGGCACGGAGCGAACGGGGCACCTGCGCCATCGCCAGGGCGCCCGAAATCATCGAGCCCGAGCGCTGCGGGCGCGGGCGCGGGCGTGTCATCGTGGTGGGCATCGGCCCCGGCGCCCGGACATGGCGGACTCCGGGGGCCGACGCTGCCATCACGGACGCCACCGACCTCGTGGGCTACGGCCGCTACCTTGACCTGCTCGGGCCGCTGCCGCCGGGCTCTGCGCGTCACGCCTATCCCATCGGCGCGGAGGAGGAGCGCTGCCGGGCCGCGCTCGCGCTCGCGGCAGAGGGCCGCCGCGTCGCCCTGGTCTCCTCGGGCGATGCCGGCGTCTACGGCATGGCCTCGCTCCTCTTCGAGCTGCTGGACGGAGCGGACGCCGATCCCCGATGGCGCGGCATCGAGCTTGTGGTAGAGCCCGGCATCAGCGCGCTCCAGGCCGCTGCGGCGCGCGCCGGCGCGCCGATCGGCCACGATTTCTGCGCCATCTCCCTCTCCGACCTGCTAACACCCTGGCCCGCGATCGCACGCAGGCTCCGGGCCGCCGCCGAGGCCGATTTCGTGGTAGCGCTCTACAACCCGGCGTCCGCGCGGCGGCGCATCCAGCTAACGCAAGCGCGGGCGATCCTCGCAGCTCACCGGCCAGCGGACTGCCCGGTGGTCGTCGCCCGCAATCTCGGGCGGGAGGGTGAAGCAGTCTCGGTCACCACCCTTGGCGGCCTCGATACCAACGCGGTCGACATGCTCACCGTCATCGTCGTCGGCAGTAGCCAGACGCGGCGCTTAGACCGCGGCGGCCGGGCGTGGCTCTACACCCCGCGCGGCTATGGGGCGGGCGACGTGGCGGCGCAGGACGCGGCGCCGCGCGCGGCAAAGCGCGCGTGACGGTCCACTTCATCGGCGCAGGCCCCGGCGCGCCGGATCTGATCACGGTACGGGGGCTCGCCTTGTTGCGACGCTGCCGGGTGGTGCTCTACGCGGGCTCCCTGGTGCCGCCGATGATCCTCGAAGAGGCGCCGCCGGGAGCGCGCATCGTCGACACCGCGCCGCTTGATCTCGACGCGATCATCGCCGAGATGGAGCAGGCGGCGGCCGACGGCCACGAGGTCGCGCGGCTGCATTCCGGCGATCCGTCGCTCTACGGCGCCATCGCCGAGCAGATGCGCCGTCTCGACCGCCTCGGCATTCCCTACGACGTGACCCCCGGCGTACCGGCCTATGCGGCGGCTGCGGCAGCGCTAAAGCAGGAGCTCACGCTACCCGGCATCGCGCAGACCGTGATCCTGACGCGGACCGCCGTGCGCGCGTCCTCCATGCCCGACGACGAGCAGTTGGATCGGCTCGCCGCAGGCGGCGGCACCCTCGCCATCCACCTCTCCATCAACAATCTCGCGAACGTGACCCGCGCGCTGACCCCCCATCGCGGGGCGGACTGCCCCACCATCGTCGCCTACCGTGTGACTTGGCCCGATGAGCGCATCGTGCGCGGCACCCTCGGCACGATCCGAGACAAGGTGAAGGCCCTCGGTCTCACCCGCACGGCTCTGATCCTCGTCGGTCGGGCCCTGGACGCGCCCGACTTCGACGAAAGCCAGCTCTACGACCCCACCCACCACCACGTGCTGAGGCCGCGGCGCAAGGCTTGACTACGCCTCCCCGAGGCGCTCATCGATCCAGGCCAGCGCCTCTTCGACTGAGGACGCGCTTGGGCCGGGCGGCGGCGCCGGCCGGCGCACCATCACCACGGGCAGCCCGAGCGCGCGTGCCGCAGCGAGCTTGGCCGCCGTCGCCTCGCCGCCGCTCGCGCGGGTAACCAGGCAGTCGATACCGTGGGTCTCCAGAAGCGCGCGCTCGTCGGCCTCCGCGAACGGCCCGCGCGCGCAGATCAGCCGGTGGCGGGCCAGCGGGATCGGCTCCGCCGGCTTGTCCACCAGCCGCACCAGGAACCAGAGGTCGGGCCGGCTCGCGAAGGGTGCGAGCGAGCGGACGCCCACGGTGAGAAAGACGCGCCTGGATTCTGCTGGGATCGCCCCGACCGCCTCCTCCACCGTGGCGACGTCGATCCAGTGATCGCCGGGCACGGCTTGCCAGGATGGTCGCACCAGCACCAGGTGTGTCGTTCCCGCCCGCGCCGCCGCCTCGCTCGCCTGCGCCGAGATGCGCGTGGCGTAGGGGTGGGTAGCGTCGACGAGCAGCCCGATCCGCTCCTCCCTCAGATACGCGGCCAGGCCGTCCGCTCCGCCGAAGCCGCCAATGCGGACCTCGCCTGCCGGCAGCAGCGGCGCGCGGGTGCGGCCGGCCAGCGTCGAGATCACCGTGAGGGACGAGCCGAAGCGAGCCTCCGCAGCCTCGGCCAGCGCGCGGCCCTCGGCCGTCCCGCCCAGGATCAGCAGCCGCTCAGGGGCCGGCGCGGCCAACGATGCAGCCTGTGCGGTCGACGATGAGCACGTCCACGTGGGGCACGGGTCGGGCGCCGGCGAGCACGTCCTCGGCCACGGCGCGGGCCTCGGCAGCGACCGCATCGGCAAGCGGGAGACCGGCCTCGCTCGCAACCTCCAAGATCGCGCCGGCCGAGCCGGCAGCCTCGGCTTGCGCCAGCGTCGCCTCGGCGGCGCCGAGGGCAGCGAGACGGCGGACGAGGCCCTCGCGATCGACGCTACTACGCCCCGAATGCAGGTCCATGTGGCCGTCGGCGAGCTTGCTGATCTTGCCGAAGCCGCCGGCGATGGTGAGTCGCGGCACCGGCTTGCGCCGAACCAACTTGAGCGTGGCGCCGACGAAATCGCCCATGTCGATCAGCGCCGCTTCGTCGAGGCCGTAGAACGCCTGCGCCGCCTGCTCCGAGACCCGGCCCGTCGCGGCCGCGAGGTGGGTGGTGCCGGCGGCGGCAGCCACGTCGATCCCCTGGCGGATCGAGGCGATCCACGCGGCGCAGGAGTAGGGCTTCACGATGCCCGATGTGCCCAGCACCGAGAGCCCGCCGACGATGCCAAGCCGGCCATTCATCGTCTGGCGCGCAAGCCGGCGCCCATCCGGGATCGCGATGGTGACGGAGACATCGGCAGGCCCGCCCAGCGCGGGCGCGAGGTCGCCCAACATCTCCGTGATCATCCGCCGCGGTGCCGGGTTGATCGCGGGCTCGCCCACCGCGAGGCTGAGGCCGGGCTTGGTCACGATGCCGACCCCCTCGCCCGCACGGAACACGATGCCGGCACCCGCAGGTGCGAGCCTCACCCAGGATTCGACCAGCGCACCGTGAGTCACGTCCGGGTCGTCGCCGGCATCCTTGCGCACGCCGGCTCGCCCGTGCCCCGGTCCGCGCTCGGCCACCACCAGGGGAAAGGAAGGTTCCTGGCCGCCCGGCAGCATCACCGAGACCGGGTCGGGGAAGCGCCCGGTGACCAACGCCGTGAAGGCGGCGCGCGTCGCCGCTGCGGCGCAGGCACCGGTGGTCCAGCCCCGCCGAAGCTCGCCAGCTCTGCCCGACCGTTCCGTCATGCCGCTGGTTATACCGCGCAGGGTGCCGGCCGGTGTAGAGTGCGGCGATGGACGACGCCTCCCCACCCCCGCGCAGACCCGCGCTGCCCACGATCGAGCCGGGCACCGTCTGGCTCGTAGGCGCAGGCCCCGGCGATCCCGGCCTGCTCACGCTCCATGCGGCACATGCGCTGGCTGAGGCCGATTGTGTCGTCTACGACGCCTTGGTCTCGCTTGAGATTCTGGCACTGGCGCGGCCGGGGGCGGCACTCGAATATGCCGGCAAGCGGGGCGGCAAACCCTCTGCGCGCCAGCCGGACATCTGCGGCCGGTTGATACGGCTCGCCCGGCAGGGGCAGCGCGTGTTGCGCCTCAAGGGCGGCGACCCCTTTGTCTTCGGCCGGGGCGGGGAGGAGGCACTGGCGCTCGCCGCGGCTCGCATCCCCTTCCGTCTCGTGCCCGGCGTCACCGCCGCCGCCGGTGGCCTGGCTGCGGCCGGCATCCCCATGACCCATCGCACCACCAACTCGGCAGTGACGCTGCTCACCGGCCACGACGCGGCGGGCGGTGTGCCGGACGGGCTGGACTGGCAGGCCATCGCGCAAGGTGCGCCGGTGCTGATCTTCTACATGGCGCTCCGCCAACTCGACACCATCGCCGAGCGACTGACCCGCGGCGGCCTTCCACGCGAGACGCCGGTGGCGCTCATCAGCCACGCCACTACGGGGGACGAGCGCATCGTGGAGACCCCGCTGGCCGAGGCGGCGGAAGCGGCCGAGCGCGCCGGGATCGAAGCGCCCTGCCTCGTCGTCGTGGGCGACGTTGTGCGGCTTCGGCGGGCGTTGGACCCGGCGGCGACGGTCGAGACACGGGCCGAGGCGGCCGAAGCGCTGGCCCAGCACTGGCGCCGCGCCGCCGGTTGAAGTCTTCCAAATCCCTCAGGCGCCGGGCGCTCGCTCCGGACCTGCGGCCCGGCCTTCCTATCGTCCCATCTCTCGATTCCTTGCCGCACAGGCCGTACCGGGGCTAGTCTGGCGAAGAAAGGCTCTTCCACCACGCACCCGCAGCCCATGTTGAAGAATTTCGGCTTCGGCCAGCAGCCCGGAGGCGGCGACCAGAAACCCGGGCGCGGCGGCCAGCGGTCTCCCTTGGGTCGCAACCCAGTGCTCTGGATCGTGGTGATCGGCGCGATCCTCATCTACACGCAGATGGATGGTTCAGGGTCGCTATTCGGTCCAGTCGACCAGGGCCACGTCTCCCGCATGGCCGTGGCGCCGGACCAGGTCACCGGCGACTTCGAGCTGGTCGATCACACCGGCACGCCGCGCACCGACGAGGACTTCCACAGCGCGCACTCGCTAATCTATTTCGGCTTCACCTGGTGCCCCGATGTCTGCCCGTCCGCCATGCTGGTCATGGTGCAGGTGATCGAGGATCTGAGGCTGCAGGACAGGGCGGTGCAGCCAATTTTCATCACCGTCGATCCGCAGCGCGACACGGTGGAGAAGCTTGCCAACTATGTCGCGCAGCTCCCCGGCCTGATCGGGCTCACCGGCTCGGAGGAGCAGGTGGCATCGGCACTTCAGTCCTTCGGCATCACCTGGCGCTCGCAGGCAGCGGGGCCGACTGACACCAACTATCTCGTCGACCACACCGCGTTGTTCTACCTGATGGGACCGGACGGCGAGTTCCTCCAGCATTACGTGCCGACCCAGGGGCCCACCCAGATCGCTCTCGAGATCGAGCGCGAGTTCACGGGCTGAGCGTCCGTGGCCTCGGGCGTCATCCTCGCCGCGCCGGCGTCGGGCAGCGGCAAGACCGTGCTGTGCGCGGGGCTGCTGGCGCATTTTCGCGAACGCGGCCTAGCAGCCCGCGCCTTCAAGGCAGGCCCTGACTACATCGACCCCGGCTATCACCGCATGGCCACCGGCCACGACTGCGTCAATCTCGATCCCTGGGGGATGCGGCCGGAGACCCTGTCGCGCAGGCTGACTGCGCTCGCCGCAGGTGCCGACCTGGTGATCGGCGAGGGCGCGATGGGCCTCTTCGACGGCGCCCGCGACGGCACCGGCTCCACCGCCGATCTTGCGGCCTGGCTGGACCTGCCCGTGGTGCTGGTGGTGGACGCCCGCGGCCAAGGCGCCTCGGTCGCGGCGCTCGCGGAAGGCTTCGCGGGTCACCGCCCGGACGTGACGGTCGCCGGCATTATCCTCAACCGGGTGGCGGGCGCGGCGCACGAGGGGCTGCTGCGGGCTGCCCTCGACGCGCGATCCGTGCCGGTTCTCGGAGCGGTACCCCGAGACGAGGCGCTGAGCCTGCCTTCGCGCCACCTCGGCCTCGTGCAGGCCTGCGAGAGCGGCCGGCCCTGGCTGAACGACGCGGCGTCAGTCGTCGCGCGGTCGGTCGATACCGATGCCCTGGAAGCACTCGCCCGCCCGCTTCGGGCTGCGCCGACGCAGACGGGCCCGGCGATCTCGCCCCTCGGGCAGCGAATCGCGGTCGCACGCGATGAGGCGTTCGGCTTCTGCTACGACGCACTGATGGAGGACTGGCGCGCCGCCGGCGCAGCGGTCATGCCTTTCTCGCCGCTCGCGGACGAGGCGCCCGACGGGTCAGCCGATGCGGTCTACCTGCCCGGCGGCTACCCCGAGTTGCACGCGGGGCACATCGCCGGGGCACAAGACTTTCTCGGCGGGTTGCGGGAGGCGGCGGAGGGGGGCGCCGCCGTCTTCGGCGAATGCGGGGGCTACATGGTGCTGGGCCGGGGCCTGACCGACGCCGACGGCCGCCGCCACGCCATGGCCGGGCTCCTGCCGCTGGAGACCAGCTTTCGCGAGCGCCGCCTTTCGCTCGGCTATCGCCACGCTCGTCTGGCCGCTGCTGGCCCCCTCGGCGCGGCCGGGACCAGCTTTCGCGGCCACGAGTTCCACTATTGCCGCGTGGTCTCAGAAGAGGCCGGCCGCCCCCTATTCGAGACCCGCGACGCGACAGGCGCATCGCTCGGCCACGCGGGCATGACCCGAGGCACGGTTTCAGGCTCCTTCATCCACTTGATCGACCGGTCGTGAGCGCGTGGAGCGAGCCCGTCCAATGACGGGCTCGCGATAGGCCGCGACTGCGGCCCGCCGCTTATGCGGCGCACATCGCGTGCCCCTGCGCGCGTGGACGCGCGACGCGGAGGCGCGGGCCGCAGGCCGGCTTCCGTGAGCGAAAAAAGCGTAACTGCCCAGGTTCTTGCTGTGAAAATTCTCTGGGATTCGGCACAACGCTACCCACGCGACGCCCGTGTGCTCCTCTGGGGTCGCCGGGTTTCACAGCTCACGATGCCCCTCTTGCGGACTGCGACCGGTAAGCTACCCCGATGTGGCCCGAAGTCCGCCCGCGCGACGGGCACCGATTTTCATTCTATGGGGTGGTCCAGCACGGCGTCGACCATGATCGTTTATGAGAATGGCTCCGCTGTTGGAGAACCCGTGCCAGGTGAGCTTACGCGCACTTGACGGTGGCGATGAGCCGATCCGATGGGCTGGTCAGGGCTTCGATGATATTCCAGCCCTGCTTTCTGGCGGTGGTGATGACGCTGCGCAGGATGGCGAAGTTCTCGGCCCCCTGCGCGGACCGGAAGCCCCCGGAGATCTTCTGGCGCAGCTTCATCATCCGAAGGTCGCGCTCGGCCTCGTTGTTCGTGAACCCGACCTCGAGGTCGATCAGGAACCGGAGCACCGCGCATTTGTGGTCGCGCAGCCTCAAGGCCAGATTGTGACCGATCCTTCGCTTCCGGCGCTTCTTCCTCTTGCCAGGCGAGAACGGTGGTTGGCTCTCGTGAAAGGCCAGCGCATCGGCGATGATCTCGTCGTATCGGCGCTCGATCAGCGCCACAAGCCTCGCCGGAACGGCGATATCCTTGTCCAGCGCGATGCGGGCGGCGCGATTGGCTCGGCGCAGGAGCTGCTGCATCCGCCGGGCCCAAGCCTCCCCTTCGATGTCCACCAGCGCCTGCAACTCCCGCAGGTGATGGGCGTTGCACAGGCCGTGCTCCACCCCTTCCATCGCGAAGTACGGCTTCCAGTGATCGTGCACGACGATGCCGGAGACACCCGAGAGCAGGGCGCCGCGCTTGCCGCTGACCCGGTACGCCGCCAGCAGCGGCGTGCAGATCACATGAAGCCACTGCGTCTGACCGCCGATCCGCAAGCCGGTCTCGTCCATGTGTTTCACCCGCGCCGTGCCCGCCGCCAGGTCCTGTATGTGCAAGGCCGCGTCCCGCAGCCGCTCGGCCGCCCTCTCGCTCATCGTCGCCAACGTCGCAGCCGTCACCGGCGCGCCGAAGAGCTCGGCCATCACCTGCGACAGCCGATCCTCCGGCAGGAAGTGAGCGTGCTGAAGGTAGACCGCCACCCCGGCAATGCGCGGGCCGTACTGCACCGGCGCCGACACCCCGTCGGGGAACGCCGCCCGGGTCACCGTCCCGCAATGCCCGCAGCACTTGGCATGCGCCCGGTGCTCGGTCACCTCCAGGGGGCTCGGCTCGGGCAGATCGAACACCTGGCGGGCGACGGGCGTTCCCGCCCTGGCCGCGTCCGAAAGCGGCGAACCGCATCCCTTGCAGGAAGCCGGGACGTGATCCTTCACCCGATCCGGGTGATCGGCGCGGCGCAGCGTCTTGCCCTTGTGGCCGGGCTGGCCACCGGGCTTGCGGCCCGATTTGCCGCGCAGGCTTCGGGTTCGCCGCTTCGAATTCGGCTTCCTCAGCCCATCGCTCGAAGGCGGCTTGCCGCTGTTGCCGCTGTTGAGGCCGAGACGGCGCTCCAACTCCTCGATGCGCTCGACGAGACGCGCGACTTGCTCTTCCAGCCGCGCGTTCTGCTGCCGAAGCCAGGCATTTTCCTCCCGAAGCCGGGCGTTCTCCTCCTCCAGGCGGGCGATCTTCTGCGCGGGCGTTTCGGGCGCTGCTCCCGTCGAAGGGCCGCGCGGCGACTCGGGATTGCTCATGTCGTTGTTGAGTCATTTCCCGAAATTCCCGTCAAGCCCTTTCCACCAACTCCGAACGAGAAACGCCTCAATCCACTGGCCCAAAATGACAAATCAGACGACCTGGGCAGTTACGACAAATCAGACGACCTGGGCAGTTACAAAAAAGCTACTGCAGAGCATCTGCCATGAAGCGGCGCCAAATCTCGGCCGGATAGCTGCCGCCGGTCACCTGGTCCATCGGGCTGCCGTCGTCGTTGCCGAGCCAGACTCCCGTAACCAGTCCCCCGGCCCAGCCCACGAACCACGCATCGCGGAACTTCTGGCTGGTGCCGGTCTTGCCATAGGCCGGGCCCAAGCCTTGCGGCAGCCGCGCCGCGCGCCCGGTGCCGGTGGCCACGGCGGCGCCGAGCAGGTCCCGCATTGCGGACACCGCAGCGTTATCCGCCGCGCGGCCGGCGCCGGAGCCTGTCCGGCTGTAGAGCGCGTCGCCCGCTCGGTTGCGGATCTCCGCGATGCCGTGGGGCAGCACCCGCGCCCCACCGTTGGCGAGCGCCGCATAGGCCGAGGTCAGCTCCAGCAGCGTGACCTCGCCGGTGCCGAGCGCGATGCTCGCATCGGCGGGCAGCGTGCTCTCGATCCCGAGTCTGCGCGCAGTCTCGTGGATTCGCTTCACGCCTGCGCGCAAGCCCACGCGCACGGCTACCGTGTTGATCGAGCGCGCAAAACCCTCCCGTACCGTCACCGGACCCCGGTATTCGTCGTCGTAGTTGCGGGGCGACCAGCCGGCAACGGTGATGGGTGCGTCCTCGATCCTGTCGTCCGGTGCAAGCCCCGCCTCGACGGCGGCGAGATAGACCACGGTCTTGAAGGCCGAGCCCGGCTGCCGCCTGGCCTGTGTCGCCCGGTTGAACACGCTATTGCCATGATCGCGGCCGCCCACCATGGCACGCACGGCACCGCTCTCATCCAGCGCGGCGAGGGCGCCCTGCCCGATCTTCCGGCTCATCCCGGCGTCGGCCAGCGTTTCGGCAAGCGCCGCCTGCGCCGCCCGCTGGCGCTTAGGCTCGAGGGTCGTGAACACCCGGAGCGCTCCGTGGTCGCGCCCGACATAGCCCGGCACCTGCTCGCGCACCCAATCGACGAAGTAGCCCGCCGCAGGGCCGCTTCGCGGGGCCACGGTGAGGGTCCGCGCGTGCTCGCTTGCGGCCACCCCTTCGCCTTCGCTGAGAAAGCCGGCATCGACCATGGCATCGACGACGACGCCCGCGCGCTTGCGCGCCAGCGCGAGGTCGTTGGCCGGGCTGTAGCGGGACGGCGCCTTCAGGAGGCCCGCGATCATCGCAGCCTGCGCCACGTCGACATCGCGCGCCGAGCGGCCGAAATAGCGCCGCGCGGCCGCATCGACGCCGTAGGCGCCGGCGCCGAAGTAGGCGCGGTTGAGGTAGATCGTGAGGATTTCCTCCTTGCTGAACTCTCGCTCCAGCCAGAAGGCCAGCATCGCCTCCTGGATCTTGCGTCTGAGGGTACGCTCGGGCGTGAGGAACACCAGTTTCGCCACTTGTTGGGAGATCGTGCTGCCGCCCGCCACCACGCGGCCCTCGACCGCGTTCTGCCAGGCCGCGCGGATCACGCCGAAGGCGTCGATACCGCCGTGGGTGTAGAAGCGCCGGTCCTCGATCGCGAGAACCGCCTCGGGCAATACCGGCGCCATCTCCTGGACAGGCACGAGCTCGCCCCACATCTCGCCCACGGTGGCGACCTCGGAGCCGTCCGCCGCCAGCACGGTGATGGAAAGGGGCGTCTCGGGCCCGGTGAGGTGCTCGGTATCGGGCAGGTCGTGGGCGTAGTAGCCGACGAAGCCGGCGCCAAGCACCACGAGCCAAAGGACGAAGACGGCGCTCCACTTGGCGATGCGCCAGCCAAGCCACCGCCGGGCGGGCGACTTCGTACCAGCGCGCGGCTTGGCACCACCCGTCTTGCGCGCGGTGCCGCCCGATTTCGCTTTCCTGGGCGCTGCCCTGGGTGTTTTTGGCGCGGCCTTGGGTTTCTTGGGCGCTGCCTTAGACTTCTTGGGGGCTGCCTTGGCCTTGGCGCCGCTGGGCTTCTCGCGCGCCCGGGCCGGCTTCTTGGCCGGCGTGCGGGGCCGCTTCGGCGGCGGCGAGCGGCGGCGTGATGCCATCAGCCGGCGAGGAGCGGGAAATCAGACGTCGAGATTGACGACCTTGAGGGCGTTCTGCTGAATGAACTCGCGGCGCGGCTCCACCACCTCGCCCATGAGGGTGGAGAAGATCTCCTCCGCCTCATGCGCCTGTTTGATCTCCACCAGCCGCAAGGTCCGCACCTCGGGGTCGAGGGTGGTCTCCCAAAGCTGCTCGGGGTTCATCTCGCCCAGGCCCTTGTAGCGCTGGATGGTGAGGCCCTTGCGCCCGGCCGCGTAGACCGCCTCAAGCAGCGCGCTCGGCGAGTTGACCTCGGTCTCGGTCTCCTTACGCCGCAGCATGACAGGGTGGCTGTAGATCTCCTGCAGCGCTGCCGCACAAGCATCGAGGCGCCGCGCCTCCGGCGTCGTGATCAGCACCTTGTCGATCATGTGACTCTCAGTCACGTCGCGCAGCGTACGCGAGAAGCGAAACGCCGGGCCCGAGGGCGTATCGTGCATCTCCCCCTTCCAGCCCCGCTCGATCTCCGGCGCGAGCGCGTCCAGCCGAAGGGCGATATAGGCAGCCGTCGGCTTCGATTTCTCAGGATCGTTCAGAATGGCAGGCGTCAGCGCGCCGGCGATCGCCGCCTGCTCCACGATATTCTGCGCCACGCGGCGGGTGAGCGCCCTGACCAGCGCCGTGGTATCGCGCGCCGTGTCGACGATGGCGCGCAGGTCGTTGCCCGAGCGCTCCGCATCGCCGTGAAGCGTGAGCACCGCGTCCTCGAGTCCGGCAGCGATGAGGTGGTCCTCGAGCTCGCGGTCGTCCTTCAGATAGATCTCGCTCGAGCCCCGTTTCACCCGGTAGAGCGGCGGCTGGGCGATGTAGAGGTGGCCGGCGCGGATCAGCGCCTCCATGTTGCGGTAGAAGAACGTGAGCAGCAGCGTGCGGATGTGCGAGCCGTCGACGTCGGCGTCCGTCATGATGACGATGCGGTGATAGCGGAGCTTCGCCAGATCGAAGTCCTCCGACCCGATGCCGGTGCCGAGCGCGGTGATGATGGTGCCGATCTCGGCCGAATTCAGCATCTTGTCGAGCCTGGCGCGCTCGACATTGAGGATCTTGCCGCGTAGCGGCAGCACCGCCTGATTGCGGCGGTTCCGCGCCTGCTTTGCCGAGCCGCCGGCGGAATCGCCCTCGACCAGGAAGAGCTCGCAGCGGCTGGGGTCGCGCTCCTGGCAATCGGCGAGCTTGCCGGGCAGGCTCGTGACCTCGAGCGCGCTCTTGCGCCGCGTCAGGTCGCGCGCTTTCCGCGCGGCCTCCCGCGCCGCCGCTGCCTCGACAGCCTTGGCGACGACCGCGCGGGCCTCGGTCGGGTGCTCCTCCAGCCACTGGCCTAGCCCCTCACCGACGATCCCTTCCACCACCGGCTTGACCTCGGAGCTCACCAGCTTCTCCTTGGTCTGGGAGGAGAACTTGGGATCGGGCACCTTGACCGAGAGGATGCAGGTGAGCCCCTCGCGGGCGTCGTCGCCGGTGATCGACACCTTCTCGCGCTTGGCGATGCCGCTCTGGACTGCGTAGCCGTTGACCGCACGGGTCAGCGCTGCGCGGAGGCCCGCGAGATGGCTGCCGCCATCGGACTGGCGGATGTTGTTGGTGAAGCAGAGGACCGTCTCGTGATAGCTGTCGTTCCACTGCAGCGCGGCCTCGATGATGATGTCGTCGCGGCGGTCCCGGATCATGATCGCGTTGCCGACCAGGGACTGTTTTGCGCGGTCGAGATAGCCGACGAACGCCTCGATTCCGCCCTCGTAGTAGAAGGTCGCGAGCCTGGGCTCGGCCGCGCGCTCGTCCCTCAGCGTGATGTGCAGGCCGGCATTGAGGAAGGCGAGCTCGCGCAGGCGATGCTCCAGCTCGTCGAAATTGAACTCGGTTTGCGTGAAGATCTGGCTCGACGGCAGAAAGGTCACGCGCGTGCCCGAGCGCTCGGCGGTCTCCCCTGTGACGCGCAGCGGCGCCTCCGGCTCGCCGCCGAGGAAGCGCATGGCGTATTCCGTGCCGTCGCGGCGGATGCGGAGCTCCAGCCACTCCGAGAGCGCGTTCACCACCGAGACGCCGACGCCGTGGAGGCCGCCTGAGACCTTATAGGTGCTCTGGTCGAACTTCCCGCCGGCATGCAGCTTGGTCATGATGACCTCGGCGGCGGAGACGCCCTCCTCCTCGTGGATGTCGGTCGGAATCCCTCGTCCGTCGTCGCTGACCGAAGCCGAGCCGTCGGCGCCGAGCACCACCTGAATGTGCTCGCAATAGCCCGCGAGCGCCTCGTCCACGGCGTTGTCGACGGCCTCGTACACCATGCGGTGCAGGCCGGAGCCGTCGTCGGTGTCGCCGATGTACATGCCCGGCCGCTTGCGCACGGCGTCCAGGCCGCGCAGGACCGTGATGGACTCGGCGTCGTAAGCCTTGGCTGCGGCGGGTCCGCTCGGGGCGGGGTCGGCCATGTGCCCTACTCGCCTTCGACCTTGCCGGGCCGCACGGTGAAGAACTGCGCGGCGCCGTCGAGTGGGGAGAACACGCTCCGCTCGGTGCCTGTGAGCCATGCCTGGGCGCCGACATCGAGGATGATTTCGAAGAGCGAGCGCCGGCGGCCCTCGTCGAGGTGGGCCGCGATCTCGTCGAGCAGCAGCACCGGTGCGCAACGGCGCTGGCGCTCCACGAGGCGGGCATGGGCCGTGATCAACGCGATCAGCATGGCCTTCTGCTCGCCGGTGGAGCACTGCTCCGCCGCCATGCCGCGGTCCCGGTCGGTGACGATCAGGTCGCTCCGCTGCGGCCCGTCCACCGTGCCTCCCTCGGCCTCCGCCCGGCGCGTCGCGGCGAGGTGTTCCCTGAACTGCTCCTCCACCGTGAGCGCAGGGGCGCCCGCCAACGAGCGCTCGATCAGCCCGTCCGCCGCAAGCATAATCCTTGGGAATGGCACCGCGCTGGTCGGCAAGAATTGTTCGAGCCGCATGGCGAGATCGAGACGCGCTGCGCCGATTGCCACCGCGTTCTCCGCTATGCTGCGCTCGAGCGCGCCGAGCCACGCATCGTCGCTGGCGCCCGTGCGCAGGAGCCGGGCGCGGTGACGGCGCGCGCGGTCGTAGCGCTGAACCCGTGCGGCGTGGCCCGTGTCGATGGCGTAAACCAGCCGGTCGAGGAAGCGCCGCCGCTCCGCCGGCGGACCCGAGAACAGCCGGTCCATCGAGGGCGTGAGCCAGACCATGCCGATATGCTCGGCCAGTGCCGCAGGCCCCGATGCTGTCGCGCCATCGATCCTAACCACGCGGCGCTCCGCCTCCCCCGGCTCGGCCGGCGCCCGCCAGCCGGAGCCCAGGGCGGTCTCGCCACCATCGGCGCTCAGCGTCGCCGCGACCGACCAGGCCTCGGCGGGGCTAGCGTCAGGCCCTGCCACGTGCGCGACATCGGCAAGCCGCGCACCCCTGAGCCCCCGGCCAGGCGAGAGGTAGGAGACCGCCTCCAGCAGGTTGGTCTTGCCGGCGCCGTTCGGGCCGGTCAGCACCACGGGGCGCCGGTCCATGGCGAGGCGTTCCGCCCGGTAGCTGCGGAAGTCGGTCAGCGCGAGCCGGGTCAGCGCGTAGCGCGCGGCCACCGGTGCCGACGCCGGCCGCCCGGTCGCGACGTGTGTGGTTGGAGCGGCCACTTAGACGCGGAGCGGCATGATGACATGGAGCGCGCCGGAATCGCCGGTGTCCCGCACCAGCGAGGGCGAGCCGGCGTCGCCGAAGAAGAAGCGGATCGAGTCGCTCTCGATCTGCCCAGAGACATCGAGCACGTAGCGCGCGTTGAGGCCGATTTCGAGGGGTTCGGCGCCATACTCGGCATCGAGTTCCTCGGTCGCGGTCCCCGTATCGGGGCTGTTGGCCGTGAGCGTCACCGCGCCAGAGCGGATGGAGAGCTTGATCGCGTGCGAGCGGTCGGTGGAGATCGAGGAGACCCGGTCCACGGCCTCCGCGAAGCTGCCCTTCGCCACCGTCATCACGTTCTGGTTGCCGCGCGGAATCACCCGTTCGTAGTCCGGGAACGAGCCGTCGATCAGCTTCGAGGTGAGCTGGGCGGCGCCGACCTCGAAGCGGATCCTGGTCTCGGACAGCGCGACGGAGACCGGCTCGTCGCCGTCGTCGACCAGCTTGCGCACTTCGGCGACGGTCTTGCGCGGGACGATCACGGCCGGCACGTCCGCCGCTCCCTCGGGCAGCGGCGCGTCGGCGCAGGAGAGCCGGTGGCCGTCGGTGGCGACGGCGCGCAAGCGCGCGATGCCCTCCTGATCCTCCGCCTTATGCAGGTGGATACCGTTGAGATAGTAGCGGGTTTCCTCGGTCGAGATGGCGAAACGGGTCTTGTCGATCAGCCGCCGGAGATGATCCCTCGGCAGCTCGAAAGAATGGGGCAGATCGTCGTCGGCCATCACCGGGAACTCGGCGATCGGCAGGCAGGAGAGACGGAAGCGCGAGCGCCCCGAAACCAAGTCGAGTTGCCCGCCGTCGCTCCCGTCCAACTTCATCGAGACCTGTGCGCCGTCCGGCAGCTTGCGCACGATGTCGTAGAGGGTGAGCGCGGTCGTGGTCACCGCGCCTTCCTGCTCGACCGCGGCATCGGCCTCGTCGACGACCGCGAGGTCCATGTCCGTCGCGGTAAGCCGCAGGCGGTCACTCCCCTGCGCATCGATGCGAACATTAGCGAGGATGGGGATCGTATTGCGCCGTTCGACGACACTTTGCACGTGCGCCAAGGAGCTCAGAAGCGTGGAGCGTTCGATCGTAAGTTTCATGCTCGCAATGGCCCCTGAATCGCCGTCGAATCAGCGCGTATTATAGCGGAGAAGTGGCGGATACCGCAGCACTATCGGCGCACCACACGTCCCGCGACGCGGCGACCAGCCGCTCGCGCGCATCAGCTGTCAGTCGCTCGGGTCTTCGAGGCTACGCCGGAGCCGCTCCACGTCTTCGTCGAGGGCAGGGTCCTTGGGCCTGAGCTCCTCGATACGGCGGATCGCGTACATCACCGTGGTGTGGTCGCGCTTGCCGAACTTGCGGCCGATCTCTGGCAGCGAGCGCGACGTGAGCTGCTTGGCGAGGTACATCGCCACGTGGCGCGGCCGGACCACAACCTGCGCGCGCCGGCTGGAGGACAATTCTGCCGCCTTGATGTTGTAGTGCGCGGCGACTCGGTGCTGGATCTCCTCGATGGTAATGCGGCGCTCCTTCGCGACGAGCACGTCACGCAGCACCGACTGGGTCATCTGCAGCGTAATTGCGCCGCCGAGCAGCGCAGCGTGGGCGGCAATACGATGGAGCGCCATCTCCAGCTCGCGCCCGTTGGAGGTGATCTGCCGCGCCAGGAACGCCATCACCTCGGTCGGCGCATCGGCGATCCCTAGCGGCCCCGCCTTCTCGCGCAGGATTCCGAGCCGGAGCTCGTAATTGGCAGGCAGGATGTCGACGGCAAGCCCGCCGGCAAGGCGGGATCTCAGCCGCTCTTCCATGCCCTCGAGGCGGGAGGGCGCGCGATCGGCGGAGACCACCACCTGGCAGCGATGGTCGAGCAATGCGTTGAGCGTGTGGAGAAACTCCTCCTGGGTGCTTTCCTTGTCGCAGATGAACTGGATGTCGTCGATCAACAGCACGTCGGCGGAGCGCAGCCGCTCCTTGAACGCCACCGTGTCCTTTCGCCGGATCGCCTGGACGAACCGGTACATGAACCGTTCGGCAGAGAGGTAGAGGACGCGCCGCCCCGGCTCGCGGCCGCGGATGCACCACGCGATTGCGTGCAGGAGGTGGGTCTTGCCGAGGCCGACGCCGCCGTAGAGGTAGAGCGGGTTGAAGGGGAGATGATCGACACCCGCCACCTGCTGCGCCGCGGCGTGGGCAAGCTCGTTGGTCTCGCCCACCACGAATTCGCGGAAGGTGAAGCGACCGTTGAGCGGCGAGCCGAGATCGGCCAGCGCCCCGTCCTTCCCCCGCCCGCGGGCGCCGCCGCGCGGGAGCGCGGGCGCCGGCGTGCTCGGCTCGGCCTCGCTGGCTGGCGGCTGCCCCGTGTGGATCGCGATATGGGCGCTCTGGATGCCGGGCCGCTCCTCGGCCCAAAGGGCCGCGATGCGGTGCGCATAGTGCGACGCGACCCAGTCGCGCAGGAAGCGGGTGCCGACGCCGAGGGTCACCTGATCGCCGTCTACTTCGACCAGGGTGAGCGGCGCCAGCCAGCTCGCGAAGGTGGCCTCGCCCAATTCGGCCCGAAGACGCGCCCGGATTTGCTGCCAGGTGTCCTGCGCGTCTCGTGCCCGCGGCGGAGAGCTGTCCGTCACGGCTGACTCGCCTTCTGCACTCGGCGTGAGCCGATGCAACACGGCTGTTCACGGCGGCGAGCAATCTCAATGCAAGTATTGCAAAGGTGCATGCCGCTCTGTGATGAGCCGTTTGTTCTCGTAAGTTTCTCTCTTGATCCCATGTTTGTTCTGATATCGTGTCGCGTTTATCCGGGGCGGCGGTGGGGCTCCCTTCCCCGACAAGCTACGCTCGTCTCGCCGTCGTTACAGCCAGTGATTTTGGTTCTCATACCGCCGGCGCCTCCTCCAGACGATATGTGGCAACTAGGATAAGTCTCGAAAAAGCGGCTGGCAACGGGTCCGAAAGCGGAACCAGGGAAAAATCCGACCTTCACACTTCTGCCGCAATCTTGGTTATGGGAGTGAGGGCAGAGCGCCAATCGGTTGGCGGCATAACCGGAATTCGAAGGGCATGTTCCGCGGCGCCCGTGTGGTCGGGTCGATGGACAGCCCTTCGGCCTAGCCATGAGCAAGAGTTAGAGACATGTCGTCTCGGCATTGGTCTTGTATCCGGTTCCGATGACACCGACCTGGAGTTGGGGTTTTTGTTGTGCGCGGGGCATCAGTAGATGCTCCCGGACTTGGGCTCGGTCTGGAGGTCTTGGCCTGTGAGGCTGCGCCATGCGGCGACCGAGGCGCCTGCGGCGGCGGCGAGCAGGCGCGAGTCCGCTGCGACCGTGGTCCAGGCGTAGCCCCACTCGATGGCGCGGAGCGCATACTCCGGCGTGCCGCAATGGATGCCGGCCTTGATGCCCTTTTCCCGGCAGACGTCGGCGATGCGGCGGATGATGGCGATCATCTCCTCCTCCTCCCGGTCGAGCGCAGGCGGGAGCCGCCCCTCCTGGGTGCCAAGGGTGAGGTCGGCGGGGCCGACATAGACGCCGTCGAGGCCAGGCGTGGCACAGATCGCCTCGAGGTTGCGCACACCGTCGGCGGTCTCGATCATCGCCATCGCCAGCACCTCGGCATTGGCGTCCACGCCGTAGCCCGGCATGGCGACGGCCGCGCGTGTCGGGCCGAAGCTGCGCTGGCCGAGCGGCGGGTAGCGCATGTAGGAGACCAACGCTTCCGCGTCGTCCCGGGTGTTGACCATGGGGCAGATGATACCCATGGCGCCGGCATCCAGCGCCTTCATGATCACCCCGGGCTCGAGCCAGGGGACGCGCGCCATGGGCACCACGTCAGAGGCGCGCACCGCCTGCAGCATGGGCAGGAGCGCGGCGTAGTCCAGCGCGCCGTGCTGGACGTCGACCGTGATCGCATCGTAGCCCTGCGATGCCATGATCTCGGCGGTGAAGGAATTGCCGATGGAGCACCAGCCGTTGAGCACCGGCGAGCCTGAGGCCCAGATCTCTTTCAGCGCGTTGTGTTGCATGTCGTCTCCCTCGGCGTAGGGGCCGGACCGACGCGGCATCGGCGGGCCCGCCCCTCTCCTCGCTGCGCCCGCTTTCCTACCATCGCGCGCGCCGGAAGGCGATCTGCCCCTTCGCGTCTCCTGCGCACCTCACCGGCGCTCTGCCGACAGCAGTCATTGCAACCGGCGCGCTCTGTCAATATGAGATCGTCAGTCATCGGGGATCACGCTTGCGCGGGGAGGGGACGACGATGCCACGCGATACCGTACGCCTGACGATGGCGCAGGCCCTGGTCCGCTATCTTTGCAGCCAGCACACCATCATCGACGCAGAGCAGGTTCCGCTCTTCGCCGGTGTGTTCGCGATCTTCGGCCACGGCAACGTCACCTGTCTCTCGGAGGCGCTGGAGCCGGTTCAGGACCGGCTGCCGACCTGGCGCGGGCAGAACGAGCAATCCATGGCGCTGGCGGCCATGGGCTACGCCAAGGCGAAGCGCCGGCGCCAGATCATGATCGCGACGTCCTCGATCGGCCCGGGCGCGCTCAACATGATGACGGCTGCGGGCGCGGCCCATGCCAACCGGCTGCCGATGCTGATCCTCGCGGGCGATACCTTCATGAACCGGCTGCCCGATCCGGTGCTGCAACAGGTGGAGCACTTCGGCGACCCCACCGTCACCGTGAACGACGCCTTCAAGGCGGTCTCGCGCTACTGGGACCGGATCGCGCACCCGGCGCAGCTGATGGCGTCGCTGCCGCAGGCCATCGCCACCATGCTCGACCCGGGCGACTGCGGCCCTGCCTTTATCGCGCTGCCCCAGGACACGCAGGAGATGGCCTTCGACTACCCGGAGGCGTTCTTCGAGGAGCGGGTCTGGACCATCCCCCGCCCGCGCCCGGACCGTGACCGCGTGGCCGAGGCTGCGGCGTTGCTGCAGACGGCGAAATCGCCGCTCATCATCTCGGGCGGCGGGGTGCGCTACTCCGGCGCCGAGGCGGCGGTGGCGGCCTTTGCCGCCGAGCGCGGGATTCCGGTGGTCGAGACGATTGCCGGCAAGGGTGCGTTCAGCCACGACGACCCGGTCCATTGCGGCCCGATCGGGGTGGTGGGCTCGACCTCGGCCAATACCCTCGCCGCAAGCGCCGACGTGATCCTCGCCATCGGCACCCGGCTGCAGGACTTCACCACCGGGTCGTGGACCGCGTTTGCGCACGATGCGGCCTTCATCTCGATCAACGCCGCGCGCTGGGACGCGACCAAGCACCGGGCGCTTGCGGTGGTGGGCGATGCGCTGGAGACGGTGCGGGAGCTGGACGCAGCACTCGGCGCCTGGAAGGTGGAGGGCGCCCACCTGGCCAAGGCTCAGGCACTCTTCAAGGAGTGGGACGCGCTCCTGGACGAGCACCAGGCGCAGACCAACGCGCCGGTTCCCTCTTACGCGCAGGTGGTGGGTGTGGTGAACCGGGCTGCGGGCGAGGGCGACCACCTGATCGCCGCCGCCGGCGGGATTCCGGGCGAGGTCGCCAAGGGCTGGCGGGTCAAGCAGCGCAACACCTTCGACCTCGAGTTCGGCTTCTCCTGCATGGGCTACGAGGTCGCCGGCGGCTGGGGCAATGCCATGGCGACCGCGGGCTCATCCACGCCCATCGTCATGGTGGGCGACGGCAGCTACCTGATGTTGAACGCCGAGCTCTATTCCTCGGTCCTCACGGGCCACAAGATGATCGTGGTGATCTGCGACAATGGCGGCTACGCGGTCATCAACCGGCTGCAGGAGTTCAAGGGCACGCCCGGCTTCAACAACCTGTTCAAGGATTGCCGGCGGGCTACGACCGGCGACCCGCCGCTGGTGGATTTTGCGCAGCACGCGGGGTCCATGGGGGCCCATGCGCGCCACTGCGCGAGCCTCGCCGACCTCGAGGCCGCACTGGAGTGGGCCAAGGGGACCGACCGGACGACGGTCCTCTCGATCACCACGGAAGCCTACACCTGGACGCCGGGCGATGCCGCCTGGGATGTCGGCGTGCCCGAGGTCTCGGAGCGCGAGACGGTGCGGGCCGCCCGCGCCGATCACGAAGAGATCCGGGCGAAGCAGCGCGTGGGAGTGTGAGGGATGCTGGAAGCGAAGCTGGGCATCGCGCCCATCGCCTGGTGGAACGACGATCTGGTGGAGCTTTCCGACGACGTGAGCCTGGAGGAGTGTCTGCGCCAGGCCTCGGTGGCGGGGTTTAGCGGGATGGAGACCGGCCGGCGCTTTCCGATGGACATGGACGAGCTCGGGCCGATCCTGAAGCGCTACGGGATCTCGGTCTGCGGCGGCTGGCATTCGGGCCGTCTGCTGGAGGGCGATATCGAGGCGGAGAAGGAGCGCATCCGGCCGATGATGGACTTCTTCATCGCGGCCGAGGCGCCCTGCATCGTCTATGGCGAGATCGCGGGCGCCATCCAGGGCGAGCGCAGCGCCCCGCTCGCGACCAAGCCCCGCATCGCCGACGACGACCGGATGAGGGCGTACGGCCGCAACATGACCGCGTTTGCGGAGTGGTGCGCGGAGGAGGGCATGCCGATCGCCTATCACCACCACATGGGCGCCGTGATCGAGACCGAGGCGGAGCTCGACGGCCTGATGAGCCACAGCGGCGAGGCGCTTCGGCTGGCCTATGACACCGGCCACCTCGCGTTTGCGGGCGGCGACGGGCTGCGCGTCATCGAGCGCTACCGCCGCCGGCTCGGCCACATCCACACCAAGGACGTGCGCCGGGGCGTGGTGGACGGCCTCGACCGCAGCCGGGAGAGCTTTTTGGACGCGGTCATCAAGGGGGCGTTCACGGTGCCGGGCGACGGCGACCTCGACTTCGAGACCATCGTCCACCGCCTCGCCGAGGTCGGCTACGAGGGCTGGTTCGTGGTCGAGGCGGAACAGGACCCGGTGCCAAACCCGCCGCTCGAGATGGCCAAAAAAGGACACGCCGAACTCCGCCGCGTCATGGCCAAAGCCGGATACAAGGTCACCCAATGAATAGAATCGGCGTCCCGCTCCGGACCTGAATCCCACGAGACCCGAAGGTACGCCCGATGCCTTGGATAGACGTCTGCTCGGCCGACGACATCGACCTTGAGGATGCCATGTCCTTCGATCACGGCGGGCGAGCGTTCGCCCTCTTCCGCAATCACGAGGGCGACTTCTTCTGCACCGACGGCCTGTGCACCCACGAGGACATCCACCTTGCCGACGGCATCGTGGAAGGAAATACGATCGAATGTCCGAGGCACGCGAGCGTCTTCGACTTCACCACCGGCGAAGTGGACTCGCCACCAGCCTTCGAGGACCTGCAAACCTATCCGGCAAGGGTCCGGGACGGTCGGGTCTTCGTCGAGATCTGACACCATGACACAGCCCTTCGCGCTCGCGGCCTGCGCCGAGATGCTCTGGCCGGAGAAGCCCATCGAATGGCGCGTGCGCCGCTTGACCGAGCTCGGGTTCGGCGTCGGCCTCTGGAGCTGGCCGGATCTCGACCTGGATGCGCTGGAACGCTCGGGCGCGACCTTCACGATCATGAACGGCTACTTGCAGGGCCGTCTCGCCGACGACGAGGGCACAGATGCGCTGCTCGCCAGCGCGCGGCAAACCGCGGCGGTCGGCAAGCGTCTCGGCGTCGCCCGGCTCAACCTGCACGGAACCGCGCTGGGCGAGGGCGGGATTCCAATCCTCCAGTGCGATGCCGTCAGCGGCGCCATGTGGCTCAAGGCCCGCGACACGCTCAACCGGATCGCCGATCTCGGGGCGGAGCTGGGCGTGACCTTCACGCTCGAGAACCTGAACCCGACCGACCATCCGCGCTGCGCCTTTGGCGCCACGGCCGACGTGATGGCGCTCGTCGCCTCGGTCGACAGGCCGGAGCTCAGGATCAACCTCGACCTCTATCACACGCAGATGGGCGAAGGAGACCTGATCGGCTGGTGCCGCCGCTGCCTGCCCTGGATCGGCGAGGTCCAGGTGGCCGATGTCCCCGGCCGCTGCGAGCCGGGGACCGGCGAAGTCAACTGGCCGGCCGTCGCGCGCGCGTTGAACGACATGGGCTATCGTGGCCCGGTCGGGATGGAGGCCTACGCCGCCGGCGATTCCGAGGCGGCGCTGGAGGCGTTCCGCCAGGCGTTCACGATCTGAGGCGTGCGGACCCGTCGGTCCGGTGGCGTTCGGCGCGTCATCCGCTAAGCTGAAGGAGGATTTGGGAGGTCGGACAGACAGGGAGGGTCTGAACCGTGGTGGATTTTATCGACAGAAATCGCAGGACAGTGGCCGACATGCGCGCGATGAAGGCCAGGGGCGAAAAGATCACGATGCTCTACGTCCAGACGCTGGAAGAGGCGGCGGCGGCGGACCAGGCCGGCATCGACATGCTCTCGATCGAAGAACGCTTCTTCTCGCCCGAAATGCGCGAGGCGGCGGGACGTTGCTTCGTACAAGTAGGCCTGCCCTACGGGCAGTTCGGCGACTACGTGACCGCCGAGGACTACTTGCGGGGGGCATTCCACCAAGTGCGCATGGGGGCCGATTGCATCTACTGCTCGGCGTCCTACGACATCCAGAAGCTCCTCTGCGACAACCACGTTCCGATCGTGGCCCACGTGGGCTTCGTCCCGGCCAACGTAACCTGGACCGGGTGGCGGGCCGTCGGCAAGACGGCAGCCGAGGCGCTGGCCGTCTGGAAGCACATCAAGCGGCTGGAGGCCGTTGGCGCCTTCGGCGCAGAACTCGAGGTTGTGCCGGACCGGGTCGGCGAGATGATTTCGAAGAACACCTCGATGCTCATGCTCGGCATGGGTGCGGGCCCCGGCGCGGACGCGCAGTACCTCTTCACCGAAGACGTGCTGGGCCACACTTCCGGCCACAAGCCGCGCCACGCCAAGACCTACCGGAATTTCGCCGCCGAGTACGAACGGCTGCAGAACGAGCGCGTCGCCGCCTTCAAGGAGTTCATCGCCGACGTGCACTCCGGCGCCTACCCCGCGCCCGAGCACATCGTCCCCATCGCGGACGAGGAGTTCGAGGGGTTCCTCGCAGGCATGGAGGACTGAAGCTCGCGAGGACGCGCTCATCGATTGGGGAGAAAGCGTCCGAGGAAGACCTCGCCTGGCGGCTCCGGCCCGCACAAGCTCGAGGAAGCCGGGAAACCGCTGTCTCGGTGATCTTCTTGTGATGGACAGGCGCTTTCGATAGCTTGCTCGGCGGTACGGCGCGTGTCACGCCTTGCACGGCGGCCCTTGCCCGGCCCGGCCGGCGGAGCAGGAGGAAGGCGTGAGGCATGCAGCCTGCGCGCCGCCGATCCGGGAGAGAGACGATGGCGGAGACAACCCTCGGCACTCGTGACAAGCGCGGCAACTGGCGGCCGCCCTACATCATCCAGAAGCCGATCTTCATGACCTGGCCGCTCAAGCCGGTCGAGGTCCTCAAGTTCTTCTTCGGATGGCCGGGCTACCTCTGGCCGTGGAACCTCCTCTTCTTCGCGTTCCCCGCGGTGGCGTGGTTCTACATGACACCGCCGCTGGCCGACATGCAGACCTTCGAGGCGTGGTGGATCGCCATCATCTTCGCCCGCAACCTAGGGTTCACGGTGCTCCTCTTCGGTGCCTGGCACCTGTGGTTCTACGTCTTCAAGGCCCAGGGCACGCACACCAAGTACACGCTTCGCCCGTTCGCCAAGAAGAACAAGGTGTTCGCCTTCAACAATCAGCTCGCGGACAACATCTTCTGGTGCTTAGGCAGCGGCGTGCCGATCTGGACGGCCTACGAGGTCGTTTCTCTGTGGGCCTTCGCCAACGGCTACGTGCCCTTCGTTGAGTTGCGCACGGACCCGGTGTGGTTCGTCATCTTCATGCTGCTGATCCCGCTAATCCGGGAGTTTCACTTCTACTTCGTGCATCGCCTGCTGCACTGGCGGCCGCTCTATGAGCTGGCCCACAAGGTGCATCACCGCAACGTCAATGTCGGACCATGGGCCGGCATGTCGATGCACCCGGTGGAGCACGTGCTCTACTTCTCGGGCGCACTGCTGCACTGGGTCGTTCCCTCGCACCCGCTGCACATGATGTTCCACCTGCACCACGCCTCCCTCTCGTCGCCCCAGGGCCACCACGGATTCGAGAGCTTCGGGCCTGAGGGCAAGTCCGTGACCTTCGGCGCCTACGGCCACTACCTCCACCACAAGTATTTCGAGTGCAACTACGGTGGCGGTGACGGCCTGATGATCTGGGACGCGCTGTTCGGCACCTGGCACGACGGCTCCGACGAGGCCCACGAGCGCATGAAGCGGCGCCTGGCCGAACGTAGCTGGGCGGAGAAGGCGGCGGGAGCCGCATAGACCCGCGATCGCCGGGTTGCCGGGGACGTTCTCGGCGCACTATCCCGAGGGGCGGGAACCGTCCGCCCGCGCCCTGCACTGGCAGGTCGAGTTCGGTTGGCCACCGTCAGCCTGATCCGTTCCCACCTAGTTGCCTGCTCGGAATGCGGGTTACCTCGTCCCCGACACGCGCGGCATCGACGCCGACGGCTGCGCTGGGGAGGGTCGCGGGCGCAACGCGTGTGGAAACGCCTCACCTGGGTTGCTATTCTGGTCGAGGCTAATCACAAACCGACTCAAGGGAGGAATATCATGAGGAAGATAGTCTGCGCCCTCGCCGCCGCCGGTCTCGCGACCGCTGGGCTCGCGGCTACCGACGCGCAAGCCGAGGACGAGAGCTACAACTTCATCTTGGTGCATCACGCCGCCCCCGGACACCAGTTCTGGGAGATCGAGAAGAACGGCATGGAGGAGGCCTGCGCGCTCATCAACGCCGACTGCCAGATGGTGTTCCTGCAGACCCAGGACGGCAACATCGGCGAGGTTCTGCAGAACCTGGAGGCCGCGGTCGAGCAGCAGCCCGACGGCATCGCCACCACCATCATGGACCCCGAGGCCTTCGACGGCACGATCCAGCGCGCCATGGACCTGGGCATTCCCGTGGTCTCCTACAACGTCGACGACGCGGACGGCGCGGCGGGCAGTGCGCGGATGGGCTACATGGGCTCCAACCTCATCAAAGCCGGTTACACATTGGGCCTCGGAATATCCAAGTTCTTCCCCGAGGAAGGCCCGATTCACGTCCTCATCGGCACCAACGATCCCGGGCAGCAGTGGTCGCAGCATCGGACCCTGGGCGCCGAGATGTTCATGGAAGAGTATGCGGCGGCCAATCCGGGCCGCGATATTACGTGGGCCAACATCGATGCCGGCTATGACCTTGGCGTGACCGGCGCCCGCGTGAGCTCATACATCCAGACCAATCCCAACACGACCGCCTATCTGGACAACGGGTTCTGGGAGGTCGGCGTGGCCCGCGCGCTGCGTGATCTCGGCTACGAGCCCGGACAGGTGCTGCTCGGCGGGTTCGACCTCAATACCTTCAAGCTCGAAGAGATGAAGGAGAACTGGATCCAAGTCACGGTCGATCAGCAGCCCTACCTACAGGCGTTCCTCTCCGTCATGCAGCTCTACCTGCACAACAAGTACGGGCTGGGACATTGGAGCGTCGACACGGGCGAGCTGATCGTCACGCCCCAGACCGCGGACCAGGTCCTCGGGCTGTCGGCGCAGAACAAGCGCTAGGTGCGACGACTCAGGTTACCGGGAGAACCGGCAAGGGTCCGGGCGCCGCGTGCGCTGCCCGGGCCGCCGGCCCGATCCGCTCGCCGGACCCCGGGCAGCGTGACCGCCCGCCGGGACGCAGGTGCCATGATGGTTGCGGGAGTCACATGAAGGGCCTCGCGAAGACGGTCCTGTCACGGCCCGAGATCACCGCCCTCATGGTGATGATCGTGCTGGGCGCCATCTTCTTCATTAACACGCCCGTGTTCCTGAGCGCGGGCAATTGGCGTGTGCTCTTCGGCATCATCCCCGAACTCGGCCTGCTGGCGCTGGGCGTCACCATCCTGATGATCGCGGGTGAGTTCGACCTTTCCGTCGGTTCGATGTTCGCCTTGGGCGGTATGCTCCCGGTCCTCCTCAACCAGATGGGGGTCGACCCGTGGGCGTGCCTCGTCATCGCCACCCTGGCCGGCGCAAGCGTCGGCTATATCAACGCCTCCGTTACGCTGACCTTCGGCATTCCCTCCTTCATAACGACGCTGGGCATGATGTTCGCCGCGCGCTCGGTCTCCGTGGTCATCTCGGGCGGTCACATGCCGGTGTGGACCCCCGATCTGCCCGACAAGCTGTTCACCGGGGTCATCGTCGAGGGAGGATTGTTCAGGGCTTCGTTCGTCTGGTACGCGGGCATCGCCATCGTGCTGGGGTGGATGCTGCATCGCACCAACTTCGGCAACTGGATCTTCGCCACCGGCGCCCACGTCCAATCGGCCCGGGACATGGGCATCAATACCCGGCGTGTGAAGACCGTGTGCTTCATGATCTGCTCAATGTGCGCCACATGGGCTGGCATCTTCGCCGTGATGCGCTCCCACATGGGATTGCCCAATCAGGGCGAGACCTTCGAGCTTCAGGCCATCGCCGCTTCGGTCATCGGCGGCGTAGCGCTGTTCGGCGGCTTCGGCTCGATCCTCGGGCCCATCGTCGGCGCCTTCGTCATTCGCATGCTTGACAGCGGGCTGGTCATGGCGGGTGTCGGCGCGGGCTGGTTCAAGTTCGCGATCGGCGTCTTTCTGATCGCCGCCGTGGTGTTCAACCTGTACCTCATGCGGATCGGCCAGGGGATGCGGCTGGCCGAGCAAGAGGAGCGTGATGCCGAATCCGAGGACTCGAACGAACCGGAGGAGCGATCATGACCGCTGAGACGCACGTGGCCGATGCGGCTTCGGAGGCATCGCCCGCGCCTGCCGCCGAGACCGACGAGCCGCTGATCCGCTGCTCCGGGCTCCACAAGTGGTACGGCGGTGTCCACGCTCTCAAGAACGTGGATCTCGACTTCGGGTACAACGAGGTTCTCGGGCTGGTGGGTGACAACGGCGCCGGCAAGTCGACCCTGATCAAGATCCTTTCCGGTGCCCACCGCCAGGATTCTGGCGATATCTTCTTTCAGGGAAAGCGCGTCAGCTTCGCCTCGCCGCGAGAGGCCATGGATCTCGGCATCGAGACCATCTACCAGTACAACGCGCTCGCGCCCACGCTCTCCATAGAGCGCAACATTTTCATCGGCCGCGAACCAATCACCGCCCGCATCGGCCGCATCGGCAACATGGACTTCCGCAAGATGGGGCGGGAGGCGATGGAGGCTCTGCGGGATGTCGGCCTCCACCTGCGCTCGCCCTCGACCCCGGTCGAAGAGCTTTCGGGCGGCGAGCGCCAGGGCGTCACCATCGCCCGCGCGATGTACTTCAAGACCAAAGTGCTGATTCTCGACGAGCCGACGAACCACTTGTCGATCAAGGAAACCAACAAGGTGCTGGGCTGGGTTGAGGGACTGAAGGCTCAAGGCATCACCTCGGTCTTCATCACGCACAACCTGCACCACGTTTACCCCATTGCTGACCGCCTGTGCGTGCTCTCGCGCGGAGAGAAGGCGGCCGAGATGCCGAAGTCCGAGACCTCCATCGAGGAGCTCACGGATCTCATCGTCTGACATGAAGCGCTGCAGGACTCGCCCGGACGCGGAACCGTGAAAGCACTGACCAAGCTCCTGCTGTCGCGACCCGAGATCGCCTCGATCGTCGTCGCGATCGCGCTCGCCGTGGGGCTCGGCCTCAGCGGCGAGCGCTTCATGACCGAGGGGAACATGCGCGTGATCCTGGCCATCGTGCCGGAGCTCGGGCTGATCGCGCTCGGCGCAGCGCTCCTCATGATCTCGGGCGAGTTCGACCTGTCGGTAGGCTCGGTGTTTGCGCTGGGGACAGTGATGCCCGTGATCCTCGTCGCCCAGTACGGCTTCGACCCGTGGCTCGGTTTCGCCGTCGCCACCGGAGGGGCGCTCCTCATCGGCTACTTCAACGCATTCGTGACTCTTACCTTCCGCATACCCTCCTTCATCACGACGCTCGGCACCCTCTTCATCGTCCGCTCTGCCACGGTCGTCTTTTCGGGGGGCTACCCGCCGCGCTGGCCCAAGCACATGCCCGATTGGGTGTTCGTCGGCTATCTCACCGAGGGCGGTGTCGTGCGCGCGTCGCTGATCTGGTACCTGGGCGTCGCAATCGTGCTCGGCTGGGTGCTGCATCGGACCAATTTTGGCAGTTGGATCTATGCGACCGGCTCCCACAAACAATCGGCCCAGGACATGGGCATCGACGTGAGGCGGGTGAAGATGACCTGCTTCATGATCTGTTCGACGCTCGCGACCTGGGCAGGCATCCTTCAGGCCCTGCGCAGCCACTCGGCGTACCCGGCGGTAGGCAGCGGCTACGAAATGCAGGCGATCGCGGCCTGCGTGATTGGCGGCGTCGCGCTCTTCGGCGGCTTCGGCTCGATCCTGGCCCCGATCATCGGCATCATCATCATCCGCATGGTCGACAACGGCGTGGTCATGGCGCGGGTCGATTCGGGCTGGTTCAAGCTCGTCATCGGCGCCCTGACGGTGGGTGCAGTGGTCTTGAACGTCTCCTTGCGCCGCCGTGCCGAACGCATCCGGCTCGAGGATGAAGCGGCTGCCGAGACCGAGGAAGCGCGGGAAGACCGGGCCTGATACGCTTGGCCAGAGTCCGTCCGGCGGCGACTAAGCGCGGGAGCCGGCTTGCCGAGCACACTCCGAACCGACCGGTTCACCGCTGAGGTGAGGAACGAACCATGACACAGAAGATCGGCTGGGGCCTGATCGGCGCCTCCCGCATCGCGGCGGATTGGATGATCGACGCGATCCGCGCCCAGGGAGACAGCGACGTCGTCGCGGTCATGAGCAGCGATCAGGAACGGGGCAATGCATACGCGCGCGAGCACGGCATCGAGCGCGCCTACGGCGATCTCGACGCGCTGCTCGCCGACCCCGACGTGGACGCGGTCTACATCAGCACCACCAACGAGCTCCACTGTTCGCAAACCGTCGCGGCCGCTGAAGCAGGCAAGCATGTGCTGTGCGAGAAGCCGCTCGCGCTTACCGTCGCCGACGGGCAGCGCATGGTGGACGCCTGCGCGGCGGCCGGCTTGCAGATGGGGACCAACCACCACCTGCGCAACACGGTGGGCCACCGCGCCATCCGCGACATCGTGAGGGAGGGACGCATCGGGCGCATTCTCTCGGCGCGCATCTGCTTCGCGGTCGTGCTGCCGGAGCGCTTCCACGACTGGCGCGTCCGCGATCGGGAGGGCGGCGGCCCGATCCTGGACCTCGGCGTGCACGTAGCCGACACGATGCGGTTCTTGCTCGACGACGAGCCCGGCGACGTCGTCGCCCAGTCGGTGAATCACGGCATGACCGTGGCGGGTCTGGAGGACGAGGCGATGTCGGTGGTGCGGCTGCGTGGCGGAGCGCTGGTCCATTTGTTTCAGTCCTGGGCGGCGACCTACACGGAGTCCGACATCGAGATCCTCGGCAGCGAGGGGTTCGTGCGCGCCCGGAACGCGATGATGCCGACCACGCGTGCCGAGGTGGTGCTCAGCACCGCGGCGGGCGAGACGACCCTCGATCTTGAGGACGAGCCCGTCTATGAGCGCGTCGTCCGCCTCTTCAACGGGGCGATTCGGGGCGACGGCGAGCCGTCCTGCACCGGTCGGGACGGCGTGCGCTCGCTTGCGCTCGCGCTCGCCACCCGCGAGGCGGCCGCAACCGGCACCCGCGTGGCGGTCGAGACCTGAAGGCGCGGCCCAGCGGCTCTTTGGCATCGTCCTGGGCTACGAGGACCTGACCGACCACGACGCGGTGTGTCGCGATCCTGTGCTTGGGCTAGAGTGGACAGGTCACGAACGCGGACCGGATCGAGGAGGACTCGCCATGTTGAAACGGCACAACCCCGCCACCGTCGTCGAGGCCTTTGGCGGCGGCTACAGCCAAGCGCTCGAAATCCCCGCAGGCGCCCGGCTCCTCTATACCGCAGGCCAGGTGGGCGTGGCGCCTGACGGCACGACGGCAGACGGCTTCGCCGCCCAGGCCGATCAGACTTGGGCCAACGTCCTCGCGCTGCTCGCCGAGGGCGGCATGGGCGTCGAGGACATCGTCAAGATCACCGGCTACATCGTCGGCCACGAAAACTTCCCGGCCTACGCGGCAGCGCGCAAGAAAGCGCTCGGCGGCATCCGCCCGGCATCGACCGCAATCATCGTGCCGGCGCTCGCGCTCCCCGAATGGCTGGTGGAGATCGAGGCGGTGGCTGCGAAGGTGGACTGAGCGGGCGCGCTGCAGGGCGCTGGCTGCAGGAGGAGAGGGACCATGGTAACGCCATCCATGCAATTGATCGGCGAGGCGCTGGCCGAGATCGCCAGCATCTCGGTGGACGAGGCGCTGACGCTCGTGGACGGCGGGGATGCAGTCTTCGTCGATGTGCGCGAGCGGGCCGAGCACGATGCCGGCGCCATCGCCGGCGCCGTGGCCGCGCCGCGCGGCTTCCTGGAGTTCATCGCCGACCCCACCTCGCCGATGCATAGCGCCGCGCTCTCGTCGGGCAAGCGGCTGGTGATCTATTGCGCCTCCGGCGGGCGCTCCGCGCTCGCCGCCAAGACGTTGCAGGACATAGGGTATTCGGGGGTCGCGAACCTTAGCGGCGGCTTCCAGGCCTGGACCGAGGCCGGCGGCCCCACCGAATGACGCCGGGAGCGTCGGGCGGAACGACCGCATCATGAATGAGTGCGGAACGACCGCATCATGAATGAGTGCGGAACGACCGCATCATGAATGAGTGCGGAACGACCGCATCATGACTGAGTGCGGCACGTCTCCGCCGCTCGATACCGCCTTCGCCCGCGCGCACTTTCCGGCGCTCGCGGGCCCCTGGGCGCTGTTCGAGAACGCGGGCGGCACTCTCGCCGCGGCGCAGGTGCTAGACCGCATCCGCACCTACATGGCCGAGTACCAGGTGCAGCCGGGCGCGGCCTATCCCGCGTCCGCCCGCGCCGCGGAAATGATCGCAGAAAGCCACCGGGCGATGGCGGCCATGATCAACGCCCAGCCCGAAGAGGTGGTGATCGGGCCCTCCACCTCCATGAACGTCTTCCTCCTCGCCCAGGCGCTCAGGCCCGGCTTCCGCGAGGGCGACGAGATCGTCGTCACCAACCTCGACCACGAGGCGAACGTCGGCGCCTGGCGCAAGCTCGCGGCGGCAGGCATGACGGTGCGCGAGTGGCGCTTCGACGAGGGCAGCATGGCGTTGGAGCCGGAAGGTCTCGCGATATTGCTGAACGAGCGCACCCGCCTTGTCTGCTTCGGCCATTGCTCCAACATCACCGGCGGCTTTACCGACGTGCCGGGGCTGGTGCGCATGATCCACGACGCGGGCGCGCTCGCCTGTGTGGACGGCGTCGCCTACGCGCCGCACCGCGCCATCGACGTGAAGGCGTGGGATGTCGATTTCTACCTCTGCTCCACCTACAAGCTCTACGGGCCGCACCTGGCACTCCTCTACGGCAAGCGCGCGCACTTCGAGCGAGCGGCGCCGCTCAACCATTTCTTCCTCGACGATGAGCTGCCGCTGAAGCTGAATCCAGGCGGTCCCAACCACGAGCTGAGCGCGGGCCTCGCCGGCGTCACCGCCTATCTCGACGCGCTTCATGCCCACCATGAGGGGGAGACCAATCTCCCGCTCCACGCTCGCCTCGCCGCGATCTTCGAGCTCATCGCGGCGCATGAGGAGGCCCTGGTTGCACCGCTGCTGGACTTCCTCGCGGCGAAGCCCGGTGTCCGCCTGATCGGCAACCCGAGCGCCGACCGGTGCTTGCGGGCGCCCACGGTCGCCTTCGCGGTCGAGGGCCGGGATGCCGGCGCGATCGCCGGCGCGGTCGCATCGCACCGGGTCGCCATCGGCGCCGGCGACTTCTATGCCGCCCGCTGCATCGAGGCCTTGGGCCTCGCCGACCGAGGCGGTGTCGTCCGCGCCAGCATGGTCCACTACAACACGGTGGACGAGGTCCAACGCCTGATCCGCGCCCTCGACGACGCCATTTCCGGCTAGCACTTCGTCGCTCACGACGGCCGCGCGCGCGATCCCGCACGCGCGGCGCGACCTTGAACCTCGAGCCGGTATGACGCACCCTTCAGGAACTCCAGTTCAGTTCCGACAGGAGGGACGCGGGCATGGGGATCGTGACGGACGTCGTACTGCCGATTGCCCTCGCGTTCATCATGCTCTCGCTCGGGCTCGGGCTCACCGTCGGCGACTTCGCCCGGGTCGCGAAGCAGCCGCGCGACTTCCTCGTGGGCGCCGTGGCGCAGGTGGTGCTCCTGCCGGCGGTGGCCTTCGGCCTCGTCAGCATTTGGCCGCTCGCGCCCGAGCTCGCGCTCGGGGTCATGATCATCGCCGCCGCACCCGGCGGGGTGACCTCCAATCTGCTCACCGCCTTCGGACGCGGCGACGTGGCGCTCTCCATCTCGCTCACCGCCGTCGTCAGTCTGCTCAGCGTCGTCACGATCCCCTTCATCGTCGTGTTCAGCTACGCCAGTCTCGTAGGCGGCGACGCGGGCGACATCTCCGTCATCGAAACCGCGCTCGGCGTCTTCATGATCGTCACTTTGCCCGTGCTGATCGGACTCGCGGTCCGCCGCTGGGCCGAAGGCTTCGCCACGCGGGCCCACCACACCGCGCGCAGGATCTCGGCGCTGCTCTTCGTGCTGGTGCTGGCCGCCGCCATCTACCAGGAGCACGAGAACGCGCTCGAGTACATGGGCCAGGCCGGGCCCGTGACGGCGGTATTGAACGTGGTGATGATGGCCCTGGCCTACCTGCTCGCGCGGTTCCTGGCGACCGGTCCGCGCCAGCGCATTTCCATCTCCATCGAATGCGGGGTGCAGAACGGCACGCTCGCCATCGCCGTGGCGACGCTTCTCTTCGGCGGCGGGCTTACCGTCGTGCCGGCGGCCACCTACAGCCTGATCATGTTCGGGAGCGCACTCATCTTCATCGCCTTGCCCAGGCGCGGCACTGCGCCTTAGAGCTTGCGCGCCTGGGCGATGGGGAGGTCGGAGATCCGGGCGTACTCGCCAGTCTTGAGCATGGTCGGATCGTTCAGGTAATCCAGCACCAGATCGGTCGTATCGAGGCCCCAGAAGACCTCGTCACCGATGACGAAGGTGGGGATCCCGAAGACTCCGCGTTCTGCGGCCTCCTCGGTGCCCCGTCTCAGCGCCTCCTTGACTTGCGGCGCCGCGATCATCTCGTCGGCGTTGGCGATGCCGAGACGCCCGGTCAGCCCCTGCCACTCCTCGTCTTGGGAGAGGTCGCGCCCCTCGGCCCATATGGCATCGAACAGCGCGCGTATCAGCGCAGGCTCGGCGCCCTGGGCGACTGCAAGGCGGAGCGGGCGGAGCGGGTTGAAGGGGTGCGCCGGCGGCATGCGAAAGGGGATGCCGTGGCGCGCCGCGTACCAGTGGCACCAGCGGTAGGTCTGCACGCGCTTGGCCGGAATCTCCGCAGGCCCCTTGTGCTCCCAATGGGCTAGGAGCCCTGCGAACAGCACCGGCCGGTAGGTCACCTCCAGGTCCGGCGGCAGGCGGTCGAATTCAGCGAGTTGCAGATAGGAATAGGGAGAGAGAAAATCGAAGTACCAGTCTGCGGCCGGCATCGGCCCGTCCTTTGCGCTCAGGTATGGCGATTGCCGGCCGATTGTGCCCGGTTTGGCCCGGCCGCGCGAGGACGAGCGGTGGGCTTGCGAGCAGAAGCGGCGGAGGGACCATGAGCGAGACGGAGCGCGATGCGCGGATCGACCTGGCGGCGGCCTACCGGATTGCCTGCCACCACGGGCTCAACGAGGGTGTCTGCAACCACTTCTCCCTCATGCTGCCGGGGAGCGACGATCGCTTTCTGTTGATCGCCTACGGCACCCATTGGAGCGAGGTGCGCGCCAGCACGCTCCTGGTCGTCGACATGGACGGCCGCGTGATCGAGGGCGAGGGCGACGTGGAAGAGACCGCCATCTGTCTTCACGCTCCTCTTCACAAAGCGCGGCCGGACCTGCGCTGCCTGATGCACACCCATCAGCCCCAGGTGCTGGCCAATGGCATTCATTTGGCGCGAAGATTGTTCCGGGGTTTTTTTGGTGGTGTCGTAACGAGTTGATTTCTTGTGTGGATTGTCGGTCTCGGCGTTTCCCGCACGAGGGGGATTGACCGGCGGCGTGTGCTTTGGCACACTGTGGCTGTCCCCCTGTCAGTGGAGCCGGCCCATGGACCCCCGCATCACCGCGCTGAAGTCGACGACCTTTTTCGGCAGACGTCTGACCCGCCGGCAGATTGCCGACATCCAGGAGACGGTGGCGCTGTTTCCGGCGATCAGCCGCAACGAGCTCGGGCACACGATCTGCGAGCATTTGAACTGGCGCGCGCCGAGCGGGCGGAACCGTGTCGCGGTCTGCCTGCGGATGCTGGAGGAGTTGGAGCGGCTGGGCATCCTGACCCTGCCGGCGCGGGACGAGGCGCAGGTGCGGGGGCCGCAGGAGGCGATGGCCCGGAGCGAGCGGACGGCGCCGGCCGCGGCGATCGCGGAGGACCTGGCCGCGCTGATGCCGCTGCGCCTGTCGATTGCGGCGGGCAAGGAGGAGGGCGGGCTGTGGAACGAGTTCGTCGCGCGCCACCACTATCTCGGGCTGCATCGTCTGGTCGGCGCGCATCTGCGCTATTTTCTCCTGGACCGCCACGGGCGGCCTCTGGGCTGCCTTCTGTTTGCCCGGGCGTCGCGCACGCTGCCCTGCCGCGACGAGTGGATCGGGTGGCCGGCGGAAGGCTTCCGCAAGCACCTCGATCTGGTCGTGGGTCACACGCGTTTCCTGATCTTTCCCTGGGTCCGGGTCGACAACCTGGCGTCGAAAGCGCTGTCGATGGCGCTGCGCCAGCTGCCCGGCGACTGGGAGGCGCGCTTCGGAGCGCGCCCGGTTCTGGTGGAGACCTTCGTGGACCCCAGCCTCTTCGACGGCGCCTGCTACCGCGCGGCCAACTGGCGCTGTCTCGGCGAGACCGGGGGCGGCAAGGGCAAGACCCGCAAAAGCGTCTACGTCTACCCGCTGACGCCGGACTTCCGCTCGATCCTGCTCGAAGGCCCGCGGCCGGCGCGGCGCGGGAACAGGACACGGCCGGCAGCGCTGGCGCCGGACGATCCCTTCGTGGCGCTGTGGCAGGACCTGATCGGCGCACTGGCGGCGGTGGCCGCCGATCACGACCGGGTGTGGCAGAGCCGCCGGCGGGTCCTCGACACCCTTCTCGTCATGCTCTTCATCTTCCGGCTGGCGTTCTCGAACGGCCGCGCGGGCTACGCCACGACGCTGGCCGGGCTGTGGGAGCAGTGCCGGGTCCTGGGCGTCGCACTGCCGCAGCCGGCGCCGGTCTCGGCCTCGGCGATGTGCATGGCGCGGGCCAAGGTCGACGAGGCGGTGTTCAAGACGCTGCACGCCGAGATCCTCAAGCGCGCCGACGGCCCGGCCTGGAAGGGCCACCGCGTGTTCGCGGTCGACGGCTCCAAGCTCAACCTGCCGCGGCCGCTGCTCAAGGCCGGCTACCGCACGCCCTCCGAGGCGGCCCACTACCCGCAGGGCCTGCTGAGTTGCCTCTACCGGCTGCACGCGAACATCCCGGTGGACTTCGACCTGGTCGCGCACGGCGACGAAAGAAGGGCCGCCCTCGCCCACCTCAAGGCGCTCTCGGCCAACGACATCGTGGTCTATGACCGCGGCTACTACTCTTGGGAGATGCTGCACGCCCATGTCGCCCGCGGCCTGCACCCCGTGTTCCGGATCAAGAAGAAGGCAGGCGCCGCCCTCGACGCCTTCATCGCCGACGGCCGCACGGACGCGCCGATCACCGTCGCTCCCGGAAAGGACACCCTGAGAAAGCTGCGCCGCAAGACGCCGCACGTCGACGCCACCCCGCTGCGCCTGCGACTGGTCCGCTACCGCATCGGCAGCACGGTCTTCATCCTCGCCACCACCCTCCTCGACCCCAAGGCCTGGAGCGTCGCGGAACTGGCCGAGCTCTATCACGCGCGCTGGGGAATCGAGGAACTCTACAAGACCTCGAAACAGGCCATGGCCGTCGAGGCCTTCCACAGCCAGACCGAGCGCGGCGTCCGCCAGGAGCTCTTCGCCCACTTCAACCTCATCGCCATGACCCGGCTCTTCACCAACCGCAGCAACGCAAGCCTCGACGCCGAGCGCCCTGCCGACGGCAAGCCGGCGATGAAAGCCAACTTCAGCAACGGCCTCGCCACCGTCGCGCGCAACCTCGAAGCGCTGCTGCTGCGCCATACGGCGATGGTCGCCGAAACTCTCAGCCATGTCCTCTCCTGCATCAACCAGGCGCGTCAGCGCCCGCGCCCCGGCCGGTCCTGCGAACGCAGGTCGCGCAAACCCCGCGGCAAGTGGGCACGCGCAAAGCGGGCCGTCGCCTGAACACCTGAACGACAGAAACGCACGCAACCGACAGCGCAAGAACACGACTCCTTAAGTGAACAGTCGAAAACCGCTAAGTGAATGCCATTGAGGTGCTGGCGCTCGCCATGGTCGAGGACGGCAAGCTGGAGCCGGCTAGCCAGAACGCGCTCCGCTTCAGCCATCGCATCGCCTACGACCGGGACTACGGCGGCGTCGCCCTGGCCGAGAGCGAAGGCGGGCGCGTAGCGCGCGCGATGGACGGCGCCGACATCCTCTTCATGGGCAATCACGGCGTGATGGTGGGGGGCGGCGACGTCGCCAAGGCCTATGACGACCTCTACTACCTGGAGCGCGCGGCGATGGTTCAGATCCTCGCCATGAGCACCGGCCGCCCGCTCAAGCCGATCCCGCGCGAGATGGAGGAGGAAGCCGTGCGTCAATTGTCGCGGGACAACAGGCACCGCTACGCGGTCGAGCACTTCACGGCGATCAAGCGGATTCTCGACCGCACCGAGCCCGACTATCGGGACTAGGCGCGCGGCGGGTGGGCTCGCCGTGCTGAACCCGATCGGGAACGAACGCGAGGCACAATGGCTGATCTAGAGATTTCCGGTAACTGCCCAGGTTCTTGCTGTGAAAATTCTCTGGGATTCGGCACAACGCTACCCACGCGACGCCCGTGTGCTCCTCTGGGGTCGCCGGGTTTCACAGCTCACGATGCCCCTCTTGCGGACTGCGACCGGTAAGCTACCCCGATGTGGCCCGAAGTCCGCCCGCGCGACGGGCACCGATTTTCATTCTATGGGGTGGTCCAGCACGGCGTCGACCATGATCGTTTATGAGAATGGCTCCGCTGTTGGAGAACCCGTGCCAGGTGAGCTTACGCGCACTTGACGGTGGCGATGAGCCGATCCGATGGGCTGGTCAGGGCTTCGATGATATTCCAGCCCTGCTTTCTGGCGGTGGTGATGACGCTGCGCAGGATGGCGAAGTTCTCGGCCCCCTGCGCGGACCGGAAGCCCCCGGAGATCTTCTGGCGCAGCTTCATCATCCGAAGGTCGCGCTCGGCCTCGTTGTTCGTGAACCCGACCTCGAGGTCGATCAGGAACCGGAGCACCGCGCATTTGTGGTCGCGCAGCCTCAAGGCCAGATTGTGACCGATCCTTCGCTTCCGGCGCTTCTTCCTCTTGCCAGGCGAGAACGGTGGTTGGCTCTCGTGAAAGGCCAGCGCATCGGCGATGATCTCGTCGTATCGGCGCTCGATCAGCGCCACAAGCCTCGCCGGAACGGCGATATCCTTGTCCAGCGCGATGCGGGCGGCGCGATTGGCTCGGCGCAGGAGCTGCTGCATCCGCCGGGCCCAAGCCTCCCCTTCGATGTCCACCAGCGCCTGCAACTCCCGCAGGTGATGGGCGTTGCACAGGCCGTGCTCCACCCCTTCCATCGCGAAGTACGGCTTCCAGTGATCGTGCACGACGATGCCGGAGACACCCGAGAGCAGGGCGCCGCGCTTGCCGCTGACCCGGTACGCCGCCAGCAGCGGCGTGCAGATCACATGAAGCCACTGCGTCTGACCGCCGATCCGCAAGCCGGTCTCGTCCATGTGTTTCACCCGCGCCGTGCCCGCCGCCAGGTCCTGTATGTGCAAGGCCGCGTCCCGCAGCCGCTCGGCCGCCCTCTCGCTCATCGTCGCCAACGTCGCAGCCGTCACCGGCGCGCCGAAGAGCTCGGCCATCACCTGCGACAGCCGATCCTCCGGCAGGAAGTGAGCGTGCTGAAGGTAGACCGCCACCCCGGCAATGCGCGGGCCGTACTGCACCGGCGCCGACACCCCGTCGGGGAACGCCGCCCGGGTCACCGTCCCGCAATGCCCGCAGCACTTGGCATGCGCCCGGTGCTCGGTCACCTCCAGGGGGCTCGGCTCGGGCAGATCGAACACCTGGCGGGCGACGGGCGTTCCCGCCCTGGCCGCGTCCGAAAGCGGCGAACCGCATCCCTTGCAGGAAGCCGGGACGTGATCCTTCACCCGATCCGGGTGATCGGCGCGGCGCAGCGTCTTGCCCTTGTGGCCGGGCTGGCCACCGGGCTTGCGGCCCGATTTGCCGCGCAGGCTTCGGGTTCGCCGCTTCGAATTCGGCTTCCTCAGCCCATCGCTCGAAGGCGGCTTGCCGCTGTTGCCGCTGTTGAGGCCGAGACGGCGCTCCAACTCCTCGATGCGCTCGACGAGACGCGCGACTTGCTCTTCCAGCCGCGCGTTCTGCTGCCGAAGCCAGGCATTTTCCTCCCGAAGCCGGGCGTTCTCCTCCTCCAGGCGGGCGATCTTCTGCGCGGGCGTTTCGGGCGCTGCTCCCGTCGAAGGGCCGCGCGGCGACTCGGGATTGCTCATGTCGTTGTTGAGTCATTTCCCGAAATTCCCGTCAAGCCCTTTCCACCAACTCCGAACGAGAAACGCCTCAATCCACTGGCCCAAAATGACAAATCAGACGACCTGGGCAGTTACGATTTCCGACTCTATCAACGAGACCTGCCCCTGGTCGGGGGAGCCGGTCCAAGCCGACTCCCTGACCGAGTTCAACGGCAACGTCGTCGGCTTCTGCAATCCCGGCTGCCGCGACAAGTTCGACGCCGCGCTCCGCCACTTCGAGACGGCGAAGGCGTCGAGAGGGGCGCCGCGCTCGTCTCGCTGAGCGCTTGCGGCACCACCCGGCGCCACACTTGCGCAACCGGGCTCCCCGCCGCCGATCAGAGTGGCGGGCCGCGGTCGCGGCCTGTCGCGAGTCCGTCAATAGCGGCCTCGCTCTAACCTTACTCCCTACCGCGGTAGCCGGTGGCGAGCACGTAGCTCTCGGCGGAGTCTGAGCGGCTCGCCGGCGGCTTGGCGTTGCGCACCCGCGCGAAGGCCTGGCGCAGTCGCACCTGAAGCGCGCCGTCGCCCCCTTGCCGCAGCTTGGCGAGGAAGCATCCGCCCGGAGTGAGCAGCGGCTCTGCGATATCGAGCGCGGTCTCGCAGAGTGCCGAGACCCGCAGCCGGTCGGTCGCCGCGTGGCCGGTGGTCGGCGCCGCCATGTCGCTCATCACCAGGTTCGCCGGCCCGCCGAGCGCGGAGCGAATTTCCTCGAGCGCGTCCGCGCCGCAGGCATCGATTGTGAGAACGGTGACGCCCTCGATCGGCTCGATTTCCGTGGTGTCGACCGCGACCACGCGGCCGCCCTTGCCCACCCGCTGGGCCGCCACCTGGCTCCAGCCACCGGGTGCTGCGCCGAGATCGACCACCCGTTGCCCCGGCTTCAGGATGTCCGCGCCCTCGGCGAGGCCGATCAGCTTGTAGGCAGCGCGGGAGCGGTAGCCGGCCTCCCGCGCCGCACGGACGTAAGGGTCGTTGAGCTGGCGTTCGAGCCAGCGGGTGGACGACGCCTTGCGCCGTCGCGCGCGCTTGAGCTTGACCGGCGCGCGGCGCCTTTGCGGACTGCCTTCGTCGCGGGCGCTCATGTGCGCGCTTCCTGTCTCTGATTGGCACGGGCCGCTCGCATCATGCGCAGCAGCATCCCCTCGCGGAGCCCCCGATCGGCGACATCCAGCCGCCCCGCCGGGCAGGCGGCCATGACCGCATCCAGGATAGCGCATCCGGCGATCATCACGTCGCCCCGCCCGGGGCCGATGCAGGGCTGCGCCGCACGGGCCTCGTAGTCCTGATCGATGACCGTGTCGATCACCGCCCGAACGTCGTCGAACTCCAGCCTGAGGCCGTCTACCCGGTCCCGGTCATAGCGCGGCAGCCCGAGGTGGATGCCGGCGATGGTGGTGACGGTGCCGGATGTGCCGAGGAGCTGGACCGTGCCGGCGGCCGCTGCAGCAGAGATGTCATGAGGCTGCGCGAAGGAGCCGATCGCGGCCCCGATCTCGGCGACCATCGCGGCGTAGGACGCGCGAGCGACGCGGTCTCCGCCGTAGCGCTCCGCCAGCGTCACCACTCCGTGGCCGACCGAGGTCCACGCTGCGAGCGCGGGCGGCTGGCCGTCATCGAGGCGGACCCAGATGAGCTCAGTGCTGCCGCCGCCGATATCGAGCAGCAGCACGTGCCGCATCGTCCGGTCGAAGAGGGGCATGCAGCCGTCGAGGGCAAGCTGCACCTCCTCGGCCGGCGAGATGATCTCGATGGAGAGCCCGGTCTCCTGGTTGACGCGATCGATGAACGCCTGGCGGTTCTCGGCGCGCCGGCAGGCTTCGGTCGCCACCGCGCGGTAACTGCCGACGCTGCCCCGTCTCAACTTGCCTGCGCAGACCCTGAGCGCGCTTATGGTCCGCTCGACTGCCTGCTCCGAGAGCCGGCCCGATTGCGCCACACCTTCGCCGAGCCGCACGATGCGGGAGAAGGCATCGACGACACGAAAGCCCGCGCCCCTCGGCCGCGCGACGAGCAGCCGGCAGTTGTTCGTGCCGAGGTCGAGCGCGCCAAATGATGGGCCGGGCCGATCGCTCACTGTGCCTGCTCCGATTGCCGGGGCGCCCGCTCCCCGGCGCCGGCTCGGGCCGCATTACAGCGCGTGCGCTCCCGCCTGGCAACGCGCGGAGGGGCCGGCAGGGGAAGGAAGGCCGTCGCCCGGCGCGCACGCTCGGCTCCCGCGGCCTGCAACTCCCGGTTGCTCTGAGTCGCGTGCGTCGAGTGCCGGGTCAAGAACTTTCCGGAGCCCGCGAGTTGATCGTCCCCGGAGCGATGCGTATCGTGAAACGACAGATTAGCAAGACCGCAACGCAGCATCCCTTCGTCTTGTCCATCGACGAGACTCGAGAGAGCGGGTGCCCGCGCATGGGAGGAGGAGCGAAGATGCTCGACTATGCACACCTTAAAGACGAGGGCGGCCTCGAGCCGTGGCCGCCGCTGAACGATCTGCCGTTCGCAGAGGTGCTCGAGGGAAGCCCGGAGCATTCGGGGCGTTTCGATCTCGGCGGTTTCGGCACGCGGACGATGGCGGGTATCTGGCAATGCACGCCGGGCAAGTTCGCCTACACCTATCCGGGCGACGAGATTTGCACGTTGCTGGCCGGCAAGATACGGGTGACCGAGCAGGACGGCACGGCCCACACCTATAGCGCCGGCGATATCTTCTACACGTCGAAGGGCGAGCAGGTGACCTGGGAAGTCCTGGAGACTGTGCGCAAGGTCTTCTTCATTCACGACCCCGAGGCCGAGCAGCTCGCAGCGTGAGCGGCGGCTTCTCGACCGGGTGGAGACGCGCCTCGCGCACGTTGTCGGCCGAATAGTGCCGTGCTGGCCTCGGCCTGGCGAGACGTCCGGGCGAGAACCGCGCGACGATCGGTTGACACGGCCGCCCCATGCCATAATTGTCGGGCGTAGCACTGCTGGGGGATAGTCTAACGGTAGGACAGCGGACTCTGACTCCGTAGGTCCAGGTTCGAATCCTGGTCCCCCAGCCATCTCTTCCGCCCGGCCCGGCCGGGCGATTTGATTCCGCGAGGCCCGGCGCTCAGCCGTGTGTGCGGGTCTTGTCCGGATCGTAGAAGGGAATCCGGGAGACCGTCACCGCACACTGCATCGTCTCGCCCTCGAGCGCGAGCCGCGTGCCCTCGGCCGCCGCGTGGGGAGCCACGTGGCAAAGCGCGAGGGACTTCTGCATCCGGTGCGACCAGCCCGGGCTGTTGACGACGCCGACCTTCTCGCCGTCGAGGGTGAGCGCGGCGCCGGCGTCGACGGCGTCGGCGTGGTCGGCGACGATACCGACCATGAGGACCTTCTCCTGCCCCTTGCGGGCGAAGACCGCCTCCTTGCCGAGAAAATCGCCCTTCTTGCGCGAGACCGCCCAGCCCATGGTCACCTCCCAGGGCGTGTTCACCTCGGTCATGTCGTAGGGATAGAAGAGCAGCCCCGCCTCAATCCTTATCTTGTCAAGGCAGGTGAAGGAGCAGGGCACGATGCCGGCGCTCTCGCCCTCGCTGAGGATCGTCTCCCAGAGCGGCACCACGTGCTCGGCGGTGGCGAAAATCTCGTAGCCGCGCTCGCCGGAATAGCCGGTCCGCGAAATCAGCGCCGGCCGGCCGAAGAGCGTGGTTTCAGCCTGGTGGAAATAGTCGAGCGCGGGCAGGTCGATCGGCGTGTGCTGGTCGAGGAAGCCCACCGACGCCGGCCCCTGTAGCGAGATGTCGTGCAGATCGTGGTCGAAGGCGACACTCACCTGCTTGCCCTCGGCACTCTCCTGCAGCCTCTCCAGCCCCGCGCCCGCGCCGTGGACGAAAAGACAATCATCTTCTGCGATGTTGAAGATGATGACGTCGTCGCAGATGCCGCCATCATCCTGCAGGATCGGTCCATAAGCTGAGCGCCCGACCGGAATGCGTGACATGTCACGGGTGACGACATGATCGCAGACCGCCGCGGCGTCGCGCCCGCGCACGCGAACCTTCTTGAGCCCCGAGACGTCGAAGAGGCCCGCGCGCTCCCGCACCGCGTCGTGCTCGTCGCAGGGGTCCGAGTGGTAGGTCCACGGCGCCCCCATGCCGTTCCAGTCCTCGAGGTTGGAGCCGAGCGCCCGATGGTGCGCGGCCAGTGCCGATTCACGTGTGGTCATGGGCAGACTCCCTTTCTTATCCCTCAACGCTGGGCGCTCGCTCCGCTCGCTTGGCTACGCGCCATTCGGCGCGCGGCGCGGTCGCGCCGTCCGGGCCTACGGCCCGGTTCCACAACCCTCAGTCGCCGGGCGCTCGCTCCCCTCGCGTCGCGTGCTCCCGCGCGCGTATCCGCGCGACGTTACGCGCCGCCGTTGGCCGGCAGGGACGGGTAGGTCTGGCCGCCCCAGATCTGCCGCTCCCTGATCCAGGGCAGGGGATACTGCGGGTTCTCGGACTCGAACTCGCGGGCGAGCCTGTGGCCGTCGAACACCGCATCCGCGATCATCCGGGGCGCGTAGCAATCGCCGATGTGGAAGATGGCGTCGATCTCCTCGTCGGCCCATTCGTTCTTGCGCGCCTTCAGCTCGGTGAAGAGCGCGCTGTTGGAGAGCCGCGCCGTGGCGACGACCAGCGTGTCGCAGGTGAGCTCGTCGATATGGGTGTTGGCCGTGCGCGGCAGCTCTCCTGTGCGCGGATCGGCGCTCCGCCGGTAGCCGTCGCCGAAGATCGGATAGGCGCGCACGGTGACCTCGTTGCCGGTATCGATCGAATGCACCCAGGTGGAGCTCAGCTCCTTGATTCCCTTCTCGTGCATCATGCGATGCAGATTGGGGGCTTCCAGGGTGAAGTCGGTGTAGTGCACCGAAGAGCCGAGCTGGGTGATGATCGTCACCTGCTTGCCCTGGTCGACGAGATACTCGGCGAGGCTCGCGCCGGTGTAGTAGCCCTCGGCCTCCAGCACGATCACCCGGTCGCCGACATCCTTGCCGGCCATGACCTGCTCGGGCGTGCACACCTGGGCGCGGCTCGCGTCGACGCCGGGGATGGGCGCGTGAGTGGTGCTGCTCAGCCCGTCGGTGGCCCAGTGTGAGCCGACCGCGACGACGACCCGGTCCGCGCCATAGGTGAGCACGTCGTCGGCGCTCATCTCACCCACGCCGGTGTGCACCTCCACCGACTTCAGTTTGTCGAGCTGGATCTGGCGGTAGCTGGTTACCCGGCCCCACTCGGCGAGCCCGGGGAAACGCTGGATGTAGCGCACGGAGCCGCCGATCTCGCCCTCGGCCTCGCGCAGATGCACGTCGTAGCCGCGCTCGCCGAGCACGCGCGCGCACTCCATGCCGGCGGGCCCGGCGCCGACCACGAGGACCGAGCACGGATCGGGCGCCCTCTCGAACTTCTCCGGGTGCCAGCCGCGCCGGTACTCCTCCATCGAGGTCGCGTTCTGGGTACAGATGAGCGGCGGCCCGCCGATCTCCCAGCGCGAGATGCACATGTTGCAGCCGATGCACTCGCGGATGTCGTCGAGCCGGCCTTCGTCGATCTTGTTGGGCAGGAAGGGGTCGGCGATGGAGGGCCGGGCAGCGCCGATGATGTCGGCCTGGCCGGAGGTCACGATCTGCGCCATGTCGTCCGGGCTGGTGACCCGGCCGACGCCGAGCACCGGCACGTTGGCGATGCTCTTCACGTCCTTGACCCAGGGCTTCTGGTGGTTGGCCTTGTAGAAGCGCGACGGGCCCGCGTCCTCGCCCCACTCTGCGATGTCGCCGATGTTGACGTCCCAGAGGTCGACCACGCCCTCCTTGGTCGCGAGCTCCACGAACTTGTACCCGTCTTCGCCGACCTCGACGCCCTCGGCACCATAGAGCGTGTCGATGGCAAAGCGGGTCGCAACGGCGCAGTTGTCGCCCACGGCCTGCTTCACCGCGGCCAGCCCTTCGAGCCAGAAGCGCGCCCGGTTCTCGAAGCTGCCGCCGTAGCGGTCGGTGCGCTTGTTGTAGAACTTCGAGAGGAACTGGAGCGGCAGATAGCTGTGCGCGCCGTAGACGTAGATGATGTCGAAGCCCGCGCGCTCGGCACGGATCGCGGCGTCGACGTACATCTGGATCAGGTCCTTGATGTCGTCTTCGTCGGCCTCGCGCGGATAGGTGCGCGATTCGAACTCTGACGCGATCTGGCTCGGGCCCCGAGGCACGGCACGGCTCTCCATGCAAGGCGCATGGGGGCCGCCGTACCACAACTCGATCCCGGCGAGTGAGCCGTGCCTGTGGATCTCGTCGCACATGTAACCGAGGTTGATGACGTCACCGTCATCCCAAATGCGAGCCGAGACGCGGTGCACATCGTCCGATTCCGGGTGGATCGAAGCGTATTCGGTGCAGATGCCGCCCCAGCCGCCCTCGGCCTTCATGCCGCGGAAGGCGGCCTGGGCGCCCGGCCGCTCCGAGCCTGCGCCGTTGCAGTGGGGAACCTGATAAAAGCGGTTCTTCATGGTCTTCGGACCGATCCGAATCGGCTCGAACAAGCAATCATACTTCGGATCACGCGCCATCGGGCTCCCCCCTCCTCTTCATCGCATCGCCCCTCCATGCCGCGCCTGGCATTGTCGGCCGGCCGACAATGGGGAAATGGCATACCGTTGCTGAAACTGCATGGTCTGCGATGCAGGATAGCACAGTGGATACGTGGCCGGTAGACGATTGACTGCCAGTGCCGGGATCAAATCAACGAACATTTGATTGGTAGTACCAAATAGTCATCTCCCTCTGCTCTGATTGGTCCAACCAAATACTCGTATTTACGTGCTTAATTGTCGGCCGGTCTTGACTCGGATCAATGATCCCGAATACGGTTTGTTCGATGATTGCGCAAGAGAAGCGTAATCGCTTCGGCTGCCCCGGCGGACAGCGCCTCGCCAAGGCGCCCCGCGCAGCCGCACCCAACAGGGAGACCACATTATGGGCAAGAAGGGACTTACACGCAGGCAATTCACGGGAACGGCTGCGGCCGCGGCCGGCGCCGTTGCCGCGTCGTCGATCGGTGCCCCCTACGTCGCGCGGGCTGCCGAGAAGGTGGTGAAGCTCGGCTTCCTGGGGCCACTCACCGGCGAAGTCGCAGGCTGGGCCCTGCCGGGCCGCAATGCTTGCCTGATTTGGGCCGAGCAGGTCAACGCGGCCGGCGGCGTCAAGATCGGCGACGACAACTATATGGTCGAGATCGTCTCCTACGACGACGAGTATCTGGCCGACAAGGGACTGATCGGTGCCAAGAAGCTGGTGCTCGAGGACGAGGTCAAGATGATCATGATGCTGGGCGGCACCGACGCGCCGGCAGCCGTGCAATTCTTCACCAAACAGGAGATGCTGTCGACCACGTTGCTGCCGAGCGATCTCACCCCGGACACGCTCTATCACCTGGCGCCCGCCGAGGTGCATCCGCTCTACAACGTGACCGGCGTCGAGTGGCTGGCGGAGAACCGGCCGGAGCTCAAGACCGCGGCAATCTGTGCCCAGGACGACGAGCTCGGGTGGCCCTCGGTCGCGACCTATCTGGCTTCGTTCGAGGCGGCAGGCATCGACGTCGTCTACAACAAGTACTTCGACATCAACACCACCGACTTCGCACCGGTGGTAACCGCGATGCTGGCCGAGAATCCTGACATCGTGTGCCTCGACACGGCCTATCCGGACTTCGTCAACCTGCTCTGCGAGCAACTGTTTCTGCAGGGCTACGACGGGCAAATCATCTCCTGCACCCTCGATTTCTACGGGCGGATAATCGAGAAAACGAGCAAGGAATTCCTCGAGGGTCTGGTTTTCCAGTTCCCGGATTTCGACGACGCGGCGATGAACGAACCGCACATCAACTTCGACAACCCCAACGAGTTCTTCGCCAACTACAACGAGCGCTTCCCGGACGCTTGGAGCGCGGTGACCTGGGAGTATCCCGCGATCGCCGAGATGTGGAAATCGGCGGCCGAGACGGCCGGCAGCGTCGAGCCAATGGACGTGTTCGCGGCGCTGAAGGAAGGCGGGCGCGGCCCCCATGTCTTCGGCGACGCCGCCTGGTGGGGCAGCGAGCTTTACGGGATCGACAACGCACTGGTCGGCAACTGGCCGGTGGTTCAAATCCAGGACGGCAAAGCCACGATCGTCGATTACCGCAATATCCTCGACTGGTATGGGAAGCACGGCGATCTGTTGATCAAGCATACCGAAGAGCAAGGCTAACCCTGGAGCCTTCGGTATCGATCACGTTATGACGCGGCGGGTCCGTCAGCAGCACGGACCGCCGCCAGGGAAAGCCGGGGCCGTGCGGCCCCGGCTCTTCTGTCGTAGGATTTGTCTCCCTATGAGCGGACGCCCCATCCGACCCGGCGCGCCGGCGGGCAGGGGGCGTGTGACCAGCACCTGACCTGCGCGGGGGACCGTGGATACTGTCGTTCAGACGCTGGTGAACGCTCTGATGCAGAGCAGCTTCGTCGCGCTGATGGCGGTGGGCCTGGTTCTCATCTTCGGCGTCATGCGGGTCATCAATTTCGCCCATGGCGAGTTCTATATGGCCGGCGCCTATGTCGTGTTCTGGCTCTATGCCCAGCACGACCTGCCCTTCTTCGGGGCCGTCGTGGCAGCGATGCTCATCGTCGGCATCATCGGGCTGATCATAGAGCAGTTCCTGTTCAAGCCGATGCGGAACAATCCGCTCGGCGGGCTGATCATGTCGATCGGCGTGCTCTTCATCCTCCAGGTGCTGGCGTCCGTCACCTTCGGCGTCGGCTTGATGAAGCACATCCCGCCTCTCTATCCCGGGGCGACGCACGTTTTCGGCTTGGAGGGTGCCTTGGTGCCGTGGCAGCGGCTCGTCGCCTTCGGCATTGCGGTCGTGCTGCTGATCGGGTTCTGGCTCTTCCTCAAGCGCACGCGCCTCGGCTGGGCGCTCCGCGCCTGTGCGCAGGACCGCGAAGCGGCGGCGCTGCAGGGGATGTCGATCAACAAGCTGGCGCTGCTGGCGATGGGGCTCGGCGCCGGCATGGCGGGTGCCGCCGGTGCGATCATGGCGCCGCTGGTACGGGTCTACCCCTATATCGGCGGCCCGGTGATCGTGACCGCCTTCATCGTTATCATCGTGGGCGGCATCGGCAGCCTCGAAGGCGCCGTGCTGGCCGCCGTGCTCTACACCTTCTTTCACACCTTCGTCGCCACCTATCTCGATGGCACCATCGCAAGCATTCTCGGCCTCCTCCTGATGCTGGTCGTGCTGACCGTGCGGCCCGCCGGCCTCCTGGGTAAGGGTGAGAAGGTCTAGCCACCTCTGGGCGACCGGCGGTGGCCTCGCGGCGCTGCTGGCCGTCTTCTGCGCGCTGCCCTTCCTGGTCGCGCTCTACCGCCTCGACATCCTGATATTCATGCTGATCAACGTGATCCTGGCGGTGAGCTACCGCTTCCTCACGCTGGCAGGGGAGTATTCGCTCGGTCACGTGGTGATGATGGGGGTGGGCGCCTACGGCAGCGCGCTCGCCACCAAGGAGGCGGGGCTCTCGGTCTGGCTCGCGGCGCCGCTGGCGGCGGCGTTCACCGGCCTCCTCGCGCTGCTGCTGGCCTTCCCGCTCTTCCGCATGAAGGGCTTCTACTTCCTGATCGGCTCGTTTGCCGCGGGCGAGGCGATCCGCCTCACCTGGAACCGCTTCCGCGATCCCTTCGGAGGACCCGGCGGCATCGTGTACATTCCTTCGCCGGAGATACCGCTGCCCGTCCTCGGGACCTTCGATGTCGCGGCGGACCCCATCGCCTATTACTTCTTCACGCTCGCGATCGTCGTCATCACCATCGTCATCTTCTACCGGCTGGAGCGGTCGCGCTTCGGCCTCACGCTGCACGCGATCCATTGGCAGGACGTGCTGGCCGAATCGGTCGGCGTGCACATCTGGTGGTACAAGACCTTCGCGCTCGTGGTGGCGTCGGCCTTCGCTGGGCTCGCTGGCGCGCTCCTCGGCCACTATCTCGGCACCGTCAACCCGACCCAGTTCAACCTGCACATCATGCTCTTCGTGCTGGTCTGGGTGATCGTCGGCGGCACGCGGACCATTGCCGGCCCCATCATAGGCGTCGTGGTGCTGACCGTCGTCGACCAGGGGCTGCGCAGCCTCGAGGAATGGCGGCCGCTGTTCTACGGCGCGATCCTGATCCTCACCGTGATGTTCCTGCCCGATGGGCTGGAGAGCCTGCCACGGCGCGCCAAGGAGTGGTGGGAGCTTGCGCGGGACTGGCGCAAACCGCCGGTCATCGACGACGAAGACACACCGGAGTCAGATAAACCGCCGCCTCGAGACGCCTGAGATCCGAGGGCGCGCTGCCGTCCGCAACGGCGCTAAGACGCTCGGGCCCGAAGCGCACCGGGTCGCGCTCGATTGCTTCGGCCTTGCTCAGGGCGCCCAGCGTGGCTGCTTCGTCACCGGTCTCTTGTCTAAGCGCCGCGAGCGCGCGCCAGATCGCCGCTTGGTCCGCGTCGCGCCAGCCGAGCCCCGCCGCCCGCTTCTCCTGTGCCTCTTCGAGTGCGGCTTCCGGGTTGCGTGCGAGATGGGCGACACCGGCGAGCGCCGCCGCCCGCCCGACGCCGAGCAGCTTGGCGCACTCGGCGCGGGCGAGCGCGTCGTAGCTGCGCCGATGCTTCTGCTCGAGCCTCAGATGGAAGCCCGAGCTGCGCGCGCGCTGGCCGACGCTCATGCGCGCAACCCAGGTGTCCGCCGCCTCCCACGCCTGGAGCGCCCGGCGGAAGGCCCGACGCGCCTTCGTGGCCTCGCCCGACGCGGCGTGGCAGAGGGCGAGGTGTGTGCGGCTCGCTGCCCGGCGCGGATCGGCCACGTCGAAGGCCCTGGCGATTGCGGCGGCGGAGCGCCAGGCGGCATAGGCCTCCTCCACGCGGCCCGCTTCGAACGCCGCGAGACCGTCGCGGACCCGGGCTTCCCAGCGCTGCTCGGCGCTGGGTAGAGCGCGCCCGCCCTTCGTGCGCTCGGTCGCCATCGATTACACCAGGCCTGCGGCGCGGACCGCGGCCATGTAGGTGCGGCTCACCGGCACCTCGTGGCCGCCGGCGAGGCGCAGCGTGGTTCGGCCCTCACGGCGCTCGGCGCCCTCCACATGGCGGCGCGCGACCCAGTAGGAGCGATGCACCCGGAGCCCGCCCGCGCCGTCGAGCTCGGCGACGGCGTCCGCGAAGCGCATCAGCACCAGGGTGGAGCCCGCCGTGGTGAAGGCCTCGACATAGTGATCGGCGGTTTTGAGGTAGACCAGGTCGCGGCCGAGCTTTTCCGGCAGGCGGTCGAGGAAGCGCGCGCCGGGCGCGGGGCCGGGCTGGGCACCTGACTCGCCGGCCTCCTCCGGGGCAGGTCCCGCGACGCTCCGCTCCGCGAGCCCGCGACGGGCTTCCATCACGGCGACCACCGCGAGCCCGATCACCAGCATCAGCACCGCCACCGAGAGGTAGATCATCGGTACGCCGACCGGCTCGGCATAACCGGGCCGGAAGAGCGCCTCAGCCGCGAACACGACGCCGGTGCCGGGCGCGGCGGCGACCGGTGCCGCTGCCGCCGTCACCAGCACGCGCCTCCGCAACGAGTGACCGCCGGCGGTGACCAGGGCCAGCATCATGATGCTGCCGCAGACCAGCCAGTTGCCGCCCATCGCCACCGCCCAATAGCCGATGCGGTCGGACACGCCGAGCGAGTCGTAGGTGCCGAAAGGGCCGATGAAGGCGAACAACGCCACCAGAGCGACGAGCGCGACCGCCTGACCGGCCAGCGAGCGGCGCATTTCGCGAAGCGTGAACGGCGAATCCTGCAATTCGCGAATATTCCCTTGGCGTTTGCGTATCGGACGGTGACGCGCGGTGCGGGCCTGCCCACCCTGCGCCGGTCAGCCAACCCAACGCTTAGGAGAATATGTGATGACCATCCAAACCGCATCCATCAAGGGCGTCGCACTGGCGGCCACGTTCGCCTGTGCAGCCGCGCTCGCTTTCGGGGCCGCGGCGGCGGACCTCGAGGTCCGTATCGAGGGCCTGCGCTCGGCCGACGGCGACGTGCGCATCGCCCTGCACCGGCAGATGCAGAAGGCGGACTTTCCCGCTGATAAGGGCGTGGTCGGCGCGATCATGCGCCCCGCCGCCTCCGGCACGGTGCGCGTGATTTTCGCGGACGTGGCTCCCGGCGCCTACGCGGTGGCGGCCTTCCACGATGCCGACGGCGACGGCGCGCTCAACCAGAACATCGTGGGCATGCCGATTGAGGGCTACGGCTTCTCCAACGGCGCGGTGGGCTTCATGGGCCCGCCCAACTTCGTGGATGCCGCGGTGATCGTGGACGAAGGTGAGGCGGCGCCGTCAGTCTCGGTGCCGATCGCCTATCCCGAGGGGGCCGGGCAATGACAGCCACACCCTCCCGCCGCGCGGTGCTGCGCGCGCTGGGAGCCCTGCCGGTCGTGTTGACGGCCGGCAGGGCAGGGGCGGCGAGCGGGGACGCCGCCGATCCCGCAACGACGCTGACCGCCGCGCAGCGCCGGCTCGCGTTCGCCACGGCGCCGGCCGAGACCCTCGCGGCGCCGCTGACGACGCTCTCGGGCCGCCTGCCGCCCGGTCTCGACGGCGTGCTCTGGCGCAACGGCCCGGCCGAGCACGAGCGCTACGGCCACCGCTACGGCCATTGGTTCGACGGCGACGGCATGGTGCAGGCCTTCACCTTCACAGGGTCCGGCGTGAACCACCGCGCCCAAGTCCTGGAGACGCCGAAGCGAAGGCGGGAGACGGCGGCGGGCAAGCGCATTCTGCCAGCCTTTGCCACGCTCCCGCCCGACGTCGGACCCATCATGGCGCCCGACGACATGAACGCCGCCAACACCTCCGTGCTCGCCCACGGCGGGCGGCTCATGGCGCTCTGGGAGGGGGGCTCGGCGCTGGAATTCGATGCCGAGACGCTGGTGGCCGGCGACTTCGTCGCGTGGCGGCCGGACCTCGCCGGCGCGCCCTTCTCGGCGCATCCGAAGGTGGAGGCCGACGGCACCTGCTGGAACATCGGCTGCGTCACCTTCCCCCGGCCGATGCTGCTCTTCTACCGCATCGACCCGGAGGGCCGGCTCGCCGCGTTCAACGTGCTGCCAGAGGAGCCGCTCGGCATGGTGCACGATTACGTCGTGACCCAACGCCATCTGGTGCTTGTCGTGCCGCCCTTCGTGGTCGAGCCGGAGCGCTTCGCTGCAGGCCCGATCAGCTTTCTCGACGCCCACGTCTGGCGGCCGGAGCTCGGCACCCGCGTGATCGTTGTGGAGAAGGAGACGCTCACCCCGGCCCGCCGCTACGACCTGCCGCCCGGCTTTCATTTCCACCACGGCAACGGCTGGGAGGAGGCCGACGGCACGATCCACCTCGACCTCTGCCAGGCGGCGGACCCGATGTTCGCGATCCACGACCTGCGCGCGGTCATGCGGGGCGACTGGGGCTTCCCCTCCGCTCAACCGCGCTACCACCGCATGGTGCTGCGGCCCGGAGGGACGGCTACGGTCGAGCAGGTGGCCCCGGCCGTGGCCGACTTCCCCCGCATCGACCCGCGCCGCACCGGGCTCCGGCACCGCGCGCTCTTCGCGCTCACCGGCACAGAAGACGGCGGCTGGCCGCTCTCACGCATCGATCGCATCGATCCCGGCCAGGGCGCCCTCGATGGCTGGTCCTACCCGCGCCACCTGATCCCCGAGGAGCACGTGTTCGTGCCGCGCGGCGACGCGGAGGGTGACGGCTGGCTGGTGGGCCCCTTCCTCGATCTCGAGCGCGGCGCCTCGGGCCTCAGCGTCTTCGACGCCCGGCACCTTGCCGATGGCCCGCTCTGGCAAGGCCTTTTGCCCTACCCGCTACCCCTCGGCCTGCACGGAACCTTCGTGGCGGCCTGACGCCATAAGTCAGCCGCTGGTGAGATGTGCGAGTTGAGAGGAACCGGGCCGCAGGCCCGGACGGCGCAACTGCGCCGCGCGGGAAGCGCGTAGCGTCGCGCGGGAAGCGCGTAGCGTCGCGCGTCCACGCGCGCGGAGCGCACGATCGAGCGGAGCGAGCGCCCGGCGACTGAGGGAAACGAATAAGAACCCGCTCAAAGCCCCGGATCAGCCGAGTACAGGCCGAGCAGCACGCGGCCGTGGTTGGAGGCGTTCACGTCCCAGTTCTGGGTGATGTGGCCGCGGATGCAGTTGAGATCGCGCATCGCCCGCGAGATCGGGTTGCTGTCGTAGAGCCCGGCGCCGCCCGAGAGGTGGAAGAGGAGGTCCACCGCCTCGGCCGCGAGCTTGCCCGCCATGGTCGCCTGGGCGCGCAGCTCGGTCTTGAGCGGCATCGGCGCGATGCCGCCGCTCTCGGCGATCGCCATGCCCTTGTCGCAGCAGTGGTGCAGCAGCAGCCGGGCGGTCTCGATCGCGGTGTGGGCCTCGGCCACCTTGACCTGCGCGGTGGAATAGTCGGCCATGCTCTGGCCCGACATGCGCGCGACCCGGTCGCGGGTGCGGGCGACGAAGTCATCGTAGACGGCCTGGGCTACGCCGAGCGCGGAGGCGCTCTGGTTGATGGAGAACATGGCGTAGGCCGGCAGCTTGTAGAGCGCCGAGTCGTTCACGGCGCACCCCGGCGCGGTGCCGCCGCCCTTGGTGGCGTCGATGGTGAGCGCGCGGCGGTCCGGCACGAAAACGTCGTCCACAGCGACGTCAGCACTGCCGGTGCCGCGCAAGCCCGCGGTGTGCCAGGTGTCGATGATCTCGTACTCGCCCCGAGGGATCGCGTGCATCTGGGCGAGCCTGGGCTTGTCGCCGTCTTCGGTGAAGGCGCCGGCGATGAACCAATCGGCGCCGTAGACCCCGCTCGCGAAGGGCCAGCGCCCGCTGATGCGCCAGCCGCCATCCACGCGCAGGGCCCGGCCGAGGCTCGGGATCAGCACGCCCGCTACCATGGCGTCCGGGGTCGCGCCCCAGATCTCGTCCTGCCCCTCCGGCGGCCAGTAGCCGAGCAGGCAGTTGTGGGAAGAATACTGGATCAGGCACCAGCCGGCGGCGCTGCAGGCGATGGAGATGGTCTCCACGATGTCGACCAAGCCGGAATAGTGCGCTTCGGCCCCGCCGTGCCGCGCCGGCTGCAGGATGCGGTGGATGCCGGCCTCGCGCATCGCCTGCATGGTCTCGGGCGCGAGTCGGCGGGTCTCCTCGGTCTCATCCGAGCGCTCGCGGATCGTGTCCATGATCCCCCTGGCGCGCTCGAGCAGGCCTTCCCGGGTCCTCACCGTCGCCGTATCCGCCGCTGCTGCCTCATTCATGGTGTCTCAACTCTCCATCAGCACGTCGTGGGCGAGGTGGTCGGCGACCCGGTCGAGACCCTCGCCGGTGCGGCAGTTGGTGAGGAGAACGGGCCGGCCGTTCCGCACCTCTTCCGCCTCCTTGCGCATCAGCGCGAGATCGACGCCCACGTGGGGCGCGAGGTCGGACTTGTTGATGATGAGCAGGTCGGCCCGGACGATCCCCGGCCCCCGCTTGCGCGGGATGTCGTCCCCGCCCGAGACGTCGATCACGAACATCCAGTAATCCACCAGGTCGAGGGAGAAAGTGGAGGCGAGATTATCGCCGCCGCTCTCGATCAGGATCAGGTCGAGGGGGCGGAGCTGCTCCTCCAACAGGTCGGCGGCCTCGATGTTGAGCGTGGGGTCCTCGCGGATCACGGTATGGGGGCAAGCGCCGGCCTCGACACCCACCACGCGCTCCGGCGGGATCAGGCCGCTCCGCTGCAGCCGCTCGGCATCCTCCTGCGTCACCAGATCGTTGGTGACGATAGCCATAGAGGTGCCGCTTGCAGCAAAGAGCGGCAGCAGCCCTTCGATCAGCGCGGTCTTGCCCGAGCCCACCGGCCCGCCGATCCCGACCCGTGCCGCGCTCGGCGCCGCCCTTGCCTTAGCCAGCCCCTCCGCCCCTCCTGCCGTCACGGGTCCTCCTGCTCCTCGATGATGCGCGCCCGGCCGTCGGCGAGATGCTGCGCGAGCCGCGCGATATAAGTCTCGCGGGGGCCGTCCAACGCCACCTTGAGGGCCGCGCCCTCGAACCGCACCCGCCAGTGCAGATTGCCGCAGAAATAGCCGAGGTCCAAAGCCGCTGCCAGGTCGCGGGGGCCGAGCGCGAGCCACACGGTCTCGCGCATGCGGACCACGACGGCGCGGTCCTCCTCAAGCAAAAGAACCGTGCCGTTGGCGAGACGATCGGAGCGCGCGATGGCCACCGCGCAGTCGGTCCCCTTGTCGGTCGCGACCCGGAGCCGCTTGCGCGCCGTATCGGCCGCATCCAGCGCGATGGTCTCGACCCGCCCGTCGTGCTCCAGCGCATGCAGCCGCTCGGCGATCGCCGGGTCGGTCGCGTTGCCGAAAATCTGGGTGAGCCGCAGCATGGCGGGCAGCTTAGGGCGATCGGAAGCGCTGGCAAGGGAGGGCGCGGCCAATGCGGTGTATGTCGATTGAAGGGTGGACCGGCGTTCGGCATCATGCGCCCACGGCGCCACGCGGAGGAGACTGATGCGCGCGACGATGATGGACTACCCGCTCACCCTCACCCCTTACCTGGAGCGGGCCGGCACGCTGCTCGGCGACAGCGAGATCGTCACCCGCCTGCCGGACAAGTCGAAGCACCGCTACCGCTTCGCCGACTTTCACCGGCGCGCCCGCCAGCTTGCCTCGGCGCTGGCCCGTGCCGGGCTCGAGCGGGGCGAGCCCGTGGCCACCATGATGTGGAACAACTACGCGCACGAGGAGTGCTACTTCGGCGTCCCCTGCGCCGGCGGCGTGCTGCACACCCTCAACTTCCGCCTGCACCCGAACGACATCGCCTACATCGCGAACCACGCAGGCGACCGCTTCGCGATCGTGGACGACGTGCTCCTGCCGCTCTTCGAGAAGCTCCGGCCCGAGATCGCGCCGGAGCGGGTGTTCGTGGTGGCGCTCTCCGGCCAGCCGGTGCCGAAGGGCTACGAGAACTACGAGGATCTGCTGGCGTCGGGCGATCCCGACGACGCGCTGCCCACCCTCGACGAGCGCGACGCCTGCGGCGTCTGCTACACCTCGGGCACCACCGGGCGGCCCAAGGGAGTGGTCTACTCGCACCGGGCCATGGTGCTCCACACCATGGCGATGTGCATGACCGAGCCCTTCGGCATCAGCCAGCACGACACCATCATGCCGGTGGTGCCGATGTTCCATGCCAATGGCTGGGGCCTGCCCTATTCGGCGGTGGCGGCCGGCGCCCGCGTCGTGCTGCCGGGCCCCCATCTCGACCCGGTGAACCTGCTCGATCTCTGCGAAACCGAACGGATCACGATGGCCGCCGGCGTGCCGACCATCTGGAACGGCATCCTCCAGGCGCTGGACGCGGAGCCGGACCGCTGGTCGTTCGACCCGCGGCTCCGCACCGCGGTCGGCGGCTCGGCGGCGAGCGAGGCGATGATTCGGGGTTTCGACCGCCACGGCATTCGCACCATCCACGCCTGGGGCATGACCGAGATGACGCCGCTCGGCACGGCCGCGTTCCTCAAGGCGACCATGGAAGGGCTCGACGAGGACGCGCAATACAGCTACCGCGCGAAGCAGGGGGTTGCCCTGCCCTTCGTCGACATGCGCCTGACGAACGATCAGGGCATCGCGCCCTGGGACGGCGAGACCATGGGCGAGGTGCAGGTGCGCGGGCCTTGGATCGCCGCCGCCTACCACGATTCCGACGAGTTGAGCGACAAGTGGTCCGAGGACGGCTGGCTGCGCACCGGCGACGTCGCCACCATCGACGCCGAGGGCTACATGAAGATCACCGACCGCACCAAGGACCTGATCAAATCCGGCGGCGAGTGGATCAGCTCGGTCGATCTGGAGAACGCGCTCATGGGCCATCCCGCGGTGAGCGAGGCCGCGGTGATCGCGGCGCGGCACGAGAAGTGGGATGAGCGCCCGCTCGCCGTCATCGTCCTCAAGGAGGGGGCGGAGGCGGACGCCGACGCGCTCCAGAGCCACCTCGCCGGCGACTTCGCCAGGTGGTGGCTGCCTGACGACTACGTGTTCGTGGACGAAATTCCGCGCACGTCTACGGGCAAGTTCCTCAAGTCCGCGCTGCGCGAGCGCTACGATGGGCTATTGGTGGGGGAGGGCGGTGGCGAGAGCTAGACGCCCCTGCCGCATGGCCCGGCGCTGCGCCGGGCTGCGGTCGCTGCTTCGTCCACCTCAAGCGGGTCGTCGCGGAGAACCACGCCGAAGCGCTGCGCCGCCTCGTCGGCCGTGTAGTAGCCGCGCATCACGTCGCGCAGGACTAGCGCCGGCTCGCGCTCGTAGGCATGGCCGTAGCCGCCGCCGCCCGGCGTGGAGACGCGCACGGTATCGCCGGGGCGGAGCGGAATCTCCTGGTCTTTGGAGAGATGCGGCGGGCGGTAGGCCGAGCCGTCGGCGCGAATCACGTCCACAGTGTTGACGCCGCCGGGTGCGCCGCCGAGCGCGCCGTTGGGCCCGGTGCGGCCATGGTCCATCACCATGGAGGCCGAGGCCGCGCCCCTCCGGAGCGTGCAGGCATAGGTGACGCCGAAGCCGCCCCGCCAGCGGCCTGCGCCGCCCGAGCCCTCGTGCATGGAATACTCCTGGAAGAGCACCGGGTACTTCTGCTCCATCACCTCGATGGGCTGCATCTTGGAGATGCCGATGGTCGAGCAGCCGTTGGTGAGCCCGTCGCCTTCGGGCGAGCCGCCGTAGCCGCCGCCGGTGAAGAGGTACATCACGTAGTCCCGGCCTCGCGCAGGGTCGCCACCGCCCACGGCGAAGTTGCCCGAGGTGCCGGCGGGCGCGGCGAAGAGGCGGTCCGGGATCGCCTGGGCGAGCGCATCGAACACGGCTTCTGCAATGCGCTGGCTCACCTCCGCCGCGCAGCCCGAGACCGGGCGCGGGTATTCGGCGTGAAGGAAGGTGCCCTTGGGCTCCGTAATGTGCAGCGGCTCGAACATACCGGCGTTGATCGGCACGTCGGGGAAGACGTGGCGGATCGCGAGGTAAATCGAGGACTTGGTGGTCGCCGCAACGCTGTTCATCGGCCCCAGGCAGGGTGGGCTGGAGTGCGACATGTCGAAGTAAAGCTCGGTATCCTCGACGCGGATGCGCATGTCGATGGTGAGCGGCTCGTTCACCACGCCGTCGGAATCGACCTCGGCGAGCCCGCGATAGCTGCCGTCCGGGATGGTCTCGATCTTGGCCCGCATCTGGCGGGCAGCGCGCTGGCGCATCTCCCGGATCACGTCTTCCACCAGGGACTGGCCGTACTTGTCGAGCAGCGCCGTCATCCGCCGGGCGCCCACCAGCAGCGCCGCCGACTGCGCCTCGATGTCGCCGATGCGCTGCTCGGGCACGCGGATGTTGGAGAGGATGATGGAGAGGATCTCCTCGTCGATCTTCCCTTCCTTGTAGAGCTTGACCGGCGGGAAGCGCAGGCCCTCCTGCACCACTTCGGTGGCCCGCGCCGAGAAGCCGCCCGGCACCATGCCGCCGGTGTCTGGCCAGTGGCCGGTGTTCGACAGCCAGGCGAAGTGCGCGCCCTTGTAGAAGAAGGGCAACGCGAAGCGCACGTCCATCAGGTGGGTGCCGCCGAGATAAGGGTCGTTGACGGCGAAGATGTCGCCCTCGCGCACGGTGGGCCTGGTAGCGATCAGGTGCTCGGTCGAAAACTGCATGGTTCCGACGAAGACCGGCAGCCCTAGCTCGCCCTGGGCGATCAGCTTGCCGTCCTCCCTGGCGTAGATGCCGTCGGAGCGGTCCAGCCCCTCCGAGATGACCGGGCTGAAGGCTGCGCGGACGAAGGCGAGGTCCATCTCGTTGCAGACCTGCTGCAGGCCGCTCTGCACCACGCCGAGGGTGATGGGGTCAAGCTCGCTCATCCGCTCACGTCCAGGATCAGGTTGCCGATGGAATCGAGGGAGGCTCGGTTGCCCGGCTCCACCACGCTGGTGCAGTCGGTCTGCTGCACGATTGCGGGGCCTGGGAAGGCTGCCCCGGCGGGCAGGCGGTCACGGTCGTAGACCGGCGTCTCCGCCCAGCCGTCGGGGAACCAGACGCGGCGGGCCCCGATCAGGGCGTCGTCGAGGGAGGTGGCCCGCGCCTGGCCGCCGAGTGCGGCGAGCGGCACCTGAGGCCGCGCGCCAATCACTGCCGTGTGGAGGTTGACGAGCACAGCGCGGATCGTGTCGAGCGCCACCGCGAAGCGCTCCCAGTAGGCGGCCTCGAACGCGTTCTGGAGCTCCTCGCGCGTCACGTCCGGCCCCGCGACCGGCACGGTGAGCAGGTGGGTCTGCCCCTCGAACTGCATGTCGGCGGCGTGCAGGTAGGCGATCTCGCCGACCGCCACGCCCTCCTGCTCGATGGTCGCGCGCCCCTCTGCCGCCTGGCGTTGGAGGATCGCGCGGACGTCCCCCATGTCCGCCTCCGCCAGCGGCGCGTTCACCGTGTTCACGTAGTCGTGGCGCAGGTCGGCGGTGATGCAGCCGACGGCGCTGGTGATTCCCGGCCGGGCCGGGATCATCACCTGCGGGATGCCCAGTTCTGCGGCGAGCGCTGCGGCGTGCATGGGGCCGGCGCCGCCGAAGGCGAAGAGCGCGAAGTCGCGCGGGTCGTGGCCGCGCGCGAGCGTCGCCATGCGGATCGCGCCGGCCATGCGGTCGTTGGCAATGCGGATCACCGCCGCCGCCGCAGTGTCCGCATCGAGGCCGAGGGGAGCGCCGACGGTCTCCCCCAGTGCGGCCCGCACGTCGTCGGGCGCGACCGGGTTCTCGACCGCGAGCAGGGCGTCGGGATCGAGCCGGCCGAGGATCAGGTTGGCGTCGGTGAGGGTCGGTCGCTCGCCGCCCCGGCCGTAACAGATCGGCCCCGGCTGGGCGCCCGCGCTCTCCGGCCCCACCTGGAGCAGCCCCGCCTCGTCGATCCGCGCGAGCGAACCGCCGCCCGCGCCCACCGTGTGCACGTCCACCATGGGGACGTGGATGGGCATGCCGTGCTCGAGCTCCATCTCGGCCGAGACCGCCGGCACGCCCTCCAGCACCAGGCCCACATCGGCGCTGGTGCCGCCGGTGTCGAAGGTGATCAACTGCCCTGCACCGACCGCGCGGCCGATGGCGGCGGCGGCCATGACGCCCGACGCTGGGCCCGAGAGCACCGTGTTGACCGCCTTCGCCGCCGCCGAGCGGGCGGAGACGCTGCCGCCGTTGCCCTGGATCACCAACAGCTCGCGCTCGTAGCCGCGTGCCGAGAGCTGCCCCTGCAATCGGTCGAGATAGCGGTGCAGCAGCGGCTGAACGCAGGCGTTGACCGCCGCGGCGACGCCCCGCTCGAACTCGCGGTACTCGGCGAGGATCGCGTGTCCCGCGGTGACGTAGCCCGCCGGCCAGCACTCGCGGGCGATGGCGAGCGCGTGCTCCTCGTGCGCCGGGTTCTTGTAGCTGTGCAGGAAGTGGATCACGAGCGAATCGCAGCCTGCCTCCTGCAGCGCTGAAATCGCGGCGCGCACCGCCGCCTCGTCCAGCGGCACCAGCACCTCGCCGGCGGCATCCATGCGCTCCGGCACCTCGATGCGAAGCTCACGCGGGATTAGCGGGGTGAAGCTGCCGGTAAGGCCATAGGCGTTGGGCCGCGTGCGCCGGCCGAGCTCGAGTATGTCGCGGAATCCCTGGGTCGTGATCAGCCCCGTGCGGCTGAGCTTGCGCTCCAGGAGCGCGTTGGTGGTGACCGTGGTGCCGTGAATGATGGCCGCGACGTCCGCCAGGGACGCGGCCGCGCCGTCGAGCGCCGCAAGCACGCCTGCCGCCTGGTTCGCGGGTGTAGACGGCACCTTGGCGAGTCTGACGGCGCCGGTCTCCGGCTCCATGAGGATGAGATCGGTGAAGGTCCCGCCGACATCGACGCCGACGACCGCGCCGCTCATGGTGTGCTCATGCGGCGGCGGCTCCGGCAGTTTCCGCCGGCGCAAGCGTGCGGGTCTCGCCCTGGAGCGCGAGGCGCGAGGAGTCGATCAGTCCGGCCGCCTGCATCGCCCGCGCCTCCGCGAGCCCAGCGTCGAGCGCTGCGGCCTTGGCGCCTGCGGGGAGCGGCCCCACTTTGACGGTAACCGGAAGTTTGCCTAGGTCGCTCTCCTCCCGGAGCGACGACGCCGGCGCGTGTTCGACGGCAGGATGGTCGATGGTGACGGCGTTGGCGATCAAGGTCGCCGCAGCGTCCGCCGCAGCCGCGCTCACCGCCAGCACCGTGACCGCATCGGCGATCCCGAACGAGAGCGAACGCCCGCGCCAGCCCGAGGTCGCCATGCCGCGCGCAGGTCTCTCGGTGCCGAAAACAATCCGTTCGTCGAGGCCAGGCCGGTCGGGGTCGTTCACGACGCCGGCGGAGAAAGAGGTTCCAGGACCGAGATAAACCGCGATGTCGCCACCATTGTTGACGTAGGCGCGCGCGAGGCGGCGCCCCGCCCTCGTTGCCGCCACCACCTCGTCAGCGACCGACCCGGCGACCGCCGCCATAGGCGTGATGAAGCGGGCCCGATGCGGCCAGCAGGCCCTGAGCATGCGTTGCGCCACCGGGCCATGCAGCGCGGGCTGAGCGTGGCCGAGGGGGCGGCGCAGCAGGGCAAGCTCGGCCACGAGTTCGTCGAGGATGGTGGCGAAGCGGGTGCCGGCCTGGCGGTAAGCGGCATCCACTTCCGCTGCCTCGCCGAAAGCCTCGGCCACGATGTCGATCGGCCCGTGCTGCAGGTGCAGCCTGCGGCCGTCGGGCAGCAGCGCCATGCGGGCGGCGCCCGGCATCAGGGTTTTCCCTCCCGCAGCGGCCAGGGATTGGCGCGGGGCCAGGGCTCCGCCCTGTGCTCGGCAGCGTCCAGCGCCTCCTCCAGGGGCACGATGCGGTCCAAGTGGCCGCCGAGCGCCGCGAACTCGGCGCGGCTCAGCGTGAATTCGATGGGCGCGACCAGCGCCGGCGTCGGCACGTAGCCGAAGGCATCCGCCGGCATGCGGGTCACGTCCACCATGAAGGTGATACCTCCGCCGGGCCAGACATGCACCGGCGCCCCGCCGGCGGTGACGCGGGTGAGCGCGTCCTTGATCGAGCGGGTGAGGCGCACCGGATTCTCGGTGACGCCAGCGCGCAGGCTCCCGCCTGCGCCCGCCATGAAAAGCACGGTGCAAAGCGCAGGCTCGCAGTTCTCCGCGATGCGGCCGACCACGGTCTCGATCGCATCCGGCATGGTGGCGGGCCGGGGCGTCAGGGTCTCGTCGAGCTCGAACCAGGCAGCGTCCTCGCCGGTGGTCGAGACCATGTGGAGCCTGAGGCCGGGCCAGGCCTTCTTCGGGTCGATCTTCTCGATGATCTCCAGCGGGTCGGCGATCTCGGTGGCGGCCCAGCCGCGCCCCTTGCGCGCCACCTGAAAGTAGCGCCCCGGCGTCGACCGCCGACCACGGATGCGGATGCCCGAGGGCGGCATGTCGAGGAAGCGCCCGGCCTGGTGCTCGGTGAGCACGCCGGTGATCTGGTCGTCTACCACGATCACCTCGTCCGCGTGGCCGTGCCACTGGCGGGCGAACATGCCCATGGCGGCCGAACCGCAGCCCGCCCGCATGCGCTCCTCTTGCTGACCGTCCACCACCGGCGCCGCGCCCGCCTGCACCACGAGCTCGGCACCGCCGTCCACGGTGAGCGTCGCGGGCTTGCCGTTGCAGAGGTCGAGCAAGGTGGCGCAAGTGACCGTGCCCTCGCGCTTGGAGCCGCCGGTGAAGTGCCGCACGCCGCCGAGGGAGAGCATTTGGGAGCCGTATTCGGCGGTGGTCATGTGGCCGATGGGCTCGCCGTCGGCCCGCACCGAGGCCTGCTCGGGGCCCACATGGCGGTCGGTGTCGATCTTCACCTTGACACCGCAGTAGCTGAAGATCCCTTCCGAGACGACGGTCACCATGTCCACGCCCGCCGCCTCGCTCGCGATGATGAAGGGCGCGGGCTTGTAGTCGGGATAGGTGGTGCCGGAGCCGATCCCGGTGACGAAGCGCTCAGGCTGCGCGACGACGCCCCCGTCCCAATCTTCCGCGCCGTCCAGGAAGGGCACCAGGGTCTCGGCCCGCTCGGTCACCAGCAGCGGGTCCACGCGGGTGAGCGTGCCGCCGACGTTGGCATAGCGGTCGCAGGCGCCGACCTTGCCCTCACGAATGCGGCAGAGCACCGGGCAGGCGTCGCAGCGGATGATCGAGCCCTCGCCCTTGGCCCGGCGCGCGGTCTTCTGGTCACTCACCGCCCAGCCTCCCGCTCGCGGAGCGCGCGGCGCAGGCGATGGGGCAGGGCAGGAACCCTGGTGACGCGCACGCCTGTCGCATGGCGGATCGCGCCCAGGATCGCCGACGCAGTGGGGATCAGGCCGGGCTCGCCTACGCCCTTGGCGCCGAAGGGGCCCAAGGGTTCCGGGTCCTCGACGATGATGACCTCGATCTCGGGCACGTCGCCGATGGTGGGGATCAGGTAGTCGTGCAGGTTCTCGGTCCGGCCGGGCAGGTATTCCTCCATCAGCGCGAAGCCGATGCCCTGGGCGATGCCGCCCTCGATCTGCCCTTCCACCTGGGTCGGGTTGATGGCGCGCCCGACATCGTGGGCGGCATGGATGCGGACGGGCGTCACGGTCCCGAGCTCGGTGTCCACATCGACCACCGCGACCTGCGCGCCGAAGGCGTAGGTCGCGTAAGGCGTGCCCTGGCCCTTGGCATCGAGCGTCGTGGTCGGTGGATCGAAGCGGCCGACACCCTCCAGCACCACGCCCGCCGCGTCGGCCTTGAGTCGGGCGAGGTCGATCTCCACCCGCCGCCCGCCTTCGCGCACCACCACCTTGGCGCCCGCAAGCTCGATCGTGGCGTCGTCGGCGGCATTGGCCTCCCGCAGGATCGCGGCGCGGAGCGCGGCGCCCGCAAGCTCGGCCGCCTTGCCCGAGACGAAGGTCTGGCGGGAGGCCGAGGTCTTGCCCGCGTCCTCGGTCCAGTCCGTGTCGCCGATGACCTGGGCGATCCGGTCCACCGCGACGCCCAGCGCATCCGCGCATATCTGCGCGAGGATCGTGGTCGAGCCCTGGCCGATATCGACGGCGCCGTTGTAGAGCGTGAGCCGGCCGTCGCGGTCGAGCTTGATCCGCATCGCGGACGGGTTGCTGAGCGCGGTGTTGCCGATGCCGTACCACATGCAGCCGATGCCGACGCCGCGCCGCACCGGGCCTTCCTGCGTGTTGAACCGGGCCGCGTCTTCGAGCGCGCGCTGCCAGCGCGGGGCCAGCGCCTCCAGGCAGGGCGCGAGGCCGGCGCTGGCTTCCAGCACCTGGCCGGTCGCAGTGGCATCGCCGACGCGAATCGCGTTCTTCAGGCGAATTTCCAGCCGGTCCATGCCGAGCCCGCCCGCGAGGTCGTCCATCAGCGCCTCATGGGCGATGGCGGCCTGCGGCACGCCGAAGCCGCGAAATGCGCCGGCGGGTGGCCCGTTGGTGTAGAAGGCCCGGCCGCGCGCGGAGACGTGAGGCACGGCGTAGGGGCCCGAGGCGTGAATCGGCACACGGCTCGCCACCGTCGGCCCCCAGGAGGCGTAGGCTCCGGTATCGAAGGTCGCGTCGAACTCCACCGCTTGGAGTCTGCCCTCGGCATTGCATCCGAAGCGCGCCTCGATTACCGAAGGATGGCGCTTGGGGCTTGCCATCATGCTCTCGGGCCGCTCGTAGACGCAGGCGACCGGCGTGCCGGTGAGCCACGCGGCGAGCGCCGTGAGCGGCTGAACCGAGACGTCGAGCTTGCTGCCGAAGCCGCCACCGCAGGCGCTCGGCACGATCCGCACCTGCGTCGGCGCGAGGTCCAGCACCTCGGCCGTCGTGTCGCGGTTCATCACCGGCGTCTGGGTCGAGACGAAGAGCTCCACCCGCTCGCCGACCCGCCGCGCCCAGCCGGCTTCGGGCTCGATGTAGGCGTGCTCGACGAAGGCGGTCTCGAAGCGCCCTTGCGCCGTCGCCGCGCAGCCGGCGAGCGCCGCCCGGGCATCGCCACTCTCGACCCCGCCCTCGATGAGCTTGTTGCCCTCGGTCTCTTCGTGGACCAGGGGGGCGCCCGGCGCGCGCGCCTCGTCGAGGCCGCGTACGGGTGGCAGCGGCTCGTAGCGGATCGGCAGGTCCTCGTCGCGGACGGCCGTGACCGCCGCGCGCGTGCCCAGGAGCGCCACCACCGAATCGCCCCGGTAGCGCACGACGCCGTCCGCCAGCACCGGCTGGTCGTGCAGGTCCGGATAGATGCCGAAGCGGTTGGATGGCACGTCTGCGGCGGTGAGTATCCGCTCCAGGCCGGGCCGGGCGGCGACGACTGCCTCCAGGTCGCCGAGCACGACGCTCGCCGAGTCATGGGGCGAGCGGACGATGCGGAGCCAGAGCGCGTCCGCCGGCACGGCATCGGCGCCGTAGCGCTCGGCACCGGTGAGCTTGGGCTTGCCGTCGAGCTTGGCGAGACGGGTGCCGACGGCCGCACCCGCCGGGGGCGCTTCCAGGGGCAGCGGGGCGTCGCCCGCCGCGTCGAGCACCGCGGCCACGATCTTGCGATAGCCGGTGCAGCGGCAGAGCACGCCGCCGAGCCCGTCCATCACCTCTGCCGGGCGGGGGCGCGGAGAGGCGCGCAGCAGTTCGGTCGCGGCAATCAGCATGCCCGGCGTGCACGCGCCGCACTGGGCCGCGCCGTGGCGCAGGAAGGCCCGCTGCAGGCGGTTGAGGCTTCCCTTCCGGGCGAGGCCCTCCACGGTTTCCACGCGGCGCCCTGCGGCCTGGGCCACGGGCACCATGCAGCTGCACACCTGGGCGCCGTCGAGCAGCACCGTGCAGGCGCCGCAGTCGCCGGCGTTGCAGCCCACCTTGGTGCCCGTTAGCCCGAGATCGTCGCGGAGCGCGTCGGCGAGGCGGCGAAGCGGCGGCGCCGCGACCGAGACCGATTCTCCGTTCACCGTGAAGGCGATGGCGCCGTTTTCGCTCACATCATGCTCCCGAGCTCGGCCAGCGTGCGCGCGGTCAGTGTCCGCGCCGCGTCGAGGCGGTAGGCGGCGGACCCCCGCGCATCGTCCATTGGTGCCAACGGCGCCATATGCGCGTCCGTCACGGCATCGCCCAGGGCCGCGTCGCAGGGGCGCCCGACGAGCGCCTGCTCCAGCGCAGGCAGCCTCCGGGCAACCGGCGAGCAGGCGCCGACCGAGACGGCGGCGCGGACGACCCGGCCCGCCACGTCGGCCTCCAGCGCTGCCGACACCATCACGATGGAGATCACCAGGTAGCGCCGCGCGCCGAGCTTGAGGAAGTGCCCGCGCGCATTCTCGGCCCGCGGCTTGGGCACGCGCACCGCGACCAAGAGCTGGTCGGGGGCGAGCGCGGTCGCCCGATTGCCGCGAATGAAATTGGCGAGCGGCATCGTCTCGCGCCGCTCCAGCGAGGCGAGCTCCACCTCGGCGTCGAGGCTGAGCAGCACCGGCACGCCGTCGGCGGCGGGTGAGGCGTTGCACAGATTGCCACAGAGGGTGCCGGCGTTCTGCACCTGCCGGCCGCCGATCTCGCGGGCGGCGAGCTTGAGGCCGTCGAACCAGGGCGGCAGGTCGGCCCCGACGATATCGGTCCAGGTCGCGAGCGCCGGAATGCGCCAATGATCGGCATGCTCCTCGATCGCGCGCATCGACTGCAGCGCGGTGATGTCGAGCACGTCGTCGTCGAGCGGCGCACCCACTCTCGCCGGGTAGAAGTCGGTGCCGCCGGCCAGCACCGTGAGCCGACGGCTGTGCAACGCCGCAAGCGCGTCGTCGAGGGCGGTGGGTCGCAGATACTCCGGCATCACGGCAGCCTCATTTCCGCGCCCATGATACCGGAGAGGCCCACGCAAGGCGCGGGCGCTCGAATCAGCCGGCGGAGGCGGGAGGCTCGCCCTCGTAGAGCCACGGTTGGGCGGCCTTTTGCGCGGCCTCGAAGGCGCCGATCTCACCGGACTTGCTCATGGTAATGCCGATGTCGTCGAGCCCGTTGAGCAGGCGGTGCTTGCGGAAGGGCTCGATCTCGAAGCTCACAACCTCGCCGTTCGACCGCGTGATGGTCTGGGCCTCCAGATCGACCGCCATCCGGCAGGTCTGGGAGTTCCCGGCGTCGTCCATCAGCAGGTTCACGCCGTCTTCCGGCAGCGGGATCAGCAGGACCCCGTTCTTGACGCAGTTGTTGAAGAAGATGTCGGCGAAGCTCGGTGCGATCACGCAGCGAATGCCGAAATCCTCCAGCGCCCAGGGGGCATGCTCGCGGCTGGAGCCGCAGCCGAAGTTCTCGCCCGCAATGAGGATACGGGCCTCGCGCCAAGGCTCCCGGTTGAGGACGAAGTCCGGAAGCTCCTTGTCCTCCATGTCGTAGCGGAAGTCGTGGAAGAGGCCCTTGCCGAGCCCGGCGCGGCTGATCGCGGTGAGGTACTGCTTGGGGATCAGCTGGTCGGTATCGACGTTAATCATCGGCAGCGCCGCCGCCGGGCCGGAGAGGGTCGTGAATGTCTGCATGACGGGCCCTCCTCAGGAGACGAGTTCGCGGACGTCGACGAAGCGCCCGCTGACGGCGGCGGCGGCGGCCATCGCCGGGCTCACCAGGTGGGTGCGTCCGGCGCGGCCCTGGCGGCCCTTGAAGTTGCGGTTGGAGGTGGACGCGCAGCGCTCGCCCGGCGCGAGCTTGTCGTCGTTCATGGCGATGCACATGGAGCAGCCCGCATCGCGCCACTCGAAGCCGGCCTCCAGGAAGATGCGGTCGAGCCCCTCTTCCTCGGCCTGCTGCTTCACCAGGCCGGAGCCCGGCACCACCATGGCGCCGACGCTCGCCGGCACCTTGCGTCCCTTGGCGACGGCGGCAGCGGCGCGCAGGTCCTCGATCCGGCCGTTGGTGCAGGAGCCGATGAAGACGCGGTCCACGGCCACGCCCTCGATGGGCGAATCCGGCTCGAGCGCCATGTAGTCCAGCGCCTGGGCGATCGCCTCCCGGTGCTTCTCGTCCGGTGCCCGGGCCGGGTCGGGGGTCCGTCCCGTCACCGGGATCACGTCCTCGGGGCTGGTGCCCCAGGTGATCTGCGGGGCGATGTCGGCTGCCTGGATGGTGGCTTCCTTGTCGTAAGAGGCGCCTTCGTCGGAGGCGAGCGTCCGCCAATGGGCCATGGCCTGGTCCCAGGCGGCGCCCGAGGGCGCCATGGGCCGGCCCTTGAGATAGGCGAAGGTGGTCTCGTCCGGCGCAATCAGCCCGGCGCGAGCGCCGCCTTCGATTGTCATGTTGCAGACCGTCATCCGCCCTTCCATGGAGAGCGCGCGGATCGCCGGGCCGGCGTACTCGACCACGTGGCCGGTCCCGCCTGCGGTGCCGATCTCGCCGATGATGGCGAGGATCATGTCCTTGCCGGTGATGCCTGCGGGCAGGTCGCCGGCGACCGAGATGCGCATGTTGCGCGGGCGCTTCTGGTTCAGCGTCTGGGTCGCGAGCACGTGCTCGACCTCGCTGGAGCCGATGCCGAAGGCGAGGCAGCCGAAGGCGCCGTGCGTCGCGGTGTGGCTGTCGCCGCAGACGAGGGTGGCACCCGGCAGGGTGAGCCCCTGCTCGGGCCCGATGATGTGGACGATGCCCTGGCGCACGTCGGTCAGCGGAATCAGGGGGACGCCGAACCTCTCGCAGTTTTCGATCAGCGCCTCGACCTGGCCGCGGCCCAAGGGATCGCCGATGCCTTCGACGCCGGCGGCACGGTTCCTGGTGGGGATCGAGTGGTCGGGCACGCCGAGTGTGGCATCGGGGCGGCGCACCGGGCGCCCGTCCTCGGCCATCTTCTCGAAGCCGGTCCAGCTCGTGACCTCGTGGATCAGGTGCTTGTCGATGTAGAGGAGCGTGGTGCCGTCGTCGTTCTCGGCGACGACGTGGCTCTCCCAGATCTTGTCGAACAGGGTCTTGGGGCCGCTCATCGGCGTCCTCCCGCTGCGATGGCCGGCGTGCTCAATCGGCGGACGAGGCGGTCTCCTTCGCCTTGGCGGCGGCCTTCTTCGTGCCGCGGTCGTCGCGCTTCTCCCGAATGCGCGCCGACTTGCCGCGCCGGCCGCGCAGGTAATAGAGCTTGGCGCGGCGCACCGCCCCCCGCTTCATGACCTCGATCTTCGCGATGCGCGGCGAATGCAGCGGGAAGACCCGCTCCACCCCCTCGCCATAGGAAATCTTGCGGACGGTGAAGGAGGAGTTGAGGCTGCGGTTTCGCCGGGCGATGCAGACGCCCTCGAACACCTGCACCCGCTCGCGCGAGCCTTCCACCACCTTGACGTGCACGCGGAGGGTATCGCCGGGGCCGAAGGTCGGAACCTCCCGCGCGTCTGCGAGCTTCTCCACGGCCTCGGCATTCAGCTGCTCGATCATGTTCACGGCACTATCCTCGCGGTCTCAGGCGCGCCACTTATCGACGCGCCTGGTGGCGCGCCCACAGATCGGCGCGCCTCGTTCTGGTTACATGTTCCGCCTGGGCACGGCGCCAGGCGTCGATGGCGGCGTGGTCGCCGGAGAGAAGCACCTCCGGCACCGCACGGCCCTCGAAGAGGCGAGGGCGGGTGTACTGCGGATACTCCAGCAGGTCGTCCTCGAAACTCTCCTCGACCAGCGAGGAGGGCCGGCCGACCACGCCGGGCAGGAGGCGCACGCAGGCGTCGATCACCGCCATTGCCGCGATCTCCCCGCCCGACAGGACGTAGTCGCCGACGCTGAGCTCGGTAACGCCTCGGCCTTCCAACACACGCTCGTCGACTCCTTCGAAACGGCCACAGATCAGCGTGATGCCGGGGCCGTCTGCCAATGCCTTCACCTGCTCCTGGGTCAGCGGGTCACCGCGCGGCGAGAGCAGGAAGCGCTGCGCGCCACCCTCCGCCGGCACAAACGAATCGATGGCCGCTGCCAGGACATCGGGGCGCATGACCATACCCGCCCCTCCGCCGAACGGGTGACCGTCGACGGTGCCGTGTTTATCGCGCGCAAAGCGGCGGATGTCCACCGTTTCCAACCGCCAGAGGCCGGAATCGAGGCCGCGGCCGGCGAGCGCGGCGCCAAGCGGCCCGGGAAAGACCTCGGGGTAGAGGGTGAGTACGTGGACGGTCCAGGGCCGGGCGCCCGATTGCCCGCTTTCGCGCCGGGTCGCACTCACGGATCTTCCTCCTGTGCGGCAACGACCATGCGGCCGGCCTCGATGTCGACGGCCGGCACGCGCTCCCGCGTGAAGGGAACGAAGGTGGAGGGGCCCTCGGGCGGCTGAATCTCGACGATGGGCCCGGCGCCGTGGTCGTGAACTGCGATCACTTGACCCAACACGCTGCCATCCTCGCTTTCCACCCGGAGGCCCAGCAGGTCGACGTGGTAGTACTCCTCGCCCTCGGTTGGCGGCAGTGCCGCGCGCGAGACGTGGAGATCCGTCCCGCGCAGCGCCTCCGCCGCGTCACGGTCGTCGACGCCCTCTACGCGGGCGAGCAGCAGGCCCTTCACGTGCCCGGTGACCGTGAGCGCGAAGCGCCGGGTGCCGGCCTCGTCGCTGAGCGCGCCGTAAGCGGTGAGGTCGTCGGGGTTCGCCGTGTGGCTCCTGATGCGCAGGATGCCGCGCACGCCGTGGGCGCCGACGATCCGCCCGAGGCAGACCGTCTCCGCCCGCCGCGCCGCAGCCGGCTCTACGGGTGCAGCAGACCCGTCAGGCGCGCTGTATGCGGCCCGAGTCGGCGGCTTTCTCTTCGCCCTCGCCATCGCCTGTACCGGCCTCCTCGGACGCGGCCTCGTCGGCAGCGGACTCCTCGGGAGCCATCTCCTCAGACGCGGTTTCCTTAGCGGCGGGCGCCTCTGCGGGCGCGTTGGCCTCAGCTTCGGCGGCGGCCGCCGCCTTCTCCGCGCGCGCTGCTTGACGCTCCACGGCCTTGGCCTTGGGCTGGCTCTTCTGAGGATTGTTACGCTGAGCCGGCATCGGGATGATCTCGGCGGCGCCAAGGAAGCGCGCCACGCGATCCGAGGGCAGCGCGCCGACGCCGAGCCAGTGGCGAATGCGCTCCTCCTTGAGGCGTACGCGCTCGGGATGGTCCTTGGGCAGCATCGGGTCGTAAGTCCCGAGACGCTCCAGGAAGCGGCCGTCGCGCGGGCTGCGAGTGTCGACCACGACCAAGCGGTAGAAGGGGCGCTTCTTGGCGCCGGCGCGGGATAGGCGAATTTTCAGTGACATGCTTTCTCCAGTCTCCTTGTGGGCTAGGTGTCGTCAGCGGGGCGGCATGATGCCGGGCATCCCGGCGCGCATGAGGCCCTTCTCGCCCAGCTTGCCGGCCCGCTTCATCATGACGTTCATCTGCTTGACCTGCTTGAGCAGGCGGTTGATGTCCTGCACGGTGGTGCCCGAGCCGCCCGCGATGCGCCGCTTGCGCGAGCTGTTGAGCAGCTTGGGGTTGCTCCGCTCGATCGGCGTCATCGAATCGATGATCGCCTGCTGGCGGTCGAGCATCTTGATATCGACGTTGGCCTCGGCGAGCTGGCGCTTGACCTTGCCCACCCCTGGCAGCATGCCGAGCAGACCCTCCATGCCGCCCATCTTCCGGACCTGCTGAATCTGCTTCGAAAGATCGTTCAGGTCGAAGCCGCCCTTCTTGGCCTTGCGGACGAGGCGTTCGGCTTCGTCCTGCTCGATGGTCTCTTGCGCCCTCTCGACCAGGGAAACCACGTCGCCCATGCCGAGGATGCGCGACGCGATTCGGTCCGGGTGGAAGGGCTCGATGGCGTCGAGCTTCTCGCCGACGCCGATCAGCTTGATCGGGCAGCCGGTGACCGCGCGCATGCTGAGCGCCGCGCCGCCGCGTCCGTCGCCATCGACGCGGGTCAGCGCAATCCCGGTGAGGCCGATCCGCTCGTGGAAGGCGCCGGCGACATTGACCGCGTCCTGGCCGGTCAGCGCATCGGCGACCAGCAGGGTTTCCGCCGGCACGGCCACGTCACGCACCGCCGCGCACTCGGCCATCAGCTCCTCGTCCACGTGGAGCCGGCCGGCGGTGTCCAGCAGGACAACGTCGTGGCCCTCTTGCGCGCCGGTCTTCATGGCGCGCCGGGCGATCGCGACCGCGCGCTCGCCGGGGATGACCGGCAGCACCTCCACCTCCGCTTGCACGCCGAGCGTCGCGAGCTGCTCCATGGCCGCAGGCCGGCTGGTATCGAGCGAGGCCATCAGCACCCACTTCTTGTGGCTCACACGCAGGAAACGGCCGAGCTTGGCGGTGGTGGTGGTCTTGCCGGAGCCCTGCAGGCCAACCATGAGAACCGCCGCCGGCGGGGTCGCTGCGGCGATGCCGATCTCGGCGGTCTCGCCGCCCAGCATCTCGACCAGGTGATCGTTCACGATCTTGATCACCTGCTGGCCTGGTGCCACGCTCTTCAGCACGTCGGCGCCGACCGCCTTCTCGCGCACGCCCGCGATGAAGTCCTTGACGACGGGGAGTGCGACATCGGCCTCGAGCAGGGCGATCCGCACGTCGCGGAGCGCGGCGCCCACGTCGGCCTCGCTCAGCGCGCCGCGGCGCGTCAGCGTCTCGAAGACCCCGCTCAGCCTGCCGGACAGACTATCGAACACGCGCTTCCCCCGCCCCAACAAACGACGCGCCGGCGCGCGACACTCGCGGACCGGCGTCCCTCCTCGAAGGGTGGCCTGTTACAACCTCTCGAAGCGCGCGGACCCTAAGCCCACCCTTGCACCGGGTCAAGCTGCTACGCTGGCCCGGAAGAGCCCTGCACCGCACCGCACACCGCTGCAGCCTGCTGTCATCTCTTCGCGGCCCTGACCGGCACGCTCAGCGGCGAGGCAGCCGGCTTCTCCCGCCCGCGCGTCACACGATGGAAGACCTCGAGGTAGTTCGGATGCTCCGTGCCTGCCAGGCGATCCCACCAGGTAAAGTAGAGGCCGTAATTGGACCCCCTGGAGCTGTGATGAAGGTCGTGATGTGTGTTCGTGGTCAAGACACCGAGCACGGCATGCGCCGGCATGCCCCGTGGAAACAGCTCGAAGCCGCTGTGGCCGACAACGTTCCGAACGATCATGTGAATCATGAACAGGTATATGACCGTGACGTGCAGCGGCAGGACAAATATGAGGATTGTCAGGAACATCGCCTGAACGACAGCCTCCATGGGCGCAAAGGCATACGCCGCCCAGGGCGACGGGCTGTGCGATTCATGATGCAGCCGGTGAAACCGGTCGAACAGGCGCGGATGGTGCATCAGGCGATGCGTCCAATAGAAGTAGGCATCGTGAAGCACGATGGTCACCGCCAGACTGAATCCGCCGTAAAACCAGCCGTAATCCGCGAAATCCGTGTAGATCAGCGTCCAGCCCTTCGCCATCGAGACGTAGATGAAGACGCCGTTGAGCGCGAAGATGAACGCTGTGAGAAGCGAATAGAACACCTCGCGCCGGATCGCGTGGGAGGGTGCGAAGCCGGGCTGGATCTTGCGCCCGCGGAAGGGATGACCCTTCCAAACATAGAGAGCGAAATACGCGACGCCCGCCGGAACGACGATGAGCAGAAGGTGCGCACCGAAAATCGTGGGCCACGCTGGCCAGGCCGCGATCAGATCGTCGAAAGCGGCCATGGCTGTCCTGCTTCTTGGGGTCTGGAAGCCGCATCGTGCGCGGCGCGGGCGGCGGACGTGCCTTCCCCGGCGACGAGGTTGGCCGGCGGAACCTTAGCTTACGCGTCGGCGCTTAGCCATGCGACGACAACGAGAGTGACGCAGGGAACACTGTGTCACACGGGATAGCGGTGCTCCCCGCGGTTACCCAAGGGCCACGTTGAGGGGCACTGCATTCTTCCCTGACGCAAATCTCGCGACGTGGTCTCACGCGCCCAGGAAGAGGCGGCCGACCTCCGGGTCCTCGAGCAAGGCATCGCCGGGGCCGGCCATGGCCAGCCGGCCGGAGACAAGTACGTAGCCGATATCGGCGAACTCCAGCCCTTTCTTGGCGTTCTGCTCGACCATCACGATGGTCTTGCCCTCGCGCCGCTGCAGGTCCGCCAGAATCTCGAACACCTTGTCGCGCACCCTCGGTGCTAACTGACTGATACGGCGTTGCTGTTTCCCTCCTGATTCGGCCGCTGGAGGCGAAGTCGATCCCCGATTTCGCCCCGGCTGCAACACAGAGCGCAGGAGGATCACAAATGGCGACGCACCACCTCAACGACCGCCGCGTCGACGCGCTCAGGACCCGCAAGTCAGCCTACGACGTGCGCGACCGCGAACTGAAGGGCTTCGGCGTAAGGGTCATACCCTCGGGCACCAAGCGCTACTTCATACACATCCAGCAGCACCAGGGACGGCGAGTCTGGAAGATCGTCGGCGATGCCGACACCATCGGCACAGACGAGGCCCGCGGCCGGGCGAAGACCCAGATGGCCGCGATCCGGGAAGGCAGCGACGCGCACGCCGCAACGCCGCCCGACATCGCCTTCGAGACGGTCGCCGAAGAAGTCTTCCGGCGCTATGCCCGAAACTGGAAGCCGTCCGCGCTCTACGTGAACCAGGGCTACTACCGCAACCAGATTCTGCCTTGGTTCGAGGGGCACCCGATTGCCGCCATCACCGTGAGTGACGTTCGGCGCTGGTTCGCGTCCCTTCACGAGACGCCGGCGGCGGCCGACCGCTCGGCCCCCATCCTCTCGGTCATCATGCGCCAGGCCGAGGTCTACGGCTACCGGCCGGAGGGAACCAATCCGTGTGCGGGCATCAGGCGGTACAGGCGCCGGGGACGGGAGCGCTTCCTCTCGGCGGCGGAGCTCCGCCGGCTGGGCGAAGTGCTGGCACGCCATGAGGCCGATCAGCCGCAGTTCGTGGCGATCATACGCCTGCTGCTGCTCACCGGATGCCGCAAGAGCGAGATCGTCACGCTCAAATGGCGCCACTACCGCGAGGGCAAGCTGTTCCTGCCGGACAGCAAGGTGGGGCCGCGCACGGTCTGGCTCTCGTCCGCCGCGCGCGCGCTTCTGGACGGCCTGCCCCGCAGCGCGGTCTGGGTCTTCCCCTCGCCGCAGACCCGCAGCTGCTTGAGCGTGGCGACGCTCGACCGGGCCTGGCGATGCATGAGGGCGGAGGCGTACCTGTGCGACGTCCGCCTTCACGATTGTCGACACACGTACGCCAGCATGGCCCTGGCGCAGGGTGAGACAGTGCTGACCATCGGCCGGCTGCTCGGGCACCGCAATCCGGCGACCACACTGAAATACACACACATGTCCGATCTTGCGGTGCGCGAGGCGGCCGACGCCGTCGGCGCCGTCCTTGAGGGTTAAGGCATGACCGCGAAGAGGCGACGCCTGACCGACGCCAACGTGGCAAAGCTGACGCCGGCGGCCCGCGAGTATACGGTCTGGGACACGCGCCATGCGGGTCTCGGCGTGCGCGTCCGCCCGTCGGGGCACCGCAGCTTCGTCTATTAGCGCAAAGGCAAGAACGGAGCACGCAGGATCACGCTCGGTCCTGCGGCGTTGACGGGCGTCGATGAGGCGCGCACCAAGTGTCTCGCCATTGAGACCGGAGAGCGATTCGACCCGGCAAAGCGCTGTCGGGTCATCACGTTCGGGGATTTCATCTCGGGCCCGGGGCGGGCGTGTATCGACCGATGCAAGCCCTCGACGCAAAAAGCCGTAAGTTGGACCCTGAGAGCGCGCCTGCTTCCGGCCTTCGGCCCGATGCCTTTGGACCGGATCACCCATGCCAGTGTGACACGCTGGTTCGACGAATACAGCCAGACCGCGCCCGGCGGGGCCAATCACGCCTTGAGCGTGCTTCTCCGAATACTCAACCACGCAGTCCTTTGCGGTCATCTCGACACGAACCCAGCCCGCGGCATCAAGCCCAACCCGCGTCCGAAGCTCACCCGCTTTCTGTCGCGCGAGGAAGTCCACCGACTTCGCCGCGCGCTGGACCGCCACGCCGACGCGCCGCAGGCTGACATCATCCGCCTGCTTCTGCTGACCGGCTGCCGGAGGGACGAGATCCTGACCCTGCGCTGGCAGGACTTGGACGGCAACATGCTCAATCTGGCCGACGCCAAGGCCGGACCGAGAAGAGTGTTCCTGAGCGCGCAGGCCCGCGCCGTCCTCGAGCGCCAGCCGAGAACCGGAAGCGCCTGGATCTTTCCCTCGCCGCTCGATCCGGGGAGGCCGCGTTCGCCTCACCTGCCGCTCTGGTACTCGGTACGCAGGGAAGCCGGGATCGAGGACGTGCGGATCCACGACCTCAGGCACAGTTCTGCGGGCTACCAGAAATATCCAGCGCCAATCAGCGTTCCAAATGACAATAACCCACTGATAAAACGAAATTTCTTTCATTCAGTGCAGGCTGTCCGAATTCACTCCCAAGATTTGCGGAAGCAATCCGTAACCGGAGTTGGCTGTCTCGCCGTCACCTCCTGCCAGCCATGCCGGTAAGCGTTCCGGCGTAACCGTTCGGGTTCCGTAATCGTTCGTTCGGGCCGTGGAGACGCTATCTGCTTGATGCCTAGCTTTGGCGTGCCCTGGATGGCGTTGGCTGGGATTCTAGCGGTTTAGGGTGCGCTGCCAATCCCTTCTGAGGGGCCGGAGCCAGACGTCCTTGCAGGGTTTGTTTTGGAGCTTGCCGCGGTCGTAGCGTCCGCCCGACCCGTATCCAGCCTGATGCCCGGTAGACGGCTCCGGTGTAGCGCGGGGTCTCGACAAAGGTCTCCACGAACGTCACAGACTACTATCTTGCAGGCTTCCGAGGCTCCTGAGCCCGTTCGCATTCGACGCTACAAGCATCCTTTCGACGGTGAGGCGATCGAGATTCTCGATCGGCGCAAAGGAGGTTACGGGGGCCGGACTCTGAAGGTTCGGATGCCGGACGGCAGCTGTTGTTGGATACCAGCGGCATGGACGAGCCTTGGAGCCCGTCCCGAGGATGCACCACGCCTGATCGGAGAGTTGTCTGATTTCCTCACCCTCCTTAATCTTCTGAATGACCTTGATGAGAGGGAACTCAGGCGCGATGGATGCGGAGCAGGAGTTGGCGCTGATCGCGCTGATGGAGTGGGAGGAGCGCCGGGACCGGTGGCTGGCGTTTCCGGCTCCGGACCGGGATCGCGTCGTGCAGGGTCTGGCCGATCTGATGGTTCGGATTGCGGATCGGGAGGCGGCCGATGACGGTCGATCCGTCGAAGATCACCCAGCGTCATCTTGAGCGTCTTGCAGTTGTCTACGTTCGCCAGTCGACACCCTTGCAAGTGAACGCGCACCAGGAATCGCAGCTGCGCCAATACGCGCTTGGCGAGCGTGCCCGGGAGATTGGCTGGCCGGCCGAGCGGATACGGACGATCGACGCCGATCTTGGCGAGAGCGCAAGCGAGAAGGCGCGCGGCGAGCGTGGCGGCTTTCGGGAGATGTGCGACCTGATCGCCCGGGACCATGTCGGGGGCATCTTCGGGATTGAGGTTTCGCGGCTCGCCAGGAACACGATGGAATGGTTTCAGCTTCTCGATCTATGTCGCAGGCACGACACGGTTCTGGTTGAGGACTGCCACATCTACTGCCCGAGCCGGGACGACGACTCCCTTGTCCTGGGGATCAAGGGAACCGTGAGCGCCGCTGAGCTGTCTCTTATTCGCGCCCGGATGGAGGGCGGAAAGCGGAACAAGGCGCTTCGTGGCGAGTTGTACTCGCGCGTTCCGATCGGATTTGTGCGGGATGGCTCGACTTTGCGGAAGGATCCGGATGCCCGGGTTCAGGCGGCGATTGCAACGGTCTTTGCGCGTTTTCGGCAAGCCGGTTCGGCCCGCCAGGCGACGATGCTGCTGCGTGAGGCGGGCGAGGATGTTCCCTCTCGCCGGCACCCGGGGGCAGCATTGGAATGGGGCCCGGCGCGCTATGAACGGGTGTACCGCATCCTCACCAACCCGGCGATGGGCGGCGCCTATGCCTACGGCTTCAAACGCGGCGTTGGTCACGGTGCGCCGCTGCGGCCGGTCCAGGAGCGCTGGGATATTCTTCAGCCGGAGAAGCATGAGGGATATGTCAGTTGGGCAGAATGGCTTGAAGTACAGGAGCAGCTGGCCCGCAACCACATGGCTCCGGACGGAGCCCGCGGCGCGGCGCGGGAAGGGTCGGCTCTGCTCCAGGGTCTCGCGGTCTGCGGCGGCTGCGGATTGCCGATGACCGTCTACTACAGCAAGACGGGCTGGGGGTATGAGTGCCGCAAGCGCGATGCTGCGCGCCGGCGCGGCGGTTGTTGGTCGACAGGCGGCAAGCGCGTTGATGCGGAAGTTGCCCGTCTGTTTCTCGATGCGGTCACGCCGGCGGGGGTGGAGGCGGCCCGGCAGGCGGCTTGTGATGTTGCTGAACGCGGCCTGCGCGCGTTGCGCCGTTGGGAGCTGGATCTTGAGCACTGCCGGTACGAGGCGCGGCTTGCCGAGCGGCGCTACAAGCAGGTCGATCCCGACAACCGTCTGATTGCGGCAACGCTGGAGCGCGAGTGGGAGAAGGCGCTTCGCGCCGAGAAGGCTGCACAGGAAGCGCTTGAGGCGGCACGGGCGCGTCAGCCCGCGGCCCCTGCCCCGGCGCGGTTTTCGAGGGTCTCGGCGCGCGCCTGTCGCAGGTCTGGGGGGCGTCGTCGACGACCATGCGCGAGCGCAAGCGCCTGCTCGCCTGCCTCCTCGACGAGGTGACGATCGAGCTTGCGCGACAGGAGCGTGAGATCATGGCAACATTGCGCTGGCGTGGCGGGCAGATCGACGAGATCACTTTGCCGATGCTCGCGGGCTCTCCGACACCCCGGCGCGATGAGCGCAGCACGGTCGAGCTCGTGCGCAAGCTGTCATGCTTTTACAACGACCGGGAGACCGCGAAGGTTCTCACCCGCCAGGGACGGCGCACAGCACGGGGTCTGGATTTCACGGCCGAGCTTGTTGGCAGCCTGCGTCGCCGCCATGGCATTGCGCCCTACCAGCCCGACGGGGACGAGCCGGTGCTCATGGGCGTTGCCGATGTGGCGAAGGAGATCGGAGTCTCGGATGACACCATCTATCGCTGGATCCGCGAGGGGCTGGTTCCGGTTGCCCAGCCCGATATCGAAGGTGCTCCTCTTCGGATCCGGATGACCCCGACCTTGCGCGAGCGCTTTCGTGAGGCGCCTCCGGAGGGGTTTGTTCCCCTCGCTGTGGCAATGGATCGTCTGGGTGTCACGCGGCAGACGGTCTGGGAACGGATCAAGGCGGGCAGGCTGGACAGCTGCCATGTGACCCGCGGCAAGACGCGCGGACTGTATGTGCGTTTGCCGGTCGAGGACGAACTGCCGCTGCTGCGCGGGCTCAACGGTGATGGGGGGTGACCATGCCCGGACCGTCAGGCAAAACGCCCGATGCAGATCCGCACCTCCAACGTGCGATACTGGAAAATCACGTCCGGCACGATGTAAAGGTCGCCGCGGCGGCAACAACGGAATCCAAACCGCCTTTTCTATCAATGCGGTAGAAACGCCCGCCCACCTGCACAACGGAGAAGCATTATGAAGCCTTCATCTCGATGAGCACCGGGGTGATGTTGTAGCGCTCGGTCCAGTCCCCGGGCAGGCGGCAGCGGACGATGGCGAGGATGTGTGAGCCGAGGTTGGGGATCTCGATCCAGGGCAGGATCAGGAACCGCGGGTTGTCGACCACCAGGGGGAGGTTCTTCTCGCGCTTCTCGGGCGTCCATCCAATGAACCTGTAGCGCGGTGCAAGCCTCCAGGCGGCGGTGGAGAAGCCGAGCATGGTCAGCGGCCAGCCGTTTCGGTCGTAGACGGCGTAGCGCATCTGGGCGCCGACCAGGGTCTTGAAGCCGAGATAGTGGTAGCGGGCGACGAACTCGTTCCACAGCCTGCCGTCGCGGGTCTCGCGCACGACGGGGCGCATCTCCAGCGGGCGGACCTCGGCGAGGGTGGTCGGGGCCGGGAACAACGGCGGTCTCGTCTTCTCAGAGAGCGCCAAGGCTGAGGTGGCCCGGGAAAATCGGACAGGTCGCTAAGTGTCTGGCCTGGAATGAATTGATTGATTTCAGTGTGTTGTGATTCACTGTTTGTGTCCAAGCAATCAGCGAGGCACGACATGTGGACTGAAATCACTCGCCTGAAGTATGAGCGCAAGGGGTTGCGTTATGGAAGCGACCTGACGGATGCAGAGTGGGCCGTTCTCAAGCCCTTGCTGCCCCCGGCCCGAGTTCTGGGGCGCCCGCGGACGACGGACCTGCGCGAGGTCGTGAATGCGATCCTGTATGTGCTGCGCAGCGTTTGTCCGTGGCGACTGCTGCCGAAGCACTTTCCGCCGCGTTCGACGGTGCAGCGCTATTTCTACGCTTGGCGCGATGACGGGCTCTGGCAACGGATCAACCGCACCCTGCTGACGGCGACACGCGTGGCCGAGGGCCGACAGGCCGGCATCATCGACAGCCAATCGGTCAAGACCACCGAAAGCGGCGGCCCACGGGGCTTCGACGCGGGCAAGAAGGTCAAGGGCCGCAAGCGCCACATCCTGACCGACACCGGCGGCCTGCTGGTCACCGCCCGGGTCCATGCCGCCGATATCCAGGACGGCGACGGTGCTCCGGCCGTGCTTGCCGGCGTCTGCGACGGCTTCCCCCGGTGTTGATCGGCGTGGAATATTGACCCCCTATTGGACCGGGCCCGCCGACCTGTGCGGGCCCCCAAGAACGCCCACGAACGCGTTCAGCCCGGCGACGTCATGCCCGCCGGCGAGCGCCCGGTCTGCAACGCCTCCGCAATGTTCCAGGAGGCCCCCCAGGTCCCTCCAGCCCGCCCCGGCCACTATCCGCTCGACATGGCAATCCCGCGCGCCTTCCAGCGCGCCCTCGTGGCCCTCGCCAACATCTCCGCCTCGATCGCCAACGTCGCGGAGTACACCGTCGCCTTCGATCCCGCCATCGCCGCAGACAACATGCGCCGCGACGCCGCGGCCGGCCTCGAGAAAGCCGCCGCGCGCTACGACAACCGTACCTCCTGACCGTCGGAGCCATCCATGCACCTGACCGACATCCACATCGACGAAATCGTCAAGATCGACAATCTCCCATGCAACGCCGTCGGACGCGCCACCTTCTCCAACGCACGCCAGTACCGCCAGCCGAATTCTTCCGGCAGCCCAACGCCACAAACGGGCACTGACATGCTGCCGGCTGTTGGAGATCCAGTTCCTGCGCAGGAAGTACGTCAGGGACAACCGCATCAAGCTACGGGACAGCAATACCGGGGGCCGGATCGGCCCGCTTAAGCCCGACACTCGTGCGGTTCTCGACGGCTTTCGCCGCCAAAAGTACAAGCCTCCGTCCCCTAGCGTTCCAAGGCAATGTGAAATCGCCTCGCGCGGTCCCTGAACGCTTCCTCTCCACCTTCCAGGATGTCGCACACGACCTTGCGGATTTCCGCCTCGTCCAGGCCGCCGCTCCTGTACGTGATGGCCGGAAGACCCTCCGCCGACTGAGGGCCGACATGTGCGACAATAATCTGGTCCGCATCGGTGTTGACCACAAGGTTCGCGTTATGCGTAACAATGATGACCTGCCGCTTCTTCTTGGCCTCCTCGAACAACGGCACCAGCTCGTCGAAAATGGACTTCGGATCGAGATTCTCTTCGGGTTGGTCGATAATCAACGGTCGGTCATCGGCATCGTCGAGCGCAAGGTAGAGAAGCACCAGAACTATTCCCCGCGTGCCAGGTGACAGTTTTTGTATCTCGATTCCATCGTACTTGATGCCATACTTGAGGGAAATGTGGCTTGTACTGTACAGCCATTGCGCGAAACGCCTCGACCAGGGTCGATATTTCAACCGGTCTGTACGCGGGTACGGGGCCTTTTCGAGAAGCGCCTCCTGATGCTTCTCCTGAAACGCATTCATGGCCTTGGAAACCGCAGCAGAATCACCCTCCCGCCAAGCGTCCCTCAGCATCCGGTTCGCTTCCTTCTCAAGTGAGCCTATGCCCTTGAACGGGCCTCCCCTGAGGTCGAACAGCTCATCTTCACCCTGCTTTGCCCACGTACCCACGTCGGCCACCCTGGAGACAGAGAACGAGAGCTTCCCCAGCGTACCGCCGGCTTCCCGCAGGCGCCGGATCAGCGGACCGTACAACTCGTTGAGCACGCGCTCTTCCGCAAGCAGGGCATCGAAGACGCGAACGTAACCGTCCGCCCGCTCCGCAACGAGGCTCCTCGCCCTGTCATGCGCCCTCTTGCAATCTGCGAGCCTTTCTTTCAGTCCGGCAAGCTCATTTCCTTCTTCGGCGATCCGTTTGGAGACGGCAGCAACCTTGCGCGCGCTTTCCCTGTCCGCTGCGACCAGTTTTTCCATCCTCTCGATCTCTGCTTCGAGGACGCCGAGCGGGGTCCTCGCAAGATTGGCACCTTTGGGAAGGAACGTCCCGCTGGCATCCACTGCAACAGAAGGCTTCTCCCCTTTCCATGCCTTCGTGCTCTTCTCCACTTCCTCGGACTTCGCCGCTACGACCCCATCGACATCACCCACGTATTCGAGAAGAAAACGCCCCCACTCGCCCTCATCGAGAGAAAGATTCCTATAGTTCTCCCTCATGCCCCGCAGCATCTCGGGTGCCCGATTCTGTCTCAGGTCCCTGATTTCGTTCCTGACCCCGACGATAGATGCCCTTCGATTGCCGAGCTTCCTTAGGTGGCCGCGTACCCGTTCGGCAGCGGCGATCAGTTCCCGGAGCCGCTCGCCCGTCTTCTTCCCATCTTTGGGCAACAAGGCCGTGCGATCCTTCTCGTAGCGCGCAATCAGCTTCTCTTTCGCGGCGATCTTCGCCTCCAGCGGTTTGACCTCACGCGTCTTCTCCATCTCGATGCCGATCTGGTCAGAAATGTTCGCCAGCGCCACCTCTTCCCGGACCCGCGCATCGCGATGGCCTCCCGCCCGCAGTTCAAGGAGCTCGCCGAAGTCGACCGCGCCGTCGCGTTCGAGTGACGGGTGCGCTTCGAAGATAACCCGCTCGATTTCCGCGATTAGTGTGGGCATGCCCTCTATGGAGCAGAGATCCTCCACGAATTGCTGCGACAGATACCTAGCACGGGGATAGGCGTCCGCTGAACTATCCACGGGTGCGTCGAGCGGCTGCGCTTGCGAAAGCTCGCCACTCGACCATTTCACAACAACACTTGATTCCGACAGATGTTCCCTCGCCCGCGCAAGGAAGGACGGATTCTCCTCCGACTCCATGTACGAGCTGCAACCAGCCGCGATCATGTCCACCAGCGCAGTCTTGCCCGATCCCCGCCCACCAATGACCGCCGTCAAGCCCGCATTCAGCTCCACAACGGGTGTCATGACCCACGACGCGTTTTCGACACGCACCTCGTCGATGATCTGGGAACCCGCCGACCATGACGGCGGGGCCGAACCGACGTACGCACGTTCCGGCACGCGACACGCGTGGCGGAACGTATCGAAGGACGCTCGCCCCTTTATCCAGCAATACCGGTCTTCCGCGGGCTTGGCGACGCGCTCCAGACCATGCGCATCGCTGCCCCAAAGACACGGCTTCGGGCCGCGATATCTCTCCTGAAGTTCGGCCACACTCGCCGCCCCGCTCCCAAGCCAGAAATCCCTCTGCCTCAAACTCGAGGCAAAGATGGCGTGCGCGGCCTTTTCGATTTCTTCTCGCAGTGTCGTATCGGCCGCATCCCTCACGCCCGAAGTGCCATCCGCGCTTCCGGCGACCGCGATAATGATGTTTTCCTGGGCCCAGTCGATGCTGCGGTACATGTCGAGCAGATTGTCAAGCGATACCTTGAACTGCGTGACGCCGTGTTTCAGCGCAGCTTCTTCGCTGATATCGCCACCGCGCGCGCGCCTCCCCAGCCGCGCCAGCTCGGAGGGTGTACATGCGAACTTGTCGTCAAAAGCGGAGAACCAGAGCCGACCCAGAAATCGGTTCAATTCGTCCACGTGATTCGGGTCCTCCGGACTGACAAGGAGGTGAATGTTGACAAAATTTCCCTTTACGGTCCCAGTGTTGAGTCGCAGCTCAATATTGGGAAAGAGCAGGTCGCATTCTTTCAGCCGACCCTTTGCTTTCTCCTCACACATGCGCTCGTAGGATCTCGTGATACAATAATCCGTAATCCCGATCGCCTGCAGCACAGGCGACGCCGCTTCGACGGCATCGAGGTACAATTTCCAGCCATTTTCCTTGGGGAAGTTGTCCCCCAACACCGTCCCTGGCGTGTTGTTAAGCGTGGAAAAGTGACCCCCTATTGGGGGTGATCGGCGTCCAAAATTGACCCCCTTGGATTTGTGTCCATGAACACACCTCGTCGTTTGGACGGACGGGGTGGTGGGGGAGATGCTGGTTGTGGAAACGATCGCGAAGATCCGTCGGGATCATCTGGTGAAGGGCGTTCCGATCAAGAAGCTCGCCCGGGATTTGAGGGTTTCCAAGAACACGATACGCAAGGTGGTGCGGGGCGATGCGACCTCGCACAGCTACGAGCGCAAGATCCAGCCGATGCCGAAGCTTGGGCTGTGGGTGGAGGAGCTTGAGCGCCAGCTGAAGGCCAACGAGAAGAAGGCACGCAAGGATCGGCTGTCTCTTCTGCGGATTCATGAAGACCTTGTGTCGCTGGGCTACAAGGGCGGCTATGACGCGGTTCGCCGCTATGCCAGGGCCTGGCGGCGCCGGTGGCGGCTGTTGTCGCCGGCGCAGGCCTATGTGCCGCTGATCTTCGATCCCGGCGAGGCCTACCAGTTCGACTGGAGCCACGAGTACGCGCGTCTGTCGGGCGCGACGACCAGGGTGAAGGCGGCGCACATGCGGCTGTGCCACAGCCGGATGTATCTGGTCCAGATCTTTCCCCGCGAGAGCCAGGAGATGGTCTTCGAGGCGCACGAGCGTGCCTTCCGCTTCTTCGGCGGGGTCTGCCGGCGGGGCATCTACGACAACATGAAGACGGCGGTGAGCACGATCTTCGTGGGCAAGAAGCGGGACTACAACCGCCGCTTCCAGGAGCTGTGCTCGCACCATCTGGTGGAGCCTGTGGCGTGCACGCCAGGGGCTGGCTGGGAGAAGGGGCAGGTCGAGAAGCAGGTGGGTGACCTTCGCGGCCGCCTGTTCGTGCCCATCCCGCGGGGCCGCTCCTACGCCGAGATCAACGAGTGGCTGATGGATCGGTGCATCGAGGACGCCAAGAAGCATCCGCATCCGACAATCCCGGGCAAGACGGTGTGGCAGGTGTTCGAGGAGGAGCAGCCCTTCCTGATGGCGTATCGCGGCCCCTTCGACGGCTTCCATGCCAGCGAGGTGTCGGTCTCGAAGACCTGTCTGGTGCGCTTCGACAACAACCAGTACAGCGTCGCGGCCCGCGCCGTCGGCCGGCCGGTGGACGTGCGGGCCTATGCCGATCGGATCGTCATCCGCCAGGACGGCGAGACCGTTGCCGAGCACCCCCGCAGCTTCGGGCGCGGCCGGTTCGTCTACGATCCGTGGCATTACGTGCCGATCCTGACGCGGAAGCCCGGCGCGCTACGCAATGGCGCGCCCTTCAAGGACTGGCAGTTGCCCAACGCGCTCGGCCGCCTGCGAACCCGGCTCGCGGGCCACGACGACGGCGACCGGCAGTTCGTCAAGGTGCTCGCGGCGGTGCTGGAGGACGGACTGGAGGCGGTTGAGGCGGCCTGTGCCGAGACGCTCGACTGCGGTGCCTGCAGCGCCGACGTGGTGCTCAACATCCTCGCCCGGCAGCGCCAGCCGGCACCGCCGGCAATCATCCCGACGCCCGAGGGCCTGCAGCTTCGCCACAAGCCGGTAGCCGACTGTCAGCGCTACGACAGCCTGAGGGAGGCCGGTCATGGAGCGTCATGATGTGCTGGAGATGATGACCCAGCTGAAGCTCGCAGGTATGCGCGCCGCTTACGACGACATCCTTGCCGACGGGCTCAAGCGCCGCCATCCGGTGCAACAGATCATCGGTACGCTGCTGCAGGTCGAGATCGCCGACAAGAGGGCCCGCTCGATCAAGTACCAGATGGCCTCCGCCAAGCTGCCGACGGTCAAGGAGCTGGCCGACTTCGACTTCGCCGCCTCGCCGGTCAACGAGCCCCTGATCCAGGAGCTCGCCGGCGGCGGCTTCCTCGAGGGCAAACGCAACATCGTGCTGGTCGGCGGCACCGGTACCGGCAAGACCCATCTCGCCGTCGCCATCGCGCGGTCCTGCATCCGCAAGGGCGCGCGCGGCCGGTGCTACAACGTCGTCGACCTGGTCAACCTCCTCGAGGCCGAGCTTCGCGCCGGACGCCAGGGCCGCACTGCAGACCAGCTCGTCCGCCGCGACTTCGTCATCCTCGACGAGCTCGGCTACCTGCCCTTCGCCCAGGCCGGTGGGCAGCTGCTCTTCCATCTGATGAGCCGGCTCTACGAGCGCACCTCGATCGTCATCACCACAAACCTCGCCTTCGGCGAATGGCCATCCGTCTTCGGCGACCCCAAGATGACCACAGCGCTGCTCGATCGCCTCACCCATCATTGCGAGATCATCGAGACCGGCAACGAGAGCTGGCGCTTCAAGAACCGCTCCTGACCCGCCGCCGGCCTCCCTTGCGGCCCGGTTGCCCCGGTGGGCCAACAGGGACCCCCCACGCGGCTTCGCTCCGCGTAGCGCAGGGCGCCACACGAAGCCGCGCGGGTCCCCCCTATTGGCTACCGGGACAACCTCCGCCGTGCCACTCAGGGGGGTCAATTTTGCACGCCGATCGGGGGTCAGTATTGAAAGCCGATTGACAGGCTGTTCTGGGCAGCGTGCCGGGAACTCCTTGAATTCTGATACATTTCGGTTGTTTCAGGCGGTTTTTCGCTGGGTGTCGCGCCCGAGGTCTGATAGTATAATTTGATACCAATTGCACGGTCTCAACCATGCCCAGTACCCTCCCAATGTGCCCTCCAGAGGCGGTCTCGATCGGCAACAGCTGCTTCGCCGTCCTGATCTCGGACGACACCTTCACCTACTTTTCCAACCTCATTCCCTTTGACAGCCACGCCGCCGATGACCGCACGGCCATGCTCTTGCGGATCGGCCGCCTCGCGGCGATCAGCGCGGTCTCGCCGCAGGAACTGGCTGACGCTTTCGCTGTCTCGCGCGCGACGGTGCAGCGCGCACGACGGCGCTACCTGGCCGAGGGCGAAGCGGGGTTCATGAAGCCCCGGCGCGGTCGCGGGCCGTCGGTGTTCACTCCGGAGTTGGCGGAGAAGGCGACGGCGTTGCTGGCATCGGGCCTGAGCGGCTCTGCGGCGGCCCGGGTTCTCGGCGTGTCAGCGCCATCGGTCAACAAGTGGCGCCGTCAGGGACTGATCGGCAACACGGAGGCGGATGGGGAGCCCGGACGCTCAGCGCTGGCTGCGCCGCCTGACGCGGGTGCGGCTCCTGAAGGCCGTGTCGATGAAGAGAGTACCGGTGCCCCGGGGCCGGAGACGGCGCCGGGGCTGGAAGCGCAGCCGCAAACGGATCGCAGCGCGCGCGATCGGCGGGACCGGCAGGCGCCGATGGGGCGTGCGACTTGCGATGTTCCGGCTCGGGTTCTGGCCAGTTGTGGACAGGCGGGGCCGGTCGAACCGCAGTTCGCCGCCGCCGCCCGCGGTGTCCGCTTCGGCGGCGTGCTCGCCGCCCTGCCGGCCCTGCTGAAGGAAGGTCTTCTCTCCGAGACCGGTCTCCTGCCATTGCTGCCGAAGGGCTATTACGGCTTGCCTACGATCCTGCTCTTCCTGGCCTTCATGACCTTGGCGCGGGTGCGCAACCCCGAGAGCCTGCGCTACCAGGCGCCGGGCGAATGGGGCGCCATTCTCGGCCTCGATCGCTGCCCCGAGGTCAAGACGCTGCGCCGCAAGATCGCTCTCATCGCCGACGACGAGGCCGGCGTGCGGGCGTGGCAGCTCGCCCTTGCCAGGCGCTGGCAAGGCCGACGAGCCGGAGCTCTGGGCGACGCTGGCCATCGACGGGCACGTCAAGGTCTACTCCGGCCGCAAGGGGCGCTTGCCCAAGCACTTCGTCTCGCGCGAGAAGCTGTGCCTGCCGGCGAGCGCCAGCTACTGGATCAACGCTCTGGGCGGCAAGCCGCTGCTCTGTCTGCACAAGCCGCTGGACCCGAAGATGGTCGCGGCCATCGAAGCCGACGTGGTGCCGGCGCTGCAGGAGCTTGGGATCGTTGGCGCCGGGGCGCCGGACCTGACCGCCGAGCATCCCGGCCAGCCGGCGCTCACCCTGGTCTTCGACCGCGAGGGCTGGAGCCCGGATCTGTTCCGCCGGCTGGCGAGGCGCGGCGTCGCCTGCCTGACCTGGCACAAGAACTTCAGGGGCGAGGACTGGCCGGCCGAGGACTTCGGCGCGATGACCGTTCCCATTCACGGACCGGCGGCGGACGGCAGCGCCACCATGCGGCTGGCTGAGAAGCCGGTGACGTTGCCGAACGGCTTCAGGGTGCGCCAGATCCGCCGCCTGCTCGACAACGGCCGTCAGGTGCCGCTGATCACCACCGATCCGCACAAGCCGATGGCTGAGGTTGCGGGCGCCATGTTCTCGCGCTGGTCGCAGGAGAACTTCTTCAAGTACATGCGTGACGAGTTCAATCTCGACGCCCTGCCGACCCACGAGCTCGAGCCTCTCGATCCCGCCGCCATGGTCGTCAACCCGCTGCGGCGGGCCTATGACAAGGCAATCCATCGCCTCGACCGCCAGCTTGGCCGCCTGCGCAACCGCATCGCCGACACGGCCCGGAAGAAGCAGCCGACGGCGGAACTCAGGAGGGAAGTCAGGGACCTCCAGGATGTCCGCGACATCGTCAGGGCCAGCCGCAGGGAGACGCCCAAGCACTGCCGGGCCGGCGACCTCGACGAAGCCGAGCAGCTCGATGCCTTGCCCGCGCGCGAGCGCCTCCTCCTCGACGTCATCCGGATGATCGCCTACCGCGCCGAAACCCGCATGATGCTTCCCGTCATGCAGGCGCAGGGCCACAAGCCCCATCCCCGGAAACTGCTTCAAGCGCTGCTCACCGCCGATGCCGACATCCTGCCGGATCCTGGCAATGGCCTCCTGCGGGTCCACATTCTTGGCCTCGCAAACGACGCCTGCGACCGTTGGATCGATGCGGTTCTGAGCGACCTGAACGCCACCGAAACGGTCTTCCCCGGCACCCGTCTGCGCATAGTCTACGACATCGACGGGGCCTCGGAATCCGCGCGGCTCGTGTCACCTAAAATCAGCAGAGGTCAGGAAGTCTGAACCTCGCGCGCCGCCTTCAAAAGCATAAGGAGGGCTGCCTGCGCTTCCTCACCGACCTGCGCACGCCGTTCACGAATAACGAGGCGGAGCGTGACATCCGTATGAACAAAGTGCATGAGAAGATCTCAGGCGGCTTCCGCTCCCTGCAAGGCGCCTGCAACTTCGCCGGAATGCGCAGCGTCATCGTCACCGCTCGAAAGCAAGGCTGGAACATCCTGCAAATCCTGGCGCACCCGGAACCGATGCAGCTGATCCCTATACTGCGCTCCTGAACTTCTCCGGCTCATCCTGAGTATCGCTGTCCTCTCATCTTGTTCGCGACGCGGCGTTCATCATCCTCTCGCGCTCAAGAGAGTAGGCACCCCCGCGGCGTGGGGGCGTTGACGCAAAAGGAACTGGCTTGTTCCATAAGAGAGAGGGGGTACCTGGGCAGTTACCCTTAATCTTCTGAATGACCTTGATGAGAGGGAACTCAGGCGCGATGGATGCGGAGCAGGAGTTGGCGCTGATCGCGCTGATGGAGTGGGAGGAGCGCCGGGACCGGTGGCTGGCGTTTCCGGCTCCGGACCGGGATCGCGTCGTGCAGGGTCTGGCCGATCTGATGGTTCGGATTGCGGATCGGGAGGCGGCCGATGACGGTCGATCCGTCGAAGATCACCCAGCGTCATCTTGAGCGTCTTGCAGTTGTCGTAACTGCCCAGGTCGTCTGATTTGTCATTTTGGGCCAGTGGATTGAGGCGTTTCTCGTTCGGAGTTGGTGGAAAGGGCTTGACGGGAATTTCGGGAACCGCTTATGCACATGGCTCCGGTCGCGAGAGTTTGCCACCAGATGTTGAGGTTGAGGTTAGGGCGGGAGAACGGGTAGAATGTTGCCTATACGTTCCTGCCGACGGAGCCACCACATGAAACAGGTCGCCGACAGCCTCCTCGCCTTCCAGCACATGTTCCCGGACGATGACGCCTGCGCCGCCTGGCTGATCGAAATGCGCTGGCCGGACGGCTTCGTCTGTCCCGCGTGCGGCCATGAAAAGGGATGGGCGCTGCGCAGAAAAGCACACACCTTCGAGTGCGCCGGCTGCCGCCGGCAGACCTCGGTGACGGCCGGGACGATCCTGCACGCCAGCAAGCTGCCGCTCACCGTCTGGTTCTGGGCCGCCTACCTGATGGCGACCCACTCCAACGGCATCTCTGCCCTGCAGCTCCAGAAACAGCTCGGTATCGGCTCTTACCGCAGCGCTTGGCTGCTCGCCCACAAGCTGCGCGCCAGCATGGTCGACCCCGAGCGCAACCCGTTGTCGGGCCTGGTGGAAATCGACGAGGCCAGCCTTCCATTCCGGACCAAAGACGATCCTCCCACCGGAGGGCAAGGACGCAGCCACGACGGCAAGATGCTCATCGTCGGCGCCATCGAACTGGGGGATGGAACCATCCCGGGCCGCCTGCGGCTGGCCGAAATCTCCTCCTACGGCGCCGCCGACCTCGGACACTTCGTCGAAACCGCCGCCGATCCCGACGCCATCGCGAAAACCGACGGCTGGTCCGGCTACGCTGCGGTCCCCGCCGATCGCCACAATGTCCATGTCGTCGGGAAGACCGCCGCTCACCTCGTCCTGCCGTGGATCCACCAAGTCTTCTCCAACCTCAAAGGATGGGCGCGAGGCGTCTACCACGGGCTGCGCCGCAAGCATCTGCAGGCCTATCTCGATGAGTTCGCCTTTCGCTTCAACCGCCGCAAAACCCGCCACGCTGCTTTCCGCTCGCTCTTCCGCATCGCCACCAATGCAAAACCCCTTACCTACAGCATGTTGATCGAACCGGAGCCATGTGCATAAGCGGTTTTCGGGAAATGACTCAACAACGACATGAGCAATCCCGAGTCGCCGCGCGGCCCTTCGACGGGAGCAGCGCCCGAAACGCCCGCGCAGAAGATCGCCCGCCTGGAGGAGGAGAACGCCCGGCTTCGGGAGGAAAATGCCTGGCTTCGGCAGCAGAACGCGCGGCTGGAAGAGCAAGTCGCGCGTCTCGTCGAGCGCATCGAGGAGTTGGAGCGCCGTCTCGGCCTCAACAGCGGCAACAGCGGCAAGCCGCCTTCGAGCGATGGGCTGAGGAAGCCGAATTCGAAGCGGCGAACCCGAAGCCTGCGCGGCAAATCGGGCCGCAAGCCCGGTGGCCAGCCCGGCCACAAGGGCAAGACGCTGCGCCGCGCCGATCACCCGGATCGGGTGAAGGATCACGTCCCGGCTTCCTGCAAGGGATGCGGTTCGCCGCTTTCGGACGCGGCCAGGGCGGGAACGCCCGTCGCCCGCCAGGTGTTCGATCTGCCCGAGCCGAGCCCCCTGGAGGTGACCGAGCACCGGGCGCATGCCAAGTGCTGCGGGCATTGCGGGACGGTGACCCGGGCGGCGTTCCCCGACGGGGTGTCGGCGCCGGTGCAGTACGGCCCGCGCATTGCCGGGGTGGCGGTCTACCTTCAGCACGCTCACTTCCTGCCGGAGGATCGGCTGTCGCAGGTGATGGCCGAGCTCTTCGGCGCGCCGGTGACGGCTGCGACGTTGGCGACGATGAGCGAGAGGGCGGCCGAGCGGCTTGCGGGACGCGGCCTTGCACATACAGGACCTGGCGGCGGGCACGGCGCGGGTGAAACACATGGACGAGACCGGCTTGCGGATCGGCGGTCAGACGCAGTGGCTTCATGTGATCTGCACGCCGCTGCTGGCGGCGTACCGGGTCAGCGGCAAGCGCGGCGCCCTGCTCTCGGGTGTCTCCGGCATCGTCGTGCACGATCACTGGAAGCCGTACTTCGCGATGGAAGGGGTGGAGCACGGCCTGTGCAACGCCCATCACCTGCGGGAGTTGCAGGCGCTGGTGGACATCGAAGGGGAGGCTTGGGCCCGGCGGATGCAGCAGCTCCTGCGCCGAGCCAATCGCGCCGCCCGCATCGCGCTGGACAAGGATATCGCCGTTCCGGCGAGGCTTGTGGCGCTGATCGAGCGCCGATACGACGAGATCATCGCCGATGCGCTGGCCTTTCACGAGAGCCAACCACCGTTCTCGCCTGGCAAGAGGAAGAAGCGCCGGAAGCGAAGGATCGGTCACAATCTGGCCTTGAGGCTGCGCGACCACAAATGCGCGGTGCTCCGGTTCCTGATCGACCTCGAGGTCGGGTTCACGAACAACGAGGCCGAGCGCGACCTTCGGATGATGAAGCTGCGCCAGAAGATCTCCGGGGGCTTCCGGTCCGCGCAGGGGGCCGAGAACTTCGCCATCCTGCGCAGCGTCATCACCACCGCCAGAAAGCAGGGCTGGAATATCATCGAAGCCCTGACCAGCCCATCGGATCGGCTCATCGCCACCGTCAAGTGCGCGTAAGCTCACCTGGCACGGGTTCTCCAACAGCGGAGCCATTCTCATAAACGATCATGGTCGACGCCGTGCTGGACCACCCCATAGAATGAAAATCGGTGCCCGTCGCGCGGGCGGACTTCGGGCCACATCGGGGTAGCTTACCGGTCGCAGTCCGCAAGAGGGGCATCGTGAGCTGTGAAACCCGGCGACCACAGAGGAGCACACGGGCGTCGCGTGGGTAGCGTTGTGCCGAATCCCAGAGAATTTTCACAGCAAGAACCTGGGCAGTTACCAGTTGTCTACGTTCGCCAGTCGACACCCTTGCAAGTGAACGCGCACCAGGAATCGCAGCTGCGCCAATACGCGCTTGGCGAGCGTGCCCGGGAGATTGGCTGGCCGGCCGAGCGGATACGGACGATCGACGCCGATCTTGGCGAGAGCGCAAGCGAGAAGGCGCGCGGCGAGCGTGGCGGCTTTCGGGAGATGTGCGACCTGATCGCCCGGGACCATGTCGGGGGCATCTTCGGGATTGAGGTTTCGCGGCTCGCCAGGAACACGATGGAATGGTTTCAGCTTCTCGATCTATGTCGCAGGCACGACACGGTTCTGGTTGAGGACTGCCACATCTACTGCCCGAGCCGGGACGACGACTCCCTTGTCCTGGGGATCAAGGGAACCGTGAGCGCCGCTGAGCTGTCTTTTATTCGCGCCCGGATGGAGGGCGGAAAGCGGAACAAGGCGCTTCGTGGCGAGTTGTACTCGCGCGTTCCGATCGGATTTGTGCGGGATGGCTCGACTTTGCGGAAGGATCCGGATGCCCGGGTTCAGGCGGCGATTGCAACGGTCTTTGCGCGTTTTCGGCAAGCCGGTTCGGCCCGCCAGGCGACGATGCTGCTGCGTGAGGCGGGCGAGGATGTTCCCTCTCGCCGGCACCCGGGGGCAGCATTGGAATGGGGCCCGGCGCGCTATGAACGGGTGTACCGCATCCTCACCAACCCGGCGATGGGCGGCGCCTATGCCTACGGCTTCAAACGCGGCGTTGGTCACGGTGCGCCGCTGCGGCCGGTCCAGGAGCGCTGGGATATTCTTCAGCCGGAGAAGCATGAGGGATATGTCAGTTGGGCAGAATGGCTTGAAGTACAGGAGCAGCTGGCCCGCAACCACATGGCTCCGGACGGAGCCCGCGGCGCGGCGCGGGAAGGGTCGGCTCTGCTCCAGGGTCTCGCGGTCTGCGGCGGCTGCGGATTGCCGATGACCGTCTACTACAGCAAGACGGGCTGGGGGTATGAGTGCCGCAAGCGCGATGCTGCGCGCCGGCGCGGCGGTTGTTGGTCGACAGGCGGCAAGCGCGTTGATGCGGAAGTTGCCCGTCTGTTTCTCGATGCGGTCACGCCGGCGGGGGTGGAGGCGGCCCGGCAGGCGGCTTGTGATGTTGCTGAACGCGGCCTGCGCGCGTTGCGCCGTTGGGAGCTGGATCTTGAGCACTGCCGGTACGAGGCGCGGCTTGCCGAGCGGCGCTACAAGCAGGTCGATCCCGACAACCGTCTGATTGCGGCAACGCTGGAGCGCGAGTGGGAGAAGGCGCTTCGCGCCGAGAAGGCTGCACAGGAAGCGCTTGAGGCGGCACGGGCGCGTCAGCCCGCGGCCCCTGCCCCGGCGGTTTTCGAGGGTCTCGGCGCGCGCCTGTCGCAGGTCTGGGGGGCGTCGTCGACGACCATGCGCGAGCGCAAGCGCCTGCTCGCCTGCCTCCTCGACGAGGTGACGATCGAGCTTGCGCGACAGGAGCGTGAGATCATGGCAACATTGCGCTGGCGTGGCGGGCAGATCGACGAGATCACTTTGCCGATGCTCGCGGGCTCTCCGACACCCCGGCGCGATGAGCGCAGCACGGTCGAGCTCGTGCGCAAGCTGTCATGCTTTTACAACGACCGGGAGACCGCGAAGGTTCTCACCCGCCAGGGACGGCGCACAGCACGGGGTCTGGATTTCACGGCCGAGCTTGTTGGCAGCCTGCGTCGCCGCCATGGCATTGCGCCCTACCAGCCCGACGGGGACGAGCCGGTGCTCATGGGCGTTGCCGATGTGGCGAAGGAGATCGGAGTCTCGGATGACACCATCTATCGCTGGATCCGCGAGGGGCTGGTTCCGGTTGCCCAGCCCGATATCGAAGGTGCTCCTCTTCGGATCCGGATGACCCCGACCTTGCGCGAGCGCTTTCGTGAGGCGCCTCCGGAGGGGTTTGTTCCCCTCGCTGTGGCAATGGATCGTCTGGGTGTCACGCGGCAGACGGTCTGGGAACGGATCAAGGCGGGCAGGCTGGACAGCTGCCATGTGACCCGCGGCAAGACGCGCGGACTGTATGTGCGTTTGCCGGTCGAGGACGAACTGCCGCTGCTGCGCGGGCTCAACGGTGATGGGGGGTGACCATGCCCGGACCGTCAGGCAAAACGCCCGATGCAGATCCGCACCTCCAACGTGCGATACTGGAAAATCACGTCCGGCACGATGTAAAGGTCGCCGCGGCGGCAACAACGGAATCCAAACCGCCTTTTCTATCAATGCGGTAGAAACGCCCGCCCACCTGCACAACGGAGAAGCATTATGAAGCCTTCATCTCGATGAGCACCGGGGTGATGTTGTAGCGCTCGGTCCAGTCGTCGGGCAGGCGGCGGCGGACGAGGGCGAGGATGTGCGAGCCCAGGTTGGGGATGGTGATCCAGGGCAGGATCAGGAACCTCGGATTGTCGACGACGAGCGGGAGGTTCTTCTCGCGCGATCGTGGCGTCCAGCCGATGAAGTTGTCGCGCGGAGCGAGCTTCCATGCGGCGGTTGAGAAGCCGAGCATGGCGATGGGCCAGCCGTTTCGGTCGTGGACGGCGTAGAGCATCTGGGCGCCGACGAGGGTCTTGTAACCGAGATAGTGGTAACGGGCGACGAACTCGTTCCACAACCTGCCCTCGCGGGTCTCGCGGACGACGGGGCGCAGGTCGATCGGGCGAACCTCGTCGAGGGTTGTCGGGGCCGGAAGCAGCGGCGGCTCGGTGTCCGGCCCGAAGACGACTGGCTTTGGCCGGTGACCTCGTCATACTGTCGGCGTATGGTCTCCTTGTGCCTCTCCGACGCCTGCTCCTCGCGGGCCAGCCGCTTCCCCAGACGGGCGACCTCCCTGTTCAGCCGGGTCACCTCCTTGCGCAGCTCGCCTCGTTCCGCGCGTAGCGACTCGATCGTGGCCTTCTGGTTCTCCGCTCGCTCCAGGGTCGCACGCAGCCGGCGCCCCTCCCTGCCCGCCGTTGAGGTCGGCCTGCGCTTGGCCTGCTCGATGCTGGCTTCGGAAAGGAGCTTCTCCAGGCGCGTCACTTCAGCCTGCAGGGAAAGCGCGTCCTTCGCCGTGCGGCGGACTTCCCGCGTCTCCTCAACCGCCGCCTTCAGCTTGCTCCGGCTCCTGTCGAGCTGCCACTTCAGGGAACCCGCCCGGGCACGGGAACCCACCTCCGCCCAGCGCAACTCTTCGCAGCGCGCTTCGGCCGCGTCCGCACGCGCCCGTTCCCGCTCCGCGCGGGCGTGCTCCCGCTCGTACTCCGAACGCCAGTCTCGCGGCGCGCACGCCGGTGCTGCATCGGAGGGCGACCAGATCCCGTCGCCACCTTCAACCAGCGTCAGGTTGCGCAAGAATCCTCGTCGCGAACCGCCATGCGCTCGACGATAGCGCGTGGCGTTCCGTGTTACCAGCCCCCTCCGAATACCGGCAGACTCGGACCCACCGGCGAGTCGTAATCCAGGAGGCCCCGATGCACGAAGACGTGCTCCGCAGCTTCAATCGAGTACTTGGCCCTGGCTTGGCGGCGGTACAGCAGCACTTCATCCATGTCCTCATGCTCAGGGCGTGGCGCGAAGATAGTGCCGCAGATCGGATAGCTTCGATTGATGCGGTCGATCTGCCCAATGCGATGCGTATCGTGGACTACCTGGTGTCGGCCAGATACGTACCGAGGCTGGCGAGCGACCGTCGGACCCTCGCAGACAACATGCCCGGAGCCGGGGAAAGTCCGAAGGCGGTATATGCCGCCGAAGAGCGGCTCGATTGCAAGCTGAGAGACGTGCTCAGGTCGGTGGAGCGGGAGCTGACACCATACGAGAGGAACGTGCCGATCGAGTTCATCTCCGCTCCGCTCGAGGGCAGGGCCGCCTATCAGGACTGGCTACGACAACAGCTCGAACACCCATGCGACCCGGTGAAGCGAGAGGAATTGGCAGAACCGGCAAAGCTCAGCCTCGACTCGCTCTTCGCAAACCTCATGGTAATGATCGATCAGACACTCGTGCACGCCTTCGTCCATTGGCACGGAGGCGAACGCGGTCTGGCGGACTCGGTATGGGAGATGAGTGGTGCAGCCATGATGCACGCGGCCGGTATAGCCAACTCGCTGGCGCACCGCCATGTTGCGCCCGATCCGACTCGTGCGGTGAACGAGGACAACGTGGCGTTGCCCTGCGTGGCTACGGCACCATCCAACGCATTGGTAAGTGATCATTTGCTTGCCGAGCGGTGTTTCGCCGCGGCGAAACGGGCCGCCATCGCCCAACCGGAAGCGGACCTCGAGGACGCTTGCCGCGAAATCGAGACCTACTATGGTGAACTCGTCTGCTGGCGACCGGGCCGGAAGCTTCCCCGGCTCGACAACCCCTGTGTCGACTTCAAGCGGGTTCTTCGCAAGTACGTATGGAGTGGGTGCAGCGGGTCGGCATCGTCGGCGTAGCCAGTTGGCCGGAGATCTTGCCAAGCGATTCCAGCCCCGGTCTGGGCGGGTCCGGCCCTGCGACGGAGTGACGGACGGGCATGGGCGGGCGTGCACGGGGCCCCGAAGCCCCAGACTCTTCCCAAAGAGGTCTGGATCATCCCGCCGGCCACAGCAACGACCCCACGGCCTGATCACAAAATCCCAACCGTCGCTGTCTCAATGTCGTTGACAGGTTCCGACTTGCCGGCATCCATCACGACGTGAAGCGTGATGCCGATGGTGCGCCCGTCACGGGCTGACGGAACATTTACCGAGCCGGAGCGACGCGCAGGTGGAAGCTTAACAACAGCCGGGGCTGCACGGCAATGGCATTCATTTGGCGCGAAGATTGTTCCGGGGTTTTTTTGGTGGTGTCGTAACGAGTTGATTTCTTGTGTGGATTGTCGGTCTCGGCGTTTCCCGCACGAGGGGGATTGACCGGCGGCGTGTGCTTTGGCACACTGTGGCTGTCCCCCTGTCAGTGGAGCCGGCCCATGGACCCCCGCATCACCGCGCTGAAGTCGACGACCTTTTTCGGCAGACGTCTGACCCGCCGGCAGATTGCCGACATCCAGGAGACGGTGGCGCTGTTTCCGGCGATCAGCCGCAACGAGCTCGGGCACACGATCTGCGAGCATTTGAACTGGCGCGCGCCGAGCGGGCGGAACCGTGTCGCGGTCTGCCTGCGGATGCTGGAGGAGTTGGAGCGGCTGGGCATCCTGACCCTGCCGGCGCGGGACGAGGCGCAGGTGCGGGGGCCGCAGGAGGCGATGGCCCGGAGCGAGCGGACGGCGCCGGCCGCGGCGATCGCGGAGGACCTGGCCGCGCTGATGCCGCTGCGCCTGTCGATTGCGGCGGGCAAGGAGGAGGGCGGGCTGTGGAACGAGTTCGTCGCGCGCCACCACTATCTCGGGCTGCATCGTCTGGTCGGCGCGCATCTGCGCTATTTTCTCCTGGACCGCCACGGGCGGCCTCTGGGCTGCCTTCTGTTTGCCCGGGCGTCGCGCACGCTGCCCTGCCGCGACGAGTGGATCGGGTGGCCGGCGGAAGGCTTCCGCAAGCACCTCGATCTGGTCGTGGGTCACACGCGTTTCCTGATCTTTCCCTGGGTCCGGGTCGACAACCTGGCGTCGAAAGCGCTGTCGATGGCGCTGCGCCAGCTGCCCGGCGACTGGGAGGCGCGCTTCGGAGCGCGCCCGGTTCTGGTGGAGACCTTCGTGGACCCCAGCCTCTTCGACGGCGCCTGCTACCGCGCGGCCAACTGGCGCTGTCTCGGCGAGACCGGGGGCGGCAAGGGCAAGACCCGCAAAAGCGTCTACGTCTACCCGCTGACGCCGGACTTCCGCTCGATCCTGCTCGAAGGCCCGCGGCCGGCGCGGCGCGGGAACAGGACACGGCCGGCAGCGCTGGCGCCGGACGATCCCTTCGTGGCGCTGTGGCAGGACCTGATCGGTGCACTGGCGGCGGTGGCCGCCGATCACGACCGGGTGTGGCAGAGCCGCCGGCGGGTCCTCGACACCCTTCTCGTCATGCTCTTCATCTTCCGGCTGGCGTTCTCGAACGGCCGCGCGGGCTACGCCACGACGCTGGCCGGGCTGTGGGAGCAGTGCCGGGTCCTGGGCGTCGCACTGCCGCAGCCGGCGCCGGTCTCGGCCTCGGCGATGTGCATGGCGCGGGCCAAGGTCGACGAGGCGGTGTTCAAGACGCTGCACGCCGAGATCCTCAAGCGCGCCGACGGCCCGGCCTGGAAGGGCCACCGCGTGTTCGCGGTCGACGGCTCCAGGCTCAACCTGCCGCGGCCGCTGCTCAAGGCCGGCTACCGCACGCCCTCCGAGGCGGCCCACTACCCGCAGGGCCTGCTGAGTTGCCTCTACCGGCTGCACGCGAACATCCCGGTGGACTTCGACCTGGTCGCGCACGGCGACGAAAGAAGGGCCGCCCTCGCCCACCTCAAGGCGCTCTCGGCCAACGACATCGTGGTCTATGACCGCGGCTACTACTCTTGGGAGATGCTGCACGCCCATGTCGCCCGCGGCCTGCACCCCGTGTTCCGGATCAAGAAGAAGGCAGGCGCCGCCCTCGACGCCTTCATCGCCGACGGCCGCACGGACGCGCCGATCACCGTCGCTCCCGGAAAGGACACCCTGAGAAAGCTGCGCCGCAAGACGCCGCACGTCGACGCCACCCCGCTGCGCCTGCGACTGGTCCGCTACCGCATCGGCAGCACGGTCTTCATCCTCGCCACCACCCTCCTCGACCCCAAGGCCTGGAGCGTCGCGGAACTGGCCGAGCTCTATCACGCGCGCTGGGGAATCGAGGAACTCTACAAGACCTCGAAACAGGCCATGGCCGTCGAGGCCTTCCACAGCCAGACCGAGCGCGGCGTCCGCCAGGAGCTCTTCGCCCACTTCAACCTCATCGCCATGACCCGGCTCTTCACCAACCGCAGCAACGCAAGCCTCGACGCCGAGCGCCCTGCCGACGGCAAGCCGGCGATGAAAGCCAACTTCAGCAACGGCCTCGCCACCGTCGCGCGCAACCTCGAAGCGCTGCTGCTGCGCCATACGGCGATGGTCGCCGAAACCCTCAGCCATGTCCTCTCCTGCATCAACCAGGCGCGTCAGCGCCCGCGCCCCGGCCGGTCCTGCGAACGCAGGTCGCGCAAACCCCGCGGCAAGTGGGCACGCGCAAAGCGGGCCGTCGCCTGAACACCTGAACGACAGAAACGCACGCAACCGACAGCGCAAGAACACGACTCCTTAAGTGAACAGTCGAAAACCGCTAAGTGAATGCCATTGGGCTGCACGGAGGACGGCACAGCATTTCGCATCTGATACGTCGCTTACGTCGCGACGTTGGTCAGCGCGCAGATTGGACGCTGGTAAGCATCATAACCCTTTGAGTTTACTGAAGTTGATGGGGTCAAGGTTGAGCGCGGAACAACACCCAGACAGACAAGGGGCCATAGGTGGCGCATTTTTTTGCACCGCCGCGACCGGACCGCCCGGCCGCTCCGCGTGGTGCATTATTCCAACGCCGGTAACAGGCGCGGCGAGGAAAACCCGGCATCGGCTCGATCGGCACGACCAGGATACCGACGGGCGTGGTGTGGCGCGGGCTCTCTTGATTGAATGACATCGCCCTCGGTACAACACTGCAAATCGGCAATGTGGACACTTGAAAGGCCGCAGGTGCGAGGAAGGCGTCACCCAGTCTGGTCAACTAAAGCCTGGCTTGACAACGCCTCGCGCCGACGTGCGACCGGCACCGAGCACAATCCGTACAACCACAAACGAATGTGGGACCCTACGATGAGAATAATCCTCATAGCGCTCGCCGTGGCTGCCATGCTCGCGGCGGGTCAGGTCCGTGCCGGCGCGCTGGCGCCGGCCCCGCAGATCATCGCCGAGTACGACCGCAGCTTCATTGAGCGCTCCGGCGCCCAGACGTTCGGCGAGATGCTCGACACGGGCATCATCCGCTACTTCTTCACCGGAGGGCGCGACCTGCTCATCATGTTGAACGGTCGGCCCTACGCGACGACCGCGCACAATCTGGACTCCCTCCCGCTCTCGGCGGTCGAGCGCATCGAGGTGCTGAGAGGCGAGAGCCTGGGGACGATCGGCGGCCACGCCGCGGTACGTGGCGCATTCAACCTCGTGCTGAGAAAGGATCTGGACGGCTTCGACGTGCGCTCGGTCGCCAGGATGCCGAGCCAAGACGGCGGCGACGCGCGTCAGGGCAGCGTCGTATGGGGCGGCGCGATCGGCGATGGCGGACACATGACCATCGGCGTCGACATCCTCGACCGCCAGGAGATCACGGGCAGCACCCGCGAGCACAGCCGCTCGGATTGGACGGAGGGCGGGAGCTTCGCCGAGGCGAAAAACGTGAGCGTCGGCGGCAACACGGTCTACGTCTTCGATAGAAGTGAAGGCGCGCTGAGGACGGTGCCGCTCGGCACATGCGACCCGGCGCACGGCTACACCGGCCCGCTCAGCAACCCGCCGGGGATCGACTCGGGCGACAAGGGCTGCGGGTTCGCCTACGGCGACTTCTGGTGGGACAGCGCGAGCTACGACCAGAGAAACGCAATCCTGAGCCTCGACCACCCGCTCGGAGAGCACACCGAGCTCCACGTGGACGCAAACGTCACGGACGGAAGCTCGGCCTTCCGCTACGCACCGTCGGTCGATGTCTTCTCCGCCTCCCCGAGCGAGAGCCTGCTCAACGCAATCAACGCATCGGCGCGCAACGCCGACCCGGTGTTCGAGGCGACGGGAGAGGATGTCTTCGCGGTCGGGCACCGTTTCATCGGACATGGCAACCGGGATTGGAGGACGAGCACCGAGGAGTACGACGTCTCGGCAAGCGTCAAGGGCCGGTTCAGCGAAGGCCTTGGCTACGACGCCCTCGTCAGCGCCTTCAGGTTCGACGGCGCGGTGAGAGGCGATACCTTCGTGGACGCCGCGAAATCATCGGGCAAGAGATCGAGGCCGGAAGGTACGACCTGACCGATCCGCTGTCGGTGGAATCGGACCACCTCGAAGCGATCAAGAGGAGCAGCCTACGCGAGGAGGAGGACCTCGGTTCGCGATATCTGGGCGCGCGTCTCGCGCTCGAGGGCGCCGGGCCGGGCATCGGCGGGCGCGACTCGGCATGGACTGCGGGGGTCGAACTCGCCGACGTGGAGGCCCACAGCCGGCTGGCGTTCCGGGCGAGAGACGGCCGGACCCTCGACGTAAATGGCGTGCTCGGGTCGGGCGGCACCAGCTACGCCGGCGAGCGCAATGCGGCTGGAGCCTTCGCCGAGGCGTCCCTGCCCCTCGCCGACCGCGTGGATGTGAGAGCCGCAGCACGGGCCGACGAGTACGACGACGTCGGCGGGCTGCGCGCGTGGCGCCTCGGGGCCGAGTACCGCCCGATGGACATCGTGACGCTGCGCGGCTCGTTGAGCACGGGCGATAAAGCGCCCTCGATGCACCATCTGCACAGCACCGCATCGCAGGACCACCCCTATGTCCGTTGCGTCCCGGAGAGTGGACCGCCGCCTCGCACGTGCGACACGGCGAACTACCGGCAGGTGACCCGTCTTACGAGCGGCAACCCCGAACTCGAGCCGTCGGGATCGGGGAGGCGCTCCATCGGCGCCGAGGTCCGCAGGGGGCCATTCTACCTCGTCGCCGACTGGTACTGGCTCACGACCTCGGAGCTGCCGGGGCAGCACGATGCCACCTGGGCGATACTCAACCACCCCGAGTGTCCGCCGGGCGGCGGCGGCAGCTGCATCGCGCGCGCGGCCGGAGACATCACCATCCACGATAGCTTCGCGAACATCGTCAAGACCGAGATCTCGGGAGTTAACACCAGGTTCGGAGCCCGCGCGGAGACCGGCTGGGGCTTCGTCGCAATGCGTGGGTTCTGGCGCTACGTCACCAGCAGCGAGGAGCACATCGCAGGCGAGGAACGGCCGTACCCGCTCCCGCGCAACGCCGTGCGCATCGTGACCTCGGTCGGGCGCGGCGACCTCACCGCTTTCTGGGCCGTGAACTACCGCGATGAGATCGAGAGCCGGTGGGGCGACGGACGGTTCAAGTCCTGGACCGGCCACGACCTGACCCTCGACTGGAGAGCACCGCTTGGCCTCGAAGACACGCGGGTAACCGCGGGCGTGTACAACGTCACCGACGCGAAGCTCTCCACCAACACCGCGAACCCCTCCGCGACCGACGGACCCACCGCAGCCGGCTGGGGGCGCACCTTCTTCCTCACATTCAACATGAGGTTCTAAGCAGGGAGCGCGCCCACCCACTTATCCCCGCCAGCTCTGTCCCGTTTCCGAAGTTTATTCCCAAATTGTCGGGCCGGTGGGAGGTCTTTCCGACCGAGCCTCTCTTACACGTCGTCATGCCCGGACTGGTTCCGGGCATCTCCTTCCGTCAGGCCAGCCCGTCGCTGGGCAAACGCGTGGATGGCCGCAACAAGTGCGGCCATGACGTGGTCGGGGAGTCGTAGGCGTGGTGCAAGTTGCGGGCTAATCTCCCCCGCCGCCGCCGTCGACCGAAGGCACGGCCTCGGCCGGCTCGACGAAGCTCGGCTCGGCCTCAGGCGGCCGGGCCTCGGCGCCGACGGCTTCGTCCGCTTGCGCCTGAGCCTGCGCCGCCTGCTGCTGGCGGTTGCGATAGAGGGCCATGAAGTCGATCGGCGCGAGCATGAGCGGCGGGAAGCCGCCGTCGCGGGTGACATCGGCGACGATGCGCCGCGCAAAGGGGAAGAGCAGTCGCGGGCACTCGATCAGCAGCGCCGGCTGCATCGCATCCTGGGGGATGCCGATGAAGGTGAAGACCCCGGCATAGCTGAGCTCCACCAGGAAGACGGGCCGCCCCTCGTGCTGCGCGTGGGCTGTAATCTGGAGGACGACCTCGAACTCGGTCTCGCTCTGCCTGCGCGCCTCGACCTGAACGTTGATCGTGATCTGCGGCGAGCGCTCCGCCTCGGCGGACCGGTTTGCCCCGGTCGGATTCTCGAACGAGAGGTCCTTCACGTATTGGGTTTGGATTCCGAGCTGCGGCCGTACGTCCTGCGCGCCTTGGGTGCTGCCTGCGCCCGCGGCGCCGGCCGGCGCGGGTGTGGGGGTTCCTGTGCCGGTCTCGTCAGCCGTCATCGCTCTTCTCCTTGGGGGCGCACGTGGGGGGGCCCGGGTTTGGGTGTCTCGTCGAGCACCGTGTATTCGCCGTCGATGACCCGCCCGTCCCCGGCAGCCGATGCCGGGCCGGCATCGGAATCGCCGTAGCGGGCCTGAGGCGCAAAACGGGCCAGCAGGCGGCGCAGGAGACTACGGCGAAGCGGCGGCAGCAACAACAGGGTCCCCAGCGCGTCGGTGAAGAAGCCGGGCGTCAGCAGCAGCACCGCCGCCATTGCCAGCGCCGCGCCCTCGGCCATCTCGGCCACCGGAAGCCGGTTCGCCGCGAGCTGCTGGCGCGCCCGCGCCAGAGTCTGCAGGCCCTGCCAGCGCAGGATCAAGCCGCCCACCACGGCGGTGCCGACGATCAGCCCAATCGTCGGCCACGTTCCTATGACGCTCCCGACTTCGAGGAAGATGAAGATCTCGCCGACGGGAATCGCCAACAAAAGCAGCAGGAGGGGCATAAAGGCGGTGTGCTCCGTGCTTGCGCTCGCGCGGCGCTCTACCTATCTTGCATTGTGTCGGCTCCCCGCGCCGTGCTTCGGCGGGACCGTCGCTCGCGCCGGGGTCGCCGGCGAGCGCCGCTGACGGGGACCCGAGATTCGGTGGCCGTATTCGGCAGCCATTGTGCGACGGAACGCCGCCTGCCCACAAGGTTCGGGACATGTCCGACGGATTTCAGTTCTACGACATCATTTTCTTCGCGCTGATCGCGATCTTCATCATCCTGCGGTTACGCGGCGTTCTCGGGCGGCGGACCGGCCAGCAGCGCCAGCGCCATCCCGACCGCTTCGCCCGAACCGAGCAGCCCCCCGAGGAAAGCCAGGGCCAGGGGCCGAGCCAAGGCCAGGGCGAAGTCGTCCAGCTGCCGGATCGCACCCGGCCCGCGCGCGAGGCGCCCCAGGACGTGATGGCGGAAGACGTGATGGCGGAAGACGTGGCGCCCGAGCCCGCCGCGCCGCACCCGATGCGGGCCGCGAAGCACGAGGCGGCGCCGGAACAGGACGATGCGATCGGCGGCCTCAGAGCAAGCCTCGAGCAGATCAAGCGGGCGGACCACGAATTCTCGCCGCGCCAATTCGCAACCGGTGCGCAGGCAGCCTTCGAGATGGTGGTGGAGGCCTTTGCCAACGGCGATACGGCGACGCTCCGCCCCCTGCTGGGCGACGATGTGTATGACGAGTTCGCGGCGGCCATCCGCGACCGCATGGCGGAGGGGCACAGTCAGGAGACCACCATCGTGGCCCTCGACGCGGCCGAGATCATCAGCGCCGAGATGCGCTCCAGCACCGCACGGGTGACGGTGAAGTTCGTGAGCCAGCAGATCAACGTGGTCCGCGACAAGGATGGCGAGGAGGTCGGCGGCGGTTCCAGCCTGATCGAGCGGGTTACCGACATCTGGACCTTCGCCCGCAACACCCGCTCGTCCGATCCCAACTGGGCGCTGATCGAGACCAGCATCCCCAATTGAGGGCTCTGATTCGGCGCTGGCCGTGGGTGCCGGCGGCCGTCGTGATCCTCATGCAAGGCTGCGCCCCCGGACCCGATCGACCCGAGCCGGACCGGCTGGTGCTGCGGCCCGTCTCGTTCCAGGACCTGCCCGGCTGGCAAGCCGACGACCAGAGTGCGGCACTCCAGGCGCTGCGGCGTTCGTGCGCGGCTCTTGAGGACCGGGCCGACGACGAGCCGCTGGATATCGCAGCGCCGGGCGGCCGCGTCGGCGATTGGCGCGCGATCTGCAGGGCCTCCGCCGGGCTGGAGGGCGTTGACCGGGCTCGCGGGTTTTTCGAAGCGCACTTCACGCCCTATGAGGCGCGCAACGGTGCGCAGGCCGCGGGCCTCTTCACTGGCTACTTCGAGCCGGAACTGCGCGGCGCCACGCGGGCAGGCGGGCGCTATGGCGTGCCGCTCTACGGCCGCCCGGACGATCTGGTGACGGTCGATCTCGGCCTGTTTCGGCCTTCGCTCGCCGGCGAGCGGGTCGCCGGGCGGGTGGCGAACGCCGCGCTGGAGCCCTATGCGACGCGGGCCGAAATCGACGGCGGCGTGCTGGCGGCGCAGGGGCTGGAGCTCGTCTGGGTGGACGACCCCGTCGACGCCTTCTTTCTGCACATCCAGGGCTCCGGCCGGATCTCCTTCGAGGACGGTACGACCCGTCGCGTCGCCTACGCCGCCACCAACGGGCACAACTACTTCGCGATCGGCCGGCGGCTGGTCGATCTCGGCGTGCTCGACCGCGAGGACGTGACGATGCCGGCGATTCGGGACTGGCTGGCAGCGAACCCCGAGCGGGCGTCCGAGGTTATGCGCGAGAACGCGTCCTACGTGTTCTTCCGCTGGCTTGAGGAGGAGCAGGCGACGGAAGGCCCGGTCGGCGCGCAGGGCGTGGCGCTCACCGCCGGTCGCTCTCTCGCGGTCGACCGACGCTTCGTGCCGATGACCGTGCCGATCTGGCTGGAGAGCGCGGCACCCGACCCCGATCCAGCCAGGGAGGATCGCCCGCTCAGGCGCCTGATGGTGGCACAGGATACCGGCAGCGCGATCCGCGGCCCGGTGCGCGGCGACGTCTTCTGGGGTACGGGTGCCGAGGCCGGCGCGGTCGCCGGCCGCATGAGGCACGAGGGCCGCTACTGGCTGCTCCTGCCCCACGGTCTCGACGTAAGGGCGTACCTCGATTAGTCTCTCGGTTCCTTTTCCCAGGTTGTAGAGCCGTCCATGCCCGCAACGCCTCGCCGGGTCGGCCTCTTCGTGACATGCCTCGTCGACCTGTTCCGGCCGACCGTGGGCTTCGCCGCGGCGAAGCTGCTGGAGCGCGCCGGCTGCGAGGTGGTCGTGCCGAAGGCGCAGGTCTGCTGCGGCCAGCCCGCCTACAACTCCGGCGACCGCGCCGATACCAAGGCGATCGCGCGCAACGTGATCGATGCCTTCGAGCCCTTCGATGCGACCGTGGCGCCGTCGGGCTCCTGCGCCGGCATGATCAAGCGCCACTATCCGGCGCTCTTCGCCGGTGACCCGGTCTGGGAGGCGCGCGCCCAGCGCCTCGCCGAGCGCACCTTCGAGCTTGTCTCGTTCCTGACCGATCAGTGCGGCGTCGAGTCCGTGGACGCGCGCCATAGGGGAAGGGTCACCTACCACGACTCCTGTTCGAGCTTGCGCGAGCTTGGGGTCCGGGCGCAGCCGCGGCGGCTGCTCGCGAGCGTCGATGGGCTTGAGCTTGCCGAGCTCTCGGCGCCCGATGTCTGCTGCGGCTTCGGCGGAACCTTCTGCGTCAAGTACCCCGACATCTCGGGCCGCATGGTGACGGACAAGGCGAAGGACATCGCCGCCACCGGCGCGGACACGGTGCTCGCCAGCGACATGGGCTGCCTGCTCAACATCGCGGGCCGGCTGAGCCGCGAGGGCTCGGGCGTGAAGGTGCGCCACGTCGCCGAGGTGCTTGCCGGCATGGACGACCGCCCCGCCATCGGCGAGCCGGCGCGGGGCGGTTGAAGGCCGCGTAAGGGCGCTGAGCCATGGACGCCACCAGCCGCACCTTCGTCGCCAACGCCCGCGCCGGACTGCAGGACGCCGATCTGCAAACCTCGCTCGCGCGCTTCCAGGGCGGCTTTCAGGTCAAGCGTCTGGAGGCAGCCGAGCGCCTGCCGGAGTTCGAGGCGCTGCGCGACGAGGCGCGCGCGATCAAGGACCACACCCTCGCCCATCTCGACCATTACCTGGAGCGCTACGAAGAGCAGGTGAGGGCGAGTGGTGGGACCGTGCATTGGTGCCAGACGCCCGAGGATGCGCGCCAGGTCATCCTCTCCCTCTGCCGGGAGGCCGGCGCGAAGACGGTGACCAAGAGCAAGTCCATGATCGCCGAGGAGATGGAGCTCAACCCCTTCCTCGAAGAGCATGGCATCGAGCCGGTGGAAACCGACCTCGGCGAGTACGTCGTGCAGCTTGCCGAAGAACGGCCGAGCCACATCATCGCGCCGGCGGTGCACAAGACCCGGGATCAGGTCGCCGATCTCTTTCACGAGAAGCACACACCCCTCGGCCGCACCCGCCGGCTCGACCGCGTGGAGGAGCTGGTGGAGGAGGCGCGCGAGGTGCTGCGCCCGCGCTATTTCGCCGCCGACGTCGGCATCACGGGCGCGAACTTCCTGATCGCGGAGACAGGCTCGTCCACCATCGTCACCAACGAAGGCAACGGGGACCTCACCCAGATCCTGCCGCGCGTCCACATCGTGATTGCGACGCTCGAGAAGGTGGTGCCGACGCTGGAGGACGCGACCACGATCATGCGCGTGCTCGCGCGCTCGGCGACGGGGCAGGAGTTTTCCACCTACACGACGGTCTCGACCGGCCCCCGCAGGCCCGACGATTCCGACGGGCCCGAGGCCTATCACGTGGTGCTGCTCGACAACGGGCGCTCGCGGATTCTGGGCTCCGAGTTCCGGGAGGTGCTCCGCTGCATCAAGTGCGGGGCCTGCATGAACCACTGCCCGGTGTACGGCACGGTGGGCGGCCACGCCTACGGCTGGGTCTATCCCGGGCCGGTCGGTGCCGTGCTGACGCCCAACCTGATCGGCCTCGAAGAGGCGCGCCACTTGCCCAACGCTTCGAGCTTCTGCGGCCGTTGCGAGGAGGTCTGCCCCATGCGCATCCCGCTGCCGGGGCTGATGCGCAAGCTCCGGGAGCAGGAGTTCGAGCGGCGGCTCAACCCGGCGGCCGTCCGCAGCGGGATCGGCGCCTGGGCCTGGCTCGTCCGGCGGCCGGCGCTCTATCGTTGCCTGACCGGCCTCGGCATCCGCGTGCTTGGCATGCTCGGTCGGCGGCGCGGGCACTTCACGCGGCTGCCGCTCGCCGGCGGCTGGACCGCCGCGCGCGACCTGCCGGCGCCCGAGGGGGCGACCTTTCACGCGCTCTGGCGCAAGGGGCGGCGGGCATGAGCGCGGCAAGCGGACGCGACGCCATCCTTGGCTCGATCCGCCGCTCGCTCGGCCGCGGAGCGCTGGACGAGACGGCACGCGCCGCGCTCGACGAGCGCATGGCGAAGCCCGCGCCGAACCTCGTGCCGGCGCGAACCGATATTTCCCAGGACGAGAGGGTCGCGCTTTTCACCTCGATGGCCGAGGCTGTGTTCGCGACCGTGGACCGCGTCTCCGGTCCCGACGCGGTGCCGGGCGCGGTTGCCGACTACCTGGCGCAGCACAACCTGCCGCCGGCGCTGGTGATGGCGCCGGATCCCGCGCTCGACGCCTATCCCTGGGGCGAGCGGCCGATGCTCGCCATCCGCCGAGGCCGGGCGGAGGAGGCCGACCGCGTCGGCGTGACCGGCGCCGTGATGGGCTTCGCCGAGACCGGCACCCTGATGATGACCTCCGGCCCGGACCATCCCTCCACGCTCAACTTCGTGCCCGAGAACCATGTCGTCGTGCTGCCGGCGGAGAAGATCGGCGGCGCCTACGAGGAGGGCTGGGCGCATCTGCGGTCTGAAGGCGGGTCGAATGCAGACGCCAACTTCATGCCGCGCACGGTCAACCTCGTCACCGGCCCGTCGCGCACCGCCGACATCGAGCAGACCATCGCGCTCGGCGCCCACGGGCCGCGCCGCCTGCACATCGTGATCGTGGAAGGCGACGGGTCATGAGCGAGAACGGCCGTCGTATACGGGACGAGGAGGCGGCGCTCTGGCAGCGCATCTCCCGCGACGTGACGCCGCTCCCGCGCGGCATCGTGGCGCTGGAAGAGGCGGAGACACTGGAGGAGGAGGCCCCACCGCCGCCAGCGCCAAAGAAGATCAAGAAGCCTCGCCGGGCGGCGCCCGCGGCGACCCCGCCGCCGCCGCGCCCGCCGGCGCTCCCCGAGCTCGACCCGGTGGCGCCTGTGGGCGTCGACCGGCGCACGGTGCGGCGGCTGAAGCGGGGGCAACTCACGGCCGAGGCGCGGCTCGATCTCCACGGCAGGACGCAGGACCAGGCGCACGACGCGCTCCAGAGCTTCATCCAGGAAAGCCGCATGGCGCGCCGCCGCTGCGTGCTGGTCATCACCGGCAAGGGCTCGGTCGCGAGCGGCAAGGGCGGCGTGCTGCGCCAGATGGTGCCGCGCTGGCTCAACGAGCCGGCGCTGCGCCGGCACATCATCGCCATCACCAACGCGCCCCAGAGCAGCGGCGGCGCCGGCGCGCTCTACGTGCTGCTCAAGAGCCGGGAGCCGCTCGACCCCGATCGTGGCGCCGGCTAACCCGGACAAGCCAGAGGCCAGCGAGGTCGCCGACGGGCTGATCGCCTTCCTGGACCGGCTGACGCGGCGCCTTGCGCTGGAGGTCCACACCCTCTGGCTGGTGTTCCGCCACCGGGAGACCCCCTGGCCGGTCAAGGCGGTGCTGATCCTCCTGCTGGCCTATCTCGCGAGCCCCATCGACCTGATCCCCGACGTCATTCCCGTGCTCGGGATGCTCGACGACCTCGTGGTGGCCACGTTCGCTCTCTGGCTCGCCTATCGGCTGACGCCGCGCCACGTGATGGAGGAGTGCCGTGCCAAGGCCAGTGAGGCGGCTGCGGGGAAGGAGGGCTGGATCTCGAAGCTCTGGCGCAAGCTCACCGGGCAGGAACGTCCCGACCACATGGGCTGAGGGCCGACCCCACGCGCCGCGAAATTCACAAAAGAGTCATATTGGTAGCCACGCTTGTCATGGCCGATGTCATCGGGCAATTTGCCGGCGCTTCCGTCGGCCGTCCTGCCTCTAGCGGCTGAGGGAGAGGCGGGACGCGCGTTAGGGAGGAAATGATGCGACCGAATATCCCCGAAGAAACCGGCATTCAGCTCGATCAGGGCCGGGCCTCGACCGATGACTTCATTACCCGCACCTACGTGTTGCCGCTGCTCTCCGATCCGGAGACGCGGGCGCGGCTGATCGAGGAGCACCGCAACAATCCGGTCGGCAAGCCCGGCAAGGCCGGAAAGGCCGGCGTCGGCCACAGCCCCGATCTGATTACCGTGATCGACAAGCTGCGCCGCGCGCCGATGACGGGCAAGTACGTGCGGATCTGCACCAAGCCCCACGAGGAATACCGCATCGGTATCACCTCCGGCGTGCGCGGGGAGCCGGTCAAGATCCTGGAGGACGAGGCGTATCCGAGCGAGGACGCGTGCGAGCACGCGATCTTCGTGAAGCGCGTCAACGACCTGCTCGCGCTCTACGGCTATGGCTCGTAGACGCCACCTCTGAATTCGACGAACACACGGTTGGGAGACACGACATGCTGCGGATCACCGGATACAGCGACTGCTACTCGATCCGTCCGGGCGATGACATCACCTTCTATGTGAACTCCGAGAACGACGAAGACTACGAGGCCAAGCTCGTCCGCCTCATCCACGGCGACACCAATCCCGACGGGCCGGGCTACAAGGAAGAAGAGATCGACGCGCCCTTCGACGGCAACCACACGGGGCGCAACCAAGAGATCCACGGCGGCTCTTACGTAATCGTGCCGCACGACGAGCGCATGTCCGTGTCGAGCTTCACCATTCAGGCCTTCATCTTCCCGACGACGCCGACAAAGGGCCGCCAGGGCATCCTCACCAAGTGGGTGAACGACACCGGCTACGGGCTCTTCGTCGACGACGACGGCAGCCTCGCGTTCTGCATCGGCGACGGCAACCACGTGCACAAGCTTTCCAGCGGCAAGCCGCTGCTGCGCAAGGTCTGGTACCTCGCAGCCGCCTCGTATGACGCGGAGAGCGGCGAGATGCACCTCTATCAGGAGCCGGTGGTGACGTCCGCCAACGGCGGCCTCGGCATGGCGCTGCTGCATCCGGCGGAGGAGACCACGGCCGAGGTCTCGGACAGCTGCAGCACCGGACCCGGCGCCAACGACGCGCCCTTCCTCATGGCGGCATCGACGAAGGTCTCGGATTCGGGCCGCTCGATCTGCGGCGCGCACTACAGGGAGGCGCTGACCCCGGTGGGGCTGCCGGAGCAGTGCGACACCTACAACGGCAAGATCGACCGCCCCAGGCTCACCGCCGCCGCACTCGGCAAGCATGAGATCGATGCGCTGGCGCGGGGTTTCAAGGGCTGCCCGGCGGACCTGCGGCGCAGCGTGGTCGGCGCCTGGGACTTCCAGGCCAACATCACCAAGAGCATCGCATCCACCTACATCATCGATACCTCGCCCAACGTGCTGAACGGCTTTGCGATCAACCTGCCGGCGCGCGGCATGACCGGCTACAACTGGACAGGCGACGAGATCGTCTACCACCACGCGCCGGAGGAATACGGAGCGATCCACTTCCACGACGACGATATCGACGACGCCAGGTGGGACGCGGACTTCGGCTTCACCGCGCCCGAGGGGCTGAAGAGCGGCTTCTACGCCGCGCGGCTCCGCATCGGCGGTGAGGAGTCGTCGGCCACCGAGGACTACATCCCCTTCGTCGTGCGCCCGCCCAAGGACCAGCCCACGGCAAAGGTCGCGGTGATCATCCCGACCAACAGCTACCTCGCCTATTCCAACGACAACCTGGCCACCAACTCGGTGGTGGCGCAGCTGCTGGCCGGCAAGGTGCCGCTGATGCAGGCCTCCGACCTCTACCTCAACGAGCATCGCGAGTACGGCCTCTCGACCTACTCGCTGCACTCGGACGGCAGCGGCGTCTGCTACTCGTCGAGGCTGCGGCCGATCCTCAACATGCGGCCGAAGTACCGGCACTGGCTCTCGCCCTCGCTCTGGCAGCTCAACGGCGACCTGCACCTCACCGACTGGCTGGAGGCCGTGGGCTTCGACTACGACCTGCACACCGACGAGGACCTGGATCGCGAGGGCGTCGCTCTGCTCAACCAGTACCGCGTGGTGCTGACGGGCTCGCATCCCGAGTACTCGTCCGAGGCCATGATCGACGCCTACGAGGCCTACCAGCACCAGGGCGGCCGTTGGCTCTACCTCGGCGCCGACGGCTTTTACTGGTGCAGCCAGTACCACCCGGACAACGGGAACATCATCGAGGTGCGCAAGGGCGAGGCGGGCACCCGCGCCTGGACCGCCAACCCCGGCGAGTACAACAACGCCTTCGACGGCAAGTTCGGCGGCATGTGGCGGGCGCGGGGGCGGATCCCGAGCAAGGTCTGCGGCCTCACCTTCACGGCCTACGGTTTCGACGTGTCGTCCTACTACCGGCGCGAGGCCGACAGCTTCCGCTCGGAGTGCGAGTGGATCTTCAAGGGCATCGGCGATGACGAGATTATCGGCGACTTCGGGCTGGTGGGCGGCGGCGCCGCGGGGCTGGAGCTCGACCGCTACGACCTCGAGTTCGGCACGCCGCACCACGGCTATCTGCTCGCCCGCTCGGAAGGCCACACCGACCTGATGCTCCAGGTCAACGAGGAGATCCACTTCGCCTGCCGGGGATATTACGGTGGCGGGCACGAGAACCCGCAGATCCGGGCCGATATGATCTACTACAAGACGCCCAACGACGGCGCGGTGTTCGGGCCCGGCTCTCTGGTCTGGTGCGGCAGCCTTTCGCACAACGACTACGACAACAACGTCTCCAAGATCATGGAGAACGTGATCAACGGCTTCCTCCAGGACGGGCCGCTGCCCTGACCCGGAGGAGTCGACACAAGCGGCGGCAGGGGTAAGGCCGCCGCAGCCTGGACGGAGAGAGACTGCGGATGAGCATTTCGGACAAGACCCGCAGCTCTCTCATGCCCATGATCATGCCCCCGCCGGGCAAGAAGATGCTGCCCACCCGCGCGCAGGCGACCGCGCTGGAGGAGGCGTTGCTCGGCGGCCTCGATCCCGACAAGCTCAACGATCTCTCCGAGGTGCTCTTCGCGCTGAACGCCCACAAGCTGGGGCCGATCCCCGGCTTCTACGTGGTGGTCTGCACCAAGCCGGACGAGGAGTGGTGCGTGGGCCAGCTCGCCGCCGACCGCGCCAAGCCGCTGATCATGTTCGAGGACATGCGTTTCGATAAGCCGGAGGCGGCGCTGGCTGCGGCCGAGAAGCTCAAGGCCGAGGACGACGCCGCCGGCCGCAGCCCCATCGTCACCGGCTGATGCGGAACGGGTACCAGACGACGCGGGCGTCACAGATCGTCAGGTGTCAATCCCGTCCGCTTCGCAATACGGGCCAGCATGCGAGGCCCGATCTCTTCTTTGTCATGGAACGCAAAGATGAAGTCCGGGTATCCCTCTCGCGACAGGGTTCGGTGAGACCCCGACGAACGCTTGATCTTCCATCCGATGCGCTCTAAAGCAGCGAGCACGCGGCGCGCTCGCGCGCTACCCCATCGGCTCATGCGGCGGCGAAGGTGATCCTGATCGGCTCGGCAGGCTGCTCTCCCGCTTCGATCCTTTCCGCCAGGACCCGAAGTGCCAGGGCCTCGACCCGGGCGATCGCCTCGCCCCGGCTCTCCCCATACGTCATCGCACCCGGGATCTCGGCGATCTCGGCGATCCAGCGCCCGTCCTCTTCCCGCTCGACTTCTATCGTAAACCGCATCCGCCTGTCGCCCGCTCGTGGAGCACCTACTGCCGAATTCGCGCGGCACTCTCGAATGCGAGTGTCACCGAGCGCGGGCATGTTGTCCAGCCGCGGGCCGGAGCCCCATCGTCGCGGGCTGATGCGGAAGCGCCCGACTCAACCGCCCCTTAGCCGATGACCGCGACAGAGCGCCTCGCCAGCCTGCCGATGTACTGTGAGGCCGAGCTGCGCCCTGCGACGGAGCGCTGGTGGGCGGGCCTCGCCCGGCACCTGCGGGATCACGGGGTGCGGGACGTTCCCGATGCGCTGACGTGGCCGGACGACTATCACGGTCATTGGCGCGCGCCCGGGCTGCTCTTCAGCCAGACCTGCGGCTATCCCCTGGTACACCTCATCGGGCCGGCGGTGAAGCTCATCGCGACTCCCAGCTACGATGCGCCGGGATGCGAAGTCGCCGGGTATGCGGCGCACGTCGTCGTCCGCGAGAGTGCCGAGGCTGGGGGCGTCGGCGACCTGCGGGGCTGCCGGCTGGCCGTCAACGGCGTGACCTCCTTTTCGGGCTACCACGTCTGGCGGCGCATCCTGGCGGCCGGCGACGACGTGCAGTCCTTCTTCGGGGACATCGAGACATCTGGCTCCCACCGCGCCAGCATCCGCTGCGTTGCCGCGGGGGAGGCCGACGCCTGCGCGGTCGATTGCGTCACCCACGCGCTGCTCTCCGACCAGTCCGCAGACGAGCTGCGCGGCACCCGGATCCTGGCCTCGTCGCCGTCCGCGCCGGGCATGCCCTACGTCACCAGCGCTGCGACGCCGGACGAAGATATCGAGCGGTTGCGGGCGGGGCTCCTCGCCGCCATCGCCGACCCGTCGTTGACACCCGCACGCAAGGAACTTCGCCTCACCGGCGCGAGCGTCCTGAGCGACGAGGAGTACCGCAACGCGTTCCAGGATTAGCGCGGTGCGGAGGCCGCACGGCCGCTCGCGGGGCGTTCGCGCATGTGGCCGGAGAGGCGGTGCTCGATGAAGCGCGAGAGTAGGATAAAGAAGTAGCTCATCGCCAGGTACATCAGCCCCGCCGTGATGTAGAGCTTATAGGGCTCGAAGCTGCGGGCGACGATGATGCGGGCGACCCCGGTGAGGTCCAGCAGCGTGATGATCGAGACCAGCGAGGTCGCCTGGAGCAGGAACACGACCTCGTTGGTGTAGGCCGGCAGCGCAATGCGGAAGGCCTTGGGCAGCACGATGCGGCGGTAGAGCAGGGTGCCCGACATGCCAACCGCCCGCGCCGCCTCGATATCGCCACGCGGTACGCCCTGGATCGCGCCACGCAGAATCTCGGCGGTATAGGCGGCGGTGTTGAGGGTGAGCGTGAGCAGGGCGCAGAAGTAGGCCTCGCGGAACAGCACCCAGAGCCCGATCGAATCGAGGAAGGGCCGGAACTGACCCGAGCCGTAATAGATCAGGAAGAGCTGCACCAGGAGCGGGGTGCCGCGGAAATAGAGGATGTAAGCGTAGACCGGCATCCACAGCAGCGGGTTGGGCGAAAGCCGCATGATCGCGAGCGGCACCGCGAGCGTGAGGCCGATGATCACGCTGATGACGGTGATCTCCAGGGTGAGAGCCGCGCCGTCCAGCAGACGGGGCAGGCTCTCCCAGATGATCGCGAGGTCCATCGCCGACCGCCTCAGGCTCGCCGCACGCCGCGGTTGGCCCACACCTCGGCGCGCCGCTGCACCACCATCGAGACGATGGTGATGCCGAGGTAGAAGAGCGAGGCCACGAAGAAGAAGGTGAAGGGCAGCTTGGTGGCGCGGGCTGCGATGTCGGCGTTGCGCATGAGCTCTTCGAGCTGGATCACCGAGATCAGCGCCGTGGCCTTGATCAGCACCATCCAGACGTTGCCGAGGCCGGGGAGCGCGAAGCGCCACATCTGCGGCATCACGATGCGGCGGAAGGTGAGCGCGCGGCCCATGCCGTGAGCCCGCGCCGCTTCGATCTGGCCGCGCGGCACGGCGAGGAAGGCGCCGCGAAGGACCTCGGTCGTGAAGGCGCCGTAGATGAAGCCGATGGTGATGACGCCGGCGATGAAGGGGTTGATGTCGATGATGATGTCGTGGCCGGCGCCTTCCGCGATGTCCTGAATCAGCGTCGGCACGCCGTAGTAGACCAGCAGGATCAGCAGCAGCTCCGGCACGCCGCGGATGACGGTGGTGTAGGTGCCGGCGGCCCAGCGGCCGGCGCGCCCGCGCGAGAGCTTGCCCCAAGCGCCGAGCAGGCCGAGAGCGAGCGCCAGCACCATGGCCCCGAGCCCGACCAGGATGGTGAGCTCGAGGCCCTGCCACAGCATCCAGCCATAGCCCTTGAGATCGAGCATCGGCCCGACCCGCTAGCTCAATGGGGAGCGGGCGGCCGGGAACAGCCGCCCGCCCATGCGTCTTTGGCGTTCAGTCGCCGTAGACGTCGAAATCGAAATACTTGTCGTTGATCGCCTTGTAGGTGCCGTCGGCGCGGATGGCCGCGATGGCGCCGTTGAGTGCGTCGAGAAGCTCGGTCTCGCCCTTGCGGACGGCGATTCCGGCGCCGTCGCCGAACCAGCGCGGATCGGTGAAATCGGGACCGACGAATTCGGCGCTCTCGCCCTCCGGCGTGTCGAGGAAGCCCCCCTGCAGGGCCATCGAATCCGCCAGCAGCAGGTCAACGCGGCCTGCGACAAAGTCGAGGTTGGCCTCGTCCTGGGTGGCGTATGCCTTGATGGTGACGATGTCGCCGTAGTTGTCGCGCAGGAAATTCTCGTGGATGGTCGCGCGCTGCACGCCGACGGCCTTGCCCTCCAGGCCCTCGTCCGTGATCTCGATGCCCGAGCCCTTCATGCGGACGAACTTGGCCGGCGTGGTGTAGTACTTGCCCGTGAAGTCGACCTTCTTCCTGCGCTCCTCGGTGATCGACATCGAGGCGACGATGGCGTCGTACTTCTTGGCCAGCAGGCCGGGGATGATGCCGTCCCAGTCCTGAACCGCCCAGGTGCACTCCAGGTTGGCAGCAGCGCAGAGCGCGTTGCCGATCTCGACGTCGAAGCCCTGGAGATCGCCGTTCTCGTCGATCCAGTTGAAGGGCGGGTAGGCGCCTTCTGTGCCGAACGTGACCTTCTTCATGTCGGCCGCCGCCGTGCCGGCCGCGAGCGCGAGCGCCGCGAACACACCTAAGAATGTGAGTTTCTTCATCTTTCCGTTCTCCCTCGTTGGTGGTGGGTGGTTTGCATGGGCTAGGCGTCGCCGCGCTCGCCCGAGAGGAATCGCCTGAGCGTCGGCGATTGTGGATCGTCGAGCAGCGCCTTTGACGCGCCTTCCTCCTCGATCTGACCCTCGTGCAGGAACACGGTCCGCGACGAGACATCGCGGGCGAAGCCGATCTCGTGGGTTACGATCAGCATGGTCCGCCCTTCTTCGGCGAGATCGCGGATGACCTTCAGCACCTCGCCGACAAGCTCCGGGTCGAGCGCCGAGGTGGGCTCGTCGAAGAGCATGACGTCGGGCTCCATGGCGAGCGCGCGGGCGATCGCGGCGCGCTGCTCCTGCCCGCCCGAGAGGTGGGCGGGGAAGTAGTCGTGCTTGTCCGCGAGGCCGACCTTGTCGAGGAGTGCGTGGGCGCGGTCGACCGCCTCGCGCCGGGGCAGCTTGAGCACGTGGATGGGCGCCTCGACGACGTTCTGCACCACGGTGAGGTGAGACCACAGGTTGAACTGCTGGAACACCATGCCGAGGCGGGCGCGGATGCGATCGACCTGGCGACGGTCCGCCGGCAGCGCTTGGCTGCGCCGGTCGCGCTTCATGCGGATCAGCTCGCCGCCAACGTGGACCTCGCCGGCGTCGGGGACCTCCAGCAGGTTGATGCAGCGGAGCAGCGTGCTCTTGCCGGAGCCGCTCGCGCCCAGGATGGCGATGACGTCGTGCTCGTAGGCGGTCAGCGAGACGCCCTTGAGCACCTCCAGGTCGCCGAAGCTCTTGTAGAGGTCTTCGACGCGGAGCGCGGCGCCGGGTTCTGCCCGCGGCTCGTCGTGTGGGCTTGCGACTTCAAGCGCCTGCGCCACCCGACCGGCCCGTTCGCAACTACGAGGTGTAGGTGCGGCGCTTGACCAGCTTGCCGCGGCCGGGCTCCGCGTTGACCTTGCCGTTCTCCACGATGATGTCGCCGCGGGAGATCGTCATGGTCGGCCAGCCGGTGACCTCGAAGCCCTCATGCAGCTCCCAGTCCTGCTTGGAGTGCATGTCGCTCTGGCGAATGGTGACGGGCTTCTCCGGGTCGAACACCATGACGTCGGCGTCGGAGCCGACGGCGATGGTCCCCTTCTGCGGATACATGCCCATGAGCTTGGCCGGTTTGGTCGAGCTCACATCGACGAAGCGATGGGGCGAGAGCCGGCCCTGGCGCACGCCCTCGGAATAGAGCATGGGCAGCACCGTCTCCAGGTTCGACATGCCGGGCAGAAGCTCGTCCACGGTCACGCTCGCCTTCTTCTGCTTCATATTCCAGCCGACATGGTCGGTGGCGACGGTCTGGAGCACGTTGCTGTCCAGCGCCTGCCACATCACCTCCATCTGGTCGGCCTCGCGCAGCGGCGGCCAGCCGACATAGCGCTCAGGGTCCACCTCCTCGTTGAAGCGCTCGCGCGAGAGGTGGAGGTAAATCGGCCGGGTCTCGCCGTAGCAGGTCTGGCCACGGCCGCGCGCGTCGTTCAGCGCGTCCAGCCCCTCCTGGCACGAGAGGTGGACGAGGTAGGCCGGAACGTCGGCCATGTGGGCCATCCAGAGCGCGCGGCGGGCGGCAAGCCCTTCCGAGATGCGCGGCCTGGAATCGGGGAAGGTGCGGACGTTGGAGTTGTTCTCCTCCTCCAGCTTCTGGGTCATGTAGGAGATGCAGCACTGGTCTTCGCAATGAATGTTGACCATCGCGCCGAGCTTGCCGGCCTCCTCCATGCAGCGCAGGTACTGGGGCGCGTACTTGTCGAACTCGGAGAAGCCGATCATGAAGATCTTGAAGCTGGTGTAGCCGTCGGCGACGCAGTCCCGCATCTCGGAGAGCGTGTGCTCGCCGGGCTGGAAGATCGTCGGGTGCAGGCCGTAGTCGATCACCGACTTGTCGCCGCGCTGGTTCCAGCGGACGAGGCAGTCCTGGAGAGACTGGCCGGGCTCCGGGAAGGCGTAGTCGCAGATCGTCGTGATGCCGCCGCAGGCGGCGGCCAACGTGGACGAGTGGAAGTCGTCGGCAGTCTCCTGCCCCATCAGCTCGAACTCGACGTGGGTATGCACGTCGACGCCGCCGGGGAACAGAATCTTGCCGCTGCAATCGACCGTGCGGCCTGCCGGCCCGAGGCCGTGGCCGATCTGCTTGATGACGCCGTCCTCGATTCCGACATCGGCGTCGTAGCTCTCGTGGGCGGTCACGATCTTGCCGTTCGCCAGAACTAGATCCATCGTCGCCTCCATTCCCTGTCGTGATCGTTATTTCTTAACCTCGAAGTATGGGCGCGATCATGCCGGAGGGTCCAGCGTCTCGTTGGTGTGGTTGCATTTCCTTCACCAGGGCAAAGGCCATCGGTAGACACGCAATCGTCGCAGCGCGCCCTGGCATCGGGGTGCTCCTGTTCGTGGCTGTTGGCTGAGCGCGGGGAGTGCCCCTTTCCCCACTGACACATAATCCCGTGCGTCGCCCGGGGAGCGCTGCTGCTTGACGGTGGCTAGGGGCACCCATACGATACTCACGACATTTCTAGGCGGCATGCCGTGAGCCACCCTGTTCTCTGCATTTGGATCGAGGGTGGAAGCGGCAGGTCTATGAAGACCGCCAGGGAGAAAGAGGTGGGACCACTCCGTTCAGTTTTGCTTGTCCAACCCACCTTTGCGGCCGCGCTGAAAGGCGGCCAGAGATCGTCCATCAATCACACAAACGACAAGCGTAGATCGCCCTTTGTGCTTGCACAAATCTTGGGGAGGAGGGAGCTATGAGACGTCGAGATTTCTTGAAGAAATCCGGTATCGCACTCGGTGCGGCTGGAGTGACTACGTTCCCGCATGTCTGGGTGAAGGACTATCAATTTGCCTGGGCCGACGATGACGAGATCGAAGTCGGCGTTCTTTACTCGCTGACGGGTACGACAGCGATCGTCGAGAAGCAGTTGAGTAAAGTCACCGAGATGGCCATCGATCAGATCAATGCGAACGGTGGCGTACTCGGCAAACAGGTAGTGCCGATCATCGAAGATCCGGCCTCCGACCCGCGCACCTTCAACGAGAAGGCCAACAAGCTCGTTGTGCGGGACCGGGTGCCGTCCGTCTTCGGCTCCTATACGTCGGCGAGCCGGAAGGCAGTGTTGCCGGTATTCGAGAAGCGCAAGAACCTCAGACTTCCTGACCTCGTGATGCTGGCTGTTCTGGGCAGCGTGCCGGGAACTCCTTGAATTCTGATACATTTCGGTTGTTTCAGGCGGTTTTTCGCTGGGTGTCGCGCCCGAGGTCTGATAGTATAATTTGATACCAATTGCACGGTCTCAACCATGCCCAGTACCCTCCCAATGTGCCCTCCAGAGGCGGTCTCGATCGGCAACAGCTGCTTCGCCGTCCTGATCTCGGACGACACCTTCACCTACTTTTCCAACCTCATTCCCTTTGACAGCCACGCCGCCGATGACCGCACGGCCATGCTCTTGCGGATCGGCCGCCTCGCGGCGATCAGCGCGGTCTCGCCGCAGGAACTGGCTGACGCTTTCGCTGTCTCGCGCGCGACGGTGCAGCGCGCACGACGGCGCTACCTGGCCGAGGGCGAAGCGGGGTTCATGAAGCCCCGGCGCGGTCGCGGGCCGTCGGTGTTCACTCCGGAGTTGGCGGAGAAGGCGACGGCGTTGCTGGCATCGGGCCTGAGCGGCTCTGCGGCGGCCCGGGTTCTCGGCGTGTCAGCGCCATCGGTCAACAAGTGGCGCCGTCAGGGACTGATCGGCAACACGGAGGCGGATGGGGAGCCCGGACGCTCAGCGCTGGCTGCGCCGCCTGACGCGGGTGCGGCTCCTGAAGGCCGTGTCGATGAAGAGAGTACCGGTGCCCCGGGGCCGGAGACGGCGCCGGGGCTGGAAGCGCAGCCGCAAACGGATCGCAGCGCGCGCGATCGGCGGGACCGGCAGGCGCCGATGGGGCGTGCGACTTGCGATGTTCCGGCTCGGGTTCTGGCCAGTTGTGGACAGGCGGGGCCGGTCGAACCGCAGTTCGCCGCCGCCGCCCGCGGTGTCCGCTTCGGCGGCGTGCTCGCCGCCCTGCCGGCCCTGCTGAAGGAAGGTCTTCTCTCCGAGACCGGTCTCCTGCCATTGCTGCCGAAGGGCTATTACGGCTTGCCTACGATCCTGCTCTTCCTGGCCTTCATGACCTTGGCGCGGGTGCGCAACCCCGAGAGCCTGCGCTACCAGGCGCCGGGCGAATGGGGCGCCATTCTCGGCCTCGATCGCTGCCCCGAGGTCAAGACGCTGCGCCGCAAGATCGCTCTCATCGCCGACGACGAGGCCGGCGTGCGGGCGTGGCAGCTCGCCCTTGCCAGGCGCTGGCAAGGCCGACGAGCCGGAGCTCTGGGCGACGCTGGCCATCGACGGGCACGTCAAGGTCTACTCCGGCCGCAAGGGGCGCTTGCCCAAGCACTTCGTCTCGCGCGAGAAGCTGTGCCTGCCGGCGAGCGCCAGCTACTGGATCAACGCTCTGGGCGGCAAGCCGCTGCTCTGTCTGCACAAGCCGCTGGACCCGAAGATGGTCGCGGCCATCGAAGCCGACGTGGTGCCGGCGCTGCAGGAGCTTGGGATCGTTGGCGCCGGGGCGCCGGACCTGACCGCCGAGCATCCCGGCCAGCCGGCGCTCACCCTGGTCTTCGACCGCGAGGGCTGGAGCCCGGATCTGTTCCGCCGGCTGGCGAGGCGCGGCGTCGCCTGCCTGACCTGGCACAAGAACTTCAGGGGCGAGGACTGGCCGGCCGAGGACTTCGGCGCGATGACCGTTCCCATTCACGGACCGGCGGCGGACGGCAGCGCCACCATGCGGCTGGCTGAGAAGCCGGTGACGTTGCCGAACGGCTTCAGGGTGCGCCAGATCCGCCGCCTGCTCGACAACGGCCGTCAGGTGCCGCTGATCACCACCGATCCGCACAAGCCGATGGCTGAGGTTGCGGGCGCCATGTTCTCGCGCTGGTCGCAGGAGAACTTCTTCAAGTACATGCGTGACGAGTTCAATCTCGACGCCCTGCCGACCCACGAGCTCGAGCCTCTCGATCCCGCCGCCATGGTCGTCAACCCGCTGCGGCGGGCCTATGACAAGGCAATCCATCGCCTCGACCGCCAGCTTGGCCGCCTGCGCAACCGCATCGCCGACACGGCCCGGAAGAAGCAGCCGACGGCGGAACTCAGGAGGGAAGTCAGGGACCTCCAGGATGTCCGCGACATCGTCAGGGCCAGCCGCAGGGAGACGCCCAAGCACTGCCGGGCCGGCGACCTCGACGAAGCCGAGCAGCTCGATGCCTTGCCCGCGCGCGAGCGCCTCCTCCTCGACGTCATCCGGATGATCGCCTACCGCGCCGAAACCCGCATGATGCTTCCCGTCATGCAGGCGCAGGGCCACAAGCCCCATCCCCGGAAACTGCTTCAAGCGCTGCTCACCGCCGATGCCGACATCCTGCCGGATCCTGGCAATGGCCTCCTGCGGGTCCACATTCTTGGCCTCGCAAACGACGCCTGCGACCGTTGGATCGATGCGGTTCTGAGCGACCTGAACGCCACCGAAACGGTCTTCCCCGGCACCCGTCTGCGCATAGTCTACGACATCGACGGGGCCTCGGAATCCGCGCGGCTCGTGTCACCTAAAATCAGCAGAGGTCAGGAAGTCTGAACCTGTACTGGTATCCCACGTTCTACGAAGGGTTCGAGTGCTCGAAGAACGTCATATACACGGGCGCTGTTCCCAATCAGCAGCAAGAAAACTTCGTTCCGTGGATCACGAACCAGGGCTACAACAAGTTCTTCATTGTCGGGTCGAACTACATCTACCCGCGTGAGATGGCCAAGGTTTGCAAGATCCTGGTGGAGAGAGAGGGCGGCTCCTGGGTGGCTGACGAGTACCTGGAACTCGGTCACACAGAATGGGGTTCGATGGTCAACAAGATGAAGACCATGTGGGAAGCCGGCGAGTGCGACTGCGTCTACTCCAACGTGGTCGGCGATTCGATCGTCGCCTTTAGGCGTGAGTTCATCAACCAGGGCCTGAGCTACGACAAATTCCCCATCTTTGCCACCGTGTGCTCTGAAATCGAAGTGCAGGCGATGGGTGCCGATTATGCTGCGGGCAGTGTCACGTCCTTCCCCTATTTCCAGTCGGTGAGCAACCCGGTGAACGAGAAGTTTGTGGAAGACGTGAAGGGGGCGATGGGTGCCGATACCGTCACCTATCACGCCATGGAATGCGCCTATTTCCAGGTATTCCTGTGGGCGCAATCGGTGGAGAAGGCAGGCGAGGTCGATCCTCTTTCGGTTCGCGAAGCCTCCAAGGGACAAGAGGTCGATGCACCGGAAGGGCGCGTGAGAATCGAGCCCGAGAACCTGCATTGCTGGCTGACGCCGCGCATCGGCGTGTGGGGCTCGGACGGGCAGGCCGAGATCGTCGACGAGTACGCGGAGCCGCTGATACCGCTCCCCTACTCGGCGTACGGCGAGGCGCCCGACAATCTCTTCTGCACGCAAGCGGGCCTGGATTCCAGCAAGCTCAAGACCTGAGCGCTGACGCTAAGGGGGTCGGCGTCTCGACGCCGGCCCCCCTCAGCCTGGAGTCACGCATCGTCGGAACCGAAACGGCTCACATAGAATGGCCGACGTATTCTTCATCGGACTGAGTCTTTCGTCCATTTGCCGTGAAACAGATTCTGGCGAGGGACGCGCGGTGACGCTCCAACCCCGAGGTCACGGCGTTGGCTGAGACCGCCAGGGTCGGCGCGGCGGAGACGAGCGGTGGACTTCCCCGATGTGGTCCGAAGCGGTCCCGCGTAGCCGGCTGACGAGATGCGGGCCGCTCAGGCGGCCTTGAGTTCCGCGCCTACGGGCTCGATGTAGCCGTAGCGGCGGAGCATGCGGATCCACCGAGGAGCGTTGCGCTTGACCATCAGAGCGTCGTAGTCGGCCGTGCGGTCGTAGTAGGGCCTGCCGGTCTTGAGCACCACATAGATGATGCGCAGCATCTTGTGAGCGCCGGCGACGATGGCGCGCTTGTAGCCGCGCCGGGCGGCGAGGGCGCGGTGATGAGCCTCGAACTGGCACCCCTTGGTTCGGGCCGCGCCGTGGGCACACTCGACGAGGCAGGCGCGCAGGGTCTTGGAGCCCATGCGGGTGCGTGCGTTGCGGCGCTTGCCCCCGCTCTCGTTGTTGCCGGGGCAGAGCCCGGCCCAGGCGGCGAAGTGCTCCTTGGAGGCGAACACGCCGATGTCGGGGCCGATCTCGATGAGGATGGTCGAGGCGGCGGTGCGGTCGATGCCGGGGATGGTGGTCAGCAGACGGAGCTGCTCCTCCCACGGTGTCATCTGCCCGTCGATCTTCCTGGTGTAGGACGCGATGCGCGCCTCAAGCGCGTCATGCTCCTCCAGCAGGTCGTTGAGCATGAAGCGGTCGTTGTCGCCCAGGCTCAGGGTGAGCGCCTCGCCGAGCCCCTCCAGCTTGTTCGCAACGTGGCTGGTGAGCGAGGCGAGGATGACCTCGCGCGCCGTCCCCTGCGCCAGGCCGTCGAGGATCTTCCGGCCGTTGACGCCGAAGACGTCGGAGAGGATGCCGCCGATGCGCGCACCGGCGCGGTCGATGATCTTCTGCACGCGGTTGCGCACGGCGGAGCGCTGCCTGACCAGGACGCGGCGCTGGCGGCTCAGTGCGCGCAGCTCCCGGAACGGCTCAGGCGGAACGTGGGAAGGCGTGCAGAGCCCGAACTGGCACACGCAGGCCAGCCACACGCTGTCCGCCACGTCGGTCTTGCGCCCCTTCAACTGCTTCACCTGACGCGCATGCACCAGGATCGCCTCGAGCCCGGCCGCCTCCAGGGCCGCGAAGGGCGCCTGCCAGTAGACCCCGGTCCCTTCCATCACCGCAGCCTCGACGCCGTGACCGGTCAGCCACGCGACCATCTCCTCCAGACCGCTCGGCAGCGTGCCGAAGCAGCGCGTCTCCACCACCGGCTCACCCTCGCCCTCACAGAGGCGAACCGTCGCGGTGATCTCCATCTTGTGCACGTCCAGACCCGCCGCGCGCGGCCGGACGACGTGCAAGCCTTCCGTCTTCATCGCCTTCCTCCTCATTTGCGCTCTCGCCACGGCGGCGTACGATCACGCCGTGGCATCGCCACGGTGGAGGCGGGGACAGCGGTCGGAAGAACACGCATCCGACGAGCGGGTGCGGTGCAATTTGCCGCGCGTCCACGGCCACGGGCCGGGTACAATACGGGGTGCGGAGCCGGCCGCCGGAAGCAGTTTTGTCATCGGGAACTACGTCACCGATATAACGACGCTCACACGTCCCCACCTCCGCCAATACCCATCCTGACACGGCAAATGGGTGCAAGCGCAAGGAAAACGTCAGCCGAACCGCTCCTGTTTCATGCCACGGGGTGGCTCAGAACCGCGGGGACCATGACTGTTTTGCCGTGAAACAGATTCTGGCGAGGGACGCGCGGTGACGCTCCAACCCCGAGGTCACGGCGTTGGCTGAGACCGCCAGGGTCGGCGCGGCGGAGACGAGCGGTGGACTTCCCCGATGTGGTCCGAAGCGGTCCCGCGTAGCCGGCTGACGAGATGCGGGCCGCTCAGGCGGCCTTGAGTTCCGCGCCTACGGGCTCGATGTAGCCGTAGCGGCGGAGCATGCGGATCCACCGAGGAGCGTTGCGCTTGACCATCAGAGCGTCGTAGTCGGCCGTGCGGTCGTAGTAGGGCCTGCCGGTCTTGAGCACCACATAGATGATGCGCAGCATCTTGTGAGCGCCGGCGACGATGGCGCGCTTGTAGCCGCGCCGGGCGGCGAGGGCGCGGTGATGAGCCTCGAACTGGCACCCCTTGGTTCGGGCCGCGCCGTGGGCACACTCGACGAGGCAGGCGCGCAGGGTCTTGGAGCCCATGCGGGTGCGTGCGTTGCGGCGCTTGCCCCCGCTCTCGTTGTTGCCGGGGCAGAGCCCGGCCCAGGCGGCGAAGTGCTCCTTGGAGGCGAACACGCCGATGTCGGGGCCGATCTCGATGAGGATGGTCGAGGCGGCGGTGCGGTCGATGCCGGGGATGGTGGTCAGCAGACGGAGCTGCTCCTCCCACGGTGTCATCTGCCCGTCGATCTTCCTGGTGTAGGACGCGATGCGCGCCTCAAGCGCGTCATGCTCCTCCAGCAGGTCGTTGAGCATGAAGCGGTCGTTGTCGCCCAGGCTCAGGGTGAGCGCCTCGCCGAGCCCCTCCAGCTTGTTCGCAACGTGGCTGGTGAGCGAGGCGAGGATGACCTCGCGCGCCGTCCCCTGCGCCAGGCCGTCGAGGATCTTCCGGCCGTTGACGCCGAAGACGTCGGAGAGGATGCCGCCGATGCGCGCACCGGCGCGGTCGATGATCTTCTGCACGCGGTTGCGCACGGCGGAGCGCTGCCTGACCAGGACGCGGCGCTGGCGGCTCAGTGCGCGCAGCTCCCGGAACGGCTCAGGCGGAACGTGGGAAGGCGTGCAGAGCCCGAACTGGCACACGCAGGCCAGCCACACGCTGTCCGCCACGTCGGTCTTGCGCCCCTTCAACTGCTTCACCTGACGCGCATGCACCAGGATCGCCTCGAGCCCGGCCGCCTCCAGGGCCGCGAAGGGCGCCTGCCAGTAGACCCCGGTCCCTTCCATCACCGCAGCCTCGACGCCGTGACCGGTCAGCCACGCGACCATCTCCTCCAGACCGCTCGGCAGCGTGCCGAAGCAGCGCGTCTCCACCACCGGCTCACCCTCGCCCTCACAGAGGCGAACCGTCGCGGTGATCTCCATCTTGTGCACGTCCAGACCCGCCGCGCGCGGCCGGACGACGTGCAAGCCTTCCGTCTTCATCGCCTTCCTCCTCATTTGCGCTCTCGCCACGGCGGCGTACGATCACGCCGTGGCATCGCCACGGTGGAGGCGGGGACAGCGGTCGGAAGAACACGCATCCGACGAGCGGGTGCGGTGCAATTTGCCGCGCGTCCACGGCCACGGGCCGGGTACAATACGGGGTGCGGAGCCGGCCGCCGGAAGCAGTTTTGTCATCGGGAACTACGTCACCGATATAACGACGCTCACACGTCCCCACCTCCGCCAATACCCATCCTGACACGGCAAATGGGTGCAAGCGCAAGGAAAACGTCAGCCGAACCGCTCCTGTTTCATGCCACGGGGTGGCTCAGAACCGCGGGGACCATGACTGTTTTGTTGTTGGTCGCTCTCGGGCTCGCCATCACTTACGGCACCATGGGTGTCATCAATATGGCGCACGGCGAGCTCGTCATGATCGGCGCCTACGTCACCGTTCTCTGCCAAACTCATTTCGGCCTGCATTTTCTCCTCTGCATCCCGGTCGCCTTCGTCGTCACCGGCGCGTTCGGGTACGCCATCGAGCGCTTCGTGGTGCGAAGACTCTACGGCCGCCTGCTGGATACGCTGCTCGCGACATGGGGGCTTGCGATCATCATCCAGCAAGCCATCCGCCTCGAATTCGGCGCCGCCTTCGCGGGATTGCACATCGATGGTCTGGGGCCGGGTCTGCAAAACGTCCCGGTCCCCTCGTTCTTCCGGGAAACCTTCCTGGTCGGCGACTTCGTGGTGCAGCCCTACCGGTCCTTTATCATCGTCCTCACGATCGGGCTCTTCGTTCTGACCTGGTGGCTGATCTTCCACACCTCATTCGGAATGCAGTTGCGCGCGGTGTCGCGCAATCGCGGCATCGCGTCCTGCTGCGGCATCGACGACAAGAAGATCAACGCGTGGACCTTCGCCTACGGCTCCGCGCTGGCCGGCGCAGCCGGCGTGATGCTGGCCGGCTTCAAGACCGTCTCGCCCAGCATGGGAACGCCCTTCGTGATTGACGGCTTCCTGGTCGTGGTCATGGGCGGTGTCGGCAGCCTCTTCGGCACGCTCGGCTCGGCCATTATCCTGGGCGAGGTCCAGGGATGGGTGGCAAGCCTGCTGAATGACGTGCTCGCCAGGGCAATCGTGTTCGGCGTCATCATCGTTGTCATCATCCTGCGGCCCCAGGGCTTGTTCTCCCGCCGGGGGCGCTGACGATGCAGCTCTTGACCCGGAGCAACCTGCAGCTCGCCGCGTACGGGTTGTTCATCGTCGTCGTCATGCTCCTCCCGCTCGTCATGGACGTTTTCTGGCTCAACCGGATTTCCAAGTACCTGGTGTTCGGCATGCTCGGCATCGCCATCAGCATGTCCTGGGGCTACGCCGGAATCCTCAATCTGGGCCAGGGCCTCTTCTTCGGCTTCGGCGCCTACATGCTGGCGATGTCGTTGAAGCTGGCGAGCCCGACGAGCCTGCAACAGGGATCGGCGGACGAGCCGGTGCCCGACTTCATGCTCAGACTTCCTGACCTCTGCTGATTTTAGGTGACACGAGCCGCGCGGATTCCGAGGCCCCGTCGATGTCGTAGACTATGCGCAGACGGGTGCCGGGGAAGACCGTTTCGGTGGCGTTCAGGTCGCTCAGAACCGCATCGATCCAACGGTCGCAGGCGTCGTTTGCGAGGCCAAGAATGTGGACCCGCAGGAGGCCATTGCCAGGATCCGGCAGGATGTCGGCATCGGCGGTGAGCAGCGCTTGAAGCAGTTTCCGGGGATGGGGCTTGTGGCCCTGCGCCTGCATGACGGGAAGCATCATGCGGGTTTCGGCGCGGTAGGCGATCATCCGGATGACGTCGAGGAGGAGGCGCTCGCGCGCGGGCAAGGCATCGAGCTGCTCGGCTTCGTCGAGGTCGCCGGCCCGGCAGTGCTTGGGCGTCTCCCTGCGGCTGGCCCTGACGATGTCGCGGACATCCTGGAGGTCCCTGACTTCCCTCCTGAGTTCCGCCGTCGGCTGCTTCTTCCGGGCCGTGTCGGCGATGCGGTTGCGCAGGCGGCCAAGCTGGCGGTCGAGGCGATGGATTGCCTTGTCATAGGCCCGCCGCAGCGGGTTGACGACCATGGCGGCGGGATCGAGAGGCTCGAGCTCGTGGGTCGGCAGGGCGTCGAGATTGAACTCGTCACGCATGTACTTGAAGAAGTTCTCCTGCGACCAGCGCGAGAACATGGCGCCCGCAACCTCAGCCATCGGCTTGTGCGGATCGGTGGTGATCAGCGGCACCTGACGGCCGTTGTCGAGCAGGCGGCGGATCTGGCGCACCCTGAAGCCGTTCGGCAACGTCACCGGCTTCTCAGCCAGCCGCATGGTGGCGCTGCCGTCCGCCGCCGGTCCGTGAATGGGAACGGTCATCGCGCCGAAGTCCTCGGCCGGCCAGTCCTCGCCCCTGAAGTTCTTGTGCCAGGTCAGGCAGGCGACGCCGCGCCTCGCCAGCCGGCGGAACAGATCCGGGCTCCAGCCCTCGCGGTCGAAGACCAGGGTGAGCGCCGGCTGGCCGGGATGCTCGGCGGTCAGGTCCGGCGCCCCGGCGCCAACGATCCCAAGCTCCTGCAGCGCCGGCACCACGTCGGCTTCGATGGCCGCGACCATCTTCGGGTCCAGCGGCTTGTGCAGACAGAGCAGCGGCTTGCCGCCCAGAGCGTTGATCCAGTAGCTGGCGCTCGCCGGCAGGCACAGCTTCTCGCGCGAGACGAAGTGCTTGGGCAAGCGCCCCTTGCGGCCGGAGTAGACCTTGACGTGCCCGTCGATGGCCAGCGTCGCCCAGAGCTCCGGCTCGTCGGCCTTGCCAGCGCCTGGCAAGGGCGAGCTGCCACGCCCGCACGCCGGCCTCGTCGTCGGCGATGAGAGCGATCTTGCGGCGCAGCGTCTTGACCTCGGGGCAGCGATCGAGGCCGAGAATGGCGCCCCATTCGCCCGGCGCCTGGTAGCGCAGGCTCTCGGGGTTGCGCACCCGCGCCAAGGTCATGAAGGCCAGGAAGAGCAGGATCGTAGGCAAGCCGTAATAGCCCTTCGGCAGCAATGGCAGGAGACCGGTCTCGGAGAGAAGACCTTCCTTCAGCAGGGCCGGCAGGGCGGCGAGCACGCCGCCGAAGCGGACACCGCGGGCGGCGGCGGCGAACTGCGGTTCGACCGGCCCCGCCTGTCCACAACTGGCCAGAACCCGAGCCGGAACATCGCAAGTCGCACGCCCCATCGGCGCCTGCCGGTCCCGCCGATCGCGCGCGCTGCGATCCGTTTGCGGCTGCGCTTCCAGCCCCGGCGCCGTCTCCGGCCCCGGGGCACCGGTACTCTCTTCATCGACACGGCCTTCAGGAGCCGCACCCGCGTCAGGCGGCGCAGCCAGCGCTGAGCGTCCGGGCTCCCCATCCGCCTCCGTGTTGCCGATCAGTCCCTGACGGCGCCACTTGTTGACCGATGGCGCTGACACGCCGAGAACCCGGGCCGCCGCAGAGCCGCTCAGGCCCGATGCCAGCAACGCCGTCGCCTTCTCCGCCAACTCCGGAGTGAACACCGACGGCCCGCGACCGCGCCGGGGCTTCATGAACCCCGCTTCGCCCTCGGCCAGGTAGCGCCGTCGTGCGCGCTGCACCGTCGCGCGCGAGACAGCGAAAGCGTCAGCCAGTTCCTGCGGCGAGACCGCGCTGATCGCCGCGAGGCGGCCGATCCGCAAGAGCATGGCCGTGCGGTCATCGGCGGCGTGGCTGTCAAAGGGAATGAGGTTGGAAAAGTAGGTGAAGGTGTCGTCCGAGATCAGGACGGCGAAGCAGCTGTTGCCGATCGAGACCGCCTCTGGAGGGCACATTGGGAGGGTACTGGGCATGGTTGAGACCGTGCAATTGGTATCAAATTATACTATCAGACCTCGGGCGCGACACCCAGCGAAAAACCGCCTGAAACAACCGAAATGTATCAGAATTCAAGGAGTTCCCGGCACGCTGCCCAGAACAGCCAGCATCACGAGGTCAGGAAGTCTGATGCTGTGGACGTCGGAGCCGGGCGCGCCGATCGACCTCTGCTGCATCAACCAGGGTTCCTTCCTCTGGATACCCTTCAAAGAGCAGTGGTTCGGCGTGGCCATGGGTCTGGTCATGCCGACGCTCATTGCGTTCGTGATCGGCTACGCGATGTTCCGCGCCCGTATTTCGGGCGTTTATGTCGCGATCCTGACGCTTGCCTTGTGCCTGCTGGTGCGCCTCCTGGTGATCGACGCGCAGCCACTGATCAACGGCTTCAACGGACTGACCGATCTCGGCTGGTTCACGGTCGGCGGCCTCGAGTTCGATCCCTACCTGGTGGAGACCTATTATCTCATCGCGATCATCACCTGCCTGGTGCTGATCGGCGCACGCTGGCTGGTCAACACCAAGGTTGGCGTGGTGCTGCAAGCCATCCGCGACAATGAAGAGCGCGTGCGCTATCTCGGTTACGACGTCGCGATCTACAAGGTGTTCTTCTTCTGCATCTCTGCGGCGATCGCGGGCTTGGCGGGCATGCTTTATGTGATCGCGGCCGAGTTTGCCTCGCCCACCTACATGAATATCGGCTTCAGTATTTCGATGGTGGTGTGGGCGGCCGTCGGCGGCCGTTGGTCGCTCTTGGGTGCCTGCCTCGGCGCGATCATGTTGAACGTGGTCGAAGCCACGGTCAGCGAAACGGCAATGCTGGTGGAGGCCTGGCAGCTCATCATCGGCGCGATCTTCCTGTTCGTCGTTCTGGTGATGCCGCGCGGGCTCGCGGGCGTCGTCCAAGCAGCGGCGGATCTGGCGCTGGAATGGCTCCACAAGAGAGTTAAGCAACGGCGTGTCAGGTAAGGCGATGGGGTGTGAGGCGAAGGGCCTTGCCTGAAGATTCGAATGTCGAAGAGGCAATCGGCTTGGCATGACAGCGATCTTGGAAATTGAGAACCTGGAGGTGAACTTCCGCGGCTTTCGTGCGGTGGATGGCTTCGACATGACCGTGGAAGAAGGGGAGCTGCGGGTCCTGATCGGGGCCAACGGCGCCGGCAAGACGACGCTCATGGACCTCATCACCGGCCGCACCAAGTCGACCGGGGGGAAGGTGACCTTCTTGGGCGACAACATTACCAATGGGCAGGAACACAAGATTGCGCGGCGAGGGATCGGCCGGAAATTCCAGGTGCCGAGCATCTTCAAGGACCTGACGGTGCGCGAAAACTTCGAGGTGGCCCATACCCGCAGCCTGTCGGTATGGCGGAATCTCGCGGTGAGCGCGAAGCCGCGCCAGCGCAACCTTCAGGTCGAGCGCGCGATGGAGCTCACCAGCCTTGCCGATGAAAGCGCGACGATGGCGGGCAGCCTGTCGCACGGGCAATCCCAATGGCTGGAACTCGGCATGGTGCTGGTGCAGTCGCCGAGGCTCGTGCTGCTGGACGAGCCGACGGCGGGCATGACGGCCCTTGAGACGGAAAAAACCTCTGAGATCATCAACGGCCTCAAGACCGAACATTCCATCATCGTCGTCGAGCACGACATGACCTTCGTGCGTTCAATTTGCGAGATCATTACCGTCATGCACTTGGGAAAGAAGCTCGCGGAGGGGACGGTCGAGCAAATCGAAAACGACAAGACAGTGATCGATGCTTATCTAGGCAGCGGTGGAATCACCCATGCTTGAACTTTCGCAAGTGGATGCCTACTACGGCGCGAGCCACGTCTTGCGTGAGATCGACTTGTCGGTTCAGAGCGGCGAAATCGTCAGCATTTTGGGGCGCAACGGCGTCGGCAAGACAACGCTGCTCAAGAGCATTCTGGGGCTGGAGGTTCGCACGCGCGGTGCCATCACGTTGGACGGCAAGGATATCACCACGAGGCCGACCTATCTTCGCGCCCGCGACGGAATCGGTTACGTGCCCCAGGGACGGGAGCTGATTCCCGATTTCTCGATCCGCGACAATATCCTGATGGGATGTTACGGGCGGGCCGACCGCAGGCGGCTGGTGCCCGACCTCGTAAGGGACTTGTTCCCTTACCTGCGCGACAACCTGGGCCGCAGGGCCGGACTGTTGTCGGGCGGCCAGCAGCAGCAGTTGGCGATCGCGCGGGCGCTGGCGTCCGAGCCCCGCATCCTGCTGCTCGATGAGCCCACGGAGGGCATCCAGCCCAACATCGTCGAGCAGATCGAAGACACGATTCAGCGGCTCAACAAAGAGATCGGCCTGACGATCGTGCTGGTCGAGCAAAACGTGAAATTTGCGCGGGCGGCGTCCCAACACTTCTGCATTATCGAGAAAGGCGAGACCGCGGCGAGCGGAACGATCGACGCGCTGACAGACGAAATCGTGCGCAGGCACATGACAGTTTAGCGACGAACCGGACGCCGCTCACCCATCTCTTTGAGGGTGCCTCAGCGGCACGTGCCCGGCGTCTTTGCGCACCTTTCCACTAGAGCGTATCCGCTTTACGCGGAAACGCTCTAGCGTTTGCCGTGAAACAGATTCTGGCGAGGGACGCGCGGTGACGCTCCAACCCCGAGGTCACGGCGTTGGCTGAGACCGCCAGGGTCGGCGCGGCGGAGACGAGCGGTGGACTTCCCCGATGTGGTCCGAAGCGGTCCCGCGTAGCCGGCTGACGAGATGCGGGCCGCTCAGGCGGCCTTGAGTTCCGCGCCTACGGGCTCGATGTAGCCGTAGCGGCGGAGCATGCGGATCCACCGAGGAGCGTTGCGCTTGACCATCAGAGCGTCGTAGTCGGCCGTGCGGTCGTAGTAGGGCCTGCCGGTCTTGAGCACCACATAGATGATGCGCAGCATCTTGTGAGCGCCGGCGACGATGGCGCGCTTGTAGCCGCGCCGGGCGGCGAGGGCGCGGTGATGAGCCTCGAACTGGCACCCCTTGGTTCGGGCCGCGCCGTGGGCACACTCGACGAGGCAGGCGCGCAGGGTCTTGGAGCCCATGCGGGTGCGTGCGTTGCGGCGCTTGCCCCCGCTCTCGTTGTTGCCGGGGCAGAGCCCGGCCCAGGCGGCGAAGTGCTCCTTGGAGGCGAACACGCCGATGTCGGGGCCGATCTCGATGAGGATGGTCGAGGCGGCGGTGCGGTCGATGCCGGGGATGGTGGTCAGCAGACGGAGCTGCTCCTCCCACGGTGTCATCTGCCCGTCGATCTTCCTGGTGTAGGACGCGATGCGCGCCTCAAGCGCGTCATGCTCCTCCAGCAGGTCGTTGAGCATGAAGCGGTCGTTGTCGCCCAGGCTCAGGGTGAGCGCCTCGCCGAGCCCCTCCAGCTTGTTCGCAACGTGGCTGGTGAGCGAGGCGAGGATGACCTCGCGCGCCGTCCCCTGCGCCAGGCCGTCGAGGATCTTCCGGCCGTTGACGCCGAAGACGTCGGAGAGGATGCCGCCGATGCGCGCACCGGCGCGGTCGATGATCTTCTGCACGCGGTTGCGCACGGCGGAGCGCTGCCTGACCAGGACGCGGCGCTGGCGGCTCAGTGCGCGCAGCTCCCGGAACGGCTCAGGCGGAACGTGGGAAGGCGTGCAGAGCCCGAACTGGCACACGCAGGCCAGCCACACGCTGTCCGCCACGTCGGTCTTGCGCCCCTTCAACTGCTTCACCTGACGCGCATGCACCAGGATCGCCTCGAGCCCGGCCGCCTCCAGGGCCGCGAAGGGCGCCTGCCAGTAGACCCCGGTCCCTTCCATCACCGCAGCCTCGACGCCGTGACCGGTCAGCCACGCGACCATCTCCTCCAGACCGCTCGGCAGCGTGCCGAAGCAGCGCGTCTCCACCACCGGCTCACCCTCGCCCTCACAGAGGCGAACCGTCGCGGTGATCTCCATCTTGTGCACGTCCAGACCCGCCGCGCGCGGCCGGACGACGTGCAAGCCTTCCGTCTTCATCGCCTTCCTCCTCATTTGCGCTCTCGCCACGGCGGCGTACGATCACGCCGTGGCATCGCCACGGTGGAGGCGGGGACAGCGGTCGGAAGAACACGCATCCGACGAGCGGGTGCGGTGCAATTTGCCGCGCGTCCACGGCCACGGGCCGGGTACAATACGGGGTGCGGAGCCGGCCGCCGGAAGCAGTTTTGTCATCGGGAACTACGTCACCGATATAACGACGCTCACACGTCCCCACCTCCGCCAATACCCATCCTGACACGGCAAATGGGTGCAAGCGCAAGGAAAACGTCAGCCGAACCGCTCCTGTTTCATGCCACGGGGTGGCTCAGAACCGCGGGGACCATGACTGTTTTGTCGCTCACGGCAGTCGGCCTGCGGCCGGCGCCTCCGCGAGGGCGCCGCTAACGCGGCGGGCCGCGGTCGCGGCCTGTCGCGCGTCCGTCAAAGACGGACACGCTCTAGAACGCGCGGCGCAATTCCGCCACCACCCTTCGATTGCAGCCGTGGCACGCTTGGCCCGCGTTTGGTTTCCGATCTGGGGCGCGGTATAAACGCGCGCAGGAACCGGATGGCTAGGGAGGTCATGCCATGAGACACGGCGATATCGTCAGCAGCCCGGATACCGTGGGATGCGCGGTCTTTCAGTACAAGATGCCGCGCCTGCACACGCGCCAGGAGGTGATCGACAACTGCAAGAAGATCGGCGACATGATCGTCGGCGCGAAGGTCGGGCTGCCGGGGATGGATCTCGCGATCTTCCCGGAATACAGCACGCACGGGATCATGTACGACCGCCAGGAGATGTTCGACACGGCGTCCGAGATCCCGGGGCCTGAGACCGACATCTTCGCCGAGGCCTGCCGCGAGGCGAACACCTGGGGCGTTTTCTCGCTCACCGGCGAGAGGCACCCGGATCACCCCAACAAGAACCCCTACAACACCCTCATCCTGATGAACAACGAGGGCGATATCGTTCAGAAGTACCGGAAGATCCTGCCCTGGTGTCCGATTGAGGGCTGGTATCCCGGCAACAACACCTATGTGAGCACCGGGCCCAAGGGGATGAAGATCAGCCTCATCATCTGCGATGACGGCAACTATCCCGAGATCTGGCGCGACTGCGCGGTCAAGGGTGCCGAGCTGATCGTCCGCTGCCAGGGCTACATGTACCCGGCGAAGGACCAGCAGATCATGATGGCGAAGGCCATGGCCTGGTCCAACTGCTGTTATGTGGCGGTGGCCAACGCCGCCGGTAACGACGGGGTCTACACCTATTTCGGCCACTCGGCGATCGTCGGCTTCGACGGCCGCACCCTCGGCGAGTGCGGCGAGGAGGAGTACGGCATCCAGTACGCGCAGCTCTCCGTCTCGCAGATCCGCGATTCCCGCGCCAACGATCAGGCGCAGAACCACCTCTTCAAGCTGATGCACCGGGGCTACACGGGCGTCTATGCCTCGGGCGACGGCGACAAGGGCGTGGCCGAGTGCCCCTTCGACTTCTACCGCACCTGGGTCGAGGACCCGCGCCGGGCGCAGCAGATGGTCGAGGCAATCACCCGCGACTCCATCGGTGTCACGGGCTGCCCCGTCGACGGTATTCCCCAGCCGCAGAAGATGGCGGCGGAGTAGGGGAGCGAGCCCCGCTTCAGGCTCTCTGAAGCACTTCAGGACCCCGGCGCCCAGGACTGCGGGCGCCGGGGTTTGTCGTTCCAGTGGGCCGGGAGAAGGACCTGCGTTCCAAGCGGGTCGATGGCAACACCGCCTTGGGCTGAATCATGCAATCGCGGCGCCTGGTACAGATCGTCGGCTGCCATGCGGAAGGCGAGGTGGGCGATGTCATCGTCGGCGGGGTCGCGCCTCCGCCCGGCGACACGCTCTGGGAGCAATCCCGCTTCATTGCCCGCGATCAGTCGCTCCGCCGCTTCGTATTGAACGAGCCCCGCGGCGGGGTCTTCCGCCACGTCAACTTGCTGGTGCCGCCCAAGGACCCTCGGGCCGACATGGGCTTCATCATCATGGAGCCCGAGGACACCCCGCCCATGTCGGGCTCGAATAGCCTTTGCGTGGCCACCGTGCTGCTGGAGACCGGCATCCTGCCCATGGCCGAGCCCGAGACGGTGATGACCCTCGAAGCCCCCGGCGGTCTCATCCGGGTGCACGCCACCTGCAGCGAGGGGAGGGTCGACTCCGTCCGCGTCCACAACGTGGCGTCCTTTGCCGCGCGGCTCGGGGCGAGCCTAGAGGTGGAGGGGCTCGGCACGCTCGCCGCCGACACCGCCTACGGCGGCGACAGCTTCGTGCTGGTGGACTCCGAGGCGCTCGGCTTCGCGCTCAGCCCCGACGAGGCGCGGGACATTGTCGAGACGGGCATCCGGATTACCCGTGCCGCCAACGAGCAGCTCGGCTTCACCCATCCCGAAAATCCCGACTGGCGCCATATTTCGTTCTGCCAGATCGCCGCGCCGATCCGGGACATCGATGGCGTGGCGACCGGTCGCAACGCGGTGGTGATCCGCCCGGGCAAGATCGACCGCAGCCCGACGGGCACCGGCTGCTCTGCGCGCATGGCGGTGCTGCACGCGCGGGGCGAACTCGGGGTCGGCGAGCGTTTTCGGGGCGTATCGATCATCGATTCCGTCTTCGACTGCCGCATCGAGGGGGAAACGACGTTGGGCAGGCGCCCGGCGATCCTCCCCTCGGTCTCCGGCCGCGCCTGGCTGACCGGGACGACCCAGCTTCATCTCGACCCGCAAGACCCCTGGCCGGAGGGCTACCGGCTCAGCGACACCTGGCGGCCGGGAGCGTAGAAGGGGGGGGCTCGGCCCGCACTGCGTGCGAGGCAGCGACCCAACGCCGAGCGGGTATGACCCCCCGTTCGCTCGAACGGTGCCTTAGTGCACCAGCGTGCTCGCGGGCTGCACGGCGACCTGCATGCGCTCGAGCGTCGTTCGCACCGCGCTGACCACTTCGGTTGCGTTGGGGCCGTCGCCGTGGAGCAGGATCGCCTGCGCCTCGAACTCGAGGTCGGTGTCGTCCACCGTGCGCAGCTTGCTTTCCTCGACGAAGCGTTGGACCCGGTCGGCGATATAAGCGGGGTCTCTGGCCTGCTTCACCCGCTCCACGATCAGCGAGCCGTCGGCGCGGTAGTCCAGGTCGATGCAGATTTCGTGGATGATGGGAATCCCTTCGCGCCCGGCGATTTCGTAGAAGCGGTGCCGCTCCAGCGGGGTCGGCCAGTAGAGCACCCAGGGCTCGCCCACGCTGTTGATCGCATCGACCATGGCGCCGCCGATCTTCTCGTCCCGCGCCAGCATCGGGTAGAGCGCGCCGTGAGGGACCAAGTGGTCGATGGTGGCCCCAACCGATGACGCGATCTGACGCAGCGCCCCGATCTGGTAGAGCGTGAGGCAGCGCGCCTCATCCGTGGAGATCTTCATCTCGCGCCGGCCGAAGCCGTTGACGTCCGGAAGACCCCAGTGCACGCCGACGGCGACGTCGTTTTCCTTGGCGAGCGTCACCGTGCGCTCCATGTGCACCGGATCGCCCGCATGAAAGCCGCAGGCCACGTTGACCGAAGAGAGATGTGGGATGATCTCGGCGTCGGCACCGAAGGAGTAGTTGCCGAAGCTCTCACCCACGTCGCTGTTGATGTCCATCGCTCGCTGCATGTCATGTCCCCTGCGTTGCTCTTCGTCAGATGATGATGTCCGGGTCCGCGATCAGCGTTTCCTGCGCGGCGAGAGCCGCCACCGCGTCCTCGTGAGAGATGCGGGAGAAGCGGGTCTCCTCGAAGGGGCGGACCTGCCCGATGCGCGCCATGTCGGTGGAGATCACGACGGCGATCCGCGCATAGCCGCCGATGCTGGGCGAATCGACGCAGAGCACGATCGGCTCGACCCCGGACGGCACCTGCACGGTGCCCACCGGCGCACCGGGATCGATCACGATGTTGGAGGGGTCCTTGCCCGCGTCCTCGATCAGGTAGTGCGGGCGTCCCGACTTGAAGGAGAGCTCCGGGCCAATGAAGCGCATCCCCGTGCGGTCCGCCTTGGGGTTGAGCTTCCAGTGGGTGGCGTAGAAGGCCTCGACGCTGTCGGCGGTGAAGTGATGCTCCTCGGGCCCGGCGACCGTGCGCACCTGCATGGGCGGCGCGTAGCGGGGCACCAGGTCCGGCCGCAGCCGGCGCCCGGCGAGGTCCGCCACCGCTGCCGTCGCCGCGCCCACCGGCAGGCGGTCGTCCCTTGCGAGCGGGCGCCCCTCCAGCCCGCCGAAGCCGCCGCTGACATGGGTGGCGCGGCTGCCCCGGTAGGGCGGCACGTCGATGCCGCCGTGGACCGCGAGGTAGGCCCGCGCGCCGCTCAGCGCGAGGCCGCAGGCGAGCGTCTGGCCCTCGCGCAGCACGAAGCTCGCCCAGCAGGGTACCGCCTCGCCGTCCACCGTCGCGCCCGTGTCCGCGCCGGTGAGAGCCAGCACGTGGTCCTGAAGGGCCCTGAGCTTCAGCCGGCCGAGAGTCAGCTCCAGCCCTGCCGCGCCGGGGTCGTCGCGTATCAGCAGTGGCCCTCCCGGCGGGTTGCCGACGAGCAGATTGGCGATCCTGAGGGCGAAGCCGTCCTGAGCGCCGGAGGGAGGAATACCCAGAGCCTGGCCGCCGCGGCGCCCCATGTCCTGGACCGTGGTGCGCAGGCCGCCGTCGATGACCTCCAGCATCAGACCGGCTCCCACAGGCTATCGGGGTCGTGCCTCTCCGCCGGCTCCCCGATCTCGGCGAGCCACGACACATAGCCTGCGCAGTCAAAGGTGCCCTCCTCGACCCGGTACGCGTAGGTGCCGGCCTCCACCTCGGCGCGGATCGCGTCGTATTCCTCGCGCGCGATCGATTCGTAGCGGTGCCGGTCGCCGGCGCGGGCGAGCACCGGACCGTCGGCGAAGGCCGGGCTGAGCTCCCTGAGATCGAAGATTTCGATGGGCGTGCGGCCGAAGAGCTGCCCGCCGCCCGGTATCCGGATCGGATAGATGGTGGACGTGAGCCCCCCGAAATTAAGCAGCCTGGCATGGGTCCAGGTGCGGGGGGTGCGGTAGAGCGGCGCGCCGAAGCGCTTCCCGGGATCCATGGCGTAAGACATGAAGGCGCCGGGGACGAAGCCCACGCCGGTGACCCAGTAGTCGCAGCCGGTGTGGGTCTCGATCACCTGCGCCACTGTCATGTCGTTGAACTCGGCGATGTACTCGATGTTGTTGCGCACGCCGAAGGCCTCGGCGCACTCGCGCGACCAGGGGTCGTCGTAGAGCGCCGGGATGATCACGCGCCGGCTCGGCAGCGTCTCCACCGTGTCCTGGGCGGCGATCAGTGCTTTCACGTGGGCGACGATATGGTCTCGGGTGGTTGCGAGCGGGTCGAAGACGAGGCCGAGGGTGCGTACCTGCGGATTGGTCTCGACCAGCCCCTTCGGTGCTTCCTCGCGGAGCGCGTGGTCCAGCGCGAGGATGCGGAAGTTGAGGGGAATGCTCGATTCGTCGCCGAACTCGACATTGATCGCGGTGTCGCCCAGTGTTTTGAAGACCGGCTCGTCGTAGACCATCTCACCCCGCCCATCCCACCCTGCCATCATGGGCACCCTGCGGGCTGCGTCAAACTGCCGGCACCGGCGGGGTTCGTGGGACTTCCCGTTGAAGTATGACCAACAATGTTGTACATACTTGGCGGGAAGGGGCGTGCATGGTGTTCGTCGCTGCCGCAAATCGGGGAACAGGGTCATGCCGACCAAGGTCTTCAAGGTTGCCGAAGCCCGTGCCAGCTTCTCGAGCCTCCTGGCGCGCGCCAAGGAAGGCGAGGAGATCATGATCACCAAGGGTAGCAAACCGCAGGCGCGCATAGTGCCGCCGGCCGAGGTCGGGCAGCGGGAAGCCGCGCCGCTCAAGCACCTCAATCTGCCCGACGATCTCTTCGACCGCGAGGATCAGGAGCAGGCCATGATCGACGCTGGTAGCTACAGCGATACCCTCGGCATTTGGCGCGGCCCGCCGAAGGCTTCGTGAGACTGCTTCTCGATAGTCATGCCCTCTACTGGTGGGTCGCGGGCAGTCCGCGACTGTCCGCGTCCGCCAGGGAGCTGATCCTGGATCGCGAGAACGCCCTGTTCATTAGCGCGGTTTCGATCTATGAGCTCGAGTGGAAGGCGCATCGCAGCCGCATCGCCCTGCCGCCGCAGGAGCTGCGGGCGGCGCTCAGGCGCAACGATGTCGAGGATCTTCCCATCACGCACGACCATGCCGAGTATGCGGCCCAGCTCGATTGGGATCACCGCGATCCGTGGAACCGCCTGCTCGCGGCCCAGACACGGCTGGAGAATTGCGCGCTGGTCTCGGTCGACGAGGTCTTCGACGCCATCGGCGTCAATCGGCGGTGGTGAGGGGCGCTTCGTGCGCCTCGAAACTTACCGGGAAAGCAGTCAGTGAGCGGAACATGATTTGGGTCAACGTGACCGAGGCCAAGGCTCACCTCTCGCGTTTTCTCAAGCGCGTTGAACAGGGCGAAACGGTCGTCGTGTGCCGGCGCAACGTGCCGATCGCCGAAATTCGCTCGCTCCCCAAGCCGGCAAGCGAACCGCGCCCGGTCGGCATTGATCGCGGCATGACCATCCCGACTGCCTTCTTCGAACCGCTCCCCGATGAGCTGTTGGCGGCGTTCGAAGGCGGTGGCGAAGCTGAGTGAGTCTTTTTCTGTATCAATGACCTTTCTTGCGCCCGGCGGGTGGCCAGGACTCGCCGCTGCCGGCCGTGGCAGGAGCAGTTTCAGCGTCGATCCAGGCGAGGTAGTCGGGATTGCCGCCTGTGATCGGGAGCGCGATCACGCAGGGGCAGGCGTAGCTGTGCAGCGCCTTGACCTTGGCTGTGAGCCGCTCGACGAGGCCGGCACGGGTCTTCGCCCAGAGCATCGCTTCGTCGCCTTCGCGCAGCGCGCCCTCCCACCAGTAGAAGGATGACACGGCCGGCACGATGTTGACCGACGCCGCAAGGCGCGCTTCGACCAGGGCGCGGCCGATGGCCTCGGCTTCGCCCCGGCTCGGGGCGGTCACGCAGACGGCGACGTGCGTCATCCCTTTGCCCTCTCTCGGGTTTCGTACGGTCGCCCGACGATACAGCATGTTGCGCGTGGCGGATGAGAAGCAGCCTGGATGATGATCACGTTGCCGACAGAAGATCGCTGGCCCGTTCGGCAATCGCGACGATGGCCGCGTTGACCGGGCCCGTGGTGAGGCTCGGAAGGATCGATGCGTCGACAATGCGGAGCCCCGGCACGCCGGTGACGGAAAGGTCGGGGCGGACCACGGCGTCGCGGTCCCTTCCCATCCTGCAGGTGCCGACGGGGTGGTGGTGCGTGAAGGCGGCCTGCTCGATGAACGCCAACCGCGTGTCCTCGCTCGCGAGATCGCCGGGCTCCGGCAGCAGCTCTTCGCCGCGCCACGGTGCGTAGGCATCCGCTCCGCCGAGGCGCCGCGCCCAGTCGAGCGCTTCGAGAAGGAGCGAGCGGTCCTCCGCTTCGCTGAGGTAGGCGGGATCGATGATCGGCTTCGCGTGCGAGTCTGCCGAAGCAATGGTCAGATGACCGCGGCTGCGCGGGTGCGTGATGCCGAACATCAAGGTGTAACCTTCACCGGGTGCGGGCACGCGAATGTTGGCCGCGAGAGACTCCGAGACCACGGGAAGCGTGACGCACGCCACCACAAGATCCGGCGCGTCTTCGGGCGTCTGCGCGCCCGCGTGGATGTAGGTGAGCGCTTCGGAGTGTTGCGTCGTGGTGGGCGGAAGCGCCTCCCGGGCGCGATACAGATTGCCGGCGGCAAGCAGATGATCCTGCAGGTTCCGCCCCACGCCCGGCACGTCGCGCCGGACCGTGATGCCGAGTGCCTTCAGCGCAGCGCCCGGACCCAGACCGGAGCGCATCAGTAAGGCAGGCGTACCGATCACCCCTGCGGCCAGCACGACGGCGCGGGAAGCGTCAAAGCGGTGGGCCGTGCCGCCCTCCAAGGCATGAACCCCGGTTGCACGGCCGGCATCGTCGAAAGCAAGCCGGTCGACGAGCAACCCTCTCCGCAGAGCAAGGTTCGGCCGGGCACGGACGGCGTCGGTCAGGTAAGCATCGGCGACGCTCTGACGCCGACCGTCAACGATCGTCAGTGTATTGAGCGCAGGCCCCGCCAGCTCCGGCCCATTGTGGTCGCGGATCGGTCGGAGCCCAAGCTCGACCCCGGCCCTGCAGTGGGCCCGGCTGAGCGGGTGCGGCCTCGCAGGCTGGCAGAGCCGCACCGGGCCCTCTCCGCCGTAGCCGTCCTCAGGCGCGAAGGGCGACGTTTCCGAGCGAATGAAATAGGGCCGCAGGCTCGCCCAGTCCCACCCCGTCGCGCCTGCCTCGGCCCAGCGGTCGAAGTCTCGGGGATGGCCGCGGACGTGCCCCATCGCATGCATTGCGCTGGACCCGCCCACCGCGCGCCCTCGCGGCCAGGGGTGCGCGCGCCCCGCCGTGGAGCACTGCGGAACGGTCGTGTACTGCCAATCGATCTCGGAGCCTTGCAGGAGAGGCCAGGCGGCGGGATCGGCGATGTTGGGGTTCTCGGGCTCTTCGCCTGCTTCCAGCAACAGGACGCGGAGGTCCGGCCCTTCGCTAAGCCGTGCGGCGAGCACGCAGCCGGCCGAACCGGCTCCGACGATGACGATGTCCGCCTCGGTCATGCCTGCACCAAGAAACTCAATCCGGCCACGTCTTGTCTCGCGATCCACGCTGGCCCAAAAGAGTAGGTTTATCGCACACGGGCTGCACGATAAGAGAGGCCGTCAATCGCCACGCCGATACCCAAGGAGGAGAAGGTCATGACCGATGCTGCCGCCTACGAACCGCCACTTGTCTGGAAATGGGAACGCGAGAACGGCGGCGAGTTCGCCTCCATCAACCGACCCGTTTCAGGCGCGACGCATGAAGCGGAGCTGCCGCGCGGCAAGCATCCTCTCCAGCTCTATTCGCTCGCGACACCCAATGGCGTGAAGGTCACCGTCATGCTCGAGGAGCTGCTGGCGGCCGGGCACAGCGGGGCGGAGTACGACGCCTACGTCGTCGACATCCGGGACGGCTCCCAGTTCGGCTCGGGGTTCGTCGCGGTCAATCCGAACTCGAAGATTCCGACCCTGGTGGATTACTCGCTGCCCGAGCCGACGCGGGTGTTCGAATCGGGTGCGATCCTGCTCTACCTGGCGGAGAAGCACGGCGCCTTTATCCCCGACGACCCGTCCGAGCGCGCCGAGTGCCTGTCATGGCTGTTCTGGCAGATGGGCTCCGCGCCCTATCTGGGCGGCGGCTTCGGTCATTTCTATGCCTATGCCCCTTACAAGATGGAGTATCCGATCGACCGCTTCACAATGGAGGTGAAGCGTCAGCTCGACGTCCTCGACAGGCGGCTGGCCGAGACCCGCTACGTGGCGGGAGATGCGTACACGATCGCCGATATGGCGATCTGGCCGTGGTACGGCGTGCTGACCACCGGCAAGCTCTATGACGCGGCCGAGTTCCTCGCGGCGCAGGAGTATGGGAACGTCGTGCGCTGGTACGATGAGATCGCGGCGCGCGATGCGGTGATCCGCGGGCGCAAGGTCAACCGGATCAACGGCCCGCTGGAGGATCAGCTCCACGAGCGTCACGACGCGTCCGACTTCGAGCTTCGGACGCAGGACAAGATCGAAGCGGCGAGTTAGACGCCTGCTGTCGAAGTCCCCATTCCATAGAGCGTCACCACAGCACGTCATGGCCGGGTTTGTCCCGGCCATCCACGTGTTTGCCCAGCGTGGGGCTGAGGGAGATGCCCGGAATAAATCCGGGCATGACGAGTGAAGTGGCCGGACCGGTCACGTATCGCCGGGCACCGTGTCCTTGGGCAGGCTCTCGATGTGGGTGCAGATGTCGCGCGGGCGCGTCAGCCAGATGCGATCGCGCTGGGGCGCGATGTGCTCGAAGAAGCGGCGCAGATGATGCACGCGGTAGGGCCGCCCCATCACGAAGGGATGGAGCGAGATCGGGAACACCAGCGGCTGCCCCTCGCTCTGCGCCAGCATCTCGTCGAAGCCGTCGATCAGCATGTCCACGAACTCGCGCGCGGTGTGGCCATACCAGACGATACCGCGCGTGTCGTTGCACTCGATCGGGTAGGGCATCGCCAGGATGCGGCCCGCGCGGGTCGTCATCCAGATCGGCTGGTCGTCGCAGGTCCAGTCCATGAAGTAGCGATAGCCCGCCTCCTGCAGCAGGTCGGGGGTGAGGGCGCTGTTGGAGAGCCAGGGGCTCATCCAGCCCGCCGGGCGGCTGCCTTCATGGCGCTCGATGGTCTCGGTGACCTCGGCGATCAGCGCGGCCTCGGCCGCCTCGTCGAGGTGCTCCTGCATGTCCGAGTTGGTGATGCCGTGGCCCAGGATCTCGTGGCCGCGCCGCCTGAGAGCCTCGGGAATGTCGGGGCAGTGCTCGTAGACGCCGAGGTTCATCTGGGCTTCGATGGGCACGTCGAAGGCGTCGAAGAGCTCCAGCAAGCGCCAGATGCCGACCCGGTTGCCGTAGTCGCGCCACGAGAAGACGCTGTGGCTGTTCGCCTGGTCCGGCGGCGCAATGGCCGCGCCCTTGCCCTCGCCGAAGCTGAACTGCTCGATGTTGACCGCGACATAGACGGCGAGGCGCGTGCCGTTCGGCCAGTCATAGACCGGGCGCGCGGTGATATTGGAGTAGGGATAGCGACCGTGGGTGCGAATCATGACGACTTGGGTCCTGTGCGCCGCCGTGGATAATCCCGGTATACCTAGTCCTGCGCCGCAGCCTTGCCGACCGGATTGAAATCGTGCTCGCCCACGCCCTGAACCAGGGTCACGCGGCAGGCTCGGCCGTCCTTGCCGGAGACGCGGTGCGCGGTCATGGGCAGCACGACGCAGTGGTCGCCGGGTTCAAGCTCATGGCGGGCGCGCGGCGCCCGGGTCTCGATCACCACCCTTCCTTCGACGCCGACGAATACATCGGTAATGACCGTGTGGTAATGCCAGGGAACCTCCTCGCCCGCGCCGAGGGTCATGACCTGGACGCGCATGCCATCGGCTTCGGCGACGATGTCGTGGTCGGTGATCGTGTAGGGCAGGTCTTCGAGCGCCGTCATGACGTGTTCCGATCGTCTGCAGTCCGGCTCGGATGGATCAACATAGCGGCTTCGGCGCCGCTTGTGGGTGAATTCGACAAGTGAGCTTAATGGCGTTCCTCAAAGCGAGGATCGCCGCAAGTGAACCGATGGAATACCGGGGAGGTGAACGATGGCCATTCGTCAGATCGCAAGGATGGGGCACCCCGTCCTGCGCAGGAAGGCCGCTCCGGTCGAGGATCCCACGGACCCTGACATTGCCCGCCTCGCAGACGACATGCGCGACACGCTGGAATGGATCGGCGCCACGGGGATTGCGGCGCCGCAGGTCTACGACGGCCGGCGCGTCGTGGTTTATCGCATTCTGGCCGACCGCATTCCTCCCGGTGTCGCTCTCGAGCCCCTGCCGTGGACGGTGATGGTCAACCCCGTCGTCACGCCGCTGAGCGACGACGTGGGCCTGATCTGGGAACGCTGCCTCTCGTTGCCGGGCCTCCACGGCAAGGTGCCACGCTACAAGCAGGTCGAAATCGTCTACCAGACGCTGGAAGGAGAGAGCCAACGGCGGGTCGTCGAGGATTGGCACGCGATGATCCTGCAGCACGAGTGCGATCACCTGGACGGCATCCTCTATCCCATGCGGATGACCGATCTTTCCTGCCTGGCGTTCAACGCCGAGCCCGGCGAGCTGGCGAGAGAAGCCGAGACGATGCCCGACCTAGACCCGGCGCTCCGCGCCATGGTGGACGCGTGGCCGGCGCGGGAGAAGTGGCTCGCGTCCTGATGCGACTCTCTCTCGCTGCCGGGGCGTGGCACTGATCCATGGACAATCCGGTCCGGGTAGGGCGAAGCTCCGCCGGACCGCACGACAGCAAAGGCCGTCTCATGCCCGGACCACGCATTCGCCCCCGCCGCTCGTTCATCTTCACGCCGGGCCTGCGGCCCGAGATGTTTCCGAAGGCGCTCGCGTGCGGCACGGATATCGTCTGCGTCGAGCTCGAGGACGGGATCGCGCCCAAGGACAAGGCGGCCGCACGCGCCAATGCGATCAAGCTCTTCGAGAGCCCGCAGGCCGATGACGGGGTCGAGCGGATCGTCCGGATCAACTCGTTGCGCGAGGGCTTCGGCATAGCCGACGTGCAGGCGGTGCTCGCCACCGACACGCCGCCGCCCGCGCTGATGATGCCCAAGGTGCGCACGCCGGACGAGGTGGTGTTGCTCGACAACCTGCTGAGCGAGCGCGGCCACGACACCCGCCTGCACGTCATCATCGAGACCAATGCCGCGCTCGAAGCGGCCTACGACATCGCCCACAGCAGCCCGCGCATCGACGCGATGTTCTTCGGCGGAGTCGACATGGCCGCCGAGCTGCGCTGCCAGAACGCTTGGGAGCCGCTGCTCTACGCCCGCTCGCGCGTGGTCAATGCCGCCGCCAGCGCAGGCCTGGACGTGATCGACGTGCCCTACCTCGATCTCGAGGATCCCGAGGGCATGACGCGCGCCGCCATGCAGGCGAGGGACCTGGGCTTTTGCGGCAAGGGCGCGGTTCACCCCAAGCAGATCGCCCCGCTCAACGAGGTGTTCACGCCCTCGCCGGAGCGGATTGCCCGTGCGCGGCGCATTATCGCCGAGTTCGAGGCGGCCGATACCGGACTGGTGGTGATCGACGGCAAGCTGATCGAGAAGCCGGTCCTGCGGGAAATGCACCGGATCGTGGCCATCGCCGATCGCATCGGCACCGCTTAGGGGAGGCCACGAAGAGCGTTGTCGAGTCGATACTCGAACTCCAACGCGGCCCAGGGGGCGGCAACGGTCGGGGAGCATGGATTGAGCAACAGAATAGCCATCGACATTCATGAGCGGAGGGCCTTCGCCGATGGTCACGCATTCGACGAAGCCTGCGCTTACGAGCGGCTGACCGGGCAGGCGCGCTTTGCCGTCGATCCCGATGCGCCTGCGCAGGCAGGCATCGTCGATATGGGCAAGGCGCCGCGCAATCGGGAGGGCCTGGTGGAGTTCGCGGCCGACCTCTGCATCCTGCAACCGGGCGATCCGGCCCGCGGCAACAGGCGGCTCTTCTTCGACTACGGCAACCGCGGCAACAAGCGGGCGGTGCAGTATTTTTGCGACGCGCCGGCCTGCAACGACCCTGCGACGCTGGAGCACGCCGGCAACGGCTATCTCTTCCGCCGCGGCTACACGGTGGTCTGGGGCGCCTGGCAAGGAGACCTTCTACCGGGCGACGGCCGCATGGTCTTGACCCTGCCCGTCGCCACCGACGGCGCCGCGCCCCTTACCGGCTCGGTGCGAACCGAGTTCATCGTCGCCCAGGAAGGCCAGACCACCCTGCCGCTCAGCGGCTGGGTCTCCACCCGCAGCCACCCGGCGGTCTCGCGCGACCCGTCGAAGGCAGGGCTGACGCGGCGCCGCTATCCCGATGACGAGCGCATCGAGATCGCGCCGGAGGCCTGGCAGTTCGCGCGGGTCGAGACCGGCGTGGGCCTCGACTTTCAGGGCGCCGAGCACGCGATCGTCGAGTGCGACACCCACATCTACATGCCGGGCGGCTTCGAGCCCGGCTGGATCTATGAGCTCGTTTACGAGGGCCGCGATCCGCTGGTTCTGGGCCTCGGCCACGTGGCGGTGCGCGACCTCGTGAGCTTCCTGAAGTACGAGGAGGCCGACAGCGAAGGGGGCGCCAATCCGGTGGCGGGCGCCGGGCCGATGGAGAGGGCCTATGCCTTCGGCCGCTCGCAGACGGGACGCTGCATCCGCGATGCAATCTGGCGCGGCTTCAACGCCGATTTGGCCGGACGAAAGGTGTTCGACGGCGTGCTGGCGCACGTCGCCGGCTGCGGGCGCATGTGGATGAACCACCGCTTCGCCAACGTTGTCGTGCCGGCGGGGCAGCAGTACGAGGACCATGACAACGCCGCCGACAGCTTCCCCTTCTCCTACGCGGCGTGCCGGGATCACCTGACCGGCAAGTCGGACGCGATTTGCAAGCACCCCGAGACCGACCCGCTGATATTCCACACGCAAACCGCCACGGAATACTGGCAGCGGCGCGGCTCGCTCGTGCATACCGATACCGAGGGCAACGATCTGGAGCAGCCCGAGAACGTGCGGATCTACTTCTGGTCGAGCGCGCCGCATGTCGCCGATCCCAACCAGGGCGCGCCCACGCGCGGCCTCTGCCAGAACTTGAGCAACGTGGTCCAGACCTCGATGCTCTTCCGCGCGCTGCTCGATGCGATGGACCGCTGGGCGAGTGACGGCATCGCACCGCCGGCGAGCCGGATCCCCAGGCGGGGCGACGGCAGCCTTGTCGGCATGGACGAATGGCGCGCGCAGTTCCCCGCCATCCCCGGGATCGCCACCCCGCACGGGCCCAACGCGCTGCCGCTCCTCGACTTCGGGCCAAAGGCGGAGGACGGCATTCAGAGCAGGCTGCCGCCCCATGTCGTCGATCCCGAGGGCTACACCGTGCTGGTGCCGGCGGTCGATGCCGACGGCAACGACGCCGCCGGGGTGCGGGTGCCGATGGTCCAGGCGCTGCTCGCCACCTACACCGGCTGGAACCTGCGGGGCAGGGGCCACGGCGAGGGCGCCATGCACGAGTTTACCGGCAGCACGATTCCCTTGCCCGAGACAGACTCGATACGCGCCGCCACCGGCGACCCGCGGCCATCGATCGAAGAGCGCTACGGCGATTCGGAAGGCTATGTCGCCGCGATGGTCGAGGCGGCGAAGCACTTGGTCGCCGAAGGCCTGATGCTGGAGGAGGACGTTGCCCGTATCGAAGAGCGCGCCAGCAACTGGAGCCGGCCGCTGCACGACGTGCGACTGTAGGCAGCATCGTTCACCATGGGCGCGTCATGGCGATCTGCGAACTGAGCGAGTTGAAGGGCCTGCTGGCGGCGGATGCGCGCCTGATGGGACTCGATCTCGGCACCAAGACCATCGGCGTCGCGGTCTCCGACCTGAGCCGCACGATCGCGACGGCACGGACGACGCTCAGGCGAACCAAGCTCTCGCGCGACATCGAGACCCTGCGTGCGCTGATCGCTGCCGAGGGAATTGGCGGCATTGTCGTGGGTCTTCCGGTCAACATGGACGGCAGCGAAGGCCCGAGCGCGCAGTCCGCCCGCGATACGGCGGCGAATCTGGCCAAGGCGCTGGCGCTGCCGGTGGCCCTCTGGGACGAGCGCTGGTCCACGGTCGCCGCCGAGCGCGCGATGCTGGACGCCGACCTCTCGCGCCGGAAGCGAGCGCGCAAGGTCGATCAGGTGGCGGCGGCCTACATCCTGCAGGGCGCGCTCGACCGGCTCCGAGCGCGGTAGCAGCAAGCCCGGAATTCCTCCCCGCACGATGGTCCGGCGCACATCGCGCAGCGGGTGCGTCAGTATCGCGTCATGCACCGCAGCCGCCCCCACTTCGGACTTGCACTTGTCCCGCTTGCCGCACTCATCCCGCTTAATCCCGGAGAATGCCGCACTAAATTTGTCGTGTCCGTCCCACGCGGTGCGTGCCTGCGCACGTGGCCGAGCGGCGCGAAGGGAGGGACTCAAGAGTGACCATGGCGAGAAATGCGGGCTAGCGGAACTCGCGGATTGCGCCGCGCTGCACCGCCAGGCTTGCCGCGAGGACGATGGCGAGGCCGGGCACGGTCATCAGCGGCGGCGCGGGCTTGCCCAGGGCAAGGTCGAGAAGGAGAACGATGGCAGGCAGCGTGTAGCCATAGGCCTGCACCCGGGTCGGGCCGAGGCGGAGCGTCGTGTACTGGGTCAGGAAGAATGTGACGACGGTCGACAGGACCGCGAGGTAGACGATGCCGCCCAGCACCACGACCTCGACTCCCGACCAGTCGGTGCGCCAGAGCTTGACGTTGCTCGCCGCCAGCAGCCAGAGCCCCGCCGCCACCAGGGTCCAGAAGGTCTGTACCAGGATCGGCTCGCCCCGATGCAGGCGCTTGATGAGCGAGCCGTAGACGGCGTAGCCGAAACAGCCGGCGAGGAAGATCCCGTCGCCGATGTTGACCTCGAGATTGACGAGGCGGGCGGGATCGCCCCGGAAGATCACCCAGATTGCGCCGATCATGCCGAGGAAAAGCGCGGCCAGGCGATGCAGGCCGAGCCGCTCGCCCACCAGCACCGCGCCGAAGAGCGCAGAGAGCCCCGGCACGATGGTGAAGATTGCGCTGGTGTTGAGGCCGCTGGTGTAGCGCAGCGCCTCGAACATGCACCAGAAGAAGAAGGCGAGCGGCGCGCCGAGGGCGAGATAGCGCAAGCACGATCGCGGCGTCGGCAGGGCCAGCCCTTCGCGCCACGCCACGACCGGCGCCATCAGCAGCGCCGCGAGCACGAAGCGGATGCACATCATCACCGCCGGGTCGAGGCCATGGGTGATGTGCTCGCCGAGAGGAAACGACGTGGAGATGATGACGATGATCAGGAAGGCGAGGGCGTGCGCATGCAGCTGGCCCGTGCGCGTGGGCTCGTCGGGCTGCGGCGTCGCCTGAGGCGTGTCCTGTCCCATGCCTCACACTACCGCCTGCACGACGGTGGGAAACAGCCCCCGCTCCGGCAGAGCGGGCCGTCAGGCGCTCGCGCGCTCTCGGAGCGCGTCATGCATTTGTGCGCTCTCGGAGTGCGACGATTGCGCCGAGGACGACGAGGCCGTAGATGATGTTGCGCACGGCCTCGGGCAGGACCGTGCCGGAGAGCATGATGCCGAGGCCGGTGAAGAGGATTGCGCCGCCCAGGATGCCGAGATAGTGACCGCGGCCGCCGGTGATGAGGGTGCCGCCGAGCACCACCACGGCGATGGACGAGAGCAGGTAGGGGTCGCCCATGCCGTAGAACGCCTGGGCGCTGAAGCCTGCGAGGAAGACGCCCACCAACGCCGAGCAGAAGCCGCTCAGCACGTAGGCGCCGACGATGGGGAAGCCGATCCGCACGCCCGAGAGGCGGCTGACGCGCTGGCTGTTGCCGACCGCGAAGATGCGCCGTCCCGGCGCGCTCCTGTTCAGGTAAAGCGTCGCGACGACGACGAAGGCGATCAGGAACCAGCCGATCGGCGCGATGCCGCCGATGCGCCCGGTCACGAACCAGGCCAGCGAGGGCGGCGCCTTGCCGATGGGTGCGCCCGAGCTGAAGAGCAGCGACACGCCCTCCAGGATCCCGTTCATGGCCAGCGTCACGATGATCGGCGAGAGCCCGAAGAGGACGATGGTCATACCGTTAAGGAAGCCGATGGCGATCCCGATCCCGAGCGCCGCCGGGATCACCCACGCTGCCGGCGCATCGACGCCGTTGCAGAGCGTGGTGACCACGATCGCCGGGAAGGTCATGGTCCATGGCACCGAGAGGTCGAGCCCGCCGGTGATGATGACCGTGCCCTGGCCGAGGCCGAGGATCGCAAGGAAGGCGGTCAGGATCAGCATGGCGTTGAGGTAGGCCAGCGGCGAGAAGTCGCCGCCGAAGATGCCGATCGTGATTCCCAGGATGACGAGGTAGATGAGGTAGGCCGGCACGGCGAAGCGCAGCACCGCCCGGTGCCGGTCAAGCCAGGGGACGGTTGCCGCGCCGGCGCCACCCGCCGGCGGGTCCAACCCACTCAGGCGGATCGGCTCGCCCACGACCCGCAGCCTGGAGGGGAGCGATGACTCCTTGAGCGCGCGCAGCGTCGCTCGCCAGAAGCGCGTGATCTCCACCACCGGCGAATCGCGGCCGAGGGAGAAGCCGAGCACGGCAATGAGCAGGATCACGCCCTCGACGATCGGCGTGTAATAGGTGCGCACGCCGAGCACGAGGAAGATGTTGACCACGACGGTGAGCGTCAACGCGCCGAAGATCGTGCCGACGGCGCCGCCCCGGCCGCCGCCGATGAGCGTGCCGCCGATTACCACGGCGGCGAAGATCTGCAGCAGCATCTTGGCGCCGATCAGCGGGTCGCCGCCGCCCATGTTGGCGGTGATGAAGAGCCCGGCGGCGCCGTAGCACATGCCGGCGAAGGTGAAGGTGAGGAAGCGGGTGCGGCGGACGTCGACCCCGTTGGCCTCGGCCGATCCCGCATCGCTGCCGATGGCGTAGATGCCGGTGCCGATCCGCGTGTTCTTGAGCATGAGCCAGAACAGGATGGCGACCGCAAGGACGACGACCGGGGCCGGCAGCCCCTCGGTGATGACGTCGCCGGTGAAGACCAGGCTGAAGTCCCACGGCATCTCGCCGCCGGGGAACTTGAGCACGAGCAGGGCCGCGCCCTGGGCGATGAACATGGTGGCGAGCGTCACCACGATCGACTGCAGGCGGACGTAGGCGACGAGGAAGCCGTTGACCGCGCCGATGGCGGCACCCAGGCCAAGCGCGATGACGAGGGCAACCAGGGTGAAGAGGCCGGTTCCCATATCGGCGGCGCCGCTGAGCTGGGTGACCAGAACCACGTTAACCAGCGAGATGACGGCGCCGGCCGAGAGGTCGAGCCCGCCGGCGAGGATGACGATGGTCTCGCCCAGGGCGGCGAGCGCGAGGGTCGCGGCGCTCGCGCTGATGCTACTGATGTCGAAATAGGCGATGCCCTGGCCGGTGATGAGCTGCAGCGCGATCATCGTGGCGGCGAACACGGCGATGGCGATGATCGTGCCGCGCTGGCGCGACCAGCTGAAGGGCGGCAGGTAGGGTGCGCGTAGCGCGCCGAGCGGCGTCATCGGGAGCCCTCGCCGAGCGCCGCGCGCATGATGCTGGCCTCGGTGATCTCGGCCCCGCTGAGCGAGGCCGCCTTGCGGCCGCGGTAGATCACCATCACGGAGTCACAGAGGTTCACGAGCTCCGGCACGTCGGTGGAGTAGTAGAGCACCGCCCCGCCGGCGTCCGCGTATGCCCGCACGAGGGCGTAGATCTCGGCCTTGGTGCCGACATCGACCCCGCGCGTCGGGTCGTACATGAGCAGCACGCGGCTCTCGGCGAGCAGCCACTTGGCGATGGCGATCTTCTGCTGGTTGCCGCCGCTGAAGACGTTGCAGGCGCTATAGAGCGCCCGCCGGTCGACCTGCACCATGTCGAGCGCCCGGCCCACCGCCTGCGCTTCCTGCTCCAGGTCCACGAGGCCGAAGCGCACGCAGCGCTCGATGATCGGAAGCGAGATGTTCTCCCGCCCCGTCAGCGCGAGGAAGAGCGCCTCGGTCTTGCGGTCCTCCGGCACGAAGCTGATGCCGATGCGGCTGTTCACGGCGTCCTTCGGTGTCCGCAGGGTCACCCGCTGGCCGCCGATCCGGATGTCGCCCGCACTGAGCCCGACCATGCCGAAGAGCGCGAGGAAGAGGTCGCGCTGGCCCATGCCTTCCAGCCCGCCGACGCCCAGTATCTCGCCGGGCCAGAGGTCGAAGGAGAAGTCCTGCACGCCGCCTTCGATGGCCAGTCCATCGCCGGCCAGAATCGGCGCCTCGCCGCGCTTTGCCAGCTGCGCCGGCTTGGGCGGGAAGGTCGCCGCGAGCGAGCGCCCGATCACCAGCTCGATCATGCGGTCGTCGGAGATTTCGTCGGACCTGAAGCTCCCCACCATGCGGCCGTTGCGCAGGATCGTCAGGCTGTCGCAGAAGTCGCGCACCTCCGGCATCCGGTGCGAGATGAAGACGATGGTGGTCCCCTCCGCGCGCAGCCGCTCAAAGAGCGCGCCGAGCCACTGCACGTCGTTGCCGGAGAGGGACGAGGTGGGCTCGTCCAGCAGCAGCAACTGCGGCTTGCGAGAGACGGCGCGCGCAATCTCGATCTTCTGCTGCGTCGGCAGCGCCAGGGTCCGCACCTCGGCGTGGAGATCGATATCGTCGAGGCCGAGGTCGGCGAGGGCGCGCCGCACGTGCCGCTCCGACTCGCGCCGCCTGATTTGCCCGCTGGGGCCGGTCGGCTCGTAGGGTAGCAGCATGTTCTGCACGACCGTGAGGTCGCCGACCAGCGAGATCTCCTGATAGGCGGTCTGGATGCCGAGCCGGTGAGAATCCTTCGGCGTATGGATGTGTGCGGGGCTGTCGAAGAGGGCGATCTCGCCGGCATCCGGCCGGCTGAGACCGCTCAGGATCTTGACCAGCGTCGACTTGCCCGCGCCGTTCTCGCCGAGGAGCGCATGGACCTCGCCGCGCGGAATGGCGAGCGAGACGTCGTCGAGCGCGACGGTCGCGCCGAACGCCTTGCTCAGGCCGCGGGTCTCGACCGCCGGCGCCTGCTCATTCATGGCCGGCTTCTGCGCGCCGCCGCCGGCCGGTCATGCCGGGAGAAGGGGGCGCAGCGGCCAGCGCCGCGCCCCTTACGCCTCCGATCCTGCCGGGACCGGCCCGACTCAGAGCCGTTGCTCGCCCGTGGGGATCAGCTACCGTCGGGCACCATGCCCTCGAGCGCGGAATAGACGTCCAGCTCGGGCACTTCGGAATGCCACACGTCGATGAAGTAGTTGGAGGGCGCGACGGAGAGCGGCACCGCATTGCAGGACCACTCCTTGGCGGTGAGCTCGGCCTTGTCCGCCGTGTCGCAGAGCTCCGTCTGCCCCGGCGTGACCAGGGGCATCGGGATCTCGTGGACGCGCGGAATCACGGCGCCGTCGAACTTCGCCATCGCGAGCTTGAAGGCAAAGGGCGCGGCCCAGGGCGGCGAGCCCATGGAGGCGCTGCGCAGCCCGTAGGCGCCCTCGGTCGTTCCCGGCGCGAGCTGGGCCACGCGGTGACCGTTGGTGCCGTTGCCCGCGCAGGGCTTGAGCTGATCGCCCCGGCCCTCGTCCACCTGCATCTGGGTGAAGACGTAGCAGCCCGTCTGGGTCCACAGCCCGTCGATCTTGTCCCAACCGTGGGTCGCCACGATCTCGGTGAGCTTCTGCTTCGCTGTGGCGTTGTTCCACATGCTCGGCGTGTCGGCGATGATCGTGATGTCGGTGAAATCGGCGAACACCGCCTTGGCCGCGGAATTCCGCCGCAGGTCGACCATGTTGCCGGGGATGCCACCCATGAAGACGATGTTGCCCTTGCCGCCAAGCTCCTCTGCCAGCCATTCGGCCGGCCCCGCGCCGGCCCAATCCTGATTGATGCCGACGTGATGGGCGCAAGGCTCGGTGACCTGGGCGTCGAAGGTGATGAAGATCACGTCCCGCCGGCACGCGTTACGGATCGCGCGGTTGAGCGCCGTCGGCGAGATTGCCCACGCGACGATGACTTGCGCACCCGCCTGCACCATCGCGTTGATCTGCTGGATCTGGGTCTGCGCATTGCCGCGCGCGGACTGGATTTCGATATCCACCCGGTCCTTGTAGTCCATGGTCCCTGCTATCGAGCTCAGCAGGTTGGTGGACGCATCCATCCAGGTGTTGCCCTCGAAACCCAGGCTCACATAAACCTTGACCTTCTCATCCGCAGTGGCGGACCCCACCGGCGCCAAGCCGCCCGCGAGAAACGCCAGTGCCGCAGCCCCAAGCGCCGCATTGCGCAAGTATCTTCTCATTTCCATAGCCTCCCCTTTGTTCTTGCCGGCCGAACGTCTTTTTCTGGCCCGTCAGTGGGCGCGCCTGGAATGCCAGCAGCGCCATCTTAGGCGGTGCATTCTCATCGGGACAAGCGGGGGAGGGTGCCGGCCGCGCTGGGCCCGGGAGTATCGCGGCAGCCGTCAGAACGGTTGCGTGAGCATCGGGAAGCTTTGGCCGCAGTTCGTGAGATCGACCCGCTTGAGGCGGATGCGTAGCCGATCGTCTTCCTGAACGATGGTGTGGGAATAGCGGCCGCCGAAGACGCGCTGCGGGTTGCCGGGGCGATCCTCCACCATCACGAATTTCGAGCGCACGACCCAGCCGCCCTCCGCAGCCACCTCGGCCAGTCTCACGCCCGAGATCACGCGCACGCAGCTGGACGGTGGGCTCTGGCAGTGAATTCGGGGGTGGTTGAGCCGCTGGACGCGGACCCGCATCGTGTGTTTGTCGTCGTAGAAGAGCGATACGTGGTCGCGCCAGTTCTCCTGCTCCGGGCTGGCGGGCACCCAGTAGGTTGCGTCCTCGGTGTAGAGGTCGCACCACTCGTCGAAGCGCCGGTCGTCCAGCAGCTCCGCTTCATGCTCGAGAGAGTGCCGCAGCTCCTCGAGGCGCAGGGTGTTGGACCCCGCGACGGCGCGGGCGTCGGCGGTGACGCTCATGCGCCCATCAGGTCGCGCCACGCCTCGTGCTGAGCGCGCTGGCCGACCTCGCTGGAACGGGGGCCGAAGAACACCCCGCTGCCCTCGTCGATTTCGGCACCGAGGCCGCGTGCGACGAGCACCCAGTCAGTGCCCTGGGTCTGCAATCCCTCCTGGCAGCGCTCGAACGCCTCCATGTCGTCGGACTGGATGAAGGAGGCGGCAGCGTGGGTGATGTTCACGAAGCGCACGAGGTCGTCCGAGATGCTATCCGGCGCGCCCACGAGGCGGACCGGCCAGACCTCGACCTCCGTGAAGTCCACCGCCACCGGGCGGATCACCCGCACCGATGTCTGTGCCAGCAGGATGTCGGAGCTGGGGAAGAAGGTCATGCTGTGGCGCCGGTTCTTGAGGATGTCCGTCGTGCGCTCCTCGCCGTGGCGTGCCACCAGGATCTCCCGGTAGTCGTCCCAGTGCCCGCCGGACTGCTCCTTGTCGAAGAGCGATGCCTCGGAGCTGTGCCGGCTGTTGAGGCCGCGCACGCCGGTCTGTGCCACGATGGCTTCGCCGTTGGGGGCGAAGAACGCCGCATCACCGCCTTCGTCGCCGGCGCGGCGCTTGAACTGCCGGCCGTCGGGGCCGACGGTGGACGCGTGGCAAACGGCGGGATGGTACATGTCCGCCAGGTTCTCGAGCTGCAGCTTCCAGTTGCCGCGATAATGGTAACGGTGGCAACCGGCGTTGAGCGCCACTTCGCCCTCGGGCGAGCGGTCCACGAGCTCGTCGATGCCACGCCGGGCTTCCGCGAGATAGTCGAGCAGCGGCTCTACGTCCGGATTGAACGAGGCGAACACGAAGCCGCGATAACTCTCCACCCGCGGCAGCTGCGCCATGCCGAACTGCGGGTCCGCCAGCGGCTCCTCGGGGAAGTCCCCACGCATCGGCACGCCGGCGAGCGCGCCGTTCGGCCGGAAGCTCCAGCCGTGATACATGCAGGTGAAGACCTTGGCGTTGCCGCGCTCGCTGTTGAGTACCTTGGCACCGCGGTGGCCGCAGCGGTTGAAGAGCACGCAAATGCCGTCGTTCTTGTGCCGGCTCAGCACCACCGGCTGGCGGGCAAGGTGAGTGCAGTAGTAGTCGCCGGGGTTCGGCACCAGACTCTCGTGGCCGACGTAAAGCCAGACCCGGCGAAAGATCTTCTCCATCTCGATCTCGAAGATCGCCAGGTCGGTGTAAATGGCGCGGTGCACCCGGTCGGGCTGCACCATCCCTCGCAACTCTTCGCGCGTGTAGCCGGCCATGGTTCCCTCCGCCTGGTGCCGACGCGGGAGCATCTTAGACCGGGCATGGCGCTGCCGGGAGTCAGCCGTCGGCGCCGCGGGCCTCAGTCGCCGAGCAACGGACCCTGCGCCCTGCGTGCTTCGGCGAAATTGTCGGCGAGACGGTGTGCGGCGCGGTAGGCGAGGGCCGAGATCGTGCTCGTCGGGTTGATGGCCGCGCCGGTCGCCATAACGCTGCCGTCGGTGATGTAGAGGTTGGGGCAGTCCCAGGTCTGGTGCCACTTGGTGACGACGGAGGTCTCGGGCTCGGCCCCCATGCGCGCGGTGCCGAGCAGGTGCCAGGCTGGCGGCGCGTAGACGCCGTTCGCATCGCGGAAGGGATTGACCTTGATGTCCCAGGCGCCCATCGCGCCCGCCAGTTCCGCAGCCCGGTCGATGCCGAAGCGCGCGAGCCGCGCGTCGTTCTGGCACATGCCGTAGGCGATGCGCGGCGCCGGCAGCCCAGACGAATCGACCGCGCTATCGGATAGGGTGACCCGGTTGTCGGGCCGCGGCAGGTCGTCGCCCACGATGAGAATACCGATGCCGTGCCCGAAGTGCCTGACGAACCAGTCGTGATGCGCCTCGCCCCACGGCGCCGCGTTGCCGGAGTGCGAGCCCAGCGCCTGATAGCCCGCGCCGTTTTGCCGCACGATGTGGAGCGTGAAGCCGTTGACGAAGCCGCGTGCCGTGTCGCTCTCCGCAAATTCCTCGCAGATCGCGATGGCGGAGATCAGGCCCTTGTGCGCCTCGGTTGGCGCGTCGACCCAGCACTCCACCATGCCAAGCGTGTGGTGCATCAGGTTGCGGCCCACCTGATCGGAGCGGTTGGCGAGCCCCTTCGGATGCGTCGTGCTTTCCGAGAGCAGGAGCAGGCGCGGCGTGCCGACACCGTTGGCGGCGAGGACGATGACATCCGCCGTCTGGATATGACGCACGCCGGTGTTGCGCTCGACGTAGACGACGCCCGTGGCGCGGCCCGACGCGTCGGTCTCGATGCGCTCGACCCGGCTGTCCGTGCGAAGCTCGACTCCCGCCGCAAGCGCCTTGGGCCAGTGAGTCACAGCCATGTCGTTGAGCGAGCCGCGCGGACAGCCGCTCTGGCAGGCGCCGCAGTTGTTGCAGGCGAGGCGGCCGTCGTATCCCTCCGCCAGAATGGCGCAGGGCATGGGCCACCAGTGCCAGCCCAGCTTGTCGAAGCCGCGCGTCACGACCTCGCCCATGGCCCCGCGCGGGCCGGGCCCGGTCTGGAAGGGGCCGCGCGGCGGCATCGCGGGATCGCCCGGCCAGCCGGAAACGCCGCAGGCTTCGTCCGCCATCTCGAAGTAGGGCGCGAGGTCCTCGTAGGAGATCGGCCAGTCCGGCGCGAGGCCGTGCTCGGTGCCCTTGCGGAAATCGGATGGGCGGTAGCGCGGCCAGGTGGCCGTGTAGATGCCGGTGGAGCCGCCGACGCCGTTCCACATCAGCGTCGTCTCGTCGGTGCTGTCCACCGGGTAGTCGTGCGGGTGCGCGCGCACGTTGACGGAGATCGACCAGTCGGTAGCGCGTCGCCATTCCCAGTCCCGGCCGAAGTGCGGGCGTTGGTCTGGCGGGAACCACGGGCCCTGCTCCAGGCAGACCACCCTGATGCCTTTCCTGGCCAGCACGGTAGCGGGAATGACGCCGCCGGGGCCGGAGCCGACGACAACCACGTCGGCATGATCGTGGGTCGTGCGCCCTGCCATGGCGATTGCCTCAGCCCTGGGCGGCAGGGTCGAGGCGGATACCGCTCTCCGCATCGAAGACGTGGGCGCGTTCGGGGGCCGGGCTGATCCACACGGTGTCGCCCGGCCGGACGGACGCGCGCGCCTGCAGCAGCACACAGATCCGCCGCGATCCAAGGCTGCCGAAGAGCTCGATCTCCCGCCCGGTCGTCTCGACCACGTCGACACCGAGCGCGAAGCCCTCGCCATCGCCGACGACCTGAAGATCCTCCGGCCGAACGCCATAGAGGACGCTATGACCTGTCTGTGCTGCCAGGTCTTGGTCGTGCCGCACCGTGACTCCGCCTTCCAGTGCGATGGTGCCGTCCGGCCCCAGCGTGCCGGGCAGCATGTTCATCTGGGGCGAGCCGATGAAGCCCGCGACGAAGATGTTGGCCGGCCTGTCGTACACGCGTTCGGGCGCGCCGATCTGCTCGATATAGCCGTCGCGCATGACGACGATACGGTCGGCGAGCGTCATCGCCTCCACCTGATCGTGCGTGACGTAGATCATGGTCGTCTGCAGTCGCTGGTGCAGCTCGCGGATTTCAGTCCGCATCTGAACGCGGAGCTGGGCGTCGAGGTTGGAGAGCGGCTCGTCGAAGAGGAAGACGATGGGCTCCCGCACCAGTGCGCGGCCCATGGCGACGCGCTGCCTTTGCCCGCCCGAGAGCTGGCGGGGATAGCGCTTCAGGTAGTCGGTGAGCTCCAGCACCTCCGCCGCCCACCTGATGCGGCGGTCCTGCTCGTCCTTCGGGATCTTCCGCATTCGCAGGCCGAACGACATGTTCCGATAGACGGTCATGTGTGGGTAGAGCGCGTAGGACTGAAACACCATGGCGATATTCCGGTCCTTGGCGGCGACGCGGTTGACCACCCTGTCGTCGATCGAAATCTCGCCGGCGTTGATATCTTCAAGGCCTGCGATCATGCGGAGCAGAGTCGACTTGCCGCATCCCGAGGGTCCCACCAGCACGACCAGTTCCTTGTCCGCGATCTCAACGTCGATGCCGTGGATCACTTCGACAGGACCGAAGGACTTGTAAATGCTGCTGATCCCGACGTTGGCCATGGTTCGCCTCTATGTCCGGCCGTCTGCCGGGGCGGCGCCCGCCCGTCCGGCGGGCTTGCCGCCTGCGCCCCTGGCGATCGCACCACGGCCGCTCGCCACAGCGTCGTCCTGGGTGATCGTTTCCGACGCCAGCGGTTCGGACGGCAGGGGTGTGAGATCAAGGCGCATTACGTCCTCCGTCCGCACATAGCTCCCGCGCCGGTGCTGCGGCACCTGACGGGGATCGCTCTCGTCGAAGGGCGCCATGGCGTAGCCGGCGGGCTGCGGCGCATCGTTGTAGACATGGCCAAGCGAGCGGACGGCGCGCACTACGGCGGGGCTCTCGTAATAGGCGAGGTAGGCGATCATGCGCAGCGTCTCGAACTGCTCCGGGTGATCCGCCTCGAGGCGCCGCACGACGTCCTGCCCTTCCGCTGTGCTCAAAGCTGCTAGCGGCCCGCCACAGGCCTTGATTGTTTGCGCGAGATCGTCGAGCGCGGCCTCGCCCATTTGTGCCACCAGTCGATCCGCCACCACGCCGTGGGTGCCGGCATCGCTCGCGGCCGGGAAGCGCTCGTCCCCCGGCAGCAGCACGTCCACCAACTCTCTCAGCGTGGCTGCGATTTCAGCGGGCTTGGTCGCCATCGCTATCTCGAGCTCCCTGCCGTCAAGCCGCGGATGAGCCAGCGTTGGAAGAACATCGCCAGCAGATAGACCGGCACGATGCCGATCAGAGACGCCACCGACATCTGGCCGTAGCGAAGTTGCCGGTCGCCCTGATAGAGCGAGAGGCCGACCGGCAGGGTCTGCGTGCTTTCGCTCCGGGTCAGGAATGAGGCGAGGAGGAACTCGTTGTAGGCCAGGATCAGGCAAATGATGCCGGTGCTGATAATGCCCGGCATGAGCAACGGAACCGTGATGCGGAAGAGCACGGAGCCGTAGCCCGCGCCGTCGATCCGCGCGGCATCTTCCAACTCCTCCGGCAGGCGGCGGACGAAGCTCGAGAGCAGCCAGAACGCGACCGGCAGGTTCATGACGCCGTAGACCAAGGCCATGCCGAAGAGCGAGTTCAGCAGCCCGATCGAACGCAGAAGGAAGAAGAGGGGGAAGAGCGCCACGATGGGCGGCGCCACATAGGTCGCAAGGATGAAGGCCGGCAGAAACTTGCCGCCGATGCGGTAGCGCACGATGGCGTGCGTCGCAGGCACCGCGATGACCAGCGTCACCAACGCGCCCAGCGAAGCGGCGACGATCGAGTTGCGCAGGTAGGTGCCGACGGCGACGGAGTCCCATGCGTCCGGGTAGTTCTGCCAGAACCACTGCTCCGGAATGAAGCCGCCGTTCGCAATATCCGGCTGCGTCTTAAACGAGACCATAAACATGAAGATCATGGGGAAGATGAAGAAGAGCACCACCGCAGCGGTCCCGGTCCAGCGGGCGAGGGTCCAGAGATCGACCGGCGCCTCCGAGAGCCAGGTGCCGCCATCGAATTTTCTGACGCGGGCGGCTCTCACGAGAGCCTCTTCTCTGCGATGTCGTGCGCGGTGGTGAAGGGGATGGTGACGAGGCCGACCACCACCGCGAACATGAGCGTCTGCGCCGCCGCGGCGCCGATGTCGAATTGCTGGATCGCGACCCGGTAGATGTAGAAGCTCGAAACGGTCGTCGCCTGGCCCGGCCCGCCGCCGGTCAGCACGAAGACGAGATCGAAGACCTTGAAGGCGATGACGAGCTTGAGAACTGCGATGGCGAGCAGCGCCGGCGCCAACATCGGCAGCGTGATGGACCAGAACATCGCGGGTCCTGACGCGCCGTCGAGCTTTGCCGCCTCGTAGATGTCTTCCGGCAGGGTCTGCAGCGCGGCGTAGGTCATCAGCGCGATGAAGGGTGTCCACTGCCACACGTCCGCGAGACACACGAAGGGGAACGCCATGGCGGGCGAGCCCAGGAAACTCACCGGCTGGCTGAAGATCGCCATGTCCATGAGGAAGCTGTTGAGCCAGCCGCCCTTGGGCATCAGCAGCAGTTGCCACATGACGGCAACGGTGATCGGCGGTGTCATCAGCGGCAAAAGAATCAGCGTGCGCAGGATCTGCCGGCCCTTCACGGCGCGGTCGATGAGAAGGGCCACGCAAACGCCGAGGATGACCGACGCCAGCGTCGTCATCAGCGCGAATATGGCGGAGCGGAGCAGGGAGGAGGTGAACTTCGCTTGGTTGATGGCGTCCGTGTAGTGCTCGGCGCCGACCCATCCCCGGAACAGCGTGCCGAGATTGGAATCGGAGAAGGAGAGGAAGATCAGGTAGATGAAGGGATAGACGGCGAAGACGATCAAGCCGCCGATCAGCGGCATGACCACCGCCCAGCCGATCGTCTTCCGCCGGTCGAGGGTGAGCGCGCTGGCCCAGCGCCTGCCTGCCTGCGGCTCTTCGCGCGTGCGCTGCGGCGTGGTGTCCAGCTCAGTCATAGCGGGGAGACCGGGCGGCCGCAGCCAGGGTCGCCCCTGTGCATGCGGCCGCCCGGTTCATGGCTATGCTAGCCGAGAATGTCCTCCCAGCTGGCCTGGGCGTCGCCCATGGCCTGCTCGACGGTCTTGTCGCCGGCCATCATCGAGCCAAGCTCGTCCGTGAGCGACTGCATGAGCTTGGGCGATTCCGGCTTCGTCGGCCAGGCGAAGGCGTCGTCGATGGCCTGCTCCACGGCGTCCGCCTGCAGCGGCGCGAAGTCACGGTAGGCGGGCATCGCCGAGCGCCGGGTCGGGTCGACGCCGGTCGTGTTGTCGGTGAGCACGCGCACGTGGAAGTCCTTGCTCGACGACATGCGCACGAACTCCCACGCCATCTCCGGATTGTGCGAGCCCGACGAGACGCCAAAGGACCAGCCCGCGTTCATCGCCGGCCGGTTGACCGTGTTGCTGCCTGCGACAGGCATCGGCACGACGCCCCACTTGTCGACGATCTGGCTCTGGTTGGCGTCCTGCGCCCAGGTCCCGAGATCGGTCCAGAACTCGATCATGGCGGCGCCGCCGCTCAGGAATACCGGGATCGAGTTGCCGAACTCGGTCTCGAGCGGTGTCGGCACCGCGGAGGGGCCGGCATCCAGCATGGTCTGCGCGGCGCCGATCGCGGCATCGCTGGTCAGCGCCGGCGCGCCGTTGGCGTCGAGGAAGTTACCGCCGTAGCCGCCCAGCCGGTTCGCGTAGGTCGAGCAGAGGATGATCGGGAACTGCTTGCACATGAGGAGCGCGCCGTAGACGCCGTTGGCGGCCTCCGCATCCGTCACCGCCTTGGCAACGGCGTTGTACTCGTCCCAGGTCGCCGGCGGCTGTAGCCCGTTCCGGTCGAGAATCTCCCTGTTGTAGAAGAGGACGTGCGTATCGCCGTCGTAGGGCAGGCCGTAGCGGCGGCCGTCCACCAGGGTATAGGCGTCGTAGAGCGCGCCCAGGAAGTCGGCGGGGTCGATGTCGGCTTCCTCCGCCGCAATGCGGTCGGTGATGTCGGCGAGCACGCCGTCACGCACCAACGCCTCCTTGTCGACGTACCAGTACTGGAAGACGTCGATCTCGTTGATGCCGGACATGACGTCGAGCGTCGACTGCGCGGTGATCTGGTCGTAGGGGACCTTCACCCCTTCAACCGTGGCGCCGGTCAACTCGGTGAAGCCTTCCGAGAGCGGCTTGATCGAGCCTGCGTGCGGATTGATGATCATGAAGCGCAGGGTCTCGCCGGACCAGTCCGACGCCTGTGCGCGCGATGCAAACGCGCCTGAGCCTGCTGCGGTCAGCGCGGCCGCGCCTGCCGCCGTACCCTTAAGAAAAGACCGCCGGGAGAGCGGCGCTTTCGGCCAAGTCGTTCCGTGGTCGGCCATCGATTGAATCCTCCTCGTGAGCCGTGTTCGGATGTGCTGCCAACATGGAATCGCCTTGCTTCCCTGAATAGGGGATGCACGCGCGCCCATCAACTCTAAAGAGCGAAACCACACATGCCCGAAGGCGCGGGACCGAATGACTGTGATAGTCTGCCTTGACGTATTTGCGAAAGTTTCGTGAATATCCCTTCCGACCGCGCAGAAGAATGCGGTGACAGCATCCATCACCGGGAACGGCAATCGATGGGCGAGGGAGACGGTGGCGCGGGCTCGGCCGCCGCTGAGAGCGGCCCCTCGCTCGAGGTCGAGCTGACGCTTGGCGGCGATCCCGCTGCCCTTGATCGCGGCTGGCGCGCGGCAGTCTCCGCCAATGGAGGAGAAAGCGCGCAGCGGCTACGAAGCACCTACTTCGACACCGGCGATTTCCGCCTGCGTCGGCGCGGCTTCACGCTGCGCATCCGCGAAGACGGCGAAGGGCTGGTCCAGACCCTGAAGTCGGATGGGCCTTCTTCAGCCGCTGCCGTGCTCAAGCGCAACGAGTGGACGCGCACGGTCAAGCAGCCGGTGCCGAGCCTCCCAGTCGCGCCCGATCCGGCAATTCGCGATGCGGTGGGGCCCATAGGGCCAGCGGAGTTGGCGCCGGCGTTCTCCACCGATGTCATTCGGCGGACCGCCATGGTCGAGATTGCCGCGCCGGATGACGGAAGAGCTCTGATCGAACTCGCTCTCGACAGCGGGGAGATCAAGGCGCGTGACAAGTGCGACACCGTCTCCGAGCTGGAGCTGGAGCTGATTGAGGGGCCAACGAGTGCGCTCTATGAGCTCGCCATGAGGCTGCATGCCTCGGCGCCGCTCCGCATACAGACGGCGAGCAAGGCCAAGCGAGGCTATGTCCTTGCCGGCGGCGAGGGCTACGCCGGCTACAAGGCGCCGGCGCTCGCATTTGCGCAGGGCATCTCCGTAAACGAGGCCCTGGGCAAGATCTTTCGCGCGTGTGCCAATCAGTGTGCGGCGAATCACGATGCGGTGCTGGACCGCAGCGATCCGGAAGGAGTGCACCAGTTTCGCGTTGCATTGCGCCGGATGCGTTCGGCCCTCGTGGTCTTCAAGACAGTTCTTCCGCGCGGGCATACTGCCTGGCTGGAGCGGGACGCGAGCCGTCTCATCGACGTGCTAGGCCCGGCGCGCGATTGGGACGTATTCATTACCGAGACTCTCGTGACCGTTCGGGCTGCCCGGCCGGACGACGAGGCACTTGAGCGTCTTGTCGAAGCCGCCGAGGTGGAGCGCGCCCGGGCCTACGAGCAGGCAGAGGCGCTGCGCGCGCCCGACTACACGGAATTCCTGCTTCGCTTCGGCCGGTGGATAGAGACGGCGGGCTGGCGCGAAGAGGCGAACCACGCCGTGCTCGATCAGCCGCTCGCGAATCTTGGGGGATGCCTGCTCGACAAGCGCCACAAGCGCGTACTGAAGCGCGGTCGGGAATTCGAGCAGCTGTCGGACGCCGACCTGCACCGGCTCAGAATCTCGCTGAAGAAGCTGCGTTACGCGGGCGAGTTCTTCGCGGCCCAGTTCCCCGACGGCAAGCCGCGTCCCTACATCAAGGCGTTGCGTCGGCTGCAGGACGACCTCGGCCAGCTCAACGACGCCGCCGTCGCCGAGAGCTGCTTGAAGACGCTGCTGGACACCCAGCGTGGAAGCAGCCATCTCGCTGCACTTGGTGTGGGCGCAGGGCAGGTGATCGGTTGGCACGCTCGAGCACGCGAGGAAACCCGAAGCCGGATCACCGAGGATTGGCACGAATTTTCTGCCACCGAGCCCTATTGGCGCGCTGGCGCGAGCGAGTTGCACGGCTGACCCTGTCGGAATCCGAAGCATCCGCGTCGCATCAAGGCCGATATTCGCGAGCCCTCTAATGCTATGACCGGTGGGGAGGAGAGGTAGGGCGGCCCTTTAGGGATACCCACGCCGTCTCTCTCTAAACCGGGAGAGTTCCGTCATGCCTGAGATCATGAGGGACGAAGGCGGCGCGAGCGCCAGCAAGCCGCTCCCAAGCCACGCCAGGGTCGTCGTCATGGGCGGTGGCGTGGTGGGCTGTTCGATCCTCTTCCATCTCGCCAAGTTCGGCTGGAAGGACGTGATCCTGCTGGAGCGGGAAGAGCTCACCGCCGGATCGTCCTGGCACGCGGCCGGGATGATTCACACGCTTTCGTCGGACCCCAACATCTCCCGCCTGCAGGGCTACACGATCAATCTCTACAAGGAGATTGAGGAAACCTCGGGCCAGTCCGTCGGCATGCACAACACCGGCGGCTTTTACCTCGCCTCCACCAGGGATTGGTACGACTACCTCAAGCGCGAGCGCTCCAAGGCGCGCTACATGGGGCTCGACCAGGAGTTCATCTCGCCGAAGGAGGTCGCGGAGCGCCATCCGCTGATCGATCCCAAGCACTACTACGCCGCACTCTGGGACGAGCTCGACGGCGACGTCGACCCCTCCGGCGCGACCTACGCCTTCGCCAAGTCCGCGCGCGTCCACGGTGCGCAGTACTTCACCCGGACTCCGGTGGTGGAGACCAACCAACGGCCAGACGGCTCATGGGATGTGGTCACGCCGCGCGGCACGGTCAACGCCGAGCACATCGTGAACTGCGGCGGGCTCTGGGCGCGCGAAGTGGGCCATTTGGCAGGAGTCGCGCTGCCGGTTCAGCCGATGGAGCACCACTACCTCATTACCGACACGATCCCCGTGATTGCGGAGAGGATGGGGGAAGGTGGCGCCGGCCACTTGCCGGGGGGCATCGACTACGAGGCCAACATCTACTTCCGGCAGGAGCGGCACGGTGTCCTGCTCGGCACCTACGAGCCCAAGTCGACGCCGTGGAACGTCTCCGGCACGCCGCTCGACTTCGGACAGGAGCTCTTGTCGCCTGACCTCGACCGCATCACCGACCGGCTGGAGATGTCGTTCGAGCGTATTCCGAAGCTCGGCGAGGCCGGGATCAAGGACATCATCTGCGGCCCCTTCACCTTCGGTCCCGACGGCAACCCCATGATCGGCCCGGTGCCGGGGGTGCGGAATTACTGGGTGGCCGTGGGCGTCATGGCCGGCTTTTGCCAGGGCGGCGGGGTCGGCCGCAGCATGGCCGAGTGGATGATCGACGGCGAGCCATCGATCGACGTGTGGGCCATGGACATCGCCCGCTTCGGCGAGTTCGCGACGCCGGAGTGGGGCACGGTCAAGTCGGCGGAGAACTACGAGCGCCGTTTCGTGATGACCTTCCCCAACGAGACCCTGCCCAAGGGCCGGCGCCAAAAGACCACCGCGCTCTTCGACCGGCTTCTCGCCAAGGGCGCGGTGATGGACCAGGGTTTCGGGTTGGAGCACGCGCTGTGGTTCGCCAATGAGCCGGAGGATGCCCACGAGGACCCGTCCTTCCGTCGCTCCCGCGCGCACGACTACGTGGCGCGCGAGGTGAAGGCGGTGCGTGAGGCGGTGGGCTGCATCGAGATCGCCAACTATTCCAAGCACGGGTTCGAAGGTCCCGGCGCCCGCGCCTTCCTGGACCGCGTGCTGGCCGGCCGCGTGCCGAAGCCCGGCCGCATCGCGCTGACGCCGATGCTGACCGAGAAGGGAAAACTCTACGGCGATCTCACCGTCGCATGCCTGACGGAAGATCGCTTCATGCTGGTCGGCTCAGGTGTCATGCAGGAGGCGCATCGGCGCTGGTTCGAGCAGCGCCTCGGCACAGGCGTCGACTACCAGAACCTCTCGGACGCGCTGCACGGTATCGCGCTCTCGGGCCCGCACGCCCGCGATCTGCTCGCCCGAATCTCCCGCGACGATGTCTCGGCGGAGGCGTTCCGCTTTCGCGATATTCGCCAGAGCTTCGTCGGTGGCGTGCCGGCGATCGTCTCGCGGCTCAGCTTTTCGGGCGAGCTCGGCTACGAGATCTTTGTCGCGCCGCAGTACCAGATCGCGCTTGCGGAGGCGATCGAGGACGCTGGCGTCGATCTCGGTCTGCGCTGGTACGGGGCGCGGGCGCTGATGTCGCTCCGGCTGGAGAAGGCTTGGGGCGTCTGGACGCTCGACTACCGCCCGGACTTCACTGCGGCTGAGAGCGGGCTCGACGCCTTCATCCAGTGGGACAAGGAGTTCGTCGGCAAGGCGGCGGCGGAAGCCGAGCGGAGCACCGGGCCTGCCAGGCGCTTGGTGCCGCTGGTTATCGACTCCCCGGCAATCGACGGCAAACTCATCGACGTATCGAACGACGAGGCAATCCTGCGAGAGGGTAGGGCCGTCGGATACGTGAGCTCGGGCGGCTACGCGCATCATGTCGGGCAATCCATGGCGATGGGCTATGTGCCGACGGAGATGGCGGCGACCGACGAGCGCTTCGACGTGGAGATTTTGGGAGAGATGTTCCCCGCGCGCGTGCAGACCACGCCGCTCTACGATCCCAACGGTGGGAGAATGCGAAGCTGAATTGTCTCAATGACCATCTTCGAACACCGCTCACCAAGCCTCGGCGCGGCAAGACGCTCTCCCCCAATCGTGCCAGGGGCGACAGGGCTTCCGCTATGGGCTAGGTTGGGTGGGCCAGTTCGTTTCGGGCGGGGAGAATGGCGCCGCGTATCTCTTCCAAGAGCGGTGCAGCGGTGCCGGCAGAGAGCAACACTCGGAGGACAAGCAGATGAAAGACCGAAAAGTGATAAGCCGTGACCCACGGCGTTACACGCTGCCGTCGGAGCGCGCGTTGGGCGCCGAGACGCATTCCTACATGCCCGAGCTCTGCGATCAGTTGCAGACAGGCAAGATCAACCGGCGCGACTTCCTGCGCCAGGCGGCGCTGCTCGGTGTGGCGACGGGCACTGTCTACGCCATGGCCGACCAGCTCACCGGCCGTGGCGGCATTATCGGATCGGCGATGGCCGACGAGATGCCCAAGGCGGGCGGCACGCTCAGGGTCTCCATGCGCGTGCAGGAGATGACCGACCCGGCGACCTTCCCATGGACGGAGAGGTCGAACGTCTCGCGCTTCATGACGGAGTATCTGACCCGCACGGGGTCGGACAACGTCACAGTTCCCTACCTCGCCAAGAGTTGGGAGGCCTCCGACGACCTCTCGACCTGGGTGTTCCACCTGAACCAGGGCATTACCTGGTCGAATGGCGACGCCTTCACGTCCGCCGACGTGGCCCATACGGTCAACCGCTGGCTCGATCCGGCGGTCGGGTCGTCCAACCTCGGTCTCTTCGGCGCCATGGTCGAGGAGGGCGAGGACGGCCAGCCGCGCGGCATCCCCGGCGCGGTCGAAGTGATCGACGATCACACCATTCAGTTCAACTTGAAGCAAGCAGCTCTGGCCATGCCGGAGAACTTCTACAACTACCCGACTGCCATCGTGCATCGGGGCTTCGGTGTGGATTACGAGGCCGATCTCTCGGCAAACCCCATCGGCACCGGCCCCTTCGAGCTGGCCGAGTACGCGCTGGGTGAGAGAGCCATCTTGCGCAGGGCGCGGGACTGGTGGGCCGGGGACTTCTACCTCGACGAGATTCACTATTTCGACCACGGCGAGGACACGAACGCCTGGATCGCGGCGCTCGCATCTCAGCAGGTGGACATGGTCTTCCGCCTGCCGAACAACCTCATCGATGCGGCGCAGGCTTTGCCCTTCGTGGACATTCACCCGGTGACGACGGCGCAGACCGCCGTAATGCGCTTCCGTATCTCCCAGGAGCCCTTCGACAATCCCAAGCTTCGCCAGGCGGTCGTGGCGTGCATGGATCACCAGGAGATCCTGGACAAGGCGTTCCAGGGCCGAGGGCAGATCGCCGAGAACCATCACGTCTGCCCGATCCATCCCGAGTATGCGGCGCTGCCGCCGCTCAAGCGGGACATCGAGAAGGCGAAGGCGCTCTTGGCCGAGGCCGGTTATCCCGACGGGATCACGCTCGAGATCGCCAACGGCGATACCGAGGGCCCGTGGATGACCGACGCCTGCGCGATCTTCAAGAACCAGGCAGCGCCGGCGGGCATCAACATCGACATCAACAAGATGCCGGCCAACCAGTACTGGGAGGTCTGGGACAAGGCGCCGTGGGGCTACACCGCGTGGACGCATCGCCCGCTCGGCACCATGGTGCTGGGGCTCGCCTACCGGAAGGGCGTGCCGTGGAACGAGGTCGCCTACGACAATCCGGCCTTCGATGCGGCGCTCGACGATGCCGAGGCCACACTCGACGTCAACGAGCGTAGGAAGAAGATGGAGGTCTGCCAGAAGCTCCTGCAGGACGACGCAATCATCCCGCAGCCATTCTGGCGCTCTGTCTACAAGGCGTCGAACAAGCGGGTGAAGGGCCACGCGACCCACCCAACCTTGTACCACCAGTTCCACAACGTGTGGTTGGACGGTTGACCGAAGCGCGGCACGGGGGTCTTCGGGCCCCCGTGCCACTTTCCCGGTGCGGCGGGTACGGGCTGCACGTCGCGCTGAGCCGTCTCTGAGGGTCGGGGGGCGGCATGGTCCAACTCATCGTGCGGCGCATCGGCATGATGATCCTCGTCATGCTGGTCGTCGCATTACTGCTCTTCCTCATTAATGAGGGCGATCCCCGGCTCATCGCCCGCAGCATTCTCGGCCCCTATGCGCAGGACCAGCAGCTCGACGCCTGGGTGATCGCGAACGGCTATGACCGCTCGGTTATCGTTCGCTATTTCGAATGGATCGGCCGGATATTTGCCGGCGATCTCGGTGAGTCCGTCATCTACAAGCGGCCGGTCAGCGAGATATTCTGGGACCGCCTCGGCAACACCGGCATCCTGGCAGGCGTCACCTTCGTCATCATGGTGCTGATCGCGCTGACCCTCGGCGTGCTGGCCGGCATGAAGGAAGGCTCCCTGCAGGATCGGGCGATCTCGGTCTTCTCGATCATCACCACCTCGATCCCGGAATATGCGAGCGCGGTCTTCCTCGTCGGCATCTTCGTCTTCTGGCTCGGCTGGCTACCGGGGACCTCGTCGATGACATCGGGGTTCGACCCGGTCCAGATGATCCTGCCGGTGCTGGTTCTGACCCTCTACGGCTTCGGCTACATCGCGCGGATGACGCGCGCCTCTATGGCCGAGGTTATGACCACGCCCTACATCCGCACCGCGGTGCTCAAGGGGCTGCCCTACCGGCACATCATCCTCAGACACGCCCTGAGAAATGCGCTGATCGCGCCCTTCACCGTGATCATGCTGCAGATCAATTGGCTGTTGTCCGGCGTGGTCGTGACCGAGTTTGCCTTCGGCTACAAGGGGTTCGGTGCGCTACTGCTGGAGGCGGCACTCCGGCGCGACATCTTCGTAATCGAGGCCTGCGGCGTCGCGGCGGTCTTCGTCGCGGTCTTCACTCAGACCGTAGGCGATCTCGGCTACACCTATCTGAACCCGAGGATCAGGTTCAAGTGAGCGACCTGCCGCGCACGAGCGCCGCCAGCACGCCGCTCTCCCGGCTCGGCGCGAGCTTCGCGGCGTCGCTCAGGCCTGTCCTTCTGCTTCGGGAGAGCCCGGTCGGCATGATCGGGGGCGGAATCATCCTCGGTTTCGTGATTCTGGCAATTTTCGCGGAGTTCATCGCGCCATACGGTCCCAATGCAACAATGGTGCCCTTCACCTTCCCCGGCGCGGAGGCGCCGGACGGGGGCATCTTCCTGCTCGGCACTGACCATCTTGGGCGCGACATTCTGTCGAGGATCATCTTCGGCGGTCAGCGGGTGCTCTTCTACGCCACCGCCGCTACGGTCTGCGCCTACGTTGTGGGCATCCTCATGGGCTTGGCCGCGGGCTATTTCCGCGGCTATCTCGACGAGATTCTCTCCTTCGTCGCCAACGTCATTCTTTCGTTCCCCATCATGGTGCTCTACGTGCTGATCATCGCGAAGGTCGGTGCATCGGGGATCAACATCGTCTTTGCCGTCGTCTTCGCGTCTTCGCCCGGCATCATGCGTATCGTGCGCGGCGTGACGATGGACATCGCGACCCGCGACTACATCGCGGCGGCGCAAACTCGCGGCGAGGGCCCTTGGTACATCATGCTGATGGAGATCCTGCCCAACGCGCGCGGGCCGCTGATCGTCGATTTCTGCCTGCGCATGGGCTACACGACAATCACCATCGGGGCGCTGGGCTTCCTCGGTCTCGGCCTGCCACCGCCCGACCCTGACTGGGGCGGCATGATCACCGAGACCCGGGCCTTCGTCTCCGGCGGTTTCCCCCACATGGCGATCCTGCCCGCCTGCGCCGTCTCCCTGCTGGTGCTCGGCTTCAACCTGCTGGCCGACGGGCTGCGCGAAGTGTCGCTCAGGGACTAGGAGTCGGAATGTCAGATCACTCTTCCGAACCGCCGGTCCTCGAGATCACCGGCCTCTGCCTCAGCTACTACACGCGGGCCGGTGAGGTTCCCGCGGTCTACGACTTCGACCTCACCGTGGCGAAGGGGGAATCGGTCGGGCTCGTGGGCGAATCCGGCTGTGGCAAGTCCACCGTGGCCAACGGCGTCATGCGCTACATGGGGCAAAACGGCGACATCGTCGGCGGCACCATCAAGTTCAAGGGCCGTGACATGGCCGAGATGTCCGAGGAGGAGATCCGCCGCGTGCGCGGCAAGGACATCGCCATGATCTACCAGGAGCCCATGGCCTCGCTCAACCCGAGCCTGACCATCGGCCAGCAGCTCATGGAAGTGCCGATAATCCATGAGGGCGTGAGTGGGAGTGAGGCTTTCCAGCGCGCCTATGACATGCTGGCATCGGTGCACATCCCGGACCCCAAGCGCCTGATGATTTCCTATCCGCACCAAGTCTCGGGCGGCCAGCAACAGCGTGTGGTGATCGCCATGGCGCTGCTCTCAAGGCCGGCGCTGCTGCTGCTGGATGAGCCCACGACGGCGCTGGACGTGACGGTGGAGGCCGGGATCGTCGAGTTGATCGCCGAGCTAAGCCGCCAGACCGGCTCTTCGCTGCTCTACATCTCCCACAATCTCGGCCTGATGCTGGAGGTGTGCGACCGGATCTGCGTGATGTATTCGGGCGAGGTGGTGGAGGAGGGGACGATCGATTCCATCTTCTCCTGGCCCAAGCATCCCTACACGCAAGGCCTCTTCGGCTGCATCCCGCTTCCCCATGCCGACAAGAACGCGCGCCCCCTGGTCTCCATCAAGGGCCAGCTTCCGCTCCCCCACGAACGGCCGGAGGGCTGCAATTTCGGGCCCCGATGCCGCTTCTTCGAGGCTGGGCGGTGCGACAAGGGCCTGATTCCAATGGAGGGGGTCCACACTGACGACGATCCGGCGCACCGGGTGCGCTGTACGCGCTGGGAAGGGATCGATGTCACGGAAGTGGTTCGCGCCGACGAAGTCCGTGAGCCTATCGCAGTTGGCGAGACTGTCCTCGAGGTCGCCGACATGCGCAAGTACTACAAGGTGCGCGAACGCTCGTTGGCGGCGTTCGTCTCCGGTGGCGCGGTGCGCGAGGTCAAGGCGAACGAGAGCATCAGCTTCCGCGCGGGGGAGGGAGAAACCGTAGCTATCGTCGGCGAATCAGGCTGCGGCAAGTCCACCTTCGCCAAGGTGCTGATGGGGCTGGAGACCGCGACCGACGGGGAGGTCGTGCTCGACGGGACCGACCTCGGAAGCATTCCGGTCAACAAGCGTACGGCGGCGCAGCTCTCCTCGCTGCAGATGGTGTTCCAGAACCCGAACGACACGCTCAACCCCTCCCACTCGGTCGGCTATCAGATCGGGCGCGTGATCAAGCGCTTCGGCATCGAGCGCGATTCGATCAAGCGGCGGGAGCTGGTGTACGAGCTGCTGGATACGGTGAAGCTGCCGCGCGAGTTCATGACGCGGAAGCCGCGCCAGCTCTCGGGTGGCCAGAAGCAAAGGGTGGGCATCGCCCGGGCCTTCGCCGGCAACCCGAAGACGGTGATCGCGGACGAGCCGATCTCGGCGCTGGACGTCTCGGTCGCCGCGGCGGTGACGGAACTGCTGATGGATATTCAGCGCGAGCACCGGACGACGCTGCTCTTCATCAGCCACGATCTCTCCGCGGTCCGCTATCTCTCCGACCGTGTTGTGGTGATGTATCTCGGCCAGATCATGGAGCGCGGCTCGACGGAGCAGATATTCTCACCTCCCTACCATCCCTACACCGAGGCACTGCTCTCCGCGGTGCCGATCGCGGATCCCGAGGTGCAGAGGCGCCGCATCGTGCTGGAGGGATCCTTGCCCAGTCCGCTCGACCCGCCCAAGGGGTGCCCCTTCTCGACCCGGTGCCCGCGCAAGCTTGGCGCGATCTGCGAGGACGAGCCGCCGCCGCTCCAAGCCAATGCCGACCGCCACGTGATCGCCTGCCATATCCCGCTTGAGGAGTTGCGCGAGGTCGCGCCGGTGATCTCCATTCCCGATCGCGACGAAGTCCACGTCACACAGTAAGACCATGAATGAGATGCCGCCGGCGCCCGACGAGACGGCGCTTCGGCTCGGCCGGCTGGCGCGGCTACGCGCCGAGATGGCGCGGTTGGGTTTCGCGGCGTTGGTGCTGACCGATCCGCACAATGTGCGCTACGCGACCGGCGCCCGAAACATGATGCCCTTCGTCCTGCGCAATCCGGCGCGCTACGTGTTCGTGCCCCTGGAGGGGCCGGTTGTCTTGTTCGAGTTCGCGGGTTGCGAGCACCTGGAACGCGACAATCCGGCGGTTGACGATATCCGAGTCTCCACAACGGTCTCTTACGTTGCGCGGGGGCCGCTGCTCGATGAGACGGCCAAGGTCTGGGCCGGAGAGATCGCTGCGCTGATGCGCCAGCACTGCCCGGGCGAAACGCGGATCGGGTTGGAGCGCATCGATGCGCGTGCCGTAGGCTATCTGGCGGAACAGGGGTTCGCGATCCTAGATGCTCAAGCGCCGGCGGAGAGGGCACGCTCCATCAAGACACCGGAGGAGATTGTTTGCTCTAAGCGCTCGATGGCGTGCGTTATGGCGGCAGAGAGAGCGTTGGAGGAGGCCATCAGGCCCGGGATCACTGAGAACGCGCTGTGGGCGGAGTTCCATCGTCACGTGATCGCGAACGACGGGGACTACGTGGAGACGCGGTTGCTCAGCTCGGGCGAGAGAACCAACCCCTGGTTTCAGGAGACCGGCCCGCACGTAATCCGTGCCGGCGACTTGGTGGCCCACGATACCGACGTGATCGGACCGCACGGTTACTACGCAGATTTCTCACGCACCTTCCTTTGCGGCGAAGAGGGGCCGACGCCGGAACAGCGAACGCTCTATCGTCTCGCCCACGACCAGATCCAGCACAATATGGCGCTGATCAAACCGGGGCGAACCTTTCGGGAAATTACGGAAGCGGCCTGGAAAATGCCCGCGCCATATTACGCAAGACGGTATTACCTCATGATTCACGGCATCGGGATGACCGGCGAGTATCCTTACATCGTGTACGAAGCCGATTACGACGCCGGGCAGGACTACGACGGCATCGTCGAGCCCAACATGACGCTCTGCGTGGAAAGCTTCATCGGTCACGAGGATGGAGGCGAAGGGGTAAAGCTGGAGCAACAGGTTCTGGTTACCAAGACAGGCTTCGAACTGATGAGCACGTACCCTTTCGACGAAAGGTTGCTCGGCCGCGAGGTGTGAGGATGGGGACGCTCTTTCCTCCGCTTCCGCCTGGCCCCTTCGACATCATCTACGTCGACCCTCCGTGGGACTATCGCGGGCAGCTCCAGCACGCCGGCGAGGGAACCCAGGATACGGGCGGTGCGATCAGGCACTATCCAACGGTGACCCTGCACGACCTCAAGACCTTGAATGTCCCCGGTATTTGTGCGCAAGACTGCCTGCTATTCATGTGGGCGACCAACCCGCATCTTGATCAAGCCATTGACTTGGGAAAGGCGTGGGACTTTGCATGGGCGACGGTTGCGTTTGTGTGGGATAAAGTGAGGGTGAATCCCGGCTTTTATACCATGAGCCAATGCGAGTTGTGCCTCGTGTTCAAGAGGGGGAAGATCCCGTCCCCGCGTGGCGCGAGGAATGTTCGCCAACTCGTCACCGCTAAGCGCGGGGCTCACTCGCAAAAGCCGGACGAGGTGTGGCTCCGCATCGAGAAAATGTTCCCACTCCTCCGCAAGATCGAACTGTTTGCTCGTGAAACCGACGAAGAGAGTCTCGTCGATCACCAGTGGACGAGATGGGGGTTCGAAGCCCGTGATGCAGAAGCATCTGGAGTGGCGCGAGAGTTGGCAGGCGGAGGCCGCTGAGAGGGGGGGAGAAGCGTCGAGAAAATTCGTAACTACCCAGGTACCCCAATCCTGAGTTGAGGACGGTGATTATGGCGGCGGCCGCGGTCTGGTTCTGCCACCGCGATTGGTTCTTGACCTCATAGAGTTGCGGGACTATGGACTGCTCTCTCGCGTGACGGGAGCGGTCCATGGGGTATTTCGGCTCGAAGGCGACAGCAGGTCTGTGCCAAGCGCTGATTGCGCTGATGCCGCCGCACTCCGTCTACATCGAAAGCCACCTTGGGGGCGGGGCGCTGACGAAGCGCAAGCCGCCGGCCGTGCGTTCGATCGGCATCGACCGCGATGCGCAGGCGCTCGAGGCCTTCGTCTGCGACTACCCGGTCGATCTGGTTCACGGCTGTGCCCATGACTTCCTGGCCTCGTTCCCGTTCCTGGGCCCGGAGCTGGTTTACAGCGATCCGCCCTATCTGCACGCGACCCGCCGCTCGGCGCAGCGCTACCGCTTCGAGTACGAGGAGGCCGGCCACGTCGCGCTTCTCGCGCTGCTCAAGGCTCTGCCCTGCCAGGTCATGATCTCGGGCCATCCGTCGGCGCTCTATGACGAGGTGCTGGCGGGATGGCGCCGGCTGGCGCTGCAGGTCACGACCCAGGGTCTGGTGCGAACCGAGGTCGTCTGGTTCAACTACGCCCCCGACCGGATGCATTGGGCCAGCCACGCAGGCCGGAACTTCACCGACCGCCAGCGCATCAAGCGCAAGGCAGCCAACTGGGGCCGGCGCTACCAGGCCTTGCCGCCGGGCGAACGCCTCGCCGTGCTCGCCGCCATGATGGCCGTCGAGGCCGAAGACACGTGACGGTGTCGCACTGGCACGAAGACCTCGCCGCCCGTAACGAGGCCTTCTGCTGCCTGAAGGAGCTTCTCGAGCCATCATCCCTCGCAACCACTGTCGTCGTTGCCGTCCGGGAATGGGGGCAGGGGCTGCTGCGATCAGCCACCGCGCTCGCCCGGGAAAATGCCGCACTCGAGCAGGAGAACGCGGCCCTGCGCGAGCGCATCGCCGAACTCGAGCGCAGCGCGGCCCTCAACAGCACCACAAGCAGCAAGCCCCCCGCCAGCGACGGGCTCAAGAAGAAAAGCGGAGCCCAGAGGCGCACCCAAAGCCAGCGCGGAAAGTCCGGCGGGCCCAGTGGCGGCCAGCCCGGCCACAAGGGAACCACCCTCGCGCGGAGCGACAGCCCGGACCGTGTCGTCGATCACCACCCCTCCACCTGTTCCGGCTGTGGCGTCGAGCTCTCGGACGCCGACCGGCAAGGCGCGCCCGCCTGTCGGCAGGTCTTCGACGTACCCGAGCCGCAGCCTCTCGAGGTCACCGAACACCGCGCTCATCGCTGCCTCTGCGGCGCATGCGGCACGCTGACACGAGCCGCCTTCCCGCCGGGCGTCACCGCCCCGGTCCAGTACGGCCCTCGCATCACCGCTTGGGTGAGTTACCTGCTGTACGCCCAGTTCGTGCCCGAGAAGCGTCTGGCCGAACTCATGAGCGACATCTTCGCGGTGTCCATCTCCACTGCCACGATCGCCGCCATGGGCCGGCGCACAGCGCAGCGCTTCGAGGGCTTCCTCGACCATGTCGCCGATCTGATCCGCACGCAGGCGCCGGTCAAGCACCTCGACGAGACCGGCCTGCGTATCGCCGCCCGTACCCGCTGGCTCCATGTGCTGTGCACCCCGTTGCTCACCGTCCTGCGCATCGGCGAGGGACGCGGCGATGTCGAAAAGAACCTGAAAGGCATCCTCGTCCACGACGACTTCGCCCCCTACTTCACCATCAAGGGCGTCCGCCACGGCGCCTGCAACGCACATCACCTGCGCGAACTCCAGGCCCTGATCGACATCGAGAAGGAGGAATGGGCGGCGAGCATGCACCGCCTGCTTCAGCGCGCGCGCAGGGCCGCCCGCTTCGCCCGTGAGAAAGACCGTCAAGTCCCCGCCTCCCTGGTGGCCCGCATCTCAAGGGCATGGGACCGTATCCTCGAAGAAGCCATCGCCTTCCATGAGGCCCAACCGCCGCTCCAGATCGCAAAGCGAGGGCGAAAGAAACGCCGCATCGGCCACAACCTCAGACTTCCTGACCTCTGCTGATTTTAGGTGACACGAGCCGCGCGGATTCCGAGGCCCCGTCGATGTCGTAGACTATGCGCAGACGGGTGCCGGGGAAGACCGTTTCGGTGGCGTTCAGGTCGCTCAGAACCGCATCGATCCAACGGTCGCAGGCGTCGTTTGCGAGGCCAAGAATGTGGACCCGCAGGAGGCCATTGCCAGGATCCGGCAGGATGTCGGCATCGGCGGTGAGCAGCGCTTGAAGCAGTTTCCGGGGATGGGGCTTGTGGCCCTGCGCCTGCATGACGGGAAGCATCATGCGGGTTTCGGCGCGGTAGGCGATCATCCGGATGACGTCGAGGAGGAGGCGCTCGCGCGCGGGCAAGGCATCGAGCTGCTCGGCTTCGTCGAGGTCGCCGGCCCGGCAGTGCTTGGGCGTCTCCCTGCGGCTGGCCCTGACGATGTCGCGGACATCCTGGAGGTCCCTGACTTCCCTCCTGAGTTCCGCCGTCGGCTGCTTCTTCCGGGCCGTGTCGGCGATGCGGTTGCGCAGGCGGCCAAGCTGGCGGTCGAGGCGATGGATTGCCTTGTCATAGGCCCGCCGCAGCGGGTTGACGACCATGGCGGCGGGATCGAGAGGCTCGAGCTCGTGGGTCGGCAGGGCGTCGAGATTGAACTCGTCACGCATGTACTTGAAGAAGTTCTCCTGCGACCAGCGCGAGAACATGGCGCCCGCAACCTCAGCCATCGGCTTGTGCGGATCGGTGGTGATCAGCGGCACCTGACGGCCGTTGTCGAGCAGGCGGCGGATCTGGCGCACCCTGAAGCCGTTCGGCAACGTCACCGGCTTCTCAGCCAGCCGCATGGTGGCGCTGCCGTCCGCCGCCGGTCCGTGAATGGGAACGGTCATCGCGCCGAAGTCCTCGGCCGGCCAGTCCTCGCCCCTGAAGTTCTTGTCCCAAGTTGGCACTTTTTCCGTTTGTTCGGGGCCGAATTGGCCAGGTTTTTCCGGCTGACACACCAGATATAGCGTTGACGAGAAGGGCACGCCCCTACATTTGCGATTGCCGTCTCGAACTCCCTTTGTAGTGCCAGGGAATGGTGGGTTTGCAGGATTTCCCTTGACCCCACCACCAAAGCCGACATATCTGAACCCGCCACGACCAAAACGTGCCGGGCGACATGTTCATCAGGGCAACCAAGACCCACACTACCGAAGGCAAGCCGGTCCGCAGCCATCGCCTCGTGCTCTCGCAGCGCATCGGCGACAAGGTCAGGCAGCGCACGCTTCTCAACCTCGGCACCGACTATCCGGTGCCGAAGGAGAAATGGCGCGAAGTTGCCGGACTCGCCGAGGCGCTGCTCAACGGCCGCCCGCCGCTGCTCGAAGCCGCGCCGGACGTGCAGGCCGCAGCCGAGGACATCGTCGCCAAGCTCAGGGCCAGGGGGTTCCGCCCCGAGGCGATACAGGAAGAGGCGCGCAAGCCCGACATCGCCACCGTCGACCTCGATACCCTGGAGCACGAGAACCCGCGCACGGTCGGCTGCGAGCGCCTGTGCCTCAAGGCCCTCGACGACCTCGGCTTCGCCGACATCCTCCACGGCCTCGATATCAAGGGCCGCGACGGGCGCATCGCCAGCGCGCTGATCGTCGCCAGGATGGTCCATCCCGCCAGCGAGCGTGACACCAGCCGCTGGCTGCGCCGCGACAGCGCGACCGCCGAGCTCCTGGGGCTGGAGGGCGACCGCAAGGCGCTGCGGCGCAAGACGCTCTACCGCATCGGCGACCTGCTCTGGCGCCACCGGGACGCCATTCAGCGGGAGCTGTTCAACCGCGAGCGCGCGCTGCTCGACCTGCCCGAAACGATCGCCTTTTACGATCTCACCAATGTCCACTACCACGGCCACACCCACGGCCAGCTTCCCAGGTTCGGGCGCTCCAAGCAGAAGCGCGACGACTGTCCGCTGATCACGCTGGCGCTGGCGCTCGACGGCGCAGGCTTCCCGCGCAGTTGCGAGATCCTGCCGGGCAACGTGAGCGAGCCGGGCACGCTGGAGGACGCGCTGGTCAGGCTCGAGGCGGTGTGCGGCGGCACGGCGCCGAAGCCCACGGTGGTCATGGACGCGGGCATCGCCACCGAGGAGAACGTCGCGTGGCTGGGCGAGCAGGGCTACGACTGGATCGCGGTCAGCCGCGGCGCCAGGCCGCCGCTGCCCGAGGGCGGGCCCGAGGCTCTGCTGATCACCAGCGCGCGGCACGAGGTGCGCGCCTGGCGGCTTGCCAGCGAGGACGGCGAGGCGCGGCTCTACGTCGTCAGCGAGGGCAAGAAGAAGGCCGAGAACGCGATCATCGGCCTCAGGCGGAACCGCTTCGAGGCGGCGCTGGAAAGGCTCCATAGCGGCCTGCCGGTCAAGGGCCGCCTCAAGCGCTACGACAGGGTGCTGGAGAGCATTGGCCGTCTCAAGCAGCGCTTCTCCACCGTCGCCAGACACTACGAGGTCACGGTCGAGAAGGCGAAAACCGGCCCCAACGCCGCCGCCGTGCGCTTCAAGCGCAGGCCGCAATACGACGAGGCCGACGAGGGCGCCGGCGCCTATGTGCTGCGCACCAGCCACGTCGACTGGGATATCGAGACGATCCTGCGGACCTACTGGCGCATCACCGACATCGAGGCCACCTTCCGCAGCCTGAAATCCGAGCTCGGCCTTCGCCCGATCTGGCACCAGCTCGACCGTCGCATCGCGGCCCACCTGCTGATCGCCGTGCTGGCCTATCACGCCGTGCATCTGATCCGTACCCGACTGGCCGCGCGGGGCATCCACAAGTGCTGGGCATCGATCCGCGAGGGCATGCGGACCTGGGTGCGGATCACCACGCGACTGCGCCAGACCGACGGCACCTTGATCGTCAACCGCCAGGACACGCGCCCGGCCGCCGAGGTCGCCCAAATCTCCTCGGCGGCGGGTGTTGACCCCGCCATCCACCGCACGAGGACCCGCCTGACGAGCTGACAGAATCTCACAAAATGTAGTGCCATGTTGGAATCGGCAGAGAAAAATATTGCGCCATATCAAAGCGATAAACGACAGCAGAACACAAAAAGTGCCAACCTGGGTTGTGCCAGGTCAGGCAGGCGACGCCGCGCCTCGCCAGCCGGCGGAACAGATCCGGGCTCCAGCCCTCGCGGTCGAAGACCAGGGTGAGCGCCGGCTGGCCGGGATGCTCGGCGGTCAGGTCCGGCGCCCCGGCGCCAACGATCCCAAGCTCCTGCAGCGCCGGCACCACGTCGGCTTCGATGGCCGCGACCATCTTCGGGTCCAGCGGCTTGTGCAGACAGAGCAGCGGCTTGCCGCCCAGAGCGTTGATCCAGTAGCTGGCGCTCGCCGGCAGGCACAGCTTCTCGCGCGAGACGAAGTGCTTGGGCAAGCGCCCCTTGCGGCCGGAGTAGACCTTGACGTGCCCGTCGATGGCCAGCGTCGCCCAGAGCTCCGGCTCGTCGGCCTTGCCAGCGCCTGGCAAGGGCGAGCTGCCACGCCCGCACGCCGGCCTCGTCGTCGGCGATGAGAGCGATCTTGCGGCGCAGCGTCTTGACCTCGGGGCAGCGATCGAGGCCGAGAATGGCGCCCCATTCGCCCGGCGCCTGGTAGCGCAGGCTCTCGGGGTTGCGCACCCGCGCCAAGGTCATGAAGGCCAGGAAGAGCAGGATCGTAGGCAAGCCGTAATAGCCCTTCGGCAGCAATGGCAGGAGACCGGTCTCGGAGAGAAGACCTTCCTTCAGCAGGGCCGGCAGGGCGGCGAGCACGCCGCCGAAGCGGACACCGCGGGCGGCGGCGGCGAACTGCGGTTCGACCGGCCCCGCCTGTCCACAACTGGCCAGAACCCGAGCCGGAACATCGCAAGTCGCACGCCCCATCGGCGCCTGCCGGTCCCGCCGATCGCGCGCGCTGCGATCCGTTTGCGGCTGCGCTTCCAGCCCCGGCGCCGTCTCCGGCCCCGGGGCACCGGTACTCTCTTCATCGACACGGCCTTCAGGAGCCGCACCCGCGTCAGGCGGCGCAGCCAGCGCTGAGCGTCCGGGCTCCCCATCCGCCTCCGTGTTGCCGATCAGTCCCTGACGGCGCCACTTGTTGACCGATGGCGCTGACACGCCGAGAACCCGGGCCGCCGCAGAGCCGCTCAGGCCCGATGCCAGCAACGCCGTCGCCTTCTCCGCCAACTCCGGAGTGAACACCGACGGCCCGCGACCGCGCCGGGGCTTCATGAACCCCGCTTCGCCCTCGGCCAGGTAGCGCCGTCGTGCGCGCTGCACCGTCGCGCGCGAGACAGCGAAAGCGTCAGCCAGTTCCTGCGGCGAGACCGCGCTGATCGCCGCGAGGCGGCCGATCCGCAAGAGCATGGCCGTGCGGTCATCGGCGGCGTGGCTGTCAAAGGGAATGAGGTTGGAAAAGTAGGTGAAGGTGTCGTCCGAGATCAGGACGGCGAAGCAGCTGTTGCCGATCGAGACCGCCTCTGGAGGGCACATTGGGAGGGTACTGGGCATGGTTGAGACCCCGTGCAATTGGTATCAAATTATAATATCAGACCTCGGGCGCGACACCCAGCGAAAAACCGCCTGAAACAACCGAAATGTATCAGAATTCAAGGAGTTCCCGGCACGCTGCCCAGAACAGCCAGCATCACGAGGTCAGGAAGTCTGAACCTCGCGCGCCGCCTTCAAAAGCATAAGGAGGGCTGCCTGCGCTTCCTCACCGACCTGCGCACGCCGTTCACGAATAACGAGGCGGAGCGTGACATCCGTATGAACAAAGTGCATGAGAAGATCTCAGGCGGCTTCCGCTCCCTGCAAGGCGCCTGCAACTTCGCCGGAATGCGCAGCGTCATCGTCACCGCTCGAAAGCAAGGCTGGAACATCCTGCAAATCCTGGCGCACCCGGAACCGATGCAGCTGATCCCTATACTGCGCTCCTGAACTTCTCCGGCTCATCCTGAGTATCGCTGTCCTCTCATCTTGTTCGCGACGCGGCGTTCATCATCCTCTCGCGCTCAAGAGAGTAGGCACCCCCGCGGCGTGGGGGCGTTGACGCAAAAGGAACTGGCTTGTTCCATAAGAGAGAGGGGGTACCTGGGCAGTTACGAAAATACTCGATCCAATAATGCTGCGGAATACCAGAGTCGATTAGAGTGATCGGAATTCAGCCTCAAAATGTCTTTCCAGATTGGTGAATTTTCGCAGATGAAGTTGCTCCCAATCCTTGCTACAGGAAAGAGATTATTAATTGGTATCAGAGGATCCAACCACTGTCCTGTTATGGGGGAATATCATTGATTACGGACCAATCATCGATCACGTTGAAGAGTACGTGCGCCCCTCCTGTCGTAAATCGAAAAGCGGAAAACATCGCATTGCTTGACCGAAAAAATTGGATCAGTCTTACATCGCTGGCGAGTAGGAGAGAGCTGAACGTGCGAGGCGGTCTATGAGGAAGGGGGTGCCGGGTAGCAAGGGAGGCTCAGTTGCCGTGAAGCGTCTCTGCTTCTTGGTTCCGCTGATCGTCCTGCTCTTCATCCCCGGAGCAAGCTGGGCTTTCTACAAGCCGGTGCGTGTCCTTGCGCCCGAACTCAATGGCGTGACGTGCGTCACCGATGCGATCTGCGTGGAAGATTTGGCGCGCTACGAGGAGGCGTCGGTCCTCTATGAGGAGGGCTTCACGTTCGTGAATAAGGTGGTGGGTGCAATTGAGGAACCGCCGCGCGTCATTTTCTGCTCCACGCAAGGCTGCTTCGAGTCCTTTGGATTCGACCGGGCGGCCGCACATACAGTGGGCGTGTCGGGCATCGTTGTGGGTCCTCGGGGATGGAAGCGCTACTACATGCGCCACGAGATGATCCACCATCTGCAAGCGGAGCGTCTCGGTGTTTTCGAGCAGTGGCGCAGTCCCGATTGGCTCAAGGAGGGAATGGCTTACGCGATGAGCCGGGACCCTCGACCCGTTCTGTCCGAGCCCTGGCAAGGATACCGTTCGCAGTTCGAGGCATGGTCGCAATCGGTGGGAAGGGAGCGTCTATGGATAGAAGCGGCAAGGCTGTGAAGCGCCAATCTGGCGGCCGTGCCAGTGTTTCGCGCCAACACGGTGCGATGGAGCACAGCACCCCGCCCTGCGATCTCGACGCGGTAAGTCTCTATCGGCTCGGGCGCGTGCGCGAGGCCCTGGCGGCGCGGGACCTCGCCGGCATCATCCTCTACGACCCGGTGAACATCCGCTACGCGACCGATTCGCCGAACATGCAGGTCTGGTGCACCCACAACGAGGCGCGCTACCTCTACGTGTCGGCCGAAGGCCTGGTCACGCTCTTCGAATTCGGCGGGGGCAGTGACCTGCTCACTTCGGGACTTCCCACAATCGACGAGGTCCGCGCCGCGACCTTCGTGCTCTACTTCATCGCTGGCGGGCGACAGGCGGACAACGCGCGGGCCTGGGCGGCCGAGCTGGATTCGGTGATCCGCGAGCAAGGCGGCGGCAACAAGCGTATCGCCATCGACCGCGTCGGACCGGTGGGCTTCATGGAGATGCAGCGCCTCGGGTATGAAATCCACGACGGCTTCGAGGTGATGGAGAACGCCCGGACGATCAAGTCGGCGGGCGAGATCACCCTGATGCGCCATGCCATCGCCGTCTGCGAGCAGGCCATTCAGGGGATGCGGGAGGCGCTCAGGCCCGGCATCACGGAGAATGCGCTCTGGGCCGAGCTCCACCGCGGCAACATCGCGGGCGGCGGCGAGTGGATCGAGTGCCGCCTGCTGGCCTCCGGGCCGCGCACCAACCCGTGGTTCCGCGAGTCCTCGATGCGGGTCATCGAGCGCGGCGACATCGTGGCCTTCGACACCGACCTTGTGGGCCCCTACGGCTACTGCTGCGACATCTCGCGCACCTGGGTGTGCGACGCGCGTCCCAGCGACGAACAGCGGCGCATCTACGCCGAGGCCCACGCTCACATTCAGCACGACAAGGCGCTGCTGAAGCCCGGTGTGAACTTCCGCGAGCTGACCGAGCTGCTCCGCCCCCTAGGCGACGAATTCGTCGAGGGCCGCTATTCGGTGTCGATGCACGGGGTGGGGCTTTGCGACGAATACCCGGCGATTCCCTACCCGCAAGACTATGAGCCCGGAGACGACGGCGTACTGCAGGCGGGGATGGTAATGTGCGTCGAAGGCCTCGCCGCACCCGCTGGCGGTCGCGAGGCGGTCAAGCTGGAGGAACAGGTGCTGATCACTGAAGATGGCTGCGAGCAACTCTCATCCTACCCGTTGGAGGAGGACTGGCTGTAGCGGGGCAGGCAGCAATCCGCCTCGTTAGGCATTCGCATGAGATCGATCCTCGACCTCGATCGTTGGCCCGTGACTGCGCTGGATGGCGCGCTTGGTCGTGCCTTGGTCTCCCGCTGCCGGGATGAGTTGCGCGAGACAGGCATGTTCAATCTCGAAGGGCTGATTCGATCCGAGGCGCTCCCGGCTTGCGTCGCAGAGGTCGAGCCGCTCTTCGACGCGGCTTCCTTCACCCACGCCCGCGATCACAACATCTACTTCGACGACGAGATCGCGGACCTGAAGGCGGACCACCCTGCACTAAGCCGACTCAGGACCGTGAATCACACGATTTGCGGCGATCAGATCCCGGTCAGCACGATTGCGCGGATATACGAGTGGCAGCCGCTCATCGACTTCCTGGCGGCGGCGATGGAGAAGCCCCGGCTCTACCCCATGGCCGATCCCCTCGGCCGGCTCAATGTCATGGCTTATCTGGAAAGGGAACGGCTCAACTGGCACTTCGACCGGGCCGAGTTCACCATCACCGTGCTCTTGCAGGCGCCGCTCGGGGGCGGGGACTTTCAGTACCGAAGCGGGCTGAGGAGCGAGGCGGACCCCAACTACGAAGGCGTCGCCCGCCTGCTCGCCGGCGACGACGATCATGTGAAAACCCTGCCGCTCGCGCCCGGCACGCTCAACGTCTTCAAGGGCAAGAACACGGCGCACCGGGTGACACCGATTGAAGGCGATCGCGACAGGATTATCGCCGTGTTCTCCTACTACGAGACACCGGACGTGACCTTCAGCGATACAGAGCGTTTGGGCTTCTACGGTCGAACCGACCCAGTCGTTGCCGAGGCGTAAGGCCGCGAGATGACCGTGTCTCTCTTCTACAACGCGCGTTGCCCCGACTGTGTGCATCAAGCCAAGCTGACGGAACGCATGGACTGGCTGGGGCGGGTCGAGCTCAGAACTGACGCCTCGCCGCTGGGCGAAGTCCCGGTCGGTGAGATCGTCGTGGTGGAGAAAGAGAGCAGTAAGGCGTTCACGAGCATCTACGCGACCCGCAAGGTGTGCCTGCAGGTTCCGTTGCTCTTCCTCTACGGGCTCGCGCTCTACCTTCCACCGATCCGCATCCTGCTCGGGCGCGACAAGCAGGGTTGCAACGGCGACACCTGCGAAATCTGACCGAGAGCACTGCCGCTCACGCGGCGCTTTCAGTCCCGTTCGCCTCCAGCAGCTTCCGCGCCACCCAGCGGTAGAAGCAGTGGGTGGTGCGCTCCAGCGCTGGCGGGCAAGACCGTGTCGCGCTATGTGATGGAGCTTGCGCTCGCCGACGATCCGGACCGTCATCCCCTGGTGCTGACGGAAGAGGAACAGGCTGAGTTGCGGGATGGGGCGCGGGAGTTGCAGGCATTCGTGCTGGCTCTCCGGCGCGAGCTTCCGGGCGGCAGCGGGCTGAGCCTGCTGAGCGCGGTCTCTGTGATTGCACGGGAGCGGGCGCCGTGAGCCGAAAGCGGCGCCGCCGGAAGGTGGGCAAGCACATTTCGCTCTCGGCGACGGACGCGGATTGGGAGATCGTTCGCAGCAACGCAAAGCGGCGTGGCCTGTCGATCGCGCGCTACCTGGTGGAGCGGGACGCTTCGGAAGAGGACGCCGGTCTCCGGCACGAGTGTCTCCGGCACGAGTGTCCTGACCCAAGTTGGCACTTTTTCCGTTTGTTCGGGGCCGAATTGGCCAGGTTTTTCCGGCTGACACACCAGATATAGCGTTGACGAGAAGGGCACGCCCCTACATTTGCGATTGCCGTCTCGAACTCCCTTTGTAGTGCCAGGGAATGGTGGGTTTGCAGGATTTCCCTTGACCCCACCACCAAAGCCGACATATCTGAACCCGCCACGACCAAAACGTGCCGGGCGACATGTTCATCAGGGCAACCAAGACCCACACTACCGAAGGCAAGCCGGTCCGCAGCCATCGCCTCGTGCTCTCGCAGCGCATCGGCGACAAGGTCAGGCAGCGCACGCTTCTCAACCTCGGCACCGACTATCCGGTGCCGAAGGAGAAATGGCGCGAAGTTGCCGGACTCGCCGAGGCGCTGCTCAACGGCCGCCCGCCGCTGCTCGAAGCCGCGCCGGACGTGCAGGCCGCAGCCGAGGACATCGTCGCCAAGCTCAGGGCCAGGGGGTTCCGCCCCGAGGCGATACAGGAAGAGGCGCGCAAGCCCGACATCGCCACCGTCGACCTCGATACCCTGGAGCACGAGAACCCGCGCACGGTCGGCTGCGAGCGCCTGTGCCTCAAGGCCCTCGACGACCTCGGCTTCGCCGACATCCTCCACGGCCTCGATATCAAGGGCCGCGACGGGCGCATCGCCAGCGCGCTGATCGTCGCCAGGATGGTCCATCCCGCCAGCGAGCGTGACACCAGCCGCTGGCTGCGCCGCGACAGCGCGACCGCCGAGCTCCTGGGGCTGGAGGGCGACCGCAAGGCGCTGCGGCGCAAGACGCTCTACCGCATCGGCGACCTGCTCTGGCGCCACCGGGCCGCCATTCAGCGGGAGCTGTTCAACCGCGAGCGCGCGCTGCTCGACCTGCCCGAAACGATCGCCTTTTACGATCTCACCAATGTCCACTACCACGGCCACACCCACGGCCAGCTTCCCAGGTTCGGGCGCTCCAAGCAGAAGCGCGACGACTGTCCGCTGATCACGCTGGCGCTGGCGCTCGACGGCGCAGGCTTCCCGCGCAGTTGCGAGATCCTGCCGGGCAACGTGAGCGAGCCGGGCACGCTGGAGGACGCGCTGGTCAGGCTCGAGGCGGTGTGCGGCGGCACGGCGCCGAAGCCCACGGTGGTCATGGACGCGGGCATCGCCACCGAGGAGAACGTCGCGTGGCTGGGCGAGCAGGGCTACGACTGGATCGCGGTCAGCCGCGGCGCCAGGCCGCCGCTGCCCGAGGGCGGGCCCGAGGCTCTGCTGATCACCAGCGCGCGGCACGAGGTGCGCGCCTGGCGGCTTGCCAGCGAGGACGGCGAGGCGCGGCTCTACGTCGTCAGCGAGGGCAAGAAGAAGGCCGAGAACGCGATCATCGGCCTCAGGCGGAACCGCTTCGAGGCGGCGCTGGAAAGGCTCCATAGCGGCCTGCCGGTCAAGGGCCGCCTCAAGCGCTACGACAGGGTGCTGGAGAGCATTGGCCGTCTCAAGCAGCGCTTCTCCACCGTCGCCAGACACTACGAGGTCACGGTCGAGAAGGCGAAAACCGGCCCCAACGCCGCCGCCGTGCGCTTCAAGCGCAGGCCGCAATACGACGAGGCCGACGAGGGCGCCGGCGCCTATGTGCTGCGCACCAGCCACGTCGACTGGGATATCGAGACGATCCTGCGGACCTACTGGCGCATCACCGACATCGAGGCCACCTTCCGCAGCCTGAAATCCGAGCTCGGCCTTCGCCCGATCTGGCACCAGCTCGACCGTCGCATCGCGGCCCACCTGCTGATCGCCGTGCTGGCCTATCACGCCGTGCATCTGATCCGTACCCGACTGGCCGCGCGGGGCATCCACAAGTGCTGGGCATCGATCCGCGAGGGCATGCGGACCTGGGTGCGGATCACCACGCGACTGCGCCAGACCGACGGCACCTTGATCGTCAACCGCCAGGACACGCGCCCGGCCGCCGAGGTCGCCCAAATCTCCTCGGCGGCGGGTGTTGACCCCGCCATCCACCGCACGAGGACCCGCCTGACGAGCTGACAGAATCTCACAAAATGTAGTGCCATGTTGGAATCGGCAGAGAAAAATATTGCGCCATATCAAAGCGATAAACGACAGCAGAACACAAAAAGTGCCAACCTGGGCTGAGCTGGCGCTCGCCAAGGAAGAGCAGCGGGAGCTTCTGGAGGCGGTGCGGGAGGTTCGCGCGCTGATGCTGGAGGGGGAGGATGCGGGTCCCCTGGTGTGCGACATGCAGGAGCGGATCGCGGTGCAGTTCGACGCCTGGGCGTCTGCGATGGCCGGATCGGGCCGCTCGGAAGAGCTGTGCGCGGCGCTCGCCTCGGTGGTGTGTCAACGGCGGCGCGATTATGTACCGGTGCGGCGGCGTAAAATTGTCCCACGTGCATCGGCGGTAGCTTGTCCGCGTAGTCCATGGGAGGGGCCTGTGGGCCCACGCGGTCAAGCGGGGGTTATTCGGACGGAGGCGGGCGTCGGGACCTGCTCTGCTTGAGCCTGTAGCTGTCTGCGTTCATCTCGAGGATGTGGACATGGTGAGTGATGCGGTCGAGCAGTGCGCCGGTGAGGCGCTCGCTGGCGAACACCGAGGTCCATTCCTGGAAGGGCAGGTTCGAAGTGACGATGGTGGCGCCGTTTTCGTAGCGTCGGCTAAAGATGTCGAAGAGGAGCTCGCTTCCGGTCTGCGAGAGGGGCACGTAGCCGAGTTCGTCGACGATCAGCAGGCTGGCCCTGGCGAGCTGGTCCTGGAGGCGGAGCAGCCTCTTCTCGTCACGCGCCTCGATCATCTCGTGGACCAGATGGGAGGCAGTGGTGAAGCGGACGGAGAGGCCCCTCTGGCAGGCGGCGAGGCCGAGGGCCAGAGCGATGTGCGTCTTGCCCACGCCGCTCGGTCCGAGCAGGATCGCGTTCTCGCGGCGCTCGATGTAATCGCCGCGCGCGAGGTCCAGCACCAGCATCTTGTTGAGACTGGGGATGGCCTTGAAGTCGAAGCTCTCGAGCTGTTTGACGACGGGGAAGCGGGCCTGCCGGATGCGGCGCTCGACCAGGCGGCGCTCGCGGTCGATCATCTCCATCTCCACCAGCCGGGCGAGGAACTGCACATGATCCAGGTCCTCGGCCGCGCACTGTTGCGCGACCTTTTCGTATTCGCGCAGGAAGGTCGGCAGCTTCAGCTTCTTCAGATGATGCTCGAGCAGGAGGCGGGGCGGCTCAGCCATGGCCGACCCCTCCGGCGAGCAGGGAGGCATAGTCGCCGGCCCGGGTGGCGGCGACGAAGGGCTGGCAGGTGGGGATAGCGCGACAGGTCGAGACGAACCGGGCGCTTCTCGATGCGCGCCAGCAGCAGGTGCTTGACGGCATCGAAGCCGATCAGGCGGCGCTTCACCGCGTCCTGCACCGCGGCCGTCACCTGGCGTTCCGGGAAGTCCTCCAGCAGGCGCAGGGTCTGGATGTATTCCCGCTTGCCGCGTGGCCCGAAGCGCGCCTCGAGCAGGCGGCGCAGCGTGTCGAAGGTCGGATCGAGCTTCCAACCCCGCAGCGGCGCCGCCTGATCCAGCGCGCCCGGCTTCTTCTCCAGAAGCGAGAGATAGTGCAGCGGGTCGTAGACCACGTCGCCGCGGACATAGCTCCGTCGATGGCGGGCGACGATCTCGGCGCCGAGCGCGATCTCGACCCGGTCGACATAGCCCTTGACCGTCACCTTCTTGTGGGCGTGCACCGCCGGCGCCAGCGTCGTCCACCAGCCGGTAGCGCACCAGCGCCGTCGAGGAGACCCAGCCCGGCACATGCTCGCACGCCTCGAAGGGAACCGCCGGCAGATCGCGCAGGGCGTCGAGATCGGCGAGTAGCGCCGCCGCCCGCTCGCCCTGCTCCAGCGCGTCGAGCCGCTCCAGGCAGTGCGCCAGCAGCCGATCGTTCAGGGCGTCCAGATCGGGCACCTTAGGGATCGGCACCATGAACTTGCGCCGCGCCGTCTTCACCAGGGCCTCGACCTTGCCCTTGTCGTTGCCCTTGCCGGGCCGGCCGAAGCGGTCGCGGAACAGGTAGTGCGACTGCAGATGCGTGAACGCCCGCGTGCGCTGACGCGTGCCGTCGCCCAGGATCCGCGCCACCGCAAGCGTCGTGTTGTCATAGAGGATCGAGCGGGGAACCCCGCCGAGAAAGGCGAAGGCGCTGACATGGCCGTCGAGAAAGGCTTCCGTCGTCTCCCTCGGATATGCCTTCACGAACCACAGATCGGAATGCGGCAGGATCAGGCAGAAGAAGGCGACCTGGGCATGGCCCGGCGGGTGATGGAGCGGAACGAAAGCCTCGCGCGTCGACTGCCCACGGGCCCGGACATAATCCTTCACGATCGTATACCCGCCCGTGAACCCGTGCTCGTCGCGCAGCCGCTCGAAAATCCGGTGCGCCGTGTGCCGCTGCTTGCCCGGCACCTCCGGATCGGCGTCCGCCTCCAGGATCGCGTCGACGATGCCGGTGAACCCGTCCAGCTTGGGACGCCGCACCGGCTTCCTCCGCCGGTAGCCAGGCGGCGCCGAATAGCTCAGCATCTTCTTCACCGTCCGGCGGTCGATCCCGAACCGCCGACCTGAGCGCGCGCGGTCTTTCAGCGGGGATCGGGGCCTGATCCGCTCGGATTTGTTGAGGTTTTGGGGCGGGTGCCCCTCGGCGAACTTGCAAGAAGTTCGCCGGGGGGCTTTGTCTCGTGGTGACGGTCACAATCGCCAGAGACGGCCCCAATGTCGCACAACATTTTCCGCCACTCCATGCTTTGCAACGCCCTGGTCTGGGCCTGGCTGCGCGAGGTCGATGAGGCCGAGGCGGCGCGCTGCCGCGAGGCGGGCTGCCGACACTGCCCCGGCAAGCTGCACAGCGCGACGTATCCGCGCAAGCCGTACGGTCTGGCAGCCGAGTTGAGGGAAGAGGGCACGCGGCGGTTCAGCTTCTGCTGCGCGGATTGCCGCCTGCGAGCGACCCCACCATCGGTACGATTCTTCGGGCGCCGCTTTTATCTGGGCGCCCTGTTCGTTCTGTTGAGTGCACTGGTTCTGAGAGGCGGGGTGCGGTTGCAGACGATCAAGCGGAAGTGGGGGGTCTCGGTCGCCACACTGCGCCGCTGGCGGAAGTGGTGGCTGGAGGCGTTCCCGGCGACGGAGCCCTGGGGAGCGAAGCGTGGCGAACTGGTGATGCCACCCGAGGAGGTGCCGCTGCTCTTCGTGCTGCGGCAGATGCGGGGCGGACGCTTCGGTGAGCGTCTGTTCCTGAGCCTGATCTGGTTCAAGCCGTGGACGGGCTATTGCGGGCTCGGCGATGGCTCGGCGCCGCCCGCAGAAAGTGTTCCTGTCACGCCCGGATAGGGCGTTCTACATGGGCATCTCTCCGATGCGGCGAGGGAGGGATGCCGGAATGGACAAGGACGACGCAGGCGCCAGGCGCGAGAAGTGGGCCCGGCTGCGCTTTGCGGTGGTGGGGCCGCTTCTGGCTTCACCGCCGCCTGCAGGCCAGCTGGGGGCCGAGTTCGAGCGTCTGTCGCAGCGCGACTGGGAGCACCCGTCGGGCAAGGGGCCGGTGCGCTTTGCGGCCTCGACGATCGAGCGCTGGTACTACCGGGCGCGGGCAGAGGAGCAGGACCCGGTCAAGGCGCTGCGCCGGAAGCCTCGGACCGACGTCGGCCGCGAGCGGTCCATGTCGGCGGGGCTGATCGCGGCGCTGCGCGAGCAGTACCGGGTCCATCCCTCGTGGGCGGCGCAGCTCCACTACGAGACCCTCAAGGCTCATGTTGCGACCCATCCCGAGCTCGGCCCGATGCCGTCCTACGCGACGCTGACGCGGGCGATGCGCAATCGCGGCCTGGTGCGCGAGCGCCCCAGGAAGTGGCACGAGGGTGAGGACAAGCCGGCGGTCGAAGCCCGCGAGGTCCTTAGCTACGAGGTGTCTCGCAGTCACGCGCTGTGGCACGGGGACTTCCACCACGGCAAGCGCCGCGTGCTGACGGCGTCGGGCGAATGGCAGACGCCCATCCTGCTCGGCTTCCTCGACGACCACTCCAGGCTTGGCTGCCACCTGCAGTGGTACCTGGAGGAGACCGCCGAGGTCTTCGTCCACGGGCTCTGTCAGGCCTTCATGAAGAGGGACTTGCCCAGGTCCCTGCTGACCGACAACGGCGGGCCGATGACGGCGGGCGAGGTCGAGGAGGGCTTGCACCGCCTCATCGGCATCGTGGGGGCCACGACACTCGCTTACAGCCCCCATCAAAATGGAAAAATCGAGTCGTTCTGGGGCACGGTCGAGGGCCGCCTGATGGCTCAGCTCGAAGGCGTCGACGCGCTCACCCTGAAGATGCTCAACGACGCCACCATAGCCTGGCTGGAGCAGGACTACCATCGGCGGGTGCACCGCGAGCTCGGCATGACGCCGCATGAACGCCTCGCCGGGAGCGTCAAGGCATCGAGGCCCTGCCCCGCCTCGGACGAGCTCAAGGCGGCCTTCCGCATCGCCAGGAAGCGCACGCTCAGGCGCTCGGACGGCACCGTCTCGGTCGAGGGCATCCGCTACCAGGTGCCACAGCCGTGGCGCCACCTGAGGACGCTCTGGGTCCGCTATGCGCGCTGGGACCTCAGCGGCGTCGATCTGGTGGAAGGCCGAAGCGGCGAGCGGCTGTGCACGCTGTACCCCCTCGACAAGCGCGGCAACGCCGATGGCGTCCGCCGTCCTGCGAGACCCGGCAGCGACCATGGCGGCGCCAGCGCGGGCGTCGGCGAACTTCCGCCGCTGCTCAAGGGCGTGCTCGACGCCCAGGCCGCAACAGGCCTGCCGCCGGCCTGGGTACCCCATAACAAGACGCCCGGTCCGGGCGAGGACGACGATCAGGGAGATCCGTCATGAACCGCGAGCTGCTCACCTTCTACGGTGTCAATCGGCTTTCAATACTGACCCCCGATCGGCGTGCAAAATTGACCCCCCTGAGTGGCACGGCGGAGGTTGTCCCGGTAGCCAATAGGGGGGACCCGCGCGGCTTCGTGTGGCGCCCTGCGCTACGCGGAGCGAAGCCGCGTGGGGGGTCCCTGTTGGCCCACCGGGGCAACCGGGCCGCAAGGGAGGCCGGCGGCGGGTCAGGAGCGGTTCTTGAAGCGCCAGCTCTCGTTGCCGGTCTCGATGATCTCGCAATGATGGGTGAGGCGATCGAGCAGCGCTGTGGTCATCTTGGGGTCACCGAAGACGGATGGCCATTCGCCGAAGGCGAGGTTTGTGGTGATGACGATCGAGGTGCGCTCGTAGAGCCGGCTCATCAGATGGAAGAGCAGCTGCCCACCGGCCTGGGCGAAGGGCAGGTAGCCGAGCTCGTCGAGGATGACGAAGTCGCGGCGGACGAGCTGGTCTGCAGTGCGGCCCTGGCGTCCGGCGCGAAGCTCGGCCTCGAGGAGGTTGACCAGGTCGACGACGTTGTAGCACCGGCCGCGCGCGCCCTTGCGGATGCAGGACCGCGCGATGGCGACGGCGAGATGGGTCTTGCCGGTACCGGTGCCGCCGACCAGCACGATGTTGCGTTTGCCCTCGAGGAAGCCGCCGCCGGCGAGCTCCTGGATCAGGGGCTCGTTGACCGGCGAGGCGGCGAAGTCGAAGTCGGCCAGCTCCTTGACCGTCGGCAGCTTGGCGGAGGCCATCTGGTACTTGATCGAGCGGGCCCTCTTGTCGGCGATCTCGACCTGCAGCAGCGTACCGATGATCTGTTGCACCGGATGGCGGCGCTTGAGCCCGTCGGCAAGGATGTCGTCGTAAGCGGCGCGCATACCTGCGAGCTTCAGCTGGGTCATCATCTCCAGCACATCATGACGCTCCATGACCGGCCTCCCTCAGGCTGTCGTAGCGCTGACAGTCGGCTACCGGCTTGTGGCGAAGCTGCAGGCCCTCGGGCGTCGGGATGATTGCCGGCGGTGCCGGCTGGCGCTGCCGGGCGAGGATGTTGAGCACCACGTCGGCGCTGCAGGCACCGCAGTCGAGCGTCTCGGCACAGGCCGCCTCAACCGCCTCCAGTCCGTCCTCCAGCACCGCCGCGAGCACCTTGACGAACTGCCGGTCGCCGTCGTCGTGGCCCGCGAGCCGGGTTCGCAGGCGGCCGAGCGCGTTGGGCAACTGCCAGTCCTTGAAGGGCGCGCCATTGCGTAGCGCGCCGGGCTTCCGCGTCAGGATCGGCACGTAATGCCACGGATCGTAGACGAACCGGCCGCGCCCGAAGCTGCGGGGGTGCTCGGCAACGGTCTCGCCGTCCTGGCGGATGACGATCCGATCGGCATAGGCCCGCACGTCCACCGGCCGGCCGACGGCGCGGGCCGCGACGCTGTACTGGTTGTTGTCGAAGCGCACCAGACAGGTCTTCGAGACCGACACCTCGCTGGCATGGAAGCCGTCGAAGGGGCCGCGATACGCCATCAGGAAGGGCTGCTCCTCCTCGAACACCTGCCACACCGTCTTGCCCGGGATTGTCGGATGCGGATGCTTCTTGGCGTCCTCGATGCACCGATCCATCAGCCACTCGTTGATCTCGGCGTAGGAGCGGCCCCGCGGGATGGGCACGAACAGGCGGCCGCGAAGGTCACCCACCTGCTTCTCGACCTGCCCCTTCTCCCAGCCAGCCCCTGGCGTGCACGCCACAGGCTCCACCAGATGGTGCGAGCACAGCTCCTGGAAGCGGCGGTTGTAGTCCCGCTTCTTGCCCACGAAGATCGTGCTCACCGCCGTCTTCATGTTGTCGTAGATGCCCCGCCGGCAGACCCCGCCGAAGAAGCGGAAGGCACGCTCGTGCGCCTCGAAGACCATCTCCTGGCTCTCGCGGGGAAAGATCTGGACCAGATACATCCGGCTGTGGCACAGCCGCATGTGCGCCGCCTTCACCCTGGTCGTCGCGCCCGACAGACGCGCGTACTCGTGGCTCCAGTCGAACTGGTAGGCCTCGCCGGGATCGAAGATCAGCGGCACATAGGCCTGCGCCGGCGACAACAGCCGCCACCGGCGCCGCCAGGCCCTGGCATAGCGGCGAACCGCGTCATAGCCGCCCTTGTAGCCCAGCGACACAAGGTCTTCATGAATCCGCAGAAGAGACAGCCGATCCTTGCGTGCCTTCTTCTCGTTGGCCTTCAGCTGGCGCTCAAGCTCCTCCACCCACAGCCCAAGCTTCGGCATCGGCTGGATCTTGCGCTCGTAGCTGTGCGAGGTCGCATCGCCCCGCACCACCTTGCGTATCGTGTTCTTGGAAACCCTCAAATCCCGGGCGAGCTTCTTGATCGGAACGCCCTTCACCAGATGATCCCGACGGATCTTCGCGATCGTTTCCACAACCAGCATCTCCCCCACCACCCCGTCCGTCCAAACGACGAGGTGTGTTCATGGACACAAATCCAAGGGGGTCAATTTTGGACGCCGATCACCCCCAATAGGGGGTCACTTTTCCACGCTTAACAACAGTCAGTGGGTGAAGCGCGATTCCGTATCTGCGGTGCCGAATTTGCGGCTGTCTTCGTCGCTCCACTCCTCGCCGGACGCCTGGCTCGCAAATTTCTCGATCATGTAGTCACCGGCGACGATCGGCGGGTATTTAGCCGGCTGATCGGGCCCGTGGCAGGTCGGCAGGCACTCGATCAGCGCATCGTGGTTGGGCATGATGAAGTGGCAGGCGGAGAGGCGCTCCCCCGCCGCTTGCGGCGGGTTGACCACACGATGCCGTGTGGACTTCCAGCGGTCGTTCGTCCAGCGCATCAGGAAGTCGCCGATATTGACCACGAACGACCCGGCGACGAAGGGTACGTCCACCCAGTTGCCGTCCGGGCCGCGCGCCTGCAGGCCGCCCGGCTTGTCCTCGATCAGGCAGATGGTGAGATTGTCATAGTCCGAATGCTCGCCGGCGCGGAGCTGACCCTCCTCGGGTTCCTCCCGCTGATCCGGATAGTTGAGCACGCGCAGGATGCTGAATCCCCGGTCGATTTTGTCCTCGAAATGGTCTTCGGGCAGATCGAAGGCGATCGCCGCGAGCCGGTGCAGGTGCTGGCTCAGCCGGTCCAGGGCCCTGATGTACGCCTCGCACGTGGGGCGGAGTGTCGCCGGGTTCTCAGGCCACATGTTGGACCTGTAGAGGGGTGCGGCCTCCTCGGTGCGGCAGGAGGGATGGTCCGGGACCTCGAGCGGCCCGATCGAGAGGGATTCCTTCAGGTCGGGCGGCGTCTCCACACCGATCGTCGCCGAGAGCTGCTCCGTGCCGACCGGCTCGTAACCCCGGCTTCCCTTTTGCTCCTTCCGCTGCCTGATGGCGAGTTTCTCCTCGAGCGGCAGAGCGAAGAACGCCTTCGATTCACGTTGAACGCCCTTGACCAGCGCCGGTGCCACCCCGTGGCCGGAAATCAGGAAGAAACCGATACGCTCGCAGGCACGGCTCATCTCGTCCGCGACGCGCTTCTTGTCGGCGCGGCCGCCCGCGAAATAGGGGCCTATGTCGATTAAGGGAATTTGGGAGAGGGGATTGGCCGGCATGGGAACTCCTCGCGCCGTGCTTCAAGCCTTCTACCGCACGTCCCGTCGCGTCCCTGCTGCCAAGGTGCGACCCGCGGGCGGCGTGGCGGCCATGGCAATACTACGCAGCCTAGCCCGGAATTCTCGCCACTGTCACGGCCTGCCTCCGGTTCCGCTACACGCCGATGTCGATCTCAAAGTCGCCGTAACGGTTGACGGTGAGCCGCTGATCCTTCCAGACGACCAGGGTCGAGCCCTCGGTCTCGACGACCGCGGTGCCGGCAATGCGGTTACCGGGCTCGAGCCTCTCGCCGTCGAAGGTCTCGACCGGCTCGAACCGCCCTTCGTCTGGCAGGTAGGCGAGGCGGGATCCCTTCGCCGCCGCCGAGGGATCCGGCCCGGCCGCCGGCAGCTCCTCCGGCATCACCGCATCGACCCGCCCGACCGCCTCCACCCGGCAGGACACGAACTCCGCCGGATATCCCTCCATGCGGTAGTGGTAGAGCGCATCGTGGGCGTCCTCGAAGGCGGAGACGACGGTCGCGAGATGGGCCGCCGCCAAGGTCTCTGCCGAGGGCACCGGCGTCTCGATCTCGTAGACCTGACCGGAGTAGCGGACATCGATGAAGCGGCTCAGCGTCATGTCCTCAGGCGCGATTCTCTCGCCCTCCAGCGTGCGCGTGAGCGCGCGCTCCATCTCGTCATAGAGGGCGGAAAGCCTGGCGAGATCCGCCGCCTCGGCGGTGGTGTTGAAGGAGCGCACCAGATTGTGCGTCACGTCGGCCCGCATCAGGCCCGAGGCGCAGAGCACGCCGGGCCAGCGCGGCACGATGACGCGAGAAATGCCGAGCCTGCTCGCGAGCGTGCCGGCCTGCAGCGGCCCGGCGCCGCCGCCCACCAGCAGCGTGTAGGGGCGCGGGTCGATGCCGCGCTCGACCGAGAGGAGCCGCATGGCGCCCGCGAGCCGGCTGTTCATGATCTCGACGATGCGCGCGGCGGCACCGGTAAGATCGAGCCCGAGAGGCTCGGCAATCCGCTCCTGAATGGCCCGGTCGGCCAGCGCCGGCTGGAGGGCGGTGCGCCCGCCCAGGAAATAGTCCGGGTTGATGTAGCCGAGATGCACGAACGCATCGGTGAGCGTGGGCTCCGTTCCGCCCCGCCCGTAGCAGGCGGGACCAGGATTGGCGCCCGCGCTCTGCGGGCCGACGCGGAGCGCACCGCCCCCGTCCAGCCAGGCGATCGATCCGCCGCCGGCGCCGATGGTGTGAACATCGACCGAGGGAATGGCGATCGGTTCGTTCTCGAGGCGCTTTCCCCTGGTGATCGGGATCGAGCGGCCCGGCAGCACGCACACATCGAAGCTGGTGCCGCCGGTGTCGATCGTCATGACGTCCCGGCTGTCGGTCAGCTCGCCGTAATAGACACCGGCGAGGGCGCCGCCGGCCGGGCCGCTCGCCACCAGGGGGAGCGGGTTTCTCAAGATGGCGTCGATTGTCGCGTGACCGCCGTTGCACTGCATCACCAGCGGCTCGCCCTTGAGGCCGAGCTCGCTCATGCGGTCACGGAAGCTCTCCAGATGCTCGCGGGTCTCCACCATGATCCCGGCGCTGAGCACAGTGCAGAAAGTGCGCTCCCACTCGCGGATCACGGGCAGAATGTCGACGCTCGCGACCACCGGAATGTCCTCGCCCAGTTCCTCGCGCGCGATTTCCTGGGCCCGCCGCTCGTGCTCGGGGTTGAGGAACGACCAGAGGAAGGCGATGGCGACCGCCTCGACCCCCTCATCGCGCAGCTGCCCGGCCGCCTGGCGGACGTCCTCCTCCTCCAGCGGAACGATCACGTCGCCGGCCTGATCGATCCGCTCGCGTACGGGCCGCCGGAGATGGCGGTCCAGCAGCGACCAGGGCGGCGGCGTGCGAAGGTTCCAGCGGTCGGGCTTGTTGCCCTCGCGGAACCACAGGATGTCGCGATGCCCGTGGGTGCAGAGCAATCCGGTCTTCGGCAGGCGACGCTGCACGAAGATGTTGGTGGCGGTCGTGGAGCCGTACACGAAGCGGTCGCAGGCGCCGAGCATTGCGGCGAGATCGGTTTCTAACTTGCCGGCCAGCATCTCGAGGCCGTGGATCACGCCGTCGGTCGGGTCCTCAGTGGTCGGCACCTTGGCCGATCTGACCGCGCGCCCGTCGGAAGCGACGCAATCCGTGTGGGTTCCGCCGATGTCGATGGCGGCGACATAGGCCATGGACGACTCCTGGTTCGTCGTGTGTGGCGGCGCGGGTCTAGTGGTGTGGATTCGCTAACGGCCGTAGAGGTCGGGCGAGGAATCCTCGGCGGGATCGCGGTCGAGATCGGTGAACGTGTCGCCGTTGGTCATCAGGCTCTGGCGCAGCGTAGAGGTGCCCGGCTCCATCGGCGAGTTGAGCGGCGCCGTGCCGCGTTCGGCCTTGCGCCCGGCGCGGCGCGCCGCCGTCGCCGCCTCGTCCACAGCCAGGGTCTCGGCATCGAGCACCACCCCATAATCGCGCCGCGCGGCCTCGATACTCACGACCTCGTCGCGCACGTCCGCTGCGACGGCGGCAGGGTCGCGGTCGTAAGGGTCGCCATAGCCGCCGCCGCCGCTCGCGATCACGACATACTCCCAGCCCTTCGGCAGCTGGAACTTACCGAGGCCGGAATAAAAGTGCCGCTCGTCGGGCTTCGCCGGATCGAATGCGTAGATGGTGCCGCCGATGCCGCCGGCGCCGCCCACGGTCCCGTGGCTCAGATTGTTGTGCCCCCAGCACGCGGTGTAGACATCCATCGCGCTGGAGCCGTGCCCGGTGACGTGGGTTGTCACGCCGGGCCCGCCGCGCCACTCGCCCGCGCCCTGGGAATCGGTTTTGATCTCCTGCTCCTTGACCAGGACCGGATAGAGCCACTCTTCCATCTCGGTGCTCATGAAGGTCATGGCGCCAGCGACGCCCATCTCCATCATGCAGGGGCTGCCGTCGACGCCGTTGGCCGCGCCGCCGCCGCCGCATTCGTTGAAGTTCGCATAGGCCCAGAGCCTGTTGTCGCCGCCGCGTTCGTCGACGCCGATATAGGTGCTCCACTGAATTAGCGTGCTGCCGGCGGCCACCATCTCCGGAGTCGCCCCAGCGGCGGCACGAAAGAGCGCGCGATAGACAACCTCGGCCGCGCCCGTGGTGGAGTGCTGGGTCGAGAAGGGCGCCGTCGCGCTGCAGATCGTGCCTTCGGGGCAGATGATCTCGACGTGACGGTGAAAGCCCTCGTTCTTCGGAATGCTCGGATCGACGCAGAAGGCAAGCGTGCCGACCACGGCGGCCTCCGTGGCACCATGGAGCGAGGCGTTGAGGGTGCCGATCATCTGCGGCGGACACTCCGAGAGGTCGACGATCCACATGTCGTCTTCGACGGTCAGCTTGGTGCGCACCGGCACGTTCTTGGTGCCATAGCCGTTGCTGTCCATCCAGTCTTCGCCGTAGTAGGTGCCCGGCCTCATCGTGCGGATATCGGCGCCGACGCGGCGCGAGGTGTAGTCGAGCAGCGCGGCGGTATAGCGCCGGACGGTCTCCGGCCCATAGCGCTCGATCAGGGACGTAAGCTGCTCCTTTCCGCGCCAGGTGCAGGCCACGTGCGCCATCAGGTCGCCGTGGCTGTTAGTGCGCGCGCGCAGGTTGCCGAGATAGAGCTCCAGCACGTCTTTGCGCAGCTTGCCGCGCTCGAACAGCTTGATCGGCGGGATCTTGAGCCCCTCGCTGTAGAGGTCCTTCGAATAGGGGTAGGTGGGCACGTAGGCCGGCGTGCCCATGTCCGCCAGATGGCCGCGCGCCATCGACCAGAACATCAGCTCGCCTTCGTGGAACACCGGGCTCGCCAGCAGCGGCTCGCCCATATGGGTGTTGCCGAGGTAGGCGAGGTTGCACATCAGCACGTCGCCGTCCTCGATCTCGCCTTCGAAGAACTCGGCGGTGCTCTTCATGATCCGCTGCATGGTCATGGCCTGGACCGGCAGCGCCGTATCCGGCACCGAGACCAGATTGCAGGCGTCGTCGGCGATGCCGACGGAGAAGTCGCGGCAGAGATTGATGATCGACGTCCAGGCCGAGCGCTCGAGCGTGATCATCATCTCGCGCCCGATATTCTCGTACATGCCCATGATGACGCTGAAGGTCCCGGGATCAATTTCGCCGGGAGCCTCCCACGCCTCGACCTCGGCTAGGTTGGCCATCGTCTGCTCCCTCTCGCAAGGCACGGCCGCGCGGGCCGCAGCGCCAGATTAGCACGAGAGGCCCGGCGCGGAAGGGGCCGCATCGCTTCGACACGTTGCGGGCGGGGTTGGGGCCGCACGCATCATCGCCCCCACTCTTGCGCCCAGCCTTGTCAAGCGGTGCCCGAAGTCCTTAGCATTGCCGGACACAGAGAAAGCTTAGACAGGGGAGGCTCACAAGATGCGGCGATTCCTCATGGCGGCGGCGGCGGTGCTCGCGATTTCATTCACTGGCGCGGCGGCGCAGGCCGAAGACACCCTCAAGATCGGGCTCCAGTCTGCGATGACAGGATGGGGCGCCGCATGGGGGCAACCCTTCCGAGCAACCTCGGAGATGTACGTCGACGAGGTCAACGCCCAGGGCGGGCTGGAGGTCGGTGGCAAGACGTACATGATCGAGCTCTTCGTCGACGACCACAAGGCGGACACCAAGCTCGCCAAGGCCGGCCTGGAGCGCTTCATCCATCAGGAAGGCATCAGTATTCTGATGATCCACTTCGATAATGGTCCAGACGCCTGGCTCGGCATGCCGGACGACGTGCGGGCAGGACTCGTTCACGTCTCGCCGGTGTGGCGGCCGGACGTGTTCTCGCCGCCACACAACGGCTTCGGCACGCTCAATCTGCCGCCGAATTTCGCGCCGGTCCTGTTCGGGCGGGTTCTCTCCGACCACCCGGACCTCAAGACGGTCGTCGAGCTCTCCCCGCGCGGACAGTTCCCGGAGATGGCTGTGGCGAACGACAAGATCGCGGTGGAGTCCCTCGGTCTCGAGTGGCTCGGCGTCGAGTACTTCGACCCCGACCTTGCGGACCCGCTGCCGATCGTGACCAAGGTGCTGGCGCAGAACCCCGACATGCTCAACCTGGGTTGCGTGGGCCAGACCGGGCCGCAACTCCTGAAGCTTGCCCGCCAGCTCGGTTATGAGGGCGTGATGAGTTGCAGCTGCGAGGACGATATCAACCTCTACCTCAATCACGCCGGCCCCGCGGCCGCCGAGGGCTTCTATATCATAGGCTCCCACGGCTTCCCCGAGGGCCCGGAGCTCATGGCGTTCCGCGAGAAATACACGGAGCGGGAAGGCGAATGGACCGCCGTTGCGCTCGCCTTCTACCAGGGGATCAGGGTGCTTCTCGGCGGCATCCAGAAGGCCGGAACGATCGATGACATTCCCGCAATCGTGAAGGGTATCCAGGAGACCACAGTGGTCCAGGAGCTGCTGCCCGGCAAGCCGGTCATCACCTGGGGTGGCGCCAAGACGTGGGGCCAGCCGCACCAGATGCAGGTGCCCGTCGTGCTCAATACGATCAAGGACGGGAAGGCGACCACCGTCGACGTGGTGCCGCCGACGGTGCCCTGAGCCGCAGGCGTGTGAGGGCGGACCGGTACGGGGGCGGATAAGGCATTCGCCCCCGGCCGGCCCACGCCCGCCAGTACCCGGGACGGATACCGTCGGTCATGCTGCTCGAGGTCAAGGATCTGTGGGTTCATCATGGGCGGGCGCCGGCGCTCAAGGGTGTTACCCTCGCTGTGCCAGAGGGCAGCCTCGTGGCGCTGGTCGGGCCCAACGGGGCCGGCAAGTCCACCCTCGTGCGCACGATCTCCGGCCTCAAGCGGGCCAGCGCCGGCGAAATCCTGTTCGACGGCAAGTGCATCGACCGCGTGCCCGCCCACAAGATCGTCGGCCTGGGAATCGCGCACGTACCGGAGGGGCGGCGCGTCTTCCCGGACATGACCGTGTTCGAGAATCTGCGGATGGGCGCCTATCGAAGGCTCCGCCGGGGCAAGTTGACGCTCCGGGATTCCGCTTTCGACGACGACCTCGCCCTGACCTACGAGCACTTCCCGCGGCTCGAGGAGCGTTCTCGCCAGCGCGCTGGCAGCCTCAGCGGCGGCGAGCAGCAGATGCTGGCGATCGGGCGGGCACTCATGGCCCGCCCCCGCCTTCTCCTGCTGGATGAGCCCTCGATCGGCCTCGCCCCCAGGATGGTTCAGGAGATCGCCCAGGTCATCGCGGCGATCACGCGGCGCTGGCGTGTCGGCATCCTGCTCATCGAGCAGAATGCGCGCATGGCCTTCCGTATCGCACAGCACGCATACGTCCTCGAAACCGGGCAGGTGGTGATTGCCGGCGCGACCGACGCGCTGGCCCGGAACGAGGAAGTCAAGCGCGTGTACCTGGGCTAGCGCGGCGCTCCGCACCAGCCGCCGCTCAGGCCATGGCACTCCTCGAACTCACGGGAATCGGCAAGAACTTCGGCGGCCTTGCAGCGCTCGGCGGCGTCGACCTCACCGTCGAGCCGGGCGAGATTCTCGGCCTGATCGGGCCCAACGGTGCCGGCAAGACCACGCTCTTCAACGTCATCAGCGGTGTCCTGCCGCCGAGCACCGGGCGCATCGTCTATGACGGCACCGACATCACGCGATGGTCCCTGCACCGCATCGCACGGCACGGCCTGGTGCGCACCTTCCAGCAGACCGAGCTCTTCATGGAAATGACGGTGCTCGAGAACGTCCGGGTGAGCGCGCGCGCCCACAGCGGTCTCAGCTTCCGACGCATGAGTGGCCGCGAGGCAGCGGGGCGGATGTCAGTGCACGAGATCATCGAGCTCTTGGGCCTGAGCGATCTCACCGATGAACGTGCCGAGAACCTGCCGCACGGCCACCGCCGGGCGCTCGGCATTGCGCTCGCGTTGGCAGCCGCGCCGTCGCTTCTCCTGCTCGACGAGCCGCTGACCGGCATGGACGCCGGCGAAACGGAGGCGATGGTCTCGACCATCGAGCGGATTCGCGTGCAGGCCACGGCCGTCATGCTGGTCGAGCACAACATGCGCGCCGTCATGCGCTGCTGCGACCGTATCGCGGTTCTCGATTTCGGCAAGCTGATCGCCGAAGGGCCGCCGCAGCGGATACAGAACGATCCTCGCGTCATCGACGCCTACCTCGGCGCCGACGAGGAAATCCATGGCATCGACCGTGCGCCGGCCTGAGCGGCCGGGCCGGCCTAGCGCAGCCGGCGCCGGGCGCCGGCAGCCGAGAGTCGTCCGCCCATGACGGCCATGCTCTACGGCCAGAGTGCGGTCAACGCGCTCATGCTGGGCGCCACTTACGCACTCATCGCCGTCGGGCTCAGTCTGGTCTTCAGCATCATGCGAGTGATCCAGTTCGCCCACGGCCATCTCTACATGCTGGGCGCCTACTGCGTGTTCTATTTGGCGACCGAATTCGGCGTGAACTACTTCGCCGCGCTCTTCATCGCGGCCATTGCCGTGGGTGTGCTCGGCATGGTTCTCGACCGAGTCTTTCTGCGGCCGCTGCGCGGGCAGGACCTGCCGAGCATGATCGTCACGCTCGGCCTTCTCCTCCTCATCGAAGGCAGTGCGCTTCTCGCGTTCGGCGAGCGCGACAAGCGCTTCCACAGCCCGGTGGACGGCGCCGTCTGGTTTTTCGACACCATCGTCATTCCCAGCGAGCGGCTGATGATCTTGGGCGTCGCAGCACCTCTCATCGCGCTCCTCTTCCTCTTCGTCTGGCGGAGCAAGGAGGGCCAGGCAATGCGCGCCGTCGCACAGGACCGGGAGGCGGCGATGCTGCAGGGCATCAACGTCGACTGGATCAGCGCGCTCGGCATGTTCATCGGCAGCGCGCTGGCGGCGGCGGCCGCGGGCCTCCTGCTGCCGATCCAGGTGCTGACGCCCGCCGTTGGCGGCCCCGTCGTCATCAAGGCCTTCATGGTGGTGATCCTGGGCGGTCTCGGCAGCATACCGGGGGCCGTGGTGGGCTCCCTCGCCTTCGGCGCGCTGGAAAGCTTCGGCACCACCTTCTTCGGCGGATACTCGTCGCTGGCCGCGTTCAGCGCGGTGATGCTGATTCTGATCTTCCGGCCGAGCGGGTTGCTGGGCCGTGCTTAGGCTCGGTGCAATCGTCGCGCTGATCGCGCTGACCGGGTTGATCCCGGTGATCACTCAACACCCCTACTACCTGCACGTCGCCATCACCATCGCGGTGTTCACGATCGTCTCGCTCGGTGTCCGGCTGCTCCTGATGATCGGCCAGTGGACCTTTGGCCAGGCGGCGTTCATGACCATCGGTTCTTACGCCTCGGCCATGCTGGCGGGCCATCTGGGCTGGTCGTTCTGGGCGGCGATGCCCATGGCCGGGCTGATCGCTGCGGCTGCAGCGGCGCTTTTCGGCTATCCGGCGCTTCGGCTTACCGGCGCCTACTTCGCGATGGTAACGCTTATTCTCAACATCGTGATCCGGCAGATCATCCTGGTGACGCCGGACTTCACCGGCGGCAGCATGGGGGTCAGGCTCGAGATTCATCCACCCGACCCGATCGCGCTGCCCTTCGGCGGCGGGGTGATCGCGTTCTCGGACAAGGTGTCCTACTACTACCTGATCTGGCTGCTCGGGCTTGCCGCCGTCGGAATTGCCTATTGGATCGACCGCTCGCCCATGGGCGCGGTCCTGCGCGCGGTCCGCCAAAGCGAGATTCTGGCGCGGAGCGTCGGCATAGACAGCGCCATCTACAAGCTGCTCGCCTTCGTCATCGCCTGCTTCTTCGCCGGGATCGCGGGCAGTTTCTATGCGCATTACCTGATTCTGGCCCATCCCGATGCGTTCTCGCTCTGGGACTCGATCTACGCAGTCGCCTATGTGGTGATCGGTGGCACGAGCACCGTGCTCGGCCCGATATTGGGAACCGTTCTGCTGATCGGCGGTTTCGAGCTGCTGCGCGAGGCGTCCGCATACCAGACCGTGGGCTATGCGCTCATTCTGCTCCTGGTCACGCGCTTCCTCCCCGGCGGGCTGATCAGTCTCGGACCGATGTCGGCTGACTTCCTGACCCGCCCCCGGCGCGGGGCGCGGGATCAGGAGAACGAGGCGAGCATGCGGCCCTGGTTTCGTTCATACCTGCGCCGCTGACGACCCGCGCATCGCCCGTCGGCGTGCGGGCATGGCTCCCACCGGCGCCTCGCCCATGTTGCGGGTACTGAGCCCCATCCGCTTCGAGGAGAGACAGCCCCGCAAGCCGGTCAATTCGGCCGCCCAAATCTGTCCGATCTCGGGGACCCAGTCCACACATGACTACTTGCGTCGCCAATATTGAAGGCCGATTGACACCAAGCATCGGAACTGATCGTATGGCTCAATGTCTACGAGTTTTGATGTTGTCGTGGTCGGCGGTGGCCTGGTCGGCGCGTCGACGGCTTTTCATCTCGCAGAATTGAGTAACCGGACGGTCGCGCTGGTGGAGCGTGGCCAGATTTGCAGTGGTGGCACGGCGAGTTCCTGCGCCATCGTGCGCACCCATTACTCTGTGCCGAGCAACGTCGCGCTCACTGTCCAGAGTCTCAAGATTTTCGACGACTTCCCAACCTATCTGGACGACCCGGAAGCCGAGAGTGGCTTCGTTCGGTCCGGTTATCTCATCCTGGCGGACGAAGGGACGACGAGCGACAAGCTCATCGTGAATATGCGGATGCAGGGGGCGTTCGCGGAAACCCGCGCCGTTTCGCACAGGGAAGCTCTGGAACTCCACCCGCTGCTTGACCTGACAGGCATCGACGCGGTCGGCTACGAGCCGCACTCCGGCTACGCCGATCCCTATCTCACCACAAGCGGTTTCGAGCGGGCCGCGCGCCGACGCGGCGTGACCGTGATGGTCGACCGGCAGGTCGAAGGGCTTCGCACGGACGGGATGCGGGTAACCGGCGTCGAGACGAAGCAGGGTGTGATCCATGCCGGATCCGTCGTTTGCGCGATCGGCCCATGGACGCGCATGCTCACCGACCCCCTTGGTATCGAGACCCACCTAGAGGTCTCTCGCCACACGGTTCTCACATTGCGCACCGACGACACCTACGGTCGTCTGCTGCCGGTGATCAAGGACCTTTCGACCGAGAACAAGATGTACTTCCGCCCGTCCACCGGCGGCGTGGTGCTTGTCGGCACCGGCGACTACGGCGATCCGAATGTCGATCCGGACGCCATGAGCGAAGCGCTCGACGAAGACTTCGTCTTGCTCCAAGGCGGTCAGATCGCTCGGCGCATGCCGAGTTTCGCCGATGCTGCACTCGCTGACAGCTGGGTGGGCGCATACGATATCACACCGGACTGGAACCCGGTTCTCGGCGCGCCCGCGGGTTGGGAGCAGCTCGTACTCGCCTACGGCTTCTCCGGCCATGGGTTCAAGCTGGCCCCGGCGGTTGGCAAGGTACTCGCTCAAACCGTGCTTGGAGAGACGCCGGATGTCGACATCGCCGCCTACCACCACGGGCGCTTTGAAGACGGCACCCTACTCACGGGAACCTACGGGATCGGATCGATTTCCTAACCCTGTGCGCTTTGGCACTTCGGAATACCGAGTGCACCCGACAAAACAGTCATGGTCCCCGCGGTTCTGAGCCACCCCGTGGCATGAAACAGGAGCGGTTCGGCTGACGTTTTCCTTGCGCTTGCACCCATTTGCCGTGTCAGGATGGGTATTGGCGGAGGTGGGGACGTGTGAGCGTCGTTATATCGGTGACGTAGTTCCCGATGACAAAACTGCTTCCGGCGGCCGGCTCCGCACCCCGTATTGTACCCGGCCCGTGGCCGTGGACGCGCGGCAAATTGCACCGCACCCGCTCGTCGGATGCGTGTTCTTCCGACCGCTGTCCCCGCCTCCACCGTGGCGATGCCACGGCGTGATCGTACGCCGCCGTGGCGAGAGCGCAAATGAGGAGGAAGGCGATGAAGACGGAAGGCTTGCACGTCGTCCGGCCGCGCGCGGCGGGTCTGGACGTGCACAAGATGGAGATCACCGCGACGGTTCGCCTCTGTGAGGGCGAGGGTGAGCCGGTGGTGGAGACGCGCTGCTTCGGCACGCTGCCGAGCGGTCTGGAGGAGATGGTCGCGTGGCTGACCGGTCACGGCGTCGAGGCTGCGGTGATGGAAGGGACCGGGGTCTACTGGCAGGCGCCCTTCGCGGCCCTGGAGGCGGCCGGGCTCGAGGCGATCCTGGTGCATGCGCGTCAGGTGAAGCAGTTGAAGGGGCGCAAGACCGACGTGGCGGACAGCGTGTGGCTGGCCTGCGTGTGCCAGTTCGGGCTCTGCACGCCTTCCCACGTTCCGCCTGAGCCGTTCCGGGAGCTGCGCGCACTGAGCCGCCAGCGCCGCGTCCTGGTCAGGCAGCGCTCCGCCGTGCGCAACCGCGTGCAGAAGATCATCGACCGCGCCGGTGCGCGCATCGGCGGCATCCTCTCCGACGTCTTCGGCGTCAACGGCCGGAAGATCCTCGACGGCCTGGCGCAGGGGACGGCGCGCGAGGTCATCCTCGCCTCGCTCACCAGCCACGTTGCGAACAAGCTGGAGGGGCTCGGCGAGGCGCTCACCCTGAGCCTGGGCGACAACGACCGCTTCATGCTCAACGACCTGCTGGAGGAGCATGACGCGCTTGAGGCGCGCATCGCGTCCTACACCAGGAAGATCGACGGGCAGATGACACCGTGGGAGGAGCAGCTCCGTCTGCTGACCACCATCCCCGGCATCGACCGCACCGCCGCCTCGACCATCCTCATCGAGATCGGCCCCGACATCGGCGTGTTCGCCTCCAAGGAGCACTTCGCCGCCTGGGCCGGGCTCTGCCCCGGCAACAACGAGAGCGGGGGCAAGCGCCGCAACGCACGCACCCGCATGGGCTCCAAGACCCTGCGCGCCTGCCTCGTCGAGTGTGCCCACGGCGCGGCCCGAACCAAGGGGTGCCAGTTCGAGGCTCATCACCGCGCCCTCGCCGCCCGGCGCGGCTACAAGCGCGCCATCGTCGCCGGCGCTCACAAGATGCTGCGCATCATCTATGTGGTGCTCAAGACCGGCAGGCCCTACTACGACCGCACGGCCGACTACGACGCTCTGATGGTCAAGCGCAACGCTCCTCGGTGGATCCGCATGCTCCGCCGCTACGGCTACATCGAGCCCGTAGGCGCGGAACTCAAGGCCGCCTGAGCGGCCCGCATCTCGTCAGCCGGCTACGCGGGACCGCTTCGGACCACATCGGGGAAGTCCACCGCTCGTCTCCGCCGCGCCGACCCTGGCGGTCTCAGCCAACGCCGTGACCTCGGGGTTGGAGCGTCACCGCGCGTCCCTCGCCAGAATCTGTTTCACGGCAAGCACGGCTGGTTGCGCCAATTCAGTCCGCCTAGCAGAACTCTTTCCATGCACGCCCCCAGGGACCCACTCCACGTGTAGCAGGGCACGCTGGCGATCCCGCGCGGCGACTATCTGCTCATCCGCTCGACGAAATGCTCTTCGAAGCCGTTGCCGGGACCGTGTCCCGGCACTGCACCGGATTTGGAAGAGCCGGACCCTATATGTCGACCGCGGTCATTTCCCGACCGGCTTCCGCCTCGTTTCGCAGGACGGCCGGTCGGGCAAGGACGACTGGCCCGGATTTCTCATTACGGTCATGGTCGGCGCGGTGCTGTCGGACCGGCAGGGCAGGAAAGCCGCGCCGCTTGACATCGAACGGATCGGGCCGGAGCCTCCTTACGGACCCGAACTGACTGTCCCCTTGTCGTGGACGACGGACACCCTGCACATGCCCCTGGCGCAGATCGAAGGCGGCGACATCCACTACGAGGAGGTCGGCGGCGGCGCGATGCTGGCGATGCTGCTGCCGCTAAGTGGTGGGCCGGTCGGCGTGCGCCTGTTCCACGACCGGTTGGCGGAACGCTTCCGGGTGGTCCGCTACGACCAGCGCGGCACCGGCCGAAGCGCACCCGTGACCGTGCCCGAGGGCATGACCATGGCGGGCCGCACGGCGGAGCTTGCGGAGCTTTTCGACGCGCTGGGGATCGACAGAGCGCACCTCTTTTGCCACTCCACCGGCTGCGGCATCGGCCTGTCGCTGTCCGCGGCCTGCCCGGACCGGGTCGCCGGGTTGGTTCTGGTTAATCCATGGAGCCATGGCGATGCGCATCTGAGGGCGATGCAAGGTCTGCGCGTGGCCGCGGCGCGGGCGCTTGACCCCTACCGCTACGCCTGGTTCAACGCCAGCCTGCTCTTCCCGCCCGACTACCGCCGCGCGCACGCCGAGGCATTCGAGAAGCTGGCCAAGAACGCGGCGCCGCAGGATGCCGACCGGATCGAGGGCAGGCTGGAGGCGATCCTGGCTTTCGACGCTCGCCCGCTGGCGCCGGTCCTGACCTGCCCTACCCTGGTCGCGACCGCGGCCGATGACCAGCTGATGCCGCCCTGGTTCGGCGCGGAACTAGCGGCGCTGATCCCCGGTGCGACCCACCGCGCGCTGGACGGCGGCGGCCACATGCTGCCGGAGACGCGCGGCGACGCGCTGGCCAACGCGGTTGCGGACTTTCTCGACACGGTCGCTTGAACCCTTCGGCCTCGTCGGAGTAGCGGCGCGCCCGCATGTTTTCGGTGGGCCATTGCTACCGCGGCAGGCGCAGCACCTGGATTTACTCGCGCTTGCCGCGCGGGCCAAAGCGGGCTTTGCGGAGATGGCGCAGGGCGTCGAGGTCGGCGAACAGTGCCGCTGTCGCCGTTCGTCGCGCGCTGGAACACGCAGACGCAACTTTCAGATGGAATAGTTGAACGTCATGACTCCGATTTAAAGCCCACTGATTGTTGTTAGTAACTGCCCAGGTACCCCCTCTCTCTTATGGAACAAGCCAGTTCCTTTTGCGTCAACGCCCCCACGCCGCGGGGGTGCCTACTCTCTTGAGCGCGAGAGGATGATGAACGCCGCGTCGCGAACAAGATGAGAGGACAGCGATACTCAGGATGAGCCGGAGAAGTTCAGGAGCGCAGTATAGGGATCAGCTGCATCGGTTCCGGGTGCGCCAGGATTTGCAGGATGTTCCAGCCTTGCTTTCGAGCGGTGACGATGACGCTGCGCATTCCGGCGAAGTTGCAGGCGCCTTGCAGGGAGCGGAAGCCGCCTGAGATCTTCTCATGCACTTTGTTCATACGGATGTCACGCTCCGCCTCGTTATTCGTGAACGGCGTGCGCAGGTCGGTGAGGAAGCGCAGGCAGCCCTCCTTATGCTTTTGAAGGCGGCGCGCGAGGTTCAGACTTCCTGACCTCGTGATGCTGGCTGTTCTGGGCAGCGTGCCGGGAACTCCTTGAATTCTGATACATTTCGGTTGTTTCAGGCGGTTTTTCGCTGGGTGTCGCGCCCGAGGTCTGATATTATAATTTGATACCAATTGCACGGTCTCAACCATGCCCAGTACCCTCCCAATGTGCCCTCCAGAGGCGGTCTCGATCGGCAACAGCTGCTTCGCCGTCCTGATCTCGGACGACACCTTCACCTACTTTTCCAACCTCATTCCCTTTGACAGCCACGCCGCCGATGACCGCACGGCCATGCTCTTGCGGATCGGCCGCCTCGCGGCGATCAGCGCGGTCTCGCCGCAGGAACTGGCTGACGCTTTCGCTGTCTCGCGCGCGACGGTGCAGCGCGCACGACGGCGCTACCTGGCCGAGGGCGAAGCGGGGTTCATGAAGCCCCGGCGCGGTCGCGGGCCGTCGGTGTTCACTCCGGAGTTGGCGGAGAAGGCGACGGCGTTGCTGGCATCGGGCCTGAGCGGCTCTGCGGCGGCCCGGGTTCTCGGCGTGTCAGCGCCATCGGTCAACAAGTGGCGCCGTCAGGGACTGATCGGCAACACGGAGGCGGATGGGGAGCCCGGACGCTCAGCGCTGGCTGCGCCGCCTGACGCGGGTGCGGCTCCTGAAGGCCGTGTCGATGAAGAGAGTACCGGTGCCCCGGGGCCGGAGACGGCGCCGGGGCTGGAAGCGCAGCCGCAAACGGATCGCAGCGCGCGCGATCGGCGGGACCGGCAGGCGCCGATGGGGCGTGCGACTTGCGATGTTCCGGCTCGGGTTCTGGCCAGTTGTGGACAGGCGGGGCCGGTCGAACCGCAGTTCGCCGCCGCCGCCCGCGGTGTCCGCTTCGGCGGCGTGCTCGCCGCCCTGCCGGCCCTGCTGAAGGAAGGTCTTCTCTCCGAGACCGGTCTCCTGCCATTGCTGCCGAAGGGCTATTACGGCTTGCCTACGATCCTGCTCTTCCTGGCCTTCATGACCTTGGCGCGGGTGCGCAACCCCGAGAGCCTGCGCTACCAGGCGCCGGGCGAATGGGGCGCCATTCTCGGCCTCGATCGCTGCCCCGAGGTCAAGACGCTGCGCCGCAAGATCGCTCTCATCGCCGACGACGAGGCCGGCGTGCGGGCGTGGCAGCTCGCCCTTGCCAGGCGCTGGCAGGCGCCGACGAGCCGGAGCTCTGGGCGACGCTGGCCATCGACGGGCACGTCAAGGTCTACTCCGGCCGCAAGGGGCGCTTGCCCAAGCACTTCGTCTCGCGCGAGAAGCTGTGCCTGCCGGCGAGCGCCAGCTACTGGATCAACGCTCTGGGCGGCAAGCCGCTGCTCTGTCTGCACAAGCCGCTGGACCCGAAGATGGTCGCGGCCATCGAAGCCGACGTGGTGCCGGCGCTGCAGGAGCTTGGGATCGTTGGCGCCGGGGCGCCGGACCTGACCGCCGAGCATCCCGGCCAGCCGGCGCTCACCCTGGTCTTCGACCGCGAGGGCTGGAGCCCGGATCTGTTCCGCCGGCTGGCGAGGCGCGGCGTCGCCTGCCTGACCTGGCACAAGAACTTCAGGGGCGAGGACTGGCCGGCCGAGGACTTCGGCGCGATGACCGTTCCCATTCACGGACCGGCGGCGGACGGCAGCGCCACCATGCGGCTGGCTGAGAAGCCGGTGACGTTGCCGAACGGCTTCAGGGTGCGCCAGATCCGCCGCCTGCTCGACAACGGCCGTCAGGTGCCGCTGATCACCACCGATCCGCACAAGCCGATGGCTGAGGTTGCGGGCGCCATGTTCTCGCGCTGGTCGCAGGAGAACTTCTTCAAGTACATGCGTGACGAGTTCAATCTCGACGCCCTGCCGACCCACGAGCTCGAGCCTCTCGATCCCGCCGCCATGGTCGTCAACCCGCTGCGGCGGGCCTATGACAAGGCAATCCATCGCCTCGACCGCCAGCTTGGCCGCCTGCGCAACCGCATCGCCGACACGGCCCGGAAGAAGCAGCCGACGGCGGAACTCAGGAGGGAAGTCAGGGACCTCCAGGATGTCCGCGACATCGTCAGGGCCAGCCGCAGGGAGACGCCCAAGCACTGCCGGGCCGGCGCGACCTCGACGAAGCCGAGCAGCTCGATGCCTTGCCCGCGCGCGAGCGCCTCCTCCTCGACGTCATCCGGATGATCGCCTACCGCGCCGAAACCCGCATGATGCTTCCCGTCATGCAGGCGCAGGGCCACAAGCCCCATCCCCGGAAACTGCTTCAAGCGCTGCTCACCGCCGATGCCGACATCCTGCCGGATCCTGGCAATGGCCTCCTGCGGGTCCACATTCTTGGCCTCGCAAACGACGCCTGCGACCGTTGGATCGATGCGGTTCTGAGCGACCTGAACGCCACCGAAACGGTCTTCCCCGGCACCCGTCTGCGCATAGTCTATGACATCGACGGGGCCTCGGAATCCGCGCGGCTCGTGTCACCTAAAATCAGCAGAGGTCAGGAAGTCTGAGTCTACGTGGTACGGAGCGGTCCCGGATCGTATGGGGCCGTTTCCGGCCGTTCGATTTTGGCGCACATTTTGCGGCTGCTCCGAGTGGCCGACTAGCCCACTCCCCACATCTTGCTGGCCGGCGGTCGCGCACGTCACCCCAAACGCCCAAGCCAACATTTGGCCACCGCTTCGGCGCAAGTGGATGATTGGATGTGGAAAATTTCAATTGTCCACTCTGCCACGCGAGGTGGCAAGAGTGCCATGACCGCGCGCTGGGTGCGCCGGGTACCACCTGCGGGCACCACATTGGATATTTCGTAACTGCCCAGGTACCCCCTCTCTCTTATGGAACAAGCCAGTTCCTTTTGCGTCAACGCCCCCACGCCGCGGGGGTGCCTACTCTCTTGAGCGCGAGAGGATGATGAACGCCGCGTCGCGAACAAGATGAGAGGACAGCGATACTCAGGATGAGCCGGAGAAGTTCAGGAGCGCAGTATAGGGATCAGCTGCATCGGTTCCGGGTGCGCCAGGATTTGCAGGATGTTCCAGCCTTGCTTTCGAGCGGTGACGATGACGCTGCGCATTCCGGCGAAGTTGCAGGCGCCTTGCAGGGAGCGGAAGCCGCCTGAGATCTTCTCATGCACTTTGTTCATACGGATGTCACGCTCCGCCTCGTTATTCGTGAACGGCGTGCGCAGGTCGGTGAGGAAGCGCAGGCAGCCCTCCTTATGCTTTTGAAGGCGGCGCGCGAGGTTCAGACTTCCTGACCTCGTGATGCTGGCTGTTCTGGGCAGCGTGCCGGGAACTCCTTGAATTCTGATACATTTCGGTTGTTTCAGGCGGTTTTTCGCTGGGTGTCGCGCCCGAGGTCTGATATTATAATTTGATACCAATTGCACGGTCTCAACCATGCCCAGTACCCTCCCAATGTGCCCTCCAGAGGCGGTCTCGATCGGCAACAGCTGCTTCGCCGTCCTGATCTCGGACGACACCTTCACCTACTTTTCCAACCTCATTCCCTTTGACAGCCACGCCGCCGATGACCGCACGGCCATGCTCTTGCGGATCGGCCGCCTCGCGGCGATCAGCGCGGTCTCGCCGCAGGAACTGGCTGACGCTTTCGCTGTCTCGCGCGCGACGGTGCAGCGCGCACGACGGCGCTACCTGGCCGAGGGCGAAGCGGGGTTCATGAAGCCCCGGCGCGGTCGCGGGCCGTCGGTGTTCACTCCGGAGTTGGCGGAGAAGGCGACGGCGTTGCTGGCATCGGGCCTGAGCGGCTCTGCGGCGGCCCGGGTTCTCGGCGTGTCAGCGCCATCGGTCAACAAGTGGCGCCGTCAGGGACTGATCGGCAACACGGAGGCGGATGGGGAGCCCGGACGCTCAGCGCTGGCTGCGCCGCCTGACGCGGGTGCGGCTCCTGAAGGCCGTGTCGATGAAGAGAGTACCGGTGCCCCGGGGCCGGAGACGGCGCCGGGGCTGGAAGCGCAGCCGCAAACGGATCGCAGCGCGCGCGATCGGCGGGACCGGCAGGCGCCGATGGGGCGTGCGACTTGCGATGTTCCGGCTCGGGTTCTGGCCAGTTGTGGACAGGCGGGGCCGGTCGAACCGCAGTTCGCCGCCGCCGCCCGCGGTGTCCGCTTCGGCGGCGTGCTCGCCGCCCTGCCGGCCCTGCTGAAGGAAGGTCTTCTCTCCGAGACCGGTCTCCTGCCATTGCTGCCGAAGGGCTATTACGGCTTGCCTACGATCCTGCTCTTCCTGGCCTTCATGACCTTGGCGCGGGTGCGCAACCCCGAGAGCCTGCGCTACCAGGCGCCGGGCGAATGGGGCGCCATTCTCGGCCTCGATCGCTGCCCCGAGGTCAAGACGCTGCGCCGCAAGATCGCTCTCATCGCCGACGACGAGGCCGGCGTGCGGGCGTGGCAGCTCGCCCTTGCCAGGCGCTGGCAGGCGCCGACGAGCCGGAGCTCTGGGCGACGCTGGCCATCGACGGGCACGTCAAGGTCTACTCCGGCCGCAAGGGGCGCTTGCCCAAGCACTTCGTCTCGCGCGAGAAGCTGTGCCTGCCGGCACGCGCCAGCTACTGGATCAACGCTCTGGGCGGCAAGCCGCTGCTCTGTCTGCACAAGCCGCTGGACCCGAAGATGGTCGCGGCCATCGAAGCCGACGTGGTGCCGGCGCTGCAGGAGCTTGGGATCGTTGGCGCCGGGGCGCCGGACCTGACCGCCGAGCATCCCGGCCAGCCGGCGCTCACCCTGGTCTTCGACCGCGAGGGCTGGAGCCCGGATCTGTTCCGCCGGCTGGCGAGGCGCGGCGTCGCCTGCCTGACCTGGCACAAGAACTTCAGGGGCGAGGACTGGCCGGCCGAGGACTTCGGCGCGATGACCGTTCCCATTCACGGACCGGCGGCGGACGGCAGCGCCACCATGCGGCTGGCTGAGAAGCCGGTGACGTTGCCGAACGGCTTCAGGGTGCGCCAGATCCGCCGCCTGCTCGACAACGGCCGTCAGGTGCCGCTGATCACCACCGATCCGCACAAGCCGATGGCTGAGGTTGCGGGCGCCATGTTCTCGCGCTGGTCGCAGGAGAACTTCTTCAAGTACATGCGTGACGAGTTCAATCTCGACGCCCTGCCGACCCACGAGCTCGAGCCTCTCGATCCCGCCGCCATGGTCGTCAACCCGCTGCGGCGGGCCTATGACAAGGCAATCCATCGCCTCGACCGCCAGCTTGGCCGCCTGCGCAACCGCATCGCCGACACGGCCCGGAAGAAGCAGCCGACGGCGGAACTCAGGAGGGAAGTCAGGGACCTCCAGGATGTCCGCGACATCGTCAGGGCCAGCCGCAGGGAGACGCCCAAGCACTGCCGGGCCGGCGACCTCGACGAAGCCGAGCAGCTCGATGCCTTGCCCGCGCGCGAGCGCCTCCTCCTCGACGTCATCCGGATGATCGCCTACCGCGCCGAAACCCGCATGATGATTCCCGTCATGCAGGCGCAGGGCCACAAGCCCCATCCCCGGAAACTGCTTCAAGCGCTGCTCACCGCCGATGCCGACATCCTGCCGGATCCTGGCAATGGCCTCCTGCGGGTCCACATTCTTGGCCTCGCAAACGACGCCTGCGACCGTTGGATCGATGCGGTTCTGAGCGACCTGAACGCCACCGAAACGGTCTTCCCCGGCACCCGTCTGCGCATAGTCTACGACATCGACGGGGCCTCGGAATCCGCGCGGCTCGTGTCACCTAAAATCAGCAGAGGTCAGGAAGTCTGAACCTATACAGTCAAGCGGAGATCAACGACGCGCCGACGGCGAAACGGCACCGACGGCAAGCAACATCAGCACGCACTCAGAACTGGCGGCGGGGTACCTGGGTAGTTACCATCTTTGTTGGCATAAGTCTCCAATTGGATTGAGCAAATGTGAAAATAAATTCGTATTCTGGCGAAGTATGGCAGTCCTGCTTTGGCGTCCTATACCGGATAGATGGTGCCTTGAGCACAGGCCCGCATAGACACACACTGACGGGCAAGACACGGTACGACGGTGAAGTAGCCTCGCGCCGTGCATCCTGCGACAGTGCCAGGAAATTCGGCCTTTGTGCCGCAGCGCATGCTGCAACGTTGACGGCGCCACCCGCCTCGCAGCACGATCTTTGTCAACGGTTAGGGTGAGGACAATGGAGCAACTCAAAAGGATCCAGAACGGCGAGAAGGTCAGGCCGACATTCTCCGCGCAAGAAATGAACCGGCGGCTCAAGGCCTTGCGCGCCTACATGGCCGAGAAGCAGATCGATGCTTGTCTGTTCACCTCGCATCACAACATCCACTACTTCAGTGACTTCCTCTACTGCTCCTTCGGCCGCAACTACGGCCTGGTGGTCACGCAGGGGAGCCAGACCACGATCTCGGCCAACATCGACGCAGGTCAGCCATGGCGGCGCACCTTCGGCGACAACCTCGTCTATACCGACTGGCACCGGGACAACTACTTCGTTGCCGTCAAGCAACTGATTCAGGACGGTGGACGTGTCGGCATCGAGTTCGACCGCATCAATGTTGAGAACCTGCGCAAGCTGCAAGGTGCGTTGCCGACAGCGGAACTGGTCGACGTGAGCAAGCCCACCATGCGTATGCGCATGGTCAAGTCCGACGAAGAGATTGCCTGGGTCCGAGAGAGCGCCCGCATCGCCGACATCGGCGGCGCGGCCTGCGTGGAGGCAATCGGGGTCGGCGTGCCGGAATTCGAAGTGGCGCTCCACGCGACTCAAGCCATGGTGCGCGAGATCGGCCAAAGCCAGCCCCATGTGGAGCTGATGGACACCTGGACCTGGTTCCAGTCCGGCATCAACACCGACGGCGCCCATAACCCCGTGACCTCACGCCGGATCGAGCGCGGCGACATCCTGAGCCTCAATTGCTTCCCCATGCCATCGGGCTACTACACGGCGCTGGAGCGGACACTCTTCGCCGAGGAATGCTCCGACGAGTACCTGCGGCTCTGGAACATCAATGTCGAAGTGCACGAGGCCGGGATTGCGCTGATCAAACCGGGCACCCGCTGCTGCGACATCGCCGCCGAGCTCAACACGATTTACGAGCGCTATGGCCTGCTAAAGAACCGCACCTTCGGCTACGGCCACAGCTTCGGCGTGCTTTGCCACTATTACGGCCGCGAGGCGGGACTTGAGCTTCGCGAGGATGTGCCGACCGTATTGGAGCCCAATATGGTGGTGTCCATGGAGCCGATGATCATGATTCCCGAAGGCGAGCCCGGGGCAGGCGGTTACCGCGAGCACGACATCCTGGTAGTGACTAAGGACGGCGCCGAAGACATCACCGGCTTCCCCTACGGGCCGGCGCACAACATCGTGTGCGCGTGACGAACCGGCCTTACGAAAGCGCCCGTGAGGCCGGCTGGTCGCCCCACCGGGAGGTTTCATGCTAAGACCAAGCGGCGGCGGGGCAATTCCAAGCGTCACCGGGAAGGGAGGCGATGGACGACATCCTGCGCACGCTTGAAGAGCGCCGTACCCGCGCCCGGTTGGGCGGCGGCGAAGCGCGGATCGAGCGGCAGCATGCCAAGGGCAAGCTCACTGCCCGCGAGCGTCTGGAACTGCTGCTCGACGACGGCTCGTTCGAGGAATACGACGTGTTCGTCGAGCACCGCTCCTCGGACTTCGGCATGGCCGAGCAGCGCGTGCCGGGCGATGGCGTCGTTACCGGACGCGGCACGATCAACGGGCGGCTTGTCTTCGTCTTCAGCCAGGACTTCACCGTCTTCGGCGGCTCGCTTAGCGAGGCGCACGCGGAAAAGATCTGCAAGATCATGGATCACGCCATGCGGGTGGGCGCGCCGGTAGTGGGGCTCAACGATTCCGGCGGCGCGCGCATTCATGAGGGTGTGGCCTCGCTCGCGGGGTACGCGGAAGTGTTCCAGCGCAACGTCCTGGCCTCCGGCGTCGTTCCCCAGGTCTCGGTGATTATGGGCCCCTGCGCCGGCGGTGCGGTCTATTCGCCCGCCATGACCGATGCGATCTTCATGGTTGCGGACAGCGCCTACATGTTCGTGACCGGGCCGGACGTGGTGAAGACCGTCACCCACGAGGTGGTGACCCACGAGGAACTGGGCGGCGCGGGCACCCACACGGGCCGCTCGGGCGTCGCCGACCAGTCCTTCGACAACGATGTCGAGGCGCTGGCCGAGACCCGGCGCTTCATCGACTTTCTGCCTGCTAACAATCGTGAGCAGCCGCCCGCGTGGCCGACCACGGATCCCCTAACCCGCGCGGAGCCCTCCCTCGACAGGCTGGTGCCGGCCAATCCCAATCAGCCCTACGACATGAAGGAACTGATTGCGAAGGTGGTCGACGAGGGCGACTTCTTCGAGCTGAAGCCGGCATTCGCGCAGAACATCATCACAGGCTTCGGCCGCATCGCAGGCAGCACCATCGGCATCGTCGCAAACGAGCCGACCGTGCTAGCCGGCTGCCTCGATATCGCATCCTCGCGCAAGGCGGGGCGCTTCGTCCGGTTCTGCGACTGCTTCAACATTCCGCTGCTTACCTTCGTCGATGTGCCCGGCTTCCTGCCCGGCACCGACCAAGAATACGGCGCTATCATCACCCACGGCTCCAAGCTGCTTTACGCTTACGCCGAAGCGACAGTGCCCAAGGTCACCGTCATCACGCGCAAGGCCTATGGCGGCGCCTACGACGTGATGGCGTCCAAGCACCTGCGCGGCGATCTCAATTATGCGTGGCCGACTGCCGAGATTGCGGTCATGGGACCGAAAGGCGCGGTGGAGATCATCTTCCGCGGCTCGCTGGACGATCCCACCGCCGTGGATGCCAAGACCGAGGAGTACCGCCGCACCTTCGCCAACCCCTTCGTTGCGGCAAGCCGCGGCTTCATCGACGACGTGATCCGCCCGCAGGACACCCGTGCCCGCGTCGCGCGCGCCTTCGAGACTCTGCGCACCAAGCGGCTCGAGAACCCGTGGAAGAAGCACGGGAATATCCCGTTGTAGGGCGCGAGGGGCGGCGTTGTTCTCCAAGATCCTGATCGCCAATCGCGGTGAGATCGCCTGCCGGGTGATCCGCTCCGCGCGGCGCTTGGGCATCGGTACCGTCGCGGTCTATTCGGAGGCCGACGAGGGTGCGCTGCACGTGCGCATGGCGGACGAGGCCGTACCAATCGGCCCCGCCACTGCCGCCGAGAGTTATCTGAACGTCGATGTCCTGCTCGACGCCATCGCCGAGACCGGCGCCGAAGCCGTGCATCCCGGCTACGGCTTCCTCTCCGAGAGCGCCGCGTTCGCCGAGGCGCTGGCCGAAGCCGGAATCACCTTCATCGGACCGCCAGCGGACGCCATCGCGGCGATGGGAGACAAGCTCGCCGCCCGCAGGATCGCGGCTGAAGCCGGTGTTGCGACCATTCCCGGCACCGAGGACGCGGTCGACGATGCCGACGAAGCGATCGCCGCAGCGCGCGAGATCGGATATCCGGTGATGATCAAGGCATCGGCCGGCGGCGGCGGCAAGGGCATGCGGCTGGTCCGGGACGAGTCCGGGCTGCGCGAGGGCATGTCGTCCGCCATCAACGAAGCGGTGTCGGCCTTCGGCGACGGGCGCGTGTTCGTCGAGCGCTTCATCCAGGACCCGCGCCATATCGAAATCCAGGTGCTCGCAGATGGCGCCGGCACGGTCGTCCACTTGGGCGAGCGCGAATGCTCGATCCAGCGCCGCCACCAGAAGGTGATCGAGGAGACGCCGAGCCCGCTGCTCGACGAGGCGACGCGGGCGGCAATGGGGGCGCAGGCCTGCGCGCTGGCTGCTGCCGTGGGCTATCGCTCCGCCGGCACGGTGGAGTTCGTCGCCGACCAGCAGCGGAACTTCTACTTCCTGGAGATGAATACGCGGCTCCAGGTCGAGCATCCGATTACGGAGATGGTCACCGGTATCGACCTGGTGGAGCAGCAGATCAGGATCTCTGCCGGCGATCCCCTGTCCTTCAGCCAGGAAGATGTCGGACGGAACGGCTGGGCGATGGAGTGCCGCATCTATGCTGAGGACCCGGCGCGGGGCTTCGTCCCCTCCATCGGTCGCCTCTCGCGCTACCGTGAGCCCGCGGCGAGCGAGACCTGCCGCGTTGACGCCGGTGTAGACGAGGGCTCAGAGATTTCGATGTTTTACGATCCCATGATCGCGAAGCTCGTCACCCACGGCCCCGACCGACCGGCGGCGATCGCCGCCATGCAGGATGCGCTCGATCGCTACGAGATTCGCGGCGTCGCCCACAATGCTGGCTTTCTCAACGCCGTGCTCGGGCGCCCGCGCTTCGCCGAAGGGCGGCTCTCCACGGCCTTCATCGAGGAGGAGTTCGGCGGGCGCTTCGACCCCGCGGCGCTCACAGACGAGGCACGCGCGGTGCTCGTGCCCGTGGCGGCGCTGGTTCACGCGCGGCTCGCGGCTCGCGCGGGGCGTATCTCGGGGCAGATCGAGGGCCTGCCGCCGGTGCGGCATACCGGCGAGTGGGTGGTCGATCTCGGCGCCAGCCGCCACGAGGTGCGCATCGAGGAAGGCGCGGACGGACTCACCGTCGTCGACGGCGAGCGGGGGGTCCCGGTGGCGAGCGACTGGCAGCCCCACGAGAGCCTCTTCATCGGCACCGTAGCCGGCGCTCCCGTCACGATTCAGGTCCGGCGCCGAGGCACGGCGCTCACTCTGCGCTGGCGGGGCTGCGAGGTCAGGGCACATGTGCGCACGCCCCGGGCAGCGGAGCTTGCCGCCACGATGCCGGCGAAGGAGGCGCCCGACCTCTCGCGCTTCCTGCTCTCGCCCATGCCCGGGCTGGTGGTGGCGCTTCCCGTATCGGAGGGCGACAACGTGCGGGCGGGGCAGCCGCTCGCCATCGTGGATGCCATGAAGATGGAGAACGTGCTCCGCGCCGAACGCGACGGATGCATCGTCGCGATCAGGGCCAAGGTCGGCGACAGCCTTGCCGCCGACCAGGTCATCATGGAGTTCGCCGAAGAGGAGTGATGCCCGGCCGGCAGTCGACGGGGCGTTACTTGTTGGGCGCGGCGATGCGGTGACCGAAGGCGACCATCTCCACTTCGCCGTCGACCATGTGCGCGGTCCGCTCCATCTGGCGCTTGAGCCACGGGGTTTGCGTGTGGGCGTCGAAATCGGCCTCCTCGACATAGACCTCGTAGAAGATGAAGCGGCGCGGGTCGTCGCGGTCGACGCTGACCTCGAAGCTGATGCAGCCCGGTTCCTTGGTCACGGTGTTGTTGGCGTGGCGCTTCACCAGCCGGGTGAACTCGGCGACGTGCTTCTTCTTGATTCTGAGCGTGGCGGCGAGGGTAAAGGGCATGAGGTCCTCCCTTGAAGTTCTTGCGGGCGGCGCTAATCACGTAGCGGCGCGGATCATCTCCCCCGCGCGCTCGCCGATCATAATGCAGGTGGCGTTGAGGTTGGCACTGACGACCGTCGGCATGATCGAGGCGTCGGCGACGTAGAGTCCCTCCATCCCGTGCACCTTGAGGCCGTCGTCCACCACCGCCATGGGATCATGCCCCATCTTGCAGGTGCCGGCAGGGTGATAGACGCCAATGGCGTTGGCGCGGATGTAGTCGGTCCACTCGTCGTCGCTCTGCACGTCCCTGCCGGGCAGGTGCTCGCCCACGATGTAGCGCGCGATGGGCTCGCTCTCCAGCACCGTGCGGAAGAAGCGGGAGCCCAGAATCAGGGTCTCGATGTCGCGCTCGTCGGCGAAGAGGTTGGGCTGGATCGCAGGCTGCTTCAGTGGATCGGCCGAGGCGAGGCGCACCCTACCGGCCGAATAGGGCCGGTGCAGGTTGGTGAGACCCGTGATCGCAGGCTTTTCGAAGGTAACTGCCCAGGTACCCCCTCTCTCTTATGGAACAAGCCAGTTCCTTTTGCGTCAACGCCCCCACGCCGCGGGGGTGCCTACTCTCTTGAGCGCGAGAGGATGATGAACGCCGCGTCGCGAACAAGATGAGAGGACAGCGATACTCAGGATGAGCCGGAGAAGTTCAGGAGCGCAGTATAGGGATCAGCTGCATCGGTTCCGGGTGCGCCAGGATTTGCAGGATGTTCCAGCCTTGCTTTCGAGCGGTGACGATGACGCTGCGCATTCCGGCGAAGTTGCAGGCGCCTTGCAGGGAGCGGAAGCCGCCTGAGATCTTCTCATGCACTTTGTTCATACGGATGTCACGCTCCGCCTCGTTATTCGTGAACGGCGTGCGCAGGTCGGTGAGGAAGCGCAGGCAGCCCTCCTTATGCTTTTGAAGGCGGCGCGCGAGGTTGTGGCCGATGCGGCGTTTCTTTCGCCCTCGCTTTGCGATCTGGAGCGGCGGTTGGGCCTCATGGAAGGCGATGGCTTCTTCGAGGATACGGTCCCATGCCCTTGAGATGCGGGCCACCAGGGAGGCGGGGACTTGACGGTCTTTCTCACGGGCGAAGCGGGCGGCCCTGCGCGCGCGCTGAAGCAGGCGGTGCATGCTCGCCGCCCATTCCTCCTTCTCGATGTCGATCAGGGCCTGGAGTTCGCGCAGGTGATGTGCGTTGCAGGCGCCGTGGCGGACGCCCTTGATGGTGAAGTAGGGGGCGAAGTCGTCGTGGACGAGGATGCCTTTCAGGTTCTTTTCGACATCGCCGCGTCCCTCGCCGATGCGCAGGACGGTGAGCAACGGGGTGCACAGCACATGGAGCCAGCGGGTACGGGCGGCGATACGCAGGCCGGTCTCGTCGAGGTGCTTGACCGGCGCCTGCGTGCGGATCAGATCGGCGACATGGTCGAGGAAGCCCTCGAAGCGCTGCGCTGTGCGCCGGCCCATGGCGGCGATCGTGGCAGTGGAGATGGACACCGCGAAGATGTCGCTCATGAGTTCGGCCAGACGCTTCTCGGGCACGAACTGGGCGTACAGCAGGTAACTCACCCAAGCGGTGATGCGAGGGCCGTACTGGACCGGGGCGGTGACGCCCGGCGGGAAGGCGGCTCGTGTCAGCGTGCCGCATGCGCCGCAGAGGCAGCGATGGGCGCGGTGTTCGGTGACCTCGAGAGGCTGCGGCTCGGGTACGTCGAAGACCTGCCGACAGGCGGGCGCGCCTTGCCGGTCGGCGTCCGAGAGCTCGACGCCACAGCCGGAACAGGTGGAGGGGTGGTGATCGACGACACGGTCCGGGCTGTCGCTCCGCGCGAGGGTGGTTCCCTTGTGGCCGGGCTGGCCGCCACTGGGCCCGCCGGACTTTCCGCGCTGGCTTTGGGTGCGCCTCTGGGCTCCGCTTTTCTTCTTGAGCCCGTCGCTGGCGGGGGGCTTGCTGCTTGTGGTGCTGTTGAGGGCCGCGCTGCGCTCGAGTTCGGCGATGCGCTCGCGCAGGGCCGCGTTCTCCTGCTCGAGTGCGGCATTTTCCCGGGCGAGCGCGGTGGCTGATCGCAGCAGCCCCTGCCCCCATTCCCGGACGGCAACGACGACAGTGGTTGCGAGGGATGATGGCTCGAGAAGCTCCTTCAGGCAGCAGAAGGCCTCGTTACGGGCGGCGAGGTCTTCGTGCCAGTGCGACACCGTCACGTGTCTTCGGCCTCGACGGCCATCATGGCGGCGAGCACGGCGAGGCGTTCGCCCGGCGGCAAGGCCTGGTAGCGCCGGCCCCAGTTGGCTGCCTTGCGCTTGATGCGCTGGCGGTCGGTGAAGTTCCGGCCTGCGTGGCTGGCCCAATGCATCCGGTCGGGGGCGTAGTTGAACCAGACGACCTCGGTTCGCACCAGACCCTGGGTCGTGACCTGCAGCGCCAGCCGGCGCCATCCCGCCAGCACCTCGTCATAGAGCGCCGACGGATGGCCCGAGATCATGACCTGGCAGGGCAGAGCCTTGAGCAGCGCGAGAAGCGCGACGTGGCCGGCCTCCTCGTACTCGAAGCGGTAGCGCTGCGCCGAGCGGCGGGTCGCGTGCAGATAGGGCGGATCGCTGTAAACCAGCTCCGGGCCCAGGAACGGGAACGAGGCCAGGAAGTCATGGGCACAGCCGTGAACCAGATCGACCGGGTAGTCGCAGACGAAGGCCTCGAGCGCCTGCGCATCGCGGTCGATGCCGATCGAACGCACGGCCGGCGGCTTGCGCTTCATCAGCGCCCCGCCCCCAAGGTGGCTTTCGATGTAGACGGAGTGCGGCGGCATCAGCGCAATCAGCGCTTGGCACAGACCTGCTGTCGCCTTCGAGCCGAAATACCCCATGGACCGCTCCCGTCACGCGAGAGAGCAGTCCATAGTCCCGCAACTCTATGAGGTCAAGAACCAATCGCGGTGGCAGAACCAGGCCGCGGCCGCCGCCATAATCACCGTCCTCAACTCAGGATTGGGGTACCTGGGTAGTTACTTTCGAAGACCTCCGGCCCGTCGGCGGTCAGATCGTAGCCGGCCGGCGAGAAGAGATACTGCACGTGGCTGCGCGACTTGCTGGGGTCGCAGCGTCTGTAGCCGCAAACCTGGGCGATCGGCGTCAGACGCAGGCCCGGTGCCGGACAGCAGCCACTGGGCACCATAGACAAGCGCGCTGAGTAGCCCGGTTTGCACGTTGTAGGTCTTGCGGTTGACCCACATGGTCTGGCTGATCCCGGCGTGGTCCTGCATGTTCTCGCCAACGCCAGGCAGGTCGTTGCGCACCTCGATGCCGTGCTCGCGGAGGTGCGCCGCAGGCCCCACGCCGGAGAGCATCAGGAGCTGCGGCGAGCCGAAGCTGCCCGCGCAAAGAACAACTGCCTTGGAGGCTGTTGCTCGCCTGCGCTTACCCCGGCGCAGATATTCGACGCCTGTGGCCCGGGTGCCCTCGAACGTGAGGCCCAGCGCCTGCGCGTGGGTCACGATGCGCAGGTTTGCACGCTCCTTGGCCGGCCAGAGATACGCGCGCGACGTGCTGTGCCGCCAGCCCTTTCGCTGGCTGGCCTGCATGTAGCCCACGCCCATCTGCGGCGGCAGGTTGATGTCCTCCCGGAACGTCATGCCCGCCTTCACGCAGCTCTCGATCAAGGCGCGGGAGAGCGGATGCACCGAGCGGATGTGGGAGACAGAAAGCGGGCCGCCGGCGCCACGGTACTCGTTGGCGCCTCCTTCGTAATCCTCAAGCCGGCGGAAATAGGGAAGCACGGTCTCGAAGTCCCAGCCGCGACAGCCGAGCGCCGCCCAGCCGTTGTAATCCTCCGGCGCGCCCCGAATGAACGAGGTGGCGTTGATCGAACTGGTGCCGCCCAGCACCTTGCCGCGCGGCATGTAGTCCTCGCGCCCGTCGCGGGTGGGGTCGGGCTCCGCCATGAAGCGCCAGTCGTAGCGCGGGTTGGTGATCGCGAACAGCATGGTCGCCGCAGGCATGAGGATGGTGAGGCGGCGGTCCGAACCGCCGGCTTCCAGCAGCAGCACCTGCCGCCGCCCGTCCTCCGAGAGGCGCGCAGCGACGACGCTCCCGGCCGAGCCGGCGCCGACCACGATGTAGTCCGCCTGATGCTCGGCCGGCATCGCCCGGACCGCTCGTCGACGTTAGGCGCCTTCCGATCAGGAGTCGGGAGGCGCCGTCACTTTCTGGATGACCACGGCCTCTTGCGGCACGTCGCTCGGGAACGGGCCGCCGGGGCCGGTCTGCAACGCGGCGATGCGGTCCACGGTCTCCATGCCGTCGACCACCCGGCCGAACGCGGCATAGCCCCAGCCTTGCGGGTTCTTGCCACTGTGGTTGAGGAAGTCGTTGTCGGCCACGTTAATGAAGAACTGCGCCGTGGCGGAGTGCGGATCGGCCGTGCGCGCCATGGCGATCGTGCCCCGGTCGTTGCCGGGCGCATCCGGCGCCTCGTTCTCGATCGGCGCTCGGGTCGACAGCTGCTGGTAACGCTCGTCGTAGCCGCCGCCCTGAATCATGAAGCTCGCGATAATGCGGTGGAAGATGGTCCCGTCGTAGTGCCCCGCCCGGACGTAAGCGAGGAAGTTCTCGACCGTCTTGGGCGCGGATTCGGGCTCCAGCGCGACGGCGAACGAGCCGTGTGAGGTCTCGAAGGTGACGACGGGTTTTGCGCCCTCGTCGGCTTGGGTCTCGGTCTGGTCAGTCATCATGCTCCCCGCCGCGACGGCAAGCGCGAGAAAGACCGAGAGCCGCCGCAATCTGGATTTGAACAAGGCCTTGCTCCCGAATCGTGAAGGTGCGTGCCGGCGCGCAGTCTACACACCGCGTCCGGAAAGGACAGTTGCGCACCGATACGCTCCGAACGCGGGCCGTGACCGTGGTGAGACATCCGTGGTAGCGTTTTTCCGGATGGGAAGGCTTCCATCTGCCCGACGCAGACACGCTAAGGGAGGCGCATATGCGAAATTCAGACCACGATAGCAGAGCCTACGATAGCGCGATGAAGCGCATCAAGCACTTTCGCGAGCGGGAGCTGACCCGCCGCCAGGTGCTCAAGGCCTCGGCTGCGACCGCGCTCGGCGCGACGCTTGCGGCACAGTTCGTGCCTAAGGAGGTGCATGCCGATGTCGGCGGCACCATCGTTCACTTCGCATCGTCCGGCAAACGGCTTGCGAATTCCTTGAGGGCGGTCAAGCCGCTCTTCGACAAGGTGTTTCCCAACGTCGAGCTCGAAGTCGTGTCCAAGCCGATGAGCGAGGCGCTGACCCAGATCAACACCTACATGCGGTCCAAGAGCGACGCCTTCGACATCATCACCCAGGACCACGCCCAGTTCGCAGCGCTCGACGCGATGGGCGCGCTCACAGACCTCGGCCCCTATCTGGAGCCCTTCCCGGACTGGCTCGCGGACTACGAGGAGGACGTGCCGGAGAATTATCGGCACATGTGGAATCTGCCGAAGGGGCCGGCCCCGCCAGGGTACATCGCAGCGCTCGCGCCGGACGGCAACGCGATGATGACCTTCTACCGCAAGGACGTCTTCGAGAAGGCCGGCATTTCCCCGCCGTTGACCTGGGACGACGTGATCGACGCCTGCAAGGAGATCCACGACCCGGCCAATGAGCGCTACGCCTACTGCGCGGCGATGGCGCGCAGCTTCTGGGCCGGCTACCAGTTCTTCGGTGCTCTACGCGGCATGGGCGGTGCCGTCTTCACCGACGAGGAGAACAAGGACTATACGGTGACTCTGGAGAGCGAGGAGTCCTTCCAGGCCCTGAAGGTCCTGGTCGAGCTCCAGAAGTACGCACACCCGGTCTCCGCCAACGCCGGCGAGGACGAGGTCAACCAGGTGTTCGCCCAGGGCACGGCGCTCTACAGCCCACTCACCTGGGGCACCGCGGTGCTCAACGACCCGACGTACACGGACCTGCACGAGCACTGGCACATGGACCTCTCGCCGAGGGGCACCGGGCCCAACGGCGCGCACCGCGCGCTCGCCGGTGGCTTCGGCCAGTTCATGCCGACCTTCGGCGGCAATCGGGAAACCGCGTTCGCCTGGATCAAGTTCCTCAACTCGGGCGACCGGGAGGATCTCGACGGCAGTCCGCTCATCGCGGATGCGATCGTGGGTGCTGGTGGCCAGCTCTCGCGCCGCTCGACGCTCAGCCGCTGGGCGGACCGCAAGCCCTTCTTCGTCGGCCTGATGAAGGCGTATCCGGTCTCCGTGGTCAACACGCCCACGGTGCCGGAGGCCTATGCCATCATGGGCGCCATGGGCGAGGAGGTGGCCGACGCGGTCAACGAGGAGCAGAGCATCGAAGACGCGATGGCGGCCATGAGCAAGCGGGTTTACCGCATCATGGAGGACAGCGGCTACTATTCGTGAGTGCGTGAGGCCGGGGGCTCCCCGGAGCCTCGACCGTGACGGACGTTAGCATCGAGGCCCGGCCGCTGCGGGCGGCCGGGCCGCCACGGTCCGGGCGGCCGGGCGGTGTCGCGCGCCAGCAGCGGCGCACGGCCTACCTGCTGCTCGCGCCCTGCGTGATCGTGCTGTTGGCGCTCGCGATCTTTCCACTGATCTTCTCGGGCACGCTCTCCTTCAAGGTCGATCCGCTCTACAACCCCGACGTCGCGCGCTTCGTCGGCTGGCGCAACTACAACGACCTGTTCGAGGACCACCGTTTCTGGAGCAGCATCCGGCTCACGGTGATGTGGGCCGTCGTCACCGTCTCGATTCAGATGGTTCTCGGCTTCCTCCTCGCCGTGCTGCTCGACCGCAAGATGCGGGGTGCCGGCCTCCTGCGCACGCTCATCATCATCCCGGTCTTCATTTCGCCGATCGCCATGGGGCTCACCTGGCGCTTCATCTTCGAGCCGGTCTCGGGGCTTGCCAACTGGATCCTCAACAGCGGCTTCGGGCTCGAGAAGTGGACCTGGCTCTCACACAAGGACACCGCGCTCGCCACGCTGATGTTCGTCGACTGCTGGCAGTGGACGCCCTTCATCGCACTGATTCTGCTCGCTGGCATGCAGAGCATCTCGCCTGAGATCACGGAGGCTGCACGGCTCGACCGTGTGCGCGGTGTCACCTATTACTCGCGCATCGTGCTTCCGCTGATCCGCCCGGTCATCATGGTGGTGATCCTGATCCGGCTGGTGGATGCGATCCGAATCTTCGATCTCAACTTCATCATGACCAAGGGCGGGCCTGGATCGGCGACTCTGCTCGCCAGCGTCTATGACTACACCATCTTCGAGCAGGGCCATCTCGGCCTGATGGCGGCCTACGGGTTCCTGATTCTAATTCTGATTAACGTCGTGGTCGTCGCGTTCCTCAACACGCTCTACCGAACGGAGAAGGCGGCGCGCGCCGCCGACCGACCATGATGTCGTCGATCTACATGCGCGCAATCAATGTGCTCGCGGTGGTCGTCGTCATCATCTGGCTGCTTCCGGTGGCGTGGGTAGCGCTCAATTCGGTCAAGCCGACCAATGTCATCAATGCCGAGACGCCGACCTTCTATTCGTTCGAGCCGACCGGCGAGCACTATGTCGAAATCTTCGATCGCTTCCTCTTCGACCGGGCGATCCTGAACAGCCTGATTACGGTTGGCGTCTCGACCCTAATCGTGATGATTCTGGCGCTGCCTGCAGCTTACGCAGTGGCGCGCATGGGGCTCATGGGGGGCGATACCTGGGCCCTTGTCATATTGTCATTGCGATTTATGCCCGGGGTGGTCGTCGTGCTGCCCTACTTCAAGATGGCCAACTGGTTCAGCTTGATCGACACGCAGATTGTTCTCATCGTCGTCTATGTCGCCTTCGGACTGCCCTTCGCGGTCTGGATTCTGCGCGGATTCCTGCTCGATTTGCCGAAAGAGGTGGAGGAGGCAGCCCGGCTCGACGGGCTGAGCTGGCTGCAGATCATCTTCCGCCTCATTCTGCCGATGGCCGCACCCGGCATCGCAGTCACAGCCATCTTCACCTTCGTCTTCAGTTGGAATGAATATCTCTACGCGCTGTTCCTCACCTACGACAAAGCGACGACGATGCCGGTCGCACTGCAAAAGACCATCGACCTCTACAACGTATTATGGGGTTCGCTCAGCGCCGGCGCGGTGATACAGCTATTGCCGATGATCGCCGTCGTGTTCCTCCTCCAGCGACACATCGCGCGCGGCCTCGCGCTCGGCGCGGTGAAATAGGGCCGCCATGAACGTCACGCTCAGGGGACTGGTAAAGCGGTTTCGCGACGGCACCGAGGCCGTCAAGGGGATCGACCTCGACATCGCCAAAGGCGAGTTCCTGACCCTGCTCGGGCCGTCCGGGTGCGGCAAGACCACGACGCTCCGCCTGATCGCAGGCCTGGAGGAGCCGACAGAGGGTTCCATCGCGATCGGCGAGCGTGACGTCACCCACGTCAATCCGGGCGATCGCAACGTGGCGATGGTCTTCCAGACTTATGCCCTCTATCCCCACATGACCGCGCTACAGAATATGACGCTCGGCCTCACGGTCGCAGGCATGTCCAAGGCCCAGGCGAACGAGAAGGCGCGGGAGACGGCGGAACTGCTCAATATTGAGCGGCTGCTCGACCGCAAGCCGGCCAAGCTCTCCGGTGGCGAGCGCCAGCGCGTCGCCCTCGGTCGCGCCATGGTGCGAAGCCCCGCCTGCTACCTAATGGACGAGCCGCTCTCCAACCTCGACCTTAAGCTGCGCGAGCATATGAGGACCGAGCTCAAGCGCCTCCATCAGGCCTACAAGGTGACGACGATCTATGTGACCCACGACCAGGCCGAAGCGCTGATTCTTTCCGACCGCGTGGCCGTGCTCGACCAGGGCGAGGTCCAGCAGGTGGCGGATCCGGTCACGATCTACGAGCGCCCGGCCAACATGTTCGTCGCCGACTTCATCGGCAGCCCGGGGATCAACTTCCTGAAGGGCGAGCTCAGCAAGGGCAGGGTTACGGTCGGCGGCCGCGCGCTCGAAGGCGCGAGCGCCGAAGGCAGCGGTTCCATCGTGCTCGGCGTCCGGCCCGAGGACGTGATCCTGAATCCGCCCGGCGAGGGCATTGCCGACGGGACGATCGAATTCACTGAGTCCTACGGCGGCGTCATCATCGCGTTCATCGCGCTCGATGGTGGAGAGGGCCTGATGGTCAACCGCGAGTACGTGGCCGCGAGCATGGACGTGCACGAGCCGGTCTCGATCGGCGCCCGGGTCGGTCTCGTGCTCCGCGCGAGCCGTAGCACGCTATTCGGCGCCGAATCCGGGCTCGCTCTGACCGCAGCGGAATAAGCGCTCGCCCGGTGACGGGCGTGAATGTTCCAACTCCCATGACGACGCAATGACGCGGCGCGAGCGACGACGGGCCAAGGGGCGAGGCTCCGGCGCCTCGCCGGCGGGTGCCGATCCCGTCGACGATGTCCTTCGGGCCGCGCTGGACCATCATCGCGCGGGCCGCGTGGCACCAGCGGCGGCGCTCTACCAGCGAGTCCTGCAACAGCGACCCGGTCATGCGGATGCGCTGCACCTCTTCGGCGTGCTCCAAGCACAGGCGGGACGGCTCGAGGAGGCGCTGCCGCTGCTGACGAAGGCCGCGCGCCGCGCAACGCCGGCTTCCTGAACGATCTCGCCAATGTCCTCAACGGATTGGGCCGCTTCGACGAGGCCGAGGCGCACTACCGCCGCGCCGTCGCCTTCGAAAAGAACAATGCCGACATCCGCTACAACCTCGGCCACGCGCTGCGCGCCGCGGGCCGACCGGCCGATGCGGTCGAGTGGTTCGAGAGAGCGCTGGCGATCCGCCCCGATCACGGGCCGGCGCGGTCGGAGCTCGGCCTCGCGCTGTTGGAGCTCGGCCGGGCGGAGGACGCAGTGGCGGCGCTGCGGCAGGTAGTCGCGCTCGATGAGGGCGCGGCGGGCGGCCATTCCGACCTCGGCAACGCCTTGCAGGAGATCGGTGCGCTGGAAGAGGCCGAGGCGAGCCTGCGCCGTGCCATCGACCTCGACCCGAAGCTTGCGGCGGCACACGCCAATCTCGGCAATGTGCTGCAGGACCTCCACCGCGTGATGGAGGCGGAGGCCGCCTACCGCGAGGCCATCGTCCTCGATCCTACGTACGCGGCGGCGCATGCCAATCTTGGCAACGCCCTCAAGAACCTCGGCCGCGAAGACGAAGCGGTTACGAGCCTGGAGCGTGCGCTCGAGCTGAAGCCGGGGAACGCGACCTACCGCGCCAATCTCGGCATGGTCCACGTGGCCCGCGGCGATGCCACAGCCGCACTCGCCTGCTTCGGCCGCGCGGCCGAACGCCGCCACGGCCCGTCGCTTTCGCCCGGCATGCTGACCCGCCGGGAGGGAGAGCGGGCCGCTATTCCCATCGCGCCCTTCAAGCTCCAGCACGATGCCGAGCAGATCCGCCGGCTCTGCCGCGACGGGCGCGTCGATCCGTCGCTCGGCAAGATCGCCGACACTTACGAGCAGGTGCTCGCTGCATTGCCTCCCGATGCGCCACCGGACGAACCGATCGCGCTCTCTGATCGGGAATGGCGCCGCATTGCGCCTGCCTACAACCGTCCGCTGTACCTCCCCGAGGCTCCGGCCGCGGCGGAAGGCGCCGTCAATCCGGATCTGGATGCGGACGAAATCGAGCGCGCTTATCGCGAGAGCGCGCCCAACCTCGTGATCGTCGACGACTTTCTGACCGCGGATGCGTTAGAGAGACTGTGGCGCTTCTGCCTCGATGCGACGGTCTGGTATCAGGTGAAGCGTGGCTACCTCGGCGCCTATCTGGTGGACGGCTTCGCCACCGCGCTCGCGCTTCAGATCGCCGACGAGCTGCGCGCACGCCTCCCCGATATCTTCGGCCGCCATCGGCTGGAGCAGCTCTGGGCCTACAAGTACGATTCCAGGCTGCAGGGGATCGCCACCCACGCCGACTTCGCCGCGGTCAACGTCAACTTCTGGGTGACACCCGATGAGGCGAACCGCGATCCGGCCTCGGGCGGACTCGTCGTCCATAAGGCCCACGCGCCTTCGGACTGGGCCTTCCGCGCCTACAATGCCGACAGCGCCCGCATGGCGCAGTTCTTGGAGGAAGCCGGCGACGAGCCGGTGACGGTACCCTACCGACGAAACCGCGTGGTGATCTTCGATTCCGATCTCTTCCATCGGACGGACAATCTGGACTTCCGCCCTGGCTACGAGAACCGGCGCATCAACGTGACGATGCTCTTCGGCAACCGCGGCGAGCGCTAGACTTGGGCCGCGCGCGACCCAATATGGAGTGCGGAGAAGCACGCATGAGCGACTGTCACCGGGCAATCGAGGCCTGGCTCAGAGAGCGGAACATCGTCGAGGTCGAGTGCATCGTGCCCGACCTCGCCGGTGTGGCGCGCGGCAAGATTCTGCCCACGGACAAGTTCATCGAGGGGCTGGCGGGCGGCCAGCACCGGTTGCCCAAGAACGTCCTCGTCCACACGCTCACCGGCGACTTCCCGCCGCCCGGCGCCGTCTCCATCGACGTGAGCGACGGCGACTTCGTGCTGGAGCCGGACCCCGCGACGCTCACCCTGGTGCCCTGGTACGACGAGCCCACCGCGCAGGTGATCGCCGATTGCGTGCTGCGAGACGGCGGGCATTCGCCCTTCTATTCCCGCCGCGTGCTCGCTGCCCTGCTGGAGCGCTTCGCCGAGCGCGGCTGGTATCCGATCATTGCACCGGAGATCGAATTCTACCTGGTGGAGAAGAACACCGATCCCGACCAGCCGTTGAAGCCGCCCATCGGCGCCTCCGGCCGGCGCGAGGCGGGGCGCCAGGAGTTCGGCATCGACGCGGTCAACGAGTTCGACCCCTTCTTCGAGGACCTCTACGACTACTGCGAGGCCCAGGAGCTCGACATCGACACGCTCAATCACGAGAGCGGGGCCGGGCAGGTGGAAATCAACTTCCGCCACGGCGAGGCGCTGCGGCTCGCCGACCAGGTCTTCGTCTTCAAGCGCACGGTGCGCCAGACCGCCCAGCGCCACGGCTTCTATGCGACCTTCATGGCGAAGCCGATGCAAGGCGAGCCGGGCAGCGCCATGCACGTACACCAATCGGTCTACGAAGGCGCGAAACGCCGGCCGCTATTCTCTGACACAGACGGGGCTGAATCGGCGGCATTCCGCCACTATCTCGGCGGCCTTCAGCGCTTCCTGCCGATCTTCACGCCGCTCATGGCGCCCAACGTCAACTCCTATCGCCGGCTCCGCTTCGGCGCGAGCAGGCCCTTCAACGTCGGCTGGGGCTACGACAACCGCATTGCGGGGCTGCGCGTGCCGGACGCGCGGCCCAAGAACCGCCGGGTCGAGAACCGGCTGCCAGGTTCCGACACCAACCCCTACCTCGCCTTCGCGGCCACGCTCGCAGCCGGCTATCTCGGCATGACGCAAACGCTCGAGCCCTCGCCGCCGGTGGCAGGGGAGGCGACCGGCGGGTTCGAGACGCTGCCCCTCGATCTCAGGACCGCACTCGAACAGTTCGAGTCCTCGGACGAGGCGAGCGCCATGTTCGGCGAGAGTTTCGTCAAGGGCTTCACCGAAGTGGTGCGCGCCGAATACGACGCCTATCTGCGCGTCGTGAGCTCCTGGGAGCGCAAGTTTCTCCTGCTGGCCGTGTGATGGGCTCGCCGTGCCGCGCGGGCCGCTACGCGCAACACGACGGCGCAGCGCCTACCTGGTACGAAGCGAGCGCCCGGACGAGCCCCTCCAGGCCCCCGCTTGAAGGCGATAAGCACGCGGACGTCTGCGTCGTTGGCGGAGGCTACACCGGGCTCTCCTGCGCGCTCCATCTCGCCGAGCGGGGCTATCGCGTAGTCCTGCTCGAAGCGCGGCGCATCGGCAACGGTGCCTCCGGGCGCAACGGCGGGCAGCTCGGCAGCGGGCACCGGCGCGATCAGTCCACCCTGGAGCGCGAGCTTGGCGAGGAGCGGGCGCGGCTTCTCTGGTCCATGGCCGAGGAGGCCAAAGCGCTCGTACGCGATCGCATCGCCCGGCACGGGATCGAATGTGACCTGAAGTCCGGTATCGCCATCGCCGCACACCGGCCGCGCCACGCGCGCGCGCTGGCCCAAGAGGCCGCCCACCTTAGAGACCGTTACGGCTACACCGAAGTCGAGGTTCTGGATCGCGCCGCTCTCCGCGCCGAAGTGGCGTCGGAGGATTTTCACGGTGGCCTTATGGATCGCGGCGCGGGTCACCTTCACCCCCTCGATTACGCGCGCGGCCTCGCCAAAGCAGCGGCAGGGGCGGGTGCGGATATCTGCGAGGGGACGCCGGTCACCGGGCTCGAAACCGGCGCGCCCTGCAAGGTCCAGGCCGGGCCGCACACGGTCTCGGCGGATACAGTCGTGCTCGCCTGCAACGGCTATCTCGACGCGCTCGATCCTGGCTGTGGCAAGCGCTTCATGCCGATCAACAACTTCATCCTGGCGACGGAGCCCCTCGGCGAAGAGCGAGCGCGGGCGTTGATCCCTCACGATGTCGCGGTCGTCGATACCCGCTTCGTGGTGAACTACTTTCGGCTTTCACGCCACGGGCGGCTGCTCTTCGGCGGTGGGGAGACCACGAGCAGTCGCCTGCCTGCCAATCCCGGCCCGCTCGTTCGGCGCTGCATGCTGCGCATCTTCCCCCAGCTCGCCGATGTGCGCGTGGACCATGCCTGGGGCGGGACGCTCGCCATCACGCGCTCTCGAATGCCGAGCATCGGCAGGCTCCAGGGCGGGCTTTACTATGGCCAGGGCTACTCCGGCCACGGCGTGGCGCTGGCGACGCTCGGCGGCGCGCTCATCGCCGAGGCAATCTCAGGCACGCTGGAGCGCTTCGATGTCTTCGCGCGACTGCCGCAGCCGCCCTTCCCCGGCGGCCGGTTCCTGCGCTGGCCCACGCTCGCCCTCGCACTCACCTACGGCGCGCTCCGTGACCGGCTGTGAGGGACGAGAACGCTACGTAGCCTCCTGCGCCTCCCGCTCCCGGACGACCATGGCGCGCTTGTTGATCAGGCTCGCGGCGATCACGCCGATGGAGACGATCCCGACCAGTACCGTGGAGACCGCGTTGATCTCCGGCGTCACGCCCAGGCGCACCTGGGAATAGATCTTCATCGGCAGCGTCGTCGAGCCGGGGCCGCTGGTGAAGGACGCGATCACCAGGTCGTCGAGGGAGAGTGTGAAGGCCAACAGCCAGCCGGCGACCAGCGCCGGGCTGATGATCGGCAGCGTGACCGCGAAGAAGGTCTTGACCGGCGGCGCGCCCAGGTCCATCGCCGCCTCCTCCAGCGAGCGGTCCATGGTGAGCAGGCGGGACTGCACCACCACCGCCACGTAGGCCATGGAGAAGGTGATGTGGGCGATCGTCACGGTCCAATAGCCGCGTGTCCAGGAGAGTGCCACGAATAGCAGCAGCATTGAGAGACCGGTGATGACCTCGGGCATGACCAGCGGCGCGTAGACCATGCCAGAGAAGAGCGTGCGGCCGGGGAAGCGCCCGAGCCGGGCCAGCGCGAGCCCCGCGAGGGTGCCGAGGACCAGCGCCACGGTCGACGAGACGAAGGCGACCTTCAGCGTCATCCAGGCCGCGTCGAGCAGCAGCTCGTTCTCCACCATCGCGGTGTACCACTTGGTGGAGAACCCGGCCCACACGGTCACGAGCTTGGATTCGTTGAAGGAAAAGATGATGAGCAGAAGGATCGGGATGTAGAGAAAGGCGAAGCCCAGCGTGAGCGCCGCCAGGTTGACCCCGCTGAGCCCCCGGCGCATCAGGCCTCTGCCTCGCGCTGGCGCTGCTGGTGGCGCTGGAACAGTACGATGGGCACGATCAGCACCAGCAGCAGGATCACGGCCACCGCCGACGCCACCGGCCAGTCGCGGTTTCTGAAGAACTCGGTCCAGAGGATGCGCCCGATCATCAGCGTGCCGGAGCCGCCGAGCAGGTCGGGGATCACGAACTCGCCGACCGCCGGAATGAACACCAGGAAGCAGCCGGCGACGATGCCGGGCCTCGCCAACGGCACGGTGATCTTCCAGAAAGCGCCGGCCGGCCGGCAGCCGAGATCGGCCGCGGCCTCCAGCAGCGAGCGGTCCATTCGCACCAGATTGGCGTAGAGCGGCAGGACCATGAAGGGCAGGTACGAGTAGACGATACCGATATAGACCGCGATGTCGGTGTTGAGGATGATCAGCGGTTTGTCGATCACGCCGATCCAGCGCAGCACCCCGTTGAGCATCCCTTCGTTCTTGAGGATGCCGATCCAGGCGTAGACCCGGATCAGGAACGAGGTCCAGAAGGGCAGGATCACCAGCATCACCAGGCTCGCCTGCCAGGCGCGGGGCGCGCGGGCCATGGCGTAGGCGATGGGGAAGCCCACCAGCAGGGCGAGCGCGGTCGAGATTGCCGCGATCTTGAGACTGTTCGCGTAGGCACGGATGTAGAGGCTGTCCTCGATCAGGAGCCGGTAGTTGTCTCCCACGGCGAAGAGCTCGAAGGAGCCGCCCTCGGGCCAGGCGAAGAGCGGTGTGTAGGGTGGGATGGCGAGCTGGACCTCGGCCACGCTGATCTTGAGCACGATCACGAAGGGGACGAGGAAAAAGAAGAGCAGCCAGAGATAGGGGCTCGCGATCACCGAGCCGCGCCCGAGCAGGCCCCAGGCTGCACGCGGCGGCTTGCGGCCTTCGCGCCGTGCCCTCATGAGCGGAGCAGTATGCTCGCCTCGACCGGCCAGGAGAGATGAACGCGCGCGCCCCGGTCGATGGCCGCGCCGCCGTAGTGGTGGCGGTTGGTCTGGGTCGAGACCACCATCTTGCCGCTGTCGAGACGCACCCGGTAGGTGGAGACGCTGCCCAGATAGGCGATCTCCGTCACCTGCCCCGCCACCGCGTTCACGGTGCCGGGCGGCAGCGCTTGAGGGGCGATTTCGATCTTCTCGGGCCGCACCGCGAGCAGCACGGTGTCGCCCTCGGCGGGGCTGTCCGCCCGTGCCGGGGCCGCGAGCCCCGCCGGCGCGTCAACCTGATCGACCGCAATGCCGCCGCCGTTCACGATTCTGGCCTGCCCCTCGAAAATATTCACGTCGCCGATGAACTCGGCCACATAGCGCGTGCAGGGCGCCTCGTAGATCGCGGACGGGGTGTCGACCTGGGCGATCCGGCCCTCCTCCATTACGGCAATGCGGTCGGCGACGGTCATCGCCTCGTCCTGATCGTGGGTCACGATCACGAAGGTGATGCCGACCCGCTGCTGAATCTCCATCAGCTCGAACTGGGTCTGCTCGCGGAGCTTCTTGTCGAGCGCGGCGAGCGGCTCGTCGAGCAGCAGCAGCTTGGGCCGCTTGACCAGGCTGCGGGCCAGCGCTACCCGCTGGCGCTGGCCGCCCGAAAGCTGATGCGGCCTGCGCCGCGCGAGGGGCGAAAGCTCCACCAGAGCCAGCGCGTCGGCCACACGCGCCGCGATCTCGGCCCTCGGCACCCGGTCCTGGCGCAGGCCGAAGGCGACGTTGCCGGCGACGCTCATGTGAGGAAAGAGCGCATAGGACTGGAACATCATGTTGACCGGCCGCCGGTAGGGCGGCAGCGCCGCGAGGTCCACGCCATCGAGCAGCAGCGCGCCGGCGCTCGGGGTCTCGAAGCCCGCAAGCAAGCGGAGCAGCGTGGTCTTGCCGCAGCCCGACGGGCCGAGCAGGGCGAAGAACTCCCCCTGTGCGATGTCGAGCGAGACGTTATCGACGGCGGTTACGGCGCCGAAGCTCTTGCTGACGCCTTCGATGTGAAGGAAGGCGGCCTCGCCGCCGGGGGCAGACGGAGCCTCTCCCCCGGCGGGCTCAGGCGGCAGGGTCACGAGCGCCGCGCCTGCGCGCGCCCGTGCAGTGTGTGCGTCGTGCCTATTCCGCGCCCTTGATGCTGGTCCACATCCGCGTGATGAAGCGCTGCACCTTTTGCGGATAGGGGTTCGTCACGTAGAGCCCTTTCCGTGCCTCATCCGTCGGGTAGATACCGGGATCCTCGGTGATCTCCGCGTCGAGCAGCGGCGTCGAGGCCGCGTTGCCGTTGGCGTAGTAGACGTAGTTGGACGCCTTGGCGATCACCTCGGGCCGCATGATGTAATCGAGGAACTTGTGCGCGTTATCGGGATGCGGCGCGTCCGCCGGGACCGCCATCATGTCGAACCATGACAGTGCGCCCTCGTCCGGGATCACATAGGCGATCTCGACATTGTTCTCGGCCTCCCAGGCACGGTCGCGGGCCTGCAGCATGTCGCCCGACCAGCCCATGGTGAGGCAGATGTCGCCGTTGGCGAGATCGTTGATCTGGGCCGAGTTGTGGAAGCGGCGGATGTGCGGCCGGATCGCCAGCAGCACCGGCTCCACCTTGGCGATCACGTCGGTGTCGTGGCTGTTGGGGTCCTCGCCGATGTAGTTGAGCACGGCCGGGACCACCTCGTCCGGCTCGTCCATCATGTAGACGCCGCAATCGGCGAACTTGGCGACGACATCGGGGTCGAAGAGCATGCCCCAGGAGCCGGTGGGGGCTTCCGCGTCGCGCTCGGCGATCTTGTCGATGTTGTAGCCGAAGCCCGTGGTGCCCCACATGTAATTGATGGCGTACTGGTTCCCGGGGTCCCACTGGCCCACGACCGTCATGATCGTCTCGTCCATGTTGCCGATGTTGGCGAGCTGGCTCTTGTCGAGCGGCTGGAAGATGCCCGCCTGGATCTGGCGCGCGAGGAAGGTTCCGCTCGGCACCACCACGTCGTAGCCGGTGCTGCCGGTGAGCAGCTTGGTCTCGAGGATGTTGTTGGAATCGAAGACGTCGTAGACGACCTTGATCCCGGTCTCGTCCTCGAACTCGGTCAGGATCTCTTCGTCGATGTAGTCCGACCAGTTGTAGACGTTGACGACCGCTTCCTCCTCGGCGAAGGCGGTTGTCGCGGCCAGAAGCGCCGCAGCGGCGGCGCCGGCGGTCAGCGGCAGCTTGATCATGGGATTCGTCCTCTCTTGCCCGGCCTCGTCTGGCCGGCCGTGGTGGCGATCGGGCGATTCAGGACCTTCGCGCCGCCCCTGTCAACGCGTCTCGCTATGTCGTGTCCGCGAGACGCCTATCGCGCAAAGGTGACGCTGGCCTCGCCCAGGCCCTCGATGGCGACGCGGACCCTATCGCCGGGCTCGACCCACTTGGTCTCGACCACGCTGCCGGTCAGCACCACGTCGCCGGCTGCAAGCGGCCGCCCGCACGCGGCGGCGTGGTTCGCGAGCCAGGTCAAAGCTTCGAGGGGATGCCCCATGACGTCGGCCCCGGTGCCGGCGCCCACTTGCGCGCCCTTGATCGCCATGGCGCCGCCGGCCGCCGCGAGGTCAATCCCGCGCCAGGCCGTCACAGGCGGGCCGAGCACGGCGCCGGCACTGAAGAAGTCGTCGGCGATGAGCGTCGGCGTATCGAGAGCCCGAAAATCGTCGTAGCGGTCGTCCACGATCTCGATCGCCGCCATGCAGGCCTCCACCGCGTCGGCGACGGCGGCACGGTCGAAGGGCGCTGCGGCGGCCGGCAGCGGTTGCCCGAGCCGCACCGCGATCTCGCACTCGACGCCCGGCCGCCAGTGGTCGGCATACTTCACCGTCGCGGGGGCGCTCAGGGTCCGGCGCTCGTAGAGCGCGCCGGCGCAGGGATGCGCGATCTCCAGATAGCGCTGCATCACCGGCGTGGTGCAGCCGATCTTGCGGCCGCAGACGGCGCCGTGCGTGTCTGCGAGCCGTTCGTTGAGCGCGGCCTGAACTGCATACGCTTCGTCGAGGGAGGCCGGCCGGCAGTCCTCGGGCAGTACGGCGATCCGCTGCCGGCGATGCCGCGCGCCAACGTAGAGTGCGACCGCCTGGTCGATGGCGAGCGGTGTCATGCCGTCCTCATGCGGCGTCGACCCGGTGGTTCAGCGCCGCGACCGCCGGCTGCACCTCCTCGATCAGCCGGCGCGTCTGGTCGAGGATGTCGTCGTCATCGCCGCCGATCGGCCAGAGCACGAACTTCGACGCGCCGGCCGCGACGAAGGCCTCGATCCGCTGCATGATGTCGGCCGCATCGCCCGCGACGATGCCGCCCTTCGGATCGCGCTGGAAGCGCACCGCATAGGTCTCGGCCATCCGCTGCATCAAGGGCTCGTCCCAGCTGCCGAAGCGGAAGTGGAAGCTCGCGCCGTAATGGTCGGCATCGATACGCCGTCCAGTTTCCTTGAGCGCTTCCTTGATCCCGGCAATCGCGGGCGCCACCTGCGCCGGCGTCTCGAGCCCGGCTACCCAGCCGGTACCGATGCGCGCCGTGCGCCGGATCGCGGGCTTGCTGGAACCGCCGAGCCAGAGTGGCAGGTCCTTCTGCGCCGGCTTGGGCTCGATCCGCGCGCCTGAGTAGCGATAGAACTCGCCGTCGAAATCGACCGAGTCCTCCGTCCAGAGCCGGGCGATGAGCTCCAGCGCTTCGTCGGTGCGCCGGCCGCGGCACTTCGTGTCCGTGCCGGTCGCCGCCCAGTCCGGCGCCCGGATCGCGCCGATGCCGAAGGCCGGCAGCAGGCGCCCCTCGCTCAGCACGTCGATGGTGGCGCACTGCTTGGCGAGCAGCAGCGGGTCGCGCAGCCCGACCGAGGCCACATTCATGCCGAACTTGGTCCGCCTGGTCCGGCCGGCAAGCGCCGCCATCACGCTCATCACCTCGAGGAAGGGTTCCTCCGAGACGAGGCGATCGGTCTGCCACAGCGAATCGACCCCGCCCTCTTCGCAGAGATCGACCCAGCGCCAGAAGGCGGCGGCGCCCGAGAAGGGGAACGCATTGAGCCCGAGTCCGACGGCGATCGACAGCGTTGCCTCCCCTCGCAGGTGCCGCGCGCTCCGCCGGGACCGGCGGAACCGAGACATTTCTACGCGCAGCCTCGGGCAGCGTCCAGGCGGTCATGGGCCGCCCCCCCAACACCGGCACACATACCCAGGTCCCGGCGTTGACAGGTTTTCGGGCCAGCCCTAGTGTGCCGCGCGCGCGGCGGGGTGTCTGCCGCAGCGCAACAATCGGCTCGTCACGTTGCCCTGCAGGGAAGCCCATGAAGGTTCTGGTCGCGGTCAAGCGCACGATCGACCCCAACGTGAAGGTGCGGGTCAAGTCCGACCAGACCGGGGTCGAGACCGCGAACGTGAAGATGGCGATGAACCCCTTCTGCGAGATCGCCGTCGAAGAAGCCATCCGGATGAAGGAAGCCGGCAACGCCGACGAGGTGATTGCGGTTTCCGCCGGCGCCGACAAGGCGCAGGAGACCTTGCGCACGGCGCTCGCCATGGGCGCGGACCGCGCCGTCCACATCGTGACCGAGGCTGACCTGCAGCCGCTCGCCGTGGCGCGACTGCTGAAGGTGATCGCGGACGAAGAGCAGCCCGGCCTCGTCATTTTGGGCAAGCAGGCCATCGACGACGACAGCAACCAGACCGGCCAGATGCTGGCGGCGTTGCTCGGCTGGCCGCAGGCGACCTTTGCCTCCGAGATCATGTTCAAGGACGGGACAGCGGACGTGACCCGCGAGATCGACGGCGGGCTCGAGACCCTCAACGTCAATCTGCCGGCGGTGGTCACCACCGATCTCAGGCTCAACGAGCCGCGCTATGCCTCGCTCCCCAACATCATGAAGGCCAAGAAGAAGCCTATCGACAAGCGGGAGGCGGAGGCGCTCGGCGTGGATATCAGCCCCAGGCTCGCGATCCACAAGGTGGAGGAGCCGCCCAGGCGCGAGGCGGGGATCAAGGTGGCGGACATCGCAGAGCTCGTCGCGAAGCTCCGCGATGACGCCAAGGTGATCGGGTGAGGGCAACCTTATGAGCATTCTGGTCCTTGCCGAGCACGACAACGCCGAGCTGAAGCGGCCGAGCCTCAATGCGGTCACGGCCGCCTGCGCGCTGGGCGGAGAGGTCCACATGCTGGTCGCGGGCTCCGGCGCCGGGCCGGTGGCCGAGGCCGCGGCGCAGGCCGTCGGCGTCGACAAGGTCCTGCACGCGGACGATCCGGCCTACGAGCACGGCATCGCCGAAAACCTGGCGCCGCTGCTGGTCGGCCTTGCCGAGGGCTACAGCCATCTGATCGCGTCGGCCACAACCTTCGGCAAGAACGTCATGCCGCGGGTCGCGGCCCTGCTCGACGTGGCCCAGGTCTCCGACATCATCGAAATCGTGTCCGAGAGCGTCTTCGTGCGCCCGACCTATGCGGGCAACGCGCTTGCCACGGTGGAAAGCGGCGATTCCACGAAGGTGGTGACGGTGCGCACCACGGCGTTCGACGCGGCGCCTGCCGAAGGCGGCAGCGCCGCGGTCGAGGCGGTCTCGGGCGCGGGCGACCAGGGGCTGGTCCGCTTCGTCCGCCACGAGCTGAGCAAGTCTGACCGGCCGGAGCTCACCAGTGCGGGCATCGTGATCTCGGGCGGGCGCGGGATGCAAAGCGGCGAGAACTTCCCGCTGATCGAGGCGGTGGCGGACCGGCTGGGCGCCGCCGTCGGCGCCTCGCGAGCCGCAGTAGACGCCGGCTACGTGCCCAACGACTTCCAGGTCGGGCAGACCGGCAAGGTGGTGGCGCCCGATCTCTACATCGCGGTGGGCATCTCTGGCGCGATTCAGCATCTCGCCGGGATGAAGGACAGCCGCGTGATCTGCGCCATCAACAAGGACGAGGAAGCGCCGATCTTCCAGATCGCCGACTTCGGCCTCGTGGCCGATCTGTTCAAGGCTCTGCCGGCACTCGCCGAAGAGCTCGACCGCCAAGGTATCTCCAAGGTCTGACCCGCGAACATGGTGCAATCGATCGGGATCATCGGAGCAGGCCATATGGGCAGCGGCATCGCCCATGTCGCTGCGCTCGCGGGCTTCGACGTGACGCTGAGCGATCTCGGGCAGGCCGAGCTCGACAGGGCGCTCGAGACCATCAGCACCAACCTCGGGCGTCAGGCGCGAAAAGGCTTGATCGCCGACGAGCAGCCGGCGGCAGCGCTTGAGCGGATCTCGACCGGCGTCGGCCTCGACGCCATCAAGGGCGTCGACATGGTGATCGAGGCCGTCGTCGAGGACGAGGCGGTCAAGAAGGAGATCTTCGTCGCGCTGCGCGGCGCGTTGCCGGAGCACACCATCATCTGCACCAACAGCTCGACATTGCCAGTCACCCGCCTGGCGGCGAGCACCGACCGACCCGGCAAGTTCATGGGCATGCACTTCATGAACCCGGCGCCGATGATGGAGCTGGTCGAGCTGGTGCGCGGTATCGCGACCGAGGAAGAGACCTACGAGATTGCGCGTAAGGTGACCGAGCGCATGGGCAAGACCTCGGCGATGGCCGAGGACTTCCCGGCCTTCATCGTGAACCGCATCCTTATGCCGATGGTCAACGAGGCGATCTACGCGCTCTACGAGGGCGTAGGCAACGTGAAGGCGATCGACACGGCGATGAAGCTCGGCGCGCACCATCGGATGGGGCCGCTGGAGCTCGCCGACTTCATCGGCCTCGACACCTGCCACTCGATCATGCAGACGCTCTACGAGGGCCTGGCCGACAGCAAGTACCGGCCCTGCCCGCTGCTCGCCAAGTACGTCGAGGCCGGCTGGCTGGGCCGCAAGACCGGCAAGGGATTCTACGACTACTCCACGGGCACGCCGGTCCCGACCCGCTAAAACGTTTCCGTTCAATACGGAAACGCTTCAGCCATTTATCGCTCACGGCAGCCGGCCTCCGGCCGGCGCCTCCGCGAGGGCGCCGCATAAGCGGTGGGCCGCGGTCGCGGCCTGTCGCGAGCCCGCCAAAGACGGACTCGCTCTAGGCGCCGCGATGATAAGGGTGGCCGGAGAGGATGCTCGCCGTACGCCACAACTGCTCCGCCAGCATCGCGCGCACAAGCAGGTGCGGCCAGGTCATCGGCCCGAGGGAGAGAGCCATGTCGGCACGGGCGAGAACGGGGGCCCCGTGCCCGTCCGCCCCGCCGATCAGGAATGCCACGACGGCCGTGCCGTTGTCGCGGACGGAAGCCAGTCGCGCCGCGAATTCTTCGCTGGTGAGCGCCTTTCCGGCGCCGTCCAGAGCGACGACATAGGCGTCCGTCGGCAATCCCTTAAGCAGCGCCGCCGCCTCGCGCTCGCGCCCGACCTCGCCTCCGCCGCCGACCCGGACCTCGCGCAACTCAATTGGCCACGGCAAGCGCTTGCGGTAATTCTCGAAGATCTGTTGCGCCGGGTCGCCCCGGCCGCGGCCTACTGCCGCCACGACGAGGCGCATCGGCGGCTGGCGCTCCTTTCCTCCTGCTAGGAGTGTGCGCCGCAGGAATCGCGGATCGCAAGGGATTGCTTTCCTGCGAAGCGACTGTGTGATCTGATAAGGCATCGCGTAGCGAGGACGGGTTGGATGTCGACGACGTATCGTCCCTATCAGCCGGACCAGTTGCTGTTGCTGGCGCCGGACCTTCGGGAGTGGCTCCCGGCGGGTCACTTGGCGCATCACGTGAGCGATTTGGTGGATTCTCTGGAGTTGAGCGCGTTGTACGCGCCGTATGAGGGTGACGGTCGGCGCAATTCCCCGTACGAGCCCTCGATGATGGTCAAGGTGTTGATTTACGCCTATGCGACGGGGGTGTTTTCCTCGCGCGCGATTGCGAGAAAGATCGAGGAGGACGTGGCGTTTCGGGTGCTGGGGGCGGGGAACTTCCCGCAGCACCGCACGATTTGTGAATTTCGCCGTCGTCATCTCGAAGACTTCGAGCGGATGTTCGTCGAGGTGGTGCGGGTGGCGCGCGAGATGGGGGTGGTGCGGTTTGGGACGCTGTCGGTCGATGGGACGAAGGTGCGGGCGAACGCGAGCAAGCGCAAGGCGATGAGCTATGGGCGGATGTTGACCGAGGAGTCTCGGCTGAAGGAGGAGATTCAACGGCTGCTGGACCGAGCGGGCGCGGTCGATGCCGAAGAGGATGAACGCTACGGTGATGAGGTGCGCGGTGATGAGTTGCCCGCGGAGCTCGAACGGCGCGAGAAACGCCTGGCGGCGATTCAGGAGGCGAAGGCGCGGCTGGAAGCGGCGCAACGTGAGGCCGATGACGCGCGCGGGCGCGAGCCCGGCCAGGACCGCAATCGCAAAGGAGGCCGGCCGTACAAGCGCGCCTACGGTGAGCCCGACCCCGGTGCGCAGAGCAACTTCACCGACCCCGAGAGCCAGATCATGAACACCTCCACCGAGGGGTTCCAGCAGTGCTACAACGCCCAGACGGTGGTCGACGAGACGCATCAACTCATTGTCGCCACCGATGTCGATGCGAACGCCAGCGACCAGGGCCAGTTGCTCCCATTGCTCGATGGGGTGAGCGAGACCTTCGATGTCGAGCCCGAGGTGGTGTTGGCCGACGCGGGCTACTGCAACGAGGCGGACTTGGTGGCGTTGGAGCAGTGCGGCATCGATGCTCATGTCGCGCTGGGGCGCGAGGGCAAGGCACGAGTGGCGGTGGACCCCGAGACGCGTCCGGCCACCCACCGCATGGGCGAGAAGCTGGCCAGTAAGACGGGCCGGGCTCAATACGCCAAGCGCAAGTGGTTGTCCGAGGCACCGAACGGCTGGATCAAAGAGGTGCTGGGGTTCCGGCGGTTCAGCGTTCGGGGTGCGCACCAAGTCCGAGGTGAATGGCATCTGGTGTGCCTGGCATTGAACATCAAGCGCATGGCGGGGCTGGCGGCATGTTGACGCAACCAATGGCGCTTCGCGGTGTCGACTGGCGGGGGTCGTTCGCCCCCGCAACGCGCTCTCTACGCCTTCGAGCGTTCCCGGCGCAGTTCCTCGGCTCCGGACCATGAAAAACCCCAATCACCGCGTTCGGTCAATCGGCCGACGTCACTACGGCCAAACGCCGTTTGCCCGACGCGAAAACTCCTGCGGCGCACGCTCCTAGGCGGCACTCGGCTCCGCGCCGCTAGTCCTCGTCGGTAAACGCCGGCTCATCGGCCGCGCCGATGGATTCGACGGACCACATCTTCTCGAGGTTGTAGAGGGCGCGGACTTCGGGCCGGAAGACGTGCACGATGATGTCGCCGGCATCGATCAGCACCCAGTCCGAGTTTTCGCGGCCCTCCGCCGCGAGCGCGGGCGTGCCGTCGTCCTTGAGCTGTTTCAGGAGCCGTGCCGCCACCGCACCGACATGGCGCTTCGACCGTCCGCTGGCGATAACCATGAAGTCGGCGATCGTGGTCTTGCCGTCGAGGTCGATGGTGACGATGTCCTCCGCCTTGGCGTCTGCAAGAGCGCCGGCGACGAAGCGCTGAAGCGCCTCAGCGCCGGCTTTGCCCGATTCCCGGCGACTGGGCCTAACAGGTTGATTCGGTGCTTCTATGGTGTTCCTCCAGCCTCCCATTGTCGGTCCGGTGCACCGGTCGCGGCGCGCAACGCAGTCGCCGACGCGGGGTGCAGCGGTCCATGGATTACCATCCAGGCGGGCGGCTTGCTGCGCACGAGCCCTGGCGCTCGGCGTTCCGCCAATCTTTGGCGTGCAAATCGTTTCGCAGGCTTAACCACACTAGCGTAGCGAGAGTAAGGCCAGCGGTCGATGACCGCAACGGGTAGTGCCTGGAAGAGCGCGGGCCAGCGCCGCCACGCCGCGAGCGTCGGCAGGTTGTCGGCGCCGACGATCCAGACCAGCCGGTGCCGCGGAAAGCGCCGTTTGAGCCGGGCGACCGTGTCCACCGAGTAGCAGCTGCCGAGGCGGCGCTCGATATCGCTTACCCGGAGACGTCGGTCCCCCGCCGCTGTCCTCGCGGCGGCGAAGCGCTCGTCAAACGCCGCCATCCCGGCGCGGGGCTTGAGCGGGTTCTGGGGCGAGACCAGCCACCAGATCTCGTGCAGGCCCAGGCGCTTGAGCGCCAGCAGGCTGATGTGGCGGTGGCCCTCATGGGCCGGATTGAAGGAGCCGCCGATCAGGCCGATTTTGCGCCCCGGCGGACGGGCGCGCGGAGCGCCGCCCGGCACAGGCCGCGACCGCCGCCGGCGCATGGGCACGAGCGCGGTCAGGGGCGAACCTGCCCGTTGCCGTAGACCTTGTACTTGTAGGTGGTGAGCTGCTCGACGCCCACCGGCCCACGGGCGTGCAGTTTGCCGGTGGAGATGCCGATCTCGGCCCCCATGCCGAACTCGCCGCCGTCGGCGAACTGGGTGGAGGCGTTGTGCAGAACGATCCCGCTGTCGACGCCTTCCATGAAGCGTTCGGCGGCGGCGGCGTCCTCGGTAATGATGCTGTCGGTATGGTGGGAGCCATGCTCGTTGACGTGGGAAATCGCCGCGTCGAGCCCATCCACCACGCCGACCGAGATGATCGCGTCGAGATATTCGGTTCCCCAATCGGCGTCGGCCACCGGCACCACGCGCGAGTCCATCGCCTGCACGCGGGCATCGCCGCGCACCTCGCAGCCGGCCTCGAACAGCGGCTCGAGGATCTCGGGCAGCGTCTCCGCCGCAGCGGCATCGACCAACAACGTCTCCGCCGCGCCGCAGATACCGGTCCGCCGCATCTTGGCGTTGAAGGTCACGTCGCGAGCCTTCTCGGGATCGGCGGCCGCATGCACGTAGACGTGGCAGTTGCCGTCCAGGTGGGCCATCACCGGCACCCGGCTCTCCGCGAGCACCCGCTCGATCAGCGAGCGGCCGCCGCGCGGCACGATCAGGTCGAGCGCATCGTCCATGCCGAGCAGAATGCCGACCGCAGCCCGGTCGGTCGTCGGCACCAGCTGGATGCACCCCGCCGGCAGCCCGGTCTCGGCGAGCGCCGCGCGCAGCACCGATGCAATGGCACGCGAGGAGTGCCAGCTCTCGGAGCCGCCGCGCAGGATCGCCGCATTCCCCGACATGAGGCAAAGCGCGCCGGCATCGACGGTCACGTTGGGCCGCGATTCGTAGATGATCCCGATGACGCCGATCGGCACCGACACCCGGCGAATGCGAAGCCCGTTGGGCCGCTCCCACTCACCCAGAAGGCGGCCAAGCGGGTCGTCGAGGGCGGCCACTTGCTCGACACCAACCGCCATCGCCTCGACCCGGCCGGGATCAAGGGCAAGGCGGTCGAGAAGCGCGCTGCTCAGGCCGGACGCCTCAGCGGCCGCCATGTCCCTGCCGTTCGCCTCCAGGATTGCAGCCTCGTCGCAGCGGATCGCCGCGGCGGCTGCCTCGAGCGCACGTCGCCTGGCCTCGGCCGAGCTTGCCGCGAGCATCCGCGCCGCCGCGCGCGCCTCGGCGCCGAGCGCGGCCATCTCGGCGGCGATGTCCTGTTCCGTCTCGCGGCTCCGCGCCGCCTCGGCCATGCTCACGGTCCTTGCTCCTCGTCGAGCACGAGATCGTCGCGGTGGATCATCTCGGCGCGGCCACGGTAGCCGAGGATCCGCTCTATTTCACGGGATTTGTGGCCGACGATACGGCGCGCATCGGCGGCCGAGTAGGCGACCAGGCCGCGGCCGGCCTCGCGCCCCTGCTCCACCCTGACCGCTACCGCATCGCCCCGCTCGAACACGCCCTCCACCGCCTTCACGCCGGCCGGCAGCAGGCTCCGGCCGCGGAGCAGCGCTTGCCAGGCACCGTCGTCGATGACGAGGGCGCCGCGGGGCTCGAGCGCGCTCGCGATCCAGCCTTTGCGGGCTGCGCGCGGCGTCGCGGTGGAGACGAACCAGGTCGAGCGGGCGCCGCCTTCCAGCGCGGCGAGCGGGCGCTCCACCGCGCCTTTCGCGATCGCCATGTGGCAGCCCGCCGCCATCGCGTGCTTGGCCGCAGCGATCTTGGTCACCATGCCGCCGGCGGCACTCGGTGTGCCGATGTCGCCCGCCATCGCCTCGATCTGGGGCGTGATGCGCTCGACCCTGGGAATCAAGCGCGCCTGCGCGTCGTGGCGCGGGTCGCTCTCGTAGAGGCCGTCGACATCCGAGAGCAGGACCAGCAGGTCCGCGCTCATCATCACCGCGACCCGCGCCGCGAGCCGGTCATTGTCGCCGAAGCGGATCTCGTTGGTGGCGACGGTATCGTTCTCGTTGATCAAGGGCACGGTGCCGAGCGAGAGCAGCGTGTTGATGGTGCTGCGCGCGTTCAGGTAGCGTCGGCGGGCCTCGGTGTCCTCGTGGGTCAGCAGAATTTGCGCGACCCCGATGCCGTGGCGGGCGAGCGCTGACTGATACGCATGAGCCAGCCTGATCTGCCCGCACGCCGCCGCCGCCTGCATCTCTTCCAGCCTCAGAGCGCCCGACGTAAGGCCGAGATGGCGGCGCCCGATCGCGATCGCGCCGGACGAGACGATCAGCACGTCCTTGCCGTGCCCGCGAAGCCGGGCGACGTCCCGCGCGAGGCCGTCCAGCCAGGCTTCGTTCAGGGCGCCGGTCTCCGGGTTGGCGAGCAGCGCCGAGCCGATCTTGACCACGGTGCGCGCTGCGTTGGCGAGCGAGGGCTGCATCACTCCAGGTCTCGGCCGGTGGGCGCGCCGACGGCGCGGTGAGCGGCGGCGAGACCCTCGCGCACGCCCTCGCCGGCAACGCCAGAGAGCAGATGAACCGCAGTACCCGACGCGGCAGCGAGACTCTCGCGCTGGTGTGCCCGTTGGTCCTCGCCGAGCGCGTCAACCTTGTTCAGGCAAAGGATCTCGGGTTTCGCCGCAAGCCCGTGGCCATAGGCGTCGAGCTCGGTGCGCACGGTCCGGTACGCCCGTGCCACGTCGGCCTGCGTGCCGTCGACGAGATGAATCAGAACCCCGCAGCGCTCGATGTGGCCGAGAAAGCGGTCCCCCAGCCCCGCACCGCCATGAGCGCCTTCGATCAAGCCGGGAATGTCGGCCAGCACCATCTCCTCGTCGCCTACGGCTGCGACGCCCAAGTGAGGGACGAGGGTGGTGAAGGGGTAGTCCGCGATCTTGGGCCGCGCCCTGCTGACTGCGGCGAGGAAGGTTGACTTGCCGGCATTGGGCAGGCCTACAAGGCCGGCATCCGCCAGCAGCTTGAGGTGGAGGCGAAGCCAGCATTCCTCGCTGTCGCCCCCCGCATCGGCGCGGCGCGGCGAGCGATTGGTCGACGACTTGAAGCGCGCGTTGCCGCGCCCGCCGTTGCCGCCGCGCGCGAGCAGGGCGCGGGCGCCGACCTCCGTAAGGTCAGCGATCGGCGCATCGCCCGTCTCGGCGAGAATCTCCGTCCCCACCGGCACGGCGAGCACCACGTCGGCACCGCGGGCGCCGGCCCGGCATGCGCCCTGACCGTGCTCGCCCCGGCCCGCCTTGACGTGCTGGCGAAAACGGAAATCGATGAGAGTGTTGAGCCCTTCGACCGCCTCGGCGAAGACCGAGCCCCCGTCACCGCCATCGCCGCCGTCGGGTCCGCCGCGCGGCTCGTTCTTGGCACGCCGGAAGCTGACGCAACCGCTGCCGCCTGCGCCGCTCCGCACATGTATCTTGGCTTGATCGAGAAACCGCATGACGCGGGTCCCTCGCGCGGTGCGCGTCCACTGCCGGGCGCGCGGGTGAGCGCGGTCTTACGCGCTCGGCTCGACCGAGACGACCGTCTTGCCGCCGCTGCGCCGCGCGAACTTCACATGGCCGCCAGAAAGCGCAAAGAGCGTGTGATCGCGCCCGATCCCGACGTTCTCACCGGGGTGCCACTTGGTGCCCCGCTGGCGCGCGATGATGTTGCCAGGGATCACCGTCTCGCCGCCGTACTTCTTGATGCCGAGGCGTCTGCCCGCCGTGTCCCGGCCGTTTCGCGAACTGCCGCCTGCCTTCTTGTGCGCCATCAGCTCTTCTCCTCCGCCGGCTCGTCCGCAGCAGACTCCGCAGTCTCCTCGGCCGGCGTGTCGGTCGTCTCGTCTGCCGGGGACTTGGCCGCCTCGGCTGCCGCATCGGCCGTCTCATCCGAAGGCGGAGCGGCGGCCTCTTCTACCGGCGCCTCGGCCGGCTCCGGGGTTGCCGTCTCGGCGGGCGCGGGTGCGGTCTCCTCGGCCGTCTCGACCTTGGCGGCCGGCTTCTTCCGGGTCTTCGGCTTGGCAGCGGTCTTCGCTTTCGTCGACCTCTTGGCCTTGGTGCCGGCTGCCTCTTCGCCTTCCGCCGTCGCGGCCTTCTTCTTCCGGCGTGCGCGCCGCTTCTGGCCCGCCGCCAGAATCTCGTCGATGCGAAGCACGGTGAGCTCCTGCCGGTGCCCGCGTTTGCGCCGATGGTTCTTCCGCCGCTTCTTGCGGAAAATGATGATCTTTTCGCCGCGCGTGTGCTCGACGACCGTGGCCGCTACGCGCGCGCCCTCGACCAGCGGCTGCCCGAGAGAGACGGTCTCGCCGTCGCTCATCGCCAGCACTTCGCCGAGCTCGATCGCCTCACCGGCCTCGGCCTTGAGCCGTTCCACCCGGATAACGTCCTCGGGCGCGACGCGGTATTGCTTCCCGCCAGAGCGAACCACAGCGAACATGACAACCATCCGTATTGGGAGGAGCGGGGTGCACCCCGCAGCGGGCGCACTATAGGCCGGGCGTCTCCCGTGTCAATTGCCGGTGCCCATTTGTATCCCTCAAACGCCGGGCGCGAGCTCCGCTCGCTTGGCTTTCGCGCCAAAGGCGCGGCGCGCAGTCGCGCGCTCTGGGCCTGACGGCCCGGCTCACTTCATCCACCGCAAGCTCCCGTGATCCTCAGTCTGGCCAGCGCCGGTGCAGCCAGAGCCATTGTTCGGGCCGCTCACGGATCCAGTCCTCGAAGATGCGGTTGATGGCGATCGTGGTCGCACGGATGCGCTCCTCCCGCGTGCCCTCCTCGGGCATGGCGAGCTTGGGATATACGGTGACCCGGAACGCCGCACCGCTGAGCCGTTCCACCCGGACCGGCCAGATCGGGCAGTCGTAGCGCAGCGCGAATGTTGCCACGGAAGGTGCAGTCATGGCATCGCGGCCGAAGAAGGGGACCGGAATGCCGGTGTTGAGCTTCTGATCCACCAGGAGGGCGACGTGCCTGCCGGCGCCGAGCGTGCGCATCAACTCGCGGGTGCCGTCGCGGCCTTTGGGCACGCGGTGTTGCATGACCGCGCTCCTGAACCGCGAGATCATGCGGTCGACGATCGGGTTGTTCGCCGCCCTGTAGATGGCGGTTACCGGGATCCCGCTCCGCTCCAGCGGCAGCACGGTGAGCTCCCAATTGCCGATATGGCCTGAGACGAAGATTCCGCCGGTGGCGGAGCGCTTCGCCTCGTCCAGATGGGCGCGACCGACGAGCTCGATCCGCCCGCCGGGCGCGTCGACGGAGAAACGATGGAGATGCGGGTATTCCGCAGCGACGCGGCCGAGATGACACCACATGCGCCGCGCACAGCGCCGAACTTCGGCCGGCGATAGCTCCGGCAGCGCACGGGCGAGGTTGTCGAGACCCTGGCGGTGCACCGGGAGCAACGGGCCGATGGAGCCGCCCAGTGCGGCGCCGACGGCCGACGCCCATCCCATGGGCAGCGAGCCCAGCAGCCCGAAAAGGACTTGGGCGGCGACGGCCTCGCAGACGTGCCGCGCCGCGCGTGCCGGCCCCCTCTTAGCCACGGCGGCAGCGCGCCACGAGGGGCGCCAGCAGCTCGCGAGGCTCTTGCGGCGCGCGCCAGGCAAGGGTCACGGGCAGCGTGCGAACCATTTCTCTCGTGTCCATCGGCAGCCGCACATGGTCCTTCTCGGTGGTGACCGGCACGGCCCCCCGCTCCCTCGCTTCGTCGACGATGGCCGCGATCTCTCTCGGCTTATAGCGGTGGTGATCAGCAAAGGCATAGCGCGCGATCACAGTGCAGCCATTCTCTGCCAACGTCTCGAAGAACTTATCCGGCCGCCCGATCCCGGCGAAGGCAATCACCGGCCGCTCGCGCAATTCACGGACCTCGTCGTTGGGCACCAGATCGGCCTCGATGACCGGCATGTCGTGTTGCCCGAGGGCTGCTCGCGCACCCCGACGGTCGTCCCCGACGAGAACCAGCGCCTGCACCCGGCGCAGGCCTCTGGCGAGCGGTTCGCGCAATGGCCCGGCAGGCAACACGCAGCCATTGCCGATTCCGGCACCGCCGTCCACCACCGCAAGACAGAGATCCTTCGCTAGTCCGGGCGACTGCATGCCGTCGTCCATGAGCAGCATTTCTGCGCCGGCGGACTGGGCAGCGTCGGCGCCTGCTGCCCGGTCGCGGGAGAGCCAGGTCGGCGCTGCCCGGGCGAGCAGCAGCGCTTCGTCGCCGACCGCGTGCGCGTCATGGCGGGCGGGATCGACCCGGATCGGGCCTCGCATACTTCCGCCGTAACCGCGCGTCAGGACATGGGGGCGGATGCCCTCTTCCGCCAGCAGCGCGACGAGGGCGAGAACGGTGGGGGTCTTGCCCGCGCCGCCCACGGTGAAATTGCCGACGCAGATCACGGGTAGTCCCGCCTCAGCCGGCTGCACCAGAGATTCGCGGCTCCGCGCGCCGAAGCGATAGAGCCAGGAGAGCGGCGTCAGCGCGGCGGCAGCGAGACCGCCGCGCTCAGCCGCCCAGAATGCCGGCGCGCGCATCGCGGCCGCAGGGCGCGAGATGGTCGCGTATTAGGCCGAGTGCCGCCTCGACCGCACCGCCGAGGCCGCTTGCGGCCTCGTGCGCGGCAGCGGCACGGGCGAGCCGCGCGATCTCGTCGTCGAGCAAGGCGCGCACGGCGCCGGCGAACGCACCCGCGTCGCTCACCCGGCTGAGCGCATCGGCGCCCTCCAGCGCGGCGTACGCCTCGGCGAAGTTCTCCGTGTGCGGGCCGGCCACAATCGCACAATCGAGCCGCGCCGGCTCCAATGGATTGTGCCCGCCGTGGGGCTTGAGCGAGCCACCGACGAAAGCGATATCGGCGAGGCGATAGACCAGGCCGAGCTCGCCCAGCGTGTCCACGAGATAGATGGCGGTGGACGGTGCGATCGCTCCGTTCGCCGAGCGCCGGGCGGTGACGAGACCGCGTCGCTCCATCGTCTCGGCGATGGCAGAGCCCCGCTCCGGGTGCCGCGGCGCGAGGATCGTGAGCAGATCGGGGAAGCGTCGACGCAACGCGGAGACCGCCTCGCCTACAGCTTCCTCCTCGCCCTCGTGGGTGCTCGCTGCAGCCCAGCAAGGCCGGCCACCGATGGCTTGTCTGAGGGCCGTCACATCTTGCCCATCCGCCGACAGCGGCGGGGCGTCGTTCTTGAGGTTGCCGCGGACCCCGACGTTATGCGCGCCGAGCCCGCGAAATCGCGCCGCGTCCGCCTCAGTCTGCGCCAGGACTCCGGCGAAGGCCGCGAGCAAGGGCCGGCTCAGGTGCGGCGCCCGCCGCCAGCGCGCGGCGGAGCGCTCTGACATGCGCGCGTTGACCAGCAACATGGGGACACCGTGCGCGGCGGTCTCCAGGATCAGGTTTGGCCACAGCTCCGATTCCACCCAGACCGCAAGGTCCGGTCGCCAGTGCTGGGCGAAGCGCCGGACCGCGCCCGGCCGGTCGACCGGTGCGAACTGGTGACAGACGCCGTCCGGCACGCGCTCCCGCAGCAGCCGCTCCGAGCTAACGGTGCCGGACGTGATCAACACGCCGACGTCCGGGAGCGTTTCGCGCAACCGCTCGACCAGCGGCAGCAGGGAGAGGCTCTCGCCGACGCTCACCGCGTGCATCCAGACCAGTCGGCCCTCGGGCCGGGGCAGGGTGGGCTTCCCGAGCCGCTCGCCGTAACGGACGCGGTCTTCCTTGCCCCGGCGCCGCCGGTGGGCGAGCCAGACATCGACCACCGGCGTGGCCAGCAGGCTGGCGCAGCGGTAGCTGCGCGGCGTGATCAGCGCTTCGATCATGGGCGCGCAGCGGCGGCCGCCGCGCCCGAGCGCTCGCCCTTCGCCCGAGCGGCTTCCCCGGCCGGCTCGACCGGCTCCGTGCCGACCATGCGGTCGGCTTCGGCGGTGAGCGCGTTGAGCCGCTCCTCCAGAGTCTGGCGAGCCTCCTCCAGCGCGGCCTTGTCTGCGTCAGCAGCGACATAGAACGGGGGTCCCCACAGAACGACGCCGCGGCCGAAGGGCAGTGCGATGACGAAACGATCCCAACTGTTCGCGACCTTGCGCCGCGAGACCGCAAAGGTGATCGGCACGATCGGCGCCCCGGAGAGACGTGCCAGTGCGATGATCCCGGGCTGCGCCCGCATGCGGGGTCCGCGCGGACCGTCCGGCGTGATGCCGAGATAGCCGCCCTTCTTCAACAAACGGAGAGAGGAGCGGATCGCTGCGGTACCGCCCCGCGTGGTCGAGCCGCGAATTGCCGCCACGCCCAGGTGCCGCACGGCGCGCGCGATGTTCTCGCCGTCGCGGTGGCGGGAGATGATGACGTGTATCGTGGCCTCTGCCTGCCAGCAATGCGGCGCCATCATCAGCCGCCCGTGCCAGAAAGCGGCGATGAAGGGCTGGCCCACGCCCAGCATTGCATCGGCGTCTTCACGTCCGACGGTCTGCCAGCGGTTCGTTGCGAAGACCAGACGCACGAAGCGAACGAAGAGCCAGATGAGCACGGCACGCCCGAGCCGGCTCCGCGCGACGCGCTTGCCGAGCGCCATGCCTATTCGGCAGCCATGCCTGCGGAAAACTGCACGGCGTGAAGCCGCGCGTACACGCCATTCGCCGCCAAGAGCGATCGATGCGTGCCCGATTCCGCGAGCCTGCCGTCTTCCAGCACGTAGATCCGGTTGGCCTCCCGGACCGTGGAGAGGCGGTGGGCGATGACGAGGGTGGTGCGGCCCTGCATCAGGCTCCGCAAGGCGTCCTGCACTTGCCGCTCTGACTCAGCGTCGAGCGCGCTGGTCGCCTCGTCGAGCAGCAGGATCGGGGCATCCTTGAGCATGGCGCGGGCGATGGAGAGTCGCTGCCGCTGGCCGCCCGAGAGCTTGACTCCGTGCTCGCCGATGATCGTGTCGTATCCGTCGGGGAGCTCCTCGATGAAGCGCCCGGCGCCGGCCGCGCGCGACGCGGCTTCGATGTCATCGTCGCTTGCACCGATCCGCCCGTAGGCGATGTTGGCGCGGACGCTTTCGTCGAAGAGCACTGCTTCCTGGCTCACCAGTGCCAGAGCGTCGCGCACGCTTTCGATCGTCGCCTCGCGCACGTCGGTCCCGTCGATGCTGACCCTTCCTTCGTCCACGTCATAGAGCCGGGGGATCAGGTTGAGCACCGTGGACTTGCCGGCGCCGGAGGGCCCGACCAGGGCGACCGTCTCACCCGCCGGGATGTCCAGGGTTACGTCGAGGAGCGCCGGTGCGCCATTCGGATAGGAGAAGCTGACGCGATGGAGCGCGACGGCGCCGCCCGCGACCTTCAGGGGCCGCGCATCCGGGGCCTCTCCGATGCGGGGTTCCGTGTCCAGCAGATCGAACACGCGCTGGCTCGCGGCGAGGCCCTCCTGCAGGCTGGCGTTGAGATTGGCGAGCGCCTTGAGCGGCCGATAGGCAAGCAGCATGGCGGTCACGAAGGCGAAGAAAGCGCCTGGCGTCAGCGCACCCTGGATTACCTGCCAGCCGCCATAGAGGATCAGCACGGCAATGAAGATGCCGCCGAGCGTTTCCATGATCGGCGTCGCGGCGGCACGGATGCGCTGCTGTTTGAAGATCAGGCGGAAAACGCTCTCGATCAGGCGGTCGGTGCGCTCGGATTCGAAGCGTTCCCGGTTGTACGCCTTGACGTGGCGCGCGCCCTGAAAGGTCTCGTTGAGCCGCGCGGTGAAGAGGCCCAGCTCGTGCAGCGCCGAGGTCGAGACCCTGCGCATGCGCCGGCCGATTTTCGAAATCGGGTAGATCGCAATGGGGAAGACGACACAGGCGATCAACGCAAGCTTCCAGTCCTTCTCGAACATTACGCCGACCAGGAACAGCAAGGTCAGGACGTCCTTGACCACGCCTGTGAGCGCGTTGGAGACCGCGTTGCGCATCATGTTGACGTCGTTGGTCAGCCGCGAGACCAGCCTGCCGGACGCCGTGTCCTGGAAGAACGCGAGGTCGAAACGCAGGATGTGGGCGAAGATTCGGCTCTGGAGGTCGGCAATGACGCGCTGCCCGACGAAGGCCATCAGCACCGCCTGCCCGTAGGTGGCGGCGCCTCGGATCAGCGTGATTCCGATCACCGCGATGGGGACCACGATGAGGAGCGTACGGTCCTTCTCCAGGAAGATCTGGTCCAGCACCGGCTCCATGAGATAGGCCAGCGCCGCCGTGGAGCCGGCGGCAAGCGTCATGCAAAGCACAGCGAGCGCGAGCCGGCCCAAATGGGGGCGCACATGATCGCGCACGAGGCGGATCAGCAGGTGCCTCGTCAAGCCTGGTCGAGGGGACGGGTCGGGTCGCTCCACGGCTTTCGCCCGGTTCAGGCGCCAACGCCTAAACGCTTGAAATCAACCCCATAGCATGGCCGGGGCATGGGCTCCAACCGTAGCATACCCCGTGAAGAATTGCCGTCGGCGCTTAGCGGCCCGCCACCGTCATGCCGTCGATGCGCACGGTGGGGCTATTGACCCCATAGAGGAACTCGAGATCGCTGGCCGGCGTCAGGTGGCGGAACATCTCCTTGAGACTGCCGGCGACGGTGACCTCGCTCACCGGATAGGCGATTTCGCCCTGCTCGATCCAGAAGCCCGCCGCGCCCCGGCTGTAGTCGCCGGTCACCATGTTCACGCCCATGCCCATCAGCTCGGTGACATAGAGGCCGCTTTCCGCGCCGCCGATCAGAGCCTCTGCGCTCTCGGCGCCGGGTTCCAGCCATAAATTGGTGCAAGAGGGCGAGGGCGGTGCGCTGGCGCCCCGCGAGGCATGGCCGGTGCTAACGAGCTCCAGCTGGCGGGCCGAGCGGGAGTCGAGCAGCCAGGTCTGCAGCACGCCATCGGCGATGATGGCGCGCCGCTCCGACGCAACCCCCTCGCCGTCGAAGGGGCGTGAGCGCAGTCCCCGCGCCCGGTGCGGGTCATCCATGACGGTGATGCCGGTCGCGAACAGCTGGGTTTCCAGCGAGTCCTTCAGAAAGCTCGTTCCGCGCGCGATCGATGGGCCGGTGATGGCACCGGCGAGGTGGGAGAGCAGCCCGCCCGCGATCCGAGGGTCGTAGACCACCGGCACCTGCCCCGATTGCGCCTTGCGGGCGCCTAGCCGGCGCACCGCGCGCTCGCCGGCGCGGCGGCCGATCGTCGCGGGGTCGTCCAGATCGGCCTCGTGCACCGTCGCCGACCAGTCGTAGTCGCGCTCCATCGCCGTGCCCTCGCCGGCCAGCGCCGCAGCGCTCACCGAGAACCGGCTCGTGGCGTAGCCGCCGGCGAAGCCGCCGCTGGTCGCGAGCGTCACCTCGGACCGGCCCCAGCTCGCGCTCGCGCCATCAGAATTGGTGACGCCGGTGACGGCGCGGGCGGCGTCCTCCGCCTCTGCCGCGCGGGCCATCAGGCTCTCGGCGTCGGGCTCGCTCGCATCGGCGAGATCGAAGGAGGGCCAGTCTCGGGCGAGGAGGGCCGGATCGGCGAGGCCCGCATAGGGGTCCTCCGGCACCGAGCGCGCCATGGCGATCGCCCGCTCGGCGAGCGGCCCGAGCGTGCTTTCCGAGAGGTCCGTGGTGGAGACGATGGCCTGGCGCGCACCAACGAAGACGCGGAGACCCAGGGTGCGGCCTTCCGCCCGCACGAGCTCCTCCGGCTCCCCGAGCCGGTAGCCGGCATCGAGCGCACTGCCGTGGACGTAGAGCGCGTCGGCGGCATCGGCGCCGAGCCGACGCGCGCGCGCAATCAGCCCTTCCAGCAGGGTGGCGGACTCACCCGCCTCGGCGGTTCCCATGATCGGAGAGGCGCAGCCTTGGTCGTTGCGTAGCGGCCGGGCGCGGCCGGTCAGAGGCCGAAAAGGCCGGAGCGAATGCGCCGGTTCTTCTCGAGATACTGCTGGTGGTAGTCCTCGGCCATCCAGAACTCCGCAGCCGGCTCGATCAGGGTCGCGATGGGGTGCCCCGCCGCCACGAGCTTCGCCTTGCTTGCCTCCGCGGCCTCCTTCTGCCCCTCCGAGCCGCAGAAGATGACCGAGCGATACTGGGTGCCGACGTCGGGCCCCTGGCGGTTGACCTGGGTCGGATCGTGGACCTGCCAGAAGAGCTCCAGCAGCGTCTCGTAGCTCACCCTGGCGGGGTCGAAGACCACCCGCACCACCTCCGCATGGCCGGTCTGGCCGCTGCACACGTCGTAATAGCCAGGCTCGGCCGTGTGGCCGCCTGCGTATCCGACCGCAGTCTCGACGACGCCGTCGACCCGGCGAAACGCGGCCTCGACGCCCCAGAAGCAGCCCGCTCCGAAAATTGCCGTCTCAGTCATCTCGCCCTCACACCCGTCTCTTCCTTGTGTGTTAGATAGCACCTCGCGGAGATGCGGCAAACAAAAGCGGCAGGAGTCACGGCATGGCGAACGGAGTTGAAACGCAGAGCGACTACGAGGCCTACCGCAAGAGGGTCTTCGACTTCCTCTGGCGGGAGGTCGAACCCAGGGCGAGCGAGATGGAGCGCACGGGCACGTTCCCGCAGGACGCGCTCTTCCCGCAATTCCGCGATCACGGCCTCTTCGGCGCGGTCATCCCCGAGGAATACGGCGGAATCGCGTTGAACTGCTCCCAGTATCTGCCGCTGCTCGCCGAGTTCTCGAAGGTCTCAGGCGTCGTCCGGGTGCTGCTGCACGTCCACAACACCAGCGCGCGGGCGATCGTCGCCTACGGCACCGAGGCGCAGAAGAAGACGCTGCTGCCGGCGTTAGCCACCGGCGAGCAGTCGCTCACCTTCGCCATCACCGAGCCGAATTCCGGGAGCGGCATGGATGTCGGCACGTATGCGAGACGCGAGGGCGACCGCTGGATCGTCAACGGCGCGAAGCACTACATCACCAATGCCGACTTCGCGACGGGCCACCTGATCTGCTGCCGCACCGGCGCGCGCGGCGATCGCCGCGGGCTCAGCGCGCTGGTGGTGCCCACCGGCGCGCCCGGGTTCACCATCGAGCCCATGCCCGACATGATGGGCAACAACGGCCCGCCCCACGGCATCCTGCACTTCAAGGACACGCCGGTGCCGGTGGACAGCATGGTGGGCGCCGAGGGCGACGGCCTCGACGTCTTCCTCGGTGAGCTGGAGCCGAGCCGCGTTTTCGTTGCCGCGAGCTCGCTGGGCACCGCCGAGCGGGCGCTGGAGATCGCCCTCCACTTCGCCGGCGAGCGCGTCACATTCGGCAAGCCCATCGCCGCGCGTCCCTCCGTCCAGTCCGAGCTCGCCGACATGGCCCGCGACGTCTACGCGCTCCGCCTCATTCTGGAAGACGTGGCCGCCAAGATCGACCGCGAGCAGCCGTGCGCGGTGGAGGCCTCCATCGCCAAGCTCTTCGGGCTCGAGACCGTGATGCGGGTGACCGACAAGGCGATGGACGTGGTGGGCGGGCGCGCCTACTTCACCGACTACCCCTATCCGCTGGAGCGGCTCTACCGCGAGTGCCGGATCAACATGCTGGAGGAAGGCACGCCCTCGATCCAGCGGCTGGTCATCGCGCGCAGCCTGCTCCGTCAGCCGGTGCCGCTCGACATCGGCACGCTGGGGGAGCCCTATCAGCCGGCGGGCACCGATCCCGCCCTCGGCGACCGGCGGCCACATGACCTCACCTACGCCCACGCGGAGGAGTGACGGCGTAGCACCGCTCCGCAGGGTTCAAAGTGCGGGGCCGTGCTCCGCGATCAGGCGCTCGGCCTCGGTCAGGTCGTCCGCGCGGTTGGCGTTGAAGAAGGGGTCCACCGGATCGCAGGGGAAGGCGACTTCCACCAGCCTGTGCCTTGCGGTCCAGCGATCGATCTTACGCTCGCCCTGTTTGACCAGAGCGTCGCGCAAGTCGGCGCGGAGCGCCACCGGCCAGAGCCCGAACACCGGATGCGCCCGCCCGCCCGAGGCGGCGCAGGCAAGATCGGCGCCCGCAAGGTCGCGGGCCTCCACCATCGTCTCGACCAGATCACGCGGCAGGAAGGGCGCATCTGTGGCAAAGCTCGCCACCAATGGGTGGTGGGGCGCATTCTCTGCCGCCCAGTCGAGCGCGGTCAGGATTCCGGCGAGCGGCCCGGCGTAACCCTCCACCACATCGGCCACCACCGGCAGGCCGAATGACGCGAAACGCGCGGGATCGCCGTTCGCGTTCAGGATCAGCGGGCCGACCTGGGGTGCGATGCGCGCAATCACCCGTGCGAGCAGGGTCTCGCCGGCGAGCGGCCGCAAGCATTTGTCGCCGCCCCCCATGCGCCGCGCCAAGCCGCCTGCGAGGAGTACGCCTGCGACTGGCGTCATGGGTTGCGCCCTTCCCTCTGCCGTCGTCTCGTGTGTTCTGGCATTCGCCGATGGTGTCTGGTTTATTCATATCCCTCAAGCTTGGCATAGCCAGTCACGACAGCCTGATGAGACCCCATAACCTACTGGAAGAACGTGAACATTTCACTTTCATCGCAGCGTGGCACGAGAGCATCTTCGTAACGCCCGTAAGCGTATCGCTAGCGAATTCATTATAACTGCAGCGTATCAAACCGCGCAGGTGTCAAATTATTGGTAACCATTCCGCCAAACCGTGGAACCGGCTGACCCGTCGCTGCGTTCGATGTGCAGTGACGACGGATCTCTACGCATCGCGGCCATCGACCGCCTCCGTTCGTCCGGGCCAGCACGGCTTCGCGGAACGGTTACAATTATTGCGACACCACCGCGGGAGAGCGCCCCGTCCAAGCCGGCACGGGAAGCGGCCGCGCATAGAAGTCGTCGACTTCTTGCATGCATGCGAAAATCTCCGAACGGCATCCGACCATGCGGCGGCCTCCGACTGGTTCGAGAGGTACCGCGAGGTTCTGCGTCACAACCCCTGTAACGCCGACAAGGTGATCCGAGCGTTGCGCCATCTTGATGATAGCGCAAAGCCGGATCGGGCCGAGATCGAACGGGAACTTGCCTTCTTGCGCAAGCACCACCAGCGCATGTGGTACCACGCCCTGAAGGCAGAGAGCGTCGCCATCGGCTATCTTGACCTGGTAGTCGGCGAGGTCGCCGATAGCGAGATCGCAAACGATGGTGTGGGACGGAGTTTGGTAGGCAGCGGTGGCACGTGCCTTGAACTCCGGCCAGAGGTCCGCCAGCACCTTGGCTGCCAAGTTTCTGAGGCGACAAGCGAAGCAGCGCTGAAGCGTCAATCGCGGGAAGCAGGTCTCGATCACCTTCATGATGCCCGCCGCACCGTCCGAGACCACAAGCAGGGGATCGCCGAAGCCGTCCTGGAGTGAGGCGGGACCGTGGCTTCGGCGGAGCAGGGTAGCCCAGCCTCGAACTGTCGGGTTCGCAGTTGTCACCGGTCATTGGGTGGACTCGGTCTGTCAGCGCGGCGAAGGTGCCGGGGATGACCTTCCGATTCTCTTCGATCAGCAGTGAGCGCGGCGGTTCGCCGGACGGAGCGGGAAGCCCTCTCCCCAGTACGAGGCCCATCGCATCGCTCGAGACCCGCAGAACCTCAAACGAATCACTTCCGACGGTATGCCGGTGCCGTGTGCCCGCTGATTAACCCTATGCTAGAAGTCTACAACTAAACGGATTTCCCTTAATGGCACGCACGGATAACTTTCCGACGCTTCGCGAGCGCACCCTTGTGCTGCTTATCAACGTCGCAATTTTCTACGCAGTCTTTGTCGCCACTACCGGTCGCTTGCTGCCAACGGGCGGGATCGAAAGCGTCTGGCTTGTGAGTGCTTTCGCGCTTTGGTTTCTCAGCCTGTTGTCGGCACCGTGGTTCATCCCGCCACGAGACGTTCTGGTCAACGGCATTGCCGCCGCCGCCATTCTCACTGCGATCGATCTCTCGCCTGCCCCGCAATTTCGGGCGGAACTCGAAATCATCCGTTGGACTGCGATCGTCTACTGCGCCGCAGTCTCTGTACTCGCTTTTGTCGCGCTGTTTCTTCATGACCGTAATCAGAGAGGAAGCGGCGGTCGCCTTGTATTCCGCCTGACGGGCATCTTCGGCAGAGGCGAAATCCTGTATACGCCCGCTGCCATCATCAGCATTGTCGGAGCATACCAGGATAGCTTCGCCATTATCGCGTGGCTCGCCATCCTGTGGATACTCTTCACCGTTGCTCGTCCAATCGAGCTCATCGCCGCGGCATGGCGCCAATGGGGTCGAGACACACTCGACTATGGTGTTGCGCCCTCCGTGGGGACCATTGACCGAATAGACCATCCCAATATCGTCCGCGTGCGCCTTATCTCGGGCAGCACGTGGAAACCACATACGCTGCATGTCGCCGCTATGCCGGATGGACACCAGCAATACGTACTCTCACTATTCTCGCAGGTTCAGACTTCCTGACCTCGTGATGCTGGCTGTTCTGGGCAGCGTGCCGGGAACTCCTTGAATTCTGATACATTTCGGTTGTTTCAGGCGGTTTTTCGCTGGGTGTCGCGCCCGAGGTCTGATATTATAATTTGATACCAATTGCACGGGGTCTCAACCATGCCCAGTACCCTCCCAATGTGCCCTCCAGAGGCGGTCTCGATCGGCAACAGCTGCTTCGCCGTCCTGATCTCGGACGACACCTTCACCTACTTTTCCAACCTCATTCCCTTTGACAGCCACGCCGCCGATGACCGCACGGCCATGCTCTTGCGGATCGGCCGCCTCGCGGCGATCAGCGCGGTCTCGCCGCAGGAACTGGCTGACGCTTTCGCTGTCTCGCGCGCGACGGTGCAGCGCGCACGACGGCGCTACCTGGCCGAGGGCGAAGCGGGGTTCATGAAGCCCCGGCGCGGTCGCGGGCCGTCGGTGTTCACTCCGGAGTTGGCGGAGAAGGCGACGGCGTTGCTGGCATCGGGCCTGAGCGGCTCTGCGGCGGCCCGGGTTCTCGGCGTGTCAGCGCCATCGGTCAACAAGTGGCGCCGTCAGGGACTGATCGGCAACACGGAGGCGGATGGGGAGCCCGGACGCTCAGCGCTGGCTGCGCCGCCTGACGCGGGTGCGGCTCCTGAAGGCCGTGTCGATGAAGAGAGTACCGGTGCCCCGGGGCCGGAGACGGCGCCGGGGCTGGAAGCGCAGCCGCAAACGGATCGCAGCGCGCGCGATCGGCGGGACCGGCAGGCGCCGATGGGGCGTGCGACTTGCGATGTTCCGGCTCGGGTTCTGGCCAGTTGTGGACAGGCGGGGCCGGTCGAACCGCAGTTCGCCGCCGCCGCCCGCGGTGTCCGCTTCGGCGGCGTGCTCGCCGCCCTGCCGGCCCTGCTGAAGGAAGGTCTTCTCTCCGAGACCGGTCTCCTGCCATTGCTGCCGAAGGGCTATTACGGCTTGCCTACGATCCTGCTCTTCCTGGCCTTCATGACCTTGGCGCGGGTGCGCAACCCCGAGAGCCTGCGCTACCAGGCGCCGGGCGAATGGGGCGCCATTCTCGGCCTCGATCGCTGCCCCGAGGTCAAGACGCTGCGCCGCAAGATCGCTCTCATCGCCGACGACGAGGCCGGCGTGCGGGCGTGGCAGCTCGCCCTTGCCAGGCGCTGGCAAGGCCGACGAGCCGGAGCTCTGGGCGACGCTGGCCATCGACGGGCACGTCAAGGTCTACTCCGGCCGCAAGGGGCGCTTGCCCAAGCACTTCGTCTCGCGCGAGAAGCTGTGCCTGCCGGCACGCGCCAGCTACTGGATCAACGCTCTGGGCGGCAAGCCGCTGCTCTGTCTGCACAAGCCGCTGGACCCGAAGATGGTCGCGGCCATCGAAGCCGACGTGGTGCCGGCGCTGCAGGAGCTTGGGATCGTTGGCGCCGGGGCGCCGGACCTGACCGCCGAGCATCCCGGCCAGCCGGCGCTCACCCTGGTCTTCGACCGCGAGGGCTGGAGCCCGGATCTGTTCCGCCGGCTGGCGAGGCGCGGCGTCGCCTGCCTGACCTGGCACAAGAACTTCAGGGGCGAGGACTGGCCGGCCGAGGACTTCGGCGCGATGACCGTTCCCATTCACGGACCGGCGGCGGACGGCAGCGCCACCATGCGGCTGGCTGAGAAGCCGGTGACGTTGCCGAACGGCTTCAGGGTGCGCCAGATCCGCCGCCTGCTCGACAACGGCCGTCAGGTGCCGCTGATCACCACCGATCCGCACAAGCCGATGGCTGAGGTTGCGGGCGCCATGTTCTCGCGCTGGTCGCAGGAGAACTTCTTCAAGTACATGCGTGACGAGTTCAATCTCGACGCCCTGCCGACCCACGAGCTCGAGCCTCTCGATCCCGCCGCCATGGTCGTCAACCCGCTGCGGCGGGCCTATGACAAGGCAATCCATCGCCTCGACCGCCAGCTTGGCCGCCTGCGCAACCGCATCGCCGACACGGCCCGGAAGAAGCAGCCGACGGCGGAACTCAGGAGGGAAGTCAGGGACCTCCAGGATGTCCGCGACATCGTCAGGGCCAGCCGCAGGGAGACGCCCAAGCACTGCCGGGCCGGCGACCTCGACGAAGCCGAGCAGCTCGATGCCTTGCCCGCGCGCGAGCGCCTCCTCCTCGACGTCATCCGGATGATCGCCTACCGCGCCGAAACCCGCATGATGCTTCCCGTCATGCAGGCGCAGGGCCACAAGCCCCATCCCCGGAAACTGCTTCAAGCGCTGCTCACCGCCGATGCCGACATCCTGCCGGATCCTGGCAATGGCCTCCTGCGGGTCCACATTCTTGGCCTCGCAAACGACGCCTGCGACCGTTGGATCGATGCGGTTCTGAGCGACCTGAACGCCACCGAAACGGTCTTCCCCGGCACCCGTCTGCGCATAGTCTACGACATCGACGGGGCCTCGGAATCCGCGCGGCTCGTGTCACCTAAAATCAGCAGAGGTCAGGAAGTCTGAGGTTCAGTGCGCGGAAGTGATCGGCACCGGCCTGTGCGTCGCTGGGGTCTCCGATAAGTTGCAACTGCCAAATGGCCACGTCTGTGCTTCCCACGACGAGGAAAGAACCGCGGACTTCATTGAAAGTCTCAGCGGTACGAAGGGGGCCAAGCTTGTCGGTTTCACTGTCGAGAACTCGACGATCGGGACCCTCAGCTTCGAGGTCGCCGCATCCTCAGGACTTGCCGAAGGCAATGTCGTGTTTGCCAGAATTGGCGAAGCCGAAGTATTCTACCAAATCCTCGATGCCCAAACGGCCGAAGAAAGCTTCGACCGCAATCCCCGCGGCACCCATATTGTCCAGGCGGCACAACTCGGTTGCTATGCCGTGGACCAGGGCTTCACGAAGTACCCGTGGCTTCCAGTCATGAATACGCCGCTATTTGCCGCCCGCGACCGCGAGTTCCCCGCCGCACGCATCGGTGATTGGGAGTTCGAGATCGGCAAGGTGCCGTCCACAAACATTGGCGTCATCGCCAGCATGGACGATCTTGTCGAGTACCACGCCGCCGTACTGGGCGTGACTGGTACTGGGAAGACCGAGCTGGCGCTCGATATCGTGCGCGAAGCCGTCCGGCGGAGCGTCAAGGTTTTTTGCGTGGATTTCACTGGCGATTACCGTCAACGCCTCGCCGATCTTGATCCGGCGTTTCCGGCGCCGACCGCCGAGCAGGGCAGCGATCTTGAGGCCAATCTATTCGCGGTCGAAGCGGGCAAGTATGGCGGTCAGGCTGAGAAGCCGGTCCTCAAGGAAACCGTTGACGCACTGCGCGCACAAACCGAAGGCCAAGTTGATGAGTTCCTGAGGAACGAAGCCAACAACCTCGCCATCTTCGAGCTTGCTGAAATCGCCAACACCAAGGCTACATTGCGACTGACAGAGTTCTATTTGTCCTCGATCATGAGTTGGGCACGGCAGCATCGCCGCGCACGTCAGATCATGCTGGTGCTCGAAGAGGCGCACACCATCGTTCCAGAAACCCATGGGGCTGGATTCGACTACGACACGCAATGGGTGGTCAGTCGTATCGGGCAGATCGCGCTTCAGGGCCGCAAATACGGGGTCGGGCTACTTGTCATCACCCAACGGACTGCTCTTGTCAGTAAAACGATCCTTTCCCAGTGCAATTCCCAGTGCAATACCTTTTTCACGCATAGTTTCAGACTTCCTGATCTCTGCTGATTTTAGGTGACACGAGCCGCGCGGATTCCGAGGCCCCGTCGATGTCGTAGACTATGCGCAGACGGGTGCCGGGGAAGACCGTTTCGGTGGCGTTCAGGTCGCTCAGAACCGCATCGATCCAACGGTCGCAGGCGTCGTTTGCGAGGCCAAGAATGTGGACCCGCAGGAGGCCACAACTGGCCAGAACCCGAGCCGGAACATCGCAAGTCGCACGCCCCATCGGCGCCTGCCGGTCCCGCCGATCGCGCGCGCTGCGATCCGTTTGCGGCTGCGCTTCCAGCCCCGGCGCCGTCTCCGGCCCCGGGGCACCGGTACTCTCTTCATCGACACGGCCTTCAGGAGCCGCACCCGCGTCAGGCGGCGCAGCCAGCGCTGAGCGTCCGGGCTCCCCATCCGCCTCCGTGTTGCCGATCAGTCCCTGACGGCGCCACTTGTTGACCGATGGCGCTGACACGCCGAGAACCCGGGCCGCCGCAGAGCCGCTCAGGCCCGATGCCAGCAACGCCGTCGCCTTCTCCGCCAACTCCGGAGTGAACACCGACGGCCCGCGACCGCGCCGGGGCTTCATGAACCCCGCTTCGCCCTCGGCCAGGTAGCGCCGTCGTGCGCGCTGCACCGTCGCGCGCGAGACAGCGAAAGCGTCAGCCAGTTCCTGCGGCGAGACCGCGCTGATCGCCGCGAGGCGGCCGATCCGCAAGAGCATGGCCGTGCGGTCATCGGCGGCGTGGCTGTCAAAGGGAATGAGGTTGGAAAAGTAGGTGAAGGTGTCGTCCGAGATCAGGACGGCGAAGCAGCTGTTGCCGATCGAGACCGCCTCTGGAGGGCACATTGGGAGGGTACTGGGCATGGTTGAGACCGTGCAATTGGTATCAAATTATACTATCAGACCTCGGGCGCGACACCCAGCGAAAAACCGCCTGAAACAACCGAAATGTATCAGAATTCAAGGAGTTCCCGGCACGCTGCCCAGAACAGCCAGCATCACGAGGTCAGGAAGTCTGAATTTGTCCCTCTGAAACACACGGATTATTTTTCATCTGTGACCCCAATAACGAATTCGTATGCATAACCAATCGCAACATTATTCTTTCGATACTTCCGAATTTATATTGACGAATGTATCCAGATTTGCGACTCTTGATACGGAACGAATTCAGTTGATTGGAACGAAGGGCAGGTGCGTTCCAAGCACCAACGAAGGGGCGGAAACGCAAAATCGATATGCGGCGGCGGCTGTGGAGGAGACGCATTGGGCGGTTGGCGATGATAGAGAGCCGAGGGCGGAACCCCATGCCGTTGGCTGACGCGGTCGCGCGGAGCTAGCGGTGCGCGTGGAATTCGGCAAAGGGGCCGATCTCCTGACTCGGGAGTATCCGGGGCTCAGCAAACAGCTCAAGAAGTGCGCCGCCTACATTCTGGAACATCCGAGCGAGGTCGCCACGCTCTCCATGCGCCAGTTGGCGGCAAGGGCAGGGGTGCCCGCCAGCACCATGAACCGGCTCGCCAAGGCGGTTGAGTTCGCTACTTACGACGAGTTTCGTGCGCTCTATCGCGATAGTATCAACCAACAAGCGACAGGTTATTCGCTGGAGGCCGGCCAAGTACACGTGGTCGCCCGAGAAAACAAATTCGACCACGATCTCAGTGCCTTTCAACAGGCGGCAGTCACCAATATTAACACTCTGTTTGACCACATAGACCGCGTTGCGCTGGAGCGCGCCGTGCAGGCGTTGGCGGACGCGCGCACCGTCCTCGTGGTCGGCGTGTTCGCGTCCGAGGCCTTCGCCAACTACCTGCATCACGTGGCGGCCATGGGATTCAGCAACTGGCACCAGCTGGTACCCAACAGCGGCGACTTCTCTCGTCTGTTGGAGGGCTTGGTGCCCGGCGATGTCGTCGTCTGTATCGCCGTCGAGCCCTGCGCCACCGAATCAATCAGGGTCGCGCGACGTGCTCAGGAGGCGGGCGCACGCGTTATCGGCATCACCGATCGGCGGACGTCGCCCTTGGCCGCCTGCTCGGACGACATTCTGCTTATTTCGGTTCACAGCCCGAGCCTCTTTCCCTCACGCATTGGCGCCACCGCGCTGGTGGAAGTGCTCGTGGGTATGGTCGCGGCGCGCAGCGAACGGTCGGTCGCCGAAAGCGTAGAAAACTTGAACCGTTCGCGCCGAAGCTTGGGTCATTATTGGCACGAATGATCCGTTATTTGGTCGGCTTTTCCGAATCACGCCACTAAAATGGGTGCCTTGTTCCACGGATTTTTTTGCTTGGGACGAATGGTTCCCCCACCCGCTAACCGGAATTATTCGTTGCCTTCGTTCGAGTGATTAAGTGGGCGGGCGGAAGGTCCCGAGACTCAGTTTCAACGCATCAGGCAAACCATGGCTGGCAGGGAATGCCGGCTCGTGACACATTGGCGCCGCAACCCATTCGGACGAGAGGCGCCGCCATGACCCCGGAGCAGGTGCTGGCCCATCCCCCCAAGGTGCTGACAAGAGCGCAGCGGGAGGCGTACTTCCGTGACGGCTACCTACTGCTCGAGCGCTTCGTGCCGGAGGACTGGCTCGCGACATTGCGGGCGCTCAGCGAGCACTTTATCGGCGAGAGCCGGAGCGCGAGCGCTGACGACGAGCAGTTCGACCTGGAACCCGATCATTGCGCAACAGCGCCCCGACTCAGGCGCCTGAACCAGCCGGTGGCGCGGCACCCCGACTATTGGCGCTTCGCGAGCGATTCCTGCATCACCGACCTGGCCGAGGACCTGCTCGGGCCCAACGTGATGTTCCACCACTCCAAGCTCAACTTCAAATGGTCGGGCGGCGGCGAGGAGGTGAAGTGGCACCAGGACATCCAGTACTGGCCGCACACCAACTACAGCGTGCTCACCATCGGCGTCTATCTTGAGGACGTCGACGAGGGCATGGGCCCCATGGGCGTGATCCCCGGCGCGCACGAGGGCGAGCTCTTCGACCTCTATGACGGGAACGACTGCTGGGCCGGCGCCATCGACGATAGCGACCTCGCGCGGGTGCCGGTGGAGAAGGCGGTCTATCTGAAGGGCCCTGCGGGCTCAGTGACGGTGCACCATTGCCGCATGATCCACGGCTCCAAGCCCAACACCAGCCCCGCGCGCTCGCGCCCGCTCCTGCTCAACGCCTTCTCCTCCGCCGACGCGTTGCCGGTGACGGCCTACAACTATCCCTCGACCCACAATGGGGAGATCGTGCGGGGCGAGCGCCCGCGCTGGATCCACTTCGACCCGAGGCCCTGCCTTCTGCCGCCGGACTGGTCGGGCGGCTACACCTCGATCTTTGCGCTGCAGCAGGGAGAGGAGTAGGAACCCCAGGCCGCAGCTGCAGGTGGTTAGAGCGAGTCTGTCTTTGACGGGCTCGCGACAGGCCGCGACTGCGGCCCGCCGCTAACGCGGCGCGCCGGCGTCGGCCACGGGCCGGCTGCCGTGAGCGACAAAGGCGAAAGCGTTTCCGTGTGAGACGGAAACGCTCTAAGCTCCGTCGTCCGGCGCTAGGCAGTCCCTGAAGGACGCTGCCATGTTGCGGAGGAGCGTGAAGTAGAGCTCCGGCCCGTTCTCGATTGTGGCGCCGATGGGATCCACGGTGGCGGCCCTCACGTCGCTGCCTTCGATGACGGTTCTGACGAGGCGCTCGTCGAACTGGGGCTCGTCGAACACGCAGACCACGCCCAGCTCACCCACCTTCTCGCGCAGCTCGGAGATGCGCCGGGCACCGGGCGCGCGATCGGGACTGATGACGACCGAGCCTGCGGTGGTCAGCCCGAAGCGGTCCTCGAAATAGCGGTAGCCGTCGTGGAAGACGATGAAGGGCACGCCGCGGGCCGGTGCGACCTCCTGGGCGATCTCCTCCGTCAGGTGATCGAGGCGATGGAGCAGGGCGTCGACGTTGGCCTCGTAGGTGGCGGCGTTGGCGGGATCGATCTCGGCCAGGGCGCCGGCAATGGTGCGCGCCAAGGTCCAACCGTTGATCGGGTCGAGCCAGACGTGCATGTCGAAGGGGCCGTGATCGTCTTGGTCGTCATGCGCGTGCCCGTGGCCGTCATCGTCGGCGTGATCGTCATCGTCGGCATGGTCGTCATCGTCGGCGTGGTCCGCATGATCATCGTGGTCGTCGTCTTCGTCCATGCCCTCGTGGCCGTGGCTGTCGTGGTCGTGCTCCTCGAAGGCGCCGCCCTCGCGCACCGGCCTAAGCACCAGGCCTGTTGCATCAACGAGCCTGACCACCCGGGCGTTTCTGGCGAGCGCGTCGACCGGCCCGGCGAGCGCGGTTTCCATCGTGTCGCCGATCATGAAGACGATGTCGGCATCCTCCAGTGCTGCTGCGTCGGAAGGGCGCATGGTGAAGGTGTGCGGCGACGAGTGGCCCCGGATGACCAGGTGAGGCTCGCCCACGCCGGCCATCACCGCGCTCACCAGCGAATGCACCGGCTTGATCGAGGCGACGACCTGCAGTTCGTCGTCCGCCGTTGCGGGGCCTGCGGCTGCACCGCCGAGCAGCGCCGCTGCGGCGAGTGCCAGGGGGAAGCGTCGTGGTACGATGCGTGGACAATCCATGGTCGCGTCTCCGTCAATCAGTCGGGCATGGTCGAGAAGATGTTATAATATAATGCTTGCCCTGTACACCGGCTCTTGGAAGCCGGGCGTCAGAGGCAAGCGCCTGTAGAGGCGGAGGACATGACGACAGGGAGCATGTCGCCCGCCGGGTCAGCACCGCTCGTCAGCGCCCGCGACATCGGCGTCAGGCGGAGCGAGCGCTGGATCATCCGGCACGTCGACGTCCAGGTGCCGCGCGGCGCGCTGGTCTACGTGATCGGCGCCAACGGTGCCGGCAAGTCGACCTGCGCCAAGGCGGTGCTCGGCTTGATCGAAATCGACGAGGGGGCGGTCGAGAGGGCGCCGGGTGTGGCGGTGGGCTATGTGCCCCAGCGCCTGGCCATAAGCCCGACGCTGCCGCTCACGCTCCGCCGCCTGATGACGTTGACGCGGCGTTTTCCCCGCCGGGAGATCGAGGCCGCGCTCGACGCGGTCGGTCTGGAGCGGCTCGGCAATCCGCCCATCTTGACGCTCTCCGGCGGCGAATTCCAGCGGCTGCTGCTGGCGCGGGCGCTGATCGAAAAGCCCGACCTGCTGGTTCTCGACGAGCCGGCCCAGGGCGTCGACGTGAGCGGAGCGGACGTCTTCCACGAGTTGATCGGGGAGATTCGCCGCACCCTCGGCTGCGGCATCCTGATTATCTCCCACGACATCGAGCGCGCGGCGCGAAGCGGCGACGATGTCGTCGTCCTCGTGCCCCACGAGCATGACGCGAAGCCAGCCGGCGACGACGCCGGTGCGCCGGGGACCTGAGCGATGCTCGACGACTTCTTCATGCGCGCTCTCATCGCGGGCATCGGGCTCGCGCTCGTCGCCGGGCCGGCAGGGTGCTTCGTGGTCTGGCGCAGACTGGCCTACTTCGGCGAGACCATCGCGCACTCCTCGCTGCTCGGCGTCGCGCTCGCCATCGTGCTGCAGTTCAACCTGGTGATCGGCATCCTGATCAGCGCCGCGCTGGTGGCCTTCATCATGTTCTATCTCGACCGGCGCGGCACTCTGCCGACCGACACCCTGCTGGGCCTGCTCGCCCACGGTGGGCTCGCCCTCGGCTTGGTGATCCTCTCTTTCTTCCCGGCCATGCGGATCGACCTGCACAGTCTGCTCTTCGGCGACACCCTGGCCGTCCAGCGGATCGACCTGGCGGTAATCTGGGGCGGCGGCGCGGTCGTGTTGGGCGTGCTCGCGTGGCTCTGGCGTCCGTTGCTGGCGGCGACCGTCAACCCGGACCTTGCCGCGGTGGCGGGCCTCAAACCGGAGCGGGCGCGGCTGATCTTCGGGCTGCTGGTGGCGGCGATCATCGCCGTCGCCATCAAGATCGTGGGCATCCTGCTGATCGTGGCGCTTCTGATCATTCCGGCGGCGACGGCCAGGCGCTTCGCACCGAGTCCCGAATGGATGGCCGTGGGCGCCGCGGCGGTGGGCGCCTCCGCGACCGTGGGCGGGCTCTACGCGTCCGCCACCTGGGATACGCCCTCCGGCCCCTCCATCGTCGTCACCGCGTTGGTGCTCTTCATCGTGACCCGCGCCGACGGCCTGCGGAAGCTGGGGCAATTTGTGGTCAGCCGGAGACGGTGACGGTCTCGTCGGCGCAGCCCTCCAACTCGATCTGCACCGTGACATGGCGGATGTCGAAGCGGTCCGCGAGGCGCTCCTGAATCGCGGCGACGGCCGAATCCGGATTGGTGCCCTCGGTGACGCGGGCGTGGAGCGTGAGCAGCGAGCGCTCCTGCGAGAGCGACCAGGCGTGGACGTGATGCACGTCTTCGACGACGGTGACGTGGGAGACCAGATCGCGGCCGATGTCGCGAACGTCCAGCGCGGCAGGCACCCCTTCGAGCAGGACGTGCGCCGCATCCTTCACCAGGAACCAGGCGCTCCGCAGCACCAGCAGGCCGACCAGGATTGAGAGGATCGGGTCGATCGGCATCCAGCCGGTGGTCATGATGACCAGCGCTGCGCCGATCGCCGCCACCGAGCCGAGCATGTCGCCCCACACGTGGAGGAGCGCGCCCCGCACGTTGAGGTTGTTGCGGTCGGCACCATGGAGCACGGCGAAGGCCGCAATGTTGATGGCCAACCCCAGCCCCGCCACCGCCAGCATGGGGCCGGCCAGCACCTCCGTCGGGTTCAGCAGCCGGTCGGCGGCTTCGCTGAAGATCCAGATGATGATGAAGACGAGGCTGATGCCGTTGGTGAAGGCGGCGAGGACGGGGAAGCGGTGATAGCCGTAGGTGCGTGCCGCGTCGGCGGGGCGCCGGCTCAGCCTGAAGGCGAGCCAGGCGAAGAGCAGGGAGACCGAGTCGGTCAGCATGTGCGCGGCATCGGCCAGCAGCGCGAGCGAGCCCGAGAGCACGCCGCCGATCACCTCGGCGATCATGAAGCCCGCGGTCAGCAGCAGCGCCCAGAAGATGCGGGTGGCGTTGTTGCCGTGCGTGTGGTGGACGTGCGCGTGGCCGGCGTGGTCGTGGTGAGAGCCGGTCATCACTGCGAAACCAGCAAATGGTCTGCCGAAGGCACCTGACGATCTCCTTTCGTCAGAACTGGGACAGTCTATTGCAAAGGGGGCGTGACGGGCCGCGCATTCCCGCGATCTGCCGCTGCCGTTGCGGGCAACTCAGCCGAGCGGTGTGTTGAGAAAAGCGATGAACGACACCAACCCTACGAGGGTGACCAGGGCGGCGCCCGCGTAGTTCATGCCGTGGCGCAGCACGTTCGTTCCTCCACCGCCCGAGCGCTCCATGACTCTCATCGCGGCTTGTCTGGCGAGGATGGCGCCGACCCCCAGCACGCAGATGGTCGAGCCAATGCCGAGCGACATCGCCGCGACCAGCAGGGAGCCGGGAACGATCATGTCGTTGGCCACTGCGTAGAGCATGATCAGCACGGCGCCAGGGCAGGGGACCATGCCGGCCGCGAGCGCCAGAATGCCGCCTTCCGCCTTGGCGCCGTGGCTGTGGCCATGGTGATGGCCGTGGTCGTGATGGTGGGGGTGGCTGTGATGGTGAGGCGGGCTGTGCCCGTGGCTGTGATCATGACTGTGCCCGTGCCCTTGGCCGCGTGCGCCGCCTGAGCGCGCCCTCAGCGAGGCACGAACGGCCCGGTAGAGCATGTGGAGGCCGATGCCGACGATGATGAGGAAGCTCGCGGCGCGCACGCCCGGCACGTCCGATAGCCCGAGGCCGAAGCCGCCGCGCAGCACGAGGTCGGCGAGCCAGACGATGACGACGGCGGCGATGACGTGGACGATGGCGATCTGCACGGCCATGACCACGCCGCGCATGACCCGTGCCTCCCGCCCGAGGAAGTAGGAGACGACCACGAACTTCCCGTGCCCTGGCCCGAACGCATGGACGGCGCCGTAGGCGAACGCGACCGCAAGGGCCAGAAGGAAGGTGCCGAGGTTCTCGCCCCGCTCGATGGCGTTCATGTGGAGGGCCACCTCGGCATTGGCGCGGCGCTGGAAGTCCATCAGGAAGTCGGTCAAACCCTCGAACAGGCCGCCGTCTTCCTCGACGATCTCGACCTCGACCGGGGCAGGCGCTGCGGCGTCGGTCTGCGAGAGCGCGAGCGGTGCCGTGAACAGGGTCGTCAGGAGCAGCACGCACACCAGGCCCAGCAGCGCGATGGGTCTGCGGAGACGGCGTCTGCGGGGCCAATGCCTCATCGCGCTTTACCCCTCGCACGCCAGCGTGACCGGCTGGGGATGGCCGGATTGCGCGCCCTTGCCGCGTGCGATGCGGAACTTGCATCCCGGCGTCATCTCGCCGCTAACCAGCAGGAAGGGCGCATCGGAAAAGCTGAAGTCCACAAAATTCTCGCGATCGAAGAGGCTGACGCTCACCGGCTCTACCTTCGGATCGAGGGTCGGCGTAACGCCTACGGAAAACTCGTAGACGAGTTGCGCCTGCTCGATCCGCGCCGCAAAGCGATCCACGTTGTGGACCTGCTGTTTTTCCTCCCCCAACCAGATGTGAACGAAATAGTCGGCGGGCGAGAGCGGGTCGAAGGTCTCGGCGCGCAGGTGCCTGACTTCAAGAGAATTGAGCGTTCCATCCCCGTCCAGATCGTAGGTTTGGATGGTATGGGCGCTGTAGAAGTCGTCGAACGCCCAAGAAAACGCCAAGCCGCTGACACGCTGATCGTCGAACGCGACGGTGAGCGTGGTCTCGACCCACACATCCGGATTTGCGCGCGCCTCGGCTGCTGCCAGCAGTGGGATCAGCGCGAGAGCCAACGCCCATGGCCTGACGATCGCCGTCATGGTCGAAATTTATGACATGTCGTTTGACATGTCAATGAGACTGCGCGCAGGGAATGCGCTGCCGCGCTGCCCTCCTGCGGCTGAAGGGAAGAGGTGCCCAGTGTGCGTTAGAGCGTTTCCGTTCAAACGGAAACGCTCTCGCATTGTATCGCTCACGGCGGCCGGCCTGCGGCCGGGGCCTCCGCGAGGGCGCCGCTGACGCGGCGGGCCGCGGTCGCGGCCTAACGCGCGTCCGTCAAAAACGGACGCGCGTTAGGAGCTGAGGTCCACAGGCCCGAGGGAGATCTGCGCGGGCGAGTCGGTCAGTGCCTCCATCACCTTCCTCTGGCTGCCGCGCAGCGCGTGCTCGGTCAGCTCCGCAGCCCGCTCACCGTCGCCCTCGATCAGCGCCTCGACCAGGTCGTCGTGGAAGTGGTGGAACTCGTGCTCCCGCCGCTGCAAGGCGAGGCCCAGGTGCACGATGCGCTCGTGCTGTTCCATGAGGCCGACGACCAGGGTGACCAGGCGCTGGTTGCCGGAGCTCTCCGCAACATAGCGATGGAACTCGCGATTGGCCCGCAGGTAGGCCGCCTGGCCGGCCTTGTCGCCTTCCGGATAGGTCGCGTGCGCGGCCTCGTTCAGCGCGCGCAGGCGCTCGGCATCCACCTTGCCGGCGGCGAGCCTCACGGCAGTGACGTCGAGCACGAGGCGGAGCTGGAAGATCTCCTGAATGTCGCGCAGCGTGACCGGGGAAACCGCGTTGCCCTGCCGCCCGCGCGAGACGATCAGCCCTTCCTGACGCAGGCGCATCATGGCGCTGCGGATGGGCGCCTTGCTCATGCCGTAGCGGGCGACGAGCAAGCCCTCGGAAATCTCCTCGCCCGGCTGCAGGGCGCAGGAGATGATCTCGTCCTTGATGGTCGCGTAGGCGATATCGTTCAGGTTCGGCTCGGCCCTTCGCGTGCTTTCGTTCAGCGGTTCAGAAGGTTGCGGGGCGGCACGATGCTTGGTGGATGGCATGGATCGTCGGGTCCTTGCCGGCTCCTGCCGGCGGAGGCGGCCGTGCGGCGCGCCGCTGCTGCCCGAACCTAGCGCAAGTGTCTGCCGCTCGCGAGGGCCGGTACAATTGGGCGCGTGCGCCGCGGCGAATCGACGAGGGACGAGCGTGTCGCCACCGCTTCGCGCACGCAAATGCTGCAAGCATATCTGTTTAGATATGTATAATACAGTATAGAATCAGACTTCCTGACCTCTGCTGATTTTAGGTGACACGAGCCGCGCGGATTCCGAGGCCCCGTCGATGTCGTAGACTCAGACTTCCTGACCTCGTGATGCTGGCTGTTCTGGGCAGCGTGCCGGGAACTCCTTGAATTCTGATACATTTCGGTTGTTTCAGGCGGTTTTTCGCTGGGTGTCGCGCCCGAGGTCTGATATTATAATTTGATACCAATTGCACGGTCTCAACCATGCCCAGTACCCTCCCAATGTGCCCTCCAGAGGCGGTCTCGATCGGCAACAGCTGCTTCGCCGTCCTGATCTCGGACGACACCTTCACCTACTTTTCCAACCTCATTCCCTTTGACAGCCACGCCGCCGATGACCGCACGGCCATGCTCTTGCGGATCGGCCGCCTCGCGGCGATCAGCGCGGTCTCGCCGCAGGAACTGGCTGACGCTTTCGCTGTCTCGCGCGCGACGGTGCAGCGCGCACGACGGCGCTACCTGGCCGAGGGCGAAGCGGGGTTCATGAAGCCCCGGCGCGGTCGCGGGCCGTCGGTGTTCACTCCGGAGTTGGCGGAGAAGGCGACGGCGTTGCTGGCATCGGGCCTGAGCGGCTCTGCGGCGGCCCGGGTTCTCGGCGTGTCAGCGCCATCGGTCAACAAGTGGCGCCGTCAGGGACTGATCGGCAACACGGAGGCGGATGGGGAGCCCGGACGCTCAGCGCTGGCTGCGCCGCCTGACGCGGGTGCGGCTCCTGAAGGCCGTGTCGATGAAGAGAGTACCGGTGCCCCGGGGCCGGAGACGGCGCCGGGGCTGGAAGCGCAGCCGCAAACGGATCGCAGCGCGCGCGATCGGCGGGACCGGCAGGCGCCGATGGGGCGTGCGACTTGCGATGTTCCGGCTCGGGTTCTGGCCAGTTGTGGCCTCCTGCGGGTCCACATTCTTGGCCTCGCAAACGACGCCTGCGACCGTTGGATCGATGCGGTTCTGAGCGACCTGAACGCCACCGAAACGGTCTTCCCCGGCACCCGTCTGCGCATAGTCTACGACATCGACGGGGCCTCGGAATCCGCGCGGCTCGTGTCACCTAAAATCAGCAGAGGTCAGGAAGTCTGAGACTATGCGCAGACGGGTGCCGGGGAAGACCGTTTCGGTGGCGTTCAGGTCGCTCAGAACCGCATCGATCCAACGGTCGCAGGCGTCGTTTGCGAGGCCAAGAATGTGGACCCGCAGGAGGCCATTGCCAGGATCCGGCAGGATGTCGGCATCGGCGGTGAGCAGCGCTTGAAGCAGTTTCCGGGGATGGGGCTTGTGGCCCTGCGCCTGCATGACGGGAAGCATCATGCGGGTTTCGGCGCGGTAGGCGATCATCCGGATGACGTCGAGGAGGAGGCGCTCGCGCGCGGGCAAGGCATCGAGCTGCTCGGCTTCGTCGAGGTCGCCGGCCCGGCAGTGCTTGGGCGTCTCCCTGCGGCTGGCCCTGACGATGTCGCGGACATCCTGGAGGTCCCTGACTTCCCTCCTGAGTTCCGCCGTCGGCTGCTTCTTCCGGGCCGTGTCGGCGATGCGGTTGCGCAGGCGGCCAAGCTGGCGGTCGAGGCGATGGATTGCCTTGTCATAGGCCCGCCGCAGCGGGTTGACGACCATGGCGGCGGGATCGAGAGGCTCGAGCTCGTGGGTCGGCAGGGCGTCGAGATTGAACTCGTCACGCATGTACTTGAAGAAGTTCTCCTGCGACCAGCGCGAGAACATGGCGCCCGCAACCTCAGCCATCGGCTTGTGCGGATCGGTGGTGATCAGCGGCACCTGACGGCCGTTGTCGAGCAGGCGGCGGATCTGGCGCACCCTGAAGCCGTTCGGCAACGTCACCGGCTTCTCAGCCAGCCGCATGGTGGCGCTGCCGTCCGCCGCCGGTCCGTGAATGGGAACGGTCATCGCGCCGAAGTCCTCGGCCGGCCAGTCCTCGCCCCTGAAGTTCTTGTGCCAGGTCAGGCAGGCGACGCCGCGCCTCGCCAGCCGGCGGAACAGATCCGGGCTCCAGCCCTCGCGGTCGAAGACCAGGGTGAGCGCCGGCTGGCCGGGATGCTCGGCGGTCAGGTCCGGCGCCCCGGCGCCAACGATCCCAAGCTCCTGCAGTGTCAATCGGCTTTCAATACTGACCCCCGATCGGCGTGCAAAATTGACCCCCCTGAGTGGCACGGCGGAGGTTGTCCCGGTAGCCAATAGGGGGGACCCGCGCGGCTTCGTGTGGCGCCCTGCGCTACGCGGAGCGAAGCCGCGTGGGGGGTCCCTGTTGGCCCACCGGGGCAACCGGGCCGCAAGGGAGGCCGGCGGCGGGTCAGGAGCGGTTCTTGAAGCGCCAGCTCTCGTTGCCGGTCTCGATGATCTCGCAATGATGGGTGAGGCGATCGAGCAGCGCTGTGGTCATCTTGGGGTCGCCGAAGACGGATGGCCATTCGCCGAAGGCGAGGTTTGTGGTGATGACGATCGAGGTGCGCTCGTAGAGCCGGCTCATCAGATGGAAGAGCAGCTGCCCACCGGCCTGGGCGAAGGGCAGGTAGCCGAGCTCGTCGAGGATGACGAAGTCGCGGCGGACGAGCTGGTCTGCAGTGCGGCCCTGGCGTCCGGCGCGAAGCTCGGCCTCGAGGAGGTTGACCAGGTCGACGACGTTGTAGCACCGGCCGCGCGCGCCCTTGCGGATGCAGGACCGCGCGATGGCGACGGCGAGATGGGTCTTGCCGGTACCGGTGCCGCCGACCAGCACGATGTTGCGTTTGCCCTCGAGGAAGCCGCCGCCGGCGAGCTCCTGGATCAGGGGCTCGTTGACCGGCGAGGCGGCGAAGTCGAAGTCGGCCAGCTCCTTGACCGTCGGCAGCTTGGCGGAGGCCATCTGGTACTTGATCGAGCGGGCCCTCTTGTCGGCGATCTCGACCTGCAGCAGCGTACCGATGATCTGTTGCACCGGATGGCGGCGCTTGAGCCCGTCGGCAAGGATGTCGTCGTAAGCGGCGCGCATACCTGCGAGCTTCAGCTGGGTCATCATCTCCAGCACATCATGACGCTCCATGACCGGCCTCCCTCAGGCTGTCGTAGCGCTGACAGTCGGCTACCGGCTTGTGGCGAAGCTGCAGGCCCTCGGGCGTCGGGATGATTGCCGGCGGTGCCGGCTGGCGCTGCCGGGCGAGGATGTTGAGCACCACGTCGGCGCTGCAGGCACCGCAGTCGAGCGTCTCGGCACAGGCCGCCTCAACCGCCTCCAGTCCGTCCTCCAGCACCGCCGCGAGCACCTTGACGAACTGCCGGTCGCCGTCGTCGTGGCCCGCGAGCCGGGTTCGCAGGCGGCCGAGCGCGTTGGGCAACTGCCAGTCCTTGAAGGGCGCGCCATTGCGTAGCGCGCCGGGCTTCCGCGTCAGGATCGGCACGTAATGCCACGGATCGTAGACGAACCGGCCGCGCCCGAAGCTGCGGGGGTGCTCGGCAACGGTCTCGCCGTCCTGGCGGATGACGATCCGATCGGCATAGGCCCGCACGTCCACCGGCCGGCCGACGGCGCGGGCCGCGACGCTGTACTGGTTGTTGTCGAAGCGCACCAGACAGGTCTTCGAGACCGACACCTCGCTGGCATGGAAGCCGTCGAAGGGGCCGCGATACGCCATCAGGAAGGGCTGCTCCTCCTCGAACACCTGCCACACCGTCTTGCCCGGGATTGTCGGATGCGGATGCTTCTTGGCGTCCTCGATGCACCGATCCATCAGCCACTCGTTGATCTCGGCGTAGGAGCGGCCCCGCGGGATGGGCACGAACAGGCGGCCGCGAAGGTCACCCACCTGCTTCTCGACCTGCCCCTTCTCCCAGCCAGCCCCTGGCGTGCACGCCACAGGCTCCACCAGATGGTGCGAGCACAGCTCCTGGAAGCGGCGGTTGTAGTCCCGCTTCTTGCCCACGAAGATCGTGCTCACCGCCGTCTTCATGTTGTCGTAGATGCCCCGCCGGCAGACCCCGCCGAAGAAGCGGAAGGCACGCTCGTGCGCCTCGAAGACCATCTCCTGGCTCTCGCGGGGAAAGATCTGGACCAGATACATCCGGCTGTGGCACAGCCGCATGTGCGCCGCCTTCACCCTGGTCGTCGCGCCCGACAGACGCGCGTACTCGTGGCTCCAGTCGAACTGGTAGGCCTCGCCGGGATCGAAGATCAGCGGCACATAGGCCTGCGCCGGCGACAACAGCCGCCACCGGCGCCGCCAGGCCCTGGCATAGCGGCGAACCGCGTCATAGCCGCCCTTGTAGCCCAGCGACACAAGGTCTTCATGAATCCGCAGAAGAGACAGCCGATCCTTGCGTGCCTTCTTCTCGTTGGCCTTCAGCTGGCGCTCAAGCTCCTCCACCCACAGCCCAAGCTTCGGCATCGGCTGGATCTTGCGCTCGTAGCTGTGCGAGGTCGCATCGCCCCGCACCACCTTGCGTATCGTGTTCTTGGAAACCCTCAAATCCCGGGCGAGCTTCTTGATCGGAACGCCCTTCACCAGATGATCCCGACGGATCTTCGCGATCGTTTCCACAACCAGCATCTCCCCCACCACCCCGTCCGTCCAAACGACGAGGTGTGTTCATGGACACAAATCCAAGGGGGTCAATTTTGGACGCCGATCACCCCCAATAGGGGGTCACTTTTCCACGCTTAACAACACTCCTGCAGCGCCGGCACCACGTCGGCTTCGATGGCCGCGACCATCTTCGGGTCCAGCGGCTTGTGCAGACAGAGCAGCGGCTTGCCGCCCAGAGCGTTGATCCAGTAGCTGGCGCTCGCCGGCAGGCACAGCTTCTCGCGCGAGACGAAGTGCTTGGGCAAGCGCCCCTTGCGGCCGGAGTAGACCTTGACGTGCCCGTCGATGGCCAGCGTCGCCCAGAGCTCCGGCTCGTCGGCCTGCCAGCGCCTGGCAAGGGCGAGCTGCCACGCCCGCACGCCGGCCTCGTCGTCGGCGATGAGAGCGATCTTGCGGCGCAGCGTCTTGACCTCGGGGCAGCGATCGAGGCCGAGAATGGCGCCCCATTCGCCCGGCGCCTGGTAGCGCAGGCTCTCGGGGTTGCGCACCCGCGCCAAGGTCATGAAGGCCAGGAAGAGCAGGATCGTAGGCAAGCCGTAATAGCCCTTCGGCAGCAATGGCAGGAGACCGGTCTCGGAGAGAAGACCTTCCTTCAGCAGGGCCGGCAGGGCGGCGAGCACGCCGCCGAAGCGGACACCGCGGGCGGCGGCGGCGAACTGCGGTTCGACCGGCCCCGCCTGTCCACAACTGGCCAGAACCCGAGCCGGAACATCGCAAGTCGCACGCCCCATCGGCGCCTGCCGGTCCCGCCGATCGCGCGCGCTGCGATCCGTTTGCGGCTGCGCTTCCAGCCCCGGCGCCGTCTCCGGCCCCCAATGGCATTCACTTAGCGGTTTTCGACTGTTCACTTAAGGAGTCGTGTTCTTGCGCTGTCGGTTGCGTGCGTTTCTGTCGTTCAGGTGTTCAGGCGACGGCCCGCTTTGCGCGTGCCCACTTGCCGCGGGGTTTGCGCGACCTGCGTTCGCAGGACCGGCCGGGGCGCGGGCGCTGACGCGCCTGGTTGATGCAGGAGAGGACATGGCTGAGGGTTTCGGCGACCATCGCCGTATGGCGCAGCAGCAGCGCTTCGAGGTTGCGCGCGACGGTGGCGAGGCCGTTGCTGAAGTTGGCTTTCATCGCCGGCTTGCCGTCGGCAGGGCGCTCGGCGTCGAGGCTTGCGTTGCTGCGGTTGGTGAAGAGCCGGGTCATGGCGATGAGGTTGAAGTGGGCGAAGAGCTCCTGGCGGACGCCGCGCTCGGTCTGGCTGTGGAAGGCCTCGACGGCCATGGCCTGTTTCGAGGTCTTGTAGAGTTCCTCGATTCCCCAGCGCGCGTGATAGAGCTCGGCCAGTTCCGCGACGCTCCAGGCCTTGGGGTCGAGGAGGGTGGTGGCGAGGATGAAGACCGTGCTGCCGATGCGGTAGCGGACCAGTCGCAGGCGCAGCGGGGTGGCGTCGACGTGCGGCGTCTTGCGGCGCAGCTTTCTCAGGGTGTCCTTTCCGGGAGCGACGGTGATCGGCGCGTCCGTGCGGCCGTCGGCGATGAAGGCGTCGAGGGCGGCGCCTGCCTTCTTCTTGATCCGGAACACGGGGTGCAGGCCGCGGGCGACATGGGCGTGCAGCATCTCCCAAGAGTAGTAGCCGCGGTCATAGACCACGATGTCGTTGGCCGAGAGCGCCTTGAGGTGGGCGAGGGCGGCCCTTCTTTCGTCGCCGTGCGCGACCAGGTCGAAGTCCACCGGGATGTTCGCGTGCAGCCGGTAGAGGCAACTCAGCAGGCCCTGCGGGTAGTGGGCCGCCTCGGAGGGCGTGCGGTAGCCGGCCTTGAGCAGCGGCCGCGGCAGGTTGAGCTTGGAGCCGTCGACCGCGAACACGCGGTGGCCCTTCCAGGCCGGGCCGTCGGCGCGCTTGAGGATCTCGGCGTGCAGCGTCTTGAACACCGCCTCGTCGACCTTGGCCCGCGCCATGCACATCGCCGAGGCCGAGACCGGCGCCGGCTGCGGCAGTGCGACGCCCAGGACCCGGCACTGCTCCCACAGCCCGGCCAGCGTCGTGGCGTAGCCCGCGCGGCCGTTCGAGAACGCCAGCCGGAAGATGAAGAGCATGACGAGAAGGGTGTCGAGGACCCGCCGGCGGCTCTGCCACACCCGGTCGTGATCGGCGGCCACCGCCGCCAGTGCGCCGATCAGGTCCTGCCACAGCGCCACGAAGGGATCGTCCGGCGCCAGCGCTGCCGGCCGTGTCCTGTTCCCGCGCCGCGCCGGCCGCGGGCCTTCGAGCAGGATCGAGCGGAAGTCCGGCGTCAGCGGGTAGACGTAGACGCTTTTGCGGGTCTTGCCCTTGCCGCCCCCGGTCTCGCCGAGACAGCGCCAGTTGGCCGCGCGGTAGCAGGCGCCGTCGAAGAGGCTGGGGTCCACGAAGGTCTCCACCAGAACCGGGCGCGCTCCGAAGCGCGCCTCCCAGTCGCCGGGCAGCTGGCGCAGCGCCATCGACAGCGCTTTCGACGCCAGGTTGTCGACCCGGACCCAGGGAAAGATCAGGAAACGCGTGTGACCCACGACCAGATCGAGGTGCTTGCGGAAGCCTTCCGCCGGCCACCCGATCCACTCGTCGCGGCAGGGCAGCGTGCGCGACGCCCGGGCAAACAGAAGGCAGCCCAGAGGCCGCCCGTGGCGGTCCAGGAGAAAATAGCGCAGATGCGCGCCGACCAGACGATGCAGCCCGAGATAGTGGTGGCGCGCGACGAACTCGTTCCACAGCCCGCCCTCCTCCTTGCCCGCCGCAATCGACAGGCGCAGCGGCATCAGCGCGGCCAGGTCCTCCGCGATCGCCGCGGCCGGCGCCGTCCGCTCGCTCCGGGCCATCGCCTCCTGCGGCCCCCGCACCTGCGCCTCGTCCCGCGCCGGCAGGGTCAGGATGCCCAGCCGCTCCAACTCCTCCAGCATCCGCAGGCAGACCGCGACACGGTTCCGCCCGCTCGGCGCGCGCCAGTTCAAATGCTCGCAGATCGTGTGCCCGAGCTCGTTGCGGCTGATCGCCGGAAACAGCGCCACCGTCTCCTGGATGTCGGCAATCTGCCGGCGGGTCAGACGTCTGCCGAAAAAGGTCGTCGACTTCAGCGCGGTGATGCGGGGGTCCATGGGCCGGCTCCACTGACAGGGGGACAGCCACAGTGTGCCAAAGCACACGCCGCCGGTCAATCCCCCTCGTGCGGGAAACGCCGAGACCGACAATCCACACAAGAAATCAACTCGTTACGACACCACCAAAAAAACCCCGGAACAATCTTCGCGCCAAATGAATGCCATTGCGCCGCGGCGGGGCACCGGTACTCTCTTCATCGACACGGCCTTCAGGAGCCGCACCCGCGTCAGGCGGCGCAGCCAGCGCTGAGCGTCCGGGCTCCCCATCCGCCTCCGTGTTGCCGATCAGTCCCTGACGGCGCCACTTGTTGACCGATGGCGCTGACACGCCGAGAACCCGGGCCGCCGCAGAGCCGCTCAGGCCCGATGCCAGCAACGCCGTCGCCTTCTCCGCCAACTCCGGAGTGAACACCGACGGCCCGCGACCGCGCCGGGGCTTCATGAACCCCGCTTCGCCCTCGGCCAGGTAGCGCCGTCGTGCGCGCTGCACCGTCGCGCGCGAGACAGCGAAAGCGTCAGCCAGTTCCTGCGGCGAGACCGCGCTGATCGCCGCGAGGCGGCCGATCCGCAAGAGCATGGCCGTGCGGTCATCGGCGGCGTGGCTGTCAAAGGGAATGAGGTTGGAAAAGTAGGTGAAGGTGTCGTCCGAGATCAGGACGGCGAAGCAGCTGTTGCCGATCGAGACCGCCTCTGGAGGGCACATTGGGAGGGTACTGGGCATGGTTGAGACCCCGTGCAATTGGTATCAAATTATAATATCAGACCTCGGGCGCGACACCCAGCGAAAAACCGCCTGAAACAACCGAAATGTATCAGAATTCAAGGAGTTCCCGGCACGCTGCCCAGAACAGCCAGCATCACGAGGTCAGGAAGTCTGAGAATATACTAAGAACTGCATACCACATCTAGGGCAAAACTCTATATATAGAGGGATATGATATACTTACCAGCGACTCGAGATAGCTCGGATGCATTCGTGAACGCTAACGCCCACGAACGCTGGCCTTCCTCTGGTGCCCCGAACCGCTAAATTCGCTAACCGAAGCATGCTGTCGTCGGCCCGCGGGGTAGGACGCTTCTGCCTGCGCTGGCCGGGTCTCGTCGTCTTCGCTGTCGTCATCGCGTTCTCAGCGCTTCTTTCTACCCTCGTCGGGCCTCAGTCCCATGCCCAGAGCCAAGACACGAATGCTACCGATATTTGGGTCGACGACGGTGGCCTGACTTCGACGGTTGATTCGCGTAAGTATTTGAAATTGGCCGGTTCTCATTTCCGGCCAGGCACTACATCCGGCGGCGCTGCGAGACCGGGCCGGGTTTCGTCGGCGGTCAGTCGAGCTGGTACGGGGTGATCGTCAGGGGCAGCCCCATGGTCGCATAGATCTGTTCCGCCGCCGGTGTCGGCTTGGAGGGGATGACGTAGCGGTTGCCTGATTGGCGGCAGCGCAGGACCGAGCATTGGCGGTGGACGAGGGCGGAGCGGATGACTTCCGGGGACATCCGCCGCTTCTGGATGGCGACGCGGTAGGCGAGGTGGCGGACGCAGGCGAAGGCCATGAAGGCGATGGCGATGTGGGCGCGGATCCGGTCCGGGTTCCAGTGCCAGATGGGGCGCACCCGCAGGTCGTGCTTGGTGATCCGGAAGCTCTCCTCGACCTGCCAGAGCCCGTGGTAGTGAGACATCACTTCGGTGACGCTGGCGTCGCGCAGATTGGTGATGACGCCGGCGAGCCCGTCCCATCGCTCGGCCTCGGCGATCTTCTCCGGGTTCACCGTGAGCCGGGCTTCGCCCTCGACGGCGATGAAGCGCTTCGCCCCGTGATTGGAGAGCAGCTCCTTCGGATTGTCGCTGCGGGCCAGCCTGTCGAGCAGGCGCTCCACCTGCTTGCGGCGCTCGTGTGCGTCCGTGCGCGCGCGCACGGGGCAGAAGACGACGATCAGGCGCCGGCCCTTGTGCTCCCATTCGCCGACCCGGCGCTTCTCCGGGCCCTCCAGCGGGGCATAGGTGCCCGGGTCGAGAATCTGCTTCCGCAGCGCGAGCGGCAGCTTGCGCAGCCGCGCGCCGACGACGTACTCGCCGCCGATCGTGTCCATGGCGTCGAGGTTGTCGGCGCTCAGCATGCCCCGGTCGGCCACGCACACCGTGCGCTCCACCTGGTGGCGGCGCTGCATGTCCTGCAAGACCGGGACCAGGCTGTGCCCCTCGTAGGTGGCGCCGGGAAAGACCTCGTAGCCGATCGGCAGCCCTTCGCGCGTCACCATCAATGCCAGCAGGACCTGCGAGTCCTTGTGCTTGCCGTCCTTGCTGAAGCCGTGCTGGCGAAGCTCGTCCTCAACCGCGGTCTCGAAGTAGAGCGTGGTGCAATCGAAGAAGAGGAGCGCGACCGGCTCCGGCAGCAGCGATCGGCTCGCCTCGCCCACCTGCGTGCGCAGACGCTCGATCACGGTCGCGCCGAGTTGGTCCATCATGCGGTAGACCTTCTCAAGGGGAAGGCTCACGCCGAAGTCCTCCTCGAGCCGGCGCACGCTGCCCCGCTTGCTGTCGGGGTTGGCGATGCGTGCCATCACCACGTGGAACAGCGCGTCGTGCGAGGCCCGGTAGCGCGATCGCGGCAGCAGCGCATCGAGGCCCAGCAGGCGGTACATCTCGCCGTAGACCTCGTGGACGCCAGTGATCAGGCGCTGCTCCTCTTCGAGTTGCTTGAGATCGACCGGGAGTTCCTGCTTGCCGTCGCCCTGGCGTCCGACGCGGATCACCTGGTCTGCGATCTTCTCGGGCGCAAACAGCAAAGGCTGGCGCTGGTCCTCCAGCTTCGCCTTGACGTACTCGCCGAGCTGCCTCAGGCGCTCGAGCTCGTCCTCGTCCATGGCCACGCCGATGTGGCGAACGATGCGCTGTCGGACCTTGCCGCCGTCGCGCACGGCCTCGACGAGCTGGACCGAGCGTCGCGGGCTGTTGGGCGTGGTCTTGATGCGAACGAACACGGGGAAAGTGTAGCGCGCGGCGGGGGTATCGACAACCACATATACCTACTAGGCACTACAAAGCGGCTTGACCGCACCGCAACTTCTAAGTCATTGTCTTTGCAGAAAACTCCAGACGGGAGATCAGCCAAAATCCGGCCCAACCGTCGAAGTCAGGATATACTTACCAGCGACTCGAGATAGCTCGGATGCATTCGTGAACGCTAACGCCCACGAACGCTGGCCTTCCTCTGGTGCCCCGAACCGCTAAATTCGCTAACCGAAGCATGCTGTCGTCGGCCCGCGGGGTAGGACGCTTCTGCCTGCGCTGGCCGGGTCTCGTCGTCTTCGCTGTCGTCATCGCGTTCTCAGCGCTTCTTTCTACCCTCGTCGGGCCTCAGTCCCATGCCCAGAGCCAAGACACGAATGCTACCGATATTTGGGTCGACGACGGTGGGAATGTAGAGGCAAGCACGTCCACACTGACGATCAACGAAGGAGAGACCAAGAGCTACAGCGTGCGGCTTACGAAGCAACCACACGAGGGAGCCGATCAAGACTGGTGGGTCATGATCGTGGTCGACGGCCATCGGCGCCCCGCCAGCCACTATCCTGATGAGAAGAATCCGATCGTCAGCTGGTCACCATCGATCGGCAGAACATTCGACAAGGGCGACTGGGACCGATGGAAAGACATTTCAATAACGGCGCACCAGGATGACGATGATGATGATCACACAATAATCTTTTCCTCCGAACTGTGGGATCACGACGCCTACTGTCCTCCAGACTTGCATGGGGGTGGCACACCCCTGGCGATGGTGACCGTCCACATTATTGACGACGATGGCGACTTGCCGAGCCTGTCTATCGATGACACGTCGGTCGACGAGGGAGAGGAGGCAGAATTCGTCGTAAAGCTGAGCAAGGTGAGTGACGAAACCGTCACGGTGAGGTACGCGACGTCGGGAGGAACCGCCACCGAGGGCACGGACTACACCCGTGAAACCGGCTCACTCACCTTCGACCCTGGCCAAACACAAAAGTCCGTCGAAGTGCAGACGAGGGAGGACGAGCGCGACGAACCGAACGAGGAGTTCTCCCTAACCCTGAGCAACCCCGACCGCGCTGCGCTGAGCAGGGGCACGGGAACCGGGACGATCACCGACGACGACGATCCGACTCTCTCCATCGCGGATGCGACACCGGTGGTCGAGGGCGGGACGGCACAATTCGTCGTGACGATGAGCATAGAGAGCACGCAAAGCGTGACGGTTACCTACGGGACGAGGAGCGGGACGGCAGTCGCGGGACAGGATTTCGAAACGACGTCAGAGACACTGACTTTCGGCGGGATCAACTCATCGCTAACCCAGACCATCTTCGTGCCCACAATCGACGACCTGATCGACGAGGAGGACGGGAAGGAGTTCACGGTAACGCTGAGCAGCCCGAGTGGCGGGACGATCAAGTCGGGCGAAGGCACCGCGACAGGGACCATCAACGACAACGACGATGCGGCTCTTTCCATCGCGGACCTCGTGACGGTGGGGGAGGGAACGACCGCGCGGTTCGACGTGACGCTAGACCCGACAAGCGACCGGATCGTGACAGTGGCTTACCAGACGATGGGCGTAACGGCCACAGAAGACGTGGACTACACCGGGGCGAACGGCACTCTCACATTCTCGCCCGGCGAATCAATCGAGACCATCGACGTGTCGACCACACTTGACGAGATTGCTGAGTCGGATGAGACGTTCACGGTGACCTTGAGCAGCCCCAACGGCGCCACCCTCTCGAACAGCAGCGGAACGGGGACGATCACCGATACTGACGTGCCGGAGATCTCAATCGCAGACGCGGCGCCGGTGGTGGAAGGAGGCACAGCCGAGTTTACCGTGACGTTGAGCATGCAGAGCACGCGAGAGGTGACGGTCGGTTTCCAGACGGTGGACGAAACAGGGGCTGGAAAGGCCACACCGATCGCGGACTACAACAAAATGTAACTGCCCAGGTTCTTGCTGTGAAAATTCTCTGGGATTCGGCACAACGCTACCCACGCGACGCCCGTGTGCTCCTCTGGGGTCGCCGGGTTTCACAGCTCACGATGCCCCTCTTGCGGACTGCGACCGGTAAGCTACCCCGATGTGGCCCGAAGTCCGCCCGCGCGACGGGCACCGATTTTCATTCTATGGGGTGGTCCAGCACGGCGTCGACCATGATCGTTTATGAGAATGGCTCCGCTGTTGGAGAACCCGTGCCAGGTGAGCTTACGCGCACTTGACGGTGGCGATGAGCCGATCCGATGGGCTGGTCAGGGCTTCGATGATATTCCAGCCCTGCTTTCTGGCGGTGGTGATGACGCTGCGCAGGATGGCGAAGTTCTCGGCCCCCTGCGCGGACCGGAAGCCCCCGGAGATCTTCTGGCGCAGCTTCATCATCCGAAGGTCGCGCTCGGCCTCGTTGTTCGTGAACCCGACCTCGAGGTCGATCAGGAACCGGAGCACCGCGCATTTGTGGTCGCGCAGCCTCAAGGCCGGATTGTGACCGATCCTTCGCTTCCGGCGCTTCTTCCTCTTGCCAGGCGAGAACGGTGGTTGGCTCTCGTGAAAGGCCAGCGCATCGGCGATGATCTCGTCGTATCGGCGCTCGATCAGCGCCACAAGCCTCGCCGGAACGGCGATATCCTTGTCCAGCGCGATGCGGGCGGCGCGATTGGCTCGGCGCAGGAGCTGCTGCATCCGCCGGGCCCAAGCCTCCCCTTCGATGTCCACCAGCGCCTGCAACTCCCGCAGGTGATGGGCGTTGCACAGGCCGTGCTCCACCCCTTCCATCGCGAAGTACGGCTTCCAGTGATCGTGCACGACGATGCCGGAGACACCCGAGAGCAGGGCGCCGCGCTTGCCGCTGACCCGGTACGCCGCCAGCAGCGGCGTGCAGATCACATGAAGCCACTGCGTCTGACCGCCGATCCGCAAGCCGGTCTCGTCCATGTGTTTCACCCGCGCCGTGCCCGCCGCCAGGTCCTGTATGTGCAAGGCCGCGTCCCGCAAGCCGCTCGGCCGCCCTCTCGCTCATCGTCGCCAACGTCGCAGCCGTCACCGGCGCGCCGAAGAGCTCGGCCATCACCTGCGACAGCCGATCCTCCGGCAGGAAGTGAGCGTGCTGAAGGTAGACCGCCACCCCGGCAATGCGCGGGCCGTACTGCACCGGCGCCGACACCCCGTCGGGGAACGCCGCCCGGGTCACCGTCCCGCAATGCCCGCAGCACTTGGCATGCGCCCGGTGCTCGGTCACCTCCAGGGGGCTCGGCTCGGGCAGATCGAACACCTGGCGGGCGACGGGCGTTCCCGCCCTGGCCGCGTCCGAAAGCGGCGAACCGCATCCCTTGCAGGAAGCCGGGACGTGATCCTTCACCCGATCCGGGTGATCGGCGCGGCGCAGCGTCTTGCCCTTGTGGCCGGGCTGGCCACCGGGCTTGCGGCCCGATTTGCCGCGCAGGCTTCGGGTTCGCCGCTTCGAATTCGGCTTCCTCAGCCCATCGCTCGAAGGCGGCTTGCCGCTGTTGAGGCCGAGACGGCGCTCCAACTCCTCGATGCGCTCGACGAGACGCGCGACTTGCTCTTCCAGCCGCGCGTTCTGCTGCCGAAGCCAGGCATTTTCCTCCCGAAGCCGGGCGTTCTCCTCCTCCAGGCGGGCGATCTTCTGCGCGGGCGTTTCGGGCGCTGCTCCCGTCGAAGGGCCGCGCGGCGACTCGGGATTGCTCATGTCGTTGTTGAGTCATTTCCCGAAATTCCCGTCAAGCCCTTTCCACCAACTCCGAACGAGAAACGCCTCAATCCACTGGCCCAAAATGACAAATCAGACGACCTGGGCAGTTACAACAAAATTGCGTCGGGATCACTGACCTTTCTCGCGAACACTGCGCAACTAACCATGACGATCCAGGTAAATACGATCGACGATACGGAAGGCGAGCCGCCCGAGACTTTCAAGGTGAGGCTGGTCAGCTCAAGCAATGGGGAGTTAAGCAACAGTAGTAGGGAGGGCACCGGGACCATCAACGATAAGGACGGCGGCAACGGTGGGAACGGAGGCGGCGACGGCAACGGAGGGAACGGAGGCGGCGACGGCAACGGAGGGAACGGCGATAACGGCGGCGACGGCGACGGCAACGGTGGCGGTGACGGTGACGGAACAGACGGTAGCGGCGGCGGCGATGGCGGAACCGACGGGAATGGCGGTGGCTCCGGCGGCGGTGACGGTGACGGCGGCGGTACCGGGACACCGACGGATGGCGGGACGACCGAACAAGATGCGCAACGGCGCTTCGAGGCGGCCAACCAGACAGTCCTTCCGGGGCTCGGGAAGGCGCTGGCGTTCACCGCCGTGCGCTGCCGCATCGAGCAAGCGTTCTCCGATATGTCTCGCGGCTGGGCGAACCCGTCCATCAGCTCGGCGTTTGGGCCCGCACTGCCACCTCGAAATTACACACCGATCCCCAACGAGTGGGCCGATACGCACGGCGACTCGCTCACGCCGGAGCAAGTGCTCGGCAACACCTCGTTCCTGCTGCCCCTGATCGGAGGTGACGGCAGTACGCTTCGCTTCGCGACATGGGGTTGCGGCGACTACCGCAGTCTGGCCGGCGACGGCGGGGTTGATGCCGGGGCCTGGGACGGCGAGGCCTTCAGCATGCAGGTGGGGGCCGACGCGATCGTCGACGATAACCTGCTCGCCGGCGTGTCTCTCTCCCAGTCGCAGGGCTCGTTGGACTTCGACGGGGTGGCAAGCGGCAGCGGGCCGGCCGGCGGCGGCTACGATCTGCAGATGACCGGGGTCAACCCTTACTTCGGGCTGTGGCTGTCGCCCGATATCGAAATCTGGGGGACCCTCGGTCTCGCCAGCGGAGAGCTCCAGGTTGCGGATGACGCCGCCGACTCTTCACAGACGAGCAAGGCGACGCTGGCCTCAGGTACGGTGGGCGTCAACGGGCGGCTATTGCAGCTTGGAGGGACGTCGCTTCGACTCAAGGGTGAGTTGGGCCTCGCGAACTTCGATGTTTCGAGCACGGCTGCGTTGCTCCGGGGCGCAGACCTGAACCTGCAGCGGTTGCGCGTTGCAGCTGAGATCGAGCACGAAGAGATCGTCGAGAATGTCGGCGTGCTCGTCCCCTGGGGGGAGCTGGGTCTGCGCCACGACGGCGGCGATGGAGAGAACGGCTCCAGCGTGGAGCTCGGCGCCGGCCTGCACTTCCGAAATATTGAGCAGGGCTGGAACGCGGAGCTCTATGGCCGCTGGGTCCTGGCGCAGGACGATGCGCTGCCGGAAGAGCAGGGGTTCGGCCTGCGCTTCCGCTACAGCCCGGAGGCGCCCAACTTCGGCCCGTGGGTGAGCCTGTCGCAAACCTGGGGCGAGCCGGCGAGCGGCTTGCAGCAGCTGTGGGAGGACGGGCTGCGCGCCTCGGCTACGGACGACCCGCTGGCAGGGCGCCTGGACCTGGAGATTGGCTACGGCTTCCCGGCGTTCAGGGAACAGGGCGCGCTGGTACCCTTTGGCGCGTTGAGCTTGGGGAACGACGGTGAGCGGAGCTACAGAGTGGGCAGCCGCCTGGTGCTGGGATCGCTAGGCGTCCTGAGCCTCGAGGCGGAGCGCCGCGAATACGCCTCCACGCCGACCCACCACGCGGTCATGCTGCGGGGTATCCTCCGCTACTAGAGCGTATCCGTTTCACACGGAGACGCTCTGAATTCTTTGTCGCTCACGGCAGCCGTCAAAGACGGACGCGCTCTAGCCCGGAATTCCCGCCAGAGGTCACGGCCTGCGCGTCGCCGGACACTCGGCGCTGCTTGCGCAGGCGCGCCGATCGGATAGGCTCGGGCCGCCACCCCAAGGGAGAGCCCGATGAGCCAAGCCACCGCCTCCGTTACCCGCATCTCGGCGCCGAGCGCCCATCCCTTCTCGCCCCCCGATATCGTGCTTCAGACCGACCCGGAGGACGAGCGGATCTGGGTGCCGCTGAAGGAAGGCGTCTGGCTGCGCCCACTGATGTACAACACCGTGCAGGGCGGCTGGTGCGAGGTGGTGAAGGTTAGGGGCGGCGGCTTCGTCTCGCGCCACCGGCACCCGGCGCCGGTCCACGGCCTCGTGCTCAAGGGCGCCTTCCGCTATCTGGAGCACGACTGGATCGCCGATCGGGGCACCTACATCTACGAGCCGCCGGGCGAGGTCCACACTCTCGTGGTCGATGACGACTGCCCCGAGATGCACTGCTTCTTCGCGATCTCCGGCTCGGTCAACTACGTGGACGAGGATGGCCGGGACGTCCGCGCCGAGGACGTCTTCCACCGCCTCGACCGCGCCCAGCAGCACTACGAGGAAGTCGGCCTCGGCGCCGACTACGTCAAGAACTTCGTGCGCTAGGCAATGCCGGCGATCGTGCGACGGGAATCGGGTCCTTAGGCAGTCAAAGCGGGAGTGGATCACCATGCGGGACGGGTTTACGGCTGTCGTGAAGCAATCCGGTCCCTGGTGGATCGGCTGGATCGAGGAGATTCCCGGCGTCAATTGCCAGGAGCACACCAGGGAGGAACTGCTGGAAACGCTCCGGGTGACCCTGCGGGAAGCGCTGGAGCTCAATCGCCGCGAGGCCATCGAGGCCGCAGGGCAGGACTATGAGGAAGCCACCGTCGTCGTATGAAACGACGCAAGCTCCTGCGGCACCTGCGCAAGCATGGTTGCGCGCTGCTGCGTGAGGGCGGGCGGCATTCCTGGTGGAACAACCCTGCGTCGAACAGGCGGTCGGCTGTTCCGCGTCACGCGGAGATCGACGACCGCCTGGCGCGCAAGATCTGCAAGGACCTCGACGTTCCCTTTGTTGAATGATCGAACGAGCCGGGGCCCAGGCGAGCGGGGCACTGGGGGCCCGCACGTCAAACTACCGTGCATGGGCGTGCCTGCGGCTCCTATAATGGCGCGCCGGTGAGCGAGGGGGAGCAGCCACCATGTATCCAGCACCGATTGACGAGTACGTGCGGCCGGCGACGGTCGCGGATGCGCTCGCCGCACTCGGCCGCTACGACGAAGGCGACGCGGTCTTCGTGGCTGGCGGCCAGAGCCTCATGCAGGCTGTCAAGGCGCGCCTCGTGCGCCCGCGCTGCCTGATCGACCTTCAGGCGGTGGACGGGCTTTCCGGCATCGATGTCGGCGCGGACGGGGTCCGCATCGGGCCCATGACGCGTTATGCAGAGATTGCCCGCGACGAGCGGCTCAGCGGTGCCTACGGCGCGCTCCGCGACGCGGCAGAGCGTGTCGGCGATCGGCAGGTCCGCAACCGGGGCACCATCGGCGGAAGCCTTTGCTGGAACTATGTCGCCGCCTGCACGCCGCCCACGGCGATCGGGCTGGGCGCTGAGCTGGAGCTGAAGGCGGCCGACGGCGCCACGCGCACCCTGGCTGCGGAGGACTTCATCGGCGGCCCCCTGGAGACGGCGCGGGAGGACAACGAGATCCTCACCGCCATCACCATCCCGGCTGCGTCGGGTAATGCCGGCAGCGCGTACAAGAAGTGGGGCCTGGTGACCGACGCGCTGCCGGTAATCGGCGTTTGCGTCGCGCTGGAGGTGGCGGACGGGCGCTGCACCAGCGCGCGCGTCGCGGTCGGCGGCCTCGCGACCGGCCCCACGCGCTCGGGCGCCGCCGAGGAGGCGCTGGCCGGCGTCGCCGCCGGCGATGCCGACGGCATCGCGGCCGCACTCGACAAGGCCGCAGACGAGATCGAGACCCAGGAGGACCTCTGGGCCGACAGCGACTATCGCAAGCAGCTCATCCGCTCGCTCGGCGCCGAGGTCACGGCCACGGCGTTTGCGCGAGCGGCCGGCTAAGGGCGGAAAAGGAGGCCCGGCAATGAGCACGACCACGATCACGGTGACGATCAACGGCGAGGTCTTCGAGGAGACCGTGCCGGTCCGCATGCTGCTGGTCGACTTCATCCGCGAGCGCGCGGTGCTCACCGGCACCCACATCGGCTGCACCTACGAGGGCGTCTGCGGCGCCTGCACGGTTCAGCTCGATGGCGAGGCGGTGAAGTCCTGCCTAATGGTGGCCGCCCAGGCCGACGGGCACGAGATCACCACCGTCGAGGGCCTGGCCCAGCGCGGCGAGCTCTCGCCCCTGCAGCGGGCCTTCAACGAGCAGCACGCCCTGCAGTGCGGCTTCTGCACGCCGGGCATCCTGATGAACATGGAAGAATTCCTGCGCGAGAACCCGGACCCGACGGATGACGAGATTCGCCGCGGGCTGGTGGGCAATCTCTGCCGCTGCACCGGGTATGCGCACATCGTCGATGCGGTCCGCCAGGCCGCGAAAGAGACCAGGTGACGGAGGCGACGCGGATGACCGGGACAAGCGAAGGCTGGGTCGGCAGACACTTCCACCGCAAGGAAGACCATCGCCTCATCACGGGGAAGGGCCGGTTCCTGGCCGATCTCGCGAAGCCGGGCGCACTCCACATCGTGTTCAGGCGCAGCGACCACGCGCATGCCATGATCGAAAGCATCGACGTGAGCGCGGCCAAGGCGATGCCAGGCGTCATCGCGGTGGTCACCGGCGACGACATCAAGGACGAGATCCTGCCGATGCCGCAGCCGGTGGTGCAGCCGGCGCTGCCCGCCACCTATCCCAAGCACTGGCCGCTCGCGGTCGGCAGGGTGAAGTGGCACGGCGAGCCGGTGGCGGCGGTGATCGCCCGCGACCCCTACATTGCCGCGGACGCGGCCGAGGCCATCGAGGTCGAGTACGACCCGCTCCCCTATGTCGGCGATCCGGAGAGTGCACTCGCAGACGGTGCCACCATCGTCCACGAGGGCTGGCCCGACAACATCATCTTCCAGATGGATTTCACCGGCGGCGCCGACGAGGAGAGCCAGAGGGCGCACGAGGCCAAGGTCCAGGAGGTCTTCGACAGCGCCGATATCGTGATCAAGCAGCGCTTCACCTGCCACCGCTGCGGCGTGACGCCGATGGAGACCAGAGGCGCGCTCTTCGAGTGGGACGAGTCCGACGGCCTGACCGGCTGGCTCACCACCCAGCGCCCGCACATCGATCGTCTTGCGCTCTCGGACATTCTCGATATCCCGGCGGAAAAGGTCCGCATCATCGCCCCGCGCGACCAGGGCGGCGGCTTCGGCGTCAAGGCGCCCTTCTACCGCGAACCCATTCTGATCGCTTACATGGCGAAGAAGCTCGGCCGCCCGATCCGCTGGATCGAGACCCGCCAGGAGCACCTGATGGCGGTGAGCCAGGAGCGCGACCAGATTCACGATCTCGAAGTCGCTGCGGCGAGCGACGGCAAGCTGCTTGCGATCCGCGATCGCGGCCTCGCCGATTGCGGTGATGGCTGCGAGGGGGTCTACTGGGGCTTCCTGATGCCCTTCCTCGGCGCGGTCGAGCTGCCCAACGCCTACGACTGGCCGATCGGCGACATCAAGGTAAAGGTCGCCATCACCAACAAGTCCGCGCTCTCGCCGGCCCGCGCCTTCGGCGAGCTGCCCACCCGCTTCGCCATGGAGCGCGCCATCGACATGGTGGCCAAGCGCTGCGGCATGGAGCCGGCGGACATGCGCCGCAAGAACCTGGTCGCCTCGCTCCCCTACACCTCGATCACCAACGAGTATTTCGACAGCGGTGACTTCATCAAGGTGTGGGACAACCTGATGGCGGAGGCCGATCTTCCCGCTTTCCGCGCGCGTCAGGCTGAGGCGCGGGCCGAGGGCCGCTATCTCGGCATCGGCTTCGGCCTCGGCGTCGAGCTTTCGGGCGTCGCCTCCGAGCTCTTCGTGCCGATGGAGAACCAGCCGGGCTACGGTGCGGCGACCGTGCGGCTGGACCCGCGCGGCAAGGTGCTGGTCTTCGAGGGCGACGCGCCCGGCGGGCAGGGGCATGAGACCACGGTGGCCCAGGCCGTCGCCCAGAGCTTCGGCATCCATCCCAACGACGTGGTGGTGACCACGGGGGATACGGGCACGACGCCCTTCGGTTCCGGCACTGTTGGCGCCCGCGCCGGCTCCTACTTCGTCAGCGCTGCGGTCCAGGCCTGCGATTTCCTGAAGGACAAGATCGGGCGCATCATGGCCCACGACCTGGCCCTTGGAGATACGACGCCGGCCGACTTCTCCTTCGAGGACGGCTTCGTGACCTACCAGAAGGACACGAATATCAAGAAGACCTTCCGCGAGGCGGTGGAGCGCATCATCATGGCGCCGATCAATCTGCCGGAAGGCGAATCCGGGGGCCTCGAGCACACCGCCTTCTTCGAGGCCGAGAAGCCGATGATCGCCTTCAACGCCGATGTCTGCACGGTCGAGGTCGATATCGAGACCGGCCAGTTCAAGATCCTGACCTGGACCACCTCGGAGGACGTGGGGCAGATCATCAACCCCCAGATCGTCGAGGGGCAGATGCAGGGCGCCATCGTCCAGGGGCTGTCGAACACCATGTTCGAGGAGTTCGTCTACGACGAGAACGGCCAGCAGCTCACCGCCGACTTCGAGAACTACAAGCTTGCGACGGCGGCGGACGTGCCGGACATCAAGGTGACCCATGCGCCGACGCCCTGCCCCTACACGCCGCTCGGCAGTCGGGGCATCGGCGAGGGGCGGCCCTCGGACGTGCCGGGGACGCTCTGCAACGCGATCTGCGACGCGCTCGGTCCCTTCGACATCGAGATCACCGACCTTCCGCTGAGGCCGGATTCGCTCTGGCGCAAGATCCAGGCGGCACGCGGGGCTTCCTGAACCGGACTCCCGCCATGCCACACCGGTAGGGGGCGATGGCGGCGAAGAGCGTGCGCATCGGCTCCGGCGCGGGCTTCGCCGGCGACCGCTGGGAGCCGGCGGTCGAGCTGGTCGAAGAGGGCGGCCTCGACTACATCGCCTTCGAGTGCCTGGCCGAGCGCACCATCGCGCGCGAGACGCTCGCGCTGAGGCGGGGGCAGGGGAGCGGCTACAACCCCCAGCTTGAGGAGCGCATGCGCGCGGTGTTGCCGGCAGCCGCCGCGCAGGACGTGCGGGTACTCAGCAACATGGGCGCCGCCGACCCGCTGGCGGCGGGCCGCAAGACCTCGGAAATCGCGGCCGAGCTCGGGCTCGCCGACCGGCGCTGCGCCGTGCTGCGGGGTGACGACGTGCAGGAGACCGTCGCCGCCCGCCCGGGCCTCTCCCTGATGGAAACCGGCGCGCCGCTGGAGAGCATCCTGCCGCGCATGGCGTCCGCGAACGCCTATCTCGGCGCGGACGCGGTGGCGGCTGCGCTCTCGACCGGTGCGCCGGTGGTAGTGACCGGCCGGGTCGCCGACCCCTCGCTCTTCGTCGGCCCCATCGTCCACGCCCTCGGCTGGGGCTACGACGACTGCGTCCGCCTTGCCCAGGCCACGGCGGCGGGCCATCTGCTGGAGTGCGCGGGCCAGGTGACCGGCGGCTACTTCGCCGACCCCGGCGTCAAGGACGTGCCCGGCCTGGCCCGCCTCGGCTTCCCCTTCGCCGACGTGACCGATGCGGGCGCCGTGACCATCGGCAAGTGCGACGGCTCAGGCGGGCGCATCGACGCCGCCACCTGCACCGAGCAGCTCCTCTACGAGGTCGACGATCCTGCGGCCTACGTCACACCCGACTGCGTGCTCGACATGACCGGCATCGCCTTCCGCGAGGTTGGGCCCGACCGGGTGGTGCTCGGCGGCGCACGAGCACACCCGCGCACCGATACCTACAAGGTGAGCATCGGCTATTTCGACGGTTACCTGGGCGAGGGGCAGCTTTCCTACGGCGGGCCCAACGCAGTCGCACGTGCCCGGCTCGCCGGCGAGATCGTGGCGGAGAGGCTGCGCCTGCGCGGCTTCGCCTACGACGCGCTCGATGCCCGCCTGATCGGGATCGACAGCCTGCACGGGCCGGGCGCGGGCCGGCCCGAGCCCTACGAGGTCAGGCTCCGCGTCACCGGCCGCACGCAGGATGAGAAGGCGGCTCAAGCGGTGGGCTTCGAGGTCGCGGCGCTCTACACCAACGGGCCGGCGGGCGGGGCAGGGGACGCGGTGAGCGTGCGCGAGATCCTCGCCGTGCAGTCGGTGCTGCTGCCGCGCGATCTGGTCATGCCCCGCGTCGAGGTGGTGGACGCCGGCTGATGCTCACCGTGCGCGATCTCGCCCACGCCCGCGCCGGCGACAAGGGACACAGCGTCAACGTCTCGGTCATCGCCTACGACGAGGCGGGCTACGAGCGGCTCAAGCGGGAGCTGACCGAGGCGCGGGTGGCGGCAGCCTTCGCGCCGCTAGCCGACGGCCCCGTGCGCCGCTACGCCCTGCCGGGGCTCGGGGCCTTCAACTTCGTCATCGAGCGGGTGCAGGGCGGCGGCGTCACCGCGACCGGCGCGCTCGACATCCACGGCAAGAGCCTGTCCTCGCTCATGCTCACGATCCCGCTGCCCGGCAACGAGCCGGAGGATTAGTCGAGGCGTTCAGGCCGCCGTATCGATCCAGATCGTGACCGGGCCGTTGTTGACGAGGTGGACCTGCATCTCGTGGCCGAAGTGCCCGGTCTGGACCGGTACCCCGTGCTCGGCGAGGGAGGCGGTGAAGAGCTCGTAGAGCCTCCGGCCCTCGTCCGGCGGAGCGGCGTAGGAGAAGCCCGGCCGGTTGCCGCGGCTCGTGTCGGCGGCGAGCGTGAACTGGCTCACCACGAGGGCGCTGCCTTCGCTCGCCAGCACCGAGAGGTTCATCTTGCCGGGCTCGCTCTCGAAGATGCGCAGGTTGGCGACTTTGCGTGCGAGGAACTGCGCCTGCTCGTCGCCGTCGCCCTGCATCGCGCAGACCAGAACCAGCATGCCGTTACCGATCTTGCCGACGGTCTCGCCGGCGATATCGACGCGGGCCTCGGAGACCCGCTGGATCAGCGCCCTCATGAGCCGAGCGGCGCGTAGTAGGTGCGCACGGGTGCTCCGGCGAGCAGCGCCAGGAAGTCGTCCAGCGCGCCCGCCTCCTCGAGGGCGGCGAGGCTCGCCTTGTGCGCCTCCACCGAGGTCCATTCCTCGATGATGATCAGCTCGTCCGGCGCGACGGCATCCACCACGAGCTCGACGCGGGAGCAGCCCTCCAAGCCGGGGTTCTCGCCCACGAAGGGGGCGAGCATCTCGACCACCTCCTGTCCCTTCCCGGGCTTCGCGGTCGCGCGCACCAACACCAGCACGCTCATCGTCCTCTCCCTCGCACAAAGGGCGGGCGCCGGGACGCCGGGGCAGTGCGCCCCGGCCCCACGACGCGGCTATATGGCTATATAGAGCGCCGGTTCAACACGCTAGCCGTAATAGCCGCCGTCCTCCATCAGCCGCCTGGTGCGGTCGTCCATGGCCTTGAGCGCCGCATCGATATCCTTCTCGCCGTTGACGAAATCGGCGCACTCCTCACCCATGAGCGCCTGGATGGCGTTGGCCTCCGGGATCTGCATCAGATAGGGCACGGTGTACGGGAAGGCGCGATAGAGGCCCGCAAGGAAGTTGTGGCTCTGGTAGCGCGACAGGATGGAGGCGCGCGCCGGCTGCGCGCCCGCCGCAACCTTGGCGTCGCCGATCGCGGGATCGGTGTAGTCGCCCGAATTGAAGTACTGCATCCAGGCGAAGGCGGCCTCCTTGTTCTCCCCGCCGGAATTGATGAACTGCCCGAGCCCGCCCATCTGCGGCTTGTGGCCGCTGCCCGGGCTCTTACCCTTGGGCGGCAGATCGACGTACATCACATCGTGGAATTCGGTGAAGCTCGGGTCGTTCAGCACCGCGGTGCCCCAGTTCAGCGGGCCGTAGACTGCGGTGCCATTGGCCATGGCCTTGTTCACTTCGTCCTCGGTGGCGTTGAAGCTCACCGGATGCGCGTACTGCATGAGTTGTTCGATGACGCGCATCGCCTCGTACCCCGCCTCGCTCGCGAAGATCGGGTTCCACCCGCCCGGCTCCATCTTGTCGAACCACCAGCCGCCGCAGGTCGCATGCACGCCCCAGAACACGGTGCCTGCCCAGGCGCCGCGCTGGAAGCAGGAGACGAAGCCGAACTGGTCCTGATCCGGCGCGTTCAGCTCCTTCGCGGCGTTGATCGCGTCGTCCCAGCTCATCGGTAAAGCGATGCCCGCCGCGTCGAAGACGTCCTTGCGATAGAAGGTCGTCATAACGTTACCGTCGTCGGTCAGCCCATGCAGCTCGCCGTCACCCGACGGGATGCGATAGAGATCGCTGACCTGCTTTGGTACATCGGTGAGGTAATCGTCGCGCCAGCCGGGATCGCCGGCGAGGTGGTCCTCGATCGAGTCCATAGCACCGGTGGTGTGGATGGCGGGGAAACGCCCCCAGTCGATATAGGTGCAGTCGAAGTCTGCCGACTTGACCGCCATGCGGGCGATCACGGTCTGGAAGAAGTCCGAGATCGGCTGGCCGGCGAAGTTCACCTCGACATTGGGGTAGACCTTGTTGAAGAGCGGGTGCACCGCCCGCTGGGTGTCGCCCCAGCGCTTGCCCTCGGCGAAATAGAGGGTGATCTGGCCGCCGACGTCGGCGAAGACCTCCTTCGGCTGATAGGTCGCCGCGATGGCGCCTACCGTCGCCGCAGTGGTCGCTTGCAGGAACCGGCGCCGTGTCAGCCAGTTCTTTCGATCGGCCGCAACCTGCGCTTCGATCGATTGACGCGCCTCAAAATCACGATCGTTCATGATCCGCACTCCCTGGTTATCGGTTATCGATTTTTTGCCGTGAAACAGATTCTGGCGAGGGACGCGCGGTGACGCTCCAACCCCGAGGTCACGGCGTTGGCTGAGACCGCCAGGGTCGGCGCGGCGGAGACGAGCGGTGGACTTCCCCGATGTGGTCCGAAGCGGTCCCGCGTAGCCGGCTGACGAGATGCGGGCCGCTCAGGCGGCCTTGAGTTCCGCGCCTACGGGCTCGATGTAGCCGTAGCGGCGGAGCATGCGGATCCACCGAGGAGCGTTGCGCTTGACCATCAGAGCGTCGTAGTCGGCCGTGCGGTCGTAGTAGGGCCTGCCGGTCTTGAGCACCACATAGATGATGCGCAGCATCTTGTGAGCGCCGGCGACGATGGCGCGCTTGTAGCCGCGCCGGGCGGCGAGGGCGCGGTGATGAGCCTCGAACTGGCACCCCTTGGTTCGGGCCGCGCCGTGGGCACACTCGACGAGGCAGGCGCGCAGGGTCTTGGAGCCCATGCGGGTGCGTGCGTTGCGGCGCTTGCCCCCGCTCTCGTTGTTGCCGGGGCAGAGCCCGGCCCAGGCGGCGAAGTGCTCCTTGGAGGCGAACACGCCGATGTCGGGGCCGATCTCGATGAGGATGGTCGAGGCGGCGGTGCGGTCGATGCCGGGGATGGTGGTCAGCAGACGGAGCTGCTCCTCCCACGGTGTCATCTGCCCGTCGATCTTCCTGGTGTAGGACGCGATGCGCGCCTCAAGCGCGTCATGCTCCTCCAGCAGGTCGTTGAGCATGAAGCGGTCGTTGTCGCCCAGGCTCAGGGTGAGCGCCTCGCCGAGCCCCTCCAGCTTGTTCGCAACGTGGCTGGTGAGCGAGGCGAGGATGACCTCGCGCGCCGTCCCCTGCGCCAGGCCGTCGAGGATCTTCCGGCCGTTGACGCCGAAGACGTCGGAGAGGATGCCGCCGATGCGCGCACCGGCGCGGTCGATGATCTTCTGCACGCGGTTGCGCACGGCGGAGCGCTGCCTGACCAGGACGCGGCGCTGGCGGCTCAGTGCGCGCAGCTCCCGGAACGGCTCAGGCGGAACGTGGGAAGGCGTGCAGAGCCCGAACTGGCACACGCAGGCCAGCCACACGCTGTCCGCCACGTCGGTCTTGCGCCCCTTCAACTGCTTCACCTGACGCGCATGCACCAGGATCGCCTCGAGCCCGGCCGCCTCCAGGGCCGCGAAGGGCGCCTGCCAGTAGACCCCGGTCCCTTCCATCACCGCAGCCTCGACGCCGTGACCGGTCAGCCACGCGACCATCTCCTCCAGACCGCTCGGCAGCGTGCCGAAGCAGCGCGTCTCCACCACCGGCTCACCCTCGCCCTCACAGAGGCGAACCGTCGCGGTGATCTCCATCTTGTGCACGTCCAGACCCGCCGCGCGCGGCCGGACGACGTGCAAGCCTTCCGTCTTCATCGCCTTCCTCCTCATTTGCGCTCTCGCCACGGCGGCGTACGATCACGCCGTGGCATCGCCACGGTGGAGGCGGGGACAGCGGTCGGAAGAACACGCATCCGACGAGCGGGTGCGGTGCAATTTGCCGCGCGTCCACGGCCACGGGCCGGGTACAATACGGGGTGCGGAGCCGGCCGCCGGAAGCAGTTTTGTCATCGGGAACTACGTCACCGATATAACGACGCTCACACGTCCCCACCTCCGCCAATACCCATCCTGACACGGCAAATGGGTGCAAGCGCAAGGAAAACGTCAGCCGAACCGCTCCTGTTTCATGCCACGGGGTGGCTCAGAACCGCGGGGACCATGACTGTTTTGTGCCGGGAGGCGCTCGCGGCGTCTTTCGCGACGCCGCTCAACCGGACTGTCCTAAAATGGCTCTCCCGGCTTTATGGTCCGAACCGTAGCACGGGGGCGGGCGAGTGGCGAGCGCACAGACTCCCTTCCCGATTGCGACGGCTGGAGCATTTCCGTTGCAGACGGAAACGCTCCAGCAATTTGTCGCTTACGGCAGCCAGCCTGCGGCCGGCGCCTGCGCGGGCGCGCCGCTAAGCGGCGGGCCACGGTCGCAGCCTGTCGCGCGTCCTTGAAAGACGGGCGCGCTCTGAGCCACGGTGTACTATCGGCGCAACCGAGGAAACGCGGAGGGAGAGAATGACGAGCCGGCCCACTCAGGCGGAAAGCGCGAGCGGCGCCACGCTCAGGCTCGGGCGCTGGGTTGCCGAGACGCCCCGCGCGTGGAGCGAGGAAGCAGAGCGCCGGGCCGCGAGCGCCTTCGTGGACACGGCCGCCTGCATGCTGGCGGGCGCGGACGATCCGGCCGCGCGCACGACCTATGCCGGCGTCGCGCGCTGGGGTGCCGGCGGCAGCGCCGGCGCCATCGTCGCCGGCACGCCGCACCGGCTCGCAGCACCATGGGCCGCGCTGGTCAACGGCACGGCGGCCCATGCGCTCGACTACGACGACATCCTGGAGATCAGCAACGCCCACGTCAGTGCCCTACTGGCGCCCGCCCTGCTCGCGCTCGGCGAAGAGCGGGACGCCGACGGCGCGGCCTGCGTGGACGCCTACATCGTCGGCGTCGAGGTCATGGCCCGGCTCGGCGAGGCGCTCAACATGACCCACTACTTCAAGGGCTGGCACACCACGTCGACCCTGGGCGCGCCCGCCGCTGCCGCCGCCTGTGCCCGGCTGCTCGGGCTCGATGCCGCGAAGTCCACGGCCGCGCTCAGCCTCGCCACCAGCCTCGCCTCGGGCGCCAAGCGCCAGTTCGGCACCATGGCGAAGCCGCTCCACGCCGGGCTTGCGGCCAAGAACGGGATCATGGCGGCGGCGCTGGCGGAGTCCGGCGTCACCGCCGCAGCGGACGCCTACGAGGGTGAGCGCGGCTTCGTTGACCTCTTCGCCGGCGTGCCGCGCGAGCGGCTCGAGGCGGCGGTCGCGGATTTCGGCGGGCCGCCCGCGATCGAGCGCTACGGGCTCTGGCAGAAGGTCTACCCCTGTTGCGGCAGCGTGCATCGTCCCCTCGATGCCCTGCTCGCCCTCCAAGCCGAACGCGGCGTGGCGCCGGAATCGGTGACCGATATTGACGCGCTGCTGCCCGAGGTCTCGGTGCAGAACCTGCCCTACCGCGACCCGTCCGATGCCATGCAGGCGCGCTTCAGCCTGCCCTACACGCTGGCGAGCGCGCTCGTTGACGGCCGGCTTGCGCTGGACGCCTTCACCGGCGAGGCACTTGAGCGGCCAGACGTGCGCGCGCTGATCCCCAGGATCCGCATGCGCCCGGACCCAACGCAGCCCGGCGATACGAACGTCGACGAGGCGCCGCTGCGGGCGACGGTCACGCTTAAACTCGCGGGCGGCGAAACGCGCTCGCGCACTGTGCAGGAGCCGAGGGGCCATCCGTGTTCGCCGATGGGCCGCGACGCGCTCCACGCCAAGTTCGTGGACTGCGCCGTGCGCGCCTTGCCCGCGGTCGCGCACGACGCCGCCTTCGCGGCCCTCGACGAACTCGCCCGTGCACCGGATCTTGGCGCCGTCGCGGCGCACCTCGGGGGAGGCCATGGCCGGGGCTGAAATGGGGACGCCCGACGCCGCCGCCTTCACCCGGGCGGCCACGGTGTTCGACTGCCTCGGGCTCTTCTATGTGCTCGACGAGCCCTATGCGACACGCTGCCTGGAGGCAGGCGTCAACATCTGCAACGTGACCTTCGCGCTGGAGAGCACCTGGGACCAGACCACGCGTGCTGTGGACGAGGGCTTCGCCAAGATCGAGGACAGTCCTGTGCTCGCGCTCGCCCGCAACCGGGCGGAGATCGAGGCGGCGCTTGCGACCGGCCGGCTCGCCGTGGTCCCCGGCACGCAAGGGTCGAGCATGATCGACAAGGAGCTCGCGCGCGTCGGCGTCCTTGCCCGGCTCGGCTTCCGCTTCTTCGGCCTCGCCTACACCGGCGCCACCCTCTTCGCCGACGGCTGCGGCGAGAAGCGCGATGCGGGCCTCAGCTTCCTCGGCGAGGAGCTGATCGCGGCGGTGAACGAGACGCCGATGATCCTAGACCTCTCCCACGCCGGCCACCGCTCCCGCGCCGAGGCGGTGCCCCTCGCCCGCGCGCCGGTCTGCACCCATTCCAACGCCTGGCACCACGTGCCCAACGAGCGCAACACCAGGGACGAGACCGTGCGCGCCATCTGCGCCAAGGGCGGCATGATGGGTGCCTGCTGCCTGCCCCTCTCGGTGAGCCCGGCGGACCAGACCCTCGACCACCTGGTCGACCACATCGACCACTTCAAGGCGCTGGTCGGCACGGAGCACATCGGCATCGGGCTCGACTTCACCGAGGCCTATCAGGAGTCCAAGACCGTGCTGCCGGAATCGGTCCGCTGGCGCACGCTCCGCCCCGACATCTTCGGGCCGGTCGAGGCCTTCGTGACCCAGCGCTACCCGGCGGGTCTCAGCGGCATCGCCGAGCTCCCCAACCTCACCCGACGGCTCTTGGAGCGCGGCTACGGCGAGGACGAGGTCGCCGGCATCCTCGGGCAGAACTGGCTCCGCACCTTCACGACATTTGTCGGCTGAGCCCCGCGCACCAGCGCCGGCAGTGGACCCTCTCACGGATCTTCTGCGGGCCGGAGCGCGAGCTCTTGGAGAAGCTCCGGATCTCTCCCCGCCACCCCATGGCCGACCTCAACGGGGCCTGTCGCAAGAATTGATTGCTACCTCGTCCCGTCCGGGTCGGCGGTTGCTTCCAGCCAGCGGGGGGCGAAGGCGAGGACCGGGATGTCGGGCGGGAGCTGCGGGTTGAAGAGCGCGTTGTGCCACCAGGTCTCGTCGCGGCGCGGGTCGTCGGACATGAGCCGGGCCACCGAGCAAGGTAGCGTGTAGCGCTGGTTGTCCTTGGCGAAGGCCAGGGTGCCGCGCCGCTGGCGCTCCAGGTCGGCGGCAAGCGCCGAGCCGGGCGCGAAGGTCGCCGTGAGATGGTCGCTGAAAGCGCGCGCGTGCTGGTAGTAGCGCTCCGCCAGCAGGGCGAGCGCCGCCTCGCGCCGATCGCGCGGGTCGTGGGTGCGCCGCGCCAGGTGGCGGAACTCGGGCGCGAAGGACTCGGCCTCCCGCCGAACCAGGAGCGTGGTCACCGCCGGCGCAAGCTCTTCGCCAGCAGCGCTCAGCACCTGCGGGCGCATCCCGGGCGACGGCTGACCGGCGCGGCGGCGCATGGCGTCGGCGCGGATGCGGCACTGCCAGCCGACGAAGTGATCGCGCAGGCGCTCGGCCCGTGGCGCGGCAGTCACGGCCCCTCAACCCCTGTTTGCAAGGTTCGCGTGCATGGTGCGCCGGCGATGGTAGCCGCAGCCTCCGCTTCGGGCCATCGGGTTCGGCGGCCCCTGTGTGCGGTGCTCTCACAGTACTATCGAGGGCGGCTGCCGCTTGTCGCACGGCGGCTCAATCATCGCACTCGTCCCGCCTGTCCCGCTTAATCCCGGCAAATCCCGCATTAATTTTCGTAACTGCCCAGGTCGTCTGATTTGTCATTTTGGGCCAGTGGATTGAGGCGTTTCTCGTTCGGAGTTGGTGGAAAGGGCTTGACGGGAATTTCGGGAAATGACTCAACAACGACATGAGCAATCCCGAGTCGCCGCGCGGCCCTTCGACGGGAGCAGCGCCCGAAACGCCCGCGCAGAAGATCGCCCGCCTGGAGGAGGAGAACGCCCGGCTTCGGGAGGAAAATGCCTGGCTTCGGCAGCAGAACGCGCGGCTGGAAGAGCAAGTCGCGCGTCTCGTCGAGCGCATCGAGGAGTTGGAGCGCCGTCTCGGCCTCAACAGCGGCAACAGCGGCAAGCCGCCTTCGAGCGATGGGCTGAGGAAGCCGAATTCGAAGCGGCGAACCCGAAGCCTGCGCGGCAAATCGGGCCGCAAGCCCGGTGGCCAGCCCGGCCACAAGGGCAAGACGCTGCGCCGCGCCGATCACCCGGATCGGGTGAAGGATCACGTCCCGGCTTCCTGCAAGGGATGCGGTTCGCCGCTTTCGGACGCGGCCAGGGCGGGAACGCCCGTCGCCCGCCAGGTGTTCGATCTGCCCGAGCCGAGCCCCCTGGAGGTGACCGAGCACCGGGCGCATGCCAAGTGCTGCGGGCATTGCGGGACGGTGACCCGGGCGGCGTTCCCCGACGGGGTGTCGGCGCCGGTGCAGTACGGCCCGCGCATTGCCGGGGTGGCGGTCTACCTTCAGCACGCTCACTTCCTGCCGGAGGATCGGCTGTCGCAGGTGATGGCCGAGCTCTTCGGCGCGCCGGTGACGGCTGCGACGTTGGCGACGATGAGCGAGAGGGCGGCCGAGCGGCTTGCGGGACGCGGCCTTGCACATACAGGACCTGGCGGCGGGCACGGCGCGGGTGAAACACATGGACGAGACCGGCTTGCGGATCGGCGGTCAGACGCAGTGGCTTCATGTGATCTGCACGCCGCTGCTGGCGGCGTACCGGGTCAGCGGCAAGCGCGGCGCCCTGCTCTCGGGTGTCTCCGGCATCGTCGTGCACGATCACTGGAAGCCGTACTTCGCGATGGAAGGGGTGGAGCACGGCCTGTGCAACGCCCATCACCTGCGGGAGTTGCAGGCGCTGGTGGACATCGAAGGGGAGGCTTGGGCCCGGCGGATGCAGCAGCTCCTGCGCCGAGCCAATCGCGCCGCCCGCATCGCGCTGGACAAGGATATCGCCGTTCCGGCGAGGCTTGTGGCGCTGATCGAGCGCCGATACGACGAGATCATCGCCGATGCGCTGGCCTTTCACGAGAGCCAACCACCGTTCTCGCCTGGCAAGAGGAAGAAGCGCCGGAAGCGAAGGATCGGTCACAATCTGGCCTTGAGGCTGCGCGACCACAAATGCGCGGTGCTCCGGTTCCTGATCGACCTCGAGGTCGGGTTCACGAACAACGAGGCCGAGCGCGACCTTCGGATGATGAAGCTGCGCCAGAAGATCTCCGGGGGCTTCCGGTCCGCGCAGGGGGCCGAGAACTTCGCCATCCTGCGCAGCGTCATCACCACCGCCAGAAAGCAGGGCTGGAATATCATCGAAGCCCTGACCAGCCCATCGGATCGGCTCATCGCCACCGTCAAGTGCGCGTAAGCTCACCTGGCACGGGTTCTCCAACAGCGGAGCCATTCTCATAAACGATCATGGTCGACGCCGTGCTGGACCACCCCATAGAATGAAAATCGGTGCCCGTCGCGCGGGCGGACTTCGGGCCACATCGGGGTAGCTTACCGGTCGCAGTCCGCAAGAGGGGCATCGTGAGCTGTGAAACCCGGCGACCCCAGAGGAGCACA
>CAXXVO010000005.1:0-436755 GCA_963422645.2 Alphaproteobacteria bacterium
GCCCTCCATCACCGCTTGCTCCCCGCGCCTCAGTTCGGTTGACGCACCAATAGCACAGCCACCCCGATCTCTTCCTGTTGCCGGGAGCGGAGCGAACGCCCGGCGCCTGAGGGATTTGAAAGAATCACGTGGCGGCGCATAATGGCGCCGTGATGTCGGCAGTAACGGTCGAGCAACGCAGACTTCGGCGCGGCACGCGCCGCGGGCTCCTGATCGGGGCGGCGGCGGTGCTCGGCGTCGGGCTCGTCGCCGCGCACGCGGACACCTGCTACGCGCTGGCCACAGAGGCCTACCAGAGCGTCACGGATTCCTACCTCGTCATGTGGATCGAGCGGGCGAGCGCCGCGCTCGGTTGCTTCTAACGCGCAGCCTCGCCGGAGCCGCCGGGCGCCGGAGGGACCATGCCGAATTTTGCTGCCAATCTCAGCTTCCTCTTCCAGGAGCACGACTTTCTCGACCGTTTCGAGGCGGCGCAGCGTGCGGGCTTCAAGGCGGTCGAATACCTGTTTCCCTACGATCTGGCGTCGCCGGGGGAGATCGCGTCTCGTCTCGACGACAACGGGCTCTCCCAGGTGCTCTTCAACCTCGGGCAAGGCAACTGGCAGGCCGGCGAGCGCGGCATCACCGCATTGCCGGGCAGGCAGGACGACGTCCGCCGGGCGGTCGACAACGCGCTGCGCTACGCCGACGCGCTGGGCTGCCTCCAGCTCCACGTGATGGCCGGAATCGTGCCGGAAGGGGCGGATGAGCGGGCCTACGAGGACACGTTCGCCGGGAATCTCGCCTACGCGGCGGAGGCACTGGGGCGCGAAGGCATCCGCGCGCTCATCGAACCGCTGAACACGATCGACAATCCAGGCTATCTGCTGTCAACCGCTGGCCAGGCGCAGCGGGTGATCGAAAGGGTGGGAAGCGATAACCTCAGACTTTCTGACCTCTAGTGATTTGGTGTGACACCGGCTGGGTGGGTTCCGGGGCTGCGTCGATCTCGTAGACCATGCGCAGATCGGTCCCGGGGAAGAGCGTTTCGGTGGCGTTGAGCTCGTTCAGGAGGGCATCGATCTGGCGGTGGCAAGCGTCATTTGCGAGGCCGAGAATGTGGACCCGGAGAACGCCGTTGGCGGGGTCCGGCAGGATGTCGGCGTCGGCGGTCATGAGAGCCTGAAGCAGTTTCCGGGGATGAGGCTTCTTGCCTTGTCCCTGCATGACGGGGAGCATCATGCGGGTTTCGGCGCGGTAGGCGATCATGCGGATGATGTCGAGGAGGAGGCGGTCGCGTGAGGGCAGGGCATCGAGCTGTTGGTCTTCGTCGAGGTCGCCGGCTCGACAGTGCTTCGGCACGTTCCTGCGGCTGGCCCTGGCGATCTCGAGGGCACCCTCGAGGTCGCTGACTTCTCTCCTGAGCTGCGCCTTCGGCCTCTTTTTCCTGGCCGCGCCGGCGATCCGGTTGCGCAGGCGGGCGAGCCGGCGTTCGGCGCTGCGGATTGCCTTGTCATACCAAAGCCATGAATGATTGACTCGTCGGGCAAGGTATTGTGTTTGCGTGATATTTGTCCCCCTTTATGTTGTGATGTGGGGCTTTTCGGAGGTCTTTCGGAGATGAGCGATGACGGTTCCCGTAACGCGTCTTGATCACACGGCAGGAGAGTTGCGCGATGCGGCGAGGCGCTGCGGGAACGAGCGGCAGGCGCGTCGTCTTCGTGCGATAGCGATGATCCTGGACGGGTGACCTGCCCCCGTCGACTGGTCCGGTTTGAATGTTAGTGCATTGACGGTTTCTCGGCCAGGCTGGATGGCCGGCGGAGCGTAGCGGAGCCGGGCGGCCAGCCTGGCGTGACGATCGTTTCCGGGGCCGGCGGCCGGTATCCCAGGCTGCTGTGTGGGCGTATGGCGTTGTAATGGCGCCGCCAGGATTCGATGAGAACCTGGGCTTCCTTGAGGGTATAGAAGATCTCCCCGTTCAGGAGCTCGTCGCGCAGCCGCGCGTTGAAGCTCTCGATACAGCCGTTCTCCCAGGGAGAACCAGGCTCGATGAAGGCGGTCCGGGCCCCGACCGCGGCAATCCATCCCCGGACGGCCTCAGCGACAAACTCCGGGCCGTTATCGGAGCGGATCCAGGCCGGAATACCGCGCAGGATGAACAGGTCGGTCAGCGCGTCGATGACATCGGTCGAGGAGAGCTTGCGCCGGACACGGATCGCCAGGCTCTCACGGGTGAACCCGTCCAGGACGTTGAGCGTACGAAAGACCCGGCCATCATGGGTCTGGTGATGCACGAAGTCACAGGACCAGACATGGTCCGCCCGCTCGGCGCGTAGCCGGACGCAGGAGCCGTCGTTGAGCCATAGACGCCCTCGCCCGGGTTGTTTGGCGGGGCACCTTCAGCCCCTCGCGCCGCCACAGGCGCTCGACCCGCTTGTCGTTGACCTGCCAGCCGGCGTCGCGCAGCAGGGCGGCGATCCGGCGATAGCCGTAGCGACCGTACCGGCGGGCCAGCTCGATCATGTCCGCGACCAGGCGATCCTCATCGTCACGCCCGCGCGGGACATGGCGCCGGGCCGAGCGGTGCTGCCCCGGCACCCGGCAGGCGCGGCGCTCCGGGATCCCGAGCCGGTCGCGGACATGGTCGATGCACTGGCGGCGGCGCGAGGGGCTCACAAGTTTCCCTGGGCTGCCTCCTTGAGAATCTGCTTGTCCAGCGTCAGGTCCGGGACCGCGCGGCGCAGCCGCTCGTTCTCCTTCTCAAGCTCCTTCAGGCGCCGAAGCTGATCGCCGCTCATCCCGGCATACTCCTTGCGCCAGCGGTAGTACGTGACCTCGCTGATCCCCGGCTGCCGGATCGCGTCCGCCATCGACTTGCCCTGGCCGTGCAAAACCTCTGCTTGCCGCAGCAGACTGACGATCTCCTCCGGCTTGTAACGCTTCCTTGCCATCTCTGATCCTCCTCATTCCCAAACCTGGGGATGGACCAATCCAATGGGGGAGGATCAGCCAGCCGGCGGCGGAGCTCTGGATCGACAATATCGGCCGCGACCTGACCCAGTGGATCGAGGCGGCCGGCGGCGGCGCGGGCGCCACGGTGCGCGTGATGCAGGCGCTGCGCGCCACACGCAGCGATCGAGTGGGAGATGACGCTGGACGTGCTCCACGTCCGCGTCGACCAGGAGCGGGTGACGGCCAGGCTGGGCTTCGATCCGCTCCTGGACAGACCGGCCGTGCTCATGCGCCACGACCCCCGGACCTCGCCGGGGCTCTTTCTGACTTCCCTCGATTCGCTATAATCAGGCCGGCCTCGACTTCCGCTCGACGGCGGCCGGCCCGCTCCGCTCGCCTGCCTGCGCGCTACGCGCGGCGCGCGGTCGCGCGCGCCGGGCCGCTGCGCGGCCCGGCCCCGGACCGGCGCCATGACGGTCACCCCTCACTGGTCCGGGCGCTATATCGGCCGCGCCCACGTCGAGGGCGCGCACGACTGCGCCGATTTCGTGGCGGACGTGCTGCGGGAGGTCTTCGGCCGGGTCTGGACGCCGCCGCCCCGGGCGCACGCCGTGCGCGGGCGCGACGCGCAGATCGCGGCGCTCGCCGCAGACCACGCCCGCCCCCTCGGTGCGGGCGAGACGCCGGAAGAGGGCGACGGGGTGCTGATGCGCATGGCCGGACGCCGCCGCCTCGCGGGCCACCATATCGGGCTCTGGTGCGCGCCCGCCGGCGAGCCGTCGGTGCTGCACTGCCAGGCCGGGCTCGGCACCGTCCTGCACCCGCTGCGCGGCCTCGAGGCGCGCGGCCTCGAGCCTGCGGGGATCTATCGGTGGACGACCCGGACATGACCCCTGCAAGGCCCGTGCACCGCCCCGTCACGGCTCCTGCATCGCGCGCTCATGCGCGCGCGGGCATAACGCTGGATGCCTGGCCGCACCCGCTGACCTCGGAGGGGCGCGAGACCCGGCGGGTCTCGATCCGCCCCGGCGAGACCCTCGCCGGCCTCGCCGGGGCCGAGGCGCGCAGGCTCGGGCTCGACCCCGCCCTGGTCGCCGTCGAGCTGAACGGGACCCCCGTCCCGCGCGCGGCCCGGGACGCGACCCCGCTCCGCCTCGGCGATATCGTCACGCTCCGCCTGATACCGGCGGGAGGCGGTGACAGCGACCCGCTGCGCGCGATCCTCACCCTCGCCGTCGTCGCCGCCGCAGTCTGGGCCGGGCCTGCGGTCGGCGGCTTCATCTCGGAAGCCCTCGGCCTCGGCCTGACGACGGCGCAGGCCACCGCGCTCGGAAGCTCCGTCATCATGGTGGGCGGCACCCTGCTGGTGAATGCCCTCGTGCCGCCCGCGGCGCCGGAGATCCCGCCCCGGGCCTCCCTCGCCCGGGGCCCGACCCGGTCCACTCGATCTCGGGCGGGCGCAACCCGCAGCGCCCCTGCCAGCCCTTCCTGCTGGTCCTCGGCGAGCACCGCATCTTCCCCGACCTCGGCTCCCGGCCCTACACCGAGTACGTCTCCGGCGCCGACGCCGTGGCGGACCAGGTCCTGCGCCAGATCTTCCACTTCGGCATCGGCGAGATCGAGATCGCCGGGGCCGATCTCCGCATCGGCGACACCCCGGTCGCGGACTACGAGCACCTGACGCTCGCGCCGCCGGCCGACGCCCGCGGCGCGCTCGCCTGGCCCGGGGACGGCGGCGCGCCGAAGGCGGCCGAAGACCTCGGGGCGGACGAGGGGTGGGTGACGCGCACCACCGGGGACGACACCTACCGGATCGGCATCGACATCGCCGGCGCGCTCTACGGCTTCGACAGGCAGGGCAGGCCCGAGCGGCGCACGGCCGATATCGCCATCGAGGCGCGCAGGGCCGGCGGCGGCGGCGCCTGGACGCGGCTCGGCGCGGAGACGCTGGGCCACGACGAGACCGCGCCCTTCCGCCGGGGCGCGGCCTGGGATCTCGCGGGCGAAGGAACCTGGGAGGTCCGCGTGCGCCGCACCTCCGCGCCGGCGGACGACGACCGCTCGGGCGACGAGCTGACCTGGGCGGCGCTCAGGTCATACCAGACGGATGCGGCCGACTACACCGGCCAGAGGCGGCTGGGCCTGAGCATCCGCGCCTCCGGCCAGCTCTCCGGCCCCGTCGACCGGCTGAGCGCGCTGGTGCGCCAGAAGGCGCCGCGCTGGCGCGGGCGCGCCTGGTCCGCCGCGCCCGCGGCGTACTCCTCCAGCCCCGCCGCCGTCATGCTGCTCTACCTGCGCGGCATCCGCGTGCAGGGCCGCGTCGTGGCCGGCGCCGGCCTGCCCGACGACCGCATCGACCTCGCAGGCCTCGGCGCCTGGCACGACTGGTGCGCGGCCCACGACCCGGCGCTGCGCTGCGACCTGGCGCTGGACCGCACCATCGGCCACGCCCGCGTGATCGAGACGATCGCCCGCTGCGGCCGCGCCTCGCCCACCTGGCAGTCGGGCCGGCTCGGCGTCGTGTGGGACGCCGCCGACAGGCCGGCGACGGCCATGATAACCCCCGGCAATATCGTCGCAGGCTCCCTCGAGGTGGACTGGGCCGCAGGCCGCGGCGCGGACGAGATCGCCTGCCGCTATCTCGAGCCCGGCCTCGACTGGCAGTGGAACACCGTGCGCCGCACCGTGCCGGGCGCGGACGACCCGCCTGCGTCCACCGCCACCCTCACGCTCGCCGGCGTCACGACGCGCGAGCACGCCGCCATGGAGTGCAACCTCCAGGCCGCGCGCCAGCGCTACCACCGCCGCAGGATCGCCTGGGAGACGGGGCCGGAAGGCCTCTCCATCAGGCGCGCCGACGTGGTCCACCTCAGCCACGGCCTGCTCGACGGCGGCCGCACGGGCCGGCTCGTCGCCCTGCACGACGACGGATGCACCCTCGACCGCGCCGTGCGGGTCGCCGGCGAGGCGGCGACCGACTGGCTGATGCTGCGCCGGCCCGACGGCGCGCCGGAGACCGTGCGCGCCCATGCCGGCCCGCCCGCCTCCGACGCGCGCGCGAACGGCGCCGACACCGCCCGCGTGTGGACAGCGCCCGCGCCGGAGAGAGGCGTCGGCGAGCCCGTCGACACGCTCTGGCGCCTCTATCCCGCAGGCGCCGGGCCGGCGAAGGTCAAGGTCGTGGGCGTCAGCCCCCGCGCCGGGGACCGGGTGCGCATCGAGGCCATCGACGAGCTCGGCGCCTACTACGCCGCCGCCACCGCCGACCTCTCGGTCGAGCTGCCGCAGATAAGGCGCAATCTGCCGCGGGTCCTGCACGCCGCCGTCTCCGAGACCCTGATCCGCGTCGGCGCCGCCTTCCTCGTCGAGATCGCGCTCTCCCTCACCGTCGCCGGCGACTGGCGCGGCGCCGAGGTCCGCGCGTCGTGGGAGCGCCGGCCCATGCGCACCGTCGCCAGCCTCGACGGCGGCGACACGGAGGCGCGCTGGACCAGCCCGCCCGAGGGCTGGATCGAGATCGTCGTCCTGCCCCGCGGCGGCGGACCGCCGCACCGCATCGCATACACCGTCCGCGGCCTGCGCACGCCCCCCGGCGCGGTCACCGAGGCCCGTGTCGAGCGCCTCGGCGACGGCACCCGGCGCTTCCGCTGGGCCGGGCCGGCCGACCCCGACCTGCTCGGCGTCCGCATCAGATACGGACCCGCGCCGGCGTATCCCGCAGACCCGGGCACGCCGTGGGAAGAGCTGCGCGCGATCCACCGCGGATGGCTCACCGCAAGCCCCTGGGAGGCCGTCGAGCCCCCCGCCGGCGACTGGCTCTTCTCCTTCCGCGCCCTCGACACCGGCGGGCGCTACGGCCCCGAGAGCCGCGTCACCGCGCGCCTCGGCGCCCAGCGCCGGGGCGAGAGCCTGTTCTGGGCCTGCCCCAGCGCCGAGGGATGGACCCGAGGCACGCTCGCCGGCGCGGCCCTCGACTTCTCCTGGGCCGATCCCGCCACCGGCGCCGCCGACTACGCCTGGAGCGAACTCGCCTCCTGGGACGCCTGGACCGGATGGGCGCTCCCCGGCGCGGCCTGGGCGGCCCGGCCCACCGTCTACACCTCCATGCCGGCAGACCTCGGCCAGGAGGGCGTCGTCTCGGTGCTCGCCTGGGACTCCGACGCCGCCGTCCGGCCGACGGTGCGCGTGCGCGCCGCCGACTTCCGCGACGACCTCGCCTCCGCCGCCTGGACCGGCTACGCCGCCGGGGACAGGATTACAGGACGCATCGTCCAGGTCGAGTGGACCTGGACCTGGGAGCGCGGGCAACTCCCCACCGTCAGATACCTCTGCTTCGGCCTCGCCCGCGCCCATATCGCCGCGCCGGCGGGCTGAGCAGGCGCGAAAGGAAACCCCATGACCGCATGGCCCACGCAGAAGATCGACACCACCCACCTCGACCAGGGCAGCGATTCGCCCGCCCACGCCCGCGCCGCCATCAAGGCCATGGCCGACACAATCAACGCCATGATCGACGCCTTCGGCGATCCGAACGGCGTCGCCACCCTCGACGCCGCCGGCCTGCACCCCTTCCGCCAGATGCGGGGCGAGGTGTTCACCGCGACCGAGCGCACGCGGCTGGCCAACCTCAGCGAGCCCACGCCGACGCCCACGCCCACGCCCACGCCCCGGCCAACGCCGCGCGGGCGCAAGACCTTCACCACGCCCGGGTCCTTCACCTGGCGCGCGCCCGCGGGCGTGACCCGCGTGCGCGTGCAGTTGCGGGGCGGCAGCGGCGGCGACGGCGACGGCTATACCTGGACCTGGTCCGGCAGGGGCGGCACGCTACGCGAGACCTACAGCGGCGGCGACGGCGGCTTCATCTACTTCGAGCTCGCGGTCTCGCCGGGCACCTCCTACAGCTTGACCGCGGGAGGCAACGGAGCGGACGGAGCGGACGAAGCGCCCATACCGAGCCATCGCCACGCCGCCGCCGGCGAGGACACCGCCGCCTTCGGCGGCACGGCGCGCGGCGGCAAGGGCGGCCGGGGAGCGGGGGGCGGGCGCAACGGCGCAGACGGCGCAGACGGAGGCGCCTCCGCCCCCGCCGGCGCAAGCGGCGTCAGCCGACACACCCAGCTCACCGTGCCCTCCCCGGTCTCCGCCGGCTATATCGTCATCGAGTGGGGCTGATCGCGATGCGCCGCACCCTCGTCCCCGCAGGCGGCGGCATCGACAGCACCGCCCTCGCCCTCCTCGTCCTGCGCGGGACCGAAGACGAGGCCGTCCTCTCCTGCTACCGCGAGCCGGCCCGCGAACTCCCGGAGCGCATCGCCCGCGAGCAGGCCGCAAGCGAGGCCGTCGCAGACTGGCTCTCCCGCAACGTCCGGCCCGTGCGCCACGTCAGCCGCGACGCCCTGCGCGTGGAGACCGGCCCCCGCGCAAGATGGCCAATTCGGGACGGGAGAGGATGGGAGGGCGTCTGCGACCCCACATTCGGCCCCTGGGGCCTCGACCGGTACGCAACCCACGCCGACGAGGCCGAACGGCGCCGCGCCGACCGGGTGATGCCCGGCATCACCTCGTGGGACACCGCCGACGACATGCACCGCATGTACTGGTATCCCGTCTGCCGCGCGCGCACCGCCGTCCCCATGGAACTCCCCTTCTTCCCCGGCCGGGAGGACGGCGCGCAGTGGCCGCCGTCGCGGGACGACCCCTTCGGACCCGTCGCCGGGCGCTTCATGCTCCAGGCCCTGCTCCCGCCCGGGCTGGAGGCGCTCACCTGGCGATGCACCGTCGCGGCAGAGCCCTGCGGACGCTGCCCCGGATGCCGCCTCAACGCCTTCTTCGAGCGCTTCTGCCGGGGACGCCCGGCGGACCAGATCGCGCGCATCGACGACGCCCTCGAACGACACCGCGGCGCAGGCCGATGGTACGCCGACGCCGACCCCGGAAGATGGACCGGTCACGACGGATACGACGCCGCAGAACGCGCCGTCGACAACCCCGAATGGTGGAAGGCCGAACTCGAACGCCCGTGCCGCCCCGGCGCCCGCCCCGGTCCCGACCGCGCCTGAAACCCTCACGCACCGCCCGCGCACGGGCCATGAAACCCCCGCGAAGGGCCCGTTCATGGCCCATGCACAGGCCGGCTTTTCCAGCCCGGTTCAGCCCCGAAAACCAGACGGTTTTCCAGGCCATTCGCAAAGACTTCCGGCCGCGATTCGCAAAGACTTTCGTCCGGCTACACGCTCTCCGCCGCAACGCCCCCGGCCGCCCAGACCGTCGCCATCGCCGCCATCGCTCCCGCGGCCAGCGGCAAGCAGGCGATCCCGCGCCGCGCGCCGTTCGACCGTGTCTTCATGGCTTGCCTCCCCTTTCCGTTGGAACGGCCTGCCGGTGGGTCACCGCGAGCGACGTGCCGTCCCCCGAGAGCGCGCCTTCAGGCGGATGCGGCAGATGCGAGAGCGCTTCGAACAGCGCCTGCGCGGCATCGGCGAACCCGCCCTCGAAGGCCGCTTCCCCCTCCAGCCGGTAGCGGCGGTCGGTCAGGAACACGACGTCCGTGCCGGCCCGCGCGCCCCAGCGCCAGAGCGCCTCGCGCAGCGTCTCCCCGGCATGCACCCGCCAGACACTCGTGCCGGAGACCTCCGGGCCGGTAGCGGGGCGGGGCTCGATTTCCCGGGCTCCCGCTCCCAGACCCTTCTCCGCCGGCTCCGCCGCGGCCTCCATTTCCGCCGGAGGCACGTAGCGGAACCCGGCCGAGGCGGGCGCCGCCCATGCCGCAAGCAGCGCGATCGCCAGAGCGCCGCGCATCACCCGAAGTCCGTGAAGCGCCGCAGGCGCGCGGCATGGAGCGCCCGGCGGCGTCCGGCTCCCAGCGCCCGGAGCGCGCGCAGCGCCGCGCGAAAGCGGTAGCCGCGCGCTTCCGCCGCGCGGCAGGCCAGCATCGCCGCCACGACCAGGACCGTCGTCCACCAGGTCGGCAGGAACAGCCACGGCACCGCCAGGATCAGCAGCCGGGCGTCGAACACGTAGAAGCGCACCGGGCGCATCGAATCCCGCCAAGCCACCTCCGCCGGGTCCAATTCCTTCCCCCCCTCTCATGTGTCGTCTCCCGTCATCGGCACGAGTGTCCGCTCTTTGTTTCCCGCGACGATGCGCCTGAACCCGTCGTCCTCGATCAGACCCTCGCGATGGGCGCGCGCCGCCGCCGCCGCGAGGTCGTTGCCGGTGGCGGCCAGCGCCGCGCCGATCCTCGCGGGCCAGCTCGCCTGCGGGCTCTCCAGCAGCGCCGCCTTCAGGCCCGCATCGAAGGCGAGCCACTCGCGGAGCGCGGTGCGGCCTCCCCCGGGGTTGGGGAGCAGCACCTGCGTCACCACCAGGGTCATGGCATCGATCAGCGCGGCGCCCCGTTCCGCCCGCTCATGCGCGGGAAACTCCGCCAGCATGCGGCGCACCGCGGCCGCCACCCCGATGGTGTGCGCGGTCGAGAACACGGCGATGCCGTAGTCGGCGGCGCGCACCACCGCCTCGACGGTCTCGCGGTCGCGCGCCTCGCCCACGATCACCGCCGTCGGACGGCGCCGCAGGCTGGATCTCAGCCCGTCGGCGAAGCTCGCGAAGTGACGCGGGATCTCGGCCGACGACATCAGCGCGCTGTCGGCGGCGATGCCGTCGAACACGTACTCGATGGGCGCCTCGTAGGACTGGATGCGCCCGGCGCCCCGCTCCAGCAAGCGCCGGGTGCCGGCGGCGAGCAGGGTCGACTTGCCCGATCCCGGCACCCCGGTGACCAGCGTGAGCCCCTTGCAGAGGTCCCAGGCCGCCACGATCCCCTCCTCGATCCCGAGCTCGGAGAAGGCGGGCGGCCTGCCGGGCAGCACGCGGAGCGTGATGTTGACGGCGAAGCCGGCCGCGCCCTGCACCGGGGCGAGGTTGCAACGGAAGCGCTGCGAGAGGCCGCGCGCCAGCCGGATCGAGTGCGAGCAGTCGATGGCTCGCCCGGAGCGCAGGATGCCCTCGCCGGTGGCGTCGTAGAGGCGCTCGCAGAGCCGCCCCATGACCACGCCGTCGAGCGAGGCCGCGGTGGCCCTCTCCAGCCTGCCGTCGATCTCGACGAAGGCCGGGGAGCCGGTCTGGAAGGCGATGTCGGAGGCGCCCCGGCCCGACGCCCACAGCAGGAACGCGTCGAGCATCTCCGCCGGGAAGCCGTGCGCGGCCTCGGGCCAGAACGCGGTCCGGGTGCTCTGCGTCACGGACGGCGCCGTCATCGGGCGCCTCCCGCCGGCGGCGCCCAGCGCCCGGCGTCCAGCTCGAAGCGCGCCGCCCGCGCGATCCGGGCCGAGGCCGCGCCGATCCGCACCAACCTCTCGTGGCCCGAGACCCCGGCCCGGTCGATCTCGACGGTGGGCGCGGTGACCCGGCCGGCCCGGTGCAGCCGGTGCCAGAGGACGACGCCGGTGAAGGCGCGGTTCAGGCGGTCGAGGTCGGCGGCGAAGATGTCGTCGGCGAGCGCCCGGCCCTCCGCCCAACCCTCGGCGAGCAGGCGGCGCCAGCGCGCCTCTTCGTCCCCGTCCCTGGGGAACAGGACCGAGGCCGGCGGCTCGGCGGCTGCCCACGAGCGCCGCAGCCAGTCGCGCCAGCCGGGCACCGCACTCACCAGCCGTGCGGGCTGCACGATCCTGAGCACGCGCTCGGCGCTCGCCGCTTCCGAGCCCGCCCCATCTCCGGCACGACTGTCCAGCCGGAAGGCGCGGCGGGTCTCCACCACGACCGGCGGCAGCGCCGTGAACCCGTCCTCGCGCAGCACCAGGTCGCCGAAGCGGTAGATGGCGCTCAGCCTCGCCTCATGCCGGTCCAGCATCTCCCCGATCTCCCAGGCGCGGCGCGCAAGCCCCGCGCGCGCGCCGAACCCCAGCGCCGCCAGCCGCACGGCCGACGCGCGCTTCCCGGCGGCGAACGGGGACGCCGGCCCGGCCTCCGGCGCGAAGGTCTGCACGGACGCGAGGTCGGGCGGCGGCTTCGCGGCCGCCGCCACTGCCGGCAGGGGCGGCGGCAGGACCGCGAGCACGGCCGCAAGCCACACCGCCGGAAACACGGCCCGGGAGGCGACGCGGCCCATCACCCGTCCTCTGCCGCCGACCGGGCAGAGTCGGGCCCTGTCCAGTCGAGCAGGACCGTGAGGCTCGCCGCATCCACGGTGAGCGTCGCAGCGCCGCCCGCGCGCAGACCGAGGTCCCGAAGCACCGCGATCAGCGGCTCTCCGTCCACCTCAACGTCAACGATCAGCGGCCGCGCCGGCGCCTGACCCGCTTCCGCGAAGCGATAGCCCGCACGCCCGGCAAGCTCCGCCGCGAGCGTTTCGATGGGACCGGACCAGTCCATGGTCACGGGTCTCCGCAACGCAGCGGGAACCGCGTCCAGGCCGGGCATTCGCGATGCCGGGTCCGGCTCAGGCAGCGTGCGGGCGAGGGAGGCCAGCGCCCGTTCCGCCCGCTCCGCCGCCTCGACGAGGCGCATCTCGGCGGGATCGGGCCCCGCCGACTCCACGCTCACCGCCGGAAGCTCGCGCTCCCACGACACGCATCCCGCGAGCGCCGCCGCGCCGAGCAGCGGCACGATGCGCGCCGCCCTCACCAGCCCGCCCCGTCGGCGTCGTCCACCACAAGGTGGCGATTCGCCGCATAGGCGCGGACGTCCAGCACGCGCCTGGTCGCCGGCCCGCTCAGCAGCAAGTCGGCGGCTTCCAGGAAGCCGCCCCCGAAGACCGCAGCCGCGCCCAGGCCGTAGTCGCGCTCCGCGTTCCACACCAGCGTCCAGCCGGCGCGCGCGGCCCAGCTCTCCAGCACGCCCCTGAGCGAGCGGTGCTCTTCCGGATCGACGGTCCAGCCGCCGCCGCTGTCGGCCGCGCCGGCGGGACCTTCACCCTCTCGCGTCCCAGCGCCGCCGGTGCCCGCGCCCGGCGCCGGGCGGCGCTGGGCTGTGTCCCAGTAGCGGTGGAAGACGACGGTGCCGTGCCGTGGCCCAAGGGTCTGTGGCCCAAGGGTCTGTGGCCCGAGGGGCTCCGGCTCGGGAGTCTCTGGCACGAGTGCCTCCGGCCCGAGGGTCTCCCACGACCAGTCGTAGCCGCTGAGCGAGGCCACCCGGTCAAGCAGCCCGCCCAGAGACCCCTCCCAGACCAGGCGCAGCGGCCGCGGGTCGTCGAGAATCGCCGCGCCGCCTGCGATCCGCGCCGGGCGCTCCTCGACCCGCATCGCCACGCCCGCGATCCCGGACAGCCGCCTGACCAGGGCCGGGAACGGCAGGGCCTCGGTCTCCTCGACGGACACGACCCGCCCGGCCAGCGAGGGCGGAAGCCCTGCCGGTACGGGCGCAAGCTCGGTCGCCCGAAGCGCCGGCACGCCGCCCCCGGCCGATACGGCGGGCAGCGGAGCCGCCGTCACGTCCTCCCCGTCCCTCGCCAGGGCGACCCCGAAATTCATGCAGAGGAACACCGTTGCGGCGCCGGCGCACATGCCGGGACCCAAAGGCACCAGCCCCTTGCGGAAGGGGCGGCCGCGCTTGCGCTGCACGCAGAAGCGGTGGACCAGCGCGAGGGCGGAGCCCAGGAGCATGGTCCAGGCGAGGCCCGGCACGCCAAGCAGGAAGCCCAGCGCACCCAGCATCATCGCGTCGCCCGGATAGAGCGGCCAGCGCCGCCCGAGCCAGGCCGCGACGCCGATCGGGACCATTACGGCGGCCACCCCGAGCGAGGCGCCGAGCACGCCGGCCGCAAGGCGCGGCCACGCCCCCTCGGCGCCGCCCGGACCCGCGAAGCGCCACGCCGCCGCCGCTCCGAGCAGCGCCAGCACCATACGCGGATCGACCAGGGCGCGCCGCGCGTCGTGAACGGCCAGTCCCGCCATCGCCGCCAGCACCGCGCCCGCCAGAATCGCCTCCGTCATCGCTCCCCGTCCTTCCCCTGTCCGTGGTCCGCCGCCTCCGCCGCGCCCGTGCCGAAGGTGGCCGGCAGCACCCGGCACCAGATCTCGACTTCCGGCTCGGCGCAGAGCCTTGCGGACAGCACCGCCGGTCCGGCGCCGCTGTCCGGCCCGAGGGTCTCGGCGCGCTCGCGGTTCCAGGCCAGCAGCGCGGCCTGGGCGCGGGCGATGCCCTTCAGCACCGCCACCTCCGCCTGCAGCCGCTCCATCTCCATGAACGCCCGTTCCAGGTCCCAGGCCGCGCTCTCCGGCCCGGGGGTCTCCTGCACGAGTGTTTCCCCAACCCGCTCCTGCGCGACCGCCGGCACGGCCGTCATCGAGACGAGAAGCATCGCGAGCACCCGCGCGCGCATCTCCGGCACGAGTGTCACCGGCACCCCTGGCAGCGTCCGACGACGAGACGCGAGATGCCGGCGCTGTCGGCGTCGAGCCTGACGCCAAAGCGCATGCGCGCGGCGTTGGCGGTCGATGCGGACACCGTTCCCGCCGTCATCGTCCGCGCCGTCACCGAGGCGGCGTCGAGGCCGCCCAGACGCGCGCTGCCGGCGGCGACCGCGCCCGCCGCCCCGATCGAGCCCGCTTCGACCAGGCCCGCCGCCTCCACGGTTCGCGCTCGCACCACGCCCGCCGCGGTGATCGAATCGCCGGTGACCGCGCCCTGGATGCGCGCGGCCCCGGCCGTCATCCGATCCGCCGCCTCGACCGCGCCCGCCACCCGCATCGCGCGTCCCACCACGAGATCGCCCGTCACCGTGAGGTCGCCGCCGGCCTCCACGTCCGTCGCCACCTCCAGCCTCGCCGCCTCGACGGTGCCCGCGCCCTCGATGGCGTTGCCGCCCATGTCGAGATCGGCCTCCATGCGGTTGGCATCTGCGAAGCCGGGGATCGCGACCCGGTAGAGCGCGTCGCCGAAGACCCCGCCGTGGTCGAAGCGCCGGAGCGCCGCCAGGGCGCCCTCTTGCGGCGCGCCCGCGAAGGCGGCCCGGAAGGCGCCCAGGTCGGCGTCCACGGTGGGTCCCGAGAGCCGGGCCTGGCCGGCGAGGCCGATGCGGGGCCCGGTGGCCTCCAGCAGGGCCGCCGCCGGGCGCACCGTGTCGCCGGGGCGCACGGTCTCGGTCACCAGCAGGTCGAAGGCGTCCGCCCCCGCCGCCAGCATCAGCACCCGGTAGCCGCGCCCGAGCGCGCCAATCTCCGAGAACTCCCGCGGCAGCGCGCCGGCTGCTTTCAGGCCCGCCACGGTGAGCTCGGCCGGCCCGCCCTGCGCCTGCCCCAACAAAGCGGGGAAGCGGCTGTTCGCGTGCGCGGATGCAGCCTCCGCGAGCACCGCGAGCTGCACCGCCGCCAGGTGCCCGCGCCGCTCCAGCGCCCGGGTCTCGAAGAAGACCGTGGCACCCAGCACCAGCATGCCGAGCAGTCCCAGCGCCAGAAGCGCCCCGAAGACACTCAGTCCGCGCCCGAGCCGCAGGCTCCGTTTCCGCCTCACTCCCCGGCCCGGACGCAGGCTGAGGCCCCGGCCTCGTTCCGGGGATTATATCCAATGGTTGACGTGTTCTGCATGTAGTGCATCAAGCGTTTTTGAAACTACTACATGATGTAGTTGGTCAACCATGAGTTATAATCCCCCTCGTTCCCGGTTCGACGACCGCCGGTGGAGCATGCATGTCAGTGTGCCTCGCATGGCGCCCTCACTCGCCCTCGCAGCCGGCACAGCTGCCGACGGTGAGAACCCCGATCGTGGCGTCGGGGCCGTAGACCCCGCCCGCCGCGCCTCGCGCGGCTCCCAGCGCGCCCGAGACACTCAGCCGCTCCCCGGCCAGGCCGTCCGCCGCCGCGGCGCCGTCCACCGCCACCGACAGCGACGCCGCGTCGAGGACGCCCGCCGTGCGCATGGCGCCGGCCTCCAGCCTTTCCGTGGCCTTCACCCGGCCTGCCTTCAGCCGGTCCGTCAGCGCGGCTCCCACCACGAGCTCGGCGGCGACGTCCAGGGCAGGAGCCGCGACGTCGCCGGCCTCGACCGTCGCCGCCTCTGCGTTCCCCGCTTCCGCCTGTCCGCCGATCCCGGCATTGCCGCCGACCGCGATGTCGGTTCCGGTCTCCACGTCCTCCGCCGCCACGTCGCCGGCGTCCTCGACGTCCCGCCGCGCCGGGTCCGCCGGGTCCGTCGCGCCGGGCGGGGCCATCGCGAGCGTCGTCTCCATGCGGTTGAGCCAGGGCCGTCCGGGCTGGGCGCGGCGATGCAGCGCGCGCTCCCGGTAGCGCAGACCCAGATCGGCGGTGACCCACAACGCGTCGCCGGCGAGGGGACGCCCGAGCGCGGCCTCGACCGCCAGCCGGTGCGCTTCCATGAGCGTGCCGCCGCCCGGCGCCAATGCAGCGAGGCCCGCGTCCAGCGCGCCCGCACGCATCGCCGTCGGCCGCGACGGGGCGCCGGGTTCCAGCACTCCAAAGGCCATCGGCACGCCCCGCGCGGTCTCGTCCGGGATCACGCCGAGCGTCATCGCCGCATCGCGCCCGGGACGCCCGGGCAGGTCCGGCGGAGCGGCGCCGAGCGCGCGCAGCCGCGCCACGGTGAGCAGGATGCCGAGCTGCGTCTCGAGCGCCGTCTCGAAGGCGTCGGCGTGCGCCTGGGTCGCCCGGTGCGCCGCCTGCACCCACCCGGCGAACACGCGTCCGGCGGCCCGGTCGAGAGCCACCGCCCTCTCCACCGCCCGCGCCTCGTAGTGGACGGCGAGCGCCGCGCCCGCCAGCGAGGCCAGCAGCAGAACGCCCAGCAGCGCGCCGGCGCCGCGCCGGTCACTACCGCGCCGGGAGACCCTCGTGCCGGAGAACGGCCGGAGCCTCATGAGCCACAGCGGGAGGCGCCGGAACAGGGGAACTCCCTGGTAGACGCCACGCCGGCGCTTCGCCATGCGGGGATTGCGCTCCCGTTTGTCGGTCTTCCTGCTCATCCCGATGAACTCATCCGAAGGTGAACCCGATGTCGTTGGCCGCGTCGCCGTCGTCGCAGTTGGCCGTCACCTGGGCGTTGGTGACGGGCGAGGCGAGCGTGGTGCCGTTGATCCTCATCTGCACGAGGCCCGCGCGGGCGCGGCTGCGCCCGGCAAAGGCGTCGCCCAGCGCCGCGCAGATGGCGTCGTCGACATCCTCGAAGGTGATGCGGAAACGGTTGGTGACGCCGCCCGGCCCGCCCATCACCGTCACCGCGCCGCCGAAGGGGTGGCGGATCGAGACGCTGCTTCCCGACACCACCCGGGCGCCGCCGGGAATGCCTCCCCGGCGGTCGATGGCGGGCACAAGGTCCGCCTTGTTGCCGTAGCTGGGCGCGCCCGCGAAGGCCGCCTCGACGTTGGCCCGGAGCTGGCTGAGCAGCGTCAGCGCGGCAGAGCGGTTGGCGGCTTCCCGCCCCGCGTTGTAGGTGCCGACGGCGCCCACGATCACCACCGCGGCCAATCCAAGCCCGAGCAGGACGCCGAACAGGCTGAAGCCCCTGCGGTAGCGCCTGGCGGCGTAGCGCCGCATGAGGCGGCGTGTGCCGCGTCCGGCGCCGCCGGAAGGGGGAAGGGGGCCGGAGGGTCCGAAACCTGCGGTTTCTCTCATCGTCTCTCCTTTCGCGTGGATCAAGACCGTCCGGCCTGTTGCAGGATCGAGAACATGGCGTCGATGCCGGCAGCGACGCTGAGCGTGACCAGGATCAGGAGCGCCGCGTTCAGGCCGGCGGCGCGGGTTCGGAGCAGGTCCTCGGAGCGGTCCACCCAGCGCGCGACGAAGCCCGAGAGCTTCGCCTCCCAGCCGGGCACGCCGTCGAGCGCGGCCACCACCGGCACCAGCGAGGGGTCGGGGAAGCCGTGGCCGGTCAGCGTCATGGCGCGGCCGAGACCGGCGCCGCGGACCATGTGGTGCTGGATCGCGCCGATGCGGTGGCGGGCATAGGGTCCGGCGCGGCGCTTGAGGTCCTCGAAGGCGCGGTCGTTGAGGTCGAGGCCGGCGCCCAGGTACTCCAGCACCACGAACAGGAAGGCCGAGCCGGTGACGGTGCGGTAGAGAGAGAAGGGGGCGATGCGGTCGAGCGCCGTCCGCCCCGGCCCGGTCCAGAGCACCATGGCGGCGCCCACCGGGGCCGCCACCGCCACGCACATCGGCGCAAACCCCAGCGGGTGCGCGAAGAGCCAGGACGAGGCGGCGCGGAACACCCCGGCTGCCGGCCCCCAGCGCTCGGGCGGCACCACGCCCTCCAGCACGTGCACGAACCAGCCGCCCGCCGCCCACAGCATGCTCACCACCGCCACGCCGAGAAGCAGCGGCATGGCGAGCGCCTTCCTCACCGCCGCCATCTGGCGCTCGCGCAGCTCGGCCACGCGGGCGGCGGCGGCGAACAGCCGCCCCGCCTCCACCCGGCCATAGGCCTCGAATATCATCGCCTCGGCCGCCGGCACCGACGCCGCCATCGACTCGGCGAAGCGGCCGGCCGGCAGCGCCGCCCGCCAGGACCCGATCAGGCGGGCACGGGCGCCGCGCCCGGCGAGCGCCCGCGCGGTCACGTCGAGCGCCCGCTCGAGCTCGAACCCTGCCTCCAGCAGGTCGGCCACGGTCTGGAAGCAGTCCACGCGCGCCTTCCGTCCCATGACGAGCACGGCGTGGAGGCGGCGGAGCGGCGCGGCCAGCCGGGCGATCACGGGGAATCCCCGCCGCCGACGGGACCCTCGGGCCGCCGATCGGCCTGGGCCTCGTGCTCTCCCGCCCCGCCCTTCAGGAGAGCGTCGAAGGGATCGACGGCGCCCTGCTTCACCAGGGCGCGGATGCGCACCCCGATGGGCACCCCGCCCATCTCCTTGCGCCAGTAGGCCCAGGCGCCCAGCGGATCGCCCTGTCGCACGAACCCCAGATAACCCGCGTCCGGGCGGATGGTCTCGGCGATCGCGGTCTGGCCCAGGTAGCCGTTCCAGGCGCGCGCCGAGACCTCGCCGCCGTCCTTGCGCCGGCAGGCCTCGCAGCCCTCCGCGTTGCGGAAGCGCAGGCCCTCGATGCCACCGAGGCGGAAGATCAGCCCCTCCGGCACAGGGGAACTCCCTGGTGCCGCCCGCCCTTCCGCCGGACGCTCCAGCGCGCAGGACGGACACAGCTTCGGCAGCAGCGTCTGCTTCATCAGCAGCGCCACGTTGCCGGGCTTCGCCACCTCGGCCGGGCCCACCCCCATGTCGATCAGCCGGAAGGGGATGGCGTTGGCGTTGTGGACGTGGATCGTGGTCCAGATCTGGTGCCCGGTATCGACGCACTGCAGCACCTGGCGGGCGGCGTCTGCGTCCCTGATCTCCGAGACCATGCCGGACGCCGGATGGACCCGGCAGAAGTGCATCAGTGCCTGGCTGAAGTGCCCGGCCCGGGTCTCGCCGGTGCCGGCCGTCGGCACCGCGATCTGGATCGCCCCCGGGATGCGGTACTCGACCGGGTCCTCCAGCGTCACCAGGTTGAGCTGGCCCGCCATTTCCGCCATCTGCAGGGAAAGGTTGACGGCGAGCGTGGTGGACTTGCCGTCGCCGGCGCGCCCGCCGATGAAGACGCCGCCCTGCATCGCCATGCGGATCTCGGCGAAGAGCGCCGCCTCCTCCTCGCTGAACCCCAGCCGCTCCAGCGTCATGTCCGCATCCAGGCGGTCGGTGTAGAAGAGCCGCGCGAACAGGTGATCGGCGTCGGGATCGTGCGGGCCGCGCTCGCAGCGCAGCGCGGAGATGCCGCCCGGCAGCGGCACCGCGCCGCCGGCGCGGATCGAGAAGCCCTGGAAGGAGGCGCGGCGGTAGCTGGTCTGCGAGCTCCCCTCGTCCTTGCAGTGGAAGAGAAATCCCATCAGCCGGCGGCCTTCCTCGGCGGTCAGCGGAGCGGCGAGCGGCAGCTTGCGGTCATTGACGATGCAGAAGACCTTGCAGGCGTCCTGGCCCTGCTCGAAGACGACGTCGCTTGCGCGCGCCGCCGCCGCGTCCGCCAGCAGGGAGCGCAGGCGCCGCGCCGATGCCCCGCCGTCTACCGTGGCGCCGGCGCTTCCCGGCACGAGTGTCCCGGCCGCTCGCCAGAGCGCGGCGATCTCCTCCAGCGGCACGCTCTCTTCCGTGAGCGCCGTAGGGATCGCGCCGGACTGGCGCAGCGCCACCAGGTCGAGGCGCAGGCGGTCGTCGGGCTCGTAGCCCTCGGTGATCAGGCAGCGCTCGTCGGCGAAGACGACGCAGATGCGCCGGAAGCGGGCGTCCATCGCGGGCACGCGGATCGGCAGATCTACGGCCCGAGGGTCGGTCCGCGCCGCCTCCGGGTCCGGCTTGCGCGCGTGCCCCGCCAGCGCCCGGCCGCCGAAGCCGCGGAACCGCGCCCGCAATCGGCCGTGCCACGTCACGGGGTATCTCCCGGCCGCGCCCGGTACGGCAGCGGGGTGGCTTCGCCCTTCTCCGGCACGAGTGCATCGCCGGGGCCCGTGACCCGGACCGCGGGCGGGCGCCCGGCGATGGCCGCGATCCTCACGCCATCCGGCAGCACATCGCCCTCGCGCACGAACCACACCCCCGATCCGTCGGTGACGCCGGCGCGCAGTGCGCCCGCGGTGCCGACGATCGAGAACCACGCGTAGCGTGGAGACACTCGTGCCGGAGCCTGCGGCTCCGTCTCCTTCTCTTTCTCCGCAGTGGAGGCCAGCGCCGCCCTCAGCGGCGACGGCGCGACCGACTGCGTCGCGGAGGCGATCCGCCTCGCCGGCGCGGACGAAGGAGGCGCCACGGCGGGCTTCGCCGCCGCTTCCGGCGCCGGGTCCGGCCGAGGCGTGCGCAGCTCGCGCAGCGCCGCCTCCGCCTCGAACAGGCCGACCAGGATCTCCTGGCGTTCGCGGCAGAGGGTAAGTATCTCGCTCTCGATCCCGAGCGCCGACAGCGCGTCCGCCTCGCCGGCCGCGCCCGCCAGCAGGCGCCGCAGCAGCGCGCGGGGGCAGCCCTCCGCGGCGAAGACACTCGTGCCGGAGACACTCGTGCCGGCGAGGGGCACGCCGCCCGCGGCACGGTCGTGCGGCGAGCCCGGCGCTTTCGGCGTCCCGGCCAGCGCCCGCAGCAGCCGGCTGCCGCCGGCGGGCGCGTTCGCTTCCGTTTCCTCTTCCCCATCTTCTGGCGCGTCGGCGCCCGTCGGCGTCCCGATCGCGGCGGGGACGACCGCCGTCGCTGGTACGGCGGGACCTTCGGCCGCTTTCGCGGTCTCGTCTCCCGCCGCAGTGGGTCCGGCCGGCGCCACGGGGCTTGCCGCCGTCGCGCCCAGGGGTGTCGGCGCCGCTTGCGTCGTTCTCCCGCCGCCGTCGCTCGAGGCGCCGGGGAACGGCGCCAGGAGTTCCTCTCCCGCCCATGCGCCGTCCGGCCCCGCCGTCAACGCGGCGCAGAGGACCAGGGCTGGGACGAGGGCGGTGCGGGCCGCAGCCTTCATCGGATCCTCGTTCCCACCCGGTCGGCGAGCACCTGCCAGGGATAGCGGGCTTCCAACCCCGGCACGAGTGTCCCTTCCAGCGTCACCACGAGCTCGCCGCGCGACCAGCGCCAGGTCCCCGGCACCGCCCCCGTGCCGCCGCCCTCCGCCGCGAGCATGCCGTCGCCCGCCAGGCGCACCACGGTCTCCGTCCGCCCGGGGAAGGGCAGCACCACCGGCGTCCCCTCCGCTGCCAGCCGGTCGGTCATGCGCATCGCCGCGAACCGCTCGCTCGTCGGAAGGAAGGGGAGGGCGTCGCCGATCCGGTAGCGCGGCCGTATCGGCAGGCGCTCGTAGTGGACCGCGATCTCCGTCCCGCCCGACGCCGGCACCAGCAGTATCGGCCACCCGGCCGTCCTCGCCGAGCAGCCAGAGCTCGTCGCCCGCCTCGCCCAGCACCAGCACGTGACGGGCGCCGGCGGTGTCGGTCAGCACGAAGCCGTCGTTCTCCGCGAGGAACCTCGCCAGGTCCGCGCGCGACAGCCCGTCCCGGCCCTGCGCGGCGGCGATCCCGGTGGCGCCCGGTCCCCGCAGATGCGATCCCGGCGCGTTGCGCACCGGCGCATCCGGGTCCTGCGCCATCATGGCGGCGAAGGCGGTCGAGGTCTGGCGCTCGTTGACCGGCAGCGAGGCCGGTACGGCAAGCTCCGGGCAGGCATCCTTCATCGACCGCGGCCAGCTCTCCTGCACCCAGCCGCGGGAGGCGACATGCCACCTCGTCCCCGACAGCGTCTCGTTGTGAAGCCCGCCGGTCTCCGGGTCGTGGAACATCGGCGTGTGCCCCCGGCGCCGGCCCGGATCCGGCTCCGCGCCCGGCTCGAGGTAGCTGTAGAGCGCCCGAAAGCCGCGGGACGGCACCACCCGCCACCGCGCCGTGGCTGGCGTATGGGCGCCGCCGAGATGGGCGCAGGCGAGCAGGGTGCCGTCGGGCGCGTGGTAGTGCGCCCACACCGTGCCCCGGTCGTCGGCGCGCGAGGAGTTCGGCCGCTCCAGGACCCAGACGCGCCCTGCGAGCAGTCGCTCGAAGAACGCCGCGCCGTGCGAGCTCAGGTTGGGCCCGTCATCCGGAGCCTGCCCCCAGGCCGCGTCCGCTGCGGCGAACATCGCGCCCAGCCCCGCCGCCGCCATTTCCGCCCAGCCCGCCGATGCCGTCGGCGCTGCAGACGCCCTCGCCAGCCTGGCCGCCGGTGTCCCCGCCCGCCGGGCCGTCGCTGTCCACGCCGCAGGCATCGCCGCCCGGTCCGGAGGTGCCGCCGCCGTCGGGGCCTCCCCTGTGGTCTCCGTGATCGGGACCGCTCCAGTCCGGCTCCGCCTCCGCGACGCAGTCGTCCCTCTCGACCGCCCACGGCGTGCGGATGGTCTGCGTCACCGGAACCTCGTCCCAAGGAAATCGCGTGGAGCGAAACGTCACCGTGCGCCGGTAGCCGATCGAGCCGGCATACCCCGCCGGGCACGACCCGGATTTCGTCTCGCCGTGCGAGACCTCGGAGATCTCCGGGACGGGCGCCACCGGCAGGGCGTCGCCGGTCCAGCAGCTCGTCGACACGAACTCTGGCGCGCCCAGGCTCTCGCCCCGCGCCGTCACCGTCCGCAGCCGCCGCCACACCTCGCGCCCCTCCATGCGCCGGTTGTGCGGTGCGCCTGCGCCCCAGTGGCAGGCCAGCGTGTAGTGCTCCCACTGGCTGTAATCGTCGCGGCAGAGGTCGATCGACACCTCCCACGGCCCCTCCAACGGCGCGCCCGCGGGATCGCCGCGGCCGTCGTGCTCCTGCGTCACCTCGCGGACCAGGGTGCGGCCGTCGCCGTGGCTGCCCTCCGGACAGGGCTCCCCGCGCCGTTCGCGCGTCACCCGCCCGACGGTGTTGAGGAAGGGGTCCGGCACAGCGCCCGCGAGCGCCGCGCGCCCGGACGGCAGCGGGCCGCCGCGCGAGGCCTCGGACAGGCAGGCTGGCAGGGTCGCGGCGGCGCGCCCGGCGCCGCCCCCGGCCCTGCCGTTCTCCAGCCAGTGCAGCACCGGCTGGTCGCCGCCGCCGTAGGCGTGCGGCGCGGCGTGGACCGCCCGGTGGTCGTCGCCCGTCCCCTTCAGCTCCTCCGGCGCCAGGTAGACCAGCAGGACATCTTCGCAGTACCTGGCTTCCAGCCCGCGCAGGGTCCACGACGCCCGCCACCCGGTCTCGGCCGGCGGCACCGGACCGGTCCACGCCGTGGCCCCCGCGGACTCCTCCAGGATGAAGGTCTCGAGCCTGCGCCACGCCGACTCGACCGCCTGTGCGTGCGCCAGCGCCTCGCGCCGGTAGACCCGCTCGTCGGCCGGGACCTGCGCCAGCGCAGGCCACACCGCAAGCGGTCCCGACGCGAGCAGGACGCCCACGCTCACGCCCCCGAGCAGCCAGGCCCGCAGGCTCCTCCTGCCGCCCGTCGATGCTCGCGTCCTTTCCTCACGTTCCATGGTCCGTCTCCGCTTGATGTCCGCCCGCGGGTCCTTCGCCGGATCCCGGCGCGCGGTCCGATCGCTCTCTCCGGCCCGAGGGTCCCTTGCCGTTCCCCGGCACGGGTGTCTCCGGCACGAGTGTCTCCGGGGCTCCTCCGGCGCGAGGGTCCTCGACGGAGACGCCCAGCGCCCGCAGCTGCGAGGCTGCGAGCGTCACCGGCGCCGCCGGCCGGCCGGCCAGGCGCCAGCCGCCGGTCTCGCCGCGCGAGAGCGCCGTGAGCTCCAGCCCCTCGATTCCGCCGACCAGCCCCACCAGGCGCGGCAGAGGCCCCGGATCGTCGATGCGCACCGACCAGCCGCCGTCGGCGCCGCGCGCATAGCCGATGCGCGCTCCCGCGGTTCCCAGGGACCGGTCCACCGCCCGGCGCAGCTCGAGCAATGCGGGCGGCGCCACCTCCGTCGTCCGCAGCACCGGCGCCATCGGCGCCAGCGCCCAGGCGCGCCCGTCCGCGACCATCGCCGCGTGCCACCCGCCCAGGTGCCGCTCCGCGACGCGCCGCTGCACCGCCTCGGCATGGCCCGAGGCCAGGTGCCAGCGCGCCAGCAGCACCGGACGTCCCGCGAGCTCCGGCCTGACACCGCTCAGCTCGCCGTCGGCGAAGCGCGCGGCGCATTCGATGCGCTCGATCCGCCACCCCGGCAGAAACGGGGGGTTGTCGATCAATGCCTGCCGGCAGGCGGCGATCAGCGCCGCCCCGTCCACCGAGACCGCGGACGTCGGCTCCGACGACGCCACCGGGGCGGGCACGGGCGCGGGCGATTCCAGCCACGAGAGAAGGGCGTCCCGCTGCAGCCACACCGCAACCGCCGCGGCCAGCGCGGCGACGCCGATCGCGGCGGCCGCCGGCGCCCGCCTTCGCCGCGCGGACGGCTCCGCGCTCCGGAGCGCGATCGCCGCCCCCAGCCTCGAGGCCGTCTCGTCGAGGGCCGCCGGGTCGATGGGCGCGATCCCGGAGCCCCCCAGATCCTCCAGCAGCCCCGGCGTGGCAAACAGCGCCCAGCCCAGCGTCCGCGCCCGCTCGAAGGCGGCGACGGCCGCCGCCCGGCCGTCGAACGCCTCGTCGCCGTCGACCAGCGCCATCCAGAAGGCGCCAGCGCCAGCGCCGCCAGACCCGCAGGGTCAAAACTCTCAGAGTGAAGACCCGCAGGGCCGAAACCCGCAGGGCCGAAACCCGCAGGATCGAGGCCCTCCGGGCTCCCGGTCGCGTCACCGGCACGAGTGTCCGCGGCGGCAAAGCCCGTGCGCTCGCCATGGTGCACGCACCAGGGCCGCCTGAGCCTGCGCGCCGTCCGCGCGGTGGCCCGCGCCCCGCCCCGCCCGAGCCAGTAGAGCCCGCAGGCTTAGCGCCGACCGCCTATGGCGATGACGCTCACAGCGGCTCTCCCGGCCCGCCGGGGCGTTCCCCTGTACCAGGGCGTTCCCCGGTCTCGGCGATACCCAGGGGCGCGCCGATCTCCGCCTTCACCAGCAGCACCTGCTCGGTGCGGGCCAGCGCCCCGCGGCGCCCGCCGCCCGGAAACGGCACGTCCTCGCTGAACGTCCCGGAGCCGTCCGCCTCGGCGCGCCGGGTCGAGAACCCGGTCACCAGCAGGGTCTCGCCGCGCCGGATCCTCTGGGTCACCTGCACCGCGCGGCTGGCATAGGCCGGAAGCTGGATCGTGGCGCCGCCGCCCGAGACCTCCCGGAACACCGGGCGGTCGCGCAGGGAGGCGAACAGCCGCACCAGAACCTCGCCCGGACCGGTGATGCGCGGGATGTAGCTCGCGGCGAAGCCCGACGAGACCGTGCCCGGCACGATCTCGGTCTGGGCGATGCCCTCGCCCGCGGTGGTCCGGTGCTCCCTGACGTAGGACTCCTTGTAGAGCTCGAAGAACTGCGCCGGCTTGCCGTTGAGCGAGGGGATGTCGGCCGACAGCACCCGCGAGACCGTGCCCGCCCGCGACAGCGCGTTCACCGTCGCCGCCAGCGTGTCGCCCACCGCCGCCGCCGGCCTCACGATCGCCACCGACTCCGGCGAGACCGCGAGCTCCGCCGAAGTGCCGAACAGCTCCTTCACCAGGGCCGCGAGGCCGAACCCGTAGTCCCCCTCCCGCTCCATACGCACCGCGTAGACGTGCACCGACAGCGTCACCGGGCGCAGCACCTCGCGGTTCAGATGGTCGAGGAAGCGCCGTACACGCTCGACATCCCGCGGCGTGCCGCTCACCAGCAGCGAGGCGCTCGACCGCGCCGCCTTCGTCGCCGCCGTCCGCCCCGTCGTCGGTCGTCGCGGCGGCCCGGTAGCGCTGCGTGCCCGCGAGCGCACTGATGCGGAACACCGCCGTCTCGCGGCGCACGATCTCGATCGCGCCCTCGCCGCCGAGGTGGCGCCAGGCGTAGCCGCGTCCGCCCGTCCAGGCATCCAGCAGCGCATCCAGAGGCCCGGTCCACACGCCACCCTCGGGCGAAAGCCGGTCGATGCCGGCCCCGGCCAGCGAATCCGCGGGGGAGGATCCTCCGTTCGCGGCCGCGGGACCGGTGAAGCGCACCGGAATCCCCGTCGCCGCCTCGATCCGCCGCGCCAGCACCGGGTCCGCCCCGGTCCCGGCGAGAGGCAGCGTGACCGCGTCCGCCCGCAGGAGCCGCGCGGGCAGGCCGTCCTGCGCGGCCCCGTCCCGCCTCTCCAGCCCCAGCCAGGGCCGCCGCTCGATCACGCGGATGGTGGAGAAGCGCGGCCCCTCCGGCGCCTCCCTCAGCGCCGCGACTTCGCGGACCGTATCTTCGCTCTCTCCGCGCGCCGCCTCCCATGCCGCCGAGCCGCAGCCCGACAGCAGAGCCGCACAGACCAGCGCCGCGGCGGCGCTCCCGGCACGGGGAAAGCGCCGCCCGGAGCCTGCGGCAGGGACGGTCCGATCACCGCCACGACAGTCTCGGGCACGGATATCTGCGGCACGGGTGTCTGGGGAACTGCGTCCTGCCGGCATCGCCTGTGCGTCTCCTTCGCTCGTCGAAGGCGCGCAGGAAACCCCCGGAGATTCAGGCTGTCAACAGAGAAAATATAACGATATCAACGGGTTAATCATACTCCAGAGGGCTCCAGGAAAGCCCGTAGGGCTCAGTAGGGCTCAGGACCGTGAAAAAATCTTGTGAATTTTTTTCGCCCCGCCCCCGCATCTCACTTCCCGGGACCGGAATCGTCCTTCGAACCGTCCCCTTCGCCGGGACGCGAGTCGTCTTCCGGACCCTCCCCGTCCTCGCGGTCCGGTTCGTCCTCGTCGATCGGGTCGTCCGCGTCCACCGACTCGCCGGTAAACCCGCGCTTGCGCTCCGCCACCCACCTGTCGAGGTCGCGGCGGTCGTAGATCACCCGGCGTCCGGCCTTGGCGTAACGCGGACCCCTCCCGGTGACGCGCAGCTTCTCCAGCGTCTTCACGCTCAGCCCCACATAGGCCGCGGCCTGCTTCGTATCCAGATAACGCAGCTCCCCGGCGCGAGTGTCTCCCATGGCGCAGATCCTCCCTTGTTCGGGAGGGCATTTGAGCGCCCCGTGCCGCGGCCGGACAGGGAGGGAGTCGGCGGGCAGCCCCCAGCCTCCCCCCTCCCGCGGCCGCGCACGCCGCGGCCCGGCAGGAACGCCAGCCGCCTAGCCCCGGCCCGCCGCAAGCTCCAGGTAGCCGCCGCGCATGAGCGCCAGCGCCGTCCGCACCCGCCAGCGCACCTGCGCCCGCAGCGCGCTGTCAGGCGACCATTTCGCGGCCACCTTCGCCTCGTCGTGGAGCTCGACGGCGATCTCGCGCAGGCTCCCGCCGGCCAGTCTCGCGTCCAGCACCTGCAAGAGCTCCCCGTCCGGGATTCGCCGTCTGCTTTTTTGGAATCGACCGCCACCGCCGGCCACAGGCCGGCGACCCGGCGCAGGCGCACGGGAAACCGCGGGTCCGCCGGCGACGACACCCACACCCGGACCCCGGCCTCCGGGTCGAACCCAGCCCCGTCGGCCACGCGCAGCTGCACCGCCGCCCGGCCGTGCTCCACCTTCAGCGTCACCGCGCCGTCCAAGAGGCGCAGCCCCGAAAGCCGCCATCCCGGCTCCGCCGCCAGCGACACCACCGGCGGACACCCCGACGGCACCGCCTCCAGCATCGGCGCCTCCGCCCAGAAGGGCGAGGCCGGGCCGTCATCCGCCAGCGGGTCCTCCCACGCCAGAAGGCCCCACTTCGACGCCGCCAGGTCGGCCCCGGTCTGCACCCGCATCGGGAACGGCGCCGGCTCCATCGCCGCGGGCGGCGCATCCGCCGCCTCCTCCCTGTAGCCGGGGTTGCGCTGCAGGAACTCCCAGGCCCTCTTTCCTCCGGTATCGCTCATGGCTTGCTCCTTTCCTCTCTCCGGTTGGAATTGCGGTCCGGCCCCCGCCGCGCGGCCCTCCGGGCGCGCGGGGAATACGAGCGGCATGACCGCCGCCTCCGGCAGGCGCCGCACGGGCGCACTGACGGGTGACGGGGGGAGTGAAGGGGTGTCGTTCCGCGTGCCATCGCATCCCGGTCCCGGGAGCGGCAGGCAGGCGATATCCGCGCGGCAACGCGATCGGCAGCGGCCGGCACATGCATGCGCGCATGCTTGCGGCGGTGCGGAGCCACGCTGATGCGGTGACGATGACCGGAAAGCAGGAAGGACCGCGGCCGGCGCCGCCGGGCGCATCGGCGCGATTGCGCCATGACGGCCGCCGGGAGTGCGATGAGACCGGACCGCGCAGGCCCGAACGGATCGGCCCGTCCCGGCACGGCTGTCTCCCTGGTCGACCCGGCCCGCGACCCGAAAGGCGGGACCCCGGAGACGCCGGCGAAGACACTGTTCCGCCGGACGGGGCCGCTACCTCCCGGAGCTGCACGGAATCCCCCGTCCACGCGGCGTTCACGACACGCCCGGAAGAGAGCGCCGGCTGGATACGGACCGGGCAGGGCACGGCGGTCGGTCTCCCCGCCGCGCGCGCCTCACTCCGCCTGCCGGCGGGAACGGGGAGGACCGCCATAGTCGCGGTCGAGATCGCGGTAGACCGTGTGCACGTGATCCACGGGATTGCCGGCGTCGGCGCCGCCCCGCGCGTCGTTGGCATACTCGATGACCATCGACGGCCCCTGGATGGTCCAGGACACGTCGCTCCCGGCCGCGACCGGGCCGCTCCACGCGAACCGGATTTCGCCCATCCGGTCGAGAAACCGCTGCTTCCGCGCCCGCGCATGGGCCGCCGGCATGAGATCGAACCACTGCCAGGCGAGCGCGAGAAGCGTCTCCTGCTGCGCCCCGTTCAGCAGTCCGCCGGGGATGCCGGCGGGCTCCGGGACGACGCCGTCCCGGCCGGGACCGACCCGGAGCGCGCCGCGCCTCTCGCCGATCACCGCCAGCGCGCGCTGAGCCGCCGTCAGACTGGCGACCAGCTCGCGCGCGATATCGGTCTCCGCCCCTGGCGGCCGCAGCTCCTTGCCCGCCACCTTGAACGCCTGCGGGTAGGTGCCGATGAAGCTGGGCGACAGCGAATACGCATCGCCGTCCAGCGTGATGTTGAGCGCGACGTGATGGCCGTCCAGCTGCACCGCCCATCGCGACGTCGCCGAAGGGTCGCCGAACACGGAGAAGCGGAAGGCCTCGATCCCCACCCCGTCGTTCGGCTCGCCGTCGACGGTAGCGCGCAGATCGTCCCCCAGCATGACATCCCGCACCTTGCCGTAGCCCTTCGCGCTCAGCAGCGCCGCCAGAAGGTCCGAGAAGGCGCGGAGCCGGGCGTCGTCCAGATCGCCCAGCGCCACGCCGCCGGCCTGCCCGCGCACCGGGGCGTTGGTCCATCGGCGTCTCTCGGGGTGAGCCATATCGTAGTGCGCGGCCCGCCTCTGCCCCGCGTTCAGCGAATCCAGGAACCGGGCCGCCGCGCGCGCCATGGTTTGCGGCGAGCGGTCCGGCGGCGCCGGACGGTACGTCACCAGAACCGCGCCGGCGCGCGATGCGTAGCCCGTGGTCCCCGCATCGCCGTCCCCGGCGGAAGCGCCGACGGCCGCCACCGCGAAGCATGCGCAGAGAAGAATTGATGCCAGCATCCGTTTCATCGCAACCTCCCCTCGACCGGCGCAGCCAAATGCCGCCGCCACTTATCGCCCGGGAGCGCTTGTAGCCCGATTCCTGGCCTCGGTCATCGCTCGAACGGGTCTCGGTCGCGCTCCCGCAACGCCGGCCGCCCGGCGACAATCCCGGCGCGACGCGCTTCCGCTGTTCCCGTTCCTGTGCCGCAAGATATGAGGCAGGCCTCGTGATGCCCGAGGATTTCGTGTTCAGCGCCAGCCGACTTTGTCGCGCGCACCCGCATTCCCGCGCCCGCGTGCGGCGACGGTCTCACGGGCAGACGGAACGTTTGCCGGCGACGGGCAACTGTTCGTTCAGGCCGTGGAGAATCGAGTCTCGGGACGCAGGAAAAAGCCGTGGCTTCAGTGATGACTGGCGGCTGCGCCCGCCGACTTCACGCGCGGGGAGGTCGATTCCACGGCTTCGCCGAACAGATTCAGCGCCGAAACGGTCACAATGATGGACAGCAGCGGTCAGTGTTGCCTTGGTGATGACTTCAATGATTATCATCATGCTCCGGCGAGCGCCCTAGTTCACTCGACAAACCATCCTGTTGTTTTATAGACCTAATTCTCTCCTATGTCCACCGCACCGGAGACCGCGTACACGTCCTGCACCACCGCTGGGAATACGTCAAGTACGATTGCATCGAGCTGCCGGATTCGAAGACTGGGGGGCGGATCGTCCCGCTCGAGTCCGAGGCGCGCGCCGTGCAGGCAAACCTGCCTCGCGAGGGCGGCAATCCCTGTGTCATCCGCGGCAGACTGCCGGGCTCCCACATCACCGATCTGCAGCAGAAGCCCTGGCGCCGCATCCGCGCGCGCCGGGCTGTAGGACGTGCGAATTCACGACCTGCGCCACTCTTGTGCGGCGTATATACCTAACCCACCGTATCTATTGGCATTACCGTGCCTATCCGGTTAGCGCAGACACCCACTACATGTGGATGCTCCCACTCACGATCCATTCTGGTGACGACTTGTCCCTAGCGGGTGTATGTGACAAGCGGGTAGGCACGGGCATTACTTCACCGATACAAGATCCGTAATCAAATAGTCACCGGATTCGATCGCATTCCAGTCGTCGCATGATCGTGTCCCGAGCCGTGGTATAAGAGCCTGGCGTCCGTCGCGGTATCCGGCGGGCAGGGCCGGTTCGCTCAGGCTGCCACGGCGGGCAGCTTGACGGTGAGATTGTCGCTCACGGGAGCGATCGATTCCAGCGTCATGTATCTCCTCGCGACGGCCCATTCGTCGTTCTGCTCGAGGAGGACCGCGCCGACCAGGCGTGTGATGGCGCCCTCGTCGGGGAAGATTCCGACGACGTTGGTGCGGCGCTTGATCTCGGCATGGAGCCGCTCGATCGGGTTGGTCGAGTGTAACTTCCGGCGGTGCTCCCTGGGGAAGGTCATGCAGGCGAGGACATCGTGCCCGGCCTGGTCCATGAGGGTAGCGAGCCTGGGCGCCCTGGGCCTGAGCTGGTCGGCGATCAGGCGCCACTGCGCGCTTGCGGCCCCGGCGTCCTCCCGAGCGAAGGCGGTGGCGACGAAGGCAGACACCACGCGCCGGCCCTGGCGGCCAGCATGGGCGAGCAGGTTGCGCATGAAGTGCACGCGGCAGCGCTGGGTGGTTGCGCTGAGGATCCGGGTCGCGGCGGCCTTCAGGCCCTTGTGGTCGTCGGCGATCACCAGCTTGACGCCGCTCGGCCCGCGCCGGGCGAGGCCGCGCAGGAACTCGGTCCAGAAGGTCCCGGCCTCCGACGCGCCGGTCGCCATGCCGGGGACCTCGCGCCGGCCCTGGTCGTTGACCGCCACCGCAACGGTCACCGCGACCGAGACGATGCGCCCGGCCTCGCGCACCTTCACATAGGTCGCATCCAGCCGGAGACAGGGCCACTCGCCCTCCAGCGGGCGCTCGAGGAAGCTCTGGATCTTGCCGTCGATCTCGCCGCACAGCCGCGACACCTGGCTCCTGGAGATGCCCGACATGCCCATGGCCTGCACCAGGTCGTCCACCGAGCGGGTCGACACGCCCTGGATGCAGGCCTCCTGGATCACCGCCGTCAGCGCCTTCCCGGCCATCCGCCTGGGCTCCGGGAAGCCGGGGAAGCAGCTCCCCTTGCGCAGCTTCGGGATCTTCAGCTCGACCCTGCCGGCGCGGGTCTCCCGGACCCGGTCGCGGTAGCCGTTGCGATGGGTGATCCGCTCCGGCGAACGCTCGCCGTGAGCGGCGCCGGCAAGGCCCTCGACCTCAAGCGCCATCAGCCGCTCGGCCGCAAAGCCGATCATCTCGCGGAGCAGGTCGGTGTCGGAGCTCTTCTCCAAAAGCCCTCGCAGGGTCATCATGTCGTTGGTGGTCATCGTGGTACTCCTCCGGTCGGGTGGACTGAGCAAGCCCAACCCTAAACCGGAACCGCGATGGCCTCCGCTGTGGATAAGCAGCCCGCCGCCGCCAGACTCGCGGCGGTCGCTGCGGCGGGCTGCTTACCCACAGCTGCCAACGAAAGCCAAAGCTCCTGCACCACGTGTGGGGACACGACCATAGGTTGTCCATCCGGGACCGAATCTCGGAAGCTGATGGGTGATGAAATCCTGTCAACGAACCGAGTAGAGAGCCCCGGATGAACGTTCATAAGAATGCAAAACTCGCGCCACGCGGTCGAGCCGAGATCGTGCGACGGGTCATCGACCAGGGGCAGACCCCGACGTCCGTGGCCACGGACGTCGGGGTTTGCGAGCGCACCGTACGCAAGTGGGTCGCGCACTTCCGGGCCGAGGGAAGCCAAGGCCTGCAGGACCGCTCGTCACAACCGCATAAGTTGCGCCGGCCGACGCCCGCGCCGGTGGTCCGCCAGATTGCCGCACTACGCCGGCAAGGGTGTACCGGCGCGCAGATCGCAGCTCAACTCGGCGTCTCCACCGCCACCGTCAGCCGTGTCCTCAGGCGCCTCGGCCTCAACCGCCTGAGCGCGCTCGAGCCGGCCCCGAGCCGGTCCGGCGCTACGAGCGCGAGCACCCCGGTGAGCTCATCCACAGCGACATCAAGAAGCTCGGCCGCTTCGACCGCCCCGGACATCGCGTCACCGGCGATCGCACCGGCCAAAGCAACTCACGCGGCATCGGATGGGAGTATCTGCACGTCTGCATCGACGACCACTCCCGTGTCGCCTTCAGCCAGATCATGCCCGACGAGAAGAAGGAGAGCGCCACCGCCTTCCTCAAGGCCGCCCTCGACTACTACAAGAGCCTCGGCGTCAGCGTCAGCCGCGTCATGACCGACAACGGATCCTGCTACAAGGCCTTCGCCTTCCGCGACGCTTGCCGAACCCTCGGCCTCAAGCACATCCGGACCAGGCCATACACGCCAAAGACCAACGGCAAGGCCGAGCGCTTCATCCAGACCGCCCTGCGCGAATGGGCCTACGCACGTGCCTGCCGGAACTCAGGCCAACGCGCACAGCAGCTGCCGCACTAGCTCCACCGATACAACTGGCACAGGCCTCACGGTAGCTTGAAGGCTAATACGCCCATCAGCCGGCGCGGAAGGCGCCGATGCAGCCGACTCGAAAACTCTCCTCCTGCGCGAGCTTGCCGGGATAGATCACGAAGCCGCGCTCCGCGAGCCGGTCGTAGAACGCCTGGAACTGCCAGGCGGGATCGGCCGGCGCGCGGAAGGTCACGATGATCGGGGCCTGGACGGCATCGCCCAGCAGCGTCTCGAAGCCGAGGCCGCGCATGCCCTCCACCAGGGTGCGGCAGTTCTCCCAGTAGCGGGCGAAGCGGCCGGCGACACCGCCTTCGTCGTCGAGCGCATCCAAAGCCCGGTCGAGCGCCGCGAGGATGTGGGTCGGCGGCGTGAAGCGCCACTGGCCGTTGGCCTCCAGACCCGCCCATTGCGCGTGCAGATCGAGGCTCACGGCGTGGGCGTTGTCGGCGCAGCCCGAGAGGTGGTCGGCCCGCACGATGACGAAACCGACGCCGGGCGCGCCTTCCAGGCACTTGTTGGCGGACGCCGCGAGGCTCGTGAGCGGCAACCGAGCGAGGTCGACGGGGATGCCGCCGAAGGAGCTCATGGCATCGACGTGCAGCCGGCGCCCGGCTTCGCTCACGGCAGCGGCGAGATCGGCGAGTGGATTGAGAATCCCGGTCGTGGTCTCGCAGTGGACCAGCGCGACATCGGTGATGTCGGGCTCGGCCGCGAGCCGCTCGGCAAGTGCCGCCGCTCTCCTGGGCGGCTCGGTCTCGCCGGTCTCCAGCACGCTATGGGCGCGGCCCGCGCGGCGGCAGATCTCCGCCATGCGCCGGCCGTAGGCGCCGTTGACGAGAATTAGCAGCCGGCCGTCGCGCGGGACCAGCGTGCCGAGCTGAGCCTCCACGGCGAAGGTGCCGCTGCCTTGCATCGGCACGCAGGTGAAGGCCTCGCCGGCGTTGGCGAGCGCGAGCAGGCGTCGGCGCACGCGCGCGGTGAGTTCGATGAACGCGGGGTCGCGCGAGCCCCAGTCGCGGTCCATGGCCGCGCGGGTCTCGGGTCGGGTGGTGAGCGGGCCGGGAGTGAGGAGGACAGTCCCGGCACCCCCGCCGGCTCCGCCCTCAGCGGGCGGCGGCACGGCCGAGGGCATCCAGGGCTTCGGGCGTATCCACGTCGATGGTCACGGAGTGATCGGGGCTCTCGATCTCGTACACCGCGTCCGCATGGTCGCCGATCAGGTGGCGCGCCCCGACATCGCCCGAGAGGTTCCGCATCTCGCCGAAGAAGCGCGCCGCCCAGAGAACGGGATTGCCGCGCTTGCCGCGATAGGTCGGCACGCCGATGGCGCGGCCCTCCAGCGGGTCGAAGCCCGCGATCAGCCGGTCGATCAGGTCCGCCGAGGTGCGCGGCATGTCGCCGAGGCAGACCACGGCACCGTCGATCCCGGGGGCGCGCGCGGGGTCGAGCACTTCGATGCCGCAATGGAGCGAGCTGCTCATGCCCTCGGCGTAGTCGGGATTGTGCGTGAAAGTCACATCGAGCCCGTCGAGCGCCGCTTGCACGCGATCGGCCTGGTGGCCGGTCACGACGACCACCGGCGCGGCCTTGGATGCGAGCGCGGCGGCCGCGACGCGGCGCACCATCGGCTCGCCGTCGACCTCGATCAGGAGCTTGTTGAGCGCGCCCATGCGGCGCGACTGCCCGGCGGCGAGCACCACCGCCGCGATGCGTAGCGGCGCTGCGGGGGCCACCGCCTCGTCCTTGCGTTCCGCGCTGCGCGGCGAGGCGCGGTTACGGGGCAAGGGCCGGCTCGGGATCTCCATCAGCAGGCCGCCCGCCCCCATGCGCATGATGTCGGAGGCGGTGATATCGACGCCCGCGAAGATGCGCTGCAGCACCCAGTCGAAGCCGTTGAGCTTGAGCGAGCGGGCGCAGCCGGGGAGCCCGAGCACCCGCGCCTTGCCGAGACGCGCCAGGAGCAGGAGATTGCCGGGGTCCACCGGCATCCCGAAATGGTCGATGGCTCCGCCCGCCTCCACGACCGCTGCCGGCACCACGTCGCGGCGGTCCACGATGGCGGACGCGCCTGCGATGAGGATGATGTCGCAACCCTTGCCGTGAAGTTGGCCCACCGCCTCCGCCACTTCGGCGCGGCTGTGGGCGCAGCGGACCTCGGCGGAGAGCACGCCGTCGAGCTGGGCTAGACGCGTCGCGACCGCGCCCGTGGTCGAATCGAGCACGCTCTCCCGCATCCCCGGCAGGCGGGTCTGGATCAGACCGACCGAGCGCGCCTCAAGCGGCGCGAGGCGCAGCATCGGCCCGCCCTCTTCCGCGATCTCCACGCAGCGATCGACGACCGCGCGCGCGGCGGCGAAGGGGATGACCTTGACCGTCGCCACCATCTGGCCTGCTTCGACCAGGGCGTGGGGTGCCACGGTGCCAAGCGTCATGGCCTCGTCGAGGAGGTTGAGCCGGTCCACCCGCTCATCGTCGATGAGGGCGAGCCCGTGGCCTTCGGCGAAGATGTTGCAGCGGCCGGTGAAGGCCTTGCCGAGCGTGAGCCCCGGCCCGGCGACCGCGCGCGCGACGGCTTGCGCAGCCTCGTCCTCGCCCACGTCGTCGGGCTCCAGCCGCGCGCCGGAGACGGTCTCGATCTTCGCGGCCAGCAGCGTCTGGATGTCCTCTGCGGAGAGCACGCGCCCCTTCTTGAAGGCGCCGCCGGGCAGGCGGACGCTGTGGCCGAGGATCAGCCCTTGCGCCTCCGCGACCGGGACGTCGCCGAAGATCATGGCGCGGAAATCACTTGCTCTTGCCCTCGGGCGGCTGCCGGCGCACCTGCGTCACCTCGGCCATGATCGAGACCGCGATCTCGGCTGGGGAGCGCGCGCCGATGGCGAGCCCGATGGGGGCGTGGATGCGGCCGAGCTCGTCGTCGGAAAAACCTTTCTCGCGCAGGCGCTCCAGCCGCTTGCCGTGGGTCCGGCGGCTGCCCAGCGCGCCGATGTAGAAGACCGGCGCACGCACCGCGACCTCCAGCGCGGGGTCGTCGATCTTGGGGTCGTGGGTCAGCGTCACCACGGCGGTGCGGTGATCCGGCACGAGCCGGTTCAGCGCGTCGTCGGGCCACTCGATCGAGACCTCGATGGCGGGGAAGCGCGCATCGTCGGCGAAGGCGCGGCGCGGATCGCAGACGATCACGGAATAGCCTGCGGCCTCGGCCATCCCCGCCAAGGCCTGCGTGATGTGGACGGCGCCGACGATGACCATGCGCGCCGGCGGGTTGTGGACGTGGACGAACCAGGTCTCGCCCCCCTCCTCCACCTGCCGGCTCCGGTCGGCGCGGAGGGCGTGCCGCGCCGCCTCCGCCGTCGCGTCGGGCAGCGCATCGCCCGCGGTCGCGCCGTCGGCGTAGACCAGCGCCTGCGCGCCACCGTCGAGAGCGGTGACGAGGGCGACCGCGCGGTCGGCGGCGCGGTCGCCGTTCAGCCGGTCGAGAATTTCGCGGCGCATCGCTATCCGCTCACTCGACCCGTTCGACCAGCACGCGAACGGTGCCGCCGCAGGCGAGCCCAACCTCCCACGCCTGCTCGTTGGAGACGCCGAACTCGAGCACGCTTGGCCGGCCTGCGCCCATGACCTTGCGTGCTTCCTCGATCACGGCGCCCTCGATGCAGCCGCCGGAGACGGAACCCTCGAAGCGTCCGTCGCCATCGGCGACGAGCTGGCTTCCGACCGGGCGGGGCGACGAGCCCCAGGTCGCGATGACGGTGGCGAGCGCCACCTCCTTGCCCTCGTCGCGCCAGCGGGCGGCGGTGCCCAGAATATCCTCTCTTCCGGCCTCTTCCGGGTTCATCCGGCTTCCCTCCCTCACTATGCCGAAACGCGGGGCAGCGGGCGCCCCCTACTCCGCGACGGCGGTCATCCCGGCGCCGACATCCGCAAGGATACGCTGCGTCTCGCCGCCGCGCGCCTTGTCGATATCGTCCTGATACTTCAGGAGGACGCCGAGGGTCTGATCGACGGTCGCGGGATCGAGACTCTCCTGCGCGAGCGTGGAGAGCGCGCGCAGCCAATCGATGCTCTCTGCGACGCCCGGCGACTTGAAGAAATCGACCTCCCGCAGCTGCTGCACGAAGGCCACCACCTCGTGGGTCAGGCGCGGGTCGGCATCCGGCACGCGCACGCGCAGGATATCGCGCTCGCGCTGGGCGTCGGGATAGTCGATCCAGTGATAGAGGCAGCGCCGCTTGAGGGCGTCGTGGATCTCGCGGGTGCGGTTGGAGGTGATCAGCACGATGGGAGGGTCTGCCGCGCGGATGGTGCCGATCTCCGGGATCGTGATCTGGTAGTCGGCGAGCACCTCCAGCAGGAACGCCTCGAAGGGCTCGTCGGCACGGTCGAGCTCGTCGATCAGCAGTACCGGCGGGCCTTCATCGTGCGGTCGGAGCGCCTCGAGCAGCGGCCGGCTGATCAGGAAGCGCTCGGAGAAGATGTCGCCGGCGAGGGTCTGGCGGTCGCGGTCGCCCATCGCCTCGGACAGGCGGATCTCGATCATCTGCCGCGCGTAGTTCCACTCGTAGACGGCGGACGAGACGTCGAGCCCTTCGTAGCACTGGAGACGCAGCAGGGAGCGCCCGAGGCGCTCGGCCAGCACGGCGGCCAGCGCGGTCTTGCCGACCCCGGCCTCGCCCTCCAGGAACAAGGGCCGGTTCAGGCGGAAGGCGATGAACAGACTGGTCGCCAGGTTGCGGTCCGCCACGTAGTCGCCGCCGGAGAGCAGCGCGAGCGTCTCGTCGACGGTTGCGGGGATCGCCACGCCGTCCATCATCTCAAGAACTTTCCTCGGAAAGACGCTCGATCAGATCGGCGATCGCCCCCGGCTTGTCAAGGCGAAACGCCGGCCGGCGGCCATCCTCGGCCAGCACCCTGAGTGCCCGGCCGGGCTCGCAGCCGGTGCCACTCTCGACCGTGAGCCGCGGCGCCGCGTGGTCGTCGAAACCCAGCGCGAGCACAACCTCCGCGTCATCCGCGAGCGCCGAGAGTGCGTCCCTTCGCGGGGATACCGGCGGGTCGTTGCGGTGCACGCGCGCCCAACGCCGGCCGGAGACCACGACGACATCGCGGGCACCGGCGGCTGAATGCTCGTAGCTGTCCTTGCCCGGTGCGTCGATGGCGAGCGGGTCCGGGCTCGCCGCGATCACGGCGACCCGCCGCCCGCGCCCGGTCAGCGTCTCGATCAGCTGCGTCGCCATCGCGTCCCGCTCCTCGGCAGGCCCGGCAATCGCCACCACCACCACGCGCGGCTCAGATCACGCCGGTGAACACGAGGATGAGCACCACGGCGACGACCACCACCGCCGCCGCCCAGGCCGCGGTGGGAAGCCCTTTGCGCTGCACCGCCGCCGGGAGCGGCGGACCTGCATCCGCTGCTGGGGCGCCTTCCGGCGGAGCGTCGGCAGGCGGCGCGGTTGGCTCCGGCGATGCCGGGGCGGGATCGGGCAAAGGCGCGGGCTCTGCGGACGGTGGAACGGACTCGGCGGGCTTGGCAGCCTCGGTTTCCGGGGCGGGGTCGGGCGAAGGCGCGGGCTCGTCGGGCGCGGCGGCCGCGGCTTCCTGGGCAGGCTGGGCGGCGGTCTCCGCGTTCTCGCCACCGCCGAGCTTCTCGGCGAGCTTGTCGAAGAACTGCTTGGCGAGCTTTTTCGCCGTCGAATCGATGAGGCGCGAGCCGATCTGCGCGAGCTTGCCGCCGACCTTCGCATCGACGTCGTACTGCACCACCGTCGCGCCCTCTTCCGCCACCAGCTTGACCTTGGCCTCGCCGGAGGCGAAGCCGGCAGTACCGCCCTGCCCCTGACCCGAGATTGTGTAACCGTTGGGCGGATCGAGGTCGGAGAGGGTGACTCCGCCCTTGAAGGTCGCCTTGACCGGCCCGACCTTGATGACCAGCGTCGCGGCCATCTCGGTGTCGGAGGTCTTCTCGATCTCCTGACAGCCGGGCAAGCACTCCTTCAGGACCTCGGTGTCGTTGAGCGCGCGCCACACCGTTTCCCGATCGGTCGGGACCTGGAACTCGCCCTTCATCTTCATGGCCGCATCGCTCCCTGCCGCGCAGGCGTTCAGCGCCGCTAAACGTAGTAGATGACCAGGCAGGCGCCAAGCAGCACCAGGATCCAGAGCGCGGCGGCACCGGTCGGCCAGGTGCGCGCCAGCACCCCGCCCGGCCTGTGCTGCTGCGCGACCAGGAAGAAGAGGCGATCGAGGTCGCGTGCGAATTGTTCCCGAACGAGCCCGGCGAGGACGGCCGCCGCACCCTCGACACGGCGCGCGGCGCCCGGCAGCAGGCGCCGGTAGAGCCAGTCGCTGTCGATGTTCACCGAGCGCAGCTCGGGCGGATAGAGCCTGACCAGGTTGAGAAAGACGAAGGCCAAGGCAGAGAAGAACAGGAGCTGGACCTGCACGAGCACATGGCTGCCGGTGTAGGGCACATAGTCCACCGGGTAGGGCAGCAGCGAATAGAGCCACGCCGGATAGCAGCCGATGACGATGCAGAGGATCGCCGCCATCGCCATGGCGATCCGCATGTTGAGCGGCGGCTCGCGGGTGCGGATGCCGCTGTCGTGGGCGAAGAAGGCGAAGTAGGGAATCTTGATGCCGGCATGGTGGAAGACGCCGGCGGAGGCGAAGAGCAGCAGGATCCAGACGATCCAGTAGCCCTCGGCCGCCGCCGCGCTCATCACCATCGACTTGCTGACGAAGCCCGAGAAGAGCGGGAAGGCGGAGATCGACGCCGCGCCCACGATGCAAAGCCCGGTCGTCTGCGGCATCGACTTGTAGAGCCCGCCAAGCTCCGAGCCGTTGATCTTGCCGGTCTGGTGCAGCACCGCGCCCATCGACATGAGCAGCAAGCCCTTGAAGATCACGTCGTTGAAAGCGTGGGAGACGGCGCCGTTGAGCGCGAGCGACGTACCGATGCCGATGCCCACCACCATGAAGCCGATCTGGTTTATCATGCTGTAGGCGAGCACGCGGCGGAGGTCGTTCTCGATCACGGCATAGAAGATGGGGAACGCGGTCATCGCCGTGCCGATGGGGATCAGCACCTCGGTGCCGGCATAGCCGCGCGCGAGCGCGTAGACAGCGAGCTTGGTCGTGAACGCGCTGAGAAACACCATGCCGGTCGGCGTCGATTCAGGGTACGCGTCGGTGAGCCAGGTGTGCACCAGCGGGAAGCCGCACTTGATCCCGAAGGCGACGAAGATCAGCACGCCGCCAAGGCTGTCGATCCCGATATGCCCGAAAGCGCTGGAGCCGGTGGCGCCGATCACGATGATCGCGCCGCCCAGCAGCAGGAGGCCGGAGACCAGCTGGAACACCAGGTAGCGCATGGCGGCGCGCACCGCCCGGGGCTCGCGCCGGGCGAGGATCAGCAGCACCGAGCCGAGCGTCGCCCCCTCCCAGAAGATGACCAGGCTGATGAGGTCGCCGGTGAACACCGCGCCGAGCGCGGAGCCCGCGTAGAGCAGCATGCCGGCCTGCTGCAGGCGGTCCCGCACGTGGAAGGCGAAGATCGCACCGAGGAATGCCGCGATATGGAAGAGGAGGCCGAAGAGCAGGCTGAGCAAATCGGCGCGCAGCAGGGTGAGCCGCGTGTCGAGCAGGGGGACCTCGAGCCCGCCTGCGCCGTTCCACACGAACCAGAGATTGATCCCGCCGAGCAAGGGGACGGCAGGCAGCAGGAGACGGCGCACGCCCACCGGCAGCAGCAGGACGAGCACTGCTGCGACGAGGAAGATAAAGGCGGGCGGAATGCTACTCGTCATAGTGGTCCTCGCGCCGCATCACGAGCTTGCGCAGCTCCTTCGCGGCGAGAACGAGAACGACGCAGGCGATGAAGCCGAAGAAACCGTAGAAGCCGAACCAGCCCTCCCAGAAGAACTCCTCGTGCCGGTGGAAGCCCGCGTCGATCACCAGCACGCCGACGCAGAGCGCCGCGAAGAGCCAGATGAGCCGCATCACGTTGCGGCGTTCGTCGAGCCAATATTTCTTCTTCATGGCAATGCCTTAGCGGATAGCCCCAAGCGGCTCCACGAGCGTGAGCAGGGCCTGCGGGTAGAAGAAGAGCGCGGCCGTGCCGAGCGCCGCCACCAGGGTCGCCGCGAGGATCGGCCAGGGTGCTTCGGCGCGGCCGGGCGCCACCGGCAAGCCCGAGGCCGGGAAGAAGGCGCGGACGAGAATGGGCACGAAGTAGAGCGCGTTCAGCAAGGAGCTGCCGAGCAGTACTGCGATCACGGCGATGTGGCTGCCTTCGTCGGCGCCCGCCACCAGGTACCACTTGCTCCAAAGCGCGGCGAAGGGCGGCAGCCCGATCAGGCCGAGCGCGCCCACGGCGAACGCGCCCATGGTCACGGGCATGCGGTAGCCGATGCCGTCGAGCTCGCTCACCAGCCGCTTGTGGGCCGCGGTGTAGATCGCGCCCGCGCAGAAGAAGAGCGTGATCTTGCCGAAGGCGTGGGTGGCGATGTGCATGGCGCCGCCGACGACGCCGGCGCTGGTTGCGAGCGCGCCTCCCAGCACCACGTAGGAGAGCTGGCTCACGGTCGAATAGGCGAGGCGGCGCTTCAGATCGTCCTGACGCAGCGCGATCAGCGAGGCGATCACGATGGTCGCGGATGCGACCGCGATGAGCCATTCGCTGCCCGCCATCGCGCGCAGGAAGTCGATGCCGAAGATGTAGACAATAACCTTGAGCACCGTGAAGACGCCGGCCTTCACCACCGCGACGGCGTGCAGGAGCGCGCTCACCGGTGTCGGCGCCACCATCGCCGCCGGCAGCCAGCCGTGGAGCGGCATGAGCGCCGCCTTGCCGATGCCGAACATGTAGAGAACCAGCAGAACGGCGGCGGTGCGCTCGCTGACCGCGCCGGCGAGAATCCCGCCCATCTGGAAATCGAGCGTCCCCGCCTCCACCCAGGTCCAGAGGATCGCAAAGAGCTGCAGAACGATCGAGGTGGAGAGCAGGATGCCGAGATAGGTCCTGCCGGCGCGGCGTGCCTCCTCGGTACCGCTATGGGTTACCAGCGGATAGGTGGAAAGCGTCAGCGCCTCGTAGAAGAGGAAGAGCGTGAACATGTTGCCAGCGAAGGCGATGCCGATGGCGCTCGCGAGCGCGGCCGCGAAGCAGACGTAGTAGCGGGTGCGGTGCTCCTCCTGGTTGGCGCGGACGTAGCCGATGGAATAGACCGTCGTCGCGATCCAGAGAAACGACGCGATCAGCGCGAAGAGCATGCCGAGGGGCTCGAGCGCAAACGCGATGGGGAGCCCCGGCACGATGTCGAAGAGCGCGACCCGGGGCGCGCCGCCCGCCGCAACCGCCGGTGCGAGAGAAAGGACAAGGCCGAAGAGCGCGACGGCGGTGACGACGGAGACCGCTTCCTGCAGCACAGGCCACCGCGCGGTCGCCCAGATCAGGAACGCGCCTGCGATTGGCACCGCGAGCGCCGCCAGGATTTGCGCGGCGTGGCTCATGGCTCGCCCGCCAGAAGCACCGCCGCCGCGCGCCCGGCAATGCCGACGGTGAGGTCCGTGTGGAGCCCGAAATAGACCGAGCCCGCGATCAAGGCCCAGGTCGAGAGCTGCATGGGCCAGGGCGCCTCTTTCACCGGCTCGCTATCCGGCGGCGGCGGGCGGAAGTACGCGGCCTCGATCACGCGGCCCACGTAGGCGAGCGCGATCAGCGAGCCGGCGAGCACGAAGAGCGCCACCGGCCAGAAATCCTGCTCGAAGGCCGCCTGCACCAGATACCACTTGCTCACGAAGCCGGAGGTGATGGGCACGCCGACCAGGCCGAGGCCGCCGATCACGACCGCCGCCATGGTGAAGGGCATGCGCCGGCCGAGGCCGTGCAGGGCGCTCAGATCGGTCGCGCCCAGGCGATAGGCGATGGCGCCGGCGGCGAGGAAGAGGCCGCCCTTCATCAGCGCGTGGTTGAAGATGTGGACCAGGGCGCCGGTCACGCCGGTGACCGAAGCGAGCCCGATGCCGACGCCGAGATAGCCGATCTGGCCCACGCTGGAGAACGCCAGCAGGCGCTTGAGATCGCTCTGGAAGACGGCGACGAGCGAGCCCGCCAGCACGGCAATGAGCGAGAGCGCGAGCAGGATCTCCGTCAGCGGCAGGGTCTCGAAGGCGAAATGAATGCCGAACACGGTGAAGACGAAGCGGAGCAGCATGTAGGCGCCGACCTTGGTCGCGGTCGCAGCAAGGAAGGCGCTCACCATCGAGGGCGCATACGCATAGGCGTTGGGCAGCCACATGTGGAAGGGGAAGAGCGCGAGCTTGATCAGCACGCCCACGGTGATGAAGGCGAAGGCCGTAAGTATCGCCGGGGTCTCTCCGAGCGCCGGGACGCGCTCGGCAAGGTCCGCGATGTTGAGGGTTCCGGTCTTGGCGTAGAGGAAGCCGATCCCGACCAGGATCAGCGCGGCCCCGATCGTGCCGATGATGAGGTATTGGTAGGAGGCCGTGAGCGCCCGCCTGTGCTTCCCTTGTGCGATGAGCACGTAGCTCGCGAGCGAGGAGATTTCGAGAAAGACATAGATGTTGAAGGCGTCGCCGGTCGCGGTGATGCCGAGCAGGCCGGTGAGCGCGAGCAGGAAGATCGCGTAGAAGAGATGCCGCCGCTCGGGCCGGACCTCCTGTTCCACGCTCGCCCGCGCGTAGGGCATCATGAGCGCAGCGGTGCCCGCGATGATCAGCAGGACGAAGGCGTTGACCCCGTCCAGCCGGTACTCGATGCCGATGGGCGGCGCCCAGCCGCCGAGGCGGTAGGAAATCGGGCCGCTGCTCATGACCTGCTCGAGCAGCAGCGCCGCGATCGCGAGCAGCCCCCAACAGACCACGGTGGTGAAACCCCAGGCGTAGGACCCGCGCCGCAGCAGCACGCAGACAGGCGCCGCGATCAGCGGCACCGCCACCTGGAGCACCGGCAGATGAGTCGCGATCATCGCCGATCCTGCTCGTCGATCTCGTCCTCTTCGACGGTCCCGTAGTCGCGCTTGATCGCCACGGTGAGCGCGAGCCCGACCGCGAGAGTCGAGACGGCAACGACGATCGCCGTGAGGATCAGCACGTGGGGGAGCGGGTTGGAGTAGACCGCGTGGCCGGCGTCGATGATCGGCGCGGTGCCGCCCTCGACCTTCCCCGCCGTGATGTAGATCAGGAAGATCGCCGACTGGAAAATGCCGAGGCCGATCAGCTTCTTGATCAGGTTGGAGGGCGCAATGACAGCGTAAAGCCCGATCATCGCCAGCACGATCGCGGCCCAGTAGTTGACGTGTGTGAGGGCCTCCACCTCAGCGCCACTCGGCAAGAGCGCAGAAGATGATGGTCATCACGGCGGCGACCGCGACGCCGACACCGATCTCGATGATGATGATTCCGACGTGGTTGCCATGCGTGGCGTCAGCGCTAAGCGCGCCGTATTCCAGGAAGCTCCCGCCGCCGATCATGCTGGCCACGCCGACGCCGGCATAGAGCAGCACACCGAGACAGGCGAGCACCGCCAGCAGACGCGGCGGCGCCACGCTGCGCACCGCCTCGGTCCCGAAGACGAGACCGTAGAGGATAAGACCCGAGGCGAAGATCACGCCAGCCTGAAAGCCGCCGCCCGGCCCGTAGTCGCCGTGCATCTGGACGTAGAGGGCGAAGAGCAGGATCGGCGGGATCAGCAGCTTCGAGACCACGCGCAGGACCAGATGCTCGGTCATTCGCGGTCCCTCTCGCCTGGCCGGCGGCGGCGCGTGATGCCCAGCATCAGCAGAACCCCGATGCCTGCGGTGAAGATCACCGTGACCTCGCCCAGGGTGTCGAAGCCCCGGTAGGAGGCCAGCACCGCAGTGACGATGTTGGGGACGCCGGTCTCTGCCTCGCCCTGCTCGATATAGTGGGGCCCGACGTGCTGTTGCGCGGGCGCTTGCGGGTCGCCGAAGGCCGGCAGGTCGAGCGTGCCGTAAATCAGCAGCCCGCCGACCGCGAGCGAGGCCAGGATCGGGAGCCACGGCCTGCGGTGCGCGATCTTCTCGTGCCGGCCGGTGGCGGCGATAGCGAGCAGCATGAAGACGGTGGTCACGCCGGCGCCGACGGCGGCCTCGGTAAAGGCCACGTCGACCGCGTCGAGCACGACCCAGAGCAAGGCCATGACCAGGCTGTAGATGCCGAGCACGAGCGCGGCCGCCAGCAGATTGTGCATCGAGACCACGATGAGCGCCGCCGCGACCAGCAGGGCCAGGAGCAGGATATCGACGTAGATAACTATGGCGCCGGGTCCTTGGGCTTGCGGGTCCACGGCCGGACCCCGTCGAGCAGCGCCGCGTGGGCGAGCGCATGCGCGGCGGTCGGCCCGGTGAACACCAGGAACACGAAGATCAGCACGAGCTTGAACGAGGTGAGAGAGAGCCCGGCCTGCAACATGAGGCCCAGCAAGATGAAGCCCGCACCGGCAGTATCGGCCACGCTCGCCGCATGAAGCCGCGTGAACAAGTCCGGCATGCGGACCAGCCCGAGCCCGCCCACTATGACGAAGGCCGCGCCGATGCCGATGCTGATCCAGCTCAGGATATCGACGATCACGGCGCCTCCTCGGCGTCGCGTGCGCGCCGGCGCTTGATGTAGCGGAGAACGGCGATGGTGCCGATGAAGTTGATCAGCGCGTAGACCAGCGCGATGTCGAGAAAGTCCGGGCGCTCCATGAGGAAGCCCACGGCCGCGATCAGCAGCACGGTCATGGTCCCGATCGCGTTCACGCTGAGCACGCGGTCGTAGAGCGTCGGCCCCAGGTACGCGCGGATCAGCGCGAGAATGACTGTCACGACCAGTGCCGCGACGGCGGCGAGGAACATCATGTCCGGCCCTCGACCGCGCTGACGCGGCGGTCCATGTCGCCGGTCTTCAGCTCGTTCATGCCCTGCCGGGTGAGCGCGTGGACCTCGATGCCGTCCGCCGTCACCGACGTGGTGAGCGTGCCGGGCGTCAGCGTGATCGAGTTTGCGAAGATCACCTTGCCGAGGTCGGACTTTTGGCTCGACGGCACCGTCTCCAGCACTGGGTCGATGCGCGGGCGGGGCGACAGCACGATGCGGGTGACGGCGAACGCCGAGAGCAGGATCTGGATCGTCAGCCAGCCCCAATAGAGCGGGATGCGCAAGCCGAGATGGATCGGGTGCCCCTCGTGGTCCACCACGTCCATGCGCATCGCCACCGCCACCGCGAAGGCCGTGCAGGCGGCACCGATCGCGAGCAGGAAGGGCGTGTAATGACCGGACAGTGCGAGCCAGAGCCCGTAGAGCACGGCGAACAGACTGAGCGCGTGACGCACGCGAATCCCTCGTGCGGAGGCGGGAGCGCCCGGATTATGCCCCTCGCGCCGCGCCTCGCAACAAGGAAAGACCCCGACGAAGAGCCGCGCCCGCTGTTGGGAAAGCGGACGGGCTCATTCCAGCTCGCCGCCGCCTCCATTGGGCCGGCGCCGGCCCAGCCGCTCCTGATAGTCGTGGGATTGCCAGTTCGCGCGGAACAGCCATTGTTCCTCCGGCTGCCGTGCGGCCAGCTCCGGGTCGATTTCGACCTCGTCGAAGCCGCTTCGCCGGGCCATGGCGTATTGATCTGCGAGGATGCGGCCGGACGCGCGAAGCCGGCCGCGGTAGCCGAGCAGGCGCAGATGGCGGGCCAGCGAAAACCCCCGGCCGTCCATATGCGACGGAAAGGCAATGCGAATCAGCGCGATGCGCCCGAAGAGAGGCACGATGTCCTCGGCCGGCGCGGCGTTCTCGACATCGAGCGCGGCGCCGTCCGTCAGCGCGGATAGGTCGATGGCGCCGCTCCATGGGGTGAAGTCGCCCGACCGGTCGTCGTCGTGAAAGCCGGTATCGCGCACCAGCACGTTTCGACTCACGATGGCCTCACCCGCGTCCGAGCCATCGTCCGCAGCGCGCGTCGGGGCAGGCATGGCAGTCTCTCCATCGAGCTCTTGCCGCGCCCGGGTCACAGCTCTGGCGCTCCGCCCCCGGCGATGTCGGCATAGAGCGCGGCCTTGAAGGGCTGCATCCCGACCCGACGGTAGGTCTTGAGAAAGGTCTCGCCCTCGTCGGACCGGAGTTCGAGGTAAGTGCCGATCATTCGCTCGACGGCGCCAACGATCTCGCCTGCAGGAAATCCCGGTCCTGTGCGCTCGCCGAGAGCGGCGCTTTCGGTTCCGTCGCCGCCGAGCGTGATCTGGTAGTTCTCGGCGCCGGCGCGATCGAGCCCGAGAATCCCGATATGGCCGACATGATGGTGCCCGCACGCATTGACGCAGCCGGAGATCTTGATCTTGAGATCGCCGACCTCGCGTTCGGTGCCGAGCTCCTTCATGCGCTCGGCAATGCCCTGGGCGATCGGAATTGAGCGCGCGGTCGCCAGGTTGCAGTAGTCCATCCCCGGGCAGGCGATGATGTCGGACGCCAGACCGACGTTGGCGGTGGCCAGTCCCTCCTGCCGCAGCGCGTCGTGAACAGCGGGCACATCGCCCCTGTGCACATGGGGAAGTATGCAGTTCTGTTCGTGGCTGATCCGAATCTCGTCGTGCCCGTAGCGCTCCGCCAGATCGGCGATGACGCGCATCTGGCCTGCCGTCGCATCTCCCGGGGTCGCGCCATGGGCCTTGAGCGAGATGGTGACGATCGCGTAGCCGGGAGCCTTGTGCGGGTGGAGATTGGTATCCGCGAAGGCGCGGAACGCCGGATCGCTCTCCAGAGCCGTCTCGAACGCGCCGGTCGGGGCCTCTTGGTACTCGGGCGCCGGGAACATCGCGCGGATGTCCCGCAAAAGTGTCCGGTCCGCGCCGCTGAAGGTCTTGCGCTGAATCCGGAAGCGCTCCTCGACACCTTGGCGGAAAGCATCGAGCCCGAGCTCGCGCACCGTGATCTTGATGCGCGCCTTGTACTTGTTATCGCGGCGCCCGTGGGTGTTGTAGATCTGCAGGATGGCCTCGACGTAGGGAAGCAGGTCGGCCTCGGGCAGGAAGTCGCGAATCACCGATCCGATGACCGGCGTGCGGCCGAGCCCGCCGCCGACGGAGACCCGGTAACCAACCTCTCCAGCTGCATTGCGAACCAGGCACAGGCCGATGTCGTGGGCACGGGTGACGGCGCGGTCGACCGGCGAGCCGCTCACCGCGATCTTGAACTTGCGCGGCAGGAAGGCGAATTCGGGATGGTCCGTCGACCACTGCCTGAGCAGTTCCGCACTCGGGCGCGGATCGCAGACTTCGTCGGCGGCCGCGCCTGCGAAGTGGTCGGCCGTGACATTGCGCACGCAGTTCCCCGATGTCTGGATCGCGTGCATGTCCACATCGGCCAGGGCGTCGAGGATGTCCGGCACATCCTTCAGCTTCGGCCAGTTGAACTGCACGTTCTGCCGCGTCGTGAAGTGCCCGTAGCCCTTGTCCCAGCGCTCCGCGATGCGGGCCAGCTGCCGCATCTGGCGACTGTCGAGCGTCCCGTAGGGGATTGCGACCCGGAGCATGTAGGCGTGCAGCTGCAGGTAGAGCCCGTTCATCAGCCGCAGGGGCTTGAACTCCTCTTCGCTCAGGGAGCCGTCGAGCCGCCGGGCGACCTGCCGGCGGAATTGTTCGACACGGGTTCGCACGAACTCTCGGTCGAAGGAATCGTATCGATACACGGTTCAGTTCCCTGCCTGCTTGCCATGTCGGTAGTTGGAGGGGCCAAGGGCGCGGAAGGCCTCGCGAAAGTGAGCCGGCTGCAGGCCACCGTCCCTGTCCGGCATGGCAGCCGCCAGGTACGGCTCAACGATTGCGCCCTGTTGCGATTCCGCCTCGGCAAGGCTGCGATTGGCTTCCGCCTCGTCCACGAAGAGGCGTGCCGAGACGAGATGGCGCGTCCAGGCTCCGTCCGGGGCGAGGTAGACGACGTCCCCCTCCAGGAGATCGTTCGCGGTCAGCACGCAAGGGGCAAAGGAAGGTGCCATCACAGCGCACGCTCGCGGACCTCGCACCCCGCCCGGGCCTCCCGCACGGCCTCGCGGGGCAGCAGGCCCAGCATCAGGACGACCGCGCCCGCACAGCGTTGCTCCTCCAGTGTCTCCGGCAGCCGGAGCAGCGAGGTCGCGACGATCCGCTCGTCCGCAGCCGAGGCGTTCTCGACGATGGTGACCGGCGTCGACGGCGCAGCCCCGTGCATCAGGAGACGCCCGCGCAGGAAGGTCGCCGCCCGCTTGCCCATGTAGATCGCGGCAACGGACCCCGGCCGGGCCAGGCAGCCCAATCGTGCTCGGCGAGTCCGTCGGCGTCCTGGCCGGTGAGAAGGCGAAGCTCGGAGTTCCGCCCGCGCCGCGTCAGCGAGACCCCCATGTCGGCTGCGGCCGAGGACGCAGCCGTGATGCCCGGAACGATCTCCCACGGGATGCCTGCGCCGTCGAGCGCCTCGATCTCCTCGTCGAGCCTGCCGAATAGGGTGGGATCGCCGGACTTGAGGCGGACCACGTGATTCCCTGCTCGGGCACGACGCACCAGCAGCGCGTTGATGCTCGCCTGCGACCACGAGGGGCCGAACCCCTGCTTGCCGGCGCAGACCCGCTCCGCCTCCCGCCGTGCGAGCTCGAGCACCTGCGCGGAGACCAGGCGATCGTGCACCACGATGTCGGCGTCATGCAGGCGGTTGCGCGCCTTGAGCGTGAGCAGCTCCGCATCGCCCGGCCCGGCGCCCACGAAGGAGACGAAGCCGGGCGGGCGGATTGCCGCAGCGGCCTCGTCAAGCAGCGAGCGCAGCGCAGCGCGGGCGCCGCTCTCGCCCTCCCTGGCGTAGCCGCGTGAGCCGCGCCGGAAGAAGTACTCGGACCAGAGAGCCCGTCGCATGCGGCCGGCGGGCACGCTCTCGCACTTGCTCCGGAATGCTTGTCCGATCCGCGCCAACGGCCCCAGAGAAGTCGGCAGCTGAGCTTCGAAGGCTGCCTTGAGAGCCCGCGCGAGCACCGGGGCCGTGCCTTCGGTCCCGATCGCGACCGTGACCGGATCGCGGTCGACGATCGCCGGCGTGATGAAGTCGCTGTCCGTGAGATCGTCGGCGATGCTGACGCGAATCCCGTGACGGCGGGCGAGCGCGGCCGCGCGTGCGTCCGCCGCTTTGTCCCCATTCGCGCAGTAGAGAAGCGCCGCGCCTTCCAGGTCTGCGCTCTCGACGGGGCGCGCCTCGTGTTCGAGCCTGCCCGCACGCTGCCACGCAAGAAGTTCCCGATTCGGATCGGCACCGAAGACGGCGAGTTGCGCTGTAGGGGGACGAAAGTCATTGCGAATCCGGAAGATGCCGGGAAGAAGGCGGAAGAGGGCGGACGGTCAAGGGGTTGGCGGCGTTTCCGGGGTCTGGCGGGCCGGACGAAAGTCTTTGCGAATCCGGCCCGGAAAGGGCCGTGAATTGGCTGGAAACGGTGATTTTCGGGGCGTTTCAGGGGTGCTGAAAGGCCTGTAAATCGGGGCGGTTCCGGGGGTGCGGATTCGCCGGTAAATCGGGGTGCGGCGCGGGGCTTCGCCTCGCCCGGTCTACGATGCCGGCGTTGTCCCCGCGCCGGCCTCCTTCCCTTCGAGATCGGCGCGCCGCGGGTCGCGTGCGATCTCCTCGTCGGAGAACGGCTTTCGCCCGGGGTTCTCGACCTCCCAGCTTTCCATCCATGGCAGCGACTGGCATCCGCAGTTGATCGTCTCGGCGGCGGGTCCGGCGGGATCGCGGGGGTACATGAGCGAAGCGCCGCCGACGTCGAAGGGCCTGGCGGCTTCCCTGGTCTGTCCGTCGACGGCGTCGTGGGCGATGCGGCTTCTGAGCTTTCCGGAGCGTCGCCACTGCTTCCTCAGCCCCGGCAGGATCCCGGCGGCCTGCTCCATGCGCTGCTGTCCGGCCATGGAGTATGCGCGGCCGAGCTCGGTCCGCACGATTGTCAGGGCGCGGGACCTGCCGCCGCTCTTGAGGATGGCGGCGACGCGGCCGGTGGTCTCGCCGACGGGGACCGAGCCGGTCATGGCGAGGCCGAGTTCGGTATTGACGCGCTCGGCAAGCGTCGTGGAGACGTCCTTCATCCTGTCGGTGAGGAAGGATCGCATGGCGAGGAGCTGGCGGGTGTCGACCTCGGGCAGGACGGCGGCGATGCGGAAGTCGGGGGCATCGAGGCGCATGGCGGCGTCGACGGGGGCGTCCATGGTATCGATGCCGGCGTCCCAGGCGCGGGTTGCGCCCTCGGCCATGGCCTGCCGTTGGATCGATGCGGTTCTGAGCGACCTGAACGCCACCGAAACGGTCTTCCCCGGCACCCGTCTGCGCATAGTCTACGACATCGACGGGGCCTCGGAATCCGCGCGGCTCGTGTCACCTAAAATCAGCAGAGGTCAGGAAGTCTGAACCTATACAGTCAAGCGGGGATCAACGACGCGCCGACGGCGAAACGGCACCGACGGCAAGCAACATCAGCACGCACTCAGAACTGGCGGCGGGGTACCTGGGTAGTTACGAATATTTTCCCAAATAAGCGCAATATCGTGGAAAAATAAGTATTTAATTACTATATTCATACAAGTTCAGACTTCCTGACCTCTGCTGATTTTAGGTGACACGAGCCGCGCGGATTCCGAGGCCCCGTCGATGTCGTAGACTATGCGCAGACGGGTGCCGGGGAAGACCGTTTCGGTGGCGTTCAGGTCGCTCAGAACCGCATCGATCCAACGGTCGCAGGCGTCGTTTGCGAGGCCAAGAATGTGGACCCGCAGGAGGCCATTGCCAGGATCCGGCAGGATGTCGGCATCGGCGGTGAGCAGCGCTTGAAGCAGTTTCCGGGGATGGGGCTTGTGGCCCTGCGCCTGCATGACGGGAAGCATCATGCGGGTTTCGGCGCGGTAGGCGATCATCCGGATGACGTCGAGGAGGAGGCGCTCGCGCGCGGGCAAGGCATCGAGCTGCTCGGCTTCGTCGAGGTCGCCGGCCCGGCAGTGCTTGGGCGTCTCCCTGCGGCTGGCCCTGACGATGTCGCGGACATCCTGGAGGTCCCTGACTTCCCTCCTGAGTTCCGCCGTCGGCTGCTTCTTCCGGGCCGTGTCGGCGATGCGGTTGCGCAGGCGGCCAAGCTGGCGGTCGAGGCGATGGATTGCCTTGTCAGCCGCCACTCGGGGGAAAGAGCCCTGCCATAGGGAGACGGAAAGCAGACCTTGTCTTGGGTCAGCACCAGCACAACCTGGCGTGCGCTGCCCAGTTCTCGGAACCTTGCAAAAATCAGCCGGATCGTCTCCTGAATGCGCAGATCAGGATTGAAGACGGGGCCGCCGCCCTCGCGATGCCAGACATACCCGATCGGCACGTTGAGGCGCAGCTCGCCGCGGCACGCCTTTTCCCGAAGCGCGTCAAGCATGCGGGCGCGAAGGACGCCGGTTTCGAACTCAAAGATGCTGCCTTTCATTCCCAGGAGAAGGCGATCGTTGGGAAGGCGAGGGTCGTAGACCCCATCCATGTCGATCACTCGCGCGTCGAACAGTCCGCACAACTCGAGGAGATGATGCCAATCACGACCGTTTCGCGAGAGCCTGGAAGCATCGAAACACAGAACTGCGCCGACCCTTGCCGCGCATAGCCACGCGCACAACCGCTCGAAGCCAGGCCGCTCCATCGCGCCGTTTGCCGAGATGCCAAGATCATCGTCGATCACTTCGACATCTCGGAATCCCCGACGCCGGGCGAGCTCGACGAGTTCGTATTGTCGCCTCTGGCTTTCCAGGTTGGAGCTGACCTGATGGGGGGTGGATTGCCGCACATAGATCACCGCTTTGCGCTTCAGGACCGCGGCGGTTAAGGGATCAGATCCGTTCATGGTTGTCCTCCTCCCTGTTGAGATCTGCCGCTTCCATCAGCAGCCAGGCGAGTCGCAGGACGGCTTGGTCGCGCTCGGATAGGGTCATCTTTCGTAGTTCGCCTGTGTCGAGAGCCATCGCGAGCTGGTCATTCGACGGCCATGGTATCGGGCGAGGGGTTTTCATCGGTGTCCTCCCGGGAACGGCTTATGTTCTGCCGGGAGTGTTTCCTGAAACCAGATTCGATCAAGAAGTAGTGGAGTTCGACCAGCGCCGACAGCGATACCAGAGGCTCACCAGATCCCAATCGGGCACAGGCGACGGGATCCAGCATCCATGCGGCGATCAGCGCAACTTCACCAGGGTCCGCCTCGACACGCACGAACTCACCTGAAGCGTGACGCTCGCGCCTCAGCTCCCGGACATCGAGCCCATGAAAAGGATGCCAGCGGTAATGGACCCTGTGGCTCTGCTTGATATGGGCAGAATGATTAGGGCTCCAATGGGCCTCGACCACGACCCACTCCTGACCACGGGCCCGGACAAGCTCACCCGGCGAGAACTGCGCCACGGCGCCCATGACCTATCCCTTCAACAATTCAGTGAGTTCCTCTTCGAACGCGATGAGGCGCCCAGGATCACCGGGGCGCTCCAAGACCCTAACGCCCTTCGAAGCCAGCTTCCCAACCATGGCTTCATCGGTTTCGCCCTCCTCGACAACAACGAGGCGCGCCTTGCGCCAAATATTCGGGAAGGCGACGCCGTCGACGGTGAGCGGTTTTTCGTCTGGAGGCGCTCGATCCGGCGTTCCCGACGCCTGCGTTCGATCAGTATCGGAGGGACCAGCGTGGGCAAGCCGCAGCAGGAATGAGAGAGCAGCGGGATCGCGCCGATCGATTTGCTCGTGATCGGGCTGATTGAAGTAGGAAAGGACACAGCGGTAGCATCCGGCGACACATTCCGGGTCGCCGGTCTCGGACAGACGGCCAGGATCCTCCTTCGCTTCACCTAAGCTGGCCTGATCGTAGTGCATGATCTCAAGTGCGCGTCCGGCGACCTGCATGAAGCCGTCATTCCAACTCACAAGTTGCGCCAGTGCGCCAGCGCCGCCCTCCGCCGCCTCATAGAACAGGAGGGCGTTTCTCTCGTCGGAGCTGGGCGCCGGCTCGACGAGGATCTCGCCCTCTTCCAGCTGGAATACAGCCTCGATGCCGCGCGCCAGTGCATGCTGGATCGTGGTGAGCGTTCTCCGGCTTTCGGGTCCGAGCTGGGCAAGCCAGCGCCTGGGAAAACGAAGCAGAAGCGCATTCTTGCGGTCTTCTACCAGCGGAACGATAAGCTGGCGCAGCGTATCCGGACGGCTGTCGTCGTCGCCGCCTTCTTTCTTCTCGCCGATCCACGCGCCGGACTTGGGATTGATGAAAAAACCGATCTTCTCCTTGTCCTTGCGGCGCCGCAGCCCCTTGTTGATCCGGCTGATCCGCGCGGCCTGTGCAAAATCCAGCGTCACGATTTCCCCTCCGGCATCACGAACGATCTGGCGGGACGTAGAACCGGCGCCCTCAAACGAAAAGGTTGTCTGAAGCTCGAACCCCTGCCGCTTCCGGTCCTCGTCGTTCGATGTGATCCGCTCGGCAGGCCGGCTGCCGACATTCTCGATCCGGTAGAGGTTGTGAACGAGAATCGCCCCGCCGAGCGCAACTCCGCAGACGTGGCACATCTCGGGGTGTTCCCCGGGGTGTCCCGCGCCGTAAGTCTTGCAAATCGCCCGGCTCTGCGTCGTCAACATGCCGTCGGGGCGGTCTCCGGCATCTTTGAGGAGCGCGCGGTCCACGCGGAACGCACGGCCTTCATGGTAGACGAGGCTCTGCGGGCCGAACTCGGAAATCGCAAGAAACCTGGCGCGCTGGATGTAGCGCTGGCTCTTGCCGTCCGAACTACCCTGAACGTAGGCCATAAGCGGCAGGCGCGGGAAATTGTATCCCGGAAGAAACCCCTCAGTTGCGAGATACCGGTACAAATAGAAGTCGTTGTTCTGGGTCGATGCAGATTGAAGCAGTGTCTTGCGTTGCCAGTTCCCCATGGCGAGACGGCTTTCCGACGCCTTCCGCTCCCGCGGCGAGATCGAGTAATCGTCAAGCGTTTGCGTTGCCAGTTCCACCGCCCGCTCGGCGGCGGCGAGAAGGTCGCGCCAGCGATCGAAGGACCGGTCGAAGTCAATGGGCGCACGTTCGATCAGCGAGTGGGCCAACGCCTCGCGGCCGGAATACCAATACGGGGGGTCTCCGGCGAAATCGTCTTCGAGGGCCGCGAGGACCGCTTCGATGCACGAAGCCGCACCGCGTGAGGCCTCCGCAGACTTGATGGCCTCGGAAATATGCGAATGCAGCGGGCGTTCCGAACTCGACATGTCGAGGTTGTCGGGGATACGAGATTGAAACTCCGCCCCGCTGGCGGCCAACCACTCCGCGTGCAGGTGGCTCTCGACCAGATCCCGGTTTCGAAGATCGATCGATGGCGGGACGACAACCCCGTCGACCAGATCCTGCATGCGGTCGAAGAAGTACTGATCATGCGGGCTCTGTGCGGCGCAGTAGGTCAGGATCATGGCCGCCTGGCCACTGCGACCGGCGCGTCCGCTGCGCTGGGCATAGTTCGCCGCCGTGGGTGGGGCATTCCGGAGATAGACGACATTCATCGAGGAGATGTCGACGCCAAGTTCCATGGTCGGCGAGCAAAACAGCGCCGGCAGGAAACGCGCGCCTTCGCGATGTTCACTCAGTTCATCCTGTCGCTCATCGAGCTTCTTTCGGTCGTCCTCTCCGTACCTGAACCGAAACTCGCGTAGCTCCCGGAGTTCGCTCTCCACCTGCGCCGTGTGCTCGCGTCCCTCGAGCCCGAAGAGGGGTGCCGCGTCCGCTGCGAGAGCATCGGATACGGCTTTGTAGAGGCCGGCAAAGAAGCGGTTCGTCACTTCCGCGCCCTGTTCGCCGGTCTGCGAGCGGTATTGAATGGTCTTGGCAATGAGCCGCCAACCCATGCCGCCGACCGGCGAAGACACCTCCTCGACGAGGCCGTAGTTCTTCGCCCCGTTCAGCAACGTCTTCAGGACATCCGGAACATCCCCGGCGCTCAGTTGTCTGGCGCCGAACCGGATCGCGCGGATTTTCCGTGCGAGAGCGCTTTGGCGCGTGCCACGCACGAGGCGCTCCTCGTCCCGTGGACCGATCCTTGCGCGCTTCGGCGGTTCGAGCATAAGGACCGACGCCCCGACCGTGGCCTCTTCCTCGAGCGACCAGGGCGCCTTGATCTGCCCCCGCATCGTTTGTGCGATCGCATCGACCTTCTGGCGTCCGAGGGCGGCGGTGTTGACCGCCAACCCCTTGCGCATGTGGTCGAGAAGCTCCTGAAGCGCGGCCTGCCGCGCTGCAGCGGACGCCGAGCGCAGGATGGGCGAGGCAGCGAACTCCTCATCGTCCCGGGCCAGATCTTCGATGTACTGGTACTCGGCGCGAACGAGGCCGAGCTGTTCGAGATTCGGATTGGTGAAGCGCCATCCCCGGCGCTGATCGATCCAGAAACGAAGCTGCAGCCCTTCACGAAGCACGGCTTCCGCGTCCTCCCGTGCCTGTCCTTTCAGCCCGGGATTTTCCAGCCACTCTTCGGCGCGATGGGCAAACGCCCCATCCGCAAGGAAACCGAGCGCTGTCTGGACTCGCGCGCCGATCTCGGGCTCGGGTATTGAGCCGCCAGGCGCCAATTTGAGAGCGGACAGGATTGCCGCCCTCAAGAGGGACACGAAAATGAAATCGTTGAAATGACCGGCCTGAAGCGCTGCATCCTGCCGGTTGTCGGTGAAGGCCAGCAGTTTGCGCGTGTGCTCGGGGAGGTCCGATGCATCGCCGTTCATCCAATGCAGGATGCTGGAGATCAGGATCGTCGTCGCCGAGCTCCGGCCCTCGCCGCTCAGGGACGCAAGCTTGTTAATGTCGCGGGCAGACGTGTTGGAAACGTCCTTGCACATCGGACAGAAACGGAACTTGCCGGGCATGAACCAGCTTCGATGCCCCATTCCGCAATTGCCGTTCGGCGCCACGTCATGAAGGCTGGCCCGGCGTTTGCGGTAGGTCGATTTCAGGCGCCTGTCGCCGCGCTTCGTCTCCTCCAGCCACGCTTCCGGATAATCCTCGTCATCGCCCTTGAACGTGAATTCGCGGTCGTCAGGTTCGGGCATCAGAAAGCCCCACTCGGCGCCTTCGTCCTCCTCGTCCGCCTCAACGGGAATATCGTCGATCTCCCGCTTCTCGAAATACTCGCGCCCCCGGTCAGTCCGCAACGTGACCGGGTGGAATTCCTGACCGCAGTTCCGGCAGAAATGGACCGGGTACAGGCGCTCTTCCTCATTGCGCGGGTTGAATACTTGCCCCGAAAACGTCACGTCGCGCTGGCCTTCTGGGCGAAGGGTCGCATACAGGCGCCCGGCGCCGGCGATGAATTGATGGAGCTTGAAGGCGAACAACGGCTCGCTGCTTCCACCGGCTACACCGCGCTGGTTCTCCGGAGTGCTGAACCCGATCAAGGCTTTCCGGAGAGCCGCCGCGCAGACGTCTTGGGATAGCCCGCAATTCCCGGCCAGCGCCACGGCGGCCCGGTCGAGCGAAACGGGGCTCGCCCGCTCGGGCTTGTGATCGACATTCTTCAAGCCGATCCGTGTCTCGATCCAGGCGGCCAGATCGTCCCTCGCCAGTTCATCGTTCGTGAGTCCATGCCCGACGCTACCTTTCAGGGCTGTCTCGACCGCCGCCGTCAGTCCAGGCAGTTCGCGTTCGCCGCTCCTGCTCGCATCGGTCACGCGGCGGAGCGTTTCCGTAACGACCGCATCCGGGCCGATTCTGGCGCTGAAGATTTTCGAGGCGACCCGTGCCACCGCGGCGCGCTTCTCTTCCGGCGCGCCTTCGCTTGCCATGGTCGCTGACGTGCCGACGCAGATTGGCGGATGCTTCGGATCGCCTATCCGTGCCTTAAGGCGGCGCATCAGCATCGCCACATCCGCGCCCTGGCGCCCGCGGTAGGTGTGCAACTCATCGAGCACGACGAACCGCAGGCCGCGGCAATTCTCGATGACCTTCCGGTCCAGATCGTTCTGCCGCGTCATGAGCAATTCGAGCATCATGAAATTGGTAAGCAGAATGTCCGGCGGGTTGTCCCTGATGCGCTCGCGTTCGTCGGTGCCTTCCTGTCCGGTGTATCGCGCGAACGTGGGAGAATTCGGGCGCCCTGCGCCCAGATAGCGCCGCAGCTCTTCTGCTTGGCTGTTGGCAAGGGCATTCATCGGATAGATAACGATGGCGCGGGTGCCCGGGGCACGGCCCGCTTTCCGGGCCTTGATCGCGGCGTCGATGATCGGGATGAAGAAACACAGCGACTTCCCAGAGCCGGTGCCAGTCGTCACGGCGTAACTCTGATTGTTCAGAGCATAGCCGACGGCCTGCTGCTGGTGCTTGCGGAGCCTCAGCGTTCGATCCCTGCGGTTTCCGGAGGCCGAGAGGTCCCGAAATACCTCGGCACATTCGGGTTCCAGATCGCCGGCGTCGATGAAATCCTGTATCGAGCCGCCGTCGGCATAGTGCGGGTTGAGCTGAATCAACGGCTCGGGCCAAAATCGCCTGGTCGCGTACAGCTCATCGACCTGCGCATTCAACTCCGGCGAGCGGATATTTGTAAAAGAGCGTGCGAACGCCTTGTAGTGATCGATGACAGTTTCATCGAGATTGAAGACGTCCATCACCAACTCCCGCTCGGAGAGGTTCGGGCCACTTCGCTCGGTGCGAACACTTGTAGGTCTTGTGGGCGGCGTGCCGCCGAGCCCGGCGGCTTCCTCCGCCCTCGGCATTTCACGCTCCGAACCCACATCTTTTCACGATATTCTTGCCGAATATGCGATGCTGCATCCAGACGGGCAGCAGTCCATCCGTCAACCCCGTGGCCGGATTGGCTTTTCCCAGCGCCGGCCGGGCACCTCGCAGAGTGCCCGTCATCGCATAGCAATCGGCTGGATTCTACATTCAGGCGGTCTGAGGCGCTCCGAGTCGCGGTCGGCTGGCGTGGTAGCATCAAGACCCTGGACCCTCCTTCACGGTATCCTTGTTCATCCCTTCTCCACCCCGCCATCCTATCCTGTCCCGCTCCCCGATTACCCGTAGGGCAAGGCATCGGTCAACGGCCGCTCCCGAAGAGACCGCGCATCGTGGGCGATTCCGACTTGCGGACCGTCCTTCGCGCCCGCCAGCCATTCGTCCAGCTTCGACCAGCGCCGGCGCCCGGAGGCATTGCGAACCGCGATGGCCACCGCTTTTTTCTGCCCCACCAGCACCACAAGCCGCTTGCCGCGCGTGACCCCGGTGTAGAGCAGGTTTCGCTTGAGCATCGCGTAATGCTGGGTCAGCACAGGGATCACCACCGCCGGATATTCCGAGCCCTGGCTCTTGTGCACTGTCGCGGCATAGGCCGGCACCAGGGCGTCGAGTTCGCCGAAACCGTAGAGGAGATCGCGCCCCTCGAACCGCGCGGTCAGCTCGCCGGCCTCGGGGTCTACATCCATGATCGCCCCGATATCGCCGTTATAGACCTCCTTGTCGTAATCGTTCTCGATCTGCATCACCTTGTCCCCCGGTGCGAAGGTCCAGCCGAAACGCTCGACCTTGCGCTCGCCGGCCGGGTTGAGCGCCGCCTGGAGCTCGATGTTGAGCGAGCGGGCGCCCGCGCCACCCCGGTTCATCGGGCACAGCACCTGGATGTCGCGCACCGGGTCGAGGCCAAAGCGCTTCGGGATCCGGCTCTTCACCAGCTCGACGATCCTGTCCGCCGCCGCCTCGGGGTCCTCGGCCGGCACGAAGTAGAAGTCGCTTTCGCCCTCGGGCCGGGAGAGGTCGGGGATGGCGCCCCGGTTGATGCCGTGGGCGCTGGTGACGATCCGGCTCTGCGCCGCCTGGCGAAACACCTCGGTCAGGCGCACCACCGGCGCCGCTCCCGAGGCGATGATGTCGGCCAGCACCTGGCCGGGCCCGACCGAGGGCAGCTGGTCGACATCGCCCACGATCAGCAGCGCCGACCCGTCGGGGACCGCCGCCAGCAGCGAGCGCATGAGCAGGACATCGACCATCGAGGTCTCGTCGATCACCAGCAGCCCGCAGTCGAGCAGGTTCTCCGCATCTCGCCTGAACCCGCCATTCCTGGGATCGACCTCAAGCAGTCGGTGGATCGTCTTCGCCTCCAGCCCGGTGGCCTCGCTCATCCGCTTGGCGGCGCGCCCGGTCGGCGCGCACAGCATGATAGCCCCAGCCGCGCGCCGCGATGTCCCGCTCGATCAGCTTCAGCATCTCCACGAACTGGGAGAAGACCAGCACCCTGCGCCCCTCGGCGACCAGCTCCTCCAGCAGCGCGAGAAGCCGCGCCCGCTTGGCGCTCGCGGTGATGCATCCTTCGGAGGCACCCTCATCCACGCCGGAGGTAGCCAGTACCGTGGTTCCAGGCATCGGGCGCTGACCACTGTTGCCCTTCGCCACGATGCGAGGCTTCGTAATCCTCCCCGATATGTCGTCGAACACAGACATTTGTGAGAGTCGTCGATCGCGGACATTTTGGTCTTGTCGCCGCACGACGACATATGTACATTGTTGGCGTTCGACGACATCGGGGCCATCATGCAAATCCGAACTTCCCTGGACCTGGGTCTGGCCATCCGCGACAGACGCCGCAAACTCAAGCTGAGCCAAACCGAGCTCGCCCGCAAAGCGGGAGTCGGACGACAATGGGTCGTGGCCATCGAGCACGGCAAGTCCCGTGCCGAGCTCGGTCTGGTTCTCCGTACCCTTGCCGCCCTGGACCTCCCGTTGACGATCGGTCCCGGCGATCGCCGGTTTCCGCCGAGCGACGACCTGAACCCCGTCGATATCGACGCCATCGTGAATGCCGCCAAGGAAGATCGGACATGACCGAGCTTCTTATCGTCGTTGCCGATCGCCGGATCATGGGCGAAATCCGACGCGATCGGCGCGGCCGGCTGACATTCGTCTACGACGACCGCTGGCGCTCCATGGATGCAGCTTATCCACTTTCTCTCTCGATGCCGCTCGTGGTCGCCGAACATGAGCACCCCAGGATCGAGCCCTGGCTCTGGGGACTGCTTCCCGACAACGAAGCCATCCTGGCCCGCTGGGGACAGCGGTTTCATGTGTCGCCCCGCAACGCCTTTGCCTTGCTCGGTGCGGTAGGCGAGGACTGCCCCGGCGCCATCCAGCTGGTACGACCGGACAGGGTCGATGACATTCTCCAGGCCGACGACCAGCAGATCGAATGGCTGACCGAGGCCGACATCGCCGAACGCCTGCATATCCTGAGACAAGATCAGGCGGCGTGGCGCATGGCGCGCGATGCCGGCCAGTTCAGCCTCGCCGGCGCACAGCCGAAGACGGCGCTCCTATTCGACGGTCAGCGCTGGGGGGTGCCCAGCGGCCCGACGCCGACCACCCACATCCTGAAACCGCCCATCGACGGGCTCGACGGACACGCCGAAAACGAACACCTGTGCCTGGCGCTGGCTCGCGCGCTCGGGTTGCCCGCGGCACGTTCGGAGGTGCGCAGATTCGGGGATGAATCGGCAATCATCGTGGAACGGTATGACCGGACCAGGCTCCCCGGATCGATCCGGCGCCTTCACCAGGAAGACATGTGTCAGGTCCTGGGGCTTCCCCCGACGAAGAAATACCAGAATGAGGGCGGCCCCGGGTGCGCGGAGCTGAGCGAAGCGATCTGGACACACTCGGGAGAGCCCGGCGACGATGCGTGGACCTTCGCGCGCGCCATCATGCTGAACTGGATCATCGGCGGCACCGACGCGCACGCGAAGAACTTCTCCATGCTGATCGGTCCGCAAGGGCGCGGACGCCTCGCACCTCTCTACGACGTGGCAAGCATGTTGCCCTACGACGTAGATCCCAGGAGGCTGAAGATGGCCACCAAGATTGGCGGGAAATACCTGCTCGAAGAGGTTCAATCGCGCCATTGGGTGAAGTTCGCAGCTGAAGTGCGCCTGCCACCCGCCGAAGTCATCGACATGGGTAAAGCCATTGTTGCGACGTTGCCGACCCTGGTTACCGAAGCCGTCGACGACGCCCGTGCCAATGGGCTCGATCACCCGATTCTGCAGCGTTTGATCGGGGTGTTGAACGCCCGTTCGAATCATTGTGCCCGCATCTTGGAAGCGGCGACAGCCTGATCCGCTCCTCGCGTACGCAGGGACCCGATCCCGCCTGAGCCCGAGCCCGACCCCACCGTCGCCGATCTCGCGGCCCGGTGCATGCGCGCCTACGTCAAGGTCCACTGTAAGCCGAAGACCGAGAAGCTGTACCGCACCGCCATCGACCGGCACATCGTTCCGGCGCTCGGCGCCATGGCGGTGAAAGACGTCCGATCGAAGCATGTGATCGAGCTCCATGACCGCCTGCGCGACACACCCTCGATGGCCAACCATGTCGTCAGGATGCTCGGAAAGATGTTCTCGCTCGCCGAAACATGGGACTTGGTCCCCCGGGGCCGCAACCCCTGCAGGGCGGTGCTCCAATACCGCGAAGAGCCCCGGGAACGCTTCCTGGCGCCGGAGGAATACCGGGAGGTCGGTGCGGCGCTCCGGGCAGCGGAGGCCGAGGGCTGGATGTGGCCTGCCGCGATCGCGGCCATCCGGCTCCTGATGCTGACCGGCTGCCGCAAGTCGGAAATCCTCACGCTCCGCTGGGACGACGTGGACCGCACGGTGGGCGAGTTGCGGCTCCGCGACGGCAAGCGTGGCCCGCGCATGGTGCCGCTCACCACGCCTGTCCTGAAAGTGCTTGATGGCATCGAGCGCATCGAAGGCAATCCCTGGGTCATCCGCAGCAAGAAGCCCGGCGCCTGCTTGTCCGACCTCACCTACTACTGGAACCGCATCCAGGCACATGTCGGGTTGGAGGGCGTGCGCATCCATGACCTGCGCCACAGCCATGCCTCCCGGGCGCTCGCGCTCGGCGAGAGTCTGGCCATGATCGGCCGCATTCTCGGCCACTCCAAGGTCGGCACCACCGCCCGGTATGCACATCTTGTGCACGACGCCGAGAAGGCCGCCGCCGCCCGCACCGGCGACAGCATCGGCGCCCACCTCGCGCCGCAAGACGCCGAGGCGGCGTAGGGGAGGCACGGGCGATGGCGGTACTGCAATACAAGACGCTCTCCAACCGCACGGTGGCGGCGCTCGCCGTCGAGCGCGACACGGTGTTCTGGGACCGCGAGCTCACCGGCTTCGGGGTCAGGGTCTATCCGACCGGCGGCAAGGTCTTCGTCGCCCAGGCGCGCGGTCCGGACGGGCCGGACAGGCCGAACAAGCCACGGCGGATCACGGTCGGCCGCCACCCGGTGCTCAGCGCCGAGCAGGCGCGCCAGCGGGCCGCCCTCATCATCGCGCGGGTCAAGGCCGGGGAGGATCCGGTTCCCCTGCCGCTCCCGGCGAAGTACGCCGGTGGACCGACGATCACCGACCTGGCGGCGCGCTATCTTGAGCAGCATGTCGCGGTCCGCTGCAAGCCGAAGACGCAGCGCACGGCGCGCAGCGTCGTCAACCGCCACCTCGTGCCGGCGCTCGGCAAGCTCCCGATCGCCGCCGTGGAGCGCCGGCACGTCATGGCGCTGCACGAGAGCCTGTGCGAGACCCCCGCGATGGCCAACATGGCGATCGAGACCCTGAGCCACATGTACGCCCTCGCCCGAGGCTGGGGCATGGTGCCCGAGGACCGCGACGATCCCTGCCAGTCTATCCCGATGAATCCCAAGCGCAGGCGGGAGCGATTTCTCACCGATGCCGAATTTACCCGTCTCGGGCAGGTACTGGACGAGGTCTCGGGCAAGGGCAGCCGGATTTCGGCCGGCGCGGTTACGACGATCCGCCTGCTGATGCTCACCGGTTGCCGCAGAAACGAAATCCTCACCCTGCGCTGGGAGCATGTCGATCTCGACAAAGCCGAGGTCCGCATCGTCGACGGAAAAACCGGCAACCGCACGGTCCACTTGTCGCCCTCGGCTGTCCGCGTGCTTCAGGCCCTGCCGCGCAAGCCGCACACTCCCTGGCTTATTCCGGGACTCAAGCCGGGCAAACACATGACCGACATCGACGGGGCGGGGCGTGGGAGACCATCCGCGCGCGGGCGGGGCTCCACGACGTGCGCGTCCACGACATCCGACACTCCTTTGCCTCAAGGGCGCTTGCGCTCGGCGAAGGCCTGCCGATCATCGGCCGGCTCCTCGGTCACCGCCGGATGGAGATGACCGCGCGCTATGCGCATCTCGCCCGTGATTCCGTCAGGGAATCCGCCGAACGCATCGCCGTCAGCATTGCGGCGGATATCTGGTAGGCGCTTCAGTCCCGATCGCCCGGACGTAGCGCAAGCATGACCGGCCCCTACGGCGATACTCCATTGCTCCACATGCCGGCGGTCGCGCTTCGAGGTCTCCCTCGACCTGACGCGGCAGCGACATCCTTTCCAGCTTCTCGCGGCCATCGCCGTCAGCCCGCTGGACGTCCCGGCCGTTCGGGCGCATTTCAGCGTCACCTCCAGGCCGGTGCCGGGACCCGTCCCGAGGCCGCTCGGCCCGGCATCGCCTGCGTCGTCGGCCGAAGCGGCGAGGTCGCGCGGGTGGCTGCAGGCGGCGAAGTCCGCGACGTCCACGAACGGACCGTCGCGGCTGTGCTTGAACTCCCGCCGATCCTAGCCGCTGTGCCAAGGCAACAACCCCTGTACCGCCCTTGTCTCAGCAGCCTATGGACGGCAACGAACTATAATGGTAACTGCCCAGGTCGTCTGATTTGTCATTTTGGGCCAGTGGATTGAGGCGTTTCTCGTTCGGAGTTGGTGGAAAGGGCTTGACGGGAATTTCGGGAAATGACTCAACAACGACATGAGCAATCCCGAGTCGCCGCGCGGCCCTTCGACGGGAGCAGCGCCCGAAACGCCCGCGCAGAAGATCGCCCGCCTGGAGGAGGAGAACGCCCGGCTTCGGGAGGAAAATGCCTGGCTTCGGCAGCAGAACGCGCGGCTGGAAGAGCAAGTCGCGCGTCTCGTCGAGCGCATCGAGGAGTTGGAGCGCCGTCTCGGCCTCAACAGCGGCAACAGCGGCAAGCCGCCTTCGAGCGATGGGCTGAGGAAGCCGAATTCGAAGCGGCGAACCCGAAGCCTGCGCGGCAAATCGGGCCGCAAGCCCGGTGGCCAGCCCGGCCACAAGGGCAAGACGCTGCGCCGCGCCGATCACCCGGATCGGGTGAAGGATCACGTCCCGGCTTCCTGCAAGGGATGCGGTTCGCCGCTTTCGGACGCGGCCAGGGCGGGAACGCCCGTCGCCCGCCAGGTGTTCGATCTGCCCGAGCCGAGCCCCCTGGAGGTGACCGAGCACCGGGCGCATGCCAAGTGCTGCGGGCATTGCGGGACGGTGACCCGGGCGGCGTTCCCCGACGGGGTGTCGGCGCCGGTGCAGTACGGCCCGCGCATTGCCGGGGTGGCGGTCTACCTTCAGCACGCTCACTTCCTGCCGGAGGATCGGCTGTCGCAGGTGATGGCCGAGCTCTTCGGCGCGCCGGTGACGGCTGCGACGTTGGCGACGATGAGCGAGAGGGCGGCCGAGCGGCTTGCGGGACGCGGCCTTGCACATACAGGACCTGGCGGCGGGCACGGCGCGGGTGAAACACATGGACGAGACCGGCTTGCGGATCGGCGGTCAGACGCAGTGGCTTCATGTGATCTGCACGCCGCTGCTGGCGGCGTACCGGGTCAGCGGCAAGCGCGGCGCCCTGCTCTCGGGTGTCTCCGGCATCGTCGTGCACGATCACTGGAAGCCGTACTTCGCGATGGAAGGGGTGGAGCACGGCCTGTGCAACGCCCATCACCTGCGGGAGTTGCAGGCGCTGGTGGACATCGAAGGGGAGGCTTGGGCCCGGCGGATGCAGCAGCTCCTGCGCCGAGCCAATCGCGCCGCCCGCATCGCGCTGGACAAAACAGTCATGGTCCCCGCGGTTCTGAGCCACCCCGTGGCATGAAACAGGAGCGGTTCGGCTGACGTTTTCCTTGCGCTTGCACCCATTTGCCGTGTCAGGATGGGTATTGGCGGAGGTGGGGACGTGTGAGCGTCGTTATATCGGTGACGTAGTTCCCGATGACAAAACTGCTTCCGGCGGCCGGCTCCGCACCCCGTATTGTACCCGGCCCGTGGCCGTGGACGCGCGGCAAATTGCACCGCACCCGCTCGTCGGATGCGTGTTCTTCCGACCGCTGTCCCCGCCTCCACCGTGGCGATGCCACGGCGTGATCGTACGCCGCCGTGGCGAGAGCGCAAATGAGGAGGAAGGCGATGAAGACGGAAGGCTTGCACGTCGTCCGGCCGCGCGCGGCGGGTCTGGACGTGCACAAGATGGAGATCACCGCGACGGTTCGCCTCTGTGAGGGCGAGGGTGAGCCGGTGGTGGAGACGCGCTGCTTCGGCACGCTGCCGAGCGGTCTGGAGGAGATGGTCGCGTGGCTGACCGGTCACGGCGTCGAGGCTGCGGTGATGGAAGGGACCGGGGTCTACTGGCAGGCGCCCTTCGCGGCCCTGGAGGCGGCCGGGCTCGAGGCGATCCTGGTGCATGCGCGTCAGGTGAAGCAGTTGAAGGGGCGCAAGACCGACGTGGCGGACAGCGTGTGGCTGGCCTGCGTGTGCCAGTTCGGGCTCTGCACGCCTTCCCACGTTCCGCCTGAGCCGTTCCGGGAGCTGCGCGCACTGAGCCGCCAGCGCCGCGTCCTGGTCAGGCAGCGCTCCGCCGTGCGCAACCGCGTGCAGAAGATCATCGACCGCGCCGGTGCGCGCATCGGCGGCATCCTCTCCGACGTCTTCGGCGTCAACGGCCGGAAGATCCTCGACGGCCTGGCGCAGGGGACGGCGCGCGAGGTCATCCTCGCCTCGCTCACCAGCCACGTTGCGAACAAGCTGGAGGGGCTCGGCGAGGCGCTCACCCTGAGCCTGGGCGACAACGACCGCTTCATGCTCAACGACCTGCTGGAGGAGCATGACGCGCTTGAGGCGCGCATCGCGTCCTACACCAGGAAGATCGACGGGCAGATGACACCGTGGGAGGAGCAGCTCCGTCTGCTGACCACCATCCCCGGCATCGACCGCACCGCCGCCTCGACCATCCTCATCGAGATCGGCCCCGACATCGGCGTGTTCGCCTCCAAGGAGCACTTCGCCGCCTGGGCCGGGCTCTGCCCCGGCAACAACGAGAGCGGGGGCAAGCGCCGCAACGCACGCACCCGCATGGGCTCCAAGACCCTGCGCGCCTGCCTCGTCGAGTGTGCCCACGGCGCGGCCCGAACCAAGGGGTGCCAGTTCGAGGCTCATCACCGCGCCCTCGCCGCCCGGCGCGGCTACAAGCGCGCCATCGTCGCCGGCGCTCACAAGATGCTGCGCATCATCTATGTGGTGCTCAAGACCGGCAGGCCCTACTACGACCGCACGGCCGACTACGACGCTCTGATGGTCAAGCGCAACGCTCCTCGGTGGATCCGCATGCTCCGCCGCTACGGCTACATCGAGCCCGTAGGCGCGGAACTCAAGGCCGCCTGAGCGGCCCGCATCTCGTCAGCCGGCTACGCGGGACCGCTTCGGACCACATCGGGGAAGTCCACCGCTCGTCTCCGCCGCGCCGACCCTGGCGGTCTCAGCCAACGCCGTGACCTCGGGGTTGGAGCGTCACCGCGCGTCCCTCGCCAGAATCTGTTTCACGGCATATCGCCGTTCCGGCGAGGCTTGTGGCGCTGATCGAGCGCCGATACGACGAGATCATCGCCGATGCGCTGGCCTTTCACGAGAGCCAACCACCGTTCTCGCCTGGCAAGAGGAAGAAGCGCCGGAAGCGAAGGATCGGTCACAATCTGGCCTTGAGGCTGCGCGACCACAAATGCGCGGTGCTCCGGTTCCTGATCGACCTCGAGGTCGGGTTCACGAACAACGAGGCCGAGCGCGACCTTCGGATGATGAAGCTGCGCCAGAAGATCTCCGGGGGCTTCCGGTCCGCGCAGGGGGCCGAGAACTTCGCCATCCTGCGCAGCGTCATCACCACCGCCAGAAAGCAGGGCTGGAATATCATCGAAGCCCTGACCAGCCCATCGGATCGGCTCATCGCCACCGTCAAGTGCGCGTAAGCTCACCTGGCACGGGTTCTCCAACAGCGGAGCCATTCTCATAAACGATCATGGTCGACGCCGTGCTGGACCACCCCATAGAATGAAAATCGGTGCCCGTCGCGCGGGCGGACTTCGGGCCACATCGGGGTAGCTTACCGGTCGCAGTCCGCAAGAGGGGCATCGTGAGCTGTGAAACCCGGCGACCATAGAGGAGCACACGGGCGTCGCGTGGGTAGCGTTGTGCCGAATCCCAGAGAATTTTCACAGCAAGAACCTGGGCAGTTACCTATAATGTTACTGTTTTTCGTCAAGGTTCAGACTTCCTGACCTCGTGATGCTGGCTGTTCTGGGCAGCGTGCCGGGAACTCCTTGAATTCTGATACATTTCGGTTGTTTCAGGCGGTTTTTCGCTGGGTGTCGCGCCCGAGTGTTGTTAAGCGTCGAATCTTGACCCCCTAGAATCTAGCTTGTTCAAAGGGTTACAGTGCCGATCGGCGTCGAAAACCCGCGCCGAACAACAGCTCGCGTGGTCGCAGACCAGCAGCACGCGCGACGTACTCCCCTGGTTGAGGGTCTCGAAGGGCGGCGGGTCGCCGGGCCCGAGCAGCGTCGCAGGCTTCGCCACGCCTAGACCTTGTAGATGCGGCGCGCGTTCTCGACGCCGATCAGGGAGGCGATGCGCTCGGCGTCCGCGCCCGAGCACTCGCCCTCCTCCACCCAGCGGCCGAGCGCGCGGGCAAGCGCGGTGCGGAAGCGCAGCGCGCCCAGGTAGTAGAGCTCCCCAAGGCCGAAGGCGTCGGTGCTGAAGAGCTGCTTCGTGAAGGGCACGAGCTCCAGCGCCTCGTCCATGATCCGCTGGTAGCTCGGCCCCACCCAGTTCAACGCGAAGCCCACGTCGAAGTAGACGCAGGGGAAGTTCTCCGACATCAGCCCCGCTTCGCGGTGGAAGGGGTAGCAGTGCAGCAGCGTGATGGGGAAGCCCCAGGGCTCCACCGCCTTGATCCAGGGCGTGAGATGGCTCGGGTCCACGCGGTGCAGCTCGATGTCGGGATCGCCGATGCCGATATGGAACTGGATCGGGAAGCCCCGCTCGCGTGCGATGTCGGCGCCGGTCCAGATCAGATGCCGCTCCAGCACCGGGTCTGTGAGCCGCACCTGGCCGGTCTGCTCGATCTCGGCGAGCCAGCGCCCTGCCGCCGCCTCGACCTCGGCGGGCGGCGGCTTCGCGTAGTCGATGCGGAGCGTCGCGCGGTACGCCAGGATCGACTTGAGGCCGACGACCTGGTCGCCGAGGGACTCGCGCAAGGCCGCCTGGAAGGCCTGCGCGAAGCCCGCCGCAGAGACGCCGCCCTCAGCGACCCTCTCGGCGACCGATTCCATGCGCACGATCTCCCGCGCCGGCGCGCCGCCGATCGCGCCCACCTCGGCCACGCCGCAGAGCTCCTCCGGCCGGTTGCCGCTATCCACGACATAGGTGCCGATCCCCGACGCGGCGAGGAAGCGCCGGTTCACCTCTTCGGCGCCGATCGCACGCCGGCGCTCGGCATAGTCGGCGGGCGCACAGAATGGCTCCAGGTCCAGCAGGGGCGCGCACCAGCGCCGCAGGCTGAGCGCCACCGGCTTGTCCCAGTGGCTGGTGCCCGCCGGCGCCGGCGCAAAGGCCTCGCTCAGCGAATCGGCAAGCCGCTCGTCATCCAGGTCCACGGGAAAGAGGCCGTGGCAGTGATGGTCCACCAGGGGCAGCGCGTCGATGAAGTCGCTAATAGGCATCGAGATAACTCCGAATTACTGCGTCGGGGGCAAGCTCGCCCGCCGCCGCGAGCTCATGGCGCTTGAGCGAAACATAAGCCTGCCAGAGCGGATCGGGAAACCAGCCGCGCACCGCGTCCTCCGCTTCCGCCGCCGCGAGCGCCTCTTCGAGCGAATGCGGCAGCCAGCGCACGCCGAGCGCTTCTCGTTCCGCGTCGCTGAGATCGGAGGGATCGCGCTCGACCAGCGGCGGCGTCGGCAGGCCCTCGCGCAGGCCTTCGAGCCCCGCCTGGACCAGCACCGCCAGCGTCACATGGGGCGAGGCGGCGGCATCGGCCGGCCTGAACTCGAAGTTGTACTGCGCGGCATCGACCCCATCCGGTCCGTGCCGGCCGGAGCAGATGCGGATCGCCGCCTCGCGGTTGTCGGCGCCGAAGGCCGCGGCCCCGCCCGCCCAGTGGCCCGGCGCGAGCCGCAGGTAGGAGACCGGCGCGGGCGCCGTGAAGGCCGTGAGCGCCGGCAGGCGACGCATGATCCCCGCGACGAAGCTGCCGGCCTGCGCGGCCACGCCCGCCGGCTGCGCCGGGTCGTGCGAGACCGGCGCACCGTCGAGGTCTTGTAGGCTCAGGTGCACGTGAACCCCGTTGCCGAACCCCTGCGCCGCAATCATCGGCGTGAAGGTCGCGCGATATCCCTCGCGGGTTGCGACGGCGCGCACCAGCTCGCGCACCAGCAGCGCCCGGTCGGCGGCAGCGAGACCCATTGCCGGGCGGCAGTTCACCTCGTACTGGCCGGGGCCGCCCTCCGGCTCGAAGGTCTCGGGTTCGAGTCCCGCGGCCCGCAGCGCCGCCACCAGCACGGCGCCAAAGCCGAGCGCCTGCTCGTGGGCGATGATGCTGTAGTTGGGCCCAATCCGCTCCAGCCCCTCCACCAGATAGAACTCCTGCTCGAAGGCGGCCATGAGTCGCAGCCCGAACTCCTCTTCGAGAGCGTCCAGCGCGCGCCGCAGCAAGGCCCTGAGGCAGGCCTCCCAGGGCGTGCCGTCGGGCGCGATGCCGTCGCAGATATAGGCGTGGAAGGGAGGCTGTTCCGGCCACAGATCGACTCGAGCACCCGCCTCCCGGTCGGCCACCAGCCAGACATCGCCGAGCGCACCCCAGGGGCTCGGCGCCAGCGTGGAGAGCGGGCCGATCGACTGCGCCACCGGCACCCAGCCGATGCCGGTCTCGAGACGCCGCTCGAGATCGGCCGCCGGGAAGCCCCGCCCGCGCATGAGGCCGGCCAGATCGGGCCATCCGAAAAAAACCAGCTCCTCGCCCCGCATCCGCGCCCTCGCCTTGCCGCGCCGCCACTTTAGCCCGCCTTTCTCACCAAGGTCATGGTCTGCGCGTCGTGCGGAAACGCACGCGGCGCTTCATGCTATCGTCCGGCCGCAATCGGCGGGAGGGGAGCATGGCGATCACCTTAGAGGGCAAGGCCGCGATCGTGACCGGCGCGGGCCGCGGCATCGGCAAGGGCATCGCGACGGTGTTCGCGAACGAGGGCGCGAGCGTGCTGGTGGTGAACCGCAGCGCCGCGGCCGGCCAGGCCACGGCCGACGAGATCGCGGCCGCCGGCGGCGAGGCCTCGTTCCTCCAGGCCGACGTCAAGGAGCGCGCCGACATGGAGCGGATGGCGGCAGCCTGCATCGAGCGCTACGGCGCCATCGACGTCTTCTGCGCCAACGCCGGGATCTTCCCCACCTCCCACATCGTGGACATGAGCGACGAGACCTGGGACGACGTGCTCGACACCAACCTCAAGGGCGTCTTCTACGGGATGCGGGCCTGCATCCCGCAGATGAAGGCGCAAGGCCGCGGCCGCATCGTGGTGATCTCGTCGATCACCGGCCCCAATGTCGGCTGGCCCGGGCTCTCGCACTACATGGCGTCCAAAGGTGGCGTGAACGCGCTCGTCAGGGGCGCCGCGCTGGAGCTCGCCAAGCACGACATCACGGTCAATGCGATCTCCCCCGGCTCGATCATGACGCCGGGCCTGGTGGAGCTCGGCGGGGAGCAGGTGGAAGAGATCAGGGCGATCATCCCGGCCGGCTATATCGGCGAGACCGAAGACATCGCCTACGCCGCCGTCTACCTCGCCAGCGACCAGGCGCGCTACATCACCGGCCAGGCGCTGGTGCTGGACGGCGGCCAGATCCTGCCGGAAAGCCCCGCCGCCCTCGCCGACGCCTGAGCCGCGAGCGCCCCGCGCCGAAGCGGCCCAATTGACAAACCCCGCGCCGCCGCTATCGATGGTGCAGGAGCGCCCGTAGCTCAGCCGGATAGAGCACTTGATTCCTAATCAAGGGGTCGCAGGTTCGAGTCCTGCCGGGCGCGCCAACTAAATCAATGATTTGCGGGATTGTCCGAACGGCTGCGACTCGAAGATGCGTCGGCGTGCCACCATTATGTCATCCGTACCGGAGTGGGGCCCCTGGGGCCGGACAGGCGGCTTGAAATGATTTGACCGGAGCGCCAAGCCCTACGCGGGCGTGGGGGCGCCTGGGACGGGGAGCGTCGGGATGCGGTTTACGTCCTTGTAGAGCAGGTAACGAAACTGCCCGGGTCCGCCGGCGTAACAGGCCTGCGGGCAGAAGGCGCGCAGCCACATGTAGTCGCCGGCCTCGACCTCCACCCAGTCCTGGTTGAGCCGGTACACCGCCTTGCCCTCCAGCACGTAGAGCCCGTGTTCCATGACATGGGTCTCGGCGAAGGGAATCGAACCTCCCGGCTGGAAGGTCACGATGTTCACGTGCATGTCGTGGCGCAGGTCGCCCGAGTCCACGAAGCGCGTCGTTGCCCAGGCGTCGTCGGTGTCCGGCATCGGCACCGGCGGGACGTCATGGTCGGAGGTCACGAAGCACTCGGGCGCGTCGATCCCCTCCAGGGGCTGATACGCCTTGCGGATCCAGTGGAAGCAGGCGGGCTCGCTGCCCGCGTTCGCGATCGTCCAGCGCGTGCCCGGCGCCACGTAGGCATAGCCGCCCGGCGAGAGCGTGTGTTCCGCGTTGTCGAGCGTGAGCTGCACTTCGCCAGCCATGACGAAGAGCACGCATTCGACGTGGCCGTCCGGCTCGGGCCGCTCGCTGCCGCCTCCCGGCTCGAGCTCGACGATCGACTGGGAAAAGGTCGTCGCGAAGCCCGCGACCGGTCGTGACAGCACCCACGCCCGCGTGCCATTCCAGTGCGGGAAGTAGCTGGTGACGATGTCGCGCAGCACGCCGCGCGGAATGACCGTGTACGCCTCGGTGATCACGGCGCGGTCGGTCAGCAGCGTCTGCTGCGGCGGAAGGCCGGCCACCGGCGTGAAATAGCGGCGCGCGCTCATCGGCCGGCCAGGTCGTGCCCAATGCTCATCGCGCGCGATCCTCCTTCGACCTTGCCGCGCCGCGCATGGCCGCCTGCCCGAGAACGACGGTTCATCCGCTTGCGCGGGCTTGTACGAACATGGTCGGAGCGGGCGGATTCGAACCGCCGACCCCTTGACCCCCAGTCAAGTGCGCTACCAGGCTGCGCCACGCTCCGACCGGCCCGCATGACGCGGCGTATCGCCGCCGCAGGGCCGCGCGCACTATAGCGCCCGCCTCCGGGCACGGCCAACTCCCTGCGTGGGTATCCGGCAGCCGAGGAAAATCGTAACTGCCCAGGTCGTCTGATTTGTCATTTTGGGCCAGTGGATTGAGGCGTTTCTCGTTCGGAGTTGGTGGAAAGGGCTTGACGGGAATTTCGGGAAATGACTCAACAACGACATGAGCAATCCCGAGTCGCCGCGCGGCCCTTCGACGGGAGCAGCGCCCGAAACGCCCGCGCAGAAGATCGCCCGCCTGGAGGAGGAGAACGCCCGGCTTCGGGAGGAAAATGCCTGGCTTCGGCAGCAGAACGCGCGGCTGGAAGAGCAAGTCGCGCGTCTCGTCGAGCGCATCGAGGAGTTGGAGCGCCGTCTCGGCCTCAACAGCGGCAACAGCGGCAAGCCGCCTTCGAGCGATGGGCTGAGGAAGCCGAATTCGAAGCGGCGAACCCGAAGCCTGCGCGGCAAATCGGGCCGCAAGCCCGGTGGCCAGCCCGGCCACAAGGGCAAGACGCTGCGCCGCGCCGATCACCCGGATCGGGTGAAGGATCACGTCCCGGCTTCCTGCAAGGGATGCGGTTCGCCGCTTTCGGACGCGGCCAGGGCGGGAACGCCCGTCGCCCGCCAGTGTGTTCGATCTGCCCGAGCCGAGCCCCCTGGAGGTGACCGAGCACCGGGCGCATGCCAAGTGCTGCGGGCATTGCGGGACGGTGACCCGGGCGGCGTTCCCCGACGGGGTGTCGGCGCCGGTGCAGTACGGCCCGCGCATTGCCGGGGTGGCGGTCTACCTTCAGCACGCTCACTTCCTGCCGGAGGATCGGCTGTCGCAGGTGATGGCCGAGCTCTTCGGCGCGCCGGTGACGGCTGCGACGTTGGCGACGATGAGCGAGAGGGCGGCCGAGCGGCTTGCGGGACGCGGCCTTGCACATACAGGACCTGGCGGCGGGCACGGCGCGGGTGAAACACATGGACGAGACCGGCTTGCGGATCGGCGGTCAGACGCAGTGGCTTCATGTGATCTGCACGCCGCTGCTGGCGGCGTACCGGGTCAGCGGCAAGCGCGGCGCCCTGCTCTCGGGTGTCTCCGGCATCGTCGTGCACGATCACTGGAAGCCGTACTTCGCGATGGAAGGGGTGGAGCACGGCCTGTGCAACGCCCATCACCTGCGGGAGTTGCAGGCGCTGGTGGACATCGAAGGGGAGGCTTGGGCCCGGCGGATGCAGCAGCTCCTGCGCCGAGCCAATCGCGCCGCCCGCATCGCGCTGGACAAGGATATCGCCGTTCCGGCGAGGCTTGTGGCGCTGATCGAGCGCCGATACGACGAGATCATCGCCGATGCGCTGGCCTTTCACGAGAGCCAACCACCGTTCTCGCCTGGCAAGAGGAAGAAGCGCCGGAAGCGAAGGATCGGTCACAATCTGGCCTTGAGGCTGCGCGACCACAAATGCGCGGTGCTCCGGTTCCTGATCGACCTCGAGGTCGGGTTCACGAACAACGAGGCCGAGCGCGACCTTCGGATGATGAAGCTGCGCCAGAAGATCTCCGGGGGCTTCCGGTCCGCGCAGGGGGCCGAGAACTTCGCCATCCTGCGCAGCGTCATCACCACCGCCAGAAAGCAGGGCTGGAATATCATCGAAGCCCTGACCAGCCCATCGGATCGGCTCATCGCCACCGTCAAGTGCGCGTAAGCTCACCTGGCACGGGTTCTCCAACAGCGGAGCCATTCTCATAAACGATCATGGTCGACGCCGTGCTGGACCACCCCATAGAATGAAAATCGGTGCCCGTCGCGCGGGCGGACTTCGGGCCACATCGGGGTAGCTTACCGGTCGCAGTCCGCAAGAGGGGCATCGTGAGCTGTGAAACCCGGCGACCCCAGAGGAGCACACGGGCGTCGCGTGGGTAGCGTTGTGCCGAATCCCAGAGAATTTTCACAGCAAGAACCTGGGCAGTTACGGAAAATCTTGGGGCCAGGTGCTTGACGCGCGCGCCTCCGTAGTCTCTAGTTCTCTCACGTGGCGATTTGAGCGACCGGCTTGCGGCCACGTTAAACAACCGCGCTAAAAGGTCGAAGGGAGGGACCCCGGCCAGCGCGGCCGGGGTTTTTGCATATGGGGCGGAGGACACGCGAGCGGGCCTGGTCGCAGGCCACCCAACTGGTGCGGGGCGGGACCGAGCGCTCGCATCACGGCGAAACCAGCGAGGCGCTCTACCTCACCTCGGGCTACGTCTACGACACGGCAGCGCAAGGCAATGCGCGCACGGCGGATGAAGAAGCGGGTTATGTCTATGGCCGCTTCGGCAATCCCACCGTCACCATGTTCGAGGACCGCCTCGCGCTGATCGAAGGCGCGGACGCCTGCCAGGCGACCGCCACCGGCATGGCCGCGGTCTTCACATCCCTGATGAGCCAGCTGCGCGCGGGCGACCACGTCGTTGCGTCCCGCGCGTCATGTTCGGCGCCTGCTACGTGGTGATCGACCAGCTGCTGCCCCGCTACGGCATCGAGACCGACCTCGTGGACGGCACCGATCTCGACGCCTGGGAGCGCGCGCTCAGGCCGGAGACCCGCTGCATCTTCCTCGAAAGCCCCGGCAACCCGACCATGCCGGTGGTGGACATCGCCGCGGTCTCCGCCCTCGCCCACGGCGTCGGCGCCCGCGTCGTCGTGGACAACGTGCTCGGCATGCCGACCGTTCAGCGCCCCCTCGCCCTCGGCGCCGACATCGTGGTCTATTCCACCACCAAGCACATCGACGGCCAGGGCCGCTGCCTGGGCGGCGCCATCCTGGGCGACGACGCGTACTTCGCAGACGACCTCGTGCCCTTCATGCGCACCACGGGGCCGGTCATGAGCCCCTTCAACGCCTGGGTCATGCTCAAGGGCCTGGAGACCCTGGAGCTGCGCACGGAGCGCATGTGCGAGACCGCGGCGCGGCTCGCGGCGTTTCTCGAGGACCACCCGGCCGTGGATGCCGTTCACTATCCGGGCCTCGCGAGCCATCCCCAGCACGCGCTTGCGGCGAAACAGATGAGCCGGGGCGGCAGCGTGATCGCGTTCGAGCTCACGGGCGGTTGGGACGCCGCCTTCCGCTTTCTCGATGCGCTGGAGCTGATCGACATTTCCAACAACCTGGGCGATTCCAAGAGCCTCGCCACCCAGCCCGCCAGCACCACGCATCAGAAGATCGGCGCGGACGCCCGCGCCCTGCTCGGAATCGGCGACGGACTCGTGCGCTTCTCGGTCGGGCTGGAAGCGGAGGCGGACCTGCGCGCCGATCTGGAACACGCGCTTGCCGCGGCGGGAGGCTGAGTCGCTCCCGCAGCCGATCTTCTGTGGCGCGGCGCGTGGTGCGGGTTTAGGCTGCGGCCAGTATCGATAGCGAGTCTGATCCGCAGCAACGCCCATGAGCCTGCTCGAAGTTCACGAACTGTCTCGGCATTTCGGCGGCCTCGCCGCCGTCAACAACCTCACCTTCACGGTGGACGAGGGCGAGATCCACGGGCTGATCGGCCCGAACGGCGCCGGCAAGACCACGACCTTCAACGTCATCAGCGGCTACTACAAGCCGACCGCAGGCGACATCGTGTTCGGCGGCCGCAAGATTTCCGGGCTCCGCCCGAGCCGGATTGCATCGCGAGGCGTGGTCCGCACCTTCCAATCGACCACGCTCTTCCAGGAGCTCACCGTTCTCGAGAACGTGCTGATCGGCTGCCACATGCGCTCGCGCGTGGGGCCCTTCAGTGCGCTGCTCGGCACCAGCCGCCACGCCGAACGGGAATCGGAGGTGCGCGCCCAGGAGATTCTGGAGTTCATGGGCCTGGGCGACCGCCGCGGCGACGAGACCGTCAACCTGCCGCACGGCCATCAGCGGGCTCTTGGCATCGCCGTGGCGCTGGCGGCCGAGCCCAAGCTGATTCTGCTCGACGAGCCCTTCACCGGCATGAACCCCGAAGAGACGCGGAAGATGATGGTGCTGGTCGAGCGCGTGCGCAGCCAGGGTGTCACCATCCTCCTGGTCGAGCATGACATGCAGGCGGTCATGGGGCTGTGCGACCAGATCACGGTGCTGAGCTTCGGCGAGCTGCTGGCGGAAGGCACGCCCGAGCAGATCCGGGCCGATCCGGCTGTGATCGAAGCCTATCTGGGAACCGCCTGAATGCTCTTCGAGATCAAGTCGCTCTCGGTCCACTACAACAAGGTGAGAGCGTTGCGCGCGGTCTCGATGGAGGTCGACGAGGGCGACATCGTGACCCTGATCGGGGCCAACGGCGCCGGCAAGAGCACGACGCTCCGCACGGTGTCGGGCCTCGTGCGCGCCAGCGCGGGCGAAATCTGGTTCGACGGCGCGCGCATCGACAAGCTCCCTCCCGACGAGGTGGTGAGGCGCGGCATCGCGCACGTGCCCGAGGGCCGGCATGTCTTCCCCGAGCTTACGGTCTTCGAGAACCTGAACACGGGCGCCTTCCTGCGGCGCGACAAGGACGGGATCAAGCAGGACCTCGAAGCCGTCTACGAGCGCTTCCCGCGGCTCAAGGAGCGGCGCACCCAGTACGGCAAGACCCTCTCCGGCGGCGAGCAGCAGATGCTGGCGATCGGCCGGGCGCTCATGGCGCGGCCCAGGCTCTTGCTGCTCGACGAGCCCTCCCTCGGGCTCTCGCCGGTGATGGTGCAGGAGATCGCCAAGATCGTCGTCGATATCAACGCCCGCGGCGTGCCCGTGGTGCTGGTGGAACAGAATGCGGAACTCGCGCTCAAGCTCGCGCGCTACGCCTATGTGTTGGAGACCGGCCGCGTCGCGCTCGAAGGCGAGGCCGAGCGGATTCGCGACGACCAGCACGTCCGCAGGGTGTATCTCGGCGGCTAGGCCTCGTAAGGCCGGGTAAGCCTGTGGAAACCCGCGAGCTCTTCTGGGAGATCACCTCCCTCGGACACACGCTCTTCTTCGTGGTGGCGGGGTTGGCGATGGCGGTGGCTGCGGCCGGCGTTGCCTGGCACGTCTACCGCTACGCCCGCGCACGCCGCAGCCCTGTGCCTGTCCATCCCTGGCGCGGCTTCTGGCGCATGGTGTTCGACGTCTTCTCGCAGCGGACCGTGCGCCGGCGCGACCGTGCCGCGGGCCATGCCCACACGCCGGTCATGTACGGCTTCCTCCTGCTGCTGGCCGCCACCAGCATCATCACGGTCGAGTACGACATCTCGGAGCCCTTCTTCGGCTTCACCTTCTGGCACGGCGACTTCTATCTCGCCTTCAGCCTGATCGCCGATCTCGCCGGCCTCGGGCTCATCGTCGGCGTCATCTACATGATGTGGCGGCGCTGGCAGGTCCGCCCGGCGAAGCTGGTCTACCGGCGGGAGTATCGCGGCGAGACCGAGGAGCGGCCGGGCGCCCGCGCCTGGCTGCGCGAGGACGCGCTCTTCCTGTGGGCGCTGCTCCTGATCGGAGTGACCGGCTTCCTGCAGGAGGGCGTGCGCCTCGCCATGGATCAGCCGCCCTGGGGGCCCTGGTCGCCCGTGGGCTGGGTGCTCGCTCAGATCTTCCTCGGCCTCGGCATGGACGAAGCGGGCGCCGCCGCCGTGCGCCGGGCCAATTGGTGGATCCACGGCATCGCCGCTCTGGCCTTCATCGCGGCGATTCCCTGGACCAAGGTCAAGCACATCATCGCCGTGCTCGGCTCGCTGTCGACCCGCGACCCCCTCGCCCTGCGCCGCCTTCCCAAGCCTGCGCCCGCCCGCGCGCCTGCCGAGAAGGACGCCGAGGAGGAGGTCGGGTTCGGCAGCATCGGGCAGTTCTCGTGGAAGGACCTGCTCAACCTCGACGCCTGCACCAAGTGCGGGCGCTGCCACGAGGCCTGTCCGGCCACCGCCAGCGGGGCCCCGCTCAGCCCGCGCGACCTGATCCTCGACCTGCGTTCCCACGCCGCACGCAGCGCCTTCAAACCGGGAGCGAAGGGCGCAGCGCTGATCGGCGATGTGATCGATGCGGAGACGCTCTGGTCTTGCCGTTCCTGCGGCGCCTGCATGGAGATCTGCCCGGTCGGCATCGAGCACCCGCCGATGATCGTGCAGATGCGGCGCCAGCTGGTCGAAGACGGCGCCATGGATCAGCAGCTTCGCGACACCCTCGACATGATCGCCAACCGCGGCAACAGCTTCGGCGAGAGCCCGCGCAGCCGCGGCGGCTGGACCGCGGCGCTCGAGTTCCCGGTCAAGGATGTCCGCGCCGAGCCGGCCGAGAACCTCTGGTTCGTGGGCGACTACGCCTCCTACGACCCGCGCAACCAGGATGTCTCGCGCACGGTCGCGCGCCTCTTCCGCGCCGCCGGGCTCGACTTCGGCCTGCTCTACGAGAGCGAGCGGACCGCTGGCAACGACGTGCGCCGGGTCGGCGAGGAAGGCCTCTTCGAATCGCTCGCCGAGCACAATCTGGCGGAAATGGGCGCGGCCAAGCAGTTCGACGCGATCGTGACCACCGACCCCCACAGCTACAACACAATCCGCAACGAGTATCCCGACTTCGGCGATGTCGCGCCGATCCGCCACTACACGAGCGTCCTCACCGAGCTGCTGGAGAGCGGGCGTCTCGCCGTCACGAAGCCCCTCGGCAGGCGGGTGACGCTCCACGACCCCTGCCATCTCGGCCGGCTCAACGGCCACTACGACGAGCCCCGCCGCGTGCTGGAGCTGATCGGCTGCGAGCTGATCGACATGCCGCGCTGCCGCGACAACTCCTTCTGCTGCGGCGCTGGCGGCGGGCGCATCTGGATGCCCGATCCGGTGGGCAAGGAGCGCCCCTCCGAGAACCGGATGCACGAAGCGGCGTCTCTCGGTAATCTCGACACCTTCGTCGTCTGCTGCCCCAAGGACCTGACCATGTTCGAGGACGCCCGCAAGACCAGTGGCCACGAAGGCGACTTCGTCGTCCAGGACCTGGCGGAGCTGGTCGCCGAGGCGATCGATCTCAAGAGCATCGACCTCAAGGAGGTGCCGGCGCTGGTCGATCGCATCACGGAGGCCGCCGCAACCCGCATCGCCGATACCGTGGCGGACCGGCTGGCCGAGCGCCTCGCCGAGACCGTGACCGAGCGGGTGCTGAGCGAACTTTCGGCACGCACGCCTACGCTCGCCGCAGCGGCTGCGCCGCCGCCGCAGCCCGCGCCGGCGGACGAGCCACAGGAGCAGGCGGAAGCGCCACCGGCCGCAGGGCCGTGGCGCCCGGCACCGGTCAGCGCGGCGGCGCTGCCTCCCTACGAGGTGCCGGCGAAGGAAGGCCCCCGCGTGCTCGTCGCGGTAAAGCGGGTCGGCGAGCTGAACCCCGACTTCGCCATCGACGAAGCCGGCGGCACGATCGCCGACGAGCACTTCGAGTACGAGTTGAACGAGTGGGACGAGGCGGCGCTGGAGGAAGCGCTGCTGCTGACCGAGAAGCTCGGCGCGGGCGAGGTGGTCGCCGTCACCATCGGCCCGGACGATGCCGAGGAGACCCTTCGCCGCGCGCTCGCCAAGGGCGCGCACCGGGGCGTTCGGGTGTGGGACGAGAGCCTGCGCGACGCCGACCCGGTGACCGTCGCCCGTGTGCTGGCGGGAGTCGCCGCGCAGGAGACGCCGGACATCGTGCTGACCGGCGCGCAGTCGGCCGATCTCGGCCACGGCGCCACGGGCTCCGCTCTGGCGCGCATCCTGGGCCTGCCGCACGCGGCCGTCGTCCTCGGCATCGAGTGGGATGGCGCGGGCGCGATGACCGTCACCCGCGAGCTTGAAGGCGGTATGCGCCAGCAGTTCGCGCTGCCGGCGCCGGCGCTGCTCACCGTGCAGACCGGCGGCAACACGCCGCGCTACGCCACCATGCGCATGATCAAGCAGGCCAGGAAGAAAGCGATCGCAGTGGTGGACGGCGCGGACGTCGGCCTCGATCAGGCGGGCGCCGTCGTGCGCCGGCTCTACGAGCCGCCCAGGTCCGGGCGCGCCGCGATGATCGAGGGCGATCCGGCGGCCGTCGCCAAGGCCATCGCCGACCTGATTCGAGACAAGCGGGGAGAGGCGTGATGGCCGGTATCCTCGTCGTCGCCGAGCACTTCGACGGTGTCCTGCGCGACGTCACGCTGGAGATGATCGGCGCTGCTGCCGAGCTCAAGGACGGCCTCGGCGGCCCGCTCGCCCTCCTCGTCATCGGTCAGGATGTGGACTCGCTCGCCTCTGCGGCCAACCGCGAAGGGGTCGACGAGATCGTCACCGTCGCCCGGGCGGACGCGCATTTCGATCCCGCGCTCTATGAGGAGGCGGCGTGCGCCGTCGCCGAGGCGCGGCAGGTCCGGCTGGTGCTGATCGGCCACACCGCCGCCGGCATGGCCTTCGGCCCAGCGGTCGCCGCGCGGCTCGGCTCGGGCTTCGCGTCGGACGTCTTCGGGCTTTCGGCGGAGGGTAGCGAGCCCATCGCGACCCGCGGCGGCTACGGCGGCAAGGTCTCCATGGACCTCGCCTTTCCGAACAGGCCCGTGATCGTGCTGACGCTGCGGGGCGCGACCTTCAAGGCGCCCGAAGCAAGGGGCGAGGCGAGCATCGTTCCCTTCGCGCTCGAACTCGACGCCCTGCCCGGCGCCGGCCGCCACATCGACTATCTGCCGGCCCCGCCCGCCGACGTGGATATCGGCAAGGCCGAGTTCATCCTCTCGGTCGGGCGCGCCCTCGGCGAAGACACGAACCTGCCCCAGTTCGCGGCGCTGGCGGAACGGCTCGGCGCCACCCTCGGCTGCTCCCGCCCGGTCGCGGATTCGGGCTGGCTGCCCAAGGCCCACCAGGTCGGCCAGTCCGGCACGATCGCGGCCAACTGCTCACTCTACCTGGCTCTGGGAATCTCCGGCGCGGTCCAGCACCTGGCCGGGATGAAGCACGTGGACACCATCATCGCGGTCAATACCGACCCGGAGGCGCCGATCTTCAACGTCGCCCACCATGGCGCCTGCGCGGACATCTTCGAGCTCGCCGAGGCTCTGGAGCGCGAGTTCAACTGAGGCGCCCTGCCCTCACTCTAGTGGCGCGGAACGCTCCAACACGCGAATGCGACTCAAGAGCTGGTCCTTGTCCAAGTAGCAGCCCTGCAGATGCCGCCCCCCGGTCCTGGGGTCGAACGCGGCGCGCCCGTGCAGGACCCGCCGGTTGTCGAAGATCAGAAGCTCGCCCGGGCTGAGCCGGTAGCGGCACTCCAGCGCCGGGTCTCGGATCACCACGGCGAAGGCGCGTAGTGCGCGGCACAGCGCGCCGATGCGCTCCGGCGGGGCGCTGATTGCGTCCATCACCGCGAAATTGAATCGCACCTCGGCGAGGGCACCGGCCTCGTCCAGGCCGATGGTCGGGGCGCGGAAGCGAATGTCCGACTCGTTATCCTGGAAGCGGAAGTCGATGGGGAAGCGGGTCAACAGCCGGTAGGCCGCGGGCTCCCGCCGGCGCAACTCGTCCGCCGCACGGAAGCCGTCCACGAGGACCGAGTCGCCGCCCTCGGCGTCGTTCTGCAGGCAATGCAGCAGCTGGTAGTCGGGCGGCCGCTCCCAGTTGGGCAAATCTGTGTGGCAGGGCAGCCCGAGCGCCGTATAGGCATTGCTGTTGGGCTCCTGCTTCGAGAGCACATCGAAATGCTCGCCGAAGTTGGTTGCCCGTGCGGGGCCGATGAGACCCGCGAGGCCGAGTACGCTGAGCGGCTCGCGCGGGGTGCCGCGCAGGACGGCGACACCGAAATCGCGCAGGAGATGGAGCCAGTCAAGGAGAGCGCCGTCGCTGCTTGTGACCGCGCGATAGTCCGCACTCGGCATGGCTGCCGAGAGTTCGGCGTCCCATGTGGCAGGCGCCGGGCCGCATGGCGAGTCTTCGTCGGCACCGCCGCGATGACCCCTGAGCCAATCCGAATCGTAGTCGCTGACATGGTCTTCGGGCTGCCATTGGACCCGGAGCCCGCCCGCGTCGGTGATCGAGACCGACCCGGCGTCGAGGTCCGGCGGCACGGAGAGGGGATCGAGAATTCGCTCCAGCGTCTCCGGGTGCCTGCATTGCGGACAACGACAATTGTCCCGCAGCCAGAGGTGGTGGAATGTCGCGGCGGCGCCGTCGTCCCAAGTGACGCGAAGGGAGCGCGGCTGCCGCCTTACGCTGCGGAGTCGACCGCCTCCCGCACCAGCTCGTGAAAGTAGAACACGCCGTTCTCGTGCAGCGGGCTGAGCGGGCCCGCCTCGTACACGCCGGCTTCTAGGTTCTCCTGAATGAGTGGCGTGATCCATTGGTCCTCCTTCGAAACCTGGACGCCGTAGTCCAGCGTCGCCTCGAAGTCCTCCATGCTGACCGAGTCCGGCCGCCAGTAGTCGTAGACCAGGCGCGTCTGGCGTGGGCCGACCGGCTCCATCCGCATGAAGGAAAGCCCGTCCGGGTAAGAGTTGAACGCAAAATGAGGAAAACGCCAACCGAAAGCGCCGGGGTGGGTCGAGCTCCCCTTCGTCGGAGCCTCATGCAGGCTGCCCCCTTCGAAGTTGACGACCCTGTAGCGCTTCCAGTCGAGATCACGATTCAATCCGGGGTGCAGCGGAGGGATGTGATAGCCCTCCTGGTAATTGTCGACATAGGTCTTCCAGTTGCAGTCGACAACAAACTCCAAGTGGCGTGCGAATTCGGCTTGCGCCGGCGCGGTCCCTTCGACCACGTCCCCGATCGGGCCGAGCCACTCGATGAGCGGGGGCGCCTCCGGGTCCAGGCATACGAAGATCTGGCCGCGCCAGACATCGACCGAGATCGGGAACAGAGACAACTTGTCCTTCGGGAAGTCCGGCGCCTCGCCGAAGAGCGGCACATGATCGAGCGCGCCGTCGGAGCGGTAACGCCAGCCGTGATAGGGGCACTCGATGGCGTTGCAATGCCCGCTCGGCTCCATCAGCAGCTTGGAGGCCCGGTGCCGGCACACGTTGTGGAAGCCGTGGAGCGCTCCCTCTTCAGAGCGACGCACAAATAGGGGAAATTCGGCGGGAGCAGCGGTGATGTACTGTCCCGGCTCTGCCACTTCGCTCTCGCGCCCGATCCAGAGCCAATGGCGCGAGAAGATGCGTCGACGTTCGATCCGATAGATGTCGGGATCGGCGTACCAGCGCGCCGGCAGCGCCCACACGGTGGCCGCTTCCATCCGCTCCTTGATGCCACCGTCGAGGTCGTTGGCCGATCGTCCCGCAGAAGCCATCGCGCGCCCTCACCCTTCAACCGCAGCGGCCGTCGTCACGCGTCGATTCGACCGAGCGCCCTGCCTTCGGAATCGAAACAAGCGGCGGTCAAGGTACCGCCGTACCCTGCGCCGCCATCCACCGTCGCCACATAGTCGTCGAGGCTGACGCCGCCCTGCGACGGGTCGAAGCCCCGAATGATCTTCTTGTACTCGGCATAGGGCGGCGTGAGCTGCACGAGCTGATCGGCGCCCCACCAGAAGGCGTCCCTCTGGGTGTCGATCGGACGCGCCGGATCGAGCCCCGAATTCACGAAGAGCAGCGCCCCGTCGTCGGTGAAGGCCGCCTGCCGCACGCTGGCAAGCAACTCCTGATGCCCCGGATAGAGCTCCATCCTCCCGCGCACCTCGCTAAGCCAGCGCGCAATCTCCTGAGACCCGTTCGTGACCCGCTCCTGCGCCTGGGCGGCCCCCCAGCCGTAGGCCGCGAGAGTCTCCCGCACGCCCCGATCCATCATCCAGGCCAACACGTCCGCCGGCCCGACCGAGAGATGGAGGCGGAACAGTTTTTGCCACATTTCCTCCTGGCTGCCGCGCAGATAGGCCACGTCGCAGACATTCATGTGCGGCACCGCGAGCAACGCGCTGCGGAAGGCCACCATCTCGTCGATGGTGGCGGCAACCTCGCGGCCGCGACCGAGAAAATTTCCGAGATAGACGATGCGGTCGCCGGCCTCGAATCGCTCTTCGATCCCGGCGTGCAGCTCGGCAAGCCTCGACGCTTCGCCGTGGATAGAACCGACGGCCCAAATTCGTCCGCCGCTGCGGATCGTCACGAACCGTTCGTTGGTGGCGCAGCCCACGTGGTTGAGGGGAGGCCCGCTCCTACGCCGCGCGTAGGACGTCCTCGAGCTTGTTCGCGGCCTGCTCGGCATCGGTGTTGTCGACCGCCGCGAATTCTCGCGACAGGCGATCCAGCGCCGCCTCGTACATCTGGCGCTCGCTGTAGCTCTGGTCCGGCTGTCCGACGTTGCGGTGCAGGTCCCGCACGACCTCCGCGATCGCGACCGGATCGCCGGAGTTCAGCTTCGCCTCATATTCCTGAGCGCGCCGGCTCCACATGACGCGGCGCTGGCGCGCCCGCCCCCGCAGAGTGGTGATCGCGGCATCCATGGTCTCGCGCGAGCTCAGCCGGCGCATACCGGCCGACTCCACCTTTTGGGTCGGGACCATGAGGGTCATCTTGTCCTTCTCGAAGGCCACGACGAACATCTGCAGGGTCTGTTCCCCAACCGCCCGTTCGTCGATCCCGGTGATCCGGCCGACCCCGTGGGCCGGATAGACCACGTGATCGCCCACTGCGAATCCGTTGATCTCGGTCGGGGCCTTCTTCTTTTGCCGCACTTCGGGGACCGCCTCTGATTTAGCCGCGGCGTTCGACCTGGTGGTCCGCTTGGCCTTGGCCTTGGCCCCACCACCGGCCTTGGTCTCTTTGGCGGCCTTGGTGTTCTTGGTATTCTTGCCGGCTTTGGCGGCCTTGGCGCTCTTCGTGCGCCCGGCCGCACCTGCCGACTTCGCCGTGTCCCCCTCCTGAGCCTCCGGCTCCTTCGACTCCGGCCGCGACGCAGCACGCCGCGCACCGGAGGCCGCGCCGGTGATCTTCTTGCTCGCAGCCCGAGAGCGCGCCGATGCCTTTGATCGCGCTGCTGTGCTCGGGGAGGAGGAAGACCCTTTGCGGGCCTTGGCGGCGGTCTGTGCTTTAGTGGAAGTCTTCGATTTCGACGGCGCCTTGCTGCTCACTTTACCCTGAAGTCCTTGTCCGATTTGAATAGGGCCGCGCTCGAACGGCCCTACGCTGACGGCGGTCGCTCGGTGCTCCGCCGCTTGCAGCCGGGCGCCGATCGCCCCGCCGCAATGGGACATACCATACCAGAGTCGCGGTGAAATTTCCAGGGTTTGGCCCGCGCGCTTAATCCCCTTCGCCCGGCTTGTCCGAAAAATACTTCTCGAACTTGCCGGATTCGTCCTTGTAGTCGTCCGCGTCGCCGGGCGGGTCGCCCTTGCGCGTGATGTTGGGCCAGATCTCGGCGAACTTAGTGTTGATCTCTAACCACTTCCCCTCATCGTCGTCGCCGGCGGTATCGGGAATGATCGCTTCGACCGGACACTCCGGCTCGCACACGCCGCAATCGATGCACTCGTCCGGGTGGATTACGAGCATGTTCTCGCCTACATAGAAGCAATCCACCGGGCAGACTTCGATGCAGTCCATGTACTTGCACCGAATGCAGGCCTCGGTCACCAGATACGTCATTCGCTTTGTGCTCCGTGCTTCGCTTGTGCGTGCGCTGCGGCCGGCTGCTCACGTGTCAGCCGCTCGCTCCGCTCCCTGTCCGACGCGGGCGAGGACACGTTTGCGCGCTTCCCCCCGTTCCCGGTCGGTGATGTGAAGCAAGCCGCCGACGCGGCGGATCAGATTGGCCTCGTATGCGTGAAGCCTGCCGTCAGCATAAACCACCTCCCACAGCATCTCCATCACTGCGAGTCGGTCTGCATGGTCGTAGCGGTCGTTGATGGCCCGCGTGAAGCGGTGAAGGTCGGTCGCCTCGTGGTGGATGGCCTCTGCCTCTTCGATCAGGGTGCCCGCCTCGGCTTCACTAAGCCCGAAGTGTGCGCCCAGGGACGCGCAAATTGCGTCACGCTCGTCGCCGTCGAAGTCCCCGTCCATGCACGCCGCCTCGACCAGCAGCGCCGCCGCCGCGAGTTTCGGGACGTCGGGCTGGGCCGGCTCGGCGCCGACCGCGCCGGCGCCGCTCAGAAGAGACTTAATCCTGTCGATCACGGGCGCTGCGTATCATAACGGCGGCGACCGATTCAAGGGGCACCCCGATGCGCCGGGCGTCGCGAATCGGGCCCTACTCCTGCTCGATTTCCTCGTAGAGCTTCCGCGCCTCGGGCGCGGGCCCGCGCCGCTCCGCCACTGCCAGGATTCGCACGATTCTCACCATCCTGCCCTGCACGAAGGTCAGCACGTCGCCGGGGCCGACGGTCCGGTGAGCCTTGGTGTTGCGGCGGCCGTTGACCCGAATACGTCCCGCCTCGCAGGCCTTCTGCGCGAGCCCCCGGGTCTTGAAGAAGCGCGCATACCAGAGCCACTTGTCCAGCCGGCTCGCGGCGAGAGCAGGTGCGTCGCGCGTCACGACGAGCGCGCGGCCTCGCTGGCAAGCACGCGGAGCTTCGCGAAGGGAGAATCGGGGTCCACCCCCCTCCCCCTGCGGCGCGTCTTCTCTGCCGGCCGACCCGGGCGCGTGCCGCTCCGCCCATAGCGCGGCTGTCCGTCGGTCCCCAGCCCCACCATGGCGTAGCCGAGGGCGGCGAGAATGTCGTCGAACTTGGCCCGCTTGCAGGCGGCGAGCTTGAGCATTCCGGTGTCGACGGCAAAGGGCTCCCTGCGGGCCGCTTTGCGCAGCCGCCCGGCGAGGCGCTCCGCGATGTCGGCACGGACCACCTGGGAGCCCAGGGGAACCAGGCCGAGCGCCGCGTAGCATGCGTCCGGCACGGCCGGGTCGCGGTCCATCGAGACCGCCGAGCCCGGCGTCGGCGGCGGCGTGCCGGCGCTGCTCCAGGCCCACCACAGCAGGCCGGCGCAGCGCGCACGCGCCGGTTTCAGCATGGCGGGCATGAACACGGTGAGCGCGCCAAGCCGCACGCCGGCCTCGGCGAGGGCGCGCCGCCCCGCATCGTCCAGCGCGGCGATCTGGGGGCTGAGCGAGCGCCGGGGCACGCAGCCGAGCGCCTCGCTCAACGCAAAGGCGATGCCGCGGGCCGAACCCTCCAGCGCCGCCTCGCGCAGCGATACCAGGGGTCCCGCGTCGCGCTCGATGCGGCGATCGAGCCACGACTGGAGGCGCCGGCGCACGCGCTCGCGCTGCGCGGCGCTCAGATGATCCTCGCCGATCAGCGCAATCTGCGGCCGGAGCGGCGCGTCGCCCTGCCCGAGGCGAGCGATGGTGGCGCCATCCCAAGCGATCTCGCCCCAACGGGGCGCATCGTCCCGCCCTGCTTCGAGCCCGAGCGTGAACGCATCGTCGCCATCCGCCACCGCGGCGGCGACCCGCCGCGCCACCTCGCGCTCGACCACGCGGTTGGCGGCCGCGAGAACCTCGCGGCTGCTCTCGGCCTCTACATCCGGCCGAAAGCGAAAGCCGTTGAAGGCGCCGGCCCGCTCGCCTTCCACCGTCACCGCGCCGCCCTCGCCGACGAGCGCGAAGAGCGCCTCGTCCGCTCGCCTGCCGAGACGGGGCCGCCTCGCCCTCCGATTGACGAAGAGCTGGGTCAACCGGGTATGGAGGGCATCGGAGAGCGCGTCCTCGAGTGCGCGCGTGCGCTCCTGCCAGCCGCGCGCGTCGTCCACCCAATCGGATCGATGGGACACGTAGGTCCAGGTCCGCACATGGCTGATCCGGGCGGTCAGCGTGTCGATGTCGCCTTCGGTGGCCGCCAGCCGATCGATCGAACGGCCGACCCAGTCCGGCGGCAGGCGCCCGCTCTCAGCCAGGGAGAGGTAGATTCGACGCACGAGGCCGACGTGATCCTCCGCCATGGTCTTGCGAAAATCGGGGATCTGACAGGTCTCCCAGAGGAGCGCGATACGATCCGCGCCGGTCAGCGTTTCTGCGACCGCGGGATCGCGGGCCAACACGAGCAGCGTGCGATGGTCGTCCGCATCGTGGGTCCGCCGGAGGCCGGGCAGCGGCGGCGGTTCAGCCAACGATTCTGCCAGCGCAGGCAGCGACTCGAAGGAGAGCTCGGCGTTGCGCCAGTAGGCCTGTTGCACGGCCGGGAAGCGATGATTCTCGACCGCCTGTACGAGGGTCGGCTCGAAGGGTTCGACGCCCCCGGTCGTGCCGAAGCTGCCGTCCCTGAGGTGACGCCCGGCGCGGCCGGCGATTTGCGCGATCTCGGCTGACGTCAGCATCCGCGTCGTGCGGCCGTCGAACTTCTGATAGGCCGAGAAGGCGACGTGATCCAGGTCCAGGTTGAGCCCCATGCCGATGGCATCTGTCGCCACCAGATTGTCCACCTCGCCCGCCTGGTAGAGACCCACCTGCGCGTTGCGCGTGCGCGGGCTCAGCGCTCCCAGCACCACGGCGCATCCGCCCCGGAGCCCCCGGATGCGCTCGGCAAGCGCGTAGACCGATTCGGTCGAGAACGCGATCACCGCATTGCGGGGCTTGAGCCGCGCGAGCTTGCAGTGCCCCTCGTGCGCGAGCGTGGAGAGCCGGGGGCGGCCCCTAAAGCGCGCTTCCGGGACGAGCGTGCGGATCAGCGGGCGCATGGTGTCCGCGCCGAGGAACATGGTCTCCGCCGTGCCGCGCGCGCGCAGGAGCCGGTCGGTGAAGACGTGGCCGCGCTCGCGGTCGCCCGCCAGTTGAACCTCGTCCACGCCGACGAACTCGACCTCCCTGTCCAGGGGCATCGATTCGACGGTGCAGACGAAGTAGCGGGGCTCCTCCGGGATTCGCCGCTCTTCGCCCGTCACCAGGGCGACCACGCCAGCTCCCTTCTCCTCGACCACCCGGTCATAGACCTCGCGCGCGAGAAGGCGGAGCGGGAAGCCCATCATCCCGGTGCGATGGGCCAACATGCGCTCGACCGCCAGGTGGGTCTTGCCCGTGTTGGTCGGGCCGAGCAGCGCGGTGACGGTGGCGTTCTCGGCGTCGTGCCGAACCATGGCGGGAAGTTTGGCGGTCCCGGCCGATTTGGCAACCCCATGAACCTGCGCTATGGCGCTGCCTCTCCCCGATCGCGGCTATCTCAACTCCCGCTATCGGTTAGAATACTCACGCGTGGCTCATAGGGTCTATTCGCGGAAGGGGAATCCCATGCATCGTCAAACAAAAATCGCGGCGTCCGCTTTGGCGGCGACGGCCCTTGGTCTCGCCGTTGCGGCATGCCAGCCGCACATGATGGCTGCCTCGGTGCAAGAGGATGCCGCGCCGGATTCCGCCACTCACGAGGCTGCCGCGCCGGCCGGAGAATTGACCGTGGCAGAGGTTCAGGAACTTATCGTGGGCAGTACTGTTTTTGTCAGAAACGAAGCGAACAGGGTCAGTCGGGCCGAGTATTTCTCTCCCGATGGAACTGTACAGATGAAGGCAAAGCCGGACTTCATGGGCATGGCATTCAGTTTCAAGGGAACATATCATTTCGACGATCAGGAAGGCCTCTGCTTCGATTATCCCACTCTGCCGATCAGTCCCAAAGAGTATTGCGAGCCACTTGTCCGGCAGGGTGATGGAGGATACGGACTCGGTGAGGGAGGTATCGTCGAGCGCATCCTCGATGGCGACCACCTCGAGGAGCTGAAGTAGCCACTCTCGGCCCGACATTGCGGCCGATTGCAGGCAGCATCGGGGCGTGTTTGCCGTCGTAGCCCCCAACAAGCGCACACGGGCTTGAACCGCCTGCGGGTTCGTCACATATAGCGCTCCGAGTCGACGGTGTACGGGCGAGTCGGAGGGATCGATGGCGAACACTAGCGGGGAGAGTCACGCGTTCCAGGCCGAGGTCAGCAAGCTGCTCGGCCTCATGGCCAACTCGCTCTATCGCGACAAGGAGATCTTCCTGCGCGAGTTGATCTCGAACGCGTCTGACGCGTGCGACAAGCTGCGCTACTCGGCAATCACCCAGCCCGATCTGCTGGGCGACGATGCCGCGCTCGCCGTGACCATTACGCCGGACAGCAAGAGCAGCGTCCTCGTCGTGTCCGACAACGGCATCGGCATGAACCGCCAGGAGCTGATCGACAACCTCGGCACCATCGCGCGCTCCGGCACCGAGGCCTTCGTCAAGCAGATGGCCGAGTCGCAGGCCGGCGACGGGCAGGACGAGCAGAGCGGACGGGACGGAGAAGACGAACAGGAGGGCGCGACCGCCGGGCTTATCGGCCAGTTTGGCGTGGGCTTCTATTCGTCCTTCATGGTGGCGAAGCGCGTGGACGTCGTGACCCGCAGGGCGGACGAGGCCGAGGGCTGGCGCTGGCGCTCGGACGGAAGCGGATCGTTCACCATCGCGCCGGAGGCCGACGCCGCCCGCGGCACCAGGATCGAGCTCCACTTGCGCAAGGACGACCGAGAGTTCCTGGAGCCGCTCCGCATCCGCACCGTCGTCAAGGCCTACTCCGACCATGTCGGCCTGCCGATCTGGCTCGAAAACGAGGGCGGCCAGAAGGAAATGGTCAACGAGGGCTCGGCGTTCTGGAGCCGGCCCAAGAGCGAGATCGACGAGGACCAATACCGCGAGTTCTACCACCACATCGCCCACATGCCGGGCGACCCCTGGCACACCATCCACCTGCACGCCGAAGGGCGAATTGAGTACACGGCGCTGCTCTTCGTGCCGGACACCAAGCCCTTCGACCTCTTCGACCCGATCCGCAAGCACAGGGTCCGGCTCTACGTCAGACGGGTCTTCATCACCGACGAGTGCGAGGGGTTGATCCCGCCCTACCTCCGCTTCATGCGGGGCGTGGTGGATTCCAGCGACCTCGCGCTCAACGTCAGCCGCGAGACGCTGCAGAACGACCCGATCCTGGCGAAGATCAGGACCGGCCTGGTCAAGCGCGTCCTCTCCGAGCTTGAGAAGCGCGCCAAGAAGACCCCGGAGGACTACGCATCGTTCTGGGAGAATTTCGGCGCGGCCCTGAAGGAGGGGCTCTACGAGGATGCCGAGCAGAAGGACCGCCTGCTTCCCCTCGTCCGCTTCCGCTCCACGGGCGGCGGCGATTGCTGGCTCTCGCTCGACGACTACGTGGACGCGATGCCGGAGCAGCAGGAAGCCATCTACTACATGAGCGGGGAGGATCCCGACGCGCTGCGTCGCAGCCCCCAGATCGAGGGCTTCCGCGCGCGCGGCATCGACGTGCTGCTCATGGTCGACCCGGTCGATCAGTTCTGGCTGCCCGTAGTGGGCACATACCAGGAGAAGCCCTTCCGCTCGGTCACCCAGGGTGGGGCGGACCTGGACAAGTTCGCGGTGAGCGGCGAGGCCAAGCCGGATGAGGCCGACGCCACGCCGCCCGGCGAGTTGGACAAGCTGATCGCGCTCGTGAAGCTGACGCTGGCCGATGCCGTGAAGGACGTGCGGACCTCCGAGCGCCTGACCGACAGCCCGGTCTGCCTCGTCGCCGACGAGGGCGATCTCGACATGCATCTGGAGCGCTTGCTGCGCCAGCACAAGCACGAGCTGCCGGAGCAGAAGCGCGTGCTCGAGATCAACCCGTCACACGATCTGACCCGCGCGCTGGCGCGGATGGTCGGGCAGAAGGGGGCGAGCGAGGCGCTCGAGGACGCCGCGCACCTGCTGATGGATCAGGCGCTCATCCTCGAAGGCGAGCCGCTGCCCGACCCCTCGGCCTTCTCCAGGCGCCTGTCCGGTCTGGTGTCACGCGCGCTCACGGAGTGAGTATCGCGCGTGCTGAAAATGCGAGGGTCGCGCGCTCACGGAGTGAGTATCGCGCGCGCTGAAGATGCAGGGATCGCGCGCTAAGGGAGTGAACGCAGCGCGTGCTTGAGGTGTGAGAAGCGCGCGCTCGGATTAATCGGCCCGGCCCGGCGCCCGATGATCGGGCGTACCCGTCAGCTCTCGTCGAGCCAGACGATATCCGCGCCCAGGATGGGGCCCTTGCCGTGATTCCCCTGGACCAAGACGGCGCAGCCATCGCCGATGCCCTGGGCCGCGCTCGCCAGCTCATTCGGTCCGAGATTGAGGGTCATGGCGTTGCCGACCCATCTGCCGATGGAGCGGAAATCGCGCACCACGTTGTAGTTGACCAGCGTCCTGCCCCGGTTCTCGCCGGCATCGACCGTGGTCGTGTGCTCGCGATCGACGGAGATCAGCCAGATCGTCGCGGCCCCGTGGTAACCGCTGGACTCGCCGATCCTGACAGTGAGACTGCCGGAGCCGCTCGTGGAGAGCGTCACCGGCACCCGCCTCGCCTTCGACGCCTTCGATACGGCGATCGCCTTCTTCACGGCCCCCTTGTTGGACCCCACCACGTGGCGCTTGCCGTCGATTACCAGCTGCGGCGTGTAGATGTAGGCGATGCCCAGCGCGCGTCCGTAGTCCCGCTGCCGCGTCGTCGTCTCCGCCGTCGCAAAGCGGTCTTCCCAGCCGATGTAATTCCAGTAGTCGACGTGGAACGAGAGCGCGACCACGTCGTCCCGCTTCGCCGCCAGCTCTCCGAGATACGCATCGGCCGACGGGCACGACGAGCACCCTTGGGAGGTGAAGAGCTCCAGGACCACCTTCGGGTCATCCGCGCGCGCCGATAGCGGCAGGAAGGCGAGCGCCGCGGCGATGAGTAGAGCGCTGAATTTCATCATCTTGGTCATGGCGCAATTCTAACACGCGAGCCCCTGACGAAATCGCAAGCCCAATCACGTTTGGGTGAAGGTTGCGCTGCATCTCTCAGCCCGCGCGCTCCTCCGGCTTCGGCGGATAAAGCCACGCCTTCGGGCGCCCCGCCGGCTCGCCGGCTGCCTCCACCTCCAGTCCCGGCGCGCGCTGCTTGGTCAGCTTCAACGTGATGTGATCGCCCGAGGTCGTGCGTCCGTAGCGCGCCGGATTGTCGGCGTTCACGCAGCTCGGCAGGCACTCGATCTCCGCGTCGTAGTTGGGCTGATGAAAGAAGATCAGCGACAGCCGGTCGAGATGCGCCCTGTCGCGGGGCGGATTGGCGATTCGGTGCATGGTCGAGCGCCAGCGGTCGTTGGTCCACTCGGCCATCAGGTCGCCGAGATTGACCGAGAAGCTGTCCGGGAACCAAGGCACGTCCTCCCACGCGCCCGATTCGGTCTGAATCTGCAGCCCGCCCACGGCGGTGTCGCAGTGCACCAGCGTCAGGCTGCCGTAGTCTGTATGGGCGCCGCCGCGAAGCTGCTCCGGCAGCGGCGCATCCGGTTGCGACGGGTAGTAGATCGCGCTGAAGTTGGTGATGTGCTCGTCGATCTTGGCCTGGAAGAAGTCCTCGGGCATGTCGAGCGCCACGGCAAAGATCCGCATGATATCGGCGGAGAGCCGCGTCATCTCGCGATAGTAGGCCTCCCACACCCTGGGCATGCCTGCCGGCTTGTCCGGCCAGATGTTCGGGGCGAAATAGCGCGCGCCGGCGGGCCCGTAGTGATACTCGTCATAGGCCGCGTCCACCGGCCCCATGCTGTAGGCCTGCTTGAGGTCCGGCGGGCGCTCCTGGTCGAGGCTGTAGGCCAGGCTCTCCGTCCCCGGCGGCGTGTAGCCGCGATAGCGGTCGGCCGGCATCTTGTGCTTCATCTTTTCCCAGTGGGGCCGCGCGAAGAAGCCGCGCGAGACGCCGTGCATCTCGTTGATGAGCGACTTCGGCACCCCATGGCCCGCAACCACCAACCACCCGAATTCGCGGCAGGCGTCGTCGAGCGCCTCGGCCGTCCGCACCTTGTCGGCCCTGGAGCCGTGGAGGAAGGGTTCGATATCGATCAGCGGGATCATGGGCCGTCTATCCTCGTCGCGGTGCGGGAGCGCTTTCTACCCCGGCGCCGGACCCCACGCACCTGCCGCGGGCCGTGCCCCGCTCCGGCCGGCTCAGTTGCGCGTGCCGAGCATCTCGCGGGCCTCTGCCGGCGTCGCTGGCTCCGCCCCCAGCATGCGGACCAGCGACACCGCCTGCTCCACCAGCGCCGCGTTGGAGGGCGCGAGTGTGCCCCGTCCAAGGTAGAGATTGTCTTCGAGCCCCGTGCGGACATGGCCGCCGCTCAGCACCGAGAGGCCGGCGATGGGAAGCTGGTCGCGCGAGATACCGAAGGCCGCCCAGTGCGCGCCCTCCGGCAGCAGGCTCTTCATGTAGGAGAGCGCCTCCGGTGTCGCCGGCGCGCCCCACTCGATGCCTAAGCAGAGCTGGAAGAACCCCGGCTCCGGCACGTGGCCCTTCTCGATCAGGTTCGCCGCCAGCCGCACGCCGCCCACGTCGAAGACCTCCAGCTCCGGCACGACCCCCCACTCCCGCATGGAATCGGCCATGTAGCGCAGCTGCGGTGGCGAGTTGATCATGACGCTGTCGTCGCGCACGCCGCCCGAGTTCATGGTTGCCACGTCGAGGCTGCAAATCTCGGGCCTGAGCTCGCCCACGTGGGCGATCCGCCGCGCCGGCGCCGTGAAGGTCGTGCCCGGCCCGTAATCGTAGGGGTCCTCCACACCGGGGCTGAGGCGCGCGCCGTAGCCCGTGGTGAGGTTCAGCACCACGTCGGTCTCGTTCTGGCGAATGCGGCCGGCGGTCTCGCGGTAATGGTCGAGCTCCATGCTGGCCTTCCCGCTCTCGGGGTCGCGCACGTGAACGTGCACGATGGCGGCCCCCGCCCTGGCTGCATCGAGCGCGGAGTGCGCGATTTCCGCCGGGGTCACGGGCACCGCCGGATTCCTGGCCACCGTGTCCGCCGAGCCCGTCACCGCACAGGTAATGATCACCTTGCGCGCCATGTCTCCCCTCTCCCGAATCGCCCTGCCGGAGCCGATGCCCCTCGGGCGATGATGCCACGAATGCCCCCACCCCGCGACCGCGCCCCGGCCCGCGCTGCGCCGGCGCAGACAAATATTAGGGCGGGATTCGCCGGGACTAAGCGGGACAAGCCAAGAGCCTTTCCCCGTCACCCGTCGAGAAGATTGACGGTGCGCAGCCCGGGGTAGATCGCGAATCCGCGATCCAGCGTGACCCACTCACAGCCGTGTTCGATGGCGAGCGCGGCGTGATAGGCATCCGGCAGTCGATTCCCCGTGAGCTGAAGCGTGACGGCCATGCCGCGGAATATGCGCCAGTGGCCGTCTCCGGGTCGCAGCGTCGCGCTCCCCGGCTGAGCAAGCAACGCATCGACGAATTCAACCGCCGTCCCGCTGGGCGTGGGCGGATGAAATATTTTGGTGTGCGTCAGCACCCGCAGCACGCCACTGAGCACGAGTTCCGACAACCCGACCCGTTCCCTGCCGGCCAAGGCATCGTTCAGCCACGCGCGGCAGCATTCATGGTGGACAGCGTCCTCGCGGAACGCGCTCACCAGGATGTTGACGTCAGGGCTCTGCATCCATGATGGCCTGGAGCGCCGCATTGTCCGTCAGGTCCACACCCGGCTGCACGCCCCTTCCCCGAAACGTTGGAATGCGCGGCGCGTCGGTCGGGTCGCCGCCGAGAGAACTGCTCAGATACTCGCGTAGCGCCTGCTCGAACGTTTCCTTCAGGGTCCTTTTCTCGTGTGCGGCGCGAGCCTTTACGGCCGTCAGGAGCGCGTCATTGACGTCGATGGTCGTCCTCATATGTGAATATGTATCATAAAATATGTTTTCACACAATCGCACTCGGCCATTTCGCGGCGAGGCACGGCGTCGCCACTTCACCTGTCGAACTGAGACACGAAGCGGTTCGTCGCCAGCCCGGTTGCCCGTGGCGTGCACGCCACATAGTCTCAGACTTCCTGACCTCGTGATGCTGGCTGTTCTGGGCAGCGTGCCGGGAACTCCTTGAATTCTGATACATTTCGGTTGTTTCAGGCGGTTTTTCGCTGGGTGTCGCGCCCGAGGTCTGATATTATAATTTGATACCAATTGCACGGTCTCAACCATGCCCAGTACCCTCCCAATGTGCCCTCCAGAGGCGGTCTCGATCGGCAACAGCTGCTTCGCCGTCCTGATCTCGGACGACACCTTCACCTACTTTTCCAACCTCATTCCCTTTGACAGCCACGCCGCCGATGACCGCACGGCCATGCTCTTGCGGATCGGCCGCCTCGCGGCGATCAGCGCGGTCTCGCCGCAGGAACTGGCTGACGCTTTCGCTGTCTCGCGCGCGACGGTGCAGCGCGCACGACGGCGCTACCTGGCCGAGGGCGAAGCGGGGTTCATGAAGCCCCGGCGCGGTCGCGGGCCGTCGGTGTTCACTCCGGAGTTGGCGGAGAAGGCGACGGCGTTGCTGGCATCGGGCCTGAGCGGCTCTGCGGCGGCCCGGGTTCTCGGCGTGTCAGCGCCATCGGTCAACAAGTGGCGCCGTCAGGGACTGATCGGCAACACGGAGGCGGATGGGGAGCCCGGACGCTCAGCGCTGGCTGCGCCGCCTGACGCGGGTGCGGCTCCTGAAGGCCGTGTCGATGAAGAGAGTACCGGTGCCCCGGGGCCGGAGACGGCGCCGGGGCTGGAAGCGCAGCCGCAAACGGATCGCAGCGCGCGCGATCGGCGGGACCGGCAGGCGCCGATGGGGCGTGCGACTTGCGATGTTCCGGCTCGGGTTCTGGCCAGTTGTGGACAGGCGGGGCCGGTCGAACCGCAGTTCGCCGCCGCCGCCCGCGGTGTCCGCTTCGGCGGCGTGCTCGCCGCCCTGCCGGCCCTGCTGAAGGAAGGTCTTCTCTCCGAGACCGGTCTCCTGCCATTGCTGCCGAAGGGCTATTACGGCTTGCCTACGATCCTGCTCTTCCTGGCCTTCATGACCTTGGCGCGGGTGCGCAACCCCGAGAGCCTGCGCTACCAGGCGCCGGGCGAATGGGGCGCCATTCTCGGCCTCGATCGCTGCCCCGAGGTCAAGACGCTGCGCCGCAAGATCGCTCTCATCGCCGACGACGAGGCCGGCGTGCGGGCGTGGCAGCTCGCCCTTGCCAGGCGCTGGCAGGCGCCGACGAGCCGGAGCTCTGGGCGACGCTGGCCATCGACGGGCACGTCAAGGTCTACTCCGGCCGCAAGGGGCGCTTGCCCAAGCACTTCGTCTCGCGCGAGAAGCTGTGCCTGCCGGCGAGCGCCAGCTACTGGATCAACGCTCTGGGCGGCAAGCGCTGCTCTGTCTGCACAAGCCGCTGGACCCGAAGATGGTCGCGGCCATCGAAGCCGACGTGGTGCCGGCGCTGCAGGAGCTTGGGATCGTTGGCGCCGGGGCGCCGGACCTGACCGCCGAGCATCCCGGCCAGCCGGCGCTCACCCTGGTCTTCGACCGCGAGGGCTGGAGCCCGGATCTGTTCCGCCGGCTGGCGAGGCGCGGCGTCGCCTGCCTGACCTGGCACAAGAACTTCAGGGGCGAGGACTGGCCGGCCGAGGACTTCGGCGCGATGACCGTTCCCATTCACGGACCGGCGGCGGACGGCAGCGCCACCATGCGGCTGGCTGAGAAGCCGGTGACGTTGCCGAACGGCTTCAGGGTGCGCCAGATCCGCCGCCTGCTCGACAACGGCCGTCAGGTGCCGCTGATCACCACCGATCCGCACAAGCCGATGGCTGAGGTTGCGGGCGCCATGTTCTCGCGCTGGTCGCAGGAGAACTTCTTCAAGTACATGCGTGACGAGTTCAATCTCGACGCCCTGCCGACCCACGAGCTCGAGCCTCTCGATCCCGCCGCCATGGTCGTCAACCCGCTGCGGCGGGCCTATGACAAGGCAATCCATCGCCTCGACCGCCAGCTTGGCCGCCTGCGCAACCGCATCGCCGACACGGCCCGGAAGAAGCAGCCGACGGCGGAACTCAGGAGGGAAGTCAGGGACCTCCAGGATGTCCGCGACATCGTCAGGGCCAGCCGCAGGGAGACGCCCAAGCACTGCCGGGCCGGCGACCTCGACGAAGCCGAGCAGCTCGATGCCTTGCCCGCGCGCGAGCGCCTCCTCCTCGACGTCATCCGGATGATCGCCTACCGCGCCGAAACCCGCATGATGCTTCCCGTCATGCAGGCGCAGGGCCACAAGCCCCATCCCCGGAAACTGCTTCAAGCGCTGCTCACCGCCGATGCCGACATCCTGCCGGATCCTGGCAATGGCCTCCTGCGGGTCCACATTCTTGGCCTCGCAAACGACGCCTGCGACCGTTGGATCGATGCGGTTCTGAGCGACCTGAACGCCACCGAAACGGTCTTCCCCGGCACCCGTCTGCGCATAGTCTACGACATCGACGGGGCCTCGGAATCCGCGCGGCTCGTGTCACCTAAAATCAGCAGAGGTCAGGAAGTCTGAGGTTACAAAACCGGTGCCGTTCTTAAGACGTCGCGCGGTGGGGCTCACAGACAAGTCTCGACGTCGGGCTGTGGGGCCTTCCAGGAGACGACCTAGTCGCGAGCCACGCGGAGCGCGTCGGCGGCGTCGTCCTCCAGGAATTTGCACACGGTCATGTCGCCGGCGCCGCACAGGGTTCCTTCGCCGAAAGCGGCTGTCCAAGAGCAACAGAAGGCGTGGGGATCAATGGTGGTAGGGAAAGGGGGCCATGCAGTTCGACCGATAGTCGGGGCGGTCACCATGTCCAGTATTGGTCGCGGATTCGCTCGGTTACGGCTTTCTGGGACTCGTCGATCTCACGGATATTGGTTTGCTCGCGGGCGATTTTCTCGGGTGCGTTCGAATCGGATTGTGCGTCGAGGGGGGCGGGGTCTTCGGCGTCCACGAGTCTGAGGGGCGCACGAGGGTTCGGTGGTTCGGTTATGTCCATGGCGCGCAACACCCTTTCGAGGTTCCGATGCCGGGCGTACACGGCGGCGTGTGCAGCCGACAACCTACAATATCTGGTAGAGGCTCAGCGCGTCAACCGCGATCACTAGAGTGTTTCCGTTTCGAACGGAAACGCGCTGATTCTTTGTCGCTCACGGCAGCCGGCTTGCAGCCGGCGCCTCCGCGAGGGCGCCGCATTAGCGGCGGGCCGCGGTCGCGGCCTGTCGCGCGTCCGTCAAGGGCGGACGCGCTCTGGCGTTCAGGCAGAGGGCGCGGGAGTGTCGGGCGGAGGGCCGTCCTGCGATCTCGCGCGCCTACCGGCGCGACGGGCCTTGTCTCAACTCTCGTCCTCGGGGTGGGGGACTTCCCAGGACGCGACCCAGTCGCCGGGGACGCGGAGCGCGACGCCGGCGTCGTCCTCCAGCAGCCTGCACACGCTCATGTCGCCGGCGCCTGAGCCGTAGCGCGCGCCGGCCTCGCGGAAGCGGGCGTGCGCGGCCTCGATGAGGTCGTTGCGGACGCCGGTCTCGCGCATGAGATCGGCGATCAGGTCCAGGTCCTTGAGGCAGAGCGCGATGGGGAAGGAGGGGTCGTAGTGGCCGGCGAAGACCGCGGGCACGTCGTGGTGCATGACGTAGCTGTCCGCAGCCCCACCCTTCATCGCCTCCCACCAGACTTCCGGCTCCAGGCCTGCGACCTTGGCGGCGACCATGGCTTCGGCGATCGCCGCGGCGTGGACCATCCAGAGCATGTTGTTGACGAGCTTCGCGACGTAGGCGTTGCCGTGCGGGCCCACCCGGCGGATTTCGCCCATGGCCTCGATCACCGGGCGCACGCGCTCGACCGCGGCGGGGCCGAGCTGATCAGCTACCACGACACGCTGGCCGATGCCGTGGCGGGCTGCGACATGGTCCTGGAGAGCGTGCCCGAGAAGGTCGACATCAAGCGCGCCGTGTTCGCGGATTTGGACAAGCTGGTCTCGAAGGAGTGCATTCTCGCCTCCAACACCTCCGGCATCCCGGTCACCACGCTGCAGGAGGGCAACTCGGCGCCGGGCCGCGTCGTCGGCATGCACTGGTCGAACCCGCCCTTCATCATCCCGGTCATCGAGGTCATCGCCGGCGCCGAGACCACGCAGGCCACCTGCGACCGGATGGTGCAGGCGATCAGGGACCTCAACCTGCTGCCCGTGGTGGTGAAGAAGGACGTCCCCGGCTTCGTCGAGAATCGCATCCTCTACGCGATCATGCGCGAGGCCTGCGATCTGGTGGAGCAGGGCGTGATCGAGCCCGAGGGCCTGGACACCTGCGTCTCCTGGGGCATCGGCTACAAGCTCGCGGTCGTGGGACCGATGTCGCTGCTCGACATGGCCGGCCTCGACATCTACCAGGCGGTCGGCAGCTACCTGAACGCCGACCTCTGCAACCGCGACAGCGTGAGCAGCTACATCACGGAGCGGACCGAGAAGGGCGATCTCGGCATGAAGACCGGGACCGGCATCTTCTCCTACACCCCCGACGACATCAAAGCCCTGCAGGGCAAGCGGGCCGGCCAGCTCGTCGCCGTCCGCCGCGCGCTAGAGGGCCGCTCCTAGCGGGCGGCGCAGCACCAGCATGGCCGACGCGCACCGTACCCGCCGGCTCGCCCATATCGACTGCCCGGGCGGCGGGCAGGTCTGGGTCGATGGCACCACGCTTTACATCGGCCACATGCGCTGGCCGTCGGGCACCACCATCGTCGACGTGGCCGACCCTGCGAACCCGCGCATCCTCGCGCGGATCGAGCTGCCGGAGGGCTGGCACTCGCACAAGGTCCGCACCGCGAACGGCGTCATGCTGGTCAATCACGAGCGCCTCGGCGGCGGCGGCAACGACGCCAACGGGTTCGGCGGCGGGCTCGGCATCTACGACGTTTCGAATCCCGCCAAGCCGAACCTCGTCACCAAGTGGCGCACCGCCGGCAAGGGCGTGCACCGCTTCACCTTCGACGGGCGCTACGCCTACATCTCGCCGACTGCCGAGGGCTACGTCGGCAACATCGTGATGATCCTCGATCTCGCCGACCCGGCTGTAGGGGGACGAAAGTCATTGCGAATCCGGAAGATGCCGGGAAGAAGGCGGAAGAAGGCGGACGGTCAAGGGGTTGGCGGCGTTTCCGGGGTCTGGCGGGCCGGACGAAAGTCTTTGCGAATCCGGCCCGGAAAGGGCCGTGAATTGGCTGGAAGCGGGGATTTTCGGGGCGTTTCAGGGGTGCTGAAAGGCCTGTAAATCGGGGCGGTTCCGGGGCCCAGACCAGGGCGTTGCAAAGCATGGAGTGGCGGAAAATGTTGTGCGACATTGGGGCCGTCTCTGGCGATTGTGACCGTCACCACGAGACAAAGCCCCCCGGCGAACTTCTTGCAAGTTCGCCGAGGGGCACCCGCCCCAAAACCTCAACAAATCCGAGCGGATCAGGCCCCGATCCCCGCTGAAAGACCGCGCGCGCTCACCGCCGGCGCAAGCGGCGTCAGCCGACACACCCAGCTCACCGTGCCCTCCCCGGTCTCCGCCGGCTATATCGTCATCGAGTGGGGCTGATCGCGATGCGCCGCACCCTCGTCCCCGCAGGCGGCGGCATCGACAGCACCGCCCTCGCCCTCCTCGTCCTGCGCGAGACCGAAGACGAGGTCGTCCTCTCCTACTACCGCGAGCCGGCCCGCGAACTCCCGGAGCGCATCGCCCGCGAGCAGGCCGCAAGCGAGGCCGTCGCAGACTGGCTCTCCCGCAACGTCCGGCCCGTGCGCCACGTCAGCCGCGACGCCCTGCGCCTCGACCTCGACGCCGGCGCCGAATACCCGATCAGGGGCGGGAGAGGGTGGGAGGGCGTCTGCGACCCCACATTCGGCCCCTGGGGCCTCGACCGGTACGCAACCCACGCCGACGAGGCCGAGCGCCACCGCGCCGACCGGGTGATGCTCGGCATCACCTCGTGGGACACCGCCGACGACATGCACCGCATGTACTGGTATCCCGTCTACCGCGCGCGCACCGCCGTCCCCATGGAACTCCCCTTCTTCCCCGGCTGGGAGGACGGCGCGCAGTGGCCGCCGTCGCGGGACGACCCCTTCGGACCCGTCGCCGGGCGCTTCATGCTCCAGGCCCTGCTCCCGCCCGGGCTGGAGGCGCTCACCTGGCGATGCACCGTCGCGGCAGAGCCCTGCGGACGCTGCCCCCGATGCCGCCTCAACGCCTTCTTCGAGCGCTTCTGCCGGGGACGCCCGGCGGACCAGGTCGCCCGCATCGACGACGCCCTCGAACGACACCGCGGCGCAGGCCGATGGTACGCCGACGCCGACCCCGGAAGATGGACCGATCACGACGGATACGACGCCGCAGAACGCGCCGTCGAAGACCCCGAATGGTGGAAGGCCGAACTCGAACGCCCGTGCCGCCCCGGCGCCCGCCCCGGTCCCGACCGCGCCTGAAACCCCCACGCACCGCCCGTGCACGGGCCCCGAAACCCCCGCGCAGCGCTCCTTCATGGCCCATGCACAGGCCGGTTTTTCCAGCCCGGTTCAGCCCCGAAAACCAGCCGATTTTCCAGGCCATTCGCAAAGACTTCCGGCCGCGATTCGCAAAGACTTCCGGCCGGCTACACCGGCGCTGCCGCAGGAGGTGGGCCGCTGGTGGATCCCCGGCCAGTGGCAGGCGGGCGGCGAGGAGTACCCTTGGGAGAACTGGGTGGCGCCCCGCTGCCATCACCCGCTCCGCCTCGGCGACCGGCTCTACGTCAGCTACTGGCACCACGGCCTCTTCATCCTCGACATCGAGGACATGACCCGGCCGAAGCACGTTGCCGGCGTCAACACCAGCCCCGCCTTCCCGCACCCCACCCACACCTGCCTGCCCTTCCCCTACAAGCTCAAGGGCCGGCACATCATGGTGGTGGCGGACGAGGACGTGGCGAAGCTCTGGCCCTCGCCGCCGGCCTTCGCCTGGGTCTACGACATCACCGACGAGCGCTGCCCCATCCCCATCAGCACCATCCACGTGGATGGAGTCGATCAGGATGGCAGCCCCCAGCCCGACATGACCGGCTGCCACCAGCCCTCGGACCGATTCACCGGCAACGTCGTGCCCTTCGCCTGGTTCGCCCAGGGCCTGCGCCTGGTGGACGTGTCGGACCCCTTCGCGCCCTGCGAGGTCGCACGCTACGTCCCCGACCCGCCCGAGGGATGCGAGCGCGCCTCCTCCAACGACGTCACCGTCGACGACCGCGGCCTCATCTACCTGATCGACCGTCAGCGCGGCGTCGACATCATCGAGACCGACGCTCTCTGAACCGCCATGCCCCAGCTTCGCCCCGAAGAGCGCGCGTTCTTCCATGAAAAGGGCTATCTGATGGTCGAGAATGCGGTGGATGCCGCCCTGCTCTCACGACTGAAGCAGGAGTTCGCCGCGTGGGTGGAGGAGAGCCGGTCTCGCAATGCGGCTTGGGGCGACACCGTGGACGGCCGGCCCCGCTTCGACCTCGAGACGGGTCACAGCAGCGAGAAGCCGTGCCTTCGCCGGGTCAACGCACCGATGGAGGTCTCGGAGGCCTATCTTGCGGCCTCGCTGGAGAGCCGCATGGTTGACTGCGTCGCCGATCTCATCGGGCCGAACGTGAAGCTGCACCACACTAAGATCAACTCTAAGCTCCCGGGCGCGCACACCGAGGTCAAATGGCACCAGGACTTCGCGTTCACGCCGCACAGCAACGACGACGTGGTCACGGCGCTGCTCATGGTTGACGAGGTCACCGAGGAGAACGGCCCGCTCCAGGTCGTTGGCGGCACGCACCGCGGGCCCATCCACAGCCACTGGCACGAGGGCGTGTTCACGGGCGCGGTCGCGGACGACGTGGCCGCCACGAGCGTGCCGTCCGCCGAGACCTGCGTGGGCCCGGCGGGCGCGGTGTGCCTGATGCACACGCGCCTGCTGCACGGCTCCGCCTCCAACCGCTCCGAGCGGCCGCGCACGCTGCACATCTCGGTCTACAGCGCCGACGACGCGCTCGCCATGTCGCCCAACCCGGTCCCGAGCCGCTACGAGGGCCGGCTGGTTCGGGGTGAGCGCACCGGGCGCGTGCGCTCGATGAACTACGAGCTCGAATTGCCGCAGCTGCCGACCGGGGCCTCGTTCTTCGACCAGCAGGCCCGCCACGGAGACGCCGGCGCCGCGAACTCGTGAGCCGAGCCGCCGCCTCGCTTCCCGGCTAAGTCCCCGCCGTCCTTGCCATCATTACTGAGGCAAGTGCGAGTGCCACGCGCCCCTGTACACTATGGGCAGCAGCGACGGGTCCGTGACGCTGGGGACCTCATGCACGCGAACCACGCTGCGGCCGATACCGCAGTCCCCGAATTCATCGCAGCTCAGCGTGCCGAGGATGCCTTGAAAGTCTGCGGTGCCGGCCAGCGCATCGCGGAGCGCCGCGCGGTCGATGGTGAGCGTCTCCCCATCGACGACCGCAACCTGCTCGATCGCCGAGAGCAGCAGCGTCGTCGCGTCATAGCCGTGCGCCCAGTACGAAGACGTTGGCGGCCCGCCGAAGGCGGCCTCGAACGCGGCGAGCACGTCGGCGGCGCTCCTGCCCGTCGCCTGGTTCGTGTTCCCGCTGTCTCCGGGATCGGGCGCCGTGAAGTAGAGGCCTGCGCTCTCGGGCAGCGCAAGAAGATCCGTCGTCAAGGTGGCGGCGCCGCCGATCATGGTCACGTCGCCCAGGGCGTTGCTCTTGGCCGCCTGCTGAATTAGAGCCATTGCCTCCCCCGGGAAGAGAGGGATGAACACGCCCTCGGGCGCTGCGGCGGCGAGCTTGGCCAGCACGGCGGCCATGTCGGTCTGGCCCTTCTCCACCCGGGCGATGACCGGCACTTCGCCGCCATGCGCGCGGACCTCGACCGCAAAGGCATTCGCGATGGCACTGGTGTAGGCGTCGCCGTCGTGGACTGTCCCCATCGTGCGCAACCCGAGTTCGTCGAAGCTGAAGTGCGCGACGACGCTCGCCTCGATCAGGTCGTTGTCCGTCACGCGGTAGTAGCCCGCGTGGTGGTCGGGCCCGACATTACCGGCGAGGTCGGAGGTGAGCCGGGGCGAGGTGTTGGCCGGCGAGATCATCGAGAGCCCGGCCGCGCTGAGGATCGGCGATGCCTCCACCGCCGCACCGGAGCAGAGCGTCCCGATGACGCCGACCACCCGCGCGTCGGCAGCGACGATCTCGGCCGCCGCGCGCCCGCCCTCGCCCGAGCATTTCTCGTCGAGGGTCTGGATGGAAACCGGGTGCCCGTGAATGGGCCCGAAATCCTCGATCGCCAGGTCGATGGCGGTTCCGATGAGAGGCGACACGGAGGTCACCACCGTCTCGGAAAGAAGCGCGCGAATTTCGATCGGCTCGCCGCCCTTGATCTCAACCGCGCCGAGCGGCCCCGCTGCGAAACCGTTGCCGCACACGAGGATCGCCGACACAGCGGCGGCAAGCACCGATGCTCGTGTTGTGAGAGTCACGTTGCCCATGGCCAGTTCCTTCCCTGCTTGTCGGTCGTGGTCGTCCAGTGACAAGGTCGCGTCAGTTCTCTGGAACGGGTCTCGCAGCACTATGAACCAAATGCGGGACCGTGACATGGAGTCGATCGTACCCGTCGCGATGCGGCCACGACGGGAACCGGGCGCGGGCGCGGCGGCGCGGGCTTGCTATCGTTGCGGCCGGCCGCGGGCGAAAGAGTCGGCGGCAGCTCTCTCGGGGAGGAGTCGCCGGTGAGCAACCCGCGCACCGTAACCGATCATTACACCAGCGGCGACCTGCTGGCGCGGCTCGAGGCAAGGCTGCGGGAGGACGGGGTCGATCCGTCGCGACCGACCGTCGAGGCGCTGGCGCCCTACGACCACTTCCACGGCCGCGGCCTGGAAGCGACCGAGGACATGGCGGCGCTGCTCCAGATCGCCGAGACCGACCACATTCTGGATGTCGGCAGCGGCCTCGGCGGGCCCGCGCGCTACCTCGCCCAGCGCTTCGGCTGCCGTGTCAGCGGGATCGATCTGACGCCTGAGTTCTGCGACGTCGCGCGCCACCTGACGGCGCTGCTGGGCCTTGAGGACCGGGTCTCCACCGGGCAGGGCGACGCCCTGGCGATGCCCTATGACGACGCCTCGTTCGACGGTGCCTACTCGATGAACGTCTCAATGAACATCGCCGACAAGCGTGCGCTCTATCGGGAAATCCGCCGCGTGCTGAAGCCCGGCGCCTGGCTGGTGCTGTCGGAGGCTGCGCAAGGGCCGGGAGGCAAGCCGGACTACCCGACGCCGTGGGCACGGACCGCCGCGTCGAGCTTTCTCGCGACCGAGGCCGAGACCCGCGCGAGCCTCGAAGCCTGCGGGTTCGCCATCGAGAGCCTGCGCGATACCACCGAGGCCGCGCTCGCCTACGGCGCCCGCTCGCGCGCACTGGTGGAGGCCGGCGGCAAGCCGCTGCACCGCGCGGTCTCGCTGATCCACGGCCCGCTCGCCGAGCAGGCTTCGACAAACTCGGCACGAGCGCTGAGGGAGCGCCGCGCGGTGCCGATCGAGCTTCTTTGCCGCGCGCTGCCGCAGTAGAGCGAGTCCTGCGCGCTCGATTGGCGGCGCCGGCTCTCAGCTCCCGCCGTCGTGGTAAGCCCGCGCGATATCCGCGCGGCGACAGATCCAGACGTCATCGTGGCGCAGCACGTGCTCCAGAAAGCGCCGCAGCGCCGCGAGACGCGCCGGCCGCCCGATGACCCGGCAGTGCAGGCCCACGGAGAGCATCGCCGGGCGCCCGTTGACGCCCTCCCGGTAAAGCTCGTCGAAGGCCGCGCAGAGGTATTCGGCAAATGCGATCGGCGAGGCAAAGCCGTTCGGCGTGCTGAATTTCATGTCGTTGGTGTCGAGCGCGTAAGGAATGACGAGGTGGCGCCCGCCCCCCTCCAGCTCGAGCCAGTAGGGAATGTCGTCGTCGTAGGCATCCGAATCGTAGAGCAGGCCGCCGCACTCGATCGCGAGCCGGCGTGAGTTCTCGCTCATCCGGCCGCAGTAGAAGCCGACCGGCGCCTCTCCCGTCTGCTCGCGGATCGTCTCCTTCGCCATCAGGATGTGCTCGCGCTCGACGTCCTCAGGCACATCGGCGTAGTCGAACCAGCGCCAATTGTGGCTCGCGACCTCGAAGCCCTGGCTCGCGCAGTAACGGCCGACCTCCGGATTCAGCGCGAGCGCCTGGCCCACGCCGAATATGGTCGCCGTCACGTCCAGCTCCTCGAAGAGCCGCAGAATGCGCCAGACCCCGGCACGCGCGCCGTAGTCGTAATGGCTCTCGGTATTGTGGTCCCGCTGGCCCACGCGCGCCTCGATGCCGCAAATCTCGTGGATATAGCTCTCCGAGGTGGCATCGTCGTTCTGGATCGACCGCTCGGCGCCCTCCTCGTAGTTGAGGACGAGGCTCAGCGCGAGCGGGCTGTCGTCCCGCCAGGGCGGACGCGGGCGCGAGCGGCCGTACCCGACAAAGTCGCGATCGTTCATGGCGGTCATGTCGTGAAGCTCCTGTATTCGATGTCATCGCAACGCCGCGGCCCACCGCTCCCAGCGCCCGAAATCGGGCTGCGACACCCGCTCGTGCAGGGGCGCTCAGAATAGATAGGGCCGCTCGCCCTTGCACGCGGCGATTAGGGCCGGCGGGCCTGCGTCGGGGTCGTCGCGTCGCCCCCGCCTCGCTCGGGCCGGCCGTGGTGTCTCATGCCGATTCGGGCTAGGGTCGCGCCCGCTTGGCGGCCGAGGCCGTCGGGTGGGGAGAGGCATCTGACGCGGCGGGATAGCCATGCGATTTGCGGTCGATACCGGGGGCACCTTCACCGACCTTGTCGTCGAGTCCGACGACGGGGGCCTGCGCATGTACAAGGCGCCGACCACGCCCTCGGACCCGATCGCCGGCGTTCTGGAGACGCTGTCCCGCGCCGCAGACGACCTGGGCGAAAGCCGCGAGGCCCTGCTCGGCCGCGGCGAGCTGCTGATCCACGGCACCACGCATGCGATCAACGCCATCGTCACCGACAATACCGCCCGCACGGCCTTCCTCACCACCAAGGGCCATCCGGACGTGCTGGTGTTTCGCGAGGGCGGGCGCATCGAGCCTTTCAACTTCACCGTGCCCTACCCCGAGCCCTACGTGCCGCGCTCGCTTACCTACGAGGTGCCCGAGCGGGTGACCTACGACGGCAGCGTCGCCGAGCCGCTGGACGAGGCCGCCGTCGTCGCGATCATCGAAGCGCTCAAGGGCCAGGAGATCGAGGCGGTCGGCGTCTGCCTGCTCTGGTCGATCGTGAACCCCGCCCACGAGCTCCGCGTCGGCGCGCTGCTGGAGCGTCACCTGCCAGGCGTCCCCTACACCCTCTCGCACGTGCTCAACCCCTCGCTCCGCGAATACCGCCGCGCGTCGTCGACCAGCATCGACGCCTCGCTCAAGCCGCTCATGGGCAGCTATCTCGGCGGCCTGGAGTCGCGCCTGCGCGACGCGGGCTTCGGCGGCCGGGTCCTGGTGGTCACGACCCAGGGCGGCGCCATGGATGCGGCCGACATGGCGAGCGCGCCGATCCATTCGATCAACTCGGGGCCTGCGATGGCGCCCATCGCCGGCCGCGCCTACGCCGAGGCCGATACCGGTGTCGACACCGCCATCATTGCCGACACCGGCGGCACCACCTTCGACGTGAGCCTGGTGCGCGGCGGGCGCATCCCGTGGACCCGGGAGACCTGGATCGGCCAGCCCTACCGCGGCCACATGACCGGCTTCCCGGCAGTGGACGTGAAGAGCATCGGCGCGGGCGGCGGCAGCATCGCCTGGGTCGACGAGGGCGGTCTGCTCCACGTCGGGCCGAAGAGCGCCGGCGCCGTGCCCGGCCCGGTCTGCTACGGCGCTGGCGGCACCGAGCCGACCGTGACCGATGCGTCGGTGATCCTCGGCTGGATCGACCCCGCCCACTTCCTCGGCGGCACCATGGCGCTGGAGACCGAGGCGGCCCGGAACGCCATCGAGACCCACGTCGCGAGCAAGCTCGGCCTCTCGCTCCACGAGGCGGCGGCGGCCATCATGAGCGTCGCCACCGAGAACATGGTGCACGCCATCGAAGACATCACGGTCAACCAGGGGATCGACCCGCGCGAGGCCGCCATCGTCGGCGGAGGCGGCGCGGCCGGCCTGAACGCGGTCGCCATCGCGCGCCGCCTCGGCTGCGCGCAGGTGATCCTGCCCGAGGTCGCGGCCGCGCTCAGCGCCCACGGCGCGCTGATCTCGGAGCTCCGGGCCGAGTACAGCGGCACGCTCTACACCTCCACCGGCGGCTTCGACTTCAACGGCGTGAACGCCCTGCTCGAAGGGCTGGAGCAGAAGTGCCGGGCCTTCATCGAGGGGCCGGGCGCGGGCTCGCTGGAGCAGGTCGTGGAGTTCACCGCCGAGGCGCGCTATCCCAGCCAGATCTGGGAGATCGAGGTGCCGCTGCGCGCGGACCGGATCGAGGACGAGCGAGCGCTCACGGCCTTCATCGAAGACTTCCACAAGACCCACGAGGCGTTGTTCACCTTCGCCGACATCGAATCGACGATCGAGACCGTCGGCTGGCGTGCCAACGTGCGCTGCCGGCTCCGGGACGGCGTCAACCTGAGCGTGGAGAGCGCCGGCGGCGGGCCGGAGATCGCGCACAGCCGCTCGGTCTATTTCCCGGACACGGGCTTCGTCGAGGCGCGCGTCGTGCATTTCGACGGCATGGGCCCGGGCGAGACCGTGGAAGGGCCCGCGATCATCGAATCGTCCTTCACCACCGTTGTGATCGACCCCGGGGCCGAGGCCGAGCGCCGGCCCTCGGGCAGTCTCCTGATAACGCCGTGACCCAGGGAGCCGGGCGATGGCAAGGAACACGCTGACCCTCAACGCAGACGGCACGCTCGACGGCGTGCAGATGGCGATCGTCAACAAGCGGATGGAGGCTATCTGCGGCAAGATGGCCAACACGCTGCTGCGCACCGGACGCTCCGGCGTGCTCAACAGCGCGCGCGACTTCTCCTGCTGCATCGTGACCGCCGAGAACCGACTGCTCACCGTCAACGAGAGCCTGCCGATTCACGTCCTGCGCGGTGCCGACATGATGTGCGAATCGATGCAGGAGTTTCACGCCGACCTCAAGCGGGGCGACGCCTACCTCCACAACTCGCCCTACCACGGCTGCTCCCACCCCGCCGACCACACGACGCTCGTGCCGGTGGTGGATGACGAAGGCGTGCACCGCTTCACCATGGTCGCCAAGGCGCATCAGGCCGATTGCGGCAACTCCATCGCCACCACCTATCACGGCAGTGCGCGGGACGTGTACGAGGAAGGCGCGCTGATCTTCCCGGCGGTCCAGATCCAGCGCGACTACGAGGACATCGAGGACATCGTGCGCATGTGCCGGCTCCGCATCCGCGTGCCGGAGCAGTGGTGGGGCGACTATCTCGCGGCACTCGGCGCGGCGCGGATCGGCGAGCGCGAGATCATGGCCTTCGGCAACGAGATCGGCTGGGACACCCTCGCCCAGTTCGCCGAGCAGTGGTTCGACTACAGCGAGCAGTTGATGATCGCGGCCGTGCGCAAGATGCCCGGCGGCCGCGCCGTGACCACCTCGATGCACGACCCCTTCCCCAATGCAGAGGACGGCATCCCGGTCAAGATCGTGGTCGAGGTGGACCCCGAGGAGGCCATGGTCGACATCGACCTTCGCGACAACCCCGACGCGATGCCCTGCGGTCTCAACCTGTCGCAGGCCTGCTGCGAGAGCACGCTGCTGCTCGGCGTGTTCAACAGCATCCCGGACGCGGTGCCGACCAACACCGGTTCCTTCCGCCGCGTGCGCATGCACCTCAAGGAGAACAGCGTCTGCGGCATTCCCAAGCATCCGACCAGCTGCTCGGTGGCGACCACCAACCTCGCCGACCGCGTGGGCAACGCGGTGAGCCGGGCAATCGCGGACTTGGGCGACGGCTACGGCATGGCGAGCACCGGCTCGATCATCCCGCCCTCCCTCGGCGTCATCTCCGGCACGAGCGAGAAGACCAAGGGCGCTTACGTCAATCAGATCTTCCTGGGCTGGGGCGGCGGCGCGGCCAGCGCCCAGGCCGACGCCTGGCTCTCGATCGGCCATCTCGGCAACGCCGGCATGTCCTATCAGGATTCCATCGAGCTCGACGAGATGCGCTTCCCGCTCACCGTGCGCGGGCGGCACTTCATCACCGATTCGGGTGGCCACGGCCGCACGCGTGGCGGCGCCGGCGTCTACTGCGAGTTCGGACCGACCGAGGGCGATCTGGAAGTGGGCTACGTCAGCGACGGCAACGTCACGGCGCCCGAGGGCGCGCGCGGCGGCACCCCAGGCGAGCGCGCCAACCAGTTCCGGCGCGATGCCAACGGCGATCTGCACCGGCTCGACCCCTGCGCCCAGGCGATCATCCCCGAGGGCCACACCATCGTCTCCTACTCCTGCGGCGGCGGCGGCTACGGTGCGCCGACGGAGCGGCCGGCAGAGCAGGTGGCGAGCGACGTCCGCGAGCGCTGGGTCTCCCCCGAAGCCGCGCGCGACACCTACCGCGTGGCCCTCGACGAATCCGGCGCCCTCGACCAGCCCGCAACGGAGCAACTGCGCAACGCCTGAGTGCTGGGCGGACGGAAGGTCTACTCTCACCCCGAAAAAAATTTGGTTGGAGGCAGAGTGGGTTTTGGGTGGTCGCAGAATGGATTCGGCGTTGCACCCCGAGGCACGAGTTGACACGATCCGAGGCAGGCAGGGACGGCCCTGCGCGCGAACTCAAACTTCGTTGAGGAGGAAAATCTCGATGGTCGAACGCAAGGAACAGGAACATCTGCTGCGGCAGGCAGCTCGCGGTCAGCTGCTGCGTGGGGAGATCGACAGACGCCAGTTCATGACCCGCAGCATTGCCGCCGGCCTCGGCCTGGCGGGCGCGAGCGTGGTGGCGAACTATGGCTCCGGCAGCGCATTCGCGCAGGAGCGGCCGCTCACGCCGACCTTCTATCAGTGGATCGAGGACCTGCATCCCTCGATTCCCCAGGTCAACGAGCAGTTCCCTGACATCAACTACCAGATCGCACCGGTCGAGGGTTTCGGCATCGAGCGTTTCGTCGCCGAGGCGCGCAGCCAGGAGAGCACCTGGGATGTCTATGTCGGCCAGACCCCATTCGTTGAAATGACCTCGATGATCAAGGCCGACGTCATCGAGCCGTGGGATCCCTACATCCCCCAGGACGTGATCGATGACATGATCCCGGCGATCCGCGACGAGTGCACCATCGACGGCAAGCTCTACGGCTGGCCCTTCCTGCTCGACGTGATCGGCATGGGCTGGCACTCGAGCATCACCGACGCAGCAGGCGTCGGCGAGACGCCGCCCGCGACCTGGGACGAATACCTCGCCAACTCCCAGGCCGTGGTGGACAGCGGTGCGGCACCCTTCGGCGCGACCTTCGACGCGCACGGCTGGCGCTCGCTCGCGCCCATGACCCACAGCCTGAACAGTAACGTCTACACCGAGGACGGTCTCTTCGACTTCACGCACGATGCGGCGGTCGAAGCGCTCATGCTGATGAAGAAGATCATGGCCGTCTCGCACCCCGACATCCTGCTCGCGGGCGCGACCGACGGCGGCGTCAACGGCACACCCGACGAGGTCGCCTTTGCCGCCCAGCGTGTCGGCTATTACACCAAGTATTTCAATGCCCCGTTGCGTTTTGCTCAGTATTGGGACGAACCGGGTGCGCTGAAGATGGCCGGGCTTCCCAAGTTCACCGGCGGCGAGGGCTCGACCGTGTTCTGGACCACAGGCTGCGCGCTCTTCAAGCATGGCAAGAACAAGGAGCAGGTCGCCGAATACATCCGTGCCCTCACCTACGACCGGCAGATCTGGCAGGACTCGATCGCCGGCACCGAGACGGCACATCCCGGGCAGCTGCCGCCCTACAAGTCGATCTTCGCCGAGTGGGAGGCCAACCCGCCTGAGTGGATGCTGCCCTACGTGGGGCTGGTCCGGGGCCAGCTCGATCGAGCCAAGGCGATCACCAACCACCTGATCGGCCTGCAGCAGTTCATCATCGGCCAGTCGACCTGGGAGACCTATCTCAAGGGCGAGGAGCCCGATCCGCGCGTCGCCCTGCAGAACACCATGGATGCGGTGCGCGCCGAGCTGGAACGCATGTAGCAACGCCTTTCGCCCGGGGGATGGAGCGCGACGAGCGCGCCGTCCCTCGGCGCGTCGCGTACCGGCATTGACACCCTTGCTTGCCCTGCCCGCGGCGCGCCCGCCTTGCGGGCTCGCCTGACGCCGCGCGCAGCCCCATGGCACAGCACTACAACGCGACCAAGGCGCTCCGGGACCTCAATACCTGGGTCCTGCTGGCGCCTGCGATAATTTTCTTCGTCGGCTATCAGGTCTACCCGATCATCCGGGTGATCTGGATCAGCTTCACCGACTTCGAGTTTCTGACCAATGAGCCGGCCAACTGGGTCGGCGTCGACAACTACATTGAGGCGTTCAACGACCCCTTGATGTGGACCAGCCTGTGGCGGGCGGCGCTCTTCACGATGATGTTCCTGCCGGGAACCATCATCTTCCCCCTGCTCCTCGCCATCCTGGTGGACCGCGTCAGGGAGCCGGGGCTCGCGACCTTCTATCGCGTGGTGCTGCTGATCCCGGCGATCATCCCTTCCACGCTCGTCTTCGTGCTGTGGAAGTGGATGTACAACTACCAAGTCGGCCCCATCAATTTCGTCCTGGTGGAGGTGCTGGAGATCTTCACCTTCCACAACGCACCGCAATGGCTGGGCGGCACCCCGCTAACGTTGCCGTCAATCGCGATCATGGAGATCTGGTGGGGCCTCGGCTACCACACCATCTTCTTCCTCGCCGGGCTCGCCGTCATTCCCAAGGACCTGAACGAGGCGGCGCGGCTTGATGGCGCCAACGAATGGCAGCTCTTCTGGCACGTGACAATGCCGAGACTCGCGCCGATCATGATGATCCTGGTCGTGCTGCGCTTCGGCACCTCGATGGCGGTGATCGACGAATATCTCATCTTCGGCGGCTTCAACCGCGCCTCGCCGACCTATACCTGGACCATCTTCATGTATGACCAGGCCTTCAAGATCGGTTTGTGGCGCCAGGGATTTGCGGCTGCGATCGGCATGATCGGGTCGGTAGTGATGATGTTTTTCGTCATCATCTTGATCTACATCTTCCGGCCACGGGACTGATCACGTCATGGTCACACACACCGCCGCTCCCGCCCCGCTCCGGCGACGCCGCAGAAAGACGCGGCTCCAGCGCAATCGCAGCGCGCTCACCCGTCACGGGGTAATCTGGGTATTCGTATGGATCATCCTGCTGCCGCTGGCCTGGGTGCTGCTGCTCTCGGTCAAGTCGCTGCCCGATTCGATGCGCGGGCAGATCTGGCCGCGCAAGTTCAACTTCTCCCACTACGGCTACGTCTTCGACAAGATCGAGACGCTGCCCACCAACCTCTTCAACAGCGTCTACGTGACCGGGGCGACGGTGTTCATCACCACCGCCTGCGCGGTGCTCGCCGGCTATGCGCTGGTTCATGTGAAGCCGCGCGGCACCGGGATCATCGTCACGGTCTTTCTGGTCTCGCTCTACTTCCCGATCCGCGTTGTCTCGATCATCTCGATCTACGAAATCCAGAATGCGCTCGACCTGATCAACAGCACCAGCGGGCTGATCCTGCCATACATCACGCTGAATCTGGCGATCAGCGTTCTCATCATGCGGGCCGTCTTCCAGCTCGTGCCCCATGAGTTGATCGAGGCGGCACGGATGGACGGCGCCGGCCACTGGCGCACCCTCTGGTTGGTCTGCCTGCCGCTGGTGCGCAACGGGCTGGTGGTGGTCTTCATCGTCAACTTCGTCACCGCCTGGGGCGAGTTCCTGCTGGGGACGACGCTGACCAACGACCAGGAGGTCCGCACCATGCCGGTCGTCCTCGCCGCGGCTCAGGGCGGCATGGGGCAATGGGCCTGGCCGCGCATTGCGGCGGTCTACGTGGTGGTGGTCGCCCCCGGCATCATCGCCTTCACCTTCGCCCAGCGGCTCTTCTTCAAGGGCCTGATGGAGGGCGTGACCAAAGGCTGACGCCCCGGCGCGCCGGCGGAGCCGCCTCCGAAACGCGGCAGGGTTTGCACGCTAACGCCCGACCAGATCCGCTGCGATGCGTTTTGCGCGGTCGGTGAAGCCGGCGACGCTTTCGCCCTCGAAGCGCTGGCGGAAGCGTTCGGCGGCTTCGGCGATGTGGGCTTCGATCTTCTCCTGCGACGGCTTCCGCTTCGGCGGGACCAGCTCGCGCAGCACGGCCTCCGCGGCGAGCAGGCGGCAGGCCTGATCGACAACCAGCAATTCCAGAGCCAGGATCAGCTCGTCCCTCTTCTCGAGCTCCTCCTGAATGTTCCGTGGAATCGGCATCGTTTCACTCCTCTGACCGCGACCGCTATCCTGCGCCTGAGAGCGGGCGATCTTACTCGAAAGCGACGGAAACATCGTGGGGCGACGCCGCGCAGCCAAGGCACCATCGAAGCGGCGATGGCTTCGCTACGGCATCATCGTTGGGATACTTCTGCTCTTCGTGATCGTCTACGAAACCGGGCAGCAGTTGCGCCGCGGCGATACCGGAAGGGAGCAACAAAGCGCTGCACCCGGCGCCGAAGAGGCCGTCGATCCCGAGGACTCCGTGCGCCGGCTCAAGCGCTACTACCACAGTCACGACCTGCCGGCCGGCTGGGAGGTCGGCGACACGGAGCGGGCCGATTCGGGCTCGGTCGAGGTGGAGGTCTACTTCTCCCCCGGCCTCCGCTCGAGCCGCCACGGCGAAGCAGCCAGATCAGGCGAGATCGGGCCGCACAATGCCTGCCCGACCGAGGAATCGGAGCTCTGGAGCAAGCTCGCCGAGGCGACCTTCGAGATCGAGGTGAACGACAAGACCGGGGTGATCGACCGCTTCGCCTGCACCCCGCCCACACCGGCCGGGTGAGAATATCGAGTTAGACGGGCACCGGATCGATGATCACGTCGGCGTCGCCCGCGGCCTTGCCGCGCCATTGGGCGACGAGACCCATGCCCTGCGCTTTCTCGTCCGACGACATCTCCTTCACCACCGCCTCCAGCGCGGTGAGCGCGCTGCCGATGCCATGCCGGGCGGCGAGCGAGAGCCACAGGAAGGCCTGAACGCGGTCCCTCTTCACGCCTTCGCCCGCCAGGTACATGTGGCCGAGACGGGCCTGAGACTGGTAGTGCCCGGTCTCCGCCGCCTTGCGATACCACTCGGCGGCACGGGTGTGGTTCTGCGGCACGCCCTTGCCCTGGCTGTAGAGCACCCCGAGGTTGAAGCGGGCGTTGGCATCGCCGCCCCGGGCCGCGCGGCGCAGCCAGCGCACCGCTTCCGCCATGTCCTTGGCGACGCCGCTACCCATGGCGTACATCGCGCCGACGTTGCTCTGGGCCAGCGCGTTCCGGCCCTCGGCCGACTTCAGGTACCAGGCGAACGCCGCCGCCGCGTCGGCCTCGACGCCGTCTCCGTTGGCGTAAAGCGAGCCGACCCAGGCCTGCGCCTCGGCATTGCCGGCCTCGGCTAGCGGCAGCCAGAGCGACCGCGCCCTGTCGAAGTTGCGGGCCATGTAGGCGCGCCGCCCTTCCTCGATGGCGTCGCTCTCCTGCCGCGTACGTGCTGCCCGCGCCTCGGCTGCGCGGCGCGCAGCGGGGCGGCGCCCGCTACGGGACGGTCCCTTCGCTCTTCTTGTAGACATAGACGCAGTCCATATCCTCGTCGCCGTCGAACACCGGCTCGCCGTCAGCCTTGAGCCGGCGCAGAAAGTAATCCTGAACCGTCTGCGCGGCGTAGAAGGTGAGCGCCTGCTTGTAGAGCCAGGGGTCGGCGGACTCGTCCACCTTGTGGACCTCGCGCAGGGTCTTCTTCGGGTCAGCCGCGATCCCGACGTAGTAGTCGCCGAAGTCCCCGCCGAACTCCTTGATGTAGGCGAGGATCTCGTACTTAATCTGCTGGACGCTGAAGACCATCAGCGCAGGGCGGCCGCGTAGAGCGGGCCCGACCAGTGGACTTCGTGGCGCTTCAGCAGCCGCCCGATCACGTAGGTCTGGAGCAGGTGGGCGGCACGGTCCTCTTCGAGCGGGAGAGAGGCGAGGCTCGTCTCCGGTCTGGACGGCGTGCCGAACCGTGCCAGCTCGTCCTGCAGGCCCGCCGCGGCATTACCGGCCTCGTCGAGGGCGGCACGCAATGTGTCGACGTGCGCAGGCTCCATCGGCCCTGCACCGCTGATCCTGACCCGGGCAAGCGTCTCCTCCAGAGCGCTGGGCTGCAGCACGATGCTCACCAGATGGTCTTCCCCGCGCAACAGGATCAGGTTGGGCAGGAGCCAGTAGAGCGTCGCGGGCGCGCCCGAATTTTCGGCGTCCGCTCGGAGCACGATGACGTCGGCGCCTCCCTTCTTCGCAGGCTTGGCCTCTGGCGCGAGCGAGCGCAGCAGCGCGCGGCCAAGGAGCTTCCAGTTGGCGTCGTACTCCACCCGGAAACTCTCGGTGTTCTCCCACGTCGCAGCGTCGTCGAGGGCAAGGGCATCGGCGGCACCGTCCAGCCGGTCGGCGAGCGGTGCGGCTTCAGGGTCGAGATTGACGAAGAGGAGCGGCCCCTCTCTCTCCACCCTCACCGGCAGCAGCCGCTCGGGCCGGTAGCCGAGATACTGTCGCATGGTCAGCGTATCGTCGCCGAGCTCGTCGGCGGCGATCACCCCGCGATCGCGGCTGTAGCCGCACGAGGTGAACGAGCACCTGGTCTTCGAGCCGGTCTGGCACTGCGCCGGTACGAAGCGGCAGCCGCCGTGCTGCGCGAGGTTGTAGCGCCCGGTCAGCCCCTCCTTGCCGCGCTGCACGTGGACGCCGTGGTTGCCGACGGTATAGGGCAGAAGGTCGCCGACATTGGGAATTTCGCGCTGCGAGCCGATGCAGATCCAGCTCCGGGTCCAGATCTTCTCGTCTTCGAGGTCGGCGAAGACCTTGGAGCGGTAGGCGATGGGCGTGAGGATGCTGGCCTTGCCGAAGCGCCCGCGCGACGGCTTGTAGAGGGCGGGATCCTGGAGATCGACGCCCTCATCCAGATAGTCGAGATCGGGCCGCATCGTCATCGGGCCAGACCCTCGGCCGCGCCGGATTGGGGCGGGCGCACCACCCGCCCCGTCCCTGCCTGCGGCGAGCCGCTACTTCCGCTTCTTGTTGAGCGGCGGATCGTAATCGGCGCGGCCACGGTGCTTGGTGGCGCCGCGCGGCGGCGGCGGCAGCGGCCCGTCCTGCGAGAAGCGGTCGAGCACGTTCTTCACCAGCCGCGAGATGTTGTTCTTCTCGGGATCGCCGTTGTTCCACGGCAGCGACCCGCAGAAGGCGATCGAGCTGAACGCGAAGCACCCGCCGCCATTGGGCGTCTCGTGATAGGCGATGTCCGAGCGCACGCGCGGGTGCTGGGTGCCGTCGAGGCCCTGCTGGTTGAAGCCGAAGTCCTCCATCACCAGCAGATAGCCCTCGGTATGGCGGCCCGCCGAGGTCGCGGTGATCAGCGTATGCGGGGGCGAGCCGAGCAGGGTGTCGACGATGTCGAGCTCGGTGCCCGCAGCACCGCCGCCGACGAGGCCGAAGTTGCCGATCTTCTCGTCGTAGCCGATGCCCTCGTAGGCCCACGAGACGCGCGGATCGTTACTCTCCGGCGTCCGCGAGTAGTAGCTGGAAATATCGAAGCCTTCCGACGACATGCCGGTGCCGGCGACCGAGTGCAGGTAGCGCCCGCGATAGCGCCACATGCCGCCGAGCTCGCCGGTCGACTGGTGGTAGTACTCGCCGGGATCGGCCCGCCAGGTCCTGATGCCGGACTCGCAGCGGCGCATCTCGGTGACGATGCCGCGGCCGAGATGGTCGTAGGCCGGATGGAAGGAGTGGATCCAGTAGAAGCCGTCCGCGCCCATGTACATGAACCGGCCGCCGCGCTGGGTGTAGTCGTGGATCGCGTCGAGCTGCGGCCCGGAGTTGTGCTCCGGATGCGAGCCCGTGATCACGACGTTGTAGTTCTCCAGCCGCGCGAGGCCGTCATAGTTCACGTCCTCGTCGGTGATGACGTCGTACTCGTAGCCCAGCTGGTTGAGCCAGTAGATCAGATGCAGGTCGGCCGGATACTGCCAGGGCGCCTGCATCAGGAAGTGGTCGTACTGCGGCCGGACGCTGAGGATCGGCCGCAGCCTCGACGAGAGGCAGAGGCCGCTGCCGTCCGTATGGGTGTCGTAGATCGAGCCGCCGTACTCGCGGTGCTCGGCCAGGAACATGTTCTGGTGCTGCATGATCGGCACGCGGTAGACCAGCAACTCCGCCCCGCCCGCGTTGTTGGCGAGATGCTCGTTGGCGTAGGCCATGTAGCTGATCGTCGGCATCATCACCGCGATCTTGGTCTGCTCCTCGCCGGGGCGCGGCACCACGAAGAAGGGAATGTAGTCCTCGTCTCCCTCTTCCGTGGTGAGTTTCACGCAGTAGGAATCGCTCTCGTAGTTCGCCGGCACGGTCCACTCGAAGTCGACCTCCCAGCGCGCATCGTCCACATCGTCGTCGTGGAAGTGGATCGCGCCATACTCTTCGGGCGCATGCTTCCAGTCGAAGTTGTCGCCCGAGAAGTTGTGGCCGGTCATGGCTCGGGTCGGGCAGTTGACGATCTGCGCATCGAACAGATAGGGCCCCTGATCCTTGCCGACGATGGTGTTGATGCCGTCCGAGAAGTCCCAGGCGGCGACGATGGTCTCGGAGAGTGCGCCGGTGGGGCCGGAGTTGCGCCGCTCGGTCAGGCCGCGCTGGGCGCCGAGCTTCATGGTCTCGATCTCTTCCCGGCTCAGCGCGCGATTGCAGATCCGGGGGCTGTCGATCTTCCCGTTGTAGTGGCCGTTGATGACGATGCCCGCAGGCACCGACGACTGCGCCGTGGGATCGTCGCTGTGCGCGCCGGTGTAGCCCGCGATCACCGCCGGGCTCGCGTCATGCCGGACCGGCCCTGCGATCTTCTCCTTCGCGGGCCTGATCACGGGGTCTAGGGCATAGACCACCTGCGGCTCGTGATAGAGGATCGCCTGCCCCGTCTCGGCGTTGTAGCTCGCGGCGAGGAAGTGCCAGGCATGGTCGCGCAGCGGCGCGCCCGTGGTGACCTTCTTGCCGTTGATGCGGAGCTCGGCGCAGCCGTCCTCGTTGATGAAGAGGCCGTAGCCCTTGTTCCTGTGCCACTTCGTGACCAGGCCCTGGGCGCCGTGCTTCCAGTATTTCGGATGGGTCTTGGGCGTCGTCGGCCAGACCCAGCACTGCAGGGTGAAGCTCTGGACGCGAAGCTGCGAGTTGTCCTCCACGCAGCCGTAGGAGCCGCTGTGGATGACCTGACGGCGGCCCTTGTAGGTGCTGTTGAGGGCGGCCCGCCTCTTGCGCTCGATCAGGCCCGGCCCGCGCGGGTTGGTGTCGCCGTTGATCATCTTCACGAGCTGGGCGTCGTAGGACTTCGGCCCGTCGCAATTCACATAGAAGCGGATCGTATCGCCGGGATGGACGCCGAACTTGTCCGCATATCCCGTCAGTCTCATCCAAGCCATCGGGTGTCTCTCCCCCTAAATCGCGCGGGCCTCGGCGGCCGCTTGCGCGTCCTGATCGGTTAGCGCGTGGAACCCTGGAATGCTCGCGCAGGCCTGCGCCCTAGGACGCGGCCCAGTTGTCATCCCGGCGCTTCCAGCCCTGATGGAAGTGCTCGGGAAAACCGTCGGTCTCCTGGAACTCGTCGAGCCGCATCAGGAAGATGTCGTGCTGGGGGTCCTGCTCGTTGTCGTACACCTTGTCGGAGACGAACTCCGGCGGCACGCCCCGGATGCCGGAGCAGCGGGCGATGCGCCACTCCTTCTCGATCTTGGTGCAGACCACCACGAGCTTGCCCGTCGCCGGCTGGGCCCGCATCCGCAGCAGCACGCGGTTGAGCTGGAAGTCCTCGTGGATGCCGCCGCTGATCTCGGTGGTGTCACCCGGTGTCGCGCAGCGCAGGATCGAGCAACCGGCGACGCCCTTCATGGAGTCGATGCACGCCTTGTGCTCATCGATGAGACGATCCCGTTCGGGACTGCCTTTCGGCGGAATACGGATCATTCTGGGTCCCCCTCGCGTCTACTGCCACGGCCCTCAGATGCCTAGATCGTCAGGTACTTGTCGACGACCTCGTCGGTCAACCCGTCGATGGGGCCACCCTCGACGATCAGACCATTGTCCATGATGACAAACTCGTGCGCGAGCGCGCGCGCCACCCTGATGTGCTGCTCCGTCAGCACGAGCGTAAGCCCGACCTCGGTGTTCAGCCGCATGATCGTGGCCTCGATCTCCTGCACGATGTTGGGCTGGATGCCCTCCGTCGGCTCGTCGAGCAGCAGGATTTTCGGATCGGTCGCGAGCGCGCGTGAGATCGAGAGCTGCTGCTGCTGACCGCCCGAGAGCTGCCCTGCCCGCTTGTCCAGGTTCTCGGCGAGATAGGGAAAGAGGTCGAGGCACATGTCCGGGATCTTCCGCTTCTTGTCGTTGCGGGCGAAAGTTCCGAGCAGGATGTTCTCGCGCACCGAGAACTTGGGCAGGATGCCGCGCCCCTGCGGAATGTAGCCGACACCGATTTCGGAGCGCTGATGCGTGGGCATGGCGCTCGCGTCTTCTCCGGCGATCCTGAGCGTGCCGGTCATTTGCGTGGTCAGCCCCATGATGGTGCGCATCAGCGTGGTCTTGCCGACGCCGTTCCGCCCCAGCACCGCCAAGCAGTGGCCGTCCGCGACGCCCAGGCTCACGTTCTGGAGGATCGGCGTCTTGCCGTAAAAGGAGGTGACGCCTTCCAGCTCAAGCAGCATCGCTGATGCCCTCGGTGCCGAGATAGACCTCGCGCACCTTCGGATCGTTCTCCACCTCGTGCATGGGGCCCTCCGCCAGGGTCTTGCCCAGATGCATGAGCGTGATGATATCGGCGATCTCGCGCACGAACGCCATGTCGTGCTCGACCACGACCAGCGTGTGCGAGCCCTTCAGCCGGTTGAAGATTTCGGAGGTACGGTGGGTCTCCTGCTCGGTCATGCCGGCGGTGGGCTCGTCCATGAGCAGGAGCTTGGGATCCTGGGTCAGCACCATGCCGATCTCGAGCCACTGCGTCTCGCCGTGGCTCAGGTTGCCGCCGAGCTCGTCCAGCCGTCCCTCAAGTCCGACCAGCTCGACGATCTCGTTCAGGCGGTCGCGCCCGGCGCGCTGGCTGAACGTGACCATGTTGATGAAGGGATTGGTGTTTCGCGTGTAGGCGACCTGCAGGTTCTCACGCACGGTGAGGTCCCTGAACACCGCCGGCACCTGGAATTTGCGGCCGATCCCGTGCTTCGAGATGCGGTGCTCCGGCAGTCCGGTGATATCGCGGCCCTGGAACATGATCTTGCCCGCCGTGACCTTCTGGCGGCCCGTGATCAGGTCCATCGTCGTGGTCTTGCCGGCGCCATTGGGCCCGAGCAGGCAGCGCAGCTCGCCCTGCTCGACCTGGAAGCTGAATTCGTCGACGACCCTGTACTCGTCGTAGGCCTTGGTCAGGTCCGTGACTTCCAGAATCGCGCTCATGTCCCCGCCCTCCTAGTCCGCCGCCCGCCGGGACCCGAGGGAGGGCTGAACCGGCGCGCGGCCGCGATAGGGGACAAGGCCGACGATCATCTCGAACAGGCCGGCAATCCCCTTCGGCAGGAAGCGCACGACGACGATGAAAATCGTGCCGAGGATCACGAACCAGGCAGCCTGGAACGCGTCGCCCACGTAGCTCTGGATCGTGTTGATGAAGATGGCGCCGAAGATCGCGCCGAAGAGCGAGAGCCTGCCGCCGACGGCGGCCCAGATCACCATGGTGATGCTGAAGAAGATCTCGAGCGCGGTCGGCGAGACGTACTGGACGATCATCACCCAGACGATTCCCGCGATCGCGGCGATGAGGCCGGAGATCGTGAACACCGTCACCTGATAGAAGGCGACGTTGTAGCCGAGGAAGCGCGCTCGTTCGGGGTCGTCTCGTATCGCCTGAATTATGGTGCCGAACTTGCTCGCGAGCAGCGCCTTGGTCCCGAGCGTGAGCGCGGCCAGAACACCGAGCGCCACCCAGTAGATCATGCTGCTGTAGGGGTCGACCTCGACACCGAACGCGTGGAACGCACTGGGCGGGGAAATGCCGTTGAAGCCCGCCGTGAAGGGCTGCATGTCGTAGGCCATGTTGTACCAGGCGCCGAGCATGGCGAGCGTCATGATGGCGACGAAGGCGCCCGCAAGACGCGCCTGGAACATCAGGATGCCGAAGATGACGAAGAAGAGGGTCGGGATTCCAAGCGCCAGGATCAGCCCGACCTCGGCATGCCAGAAGGGCTCCCACACCGTCGGCAGCTTCTCGAGCTCGTTGGTCAGCATGAAGCTCGGGATCGGGTCGTACTCCGGGTCCTGGTACTGCATCTGCATGGTGGCGCCCATGCCGTAGGCCGCCATGCCGAAGGCGATCCCCTGGCCCAGACTGAGGATGCCGCCAAAGCCCCACACCAGGCTCACCGAGAGCGCCAGCATGCCGAAGACGCCGTAGCGCGCGAACTGGTTGAGCGCGAAGGGGTCGTCGCCCATGAAGATGGGAATTGTGGCGAGCCCGCCGAAGGCAACGACGTACACCGCCCACTGCGCGCGCTTGTCGTGATAGAGGTTGTGCCGCTGCTCCGTCGGCGCCAGTTTCAACCTGTCCAACAGCATGACGCTCGCCTGCCCTAGCGCCGCGCCATGCTGGGCGCGAAGATCCCCTGCGGACGGAAGCGCAGGAAGATCACGATCAGGATGAAGAGCACGAAGCGGGCGAAGGTGTCGTTGGTGAAGTAGGAGAAGATCGAGAACATCTCGCCCATGATGCCGGCGGTCGCCAGGCTGCCGAAGAGCTCGCCGCCGCCCGTCACCACCACCAGGAAGGCCTCGACCACGTAGCCCAGCCCCATGTCCGGGAAGATCGTCTTGAGGCCCGCGAACATCGAGCCAGAGATTCCGGCAAGGCCCGCCCCATAGGCGAAGGTGAGGCCGTACACCCGGCTCGAATTGATGCCGAAGGACGCCGCCATTTGCGGGTTCTGCATGACCGCGCGGACCTGGATTCCAATATTGGTCTTGAACAGGATCGCCCAGGTCATGGCGACCAGCACCAGCGCTCCGAAGAAGATGAAGATCCTGATCCACGGCACATGCACGAAGTCGATCGTCATCACGCTCGTCAGCCAATCGGGCACGGCGACGTACTGCGGCTCGCCGCCGAAGATCAGCCGGATGCTCTGGACGAAGACCAAGGAAACGCCCCATGTCGCGAGGAGCGTGTCCAATGGTCGATCGTACAAATGTCGTATGAGTCCGCGCTCGACCAGCCAGCCGATGAAGCCGACGATAACGAACGAAATTGGCAGGCACAGAAGCCAGGGGACCCCGCCCAAAAACTGGAGCATCCAGGTGAAGTACGCGCCCAGCATGATGAACTCGCCATGGGCCATGTTGATGACGCCCATGGTGCCGTAAATGATGGTGAGCCCGAGAGCCGCGACCAGCCAGATGCTGGCGAGGCTGAGCCCGATAATCAGCGCATTAATGAACGGTTCTGCGGCGAAGGGTGTCCAGAAATCGTGGACGCTCATGAATTGAGTCTCGCCTCTCTCCCTGTTGAGGCCCTGCCGGCGGTGCCCCGCGAGCACGAGCCCGGGAGGTCAGCCGACCGCCGCCCCCCACCGGGGAACGGCGGGGCGGAGGAACTCTTCCCCCGCCCCGACACTATCAGATCGATCAGGTCTCTTACAGAACGTCCTTCTGGACCGAGCCGTCCGGACGGTGCAGGCCGTCGGCCTTGCAGACGCCGCGCTCGGGATAGATCGCGTAGGGATCCGGCCCGACGTGCTCGTCGGCCTGGCGCACGATGGTGAACTGACCGTCCGCACCGCACTGGCCGATCTTGGGCTTGAGCCAGATGTTGAAGTTGTCCGGATCGATCCAGACCTTGCCCTCCGGGCTTTCCTCCGCGGTCAGCCCCACCGGGCCCTGGTCGCGCCAGTTGCCGCTCACGTCGCGGATCATGCGCGGCGTGATGGCTTCCCAGTCGCCGCCGGTCTCTTCGAGGGCCCGCTCGACACCCCTCTTCCACACGTAGATCCCGAGATAGGTCTCTTCCATGTTGTAGTGGGTGACGCCGCCGCCGCCGTACTGGCTTCCGAGATAACCCTCAACGAACTTCTCGTTGGTCGGGTTCTGCAGGGTCTGGAAGTAAGGCGCAGACAGGAAGTGACCGGCGCCGGCTTCGTTGCCCATGGCGCGGGTCTCGATCTCACCGGTGGTAAGCGATGCGATCGGCGTCTTGTCGGACTTGAAGCCTTCCTGCAGGAACTGCCGGTGCAGCGCGATGTCGGAGTCACCGACCACCGTCGACATGATCCAGTCGGGCTGCTGCTGGCGGATCTTGTTGAAGACCGGCGCGAACTCGGAGCCGCCGAGGGGGATGTAGTCCTCGCCCAGCACCTCGCCGCCGGCCCGCTCCAGCCAGACCTTGACGTTCTTGTTGGACTCTTTCGGCCAGATGTAGTTGGAGCCGACCAGATAGGTCTTGGGGCCGAAGTTCTCCACCATGAAGGGCACCAGGTCATAGGAGTGCTGGTTCGCCAGCGGCCCGGTGTTGATGATGTTCTGCATGCACTCCCGGCCCTCGTAGCAGGTCGGGTAGTAGTAGAGGTGGTCCCACTTCATCACGATCGGCATGACCGCACGCCGGCTCGCCGAGGTGTAGCTGCCATGCACCGACACCACGCGGTCCCGGAGGATCAGCTGCGTGATCTTCTCGGAATAGACCTTGATGTCGGACTTGGCGTCGACCACCACCGGCTCGACCATCTTGCCGGCGATGCCGCCCGCCGCATTGATCTCGTCGATCGCGTAGAGCGAGACCTGGGTCGAATCGTTCTCGACGACCGAAAGGTTGCCTGTCTGCGACCAGAGCAGGCCGACCTTGATGTCTTCGTCGTTGTAGATCCAGGGCTTCGCGCCCCAGGCCTGCCCGAAATCCTTGACGTAGATGTGGGGGAAGGTGGCCGCGATGCCGGCCGTCCCCGCCAACGCTCCCTTAAGAATGGTCCGTCTGTTGACACGCATGTTCGAGGTCTCCCTTGCATTTCGCCGATGTCACAACGCCCAGGGGGCAGATCACGCCCCCCGCCGCCGCTGCGACGACCGGATTCGTCCGCGCTCGCGGCAGTCTCCCTTGTCCAACGAAAATGTCAACAGAGCGACTGGCTATCCACGGCATTTACGAATTTCGGCCTCAGTGGCTACGAAATTCGTAGGGTAGACCATGTCTGCGGGTCTGCGGGCGGTTGCGTTCTACTCGCTCGCTTGGAATCATTGGCGCCGACCAGCGACAGCGGCGACGAGAGGAGCAGGGCCATGAACCCAAAATCCAAGCGCATTCTTCAGCTCTGCGCCGACAACGTGTTCTGGGTGTTTCTGGCCCTGATGATCGTCCTCGGCTCCGCCCTGGATACGCCGCTGATCAACGTCGGGCTGACGGCCCGCTGAGCGCCGCTGCAGGTCGCGCGCCGGAGGTGAGGGCCGCGCCGACGCCGGGGTCGAGAGGGCACCGAAGCGCCCTGACGGGGCGGCGAACACGATGAGCCGGCGAGCGAGACGACGGCAGTCTGCGGCCAGCGCCGGTCGCACCCGCGCCGGCAATCCGGCCGCCCCCCACGCGGACGTCCTCGCCCGCGCGGTGCGACACATGAAGGAAGGCCGCCCGCACAGGGCGGATCAGCTCCTCTCCAAGCTGCTGGCAGGCGATGGGGCCGAGGACCCGAGCGTCCTGCACTATGCCGGCATCGCCCGCTACCGTTGCAGCCGATTCGACGAGGCGGCTGCGCTGCTGCGCCAGGCGACCGAGGCGGCGCCGACCTATGCCGAAGCGCACAACAGCCTCGGCATCCTCCTCCTCGAGACCGGGCAGGACTCCGAGGCCCGCGCTGTGCTTGAGCGCGCTGTGGCGCTCCGCCCCGACTACGCCAACGCTCACACCAATCTCGGCAACGCGCTGAGCACGGCCGGTGCGTTGGAAGAAGCGGCGACGGCCTACCGCAGGGCCATCGCCCTCGACCCTTACGACCTGCAGGCGCACCACCGGCTGGCGTGGACCCATCTCGCCCTCGGCGCGGTGGACCAGGCCCTCGCCGCCTGCGCCAGCGCGCTCGTCATCGACCCCTTCTGCCAGAACGCGCTGGCGACCTGCGCGCTCGCCGAGCAATTCGCGGGTGATGGCGACGCCGGCAGCGGGCTCTATGACTTCGACCGCTTCGTGACCCGGGTCTCCCTCACGCCGCCGCCCGGCAGCGGCGACATCGACACCTTCAACGAGGCGCTCGCAACCGCCGTTCGCGAGGCGCCCTCCCTGGTCTGGGAGCCTCCCAACCGCGTGACCCGCAACGGTGCGGTGACACAGGACCTGCTGGCCGCGCCGAGCCCACCCATCCGCAACCTGGAGCGCGCACTGCGTGCCGCGATCGACGCCTACCGGGAGACACTCAGGGCGGACCCGGAGAGCCCCTTCCTCGCCCGCATCCCCCGGCGCTACCGGCTCACGCTGATCGCCTCCATCTTGACCGCGGGCGGCCGGCACCCGCCGCACATTCACGAGGGCGCGTGGCTGAGCGGGGTCTATTACGTCACTGTGCCCCCACAAATTGGTGCCGAGAGCACCGACCGCGGCGGCTGGCTCGAGTTCGGCCGTCCCGACCACGACCCGCCGGAAGGGAGCACCTTCCGCTGCGCCAGCCTCTCCCCCCGCGCCGGCACGGCGCTGCTTTTCCCCTCCTATGTCTTTCACGGGACGCTGCCCTTCGACGGGCCGGGCGAGCGTATCGGCATCGCCTTCGACGCCTATCCTGAGCCCTAAGGCCAAGTTAAGGGTCTTTGTACGGCATTCCGTCACGCCCCTATCACGGCGTTACCGCGCGGGCGGACAGAACAGGCCCCAAACCGAGGTCGTGTCCCCAAGCGTGGAGTTAGATACAAACAAAACAGTCATGGTCCCCGCGGTTCTGAGCCACCCCGTGGCATGAAACAGGAGCGGTTCGGCTGACGTTTTCCTTGCGCTTGCACCCATTTGCCGTGTCAGGATGGGTATTGGCGGAGGTGGGGACGTGTGAGCGTCGTTATATCGGTGACGTAGTTCCCGATGACAAAACTGCTTCCGGCGGCCGGCTCCGCACCCCGTATTGTACCCGGCCCGTGGCCGTGGACGCGCGGCAAATTGCACCGCACCCGCTCGTCGGATGCGTGTTCTTCCGACCGCTGTCCCCGCCTCCACCGTGGCGATGCCACGGCGTGATCGTACGCCGCCGTGGCGAGAGCGCAAATGAGGAGGAAGGCGATGAAGACGGAAGGCTTGCACGTCGTCCGGCCGCGCGCGGCGGGTCTGGACGTGCACAAGATGGAGATCACCGCGACGGTTCGCCTCTGTGAGGGCGAGGGTGAGCCGGTGGTGGAGACGCGCTGCTTCGGCACGCTGCCGAGCGGTCTGGAGGAGATGGTCGCGTGGCTGACCGGTCACGGCGTCGAGGCTGCGGTGATGGAAGGGACCGGGGTCTACTGGCAGGCGCCCTTCGCGGCCCTGGAGGCGGCCGGGCTCGAGGCGATCCTGGTGCATGCGCGTCAGGTGAAGCAGTTGAAGGGGCGCAAGACCGACGTGGCGGACAGCGTGTGGCTGGCCTGCGTGTGCCAGTTCGGGCTCTGCACGCCTTCCCACGTTCCGCCTGAGCCGTTCCGGGAGCTGCGCGCACTGAGCCGCCAGCGCCGCGTCCTGGTCAGGCAGCGCTCCGCCGTGCGCAACCGCGTGCAGAAGATCATCGACCGCGCCGGTGCGCGCATCGGCGGCATCCTCTCCGACGTCTTCGGCGTCAACGGCCGGAAGATCCTCGACGGCCTGGCGCAGGGGACGGCGCGCGAGGTCATCCTCGCCTCGCTCACCAGCCACGTTGCGAACAAGCTGGAGGGGCTCGGCGAGGCGCTCACCCTGAGCCTGGGCGACAACGACCGCTTCATGCTCAACGACCTGCTGGAGGAGCATGACGCGCTTGAGGCGCGCATCGCGTCCTACACCAGGAAGATCGACGGGCAGATGACACCGTGGGAGGAGCAGCTCCGTCTGCTGACCACCATCCCCGGCATCGACCGCACCGCCGCCTCGACCATCCTCATCGAGATCGGCCCCGACATCGGCGTGTTCGCCTCCAAGGAGCACTTCGCCGCCTGGGCCGGGCTCTGCCCCGGCAACAACGAGAGCGGGGGCAAGCGCCGCAACGCACGCACCCGCATGGGCTCCAAGACCCTGCGCGCCTGCCTCGTCGAGTGTGCCCACGGCGCGGCCCGAACCAAGGGGTGCCAGTTCGAGGCTCATCACCGCGCCCTCGCCGCCCGGCGCGGCTACAAGCGCGCCATCGTCGCCGGCGCTCACAAGATGCTGCGCATCATCTATGTGGTGCTCAAGACCGGCAGGCCCTACTACGACCGCACGGCCGACTACGACGCTCTGATGGTCAAGCGCAACGCTCCTCGGTGGATCCGCATGCTCCGCCGCTACGGCTACATCGAGCCCGTAGGCGCGGAACTCAAGGCCGCCTGAGCGGCCCGCATCTCGTCAGCCGGCTACGCGGGACCGCTTCGGACCACATCGGGGAAGTCCACCGCTCGTCTCCGCCGCGCCGACCCTGGCGGTCTCAGCCAACGCCGTGACCTCGGGGTTGGAGCGTCACCGCGCGTCCCTCGCCAGAATCTGTTTCACGGCAAAATAGTTGGAGTGAGTCACGGTAACTACCCAGGTACCCCAATCCTGAGTTGAGGACGGTGATTATGGCGGCGGCCGCGGCCTGGTTCTGCCACCGCGATTGGTTCTTGACCTCATAGAGTTGCGGGACTATGGACTGCTCTCTCGCGTGACGGGAGCGGTCCATGGGGTATTTCGGCTCGAAGGCGACAGCAGGTCTGTGCCAAGCGCTGATTGCGCTGATGCCGCCGCACTCCGTCTACATCGAAAGCCACCTTGGGGGCGGGGCGCTGATGAAGCGCAAGCCGCCGGCCGTGCGTTCGATCGGCATCGACCGCGATGCGCAGGCGCTCGAGGCCTTCGTCTGCGACTACCCGGTCGATCTGGTTCACGGCTGTGCCCATGACTTCCTGGCCTCGTTCCCGTTCCTGGGCCCGGAGCTGGTTTACAGCGATCCGCCCTATCTGCACGCGACCCGCCGCTCGGCGCAGCGCTACCGCTTCGAGTACGAGGAGGCCGGCCACGTCGCGCTTCTCGCGCTGCTCAAGGCTCTGCCCTGCCAGGTCATGATCTCGGGCCATCCGTCGGCGCTCTATGACGAGGTGCTGGCGGGATGGCGCCGGCTGGCGCTGCAGGTCACGACCCAGGGTCTGGTGCGAACCGAGGTCGTCTGGTTCAACTACGCCCCCGACCGGATGCATTGGGCCAGCCACGCAGGCCGGAACTTCACCGACCGCCAGCGCATCAAGCGCAAGGCAGCCAACTGGGGCCGGCGCTACCAGGCCTTGCCGCCGGGCGAACGCCTCGCCGTGCTCGCCGCCATGATGGCCGTCGAGGCCGAAGACACGTGACGGTGTCGCACTGGCACGAAGACCTCGCCGCCCGTAACGAGGCCTTCTGCTGCCTGAAGGAGCTTCTCGAGCCATCATCCCTCGCAACCACTGTCGTCGTTGCCGTCCGGGAATGGGGGCAGGGGCTGCTGCGATCAGCCACCGCGCTCGCCCGGGAAAATGCCGCACTCGAGCAGGAGAACGCGGCCCTGCGCGAGCGCATCGCCGAACTCGAGCGCAGCGCGGCCCTCAACAGCACCACAAGCAGCAAGCCCCCCGCCAGCGACGGGCTCAAGAAGAAAAGCGGAGCCCAGAGGCGCACCCAAAGCCAGCGCGGAAAGTCCGGCGGGCCCAGTGGCGGCCAGCCCGGCCACAAGGGAACCACCCTCGCGCGGAGCGACAGCCCGGACCGTGTCGTCGATCACCACCCCTCCACCTGTTCCGGCTGTGGCGTCGAGCTCTCGGACGCCGACCGGCAAGGCGCGCCCGCCTGTCGGCAGGTCTTCGACGTACCCGAGCCGCAGCCTCTCGAGGTCACCGAACACCGCGCCCATCGCTGCCTCTGCGGCGCATGCGGCACGCTGACACGAGCCGCCTTCCCGCCGGGCGTCACCGCCCCGGTCCAGTACGGCCCTCGCATCACCGCTTGGGTGAGTTACCTGCTGTACGCCCAGTTCGTGCCCGAGAAGCGTCTGGCCGAACTCATGAGCGACATCTTCGCGGTGTCCATCTCCACTGCCACGATCGCCGCCATGGGCCGGCGCACAGCGCAGCGCTTCGAGGGCTTCCTCGACCATGTCGCCGATCTGATCCGCACGCAGGCGCCGGTCAAGCACCTCGACGAGACCGGCCTGCGTATCGCCGCCCGTACCCGCTGGCTCCATGTGCTGTGCACCCCGTTGCTCACCGTCCTGCGCATCGGCGAGGGACGCGGCGATGTCGAAAAGAACCTGAAAGGCATCCTCGTCCACGACGACTTCGCCCCCTACTTCACCATCAAGGGCGTCCGCCACGGCGCCTGCAACGCACATCACCTGCGCGAACTCCAGGCCCTGATCGACATCGAGAAGGAGGAATGGGCGGCGAGCATGCACCGCCTGCTTCAGCGCGCTCAGCGCAGGGCCGCCCGCTTCGCCCGTGAGAAAGACCGTCAAGTCCCCGCCTCCCTGGTGGCCCGCATCTCAAGGGCATGGGACCGTATCCTCGAAGAAGCCATCGCCTTCCATGAGGCCCAACCGCCGCTCCAGATCGCAAAGCGAGGGCGAAAGAAACGCCGCATCGGCCACAACCTCGCGCGCCGCCTTCAAAAGCATAAGGAGGGCTGCCTGCGCTTCCTCACCGACCTGCGCACGCCGTTCACGAATAACGAGGCGGAGCGTGACATCCGTATGAACAAAGTGCATGAGAAGATCTCAGGCGGCTTCCGCTCCCTGCAAGGCGCCTGCAACTTCGCCGGAATGCGCAGCGTCATCGTCACCGCTCGAAAGCAAGGCTGGAACATCCTGCAAATCCTGGCGCACCCGGAACCGATGCAGCTGATCCCTATACTGCGCTCCTGAACTTCTCCGGCTCATCCTGAGTATCGCTGTCCTCTCATCTTGTTCGCGACGCGGCGTTCATCATCCTCTCGCGCTCAAGAGAGTAGGCACCCCCGCGGCGTGGGGGCGTTGACGCAAAAGGAACTGGCTTGTTCCATAAGAGAGAGGGGGTACCTGGGCAGTTACGAGTCACGAGATTGGGTGGGTTGCTTTGTCTCCTGATTAAGTGTTATGTTACTGGTAGTTGTGGAATTGCGCAAGAGAATTGTAGCGGTACCGTTCTGATGTAAGAGAGGAGGGCTTGGAGGACTATGTTGCAATCAGGGAAGTGAATGCGTATGTCGGAGATGATTGATCTGTCATTGGGGAGGGGCATGCGGTGGATATGATTGTGAATAGAGGCGATAAGGCGGTGACCGGGAGCGACGTATCCGGGTGGGACGGTCTTACTGGTATTATATGGAGTATTGCAGGTGATCCGGGCCAGAATGCGGCTCCGAGATCCCGTCGTCGCCCTCAACTAGAGGCACGTCCGCACCAAATCCTCGTCGCGGATAGCCATGCGCGCGACGGTAGCGCACAGCCAGAGTCGTTACCAGTGACTTGAGAAATCCCAGCCGATAGCGATCACAACGCCGTCCGCCTCCACGGCCGAACCGCATCCTTATCAACCAGTTACACAGCGAACCGGTCGCCCCCCGCCACGCGCGGGTCCGTGAGGGCAAAAGCCAAATGGCTGAGCTACTCGACCGCTGATCACAGCGGTTGATCTAGTCACCTGAATCTAAAGTTCGTGGCATAAATTTTGTTCGACCCGAAGGCAGAAGCGCTTGACGGCGGCGAGGATGTCGTCGGCTGATTTGGTCCACCTGAAGGGTCGGGGATTTTCGTTGTGGGTTTCGATGAAGGCGTGGATGTCGGCTTCGAGCTGGCGGGTGGATGTGTGCACCCCGCGTTGCAGCTGCTTGCGTGTCAGCTCGGCGAACCAGCGCTCGACCTGATTGAGCCACGACGCCGATGTCGGCGTGAAGTGGACGTGCCAATGCGGACGCCGCGCCAGCCAGGCCTTGACCCCCGCCGTCTTGTGGGTGGCGTAGTTGTCCATGACGACGTGGATGTCCAGCCCGTCCGGGACATTGCGATCGATCACCTTCAGGAAGTCGAGGAACTCCCTGGCCCGGTGGCGGCGATAGCACTTGCCTATGACCGAGCCGGTGGCAACGTCGAGGGCGGCGAAGAGCGAGGTCGTGCCGTTGCGCTTGTAGTCATGGGTGCGCCGCTCAGGGATGCCCGGCAGCATCGGCAGGACCGGCTGGCTGCGGTCGAGCGCCTGGATCTGGCTCTTTTCGTCGACACAGAGCACCAGCGCGCGATCCGGCGGCGACATGTAGAGGCCTACGATGTCGCGGACCTTCTCCACGAAGTGCGGATCGGCCGACAGCTTGAAGGTCTCGGCCCGATGGGGCTGCAGGCCGAAGGCGCCCCAGATGCGCCAGATCGACGTGTGCGACAGCCCCGCCTCCTTCGCCATCGAGCGCAGCGACCAGTGGGTGGCGTCCGCAGGCGTCGAGGTGAGCGTCCGCTCGATCACTTGCGCCACCTTCTCGTCCGCGATGGTCCGCGGCCGTCCCGGCCGGGGTTCGTCCGACAGACCCTCGATGCGGTCCTTGACGAAGCGCCTCCGCCACTTGCCGACGGTGTGTTCGTGCACGCCGATCTCTGCGGCCACCGCCTTGTTGCCAAGCCCGTCCGCGCAAAGCAGGATCATGCGGCAGCGATCCGACATGGAGCGCGCCACACGGTGGCGGCGAACCTGCGCTTCCAGAAACGACCGCTCCTCACCGCTCAAGACCAGGGCCGCCAGCGGCCGTCCCGTACCGCGCGCCATCGAGATGACCTCCTCTGTCCGACTCGGAGAGCCACCCTACAATGAACCCTACTTCCGTGCCAGGTGACTAGCCCTCTGTTGTTTTGGTTCTGTGTCCCGGCCACAATAATTCGGGTATGGTGAATTGCGGCTGGCGCATGCAGGGGCCCTCGCTCCGGGTTCACTGCAAATCGCGGGGTGGCCACACCGTTCAATCGACTGGGAGGGAGTCATGAAGGTATTGGCGGGGACACTCGCCCTGAGCGGGCTCTTGGCGTTTCTCGATGCCTGCGGATACACCCCCCATGATTCTCCTGAGGACATCGCCCGGTCCCATGACAGGGTTCTGGAGACCCTGACGAGCGACATCGATACGCCCGGTCCTGCTCCCGTGTACTCCAGAAGCCATAGTGCTGCCGAACTGCTCTCGACGCCGGAGCCCGTGCTGGACTTCAACTGCGAGGAGGTCCGTGCGGAGTTGGGTCCCTTCGCGAGGGCTGCGGCGCGCCACCGTGACCTGGGCTGGTCGGGGGCAGACGAATTCAGTTTCTCGTTCAAGTCGTGCGAATTCTAGCGCCCGAACAGGACGATGGGTCATCAAACGCTCTGGTAGAATATTGCTAGGGTCGGTGCCACGGGCGGACAAGCGCCCAGTCGCGCGTCGCGACAGGATCGCATGCGGCACTCGAAGGGCGTTCGGCCAGCCACGTCGAACTCGGCCGCGCCTCCATTGCTCAGCCAACACTGAGACTGGAGCGCCCCATGGGAGCTGCTCACCAATGGCCTGTCCAATTGGGAATGCGGGGGGCTGGCTAGGGAGGTTCTGATGCAACCGACTTCGGGGCCGCGGCCCAAGTCCTGGTTAATTGTGTTGAGCCTGATGGCCGTCCCGCTCTTCGCGATGGTCTGCGCTTCCGATGCGCGCGCGGACACGCCAGTAGAGGTTGAGCAGGAAGTCGCCGAGGAAGCGGAGGTCGAGGTCGGGCCATCGGCCAGTGCCACGACCACACCGCTCATCCCCCGCAAGGTCCTGTTCGGCAACCCGGACAAGATAAACGTCCAGATCAGCCCGGACGGGCGTTTCCTGAGCTACGCCGCCCCGGTGGACGGGGTGCTCAACGTCTGGGTAGGGCCGGTGGATGACCCGGCGGCGGCCCGGCCCGTCACCCGGGACACGTTCGGGGGAATCGGCAACTACTTCTGGGCCGACGCCGGCGATCACATCGGCTACCTCATGGACTGGCAAGGCGACGAGAACGCGCATCTCTATTCCGTCGAATTGGATACCGGCGCGATCTGGGACTTGACCCCAATGGTCGGCGCGCGGGCGGTCATCGTGGGGGGCAGCCCCAAGTTCCCCAACGAGCTGCTTGTGGGTCTGAACGGCCGCGACCCCCGATACAACGATATCTATCGGATCAACGTCAGAACCGGGGAAAGGCGGCTGGTGCAGGTGAACGACCGGTTCGCCGGCTTCCTCATCGATGACGATTTCAACATTCGCTTCGCCAGCCGTCCCTCCGAGGACGGGGGCAGCGAACTGCTGCGCTCCACCGCTGGCGGCGGCTGGGAGTCGTTTATCAAATTCCCGCTGGAAGATGTCGAGACCGGCAAGATCTTCGGCTTCGACGAGACAGGGCGGGTCCTGTATCTGGCGGACAACCGGGGGCGGGATACCTCCGCTCTTACCGCCATCAACCTGGACACCGGGGAACAGACCGTCATCGCCGCCGACGCCAGGGCCGATGTGAACGGCGTGATGAGACACCCCAGGGAACGGACCATCCAGGCCGTCGACTTCATCTATGATCGCAGGGAGTACCGCATTTTGGACGACTCCATCGCCCCCGACATGGAATACTTGCGCACGGTGGCCGATGGCGACTTTCAGGTGATCAGCCGCCCCCTGGACGACAGCCGCTGGATCGTGGTCTACCCGGTGGACGACGGGCCGGCGCGCTACTACAGCTATGACCGAGCCAGGAAAGAGGCGACGTTCCTGTTCACGCACGCGAAAGAGTTGGAGGGGCTGCCGCTGGCCAAATTGCACCCGGTCGTTATCACGTCGCGCGACGGGCTGGACCTGGTGAGCTACTACATGCTGCCGGTGGAGAGCGACAGGGATGGCTCGGGGCGTCCGGACCACCCCTTGCCGATGGTCCTGCATGTGCATGGCGGCCCCCATGAGCGGGTGGAGTGGAACTATTGTCCGTTGTGCCAACTCCTGGCCAACCGGGGCTACGCCGTGTTGACCGTAAACTTCCGGGGCTCCACCGGGTTCGGCAAGGCGTTCGTCAACGCCGCCAACTTGGAGTGGGGCGGCAAGATGCACGACGACCTGATCGACGCCGTGCAGTGGGCCATCGAGCAGGGGATCGCCGACCCGCAGCGGGTGGCGATTTATGGTGCCAGCTACGGCGGCTACGCCACTCTGGTGGGCCTGACCCTTACCCCGGATACCTTCGCCTGCGGCGTGGACATCGTCGGCCCTTCGAACCTAGTTACCCTGCTGAACAGCATTCCACCTTACTGGGAGCCGGCGATCGAGCGGATGGTCCGTCAGATCGGCGACCATCGCACCGAGGCGGGCCGGGCCTTCCTGGCCGAGCGTTCCCCGCTTACGCACGTCGAGCGCATCAGCAAGCCCCTGCTCATCGGCCACGGCGCCCACGACCCTCGGGTCAAGCTAGCCGAGGCTGAGCAGATCGTTCAGGCCATGCTGGCCAGGAACCTCCCGGTCACTGCCGTCATCTATCCCGACGAAGGGCACAGCATCAGTCGGCCCGAGAACACACTCTCCTTCCTGGCAGTAGCGGAAGCCTTCCTGGCCGAGTGTCTGGGAGGGAGGCACGAGCCGGTGGGGGATGACTTCGCGGGCTCGTCCATCGTCGTGCCGGTCGGAGCGGAGCATATTCCGGGGCTCGTGGAAGCTCTCGAATAGAATGAAACGGCCCCGCCGATTCGGACAGCCTGGCGGCTTGGTTTCGGTGTATTCCGCGTGATGCTCAGGCCGCCAGAATCCCCTACCCAAAATCACGTGAGACGAGCCGCAGTCGCGTAGCTTGGGCTAAAAGCTGAAGGTGAAGAGTTTAAATTCGCGTGCGGGTCTTTCGAATTCCGAGGCCGTGAACCGGTCCGGCACTGCGGACCAGTCATCGTAGATATCGCCACCGATATAGAATCGCCCCGTCGTGCCGGGGTCTGCGAGCGAGGTACTTGTCGCGAAGAGCTCGTAGGAATGCTCTGGCGGGCGTGATCCGACTCGATCGTCATGAGGCACGAACTCCACGAGACCGTCACCGTCGACGTCCGCGTGGATCCAGTCGAGGTGGAGCAGGCGATGATAGCTGCGGTCGGCCATCAAGGCGCTCAGTTCGATGTTGAACCGTGAGATGATCGATTCAGCGTCCGGAAGAGAGCGCTGGACAGCGAAGTGCAGGGAGCGCGACAGAAGGGGTGTGAAGCCGAACGCCAGTCGGGTTCGCGCTTCCTCTGGATGGTTGCTGAGGAGATACTGGACGACCAGCTCGTCCATCAGCGTGTAGTCCGCCTCGCCGCTGAGGACCATTGCCACGCTGTCCTCCAGGCCGCGCGAGTCGACGAGAATCGAGCCGGCGGCCGTCTCGACCGCCTCGCCATAGGCGTACCCGGCTACCAGGGCGATCCGCTCGCCGGCGAGCGCAGCCAGCGTGGTTGCGGATACGTCGCTGCCCCGGCGCCCGACGAGGACCAACCTGTTCTCAAGATACGGCTGGGAGTAAATAAGCTGGCGTTCGCGCTCCGCATCAATCCAGAGCGCTGCGCTTCCGTCAAACTCGCCGCTCAGCAGCGAGGACGTAAACTTGGCTTCGTCCACGATGACCGTGTCGGCAATGATGCCGAGGCGTTCGAGAGCCTCCTCGACCAGATCGAGGGCGAAGCGCGGCTGTCCCGGCGGGTTGGTGAACGGCGACCAGGCCGTCGACACCAGTTGCAGGTGCCGGTCCTTCTCCGTGGCCATGACCGGGATTGCGATGATCAGGAGTAACAGCGCTACGATCGCCGACCCGAACCAGAGAAGTAGCCGCTTTGGGCGCATGAGTCGTGAACTGTCCAGTTCCCGAGCGTCGTTGGCTGACATGGTGCTTCTCCTATGCCCATTCGCTTCGACAGGAGACCATGGGGCCGTTCTCGCTCCAATGGCAAGAGTCGCATATTGGGCGGCCTCGCTTCGAGCGGAACTTCGCCGATGTAGCCGGCGGATATCACTCGACGTAGCCGGTGATTGTTACCCAAATGGCCACCCCGGAGCGAAGCGACGCGATCAAGCCCGGCCCTCAAGTCCGGCAACACGGCGCGGGTGCCACGTATCCAGTCCCACTGGAGGGAGGACCCGTTCCGCGCCGCTCTGGCGCCGGTTCGACGCCCTTCCAGCACGGAGTCCGCCATGCTCGATGCCCACCAGGCGGTGGACGCTCGCGCCCGTCGTTCCCGCCTCAGTCTGTTCCGACGTCTATGATCGCAGAGATAGACTGCCCGACCCTTTCGGCCGCTGCCTCGATCTCGCGATCTCCCAGATGGGCATAGCGCAGCGTCGTGCGCACATCGGAATGACCGAGCAGCCGGGAGACGACCGGAACCGGCACGCCGTTCATCACCGCGTGGCTGGCATGGGAGTGGCGGAGGTCGTGAAGGCGAACGTCCTCAATGCCGGCTTCCCGCCGGGCGCGATCCCAGAACGCGAGGTTGCAGCTGCGGGGCCGGGCGGGATCTCTCGGGGACGGAAAGACGAACGGGCTTCCACCGCGCGGCCGGCGTTCGAGAATGCGCCGGGCCGGAGTGTTGAGGGGAACGATCCTTGGCCCGGTCTTGCCGTCGGCAAGGACCAGCCTGTCGCGATCGACTTCCGACCAGCGCAGCCGGAGGATTTCGCTCCTGCGGCATCCGGTCAGAAGCAGGAGCCGGATGATATTTGCCTGCTCACGCCTACTGTCGCGGGTCTGCCTGTCCAGGACGTTGTGGAGCCGGGATATCTCCTCCCGTGACAGAAAGTGCGTGAGCACCCGTCTTGGGTTCCGTTCCACGGCCCGCGCCGGGTTGGTGCCGAGGTGGCCGCGGGCGAACGTGAAGTTGATGATCTGGGTGAGTAGATCGAGCGCGTGATTGGCGTTGCCGGGCGCGGTCCGGCTGAACCGGTCGAACCATCGCCCGACCTGGGCCTAGGCAATGCGATCGAGCGGCTTGGAGCCGAAGGCGGGCAGCAGCTGGCGGTCGAGCAGGGACTGGACGCCCTTTCTCGTGGACGGCTTGTATCCGTCAAAACAGTCATGGTCCCCGCGGTTCTGAGCCACCCCGTGGCATGAAACAGGAGCGGTTCGGCTGACGTTTTCCTTGCGCTTGCACCCATTTGCCGTGTCAGGATGGGTATTGGCGGAGGTGGGGACGTGTGAGCGTCGTTATATCGGTGACGTAGTTCCCGATGACAAAACTGCTTCCGGCGGCCGGCTCCGCACCCCGTATTGTACCCGGCCCGTGGCCGTGGACGCGCGGCAAATTGCACCGCACCCGCTCGTCGGATGCGTGTTCTTCCGACCGCTGTCCCCGCCTCCACCGTGGCGATGCCACGGCGTGATCGTACGCCGCCGTGGCGAGAGCGCAAATGAGGAGGAAGGCGATGAAGACGGAAGGCTTGCACGTCGTCCGGCCGCGCGCGGCGGGTCTGGACGTGCACAAGATGGAGATCACCGCGACGGTTCGCCTCTGTGAGGGCGAGGGTGAGCCGGTGGTGGAGACGCGCTGCTTCGGCACGCTGCCGAGCGGTCTGGAGGAGATGGTCGCGTGGCTGACCGGTCACGGCGTCGAGGCTGCGGTGATGGAAGGGACCGGGGTCTACTGGCAGGCGCCCTTCGCGGCCCTGGAGGCGGCCGGGCTCGAGGCGATCCTGGTGCATGCGCGTCAGGTGAAGCAGTTGAAGGGGCGCAAGACCGACGTGGCGGACAGCGTGTGGCTGGCCTGCGTGTGCCAGTTCGGGCTCTGCACGCCTTCCCACGTTCCGCCTGAGCCGTTCCGGGAGCTGCGCGCACTGAGCCGCCAGCGCCGCGTCCTGGTCAGGCAGCGCTCCGCCGTGCGCAACCGCGTGCAGAAGATCATCGACCGCGCCGGTGCGCGCATCGGCGGCATCCTCTCCGACGTCTTCGGCGTCAACGGCCGGAAGATCCTCGACGGCCTGGCGCAGGGGACGGCGCGCGAGGTCATCCTCGCCTCGCTCACCAGCCACGTTGCGAACAAGCTGGAGGGGCTCGGCGAGGCGCTCACCCTGAGCCTGGGCGACAACGACCGCTTCATGCTCAACGACCTGCTGGAGGAGCATGACGCGCTTGAGGCGCGCATCGCGTCCTACACCAGGAAGATCGACGGGCAGATGACACCGTGGGAGGAGCAGCTCCGTCTGCTGACCACCATCCCCGGCATCGACCGCACCGCCGCCTCGACCATCCTCATCGAGATCGGCCCCGACATCGGCGTGTTCGCCTCCAAGGAGCACTTCGCCGCCTGGGCCGGGCTCTGCCCCGGCAACAACGAGAGCGGGGGCAAGCGCCGCAACGCACGCACCCGCATGGGCTCCAAGACCCTGCGCGCCTGCCTCGTCGAGTGTGCCCACGGCGCGGCCCGAACCAAGGGGTGCCAGTTCGAGGCTCATCACCGCGCCCTCGCCGCCCGGCGCGGCTACAAGCGCGCCATCGTCGCCGGCGCTCACAAGATGCTGCGCATCATCTATGTGGTGCTCAAGACCGGCAGGCCCTACTACGACCGCACGGCCGACTACGACGCTCTGATGGTCAAGCGCAACGCTCCTCGGTGGATCCGCATGCTCCGCCGCTACGGCTACATCGAGCCCGTAGGCGCGGAACTCAAGGCCGCCTGAGCGGCCCGCATCTCGTCAGCCGGCTACGCGGGACCGCTTCGGACCACATCGGGGAAGTCCACCGCTCGTCTCCGCCGCGCCGACCCTGGCGGTCTCAGCCAACGCCGTGACCTCGGGGTTGGAGCGTCACCGCGCGTCCCTCGCCAGAATCTGTTTCACGGCAAATGGGCTTCCTTCCACGCACCCTCGATGAAGTCCCGAAATAGCGGAGCGACCCGCCTGGGCGCTCTGGTCGCTTCCGGTTCCGCCTTGCGCGCATGGCATTCCCGGCGGGCCTCCGCGACGGTCTTCAGCGACACCGGGCCGAGCGAGACCCGTCTCGATCGCCCGTCAGTACGCGCGGCCGAAGAAGCCGGCCAGCAGCACTACCGTCATGATGTAGGGAAGGATCAGTATCAGATCTGTCGGCGCCTGGCCGATCACCGGCAGGTCCACGCCCTGCAGGCGCGGTGGCGGCAGTCGTCGTGGCGGCCGACGAGGAGGCGGCCATCGCGCGCGCTACGGTCGAGGTGCTGAAGCGCGGCCTGCGGCACCGCGGCGGCCCGGGCGGCGGTCAGACGTATGCGCCTTCGAGCACGCCGCGCAGCGCGCCGCGATCCATGAAGCGCGGGCCCGCCTTCGGCTCGGCCTCCCAGCGCGCGAGCCAGGTACCGTCGACCGTGAGCTCGAGCTCCTCGGAGTCGGCGCGGCTGTTGCGCTCGTGCCATTTCTCCTCGAACTCCCCGGCCCAGACCTTGAAGTCGGGCTTGAGGCCGGGCTCGTCCACCCGCCGCATCGGCACGGACGGAATGTTGATGCCCGGCGGCGTGCCGGGCGCATGCCAGCGCAGGTCGACGGCCCAGCGCACCGCGTCGGTGTGGTTCTCCGTGGAGCGGTGGGGGATGAGATTGCTGTGGAGGATGACCGAGCCCAGCGGCGCCTCGCAGGTCACGATCTCCTCGGCCGCGACGTCCGCCCCATCCATGATGAGATACCAGGAATCGCGGTTCGCCGTGGTCTGGCTCTCGATGTCGTGGTGGTAGATCCGGGGCGGGTTGTGGGCGCCGCGCAGGAACTGTAGCGCGCCGTTCTCCCGCGTCGCGTCGACGAGCGGAATCCAGATGGTGGGAATGAACGTGGCCTCCGCATCCGGCGTGAAATAGGCGGCGTCCTGGTGCCACGGCACGGTGAGCCGGCTGGTCTCGGGCGTCTTGGACCGGAGCACCCAGTTGGCATGGCCGTCGATGTCGCGGCCGATGAGCTGCTCGACGATGTCGAGGAGCTGGTGCGAGCGCCAGAGCTCCGCCAGGGCCGGTCCGAACTTGCCGCGCAGGTTGGCGAGGACACCGGCGCCGGGAAAATCCCGGTTGAGGGCGGCAAGACGCGTGGAGAAGCCCTTGTCGGCGTGGGTGTCGGCGATGTGGCCGCGCTCGTGCAGTATCGCCGCGATGCCGTCGACCAGCTCGTCCAGCTCGGCGATCACGGAAGCGAGCTCGGCCGGCCGAAAGAGATCGGGGACGAGCAGGAATCCGTCTTCCCTGTACTCCTCCAGTTGTTCCCTGCTGAGACTCATCGTCTGTGTCTCCTTTGCACTATCGCCGGAAGGGCCTCCACACACGGTGTCAATCGAATAGCAGTGCAAGCCGTCGCAGCCGGGGTGGTCGATTCACTCCGAGCAAGAATGTCCGCCGTTCGGTGGCGTCGCCATCGGACAGGGCGCAAGGGGCAAGACGGCCGACGGCTTCATGCGTGTAGCCGCGTTCGCATCGCGCCAGTCATACAGCCTTCCCGAGTTCTTCGGAAATCTCGCGAACCGCCCTTCCTCCGGCCATCGCTGTTTCCAATTCCTCCCGCGCGATATCGCCCTTGTCCCAGTTGCCGAGCGTTCGGCCACGGTTCAGAACCATGAACCTGTCGCCGACAGCGAAGGCATGATGAATGTTGTGCGTGATGAAGATCACGCTCAGGCCGCGCGTCCTCAAAAGATCGACGTACTTCAGCACGGTCGCGGTTTGGTGGACGCCGAGCGACGACGTCGGCTCGTCGAGGATGAGTACCCGAGCGCCGAAATGCACCGCTCGCGCAATCGCCAGACACTGCCGCTCTCCTCCCGACAATGTCCCCACCGCCTGGTGCGGGTCGCGTACGTCGATGCCGATCCATGCCATTTCCTCGCGCGCTGTCCGCATGGCGCGCCGTATGTCGAAGAGACGAAGTGGACCGAACGATTTGACCGGCTCCCGCCCCATGAAGAAATTTCGTATCACCGACATCAGCGGGATCATGGCAAGATCCTGGTGAACGGTGGCAATCCCGAGATCCAGGGCCTCGCGTGGGTTCCGGAGACGAACCTCCGTGCCGTTCACGAAGATCTGACCCGCGGTCGGCCTGAAGACGCCTGACAGGATCTTGATGACGGTCGACTTGCCGGCACCGTTGTCGCCAAGCAGGCACAAGACCTCGCCCGGGCGGACCGCAAGCGACACCCCGGCCAACGCCACGACCGCGCCGAAGTTCTTCTTAAGGTCCCTTGCCTCCACCATGGGAGCGCTGCCCGGTGCCCGGTCGCGTTCCATTAGCGTTCACCCGTAACGCGCCGACGGATGTAGTTGTTGGCGGCGACGGCGGCCAACAACATCCCGCTGAGAAAGACGAGGTAGTAGTCGAGGTCGAAGCTCGTGTACGTCAAACCGATTTGGACCATACCGAAAATCACCGCTCCCACGGCGGCGCCGATGGCCGATCCGTAGCCTCCGGTCAGAAGACAGCCCCCGACCACCGCCGCGATAACGGCTTCGAATTCCTTCAGCGCGCCAGCCAGGGTGTGCGTCGTACCGATCGTCAACACGGTAATGATTGCGACCAGCGCGGCCGAGCACGCGGTGCCCAAGAAGAGAGTCGTCTTCACTCTCTCTACCGGCACGCCGGAGGTTCGCGCTGCGCGAGCATCGCCTCCCGACGCGTAGATCCAGTTGCCGAATCTGGTACGCACCAGGACAAATGTGGCAACGAGCGTGAGGAGCAAGAGCCACAACACTTCAACCGGCACGCCTTTCGCCTTGGGCAAGCCGCTCCTGAACGTGTCGATCCAGCCCTCGGATCCCATCCACAGGAAAGCCGATTCGAACGCGTCGTCGGCGAGGAACAGCCTCAGCCAGTCGCCTTCGGTGGCTTCCTTCACGCCCGTCAATATGGTGACGCCCGTGATCATCTTGAGTCCGACCAGGGTTGCGCCCTTGAGGCCGAACATGAAGGCGAGCGTGACGATGAACGAAGGCAAACCGGTCCGGAGCACGATCTGGGCGTTGATGAACCCGTAGCATGCCGCCATCGCGAACGTTACGATGATCGCCAACCAGAGAGGAAAATCCCAAACAATCAGGCACGCCCCGAAAATCATGCCGGAGAAGCCAATCATCGAGCCAATCGAGAGATCGAATTCGCCCGCAATCATGAGAAGCGACGCAGCCACGGCCAGAATGCCGAGCTGTGCCGCCGGCACCATCCAGCTCATGATCCCGGCTATCGTGAACATCGACGCGTTGGCGGTGAAAAGGAAGAACACCACCACAACCACAAAACCTGCGACCGCGCCGAGTTCCGGTCGGCGCATGACGCGCACGAACAGCGGCGTCCGGAGGAGTCGCTCGTCGCGGCTCTCCGTCATCTATTGCTCCTCGCTCAACGAGCAGCTCACACCAAGGGTCTATGGCCGAGGACTTGTGGCCGCCGCGTCGCCGCGCGGCGACGCGATTGCCACGACGAAGCGGTCCGCACTTTCATGCAGACCGCTCGCCGCCAATCGAGGTTTATCGATATCCGTTCTTCGTCTGTTCGAGCACCGACGCGGCGTTGGACGCGTCAATGACCAGCGGGCCGGAACCGATGTGATCCACAATGAACGTGATTCCATAGCGGGCCTTCAGATTGAGCGCGATCACCGGCAGGTATCCTTGTAGATAGGGCTGCTGGTCGATGGTGAAGGTGATCCTGCCGTCGCGGATATCTTCAAGCACCTCCTCGGAGAGGTTGAAGGTCGAGTGGAGGATCTCGTCGGCCAAACCCATCTCCTCGACCGTATCTGCGATCGTGGGCGCAGTGGTCGTGCTCATCGAGACTATGACGTCGACCTCCGGATCCGACTCGAGAACGCCTCTTGTTCTGGCGGCGACGTCTGAGGGATTCCAGTTGGACGGCACGACGCCGGCGGGGCTGCCGAAACCCTCATCCAAACCATTGCAAATCGCGTCGAGAAGGATGTTGCCGGGCAACAGGTTGAAGCACACGGCTTTGGTGCCGCCCAGCTCCTTGAGGCGCTTGCCGGAGATAACGCCGGCTTCGTACAGGTCTTCTCCGACAAAGAACATGGTGCCGGTCTGCTCCTGCGTGCCCACACCAAGGTTGATCGATACAGCCGGAATCCCGGCATCCACCGCCGCCCGAATCCCCGGCCCGAGGGCGTCCACGTCGGTGACCGCCACGATCAGCCCGTCCGGTTCTTGAGCGGTGGCGGAACGAATCAGGTTGTGCATCGCCACCAAGTCGGCCCCGCCTTCGGGGGCCTGGTAGCTGAGCTCCGCCCCGATAAGAGCCGATGCATCCTCGGCTCCCTTCTTGACCGGCGCCCAGAAGCTGTCGCCCGCCGCAGCATGCGTGATCATGACGATTCTCAAGGTTCTTTCTGTAACTGCCCAGGTTCTTGCTGTGAAAATTCTCTGGGATTCGGCACAACGCTACCCACGCGACGCCCGTGTGCTCCTCTGTGGTCGCCGGGTTTCACAGCTCACGATGCCCCTCTTGCGGACTGCGACCGGTAAGCTACCCCGATGTGGCCCGAAGTCCGCCCGCGCGACGGGCACCGATTTTCATTCTATGGGGTGGTCCAGCACGGCGTCGACCATGATCGTTTATGAGAATGGCTCCGCTGTTGGAGAACCCGTGCCAGGTGAGCTTACGCGCACTTGACGGTGGCGATGAGCCGATCCGATGGGCTGGTCAGGGCTTCGATGATATTCCAGCCCTGCTTTCTGGCGGTGGTGATGACGCTGCGCAGGATGGCGAAGTTCTCGGCCCCCTGCGCGGACCGGAAGCCCCCGGAGATCTTCTGGCGCAGCTTCATCATCCGAAGGTCGCGCTCGGCCTCGTTGTTCGTGAACCCGACCTCGAGGTCGATCAGGAACCGGAGCACCGCGCATTTGTGGTCGCGCAGCCTCAAGGCCAGATTGTGACCGATCCTTCGCTTCCGGCGCTTCTTCCTCTTGCCAGGCGAGAACGGTGGTTGGCTCTCGTGAAAGGCCAGCGCATCGGCGATGATCTCGTCGTATCGGCGCTCGATCAGCGCCACAAGCCTCGCCGGAACGGCGATATCCTTGTCCAGCGCGATGCGGGCGGCGCGATTGGCTCGGCGCAGGAGCTGCTGCATCCGCCGGGCCCAAGCCTCCCCTTCGATGTCCACCAGCGCCTGCAACTCCCGCAGGTGATGGGCGTTGCACAGGCCGTGCTCCACCCCTTCCATCGCGAAGTACGGCTTCCAGTGATCGTGCACGACGATGCCGGAGACACCCGAGAGCAGGGCGCCGCGCTTGCCGCTGACCCGGTACGCCGCCAGCAGCGGCGTGCAGATCACATGAAGCCACTGCGTCTGACCGCCGATCCGCAAGCCGGTCTCGTCCATGTGTTTCACCCGCGCCGTGCCCGCCGCCAGGTCCTGTATGTGCAAGGCCGCGTCCCGCAGCCGCTCGGCCGCCCTCTCGCTCATCGTCGCCAACGTCGCAGCCGTCACCGGCGCGCCGAAGAGCTCGGCCATCACCTGCGACAGCCGATCCTCCGGCAGGAAGTGAGCGTGCTGAAGGTAGACCGCCACCCCGGCAATGCGCGGGCCGTACTGCACCGGCGCCGACACCCCGTCGGGGAACGCCGCCCGGGTCACCGTCCCGCAATGCCCGCAGCACTTGGCATGCGCCCGGTGCTCGGTCACCTCCAGGGGGCTCGGCTCGGGCAGATCGAACACCTGGCGGGCGACGGGCGTTCCCGCCCTGGCCGCGTCCGAAAGCGGCGAACCGCATCCCTTGCAGGAAGCCGGGACGTGATCCTTCACCCGATCCGGGTGATCGGCGCGGCGCAGCGTCTTGCCCTTGTGGCCGGGCTGGCCACCGGGCTTGCGGCCCGATTTGCCGCGCAGGCTTCGGGTTCGCCGCTTCGAATTCGGCTTCCTCAGCCCATCGCTCGAAGGCGGCTTGCCGCTGTTGAGGCCGAGACGGCGCTCCAACTCCTCGATGCGCTCGACGAGACGCGCGACTTGCTCTTCCAGCCGCGCGTTCTGCTGCCGAAGCCAGGCATTTTCCTCCCGAAGCCGGGCGTTCTCCTCCTCCAGGCGGGCGATCTTCTGCGCGGGCGTTTCGGGCGCTGCTCCCGTCGAAGGGCCGCGCGGCGACTCGGGATTGCTCATGTCGTTGTTGAGTCATTTCCCGAAATTCCCGTCAAGCCCTTTCCACCAACTCCGAACGAGAAACGCCTCAATCCACTGGCCCAAAATGACAAATCAGACGACCTGGGCAGTTACTTCTTTCTTCATCAGCAAACGAAGCGGACGCAATCAGCACGCTGCCCAGAATTGTCGCCGATGCGACCGTGGCTCTAATCAAATGCTTCATTGGTTCCTCCCAGTTGACATTCGACCTCCGAACGTATGTGGCGTGAGGTCCAATTGCTCTCGCATTCAGCCATAGAGGAAAGGGGGGGGACTCCCCACCATTTGTAAAGAGGGCTCCGGCACGCGCGAGTAGGCGTGCTTGGCACTCTGTGTGGTTTCTGCGTCACGCTGCATGGGCTTGTCTCGCGAAGGCGGGATTGAAGACGGTCTGGTTTTCGAGCATCGCGCAGGCGACGCCGAGCAGGCGGTCGGCGACGCCGCGAAGTGCACGAGCGTGGCCGTGGCCGCGGGCACGCAGCGCGGCGTATTTCGCCTTGCTGACGGGGTCGTGCTGTATCGCGACCCCGGCCCAGTGGTAGACGGCGTCCTGGAGCCGGTTGTGAGACGCGAGACGTCGTATGACGATGAGCGACTTGCCGGACCGCTTGGTCACGGGAGCGACGCCGGACAGGCATCGCAAGGCCTGGTAGTCTCGCCGGCGCAGAGGATCGTGTGCTTCTGCGAGCAGCGTGGCGAGGACGATCCTGCCGACGCCGGGAAGCGAGCTCAGGATTTCCACGTCACGCTGCGCATTTGTTCCCGGCTCGTCCTCCGGGGAGGCTGCCGATCGGGACAGCGTTGCGCTCAGACGGTCGAGTTCGCCATAGGCCTTGGCGAGCTGCTGCGCGATGACGGCAAGCTGCGAGAAGACGACCTCGATATGAGCGACTGCGGCCTCGGTCGTGCCGGGTGCGACGGACACCGCCTGCTCGCGCATGATCCGGAGCGCGGTTTCGGCATCGATCCGGCGCACCCGATGGCGCTTCAGGAGCTTGGCGACGGTGGCGGCGCGGACGCGCTGCGCCTTTGCGGGCGTCGGCGCAAGGCACCAGAGCTCGCGAACCCAGGCCCTGGTGAGATCGCTTTCGACCTTGAGGAGCTGCGGATAGTAGCGCCAGAGCTGCTGGCGGGCCCGGTTCACCAGCCGGGTCCTGTCGCGGGTCAGGTCGTTGGCGATCCGCGACCACTCGCGCAGCTCGACGATCTCCGGCGCTGCCGGGTCCAGGCGCCGGAACGCATGGCCATCGGTCCGCAGGGCATCGGCGAGCACGCGGGCGTCGCGGCGATCGTCCTTGGCGCCGGCCGGCGAGAAGCGGTCGCGGAAGCGGTCGAGCTGCTTCGGATTCACGGAGTGGACCGTGAAGCCGCGTTCCATCATGGTCTCGACGACGGGTCCGTGCGGGATCTCGATGGCGACCCCGATCGCGTGCGGGTCGACGCCCGCCCTGGCGAGGATCCAGGCCGCCATCTCTGCGAGACCGGCTCCGCCGTGACTGAAGGCCCGCTCGGCCGACACCTCGCCAGCGCTGTCGACAACGCAGACCTGGTGGGTCTCCGAGCCCCAGTCGATCCCCGCAAAATACTCAAGCATGTGCATGGCATTCCCTTCGCGCCCTTGTGCAAACGGACCGCCACGATGCCTTCCCGTCCCTGTACTGGCGCTCAAGGCGCAAACTCCCCACCAGGCGTCCATCGTGGCCAGGGACCGAGGCACAGGTCCCCCCCAGGTGCTCTCGGCGCAGGGGGCGCTCGGTTGCTCTCGATCCCTTGGCCCGTCCCGTCCGCAATGGACGGGACTGCCACGATGGCAGGGAGCTTCGATGAGCTGCACCTGGCCACTGGCTTCCCCTCCGCGCTACGCGCTCCGGCGAAGCCAGTGGCCAGCCAGCACTGCTGCGATGAAGGTCGAGGAAATGGCTAAGCAACGTCTGCACCCCGAAACGGCTGAAGCGTCATGAGAGGTACAGGGGGGCAAGTTCGCGAGAACAGATCACGACGAGGTGCCGTCCAGTCGGCGGTCCTCGTCTCGGGCAATTCTCCTCAGCCAAGCCGGCGTGTCGACGGCGGAGGAATAATGCACCACGCTGTGGGACACGACCCGGTCCGGTCGCGGCGACGCAAAATTTCGCCACCCATGGCCCCTTGTCGGTAGTGTCGAGGGGCGGGGGATGTACGGCGTGGAGATCTATGCGGCGGTTCGTCTGGCGGTTGTCGATGAGGGTCTGAGCCATCACGAGGCGGCGCGGCGGTTCGGCATCGACCGGCGGACGGTGAAGAAGATGCTGAGCTATTCGGCGCCGCCGGGCTACCGCCGGACCAAGCCGGACGGGTTCACCGGCATCATCGATGCGATCCTTGTCGCGCGGGACGCGCGCGGAGCGCACGATGAGGCGGACAGGGATCCGGATGTGCCGCGCAAGCAGCGGCACACGGCGCATCGGATCTTCGAGCGACTGCGGGACGAGCACGGGTTCACGGGTAGCTACACGATCGTGAAGGACTATGTGCGGTCCCGCCGGCAGTCGACGCGGGAGGCCTTCGTTCCGCTGCATCACCCGCCGGGCCATGCCCAGGTCGACTTCGGCGAGGCGGTGGTGAAGTTGCGGGGGCAACGCGAGAAGGTCGCCTTCTTCTGCCTGATCCTGCCCCATTCCAATGTCTGGTTCGTGAAGGCCTATCCCCGGGAGACGAACGAGGCCTTCCTCGACGGCCATGTCAGCGCCTTCGCCTTCCTCGGCGGGGTCCCCCGATCAATCCTGTACGACAACACGACGCTCGCGGTGGTGCGGATCCTGGGCGACGGCACCCGCCGGCGCACTCGTGCGTTCACGCATCTGCAGTCGCACTACCTGTTCCGCGACCGCTTCGGCCGGCCCGGCAAGGGCAACGATAAGGGCAAGGTCGAGGCTCTGGTGAAGATGGCGCGCCGCAAGTTCCTCGTGCCGATCCCGAAGGTGCACGACCTGGACGTTCTGAACGAGCGGCTGGCGGCACGTTGCCTGGAGCGTCTCGATGTGCTGGAGCAAGGCGAGCGGGCGGCGGCGCTGTTGGCCGAGGCGGCCGGCATGATCCAGGAATACGAGGCCCGGATCACGGCGCTCGAGCGGCTGGTCGGCAAACAGGCCCTGGAGATCGAGTTCCTAAGGGGGGCTCAAAGGCAAGGACGGCGGTCGGGAAGCGCGCCCATGTCCGTCATCACTGGCCCGAAGAAGGGCTCTCCATCGCCGAAGGATGCCGACTGATGGGGATAGCGCGCTCCACCTATTACAGGGAACCGGAGGGATCGGCCGACGACACCGCCCTGGTAGAGGCCATGCACGCGATCAAGGACGAGTTGGAAGCCTATGGCTGGCGGCGCATGCAGGTGGCGCTCAGGCATCGGGGCTGGATCGTGAACCACAAGAAGATCCAACGCCCGATGCGCGAGCATGCCATGCAGCCGCCGCGCCGGCGCCGATTCTACCACGCTGCTGGTGCTTCGGCAGCGTGCCCGAGGTCGTCTCACTCAGTGGTGTGACAACGGTCACCCGTTCAAGAGTATGACCCGGGTCGCGATCGGCGTTTGACATTGATGGCAGGGGCGATCTGCCCCGGACCTCGTATAAGAGACTGACTCTTTGCCAAGCGACTCCTGCTGCCGAAGCAGTTCTGGCCGGTGAGCTCGCGTCGGGTCCGAGAAGGCTTGGCGATGGGCCCGGAGAAGGACGCAGCGCGTGCCGCCTAGAGATTTTCGCTTTGGCGGGCGGGGGCGTCTGACCTGATCGTCGATATTGCCTTGGCCTCGCCAGCTGGCAAGTCACCCGGCGGCCTTTTGATCTTGCCGCAATGCACATGAAATAGTAACTGCCCAGGTACCCCCTCTCTCTTATGGAACAAGCCAGTTCCTTTTGCGTCAACGCCCCCACGCCGCGGGGGTGCCTACTCTCTTGAGCGCGAGAGGATGATGAACGCCGCGTCGCGAACAAGATGAGAGGACAGCGATACTCAGGATGAGCCGGAGAAGTTCAGGAGCGCAGTATAGGGATCAGCTGCATCGGTTCCGGGTGCGCCAGGATTTGCAGGATGTTCCAGCCTTGCTTTCGAGCGGTGACGATGACGCTGCGCATTCCGGCGAAGTTGCAGGCGCCTTGCAGGGAGCGGAAGCCGCCTGAGATCTTCTCATGCACTTTGTTCATACGGATGTCACGCTCCGCCTCGTTATTCGTGAACGGCGTGCGCAGGTCGGTGAGGAAGCGCAGGCAGCCCTCCTTATGCTTTTGAAGGCGGCGCGCGAGGTTGTGGCCGATGCGGCGTTTCTTTCGCCCTCGCTTTGCGATCTGGAGCGGCGGTTGGGCCTCATGGAAGGCGATGGCTTCTTCGAGGATACGGTCCCATGCCCTTGAGATGCGGGCCACCAGGGAGGCGGGGACTTGACGGTCTTTCTCACGGGCGAAGCGGGCGGCCCTGCGCGCGCGCTGAAGCAGGCGGTGCATGCTCGCCGCCCATTCCTCCTTCTCGATGTCGATCAGGGCCTGGAGTTCGCGCAGGTGATGTGCGTTGCAGGCGCCGTGGCGGACGCCCTTGATGGTGAAGTAGGGGGCGAAGTCGTCGTGGACGAGGATGCCTTTCAGGTTCTTTTCGACATCGCCGCGTCCCTCGCCGATGCGCAGGACGGTGAGCAACGGGGTGCACAGCACATGGAGCCAGCGGGTACGGGCGGCGATACGCAGGCCGGTCTCGTCGAGGTGCTTGACCGGCGCCTGCGTGCGGATCAGATCGGCGACATGGTCGAGGAAGCCCTCGAAGCGCTGCGCTGTGCGCCGGCCCATGGCGGCGATCGTGGCAGTGGAGATGGACACCGCGAAGATGTCGCTCATGAGTTCGGCCAGACGCTTCTCGGGCACGAACTGGGCGTACAGCAGGTAACTCACCCAAGCGGTGATGCGAGGGCCGTACTGGACCGGGGCGGTGACGCCCGGCGGGAAGGCGGCTCGTGTCAGCGTGCCGCATGCGCCGCAGAGGCAGCGATGGGCGCGGTGTTCGGTGACCTCGAGAGGCTGCGGCTCGGGTACGTCGAAGACCTGCCGACAGGCGGGCGCGCCTTGCCGGTCGGCGTCCGAGAGCTCGACGCCACAGCCGGAACAGGTGGAGGGGTGGTGATCGACGACACGGTCCGGGCTGTCGCTCCGCGCGAGGGTGGTTCCCTTGTGGCCGGGCTGGCCGCCACTGGGCCCGCCGGACTTTCCGCGCTGGCTTTGGGTGCGCCTCTGGGCTCCGCTTTTCTTCTTGAGCCCGTCGCTGGCGGGGGGCTTGCTGCTTGTGGTGCTGTTGAGGGCCGCGCTGCGCTCGAGTTCGGCGATGCGCTCGCGCAGGGCCGCGTTCTCCTGCTCGAGTGCGGCATTTTCCCGGGCGAGCGCGGTGGCTGATCGCAGCAGCCCCTGCCCCCATTCCCGGACGGCAACGACGACAGTGGTTGCGAGGGATGATGGCTCGAGAAGCTCCTTCAGGCAGCAGAAGGCCTCGTTACGGGCGGCGAGGTCTTCGTGCCAGTGCGACACCGTCACGTGTCTTCGGCCTCGACGGCCATCATGGCGGCGAGCACGGCGAGGCGTTCGCCCGGCGGCAAGGCCTGGTAGCGCCGGCCCCAGTTGGCTGCCTTGCGCTTGATGCGCTGGCGGTCGGTGAAGTTCCGGCCTGCGTGGCTGGCCCAATGCATCCGGTCGGGGGCGTAGTTGAACCAGACGACCTCGGTTCGCACCAGACCCTGGGTCGTGACCTGCAGCGCCAGCCGGCGCCATCCCGCCAGCACCTCGTCATAGAGCGCCGACGGATGGCCCGAGATCATGACCTGGCAGGGCAGAGCCTTGAGCAGCGCGAGAAGCGCGACGTGGCCGGCCTCCTCGTACTCGAAGCGGTAGCGCTGCGCCGAGCGGCGGGTCGCGTGCAGATAGGGCGGATCGCTGTAAACCAGCTCCGGGCCCAGGAACGGGAACGAGGCCAGGAAGTCATGGGCACAGCCGTGAACCAGATCGACCGGGTAGTCGCAGACGAAGGCCTCGAGCGCCTGCGCATCGCGGTCGATGCCGATCGAACGCACGGCCGGCGGCTTGCGCTTCGTCAGCGCCCCGCCCCCAAGGTGGCTTTCGATGTAGACGGAGTGCGGCGGCATCAGCGCAATCAGCGCTTGGCACAGACCTGCTGTCGCCTTCGAGCCGAAATACCCCATGGACCGCTCCCGTCACGCGAGAGAGCAGTCCATAGTCCCGCAACTCTATGAGGTCAAGAACCAATCGCGGTGGCAGAACCAGACCGCGGCCGCCGCCATAATCACCGTCCTCAACTCAGGATTGGGGTACCTGGGTAGTTACATGAAATAAGCATTTTGCATCCTGTCGGCGAACGCACCGGCTTGTTTCATAAGAGCGATTGATCCCATGTCACAATGAGGGATCACAAGTGCACGCCGAACAACAGGCGGCCGAGGTGGCCGTACAGGGCGAGGGGAAATCAAGAAAGCCCCTCATCCCGAGTAGGCCTGCACGACCTATTCGAGGAACAGCGCGACGGGAAAACTCTTCGCCGGCGGGGACGGGATGCGCGTCACGCGAAGGGCAGAAGCACCGTCGAGCCGGTGGTGCGCCGTTCCTCGATGGCGCGGTGCACGTCGGCGGCCTCGCGCAGCGGATAGCGGTTGCGGACGATGATCGTCACCGCCCCCGACGCAACGACGTCGAACAACTCCTGCGCCGAAGCGACCAGGTCCTCGCGTTCCTCGACATAGTGCATGAGCGCCGGGCGGGTGACGAACAGCGAGCCACGCGCGCCCAGATCCACGACATCGACGGGGTCCGGCGCGCCCGAGGCATGGCCGTAGCTCGCCAGGATGCCGAGCGGTCGCAAACAGTCCAACGAGCGGGTGAACGTGTCCTTGCCGATGCTCTCGTATACCACCGGGCAGCCCTTGCCTTCGGTGACCTCCATGACCAGCGGCACAAAATCTTCGCGCGAATAGACGGCGACATGGTCGGCACCGTGGGCCTTGGCGAGTTCCGCCTTCTCGTCGGTGGACACCGTGCCGATCACGACAGCACCCAGGTGCTTGGCCCACTGGCACAGGATCAGCCCCATGCCGCCCGCCGCCGCATGGACCAGCACCGCATCGCCCGGCTGCACCCGGTAGGTTCGGCGTAAGAGATACTGGGCGGTGAGACCCTTGAGCGTGATGCCGGCGGCGTCTTCCTCGGAGATGCCGTCGGGCAGCCTGACCATCCGCTTGGCCGGCATCACCCGGCGCTGCGCATAGGCGCCGTGCGGTGGGCTGGCATAGGTGACCCGGTCGCCGACCGCGCATTCCGTCACGCCGTCGCCGACCGCTTCGACCGTCCCCGCGCCCTCAATCCCTAAGACGAAGGGCAGCGGCGGCACCGGCCAGGGATGCGGCATGCCGCGCCGGTTGTAGGTGTCGATATAGTTCACCCCGATGGCGCCGTGCCGGATCAGAACTTCGCCCGGTCCCGGCTCGCCGACCGGCCAGTCCTGCCAACGGAAGACGTCGGGCGTGCCCTTTTCGTGGATGACGGCAGCTTTGTTGCTCATGGCTTCTCCCGGTGTGGCATGCGTCCTGATGCCGTAGTCCCGGTCTTCTTTACCATTTTCCGCGAGCGACAGGAGAAAGCTGCGGTGCCGGACGAATGCCGTTCTACCGGCGACGGCGACGAAGGGGTCGCGGGCGGACCCGCAAGCCTTGGCAACGCTTCCATGTCGACGCTAGCCTTGTCGATCCACCGGGCTGATCGACGGGAGGCCGCGCCATGTATGACGCGATCGTTGTGGGGGCACGGTGTGCCGGCGCCTCTCTTGCGATGCTTCTTGCGCGCAAGCGCTACCGCGTGCTGCTCTTCGATCGGGCGACCTTCCCGAGCGATCAGACCATGTCGACGCATCTCGTCTGGCAGAACGAGACCAATCGTCTGCGCAAGTGGGGCTTGCTCGACAAGGTCGCCGCATCGGATTGTCCACCGATGTCGTCCTTCATCATCGACTTCGGGGCTTTTTCGCTCGCCGGCGAACCGCCTCCGCTGGACGGTCAGAAGCACGCGTTCGCTCCGAGACGCTACGTGCTCGACAAGATCCTGGTCGATGCCGCCGGGGAGGCCGGCGCCGAGGTCAGGGAGGGCTTCTTCGTCCGGGATCTCGCAGGCGACGGCGACCGCGTGACCGGAATTGTGGGAACGGACAAGACCGGCTCCACCGCAAGAGAGACCGCCCGGATCGTCATCGGTGCGGACGGCATGAACTCGCTGGTGGCGCGCGCGGTGCGGGCGCAAGAATACAACGCGAAGCCGCGGCTCCAAGGCACCTACTTCACTTACTGGAGCAATGTGCCCGTCGACGGTGTGGAGTTCTACGTTGGGGAATGGCGAGGGGCATACGCCATGCCCACCAACGACGGCATGACGGTGGTCGGCGCGAACTGGACCGCTCGGGATGGGTAGCCTACGACAAGGCGAGGGGGGCCGAGATCGTGTCCCTGGATCTGCCGAACGGGGTGCTGGGGGCGCCGATGACCTACCTGCTCGACGGCGTGCAGCACATCGCGTTGACCGTCGGGGGGGGGGGACTCCCCACCATTTGTAAAGAGGGCTCCGGCACGCGCGAGTAGGCGTGCTTGGCACTCTGTGTGGTTTCTGCGTCACGCTGCATGGGCTTGTCTCGCGAAGGCGGGATTGAAGACGGTCTGGTTTTCGAGCATCGCGCAGGCAACGCCGAGCAGGCGGTCGGCGACGCCGCGAAGTGCACGAGCGTGGCCGTGGCCGCGGGCACGCAGCGCGGCGTATTTCGCCTTGCTGACGGGGTCGTGCTGTATCGCGACCCCGGCCCAGTGGTAGACGGCGTCCTGGAGCCGGTTGTGAGACGCGAGACGTCGTATGACGATGAGCGACTTGCCGGACCGCTTGGTCACGGGAGCGACGCCGGACAGGCATCGCAAGGCCTGGTAGTCTCGCCGGCGCAGAGGATCGTGTGCTTCTGCGAGCAGCGTGGCGAGGACGATCCTGCCGACGCCGGGAAGCGAGCTCAGGATTTCCACGTCACGCTGCGCATTTGTTCCCGGCTCGTCCTCCGGGGAGGCTTGTAGCCGGCCGAAAGTCTTTGCGAATCGCGGCCGGAAGTCTTTGCGAATGGCCTGGAAAATCGTCTGGTTTTCGGGGCTGAATCGGGCTGGAAAAACCGGCCTGTGCATGGGCCGTGAAGGAGCGCTGCGCGGGGGGTTCAGGGCCCGTGCACGGGCGGTGCGTGAGGGTTTCAGGCGCGGTCGGGACCGGGGCGGGCGCCGGGGCGGCACGGGCGTTCGAGTTCGGCCTTCCACCATTCGGGGTCTTCGACGGCGCGTTCTGCGGCGTCGTATCCGTCGTGACCGGTCCATCTTCCGGGGTCGGCGTCGGCGTACCATCGGCCTGCGCCGCGGTGTCGTTCGAGGGCGTCGTCGATGCGGGCGATCCCGTCCGCCGGGCGTCCCCGGCAGAAGCGCTCGAAGAAGGCGTTGAGGCGGCATCGGGGGCAGCGTCCGCAGGGCTCTGCCGCGACGGTGCATCGCCAGGTGAGCGCCTCCAGCCCGGGCGGGAGCAGGGCCTGGAGCATGAAGCGCCCGGCGACGGGTCCGAAGGGGTCGTCCCGCGACGGCGGCCACTGCGCGCCGTCCTCCCAGCCGGGGAAGAAGGGGAGTTCCATGGGGACGGCGGTGCGCGCGCGGTAGACGGGATACCAGTACATGCGGTGCATGTCGTCGGCGGTGTCCCACGAGGTGATGCCGAGCATCACCCGGTCGGCGCGGTGGCGCTCGGCCTCGTCGGCGTGGGTTGCGTACCGGTCGAGGCCCCAGGGGCCGAATGTGGGGTCGCAGACGCCCTCCCACCCTCTCCCGTCCCTGATCGGGTATCCGGCGCCGGCATCGAGGTCGAGGCGCAGGGCGTCGCGCGACACGTGGCGCACGGGCCGGACGTTGCGGGAGAGCCAGTCTGCGACGGCCTCGCTTGCGGCCTGCTCGCGGGCGATGCGCGCGGGCAGTTCGCGGGCCGGCTCGCGGTAGTAGGAGAGGACGACCTCGTCTTCGGTCTCGCGCAGGACGAGGAGGGCGAGGGCGGTGCTGTCGATGCCGCCGCCTGCGGGGACGAGGGTGCGTCTTGGAATCCTAGCCCCACTCGATGACGATATAGCCGGCGGAGACCGGGGAGGGCACGGTGAGCTGGGTGTGTCGGCTGACGCCGCTTGCGCCGGCGGGGGCGGAGGAGGTTCCGTCTGCGCCGTCTGCGCCGTTGCGTCCGTAGACCGCTCTCTTGCCGCCCTTGCCGCCGCGCGCCGTGCCGCCGAGGACGGCGGTGTTGCTGCCGTCGCCGCCGTCGGTGCCGGGGCGCGCCGTGCTGGTAAGGAGGGTGGGCGGTCCGTCCGTGCCGTCCACGCCGTTGCTTCCCACGGACCACCAGTAGGAGCTGCCCGGCGAGACCGCGATCTCGAAGTAGATGAAGCCGCCGCCGCCGCCGTCGCCGCCACGCCAGGTGGTGCGCCTGTCGGGGCCCCTGCCGCCGGAGGTGATGCGGGTATAGCTGCCGCCGTCGCCGGCGGCGCCGCCCCGCAACTGCACGCGCACGCGGGTCACGCCCGTGGGCGCGACCCAGTACCCGGAGTCGGGCGTGGTGAAGGTCTTGCGCCCGCGCGGCGTGGGCCGGGGCGCCGGCTCGGGCGCGGGACGCGGCGGCGCCGTGCGCTCGCTGAGGTTGGCCAGCCGCGTGCGCTCGGCCGCGCTGAACACCTCGCCCCGCATCTGGCGGAAGGGGTGCAGGCCGGAGCCGTCGAGGGTGGCGACGCCGCCCGGATCGCCGAAGGCGTCGATCATGGCGTTGATTGTGTCGGCCATGGCCTTTATGGCGACGCGGGCGTGGGCGGGCGAATCGCTGCCCTGGTCGAGGTGGGTGGTGTCGATCTTCCGGGTGGGCCATGCGGTCATTGGGTTTCCTTTCGCGCCCACTCAGCTCGCCGGCGCGGCGATATGGGCGCGGGCGAGGCCGAAGCAGAGGTACTTGACGGTGGGGAGTTGCCCGCGCTCCCAGGTCCAGGTCCACTCGACCTGGACGATGCGTCCTGCAATCCTGTCCCCGGCGGCGTAGCCGGTCCAGGCGGCGGAGGCGAGGTCGTCTCGGAAGTCGGCGGCGCGCACGCGCACCGTCGGCTGGACGGCGGCGTCGGAGTCCCAGGCGAGCACCGAGACGACGCCGTCCTGGCCGAGGTCTGCCGGCATGGAGGTGTAGACGGTGGGCTCGGCCGCCCAGGCCGCGCCGGGGAGCGCCCATCCGGTCCAGGCGTCCCAGGTGGTGAGGCCGCGCCAGGCGTAGTCGGCGGCGCCGGTGGCGGGATCGGCCCAGGAGAAGTCGAGGGCCGCGCCGGCGAGCGTGCCGCGGGTCCATCCCTCGGCGCTGGGGCAGGCCCAGAACAGGCTCTCGCCCCGGCGCTGGGCGCCGAGGCGCGCGGTGACGCGGCTCTCGGGGCCGTAGCGCCCGCCGGTGTCGAGGGCGCGGAAGGAGAATACCCAGTCGCCGGCGGCGGGCTCGACGGCCTCCCACGGGCTTGCGGTGAGCCACCCCCGGTGGATCGCGCGCAGCTCTTCCCACGGCGTGCCCGGATCTGCGGGCCAGCCGGGCGCGGGTCCGTATCTGATGCGGACGCCGAGCAGGTCGGGGTCGGGCGGCTCGGCCCAGCGGAAGCGCCGGGTTCCGTCGCCGAGGCGCTCGACGTGGGCCTCGCCGACGGCGCCGGGGGGCGTGCGCAGGCCGCGGATCGTATATGCGATGCGGTGCCGCGGGCCGCCGCCGCGGGGCAGGACGACGATCTCGATCCAGCCCTCGGGCGGGCTGGTCCAGCGCGCCTCCGTGTCGCCGCCGTCGAGGCTGGCGACGGTGCGCATGGGCCGGCGCTCCCACGACGCGCGGACCTCGGCGCCGCGCCAGTCGCCGGCGACGGTGAGGGAGAGCGCGATCTCGACGAGGAAGGCGGCGCCGACGCGGATCAGGGTCTCGGTGACGGTGGCGTGCAGGACCCGCGGCAGATTGCGCCGTATCTGCGGCAGATCGACCGAGAGGTCGGCGGTGGCGGCAGCGTAGTAGGCGCCGAGCTCGTCGACGGCCTCGAGGCGCACCCGGTCCCCGGATCTGGGGCTGACGCCCACGACCTTCACCCTCGCCGGCCCGGCGCCTGCGGGATAGAGGCGCCAGAGCGTGTCGACGGGCTCGCCGATTCCGTCCTCCGGCGCGGGTGTCGTCCACACGCGGGCGGTTTCGGCGCCGTTCGCGCGCGCGTCGGAGCCGGGCGGGCCGGCATGGGCGCGCACGGTCTCGAGCGCCCCTTCGGGCCGGCGCAGCATCAGCCAGTCGGTCCCCGCCTCGCCGGCGATCCGCACGGCGCGGTCGAGGGTGCATCCGTCGTCGTGCAGGGCGACGAGCCGGCCCGTGCGGCCGCCGTCGAGCAGGCCGTGGCTGAGGTGGACCACGTCGCCGCGCCTGATGGAGAGGCCTTCCGGCCCCGTCTCCCAGGCGATCCGCCGCCGGTGGTAGCGCTGGCGCGCGGCCTGGAGATTGTTGTTAAGCGTGGAAAAGTGACCCCCTATTGGGGGTGATCGGCGTCCAAAATTGACCCCCTTGGATTTGTGTCCATGAACACACCTCGTCGTTTGGACGGACGGGGTGGTGGGGGAGATGCTGGTTGTGGAAACGATCGCGAAGATCCGTCGGGATCATCTGGTGAAGGGCGTTCCGATCAAGAAGCTCGCCCGGGATTTGAGGGTTTCCAAGAACACGATACGCAAGGTGGTGCGGGGCGATGCGACCTCGCACAGCTACGAGCGCAAGATCCAGCCGATGCCGAAGCTTGGGCTGTGGGTGGAGGAGCTTGAGCGCCAGCTGAAGGCCAACGAGAAGAAGGCACGCAAGGATCGGCTGTCTCTTCTGCGGATTCATGAAGACCTTGTGTCGCTGGGCTACAAGGGCGGCTATGACGCGGTTCGCCGCTATGCCAGGGCCTGGCGGCGCCGGTGGCGGCTGTTGTCGCCGGCGCAGGCCTATGTGCCGCTGATCTTCGATCCCGGCGAGGCCTACCAGTTCGACTGGAGCCACGAGTACGCGCGTCTGTCGGGCGCGACGACCAGGGTGAAGGCGGCGCACATGCGGCTGTGCCACAGCCGGATGTATCTGGTCCAGATCTTTCCCCGCGAGAGCCAGGAGATGGTCTTCGAGGCGCACGAGCGTGCCTTCCGCTTCTTCGGCGGGGTCTGCCGGCGGGGCATCTACGACAACATGAAGACGGCGGTGAGCACGATCTTCGTGGGCAAGAAGCGGGACTACAACCGCCGCTTCCAGGAGCTGTGCTCGCACCATCTGGTGGAGCCTGTGGCGTGCACGCCAGGGGCTGGCTGGGAGAAGGGGCAGGTCGAGAAGCAGGTGGGTGACCTTCGCGGCCGCCTGTTCGTGCCCATCCCGCGGGGCCGCTCCTACGCCGAGATCAACGAGTGGCTGATGGATCGGTGCATCGAGGACGCCAAGAAGCATCCGCATCCGACAATCCCGGGCAAGACGGTGTGGCAGGTGTTCGAGGAGGAGCAGCCCTTCCTGATGGCGTATCGCGGCCCCTTCGACGGCTTCCATGCCAGCGAGGTGTCGGTCTCGAAGACCTGTCTGGTGCGCTTCGACAACAACCAGTACAGCGTCGCGGCCCGCGCCGTCGGCCGGCCGGTGGACGTGCGGGCCTATGCCGATCGGATCGTCATCCGCCAGGACGGCGAGACCGTTGCCGAGCACCCCCGCAGCTTCGGGCGCGGCCGGTTCGTCTACGATCCGTGGCATTACGTGCCGATCCTGACGCGGAAGCCCGGCGCGCTACGCAATGGCGCGCCCTTCAAGGACTGGCAGTTGCCCAACGCGCTCGGCCGCCTGCGAACCCGGCTCGCGGGCCACGACGACGGCGACCGGCAGTTCGTCAAGGTGCTCGCGGCGGTGCTGGAGGACGGACTGGAGGCGGTTGAGGCGGCCTGTGCCGAGACGCTCGACTGCGGTGCCTGCAGCGCCGACGTGGTGCTCAACATCCTCGCCCGGCAGCGCCAGCCGGCACCGCCGGCAATCATCCCGACGCCCGAGGGCCTGCAGCTTCGCCACAAGCCGGTAGCCGACTGTCAGCGCTACGACAGCCTGAGGGAGGCCGGTCATGGAGCGTCATGATGTGCTGGAGATGATGACCCAGCTGAAGCTCGCAGGTATGCGCGCCGCTTACGACGACATCCTTGCCGACGGGCTCAAGCGCCGCCATCCGGTGCAACAGATCATCGGTACGCTGCTGCAGGTCGAGATCGCCGACAAGAGGGCCCGCTCGATCAAGTACCAGATGGCCTCCGCCAAGCTGCCGACGGTCAAGGAGCTGGCCGACTTCGACTTCGCCGCCTCGCCGGTCAACGAGCCCCTGATCCAGGAGCTCGCCGGCGGCGGCTTCCTCGAGGGCAAACGCAACATCGTGCTGGTCGGCGGCACCGGTACCGGCAAGACCCATCTCGCCGTCGCCATCGCGCGGTCCTGCATCCGCAAGGGCGCGCGCGGCCGGTGCTACAACGTCGTCGACCTGGTCAACCTCCTCGAGGCCGAGCTTCGCGCCGGACGCCAGGGCCGCACTGCAGACCAGCTCGTCCGCCGCGACTTCGTCATCCTCGACGAGCTCGGCTACCTGCCCTTCGCCCAGGCCGGTGGGCAGCTGCTCTTCCATCTGATGAGCCGGCTCTACGAGCGCACCTCGATCGTCATCACCACAAACCTCGCCTTCGGCGAATGGCCATCCGTCTTCGGCGACCCCAAGATGACCACAGCGCTGCTCGATCGCCTCACCCATCATTGCGAGATCATCGAGACCGGCAACGAGAGCTGGCGCTTCAAGAACCGCTCCTGACCCGCCGCCGGCCTCCCTTGCGGCCCGGTTGCCCCGGTGGGCCAACAGGGACCCCCCACGCGGCTTCGCTCCGCGTAGCGCAGGGCGCCACACGAAGCCGCGCGCGCTCAACGCCGCCAACCCCTTGACCTTCCGCCTTCTTCCCGGCATCTTCCGGATTCGCAATGACTTTCGTCCCCCTACACACATAGCCGTAGTCATACCAGCAGTCGCGGCGGATGTGGTTCATGAATTCGTTTACGACGTCGTCGTACTCGGCCCAGGGGAAGGCGACGATTTCACCGTCGTCGTACCTGTCGTGCACGCTCTTGATTGGCGCAGAGCCTTCCGCTTAGAGCTTGGGCAAGAAGGCGACCAAGTCTCGGATATCCTGCGCCGTCGGCTGCGGCGTCCTCGTCATTGGTTTGCTCCTATCAACTCGCGTTGTTGCTTGCCGACACCGACGTCCCTGTCTCGTCTCGCCGTTCTCGACCATCGGCGTCCGCCTGCGCGTCCATGACGACGCGCGCCCGAAGTGCGGGCTCCATCGGACTGACCATGACCGTTCTTATTCTTCTGGGGAGATGTCGGGGAACACCGTCGCATTTTCGTGTATCAAGCGGGTGGGCTGCACCCACCAACCGGGACGCTCGCGGGCGATGGCGCCTGCCGCGTCCACTGCTGCCGCCTCATCCGCGAACAGGCCGAAGCAGGTGCCGCCCGAGCCGGTCATACGGGCGAGCAGGCAGCCTGTCGCCGCCACAAGGCGCGCGAGTACCCGGTCGATTTCGGGCACCTGGGCACGAGCCGGCAGCTCAAGATCGTTGCGCCGGGTGCGCAGCAGAGTGGCGAGCGCCGTCGCATCCGCGGGGGTCTCGCAGAAGCGATCCGCAGCCGAGAACGGCCCGCCCCGCGCGGCGAAGACGGGCCCGGTGGGCACCGGCACGCCGGGATTGACCAGCAGCACGCCGCAGGGCGGCAGCGGCGGCGGTGCGCCCAACGCTTCGCCGATGCCGGCCATGTACGCGGCGCGCGAGTCCAAGCAAACGGGCACGTCGGCGCCGAGGCCGAGCGCGATCTCCCGAAGATCGTCCGTGTGCTCGGGGCCGAGCCGCCACAGCCGGGCGAGGCCGCGCAATACAGCCGCGGCATCGGCCGAGCCGCCGCCGAGGCCGGCCGCGACTGGCAGGCGCTTGTGCAGCGCGATCCGCACGCCGGCGGGTCGGCCGAGCCTCTCCGCCAGCGCCGCCGCAGCCCGCGTAGCCAGATTGTCGCCGGCGTCCAAGGCATCGGCGAAGGGTCCGCTCACGTTGAGAGCGAGGGCGTCGGCCGGCGCGATCTCCAGTGTATCCGCGAGGGCGGCGAAGGTGACGAGGCTATCCAACTCGTGATAGCCGTCGGCCCGCCGGCCGGTTACGTGGAGGTAGAGGTTGAGCTTGGCCGGCGCCTCGACCCGGATCACCGCCGGTCCTCTACTGTGATGCTTCGGCCTCGGCTCCGGCGGAGAGACCGTCCGCGATCTTGCGCCGGACCTGGGCGGCCAGATCGTCCTCCGGATCGAGGGTGAGCACGCGCCGCCACTGGAAGCGCGCCTCGTGCAACCGGCCCACCTGCCAGTAGGCGTCGCCCAGGTGGTCGTTGATGATGGGATCGCCCGCCACCAGCTCGACCGCCCGCTCCAGCTGGCGCACGGCCTCCTCGAAGTCGCCCAGCCTGTAGGCCGCCCACCCGAGGCTGTCGACGATATAGCCGTCGTCGGGCCGGAGCTCGACGGCCTTCTCGATCATGGTCCTGGCCTCGTCGAGATTGCGCCCCTGCTCCACCCAGGTATAGCCGAGATAGTTGAGCACCAGCGGCTGATCCGGCTCCAACTCTAGCGCGTGCTTGAAGTCGGCCTCGGCCTTGGGCCACTCGCCCAGGCGTTCGAACGCGATGCCGCGCACGTAGAAGAGGCGCCAGTGGCGATACTCGACCGTCTCGATCCGCTCGACCGCGATGTCGTAGGCGGCAGCGGCCTCCGCGTATTGCTCGTCCCTCCTGAACACATCGCCGAGCGTGGTGACGGCGTCCGTGCGCTCGGGTTGCTCGTCCGCCAGCCGTCTCAGCGTCGCGATCGCTTCATCCTGCCGGTCGAGATCCGCGAGATCGCTCGCAGCGCGGAGCTGCGCCGCCCAGGCGAAGTCCGATTCGGCCGGGATGGAACGGTAGGCGTCGACTGCGGCCTCCAGGCGCTCCGCATCTTCGAGAATTTCGCCAATCAAGAAGCGGGCCGCATGCAGATCGTCGCGGAGGAAAAGCGCAAGGCGCGCGTAGATCAGCGCGGCTTCGCCGTTGTCCCGGTTCGGTACCGAGGCGGCCACGCCGAGCAGAGCCTCCGCCAAGCCCTCGCGCGCATCGGAGACGATAGGCGGCACCGTCTCGCCGGCATCGACCGCAGCCAGCACGCGCTCCACCCAGATGATGTCCGGATTCTGTTCACGGTACTCCTGGTAGATCGCGCGGGCATCGACGATGCGCCCCGCCCGCATCAGGAGGCTGCCGAGCGCCGCCACCGGGCGGTGCGAGCCCGTGGAGTTCACGACCGCTTCACGCAGGAGGGCCTCGGCATCCGCCTCTCGCCCGGCGAGATCGTTAATCAGGCCGGCATGGAGGTTGAAGAAGGGCCGGTAGGCATCACGATCCGCGAGCGGTGCCAGCGCCGTCAGCGCCTCCGTGTCTGAGCCGGTACCGGTGTGTATCCACGCCTCGGCGAGCGGTATCAGGAGTGCATAGACGCTCTCCCGCTCGATCGCATCGATGCGCTGAAGCGCCGATTCGTCGTCGCCCTCGCGCGCGTCCCGCAGCCCGAGAAGGAATTGCGCCAGACGTCCGCTCGCCCCGATATCGAGCAGGCGCTCGGCCAGCGCGGCTGCAACGTCAATCCGGCCGTCGGCAACCTGTAGAGACACGGTGCGGCGCAGGAGAGAGGGATTGTCCGGATCCGCAGCGAGGACGCGCTGCAAGTGCCGGGCTGCCGCCGCATAGTCGCCGCGGCCATGGGCGTAGCGGCCGACGAGATAGCTGCCGAACTGCGAGGCGGCGGCCCGGTGGGCGCTCGCTGCGGGCTCCGGCGGCAAGGGTGGATCGTGCTCATCGGCTGCGATCGGCCCTGCAATGCTCGCCCCGCCGATCAGTCCGGCGGCCAGGGCACCGCTCAACCAGGCGACCGCGCCGCGACGCCCGCTGCCCGGGTCCTGCCGTCGCCGGGCGGCGCCCGCCCTTGCTTCACATGTTGGCATAGTTGGGGCCGCCCCCGCCTTCGGGCACCACCCATTCGATATTCTGCGTGGGGTCCTTGATGTCGCAGGTCTTGCAGTGCACGCAGTTCTGCGCGTTGATCTGCAGGCGTGGCGGGCCGTCGGCGTCCTCCACGATCTCGTAGACACCGGCCGGGCAGTAGCGCTGCTCCGGCGCGTCGTAAAGCGCGAGATTCACCCCTATCGGCACGCCGTCGTCCTTGAGCGTCAGGTGCGCGGGCTGGTCCTCCTCGTGATTGGTGTTCGAGAGGTAGACCGAGCTCGGCTTGTCGAAGGAGACGACGCCGTCCGGCTTGGGGTAGGCGATCTTCGGCGCATCGGCGGCCTTCTTCAGGCTCTCGTGGTCTCGGCCGTGGCGGAGCGTCCAGGGCAGCACGCCGCCGGTCCAGAGCTCGATGAAGCTGATGGCGGTGCCGGCCACGAGCCCCCAACGAAATGCCGGGCGGCAATTCCTGACCTGCTTGAGCTCCTTCACCACCCAGGAGCGGCGTAACGCCGCCGGGTAGGAGTCGAGTGGCCTGGTGCCGTCGTCGGCCTCGCCCAACGCGGCGAACACCGCCTCGGCCGCGAGCGCGCCGCTCTTCATCGCGTTGTGGCTGCCCTTGATCTTGGGCACGTTGAGGAAGCCCGCGGCACAGCCGATCAGCGCGCCGCCGGGGAAGACGGTCTCGGGAATCGACTGGTATCCGCCCTCGTTGATCGCGCGCGCGCCGTAGCCCCGTCGCTGGCCCCCTTCCAGCACGGGGCGGATCAGGGGATGGGTCTTGAAGCGCTGGAACTCGTCGAAGGGCGAGAGGTGCGGGTTCTCGTAGTCGAGCGCCACGACGAAGCCGATCGAGACCAGGTTCTCGTCGAAGTGATAGAGGAAGGAGCCGCCGTAGGTGCGGCTGTCCAGCGGCCAGCCGAAGGTGTGCTGGATCAGGCCCGGCCGGTGCTTGCCGGGCTCGATCTCCCAGACCTCCTTGAGGCCGATGCCGTAGGTCTGCGGGTCCGAGCGCTTACGCAGATCGAAGCGCTCGGCCAGCTCCTTGGTGAGCGAGCCGCGCGCGCCTTCGGCGAAGAGCGTGTATTTCGCGTGCAGCTCAACGCCGGGCTCGTAGCTCGCCTTCTGGCTGCCGTCCCTGGCGATGCCCATGTCGCCGGTGGCGACGCCCTTGACCCGGCCGTCCTCGTGGTAGAGCACCTCGGCGGCGGCGAAGCCGGGGTAGACCTCGACGCCGAGCTCCTCCGCCTGCTGGCCCAGCCACCGGCACAAATTGCCGAGGCTGATGATGTAGTTGCCGTGGTTGCGCATTTGCGGAGGCAGGAAGGCGTTCGGCATCCTGATGCCGCCCTTCCTGGTGAGCAGGCGGAACTCGTCGCTGCCGGCCCGCGTGTTGAGCGGCGCGCCCTTCTCCTTCCAGTCCGGGATCAGCTCGTCGAGCGCGCGCGGCTCGAAGACGGCGCCGGAGAGGATGTGCGCGCCCACCTCGGAGCCCTTCTCCAGCACGGTGACGCTGATCTCGCGGCCGGCCTCCTCGGCGAGCTGGCGCAGGCGTATCGCGGCGGCGAGTCCGGCGGGACCCGCACCCACGATCACCACGTCGAACTCCATCGATTCCCGGCTCATGCGCGCTCTCGATTGTCGCGGAAAAAGCCGGGTACGCAAGCGCCCCCAGCGCGCCGCCGCACAGCGATTGAGCATAACATTTTCGAGTTGCGCCGGTACCCGGCGCGCGGCGCGCTATGGCAAAATACGACCCATGACCCTTCTCCCCATGCTCGCGCTGGCGCTCGTGATCGCGCTTTCAGGCGTGAGAGCAGAGGGGGTGGGCTTCCGCGACATCTACGTCGAGGCCGACGGCGAAGCGCTGGTCACCGCGCTCTGGTATCCGGCCGAGGCGGCAACCGGACAGATGACCATCGGCCCGTTCACCATGGATGCCAGCCGGGGAGCCCCGGTGGGCGGCGGGCGCTACGGCCTCATCCTGCTATCGCACGGGACCGGGGGCGGGCGCCTGAATCACCGCGACACGGCGATCCGTCTGGCAGAAGGCGGTTTCATCGTTGCGGCGCCGGAACATGCCGGCGACAGTTGGCGCGACAAGAAATTCAGCGGTACGTCGGAGAATTGGCGCCGGCGTCCGCGCCAGCTGAGCGCGGTTCTGGATCGTCTCCTCGGCGACACCGAGTTCGGCCCCCGCATCGACCCGGCGCGCATCGGGGCCGTCGGGCACTCGGCCGGCGGCTACAGCGTGCTCGCGCTGATCGGCGGCCGGGCGGACATGACCGTACTCGCGCGCCACTGTACGCAGCGTCGCGACGAGGACCCGCAGTTCTGCGGCTATGGCCGGCCCGGAGGGCACGACGACGAAGCGATGCCCGATCTTGCGGACCGGCGGATCGGTGCCGTCGTGGCCGTCGCGCCGGTCGGCGCCCTCTTCGGCGACGGGGCGTTTTCAGGCGCTGCGGTGCCGGCGCAAATTCATCGTCTGGGAGGTGATCGGATCCTGCGTCAGCCTTGGCACGCGGAAAACATCGCGGCTCTGATGGGAGAGGTCGCGCACCTGGTGGTTCATCCGGAGGCCCACCACTTCGCCTTCATCACGCCCTTTCCGCCCGCGATGGCCAATGAAGTGGGCGCTGCGGGGCGCGATCCGGATGGCTTTGACCGGCGCGCGTTCCTGTCCCAAATCGACGAGCAGATTCTGAGCTTTTTCGACGACGCCTTGCCCGCGCCATAACCGCGGTTGCGCCCGGCGTCAGGTCTACGCGACGTAGCCGTAGTCGCGGCGTGCGGCCTCCGGCGTGATGTAGCCTTCCGCCAGGTCTTCTTCCACCGCCTCGGGCGCGCGCTCCCTGGGCTCGCCGTAGCCGCCGCCGCCGGGCACGATGAGCCGCACCCGATCGCCCGGCCGCAGGCGGATGTTGGCGTACTTGGAGGACGACGCCTTGCCGTGGGTCTCGGTCACCGGACGCCAGTCGTCCGCGCCATCGGGCCGGATCAGGGTCGCGCCCACCGCACCTTCCTGGCCGCCGAAGAGGCCCCAGGGCTTGATCCGGTGCCGGTCGGTGCACTGGCTCGCGGTGATCTCCGCCGACAGAGTGCGGAGCGTCTTGCGATAGCCCAACCCGCCGCGATGGCGGCCCGGGCCGCCGGAATCCGGCGTCATCGCGAAGTCCTCGATATGGAAGGGGAAGCGGGTCTCGAACACCTCGACCGGGTTGAAGCGGCAGTTGCCGTTGATGGCGATGACGCAGTCGTTGCCATCGGCGTAGTCGCGCCCGCCCCAGCCGCCGGAGATCAGGTCGTAGCAGGCGAAGTACTCGTCGTAGTCGGGGTGATGGCCGCCGAAGACGAAGTTGCCGCCGGTGCCGCTCTCCGCCGCCATCGCGCGTTCGGGCACGCCTTGGGCCAGCGCGCCGATCACGATCAGCGCGAGCCTCGGGTGGGTCTCGGTGTTGCCCGCGACTTCGGGCGCCGGGTAGTCGACGTTGGCGACCGTGCCGGGCCGGGCCACGATCTTGATCGGCCTAAAGCATCCCGAGTTCTTCGGGATCGACGGGTCGGTCATGTGGAAGAGGGCGTTGTATGTCGCCGACCATGTCACGCCGAGCGTGGCGTTGATCGGCCCCTTGGCCTGGTCGTCGGTGCCCGAGAAGTCGGCGATCAGCTCGTCCCCCTGGACGAAGACGTCGACTCGTAGCTGGTAGGGTTTGTCCTCGATCCCGTCGTTCTCGACGGTATCCTCGAAGTGGTAGCGGCCGTCGGGGAACTGCGCGATCTCGGCCCGCATGCGGCGCTCGGAATAGTCCATGAGGTCGCGGCAGGTCTCCTGCCAGAGGTCGCGGCCGTACTTCGCCACCATCTCCTTGAGGCGCGCCTCGCCGACGTCCAGCGCACCGATCATGGCGCGCAGGTCGCCGTAGTTGTAGCGAGGCGTGCGCACGTTCGCGAGCATCAGCTTCCAGACCGCATCGACATCGCGGCCACGCTTCATGATCTTTACCGGCGGCACCCGGACGCCTTCGTGGAAGATCTCCGTCGCCTCGCCGGCGAAGCCGCCCGGCACCATGCCGCCGACCTCGGCGATGTGGCCGATGGCGACAACGAAGGCCAAGAGCTTGCCGTCGGCGAAGACCGGCTTGAAGAGCGTATGCTCGGGCACGTGCAGGCCGCCCCGGTAGGGGTCGTTGTGGACGATGACGTCGCCTTCCTCGATCTGGTCGATCGGGATTTCCTCGGCGCAGGTCTTGATCAAGAGCGGCATTCCGCCGATCTGGGCGGGGCAGAACTCGGCGACCGAGACCATCTCGCCGTCGGTGTCGGCGATGGCGCAGGTGAAATCGAGGCCCTCGTTGAAGATCGTCGAGTAGGACGTCTTCATCAGGGTGATCCCCATTTCCCGGCAGATCGACACCATCGAGGAATCGATGATGTTCATCGTCACCATGTCCATGCTGTGCTCTCCCCGCGTTGGGCCGCGTGCGCCACCGCGTGCTTCCAAACCGACATTACGGTCTTGCCGGCCGCTTGAGAAGGCGCGCGTTCGCTGGAAGGCGAAGGCTATACTCCCGCCATGGCGCGATTCGCCGTGGTCTTTCTCCTCATTCTCACCGTGACGGCGGCAGGCGCCGCGAGCGGGTCCGCGGTCCCGCTGCCGGCGGGCCTTGCGCTCGACGCGGAAGCACGGGTGGTCGAGGTCATCGACGGCAGCACGGTCCTGCTCGATGACGGTGAGACGGTGCGCCTCGCCGGCATCGAGCCTCCGAAGCACATCGCCGGCGACGCCGCCTCCGACATGGAGCCGCTCGTGGAGACGTCACGGCAGACGCTCGCCCGTCTGGTTCAAGGCCGCCGGGTCGGCCTGGCAGTGGGCGGCGTTCCGCGGGACCGCCACGGCCGGCTGCGGGTGCATTTGGTGCGGAGCGACGACGGAACCTGGATTCAAGGTACGCTGCTCGCGGCCGGACTCGCGCGGGTCCATAGCCTCGTCGACGACCGTGCGGCGGCCGCCGAGATGCTCGTCATCGAAGATCGCGCGCGTGCTGCGCGTCTCGGTATCTGGTCGCAGCCTGGCTATCGGGTGCGCGCTGCAGGCGAGGCGGACGGCGGGCTCCACAGCTTCCAACTGGTCGAGGGGCGGGTCAGGGCGGCAGCAGTGGTTCGGGGGCGCGGCTACCTCAACTTCGGTGACGACTGGCGTGAGGACTTCACCGTCTCCATCGGGCCGCGCGATCGCCGGCGGTTCGAGTCGGAGGGCGTCGCCATCGAGGACTACGAGGGGCGTCTGGTGCGCGTGCGCGGCTGGGTCGACTCGTTCAACGGCCCCATGATCGAGGCCACTCATCCCGAGCAGATCGAGGTGCTCGAATGATGAGTCTTCGCCGCGCGGCGGCTGCGCCGGCGGCTCTGGCGATGGGCCTCGCGCTGGCCACAGTGGCGCCGCTTCTGCTCGGCGGATGCAGCGTCAATCCGGCGACCGGCGACGAGCAGTTCACCGCCTTCCTCTCGCCCGAGGAAGAGCGAAGGGTCGGTGCCCAGGAGCATCCCAAACTGGTGGAGGCGTTCGGCGGCCTCTACGACGACCCCGCGCTCCAGCACTATGTGTCGAGCCTCGGCAGGCTGCTCCAGCAGACCTCGGAGCAGCCCGAGCCGCCCTTCACCTTCGTCGTCCTCGACAGCCCCGAGGTCAACGCCTTCGCTCTGCCCGGCGGCTACGTCCATGTCACGCGCGGCCTGATGGCCCTCGCCAACGACGAGGCGGAGCTCGCAGGCGTGATCGCCCACGAGATCGGCCACGTGACGGCCCGCCACAGCGCCGAGCGATACAGCCACGGCCTCGTCGCCGGCCTCGGCGCGGCACTCCTCGGCGCGGTCATCGACAACCAGACCGTCTCGGATATCGTGAACCTCGCTGCCGGCGCCTACGTGCAAGGCTATTCGCGCTCCCAGGAGCTCGAGGCCGACACGCTGGGCGTGCGCTATCTGAGCCGCAGCGGCTTCGACGCGACGGCGATGTCGAGCTTTCTGGAGACCATGGGGGCCGAGGCCGCGCTTGCACGCAAGATTGCCGGGGAGCGCGGGGAGGGAGCGCAGGGGGGCCTCTTCGCGAGCCATCCGCGCACCGCCGACCGGGTGCGGGCAGCGGCCGGCACCGCGCAAGCCGAATTTGGCGGCGAGCGCGAACGCGACCCCTACCTCCGGCGCATCGACGGCATGATCTACGGCGATTCCCCCGAGGAGGGGTTCGTTCGCGGCCGGGCATTTGCCCATCCGGTGCTGCGGATCGCGTTCACGGCTCCGCCGGGTTTTCACCTGCGCAACGCGCCGGAGGCGGTGGTGGGAACGCACCCGTCAGGGGCCACGATGCGCTTCGACGAGGCCACGCTGGCGGGCCCGTCGATCAGCACCTGGCGCTATCTTCGAGGCGTCTGGGCAGCAAAGGTGCCGCTGACCAAAATCGAGAGAACGCAAGTCGACGGCATGGACGCGGTGGCCGCGAGCACGCGCGTCCGCACCAGGTCGGGCGTGCGCGACGTGCGGCTGGTCGCCATCCGGGCCGCGCCCCAACGGGTCTATCGCTTCTTCTTCGTGACGCCGCCGCAACGGACGAGAGAATTCTCGACCCCCTTCCGGCAGATGATCGCGAGCTTCCGGCGGCTCGGCGTGGAGCAGGTCGCGAACCTGCGCCCGCTCAGGCTGCGTGTCGTCGAGGTCGCGCCCGGCGATACCGTGGAATCGCTCGCGGCCCGCATGCCCTTCAACGAGTTCCGCGCCGAGCGCTTCCAGGTGTTGAACGGCTTTCGCCCCGGCGCGCGCCTTCAGCCGGGCCAGCTTGTGAAGATCGTCACCGAATAGCCTGAGTCCTGTCCGGGCCTCTGCTGCGGCACGCCTACTCCGCTGCCGCCTGCCAGCCGATCTCCGCACGGAGCCGCGGCATGAGCTCGGTCGCGGTGAGCTCCATGTGGCGCCGCCACAGGTCCTTATGGACCCAGTCGTGGTGCGAGACGATCAGGGTCTCGAAGGGGCCGGTCTCGTCGCGGAATTGGGCGATCTTCTTGGCCACCGTCTTGGGGCTGCCGGCGGTGACGATGGTGTCGATGCAGTACTCGGGCGTCACCTCCTCGTCGGGCATGTCGGGGTCCGACTTAAGCATGTGGACGAAGCCGCCGGCGCTGGTGACACCGATGATGTATTTGAAATACCAGTGGAAGGCGTTGTCCTCGCGCCTGAGGTACTGGCGTGCCTCCTCGTCGGTCTCGGTGATGAGCAGGGTGCGGCCCGCCTTCCACTTGGAAGGATCGGGTGCGCGCCCGAGCTTCTTGCGCTCGTCCAGATAGTCGCGCCAATGGCCCTTGAGCACGGCGTCGGGGACGAAGTTGGCGGAGATGCACATCCAGTCCCGCCGGGCGGCGAGGCGGATACTGCCGGAGCCCCGGCTCATCGCCGGGATCATCACCGGCGGATGGGGCTTCTGGTAGGGCTTGCCCATGGCGCCGACGCCGATGTCGGACAGCACGTTGTCCTTGATCTCGAAGTCCCAGTACTTGCCGTGGAATTCGTAGGGCGGGTCCGAGGCCCAGATGCCGTGGATCATGTCAATGGACTCGACCAGCATCTCCATGCGGTCGAGGTCGGCGATCTTGAACATCTCGAAGTCGGGCGGCGTGGCGCCGGGCCCGATTCCCATCAGGAAGCGGCCCTCGGAGATGTGGTCGAACTGCGCCGCCTGGCCCGCCACGATCGCCGGGTGCTGATAGGGCAGGCAGAGGACGCCGGAGCCGAACTTGATCCGCTCGGTCTGGGGCACCAGGGCGGCGAAGAGCATGAGCGGCGACTGGATCGGCTCGGAGGGAAGCGCGAAATGCTCGCCGAGCCAGACCTCGTCGAAGCCGACCGCATCGGCGCACTTGATGATCTCGAAATCTTCCTTCAGCAGCGTGTGATAGCCCCGCCGAAAATCCTGGATCGGGTGCATGAACATGCCGAGCTTCATGGTGCGCCTCCCTGGCGGCGTTCTCCTCGCGTGGCGCTCATTATGGTAAGGCCGCCCGCCTGCGTGCAATGGGCGGGCGGCGTGTGAGTGTCAGCCGTCCTCGTCGACGAGCTTGGGCAGAATCTTGGTCTCGGCGCGCGCGACGTCCTCGGGAAAGTCGATCTCGATCCAGGGCAGGCCGGTCACGTCTTCCAGGCCGAAAGGCGGGCTGGCGGCACGGAGGACGGCAGCGATGGCGTCCTCCATCGGGCGTTCGCTGCCACCCTCTTCGATCATCCGCCCGGCGGTCTCGACGAGCGTGTTTGCCGTCCGCTCGCTGAGGCGGAAGAAGCCGACCGATTCGCCGTAGGCGTCGAGCGCCGGATCGATGGTCTTGCCGAAGTCGGCGGGCGCACCGTCAACGACGCCGACCTTGACCGGCTCGTCGCCCGGCTCGAAGGCGCGGTCCACCAGCAGGCAATCGGCGTGGTGCGTCTCGGCCAGGGGTTCGAGCACGCGGCGGTCGTAGAGCACGTCGCCATCCATCAGGAGGACCGGGCCGCCTGCCGTGAGCGCGGCCCGCACGCGCCAGAGCGTGACGATGCTGCCCTGCTCGTAATCCGGGTTGTAGATGGTCGAGACATCGGTCTGGCCCAGCGCCCCCAGCGCGCGCTCGATCGCGAGCGCCTCGTGGCCGATGCCGATGACCGCGTCGTTCACGCCGAGCGCGGAGAGGATGGCGAGGTGGCGCTCCAGCAGAGTGCGGCCGCCGAAACGCAGCAGCACCTTGGGCTCCTCGATTGCCAAACGCCGGCCGACACCGGCGGCGAGCATGACGGCACGCATGGTTGAATGTCCGGCGTTGTCACGACCCCGTTTCGGGCTATATGACGCCCCATGGTCGAACGCAAGATCGGCGCAAGTGACGGGGGCAGCGGCGAGGATGCCGAGCCTGCCAAGGCGAAGCCACGCGTGGCCTGGGATCAGCGGCTCGCCCGCTGGATGGTGCGGCCGCTGGTGCACACGCCGGTCACGCCGAACCACATCACCACGGTCAGGCTGCTCCTCGGGCTCGCGGCCTGCGGCCTCTTCGCGGTGGGCACGCGGCCGGAAATTCTCTACGCCGCCGGGCTCTTCATGCTCTCGAACTTCGTCGATCACATGGACGGCGAGCTGGCGCGGCTTTCCGGCAAGTCCAGCCGCTTCGGCTATCACTACGACAACTACTCCGACGCCTTCATTCATGTGGCGCTCTTCTTCTGCATCGGCTTCGGCCTGCAGGACAGCTGGATCGGCAGCTGGGCGCCCTATCTGGGCCTCATCTCCGGAGTCTCGGTCTCGGCGCTCTTCCTCATGTTCTGGCGGATCGAGCAGCGCGCCGGCACGCGCCAGGCGCGGCAGCCGATGTTCAAGGGAATCCACCTGGAGGACGCGATGTATTTCATCGGTCCGATCACCTGGGGCGGCGGCCTGATCGTGCTGCTGCTCGCCGGCGTTGCTCTGCCGCCGATCTACGTGGTCTGGCTTGCCTGGAAGGAGCGCAGGCTGCTGTTCGGCAAGCCGCCGGAGGTGCCGTCATGACCACGCTGGTGACCGGCGCGACCGGCTTTCTCGGCTCCGCCGTCGCCCGCGCGCTGCTCGATGCCGGCCACGCGGTGCGCGTGCTGACGCGGCAGGGCGCCGATACGCGCAACATCGATGGCCTCGACGTGGAGCGGGCGATCGGTGATCTGAATGAGCGCGCTTCGCTGGAGCAGGCCGCGCAGGGCTGCGACACGCTCTTCCACGTGGCAGCCGACTACCGGCTCTGGATTCCCGACCCGCCGGCGATCTATCGAACCAACGTGGAGGGCAGCCGCGACCTGCTGCGCGCCGCCGCCGCCGCAGGCGCCTCGCGCATTGTCTATACCTCGAGCGTCGCCACCCTCGGCCTCAACGCGGACCATTCGCCGGCCGACGAGGCGACGCCCGTGACCGAGGCCGCGATGATCGGCCACTACAAGCGTTCCAAGTACCTGGCGGAGGAGGCGGTGCGCGCGCTGGTCCGCGACGAGGGGGTGCCGGCGGTGATCGTCAACCCCTCAGCCCCCATCGGCCCGCGCGACATCAAGCCGACGCCCACCGGGCGAATCATCGTGGATTTCGCCACCGGCCGGATGCCGGCCTATGTCGATACCGGCCTCAACGTGGTCCACGTCGACGATTGCGCCGCCGGCCACCTGCAGGCGCTCGCGCATGGCGCCGTGGGGGAGCGCTACATCCTGGGCGGCGAGGACATGACGCTGCGGGAAATTCTCGAGTGCCTGGCGAAGCTCACGGGTCGCCCGGCGCCGCGCATCCGGCTCTCCCACCGGCTGCTCGCGCCGGTGGCCGCCGCCGGTGAAGCCTGGGCGCGTGTCGCGGGCGGGGAGCCGCGGCTCACCCGCGACAGCCTGCGCATGGCGCGCAAGATGATGTTCTTCTCGTCCGCCAAGGCCGAGCGCGAGCTCGGCTACAGGGCGCGCCCCGCGCAAGAGGCATTGGCCGATGCGCTCCGCTGGTTTCAGGCCAACGGCTACGTCTGAGCGTGCCTGCCCCCTCCCGCCGGGATCGATCCTTGCCGCACCCCTCGGGATGACGCTAGAACCGCTGGCACTGCCCTCCGGGCCGCCATGCCGCGGCACTCATCAAACCTGACGGGATCACGGGAATGGAATACGGCTTCAACGTACCCAACGGCGGGCCGCTGGCCGTGCCGGAGCACATCGGAACCATCGCCCGGCACGGCGAGAAGCAGGGCTACCGGATCCTCGCGATTCCGGACCACATCGTGGTGCCCAAGGGCATCGACTCGCCCTACCCCTATTCGCCCGACGGCACGCTCAACTTCCCCACGCTGCTTGCCGGCGAATGCCTGGAGCCAATTGCGCTCATGGCCTACCTCGCCGGCATCACGACCGAGATGCGGCTGCTCACCTCGGTGATGGTGGTGCCTTATCGCCAGCCGGTGCTGACGGCGAAGCTGCTCTCCACCATCGACTTGCTCTCGGGCGGGCGTGCGGTCGTGGGTGTCGGCGCCGGCTGGATGGCCGAGGAATTCCCGCCCGTGGGTGCACCGCCCTTCGAGGCCCGCGGCCGGGCGACTGACGAGTACCTGCGCATCTACAAGGAGCTCTGGACCGCCGATGCGCCCAGGTACGAGGGCGAGTTCACCTCCTTCGACGACATCCTCTTCCACCCGAAGCCGGTGCAGAAGCCGCATCCGCCCATCTGGGTCGGCGGCGAGAGCAAGCCCGCCAAGCGCCGCACCGTGCGCTACGGCGACGCCTGGTACCCGATCGGCTGCAACCCGCGCTTCCCGATGGACACCCTGGGCCGCTTCGCCGCCGGCCTCGACGATCTGCGAGCGATGGCGGAGGCGGAAGGCCGCGACCCGGCCAGCATCGACGTCGCCTTCTGGGCGGTCTGGTACGGCGCCAGTGAGGAGCCGATCATGACCGATACGGGCGAGCGCATGCTGCTCTCGGGCTCGGCCGACGACATGGCCGGCGACATTCAGGCGATGCGCGACCTCGGTGTCCGCCATCTGCTGCTGCAGATGCTGCGCCCGACCATCGAGGAGACCCTCGACGCCATCACCCAGTTCGCCGAAGAGGTGCGCCCCAGGGCCGATGGCTGAAGGCGCACGCTTGACCTCGGCCATGGGCGCCCTTAGCTAAGCAGCGGCACTGCATCGGTCGATTGCGATGGCCATACGCCCGATCATCACTGCGCCCGACAAGCGGCTGAAGGAGCGCTCGGCGCCGGTCGAGGTCGTCGACGACGAGGTGCGCGCGCTGCTCGACGACATGATGGAATCGATGCACGCCGCAGACGGCATCGGCCTCGCCGCGATCCAGATCGGCGTGCCCAAGCGCTGCATCGTGACCGACGTGCATCTGGCGGACGAGCCGCCCGCGCCGCTCAAGCTGGTCAATCCCAAGGTCGTGTGGCGCTCGGACGAACGCGTGAACCGCGAGGAGGGCTGCCTCTCCTTCCCCGACCACTATGCCGAGGTGGAGCGGCCTGCGTCGGTGACGGTGGTCTATCAGGACGAGACCGGCGCGGCGCAGGAGATCACGGCGGTCGGCACGCTGGCCGTTTGCCTCCAGCACGAGATCGACCACCTGGAGGGGGTGCTTTTCGTGGACTACCTGTCGCTGGTCAAGCGCAGCATCATCCTGCGCAAGCTGACCAAGGCGCGCCGCGCTGCCGGTTGAGGCGACGCCTGAGGCTGCCGCAGCGAGTCGGGCCTTCCCCGCGCCGGAACGCATGCAGCCATTGAGGCTGGTGTTCATGGGAACGCCGGCCTTCGCCGTGCCCACCCTCGACGCCCTCTGCGCGAGCGGCCACTCCATCGCTGCCGTCTACACCCAGCCGCCGCGTGCCGCCGAGCGCGGCCGCAAGGTGCGGCCAACGCCGGTGGCAGTGCGCGCCGAGGCCGCCGGGGTTCAGGTGATAACTCCGGCAAGCCTGAAACCCGCAGACGCGCAGACGGTGTTCGCGGCGCTGGATGCGGACCTCGCGGTCACGGTCGCCTATGGTTTGATCCTGCCGTCTGCCGTGCTGGCCTCGCCCCGGATGGGCTGCATCAACGCCCACGCCTCGCTGCTGCCGCGCTGGCGGGGTGCTGCGCCGATTCAGCGGGCGATCATGGCGGGCGACGGGGAGACCGGCGTCACCATCATGCGCATGGACGAGGGCCTCGATACAGGCCCCATCCTGATGGCCGAGCGGGTGCCGATCGGGCCCGAGACCGCGGGCGGTACGCTGCACGACAGGTTGGCCGCCCTTTCCGCCCGGCTCGTGGTGGAGGCGATCGAAGCGCTCGCTGCAGGCACGCTGGCCGAGACGCCGCAGCCGAGCGAAGGCGCCACCTACGCGGCGAAGCTCGAAAAGCACGAGGCCGCCATCGACTGGCGCGCACCGGCGGCGCATTTGGAGCGCACGGTGCGCGCACTCGCGCCGAGACCCGGCGCCTGGTTCTCCCACGATGGTGAACGCATCAAGGTGTTGGCGGCCGAGAGGGTTGCCGGTGCGACGGATGCACCGCCGGGGACGATCATCGACGATGGGCTGACCGTCGCCTGCGGCGACGGCGCCGCGCTGCGCCTGACCCGCCTTCAACGCGCCGGCAAAGCGGCGATGGATAGAGACGCCTTCTTGCGCGGGCGGCCGATCACGGCCGGAACACGCTTGCCATGCCCCGCTACAAGCTGACCCTCGAGTACGACGGCACCGGCTTCGTCGGCTGGCAATACCAGGGCGACGGGCGCTCGGTGCAGGAGGCGCTGGAGCGCGCGGTCGAGCGCTTCTGCGGAGAGCAGGTACGCGTGCACGGCGCGGGCCGCACCGATTCCGGCGTTCACGCCCTGGGCCAGTGCTGCCACCTCGATCTCGCCCGGCAGGCAGAGCCCGACGAGCTGCGGGATGCGCTCAACGCACATCTGCGGCCCGCGCCGGTCGTCGTCCTCGACGCGGCCGACGTGCCGTCTGACTTTGATGCGCGGCGCGATGCCACGATGCGCGTCTATCTCTACCGGATCGTCAATCGCAAGACGCCGCTCGCGCTGGCGAAGGACCGCGCCTGGCATGTCGCGCGCCCGCTCGATGCCGACGCCATGGCCGAGGCCGCGCGCCTGCTGCAAGGCACTCACGACTTCACGACCTTTCGAGCGGCCAAGTGCCAGGCGACCTCTCCGGTCCGCACCCTGAAAAGCCTCGCCGTCTCACGAAGCGGAGACGAGATCGCGATCCGGGCCTGGGCGCGCTCCTTCCTCCACCACCAGGTCCGCGCCATGGTGGGGACGCTGGTCGAGGCAGGCGAAGGCCGGCGGACTCCGGCCGACGTGGGCGCGGCGCTCGCGGCCTGCGACCGGCGCATGAGCGGCCCGACGGCGCCGGCCTACGGCCTCTATCTCGAAGCGGTGATCTATCCGCCGGCGTCCTAGATCGTTTCCGTTTCGCACGGAAACGATCTTGCAGTATTTTCGCTCACGGCAGCCGGCCTACGGCCGGCGCCTCCGCGTCGCGCGGCCACGCGCGCGGGAGCGCACGATGTGCGCCGCAGGAGCGGGGGGCCGCGGTCGCGGCCTGTCGCGCGTCCATTAAAGACGGACGCGCTCCAGCCGGCGGTACCGCGCGCTACTTCTTGACCCCGAGCACGTCCCGGGTGCCGGCAATGCCGGTGCGGTAGATGCCTTCGACGAATTCGAGGCATTCCGCCTTGGTCTTGCCCTTCTTCGGCACAAAGCGGCTGGTCCATTCCACCTGGCTGCGCCGCGACGTGATGGGCTTCACCTTGATGGTGGCGGTGTAGTCGGAGAACGGCACCATATCGTCGGGATCGGCGGTGATCCTGTAGATCTGCGTGCGCGTCGCCGTATCGTATTTCAGCAGCGTTTCGTCGAGATTGCCTTTCACGCCCTTGACCTTGAGCGTGCGCACCGTGCCCTTCTTGTTGAGCGTGCTCCGCGTGATGGTGCCCGCCATGATCACGGTCAGATTGTTGAAGGCCCCGATCTCGCCAAAGACACGGTCGGCCGGTGCGCTGATCTCCTCGACGACCTTCGCTCGCGTGTAAGCCATGCCCGCTCACTCCCATTCTCATTTGAGACGGCCCGCGATGGTGGACGTAAAGCGCGGCTAGCGCAACGCGCGATGGAAGCGATGATCGATTTCGCCTGGCGCGGCCTGTCGCGCGACCGTCAAAGACGGACGCGCTCTAGCCGCCGCCGCGCTGGAAGGAGATGTCGAGCCGGGCGAGGTGAGCGGCGGGATCGTCGTAGCCGCTGTAGCGGAAGCGCGCGGCGAGGACCGGCAGCGCCAGCAGGCCGATGCGGCGTTCGGGCCTGGACGAAAGCGTGATCTCCAACGTGCCGGTCCCTTCGCGGACCGTGATCGTGTCGCCGTCATCTGCGATCCGGGCGCCCGCGAGCGCGCGGCGCAGCGTGCGCCGGAACTCGTGGCGCTCGATCGCCATTTCCTTCTCGACGGTCAGGGTCTTGGGCACGAGCGCGGCCAGAACTCGGAGTTGCGACGGGGATTGGTGCCGGCTTCGCCGGCTCAGCCACCGGCCACGGGCGGCCAGATCGCCAACGTGTCGTTCTCGCTCAGAGCGTGGGAGCCGCGCTCGCTCGGCTCCACGTAGATGCCGTTCACCAGCACGATGGAGCAGTACTGGCGGGGCAGGTTGAACCTCGCGAACACGTCCTCGGGCGTGGTCCCGCCGTCCAGGTCGAGCTCGACCTGGTTGTCCACGGCGCCAGCAGGGAGATAGTCGCTCAGCAAGGCGTAGAGCTTGACGGTCACCTTCATGGCGTCGTCATTGCCGGTATCGCCGCCATCGCACCCGTCAACGCGTTCGGCGCCGCTCACACTTGGCTGTGGGCGACGTAGGCCTCCATCACGCGGTGCGGGTTCTCCAGCAGCCTTCCCTTCCAGTCGCCGAGCGCCGTCTCGTTCTGGATCAGGCCGCGGATCACGCCGACGTGGTCGGTGAGCCCGATGCCGAGCGCGCCGACGAGGTGGTCGCCGTCGAATTCCAGCCGGAGGTACTTGTAGCCGTTCTCGTCCACGGCGACGCCGCTATCGCCGCCGGCGACGCCTTCCCAGCTCCCGAACGAGCTTGAGACGAGTCCGACCGTGGCGAGCACGTTCATGTTGAGGCTGCCCTTGTAGTGCGCGTGGCGGCCCAGCATGTTAAGTGCCGCGATGCGGCCGTGCTCGGTCGCGGTCGGCTGGATCGCGTGCACCGAGTATTCGCCGGTGGAGAAATCGAGGCCCTGGGCCACGTCGCCGGCGGCGAACACGCCCTTGGCGCTGGTCTCCAGATGCTGATCGACGAGCACGCCGTGGTCGGTCTCGATCCCGCTCCCCTCCAGGAAGCCGATATTGGGTGCGACGCCGACGGCGAGCACGACCAGATGGGCGTCGATCCTCTCGCCGTTGTCCAGCACCACCGCCTTGTCGCCGCCAGCGCCGGTGGCGGCCTCGATCCCGGCGACCCGCGTCGAGGTGAGCACGCGGATGTTCTTGGCCCCGCACCAGCGTTCCAGCATCCCCCCTGCCGTCGCGTCCATCATGCGCGAGACCATGCGCTCTTCCATCTCGACCACGGTGAGATTGCCGCAGCGCTTCGCAAGCGCCTCCAGGATGATGCAGCCGATGAAGCCCGCGCCGATCAGCACGACGTTGGCGTCTTCGTTGAGCAGGTGCGCGATCCCGCGGCAGTCTGCGAGGGTCCAGCAGTTGTGCACCCCGGGGAGATCACGACCGGGCACCGGCGGGCTGAGCGGGGTCGCGCCGGTGGCGATCAGCAGGCGGTCGTAGGAGACCGTCTCGCCGCCGCTGAGGGTGAGCGTGCCGTCAGCCGATGCCACGAATTCCGCCCGCCCCTGCCGATACTGGATGCCGAGGCTTTCGTAATGCCCGTCAGTCTTGCGGAGATAGGTCCCGCTTTGCTCGATCATGCCCTCGAGGACGTAAGGGATCGCCATCCGCGAATAGGGCGGCTCCGGCTCGTCGCCGATGAGGACGATGTCTGCGCCCCGGTCTCCCTTGCGCAAGGTTTCGGCAGCGACCACACCGGCCGGGCCGGCACCCACAATCACATGCTGCATGTTGGCTCCCGCTTGGCTCTTTTCGCCGCTCCTGCGGCACGCGCACCGGCGCGGCCCGGCCCGGCAAGTTTCGTCTCGATCAGTCCCGTCAGCCCCGATGCAAGCCGGGGGGCCGGCGCCCTTGTCAGTGCGCGCGGCCCCCCGCTGTCACGAGAATGACGGATGAAACGGGTCAGAGCGCGAGGCGCTCCACCGTCTCGTTGCTGGGGACGCCGTCGTCGGTCCAGCCGCGCACCTCGTAGTATTCCGGCAGCATCTTGTCGAGGCCGTTGGTGAGCCCCTCTGCCGGGCCGGTCTTCGCCGCGTCCTTGAGCAGACGCGCGGGCAGGTTGTCGTCCTTGCCCGTGAAGCCCGCCGCACAGTTGTACTGCCGCTCCAGGTTCCAGACCCGCTCACCGACCTCCAGCAGCTTCTCCGTCGTCCAGTCGCCCTCGCAAGCCGCGTTGATCTGCGGCGCGATGTCGTCGAGCGACCAGGCGAAGGTGGTGAAGACGCAGAGGCCGGAAGAATCGACCGCCGAGGTCGCGTCCTGGAAGGCCTTGACCAAACCGGCCTTGCCCTCGGTCACGTGCGGGTCGGTCTTCTCCGGCACGCCCAGGATCTCGGACGAGACGGTGTAGGCCCGCAGGTGGCAGGCGCCCCGGTTTGCGGTGGCGTAGGCGAGGCCCATGCCCTGGATGCCGCGCGAATCGTAGGCCGGGAACTCCTGGCCCTTGACCGACATCGAGAGCTCTGGCCGGCCGTACTTCTCGCAGAGCCGCTTGGAGCCGAGGCCGATCTCGGCGCCGAAGCCCTCGCCCTTGCCGGTGAGCTCGGCGAGATCGGTCAGCGCCTTGGCAGAGCCGAACTTGCACTCGATACCGCCGGTCTGCTCGTCGCCGATGGCGCCTTCCTCGTAGAGCTCCATGGCGGCGCCGACGGTGGCGCCGAAGGAGATCGGGTCGATGCCCTGCTCGTTGCAGATGAAATTGGCGAAGGTCAGCGCGTCGAGATCGTCCACGCCCGTGGCCGCGCCGAGCGCCCAGGCCGCCTCGTACTCGAGGCCGCCGGAGGCGATCTGATACTCCGGCCGCTCTGCCACCGTGTAGTGGGTGCGCTCGACCGTGGAGATGCGCCCGCAGGCGATGGTGCAGCCGAAGCACGCGGCGTTGGTCACCAGGTTGGGCTTGCCGTCGGCGCGGGGCTCGGCCATCGCCTCGGCCGAGATGTTCTTCGCGCCATCGAACTGCACGTCCCGATGGTTGTGGGTCGGCAGCGCGCCGACTTCGTTGATGACGTTCATCAGCACCTGGGTGCCGTAGGCCGGCAGGCCCTGGCCGGTGACGGCGTTGTCCGCAAGGGTCTGCTTGCCTTCGGACGTCGCCTGCATGAAGGCGCCGGCATCTTCGACGCTGACGCCGAGGGTGCCGCGAAGCGCCACCGCCTTGAGGTTCTTCGACCCCATCACGGTGCCGACGCCGGAGCGCCCGGCGGCGCGGTGCATGTCGTTCACCACACAGGCGTACTTGACGCCCTTCTCGCCGGCGATGCCGATGGAGGCGACACGGATCAGCGGATCCTGGTGCTTGGCCTTGATGCCCTCCTCGGTATCCCAGACCGACTTGCCCCAGTACTCGCTGGCGTCGATCAGCTGGGCGTTGTCGTTCTCCACCAGGAGGTAGACCGGGTTCGGCGACCGGCCTTCGAAGATGATCATGTCGAAGCCGGCGTTCTTCATCTCGTTACCGAAGAAGCCGCCGGAGTTCGAGCACGCGATCGCACCGGTGAGCGCGCCCTTGGTCACGACCGAGTAGCGCCCGGCCGTCGACGCGCAGGTGCCGGTCAACGGGCCGGTGGTCATGATCATCTTGTTGTCAGGCGAGAGGGGATCGACCCTTGGGTCGGTCTCCTCGACCAGATACTTGGTCGCGAGCCCGCGTTGGCCCAGATACTTCTGGGCCCACTCCATGTTCAGCGGCTCGTTCTTGCAGGTGCCCTCAGTGAGGTTCACCCGCAGCACGTTCCTTGCCCATGCCATGACGAGTCCTCCCTAGGCCTCGGCCTGCGCGCCGGCGTCGGTCTTGGACGCCCACTGACGCATCCGATCGAGGCCGGTCCAGTTCGCGTCCACATAGGTGATCGCCGCGGTCGGGCACGCCTTGGCGCACTCGGGATCGCCGCCGCAGAGATCGCACTTGATCACCTTGCCGGTGGAGGCGTTGTAATTCACGGTCCCGAAGGGGCAGGCGATGGTGCACACCTTGCAGCCCACACAGAGCGAATCGGAGACCACCTTGGCCCCGGTCGCGGCGTCGAGCGTGATCGCATCGACCGGGCAGGCCTGCATGCACCACGCCTCGTCGCACTGAGTGCAGGTGTAGGGGACCATCCGCCCCTGATCATGGAAGTTGAACACCTTGATGCGAGACTTGGCGGGGTTGAACACTCCCTCGTTCACGTGGGAGCAGGCCAGCTCGCATTGCAGGCATCCGGTACACTTGTCCGGGTCGATATGAAGCGATTTCAGCACGTTCGTAACCCCCCTACGCGCCAGTCAGGCGCTCACTGCCACTCTAGGTACACACTACACCACAAGACGCCCGCCTTGCACCGGGCGATGTAAGCGTTGGCATGACAGACGGTCATAGGACTCATTCCCGAACCGCCTAGCCTGCCATCGCCTCGGCACCCGCGGCGATGGCCTTCACGATATTGTGGTAGCCGGTACACCGGCAGAAATTGCCCTCCAGATAGGCGCGAATCTCCGCTTCGCTCGGCTTCCCGTTCTTCTTCACCAGGTCGAGCGCGCACATCACCATGCCGGGCGTGCAGAAGCCGCACTGCAGCGCATGGTGCTCCTTGAACGCCGCCTGCATGGGATGGAGGGTATCGCCGTCGGCCACGCCCTCGATGGTGAGCACGTCCGCGCCGTCCGCTTGGACCGCCAGCACGGTGCAGGCTTTCACGCACTCGCCGTCCACATGCACGTTGCAGGCGCCGCATTGGCTCGTGTCGCAGCCGACATGGGTGCCGGTGAGGCCGAGATCGTAGCGCAGGAACTCGACGAGCAGGGTGCGGGTCGACACCTCGCGGGCGACCTCCTCGCCATTGACGCTCATCTTGATCTGCGCTTGGGGCACGTTCGCTCCCCCGACCCTTTGGTCACATCCGGCGGGAAGAATAACCGCGACCGCTATGGCGGACAAAGCGTTTGTGCCGCGTGCCCGCGCGGCCCCGAGTCGGTGGCACTGCCCCGGCACTGCCGGTATAGGATGGCCGGCACGTGAATTGCGGGCAGGCGAGGCGCAGGCATGAACATCGCAGCGCTACTGGCGAAGACGGCCCGGGCTCTGCCCGCGCGGCCGGCGGTCTCCCTCGGCGACGCCGTGGCGGCGCGTTACGGCGAGCTCCACGGGCGTGCCGGGGCGATCGCGGGCGCGCTCAAGGCGGCGCAGGGGCTCGAACCCGGCGAGCGGGTGGCGATCTTCATGGCGAACCGGCCGGACTATCTGGAGGCGCTCTTCGGCATCTGGTACGCGGGCCTGGTCGCGGTCCCGGTCAACGCCAAGCTGCATCCGCGCGAGGTCGCCTACATCCTGGGCAACTCGGGAACCCGGCTCTGCATCACCGACGAGGGCCACGCAGACGGGATCGAGAGCGTGCGCGGCGAGGTGCCGGGCCTTGCTGCGCCGCTGGTGGCGGGCTCGGACGACTGGCGTGCCATGCTGGGGCACAACCCGGAAGGCCCCGCCGCAGCCCGCCCCGACGACCCCGCCTGGCTCTTCTACACCAGCGGCACCACGGGCCGGCCCAAGGGTGCCACCATCACCCACCGCAACCTGCTGATGATGACGCTGAGCTATTTCGCCGATCTCAACCAGATCACGCCCGAAGATTGCGTGTTGCATGCAGCGCCGCTCTCCCACGGCTCGGGCCTCTACGCGCTGCCCTTCATCGCCAAGGGCGCCAGCAACGTAATTCCCGAGAGCGGCGGCTTCGAGCCGGCGGAAGTGCTGAGCCTGATCGAGCAGCACCCCGGCCTCAGCATGTTCGCGGCCCCCACCATGGTGGTGCGGCTGCTGGACAGCCCGGCGCTCAGCCGCGCCGACACCGCCAACCTGGACCTCATCATCTATGGCGGCGGCCCGATGTACGTCGCCGACGTGGAGCGCGCGCTCGCGGCCTTCGGCCCCAAGCTTGCCCAGATCTACGGCCAGGGCGAGGCGCCGATGACCATCACAGCGCTGTCCCGCGCCTGCCACGCCGCGAGCGACCAGCCGCGCTACCGCGAGCGCCTGGGCTCGGCCGGGATCGCACGGACGGATGTCGAGGTGCGGGTCGTCGACGAGGAGGACCGCCCCCTCCCCGCGGGCGAAAGCGGCGAGATCGCTGTGCGCGGCGATGTCGTGATGCCGGGCTACTGGGAGAACCCGGAGGCCACCGCGAGCGCGCTCAAGGGCGGCTGGCTGCACACCGGCGATGTCGGCCGCTTCGACGAGGATGGCTTCCTCACCCTGCTCGACCGCGCCAAGGACATGATCATCTCCGGCGGGACCAACATCTATCCCCGCGAGATCGAGGAGGTGCTGCTGCGCGATGAGGCGGTGCGCGAGGCTGCGGTGATCGGGCGCGCGCACCCCGAGTGGGGGGAGGAGGTGGTCGCCTTCGTCGTGCCCCACGACGGGCAAAGCGTCACCGAAGACCGGCTCGACCGGCTCTGCCTGGAGAGCATCGCCCGCTTCAAGCGCCCGCGCGCCTACCGCATCGTGGACGGCCTGCCCAAGAACAACTACGGCAAGGTGCTGAAGCGCACGCTGCGCGAAGAACTGGAGGCGGAAGCGTAAACGTTCCTACTTCCGCTCAGTTCGGCGCGTAGGGGTTCTTGCCCGCGCGCAGCATAAGCCGGATCGGCACGCCGGCGAGGCCGAACTCGGCGCCGATCCCGTTCACGAGATAGCGGCGGTAACTCTCCGGCAGCGCCTGCGGCTTGCTGGCGAAGAGGGCGAAGGTCGGCGGCCTGGCCTTGACCTGGGTGATGTAGCGGAGCCTCAGCCGTCGGCCGGACGCGAGCGGCGGTGGATGATGGGCGACCGCCCCTTCCAGCCAGCGGTTGAGCGCGGCGGTGGGCACGCGGCGGTTCCAGGTGTCGAAGGCGGTGAGCACCGCCGGCATGATTGCCTTCGTCCCCGCGCCGGTCAGGCCCGAGCAGGTCACAACCGGCACTCCCTTCACTTGTGCGAGGGCGGCCTCCAGCCGGTCCTGAACCGCCGCGCGGGTGGCGGCGCGGTTTCGCACCAGGTCCCACTTGTTGTGGAGGATGACAATGGCCCGGCCTTCGTCCGCCACACGGGCGGCGATGGCCATGTCCTGACGGCCGGCGGGCTCGGACGCGTCCAGCACGACCAGCACCACCGCCGCCCGGCCGAGCGCACGCTCGGCGTCGCGCGAGGAAAGCTTGTCCAGCGCCGCTACGGTCTTGGCGCGGCGGCGCATGCCGGCCGTGTCCACCAGCTCGACCGCGCGGCCTTCGTAGGACCAGCGCACCGCGATGGAATCCCGTGTAAGCCCCGGTTCCGCGCCGGTGATGACCCGCGCCTCGCCCACCAGCCGGTTGAGCAGAGTCGACTTGCCGACATTGGGTCGGCCCACGATGGCGAGCCGGAGCACGGCGTCCGCGCCCGGTCCCGCGCCTGCGCCCTGCGGCGTCTCGGAATCGAAGGGGCTGAGCGCATCGTAGAGGTCCGCGAGCCCCTCGCCGTGCTCCGCCGAGATCGGGATCGGCTGTCCCAGCCCGAGGGCATGACTTTCGGCGATGCCGCCGTCGGCCGCGCTGCCCTCGCACTTGTTGACCGCGAGGACGATCGGCACCTGCAGCCGCCGGAGCTGATTGGCGAAGAACTCGTCGGCCGGCGTCACACCGGCGCGGCCGTCGATCAGGAGCAGCGCCGCGTCGGCGTCGGCCAGCGCGCGCGCCGTTTGCGCCATCATGCGGCCGGCCAGCGTCTCCGGAGACGCCTCTTCGAGCCCGGCGGTGTCGATGGCGCGAAAGCGGAGGGGGCCGATCCGCGCCCAACCCTCGCGCCGGTCACGGGTCACGCCCGGCGTGGGCGCGACGAGCGCCGCGCGCCTGCCCACCAGCCGGTTGAAGAGCGTCGACTTGCCGACATTGGGTCGGCCCACGATGGCGACGGTGAAGGCCACCGGAGACCTCAGCGGAACGCGATCAGATCCGCGTCGTCGGTCACGATGAAGAGTGTCCGATCGGCGACCACGGGCGGCTGGCGCACGGCGCCCCCGGCGTTGCGCCCGCCGAGAACGCGACCGTCGTAGGGTGAGATCGCGAGCACCCTGCCGTCCGAACCCGCCACAACCAGGCGATCGCCGACGAGCACCGGGCCGGTCCAGAAGATCGCATCCTCCCGCTCCTCCGGGTCCTCGTAACGCGGCAGCGGCCGCACCCAGAGGATGGCGCCGCTCTGGCGCGCGAGGCAGAGGAGCTCGCCGTCTGCGGTCAACACGAAAATGAAATCGCCGGCGACCCACGGCGTGTCGAGCCCGGCGATGTCCCGCTCCCAGAAGCGCCGTCCGCTTCGCTCGTCGATGGCGACCATGCGCCCGCCGTGGCCGATCGCGAACACCACGCCCCGGTCGATCACGGGATTGCCGTCGATGTCGTTGAAGGTGGCGATGGCCCCGATGCGCACGCCCTGGACCGAGAGGATGTCGGCCCAGATGGTGCGTCCGTTCTCGACCCGGAGCGCCGTGAGCTCGCCGGACGAGAAGGGTGCCACGACAACGCCGCCTTCCGCCGCCGGGCTGGCGCCCCGGAGAAGTCCGGCACTCTCCACGATCGCTGCGTGGCTCCATTGCAAGGCGCCGCTGCGGGCGTCCAGGACCCAGAGCCGGTTGTCGTGGCTCACGGCGAAGACGCGGCCGCCGTAGACCACGGGCGGCGCGCGCACGGGCACGCCGATCGAATGCCGCCATTGCAGGGCGCCGGTCTCCGCGTCCAGCGCGAGCACGTGGCCGAGGCCCGTCGTTGCGAACAGCCATCCGCCTGCCACCGCAAGGCCGCCGCCGAACGCGCCTTCGTCATCCTCTTCCGGCAACATGTTGTCGGTCCACACCCTGGCTCCCGTTTCGGCATCGAACGACGAGATCAGGCTCTGCGAGTCCATGGTGAAGACCCGCCCGCCGGCAATCACGGGAGTCGCAAGAGCGGGCCCGTCGTCGTCGGTCCCGCTGCCGATCCTGGCCCGCCAGCGTAGGGCGAGGGTGTCCGCCGCGGCGAGATGGTGCATGGCGTGGTGCGGGTAGCCGCCCGACTGGGGCCAGTCCTCATTCACATAGGGCGGTGGCAGACGCACCGTAAGCGCCTCGGTGCCGGGGTCGGGCTCCAGCTGCCGTTCGACGGAGATCACCGAGAGTCGCTCGCCGGGAACCGGCGGAGGCTCGCCTTCGCCCATCCATTCCGACACGGTGTCGCAGCCGGCGAGCGCGAGCAGGAGGCAGAGGCCGAGCAGGGCGCTTCGCGCGGCCCCCGCAGGTGCGGCGCACCTCATTCCGACGTGCTCCCGCCGGCCGAGCCATCCGCTTCAGCGTCATCCCAGTCGGCCGACTGGGCATCGCCCGCCAGTGCCGCCTCCAGGTCCCCGCCAAGGCTCAACAGCAGCTCCGCCGCCCGCTGGCGCTGGCCGAGCGGCGCCCCCGGGTCGCTCACGAGCTCGGCGAAGAGCCCGCGCGCCGCCTCTTCGTTGCCGGCGCGCATCTCGGCGATGGCGGAGAGTTCCGTCGCCAGCGGTCGCCAGGGCGATTGGCCCGCGAGCAGGGACGCGAGTCGCTGATTGACCTCCGCAGCGGACGCGCGGTCCACCAGCCGCTGTGCGGCAAGCAGTGCGCCCAAATCGCGATAGAGCGGGTCCAGCCGGGAATCCGCAGCCATCTGGTCGTAGACGAAGATGGCGCCGCTGATGTCCCCGCGTCCGGCGCGGGCGTCGGCTTCCGCCAGCCGGGCGAGCGCCGCGTAGCCGGACTCGGAATCGGCGGCGAGCGCAGCAAGCAGATCTGCGGCCTCCCCACTGCGCCCCGCCTCGATGCCGGCAACGGCGGCCGCGAACTGCCGCCCCTCGGCCTCGCGGGCGCTTTCCTGGGCGTCGGCGAGCACCACGTAGACGACCGCGCCGCCGAGCGCCGCCACGCCCACGCCGAGCAGCCAATAGCGCCACCGCCGCCACAGCTTGAGATAGCGTTCGTGCCGAAGGTCCTCGTCGACCTCTCGGAAGATATCCGCCACGCGCGTGCCTCCGTCAGCGCCGCCGCCAAGCCATCCCGCGAGGCGCGGGAGCCCGGCTCAGGCGGCCTCGCGCCACTTGATCGAGCAGCCCATGGACGGCAGCTGCTCCTCGGGCCCGCGCCCGGTCTTGGCAACCTGAAGCATGGCTTCGAGGAGCTCACGGCGCGCGTCGGGCACTGGGTCCATCCGGGAGACGTCGAGCCGTCCCCGGTACTGCAGGCCAAGGTTGCTGTCGAAGCCGAAGAAGTCCGGCGTGCACGCTGCGTCGTAGGCGCGCGCGATCTCCTGGGTCCGGTCGATGAGATAGGGGAAGCCGAACCCGTGCTGGGTGCCGAAAAGCCTCATGTTCTCGAATGAATCGGCGGGATAGGCTTCGGTGTCGTTCGGCATGATGGCGACCGCGCCGATGCCCCGGTTCTTGAGTTCGTCCACGTCCCGCACGATTCGGTCGATGATGGCCTTCACGAAGGGGCAATGGTTGCACAGGAACATCACCAGCGTGCCGCGCTCGCCGGCGCAGTCCGCGAGCGTATAGGTCTTGCCGTCGGTGCCTTCCAGCCGGAAGTCGATCGCCTTCCAGCCGAAATCGCAGACGGGCGTGGTCATCGCCGCCATGGGCGCAGTCTCCTTGCCATCAGGCTCCGCCGCGTGGGCGCAAAGCGCGAACGGTGGTGTAGAATCACAAACATCGCCCGAAAACGCAACGAAACGAACGAGGTGCCGGGCGACAATAGGGGAAGGCAGCGGCCATGAGCGAGCGAATTCGAGGGTATCGAGCATTCTGGGCCTACTACGTATCCGAGCACAGCCTGCCGGGAACGCGCCAGATGCACTTCGTCGGCACGACGGGTTCCGTCGCCTTGGTCGTGGTGGCGGGGGTGATGAGCGAACCGCTATTGCTGATTGCTGCGGTGTTCTGCGGCTACTTCTTCGCCTGGCTCAGCCACCTCCTGATCGAACGCAACCGGCCGGCGACCTTCACATACCCATTCTTAAGCCTGGCCGGCGACTTTCACATGTGGGCGCTGATGTGGCAGGGCCGTATGGACGGCGAGGTCAAGCGACTCGCAGCTACAGGCGATCCTGGGCAGCCGGCTATGTAGGAGCGCCGGCGCGAAGGCCCCGTTTGAGGCGAAGGCGGATCAGGATGGGATCAGGCTGCGTCGGAGCGCGGCCTGATAGCCACGTAGGCCATGCGGTAGTGCTCAGGGCAGTAGGGCTTGTCGAGCAGCGCATGCTCGCCGCAGAAATGAAAGTCAGGCTCGCCCGGATGACCGGTGGGCCATTTGCATGCCGCGTTGCCGACGGCGAGAGGCGGCTGCGGCGCCCGCGGCTTGATCTGGGTCACGATCCCCGCGGAGCCCGTCGCCGGCTTCCGCCCATTCGCGCTCTTGGTGCCGTTTGTCGGCCTCGGCGTGCTCGGATAGCTTTTACCGCGCCTGATCGGCGACGGACGCGGCGGCAGCTGCAGCCGATGCGCCTTGCCGACAACGGCGTTCTTCGACATCCCGACAGCGCGCCCGATCTCGGCAGTCGTGAGTCCTTCGTTCCACAGCCGGGTCACGGTGGCGACCCGCTCCGGCGTCCAGGCTGTCATAACCGTCCCTCCGTCTGGTGCCGGGCCCACACCGGTCCAAATCTAGGAGTAATTTTGCCCTAAACGCCCAATATACAGTACCACACACAAAATGCAAGGCTCGCTCGCTCGGTGATTCGCACTGGGGCCGAGATGTGGACCGGTCGCGTGGGCGCGCCGGGTCTTGCACGACGACCCGATCTTTGGCTAACTCTGCGAATTAGGGAGGAAAAATAAGAAGGGCAGACCCGCGATAGGGAGGAACGCGATGAGACGGGTGGCGGCTCCTGACAGGCGCGGGCTGAGGCGAGGGCTGCCGTGAGCGTGTTTCGCCGCCGCGAGAAGCTGAGCCGACTGGCTCGGCTGCGCCGGTTCGTATGGCCGAGCATGGGCTGGGGCCGGGTCCTCCGCTACTGGACCTTCAAGCTCAAGCGCCTGCAGGGCTCGCCCTACGCCATCGCCTGCGGCTTCGCCTGCGGCGCGGCGGTCTCGTTCACGCCCTTGATTGGCTTCCATTTCATCCTCGCTGCGGTGCTCGCGTGGGCGCTGCGCGGCAACGTCATCGCGGCGGCGATCGGCACTGCGGTCGGCAATCCGTGGACCTTCCCCTTCATTTGGGCGGGCATCATCTGGCTCGGAACCTGGATCCTCGGCTACGAGCGCGGGCAGGAGCTACCCGCGGATATGACGATTGCCACCATTTTCGAGGAGCCGGGCACGGTGCTGCTGCCCATGCTGGTGGGCGGCCTGCCGGCAGCGGTGGTGGTGTGGATCGTCTTCTACTTCCCGATCCGACGGGTGGTGGGCAACTATCAGCACCATCGCCAGGCAAGGCGCCTGCGGCGCCGGCGCATACTCGACGAGGAACGCGAAGCCAGATTGGCCGCCACGCGGCAGGCGGAGGACGACATCTCAATCCCTGAGGCAGTCCCGGGGGACGCCGAGCCGGCCGCCGCGAACGTAACCCATCTCGACCAGGTGTTGGTGGACCGCGGCCGCTGATGACGCGCGTGTGGTGAACGCCGCTGCCGATCCGCCGGCGTGGCCGATGATCGTGGGCCTCGGCGCCGACATCGTCGATATTCGCCGGATTGCGGCCACGCTCGACCGCTTCGGCGCGCGCTTCACCCACCGCGTTTTTACCGCAGTCGAGCGTGCCCGCGCCGAACGCCGGCTGAGACCCGAAGAAACTTATGCCCGCAGATTCGCCGCCAAAGAAGCCTGCGCGAAGGCGCTCGGCACCGGGCTACGCAAGGGCGTCTTCTGGCGCGACATGGCGGTAGTCAACCTTCCCACCGGCCAGCCCACGATCGAGCTCAGCGGCGGCGCGCTCAAGCGCTTGCAATCGCTCACGCCTTCGGGCATGAGATGCCGGATCGATGTGACATTGACCGATGAGCCGCCGATCGCCCAGGCCATCGTGGTGATCACGGCAATCCCAACCATCGACTGACGCAACAAGGGCAGCGGGCGGCCCGGGTCGCGATCAGCTGGAACCGAAGCGACCGGACATGGGGCGCGCCAAGACCGAAAGCAAGGGCTCGGCCAAGAGTAGATTCAGCGGCTTCTGGGACACCATCCGGACTCTGATCTACGCGGTGCTCGCGGCGCTGATCGTCCGCACCGCCGCCATCGAGCCCTTCAACATTCCATCCGGCTCGATGATCCCGACCCTGCTGGTCGGCGATTATCTGTTCGTGTCGAAGTACGCCTACGGCTACAGCACGCACTCGCTGCCGTGGAGTGTCGATCTGTTCGACGGGCGGATCATCGACAGCCCGCCCGATCGGGGCGACGTCGCGGTCTTCAAGCTGCCCCGCGACAACTCGACCGACTACATCAAGCGCATCGTCGGGCTCCCCGGCGACCGCATCCAGGTGCTCAAGGGGGTGCTCCACATCAACGGCACGCCGGTGATTCGCGAGCGCGTCGACGATTACAGCTACACGGACCGCTATGGCCGTGAGCGCGTGCTCCGCCAGTATCGCGAGACGCTGCCGAACGGCGTCTCCTACATGACACTCGACGCCACGCCCACGGGCGGCCTCGACAATACGCAGATTTACACCGTGCCCCCCGATCACTACTTCGCCATGGGCGACAACCGGGACAACTCGCTCGACAGCCGCGTGCCGTCGGTCGGGTTCATCCCGTCCAAAAACTTTGTGGGGCGGGCCGAGTTCATCTTCCACTCGCTGGAGGATGGAACCAGCATCGGGGAGGTCTGGAAGTGGCCCAGCGCAACACGCAGCGAGCGGGTATTCAAGGCGATCGACTAGCGCCCAAGGGCGGGGCAGGGAGGCCGAAGAGGGTGGTGGAAGACGCCGCCCGATCGGCGGAGTCCCTTGAAGGAGCTCTCGGTCATCGCTTCGAGCGCCCGGCGCTGCTCGCGCTCGCGCTCAGCCATCCGAGCGCGGGCACGCAAGCCGGCAGCAACCAGCGCTTGGAGTTCCTGGGCGACCGTGTGCTTGGCATGGTCGTGGCGGCGATGCTGTACGAGGCCTTCCCGCGCGAGGCCGAGGGGGCCCTTTCCCAACGCCATTCCGCGCTGGTCCGCCGCGAGGCGTTGGAGGGCGTGGCCCGCAGCCTGGAACTCGGCGACCGGCTCACTCTCAGCCGCAGCGAGGACGGCGCTGGCGGGCGCGACAATCCTGCCAACCTCGCGGATGCCTGCGAAGCGGTCATCGGCGCCCTCTATATCGACGGCGGTCTCGATGCCGCCGAGCGCTTCATCCGCCGCTATTGGGCGCGGGCGATGAATGCCGATCCCGAACCGCCGCGCGATGCCAAGACCCGGCTCCAGGAATGGACGCAATCGCGGGGGCTCGGGCTTCCGGCCTATCGCACGCTGTCGTCCACCGGCCCCGCCCATAGTCCGCTCTTCGAGGTCGAGGCGGAGGTCGCCGGGCTCGGCAAGGCAGTTGCCGCCGGCACCACCAAGCGCGCGGCAGAGCAAGGCGCGGCCGGCGCGCTGCTCGCGCGCATCGCCGGTCCAGGGAGAAAGGGCGATGGCTGAGACCGGCACCCGAGCGGGGTTCGTCGCCGTGCTGGGGGCGCCCAATGTCGGCAAGTCCACACTGGTTAACCGGCTCGTGGGCGCCAAGGTCGCCATCGTCTCGCCCAGGGTGCAGACCACGCGCAGCCGGTTGCGCGGCATTCGCGTGATCGACAACGTGCAGCTCGTCTTCGTCGATACGCCCGGAATCTTTGCTGCCAAGCACCGCTTCGAGCGCGCGATGGTCCACGCCGCCTGGAGCGGCGCGCACGACGCCGACGCCATCCTGCTGCTGGTGGACGCGCGGCGCGGGATGACCGGCGACACCAGGGCCATCATCGACCGGCTCAAGGAGACCGGGCGCGAGACCCTGGTGGCGCTCAACAAGATCGATCTGGTGCCCCGACACGCGCTGCTGCCGCTCGCCGCGGAGGTCGAGAGAACCGGGCTTGCGGCCGAAATCTTCATGGTCTCGGCGCTCGACGGCGACGGGGTCGAGGACCTGCTGGAGGTGCTCAAGGACCGGATGCCGCCGGGCCCCTGGCTCTATCCCGAAGACCAGCTCACCGACATTTCGGAGCGCCTGCTGGCGGCGGAGATCACGCGTGAGCAGCTCTTCCTGCAGCTGCGCCAGGAGCTCCCCTATGCCATTGCGGTGGAGACCGAAGGCTGGACCAGCGCCCGAAACGGGGGCGCACGGGTCGAGCAGGTGATCTACGTGCAGCGGGAGACGCACAAGGGCATCGTCCTCGGCAAGGGCGGGCAGCGAATCAAGGCGATCGGCACGGCCGCGCGCACCGAGCTCTCTCAGATCCTCGGCCGCCCGATCGACCTGAAGCTCTTCGTGAAGGTGAGGCAACGCTGGCTCGAGGACCCCGAGCGCTACCGTGACATCGGACTCGAATACGACGTCTGACAGCGCGCGAACACGGAGCGCCACACCCCGCTTAATCGCGGCACGCTCGTGTGCCACAGTAGGGCTCGCACTCTGGGACAGGGAGGGTGCGGGATGACAACGGGCGGCACAGAGCGGCCCAGCGGCGTTCGTTACGAGCCCAATGATAGACCGCCGCCGGCGCTCGCCGGTGGGCTCGGCCTGCAGCTCGCTATCCTCTGCATCGCCGGCGTCGCACTGACGCCCGCAATCGTGGTCCGCGCCGCCGGCGGGACAGAGTCTTATCTCTCGTGGGCGGTCTTCGGCGCCGTCCTGGTCAGCGGCATCACCTCGGTCCTGCAAGCGGTCCGCGTCGGGCGGATCGGGGCCGGCTACGTCCTCGTCATGGGCACCTCCGGGGCTTTCATCGCGATTTGTGTGGGCGCGATTGCCCAAGGCGGGCCGGCGATGCTCGCCACGCTGGTGGTGATCTCCTCATTCTTCCAATTCCTGCTCGCGTGGCGGCTTTCGCTGCTCCGGCGAATCCTGACACCAACGGTCTCGGGCACTGTCATCATGCTGATACCGGTGACGGTGATGCCGATCGTCTTCGACATGCTGACCCACGTGCCTGAGGGCACGCCGGCGCTGGCCGCGCCGCTCTCGGCGCTTGTGACGGCGTTGGCGATCTGCGCTATCTCGCTGAAGGCGCAGGGTGTGCTGCGCCTCTGGGGGCCGGTGATCGGCATCGTCGCCGGCTGCGGGGTTGCCGGGTACTTCGGCCTTTACGATGTCCGCAGCATCGCTGCGGCAACATGGGTCGGCCTGCCGCAAGGCGGATGGCCGGGCTTCGACCTCGACTTCGGGCCGGTCTTCTGGGGACTGCTGCCGGGTTTCGTGTTCGTGACCCTGGTCGGCGCCATCGAGACGGTGGGCGACGGCATCGCCATCCAGCGGGTCTCCTGGCGCAAGCCGCGGGCGGTGGACTTTCGCGCAGTGCAGGGCGCGGTCGGGACGCCCTGAACGCAAAAGGCAACCTTCGCCTTCGGTGCTGTGGTTGCCGGGTTTCGACGGGTCTGGACCGCCGCCTGGCGATCCCGAGATTGGGATTGAATGGCGAATGGTGATTTTGTCCTCGGTGACCAACACCTCCTTCACGATGAGCCGGACGATGCGCTGCCGTTCGGCGATGTCCAGGGTTTCGGCGGACGAGTGCAGCCGCGCCAGAAAGCCGGTCAGCGTCTCGGCGAGCCGGAGATAGGTCTCGCGATCCTTCGCCCGATCGACGGTGGATTGCAGTTCGCGATTCAGAGCCTGATCCTGACGACGGAGCTCGGGCGTTCTGTCGCGCAGTTCATCGATTGTAATCAACTCCTCCTGATAGGCGTTGACCAGGCGGTCGATGCTTTTTCGGACCCGGATCAGACGGTGCCGCAGGTCGTTCTCGCGCTGCTGGTTTGGATCGGAAGCGCGGGCCGCCTGTAGTCGCCGGTCGATCTCGGCGCCGATCAGTGCTGGATCCTCGAGCAGGCGGACCACTTCGCCCCAGACGACGTCATCGAGCAAGTCCTGGCGCACCGGCCGACTGTCGCACACCGGTCCGTTGAGATGGCGCCAAGAGTCAGAACCCAGGCAGCGATAATAGGAGATCTTGCGGGCACTCGTCTGGGCCGATGTGCGAGACAGCGCGTAGCCGCATTTGCCGCACGAGACCAGTCCCTGGAGCACGCTGGGCGTCTTCGTGCGACGCGGCGCGTGGATCTTGTTCATCTCCAGCCGCTCTTCGGCCAGGGCGAAGGTCTCTTCGCTGACGATCGCCGGCACCGGGATCTCGATCCACTCCTCACGCGGTTTTTCGTGACCGCCGGTCGTGCCGCTGGCCACGCCGCGGCGCAGGCGCAGAGGACGTGTCACACATTTACGCGGCATCTGGCGGGTCTTGCCGAAACAGGCTTTCCCCTTGTACGCCGGATTGCGGAGCATCGCCCACACCGTCGAGCGTTCCCAGCGCGAGCGCCCGGTGGAGGTGGGTACCGCGCGCTCATTGAGCCTGCAGGTGATCGCGCCGATGCTCATGTGATCGCAGGTGTAGCAGCGGTAAACCTCGCGAACCACCGACGCCTGCGGCTCGACGATTTCGTAGAACGCATCGCTGTCCGGGGTTTTCTTGTGGTAGCGGTAGCCATAGGGCGCGCCGCCGAGGACGGCGATTTCGCCGCGTCGCGCCCGATGTCGCTTGCCGCGCCGGGAACGCTCCAGGATTTGCGCGCGCTCGTATTCCGCAATCATGCCCTGGAACTGGACGAGCAGATGATCTTCCGGGGTTTCCATCGACGGCGCTCTCAAGAACACGGTCTCGACGCCCTGACGGGCCAGCTCCTCGATGATCAGAACCTGGTAGGCATAGCGCCGGCTCATACGGTCCGGGGCATGGACCAGCACCGTGTCGATGCGCCCTTCCGCGGCGAGATCCCTGACCCGCTCGAGCCCCGGGCGTTCGAGAACGGCGCCGGTATAGCCGTCATCTTCAATGATCATGTCGGGCGCGACGCTGTAACCGTGGTCCTCGGCGTAGGCGATCAGGGCCTCGGTCTGGCTCGCTATCGTGTTGTCATCTCTCTGCCGCTCGCCGGAGACCCGCGCGTAAATGGCTGCGATCTTCATGGTCGTCTCCTATGTCCTGCGCTCGGACCGGGATTTTGTGAGTTTGATCGGGCACCAGGATCGCGTAGGCGTTGTGGAGTTTGGCGTCGAGCAGACGATCGAAGGCATAAGCGAGGTGAACCGTGGGCCGAGCGCCCAAGCGACGTTCAGCCATGCCGATCCGCGTCCGATAAAAAGCGTCTCAGCGCCCGCGCGACGATCTCCCCGATGGAGTGGCCGCTGCTCCTGGCGTGGGCTCGCAAGGTCTCCGCCAGAGTGCCTGGAATCTTGATGGTGATCGGGATCAGCTCTTCGGTCGGCTCGGCCGGCTGGCCCATGGCGCGCGCGTCCTGGACGTAGCGATAGGACTGACGCTGCGACAGCCCGAAGCGCTGCGACAGCCGTGCCACGGCTTCGCTCGCCGTGGCGCCCTGGGCGAGCAGCGTGTAGGCGGCATTGAGCCGCTCGACCTTCTGGGATCTTGTTGACCGGATCATTTGCCATAAGAATATTACCGTTTGCGGCGCAAGTCAGTCAAGGGACGGTCTCGCCATTCCACAATCTGACGTTCGAAGCGGAAGTTACCTTTTGCGTTCAGGGCGTCAGCGCGGACGGTGTTGGCAACCTGTTCTCCGGCCTGATGGGAACGGTGCCCAACACCACCTATTCCACCAGCATATCCGTCACCGCGCTCACCGGCGTGGGCGCCCGCAGCGTGGGCGTTGCACTCGGAATCGCTTTCGTCGTGGTGGCGTTCATTCCCAAGGCGCTCGCCGTCGTGCTGGCGATACCGGGGCCGGTTGCGGCGGCCTACATCACCGTGCTGTTGGGGCTGCTCTTCGTGGTCGGCATGAGGATCGTCATCCAGGACGGGGTGGACTACCGCAAGGGCCTGATCGCCGGCGTGTCCTTCTGGATCGGGGTCGGCTTCCAGAACGGCGTGATCTTTCCCGAGCACGTCTCGGGCATCGCCGGCGGGCTCCTGGAGAACGGCATGACGGCCGGCGGCATGGCGGCGATTCTGCTCACGCTCTTCGTGGAGCTGACGGCACCCCGCCGACGCCGCATCCAGGCGCCCTTCGAGGTCGCGTCGCTGCCGAAGATCAGGGAGTTCCTGCAAACCTTCGCTTCCCGCAGCGGCTGGGGCGAGGCGATGGCCCATCGCCTGGATGCTGCCGCCGAGGAGGCGATCCTGACGCTGCTGCGGCACGAGGAAGAGGAAGAGGCGGAGGGAGCGCCGCACCGGAAGCGCCGCCTGCTACTCACCGCCCACAAGGAAGGCGGCGCTGCGGTGCTGGAATTCATTGCCGCACCCGGCGAGGAGAACGTGGAGGACCGGATCGCGCTGATGGGCGAGTCCTCCGACGATGCGCCCGAGCGGGAGGTGTCGCTACGCCTCCTGCGCCACCTCGCGTCCTCTGTCCACCACCAGCAGTATCACGACACGGATATCGTCACGATCCACGTGGAGGCCAGGGCGCCCCGCGCTAGCTGAGGAACGCGTCGATCAGGCGATTAAATCGTTCTGGATTCTCCATGAACATGAAGTGATTGCCGCCGTCTGCCTCCTCGAAGATTTCGAGCTGCGAGCCGGCGATCTGCCCCTTCATCCAGACCTGTGAACGCCAGTCGATCAGGCTGACCCGGCCGCCGACGATCAGCGTCGGCAGCGCGATGCGGGGGATCAGGTCGCGCCAGTCCTGCGTCGAGTGATTGAGCAGCAGCGTGGCTGCGTGGCGGCGCGGCATCTTGCGGTTCTGCTCGATGACCCACGCCACCCGCTCGGCCGGAAAGCCGCCGGTGAACATGCTGCCTATGAGGCCCTTCGTGGTCCCCACGCCCTCCTTCCCGGCGAGGGCGGCGATGGTCTCGTAGAGGCTCGTGCCGTCGAAGATCGCACCGGCGTCCTGCTTCTCCTGCTCGGACCACTCGTTGCGCGCGGTAATGCCCGGCATCTGGTCGACGAGGACGAGCCGCTCCAGCCCCGCTTCGCCGAAGAGGTCGATGTAGCACCAGATCACGGAGCACCCCATGGAGTGGCCGAGCAGGCTCACCCGCTCCAGCCCGAGCGCCTCAATGGCATTGCGAAGGTCCATGGCGAGACGCTGGATCTTGTAGCCGTGCTCGGGCTTGTCTGATTCGCCGTGCCCGCGCATGTCGAAGGCGATGACCCGGCGCTTGGCCGAAAGCCCCTCCACCTGAGCCTCGAACTGCGCGGCGCTCTGCGACCAGCCGGGGATCATGACGAGGGGCGCGCCGCTGCCTTGCTCCACATAGTGAAGGCGGATCCCGTCGTTCGTCGTGACATGCGGCATGGTTCCGTCTCCCCCTCAAGCTGCCCTTCTTGCCGACACGCCGAGCCGCTCGCGGCGGGGCAGGCAGGCGTAGAATAGCGCGCCCACGAAGGCGAGCACGGCGATCAGGATAACCGCGGTGCCGTAGTGTTGCTCGGCATCGTAGATCGCACCTGCGCTGAACGGCCCGAGCAGGCCGCCGAGCCCATAGGCGATGGCAATGCGGCCGAAGACCCGCGGCAGCGCCGCCGCCCCGTAATAGCCCGCGATGGTCACGGGGTGAGCGCTTGCGAGAACGCCGAAGGCCAGCCCGACCGCAGTGATGGCGGTAAGCCCCATGATGACGCCGGGCGCGAAGAAGAGCGCCAGCAGAAACACGCCCATGACGAGCCCGACACCCACAAGCACGCGTCGGCCCGTCAGCGCATCGACGAGAAGACCGCCGACCAGCCCGCCGGCAGCGTAGCCTGCGCTGGAGAGCATCGGCGCGAACTGGGTCTGGTCGGAAGATGCTCCCCAGGCGGCCATCATCGTCGCCGCGTGGCCGATGGCGGCGAGTGCGACGAAAGCGGTGCAGAGGAAGCCGAAAAAGATCGCGATCACCACGCGAGGCCGGTGGGTCAGTATGTCCTGGAACAGCCCGGTCGTGCCGGCCGCCGGCGGTGTCTTGCCGGAGAGCGTGATGAGCGCAGCGGCAATCGCAATGGCCAGAAAAATCGCTGCTGCCGACACGCCAAAGGTCATCTCCGGCCCCGTCCCGGCGATCAGGGTGGCCAGACCGGGTGACCAGGCGATGCCGCCCACGGCGACCGCCGACATGTTGATGCTCATGGCGATGCTGGGTCTCACCGGCCCGTCGATGCTCGCCGCGGTCATAGCGACGAAATAGACGATGCCGACGGCAAAGCCGAAGAGAAGGCCGTAGCCGACATAGAGTGCCGCGACCGATTGGCCGAAGCCCGCGAGCGCGAGCCCGGCCGCGGACAGCGCGCCCATGACCAGGGTGAGCTGCGGGAGCGTAAACCAGTGCAGCAGCCGGTGCATCACGAAGCAGCCGATCGTCGCGGTCAGCAGGCAAAGCGATTGTGCGCCGCTCACCGTCGCGCGGTCGGCGTCCAACTCGGTTTCGAGCGGCGCCACGAAGACGCTCCACGCGTAGAGGATCCCGGTCGAGAGATTGATCAGGACTCCCGCAGCGAGCGGAAAGTACGGGCGCAGCGCCGCCCCCAGTCGCGATTCCATCGGCGCTCCACGGTCGGATGCGCCACGGTGGTCTAAGCGGGTGGCGCGCGGCCAGCCTATGGGCGGCGATCCGGCCCGTCCAGTGGTGGGCTCGCCGCATCGGCGTTCGCCCGCGCGCGCCGGCCAAGCCAGAACACGGCGATCCAGATCGGCAGGCTCAGCACCACGGCGACGATGGCGATGCCGGGCGGGCCGAACAGACCGGCGGGGAGCGACGCCGCCACCGTGGCGGCCCCGAGGACGACGCCCCCGATCCACGCCGCGCGCGCGTGCCCGAGCCGCCCCAGCCGCCGGCAGGCCAATGCCAGCGGCAGGCCGCAGACCGCGGCCACGATCAGCGACGGCAGGGCCATAAGCGCCGCCGTCGCCCCCTCGCCGGGCGCCATTGCAGTTGACCCGAAGCGGACCGCGGCCGACACCAGCAAGCCTGCCGGCAGCCATAGCAGCGCTGCGGCGTAGAAGGCGGCTTGCGAGCGCCGGCGCGGGGAGCGATCCGCCATGCTGCCGTCTACTCCTCCCCGTGGGACGTGGCTTCCTGCCGCGTCATGTCTTCCTGGTGGCTGCGCATGAGCTCGGGCCAGGTGCTCTTGATGAAGGCGAGGACATCGCGAATTTGATCGTCGGTGAGCAGATGACCGAAGCCCGGCATGCCGCTCTCGAAATCTGACACGCCACGCATGGCCAGCGTCGCCTCGCCGCCCAGCTTGGTGTAGTCGAAGAGCAGCCGGTCGCCGTGATGCCAGGTGTGGCCGGTCTCGTCGTGAGGCGGTGCCGGATAGAGGCCGTCGGCGCCTCGCCTGCGCCAGTCCGGCGCGCCTTCCAGCTCGGCGCCGTGGCACGAGGCGCAGTGTTCGGCATAAAGCGCGGCGCCCTGTGCGAGGTCGTCCGACGCCCCGGCGACCTGCCCGACCGACAGCCAGCCGGCGATGGCCGCCGTCGCCACGACGATTGCTGGTGCTGTCAACCGCATGCCGCCCTCAAACCCGCGCCGCGCGGAGGCGGAGCGCATTGCCGATGACCGACACCGAGGAGAGGCTCATCACGGCGGCGGCGATCATCGGCGAAAGCAGGATGCCGAAGGGGGGGAAGAGCACGCCGGCGGCAATGGGGATGGCGGCGGCGTTGTAGACGAAGGCGAGGAAGAGGTTCTGGCGCACGTTGCCCATGGTCGCCCGCGCCAGCCTGCGGGCGCGCACGATACCGCGCAGGTCGCCCTTCACCAGGGTGATGCCGGCACTCTCCATCGCGATATCGGCGCCGGTACCGAGCGCGATACCGACATCGGCAAGGGCCAGAGCCGGCGCGTCGTTCACCCCGTCGCCGGCCATGGCGACGGCCCGGCCCTGTTGGCGGAAGTGCTCGACGAGCGCGCCTTTCTCCTCCGGCCCGAGCCCGGCGTGCACCTCGTCGATACCCAATGCGGCGGCGACGGTCTCGGCCACACGCGGGCTGTCGCCGCTCGCCATGACGATGGTGAGGCCCATCCCCTCGAGGGAGCGCAGGGCCTCGGGCGCGCTTTCCCGCACCCTGTCGGCAACCCCGATCACGCCTGCGAGGGCGCCGTTCACCGCGACATACATCGCAGTCTTGCCCGCATCTTCCAGCGCCTCGGCCTGGCGGGCGTGCTCCGCGAGCGGGATACCCTGTGCCTTCATCATGGCGGCGTTGCCGAGTGCGACCGCGTGGCCCTCGACCCGGCCGAGCACGCCCCGGCCGGCCACGGACTCCACGTCGCGCGCCGCGAGATACGGCGCGCTTGCGGCTTCCGCCGCTTCGACGACCGCCTCGGCGAGCGGGTGCTGCGCGCTTCGCTCCAGCGCCGCCGCCAGAGCGAGCAGCCGCGCCCTCTCGACGTCGCCCAAGGGGATGACGTCGGTCACGGCCGGCCGCCCTTCGGTGAGCGTGCCGGTCTTGTCGACGACCAGCAGGTCAGCCTTGGCGAGGCGCTCCAGCGCCTCGGCATCGCGCACCAGCACGCCGGCCTGCGCGCCGCGCCCAGCGGCCACCATGATCGACATCGGCGTTGCCAGCCCGAGCGCGCAGGGGCAGGCGATGATCAGCACGCTCACGGCCGCGCTCAGCGCGTAGGCCAGCGCGGGCGAGGGGCCCGCCACCAGCCAGCCGATGGCCGCCAGCAGAGCGACGGCGACCACGGCCGGCACGAAGACGCCTGCGACCCGGTCCGCCAGCGCCTGGATCGGCGCGCGGCTGCGCTGCGCCTTCGCCACCAGCGCGACGATGCGGGCGAGCGTGGTTTCGGCCCCGACCCGCTCTGCCCGCATCACGAGGCTGCCGGACTTGGCGAGCGTGCCGCCGGTGAGCGGATCGCCCGGCTCTTTCTCCACCGGGAGCGGCTCGCCGCTGATCATGCTCTCGTCGAGGGTGGCGCGGCCCTCGGTCACGATGCCATCCACGGGCACGCTCTCGCCCGGGCGGACGCGGAGCCGGTCGCCGACGCGGACTTCGTCGAGCGGCACGTCGGCCTCGCGCCCTTCTTCCAATCGGCGTGCCGTCTTCGGCGCGAGGCCCATGAGCGCGCGGATGGCGTCGCCCGTCCGCTCTCGGGCAGCCGTCTCCATCACTTGCCCGGCCAGCACGAGCACGAGGATCACCGCTGCCGCCTCGAAGTAGGCCGGCGGCTGCCCGCTCGCGCCGAGCACTGCGGCAGGAAAGGCGCCGGGCGCGAGCAGGCCTGCGAGGCTGAAGAGCCATGCGGCGCCGGTGCCCAGCGCGATCAGCGTCCACATGTTGGGGGAGCGGTTGCGCACCGAGGCGAGGCCGCGCAGGAAGAACGCGCGCGCGATCCAGAGCACCGGCGTCGCGAGAAGGAACTGTAGGGCGATGAAGAGCCGCGGCCCGATCCAGGAATCGAAGGGAATGCCGGCGTGGCTCCCCATCTCCAGCGCGAAAACGGCGGCCGCGAGCGGCCCGGCAAGCCAGAGCCGGCGTTGCAGGTCGCGAAGCTCGGGCGAGGGCCCTGCGTCGGCCACCGGCATCATCGGCTCCAGCGCCATGCCGCAGATGGGGCAGTCGCCCGGTGAAGCCTGCACGATCTCGGGGTCCATCGGGCAGGTGTAGAGGCTGCCCTCGGGCGCAGGCTCGGGCGCCGGGCGCTCGCCGAGGAATTCTTCAGGCGCTGCGGTGAATCGCTCCCGGCAGCGGGCGCAGCAGAAGTAGAAGGTCTGACCCCGGTGCCGGGCCGTGTGGCGGGCGCCGACGGGCTCCACGCTCATCCCGCAGACGGGATCGCGCGCCGTCGTCTCCACCGCTGCACCTGGTTCCACTGCAAACCTCGTGTGGACTTCGCTTCCCGGGAATGTAGAGAGTCCAGTTGCTGGAAGGTCAAGGAGATGCGGCTCTTGACCTTCCCGCCACAGGAACCTTTATGACCATGGAGCGGAGGTGGCCATGAAGATAGCTGACGTGGCCGAAGCAAGCGGGCTCTCGGCAAAGACGATCCGCTACTACGAGGAAATCGGCCTCGTGCGACCGATGCGGGGCGAGAACGGGTACCGCGCGTTCGTCGAGACCGACGTGCACAAGCTGACCTTCCTCGCCCGCGCCCGCTCCCTCGGGTTCTCGATCAAGGAGTGCCGCACGCTGCTCTCGCTCTACGAGGACCGCGCGCGTGCCAGTTCGGACGTGAAGGCCCTGGCCGAGGCGCATCTGCGCCGCATCGACCACAAGATCGCCGAGCTCGAGGGGCTGCGCGGCACGCTCGCGACCCTGGTGGCACGCTGCCACGGCGACGAGCGCCCGGACTGTCCCATTCTGGACGACCTCGCAGGCCCGTTTGTGGGAGACGGACAATGAAGAAAAGACACAATACTCGCCGACCTCGCGGGTCCGCTTCCTCGAGCCGAACCAAGCGGAAGAAGCTGACGGACAGGCTTTACCTTGTCGCGATTGCGGCTGCGGTGGTTGTGGGCGTTGTGGGATGGCTGCAATGGTTCGACGACGACCACGACCAGCACGGCGATGTGGGTTCGGCGTTGACCATTCCTGCTTTCACGGCCGAGGCGGAGGCCGGCCAGGCGCTCTTCGAGGAGAACTGCGTGACCTGTCACGGCCAGAACGCCACCGGCTCGGACCAGGGGCCTCCGCTGGTCCATCGGATATACGAGCCGAATCATCATGGCGATCTGTCATTCCGCCTCGCCGCACGGCAGGGCGTTCGCGCCCATCACTGGAAATTCGGCAACATGCCGCCGGTCGAGGGCGTCTCGGACGACGACGTCATCAAGATCACGCGCTACGTGCGCGAGCTGCAGAAGGCAAACGGCATCTATTGAGCCGGCGCTCATGCGTTCCATGTTCACGCGGTCGGCACGTGCGAGCCGCGCTTCAAGTCGGCAGGCGGTCACTTCAATCCGGGGGGCGCGAAGCACGGGATTGACAGTGCCGAGGGGATGCACGTCGGCGACATGCCCAACATTCACGTCCCTGACTCGGGCGCGCTGGAGATCGAGGTGCTGAACACGCAGCTGCATCACCCAATAGCACTGCCTAAGAGGCGTGGAGAGCCGGCGCACCGCCCCGACAGCCCGCCGTCGCGGCTCTCTGCGTGCTTGTGGTGCATGCGCCGGGTCCGCTAGGACTCGGGCCATGAGCGAGCGTGGCAATCCGGCCTTCGGCTTCACCGTGGGTCCGGTGATGCCTGCGGAGCAGGATGGTGCCGCCGGCGACCGGCAGCGCTACCGCGAGATGCTGGACGACTGCCGGTTCGGGCAGGCACTGGGTTTCGGCAGCGTCTGGGTGCTCGAGCACCACTTTACCGACTACTACCCCTCGCCCTCGCCGCTGCTCTTCCTGAGCCACGTCGCGGCGGCCTGCCCCGGCTTGGGGTTGGGCACCGCGGTCATCGTGCTGCCCTGGTACGAGCCGGTGCGCTTCGCCGAAGAGGTGGCGATGCTGAGCCTGATGACCGACGCCGACCTGCATCTCGGCCTCGGGCGCGGCGTGGCCAGGATCGAGTACGACGCGCGCGCCATCGACATGGCGCACTCGCGCGAGCTCTTCCGCGAGCACTGCGAGATCGCCAAGGGGCTGCTGAGCGGCGCGCCCTTCCGCTACGAGGGCGCACACGCCACCATCCCGCGCGAGGTGTCGCTGCGGCCGGGGCCGGCCAGCGAGCGCATCCACCTCTATGGTGCCTGCAACAACCCGGGCACTGCTGAGCGCATGGCGGAGATGGGTCTCGGCCTGCTCTGCACCTCGGCCTCGCCCTTCCGGCAGAACGCCGAGTCAATCGCGGCGTGGAAGGCGATCGCCGCGTCCAAGGGCGGGGATGCCGACGCCAACATCCCGCTCTGGATCCACTGCTTCATCGCGGACAGCGAAGCGCGCGCCAAGGACGAGGCGATCGCTTTTCTCGCTGCCTTCTTCCGCGCGGTGGTCCAGCACTACGAGACCCACGCCAACCCGTGGAAGGACGTGCCCACCTACGAGCGCAACGTTCAGCAGATGGAGCGGATGGAGGCGATGGCGGACCCCGCCAACCTGCCGCCCTTCCTGGAGCACCAGCTGGTCGGCACGCCCGAGCAGGTGGCGGCCCAGGTGCGGCGCTATCGGGAGATTGGGATCACCCAGTTCGCGATCAACACGGCGCAGCCCAGCCGGCCCGCCGAAAGCCGCCACCGCTCCATGGAACGCTTTGCCCGCGAGGTGATCCCGCTGGTCTGAGCGTTCGGCTCCCTTCAGACCCGGCCGGCGATGGCGAGGATGAAGGCGTAGGTCATCGCCACTTCGATTAGCCGGCGGAAGCGGCCGGAGGCGCCGCCGTGGCCGGCCTCCATGTTGGTGTGCAGCAGGAGGGGATGGGCGTCGGTCTTGAGCCGGCGCAGCTTCGCCACCCACTTGGCCGCCTCCCAATAGGTCACGCGCGGATCGGTGAGACCTCCGGTCGCGAAGATCGCGGGGTATGCCTTAGCCGTCACGTTCTCGTAGGGCGCGTAAGCCGCGATGGTGCGGTAGGCATCTTCGTCGTCAATGGGGTTGCCCCATTCCGGCCATTCGGGCGGCGTCAGTGGAAGGTACACGTCGCACATGGTGTTGAGGACGTCGACGAAGGGCACCTCCGCCACGATGCTGGCGAAGAGCTCGGGTCGCAGGTTCGCAATCGCCCCCATCAGCATGCCGCCGGCGCTGCCGCCGTGAGCGGCGATCCGCCCCTTCGCCGTGTAGCGCTCGGCGATCAGGTGCTCGGCGGCGGCGATGAAGTCGGCGAAGGTGTTGATCTTCTTCGCGAGCTTGCCATTGAGATACCAGCCGTAGCCGCAGTCCGAGCCGCCCCGGATGTGAGCGATGGCGTAGACGAAGCCGCGATCCACGAGGCTCAAGCGGTTGGTCGAGAACGCGGCCGGGATCGCATGGCCGTAGGCGCCGTAGCCGTAAAGCAGGAGCGGCGCCGTGCCGTCGAGCGGGGTCGTGCGACGATAGAGCAGCGAGACCGGCACCTCGGCGCCGTCGTGGCTCACGGCGGTGAGCCGGCGGGTGACGTAATCGGCGGGGTCATGCCCGCTCGGCACCTCCTGGGTCTTTCGCAGGCTCCGGGTGCGGGTGCGCATGTCGTAGTCGAAGGTCTGCGTCGTCGTTGTCATCGAGCTGTAGACGAAGCGGACCGTCTCGGTCTCGAACTCGTAGCCGGGCAGGAGCGAGAGGTCGTAGGCTTCCTCCTCGAAGGCGACGGTGTGCGCCTCGCCGCTCTCCAGGTCGGTGATGACGATGCGGGGCAGGCCGCCCACACGCTCCAGCCGCACGTGATGGCCGACGAAGAGGAGTTGGGCGCGCACGTATGTGCCGGCCTCGTGGGGCAGCCAGTCGCGCCACGCCGCGCGTTCCGGCGCCTCCAGCGACGCGGTCATGATCTTGAAGTCGGTCGCACCGTCGGCGTTGGTCAAGATGTAGAGGCGGTCGCCCCGGAAGGCGACGTCGTACTCGATGCCGCGCTCGCGGGGGGCGATCCGGCGGGGCGCGCTCTCGGGCGCCGCGGCCTCGATCAGATGGACCTCGGAGGTGGTGTGGTCGTGGGCCGAGATCAGGACGAAGCGTCTGTTCTCGGACTCGCCGAGATCGACGAAGAAGCCGGGGTCGGACTCTTCGTAGACCACGGGGTCCGCCTCCGGTGTGCTGCCGATGCGGTGACGGCGCACCTGGTAGGGGTGGTGGTTCTCGTCGAGCACGGTGTAGAAGACGGTCTCGCCGTCGGCCGCCCAGATGACTTCGCCGTGGGCGTCCTCGATCGGCCCGTCGATGACCGCGCCGGAGGCGATGTAGCGGACGAAGAGGCGGTAGCGCTCCGAGCCGTTGAGGTCGAGGGTGTAGGCGAGGCGGCGGTGATCGTGGCTGTGCTCGCAGTCCCCGATCCTGAAATAGGCCTGGCCCTCGGCCTCGCGGTTGCCGTCGAGCAGCAGCACCTCGGCTGCTTCGCCGTCCCGCGGAGTACGGCAGTAGAGCGGATGCTCGCCGCCCTCCACATAGCGGCGGTAGTAGGCCCAGTCCCCGTCGGGCGCCGGCACCGACGAATCGTCCTCCTTCATGCGCCCGCGCATCTCGCTCACCAGCGTCTCCCTGAGCGCCTTGTGGGGAGCGAGGAAGGCGTCCGTGTAGACGTTCTCGGCCTCCAGGTAGGTGCGGATGTCGGGATCGAGCGTCTCGGGCTCGCGCATCACGCGCTGCCAGTCGGGATCCTTGAGCCAGGCATAGTCGTCGTTGCGCGCGATGCCGTGCAGCGTTGCCGTGAGGGGCTTTCGGGCGGCGACGGGGGGCTTGGGGTCGGGCGCGGTCATGGAGGAGCTCTCAAGCGGGCGACCGAGGACTCCTAGTCCAACTCGCAAGCTGCAACCACCCTGCGGGTCGGTCGAGCCCGCGCGACGCCTTCGCGGCACGGTGGCAATCGATTATGGTCGGGCCGCGCCGCAGCAGGGACCGGCCGAGACGTGAGTTCAGACCAGACCGCCATTTCGGTGCCCGAGGGATACCGCCCGCTCGACGTGGACACCCTCGCGCCCTATCTCGCGGAGCAGCCGGCGCTCTGCGCGCGCCTCGGCGGCGATCCTTCGAGTTGGCGGGTGGAAGAAGTCGGCGACGGCAACCTGAACCTGGTCTTCATCGTGCGCGGCCCGGGCGGTGGGCTCTGCGTGAAGCAGGCGCTGCCTTACGTGCGGCTGGTGGGGGAGAGCTGGCCGCTGCCGCTGGATCGCGCCTTCTTCGAGCACGAGGCGCTGGTGGAGCACGGCCGCCATGCACCGGGGCTCACACCCGAGATCTACCGCTTCGATCCCCTGCTCATGCTGACGGCGATGGAACTGCTGGAACCTCACATCGTCATGCGGCGGGGCATGATCCAGGGCATCCGCTACCCGCGCGCTGCCACCGACGTGGCCGAATACATGGCGCGGACGCTCTTCTTCACCTCCGATCTCGGGACGAGCGCGGCAGAGAAGAAGGCGCGCGTCGCTCTCTTCTGCGGCAACGCGGCGCTCTGCAAGCTCACCGAGGACGTGATCTTCACCGAGCCCTACATGGTCCACGAAAACAACCGCTGGACCTCGCCGCAGCTCGACGACCTCGCCGCGGCCTTCCGGGCCGATGCCGCGCTGAAGCGCGCCGTCTCCCGCCTCAAGTGCAAGTTCATGGGAAACGCCGAGGCGCTGATTCACGGCGACCTGCACACCGGCTCGATCATGGTGACGCAGGACGACACCCGCGTGATCGACCCCGAGTTCGCGTTCTACGGGCCGATGGGCTTCGATACCGGCGCCTTCGTCGGCAACCTGCTGCTCAACTACTTCAGCCAGGACGGCCACGCGACCGAGGCCGACGACCGCACCGCCTACAAGGCATGGGTGCTGGAGACGGCCGAGACCTTCTGGCGCACCTTCGCCGAGTGCTACGGCGCCCTCTGGGCCGAGCGTACGGGCGATGCGTACCCGGCTGCGCTTTTCGCCGGCGAAGAGGGTGCTGCTTCGCTTAGCCTCGCGCGCGACGCGGCCATCGCCGCGCTCTTCACCGACACGCTTCAGTTCGGCGCAGCCAAGATGATCCGGCGCATCCTGGGGATCGCCCACAACATCGATTTCGAATGGATCGAGGATCCCGACCGCCGCGCCGCCTGCGAACGGCCGGCCCTCCTGCTCGGCCGGGAGCTGCTCGTGAACACCGCCGCGTATCGGACGATCCAGGCCGTCACTGGCGCAGCGCAGGATTTCCAGGCCCGCACCGGTGCGTGACGGGACGTTGCCCGCTACCATCACCCCAACGACAAACGACAGGAAAGGGAGACCAGCCATGACCATCGAACGCCTCGACAAAGGCCCCCGCATGAGCCAGGCGGTTGTGCAGGGCGACCGCGTGTATCTCGCCGGCCAGGTGGCCGACGACACCAGTGAGGACGTCGCCGGCCAGACCCGGCAAGTCCTCGCCAAGATCGACGCCCTGCTGGCCAGGGCCGGCTCGTCGAAGGAGCAGATTCTCACCGCCAACGTCTGGCTCTCGGACATCCGGACCTTCGGCGAGATGAACAGCGTGTGGGACCCCTGGGTCTCCAAGGAGAACCCGCCCTGCCGCGCCTGCGTCGAGAGCAGGCTGGCGACGCCGGACTACACGGTCGAGATCATGGTGGTGGCCGCGCGCTAGCAGCCGCCGCCCCCGCTGAGGGGCGCAGGAGGGAGACATGAGCGAGGCGATGGCAACCGCCGGCGCGAACCGGCGCTACGACATCATCCCCTGGGCAGCGCAGAACGCGCTGGACCCGGTGATCGAGATGGAGCGCGGCGAGGGCGCCTACATCTATGACACGGGAGGCAAGCGCTATCTCGATTTCTCGTCGCAGCTGGTGAACGTCAATCTCGGCTACCAGCACCCCAAGGTGATCGCGGCGATTCAGGAGCAGGCTGGCAGGCTTTGCTACATCGGCCCGCACCACACCACCGCCGCGCGCGAGAAGCTCGGCCGCAAGCTTGCGGAGATCGCGCCCGGCGATATCCAGACCGCCTTCTTCACCGGGAGCGGCAGCGAGGCGACCGAGATCGCCATGATGATCGCGCGCCTCGTCACGGGGCGGCGCAAGATCCTCGCGAAGTACCGCTCCTACCACGGCACCACCTCGGGCTCGATGTCGGCGAGTGGCGACCCCAGGCGGCTCGCCGTGGGCTACGACCACCCCAACATCGTCCGCTTCCTCGACCCCTACTGCCACCGCTGCCCCTTCTCGCTCTCCTACCCCGGCTGCGGGGTGCAGTGCGCGAAGAGCGTGGAAGAGGTGATCCAGCGCGAGGGGCCGGACCAGATCGCTGCGGTCATCGTCGAGCCGATGACGGCGGCGAGCGGCGGGATCAAGCCGCCGCCCGAGTACTTCCCAATCCTGCGCGAGATCTGCGACCGCTACGGCATCCTGATGATCGCGGACGAGGTGATCTGCGGCTTCGGCCGCACCGGGCGCTGGTTCGGCATGGAGCATTGGGGCGTGGTGCCCGACCTGATGGCGGTCTCCAAGGGCATCACGTCCGGCTACATCCCGATGGGCGCGGTGCTGATGCGGCCCCACGTTGCCGCGCACTTCGACGACGACTGGTTCCCGCTCGGCTCGACCCAGACCGGCAACCCCATCGCCTGCGCCGCTGCCTGTGCCGCGCTCGATGCCTACGAGAACGACGGGCTGATCGAGAACGCAGCGCGGATGGGCAAGGTGCTGGCGTCGGGGCTGGAGGACCTCAAGGAGGGGCATTCGTGCGTCTCCGACGTGCGCTCGCTCGGCCTGCTGGGCGCGATCGAGCTAACCGCCGATCCGGCGACCGACGCGCCTTTCTCAACCGCGCCGAACCACGCGGCGCTCAACGACCTGATGAAGCGCCGGATGGTCGAGCACGGCCTGGAGGCCAGGACCTGCCTCAACGGCCTCCTGATCGGCCCGCCGCTCTGTATCGACGCCGAGCAGATCGGGGACGCCATCGGCATCTTCGACACGATCCTGGACGAGGTCGACGCCGCGCTCGGCTGAGGTAGCGCGAGTCTGTCCTTGACGGACTCGGGGCGACCCGTCGGCTGACGCCGCGCGGAGGGCGGCGGCCGGGTACGGCCGCTGAGTCCGTGCATTCCGCCTGCGGCGCAGCTGGCTAGGCAGAAGTACGAACCCAAGCTGTCGAGAGTCCCCTATGTTCTCCCGGTATGTGTGACGTCTTGCATTGTAAATTCTTAGGCTTCAACAGCAAAAATTGTATTGGAATTCACTTGTGAACGTTTGCAATTGTCTTGCGAGAGACAGGAAATGTCGCTCGCGAAGAAGATCACCGCAAATGCTGGCTCCTTCTCGACGCATTTCCAACGAAACACTGGCAAGTGTGTCGCTACTCGACCGATGAAGGAGGAGTACCCATGTTCGATTTCGGCTTCAATGACCCGATAGTCCGCAGTGCCTTGACGGTTTTTGTCGGTGCAATCTCGTTTATGGCCCTGCTGTCATTTCTCCTCGTCTAACGGCTGTCACAGACAAAGAGAATCCTCCGGAATCCGAATGGATAATGGTCGCCACTTCGGGAGAACTGTGCCTGCGCCGCATCGTGATCCGGTGCGGCAAGGGCGCGGGCTGCCCATCCGGCGGACGAGCCGGCTACTGCTTGATTGCGCCCAGCGTGAATGCGCGGGCGAGGTGCTTCTGAATCAGGAAGCCGAAGAGGACGATGGGGAGCGCGGCTGCGACCGCCAGCGCCGCCTGCACGCCGTAGACCCCGGTGTGATGGTGCAGATAGATCGGTACGGTGACGATCAGCTTGTCGCTCAGCGTGACCGTCAGCAGGAACTCGTTCCAGGTGAGGATGAAGATGAAGAGGCCGGTGACCACCATGCCGCCCCGGATCAGCGGCACGGTGACGACGAGGTGCGCGCGCAGGCGGCTCATGCCGTCCATCATGCCGGCCTCCTCGATGGCGGCCGGCACCTCGTCGATGAAGCTCTTCAGCATCCAGAACGAGAAGGGCACGCCGAAGGCGGTATGGACCAGGATGATGCCGATGTGGGTGTCGCGGAGACCCACCGAGGTGAAGAGGAAGAGCGCCGGGATCGCCAGCGTGATCGGCGGCACGGCGCGGACGGCGAGGATCCCGATGGCAAGCCGGTTGCTGCCCGCGCGGTAGCGTGAGAAGCCGATTGCCGCGAGCAGCCCGATGGCGAGCGCGAGCGCGGTGGTGCCGCCGGCGATGATGAAGGAATCGAGCATGGCGCTGAGCCCGGTGCCGCGCGCGGTGACGTAGTTCATCTCGAAGCGCTGGTAGAGGGGCGCGTAGTTCCCGAGCGTGAGATCGCGCGGCACCCAGGGCGGCGGCACCGCCGCCCACTCGCCGAAGGGCTTGAGCGACGTGGACACCATCCAGAAGACCGGGAAGAGCGCAAAGATGAGCGCCGCCGCGAGGCCGAGCGCGTGATAGGGCCGGAGGCGGGAAGAGGTCACGGACGGGTACCGGGTCGAAGCGTAAGCCAGAGTCCCTGCGGCCCCTGCCACTCGGCGATGGCCGCTCGCTCGGGCAGGCGCCGCCTGGGCGGCAAATGCGGCACAGAAATGCGAGCTACTGGTTTGCTGACTTCTTCTGCTTCTCGACGAGTTTCTCCTCCGGGGTCCGGCCCCGGCCGATGTGAAACTTATCCACGAAGAGCGGCCTCTTCGCGCCTTCCCGGTACCAGCTCATCACCATGGGGATCTTCGCCATTCTGAACAGGCCGATCTGCGGGCAGCGGCGATCGGTTTCGCGGGCAAGCTCCTTCACCCGCTCGGTCTTTTCCCGCGTCTTCACGTGGAGGTCGAAATTGATCTGCTCGTACTTGGGCTGCAGGTGCAGATCGAAAAAGAAGCCGCGGATGTCGATGAGAGAGCGGATGTCCGTGCGCAGGTCCTGATACTTGAAGCCCTGGTCGCGGGCCACCACGGTGATGGTGATGGACGTGCACGAGGCCAGAGCAGAGAGCTGGGCATGGACCGGGGTCCAGCCCCGCGACTTCCCCTGCAGCTCGGGCGGGTCGCCGATGTCGAAGCCTTCGGGCTCGTCGAACATGATGGAGGGCTGGCCGTCGAAATAGCCCTCAACGCGCATCTGCTCGAAGGATTGCGTGCTCACATCCGAGATGCCGATGTAACCCGGATAGCGCGCCTCTCTCTCCATCGGGTGCTCCCTTCCTGCGCTTCGTGCGGCCCGGGAGCTTACGCGCCGCCAACACGGGCGGCAAAGCCGGTTGGAGCGAGCCCGGAGGGAACGCACGCAACGATTGGCGCCCGGTGGAAAGCGGCGTAACCATTGGTGCGGACGGTGCGTCACGACTGGGCGGCAGAGAGGGACCCGACATGGCCATGGAACAAGCGACCCCCGAGGCGACCGACGAGGAGTGGCAATACCAGCTTCGTGTCGACCTTGCCGAGGATGCGGCCGCAGCGGTGCGTGCCGGCGCGGAGCATCCGGGGCTCGGGCCGGTGCGGGACATCCTCGCCGCCCACGATGCGCGGCTCGTGTGCCAGTACGACGCCTTCGCCGGCTACTGCGCCGAGGCCGAGGCGCAGGGCGTCGAGCACTATCCCCTCTACGCCTGGACCAGGGCGGTGATCGCCGATCCCGCCAAGCAGGCGAAGTACGTGAAATCGTTCTCGATCCACATCGGCGGCGCGGAGGTCTACGCCAGGGAGAAGGCAGACCCGCTGGCGGCGGCGCTCAAGCCGCTGGTCGGCGCGGGCGTCGTGACCCGGCTCGCCAGGCACGACACCAATCCGGCCAACAGCCCGCAGATGCCGGAGAAGTACCGCCCCGGCTCGTGACGGGACTCAGCCGTCCGCGGCGAGTTTCTCACGCAGGTAGGGGATCAGGCCGCCGGCCTGGAGCATGCCGCGCTCGGCGGTGGAGTAGGGGGCGATGGGGAGCGCCCCGCCCCGGCTCAGGTTGCGGACCTCCGCAGTCTCCCAGTCGATCTCGATCTCGTCCCAGCGCTGGGCGAGGCCGGTGATGCCGGGGCAGGCGATCTGGGGGAAGCCCTCGGCGATCTCCTCCCGCCAGTAGCCGGTGGCGAAGGAGTCCGCGATCACGGCGCGGACACCCAAGCGGCGCAGCCCGATCATCGGCGCGAAGTGAGGGTGGCCGTAACCCAGGTTGGCACTTTTTGTGTTCTGCTGTCGTTTATCGCTTTGATATGGCGCAATATTTTTCTCTGCCGATTCCAACATGGCACTACATTTTGTGAGATTCTGTCAGCTCGTCAGGCGGGTCCTCGTGCGGTGGATGGCGGGGTCAACACCCGCCGCCGAGGAGATTTGGGCGACCTCGGCGGCCGGGCGCGTGTCCTGGCGGTTGACGATCAAGGTGCCGTCGGTCTGGCGCAGTCGCGTGGTGATCCGCACCCAGGTCCGCATGCCCTCGCGGATCGATGCCCAGCACTTGTGGATGCCCCGCGCGGCCAGTCGGGTACGGATCAGATGCACGGCGTGATAGGCCAGCACGGCGATCAGCAGGTGGGCCGCGATGCGACGGTCGAGCTGGTGCCAGATCGGGCGAAGGCCGAGCTCGGATTTCAGGCTGCGGAAGGTGGCCTCGATGTCGGTGATGCGCCAGTAGGTCCGCAGGATCGTCTCGATATCCCAGTCGACGTGGCTGGTGCGCAGCACATAGGCGCCGGCGCCCTCGTCGGCCTCGTCGTATTGCGGCCTGCGCTTGAAGCGCACGGCGGCGGCGTTGGGGCCGGTTTTCGCCTTCTCGACCGTGACCTCGTAGTGTCTGGCGACGGTGGAGAAGCGCTGCTTGAGACGGCCAATGCTCTCCAGCACCCTGTCGTAGCGCTTGAGGCGGCCCTTGACCGGCAGGCCGCTATGGAGCCTTTCCAGCGCCGCCTCGAAGCGGTTCCGCCTGAGGCCGATGATCGCGTTCTCGGCCTTCTTCTTGCCCTCGCTGACGACGTAGAGCCGCGCCTCGCCGTCCTCGCTGGCAAGCCGCCAGGCGCGCACCTCGTGCCGCGCGCTGGTGATCAGCAGAGCCTCGGGCCCGCCCTCGGGCAGCGGCGGCCTGGCGCCGCGGCTGACCGCGATCCAGTCGTAGCCCTGCTCGCCCAGCCACGCGACGTTCTCCTCGGTGGCGATGCCCGCGTCCATGACCACCGTGGGCTTCGGCGCCGTGCCGCCGCACACCGCCTCGAGCCTGACCAGCGCGTCCTCCAGCGTGCCCGGCTCGCTCACGTTGCCCGGCAGGATCTCGCAACTGCGCGGGAAGCCTGCGCCGTCGAGCGCCAGCGCCAGCGTGATCAGCGGACAGTCGTCGCGCTTCTGCTTGGAGCGCCCGAACCTGGGAAGCTGGCCGTGGGTGTGGCCGTGGTAGTGGACATTGGTGAGATCGTAAAAGGCGATCGTTTCGGGCAGGTCGAGCAGCGCGCGCTCGCGGTTGAACAGCTCCCGCTGAATGGCGGCCCGGTGGCGCCAGAGCAGGTCGCCGATGCGGTAGAGCGTCTTGCGCCGCAGCGCCTTGCGGTCGCCCTCCAGCCCCAGGAGCTCGGCGGTCGCGCTGTCGCGGCGCAGCCAGCGGCTGGTGTCACGCTCGCTGGCGGGATGGACCATCCTGGCGACGATCAGCGCGCTGGCGATGCGCCCGTCGCGGCCCTTGATATCGAGGCCGTGGAGGATGTCGGCGAAGCCGAGGTCGTCGAGGGCCTTGAGGCACAGGCGCTCGCAGCCGACCGTGCGCGGGTTCTCGTGCTCCAGGGTATCGAGGTCGACGGTGGCGATGTCGGGCTTGCGCGCCTCTTCCTGTATCGCCTCGGGGCGGAACCCCCTGGCCCTGAGCTTGGCGACGATGTCCTCGGCTGCGGCCTGCACGTCCGGCGCGGCTTCGAGCAGCGGCGGGCGGCCGTTGAGCAGCGCCTCGGCGAGTCCGGCAACTTCGCGCCATTTCTCCTTCGGCACCGGATAGTCGGTGCCGAGGTTGAGAAGCGTGCGCTGCCTGACCTTGTCGCCGATGCGCTGCGAGAGCACGAGGCGATGGCTGCGGACCGGCTTGCCTTCGGTAGTGTGGGTCTTGGTTGCCCTGATGAACATGTCGCCCGGCACGTTTTGGTCGTGGCGGGTTCAGATATGTCGGCTTTGGTGGTGGGGTCAAGGGAAATCCTGCAAACCCACCATTCCCTGGCACTACAAAGGGAGTTCGAGACGGCAATCGCAAATGTAGGGGCGTGCCCTTCTCGTCAACGCTATATCTGGTGTGTCAGCCGGAAAAACCTGGCCAATTCGGCCCCGAACAAACGGAAAAAGTGCCAACTTGGGGTAACCGAAATTCTCGGCGCCGACGACCACGTCGCCGGGCTCGACCTTCTCCGCGAAGCCGGGATCGAAGCGGCGCATAGCGCAGGCGGCGAGCGCGTCAGGGTCGGTGAGGCGGATGTTCTCGACGCCCACGATCTGGTCGACGTCGAAGTCGGCCTCCTCGAAGACGTAGGCAACGCGGCCGCGAAGGGGCGCGAGGCTCATGCGCCCGCTTGCGTGAAGTAGGGGCGGGGGTCGGCGATCCGCCCCTCCAGCGCCGATGCCGCCACCGCCGCGGCATTGCAGAGATAGATTTCCGAGTCCGGGCTCCCCATGCGCCCGGTGACGTTGAGCGTGCCGGTAGAGACCGCGCGCTGGCCTGCGGTCATGGTGGCGATGCGACCGTAACAGTAGTCGCAGGACGACGAGGTGACGAAGGCGCCGGCCTCGATCAGCGTGGTCAGCAGGCCTTCGCGGGCAGCGTTCGCCATGATCGCCTGGCTGGTGGGCACGATGTGGAGCTGGAAGCCCGGCGCGATGCGGCGGCCCTTGAGCACCGCCGCGGCGGCGCGCAGGTCCTCCAGCCGGCCGGAAGCGCAGGAGCCGAGGTAGCCGGCCTGGACCTCGAGCCCGGCATGGTCCGCGAGGTCGGCGGTGGCGGCCGGGTTGGGCGGCACCACGACAATGGGGGCGAGATCGGTGAGGTCGACCTCGTGCAGCGCGGCGTAGGTGGCGTCCTCGTCGCTCGCCTGCGGCTCGAAGGACCCGGGCACGTGGACGCGGGCGTAGTCGAGCGCGAGCCGGTCGGGGTTGCAAATCGCGGTCAGCGCGCCGGTGAACATGGCGAGCCCGGTGATGGTCTGGCGCCCTTCCAGCGAGATGTCGCCGAGCGCCGGGCCGCCCAGCTCCAGCACCTGAAAGCGGCAGGAGCGGGGGCCGAGCACGCGCACCAGATGGTGGAACACGTCGCGCGCCATCACGCCGGGGGCGAGCCGGCCGGTGAGGTTGACCCGCGTGGTCTCCGGCACGGTGAAGTCGATCCGCTCGCGGACGAAGGCCTCCAACAGCTGCGTGTGGATGCCGATGGCAAGCGTGCCGAAGGCGCCGAGCTGCGCGATGTGGCCGTCGAAGTGGACGACGAAGCCGCCGGGCACCGCGTAGCCCGCCTCCGCCGCCACCTGATGGCCGATGCCCTCGCGCTCGTGGAGCTTCACCCCGTTCTCGGCGCACCAGGTGCGGGTGACGATGTGCAGCTCTTCTTCCTCGGGTGTGTTCGCCGGCACCATGTGATCGATGAAGAGGGCGTAGCGCTCCGGCTCGGCCACGCGTTCGATGCCGAACTCCTCCTTCATCTGCTTGAAGATGAGGTCGAGATAACCGGGGAAGTCGTAGCCCAGCACGTGGTCGGGCTTGACCTCGACTTCCGTGCCGGCCGGCACCGGCGCACCCGCCCTGCTCGCGCGCCCCATGATCTTTTCGGCGATCGTATAGCCCATCGCTCCCCGCCCGTGCCGCTCTGCGTAGCGGATGGTAGCACCATCGGGCGGCGCCGCGCAGAGATGCGCCCGTCAGGACTTATCCAGGCGGAAGAGGAGCAGGAGCGTGCGCTGGAGGAAATTGAAGTTGTCGTCGGAGAGGATGTAGACGAGCGTTGCGCCGTCCACGTCGCGGGTCACGGCCAGGCCTTCGTAGTTGTCCACGGTGAGCGGCGGTGCGAAGCGGGCGAGGAGCTCGCCCTTCAGCACGGCACCGCCTCCGATGGCGCTGGCGGGAATCCGCTCGAGCCGCGCCTTGAACCCGCCGAGCAGCTTGAAGTAGCGCGACAGCACGAGCACGTCGCCGTTCGGTAGTAGAGCCGCATCGGTCGGCTTGAAATCGCGCGCGGTGCGATAGCCAAGCGGCTCGATTTCCTGGCCGACGAGCCAGCCGGCGCGGGAGCCGCCGGTGCGGTTCAGGCTCTCCGCCAGCATGAGGATGCGTCCGTCGGGAAGCGGCGTCAGCGCTTCCAGCCCGCCGTTGGGCGGGGCGGCCGCGATGCCCTTCGGCGTCGGGAAGGGCGCGGGGCGACCCTGCAGGCCGCCGGTCTCCGCCGCATAGCGCCAGACGCGGTGACGTCCTTCGAAGCTCACCAGCCAGTCGCCGCCCGGCAGGCGCTCCAGCGCCTCGGCGTCGCGCCACTCGCCCGCGGCCGGGCGGCCCTTCGTGTCGAGGAGCGGTCCCAGCGCGGCGTCTACCAGGTCCACGAGGCGGCCGTTGCGGTCGCGCACGATACGGGCGGTGAACCAATGGCCGCGGTCGGTGACGGCGGTGAGCCGCCCGTCTGCCGTGGCGCTGAGGCCGGAGAGGCCGCCGAACGCCGCTTCGTCGCTCCGCAGATCCAAGCCGCCGAGGAAGTGCAGGCGGCCAACGTCCTGCACGGCGCGGTCGGTCGTGTCGAGGGCGATCGGGCGCGTGGAGAGCGAGATCGAAGCAGCGAATGCGTCGCCGAACGCCAGCGCGAAGGCGCTGACGATGACGGCGGCGACGAGGGCGCGCGCCAGCGAGCGGCAGCTCGTCATGCCGTGGCCTTCGCCCGTGCGAGACGCGCGTCGGCACGCCATACGCCGACGACGGCTGCCAAGCCGATGCCTGGGCAGACCAGCATGGTCCACCACGCGGATGCCCAGTCGCCGACCGCCTCGGTCACTGCGGCCAGCAGAGGCGGGCCGAGCATGCTGCCGAGTGCGGCTCCCTGCGCCACGAAGCCGCTCGCCGTGGCGACCTGCTCCTGACCGGGCGCATGCGCCGCGCCGCCTTCGAGGCAGGCGGCAGGCAAGAGGCCGCCAACCAGGGCGAAGCAGAGCGCGAGCGGGATCTTGGCGACGTCGGGCGTGAATGACGCGAAGAGCGCTGCCGCGCACACTCCCATCGCGACGTAGGCGGTGCCGATCAGCAGCCAGCGCGCGGCGCCGCGGTGCATGAGCGCCGCGCCGGCGACGGCACCGAGCGCGGTCATGGAGACGATGAGCGCGGTGAAGAGCGCGGCACCGGCGAGCGAGCGGCCCTGGGTCTCGATCAGGAAGGTCGGCAGCCAGGTCATCAATGCCAGCCACTGGATCGAGAACAGCACGAAGCACGTGCCGAACAACCAGGGCCCCGGCCGCGCCAGCGTCGCGCGCACGCCTGCACCGAACCGCCAGGGCCCCGGCCGCGGGCGTGTCACTCGCCCACCCGCGTCGTCGATGGCCGCGCCGACGACCGTCAGTGGACGCCAGCGCCGCGGCGCCGTCCTCCAACCGAAGACGAGCAAGAAGAGAAGAACGAGCCCGGCGTTCAGGAACCAGAGGCCGCGCCAGCCGATCGAGGCCAGCAGCGCCGTCGCGATCACCAGGGAGAGGGCCATGCCGATCGGCATGTAGGTGCCCCAGGCGCCGAGGGCGAAGCGGCGCACGTCGGTGCGCGTCGCGGCGACGATCAGCTTGGGCGCGGCCACCGTCAGGGCGACGAAGCCGAAGCCCTCGGCCACGCGGGTCACGAGCAGCAGCGTCCCGTTTCCGGCGAACCCGCCGGCAAGGCTCGCGAGCGCCATCACCGCGCCCCCTGCGAGCACCATCCGCCGGGCGCCCAAGCGGTCGATCAGCAGCCCGCCGGCGACGCCGAACGCGGCGCCGATACCGTAGAACGACGACGCGATCAGCCCGGCAATGACGCGGGGCAGCCCGAGTTCGGCCTGTAACAAGGGCAGCGCGGGCGGCACCTTGCCGACCTGCAGGCCCACGATGTAGCCGGCCGCGAGCGCAAGCGCCACGATGTCCCAGCGGGTGCGCTCGGACGTCATGCGTGCGTGGGCCTATGGCGCGGGACCAAGGGTCGATGACAATTGCGGCTCCGGTCTCCCGCTAAGAGAGCGACGCCGGGCGGGTCGCCCCGATGCCGGAGCGGCAGGTATCGGCAAGGCGCCGGGCCCCGCCATCACGCGAGCGCGTCGCCCTTCGACAGTGCCTCTCCCCCGAAGCGCTCGATCGCCTCCAGGGTCTCGCGCACGTCGTTCCAGGTGGTGGCGTGATTGATGATGCACATCCTGAGCGCGAACGTTCCGCGCAGCAGCGTCGACGACATGAACGCGGGGTCGTCCCAGAACATGCGGGCGAGCACGGTCCTGTTGACCTTGTCCAGTGTCTCCTCGTCGAGCCCGCCGTCCGCCGGATTGACCCGAAAGCAGACGATCCCCAGCTTCGGCGTGTTCAGGGACTGAAGGACCGGACTCGCACGGACATAGTCATTGGCCTGAGCGGCCAATTCCATTCCCTTCGCGACCGCACTGCGGAACGCCGCCATTCCGAAGGTCTGGATCGACATCCAGACCTTGAGCGCGCGAACCGAGCGGCTCAGTTGCAGGCCGAGGTTGGAGAAGTTGGGATGATTCGCCCCCCAGACCGTGTCCTGAAGGATGTCGGGCCGGACCGCGAAGGCGTCCGTGAGCGTGCTCTCGTCCTTCACCAGCAGGCAGCCCGCCTCGTAGGGCTGGAACAGCCACTTGTGGGCGTCCAACCCGATTGAGTCGGCGCGCTCGATCCCGCGCAGGAGCTGCTTGCCCCGCTCCGTCACGACCGCGAAGCCGCCGTAAGCGGCATCGACATGCAGCCAGAGCCCTTCCGCCGCGCAGAAGTCGGCCATCTCCTCGAGCCGGTCGATGGCGCCTGTGCCCGACGTGCCGGCGTTGGCGGCGACCGCGATGGGAGTGAGGCCGTCGTCGCGGTCGGCGGCCACGGCGCGAGCGAGAGCATCCATGTCCATGCGGAAGTGCGCGTCGCTCGCGATCATGCGGATGCGGTCGCGCCTGACGCCCACGATCATCGCCGCGCGGAAGAGCGCGCTGTGGCTCTGGTCGCTCATGTAGACGGTCGCGCGATCGGGGTGACCCGCTGACTCGCGCGCCGCCACGAAGGCGTCGACGCTGGCCGCCGAGCCGCCGCTGGTGAAGAGCCCGCCCGCGCCTTCCGGATAGCCGATCCAGCGCCTGAACCAGTCGATGACGACCAGCTCCAGCTGGCTAGGACCGCTTGCGACCAGCCAGGTGCATTGGTTGATGTGGTAGCCGGCGGCCATGAAGTCGGCCACCACGCCGGGCCAGGTGGGCGACGACGGAATGAACCCGAAGAAGCGGGGGTGATCGTTGCGCGCCGTGAGCGGGAGGATCTCGCGCGCAGCCCTCTCGATCACCTCCGCTGCAGGCCTGCCGTCCTCGGGCGCATCCTCCAGCAGCTGGTCTTCGAGCACCTGCCGAAACTCGCCCTCCCAGGCATTCTCTCCGGGCAGGCTCTCGATCCGCTCCACCAAGAGCTCGAGCGCCTTCTGCCCGAGGTCGAGCATCTGTTCGCGCGACATCTGCAGATCGCCGCTGACTCGGGCGTCCGGATCTGCCTCGCGCTCGCGATTGTCTCTCAAGGAGGCATCATCCCTGCCGATCACCGGTCGATCCGCCACGTCAGCCTCCTCCCCTGACCGGCGATCCCAACACAAGTGCCGCGGGAGGGAAACCCCGCGTAGGGTCACGGGCACGCGGGCGAGCATCCCTTATGCTGCGGCGACCAGGCGCCCGAGACGCGCGTCGGCCCGCCATACGCCGGCGACCACCGCGAGGCCGAGAGAGGACCAGACCAGCATGGTCCACCACGCGGCGTCCCAACCGCCGAGAGCCTCGGTCACCGCGGCGAGCAGCGGCGGGCCGAGCACGGCGCCGAGCGCGGCCCCCTGCGCGACGAAGCCGCCCGCCATCGCCACCTGCGCCTGGCTCGGCGCATGTGCGACACCGCCTTCGAAGCACGCGGCGGGCAGCGGGCCGCTGGCCAGGGCGAAGCAGACGGCAAGCGGGATCTTGGCCGCAACGGGCGTGAAGGGTGCGAAGAGCGTCGCCGCGCAGACGCCCATGCCCGTGAAGGTGAGTCCGAGCAGCAGCCAGCGCGCGACGCCCCGGAGCATGAGCCAGGCACTGGCCACGGAGCCCACGGTGGTGGCGAGGACGAAGAGCGCGGTGAAGAGCGCGGCAGCGGCGAGCGAGCGGCCCTGGGTCTCGATCAAGAAGGTGGGCAGCCACGCCATCAGCGCCTGCCACTGCACGGCGAAAATCGCGAAGCAGAGGCCGAAGAGCCAGGGCCCCGGCCGCGCCAGCGTCACGCGCACGCCTGCACGATCGAACGTGCTGCCCGCCGCCGGCATGCTCAAGCGCCCCGGCGCCGCGCCCCATGCGAAGGCAAGCAGGAAGAGCACAATCAGCCCGGTGTTGATGAACCAGAGGGCGCGCCAGCCGAGAGGCTCCAGCAGCACCGTCGCGATCACCAGCGAGAGCGCGATGCCGACCGGCATGTAGGTGCCCCAGATGCCGAGGACGAAGCGGCGCACGGAGCCATCGGCCGCGGCGACGAGCATCTTGGGCCCGGCAACCGTAAGCGTGGCGAAGCCGAAGCCTTCGACGATGCGGGCCGCCAGCAGCTGTGCCCCGCTCTCCGCAAATCCGCCGGCAAGGCTCGAGAGCGCCATCACGGCACCCCCGACAAAGACCATCTGCCTGATGCCAAGCCGGTCGACCAGCAGCCCGCCGGCAACGCCCAGGACCGCGCCCATGCCGTAGAAGGACGACGCGATCAGTCCGGCGATGACGCGGGGCAGGCCAAGCTCCGCCTCCAGCATCGGGAGCGCCGGCGGCACCTTGCCGACCTGCATGCCAACCATATAGCCGGCCGCGAAGGCCAGGGCCACGATGTCCCAGCGCGTGCGGGCCGGGGACACGATCAGCGTCGTCGCGGCCTGCCGCGCCGCCTCCCGTCGCGGTCCGTCATCGAGTTCCAGGGCTCGCACTTTGCGGCCGAGAGGGAAAAGACGAGGCTGCCGGCAACGGGATCGGCCTCCTTGAGTGTCACGACCACGGGATCGCCCAGGCGGAGTGTGCGCCCATCGACTGCGAGTGTGTGCCGGCGGGCGTCGAAACGCGGGCGGGCGGCACCGAGGGAGCGCCCCGGCACCAGGCCTTCGGCGCCGGTCTCGTCGAGGGAGACGAAGATCCCGAAGCGGGTGACGCCGGCGATGCGGCCCTGAAATTCAGCGTCCAGGCGATCCGCCAGATAGGCGGCGCAGTAGCGATCTCCGGCAGCGCGCTCGGCGGCCTGCGCGCGCCGCTCGGTGGACGAGATGTGCGTGCCCAGATGTTCCAACGCCTCTGCCTCCGTGCGCCCGAAGCCGCCCGCCCCGAGACCGTAGGCGTCGATCAAGGCGCGATGCACCAGCAGGTCGGCGTAGCGGCGGATCGGTGAGGTGAAGTGGGCGTAGCGCACGAGGCCGAGCCCGTAGTGGCCGATGTTGCGCGGGCTGTAGACGGCCTGCGCCTGGGTGCGCAGGATCATCAGGCTGGCGATGCCGACATCGCGCGGGTTCTCGAGCAGGGCGAGGAAGCGGTTGAAGGCATCGGGACGCATCGCGCCGCTGCGCGGCATGGCGATCCCGCGGCTGCGGAGAAACTCACGCAGCACCTCGAGCTTCGCGGAATCGGGCAGGTCGTGGACGCGGTACATGCAAGGCGCGCGCTTGGCTTCGAGGGCGCTGGCGGCGGCGACATTGGCCGCGATCATCAGCTCCTCAATCAAGCGGTGGCTGTCGTGGCGGCGGACGAAGCCGATGCGCGCCACCCTGCCGTCCTCGGCCACCGTCACCTCGCGCTCCGGCAGCTCCAGGTCGAGCGCGCCGCGGCGCTCGCGCGCCGCCCGGAGCGCGCCGTAGACGCCGTAGAGCGCGGTGATCGCGGCCCGGACCGGCGCCGCCAGGCCGTCGCAGTCGCGCTCCGCCGCGGTCTGAACTTCGTCATAGGTGAGCCGTGCCGCCGAGCGCATGAGCGCGCGCTCGAAGCGCCAGTTGAGCAGTTCGCCCGCGGCGTCGATGCGGAGATGCGCGGCGAGGCAGGCGCGGTCCACGTCGGGCTTCAACGAGCAGAGGTCGGCGGAGAGCGCCTCCGGCAGCATCGGCACAACGCGGTCGGGGAAGTAGGCGGAGTTTCCGCGCTCGCGCGCCGCCTTGTCGAGGGCGCTGCCGGGCAGGACGAAATGCGCCACGTCGGCGATGGCGACGAGCGCGCGCCAGCCTCCCGGATTGTCCGGCGCGGGATCGGCCTCAGCCCAGACCGCGTCGTCGAAATCGCGGGCGTCGGCGCCGTCGATGGTGACCAAAGGGAACGCCCGCAGATCGGTGCGGCCTTCAGGTCCCGGCGGCACCGCGCGCTCGGCCTCCGCCAGTGCCGCGTCGGGGAAGCGCATCGGCAAGCCGTGAGCGTGAATTGCGGCGAGGCTGATCGCGCCTGGCGAGTCCGCATCGCCCAGCCGCTCGACCACCCTGGCGTCGGTCAGGCCGAGGCGGCTGCCGGGCTCGGTTTCGCCGACCACCAGCTCGCCCGACCGGGCGCCGGCGGTCTTGCCCGCCGGTACTGCGAGATCGCGGCGGGAGCGGCGCTCCGCCGGCTCGATCACGCCCCCGCCATTGCCCGTGGCGTGGAAGACCCCGACCACCCGGCGGGGGCCGGCATCGAGCACGCGCAAGGGCCGCGCCAGATAGCCGCCATCGGGCGCGCGCCTGAGCCGCGCGAGCACGCGATCGCCCTCACCCGGTTCAGGAACGCCGCGGGGTGCCGGGTCGAGGGTGATCGGAGGCGGCGGATCGGGCTCCTCCCAACGCGCCGGCCGTGCTCTGAGCGCGCCGTCGGCATCGAGGCCGTCGACCTCCAGCACGGTAACTGAGGGCAGTGTGCCGGCGGGGCGGCGCCGCTTGCGACGGCCATCGAGCGCGCCTTCCTCCTCCAGCGAGCGCAGGAGCTCGGTCAGCGCGGCCCGGTCGTTGCCGCGAATTCCGAAGGCCCGCGCGATCTCGCGCCGACCGACCTTGCCCGGGCTCTCCCGAACAAAGCGCAGAACTTCATCCTTGGTCGGAAAGGGAGCCGGCTTGCCCGCCAAGAGCGTCGCGCGCCGCTAGGGCGCGCCGTCGGCGGGCGTGCCCGCTTGCCGGCGCGACGCGCGCTTCGCCTTGGGCCGCCCTCGCCCCGATGTCTTCTTCTTGGTGCCGCCCTTGGCCGCCTTGGCGGCGAGCAGCTTGACGGCGTCATCCAGGGTGAGCTCGTCGGCGGACGCGCCCTTGGGCAGCGACGCACGCACGCGGCGATGCTGGACATAGGGCCCGTAGCGGCCGCTGCGGAGACTCACCGGCTCGCCGCCATCCGGGTGGGCGCCGAGCTCCCGCAGCACCTGCGCCCCACCCTTCTTCTCGGCGATCAGCACCACCGCCCGGTTCAGGCCCACCTCCAGCACGCTCTCGCCGCGTGGCAGCGAGCGATAGGCGCCGTCGTGCTTGACGTAGGCGCCGAAGCGGCCGATGCCGGCGGTGACCGGCTTGCCGGACTCGGGGTGGATGCCGATCTCGCGCGGGAGCGCGAGCAGGCCGAGCGCCGTCCGCAGATCGACCAGGTCCGGCGCCAGGTCCTGGGGCAGGGAGACGCGCTTGGGCTTCTCCTTTGATGTCTCCTCGACAGCCTGCTCGATGTAGAGGCCGTAGGGGCCGCGCTTGAGCATGATCGGCAGACCGGTCTCCGGGTCGTTGCCGAGCGTGCGCGGCTCCGACGCATTGTCCCCGTTCTCGGCGAGCGGGCGCGTGTACTTGCAGTCGGGATAGTTGGCGCAGCCGACGAAGGGGCCGTAGCGCCCGAGCTTGAGCCCGAGCCGCCCGTCCTCGCAGGAGGGGCAGCGGCGGTCCTCGCTGCCATCCTCGGCCGGGAACAGGTGCAGCCCGAGCGTCGCGTCGAGGGCATCGAGCACATGCTTGACCCGGAGCCCCTTGGTCTCCTCCACCGCGCCGGCGAAGTCCCGCCAGAAGTCGCTGAGCACCTGCCGCCAGTCGATCTCGCCGGCGGAGATGGTATCGAGCTGGCCTTCGAGCGAAGCCGTGAAGTCGTACTCGACGTAGCGGCTGAAGAAGCTTTCGAGGAACACCGTGACGATGCGCCCGCGATCCTCCGGCACGAAGCGGCGCTTCTCCAGGCGCACGTAGTCGCGGTCCTGCAGCACCGAGATGATCGACGCGTAGGTGGAGGGACGGCCGATGCCGAGCTCCTCCAGCCGCCTGACCAGGCTCGCTTCGGAGAAGCGCGGCGGCGGTTCGGTCACGTGCTTGTTCGGGGTGACGCCGGCGACCGCCATCGCCTCGCCCACGCTAACCGCCGGCAGCCGGCGCTCGTCGTCGGCATCGCCGTTGTCGCGCTGGGCGTCGTCCCGGCCCTCCTGATAGACGCGGAGGAAGCCGTCGAAGGCGACGGTCGACCCGGTGGCGCGCAGACCGATGCGGCCATCGTCCGAGGCGATGTCCACGCTCACCCGGTCGATCTCGGCGCTCGCCATCTGGCTGGCGAGCGCGCGCTTCCAGATCAGCTCGTAGAGCCGCGCCTGATCCTTCTTCAGTGCCGACGAGAGCGACTGCGGCGTGCGGGCGAGATCGGTGGGGCGGATCGCCTCGTGCGCCTCCTGCGCGTTCTTCGCCTTGGTGCGGTAGCGGCGGGGCTTCTCCGGCACGTAAGCCTTGCCGTAGCGCTGGCCGATCACGTCCCGCGCCTGGCGCATCGCCTGCTCCGCGATCTGGACGCCGTCGGTCCGCATGTAGGTGATGAGGCCCACCTGCTCGCCACCCACCGCAATGCCTTCGTAGAGCTGCTGGGCCACCTGCATGGTGCGCCGCGCGGCGAAACCCAGCTTGCGCGAGGCCTCCTGCTGCAGGGTCGACGTGGTGAAGGGAGGCGCCGGATTGCGCTTGACCCGCTTGGGCTCGACGGCGCCAATGCTGTAGCGGCCGGAGCGGACGAGTTCGGCTGCCTGCTCGGCCGCTTCCTGGTCTCCGAGCGCGTACTTGCCGAGCTTCTCGCCATCGAGGGCGGCGAGGCGGGCGATGATGCGCTCGCCCCGAGGCGTGTCCAGGTCAACCTCGATCGACCAGTATTCGCGCGGCTTGAAGGCCTCGATCTCGAGCTCGCGTGCGCAGATCAGGCGGAGCGCGACCGATTGCACGCGGCCGGCCGAGCGCGAGCCCGGGAGCTTGCGCCAGAGCACCGGCGAGAGCGTGAAGCCCACCAGATAATCGAGCGCGCGGCGCGCCCTGTAGGCATCGATCAGGTCGTCGTCGAGGTCGCGAGGGGCGGCCATGGCGTCGAGCACGGCGGACTTGGTGACCTCGGTGAAGACCACGCGCTTGACGGCGACGCCGTCCAACAGCCCGCGCCGGCCGAGCTCGTCCCGCACATGCCAGGAGATCGCCTCGCCCTCGCGGTCGGGGTCAGTGGCGAGATAGAGATGGTCCGCGCCCTTGAGCGCCTTGCGGATGGTACCGATGTGCTTCTCGGCACCGTCGGCGACGGTCCAGTCCATGGCGAAGGCATCGTTCGGCCGCACCGAGCCGTCCTTGGGCAGGAGATCGCGCACGTGGCCGTAGGAGGCCACGACCGTGTAGTCCGGGCCCAGATATCGACCGATGGTGGACGCCTTGGTAGGCGATTCGACGACGACGACGTTCATCCTGAAACGCTTGCTGGTAGCGCCATCGGGCGGTGCTACGCCGCCGGCTGGGAGAGTGAAACACGGTTGCCGGGCTGGCGTTCCAAGTGCCCCGCCAGCTCAAGCTCAAGCAAAATGGTCGCCACCGTCGCGGGAGTCAACCGGCTCTGCCTGACCAGCATGTCCACCGGCACCGGGCTCGAACCGAGCAAAGCGATGACGGACTCGCGTGCATTGGCGGGCGCGTCGTCGTCCTTTGGCGTGCCGAGAGCGGCGGCATCCGGCCAAAATTGCCGGGGTTCGTTGAGCACCTGGCGGCCGCCTTCGGCCAGCGCTTCGAGCACGTGGTCGGCGTTCTCCACCAGCGTGGCGCCTTGGCGAATCAGGCGGTTTGGGCCGCTGGCGCGCGGGTCGAGGGGCGAGCCGGGCACCGCCATCACCTCGCGTCCCTGCTCCAGCGCGAGGCGCGCCGTGATCAGCGAGCCCGAGCGCGCCGCGCCCTCGACGATCACGACGCCGCGGGCGAGCCCCGATATGATTCGATTGCGGCGCGGGAAGTGGCGCCCCATGGGCACCGTGCCGAGCGGCGCCTCCGCGGCGACCGTGCCCTCCTCCAGCAGACGCTCGAAGAGCGACCGGTTCTCCTTGGGATAAAGAACGTCGATTCCGCCGCCCATGATCGCGACCGTGCCGGTAGGCAGCGCGCCGGCGTGGGCGCGGGCGTCGATGCCGCGGGCCATGCCGGAGACCACGGTGAGACCTGCGGCGCCCAAGTCCGCCGCCAGCCGCTCGGCGAAGTGGAGCCCGTTCGCTGACGCGTTCCGCGCGCCCACCACGGCGACGGAGTCGCCCGCGAGCAGGTCCGCGCGCCCGCGCAGGGCGATCACCGGCGGCGGGTCGTCGATGGCGGCGAGCGCCTGCGGATATGCAGGCTCGCCCAGTGCGATCAGGCGTCCGCCAAGCGCGGTGAGGTCCTTGAGCTCACGCTCGGCTATTGCGCGCGAGCAGACCTTGATGGGGCGCCGCCTGCCGCCGCGCCGCGCGAGCGCGGGCAGCGCGTCGAGCACGGCGGCGGGCGTGCCGAAGCGGTCCAGCAGCGCGAAGAAGGTGATCGGCCCGACGTTCTCGCTGCGGGCGAGGCGCAGCCAGTCGAGCCGTTCGGCCTCGCTAAGCGTGCGCGTCTCGCTGGAGTCAGAAACGTTCATTGGTCGCCGGAGGGTTGGCTTCGGGGGCGGCCGGGTTACTCCAGCCGATGCGGGGCTCGCGGCCCCGCGCGAGGCGCACGATGTTCGCCCCATGGCGGAGCGTCACGATGACCGCGAGGAAGCCCGCGAGCCACGCGATCTGCGGCATGTCGAAGAGGATCGCGAACCCCGGCGCGGCGCAGATCGCGATCAAGGCGGCGAGGGAGGAATAGCGGAAGAGCCCGGCGACGGCGAGCCAGAGCCCGCAGGCGATGAGCCCGACAGGCCACGCGATCGCGAGCAGGACGCCCAAGGTCGTGGCCACGCCCTTGCCACCCTTGAAGAGCAGCCAGACCGGCGCGATGTGGCCCACGACCACGCAGCCTGCGGCGATCACCGCCATGTCGGGGCCGAAGCGCTGGGCGATGACCACGGCGACGGCGCCCTTGCCGCCGTCGAGCAGCAGGGTGAGCGCGGCGGCCGCCTTGTTGCCGGTGCGTAGCACGTTGGTGGCGCCGATGTTGCCGGAGCCGATGCGCCGCAGGTCGCCGAGCTTGAAGAGGCGCGCCACGATCAGCCCCATGGGCAGCGCGCCGATCAGATAGGCGATGACCCCGCCGAGATAGAAGGGCCAGATAAAGGCGAAGTTGCCGAGCGGATCGGGCACCGCGACTGGCTCTGCTCAAGGCCGCATGATCATGCGGCCGAAGAAGTTGCGGCTCTCCATCAGCGCGTGGGCCGCCGGCGCGTCACTCAGGGGGAAGACCTGGTGGATCACCGGCGCGAGATGGCCCTCCGCCATCAGCCCGAGCACGCGCTCGACATGGGCTTTGGTCGAGCGCCCGCAGCCGTGCACTGCGATGTGCTTGCGGAAGAACTCGACGAAGTCGATCTCCACCCGCTCGCCGCCGTGAGCGCCGATGGTGGCGAGCCGGGCACCGGGCGCGAGCGCGTCGATGGCGCCCACCAGAATTGCGCCGCCGGTCATCTCCAGCGCCGCATCGACGCCGCGGCCATCGGTGAGCCGCCGCGCCGCGCCGCCGATGTCCTCACGCGCGTAGTCGATCGCCGCATCGGCGCCGAGGGTGAGGGCCTTCTCCAGCTTCTCCCCGGAGCCTGCGGCGGCGATCACCCGCGCGCCCGCGAGCTTGGCGACCTGGACCGCGGCGGAGCCCACGCCGCCGCATGCCGCGGTGATCAGCACCGTCTCGCCTGCACGAAGGCCGATCTCCTCGATCAGCGCCTCCCAGGCGGTGGCGAAGGGAATCTGGCCGGCCACCGCATCCTCGTAAGAGAGCGAGTCGGGGATACGGACGACGTGGTCGTGGCGCACCTTTACGTACTCGGCATAACCGCCCCAATGGGTGACGCCGAGCACGCCCGCGTTCATGCAGAGGTTCTCCTGGCCGTCGCGGCAGTCGACGCAGGTGCCGCAGCTCAGCATGAAGTGCGGCGCGACCCGGTCGCCTTCGCTGAACCCGGTCACGCCGGCGCCGACATCGGCGACAGCGCCAGCCGCGTCGACGCCCATGACGTGCGGCATCGGGCTCTCCACGCCGAAGAGCCCCTTGCGCAGGTCGGTGTCGCAATGGTTCACGCCCGAGGCATGGACCTTGATCAGGAGCTCGCCGGGGCCCGCCGCCGGGGTCTGAACATCCTCGTAGACAATCGTGTCGAAGGCCTCGCCGTAGCCGTGGATCACCGCCGCCTTCATGCTCTCCCTCCTGCGACCCGCACCCGTGCCCGCCCGTCCGCCGAAGCCGCCACCAGGGCTGCGGCCCGATGGAGGCTCGTGTGCCGGCGCGCCAGGCGGTCGAGATCGTCGGCGTAACCGCCGCCCACCACGCAGGCGGTGGGCACGCCGGCCTCGCGGCAGGTCTCGATCACATAGCGATCGCGCCTGGCAAGCCCCCCGTCGCCGAGGGCGAGCCGGCCGAGCTTGTCCTCCACATGAGGATCGACGCCGGCATTGTAGAACACGATATCCGGCCGATGACCCGCGAGCAGCGCCGGGAGGTGGGTCGCCAGCACGGAGGAATAGACGTCATCGCCGGTGCCGGGGGGCACGCCGATATCGAGATCGCCGGTCTCCTTCGAGGGCGGATAGTTAGCCTCGCAATGGAGCGAGAAGGTGAAGACCTCCGGCTCGTCCTGGAAGATCGCCGCCGTGCCGTCGCCCTGATGGACGTCGAGATCGACCACCAGAGCCCGCTCGATCAGCCCCTCGCTGCGCAGCACGCGGATTGCGACGGCGACGTCGTTGAAGAGGCAGAAGCCCGCGCCGTGGTCGGCGAAGGCATGGTGACTGCCACCCGCCGTGTTGCAGGCGAGCCCGTGCTCCAGCGCGAGGCGGCCGGTGAGCACGGTCCCGCCCACGGCGGCGCAGCCGCGGCGCACCAGCGCGTCGGAAAGCGGCAGCCCGAGGCGGCGGATGGCGCGGCGGTCGAGGGCGAGGGTCAGCACCGCGTCGACGTAGGCCTCTTCGTGAGCGAGCGTCAGCCACTCCCGCGGCGCGGGCGTGGGCCGGGCGAGGCTCGCCGGCGTAATCACGCCGTCCTCCAGCAACACGTCCTTGATCCGGCCGAACTTCCCGATGGGGAAGCGATGCCCGGGCGGCAGCGGGACCGTGTAGTCCGGGTGAAAGACGACCGGGAGGGTCACAGGCGCGAGACGCGCGGCTAAAGGATCGACAGCACGCTCTCGGCCGGCCGGCCGAGGGCCGCGCGGGCGCCGTTCACGACGATGGGCCGCTCGATGACGATGGGATTGGCCACCATGAGGTCGATCAGCTGGCGGCGCGAGAGTTTCTCGTCGGCCATGCCGGCCTCGCGGTAAGCGGCCTCCTTGGTGCGCATCAGCGTGCGCGGCTCGATCCCGAGCTTGGCGAGCACTGCGTCCATCTCGTTGGCCGAGGGCGGAGTCTTCAAATACTCCACGATCTCCGGCTCGATGCCCCGGTCCTGCAACAACTGCAATGTTTGACGGGACTTGGAGCAGCGCGGGTTGTGGTAAATAGTCACCGCCATGTCGTCTCTCCCGGTGCATCGCGCGGCGGCGGCACTCTGGCACGCGCTCACGCGGGGTGTCCAGCGGCCTGCGATTCGTGCCCCGCAAGCGTGCTTCGCGGGGGCTGCGGCGCTGCTGCTGGTGACCCTGTGGCTTGCCGCGAGCGCGCCGGCGCTCGCCCAGGAAGGCACGCCCGCCGCCGACGCGGCCGACGCCCAGGCCCTCGAAGGCCTGGTCGAGACCCTCGAATCGCCGGAGCAGCGCGAGCGCTTCATCGCCGACCTGAAGACTGCGCTCGAGGCCCAGCAGGCGGCGGAAGCGAGCGAGGATGCGGAGAGCGCGTCCGCCATGCGCGCGTTCTCCGACGGGATCGCCACCCTCGGCGGGCATATCGTCGATCTCGCGGGCGCGATCGCCGACATTCCTGAGGCCATCGATTGGTTGATCGAGCACTGGGGCGAGCGGGAGCAGCGCGACGCCTGGCTGGTTTCCTTCGGCAAGCTGGTCGCGATCATCGTTGCCGGGGTCGTCATCGGCCTGGTCGTCTTCCGCGCTCTGCGGAGACCGCGCCGCTGGGTCGAGGGGCTGGAAAAGCCATCCCCGTGGCTCCAGCCCGCGCTGCTGCTCTACAACGCGCTGCTGAGGGCCTTGCCCAATCTGATCGCGGCCGGCGCGGGCTACGGCGTGCTCACCGTCATCGAGCCGGCGGACGCGCTGCGCGTGGTCGCGCTCGCGATCATCAGCGCCCACCTGATTGCGAGCGTGGTCAAAGCCGCGGGCACCCTGGTGCTGGCGCCCTACGCGCCGCAGCTCAGGCTCGTGCCGATTACCAACGTGAACGCGGCCTATTGCTCGATCTGGTGGCGGCGGCTCGTGAACATCGGTGCCTACGGCTACGTCTTCTGCTACGCGGCACTGCTGCTCGGCCTGCCCGAAAGCGGCCATGCGGCCTTGATCCGGCTGCTCGGCGTCCTGCTGGTCGGGCTCCTCGTCACCTTCATCCTGCAGAACCGCGTATCGTTCGCGCGCTGGCTGCACGAGACCGGGCGGACCAGCGGCACGCGGGCTCACCTCCGGGTCTTCGCCTTTCTGGGCAAGCTCGCGGACTTCTGGCACATCCCGGCGATCCTTTACGTGGTCGCGGGCGGGCTGCTGGCTGCGGCGGAAGGGCTGGAGGGCTTCCTCTTCCTGGTCAAGGGGAGTGCTGCCACGATCGTGATCGCCTGGGCCACGGGCTTCGGCTTTGCCGGGGTCCGGCGCGGCTTCGAGCGGGGCTTCCGCATCCGTGCCGAGCTGCACGAGCGCTACCCGGGGCTGCAGGTGCGGGTCAGCCGCTACCTGCCGGTGGCGCGCCGGGCGGCGCAGACGGTGATCCTGCTGCTGGGGCTCTGCCTCGTCCTCGAAGCGTGGAGCGCCGACATCTTCACCTGGCTCGCGAGCGAGACGGGCACCGCCGTGATTGCCACGCTCGCCTCGATCGTCGCCATCGCCCTGATCGCTACGATCGTGCTCGAGGTGGCGACGAGCCTCATCGACCGCTACCTCACCCAGGTCGACGAGCAGGGCGAGCTGGTGGAGCGGAGCCAGCGCGCGCGCACCCTGCTGCCGCTCGCGCGCAACGCGCTCCGCGTCGTCGTGGGCGTGATCGCGATGCTGATGATCCTCTCGGAGATCGGCCTCGACATCGCGCCGGTGCTGGCGGGCGTCGGCGTCGCGGGCCTCGCCATCGGCTTCGGCGCGCAGACGCTGGTGAAGGACATCATCACCGGGCTCTTCATCCTGCTGGAGGATAGCGTCGCCGTGGGCGATGTCGTGACTGCTGGCGGCCATACCGGCACCGTGGAGGCGATGACGATCCGCACCATCCGCCTGCGCGACCTGCAGGGGCACGTGCATACCGTGCCCTTCAGCGGCGTCGACACGATCTCCAACATGACCAAGGAGTTCTCCTACTACCTGATCGACATGGGCGTGGCCTACCGCGAGGATTACGACGAGGTGGTCGACGTCATGCGCGAGGTCGGCGCTGAGCTGCAGCAGGACCCCGAGTTCGGGCCCAACATGCTGGAGCCGCTGGAAATCATGGGCCTCAACAGCTTCGGCGATTCCGCCGTCATCGTTCGCGCCCGGCTCAAGACCAAGCCGCTCACGCAATGGTCGACGGGGCGGGAGTACAACCGCAGGCTCAAGGCCGCGTTCGACCAACACGGCATCGAGATTCCCTTCCCTCACACGCAGATCTACTTCGGCGAGGACAAGCAGGGCCGCGCGCCAGCCGCCCGGGTTGTCATCGAGGACGCGCGGGCGGGCGACGACGACGCTCCCGCGCCGCTCGAGGCTTCTGCCGACGACGACGAGAAGCGGGGTCGACGGGTGCGGCAGCGCGAGCGCCCGCCGCGCGAGCGGACCGGTGACGGGCCGGAAGACGCAGGCAGCAGCTCAGGCGACGACGCGCCGGGTTAGGAGTACTTCATTTCCCTCAGGCGCCGGGCGCTCGCTCCGAGCCTGCGGCCCGGTGCCGTTAAGCCTTCATACCGTGCCGTCCGCCGGGAGAATGCGTTGACACAGGTAGGCCATTGGCCTACATCATGTCATGGAATTCGAGTGGGACGATGCCAAGAGCGACGCCTGTTTCGCGCAGCGCGGCTTCGATTTCGCCTACGTCATCCGCATCATTTCGGCGCGCAAGGCTAAGCGCAAGGAGGTTCGGGACTATGAGCAGAACACGCGTCAGGATTGACCCGGACGATCTGCGCAGCCTTCCTCGGGGACGGGTCGATCATGCGGTGCTGGATGCGACGAGCGAGGAGGTTATCGCGCAGCAGGCGCGCGATGACGACGCCGAGGCGATGCAGGATATGGCGCGGTTTGCCCGACGGGTGCGCAGGCGCGTGGGGCTAACGCAGGTAGAGTTCGCGCGCCGCATCGGCGTGCCGCACGAGACCATCCGCAACTGGGAGCAAGGCAAACGCGGGCCCACGGGCGCCGCCAGGGCCCTGCTCAGGATTCTCGACAAGGCGCCCGAGACGGCCCTGCGCGTGCTCGACTGACATCCTGGCCTGCGGCCCGGCACGATCCTTCAACAATTCAAACGGTGACGTGATCCGCGCCGCGGGCGCGTTGACTCGGCCGCGGCCGGGTCGCATCGTGCGCCGCGAACTCAGGCGGGCGCGGCGGCAGGGATCGCGCCCTGGAAAGGGACTCCATGAAAGCGTCCGATCTTCTGGTCAAATGCCTCGAAACCGAGGGCGTGACCCACATCTTCGGGATTCCCGGCGAAGAGAACGCCGACGTGATGATGTCGCTGATGGACAGCGACATCGATTTCGTCCTCTGCCGGCACGAGCAGGCGGCGGCGTTCATGGCCGACGTCTATGGCCGGCTGACGGGCAAGGCGGGCGTCTGCCTCGGTACTCTCGGCCCCGGCGCCACCAACCTCGTGACCGGCGTCGCCGACGCCAACATGGACCGCGCGCCGCTGGTCTGCCTCATCGGCCAGGCCGGCACCCAGCGCCTCCACAAAGAAAGCCACCAGAACATGGATTCGGTCTCCATGTTCCGCCCGATTACCAAGTGGGCGCAGACGGTGCACCAGGCGGACAACATCCCCGAGATCGTGCGCAAGGCCTTCAAGGTTGCCGAGGCCGAGAAGCCGGGCGCGGTGCTGATCGAGCTGCCGGAGGACATCGCCGAGCACGACGCGAGGGGCGCGCCGATCGCCCCGATCAAGACGCGGCGCCCCGGCGCCGACTACAAGGCTGTGGCGCGGGCGGTTGACGCGATCATGGGCGCCAAGAACCCGCTGATCCTCGCTGGCAACGGCGCCATCCGTAAGCGCGCCTCCACCCAGCTCCGGCGGCTCGCGGACCTCACCGGCATCGGTGTCGTCAACACCTTCATGGGCAAGGGGGCCGTGCCAAGGAGCGACGAGCACTGCCTCTTCACCGTGGGCTTGCAGGGCAAGGACCACATCATCGCGGCGCTGCGCGAGGCCGACGTGATCGTCTCCGTCGGCTACGACCTGGTGGAATATTCGCCGGCCTTCTGGAACCGCGGCGTGGAGAAGACCATCGTCCATATCGACTTTTTGCCGGCCGAGGTGGACGGCGACTACGAGGTGGAGGTCGATGTCGCCGGCGACATCGCCGATGCGCTCTGGCAGATCAACGAGGAGATCGAGCGGCGCAGCGCGGACGGCGGCGCCAGCCTGCCGCTCTTCGATATCGGCGAGCGGCAGGCGCTCCGCACGACCATCCACGACGACCTCACCGCCGAGCGGGGCAGCAGCCACTTCCCCATGCGCCCGCAAAAGGTGCTCCACGACGTGCGGAACTTCATGGGGCCGGAGGATGTTCTGCTCTCCGACGTGGGCGCGCACAAGATGTGGATCTCCCGCTACTACCAGTGCGACGAGGCGAACACCTGCCTGATCTCCAACGGCTTCTGCACCATGGGCTTCGCCTTTCCCGGCTCGATCGGAGCCAAGATCGCCATGCCGGAACGGCGGATCCTCTCGATCAACGGCGATGCCGGTTTCTTCATGAACGCGCAGGACATGGAGACTGCGGTCAGGCGCAAGCTCAACGTCGTCGCCGTGATCTGGATGGACGGCGCCTACGGGCTGATCGAGTGGAAGCAGCGCAACGCCTTCGACGGCCGGCACTTCGACCTCTCGTTCACCAATCCCGACCTCGCGCTCTGGGCCCAGTCCTACGGTGCCTGGGGGCGCACCATCGAGAAGGCCGATGAGCTTGTGCCTGCGCTGGAGGAGGCCTTCCAGCAGCCGGGGCCGGCGGTGATCGGCGTGCCCATCGACTACGGCGAGAACATGAAGCTGTCCGCGCGCCTCGGGAAGATCGAATACACGATTTGATTCCACTGAGGTCTTGGCCCGAAGCGCCCGCTCACGTTGACTTAGAGGCGCCGTGAACGGATAGTGCGCGCTTTCCAAATCTTGGGAGGCGCTGCCGTGTCCACTTCAGTGATGGCCAACTATGGCCGCTTCGACCTCACCTTCGAGCGGGGTGAGGGGTCGTACCTCTATGCGGCTGACGGCGCGCGCTACCTGGATTTCGGCTGCGGCATCGGCGTGACCAGCCTGGGCCATGCGCATCCGCACGTGGTCGCCGCGCTTGAGGCCCAGAGCAAGGAGCTCTGGCACGTCTCGAACCTCTACCATATTCCGCCGCAGGCACGCCTCGCCGAGCGGCTCACCGCCGCGTCCTTCGCCGACCGCGTACTCTTCTGCAATTCCGGCGCGGAGGCGATGGAGTGCGCGATCAAGCTCGCGCGCATCTATCAGACCAGCCGCGGCGCGCCGGAGCGTTATCGCGTGGTTACCTTCCGCAACGCTTTCCACGGGCGGACGCTCGCGACCATCGCGGCGGGCGCCCAGGCCAAGCACCTCAAGGGATTCGAGCCTGCCGTCGATGCCTTCGACCAGGTGGATCTGAACGACCTGGATGCGACCCGTGCTGCCATCGGCGACGAGACCGCGGCACTGCTGGTCGAGCCGATCCAGGGCGAGGGCGGAATTCATCCAGCGACCGACGCGTTCCTGCAGGGCTTACGCGCCTTGGCGGACGAAGCGGGCCTGGTTCTCATCTTCGACGAGGTGCAGTGCGGCGTGGGGCGCACCGGCCGGCTCTTCGCCCACGAGTGGGCGGGCGTCGCGCCCGACATCATGGCGGTCGCCAAGGCGCTGGGGAACGGCTTCCCCATCGGCGCATGCCTCGCGCGGGAGGATGTGGCAGCGGCGATGGTTCCCGGCAGCCACGGCACCACCTTCGGCGGCAACCCGCTGGCGACCGCAGTGGCCAACGCCGTGCTCGACGTGGTGCTTGCCGATGGCTTCCTCGATAGCGTGCAGAAGAAGGGCGCGCTGCTCGCCGAGCGGCTGACCGCGCTTGCCGGCAACAAGAGCGTTTACACCGGCGTGCGCGGCCGAGGCATGATGCTGGGGCTCGAGTGCGTCGTGCCCAACATGGAGCTGCTCGGCGCGCTGCGCGAGAACAAGGTGCTGGCGCTGCCGGCGGACAGCAACGTGCTTCGCATGCTGCCCCCGCTCAATATCGGCGAGGCCGAGATCGACGAGGCCTGCGATGCGCTGGAGCGGGCCTTGGCCCAGGTAGGGTCGTGACCCGGCCGCGCCACTTCCTCGATTTCGACGGGATCAACGCCGCCACGCTGCGCGCCACCATCGACCGGGCGCGCACGCTCAAGGGGCGGAACGGCGCCGCGCCGCTCGCCGGCAAGACGCTGGCCGCGATCTTCGAGAGCCCGTCGACACGGACGCGGGTCTCGTTCGAGGTCGCCATGGACGAGCTCGGCGGCAAGACCATCACCATGACGGCGTCCGACATGCAGCTCGGGCGCGGCGAGACCATCGAGGACACCGCGCGCGTGCTCTCGCGCTACGTCGACGCGATCGCGCTGCGCACCCGCTCCCACGAGACGCTGCTGGCGCTGGCGGAGGGTGCGAGCGTGCCGGTTATCAACGCGCTCTCCGACCGCAGCCATCCCTGCCAACTCGTGGCCGACGTGATGACCTACGAGGAGCACCGGGGCCCCATCGCAGGCCGCACGGTCGCCTGGCTGGGCGACGGCAACAACATGGCCGCGACCTGGGTGCAGACCGCCGCGCACTGCGGCTTCAGCCTGCGCGTCGCCTGCCCGGCGGCCTACCCGCCGCCGCCCGGGATCGTCGCCTGGGCGAAGGGGCGGGGGGCAGACATCAGGGTGGGTACCGATGTGGCCGGCGCGGTGACCGGTGCCGACTGCGTGGTGACCGACACCTGGGTGTCGCTGCACGACGACCCCGCGCGCAAGGGCAACGTGTCGTTCGAGCCCTTCCGGGTCGACGAGGCGGTGATGGCGATGGCGGCGCCCGATGCGATCTTCATGCACTGCCTGCCGGCGAAGCGAGGCTGCGAGGTGACCGACGCGGTGCTCGACGGCCCGCAGTCCGTGGTGTTGGACGAGGCGGCCAACCGCGTGCCCGCGCAGAAGGCGATCCTACTCTGGTGCCTCGAGGGCGGCTGAGTATTTCAGCCCTGCCACCCATCCTCTGACGGACGATACCGATCCATGCTGGATTCGGTATTGACACTTTAAGTGAGTCGTAACATTATCACACTCCAATAAGATCACATCGTCGCGTTCGGGGAATGGTGCCGTGCCGACAATCCGCATTTCTGACCAATCGATGCAGCGACTGAAGGCGTGGGCGGAGCCGCTCGTGGACTCGGCGGACTCGGCCCTTGCGAAGGCGCTGGACGCCGCCGAACGCTATCGTGAAACACACGACCCAACGGCCACAGGCCCCGTCCAAGGGAGCGGCGATCATGCTCCGGGGCTACCGGAGGAGACGGTTAGAGAGCCCCTCATGGACGTCATCTATGAGCGAGGTGGCCGCGCGAGCGGGCGCGATCTTTATCCGGCCCTGAGAGAGCGCATGAAACGTTACATGACGCCCGGCGATTTCGACCGAATCAGCTCGGGCGACGACAGATGGAGAAGTACCGTGAAGTCGGCACGCGAAGACCTGGTTCAAGAGGGATATCTCCGCGACGATTCGCCACGGGGGGTCTGGGCGCTCTCCGACGCGGGCGTCGCATTGGTCGAGAGCCGTCGTGTGGCTTCCTCGGGAAGCTTCGTCGATCACCTTCTCGCGTTCCCGGACGTGGGTGAGGATTCCGACTTCGATCAGCCGCGCTCGGGCCCGCGGCCGGTGGACCTGTGAGCTATCTCGTCGACACCAATGTGGTGTCCGAGCTGCGCAAACGGGAGCGCGCGAATCAGAGAGTCGTGACTTGGTTCCGATCACGCGAGCCGGAGGAGCTCTACCTGAGCGTGCTGGTGATCGGCGAGCTTCGGCGCGGTGCGGTGCGCGTCCGCCGCCGCGACCCGGCGTTCGGCATCGTGCTCGACAGGTGGGTGGCAGAAATCGGCGAGCGGTTCAGCGACCGCATACTCTCGGTCGACCACGCCATCGCCGAGCGCTGGGGAGAAGTCAGTGCGCACCCCACGTTGCCGGATGTGGACTCCCTCCTCGCCGCGACGGCGCTCGTCCACGATCTCACCGTCGTGACCAGGAACGTGCGGCATATCGCACCGACCGGCGCGCGCTGTTTCGATCCCTTCGGCTGAGGCGGCGGGATTTGCTAGTCTTGGGCGCGGGCCGGCGCATCGGGCGCGCGCGGTCTGGACCAGGAGGGCAGCGATGTCGCTGATTATCAGGGGTGGCACGGTGGTCACCGCCGACGAAACCAGGCGGGCGGACGTCTACTGTGAGGACGGCACGATCAAGGCCGTGGGCGAGGGGCTGGAGGCGCCGGCGGGCGCCGAGGTCGTCGATGCCGGCGGCGCGCTGGTGATGCCGGGAGGGATCGACCCGCACACCCACATGGAGCTGCCCTTCATGGGCACCGTGACCACCGACGACTTCTTCACCGGCCCGGCGGCGGCGCTTGCCGGCGGCACCACGATGATCATCGACTTCGTGATTCCGGACCCCGAGGGGCGGCCGATGGAGGCCTGGCGCGACTGGACGCAGCGCGCCGCCAAAGCGCCGTCGGATTATTCCTTCCACGTCGCGATTACCAATTGGAACGAGAAGATCGAGGAGGACATGGGCGTGCTCGCGCGCGAGCATGGGGTCAACAGCTTCAAGCACTTCATGGCCTACAAGGGCGCGATCATGCTGGACGACGAGAAGCTGCTGGCGAGCTTCGCGCGCTGCCAGGAGCTGGGCGCGCTCTGCACGGTCCATGCCGAGAACGGCGAGCTGGTCTGGCACCTGCAACAGCAGCTGCTGGAGAAGGGCATCACCGGGCCCGAGGGGCATCCGCAGTCGCGCCCGCCCGAGGTGGAGGGCGAAGCGGCGAACCGCGCAATCCGCATCGCCCAGGTGCTGAACGCGTCGATCTATGTCGTCCACGTCTCGTGCAAGGAGGCGCTGGAGGCCGTGACCCGGGCCCGGCTCGAGGGCCAGCGGGTCTTCGGCGAATGCCTGGTGCAGCACCTGGTGATCGACGAGTCGGTCTACTACCAGGCCGATGCGGAGAGGGCGCGAGGCTACGTGATGAGCCCGCCCTTCCGCCCCAAGCACCACCAGGAGGCGCTCTGGCGCGGGCTGCAATCGGGCAACCTGCAGACCACGGCGACCGATCACTGCGCCTTCTGCGCGCCGCAAAAGGCCGCGGGCAAGGACGACTTCACCAAGATCCCGAACGGCACCAGCGGCGTCGAGGACCGCATGTCGGTGCTCTGGCACCACGGCGTGGGCTCCGGCCGGCTCACCCCCAACGAGTTCGTGGCGCTGACCTCGACCAACGCCGCACGCATCTTCAACATGTACCCGCGCAAGGGCGCGCTGCAGCCGGGCGCCGACGCCGACATCGTGGTCTGGGACCCGGCGAAGACGCGGACGATCTCGGTCGAGACCCATCACCAGAACGTCGACTTCAACATCTTCGAGGGGATGGAGGTCTCGGGCGCGGCGGCGACCACCATCAGCCGCGGGCGCAAGCTGTGGGACGGCAGCACGCTCAATGTCGAGGAAGGCACGGGCCACTACGTCGATCGCCCGACCTTCCCGCCCGTGTTCGACGCTGTGGCGCGGATGCAGGCGATCAAGACCGCGCGCCGGGTCGAGCGCGCCGACGCATAAGAGAGACGAGGGGAGGCAGAGCGATGAGTGACGACATCATCTCGGTGGACGAGTTCGAGAAGACGCGGGTGGCGCGCTTCAACCAGCTCGAAGGCAGCACGCTGCCCATGCTGGACGCGGTGATTCCCGGCTGCGAGCGCGAGATCTACCAGATCATCGGCCGCGGTGTCGGCGAGGACGCGACTCAGAAGGCCGCGATCACCGACAATCGGGATTTCAACGTCGCCGTGGTGCGCTGCGCGCCCGGCAAGGGCACGCTGCATGTAGCCGGCCGAAAGTCTTTGCGAATCGCGGCCGGAAGTCTTTGCGAATGGCCTGGAAAATCGTCTGGTTTTCGGGGCTGAATCGGGCTGGAAAAACCGGCCTGTGCATGGGCCGTGAAGGAGCGCTGCGCGGGGGGTTCAGGGCCCGTGCACGGGCGGTGCGTGAGGGTTTCAGGCGCGGTCGGGACCGGGGCGGGCGCCGGGGCGGCACGGGCGTTCGAGTTCGGCCTTCCACCATTCGGGGTCTTCGACGGCGCGTTCTGCGGCGTCGTATCCGTCGTGACCGGTCCATCTTCCGGGGTCGGCGTCGGCGTACCATCGGCCTGCGCCGCGGTGTCGTTCGAGGGCGTCGTCGATGCGGGCGATCCCGTCCGCCGGGCGTCCCCGGCAGAAGCGCTCGAAGAAGGCGTTGAGGCGGCATCGGGGGCAGCGTCCGCAGGGCTCTGCCGCGACGGTGCATCGCCAGGTGAGCGCCTCCAGCCCGGGCGGGAGCAGGGCCTGGAGCATGAAGCGCCCGGCGACGGGTCCGAAGGGGTCGTCCCGCGACGGCGGCCACTGCGCGCCGTCCTCCCAGCCGGGGAAGAAGGGGAGTTCCATGGGGACGGCGGTGCGCGCGCGGTAGGCCGGATGCCAGTACATGCGGTGCATGTCGTCGGCGGTGTCCCACGAGGTGATGCCGAGCATCACCCGGTCGGCGCGGTGGCGCTCGGCCTCGTCGGCGTGGGTTGCGTACCGGTCGAGGCCCCAGGGGCCGAATGTGGGGTCGCAGACGCCCTCCCACCCTCTCCCGTCCCTGATCGGGTATCCGGCGCCGGCATCGAGGTCGAGGCGCAGGGCGTCGCGCGACACGTGGCGCACGGGCCGGACGTTCCGGGAGAGCCAGTCTGCGACGGCCTCGCTTGCGGCCTGCTCGCGGGCGATGCGCGCGGGCAGTTCGCGGGCCGGCTCGCGGTAGTAGGAGAGGACGACCTCGTCTTCGGTCTCGCGCAGGACGAGGAGGGCGAGGGCGGTGCTGTCGATGCCGCCGCCTGCGGGGACGAGGGTGCGTCTTGGCATCCTAGCCCCACTCGATGACGATATAGCCGGCGGAGACCGGGGAGGGCACGGTGAGCTGGGTGTGTCGGCTGACGCCGCTTGCGCCGGCGGGGGCGGAGGAGGTTCCGTCTGCGCCGTCTGCGCCGTTGCGTCCGTAGACCGCTCTCTTGCCGCCCTTGCCGCCGCGCGCCGTGCCGCCGAGGACGGCGGTGTTGCTGCCGTCGCCGCCGTCGGTGCCGGGGCGCGCCGTGCTGGTAAGGAGGGTGGGCGGTCCGTCCGTGCCGTCCACGCCGTTGCTTCCCACGGACCACCAGTAGGAGCTGCCCGGCGAGACCGCGATCTCGAAGTAGATGAAGCCGCCGCCGCCGCCGTCGCCGCCACGCCAGGTGGTGCGCCTGTCGGGGCCCCTGCCGCCGGAGGTGATGCGGGTATAGCTGCCGCCGTCGCCGGCGGCGCCGCCCCGCAACTGCACGCGCACGCGGGTCACGCCCGTGGGCGCGACCCAGTACCCGGAGTCGGGCGTGGTGAAGGTCTTGCGCCCGCGCGGCGTGGGCCGGGGCGCCGGCTCGGGCGCGGGACGCGGCGGCGCCGTGCGCTCGCTGAGGTTGGCCAGCCGCGTGCGCTCGGCCGCGCTGAACACCTCGCCCCGCATCTGGCGGAAGGGGTGCAGGCCGGAGCCGTCGAGGGTGGCGACGCCGCCCGGATCGCCGAAGGCGTCGATCATGGCGTTGATTGTGTCGGCCATGGCCTTTATGGCGACGCGGGCGTGGGCGGGCGAATCGCTGCCCTGGTCGAGGTGGGTGGTGTCGATCTTCCGGGTGGGCCATGCGGTCATTGGGTTTCCTTTCGCGCCCACTCAGCTCGCCGGCGCGGCGATATGGGCGCGGGCGAGGCCGAAGCAGAGGTACTTGACGGTGGGGAGTTGCCCGCGCTCCCAGGTCCAGGTCCACTCGACCTGGACGATGCGTCCTGCAATCCTGTCCCCGGCGGCGTAGCCGGTCCAGGCGGCGGAGGCGAGGTCGTCTCGGAAGTCGGCGGCGCGCACGCGCACCGTCGGCTGGACGGCGGCGTCGGAGTCCCAGGCGAGCACCGAGACGACGCCGTCCTGGCCGAGGTCTGCCGGCATGGAGGTGTAGACGGTGGGCTCGGCCGCCCAGGCCGCGCCGGGGAGCGCCCATCCGGTCCAGGCGTCCCAGGTGGTGAGGCCGCGCCAGGCGTAGTCGGCGGCGCCGGTGGCGGGATCGGCCCAGGAGAAGTCGAGGGCCGCGCCGGCGAGCGTGCCGCGGGTCCATCCCTCGGCGCTGGGGCAGGCCCAGAACAGGCTCTCGCCCCGGCGCTGGGCGCCGAGGCGCGCGGTGACGCGGCTCTCGGGGCCGTAGCGCCCGCCGGTGTCGAGGGCGCGGAAGGAGAATACCCAGTCGCCGGCGGCGGGCTCGACGGCCTCCCACGGGCTTGCGGTGAGCCACCCCCGGTGGATCGCGCGCAGCTCTTCCCACGGCGTGCCCGGATCTGCGGGCCAGCCGGGCGCGGGTCCGTATCTGATGCGGACGCCGAGCAGGTCGGGGTCGGGCGGCTCGGCCCAGCGGAAGCGCCGGGTTCCGTCGCCGAGGCGCTCGACGTGGGCCTCGCCGACGGCGCCGGGGGGCGTGCGCAGGCCGCGGATCGTATATGCGATGCGGTGCCGCGGGCCGCCGCCGCGGGGCAGGACGACGATCTCGATCCAGCCCTCGGGCGGGCTGGTCCAGCGCGCCTCCGTGTCGCCGCCGTCGAGGCTGGCGACGGTGCGCATGGGCCGGCGCTCCCACGACGCGCGGACCTCGGCGCCGCGCCAGTCGCCGGCGACGGTGAGGGAGAGCGCGATCTCGACGAGGAAGGCGGCGCCGACGCGGATCAGGGTCTCGGTGACGGTGGCGTGCAGGACCCGCGGCAGATTGCGCCGTATCTGCGGCAGATCGACCGAGAGGTCGGCGGTGGCGGCAGCGTAGTAGGCGCCGAGCTCGTCGACGGCCTCGAGGCGCACCCGGTCCCCGGATCTGGGGCTGACGCCCACGACCTTCACCCTCGCCGGCCCGGCGCCTGCGGGATAGAGGCGCCAGAGCGTGTCGACGGGCTCGCCGATTCCGTCCTCCGGCGCGGGTGTCGTCCACACGCGGGCGGTTTCGGCGCCGTTCGCGCGCGCGCCGGAGCCGGGCGGGCCGGCATGGGCGCGCACGGTCTCGAGCGCCCCTTCGGGCCGGCGCAGCATCAGCCAGTCGGTCCCCGCCGCGCCGGCGATCCGCACGGCGCGGTCGAGGGTGCATCCGTCGTCGTGCAGGGCGACGAGCCGGCCCGTGCGGCCCCCGTCGAGCAGGCCGTGGCTGAGGTGGACCACGTCGCCGCGCCTGATGGAGAGGCCTTCCGGCCCCGTCTCCCAGGCGATCCGCCGCCGGTGGTAGCGCTGGCGCGCGGCCTGGAGGTTGCACTCCAGGGCGGCCTGTTCGCGCGTCGTGACCCCGGCGAGCGTGAGCGTGGCGGTGGACGCGGGCGGGTATTCCGCGTCCGGCACGGTGCGGCGCACGGTGTTCCACTGCCAGTCGAGATCGGGGTCGATATAGCGACAGGCGATCTCGTCCGCGCCGCGGCCTGCGGCCCAGTCCACCTCGAGGGAGCCTGCGACGATGTTGCCGGGGGTTATCATGGCCGTCGCTGAGCGCGCCGAGCGCGCGGAAGGTCAGCAGCAGCGACTGCATCTCCAGGATCGCCTCGTCGCCGAAGGTCGTGACCTGCTGAAGCTCCGCCGCCATCCGGCGCAGGTCCCCGGTCGTGAGCTCCGTGGCCTCGCCGAGGTTGCGGATGCCGCGCTCCACCTGCGCGATCGCCTGCTCCTGGCGCACCGTGGCGCGCACGACGCCGCGGATCGCGCCCGCGAGGCCCAGGCCCGCCAGCACGCCGCGCAGGCTGAAGACGCTCCGCCGCGCGCGCTCGGCGGCGGCGCCCATCGCACGCATGCTCGCAGCCGCGCGGCCGCCCTGGCGGGCAGTCCCGCCGAGACGGCCCTCCAGCCGCTTCATGCCGCGTACCGCCTGCTCCAGGTCGGCCCGGACCCGGAGCGCAAGCTCGAGATCGCGCGCCATCTAGCGGGCCGCCGTCATGATGTTGTCCGTGCGCCGCGCGCGTCTCATACTCGCGGCCATGAGATGCACCGGCGGGATCGACGCCCTGATCGGGCGCGTCGCAGGGGACTGCGCCGCGGCGGCCTGCTGGCTCGCCGTCCTGTTCGCAGTGCTCATCCTGACAGCCTGACCCCGAGGCCGGCGGCGAGCGCCTCCAGCTCCTCCGCGCGCCGTTCCCCGGCGCGCCGCCAGAACAGCTCCATCTGCCGCCATGTCAGTGTCTCGCAGAGCTCCCGGTGCCCGCGCCCGTGGCCGGCGGCGGCGAGGTCGCCAAGGACGCGGGAGAGCGGAACAGGCGCGCCGTCTCCGCCCGCGCCGCGACGGCGCCCACGACGCGGCGCATGAAAAAACCCCCGTTCGCCCCCCACATCGCCATGGTGAGAGCATGAGCGTCGCCGTCGCCGAGCCGCGCGAGCCAGGCCGCATCGCGCCCGCACGCGCGGGCCACCAGATCGAGCCAGAGATCGGCATGCGCGCCCAGCGCGGCATCGAGCGCCATGAGGTCGGGCAGCGCCGCCTCCGCGTCCTCCGGCGCCAGCTCCACAAGCGCCGCGATCAGCGGCCGCGCCAGCGCGCCCGCCTCCAGCCCCTCGCGGAAGCGGAACTCGCGCACCGTGAGCGTGACCGGCCGGCCCGTGTCCGGGTCGCGGACCTCGATATCGACATCGGGAAAGAGGATGCCGAGCTCGGCCGCCGTGTCCGGGGCCTCCGCCTTCGCGGCGGCCTTCGCCTCGCCCTTGCGCGCCGCCATCACGCCGCCTCCCCGTCGATCCAGAGCGCCGCCCTGGCGCCGCCCGGATCGAGGATCGAGCAGACCAGCGAGATCTGCTGCTCGGTGTCCCGGCTCTTCAGCGCGAACTCGCCGGACGGCCCGATCGAGCACTTCGGCGCGTAGTAGTCCCGCCCCTCGCCGGTATCCGCGTCCTCGATGTAGCGCACCGCGGCCAGAACCTCGCGCGGAGAGGACGAGGCCTTGACGATCCCGCGCTTCGGCCGGCCCTTGGCAGGCGTGTAGCTCACCCGGCAGCCGTCGTCGCCCGACACCGCCTCGCTCTTCAGGTAGATGCGCCCGCGCGCCTCGTCGATCTCGTAGTCCGTGCCCTTCACGGCGGCCGTGCTCCCCTTGGCTGTTGTTAAGCGTGGAAAAGTGACCCCCTATTGGGGGTGATCGGCGTCCAAAATTGACCCCCTTGGATTTGTGTCCATGAACACACCTCGTCGTTTGGACGGACGGGGTGGTGGGGGAGATGCTGGTTGTGGAAACGATCGCGAAGATCCGTCGGGATCATCTGGTGAAGGGCGTTCCGATCAAGAAGCTCGCCCGGGATTTGAGGGTTTCCAAGAACACGATACGCAAGGTGGTGCGGGGCGATGCGACCTCGCACAGCTACGAGCGCAAGATCCAGCCGATGCCGAAGCTTGGGCTGTGGGTGGAGGAGCTTGAGCGCCAGCTGAAGGCCAACGAGAAGAAGGCACGCAAGGATCGGCTGTCTCTTCTGCGGATTCATGAAGACCTTGTGTCGCTGGGCTACAAGGGCGGCTATGACGCGGTTCGCCGCTATGCCAGGGCCTGGCGGCGCCGGTGGCGGCTGTTGTCGCCGGCGCAGGCCTATGTGCCGCTGATCTTCGATCCCGGCGAGGCCTACCAGTTCGACTGGAGCCACGAGTACGCGCGTCTGTCGGGCGCGACGACCAGGGTGAAGGCGGCGCACATGCGGCTGTGCCACAGCCGGATGTATCTGGTCCAGATCTTTCCCCGCGAGAGCCAGGAGATGGTCTTCGAGGCGCACGAGCGTGCCTTCCGCTTCTTCGGCGGGGTCTGCCGGCGGGGCATCTACGACAACATGAAGACGGCGGTGAGCACGATCTTCGTGGGCAAGAAGCGGGACTACAACCGCCGCTTCCAGGAGCTGTGCTCGCACCATCTGGTGGAGCCTGTGGCGTGCACGCCAGGGGCTGGCTGGGAGAAGGGGCAGGTCGAGAAGCAGGTGGGTGACCTTCGCGGCCGCCTGTTCGTGCCCATCCCGCGGGGCCGCTCCTACGCCGAGATCAACGAGTGGCTGATGGATCGGTGCATCGAGGACGCCAAGAAGCATCCGCATCCGACAATCCCGGGCAAGACGGTGTGGCAGGTGTTCGAGGAGGAGCAGCCCTTCCTGATGGCGTATCGCGGCCCCTTCGACGGCTTCCATGCCAGCGAGGTGTCGGTCTCGAAGACCTGTCTGGTGCGCTTCGACAACAACCAGTACAGCGTCGCGGCCCGCGCCGTCGGCCGGCCGGTGGACGTGCGGGCCTATGCCGATCGGATCGTCATCCGCCAGGACGGCGAGACCGTTGCCGAGCACCCCCGCAGCTTCGGGCGCGGCCGGTTCGTCTACGATCCGTGGCATTACGTGCCGATCCTGACGCGGAAGCCCGGCGCGCTACGCAATGGCGCGCCCTTCAAGGACTGGCAGTTGCCCAACGCGCTCGGCCGCCTGCGAACCCGGCTCGCGGGCCACGACGACGGCGACCGGCAGTTCGTCAAGGTGCTCGCGGCGGTGCTGGAGGACGGACTGGAGGCGGTTGAGGCGGCCTGTGCCGAGACGCTCGACTGCGGTGCCTGCAGCGCCGACGTGGTGCTCAACATCCTCGCCCGGCAGCGCCAGCCGGCACCGCCGGCAATCATCCCGACGCCCGAGGGCCTGCAGCTTCGCCACAAGCCGGTAGCCGACTGTCAGCGCTACGACAGCCTGAGGGAGGCCGGTCATGGAGCGTCATGATGTGCTGGAGATGATGACCCAGCTGAAGCTCGCAGGTATGCGCGCCGCTTACGACGACATCCTTGCCGACGGGCTCAAGCGCCGCCATCCGGTGCAACAGATCATCGGTACGCTGCTGCAGGTCGAGATCGCCGACAAGAGGGCCCGCTCGATCAAGTACCAGATGGCCTCCGCCAAGCTGCCGACGGTCAAGGAGCTGGCCGACTTCGACTTCGCCGCCTCGCCGGTCAACGAGCCCCTGATCCAGGAGCTCGCCGGCGGCGGCTTCCTCGAGGGCAAACGCAACATCGTGCTGGTCGGCGGCACCGGTACCGGCAAGACCCATCTCGCCGTCGCCATCGCGCGGTCCTGCATCCGCAAGGGCGCGCGCGGCCGGTGCTACAACGTCGTCGACCTGGTCAACCTCCTCGAGGCCGAGCTTCGCGCCGGACGCCAGGGCCGCACTGCAGACCAGCTCGTCCGCCGCGACTTCGTCATCCTCGACGAGCTCGGCTACCTGCCCTTCGCCCAGGCCGGTGGGCAGCTGCTCTTCCATCTGATGAGCCGGCTCTACGAGCGCACCTCGATCGTCATCACCACAAACCTCGCCTTCGGCGAATGGCCATCCGTCTTCGGCGACCCCAAGATGACCACAGCGCTGCTCGATCGCCTCACCCATCATTGCGAGATCATCGAGACCGGCAACGAGAGCTGGCGCTTCAAGAACCGCTCCTGACCCGCCGCCGGCCTCCCTTGCGGCCCGGTTGCCCCGGTGGGCCAACAGGGACCCCCCACGCGGCTTCGCTCCGCGTAGCGCAGGGCGCCACACGAAGCCGCGCGGGTCCCCCCTATTGGCTACCGGGACAACCTCCGCCGTGCCACTCAGGGGGGTCAATTTTGCACGCCGATCGGGGGTCAGTATTGAAAGCCGATTGACAACCAGGCCCCAGAAGGCGAGGTAGGGGTCGTCCCAGCCGGGGTCGGCCTCCTCCACGGTGCAGCCGAGCTCGCTCTCGAACACGCGGGCGGCATCGCCCACGATCTGGCGCACCTCGGGATCGACAGCGGCGTAGCCCCAGTCCGCGCTGTAGGCGACGCGGCAGCCCTTGAGGTCGGTGCCCACGTCGGTCCAGTCGAAGTCGGCGGCCGGGAGCGAGTGGCGGTCGCGGTCGTCGGGGCCGGCCATGACCGAGAGCATGAGTGCCGAATCGGCCACCGTCCGCGACAAGGGGCCGATATGTTCGATCCCCTCCCAGCTGGAGACGCCGGGGTAGCGCTCGTCCCGGCACCCGGGGTAGAGCGGCACTCGCCCCATCGACGCCTTGACCCCCACCAGCCCGCAGAAGGAGGCCGGGATGCGCACCGACCCGCCGCCGTCGCTGCCGACCGCGAGCGGCCCCATGCCTGAGGCCACCGCCGCGCCGGAGCCCGCGCTGGAGCCGCCGGGCGAGCGCTCCAGGTTCCATGGGTTGCGCGTCGACTCGAACACGGGGTTGTGGCTCGCGCCGCTGTAGCCGAACTCCGGCACGTTGGTCTTGCCCAGGATCACCGCGCCCGCGTCCCGCAGGCGCTCGACCACCACGTCGTCCTCCTCCGCCACAAAACAGTCATGGTCCCCGCGGTTCTGAGCCACCCCGTGGCATGAAACAGGAGCGGTTCGGCTGACGTTTTCCTTGCGCTTGCACCCATTTGCCGTGTCAGGATGGGTATTGGCGGAGGTGGGGACGTGTGAGCGTCGTTATATCGGTGACGTAGTTCCCGATGACAAAACTGCTTCCGGCGGCCGGCTCCGCACCCCGTATTGTACCCGGCCCGTGGCCGTGGACGCGCGGCAAATTGCACCGCACCCGCTCGTCGGATGCGTGTTCTTCCGACCGCTGTCCCCGCCTCCACCGTGGCGATGCCACGGCGTGATCGTACGCCGCCGTGGCGAGAGCGCAAATGAGGAGGAAGGCGATGAAGACGGAAGGCTTGCACGTCGTCCGGCCGCGCGCGGCGGGTCTGGACGTGCACAAGATGGAGATCACCGCGACGGTTCGCCTCTGTGAGGGCGAGGGTGAGCCGGTGGTGGAGACGCGCTGCTTCGGCACGCTGCCGAGCGGTCTGGAGGAGATGGTCGCGTGGCTGACCGGTCACGGCGTCGAGGCTGCGGTGATGGAAGGGACCGGGGTCTACTGGCAGGCGCCCTTCGCGGCCCTGGAGGCGGCCGGGCTCGAGGCGATCCTGGTGCATGCGCGTCAGGTGAAGCAGTTGAAGGGGCGCAAGACCGACGTGGCGGACAGCGTGTGGCTGGCCTGCGTGTGCCAGTTCGGGCTCTGCACGCCTTCCCACGTTCCGCCTGAGCCGTTCCGGGAGCTGCGCGCACTGAGCCGCCAGCGCCGCGTCCTGGTCAGGCAGCGCTCCGCCGTGCGCAACCGCGTGCAGAAGATCATCGACCGCGCCGGTGCGCGCATCGGCGGCATCCTCTCCGACGTCTTCGGCGTCAACGGCCGGAAGATCCTCGACGGCCTGGCGCAGGGGACGGCGCGCGAGGTCATCCTCGCCTCGCTCACCAGCCACGTTGCGAACAAGCTGGAGGGGCTCGGCGAGGCGCTCACCCTGAGCCTGGGCGACAACGACCGCTTCATGCTCAACGACCTGCTGGAGGAGCATGACGCGCTTGAGGCGCGCATCGCGTCCTACACCAGGAAGATCGACGGGCAGATGACACCGTGGGAGGAGCAGCTCCGTCTGCTGACCACCATCCCCGGCATCGACCGCACCGCCGCCTCGACCATCCTCATCGAGATCGGCCCCGACATCGGCGTGTTCGCCTCCAAGGAGCACTTCGCCGCCTGGGCCGGGCTCTGCCCCGGCAACAACGAGAGCGGGGGCAAGCGCCGCAACGCACGCACCCGCATGGGCTCCAAGACCCTGCGCGCCTGCCTCGTCGAGTGTGCCCACGGCGCGGCCCGAACCAAGGGGTGCCAGTTCGAGGCTCATCACCGCGCCCTCGCCGCCCGGCGCGGCTACAAGCGCGCCATCGTCGCCGGCGCTCACAAGATGCTGCGCATCATCTATGTGGTGCTCAAGACCGGCAGGCCCTACTACGACCGCACGGCCGACTACGACGCTCTGATGGTCAAGCGCAACGCTCCTCGGTGGATCCGCATGCTCCGCCGCTACGGCTACATCGAGCCCGTAGGCGCGGAACTCAAGGCCGCCTGAGCGGCCCGCATCTCGTCAGCCGGCTACGCGGGACCGCTTCGGACCACATCGGGGAAGTCCACCGCTCGTCTCCGCCGCGCCGACCCTGGCGGTCTCAGCCAACGCCGTGACCTCGGGGTTGGAGCGTCACCGCGCGTCCCTCGCCAGAATCTGTTTCACGGCAAATCCTTGTAGGCGATGGAGCCCGAGACCGTGCGCAGGTCCTTGGTGCAGACGAGGTCCTTGATCCCGACCGGCACGCCCGCGAGCGGGCCCGGGTCCTCGCCCGCCGCGATCCTGGCATCCACCTTGCGGGCGGCGGCGCGGGCGTAGTCGGGCGCCGGCGTGCAGAAGGCGTGCAGGTCGGGTTCCACCTGCTCCATGTGGGCGATCACCGCCTCGGCAACCTCGATCGCCGAAAGCTCTCTGGCCCGCACCCGCGTGGCCAGGGACACGGCGTCCATCCGGCAGATTTCGTTGGCCTGCGGCATGCGCCCTCTCCCGTCCTCAGGCTGCCGCCGAGGCGGCCCAGCTTGGCAACCTGTGTGGCCCGGCGGTGCGCCGAACGCAACCCCGGCGGGCCGCAGGAGGTCCGGCGCGCGGGCGGGGAGGCCAGCGCTGCGCGCGGCCTTTGGGGCCCCGACCTTCACCTTTTGGACCTAATGTGATATAAGGGTTACGCAATTAAAAAGACCAATGGTTATGGGGAGATACAACTGTGAGTGTTCATGCGATCCCGGGGGCAGCGGTCCTGCGAGAGTGGTCGAGCGCGAACCGCCCACGTGATCTGAAGAGTTCCGCGCAATCGGTCGGCAAATTCAAAGCGCTGACCCGGAGGAATCTCGATTTAATTTCTCAACACGGTAACGTGACCGAGGACGACTTGTTCGCCATGAAAGTCGTCAGTGCCGTGCTGCCCTTCCGCACCAACCGCTACGTGATCGAGCACCTGATCGACTGGGACCGGATCCCGGACGATCCGGTCTACCGGCTGGTATTCCCGCAGCGGGGAATGCTGGAAGAGGGCGACTTTAGCCGGATCGCCGATCTCATGACCCGCGACGCCACGGCGCAGGAAATTGAACGCGCGGCCGCCGAAATTCGCGTGCGCCTCAATCCGCATCCGGCAGGGCAACGCGAGCTCAACATTCCGCATGAAGAAGGCGAAACTTTAGAGGGTCTTCAGCACAAGTATCGGGAAACTATCCTGTTCTTCCCGAGCCAGGGCCAGACCTGCCACGCCTACTGCACATTCTGCTTCCGCTGGGCGCAATTCGTGGGCGAGAAGGAGCTGAAGATCGCGTCGAAGGATGCGGTCAACCTGCACCGTTATCTCGCCGACCATCCCAACATCTCGGATGTTCTTTTCACCGGCGGCGACCCGATGATTATGAAGACCCGGGTGATGGAGGGCTATCTCCGGTCCTTCATCGAAGATCCGGCGCTGGCCCATGTGCAGAACATCCGGATCGGCACCAAGGCGCTCACCTTCTGGCCGCATCGCTTCGTCCACGACGAGGATGCGGACGATCTGCTGCGCCTCTTCGAGAACCTCGTCAAGTCGGGCCGTCACGTCGCGATCATGGCCCACTTCAATCACTGGCAGGAGCTCAGGACCGACGTCGTGCAGGACGCGATCCGCCGCATCCGCGATACCGGCGCGGTCGTGCGCAGCCAGGCGCCGCTGCTCGCCAACATCAACAACGACCCCGACATCTGGGCGCGGATGTGGCGTGAGCAGGTGCGCCTCGGCGTCATCCCCTACTACATGTTCGTCGAGCGCGACACCGGCCCCAGGCACTACTTCGAGGTGCCGCTGGAGCGCTGCTGGGAGGTTTTCCGGGGCGCGATCCAGCAGGTCTCAGGCCTGGCGCGGACGGTCCGGGGCCCGAGCATGAGCGCAACGCCGGGCAAGGTCGAGGTGCTGGGCGTGCAGGAGGTCGCGGGCGAGAAGGTCTTCGTGCTGCGCTTCCTGCAAGGGCGCGATCCCGACTGGGTCGGCCGGCCCTTCTTCGCGCGCTTCGACCCGGAGGCGACCTGGCTCGATCAGCTCGAACCCGCCTTTGGCGAAGAGGAGTTCTTCTTCGAGGACGGCCTCCGGGCGCTGAGCGCATAGCCCGCGCGCCGGGCGGCACCCCGGCGCATCCGAAACGCTTCCCTCCACCGCCGCAGCGTTGCGCGACGGCGGACGCTGCGCCACCTTGCGCCTGTCATGGGACAAGCCGGAGATAGCCGGGCGATGCTGCGCATCGTCCTTGCCGACAATCTGGAGGTGCTGCGGACGCTCGAAGCCGGCAGCATCGACCTGATCTATATCGACCCGCCCTTCAACACGGGGCGCACGCAGACGCGGGTTGCGCTCAGGACGGAGCGTGACGCAGCGGGCGACAGGACCGGCTTCCAGGGCCAGCGCTATCGCACGACCACGCTCGGTGCCACCAGCTACGCCGACAGCTTCGACGACTACCTAGCCTTCCTCGAGCCGCGCCTGACCGAGGCCCACCGGGTGCTGGCCGCGAGCGGCTCACTCTTCTTCCACATCGACTACCGCGAGGTGCACTACTGCAAGGTGCTGCTGGACGGCATCTTCGGGCGCGAGAGTTGCATCAACGAGATCGTCTGGGCCTACGACTACGGCGGGCGGCCGAAGCGGCGCTGGCCGGCCAAGCACGACACCATCCTCTGGTATGCGAAGGACCCCGCCGACTACACCTTCCACCTGGACGCCGTGGACCGCATCCCCTACATGGCACCGGCGCTGGTGGGGGCGGAAAAAGCCTCGCGCGGCAAGACGCCGACGGACGTCTGGTGGCACACCATCGTGCCCACCAACTCCAAGGAGAAGACCGGTTACGCCACCCAGAAGCCGCTCGGGCTGTTGGAGCGCATCGTCAAGGTGCACTCATCGCCGGGCGACAGGCTGCTGGACTTCTTCGCAGGCTCCGGCACCTTCGGAGAAGCCGCCGCCAAGCACGGCCGCTCCTGCCTCCTGGTCGACAACAATCCCGAGGCGGTGCGCATCATGGAGCGCAGGCTGGCGCGCTTCGGGGCTGAGGTGGAGGCGGCGGAAGCAGAGTTGGAAGCGTCGTCCGAACTGCACAGTCAAATGCCGGTTGACAGCAGTGTTGGCTAGGCGGCGAGAGGTCTTGGCCGCTGCCGCCGGCCTCTTAGTTCAGGCGGCGACTATTGAGCGATGGACCATTCTATGCACACAACCTGATCAACACCCTGCGATGAAAATCGCCTTCGAGCCGAAAACTCGCCATCCACCTATTTGGACAGAAAGTCCTTCACCTCAGCAATCGCATTTCTGACTTCCATTTGAGAATACTTTGGCTTCAGAGCCATTACATGCTTCGCGAGTTTCCCGTTGTCTTCAAATTCCTCCTGCGGCGCGTGTCGACGCAAGTAGGCAATCGTAGAAACAAGTTCCAAGCCTTTCGCCGATCTATTTCCGAAGGTCGCCAACACCTTGTTGATAGTCGTGTGGTTGTGCTCGAAAAACTCCCGCCCCCTCTCTATCATACGGTCGGTGTTCTCGTCAGGGTCTATCAGGTAGTGGTTATCCCAGCTGATGTAACGAACTATCGCGCCACCGCTATTTGCAATTACATCTAAATCTCCAGAAAGACTGACCGAATACGGCCCATACGTGTAGAACGAAAATCGATACCCCGTATCGACGCCTCCCAATTCCTGTATGAGATGCACTTTCTTCTGAAGCGCCTTCTTACCGAGTTGCTGGTGGACCTGCGCCGCTTGCTTGATCAAAAATGCGACCAGAGCGTACTGATCAATCTTTCCGGTTATCCCTATCATGTGATTCCCCTCAATCCTCCGTCCATTGTCGAACGGCCGTCTCGGCAGCCCGGCGATTGCACACGGGTACGTATAGTCGGCGCTGGTTGACCCTGATAAGTCCTCTAACGACGGGCGATAGCGTTTGTAGAGGCACTGAACGCTCGATACTACCCGAGGTACGCCATACCTTAATCTCTTCCGATCCGGATTTGTACCACGACTTCTCGGCGTCGCGGACTACACACCCGTAAGGCTCGAGTTCGTTTGCGAGCTCCTCCACTTTTCTTATCTCATCGTCGGTAACGACTTCAGTGGTGGTAAACACCATCCGATAATGCTTTCTGGAACTGAGAATCTCACCGTGATTGCCCCCGGTTCCTTGGGAAATTTGACCGAGCACCTTCCAGTCGTCCCAGTCAAGAAACTCAGCGATGGAGATAGGAGACGGAAATTCGCCGCCACTACTCTCAAGTAGCTTCCCCAAACACTCAATCAGATGATAGTCATAAATCGTGCGAGTCTTATGGAAATAGAGCTGTGTGAACATCATGAAGCGAGCGATGAGTAATCCTTCAACGGCATGGACACCGTCTTCCTCGACACCGATGTAGTGGCCTTCCGTTTCGGGGTCTGGGCAGAGCCGCAAGGTATAGATGACTCTGTCCAAGTCGTATCGCCCGTACTGTACGCCGGCGTGGTGCGCATCACGTAGCAAGTAGTCCATCCGGTCAGCATCCATCTGTCCGGAGACAAGGTCTTTCCAAACCAACACGCCTGGCGAGTGAGCGGGCGTCTCAAATATCTCGAGAATATCCGCAACGTGAATCCCGTTTGTTCTCGACTCTTGGTGGTTCTCAATTAAGTCGTCCAGAAATAGTCTCAGACTTCCTGACCTCTGCTGATTTTAGGTGACACGAGCCGCGCGGATTCCGAGGCCCCGTCGATGTCGTAGACTATGCGCAGACGGGTGCCGGGGAAGACCGTTTCGGTGGCGTTCAGGTCGCTCAGAACCGCATCGATCCAACGGTCGCAGGCGTCGTTTGCGAGGCCAAGAATGTGGACCCGCAGGAGGCCATTGCCAGGATCCGGCAGGATGTCGGCATCGGCGGTGAGCAGCGCTTGAAGCAGTTTCCGGGGATGGGGCTTGTGGCCCTGCGCCTGCATGACGGGAAGCATCATGCGGGTTTCGGCGCGGTAGGCGATCATCCGGATGACGTCGAGGAGGAGGCGCTCGCGCGCGGGCAAGGCATCGAGCTGCTCGGCTTCGTCGAGGTCGCCGGCCCGGCAGTGCTTGGGCGTCTCCCTGCGGCTGGCCCTGACGATGTCGCGGACATCCTGGAGGTCCCTGACTTCCCTCCTGAGTTCCGCCGTCGGCTGCTTCTTCCGGGCCGTGTCGGCGATGCGGTTGCGCAGGCGGCCAAGCTGGCGGTCGAGGCGATGGATTGCCTTGTCATAGGCCCGCCGCAGCGGGTTGACGACCATGGCGGCGGGATCGAGAGGCTCGAGCTCGTGGGTCGGCAGGGCGTCGAGATTGAACTCGTCACGCATGTACTTGAAGAAGTTCTCCTGCGACCAGCGCGAGAACATGGCGCCCGCAACCTCAGCCATCGGCTTGTGCGGATCGGTGGTGATCAGCGGCACCTGACGGCCGTTGTCGAGCAGGCGGCGGATCTGGCGCACCCTGAAGCCGTTCGGCAACGTCACCGGCTTCTCAGCCAGCCGCATGGTGGCGCTGCCGTCCGCCGCCGGTCCGTGAATGGGAACGGTCATCGCGCCGAAGTCCTCGGCCGGCCAGTCCTCGCCCCTGAAGTTCTTGTGCCAGGTCAGGCAGGCGACGCCGCGCCTCGCCAGCCGGCGGAACAGATCCGGGCTCCAGCCCTCGCGGTCGAAGACCAGGGTGAGCGCCGGCTGGCCGGGATGCTCGGCGGTCAGGTCCGGCGCCCCGGCGCCAACGATCCCAAGCTCCTGCAGCGCCGGCACCACGTCGGCTTCGATGGCCGCGACCATCTTCGGGTCCAGCGGCTTGTGCAGACAGAGCAGCGGCTTGCCGCCCAGAGCGTTGATCCAGTAGCTGGCGCTCGCCGGCAGGCACAGCTTCTCGCGCGAGACGAAGTGCTTGGGCAAGCGCCCCTTGCGGCCGGAGTAGACCTTGACGTGCCCGTCGATGGCCAGCGTCGCCCAGAGCTCCGGCTCGTCGGCCTTGCCAGCGCCTGGCAAGGGCGAGCTGCCACGCCCGCACGCCGGCCTCGTCGTCGGCGATGAGAGCGATCTTGCGGCGCAGCGTCTTGACCTCGGGGCAGCGATCGAGGCCGAGAATGGCGCCCCATTCGCCCGGCGCCTGGTAGCGCAGGCTCTCGGGGTTGCGCACCCGCGCCAAGGTCATGAAGGCCAGGAAGAGCAGGATCGTAGGCAAGCCGTAATAGCCCTTCGGCAGCAATGGCAGGAGACCGGTCTCGGAGAGAAGACCTTCCTTCAGCAGGGCCGGCAGGGCGGCGAGCACGCCGCCGAAGCGGACACCGCGGGCGGCGGCGGCGAACTGCGGTTCGACCGGCCCCGCCTGTCCACAACTGGCCAGAACCCGAGCCGGAACATCGCAAGTCGCACGCCCCATCGGCGCCTGCCGGTCCCGCCGATCGCGCGCGCTGCGATCCGTTTGCGGCTGCGCTTCCAGCCCCGGCGCCGTCTCCGGCCCCGGGGCACCGGTACTCTCTTCATCGACACGGCCTTCAGGAGCCGCACCCGCGTCAGGCGGCGCAGCCAGCGCTGAGCGTCCGGGCTCCCCATCCGCCTCCGTGTTGCCGATCAGTCCCTGACGGCGCCACTTGTTGACCGATGGCGCTGACACGCCGAGAACCCGGGCCGCCGCAGAGCCGCTCAGGCCCGATGCCAGCAACGCCGTCGCCTTCTCCGCCAACTCCGGAGTGAACACCGACGGCCCGCGACCGCGCCGGGGCTTCATGAACCCCGCTTCGCCCTCGGCCAGGTAGCGCCGTCGTGCGCGCTGCACCGTCGCGCGCGAGACAGCGAAAGCGTCAGCCAGTTCCTGCGGCGAGACCGCGCTGATCGCCGCGAGGCGGCCGATCCGCAAGAGCATGGCCGTGCGGTCATCGGCGGCGTGGCTGTCAAAGGGAATGAGGTTGGAAAAGTAGGTGAAGGTGTCGTCCGAGATCAGGACGGCGAAGCAGCTGTTGCCGATCGAGACCGCCTCTGGAGGGCACATTGGGAGGGTACTGGGCATGGTTGAGACCCCGTGCAATTGGTATCAAATTATACTATCAGACCTCGGGCGCGACACCCAGCGAAAAACCGCCTGAAACAACCGAAATGTATCAGAATTCAAGGAGTTCCCGGCACGCTGCCCAGAACAGCCAGCATCACGAGGTCAGGAAGTCTGAACCTCAGACTTCCTGACATTACGCTGGTAAGTGATTGAATCATTGAGAATGTTTTGGGAACCGCCGGCCGACCTTCGTAATGTCAAGTGTTGAGGCGAAAAGATGCGGGACGAGCGGCAGAAAGAAGCGGTCAGAATAGCAGGGTATTCCAACTAATGTCAATGATATGGGCGCTGTAAAGGGGCCTCGTAGTGAGCAGCCGAACTCGCTTACAATGCGCGGCAAAGGGGCACAACGCGGTTCAGGAACATAGCCGATGCAGCTTCAGTTTCCGCTGTGGCCGGAAAACGCCATCGTCATCTCCGAGACGCTCGCAATGGTCGAAGAGGACGGAAGGGTCGTCTTTTTCAACAGCGCGGGCCCGATCTTCACCTATGCCGAAGACGATGCCCTCGGGAAACGCCACGCAATGGCGATGCTCACTGCACAGCGTCTGGTCTCAGCCGAAGCTCTGGCAAGGGCGATGGGTGTCAGCGGGCAGACCGTCCGGCGCAATCGTGACAAGTATCTCGACGGTGGGCTGGAGGCGCTCATCGCGAAGCCGCGTCCAAGAAAAGGATACAAGCTGGCCGGGGCCGAGCTCACCCTGGCACAGGAGCTGCTCGACGCAGGTGCGAGCGTGTCGGCAACAGGGCGTGCCGTCGGGGTCTCGGAAGGGTGCGTCAGGGCGGCGATCAAGACCGGCAAGCTGGTGCGGCCGGGCAAGCGGACGGCGCGAGGAGGCAAGGGTGCCGGGCCGGCGCAGGGTTCGGTTGCAGCTGCACCGGCGCCGGGCGCTCAGCGAACGGAAGCGCCGGTATCGTTGTCGCTCCCACAGGGCATCCTGGAGACCGGGCCGGGACCGTCGCTGCGTTCGGCGGCGGATGCGCAGTGCAGCGCCGGTGTTGCCGTCAAGCGGATTGAGGAACGGACTCTGGCGATGGCCGGCCGCCTGACGGAGGCGCCGATGCAGGTGCAGGCGGCGGAAGCGGTGCCGGGAGCCGGTGTGCTGCTGGCGCTGCCGGCGGTGCTGGATCAGGGCCTGTTCGCGGCCGGCGAGCAAGCCTACGGCCATCTCAAGAAGGGCTTCTTCGGTCTGTGCAGCGTGCTGTTGTTGCTCACCTTCATGGCGCTGCTGCGGATACGCACGCCGGAGCAGCTCAAAGCCCATGCGCCGGGCGAACTCGGCCTGCTGCTCGGCCTCGACCGCGCGCCGGAGGTGAAGACCTTGCGCCGCAAGCTCGCGGAAATCGGCGCCATGGGCAAGGCGCGCCACTTCGCCGATGCGCTGGCCCGGCGTTGGGCGCGCCCCGAGGCGCTGGGCTATCTCTATGTCGACGGCCATGTCCGGCCCTATCATGGCCGCAAGTACAAGATCCCGAAGACCTGGTCGCCGCAGCGTCGGCTGTGCATGCCGGCGACCTCCGATACCTGGGTGAACGACGCGCAGGCGCAGCCCTGGTTCTTCGTCACCGCCGAAGCCAATGACGACCTGCTGTCGATGCTTGAGAACGCGGTTCTCCCGAAAATCCGCGACGAGGTCGGCGCCGGGCCGCGGCCGACCGTGGTGTTCGATCGCGGCGCCTGGAGCCCGGCTGCCTTCCAGCGCTGGTCGATCGCCGGCTTCGACATCATGACCTATCGCAAGGGTCGCTACGCCCCCTGGCCACAGCAGGACTTCGTCACCGTTGTCGATCCGAGCGGCCGGCAGAAGGCAGGCAAGCCGATGACCTGGAAGCTGGCCGAAAAGCCGCTCGCGCTCAGCACCGGGGGCGGTGACTCTCTGACAGTGCGCGAAGTTCGCAGGCTATGCGACAACGGCCACCAGACCTCGATCGTGACCACGCGCACCGACCTGTCGACCGGCGCCGTCGCCGCCCGGATGTTCGCGCGATGGCGGCAGGAGAACTACTTCAAATACATGCGCCAGGAATACGCCCTCGACCATCGGTGCAGCTATGCCGCAGAAGCCGCAGACCCCGACCGCCCGATGGCAAATCCTCAGATCAAGGCTCTGGAGAAAAGCCGGAAGATCGTGAAGAAGGCGCTCGACAAGCTTCGCATTCGCTACGGCGAACTGCGCGACCGGAAGCCGAGCGATCCGGACCTGCCGGACATCAGGGAATGGATCGGCGAGTTCGACCGTATCCTCAAGGAGATCCGGGCCGGGAAGAGAGCCTTGCCGAAGAAGGTGTCGGCCAAGACCGTGATGGACGAGGCGGACATCGTTCGTCTCGAGATCGAACGCAAGCGCTTCACCGACCTGATCCGCATGATCGCATACCGCGCCGAGAGTGCGATGCTGCCCATGATCGCACCGCTGTTCATGCGCGATGCCGAGGAGGGCCGCACTTTCCTCAAGGCGGTCTACCAGCTTCCGGCCGACATGATCCCGCGACCCGAACGACAGATACTCATCCTCCGCTTCCACTCCATGGCCAACCCGCGATTCAACCGCGCTCTCGCTCATCTCTGCGAAAATCTCACCGCCGAATCGCACCTCTATCCGGGAACGCAACTCCGATTCGTCGTAACTACCCAGGTACCCCAATCCTGAGTTGAGGACGGTGATTATGGCGGCGGCCGCGGCCTGGTTCTGCCACCGCGATTGGTTCTTGACCTCATAGAGTTGCGGGACTATGGACTGCTCTCTCGCGTGACGGGAGCGGTCCATGGGGTATTTCGGCTCGAAGGCGACAGCAGGTCTGTGCCAAGCGCTGATTGCGCTGATGCCGCCGCACTCCGTCTACATCGAAAGCCACCTTGGGGGCGGGGCGCTGACGAAGCGCAAGCCGCCGGCCGTGCGTTCGATCGGCATCGACCGCGATGCGCAGGCGCTCGAGGCCTTCGTCTGCGACTACCCGGTCGATCTGGTTCACGGCTGTGCCCATGACTTCCTGGCCTCGTTCCCGTTCCTGGGCCCGGAGCTGGTTTACAGCGATCCGCCCTATCTGCACGCGACCCGCCGCTCGGCGCAGCGCTACCGCTTCGAGTACGAGGAGGCCGGCCACGTCGCGCTTCTCGCGCTGCTCAAGGCTCTGCCCTGCCAGGTCATGATCTCGGGCCATCCGTCGGCGCTCTATGACGAGGTGCTGGCGGGATGGCGCCGGCTGGCGCTGCAGGTCACGACCCAGGGTCTGGTGCGAACCGAGGTCGTCTGGTTCAACTACGCCCCCGACCGGATGCATTGGGCCAGCCACGCAGGCCGGAACTTCACCGACCGCCAGCGCATCAAGCGCAAGGCAGCCAACTGGGGCCGGCGCTACCAGGCCTTGCCGCCGGGCGAACGCCTCGCCGTGCTCGCCGCCATGATGGCCGTCGAGGCCGAAGACACGTGACGGTGTCGCACTGGCACGAAGACCTCGCCGCCCGTAACGAGGCCTTCTGCTGCCTGAAGGAGCTTCTCGAGCCATCATCCCTCGCAACCACTGTCGTCGTTGCCGTCCGGGAATGGGGGCAGGGGCTGCTGCGATCAGCCACCGCGCTCGCCCGGGAAAATGCCGCACTCGAGCAGGAGAACGCGGCCCTGCGCGAGCGCATCGCCGAACTCGAGCGCAGCGCTCATATACTGCGCTCCTGAACTTCTCCGGCTCATCCTGAGTATCGCTGTCCTCTCATCTTGTTCGCGACGCGGCGTTCATCATCCTCTCGCGCTCAAGAGAGTAGGCACCCCCGCGGCGTGGGGGCGTTGACGCAAAAGGAACTGGCTTGTTCCATAAGAGAGAGGGGGTACCTGGGCAGTTACGATTCGTCTTCCAGCCCCCGGCTCTTTCCGCCATTTGAAATTGCACCATGTCAGGAGTTCTGATATTGTGACCCCTTTCCGCGCCTTCTTCTCCAATTCTCGAAGCTCGCGCTCCAAGTTGCCGAGTTCTTGTTCGACCGCTCGCGCAATCTCGTCGGCGAGGAACTTCAGAACCATCCTGCTCTGCAGGGCATTCATTCTGGAATGCTCCGCCTCGTATTCCTCTAAAACCTCATCGACACGAAAGGAGCGCCGTGCGTCGAAATAGCGATGCATTCTGTCTGTATATTCCGCGTAGCTTCCGATGCTTTCATTTTCCGGGCCTTCACATACGTGACAGAGCGCTGTGAACTTATCCGGTCCACGCCATTCGCGATAAGCTCGGGTGTTCACGAGTGCTTCCTCTATCGCCGCAAGCTTCTTTTCCAGTTGTTTGACCTTTTGCCCCAATGAGGACGCTTCGACAGCCTTGTTCGCACGCTCTACCGCGCGCCTGTAAAGCTTCCAAGGCCGTCGCTTCGGCCTCCAGTTCCCGCTCGACAGCCTCGACATCAGCGGCGTCATCGGCGAGAGACTGGACCGCAGGGAGTGCCAAGGCGAAGGCGAGAGTTGCAACAGCCAACGCGAGATAAATCTTGCCCATCGGTCTCGCCTTCTCCAGGATGGTGGCGCTCAGAGCGAGGCGTGGCCAGTGGGAACGTTCGGGATTCCGCCATCCGAGACAGGATGCGCTAACCATCCAGCCCGATGCGGAGTGCGTCGTTCCGCTACCGGCCACGCCTCAGTTATAGATGGTAGAATGGGCGCTGTCACTTAGGCAAGCGGATAATCCCCCATCGCACCCACGTCTGCTCGGTCGATGCACTCCGCGCACTCTCCCTTCCGTCAGCACCTCAGAACCGCATGTTGAGGGTTACGAAGAAGGTGCGTCCCCAGCCGGCCGCGCGCGGCCCGTCGGTCACGGAGGGGTTCGCGGTGTTCGTGGAGAGCTTCGTGTCGGTGACGTTGTACAGGCCTGCGGTTATCCGCGTGCTTTCGAGCCCTACTGGCTCTCTCCAGTCGAGGGTCAGGTCGTGGCCGGTCCAGGACTTGAACCGTCCGTCGCCCCACCGGCTCTCGATCTCATCGCGGTAGTTCACGGCCCAGAAAGCGGTGAGGTCGCCGCGCCCGACCGAGGTCACGATGCGCACGGCGTTGCGCGGGAGCGGGTACGGCCGTTCCTCGCCTGCGATGTGCTCCTCGCTGCTGGTGACGTAGCGCCAGAACCCACGCATTGCGACGAAGCCCCAGCCGGTCTCCGCGCGGGCTCCGAACCTGGTGTTAACTCCCGAGATCTCGGTCTTGACGATGTTCGCGAAGCTATCGTGGATGGTGATGTCTCCGGCCGCGCGCGCGATGCAGCTGCCGCCGCCGCCCGGCGGACACTCGGGGTGGTTGAGTATCGCCCAGGTGGCATCGTGCTGCCCCGGCAGCTCCGAGGTCGTGAGCCAGTACCAGTCGGCGACGAGGTAGAATGGCCCCCTGCGGACCTCGGCGCCGATGGAGCGCCTCCCCGATCCCGACGGCTCGAGTTCGGGGTTGCCGCTCGTAAGACGGGTCACCTGCCGGTAGTTCGCCGTGTCGCACGTGCGAGGCGGCGGTCCACTCTCCGGGACGCAACGGACATAGGGGTGGTCCTGCGATGCGGTGCTGTGCAGATGGTGCATCGAGGGCGCTTTATCGCCCGTGCTCAACGAGCCGCGCAGCGTCACGATGTCCATCGGGCGGTACTCGGCCCCGAGGCGCCACGCGCGCAGCCCGCCGACGTCGTCGTACTCGTCGGCCCGTGCTGCGGCTCTCACATCCACGCGGTCGGCGAGGGGCAGGGACGCCTCGGCGAAGGCTCCAGCCGCATTGCGCTCGCCGGCGTAGCTGGTGCCGCCCGACCCGAGCACGCCATTTACGTCGAGGGTCCGGCCGTCTCTCGCCCGGAACGCCAGCCGGCTGTGGGCCTCCACGTCGGCGAGTTCGACCCCCGCAGTCCATGCCGAGTCGCGCCCGCCGATGCCCGGCCCGGCGCCCTCGAGCGCGAGACGCGCGCCCAGATATCGCGAACCGAGGTCCTCCTCCTCGCGTAGGCTGCTCCTCTTGATCGCTTCGAGGTGGTCCGATTCCACCGACAGCGGATCGGTCAGGTCGTACCTTCCGGCCTCGATCTCTTGCCCGATGATTTCGCGGCGTCCACGAAGGTATCGCCTCTCACCGCGCCGTCGAACCTGAAGGCGCTGACGAGGGCGTCGTAGCCAAGGCCTTCGCTGAACCGGCCCTTGACGCTTGCCGAGACGTCGTACTCCTCGGTGCTCGTCCTCCAATCCCGGTTGCCATGTCCGATGAAACGGTGCCCGACCGCGAAGACATCCTCTCCCGTCGCCTCGAACACCGGGTCGGCGTTGCGCGCCGATGCGTTGATTGCGTTGAGCAGGCTCTCGCTCGGGGAGGCGGAGAAGACATCGACCGACGGTGCGTAGCGGAAGGCCGAGCTTCCGTCCGTGACGTTTGCGTCCACGTGGAGCTCGGTGTGCTCTCCGAGCGGGTGGTCGAGGCTCAGGATTGCGTTTCTCTGGTCGTAGCTCGCGCTGTCCCACCAGAAGTCGCCGTAGGCGAACCCGCAGCCCTTGTCGCCCGAGTCGATCCCCGGCGGGTTGCTGAGCGGGCCGGTGTAGCCGTGCGCCGGGTCGCATGTGCCGAGCGGCACCGTCCTCAGCGCGCCTTCACTTCTATCGAAGACGTAGACCGTGTTGCCGCCGACGCTCACGTTTTTCGCCTCGGCGAAGCTCCCGCCCTCCGTCCAATCCGAGCGGCTGTGCTCGCGGGTGCTGCCCGTGATCTCCTGGCGGTCGAGGATGTCGACGCCGATGGTCATGTGTCCGCCATCGCCGATCGCGCCGCCCCATACGACGCTGCCCTGACGCGCGTCGCCGCCGTCTTGGCTCGGCATCCTGGCGACCGAGCGCACGTCGAAGCCGTCCAGATCCTTTCTCAGCACGAGGTTGAATGCGCCACGTACCGCGGCGTGGCCGCCGATCGTCCCCAGGCTCTCGCCTCTCAGCACCTCGATGCGCTCGACCGCCGAGAGCGGGAGGGAGTCCAGATTGTGCGCGGTCGTCGCGTAGGGCCGACCGTTCAACATGATGAGCAGGTCGCGCCCTCCGGTGAAGAAGTAGCGGATGATGCCCGTGTCGAGCATCTCGCCGAACGTCTGGGCGCCGGAGCGCTCAATGAAGCTGCGGTCGTACTCGGCGATGATCTGCGGGGCCGGCGCGAGGGAGCCGGCTTCGGCTGCGCTCACTCCCAGCAGGGCCAAAACGGCAAGCGATGCCAAAAGGGCCTTCATCGGATATTTCGTTGGGGTTCGCCTGCCACGATCCGCCGCTTCCGTGCGTCGCTCGACCTGCACGATCCCCCGCGATCGGAACAGACGGCCTAAGGCGGATGGGTACAGATGTGTCGCGTTCATACGGGTGCCCTCCCCTCACCCTATGCCGCCGAATCGAACTCGCGGCGTCCGGACGATGGCGCGAGCATAATCGCAACGCTCCCCTGATCGAAGAGTGACTTTCTTATAGCGGCAATAACATAATCGAAGGCTCAATTCGCAAAGCGTAGGCGCGGTCTGGCCATCGCCGCCTCGAGGCACGCTCTGGGCGATGGCTGATCGCCGAGTTCGATGAGATGGAACCACCTCAGATAGCTGTCCAGGTACTTGGTGGCGATGCCGCGGAAGCCGCGCAGGAAGCCCTTGATCTGGCTGTGGCGGCTATTGACCGTCTGGATGTGCAGCGCGCCCCGGACCCGCTCGCCAGCAGAAGCGTTGATGCTCTCGTGAGGTATGTCGAGCGCCGCCGCGACGGGCGGATAGCAGCGCTTGGCGTCGGAGACGAGCAGCGCATCCGCTGCGACCGGCTCCAGCACCTCCTTCACGCTCTTTGCGTTGAGGGCGGGCAGGCTATGGCTGAGGGTCTCGCCCGCACGGTCGGCGGCGACCAGGATCGGCACCTGCTCGCGCGAGAGGCCGCGTTTGCGGGCCTTGCCGCCGCGACGGCGCGGCTTGCGATCCAGCTTCCGCTCCCCCTTGCGGCTCTCGAGAACGAAGGTCTCGTCGGCCTCGACAATCCCGGCAAGCCGGTCCGGCGCTTGCCGAACCGCCGCCAGGAAGCGGTGGCGCCAGCGATGCGCCGTGCTCGGCGCAATCCCGCAGCGCTCGGCGGACTCCTTGATCGTCTCGCCCTCGGCAAGCGAGGCGCCGAAGGCCAGCCAGCGCTCCTTGTGGTGCAGCCCTGACAGCGCCGTGCCCGTGAGTGCACCGAAGGTCTTCCCGCAGTCCTTGCACCGGAAGCGGCGAAGACCTCGCGCCTTGCCCCGCGACACCGCCCCGCCTGCGCCGCAATGCGGACAGCGCCGCTCGTCATCCACGCCCAGCTCGATCGCCGCCAGCGAGGCCGCGCCCTCCGGAGGCTCCGACAGCACCGCCCCGACCTCCTTGCGCTGCGCCGCCGTCAACTCATCGACACGCGAGAACCACTCCCGAAACCGCTCGTGATCCATCTGCCTGACCTCCAAGGCGAACCGGGAAAGATTCTATCACAATGCATACGATTCACGAATTGAGCCTAATCGAATGGTTGCGAGGGCCGACGGCCTCGTCGCGGAGGGGCGGTACTTAGCGACCGTAGTTGAAGTCTGTCTCTTCGCTGTCCTCGTACTCGGCGAGCATTTCATCCATCTCCGCGTACATCGCCTCTTCTTCTTCCTGCTTCTTGCGGCGCTTCTTCTCGACGAAGCCGACAGAGATGATCGAGATCTCATAGAGCGCGATCAGCGGGATGCCGAGACCGATCTGGCTGAACAGATCGGGCGGGGTGAGGATCGCCGCCGCAATGAACACGATGACGATGGCGTACTTCCGCTTGCGCCTGAGCCCGGCAGAGGTGGCGAGGCCGGCGCGGCCCATCAGCGTCAGCATCACCGGAAGCTGGAAGGCAATGCCGAAGGCGAAGATCAGCTTCATCACCAGCGAGAGGTACTCGCCAATTCTTGGCAGCAGCTCGAGACCGAGGCGGTCGTCGGTACTTCCTTCCTGGAAGGAAATGAAGAAGTTGAAGGCCTGCGGAAAGATGAAGTAGTAGACCAGCCCGCCGCCCGAGAAGAACAGGATCGGCGTGATGAAGAGGAAGGGCAGGACAGCCTTCTTCTCGTTCCTGTAGAGTCCCGGCGCCACGAACATCCAGAACTGCATGGCGATCAGCGGGAAGGAGACGAAGAAGGCGCCCCAGAAAGCGATCTTCAGCTCGGTGAAGAACGCCTCCAGCAGGTGGGTGTAGATCAAGTTGGTATCGTACCCTCCCTCGGCGAGCACGTCGCGCAAGGGCTCGACCAGAAAGGCAAAAATTTCCGGGGCCACGTACCAGCAGCCGAGAAAGGCGATGACGAGCCCGATGGCCGCGAAGGCGAGACGACGCCTGAGCTCGATCAGATGTTCGATCAGCGGCGCGCGCGATTGTTCGATCTGGTCAACCACGGGCTAAGCTCTCGCCGGGGCAGCGCCCCGCATCGTCCTGAAAAGATTGCACCGCACGCGCGCCCCCGGGTCGGGCCTGCGCGGCGCTGACACGCCAAGCGTGAGCCGCTTCGACATCCAACTAATCTACCCTGCGCCTAGGCGCTCGCGCCACGCGGGGGTGGGTCGTCTGTGCCGCTGCCTTGAGCCTCCCCAGCCGCCGTCGGTGCCGCCTGTGCCGTTGCGGGCTCGCTCTCGGCCGCTGATGCGGCAGCGGTCTCGGCCTGGCCGCCGTCGGTTTCGGCCGGCTGGCTGGCCGGCGGCTCCCCACCGTTGGGCTTGGCCGCCGCGGTCTTGGCCGACGCCATGGCGTCCTCGCTGAACATTTTGTTCACCGAATCCGTGCCCTCGGCGACATCCTTCTTGATCGCGTCCGCACCTTCAGCCACATCGCGCTGGGCGGTGGAGAGCTCGCGGTTGGCCTCATCGATTTCCTTCTTGACCGCATCGATCTCGGTCGCGTCCGCGGCCTCCTCGATGGTCCTCTGGAAGTCGCGAGCGTAGCCGCGCGCCTTGCCCATCCACTGCCCTGCGGTCTTGACGATGCGAGGCAGATCCTTCGGCCCGACGACGATCAGGGCGATCAGCATCAGGATGATGAGCTCTTGCCAACCGATGTCGAACATTGTTTCCCCCGCTGCAGTAGCGGGTGATCTCCCTATTTCTGTTCAGCCGCTCGGCGTCTAGCGTCTAGGTCTTGGCGGCTTCGTCCTTCTTGACGGCGCTGGCTTCGATGGTTGCGGCATCGCCCTCGATCACCTTGGGCTCCTGCGGAGCCTCAGCGGTCGCGGTCGCGGTCTGTGCCGGCGGCGGAGGCGCCTCGCCTTCCCGCATACCGCTCTTGAAGCTCTTGATGCCCTTGGCGAAGTCGCCCATCAGGCGCGGCAGCTTGCCGGCGCCGAACAACACCACGACCACCAGGACGATCAGAAGGATTTGCCAAATCGAGATACCCATGACACGGCTCCAGTTTCACCACGGCTGCGGCGGCACGACGCCCGGTCGCGGGCGCTTCATCCGCCGTACGTTATCGGTCCCGCAGCCTTGTCGCCTACAGGTCCCGTGTCGCAGGGAACACAAAAGTTCGGCGTGGGTCAAGCCGAATGCGGACAACGTCGTCGACGCCAGGTGCGCAGTCGTCGGCGACGTTGAGCGTCAGCGGCTCCGCGTGGCCGTCGATCGCGAGCTTCAATTGGCTGGTCGAGCCCATCGGCCGGCTGTCCAGAACCCGGGCAGACGGCAGCCCGTCGGCGTCGTCCGCCGCGCCCTTCAGCAGCGCCACGGCCTCGGGCCTGACGTAGACACGCACCTTGCAGCCCTCGCCGCAGCCGGTGGGTGCGCGCCCGATGGGCGTCTCCACCGCGCGGTCTCTGACCCGGCCGTCGAAGGCCGGGAGCGCGCCGAAGAAGCGCGCGACGAAGGGGCTCGCCGGCTTTCGGCAGAGCCGGTCCGGGCTCCCCACCTGGACCAGCACGCCGTCCCGCATCAAAGCGATCTGGTCCGCCATCAGCAGCGCTTCGTCCGCATCGTGGGTGACCAGCACGATCGGCACCCCCGCCTCGCGGAGAAAGCGCAGAGTGTCGTCGCGGACCTGCTCCCGAAGGCGTTCGTCCAGGCCGGAGAAGGGCTCGTCCAGCAGCATGGCGCGGGGCGCCGGCGCGAGCGCGCGGGCAAGCGCCACGCGCTGCTGCTCCCCGCCGGAGAGCTCGTGCGGATAGGCCTTGGCGAGCGCCGCGAGCCCGAGCCGCTCCAACATCCCGAACGCCACGCGCCGGCGCTCCGCCCTTGGCGCTGCCGTCAGCCCGAAGCCCACGTTGTCGATGGCGCGCACGTGCGGGAAGAGCGCGTAGTCCTGGAACATCAGGCCGATGCGGCGCTTCTCCGGCGCGACGAAGCGGTGCGGGCCGGCGACTTCCTCGCCATCGATCAGAACGCGGCCTGCGTGCGGGCGCTCAAGGCCGGCGGCGATCCTGAGCAGGGTGGTCTTGCCGCATCCTGACGGGCCCAGCAGGCACATGATCTCGCCGGGTCCGACCACCAGATCGACGCCCTTGACCACCGGCGCCGCGTCGTAGGCGTGGTGGATGCCTTCGAACGCCAGCCACCTCGACGCGCCGGTGCCCGGCGCACGCGCCGCCCTTTCGGCCGCCATCGGCTCAGCCAATCCGTGCACGATCAAGACCCTGCGAGTGCAAGTCATTGTCAGAATAGCGCGACGGCAGACCACTGTCTATCCCCCGAGCGGGCGGTATCGCCTGTCTCGGCAGCCCGGGTTGATGAGGCCCTAATCTATGACTACGGTGCCGCCCGTCACCGCGCCATATCGGGGGAGAGCATGGAGCTTCGACGGGAAGCCTTGATCGACGTGGCGATGGGCTACAAGCCCGCCGACACGGTCATCACGGGCGGCCGTGTGGTCAATGTCCACACCGGCACCATCAAGGCGGAAGGCATCGCCATCAAGGGCGAGCGCATCGCGGCCGTCGGCGACGTCACGTACGCCGTCGGCGACGACACCGAGGTCATCGATGCCGAGGGCCGTTTCCTGGTGCCGGGGCTGATCGACCCCCACTGCCATCAGTGGCACACCTACGCCAACTCCACCGTCTTCGCGGCCTGCAGGCTACTACACGGCTCGACGACCATCGTGGACGGGGCTTCTACGGCCACGCCATCGTCAACGGTATGCGCGCTTCGCGCTTCTTCCTCGACGAGCTGCTGGCGACGCCGGTCAAGCCGCTCTTCGTCACCCCCACCATGTGCTACACCCAGAACCGCGGCATCGGCTTCCCCGCCTCGCCCAATGCGCCCAGCATCGACGACCTGCGCGACTCGCTGACCTGGCCGGAGACCAAGGGCATCGAGGAGATCAGCCCGGAGCTGATGCTCTATCAGAACCAGCGTGACCGGGCGCTGCTCAGCCTCATGGAAGAGGCGCTCGACATGGGCAAGGTGATCCAGGGCCACTCGGCGGGCATGACCGACGAGAAGATCACCAACGCGCCTGGGTCGCCTCCGGAATCATGCACAACCACGAGATCGTCAACGCCTCGGAGACCCGCCGTCAAGCCGAGCTCGGCATCTGGATCGTGATCCGAGAAGGTAGCGCGTGCAAGGACATAGAGGCGTGCCTTCCGGTGATTACTGAGGAAGGCTATCACGCCCGCGCCTTCCAGCTCTGCACCGACGTGATCACGCCCGACTGGATGCTGGAGCGGGGCCAGATGGACAACGCCATCCGCGTCGCCGTGCAGAAGGGCTTGGACCCGATGACCGCGATCCAGATGTCCACCATCCAGCCGGCGGAGTTCTATCGGGTGAACCACGACATGGGCATGATCGCGGCGGGGCGCTTCGCCGACATCGTCTTCGTCGACACCCTCGAAGGATTCGAGATCGACCGTGTCATGGCCAACGGCAAGGTATGGGTCGAAGGCGGCAAGCTCATAGCCCCGCTCAAGAACCCGGATTACCCCGACTGGCTCTACGGCACCATGAACATCGACCGGGTGCTCAGGCCCGAGGACTTCCGCATCGAGGCGCCGGCCGGCGCCGGGGATACCGTGAAGGTCCAGTGCATCAACACGCGGGACGGCTCGCTGGAGACTCCGGGGTCGGTCGAGACGCTCCGCGTGGTCGACGGCTGCGTCGAGGCGGATCCCGAGAAGGGCATCAACAAGATCTGCATGATCGACCGGATCATGGGCACCGGTGAGGTGGGCGTCGCCTTCGTCAAGGGTTTCGGGATCAAGGAAGGCTGCATCGGCACCACCGCCAACGTCTTCAACCAGAACATCGTCCTGGTCGGCGCCTCGGACGAGGACATGGCGGCGGCTGCCAACGAGACCATCAAGATGGACGGCGGCTTCATCGCGCTGCGCAAGGGCAGGGTCGAAGCGTCGCTGCCGACGCCGCTGAACGGGCTTGCCTCCGACCTCCCTTTCGACGAGCTTTTCGAGCGTCAATACAAGCTTCTAGACGCTTGGCGTGACATGGGTTGCGAACTCGAAACGCCGCAGATGAACCTCGAATTCGTCTCTCTCGTCACCATCCCCTACTACCGCATCAGCACCAAGGGCCTCGCCTACATGACCCAGGACCGCTTCGAGCTCGCCGAGCTCTTCGTCGACGAAGCGGCCTGAGGCGGCTGTGGCGCAGGGAGCGGAGGCGGAGCAGGGCGCAGCCCGCGAGATCAGGCTCGGCGTGATCGGCGCCGGCCACTTCGGGCGCTACCACGCCCAAAAGTATGCAGCGCTCGACCGCGCCCGCCTGGTCGCGATCGTCGACGTCGATACTGACCGAGCCGCCGCCGTCGCGGGCCCGCTCGGCGCCGATGCCTTGACCGACCACCGCGCGCTGATCGGCCGGGTGGACGCGGCATCGGTCGCTGTGCCCGCCGCCGCGCACTACGCGGTGGTGAAGGATTTTCTCGATGCCGGCATTCACGTGCTGGTGGAAAAACCCTTCACCGAGACCGTCGCCACCGCCCGGGAACTGACGGCCCTGGCCGAGGCCAAGGGGCTGGTGCTGCAGGTCGGGCTGATCGAGCGCTTCTCCGACACCTTCCGCGCCGTCGCCCCGTGCATCACCCGTCCGCTCTACATCGAATCCATCCGCGTCGGCCCCTTCTCGGAGCGTGGCACCGACGTGAGCGTGGTCTTCGACCTGATGATCCACGACATCGACATCATCCTGGCGCTGGTCGACGCGCCGGTCGCCGACATCGATGCCGTCGGTACGCCGGTGTTCTCCGGTAGCGAGGACATCGCCAACGCCCGACTCAAGTTCGCCAACGGCTGTGTCGCCAACGTCACCGCGAGCCGGGTCAGCCTCAAGACCGAGCGCTCGCTCCGCATCTTTCAGCCCGACATGTACATCGCGGTCGACCACGGCGAGCGCAGCGTCAGGATCGCGCGCAAGAAGAACGACGGCGCGCCAGCGTCACCCGACAACGTGGCGATGGAGCAGGCGAGCTTCGAGCAAGGCGACGCGCTCATGCGCGAGGTCGAGGCGTTCGTGCACGCGGTGCGGACGGGCGGGACGCCGGAAGTGACCGGTACCGACGGCGTGCGCTCGCTCGAGGTCGCCCACCGCATCACCGCCAGCATGAGCGAGAACCGGGCGGCCGTGAAGCTCTCCTGAGTCCCGGTCGCGCGTCTGGTGCGTTACTCCGCCGCGTCGCGGGCCAGTCCGGCTGCCGGCAGCGGCTCGTAGCCGACCACGGGCTTCGACGGCGGCTGCTCGTAGGTGATCTTGCTGTGGCTCAGCCCGGCGTCCACCAGGCTCGCGGCCGTCTTGATCGCCCACGGGATCGGATCGACCACGGGAACGTCGTAGCCCCGGGCAAGCAGCCCCTGGCGCACGGCCTCGGCGCATCCCAGCATGCCGGTGCAGCCGAAGATGATCGCATCGGCGCCGTCGTCCTCGACCGCGCGGACCGCCTCTTCGACGAGGGCTTCCTTGGTGCGTTCCAGGTCCTGCTCCAGCTCCAGCACCGGGATCGAGACCGAACGAACCGAAGCGAGCTTCTCACGCACGCCGTAGATCTGCGCCTGATGCTCGAACTGGGCCCGCAGGCGCTTGAGCACGGTGAGGACGCTGAAGGTGTGCCCCAGCATCGAGGCCACGTGCATCGCCGCCTCGCAGGGCCCGACCACGGGGATGGAGACGCATTCGCGCCCCGGAAACATGCCGGGGTCGCCCATGCAATCGATCACCACCGCGTCGCAGCCGTCGCGCTCGGCCTCGACGATCTTGGTGATCGTGCCGGGAACGGCGACGGCCTCGTCGTACTTGCACTCGATCGAAGCCGGCCCGGTCTCGATCTCGATGTGGCTGATCGTCAGACCCGGCCGCTCCAGAGCGCGAAACTCGGACTTGTCGCGAAATCCCCAGGTCGTGATTGGGGTCACCACCCTTACGTCCATTGCCATCGTCGGGCCCTCCCTTTGCCGTGCTTGTGACCGGAGTACCGCCAGTGCCCGTCTCGTTCAAGGAAATACGTGGGCGCAAGCCTTCGGGCGGGGTGCGGTCCGGGCGCAAACGCATCGGTGCCGGCGAGGGCTTGGTGCGATTTGATCCGGCCTTGCCGAGTGTGTATCCATGCCGGCCGCCGTCGCCGGCAGGCGCACGACCGCCCGGCGATCACGCGGCTGCGCTCCTGAGCAACCAACCTCGACGAGTGCGACCATGAATGAGAAGCAGCTCGACACCGGGCTCCTGCCCTACCCCCTGCCGCCGTGGAAGCATCGCTTCCGCACCCTCAGCATATTCTGCGAGGTCGACGAGGCGGCGCTCCGCCCCCGCGTGCCGGCGCCGCTGGAGCTCGCCACCAACGTCGTACAGATCACGGTCATGCACTTCGAAAGCAGGGTGCCGACGCGCCCCTATTACGACAGCGCCGTGATCGCCCAGGTGCGCTACGGCGGCGAGATCGGAGGGCACTGGGTGCACGCCTTCACCAGCACCGACCAGGTATGCGCGGGCACCCGCGAGCTCTGGGGCTTCCGCATGAAGCTCGCGTCCATGGAGCTGCACGTCGACACCAGCCGGATCTGGGGCTTCACCGAGCGCCTGGGCCGGCGCGTGATCGAGATCGACATGCAGCCCACCGGCCGGGTATTCGAGCCGCTCAAGACCTTCCCCCGCCTCTTCGTGAAGGCGCTGCCCGAGGCGGACCGGCCGGACGCGGTGAAGCGGCAAGTGGTTCAGCTCCCGGCGGAGACCGAGATCACCGAGACCCTCTGGGGCGAAGGCAGGGTGCGCTTCGAGCCGAGCGACGACGACCCCACCCACCTGCTGAAGCCGACCCGCATCCTCGGCGCGAGCCTCGTTTCCGGCAACCAGGTCCTCCCCTGGGGCGTGGTGCTCTCGGAGTAGTGGTTTGCAGATAATAACTTAGATAGTCCCGCCTCCCCCTGCCACCGTCCCCAAAGGCGGAGGGGGAACGCAGGGGGCGCCGCCCGTTCTCCCTCTCCGCCCCTGGGGGCGGAGAGGGCCGGGGTGAGGTGGGGGGCGGTCGCGCCGTCCAATGGCATTCATTTGGCGCGAAGATTGTTCCGGGGTTTTTTTGGTGGTGTCGTAACGAGTTGATTTCTTGTGTGGATTGTCGGTCTCGGCGTTTCCCGCACGAGGGGGATTGACCGGCGGCGTGTGCTTTGGCACACTGTGGCTGTCCCCCTGTCAGTGGAGCCGGCCCATGGACCCCCGCATCACCGCGCTGAAGTCGACGACCTTTTTCGGCAGACGTCTGACCCGCCGGCAGATTGCCGACATCCAGGAGACGGTGGCGCTGTTTCCGGCGATCAGCCGCAACGAGCTCGGGCACACGATCTGCGAGCATTTGAACTGGCGCGCGCCGAGCGGGCGGAACCGTGTCGCGGTCTGCCTGCGGATGCTGGAGGAGTTGGAGCGGCTGGGCATCCTGACCCTGCCGGCGCGGGACGAGGCGCAGGTGCGGGGGCCGCAGGAGGCGATGGCCCGGAGCGAGCGGACGGCGCCGGCCGCGGCGATCGCGGAGGACCTGGCCGCGCTGATGCCGCTGCGCCTGTCGATTGCGGCGGGCAAGGAGGAGGGCGGGCTGTGGAACGAGTTCGTCGCGCGCCACCACTATCTCGGGCTGCATCGTCTGGTCGGCGCGCATCTGCGCTATTTTCTCCTGGACCGCCACGGGCGGCCTCTGGGCTGCCTTCTGTTTGCCCGGGCGTCGCGCGCGGTGCCCTGCCGCGACGAGTGGATCGGGTGGCCGGCGGAAGGCTTCCGCAAGCACCTCGATCTGGTCGTGGGTCACACGCGTTTCCTGATCTTTCCCTGGGTCCGGGTCGACAACCTGGCGTCGAAAGCGCTGTCGATGGCGCTGCGCCAGCTGCCCGGCGACTGGGAGGCGCGCTTCGGAGCGCGCCCGGTTCTGGTGGAGATGAAGGCTTCATAATGCTTCTCCGTTGTGCAGGTGGGCGGGCGTTTCTACCGCATTGATAGAAAAGGCGGTTTGGATTCCGTTGTTGCCGCCGCGGCGACCTTTACATCGTGCCGGACGTGATTTTCCAGTATCGCACGTTGGAGGTGCGGATCTGCATCGGGCGTTTTGCCTGACGGTCCGGGCATGGTCACCCCCCATCACCGTTGAGCCCGCGCAGCAGCGGCAGTTCGTCCTCGACCGGCAAACGCACATACAGTCCGCGCGTCTTGCCGCGGGTCACATGGCAGCTGTCCAGCCTGCCCGCCTTGATCCGTTCCCAGACCGTCTGCCGCGTGACACCCAGACGATCCATTGCCACAGCGAGGGGAACAAACCCCTCCGGAGGCGCCTCACGAAAGCGCTCGCGCAAGGTCGGGGTCATCCGGATCCGAAGAGGAGCACCTTCGATATCGGGCTGGGCAACCGGAACCAGCCCCTCGCGGATCCAGCGATAGATGGTGTCATCCGAGACTCCGATCTCCTTCGCCACATCGGCAACGCCCATGAGCACCGGCTCGTCCCCGTCGGGCTGGTAGGGCGCAATGCCATGGCGGCGACGCAGGCTGCCAACAAGCTCGGCCGTGAAATCCAGACCCCGTGCTGTGCGCCGTCCCTGGCGGGTGAGAACCTTCGCGGTCTCCCGGTCGTTGTAAAAGCATGACAGCTTGCGCACGAGCTCGACCGTGCTGCGCTCATCGCGCCGGGGTGTCGGAGAGCCCGCGAGCATCGGCAAAGTGATCTCGTCGATCTGCCCGCCACGCCAGCGCAATGTTGCCATGATCTCACGCTCCTGTCGCGCAAGCTCGATCGTCACCTCGTCGAGGAGGCAGGCGAGCAGGCGCTTGCGCTCGCGCATGGTCGTCGACGACGCCCCCCAGACCTGCGACAGGCGCGCGCCGAGACCCTCGAAAACCGCCGGGGCAGGGGCCGCGGGCTGACGCGCCCGTGCCGCCTCAAGCGCTTCCTGTGCAGCCTTCTCGGCGCGAAGCGCCTTCTCCCACTCGCGCTCCAGCGTTGCCGCAATCAGACGGTTGTCGGGATCGACCTGCTTGTAGCGCCGCTCGGCAAGCCGCGCCTCGTACCGGCAGTGCTCAAGATCCAGCTCCCAACGGCGCAACGCGCGCAGGCCGCGTTCAGCAACATCACAAGCCGCCTGCCGGGCCGCCTCCACCCCCGCCGGCGTGACCGCATCGAGAAACAGACGGGCAACTTCCGCATCAACGCGCTTGCCGCCTGTCGACCAACAACCGCCGCGCCGGCGCGCAGCATCGCGCTTGCGGCACTCATACCCCCAGCCCGTCTTGCTGTAGTAGACGGTCATCGGCAATCCGCAGCCGCCGCAGACCGCGAGACCCTGGAGCAGAGCCGACCCTTCCCGCGCCGCGCCGCGGGCTCCGTCCGGAGCCATGTGGTTGCGGGCCAGCTGCTCCTGTACTTCAAGCCATTCTGCCCAACTGACATATCCCTCATGCTTCTCCGGCTGAAGAATATCCCAGCGCTCCTGGACCGGCCGCAGCGGCGCACCGTGACCAACGCCGCGTTTGAAGCCGTAGGCATAGGCGCCGCCCATCGCCGGGTTGGTGAGGATGCGGTACACCCGTTCATAGCGCGCCGGGCCCCATTCCAATGCTGCCCCCGGGTGCCGGCGAGAGGGAACATCCTCGCCCGCCTCACGCAGCAGCATCGTCGCCTGGCGGGCCGAACCGGCTTGCCGAAAACGCGCAAAGACCGTTGCAATCGCCGCCTGAACCCGGGCATCCGGATCCTTCCGCAAAGTCGAGCCATCCCGCACAAATCCGATCGGAACGCGCGAGTACAACTCGCCACGAAGCGCCTTGTTCCGCTTTCCGCCCTCCATCCGGGCGCGAATAAGAGACAGCTCAGCGGCGCTCACGGTTCCCTTGATCCCCAGGACAAGGGAGTCGTCGTCCCGGCTCGGGCAGTAGATGTGGCAGTCCTCAACCAGAACCGTGTCGTGCCTGCGACATAGATCGAGAAGCTGAAACCATTCCATCGTGTTCCTGGCGAGCCGCGAAACCTCAATCCCGAAGATGCCCCCGACATGGTCCCGGGCGATCAGGTCGCACATCTCCCGAAAGCCGCCACGCTCGCCGCGCGCCTTCTCGCTTGCGCTCTCGCCAAGATCGGCGTCGATCGTCCGTATCCGCTCGGCCGGCCAGCCAATCTCCCGGGCACGCTCGCCAAGCGCGTATTGGCGCAGCTGCGATTCCTGGTGCGCGTTCACTTGCAAGGGTGTCGACTGGCGAACGTAGACAACTGCAAGACGCTCAAGATGACGCTGGGTGATCTTCGACGGATCGACCGTCATCGGCCGCCTCCCGATCCGCAATCCGAACCATCAGATCGGCCAGACCCTGCACGACGCGATCCCGGTCCGGAGCCGGAAACGCCAGCCACCGGTCCCGGCGCTCCTCCCACTCCATCAGCGCGATCAGCGCCAACTCCTGCTCCGCATCCATCGCGCCTGAGTTCCCTCTCATCAAGGTCATTCAGAAGATTAAGGAGGGTGAGGAAATCAGACAACTCTCCGATCAGGCGTGGTGCATCCTCGGGACGGGCTCCAAGGCTCGTCCATGCCGCTGGTATCCAACAACAGCTGCCGTCCGGCATCCGAACCTTCAGAGTCCGGCCCCCGTAACCTCCTTTGCGCCGATCGAGAATCTCGATCGCCTCACCGTCGAAAGGATGCTTGTAGCGTCGAATGCGAACGGGCTCAGGAGCCTCGGAAGCCTGCAAGATAGTAGTCTGTGACGTTCGTGGAGACCTTCGTGGACCCCAGCCTCTTCGACGGCGCCTGCTACCGCGCGGCCAACTGGCGCTGTCTCGGCGAGACCGGGGGCGGCAAGGGCAAGACCCGCAAAAGCGTCTACGTCTACCCGCTGACGCCGGACTTCCGCTCGATCCTGCTCGAAGGCCCGCGGCCGGCGCGGCGCGGGAACAGGACACGGCCGGCAGCGCTGGCGCCGGACGATCCCTTCGTGGCGCTGTGGCAGGACCTGATCGGCGCACTGGCGGCGGTGGCCGCCGATCACGACCGGGTGTGGCAGAGCCGCCGGCGGGTCCTCGACACCCTTCTCGTCATGCTCTTCATCTTCCGGCTGGCGTTCTCGAACGGCCGCGCGGGCTACGCCACGACGCTGGCCGGGCTGTGGGAGCAGTGCCGGGTCCTGGGCGTCGCACTGCCGCAGCCGGCGCCGGTCTCGGCCTCGGCGATGTGCATGGCGCGGGCCAAGGTCGACGAGGCGGTGTTCAAGACGCTGCACGCCGAGATCCTCAAGCGCGCCGACGGCCCGGCCTGGAAGGGCCACCGCGTGTTCGCGGTCGACGGCTCCAAGCTCAACCTGCCGCGGCCGCTGCTCAAGGCCGGCTACCGCACGCCCTCCGAGGCGGCCCACTACCCGCAGGGCCTGCTGAGTTGCCTCTACCGGCTGCACGCGAACATCCCGGTGGACTTCGACCTGGTCGCGCACGGCGACGAAAGAAGGGCCGCCCTCGCCCACCTCAAGGCGCTCTCGGCCAACGACATCGTGGTCTATGACCGCGGCTACTACTCTTGGGAGATGCTGCACGCCCATGTCGCCCGCGGCCTGCACCCCGTGTTCCGGATCAAGAAGAAGGCAGGCGCCGCCCTCGACGCCTTCATCGCCGACGGCCGCACGGACGCGCCGATCACCGTCGCTCCCGGAAAGGACACCCTGAGAAAGCTGCGCCGCAAGACGCCGCACGTCGACGCCACCCCGCTGCGCCTGCGACTGGTCCGCTACCGCATCGGCAGCACGGTCTTCATCCTCGCCACCACCCTCCTCGACCCCAAGGCCTGGAGCGTCGCGGAACTGGCCGAGCTCTATCACGCGCGCTGGGGAATCGAGGAACTCTACAAGACCTCGAAACAGGCCATGGCCGTCGAGGCCTTCCACAGCCAGACCGAGCGCGGCGTCCGCCAGGAGCTCTTCGCCCACTTCAACCTCATCGCCATGACCCGGCTCTTCACCAACCGCAGCAACGCAAGCCTCGACGCCGAGCGCCCTGCCGACGGCAAGCCGGCGATGAAAGCCAACTTCAGCAACGGCCTCGCCACCGTCGCGCGCAACCTCGAAGCGCTGCTGCTGCGCCATACGGCGATGGTCGCCGAAACCCTCAGCCATGTCCTCTCCTGCATCAACCAGGCGCGTCAGCGCCCGCACCCCGGCCGGTCCTGCGAACGCAGGTCGCGCAAACCCCGCGGCAAGTGGGCACGCGCAAAGCGGGCCGTCGCCTGAACACCTGAACGACAGAAACGCACGCAACCGACAGCGCAAGAACACGACTCCTTAAGTGAACAGTCGAAAACCGCTAAGTGAATGCCATTGGTCGGCGCCCAGGGTGTCGATCCCGCCCGCGAGCGTGACGAGTTCCGGCACCCAATTGCCGGCTGTCATGGGCGGGTCGCTCCATTCAACGGTGAGCACTCGCTTGGGCGGAAGCGCCTTGGCACGTTCGGCAATCGCGGCCACCCGGGCAAGCAAGCCCGCGCTAACCGGTTGGGCATTGACGCCGAGGGCGTCACCCACGCGCGCGATATCGTCCCAGACGTCGCCGAGGCGCATCGGCGCGAGCGAGACGATCTGCACCGGTGCTTTCAGGAACTCTGCGGCTGCGGCCTCGACTTCGGGCAGGCCCACCGCGCAGACGTCGCACTGGTCCTGGGTGACGATGTGGCTCGGGCGCGCGGCGCGCAGGATCCCGGTATCGAGGTCGTAGAGGCTGAGCGCTGCGGCGAGCAGCTTGCCCACCTCCTCGTGAATCGCGCCGCTCGGCTTGCTCGCGTCAATCCTGGCGCGGGTGCAGGCCGGCGCCTCGGCAACCTCGGGCGGCCAGTCGCACTCGTGGCTGCGGTCGACGATGCTGTCCGCGAGCCCGAGCGCCGCGACGATCTCGGTCGCGCTCGGCACCAGCGAGGCGATGCGGAATGCGCTCACGACACTCTTACGGCTTGATCGTCATCGGCAGGCCGGCGGCGACGAAGACCACCCGCTCGGCGGCCTGGGCCACGGCCTGGTTGAGCCGCCCGGCATGGTCGCGGAAGGCGCGTGCCGCGGCGTTCTCCGGCACGATGCCGAGGCCGACCTCGTTGGAGACCAGCACCGTGCGCCCTTCGAGCCGGCCGAGGCAGGCGGTGAGGCGCTGGGTCTCGGCAGCGACGTCGCGGCCGGCCTCCATGATGTTGCTGAGCCAGAGGGTGAGGCAGTCCACCAGCAGCGCGGCGCCGGGGCGGCTCTCGGCCTCCAGCGTCTCCGGGAGCGCGAGCGGCGCCTCGACCGTGCGCCAGCCGGGCCCGCGCCGGGCGCGGTGCGCCGCGATCCGCTCTGCCATCTCGGCATCGCGGGGCTCGGCGGTGGCGATGTAGAGCCGGGGGCCGGCGTGATCGCCCAGCAGCGCCTCCGCATGGGCGCTCTTGCCCGAGCGGGCGCCGCCGAGAACGAGGGTGATGCGCGCCGGAGACGGCGCCTGGTCGAGACCCGCCATGATCCTCCCTCCGAGGACGTTGCAGCCCTGCCGCGCAGCCGGTCTCCTGGCTCGGGGTCGTCGACGGAACCCGGCCTTCCCGATCCCTCCGGATCAGTGGCCCGCGCGAAGCGCACTGGTTCCGTCTCGCCGCTTACAGTTGCGGGGGCAGCGCCGGACTGGCCCGTACCTTCCTCCAGAGCGGGCGTCACCGGCTTCCCACGCTGCGTGACGTGTGCACGCTACCACGGACTCCTCTCAACGGCCATGGTCCGCGGGGCACGGGTGACGTACGCGATTGTGTGTCAGGCGGGAAGGGGGTACCTCTATGCGCTCTCATTGGATAGTTCGCTGATATAGCGGCGATAATTTATCCGGTCGCCACGAAGATCCCCTTGCATCGAAGACACGGCTCCGCTTGATTGAGGTGTCAACGGCGGCGCATTCTCGTGCCGGCGCGGCGGCAAGCGCATGGGAAGGAGAGGCCGATGACTGTCCCTGCAACGCTCGATACCGTTGCCGTCGTCGGTAACGGCCTCGTCGGCCACGGCATGGCCCAGATCTTCGCGGCTGCGGGCCGCCGGGTCGTCATGATCGGCCGGCGCGAGGAGAGCCTCGGCGCGGCGATGGAGAGGATCGCGAAGAGCCTCGCCGCCTTCGAAGCACACGGGCTCGTCACGTCCGCCGAAGCGAGTGCCGCCCTGGGGCGCATCCGGGCCTCGACCGAACTCGAGGACGCGGCGGAGGCGCAGCTCGTCCTCGAGGCGGTTCCGGCCGAGCGCGCCGTCCAGGACGAGGTGTACGGGCGGCTCGACGCGATCTGCGCGCCGCCCGCCGTCTTCGCCTCCGGGAGCGGGCAACCCGCGAGCGAGCTTGTGTCGAACGTCACGCACCGCGGGCGCGTCGTCGCCGCCCACTTCTGGTACCCGCCGCAGCTCATCCCGCTCGTCGAGGTCTGCGCGGGACCGGAGACCGACCCGGACGTGGCGCCCTGGCTCTGCGACGTGCTGCGGGCAGCGGGCAAGGAGCCGGTGATCGTCGACAAGGAGGTTCCGGGCTTCATCGGCAACCGGCTCCAGTACGCGATCCTGCGCGAGGCCTGGGCGCTCTGGGCGGAGGGGGCGGCGTCGGCCGAGGCGATCGACACGGTGGTGAAGGCGTCCCTCGGGCGGCGTCTCGCGATCACCGGGCCCATCGAGTCCGCCGACGTGGGCGGCCTCGATACGCTGCACGCGTTCGGCGCCTATCTCATCCCGCACCTGACGACGGGCTCCCAGCCCGCGTCGGCGGTGACCGCGCTGGTGGACGCCGGGCATCGCGGCCTGCCCTCGGGCCGGGGGGTGTACGACTGGAGCGGGCGCGACGGCCCGGCGCTGCTCGAGCGACGCGAGTCGGAGCTATTCCGTCACCTCGCCCGGGACAAGGCCGCGCGCTGAGGCTGGAACCGACATGGCCACAGGGGGACGGACTGACGCTGGGGCGCGTCGGTCTTTGACGGACGCGCAAACAGGCCGCGACCGCGGCCCGCCGCTGATGCGGCGCGCCCGCGCAGGCGCCGGCCTCAGGCCGGCTGCCGTGAGCGACAAATGGCCAGAGCGACACTGGCCGTGACATTGGCGAGACATGCGGGTTGGCCCGGCCCGCCGCGGTTGACCGGTGCGGCTAAGTCAGTAGTATTGCTGCACCGGTCTTGCAGATGAACCCCGCGGGAGAGTTCGCGTGGCCCGGCCGCGCGACGCCGAAGGAGCAAGCGTCCCGGAAACTCTCAGGCATCAGGGACCGCGGGGGGATGCAACTCTGGAAAGCAGGTGGCGCGCACCGCGCCGCCTCACCGACGGGGTAAGCCGGCGGCAGGTCATCGGCCGCAGGGTTAATCTCTCAGGTTCCGAGACAGAGGGGGCACCGGACGATCCCGCACGGGATCGTTCACGGTCGACTCTGTTTGCCTGGGAGATGCCATGAGTGACGACGCCGGCACCGACGCCCTCGCCCGGACTCCGCTCTTCATCGAGCATCGCGCCCTCGGCGCCACGCTGGTGCCCTTCGCCGGCTATGCCATGCCGGTGCGCTACGGCCCCGGCATCATGGCGGAGCACACGCACACGCGCACCGCCGCCGGGCTCTTCGACGTCTCGCACATGGGCCAGCTGCGGCTTGCCGGCGACGGTGCCGCCCAGGCGCTGGAGCGCCTCGTGCCGGGCGATATCGCTGGCCTCGCCCCCTGGGCCATGCGTTACACCCAGTTCACCAACGAAGACGGCGGCATCCTCGACGACCTGCTTGTCACCCGCAGCGACGACGGGTTGATTCTCGTGGTAAACGCGTCCCGCAAGGACGAGGACATCGCCCATCTCGAACGCCGGCTCGATGCCGGCGTTGACTTGACGGTGCTCAGTGAGCGCGGCCTCATCGCGCTGCAGGGGCCGAAGGCGGCGGCGGTGCTGGAGCGCCACGCGCCGGGTTGCGCCGGGCTCGGCTTCATGACCGCCGGTTGGTTCACGGTGGGCGGCGCGGACGCGCTGATCTCACGCTCGGGCTACACCGGCGAAGACGGCTTCGAGATATCGCCGCCCGCAAACCAGACCGCGGCGATTTGGCGGCGGCTCATCGCCGATCCCGAGGTCGAGCCGGTAGGGCTCGGCGCCCGCGATTCGCTGCGCCTGGAGGCGGGGCTCTGCCTCTACGGCCACGACATCGACGAGACCACCACTCCGGTCCAGGCCGGGCTCGCCTGGTCGATCGGCAAGCGCCGCCGGCAGGAGGGCGGCTTCCCCGGTGCCCCGCGCATTCAGCATGAGCTGGCGGAAGGCCCCCGGCGCCGGCGCGTCGGCATTCTGCCCGATGGCAAGGCCCCGGCGCGCGAAGGCACGGCGGTGCTGAACGCGGACGGCGGTGAAATCGGCATCGTCACCAGCGGCGGCTTCGGGCCGAGCGCGGGCGGCCCCGTCGCCATGGGCTACGTCGCGGCCGACGCCGCCGAGATCGGCAGACCGGTATCGCTCCTGGTGCGGGGCAAGCCCCGGCCGGCGACCATCGTCAAGCTGCCCTTCGTCCCCCACAACTATCACCGAGGCTGAGTCGGAGGATTCCATGAGCGGGCTCAAGTACAGCAAGGAACACGAGTGGGTGCTGGTGGATGGCAATGTCGCCACCGTCGGCATCTCCGACTACGCGCAGGATCAGCTCGGCGACGTGGTCTACGTCGAGCTGCCGGAGGTGGGCCGAAGGGTCGCCCAGAACGAGGAGGCCGCCGTGGTCGAATCGGTCAAGGCCGCGAGCGAGGTCTATGCGCCGGTCTCGGGCGAGGTGGTCGAGGTCAACCAGGCGCTGGAAGACGACCCCGCGCTCGTCAACGGCGACCCGACCGGCGAGGGCTGGTTCCTCAAGCTCCGGCTGAGCGCGCCCGGCGAGCTGGACGGGCTGATGGACGAGGCGGCCTACGCCGACTTCGTCGGCGGGCTCGGCGACGATTAGTTTCGTCGCTTGAATAGGCGACGAAAAGGCATTTGCGGGACGCGGCACCCATAAGCCGACGTCCGCCGACAGGGAAGGAACGACCGCGATGACGGCACACGATGGTTCATTGACGGCTCTGGAACAGGCGGACGCTTTCGTCGGCCGGCACATCGGCCCGCGCGACGAGGACGTGGCAGCCATGCTCCAAGCTGTGGGCCACGAGTCCCTGGACTCCCTCATGGATGCGGCGGTGCCGGCCTCGATCCGCGCCGAGATTCCGGCGGACTTTCCGGAAAGCCGCACCGAGCGCGACGTGCTGGCGGAGCTGGCTGCGCTTGCCGGGCGCAATCGCGTCGCGCGCTCGATGATCGGCCTCGGCTACCACGACACCATCACGCCGCCGGTTATCCAGCGCAACATCCTGGAGAACCCGGGCTGGTACACCGCGTATACGCCCTACCAGCCGGAAATTTCCCAGGGCCGGCTGGAGGCGCTGCTCAACTTCCAGACCATGGTGATGGACCTCACTGGCCTCAAGTGCGCCAATGCCTCGCTGCTCGACGAGGCCACCGCGGCGGCCGAGGCCATGCACATGAGCCACGGCATTGCCAGGAAGGGCAGCGACCGCTTTTTCGTCTCCGACGCCTGCCTGCCGCAGTCCATCGCGGTGGTGCAGACCCGCGCCGAGGCCATCGGCATCGAGGTGGAGGTCGGCGATCACCGCGCCGGGCTGCCGGAAGGGCCATTCTTCGGAGTCCTGCTGCAGTACCCCGAGGCCGGCGGCGCGGTGCCGGACTACCGCGACATCGTCGAGCAGGCGCACGCGCAAGGTGCGATGGTCACGGTCGCCGCTGACCTGCTCAGCCTCGTCCTGCTGACGCCGCCCGGCGAGTTCGGCGCCGATATCGCGGTCGGCAGCTCGCAGCGCTTCGGCGTCCCCCTCGGCTACGGCGGGCCGCACGCCGCCTACTTCGCCACCCACGAGAAGTACCGCCGCGCCATGCCGGGCCGGATCGTCGGCGTCTCGGTGGATGGCCGCGGGCGCCAAGCGCTCCGGCTTGCGCTGCAGACCCGCGAGCAGCACATCCGGCGCGAGAAGGCGACCAGCAACATCTGCACGGCACAGGTTCTGCTTGGCGTGATCGCCGGCATGTACGCGGTCTACCACGGGCCGGACGGGCTCACGCGGATCGCGCGCCGCGTCCACCGCCTCACGGACATCCTCGCAGCAGGGCTCCAGCGCCTCGGCGTCGCCATCGAGAACCAGAGCTGGTTCGACACGCTGACGCTACGCGTGCCCGGCCAGGCCGAAGCGATCCTGAAGCGGGCCGAAGCGGCGGGCTACAACTTGCGGCCGATGGACGGCGACCGCCTCGGCATCGCCTGTGACGAGACCACCACCAGAGCCGATATCGAAGCCATATGGCGGGTCTTCGCAGACGGCGAGCCCGACATCGCCGTCGCCGCGCTCGATGACGAGGCACGCTGCGGCCTGCCGGCGGACCTCTCGCGGCACACCGCGTTCCTCGAACACCCGGTCTTCAACATCTACCACGCCGAGACCGAGCTGCTGCGCTACATGCGCCGGCTCGAAGGCAGGGATCTCACCCTCAATCAGGCCATGATCCCGCTCGGCTCCTGCACCATGAAGCTCAACGCGACCGCCGAGATGATGCCGATTACCTGGCCGGGCTTCGGCGCCATCCATCCCTTTGCCCCCGCCGAGCAGGCGGCGGGCTACCGTGAGCTCGTGGCGGGGCTGGAGCGGATGCTGAGCGCGGTCACGGGCTTCGCGGCAGTCTCGCTTCAGCCCAACGCCGGCAGCCAGGGCGAATACGCCGGCCTCCTGGTGATCCGCCGCTACCACGAGAGCCGCGGCGATGGCGGGCGCAACGTTTGCCTGATCCCGAGCTCCGCCCATGGCACCAACCCGGCGAGCGCCGTGATGGCCGGGATGTCGGTGCAGGTGGTCGCCTGCGACGAGGACGGCAACGTCGACCTTGCCGACCTGCGCGCCAAGGCCGAGGCCCACGCCGACGACCTGGCGGCGCTGATGATTACCTATCCCTCCACGCACGGCGTGTTCGAGGAATCCATCGTCGAGATCTGCGAGGTGATCCACTCGGACGGCGGTCAGGTCTACATGGACGGCGCCAACCTGAATGCCCTGCTCGGGCTGAGCTTGCCCGGCCAATTCGGCCCGGACGTGGCGCATCTCAACCTGCACAAGACCTTCTGCATCCCACACGGCGGCGGCGGGCCGGGGGTGGGCCCCATCGGCGTCGCAGCCCACCTCGCGCCCTTCCTGCCGGGCCACCCGGTGGTGCCGGAATCAGGCCCGGCGGAAGGGATCGGCGCGATCTCGGCAGCGCCCTGGGGCTCGGCGGGCATCCTGCCGATCTCCTGGGCCTACATCGCGATGATGGGCCGCTCGGGCCTCACGCGCGCGACCCAGGTCGCGATCCTCAGCGCGAACTACATCGCCGGTCGCCTGGGCGCGCACTATCCGGTGCTCTATACCGCCGCGAACGGTCTGGTCGCGCACGAGTGCATCATCGAGATGCGCCACTTGAAGAAGAGCGCCGGCGTCGAGGTCGACGACGTGGCCAAGCGCCTGATGGACTATGGCTTCCATGCGCCGACCATGTCCTTCCCCGTGGCCGGCACGCTGATGATCGAGCCCACGGAGAGCGAGTCCAGGGCCGAGCTGGATCGTTTCTGCGATGCGATGATCGCGATCCGCGCGGAGATCGCGGCGATCGAGGAGGGCCAAGCGGACCCGGCCGACAACCCACTCAAGAACGCGCCCCACACCATGGACGACATCGCCGAGCCCGAGTGGGGGCGAGGCTACAGCCGGGCGGAGGCGGTCTTCCCGGCGGACGGTCTCAGGCAGGCCAAGTACTGGCCGCCGGTAAACCGGATCGACCAGGTGCACGGCGACCGCAACCTGATCTGCGCCTGCCCGCCGCTGGAGAGCTACCAGGAGGCCGCGGAGTAGCGGGCGCGCCTCTCGTTCGTCTTCCGTCGTCATCCCCTGTGGACACAAAACGACCGCGCCCCTAATATGCGCGGGGCGACGCAAGGGAGGTAACTCGTGGGATGCCGCCCCCGTCACCGCTGCTATGCTGCGTCACCGGGGGCGGGCTTCTTTAGTCTATCCTAACAGGTGGTTGCAACCACACCGCTTCCTCCTTTCCGTTGGTTTCGTCCGGCGCGGCTTGGTAGGGCCGTGTGCGCCGAGCGCTCGAAGTACTTTGGCGGCGGGGGATCAATACTCATCCTCCGCCGCTCTTGCCTTACCCGGTTGACCCTCGACGGTTATTGCCCCTTCGCCCTGATAAATGAGGTCGAAGCACGTAGCCGCAGCCTTTAGCCATGCTACGCGCCCCTCTATGGACCACACCGTGTTTGGGCTGGGAAGGGTTTGTAGCAAGCCCTCGACGAACGGATGTCGAGTTCCACCACCGCCGCCGTTTTCGGCACGCCTTGGTGGATCGTCAATTTCATTGGGCGGTTGCGGCGGCGGCGCTCCCTTATTCTCAGCGAAGCCGGGTTTCACCAATCGATTCCTGCCTTGGTTGAAATACCCGGCAGATTGCGCTGACCGCTCAAATGATGACCGAGCCTTTCCGGTCTGCTTTTGGGCAACGCCTAGAACATGGAACTCTCGTTCAAGTGCGGCGGCTGGAGGAAGAGAATTGCCGCGATACTTCTCAAACACGGCGCGGAATAGAGGTACCTCTAAGAACGCCTCCACCTTTGCCGCACTCGCCTGAGAAGAGTCCACGATCCTTAGACCAAGGTCGGTCAGCTTATGAACTCCATGAGATTGACTCTCAATCAGGCCAAACATTTTGGATGCGTAGACGCGCAGTCGATAGCTGCTGCTCTTTTGGCTTGATGAGAGCCAAGGGGCGAGCTGATCGTCTGCACACTCGCCGGCACTCACATTCTTGTGGATAGCGGAGGCTAGCTCCACCGCCTCATCCAGGGTCTGGTATGGGAAACCGATGCTGGACCGCTCTCGCTTGGTCTCGCTCCGTTCCGCTTTGGCTCCCGAGATGGGCTCTTGCCCTTGTGCCGAACCATCCATCTGGTTGCCGCCTTTCCGATCTAGTGGTTAGTGCCTCGGCTCAGCGTGCGACTCTATTGGATAGTGGCGGATAGCGCAAGCCCTGTTGAAGGGGTGCGGATAGGAATGTGGATATGACCGGATATGGCGCTCCCACCCGCCTTTGCGGGCGCCCTACCTGTTGGCGCCGGGGACCCAGAGGGTGTCGGTGGCGCCGTCGTCGTTGAGGTGGCGGGCGAGCACGAAGAGGTGGTCGGAAAGCCGGTTGGCGTAGATTACCGCCAGCGGATTGACCGGCTCCTGCTCAGCCAGCGCCGTGATCAGCCGCTCGGCGCGGCGGACCACCGTGCGCGCGAGGTGAAGGGCGGCCGCAGCCCGGCTGCCGCCGGGCAGGACGAATGACTCGAGCGGCTTCAAGCGCTCGTTGAGGGCATCGATCTCGCTTTCCAGCCGGTCAATCTGCGACTGGACGATGCGCAAGCCTTCGTCGAGCGAGCCCGGCCGGCAGAGGTCCGCGCCGAGGTCGAAGAGGTCGTTCTGGATGCGCTCCAGCATCGCATCCGCCTCGCCCTCGGTCTCCAGCCGCGCGAGGCCGATCGCCGCGTTCGCCTCGTCCACCGTGCCGTAGGCCTCGACGCGGGCGTCGTGCTTCTTCACACGCGCGCCGCCGCCGAGCGAGGTCTCCCCCGCATCGCCGCCACGGGTATAGATCTTGGTGAGTCGGACCACGGCCTACTTCTGGACGACGAACACCAGGAGCGCGAGCAGCGCGATCGCCGCGAACTGGAGCCCGACCCGCCAGCGCATGAAATGGTTGCTCTTGCTGTTCTTGCCGCCGGAATACATGGCGCCGAGCCCCATCACGAGTGCGACCACGACCGCACCCATCAGGACGTAGACGACGATTTCGAGAATTTCGGCCAGCATGGCAGTCCTCGCGGCCCCCGGGCCGGCAATGAATCCGTCCCTCGGCAGGTTATAGCGCGTCCCGCCGGTGCTGCCCACGACCTTCGCGCATGGTTGGCCCTATAGTGACCGGAACCCTTATCCGAGAGAGAAAGCGAGAGAGGAGCGAACAAGCCATGGCGGACACCAACTGGCGCAATCGCAAGACCCTGATTCTCAGCCGCAGCGAAATGGTCGGCCTGCTCGAGCCTGAGGAGTATGTCCGCTGCGTGGAGACAGCCTTCCGGCGCATGGGGGAAGGCCGCGTCTACATGGAGCCTAAGGGTCATATCGTGCTGGACAAGTATCCGGGCGAGTGGGAGATCATGCCCTCCTACATCGAGGAGCCGGAGGCCGCACCCGCCGCCGCGTGCAAGTGGGTCTCCATCCGTTTCGAGAACCGCGCCAGGTTCAATCTCCCCACCGTGTTCTCGATCCTGATCTACACCGAGCCCGAGACCGGCTTCCCGCTCGCCATCGTGGACGGCACCCATCACACCCTGATGCGCACCGGCGCGTCCGGCGCAGTCTCCGCGAGATGGATGGCGCGCGAGGGCTCCTCCGTCCTTGCCCTGGTCGGCGCCGGCGACGTGAACACCGGCGCCTTCCGCACCTGCGTCGCCACGCATGACTGGAAGGAGGTTCGGGTCTGGAGCCGGACCCAGGCGACGCTGGATGCGTTCATGGCGAGCGAGCAGCCAAACCATCCCGATCTCGTGATCAAGCCGTCCACCCTTCTCCAAGATGTCGTGCCGGGCGCCGATGTCGTCGTCACCGGGACGACAGGCGAGACGCCGGTCCTCGGCAACGAACTGATCGAGGACGGCATGCACATCGCAGCCCTCGGCGGCGGTCTTGCGGGCACGCAGGAGCTCGATGTCGCGATCCTGCAGCGCTCTCGAATCATCGTCGACGACATGCGCCAGTGCGTCACCGACGGCGAGATCAACGTGCCGCTGACCAAGGGCGAGCTGCGGGAGAGCGACGTGGCGGGCGATATCGGCGAGGTGATCACGGGCAAGATCCCTGGGCGCACGTCTGCGAGCGAGGTCACGCTCTTCGATTCGACGGGAATCGCGCTCCAGGATTCCGCGACTCTGCCGCTCGAATACGAACGCGCCATCGCGGCAGGCGTGGGCATCGAAAAGAAGATGATTTCGACGTGAGCGCGGCGGGAGCGGCAGCCCGTTCGGTAACGGGTCTCGATCGCACCGGCCGCGCCTTGTGCCGGGCGAAGCGCGCCGCCATGATCCGCGCGTCTTTCAACAGGCTTGGCGGGGAGAGAGCGTGAGTGCCCTGACGGGACCGGAACGGCCGCCGGCGGGCGGCGGTCAGCCGCGCAAGCTGGTCCTGCTACTGCATGGCCTCGGTGCCGACGGCAACGACCTGATCGGCCTCGCCGAGCCCTGGGGGCGGCTCGTGCCTCACGCCTGCTTCGCCGCGCCGGACGCGCCGGAGCCCTGCGACATGGCACCCACGGGGCGCCAGTGGTTCAGCCTGAGCGACCGTTCGCCCGAGAGCATGGCCGACGGCGTCGCCCGCGCAGCAGACGCGCTCAACGCCGATATCGACGCGCGGCTCGCGGCGCTCGGGCTCGGCGAGCAGGATCTCGCACTGGTGGGCTTCAGCCAGGGCACGATGATGTCGCTCCACGTCGCCTACCGCCGCGCCGCACCCTGCGCGGGCGTGTTGGGTTTCTCCGGCCGCCTCGTGGGCGGTGAGCACCTGAAGAGCGCGCTGCGCGCCAGGCCGCCGGCCTTGCTGATTCATGGCGACGCGGACGATTTGGTGCCCGTGGGCGCGCTCTTCGAGGCGGCGACCCTCCTCGGCGCCTGCGACGTGCCGGTGCAATGGCACGTGAGCCGGGGCATCGGCCACGGCATCGCGCAGGACGGGCTGGAGTTCGGCGGACGCTTCCTCCGCGACATCCTGGGCGAAGGCTGAACGCCGCGCTGGAGCGTGTCCGTCGTTGACGGACGCGCGACAGGCCGCGACCGCGGCCCGCCGCTTTGCGGCGCCCTCGCGGAGGTGCCGGCCGCAGGCCGGCTACCGTGAGCGATAAAGTGAGTGAGCGTTTCCGGGTGAAACGGAAACGCTCGACGGCCTCAGTCGAGGCCGATGTCGCTCTCTCGCAATGCCGAGACCGCCTCGTCATCGAGGTCGAGCCAGTCGCGCAGGACCGTATCAGCGTCCTCGCCCAGCATCGGAGCCGCGCGCGGATAGTCGACCGGCGTCTCCGAGAACTTGATCGGGTTGGCGGGGTAGTCCACCTCGACGCCGAGGCTGTGCGGGATGCTCACCTTCATGCCGCGGGCCTCGACTTGCGGGTTGGCGAAGACCCGGTCGAGGGTGTTGATCGGCCCGCAGGGCACACCCACTGGCTCCAGCACCGCGCTCCACTCGTCCATGGTGCGCTCGCGGGTGATGTCGTTCAGCGTGGCGATCAGCTCCACGCGGTTCTGCAGCCGGCCGATATTGGTCGCGAAGCGGGGGTCGTCGGGAATCTCCGGGTGGCCGGCCACGTCGCAGAACTTGCGAAGCTGGCTGTTGTTGCCGATGGCGAGCGCAAAGAACCCGTCGCGGGTGGGGAAGACCCCGTAAGGCACGATGTTCTGATGCTCGTTGCCGGCGCGCCCCGGCGCCTCGCCCCCGATCAGGTAGTTCATGGCCTGGTTGGCGAGCCACGCCACTTGCGTGTCGAGCAGCGCGAGGTCGATATGCTGGCCGCGCCCAGTGCGCTCGCGGCTGGCATGCGCGGCGAGGATCGCGGTCGCCGCGTACATGCCGGTCATCAGGTCGGCGGCGGCGACGCCCACCTTCTGCGGGCCGCCGCCGGGCAGGTCGTCACGCTCGCCGGTGATGCTCATGATCCCGCCCATGGCCTGGGCGATCAGATCGTAGCCGGTGCGGTGCGCATAGGGCCCCGACTGGCCGAAGCCCGTGATCGAGCAGTAGATGAGGCGTGGATTGACGTCGCTGAGCGAGGCATAGTCGAGGCCGTACTTGGCGAGCCCGCCCACCTTATAGTTCTCGATCAGGACATCCGCGCATTCGACGAGCCGCTTCACCACGGCCTGCCCCTCGGGCGCGGCGAAGTCGAGGGTGATCGAGCGCTTCCCCCGGTTGGCGGACATGTAATAGGCGGCATCGGTGGTCTCGGCCCCCGAAGCGTCGCGCAGGAAGGGCGGCCCCCAGCCGCGCGTGTCGTCGCCCACGCCGGGCCGCTCGACCTTGACCACGTCGGCGCCGAAATCGGCCAGCAACTGGCCCGCCCAGGGGCCCGCGAGGATGCGGCTCAAGTCGAGCACCTTGAGGCCCGCGAGCGGGCCGGATCTGTCTTGATTCATGGATGCTACCTAGTCTCGGTCAGCGCCGCCCGCGAAACTCTCCAGCGCTTGGAGGTTCTCCCGCGTGGTGTTGTCGAGGGCGATGCCATGAGCGTCCGCCGCGCGGGCGGCGCGGTGCACGATCCGCTCGAACCCCTCGATCTGCGAATCGATCCTGAGGCTCCGGCGCCCGGCCTTGAGGGTGAGCTGCATCCAGCCGCGATCGCGGTTTCGCCTGGTGGAGTAGTAGCCGAGGGTGCAGCGGGTCAGCCGCTCCCACGGCAGGTGCCGGCGAAGGACGCCGTGCACGGTGATGCCGTCCTCGCCCACGCTGAGCCATGTGCGGTGCCTGAGCACAGTGCGGACACCGTAAACGGCAAAGAGCGCGGCGAGCGCGCTGAGAATCCACGCCGCGGGGCCCGACGGCGCCGTGCCCGCCATCGGGCCTACGGTGAAGAGCAGGCCGAGGCCCGAATAGAAATAGTCGAGCAGGACCGCGCGTGGCGGGTAGCGGTGGCGGCTCTCGCCCGCCTCCGCCGCCTGAGGGCTGTCGGACGCGCTCTCGGGCAGGGCCTCGTGCACAGGCGCGCTCACCGGGAGGACCCCAGCCGCTCGCGCCTGATGCGCACGCCTGCGGCCTCGCGGTCCCAACTGTCCGCCGTGATGCCCTCTGCGCGCAGCCTGTGCTTCTCGATCTTCTCGGTCGGCGTCTTGGGCAGGACGTCGACAATGCGCACGTAGCGCGGAATCATGAAGTGGGCGAGGCGCGGCTCGAGGAATTCCAGCAGCGCTGCCGGGTCGAGCTCCTGCCCCGGCTGCAGCGCGACCACCGCCATGACCTCGTCCTCGCCGAGCTCGCTCGGCACCGGCACCGACGCGGCCTCGCGCACCGCCGGGTGCGCCGCAACCTCGGTCTCCACCTCCAGGGACGAGATGTTCTCGCCGCGCCGGCGGATCGTGTCCTTCAGGCGGTCGACGAAGTAGAGGTTGCCGTCCTCGTCCACGCGGCCGGCATCGCCGGTGTGGAACCAGCCGTTGCGCCACGCCCGCGCGGTCGCCTCCGGCTCCTTGTAGTATCCGTGGTTGATCGCCCACGGGGTGTCCGCCCGCACCACGATCTCGCCGACCGCGCCCGTCGGCACCTCGCAGTCGTTGGCATCGACCACGCGAAGCTCGCAGCCCGGCCGCACCCGCCCCGCGCTCCCCGGCACGGTCATGGGCACGGTCGTCATCACCGGGCAGCAGAGCTCGGTCATGTTGTAGATCGAATAGACCTCCAGGCCGAAGCGCTCCATGAACGCGTCTACATCGTTCACCAGCGGCACCATGCCGACCGTGCGCAAGGGATGATCGCGGTCGTCCGGTCTGGGCGGCTCCTTCTCCAGGAACTGCGCCATGACGCCCAGCAGGAACACCGAGGTGACCCCGGTGCGGCGCACGGTGTCCCAGAACGCCTGCGTCTTGAAATGCTCGACCAGCGTGATCGAGGCATGCTGGCAGAGCATGGCGTAGGCGATGGTCGCGCCGCCGAGGTGGAAGAGCGGCAGGCTGATGAGGTAGCGGTCCTCCGGCGTGATGAACCGCCAGGTGTCGGGCCCGAAATTCGAGAACGCGTGGCAGTAGGAGCTGAGCACCGCCTTCGACGGCCCCGTGGTGCCGGAGGTGAAGATGATCGATTGCGTGTCCCAGGGCTCGATCGGCCGCTCCAGCGGGCCGAGCGACCCGCCCTCAGGGTGAAGCGCCGCCTCGTCCAGGACCCTGAGGTCGTCGATGGCGGGCGGTAGGCCGCCGACGGCCACCAGGGTCTCCAGGCTGGCGCGTCCGATGCTGACGAGCCTCGGCGCGAGCTCCGCGTGGGCAACCATGATGCTGGCGTCGGAGCGCGCCACCACGTGCTCCAGCACCCGGCCCTTGTAGGCCGTGTTGATGGGCACGTAGACGGCGCCCAGATAGTTCGAGCCCAGGAAGACGTAACTGCCCAGGTCGTCTGATTTGTCATTTTGGGCCAGTGGATTGAGGCGTTTCTCGTTCGGAGTTGGTGGAAAGGGCTTGACGGGAATTTCGGGAAATGACTCAACAACGACATGAGCAATCCCGAGTCGCCGCGCGGCCCTTCGACGGGAGCAGCGCCCGAAACGCCCGCGCAGAAGATCGCCCGCCTGGAGGAGGAGAACGCCCGGCTTCGGGAGGAAAATGCCTGGCTTCGGCAGCAGAACGCGCGGCTGGAAGAGCAAGTCGCGCGTCTCGTCGAGCGCATCGAGGAGTTGGAGCGCCGTCTCGGCCTCAACAGCGGCAACAGCGGCAAGCCGCCTTCGAGCGATGGGCTGAGGAAGCCGAATTCGAAGCGGCGAACCCGAAGCCTGCGCGGCAAATCGGGCCGCAAGCCCGGTGGCCAGCCCGGCCACAAGGGCAAGACGCTGCGCCGCGCCGATCACCCGGATCGGGTGAAGGATCACGTCCCGGCTTCCTGCAAGGGATGCGGTTCGCCGCTTTCGGACGCGGCCAGGGCGGGAACGCCCGTCGCCCGCCAGGTGTTCGATCTGCCCGAGCCGAGCCCCCTGGAGGTGACCGAGCACCGGGCGCATGCCAAGTGCTGCGGGCATTGCGGGACGGTGACCCGGGCGGCGTTCCCCGACGGGGTGTCGGCGCCGGTGCAGTACGGCCCGCGCATTGCCGGGGTGGCGGTCTACCTTCAGCACGCTCACTTCCTGCCGGAGGATCGGCTGTCGCAGGTGATGGCCGAGCTCTTCGGCGCGCCGGTGACGGCTGCGACGTTGGCGACGATGAGCGAGAGGGCGGCCGAGCGGCTGCGGGACGCGGCCTTGCACATACAGGACCTGGCGGCGGGCACGGCGCGGGTGAAACACATGGACGAGACCGGCTTGCGGATCGGCGGTCAGACGCAGTGGCTTCATGTGATCTGCACGCCGCTGCTGGCGGCGTACCGGGTCAGCGGCAAGCGCGGCGCCCTGCTCTCGGGTGTCTCCGGCATCGTCGTGCACGATCACTGGAAGCCGTACTTCGCGATGGAAGGGGTGGAGCACGGCCTGTGCAACGCCCATCACCTGCGGGAGTTGCAGGCGCTGGTGGACATCGAAGGGGAGGCTTGGGCCCGGCGGATGCAGCAGCTCCTGCGCCGAGCCAATCGCGCCGCCCGCATCGCGCTGGACAAGGATATCGCCGTTCCGGCGAGGCTTGTGGCGCTGATCGAGCGCCGATACGACGAGATCATCGCCGATGCGCTGGCCTTTCACGAGAGCCAACCACCGTTCTCGCCTGGCAAGAGGAAGAAGCGCCGGAAGCGAAGGATCGGTCACAATCTGGCCTTGAGGCTGCGCGACCACAAATGCGCGGTGCTCCGGTTCCTGATCGACCTCGAGGTCGGGTTCACGAACAACGAGGCCGAGCGCGACCTTCGGATGATGAAGCTGCGCCAGAAGATCTCCGGGGGCTTCCGGTCCGCGCAGGGGGCCGAGAACTTCGCCATCCTGCGCAGCGTCATCACCACCGCCAGAAAGCAGGGCTGGAATATCATCGAAGCCCTGACCAGCCCATCGGATCGGCTCATCGCCACCGTCAAGTGCGCGTAAGCTCACCTGGCACGGGTTCTCCAACAGCGGAGCCATTCTCATAAACGATCATGGTCGACGCCGTGCTGGACCACCCCATAGAATGAAAATCGGTGCCCGTCGCGCGGGCGGACTTCGGGCCACATCGGGGTAGCTTACCGGTCGCAGTCCGCAAGAGGGGCATCGTGAGCTGTGAAACCCGGCGACCACAGAGGAGCACACGGGCGTCGCGTGGGTAGCGTTGTGCCGAATCCCAGAGAATTTTCACAGCAAGAACCTGGGCAGTTACAGGAAGACTCGGAGCGCATCGGCGCCGTTGGGCAGCCACGAGAGCACGTGGTCGCCCTGGCGCACGCCGAGCGCCTGCAGGGCGATGGCGGTCTTGATGACCTCGGCCCGGGTGCGTGCGTAGCTCCACGCCGTGCCGTCCTCGAAGACGCAGAAGATCTTGTCCGGGGTCGCCGCAGCCAGCCGGTCGAGCAGGTAGCGCAGCACGCACCTGTCCGCCGCAGGGATGCGCGGATCGCTGTGTGACGCCGCAGGGTGCTCCACCGCCCTCGCTCGCTCGTTGCCTGCCGTCTCGGACGGCCCCTTGTAGCCCGGAGCCGGCTTTGGATTAACCCGGATTTCTTGCCGCAGGTCAGGCGTCGGTGAGCGCGGCGTCGAGGGCGCGTTGCAGCGTCGCGGCGGCGCTCTCGATCCCGTGCTCTTCCTGCACCCGTGCCGCTGCCGCCGCGCTCATCGCCTGGCGCCTTTCGACGTTGGTGGAAAGCTCGACCACCGCGCCGGCGAAGGCCACGTCGTCGTGGCGCGGCGTGAGCAGCCCTGTCTCGCCATTGGCGACCACTGCGGCAGCGCCGGGCCAGTCCTGCGCCACGACCGGGAGGCCCGCCGCCTGCGCCTCCAGCATGGCCATGCCGAGGACCTCCTGATAGGCGGGCCAGACGAAGAGATCGCAGGCCGCATAGAGCGCCGGCAGCGCGTCCTCCGCGCGGGCGCCGGCGAAGACCGCCACGTCCGGCCCAAGCGGTGCCAGCGCCTCCTCCACCAGCCACCGCGCCTCCCCCTCGCCGACGACAACCAGTTGCCAGGGCGGGTTCGCGATGAGGTTGAGCGAACGCCCCAGCAGGCGCCAGGAGGCAAGGGAGGCGCCGGTCTGCATGGGTGCGACCGTCAGCAGCCACGGGCGTTCCAGATCGAGTGTCAGCTCTGCCGCGAGCGCTCGGCGTGCCGCGCTGCGGTGAATCGCCCGGTAGGGCGCGAGGTCGAGGAAGGGCGCCAGCCGGTAGAGCCGCGCGGTGCTCGGGACCAGCGGCCTGATGCTCTCTTCGTCCTCGGCGGTCAGCGAGAATACCGCCCGCGCCCGCGCGATGGCGCGGGCCGTGTACGAGAGCCAGCGCGCGTGAGCGCCGCCGGCCTCGGCCCGGGCGTAGGATGCGCCCGCCAGCAGATAGGGGATGCCGAGCACTTCGGCCACGGCGGGGCCGATCAGGTCCGGCGCGGTGTGGCGCAGGTCGCAGGTGAGCCACGCTTTGGGCCGGGCGACGGCGGGCAGGTCCCGATAGGCGATGACGAGGCGGCGGGCGCGCGCGGCGGCCTTTCGCTCCAGTGCCGTATGCCGGCGGCTCTCTCCGGCGTTCCCATCGCTCCGAAACTCGGTAGGCGCAATCGCCTGATGACCGGCAGCGTCGAGCGCCCGCGCGATCAGGTGCATCAGCCGCGGTCCACCCCACGGTGCGCTCGGGTCGGGACGAGCGGCGGGCGTGTAGAGCGCGATTGGCATGTCAGGCGGCGGGCAGCAGCACTGCCGGTGCAGCGGGGTTTGCGCCCCCTACCCTCCATCGGCGAATATCCGGCGCCAGCAACAGGGAGGATCCCCGGTGACCGAGACACCCCTCAACGAGTCCGAATTGGCCGCTCTGCGCGCCTACGACACGCCCACGATCTGCAACGCGCTCGAGATCGTCTGCCCCGAGCGCCGCGCCATCGGCTTCACGACCGAGACGCTGATCTGCTCTTTCCCCGACCTCGCGCCGATGGTGGGCTACGCGCGCACCGCGACGATCCGCTCGATGGAAAAGCCCGCGAAGGACGGCGACGCCATGGCCACCGACCGCGTGGCCTACTACCGCTATGTGGAGGAGGGCCACGGGCCGTCCATCATGGTGATCCAGGATGTCGACTCCCGGCCGGGCGCGGCCTCCTGGTGGGGGGAGGTACATTCCGCCGTGCATCAGGCCCTGGGCTGCCTCGGCGTCGTGACCAATGGCGCGGTCCGCGATCTCGACATGATCGCCGACGGCTTCCAGTTCCTCTCGGGTACTGTGGTGCCCTCCCACGCCTGGGTCCATCTGGTGAGCCACGGCGAGCCCGTGGACGTGAGCGGCATGCTGACGCACTCGGGCGACCTGGTGCACGCGGACCGCCACGGCGCGGCCATCATCCCGCATGAGGCGGCACGCGACGTGCCGGCGGCGGCCGAGCTCTGCATGCGCCGGGAGGCGCCGATCCTGGCTGCGTGCAAGGAGCCGGACTTCTCGGCGGACGTGATGGAGCGGGTTCTGCGCGAGGCGAATGAGATTCATTAGAGCGTGCCCGTCTGAAACGGAAACGCTCTAGCCCGCGCGCGAGGCGGCCCTGTCGCGGGCGGCCTCGCCGAACGCGTCGAAGAGCGCCATCGAGAAGGGGTCCTCCGTCACTTTCCACTCGGGGTGCCACTGCACGCCGAGCGCGAACGCCGGCGCGTCGGTGACGCGCACGGCCTCGATCTGGCCGTCCGGGGCGACCGCCTCGATGGCGAGCCGGGGCGCGGGGCTGTCGATCCCCTGGGCATGCAGCGAGTTGACCGTGACCTCGCTCGTGGGCCAGAGGGAGGCCAGCAGACCGCCGGCGGCAAGCGTCACCTGATGGGCGGGCCCGTACTGCACGTCGCGGGGCTGGTCATCGTCCGAGCGATGGTCGATCCGCCCCGGCACGCGGTGAAGCTCCTGATGGAGACTGCCGCCAAGGGCGACGTTTAGCTCCTGAAAGCCGCGGCAGATGCAGAGAATGGGAATCCCTGCGTCGATCGCGTTCCGGATCAAGGGCAGCGTCGTCGCGTCGCGCTCCGGGTCGTGGAGCGTTCCGTCGGCGCTCGGCGGCCCATCATAGTGAGCCGGCTCCACGTTCGAGGGGCTTCCGGTGAAGAGCAGGCCGTCGCAGCGGTCCAGCACCGCGTCCTGGTCCAGCGCCCCGCCGAGTGCGGGCAGCGCCACGGGCAGCCCGCCTGCGGCGGCCACTACCGCCCGCATGTACTTGTCGCCGACGACGTGGAAGGGGTGGATGCCGATATCCCGCACACAGGCGGGGAGGCCAATCAGGGGAACCGGCGGTGCGGTCATGCCGGCTCAGCTATCACGGGGCTGATCTGCGGGCAAGAAGCCGCCGCGCCGCTGGATTCCCAGATAGATTGCGCCGAGCCCCGCGCCCCGCACCACGTAGAGCAGCGTCATCGCGAGCCAGAGGCCGTGATTGCCCATGGGCTCGCGCAGCAGCCAGGCGCAAGGTGTAAAGACGGCGAACGCCAGCATCATCGTGTTCCGCATGTCGGCGGTGCGCGTAGTGCCGGTGAACACGCCATCGAGGAAGATACCCCAGACCGCCACCAGCGGCAGCGCGATCAGCCAGGGCAGGAAATCGTACGCCACGGCGCGCACATCCTCGATATCGGTGAGCACGCGGACAATCGGCGCACCGGCGAGGCCATAGATGGCGACCGTCAGGAAGGCGAGCGCGAAGCACCACAGGAAGCAGACGCGGATGGCGCGGGTCATGTCGTCGCGCCGCCTGGCGCCCAGCGCACGGCCGGTGAGCGCCTCGGCGGCGAAGGCGAAGCCGTCGAAGCCGAAGTTGAGGAAGACCACGAAGTTGAGCAGCACCGCGTTCGCGGCGAGCACCACGTCGCCCTGGCGCGCGCTGAGGGTCGTGAACAGCGCGAACGCCGTGATGACGAAGAGCGTGCGCAGGAAGATATCGCGGTTGATGCCGAGGAAGCGCCGCATGGCGGCAGTATCGAGCACGAGGCGGGCGCGCCAGCGGCCACCATGGCGCTGCGCGAGGCGGGCGGTGACGGCGATGCCCAGAATCAGCCCTGAATAGTCGGCGGCCACCGTGGCCCAGGCGACTCCGGGGACGCCGAGCTCATAGATGAACACCAGCACCAGGTCCAACACGATGTTGATGCCGTTGACGGTGAGCAGCAGCGCCAGCGCCGCGCGGGTGTTCTGCATCCCGATGAACCAGCCGACGAGCGCGATGTTGGCGAGAGTGGCCGGCGCTCCCCAGATGCGAATGAAGAAGTAGCGCGCGCCCTCGCTGGCAACCGCCTCGCTCGGCTCGACCAGATAGAAGGCGAGCCAGCCGATCGGCCCCTGCAGCGCGAGAAGCGCGAGCGCGAGAACAAGCCCAATTATTAGCGCGCGGGCGAGCGTGGCGCGTGTCTCGTCACGATCGCGGGCACCGAAGGCCTGGGCGGTGAGCCCCGTGGTGCCCATGCGCAGGAAGTTGCAGCCGAAATAGAGGGTGTTGAATATCAGCGCGCCGACCGCGACCGCCCCGAGAAAGTGCGGCTCGGGCAAGTGACCGATCACCGCCGTATCGACCGCGCCGAGCAGCGGGATCGACAGGTTGGAGACGACCATCGGCCAGGCCAGCCGCCAGACCCGCCGATGCCAGGCCCAATCACCCATCGGCAGCAACCGCCGCATCAAGTCTTAGCTCCGGCGGCGGGGCGGCCGGGCGGTGACCGCTTATGGTCGACCGGTCTGCTTCTTGCGCGGGTCGTCGAACACGAAGAGCCTGCGCGGCAGCCTGATGTTGGTCCTGAGGTTGTGCAGGGTAACCGTGGTGGCGCGCCCCTGGGCGTCTCTCACCCGCCAATGGGTGAGGCGCAGCGGATCGGAGTCCAGGAACAGGGTCAGGCTCCCGCCGGTCGGGTCATCCTCCTGCACCACTGTAATCCCGATGCGCCCGCCGCGCTCCATGAATGCCGTTACATCGACGTCCTCGCCGAAGCGCGTCACCTCCTTCGTGAGCGCGCCCAGCGGCGTGTCGTAGATGAACCAGTCGTCGATCTGGCCAAGCTCCTTGTCGTGATAGTGAATCAGGAAGCCGTCGCCGACGATGAGCACAGGCACCGGCGGCGCGTATTCCACGCGGAGCAGGCCCGGCCGGCGCATGTAGATGACCCCTTCGGCGGGTTCGCCGTCGGGCCCGACCTGCGTGAAGTCCGCCTTCAGGGTCTGAAGCCCGTTCAGGTAGCCTTCCACGGCGGCGAGGGTTTTCCGCGCCGCTTCATCGAGGACGATAGAATTCGCAGCCTGAGCGGGCGTGGGCTGGACGGCAGTAAGCCAGGCCGCGAGCATCGGGGCGAGGCATAGGAGAGCGGCAGCGCGGATCAACATCGGCATGGTGTGGAATGTAAGGTGCGCGGGCCGCGCGAACAATCACATGTCGTTGATGGCTCAGCCGGCCGAGTGGTCGGAGACCAGCACCTCGCGCTTGCCGACATGGTTGGCCTGGCTGATGACGCCTTCGCTCTCCATCCGCTCGATGATCCGGGCGGCTCGGTTGTAGCCGATCTGGAGATGGCGCTGCACGAAGCTGGTGGAGGCCTTGCGCTCGGCCGCGACCAGCGCCACGGCCCGGTCGTAGAGCGGGTCCTCGTCGCCGCCCTCGTCGATCCCGGCGGCGGCCGTATCGGGCTCTTCGGTGATCCCCTCGATGTAGTTGGGCCGCCCGCTGGCGCGCAGGAAGTCGGTCACACGCTCGACCTCCGCATCGCTCACGAAGGGACCGTGCACCCGCGCCACGCGCCCGCCCGCACTGAGATAGAGCATGTCGCCCTGGCCCAGCAGCTGCTCGGCGCCCGCCTCGCCGAGGATGGTGCGGCTGTCGATCTTGGACGTGACCTGGAAGCTGATCCGTGTCGGGAAGTTGGCCTTGATGGTGCCGGTAATGACATCGACCGAGGGCCGCTGCGTGGCCATGATCAGGTGGATGCCGGCGGCACGCGCCATTTGCGCCAGCCTCTGCACCGCGCCCTCGATGTCCTTGCCCGCGACCAGCATGAGGTCGGCCATCTCGTCCACGACGACGACGATGAAGGGCATGGGCGTGAGGTCGATCTCGAATTCTTCGTGGATCGGCGCGCCGGTCTCGGCGTCCATGCCGACGTTGACCCGCCAGGTGAGCTGCTCGCCCTTCGCCCGGGCTTCGGCGAGCCGCTTGTTGTAGCCCGAGATATTGCGTACCCCGAGCTTCGACATCGCCTTGTAGCGGGACTCCATCTCCCGCACGGTCCACTTCAGCGCGACGACCGCCTTGGCGGGCTCGGTCACCACTGGCGTGAGCAGGTGCGGAATGTCGTCGTAGACCGAGAGTTCCAGCATCTTGGGGTCGATCATGATCAGCTTGCACTGGTCCGGCGGCAGCCGATAGAGCAGTGACAGGATCATGCTGTTGATCGCGACCGACTTGCCCGAGCCGGTGGTTCCGGCGACCAGAAGGTGGGGCATGCGCGCGAGATCCGCCATCACCGGGTTGCCGCCGATATCCTTGCCGAGCGCGAGCGTGAGGCTGGACTCGGTGCTCTCGTATGCGGCGCTCGCCAGCAACTCGCGCAGCAGCACGGTCTCGCGTTGCCCATTGGGCAGCTCGATGCCAATGACGCTGCGCCCGGGAATCGTCGCCGCGCGGACCGAAATCGCACTCATCGAGCGCGCGATGTCGTCGGCGAGCCCGATCACCCGCGAGGTTCGCGTGCCCGGCTGCGGCTCGAGCTCGTAGAGCGTGACCACGGGCCCCGGCCTGACCTGAGTGATCTCGCCGAAGACCCGGAAATCCTCGAGCACGGAGACCAGCATCCCCGCGTTCTGCTTCAGCCCCTCTTCACTCGCGCTATTTGCCTTGTTGGCAGCATCCGCGTCAGCGAGAAGCGCGAGCGGCGGCATCGTGTATTTGACACTGTCCTCGAGATCGAGGTCGGGCTGGCGCTCCTTCTTCTCCCGCTTGCCAGGCTTCGCCTTGCGCCGGGGCTTCTCGACGATGCTGGGCTCGGCCGGCTGTTCCTCCACCGCGGTCGGTGCCACAGGTAGCAGGCTCGGCTCGCGCCGGCGCCCGCTCTTAGTCTTCTCGGCAGATCGCGCGAAGCGTCGCGGCCTGTCCGGGGGTGCGGCCTGCTCGTCGTCCTCGATGCCGGCCGCCCGGTCTCCGCTCCTGCCGGAGGACCAACGGGCAGCCCAGGCGGCGCAGCTGACCACGCTGCGCAAGAGCCAATAGGCGCCCCGAAAGAGCTGGCGCCACTCGCGCCAAGGTACTCCGAGTGCAAAGACCAGCGCACCTGCGGCGGCAACCAGGAACACCGCACCGATGCCGGCGGCGGTCATCCCGGTGGCGTTGCCGAGCCCCGCCGAGCCCAGCGCGGACAGCGCAAGCTCGCCTGCGGCCCCGCCCGCCCCGGCAGCGGCTGGCCAGTCGGCAATACCCAGCGACGCGCAGCCGACTGCGGCGAGCAGGACGGAGAGCGGCGCGAGGGCGAAGCGCACCAGCCGCCGCGTCAGCCCGCGATGGCTGAGCAGAGCCCAGGCCCAGGCCGCGAGAATCGCCGGCACCAACGCGGCAGCGAGGCCGAGCCACTGCAGCAGAAGGTCCGCGCCGTAGGCGCCGGGGCGGCCGACCAGATTGGCGGGCGTGCCGCCGCCTGCGCTGTTGAAGGAGGGATCGGCTGCCGAATACGTGATCAGCGCGACCGCCAAGACGGCCGCAATGCCGCCGAGCGCGAGCCCTCCCAACTCGCTCAATCGGCGCGCGAAGAAGGGACCCGAGCCCGTGGGCAGAAGTGGCACGCGTGCTTCGCGTTCGGCAGTCGCTGCCAACGTCAACTCCCACCTGCGTCCGATGCCGAATCGAACATCGCATCCATTACAGGGGTTTATATAGTTATGTTACGGAGGAGTCAAAACTGAGGCATTTGGATCAAAGCGGGTACAAAAGCCCCGGCACCTGTGATCCCCGTTCCCCTTAGAACGAGACGCAGGCCTCCGTCACGACGCGGAGCACGCTCGATTGGCCGAAAGCCCGCTTGTACGCGTCTGCGATCTCATCCGTGCGCCGCATGGCGTCCTTGCCCGGCGGAGCGAGGACGAGCAGGAGCTTGGTGCGCTCCCGCACGATCTTTTCCGAGCCGTCGCGCCACTGCCCCGCAGCATCGAGCACGCTAAGGCCGTCCGGAAAGCGGGGCGTAACCTCCTCGGCGAGGAAGGCGCGCCAAGCCTCCTCGCTCACCACCTCGACGTCGCCCTGGCTCCGTCCGAAGAAGAGCCTGTATTCGGCGAATAGCTCGGTGCCGGACGGGCAGGTCGCTGCATTGGCACCGGGCGTGGGCGCGGCGGCAAACGCGAGGCCCGCGAGGGCCGCCGCAGCCACGAGGCGGCGCGCCCGCGCGATCATGGTTCGTACGCTGCTGTGCGCTCGCGCGCCTACTCGGCGGGAACGGAGACCTGCTCCTCTTCCACCACCATGGCCTCGCCCGCCGTCTCACCCATCGCATCGCCGAAGTCGTCGCCGGCGTCCTCGATGGCAGCGTCTTCGGCCGCTTCAGCCTCCGCCTCTTCGGTCTGCCTGAGCAACTCGCGCTCCACCGCCTGCTTCTGGATGCGGTTGACGACACTGCCGGTGCCGGCCGGGATCAGGCGACCCACGATCACGTTCTCCTTGAGGCCGAGCAGGCTGTCCGACTTGCCCGAGACCGCCGCCTCGGTGAGCACCCGCGTGGTCTCCTGGAAGGACGCGGCGGAGATGAAGGACCGGGTCTGCAGCGATGCCTTGGTGATGCCCTGGAGCACGGGAATGCTGCTGGCGGCGTCGCCGTCGACGCGCTCGTTGACTTCGTCGTACTCGACCCGGTCGACCTGCTCGCCGACCAGGAAAGTGGTCCCGCCCGGCTCCACGATCTCGACCTTCTGCATCATCTGGCGGCAGATCACCTCGATGTGCTTGTCGTTGATCTTCACGCCTTGCAGCCGGTAGACCTCCTGAATCTCGTCGATCAGGTAGGTCGCAAGCGCCTCGACGCCGAGCACGCGCAGGATGTCGTGCGGGGCGCGGTTGCCGTCCATCAGCGGGTCGCCCTTGCGCACGATGTCCCCTTCCTGGACGCTGATGTGTTTGCCCTTGGGGATAAAGTATTCGGCCGGCTTGGCGTCGTCGTCCGGCACGACGATGATCCGCCGCTTGGCCTTGTAGTCCTTGCCGAACTCGACCCGGCCGGTGATGTCGGTGATGACCGCGTGGTCCTTGGGCTTGCGCGCCTCGAACAGCTCGGCCACCCGCGGCAGGCCGCCGGTGATGTCGCGGGTCTTGGTCGATTCCCGCGGGATGCGGGCCAGCACGTCGGCGGCATGCACCGTCTCGCCGTCCTCGACATTGAGAATGGCGTCGACCGAGAGGAAGTACTGCGCCTCGCGCCCGTTCGGCAGCGTGATGATCTCGCCGCTCTCGTCGGTCAATCCCACGCGCGGCTTGAGGTCGCTGCCGCGTGGCTGCTGGCGCCAGTCGACCACGACCTTGTTGGAGACCCCGGTTCGCTCGTCCACCACCTCGCGGAAGGAGAGGCCCTCCACCATGTCGGAGAAGCGCACAACGCCTGAACGCTCCGAGATCAGCGGCAGCGTAAAGGGATCCCACGACGCGATGGTGTGCCCGCGCTCGACGGTCTCGCCCTGGGAGACGTAGAGCTTGGCACCATAGGGGATGCGGTGGCGCGCACGCTCCCTGCCCTGCTCGTTGCGCAAGGCGACCTCGAGATTGCGGCCCATGACCACCGGGGTGCCGCTGCTGTCGCTCACCACATTCTCGTTCTCGACATCGACCGTCGCATCGATCGGCGCCTCGACGCTCGACTGCTCCGCGCCCCGCTGCGCCGCGCCGCCGATGTGGAAGGTGCGCATGGTGAGCTGCGTGCCGGGCTCGCCGATGGACTGCGCCGCAATGACGCCGACCGCCTCACCGATATTGGCGAGCGTGCCGCGCGCGAGATCGCGCCCGTAGCAGAGGCTGCACACGCCGTCGTCGCTTTCGCAGGTGAGCACCGAGCGGATCTTGATCTCTTCGATATTGGCCCGCTCGATCTGATCGACGGTGCGCTCGTCGAGCATCTCGCTAGCGTCCATGATCGTCTCGCCGGAGAGCGGATCCAGGATCGGCTCCGACGCGACCCGCCCCAGCGCCCGCTCACCGAGCGTCGCAATGGTCTCGCCGCCTTCGATCACCGCCTTGACCGTAAGCCCGGCGGTGGTGCCGCAATCGTCCTCGACGATGATGCAGTCCTGGGCGACGTCGACGAGGCGGCGAGTGAGATAGCCCGAGTTGGCGGTCTTGAGCGCGGTGTCGGCGAGGCCCTTGCGCGCTCCATGCGTGGAGTTGAAATACTCGAGCACCGTCAGCCCTTCCTTGAAGTTGGACTTGATCGGTGTCTCGATGATCTCGCCCGAGGGCTTGGCCATCAGGCCGCGCATACCGGCGAGCTGCTTCATCTGCGCTTCCGAGCCGCGCGCGCCTGAATCGGCCATGATGTAGATCGAGTTGAGCGCGGGCCCGCCCCGCCGGTCCTCACCCACGGTGAGGTCCGACATGCCCTTCATCATCGCCGTCGCCACCTTGTCCGTGCACTGCGACCAGGCGTCGATGACCTTGTTGTACTTCTCGCCCTGGGTGATGAGGCCGTCGGAGTACTGACGCTCGTAGCGGCTCACCTCGCGGTCGGTGAATTCCACCAGCTTGGCCTTGTCGCGCGGCACCACCATGTCGTCCTTGCCGAAGGAGATGCCGGCGCGGGTCGCGTAGCGGAACCCGAGATTCATCACCTGGTCGGCGAAGATCACCGTCTCCTTCTGGCCGCAATGGCGGTAGACGGAATCGAACACGGCGCTGAGCTCGCGCTTGGTGAGCAGCTGATTGATCGCCTCGAAGCGGACGTTGGCGTTCTCCGGCAGCACTTCCGAGAGAATCAGCCGGCCCGCTGTGGTCTCGACCCGCACGGGATCTGCACCGTTCTTGCCCGTCCTGCGGCAGGTGATCTTGGCATGCAGCGAGATCGCGCCTGCTTCGAACGCCTTCTGCGCCTCGCCGATGTTGGAGAACGACATGCCCTCGCCGCGCTCGCCGTCCCGGCTGTAGGTCAGATAGTAGATGCCGAGCACGATGTCCTGGCTCGGCACGATGATCGGCTTGCCGTTGGCGGGGCTCAGGATGTTGTTGGTGGACATCATGAGGACCCGCGCCTCGAGTTGCGCCTCGGGCGAGAGCGGCACGTGCACCGCCATCTGGTCGCCGTCGAAGTCGGCGTTGAAGGCGGCGCAAACCAGCGGGTGAAGCTGGATCGCCTTGCCTTCGATCAGCACCGGCTCGAAGGCCTGGATTCCGAGGCGATGCAGCGTCGGCGCGCGGTTGAGCAGCACCGGATGCTCGCGGATCACCTCCTCCAGGATGTCCCAGACCTCAGGCCGCTCCTTCTCGACCAGGCGCTTTGCGGCCTTGAGCGTGGTGGCCATGCCGTAGAGCTCGAGCTTGGAATAGATGAAGGGCTTGAACAGCTCGAGCGCCATCTTCTTCGGCAAGCCGCACTCGTGCAGCTTGAGCTCGGGTCCCACGACGATCACCGAGCGCCCCGAATAGTCGACACGCTTGCCCAGCAGGTTCTGCCGGAAGCGCCCCTGCTTGCCTTTGAGCATGTCGCTCAGCGACTTCAGCGGGCGCTTGTTTGCGCCGGTCATCACCCGGCCGCGGCGGCCGTTGTCGAAGAGCGCATCCACCGCCTCCTGCAACATGCGCTTCTCGTTGCGGACGATGATGTCGGGCGCACGCAGCTCGATCAGCCGCTTCAAGCGGTTGTTGCGGTTAATCACCCGGCGATAAAGGTCGTTGAGGTCGGAGGTCGCGAAGCGGCCGCCGTCCAGCGGCACCAGCGGGCGGAGCTCCGGCGGAATCACCGGCACGACCTCGAGGATCATCCATTCCGGGCGGTTGCCCGAGAGGATGAAGGACTCGGCCAGCTTCAGCCGCTTGACCAGCTTCTTGCGCTTGGCCTCGGAGTTAGTCGAGGCCAATTCACCGCGCAGCGTGTCCCGCTCCTCTTCGAGATCGAGCTTGGCCAGCATCTTGCGGATCACCTCGGCCCCGATTCCGGCCTCAAAGGCGTCGGCACCGAACTCGTCCTGCGCGTGGCGGAACTGATCCTCGGTGAGCAGCTGGAACTGGTTGAGCGAGGTGAATCCCGGCTCGGTGACGACATAGCTCTCGAAATAGAGGACTCGCTCCATCTCCTTGAGCGTCATGTCGAACAAGAGCCCGATACGCGACGGCACCGATTTGAGGAACCAGATGTGGGCGACCGGCGAGGCCAGCTCGATATGGCCCATGCGCTCGCGCCGGACCTTCGACTGGATCACTTCGACGCCGCACTTCTCGCAGACAATGCCGCGGTATTTCATGCGCTTGTATTTGCCGCACAAGCACTCGTAATCCTTGATCGGCCCGAAAATACGGGCGCAAAAGAGCCCGTCGCGCTCAGGCTTGAAGGTCCGGTAATTGATGGTTTCCGGCTTCTTGATCTCGCCGTAAGACCAGGAGCGAATCTTCTCCGGGCTCGCGATGGAGATCTTGATCTGGTTGAATTGTTGGGCCGTGCTTGTCGTACCGAAGAGATTGATCAGCTCATTCATCGAGTGTCCTCCGAACCTGCCGCGACGCCGGGCGGCCGTGCCGGTTCTGCGTCAGCTCGTTGTCCTGAGATCGATATCGAGGCCGAGAGACTGCATCTCCTTGACCAGAACGTTGAACGATTCAGGGATTCCGACTTCGAAGTTCTCGTCGCCGCGCACGATCGACTCGTAGACCTTGGTACGGCCCGAGACGTCGTCCGACTTGACGGTCAGCATTTCCTGCAAGGTGTAGGAGGCGCCGTAGGCCTGCAGCGCCCACACCTCCATCTCGCCGAAGCGCTGGCCGCCGAACTGCGCCTTGCCGCCGAGCGGCTGCTGGGTGACAAGGCTGTAAGGCCCGATCGAGCGGGCGTGGATCTTGTCGTCGACCAGGTGGTGCAGCTTCAACATGTAGATGTAGCCGACCGTCACCTGGCGGTCGAAGGGCTCGCCGGTCTGCCCGTCGACCAGCGTAACCTGGCCGCTCGACTCGAGGCCCGCGAGCTCGAGCATCTTCACGATGTCGATCTCGTGGGCGCCGTCGAAAACCGGGGTCGCCATGGGGATGCCGTTCCTGCTGGTCTCGCCGACTTCGACCAGTTCCGAGTCCGACAACGTCGCGACCTGGTTGTCGGCCTCCCGGTCGCCGTCGTAGACCTTGGTCAACAGGCTCCGTAGCGCCCCGTTGGCCGTGCCGTCTGCGGCCTGGGCCTGATCCAGCATCTCGCCGATCTTGAGCCCGAGCCCATGGCAGGCCCACCCCAGATGGGTCTCCAGGATTTGGCCGACATTCATTCGCGACGGCACGCCGAGGGGGTTGAGCACGATATCGACGCTGGTCCCGTCCTCCAGATAGGGCATGTCCTCGATCGGCACGATGTTCGAGACCACGCCCTTGTTGCCGTGGCGGCCGGCCATCTTGTCGCCGGGCTGCATCTTGCGTTTCACCGCGACGAACACCTTGACCATCTTGAGCACGCCCGGCGGCAGCTCGTCGCCGCGCTGCAGCTTCTCTACCTTGCTCCCGAAGCGTTCCTGAATCCGGCCGATGTTCTCGTCGAACTCCTCCTTGAGTGCTTCGAGGCGGGTCAGGATCGGCTCGCTGGCCGGCACGATCTGCCACCACTGCCCCCGGGAGAGCGAGTCGAGAACCCGGCCTGTGACCTTGGTGTTGGCGGCAACACCCTTGGGGCCGCGCGCCGCAATCCGGTTCAGCAGCAACGCACGCACGCGGTCGTACATGTTGCGCTCGATGATCGCGCGCTCGTCGTCGCGATCCTTGGCGAGCCGCTCGATCTCTTCACGTTCGATCGCGAGCGCCCGCTCGTCCTTGTCGATGCCGCGCCGGTTGAAGACGCGCACCTCGACGACCGTCCCCATGCCGCCGGGCGGCACGCGCAACGAAGTGTCGCGCACGTCGGAGGCCTTCTCACCGAAGATCGCGCGCAGCAGCTTCTCCTCCGGCGTCATCGGCGATTCGCCCTTGGGCGTGATCTTGCCGACCAGAATGTCGCCCGGCTGAACCTCTGCACCGATATAGACGATGCCGGCCTCGTCCAGGTTGCGGAGCCCCTCCTCGCCGACATTGGGGATATCGCGGGTGATCTCCTCCTGGCCCAGCTTGGTGTCGCGCGCCATCACCTCGAATTCTTCGATATGGATGGAGGTGAAGACGTCGTCCTTGACCAGCCGCTCGGAGATCAGGATCGAATCCTCGAAGTTGTAGCCATTCCACGGCATGAAGGCGACGAGCACGTTGCGCCCGAGCGCGAGCTCGCCGTAGTCGGTGCTGGGCCCGTCGGCGATGACATGGCTCGACACCACCCGTTCGCCGACCCGCACCAGCGGCCGCTGCGTGATGCACGTACTCTGGTTGGAGCGCTGGAATTTCAACAGGTTATAGATGTCGACGCCGGCGGACTCCGCGTTGCCGTCGTGCTCGCCCTCGGCGCGGACCACGATGCGGGTGGCATCCACCTGCTCGACCGTTCCGGCACGGCGCGCGGCGATTGCAGCGCCGGAATCCCGGGCCACGACTTCTTCCATGCCGGTGCCGACCAGCGGCGCCTCCGCGCGCACCAGGGGGACCGCCTGGCGCTGCATGTTGGAGCCCATCAGCGCCCGGTTCGCGTCGTCGTTCTCGAGGAAGGGGATGAGGGCAGCGGCAACCGAGACCAGCTGCTTCGGCGAGACGTCCATGTACTCGATGTTGTCGGGCGCCGACATCACGAACTCGCCATTGCGCCGGCAACTCACCAGATCCTCGCTGAGAGCGGCGTTCTCGTCCGTCTTCGCGTTGGCCTGGGCGATGGTGTACTTCGCCTCCTCGATCGCCGAGAGATAGACCACCTCGTCGGTCTGTCGGCCCTCCTCCACCCTGCGATAGGGGCTCTCGATGAAGCCGTAGCGGTTGACCCGCGCGTAGGTGGCGAGGCTGTTGATCAGGCCGATATTCGGGCCTTCCGGCGTCTCCACCGGGCAGATGCGCCCGTAGTGCGACGGGTGCACGTCGCGCACCTCGAAGCCCGCCCGCTCGCGCGTGAGTCCGCCGGGCCCCAGCGCGGACAGCCGCCGCTTGTGGGTAATTTCCGACAGCGGATTGGTCTGGTCCATGAACTGCGAGAGCTGGGACGAGCCGAAGAACTCGCGCACCGCCGCCGCGGCAGGCTTCGCGTTGATCAGGTCGTGCGGCATGACGGTGTCGATATCGACCGAGCTCATCCGCTCTCGGATCGCGCGCTCCATCCTGAGCAGGCCGATCCGGTACTGGTTCTCCATCAGCTCGCCGACCGAGCGCACCCGGCGGTTTCCCAGGTGGTCGATGTCGTCGATGTCGCCGATGCCGTCCTTCAGCGCGACGAGGGTCGTGACCACGGCGACGATATCCTTGCGCCGCAGCACCCTGAGCTCGTCGCTACCGTCGAGATTGAGCCGCATGCCCATCTTCACCCGGCCGACGTCGGAGAGGTCGTAACGCTCGGAGCCGAGCGGGGCGAAGGCCTCCACAGGCACCCATACCGGCTCGTCGATCTCACGGGGCCGGACGGCTGCAGGAACGATGATCCTGAGCCAGTCTTCCTCCTGCTCCAGGATCCAGACCTCGCCCATCTCGGCCCGCTTCAGCCGAACGAGCACGTCGGCGGCCGCTTCCGGCTCGGCGCGCGCCTCGACCGATTCATCCTTCAGCCGGGCCTTGCCGAAGAACAGGTCGTAGAAGAGCTTTTCGGCAGTCTCGACGGTCGGCGGCTCGCCCGGCCGCATCACCTTGTAGATCTCGAGCAGCGCCTCTTCGCGGTTCGACGTCTTGTCCTGCCTGATGGTGTTGCGGATGTAGGCGCCGATATTGATGTGGTCGATGCCAAGGACCGAGATCTGGTCGATCCCGCATTCCTCCAGGGATTCGAGCGTCTTCTCCTCGATTTCGCCGCCGGCTTCGATCAGCACCTCCCCGGTCTCGGGATTGATCATGTCGTCGGAGGCGTATTGCCCGATCAGCTTGTCGGCGCTGATCAGCTGCTCGGTCATGCTGGCATCGCTCAGCTTCTTGAGCACGCGCGCGGTCACGCGGCGCCCGGCCTCGACCACGGTCTTGCCGGTGTCCGCGTTCACCAGATCGTCGAACAGCTTCACCCCGCGCAGGCGCTCGGGCTCGATCGGCGCCTTCCAGCCGTCATCGGCCCGGGTGTGCATCACCTTGGAATAGAAGTGATCGAAGATCTCCTCCGTATCCATGGCGAGCGCGCGCAGCAGCACCGTCACCGGCAGCTTGCGGCGCCGGTCGATGCGCACGAAGACCAGGTCCTTGGCATCGAACTCGAAGTCGAGCCAGGAGCCCCGGTAGGGGATGATCCGGGCGGCGTAGAGATACTTGCCGGAGCTGTGCGTCTTGCCCCGGTCGTGGTCGAAGAAGACGCCCGGCGAGCGGTGCATCTGGGAAACGATCACCCGCTCGGTGCCGTTGATGACGAAGGTGCCGTTGTCGGTCATCAAGGGCATGTCGCCCATGTAGACGTCCTGCTCCTTGATGTCCCGCACAGAGCGGAGCCCGCTGTCGTCGTCCACATCCCAGACCACGAGACGCAGCGTCACCTTGAGCGGCGCCGCGTAGGTGATGCCGCGCTGCTGGCATTCCTCGACGTCGTACTTGGGCTCCTCGAACTCGTAGCGCTCGAATTCCAGCGATGCCTTGTCGGAAAAGTCCCGGATCGGGAACACCGACTTGAAGACCCGCTGAAGCCCGGATTCGGAGCGCCGGTCGCCCTCTATCGCCCGTTGCAGGAAGAACTCGTAAGAGCGCTTCTGCACCTCGATGAGATTCGGCATCGAGGCAACCTGGGGAATGCGGCTGAAACTGCGACGTAGCCTGCGGTGGGCCTTGCGAGACTGCACCATGGTACCCCTCTCGGACTCTCGGCTCCGGCCGCGGCTTGAGCGCCGCGGCGGGCCGTGGGTTAGTCGTTACGTGCGGTGCGGCGGCACACGCCGCGCAGCCGTGGCCGCGCGGAGTCGTACCCGCCCACGCCGCAGCGCGACAGCGGGGCCGGTGCTACCCGGCACGTGACCGGGCGTGCGCCGGCGATAGCCAATCGTCGCTACTTGACCTCGACGGTCGCGCCGGCAGCTTCGAGCTGCTCCTTCATCTTGGCTGCGTCGTCCTTGGACACGTCTTCCTTGACCGCGTTCGGCACGCCCTCGACCAGCGCCTTGGCCTCCTTGAGGCCGAGGCTGGTGATCGCGCGCACTTCCTTGATCACGTTGATCTTCTTCTCGCCGAAGGATGTCAGCACCACGGTGAATTCGGTCTGCTCTTCGGCCTCCTCGGCCGCTGGCGCGGCACCGGGGGCGGCGGCGATGGCAACGGGGGCGGCCGCGGAGACCCCCCACTTCTCCTCGAGCATCTTGCTCAACTCGGAGGCCTCGATCACCGTCAGGGTCGAAAGCTCGTCTGCAATTTTGGCTAGATCAGCCATGTCGTTAGTCTCCTGGGGGGTTGGACTATTCTTGGTGTGCGTTGGCTATTAATCGCCGGCTGGGTCGCTCTTGCTGGCGGTGTCTCCTTGTTCAGAATAGGCGTTGAGGACGCGCGCGAGCTGGCCTGCCGGCGCGCTCAGCACGGCGGCGATCTTGGTCGCCGGCGCATTCAGCACACCGATCAGCTGGGCACGTAGCGTATCGAGCGAGGGCAGCTCTGCGAGCGAGCGCACATCGCCCCGATCGAGCGCGGCGCCGCCGAGGGCGCCGCCCACGATGATCAGCTTCTCGTTCCCCTTGGCGTAGGTCACCGCGACCCTGGCCGCGGCCACCGGATCGTCCGAATAGGCGATCGCGCTGGTGCCCGTGAAGAGGTCCGCGAGCGGGGCGAAGGACGTGCCTTCGACCGCCCGCTTCGCGAGCCGGTTCTTGGTGACGCGGAAGGTGGCGCCGGCCGCGCGCATCTGGCGGCGCAGGTCGGAGGCCTCCGCCACCGAGAGCCCGCTGAACTGCGTGACGACGACGAGATTCGTGTTCTCGAAGATGCCGCGCAGGGCTTCGACGATCTCTTCCTTCTTGACTCGTTCCACGACTTCCTCCGGCTTATCCGGCAGACGCGAGGCGCAGACACGCGCCGCTCACGCCGCCAGTCACGATGCCGCTGTCTCCGCCTGCAGGGCGGCGACGTCGAGCTTCACGCCCGGCCCCTGGGAGGAGCTGAGCGCCGCCCGCTTCATGTAGATTCCCTTGGCGCCGCTCGGCTTCGCCCGATTGAGCGCGTCCACCAGCGCGCGCGCATTTTCGGCCAGCGCCTGATCCGCGAAGCTCGCCTTGCCGATGCCGGCGTGGACGATGCCGGCCTTCTCGACCCGGAACTCCACCTGGCCGCCCTTGGCCGCCTGCACGGCCTCGGTCACGTCGGGCGTCACCGTGCCGAGCTTCGGGTTGGGCATGAGCCCGCGCGGGCCCAGAATGCGGCCGAGCTTGCCGACGATGGGCATCATGTCGGGCGTCGCGATGCAGCGGTCGAATTCGATCTTGCCGCCCTGGACCTCGGCTGCGAGGTCCTCGTCGCCGACTATGTCGGCGCCTGCTTCACGCGCGGCCTCGGCCTTGTCGCCCTTGGCGAAGACCGCGACGCGCACGGTCTTGCCGGTGCCGTGGGGGAGTGCCACGACGCCGCGCACCATCTGGTCCGCGTGGCGGGGGTCGACGCCGAGCCCGACGCTCATTTCGACGGTCTCGTCGAACTTCGCCTTCGCGCCCTGCTTCACCAGCGTGATCGCCTCGCCCAGCACATAGGTCCTGTCGCGGTCGATCCGCTCCTTGGCCTGCCGCAGCCTTTTTCCGATCTTCGCCATCGCCCTTAGCCCACCACCTGGATGCCGATGGACCGCGCCGACCCTTCGATGATGCGGCAGGCGGCGTCCATATCGTCGGCGTTGAGGTCTACCATCTTCTTCTCCGCGATCTCGCGAACTTGCGCCTGCGTCACCTGGCCCACCGGGTCGACCCGGCCCACCGTCTCGGAGCCCTTGTCGATTCCCGCCGCCTTCTTGAGGAAGAAGCTGGCCGGCGGGCTCTTGGTCACGAACGAGAATGTCCGATCGTGATAGACCGAGATCACGGTCGGGATCGGCATCCCCTGCTCGAGGTTCTGGGTCTGCGCGTTGAAGGTCTTGCAGAACTCCATGATGTTGAGCCCTGCCTGACCCAGCGCCGGGCCGATCGGCGGCGACGGGTTGGCTTGCCCCGCCGGCACCTGCAGCTTGATCGTCCCTGTGACTCTCTTGGCCATGTTGCTCCCGCCCTACCCTCAGGCCTTCTCGACCTGCGCGTATTCCAGCTCGACCGGCGTCGCCCGGCCGAAAATCGATACCGCGACCTTGAGCCGCGCCCGCTCCTCGTCGATCTCCTCCACCAGTCCGCTGAAGGAGGTAAAGGGGCCGTCGCAGACCCGCACGGTCTCGCCGATCTCGAAGATGACCGAGGGCTTCGGCCGCTCGACCCCATCCTTGATCTGCTTCAGCACGCGGTCCGCCTCGTCGTCGCTGATCGGCACCGGCTTGCCGCCGCTCCCGAGAAAACCGGTCACCTTCGGCGTATTGTTGATCAGGTGCCAGGTTTCGTCGGTCATGCTGATGTGCGCCAGCACGTAGCCGGGGAAGAACTTGCGCTCCGACTTGACCTTGGCGCCGCGCCGCATCTCGACGACCTCTTCCGAGGGCACCATGACGTCGGCGATCAAGTGATCGAGGCCCTGCTGACTGGCCTGCTCGCGGATCGAATGCGCCACCTTCTTCTCGAAGCCCGAGTAGACGTGGACGATGTACCAGTGCCGCGCCGGCCCCTGGCCGTCATCCATGTGCGCCTCTGCTGCCGGCATGTCCGTCATCCGCCGAGCCCCAGAATCGCCCGCACCCCGATGGAGAGCACCTGATCAATCAGGAAGAAGAAGATTGCCATGATAACCACCATGATCAGCACCATGATGGTGCTGATGACGGTCTCCTTGCGGGTGGGCCATGTGACCTTGCCAATCTCCTGGCGTGCTTGGCGCAAAAACTCGAGCGGCGGCGTGCGGGCCATGGTCAGCGCCCGCCCCTACCTGCACAGATGGCAGGAGTGGAGGGTCTCGAACCCCCAACCTCCGGTTTTGGAGACCGGCGCTCTACCAATTGAGCTACACTCCTAATCCGTTTGCGTGCTGCGGCGGGATGCCGCGCTCTACTCGACGATTTTGGCGACGACGCCGGCGCCGACGGTGCGCCCGCCCTCGCGGATGGCGAAGCGAAGCCCCTCGTCCATCGCAATCGGCGCAATCAGATCCACCAGCATCGTCACGTTGTCGCCGGGCATCACCATCTCCGTCCCTTCCGGCAGCCCGATCGTCCCCGTAACGTCCGTCGTCCGGAAGTAAAACTGCGGACGGTAGTTCGAGAAAAAGGGCGTGTGACGGCCACCCTCGTTCTTCGTCAGAATGTAGGTCTCAGCCTCGAAACGCGTGTGCGGCGTGATCGTCCCGGGCTCCGCCAATACCTGACCGCGCTCGACATCGTCGCGCTTCGTGCCCCGAAGCAGAACGCCCACATTGTCACCCGCCTCGCCCTGATCCAGCAGCTTCCGGAACATCTCAACGCCCGTGCACACCGTCTTCGTCGTCTCACGGATCCCGATGATCCCGACGTCGTCGCCGACATTCACGACACCCCGCTCGATCCGGCCCGTCACAACCGTCCCCCGGCCCGAAATCGAGAACACGTCCTCGATCGGCATCAGGAAGGGCTGGTCCTTCGGACGCTCAGGCTGCGGCACGTAGTCGTCAACCGCCGCCATCAGCTCCAGAACCGAATCACGACCCGTCGCCTCGTCGCCGCCCTCAAGCGCCGCAAGCGCAGAGCCCCGGATCACAGGAATGTCGTCCCCGGGAAACTCGTACTCCGACAACAACTCCCGAACCTCCAACTCGACAAGGTCCAGAATCTCCTCGTCGTCAACCATGTCCACCTTGTTCATGTAGACAACCAGCGCAGGAACGCCCACCTGACGCGCAAGCAGAATGTGCTCCCGCGTCTGAGGCATCGGGCCGTCCGCCGCAGAAACCACGAGAATCGCGCCGTCCATCTGCGCAGCGCCCGTGATCATGTTCTTCACGTAGTCCGCGTGACCCGGGCAATCCACGTGCGCGTAGTGGCGGTGCGCCGTCTCGTACTCGACGTGCGCCGTCGCAATCGTGATCCCGCGCTCACGCTCCTCCGGCGCCTTGTCAATCTCGTCAAAGGGCACAAAGTCCGCGCCGCCCGCCTCGCCCAGTATCCGCGTGATCGCCGCCGTCAACGTCGTCTTCCCATGGTCAACGTGACCAATCGTCCCAACGTTGCAGTGCGGCTTCGTACGCTCAAACTTCGCCTTCGCCATCGGTGTCCCATTCCTCGACCGCCACGTAGTCGCGGCGGCTAAAAAGACGTCACAAGCCGCGCACCGCTGCTGCGGTGACGGCCCTATACTCTGGAGCGGGTGATGGGGATCGAACCCACGTAACCAGCTTGGAAGGCTGGGGCTCTACCATTGAGCTACACCCGCTCGATCTCAAGTCCCCCGCGCCCTGCGTCGCGCATGCGCGCGCCGCCCGTGTGGTGGAGGGGGTAGGATTCGAACCTACGTAGACATACGTCGGCAGATTTACAGTCTGCTGCCTTTAACCACTCGGCCACCCCTCCGCGCCGAGGTGGACGCGCCCAGGACTCGGAACGGCGCACTATGAACATCCGCGTTCGATTGTCAACGCCCAAAGGAGCTCTCCGTGACGGCCCACCGCGCCATCGGCCGCGGCGTCAGCGCGCGCCGGGCGGCCCGAATGCCGGGGCGTCTCGCAAAAGGGATTGAAGTCTTATAATAGGGTGCGTCATGGCACGCAACAGTTCTCGCCGCCCGCGCGAGCGTGGAGCCGGGCGCCGGCGTACGCATCAGGAGCAACGCGCCCAGGCGCGACCCCGTCGCGAGCGGCTCTATGGCACCCATGCCGTGGCCGCCGCGCTCTCCAACCCGAGCCGCCGCTGCCATCGGCTGATCGTGACCGAGGAGGGAGCTGCGCTGCTCGCCGAGCGAACCGACTTCCGAATGCTTCCGCTCGCCGCCCGTGCCTTGCTCGAAGCGCCGCAGATCGTCTCGCGCCAGGATGTCGCCGCCCTGTTGCCGGAGGGCACCGTTCATCAGGGCATCGTGCTCGAGACGGCGCCGCTGCCGGCGGTCGACCTCGCTTCTGCCTGCCGCGGCGTGGTGCAGAGGGCGGAGGGCGCGCGCATCGTGGTCGTGCTCGACCAGGTAACGGATCCGCACAACGTCGGCGCGATTCTGCGCTCGGCGGCGGCCTTCGCGGTGGGGGCCGTCGTGGTTCAGGACCGGCATTCGCCGCAGGGCGCCGGCGCGCTCGCCAAGGCGGCGTCCGGCGCGCTGGAGACGGTGCCGCTTGCCCGGGTCGTCAACATCGCGCGCGCCCTTATCGTGCTGAAAGAGCTGGGGTTCTGGTGCCTCGGCCTCGACCATGACGCGCTCGAGCCGCTCAGGGCCGTCAGCGTGAAGGCGCCGCTCGCGCTCGTGCTGGGCGCCGAAGGCCAGGGCATGCGCCGGCTCACTCGCGAGCGCTGCGATTCGACCGCGAGCATCCCCATGCCGGGCTCGATGGCGAGCCTCAACGTCTCCAACGGCGCCGCCATCGCGCTCTACGAAGTTTCGCGGCAATGAGCGGGGCGACTGGAAAGGAACGCCGGGCGCGGCAGCGCGGCGCCCTTCGCCTTGACTCGGCTGGCAGGCCGCGCTTGATAGCGGGTCTTCCATGATCGCGCGCGCCTGCAGCGGCCGATCGGCCGGCGTAGCTCAACTGGTAGAGCACTTGATTTGTAATCAAGGGGTTGCGGGTTCGAGTCCTGCCGCCGGCACCAATCGAGTTGGGCTGCGGAACGCCGCCGCCCGCGCCACGGATCCAGCATGGTCAGCGCCGCTGCCCTGATCGTCGCCGCCGGGCGCGGCCACCGGGTCGGCGGGCCCCTGCCCAAGCAGTACCGCCAGCTCGCGGGGCGCGCGGTGCTGGGCCACAGCATGCAACGCTTCGCGACCCACCCGGGCATCGACAGGGTCAGGGTGGTGATCAACCCCGCCGACCAGTCCCTCTATGACGAGGCGGTGCGCGAAAGTGGCGGTGTGGCTGGCGGCGCGCTGCTCGCGCCGGTGGCCGGCGGCGAGACCCGGCAGGACTCCGTGCGAAAGGGCCTGGAAAGCCTGGCGGACGCACCGCCCGACCTGGTGCTGATCCACGACGGCGCGCGGCCCCTGGTTTCCGCCGCCGTGATTGACGGCGCGCTCGATGCGCTCGAAGGCCACGACGGGTCGCTGCCTGCGCTCGCGGTGAGCGACAGCCTCAAGCGGGCGGCGCCGAGCGGTGCCGTGATTGCGGGCGCGGTGCCGCGCGAGGGGCTCTGGCGCGCCCAGACCCCGCAGGGCTTCCGCTATCCCGCCATCCTTGACGCCCACCGCGCTGCGGCCGGCAGCGCGCTGACCGACGATGCCGCGGTGGCCGAGCAGGCCGGGCTCTCCGTGGCGCTCAGCCCCGGCGACGAGGACAACCTCAAAATTACCACCGAGCAGGATTTCGCCCGTGCCGAGCGCATCCTGGCGGCGCAGGGTGCGCGCGACGTCGCTACTGTGGCCGCATTCGAAACCCGCGTCGGCATGGGCTTCGACGTCCACCGCTTCGGCCCCGGCGACCACCTCATGCTGGGCGGCGTGGCGGTGCCGCACGCCCAGGGCGTGGTCAGCCACTCCGACGGCGACGTTGTGCTCCACGCCATCGTCGACGCGCTGCTGGGCGCCTTGGCGGCGGGCGATATCGGCACCCACTTCCCGCCCTTCGACGAGGCCTGGCGGGACGCCGAGTCCGCGCGCTTCGTAACCCATGCGCTGAAGCTCATGGCGGAGCGCGGCGGCCTCCTCAGCCATGTGGATGTCACGGTGATCTGTCAGCGGCCCAAGATCGGCCCGCACCGTGAGGCCATGATGGCGCGGCTCGCCACTCTTCTGGGCTTGGACCCTGCCCGCATCAGCCTCAAGGCGACCACGACCGAGCACCTCGGCTTCACCGGACGTGGCGAGGGCATCGCTGCCCAGGCAGTCGCCACGGTCCGACTGCCCATCGAGAGCGGAAATGACCGCTGAGGCGGAGCCGGCCCGCTTCAACCTGCGCGATCCGGCGGCCCTGATCGCGACATGCTTCGGCGCGGGCCTCGTCCGCTGGGCGCCGGGAACGGTGGCGTCGGCATTGGCGCTGCCTCTAGCCTGGCTGCTCAGGACCTACACCGGCATGCTTGGCCTCGCCATCGCGACCCTCGTGCTCATCGTGATCGGCATCTGGGCTGCCGGCGCCTACGAGCGCCGCACCGGGACCCGAGACTCATCGGCAATCGTGATCGACGAGGTCGCGGGTCAGTTCGTGGCCCTGCTGCTGGTGCCGCCGACGATTGCCGTCTACGCGGTGGGCTTCGTGCTGTTCCGCCTGTTCGACGTGGTGAAGCCCTGGCCGATCAGCCTGCTCGACCGGCGCGTGAAGGGCGGGCTCGGCGTGATGCTGGATGACGTCGTCGCCGGCGCCCTGGCGGCGGTCCTGCTCTGGAACGTCTGGATATGGCTGTGACCTTCCCTGCGGACATCATCGAGCGGGCCGAGCGGGTGCTCTCGCTCTGCCGCACGAAGGGCCTGCGCGTCGCGACGGCGGAATCCTGCACCGGCGGGCTGATCGCCGCTTGCCTGACCGAGATCGCAGGCTCATCGGATGTCGTGGACCGCGGCTTCGTGACCTATGCCAACGAGGCCAAGCGGGACCTGCTGGGCGTGCCCGACGAGCTGCTGATGCGCGTGGGCGCGGTCAGCGAGGAGGTGGCGCGGGCGATGGCGGAAGGCGCGCTCGCCCGCTCCGACGCCACCCTCGCGGTCGCGGTGACCGGCATCGCAGGGCCCGGCGGGGGAACCGCGGCCAAGCCGGTCGGCCTGGTGCACCACGCCTGCGCCGGGCCGGGCGGCGCGCTCCTTCACCGGCGCGTGGTCTACGCTGGAGATCGCGGCGCGGTCCGCCTGGCAACCGTCGCGACCTCGCTCGACATGCTGATCGACGGTACCGAAGGGAGGACTTAGCGCCCTGGCGGCGAGCGAAACGACCACTCCTCCGGACGCGCGCGACGCGATCCTCGCTCGCGCCCGCTCGCTCGGGTTCCAGGCCGTGGGCGTGGCCAGTGCCGACGATGCGCCGGCGGACGGCGAGGGGCTCCAGAAGTTTCTGCGCCTGGGCTACGCCGGGGACATGGCGTGGCTGCCCCGCACCGCCGAGCGACGCGCCGCCCCCCGCGCGCTCTGGCCCGAGGCGCGCAGCATCGTGGTGGTGGGCCTGAACTACGGCCCGGCGCACGACCCGCTGCGTCTGCTGGCCACGCGCACGCGGGGCATCGTCTCGGCCTATGCGCAAGGGCGCGACTACCACGACGTGCTCAAGCGCCGGCTCCGGCGGCTCGCGCGCTTCGTCGCAGACACCTTCGGCGCCGAGGTGAAGCTCTTCGTGGACACGGCGCCGGTGATGGAGAAGCCGCTTGCGGCCCGCGCTGGGCTCGGCTGGCAGGGAAAGCACACCAACCTCGTCTCCCGCCGCCACGGCTCGTGGCTCTTCCTCGGTGAGCTGTTCACGACCCTCGACCTCGCGCCCGACGAGCCCGAGGCCGATTACTGCGGCTCCTGCCGCCAGTGCCTCGACATCTGCCCGACCGACGCCTTCCCCGCGCCCTACCGGCTCGATGCCAGGCGCTGCATCTCGTACCTCACCATCGAGCACAAGGGCCACATCGCGCCCGAGTTCCGCGAGGCCATGGGCAACAGGATCTATGGCTGCGACGATTGTCTCGCGGTCTGTCCGTGGAACAAGTTCGCCCGCCGGACCGAGGAGTACGCCTTTCTGCCGCGCGCTGAGCTGACGGCGCCCCGGCTTGCCGACCTCGCCGCGCTGGACGACAGGACCTTCAGGACCGTCTTCTCAGGCAGCCCGATCAAGCGCACTGGGCGCGACCGCTTTGTGCGCAACGTGCTGATCGCCATCGGCAATAGCGGGGATGCCGCACTTTGGCCGGCGGCCCGGCGGCTGCTCGGCGACCCCTCGCCCCTGGTACGGGCCATGGCTGTGTGGGCGTCGCGGCGGCTCGCGCCAGCGGCCGCTTTCGCCGCACTCCGCGCCCGCCACGCACCCGTCGAGCGCGACCCTGCCGTCTTGGCGGAATGGCAGGGTGCGGGGCCCCCGTCGGGGTGTTCCGGTCACGCCCGACCATGACGACGGCACATGACAAGGGGCTGTTCTGCTTCGGCTACGGGTTCAGCGCCTCGGCCTTGGGCGAACTGCTCGGCCCCGCCGGCTGGTCCCTCGCCGGCACCGGCCGAAGGGCCGAGGGTTGCGGCGCGCTGGCGGAAGCGGGCGTCGACACCGTCCCCTTCTCACGCGAGGCGCCGCTTGCGCACCCGGCGCGGAACCTCGCCGGCGCGACACATATCCTCCTCTCGATCCCGCCCGATGCGGAGGGCGATCCCGCGCTCGACTGCCACGGCGCCGATATTGCCGCCATCGAGGGCCTGGAATGGATCGGCTATCTCTCCACCACGGGGGTCTACGGCGATAGCGGCGGCGCCTGGGTGGATGAGAGCGCCGCACCTTCGCCCACCGGCACGCGCGGCAAGCGCAGGCTCGAAGCGGAACGGGGCTGGCTCGCCCTCGGCGAGGATCACGGGCTTGCCGTGCAGGTCTTTCGTCTGGCCGGAATCTATGGGCCGGGCCGCAACGCGCTGGCCACCGTGAGGCGCGGCGAGGCCAAGCGCATCGCGAAGCCGGGGCAGGTCTTCTCCCGCATTCATGTGGCCGACATCGCACAGGTGCTGGCCGCCTCCATCGCCAAGCCCCGCGCAGGGGCCATCTATAATGTGTGCGACGACGAGCCGGCGCCCGCGGCGGACGTCGTCGCGCACGCCTGCGCCTTGCTGGGCGTCGCGCCACCGCCGCTCATGCCCCTGGAGGACGCGGACCTCTCGCCAATGGCGCGGAGCTTCTACGCCGACAGCCGGCGGGTCTCCAACGACCGCATCAAGAAAGAGCTGGGCGTCACGCTGCGTTATCCGAATTATCGCGCCGGTCTTGCCGCCTTGCTCGCCGAGGAGGCGGGTGCGCCCTAGTGCCCCGGCGGGTGGCGCAGACGACGGCAAGAGTCGATAATGGCGCGCGAACGCGCTCGTCGCTTGGGGTCAGGGCCGAGAGTCAGCGCCGGGACGGATGGTCTCTTGGCTGTCGCGCGTGCTGGCCGGCCGCCACGCGGGAGGCATCCGATGCATCCTCTCATTCGCTCTCTTCTGGTTGTCATCGCTACCGCCGGCTTCGCGTCGGGCGACATCCTGAGCGATTCCGGCAATGCAACCCTGGCTCAGGATCTGGCGCCGGTGCAGGTGTCGCTCGCCGGCGAAGCGGGCGAGGCCGCAGTCGCCGCGCACCGCAGCGTCCTCGCCGCCGAGCGCCTGTCCGACTGGGAGCGACCGGTCGGGCAATGGCATAGCTTCGTCCTGACGCACACCAGCCGGCGCGCGGTCGATGCTCCGCCGCGCCTCGGCGAGGCGCACGCCGATGAGCACGCCGTGACTCTAGGCTTTGGCCAGGGGCCCGAGACCAACTGCTGGTGGGGCGTCGCGCTGAGCCTGGGCCGCCACGACAATACCGTCTCGAATGCCCGCCTGGAGGGCGACACGGCCGTCGGCTCGCTCTACGGGACCTGGGGGCAGGGCGGATTCTACGCGGGCGGCGGACTGCAACTGGGCAGGACCGGGCTGGACATCGAGCGCTCGATGACCCTTGGGTCCGCGGTAAGCACCGAGCGCGGCTCGACGGTGGCGCGTCAGGTCGGCCTCGATCTCATTCTCGGCTGGACGATGGGTGAGATGGGAGGGGCCCGCCACGGCCCGGAGCTCGGCCTCTCCTGGCTCGATCAAGAGGTGAGGAGCTATCGCGAAAAGGGAGCCTCTCCCACCGCCATGAACTTCTCCGAGTTCGAGCGGAACTCCCTCGTCGCCCGCGCCAGCTACCGGATCACGTTCGAGGCGGGCTCGGAGAGCCTCGGCATTCGCCCTTACGCCGCCGTCGCCTACGAGACGGCGCTCGACGGCGATCCCGTTGCGGTCACGGCAGGCTCCAACACCATGGCGGGGCAGTTCACGGCGGAAGGGTTTGTGCCGCCCGAGTCCTGGCTAAGCGTCGATCTCGGCGTTTCCATGAGCTTCGGCGGGCAGGCGAGCGCGGTCCTGGGCTACTCAGGCCGCACCGGCGACGGCTCCCGCAGCGACCACCTCGTGAACGTGGGCCTGCGCGTCGCGTTTTAGTGCGAGGCGCCGGCCCCCGATTCACTGCTCAAACTCGACGCCCCCGGGGGAGCCGAAGTCTCCCCCGGAGCGCCTGATAACGCCTGCGCCTAGCGCAGGTCGGCCTCGAAGACCCGCCGCTTCACCGCTTCGATGTTGACCGAACTGATGACGGCAGGGCCGGTCAGGATATTGCTCGAGGGAATCATGCCCCAATCGAGATAGGTGCGGGCGAGCACCGCCGGCAAATACCCCTGCAAGTACATCAGCTGATCGATACCGCCGATCGCCTCGCCCGAAGCGACCGCTTCCAGCTGCTCAGGCGATACGTCGAAGGTCGTCAACGTGATGTCGTCGGTGCGCTCCTCGCGTCTTACGACCGCCAGCGCGGCGCCGAACGATGCCGGCCCGGCATCCATCGCGAAGATGGCGTCCGTGTCGGGATTGGCGGTGAGGTAGTTGGATATCGTCGCCTCGGTGACGCTGATGTCGAGCGAGACCGGGATCACCTCTCCGGGCGCGCCCGAGCCTTCGTTCATCCCGTCAAGGAAGCCCCGGCACATGGCGTCGAGGCCGACATGCCCTGGCGCGTTATGCAAGCACAGCGCCCGCTTTGCGTCGGGACGCTCGGCAAGCACGAGCGCCGATGCTTCCTTGCCGCTGAGGTACATGTCTGCACCGATATAGAGCAGATAGGGAACGCGCTCGCCACGCGGCGCCGGATCCTCGACGTTGATGGCGATGACCGGAATCCCGTCGGCAGCGGCCTTCTCGAGCGTAGGCCGCATGGTGACGGGGTCGGTTGCAGTGATCACAAGCAGGTCCGGCCTCTCGGCGACCGCGGCTTCCATGCGGTTGACCGTGTCTTCGATGCTGAAGGTGTCGGACTGGGTCCACTTCATCCTGAGGCAATTGTCCGCCGCGCCGCGCACCGCGCCCCGACGCACCGTCTCCCATACCGGATGCGGGATGGCATGAGTGGCATAATAAATGAAGTGCTCGGTGCGACCCTCGCAGGAGTCGGCAGCGTCGGCGACCTGCGGGACGCCGGCGATGAGGCCGAGCGACAAGACGGCCGCGCCGAGCGCGGCGGTTAAGAGTTTCCTGGCATTCGGGCGTTTCATTATTTCCTCCCTGGTTGGGACGGCCGAGAACGGCGAGGTCTCGCCATCGTCGGCGGGCCCGGATTGCGCCGCACTACGCTCCCCTTATGCATGCAGGCGCTTGCGCACCATCAGGTTTATGACCGCGGCGGCGATCAGCAAAATGCCGATCCCGGCACGATACCAGTAGACCTGGACACCGAGAAGTATGAGGCCCTGCTGCACCATGGCGACAATCAGAACCCCCAACGCTGCGCCGACGATGCTGCCGTAGCCGCCGGTGAGCGACGCGCCGCCGATAACGACCGCCAGAACGACCTCCAGCTCCATGCTCTGGCCGCGCAGACCGTCCGTGCTGGAAAAGCGTGCCACCGAGATGAAGCCGGCAAAGGCGGCCATCATGGAGCACAACATGAACGCCGTGACCTGAGTGCGCACCGTGTGGATTCCCACGGCAACGGCAGACTGCACATTGCCGCCCACGGCGTAGATGTGGTTGCCGAAGCGGTGCCGCACCAAGACGATATGAAAGACGAGGACGAGGACGATGAACCAGAAGAACGGCCCCTGGAGCCAACCGTTGGGCGGCGGCCCCCAGATGAAGTCGAAGGCTTCCAGGAAGGAGTGCTTGGCGTTGAGCCGAATTGGAAAGCCGCCGGTTAGCGCCAGCAGGCAACCGCGATAGAACATCAAGGCGCCCAGGGTGATGATCAAGGAGTGAATACCGAGCTTGGTCACCAGAAGACCGTTGACGGCGCCGATGGCGAGACCCGCGATCAAGGTGATGACGAGAACGGCGGGCGCATCGACGCCCGCGTTCAGAAGCGTGAGCGCGATGCCGGACGCGAGGCCGTAGACCGAGCCGACGGAGAGGTCGAACTGTCCCGCTATCATCAGCAGGCCGACGCCGACCGCGAGGATGCCGAGCGTCGCCGAGCTCAACATGACCGTGCCGATGACGCGATCGCTGAAGAAATGCGGCGAGGCGAGCGAGAAGAACACGAAGACGACGATGGCCGCGGCGAAGGCGCCGGTCTCCGGCCGCGCCAGGTTGCGTACGAGCCAGCTACGCTGACGGCGCCTGCTGAGCGCCGCTGAGGATTGCTCGAGTGGCGCTTCAGTCGGCATGCCGCCGCCTCCCCCGCCTCGCCTCCTTCGCCTTGCGGGCATTCTGGAGCGTTCCGACCCGAGTGACCAGCCTCAGCGCGCAGGCGAGCGCGGTCCTGGGCTACTCAGGCCGCACCGCCGAGAGCCAAACCTGCTTCACTGCTGCAGGATATGACCGCGTGTGAGCGGAAAGTGCTTCAACCGAAGCCTTGCCGTCCATGAATACCTATCCATACCCCAAACCATTCCGGAATTAGGTTCTGTACCCATAAAATAATTGCCGGAGAGAGCGAATCATGATTCAAGCTCCCAAATTGCGGGAGCCTGCCGATGAACCGCTACGACCTGACCGACTTCGAATGGAGCGTGATCGAACCGTTGCTGCCGAACAAGCCTCGCGGCGTCCCGCGTGTGGATGATCGGCGCGTCCTCAACGGCATCATGTGGGTACTGCGCTCTGGCGCCCCCTGGCGAGACCTGCCCGAGCGCTACGGGCCTTACACGACCTGCTACAACCGCTTCAACCGCTGGCGCAAGAAGGGCATCTGGGATCAACTTATGGACGCTATCGTAGAAGCTTACGACGGTAACATACAGATGATCGACAGTTCCAGCGTCCGCGTTCACCAGCATGCGGCGGGCTCAAGAAGAAGGGGGGGCCGGATCGTTGCATGGGTCGTTCCCGAGGCGGACTGACGACGAAGGTGGTCATCGTGCGCTCCGCGCGCGTTCCGCGCGACGCCAGCGGCTTGCCGCTCCGCTTCACCTTGAGCCCTGGCCAAGCCCATGACAGCACGGCCGCTGAAGCTCTGCTCGAAGATCAACTTCCTGCAGACAGCTTCCTCCTCGGCGACAAGGCCTACGACGCCGAATGGATCAGAACGATGATCGAGGCGCAGGACGCCGTGGCGATCATTCCCGACCGCAGCAACGCCAAGGCTGCCCATGCCTTCAGTCACATTCTCCACCGCCTGCGTAATCGGGTCGAGCGATTCTTCACCAAACTCAAGCAGTTCAGGTGCACCGCAACACGCTACGAAAAACTCGCCGCAAACTACCTCGCGATGATCAAACTCGCCACAATCCGCATCTGGTTGCGCGCTAATGAGTCCACGCCCTAGTCACCTGAATCTAAAGTTCGTGGCATAAATTCAGACTTCCTGACCTCGTGATGCTGGCTGTTCTGGGCAGCGTGCCGGGAACTCCTTGAATTCTGATACATTTCGGTTGTTTCAGGCGGTTTTTCGCTGGGTGTCGCGCCCGAGGTCTGATATGTCAATCGGCTTTCAATACTGACCCCCGATCGGCGTGCAAAATTGACCCCCCTGAGTGGCACGGCGGAGGTTGTCCCGGTAGCCAATAGGGGGGACCCGCGCGGCTTCGTGTGGCGCCCTGCGCTACGCGGAGCGAAGCCGCGTGGGGGGTCCCTGTTGGCCCACCGGGGCAACCGGGCCGCAAGGGAGGCCGGCGGCGGGTCAGGAGCGGTTCTTGAAGCGCCAGCTCTCGTTGCCGGTCTCGATGATCTCGCAATGATGGGTGAGGCGATCGAGCAGCGCTGTGGTCATCTTGGGGTCGCCGAAGACGGATGGCCATTCGCCGAAGGCGAGGTTTGTGGTGATGACGATCGAGGTGCGCTCGTAGAGCCGGCTCATCAGATGGAAGAGCAGCTGCCCACCGGCCTGGGCGAAGGGCAGGTAGCCGAGCTCGTCGAGGATGACGAAGTCGCGGCGGACGAGCTGGTCTGCAGTGCGGCCCTGGCGTCCGGCGCGAAGCTCGGCCTCGAGGAGGTTGACCAGGTCGACGACGTTGTAGCACCGGCCGCGCGCGCCCTTGCGGATGCAGGACCGCGCGATGGCGACGGCGAGATGGGTCTTGCCGGTACCGGTGCCGCCGACCAGCACGATGTTGCGTTTGCCCTCGAGGAAGCCGCCGCCGGCGAGCTCCTGGATCAGGGGCTCGTTGACCGGCGAGGCGGCGAAGTCGAAGTCGGCCAGCTCCTTGACCGTCGGCAGCTTGGCGGAGGCCATCTGGTACTTGATCGAGCGGGCCCTCTTGTCGGCGATCTCGACCTGCAGCAGCGTACCGATGATCTGTTGCACCGGATGGCGGCGCTTGAGCCCGTCGGCAAGGATGTCGTCGTAAGCGGCGCGCATACCTGCGAGCTTCAGCTGGGTCATCATCTCCAGCACATCATGACGCTCCATGACCGGCCTCCCTCAGGCTGTCGTAGCGCTGACAGTCGGCTACCGGCTTGTGGCGAAGCTGCAGGCCCTCGGGCGTCGGGATGATTGCCGGCGGTGCCGGCTGGCGCTGCCGGGCGAGGATGTTGAGCACCACGTCGGCGCTGCAGGCACCGCAGTCGAGCGTCTCGGCACAGGCCGCCTCAACCGCCTCCAGTCCGTCCTCCAGCACCGCCGCGAGCACCTTGACGAACTGCCGGTCGCCGTCGTCGTGGCCCGCGAGCCGGGTTCGCAGGCGGCCGAGCGCGTTGGGCAACTGCCAGTCCTTGAAGGGCGCGCCATTGCGTAGCGCGCCGGGCTTCCGCGTCAGGATCGGCACGTAATGCCACGGATCGTAGACGAACCGGCCGCGCCCGAAGCTGCGGGGGTGCTCGGCAACGGTCTCGCCGTCCTGGCGGATGACGATCCGATCGGCATAGGCCCGCACGTCCACCGGCCGGCCGACGGCGCGGGCCGCGACGCTGTACTGGTTGTTGTCGAAGCGCACCAGACAGGTCTTCGAGACCGACACCTCGCTGGCATGGAAGCCGTCGAAGGGGCCGCGATACGCCATCAGGAAGGGCTGCTCCTCCTCGAACACCTGCCACACCGTCTTGCCCGGGATTGTCGGATGCGGATGCTTCTTGGCGTCCTCGATGCACCGATCCATCAGCCACTCGTTGATCTCGGCGTAGGAGCGGCCCCGCGGGATGGGCACGAACAGGCGGCCGCGAAGGTCACCCACCTGCTTCTCGACCTGCCCCTTCTCCCAGCCAGCCCCTGGCGTGCACGCCACAGGCTCCACCAGATGGTGCGAGCACAGCTCCTGGAAGCGGCGGTTGTAGTCCCGCTTCTTGCCCACGAAGATCGTGCTCACCGCCGTCTTCATGTTGTCGTAGATGCCCCGCCGGCAGACCCCGCCGAAGAAGCGGAAGGCACGCTCGTGCGCCTCGAAGACCATCTCCTGGCTCTCGCGGGGAAAGATCTGGACCAGATACATCCGGCTGTGGCACAGCCGCATGTGCGCCGCCTTCACCCTGGTCGTCGCGCCCGACAGACGCGCGTACTCGTGGCTCCAGTCGAACTGGTAGGCCTCGCCGGGATCGAAGATCAGCGGCACATAGGCCTGCGCCGGCGACAACAGCCGCCACCGGCGCCGCCAGGCCCTGGCATAGCGGCGAACCGCGTCATAGCCGCCCTTGTAGCCCAGCGACACAAGGTCTTCATGAATCCGCAGAAGAGACAGCCGATCCTTGCGTGCCTTCTTCTCGTTGGCCTTCAGCTGGCGCTCAAGCTCCTCCACCCACAGCCCAAGCTTCGGCATCGGCTGGATCTTGCGCTCGTAGCTGTGCGAGGTCGCATCGCCCCGCACCACCTTGCGTATCGTGTTCTTGGAAACCCTCAAATCCCGGGCGAGCTTCTTGATCGGAACGCCCTTCACCAGATGATCCCGACGGATCTTCGCGATCGTTTCCACAACCAGCATCTCCCCCACCACCCCGTCCGTCCAAACGACGAGGTGTGTTCATGGACACAAATCCAAGGGGGTCAATTTTGGACGCCGATCACCCCCAATAGGGGGTCACTTTTCCACGCTTAACAACAAACTGCTCGGCGCGGCCGAAGTGAATGGAGCCCGGCCCTGCCGAAGCGGTCGCAGAGTTAAAGAATATGCGTGACCTTGCGGCTTATCTCGTTTCGCGCGCGGGATATATTGTCTCGGACCGGGGTCTTATCCCGAAGAGGTGTATGAAAGAGCTTATGTGATGCGTCCCGGTAGGGGACACATTACGCGGCGTCGGCGGGTCGCACGCGCTCAGCGATCTCAGCTCCGCGTTCCCGTTCGACCCGAGCGATGTCGTACTGGCTCTGGAGACCGATCCAGAATGGCGCGCCGTTGCCAAAATAGAGGCCGAGACGCACCGCCGTGTCGGCGGTGATCGACCGGCGGCCATTCAGAATGTCGGTCACACGGCCGGACGGAACGCTGATGTCCAGCGCCAGCCTGTTGGCGCTCAGGCCCCGCGCCTCGAGCTCGCGCTTGAGCAGCCTGCCGGGGTGTGAAATCGGTGTCATGGCCTTCATCCCCTGTGGTAGTCGACGACCTCGACCTCGTAGGCGTCACCCGCCCGAAACTCGAAGCAAATCCGCCAAGGCCCGTTCACCGTCATCGCCCATTGACTTGCCCGCGTCCCCTTGAGCTTGTGCAACCCGACGCTCTTGAGCGGGCTCAGGTCGCGGAGCGTGTCGGCGGCATTGAGCGCAAGCAGCAAGTCGATGGCGGCGGCGTGGTCCAGGCCACGAAACCGGTTCGGCGTCTCACCTTCCCAGACCCTTCGGCTGGCCGCGTTGCACCATGAGCGGATCACGGCAAAAACATACTACGTCGGTCGGACAAGTACAATGTCATGCCGAGCGTGAAAGCCGATGGACGTGATGTCCGGCATCGGACATGTTCTCGAATCCCGAGGCTTGGTTGGTCTCCTCACGTGGCGATGCGCTGTCCCGCATGAAGCCTGGCCCCGCCGGGATGACCAGAACATAACAGGCATCAAGGCGGCACGGGTCGATCGGTGCCGCTCCCGGCTTTGGAGATCAGGAGATCGGCTCCGATGCTGGCGGCAATCAGGGCCGCAGCCTCGTGCATCGAGTCGCGCGCCAGATGGGCGTACCTGGCTGTTGTCTCCATCTGAGTGTGACCGAGAAGCCGGCCGATAACGGGCAGGCTCTCACCGAGAGCCAGTGCCCGGGAAGCCCAGCTGTGTCTGAGGTCGTGAAGCCGCACGTCCTCAAGCCCGGCTCGTTTCCTGACGCGATCCCATTGCTTGCTGATGTTGGACAGGCGCTCGCCTAGCCGTCGACTGGCGATCACCCAGGGGTTGCCCGCAACGCGCGGCAGGTCCGCCAGAACCTTTAGTGCCTCCGGAGACAGCGTCAGTGTGCGGGCGCCCGTCTTGGTGTCGGCGAGGTTCAGCTCGCCCACATCGAGATCGACATCCTCCCAGCGCAGCATCCCGATTTCGTTGCGCCGGCAGCCGGTCAGCATGAGAAGTCGAAGCGCCGCCGCCGCATGGGGGGACAGGCTGCCTTCAGTCTCCATCTCGTTGAGCACGCGGCCGAGACGGTCGAACTCTTCGTCGGTCAGGAACCTCTCGCGCCTTTGGCCCCTGTACTTGACCACGAAGCGGCAGGGATTGCCGCCCTCCGTCGCCACGCCCCAGGTCCCGGCTGCGTTGAACATCCGCGACAGGAAGGCGACCACCGTGTTGGCCATCGCCGGCGTGTCGCGCAGCTTGTAATGGAGATCGGCGACATGCTCCCGGCTTACAGCGGCGAGAGGCAACGTGCCGAGTGTGGGGAGAATGTGCTTATCGAGCACCATCCGCCACAGGGTACCGGTGTTCGGTTTGCAGTGGACGATGACATGCTTTTCCAGGTATCGCGCAGAAAACTCGGCCACGGTCGGTTCCGATCCTGGCTTAGGCGCTACTGGTGCGGGGATTGCGCCCTCGCCTGCCTTGACGCGGGCGATGATCAGCGCTGCCCGCTGGCGCGCCTGCTCTGCTGTAATGACGCCGTGACGGCCCACCGTGACGCGTTTGGATTTTCCCTTCGCCCGCGTCTGCACGATGTAGACCTTCGACCCGGAGGGATAGACGCGCACGCCGAAGCCCGGCAACTCGCTGTCCCAATACACCATGTCCCTCTCGACAGAGAGTGACTCGACCGTTCGCTTCGAGATGCTTCTGCGGTGAAGTTTGGTCATCGCAGCCTCCGCTTATCCGGTGCTGGCACGCGGGCTCACGGGGGAGCTGGCTGCGGATTGCGCCAGGACGTGCGCGCCGATACTTCCACCTACTCTGGCTGCCGACGTCCTCTCCGTCTCGCGCGCCAGATGGGCATAACGAGCGGTGGTCGACACCTTCGTGTGGCCAAGGAGCCGACCTATCATTGTGAGACTTACGCCGAGAGCCAGGGCGCGGCTCGCGTAGCTGTGTCTGAAATCGTGGATTCGCACATCGTCGAGACCGGCCTGCGATCGAAGCCGATACCAGTGCTCGCGGATCGTCGATAGACGCTGGACGCCCGGCCTGCTGCTGACGATGACCCAGGGATTGCCCGGAACGCGGGGAGTGGCCGCGAGCACCTCCCTGACCGTCGGCGTCAACGGCACCGACCGCGGTCCCGTCTTGCCATCGCGGATGCGGAGCTCGCCCGCCGTCCGGTCCACGTCGTCCCACCGCAGGAACAGTATCTCGTTCAGCCGGCAGCCGGTGAGCATCAACAGGCGGATGGCCGCAACCGCATACACCGACGCGCCGCCCTCGGCCTCGGCCTGGTCCAGCACCTTGCCGAGACGGCGGGTTTCGCCAGGAGAGAGGAAACGCTCGCGTTGCTTCTCCTTGTAACGGCGCACGGTGCGGCAGGGATTGGCGCCGGCCGGCCGCAGGTCCCAGGCTACGGCCAGAGAGAGCATCTTGCTCAGAATGTCGATCACTCGGTTGGCCGTGACGGGCTTGGTCCGAAGTGCGTAGTGAAGGGACGAGACATGGGCGGGTTCAACCGTGCGGACCGTCAGGGCGCCCAGGGCGGGAAGGATGTGTTTGTCGAGGGCGAGGCTGTAGAACCCGGCCGTGGCCGGCTTGCAGTTGACCTCCACGTGGGCGCGCATGAATCTCTCGGCGAGGTCGGCCACGGTGGGCTCGGGTTGGGCCGGCGCGGGCACCGGGTCCTCGCCGCGCTTGATGCGATCGATGATGGCGGCGGCCTGCTTGCGGGCCTCATCGGCCGTGATTGTCCCGTGCTGTCCGATGGTGACGCGCTGCGACCCATTGGGCCCCCGGCATTGGATGACATAGGACTTCCGTCCGGAGACGTAGACCCGGACACCGAAACCGGGAAGGTCACGGTCCCAGTAGAGAGCATCGCTGCCGTCGGCAGGAAGGGCATGGACGGCCCGCTTGGAGATAGTACGGTGTTGTGGTCGCGGCATGGTGTGCCCCGGCGTGTCGCATGCGTAATGCTTCCGTTCTCAGGTGATGGATGGTGATTTCACCGATTGAGTGTCCGCTTCCAGTCTCGTCGGAGAGGCCGCAGCCAGATGTCCCTCCTGGGCTCGGCCCGCTTCATGTGCGTGTCGTAGCGCCCGCGCAAAAGCCTCTGGTAACGCCGCCGGTGATTCGATATCGTCTCGCCCATGGCGATGCGAGACGAGGATTTCGGGACGGCGCTGACACCGACCGAGGGGGACGAGGCGATCTGGTCGCCCCCCATGTCGGCGCCGGCGAGCGAGCCGCGCGACTGGCAATCTCTGTGCGAACAGGCGCAGGCGCGGGCGGAAGCAGCGGAAGCGCGTGCGGAAGAGTTGCGCTGGGCGGAAGTCGCCGCCCGCAGCGATGCGGGTGCGTGGAAGTCGCGGTTCAAGGCCTGCCGGCAGAGGCTGAGCGAGGCCGAGGAAGAGACCGGGGACCTCCGCCGCGCGGCCAAGGACGTGCCGGCCTTGCAGGCCGAAGTGGCGCACTTGCAGGAGTTGCTCTCCGAAGCCCGCAGCGTATCGAGCGAGTTCGGCACGATCGAAGCGCTGCGCGACGAGGTTGCTCAGTTGCAAGAGGCCCTGGCGTCGAAAGCCCGGAAGGACGCGACGGGGCCACTGTCGAGGGAGAATGCCCGGCTCCGCAAGACCCTGGAGCGGTCGCAGGGACAGAAGGACGAGGTCGCGGCGTTGCGCGGAGAGGTCTCGGCGCGGCGCAAGTCGGAGCGGGCCGCGCAGACGGCGCTGTCGAAGGAGAGCATCCGGCTGGGCAAGGCGCTGGAACGGACGCAGAAGCAGAAGGACACGGTCAAGGCGCTGCGCGAGGAAGTCGATTCCCTGACCCGGGAGACCCGTCGGCAGAACCGGGAGAACGGCCGGCTGCGCCGCGAGCTGGAGTGGTTGCAGGGCATCAGGGCGACGGCACGTGGGTTGTCCGACGAGGTCGAGCTGCTGCGCGCGGAACTGGCGGAATACCACGACCAGACGAACTTCATCGATTGGCAGGACAGGCGCATCGTCGACTTGCAAATTGCCCTGGATACGTCGGCCTTCAAGACCGAGCGGCTGGAGGCCGAGCTTGCCGAACGTCCCCTGCTGCCTGCGGCCTTGAAGAGATTGCGCCAGCAGGAGAAGACCATCGAGTCCCTGCGGGCCCGGATCGAGACGCTGGAAGAGGAGCTGGCCAAGCTGCGCTCGAGCCGGGCCGTCCTGTCGAAGGCGCTCCACGGCAGGAAGAGCGAGCAGCAGCAGAAGCCCGGTACGGGGCGCAAGCGCGGCCAGCAACGCGGCGCGCCCGGCCACGGCCGCACCCCGCGGCCCAAGCTCCAGGAGAAGAAGGAACGGCGCAACCCGCCGAAGGATGCGCGCATCTGTTCCTGTTGCGGCAAGCCCTATGTCGCCAACGGCGAACGCTCCACGAGCCTGATCGAGATCGAGGTCAAGGCCCACATCCGCAGGATCGTGCGGCCGCGCTACCGCCGGGGCTGCGAGTGTGCGTCCTCGCCCCTGGAAGCGATTGCGCCGCCGGTGCCGCGGCTGTTCCCCGGAACGCTCTTCGGAACCAGCTTCTGGGCACGGTTCCTGTTCGAACACTGTGGGTGTCTGCGCCCGCTGTGCCGGGTCGCCGCGTGGTACGGGGACCAGGGGCTGCCGGTCTCGCCGGGTACGCTGGCCAACAGCCTGAAGCGCTTCGTGCCGCTGTTCGACCCGCTCTACGAGGCGATCCTCGCGCACCAGAACACCGCGGCGTTGCGCCATGCCGACGAGACCGGCTGGCGGGTACAGGAGTTCCGCGACACCGGCCGTTCGAGCCGCGCCTGGCTGTGGGTCTCGGTCAGCAAGGATTCGGTCTACTACATCATCGACCCCTCGCGCAGCGCCGAGGTCGCAAGGACCCTGTTCCGCGACACCGCCTGTATCGTCTTCCTGGTCTGCGACCGCTACAGCGCATACAAAACGCTGGCGCGCGAACTCGCCGGCAAGGTGATCCTGTGCTGGTGCTGGGCACATCAGCGACGCGACTTCGTCGACTGCGCGACCGGGCAGGAGGCGCTGACCGAATGGTGCCAGGAATGGGTCGAGCGGATCGCGCTCGTCTACCACCTGAACGACGAACGGCTGAAGCATTACGACCCCGCTCTCGAACGCCAGACACGGGCCTTCGACGCGGCGCAGCGCAAGCTCGGAAGGGCGGTCAAGCGCCTGTTCGCGGACGCCGAGGCGGAACTGGCCGGCCTGCCGGACAAGGACCGTCGGGCAAAGCCCTTGCGCTCGCTGCTCAACCACCGCGAAGGGTTGTGCGTCTTCGTCGACAATCCCCAGGTTCCGATGGACAACAACGCCGGGGAGCGGGCGATCCGCGGGCCGGCCATCGGGCGCCGATTGAGCTTCGGTTCCAACAGCGAGGACGGCGCGAAGTTCACCGCGACCATGTACTCCGTCATCGGCACGCTCTCGATGAACGGCATCGACGTGCCGCGCTGGCTGGAGGCATGGTTGAAGGCCTGCGCGGAGAATGGCGGCAAACCGCCCGACGACCTGTCCCCATGGCTGCCGTGGACGATGAGCGAGGCGCGCAGGCGCAAGTTCACGGCGCAGGAATGACCGGCGCCATCGAGTGCCGGTACTACGGGCGCGACTTCACCGCCGAGGAGATGGCGCTCCTGCGCGTGCTCATCGCCGCCGGCCCACCGCCCAACCGCCATGCCCTGTCGAGGGAGTTCTGCCGGCGCATCGGCTGGTTCAAGCCTGACGGCGGGCTCAAGGACATGATGGCCAGGGTGACGATGCTGGCCATGCACAAGGACGGCCTGATCGTCCTCCCGCCGCCGAAATGGCCGCGCCCGCCGCGCCCGCCGCGTCGGCCCATGGTCTTCGGACCCGACACCGAGCCGCCGGTGCATCCGGCGCCGACATCCCTCGACGCGGTTCGCCCGCTCGATCTGCGGCCTGCCGTCCGCTACAGCCGCGAGGGCAAGCTGTGGAACGAGTTCGTCGCCCGCTACCACTATCTCGGCTACAAGACCCTGGTCGGCGCCCAGATGCGCTACGCCGTCCACGACCGTGACGGCCGGCCCATCGCCATGCTCGGCTTCAGCACCGCGGCGCGAAAGCTCGCACCCCGCGACCGCTTCATCGGATGGACGCCGCAGTCGCGCGAGAAGAACCTCCCGCTTGTGATCGACAACCCGAGGTTCCTTATTCTGCCCTGGATCGTCATCCCGAACCTGGGCTCGCACATCCTCTCGCTCGTGCGCCGGCAACTGCCCGGCGACTGGGAGGCGCGCTTCGGAGCGCGCCCGGTTCTGGTGGAGATGAAGGCTTCATAATGCTTCTCCGTTGTGCAGGTGGGCGGGCGTTTCTACCGCATTGATAGAAAAGGCGGTTTGGATTCCGTTGTTGCCGCCGCGGCGACCTTTACATCGTGCCGGACGTGATTTTCCAGTATCGCACGTTGGAGGTGCGGATCTGCATCGGGCGTTTTGCCTGACGGTCCGGGCATGGTCACCCCCCATCACCGTTGAGCCCGCGCAGCAGCGGCAGTTCGTCCTCGACCGGCAAACGCACATACAGTCCGCGCGTCTTGCCGCGGGTCACATGGCAGCTGTCCAGCCTGCCCGCCTTGATCCGTTCCCAGACCGTCTGCCGCGTGACACCCAGACGATCCATTGCCACAGCGAGGGGAACAAACCCCTCCGGAGGCGCCTCACGAAAGCGCTCGCGCAAGGTCGGGGTCATCCGGATCCGAAGAGGAGCACCTTCGATATCGGGCTGGGCAACCGGAACCAGCCCCTCGCGGATCCAGCGATAGATGGTGTCATCCGAGACTCCGATCTCCTTCGCCACATCGGCAACGCCCATGAGCACCGGCTCGTCCCCGTCGGGCTGGTAGGGCGCAATGCCATGGCGGCGACGCAGGCTGCCAACAAGCTCGGCCGTGAAATCCAGACCCCGTGCTGTGCGCCGTCCCTGGCGGGTGAGAACCTTCGCGGTCTCCCGGTCGTTGTAAAAGCATGACAGCTTGCGCACGAGCTCGACCGTGCTGCGCTCATCGCGCCGGGGTGTCGGAGAGCCCGCGAGCATCGGCAAAGTGATCTCGTCGATCTGCCCGCCACGCCAGCGCAATGTTGCCATGATCTCACGCTCCTGTCGCGCAAGCTCGATCGTCACCTCGTCGAGGAGGCAGGCGAGCAGGCGCTTGCGCTCGCGCATGGTCGTCGACGACGCCCCCCAGACCTGCGACAGGCGCGCGCCGAGACCCTCGAAAACCGCCGGGGCAGGGGCCGCGGGCTGACGCGCCCGTGCCGCCTCAAGCGCTTCCTGTGCAGCCTTCTCGGCGCGAAGCGCCTTCTCCCACTCGCGCTCCAGCGTTGCCGCAATCAGACGGTTGTCGGGATCGACCTGCTTGTAGCGCCGCTCGGCAAGCCGCGCCTCGTACCGGCAGTGCTCAAGATCCAGCTCCCAACGGCGCAACGCGCGCAGGCCGCGTTCAGCAACATCACAAGCCGCCTGCCGGGCCGCCTCCACCCCCGCCGGCGTGACCGCATCGAGAAACAGACGGGCAACTTCCGCATCAACGCGCTTGCCGCCTGTCGACCAACAACCGCCGCGCCGGCGCGCAGCATCGCGCTTGCGGCACTCATACCCCCAGCCCGTCTTGCTGTAGTAGACGGTCATCGGCAATCCGCAGCCGCCGCAGACCGCGAGACCCTGGAGCAGAGCCGACCCTTCCCGCGCCGCGCCGCGGGCTCCGTCCGGAGCCATGTGGTTGCGGGCCAGCTGCTCCTGTACTTCAAGCCATTCTGCCCAACTGACATATCCCTCATGCTTCTCCGGCTGAAGAATATCCCAGCGCTCCTGGACCGGCCGCAGCGGCGCACCGTGACCAACGCCGCGTTTGAAGCCGTAGGCATAGGCGCCGCCCATCGCCGGGTTGGTGAGGATGCGGTACACCCGTTCATAGCGCGCCGGGCCCCATTCCAATGCTGCCCCCGGGTGCCGGCGAGAGGGAACATCCTCGCCCGCCTCACGCAGCAGCATCGTCGCCTGGCGGGCCGAACCGGCTTGCCGAAAACGCGCAAAGACCGTTGCAATCGCCGCCTGAACCCGGGCATCCGGATCCTTCCGCAAAGTCGAGCCATCCCGCACAAATCCGATCGGAACGCGCGAGTACAACTCGCCACGAAGCGCCTTGTTCCGCTTTCCGCCCTCCATCCGGGCGCGAATAAGAGACAGCTCAGCGGCGCTCACGGTTCCCTTGATCCCCAGGACAAGGGAGTCGTCGTCCCGGCTCGGGCAGTAGATGTGGCAGTCCTCAACCAGAACCGTGTCGTGCCTGCGACATAGATCGAGAAGCTGAAACCATTCCATCGTGTTCCTGGCGAGCCGCGAAACCTCAATCCCGAAGATGCCCCCGACATGGTCCCGGGCGATCAGGTCGCACATCTCCCGAAAGCCGCCACGCTCGCCGCGCGCCTTCTCGCTTGCGCTCTCGCCAAGATCGGCGTCGATCGTCCGTATCCGCTCGGCCGGCCAGCCAATCTCCCGGGCACGCTCGCCAAGCGCGTATTGGCGCAGCTGCGATTCCTGGTGCGCGTTCACTTGCAAGGGTGTCGACTGGCGAACGTAGACAACTGCAAGACGCTCAAGATGACGCTGGGTGATCTTCGACGGATCGACCGTCATCGGCCGCCTCCCGATCCGCAATCCGAACCATCAGATCGGCCAGACCCTGCACGACGCGATCCCGGTCCGGAGCCGGAAACGCCAGCCACCGGTCCCGGCGCTCCTCCCACTCCATCAGCGCGATCAGCGCCAACTCCTGCTCCGCATCCATCGCGCCTGAGTTCCCTCTCATCAAGGTCATTCAGAAGATTAAGGAGGGTGAGGAAATCAGACAACTCTCCGATCAGGCGTGGTGCATCCTCGGGACGGGCTCCAAGGCTCGTCCATGCCGCTGGTATCCAACAACAGCTGCCGTCCGGCATCCGAACCTTCAGAGTCCGGCCCCCGTAACCTCCTTTGCGCCGATCGAGAATCTCGATCGCCTCACCGTCGAAAGGATGCTTGTAGCGTCGAATGCGAACGGGCTCAGGAGCCTCGGAAGCCTGCAAGATAGTAGTCTGTGACGTTCGTGGAGACCTTCGTCGAGACGCCCCGCTACACCGGCGCCGTCTACAAGGCATCCGGCTGGATCCGCGTCGGGACCACCCAGGGGCGCGGGCGCTACGACACGCACATGAAGCGGGCCGAGCCCAGGAAGGACATCTGGCTGCGGCCTCTCCGACGAGACTGGAAGCGGACACTCAATCGGTGAAATCACCATCCATCACCTGAGAACGGAAGCATTACTCGCATGCGCCCCTCGCGCCTATGGCGGCGAGTAAGCGGACCGCAAGCGAGTGATGTCGAGCGTGCGAGTATTGGAGCGTAGGATTGTGACGAGCGCAAGGGAGAATTGGGCCGGGGCGGAAACGAAAGATGCGACAGAACAGCTAGTTATCGTATACACGCGTACCGCGGCGTACTCGTGACATAGAGGGATTTCACGGAATCACAATTATATTCCTCAAGCGCCGGGCGCGCGCACCAGGCTGCTTCGCGACCCGGTCTTGCCCGTGTCAAATGTCCCGCGGTTGCCGCCGGCGCTCTTGTTGTCAGTGCACGCTTCCATGGCATACTGAAGTCGAGACGGGAGACTGCCGATGCAGACCGACAGCCACATTCTCGACGACGTGGCCCGGGTCGCCACCGGGGCGATGGGGGCCGCGAGCGGGCTCAAGGGCGAGCTCGATGCCATGGTCAAGCGGCGCCTCGAAGGAATTCTGGCGCAAATGGACCTCGTCCCGCGCGACGAGTTCGATGCGGTCAAGGAAATGGCGGCGCGCGCCCGAAGCGAAAGTGAAGCGCTGGCCGAGCGGGTCGCCCAGCTGGAAGCGAAGCTCATGGCGGTCGAGGGCGCGCCGCAAGCCGGCGCCAGGGAGGCAGACGATGGACGATAAGACCCAGATCGAGCTGGAGGCCGCCGCCTTCCGCACCCTCGTCGCGCACCTGCGCAAGCGCACGGACGTGCAGAACATCGAGCTGATGAACCTCGCCGGCTTCTGTCGCAACTGCCTCTCCAAATGGTACCGCGCCGCGGCCGAGGAAAAGGGGCTCGACATGAACCTGGAGGAGGCGCGCCAGCAGGTCTACGGCATGACCTACGCGGAGTGGAAGGAGCACTTCCAGACCGAGGCGACGTCCGAGCAGAAGGTCAAGTACGCCGAGGAGGCCGCGAAACACGGCTTCTGATTTGTTTGATCATTTCCCTCAGTCGCCGGGCGCTCGCTCCGCTCGCTTGGCTACGCGCCGTTAGGCGCGCGGCGCAGTCGCGCCGTCCGGGCCTGCGGCCCGGTAACTTCGATGCGCCACACCCGTGGGCTGCCAGTTGCGAATGTGCTCCGCTCGCCTGTAAGTAAGTCTTTGGAGCGTGAGCGGTTGGCGCTCTCAGCGACTCCCTGAAGCAGAGAGGCCGTCGATGACGAAACCGGTCGGTGTCGGGTTCTTGGGTTCGCAGTTCGTGAGCGGGATTCATGCCCGCGCGCTCGTGCGCAACCCCAATGCGAAACTCATCGGCGTGGCATCGCCCACACCCGGCAATGCCGAGACCTTTGCCCAGACCTATGGCCTGCCCCACCACTGGACCGATCACCGCCCGCTGCTGGAGCGCGACGATATCGACATGGTGGTCATCGGCACGCCCAACGACACCCACTGCCCGCTGGTGCTGGATTGCGCCGCCGCCGGCAAGCATGTCGTGCTGGAGAAGCCGATGTGCTTGAGCATGGCCGAGGCCGACAGCATGGTGGCTGCCTGCAAGGATGCCGGCGTGCTCTTCATGTACGCCGAGGAGGTGTGCTTCGCACCGAAGTACGTGCGCATGAAGTCCCTGCTCGATGCCGGGGCGCTCGGCCGGCCGACCCTCGTCAAGCAGTCGGAGAAGCACGACGGCCCCCACGCGCCCCACTTCTGGGATGTCGATCGCGCGGGCGGCGGCGTGGTCGCGGACATGGGCTGCCACGGCATCGCCTTCGCCCGCTGGATGCTCGACCGGTCGCCGATCGTCTCGGTCTATGCCCAGCTGTCGACCCAGGTGCACGGCGACAAGACCAGGGGCGAGGATAACGCGCTGCTCATCCTCGAGTTCGAGAACGGCTGCCTCTTCCTCAACGAGACCAGCTGGACCAAGCCCGGCGGCATGGACGACCGGGCCGAGGTGCACGGCTCCGAAGGCGTGGCCTATGCCGACCTGCTCCATGGCAACTCCATCGAGACCTACAGCCGCAGCGGCTACGACTACGCCGTGGAGAAGGGCGGCGAGACCTCGGGGTGGAGCTTCACCATCTACGAGGAGGAGTGGAACTACGGCTTCTGGGCCGAGTTCGACCACTTCGTGGATTGTGTGCAGAAGGGCACGGAGCCGCTGGTGACGGGAGAGGACGCGCGTGCCGTCCAGGAAGTGCTGTTCGCAGCCTACGAGTCCGCCCGCACCGGTGCCAAGGTGGCGCTCCCCTTCAGGAGCGACGCGGCCAAGCCTTGGGACCTGTGGCAGGGCGGCGCGGGCTGACGCGGTGCGTTTCACCGTCCACCCGGATGGGGAGGCGCTGGATCGTGAGGCCGCGGCCTTCATTTGGGAGGCGGCCGGCGCCAAGCCCGACCTCCTGATCTGCCTCGCGAGCGGGGACACGCCGACCGGCACTTACGCCCTGCTCGCTCAAAACCCGGAACGCCTCGCACACGCGCGCTTCATCCAGCTCGACGAGTGGGCGGGCGTTGCTCCGGAGGATCCGGCGAGCTGCGCCGACTATCTGCACCGCACGGTGCAGGGTCCCCTCGCGGTGCCGCCGGAGCGCTGGATCGGAATCCGCGGCGACGCGCCGGATGCCGCCGCCGAGTGCCGGCGGGTGGGCGCCGCGTTGGAGGCGGCCGGGCCCATCGACCTCTGCATCCTGGGGCTCGGGCTGAACGGGCATCTGGCGCTGAACGAGCCGGCGGAAAGCTTTGATCCCTTTTGCCACGTCGCCACGCTTGCCGCGCAGTCCCGCACCCACCCGATGGTGGCCGCGGCCGCCCACCCGGTCCGCCAAGGGCTGACGCTCGGCCTGGGCGACATCATGCGCGCGCGCCGCATCCTGCTCATGGTCTCCGGCGCCGCCAAGCGAACGCCCCTCGCCCGGCTTGCGGCCCGGCGCATCACGCCTACGCTGCCCGCGTCGTTCCTGTGGCTGCACGGCGACGCGGTCTGCCTCTGCGACCGGGAGGCCGCGGCCGACACCGGGCTCGACGACGCCGACCCATGAGCCCCTGCGCCCTCGGCGTCGATATCGGCGGCACCAAGATCGCGGTCGGCGCGGTCGATGCAAGCGGCGCAGTGCATGCGCGGCGGACCATCGCGACCGACGCCGAGGCCGGCTTCGATGCGGGGCTTGAGCGGCTCACCCAAGCCATCGACGAGACCCTGGCCGAGGCCCGTGTCGATGCGGCGGCGCTCTCCGGCATCGGCCTCGGCTGCCCCGGCCCCTTCGACGAGGCGAGCGGGCGGATCGAGAATTTCTACACCCTCCCAGGTTGGGAGGGGAACGACATCGTGAGCCCGCTCGTCGCCCGCTTCGACACGCCGGTGCGGCTCATCAACGACGCGGATGCGGCGCTGCTGGGCGAGGCGCTGGCCGGCGCTGCCCGCGGAGCCCGCGTCGCACTGATGCTGACCATCGGCACCGGCCTCGGCGGCGCGGCGCTGATCGACGGCGCGATCCTTAGCGGTGCCGCGCGCGAGCATCCCGAGATCGGCCATGTGATCGTCGACCCGGCCGGGCCGGAGTGCTACTGCGGCAACCGAGGCTGCCTCGAAGCCCTCGCAGCGGGGCCCGCGCTCGCGCGCGCCGGCGCGGAACACGGCTATGCCGACGCAGAGGCCGTCTTCACCGCTTCCGAGGCCGGCGCAGAACCCGCCAGGGCGATCATCGTCCGTAGCACGGACGCGATGGAGACGGCGGTCTGGAGTCTCGTCCATACGCTCCTGCCCGAGGTGATTCTCATCGGCGGCGGCATCGGCGAGCGCCACTTCGCGCTCTATCGCGAGGCTGCCGAGCGCGCCATCGCCCGCGCCGTGCTCGCACCCGCCGGAGCGATCCGCGTGGTCAAGGCGGCGCTCGGCAACGATGCCGGCATGGTGGGTGCCGCGGCGTTGATGCTCGACCATGCCTGATCCCGGAGGACTACGCGGCGCGTCCGCGCCCGACGTGGACGCTGTCGTGGTCGGCGCAGGCTTCGCCGGCCTCTACATGCTCCATCGGCTGCGCGAGAGCGGGCTCAGGGTGCGCGTCTTCGAGAGAGCGGGCGGAGTGGGCGGCACCTGGTACTGGAACCGCTATCCGGGCGCCCGCTGCGATCTCGACAGCGTCGAGTATTCCTACCAGTTCTCCGACGCGCTCCAGCAGGAGTGGCGCTGGAGCGAGCGCTTCGCCGGGCAGCCCGAGATCCTGCGCTACCTGGAGCATGTCGCGGACCGCTTCGACCTGCGCCGCGACATCCGGTTCAACACGACCGTCACGGAAGCGGCCTTCGACGACGCGGCGGGATGCTGGCGCATCGCCACCGACGACGGTCAGCGGCTCTCCGCCACCTATTGCATCTTGGCCACCGGGTGCCTCTCGGTCCCCAACCGGCCGGCGTTCGACGGCTTGGACCGCTTCGCGGGCGAGTGGTACCACACCGGCGCCTGGCCCCATGAAGCGGTCTCCTTCGCCGGCAAGCGCGTCGGCATCGTCGGTACCGGCTCATCCGCAGTTCAGGCGATCCCCGTGATCGCGGCAGAGGCGCGCCACCTCACCGTCTTCCAGCGCCAGGCGAGCTACAGCATTCCCGCCCGCAATGCGCCGCTGGACGATGCCGAATACGCCAGCATCAGGGCGCGGTATGGAGACCTGCGCAGCCAGGCGCGGGAGACGCCGAGCGGCTGCTGGTGGTCCGCGAACCTCACGGCTGCCGCGGAGATGAGCGCCGAGGAGCGCGAGCGCGAGCTTGAGGCCCGTTGGCGGACGGGCGGCCTCTGTTTCTACGGCGTCTTCAAGGACGTGCTGGTCAATACCGAGGCGAACGATATCGCCGCCGAGTTTCTCCGCAGCAAGATCCGCGCACAGGTCCGCGATCCCGAGGTGGCCACCCTGCTGACCCCGCGCTCCGTCGTCGGCTGCAAGCGCATCTGCCTCGATACCGACTATTTCGCGACCTTCAACCGGCCCAATGTCACGCTGGTCGATATCGGCGATGCACCCATCGAGGAGATCACGCGCACCGGTCTGCGCACCGGCGGCGACCATCACGAGCTCGACACCATCGTCTTCGCCATCGGCTTCGACGCGATGACCGGGCCGCTGCTGCGCATCGACATTCGCGGCAGAGGCGGGCGGTCTTTGAAGGCGAAGTGGGCCGACGGACCGCGCACCTACCTCGGTCTCGCGATTGAGGGCTTCCCCAATCTGTTCACGATGACGGGGCCGACCAGCCCCTCGGTGCTCGCCAGCATGGTTCCCGCCATCGAGCAGCACGCGGAGTGGATCGCCGACTGCATCGCGTATGCGCGTGGTGCCTGTGCCCGCCCGCGCATCGAGGCGATGCGCGCGGCGGAGGACGCTTGGATCGCCCATCAGGAGGAAGCGGCGGGAAGCACGCTCTTCCCCGCCTGCAACTCCTGGTACGTCGGCGCCAATGTCGAGGGCAAGCCGCGCCGCGTGCTGCCCTACACCGGCGGGTTTTCGGCCTATGTCGAGAAGTGCGATGCGATCGTCGCCAACGAGTACGAGGGATTCTCGCTCAGTGCTGCGTGACCAGCGCTCGCCTTCGACCGTCCCCCATGATGACCGGGTGCGAAGCACCGCCATTCCGCGCTAAACTCCGCAAACGCAGGCAAGCGGCCACGGGCCATGGGCACCTCTGCGACAGGGAGAAAGACCGAGAACGGCGGCGCCGCGGCGGCGGACGTGGATGCGGTCGTCGTCGGCGCGGGCTTCGCCGGCCTCTACATGCTGCACCGGCTGCGCGGGATGGGGCTCTCGGTGCGCGTCTTTGAGAGGGGCAGCGGGGTCGGCGGCACCTGGTACTGGAACCGCTATCCCGGCGCCCGCTGCGATTCCGACAGCGTCGAGTATTCCTACCAGTTCTCGGACGAGCTCCAGCAGGAGTGGCGGTGGACCGAGCGCTACCCTGGGCAACCGGAAATCCTGCGCTACCTGGATGTAGCCGGCCAGAAGTCTTTGCGAATCGCGGCCAGAAGTCTTTGCGAATGGCCTGGAAAACAGGCTGATTTTCGGGGCTGATTCGGGCTGGAAAAACGGCCTCTGCATCGGCTGTCAATCGGCTTTCAATACTGACCCCCGATCGGCGTGCAAAATTGACCCCCCTGAGTGGCACGGCGGAGGTTGTCCCGGTAGCCAATAGGGGGGACCCGCGCGGCTTCGTGTGGCGCCCTGCGCTACGCGGAGCGAAGCCGCGTGGGGGGTCCCTGTTGGCCCACCGGGGCAACCGGGCCGCAAGGGAGGCCGGCGGCGGGTCAGGAGCGGTTCTTGAAGCGCCAGCTCTCGTTGCCGGTCTCGATGATCTCGCAATGATGGGTGAGGCGATCGAGCAGCGCTGTGGTCATCTTGGGGTCGCCGAAGACGGATGGCCATTCGCCGAAGGCGAGGTTTGTGGTGATGACGATCGAGGTGCGCTCGTAGAGCCGGCTCATCAGATGGAAGAGCAGCTGCCCACCGGCCTGGGCGAAGGGCAGGTAGCCGAGCTCGTCGAGGATGACGAAGTCGCGGCGGACGAGCTGGTCTGCAGTGCGGCCCTGGCGTCCGGCGCGAAGCTCGGCCTCGAGGAGGTTGACCAGGTCGACGACGTTGTAGCACCGGCCGCGCGCGCCCTTGCGGATGCAGGACCGCGCGATGGCGACGGCGAGATGGGTCTTGCCGGTACCGGTGCCGCCGACCAGCACGATGTTGCGTTTGCCCTCGAGGAAGCCGCCGCCGGCGAGCTCCTGGATCAGGGGCTCGTTGACCGGCGAGGCGGCGAAGTCGAAGTCGGCCAGCTCCTTGACCGTCGGCAGCTTGGCGGAGGCCATCTGGTACTTGATCGAGCGGGCCCTCTTGTCGGCGATCTCGACCTGCAGCAGCGTACCGATGATCTGTTGCACCGGATGGCGGCGCTTGAGCCCGTCGGCAAGGATGTCGTCGTAAGCGGCGCGCATACCTGCGAGCTTCAGCTGGGTCATCATCTCCAGCACATCATGACGCTCCATGACCGGCCTCCCTCAGGCTGTCGTAGCGCTGACAGTCGGCTACCGGCTTGTGGCGAAGCTGCAGGCCCTCGGGCGTCGGGATGATTGCCGGCGGTGCCGGCTGGCGCTGCCGGGCGAGGATGTTGAGCACCACGTCGGCGCTGCAGGCACCGCAGTCGAGCGTCTCGGCACAGGCCGCCTCAACCGCCTCCAGTCCGTCCTCCAGCACCGCCGCGAGCACCTTGACGAACTGCCGGTCGCCGTCGTCGTGGCCCGCGAGCCGGGTTCGCAGGCGGCCGAGCGCGTTGGGCAACTGCCAGTCCTTGAAGGGCGCGCCATTGCGTAGCGCGCCGGGCTTCCGCGTCAGGATCGGCACGTAATGCCACGGATCGTAGACGAACCGGCCGCGCCCGAAGCTGCGGGGGTGCTCGGCAACGGTCTCGCCGTCCTGGCGGATGACGATCCGATCGGCATAGGCCCGCACGTCCACCGGCCGGCCGACGGCGCGGGCCGCGACGCTGTACTGGTTGTTGTCGAAGCGCACCAGACAGGTCTTCGAGACCGACACCTCGCTGGCATGGAAGCCGTCGAAGGGGCCGCGATACGCCATCAGGAAGGGCTGCTCCTCCTCGAACACCTGCCACACCGTCTTGCCCGGGATTGTCGGATGCGGATGCTTCTTGGCGTCCTCGATGCACCGATCCATCAGCCACTCGTTGATCTCGGCGTAGGAGCGGCCCCGCGGGATGGGCACGAACAGGCGGCCGCGAAGGTCACCCACCTGCTTCTCGACCTGCCCCTTCTCCCAGCCAGCCCCTGGCGTGCACGCCACAGGCTCCACCAGATGGTGCGAGCACAGCTCCTGGAAGCGGCGGTTGTAGTCCCGCTTCTTGCCCACGAAGATCGTGCTCACCGCCGTCTTCATGTTGTCGTAGATGCCCCGCCGGCAGACCCCGCCGAAGAAGCGGAAGGCACGCTCGTGCGCCTCGAAGACCATCTCCTGGCTCTCGCGGGGAAAGATCTGGACCAGATACATCCGGCTGTGGCACAGCCGCATGTGCGCCGCCTTCACCCTGGTCGTCGCGCCCGACAGACGCGCGTACTCGTGGCTCCAGTCGAACTGGTAGGCCTCGCCGGGATCGAAGATCAGCGGCACATAGGCCTGCGCCGGCGACAACAGCCGCCACCGGCGCCGCCAGGCCCTGGCATAGCGGCGAACCGCGTCATAGCCGCCCTTGTAGCCCAGCGACACAAGGTCTTCATGAATCCGCAGAAGAGACAGCCGATCCTTGCGTGCCTTCTTCTCGTTGGCCTTCAGCTGGCGCTCAAGCTCCTCCACCCACAGCCCAAGCTTCGGCATCGGCTGGATCTTGCGCTCGTAGCTGTGCGAGGTCGCATCGCCCCGCACCACCTTGCGTATCGTGTTCTTGGAAACCCTCAAATCCCGGGCGAGCTTCTTGATCGGAACGCCCTTCACCAGATGATCCCGACGGATCTTCGCGATCGTTTCCACAACCAGCATCTCCCCCACCACCCCGTCCGTCCAAACGACGAGGTGTGTTCATGGACACAAATCCAAGGGGGTCAATTTTGGACGCCGATCACCCCCAATAGGGGGTCACTTTTCCACGCTTAACAACACATGGGCGCGGGCGAGGACGGGGACGATCCCGACGACCCTGTGGCGCGGCCGGTTGACGAGGTGATCCGATGACGAGAGTGCGCACCCCGCATTATGACATCTACGCGAGCGCGGAGGGCGAGCCGGCGGAGCGCGTCCGGACCGGCGCCGTGCGACACCACGTGGACCGCTACATCACGCGGGAGGGTGCTCTGGCGAAGGCCCGCACGTTTCTCCGGCAGGGCCGCTCCGTCTCGATCGTCCCGGTGTCGCCGGACACACCGCATCCGGGAGAGGCGTCCTGACCGCGCCCCTTCACCTCCTGCGCGGCTTCGTCCAGTGGACAGACCGGCGCACCGGCCGGTTGACGAGGTGATCCGGTGAGCTTTCCGCAGCGCTGCAAGGTATGCGAGAAGCGCGACAAGTTCGACTTCCACGTGGCGGATGAGGTGTGGGCTCAGGTCGTGCCGGAGCCCTATCGCAACCGCGTCGTGTGCCTGGGCTGTTTCGATGCGTTCGCGAGCCAGAAAGGCGTGCGGTTCGCAGGCGCCATGCTCAACGGGATGACGTTCGCCGGCGATGCCGCACACCTCGCCTTGCAGATTCGCGGCTTCGTGGAGAGGCCGGGATGACGTCAGGACGTCGTGTTGCAGGTGCCGTTGTCGGCCTTCCCCCGGCACTCGTTACAGAGTTCGCCCGAGGTCGGCTTGGTGTACCGCGAGTCGTAGCTCGAGGTCGGCCAGTTGGAGCAGTTCGTGCACCAGTGCTACGTATCGGAATAGGTCCGCTTTCGATATTCCATCGGAATTTTCTCCGTCAAGCGATGGTTGATGGGGAAAGTGCGGCGGAGCGAGTGCCGCTTGCTCCGCCGCACGCCATCTACCACCCGGCGTGCTGCTCGACAACAGCGGAGCCGGGCCTTGCCTGAAGCGGCCCCCGCCAGCGACGAGCGCAAGCGCCTGATCCGGCGGATCCATGCCGAGGCGCGCTCCCGCGGCATGGACACCGACGCACGCCGCGACCTGCAACGCAGCGCGACCGGCAAGGTCAGCTGCGCCGACATGACCGTCGACGAGCTCCGCAGCGTCATTCGCGCCATGGGCACGCCTCGCGACCGCCTGCCGCAGGGCCCGGGCGCGGGCAAGCTCCGGGCGCTGTGGATCAGCGCCTGGCATCTCGGCGTGGTGCGCGACCGCACGGACGCGGGCCTGGCGGCCTGGCTGCGGCGTCAGACCGGGCTGGAGACGGCGGCCTGGACCGACCCTGCGGGCCTCGCCCGGGCGATCGAGGCGCTCAAGCTCTGGCTCGCCCGCGAGGCGGGCGTGGACTGGTCGCCGTCGGCCCGGATCGACCGGCACGGACGGACGCACGAGCACGATAATCCCCGCGCCCGTGTGATGGAGGCGCAGTGGCGCATTCTTGCCCGTCTCGGTGCCGTCGAAAGCGACAGCGGGGCCGCTCTCTCGGCCTGCGCCGCACAGCACGCGGAGCCCGGCCGGGCCGGTTCCCACCTCGCGCTCGACGACCGGCAGGCCGACGCGCTGATCCGCCACCTCGGCGCGCGCATCAGGGCGGCGAAGGACGGCGATGCGTAGAACGCGATCGTCTCTGGCCAGCGTCATTGCCGGCTGCCGCGTCTGTTACGGGTCGGACGCCGTCTGGCGGCAGCGAATGCGCTGGCGCTGGCGGCGCGCCATCACGATGCGACAGGGCACGAGACCTGGGCCGAGCAGGTGATCCTGGTCAGATATGGCGGCGCGGAAGCGGACGATGCCGATCGGCCGGGAAGCTGAGCGCCTCTATCCGGGCGGCTCGCTGCGCTCTCCCGAGTGGCTGGCGATCCGGGCCGCGATCCTGGAGCGGGCGACGATTACCTTCTTCGGCGGGCGCAAGGAGACGCAGTGCGAATGCACGGGCGAGTGCGGCCGCGATCACGGGCGCGAGGCTGCGGCGTTCGTCCATGTCGGGCCCCGCTGCGGCGCCCTGCACGAGCGTCCCCACCCGATCACCGGATCGCGCGTCGTGCTGACCGTCGCCCACCTCGACCACGATCCGGGCCACAACGCCCCTTCCAACCTCCGTGCCATGTGCCAGCGCTGCCACAACCGTTACGACATGCCCCGCAGGCGCGCACACGCCCGGCTGACGCGGCGCGCGCGCTACGCTACCGGGGACCTGTTCGACGCGCGCCCTGCGCCGCCCCGTGGCGACGGGGGGCGCCTGTGAGCGCCGCTGCGCCGCCGCTGCCCGGCGTGCTGGCGGAGATCGCCGGGGTGGCGGGGCGCGAGGCGGCGCTGGCGATCGCGCTCGCCCACGGGGGCGACGACGGCTGGGACGTGCCGCGCTCGCTCGACGGCGCCGCCGGGCGCGACCTGGCTGCGCTGATCGGCCCCGAGGCGGCGGAGGCCGTCGTGCGGCGGCTGGGCGGCGGCGCGGTATCGGTTCCGATGGCGCGGCGCGCCGTCGGCGGATGGCTCTCCGGACGCGGCTTCAGCACACCCGAGATCGCGGCCGCGCTCGGTGTCACCCGCCGCGCGGCGCGGCGATACCGCCGCGCGGCGAGGCGCTAGCAGCGGACCATTGTCCGCTGCCCCGATCTTCCCCGTTCGGGCATGGTGCGCCCGCCGAAGCCGGGAGGGCCGCGATGTACGAGGGAATGCTGGTCACCATCATCACCATCGCGGGCACGTTCGTGCTGGGCGTGGGCGTGGCCGTGATCGTGCTGACCTGGCTCTGGGGCTGGCGGCCGCTGCAGCGCCGCGCCTTCCCCTTCATCGACGAGATCGCCGCGACCACGTCCCTGTTCTCGGACTCCCTGAAGACGAAGAACCCCGGCATGCCGCTCGCCATCCGCCAGGGGCTGTGGGCGATCGCGTACGCCATCGTCACCGGCATGACGATCCAGGCGCTGCTGGGCCTCGCCGGACAGCTGGCCACGCCGGCCGGGTGAGGCGCACTCCATGGACCCCGCCGCCCTCCTGCTGGCACTCCAGCTGGCGCTCGCGCCCTGCGAGCCGGCGGGCGTGGACGATATCTATACGCGCTCGGCGCACCGTGCGGTCACGCTCTACTGGGCGCCCGCTCGGCGCTGGCTGTGGTGCGCGCTGGTGGCGCAGGCGGGCGCGGAGAGCGACTGGCGCGCCGGCGCGGTCTCGCCTGCGGGTGCGCAGGGCCCGTGGCAGATCATGCCGGGCACCTGGATCGAGCACACCGCGCGCAGGGGCTGGGAGGCCAGCCCCTTCGATCCGTGGGTTTCCTCGCAGGTCGCCGCCATCCACATGGAGGGGCTGGCGCGCATCTGGTCGGCGCCGCGCTCGGACTGGCGCCGGATGGAGCTGCAGGTCGCCTCCTACAACGCCGGCCAGGGCCATGTCATCGCGGCCCAGCGCCTCGCCGGCGGCGCGTGCTGCTGGGAGGAGATCGCGCCGCACCTGCCGGCCGTGACCGGACGTCACGCCGCCGAGACGCGGGGCTACGTGGCGCGCTGGAAGCGCATCCTGGCCGGGCTCTGGGGCCGCGCGGAGATCCCGCTCCCATGATGGCGCTCTTCGGCATCGGCAGCGCCCTGAAGCTGGCCGCCGGCATCGGCGGCGCGGTGACGCTGATGTCCATGCTGTCGTGCGCGGTGGACCGCATCGGCTCCCGTGCGGCGGCCGAGGCGGAGCTCGCGATGACCCGTGCGGCCGCGGCCGAGGAGCGGCGCGTCGCCGGGATTGCCGACCGGGCGAGGATCGAGGCCGAAGACGCGCACCGGGAGGTTCTCATTCAATGGGAACGCGACCGGCGGGCCGCCGGCGAGGCGCTGGCGCAGGCCCGGGCCGCGGCCGATATGCCGCGCGCGCCCGGCGAGTGCCCGGCGCGCTGCCGCCTGCCGGCGGCGCTGATCGAGGCCCTGGAGACGCAGGCGGAGACGGATCGATGACGCGCACCGCCTGGGCCATGCCGATTGCCTGTATCGCACTCGCCGGCTGCGGCTGGACCGGCGATCCCGGCCCGCCGCCCGCGCCGGTGTCCGTGACGCGCATCGTTCCCTGCCCGGAGCCTGTGCCGCCGCCGCTCTGCACAGGCCCGCCGGACGCGGCGGCCGGGACGGTGGAGGCCCTGGTCGAGAGCGCCATCGCCACCCGGGCCTGGGGCGCGGGCTGCCGCACGGAAGCGCAGGCCTGGCGCGAGAGCGCCGCCGCCTGCCGCCGGGCTCTCGCGGAGGACGCGGAGCGGTGAGGAGGGGCGCATGACCTGGGAGGCCGTCATCGAGGCGGTCGCGCTCGGCGCCGCAGTCCTGGGCTGGATCTATGCCGCCTTCATCGCCCATGGACGGGCGCGGCGCGCCGAGTTCGACGGCCTCGACGAGCGCGCCGACGGCATGGCCGAGCGCATCGCAGCCCTCGAAGCGGGCGCCGGAGACGGCGTCGCCGCGGCCGGGCGCCTGAGCGCCGCCGAACGCGAGCTCGCCGCGCTCCGGCTGCACGTGGCCGAGCACTGCGTCGCCCGGGACGACTGGGTGCCGACCATCAGCCGCATGTTCGAGATGCTGGAGGGACACACCGAGATGCTCGGACGGCTCGACGAGAGGACCAGGATGCCCGACGGCACGCCGCCGGGAAGGGAGAAGCGGCATGCGTGACCGACCGCCCACGATCGACGAGGCGATGCTGCCCGGCGCGCGCTGGGACATCCTGCGCACGATCCATGTCGGCGGCCACCTCGGAGCCACCGAGCGCATGATCCGCGACGTGCTGGTGGCCGGCTACATCGGCGTCACCGAGCGCTGGATCCGCGACCAGATGGCCTATCTCGAAAGCCGGAAGCTGATCGCGGTCGTCCGCTCCGAGATCGATCCCTGGCGCGCCACGCTGACACGCCACGGCTACGACGTCGCCGACTACCAGGTGGACTGCGAGCCCGGAATCCGCCGGCCGCCGCACATCTCCAGCCTGAGGACGGGCTGACGTGCCGCGCCGCAGGAAGACGGCGCTGCTGCCCGCCGACCTGCGGCGCGAACTCGACCGCCGCCTGATCGAGGGCGCGTTCTCCGGCTACGAGGCGCTGGCGGACTGGCTCGCCGAGCGCGGCCACGCCATCGGCAAGTCGGCGCTGCACGAGTACGGCCGCGACCTCGAGCGCCGCATCGAGCGCATCCGCCACGCCACCGAGCAGGCCGAGGCCCTGGTCGCCGCCACGCCGGACGAGACCGCCGCTCTCGCCGACGCCAGCCTCAGGATGGCGCAGGAGCAGATCTACACCCTGCTCTACGCCGCAGAGGGAGGCAATCTGAAGGAGGCCGCAGCGGCGGCCCGCGCGCTCGCCGAGACCGTGCGCGCCTCGCTGGCGATCCGCCAGGACCGGCGCAAGATCCTCGCCGACGCCGCCTCGGCCGTGGACAAGCGCCTCGCCGAGGCCGAGGAGCAGGCCGCAGACAGCGCCGACCCCAGGGCCGCGATCCGCCGCGTCCGCCAGGACGTCTACGGGATCTTCGACCCATGAGCGGCCCCGGCCGGCGGCCGGCGGCGCCCATGCCGCTCTACCCCTACCAGCACCGCTGGCTCGCCGACCGCAGCCGCTTCAAGATCGGCATGTGGTCGCGCCAGATCGGCAAGACCTTCACCGCCACCCTGGAGATCGTCGACAGCGTCATGGAGGCCCGCGCGCGCGGCCGCGCCTCGCCCTGGCTGATCCTCTCGCGCGGCGACCGCCAGGCGCGAGAGGCCATGCGCGCCGGCATCCATGCCCACGCCCGCGCCTACGGGCTCGCGCTGGAGGCCCTGGAGTACGACCTGCGCGTCGGCGACCAGGTCTTCCGCGCCCACGAATGGGACGCAGGCTCGGGCAACGTGGTCACCGCGCTCCCCGCCAACCCGGACACCGCGCGCGGCTACTCCCGCAACGTCTATCTCGACGAGTTCGCCCTGCACCGCGACAGCCGCGCGATCTGGGGCGCGCTCTTCCCCTCGATCACCCGCGGCTGGAAGATCAGGATCACCTCCACGCCCAGGGGCAAGGCGGGCAAGTTCTACGAACTCATGACAAGCGACGACGGGCGCTGGTCGCGTCATGCCGTCGATATCCACCGCGCGGTCGCGGACGGCTACCCCGCCGATATCGACGAGCTGCGCGCGGGCCTCGCCGACGAGGACCTGTGGCGCCAGGAATACGAGTGCCAGTGGCTCGACGAGGCCTCGGCCTGGCTCCCCTACGACCTGATCGACGGCGCCGAAGACGAGGCGGCCGGCGAGCCTGCGGGCCACGCCGGCGGCCCCGTGTTCATCGGCAACGACATCGCGCGGCGCAACGATCTCTGGGTCGCCTGGGTGATCGAGACGGTCGGCGACGTCGCCTGGACCCGCGAGATCAGAACCCTCAGGGGCAAGACCTTCAGGGAGCAGGACGATACCCTCGATGCCCTGGTGGAGCGCTACAGACCGGTGCGCATCGCCATGGACCAGACCGGCATGGGCGAGAAGCCGGTCGAGGACGCCAAACGCCGCTACGGCGCAACCCGTGTCGAGGGGGTGCTGTTCACCGGACCCCGCAAGCTCGACCTCGCCACCGCGCTGAAGGAGCGCTTCGAAGACCGCACCATCCGCGTGCCCTCCGGCGACCCGGTGCTCCGCGCCGACCTGCACGCCGTGCGCAAGACCGTCGGACCCACCGGCAGCCCCCGCCTCGCCGCCGACGGCGAGACCGACGGCCATGCCGACCGCTTCTGGGCCGCAGCGCTGGCCTGCGCGGCTGCCGCCGAAAGCCGCCCGCCCCCGGCCGGCGCCTGGGCGCAGGGCGATCCCCGCGACGCCTTCACACCCTCCCGCCTTGCCGGGCGCCAGCCCCTCACCATGTTCGGGCGGCCCGGTGAGGGGATGTGGCGGTGATCCGCTCCGCCCTCATCCGCATGCTCGGCGGAACCCCGCCGCCCGCCGCCGCCCTGCGCGAGGCGGCGGGCGGGACCGTCGACAGGGACGAGGACCAGTGGCGCCCGCTCACCGGAGACGGACGCCGCGACCTCTCGCCGCTGACCCAGAGCAGGATGAGGAAGCTCGCGACGCACCTCTGGGAAACCAACCTGCTCGCCCGCCAGCTCGTCGAGCTCCCCGTCGCCTTCCTCCTCGCCGACGGCGTGCGCGTGCGCGTCCCCGATCCGGACGCCCAGAAATGGCTCGACGCATGGTGGCGCGATCCCGTCACCGACATGCCGCTCCGCCTCCCCGAGCTCATGCGCGACCTCGCGCTCGCCGGCGAGACCGCATGGCCCGTCTTCGCAGACCCCGCCTCCGGCCACGTCCGCATGGCGTGGCTCGACCCCGACGCCGTCGAGACCGTGGTCATGGACCCCGACAACGCGTCCCGCCCCATCGGCATCGTGACGGTGAAGGACCGCAGGGGCGAAGCCCGGCGCTACCGCACCGCCGTCGGCGGACCCGAAACCGTCCTCGCGCCCGCCGCCCGCGCCATCCGCGAGACCATGACCTCGGGCGACATCCTCTACTTCCGCGCCAACGCCAGGCCCGGCGCATCCCGCGGACGCTCCGACCTGCTCGCCGCCATCGACTGGCTCGACGGATACGAGCGACACCTCTTCGGAGAGATCGACCGCGCCCACTTCCTCCGCGCCTTCGTCTGGGACGTCACCATGACCGGCGCCAGTCAGGAAGAGGTCGAGAAGCGCGCCGCAAGGGCCACGGCGCCCACGCCCGGAACCGTCCGCGTCCACAACGAGAGCGAGACCTGGCAGCCCCTCGCCCCCGACCTCGGCGGCCGCGACCTCGACGCAACATCCCGCCTCTTCCGCAACCACCTGCTCGGCGGATCGGGACTGCCCGAGCACTGGTTCGGCGGCGGCGGCGACGTCAACCGCGCAACCGCCGCAGAGATGGGCGATCCCGCCTTCAAGACCCTCAAGATGCGCCAGAGGCTGTGGACCGAGATCCTGCGCCGTGCCGCAGACTACGCCATCGCCCGCAGGCTCGACCCCTCCGGCGCATCATGGCCCGATCCCGCAGACCCCGCCCTCGCCGTCTCCGTCGAATGGCCCGAGATGGTGGTCGCCGACGCCTCCCGACACGCCGCCGCGCTCGCCCAGACCGCAGGCGCCGCGGCGCTGGCCATCGAGCGCGGCCTGCTCTCGGACGCCACCGCGCTCCGCGTCATCGCCGCCGTCGCCGGGCGCCTCGGCGTCGAGATCGACGCCGACGCCGAACTCGAGGCGGCGCGCGAAGACGCCGCCGGACGGGCCGAAGAAGACGCCTTCCGCGAGCCCCCGCAGGACGAGGACGCCGACGACGGCGAGGCGTAGCACGTGGCTACCGACCGTCAGCGCCAGCGCAGGCTCAAGGGCGAGCGATCCCGCCGCGCCCGCGCCCTGCCCCGCATCCAGAAGGACACCGCCGCCGAGGTCGGCCGCATCCTCGGGCGCGCCGAGCGCGACATCCGGGCCACCCTCGCCGGCGCGCCCTCCGATTACCAGGCATGGGCGCTGCCATCCCTCCAGGCCTCCGTCCGGGACGCCCTCGACAGCCTCGGCGCAGACGCCGGGCAGGCCATGGCCGAGGGCGCAACCCGCGCCTGGGACGCCGGCATCGATACCGTGAACGCCCCCGTCGACGCCGCCATGCGCCTCGATGCCCCCGACTTCCGCATCGCCGCCGTCCTGCCCGAGGTCGACACCCGCCAGCTCCTCGCCATGCGATCCTTCCTCACCGCCAAAATGAAGGGCGTCTCCACCGCCCTCGCAAACCGCGTCAACACAGAACTCGGCCTGACCATGATCGGAACCCGCAGCGTCGGCGAGACCACCGGCCGCGTCGCCGCCATCCTCAAGAGCGGCGGCAGGTCCCGCGCCCTGACAATCGTGCGGACCGAGCTCGGCCGCGCATACTCCATGGCCGGACAGCAGCGCATGGAGCAGGCCGGCGAGGTGCTGCCGGGCCTGAGGAAGCAATGGCGCCGATCCGGCAAGCTCCGCGCCCGTATCAATCACGACGCCATCGACGGGCAGGTCAGGGAGGTGGACAAGCCCTTCGCCGTCGGCGGCGCTTCGCTCATGTACCCCCGCGATCCCGCCGGACCCGCCGCCGAGACGATCAACTGCGGATGCCAGTCGCTGCCATGGATGGAAAGCTGGGAGGTCGAGAACCCCGGGCGAAAGCCGTTCTCCGACGAGGAGATCGCACGCGACCCGCGGCGCGCCGATCTCGAAGGGAAGGAGGCCGGCGCGGGGACAACGCCGGCATCGTAGACCGGGCGAGGCGAAGCCCCGCGCCGCACCCCGATTTACCGGCGAATCCGCACCCCCGGAACCGCCCCGATTTACAGGCCTTTCAGCACCCCTGAAACGCCCCGAAAATCACCGTTTCCAGCCAATTCACGGCCCTTTCCGGGCCGGATTCGCAAAGACTTTCGTCCGGCCCGCCAGACCCCGGAAACGCCGCCAACCCCTTGACCGTCCGCCATCTTCCGCCTTCTTCCCGGCATCTTCCGGATTCGCAATGACTTTCGTCCCCCTACACTGGAGCATGTCGCGGACCGCTTCGACCTCCGCCGCGACATCCGCTTCGAGACGACCGTGACCGAAGCGGCCTTCGACGAGGCGGCAGGATGCTGGCGAATCGCCACCGAGGACGGGACGCAAATCAGCAGCACCTATTGCGTCATGGCCACGGGGTGCCTCTCAGCCGTCAATCGCCCCGCCTTCGATGGCCTCGATCGCTTCACCGGAGAGTGGTACCACACCGGTGCCTGGCCCCATGAAAAGGTCTCCTTCGCCGGCAAGAATGTCGGCATCGTCGGCACCGGCTCCTCCGCCATCCAGTCGATTCCGCTGATCGCGGCGGAGGCAAGCCACCTTACCGTCTTCCAGCGCCAGCCGAATTACACCATTCCCGCCCGCAACGGGCCGCTGGACGAGGCGGAATACGCCGCCGTCAGGGCCAGCTACGGGGAACTGCGCCGGCGTGCGAAGCAAACAGTGACGGGCTCCTGGTGGCATCCGAACCCCTTGGCTTCAACCGAGATGTGCGCCGAGGAACGCCAGCGCGAGATGGAGACCCGCTGGCAAAAGGGTGGCCTCAGCTTCTACGGCGTCTTTGACGACGTGCTGGTCGACGGCGAGGCAAACGGTATCGCGACCGAGTTCATCCGCAGCAAGATTCGCGAGCAGGTGCGCGATCCGGACCTGGCGGCGCAGCTCTCGCCGCACTCCTACATGGGCTGCAAGAGGATCTGCCTCGATACCGACTACTACGAGACCTTCAACCGGCCCAATGTGACGCTGGTCGATATCAGCGACGCGCCGATCGAAGAGATCACGCCTGCCGGCCTTCGTACCGGCGGCAAGGAGTACGCGTTCGACGCCATCGTTTTCGCCATCGGCTTCGACGCGATGACCGGCCCCCTGCTCAGTATCGACATTCGCGGCACCGACGGGCGGACGCTGAGGGAGAAGTGGGCCGACGGGCCCCGGACATACTTGGGAGTCGCGGTCGCGGGCTTCCCCAACCTGTTTACGGTCACGGGCCCCACCAGCCCGTCGGTGCTCACCAGCATGGTCCCCACCATCGAGCAGCATGTCGAGTGGATCTCAGACTGCATTGCCCACGCGCGCGCCAGCGGGCGCCCTCACATCGAGGCAACCCGCGAGGCGGAGGACGCATGGATGGTTCACCACGAAGAGGTGGCAGCCGAAACGCTCTTCCCCTCATGCAACTCGTGGTATGTCGGCGCCAACGTTCCCGGCAAGCCGCGCAAGGTGACGCCCTACACGGGCGGTTTCTCGACCTATATCGAGAAGTGCGACGCCGTCGTCGCCAACGGCTACGAGGGGTTTACGCTGACCACCGCGTAGGTCGCCCGCGCCTGAAAGGTCGTGGGCGCGGAATCAAGAGACATCCGCGCCTGAAAGGTCGCGGGCGCGAACGGCAGTCCCGCTGAGGCAGGCGCCCTAAGCGTCCCCACTCCATCCCGGCGGCGGATCGCAGGGCTCGGTGCCCATGTCGGCGGGCACGGAGATTTCGATCAGGTCGAAGGTCTCCGAGGTCGCGATCTCGTTGTGCGGGGTGCCGCCCGGGATGTAGAGCGAATCCCCTTCCTCGATGCGGATGGTCTCGTGCTCGAAGGTGAGGTCGATCCAGCCGTCCAGCATGTAGACGATCTGCCCCTCGCAGACATGCGTGTGCCAGCCGGTCGGCCGCGTGAGTCCGACCTTGGCCGTGGTGATCTGTGCGCGGATGCGCCCGCCGCTCGCCGCCGTGACGCCGAGGTCGCGGTAGGTCATGAAGTCGCGCCGCCCCGGCACGAAGGTGGGGTCGTTCTTTCTGACAAGGGTGAAGGGTGATTCTGGCGTGGCCGGGCTTGCAGCCGCAGCAATCTGGGCCTTGGTCATGGCGCGGGCTCCTTTCCGCCGGGGATTGCAGGCATGGTAGGAAGCGCCGGCTGGCGTGACAAGGCGATCGCCGTCGTTCGGCGTGCCGCTATGACCCTGAGGAGCGCTCACCCGGCCGGTCTCGACCGCCGGGGTGCGCGTTCAGAGCGTGTTGTGGGTGCCGTCGCAGTGCGGCTTGCTCCCGGTCCGCTTGCAGCCGCAGAGCCAAGCAGTCTCGCTCTCCTCGGCGGTGAAGACGATCGGGCGGATGTCGGTGACCTTGTGCGAGCCGTCGCAGAAGGGCTGGGTGGCGCTCAGGCCGCAGGCGCACCAGAAGTATTTCTCCCCGGCGACGAGCTCTGTTTCGTAGGGTTCTGCCTGGGCGACGACGGCTTCGCTCATGGTGTAGTGCCTCGACAGTCTGCAGGGATCCGATCGACGAACTTCACTCTAGCCCGCATTTCTCACCAATGTCACGGCCTGCGTCTTGCCCAGGCGTTCCATCCTCCAGGAGCCGGCGAACACGCATATCGGGGACTACGGTTAAGACCCGCATCGTGCGCCCCGCGTGCGTGGACGCACGATCACCTGTCCTTGAGAGCCGAATTGCGGACCGCACTCAAACCGTGCACCAGGACGAGCCTTCGATCCCGCCGACAGGCCGGCCGGCCTTGATGTGGATGCGGCGGCCGGGGAGGCGCCGCAGGACGTCGACCAGGTTCGTCGCCTCGAAGACCACCAGGTCGGCCGGCGACCCGGCTGCGACGGCAGGCACGGGCGCGCCGATGATCCTTGCCGCTCGCGTGGTCACCATCTCAAAGCCTTCCCGGACCTCTTCGTCGAGCCTCATGCCGGCGCTGTGCACGGTCATGTAGGCGAGCTCCACCGGGTCCATCCGATTAAAGCGGTACCAGATGTCGTACATGTTGTCGGCGCCTGCGGCGACGTTGATTCCGGCGTCGAGCAACTCCTTCACCCGTGAAGAGCCCCTGTTCTGGGGCGTCCGGCCCTCACCGCCCAGCATCTGGAGATTGGCGATCGGCAGCACGGCGACCGACATGTCGGCGTCCAGCACCTTGTCGATCACCCGCGCCGCCTCCTCGTCGGGGTAGACCGCGAGCGCGTTGCAGTGGCTGGCGACGACCTTGCCCTGCATGCCGTGGGCGATCGTGGCTTCGGCCAGCATCTCCAGCGTCTTGAGCTCGGCCCGGTCCATGTAGTCGGCGTGCATCTCCACGCCCACGTCGAATTCGGCGGCGAGATCCAGCACCGTCTCGACGTGCGTGCGCTGGTCTTCGACCGAGGCCTCGACCTCCGGCAGGCCGCCCACCGCCGCAGCGCCCATGTCGAGCGCCTCGCGCAGCAGCGCCGGCGCCTCCGGGTCCGCGACGATCCCTTCCTGAGGGAAGGCCACGAGGGTAACGTCGACGACGCCGGCGAAGCGGTCGCGCGCCCGCATCACGCCTTCGAACGAGACCAGCCTGGTCGCGAAGTCCACGTCGATCTGGGCGTGCAGGCGGCCGATACCGTGGGCCGCGGCGAGCCTGAGGGCGGTGCTCGCGCGCTCCTCCACGTCGGCAACGGCAAAATGGACCTTGGCTTCGCGGGCGCGGTCCAAGGCTTCCTGCGGCCCGCGCGCACCGAGCAGGTCGCGGCTCAGGACCTTGTCGATGTGGAAGTGGGGATCGACGAAGGAGGGCGTGACCAGCCCGCCGCGTGCATCGATGCGCGCCGCCGCGTGGCCGTCGAGGTCAGGCTCGACCGCCTCGATGCGTCCGTCGCGGATGCCGATGGAGACCGGCGCTTCATCGTCGAGGCGCACAGCGTCGTGGATAAGAAGGTCCCACTCGGGGCCCGGAGCCGCGTCGGTCATGTCTCCTCCGTCATCAATATGTTTGTCGGGTGCGTGTCGTCACTCCCAGTAGATCGGCGAAGTGGTAATGACCTCGACGCCGTCCCTGTGGACGATCAGGTTCTGCTCGAAGCCCACCGCGCCGACCCCCTCCCAGGCGAGGAAGGCCTCGGAACTGCAGACCATGTTCTCCTGAATCAGCTGGTCTTCATCGCAGGTCGAAAGCCCGTACATCGGGTTCTCGAACATCATGTCGCAGAGGTGGCCGTAGAGCGGCCATTGCAGGCCGGCCTGATCGACCGTGTCGCCGCCGCCTGCCTCCCTGGTCAGCCGGTCGCCCTCGCGCGCGAGCTCGTGGGGCGAGACGCCCGGGCGGATCTTCGCCATCACGCCGTCGACGATGCCCATGCAGGCTTCCATCAGCTCGCGCTGGGTGCTGCTCGGCCTGCGCCCGCACACCGCCGTCCGCCCCGGATCCAGGAAGTACCCGTGGCGCATCGGCCCCATGATCCAGCCCCGCACGAAATCGCCGTCCTTCGGCGCCGAGTCCGGGTCGGCGCCGCTCAGCGGATAGCGGCTGAAGTTGTTCATCTCGTCGCCGGTGCCGTGGGAGAGGCGGATGATCGCGGGAATGCCGCCCCGGCGCACCACCTCGGCCGCGCCGGCGGCGGCGGCCTCAGCTTCGGTCTGACCCGAGACCAGCCCCTCCATGATGAGCGTCAGCGCGCGGCTCGCGATATCGCCCGCCTCGCGGAAGACATCGAGCTCGCGCGCGCTCTTGACGTGCTGCACCGACTTGACGAGGTCGTCCTCCGGCCGCCAATCGATGCGCGGACACCATTCGCGCAGCCAGTCCATGTACTTGCAGGGCAGAAAGTCCGTACCGACGATGGCGACCGGGCCGGTGATCCCCTGCTCATTGAGCGCGTCGGCGGTACCCTTGATCGGGTTCTGGTGCCAGTGCCAGTTGTCGGTCGCGAGCCAATCCGCCGGCTCCAGGAGTTCGTCGTTGTGGAGCTCGGGCTCCCGGCCCGCGCGCATGATCACGGCGTTGTGGCCGCGCCCCTGCCAGAGGTTGTTGTCCGGCGTCTGACCGGGGTGCCCCGAATAGTGGTTCACCAGCCAGAGCAGGTTGGCGCAGCGGTCGTAGGAGCTCGCGCCTCGCGACCAGATGACGGCGGTCTCGTAACCGCGCCGCGCCATCTCGCCCTCGACCTTGGCCCAGCGCGCCTCGTATTCCTCTCTGGGAAAGACTTGGCTCGTCATGGCCGCCCCCTTCGACCTGCCGTCGCGGAAGGTTACTTCCATCGGCGGCATTCCACCAACGGGCGGTCGCTAGCGCGGCGTCCTCGACCACAATTGGGCGCGCGAAGTCGGCTTCTCCGACAAGTCGAGCCATTCGGCCTCGACCATGATCGCCAGGGACTCGCGGAGCGAGCGGCCGGATACCAGGTACTTGCTGATCTTGCCGGGCGGTAGCGTCAGATCGCGCTCCTTCAGCACGCCCGAGACATACGCACGGATCTCGGCGAAGGAGCGGGGTTCGGCGAGGATCGGCGCGAGCAGCCCGTCGAACTCACCCGGCGCAAGCGGTGTCTCCCATTCGACCGTGATCTTCTGCTCGAAGCTGTAGCTGCCTTCGAGCAGGATCGCATCGGTGCCCGGCCGGCCGGCCCGCCTAGCGCGACGCGCCTGAGCCATGGGGCAGCGCCTTGGGTCCGTGCACTTTGGTTCGGGTGAGCCTGCGGTCGAGCACCTCGACAATGGCGGCCGTCAGCGCGCGAATGGCACCGGTCGCCCCGACGGGGTTCCAGAAGAGGCCGATATCGAAGTCGTCCAGAGCGGGGAGCTCCGCGCACGGTGGCATCGAGCGCAGCGTGGGCGGCACGGTGCTCTGCGAAATCGCCGTGAGGCCGAGGCCGCTTTCGATCGCCGCCTGGTTGCCGGCCAGGTTGGAGCTGGAATAGACGATCCTGTAAGGGATGTCCCGCCGCCGCAGCGCGCTGAGCACGCGCAGCCGGTACTGGCAGCCATCCGGGAAGAGAACCAGCGGGAGCGGGCGCCGCGCGCGCAGATCGTGGGCCTGGCTGCCGACCCAGGTCATCGGCTCGCGCCATTGATCCGTCAGATGGACGGTCGATCTGTCGTCGTGCACAGCCAGCACGACGTCGAACTCGTTCCGGGCCAACCCCGCCGATCAGGTCGCGGCTCAGCTCGCAGGTCACGTCGAGCGCAACATCCGGGTGGGTTTCGGAGAACCGGCCGAGCAGCTGGGGCAGGAACGAGAGCGCGAAATCGCTCGGGATGCCGACGCGAATCGTCCCGGTCAGGATGCCGCCGTCCAGGCGGCCGACACACTCGTCGTTCAACGCGACGATCTGCTTGGCGTACTCGAGGACGATCTCGCCTTGTGGCGTGAGACCGAAGGACTTGCCCGAATTGGCGAGGATCGGCGCGCCCACGATCTGCTGCAGGCGCCGCATCTGCAGGCTCACTGCCGACTGCGAGCGTCCGATCTCACCGCCGGTCCGCGAGAAGCTCTGCGTCCGCGCCAGGACGAGCAGTGTTCTCAACAGGTCGATCGGGAGGATGCGTTCCATTGGTGCATCATGAGCGTCACTCATGGAGCTATATCGACTATTAATAAGGACAATCAATCGGTCGGTGCTATTGCTGGTCGCCGCCACCTCGTAAAGTGACGGGATCCACTGCCGAGAATAACAACAATAAGGAGGGAGGCGCCATGACCGGGACGGAGAGGATCACCACGCAGAAGGTCTGGAGCGTCGGCGAAATGCAGCGCCGCCTGTGCAATCTGCACGCGCTGATGGATGAGCGCTCGCTCGATGCCGTGATCCTGACCAGCCTCCACAACGTCCTCTACTACACCGGCTTCTTCTGCCCTCCCTTCGGCCGGCTGCACTCCGCAGTGATCCCGCGGAACGGCGAGCCCGCGCTCATCGTCTCCCTGATCGAAGATGTCCGGCCACAGCACTGCTGCTACTACGAGGACATCCGCCTGTTCCACGACTGGGAGATGACCCCGCTGGAGAACAACGTGCGGCTCTTCGGCGAGGTTCTGCGCGACCACGGAATTTCCGGCGGCCGCCTCGGCTACGAGGAAGATTCGGTATCGGTCAGCTTCAAGGCGATGATCGACAGCGCGCTCGGCGGCTTCGAGTTCGCCGACGTGGCCTACGACACCATGCGCCAGCGGCTGATCAAGTCGGAGGAGGAGGTTTCTCTCATCCGGCAAGGCGTCAAGATCTGTGAGGTCGGCGGTTACGCTGCGCTTGAGGCAATGAAGCCAGGCGTGACCGAGGTCGAGATGGCGCGGGCGGCCAATTCCGCGATCGAGAACGAGCTCCGCCGGCGCTTCCCCGACATCGAGGTCGACAACGTCAACACGTGCTGGATTCAGACCGGCCCCTATCGCAGCCGCGTCGGCCACATCATGAACGCGCATCGGGTCGTGCAGAAGGGCGAGATGATCAGCGTGAACCCCTACACGATCATCGGCGGCTACTACCACGTCCTGGAGCGAAGCCTCTATTGGGGGCATATCCCCGACGACGCGCTCGCGGCCTTCAAGACCAACGTCGAGGCGCATCACGCGGGGCTGCGGACGCTCCGCGCCGGCATCAAGTGCTCGGACGTCGACAAGGTGATCAACCCGATCTACCGCGAGGCGGGCCTGCTGGAGGGGCGTTCCTTCGGCACCGGCCATTCGGTCGGCATCATGTGCATCTGGTACGGGCGCGAGGAGGGGGGCGAGCTTCGCCAATACAACGACACGGTGCTCGAGGAGAACATGGTCGTGACCATGGAGCCGATGGTGAACGTCGACGGTCTCGGCGGCTTCCGACATCACGACATTTGCCGGATTACCGCCGACGGCATCGAGAACCTCAACACCTTCCCGCGCGGCGTCCTGCTGGCGCAGGACGACGGAAGCCTGGAGGAGCTGTGGCTGCCTTCCTAGATCGGCTCACCGGCCTGGCGCGCCGAGCGGTGCGATGACCGCCAGACTTGCCGCGGACATCGGCGGCACCTTCACCGACCTGGTGCTCCTGGACTCCGGCGGGAGCGTACATGTCGCGAAGACACTTTCGACCCCGGGCGATTTCAAGGAAGGCGTGCTGAGCGGCGTCGAGAGAATCCTGTCGGATGCCGGGGCGGCGGCGGGGCAGGGCATCGCGCTCGCCGATGTCGACTACTTCGTGCATGGCGCGACTGTCGTGCTCAACGCCCTGCTCGAGCGGAAGTTGCCGAAGTCCGCGCTGATTACCACCCAGGGGTTTCGCGACGTGCTCGAGATCATGCGCACCAACAACCCCCGCATGTACGACCTCAAGTGGGTAAAGCCGAAGCCGATCATCCCGCGCCATCTGCGCTTCGAGGTGGCCGAGCGCGTCCGTCACACCGGCGAAGTGCTGTGCGCTCTGGACGAGGATGGGACCCGCGCGGTGGCGCGCCGGATCGAGGCTCTCGGCATTCGCTCCGTCGCGCTCTGCTTCCTCCATGCCTACGCCAACCCGGACCACGAGCGCCGTGCCCGAGAGATCATCCTGGAGGAGCACCCGGAGGCGCATGTCACCATCTCCTCCGATGTCGCGAGCGAGCTCAGGGAGTTCGAGCGCACGTCTACGGTCGCCATCAACGCGAGCACGATACCCATCATCTCGGCCTATCTGGACGGTCTGTCGCAGGCGCTGAGTGACCGGGGCCTGCAGCGGGAGCTCTTCGTGATGCAGTCGAACGGCGGCGTCATCACGAGCCGGACCGCCCGGCACCTGCCGGTCCGCACCGTGATGTCGGGTCCGGCCGGAGGTGTCGTCGGCGCTCAGTTCATCGCGAATCGCATGGGCCTGCGCGACGTGGCGACCATCGACATCGGCGGCTCCAGCAGCGACATGGGCGTCATATCCGACGGCCTGGCGCGAACGGTCGACCAGAGCGCGGTCGAGGGCTGGCCGATCATGGCACCGACCATCGAGATTCTGGCCATCGGGGCCGGCGGCGGAAGCATCGCCTGGGTCGATGCCGGAGGAGCGCTTCGCGTCGGCCCGAAGAGCGCGGGCGCCCGCCCGGGTCCCGCCTGCTACGGTCTGGGCGGAGACGAGCCCACCGTTTTCGACGCCTGCGTCACGCTCAATCGGCTGAACCCCGATTACTTCCTCGCAGGCGAGATGGTGCTCGACCGCGCTGCTGCCGAGCGTGCCATCCGGGAGCGGATCGCCGAGCCCCTCGGGATGGACGTCGCCGACGCCGCCGACGGCATCCTCAGGGTCGTCACTGCAAATATGAACAAGGCAATCCGTTCGATCCTGATCGCACGGGGCTTCGATATCCGCCAGTTCACGCTCATGGCGTTCGGCGGCGCTGGCGGCATGGTGGCAGGCGAGCTGCTCCGCATCGGTGACGTGCACCGGCTCGTCGTGCCGAGCAATCCAGGCGCAGTTTCGGCCATCGGGATGCTCGCCACCGACCTCCGCCACGACTTTGCGCAGTCTTCGGTCCAGTGGTTCGGCGATGTCGTGTGGGGTGAAATCCGGCGCACCCTGCAACATCTTCGAACGCTCGGCGCAGAGCGGCTCGAGGCGGACGGCGTGGCTGAAGCGGCAATGCACTTCGACGACGCGCTCGACCTGCGCTACGTCGGGCAGGACTATTACCTGCGCGTCTACGTCGATGGCGACGACCTCGACGGCGAGCGCATCCGGGCCGATTTCGACCGGCTGCACGAGCACACCTACGGTTTCGCCAATCCGGAGTTCGAGGTCGAGATGGTCAATGCGCGGGTCTTCGCGATCGGTGCGTTCGAGCGGCCGCAGCTTCCCGAATTCGGCGCACGCGGCTCGTCGGATGGCCCGCTCGCGCCGAAGGCGCGTCGCCCGGTGTTCTTCGACGGTGCGTTCGTCGAGACGGATATCTACGATGTAAGGGCGCTGCGTGCCGAAGATGCGGTTGCCGGTCCTTGCATCATCGAGGATCCGCGCTCGACGATCATCGTCATGCCGGGCCAGAGCGCGACGGTCGATCGCTTTCGCAATCTCTCGATCGAGGTCGCGGCTTGAGGTCGCGCGGCGGGTCGGGTTGAGGGGGTACCATGGCCAAGGCAATGCATCTCGCTGAAAGGGCGCAGGAAGCGGCGGTCGATCCGGTCACGCTCGAGGTCGTCCGCGCCGGCCTGCATTCGATCATCAGCGAGATGTCGATCACGCTGAACAGGACCTCCTATTCGACGATCCTTCGCGAGATCAACGACTACAGCTGTGTCCTCTTCGATAGCCGAGGCCGGCTTCTGGCTCAGGCCGAGGGCATCCCGGTCTTCAACGGCAGCATGAACTTCGTGGTCGATGCGGTGATCGAGAAGTTCCCCCTGGCAGACATGCATCCAGGGGACATTTTTCTCTCCAACGATCCCTATACGGCCGGAGGCACGCACAAGAACGACATCAACGTCGTCATGCCGATCTTCTGGCAGGGCGAGCTGGTGATGCTGGCGGCGAACAAGGCGCATCACCTGGACATCGGCGGCAAGGACCCGGGCAGCTGGTCGGCGGATGCGCGCAACACCTATCAGGAGGGCCTCTGCCTTCCCGTCCTGGGGCTCGCGCGCGGTGGCGTGATGAATGAGGAGATCATCGAGGTCCTGATGGCCAACCTGCGCACGCCGACGCTGTCGCGCGGCGACTTCTCGGCCCAGATCGCAGCGCTGAAGACCGCGGAAGTCAGGACTCACGAGTGGCTGGAGAAGAATGGTGCCGATGTGCTGACCCGGACAGCGGACGCGCTGCTGGACCACGGCGAGCGTGTCGTCCGTGCAGCCATCGAGCGAATTCCCGACGGGGTCTACAAGGCATCCGGCTTCGCCGATGGGGACGGCGTCTCTGACGAGCCCATTCCCATCGCGGTCACCGTCACGGTCGACGGCAGCGACATCTACATCGACTACAGCGGGAGCGGCGCCCAGAGGGAAGGCTCGGCGGGGAACGCCCATTGGGTCGTGACGGTCTCGATGACACGCCAAGCGATGATGTTCTTCACCGACACGGCGCTCGGCGGCAACGAGGGCTCGTACCGGCCGATCCACGTGTCGGCACCGACCGGCTGCGTCTTCAACCCGGAGTACCCGGCGCCGGTGACGACCGGCATGGGCAACATGGGCACGCGGCTGATCGAGCTGATCTTTCAGGCGCTGGCCGACGTCATTCCGGATGAGGTCATCGGCGGCACCTTCGGCTGCTTCAGCTGTATGACCCTCGGCGGCAAGGACCCGCAAACCGACGGCGAGTTCGTGCACTTCGAGTGCTATTCCGGTGGCTGGGGCGGGCGCCATCATGCGGACGGAAACAGTGCGACCGTCTCGCTCGGCAGCGGAGACGCCTACAACATTCCGGTGGAGGTGATGGAGACCACCACGCCGATCCTGCTTTGCGAGAAGTTCGCCCTGCAGGAGGGCTCCGCCGGTGCCGGCAGGCATCGCGGCGGCTTCGGTACCGAGATCGACTACCGGATGATGGGCGAGGCCGAGCTTGCCATCGCTCTGGACCGCGAGACCTTCAGGCCCTATGGGCTGTTCGGCGGCCTGGAAGGGCAGGGCAGCGAGCTCCTGGTCGAGCCCGGCACGCCGTCGGAGGAGCGTTACGTCCGCGCGAGCGGCGTGAAGGTGGCTGAAGGCGCGCTGGTCCGTCACCGGACGGCAGGCGGGGGCGGCTACGGCCCACCGGCCGAGCGCGATCCGGCCCTGGTTGCGAATGATTGCTTGAACGGACTGATTTCCATCGAGGACGCGCGCGAGCTCTATGGCGTGGTGATCGATCCCGGCACCTTCGCGCCGGACCTCGACGCCACGGCCGCTCTCCGGCGGTCGTGTCGAGGCGAAGACGGTGCTTCGCCGCCGCCAGCCGGGACCGAACAGAGTCGGTGATGTTCAAACACGGGAAAACCGAAGGGGAGGGCTTGATCATGTGGAAGTGGATTACCGGGGCCGTTGCAGCGGTCGCGATAAGCGCGTTTGCCGTCTCGGCGTCGGAGGCGGCATTTAAGCTGGAGGGCGAGCCCAGGGTCGCGATGCTCCAGCTCGCCACCGTAAACGACGGCGGCTGGTCTGAGGCGCTCGAGTACGCGCGGGTCAAGACCGAAGAGGCGCTGGGCATCGAGATCGCCTATACGGAGAACGTGGCCGAGGACAACTCCGAGATCCTGCGCACCATCGATCTCTACGTGAACCGGGGCCACAACATCATCATCGGCACCTCGTGGGGCTATGGCGACGCCTTCCTCGAAGCCGCCGCCAAGTACCCCAACGTGGCCTTCGTGAACTGCGCCGGCGAGACCAACAACTCGGTGAACCTGGAGAGCTTCTACGCCCGCAGCTATCAGGGCTGGTATCTCGCCGGGATCGTCGCCAGCCATCTGACGCAATCCAAGAAGGTGGGCGCCATCGGCGGCTATCCGCTGGGCGTGGTGAACTGGGACCTCAACGGCTTCCTGCGCGGGGCGCAGTCGGTGGATCCTGAAATCGAAATGGTCGGCGTCTTCGTCAACACCTGGTACGACCCGGTGAAGGAGACGCAGGCGGCAGAGGCCTTGCTGGAGCAGGGCGTCGACGTGCTGGGCTCCAACATGAGCACGCCAGGCCCGCATCTCACGTTCCAGGAGCAGGGCAAGTGGTCGGTCGGCTTCCAGGTCGACGTGTCCGACCAGGCACCGGATGCGGTGGCGACCTCGATGGTCTACAAGTGGGAGGCCTATTTCATCCCAACGATCTCTGCGATCATCGAAGGGACCTGGGAGCCTGGCGAGTGGGGCTGGTGGGAAGGAATCGATACCGGTCTCTTCGACGTCGATCCCATCGCGGACTGGGTGCCGGCAGCGGCGGTGGCGGATATCGATGCGGCGCGCGCGGCGATGGCCGCGGGCACGCTCGATCCGTTTCAGGGGCCGCTCCACCGCCAGGACGGCTCGCTGGCAGTGCCCGAGGGCGAGGTTCTCTCCGACGACAACCTGTGGGGAATGAACTACTTCGTCCAGGGCGCCATCGGCACCATGCCGGCGGAGTAAACCTGCCGGGCCGTTTGCGGCCCGCAAGTCGTGCCGGCGCGACAGGGTGAGTCATGCCCTGGAAATCGCCGGTGCGAGTAAGGCGTTCGACGGCCGCCCGGCGCTCAGGCGGGCGTCGTTCGCCTGCGACTGGGGCGAGGTCCACGCCCTGCTCGGAGAGAACGGGGCCGGCAAGTCGACGCTGATGAACGTCGCCTGCGGGCTCTATGCTCCGGACGAAGGCACCATCGCGGTCGACGCCCGGCCCGCCACGATCACCGCGCCGGCCGACGCCGCCAAGCTCGGCATCGGCATGGTCCACCAGCACTACAAGCTGGTGAAACGCTTTACGGTTGCCGAGAACATCGTGCTTGCCTGCCACAGCGCACTCGGCGTTCGGCGCCCGCGGGACGCGGCCGTGGCGGTGGCGGCGAAGGCGGCGGAAGTGGGCTTCGACATCGACCCCGATGCTGTCGTCGGCGACCTCTCCATCGCCGAGCAGCAGCGCGTCGAAATCCTCAAGGTGCTGCTCCTCGGCGCCCGGATTCTCATCCTCGACGAGCCCACTTCGGTGCTGACCGATCAGGAATCGGTCTCGGCGCTCAGCTTCATGCGCCGCCTGGCCGAGGATGGCCACGCGGTCGTCCTGATTACGCACAAGCTGCGGGAGGTGATCGGCTATTCGTCGCGGGTGACCGTGATGCGCGGCGGCGAAACGGTGCTCGCCGGCGCCGAGACGGCGGGGATGGACGCCGAGACGCTGGCCCGGACCATGGTGGGCGAGGAAGGCGAGACGACCGAGCGCCACGCCCGGACGCTCGGCGAGGTGCGGCTCCGGGTCGAGGAGCTGAGCGTTCGCGGCGCCGGGGCCGTCGGCGTCGAAAGTGTCGGCTTTGCCGTGCGCGGCGGAGAGATATACGGGATCGCGGGCGTCGGCGGCAACGGGCAGCAGGAACTCGCCGACGCGCTTACCGGGCTGCGCCCGCCCGCCCGTGGCCGAATCGCGATCGATGACGACGAGATCGCGGGCCGGGATGTCCCCGCCTTTCGCCGTCGCGGGATGCGCGCCGTGCCCGCCGACCGGTTCCGCACCGGCCTCCTGGCGGAGCTCGCGGTCTACGAGAACCACGGGGTGACCGGCGTGCCGGCCGGCGAATACGGCAACCCGGCACTGGTTCGCCTTGGCGCCATGAAAGCGGCGGCGGCGGGTGCCATCGACGCCTACAACATCCAGGGTGCGGCGCCCGCCACGCTTTCCAGGCTACTTTCCGGCGGCAACGCCCAAAAGCTCCTGCTCGCGCGCGAGCTTCGGGGGAAGGCCAGCGTGCTGGTCGCCCACTCTCCCACCCGCGGACTCGACGTGAGCGCCTGCCGCACCGTCCACGACCTGCTGCAGGGCGCGGCGGACGCGGGCACCGCCTGTGTGCTGATCAGCGAGGACCTGGAGGAGGTGCTCGCGCTCTCCACCACCATCGCCGTGATCAGCCGGGGCAGGCTGGTGGGTGAATTCGCCGCAGGCGAGGTGAGTCGCGCCGAAATCGGCCGTCTGATGCTGGGCCATGCTTAGCCCGATCTACCTCGTGCCGCGCCAGCAGGCGCCGCTCTGGATGCGGGCAGCGACGTTCGTGGGCGGCATCGCGCTCGGCCTGCTCATCGCCTTCGGCATCCTCATCGCCTATGGCGTCTCCGCCGGGCAGATCGTCAACGAGTTCATCGTCTACGTGTTTCTCGATTTGAACGGCCTTGCCCAGGTCGTGACCGCCTCGACGCCTCTGGTGTTCGTCGGCCTCGCGGCGGCGGCGGCGCTCAAGCTCAAGTTCTGGAACATCGGTGTCGAGGGCCAGATGTGGCTGGGCTGCATCGCCGCGACCGGCGTCGCCCTCTTCGACATCGGCCCCGACTTCTTCCGCCTGCCGCTGATGTTCATCGCTGCCGCCGTGGCCGGTGCCTGCTGGATCGGCATTCCCGCCTTTCTCAAGCTCCGCTTCCGGGTCAACGAGATCATCACCTCGCTGCTGCTGACCTATGTCGCCTATCAGCTGGTCCAGCATCTGTTGTTCGGCCCGTGGCATGATCCCGGCAGCGCCTTTCCCAACTCGCGGCACTATGACGAGGGGATCGAGCGTCTGGCGCGGCTCGGCTGGGGTTCCTCGCACACCGGCATCTGGATCGCCCTTGGGGCCGGGGCCCTGCTCTGGTTCACCATGGCCCGCTCGCGGCTCGGCTTTTACATGGATGCGATCGGCGCCAATGTGGAAGCGGCGCGGGCGGCGGGCATCCCGGTCGTGCTGACCACCGCATTCGCCGCAGCCATGTCGGGCGGGCTCGCGGGCGTCGCCGGCGCGGGGCTCGCCGCCGGTCAGGAATACCGCATGACGCTCTTCATCGCGGGCGGCTACACCTTCAGCGGCATCGTCATCGCCTTCATCGGGCGCTTTCGGCCGGTCCCCGTCATCGTCACGGCGTTCGTGGTGGGCGGCGTCTACACGGCCGGCGACACGCTCAAGGTGTTCTATCAACTGCCTGCGGCAATCACGACGCTGATCGAGGCGGTCATCCTTCTCACCTTCGTCGTCGTCGAGTTCTTCAGCCGCTACCGCCTCAGCTGGGGCGTGCGGGAGCACGCCTGATGGCGGCCGATTTCGTCCAGAACTGGCTCGCCACCACGCCGGGCTTCGCCACGCCCTACCTGCTCGCGGCACTCGGCCTGATAATCAATGAGCGCGCCGGCGTCCTCAATCTCGGCTGCGAAGGCATGATGCTGGTGGGCGCGATGACCGGTGCGGTCGTGAGCTTCCACACCGGACTCGCCGGCGCCGGCGTTCCCGTTGCCATGCTGGCGGGTGCCCTGGTCGGCCTCGTGTTCGGGATCGCCGTCGTCGTCTTCCGCACCGATCAGGTGCTGACCGGGCTCATCATCGTCGCTCTCGGCGACGGGCTGACCGGGGTCGTCGGCCGGCCCTACATGTTCGAGAAAGTCGCCGGCTTTCGCGACCTCGATCTCGGCGTGCTGAGCGATATCCCGTGGATCGGCCCGATCGTCTTCCGGCAGGATATCCTGGTCTACGCCGCTGCAGCGCTTGCCATCGGGGTGTGGTGGGGTCTCGAACGCTCCAACGCGGGCCTCAGGCTCCGCGCCGTTGGCGAGGATCCGGCGACGGCGGATATTGCCGGTGTCAACGTCCAGCTCTTTCGCATCGCCGCCGTGATGCTGGGGGGCGCGCTATGCGGAATCGCCGGGGCCTACCTCTCGCTCGCCTCCAGCTTCGTCTGGACCGAACACATGGTCGCCGGCCGAGGCTGGATCGTCATCGCGCTCGTCATCTTCTCCGGTTGGCGGCCGGGGCGCGCGGTGATCGGCGCGCTCATCTTCGGCGGTGCGGAGGCTCTGATTCCGCGCGTTCAGGCCATCGGCCTCGACGTGCCGATCTATATCGTCGGCATGCTCCCCTACGTGCTGACGCTCGCGGTGCTGATCGTCCCCACAATTTTGCGCGGCGAGCGCTCGCCCGCGCCGAGCGGGCTACTGCTCAACTATCTCCGGCAGGATCGGCGTTAGACTGTCGTCAGGAAGATAGGGCGATCATCGTCATCGACACGGAATGGGAGGCTAGACATGTCCGGCTTGGCAACGGTGCGCGAAACCCACGAAGTAGCCGCGCGCAGCGGCAAAGCGTTCGAGGTGGCAACCGGAGACCTGATTCGGATCACGGATCTGGAGGGATCGCAGCCGGTGGATTTCTGGGCCTTCAGCAAGGCGGACCACCTGGAGTATCTCTCCTGCGAGCACACCAAGCCCTCGATCGAGAAGCTGTTTCCCCACGTCGGCGATTCGGCATACACCAACCGGCGGCAGAAGATCGTCACGGTGGTGGACGACACCTCTCCCGGCCAGCACGACATGCAGTACGCCGCCTGCGATCCCACGCGCTACGCTGAGTTGGGAGTCGAGGGCTATCACGAGAGCTGCCAAGAGAACCTGCACCTGGCGCTCGACGACTTCGGCATCGTGCTCGAATTCACGCCGCAGCCCTGGAACCTGTTCACCAACTTCTTCATCAACCCGGACGGCACCATCACCATCAAGGCGCCTGAGTCGAAGCCGGGCGATCACATCGTGCTGCGGGCCGAGATGGACGCCATCGTTGTCGTCTCCGCCTGCCCCCAGGATCAAAACCCGACCTGCGGCGGGCAGCCCAGCGATGTCCGCGTCGAGGTCGGGGGCTGAACGCAGGCGCGCCGCCGACTTCCCACAGGCTGGATATTCGCCGGGGCAGCGACTATGTAGTGTGCTGCAGTGCAGCATTCGCTTGCCGGACACGGGAGAACACAGAACATGATGGATGATCCGATCGTCATCGTCGGGATGGCGCGCACCCCCATGGGCGGGTTTCAGGGCGCATTGAAGGACGCAAGGGCGCCTGAACTGGGCTCCGCCGCAATCGAGGCCGCGCTGAGCCGCGCCGGCGTCGCCGCCGACGAGGTCGACGAGGTCATCATGGGCAACATCCTCTCGGCCGGCCAGGGGCAGGCGCCGGCGCGCCAAGCTTCCATCGGCGCCGGAATCCCCGAGAAAGTCGGCTGCACCACGATCAACAAGATGTGCGGCTCGGGCATGAAGGCGACCATGTTCGCCCACGACCTGATCGCGGCGGGTTCCGGCGATATCGTTGTCGCCGGCGGCATGGAGAGCATGACCAACGCGCCCTACCTGCTGGATCGCGCGCGGGGCGGCTACCGCATGGGCCACGGCAAGGTGCAGGATCACATGTTCCTCGACGGGCTGGAGGATGCCTACGACAAGGGCAAGCTCATGGGCCACTTCGCCGAGGAGACGGCGCGCACCTATCAGTTCACCCGCGAGCAGCAGGACGAATTCGCCATCACCTCGCTCAACCGTGCGAAGACGGCGATCGAGGACGGCTCCTTCGACGGCGAGGTTGCGCCGGTTACGGTCAAGCACCGCAAGGGCGAGACCGTCGTCACCCGGGACGAGCAGCCGCTGACCGCCGATCTTGACAAGATCCCGACGCTGCGCCCGGCCTTCGCCAAGGACGGCTCGGTGACCGCCGCGAATTCCAGCTCGATCTCCGACGGCGGCGCCGCGCTGGTGCTGATGCGGCGCTCCGAGGCCGAGCGGCGCGGGCTCACGCCGGTCGCGGTCATCCACGGCCACGCGACGCACGCGCAGGCGCCCGCCTGGTTCACCACCGCGCCGGGGCCGGCGCTCCGCAAGCTCTACGAGAAGACGGGCTGGGACGCGGACGACGTCGACCTCTACGAGATCAACGAAGCCTTCGCGGTCGTCGCCATGGCGGCGATGCGCGACCTGGACCTCGACCACGAGAAGGTGAACGTGCACGGCGGCGCCTGTGCGCTCGGCCATCCGGTCGGCGCCTCGGGCGCACGCATCGTCATCACCCTGTTGGCGGCGCTGGAGAAATACGGGCTCGACAAGGGCGCAGCGGCGCTCTGCATCGGCGGCGGCGAGGCCACGGCCTTGGCCGTCGAGCGGCTGCACTAGGGCCGCCGCCATGACCGGCGAGCGCGAGACCATTCCGGCCCGGCGCGGCCGGGCGGCCAAGCTCGGCGCGGGCCAGAAGCTCCGCCTCATCAACACCCACGGCACCCAGGTGGTGGATACCTGGGCCTTCAACGCCGACGACATGGCCGAGTGCATGTCGATGGAGCACTCGCGCGTCGCCATCGGCGGCGTCTTCCCCCGGCCCGGCGATACCATGGTCACCAACAAGCGCCGCCCCATCCTCACCCTGGTGGAGGACACCTCGCCCGGCATTCACGACACGCTGATCGCCGCCTGCGACCGCTGGCGCTACATGCTGCTTGGCGCAGGCGACGATCACGACAACTGCGAGGACAACCTGCACGACGGCTTGGCGGCGCTGGGTCTCAAGGCGCCGAAGACGCCGTCTCCCTGGAACATGTGGATGAACATCCCGGTGGGCGAGGGCGGCTCGGTCTCCTTCGAGCCGGGCGTGGCGAGCCCCGGCGACTACGTGGTGCTGCGGGCGGAGATGGACCTCGTGCTCGCGTTCTCCTGCTGCCCGCAGGACATTCTCCCGATCAACGGCGTCGCGTGCACGCCGGTGGACGCCTCCTTCGAGCGGCTCTGAGGGCCAAGGCCATGGCAGCGAAGGGCATCTTCCTCACCGACGAGCAGCGGATGATCCGCGACATGGCGCGCGATTTCGCCGAGGGCGAGCTCGCCCCCCATGCCGGCGAGTGGGATCTGAAGGGCGGCTACCCCGACGACATCCTCCCCCGCATGGGCCAGCTCGGGCTCATGGGCATGCTGGTGCCGCCGGAATGGGACGGTGCCGGTGCCGACCACGTGGCCTACGCGCTCGCCATGGAGGAGATATCGGCCGGCGATGTCGGCACGTCGACGGCGATGAGCGTCAACAACTCGCTGGTCTGTGCCGGCATTCTCAAGGGCGGCTCCGAGGAGCAGAAGGAGTGCTTCCTGCGCCCGCTTGCGCGCGGCGACATGCTCGGCTGCTTCTGCCTGACCGAGCCGCAGGCGGGCTCGGATGCCTCCAACCTGCGCACCCGCGCGGTGCCGGACGGCAACGGCTACCGGCTGAGCGGCACCAAGCAGTTCGTCTCCAGCGGCTCCAGGGCGGACGTCGCGATGGTCTTCGCCGTGACCGACCCCGACGCCGGCAAGAAGGGGATCAGCTGCTTCCTCGTGCCGACCGGGTCGGAGGGCTACACGGTCGCGAGCCACGAGACCAAGATGGGCCAGCGTGCCCACGACACCTGCCAGATCGTCTTCGAGGACGTGCGGCTGACCCCCGACCTCATGCTGGGCGAGCCGGGGCAGGGCTATGCTATCGCGCTCGGCAACCTCGAAGGCGGCCGCATCGGCGTCGCCGCCCAGGCGACCGGCGCCATGCGCGCGGCTTACGAGGCCGCACTGGCTTACGCCAAGGAACGCACGAGCTTCGGCAAGCCACTGATCGAGCATCAGGCGGTGGGCTTCCGCCTGGCCGACATGGCGACCGAGATCGAGGCGTCGCGGCTGCTCACGCTGCAGGCTGCGCGGCTGCGCGATGCCGGCGAGCCCTGCCTGAAGGAAGCCTCGATGGCCAAGCTCTTCGCCTCGGAGACCGCCGAGCGGGTTTGCTCCAAGGCGATCCAGACGCTGGGCGGCTACGGCTACCTGAGCGACTTCCCGGTGGAGCGCATCTATCGGGACCAGCGCGTCTGCACCATCTACGAGGGCACGAGCGACGTCCAGCGGCTGGTGATCAGCCGGGCGCTCGCGCGGGAGTAAGGCGATGAGCGACAGTCTCGACTTCTACTTCGACTTCTCCTCGCCTTACGGCTACCTCGCGGCCGAGCGCATCGACGGGATCGCGGCAAAGCACGGGCGCAGCGTGACGTGGCGGCCGATGCTGCTCGGCGCCGTGTTCCAGAAGATCGGCGGGAGCCCCCTGGTCGACCAGCCGATGAAGGGGCCCTACTCGCGCCTCGACATGCTGCGCTCGGCGCGCTTGCACGGCATCGTCTTCAACGTCCCCGACAACTTCCCGGTCAACAGCATCGCCGCCTGCCGCGCTTACTACTGGCTGGCGGGGAGCGACCCCGGCACCGCGCACGATCTCGCCCAGGCGCTCTATCGCGGCTACTTCGTCGAGAACCGCGACCTGAGCCGGCCGGAGACGGTGGTCGGGGCGGCGCAGGCGCTGGGCGTGGACGGCGATGCGCTGGTGGCGGCAGTGCAGGATCAGGCCATCAAGGACCGCTTGCGCGCCGAGAACGACGCCGCAATCGAGCGCGGCGTCTTCGGCTCGCCCACGGTCTTTGTCGGCGACGAGATGTTCTGGGGCCACGACCGGCTGGAGGTGATCGACCGCTGGCTCGAAACCGGCGGTTGGTAGCCTTCGGAGAGCGCGCTCGCCCCTGGATCAGCCGCGCGCGTCGGCTCCGAGCTTTACTTCGTCGTCGTAGACCCCTTCCGGCAGCGGCAGGCCGTCGAGCTCGGCCTCGCCAAGGGGATCGTCCGGCGAAATGCCGCGCTGCTCCAAGAGCGCCATGAGCTGGCGGGCGTGCTGGGCCGCGTGCCACGCCGTCCGCTCCAGCACTCGCTCGGTCGGGTGGATGCCGTAATAGGTGTCGAGCGTGCCGAGGCGAGCCGCATTGGCGCTGCGCCACCAGGATGCAAGCGCATCGCGCACGGTCTGGCCGTAGGCCGAGACTTGCGCCGCGCTCCGCATCTCAGGGCCCGGAGTGCGCTCGAAATAGTCGAAGGTGAGCCGGGCGCCCTGGGCCGCATCGAGGAAGGCCGCCGGGATCACGAAGATGTGGTAACCGAGGTCGAGGACGGTACGCTCGCGGCCCGGCAGTCCTTCGTAACTGCCCAGGTTCTTGCTGTGAAAATTCTCTGGGATTCGGCACAACGCTACCCACGCGACGCCCGTGTGCTCCTCTGTGGTCGCCGGGTTTCACAGCTCACGATGCCCCTCTTGCGGACTGCGACCGGTAAGCTACCCCGATGTGGCCCGAAGTCCGCCCGCGCGACGGGCACCGATTTTCATTCTATGGGGTGGTCCAGCACGGCGTCGACCATGATCGTTTATGAGAATGGCTCCGCTGTTGGAGAACCCGTGCCAGGTGAGCTTACGCGCACTTGACGGTGGCGATGAGCCGATCCGATGGGCTGGTCAGGGCTTCGATGATATTCCAGCCCTGCTTTCTGGCGGTGGTGATGACGCTGCGCAGGATGGCGAAGTTCTCGGCCCCCTGCGCGGACCGGAAGCCCCCGGAGATCTTCTGGCGCAGCTTCATCATCCGAAGGTCGCGCTCGGCCTCGTTGTTCGTGAACCCGACCTCGAGGTCGATCAGGAACCGGAGCACCGCGCATTTGTGGTCGCGCAGCCTCAAGGCCAGATTGTGACCGATCCTTCGCTTCCGGCGCTTCTTCCTCTTGCCAGGCGAGAACGGTGGTTGGCTCTCGTGAAAGGCCAGCGCATCGGCGATGATCTCGTCGTATCGGCGCTCGATCAGCGCCACAAGCCTCGCCGGAACGGCGATATCCTTGTCCAGCGCGATGCGGGCGGCGCGATTGGCTCGGCGCAGGAGCTGCTGCATCCGCCGGGCCCAAGCCTCCCCTTCGATGTCCACCAGCGCCTGCAACTCCCGCAGGTGATGGGCGTTGCACAGGCCGTGCTCCACCCCTTCCATCGCGAAGTACGGCTTCCAGTGATCGTGCACGACGATGCCGGAGACACCCGAGAGCAGGGCGCCGCGCTTGCCGCTGACCCGGTACGCCGCCAGCAGCGGCGTGCAGATCACATGAAGCCACTGCGTCTGACCGCCGATCCGCAAGCCGGTCTCGTCCATGTGTTTCACCCGCGCCGTGCCCGCCGCCAGGTCCTGTATGTGCAAGGCCGCGTCCCGCAGCCGCTCGGCCGCCCTCTCGCTCATCGTCGCCAACGTCGCAGCCGTCACCGGCGCGCCGAAGAGCTCGGCCATCACCTGCGACAGCCGATCCTCCGGCAGGAAGTGAGCGTGCTGAAGGTAGACCGCCACCCCGGCAATGCGCGGGCCGTACTGCACCGGCGCCGACACCCCGTCGGGGAACGCCGCCCGGGTCACCGTCCCGCAATGCCCGCAGCACTTGGCATGCGCCCGGTGCTCGGTCACCTCCAGGGGGCTCGGCTCGGGCAGATCGAACACCTGGCGGGCGACGGGCGTTCCCGCCCTGGCCGCGTCCGAAAGCGGCGAACCGCATCCCTTGCAGGAAGCCGGGACGTGATCCTTCACCCGATCCGGGTGATCGGCGCGGCGCAGCGTCTTGCCCTTGTGGCCGGGCTGGCCACCGGGCTTGCGGCCCGATTTGCCGCGCAGGCTTCGGGTTCGCCGCTTCGAATTCGGCTTCCTCAGCCCATCGCTCGAAGGCGGCTTGCCGCTGTTGCCGCTGTTGAGGCCGAGACGGCGCTCCAACTCCTCGATGCGCTCGACGAGACGCGCGACTTGCTCTTCCAGCCGCGCGTTCTGCTGCCGAAGCCAGGCATTTTCCTCCCGAAGCCGGGCGTTCTCCTCCTCCAGGCGGGCGATCTTCTGCGCGGGCGTTTCGGGCGCTGCTCCCGTCGAAGGGCCGCGCGGCGACTCGGGATTGCTCATGTCGTTGTTGAGTCATTTCCCGAAATTCCCGTCAAGCCCTTTCCACCAACTCCGAACGAGAAACGCCTCAATCCACTGGCCCAAAATGACAAATCAGACGACCTGGGCAGTTACAGTCCTTCTTCGAGGGCGGCGGCCGGGAACTGGCCGAGATAGCGCTGGGTCGCGGCGAGAATCAGGTCGATCCTCTGCACCAGCTCCGGCGGGGGCAGCTGCTCCCGGTCGAACTCGACGCCGATGAAGCGCGCGAGATCGCCCAGGTCCTGGGCAAAGACGAAGCGCTTCCCCTGCACGACAACCGGCACCGACTGGGCGCCGAGGCTGGCGAGCTCCTCCACCGCCTCCGGCCTGGCACGGACGTTGATCGATTCGTAGGCGATCCCGCGCGTGGCCAGGAACTCCTTGGCCCGGAGACAACTGGAGCACCCGGGCTGCCAGTACACCTTGAAGTCGTCTGCCATGTTCGATCTCCTGGGCGGGCGGCGCGTGCCTATTCCGCCGTGTAGCCGCCGTCGATCACCAGCTCGGTGCCGGTGACGAACTTGGACTCGTCCGAAGCCAGATAGACCACGCCGTTGGCGATGTCGTTGGGCTCGCCAACGTGGCCCACCGGGTGCAGCTTGCCGAACTCCTCCGGTCCCGCAGCCGCGTCGCCGAACATGCGGGTCGCGGTCTCGTCCATCATCGGCGTGTGGATGAAGGCGGGGTGGATCGAGTTGACGCGAACGCCGCTGCCGTCGCGCGCGCATTCCAGCGCCACGCACTTGGTGAAGTAGCGGACCGCGCCCTTCGACGCCGTGTAGGCGGCGAGATGCGCCGTGCCGACAATGCCGAGCACCGACGACATGTTGATGATGGAGCCGCCGCCCGAGTCGCGCATCGCGGGGATCGCGCTCCGGGTGCCGAGGAAGACGCCATCGGCGTTGACCGCCATGATGCGACGCCAGGTCTCCAGCGAGACATCGGCGATGGGTTCGGCGCGGGTGATGCCGGCGTTGTTGACGAGAATGTCGAGCCGGCCATGCTCCGACACCACGCTCTCGACGGTCGCCTGCCAGGCGGCTTCTTCGGTCACGTCGAGGGTCTGGAACCGGGCCCTTCCTCCCACCGTAGTGATCGATTCGGCGACCGCCTGGCCGCGACCCTCGTCGCGCCCCGTCACCAGCACCGCCGCGCCTTCCTCGGCCATGCGCAGCGCCGACGCAGCGCCGAGCCCGCTGGTCGCCCCGGTCACGATCGCCACCTTGCCCGCCAGTCTTGCCATCACCCGCCTCATACCCCGCAAGGGCATTGCATATGCTGCGCCGCGCCTATCGAATTGAGAGTAACATTGCAGACTATACCCCGCAGGCGGCGCCTGCGGTTCAAAAGGTCGCGCACCCATGGCGGACGGGAACGGCGGGCTCGGCGGCAACGCTTACCGGGCGGACCGGAATCTTCAGGCCCTCCTGCGCCGCAGCGCGCCCTGGCTCACCGAAGGCGACGCCGAGCGGCTGAGCAGCTTCGGCGGCTGGGTGGCGACCACAGTCGACGAGCAGGCGGATTACACCAATCGCTTCGCGCCGCCGGTTCTCGAGACCCTGGACGAGGACGGCCGGCCCCGCTCGGTGGTCCGCCACAATCCGCTCTATGCGGCGGTACACCGCGAGGTCTACGAGCGGGGCATCGTCGGGCTCAACTACGGCGCGTCGCATCGCCCCTACACGCTGACCTTCGCGATGGGCTATCTGCTCGCGCAATCCGACATCTCGATTCACTGCCCGGTGACCCTGACCGGGGCGGTCGCCAACGTGCTCGACCGGTTCGCGCCGAAGGCGGTGCGGAATGCCTACCTGCCCCGACTTGTGCGTACGGACGGCAAGGCGGCGACGGGCGGCACGTGGGTCACGGAGAAGCAGGGCGGCAGCGACGTCGGCGCCACCCAGACCACGGCGCGGCGCACCAATGACGGCATCCGGCTCAGCGGGCTCAAGTGGTTCGCCAGCAATGTCGACGGCGGAATCGCGCTCACCCTCGCGCGGCCGGAGGGCGCGGCCGACGGTAGCGCCGGGCTCGGACTCTATCTGGTGCCGGCCCGTGGCCCCGACGGCACGCCCAACCGCTACCGGATCAGGCGGCTCAAGGACAAGCTCGGCACCCGCGGCCTCGCCACCGGCGAGATCGAGCTGGAGGATGCCCACGCGGTGGAGGTGGCGCCGCCGCCGGACGGGCTCAAGACGATGATGGCAGCCCTCGGCTACAGCCGCATCCACAACGCGATGGCCTCGGCCGGCATCCAGCGGCGCGCGTTCGCCGAAGCCCTCGCCCATGCCGAAACCCGCGAAGCCTTCGGCCACCGCCTCGCCGCCTACCCGATGGTGCAGGACCAACTGGTCGAAATGCAGGCGCGCCTGGAAGCGAGCGTGACGCTGGCCTTCGCCGCGGCGTGGGCGTTCGACGAGGCGCAGCGGACACCGGCCGAGCAACCCTGGATGCGGCTCGTCACTGCGCTCGCCAAGTATCTCACGGCCGCTTGGGCGATCACCGCGACCAGCCGTGCCATCGAGGTCTTGGGCGGCAACGGCTACACCGAGGAATATCCCGCGGCCAGACTCTACCGCGACGCCCAGGTGCTCACCGTGTGGGAGGGGCCGCCCAACATCCAGGCGCTCGAGGTGCTGCGCCTGGCGGGCGCGGACTCGCCGGGGCTCGCCGCCTTCCACGCACGCCTCGACGCCATTCTCAACAAGCCCTTCGTCGCCAACCACTCGGCCTTCGTGCGGCCGCGCGCGCTGATCTTCCAGGCCCGGCGGGAGGTGGCCGCGCTGACCGTGCTGATCCGGGACGACGAGGCAGAGGCCCCGCGCCAGGCGCACCGACTGATGGACCGCATGGCCAAGGGCCTGGCGGCCGCCCTCCTGGTCGAGGAAGCGGCCACCGACTGGGGCCAGGGCGATGCGCGAAAGGCGGTGGTCGCGCGCCTCTTCGCCGCACAGGAGCTGGCGGCGCCGGAGCCGCCGAGGCCGGGTGAGAGCGAAGGCCAGAAGTTCTTCCGCCCCCTCGCCGCGTACGAGCGGATCGAGACCGTGCAGTTGGACTGACTGTATCGACAGGCCGGCGGCGGAATACGCCTATCCGGCCGCCGCCGCCGCGTGGTATGTGCTGATCCCGCTGGCGAAGCGGGTGCACGTGACCGGAGCGAGGGCGATGGAGATCAACGGCAAGGAAATCGCGGTCGAGCAAGAGGGCGACGGCGACGCTGTGATCATGGTCCACGGCCTCGGCGGCACCAGCAACACGTGGCACCCGCAGGTCGGCCCGCTCGCCCGGTTCTTCCGCGTGGTGCGGCTCGACCTCGAAGGCTCCGGCCGCTCGCCCGCCACGGGCGCGCTCTCGATTGCCTCCTTCGCCGCCGACGTGATCGCGGTGATGGATGAGCTGGATATCTCGACCGCGCATCTCTGCGGCCACTCCATGGGCACGATCGTCTGCCAGCACATCGCCGCTGAGTGGCCTGAGCGGGTGAAGAGCCTCGCGCTCCTGGGCCCACTGGCCGAGCCGCCCGAGCCGGCCCGCCAAGCGATCCGCGACCGCGCGGGTGTGGCGCGGAAGAGCGGCATGGTGCCGATCGCGGACACCTTGGTGGAGGTCGCGATCTCGGCCGAGACCAGGGCGCATCATCCGGCGTCGGCCGCCTTCGTCCGCGAGATCCTCATGCGCCAGGATGCCGGGGGCTACGCGCGTACCTGCGAGGCGCTCGCCGCCGCCGAGAGTGCGGACCTCGCCAACATCGGTTGCAAGACCCTGCTGATCACCGGCGACGAGGACGGCGTCTCGCCACCGCCGGCGGTGAAGGCACTGGGCAACCGGATCAAGGGCTCCCGCGTTGCCGTGCTCCCCGGCTGCGGCCACTGGACCCCCATAGAGAAGCCGACGCAGGTCAACGGCCTGCTCCTCAACTTCTATTACAGCTTCACTTAGGCTGGGCCATGGTGACACGGAAGCCATCGAAGCAAGGGGCCTCGCGCTCGGGCGCGGGCAGGGCCCGGGCTAACTCCGCCAAGCGCACCGCGCGCGGCTCACAGACCGCGAGGCCGTCCGGCAACGCCCCGGCGACCTTCTACATTTGCCGCTCCTGCGTCTGGTCGGAATCGGCGCGGGAGCGCGACGGCAAGCGTCAGGGCACGTTTCTGCTGGAGGCGGTGCATGACCTGGTCGAGGCCGAGCCCCTGCCGGAGGCGCTCAACCTGCGCGCGGTCTACTGCCTGAACGGCTGCACGAGTCCCTGCAACGTCGGCTTTCGCGCGGCCGGCAAGCACCACGTGCGCTTCAGCCATTTGACGCCGGAGAACGCGGCGGACGTTATCGCTTATGCCCGCGCCTACCAGGCGAGCAAGACCGGCGAAGTTTCCGAGGACGAGACGCCGGCGGCAATGCGCGGCAAGATGACGGTGCACACCCCGCCGATTGGATAGTCTCTGCCTCAGCTCCGCCAGGTGGCCGCTTCGCCGGCATCGATCTCCTGCTCCTCCAGCTGAGCACCGGCGTAGCGTCGGTTGGCCTCGCCCAAGGCATCGCGCAGGGCCTTCACCAAACTTGCACGCTCCTCCGGCGCGAGGAATGGGCCGATGATGAGCGAGCGGCCGTGCGAGGTGAGGATGATCTGGCTGTGGTGCTCCACCGGCTCGTCAAGGGCAACGCGGAGCCAGTAGGGGTTGAAGCGCCATTCCGTCGTGCGGCCGTTGGGCGCGATGCGCCGGACCACGACTTCGTCTGGGGTTACGCGGATGGTCTCCCGCAGGCGACCGGAGCGATAGCTCAGCCGGAATGCGAGATAGAGCAGCACGATGTCGAGGCCGAAGAAGCCGAATACCGGCCACGCACCTTGCAGCAGAAAATAGGTGCCAAGGCCGACGCTGACCACGACCACGCAGGTCATGACCGTGAGGAAGCCCGCGCGCCCCAGCGAGCGGTTGGGCGCGAGCACCGCATCGAAGAGCGCCGGCGCATCGGGCTTCTCGTGCTGGGCTGGTGTGTCCGGCCCGCACGGGGAGGAGGTCATGACTATAGAGTAATGCCCAAAAAGCGCGGCGGTAAAGCACGACCGGAGAATTCGGCGTATGAGAAGCAAGTAACTGGCCGCAACCCCCTTATTTTGGAGAGTCGTAACTACCCAGGTACCCAATCCTGAGTTGAGGACGGTGATTATGGCGGCGGCCGCGGCCTGGTTCTGCCACCGCGATTGGTTCTTGACCTCATAGAGTTGCGGGACTATGGACTGCTCTCTCGCGTGACGGGAGCGGTCCATGGGGTATTTCGGCTCGAAGGCGACAGCAGGTCTGTGCCAAGCGCTGATTGCGCTGATGCCGCCGCACTCCGTCTACATCGAAAGCCACCTTGGGGGCGGGGCGCTGATGAAGCGCAAGCCGCCGGCCGTGCGTTCGATCGGCATCGACCGCGATGCGCAGGCGCTCGAGGCCTTCGTCTGCGACTACCCGGTCGATCTGGTTCACGGCTGTGCCCATGACTTCCTGGCCTCGTTCCCGTTCCTGGGCCCGGAGCTGGTTTACAGCGATCCGCCCTATCTGCACGCGACCCGCCGCTCGGCGCAGCGCTACCGCTTCGAGTACGAGGAGGCCGGCCACGTCGCGCTTCTCGCGCTGCTCAAGGCTCTGCCCTGCCAGGTCATGATCTCGGGCCATCCGTCGGCGCTCTATGACGAGGTGCTGGCGGGATGGCGCCGGCTGGCGCTGCAGGTCACGACCCAGGGTCTGGTGCGAACCGAGGTCGTCTGGTTCAACTACGCCCCCGACCGGATGCATTGGGCCAGCCACGCAGGCCGGAACTTCACCGACCGCCAGCGCATCAAGCGCAAGGCAGCCAACTGGGGCCGGCGCTACCAGGCCTTGCCGCCGGGCGAACGCCTCGCCGTGCTCGCCGCCATGATGGCCGTCGAGGCCGAAGACACGTGACGGTGTCGCACTGGCACGAAGACCTCGCCGCCCGTAACGAGGCCTTCTGCTGCCTGAAGGAGCTTCTCGAGCCATCATCCCTCGCAACCACTGTCGTCGTTGCCGTCCGGGAATGGGGGCAGGGGCTGCTGCGATCAGCCACCGCGCTCGCCCGGGAAAATGCCGCACTCGAGCAGGAGAACGCGGCCCTGCGCGAGCGCATCGCCGAACTCGAGCGCAGCGCGGCCCTCAACAGCACCACAAGCAGCAAGCCCCCCGCCAGCGACGGGCTCAAGAAGAAAAGCGGAGCCCAGAGGCGCACCCAAAGCCAGCGCGGAAAGTCCGGCGGGCCCAGTGGCGGCCAGCCCGGCCACAAGGGAACCACCCTCGCGCGGAGCGACAGCCCGGACCGTGTCGTCGATCACCACCCCTCCACCTGTTCCGGCTGTGGCGTCGAGCTCTCGGACGCCGACCGGCAAGGCGCGCCCGCCTGTCGGCAGGTCTTCGACGTACCCGAGCCGCAGCCTCTCGAGGTCACCGAACACCGCGCCCATCGCTGCCTCTGCGGCGCATGCGGCACGCTGACACGAGCCGCCTTCCCGCCGGGCGTCACCGCCCCGGTCCAGTACGGCCCTCGCATCACCGCTTGGGTGAGTTACCTGCTGTACGCCCAGTTCGTGCCCGAGAAGCGTCTGGCCGAACTCATGAGCGACATCTTCGCGGTGTCCATCTCCACTGCCACGATCGCCGCCATGGGCCGGCGCACAGCGCAGCGCTTCGAGGGCTTCCTCGACCATGTCGCCGATCTGATCCGCACGCAGGCGCCGGTCAAGCACCTCGACGAGACCGGCCTGCGTATCGCCGCCCGTACCCGCTGGCTCCATGTGCTGTGCACCCCGTTGCTCACCGTCCTGCGCATCGGCGAGGGACGCGGCGATGTCGAAAAGAACCTGAAAGGCATCCTCGTCCACGACGACTTCGCCCCCTACTTCACCATCAAGGGCGTCCGCCACGGCGCCTGCAACGCACATCACCTGCGCGAACTCCAGGCCCTGATCGACATCGAGAAGGAGGAATGGGCGGCGAGCATGCACCGCCTGCTTCAGCGCGCGCGCAGGGCCGCCCGCTTCGCCCGTGAGAAAGACCGTCAAGTCCCCGCCTCCCTGGTGGCCCGCATCTCAAGGGCATGGGACCGTATCCTCGAAGAAGCCATCGCCTTCCATGAGGCCCAACCGCCGCTCCAGATCGCAAAGCGAGGGCGAAAGAAACGCCGCATCGGCCACAACCTCGCGCGCCGCCTTCAAAAGCATAAGGAGGGCTGCCTGCGCTTCCTCACCGACCTGCGCACGCCGTTCACGAATAACGAGGCGGAGCGTGACATCCGTATGAACAAAGTGCATGAGAAGATCTCAGGCGGCTTCCGCTCCCTGCAAGGCGCCTGCAACTTCGCCGGAATGCGCAGCGTCATCGTCACCGCTCGAAAGCAAGGCTGGAACATCCTGCAAATCCTGGCGCACCCGGAACCGATGCAGCTGATCCCTATACTGCGCTCCTGAACTTCTCCGGCTCATCCTGAGTATCGCTGTCCTCTCATCTTGTTCGCGACGCGGCGTTCATCATCCTCTCGCGCTCAAGAGAGTAGGCACCCCCGCGGCGTGGGGGCGTTGACGCAAAAGGAACTGGCTTGTTCCATAAGAGAGAGGGGGTACCTGGGCAGTTACGAATACATATCCGTGACGACCTGGTTTTCCGCGGTGCTGAACCAATGAGTAGCACCGCCAGTAGCTAACCTGACCTATTCATCCTGCGTTGCCTTTGGAGGTCACGATGGCACGGCGTGAGCTTTCCCCCTGACGCCATAGGCATCCGGTTTCGAGCTTTGTTGTGACAGGCGTTGGGGGTTGAGGGGGAGTTCGGGTTTACGGGGCACGGCGCCCCGGCGGTCAGGGGCCTGCTGCTGCGAGGCGCCCTGCGAGCAGGCGGAAGAGGGCGGCGTCCGGGCAGGCAGAGGAGAAGTGGATACGGATGCGGGCGGCCTTTTCGATGACGCGGGCACCGATCTTGAGCAGGCGCAGCCTGAGAGTGGCGAACTCGGCGCGGGCGAGCGGCGCAGCACGGGGAATGGCGTCGCGCAGGGCGAGCATGAGCCAGTAGGCGCCGGTGTGCAGGACCAGCCTGAGCTGGTTGGCGAGCGGGCTTTGGCAAGAGGTCCGGTCCGAGGCGAGCTGGCCCTTGTGCAGCTTGATCAGGTTCTCGGCCTGGCCGCGGGCGCAGTAGAGGACTTCGTAGAGATGGCGGGGCTCGCCGCTGAGCGAGGTGACGATATAGCGGGCGTCGAAGCCGCGCGTGCTCGCCTCTAGCCTGGCGACGACCCGGCGTTCGCGGCCCCAGGAGCGGGCGGCGTAGGCGAAGGCGGCGAAGCTGCGCATCCTGTCTGCGCCGGCCTCGGCGCGGCGCACCTTGAGGTCGTCGGCCACCTCGTAGGCGAGGGCATGCAGCGCGCGATTGCCCGCGAGGCCGAAGATGTAGTCGACGCCGTTCTCCTCGCACCAGGCCATGGCCTGCGGGCGGCCGTAGTGGGAATCTCCGCGGAAGGTGAGCCGGGTGCGGGGCCAGTGGCGGCGTATACGGCGGACCAGATGCTTCAGCAGGGTGCGGACCTCAGGCCCGGACGGCGTCTTTCCCGGGCGCAGGAGGACCGCCACCGGCTTGCCGCTCTCCACATGGTAGACGTGGACGGGGAGAAAGCAGCGCGTGTCGTAATGGGCGTGGAAGAGCGAGAGCTGCTGGTGGCCGTGCACGGCATCGCAGGTGTCGTCGATATCCAGGGTGATGGCGGCGGGAGGGGCGGGAAAGGAGCGGCAGAAGAGATCGACCAGCGCCGCCGTCATGCGCGCCACCTCGATGCGGGACGGTGCGTTCTCCAGGCGGCTCATGGTCGGCTGCGAGCAGAGCGCGCCCCCGCTCTCCGGCGCCTGGCCCGCGGCGAGCTTGAACAGGGGGTCCGTGCGGAGCGCGTCGCAGTCGTCGGCATCCTCGTAACCGCAGGCGATCGCCAGCATGCGAAAGCGCAGCATGGCCGAGAGCGAGTGGACCACCTGCGCCTGATTGCGCCGGTCGCGGATGCAGCCTGCCAGGGTCTCGGCGAGGCGCAAGCGGCGCTCCGCCCCGCGCAACAGGACGAGGCCGCCGTCAGACGAGATCAGGCCACCATCGAAGGCGGCACTCACCTTCTTGCGTTGGACGCTTGGCAGATCGAAGGGGAGAAGGCTATCGTCGGTCATGGCGGGCGTGGCGTTTTCGTTGTTCGGAGAGGAAGACGCTCGGACAACGAATTCCTACCCGATGGCAACGGCTTACGCTACGTCCGCCACCCCAAAATCAGACACGCCGTGAATAATTGGGGCTAATTTGCTCGCCAAGTCCTGATATCTGTTCTCAATACTTTGCATGAAAACTGATTCTGCACGTTGATCCCATACTCTACGTGCACAAAAATTGGGTGCTCCGGCTTCAATAATACGGATTTATGTTCCCTGATCAGGTGAACACGAACCACTACATTTTCATCGCAAAATCGCTCAATCGATTTCTTGGGAAAACAGTGTTGATGGATTGTGAGCTGATGTGGATTACCCTTTTGTGTTTTTTCGTACTTCAAGGCCGTTACCTAGAGAAATCGATTCGCAGCGGGGAAGCCGCGCGGCGCGGCACGCCCGGCCTGGCCGCGCTTGCCGTGCCACTGGTCGAGCGCCGTCTCAGTGCGCACACCGGTGCCCGAGCGCCAGCGCAGCCCCGCCGCGCCGTCGAACACCTGCGCGTCCGAAAGCGCGGCGTCGCGGTAGCGCTGCAAGATGACGCCCCGGCCCCGCGTCATGGTGGGCACCTCGCCGGCGGGGAACACCAGCAGGCGCCGGTTGGTGCCGACGACCGCGACCGTATCGCCGGCCGCCTCGACACAGGCCGCAGCCTCCGCCCCTTGCGCCGGGTTAAGCACCTGCCGCCCGGTGCGAGTCTGCGCAACGACCTCGTCCTCGGGCACAAAGAAGCCGCGCCCGTCGCTCGCCGCCACCAATAGCCGCCGGTCGGGCCGGTGAGCGAAGAGAGCGACCGGCTCATGATCGTTGCCGAGGTCGACCATGAGGCGCACGGGTTCTCCGAAACCGCGGCCGCCTGGGAGCCGATCCGCCGCGAGCGTGTAGAAACGCCCGTTGGTGGCGAAGAGCAGCAACTTGTCCGTGGTCTCGGCGTGGAAGCGGAAGCGTTCGCGGTCGCCATCCTTGTAGCGTACCGCCGTCTCAGCCTCGGCATGGCCCTTGATCGCGCGGATCCACCCCTTCGCCGAGCAGATCACCGTGATGGGCTCGCGCTCCACCAGCGCCTCCGCCGGCACATCCTTTGGCAGGGGCGCCGCGCCGATGGCGGTGCGGCGCGCGCCGAGCTCGGTCTCCTGCCCGAAGCGCGTCTTGATCTCCGCGATCTCGGCTATGAGCGCGGTCTTCTGCCGGCGCGTGCTGTTCGCGAGCTTCTCGAGCTGGCCGCGCTCCGTCTCCAGCGCCTCGTGCTCGCGCCGAATCGCCTCCTCCTCCAAGCGCCGCAGCGCACGCAGGCGCATGTTTAGGATCGCGTCGGCCTGCAGCTCGTTGATCCCGAACGCGGCCACGAGCGCGGGCTTCGGCTCGTCCTCCTCGCGCACGATTCGGATCACTTCGTCGAGATTGAGGTAGGCGATGAGATAGCCGCCGAGCACATCGAGCCGGTGCGCGATCGCCGCCAGCCGGTGGGCGGTACGGCGCAGCAGGATCTCGCGTCTGTGATCGAGAAAGGCCTGGAGCACCTGCCTGAGAGTCATCACGCGGGGCACGCCCGCCGCATCCAATACGTTCATGTTGAGCCCGATGCGGGTCTCCAGCTCGGTCTGGCGGAAGAGCATCTCCATCAGAAGCTCGGCTTCGACGGTGCGGCTCTTGGGCTCCAGCACGATGCGCACGTCCTCGGCCGATTCGTCGCGCACGTCGGCCAAGAGGGCGAGCTTGCGGGCCTGGAGCAGCTCGGCGATGCGCTCGATCAGGCGCGCCTTCTGCACCTGATAGGGAATCTCGGTGACCACGATCTGGTACTGGCCGCGACCGATGTTCTCCTTCTCCCAGCGCGCGCGGACGCGGAAGCCGCCCCGCCCCGTCGCATAGGCCTCCACAATCTGGTCGCGGTCCTCCACCAGAACGCCTCCGGTGGGGAAGTCCGGCCCCGGCACCAGACCCACCAGGGCGTCGTCCGAAAGCTTGGGATCCTTTAGGAGCGCGGTGAGCGCGTCGCAAAGCTCGCCGGCATTGTGGGGCGGAATGCTGGTGGCTAAGCCGACCGCGATTCCCGTCGCCCCGTTGGCGAGCAGGTTGGGAAAGGCCGCCGGCAGCACAACGGGCTCGCTTTCGCTGCCGTCGTAGGTCTCGCGGAAGTCGACAGCGTCCTCGTCGAGGCCATCCAGCAGGGCTTGTGCGACCTCCGTGAGCCGCGCCTCGGTGTAGCGCATCGCCGCGGCGTTATCGCCGTCGACGTTGCCGAAGTTGCCCTGCCCCTCGACCAGCGCATAGCGCGCGGCGAAGGTCTGGGCGAGCCGCACCAGGGCGTCGTACACCGAAGAATCGCCGTGGGGGTGGTACTTGCCGATCACGTCGCCCACGACCCGCGCGCACTTCTTGAAGCCCACATTGGGATCCAGTTTCAGGACCCGCATCGCATAGAGGATCCTGCGCTGGACCGGCTTGAGCCCGTCGCGCACGTCGGGCAACGAGCGCGCGGTGATGGTGGAGAGCGCATAGGCGAGATAGCGCTCGCTCAGCGCATCACCGAGCGGCACGGGGAGGACCGTGCCTTCCGTCGCGACGTCGTCTGCGATTCGCGCCATGACAGCCGCTATAGCACAGGCGGCGTAAGGGTTAAGGATCTTGCGCCGGCGACACGGCGTATGGCGGCGCAGCACCCGCCTGCAAGCGATCGATGAAGCGCCCCCTGGCGGGCGGCATGCGGCCGCCCTGCCCCGCGAACACGTGCTTTTCGAAGAACCAGCCTGTCAGCCGCAAGCCAGCGACGATATCGGCGGCAGGGGCGGCAGCGGTATCCTCCTCCGACCGCATGAGGAAGGACGGCAGCGAGAGCAGCTTCTCCGCATAGGGCGCGGCGGCCTCTTGCGACACCGCCCGCCCGCTACGCGGCGACACATAGGCCAGACCCTCGACCGCACCGGTCACCGCACAAGCCGAAAGGTCGAGGCCGAAGCCGAGCTCGGCGAGCAGCGCAAGCTCCCAATGGACCACCGCTTCGGCCCAGCGCTCGCTCGCTTCGAGCGTGTCGAGCAGGCGTCCGGTGGCGCCGTAGACCTGCAAATAGGGAAGCCGCTCCGGCAGCGTCGCCTCCACCAGCGCGCAGACGGCAGCGAGCGCCGCGAGACGGGGCGGGTCATCCAACACGAGGCTCGCCCGCGCGCGCACCAGCTCGCAGGTATAGCGGCCGAGATGCTCGGCAAGGCGAGCCTGCCAGCGGGCCGTGAGCGCATTGCCCGGTTGATAGAGCCCGCGCGCGCGGCGGCCGCGCGCACCGTGCACCAAGCCGGCGTGGCGGCCGTGATGCTCGGTGAGCAGCGAGACGACGGCGGCATTCTCGCCGTGGCGGCGGGCAGAGAGGACGATCCCCGTATCGCTCCATTCCATCGCCTGCCCCCGAATCAGCGTCGGCGCGACGCTGACCGAAACAGTGCCGCGCCCGCGGCGCCCTTGCAACGCGGCGGCCGCTTCGCCACAATCGGAACTGCTCTGGGGGAGCCGTACGCGGCTGAGAGGTCGGAACAACTCCGACGACCCCTTGAACCTGATCCGGTTAGGACCGGCGTAGGAAACGAGACGTGACCCCGCCAGAAAACATGCAAACCGAGTCGGACCACGCTGTCCGCGTCGAGAGCGCTCGCTTTGGCTTCGAAGGCGCGCTGCTCTTCGACGGCCTGGAGCTCACCCTGGAGCGGGGCCGCTGGACCTGCCTGCTGGGGCCGAGCGGCGTCGGCAAGTCTAGTCTGCTGCGGGTGATCGCCGGCCTCGAGCGGCTCGAGTCCGGCAACCTGAACGTCCTGGGCGGCGCGTCGGTCGCCTACATGGCGCAGCAGGACCTGCTCATGCCCTGGCTCAGTGCCCTCGACAACGTCTCTCTCGGCGCACGCCTCAGGGGCGAGAAGCCCGACCGCGAGCGCGCGCTGGCACTGCTGAAGCGGGTGGGCTTGGGCGGAGAGGCCGATGCCCTCCCCCGCACCCTCTCCGGCGGCATGCGCCAGCGCGTCGCGCTCGCCCGTACGTTGATGGAAGACCGGCCCATCGTGCTCATGGACGAGCCCTTTTCCGCGCTCGACGCCATCACGCGGATGCGGCTGCAGGAGCTCGCCTCGGGCCTCCTTGCCGGGCGCACGGTCCTGCTGGTCACCCACGATCCGCTGGAGGCGCTCCGGCTCGGGGAGCGCATCTACGTCATGGCCGGGCGCCCCGCCTCGCTGCAGCTGGCCGCCGCGCCCGACGGCCCACCGCCCCGCAAGCCCGGCGACCGCTCCCTCCAAGCCCTGCACGCCGAGCTCCTGGAACAGCTCACGGCGGCCGACGATGCCGGCGCCCACATGCGCCCCCATTGATGGCCCGGAACCGGAATGCGCGCCTTCAGGCTGACCACGATCTGCGGCCTCCTGGTCCTGGTCTGGCAGGCGGTGGTCTGGCTGGCCGACACGCCCCACTTCATCCTGCCCGGGCCGGCGCGGGTCGGCGCAACCTGGTGGGAGCACGCCGGGCTGATCCTGGGCCACGCCCAGACCACCCTGCTGGAGATCGCCCTCGGCCTCGTGCTCGGCACCCTGCTGGGCGTTGTCAGCGCCCTGGTGCTCACCTACGTGCAGCCGGCGCGTCTCTGGCTGCTGCCGGTGCTGGTGGCCTCCCAGGCTGTGCCGGTCTTCGCACTCGCTCCGATCCTCGTGCTCTGGCTCGGCTACGGCATCGCGTCCAAGGTCGCGATGGCGACGCTCATCATCTACTTCCCCGTGGCCGCGAACTTCTTCGACGGCCTCAGGCGGACCGAGCCGGGCTGGCTCGACCTCGCCCGCGCCATGGGCGCAAGCCCGTGGCGGACCATGTGGCGCATCCGTGTGCCGTCGGCACTGCCCGCATTGGCCTCGGGCGTTCGCGTGGCGGCGGCGGTGGCACCCATCGGCGCCGTGGTGGGCGAGTGGGTGGGCTCGAGCGCGGGTCTCGGCTTCCTCATGCTGCACGCCAACGCGCGGATGCAGATCGACCTGATGTTCGCTGCGCTGCTCACCCTCGCGGTCTTCGCGGTGGCGATTTACTTCATCATCGACCACGTGCTGCGCCGGGCCCTTCATTGGCAGCCGGACACGTGATTCAGCGACAGGGAGGACGATAAATGCGGACCATGACGAAAACACTTCTGGCGGCAGTCGCCTTATGCCTGGCGGCGGCCCTGATCGCACCCAAACCCGTTGGCGCAACCGAGAAGCTGACCCTGATGCTCGACTGGTTCGTCAACCCCGACCACGCGCCCCTCTTCGTCGCTCTGGAAAAGGGTTATTTCGCGGAGGCCGGCCTGGAGGTCGAGCTGATCGCGCCAGCCGATCCCAACGACCCGCCCAAGCTGGTCGCCGCCGAAAAGGCGGACCTCGCAGTCTCCTACCAGCCCCAGCTTCACCTCCAGGTGGCTGAGGGGCTGCCACTCGTCAGGATCGCGACGCTGGTCGCAACCCCGCTCAATACGCTGCTGGTGCTCGCAGACGGCCCGATTCAGTCGATCGCGGACCTCAAGGGCCGCACCGTCGGCTACTCGGTGGGCGGCTTCGAGGACGCGCTGCTCGGCGCCATGCTCGAACGCCACGGCCTCAGCATCGATGACGTGACACTGGTCAACGTCAACTTCTCGCTGTCGCCATCGATCCTCTCGGGTCAGGTCGACGCCGTCATCGGCGCCTACCGCAACTTCGAGCTCAACCAGATGGACATCGAAGGGTACCCGGGCCGCGCCTTCTATATCGAGGAGGAAGGCGTGCCGCCCTACGACGAGCTCATCGTCGTCGCCCACACCGACCGGCAGGGCGACCCGACGCTCCGGGGCTTCGTCGACGCGCTGGAACGCGGCGTGCAGTTCCTCATCAACCATCCGGACGAGTCGTGGCAGTTGTTCCTGCGTGGCCGGGAGGAGCTCGACGACGAGCTCAACAAGCGCGCCTGGCGCGACACGCTGCCGCGCTTCGCGCTCAGGCCGGCAGCGCTCGATACCGCGCGCTACGAGCGCTTCGCCGCCTTCCTCCAGGCCCAGGGACTAATTCCGGAGGCGCTCCCTGCTTCGGCCTACGCGGTGGAGCTCGATTAGCCCGCCGCATTGAGCCGATCGGCGAACGCGAGTACCGCACGGGCGAGGGACTGCTTCTCCTCTCGCGCGGTCATCATCGTGGCCGTGACCTCGACCGCGACGCCGGCGGCGGCAATTCCGGCCGCCTCGGCCCGGTCGGCCGCGTCGAGCACGAAGCCATCGATCAGCCCGGCGTAGTGTTCGGCGATGGCGGCCGCGCTCGGCGCGATGCCGCGTTCCGACATCATCTTCGCGGTCGGCCCCTTGACCGCCTGCCCCCCGATGATCGGGGAGATCGCGACCACCGGTGCCTTGCAAGCCGTGAGGGCCGCACGCACGCCTGGAAGCGCCAGGATCGGATCGATGCTGATGTAGGGGTTCGACGGGCAGATGATGACGGCGCCGAGATCGGGTGACGTGAGCGCGTCGAAAAAGCCGGCCGAGGGCCGCGCCTGCTCCGCCCCTTCGTGGCGAAACTCGAGCACGCGGGGACGGCAGCGCTCGCGCACGAAGTAGTGCTGGAAGGCGAGCGGCCCTTCTTCCGTCTCGACGATGGTGGGAACCGGGTCGTCGCTCATGGGCAGGATGCGCGCCTGGATTCCGAGCTTCGCGCTGAGCGAGGACGTGACGGCGCTCAGACTCTCGCCCGCCCGCAGCCGCCGGGTGCGCTCTACATGGATCGCGAGGTCCTTGTCGCCGAGGAAGAACCAGGTCTCTCCGCCGAGCGCGCCGAGCGCCTCAATGAAGGCGCCGCTCTCCCCCGCCCGCCCCCAGCCGGTCTCCGGGTTCGCGAGCCCGGCGAGGGTGTAGGTGAGCGTGTCGAGGTCGGGGCAGACCTTGAGCCCGAGATGCTCGAAGTCGTCGCCGGTGTTGGCGACGACCGTAAGCCGGCCGGGGTCCTCCAGCACGTCGCAGAGCCCGAGCGCGAGCTTGGCGCCGCCAACGCCCCCTGAGAGCGCCACGTAGCTGACGTCAGCGGAAGAGGTCATCGGCCTCGGCACGGATGAGCGCGGCGCCGTCGTTGCCCGGACCGGCGGCAGCGAGGCCGCGCACCACGACCACGGGCATGCCCTCGTCGGCCTCGCCCTGTAGCAGAGAGGCGGCGGCGGCAAGCTCGTCCGCCAGCGCCACCTGCGTCACCTCGAGCGGGCGGCCGAAGAGATCGTCGCGCCCCCGTAGGTCAAGCAGGGACGGCAACCCTGCGGCACCGAGCGCGAGGCCCACGGTGCCCACCCGCCAGGCGCGGCCAACGCTGTCGTTCACGATGACGGCGCAATCGACCCCGAGCCTTTGGCGCAGTCCCTCGCGCAGGCGCAGGGCGCTACCGTCCGGGTCGCGGGGCAGAAGCAACACCCGCTCGTCCCCATCCGCCGGCTCCACGTTGGAATTGTCGATGCCGGCGTTCGCCATGACGAACCCCAGCCGGTGCTCGACGATGATCACCCCCGGCCGATGCCGCACCACCCGCCGCGCCTCGCTCAAGATGAGCTCGACCATGCGCGGATCCTTGTCGGTGCGCGCGGCAAGCTCTCGTGCTTCGGCGCCGGGCTCCACCCCCGCCAGATTGGCGTAGCGACCCTCGCTCTTGGACACGATCTTCTGGGCGATCACGAGGACATCGCCGGCGGCAGCGGCCTCGTCGACGCGCGCGAAACCGTCCGCGATCAAGACCGCGAGATCGTCGCCGGGCTGGACCATGGGAATGCCCGGCAGCGCGAAGAGGGAGAGCGCGCGGGGACGCGGCGGTCGTGGGTTCATTGCGGCGCGCCGCTGCCGCCAGTCGCGTCGCGCGCGCCACCGCCGCCGGCCGCGCTCCAACTGGTCACCCGCTCGATCCTGATCGCGATCACGGGGAGCGGCGCCAGGTCCATCGCGCGGTACTGCGGATACTTGGCGCAGAGAAGCCGCTGCGCGTCGTCGTGCTCGAAGCCGCTATCCAGAATCTCCGCGCGGCCGCGCACCATGACCCAGTGGAGCCTCGACCAGTCGTCATCGTCATAGTGATCGGCGGTCAGCGCGACGTGAGGGTTCTCGACCATGTTGCGGAGGCGCTTGAGCGGCTTCCCGCTCTTCGGTTTGCGATCGATCGTCATGTAAAGGGAATCGCCCGCAAGGGCGAAGCAGACCGGCCCGACATTTGGGATGCCCGCCCCGTCCGCCGTTGCAAGGTGCGCCACCCGCCGCTCCTCCAGGAAGGCGCGCTCGCCCTCCCCGAGGACGGCCGCCTTGCCCTCGCCCATGCCGCGACAGCGCCGCCCGGCTCAAATGTCCGCGAGTGCCGTCTTGATCCGCTCGATGGCCTCGATATGGGCACCCGGTGAGGCAAGACCCGAGTTCATCGTGTTGACCGAATAGTGTGTGGCGCCGAGTTTCTTCCAGCCCGCTGCGTGCGCCCGCCACTGCTCGGGCGTCTTGTCCAGCACATCGAGCCAGGTTTCGATCCCGACCTCGCCGGGGTCCCGCCCGGCCTCTCGGATATAGCCCTGGAACTTCTCGACCTCGGCCGCACCCGCCTCGTCCGGCGCGAAGAGCGGGAACCAGCCGTCGCCGATCCGGGCGGTGCGCCTGAGCACGGCATCGGCGTGGCCGCCGAACCAGATAGGGATGGGACGCTGAACCGGGAGCGGGTTCAGCCCGGCATCGGTGATGCGATGATCCTGCCCCTCGAAGGTGATCAGTTCGTTGGTCCAGAGCAGGCGCATGACCTCGATCTGTTCCTCGATGCGCCGCGCGCGGTCCCCGAAATCCATGCCGAGGGCTTCGTATTCCACGTGGTTCCAGCCGATCGCTACGCCGAGCCTGAGTCTCCCTTCGCAGAGCACGTCGAGCGCCGCCGCCTGCTTGGCGACCAGCGCGGTCTGACGCTGGGGCAGGATGATGATGCCGGTGACGAACTCGAGCCGCTGGGTGACAGCGGCGAGGAACCCGAACAGCACGAAGGGCTCATGAAACGCGTCGGTGTGCTCGTAGGGGCCCTTGAGCTCGTGCGTGGCCGCGTTGCCGCCGAGCACGTGGTCGAAGGCGAGGACGTGTTCGTACCCCAGCGCCTCGGCCGCCTGCCCGTAGTCGCGAACGACTGCGGGATCGTTGCCGATCTCGGTCTGTGGAAAAACGACGCCAAGCTGCATTCGGGCCTCCCTCGCTCTCTGTTGCGCGCGCGGCCGGCGCGGCCGCGGCATACCATGCTATCATGCCCCGTCAGCGCGGCATCGTCGGACATTGGCGGAGCGGCCGCGCCCCGGCCGGGCAAAGGAGAGATGGGATGGCGGATAGCGACGCGTGGCGCGGCAAAGTCGGCGGTATGACCGACGAAGAGGTCAACGAATTCCTCAAGGAGCCGCACCTCTGCCGGCTGGCCTGCCTCGACGAGGAAGGTTGGCCCTACATCGTGCCGCTCTGGTATCAGTACCGCGACGGCGGCTTTTACGTCGTCCCGCGTGCGCGCTCCGTCTGGGCCAAGCACATCCAGCGGGATCCGCGGGTCCACCTCTGCGTCGACATCTGGGAGACGATGCAGAAGGTGATGGCCAAGGGGAAAGCCGAGATCGTCGAGGAGCCCAACACCGGCGGCAAGTGGGTCGAGGTCGCGACCGAGATGTCGCTGCGTTATCTCGGCGAGAACGGACCGAAATATCTTGAGCCGACGCTGGTCGAGCCGCGCTGGCTGATCTTCTTGAAGCCCGATTCGCAGATGACCTGGCAGGGCGTGGACTGGGCCAACCGCTACAAGCACGAGAAGTGGTAGCAACCGTCGCCGACTGCACGCACCGGCCCGGGCCGGCGGTTGGACCGTAGCACGCCCTAGGGCGCCGGTACCCCAGTACCCGGTACATGACCGACGCGGGCGAAGCGCGGGCGAGCGCCGCGGGGGGCACGCCCAGGGTGGGCGTGCTCGCGGTCGCCTATCTCCTGTTCGCAGGCTCGCTCTACGGCCTGCTCTTCTCGATCAACAAACTCGCGACCACCAACGGGGTGCCGGGTCTCGCCTACGTCTTCTGGCACACGATTGGCGCGGCGCTGATCCTTTGGCTCGGCTGTCTCGCGACCCGCACGCCGGTCGGTTTCGACCGGGCGCATCTGCGCCTCTATCTCGTCGCCGGCGCGGTCGGGATCGCGATTCCGGTGGCGCTGCTCGCCCATGTGGCGCCCAAGCTGCCGGCGAGCCTCGTGGTCATGGTCACATGCCTCTCGCCTGCCTGCACCTACCTGATGGCGATGACGCTCCGAATGGAGCGCTTCCGGCTGCTCAGCTCCGGCGGCGTGGCGCTCGGACTTGCCGGAGTTCTGATCCTGGTGGTGCCAGGCATCACGCTGCCGACCTTCGCGGAGGTAAGCTGGCTGCTGTTGGCGCTGCTGGCGCCGGTCTGCTTCGCGGCCTTCAACATCGCGGGCGCCCTGCTCTGGCCGCCCAAGGGGCACTCGCTGGGGCTGGCCTGCGGCATCCAGCTCGGCGGCGCTGTCGTGCTGATCCCGGTGATGCTCGGTACGGGCGAGACCTACCTCTTCCCCGGCCCGCTGCTCGTCGGCGACCTCGCGATCCTGGGCGCGACAGGCGTTACCGCGCTGGTTTGGTACTTGATCCTCGAGATCCTCAGGCTGGGCGGCCCGCTCTTCCTCTCGCAATTCGGCTATATCGTGGTGCTGGCGGGCTTGGGTTGGGGGGCGTTGATCTTCAGCGAACGCTTGAACAGCTCGGCGTGGATCGCGGCGGCCCTGCTGCTGGCGGGCCTCGCGGTGCTCACGTATTCGAAGCGCCGCAGGCGCGTCTAGCTCGCGTGGAAGGGGAACGCATGACGATCAGACTGCTTCAGGTCGACACCTTCACCGACCGGGTGCTGGGCGGCAATCCGGCGGCGGTCTGCCCCCTCGACGCCTGGCTGGACGAGGCGACGATGCAGGCCATCGCGGCCGAGAACAATCTGTCGGAGACCGCGTTCCTGGTTGCAGAGGGCGAGGGCTATCGCCTGCGCTGGTTCACGCCCAACGTCGAGGTCGATCTCTGCGGCCACGCCACCCTCGCCGCCGCCTTCGTCGTGTTCGAAGAGCTGAGGCCGGGCGCGGAACGGGTTTCGTTCGAGACGCTCAGTGGCAGGCTCACGGTCGCGCGCAAGGGCGCGGAGCTGGTCATGGACTTCCCGGCCCAGCCCGCAAGCCCGGCGACGCCACCTGCGGTGCTGGCGCAGGCACTCGGCGCGGTGCCTGCCGAGGCGCTCGCCGGCGCGGACTGGATCGCAGTGTTCGAGAACGCGTCCCAGGTCGCGGCGCTTCGCCCCGATCAGGCGCTGCTGACCGCGCTTGACCGTCGCGGGGTCGTGGCGACCGCGCCCGGAGACGAGGGCGACGCGGACTACGTGCTGCGCTTCTTCGCGCCCAAGAACGCCGTGCCCGAGGACCCGGTCACCGGCAACGTGCAGACAGCGCTCGCGCCCTATTGGTCGGGCCGGCTCGGCAAGCGGCGGCTCACCGTTCGTCAGCTTTCCGCCCGCGGCGGTCGCATGGTCTGCGAGGACCGGGGCGAACGCGTCTCGATCGCCGGCCGCGCGGTCCTCTACATGAATGCGACCATCTCGCTCGGCCGCTGAGAACCGACCGGGCCGGAAGCTTCAACCGGCGCAGTCGACGCAGCGGGCGATGGTCGGGTCGATGGCGAGTCGCTTGGCGGGAATTCGCTCTCCGCAGTCGGTGCAATAGCCGTAGTCGCCGGTATCGAGCCGGCGCAGCGCCGCCTCGATGAGCGGCAACTTTGCACGGCGGCGCGCTTCCACCGACTGCGCCATCGCCTGCACCTGTATGGCGTCCATACGCGAGACACGGCCGACGCTCTGCTGATCGAGCGTGACCGGGCGCCGCTCGTCCGCCGCAGCCTCGCTCAGCGCAAGCAGTTCGACGCGCTCCTTTTCGAGGATTTGCCGAATTTTTTTGGGATCGCGGGTGGGGCGGGCGGTCATGGGAGACGTAGGCGCATTACGGTGTCGATTGTAAACGATCACGCGGGGCAAGCGAGGGCGACGTGTCCAAGCGCGTAAATTTTCGCCATAGGTGCGGCGCTTGACGCGCTCGCCCGCTCCGCCGCACCCTGCAATGCGCGGCGAAGCGAGGAGAAACCCATGGCGTCGGGAGCATTCGTGGTAACCGGATCGGCGGGTCTGATCGGATTCGGTGTTGCGGCCCGGCTCGCGCGGGAGGGGCGCACCGTCATCGGCACCGACCGCATCCAGCCACGAGAGGACGGCGGGTTTCCCTCGACCGATGCAGAGCTCACCGACGTTCACAAGCTGCACGCCATCTGCGACGCCGATATCGCGGCGATCGTCCATTGCGGCGCGATCTCGGGCCCCATGCTGGGCCGCGACAACCCGCGCGCGGTGATCGAGACCAACGTCGCGGGCACCGCCAACCTGCTGGAGATCGCGCGTCAACGGGGCGTGCGCCTAGTGTTCTGCTCGTCCACGTCGGCCTACGGCAACACCGCCACGGGCCTCGATCCCGTGCCCGAGGACGCGCCGCTCGCGGCCGACGACGTCTACGGCGCCACCAAGGCATCCGGCCGGCGACATCTTGACGCGCGCCTACGTGGCTCAGACCGGACTCGACGCCGCCGTCCTGCGCTTCTCGTGGGTCTATGGGCCGCGCCGGCGCACTACCTGCGTGGTGCGCGAGATGATCCAGGACGCGCTGGTCGGGCGCGCCACCACGCTTCCCTACGGACGCGGCTTCACACGGCAATACGTGTATATCGACGACGTTGTGAGCGCCGTGATCGCGGCGCTCGATGCCGGGGAGATCGGGCCGCAGCGTGCCTTCAACATCACGGGCGGTCAGCGCCTTGAGTTCGGCGAAATCGTCGACACCGTGCGGCTCGCGGTACCCGAGGCGAACATCACGCTCGGCGAGGGCGTCGATCCTGAGGACCAGAGCCACGGGCGCTTCGACATCTCCGCGGCTGCGCGCGCCCTCGGTTGGCAACCGCAGATCGCATTTGCCGACGGCGCGCGGAAATACGCCGGCTGGCTGGCAGAGAACTCCGTGTAGAGCCGGCACCTGTACGAGAGCGATAAGGATCAGAGGGAGGATTGCCATGCTACGCGCCGCAGTAATTGTACCCTTTCCCTATGATGAGGAGGGCCTCGACTACAGGCGTGCCGAGATGGAGCAGGTCGAGCTCTCCGGCAACGTCACCTTCGACTACAAGCCGCTCAAGGCGGGTCCGATGCACTTCCTCGGCCGCCACGACGAGATGCTGGTCGAGTTCGCCATCTTCGAGGCGGGTATCGCGCTGGCCGAGGAGGGCTATGACGCCATCACGGTCAACACCCTGAGCGATTCGGGCGTCGCCGAGCTTCGCGCGGTGCTGGACATTCCCGTGGTCTCGAACGGCAAGTCGTCGCTGCTCTACGCCCTCACCCTCGGCACGCGCTTCTCGGTGATCGCTCAGACCGACCCATCCTATCCGCAGTACACCGACGCCTGGCTCGCCTTTTACAAGAACCTGATGAAGAAGTTCGAAATCTCCCAGTTCTGCACCTCGGTCGAGCTCTTCGAGGCGAAATCGGACATGAGGGCGCTGTTCTCGGGCCGCGAGGCGGAGGTCTTCCCCAAGATGAAGGAGGCCTGCGAGAGGGGCCTTGCCAAGGGCGCCGACGTGATCGTCCTCGGCTCCACCACGCTCTCTCAAGCCGGGCCCTATCTCTCGGAGAACCTGCCCGTCCCGGTGGTCAATCCCGGGCCGCTCTCGCTCAAGATGGTGGAGACGGTGCTGGGCCTCGGCCACAGCCACAGCCCGGTGGCGCACCCGAAGCCGGCCGTGCCACGCCCGAAGATGATCCACGCCATGATGGACGCCGCGCGCGACCATCAGACAGCGGACGACTAGGCCGAGCCGGGGCGGCACGAGCGAATGAGCCAGCCATCGACCAAGGGCGATCCCACAGGGGCAGTCGATCCGGCGACCTGGGACGCCGGACTCTACGACCGCTCCTTCGGCTTCGTCTCCGCATTCGCCACCGACATGATCGATCTGCTCGCGCCCCAGCCAGGCGAGCGGATCGTCGATCTCGGCTGCGGCACGGGCAAGCTGACGGCGGATATCGCCGCACGCAGTGCCGAGGTCATCGGCATCGACGGCGATCCGGCGATGGTGGAGCGTGCCCGCGCGCTTCACCCGGACCTCACCTTCGAGCATGCCGATGGGCGAGGTTTCGCCATCGAGGGCCATGCCGACGCGGTCTTCTCCAACGCCGCCCTGCACTGGATGAAGGAGGATCCCCCGGCGGTGATCGCCTGCGTCGCCCGCGCGCTCAGACCCGGCGGCCGCTTCGTTGCCGAGATGGGCGCGCACCGCAACGTGCGAATCATCACCGATGCGCTCTACCAGGCGCTGGCCGAGGAAGGGGTCCCGGCTGAGGAGGTCGACTTCCCCTGGTACTTCCCGCGCAACAGCCGCTATGTCGGTTTGCTGGAAGATGGCGGCTTCGACGTAACCCGGCTCCGCTACTTCGCCCGCCCGACCCCGCTCGACGACTGCCCCAACGGCCTCGCCGACTGGATCGCCATGTTCGGCCGCAACTTCACCGACGCGGCGCCGCCGGGACGCGCTCAGGCAGTCGTTGAGCGAACCGTAGCGCTCACCCGCGACCGCCTCTGCCCCGACGGCCGCTGGGTCACCGACTACACGCGCCTTCGCTTCATCGCGGTGAAGGTCGCCGACGGATAGCAGAGTCGCGAAAACACGCAGCTGCCTCACAATTCACAGTTGATGTTTGATGCGTGATGAGTCAGCATCATACTGTTTCGATGGGGACCTGCGATGCGAACGACCCTGAACATCGACGACGATGTGCTCATCGCCTTGAAGGAACTCGCCAGACGTGACTCCAAGTCATTGGGTGACGTGATCTCGAGCCTGTTGCGCCAATCCCTGACGCATGGGCACGCGGACGGAAGGGCAAAATCTGGCCAAGAGTCCGAATTCGGCTTTCGTCCCTTCCCCAAGCGCGGCGGGATCATTACCAACGAGTTAATCGACCGTTTGCGCGAGGAAGCCGGCGACTGATGCGGGCGCTGCTGGACGTGAACGTCCTGATCGCGCTGCTGGATGCCGACCACCTTCACCACGAGGCCGCAAGGCGTTGGTTGCGGGACAATATCAGGGAGGGGTGGGCCACTTGCCCGCTGACCGAGAACGGGTGCGTGAGAATCATGGCCCAATCCACCTACCCCAACCGCCTGCCCGCACCCCTCGTTGCCGAGCGCCTCCGGCAGGCCACCACAAGCGCCCACCACGAATTCTGGCCCGATTCGGTAAGCCTGCTGAGCCCGGGCGCAGCGGATTGGAGTCGGTTGATAGGCCCGCGACAGATCACCGATATCTATCTGCTGGCACTCGCCGTTGCGCGCCGCGGACGGTTCGTCACATTCGACGCCCGAATCGACTCAAGAGCCGTTCCTGGCGCCGAGAATCAAAGCTACTGCCTGATTTGAGCAGCCAAGGGCAGGGTGCCGCCGCAGAGTATGCCCATATCTGGCTAACTTCGGACGGCGGAGAGCCTCTGAGTCCCGCCCCTCACCAATCGCCTCCCTTGTTTGAATAACGTGGGTTTCGGGGTGACTACCCCTACAATATGTAGTACCAACCCCTATAGAGGCTGCCCCAATCTGGCCACAATGAGCATTTAGGCAGGGTAATGAGAGACGCCGCCAACTCGCGTCACCGACCCGTGTCTCCCTACGCGATTGAGTAGAGCCCATGGCCGGCCACTCCAAATGGGCCAACATCATGTACCGCAAGGGCGCGCAAGACGCCCGGCGGGCCAAGCGCTTCACCAAGCTGATCCGCGAGGTCTATGTCGCGGCCAGGGAGGGCACGCCCGACCCCGACCATAATCCCAGGCTGCGCACGGCCATCGCGGCGGCCAAGTCGCAGAGCGTGCCCAAGGACAACATCGAGCGCGCCATCAAGAAGGCAGCGGGCGGGGACGGCGGGCAAGAGCGTTTCGACACGCTGAGCTACGAGGGCTTCGGACCCGGCGGCGTTGCCGTAATCGTCGACGCAATCACCGACAACCGCAACCGGACTGCAGCCACGATCCGCTCGATCTTCAGCCGCCACGGCGGCACGTTGGGCGAGACAGGCTCTGTCAACTATCTGTTTCAACGTGTTGGAATCATTCGCTTCCCCGCAGACGCAGCCAGCGGCGACAACATGTTCGAGGCGGCTCTCGAGGTCGGCGCCGACGAGTGCGAAAGCGAGGCGGACGGCCACGAGGTGATTTGCGCACCAGAATCCCTGAGCGAGGCGAGCGAGGCGCTGACCGCGCGCTTCGGCGCGCCGGAGCGGGTCGAGATCTCCTGGCGCCCGCAGACGACGGTGCCCATCGACGAGAATAGGGCGGAGGCTGTCTTCAAGCTGCTGGAAGCGCTCGACGACAGCGACGACGTGCAGCAGGTCTCGGCGAACTACGACGTCACCGACGATGTCCTGCGCAAGCTCTCGGCCTGAGCGGGGGCGAGCGGCGTGGCGCGTGTTCTCGGCCTCGATCCCGGACTTAGGCGCACTGGCTGGGGCGTGATCGAGGCCGCGGGCAACCGGCTGCGCCATGTCGGCCACGGCGTGGTCGCCACCGACTCTGGAGCGAGCGTGCCGGAGCGACTCTGCTCCCTGTACGAAGGCCTCGTAGAGATCGTCGCGCGCTACGAGCCCGACGAGGCCTCGGTCGAGGAGACCTTCGTCAATCGCAATCCCGCATCGACTCTCAAGCTCGGCCTTGCGCGGGGTGTGGTCTTGCTCGCGCCGGCGCTCGCCGGTCTCCCCGTCCATGAGTATGCCGCGAACCGGATCAAGAAGGCGCTGGTCGGCGCCGGGCACGCCAACAAGGAACAGGTCGCACTGATGGTCCGCCACCTGCTGACCGGTGTCGGCGACGCGACGGCAGACGCCACGGACGCGCTTGCCGCAGCGATTTGCCATGCCCACGCGGCAGGCACCCACGCCCGCTGGCAGCCGGCCCCGGAGCCGGCTGCGTCGAAGGCAGCACGATGATCGCGAAGCTGCGCGGAGTCCTCGACAGCCTGGGCGATGGCTGGGCGGTCGTCGACGTCGGTGGCGTGGGCTACTTGACCTATTGCTCCACCGGCACCCTCGCTTCGCTGCCGCCACGAGGGCAGGAGGTGAACCTCACCATCGAAACCGTGGTGCGTGAAGACCACATCCATCTCTACGGCTTCTCCAGCGAGCAGGAGCGCGACTGGTTTCGCCTGCTGCAGACCGTGCAAAGCGTCGGCGCCCGCCTCGCGCTCGCAATTCTGGGCGCGCTGCCGGCACCGGAGCTTGCCGTCTGCATCGCCGCTCAGGACAGGGCGAGCCTGACCCGTGCACCTGGGGTGGGACCCAAGCTCGCAGCGCGCATCCTGAGCGAGCTGAGAGACAAGGCCGAGACCCTGCCGGGCGCTGCACCGGCACCCGCAGTCGCCGGCGGTGCGGCCAACGCCGATGCCATCGCGGCCCTCGTCAATCTCGGCTACCGCCCGACCGAGGCCCACGGCGCGGTGTCGGGTGCGGCCCGGTCGCTCGGCACAGAGGCCCCTGTCGAGGAGTTGATCCGCGCCGGCCTTAAGGAGCTCGCACAGTGAGCGAGGCACGCGTCGTCGCTGGCGCGGCGGAGCCCGAAGACCGGCTCGATAGCGGGCTCAGGCCGCGCAAGCTCGACGACTTCGTCGGCCAACGCGCGGTGCGCGAGAACCTGCGAATCTTCATCGCAGCCGCGTCTGCGCGCGGCGAGGCCCTCGATCACGTGCTGTTCTACGGGCCGCCGGGCCTCGGCAAGACCACGCTGGCGCAGATCGTCGCCCGCGAGCTCGGCGTCGGTATTCGCACGACCTCAGGCCCGGTGATTGCGCGCGCAGGCGACCTCGCCGCCATCCTGACAAACCTCAACGAGCGCGACGTGCTCTTCATCGATGAGATCCACCGGCTCAATCCGGCGGTGGAGGAGATTCTCTATCCGGCCATGGAGGATTCTCAGCTCGACCTGATCATCGGCGAGGGGCCGGGCGCGCGCTCGGTGCGGATCGATCTGCCGCCCTTCACCCTGGTGGGCGCGACGACGCGCACCGGCCTCATCACCACGCCGCTGCGCGAGCGCTTCGGCATCCCGCTCAGGCTCGACTTCTACGAGGTCGACGAGCTGGTCGAGATCGTGACCCGCAATGCGGGGCTTCTCGACGTCGCGTTGAGTGCCGATGGGGCCGCCGAGGTCTCCGCCCGCTCCCGCGGCACGCCGCGCATCGCCGGCCGCCTGCTGCGCCGCGTGCGCGACTTCGCGGCAGTGGCGGGTGAGGCGACCATCGACGCCGCCATCGCCGACCGCGCGCTCAACCGGCTCGAGGTCGACCAGCGCGGTCTCGATTCGATGGACCGTCGCTATCTCTCCTGCATTGCGGAGAACTACGGCGGCGGTCCGGTAGGAATCGAAACCATTGCCGCGGCGCTCTCCGAACAGCGTGACGCGCTGGAGGAGGTGATCGAGCCCTTCCTGATCCAGCAGGGCTTCGTGCAACGAACGCCACGCGGCCGCATGCTCACCCGGCACGGTTTCGGTCATCTGGGTATGGCGCAGCCGGAGGAAGCGCCGCGCCAGCTCGCCCTATTGGACGAAGGCCATGGCAGCCGTTGAAGCGGACAAAGCGATGGCCCCGCTGGGCGGCCGCTTCGAAGGCGGCGAGCACGTCTATCCGCTCCGCGTCTACCACGAGGACACGGACGCAGGCGGCATCGTCTACTACGCCAACTACCTCAAGTTCGCCGAGCGGGCGCGGACCGAGATGATGCGAGGCGCCGGAATCACCCACGTAACGCTGATTGGGGACCACGACGCAGCCTTCGTTGTGAGGCGCTGCGTCGTGGACTACAGACAGCCGGCGCGGCTCGACGACGAGATCGAGGTGCGCACCAGCATCGGCGCGGTGGCTGGCGCCCATATCGACGCAGAACAGCGCGTCATGCGCGAGGACGCGCTGCTGGCCAGCATCGACCTCAAGCTCGGCTGCGTCGGGCGCGACGGCCGCGCAGTGCGGCTGCCGACGCCTTTGCGTCAAGCGCTCTCAAGACTGGTACCGGCGGACGGGCAGTAGCGGGGGAGACATGGAATCCGACCTTGTTCGCGCCGTTGAGATCGGCGCCAGCGCGGTGGCCGAGGACTTCTCCCTCTGGGGCCTGTTTCTGCAGGCCGACGTCATCGTCAAGGCCGTGATCGTGGTGCTCCTGATTGCGTCGCTCTGGAGCTGGGCGATCATCTTCGACAAGAGCCTCCGCTATGCCCGCGCCCGCCGGCTTGCTGTCGAGTTCGAGCAGGCCTTCTGGTCCGGCGGCTCCCTCGATCAGCTCTACGACAACCTCTCCAATCAGCGCAGCCACCCCATGACCGTGCTCTTCGCATCGGCGATGGACGAGTGGCGCCGCTTCGCGAGCCGAGGATCCCATCTTTCGGCAGACCGGCTGGAAGGCCTCCAACGCCGGATTGCCTACGCCATGGATGCCGCGCTCAACCGGGAGCTCAATCAGCTCGAGCGCTATCTCGGTTTTCTCGCCACGGTGGGCTCGACGGCACCCTTCGTCGGCCTCTTCGGCACCGTCTGGGGCATCATGAACAGTTTCCAGTCGATCGCGGCGAGCAAGGACACCTCGCTCGCCGTGGTGGCACCCGGCATCGCCGAGGCGCTCTTCGCGACCGCGCTCGGTCTCGTGGCCGCCATCCCTGCGGTGGTGGCCTACAACAAGCTTAGCAGCGACCTTGACCGCTATGCCGGCCGGCTGGAGGCCTTCGGCACCGAGTTCCGCGCCCTACTTGGCCGCCAGCTTGAGGAGCGCGCGGGCTGATGGCGACCGAATGGGATCAGCCATTGAACGGTCGGAGCCGGGGCGGGCGGCGCCGGCGCGCGCCCATGAGCCAGATCAACGTGACGCCTTTCGTCGACGTCATGCTCGTGCTGCTGGTGATCTTCATGATCACGGCACCGCTGCTGACGGTGGGCGTGGAGGTCGATCTTCCCAAGTCCGACGCGCCACCCTTGCCGGGAGACGACGAGCCGCTCTCGGTCACCGTTGCCCGCGACGGCACCACCTATCTTCAGGAAAGCGAGGTGACCGTCGATGAGCTGATTCCCAAGCTCGAGGCGATCACCGAGCGCCGCCCCGATGTCCGCATATTCATTCGAGGCGACCAAGAGATCGCCTACGGCCGCGTCATGGAGGTCATGGGCGCGCTCAACAGGGCGGGCTTCAACAACCTTGCGCTGGTGACGGAACCGAGCACGGCGGGGAGCGATGAGTAAGCGCGGCTGGCTTTTCTCCGGCCTCCTCCACGTCGGGGTGATCGTCGCCGCGGTGCTTGGCCTGCCGAAAGTTTTCGAGAGCGATGCGCTGGTGCCCAGCGACCAGCCGATCGTGGTCAGCCTGGTCGAGATCGCCGCCGAGGCGAGTGCGCCCGCCGAAGAGATCGAGCCCGAGCCCGCACCGGAGCCGGAGCCTATCCCCGAAGCCGCGCCGGAACCGGAACCGGAGCCTGAGGTCGTGGCAGAGCCGGAGCCGGCGCCGGAACCCGAGCCTGTGCCGGAACCGGAGCCGGAAGTTCTTGCCGCGTTGGATCCTGAGCCCGTCATCGAGCCCGAGCCGATCATCGAGCCGGAACCGGAGCCCGCTCCTCCGCCCGAGCCAGTCGTAGAGCCGGAGCCGGAGCCGAAGGCGCCCGAGGCGAAACCGGAGCCTCCGCCCGCGCCCGATCCACCGCCGGTTCCCATTGCCAAGCCACCGATGAAGAAGAAGCCGAGCTTTGACACTCTGCTGCAAAGTCTTACGGACGAGGAGCCCGAGGCGGCATTGCCGCCGGCGAAAAAGGAAGAAGAGCCGTCCTTCGACGACATGCTTGCGAGCATCGCAGGCGTAGACGATAAGTCACCCGCAGCAGCCAAGGCGCCTGCCCCCCTCACTGGGCCCTTGCGGCGGACGATCACCGATGCCATCAAACGGAAGGTCGAGCGGAACTGGAGCGTTCCGGCCGGAGTCCTGGACGCCAGCGAGTTGGTGGTGACGCTGAGGATCCAGCTGGGGCCGGACGGGGCCGTTCGACGGGTGGAAATCGTGGACGCCGACGGAGGCCCCAACTACCGGACGATGGCGGAGAGCGGTCGCCGTGCCGTGCTGAAGGCCAGCCCCTTCGACGCCTTGACGCGCCACGTGGACAAGTATGAAGGTTGGCGCGACATCACCATGACCTTCAGTCCGCCGGTGTGAGGCGTTCGTTGCGTTTGAACATTATCGAAACAGATGAAGCGACGGAGCGACGATGAGACGATTGCTGACACTGAGTGGACACACGGGACGCATGATGCGCCGCGCCCTGCCCCTCCCCGCCGCCGTCGTCCTCTGTCTGGCGATTCTATGTATCGCCGCAGACGCCAGGGCCGAACTCCGCGTGGACATCACCCGCGGCCATGTGGAGCCGCTCCCGATTGCGCTCGTGGATCTATCGGGTGCGAACGAGGCGGATGCCGAGATCGGCCGCAAGATCACACAAGTGATCACCGGCAATTTGGAGCGTTCCGGCCTGTTCCGCTCTATTGACCCGGCCGCCTTCATCAGCGAGCCGGGCGGTATGGCGGCGCGGCCGCGCTTCCAGGACTGGCGCATCATCAACGCACAGGCGCTGGTGACGGGCCGCGTGGTGCCGGGCGATCCCGGCCGGCTGATGATCGAATTCCGTCTCTGGGACGTGTTCGCGGAGCAGCAACTGGTGGGTTTGAAGCTGAGCGGCTCGGCGGAAGCGTGGCGATCGATCGCCCACACCATGTCCGACAAGATCTACGAGCGACTGACCGGCGAGAGCGGCTATTTCCACACCAGGGTCGTCTACATCGCCGAGACCGGGCCGCCGGACAAGCGGATCAAGCGCCTCGCGATCATGGATCAGGACGGCCACAATCTGCGCTACCTGTCGGACGGCCGCCATCTGGTGCTGACTCCCCGCTTTTCGCCGACTGCACAGGAGATCACCTATCTCTCCTACGAGCGTGGCGTGCCCAAGGTCTACCTGCGCCACATCGACACCGGCCAGCAGGAGGTGCTCGGCGATTTTCCGGGCATGACCTTCGCCCCGCGCTTTTCGCCCGACGGCAATTATGTCGTCATGACGTTGGCGCGGGACGGCAATTCCGAGATCTACGAGATGGACCTGCGCTCGCGCGGGACCACGCGGCTCACCAACAACCCAGCCATCGAAACCGCACCCTGCTACTCGCCGGACGGCCAGTTTATCGCCTTCGAGTCCGATCGGGGCGGCAGCCAGCAGATCTACGTGATGCGCCGCGACGGAAGCGACGTGCGCCGCCTCACCTTCGGGGAGGGGCGCTACGGGACACCGGTGTGGTCGCCGCGCGGCGACCTGATCGCCTTCACCAATAGCCATCGCGGCCAATTCTCGATCGGCGTCATGAAGACCGACGGGAGCGGAGAGCGAATCCTGGCGCGAGACTATCTGGTCGAAGGCCCGACTTGGGCACCGAACGGGCGCGTGCTGATGTTCTTCCGCTCGAGCTCGCGCAACCCCGACAGTGCCGAACTTGTCACCGTCGATCTGACGGGGCGCAACGAGCGCATCCTGTTCACGAGCACGGCGGCCTCCGATCCGGCCTGGTCGCCGTTGATCCAGTAATGGCCCAAAGCTATAGTCATCCTGCCATCCGACGAGACTGCCGCTTCGGCAGCGGCTCAGCCCCCACGGCACGCAATCATGCGCTGCGCCGTGCTTCGGCGTTTGAGGATCGGCAGGATTCCAGCCGGGTGTGGGTGGGATAGCGACGATCCCGCCGCCACCGAATGATGAAGGAGAGCGTGTGAATGCGACTGAGATTGATCTTGCCGCTTGTGTTGGCGCTCGGCTTGGCGGCATGCGAAAGCACGCCCGAGGAAACCGCCTCGAGCACCGGCGCTGGGGTCGGCCAAACACTCGATACGGGCACAGACACTTCTTCCACCGACATCATGATCGAGGAAGAGACGACCGTGGCGTCCCTTGACCCGAGCCAACCGCTTCCCGGATCGCAGGAGGAGTTGGTTCAGAACGTTGGCGACCGCGTTTTCTTCGATTTCAATAGTGCGGTTTTGGCAGCGGATGCGCGGCGCACGCTCGATCGTCAGGCGGAGTGGCTAAGGCTGTTCCCCGAGGTCTCACTGGTGATCGAGGGCCATTGCGACGAGCGCGGCACCCGAGAGTACAACCTCGCTCTCGGTGAACGCCGTGCCAACGCCGTTCGCGAGTACCTGATCGATCAGGGCATTGCGCCGTCACGGCTCAGAACGGTCTCGTACGGCAAGGAGCGACCCTACGCGCTCGGTCACAATGACGAGGCGTGGGCCCTCAATCGACGCTCCGTCTCCGTCATCGGTTAGGAGTCCGGGGAGCCGGAAGAGCGATGCGTGGCGGAGCAGCCAGCCCGCCAGGCGGTGCTGGCCGCCTTCGGAGGTGGTGGATGACGGCGGGACCTGCAGCGGTGGTTGCTGTGCTCGCAGCAATGGCTGTACTGCTGGCGACGACACCGGCCGACGCCCAGGCGGACCTCCGGCCGCAAGTCCGCGAACTGAAGAGCCAAGTCCGGAGTTTGCGCGCCCAGCTTGCCGACTTGGAACGGACGGTCCACGCCGGCGCCACGCGGCGCGGTTCGGCGTCTGACACAGGGTCGGACGGTGGGCAGACGGCGCTGAACAGCCGGCGTCTGGCAGAGCTCGAGAGCGACATCGACGAAGCCAGGGAATGGCGCCGCCGTGTCACCGGCCGCTTCGAAGAGTTGGACAATAGGATGCGCCGACTCGAAGACCGTATTGAGCGGCTGGTGGCCGACGTCGACTTCAGGCTGTCCACCCTCGAACGGCAGCAGGGTGGAACGCCGGCGGCTTCAACGGTCGCTCCCGCCATCGACACACCCGCTGCGGTGCCCTCGGACCAATCCCAAGCGAGCATCGCGCCTGGGCAGGAAAGCGGGTACGAGCCCTCTGAAGCACCCCGCCCCCTCGGTACCGTACCAGAGGTGCAATCAGGCGACGGCGACGTGGTGTCTTTCACCGGGTCGCCGGAGGAGCAGTACAGGGCAGCTTTCTCCCTCCTTGAAGAGGCGCGCTACGAGGAGGCGCACGACGCGCTTTCACTCTTTATCGATGCGAACCGCACGCACGGTCTCGCACAAAATGCTGCTTATTGGCGCGCCGAGAGCCTGTACGCCCGAAAACTTTATCCGGAGGCGGCAAAGTCCTACGCGCTCAACCTCCGCCAGTACCCGGAGGGCCGCAAGGCACCCGATAACATGGTCAAGCTGGGCATGGCGCTCCTCAAACTCGGCCGCAGCGAAGAGGCGTGCCGGGCCTTCGCGCAGCTCGACCAGACTTTTTCCGATCCGCCGCTCAATATTCGCCGAGCGGCACAGCAGGGACGGCGCCAGGCGAACTGTCCCTGATCGCCGCCGGGATGCTCCCGCCTGTGGCCGCGCCACGCATCGTCACACCCGAAAGCCCAGATCCCAGCCCCGCAGCCATCGATGCGGCGGCTTTCGACGCGCTCATGGCTCCGCTCGGCCCCTTCGAGCCGGCGCCCAGGATCGCGGTCGCGGTCTCCGGTGGACCGGACAGCCTCGCACTATGCTTGCTGGCCGATCGCTGGGCGCGCGCCCGGGGAGGAGCGGCTTTCGGACTGACCGTCGACCATGGGCTGCGCCCCGAATCGGGAACCGAAGCCGCCCAGGTGCGCCGCTGGCTCGTCGGCCGCGCCATTACCCACCGAACGCTCCGGTGGAAGGGCGCACACCCTCTCTCAGCGATTCAGGAGCAGGCTCGGGCCGCACGACTCGCGCTGCTTACCGGCTGGTGCCTCAGAGCCGGCGTGCTCCACCTGCTGCTCGGCCATCAACGCGAGGATCAGGCGGAGACCGCGCTGCAACGGCTCGTCCGTGGCAGCGGTATCGACGGGCTCGCAGCCATGGCACCGACTCGCCTGGCGATGGAATCGGCGGGCGGCGGAGTCCGTCTGCTTCGCCCCCTGCTTCCCGTGTCTCGCGATGCGCTGATCGCGACCTTGGCCCGTTGGGATCAGTCCTGGATTGACGACCCGACCAACCGCGATATCCGTCACGACCGCCCACGCTTGGCAGTGGCATTGGCGCGGCTCGGGTCGGAAGGGCTGAGCGCTTCGCGGTTGGCGAGTGCCGCTGCGCGCGCCGCGAGCGACCGCGCCGCGCTGGATCGACTCTGCACCGACCTGCTTGCCGCCTGTGCGCACCCCTCACCGGCGGGCTTCGTGATCCTGGATCGCGATGTCTTGCGGCGAGCGCCGCCGGCGTTGGCGCTGCGAGCATTGGCCAGAGTCGTCTCTACGGTCTCCGGCGCTCCCTACTCGCCGCGGCAGGAGCGGCTGGAGCGACTCGCCTCCCGGGTGCTCGGCGACAACGTGAAGGCAGCGACGCTTGGCGGATGCCGCGTGGTGCCGCAGCGAGATGGTCGAATCGTCGTATGCAGGGAGGCGGTTGCGGCCTCAGCGGTTCAGCCGATCAAGCCGGGTGAAAGCGCGCTCTGGGACGGGCGATTCGTCGTCTCCTTGGGACGCTCTGCCGGCGCAGGGCCCTTTCTCGTCCGTCGACTCGGGACCGACGGCTTGGCTCAGGCTCGCGCGATGGCGCGCAAAGCAGGTATGCCGCTCACGACCGATTGCATACCGGCACCGGCGCGGCCCGCGCTGCCCGCGCTATTCGACCTTGACGGCCCGCTCGCCGCTCCCCACTTGGGATTCAGGCGGACCTCACACCAAGACGAAGCCGGGACTGCAGAGTTTTCAGCGTCGTTCCGGCCGGCACGCCCTTTGGCGCCGGGGCTTCCGGCAACGCTCCGCGTGTTGCCGCTACAGGATGAAGACAGTTGACGAAACCGCTGAAGAGACTATTGATCGCCCGCGCAGTGAATGTCGTGTACACTGCAGCGGCTGCGCGTGCGGAATGCACGCGGGGCCGGAACGCTGCTTCGCTGCTGGCGGCGTGGGCCGGAGACGAACGCGACGACAATCGGGGGCCGAACGGTGGGTAGCTTCGGCAAGAATCTGGCGCTCTGGATCATCATCGGTTTGGTCCTGGTGGCGCTCTTTCAGGTGTTTCAGGGGTCTTCGTCACGGCAGACCTCAACCGATCTCGCGTTCTCGCAGTTCCTGACCGAGGTCGAGGCCGGGCAAGTCCAGGATGTGACGATCCAGGGCAACACGATCTCCGGTCACTACACCAACGGCAGCGCCTTCAACACCTACGCGCCTTACGACCCCGAGCTGGTCAAGACTCTCCGCACCCACGACGTGCAGATCGCCGCCGTCCCGGTCGAAGAAGGCGGGCTCAGCATCGTGGGCATCCTGATTTCCTGGTTCCCGCTGCTGCTCTTCATCGGCGTCTGGATATTCATGATGCGCCAGATGCAGTCGGGAGGCGGCAAGGCGATGGGCTTCGGCAAATCGCGCGCGCGTCTGCTGACGGAGCGCCAGGGCCGCATAACATTCGACGACGTCGCCGGCATCGACGAGGCCAAGCAGGAGCTTGAGGAAATCGTCGAATACCTGCGCGATCCGCAGAAGTTCCAGCGGCTCGGCGGCAAAATTCCGAAGGGCGTGCTGCTGGTCGGCCCGCCCGGCACCGGCAAGACGCTACTCGCGCGCGCCATCGCGGGCGAGGCCAATGTGCCCTTCTTCACGATCTCCGGCTCCGATTTCGTCGAGATGTTCGTCGGCGTCGGCGCGAGCCGCGTGCGCGACATGTTCGAGCAGGGCAAGAAGAACGCGCCCTGCCTGATCTTCATCGACGAGATCGACGCGGTCGGCCGGCACCGGGGCGCCGGGCTCGGCGGCGGCAATGACGAGCGCGAGCAGACCCTCAACCAGCTTCTGGTCGAGATGGATGGCTTCGAAGCCAACGAGGGCGTGATCCTGATCTCCGCAACCAACCGGCCGGACGTGCTGGACCCGGCCCTGCTCAGGCCGGGCCGTTTCGACCGCCAGGTCGTGGTGCCGAATCCGGACGTGCTGGGGCGCGAGAAGATCCTCAAGGTGCACATGCGCAAGGTGCCGCTCGCGCCGGATGTGAAGCCCCGCACGATCGCGCGCGGCACGCCCGGCTTCTCCGGTGCGGACATCGCCAACCTGGTGAACGAAGCCGCACTACTCGCGGCCCGGCGCGGCAAGCGCGTTGTCACCATGGTCGAGTTCGAGGACGCCAAGGACAAGGTCATGATGGGCGCCGAGCGGCGCTCCATGGTGATGACCGACGAGGAGAAGAGACTCACCGCCTATCACGAAGGCGGCCATGCCGTGGTAGCGGCCCACCTCGAAGCCTCCGACCCCATCCACAAGGCGACGATCATTCCGCGCGGGCGCGCGCTTGGCATGGTGGTCCGGCTGCCGGAGGGCGACCGGATCTCGGTCAGTCGGGAGAAGCTGGAGGCGGATATCACCGTCGCCATGGGCGGCCGCATCGCCGAGGAGATGGTCTTCGGCTACGAGAAGGTGACCAGCGGAGCCTCGTCCGATCTCAAGATGGCGACCACGATTGCGCGCAGCATGGTGACGCAGTTCGGCATGTCCGAGGAGCTTGGACCGCTCAGCTACAGCGAGAACGAGCAGGAAGTCTTCCTCGGCCACTCGATCACGCAGCAGAAGAACGTCTCCGAGCAGACCGCGCACAAGATCGACCTTGAGGTCCGCAAGATTATCGACGCGGCGTACGGGCGGGCGCGGGGAATTCTCTCCGACAACCTGGAACCGCTGCATTGGGTCGCGAACGCGCTGCTCGAATACGAATCCCTCAACGGCGAGGAGATCGCGGCAATCCTCAAGGGCGAATCGATCGTGCGCAAAGACGACGACGAGCCCGTGGTCACGCAGGGACGGCGCGGTACGGTGCCCTCCTCCAGCCGGCGCAAGGGCAAATCGCCGCCCGACCTCGAGCCCCATCCGCAACCGGGCTCGTAGCGACACCCAAGCCGTCATGACGGCGGCACCTCTCATCCGGCCGACAGCCGAAGACTCTCAGGACGTCGACGGCGACCTGCCGGAGCCCCTGACTGGCGGCGTCTATCTGAGACCCTGCAACCCGATCCCGGGCGGTGCGCTCTCCTTCGATCTGGTGGATGTGCTCTTTCGAGGCCGACCTGAGCGCCGGCGCGTGAGGCTGCAACAAGCCGTGCTCTCTCGCTGGGCCGAGAAGAACGCGCCGGGAGCGGCCGACGAAATTGCACAACTCAAAGGCCGCTTGAGCGCGTCCCGCGGCCCGGTTTGCGGGCTCACGCTCGACCGGCCGCGCCTGATGGGCGTCCTCAACGTGACGCCCGACAGCTTCTCCGACGGTGGCGCCTATGCGGCCGAGGGCGACGCGATCGCCCACGGCCGTGCCATGGCCGCAGCCGGCGCCGACATCATCGACGTCGGCGGCGAATCGACTCGGCCCGGCTCACAAGCGCCGAGCGAGTTGGAAGAGATGCGCCGGGTGATCCCGGTGATTCACGCCCTCGCCGACGACGGCCTTCTGGTCTCCGTCGATACCCGCCGCGCTACGGTGATGGAGGCCGCGCTTGCCGCGGGCGCGCGGATCGTGAACGACATGAGCGCCCTGCGCCACGATCCGGAGGCTCGCACAGTCGTCGCCCGGTTCGGCGCATCGGTCGTGCTCAGCCACATGCAGGGTACGCCCGAGACGATGCAGCGCGAGCCCCGCTACGAGGACGCGAGCCTCGACGTGTTCGACGCACTGGCGGCACACGTAAGCGCGGCCGAGGACGCGGGCATTTCGCGCGACAAGATCATCGTCGACCCCGGCATCGGCTTCGGCAAGACGGCCCGCCACAATCTCGAAATCCTGCGCGACATCGCGCTCTTCCATGGCCTTGGCTGTCCGCTGCTCGTGGGTGCATCGCGCAAGAGCTTCATCGGCAGGCTCAGCGCCGGCGAAGCGCCCAAGGAACGGCTGCCCGGCTCCCTCGCAGCAGGGCTGCATGCGCTCGGCGAAGGCGCACACATCCTGCGGGTGCATGACGTCGCCGAGACCCGCCAGGCGCTCGCGATGTGGCGCGGCATTCGCGACCCCGAGGCAGCCGCGCCGGAGCCGCCCCGGTGAGCCGCGCCGGCGGGAAGAGCGCTGGCGAAGCGCCGCGTTCCCTGTTTGGAACGGACGGCATTCGCGGCATCGCGAACCAGGAGCCGATGACCGCCGAGACCGCGATGAAGGTCGGTGCCGCTGCCGGCAGCCTCTTCGTGCGCGGCGACCACCGGCACCGCGTCGTTATCGGCAAGGACACGCGGCTCTCCGGCTACCTGTTCGAACCGGCGCTGACGGCCGGCTTCATCTCGGTCGGCATGGACGTGATCCTGGTTGGCCCCTTGCCGACGCCCGCCGTGGCGATGCTGACCCGCGCGCTCCGGGCCGATCTCGGCGTGATGATCTCCGCCTCCCACAACCTCTTTGCCGACAACGGCATCAAGCTCTTCGGGCCGGACGGCTACAAGCTTTCCGACGACATGGAAGCGCGCATCGAGGCAGCTGTCGATACCGGCGCACACGGGCTGGCGGCGCCGAATGCGCTCGGGCGGGCGCGCCGTCTCGACGACGCCGAGGGCCGCTACATCGAGTTCGTCAAGAACAGCTTTCCACAGCCGCTCGGGCTCGAAGGCAGGCGTATCGTGATCGACTGCGCCCACGGGGCCGCCTACAAGGTGGCCCCGACCGTTCTGTGGGAGCTGGGTGCCGAGGTCATCACCATCGGTGCCGAGCCCGATGGCTTCAACATCAACCAGGGCTGCGGCTCGACCGACACGGCCGCGCTTGCCCGCACCGTGGTCGAGCGCGGCGCGGATATCGGGATCGCGCTGGACGGGGACGCCGATCGGGTCGTGATCTGTGACGAGACCGGTGCGGCCATCGACGGCGATCACATTCTGGCACTAATTGCGTCGAGCTGGGCGGACGCGGGGCGGCTTCGCGGCGGCGGTGTGGTCGCGACCGTCATGTCCAATCTGGGGCTGGAGCGCTACCTTGAGGGGATCGGCCTCACCCTGAAACGCACCCGCGTCGGCGATCGCCACGTCGTCGAGCACATGCGCGAGCAAGGGTTCAACCTGGGCGGCGAGCAGTCGGGCCATATCGTCATGAGCGACTATGCGACGACCGGCGATGGCCTGCTGGCAGCGCTTCAGACCATGGCGGCACTCGCGGCGACGGAGCGCCGGGCGAGCGACGTGACTGGCCTCTTCGAGCCCGTCCCCCAGATGCTCCGCAGTGTCCGGGTCGCGGACACCCGCGCACTTGAGGGCGCGGGCGCCAAGGCGGCGATTGCAGCGGGCCGCGCGCGACTCGGCAAGCGCGGCCGCCTGGTGATTCGTGCGTCCGGTACCGAGCCCGTCATTCGCGTAATGGCCGAAGGCGACGATGAAGCGCTGGTCACGGCGGTGGTCGAGGACGTTGCCCAAGCGGTGATCGCGACGGCCGAGGCAAACGACGCGGAGGAGCGCACTGGCGCAGCCGCACAATGAAGGGCCGGGTGCTCATTGTCGCTGGCTCCGATTCGGGCGGCGGTGCCGGCATCCAGGCCGACATCAAGACCGTGACCGCACTGGGCGGCTACGCGGCGACAGCGATCACCGCGCTCACCGCCCAGGACACGAACACTGTTCACAGCGTTCATGCAGTGCCGGCGGATTTCGTTGCCGAGCAAATGCGCGTCGTGCTTGCCGACATCGGCGCCGACTGCATCAAGACCGGGATGATCCACAGTGCGCCGATCATCGAGGCGGTCGCCGATGCTGCGGCCCGGTACGGCGAGGGCATTCCCCTGGTGGTCGATCCCGTGCTCGTGGCCAAGGGCGGGGCTTCGCTGCTGGAGGACTCGGCCATGCGTGCGCTCGAGACCACGCTCATCGGCCAGGCCGACCTCGTGACGCCCAATATTCCGGAGGCGGAGCGGCTGACCGGGCTCACCATTGCCACGGTGGACGACATGGCCCGGGCGGCCGAACGCATTCACGAACTCGGACCAAAGGCGGTCTTGGTGAAGGGCGGCCACCTTGAGTCGGACAAGATCACGGACTTGCTGAGTCACACCAGCGGGATCGAACGCTTCCATGCACAAAGGATCGTGAGCCGCCACACTCACGGCACCGGCTGCACTCTGGCCTCGGCCATCGCCACGGGAATAGCGCAGGGCATGGGTCTCGTCGATGCCGTAGCCCGCGCCAGACGCTATCTCAGGGCTGCGATCGAGGCGGCGCCGGGCCTGGGCGCCGGCCACGGGCCGGTCAATCACGGGGTGACGGTGACGCCCACGACATAGACGCCGCGAGCGGTAACGATCATGCGGCGCCGTGCTTTCCAATCCACTCGCGAAGCGCCTCATCAATTCGCGTCTGCCATCCTCGGCCACCGGCCTTGAAGTAATCGATCACGTCCGGCGAGAGGCGGATCGTGGTTGACACCTTCGGCTTGGCGACCGGCGGCCGGCCCCGGCGAACTTTCGCCTTGGCAAGTTTCTCAGGCCAACCGTCCCTGGTCAGATCCGGCGCGTCATCGGGATTAGAATCGCGGGCCGTAGAGTGCTCGTTCTCGTTCATTGGCTTTCCTCATGCTGATGATCCGATACGCGCCACCGCGCGGCGTCCAGACCAGTACCACCATCGCGCCGTCGAGGAACCCGATGGTGATGAAGCGATCTTCACCGTAGTCTCGCCGGTCGTCCTCTACGGTCAGCGTGGCACCCGCAAACACCTCCCCGGCCCGTGCCATGTCCAGTCCCCTGCTCTGCAGGGTGGCGGTGCGTTTCGCCGGGTCAAACTCCATGGACATGATTCATGTTACTACGTTAATTCGAATTCTCTCCCGTCGCCACTGAAGAGTTTCGCTACACAAAGGGCGGTCGCCGGGAGCAGTTGAACGTTGCGCACGAATAACCAATTCGGCCATCGCGTGGCCGGCGCAACTATCGGGTGGCCGGGCGCTTTCGCGTTTCCTAGATTGGCGGCTCAGGAGGGCCGCCATGACAGCCTCACCCACCACATCCTCGGACATCGCGCAGAACGCGTGCGACTACGCCCGCATCGAAGCCGCGATCCTCTACCTCGAGGAGCACTTCCGCGATCAACCGAGCCTCGATGACGTGGCGCGGGAGGCCGGCCTCAGCCCCCATCATTTCCAGCGCTTGTTCCGGCGCTGGGCGGGCATCTCGCCCAAGCGCTTCAGCCAGTTCCTGACGCTGGACTATGCCAAGGCGCAGCTCGAAGCCTCCGCTTCGATCCTCGATGCCGCCTATGACGCCGGCCTCTCCGGCCCCTCCCGGCTGCACGACCTCTTCGTCACCTACGAGGCGATGAGCCCCGGCGCCTTCAAGCAGGGCGGCGACGGCGTGGATATCTCATACGGCGTGCACCCGAGCCCCTTCGGCTCTTGCTTCGTCGGGCAGACCGAACGCGGCATCTGCGCCCTCGGCTTCGCTGACGACCAAAGGAGCGACACCCAAACCGTCCGCGCGGAGTTCGAGCATCGCTGGCCCGCCGCGCGATTTCGGGAAGATCAGGCCGCAACCGAACCCATCGTCGCGCGCATTTTCGATGGCCGGCAGGCGAAGGCCGTTGAACCGCTTCGGCTCGCGCTTTGTGGCACCAACTTCCAACTCAAGGTGTGGGAGGCGCTGCTGCGCATCCCGCCCGGACGCATCACGTCGTACCACGCGCTTGCCCAGGCGTTGGGGCTGCCCCGCTCGGCCCGCGCGGTGGGCGGCGCCGTCGCCGCCAACCCGGTCTCGTATCTGATCCCCTGCCACCGGGTGATCCGGCGCTCGGGCCGCATCTCGAATTTCGAATGGGGGCAGTCTCGCAAGCGCGTCATGCTGGGTTGGGAGGCGGCACGCTTCGGATCGGAAGATCCGGATGCCGGGCAGGATCAGGCGCTTCCCGCCTGAGCCTCGCGGATGAGGGCGCGGAGCTTGCTGGGCGGCAGCGGCAGGCTGTCGATGGTGACGCCCAAGGGCTTGAGCGCGTCTTCGATGGCGGCCGCGATCGCCGGCGGACCGCCCATGCGCCCGCCCTCGCCGCCGCTGTGGGCGGACGAAAGTCGTTGTGAATCGGGTTAAGGGGTGGAATCAGGCGGAAGGGTACGGAAGATGGCGGAATCTCAAGGGGATGCGGGGCGTCGTCAACGGCGGGTGCGTCGCGGCGGGCGGACGAAAGTCTTTGCGAATCCGGTCTGGAAGCGACCGTGAATCGGCTGGAAACGATGATTTTCGGGGCGTTTCAGGGGTGCTGAAAGGCCCGTAAATCGGGACGGTTTCGGGGTATCGGATTCGGTCGGAAAATCCGGTGCGGGGCGCGGGTCCGGCGGCGCCCGTTCTCGAGGCTGGCGGCGGCCCGCGCCGGGCTACGGAATCGGTCCTGGAGCGGCGGGCGCCGCCGCGCTAGAGTGAGCGTGGCGACGGAAGCATTCGCAATACTCTCATACCTTCGGGCGAGCGCGGGGGTTGTGGCCCGCCCGGCGCCGATTATTCCCCCTCCCGGTTGATCCTCGTCAAGCGCCGTCGCGCGGCTTTGAGGTCGTAGGGCTGCGCCTTATGGAGGGTCGCGAGGTAGGTCTCGGAGCCGTCCTTTGTCGCCTTGACGACGGCGCGCCGCAGGCGGCCGCTGTCTTCCATGAACCCGATGGCGACGCGCTCACCGGACGTGAACAGCTCCCCTTCGTCGAGGATGCGCTGGACGCGGGCGTAGTCCGTGGGTTCGAGGTCCGTGTGTCTGGCGGTTTGCTTTGCGGCGCTTTCGCCGGAGAGGCGGACGGTTCGGGAGCGTGCGCCGATGGCGGCGCGGACCGGGGCGGGGAGGACGGCGAGGGGCCAGTCGGCATCGGAGGCGCCGGTAAGGTGGCGGCGGAAGAGCGCCCCGTTCCAGGGTTGGCCTATGGCGGCGCGGGCGAGTTCGTCGGGGGCGGCGTCGATCTTCCGGATCAGGCGTGCGGCGCTGTCGCGCCCCGGCCGGGCCAGGCCGACGTTGTGCTGGAAGCCGGGGTCGATGCCGATCGGGACCCGGTGGATGCGGCCGGTTCGGCGGTCGGTCCAGGAGCGCGTCCGCTCCGAACCGGAGGGCGGACCCCCGGACACCTTGTATCCGTAGCGTTCGAGGTCGTCGTCTCCGAGCTGCTGGACGATGCAGCGGCACTTCCATCCGTTGGGCGGGTAGTGGGTCTTCCAGAAGGGGTGATCGACGGGCAGCACGGTTCCGTGCCATGCGAGGTGGTCGGGCCTGGTGCGGGCGTCCTGGACGGCGACGTAGCGGAGCCAGGGCATGGCCTCCCTGAGGCGCTCGATGCGCTCCCATCGGCCGCGGGCGTAGGCCATGCGGATGTTGGTATCGAAGATAATGCGCAGGCGGTGGGCCGAGCCGAGCTGGACGATGCGCGTCTTGCCGGTGAGGGGATCGGTCATGGGCTGCCTGCCCCACCATCCCTTGCGGACCAGGGTGGGCTGCAGCTCCTTGGCGAAGGTCTCGAAGGTTGTGCCGTCCGCGATGGCCTTGTCGGCGGCGGTGCGCAGGTCCTGGAGGATGTCGAGCTTCGCGGCCTTGGCGGCGGTGAAGGAGACCAGGTGTGTTGTTAAGCGTGGAAAAGTGACCCCCTATTGGGGGTGATCGGCGTCCAAAATTGACCCCCTTGGATTTGTGTCCATGAACACACCTCGTCGTTTGGACGGACGGGGTGGTGGGGGAGATGCTGGTTGTGGAAACGATCGCGAAGATCCGTCGGTGAGCGTGCGCCCAGCATTTGATGGTGCGGTTTTCGGATTATTTGATGTTCGTGATGCGGCGCTTGGTTGATCTGCGAGAGCGGTGAGTGGCCTGGCTTTCATCGAGACCGCAGGAGCATCTCGTTCCAGTCCTTGGCGTGTCGTGGGCGCAACCTTTTCACCCTTGGATCGTTGAGCACGAGATGCTCGGCGGCAGTGTCGCCGGCGCTGTCTGCGTCGTAGGCACAGACGATGCGACGTGGCTTCCACTCCTTGATCCAGGGCGGGACCGAGCTGGCGATGCCGGCGGTTGAGGCGACGACGGCGCCGTTCTCGCGCGTCCCCTCGACGCGCAGGCTTCGTGCAGAGATGGCGTCGACGGCGCTCTCGGTGAGGATGACGAGGGCGGGCTGGTTTCGGTCGCAGTGGAGCCAGAAGCCGCCACGCGCCTTGCGCGATCCCGGGGCCATGCCCCTGAAGCGTTTTGTTCCGGGCTGCGGCGCGGTGCCGAGGATCTCGGCGCCGGTCGTGTGCCCGCTGGCGTTTCGGCAGATGAAGACGGCGTTGATCCTGTCATCGGCGTAGAGGAGGCCTCGGCCGTGGCAGGCTTCGAGCACGTCGGTGCCGATAGCGCGTTGGCGGATGAGGGCGTCCCGGACCCTGGGCCAGGCGCGGGGACTGGGCCTTGGCAGCCGCAGGCGTCGCGGGGCGGCTGGGATGGTGGTGATCTCCCTCCGCCCCTCATGGCTTCCGAGGAAGCGGAGGGCTTCCGGGAAGCGGCATCCCGTCGCATGGATGACGAGGTCGATGGCGCCACCCCCTCCCGTGCCGCGCAGGTGATCGAAGAACTTCTCGCCGTTGATGCTGATGACCGAGCCCCCGCGCTTGAAGCGCGCCCGGTCGGTCGGGTCTCTGCGGTAGCCGAGGGCGGCGGCGACCCGGTCGAGGGGGATGTTGCGGCAGGTGGCCAGGGGATCGCCGCCGCTCATTGCCGGGTCCCGGCGAAGGTCTGCTTGGAAGGGAGGCTGACGGCGTTCCCGTTCCTGTACCCTTCAACGCTTAAGAGTTCCGGGAACGGGAACGGGAACGCCTCATCCCGCACTTCCGTTGATGGCGGCAGGGGATTGCGGCTCCCGGTGCGCCTCGGCGGCTGCGAGGCGATAGCCACCCCTGGGCGCCCGTTCGATGCGCCCCTCCCTGGTGAGGCTCTCGATGGCGGCAACGACGGTGGCGTTGCGGGCAGCGGCGCGTGAGCGGATCTGGGCTTTCGAGAGCGGCTTTTCGGCCTGCTCGATCGCCTTGAAGACGCGCTGCTCGACGGTGGCGGGCTCGTGCCTGTCTTCATCTGCCGCGTCCTGGTGCAGACGGAAGGCCGGCCCATGTCCGCCGTCGACGAGTTCCAGCTCGATGTCGTTGAGGCCCCGGGCGTCGCGCTGCTCGACCGTCATGACGATCTTCTTGTCGCGCCGGCGCAGGTACAGATTTGAGTCACCCCAAGCGTGCAGCTCGCTGCTCCCGCGCAGGGCCTGCCCCGGCCGGGTGCCGCCGCTCTTGCGGGCGTGGTGGACGAGGAGGACGGCGGTTTCGAAGCGGCGCTGCAGTGAGCGCGCGCGGTCTTTCAGCGGGGATCGGGGCCTGATCCGCTCGGATTTGTTGAGGTTTTGGGGCGGGTGCCCCTCGGCGAACTTGCAAGAAGTTCGCCGGGGGGCTTTGTCTCGTGGTGACGGTCACAATCGCCAGAGACGGCCCCAATGTCGCACAACATTTTCCGCCACTCCATGCTTTGCAACGCCCTGGTCTGGGCCTGGCTGCGCGAGGTCGATGAGGCCGAGGCGGCGCGCTGCCGCGAGGCGGGCTGCCGACACTGCCCCGGCAAGCTGCACAGCGCGACGTATCCGCGCAAGCCGTACGGTCTGGCAGCCGAGTTGAGGGAAGAGGGCACGCGGCGGTTCAGCTTCTGCTGCGCGGATTGCCGCCTGCGAGCGACCCCACCATCGGTACGATTCTTCGGGCGCCGCTTTTATCTGGGCGCCCTGTTCGTTCTGTTGAGTGCACTGGTTCTGAGAGGCGGGGTGCGGTTGCAGACGATCAAGCGGAAGTGGGGGGTCTCGGTCGCCACACTGCGCCGCTGGCGGAAGTGGTGGCTGGAGGCGTTCCCGGCGACGGAGCCCTGGGGAGCGAAGCGTGGCGAACTGGTGATGCCACCCGAGGAGGTGCCGCTGCTCTTCGTGCTGCGGCAGATGCGGGGCGGACGCTTCGGTGAGCGTCTGTTCCTGAGCCTGATCTGGTTCAAGCCGTGGACGGGCTATTGCGGGCTCGGCGATGGCTCGGCGCCGCCCGCAGAAAGTGTTCCTGTCACGCCCGGATAGGGCGTTCTACATGGGCATCTCTCCGATGCGGCGAGGGAGGGATGCCGGAATGGACAAGGACGACGCAGGCGCCAGGCGCGAGAAGTGGGCCCGGCTGCGCTTTGCGGTGGTGGGGCCGCTTCTGGCTTCACCGCCGCCTGCAGGCCAGCTGGGGGCCGAGTTCGAGCGTCTGTCGCAGCGCGACTGGGAGCACCCGTCGGGCAAGGGGCCGGTGCGCTTTGCGGCCTCGACGATCGAGCGCTGGTACTACCGGGCGCGGGCAGAGGAGCAGGACCCGGTCAAGGCGCTGCGCCGGAAGCCTCGGACCGACGTCGGCCGCGAGCGGTCCATGTCGGCGGGGCTGATCGCGGCGCTGCGCGAGCAGTACCGGGTCCATCCCTCGTGGGCGGCGCAGCTCCACTACGAGACCCTCAAGGCTCATGTTGCGACCCATCCCGAGCTCGGCCCGATGCCGTCCTACGCGACGCTGACGCGGGCGATGCGCAATCGCGGCCTGGTGCGCGAGCGCCCCAGGAAGTGGCACGAGGGTGAGGACAAGCCGGCGGTCGAAGCCCGCGAGGTCCTTAGCTACGAGGTGTCTCGCAGTCACGCGCTGTGGCACGGGGACTTCCACCACGGCAAGCGCCGCGTGCTGACGGCGTCGGGCGAATGGCAGACGCCCATCCTGCTCGGCTTCCTCGACGACCACTCCAGGCTTGGCTGCCACCTGCAGTGGTACCTGGAGGAGACCGCCGAGGTCTTCGTCCACGGGCTCTGTCAGGCCTTCATGAAGAGGGACTTGCCCAGGTCCCTGCTGACCGACAACGGCGGGCCGATGACGGCGGGCGAGGTCGAGGAGGGCTTGCACCGCCTCGGCATCGTGGGGGCCACGACACTCGCTTACAGCCCCCATCAAAATGGAAAAATCGAGTCGTTCTGGGGCACGGTCGAGGGCCGCCTGATGGCTCAGCTCGAAGGCGTCGACGCGCTCACCCTGAAGATGCTCAACGACGCCACCATAGCCTGGCTGGAGCAGGACTACCATCGGCGGGTGCACCGCGAGCTCGGCATGACGCCGCATGAACGCCTCGCCGGGAGCGTCAAGGCATCGAGGCCCTGCCCCGCCTCGGACGAGCTCAAGGCGGCCTTCCGCATCGCCAGGAAGCGCACGCTCAGGCGCTCGGACGGCACCGTCTCGGTCGAGGGCATCCGCTACCAGGTGCCACAGCCGTGGCGCCACCTGAGGACGCTCTGGGTCCGCTATGCGCGCTGGGACCTCAGCGGCGTCGGATCTGGTGGAAGGCCGAAGCGGCGAGCGCGCTGTGCACGCTGTACCCCCTCGACAAGCGCGGCAACGCCGATGGCGTCCGCCGTCCTGCGAGACCCGGCAGCGACCATGGCGGCGCCAGCGCGGGCGTCGGCGAACTTCCGCCGCTGCTCAAGGGCGTGCTCGACGCCCAGGCCGCAACAGGCCTGCCGCCGGCCTGGGTACCCCATAACAAGACGCCCGGTCCGGGCGAGGACGACGATCAGGGAGATCCGTCATGAACCGCGAGCTGCTCACCTTCTACGGGCTCAAATGGAACCCCTTCGCCACCGACCTTCCGGTCGACAGCCTCATGGTGAGCCCCGCCGTCGACAGCTTCTGCCTCAGAATCGAGCATCATCTTGTGCGCCAGGGCGGCTTCGCGTTGATCGCCGGCGAGCCCGGCACCGGAAAGAGCGTGGCGTTGCGCGTGCTCGCCGACCGCCTCGGCCGCTCGGACGGGCTCAGGGTCTGTGCCATCACCCACCCCTCTTCCAGGCTGTCCGACTTCTACTCGCGAGATCGGCGGGATGTTCGGCGTCGACCTGATGTACAACAACCGCTGGGCCAGCTTCAAAAACCTGCGCGAGCGATGGCTCACCCATGTCGACGACACCCGCATGCGGCCCGTGGTGCTCATCGACGAGGCCCAGGAGCTGCTGCCCTCGGTGATCTCCGAGATCCGCCTGCTGGCGTCCACCGACTTCGACTCAGCGCGCCATCCTCTCGGTCGTCTTCGCGCCGGCGACAGCCGCCTGATCGACAGGCTTCCGCCAGCCCGACTTGCAGCCCATCGGCCTCGCGCCTGCGCCAGCGCCTGGTCATGACCCAGGCAGACGCCGGCGACCTCGCGGCCCTGCTCGACCATCTGGTCGAGCAGGCCGGCAATCCGGGCCTCATGAGCGCAGAGCTCAAGGACACCCCTGGTCACCCACGCCGGCGGCAACCCCAGGGCGCTTACCGTCATGGGCGACATGCTGCTCGCCGCCGGCGCCGAGAAGAACCGCGAGGTTCTCGACGAGAAGCTCTTCATGGAGATCCTGGGCGAGCCCGCCAAGCCGAAGAGGGCACGGCGGTGAAGGGCTTCCCGACACGGGCGCCGATGCAGCTCGAGGATCGCCCCCGGGCGCAACAGTGGATGGTGGACACGCTGTGGGCCGAGCAGGCCGTGGGCATCGTCGGCGGCGAGCCCAAGTGCGGCAAATCCCTGCTCGCGCTCGATCTCGCCGTCGCCGTGGCCACCGGCGTCCCATGCCTGCGCCACTACCGCCCCAGCGCAAGCGGGCACCGTGCTGCTCTTCGCCGCCGAGGACGCCGGCCACAGGGGTGCGCAAGCGTCTGCAGGGGATCGCCCGCGCCGCCGCCACCCCCCTTCGACGAACTCGACCATCGCCGTCATCGACGTGCCCACCCTGCGTCTCGACCGGCCCGGCGACCGTCAACGCCTGCAGCAGACCGTGGAGCGCATCGAACCGCGCCTCCTGATCCTCGATCCCCTGGTCCGCCTGCACAGCGTCGACGAGAACGCCGTCGCAGAGATCGCCCCCATACCTCGGCTTCCTGCGCGAACTGCAGCGCCGCTTCGAAACCGCCGTCCTCCTCGTCCACCACGCCCGCAAGAGCGGCGGCACCCGGCCGGGGCAGGCCCTGCGCGGGAGCAGCGAGCTGCACGCTTGGGGTGACTCAAATCTGTACCTGCGCCGGCGCGACAAGAAGATCGTCATGACGGTCGAGCAGCGCGACGCCCGGGGCCTCAACGACATCGAGCTGGAACTCGTCGACGGCGGACATGGGCCGGCCTTCCGTCTGCACAGGACGCGGCAGATGAAGACAGGCACGAGCCCGCCACCGTCGAGCAGCGCGCGTCTTCAAGGCGATCGAGCAGGGCCGAAAAGCCGCTCTCGAAAGCCCAGATCCGCTCACGCGCCGCTGCCCGGCAACGCCACCGTCGTTGCCGCCATCGAGAGCCTCACCAGGGAGGGGCGCATCGAACGGGGCGCCCAGGGGTGGCTATCGCCTCGCAGCCGCCGAGGCGCACCGGGAGCCGCAATCCCCCTGCCGCCATCAACGGAAGTGCGGGATGAGGCGTTCCCGTTCCCGTTCCCGGAACTCTTAAGCGTTGAATGGGTACAGGAACGGGAACGCCGTCAGCCTCCCTTCCAAGCAGGACCTTCGCCGGGACCCGGCAATGAGCGGCGGCCGATCCCCTGGCCACCTGCCGCAACATCCCCCTCGACCGGGTCGCCGCCGCCCTCGGCTACCGCAGAGACCCGACCGACCGGGCGCGCTTCAAGCGCGGGTGGCTCGGTCATCAGCATCAACGGCGAG
>CAXXVO010000006.1:0-296389 GCA_963422645.2 Alphaproteobacteria bacterium
GCTGCTTCTTCCGGGCCGTGTCGGGCGATGCGGTTGCGCAGGCGGCCAAGCTGGCGGTCGAGGCGATGGATTGCCTTGTCATAGGCCCGCCGCAGCGGGTTGACGACCATGGCGGCGGGATCGAGAGGCTCGAGCTCGTGGGTCGGCAGGGCGTCGAGATTGAACTCGTCACGCATGTACTTGAAGAAGTTCTCCTGCGACCAGCGCGAGAACATGGCGCCCGCAACCTCAGCCATCGGCTTGTGCGGATCGGTGGTGATCAGCGGCACCTGACGGCCGTTGTCGAGCAGGCGGCGGATCTGGCGCACCCTGAAGCCGTTCGGCAACGTCACCGGCTTCTCAGCCAGCCGCATGGTGGCGCTGCCGTCCGCCGCCGGTCCGTGAATGGGAACGGTCATCGCGCCGAAGTCCTCGGCCGGCCAGTCCTCGCCCCTGAAGTTCTTGTGCCAGGTCAGGCAGGCGACGCCGCGCCTCGCCAGCCGGCGGAACAGATCCGGGCTCCAGCCCTCGCGGTCGAAGACCAGGGTGAGCGCCGGCTGGCCGGGATGCTCGGCGGTCAGGTCCGGCGCCCCGGCGCCAACGATCCCAAGCTCCTGCAGCGCCGGCACCACGTCGGCTTCGATGGCCGCGACCATCTTCGGGTCCAGCGGCTTGTGCAGACAGAGCAGCGGCTTGCCGCCCAGAGCGTTGATCCAGTAGCTGGCGCTCGCCGGCAGGCACAGCTTCTCGCGCGAGACGAAGTGCTTGGGCAAGCGCCCCTTGCGGCCGGAGTAGACCTTGACGTGCCCGTCGATGGCCAGCGTCGCCCAGAGCTCCGGCTCGTCGGCGCCTTGCCAGCGCCTGGCAAGGGCGAGCTGCCACGCCCGCACGCCGGCCTCGTCGTCGGCGATGAGAGCGATCTTGCGGCGCAGCGTCTTGACCTCGGGGCAGCGATCGAGGCCGAGAATGGCGCCCCATTCGCCCGGCGCCTGGTAGCGCAGGCTCTCGGGGTTGCGCACCCGCGCCAAGGTCATGAAGGCCAGGAAGAGCAGGATCGTAGGCAAGCCGTAATAGCCCTTCGGCAGCAATGGCAGGAGACCGGTCTCGGAGAGAAGACCTTCCTTCAGCAGGGCCGGCAGGGCGGCGAGCACGCCGCCGAAGCGGACACCGCGGGCGGCGGCGGCGAACTGCGGTTCGACCGGCCCCGCCTGTCCACAACTGGCCAGAACCCGAGCCGGAACATCGCAAGTCGCACGCCCCATCGGCGCCTGCCGGTCCCGCCGATCGCGCGCGCTGCGATCCGTTTGCGGCTGCGCTTCCAGCCCCGGCGCCGTCTCCGGCCCCGGGGCACCGGTACTCTCTTCATCGACACGGCCTTCAGGAGCCGCACCCGCGTCAGGCGGCGCAGCCAGCGCTGAGCGTCCGGGCTCCCCATCCGCCTCCGTGTTGCCGATCAGTCCCTGACGGCGCCACTTGTTGACCGATGGCGCTGACACGCCGAGAACCCGGGCCGCCGCAGAGCCGCTCAGGCCCGATGCCAGCAACGCCGTCGCCTTCTCCGCCAACTCCGGAGTGAACACCGACGGCCCGCGACCGCGCCGGGGCTTCATGAACCCCGCTTCGCCCTCGGCCAGGTAGCGCCGTCGTGCGCGCTGCACCGTCGCGCGCGAGACAGCGAAAGCGTCAGCCAGTTCCTGCGGCGAGACCGCGCTGATCGCCGCGAGGCGGCCGATCCGCAAGAGCATGGCCGTGCGGTCATCGGCGGCGTGGCTGTCAAAGGGAATGAGGTTGGAAAAGTAGGTGAAGGTGTCGTCCGAGATCAGGACGGCGAAGCAGCTGTTGCCGATCGAGACCGCCTCTGGAGGGCACATTGGGAGGGTACTGGGCATGGTTGAGACCGTGCAATTGGTATCAAATTATAATATCAGACCTCGGGCGCGACACCCAGCGAAAAACCGCCTGAAACAACCGAAATGTATCAGAATTCAAGGGGTTCCCGGCACGCTGCCCAGAACAGCCAGCATCACGAGGTCAGGAAGTCTGAGCTTTGTCCCGCGCCCGCGATCTTTCAGGCGCGAGCGGTGCCCCGGACCATGGTGCGGTGCACGGAGGGCGGCGGGGGCGGCAGGATCGGGGCATGTGGACCGACAGCACACTGGGGGTGGCGGGCGAGAGTGCGGGTGGCGGCGGCGACCGCTTCGCCGCGCGCATCCATGGCCTGATCGACCTGCAGCGCGAGGTCGGTGACCAGGCGGCGGAGTGGGCGGAGAGGCGGGGGCCCCGTGCCGGGGATCACACCGCGCGCCTCGCTATTGAGAGCGTGCGCTCGCTCTTGCTGCTCAAGGTCGCCGAGCTCACCGAGCGTGAGGAGCCGCCTTCGATAGACGAGGTCGCGTATCTCGCCCTTGCGCTCCACCGCATCGAAGGCGCCAACAGGCACCGCCTGGCGCGCGAGCAGCAGGCGGTGGGCGAGACTGCTGCCCCTCAGGCCCCGCGCGAGCCCCCTTCCACGCAGGAAATGAGGGCCCTCCTCGGCCCGGCCATCAAGGAGGCGTTCCACCCCGAACGCCTGGGCTCGAAGCCGTGGGAGCCCTGGCCGGATGCCCCCTCGCCTGCCGAGCCGCAGCCGCCCTTGGACCCGAGCGCCGGGCATTCCGCCCCGGACGCGTCCGTGTCGCAAGGCGAAGAAGAGGCGCGTGACGGGTCCGATCCTGAGGGGCCGTGCGAGGCGGAGGATCGGGAGCGCGCGCGTGAAGGGCACGATATGGGCCACGCGCGCAGAGCGCATGATGACGTCCACGCGCGCAAAGCGCGCGATGCGGACGACGTACCGCATATCGCGCGCCCCAATCGCTGGTCCTGGGGCGGCGAATTGTGGCCACCGGAGATCCCCCTCGACCCCTCGCGATGGTGAGGCCGGGGTAACGTCCGCTCCGGCCGGACTTGCCCGGACTCGTTCCGGGTATCCGGCCATCCACGTGTTCGCCCGGAGCTCGCTGCGCCCGGCTTAGGGAGATGCCCGGATACCCGGGGCATGTCCGGGTTCGACCTTATTGAGCAGAGCGCGCGGCGGAGACGACGGCCGACTCCCGTGTCACATGCCGCGTGCGCGACGCTCCGAGCGTGCGGGACACCTCACTCGTCCCGCTTGTCCCGCCTGATCCCGGCGAATCCCGCATTAAAATTTGCGTCGCTGTCCCACGAAACGCCAAAGGGGCGATCGGCGAAGGGGACGCCGGCAAAGAAGAAGGGGGCCGCAAGGCCCCCTCCCCGTCTCTCTGCGTTGGATGGCGCGGGCTTACATGCCCATGCCACCCATTCCGCCCATTCCACCCATGCCGCCGGGCATGCCGCCGCCGCCCGGAGGCATTGGCGGCGCTTTCTCGGGGATCTCCACGATGCCGGCCTCGGTCGAAATCAGCTGGCCGGCGATGGAGGCAGCGTCCTGGAGAGCGATGCGGACGACCTTGGCCGGATCCAGGATGCCGGCCTCGATCATGTCGCAGTAACGGCCTGCCTGGGCGTCGTACCCTTGGGTCGCACCGCGCTTTTCGAGCAGCTTGCCGACCACGAGCGAGCCGTCGGCGCCGGCGTTCTGCGCGATATGGCGCGTGGGCGTGCGGATCGCGGTGCGAACGATGGCGATGCCGCGGTCCTGGTCGGAATTGGCGCCCTTGAGCTTGTCGAGCTTGCGCGACGCGGCGAGCAGGGCCACGCCGCCGCCGGCGACGACCCCCTCCTCCACCGCAGCCCGTGTGGCGCGCATGGCGTCGTCGACCAGCTCCTTCTTCTCCTTGACCTCGACCTCGCTGTCGCCGCCGACCCTGAGGATGGCGACGCCGCCGACCAGCTTGGCCAGGCGCTCCTCGAAGCGCTCCTGGTCGTACTCGGAATCGGTGGTCTCGATCTGCGTGCGAAGCTGCTGGCAGCGCTCGCCGATGGCCTTCTTGGTGCCGCCGCCGCCGACGATCACGGTCTCATCCTTGCTCATCTCGACTCGCTTGGCGGTGCCCAGCTGATCGAGCCCGATATTCTCCAGCTTGATGCCGAGCTCGTCGTTGATCGCCGCGCCGCCGGTGATGATGGCGATGTCCTCGAGCATGGCCTTGCGGCGGTCGCCGAAGGCCGGCGCCTTGGCCGCCGCGACCTTGAGGCCGCCGCGCAGCCGGTTGACCACCAGGGTCGCCAGAGCCTCGCCTTCCACGTCCTCGGCAATGATGACGAGCGGTTTGCCGGTCTGACCGACCTGCTCCAGCACCGGCAGCAGCCCCTGCATGCTGGTGAGCTTCGCCTGATGCACCAGGATATAGGCGTCCTCGAGCTCGACCGTCATGCGCTCGGCGTTGGTCACGAAGTAGGGCGAGACGTAGCCCTTGTCGAAATTCATGCCTTCGACCACATCGAGCTCGGTGTCGATGCCGGCCGCTTCCTCGATGGTGATGACGCCGCGCTCGCCCACCTCTTCCATGGCCTGCGAGATCATGTCGCCCACCAGCGGGTCGTTGTTGGCGGCAACGGTCGCCACCTGCGTGATCTCGTCGCGGGTCTTCACCCGCTTGGAGCGCTTGCCGATCTCGCCGACCACCTCGGCGACGGCGAGGTCGATGCCGCGGCGGAGGTCCATCGGGTTCATGCCTGCGGCAACCGCCTTGGCGCCTCCATGCGCCAGTGCGCTGGCGAGGATGGTCGCGGTCGTGGTGCCATCGCCGGCGATCTTCTCGGTGTGCTTCGCGGCCTCGCGGACGAGCCTGACGCCGATGTCCTGGAGCCGGTCCTCGAGCTCGATCTCCTTGGCGACGGTCACGCCGTCCTTGGTGATGCGCCCGTCACCGCCGGCGGTCTGATAGAGCACGGTACGGCCCTTGGGGCCGAGCGTGACCGAAACGGCGTCGGTAAGGATGTCGACACCTTCGAGAAGGCGCGCGCGGGCCTCCTCGGCTTGATGGATTTGCTTCTTGGCCATCGCCGATCGCTCCAAATTGGATGTCTAACGGGAGAGGGTGTCGAGCTACTCGATCACGCCCATGATGTCGGACTCCTTCATGATCAACAGCTCCTCACCGTCGACCCTGACCTCGCTTCCCGACCACTTGCCGAACAGGATGCGGTCGCCCGCCTCGACATCGAGAGGGGTGAGCCTGCCGTCCTCCCCGCGCCCGCCCGGGCCGGCGGCGACAACCTCGCCTTCCTGCGGTTTCTCCTGGGCGGTATCGGGAATGATGATGCCGCCCGCTGTCGTTTGATCCTGCTCGATCCGCCGAACCAGCACGCGATCGTGCAAAGGCCTGATATTCATGCCGTCCTCCGAGACGTGACCATGTTCAATTCTGCGAGTGCTCCGCCAAGGGCGCCTGTTAGCGCTCTCGCGAGTCGAGTGCTAAGGCGCTTAATAGGGAGGCAGCGCGGCGGTGTCAACAGGAAGGCAGACTGTTCACGGTCTGTACTCCCTAACGCTGGTTTCCTAAATGTTCTACTTTTATTCTCGGCTTCAATTCACTGCTCTCCGCGACCTCAGAGGGGCTTGCGAACGCTCGAGAGGCTTGGCTGCCGCATCGCTCCACTCGTCGTCTAACTCTGAATTGGCATCGAAGAGATGGAAACTATAGTGTTATGTTAGAGATAGTTGTGCGAATGTATTACGGTTATACGTTTTGTAAAAATGGAGCGAAACGGAGCCTGTGCGCCGGGAGGATTGGTCAGCGGGCAAGGGCGAGCGAGACGCCGGGGCGCTGCTCCAGCCGGCCGGCATCCGCCGGGCTGAGGCCGACCCTGAGACGAGCCTCGCCAGCGTCGTCCGCATGCTCCAGGACCTCGCCGTGGCGGTAGAGCCAGGCCAGAGTCGCGCCGTCGGCATAGGGCACCCGCACCTCGACGATGCGCCGCGCCGCCGTCAGCCGGGCGTCGATGGCCTCCACCAGATCGCCGATCCCGTCGCCCGTGAGCGCCGAAGCAGCGACGACACTCGGATAATCGGGGCGGCCGTTGCCTCCGTTGACCCCTTCCCTCCCCCGTTCCGCAAGGCAGGCGCGCTGGCGCGCGTCCAGCAGGTCGAGCTTGTTGAGCACCTCGACGACTCCGGTCCCGAGGCGGTCTTCGAGCCCGAGCTCGGTCAGCACCCTGAGCACGTCGTCACGCTGCTCGGTGCTGTCCGCATGGGCGCAATCGCGGACGTGCACGATGAGGTCGGCCGCGACCACCTCTTCAAGGGTCGCGCGAAACGCCGCCACCAGGTCGTGCGGCAGGTCGGAGACGAAGCCCACTGTATCGGAGAGGATGACGCGCTGGCCCGATGGCAGCACGATCCCGCGCATGGTCGGGTCGAGGGTCGCGAAGAGCTGGTCGCGGGCTGCCGCCGAGGCCCCGGTAAGGCGGTTGAAGAGCGTCGTCTTGCCGGCGTTGGTGTAGCCGACCAGGGCAATCACGGGATAGGGGACGCGCTGGCGTGCGGCGCGATGCAGGCCGCGGGTGCGCTTGACCCCGTCGAGCGCACGCTCAAGCCGGCCGATGCGGACGCGAATCTGGCGTCGGTCGGCCTCGATCTGCGTCTCGCCCGGCCCGCCCACGAAGCCGAGTCCGCCGCGCTGGCGTTCCAGGTGGGTCCAGGATCGCACCAGGCGGCTGCGCTGGTAGCGGAGCGCGGCGAGCTCGACCTGGAGCCGGCCTTCCCGGGTGCGCGCCCGGGCTGCGAAGATCTCGAGGATGAGCGCGGTGCGGTCGATCACCTTGCAGTCCCAAGCGCGTTCGAGATTGCGCTGCTGAACCGGAGTGAGCGCCCCATCCACGACGATCAGGCCCAACTCGTGCGCGGATACCGCGTCCGCCACCGCCTCCACCCGTCCCGGACCGAAGAGGGTGGCCGGCCGCGGCCTTTGCACGGGCACGACGTCAGCCTCGACGACGTCGAGGTCGATGGCGCGGGCGAGGCTCACCGCCTCGGTGAGGCGACTCGCGGGCTCCCGCACGCGTTCGCCCGCGTGCCAAGGGGCCGGCGTGCGAGCCAGCGCTGGGTGCAGGATGCAGGTGCGTTCTGGCGAATTGGCGTCGCTCGGGACGCTTACGCCCACCACTTAGGTCTCGTCCTCCTCTGCCGGCTCCGCTTCCTGATCGAAGAGCTGAACTGGCTGAACCGGCATCACCGTCGATATCGCATGCTTGTAGACAAGCTGCGAATGATCGTCGCGTTTGAGCAGGACACAGAAATTATCGAACCAGGTGATGATCCCCTGGAGCTTGACGCCGTTCACGAGAAAGATCGTGACCGGCATTTTCCCTTTGCGCACGTGATTGAGGAAGACGTCCTGGAGACTGTGGGATCCCTTGCCAGTCATGTGTTCCTCTATCCTTGCCTGCCCCCGCCTGCGAGGGGCCGGGCGCCGGGCAAACTCGTGCAAGCATGCCAGCCTTAACTATATGGTGATTCCCTTCTCCCGCAAGAAGCCATGCAACCCCGCGTGATCGAAGAACTGATGATCCGGCACACGCGGGCAGTCTCCGTCGCGGGGTGGGTCGGCGCTGACGATCACGGCGGTACAGCCGGCGTTGCGGGCGCAGGTCACGTCGATGCCCGTGTCGCCAACGTACCACACGTCCGGGCCGGACGAGATCCCGGTGCCGTCGAGCGCCAGGCTCACGGCCTCCCGCGCGGGCTTGTCCGCGGGCCCGTCGTCGGCGCCCACGATGCGCCCGAAGTATTTGCCCCAGCCGAGCCGAGCCGCTTCCTCCCGCACCAGGTCCCCCTGCTTGCTACTGACCACTCCGAGCGGGAGACCGTCTCTGTGAAGCGCATCGAGAGTTTGTAGGGCGCCGGCGAGTGGGGTCAGCCGGTGCAGATGGTGCTCCCGATAGTGTTGGTAAAACAATCGCTCCGCCCGCGCGGCGTCCGCCCCGAAGAGGTCGGGGAACGAGTCCCGCATGGAGCGGCGCACCCAGGCCTTGGTCTGCTCGAAGGTCCAAGGCTCGCGGCCCAGATCGAGAAAGGTAAGCCGCAGGCTCTCGTGGATGATGTCCCAGCTCTCGACCAGCGTGTTGTCCCAGTCGAACAGGACGGCACATGGCTTTCTCACTGGTTCCTGCGCCCACCGCGGCAATAGGCCAGGTAGAGATCGCGCAGGCGCAGGGTCACGGGCCCTGGCTCCCCGGTGCCGACCGGGCGGCTATCGATGCGAACGATGGCGCGGACGAAGGACGTGGTGCTGGTGAGGAAGGCCTCGGGCGCGGCTTGCGCCTCGGCCAGCGTGAACGCCCGCTCGACGACCTCGATCCCCGCCTCGTGCGCAAGCCGGATCACCGTCTGACGCGTGATGCCACCAAGAATGTTCGATTCGAGGTCTCGTGTGACCACGCGACCGGCATCGTCGACGATCCACGCGTTGGTCGAGGAGCCCTCGGTCACCCGACCTTGCGGATCGACGAACCAGGCCTCGTAGGCACCCTGCTCGCGCGCCTCCTGCTTGGCCAGCACATTGGGAAGCAGGGAGACCGACTTGACGTCGCAGCGGCCCCAGCGACCGTCCGGAATCGAGACCACCTCGGCGCCGCGATCGGCCTCTGCCGTTTCGGGCCATTGGACCGGGCGCGCGGTGAGAACCACGGCGCCCTCCGCGTCTTCGGGAAAGGGATGATCCCGCGCCGCCGCACCGCGCGTGACCTGCAGGTAGACCATGCCATCGCGCACCCGATTTCGGCGCAGCACTTCTCGGGTCACCAGCTTGAGCGCGCAGCGCGGGATCGGCAGCTCGATGCTGAGCTCCCGGAGCGAACGTTCCAGCCGATCGAGGTGCGGCTCCTCGTCGATCACGCGGCCGCCGAAGACCGCAGCAACCTCGTAGACCCCATCCGAGAATTGGTACCCGCGATCCTCGACATGGACATGCGCCAGGTCGTGGCGCATGTAGCGGCCGTTCACATAGGCGATCCGGGACATGCAAGCCTCCGGTCAGAAGAATTCCAGGGACACGGCGAACATCTGCTCGATCTTCTTTACCGCACGGGCCGCCGCCAGCATCACGACCCGGTCATGCTCCTGAATTACCGTGTGCGGACGCGGAATGATGACCTCGTTGCCACGCACAATCGCGCCGACGATGATCCCGGTGGGAAGCTTGGTCTCGACGAGCGGCTGGCCGACGATGGGCGAGGTCCCGAGAGCCTCGGCTTCGATGATTTCGGCAGCGCCGTCGCGGATCGACTGCACCGCCAAAATACGGCCGCGTCGAATGCGCCGAAGGATCGTAGAGACTGTCGATTCTCTGGGGCTGACGGCAATGTCGACGCCGAGACTCCCCATCAGCGGCCCGTAGCTGGATTTGTTGACCAGAGAGATCGCAGTTCTGCAGCCGGCACGCTTCGCCAGAAGTGCCGCCAGAATGTTCACCTCGTCGTCGTTGGAGACCGCGATCACCGCCTGGGCCAACCCGATATTGATTTCGATGAAGATCTCGGGGTCCAGCGCATCGCCCTCGATGACGGTGGCGCGGGAGAGCCGCTCCGCCAGGAAGCGCGCGCGCTCCGGGACCAACTCGACCACCTTCACGTCGAGCCCCGGATGACTCTCCTCCAGCTCTTGCGCCAGGAAATAACCAATGTTGCCGCCGCCTACGATGACCACGCGGCGGGCCTCGGGCTCTTCGTGCCCGAAGACAGCCATGCCACGCGCGACGTGTTCTGAGTCCACGGCGAAGTAGACTTCATCACCAATGAGCATCTGGTCGTCGCCGCGCGGCACGATGAGACGCGAATCCCGGCTGATCGCAAGCACTATGATGTTGAGGTCGGGGAAGAGTTCTGTGAGCTGGCGGAGCGGCGTGTTGATGATGGGGCAACCTTCGTCGCAGCGCACGGCGATGACCCGCAGGCGCCCACCGCCGAAAGGCAGCATGTCCAGCGCACCCGGCACTTGAAGCCGACGCTCGATGGCGCGGGCGACCTCGATTTCGGGCGAGATAATCTGGTCGATCGGCATATGGTCAGGGCTGTAAAGCTCGGCCCAGGCCGGGTTCAAGTAGCTCTGCTGCCGCACCCGCGCGATTTTCTCGGGTACGTCGAAGAGCGAGTGAGCGACCTGGCAGGCCACCATGTTGACCTCGTCGGAGTGAGTCACGGCGACGATCATCTCGGCGGTCTTGGCTCCCGCTTCCTCAAGCACGTCGGGGAGCGACGCGTTACCGACGATCGCGCGCGCGTCCACGGTGTCGGAGAGGCGCTGTACGACTGCACGGTCGCTGTCGATCACGGTCACGTCGTTCGCTTCATTGGCGAGTTGCCGCGCAATGCTGGCGCCGACTTGACCGGCGCCGCAGACGATAATCTTCATGGTCCGTTCAGTTTGTCGGTACCGGTAGAGGCGGAGTCTGCACCGCCCCTGCCATCTGTACCGTTGCCGTCGTGCTCATGGTTCAGAACGCCGAGCGAGCGCAGCTTGCGATGCAGCGCCGAACGCTCCATTCCGACAAACTGGGCGGTGCGTGAGATATTGCCTCCGAATCGCCGCACCTGGGCGTGGAGATAATTGCGCTCAAACTGCCGTCGGGCATCGCGCAGCGACAGCATCATCAGATCGGCTGGACCGGGGAGCGCCTGCGAATTGCCAGGCGGCCGTCTCAGTGCTGTCTGAATCATGTCGGCACCGATTAGCCCCTTGGCGAGTGCCGGCGCCATGATGAGGAGCCATTCCACGAAGTTGCGGAGTTGACGCACATTTCCGGGCCAGTCGAACGATTGCAGCGTCGCCATCGCGTCGCTGCCAAACTTATGCGGCGGCACCCCGGCGCTCTCCGCCGCTTGGCGGACGAAAAAGCTCGCCAGTTCCGGGATGTCCTCGCGGCGGTCGCGGAGCGCTGGCACTTCGATAGGCGTGACAAGTAATCGGTAGTAAAGGTCCTCGCGAAAGCGCCCCTTCTCTATCTCGCGCTCCATGTCGCGGGTCGTCGCCGCCATCACGCGTATATCGACCTCGATTTGCTGCGTGCCGCCTTCGCGTTCGAAGGTGTGCGCCTGCAGGGTGCGCGCCATCTTTCCCTGCGTCTCCAGCGGCATGTCCGCGATCTCATCAAAGAAAAGCGTGCCGCCGTGAGCGCGTTCAAACGTGCCGATCTTGCGCGAACCGGTGCCAGTGGGCTCGTTCCCCTCACTGCCAAACAGCTCAAGCTCCACGTGGTCCGGCCGCATCATCGCGGCGTTGACCACGACGAATGGCCCCGAGGACCGCCGCGAACGGCCGTGAATGAGACGCGCGACCACCTCCTTTCCTGCCCCGGCGGGGCCGGTGATGAAGACTCGCCGGTCTGTCGGCGCGGCGCGTTCGGCGATCGTGCGGATCTGCTTGATGGCAGGCGAGGAGCCGATCAACTCATTCGTCTCGCCGGCGCGCAACTTCAACTCGGCGACCTCGCGCCTCAGTTCTGCCGCCTCCAGTGCGCGCGCCACCGTGAGCAGCAGCCGGTCGCTGTCGAGGGGTTTTTCGATGAACTCGTAGGCTCCCTTCTTGATGGCAGCGACGGCAGTGTCGATGGTTCCGTGCCCGCTGATCATGATCACGGGGACCTCGGGATGGCGGTGCATCACCGTCTCCAGAACATCCATGCCGCCGAACTCGCTGCCCTCCATCCAAACGTCGAGGATGACGAGCGCTGGCGGAGGCCCGGAGTCGATCGCCTCGAGCGCTGCGGCGCCGTCGGCCGCGTCACGTGGCGCGTAGCCGCCGTCTTCTAAGATCCCGGCAATGGACTTGCGGACATAGGGTTCGTCGTCGACGATCAGAATATCGCGGGCCATCTGCTCTCACCCTCATCTGGCGTGAGGTGCTCGATCCCGGTCGCGGCGAAGACGAGCGTGACACGGGCGCCGCCTTCTGTCCCGTTCTCCAAGTTCAACCGGCCACCGTGCTCCTCGATGATCCTCCGCACGATGGCGAGTCCGAGACCCGTACCGTCCGCGCGGTTCGTGACATAGGGTTCCGTCAACCTGTCGCGGAGTTCGACGGGCAGTCCCGGCCCGTTGTCCTCGACTTCCAGCCGCCAATGCCCGTCGACTTCGCGCACCGTGATGACGATGCGCCCTGCCGCGCTGGCGTCGGGTTCCCGAGTCTCGATCGCCTCAATGGCATTCTTGAGTACGTTGGTGAGTGCCCGGCCGATCTGACGAGCGTCGCAGTAGAGATGCACGTCGTCGCCGGGGCGCTCGATCTCGAAGGCGATCTCCGGACTCGCCAAACGATGCAGAGCGACCGCCCGCTCCACGATGTCGGTCAGTTCCACCCCTTCAATCACCGGCGCCGGCATCCGCGCAAATGACGAGAATGCGTCGATCATTTGACGTATGTCGCCGACCTGGCGGACGATGATGTCGGTGCAGTCCTCAAACACGTCGGGTTGTGAGCTTATCTCGCTGAGATACTTGCGCTTGAGCCGCTGAGCCGAGAGCTGGATCGGGGTTAGGGGGTTCTTGATCTCGTGGGCGATACGCTGGGCGACATCGGCCCACGCCGCTCGCCGCTGCGCCGATACCAGCGCGGTAATGTCGTCGAATGTGACGACAAAGCCGTCTATCCGGCCATCGGCCCGTTCCGTCACGATGCGCACGAGCAGGGTGCGGCGGCGCTCGCCCCGGACCAATTGGACCTGATCTTCGACCAGGGGATGAGCCTGCGCCCGCGCCCCGACCAGGAGTTCAGCCATCTCGGGAATTGCATCTTCAAGTGCATGGCCCGAAAGGTCGCCTCTGCTCGCGTCGAGCAGCGCAAGCGCGGACGGATTGGGCAGCGTGATCCGTCCGTCCGCGTCGAGACCGATCACGCCGGCCGAGACGCCGGCGAGCACCGCCTCGGTAAATCGCCGCCGCTCATCGAGCTGGAGGTTGGCGTCCTGCAAGGCCTGCTGCTGGCTGTGGATCTGGCCGGTCATGCGGTTGAAGGCGCGGCTGAGCGAGCCGATTTCGTCGTCGTGCGGAGGTTCGGTGACGCGCGCCGTTAGCTCGCCGGCGCGGACCCGGTCCGCGGCAGCGATGAGGCCGCCAATCGGGTGGGCGAGGCGGTTGGCAAAATTGAGCCCCAGCCACACCGCTGAGAGCAGGACCAAGAGGGCAACCAGGATGAAGATCATCACGAAGGTGATCTGGATACCGTAGCGCTCATCCTCGAGACGCTGATAATCCCTCATCACGGCCTGAATCTGGCGTGTGTGATCGACCACTTGGGGTTGCAGGGACCGCGCCACATAGAGATAGGCGTTGGTGAAACCGCCGAGCTTGATCAGCGCGCGTGCACGGTCGCCGTCACCCGGCAGTATCACGAGACGGCCCTCCGCCGCGGCGTTCATGGCCCACTCGGGCATCGGCTCGACTTCCGCGGCGAAGCCCGGCTCGTTACGGGCCAGTATGTCGCCGTTGCGGCGGAGTACGACCGTATCGGTCAGCGAAAGACCCGCGGCGGTTTCGTTCAGCAGTCGGGGAAGGAGCTGCGGCTGCCGCGCGAGATGGACGGCCTGACCGTTGAGCTGCAAGGCCGCAGCCAGGGAGCTGATGCGAATGCTGTCGGTTTGTTCATGCACGTAGGTCTCTGCCACAACCAGCGAGCGGTTTAGCGCGCTCGAAACCTTCTCGCTGAACCAGGACTGCATCCCGAAGTGCAGAAAGAGTGCGGAGAAGACGGCGACAACGATTGTCGGTGTCAAGGCGACAAGGCTGAATAGCGCGGCCATGCGGATGTGCAGGCGTGCGCCTGCTGCCCCACGGCGGCGCTCGATCCAGAGCTTCACCAGGTGCGAAGCCACAAGGGCACCGAGCGAGAGCAGCAACACCAGATCGACGTTGAGGAGGATCAGGATGATCTGCGGATCGGGCGGGAAGGGTGCCGATCCGCTCATCGTGACGTAGGTCATCGCGCCCGAGGCCACCGCGGCACCGGCGAGAGCGATGGCGAGCAGGCGCGGGAGTTCGCGGCGGCGCGCCCACGCCGCAAGCCGCTGACCGAGCGAGGCGCCGGCGGCCCCGCGGGCGACACCCCCGGCGGTTTCGGTTTCGATCAGCGCCTCGTCAGCCATCGCCTCTACCGCCTGCCCCGTCGCGACCGGATCTCAGCCTGCCGCCTCGCCGCCGGACGGACCGTAGAACGCAACCCAGACGTAGAGGTCGTCGCTGAAGTCCTCGAAGGCGTGCCGCACACCGGCGGGCACGAACAGAACGTCACCCGGCTGAAAGGGATGGCTCTCGGGGCCATTGCGAAAGGTTCCCCGGCCGCTCATGACCACGTAGACCTCGTCCTGGTCGTGGGGTTGCTGCGTGTCGGTCCCGCGCGGCGCATAGAGGCCGACTCGAAGCGTCCCGCGCGCGATCAGCTCGGCATAAGGCCTCCCGCCCGCCGGAGCCTCGGCGAGAGCCGCCACCGCCTGGGCCAACGTGATCTGGCCCGGAGCATCCATCGGGTTCTTGCTCATGCAGTCTTGAACCTCGCTCTCCGCCCCCCGGGTCAGAGCAGTCCGTCAGCTGCCCTCGTCCCACACCCAGGCGATCTGCTCGGTGTCCTCATACGCCTGCCAATGGGCGATGGCACCGTCCTTGACGCGGAAGTACCAGGCGGTCTCCTGATGCAGGAGGCGCCCGGTATTCTTGGCGGCCGAGGTCTCGTCGATGAGCACCATCACGTGCTCGCCTTCGCCGAATATCAGCTGCACCGTGTGATCTCGAATGTCGAGCAGCGCCCCGATCGCGAGAAAGCACTGCTTGATCGGCTCCCGTCCCTGCCAGCGGCCCGCCCAAGCCACCTTGAACGAGCCTGGCAGGACCACCACCGCATCCTCGGCCAACAGGCCCATCATGGTCTGGCCGTCGCCGCCCTTGATTGCGGCCAGGAACTGCCGAACGACACTCTTCGCTCCGTCGTCTGACATGGTCGTCTATCTCCCTGCCTTGCTTGCCGGTTCGTCCGTCTCCCCGGCCGTCTAAGGCGCCCGCCCGTGCGGCAAGCATCCCTGCCACCTCACCGGCCATAATGGTGACGTCCACCCATATTGCACCCCTGCCCTGGTACTGTATACAGAGCCGTCCCGCACCCCCGCGCCGCTGAGATGCCCCGCATGGCTGGAATTTCCGACGATCTCATCACCGCCCAGGCCTTGGCGGCGGGGCGCAAGCCGCCGAGCGCGGAACGCGCGGCGGCCCTCGCCGCCGCCCTAGAGCTGATGGTGCAAGCAGCCGACGACGCGGCTTCCGGGCTCGCCTTCGAAAGCGAACCCGCGCACATCGCAACCGCCATGGACGAAACCGCGGCGTGCTGAGATGAGCGACGACATCCACCTCTTGAGCCTGGTCGAGCTCGCCGACGCCATCGCAACACGCGAGCTCTCGGCGGTCGAGGTCATGACGGCGACCGTCGCCCGTGCCGAGCGGCTTCAGCCGGTGCTCAACTGCTTCATCTCCCTGCAGGGGGAGGCGGCGCTGGAGAGCGCGGCGGCAGCCGATGCCGCGCTTGCGCGGGGCGAGGCAGCGGGCCCGTTGCAGGGCGTGCCGCTCGCCCACAAGGACATGTTCTACCGCGCGGGCCACGTCACCACCTGCGGCTCGCGCATCCGCAGGGACTTCGTGCCCGACCACGGCAGCACCGCCCTCGCCCGCCTTCACGGCGTCGGCGCGATCTACCTCGGCGGGCTCAACATGGCGGAGTTCGCCACCGGCCCGACCGGCCACAACGAGCACTGGGGCGACTGCCGCAACCCCTGGAACCGGGATCACATCTCCGGCGGCTCGTCGAGTGGCTCCGGCGCCGCGGTCGCGGGCCGCGTGGTCTTCGGCGCGCTCGGCTCCGATACCGGCGGCTCGGTGCGTTTGCCCTCGGCCTGCAACGGCGTCGTCGGACTGAAGCCGACCAACGGCCTGATCAGTCGCCACGGCATCATGCCCCTCTCCCACACGCTGGACACGGTGGGGCCGCTCACGCGCACCGTGCGCGACGCGGCGCGGATCGTGAAGGTGATCGCCGGCCACGACCCACGCGACCCGACCTCCAGCAGCCGGCCCGTGCCCGATTACGAAGCCGCGCTGGCCGACGGCGCCCGAGGCCTCAGGGTCGGCGTGCCGACGAGCTACTTCTACGACCTCGCCACCGACGAGGTGCGCACGCTGATGGAGCGGAGCCTCGACGTGCTGCGCGATTGCGGCGTCACCGTCGTCGAGGTCCCGGTGCCCGACCTCGAGCGCATCAACAACCTCTCCAACGTCGTGCTCTCCAGCGAGGCGGCGGCGATCCACGAGCCCTGGCTTGCGGGCCGGCCCGAGGACTACCAGGAGCAGGTGCGCAACCGCTACGAGCCCGGCCTGCACGTGCCGGCGATCAAGTACATCCAGGCTCTCGCCGCCCGCGCCGGGCTGCTGCGGGAGTTCGTCGATACCGCTCTCGCCGGCGTCGACGCGCTGCACACGCCGGCCATCCCCTTCCCCATCCCGACGCGGGAGGAGACCAATGTCGGGGGCGGCGACCGCATGGCCGCGATGGTGGCAGGTCTGAGCGCGTGCACCCGCGCCGCCAACTACCTCGGCGGCCCCGGCCTGATCGTGCCCTGCGGCTTCACCGGGAGCGGCCTGCCAGCCGCCTTCCAGCTCATGGGGCGCCCCTTCTCCGAGGCCACTCTCTTCCGCCTCGGCCACGCCTATCAGCAGGCGACCGACTGGCACACCCGGGCCCCTGACCTCTAATTCCCGGCCAATGCCGTGCGGGCGGGGCGCGGTCAGCACAACTCAGGACTATCTACGGAGGGCGAAAGCGATAGCGATGAAGGCACACGGTACATTCTTCTGGAACGAGCTGATGACCTGGAGCGTCGACAAGGCCAAGGAATTCTACGGGGAGACCCTGGGCTGGCACTATGAGTCGCACCCGATGGCCGAGGGCGGCACCTACACGCTCTGCAAGGCCGGCGAGGCCATGTCTGCCGGCATCTTCGAGATGAAGCCGGGCACGGGCTTCGACGGCGTGCCGGACCACTGGTTCTCCTACATCAGGGTGGACGATATCGACGCCCGGCTCGCATGCGTCGAGGCGGCGGGCGGCGAGATCATGCGCCCGGCCTTCGACGTGCCCGAGGTCGGCCGCTTCGCCGTGGTCAAGGACAGCGCCGGCGCCTTCATCGGCTGGGTCACCCCGATCGAGGGCGACTGACGCCTTAGGAGGCGCGCGATCTACGACGCGATCGTCGTCGGCGCCCGCTGCGCAGGCGCACCCGTCGCCATGCTTCTGGCCCGCAAGGGCCACCGCGTGCTGCTGCTCGACCGCGATCGCTTCCCCAGCGAGATGGGGCAATCGACGCACCTGATCCATCCGCTGGGCGTCGCCCACCTCCGTTCCTGGGGCGTGCTGCCCGAGATCGCAGCACGTGCCGCGCCCTTCACCGACTGGCGGGTCGACCTGCACGGCATCGTGCTTGAGGGCGCACCGCCTGCGGTGGATGGCCATGACGAGTCCTGCGCCCCCCGACGGCAGCTGCTCGACGGCATCCTGGCCGAGGCGGCCGTCGCCGCCGGCGCTGCGTTCCGCGATGGCACGCGCGCGGTCGATCTGATCGAGGATGGCGGCAGGGTCGCCGGCGTGGTGACCCTGGATCGGGACGGCAGGCGGCACACCGAGCGTGCGCGCCTGGTCATCGGCGCGGACGGGCCCGGCTCGGTCGTCGCCCGCTGCGCCGGGGCCGAGGAGACCCTCTGCGAGCCGGTCGTGCAGAGCAACATCTGGAGCTATTGGGAAGGCATCCCGCTCGACCATGTCAGGCTCTACATCCGCGAGCGCAAGGGCGCCTTCGCCTTCCCCGCGAGCGACGGCACCGTGCTGGTCGCCGCCAACCTGATGCACGACGAGTTCGTGGCCGCCCGGCGGGCGCGGGAGGCCGCGTTCCACGCGAGGCTCGCCGAGGTCGCGCCCGACCTGAGCGAAATGCTGCCCGGCGCGCGCCGTGTCGAGGGCTTCCACGCCGGCTGCACGCGCGCCTTCGTGCGCGAGGCCGCCGGCCCCGGCTGGGCCCTGGTCGGCGATGCGGGCATGAAGAAGGACCCGGTGACCGCGCAGGGCATCTCGACCGCGTTCCGCTGCGCCGAGATGCTGGCCGAGGCCGCCGACGACGGCCTGAGCGGCCGACGCCCACTCGGGGACGCGCTCGCGGCCTACGGCGAGGCACGCGACGCGTGGCTCTTGCCCTATTACCGCTTCACCGCCCAGCTCGCCCGCTTCGCCAGGCCGACCGACACGCTGGCGGCCTACTACCGCGCGATCCAGCCCGACCCCGCCGCCACCGCCCGCCTCTTCGGTTGCGTTGCCCTCACTCACTCGCCCGAAGACGTGCTCCCTCAGGCTTAGTCCCGGGGCCACGGCCGCCCGAGCGACGAGCGCCACCCCCGGTTGCTGAAGAGTCACAGCCTCACGGCCACCCCGATCCTTTCCAGCAGGAAGGGTTGGTCGGCCGGAGTGCGGCGCCGGGCTCCGCAGCCGAGGGGGCATCCGGCCAGTGCTCCCACGGCTTCGAGCCCAGGCGTTCGGGGTGAAACGCCTCCTTGATGGCCGGGCCGAGGAGGGCCCTCATTTCCTGCGTGGAAGGGGGCTTGCGCGGGGCCTGAGGGGCAGCAGTCTCGCCCGCCGCCTGCTGCTCGCGCGCCAAGCGGTGCCTGTTGGCGCCTTCGATGCGGTGGAGCGCAAGGGCGAGATGCGCGACCTCGTCTATCGAAGGCGGCTCCTCACGCTCGGTGAGCTCGGCCATCTTGAGCAGCAAGAGCGAGCGCACGCTCTCGACGGCGAGGCGCGCTGTATGATCCCCGGCGCGGGGTCCCCGCCGCTCCGCCCACTCCGCCGCTTGGGCGCCGACTTCCCGCTGCAGGTCGACCAGGCCGTGAATGCGCGCGGCGAAGCGGTCGTCGGCGCTACCCGCACTCTCGCCCGCCGCGCCCGGTGTGCCGTCGGTCTCCATGCCGCGATCCTGACGCGCCCACCCGGCGCCGTACACCGGACCACGCACCTGACGGTTCTAACTATTTGACATAGGGTCGCTTTCTCTCCTCCACATTGTTGCATCCGGACGGATCCGTCAACTCCAGGTTCCCAGGCTGCAACCGAAACCGAGAGAGGGGAGATGGCCAGAACCGACCTTACCGACGCCCGCGTCCGCGCGCTCAAGCCCCGCAAGACCGCATACGACATTCGCGACGGCAAGCTAAGGGGGTTCGGCCTCCGCGTGCTGCCCTCGGGCGGGAAGCGCTTCTTCGTCCACTGCCAGCATCGCGGCGAGCGCGTCTGGAAGATCATAGGCGACGCCGCCTCCATAGATGTCCGCGAGGCGCGATCGCGCGCCGTGACCATGCTCGCCGCGATCTACCTGGGCGAGAAGCCACCACGCGATCCCGCCGAGACCTTCTTCGAGGCCGTCGCCGAGGCCACGTTCGAGCGCCGCAGCCGGGTCTGGAAGCCGGGAACGCTGGCGGTGAACCGGGCCTATCTGCGAAGCCAGATCCTCCCGCACTTCACGGGACGGCAGGTCGCCGACATCGACAGCCGGGACGTCACCAACTGGTTCGCCTCGCTGCGCGCCACCCCGGTCGCCGCCGACCGGTCGATGCCGGTGCTCTCCGTCATCATGCGCGAGGCCGAGGCGATGGGACTCAGGCCCGAGGGCTCGAACCCGTGCAAGGCCACGCCACCCCGACCTCGGTCTTTGGTACCGGGTCCGGAAGAAAGCCGGCATCGAGGATGTGCGCCTCCACGACCTCCGCCACACCGTGGCCAGCCACGCGGTGATGAACGGCGTGCCGGTGCCGGTGGTCTCGCGGCTGCTCGGACACTCCAATGTCCGCATGACCCTGCGCTACGCTCATCTTGGGGACCGAGAAATCGAGGCAGCCGCCGAGAGGGTCGGCCAAGCCATCGCCAGGAGAATGAACAGCCAGGACGGAACCTGACCGAGCCGTCATCCGCCGGAAGCGCCCGGGAGCACGCTGCGCGACGAGATGCCAATTCGCATCATCATTGAGTACAACTCAACCAGCCTCAAGTAGTGCGCCTCGACGACCACAACTAATGTTGAACAGTTAGCGTCGCTCAGATCCCATATCGGAAACTGGGTTGGCGACGGGGATTTTTCGAAGAGCGGCGTGACGCTGTTGCTCGGCAAGTGGTTTGCGCGCCTATCGGCGCGATAAGCTATTGAAGCGGCTCGATACCGGGGGGTCCAAGCTGCACGCCGAACAACACTCTACGGCGTGCCGAGAGACGGCTCCCCTACGTTGTCGTTCCTGGCCGATGCGGACGAAAAGCTGAAGCGTCTGGTTCCGGGCAAAGCGAACCGAGCCCGGATTGCCGGCTCGTCGCGACCCGCCTTCGTGTTTCATTCCGACAATGAACTGACATTCATGCTGGACTCTCGGCAGCCTAGAACGCTTGAGGAGTTCCTTGCGTGGCTGGAGACAATAGTACCGGGTGGGACCGGTAGGGCGATTGATGAGCTGTCAGCCGGATTTCCCGATCCCCCGGTGCCATTGTTCGTCAAGGCAGCGAACGGTTGTGTCGGGGTCTCCATGAGCACCAAGACCACCGTTCTGTTGATCGGCGCGCCAATTCGACGCCGATCGGCGCGCTAATGCGTTGATATTGCATGACTGTGAGGGGTCAACATTCGGCGCCGGTCAACAACTCAAGAGCGCGTAGATTGGACGCCGATCGGCGTGGTGACGCGTTGATTCTCTTCGATTCCGGGGGGGCAAACGGCGACGCCGAACAACAACGAAAACGGCCGCCACCATCCGGTCGGCCGAGGTCTTGTCGAGGGTGACCGGAGAGCGCCATCACCGTATCGAGCGCCGTCATCCCGAACCACGCGGCGAGCTCGCTCATCCCGATCGCCGTATCCCATTCGCCTCCGTGCAGAAAATTAATTGCTGAATCTCCCCAATGTTGGGGACGCGCGGCGGCGCGTGACTCGCCTAATCTTCCATCCATTGCGCATCGGCGTCGCCGGGAGCAGACCCGGCGACGACCGGTGAGCGGTCTATGAGGGAGGGCGCGCGCCGAAGCGCTTAACCCAGGTTGGCACTTTTTGTGTTCTGCTGTCGTTTATCGCTTTGATATGGCGCAATATTTTTCTCTGCCGATTCCAACATGGCACTACATTTTGTGAGATTCTGTCAGCTCGTCAGGCGGGTCCTCGTGCGGTGGATGGCGGGGTCAACACCCGCCGCCGAGGAGATTTGGGCGACCTCGGCGGCCGGGCGCGTGTCCTGGCGGTTGACGATCAAGGTGCCGTCGGTCTGGCGCAGTCGCGTGGTGATCCGCACCCAGGTCCGCATGCCCTCGCGGATCGATGCCCAGCACTTGTGGATGCCCCGCGCGGCCAGTCGGGTACGGATCAGATGCACGGCGTGATAGGCCAGCACGGCGATCAGCAGGTGGGCCGCGATGCGACGGTCGAGCTGGTGCCAGATCGGGCGAAGGCCGAGCTCGGATTTCAGGCTGCGGAAGGTGGCCTCGATGTCGGTGATGCGCCAGTAGGTCCGCAGGATCGTCTCGATATCCCAGTCGACGTGGCTGGTGCGCAGCACATAGGCGCCGGCGCCCTCGTCGGCCTCGTCGTATTGCGGCCTGCGCTTGAAGCGCACGGCGGCGGCGTTGGGGCCGGTTTTCGCCTTCTCGACCGTGACCTCGTAGTGTCTGGCGACGGTGGAGAAGCGCTGCTTGAGACGGCCAATGCTCTCCAGCACCCTGTCGTAGCGCTTGAGGCGGCCCTTGACCGGCAGGCCGCTATGGAGCCTTTCCAGCGCCGCCTCGAAGCGGTTCCGCCTGAGGCCGATGATCGCGTTCTCGGCCTTCTTCTTGCCCTCGCTGACGACGTAGAGCCGCGCCTCGCCGTCCTCGCTGGCAAGCCGCCAGGCGCGCACCTCGTGCCGCGCGCTGGTGATCAGCAGAGCCTCGGGCCCGCCCTCGGGCAGCGGCGGCCTGGCGCCGCGGCTGACCGCGATCCAGTCGTAGCCCTGCTCGCCCAGCCACGCGACGTTCTCCTCGGTGGCGATGCCCGCGTCCATGACCACCGTGGGCTTCGGCGCCGTGCCGCCGCACACCGCCTCGAGCCTGACCAGCGCGTCCTCCAGCGTGCCCGGCTCGCTCACGTTGCCCGGCAGGATCTCGCAACTGCGCGGGAAGCCTGCGCCGTCGAGCGCCAGCGCCAGCGTGATCAGCGGACAGTCGTCGCGCTTCTGCTTGGAGCGCCCGAACCTGGGAAGCTGGCCGTGGGTGTGGCCGTGGTAGTGGACATTGGTGAGATCGTAAAAGGCGATCGTTTCGGGCAGGTCGAGCAGCGCGCGCTCGCGGTTGAACAGCTCCCGCTGAATGGCGGCCCGGTGGCGCCAGAGCAGGTCGCCGATGCGGTAGAGCGTCTTGCGCCGCAGCGCCTTGCGGTCGCCCTCCAGCCCCAGGAGCTCGGCGGTCGCGCTGTCGCGGCGCAGCCAGCGGCTGGTGTCACGCTCGCTGGCGGGATGGACCATCCTGGCGACGATCAGCGCGCTGGCGATGCGCCCGTCGCGGCCCTTGATATCGAGGCCGTGGAGGATGTCGGCGAAGCCGAGGTCGTCGAGGGCCTTGAGGCACAGGCGCTCGCAGCCGACCGTGCGCGGGTTCTCGTGCTCCAGGGTATCGAGGTCGACGGTGGCGATGTCGGGCTTGCGCGCCTCTTCCTGTATCGCCTCGGGGCGGAACCCCCTGGCCCTGAGCTTGGCGACGATGTCCTCGGCTGCGGCCTGCACGTCCGGCGCGGCTTCGAGCAGCGGCGGGCGGCCGTTGAGCAGCGCCTCGGCGAGTCCGGCAACTTCGCGCCATTTCTCCTTCGGCACCGGATAGTCGGTGCCGAGGTTGAGAAGCGTGCGCTGCCTGACCTTGTCGCCGATGCGCTGCGAGAGCACGAGGCGATGGCTGCGGACCGGCTTGCCTTCGGTAGTGTGGGTCTTGGTTGCCCTGATGAACATGTCGCCCGGCACGTTTTGGTCGTGGCGGGTTCAGATATGTCGGCTTTGGTGGTGGGGTCAAGGGAAATCCTGCAAACCCACCATTCCCTGGCACTACAAAGGGAGTTCGAGACGGCAATCGCAAATGTAGGGGCGTGCCCTTCTCGTCAACGCTATATCTGGTGTGTCAGCCGGAAAAACCTGGCCAATTCGGCCCCGAACAAACGGAAAAAGTGCCAACTTGGGTTAAGTCGTGACTGACGAAGCGACGGGGAAACGGCTTCATGCGATGCGCAGGGACGGCTCGCGCTTTCGGGGCCGCGAGCGGCGTCAAAGGCAGTGGATGCAAACTGGCGGGAGAACGGATTGCATTCGTAATTGCCAACGCGATCCCGACTTACTCCAGCGCCAGGCGGCGGGCGTTGCCAAGCGTTTGTCAACGTGGCTGTCCGCCCGCCGGATCGCGTACCCCACCCCTTCCGCCCTAAGCGCAGCCCGCCTTCAGAACAGCCGATGCCCGGCCGACGCGCGTGCATCGGCTCCCCTCCTTGCGCGAATTCATCAGGACCAGTCGATCATGCGCCTCCCCGTTCCGCCTCGCACGGTACACTGGCTCGCAATTGTGCTGTTCTCCGCGTTGGTCGCGTTGCTCGCCACACCCGCACACGCGCAGACCGACGTCCCGAGCAACTGGCCGCTGATACCGTCGGGATTGAATACCGGCGACGAATTTCGCCTGTTGCTTGCGACGAAGCGGCCCATGCCGGCCACGTCGAACGACATCTCCGACTACGACGCCCATGTGCAATCTAATATCAGCGAGCGCGGTCACGTCCATATCCAGGCATATGCAGGCAATTTCAAGGTCCTGGGCTCCACGGCTACGGTCAACGTGCGCAGCCACACCGGGACGACGGGAACCGGCGGCGTTCCCATCTATTGGATCGGAGGGTTGCGAGTTGCGGACGACTACGCCGATTTCTTTGACGGATCCTGGGCCAACAAACAGCAGGGCCGGTATCAGGACAGCTCTCGCATCTCGGGCAGCAGCCGCAACCAACTCCTTTGCACGGGCACGGCGGATGACGGCACGACGACGACCCTTCCTCTCGGCGGCGCAGACCCGGACGGCGACGGAGTCTCCGAATGCACCGCGACGACGATCAATACCACGACCGCCACGCTGAGCGGCAGGGCCAGAGATACGAGCGACTCGCCCCGCTATCTGGCGCTTTCCGGGGTCTTTCGCGTTGCCGCCGCCCCCGTCGTGCTCATCGAGAGCGTCGAAATCACTTCCGATTCCGGCGGCGACAAGGACTACGAGGCGGGAGACGAAATAGAGATCACCGTGACGTTCTCCGAAGCGGTCGCGGTCACCGGAACACCCCGCCTGAAGATCAAGCTGAACGGGACGAGAATGGCCGAGTATGTCGGCTCCGGCAGCACTGCGGCCGATCTCGTGTTTTCCTACACGGTAACGGACAGGGATTACGATCTCGACGGAGTCAGCCTGCCCAGCAACGGCCTTCGACTCAATGGGGGAACGATCAAGAGCCAGGCCGACGGCACCGACGCTCTGCTGGATCTCACCGCAGTACCGGGCGGCCCGGCATACCGTTACGTCGACCCGCCCACGTGGGAAGAAATTTCGTAACTGCCCAGGTTCTTGCTGTGAAAATTCTCTGGGATAAGGGCACAACGCTACCCACGCGACGCCCGTGTGCTCCTCTGGGGTCGCCGGGTTTCACAGCTCACGATGCCCCTCTTGCGGACTGCGACCGGTAAGCTACCCCGATGTGGCCCGAAGTCCGCCCGCGCGACGGGCACCGATTTTCATTCTATGGGGTGGTCCAGCACGGCGTCGACCATGATCGTTTATGAGAATGGCTCCGCTGTTGGAGAACCCGTGCCAGGTGAGCTTACGCGCACTTGACGGTGGCGATGAGCCGATCCGATGGGCTGGTCAGGGCTTCGATGATATTCCAGCCCTGCTTTCTGGCGGTGGTGATGACGCTGCGCAGGATGGCGAAGTTCTCGGCCCCCTGCGCGGACCAATGGCATTCATTTGGCGCGAAGATTGTTCCGGGGTTTTTTTGGTGGTGTCGTAACGAGTTGATTTCTTGTGTGGATTGTCGGTCTCGGCGTTTCCCGCACGAGGGGGATTGACCGGCGGCGTGTGCTTTGGCACACTGTGGCTGTCCCCCTGTCAGTGGAGCCGGCCCATGGACCCCCGCATCACCGCGCTGAAGTCGACGACCTTTTTCGGCAGACGTCTGACCCGCCGGCAGATTGCCGACATCCAGGAGACGGTGGCGCTGTTTCCGGCGATCAGCCGCAACGAGCTCGGGCACACGATCTGCGAGCATTTGAACTGGCGCGCGCCGAGCGGGCGGAACCGTGTCGCGGTCTGCCTGCGGTGTTGTTAAGCGCGCCAAACTGACCCCCACTAATCAAACTAAAACAATGAGTTAGAGCGCCGACCGGCGGGGAACTGTCGCGCTTAACAACATACAGGCTGCCGTTGCCGATGCTCCAGCCAGACGCCTGACCTGTCCCCAGCGACCGGTCCAGTTCGAATGTGAGTGCCTAGACGGTTTGGACTTGCCCCCGATGTTGGACCGCCGGATGCGAGAAAATCCCGGCTCATTTGCTTCAGGGCGGGCATGCCGATCCTGAGGCCCTGGCTAGTTCGATCAGGGCTTTCTGGCCGATCGAGCTATGCGGACGGAACTCATTGCAATCCCTTCGCCACGCCTCGCACCGGGATTGCGCATCTTCCAGACTCAGTGACCTGCCCCGGCGAAACCAAGGCCCCTCGCTTCTCTTCTGAAAGCCTTGTGTCCGCGATGAGTGTGAGGCCAAGCGTACCTACGAAATAATCGATTGCCTCTTGATAGTCTGGGATCAAATTCGTAACAGCTCAATCGTCGCCGTCGAAATTCGTTGAGGTCACGAAAATCCCGCCCCCCGTGGTTGACGAGGGGCGGTTAGCACTAAGAGCCGGTGGTGATCGGCTTATTTGATTTCCAGGGCCGAGGTGAGCAAATTGGCACAGGCCTCAGCCACATCGCTGTCCGGCTCCAACCCGCCGGGGAAAGTTGCCCAGCCGGCTTCTATCAGATGGCTGTCGCGTTGCCACGATTTGACCGCGGCGAGATTAGCGACCATGCCATTTTCGGCATTGGCCGCCTCCTCGAATTTCGCGGCGCAAATCGGGGCCAGAGCCTGGACCGTTGCTGCTTGCGCCGCCGCTTCGGCGTTCTTGGTGGCAGTGCTACCGAGAAGCAATACACCCGTAGCAAAGCCGATGATCAAGGTGGCAGCCACACCCACCACTAACCCTTGCAAGAGACGTGTCGGAGATTTTCCATCAACATATGAAGATAAGAATGAAGGCTTTCGCATGGGACATCCTCTCCCATATCGAGAGCGGAATGTTCCACTCTACCACGTTCACCGTAGCAGGCATGTCCCTCTCTTGCTAGGCGACCTGAGGTGGCCCCGGAAAATCGGACCGATCGCTAAGGTGCATTCCACCGCCTGACGGAGGAAATGGGATGGACGCCTCCCTCCCCCTCATGTCCGTCGGCCGGCGGGTTGAGTTGGCCCCTCACGGGCCGACGGCATCAAAGTGCCAAGTGTGAAGAGAAAGCTCTTCGTGGGCAAACCGGAGGGCCCAAGATGAAGACTTTCAGAACGGTCGTCGGCGTGGAGACGGCGAAACGGGTGTTCCAGTTGCACGGGGTGTTGTCTAGCGCGCAGATTGGACGCCGATCGGCGTGGTAAGGCATTGATTCGCGTCGATTCCAGGGGGTCAAACGGCGATTCCGAACAACAGCCCAGACCCTGGCAGTCTAACCGCGAGGCGCCGACTGCGGGCAGCGGCGGCAACTCGGCCCTCGTCTGTGGAGCCAACGCGCCGCACCGTCTATCCATATATTCCACGCGATCCCGGCAAGACCGCCATACACCCGATTTTGCGGTCCTAAGGACCCGTCTAGGGGTGTGTACATTCGTCGTGATTGGCGCGGATCAACGTGCGGGACGCTTGCGTTCCGGGCGCGGCAATCGACTGGTTCTCCACATTCAACACCTACCCCGGGGCAAGGAGCCGAGGCTATCCTGCCGCTCGGAGCGTCAGGGCCGCAACTGCATCTAGTCTTGGACACTTTGGGAGTGATGACATGACGACGCGAAGGCTGGTCCTCTGGGGCGCCGGCACGATGCGGACCCACCGCACGCTCTGGCTCGCGGAGGAATTGGGCCTCGACTACGAGCACCGTCCGATCGGCCCACGAACCGGCGAGACCAAGACCGAGGAATTCCTGGCGATCAACCCGCGGCACAAGATCCCGGCGATGGTCCACGGCGATATCTGCCTGACCGAGAGCGCGGCGATCATGACCTACATGACCGAGACCTTTCCGGTGCCGGATCACGTCCATGTGCCCGACGACGCGCTCGGGCGGGCGCGGCTGCTCGAATGGTGCTTCTTCACCATGAGCGAGCTCGACGCCAACGCAATCTACAGCATCCGGCGCCACGGGGACCTGGTCCAGGAATACGGCGCCTCGCCGATCGCCGTCCGCGCGGCGATCGAATATTTCGACCACCAGCTCGAATGCATGGAGGAAAGGATCGCCGGCGCCGGCCCCTTCCTGATGGGGGCGAAGATCAGCATCGCCGACATTCTCTTCATGTCCTGCCTGGATGCCGCCGAGCACTACGAACTCGCCTTGCCGGACTACCTGCGCGACTACCGCATCCGCATGCGGACGCGTCCGGCTTACGCGGAGACATATCCGCGGAACTATGGCGGGCGCAGCGCGCCGGAGGTCTGAGCCATGCCCGGCCCGCTCGACGGCGTCCGCGTTATTGATCTGACGACCATGGTCTCGGGGCCGGTGGCGACCATGATGCTCGCCGACCAGGGCGCCGACGTGATCAAGATCGAAGCGCCGGCCGGCGACATCATGCGGCACTACGGTGTCGTCCACCGCGGCATGTCCGCCACCTTCCTGTCCTGCAACCGGTCGAAACGCTCGCTCTGCGTCGACCTCAAGACCGCAGACGGTCTCGCCATCGTGCGCAAGCTCGCCACGACCGCCGACGTGCTGGTGCAGAACTTCCGGCCCGGCGCGATCGAGCGCATGGGCCTCGGCGAGGACATCGTTCGCGAACTCAAGCCCGACATCGTCTTCGTCTCGATCAGCGGCTTCGGCGAGTCGGGGCCCTATGCGCACCAACGGGTCTACGATTCAGTCATCCAGGCGCTTTGCGGACTCTGCGACATCCAGACCGACAACGAGACGGGCCGTCCGCACATGGTGCGCACCATCGTCCCCGACAAGACGACATCGCTGACCGCGGCGCAGGCGATCACGGCGGCGTTGTTCGCGCGCGAACGCACCGGCAAGGGCCAGCACGTCCACCTCGCCATGCTCGACACCATGGTCGCCTACCTGTGGCCCGAGGCGAGCTCGCCGCTCACCTTTCTCCAGAACGAGCAGGACCCGGCGCAGGAACAGGCGGGGCCCGATCTGATTTTTCGGACTGCGGACGGCTACATCACCGCGGCGGCCGTCACAGACGCGGAATGGGCGGGAATGTGCCGCGCCTTCGGCCGCGAGGAGCTGATCCTGGACCCGCGCTTCACAACCGCCGCTGCGCGCGGCCACAACCGGACCGAGCGGCGGACGATCATGAACCGGGAGATTGCCACGTGGCCGACGGCGGAAATCCTCGCGCGTCTCGAGCGCGAGATCGTGCCCGCCGCACCGGTGCTCAAGCGCGGCGAGGTGATCGCGGACGCCCAGGTGGTTCAGAACGGGATCATCGAGGTCCGCGAGGACCGCGATCTCGGCCCGGTGCGCCAGCCAAGGCCGGCGGCCCGTTTCGCCGAAACCCCGGCCGAAATCCGGTCTATCGCGCCCTGGCTCGGCGCCGACAACGCGACGATCCTCGAAGAGCTCGGCTACGACGAAGCGGACATCGCGCAGCTCGCCGAAGACCGGGTGGTGCATCGGCGAGAGCCTGAGACCATTTAGCCGCTGCTGTTGGAAGCTCTCGTGCGCATCTTGGCGTGGCGGCGGAGGTCGGGCCAGCCATACGCACACTCGCTGAGGACGACGCCGTGGAACGGCTCCTCGCGCGTCGCGATGAGGGTGCCGCCCATGGCCTCGTAGAAAAAGCGAGCCGGGTTCCCCGCCAAGACCCAGACCAGGGCGCTCCGACAGCCGGCGGCCGAGAGTGCCGAGAAGAGCGCGCCGAGCAGACCCCGACCATAACCGCCACCCTGACGATCCGGCAGGACGTAGAGCGTGTAGACCTCCCCGTCATAGGGCAGGTTCGTCGGCCGCGCACGGCCGGCATTGGCGAAGCCGACGATGCATGAGTCCGGTGCCTCGGCCACGCGCGTGATAGAGTCCGCCCGGGTGTCGCGCAGAATCCCACGCCAGCTCTCGATGTGGCTCGTGCGGGACAGGCCCAGAAGCGTCCGATCGGGGATCAGCCCGGCATAAGTGTCACGCCACGTCTCGACCTGGATGTCGGCGATCGCGGAGGCGTCCGATAGACACGCTGGTCTGATCCGCACCATGATCCCCGGATAGCACAGGCGACCGCCGATGCGAACGCCGCGGACAGGCCGGGCCCGGGTCCCACCGGCTCGTGAGTCGCGGCCTTCGGACTGAGCGCGAATTCCCTCAACGCCAGCGATCTGTGAGCAGTTTGGCGGAAGAGCCGATAGTCGCGCCAGAAGTTATCCGTTGTCAGAAACAGGAATACACGTCCACCCGACTGGTTTCCAATCGCACCGTTCTGCCGTTCGCCTTTCGCTTTGGCCAGAAGAAGAGATGTGCCGGTCCCTGGCAAAACCAAGACCCATCGCTTCTCTCCTGAAAGCCTCGTGTCCTCGATAAGTGTGAAGCCGAGCGTACTTACAAAATAATCGATCGCCTCTTCATAGTCTGGAACCAAAATCGTGACGGCTCTAACAGACCTCCGAGGGATGTCGGATTCTGTCATGTCCGTTTCCCGATTGTTTCAGGGATAGGTACACCCCTACAGTCGATCGGCTGTTCGCACTCATTCTCCCACGGCGCCGACCCGGCCGGCGGGGGCGAATGCGTGTTGCGGGCGTGTGGCGGTCATTTCTCTCGTGCGGTCCGATGAGTCAGTCGCCCCCCGCCGGCCCTGCCGCTTCAAGTCTAAGCGCCGGCCGGCACCCAGCGGGGCAGCGGCGTGCCGCCGCAATAGTGATTCTCTGCCGGGTTCTCGCGGAACACGACATAGATGTCGGCGGCATCGACGCCCATCGTATCGTTCAGGATTTCGGCAATGGCGTCGACCAGCGCCTTCTTGCGTTCCGGCTCGCGGCCCGGCCGCAAATCGACTTCGACCAGTGGCACGCCGTCGCCGATCTCGCCGACCACCTCGCGCACGGCGACATAGTCGTACTTGGTCTGCTTGGGGGCGAGGGTCCTGAGCACCGCCGCCTTGACCGCAATGCGGATGGATTCCTGCGTGGCTGCGGGTGTGCCGGCGGGGACTTCGACGCGAATGACGGGCATCGGCGGGGGCTCCTTTTGTAGACGTCAGAGTTGAGTGCGATCCGCTCTTCGAAACATCGTGTTGCCTGGGCTCGAACGCGAACTCAACCCCGGCGAGAACTCCTTGCCGGGCCGGGATGATGGGATATCCCGGACGATTTACGGCGCGACCAGGAGACGGCCGGTTACGCCGTGGCGATCGATCAGACGGGCGACGAGACCACTCGCCTTGGCCTCTTCGACGAAGGCGGCCAGGAAGGCGGCGGCCGCACGGTTGGTCGTTGCGGTGCCCACCGCCTGCCGCACGGCCGTGAAGCGGCCGTCGAGATTCCGCGCGCCGGGGAGTTTGTCGGCGTCCGCGATCAAACCGGGCCTGAGGCCGGCGAGCGCGTCGAGCTTCTCGTTCACGAAGAGCTCGAAGGCGGCCGCAAGACCCTTCGCGCGTACCAACTCGGCGTGCTTGAGATGGCGCGTGAGGTACAGGTCATAGGCGCTCCTGTCCGACACCGCGATGCGGATGCCGGGGCTGTCGACGTCGTCGATCACAGCGAGGGAGCTGCCCTCGGGAACCATGTAAGTCGCCTCGATCTCGACGTATGGCGGAGAGAACGCGATCGTCTTCGCCCGCGCGGGCTCCGCGGCGATGAGGCCGATGTCCCAGAGATCCCGTCCCGCCGCATCGGTGAGCTCCCCAGGCGACGCGAAGGTGACATAGGAGACCGCGACACCCAACCGATCGGCGAGCGCGAGCGCCATGTCGGGCGCGACACCGATCGGATCGCCCGACGATGCCCTGCCCGTCACCAGCAGGAAGTTGGACAGGTTGATCCCTGCGCGCAGGGTGCCGCTCGGTGCAAGCTCGGAGAGGATGTCTTGGTCCATGATCGACGAGGCTCTGCAGGGGTCGGATGAATTCCTAGCCAGGGGGGCTCCGTTTAGCCAAGTCTCAAGGTCGTCCTGCGCTTGTCCGATTGCAAGGCAAACGATCAGGATGCCCGCGCGTGCGCCCGTGCGGCGCGCCGGCGGGCATGAGGGTCGAGCAGGCGCTTGCGAAGGCGGATCGACGCCGGCGTCACTTCCAGCACTTCGTCGTCCGCGAGATAGGCCAGCGCGATCTCGAGCGGCATCGGCCGCGGCGGGCTCAGGCGCACGGCATTGTCCTTGCCGGCAGCCCGGATATTGGTCAGCTGCTTGCTCTTCAGCGGGTTGACGTCGAGGTCCTGCGGCCGCGTGTGCTCGCCGACGATCATGCCGCCGTAGACAGGCATCCCCGGCTCGACGAAGAGCGCCCCCCGCTCCTCCAGGTTCCAGAGCGCATAGGCGACCGCTCTGCCCTCGGCGCTTGAGATGAGCACACCGGTCTGCCGCCCCGGAAGCGGCCCCTTGAAGGGCGCGTAGCCGTGAAAGAGCCGATGCATGATCGCCGTGCCCCGGGTCACCGTGAGCAGCTCGCCGTTGAAACCGATCAGGCCGCGCGAGGGGCCGTGAAAGAGAGCGCGGAGCTTGTCCCGTCCCGAGGGCCTGAGCTCGATCAGCTCCGCGCGGCGCTCGGCGAGCGCGGTCACCACGTCGCCGACGAAGGCTTCGTCCACATCGATCTGGATTTCTTCGATGGGCTCGAGCGGCGCGCCACCCTTGGGGTCTTCGCGCATCAGCACCCGCGGGCGGCCGATGGAGAGCTCGAAGCCCTCGCGACGCATCGTCTCGATCAACACCGCGAGTTGAAGCTCGCCGCGGCCGGCGACCTCGAAGGCGCCGTCCTCCGCCATGCCGTTCACCTGGATCGCGACATTGCCCTCGGCTTCGCGTGCGAGGCGTGCTGCGATCATGCGTGAGGTGAGCTGCGTTCCCTCGCGTCCCGCGAGCGGCGAGTCATTGATCGAGAACACCATTGCGATCGTCGGCGGGTCGATCGGCTCGGCCGGGATCGCGGCGCAGTTCCCGGAAGCAGCGACGGTGTCCGCCACCGAGGCGGTCTTGAGGCCCGCGAGCGTCACGATCTCGCCGGCCCCTGCATGCTCCACCGGGATTCGCTCCAGCCCGCGTGCGCGTAGCAACTTGGTGAGGCGGGCGACCTCGACCACGCCGCCGTCCGCGCCGAGCACTGTCACGGTCTGGTTCGCCTCCATCTCGCCGGAGAGCACGCGGCCGCTCACCAGCCGCCCGAGAAAAGGGTCGGCCTCAAGCAGACTGATCAACATGCGGAAGGGTGCATTCCGATCCGTGGCAGGCGCCGGCACGTGCGCGATGACGGTTTCGAAGAGCGGGGTCATGTCAGCCCCGGCGGCGGCCGCATCGCGCGAGGCCCAGCCGTCGCGCGCGGAGCTGTAGACGAGGGGGAAGTCGAGCTGCTCCTCGGTCGCGCCCAAGGCGTCGAACAAGTCGAAGACCGCTTCGTGCACGATCTCGGGCCGGGCGTCCGCGCGATCCATCTTGCTGACGGCCACGATCGGCCGCAGGCCGAGCCGGAGCGCCTTGTCGACCACGAATTTGGTCTGAGGCATCGGACCCTCGGCCGCGTCCACCAGGACCAGCACGCCGTCGACCATGCCGAGCACGCGTTCGACCTCGCCGCCGAAGTCTGCGTGGCCGGGGGTATCGACGATGTTGATGCGCACGCCGTGCCAGTCGATCGCGGTGCACTTGGCCAGGATCGTGATGCCGCGCTCGCGCTCGAGTTCGCCGCTATCAAGGGCGCGCTCCCGCATCGGCTGGTTCGCCCGCACCGTGCCGCTCTGGCGCAGCAGAGCGTCGACCAGGGTCGTCTTGCCGTGATCGACGTGGGCAATGATGGCAATGTTGCGCAGGTCCATGGCCGCGCGGCACTCCTTCGCTGCGGTGGGTGCAGTCGATGGAGACGCGCCCTCCCGGATCGGGATGTCGGTTATATAGCAGACGCCACGCAGATCGACAGTGTCGGGCGGAATCGGGACGGTCGAACCCTGGCACCCTGCCGCAAGACTCCTGGCATTGGCGCGAATAGAGTGAATTGCCGTGGGTTCGGGGGATCGGGGCGAGGTTGTGATGCGAGGCAGTGCCGGCAAGCCGCTGTCGTGCCTTTCCAACCGGGCTGCCAGAAATCTGTTCCTGGACCGGCACGGCCTTGGGCGCCCGCCGCAGGGAGAAGGTCTCACAGGGCTGATCGAGCGGCTCGGCTTCGTCCAGATTGACAGCATCGCCACGGTCGAGCGCGCCCACCATATGATTTTGGCCTCCCGGCGCAGAAGCTACCGGCCGCAACAGCTCGACGACCTGCTGGAAGGGCGGCGAACTTTGTTCGAGCACTGGACCCACGATGCGTCGGTCATCCCCATGTCGTTCTATCCCCATTGGCGGCTGCGCTTCCGCCGCGACGCCGAAATGTTGCGGGCGCGCTGGCGAAAATGGCGCCGGGCAGGGTTCGAGGAGCGTCTCGACGAGGTGCTGGAGCGCATCCGCGAGGGCGGACCCGTCATGGCGCGAGAGCTCGGCGGCGGCCGACGGCGTGACGTATCCGGTTGGTGGGACTGGCACCCGTCGAAGACGGCGCTGGAGTTCCTCTGGCGCACCGGCGCGCTCGCCATCGACCGGCGCGAGGGGTTCCAGAAGGTCTTCGACCTGGCCGAGCGCGTGATCCCGGCCTCCTTCCGCGCTGCCGTGCCGGACGATCGGGAAACGCTGGACTGGGCATGCGCGAGCGCGCTCGACCGGCTCGGCTTCGCTTCCGCCCGAGAGATCGCGGCCTTCTGGGACACGGCCTCCCTCGACGAGGTGCGGTCCTGGTGTGCCGCCCGGGACGCCGGCGAGCTGGTCGAGGTCGCGGTGGAAGGCGCGCGGCCCGGCGAGGCTCGCCACCTCTTCGCGCGTCCCGACATAAGCGAGCAGGCCGAGCGGGCGCCGGAGCCACCAGCCGGAGTGCGTGTGCTCAGCCCCTTCGACCCGCTGCTGCGCGACCGCAAGCGCGCCCAATGGCTCTTCGGCTTCCGCTATCGCATCGAGATCTATGTGCCGGAGGAAAAGCGCGAATACGGCTACTACGTCTTCCCGCTGCTGGAGGGCAACAGGCTGGTCGGGCGTATCGACATGCGCCGCCGGGAGGGCCGGCTCAGCGTGCGGGCGCTCTGGCCCGAGCGCGGCGTGCGCCTCGGCAAGGGGCGGCTCGACCGCATCGGGCGCGAACTCGACCGCATCGCCCGCTTCTGCGGCTGCGACGGCCCGGTGTTCGAGAAGGGATGGATCAGGGAGAGCCGGGAGTAGCGGGCGCCGTCCGGGCCTCTACGAAGCCCGCTTCATGGTCCCGTTAGGTCTGATCGCATGAAGGGTCGGAGCCGATCGGCGCGCTAATCCATTGATCTTGCTGCATTGCGGCGGGTCGAAGAGGCGCGCCTAACAACACCCATGGCTCAATCGCCCGCGAACGCGATCAATCGCCCGCAGACGAGTGCTCCCAGCCAGCAAACCGTTGAGAGGATGGCGTGACCGATCAAGCGGGCGCGCGGGGCATCCTTGAGCAGGAACCCGTGGGTCCAGCACAGAGCGAGCGTCGACAGAACCCCGACCGCAATGAAGGCCAGCTTGAGCTGCAGGAATCCCACGCCACTGTATTCCTGGGCCCGGACCGAGAAGAGCAGCGGTCCCGTGAGCAGGGCAAGGATCAGCCCACCCGCCGCAACGGGGGCGAGCACCCGCCTGACTTCGACGGTTGGGCCGGATTTTGGCTGATCTCCCGTCTGGAGTTTTCTGCAAAGACAATGACTTAGAAGTTGCGGTGCGGTCAAGCCGCTTTGTAGTGCCTAGTAGGTATATGTGGTTGTCGATACCCCCGCCGCGCGCTACACTTTCCCCGTGTTCGTTCGCATCAAGACCACGCCCAACAGCCCGCGACGCTCGGTCCAGCTCGTCGAGGCCGTGCGCGACGGCGGCAAGGTCCGACAGCGCATCGTTCGCCACATCGGCGTGGCCATGGACGAGGACGAGCTCGAGCGCCTGAGGCAGCTCGGCGAGTACGTCAAGGCGAAGCTGGAGGACCAGCGCCAGCCTTTGCTGTTTGCGCCCGAGAAGATCGCAGACCAGGTGATCCGCGTCGGACGCCAGGGCGACGGCAAGCAGGAACTCCCGGTCGATCTCAAGCAACTCGAAGAGGAGCAGCGCCTGATCACTGGCGTCCACGAGGTCTACGGCGAGATGTACCGCCTGCTGGGCCTCGATGCGCTGCTGCCGCGATCGCGCTACCGGGCCTCGCACGACGCGCTGTTCCACGTGGTGATGGCACGCATCGCCAACCCCGACAGCAAGCGGGGCAGCGTGCGCCGGCTCGAGGAGGACTTCGGCGTGAGCCTTCCCCTTGAGAAGGTCTACCGCATGATGGACCAACTCGGCGCGACCGTGATCGAGCGTCTGCGCACGCAGGTGGGCGAGGCGAGCCGATCGCTGCTGCCGGAGCCGGTCGCGCTCCTCTTCTTCGATTGCACCACGCTCTACTTCGAGACCGCGGTTGAGGACGAGCTTCGCCAGCACGGCTTCAGCAAGGACGGCAAGCACAAGGACTCGCAGGTCCTGCTGGCATTGATGGTGACGCGCGAAGGGCTGCCGATCGGCTACGAGGTCTTTCCCGGCGCCACCTACGAGGGGCACAGCCTGGTCCCGGTCTTGCAGGACATGCAGCGCCGCCACCAGGTGGAGCGCACGGTGTGCGTGGCCGACCGGGGCATGCTGAGCGCCGACAACCTCGACGCCATGGACACGATCGGCGGCGAGTACGTCGTCGGCGCGCGGCTGCGCAAGCTGCCGCTCGCGCTGCGGAAGCAGATTCTCGACCCGGGCACCTATGCCCCGCTGGAGGGCCCGGAGAAGCGCCGGGTCGGCGAATGGGAGCACAAGGGCCGGCGCCTGATCGTCGTCTTCTGCCCCGTGCGCGCGCGCACGGACGCACACGAGCGCCGCAAGCAGGTGGAGCGCCTGCTCGACAGGCTGGCCCGCAGCGACAATCCGAAGGAGCTGCTCTCCAATCACGGGGCGAAGCGCTTCATCGCCGTCGAGGGCGAAGCCCGGCTCACGGTGAACCCGGAGAAGATCGCCGAGGCCGAGCGATGGGACGGGCTCGCCGGCGTCATCACCAATCTGCGCGACGCCAGCGTCACCGAAGTGATGTCTCACTACCACGGGCTCTGGCAGGTCGAGGAGAGCTTCCGGATCACCAAGCACGACCTGCGGGTGCGCCCCATCTGGCACTGGAACCCGGACCGGATCCGCGCCCACATCGCCATCGCCTTCATGGCCTTCGCCTGCGTCCGCCACCTCGCCTACCGCGTCGCCATCCAGAAGCGGCGGATGTCCCCGGAAGTCATCCGCTCCGCCCTCGTCCACCGCCAATGCTCGGTCCTGCGCTGCCGCCAATCAGGCAACCGCTACGTCATCCCCTCCAAGCCGACACCGGCGGCGGAACAGATCTATGCGACCATGGGGCTGCCCCTGACGATCACCCCGTACCAGCTCGACTGACCGCCGACGAAACCCGGCCCGGTCTCGCAGCGCCGCCGGATGTAGTGCCTGGCCGGAAATGAGAACCGGCCAATTTCAAATACTTACGCGAATCAACCGTCGAAGTCAGGCGTTGAGAGGATGGCGTGACCGATCAAGCGGGCGCGCGGGGCATCCTTGAGCAGGAACCCGTGGGTCCAGCACAGAGCGAGCGTCGACAGAACCCCGACCGCAATGAAGGCCAGCTTGAGCTGCAGGAATCCCACGCCACTGTATTCCTGGGCCCGGACCGAGAAGAGCAGCGGTCCCGTGAGCAGGGCAAGGATCAGCCCACCCGCCGCAACGGGGGCGAGCACCCGCACCACCGCCTCGCGAGAGATGCCGCGCCACACGTCTAGAAGCCGCAGGTTGAGCGGAACGACGGACCCGATCAGCAGGGCGATTGCAAAGATGTGCGCGGCGTTGACGGCGGCATAGCCCCAACGGGAACCCCGCAAAGCCTGCGCCAGGGCCGTCCCCTCGAGCGCCGCGAACAGGGCCTCCAAAGTCTCAGTCGCGCCCGGCGTTCCTGGAGACCCAGGTCACCGGCCGCACGCCCTTCGATGATTTCCGCGACGCCTTGGCGCGCGACGATGCGGCCAGTCGGGCCCGCTATCCCGCCGCTGCCGCGCGCGGCCTGCGCCTCTTCATCGGCCGGGGCAACTGCGCCTTCTGCCATTTCGGCCCGGCCTTTACCAACGGCGAGTTCGCCGATGCCGGCGTGCCGCATTTCGTCGAGCCCGGCCGGGTCGATCCCGGCCGGCACGGCGGCATTCGCAAATTACGCCAGAGCCCGTACACCCTACTGGGCCGCTTCAACGACGATGCAGGGCGCTCCACCGCCGCCAAGACCCGCTACGTTGACCTGCGCCAAAGCAACTTCGGCGAGTTCCGGGTGCCGGGCCTGCGCAACGTCGCGCTCACCGCGCCCTACATGCATGCCGGCAGCCTCGCGACGCTCGCCGACGTGGCCCAACACTATTCGACGCTCGACGAGGAACGGCTGCACGCCGGGGGTGAACGGATTCTGCGCCGCCTGGACCTGAGCGCGCGCGAACAGGCCGATCTCGTCGCCTTTCTCGAAACGCTGACGGAAAAAGAGCCGCTCCACGAATTGGTAAAGAAAACCGGCAACGCTGTATGCCCATAGTCAAGGCCCGACCCCAGGTGACAAGCCCCCACTGATTGGTCCAGTTGGAATATAAGTGCACTGATGGTTGGACTCGCCCCCGATGTTGTGTTGTTAGGCGCGCAGTTTCAGAACTCCTGACATTACGCTGGTAAGTGATTGAATCATTGAGAATGTTTTGGGAACCGCCGGCCGACCTTCGTAATGTCAAGTGTTGAGGCGAAAAGATGCGGGACGAGCGGCAGAAAGAAGCGGTCAGAATAGCAGGGTATTCCAACTAATGTCAATGATATGGGCGCTGTAAAGGGGCCTCGTAGTGAGCAGCCGAACTCGCTTACAATGCGCGGCAAAGGGGCACAACGCGGTTCAGGAACATAGCCGATGCAGCTTCAGTTTCCGCTGTGGCCGGAAAACGCCATCGTCATCTCCGAGACGCTCGCAATGGTCGAAGAGGACGGAAGGGTCGTCTTTTTCAACAGCGCGGGCCCGATCTTCACCTATGCCGAAGACGATGCCCTCGGGAAACGCCACGCAATGGCGATGCTCACTGCACAGCGTCTGGTCTCAGCCGAAGCTCTGGCAAGGGCGATGGGTGTCAGCGGGCAGACCGTCCGGCGCAATCGTGACAAGTATCTCGACGGTGGGCTGGAGGCGCTCATCGCGAAGCCGCGTCCAAGAAAAGGATACAAGCTGGCCGGGGCCGAGCTCACCCTGGCACAGGAGCTGCTCGACGCAGGTGCGAGCGTGTCGGCAACAGGGCGTGCCGTCGGGGTCTCGGAAGGGTGCGTCAGGGCGGCGATCAAGACCGGCAAGCTGGTGCGGCCGGGCAAGCGGACGGCGCGAGGAGGCAAGGGTGCCGGGCCGGCGCAGGGTTCGGTTGCAGCTGCACCGGCGCCGGGCGCTCAGCGAACGGAAGCGCCGGTATCGTTGTCGCTCCCACAGGGCATCCTGGAGACCGGGCCGGGACCGTCGCTGCGTTCGGCGGCGGATGCGCAGTGCAGCGCCGGTGTTGCCGTCAAGCGGATTGAGGAACGGACTCTGGCGATGGCCGGCCGCCTGACGGAGGCGCCGATGCAGGTGCAGGCGGCGGAAGCGGTGCCGGGAGCCGGTGTGCTGCTGGCGCTGCCGGCGGTGCTGGATCAGGGCCTGTTCGCGGCCGGCGAGCAAGCCTACGGCCATCTCAAGAAGGGCTTCTTCGGTCTGTGCAGCGTGCTGTTGTTGCTCACCTTCATGGCGCTGCTGCGGATACGCACGCCGGAGCAGCTCAAAGCCCATGCGCCGGGCGAACTCGGCCTGCTGCTCGGCCTCGACCGCGCGCCGGAGGTGAAGACCTTGCGCCGCAAGCTCGCGGAAATCGGCGCCATGGGCAAGGCGCGCCACTTCGCCGATGCGCTGGCCCGGCGTTGGGCGCGCCCCGAGGCGCTGGGCTATCTCTATGTCGACGGCCATGTCCGGCCCTATCATGGCCGCAAGTACAAGATCCCGAAGACCTGGTCGCCGCAGCGTCGGCTGTGCATGCCGGCGACCTCCGATACCTGGGTGAACGACGCGCAGGCGCAGCCCTGGTTCTTCGTCACCGCCGAAGCCAATGACGACCTGCTGTCGATGCTTGAGAACGCGGTTCTCCCGAAAATCCGCGACGAGGTCGGCGCCGGGCCGCGGCCGACCGTGGTGTTCGATCGCGGCGCCTGGAGCCCGGCTGCCTTCCAGCGCTGGTCGATCGCCGGCTTCGACATCATGACCTATCGCAAGGGTCGCTACGCCCCCTGGCCACAGCAGGACTTCGTCACCGTTGTCGATCCGAGCGGCCGGCAGAAGGCAGGCAAGCCGATGACCTGGAAGCTGGCCGAAAAGCCGCTCGCGCTCAGCACCGGGGGCGGTGACTCTCTGACAGTGCGCGAAGTTCGCAGGCTATGCGACAACGGCCACCAGACCTCGATCGTGACCACGCGCACCGACCTGTCGACCGGCGCCGTCGCCGCCCGGATGTTCGCGCGATGGCGGCAGGAGAACTACTTCAAATACATGCGCCAGGAATACGCCCTCGACCATCGGTGCAGCTATGCCGCAGAAGCCGCAGACCCCGGCCGCCCGATGGCAAATCCTCAGATCAAGGCTCTGGAGAAAAGCCGGAAGATCGTGAAGAAGGCGCTCGACAAGCTTCGCATTCGCTACGGCGAACTGCGCGACCGGAAGCCGAGCGATCCGGACCTGCCGGACATCAGGGAATGGATCGGCGAGTTCGACCGTATCCTCAAGGAGATCCGGGCCGGGAAGAGAGCCTTGCCGAAGAAGGTGTCGGCCAAGACCGTGATGGACGAGGCGGACATCGTTCGTCTCGAGATCGAACGCAAGCGCTTCACCGACCTGATCCGCATGATCGCATACCGCGCCGAGAGTGCGATGCTGCCCATGATCGCACCGCTGTTCATGCGCGATGCCGAGGAGGGCCGCACTTTCCTCAAGGCGGTCTACCAGCTTCCGGCCGACATGATCCCGCGACCCGAACGACAGATACTCATCCTCCGCTTCCACTCCATGGCCAACCCGCGATTCAACCGCGCTCTCGCTCATCTCTGCGAAAATCTCACCGCCGAATCGCACCTCTATCCGGGAACGCAACTCCGATTCGTCTTCCAGCCCCCGGCTCTTTCCGCCATTTGAAATTGCACCATGTCAGGAGTTCTGAGTTTGGGCGCCGATCGGCGTGGTAAGGCGTTGATTCTCAGCAATTCTGAAGGGTCAAAGGGCGATACCGAATAACACCCCGACGACGAGTGGACGAGATACAAGATGGGGGGGGATTCTCTCGACGCACGTCATGCGAAATGAGTGATTGTGCGGCGATTGGGTACGATCCCGTCCGTTCGGATAGCACTCTAGGTCTCGCGACGCACACGGCATATGCTGCGCCGCCGGCCAAGGCGGCGGCGGTCGGCCGCAAGAGCAAGAGCGAGGGAACGATCAACAATGAATGACATGTCGAGTGCGGCCGTTCGCGTCGCATGTGATGTCGGCGGCACGTTCACCGACGTGTGCGTCCTGGACGAAGCGACCGGCCAGATGCGCGTCGCCAAGACCCCAACAACGCCCGACCCCATCGACGGCGTGCTGGAGGGCATCAAGGCCGGCGGCGTCGACCTCAAGGACATGGTGCTCTTCGCTCATGGCACCACGCTCGCCACCAACGCGCTGATCACGCGCAACTTCCCGCCCGCGATCATGGTCACCACCAAGGGCTTCCGCGACGTGATCGAGATCCGCCGCGGCACCCGAGACGACCTCTGGGACACCTACAAGGAGATGGCGCCGCCCTACATCAAGCGCCGCGACCGTCTGGTCGTCACCGAGCGCATCGACTACAGCGGCACGGTCATCGAGCCGGTGAACGAGGCGGAGGCGCGGGAAGCCGCGCGCATCATCAACAAGCGCGGCGTGAAGACCATCGCGGTCTGCTTCGCCAACGCCTTCGCCAACCCCGAGAACGAGCGCCACATGCGCGACATCCTCGAGGAGGAGGTTCCCGGTGCGTCGATCTCGCTTTCCAGCGAGATCATGCCGGAGATCTTCGAGCACGAGCGCTTCTCGACGACGGTGGCCAACGCGGTGCTCGCCCCCGTCGCGGGCGAATACGTGACGCGCCTCGCTACGCGGCTCCGCGAGGGCGGCTACGACGAGGACATTCTGCTGTTGCATTCCGGCGGCGGCGTGATGACCGAAAGCACGGCGTCGAAGTTCGCGGCCCGGCTCGCCGCCTCGGGCATCGCGGCGGGCGCGATCGCGAGCCGCTTCGTCGCCCAGCTTGCGGGCTACGAGAACTCGATCAGCCTCGACATGGGCGGCACCAGCACCGACGTCTCGCTCTGCGACCGGGGCAATCTGCGGGTCACCACCGACTGGTACGTGCAGTACGGCTATCCGATCTGCTTCCCCAGCATCGAGGTGCTGACCATCGGCGCCGGCGGCGGCTCACTCGCCTGGATCGACGGAGCGAACTCGCTCCGCAACGGGCCGCAGTCGGCCGGCTCCATGCCGGGGCCCGCCTGCTACGGACGGGGCGGCGTGGAGCCCACCAATTCCGACGCCAACATCGTCCTCGGCCGCATCAGCGACCGGCTTGCCGGCGGCGCCGTCACCCTCGACCGCGCGCTCGCCGAGGAGGCCATCAGGCGACGCGTGGCCGACCCGCTTGGGCTCACGGTGCAGGAGGCCGCGGTCTCCATCCTCCAGGTGGCGAACGCCAACATGGCGGACGCCGTGCGCCTGGTCTCGATCCGGCGCGGCTACGACCCGCGCGACTTCGCGCTCACCGTGTTCGGTGGCGCCGGGCCGCTCCATGGCGTGGCGCTGGCCCGCGACCTCTCGATCCCGACCGTGCTAGTGCCGCCGAACCCCGGCGTCACCTCGGCGCTCGGCTGCCTGCTGGTGGATATCAAGCACGACATGTCGCAGATGTATCTGCGCTCCACCGATGACGCGAAGATCGAGGAAATCGAGCAGACCTTCAGCGCGCTGGAGGACGAAGGCCGCCAGCGGCTTCTGCACGAAGGCGTCACCGAGGACCGGATGCAGTTCCAGCGCGTCGTCGACATGCGCTATCTGGGCCAGTGGCGCTCCATGTCGATTGCGCTCGCCGCGGATGCGAACTCGCTCGACGCTGCGATCGCCCAGTTCCACGACGAGCACGGCCGCGAGCACAACTATTCCAGACCCGACGCGCCGGTCGAAATCTATCGCCTCACCGTCACCGCCACAGGGCTCTCGCAAAAGGCCGAATTCGCCAAGGAGGAGATGGACCACTCGGCGCCGACGCCTGAGACCGAGCGGCTCGTGGTTTTCGACGAAGATCCTGAGCCGATCATGACCCCGATCTACAACCGCGACGGTCTGCACGCAGGCGCAGTCGTCGAAGGGCCGGCGATCATCGAGCAGCTCGACTCCACGGTGCTGGTGCCGCCGGGTCTCAAGGCCGAGGTCGACCCCTGGCACACCATTGTCATGCACATTCCGCAAGACGAGAGCTGACGCAGAGAGCGAGGAGAAGAAGATGAGCAAGAACAGAGAAGGCTACACGCTCGACCCCGTGACCTTCGAGGTGCTCAAGAACGCCTACGTCAACATCGTCGACCAGATGGCGGAGCAGATCTTCCGCACCTGCTACTCCTTCGTGATCTGGTCGCGGGACTTCTCGTCCGCGATCTGCGATACCGAAGGCAACACCGTCATGCAGGGCTCGGGCGATATCGCCGCCCACGTGGGCACGCTGCACTACACGGCACAGGCCGTGATCAACAAGTTCGGCGACGACATCCACCCCGGCGATACCTTCGTCGTGAATGATGTCTACCAGGGCGGCACCCACTTCAACGACACGCGCATCGTCCGCCCCATCTTCTACAAGGGCATCCACCTCGGCTTCTCCCAGGCCAACGGACACTGGGCTGATGTCGGCGGCGCGGTGCCGGGCTCGTTCAACGTGAGCGCGCTCGACCACATGGCCGAGGGGCTCCGCATCACGCCGGTCCGGGTCTACAGCAAGGGCCAGTACCTCTCCGACGTGGCCGAACTGATCGCCAACAACACCCGCGCACCCGCCGACATCATCGGCGACCTGCAGGCCCAGGCCGAGGCCTGCAACGTCGCCGAGCGTGAGGTCTGCCGGCTCTGCGACAAGTACGGCGTCGACGTGATCCAGACCTCCTTCGCCGAGGTGCAGGACTACGTCGAGACGCTGACCCGCCAGCGCATCGCCAAGCTGCCCGACGGCGTGTGGGAGACCGAGGACTACATCGACGTGGACCCGGTCGCCGGCGAGGGGCTGATCCCGATCCGCATCAAGATGACCATCGACGGCGACAGCGTGCACTACGATCTCTCCCGCTCGCATCCGACGACGATCTCGACCTTCCTCAACTGCTGCTACGGCGGCGCGTTTGCGGCGATCGTCGCCGGCACCAAGATGCAATCGCCCGATATCCCGTTGAACTCGGGCTTCTACCGGGTGGTCACCGTCGATCTCGGGCCGTTAGGAACTGTGGTCAACGCGGACTGGCCCACGCCGGTCGCGGGCTTCTGCTCGGGCCCGTTCGAGAAGATCATGAACTCGGTGTTCGAGCTCTGGGCGGAAATCTTGCCCGAGCGCGCCATGGCCTGCACCTTCAACCTCGAGTACCTGCTGATCGGCGGGCGCGATGGCCGCAAGGAGGATCGCCCCTACTTCATGTGGTACGACTGGATGGTGGGCGGCTGGGGCGCGCGCAACGGCCGCGACGGCTGGGGGGCGACCGGGCCGGTCTTCGGAGTCCAGCTCGGCACGCAGCCCTTCGAGGGGCAGGAGCGGCTCGCCCCGGTGCTGACCACCGGCCACGAGCTCATCGTCGATTCCGGCGGACCCGGCAACTCGCGGGGCGGCCTCGGCGTCGAGAAGGGCGCGATCCTGACCAAGGCGGAGCGCTCGGTCGTCTCCTACTGCTGCGACCGCGAGCGCTCGGTGACCTGGGGCCTCTGGGGCGGGCTGCCGTCGATCCCGCACGGCGTCTGGGTCAATCCCGGCACCCAGGGCGAGCGCTACCTGGGCTCGATCTTCTCGGGTGTGCCGCTAGAAGCCGGCGACACCGTGACGCGGCCGTCCGCCGGTGGCGGCGGTCTCGGCGATCCCCTTACTCGCGACCTCGAAACGGTGTGCGAGGACGTGGCCGACGGCTACGTCTCCATCGAGCGGGCCAAGAAGGACTATGGCGTCGTGATCTGTGAAATCGATGCCGATCTCGCGGAATACGAGGTCGACGAAGCGGCGACCGAGGCCGTGCGCGAGCGTATCCGTGCGCAGCGCCACGGTTTGCTCGACGTGGATGCCGAAGACATCGCGGCCAAGTACCGCAGCAAGGAACTCGACGCACTCGACCTGGTCCGCCAGTACGGCGTGATCGTGGACTGGGGCACCGGCGAGCTCCTGCCCAACACCACCCGCCAGTTCCGCGACATGTTGAGGCGCCGGACTGCGGCCCATTGGGAGGTGCCGGGCCAGGCGCGCAACGAGCAGCCGACGCTCCGCGTCGCCTAGATACCGCCCGTCGTCCCGTGAGCGTCGTCCTGGTCACGGGCGCCGATCGCGGCATCGGCAACGCGCTCTGCTGCGCCTGTCACGCGCGCGGCGACGACGTAATCGCGGCCTGCCTGGGTGACTCAGACGAGCTGCGGGCTCTGGGGATCCGGGTGGAGCCCGGCGTAGACGTGACCTCCGACGAGGCGGTGCGGGGCTTCGCCGGCAGGCTCGCGGCCACCGGCACGGTCCTCGATCTCTTGATCAACAATGCCGGGATTGCGGAGCGGGACTCGCTCGGCGCGCTCGACTACGACGCCATCCGGCGGCAGCTCGAGGTCAACACGCTGGGGCCTCTTCGCGTGACCGAGGCGTTGCTGGGCCGCCTCACGCCGGGGTCAAAGGTCGCCTTCATCACCAGCCGGATCGGCTCGCTCGGCGACAACCAATCGGGCGGGCTCTACGGCTACCGCATCTCCAAGTGCGCCGCCAACATGGTGGCGGTCAACCTCGCCCACGATCTAGCGAAGCGGGGCATCGCCGCCGTGGTCCTGCACCCCGGCATGGTGGCGACCGCCATGACCTTCGACGACGAGCGCCATGAGGCCCGTCCTCCCGAGGATGCCGCCGCCGCCCTGATCGAGCGGATCGATCAGGTGGAGCGGGTGGAGCCCGGCACACCGCCCGCCTTCTGGCACGCGCCCGAGCGCACCATCATCCCGTGGTGAGGACGCCGAACGGAGTGCGCGCCGCAGTATCGGGGACGAGCCCCCACCTCATCCCGGCCCTCTCCGACCCCGAGGGCGGAGAGGGAGAGCAGGCTGGTCGAATTGCGTTCCCCCTCCGCCCTTCGGGGGGAGGGGGACAGGGGGAGGTGGGATTCGGAGTGTGCGTGCCCCACTCTTCGGCGCGCGCTACTCAGACATCCAGGCCGAGGCTCCGATGGAAGGCCTCGACGGCGGCGAGGGCAGCGTCGGCCGCGTCGTCCTGCTCCGGCAGGGCGCCGCAGTAGGCGGAGACTGCCTCGCGCGCGATCGGCATCCACTTCTCGATCCAGCCGCTGAGAACGGAAGCGTTCGCTTCGTTTTCCAGCGAGAACGCGACGAGGGCCGCGCTCCAGCGCCGCGAGCGCTCGCTGTCCCGCATCTGGTTGTCGGCCAGCAGCCCGAGCAGCCCGTCGTCGAAGCGGCGCCCGATGCGGCCGAGCTGCCGGTGCGCTTCGTCCGCAGCCGGCTTCGCCACCAGATTGAGCGCCACGAAGTGCTCGCCCCAGTCGTAGGTGGCGAGGGTCTTCTCCAGCAGCGCGCGAAAGCCCTGCCAGGCGGGCTCCTCCTCCCAGGTCCGGCGCTCGGTCGTCCCGAACCCGCGCGAAGGATGCGCCCGCTGAAGCTCGCGCGCGCGGTAGGCGCAGCGCGAGAGCCAGCGGAACTCGTCGCCGTCCTGAAAGCCGGCGCAGGCCGTGATCGTGCTCGCCGGCGCGATCTGCACCAGATAGGCCGCGCCCATCTGCAGCGCCATCTGCAGGAAGCGCCGGGGCGTGTAGAGCCGCTCCAGCACGTCGAGCCACGCGTCTGACAGCGTCGCGTCGTGGCCGATGTCGTTGTGCTCGTCGAGCAGGCCGTCGACGTACTGCTCCTGCTGGTCCTGAATCCGCGTATAGACTCGGTAGATCATCTCATCCGGATCGCGGAAGCCTTCCCAGTCCGGATGCTGCAGCGGGCTCTCCGAGACGTTGCGCTTGTAGAACTCGTTCATCCCCAACAGCGGCGCCGGCGAAAGCTCGTAGGCCTGGTCCGGGTGCCGCGTGCGGGTCTGCAGGTTGGTGGTGACGACTTCGTACTCGCTCGGCCGCCGCCTCTTCTTGGCGAGGCCGCTCCACGTCTTCATGCCTTTGACTTCGACCGTCACGGTACTGCCCCCTAGCGTGCGACGAACCGGATGCCGTCCGGCTCGGTGCGAATGAACCCTGCGAAGCTCGGCATGTTCGACTCGATGTCGCCGAGGGTGACGGTGCGGCCGAGCACGTCGCCCACCGTCTCGAAGCGCACGAAGCACTCGTCCGCGACCTTGATCCTGATGTAGGACGCGTGGGTCTCGGTGATGACCTCGCATCCCTCGTTGTCCTCCTGGATCGCTTCGACCACCGCGTCCGCGATATCGCCCGCGCGCATCACGGGACCCACGAGATTGCCGGCGTCGTCTGCCGTCGTCATGCTCGACTTCTCCTTCGGAAACGCGTTCAGCCGGCGCGGTAGATTTCCACGGACTCCATCTCGACGAAGCCGGCATCGGCGATGGTGAGATGGTCGGGTAGCGGGTCTTCGCTGCCCTGCACCCTCACCTTGAGAACTGCATCGGGCGGGAAGGGCGCCACCAGGACGCCCGCGACCTGGTCCGCGACCTTCCCGGCCAGCACCGCCATGGTGTCGCCGGTGTCGAAGACCTGCACCTTGTAGCCGTAGTCGCCTTCGAGCAGGACGGCGAGCGGGATATCGGCCATTGCGCCCCCCTACTCGGCCGCCGCCGCGCGCGGCACGTCGTAGCCGTCGATCCACTGATAGTCGTAGCCGCAGACGCCGCGCTCCTCGAAGCTCTGGCCCATGTACTCGTAGAACCCATCGGGGCCCGGCGGCACGGTGCCGTCCAGCAACCGGTCGATGATGCTGCGATGCCCCTGGTAGCGGGCGGGCTCCAGCTCGAAGACCCACTTGCAGGGCTCGCAGCAGAAGTGATAGCGCCGGCCTTCGTGGTCGAGGTGGAAGTCCGTGGCGTTCCATGTGCGCCCGTTCACCTGCCGGCCGACGCCCGCGATCCCGGTCACCTCCAGTCCGCACATGTTGCAGATCAGCGGCGGAACCACCGGCACCGTCTTCTCGAAGCGGCCCTCGCGGATATTGTCGATCACCATGTCCCAGCACTTGCCGTAGGTGTCGTTCCAGCCCGGATACTTCTCCTCCAGCCAGTCGCGTTCGGCCGGCGAGACGCAGGCGATGGGCCGCCACCACTGGGTCGCGCGGTAGACGTAGATACCGATCTGCTGACAATGGTGGAAGGTCTCGATATCGTGCAGGAAGTAGTCCCAGTACCAGGGCAGGTCGAGGCCCAAGGCCTTGATGTTGCGGCCGAACTGATCGACCACCCATTCGTGCATGAACTCCTTGAGCGAATGCTCGCGAAACTCCAGCGGCGTGTAGTAGTCCATGGAGATGCCGCTCAGCGCGGAGAACTGCTTCCATATGCGCCAGAAGCCGATGTCGATCAGCTGCTGCGCCTCCGCCTTGCGCCCGTTCTCGATCATGATGCTGATGAGCGGCGTGCCGATCTGTGCGTGCCGCGCCTCGTCGGTCTGGATGCTTTGCAGCATGGTGGCGAAGGTGTGATCGCCGGCCTTCGCCGCGTCCGCAGAGAGGCCGATGAATTGCAGATTGGTAAAGCCCTGCTCAAAGGCGAAGTTGGTCATAATCGCGGCGCTGATCGCATCGCGGGTGTGCTCGACGTCGTCCAGCGCGTGGCGCAGGCTGATGATGATCCAGTTCTCGGTCTTGGACGACTTATGCGCCCAGTCGAAGACGCGGTCCTGCTTGATGAACTCGTAGGCGAAATACATCTGGATCTGGCCGTGACGCATTTCGTCCAGGGTGCCGAAGGTCGCCATGTTGCGCATCCCCGGCGCGCGTGAGAACCGGGTCATGCGGGCGAAGGCCGACGCCGAGTGGAACTCGGCGAAGCCGATCGGGCTGAAGTGCAGCGCGAGCAGGGCCTTCCAGTGCGGCGTGGTGTTCTTGAAGTAGTCCGCCCGTGCCAGCGCCGACTTCACCGAATAGGCGCCGATGTCCTTATCGCGCTGGGTCTCGACATAGTCCCGGTAGCAGACCTTGTAGGGCTCGTCGAAGGTCTCCCACTGCTCGACCGGAATCCCGAAGGGATCGCTGAGTTCGGGCGGGAAAATCTCCTCCTCGGCGACGTAGCCGGGAGTCCAGTTGGTATCCCGCGTGAGGTCGTACCATTCGTGCATCTCGAGCAGCGCCATTCGATCGTCTCCCTGGTCGGTACCGGGCGATGCGGGCAGCGCCCCGGTGGCGCCGCCCGCACTCCAACCTTACCCGCCGAGCGCGTCCTTGAGGATCGAGCAGTCGATCCCCTCTGCCGACTCAACCGTCTGGGTCATCAGGCCGAAGGTCAACCACCACTTGTTGGTGAGCTCCCAGTGGTCGGTGAGCTGGCCATTGCGCTGGCCGAAGGGCGGCTCGCCCTCGGCAACGCCGCAGAACTGCGCCGATTCCTCCAGACTGTACATATAAAGCGTGCCGTCGTCGGGGTTGTTCACACCGCCGAGGATGGGCTCCACGTCGGGCACGCCCCACTGTAGCACCTCGGCGATCATCGCGTTGCCCTCCGTCGGATTCTCGCGCCACCACTCGACCGCGTCGTAGCGGGCCTTGGTCACCGCCACCAGCAGGTCGCGATGCTCCGCGATGAACGCATCGGAGACGAATATGGCGTCGGCGATCAGGCCCTCCTTGAGCCAGTATTCCTCGCCGGAATGGCTCATCTGGCGCGAGCCGGCGAGCTCGGCCAACACCTGCGGGCCGTAGGGGTCCCACAGCTCGGCGGCGGAGAGCTGGCCCGAAATCATCGCGGCGGCCGCGGCATCCGGGAAGAGGTTCACCATCTCCACCTCGTCCCACTTGATGCCCTGCTGCTCGAGCCAGATCGCCATGTAAATCTGCGACAGCCCGCCTTCGATGACGCCGACCTTCTTGCCCTTGAGGTCCTCGGGCGAGGCGATCTCCGGACCCACGATGATGCGGTCCGAGCCGTTGCCGAGATTTGTGAGGCCGAGCAGCTTCACCGGCATGTCTTCGGCGAGCGCAATGGGGCCGAACTCGATGGTGCTGGTCACGATGTCGATCTGGCCGCTCGCGAGGAGGCCCATGCTCTGCACCGGATCCTCGATGATCGATATCTCGAGGTCGACATTCTCCGGCAGCATGCCTTTCGCCTGGGCGATGTGGAGGAAGCCGTACCCCGGCCAGCTGAAGTGCGCGACCCTGACGGTGTCCTTTGCGCTCGCGGCACCGGCGATGCCGAGCGCGAGCGCGCAGGCAGCCAGTGTCATGATGGATGTTCGCAACAGCATGTTGGTTTCTCCCTTTCCGTGTGTTTGACCGTGGAGGCGGGCCCTAGCTGACCCGTCCCCGAATCTCCTCGCGCATCATCGCGTAGAGCCGCCGCTCCATGTCCACGTAGCCCGGATGCACGAGCATCTCCTCCTTCTTGCGGAAGCGGCAGCCTTCCTTGAACGCCATCGGGAGGTCGGCTTTGATCCGCCCCGGCTGGCGTGTGTAGAAGATGATCCTGTCGGCGAGGTAGATCGCCTCCTGGATGTCGTGGGTGACAACCACCACCGTCTTGTTCTCGCGCTCGATGATCTCGATGATCATCTCCTCCATTTCCCAGGTGACCTGGGCGTCGAGCGCGCCGAAGGGCTCGTCCAGCAGCAGCAGCGCCGGATTCTGCGCCAGCGTGCGCGCGATGGAGACGCGCTGCTTCATGCCGCCGGAAAGCTCGGCCGGATAGGAGTTGGCGAACCCCTCCAGATGAACCAGCTCGAGGAAGTGCTCGGCGCGCGCGCGCCGCTCCGCCTTCGAGAGACCCTGGAGCTTCAGCCCGTACTCGATGTTGGCCCGCGTCGAGAGCCAGGGGAAGGAGGTATAGGCCTGGAACACCATGCCGCGCTCAGGCCCCGGCCCCAGGATTGGCCGACCGAACATCGTCACGTCCCCGCGCGAGGGGTATTCGAGCCCCGCCATCAGCCGCAGCATGGTCGTCTTGCCGCAGCCCGACGGGCCGATCATCGCCGTGACCTGATTGGCGTGGACGTCGAAGGAGACATCGTCGAGGGCGATCACGCTCTCCTTCAGGTAGCTCTTGGTGACCCGGTTGGCGCGGAAGGGCGGCGCACCCTCTATTGGGGCGTTCGCACCCGTCTGTGCCTCCGCCCTTCGCCCAAGCCCGAACACCGCCATCCCGCCGCCTCCTAGCGCCTGACCCGCAGGTACGGGAAGAAAATCCGGCTGGCGATGCGGAACGTGATGTCGGTCAGCACACCAAGTACGCCGATGGTGAGAATGCCGCCCATCATGATGTCGACATGGAGGAAGCGCGCGGCCCGCATCATCACCGCGCCGATACCGTCGGTCGCCACGATGATCTCCGCGATCACAAGATAGGTCCAGGCGACCGCGATCATGTTGCGCATGGAATCGAGGATGGCGGGTGCTGCAGCGCGGAAGGTGATGCCCACCACCTGCCGCCGCTTGGCCCCCATGGTGAGGCCGGACTCGACCAACTCGCGCTGGACCGCGAGCGTGTTGTCGAGGATCAGCGCCACGAGAAAGAAGAAGCAGCCGAGGAAGAGCAGCGCCATCTTGGCGAAGTCGGTCGGCCCGAACCACACCAGCAGGAGCGGCGCGAAGGAAGCCGCCGGCAGATAGCGCCAGCCCCCGGTGGTGGGGCTGATGAGCGCGCGCGCCTTGACGAAGCAACCCATGAAGACGCCGAGCGGCACGGCGATCAGGCTGGCGACGAAGAAGCTCGCATAGATGCGATAGAGGCTGGTGCCGACGTCGGCGATGAAGTTCTTCTCGGCGAAGAGAAAAGCCATTTCGACCACCACCTGCTCGACGCTGGGCAGGAAGCGCTGCTTCTCGTCCGGCGTGACGTAGTGGGCGACCTCCCAGACGGAAAAAAAATGATGACGCCGATGACCCCCAGCACCACGGCGCGTCGCTGCGTGAGCGAGCCGAGCACTTCCAGGAAGGGTTGGCGCGGCGGCTTGAAGACGGGCGCGGCTTCGCCCGGATGCGTCATCGCATCGGACGGCGGCGTGCCCCCGGCGTGCCCTTGGGCCATTCATGTCATCCCGGAGGCCGGCGGTCATGAGCGGAGCGCCCTGCCCGCATCATTCGTCCACCACGGCGATCGCCTCGACCTCGATCAACAGGTCCTCGAAGGCGTAGCCGTCGACGCGGACCGCCGTCGCCGCCGGCCCGAGCGGCGGGAAGTAGCGGCGCCGCACCTCGGTCATCTTCTCCCAGTACTCCGTGGGCGAGGCGCCGCCGTCGTCGTACTGGTAATAGGTGTTGAGCTTGACCATGTCGCTCATCTCGGCGCCGGCCTCCTTGAGCACCGCGATCAGGCTCTCAAACACGTTCTCGGTCTGCTTGGCGATATCGCCGGGGCCGATGGTCCGCCCCTTCTGGTCGGCGGAGATTTGCCCGCCGGCGAAGACGACATTGCCGACCCGCCAGCCCTGGGAGAAGGGCACCGGCATGCTCCAGTCCCAGTGGCCCTGCGGCATGATGCGCCGACGCTCCTGGCCGAGATGCGCGATGCCTTCAAGCTGGATCAGCTCCCCCGGATTGGAGAAATCCTTGACCCTGAGCCCGGTTCCGGCGGGCCCCGGGTTCGGCAGGTGCTCCATGCGCACCCGGGTCAGCGATTCCCAAAAATCCGTGACGTCGTCGCCCCTGCTCTCCTGCCGGTAGTAGGTGTTGAGGCGCAGGAGATCGTCCATAGAGGCGCCGGCCTCGGCGAGGACGGCCGCCATGCCGTTGAAGCAGTTGCGGGTCTGCGCCGCGATGTCGCCGGCATCCCGGAGCGAGCCGTCCCCGTTGAGCGAGCGCTGGCCGCCGACGAAGACCCAGTCGCCCGCCTGCCAGCCCTGCACGCAGGCGATGCCGTTGCCGCGCGACCAGTGGCCCTCGGGCATGAGCGGGCGCTTGTCCGCACCCGCCACGGCGAACGCGTCGATCTCCAGAAAGAGCCCCTCGTAGGCGAGGCCGGAGACCGGCGTCTCGGTCGTGACCGGTCCAGGCGCCCTAAAGTACTCGGCCTGCACCGCGTCGATCCGCCGCACGATCTCGGCCGCCGGCGGGCTCTCCTCGTCGACCACGTAGTAGACGTTCTGCTTCACGACGTCACCGAAGTCGGCGCCCGCCTCGCGCAACACGCGGCCGATGAATTCCATGATGTTGCGGGCCTGGGTCTCGATGTCGCCGCCGACCGTGCGACCCTTCTCGTCCGCCGAAATCTGGCCGCCGACAACGACGAGGTCTCCAAGCCTCCAGCCCTGGGAGAGCGTGACCGGCATGCTCCAGTCCCAATGCCCGGCGGGCATGATACGGCTCTTGCTCATGGCGGCTCGTCTCCCCTTTTCTTCTTATGCGTTGGCCGCTAACGGCTCTTGCGCCCGGCTGCCTTGCCGCGGCTGTTGCCGGCGCCGAGCGGCTGGTCCCACTTGAACAGGCTCTTGTAGAGGCCTAACCCCATCATCGGCTCCACCTGGGCGATGTCGTCCGAGCCGTAGCAATGGGCGTCGAGAAAATCGCGCAGCTCGTCGGGCGAGCCGCACACCACCTCCGCCAGCAGGTCGAAGCGCGCGGCGACGCGCATGACGTAGACGACCTCCGGTCGATCGCGGAAGTGGGACGCCACCTCATGAGCGCTGGCACCGCGGGCGACCTTGATGCCGAGCATCGACCAGGCCGTGTAGCCCAGCGCCAGCGGGTTCACCACGGTGATGAAGTGAATCAGGTTGGCCTTGTGCATCTGGCCCACACGGGAGCGCACGGTTCCCTCGGAGACACCGAGCTCGCGAGCGATCGAGGAGAAGGGCATGCGGCCGTCCTCCTGCAGCAGGGCGACGATCTCCCGGTTTAGCCCCTCGATATGGGGGATCGACGAATAGGCAACCGCATCGCCCTGCAGGTCCGCCATCCCGATCTGGCGCAGGCCCATGACCGGCGCGGGCTCGGCTTCGGCCAGCGCGCGGAGCCGAGGCTCCCGGCTGCTCCCTTTCCCCTGCGAAGGTGGTTTCGAGGCGCTCATGCCGCCCTCCAGTGCGGTCAACGGAATCCCGCTCCGCGAACGCCCAAGTCTGCCGAAATCCTCGTGAGACTCTAGTTGTCCTCTAGTAATCCGTCAACGCAAGCCTTCGAATCCACGAATTTCGTAAACTTGGATTCGCTCTATGCCGCGTGTAAGGTCGCGGCAATGGTTGCTGCGAGGAGGGAGGCGTCTGGTTCGCGACCATGGACGAGATTGCGCGCCACGTTCGCACGTGCATCGACGACGGCTCGTGGAAGCCCCGGGTCAAGCAGATGCCCTACTACGACGGCCGCATCCCTGAGTGGGAGCCGCAGGAGGCCGCTGCAGCCGCGGAGTAACGCTGACACGCAAATTGCGTTATCGGGAGGCCGGAATTACGAGGTGCACCCATGACCGACACGCCTGAGAGCACTGAATCGGAGCCGGCGACCGCGGCGAAACCTCCTCCGAATCGAGGCTTCCCGAGCCCCTTCGAGCTGCCCACGCCCGATGGCGCCGAAGGCTGGGAGGAGCTTTATCCCTACTATTGCCTGATCAGCGACGAACGTCGCGAGATGGAGGAGGGAAAGTTCTGGTTCTTCGACGGGATGCACAACCCGGAACCGCTCTATCCCTTCGACACCATCATGACCGAGAACTGGTGGGTGGCTGCCAGTCAGATGGCGAGCCGGGTCTGGCCCATTCCGGTCGCCATGGGCATCGATCAGCGCTTGGTCAACGGTTACATCTACGTCAGCCCCAACAGCGTCACCGACCCTGACCAGATCGCCGCACGGCACGAGCACTTCGCCCGCCGCGCCGGCCACTATTTCGAGAAACCGCTTATGCACATGGCTCCGGTCGCGAGAGTTTGCCACCAGATGTTGAGGTTGAGGTTAGGGCGGGAGAACGGGTAGAATGTTGCCTATACGTTCCTGCCGACGGAGCCACCACATGAAACAGGTCGCCGACAGCCTCCTCGCCTTCCAGCACATGTTCCCGGACGATGACGCCTGCGCCGCCTGGCTGATCGAAATGCGCTGGCCGGACGGCTTCGTCTGTCCCGCGTGCGGCCATGAAAAGGGATGGGCGCTGCGCAGAAAAGCACACACCTTCGAGTGCGCCGGCTGCCGCCGGCAGACCTCGGTGACGGCCGGGACGATCCTGCACGCCAGCAAGCTGCCGCTCACCGTCTGGTTCTGGGCCGCCTACCTGATGGCGACCCACTCCAACGGCATCTCTGCCCTGCAGCTCCAGAAACAGCTCGGTATCGGCTCTTACCGCAGCGCTTGGCTGCTCGCCCACAAGCTGCGCGCCAGCATGGTCGACCCCGAGCGCAACCCGTTGTCGGGCCTGGTGGAAATCGACGAGGCCAGCCTTCCATTCCGGACCAAAGACGATCCTCCCACCGGAGGGCAAGGACGCAGCCACGACGGCAAGATGCTCATCGTCGGCGCCATCGAACTGGGGGATGGAACCATCCCGGGCCGCCTGCGGCTGGCCGAAATCTCCTCCTACGGCGCCGCCGACCTCGGACACTTCGTCGAAACCGCCGCCGATCCCGACGCCATCGCGAAAACCGACGGCTGGTCCGGCTACGCTGCGGTCCCCGCCGATCGCCACAATGTCCATGTCGTCGGGAAGACCGCCGCTCACCTCGTCCTGCCGTGGATCCACCAAGTCTTCTCCAACCTCAAAGGATGGGCGCGAGGCGTCTACCACGGGCTGCGCCGCAAGCATCTGCAGGCCTATCTCGATGAGTTCGCCTTTCGCTTCAACCGCCGCAAAACCCGCCACGCTGCTTTCCGCTCGCTCTTCCGCATCGCCACCAATGCAAAACCCCTTACCTACAGCATGTTGATCGAACCGGAGCCATGTGCATAAGCGGTTTCGAGAATTGGGACGAGATCTACGCCAACTGGACAAAACAGTCATGGTCCCCGCGGTTCTGAGCCACCCCGTGGCATGAAACAGGAGCGGTTCGGCTGACGTTTTCCTTGCGCTTGCACCCATTTGCCGTGTCAGGATGGGTATTGGCGGAGGTGGGGACGTGTGAGCGTCGTTATATCGGTGACGTAGTTCCCGATGACAAAACTGCTTCCGGCGGCCGGCTCCGCACCCCGTATTGTACCCGGCCCGTGGCCGTGGACGCGCGGCAAATTGCACCGCACCCGCTCGTCGGATGCGTGTTCTTCCGACCGCTGTCCCCGCCTCCACCGTGGCGATGCCACGGCGTGATCGTACGCCGCCGTGGCGAGAGCGCAAATGAGGAGGAAGGCGATGAAGACGGAAGGCTTGCACGTCGTCCGGCCGCGCGCGGCGGGTCTGGACGTGCACAAGATGGAGATCACCGCGACGGTTCGCCTCTGTGAGGGCGAGGGTGAGCCGGTGGTGGAGACGCGCTGCTTCGGCACGCTGCCGAGCGGTCTGGAGGAGATGGTCGCGTGGCTGACCGGTCACGGCGTCGAGGCTGCGGTGATGGAAGGGACCGGGGTCTACTGGCAGGCGCCCTTCGCGGCCCTGGAGGCGGCCGGGCTCGAGGCGATCCTGGTGCATGCGCGTCAGGTGAAGCAGTTGAAGGGGCGCAAGACCGACGTGGCGGACAGCGTGTGGCTGGCCTGCGTGTGCCAGTTCGGGCTCTGCACGCCTTCCCACGTTCCGCCTGAGCCGTTCCGGGAGCTGCGCGCACTGAGCCGCCAGCGCCGCGTCCTGGTCAGGCAGCGCTCCGCCGTGCGCAACCGCGTGCAGAAGATCATCGACCGCGCCGGTGCGCGCATCGGCGGCATCCTCTCCGACGTCTTCGGCGTCAACGGCCGGAAGATCCTCGACGGCCTGGCGCAGGGGACGGCGCGCGAGGTCATCCTCGCCTCGCTCACCAGCCACGTTGCGAACAAGCTGGAGGGGCTCGGCGAGGCGCTCACCCTGAGCCTGGGCGACAACGACCGCTTCATGCTCAACGACCTGCTGGAGGAGCATGACGCGCTTGAGGCGCGCATCGCGTCCTACACCAGGAAGATCGACGGGCAGATGACACCGTGGGAGGAGCAGCTCCGTCTGCTGACCACCATCCCCGGCATCGACCGCACCGCCGCCTCGACCATCCTCATCGAGATCGGCCCCGACATCGGCGTGTTCGCCTCCAAGGAGCACTTCGCCGCCTGGGCCGGGCTCTGCCCCGGCAACAACGAGAGCGGGGGCAAGCGCCGCAACGCACGCACCCGCATGGGCTCCAAGACCCTGCGCGCCTGCCTCGTCGAGTGTGCCCACGGCGCGGCCCGAACCAAGGGGTGCCAGTTCGAGGCTCATCACCGCGCCCTCGCCGCCCGGCGCGGCTACAAGCGCGCCATCGTCGCCGGCGCTCACAAGATGCTGCGCATCATCTATGTGGTGCTCAAGACCGGCAGGCCCTACTACGACCGCACGGCCGACTACGACGCTCTGATGGTCAAGCGCAACGCTCCTCGGTGGATCCGCATGCTCCGCCGCTACGGCTACATCGAGCCCGTAGGCGCGGAACTCAAGGCCGCCTGAGCGGCCCGCATCTCGTCAGCCGGCTACGCGGGACCGCTTCGGACCACATCGGGGAAGTCCACCGCTCGTCTCCGCCGCGCCGACCCTGGCGGTCTCAGCCAACGCCGTGACCTCGGGGTTGGAGCGTCACCGCGCGTCCCTCGCCAGAATCTGTTTCACGGCAAAAGCGAAAGACTGCATCGCGCGCCTGACCGAGATCGAGTTCCGTCCACTACCGGAGCTGGAGCCCGAGCAAAACGTCTTCGGCCATCGCGGCGTCTACTCCTCCCACGACCTGCTCAGCGCCTACAACCGGCTGATCGAGAACATGCTCGAGATGGGCTCCTACCATTTCGAGATGCTGAACCTCGGCTACGGCGCCTACCTGACCTTCCGCGACTTCTGCCAGCAGGCGTTCTCCGGAATAACCGACCGCACGCTGACGCAAATCGTCTGCGGCATCGACAATCTGCTGCTGCGGCCGGACGACAAGGTCCGTGAGCTGGCCGAACTGGCGGTTGAGCGAGACCTCGCTGACGTTGTCCTGCAGCACGACGACCCGGACGCGATGCTGACCGCCATGGCGAAAGCGGACGGCGGGGACGAATGGCTGGAGGCTCTCGAGGCCGCCAAGGAGCCGTGGTTCCACTTCTCCACGGGCATCGGCTACGACCATTCCGATCCGGTGTGGATTGACGACCTGCGGCTGCCCTTCATCGCGCTGCGCGGCTATGTCGAAGCGTTGCAGAGGGGCGAGGACATCCGCCGCCCACTTGAGAAGCTGCTGGCGGAGCGGCAACGGGTGACGGAGGAATACCGCGCACTCCTGCCCACCGATCAGGACCGCGAGGCCTTCGACGGCCTGCTGACGCTCACCTGCAAGGTCTTCCCCTACGTCGAGGATCACAACTTCTACGTCGAGCATTGGCATCACACGATCTTCTGGTCGAAGGTGCGGGAGCTCGCCGACGTCTTCGTCGCGCACGACTTCTTCGACGACCGCGAAGACCTCTTCTACCTGCATCGCCACGAGGTCTACGACGCGCTCTACGATCTGCTGATTGGCTGGGCCACGGGCACGCCGCCGCGAGGCGAAGTCTACTGGCGGCCCATCGTCGAGCGGCGACGGCGCATTCGGGACTCGCTCTGCAAGTGGACGCCACCGCCGGCATTGGGAACCCCGCCGTCGGTCGTCACCGAGCCCATCACCATCATGCTGTGGGGCATCACCGAGAAGACGATCGAGGAGTGGCTGGGCGTCGACCCCGCCGCCGGCGGCGATGTCCTGCGTGGCGTGCCCGCTTCCGCCGGCAAGGCGACCGGGCCGGCCCGCGTGATCACCCGCTCGGAGGACCTCTACAGCGTCAACGAGGGTGAGATCCTGGTCTGCCGGATCACGGCGCCGAGCTGGGCGACGGTCTTCTCCCGAATTGGCGCGGCGGTCTCCGACGTCGGCGGCATGATGGCTCATACCGCGATCATCTCGCGCGAGTACGGGCTGCCCGCCGTCGTCGGCGTGGGCTTTGCCACGGCGACGATCCAGACCGGCGACCGGGTCGAGGTCGACGGCAACGAGGGCACGGTGACGGTTCTGGAGAGAGCCGCGCCGTGACCGGCGATCCCCACATTCTGTGGCTGGATCAGGAGGGCGCGCCGGACAACCCGCTGCTCGGCGGCAAGTTCGCGAGTCTCGCCGAGATGACGGCGGCGGGCTTCGCCGTGCCCCCTGGGTTCGGCGTGACCACCGCCGCCTATCGCGCCTTCATGGCCCACGCGGGCCTCGATGGTAAGGCCGCGTTTGTGCGGGAGGCCGCGCGCCGCAAGGCGCTCGCGGACATCGGGAGCACGCGCGCGCGGCTCGTGGAGGTCATTGGCGCGGCCCCGATGCCGGAGGAGCTGGAGACGGCGATCCGACGCAACTACGCGATCCTTGAAGAGAGGACGGGCCGGGCCGCTGTGCCGGTGGCTGTGCGCTCCAGCGGCGAAGCGGAGGACCTGGCCGATGCGAGCTTCGCCGGCCAGTACGACACCTATCTCTGGGTCACCGGCGCCGTTGCCGTGCTGCGGCATGTGCGGGCGTGCTGGGCCAGCATGTTCGGCGACGCGGCCCTCTCCTACCGGGCCGGCGGCGGCGACGGGGCGGCCGAGGGCAACTACGGCATCTGCGTGGGCGTTCAGCAAATGGTTGAGGCGCGTGCCGCCGGCGTCATGTTCACCCTCGACCCCTTGAACGGCGATCGCTCGAAGATCGTCATGGAGGCCTGCTGGGGCCTCGGCGAGGGCGTGGTCAAGGGCGACGTGACGCCGAGCCGCTTCACCGTCGACAAGGTGACGCTGGAAATCGTCCAGCGAGAGATCGTGCCGCAAGCGGAGGAATACCGCTTCGATACCGCCTCGGGCGCGGTGAGATTGATGCCGCTCGCGCCTGAGCGAGCGCGCGCAGCCTGCATCGAGGACGCGGAGGCGCTCGCGCTGGCCCGGCTCGCCAAGCGGATCGAGGGGCATCGCGGCGCGGCGCAGGACATCGAATGGGCGATCGGCCCGGACGGCGAGGTGCGAGTCCTCCAGGTCCGGCCCGAGACGGTGTGGAGCCAGCGAGAAAGCGCCGGCCTCGTCTCTGAAAGCAGGAGCGCGGTCGGGCACGTGCTCGCCAGGCTCTCGGGCGGCCGGGTGGCGACGGCGAACCCCGGACAGAGAGACCGGTGAAGAGCGCCGACTTCGCCTACCACCGCCCGGACGATATCGCGGAAGCGGTGCGCTATCTGCGGGATTACGACGGCTCCGCACGTGTCCTGGCCGGCGGCCAGAGCCTGATGCCGATGATGAACATGCGGCTCTGGCGCCCGGATGCTCTGATCGACATCAACGGGCTCACTGACCTCGCCCAGTTGACAGTCGAGGGGGACGAGACTCGGATCGGCGCGCTGGTCCGCTACAGCACGCTTGAGTTCTCGCCCCTTGTCGCGGAGCGGCTGCCGCTCATCAAGGCGATGGTGGCCTTCGTCGGCGACCGCCAGGTGCGCAATCGCGGCACCATCGGGGGCAGCTTGGTGCAGGGCGACCCGACGGGCGAAATGCCGCTCGGCTGCCTGGTGCTCGGCGCGACAGCCAGCGCCCTCGGGCCGTCCGGCGCGCGCACCATCGCCATGACGGAGCTCTACGAGGGCGCCTACGCCACCACGCTCGCGCCCGACGAGGTGCTGACGCAGATCCGCTTTCCCCCGCATCCGCCGCACTTCGCCTTTCGCGAGTGCTGCCGACGGCACAACGATTTCTGCGTGCTCTCGGTGGCGGCGGCCGGTCACATCTCGGACGACGGCCGCTGGAGCGAACTTCGCATCGGGCTCGGCGGAGTCAACGACACGCCGGTTCTGGCCGAGGCCGGCATGGCTCTTCTCGACGGAAGTCGCCTCGACGACACCGACATCGCCGCGACAGGCGAGGCTGCGCTCGACGCCATCGACCCGCCCGACGATATCCGGGGCTCGGCCGAATACCGCGCCCACCTCGTGCCGCTCTACGTCGCGCGGGCGTTGCGCGACCTGCGCGCCTCGGCGCAAGCGGCCGCGCGATGAAATATCGCCACGAGTTCCGCGTCCGGGAAAGCGGCGACAAGGTCTGGCGCTTCTTCGAACAGCCGCTGGAGGTCGCGCGCTGCATGCCGGGAGTCGAGGAGGTGGAGCCAGTGGAAGGCGAGGACGACAGCTATTCCGTCCGCGCGACCCAGAAACTCGGACCCATGTCGACGACCCTCCAGGCCAAGGTGCGCATCACCGAGCGCGTCGCCGGCGCGCGCATCGCCTTCACGGCGACCGGCAAGGCGGTGCGCGGCGCGGTCGGGAATTTTCGGGCGCAGAACGTGGTGACGCTCGCGCAGGCAGGAGGCGAGACCTGCATCGCGGTGGAGGGCGAGGTCGCACTGGCCGGCGTGCTCGGCACCGTCGGCAGCGCGGTAGTCAACAAGCACGCCGCGAAGGTGACCGCGGAATTCGCCTCCAACCTGGAGCAGGCGCTCTCGGCCGCCGACGAGCCGCGCGCCGGACACCGGCCCGAGGAGACTGCCGTTGAGCGGCAATGAGCTGGCCTTCGCTTTCCGCCTGAACGGCGAGGCGGTATCGGCCGAGGCGCCGGCCCGCATGCACGCGGCCGACTTCCTGCGCCATCGCCTGGGCTGGACCGGCACCCACGTCGGCTGCGAGCAGGGCGTCTGCGGCATGTGCACGATCCTGGTGGACGGCGCCGCGATCAAGTCCTACCTGATGCTCGCCGTGCAGCTCGACGGCGCCGAGGTGAGAACGGTCGAAGCCCTGGCCGAAGGCGACCGCCTGAATGCGGCGCAGGAGGCCTTCAAGCGGCACCACGCGCTCCAGTGCGGCTACTGCACGCCGGGCTTCCTGATGCTGGCGGAAAGCCTGAAGGCCGGCGGCCGGGTGCTCTCCCGCGCCGAGATCCGCGAAGAGCTCGCCGGCGTCCTCTGCCGCTGCACCGGCTACGAGAACATCCTGCGCGCAGTGGAGGACTATCTGGGCGCGGACCGGGCCGCAGAGCCGCCCGGCGGCGAGGAGTCGGAATGAGGGCTCCGCGCCAGAGCCTCATCGGCGCCTCGCTCCCGCGCAAGGAGGACGATCGCCTGCTGCAAGGCGACGGCCTCTTCACCGACGACGTGCAACTGGCCCACCAGCTGGAGATGGCGGTGGGCCGCTGCCCCTTCCCCCGCGCTGCGATCGGTGCGATCGACGTGGCTCAAGCCCGCGCCCTCCCCGGCGTCAGGCACATCCTGACGGGCGCCGGCGTGCGGGCCGCGAGCGAGCCGCTGACGGTGTTGCGGCCGGTGCCCGGCGCGCCCCTGCTGCCCTACTACGCGCTGGCGGGTGAAGAGGCGATCCACGAGGGCCAGCCGGTGGTGAGCGTGGTGGCGACCAGCCGCGCCATTGCCGAGGACGCGCTGGAGCTCATCGACATCGACTACGAGCCGTTGCCGCATGTGACCGACACGCTCGGCGCGCTCGCCGACGACGCGCCGGTGCTGCATCCCGAGACGCTGCCGTCCAACCTGCTGACCAGCAACGTGGACCGCGCCGGGGAGCCGGAGAGCCGCATGGCTGCGGCCCCGGTCGTGGTCGAGGGACGCTTCCACGTGAACCGGGTGAGCGCGCTCCCGATGGAGGCGCGCGGCATCGTCGCCCATTGGCGTGCCGGCGCCCGCGCGCTGGAGGTCTACGCCTCTACCCAGACGCCGCATCTGATCCGGCAGCAGTTGGCGGAGTGCCTGCCCCTCGACGAGGGGTGCATTCGGGTCATCGCCTCCGATGTCGGCGGCGGCTTCGGCATGAAGCTCGGCCTCTATCCCGAGGACGTGCTGGCAGCGCTGCACGCCATGGCAATCCGGCGTCCGGTCAAGTGGATCGAGGACCGCCTGGAATTCTTCCGCGCCAGCACCCAGGCGCGCGAGGCCGTGCACGACCTTCGCATCGGTGCCGAGGCCGACGGCCGCATCGTCGCGGTCACCAACCAGTACACCACCGACCTCGGCGCCTGGAACTCGACCTACGGCTCGGCGCAGCTCTCGAGCGTGGTCTTCACCGGCCCTTACAAGGTGGCCGATGCGGCGGTCGAGCGCCGCGTCGCGCTCACCAACAAGACGCCGGTCGGGGCCTATCGCGGCTACGGCCAGCCGGAGGTCAACTTCGCCCTGGAGGTGTTGCTCGACCGGCTGGCGCGCCGGCTCAAGATCGACCCGCTGGAGCTAAGGCGACGGAACTTGCTCCGGCCGGAGGACCTGCCCTGGACCACGCCGAGCCGCGCGGTCTACGACAGCGGCGATTACCTGAAGACCCTGCAGCTGGCCGCCGACGCGGTCAATTACGACGCCCATCGCGCCGGCCGCCGCGACAACCGGGGCGACGAGCGCCTGACGGGTATCGGCTTCGCCTCCTTCGTCGAGCGCACGGGCTATGCCAGCGCGCGCTTCCTCGCAGGCCGCGGCTCCCGCTTCGGCGCCCACGAGAGCGTGACCTTGCGGGCCAACCGCTCCGGCGGCATCGACCTCTACACCGGGGTCTCCACCTTCGGCCAGGGCAGCGAGACGGCCTTCGCCCAAGTCTGCGCCGAGGTCTTCGGCATCGACTACGAAGCCATCACCGTCCATGCCGGCGACAGCGGTGCATCGCCGCTCAACACCGGCGCCTTCGCCTCACGCACCCTGATCGCGGCTGCCGGCGCCATCCGCGAGGCCGCGGACGCGCTGCGCAACAAGACCCTCCGCATCGCGGCCATGGTCCTGCAATCGACTCCGGGCGCGCTGGAGGTGAGCGGGCGCGCCGTGCACGTAGCAGACGAACCCGGCCGCACCGTGCCGCTCGCCGACATCTTCACCCGCGCGATCATCGGGCAGGGAATTCCGGAAGACGAGGAGCCGGGCCTGGAGGCGGCCGCGCACTTCGAGCCCACGCATGCGTCGTTTTCCTTCGGGACCGCAGCAGCGTTGGTCTCGGTCGAGGCCGAGAGCGGCGAGTTCGACGTGGAGCGCTTCGTGATGGCGCACGACTGCGGCGTCGTGGTCAACCCGCCGCTGGTGGAAGGCCAGGTGCGGGGCGGGCTGGTGCAGGGGCTGGGCGCGGCGCTGGCGGAGGAGCTTCGCTACGACGAAGGCACCGGCCAGCTCGTCAGCGGCAGCATGCTGGACTACTTCGCGCCCACCATCATGGACGTGCCGCCGATCGACCTGCTGCACACCGAGCTCCCCTCCACGGTCACGCCCTTCGGCGTGCGAGGCGTGGGCGAGGTCGGCACGATTCCGCCGGCCGCCGCCGTCACCAACGCCATCTGCGATGCGCTGGCGGACTACGGCGTCGAAATCTCGACCTTGCCGCTCACGCCGGAGCGTGTCTGGCAGGCGCTGGCAGCGGCAAGAGGCGCCCGCGCGGGCCACGAGCCAGGATGAGGTAGCCGAGATGGAGTATCCCGCCCGCGGGCGCTATGCCAACGCCGGCCTCTCGCCCTTGGAGGATGACGCGATGCAGTGGCTGGACGGCTTCTACCAGCTTGAGCATCTGATCGCGACGCGGATGTGGGCCATCAAGATCTGCCCGGAGGCCTCGCCCGAGCTCAAGTTCGCCGCGTTGACGCACGACGCCGAGCGCTTCTTCCCCGGCGGGCCTTCCAGCACGCCGACCAACGGCTTCGACGATCCCGACTACCTCTTCGCGCACTCCACCCGCTCGGCGAATATTGTCGAGGAATGGCTGCGCAGCCGCGCGCCGGCGCCGGACGAGGCGTTCAACCGACGCGTGCGCCGGCTCATCCTGCGGCATGAGATAGGCGGCGGCTGGGAGGCCGACTTCGTGCAGGCGGCGGATTCGCTCTCGTTCCTGGAGACCCTGGACTGGATTACCCTCGATTGGGTGCGGGAAGGCCGCTACACCACCGCGCAAGCACGGGAGAAGCTGGACTTCACCGTGGAGCGGATCCGGCCCTCCATCGCCGTCGCCGCGGCGCTCCCGCTCTACGAGAGCGCCGTGCGCGCCCTGGACGCTGCCGAGGACTGCACCATGGACCTGCAACGGCGGCGCGAGCTGGCCGGCAGCCGGCGATTCCTGTTCGGGCTCCGGCAGTCTCAAACAGGATAACTCGGACCCGGATCAAACCGGCCAGCACTGTGTCTCACCGTAAATTCGGCATAGTCTGTGCGCCGCCATGTATCCAGCGCCGATCGAGGCCTATTTCCTGCCGCGGACCATCGATGAGGCGCTGACCTGCCTCGCCCAGGCGGGGGACGGCGCCATGTTCATCGCCGGCGGCATGAGCCTGATGCAGGCGATGAAGGCGCGGCTGGCGACGCCGCATGCGCTCATTGACCTCAACGAGGTCGAGGCGCTCAGCGGCCTCGCCAAAGGGCCGCACGGCGTGACCGTGCGCCCCCTCACCCGCTACCGCGAGCTCACCGTGACCTCGGCCCTGCACGGCGCTCTGCACGCGATCGGCGATGCGGCGGCGACGGTGGGCGACCGCCAAGTGCGCAACGCCGGTACCATCGGCGGCAGCCTCTGCTGGAATTACGTCGCCTCGTGCCTGCCCAATGTCTGCCTCTGCCTCGACGCCACGCTTGTTCTCGCCTCGCTGAAGGGTGGTGAGAGAAGCGTGCCCATCGACGAGTTCCTGATCGGGCCGCTCGAAACCGCGCGGCAGGACGACGAGCTCCTGATTGAGATCAATTTCCCCTCCGCGCCGTATCGCGGCGCCGGCAGCGCCTACAGAAAATACGGCGCGACGGTGGACGGACTGCCGATCGTCGGCATTGCCGCCTCCATTGAGGTCGACGAGGCTGGGGATTGCACGGACGCGCGCCTCAGCGTCGGCGGAATTCTGCCGACCGCCCAGCGATTCGATGGCGTGAGCGACCTTCTGTGCGGCCGGCCGGCGACGCCCGAGGCCTTCGCCGAGGCGGCGGGCGCGGCAGCCGATGCCATCGAGACGCAGACCGACACTCTCGCCAGCGCCCACTATCGCAAGGTGCTCATCCGCACGCTCGGTCGCGATGTGCTGACCCTGGCCCATGCCCGCGCGACGGGAGGGTAACGCCGTGGAGAAGACGATCACCGTCACCGTCAACGGCAGGGCGTATACGCGAGAAGTGCCGCTCCGCCTCCTCCTCGTCGATTTCATCCGCGACGAGTGCGGCCTCACCGGCACGCATATCGGTTGCACCTACGAAGGGCGCTGCGGGGCCTGCACGGTGCAGATCGACGGACGCGCCAACAAGTCCTGCATGAAGCTCGCGGTGCAGGCCGACGGCAGGGAGATCACCACCATCGAGGGGCTCGGCACCGCTGACAAGCTGCACCGTTTGCAGCAGACGTTCCGCCGCTATCACGCGCTGCAGTGCGGATTCTGCACGAGCGGGATTCTGATGAACGCGGCCGACTTCCTGGACGAGAACATCAACCCGACCGAGGACGAGGTGCGCCGCACGCTGGTTGGAAACCTGTGCCGCTGCACCGGGTACAGCCACATCGTCGAGGCGATCCTCGCGGCCTCCGCCATGCGTCACGGGCTGAACCCCGAAGCGCCGCCGGCAGAAACCGAGACCGGGCCATGACCGCGACCGCGACCGGCGAGACACGCTGGATCGGCCGCTCGCTGAGGCGCCGCGAGGATGCCCGCCTACTCACCGGTCGGGGCGAATTCCTGGCCGATGTGCGCGTCCCCGACTGCCTGCATCTCTGCTTCGTCCGCTCGAGCCATGCGCATGCCAGGATCAGAGACATCCGGCTCGAGACGGCGCTGGCAATGCCTGGCGTGGTGGGCGCCATCACCGGGGCCGAGCTCGCGACGGAGATGCAGGGCCAGAGGATTCCGGTGCTGATCCCCGCTTTTGCCGCCAAGTACCGGCAGTACTGGCCGCTCGCGGTGGACGAGGTGTACTGGCACGGCGAGCCGCTCGCCGCGGTCGTGGCCCAAGACAAGTATCTCGCCGAGGACGCCGCCGCCGCGGTGGAGGTCGATTACGAGGAATTGCCCGTGATCACCGACGCCGAGGCGGCGCTCTGCGACGACTCTCCGCGCGTCTACGACGACTGGGACGACAACGAGATCTTCGCGACGAGCTTCACCGGCGGCTTCGAAGCGGATCGAATCGCCAGGAACGACGCTGAGGTCGAGGCGTTGTTCGCGCAAGCCCACGTGGTGCTCAAGCAGCGCTTCCGCACCCAGCGCTGCGGCGTCTGCCCGATCGAGACCCGGGGGGCGCTTGCACTCTGGAGCGAGACCGACGGGCTCACCGTCCACCTCACGACCCAGCGCCCCCACATCGAACGCCTCGCGCTCGCCGACCTGCTCGAGCTTTCGACCGCCGAGGTCCGGGTCGTCGCGCCGCGCGATCAGGGCGGCGGCTTTGGCGTCAAGGCGCCCTTCTACCGCGAGCATGTCGTGGTCTGTCATCTCGCGCGCAAGCTCGGGCGCCCGGTGCGCTGGATCGAGACCCGCGAGGAGCACCTGATGACGGTCAGTCAGGAGCGCGATCAGATCCACGATCTCGAAATCGCGGCGGACAACGAGGGACGCATCCTCGCGCTCCGCAATCGCGGCATCGGCGACGTGGGCGATGGCCGTCAGGGGGTCTATTGGGGCTTCGTCATGCCCTCGCTGGGCTCGGTGATGCTGCCCAACGCCTATGCGATCGGCCATGCGGACATCAAGCTGCGCTGTGCCGTCACCAACAAGACCTGCCTCAGCCCGTCCCGCTCGTTCGGGGCCTTTCCGACACGCTTCGCGCTCGAACGCGGCCTCGACATGCTGGCGCGCAGGCTCGGCATGGAGACGGCTGCGCTGAAGCGCAGGAACCTGGTCACCGACTTTCCCTTCACCAGCGTGACCGGGGTTCATCACGACAGCGGCGACTACGTGAAGGCGTGGGACGCGCTGATCGACAGGGTCGATCTCGCCGGCTTTCGCGCGCAGCAGGCCGACGCCCGCGCCTCCGGCCGCTATCTCGGGATCGGCTTCGCCTGCGGTGCCGAGTTCTCCGGCATCCCCTCCGACGTGCTCGTGCCGCTCGAGAACCAGCCCGGCTACGGCGTCGTCACCATGCGCATCGACCCGCGCGGCAAGGTCGCCATCCATGAGGGCGACGCGCCGCAGGGGCAGAGCCACGAGACCACGATGGCACAGGTCGCCGCCGAGATATTCGGCATTCACCCGGATGACGTCAGCGTCCACCACGGCGACACCGGCACCACGCCGCTCAGCTCGGGCACGGTCGGCGCGCGCGGCGCGTCCTACACCGTTGCCGCCATCGCCGAAGCTGCGACCGCACTCAAGGCCAAGATGGCACGCTACATGAGCCACGATCACGGGCTGGAGGGTGCAGACCCCGCCGATTTCAGCTTCCGGGGCGGCGCAGTCATTTACGAGAAGGACGGCAACATCCGGCGCGCGTTCGGCGCGCTCGCGGATCGCATCGTGATGGGCTCGATCAACCTGCCGCCCGGCGAGAGTCCGGGGCTCGAGCACACGGCCTATTTCGAGGCCCCCAAGCCGATGATCTGCTTCACGGCGCAGGCCGCCAAGGTCGAGGTCGACATCGAAACCGGGCAGTTCACCATCCTCGACTACGCCACCTGCGAAGACGTCGGCACGGTCATCAACCCGATCGTCGTCGAGGGCCAGGTTCAAGGCGGCGTGGTGCAAGGCATGTCGAACGCGATGTTCGAGGAGTTCCTTTACGACGAGAACGGCCAGCAACTGACTGCGGACTTCGAGAACTACCGCCTCGCCTCCGCGGCGGATGTCCCGAATGTGACGGTAGGCCATGCGCCGACGCCCTGCCCGGACCATCCGCTCGGCGTTCGCGCAGTCGGCGAAGGCCGGCCGGGGCCAGTGCCGGGTGCGCTCGCCAACGCCATCTGCGACGCCCTCGCGCCTTTCGGCGTCGAGATCACGACACTTCCCCTCAAGCCCGAGATGATCCTGGCGCTGATCGAGGCCGGCCGCATCCACTTCACCTCGGCTTACCCCGACGACGCCCTCTTCCGCCAGCTCGCAGGACGTCTCGCCGCAGCAGGCCCGTGAGCGCCCGGGCGACGTGCCCCGAAAACCCAAGCTCGTTCAACCCTCAACCCAATGGCGACCATCCCAAGATCCCGGCGCCAAACGGCGGCGCAGGACAACAGGCGCCGTCAACCAAAGGTCACATGCCAAACAGTCCGCGAATTGGTCGGGCTAGACCACAGGAGGCACGGCAGAAATAGCGACGAGCGTCATGCGAGCGGTCGACAGTAGTTGGCGCGGGGGCTCGTGCCCATATGCGCCTCAGCTCGTTGGTCGAGCTGAAACCATGCAGGCAAGGGCTCGACGCAGACAGTTGGTCCGCAGCAAAGGCAAGCTCAAGTCTTCGCGCTTCAGCGGCTCCCTATCGCGAGGTGTGTTTTTCGTCGGGAAGGAGCAGCAGCAGAGATTGAATTATTTCGGCGACAAATTCGGCGCGGCCGCTGACCCCGGCCTTCGCATAGATGGCGGTGGCCTGTAGCCGGGTGGTGTTTTCCTTCACCCCACGCGCCTCGGCGATTTCGGCGAAGCGATATCCCTTGATGATGAGCCAGGCGACGTCCTTCTCGCTGCTTGTCATGCGCCATTCGTCCATCAGCTCGGCGATGCTGTCAGCAAGTCCCTGGGAAACCACCTTGTTCCGTTTCTCTTCCACGTCCAGCCGAGTGCGCAGTCGCCCCAGATCACGTGCATTGAGAAGAAGTGCCATCGTCACGCCAAGAAAAATTATCAACTCCATAATGAAATGGGTCGTACCTAATTCGTCTTCTATTACGATGTCTACAATAAGATCATACAAGAAGAACAGTATGGCCAACGTCAGCGCCGCTAAAGCAAGCAATCGTTGTTGGATGATCTTTCTCGATGTTTCCCGCATTTGACCGGTAATCCTCCGTAGCGGGCCACTATCACCTGCGGGCCCTCGATCATTCTCACCGCCCGCGGTCCCAAATCCGACGCTGCCCGCGGCAAGGGTGCACCGGAGCGCGGCTCGTGGCGAGCGGGGTGACGGCCACGCCCATGGCACCGCGGTTCATATAACAGACCACAGGGCCCCCATTTATATAGCAATGGACCTACGTGGGGCGCCTCTCCCTATAACAAACCAGTCTAGTGGCCGTTCCAGCAAGCGGTTTGACTTGGCGTCCAGTCCAAATCGAAGGGGACGGTCGCCATGAAGCCGCACGCCGCCATCCACCACGTGAGCCATCGATTCCACCGCGACCCCTCCCAGGTATCGTCCCGGTGGTTCCAAATCTCCCGCTGGCACACGGAATTCCGCATTCGAGCGGCGACAAGGCTCGGCACCCTCCTCGGGTCCGTGTCGATGCTGACTCTCGAGATGCTGGCGAGGTCGGGGCAGCGATGGTCACGGTTCGCCAATCCGAAACTCGTCGCAGCTCTCACCTGTGTTGCGTTCCTTCTGAACGCGTGCGGCGGCGGTGGCGGCAGCAAAGAGCTGGCTGTCCTCCACGGGCAGGATGCGCGCCTTCAAACCGGGGCAAGTGAGCTTGCAGAAGGCGGGGACGGCGACGGAGATGGGGACGGCGATATTGGCGCGCCCAATGCGCTTGGCGTAAAAGGAAATGCTCTGACGCTCAGTAAACAGGTGAGCATCGTCACCGAAACGGACACGCCGACGCTAAGTACGGATGGGAGCGTCGGCAACGAAGGAACAACGAGCTATCAGGTCATCAACTTGGAGGGCCGCTACCCTGGGACCTTCTCCGGCGCACGCGTACAGCACTCATTCGACGATTGGGGCTACTGGGCAACGCAGGGCTTCGAGACGCTGTTCAAGGCATACAATAGCGGCAGCGTAGAGAACGGCTCGTTCTACACCCTGCACATCGAAGGCATTCCGACCGGCAATAATCCGGTCAGTGGCTCCTTAGTCTCAGACTTCCTGACCTCTGCTGATTTTAGGTGACACGAGCCGCGCGGATTCCGAGGCCCCGTCGATGTCGTAGACTATGCGCAGACGGGTGCCGGGGAAGACCGTTTCGGTGGCGTTCAGGTCGCTCAGAACCGCATCGATCCAACGGTCGCAGGCGTCGTTTGCGAGGCCAAGAATGTGGACCCGCAGGAGGCCATTGCCAGGATCCGGCAGGATGTCGGCATCGGCGGTGAGCAGCGCTTGAAGCAGTTTCCGGGGATGGGGCTTGTGGCCCTGCGCCTGCATGACGGGAAGCATCATGCGGGTTTCGGCGCGGTAGGCGATCATCCGGATGACGTCGAGGAGGAGGCGCTCGCGCGCGGGCAAGGCATCGAGCTGCTCGGCTTCGTCGAGGTCGCCGGCCCGGCAGTGCTTGGGCGTCTCCCTGCGGCTGGCCCTGACGATGTCGCGGACATCCTGGAGGTCCCTGACTTCCCTCCTGAGTTCCGCCGTCGGCTGCTTCTTCCGGGCCGTGTCGGCGATGCGGTTGCGCAGGCGGCCAAGCTGGCGGTCGAGGCGATGGATTGCCTTGTCATAGGCCCGCCGCAGCGGGTTGACGACCATGGCGGCGGGATCGAGAGGCTCGAGCTCGTGGGTCGGCAGGGCGTCGAGATTGAACTCGTCACGCATGTACTTGAAGAAGTTCTCCTGCGACCAGCGCGAGAACATGGCGCCCGCAACCTCAGCCATCGGCTTGTGCGGATCGGTGGTGATCAGCGGCACCTGACGGCCGTTGTCGAGCAGGCGGCGGATCTGGCGCACCCTGAAGCCGTTCGGCAACGTCACCGGCTTCTCAGCCAGCCGCATGGTGGCGCTGCCGTCCGCCGCCGGTCCGTGAATGGGAACGGTCATCGCGCCGAAGTCCTCGGCCGGCCAGTCCTCGCCCCTGAAGTTCTTGTGCCAGGTCAGGCAGGCGACGCCGCGCCTCGCCAGCCGGCGGAACAGATCCGGGCTCCAGCCCTCGCGGTCGAAGACCAGGGTGAGCGCCGGCTGGCCGGGATGCTCGGCGGTCAGGTCCGGCGCCCCGGCGCCAACGATCCCAAGCTCCTGCAGCGCCGGCACCACGTCGGCTTCGATGGCCGCGACCATCTTCGGGTCCAGCGGCTTGTGCAGACAGAGCAGCGGCTTGCCGCCCAGAGCGTTGATCCAGTAGCTGGCGCTCGCCGGCAGGCACAGCTTCTCGCGCGAGACGAAGTGCTTGGGCAAGCGCCCCTTGCGGCCGGAGTAGACCTTGACGTGCCCGTCGATGGCCAGCGTCGCCCAGAGCTCCGGCTCGTCGGCCTGCCAGCGCCTGGCAAGGGCGAGCTGCCACGCCCGCACGCCGGCCTCGTCGTCGGCGATGAGAGCGATCTTGCGGCGCAGCGTCTTGACCTCGGGGCAGCGATCGAGGCCGAGAATGGCGCCCCATTCGCCCGGCGCCTGGTAGCGCAGGCTCTCGGGGTTGCGCACCCGCGCCAAGGTCATGAAGGCCAGGAAGAGCAGGATCGTAGGCAAGCCGTAATAGCCCTTCGGCAGCAATGGCAGGAGACCGGTCTCGGAGAGAAGACCTTCCTTCAGCAGGGCCGGCAGGGCGGCGAGCACGCCGCCGAAGCGGACACCGCGGGCGGCGGCGGCGAACTGCGGTTCGACCGGCCCCGCCTGTCCACAACTGGCCAGAACCCGAGCCGGAACATCGCAAGTCGCACGCCCCATCGGCGCCTGCCGGTCCCGCCGATCGCGCGCGCTGCGATCCGTTTGCGGCTGCGCTTCCAGCCCCGGCGCCGTCTCCGGCCCCGGGGCACCGGTACTCTCTTCATCGACACGGCCTTCAGGAGCCGCACCCGCGTCAGGCGGCGCAGCCAGCGCTGAGCGTCCGGGCTCCCCATCCGCCTCCGTGTTGCCGATCAGTCCCTGACGGCGCCACTTGTTGACCGATGGCGCTGACACGCCGAGAACCCGGGCCGCCGCAGAGCCGCTCAGGCCCGATGCCAGCAACGCCGTCGCCTTCTCCGCCAACTCCGGAGTGAACACCGACGGCCCGCGACCGCGCCGGGGCTTCATGAACCCCGCTTCGCCCTCGGCCAGGTAGCGCCGTCGTGCGCGCTGCACCGTCGCGCGCGAGACAGCGAAAGCGTCAGCCAGTTCCTGCGGCGAGACCGCGCTGATCGCCGCGAGGCGGCCGATCCGCAAGAGCATGGCCGTGCGGTCATCGGCGGCGTGGCTGTCAAAGGGAATGAGGTTGGAAAAGTAGGTGAAGGTGTCGTCCGAGATCAGGACGGCGAAGCAGCTGTTGCCGATCGAGACCGCCTCTGGAGGGCACATTGGGAGGGTACTGGGCATGGTTGAGACCGTGCAATTGGTATCAAATTATAATATCAGACCTCGGGCGCGACACCCAGCGAAAAACCGCCTGAAACAACCGAAATGTATCAGAATTCAAGGAGTTCCCGGCACGCTGCCCAGAACAGCCAGCATCACGAGGTCAGGAAGTCTGAGTCTCAGACTTCCTGACCTCTGCTGATTTTAGGTGACACGAGCCGCGCGGATTCCGAGGCCCCGTCGATGTCGTAGACTATGCGCAGACGGGTGCCGGGGAAGACCGTTTCGGTGGCGTTCAGGTCGCTCAGAACCGCATCGATCCAACGGTCGCAGGCGTCGTTTGCGAGGCCAAGAATGTGGACCCGCAGGAGGCCATTGCCAGGATCCGGCAGGATGTCGGCATCGGCGGTGAGCAGCGCTTGAAGCAGTTTCCGGGGATGGGGCTTGTGGCCCTGCGCCTGCATGACGGGAAGCATCATGCGGGTTTCGGCGCGGTAGGCGATCATCCGGATGACGTCGAGGAGGAGGCGCTCGCGCGCGGGCAAGGCATCGAGCTGCTCGGCTTCGTCGAGGTCGCCGGCCCGGCAGTGCTTGGGCGTCTCCCTGCGGCTGGCCCTGACGATGTCGCGGACATCCTGGAGGTCCCTGACTTCCCTCCTGAGTTCCGCCGTCGGCTGCTTCTTCCGGGCCGTGTCGGCGATGCGGTTGCGCAGGCGGCCAAGCTGGCGGTCGAGGCGATGGATTGCCTTGTCATAGGCCCGCCGCAGCGGGTTGACGACCATGGCGGCGGGATCGAGAGGCTCGAGCTCGTGGGTCGGCAGGGCGTCGAGATTGAACTCGTCACGCATGTACTTGAAGAAGTTCTCCTGCGACCAGCGCGAGAACATGGCGCCCGCAACCTCAGCCATCGGCTTGTGCGGATCGGTGGTGATCAGCGGCACCTGACGGCCGTTGTCGAGCAGGCGGCGGATCTGGCGCACCCTGAAGCCGTTCGGCAACGTCACCGGCTTCTCAGCCAGCCGCATGGTGGCGCTGCCGTCCGCCGCCGGTCCGTGAATGGGAACGGTCATCGCGCCGAAGTCCTCGGCCGGCCAGTCCTCGCCCCTGAAGTTCTTGTGCCAGGTCAGGCAGGCGACGCCGCGCCTCGCCAGCCGGCGGAACAGATCCGGGCTCCAGCCCTCGCGGTCGAAGACCAGGGTGAGCGCCGGCTGGCCGGGATGCTCGGCGGTCAGGTCCGGCGCCCCGGCGCCAACGATCCCAAGCTCCTGCAGCGCCGGCACCACGTCGGCTTCGATGGCCGCGACCATCTTCGGGTCCAGCGGCTTGTGCAGACAGAGCAGCGGCTTGCCGCCCAGAGCGTTGATCCAGTAGCTGGCGCTCGCCGGCAGGCACAGCTTCTCGCGCGAGACGAAGTGCTTGGGCAAGCGCCCCTTGCGGCCGGAGTAGACCTTGACGTGCCCGTCGATGGCCAGCGTCGCCCAGAGCTCCGGCTCGTCGGCCTGCCAGCGCCTGGCAAGGGCGAGCTGCCACGCCCGCACGCCGGCCTCGTCGTCGGCGATGAGAGCGATCTTGCGGCGCAGCGTCTTGACCTCGGGGCAGCGATCGAGGCCGAGAATGGCGCCCCATTCGCCCGGCGCCTGGTAGCGCAGGCTCTCGGGGTTGCGCACCCGCGCCAAGGTCATGAAGGCCAGGAAGAGCAGGATCGTAGGCAAGCCGTAATAGCCCTTCGGCAGCAATGGCAGGAGACCGGTCTCGGAGAGAAGACCTTCCTTCAGCAGGGCCGGCAGGGCGGCGAGCACGCCGCCGAAGCGGACACCGCGGGCGGCGGCGGCGAACTGCGGTTCGACCGGCCCCGCCTGTCCACAACTGGCCAGAACCCGAGCCGGAACATCGCAAGTCGCACGCCCCATCGGCGCCTGCCGGTCCCGCCGATCGCGCGCGCTGCGATCCGTTTGCGGCTGCGCTTCCAGCCCCGGCGCCGTCTCCGGCCCCGGGGCACCGGTACTCTCTTCATCGACACGGCCTTCAGGAGCCGCACCCGCGTCAGGCGGCGCAGCCAGCGCTGAGCGTCCGGGCTCCCCATCCGCCTCCGTGTTGCCGATCAGTCCCTGACGGCGCCACTTGTTGACCGATGGCGCTGACACGCCGAGAACCCGGGCCGCCGCAGAGCCGCTCAGGCCCGATGCCAGCAACGCCGTCGCCTTCTCCGCCAACTCCGGAGTGAACACCGACGGCCCGCGACCGCGCCGGGGCTTCATGAACCCCGCTTCGCCCTCGGCCAGGTAGCGCCGTCGTGCGCGCTGCACCGTCGCGCGCGAGACAGCGAAAGCGTCAGCCAGTTCCTGCGGCGAGACCGCGCTGATCGCCGCGAGGCGGCCGATCCGCAAGAGCATGGCCGTGCGGTCATCGGCGGCGTGGCTGTCAAAGGGAATGAGGTTGGAAAAGTAGGTGAAGGTGTCGTCCGAGATCAGGACGGCGAAGCAGCTGTTGCCGATCGAGACCGCCTCTGGAGGGCACATTGGGAGGGTACTGGGCATGGTTGAGACCGTGCAATTGGTATCAAATTATAATATCAGACCTCGGGCGCGACACCCAGCGAAAAACCGCCTGAAACAACCGAAATGTATCAGAATTCAAGGAGTTCCCGGCACGCTGCCCAGAACAGCCAGCATCACGAGGTCAGGAAGTCTGAGACTGCGCTCCTGAACTTCTCCGGCTCATCCTGAGTATCGCTGTCCTCTCATCTTGTTCGCGACGCGGCGTTCATCATCCTCTCGCGCTCAAGAGAGTAGGCACCCCCGCGGCGTGGGGGCGTTGACGCAAAAGGAACTGGCTTGTTCCATAAGAGAGAGGGGGTACCTGGGCAGTTACATATAACCACTCCGAGCCGAGCAATTACTTGACGATTCAATTGGATAGAGCGGTAAGAACATTCGGAGAGTCTAGCGAATGGATAGGAGTCGATGCGACCTGCTTTTATTCGGACCCTGAACTTCGATAAGAGTCGGGATTTAGATACTTCGACCTGTGTTGGACTTCACACCATGACACGGGCGAAGCTGAAATTCTTGTGTCTTCGAATTTCCCTCCGTATGGATGTCGGAGTTGCTGACGATTTATCTGCGCCAAGACCGGGCGTGGCCAGCCGAGCGTGAGGAGAAAGAGCAGGCGGGTTAGATCTCTCCGCGGCCCATCAGGCGGGCGATGTGTCCCGCTTGCCGGATGGCGAGGGTGACGATTGTGAGCGTCGGATTGCCCGCGAGCGACGAGGTGAACTGGCTGCCGTCGGAGATGAAGAGGTTGGGGATCTCGTGGCTCCGGCCCCAGCGGTCGACCACGCCTGCACCGGGGTCGTCGCTCATGCGGCAGGTGCCGAGATTGTGCGAGACCGGGAGCGGCGGCGAGCAGAAGATGCGGAACGCACCGGCCGCCTCCAGGATCGGGATCCCGTTGCGGTAGGCGTAACGCTTCATCGCGAGATCGTTGGGGTGATCGTCGAGATTGAGGCAAGCGATGGGTAGCCCATGCCGGTCTCTCTCGCTGGGATGCAAGGTCACCCGGTTGGAGGCGATCGGCATGTCCTCGCCGTTCACGAACAATCCCCCGACGCACTCATAGGCCTCGATCCAGCTCGCGTAGTCGCGGCCCCAGCGCCCCGGACTCATGAACGCCGCGAAGAAGGGCAGGCCGAGGCCCATGGAGCCGAAATAGAAACCGCCGGCGAAGCCGCGCGCCGGGTCGTGCCGGGCCTCGTCGCGGATGATGCCGGCGACGGTCATTCCGCGGTACATGCGCACCGGCTTCAGGAACTCGCCGTACATATAGGCCGTCACATGACGCATGTAGTGCCGGCCGACCGCGCCCGCTCCGTTGGCAAGCCCGTCCGGCCACGCGTTCGACTCCGAGTTGAGCAGCAGCCGCGCGGTCTCGATCGAGTTCGCCGCCACGCAAATCAGCCGCGCCTTCTGCAAGTGATGGTGCCCCGCGGCATCGGCATAAAGCACGCCGCGGACCTTGCCGCGCTCGTCATGCTCGATGCGGAGCGCCATCGATCGCGTGCGAATCTCGCAATGGCCCGTGGCCTCTGCGCGCGGCAGCTCCGAAACAAAGGTGGACCACTTGCCGCCCGAGCGGCAGCCTTGCATGCAGAATCCGATCTTATCGCAGGCGTTGCGCCCGTCGCGCGGCACCGCATTGATCGCCACATTGTTGGGACCATAGTCGCGATAGCCCATGCGCTTTGCGCCGAGCGCCATGACCCGACAGGCGTTATTGCCCCGGTGCTGCGCGATATTGCCCCGCCCGCTGACACCCATCTTGCTCTCGGCCTCGCGGTAGAAGGGCTCTAACTCCTCATGGTCGACCGGCCAGTCCTCCAGGGCGGCGCCCTCGATCTCGCCGTAAGTGGAGCGCGCCTTGAACTCGTAGGGATTCGGACGCGGACACATGGCCGCCCAATGAAGCGTGGTCCCGCCCAATCCCTTGCAGGTCCAGGTCGGCGCCGTCGGGTAGTCGCGGGCGATGGGCGAGCCGCCGGTGCAGGCCCGCTCATCCTTCCAGGTGAGAAGGTCGTACATCGCCCACTCGTCGTTGACGAAATCGCTCGTCTTGAAGCGTGGCCCGGCCTCCAGCACGACCACGTCGATCCCCCGCCGGGTCAGCTCGTCGGCCATGGTGCCGCCGCCGGCGCCTGAGCCGATGATGACGACGACGCTATCGTCGGTCAGGTCATAGGTGACGGCGGGGACGTCCTCGTCATCGAGATAAGGCGTGGTCATCGCTCGGTCTCCGCGTCCACTTCATCCTCGGAGATCCAGTCGATGTCGTCGAAGCCGCGTTGGATATAGCCGCCGAGGTGGGACGACGCCCCTTCGTAGCCGAAACGGGGCCAAAGCTCGCGATTGTCGTAGAGATGGCGCGCCGTGCCGGCCCGCACGACTTCGAAGAATTGCGAGCCCTCGACAGCATAGAGCGCGGTCACTTTCTCCTTCTCCGAAAGGGCGACGAAGGGGCGCTCGAGCGCCGCATCCAGCGCCGCAACCCCTTCCGCCAACAGCGAGCGCTGGGTCGCGCCCCCCTCCCCCGAGACGATATCGACCACGCGGCGGTAAGGAGCGTCGTCCAGGAAGTCGTGCGGGTAGAGAGCGCGCGCCATCGCGGTCAGCGTCGCCTGCACGTGCTTATCGAGCATCCCCTCAGGTGTCGATGCCATAGCTCATCGCCATCAGCTCGATCGGGTGATGGGCGCGCGTCGGGTGCGCTCGGCCCGCGCCGATCCGCTCCATCCCTTGCACGATGTGCTCGCCGGCGAGCGGACACTCCGAGGCGAGGTAAGCGCGGCCGCTCTCGGCCGCCTGCCGGATGACCGGCTCGCCGACCTTCATGCCGGTCTCGAAATTCCGCTTCATCACGCCCCAGGTGCCGCCGTGCCCGGCGCAGCGCTGCATCATCAAGACGTTGCTCTCCGGGATCAAGCGCAGCATGACGGCGGCTTTCGCACCGATGTTCTGGGCCCTGGCGTGGCAGGCTTGGTGGAGCGCGACATCGCCGTCGAGCGGCGGCCAGTCCCTCGGCGAGTCCCTCATCGCGGGCGATGCCCACGATGTATTCCGAAATGTCGCTGGTGTGCTCCGCGAGGCGCGCCACCGCCGGATCGTCCGGCATGTACTGCGGCCACGTCGTCTTCATCATCAGCGCACACGATGGAATCGGCGCGACCACGTCCCAGCCGCGCTCGATCCAGGAACCGAGCGTGGCCGCAACGCGACGGGCGCGCCGGCAAATCTCGGCAACATCGCCACGTTCCAACTGCGGCATTCCGCAGCATTCGTCGTAGACGATCTGGGTTTCGACGCCGTTCTTCGCAAGCACGCCCTGGGCAGCATGGCCGATGCCCGGATTGTTGTACTCGACGAAGCACGTCGCGTAGATCACGGCCTTGCGACCGGCAGCCGGCGCTCCCTTGTTCACCGGCGGCGGGGACGCATCGGCCCGCCGACTGAAGCTCCGGGCATGGAAGCGCGGCAGCACCGCGTCGCGGTGAATGCCGGCAAACGCTTCCATGAGCGCCCGGGCGAGTCGGTTGCCCCGGCGCGCCGCCCAGTTGGCGAGCGGCGCGAAAGCCCCGAGCCACCGGCCGTTGCGATCGGTCTCGCCCAACGCGCGCTCCATAGGGCCGACCTCGCCATCGTGCAGCGCACGCGCCCGCTGGCGAATCATCAGAGCGGGAAAGTCCACCGCGTGCACGTGCGGCGGCGTGTAGGGGCAAACCGGATAGCACATGTCGCAGAGCGTGCAGGCCGCACCCACGCTCTCGAAGTCGGCGCTCTTCACCGCGCCGACGCTGCCCGCGCCGTCGATCAGGTCGAAGAGCCTAGGGAAGCTCTCGCAGAGATCCACACAACGGCGGCAGGTGTGGCACACGCCTGCGACGCGGTGCAGCTCATCGTCGAGCGCACCTGCGTCAAGATACGCGGGCGCCTCCCAGTCGATGGGTGGCCGTGGCACGGAGCGGTCCCGCACGGCCCGATCGGCGCTTTCAGCCAAGGACGGCGCGCGTGGACTCGGCAGTGATCTCCACCATCTGATCGATGGTCTCGTCATCGACGATGATCGGCGGCGCAACCATGTAGACGTCCGGCCGGAAGCGGCTGAAAAGCCCACGTGCAATCGCTTCGGCGTGGATCTTGGCGGCGATGCCGTCGCCGGGATCGAAGCTCTCCTTGGTCCCCCGGTCTTTCACGTACTCCACGGCGCACATGAGCCCGAGCCCCCGGATGTCCCCGACGTTGGGATGATCGGCGAGCGCGTCCTTGAGGCCAACCAACAGGCGCTTGCCCTTCTCGGCGGCCTGGCCGGGGAAATCCTCTCGTTCGATCAGGTCGATCATCGCGCAGCCGATGGCGCAGCCAGTGGGATGCGCGCTGTAGGTGTAGGCGTGCATCCAGGGCTTGCCACTCTCGTGCATGGTGTCGGCGATCTCGTCGCTGATCCCGATGCCGCCGAGGGAGAAGTAGCCCGACGTGATGGCCTTGGCGAACTGGATCATGTCGGGCTCGACACCCCAGTGCTGCAAGCCGAACATCTTGCCGGTGCGGCCGAACCCGGTGATGACCTCGTCCGACACCATCAGCACGTCGTACTTGGTGCAGATCTCGCGAATACGCGGGAAGTAGTCGGGCTGAGGCGGAATCACCCCGCCGCCGCCCTGCACCGGCTCGGCGATGAACATCGCCACTGTCTCCGGCCCTTCCGCGAGGATGGCCTTCTCAAGCTCGTCCGCCGCAGCGATGCCCTGGCTCGCGGCCCCCTCCGGCGCCTCGTAGCGATAGGGATAGGGGCTCGGGATGTGGACGAAGCCAGGCATGCGCGGCTCGAAACTCGGCCAGTAGATGCTCATGCCCGTGGCGCACATGGCAGCAAGCGTGACGCCGTGATAGCCCCAGATGCGGGAGATGACCTTGGTCTTCTCCGGCTGGCCTTTCAGCTTCCAGTAGTAGCGGGCCATCTTGATGTTGCTGTCGGTCGCCTCGCCGCCGCCCGACGTGAAGAAGAAGTGGTTGATGTTCGGGTATGTGATCCGCGCGAGCTTCTCGGCAAGCTCGATCGCACGCGGGTTGGTGCTGCCGGCATAGCCTGAGGCGTACGCCATCTCGGCGAGCTGCTTGCTCCCGGCCTCGATCAGCTCGCGGCAGCCGTTGCCGGCGGTGTTGTTCCAGAGGCCGGAAAGACCGTCGATGAAGCGGTCCCCGTTCGCATCGACGAGGAAGGCCCCTTCCCCGCCGACCCAGACTTTGCCGGTGGCGTGGGTGGCACGGCTGTGCAACGGATGGAGCAGGTGCGCGTTATCTCGATCGAGCAGCGCAGTTTCGGCGTCGTTGGACATCTCGGTCGTTCCTCCCTGTAGCGACCGCGCGTGTACCCGCTCGGCCAGCCCTCCGATGCCAGTGTGGCCGGCAGGGCGGATTCGATCAAGTGAGGCAGAACCAGGGGCAGCGAAGTTCGCGCTGGCGCAAACCGGTTGGCAAGTCCTTTCGAATAGGCGTAAAGGTGCATGTGATGGGGGCCGATACGTAGCCCTGCGGGCACCGCGACACGTTTGGCCGATGGACAAGAACGCGCGCGACGGCATGCTGGAGATCTCGCTGGTCAACGACCTGCGGGAGATCGCCGCCATCGCTGCGAAGATCGACGCGTTCTGCGAAGAGCAGGGACTCACGCCGCAGACTGCCTACGCGCTCAATCTCTCGATCGACGAGATCCTGACCAACACCATCAGCTACGGCTACGACGACGATGAACAGCACCGGATCGGGCTCTCCTTGCGCAAGGAGGGTGACGTACTCGTCGTGGAGATCGTGGATGACGGCCGGGCATTCGACTCCTCGCTGGCGAGCGACCCGGATATCGACTCGTCTTTGGAGGAGCGCGCTCTCGGCGGTCTTGGCCTCTTCCTCGTCCAGAAGATGATGGACGACGTGACCTACCAGCGGCGTGATGAGCTCAATGTCATCACGCTGAGGAAGAACACGGCCCAGCGGGCCGAGCAATAGCCGAACTAATCAGGTTGGGCGCTCGGGCACTTGCGGCTGGCCGGGAGCGTATCGACAAGTCCTACGGCATGCCCAGCGCGCAAACGGAGGATATCCACGGCTGATCCGGCCCGGGGGCTCGTGAACGGCGCGCGCCCCTGCCCCCAAATGCCTATCGAATTGATTGCGCCGGCATACTACCTTCGAGATCGCGGGCACAGGACAATGCGGCGACAAGGTCGCCGCGCGACTCGGCTGCACGTGCTGCGCGCCTGTTGGGAGATTAACTTCGGCGGAGACGGCGATGAACGCCCGGGTATTCGAGGAGGTGGAGCGCGAGCGGGCACGGGAGACTCCCAAGGCCGCGTTCGAGGAGCAGGCTGCGGCGCTCAGAGTCTCGCTCGTCGAGGCGCAGCGCAATCTCGCTGGCGCGGATTTTCCGGTCGTCGTGCTTTTCGCAGGGGTCGATGGCGCCGGCAAGGGCGAGACCGTCGACCTGATCACCGAGTGGCTCGACCCGCGCCGGATTGTCACCCACGCCTACGACCGGCTCACTGAGGAGGAAGGTCAGCGGCCCGAGTTCTGGCGCTACTGGCGCGACCTGCCGGAGCGCGGGCGCATCGGGCTCTTCCTCAGCGCGTGGTATTCCGAGCCTCTGTTGGACCGTGCCTACGGACGCATCGGGCCGAGCGCCCTCGACCGGCGGCTCTCGCGCATCGCGGCGTTCGAGCGGACGCTTGCCGATGACGGCGCCCTGATCCTCAAGTTCTGGATGCACCTCGACAGGAAGGCGCAGCAGCAGCGCCTCGAGTCGCTGCAGAAGCATCCGCGCCACCACTGGCGGATCTCGCAGTGGGATTGGCGCAACTGGCACCGCTACGAACACTTCAACGAGGCCGCCGAGCACATCATCACCCGCACCAGCACCGCCGAGGCGCCGTGGCTGGTGGTCGACGGCCGCCACGCGCGCTATCGCTCGCTCAGGGTGCTGGGCATGGTGAACCGGGCGCTGGAAGCGCGCCTGGCCGGCCTGCCGCCGCCGGATGCGGGCTTCCGCGCCCGCGCGCCGGTCGCGAGCCGGGCGGTGGTCGGTGCGACGGTGCGGGAGGTCAAGCCGCTCGCGACGATCGACCATTCGAACATCGTGGGCCGCAAGGCCTACGAGAAGTCGATGGCGCGCCTCAGGGCCGATCTCTACTGGCTCGCCGCGCAGAACCTCCTGCACGGCCTCTCCGTCGTGCTCGTGTTCGAAGGCTGGGACGCCGGCGGCAAGGGCGGCGCCATCCGGCGCATGGTCTCGGCGCTGGATGCCCGCAGCTATCGCGTGCATCAGGTAAGCGCGCCGAGCGACGAGGAGCGTGCCCATCACTACCTCTGGCGCTTCTGGCGGCGTCTGCCCGAGGCCGGGCAGATCGCGGTGTTCGACCGCAGCTGGTATGGGCGGCTCCTGGTGGAGCGCGTCGAGTCTTTCGCGACCGAGGCGGAATGGCGGCGCGCCTACGCCGAGATCCGCGACTTCGAAGAGCAGATCATCGGCCACGGCACGTTGTTGATGAAATTCTGGCTTCACATCGACAAGGACGAGCAAGAGCGGCGCTTTCTTGCGCGCAAGGATAATCCCTACAAGAGCTGGAAGCTGACCGAGGAAGACTGGCGCAACCGCGCCAAGTGGGAGGCTTACGAGGACGCCGCCAACGACATGATCGCCGGCACGAGCACCCGTGAGGCGCCGTGGACTCTGGTCCCCGGCAACAACAAGAGGCATGCCCGCCTCGAAGTCCTGCGAACGCTCTGCGCCGCGCTGCAATCGCGGCTCAGCGAGCGGGCGGCGGAGTAACGCGCCGGGAGGGTCGCTCCAGCCTTCTACGAGTCACAGCGCACGGCCGAGCTCCTCGCCTTCATACATGGATTGGACCGGACGGCGGGGCGCGAGCACGTCTCCGACCCGGTGCAGCTCGACGACACGCCCTTCGAGCGCCCGATAGAGTGCGTCGTTGGGCGAACGCAGCATCGAGATAACGACGGTATCCACCCCCTCGATCACGTGCGGCTGCCCGCCCCAGATCGAGCGCACGTGGACCCTGTCGCCCTCGATCTTGTCCACGTTCGTGTGGGTGCTGCAGACCACACCCGCCTCCTCCAGGCGCGGCATCACGAACGAGAGATCGAGGGTGCGCATGACATCCTCGCCCACCATGGCGCGCGGCGTCACGATTTCGACCTCGACGCCGCCGGTCGCCAGTATTTCGGCGAGCCCGAGCGGCAGATAGAAGCCGGTCTCCTCCAGGATCACGAGCCGTTGCCCGAGCGCGCCCGCATCCGCCAGCGCCCGCTCGGTCGCCGTGCCGACGTCGACGACGTTCTTCTGCTCGGTCCCGGCGAGGCGCGCCTGTCCCGGACGAAACTGGCTGCGGCCGTCGCAGTCCCAACGCGATCCGGTGGCGACGACCACGGTGTCGGGTTTTTCCCGTTCAATCAGGTCAGGCGTCGCCTCCTCGCCGAGTCTCACCTCTACGCCGGCGACCTCCATGGCACGCGCCAGATTGTCGATGGCGGTGCCCCATTCCTTGCGCGTCGGCAGCGCCATCAGCAGGTTCAGGTGGCCGCCGAGGCGCTTTTCACGCTCCAGCAACGTCACCCTATGGCCGCGGCTCCCGGCGACCGCAGCGGTCTTCATCCCGGCGAGGCCGCCCCCGACGACGAGGATGTTTTTCGCCGCCTCCGGTGCCACCGGCTGCAGCGTGTCACTCCCCCACCGCGCCTCCCGGCCGACGCTCGGATTGACTGCGCAGGTAACCGGCTTGTTATCGAAGAGGCGCGCGACGCACTCATTGGCGCCCATGCATCGGCGGATTTCCTTCTGGCGGCCCTCGCGGGTCTTCTTCACCAGGTGCGGCTCGGCCATCTGCGCGCGGGTCATGGCGACCATGTCGGTGTCGCCGTCGGCGATTGCCTGCTCCGCCTGGTGCAGGTCGATGACTCGGCCGACGACAAAGATCTTGGCCCGGTTGCCCACCACGGCCTTGGCGCGCTTCGCAAAGGGGAGCATGAAGCCGTTCTTCACATCCATCGGCGCGACGGCGTGGTGCAAGGTGTAATAGCCGCCGCCGGAGATGTTGAAGAAATCGAAGAGCCCGGTGGTCGAGAGAATCTCCAGCTGCTCCTCGGCCTGGTCCGGCGTGATTCCGACCTCACCCAGGAACTCGTCGAAGGAGAGCCGGACGCCGACCGTGAACCCGTCGCCGACCTGCGCGCGCACCGACTCGCCGATCTCGAGCAGGATCTGGCAGCGGTTGCGCACCGAGCCGCCGTATCGGTCGGTGCGGTCGTTGTGGAGAGGGCTCAGGAACTGGCCCAACAGGTAGCTGTGCGCGGCATGCAGCTCCACCCCATCGCAGCCCGCGACCTTGACGTTGAGCGCCGCTTCCCCGAACTCCCTGACCACGTCGTCGATGTGCTCTTGCTCCATCACCAGTGGGATTTCGTGGTGAACGATCGAAGGCAGCTTGGAGACACCCCAGAGCGGGTGCCACTCGTCCATGATCATCGTGCCCTTGTCGTGGACGCCGCAGCCGAAGAGCTGGACGAACTGCCGCGCGCCGTGCTCGTGCACCGCGTCCGCGAGCTTGGCGTACTGGGGGATGGCACGTTTTTCCCAGGCAGAGCAGCCTTCGACGAACGAGCCCTTGCCGATCCGGTGACCGGCCTGCTGCTCGGTGATGAAGAGCGCCGCGCCGCCCTTCGCGCGCTCCCGGAAGAACTCGATGTGCCGGTCGCCGAGGATGTTGTCCTTGCCGAATAGCGTGGTCTGGGCGGTCATCATGATCCGGTTCTTCACACGCGTAGAGCCGATCTCCAGCGGCTCCCAGACCAGACGAAGCTCGGATCCGTTTCCCTCGGCTGCCGTTGCGCTCATTCGTCCCCTCCTGAATTTGGTAGCCGGGATAGTACACTGCCCCTTCCCGGAAGGCTCACGCTGCGCCGGACCGCGCGCGGCGGGGGCAAGCAGGCACGCAGAGGTAAGATGAGCGACGCGCTCCAGGCCGATGTCGTGGTCGTGGGCGGCGGCAACGCCGCGCTCACGGCAGCGCTCGCCGCGGCGGAGGCCGGCGCCAGCGTGCGGCTGCTTGAGGCCGCGCCAGAGGCCGAGCGGGGCGGCAACAGCACCTATACCGCAGGCGCCATGCGGGTGGTCTTCGACGGGCCCGAGGCCCTCAACGCGCTGATGCCCGACCTCTCCGAGCGCGAGCTGGCCGAGACCGATTTCGGCACCTACACCGAGGCCGACTATTACGACGACATGGCGCGGCTGACCCAGTACCGCGCCGACCCCGACCTCGTGGAGCGGCTCGTCACCCGCAGCCACGCCACGCTCGTCTGGCTGCGCGAGAAGGGCGTGCGCTTTCAGCCGAGCTACGGCCGCCAGGCATTCAAGCGGGAGGACGGACGCTTTCGCTTCTGGGGCGGGCTCGCGGTCGAAGCCTGGGGCGGCGGGCCGGGCCTCGTCGCGGCGCTCTACGAGAGTGCCCAGGATTCTGGCGTGGCTATTCACTACGCAGCCGAGGCTCGCTCGCTTCTCGCGGACGACGACGGCGTGCGCGGCGTGATCGCACGCATCGGCGGGCGCACGGTCGAGGTCCGCGCGCAGGCGGTGGTATTGGCCTGTGGCGGATTCGAGGCCAATGCCGCGTGGCGGGCGCGTTATCTCGGACCCGGCTGGGACCTCGCCAAGGTGCGGGGAACCCGCTTCAACCAGGGCGACGGCATTCGCATGGCGCTGGAGGCAGGCGCCAAGCCGGCCGGCAACTGGTCGGGCTGCCACGCGGTCGCCTGGGACCGTAACGCGCCCGAATTCGGCGACCTCGCCGTCGGCGACGGCTTCCAGAAGCACAGCTACCCCTTCTCGATCGTCGTCAACGCATTAGGCGAGCGCTTCGTCGACGAGGGCGCGGACTTCCGCAACTACACCTACGCCGCCTACGGCCGCCGGGTGCTGGAGCAGCCCGGTCAGGTGGCGTGGCAGGTCTTCGACGCGCAGGTGACCCACCTGCTGCGCGACGAGTACCGCATCCGCCAGGTCACCAAAGCGAAGGCCGATACGCTGGAAGACCTTGCGGCGCGCATGGAGGGCATCGACGGCGCGCGCTTCCTTGAAACCGTGCGGGCGTACAACGACGCCGTGATGACGGAGGTTCCCTTCGACCCGACCGTGAAGGACGGCCGCGGCACCCGGGGCATCGCTCCGCCCAAGTCCAACTGGGCCAACCGGATCGAGACTCCGCCCTTCGAGGCCTATGCCGTCACCTGCGGCATCACCTTCACCTTCGGCGGGCTCGCCATCGACCCCGGCGCCCGGGTGCAGGCTGTCTCCGGCGCGCCGATCCCCGGCCTTTTCGCTGCAGGCGAGCTGGTCGGCGGGCTCTTCTACGGTAACTATCCGGGCGGCACCGGCCTGGTCTCTGGCGCGGTCTTCGGCCGCCTCGCCGGCGTCGGCGCCGCCCAATTCGCGAAGGAGGGAACGGCCCTGTGAGCGCCGAGCGCATCGGCTTCATCGGCACGGGCGTCATGGGCGAGCCCATGTGCCGCAACCTCGTGTGCAAGCACGACGGACCAGTCACCGCCTACGACCTCGACCCGGCACCGCTGGAGCGGCTCGCCGCCGATGGAGCGGGGATCGCGCCCTCCATCGCGGCGCTCGCCCAGGCCGCCGATCTGATCTTTCTGTCGCTCCCCTCGGGCCACGAGGTGCGGGCGGTCTGCCTCCGCGACGGCGGCCTGATCAAGCACGTCGGCGCCGGGCGCACCGTCGTCGATACAAGCACCGCGCCGCCCGCGCTCGCCCGCGAGTTCGAAAGCGCCTTCGCCGCGCGGGGGGCATCGCCTTCGCCGACGCGCCGATCGCGCGCACGCGCCAGGCCGCCATCGACGGCACGCTCAGCATCATGGTGGGAGGCGATGCTACGCTGGTGGAGCGACTGCGCCCCTTACTCGCCCACATCGCGCAGGACGTGACACACTGCGGCCCGGTCGGCAGCGGGCAGGCGGTAAAGATCCTGAACAACATGATCCTCTTCCAGAACGTCCGGGCACTGGCCGAGGGCCTCGCGATCGCGCGCCGGCAGGGGATCGAGCCGCAGACCTTCCTAGAGGCGGTGGGCCGCAGCTCGGGCGACAGTTTTGCGCTGCGCAACCACGGCATGAAGGCGATGCTGGCGGAGCGCTACCCCGAGGGCGCTTTTCCGCTGACCTATGCGATGAAGGACCTCGACTACGCTCTTGATCTCGCCGAGGAATCGGGACTCGACGCCGAGGGCGCGGCGCTGATCAAAGCCTTATTCACCGAAGCCATCGAGCGCGGTCTCGGCGCGCGCTACCATCCCGTAATCGCAACCCTGATCGACCGCACGCGCCCGACCCAGCCGGAGGAAGAAACACCATGACCCAGGTTCCCGACACGCTTCTCGCGAAGACACGTGCCGAACTCTCCACCGCGCAATTGGGGGACGTGCTGGACACTCTCGACCGCCGCCATCAGTTCCTGCCGCCCGAAATCTGTTCGGCCACGCCCGGCGCCACGCTGGTCGGCCGGGCGATGCCGCTGCTGGAGATCGCGGCGACGCCGGACGATCACAGCTTCGGCCTGATGTTCGAGGCCCTCGACTCCCTCGGGAAGGACGAAGTGTACGTCGCCGCCGCCGGCGCGCCGCCCTTCGCGCTGTGGGGCGAGCTGATGACCACGCGCGCGCTGGCGCAGGGCGCGTCGGGTGCCGTTCTCGACGGTTATATGCGCGATACGCGGGAGATCCGCGCCATGACGCTGCCGGTCTTCGCGCGCGGCTCCTACGCGCAGGATCAGCGCGGACGGGGCCGTGTGGTCGCCTATCGGGAGCCGGTTCGCATCGCCGAAGTCGCCGTCCGGCCCGGAGACCTGATCGTGGGCGACGACGACGGCGTGCTCGTGGTCCCGAGCGACGTCGCAGCCGAATGCGTGGAGAAAGCGCTGGAGAAGCGCCGCATGGAAAACGTCATCGCCCAGGAGATCGAGGCCGGCCTCTCCACCACCGAGGCGTGGGAGAAATACGGCGTCATGTAAGGCCTCGGCCGGCGATTGAAGGGCGCTTTAGCGGAAGAGCGTCTCGAACTCGGTTGCGGCGGTATCCCAGCTTCGGCTCCGGGCGCTTCGACGGGCGATCTTGCTTGTGGCCTCGAAGGCGTCGTCGTCTTTCAACATGGCCAGAGCGTTCTCCACGAAGGCATCGTCGTCGGGCGCGAGAAAGCCCGATTGACGATCGGTGAATCGCTCTTTCACGGCACCGACCGGCCGGGCCACCGCCGGCAAGCCCACGGCCTGCGATTCGGCCAGCGTCGAGCAATACATCTCGCGTTCGGAGCCGGGATAGAGGTGCACTCGGGCCCTGGCGTAGGCCTTCGCCATGTCCCGGTCGCCGCCGGGCGCCATGATCGTCACCCCGTGATCGGCGCCTGCGCTCGCCTTCTCGTAAATCGGCTTGAGATCGTCGGCGCGCGTGTCACCGGCGGTCTGGGCGCGCTTGAAGCCAGCCGAGTAGATCTGCAACTGGGCGTTCGGCGCCTGCGGGCGGATCCGCTCGATCCACAGGTCGAGCAGCCAATCGAGATCGTGCTTGGGGTGGGTCGTGACCACTGCGGTCGGCGGCTCCTCCGGCGACATCTCCTCGTTGCTGCGGTATTCCTCGCGCACACCCGGCGCGATCGAGCGGTAGTAGACCAAGTCCTCGCCCTGGGTCCGATAGGCTTCGGAATGGGTATTGCCCTGGAACACCACCTTGGCGTCGGTGCGGTTCAGCACCTCGTGAACCTGCGGCCGGTGGAGATAATCCGGCGGTCCGGTGACCCAAAGAATGCGCGCGCGGGTCGCTCGCGTGAACTCAAGCAGCGCCGGCTTGCGAAATGCGATCAGCACCTCGGAGATCGGCGGCTTGCGACCTTCCCAGTGAATCCAGCTTACGTTCTCGAAACTCAGGCTGTTCGGGCTCCGATTGACTGCGCGCACGACATGGCCCTGGCGCGCGAGTGCCGCCGGCAGGCTGGCAAACGCCTTCTCGGCGCCTCCAATCGGTTGATATGCGGGGGTCATCCCGTTGAATGGGATAGAGTCGTCGACCAAGGTGACAAGCATGCGTCGGCTTATAGCCCTGCCCGCATGGCTTGCCAAGCAAGCCCCACACTGGCCGGACCGAGCTGGATGGGCGAGGATCGGCCTGGACCGATGAGAGGACGATGACCACGACCGGAGCGAGCGAAAAGGCCGGGCCAGAACTGCCGAAGTGCCCGAGCGTGGAGGAGATTGCGGCCGGGGTCCACGCCGGTCGCGAGAGCGCGGCGGCAGCCTGCGACGCGGCTCTGGGCCGCATCGCCGAGACCGAATCGCGGGTTCACGCGTGGCACTATCTCGACGCCGCCGAAGCTTCAGCGCGGGCACAGGCGATCGACGATGCCGGCCCGCGCGGCGTGTTTGCCGGCGTTCCCGTCGGCATCAAGGACATCATCGATACCGCTGATCAACCGACCGAGAACGGCACCCCGCTCGACGAAGGACACAGGCCAGGCGCGGACGCCACGGTCGTGCGCCGCCTGCGCGCGGCGGGCGCGCTGATCCTCGGCAAGACCGTGACCACCGAGCTTGCCTGCGGTGCCGCCAACGCCACCCGCAACCCCCACGACCCCGCGCGCACGCCAGGCGGCTCGTCCTCGGGCTCGGCAGCCACGGTGGCGGCCGGCGGCGTGCCGCTCGCCCTCGGCACCCAGACCGCGGGCTCGGTGGTGCGGCCCGCCGCCTTCTGCGGCGTCTGGGGCATGAAGCCGAGCTTCGGCACGATCCCACGCACCGGGATCACGCGATTGTCGCGCACGCTCGATCATGCGGGCGTACTCGCGGGCTCTGTGCAGGACGTGGCGCTCGGCATCGACATCATCTCCGGCGACGACGGGTTGGATCAGGCGAGTGCCGGAGGGGCGCCGACCCGCCTCGCCGCTGCCCTCGCGCTCCCGCTCGGGCGGCCCCGGCTGGCCTTCATCAAACAACCGGCCTGGGAGGAGGTCGGGCCGGGCGCCGCGGCAGCCCTTGAGGCCGCGGCGGGAGCGTGCGGCGCGGAGCCGCTCACCCTGAGCTCTTCCTTCGACGAGGCGGGGGCGGTACATATTGGAATCATGCGGCGCGAGGTCGCCCACGCGCTTGCGCCCTGGTACGAGCGCGGCGCGGCAGACCTTTCCCAAACCATACGCAAGCATATCGAAGCGGGCCGGGAGATCGACGCCGACAACTATCTCGCCCTGCTCGACGCAGCCGACGCGATGCGGCGCGCCTTCGAACACGCGATGCGGCCCTACGATGCGGCGCTGACCCTTGCCGCGCCGGGTGCCGCGCCCGAGGGCCTGGCCTTCACCGGCAGCCGCGCCCAGACCATGCTCTGGACCATGCTCGGCGTGCCTGCGGTCAACGTTCCCGTCCTGTCCGTGGATGGGCTGCCGCTCGGCCTTCAGGTCGTGGGGCGCTTCGGCGCCGATGCGACGACGCTGCGCGCGGCGGCCTGGTGTGCCGGCCGCTTGCAGGAGGCACGCCAGTGAGCGCACCATTGGGCGCGCCATAGCGCCGGGACGCAAAGCATGACGCAATTTCACTTCGCCCACGCCGGTGGGTCCAGCGGCGAAGCCGCCATCGAGGCCTGCATCGAGCGGCTGGGCCCCACGCTGCCGCAGCAGGGCCTCGGCATGCTCTATGTGACCGATGCGATTGGCGATCACCTGCCGGCCGCTCTAGACCGGCTCAAGCGCGCGACTGGCATCGACGAGTGGGTGGGCTCGGTCGGCATCGGCATCTGCGCCACCGGGCGGGAGTATTTCGACGAGCCAGCCGCCGCGGTCATGATCGCCGACCTCGACCCGGCCAGCTACCGGGTGTTCGAGACCATCCGCGACGACCTCGGCGAGTTCAGCCGTGACAACGGCACCTGGATCGCTCGCGCTCCGGCACGGTTTGGCATCGTGCACGCCGACCCGCGCAACCAACGCACGGGCGACATCGTTGCCGACCTCGCCGAGGAGCTCGACGGCTTCCTGGTCGGCGGCCTCTCGTCGTCGCGGGCGGTGCCCGCGCAGATTGCGGGCGCGGTTACCGAGGGCGGGGTCTCCGGCGTCCTGTTGTCGGAGACCGTCACCGTCGCCACCGCGCTCAGCCAGAGCTGCATGCCGATCGGCCCGAGCCACGAGATTACCGATTGCCGGGCCAACATCAGACTTCCTGACCTCGTGATGCTGGCTGTTCTGGGCAGCGTGCCGGGAACTCCTTGAATTCTGATACATTTCGGTTGTTTCAGGCGGTTTTTCGCTGGGTGTCGCGCCCGAGGTCTGATATTATAATTTGATACCAATTGCACGGTCTCAACCATGCCCAGTACCCTCCCAATGTGCCCTCCAGAGGCGGTCTCGATCGGCAACAGCTGCTTGTTGTTAAGCGTGGAAAAGTGACCCCCTATTGGGGGTGATCGGCGTCCAAAATTGACCCCCTTGGATTTGTGTCCATGAACACACCTCGTCGTTTGGACGGACGGGGTGGTGGGGGAGATGCTGGTTGTGGAAACGATCGCGAAGATCCGTCGGGATCATCTGGTGAAGGGCGTTCCGATCAAGAAGCTCGCCCGGGATTTGAGGGTTTCCAAGAACACGATACGCAAGGTGGTGCGGGGCGATGCGACCTCGCACAGCTACGAGCGCAAGATCCAGCCGATGCCGAAGCTTGGGCTGTGGGTGGAGGAGCTTGAGCGCCAGCTGAAGGCCAACGAGAAGAAGGCACGCAAGGATCGGCTGTCTCTTCTGCGGATTCATGAAGACCTTGTGTCGCTGGGCTACAAGGGCGGCTATGACGCGGTTCGCCGCTATGCCAGGGCCTGGCGGCGCCGGTGGCGGCTGTTGTCGCCGGCGCAGGCCTATGTGCCGCTGATCTTCGATCCCGGCGAGGCCTACCAGTTCGACTGGAGCCACGAGTACGCGCGTCTGTCGGGCGCGACGACCAGGGTGAAGGCGGCGCACATGCGGCTGTGCCACAGCCGGATGTATCTGGTCCAGATCTTTCCCCGCGAGAGCCAGGAGATGGTCTTCGAGGCGCACGAGCGTGCCTTCCGCTTCTTCGGCGGGGTCTGCCGGCGGGGCATCTACGACAACATGAAGACGGCGGTGAGCACGATCTTCGTGGGCAAGAAGCGGGACTACAACCGCCGCTTCCAGGAGCTGTGCTCGCACCATCTGGTGGAGCCTGTGGCGTGCACGCCAGGGGCTGGCTGGGAGAAGGGGCAGGTCGAGAAGCAGGTGGGTGACCTTCGCGGCCGCCTGTTCGTGCCCATCCCGCGGGGCCGCTCCTACGCCGAGATCAACGAGTGGCTGATGGATCGGTGCATCGAGGACGCCAAGAAGCATCCGCATCCGACAATCCCGGGCAAGACGGTGTGGCAGGTGTTCGAGGAGGAGCAGCCCTTCCTGATGGCGTATCGCGGCCCCTTCGACGGCTTCCATGCCAGCGAGGTGTCGGTCTCGAAGACCTGTCTGGTGCGCTTCGACAACAACCAGTACAGCGTCGCGGCCCGCGCCGTCGGCCGGCCGGTGGACGTGCGGGCCTATGCCGATCGGATCGTCATCCGCCAGGACGGCGAGACCGTTGCCGAGCACCCCCGCAGCTTCGGGCGCGGCCGGTTCGTCTACGATCCGTGGCATTACGTGCCGATCCTGACGCGGAAGCCCGGCGCGCTACGCAATGGCGCGCCCTTCAAGGACTGGCAGTTGCCCAACGCGCTCGGCCGCCTGCGAACCCGGCTCGCGGGCCACGACGACGGCGACCGGCAGTTCGTCAAGGTGCTCGCGGCGGTGCTGGAGGACGGACTGGAGGCGGTTGAGGCGGCCTGTGCCGAGACGCTCGACTGCGGTGCCTGCAGCGCCGACGTGGTGCTCAACATCCTCGCCCGGCAGCGCCAGCCGGCACCGCCGGCAATCATCCCGACGCCCGAGGGCCTGCAGCTTCGCCACAAGCCGGTAGCCGACTGTCAGCGCTACGACAGCCTGAGGGAGGCCGGTCATGGAGCGTCATGATGTGCTGGAGATGATGACCCAGCTGAAGCTCGCAGGTATGCGCGCCGCTTACGACGACATCCTTGCCGACGGGCTCAAGCGCCGCCATCCGGTGCAACAGATCATCGGTACGCTGCTGCAGGTCGAGATCGCCGACAAGAGGGCCCGCTCGATCAAGTACCAGATGGCCTCCGCCAAGCTGCCGACGGTCAAGGAGCTGGCCGACTTCGACTTCGCCGCCTCGCCGGTCAACGAGCCCCTGATCCAGGAGCTCGCCGGCGGCGGCTTCCTCGAGGGCAAACGCAACATCGTGCTGGTCGGCGGCACCGGTACCGGCAAGACCCATCTCGCCGTCGCCATCGCGCGGTCCTGCATCCGCAAGGGCGCGCGCGGCCGGTGCTACAACGTCGTCGACCTGGTCAACCTCCTCGAGGCCGAGCTTCGCGCCGGACGCCAGGGCCGCACTGCAGACCAGCTCGTCCGCCGCGACTTCGTCATCCTCGACGAGCTCGGCTACCTGCCCTTCGCCCAGGCCGGTGGGCAGCTGCTCTTCCATCTGATGAGCCGGCTCTACGAGCGCACCTCGATCGTCATCACCACAAACCTCGCCTTCGGCGAATGGCCATCCGTCTTCGGCGACCCCAAGATGACCACAGCGCTGCTCGATCGCCTCACCCATCATTGCGAGATCATCGAGACCGGCAACGAGAGCTGGCGCTTCAAGAACCGCTCCTGACCCGCCGCCGGCCTCCCTTGCGGCCCGGTTGCCCCGGTGGGCCAACAGGGACCCCCCACGCGGCTTCGCTCCGCGTAGCGCAGGGCGCCACACGAAGCCGCGCGGGTCCCCCCTATTGGCTACCGGGACAACCTCCGCCGTGCCACTCAGGGGGGTCAATTTTGCACGCCGATCGGGGGTCAGTATTGAAAGCCGATTGACACCTCAAGATGCGCCAGAGGCTGTGGACCGAGATCCTGCGCCGGGCCGCAGACTACGCCATCGCCCGCAGGCTCGACCCCTCCGGCGCATCATGGCCCGATCCCGCAGACCCCGCCCTCGCCGTCTCCGTCGAATGGCCCGAGATGGTGGTCGCCGACGCCTCCCGACACGCCGCCGCGCTCGCCCAGACCGCAGGCGCCGCGGCGCTGGCCATCGAGCGCGGCCTGCTCTCGGACGCCACCGCGCTCCGCGTCATCGCCGCCGTCGCCGGGCGCCTCGGCGTCGAGATCGACGCCGACGCCGAACTCGAGGCGGCGCGCGAAGACGCCGCCGGACGGGCCGAAGAAGACGCCTTCCGCGAGCCCCCGCAGGACGAGGACGCCGACGACGGCGAGGCGTAGCACGTGGCTACCGACCGTCAGCGCGAGCGCAGGCTCAAGGGCGAGCGATCCCGCCGCGCCCGCGCCCTGCCCCGCATCCAGAAGGACACCGCCGCCGAGGTCGGCCGCATCCTCGGGCGCGCCGAGCGCGACATCCGGGCCACCCTCGCCGGCGCGCCCTCCGATTACCAGGCATGGGCGCTGCCATCCCTCCAGGCCTCCGTCCGGGACGCCCTCGACAGCCTCGGCGCAGACGCCGGGCAGGCCATGGCCGAGGGCGCAACCCGCGCCTGGGACGCCGGCATCGATACCATGGACGCCCCCGTCGACGCCGCCATGCGCCTCGATGCCCCCGACTTCCGCATCGCCGCCGTCCTGCCCGAGGTCGACACCCGCCAGCTCCTCGCCATGCGATCCTTCCTCACCGACAGGATGAAGGACGTCTCCACGACGCTTGCCGAGCGCGTCAATACCGAACTCGGCCTCGCCATTGACCGGCTCGGTCCCCGTCGGCGAGACCACCGGCCGCGTCGCCGCCATCCTCAAGAGCGGCGGCAGGTCCCGCGCCCTGACAATCGTGCGGACCGAGCTCGGCCGCGCATACTCCATGGCCGGACAGCAGCGCATGGAGCAGGCCGCCGGGATCCTGCCGGGGCTGAGGAAGCAGTGGCGACGCTCCGGAAAGCTCAGAAGCCGCATCGCCCACGACGCCGTCGACGGACAGACCAGGGAAGCCGCCAGGCCCTTCGACGTCGGCGGCGCTTCGCTCATGTACCCCCGCGATCCCGCCGGACCCGCCGCCGAGACGATCAACTGCGGATGCCAGTCGCTGCCATGGATGGAAAGCTGGGAGGTCGAGAACCCCGGGCGAAAGCCGTTCTCCGACGAGGAGATCGCACGCGACCCGCGGCGCGCCGATCTCGAAGGGAAGGAGGCCGGCGCGGGGACAACGCCGGCATCGTAGACCGGGCGAGGCGAAGCCCCGCGCCGCACCCCGATTTACCGGCGAATCCGCACCCCCGGAACCGCCCCGATTTACAGGCCTTTCAGCACCCCTGAAACGCCCCGAAAATCACCGTTTCCAGCCAATTCACGGCCCTTTCCGGGCCGGATTCGCAAAGACTTTCGTCCGGCCCGCCAGACCCCGGAAACGCCGCCAACCCCTTGACCGTCCGCCATCTTCCGCCTTCTTCCCGGCATCTTCCGGATTCGCAATGACTTTCGTCCCCCTACACCAATTGCACGGGGTCTCAACCATGCCCAGTACCCTCCCAATGTGCCCTCCAGAGGCGGTCTCGATCGGCAACAGCTGCTTCGCCGTCCTGATCTCGGACGACACCTTCACCTACTTTTCCAACCTCATTCCCTTTGACAGCCACGCCGCCGATGACCGCACGGCCATGCTCTTGCGGATCGGCCGCCTCGCGGCGATCAGCGCGGTCTCGCCGCAGGAACTGGCTGACGCTTTCGCTGTCTCGCGCGCGACGGTGCAGCGCGCACGACGGCGCTACCTGGCCGAGGGCGAAGCGGGGTTCATGAAGCCCCGGCGCGGTCGCGGGCCGTCGGTGTTCACTCCGGAGTTGGCGGAGAAGGCGACGGCGTTGCTGGCATCGGGCCTGAGCGGCTCTGCGGCGGCCCGGGTTCTCGGCGTGTCAGCGCCATCGGTCAACAAGTGGCGCCGTCAGGGACTGATCGGCAACACGGAGGCGGATGGGGAGCCCGGACGCTCAGCGCTGGCTGCGCCGCCTGACGCGGGTGCGGCTCCTGAAGGCCGTGTCGATGAAGAGAGTACCGGTGCCCCGGGGCCGGAGACGGCGCCGGGGCTGGAAGCGCAGCCGCAAACGGATCGCAGCGCGCGCGATCGGCGGGACCGGCAGGCGCCGATGGGGCGTGCGACTTGCGATGTTCCGGCTCGGGTTCTGGCCAGTTGTGGACAGGCGGGGCCGGTCGAACCGCAGTTCGCCGCCGCCGCCCGCGGTGTCCGCTTCGGCGGCGTGCTCGCCGCCCTGCCGGCCCTGCTGAAGGAAGGTCTTCTCTCCGAGACCGGTCTCCTGCCATTGCTGCCGAAGGGCTATTACGGCTTGCCTACGATCCTGCTCTTCCTGGCCTTCATGACCTTGGCGCGGGTGCGCAACCCCGAGAGCCTGCGCTACCAGGCGCCGGGCGAATGGGGCGCCATTCTCGGCCTCGATCGCTGCCCCGAGGTCAAGACGCTGCGCCGCAAGATCGCTCTCATCGCCGACGACGAGGCCGGCGTGCGGGCGTGGCAGCTCGCCCTTGCCAGGCGCTGGCAGGCCGACGAGCCGGAGCTCTGGGCGACGCTGGCCATCGACGGGCACGTCAAGGTCTACTCCGGCCGCAAGGGGCGCTTGCCCAAGCACTTCGTCTCGCGCGAGAAGCTGTGCCTGCCGGCGAGCGCCAGCTACTGGATCAACGCTCTGGGCGGCAAGCCGCTGCTCTGTCTGCACAAGCCGCTGGACCCGAAGATGGTCGCGGCCATCGAAGCCGACGTGGTGCCGGCGCTGCAGGAGCTTGGGATCGTTGGCGCCGGGGCGCCGGACCTGACCGCCGAGCATCCCGGCCAGCCGGCGCTCACCCTGGTCTTCGACCGCGAGGGCTGGAGCCCGGATCTGTTCCGCCGGCTGGCGAGGCGCGGCGTCGCCTGCCTGACCTGGCACAAGAACTTCAGGGGCGAGGACTGGCCGGCCGAGGACTTCGGCGCGATGACCGTTCCCATTCACGGACCGGCGGCGGACGGCAGCGCCACCATGCGGCTGGCTGAGAAGCCGGTGACGTTGCCGAACGGCTTCAGGGTGCGCCAGATCCGCCGCCTGCTCGACAACGGCCGTCAGGTGCCGCTGATCACCACCGATCCGCACAAGCCGATGGCTGAGGTTGCGGGCGCCATGTTCTCGCGCTGGTCGCAGGAGAACTTCTTCAAGTACATGCGTGACGAGTTCAATCTCGACGCCCTGCCGACCCACGAGCTCGAGCCTCTCGATCCCGCCGCCATGGTCGTCAACCCGCTGCGGCGGGCCTATGACAAGGCAATCCATCGCCTCGACCGCCAGCTTGGCCGCCTGCGCAACCGCATCGCCGACACGGCCCGGAAGAAGCAGCCGACGGCGGAACTCAGGAGGGAAGTCAGGGACCTCCAGGATGTCCGCGACATCGTCAGGGCCAGCCGCAGGGAGACGCCCAAGCACTGCCGGGCCGGCGACCTCGACGAAGCCGAGCAGCTCGATGCCTTGCCCGCGCGCGAGCGCCTCCTCCTCGACGTCATCCGGATGATCGCCTACCGCGCCGAAACCCGCATGATGCTTCCCGTCATGCAGGCGCAGGGCCACAAGCCCCATCCCCGGAAACTGCTTCAAGCGCTGCTCACCGCCGATGCCGACATCCTGCCGGATCCTGGCAATGGCCTCCTGCGGGTCCACATTCTTGGCCTCGCAAACGACGCCTGCGACCGTTGGATCGATGCGGTTCTGAGCGACCTGAACGCCACCGAAACGGTCTTCCCCGGCACCCGTCTGCGCATAGTCTACGACATCGACGGGGCCTCGGAATCCGCGCGGCTCGTGTCACCTAAAATCAGCAGAGGTCAGGAAGTCTGAACATATTGATCGAGCTCGACGGGCGGCCGGCACTGGACGTCTTCAAGGGGGAGATCGGCGAGGAGCTCGCCAGCGATCTCCGCCGGGTCGGCGGCCTCATCTTCGCTTCGCTCCCGGTCTCGGGCAGCGACACCGGCGACTACCTGGTGCGCAACATCGTGGGCTTCGACGTCGACCGCGGTCTGATCGGCATCGGCGAGCTGGTGGAGCGCGGCACCCAGCTGCAGTTCTGCCGCCGCGATGCGGCTGCCGCAGAGCACGACCTCGGCCGCATGGTGGAGTCGGTGAAGCGCCGGGCCGGCGCCGAGCCGCGCGGCGCCCTCTATTTCACCTGCCTCGCCCGCGGCCCCAACATGTTCGGCGAAGCCTCCGAGGAGCTGCGGCTGATCGAACGCACTCTCGGTGACGTGCCCTTGGTGGGCTTCTTCTGCAACGGCGAGATTTCGCACAACCGGCTCTACGGCTACACAGGCGTCCTGACCCTCTTCCCATAGGTCGGCCGGCTACGCCCTGAGATACGCCTCCGCCAGCCTGCACGCGAGTTGGGCAACTTCGGGCGCGAGGGCCTGCGCGCTGGCGGTCTCGGACCGCGTATGAACCCAGCCCAGATAGCTGAAGGCGCGCGCGAGCTCGAAGAGCGGCATATGGGCGAGCTCTTCGTCCGGCAGGTCGCGCTCGCTGAGGTAGCCTTCGACGACGCCGGCACGGATCTCCTCAGCGATCTCGCTGCCGTGATAGATCGTCCAGACCGTCGCCAGGTCGAAGAGATGCCAGCCGAAACCGCAATCGTCGAAGTCGAGGGGGATCACCCGGTCGCCGTCGAGCAGCATGTTGTCGAGGTTGAAGTCGGCGTGGATCAGCCCGTATTGCCGCGGTGAGCGGCCGTAGGCCGTCAGCGCCTCGTCGACGCTGGCGCGCGCGCGATCGATCAGGCGGCGCTCCTCGGTGTCGAGCACGGCGGCTTCCCAGAACCGACCCCAGAGAGGTTCCGGGCCTACGAGCCCCTCGCGGTCCCAGGCATGGCGGGTGAAAGCGGCGGGCAGGGTCCACGCCTCGGTCTGGTTGTGAAGACGGGCGCAAAGCCGGCCGACCCCGACGAAGACCGCGTGCACGTCATGGATTGCCGGGTTCAGGCCTTCCTCCAGGGTACCGATGGGGATACCCGGCATCCAGGTCAGCATGTCCACCTGGCGCGGTTCCGGCACGCCTGCGCTCTGCACTGTCTCGAAGCGCTCGCCGGCGGCGCTCAGGATCACCGCCGCCACGTCGATGCCCTCGGCGTGCAGCGCCTCCATCCAGGCAAGCTCGGAGCGGAGCGCCGCATCGCTATGGTAGCCGTGGCGGTGAATGCGGAGCACCGCGGGGCTTCCGTCCGCTGCGACCACCCGGAAGACCGCATTCTCGCGATACTTGACGATCTCGGGCTCGTAATCCTCCACGCCCCAGCGCAGCAGCGCGTCTCTTGCAAGCGCGCGCAGGCGCTCGGCCCGCTCATGGAGCGGCAGGCGATAGAAATCGGTCATGGGCGCCCTGTTACGCGAGCGAATCGAGGGTCTCGTCAAGGGCTGCGAGAAGCTGATCCGCATCCGCCGCGGAGAAGGGCATGGGCGGGCGTATCTTGAGCACATGGTCGTGCCGCCCGGTGCGGCTGATCAGCACGCCCCGCTCGCGCATCTCGTTCACGGCGGCCTTGGTCAGCTCCGGCGCCGGCGTTTCTCGATCTCCGTCGGCGAAGAAGGGAACGCCTGTGAAGAAGCCCCGCCCGCGCGGTGCGCCGATCACGGCGTGCTTGTTGCCGAGAGCGAGCAGCCCCTCCTGTAGATGCTGGCCGACCTTGCGCGCATTCTCCATCAGGCCTTCCTGCTCGATCACTTCAAGCACCGCGTGCCCCACCGCGCAGGAAACTGGATTGCCGCCGAAAGTGTTGAAATACATTGCTTTCTCCGCAAAACCGTCGATCAACGCCGGCTGGGCGACGACGGCGGCCAAGGGATGGCCGTTGCCGAGCGGCTTGCCCAGGGTCACGAGGTCCGGCACGGCGTCGTAGAGCTGATGCCCCCACATGCCCGCTCCGGTACGACCGAGGCCCGGCTGGACCTCGTCCGCGATGTAGAGCCCGCCGGCTTCGCGGGTAAGGGCGACAGCCTGCTCCACGTAACCCTCGGGCACCGCCGGCATACCCTCGGTCGCGAATATCGTGTCGAAGAAGATCGCTGCAGGCTTCATGCCGGCCTCGGCCATCGAGGCGATGGCGGCCTCCACCTCGGCCGCCGCCTCGGCCGGGTCATCATCGGCCTCAGGCACCCTGATCGTGCGCACCCTGGGGTCGATCCCCTCGGGCATCTCGAACGCGGTGCAAAGCCCGGCAACCACGGCGGAGTTCCCGTGGTAGCAGAAGTCGGTGACGATGACGCCTTCGTTGCCCGTGCAGGCGCGGGCGATTCTGAGCGCGAGCTCGCTGGCCTCGGTGCCCGCGCAGACCAGCGAGACGCGGGAGAGCTCGTCCGCAAAGGTTGCCGTCAGGGCCTCGCCGTAGTCGAGGATGCGCTCGTCCAGATAGCGGGTGGAGAGATTGAGCCGACCGGCCTGGTCCGCCAGTGCCTGCACCACATGGGGATGGCAATGGCCGACGTGGGGCACGTTGTTGTAGGCGTCGAGATAGACGCGCCCGTCGCTGTCCCAGACCCGGGCCCCCTCCCCCTTCACCAGGTGCAGCGGCCGGTCGTAGAAGAGCGGCGCGCCGGCACCGAGCAGCCGATGCCGGCGTTCAAGTAGCGTGTCGTCAGACATGGTCGGGATCCTCACGTGACGGCCGGTGGAGCCTCGGCCGCTCTTCGATGGGACGGTTCACCTTTACCCGCGGGCACGGGCCGGGCTAGAGACATGCGATGAGCATTACGGTCACGGCGCGCGGCGTGGTCAAGGCGTTCGACGGCAGGCCGGTGCTGCGCGGGGTCGATCTCGACGTTCCGGAAGGGCGCTCGACCGTGCTGGTCGGTGCCTCGTCGAGCGGCAAGTCTGTGTTGCTGAAGTGCCTGCTCGGGCTGATGCCGATGGATGGCGGCTCCGTGCGCTACGGCGACACCGATCTCGCGACTCTCGACAAGAGTGAGCTGGAGCGCCTGATGCGCGACGTGGGCGTTCTGTTTCAGCAGAACGCCCTCTTCGACAGCCTCACCGTGTGGGAGAACGTGGCCTTCACCCTGATACACGGCCAGGGGATGGCCCGCCGGGCCGCCAGGCAGCGGGCGCTGGAGACCATCGCTTCGGTAGGCCTGAAGCCGGAGGTCGCCGAGCTTTCGCCGGCCGAGCTTTCCGGCGGCATGCAGAAGCGCGTCGCGGTGGGCCGCGCGATCGCCGCCGAACCCCGCTTCCTCGTGCTCGACGATCCGACCGCCGGTCTCGACCCGATCCTGACCGGAACGATCGTCTCGCTCATTCGGGGCGCCATCGAACGAAGCGGCGCGACCGCGCTCACGGTCACGAGCGACATGAGCGTCGCGCGGGAGAGCTTCGACCGGCTCGCCATGCTGCATAACGGCGCCATCGTCTGGCAGGGCGAGGCCGCCGAGAGCGACGAGAGCGGCAGCGCCCACCTGGATCAACTGATCAACCAGCGCGCGGACGGCCCGATCCGGATGCGCATCACCGCCTGAGCGCGCGGCACCTGCGGTCAAGCGGCCAGGGGATGGCCCGCCGCGTCAGCGGATCAGCAGGAAGAGCGCCCCCTCGCCTCGCCTGACGTTCAGCAGGATGGGAAGGCCGGTCTCCTCCACCACCGCCACGATCTCGTCGGGCTCGCGCACTTCGCGCCGGTTGACCTGGACGATGACATCGTCCGCACGCAGGCCGGCCTCCCAGGCCGGCGTGCCTTCCTCGACCTCGATGACCAGCACCCCCTCCACCTCTTCGTAGAGCGGCGACGAGGGGTCGATCGGACCGAGCACGACGCCCTTCAACTCCGGTACTTGGCTGCCAGGGCCGAGGGCGACCTTTCCAGCCTCGCCGACCGCAAGATCGATGGTCATGGATTCGCCGTCTCGCACGAGGGTCAGCTGAACCGCATCGCCCACCCGCAGCATGCCGACCTTGTTGCGCAGATCGGCAGAGCCCGTGACGGGATCGCCGTTCATCTCGACGACCACGTCACCACGCTGAATCCCGGCCGTCTCCGCCGGCGTGTCGGGTAACACCTGGGCGACCAGAGCGCCCTTCTGATAGGTGGTCCCGAGCGCCTCGGCGATTTCGGGAGTGAGGTCCTGAATCTGCACGCCGATGCGGCCGCGCTGGATCTCGCCGTGGGTCAGCAGCTGGTCCATGACCTGACGCGCCATATTGATCGGGATGGCGAAGCCGATACCGATATTGCCGCCGCCCCCGGTGAAAATTGCGGTGTTGATGCCGACGAGCTCGCCCTTGAGGTTGATGAGCGCACCGCCCGAGTTGCCGACATTGATGGCAGCGTCGGTCTGAATGAAGTCCTGGTAGGAATCGGGGCCGAGGCGAAGGCCGGAGCGGCCGATGGCGCTCACGATTCCGGCGGTGACGGTCTGGCCGAGGCCGAAGGGGTTGCCGATGGCGACGACGTAGTCGCCGACCTGCAAGCCGTCCGAGTTCGCAAGCGGCATGGCAGAAAGCAAATCGGCATCGATCTTGAGCAACGCGACATCCGTCTCCGGGTCGGCGCCCACCAGCTCGGCCTTGAACACGCGGCGGTCGGTCAGCGTGACGGTAATCTCATCCCCGACTTCGACGACGTGATTGTTGGTGAGCAGGTAGCCGTTCTCCGAATCCACGATCACGCCGGAGCCCAGTGCGCTGGGCCGCCGCATCTGCGGGCGCCGGCGCTCGAATTCGCGATCGCCGAAGAATTCCTTGAAGAAGGGATGATCGAAGAAGGGATGCGGCTGCTGCGGCTGCGACTCTGTCTGCTTCGGCGTGCCCGTGACCTGGATATTGACCACCGCGGGCCCGATCTCCTTCACCAGCGGCGCGAGCGAGGGCATCTCTTCAGCCGCCACGTGCGCGTGTGCCGGCGGGGCCGCGATGACAAGGGTCAGCGCGAGCAGAAAGGGCGTGAGCAAGGGCAGCAGGAAGCGCATCGATTCCTCCCTTGAATCGTTAGACCCCAATGTGGCGATTATCTGGCGCAGGTCCAGCCCCAAAGAGCCGCAAAATTCGCGCCGAAGCGAAATCGCCGAACCGCTTATGCACATGGCTCCGGTCGCGAGAGTTTGCCACCAGATGTTGAGGTTGAGGTTAGGGCGGGAGAACGGGTAGAATGTTGCCTATACGTTCCTGCCGACGGAGCCACCACATGAAACAGGTCGCCGACAGCCTCCTCGCCTTCCAGCACATGTTCCCGGACGATGACGCCTGCGCCGCCTGGCTGATCGAAATGCGCTGGCCGGACGGCTTCGTCTGTCCCGCGTGCGGCCATGAAAAGGGATGGGCGCTGCGCAGAAAAGCACACACCTTCGAGTGCGCCGGCTGCCGCCGGCAGACCTCGGTGACGGCCGGGACGATCCTGCACGCCAGCAAGCTGCCGCTCACCGTCTGGTTCTGGGCCGCCTACCTGATGGCGACCCACTCCAACGGCATCTCTGCCCTGCAGCTCCAGAAACAGCTCGGTATCGGCTCTTACCGCAGCGCTTGGCTGCTCGCCCACAAGCTGCGCGCCAGCATGGTCGACCCCGAGCGCAACCCGTTGTCGGGCCTGGTGGAAATCGACGAGGCCAGCCTTCCATTCCGGACCAAAGACGATCCTCCCACCGGAGGGCAAGGACGCAGCCACGACGGCAAGATGCTCATCGTCGGCGCCATCGAACTGGGGGATGGAACCATCCCGGGCCGCCTGCGGCTGGCCGAAATCTCCTCCTACGGCGCCGCCGACCTCGGACACTTCGTCGAAACCGCCGCCGATCCCGACGCCATCGCGAAAACCGACGGCTGGTCCGGCTACGCTGCGGTCCCCGCCGATCGCCACAATGTCCATGTCGTCGGGAAGACCGCCGCTCACCTCGTCCTGCCGTGGATCCACCAAGTCTTCTCCAACCTCAAAGGATGGGCGCGAGGCGTCTACCACGGGCTGCGCCGCAAGCATCTGCAGGCCTATCTCGATGAGTTCGCCTTTCGCTTCAACCGCCGCAAAACCCGCCACGCTGCTTTCCGCTCGCTCTTCCGCATCGCCACCAATGCAAAACCCCTTACCTACAGCATGTTGATCGAACCGGAGCCATGTGCATAAGCGGTATCGCCGATAACGCCGCGCCCCGCGCGGAGCCGTGCTACGTTCGGGGCAACAGGAGGTCAGGCCGTGGCGAAGACGATTTACTTCAGCCATCCCGTGTGCGCGGACCACGACCCCGGCGCGCGGCACCCGGAGTCGGGCGCGCGGTTGGGGGCGATCGAGGAGGCGCTCGCCGCCGACGAATTCGCGGCGCTCGATCGCCGCGAAGCGCCGGTGGGCGAACCCGAGATCCTCGCCTGGGCGCACGACCAGCAGCTGGTGGACGCCATTCTCGCCAATGTGCCCGATGAAGGACGCGTCGCCATCGACGCCGACACGGTGATGTCGCCGGCCTCGGGCGAGGCGGCGCGGCGGGCGGCGGGCGCAGTCGCGGCTGCGGTGGACGCGGTATTCGCCGGCGAGGCGGATAACGCATTCTGCGCGGTGCGCCCACCGGGCCACCATGCCGAGCCCCGCCGGCCGATGGGATTCTGCCTCTTCAACAATGTCGTGATCGGGGCCGAGCGGGCGCGGCGCACCCACGGGCTGACACGCATCGCCGTGGTCGACTTCGACGTCCACCACGGCAACGGCACGCAAGTCGCGTTCGAGCAGGACGGCGACCTCTTCTTCGGCTCCACCCATCAATCGCCGCTCTATCCGGGCACAGGCGCGGCGAGCGAGACCGGCGTCGGCAACATCGTCAACGCGCCGCTCTCGGCGGGCACGGGCTCCGCTGGCTTCCGCGACGCGATGGAAAGCCGCCTGCTCCCGGCACTCCGCGATCACCGGCCGGAGTTGATCCTGATTTCGGCCGGCTTCGATGCGCACCGCGACGATCCGCTGGCGAACCTGGAACTCGTCGAAGACGACTATCGCTGGATCACCACGGAATTGACCCGGCTTGCGGGAGAGGTGTGCGACGGGCGCGTGGTCTCGACCCTCGAAGGCGGCTACGACTTGCGCGCCCTCGGTGCCAGCGCAGCAGCCCACGTCGAGACGCTGATGGCCGCGGACTAAGCCTGGCTGGCCTCAGCCTGCGGCGTCCTCGTCCGGCGTGACGGTCTTGAGCGCCAGCGCGTGCACGTCGGTGCGCAACTCGTCTTCGAGCACCCTGTAGACCAGGCGCTGGCGAGCGACCCGGGAAAGACCCGCGAAGCGCCCCGAGGCGATCTCGACGGTGAAGTGGCTTTCGCCCTCGGGCCGCGCACCGACATGGCCGGCGTGTCGCGCGGAATCGTCCACGATGTCGAGGCGGCTCGGCGTGAGCGCCTCGCTCAGCTTTTGGCGGATCGCGGCCTGGACCCGCCCGCCCTCACCCTCAATCGTCATGCCTCGATCCGACTCCGATCCAGTCACCCCACACATCGTCATGCCCGGATTTGTTCCGGGCATCCATCTCGGCCATATCCCTTGGAGGGTAGGCGGCTGCATGGATGGCCGGAACTAGTCCGGCCATGACGTGGTAAGGGCGCAGCGCAAAACCGTACGATCGTCTCGAGCGAGCCACTACAGCCTCTTCTCGAAGTAGAAGCGCATGGTGTCGTCGGTAGTCTCGATCCGGCCCGAGAACGAGGTGAGGTTGACCTCCAGCTCCGCGATCCGGAACGGCCGGCCGAGCACCCGCGCCACGGTTTTGGCCCGCACCACGCACTCGCCCTCGGTCTCCGCCCTGACGTAGGCGACGCGGTCTTCGACCGTGAACTCCTTGCCTGGATTGTCTTCCTGCAGGGCCTCGACCACGGCGTCGGCGACCTCGCCCGCGCGCAGCACCGGCCCCACCGAATTCTTGCGGGCTACGTCGTCACCGCTCATCGCCGCTCCTTCCCCTTACCCGCGCCGTCAGGGCTTGGCATGTTTGGGCTCGATGCCTTCGACGTCCACCAGGACGTCCTCGCCCTCGATCTTGACCGGGTATTGGGCGATCTCGGCGTGCCCGGGGTTCACCCCCTTGCCCGCCACCACGTCGAACTCCCAGAGGTGCATCATGCAGGTCAGCACCCGGCCTTCGAGATCGCCGTCCACGAGATCGACCTCCTGATGCGGGCACTGCGCCTGGATCGCGTGAATGCCTTCGCCTTCGACATGGACGAGCAGCACCTCGGTGCCGCCCACGTCGAAGGTCTCCATGTCGCCTTCCCAGATGTCGTCCAGCGTGCAGGCCTTCTTGAACGCCATGCGTCGGTCACTCCATCCCCGGTGCGCGCAGGCGCCTAGGGCTCTTCAAAGTAGATGTCGATGCAGTCGTAGAAGCGGATGCCCGCCTTCTCGACGGTGAGATCGCGCGGCCAGGCCGGCGCGGAGTCGTCCTCGGTGGTGGGCCGTACGCGAAGGGTCCGGCCGGGCTTGTCCGCCACGTGCAGGTCGATCGAGTGGAAGGCGCAGGTCGCCGCCACCTCGTCCATGGTCTGGCCAGGCTGGATTTCCACGGTCTTGATGTGCGCATCCTGCTGGAAGCGCGAGAGGATCGGGAACGCGCTCATGCCGCTCTAATTAACGCTACAGATGCCGCTTGGCTATTCCGCAGCCTGGGCCCGAAAACCCTCGACCCAGCCGTAGTCGTGGCCGTCGCGGCCGCCCTCGCTGATGACGCCGATGCCCATGTATTTAAGCACGTTCTCCAGCGTCGGCGGATCGATCTCGCCGGAATACATGCGGTCCACGATGGACTCGTGATCCTTGTAGCGCTCCGGGTCGGTATCGAAAATCCAGCGGCACACCTCGGTGCAGAAGTTGTAGCGCCGCTCGCCGTACTCGCGCTGATAGGCGCGGGCGCCCCACTCCGGGCCTGGCCGGTGCGAGATCGGGATCTGGCACATGTTGCAGATGATCGGGATGCACTGGGGATGGGTCTTCTCCTCGTGCCCCTGGAGCAGGTTGTCGGTGATCACGTCCCAATAGCTGCCGTAGCTCTTGTTCCAGCCGGGGTATTTCTCCTCCAGCCACGCGCGCTCCTTGGGCCCCACCGCACCCGGCGGGTTCCACCAGACCGTCGGCCGCCACGACCAGATGCCGCCCTGCTGGCAGTGGTGGTGGTTGTCGATGTCCAGGAGGAAGACGTCCCAGTACCACGGCCGCTCCAGGCCGAGGTCCTGCACCTGCCGCTCCCACTGGTTGATCACCCACTCGTGCATGAACTCCTTGAAGGACATGTGCCGCTGCTCGAGCGGGATGTAGTAGTCCATCGGGATGCCGACAGTGATCGAGAAGAGCCGCCAGACCCGCCAGAGCGCGATGTCCATCGCCTGCTGCGCTTCCTTCTTGCGGCCGTTGCGGATCATTATCTCGATGGTGGGCGTGCCGAGCTGGGCGTGACGGGCCTCGTCCGACTGGATGCTGGTAATCAGATTGGCGAAGGTGTGATCGCCCATGTTGGCGGCGTCGGTGGAGAGGCCGATCATCTGCAGGTTGGTGAGCGCGGTCTCGAACGCGAAGGAGACCATCACCGAGGACGTGACGGCGTCCCGCGTCATCATGATGTCGTCAAACGCATGGCGGCCGCCGAGCACCGCCCAGTTCTTGGAATGCTGGGCTTCGTGAGCCCAGTCGTACTGGCGGTCCAGGTGCACCAGCTCATGCGGGAAGAAGAGCTGCAGCTGGGTGTGCCGCAGCTCGTCGAGCATGCCGTAGACTGACATGTTGCGCATCGCCGGAGACGGGCCGAAGCGCGACATCCGCGCCTGGAACTGGCAGGCCTGATACTCGGTGAGCGCCACCGCGCCATAGTGCAGCTTGAGCACGCTCGCCCAGCCCTCGTCGGCCTGGTCGTAGAACTTCGAGCGCGCCAGCGCCGCCTTCACCGAGTAGGCGGCCGAATCCTTCTCGCGCTGAATGTTCACGTATTCGCGGTAGGAGACCTTGTAGGGCTCGTCGAAGGTCTCCCACTCCTCGGTGGGGATGCCGTAGGGATCGCCCATCTCGGGCGGAAAAAGCTCCTCCTGCGAGACGTAGGAGGGCGTCCAGTTGGTATCCCGCGCGATATCGTACCACTCGGAGCGTTCGAGCATCGCCAACCTCCCACACGCCAACGGTCCCGGGGCGCCGCAGCCGAGCGCCGCTGCCGCCGCAACGTCCGTCATTGTCTTGTCATCGCCCAGCCGACGCAAGCGCGGGCACGGGGGCAGTCCGAGCCAAGGACGCGAGAGCCGGGCTCTTCGCCACAGCCGCGCGCGTGCATGCAATCGAAGCCAGAGGTCATTGGCCGTCCGTGCCGAGATAGATGCCGGAGCCGATGACGCCCCACTGGTCACTGTTGGGCACCGGGAAGCTCACCGCGTAACCGAACTTCGGGGAACCGGTTTCCTCGTCTCCCTCGATGGCCGGGTTGTCGTAGTGATATCGCAGGAACTTGTGCCCCTCGCGCCGCGCACCTCCGATCAACTCCTCGGCGATCTTCACCCCTTTGGAGTCCGTCCTCACCATGTCCGTGGGCTTTCCTTCGCGATAGGGCTCCGATCCGTGAAACAGGGTGACGCCCCCGCCACTCACGACCCATAGGTATATGGACCCTGATTTCCAGTCCCCTCCTTCCTCCCGGAAGGCGTTTCTGACAGCGGTGAGGCCGCTGTAGCCTTCGGACATAACGGCTTCGCGGTAGGTCTCGGCTGCTTCCTCGACGAAGGCGATGAGTGTCTCGGGGTCCACGACCTGCGATGCGGTAACGGCGGGCTTCGGCAGATCCACGATCTGGATTGGGACATCCGAGACGTCCTGCGAATAGCCGCCGACCAGCACGAATTGTCTAGCGGTGATCCCGGAGGTGTACTCGACAGCGTAGGCCGTCTTCGGCCCGCCGTCGTGGTATTCGACGAAACCGCCGCCCCCGGCAGCGGCCGCGAAGAGCTCCTCGACGACCCTGGTTCCGCGTTCGTCCTCGACGCCGAGCAGATTCTTGCCCTCCGCCGTGCGATCGTTCCCGTGGATGAAGGGCTCCCCGCTCTTGAGGAAGATGACGAGGAAGATCGATCCGGACTTCCAGTCGCCCTCCGTTCTCAGCCCCTCCCTGAGCTTTGCTCCTTCGTTCATGTCCGTGATCGCCTCGATATGCTCCTTTGCACCTTCAACAAAGGACTTCAGGCTTTCAGGGTCCGTCACTTCCCCGGCAACAGCTTCTCGCGCGAGACGAAGTGCTTGGGCAAGCGCCCCTTGCGGCCGGAGTAGACGTCGTTTGAGCTTGTGAGGCAGAGCTCGCGAAGATGCCCAGAGCCAGAACCGCAGCCGCGATCCGCGTTCTCGTCATCATGGATTTCTCCCCTTGTCTGCTCAGAAGTGAAGTTCTCGATGTCGCGCTGAGCGAGCGACGCAACTTACCATGGGAAGCGCTCGCCGTGCCGTTCGCCAATCGGCTGCCCGCGCCGCCGAGCCCTCTCCTGCCGCTGTGCCGTCATCGGCGGCGGCGGTGATGTCGCCGGCCTCGATCGTGTCGCGGCCTGCTGCCTGCGCCACCATCCAGGCGCGGCCCGGAGTTCGGCGCTTTACGGCGCCAGGGCCCCAGCGCCTTCAGGGCGCGGTTCGGATAATCCGTCACGATGCCATCGACGCCGAGCCGGGCCAGCGCCTCCATGTCGGGTGCCTCGTTCACCGTCCAGACGATGACCTTGAGGCCGAGCGTCCGGGCTTCGGCGAGCGACTCTGCCCTCAGGTCGGCGTGGAAGGGCATCCATAGCGGGGTCCCGAATCGATGGACCAGCCTCGGCACCGAGCCGCCTTCCGCGTCGACACTCAGGCCCGCGGTCCAGGGCGAGGGCTCGGCCCGGCCGCGCAGTAGGGTGTCGCGCCAGCCTCGTTCGGAGGTCAGGCAGGCGATGGAGATTTCCGGCGCAATCGCGCGCAACTCCCGAAGCACGCGCCAGTCGAAGGACTGGACGGTCGCCCGGCCGCTCATCCCTTCCGCCCGCAGCACCGCTACAACCGCCAGCGCGAGCGCCTCGGGCTCCGCCGATTCGTGCGCTTCGAGCGGTGACGACTTGATTTCGACATTGAAGCGGACCGCGCCGGCTGCCGGCCGCCGCCCCAGCGCCAGAACGTCCGCCAGGGTAGGGATCCGAGCGCCGTCGCGCGGCTCCTGGTGCGGAAAGCGCATGGCTGTCCGGCTACCCGGCCTGGCTCTGCCGACATCGAGGCCCGGCAGTTCCGCCAAGTCCAGGTCCTTGAGCAAGGGCCCCGGTCCTTCGAGCCACACCCCGCTGGCGCCGCGCGTATGGTCCGGGTTGAGCGCCGTGTCGTGATGGACCACGGGAACGCCGTCCCGGGTCATGCCGATGTCCAGCTCCAGCGCATCGACGCCGAGAGCGATTGCGCGCTCGAACCCGGGCAGCGTGTTTTCCGGCAGCAAACCGCGCGCGCCGCGATGGCCATGTATCTCCAACATCCGTGCGCTTCCCGTAGTGCGGTCTATTTGCGCCTCCTGGTCATGGGGCTCGTCCTCCTTCTCGTCATGCGTGTCAGCCCGCACGCCATCATAGCGGAACGGCGCGGGCGCCGAGGCGGCCCCCGCCAACGGCCCCGGACGCGCAACAAATTTTGTAACTACCCAGGTACCCCGCCGCCAGTTCTGAGTGCGTGCTGATGTTGCTTGCCGTCGGTGCCGTTTCGCCGTCGGCGCGTCGTTGATCCCCGCTTGACTGTATAGGTTCTCTCGCCTATGGGTTGCACTCTCGCATGAGAGGAGCAGCCGGTGGGGTATTTCGGGTCGAAGGCGACGACCGGTCTGAGCCAGGCGCTGATTGCGCTGATGCCGCGGCACTCTGTCTATATCGAGAGCCATCTTGGGGGCGGGGCGCTGATGAAGCGCAAGCCTGCGGCCATGCGCTCGATCGGGATCGACCGCGACGAGCGGGCGCTTGAGGCCTTTGGCTGCGACTACCCGGTGGAGTTGGTGCACGGCTGCGCCCATTCCTTCCTGGCCTCGTTCCCGTTTCTGGGCCCGGAGCTGGTCTACAGCGATCCGCCCTATCTGCACGCGACCCGGCGTTCGTCGCAGCGCTACCGCTTCGAGTACGAGGAGGCCGACCACGTCGCGCTCCTCGAACTGCTCAAGGGTCTGCCCTGCCAGGTGATGGTCTCGGGCCACCCGTCTGCGCTCTATGACGAGCTGCTGGCGGGCTGGCGCCGGCTGGCGCTGCAGGTGACGACCCAGGCCCAGGTGCGGACCGAGGTCGTGTGGTTCAACTTCGCGCCTGACCGGGTGCACTGGGCGAGCTTCGCCGGCCGGAACTTCACCGAGCGCCAGTGCATCAAGCGCAAGGCGGCCAACTGGGGCCGGCGCTACGAGGCCATGCCGGCGGGCGAACGCCTGGCGGTGCTGGCCGCGATCATGGCCGTCGAGGCCGACGAGGGTTCGTGACAGTGTCGCGCTGGCACGAGGACCTCGCTGCCCACGACGAGGCCTTCGCGTGCCTGCAGGACCTTTTCACCCCACAATCCTTCGCAATGACCGCCGTCAAGGCCATTCGGGAATGGGGCCAGGGGTTGCTGCGCCTGAGCGCGGCCCTGGTCAAGGAGAACGACGCGCTGGAGCGGGAGAACGCCCGCTTGCGCGAGCGGATCGCCGAACTCGAGCGCAGCGCCGCGCTCGACAGCACCACCAGCTCCAAGCCGCCGGCCAGCGACGGTCTGAAGAAGAAGAGCGGTGACCGGGAGAAGCGCACCCGGAGCCAGCGCGGCAAGTCCGACAGGCCCAGTGGCGGCCAGCCGGGCCACAAGGGAACTACCCTGGAGCGGACCGCGACGCCCGACCATGTCGTCGATCATGATCCGTCCGCCTGTGAGGGCTGCGGCGCGCCGCTGTCGGACGCTGACCGTCACGGAGCCCCCGTCTGCCGGCAGGTCTTCGATGTGCCCGAGCCGCAGCCCCTCGAGGTCACCGAACATCGCGGCCATCGTTGCCTCTGCGCTGCCTGCGGCACCGTGACGACAGCCGTCTTCCCGAACGGCGTGAGCGCACCGGTCCAATACGGGCCGCGCATCACCGCGTGGGTGACCTACCTGCTGCACGCTCAGTTCATTCCCGAGAAGCGGGTCGCCGAGGTCATGAGCGACCGCTTCGCGGTCAAGCTCTCAACAGCCACCATCGTCGCCATGGGAAGGCGCACCGCCCGGCGCTTCGAGGGCTTCCTCGATCGCCTCGCGGAGATCATCCGCACCGCAGCCCCAGTCAAACACCTCGACGAGACCGGCATCCGCATCGCCGCCCGGACCCATTGGCTCCATGTGCTGTGCACCCCGTTGCTCACCATCCTGCGCGTCGCCACCGGGCGCAGCCACATCGACGAGAAGCTCAACGGCATCGTCATCCATGACGACTACGCCACCTACTTCGCTCTCGAGGGCGTGCGCCACGGGGCCTGCAACGCCCATCACCTGCGCGAGCTCCAAGCCCTCATCGAGATCGAGAAGGAAGACTGGGCAACGAGCACGCACCGGCTCCTCATCCGTGCCAACAGAGCCGCCCGCTTCGCCCACAAGAACGACCGCGACGTGCCCGCCTCACTGGTGGCCCGCATCTCGCGAGCCTGGGACCGCATCCTCGAACGTGCCATCGCCTCTCACGAAGAAATGCCACCGCTCCAGACCGGAAAGCGCGGACGACAAAAGCGCCGCATCGGTCACAACCTCGCCCTCCGACTCCAGAAGTACAAGGAGGGGTGCCTGCGCTTCCTCACCGATCCGCGAACCCCCTTCTCCAACAACGAGGCCGAGCGCGACCTCCGAATGGGCAAGCTGCGCCAGAAAATCTCAGGCGGCTTCCGCTCGATACAAGGCGCCCGCGACTTCGCAAACCTGCGATCCGTCATCGCCACCGCTCGAAAACAGCGCTGGAATGTCCTCGAAACCCTGGCGCACCCCGATCCAATCCAGCTGATCCCCGTATTGCGCTTCTGAAATCCTGCGCTGCTCCGGGAAAGCGCCGCCTGACCCCTGGCTGGTCAGAACCATCAATCCATCACGTCCGAGTGCTCGGCAGAATCAGACCTGGGCAGTTACCAAATTTTGTCCAGGATTCGCCGGGACAAGTGGGATGTAAGTGGGATAAGTGGGACAAGTGGGATAAGTGGGACAGGCGGGATGCTGCGAGACGAGCGGTGGCCGGTGCGAGCGGCACCCCCTCGGCCGGGAGGCACCCTCTTGCCGCAACTGTCGCGCTCTGTCCGCCCTCGATCCACATGGCGCGACCATGACGCGCACGCCACGCGCCGTGCACCGCACTATGTTCAGACTTCCTGACCTCGTGATGCTGGCTGTTCTGGGCAGCGTGCCGGGAACTCCTTGAATTCTGATACATTTCGGTTGTTTCAGGCGGTTTTTCGCTGGGTGTCGCGCCCGAGGTCTGATATTATAATTTGATACCAATTGCACGGTCTCAACCATGCCCAGTACCCTCCCAATGTGCCCTCCAGAGGCGGTCTCGATCGGCAACAGCTGCTTCGCCGTCCTGATCTCGGACGACACCTTCACCTACTTTTCCAACCTCATTCCCTTTGACAGCCACGCCGCCGATGACCGCACGGCCATGCTCTTGCGGATCGGCCGCCTCGCGGCGATCAGCGCGGTCTCGCCGCAGGAACTGGCTGACGCTTTCGCTGTCTCGCGCGCGACGGTGCAGCGCGCACGACGGCGCTACCTGGCCGAGGGCGAAGCGGGGTTCATGAAGCCCCGGCGCGGTCGCGGGCCGTCGGTGTTCACTCCGGAGTTGGCGGAGAAGGCGACGGCGTTGCTGGCATCGGGCCTGAGCGGCTCTGCGGCGGCCCGGGTTCTCGGCGTGTCAGCGCCATCGGTCAACAAGTGGCGCCGTCAGGGACTGATCGGCAACACGGAGGCGGATGGGGAGCCCGGACGCTCAGCGCTGGCTGCGCCGCCTGACGCGGGTGCGGCTCCTGAAGGCCGTGTCGATGAAGAGAGTACCGGTGCCCCGGGGCCGGAGACGGCGCCGGGGCTGGAAGCGCAGCCGCAAACGGATCGCAGCGCGCGCGATCGGCGGGACCGGCAGGCGCCGATGGGGCGTGCGACTTGCGATGTTCCGGCTCGGGTTCTGGCCAGTTGTGGACAGGCGGGGCCGGTCGAACCGCAGTTCGCCGCCGCCGCCCGCGGTGTCCGCTTCGGCGGCGTGCTCGCCGCCCTGCCGGCCCTGCTGAAGGAAGGTCTTCTCTCCGAGACCGGTCTCCTGCCATTGCTGCCGAAGGGCTATTACGGCTTGCCTACGATCCTGCTCTTCCTGGCCTTCATGACCTTGGCGCGGGTGCGCAACCCCGAGAGCCTGCGCTACCAGGCGCCGGGCGAATGGGGCGCCATTCTCGGCCTCGATCGCTGCCCCGAGGTCAAGACGCTGCGCCGCAAGATCGCTCTCATCGCCGACGACGAGGCCGGCGTGCGGGCGTGGCAGCTCGCCCTTGCCAGGCGCTGGCAAGGCCGACGAGCCGGAGCTCTGGGCGACGCTGGCCATCGACGGGCACGTCAAGGTCTACTCCGGCCGCAAGGGGCGCTTGCCCAAGCACTTCGTCTCGCGCGAGAAGCTGTGCCTGCCGGCGAGCGCCAGCTACTGGATCAACGCTCTGGGCGGCAAGCCGCTGCTCTGTCTGCACAAGCCGCTGGACCCGAAGATGGTCGCGGCCATCGAAGCCGACGTGGTGCCGGCGCTGCAGGAGCTTGGGATCGTTGGCGCCGGGGCGCCGGACCTGACCGCCGAGCATCCCGGCCAGCCGGCGCTCACCCTGGTCTTCAATCTCGACGCCCTGCCGACCCACGAGCTCGAGCCTCTCGATCCCGCCGCCATGGTCGTCAACCCGCTGCGGCGGGCCTATGACAAGGCAATCCATCGCCTCGACCGCCAGCTTGGCCGCCTGCGCAACCGCATCGCCGACACGGCCCGGAAGAAGCAGCCGACGGCGGAACTCAGGAGGGAAGTCAGGGACCTCCAGGATGTCCGCGACATCGTCAGGGCCAGCCGCAGGGAGACGCCCAAGCACTGCCGGGCCGGCGACCTCGACGAAGCCGAGCAGCTCGATGCCTTGCCCGCGCGCGAGCGCCTCCTCCTCGACGTCATCCGGATGATCGCCTACCGCGCCGAAACCCGCATGATGCTTCCCGTCATGCAGGCGCAGGGCCACAAGCCCCATCCCCGGAAACTGCTTCAAGCGCTGCTCACCGCCGATGCCGACATCCTGCCGGATCCTGGCAATGGCCTCCTGCGGGTCCACATTCTTGGCCTCGCAAACGACGCCTGCGACCGTTGGATCGATGCGGTTCTGAGCGACCTGAACGCCACCGAAACGGTCTTCCCCGGCACCCGTCTGCGCATAGTCTACGACATCGACGGGGCCTCGGAATCCGCGCGGCTCGTGTCACCTAAAATCAGCAGAGGTCAGGAAGTCTGAGACTGTGACAGCTCATTCTATCCCCCTCATCCACCATTGATCGAAACGCCTTCTATCGCTATTGGATAGCCTCGATTTGGGAGAGGACCCTGTGCGGCGCCGGGGCGCGGTTGCGCGGGGCAAGGGAGTCTGCGCAATGTCGAAGCCGCCCGCAGGCGCGGGGACGGGCCAAAAACCCGATCTTGAGGCCATCGCGCGCATCCGCGCGGACCACGCTCGCTGGCTCGAAAGCGAGGGCGCGGCGGGTACGCGCGCCGACTTCTCCGGCATGGAGCTTTCGGACGTGCGCTTCCCCGGCGCGGACCTGCGGCGCGCGCGCTTCGCCGACGCCAACCTCTTCCGCGCCGACTTCGCGGGCGCCGAGCTCTCCGAGGCGGATTTCACCGGCGCCAACATGAACCGCGCCGACCTCGCGGGCTCCACGCTCCAGCGCGCGGTGCTGGACAGGACCGATCTCTCCGACGCCGCCCTCGGCGATGCCCGCATGGAGCACGCCTCGCTGGTCGAGGCCAGCCTGCAGCGCGCCTGGCTCGGCCGCGCGCACCTGGAGCACGCCAACCTCACCCGCGCCGACCTGCACGGCGCCTGGCTCGGCCGCGCCAGCCTGGATCGGGCGAACCTGGAAGGCGCCATGCTGGTGGGCGCAGAGTTCCCCGGCTCCAGCTTTCGCAATGCGTCGCTGAGGAGCGCCTACTTCGGCGGCGTGGCCCTGGCCGACGCCGATCTCTCCGGCGCCGACCTGGGCGAGGTGCGCAACCTCACGCTGGCACAGCTCGAGGCGGCGACGCTCGACGAGCGCACCATCCTGCCCCCGGAGCTCGACCTTCGCGCGGGCAAGGCGTCTGCGGCGGGCTAAGGCCGGGGCCGAGGGAGATTTCAACGACGCGGCGACGCTGGCGCGGCGGCGACCGACAGAGCGCGGGAGGGAGGACTTCGTGACGAATCTCAGGGTAGCGGTCGATATCGGCGGCACGTTCACCGACATCTGCATTCTCGACGAGGACTCAGGGGCCCTCAGGGTCGCGAAGACGGCATCGACGCCCGACGATCCTCTGATTGGCGCCATGCGCGGGCTCGAAGAGGCGAGCGTCGCGCTCAAGGACGTGACCCTCTTCTCCCACGGCACCACCGTCGCCACCAACGCGCTGATCACGCGCCGGCTGCCGCCCGCCGCGATGATCTGCACCGAGGGCTACCGCGACGTCATCGAGATCAGGCGCTCCAACAAGGAAGACCTCTGGGACACCTACAAGGACGTCGCCCAGCCCTATATCAGGCGCCGCGACCGGCTGACCGTGCGCGAGCGCATCGACCACGGCGGCAAGGTGACGACCCCCCTGGACGAAGCGGACGCGCGCGAGAAGGCCCGCATCCTGCGCAAGCGCGGCGTCGACGCGGTCGCCGTCTGCTTCATGAACTCCTTCATCAACCCCACGCATGAGACCCGGGTGAAGGAGATTCTGGAGGAGGAGCTGCCGGGCGTGGAGATCACCACGTCGTCGGAAACCCTGCCCGAGATCTTCGAGCACGAGCGCTTCTCCACCACGGTGGTGAACGCGATCCTGAGCCCGGTCGTGGGCGGCTACGTCTCGCGCATGAACGACGCGCTGCAGCAGGGCGGCTACGCCAGCGACCTCCTGATGCTGCACTCCGGCGGCGGCGTGATGACGCCGGCCACCGCCGGCCAGTTCGCCGGCCGCCTCGCCGGCTCCGGCATCGCCGCCGGCGCCATCGCGAGCCGCCACATCGCCATGCTCTGCGGCTACGAGAACTCCATCGGCCTCGACATGGGCGGCACCAGCTGCGACGTCTCGCTGGTGTTCGGCGGCGAATCCCGCGTCACCAAGGACTGGCACATCGAGTTCGGCTACCCCATCCGCTTCCCCAGCATCGAGGTGCTGACCATCGGCGCGGGCGGCGGCTCGCTCGCCTGGATCGACGATGCCGGCTCGCTCCACAACGGGCCGCAGTCGGCAGGCGCGGATCCGGGGCCGGCCTGCTACGGCCGCGGCAACACCACGCCCACCAACACCGATGCGAACCTGGCGCTCGGCCGGCTCGGCACCTCGCTCGCCGGCGGGCAGATCGAGCTCGACAAGGCGGCCTCCGAGACCGCCGTCCGCACCGGCGTCGCCGAGCCCCTCGGCATGGATGCCACCGCCGCCGCCAAGGCCATCGTCAGCGTCGCCAACGCCAACATGGCGGATGCCGTCAGGCTCATCTCCATCAGCCGGGGCTACGATCCGCGCGACTTCGCGCTCGTCGCCTTCGGCGGCGCGGGCGCGTTGCACGGCGTGGCGCTGGCCAAGGAGCTTTCGATCCCCACCGTGATCGTGCCGCCCAATCCTGGGGTGACGTCTGCTCTCGGCTGCCTGCTCGTGGACGTGCGCCACGACCTCTCGCAGACCTACCTCGCGCTCGCGGCGGAGGCCGACCCCGCCGATATCGAGACCCAATTCGGCGAGATGGAGGCGGAGGCGCACAGCCGGCTGGTGAAGGAGGGCGTGGCGGAGGCCGACATGCTCCTGCAGCGCACGATCGACATGATGTACATGGGCCAGTGGCGCTCGCTCCAGGTGCCGGTGGCCTCGCCTTTCACCTCGGTGCCGGATGCGGTCGCCGCCTTCCACGCCGACCACGACCGGGAATACGCCTTCCGCCGGGACGAAACACCGGTCGAGCTTTTCCGCCTCAATCTCGCGGCCATCGGCACGGTGTCCAAGGCCGAGCTGATGCGTCATGCGGCGAAGGGCGCCAAGGCGGTGGCAGCGGCGTCGCGCCCGGTCGACTTCGACGAGGTTGAGGGCGCGGTCGAGACCCCGATATACTCCCACGAGGAGCTTCCGGCGGGTGTGACGATCGAGGGCCCGGCCATTGTCGAGCAGCTCGATTCGACGACAGTCATTCCGCCCGGCGTACGCGCAGAAGTGGACGAGTGGCTCAATATCCGGATCCACGTAGCGGAGTCATAGAGATGAGCACGAACGGCACTGGCATCACGCTCGATCCGGTCACCTTCGAGGTCCTGAAGAATTCCTTCATCACGACCGTCGATCAGATGGCCGAGCAGATCCTCCGGACCTGCTACTCCTTCGTCATCTACAACCGCGACTTCTCCTCCGCCCTGAACGACGCCAACGGCGATTCCATCGCCCAGGGCAACATGGACATCGCGGTCCACGTCGGCACGCTGCACTACACCTGCAAGGCGGTCATCGACACCTTCAAGGACGACATGCGTCCCGGCGACGTGTTCATGACCAACGACCCCTACGCCGGCGGCACCCACTTCAACGACGTGCGCATCATCCGCCCGGTGTTCGTGGGCGACGAGATCATCGCCTTCGCCCAGTCCAACGGCCACTGGTCCGATGTCGGCGGCTCAACGCCCGGCTCCTTCGACGTGCTCGCCAAGGAGATGTTCCGCGAGGGCATCCGCATCACGCCGACCCGGCTGATCGACGAGGGCAAGTGGCGCCACGACTTCGCCCAGATGATCGCCGCCAACACCCGCGATCCGGAATCGATCATCGGCGACATGAACGCGCAGGCCGAGGCCACCCGCGTCGCCGAGCGCGAGATGCTCAGGCTGGTCGAGAAGTACGGCAAGGACACCGTCGTCACCGGCTGCAAGGAGGTGCAGGACTACGTCGAGCTCGCCACCCGCCAGCGCATCGCGGAGCTCCCCGACGGCACCTGGGAGAACGTCGACTACATCGACCGCGACCCGGCGTGCGGCGAGGGCATGATCCCGATCAAGGTGAAGCTCACCATCGAGGGCGACGAGGTCACCTACGACTTCACCGGCAGCCACGGCACCATTAGCACGCTCTACAACTCCGCCTTCGGCGGCACCTTCTCGGCCGTGGTTGCGGGCATGAAGACCTACTTCCCGGATCTGCCGCTCAACTCCGGCTTCTACCGGCCGATCAACGTGATCGCGCCCGAGAACTCCATCGTGGACGCCCAGTGGCCGGTGGCGGTAACGGGCTTCCTGATGCCCTTCGAGAAGATCATGAACTCGATCTACGAGATGTGGTCGGACATCGTGCCCGAGCGCGCGATCGCCTGCGCCTTCAACCTGGAGTACCTGCTCACCGGCGGGCGCGACCTGCGCACCGAGGACCGCAACATCTTCATGTTCTACGACTGGCTGCCCGGCGGCTGGGGCGGGCGCAACGGCAAGGACGGCTGCAACGTCACCACCGCCTGCTTCGGCACCGGCCTGATGACCCAGCCGGTGGAAGGCCAGGAGCGGCTCTGCCCGATCATCGCCAACGAGTACCAGATCGGCACCGATTCGCCCGGCCCCGGCAAGTGGCGGGGCGGCGCGGGCGTGGTCAAGACCAGCACCCTGCAGGAGGCGGAGAGCACCGTCATCTCCTACATCTGCGACCGCGAGCGCGCGATCGTCTGGGGCATCAAGGGCGGGCTGCCCTCCATGCCCCACGGGCTCTACATCCAGCGCAAGGGCAAGAACGAGCGCGAGTGGCTCGGCTCGATCTTCTCCGACGTGCCCATCGAGTCCGGCGACATCTTCTCGCGGCCGACCGCCGGCGGCGGCGGCCTGGGCGATCCGCTCGAGCGCGACCCCGCGGCGGTGGTGCGGGACGTGGAGGACGACTACGTCTCGATCGAGCGTGCGCGCAAGGATTACGGCGTGGTTCTCAAGGTGATCGATCAGGACCTCGCGAGCTACGAGGTCGACGTCGAGGCCACCCGTGCCGCGCGTGCCGCCATCGCCAAGGCGCGGCGCGGCTGGCTTGAGGAGGACGGCGCCGCCGTCGCCGAGCGCTACCGCAAGGGCGAGCTCAACGAGCTCGACATGGTGCGCCGCTACGGCGTCATCGTGGACTGGGGCACCGGCGAGTACTTCCCCAAGACCACCGCCGAGTTCCGCACGATGATGAAGAAGCGCTCCGCCGCCCACTGGAACGACGCCATCGGAGAGCTCGACCAGGCCGCCGAATAGGCAGCGCGCGAGCGCCCTCCCCTGCCCTGCCGGCACTCCTCAAACGCCGGTGAAGGGCACTTCCGGCTAGCGCGTCTTGAGGTGGCCTCGCCGCGCCAATCGAAGGCAGTCGGGGCGAAGCCAACATAATCGGGTATCCCCGGGTCCGACCGCGCAGGGCCGGCCAGTTCGGGCGCGGTGCGCGAGGGACGAGTGCGCCGCGGCCCCTGCTCGGCTCCATCCTGCCGCGCGACGCCGCGATCGCATTCAGCCACGCGCGCAGCAGCCGAAACGAGCCCTGTGTGTTTTCGCGCCCACGGCTTGCGCTTCCCCGGATCGTCACCCTCGTGGCAGAGTCCCGTCCCGTGCGTGAAGCTTGTCTCTATTCCCCCGTAAAGGCGTTCCTCGAAGCCCAGGGGTATGCCGTCAAGGGCGAGGTCGAAGGCTGTGACCTGGTCCGCAGTCCGAGGCGACGAGGCACCCGTCATCGTCGAGCTCAAGACGAGCTTCACCCTGCGGCTCGTCTTCCAGGGGATCGCACGGCAGCGCGTCACCGAAAACGTGTACCTTGCGGTACCGCCCTTCTCAACGCGCACCACCCGGCGAAGGGATGCACTCGCGCTTTGCCGCCGCTTGGGACTTGGCCTCCTCGCAGTACGGCTCAAGCCCGAGCCGCTCGTCGAGGCATTGCTGGACCCGGCGGAATTCCGACCGCGTCGACGGACGGAGCGCCTCGGCAGGCTGCTCAGGGAGTTTCAGCGTCGGGTCGGCGATCCGAACGAAGGCGGGACAAACCGGCGCAAGGTGATGACCGCCTACCGCCAGGATGCCCTTCGCTGCGCCCTCTACCTCAACCTCCACGGTCCGACGAAGGCATCGGCGGTCGCCCACGACACCGGCGTCGCGCGGGCTCGGGCAATGATGTACGCCGACCACTACGGGTGGTTCGAACGACGGGTCGAGACACCCCGCGGAACCTACGGGCTGACGCCGAAGGGTCGAGCCGCGCTCGACGAATACGGCGACGAAGTGTCGGACCTTTAGAGAATATCCGGCCAGACGGGATCGTATCCGGTTGGCGCAAGGTGCCCAAATTCATACACGTTGGGGTCCGGAACCCCCCCACCTCACCCCGGCGCATTCTTCGTCCCCCCTCCGCCCTTGAGGGGGGAGGGGGACAGGGGGAGGTGGGTGTCGTTCGGGTCGAGGTGATCCGGTGTGGTCGGATAACGCGCTAAATTTCCGGCTCGCCTTCGGTCCTCGGCAGCCCGTCCGCGAAATGCAGCCAGGGGACGCTGTCGGCCACGAATATGTGGCGCTGCGGCGTCAATGCCTCCGGCTGGTCGAGCGTGCCTACCGTGATCCACACTGCCGGGGTCTGCCCTTCGGTGTAATTGTAGAAGAGCTGCCCGCCGCAGCGTCCGCAGAATTTCCGGATCGCAAACGACGAGGACGCGTAGCTCTCCGTCCTTCCCTGCGTCACCGTGAGGGCGTCGCCCTCAAAACCCGCCCAGGTCTGGAACGCGGTGCCGCCCGCCCGGCGGCACATCGAGCAATGGCAGTGGAAGACGTACACCGGCTCCCCGCGGATCTCGTAGCGCAGGTCGCCGCAGAGGCAGCCGCCGGAAAGAGTCTCGGACATGGGTTCCGACCTCGGTCATGGAGTTCCTTCGTCCCCTAGTAGGGAAGGTCGGAAGGGCGTGCAAGGGAGCCTGTTCGTGCCGTAAGGAAAAGGGCGCCAGGGCGTGCGCCTATTCGAGGATCAGCTCCTCGATCATCACCGGCAGCCCTGCCGTGAGCCCGCCGTCGACCACCAGGTTGGCGCCGTTGACGAAGCCCGCTTCGTCGGCTGCGACGAAGGCGACGGCGGCGGCGATATCCTCCGGTTGGCCGACGCGCCCGACGGGATACCAACGGGCCAGCTGCTCGAATATCTTGGGGTTCTTCTGCCGCCGGATTCGCCAGTTCTCGATATCCGTCTCCACCGTGCCGGGCGAGACCATGTTGGTGCGGATGCCCTTGGGTCCGTATTCGATCGCAAGCGATTGAGTGAGGCTCAGCAGCCCCGCCTTGGCCGCGCTGTAGGCCGGGTTGCCGAGCGCCATCAGGCCGTTCACCGAGCCAATGTTGACGATGGCGCCGGCCCCGCGCGCGACCATCCCCGGCAGCACCGCCTTGGCGCAGACGAACTGGCCGTTCAGGTCGACCTCCAGCTCCGCCTGCCAGTCGGCAAGCCCGGTGCTCTCCAGATCGCCCTTGGTGGCCCAGGCCGCGTTGTTGACCAGCACGTCCGGCGCACCGATGGCGTCGGTCATCTGCTTCAGGGCCGCCGCGACGGAGTTCGGGTCGGTAATCTCGGCCACGAGCGCCAGCGCGCGCCCTCCCGCCGCCTCGACACGCGCCGCCACCCCCGCCGCCGCGTCCGGCTTCCGGTCGAGCACGCCGATGGCGCCGCCCTCCTTCGCCAGCCTGAGCGCGATGGCGCTGCCGATGCCGCCGCCCCCGCCGGTGACCAGCGCGGCCTTCCCCTCAAAGCGCATCATGGCGTCTCCTCCAGCACGGCTAGCGCCTCGCGCACCCGCTCGAACGCGCTGAGAGCGACGTGGCCGTAGTTGTAGAACGCGAGCCCTTGCAGCCCACTCGACTTGAGCGCACGCACGGCAGCAACCGTCTCCGCCCCGTTGCCAAGGTCGGGATGAGCCGGTCGCAGGACGTAGCTGATCCGCGCGTCCGCACCCGCCCGCCGGCGCACGTCGCCGGCGTCCAGAGCGACGGCCGCCGCGCTCGCCTCGTAGGCCGGAACCTCCAGCGTATCCGCCGCCTCGGCCAGCAGGCGCAGATCGCTTCCTTCCGACCAGGCCGCAGCCGTCGGCCGCTGCACCGTCGGGATCACTGCGAGCGAAGTTTCCTTCGGCAGCGCCGCGCGGACCTCGGCCACCAGATCGGTCACGAGCTGGCAGCGCCAGCTCAGGAACAGCGCCCATTCGGGATCCGCGATCAGGTCCGCAATCCACCACTCGGCGGCAACGTGGTCCGGCACCGGCTCGGGCCGGGCGAAGAACGAATCCAGCGCCGCGCAGGCCTGCCAGCGCAGCCGCTCGGAATCGATGCCGCGCGCTTCCGCCGCGGCGATGGTGCCCTCTGAAAAGCAGAGCCCGAGCAGCCAGCCGGCCCAGCGGTTCATCGGCAGCATGAAGAACTCGTGGTGGAAGCCGTGATCGAAGGGCAGGAACCCGGGGGTCTCCAGCGCGAGCCCGTCGAGCGCGTAGCGCTCCGCCATGTCGACGCAGAGCGTCACCACGTAGCGGCGCACCTCCTCGTAGGCCGGGCACAGGCTGTAGACGTAGGAATCGCCGTAGCAGTTGCGCACCGTGAACTCGGGATGGCGCATGCCGAGCGGCGTGTTGTGCAGGCACACCGTCCAGGCGACCCGCGCCATGTCGGGCGCCTCCGCCTTGAGCTCGGCGAAGACGTCGCGCTCACCCGCCAGCTTGCTCTGGATCGGCTTGATGGCGCCGTAACGGCCCGGGCGCGGGCGCACGTAGACCGTGCCGTCCTCGGGAAAGTAGACCTTCCCCGCCGGTGAGTGGGGCCGCAGGAACTTGCCGGCATGGTAGCTCGCGGCGAGGGTGAGCGTGTTGATGCCGCAGTCGCGCATTCGGCCCGTTGCGGTGCCGATCCCCTCGTCCACCAGGTCCCAGGGGTACGTGTACATGCCCTTGTACAGAGTCGCGCCTCCCGCGCCACGCCGCCGGCGCGGCCATTGTGACAGATGCGGGCGAACGCTGCCCGGCGCGTGGGTCAGTTGAGCCGGTCGCGAACCTCTTGGATCGAGTCCTCGATCATGCGGTTGGCGCGGTCTTCGTCGATCGCCTCGCTCATGAGACGGCGCGCGGCCTCAATCGCCAGCACCGCTGCGGTCTGGCGCACCTCCCGCATGGCCTCTTCCTCAGCGCGGGCGATGCGCTGCTCGGCGAGCGTGGCGCGGCGCTTCATGGTCTCCTCGAGCGCTGCGCGCGCTTCCGCCGCGTGGCGCTCGGCCTCCGCCTTGGCGTGCTCGACCATCTGGCGCGCCTCCTCCTCGGCCTCCTGGCGCTTGCGCTCATGCTCTGCCAGCAGCGCCTGGGCCTCGGCGCGGAGCGCCGCCGCCTCGTCGAGCTCGTTCTTGATCCTCTCCGCCCGCTTGTCGAGGATCTCGGTCACCTTCTTGTAGGCCGCGCGGCCGAAGGCGCCGAAGAAGGTGATGAAGGCGATGAGGATCCAGAAGTTGGCCGACTCGGTGATCTGGCTGCCGACGACGACGAAGACGCAGGCTGCGACGATGACCCAGAACTCGGGCTTGCGGATCATCTTCTTCATGGCTCAGCGCCCCTCGCCCATGCTGGCTTCCACCGCCGCACGGGCCGCGGCCTCGGAGGGCGCGGTGCCGACCAGCCGCTCGGTCGCGGCGCGCGCCACGTCGCCCGCCACGTCGCGCAGGCTGGCGAGCGCCTGGGCGCGCGTCTCCTGGATGCGCTCTTCGGCCTTCGCCGCCCTGGCCGCGAGATCGGCGTCGAGCTCCGCGCGCAGCGCGTCCGCCTCCGCCGTAAGCTTCGCCTGGGTCTCGGCGAGCACGCCGTGGGCCTTGGAGCGCGCGTCTGCCAGCGCCTCCTCATAGGCCTTGAGCGCGGCTTCCGCCCTGCCCTTCGCGCTTTCGGCCTCGGTCAGGTCGTCGCTGATCTTGTTCTCGCGCGCCTCGATCACGCGGCGGACCCGCGGCAGGCCCACGGACCACATGATCACCATCAGCGCGACGAAGGTGACGACCAGCCAGAAGATCTGGGGCGCGTAGTCCCCCATCTCGAGTTGTGGCATCGGGCGTCTCCTGCCTCGGTCTCAGGCAGCCGGGCTGCCGTCGATCAGGAGCCGAAGAGGATGATGAAGGCCATGACGAGCGCGAAGAGCGCGATCGCCTCGGTCAGCGCGAAGCCCAGCAGCACGTTGCCGAAGAGCTTCGGCGCCGCCGCCGGGTTGCGTCCCGCCGCCGAGACGTAGTTGCCGAAGATGATGCCGATACCGACACCGGAGCCCGCCACGCCGATCGTGGCGAGACCGCCGCCGATGAGCTGACCGAGCAGTTTCGCTGCATCTGCTTCCATGATCCTGGTTCCCTCGGTTTGTTCGGAGTTTGTGGCTTGCGACCCGCGTCTTGCCGCTTAGTGATGCAACTCGATTGCGTCGCGGATGTAGAGGCAGGTCAGAATGGTGAAGACGTAGGCCTGGAGCACGGCGACCAGCAGTTCCAGCCCGTAGAGCGCCACGATGAACGCGAAGGGCAGAACGCCGGCGAAGCCCAGGACGAAGACGAAGGCGCCGAACACGTGCAGGATCGAGTGTCCCGCCATCATGTTGGCGAAGAGCCGCACGGAGAGGCTGATCGGCCGCGCCATGTAGGAGACGACCTCGATCGGCACCAGCAGCGGCGCCATCCACATCGGCACGCCGGGCGGCAGGAAGAAGGTCAGGAAGCGGTGCTTGTGGATGACGATGGCGAGGATCGTCACGCCGACGAAGACCACCAGCGCGAATGCGAGCGTCACGATGATGTGGCTGGTGAAGGTGAAGGAAAAGGGGACCAGCCCGAGCACGTTGCCGAGCAGCAAGAACATGAAGAGGCTGAACACGAAGGGGAAGAACTTCTGCGCGCCGCGGCCGCCCACGATGTCGCCCAGCATTCGGGCGATCATCTCGTAGCTCATTTCCACAATGGACTGCATGCGCCCCGGCACCAGCCGCCCGCGGCCCATGCCCACCGTGGTGAGCAGCGTGATGGCGATCACGGTCACGCACATCATCAGCGCTGAGTTGGTGAACGACGCGTCGAAACCGCCGAGGTCGATCTCGACGTAGCGGTTGATCGCGAACTGATCGAGCGGGCCGTGTTGCGCGTCGCCGTTATGTCCGGCGGCGCCGTTGTCCGTCGTTGCCATTGGCCGTCCTACCTCTGGCTTCGCTCGTCCTGCTCTTCACTCCGCTCGTCCGCGCTTTCGCGGGACAAGGGCGTGGCACCCAATTTCTGTGCCGCCCGAAACGCGTTCAGGATGCCGGCCGCGATCCCCACAAAAATAAAGACCACGAACAGCCACGGCCTGGTACCGAGCCATTCGTCGAGCAGCCAGCCGAGGCCGCCGCCGACGGCCAGCGCGGCCGCCATTTCGATCGCGAGATGCAACGCTTGCCCAAGACGCGTGCCGGGCAACCGACCACGGTTGCCCGACTCGTTCCCGCCTCGGGCCTTGCGCAGCCGGGAGTCCAGATCCTCCAGGGGTGGCCGTGGTTTGTCGTCCATGCAAACCCGCTCGGCCATGGCGCGCACGTGCACCTCAGTCGAAAAGCGCCCGCACCATAGGGGCTGACCTGCCCCCTGTCAAGCCGGAGAAGCGCCGCCGGGCGGAGCCTTAGAGCATTGATTTAGCGCAAGAAATCGTGTCACCGGAATTTGCATGCGTGGGGTTAGGCAGTCTCGCGCAACTGCACGGCGCGCTCCAGATCGACCGAGACGAGCTCGGAGACCCCCTGCTCCACCATCGTGACCCCGAAGAGCCGGTCGACACGGGCCATGGTGATGCGATGGTGGGTGACGACGATGAAGCGGGTGTCGGTCTCGGCGGCCAGCTTCGCGATGAGCATGCAGAAGCGCCCCACGTTGCTGTCGTCGAGGGGCGCGTCCACCTCGTCGAGCACGCAGACCGGCGCCGGGTTGGTGAGAAACGCGGCGAAGAGCAGCGCGATGGCGGTCAGCGCCTTCTCGCCGCCGGAAAGCAGCGAGAGCGATTGCGGCCGCTTGCCGGGCGGGCTCGCCACCACCTCAAGCCCGGCCTCCAGGGGGTCGTCCGAATCGACCAGCGCCAGATGCGCATTGCCGCCGGCGAAGAGCTCCGTGAAGAGCTTTCGGAAGTGCCCGTCGATCGTGCTGAACGCAGCCAGCATCCGCTCCCGTCCCTCGCGGTTGAGGCCGGCGATGCCCCGGCGCAGGCGCCCGATCGCCTCCAGCAGGTCGGCGTGGGATTCCTGCATCTCCCGAATGCGCTCGTCGAGCTCCCTCGCCTCCTCCTCCGCCCGCAGGTTGACGGCGCCGATGTTCTCGCGCTCGCGGATCAGCCGCTGCAGCTTGATCTCCACGGCCTCTGCATCGGGCAGTTCGGCATCGGGATCGATTTCGGCAATCTCCTGCGCCTGCTCCGGTGCGACACCGAGACGCTCCGTGATCTGGGCGCCGGCAACCGTCTCCGCCTGCCTGGCCTCGGTCAGCAGGCCGTCCAGCCGGGCCGCAGCCTCGCGCGCCTCCCCCAGTGTCGCCTCGGCCCGCTTGAGCGCGGCGGCCGTCTCCTTCGCCTCCCGCTCGGCGCTCGCCAAGGCATCGACGGCGCTGCGGTGCTCGCCCTGCGCCTGCTCGATCGTGCTCAGAAGCCCGGCGCGCCGCGCCTCGAGTTCGGCCGGCCGCGCGTCGAGGTCGGCACCCGCCGCCTCGGCCTCGTCCTGCCGTTCGGCGAGTTCCTGCAGGCGCCGCCGCGCGCTGGCCGCGCGCGAGGTCCAGCCCTCGCTTTCACGCGCCAGCTCGGCGATCCGGACGCCGCGCCCGTCCGCCGCCTGCGCCACCTGGTGGTGGCGCCGCGCCGTCTCCTCATGTTGCGCGCGCAGGTCCACGAGGGCGGTGCGCAGCCGATCGCTCTCGTCCTCGCCCCCGGCGCCTGCTGCGGGCAGCGCGTCCAGCGCAGCGCGGGCGGCACGCTCCGCCTCCGCGCTCTCGGCGATCTCGTGTTCGAGTCGCGCCGCGCTCTCGTCGAGCGCGGCGAGCCGTGACCGCGCCGCCGCAACCTCGGCCGAGGCGGCCGCGCGTGTCTCTCGTGCGACCCGCAAGGCCTCGGCCGCGTCGTCGACCGCCGTCCGGGCGCGATCGCACGCGCCTTCCGCGTCCGTCCTGGCCGTGGCTGCCGCGGCGGCGGCGTGCTCGGCCCTGCGTTTCTCGCTCTCGGCCCTGGCGCAGGTCTCGGCCAGCGCCGCGACCCGGTTGCGCGCTTCCAGCCGGCGGGCTGCGGCCGTCGGCGCCTCGGCGGCCACCGAGAAGCCGTCCCAGCGCCAGAGCGAGCCTTCCCGGCTCACCAGGCGTTGGCCGGTGCGAAGCTTCGCCTGCAGCCGGGCCCCCTCCGCCTCCGCCACCACCCCGATCTGGGCGAGGCGCGCGGCCAGCGCTTCCGGCGCACGCACCATATCCGCCACCAGCGGCGCGGCGCCTTCGGGCAGCGGCGCAGCCTCGCCCGCCCGCTCGAGCGTGCGCCAGTGGACCGGTGCGTCGGTGTCCGTGCTGGCCTGAAGGTCGTCGCCGAACGCGGCACCCACGGCCGCCTCGAATCCGGGTTTGACCGTGACCCGATCCCAGAGCGCCCGGCCGGGGCCCGCGGCCGGGTCGTCGAGCAGCGCGGTGAGGGCCGCGCGTTCGGCCTCGTTCCCTGCAAGCGCGGCATCGGCCTCCCGCAGCGTCTCGCGCAGCGCACGTTCGCGGTCCACGGCCTCGGCCCGCGCCGCCTCCGCCTCCCGCAGCGCGGCGCGCGCGGCCTCGAAGCGTGCGACCTCGGCCTGCTCCGCCGCCTCGGCCTCCCTCATGCGGCCGTCGGCTGGCGCACCCTGCTCCAGCGCGGCGCGCTCGTCCCTTGCGTGGGAGAGGTCGTGCTCGAGCCGCTCCCTGCGTTGCCGGGTCTCGTCGATCCGCCTGCCGAGCGCCTCGCGCTCGGCCTCCGCCCGCGCCCGCGCCCCGGCCAGCGCCGCAAGGCGCTGCTCCACCGCCTCGACCTCGGCGCGCGCTGCCTCCCGCGCGGTGCGCGCCGCAGCCTCGGCTGCGGCATCGCCTTCGGCCGCCCGGGCGAGCCTTTCGTGGGCCTCTCCCACACGCTGCTGCGCCGCTTCGGCATCCTGGGCGAGCGCCTGCTCGCGTTCGATATCGGCGGCAATCTGCGCGCGCCTGCCCGCATTCTCCTCACGCGCACGGGTGACGCGCTCCTCCTCCTCCGCCAGCCGCTCGTGCTCGATGCGCAGCCGGTGCAGGGCGGCGGCGCGCTGGGCCTCCTGCTGCCGCCCTTCCGGCAGAAGCGCGGCAGCGTCCGCCTGGCGGCTCGCGGCCCTGGCGGCGGTCTCGGTCGCCTCCGTGACCCGGCGGGCGGCGTCATCCGCCTCTTGCGTCACCGCCTCGACGCGGCTGCGGGCCGCCATCCAGCGCACCAGCAGCAGCGCCGCCTCGGTCTCGCGAATTCGCTCGGAGAGGCGCTTGTAGCGCTTGGCATGGCGCGCCTGACGCTCAAGGTCGCGCAGCTGGGTCTCCAGCGTGCCGATCACGTCCTGGAGGCGCTCCAGGTTGGTCTCCGCCGCCCTGAGCTTGAGCTCGGCCTCGTGCCGCCTGGCGTGCAGGCCGGTGATGCCGGCCGCCTCTTCGAGCAGGGCCCGGCGCTGGGTCGGCTTCGCGCCGATGATGTCGCCGATGCGCCCCTGGCCCACCAGCGCAGCGCTGTGCGCGCCGGTGGCGGCGTCGGCGAAGAGAAGCTGGACGTCGCGCGCACGCACGTCCCTGCCGTTGACCGTGTAGGCCGAGCCTTCGCCGCGCTCGATGCACCGCGTCACCTCGATCTCGGCTGCGTCTCCGAGCCCGGGCAGCGCTCTCCGGTCCGGGTTATCGAGGCTGAGCGTGACCGCGGCGAGGTCGTACGCCGGACGGCGAACAGTGCCGCCGAAGATCACGTCCTCCATGCCGCCGCTGCGCATCTGGCGGGGCGCAGTCTCGCCCATGACCCAGCGCATCGCCTCGACGAGGTTCGACTTGCCGCAGCCGTTGGGGCCGACGATTCCGGTCAAGCCGGGCTCGATGTGCAGCTCCGTCGGCTCGACGAAGGACTTGAAGCCCGCGACCTTGAGCTTCGTTACGTGCACGGCCCTGCGCTCCGTCTACGACCCCGCGAGGAGACGGTCGATGTGCTCGGAAAGCGCATCGAAGGACATCTGGCCGTCGTACGTCTCGCCGTTGACGACGAGCGTCGGTGTCCCGCTCACGTCGTATTCGGCCTGGCCGTCGGCGATCGATTGGAAAATCGCGCTATCGAGGTCCTGGTCCGCGAGGCAATCCGCGAACCGATCCCGGCTCACGCCGCCCAGCTCGCCGATCTGCGCGAGCTTCTCACTGTAGTCGTACGAGCTCGCCCAGTCGTCGAAGGTCTGAAAGAGCACGTCGATGAAGGTGAAGTAGCGCTCCCGACCGGCGCAGTGGGCTAGCACCGCCGCCTGGAAGGCGGGCGCGTTGAGCGGGAAGTCGCGCGCCACGAAGCGCACCTTGCCGGCATCCACGTACTCCGGCTTCAGCCGGTTGTAGACCTGCTTGTGGAACCGCTCGCAGCTTGGGCAAGTCAGCGAAAAGAACTCGATCACGGTGACCGGTGCGTCGGGGGCGCCGACCGCCATGTCGCCGGGCTTCTCGCCGATGCCGGCGGCGCGGGCGGGCGCGAGCGGCGCCAGCATCGCTGCGGCTGGAAGCGCCGCCATCGCTCCAACCAGGAAACGTCTCGATATCATGGAGATATCCTCATCCGTTGATGTCGCATCCGAGGAAGGTCCGCCCCTTCTGCCGGCACGCCTCCATGACCGAGAACGAGCCGGCCGCAGGATCGATGACCACGTCGCCCGGATTGCTGACAGCCTCGATCAGGGCGCTCTGGAGCCCCACCGGCTTCGGATGGACGCGGTCGCGCTTGCCGACGGCCTCGCTCCACACGTCCGGGATGGTATGGACCTTCCACACGCCCTTGGCCTTGCGCGGCGCCTTCTGCAGCACGATCAGGTGCTCGCTCGCGCGCCTGGTGCGGTAGCCCATGCCGATCCGCTTCTTGTGCCACGTCACCATGTCCACGATCTCGAGCGACGTGCCTTCGAGCCAGCCGCCGATCCCGGTGCAGAGGTGATACTTGTCGGTCCAGAGGAAGAGATGGCCGCTCGGCATCAGGCAGCGGTCGATTTCGCGGATGAACGACGGGATTTCGTCGGTCATCTGCGGCAGGGAGGATCGGCCGGCGCCCCGGAGCACGCCCTCGTTGCCGTAGGCGAGATGGTCGAGCACGCCGCGATACTGCGGGTCCAGGAACGCCACGGGAACGGAACCGGCGGGCAACAGGCCGAGGAAGCGCAGCCCTTCCATCTCCAGCCGGCAATCGAAAGCGAGGCCCGGCGGCAGCGCCAGTGGCGGCTGGTCAACCTGCCGCACGGAAGAGAACACCGAGACGCTTCCCGTGCTCGGCGGCTCGTGCAGCGGTGTGGCGACTTCCTCCACCATTCGGGCCGGACTGTACGCCCGCCCGCAACGAAAAGTATAGTTCTGCAAGTCGCAGCCCCCGCCCGACGCGCAATTGCTCGGCGGAACGCTGCGATATCATTCGATTTATGCGTGCCTTATCAATAGATTACCTTCCATGCGGGCGGGCGAGGACCGCCCGGCCCAGAGCCGCGAGGGCCGACTTCAGACGATGGTCCCGGGTGGAATCGACGGCACTTTCGACACGCGCGGCCGACTCCGAGTCGATTTTCGGCGGCGTCCGGCGCTCCGAAACCCTTGCTGGCTGTGGCGATGGCGCGCGGTTTACATAGGCGATCCGCGTCACCGCGCGGTAGCCGTAGAAGGCGGCGATCCGCTCCAGAATCTGGGGTTCGAGATGCTGAAGCTCGACCGCGACCGGCCCGGAGACGCAAACCCTGAGCGTGCCGTCCCGCCCCAGGCGCTCGGGCCACGAAGAGGCGGCGACCGCCTCGCCCACGATCGCCGGCCATTCGGTGGCGATCCCCGCCGCCACCAGCCCGCGCGCCTCGAAGGACTTGGCGGTGATCTTGCCGATCAGCGAGGAGAGCGGCTTGGTCTGGCGGGGTACGCGCATGGCTGATGCGATGAGTCGCAGGGTCCGAACCAGGGGTGTACGCCCTCCGGCGCCGGCTGTGAAGCGCCGCCGGCCATGAGCGCCGCCGGGCCCACCTCGCCCGCCTCCCTGGCCCGGACGCTGCTCGACTGGTACGACCGCCATCGCCGCCGGCTGCCCTGGCGCGCCGCTCCCGGCGTGCGGCCGGACCCCTATCGGGTCTGGCTCAGCGAGATCATGCTGCAGCAGACCACCGTTCCGGTTGTCGCAGGCTATTTCCAGCGTTTCCTGGAGCGCTGGCCGACCCTCGAATCGCTCGCGCATGCCGAGCTCGACGATGTGCTCCATGCCTGGCAGGGGCTCGGCTACTACGCCCGCGCGCGCAACCTGCACGCCTGCGCGCGGCTCTTGCTGGCCGACCACGGCGGGCGCTTCCCGGCCGAGGAGAAGGCCCTGCAGGCCCTGCCGGGGATCGGGCGCTACACCGCTGCGGCGATCGCCGCGATTGCCTTCGACCGGCCGGCGACCGTGGTCGACGGCAATGTCGAGCGGGTGATCGCCCGCCTGCGCGCGCTCGAGACCCCCTTACCGGCGGCCAAGCCCAGGCTCTACGCCCTCGCCGCCGAGCTCACGCCCCCCGGCAGGCCCGGCGACTACGCGCAAGCCCTGATGGACCTCGGCGCGGGCGTCTGCACGCCGCGCAATCCAGGCTGCCTCGCCTGCCCCTGGCAGAACGCCTGCGAGGGCCGCGCGCAAGGCATGGCGAAGAGCCTGCCGCGCCGCGCGCCCAAGCCAGAGCGCCCGCTGCGCCACGGCGTCTCCTTCTGGCTCATGCGCGCCGACGGCGCCGTGCTGCTCCGCCGCCGGCCGGACGAGGGCCTGCTCGGCGGGATGATCGAGCTGCCGACCACGCCCTGGCGGAACGAGCCCTGGGACCTGGCCGAAGCCTCGGCCCATGCGCCGCAGCCGCTGACGTGGCAGGCGCTGCCGGAGCCGGTCCGCCACGGCTTCACCCATTTCGAGATCGAGCTGCTGGTGGCCGCCGCCGAGACCGAGGAAACGCCCGCCAACGCGGACGAGGGCGCAATCTGGTGCCCGCCCGCGCGCTTCTCGGAACACGCGCTCCCGACGCTCACGCGAAAGCTCGTCCGTTACGCGGCGCAGCACCGGCCGGGCCCCGCGAAGAAACCGCAGGGCGGGTCCGGCTGAGAGCATCCGCGTCCGTGGTAGCATCGCCGCGCATTTCACGGTCGGCGAAGGAGCCGCACGGGTGGCGGCAAGCGGACGCAGAGCGGAAAGAGAAAAGGGAGCACGGCTCTCGCCGACTCGCATCCGCGAGGCGATGCGCCGCGCCGCGCGCCACGCCCGGACGGGGCGGCTGGCGGAGGCGCACGAGCTCTACCGCAGGGTGCTCGCCGCCCGGCCCGACCACGCGGAGGCGCTGAAGGCCTGCGCGCTCGTCGCTTTCCGGCTCGATGCCGTGGACGAGGCGGCGATGCTCCTGCATCGGGCTGTCGCCCTCGACGACGCCGACGCCGGCGCCCACAACGATCTCGGCAACGTGCTCCAGGCCGCCGGCCGGCTCGACGCCGCGCTCGCCGCCTACCGCCGCGCGGTCGCGCTCGACCCGGAGCGGGCCGAGACCCGCGGCAATCTCGGCCAGGCGTTGCGCGTCAAGGGGGACCTCGACGGCGCCGCCGAGGCACTGGGCCGGGCTGCCGAGCTCCGCCCCGACCACGCCGGCACCTGGCTCCGCATCGGGCTCGTCCGTCACGCCAAGGGCGATCTCGACGAGGCCGCGCACGCCTTCCGTAAGGCGATCGCCATCGAGCCCGAGCTTGCCGAGGCCTGTTTCGCGCTCGCTAACGTGCTCTATGCCCAGGGCCGGCTCGACGAGGCTCTCGATTCCTACGCGCAGGCCGCAGCGCTCAGGGCGGATATCCTCGACGCCTCGTTCGAGGTGGGGAAGCCCCGCCACGTCCACGCCCATCTCGATCGCGGAGACCCCGGAGCCGCCGTCGCCGCGTGCGACGACCTGCTGGCACGGCATCCCGGCCAGAGCGGTGCGCTCGCGATGAAGGCGGCCGCGCTCTGGGAGGCGGGCGAGAAAGGCGCGGCGCAAGCGCTACTCGATTTCGACCGCCTGCTCCGCCCCCAGCGCTGCGCACCGCCCGCCGGCTACCCCGGCATGGCGGCCTTCAACGCGGCATTATCCGGGATAGTCCGGGATCATCCGACCTTGCGGGCGGCGCCGGAGAGCTACTCCATGGAGCGCGGACAAAGCACCGGCGAGCTGCTGCCGGGTCGCGGCGCTACGGCCGCCTTCGGCGCGCTGGTGGCGGACGCGGTGGACCGCTATCGCGATGCGCTGCCGCAGGATCCCGGCCATCCCTTCCTCGCCGACTTCCCGGACCGCGTCAGAATCACGGCCTGGGGTGTCATCCTCGACGAAGGCGCCTATCAGGTGCCCCACATCCACCCCTCGGCGTGGCTCAGCGGGGTCTACTACGTGGCCCTCCCCCCTGCCCTCGGCGCCGACGACGACGGGACAGCCGGGTGGATCGAGTTCGGCCGGCCCTACTGGGACTTCCAGATTCGGGCGGAGCCCGAGACCCGCCTGATCGAGCCCGAAGAGGGGCTGATGCTGCTCTTCCCCTCCTACATGTTTCACCGCACCCTCCCCTTCGCAGGCTCCGGCGAGCGCATCAGCATCGCCTTCGACGTGCTCAGGGGAGAGTGAGGGCAGCGACGAGCCACGGGAGCGACACCATGAACGAGCAAGGGCATCTCCCCCAGGAGGCCGGCTACAATTTGCGCCTGCGTCACCCGGAATTCGAAGACTACTTCGTGGTGTGGGAGGCCGAGAGCGTGCGGGTGCGCGAGGCCCTCCCCTGCACCCTCGATGTCCGCTACGGCGCGGGCCCCAACATGACCGCCGACCTCTTCCCGGCGCCGGCGGTTGGCGCGCCGATCCAGGTCTTCATCCACGGCGGATACTGGCGCGCCATGGACAAGGACGTGCACTCCTTTCCCGCCGAGGGCTTCGTGAAGGCAGGCGGCGCGGCGGTCTCGCTCAACTACGCGCTGGCACCGGCGGTGACCCTCGACACCATCGTCGAGCAATGCCGCACCGCAATAGAGTGGATCGCCGACAACGCCGGCCGGCTCAACGGCGATCCGGACCGCATCTTCGTCTCCGGCCACTCCGCCGGCGGCCACCTCACCGCCATGATGCTCTGTACCGACTGGGCGGCGCGCGGGCGTCCCGCCGGCCTGGTGAAAGGCGGCACCGCGATCTCCGGCATCTTCGACTTGGCGCCGATCATGGAGACCAGCATCAACGACGACGTCCGGCTGGATGCCGAAGCGGCCGCGCGCAACAGCCCGATCCATCATCTGCCGCAGACCGGCGCGCCGCTGATCGCGGCAGTCGGCGCGGCCGAAACGCCCGCGTTCGTCGCCCAGAACCGGGCCTTCGCCGAGGCCTGGCGGGCGCGCGGGTTCGAGGCCACGGTCATGGAGATCGAGGGCCTCCACCACTACAACGTGGTGAGCGAGATGGGCCGCCCCGGCAGCGCCCTCTCGCAGGCGGCGCTCGCCCAGATGGGGCTGTAGAGGAAGGGACTTCGTCCGCGAAGCGCCCGATGCCGCCGGGCGTGCGAACGACGGGCTTGCCGAAGCGATGCGGGAGCGGTAGGGCAAGGCCCGGCGGCCCGATTGGCCGCCGAATTTCACGAGGTGCGCCATGACCCTAAGCCGCGGCCGCGATTTTCTGGCCCTTCCCGGACCCACCACCGTGCCCCACGAAGTGCTCCAGGCCATGCAGCGGCCGGCCGTCGACATCTACGGCGAGGAGCTGACCGCCGTCACCGACAGCTGCCTCGACGATCTGCGCCGCGTCTTTCGCACGGAACAAGGCCGCACCTACATCTACATCGCCAACGGCCACGGCGCCTGGGAGGCTGCGCTCTGCAACGTCCTCTCGCGCGGCGACAAGGTGCTGGTGCTGGAGAGCGGGCGCTTCGCAATCGGCTGGGGCGAGATGGCCGAGCCGCTTGGCGTCGAGGTCGAGGTGCTCGAGTCGGAGCCCCGGCGGGCGGTATCGCCCGAGGCGCTGGAGCAGCGCCTCCGCGCCGATAGCGCGGGCGAGATCAAGGCCATCCTGGTGGTCCAGGTGGACACCGCCTCCGGCATCGTGAACGACATCCCCGCGCTGGGGGCTGCCATCGAGGCGAGCGGCCACGATGCGCTCTTCATGGTCGATGCCATCGCCTCGCTCGGCTCGATGCCCTTCGAGATGGACGACTGGGGCGTCGATGTCGCCGTCGCCGGCGCGCAGAAGGGGCTGATGATGACGCCCGGCCTGAGCTTCATCGCGGCACGGGAACGGGCGCTGGCCGCCCACGCCAATGCCGGGCTCCGCACCCGCTATTGGGACTGGACCGTGCGCGAGGGCGATCTCCACTACATGAAGTACTGCGGCACGCCGCCGGTGCACTTGCTCTTTGGTCTGCGCAAGTCCCTCGACATGCTCTTCGAGGAAGGACTGGAAAACGCCTTCCACCGCCACGAGCTCCTGGCCGGCGCGACCCAGGCGGCGGTCGAGCGCTGGTCGCAAGGCGGGGTGCTCGCCTTCAACGTCCCGGAGCGTGCCGAACGCTCTCCCACCGTGACCACGATCCTCATGGACGAGCCCGCGCTCAGCCGCCTGCTCGACTGGTGCTATGAGGTCTGCAACGTGAGCCTCGGCATCGGGCTCGGGCCGCTCGGGGGCCACGCCTTCCGCATCGCCCACATGGGCCACGTAAACGCACCCATGACGCTCGGCACGCTCGGCGCCATCGAGACCGGCCTCGCCGCGCTCGACATCCCCCACGGCAAAGGCGGCGTCTCAGCCGCCGTCGACTATCTCAGCAGCCGCCTGAAAGCATAAGCCTGGAGTGTCCTACTGCGTCGACGATTCTTGGGTCGGCGCGGGGCCGGTGCCCGAGGGGTCGTCGTCGGCCGGCTGCCTGAGGAACATAGCCAGCGCAATGAGGACCGCGCCGACGAAGAGCGCGACGGCGGCGTCCCTCAGGAAGCGCTTCATGCTACGCGCTCCCCTCCTCCGATGAGTCTGGACTGACACCCGAGGCGCGCTCCCGCGCCGCCGCGAGCGCTGCCTCCAGCGCCTCCTCGAAGTGGCCGCCCACGATGGGTCCGTTGTACCGGCGGTATTCGCGCACGATCTCCGCCTTCACCTCGGCCCTGATGTCGCGCACGAGGTCCAGACGGCTCTCGCAGACATCGCAAACCAGAGCCTCGTCGCCCACCACCGGTGTGCGCCACGCGTGCGGGCTGCATCGCTCCATCGGACTGCCCTCGCCGCCTCGTCAGGCCGCTCGCAGCATACGCCCTTCGCCGCCCGCGGCGAACGCTCCGCAGGACGTCGTGGTCAGGGACAATGTTGCGGATGGAGCCTTAGAGCGCGTCCGACTTTGACGGACGCGCGACAGGCCGCGACCGCGGCGCGCCCGCGCAGGCGCCGGCCACAGGCCGGCTGCCGTGAGCGACAAAGACTCAGAGTGTTTCCGTATGAAACGGAAACGCTCTAACCCCGATCGGCGCAATCGACGTCGCGAATCTCGTGTTCCGGAAACGCCTTCTTCCAGGCTTCGTCGAAGGCGGCGCGCTCGCCGCCAGCCTGCGCGTCCACGGCGTACTCGGTGGCGGTCCCCATGTTCGCCCTGGTCATGACGACGTAGCCCAGTTTCTCCACCTCGGCGACCCGGCGGCTCATGTAACGCTTGTTGCGGAACACGCCGAGAGAAATCCCGTTGATCTGCTCGCCCCGGTCGATGATCCAGAGGTCTTCCATGCCCTTGTCGCCAAGCGCGCGCACCGTCGCAACTGCCGCCTCGCGGCTCGCAGCCGGCGGCAAATACACCTGATAGTTCTTGATGATCTGCTGCTCTTCGGAGCGCACAGCCACCGCCTCCGCACCCTGCTTGCGCAGCCACGCAGCCGCCTCGTCGGCGACCTTGCGATCATCGAACCAGCCGGTCTGAATGCAGTTCTCACGAGCCGCCAGTGCGACCGCCTCCTCAGGCTCCTCGGGGCTTTCCGGTTCCTCGACGACCTCAGGCTCCTCGGGACTTTCGGGTCCCATGACGACCTCAGGTTCCTCGACGACCTCAGGCTCCTCGGGGCTTTCCGGTTCCTCGACGACTTCAGGCTCCTCGGGACTTTCGGGTGCCTCGGCACTCTCGGGCTCCTCGACGACCTCAGGCTCCACGGGGCTTTCTGCTTCCTCGACGACCTTGGGCTCCTCCGGCACAGCGGCCAGAGCTTCGATTTCTGTTTCCTCCTCTGCCGGCTCGGCCGTAGGAGGCTCGGCAGGCGCCGCCTCGGGCTGTGACGCGGCGTCGGTCTCTCCGCTCTCGACCGCCGTGCTTTCTGTTCGCTGCGAAGCTCATGGGCGCGCTGGTAGGCCCGTTCAGCGAGCTTCATGTAGACATCACCGAGATTGGCGTAGATGACCGAATCGGGCCTCAGCTCCAGCGCGGCGATCAGCGCCTTGCGCGCGTCGTCGAGCCGGCCGAGCTTGGCGTAGAGCACGGCGAGGTTGTTGTGCGCCTCGAACATCGTGGGATGGTCGTTGCGAAGGCCCTCGAAGATGGTAACTGCCTCGACGAGGTTTCCTTCCCGGGCGTGCAGCACGCCCTGCAGCAGTCGCACGCCGGGCGCGTCGGGATTGCGCGCGAGCATGTCCTCGATCGCCTTGCGCGCTTCCGCGTGGCGTTCCTGCGCAACCAGGGAGAGAGCGTCGTCGACGGGATCGTCGGCGAGCGCGCCGGTACACACCATCGGCCCCAGCACGCCGCATGCGATCGCCGCCCGCCTGAGCCATGTCATGGCTGGCACTTTTGGCCGGGCAAGTGCCGTGCTATCCACGACCGCGACCCTTTTGATTTCCGTGAGGGTTCACCATAGGTGGCAGCCGCACCGCAGTCCATCGTATCGCCGACGCTCGTGCCGATGAGCCACTCATGACCGAGCAGATCCTGATTCTCGACTTCGGCTCCCAGGTGACCCAGCTCATCGCCCGCCGGGTGCGCGAGGCCGGGGTCTACTGCGAGATCCGGCCCTTCACGACTCCCGCCGCCGAGATCGAGCGCCTGGCGCCGCAAGGCGTCATCCTCTCCGGTGGCCCGGCATCGGTCACCGAGGCGGAAGCGCCGTGCCCCGACGAGGCGATCTACGCGCTCGGCATCCCGCTTCTCGGCATCTGCTACGGCCAGCAGACGATGTGCGCCGCGCTGGGCGGCGCCGTGGAATCCACGTCACAGCGCGAGTTCGGCCGGGCGCACCTCGACATCGTCGAGCCCTGCGCGCTCTTCGACGGGGTCTGGCAGGTGGGCGCGCGCGAGCAGGTCTGGATGAGCCACGGCGACGCGGTGGCGGCGCTGCCGCAAGGCTTTCGGGTGGTGGCCCGCACCGAGTCAGCCCCCTTCGCCGCCATCGCCGACGACGAGCGTCACTTCTACGGCATTCAGTTCCATCCCGAAGTGATGCACACGCCCCACGGCGCGGCGCTCCTGCAGAGCTTTGCGCGCCGGATCGCGGGCTGCCACGGCACCTGGACCATGGCCTCGTTCCGCGCCAGCGCCATCGAGGCGGTCCGGGCGCAGGTGGGTGACGGAGGGGTGATTTGCGGGCTCTCCGGCGGCGTCGATTCCTCGGTGGTGGCGGTGCTCCTGCACGAGGCGATCGGAGACCAGCTCACCTGCGTGTTCGTCGACACCGGCCTGATGCGCCAGGGCGAGGCCGCTGAGGTCACGGGCCTCTTTCGCGGCAGTTACAACATCCCCCTCGTCCACGAGGATGCGCAGGCCGTGTTCCTTGAACGGCTCGCCGGCGTCACCGAGCCCGAGGAGAAGCGCAAGATCATCGGCGCCACCTTCATCGACGTGTTCGACGAGGCCGCGCGCAGTGCCGGCGACGCCGACTTCCTGGCCCAGGGAACGCTCTACCCGGACGTGATCGAATCGGTCTCCGTCAGCGGGCCGAGCGTCGTCATCAAGTCGCACCACAACGTCGGCGGCCTGCCCGAGCGGATGAACCTCAGTCTGGTCGAGCCGCTGCGCATGCTCTTCAAGGACGAGGTGCGCGCCCTCGGCCGCGCCCTCGGGATGCCGGAGGCGCTGACCGGGCGCCACCCCTTCCCCGGCCCCGGCCTCGCGATCCGCATTCCGGGCGAGGTGACGGCCGAGAAGGTCGCGGTCCTGCAGCAGGCCGACGCCATCTTCATCGAGGAAATCCGGAGCGCCGGCCTCTACGACGCCATCTGGCAGGCCTTCGCGGTCCTGCTGCCGGTCCAGACGGTGGGCGTGATGGGCGACGCGCGCACCTACGAGCATGTCTGCGCGCTCCGCGCCGTCACGTCGGCAGACGGCATGACCGCCGACTTCTACCACTTCGACATGAGCTTCCTGGGCGGTGCCGCGAACCGCATCGTCAACGAAGTGAAGGGCATCAACCGCGTGGTCTACGACGTGACCTCCAAACCGCCGGGAACGATCGAATGGGAGTGAACGCACGGACGCGCCGGCGCACTAGAGCGCGTCCGTCTTTGACGGACGCGCGACAGGCCGCGACCGCGGCCCGCCGCTTATGCGGCGCGCCCGCGCAGGCGCCGGCCGCCGGCCGGCTGCCGTGAGCGACAAAGATTCAGAGCGTTTCCGTGTGAGAAAAAAAGAGGTAACTGCCCAGGTTCTTGCTGTGAAAATTCTCTGGGATTCGGCACAACGCTACCCACGCGACGCCCGTGTGCTCCTCTGTGGTCGCCGGGTTTCACAGCTCACGATGCCCCTCTTGCGGACTGCGACCGGTAAGCTACCCCGATGTGGCCCGAAGTCCGCCCGCGCGACGGGCACCGATTTTCATTCTATGGGGTGGTCCAGCACGGCGTCGACCATGATCGTTTATGAGAATGGCTCCGCTGTTGGAGAACCCGTGCCAGGTGAGCTTACGCGCACTTGACGGTGGCGATGAGCCGATCCGATGGGCTGGTCAGGGCTTCGATGATATTCCAGCCCTGCTTTCTGGCGGTGGTGATGACGCTGCGCAGGATGGCGAAGTTCTCGGCCCCCTGCGCGGACCGGAAGCCCCCGGAGATCTTCTGGCGCAGCTTCATCATCCGAAGGTCGCGCTCGGCCTCGTTGTTCGTGAACCCGACCTCGAGGTCGATCAGGAACCGGAGCACCGCGCATTTGTGGTCGCGCAGCCTCAAGGCCAGATTGTGACCGATCCTTCGCTTCCGGCGCTTCTTCCTCTTGCCAGGCGAGAACGGTGGTTGGCTCTCGTGAAAGGCCAGCGCATCGGCGATGATCTCGTCGTATCGGCGCTCGATCAGCGCCACAAGCCTCGCCGGAACGGCGATATCCTTGTCCAGCGCGATGCGGGCGGCGCGATTGGCTCGGCGCAGGAGCTGCTGCATCCGCCGGGCCCAAGCCTCCCCTTCGATGTCCACCAGCGCCTGCAACTCCCGCAGGTGATGGGCGTTGCACAGGCCGTGCTCCACCCCTTCCATCGCGAAGTACGGCTTCCAGTGATCGTGCACGACGATGCCGGAGACACCCGAGAGCAGGGCGCCGCGCTTGCCGCTGACCCGGTACGCCGCCAGCAGCGGCGTGCAGATCACATGAAGCCACTGCGTCTGACCGCCGATCCGCAAGCCGGTCTCGTCCATGTGTTTCACCCGCGCCGTGCCCGCCGCCAGGTCCTGTATGTGCAAGGCCGCGTCCCGCAGCCGCTCGGCCGCCCTCTCGCTCATCGTCGCCAACGTCGCAGCCGTCACCGGCGCGCCGAAGAGCTCGGCCATCACCTGCGACAGCCGATCCTCCGGCAGGAAGTGAGCGTGCTGAAGGTAGACCGCCACCCCGGCAATGCGCGGGCCGTACTGCACCGGCGCCGACACCCCGTCGGGGAACGCCGCCCGGGTCACCGTCCCGCAATGCCCGCAGCACTTGGCATGCGCCCGGTGCTCGGTCACCTCCAGGGGGCTCGGCTCGGGCAGATCGAACACCTGGCGGGCGACGGGCGTTCCCGCCCTGGCCGCGTCCGAAAGCGGCGAACCGCATCCCTTGCAGGAAGCCGGGACGTGATCCTTCACCCGATCCGGGTGATCGGCGCGGCGCAGCGTCTTGCCCTTGTGGCCGGGCTGGCCACCGGGCTTGCGGCCCGATTTGCCGCGCAGGCTTCGGGTTCGCCGCTTCGAATTCGGCTTCCTCAGCCCATCGCTCGAAGGCGGCTTGCCGCTGTTGCCGCTGTTGAGGCCGAGACGGCGCTCCAACTCCTCGATGCGCTCGACGAGACGCGCGACTTGCTCTTCCAGCCGCGCGTTCTGCTGCCGAAGCCAGGCATTTTCCTCCCGAAGCCGGGCGTTCTCCTCCTCCAGGCGGGCGATCTTCTGCGCGGGCGTTTCGGGCGCTGCTCCCGTCGAAGGGCCGCGCGGCGACTCGGGATTGCTCATGTCGTTGTTGAGTCATTTCCCGAAATTCCCGTCAAGCCCTTTCCACCAACTCCGAACGAGAAACGCCTCAATCCACTGGCCCAAAATGACAAATCAGACGACCTGGGCAGTTACAAAAAGAGATAGAAGATGGTGGTTAGGTAGGTGATTGGGATATGCGATGGTAGTCCATTTAATGGTTTTATATCAGGGGGATAATTAGTAGTCAACTATGGAATTGAGAATTGAGTGAGCTATGGTATGAAGGGTGAGTGTTGTTGTGATAGTGACATTTGGGTGTTGAGTGGTAAGAGAAAAGGCGTTGTAGGATGGGGGTTGTGGGATGAAATCTAATAAGAGATATGAGGACAATATGGTTGTGACGGTTTGGCCATGGTAGATATAGGGTGTCTTCCATAGGGGCGCGGGCAGGCTGGTGGCGGCGAGACAAAAGGGCGAAAAGCGGAAGCAACGCTGGGTCGGTGCAACGGATGCCGAATGGACTGAAATCAGCGAAGGCGCGCAAGCGGCAGGATTGTCAAACTCCGACTACGTCATCCGGTGCTGCCTCGATGGCAAGGCGCGTGCCGACCCGACCGACGTAGGTCTGCCCCCGCCGGTGCTGCGCCGCGCGGTGGAGGCCGTATTGATTCTCGAGGAACTGCAAAGGCAACGTCTCGTGAACGATGGCGAGACGGGCGAGCTGATTTGGCAGAAGTCGATTGCCAAGGTGGAGGCCTGGATGAAGGGCGAGGGCGGTCTGGGGTGAAACGGAAGAGGCCGTGATCCTCGCGAAGAAGCGCTGCATCTACTGCTCGCCAGAGAGCCGGGAGAAGATATGGCGGCGGGCCAAGAAGGCGAAGATGCGGTTTTCGCCCTTTGTCATTCTGTGCTGCCGCCAGGCGGCGAGCGCGAACCCTCCTCCGGCACCGCCCGGTCATCCGCTGGTGCTTTCCGAGGACGCACAGCGTGGTCTTTACGAGGGAAGCCGCCTCCTCGCCCGGTCGACGAAAGTCGTTATCGATGCGCAGGAAGGTGGGAAGGTGACTCTGGCGCTGCATGAAGCGATGCGCATTCTGCTGCTCTGCGAAGAAGAACGGGGGTCATGACAAAGCCGCGCGTCCGAAAGAAGCGAACGGAACAGACGATTTCCGTAACTGCCCAGGTCGTCTGATTTGTCATTTTGGGCCAGTGGATTGAGGCGTTTCTCGTTCGGAGTTGGTGGAAAGGGCTTGACGGGAATTTCGGGAAATGACTCAACAACGACATGAGCAATCCCGAGTCGCCGCGCGGCCCTTCGACGGGAGCAGCGCCCGAAACGCCCGCGCAGAAGATCGCCCGCCTGGAGGAGGAGAACGCCCGGCTTCGGGAGGAAAATGCCTGGCTTCGGCAGCAGAACGCGCGGCTGGAAGAGCAAGTCGCGCGTCTCGTCGAGCGCATCGAGGAGTTGGAGCGCCGTCTCGGCCTCAACAGCGGCAACAGCGGCAAGCCGCCTTCGAGCGATGGGCTGAGGAAGCCGAATTCGAAGCGGCGAACCCGAAGCCTGCGCGGCAAATCGGGCCGCAAGCCCGGTGGCCAGCCCGGCCACAAGGGCAAGACGCTGCGCCGCGCCGATCACCCGGATCGGGTGAAGGATCACGTCCCGGCTTCCTGCAAGGGATGCGGTTCGCCGCTTTCGGACGCGGCCAGGGCGGGAACGCCCGTCGCCCGCCAGGTGTTCGATCTGCCCGAGCCGAGCCCCCTGGAGGTGACCGAGCACCGGGCGCATGCCAAGTGCTGCGGGCATTGCGGGACGGTGACCCGGGCGGCGTTCCCCGACGGGGTGTCGGCGCCGGTGCAGTACGGCCCGCGCATTGCCGGGGTGGCGGTCTACCTTCAGCACGCTCACTTCCTGCCGGAGGATCGGCTGTCGCAGGTGATGGCCGAGCTCTTCGGCGCGCCGGTGACGGCTGCGACGTTGGCGACGATGAGCGAGAGGGCGGCCGAGCGGCTGCGGGACGCGGCCTTGCACATACAGGACCTGGCGGCGGGCACGGCGCGGGTGAAACACATGGACGAGACCGGCTTGCGGATCGGCGGTCAGACGCAGTGGCTTCATGTGATCTGCACGCCGCTGCTGGCGGCGTACCGGGTCAGCGGCAAGCGCGGCGCCCTGCTCTCGGGTGTCTCCGGCATCGTCGTGCACGATCACTGGAAGCCGTACTTCGCGATGGAAGGGGTGGAGCACGGCCTGTGCAACGCCCATCACCTGCGGGAGTTGCAGGCGCTGGTGGACATCGAAGGGGAGGCTTGGGCCCGGCGGATGCAGCAGCTCCTGCGCCGAGCCAATCGCGCCGCCCGCATCGCGCTGGACAAGGATATCGCCGTTCCGGCGAGGCTTGTGGCGCTGATCGAGCGCCGATACGACGAGATCATCGCCGATGCGCTGGCCTTTCACGAGAGCCAACCACCGTTCTCGCCTGGCAAGAGGAAGAAGCGCCGGAAGCGAAGGATCGGTCACAATCCGGCCTTGAGGCTGCGCGACCACAAATGCGCGGTGCTCCGGTTCCTGATCGACCTCGAGGTCGGGTTCACGAACAACGAGGCCGAGCGCGACCTTCGGATGATGAAGCTGCGCCAGAAGATCTCCGGGGGCTTCCGGTCCGCGCAGGGGGCCGAGAACTTCGCCATCCTGCGCAGCGTCATCACCACCGCCAGAAAGCAGGGCTGGAATATCATCGAAGCCCTGACCAGCCCATCGGATCGGCTCATCGCCACCGTCAAGTGCGCGTAAGCTCACCTGGCACGGGTTCTCCAACAGCGGAGCCATTCTCATAAACGATCATGGTCGACGCCGTGCTGGACCACCCCATAGAATGAAAATCGGTGCCCGTCGCGCGGGCGGACTTCGGGCCACATCGGGGTAGCTTACCGGTCGCAGTCCGCAAGAGGGGCATCGTGAGCTGTGTGAGGTGGCCCCGGAAAATCGGACAGGTGTCTAAGGTGTATTCCACCGTCTGACGGAGGAATACAGATGAGCAGCAAGCGACGCAGATTTTCAGGGCAGCTGAAGGCGAAGGTAGCGCTTGAGGCGCTTCAGGGTGATCGGACACTTCAGGAGATTGCCTCGAAATACCAGGTTCACCCGAACCAGGTGGGCGCCTGGAAGCGCCAGGCGATCAAGGGGCTGGGCGAGGTGTTCTCGAAGGGCGCCGAGGGTCGGGTCCGGGACCATGAGAGCGAGGTCCGCGATCTTCACGCCAAGATCGGGGAGCTGATCGTGGAGCGGGATTTTTTGTCGCGCGGGTCCGGTCGATGAGCCGGCCGGAGCGCCGCGCGATGGTGGAGCGCGATCACCCGGCGCTGAGCCTGAGCCGGCAATGCCGCCTGCTGTCGATCGGGCGCTCCTCGCTCTACTACGCAGCGAAGGGCGAGAGCGCGGAGACCCTGGCGCTGATGCGTCGGATCGACGAGCTGTTCCTGAAGTATCCGTTTTATGGCGCCCGCCAGATGGTCCGGCACCTGCGCCGCGAGGGCGTGCGGATTGGGCGCGGCCGGGCCGCTCGCCTGATGCGCCTGATGGGGCTTGAGGCGATCTATCGGGCACCGCGGACCAGCGCGCCGCATCCCGAGCACCGGGTCTACCCTTATCTGCTGCGGGGTCTGGCGATCGAGCGGGCGAACCATGTCTGGTGCGCCGACATCACCTACATCCCGGTGCGGCGCGGCTTCCTTTACCTGGTGGCGATCATGGACTGGGCGAGCCGGTACGTGCTGGCCTGGCGGCTGTCGAACACGCTGGACGCGGGCTTCTGCACGGACGCGCTCGACGAGGCCCTGGCTCGGCATGGCGCGCCGGAGATCTTCAACACCGATCAGGGCAGCCAGTTCACCAGCTTCGTCTTCACCGGCCGCTTGCAGGCGGCCGGCATCCGGATCTCGATGGACGGCCGGGGCCGGTGCATGGACAACATCTTCATCGAGCGGCTGTGGCGCTCGCTCAAATACGAGGCGGTCTACCTGCACGACATCGCCGACGGTTTCCAGGCCCGGCGCCTGATCCGTGATTGGATCGGCTTTTACAACGCCGAGAGGCCTCACTCGGCGCTGGGAGGGAGAACCCCGGCCGAGGCATACCGCGGCGAGACGCCTGTGGATATGATGGACAAGCCGCTACGCGCCTTGACCACATCTCCACAGGCGCAACAGCAGCAACAGGAAGATCGATTCAAGAGGATCATGGCGGCCTGAGAAACAACCGGAATACACCTTACCTTGGCCGCTAAGCTGTCCGAATAGGCGAGGCCACCTCAGTGAAACCCGGCGACCACAGAGGAGCACACGGGCGTCGCGTGGGTAGCGTTGTGCCGAATCCCAGAGAATTTTCACAGCAAGAACCTGGGCAGTTACCGATTTCCGCGACCGACGAGGAATGGGACGACGTCCACTCAGGCGCAAAGAAGGCCGGAATGACAGCGTCGGCCTGGGCCGTCCATTGCGCGCTCACGGTAGACCCCTTGCCGCGGAAGCATCGCCGGCTGGTCCTCGACGAGAAAGAGCAGAGGTCCATCCCGAGGGCCGTGGGCGAGCATGCCCGGAGCCTGATTGCGGACATCGACGCGCCTTCGCAGTTCGCGGACGACCTCGGCGCACTGCTGAAGGCGCGGCTCGAGACGATGGTCCGGGAAGGCCGGGGCAGCGAAGCCGAGGCGATCCTTCGACAAGTGCTCGGCGACGAGCGGGCGGCAGCCATCGCTGCCGCTCTCTCGGCGAACGCACCGGCGGAGACCGCATCGGCGCAGAAACCGCGAAAGAAGGCGTCCCGCCGAAAGAAGGCGCCCTGCAACCCGGATCAGATCGAGCTGTTGTGATCGCTGTGAGGTCGATCGGGCGAACGCGTGCAACGGCGCGGAGAGAGGACTATCGGGTCAACCCGAGGATGCCTCTGCTCTCGTCCGGATCGGGCTCGGAATACGGGGGACGCCTCGGGTGATGACCCTTGACCGACGGGGCGAAGGCCGGGGCCGAGGCGGGCCGGCCGGCCAACGAAGGGCCGGAGCGCTCGCCGCGCTGCATCGAACGCGCCCGGGCCAGGCGCTGGAACGGCGTCCTGCCCGCCACCACGGTGGGCGGCAACGTCACGCCGCTCTTGTCGCTCAAGTGAAGCGGGGGGCGTCGGAGGGACGATCATGCTTCTCGAAGTCGTAAAGGCGTTCAGCCGGGAGCACGTCGGGTGGCTCAGCCGTCTCCAGGCATCCGTCCTGCGCGAGGTGAAGGGCGCAGCGGTAGAGGGCAGTAAGGCGGAGCAGGAGGTGAAAAGGATCTACGATCCCTTGACCGAGGACCTGCGCAAGCAGAACCGCTGGATCCTGTGCAATTGCCTGCCCGAAGGATGGGAACAGCCGGTCAACGTGCTCGTCCGGGGACGGCACGGCATCCATCTCCGCAACCGTCCCAACGCTGAGGTGCCGCATGACGTGAATTGCGTCTTCCGCCTGCGCGAAGCATCGCAAGACACCTCCAGATACTTCTTCAATCCGCTGACGCACGGCCGGCAGGGTGCGGCTTCGGGGGACCGTGACCGGCGGCGCGAACCCGGGGGCCGGGGCGGCCGGGCTGTCCCGACCGTCGCCCGCATTCTCAAATGCTTAATCCGGGAGGCGCGGCTGCACACGCTGGCGGGCGCCGAGCAGTTTCCGTCTGTGGCGGACTGGCTCGCGGAACTCGCGCGCGCCGCGGCCGCGTTCCCCGTTGCGCCGAACGTTCCGGCGTCGGAGGTGCTGTTCACAGACCCCGCGAGCTGGCGCTCGGGTGAATTCCGGGAAAGGCTGGATGCCCGCGCGCAGAAATGGCCGAAGGGTTCCCCGCCCTGCGGCTTCCTGTGCTGGGTCGCGCACGACGTGGAGGACCACGAGATCAACGGCAAGAGCAGGGGCGCCGGCCACGTGAGGGTGACCTCTCCCGTGGATTCTCCGCTCGTCTACGGCAAGAGGGTGGTGGGGCCCTATCTCTTCCTGGGCGCGCTGGAACAATCCGCAGACCGGTCCGGGTGGGAGTGCTGCATGGCCTGTGCAATGCCCATCGCCGCGCCGGAATTGCCGATCCCGGTCGATTCGGACTACGAGCGCCAGGCGGTGCTGTCCCTTCCACAGCTGGTCCGGGACCTGCGGAGCGACACGAAGCTCGAGGAGGCGCTCGGCGGGGTCGTCGGGGTCGAGCTCCAGAGGCCGCTCTTCTACATAGGGGTGCGCGGAGGCGACTGTCTGCCGGACGGCCTTCTCACCGTCACCCGCCCGGGCGGTCCAGCCCCCCGTGTCCCCGGCGGCCCCTTCGACGACAGCGACAAGGTGCGCTACGTCTTCGAGGTCATGGGGTCCGACGACGCGCAATACGAGAGGAAGAAGGAAAAGACCCACCGCCGGATGAGACGGCTCGGCCGGGTGATCCGCCTGGAGGGGCGGCAGTTCGGGTCCGCTCACTCCGGCCTGGAGCGCCAGCTCGAGAGGGCCGCCTTTCGGATCGCGAACGATCTCGTCCGGCGGTGGGGAGGAAGCTGACGGTTCCGGTTGCCGCGGCGGGCATCCGGCGTCCTGAAAATGCCGGACCGACACGTCGGAGGAGCCCGGCGATCGCCTGAGCCTCACCGGACTCCGCGACGGCCTGGAGCGCACGAGGTAGGGCGGACTACCGGGCCCGATCGGTTGTGCGGGAATACGACGCCCCGTGGCATCTAACATCTAAGGGGGCATCATCTTCATGCCATGGTGCGGTCCCGGCTGTTGCAGTATGGCCCGTTTCTGGTCGAGCTCCGTATCCTGGGCGTGCTTCCTGGACCAGCGTTCATCCTCGTCCCGGAATGCGCGCCATCGCGCGAACGCGGTGAGTTGGTCGAGCAAGAGGCTGAATTTCTGACAGGGCTCGTGGTCCGAACGCCAGAGTTCGCGAAGCGTGCAGTGGTCCTCCGCTTCGGTCTTCTCCGCCGTTATATCGAGCACCTCCAGCTCGATCTGCACGACCGTCGGGCGACCCAGGCGCGAGTTCTCCGACGCCGCAGTTTCCGATCCGCCGACCTCGCTGCACCACAACCGGTCGCCCCTGGTGAGATCCCGTGAGCAGTCGAGCGGATAGCTGGCCGGGGGTCCCGGCCACTGGCGCTCCAGTTCGGCCTGCCGGAGCCTCTCGTCGCTCCACTCCGCCCGATGGACGTCGTAGCCCGCGAGCCTCAGCCCGGACATTCGTGTCACCGGCTCTTCGGGTGTGCGCCCCGTCGCCGCCGCAACCCATTCGAGCTCCACCATGTCGTTGCGGTCGCATCCGCCGGTCCTTCCGGGCTGGAGCACCACTGCCTCGCGTTGCGGCCCATCGTCCGATAGCCCCAGCGTTATCCGCTCGCCCACGAGCAGCGGTTCCTGCCCGCCCCAGCGTTTGGTGAATGCATGAGAGGTGCCGGGATCCCGAAGCCGTGCCAGCTCCGCGCCCACCATCTCCGCGATCCGGTCCTCCTCCAGCCCTGGAATGGCTCTCCGCTCGCTTGCGTGCCGAAGTCCTTGCTCGATGCGCTCAAGCAAATCCGGGCGGCCTTGCCAGCGCTCCCGGGTGTCCTCGTCCAGTACCCACTGGGCGTCTTCCTCGAACTCGCGGTTTCGTTCCTGCCATGCCGGCCATTCCGACAGCAGGGAGCGGGGAACGTCCTCGCGCGCCGCGCGTTCCTCAAGTCGGCGGTATTGCTCGTCTACCGCATTCGCTTCCCGGAACAGGTCTCGGAACGTCATCCATTCGGCTGACAGGTCGGCATACTCGTCGATCTCGCCCTGCAGCCGGCGCCGGGCCGCTTCTTCCAGGTCCGATTCCCTCGCCAGACGCTCCGCTCGGGCGATGGCCTGGTCGTACCCCTCGTCACCGACGGGCGATATGCCCTGCGTCACCGGGCTGGGCTTCGTTTGCTCGATCCCGTCCATCACCGAGACGAAGCGGTCGAGCAGACGGTGTCTCTCCATCCTCTCCAGCGCGGCAGCCAGTTCTTGCCTGCCGTCCGGTATTTGGTCGAGATGGGGAGCATAGGTGTCTTCGTCCTTGTCAATCTTGCGTCCCGTGGTCAGCAGCTCCTTCGGGATTTTGGGGAGGGACCGGTAGCCGAGCAGATCGGTGACGAGGAAGTCCGGGTCCTGCCGGGCGCGCCGTTTCGCTTCTTCCTCCAGGGGGTCCCGGCGCTGCCGATGGTCCTCGGCGTCCTTGAAAAAGCCGACGACGGCGGCGCTCAGCGCGCTCCCTGCTGCGCAGGCGGTCGTATCCCAGCACCCGTTGCGCCATTTCCCCGGCCTGGTCAGGCAAGCCCTTCCGCCGGCCAAGCTTGCGGGCCTCCTCGACGAGCTCTTTCCAGCCGGGCAGATAAAAGGCGATGACGGTCCCGGCCTTCGCCCGCTCCGCCATCGTCTGACGCTCCTGGAACACCCGCGCCCAGGCCAGGTCGTGGTCGCCGAGTTGATCAAACCCTTTGACGGCGGCCGCGATCTTCCCCGCTTCATCTTTCAGCCGGTCGAGATGGGGTTTCCATGTATCCGTATCCTTACGCTTGGCGCGCCAGTCTTCGCCCAACTTCCCGCAACGCGCCAACCAGCCGGCATAGCCCTCCAGTTCCGTGGGCGGGGTGAACGCGGGCCCGCCAGCCCTGCGGGCGCGGTCCTCCAGCTTCGAGCGCTCGTCCAGAAGGCCGGCCGCAGAGGCATGAAGCGCGACGATTTCCGCCTTCAGTTCTTTGCACGCCTCTGCCTGGTCAAGGACCCTCATGGCCGCTGCCAGTGTCCATGCCGGCAGGTGGGGCGACTTGGCGAGTGTCGTGGCCCGCTTGACGAGATCGTCGTGGCCCTCGGCGTAGAACGAAATCGTGCCGTCCGCCGCAGCGCGCGCCGCCACCTCGCCGCGCAGCGTCTCGAAGCCGAGGACCGCATCGTCGACCGCCAGGAGGTCGGCGAGCAGCCCGAGGCGTTCGGAGATCGTGCTGCCGGCCTCGCCCGCACGCGCGCCCAGCTCGGCGAGCAGGAGCTTGCCCTTCGCCGACAGACGCCCCGACCACCTCAGCCACGGCCTGCTCGACGGGGGCCGCACGGGCCGGCTCGTCGCCCTGCACGACGACGGGTGCACCCTCGACCGCGCCGTGCGGATCGCCGGCGCGGCGGGGACCGACTGGCTGATGCTGCGCCGGCCCGAAGGGGCGCTCGAGACCGTGCGCGCCCATGCCGGCCCGCCCGGCTCCGACGCGCGTGCGGACGGCGCCGAAACCGCCCGCGTGTGGACAGCGCCCGCGCCGGAGGACGGAATCGGCGAGCCCGTCGACACGCTCTGGCGCCTCTATCCCGCAGGCGCCGGGCCGGCGAGGGTGAAGGTCGTGGGCGTCAGCCCCAGATCCGGGGACCGGGTGCGCCTCGAGGCCGTCGACGAGGCCGGCGCCTACTACGCCGCCGCCACCGCCGACCTCTCGGTCGATCTGCCGCAGATACGGCGCAATCTGCCGCGGGTCCTGCACGCCACCGTCACCGAGACCCTGATCCGCGTCGGCGCCGCCTTCCTCGTCGAGATCGCGCTCTCCCTCACCGTCGCCGGCGACTGGCGCGGCGCCGAGGTCCGCGCGTCGTGGGAGCGCCGGCCCATGCGCACCGTCGCCAGCCTCGACGGCGGCGACACGGAGGCGCGCTGGACCAGCCCGCCCGAGGGCTGGATCGAGATCGTCGTCCTGCCCCGCGGCGGCGGCCCGCGGCACCGCATCGCATATACGATCCGCGGCCTGCGCACGCCCCCCGGCGCCGTCGGCGAGGCCCACGTCGAGCGCCTCGGCGACGGAACCCGGCGCTTCCGCTGGGCCGAGCCGCCCGACCCCGACCTGCTCGGCGTCCGCATCAGATACGGACCCGCGCCCGGCTGGCCCGCAGATCCGGGCACGCCGTGGGAAGAGCTGCGCGCGATCCACCGGGGGTGGCTCACCGCAAGCCCGTGGGAGGCCGTCGAGCCCGCCGCCGGCGACTGGGTATTCTCCTTCCGCGCCCTCGACACCGGCGGGCGCTACGGCCCCGAGAGCCGCGTCACCGCGCGCCTCGGCGCCCAGCGCCGGGGCGAGAGCCTGTTCTGGGCCTGCCCCAGCGCCGAGGGATGGACCCGCGGCACGCTCGCCGGCGCGGCCCTCGACTTCTCCTGGGCCGATCCCGCCACCGGCGCCGCCGACTACGCCTGGCGCGGCCTCACCACCTGGGACGCCTGGACCGGATGGGCGCTCCCCGGCGCGGCCTGGGCGGCCGAGCCCACCGTCTACACCTCCATGCCGGCAGACCTCGGCCAGGACGGCGTCGTCTCGGTGCTCGCCTGGGACTCCGACGCCGCCGTCCAGCCGACGGTGCGCGTGCGCGCCGCCGACTTCCGAGACGACCTCGCCTCCGCCGCCTGGACCGGCTACGCCGCCGGGGACAGGATTGCAGGACGCATCGTCCAGGTCGAGTGGACCTGGACCTGGGAGCGCGGGCAACTCCCCACCGTCAAGTACCTCTGCTTCGGCCTCGCCCGCGCCCATATCGCCGCGCCGGCGAGCTGAGTGGGCGCGAAAGGAAACCCAATGACCGCATGGCCCACCCGGAAGATCGACACCACCCACCTCGACCAGGGCAGCGATTCGCCCGCCCACGCCCGCGTCGCCATAAAGGCCATGGCCGACACAATCAACGCCATGATCGACGCCTTCGGCGATCCGGGCGGCGTCGCCACCCTCGACGGCTCCGGCCTGCACCCCTTCCGCCAGATGCGGGGCGAGGTGTTCACCGCGTCCGAGCGCACGCGGCTGGCCAACCTCAGCGAGACCACGCCGCCGCCGCGTCCCGCGCCCACGCCCACGCCGCGCGGGCGGAAGACCTTCACCACGCCCGGGACATTCTACTTCAAGGTGCCCTCGGGCGTGACCCGCGTGCGCACGCAGTTGCAGGGCGGCAGCGGCGGCGACGGCAGCGACTATAGCCGCACCGTCAGCGGCAGGGGCGACTCGAGGACCACCACCTGGCGTGGCGGCGAGGGCGGCGGCGGCGGATTCATCTACTTCGATATCGCGGTCAGGGCGGGCGGGACCTACCCCGTCATCGTTGGAGGCAACGGAGCGAACGGAGCGCGCGGCAGGGACGGCGCCGACGGCGGCGACACCACCTTCCTCTACGGCAAGGCGTACGGCGGCAAGGGCGGCAAGAGAGCGCAATACAACCGCAACGGCGCAGACGGCGCAGACGGAAACTCCTACGCCCCCTTCATGTCGAGTGTGAGCAACTCGAGCAAGCAGGTCCAGCTCGTCGTGCCCTCCCCGGTCTCCGCCGGCTATGTCGTCGTCGAGTGGGGCTGATCGCGATGCGCCGCACCCTCGTCCCCGCAGGCGGCGGCATCGACAGCACCGCCCTCGCCCTCCTCGTCCTGCGCGAGACCGAAGACGAGGTCGTCCTCTCCTGCAACCGCGCCCGGATCGCCGCGCCGGCGGGCCGGCGATCGCGAAAGGAAATCACATGACCGCATGGCCCACCCGGAAGATCGACACCACGCACCTCGACCAGGGCAGCGATTCGCCCGCCCGCGCCCGCGCTGCCATCAAGCAGATGGCGGACACGATCAACACGATGATCGATGCATTCGGCGATCCGAACGGCGTCGCCACCCTCGACAGGTCCGGCCTGCACCCCGCCGACCAGATGCGGGGCGAGGTATACACGGCTGCCGAGCGCACGCGGCTGGCCGACCTCAGCGATCGCCCCGCCCCGCCGCGTCCCGCGCCCGAGCCGGCGCCCCGGCCAACGCCGCGCGGGCGCAAGACCTTCACCACGCCCGGGTCCTTCACCTGGCGCGCGCCCGCGGGCGTGACCCGCGTGCGCGTGCAGTTGCGGGGCGGCAGCGGCGGCAGCGGCGGCAGCCATGAGGCCGACGGCGGCCGCGGGCCCCGCATCACCTACCGTGGCGGCAGCGGCGGCAGCGGCGGCTTCGTCTACTTCGAGATCGCGGTCTCGCCGGGCACCTCCTACGGCTTGGCCGCGGGAGGCAACGGAGCGGACGGAGCGGACGGCGGCAGCTGGGCTCGCACTCGCGACGGCGCAGACGGCGAGGACACCGCCGCCTTCGGCGGCACGGCGCGCGGCGGCAAGGGCGGCCGGGGAGCGCATCGCCGAGGCAACGGAGCGGACGGCGCAGCCGGAACCGCCTCCGCCCCCGCCGGCGCAAGCGGCGTCAGCCGACACACCCAGCTCACCGTGCCCTCCCCGGTCTCCGCCGGCTATATCGTCATCGAGTGGGGCTGATCGCGATGCGCCGCACCCTCGTCCCCGCAGGCGGCGGCATCGACAGCACCGCCCTCGCCCTCCTCGTCCTGCGCGAGACCGAAGACGAGGTCGTCCTCTCCTACTACCGCGAGCCGGCCCGCGAACTCCCGGAGCGCATCGCCCGCGAGCAGGCCGCAAGCGAGGCCGTCGCAGACTGGCTCTCCCGCAACGTCCGGCCCGTGCGCCACGTCAGCCGCGACGCCCTGCGCCTCGACCTCGACGCCGGCGCCGAATACCCGATCAGGGGCGGGAGAGGGTGGGAGGGCGTCTGCGACCCCACATTCGGCCCCTGGGGCCTCGACCGGTACGCAACCCACGCCGACGAGGCCGAGCGCCACCGCGCCGACCGGGTGATGCTCGGCATCACCTCGTGGGACACCGCCGACGACATGCACCGCATGTACTGGTATCCCGTCTACCGCGCGCGCACCGCCGTCCCCATGGAACTCCCCTTCTTCCCCGGCTGGGAGGACGGCGCGCAGTGGCCGCCGTCGCGGGACGACCCCTTCGGACCCGTCGCCGGGCGCTTCATGCTCCAGGCCCTGCTCCCGCCCGGGCTGGAGGCGCTCACCTGGCGATGCACCGTCGCGGCAGAGCCCTGCGGACGCTGCCCCCGATGCCGCCTCAACGCCTTCTTCGAGCGCTTCTGCCGGGGACGCCCGGCGGACGGGATCGCCCGCATCGACGACGCCCTCGAACGACACCGCGGCGCAGGCCGATGGTACGCCGACGCCGACCCCGGAAGATGGACCGGTCACGACGGATACGACGCCGCAGAACGCGCCGTCGAAGACCCCGAATGGTGGAAGGCCGAACTCGAACGCCCGTGCCGCCCCGGCGCCCGCCCCGGTCCCGACCGCGCCTGAAACCCCCACGCACCGCCCGTGCACGGGCCCTGAACCCCCCGCGCAGCGCTCCTTCATGGCCCATGCACAGGCCGGTTTTTCCAGCCCGGTTCAGCCCCGAAAACCAGCCGATTTTCCAGGCCATTCGCAAAGACTTCCGGCCGCGATTCGCAAAGACTTCCGGCCGGCTACACACAAGCCTCGCCGGAACGGCGATATCCTTGTCCAGCGCGATGCGGGCGGCGCGATTGGCTCGGCGCAGGAGCTGCTGCATCCGCCGGGCCCAAGCCTCCCCTTCGATGTCCACCAGCGCCTGCAACTCCCGCAGGTGATGGGCGTTGCACAGGCCGTGCTCCACCCCTTCCATCGCGAAGTACGGCTTCCAGTGATCGTGCACGACGATGCCGGAGACACCCGAGAGCAGGGCGCCGCGCTTGCCGCTGACCCGGTACGCCGCCAGCAGCGGCGTGCAGATCACATGAAGCCACTGCGTCTGATCGCCGATCCGCAAGCCGGTCTCGTCCATGTGTTTCACCCGCGCCGTGCCCGCCGCCAGGTCCTGTATGTGCAAGGCCGCGTCCCGCAGCCGCTCGGCCGCCCTCTCGCTCATCGTCGCCAACGTCGCAGCCGTCACCGGCGCGCCGAAGAGCTCGGCCATCACCTGCGACAGCCGATCCTCCGGCAGGAAGTGAGCGTGCTGAAGGTAGACCGCCACCCCGGCAATGCGCGGGCCGTACTGCACCGGCGCCGACACCCCGTCGGGGAACGCCGCCCGGGTCACCGTCCCGCAATGCCCGCAGCACTTGGCATGCGCCCGGTGCTCGGTCACCTCCAGGGGGCTCGGCTCGGGCAGATCGAACACCTGGCGGGCGACGGGCGTTCCCGCCCTGGCCGCGTCCGAAAGCGGCGAACCGCATCCCTTGCAGGAAGCCGGGACGTGATCCTTCACCCGATCCGGGTGATCGGCGCGGCGCAGCGTCTTGCCCTTGTGGCCGGGCTGGCCACCGGGCTTGCGGCCCGATTTGCCGCGCAGGCTTCGGGTTCGCCGCTTCGAATTCGGCTTCCTCAGCCCATCGCTCGAAGGCGGCTTGCCGCTGTTGCCGCTGTTGAGGCCGAGACGGCGCTCCAACTCCTCGATGCGCTCGACGAGACGCGCGACTTGCTCTTCCAGCCGCGCGTTCTGCTGCCGAAGCCAGGCATTTTCCTCCCGAAGCCGGGCGTTCTCCTCCTCCAGGCGGGCGATCTTCTGCGCGGGCGTTTCGGGCGCTGCTCCCGTCGAAGGGCCGCGCGGCGACTCGGGATTGCTCATGTCGTTGTTGAGTCATTTCCCGAAATTCCCGTCAAGCCCTTTCCACCAACTCCGAACGAGAAACGCCTCAATCCACTGGCCCAAAATGACAAATCAGACGACCTGGGCAGTTACCTAATCAGATCATTCAGTACAGCACCACCGTCAACTCACGATCACACCGCACCATGGTCCCCAGCACACGAGGGAAGAGTTCCGCGAGCCTGCCCCTGCGAGACGACCAGTCAACAAATTTCATGCGGGATTCGCGGGATAAGTGGGATTCAAGTGGGATAAGTGGGATTCCGGGTCGCCGCGGCCGCCCCTCACACCCTCTCGATGGCGCCGGTAATCAGGCCGGTGACTTCTTCGGGCGAGGTTTCGCTCGTGAGCCTGTCGGCGACCTTGACTCCCCTGCGGAGCACGACGACCCGGTCCGCGACGGCGAACACGTCCGGCATCCGGTGCGAGACCAGAAGAATCGACACGCCCTGATCGCGCAGGCGCCTGATCAGCTTCAGCACCTGTTCCACCTGGCGCACGCTGATCGCCGCCGTCGGCTCGTCCATCAGCACGGCCCTCGAATCGTTGAGCCGGGTGCGGGCGATGGCGACGGCCTGGCGCTGCCCGCCGGACATGCTGTTCACGATCTGGCTGGCGCGCGTGTCGGATTCCAGCTCCTGGAAGAGCTCGCCGGCCCGCTTGCGCATGGCGCGGAAGTCCACCGCGACCGGCAGCGCTCCGAGCCGCCTGACGATCTCGCGCCCCAAAAACACGTTCTCGGCGGCCGTCAGGTTGTTGCAGAGCGCGAGGTCCTGGTAGACGACCTCGATGCCGTTGCTCCTCGCGTCTGACGGGTTCGAGAAGGCCTTGACCTGACCGTCGATCAGCAGCTCTCCGCTGCTCGGGCTCAGGTTTCCGGCGATGATCTTCACGATCGTGGACTTGCCTGCCCCGTTGTCCCCCATGAGCCCGAGCACTTCGCCTTCGTGAAGCTCGAGATCGAGATCCTTCAGCGCTTCGACCGCGCCGAAGTGCATCCCGATATTGCGCATCTGCAGGAGCGGCACGGCGGGTTCAGCAGCCATGACTCACACCCTGCCGCCCCGCCGGGCGAGCCACGAGTTGACCAGAACCGCAACCAGGATGACCACGCCGCGCACGACCTGCTGCACGTCCGGGTCCACGCCGGTCAGCACCAGCCCGTTGGCCAGAACTGCGATGACGATGACGCCGAGTAGCGTGCCGACCATGCGTCCGTGTCCGCCGGAGAGCAGCGTGCCGCCCACGATGACGGCGGCGATCACGTCGAACTCCATTCCCGTTGCGGCGTTGGCGTTGCCGGAGCCGAGCCGCGCGTCGATCAGCACGCCGACGAACGCGGCCATTGCTCCGGTCGTTGCCATGATCAGAACTCGTATCCGGGCGATATCGATTCCGAGCGCCGCAACCGCCGCCGGATTCGCGCCGACCGCGTAGATGTGCCGGCCGTAGCGGCTGAACTTGGCCAGGTAGGCGAAGACCAGGAAGGTGGCGATCATCATCCAGGCGACGACGGGGAGTCCCAGCAGGTCTCCGCCCAGCGCCGAGCGGAATTCCTTGCTCGGGACGATCACCGGCAAGGCGTCGGTCCACCATCGTGCCGCACCGCGCAGCGAGCTCCAGAGTGCCAGGGTGGCGATGAAGGTGGGCACGCCGTAGGCCACCCGCGCCAGTCCGGCCGCCCCGCCGACGAGCGCGCCGACGGCAACCACCAATGGCAGAGCCGCACCGATCGGTACGTCGTAGGTGCCGACAAGATGAGCGAAGCCGACACCGAAAAAGGCGACGGCGGGCCCCACGCTGATATCGATTTCCCCCGCGACGATCACGAAGGTCATGGGGAAAGCGATCAACCCCACGTAAGAGGCCGAGCGAAGAATGTTGACCAGGTTTCGGTCCGACAGGAAATTCGGTGCGGTCTGCGAGTAGACGACGACGAGACAAATCAGCGCCAGCAGGAGCCCGAGCTCGTTGAGATGCCCGTCCCACCAGTGCCTTGGGCGCAAATCCTGAGATATCGGGGCAAGTGTCATAGTCGATTAACGAAGCGCTCGGCGTTCGATCGAGATCTGGTTCTCGGCCTTGGAAGCGCAGGGGCGGCCTCTCGGCCGCCCCTCAATTCTGGCTGGAGCTGCAAATCAGGGAATGCCGTCCGCGTGGGCTTCCATCCAGTCGCTAATGCTCTCGGGCTTGCTGGCCTCGATGACCAGCGTCGGAACGAAGATCAGCTTGTCCTCGACCGCTTCGCCCGCGAGAATTTTCAGCGCGATCTGCACGGCACCGCGCCCCATTTCCTGCGGCTGCTGCGCGATCACCGCCTTGAGCACATCGCCATCCTGCAGCATTTGCGCGATCTGCAGGGTGATGTCCGACCCGAAGACGGAGGTTTGCCCGCCAAGGCCCGCGGCCATGACACCCAGAACCGCACCGATGGTGCCGCCCTCGTTGGCGGTCCAGATCAGGTCGATGTCCGGATTTGCGGTCAGCATCTCGGTCGCGGTTTGCGTGGCGGCGTCAGCCACGAAGCCTTCCTGGTCCGAGAGGATCTCGTAGCTGGCCCCCGCCTCGTCGAGCGCGGCGAGGAAGCCGGCCTTGCGTTGCTGGCAGGCCTCGTAGCGGTCGCAATTCAGGATGCCGACACGGGCCGTCGCGCCGGAGGCCATGATGTGTCCGGCCGCGACCGCGCCGAGGTCGTTGCCGAAGTCGAACTGGTTGGTGGTCACGAGACCGCCGGCCAGGCGCTCGGTGTCCTCGTCCGAGAGACAGGTGTTGTAGCAGACGACGGGAATACCGGCCTCGACCACGCGTTCGACCGCCGGCACCGATGCCTGGAACGACACGGGCGACATGATGACGGCGTCGACGCCCGCGCCGATTGCCACGTCCAGAAATTCGGCTTCGATGGTCGGGTCGCTCTCGGAATTGCTCGAGATCAGAGAGACGTTCGAGTCGGCGGCGCCTTCGACGATGCCCTTCTGGATGCCCCCGAAGAATCCCTGGGAATCCAGGAACAGCACCGCCAGCTTGGTCTCTTGCGCCTGGGCCGTCCCGGCAATCGCCACAAGCGCGACCACCCCGGCCGCGAGAGCGATGCTGACAGGGCGAACGAAACGTTTCATGGTCTCCTCCCATTGGTTTCAGTTCGATTTACTGGAGCTGTCGGGCAATCGAGCTCGACACCGTCAACGAAAACGAGCGCGGCCATCTTGGTATGCCGCCCCGCTCACAATCAAGTCGAGATCATCTTTTTCTCGACGCCGACGCCGGCCTCGACCGCGCGCTGGTATTCGAGCGGCACTGTCGCCGAATCCTGGATCGCGATCCCGGTGGAATCGAAGAGCGTGACCTCGGCATCGTCCCGCCGGCCCTCCAGCCGGCCGCAGATGACCGCGCCGATCTCGCCCGCCACGTCGTCGGCCGCGATCACGCCCTCGGCGATCGGCACGTTGATCTCGCCGTCGGGCACGCACTGCCTGATGTCGTCCACGAAGATGCGCGCGCGCCCCGCAATCGCGCTTTCCAGCTCCTGATTGCCGGCAAGGTCGGAACCCAAAGCCGCGATGTGGGTGCCGTCCCCAATCCATTCGTCGCGAACCACGGGGTCGGCGCCGGTGGTGGTGGTCACCACCGCATCGGCGCCCCGCACCACCCCTTCCAGATCGGTCGACGGCACCAGGTCGAGGCCCGGATGGCGCGGCGCCTCGCTCGCCATGAAGGCATCGAGGGTGGCCTGGGTGCGGCTCTAGACCCGGACCTCCGACCACGCGCGCTCGGCGGCACAGGTCCGGAGCGAGCCGATGCCCACGTCGCCCGCGCCCACCAGCGCCAGCACCGACGCATCCTTGCGCGCGAGCCAGCGGATCGAGACCGCCGCAGACGCTCCCGTCCGCATCATGGTGTGGTAGCTGCCGTCCACGATGGCCAAGGGAAAGCCGGTCTCGGGCTCGGTATAGACCAGGATCGAGAACACCGTCGGCAGGTCGAACTTCGCCCGGTTGTGCTCGCGGATCGAGACCCACTTGCAGGCGGCGGCCTCGGTCACGCCAACGCCCGCCGGCTCCTCGATATAGGAGGGCATGACCTCCCACTCGCCGGGATACTTGTCGAGCACGATGTGGCCCTTGGGCTCCAGGTAGCAGCGCCCCTCGCCGTGCCGGCGGAACGCAGTTTCGACGCAATCGACGTACTCGCCGGGCTCCAGCAGGCCCATCATGTCGGTGCGGCTGAGGATCAGGGTCTTGCGGTTGCGCCAGCTGGTCATGTTGCGTCGGCTCCTTCCCTTGTCCCGGATGTCGCTTGCCCGTGCAGGATGCGCCAGATCGCCTCGGGCGTCGCCGGCATCTCGACCCTCTCGTGGCCGCCGTGGTCGCGCAGCGCATCGGCCACCGCGTTCATCACCGCCGCAGGCGCCACGATCGAGCCGGCCTCGCCGCAGCCCTTCACGCCGAGCGGGTTGGTCAGGCAGGGTACCACGGCGAAGTGGCCGGCGAAGAGGGGCAGGTCGTCGGCGCGCGGCAGCGTGTAGTCCATGAACGAGCCGGCGAGGAGCTGCCCGCTCGCCGCGTCGTAGGCCGCGTGCTCGGTCAGCGCTTGCCCGATCCCCTGGGCGACGGCGCCGTGGTTCTGGCCCTCCGCCAGCAGCGGATTGAGGATCCGCCCGAAGTCGTCCACGGCGGTGTAGCGCACGATCCGCACCAGCCCCGTGGCCCGCTCGATCTCCACCTCGCAGACGTGGCAGCCGTTGGCGAAGGTCGCGGCGCGGCCCACATGATTGACCTCGCAATCGAGGCCCAGCGTCTCGGCCTCCGGCCTGAGCGCCGCATCGAACGAGGCGCGCACGACCTCGGCGAATCCGAGCGAACGGTCGGTGCCGGCGATGCGGTAGCGCCCGCCCTCGAAGCGCACGTCAGCCTCCCGCGTCTCCAGCAGCGCGGCGGCGACGGCGCGGCCCCTCTCCGCTGCCTCCTCCGCCGCACGAAGCAGGGCGTTGCCGCCGTAAGGGAGGCTGCGCGAGCCGCTGGAGCCGCTGCCGTGGGCGACGAGGTCGGTATCCCCTTGGCGGACGCGCACGTGGCCCACGGGCATGCCGAGGTGATCTGCGACGATCTGGGCGTAAGCCGTCTCATGCCCCTGCCCCGTCGATTGGCTGCCGATCAGTACCGTCGCAGCACCCTCCGCATCAAAGCGCAGCGCCACCCACTGGTTGCGGTTGGCGCCGCAGGGGTCGACATAGAAGGCCATGCCGATGCCGCGCAGATGGGTGCCCTCCCCCGCTCCGGCCTCTCGCCCGCGCGCCGCGCGCCAGCCGCCCGCCTCGCACGCGGTCTCCAGGATCGCGGGGAAGTCGCCCGAATCGTAGGTCTGGCCCAGCGGCGTGCGGTAGGGCATGGCGTCGGCGGAAATCATGTTGCGGCGGCGCAGCTCCGCGGGATCGAGCCCCAGCGCGTGCGCCGCCTTGTCGATCAGGCGCTCCAGCAGATAGACGTTCTCGGGCCGGCCCGCGCCGCGATAGGCGTCCGTCGGCGCCGTGTTGGTGTAGGCGGAGCGCACGCGGACGTGCAGCGCCGGCGTCCGGTAGGGCCCGATCAGCGCCCGCGTCCCGCCCGCGGTGGAGACCGAGGGCCCGTAGTTGGAGGCATAGGCGCCGAGATTGGCGACGCTCTCGATGGCCAGTGCCAGGAAGCGCCCCTCGGCGTCCAGCGCGAGCGTCGCCCGCGAGCGGAGGTCCCGGCCCTGGTGATCGCTCGCCATGGCCTCGCCCCGCTCCGCCACCCACTTGACCGGACGCCCGAGCCTGCGCGCCGCAAAGAGCACCAGCGCGTACTCGGGATAGACCCAGAGCTTGACCCCGAAGGCGCCGCCCACGTCCGGCGTCACCACGCGCACCCGCTGCGCCGGCACCTTCAGCACGTGCTTGGCCAGGACATTCCGCACCAGGTGGACGCCCTGCGTGCCCGCGCTCAGCGTGTAGGTCCCGCTGCCGGGGTCGTAGGAGCCGAGCGCGGCCCGGGGCTCCATGGGGCAGACGATGACCCGCTGGTTGCGGGTCTCCAGGCTGACCCGGTGGGCCGTAGCGGCCAGCGCCTCCTCCACCTGGGCCCGCTCGCCCAGCTCCCAGTCCACGCAGAGATTGCCGGGTGCCTCGTCGTGCAGCAGCGGCGCCTCGGGCCGCAGCGCCGCCTCCGCATCGGTCACCGCCGCGAGCGGCCGGTAGGCGACGGCAACCGCCTCGGCCGCGGCGCGGGCCTCTTCGGCGCTCTCGGCAACGACGAAGGCGACCGGATCGCCCACCACCCGCGCCCGCCCCGCCGCGAGCACCGGGCGGGGCGGCGTCGCGCTCTCGCTGCCGTCCGCTCCCCTGGGCTTCATCACGCAGGGGATCGCGCCGATCCCGGCCTCGGCCAGGTCGGCGGCGGTGTAGACCGCCAGCACCCCCGGCATCGCCAGCGCGCCGCTCGTATCGATGGCGCCCAGCGCGGCATGGGCATGGGGCGAGCGCACCACCGAGCCCCAGGCCTGGCGCGGCAGCGCGAGGTCGTCGAGATAGCGCCCGCGGCCGGTGAGGAAGCGCTCGTCCTCCGTCCGCCGTGCCGCCCCGCCGATACCGTCCCTCATTCCGCCCCCGCATTGCCAAGCGTGCGTCGGCAAGTTAGATAGCCGGGCGCTCCGCCGCAAAGGGCGGGACAAGGCGGGATACGACGGGAGAGGCGCAAGCGTGGCAGGCGGGGGCGACGGCTACGACGTGATCGTGGTGGGCTGCGGCATCGCGGGCTTGTCGGCCGCCGTCAGCGCCCAGCAGGCCGGCGCCCGCGTGGCCCTGCTGGAGCGCGCGCCCAGGGAGGAGCGCGGCGGCAACACCCGCTATACCGAGTCCTTCTGGCGCATGCAGAGCCGCGACGAGGTCTCCGAGGATTTCCTCGAGCGCTTCGCCGAGAACGCCGGCGGCCACCTCGACCCCGCCCTGATCGAGGACAGCGTCAGGCCCTACGACCAATGGCCGAGGCTCCTGCGCGGTCTCGGCTTCGTCGATCCCGAGCTGGTCACGACCCTTGCGGACAACGCCGGTCCGACGCTGCGCTGGTTCACCGGCTTCGGCGTCGCGTTCGACTTCCTGCCCAACTACTTCATCACCGAGAGCACGACCCGCATGGCGCCGGCGGGCGGCGGCCTCGCCCTGGTGGAGGCGCTCGCCGCCCACGCCGAGACCGTGCCCGACCGCATCGCGATCCACTACGAGACCACGGCGCGGCGCCTCACCCAGGACGACACAGGCCGCGTCAACGGCGTCGAGGCGACCGGCGTCAACAACCGCACTGCACGCCTTCACGCCCGCGCCGTGGTGCTCGCCTCCGGCGGCTTCGAGGGCAACCCGGAGATGCTGAGCCGCTATCTCGGCCCGCAGAGCCAGTTCATCCGCCCGGTCGCGCGCGGCGGCTACTACAACCGGGGCGAAGGCATCCGCATGGCGCTGGAGATCGGCGCCGCCCCCTGCGGCGACTACGGCAGCTTCCACGCCCAGCCGGTCGATCCCCGCTCCGGCCAGCACGAGCCGGTGGTGCTCAACTACCCTTACGGCATCCTGGTTAACCGCGAGGGCCGGCGCTTCGTCGACGAGGCGCTGGCGACCGTGGACGCGAGCTACGAGGCCGCGTCAAGGCGCATGATGGCGCAGACCGAGGGCATCGCCTTCGCCATCACCGACGCGCGGCTCGACGACGTGCCCAACTGGCGGAAGTCGGTGCGCACCGACCGGCCGCCGGTGCAGGCGGAGACCCCGGCTGCGCTGGCCCAGGCTCTCGGCATCGACGGCGAAGGGCTCGCGCAGACGTTGGGTGCCTACAACGCCGCCTGCCGCAGCGAGAACGGCTTCACCCCCCTCGCCCTCGACGGGCTGGGCACCGACGGCCTCACGCCCCGAAAATCCAACTGGGCGAGGCCCGTGGACCGGCCGCCCTTCCGCGCCTGGCCGATCATCGCCGCCAACTGCTTCACCTTCGGCGGGCTCAAGATCGACGCGCTGGCGCGCGTGCTCAACACCGACGGCGAGACGATTCCGGGCCTCTACGCCGCAGGCGAGACCGCCGGCCTCTACTACCGCACCTATACCGGCTCCACCTCGGTGATGCGGGGCGCGGTCTTCGGCCGCATCGCCGGGCTCGACGCGGCGGCGCGCAAGAACCGCCCAAGTTGAGCCCGCAGTGAGCCAGATCGCGCTCCCCGCCGTCTTCATGCGGGGCGGCACCAGCAAGGGCCTCTTCTTCCACCGCCGCGACCTGCCGGCGGAGCGCTCGGATTGGGACGTGCTCTTCCTCGCCGCCCTTGGCAGCCCCGACCCCCACGGCCGCCAGCTCGACGGCATGGGCGGCGGCATCTCCTCGCTCAGCAAGGTGGTAGTGGTGAGCCCGAGCGAGCGCCCCGGCGTCGACCTCGACTACCTCTTCGGCCAGGTGGCGGTGGAGCACGCGAAAGTCGACTACCGCAGCAACTGCGGCAACCTCACCGCTGCCGTCGGGCCCTTCGCCGTGGACGAGGGGCTGGTGCAGGCGGCCGACGGCGAGGCCGCCCTTACCCTCCACAACGACAACCTGGGCCAGACCATCGAGGCCCGCTTCGCGGTCGCGAAGGGCCGCGCGGTGGTGGAGGGCGAGACCGTGCTCGACGGCGTCGCCGGCCGGGGCGCGCCCATCGGCCTCTCCTTCCTGGAGCCGGGCGGCGCCGTCACCGGCCGCCTGCTGCCCTCAGGCCGCGCCCGCGACCTGCTCCACGTGCCCGGCGCGGACCCCATCGAGGCCACGCTGATCGACGCATCGACCGCCCTGGTTATCGTCCGCGCTGAGAATGTGGGTGCGACGGGAATCGAATCGCCTGATAAAATTGAGGCCGCCCCTGCCCTCGCCGCGCGGCTGGAGGCGATCCGCCGCGCCGGCGCCGCCGCCATGGGGCTCGCGCCGGAGACCGAGAGCGTGCCCAAGGTGGGCTTCGTCGCCCCGCCCGCCGATGCGCCGACCCTGAGCGGCGCGGGCCTCGCGGCCGACTCGGTCGATCTCACGGCGCGGGCGATCTCCATGGGCCGCCCGCACCGGGCGCTGCCCCTCACCGCGGCACTCGCGTTCGCCGCGGCCGCGCGCATCCCCGGCACCCTCGCCGCCGAGGCCTCCCGCCCCGCCAACGGCAGCCTCGTCCGCCTCGGCCATCCCTCGGGCATCGCCGAGGTCGCGGTCGATCTCGCTAGCGCCGACCCGCCCCGCATCGCCCGCCTCACCGTGACCCGTACCGCGCGCCGCTTGATGGAAGGCCGCGTCCTCGTCCCCGCCCGCCCACCGGGCACCGACAAGGGCCTCCTCTCTGAGCCACTATGACTTTGTGTTGGCTGTGCACTTTCCCGCTAAGTCTATTCTTTTGGCTCAATTCGCATAACGTATGCGCGGTCTGGCCATCGCCGCCTCGAGGCACGCTCTGGGCGATGGTTGATCGCCGAGTTCGATGAGATGGAACCACCTCAGATAGCTGTCGAGGTACTTGGTGGCGATGCCGCGCCGCCTGCGCAGAAAGCCCTTAATCTGGCTGTGGCGGCTATTGACCGTCTGGATGTGCAGCGCGCCCCGGACCCGTTCGCCAGCAGAAGCGTTGATGCTCTCGTGAGGTATGTCGAGCGCCGCCGCGACGGGCGGATAGCAGCGCTTGGCGTCGGAGACGAGCAGCGCATCCGCTGCGACGACCGGCTCCAGCACCTCCTTCACGTTGTCTGCGTTCAGCGCAGGCAGGCTATGGCTGAGGGTCTCGCCCGCACGGTCGGCGGCGACCAGGATCGGCACCTGCTCGCGCGAGAGGCCGCGTTTGCGGGCCTTGCCGCCGCGACGGCGCGGCTTGCGATCCAGCTTCCGCTCCCCCTTGCGGCTCTCGAGAACGAAGGTCTCGTCGGCCTCGACAATCCCGGCAAGCCGGTCCGGCGCTTGCCGAACCGCCGCCAGGAAGCGGTGGCGCCAGCGATGCGCCGTGCTCGGCGCAATCCCGCAGCGCTCGGCGGACTCCTTGATCGTCTCGCCCTCGGCAAGCGAGGCGCCGAAGGCCAGCCAGCGCTCCTTGTGGTGCAGCCCTGACAGCGCCGTGCCCGTGAGTGCACCGAAGGTCTTCCCGCAGTCCTTGCACCGGAAGCGGCGAAGACCTCGCGCCTTGCCCCGCGACACCGCCCCGCCTGCGCCGCAATGCGGACAGCGCCGCTCGTCATCCACGCCCAGCTCGATCGCCGCCAGCGAGGCCGCGCCCTCCGGAGGCTCCGACAGCACCGCCCCGACCTCCTTGCGCTGCGCCGCCGTCAACTCATCGACATGCGAGAACCAGTCCCGAAACCGCTCGTGATCCATCTGCCTGACCTCCAAGGCGAACCGGGCGAGATTCTATCACCATGCCTACGGTTTACGAATTGAGCCATTCTTTTTCGTCATGCCCGGACTCGTTCCGGGCATCTCTTTCCGCAAGACCCGCCGGACGCCGGGAGCCACGTGGATGGCCGCAACAAGTGCGGCCATGACGTAATGTATTAGTGCATAATTGGACACGAACTTCGGTAACAGGACAGCAGACCACACGCTAACATCCAGAATCAGGAGTCCCAGCCATGCGCGTCGGATTCATCGGCCTCGGCACCATGGGCGCCCCTGCCGCCCGCAACATCATGCGCCGGGGTTTCCCGCTGGTCGTCCACGACATCCGCGCAGACGCCGCCCGGCCCCTGATCGAGGCGGGCGCTGAATGGGCCGCCTCACCCGCCGACGTGCTCGCCCGTGTGGACGCGGTGGTGACCATGGTCTTCGGGCCGAAGGAGGTGGAGCAAGTCGCGCGCGGCGCCAAGGGCCTCTTCTCCGCCCCCTGCGCGGGCAAGACCTGGATCGACCTCACCACCAGCAGCCCCTCGCTCATGCGCGCGCTCGGCCGGGAGTTCGCGGCGCAAGGCGGCCACCCCGTCGACGCCCCCGTGACCGGCGCGGTCGACGGCGCGATCCGGGGCGACATGCTCATGTTCGTCGGCGGGGACGACGCGGCGGTCGAGCGCGTGCGCCCGGTGATCGAGGCCATGGGCGAAATCCGCCGGGTGGGCCCGCACGGCAACGCCTACGTCGCGAAGCTCGTCAACAACATGCTCTGGATGGTCCACGCCGCGGCGATCGCCGAAGCCATGGTCGCCGCCAAGGTCGCAGGCCTGGAGCCGGAAGTCTGGTGGGAGGCGATGAAGGGTGGGGCTGCGGACAGCTACGTCATGCACCACGACGTGCCCGCGGTCTTCGCCGGCCACTACGACCCCTCCTTCCCCATCGCGCTCTGCCTCAAGGACCTGGACCTGATCGCCGATCTCATGCGCGAGACCGGCGTCCGCAACGACCTCATCGAGGCCGCGCACGCCCGCTTCCGCGAGGCCGGCGCGCGCTACGGCTCAGGCGCCGGCGACATGAGCGTGTGCAGGCTGCTGGAGGACGACGCCGGCGTCGCGCTCCGCGTCCCCGGCGACTGGGTCGCGTCCTGGGAAGTCCCCCACCCCGAGGACGAGAGTTGAGACAAGGCCCGTCGCGCCGGTAGGCGCGCGAGATCGCAGGACGGCCCTCCGCCCGACACTCCCGCGCCCTCTGCCTGAACGCCAGAGCGCGTCCGCCCTTGACGGACGCGCGACAGGCCGCGACCGCGGCCCGCCGCTAATGCGGCGCCCTCGCGGAGGCGCCGGCTGCAAGCCGGCTGCCGTGAGCGACAAAGAATCAGCGCGTTTCCGTTCGAAACGGAAACACTCTAGTGATCGCGGTTGACGCGCTGAGCCTCTACCAGATATTGTAGGTTGTCGGCTGCACACGCCGCCGTGTACGCCCGGCATCGGAACCTCGAAAGGGTGTTGCGCGCCATGGACATAACCGAACCACCGAACCCTCGTGCGCCCCTCAGACTCGTGGACGCCGAAGACCCCGCCCCCCTCGACGCACAATCCGATTCGAACGCACCCGAGAAAATCGCCCGCGAGCAAACCAATATCCGTGAGATCGACGAGTCCCAGAAAGCCGTAACCGAGCGAATCCGCGACCAATACTGGACATGGTGACCGCCCCGACTATCGGTCGAACTGCATGGCCCCCTTTCCCTACCACCATTGATCCCCACGCCTTCTGTTGCTCTTGGACAGCCGCTTTCGGCGAAGGAACCCTGTGCGGCGCCGGCGACATGACCGTGTGCAAATTCCTGGAGGACGACGCCGCCGACGCGCTCCGCGTGGCTCGCGACTAGGTCGTCTCCTGGAAGGCCCCACAGCCCGACGTCGAGACTTGTCTGTGAGCCCCACCGCGCGACGTCTTAAGAACGGCACCGGTTTTGTAACCTCAGACTTCCTGACCTCTGCTGATTTTAGGTGACACGAGCCGCGCGGATTCCGAGGCCCCGTCGATGTCGTAGACTATGCGCAGACGGGTGCCGGGGAAGACCGTTTCGGTGGCGTTCAGGTCGCTCAGAACCGCATCGATCCAACGGTCGCAGGCGTCGTTTGCGAGGCCAAGAATGTGGACCCGCAGGAGGCCATTGCCAGGATCCGGCAGGATGTCGGCATCGGCGGTGAGCAGCGCTTGAAGCAGTTTCCGGGGATGGGGCTTGTGGCCCTGCGCCTGCATGACGGGAAGCATCATGCGGGTTTCGGCGCGGTAGGCGATCATCCGGATGACGTCGAGGAGGAGGCGCTCGCGCGCGGGCAAGGCATCGAGCTGCTCGGCTTCGTCGAGGTCGCCGGCCCGGCAGTGCTTGGGCGTCTCCCTGCGGCTGGCCCTGACGATGTCGCGGACATCCTGGAGGTCCCTGACTTCCCTCCTGAGTTCCGCCGTCGGCTGCTTCTTCCGGGCCGTGTCGGCGATGCGGTTGCGCAGGCGGCCAAGCTGGCGGTCGAGGCGATGGATTGCCTTGTCATAGGCCCGCCGCAGCGGGTTGACGACCATGGCGGCGGGATCGAGAGGCTCGAGCTCGTGGGTCGGCAGGGCGTCGAGATTGAACTCGTCACGCATGTACTTGAAGAAGTTCTCCTGCGACCAGCGCGAGAACATGGCGCCCGCAACCTCAGCCATCGGCTTGTGCGGATCGGTGGTGATCAGCGGCACCTGACGGCCGTTGTCGAGCAGGCGGCGGATCTGGCGCACCCTGAAGCCGTTCGGCAACGTCACCGGCTTCTCAGCCAGCCGCATGGTGGCGCTGCCGTCCGCCGCCGGTCCGTGAATGGGAACGGTCATCGCGCCGAAGTCCTCGGCCGGCCAGTCCTCGCCCCTGAAGTTCTTGTGCCAGGTCAGGCAGGCGACGCCGCGCCTCGCCAGCCGGCGGAACAGATCCGGGCTCCAGCCCTCGCGGTCGAAGACCAGGGTGAGCGCCGGCTGGCCGGGATGCTCGGCGGTCAGGTCCGGCGCCCCGGCGCCAACGATCCCAAGCTCCTGCAGCGCCGGCACCACGTCGGCTTCGATGGCCGCGACCATCTTCGGGTCCAGCGGCTTGTGCAGACAGAGCAGCGGCTTGCCGCCCAGAGCGTTGATCCAGTAGCTGGCGCTCGCCGGCAGGCACAGCTTCTCGCGCGAGACGAAGTGCTTGGGCAAGCGCCCCTTGCGGCCGGAGTAGACCTTGACGTGCCCGTCGATGGCCAGCGTCGCCCAGAGCTCCGGCTCGTCGGCCTTGCCAGCGCCTGGCAAGGGCGAGCTGCCACGCCCGCACGCCGGCCTCGTCGTCGGCGATGAGAGCGATCTTGCGGCGCAGCGTCTTGACCTCGGGGCAGCGATCGAGGCCGAGAATGGCGCCCCATTCGCCCGGCGCCTGGTAGCGCAGGCTCTCGGGGTTGCGCACCCGCGCCAAGGTCATGAAGGCCAGGAAGAGCAGGATCGTAGGCAAGCCGTAATAGCCCTTCGGCAGCAATGGCAGGAGACCGGTCTCGGAGAGAAGACCTTCCTTCAGCAGGGCCGGCAGGGCGGCGAGCACGCCGCCGAAGCGGACACCGCGGGCGGCGGCGGCGAACTGCGGTTCGACCGGCCCCGCCTGTCCACAACTGGCCAGAACCCGAGCCGGAACATCGCAAGTCGCACGCCCCATCGGCGCCTGCCGGTCCCGCCGATCGCGCGCGCTGCGATCCGTTTGCGGCTGCGCTTCCAGCCCCGGCGCCGTCTCCGGCCCCGGGGCACCGGTACTCTCTTCATCGACACGGCCTTCAGGAGCCGCACCCGCGTCAGGCGGCGCAGCCAGCGCTGAGCGTCCGGGCTCCCCATCCGCCTCCGTGTTGCCGATCAGTCCCTGACGGCGCCACTTGTTGACCGATGGCGCTGACACGCCGAGAACCCGGGCCGCCGCAGAGCCGCTCAGGCCCGATGCCAGCAACGCCGTCGCCTTCTCCGCCAACTCCGGAGTGAACACCGACGGCCCGCGACCGCGCCGGGGCTTCATGAACCCCGCTTCGCCCTCGGCCAGGTAGCGCCGTCGTGCGCGCTGCACCGTCGCGCGCGAGACAGCGAAAGCGTCAGCCAGTTCCTGCGGCGAGACCGCGCTGATCGCCGCGAGGCGGCCGATCCGCAAGAGCATGGCCGTGCGGTCATCGGCGGCGTGGCTGTCAAAGGGAATGAGGTTGGAAAAGTAGGTGAAGGTGTCGTCCGAGATCAGGACGGCGAAGCAGCTGTTGCCGATCGAGACCGCCTCTGGAGGGCACATTGGGAGGGTACTGGGCATGGTTGAGACCGTGCAATTGGTATCAAATTATACTATCAGACCTCGGGCGCGACACCCAGCGAAAAACCGCCTGAAACAACCGAAATGTATCAGAATTCAAGGAGTTCCCGGCACGCTGCCCAGAACAGCCAGCATCACGAGGTCAGGAAGTCTGAGGATATCGCCGTTCCGGCGAGGCTTGTGGCGCTGATCGAGCGCCGATACGACGAGATCATCGCCGATGCGCTGGCCTTTCACGAGAGCCAACCACCGTTCTCGCCTGGCAAGAGGAAGAAGCGCCGGAAGCGAAGGATCGGTCACAATCTGGCCTTGAGGCTGCGCGACCACAAATGCGCGGTGCTCCGGTTCCTGATCGACCTCGAGGTCGGGTTCACGAACAACGAGGCCGAGCGCGACCTTCGGATGATGAAGCTGCGCCAGAAGATCTCCGGGGGCTTCCGGTCCGCGCAGGGGGCCGAGAACTTCGCCATCCTGCGCAGCGTCATCACCACCGCCAGAAAGCAGGGCTGGAATATCATCGAAGCCCTGACCAGCCCATCGGATCGGCTCATCGCCACCGTCAAGTGCGCGTAAGCTCACCTGGCACGGGTTCTCCAACAGCGGAGCCATTCTCATAAACGATCATGGTCGACGCCGTGCTGGACCACCCCATAGAATGAAAATCGGTGCCCGTCGCGCGGGCGGACTTCGGGCCACATCGGGGTAGCTTACCGGTCGCAGTCCGCAAGAGGGGCATCGTGAGCTGTGAAACCCGGCGACCACAGAGGAGCACACGGGCGTCGCGTGGGTAGCGTTGTGCCGAATCCCAGAGAATTTTCACAGCAAGAACCTGGGCAGTTACGTCCCACCAGCCTCTCGCGGGGCGCGGGCGATTCCAATCCGGCGCCGATCGCTCTACCATTCCGGGTGCGGCGCCGGGGTGCGCGCCAGGGAGGATGCGATGAAGACCATCGAGATCACACAGGACGAAATGCAGAGCCGGGTTTCGCGCTACAGCGCGCTGGAGCCGCTGCCGATCCAGCAGGACCCGGAGATTCCGCTGGAGGCCAACGACGTCATCTACGCGCGCAAGCTGCTCTCGGTCATCGGGCTCGACGGCGACGTGGAGACGCCGATCAACACCGGCGCGCCCATCGTGGATGCCGCCGGCATGACCATGACGCTCGCCGTCTGCCCGCCGGGCCAGGGCCCCTCGCTCCACGCCCATCACCAGACCTACGAGACCTTCACCGTGCTCAAGGGCCGCTTCGAGGTGACCTGGAACGACGACGGCAGCGGACGGGTGGAACTCGACCAGTTCGACACCATCTCGGTGCCGCCCAAGGTCAACCGCGCCTTCCGCAACATCGGCGAGGACGAGGGCATCCTGCAGGTGCTGATCTCGGGCGGCGTGCACGACATGACCGATATCGACATGGCGCCCTCCACCGCGGTCAAGCTCGACGCCATACAGCCAGGTGTGAAAGAGAAGTTCGCGGCCAGGGGCCTGACCTTCACCGCGCAGAAGGAGGAGGCGGCCTGAGCGGCGCGCCCGGGCGGGAGGGCTGCGCCATGGAGAGCGTGCGCATCGGCGTGATCGGGCTCGGCTGGTTCGGCGAGATCCATTGCGATGCGATCAAGGCGACCCCCGGCCTGGAGCTTGCGGGCCTTTGCACGCGGACCGAATCGCGGCTCGCCGACCTCGGCCGCAAGTACGGAGTGGGCGTGCTGGAAACCGACTACCGCGCGCTGCTGGAACGCGACGACCTCGACGCCGTCAGCGTCGTCACCATGTGGGACCAGCACACCCGGCCCACGCTGGATGCGCTCGCGGCGGGCAAGCACGTCTTCCTCGAGAAGCCGATGGCGTCGACGGTGGAGGACTGTGCGAAGATCGTGGCGGCGGCGGAGGCAGCAACGGGCTACCTCATGGTGGGGCACATCTGCCGCTTCAACCCGCGCTATGCCACGGCCAAGCGCGAGATCGAGGCCGGCAACATCGGGTGCATCGTGGCGCTGAGCTCGCGGCGCAACATCCCGGCGGCGTGGACGCCCGAGATCCTCAACAAGATCGGTCCGATCATCGGCGACGCCATCCACGACACCGACCTGATGCTCTGGTTCACCGGCGCTAAGGTGGTGAGCGCCTACGCCCAGACCGTGGACGTGCGCGGCCTCAAATACCCGGATATCGGCCAGACCATGTACCGCTTCGATTCAGGCGCGACGGCGACGCTGGAGACGGTCTGGTGCATGCCGGAGAAGACCCCCTTCGACATCGACGAGCGCATGTCGATCATCGGTACCGAGGGCTTCATCCATATCCAGGACACCTTCCCCAACATCGGCATCTGCACCAAGGACGGCTTCCGCAGCCCGGACACCACTTATTGGCCCGAGCTGCACGGCAAGCTCTCCGGCGCGCTGCGGGAGGAGTTCCTCTACTTCGCCCGCTGCGTGCGCGAGGGCACGCCGCCCACCATCATCACGCCTCAAGAGTCGATGGAGGCGGTGCGGACCACGCTCGCGGCCGAGCGCTCGGCAGAAACCGGCGAGGTGGTGCGGTTGGATTAGGCGGCGATCGGTATCGCTTTGCCCTGTTGTTCGGCACGTGGGTTGTGCGTCAGTCGGCGGCGGCTCCACCGCGAATGAGCTGGCCGGGGTGCGCGCCGGTGGGTTCGCCCTCCCTCAGCGTAACCGCGCCGTTGACGACCGTGGCGGCGATGCCGTCGGCTTTCTGCACCAGCCTGCGGGCGCCGCCGGGCAGGTCGTGCTGAACCGTCGGCAGGCGCGGCTTCACCGTCGCTTCGTCGAAGACGACGATGTCGGCCGCGAAGCCCGGGCGCAGCAGGCCCCGGTCGTGCATGTCCCAGGCGGATGCGTTGTTGAAGGTCAGCATCCTTACCGCTTCCTCCAACGTGAATGCCTGCTTGGCGCGCACCCAGTAGCTCAGCAAGTGCGTCTGGAGCGATGACCCCATCTCCTGGCACACGTGCGCGCCAGAGTCGGAAAAGGTGGCAAGCGAGCGGGGGTTCTCCAGCATCCGGCGAACCTCGTCCGGCGTCTCGTTCACCAGGGGCTGGAAGAAGAGCAGATCCTCGTCTTCCGCCATCAGGTCGAGCATGACCTCGACGGGGTTTCGGTCGGACCTTCGCGCGAGCTCCGCGATGCTCGGCTCATCCCATTGCACGCCGAACATCGGAAAGAGGTTGGCGTAGTCGGGCTTGCGCGGATCCGTCGTGGCAGCGCCGCCGCCCTGGAACTCGTTGCTCCTGGGTTTCATCCCCGCTTCGGCCGCGACCAGGCTCGCGCGGGTATCCGGGTCGCGGAAGCGGGCCTGCTGCTCCTCCACCGGGAGGCCGCGGATGTCGCTCCAGACCGGCAAGGCGTCGAAGGGCAGGTAGGACTTTAACGAGAACATGGCGTTGATCGACCTGGTGGTGGCTTGCCCCAGCACCCGCCCCCCTTCGGCGGCGACCCGGTCCATCCATTCGAACTGGTACTCGAGGGGATGGGGATTGTCGCCCTGGCGGCTCGAAAGGACCCCCAGCATCAGCGGCCGGCGGCTTGAGACCGCGATCTTCGCCAGCTCGTCCAGGCATGCGCCCTGTGCTTCGCCGCCGGAGACGTCGGGTCCGACCTGGAAGATGCCGGCGTTCAGCTCGGCCATCGCGTGCACCAGGTGCGCGATTTCCGCCCAGTTGGCGATGCGGCTCGCCACCGGGCCGCCGTCCGGGCGGATATGGGTGGTGGCCCTGGACGAAGAGAGGCCCACGGCGCCGGCGCGAAGCGCCTCTTGCACCAGGTCCGTCATGAGCTTCAGATCGTCCTCGTCGGCCTCTCGGTCCAGGGCGCGCTCTCCCATCGCGTACATCCTGAGAGCCGAGTGCCCGATATAGGCGGCGTAGTTGATGGCCTTGGGGAACGATTCGACGGCCGCGAGATATTCCGGGAAGGTCTCCCAGCGCCAGTCGATTCCGGCCACCATGGCATCCTTGGGGATGTCCTCGACCGCCTCCAGGCATTCGGCGAACCACTCTCTTGCCTCTGGCTTGCAGGGCGCCAGCGCAAACCCGCAATTGCCCATCACCACGCTGGTCACGCCGTGCCAGCAGGAGCATGTCCCCGCCGGGTCCCATGCCACCTGCGCGTCCATGTGGGTGTGACCGTCGATGAAGCCGGGTGCGACGATCATGCCTTCGGCGTCGATCGTCTCGTTGGCAGGGCTACGGATCCGGCCGATTTCCGCGATCTGTCCCTGCTTGACCCCGACGTCCGCCCGGTAGCGGGGCGTACCGGAGCCGTCGACCAGGGTTCCGTTGCGGATCAGCAGGTCGAATGTCATCAGCCAATTTCCCGGACGGTGTTGGAGACAGGGGAACGCTATCAGCCGGGACCTTCACCGACAACACAGGCAGCGCCTGACTGACTTGATCCCGCCCCACGAGCAACGTTCCTCAGAAGCTGTTGTTCGGTGTGAAATTTGGACCCCGCAGCATCAAGCTACTTCAAGTGCTTATCGCGCCGATCGGCGCGCAACCCGTGCGCCGAACAACACCCCTGGGGCCGCGCAGCGCCGATTTCGCGCCCGGTTGGACGCGCCTTTCCGTCAATTGCAGCTGGTGTGAGGCGGGGGCGCTTGCCTTAGCGGAAGTGCGGAATCACGTGGTCGCCGTAGTCGGCGACGATACGCTCCTCCGAGCCGTTGGTGAGGTAGATCGTGAACTGGGTGACGCCCGCCGCCTGCAGCGCCTTGAGCTTGGCCACGTGCTCGTCCGGCTCGCCCAGGATGCAGAAGGAGTCGGTGATCTCCGGCGTGATGTAATAGGTGTTGTCGGAGACCTTGTCGGCGTGCTGGCGGTAGTTGTAGCCCGCGCCGCCCGCGCCCGCGCCGCGCCGCGCTTCGATATAGGCGGTGAGGCTGTCGGGCACGAGGTCGGTACCGGCGCCGTACTTCTCGACGATATCGGCCACGTGGTTGCCGACCAGCGCGGGGAACCACTTGGTCTGCGCGATGCCGGCCTCCTTGTCGCCGACCCAGACAGGGGCGGCCGAGAGCACCCGGTAGCCCCCCATGTCGCGGCCCGCGGCCTCGCCCGCCACCTTGGCCTGGCCGCCGAACCACTCACAGAGCCCGACGTCGGCGAGCTGGATGATGAGTCCGTCGCCGACCTCGCCGGCCGTCTTCAGCGCCTTGGGCCCGTAGGCCGCGAACCAGACCGGCATGGGGTGGCCCGCGACCCACTCCATGTAGACCGGCTCCGGGCAGTCCGCGTATTGCACGGTATCGCCCGCCACCATCTTGCGCATCGCATCGCAGAACTCGGCGGTGTAGGCCAGCGTCGCCGGCGACTTGCCCATGACCCGCATGGAGCTGTCGCCGCGCCCGACCGCGATGTCGAAGCGGCCGCGCCCGATGTCGCTCAGCGTGGCGAAGAGGCTCGCCGCCACGGACCAGTCGCGCACCTTGGGGTTGGTCACCAGCGGGCCGTAGCGCACGCGCTCGGTATTGGCCATGCAGACCGCCATCTTGGTGTAGCAGTCCGACCAGAGGATGTGGGAATCGAAGAACCAGACATAGTCGAAGCCCGCCACTTCGCACTGGCGCGCGATGGCGACGGTGCGCTCGACCCCTATGTCGCCCTTGAAAGCAATCCCAAACTCCATCCCTCAGCTCCCCTTTGGCCTCCGCAGCGCTGGCGCGGCCTGCGGCCGCCCGCGAAGCCGCCATAGTAGCGCACTTGCGCTGCGGACTTGAACGGCGCGGGGGAACGCCGCCTCGTGAGCAGGGCGTGGCCGGTCAGGGCGCTGGCCCCTCCTCGTCTCCGTCGAGCCCAGCGCGCAGAGCGTAGACGAGCTCCAGTGCGTCCCGCGGCGTGAGGTCGTCGGGGTTGATGGCTGCGAGGCGGGCGCGGAGCGGATCGGGCGCAGGGTCAGGCAGCGCGGGCGCGGACGGGCGGGCCTGGAAGAGCGGCAGGTCGTTCGCGAGCCTGGCGGCGGCAGTAGCCTTCTCGCCCTGCTCCAGCACCGCCAGCACCGCCTCGGCGCGGGTCAGAACCGCCTCGGGCAACCCTGCGAGACGCGCCACGTGGATTCCGTAGGAGCGATCCGCCGCACCCGGTGCCACTTCGTGCAGGAACACCACGCTTCCCTTCCATTCCTTTATCCGCATGGTGTGGCAGGCGAGCCGGTCGAGCTTCTGGGCGAGCGCGGTGAGCTCGTGATAGTGGGTCGCGAAGAGCGCCCGGCAGCGATTGCCGTCGTGCAGATGCTCGATCGCGGCCCAGGCAATGGAGAGCCCATCATAGGTGGCGGTGCCGCGCCCGATCTCGTCGAGGATCACCAACGCCCCCCCGCCGGCCTGGTTGAGAATGGCGGCGGTCTCCACCATCTCCACCATGAAGGTGGAACGCCCACGCGCGAGATCGTCGGCCGCGCCGACGCGGGAGAAGAGCCGGTCCACCACGCCGATTCGGGCGGAGGCGGCGGGCACGAACGAGCCCATCTGCGCCAGCACCGCGATCAGCGCATTCTGGCGCAGGAAGGTGCTCTTGCCGGCCATGTTGGGGCCGGTAACCAGCCAGATCCGGGCGTCCTCGCCCAGGTCGCAATCGTTGGGGACGAAGGGCGTATCCCCGCCTGCGCCCATGGCTTCCACCACCGGGTGCCGGCCGCCCTCGATCGCGAAGGTGGCCGTGTCGTCGACAATGGGCCGCGTATAGCGTCGCTCGACGGCGAGCTGAGCCAGCCCCTGGGCCACGTCAAGCGCAGCCAGGGCGCCGGCGGCCCGCGCGATGTCCTCGGCCCGGCGGACGACATCGGCGCGGAGGTCGTCGAAGTGCGCCTGCTCCAGGCTGAGCGCCTTGTCGGCCGCGCCGGTAATCCGTGCCTCCAGCTCGCCGAGCTCCACGGTCGTGTAGCGGACGGCGCTCGCCAGCGTCTGGCGGTGAATGAAGGCCTCGGTCAGCGCCTCGGCCCGCGGCGGCGGCACCTCGACGTAGTAGCCGAGCACGTTGTTGTGGCGCACCTTGAGGGCATTGACGCCGGTCTCGGTGCGGTAGCGGGCCTCCAGCCCGCCGATCAGACGCCGGCTGTGGTCGCGCAGCTCCACCACCTCGTCGAGCGCTTCATCGTAGCCACGCGCGATGACGCCGCCCTCCCGGATGCTGGGCGGCGGGCTCTCCACGAGCGCCTGGTTCAGGCGATCCACGAGGCTCTGGTGATGGCCGAGCGCCTTGAGATCGGCTGCGAGCGCCGGCGGCGGCCTTCGCAGGCCGCCGGCGTCCTCAGCGCCGAGAGCATTCCGGATCGCCGGAATCTGGCCGAGCGCATCGCGTACCGCGGCGAGGTCGCGCGGCCCGCCGCGCCCCAGGCTGAGGCGCGAGAGCGCGCGCTCCACGTCTGGGCAGCGACGCAACCGCTCCCGAAGGCCACTCCGCGCGCCCTCCGCCTCGACCAGGAAGCCGATGGAATCGAGCCGCTCGGCGATGGCGGCAGGCTCGGTGAGCGGTGCGGTGAGCCGCGCCCTGAGCAGCCGGGCGCCCGCCCCGGTGACGGTGCGGTCGATCACCGAAAGCAGGCTGCCTGCCGCACCGCCGTCCAGGGTCGCCGTGAGCTCCAGGTTGCGTCGGGTCGCGGCGTCGATCGCCATCGCGGCGCCGGTCTCGGTCGAGCGGAGCCGCGCGAGCCGCGGTAGCTGGCCCTTCTGGGTGAGCTGCAGATAGCCGAGCACGGCGCCGGCGGCAGCGAGCTCAGCGCGTCCGAAGGAGCCGAGACCGTCGAGGGAGGCCAAGCCGTAGAACGCCGCGAGTGCGCGCCCGGCGGCGACACTGTCGAAGAGGGAGCGCGGCTGGGGCGTGAGGGCTTCCTTCCATTCGGCGAAGAGCTCGAAGAGCGCCGGTGTCTCGAGCAGCGGCTCGGGCACCAGGATTTCGCCGGGCTCAAGGCGCGCGAGCGCCGCAGGCAGCGAAGCCTCGGAGACCCTCATCACCGCGAATTCACCGGTGGACATCTCGGCCCACGCCAGCGCCAGGGCGCCTTCGGCCTGTGCAAGGGCTGCGAGGTAGTTGGCCGCGCGTGCATCCAGGAGCGCATCCTCGCTCAGCGTCCCCGGCGTCACCACGCGGACGACCTCGCGGCGGACGACCGCCTTCGCGCCCCGCTTGCGGGCCTCGGCCGGATCCTCCACCTGCTCGCAGACGGCGACTCTGAAGCCCTTTCGGATCATCCGTTGGAGATAGCCCTCGGCGCTCACCACGGGCACGCCGCACATCGGGATCTCCTGTCCCTGGTGGAGGCCCCTCTTGGTGAGCGCGATGTCGAGCGCCTCCGAGGCTTGCCGCGCGTCGTCGAAAAAGAGCTCGTAGAAGTCCCCCATCCGGTAGAAGAGGAGGTGGTCCGGGTGGGCGCCCTTGATTTCAAGATATTGCGCCATCATCGGCGTCGCGGGCTCGACGCGACGCGCGCGCGGGCGGCCCCGGCGGGCAACGCGGGCGGCAGCCGGCAGGGCGGATGCTTGCGCCTGGGCGTCATCGGGCATGGCGCGACACTACCACAAGCGGTTTCCAGCGTTTCGTGCGCCCAGTCGGCATTTTCACCACGGTCGGGGCCGGCGTCGCTGACCCCTGTTTGCCCTATATTCGTCACGCTCATGGTCGAATCCCTCTGGTAGACTTGAAGGTCCGGGATCACGCTGCGGAGGAGAGCCGATCGATGGCGGCACGCGTTGTTCCACTCCGCCGGTGGGCGCGCTGGAGCCTCGCGGCGTCGGTGCCGCTTGGACTCGCGTTCTTGGTACTTGGCGTACTCGGCCTCACGCCGCCCATCGCGGCGGTGCTGTCGTGGGCTGGCCTCAGCCTGCTCGCGGCAGCCGTGGCCGGCCTGTTCCTTGCGGATGTCGGCGCCCTCGCCCGCCACGTAGAGGCTGCTGCCGGAAGCGACGACGAGGCCCGTCAGAGGCCGTCGCCGACGGGGCTGCTTACCCGCGAGCTCGCGGCATCGGTCGAGCGCCTGACCCGGCTCGGAGCCGAGGGCCGAGCGCGGCTCGCCGGCGAGCGGGCCGAGCTGGAGCGCGCGCTCGACGCCTTGCCCGAGCCGCTGCTGCTGCTGGATGGCGAACGCAAGGTCGTGCGTGCCAACCGGGCGGCGACATCACTGCTCGGCGGCGAAGTGACCGGGCGCCATATCTCCGCCTCGCTGCGCAATCCGCAGCTGATCGAGGCGGTCGAGCAGACCATCGAAGGTGGCGGCGGGCGCGATATCGAGTTCACGCTGCAGGCGCCGGTCGAGCGCACCTTCGCGGCGCGGGTCGAGCCGCTGCCCGAGCCAAGGGAAAGCGGCGCCGCCGTGCTGCTCGCGCTCGTTGACTTCACTGCCGTGCGCCGCACCGATCAGATGCGGGCCGACTTCGTCGCCAATGCGAGCCACGAGATCAGGACGCCGCTCGCCACCCTGATGGGGTTCATCGAGACGCTCCAGGGCTCCGCCCGCGACGATGCGGCCGCTCGCGAGCGCTTTCTCACCATCATGGATCAGCACGGCAAGCGCATGGCGCGCCTCGTAGAAGACCTGCTCTCGCTCTCGCGCATCGAGATGAACGAGCACACGCCGCCCACTGAGGCGGTGCCGCTCCCTTCCCTGCTCGCCAATGTGCGCAATACGCTCTCGTGGCGGGCAGAGCAGCGCGGGGTGAGCATTGCCATCGAGGCCGAAGAGGGCTTGCCCCCGGTGATCGGCGACGGCGACGAACTAACCCAGGTGTTTCTCAACTTGGTGGACAACGCGATCAAGTACGGCGACGCCGAGGGAACAGTCAGCGTGCAAGTACGGCGGGTTGCAGAAGCCGAGGCCGCCGGCTGGATTGCGGGCAAGGACGGCGCGGTCTTGATTTCCGTCGCCGACCGAGGGGCGGGTATCCCGCGCGAGCAACTGCCGCGGCTGACGGAGCGCTTCTACCGTGTGGACAAGGCGCGCTCGCGCGAGCTCGGCGGCACCGGCCTCGGGCTCGCCATCGTCAAGCACATCGTGAACAGGCACCGCGGCGCGCTCGCCATTGATAGCACCCCCGGCGAAGGCAGCACCTTTACCGTCTACCTGCAGCCGGCAGCGCTGGCCGCCCCGGAGGGGGACGACGGGCCGGCCAACAACTCCACATCCGACCCGCCGGACGCTGGCGTCACAAAAGCGTAACGAAATTGACTTATCCCTGCATCGGCCGATTCGTAGTGTGAGGCTAGCGCTCGCTTGAGCGGGCGCACGGGGCAGGGGCGGCCGTCGGCGTGCAGCTCACCATTCTCCTCATTGCAGTGTTGGCGCTTGTGGTCATCGGCCTCTATTTCGGCCGACGGCGGGCGCTCAGCACGGCCGGCAGCAATCTCAGCAAACTCCACTCGATGCCGAGCTATCACGGCTGGTACGTGGCGCTCTGGTGCGGCATCCCGTCGGGTATCGTTCTTCTCGTCTGGCTGATCATCGAAGCGCCGATTCTGGAAGCGCTGCTGCTGTCGTACCTCGGACCGGAGGTGGCGAACCAGTCGGAGGCGATGATCGGCCTCCTGCTCAACGACGTGCGCAATCTGGCTTCGGGCGACGTGGTGAGCCGCGAGATCGACCCGGCCATGCAGGCGGCGGCAGACCGATACTCCAGCATGAAATCCACAGCCCAGGCCGCGGTGCTGGCGATCGGCGTGGCCTTGGGCGGCGCCGGCTTCGGCTGGGCCTGGCGGCGCATATCGCCAGGCCTGCGGACGCGCAACAAGGTCGAGCGGGTGGTGAACATCGCGCTCATCCTCTCCTCCTGCGTCGCCATCGTCACCACCATCGGCATCGTTCTCTCGGTGCTCTTCGAATCGATCCGCTTCTTCTCAATCATCCCCTTCTGGGACTTCCTGTTCGGCCTGAAATGGAGTCCGCAGACGGCGATCCGCGCGGATCAGGTGGGCAGCACCGGTGCGTTCGGCGCCATCCCGCTCTTCACCGGCACGCTGATGATCACGGTGATCGCCATGCTGGTCGCGCTGCCGGTCGGCCTCTTCGCCGCCATCTACATGGCCGAATTCGCGAGCCCACGGTTCCGCAACGTGACCAAGCCCATCCTGGAGATCCTGGCCGGCGTGCCCACGGTGGTTTACGGCTTCTTCGCGGCGCTGGTGGTGGCGCCCGCGGTCAGGGGGGCGGGCGAAGCCATCGGCCTCGATGTCGCGTCCGAGAGCGCGCTCGCCGCCGGCGCCGTCATGGGCATCATGATCATCCCTTTCATTTCGTCGCTGAGCGACGACGCCATCGTGGCCGTGCCCAACGCGCTGCGTGAGGGCTCGCTCGCCATGGGGGCGACCAAATCGGAGACCGTGGTCAGGGTCATCCTGCCGGCAGCCCTGCCCGGGATCGTCGCCGCCTGTCTGCTCGCGGTGAGCCGTGCCATCGGCGAGACCATGATCGTGGTCATGGCCGCGGGCCTCGCCGCCAACCTCACCGCCAATCCACTGGATGCGGTAACCACCGTCACGGTGCAGATCGTGACGCTGCTGGTCGGCGACCAGGAATTCGACAGCGCCAAGACTCTGGCCGCTTTTGCGCTCGGTCTGATGCTCTTCGTCGTGACGCTCGCGCTCAACGTCTTCGCGCTGCACATCGCGCGCAAGTATCGGGAGCAATATGACTGATCTCGCCCAATCGGCGCTCACCGGTGCCTGGCAGGACGCGGCCTGGACGGAGCGCAGGCTGCGCCGGCGCTACCGCGCCGAGCGCCGCTTCAAGATCTACGGCCTCGTTGCCGTGGGCCTCGCGCTCGCCGCCCTCGCGCTCCTGCTCGGCAGCGTCATCGCCAGCGGATATCCCGCCTTCGTGCGGACTTCGGTCGCGCTCGAGGTCTCCTTCGACCCCGGCCTCCTGGGTGTGGGCGATGCGCCGACGGCCGAAGAGTTGCAGAGGGCGAACTACGGCAGCCTGCTGCGGGAAGCGGTCTTCGCCGCCTTCCCCGAGGTGACGGCGCGGAAGGAGCGGCGCAAGCTGCTCAAGCTGGTCAGCACGGCGGCGCGCTTCGAGCTGCGCGAGATGATCGTGGACGATCCCTCGATCATCGGGACCACGCGGCGCGTCTGGCTAACGGCATCCAGCGATGTCGACATGATGAACAAGGGCAGCGCGCCGCGCGACGTGCCGCAGGACGAGCGCCGCCTCGACGACCAGCAGCTCGCCTGGATCGACACGCTGGATGCGGCAGGCTTCATAGAGACGGGCTTCAACGCTGGCTTCTTTATCGATGCGGATTCGCGGGAGCCGGAGATCGCCGGCATCGGCGGCGCGATCATGGGCTCCTTCTACATGCTGCTGGTCACGCTGGTGCTGGCGTTCCCGATCGGCGTGACCGCAGCCATCTACCTCGAGGAGTTCGCACCCAAGAACCGCATCACCGATCTGATCGAGGTGAACATCAACAACCTCGCGGCGGTGCCATCCATCGTGTTCGGCCTGCTCGGGCTCGCGGTGTTCATCAACCTGTTCCACCTGCCGCGCTCCGCACCCATCGTGGGCGGGCTCACGCTCACCCTGATGACGCTGCCGACGATCATCATCGCCGCCCGTGCCGCGCTCATGGCGGTGCCGCCGTCGATCCGCGAGGGTGCCTACGGTGTCGGCGCCTCGCCGATCCAGGTGGTCTTCCACCACGTGCTGCCGCTCGCCATGCCCGGCATCCTCACCGGCACGATCATCGGCATGGCCCGGGCACTGGGCGAGTCCGCGCCGCTGCTCATGATCGGGATGGTGGCCTTCATCGTCGACATCCCCGGCGGCCCCTTTGATCCGGCGACAGCGCTCCCCGTTCAGATCTTCCTCTGGGCCGACAGCCCCGAGCGCGGCTTCGTGGAGAAGGTCTCGGCGGCAATCCTCGTGCTTCTGGCGTTTCTGATCGTGATGAACGCCGCAGCGATCTATCTCAGGCGCAAATTCGAGATCCGCTGGTAGGCGGGCAGGGAGTGGTATCGTGACGGAAGACACCGATGGGATTGTCTCGCTGATGATGGATGAAGACGGCGCGCCGGCCGCCGCCGGCAGCGACACCGACGCCGACAGGGCGCCCCGGATGCGGATGCGCGCGCGCGACGTTAACGTCTTCTACGCGGACAAGCAGGCGCTCTTCGATGTCGACATCGATCTCGCCCTAAACAAGGTGACGGCGCTGATCGGCCCGTCGGGCTGCGGCAAGTCGACCTTTCTGCGCTGCCTCAACCGCATGAACGACATCATCGACATCTGCCGGGTGACCGGATCGATCACGCTGGACGACCGGGATATTTACAGCCGCGATATCGACGTGGTGCAGCTCAGGGCGCGCGTCGGCATGGTCTTCCAGAAGCCCAATCCCTTCCCGAAGTCGATCTACGAGAACGTGGCCTACGGGCCGCGCATCCACGGCCTCGCCGGCAAGGGGAGCGCGCTCGACGACATCGTGGAGCAAAGCCTGCGCCGCGCGGGCCTCTTCGACGAAGTCTCCGACCGGCTCCAACAACCGGGCACCGGGCTCTCCGGCGGACAGCAGCAGCGGCTCTGCATCGCGCGCGCCATTGCCATCAGCCCAGAGGTCATCCTGATGGACGAGCCCTGCTCGGCGCTGGACCCCATCGCCACGGCGAAGGTCGAGGAGCTGATCGACGAGCTCCGCGAGCACTACACGATCGCCATTGTCACCCACAACATGCAGCAGGCCGCCCGGGTCTCCCAGTTCACGGCGTTCTTCCATCTGGGCGAGCTGGTGGAGTTCGAAGCGACCGAGCAGATCTTCACCAATCCGCACGATCAGCGGACGCAGGATTACATCACCGGGCGCTTCGGCTAGGCGCGGGCGAGGGCTAAGGACAAGGAGAGCGACCGATGGCTGCCGAGCATACGGTCAAGGCCTACGACGAGGAGCTGGATCGCATGAACAACGCGATCCTGGAAATGGGCGGGATCGTCGAGCAGCAGCTCGCCGCCTCCATCGCCTCGCTGGTCCGCCGCGACGACGACGCAGCCTCCCGCGTCATCACCGACGACCGGCGCGTGGACGCGCTGGAGGCCGAGATCGACCAGCTGGCGGTGCGCATCCTTGCGCTGCGCCAGCCGGTCGCCGTGGATCTGCGGGTGATTACCGCCTCTCTCAAAGTGGCGAGCGACCTGGAGCGGATGGGGGACTACGCCGCCAACGTCGCCAAGCGCTCCATCGCCATCCAGGACATCGACCCCGTCCGGCTCACCCACACGATCTCGCGGATGGCGGGCATCGCCCAGGGCATGATCAAGGACGTGCTCGATTCATTCAGGGACCGCGATGTGGAGCGGGCGATGGCGGTCTGGCGGCGCGACGAGGATGTGGACGAATCCTACAACAGCCTCTTCCGCGAGCTGCTCACTTACATGATGGAGGATCCGCGCCGCATCACCACGTGCGCGCACCTGCTCTTCATCGCCAAGAATATCGAGCGGATCGGCGATCACGCGACCAACATCGCCGAGACAGTGAACTACGTGGTGACAGGCACCCCGGTAGAGGAAGAGCGGCCCAAAGGCGACGTGACCTCCTTCCACCAGGAGGGCGACGAGACGGAGGCGACGGCGCCATGAAGCCATACATTCTGGTCGTCGAGGACGAGGCGGCGCTGCTCACGCTGCTCCGCTACAACCTGGAGAAAGGCGGCTTCGAGGTGGACGAGGCCGTGGACGGCGAGGAGGCGCTGCTCATGGTGGATGAGCGGCGCCCCGACCTGATGGTGCTCGATTGGATGCTGCCGACCCTCTCCGGCATCGAGGTCTGCCGCCGCATCAGGCGGCGGCAGGACCCGCAGCCCCTCCCGATCGTCATGCTGACGGCGCGCGGCGATGAGGCGGACAGGGTGCGCGGCCTCGACGGCGGCGCGGACGACTACGTGGTCAAGCCCTTCTCGCCGGCCGAGCTGCTCGCCCGTATCCGCGCGATTCTGAGGCGCATGCGGCCCGCGCTCGGCGACGAGGTGCTGCACTATGCCGACCTCAAGATGGACCTCGCCGCTCACAGGGTGATGCGGGGGGACGAATCGATCCACCTGGGGCCGACCGAGTTCCGGCTGCTGCGGCATCTGATGGAGCACCCCGGCCGCGTCTTCTCGCGCGAGCAGCTGCTCGATTCGGTCTGGGGCCCGGACATCTTCATCGAGAGCCGGACGGTGGACGTGCACGTGCGCCGCCTGCGCCAGGCGCTCAACGCCGAGCGCCGGCCGGACCTGATCCGGACCGTCCGCTCGGCCGGCTACGCCCTGGATTCAGGCGTGGGTTGAGGTGCGTGGCTTCGCTGTCGGTGGGACGCCGCCGCCGCGTGTGGCATTTGCGCCACAGTGAGCTGGAATTTATTGTATCTGACCGGTTTCTGACATGCTCAATGGTGGTTGGAGCTTGCGTTGCGCACGCGCTCCAGTCCATTCTCTCGACGCGGCGGGTAGCGCCAGTACAAGGGCGTACCGCCGCTGATCCATGCATGGAACACCATAATCGCGCGAATGAGGAGGATGGGAGGATGAAGAAGGAAGCGCGAAGTATGAGGAAGCGCTTCGTTCAAGTGTCATTCGTACTCCTGACTACGCTTGTCTACGACAACTAGCTGATTCGATACACTGATCGTTCATCCCCCCCGTAGCTTCTGTATCGATCTCCCGACTCGCGTACGCAGGCGTACGCGGGAGTTTGACATCACTCGCTTGCGTGGCGCTTACGGGATCGTGTACCCTCTCCGGGCGTGATCGAGGCGTTCGATCACGCGGCGATGGCGGGATCGAGGTCCCGGCGGGCAAGCGGCGAAGCCCGGCTGACGCGGACCGCCACAGGCCCTTTCACCATCGCCATTCCATGATCGAACGCCCTCTCGCGATGGTCAACGGGGTGGTGATTTTATGTCACAATGCCGGGAGCGCACAATCTCCAAGCGGACCGTCGATGCCCTTTCCATCGAGGATCGGGACGCCATCTTCTGGGACCGCGATTTGTCCGGCTTCGGGGTGCGCGTCTACCCCTCGGGCCGCAAGGTCTACGTCGTGCAGAGCCGGGGGCCGCGCGGCTCCAGGCGGGTCACGCTGGGCCGGCATGGGGAGATTACCGCCGAGCAGGCGCGCAAGCGCGCCGCCGGGATCATCGACAGGATCAAGACCGGGCAGGAGCCGCTGCCTGCGGAGCCCGAGAAGGAGACACGGGGCCGAGCGTAGCCGACCTTGCCGACCGCTTCATGCGCGCGCATGTGGCGGTGAACTGCAAGCCGGCGACGGCGGTGCGCTATGGGGGGCTGCTCAGGAACTGCATCCTGCCCGTCCTCGGGTCGATGCCGATCGGTTCTGTCGAGCGCACGCACGTGGCGGACCTGCACTACGCGCTTAGGGACCGGCCGAGCTCGGCGAACAGGTCGGTCGACATTTTGAAGAAGATGTTTTCGTAACTGCCCAGGTCGTCTGATTTGTCATTTTGGGCCAGTGGATTGAGGCGTTTCTCGTTCGGAGTTGGTGGAAAGGGCTTGACGGGAATTTCGGGAAATGACTCAACAACGACATGAGCAATCCCGAGTCGCCGCGCGGCCCTTCGATGTCAATCGGCTTTCAATACTGACCCCCGATCGGCGTGCAAAATTGACCCCCCTGAGTGGCACGGCGGAGGTTGTCCCGGTAGCCAATAGGGGGGACCCGCGCGGCTTCGTGTGGCGCCCTGCGCTACGCGGAGCGAAGCCGCGTGGGGGGTCCCTGTTGGCCCACCGGGGCAACCGGGCCGCAAGGGAGGCCGGCGGCGGGTCAGGAGCGGTTCTTGAAGCGCCAGCTCTCGTTGCCGGTCTCGATGATCTCGCAATGATGGGTGAGGCGATCGAGCAGCGCTGTGGTCATCTTGGGGTCGCCGAAGACGGATGGCCATTCGCCGAAGGCGAGGTTTGTGGTGATGACGATCGAGGTGCGCTCGTAGAGCCGGCTCATCAGATGGAAGAGCAGCTGCCCACCGGCCTGGGCGAAGGGCAGGTAGCCGAGCTCGTCGAGGATGACGAAGTCGCGGCGGACGAGCTGGTCTGCAGTGCGGCCCTGGCGTCCGGCGCGAAGCTCGGCCTCGAGGAGGTTGACCAGGTCGACGACGTTGTAGCACCGGCCGCGCGCGCCCTTGCGGATGCAGGACCGCGCGATGGCGACGGCGAGATGGGTCTTGCCGGTACCGGTGCCGCCGACCAGCACGATGTTGCGTTTGCCCTCGAGGAAGCCGCCGCCGGCGAGCTCCTGGATCAGGGGCTCGTTGACCGGCGAGGCGGCGAAGTCGAAGTCGGCCAGCTCCTTGACCGTCGGCAGCTTGGCGGAGGCCATCTGGTACTTGATCGAGCGGGCCCTCTTGTCGGCGATCTCGACCTGCAGCAGCGTACCGATGATCTGTTGCACCGGATGGCGGCGCTTGAGCCCGTCGGCAAGGATGTCGTCGTAAGCGGCGCGCATACCTGCGAGCTTCAGCTGGGTCATCATCTCCAGCACATCATGACGCTCCATGACCGGCCTCCCTCAGGCTGTCGTAGCGCTGACAGTCGGCTACCGGCTTGTGGCGAAGCTGCAGGCCCTCGGGCGTCGGGATGATTGCCGGCGGTGCCGGCTGGCGCTGCCGGGCGAGGATGTTGAGCACCACGTCGGCGCTGCAGGCACCGCAGTCGAGCGTCTCGGCACAGGCCGCCTCAACCGCCTCCAGTCCGTCCTCCAGCACCGCCGCGAGCACCTTGACGAACTGCCGGTCGCCGTCGTCGTGGCCCGCGAGCCGGGTTCGCAGGCGGCCGAGCGCGTTGGGCAACTGCCAGTCCTTGAAGGGCGCGCCATTGCGTAGCGCGCCGGGCTTCCGCGTCAGGATCGGCACGTAATGCCACGGATCGTAGACGAACCGGCCGCGCCCGAAGCTGCGGGGGTGCTCGGCAACGGTCTCGCCGTCCTGGCGGATGACGATCCGATCGGCATAGGCCCGCACGTCCACCGGCCGGCCGACGGCGCGGGCCGCGACGCTGTACTGGTTGTTGTCGAAGCGCACCAGACAGGTCTTCGAGACCGACACCTCGCTGGCATGGAAGCCGTCGAAGGGGCCGCGATACGCCATCAGGAAGGGCTGCTCCTCCTCGAACACCTGCCACACCGTCTTGCCCGGGATTGTCGGATGCGGATGCTTCTTGGCGTCCTCGATGCACCGATCCATCAGCCACTCGTTGATCTCGGCGTAGGAGCGGCCCCGCGGGATGGGCACGAACAGGCGGCCGCGAAGGTCACCCACCTGCTTCTCGACCTGCCCCTTCTCCCAGCCAGCCCCTGGCGTGCACGCCACAGGCTCCACCAGATGGTGCGAGCACAGCTCCTGGAAGCGGCGGTTGTAGTCCCGCTTCTTGCCCACGAAGATCGTGCTCACCGCCGTCTTCATGTTGTCGTAGATGCCCCGCCGGCAGACCCCGCCGAAGAAGCGGAAGGCACGCTCGTGCGCCTCGAAGACCATCTCCTGGCTCTCGCGGGGAAAGATCTGGACCAGATACATCCGGCTGTGGCACAGCCGCATGTGCGCCGCCTTCACCCTGGTCGTCGCGCCCGACAGACGCGCGTACTCGTGGCTCCAGTCGAACTGGTAGGCCTCGCCGGGATCGAAGATCAGCGGCACATAGGCCTGCGCCGGCGACAACAGCCGCCACCGGCGCCGCCAGGCCCTGGCATAGCGGCGAACCGCGTCATAGCCGCCCTTGTAGCCCAGCGACACAAGGTCTTCATGAATCCGCAGAAGAGACAGCCGATCCTTGCGTGCCTTCTTCTCGTTGGCCTTCAGCTGGCGCTCAAGCTCCTCCACCCACAGCCCAAGCTTCGGCATCGGCTGGATCTTGCGCTCGTAGCTGTGCGAGGTCGCATCGCCCCGCACCACCTTGCGTATCGTGTTCTTGGAAACCCTCAAATCCCGGGCGAGCTTCTTGATCGGAACGCCCTTCACCAGATGATCCCGACGGATCTTCGCGATCGTTTCCACAACCAGCATCTCCCCCACCACCCCGTCCGTCCAAACGACGAGGTGTGTTCATGGACACAAATCCAAGGGGGTCAATTTTGGACGCCGATCACCCCCAATAGGGGGTCACTTTTCCACGCTTAACAACAGTCAGGGACCTCCAGGATGTCCGCGACATCGTCAGGGCCAGCCGCAGGGAGACGCCCAAGCACTGCCGGGCCGGCGACCTCGACGAAGCCGAGCAGCTCGATGCCTTGCCCGCGCGCGAGCGCCTCCTCCTCGACGTCATCCGGATGATCGCCTACCGCGCCGAAACCCGCATGATGCTTCCCGTCATGCAGGCGCAGGGCCACAAGCCCCATCCCCGGAAACTGCTTCAAGCGCTGCTCACCGCCGATGCCGACATCCTGCCGGATCCTGGCAATGGCCTCCTGCGGGTCCACATTCTTGGCCTCGCAAACGACGCCTGCGACCGTTGGATCGATGCGGTTCTGAGCGACCTGAACGCCACCGAAACGGTCTTCCCCGGCACCCGTCTGCGCATAGTCTACGACATCGACGGGGCCTCGGAATCCGCGCGGCTCGTGTCACCTAAAATCAGCAGAGGTCAGGAAGTCTGAGCCTTAGCCAGTCCTCTAGTCACTTTCGTATATAATTTCCCATTTTTGCCGCTTCTCGATAACTATCCACTGCAAATATCGATAATTCCTGAGGTGTACCTGGCTGCAGGGGAAGGGGCTTAATCTGTCAGAGTCTAGCTATAGGCGAAACACCAAGTTTAGTGCATCAATCCCGCTGCTCAGCACCTTCTCAGTCGATTCAGATGATATCACTTACTCAGTGTCCATCCTAGCACCACAACCAAACGCCCACCGTTACCCAGCCCATCGCCTACGCATCCGTCTGGTGGAGGAAATCGTCCTGGCGTTCGTCCGCCTCACCGCCGCGTCCGCTGTTGGTCACGTCGAACGCTCCGCTAGCACGCAGCTCATCGGCGATCAGCAGGGGGCCGTCGCAGATGCGGTTGAGGAGGTCCGCTTGCCGGAATTCGAGTGCGACCAGGCGACCGAGGACGTGGAGCACGTTCATCAGTTCCGTGGTGTACTCGGCCAGCCAGCCCTCGGGTTGGATCTTTTCGAGCGTCGACGGCGGACGCCGGTCGCCGACAATGGGCCGGGAGCGGTCGAGGCGGCGGTAACTGAACCACTGCAGAAGCACTTGCTTGCCCGAGACCTCGTACTCCCACACCCCTCGCGACACGTTGTCGATGAAGCCATCGCCGATCTTCAGGCGGCGGGCGGCGGCATCATATGCTATGCGATCGGGAAAGCGCCCCGGTTCGGTCGGGATTGCACCGTTCTTCGGAATGACGGCGCGCTCGCCCGCCGGCATTCGCGGCGCGGCCTTGGGCCGCTCCGCGCTGGGCTCGACGAAGCGATCACCGAAACAGTGGAGCCAGACGACCTCTCGCCCGATTTCGACGGCCTCCGAGAACAGCGAGGCTTCGGCGGTCATCGGAAAGCGCAGGCCCGGATGGACCAGGTCGGAGCGGAAACGAGCGGTGTACGCAGGATGCGCCGCAATGGCCGCGATATAGGCCATCAGATCGGGTGCGCTGATAGAGACGGCGAGAGCATCCGCTACCTCGCGCAGCAGACCCGCCTTGAGATTTGACTTCCGTTGATGGCGGTCAGCCCAGAGCGGAAATACACGACCTCCAAAAGAACCCCTGTAGTGGTGTAGATCCGGTATCGCCGCAGAAAACGTCACCGCCGGTCCCGTTTTAGGCGCATGTGCTTGAAGCGCCGTCAAGTAGACTTGCTGGTTCGAATAGTTCTCCCAAAGCGTCGGGTTTGGTTGATTGATCACTCTTCCGTCGGGGATAATCCACTGCCGATCGAAAGAACGGAAACCGTATCGAACAGGTGGAACAATTGAGCCCTTGTCCTTGGCAATAGAGCCGGCGCGGAACTCGTGACCGTAAAGGCCCTTGTAAAGCGGTTTATTGAGGTGTTTATCTCCGGGTTTTCCATCCCGAAGATGAGGATGGAACAGCATCTCCCGTTTTCTGGGAGTAGTTTCAGACTTCCTGACCTCGTGATGCTGGCTGTTCTGGGCGGCAAGCCGCTGCTCTGTCTGCACAAGCCGCTGGACCCGAAGATGGTCGCGGCCATCGAAGCCGACGTGGTGCCGGCGCTGCAGGAGCTTGGGATCGTTGGCGCCGGGGCGCCGGACCTGACCGCCGAGCATCCCGGCCAGCCGGCGCTCACCCTGGTCTTCGACCGCGAGGGCTGGAGCCCGGATCTGTTCCGCCGGCTGGCGAGGCGCGGCGTCGCCTGCCTGACCTGGCACAAGAACTTCAGGGGCGAGGACTGGCCGGCCGAGGACTTCGGCGCGATGACCGTTCCCATTCACGGACCGGCGGCGGACGGCAGCGCCACCATGCGGCTGGCTGAGAAGCCGGTGACGTTGCCGAACGGCTTCAGGGTGCGCCAGATCCGCCGCCTGCTCGACAACGGCCGTCAGGTGCCGCTGATCACCACCGATCCGCACAAGCCGATGGCTGAGGTTGCGGGCGCCATGTTCTCGCGCTGGTCGCAGGAGAACTTCTTCAAGTACATGCGTGACGAGTTCAATCTCGACGCCCTGCCGACCCACGAGCTCGAGCCTCTCGATCCCGCCGCCATGGTCGTCAACCCGCTGCGGCGGGCCTATGACAAGGCAATCCATCGCCTCGACCGCCAGCTTGGCCGCCTGCGCAACCGCATCGCCGACACGGCCCGGAAGAAGCAGCCGACGGCGGAACTCAGGAGGGAAGTCAGGGACCTCCAGGATGTCCGCGACATCGTCAGGGCCAGCCGCAGGGAGACGCCCAAGCACTGCCGGGCCGGCGACCTCGACGAAGCCGAGCAGCTCGATGCCTTGCCCGCGCGCGAGCGCCTCCTCCTCGACGTCATCCGGATGATCGCCTACCGCGCCGAAACCCGCATGATGCTTCCCGTCATGCAGGCGCAGGGCCACAAGCCCCATCCCCGGAAACTGCTTCAAGCGCTGCTCACCGCCGATGCCGACATCCTGCCGGATCCTGGCAATGGCCTCCTGCGGGTCCACATTCTTGGCCTCGCAAACGACGCCTGCGACCGTTGGATCGATGCGGTTCTGAGCGACCTGAACGCCACCGAAACGGTCTTCCCCGGCACCCGTCTGCGCATAGTCTACGACATCGACGGGGCCTCGGAATCCGCGCGGCTCGTGTCACCTAAAATCAGCAGAGGTCAGGAAGTCTGAGTTTATCCAAGCGCGCAATGACCAGATTGTTCTCCAAAAACCAATTACCGGTTCTCGCCGATTCCCACTTGTCGTTGGTCATAATTTCAAACGGCAACTGAAAGCGACGATAGAGCTCGTCCTGCCACTGCTCGGCAAGACTGCCAGGGCAGACGATCAGACAGCGATGCAAGTCTCCGCGGGCTACTAGCTCGCGAATGAGCAGCCCTGCCATGATGGTCTTTCCGGCACCGGGGTCGTCAGCCAACAGAAACCGTAAAGGCTGTCGCGGCAGCATTTCCTCATAAACAGCTGTGATCTGGTGTGGCAGCGGGTCAACAAGGGAGGTGTGTACTGCCAGGACTGGATCGAACAGATGGGCGAGCCGAATCCGGTGCGCCTCGGACACGAGCCTAAACAGTCGGCCATCGCCGTCTAAACTCCATGGCCGTCCTTCTTCGATAACTTCCAATCGAGACTCATCGTGGCGGTACAAGAGTTCGTTGGCTACCTTACCTTTCGAATCCTTGTAAGTGAGTTCTACCGCTTCGGAGCCAAACCATTGGACGTTAACGACCGTGACAAGGCCATGGGGAAGGATGCCGCGTATCGACGTGTTGGGAAGAAGGTCATCAAGGCGCGTCATGTCAGTCCGGTCCATTTGCGAGAAGCCAGAGTGGTGCTTCCGACAGCGACCCAGCTGACCGCCGGAATCCCAGGCGGGGCCTCGATACTCCGGTCCGCTCTGAACAATGGGTCGCGACGCCGGTCATCGTAGCGAAAGCGCGCGCGTGCAAACTCGGGGGCCCGTTTGTCCGCCTGTGTCCTTCGACCATCTATCGCTCCGTCTTGCGCCGGTCACGCTGCGCGGCGGTGATAACATGTTGGACGTTCGGCCGCGAGACCCGGAACTCCTTCACGATCGCCGCGAGCCTGAGGCTGGCCGCGAGACGTCGAGGGTTCTCGCCGGCGACCGGCCGGCTTTTCCTCCCGATCTATCCTGTGTTACCGACGCAATCCCCACATGGCCTTGACATGGTAAGGAATATTCCTTACCATCCTGCGCGGCACAGAAGGAGCGGCGATCATGTCGATTATCCACGAAGTCGCCACGATGACCGCGAAGGGCCAGATCACCCTGCCGAAGTCGGTCCGTCAGGCGCTCGGGGTCGATGTCGGTGCCAAGGTGGCATTCGAGCTCCACGAGGACGGACAGGTCGTCGTCAGCCGTGCCGACACCGAGCATGAAGATCCGGCCATCGCTGCTTTCCTCGACCTGCTCGCCGGCGATATCCAGGCCGGCCGGCATGTTCGGGCGATTCCTGACGATCTGGCACAGGACATGCTCGAACATTCGCAGCGTGAAGCAGGACCGGACGAGAACATCGACGGCGACGTCGACCTCTGATGCAGCGCCATGGATGGACGCTGCTGTTCCACGATTGCCTCATCGAGCAGCTGCGCAAGCTCCACAACGCGGTCCAACGCGCGCAACAAAGCGATCCGGCGGGGTTCTCATCGAATGCGAACGTCAAGCTGTTCCACGCACTGAGCCGGCTGATGCTGGAAGTCATCCCGCAGGATCCATCCCGGGACGAGTACCGCCAGGGCACCACGCTCGGCCCGCGCTACCGCCATTGGCGGCGTGCCAGGATCGGCAGACGGTTCCGACTGTTCTTCCGCTATGACGCCCGGGCGAAGGTGATCGTCTACGCGTGGGTCAATGACCAATCGACGCTGCGCTCCTCGGGGAGCAGGACCGATCCGTACACGGTCTTCGCCAGGATGCTCGCGCGGGGAAATCCGCCCGACGACTGGACCTCATTGATGACCGCATCGAGGCAGGACTGGCAGTCGGGGAAATAACCGCCTTCAGATTGCGCCGGCCCGCGAAGGGGCGGAGACGCTCCAGCGAATACCCTCTGAACGCGCCACCGGGCAGTCGGCTGACAGCATGCCCACGGCTTCGGACAATCTGCGCGTGGGCGCGGGATACCACAGCGCCGAAACGCCGCGGAGTAGTGTGAGGCGGCGCACGTAGCCCGCTCGCGTCCAGAGAGACCGCAATCATGCTCGGAACCCGGCTCACCAGCGAGGACATCGCCTCACACATCAGAGAGGCAGGAGAGACCTGTCTCCTCATCGCACCGGGTGTGGATGTCAACGGCGGCGCTCGGCGAAGGCCTGCCGATGATCGGCAAGCTGCTCGGTCACACCCAGGTGCAGACGACCGCCCGGTACGCCCACCTTGCCCGCGATACCGTGCAGGCGTCCGCGGCGCGCATCGGCGACAGCATCGAGAACGATCTCGTCACCACGCCATAAGCTGCTTTCGATTCTACGGATTATGCGTTTATTGAGGCAAGTCTCTGTCGCCCAGGAAACCTGCCATGCCCACCGTGAGCGCCCTCGAATTCCAGCGCAATTTCCGCCGGTTCCAGCACGAGGCGGGGCGCGAGCCGGTGGAGATAACCCCCACACCAGGCTCAGGGCGAGCCTCGAAGCAATCGCCGCCGGCCATCCGAACAGCCGCATCGACGAGCTCCTGCCCTGGAACTTCGACGGTCCGTCAAGCTGACAAACCGGGTGGGGCGCTCGTGGCGCTTACGTACTTGACGCTACTTGGAACGCCTGTATCGCCACCCAAGGATATGAAGAGAACTATCGTAACTGCCCAGGTTCTTGCTGTGAAAATTCTCTGGGATTCGGCACAACGCTACCCACGCGACGCCCGTGTGCTCCTCTGGGGTCGCCGGGTTTCACAGCTCACGATGCCCCTCTTGCGGACTGCGACCGGTAAGCTACCCCGATGTGGCCCGAAGTCCGCCCGCGCGACGGGCACCGATTTTCATTCTATGGGGTGGTCCAGCACGGCGTCGACCATGATCGTTTATGAGAATGGCTCCGCTGTTGGAGAACCCGTGCCAGGTGAGCTTACGCGCACTTGACGGTGGCGATGAGCCGATCCGATGGGCTGGTCAGGGCTTCGATGATATTCCAGCCCTGCTTTCTGGCGGTGGTGATGACGCTGCGCAGGATGGCGAAGTTCTCGGCCCCCTGCGCGGACCGGAAGCCCCCGGAGATCTTCTGGCGCAGCTTCATCATCCGAAGGTCGCGCTCGGCCTCGTTGTTCGTGAACCCGACCTCGAGGTCGATCAGGAACCGGAGCACCGCGCATTTGTGGTCGCGCAGCCTCAAGGCCGGATTGTGACCGATCCTTCGCTTCCGGCGCTTCTTCCTCTTGCCAGGCGAGAACGGTGGTTGGCTCTCGTGAAAGGCCAGCGCATCGGCGATGATCTCGTCGTATCGGCGCTCGATCAGCGCCACAAGCCTCGCCGGAACGGCGATATCCTTGTCCAGCGCGATGCGGGCGGCGCGATTGGCTCGGCGCAGGAGCTGCTGCATCCGCCGGGCCCAAGCCTCCCCTTCGATGTCCACCAGCGCCTGCAACTCCCGCAGGTGATGGGCGTTGCACAGGCCGTGCTCCACCCCTTCCATCGCGAAGTACGGCTTCCAGTGATCGTGCACGACGATGCCGGAGACACCCGAGAGCAGGGCGCCGCGCTTGCCGCTGACCCGGTACGCCGCCAGCAGCGGCGTGCAGATCACATGAAGCCACTGCGTCTGACCGCCGATCCGCAAGCCGGTCTCGTCCATGTGTTTCACCCGCGCCGTGCCCGCCGCCAGGTCCTGTATGTGCAAGGCCGCGTCCCGCAGCCGCTCGGCCGCCCTCTCGCTCATCGTCGCCAACGTCGCAGCCGTCACCGGCGCGCCGAAGAGCTCGGCCATCACCTGCGACAGCCGATCCTCCGGCAGGAAGTGAGCGTGCTGAAGGTAGACCGCCACCCCGGCAATGCGCGGGCCGTACTGCACCGGCGCCGACACCCCGTCGGGGAACGCCGCCCGGGTCACCGTCCCGCAATGCCCGCAGCACTTGGCATGCGCCCGGTGCTCGGTCACCTCCAGGGGGCTCGGCTCGGGCAGATCGAACACCTGGCGGGCGACGGGCGTTCCCGCCCTGGCCGCGTCCGAAAGCGGCGAACCGCATCCCTTGCAGGAAGCCGGGACGTGATCCTTCACCCGATCCGGGTGATCGGCGCGGCGCAGCGTCTTGCCCTTGTGGCCGGGCTGGCCACCGGGCTTGCGGCCCGATTTGCCGCGCAGGCTTCGGGTTCGCCGCTTCGAATTCGGCTTCCTCAGCCCATCGCTCGAAGGCGGCTTGCCGCTGTTGCCGCTGTTGAGGCCGAGACGGCGCTCCAACTCCTCGATGCGCTCGACGAGACGCGCGACTTGCTCTTCCAGCCGCGCGTTCTGCTGCCGAAGCCAGGCATTTTCCTCCCGAAGCCGGGCGTTCTCCTCCTCCAGGCGGGCGATCTTCTGCGCGGGCGTTTCGGGCGCTGCTCCCGTCGAAGGGCCGCGCGGCGACTCGGGATTGCTCATGTCGTTGTTGAGTCATTTCCCGAAATTCCCGTCAAGCCCTTTCCACCAACTCCGAACGAGAAACGCCTCAATCCACTGGCCCAAAATGACAAATCAGACGACCTGGGCAGTTACGAACTATCTTGACGACTATATCGAAGCTGCAATCGAGCTTGCCGATGCCATTATTGACAAGGAATTGTACGGCATGCGTGACACGTTGGTATTGCCAATTATGTACAACGCCAGACACGCCGTCGAGTTGACACTGAAATTTTCTACCGATCGTCTCATTCAATCTTGCGTGGTGAGGGACGAAGGGCGGAAACTACCATCTTCTTCACTGGGCGTATCCGAGCCCATTGGCAAGAGAGCGTAGGAGTTGCGCGGAGCGCGCGGCAATGATGCTGCTTTCTCGAAAGGACGCTTCGTTGATGGCCCGGATGTCGCGATCATCCACCAATTCCACCAGCATTTCCGTTGCAGCGTGACCATACGGCTGCACGGCGACATCGTGCGAGATCGGAAGCCAAAAGTGGTTCTCCCCTCGGTACTTCGCGAACGCAAGGGCATAGCTACCGATGACAAAACTCTTACGGGGCTTTGCGATTCGGGCGATTCTGAGCCCCATGACTGTCAATCGGCTTTCAATACTGACCCCCGATCGGCGTGCAAAATTGACCCCCCTGAGTGGCACGGCGGAGGTTGTCCCGGTAGCCAATAGGGGGGACCCGCGCGGCTTCGTGTGGCGCCCTGCGCTACGCGGAGCGAAGCCGCGTGGGGGGTCCCTGTTGGCCCACCGGGGCAACCGGGCCGCAAGGGAGGCCGGCGGCGGGTCAGGAGCGGTTCTTGAAGCGCCAGCTCTCGTTGCCGGTCTCGATGATCTCGCAATGATGGGTGAGGCGATCGAGCAGCGCTGTGGTCATCTTGGGGTCGCCGAAGACGGATGGCCATTCGCCGAAGGCGAGGTTTGTGGTGATGACGATCGAGGTGCGCTCGTAGAGCCGGCTCATCAGATGGAAGAGCAGCTGCCCACCGGCCTGGGCGAAGGGCAGGTAGCCGAGCTCGTCGAGGATGACGAAGTCGCGGCGGACGAGCTGGTCTGCAGTGCGGCCCTGGCGTCCGGCGCGAAGCTCGGCCTCGAGGAGGTTGACCAGGTCGACGACGTTGTAGCACCGGCCGCGCGCGCCCTTGCGGATGCAGGACCGCGCGATGGCGACGGCGAGATGGGTCTTGCCGGTACCGGTGCCGCCGACCAGCACGATGTTGCGTTTGCCCTCGAGGAAGCCGCCGCCGGCGAGCTCCTGGATCAGGGGCTCGTTGACCGGCGAGGCGGCGAAGTCGAAGTCGGCCAGCTCCTTGACCGTCGGCAGCTTGGCGGAGGCCATCTGGTACTTGATCGAGCGGGCCCTCTTGTCGGCGATCTCGACCTGCAGCAGCGTACCGATGATCTGTTGCACCGGATGGCGGCGCTTGAGCCCGTCGGCAAGGATGTCGTCGTAAGCGGCGCGCATACCTGCGAGCTTCAGCTGGGTCATCATCTCCAGCACATCATGACGCTCCATGACCGGCCTCCCTCAGGCTGTCGTAGCGCTGACAGTCGGCTACCGGCTTGTGGCGAAGCTGCAGGCCCTCGGGCGTCGGGATGATTGCCGGCGGTGCCGGCTGGCGCTGCCGGGCGAGGATGTTGAGCACCACGTCGGCGCTGCAGGCACCGCAGTCGAGCGTCTCGGCACAGGCCGCCTCAACCGCCTCCAGTCCGTCCTCCAGCACCGCCGCGAGCACCTTGACGAACTGCCGGTCGCCGTCGTCGTGGCCCGCGAGCCGGGTTCGCAGGCGGCCGAGCGCGTTGGGCAACTGCCAGTCCTTGAAGGGCGCGCCATTGCGTAGCGCGCCGGGCTTCCGCGTCAGGATCGGCACGTAATGCCACGGATCGTAGACGAACCGGCCGCGCCCGAAGCTGCGGGGGTGCTCGGCAACGGTCTCGCCGTCCTGGCGGATGACGATCCGATCGGCATAGGCCCGCACGTCCACCGGCCGGCCGACGGCGCGGGCCGCGACGCTGTACTGGTTGTTGTCGAAGCGCACCAGACAGGTCTTCGAGACCGACACCTCGCTGGCATGGAAGCCGTCGAAGGGGCCGCGATACGCCATCAGGAAGGGCTGCTCCTCCTCGAACACCTGCCACACCGTCTTGCCCGGGATTGTCGGATGCGGATGCTTCTTGGCGTCCTCGATGCACCGATCCATCAGCCACTCGTTGATCTCGGCGTAGGAGCGGCCCCGCGGGATGGGCACGAACAGGCGGCCGCGAAGGTCACCCACCTGCTTCTCGACCTGCCCCTTCTCCCAGCCAGCCCCTGGCGTGCACGCCACAGGCTCCACCAGATGGTGCGAGCACAGCTCCTGGAAGCGGCGGTTGTAGTCCCGCTTCTTGCCCACGAAGATCGTGCTCACCGCCGTCTTCATGTTGTCGTAGATGCCCCGCCGGCAGACCCCGCCGAAGAAGCGGAAGGCACGCTCGTGCGCCTCGAAGACCATCTCCTGGCTCTCGCGGGGAAAGATCTGGACCAGATACATCCGGCTGTGGCACAGCCGCATGTGCGCCGCCTTCACCCTGGTCGTCGCGCCCGACAGACGCGCGTACTCGTGGCTCCAGTCGAACTGGTAGGCCTCGCCGGGATCGAAGATCAGCGGCACATAGGCCTGCGCCGGCGACAACAGCCGCCACCGGCGCCGCCAGGCCCTGGCATAGCGGCGAACCGCGTCATAGCCGCCCTTGTAGCCCAGCGACACAAGGTCTTCATGAATCCGCAGAAGAGACAGCCGATCCTTGCGTGCCTTCTTCTCGTTGGCCTTCAGCTGGCGCTCAAGCTCCTCCACCCACAGCCCAAGCTTCGGCATCGGCTGGATCTTGCGCTCGTAGCTGTGCGAGGTCGCATCGCCCCGCACCACCTTGCGTATCGTGTTCTTGGAAACCCTCAAATCCCGGGCGAGCTTCTTGATCGGAACGCCCTTCACCAGATGATCCCGACGGATCTTCGCGATCGTTTCCACAACCAGCATCTCCCCCACCACCCCGTCCGTCCAAACGACGAGGTGTGTTCATGGACACAAATCCAAGGGGGTCAATTTTGGACGCCGATCACCCCCAATAGGGGGTCACTTTTCCACGCTTAACAACAGACGATTTTCCAGGCCATTCGCAAAGACTTCCGGCCGCGATTCGCAAAGACTTTCGGCCGGCTACAACAGGAACACTGAACATGCACTTGACACCATATGTGGTGAAGAACATAAAATGTCGATGAGTTGGAAAGTGGAGTTCCACGACGAGTTCGTGCCGGAGTTTCGAAGTCTGCACAAACGGGTCCAGGACGAGGCCTATGCCACCGCTCACCTGCTGGAACAGTTCGGACCGCAACTAGGACGCGACCCTGGGTGGACACGCTGAACGGCTCTCGGCACGCGAACATGAAGGAGATGCGCTTCGGCGCAGCGGATGGGGAATGGCGCATCGCCTTCGCCTTTGACCCGAAGCGCAGAGCCATGCTTCTCGTCGCCGGCGACAAGTCGGGAAGCGGCGCCAGGCGGTTCTACCGCGCACTCATCCGTAAAGAGGACCAGCGCTTCGACCATCACCTCGCGCGCCTCGCGCAGGAAGGAGGATCGTGATGCCTGTAAGTCTGGAGACCATGATGGCGAAGCTCGACCCCGAGAGGCGGCGGCGGATCGAGGAGCGGGCGGCCGAGCTCATCGCCGAGGAAATGACGCTGCGCGAGCTTCGCAAGGCCCGGCAGCTCACCCAGGCGCGCGTTGCCGCCGAGCTCGGCATCAGCCAGGACGGCGTCTCCCGGCTTGAGCAGCGCAGCGACCTTCTGCTCTCGACCTTGCGCAAGACCGTGGAGGCCATGGGGGGCAGCCTCTCGCTCATCGCCAAGTTCCCCGACCGCCCGCCCGTCGAGCTCGCGGGCATCGCCGAGAGCGACCCCCGCGACTGACGACCGAGGCAGCCATATGCGCGAACGGATAGAGGTCTTCGAGGGCGATATCACCACGCTCGCGGTGGACGCCATCGTTAACGCGGCCAACAACAGCCTGCTGGGCGGCGGCGGGGTCGACGGCGCCATACACTGCGGAGCCGGCCCTCGCCTGCTCGAAGAATGTCGCACGCTCGGCGGGTGCGAGACCGGGGACGCCAAGCTCACCGGTGCCTACGACCTGCCGGCCCGATTCGTGATCCACACCGCGGGCCCGGTGTGGCATGGCGGCGGGCAGGGAGAGCCCGCGCTTCTGGCGCGCTGCTACCGCCGCTGCTACGAGATCGCGGCCGAGCAGGGGATCGCGTCGATCGCATTTCCCGCGATCAGCACGGGCGTCTACGGCTATCCGCTCGACCAGGCGACGCGCATCGCCGTCAGTGAAACCCAAGTTCACCTCGAAGGCGGCACTACGCTCGAGCGGGTTGTGTTCGCCTGCTTCGGCGCGGAGGCCGCCAACGTGTACCGCGCCATGATCGACGACATCTTCGCCGGCGGGTAATCGGTCACAGCAAGCAGCGACGCCCGGCGGCTGGCGAGCACCCGCGAGGCTTGCCGTCTGCGCCCCCCGGTGGTTCGTTAGGGCCCGAGACAATCACGCATTTCCGGAAGCAGGGTCCATGAACTTCGACATCGGCGACAAGGCGAAAGAGGTACGCGATCGCGTCGCGGCCTTCATGACGGCGCACGTCTACCCCAACGAGGAGGAGATGCTGGCGCAGATCGACGAGGGCGATCGCTGGCAGCCGATCCCGCTGCTCGACGAGCTAAAGGCGAAGGCTAGGGCCGAAGGGTTGTGGAACCTGTTCCTGCCCGAGAGCGAGTATGGCGCCGGGCTCTCCAATCTCGATTACGCGCCCGCCTGCGAGGAGATGGGCCGCTCCCTCTTCGCGCCCGAGGTTTTCAACTGCTCGGCACCCGACACCGGCAACATGGAGGTGCTGGTCCGCTACGGCACCGAGATGCAGCGCGAGCAATGGCTGACCCCACTCTTCGCCGGCGAAATCCGCTCCGCCTTCGCCATGACCGAGGTCGAGGTCGCGTCCTCTGACGCGACCAATATCGAGACCCGGATCGAGCGCGACGGCGACGAGTACGTCATCAACGGCCGCAAGTGGTGGACCTCGGGCGCCCTCGACCCCCGTTGCCGCATCGTGATCGTGATGGGCAAGACCGATCCCGAGAACCCGGATCGCCACAAGCAGCAGTCGATGATCCTCGTGCCGCGGCCCTGGCCCGGCGTCACGGTGAAGCGCATGCTGCCGGTCTTCGGCTTCGACGACGCGCCGCACGGCCACGCCGAGGTGCTCTTCGAGAACGTGCGCGTGCCGGCGGCGAACATGCTGCTCGGCGAGGGCAGGGGCTTCGAGATCGCCCAAGGCCGGCTCGGGCCCGGGCGCATCCACCATTGCATGCGGCTGATCGGCGCCGCCGAGCGCGCGCTTGAGCGCATGTGCCGGCGCACGCAGATGCGCGTCACCTTTGGCCGTCCGGTCGCGGATCAGACCGTGACGCAGGAACGGATTGCCGAAGCCCGCATCATGATCGAGCAGGCGCGGCTGCTCACGCTCAAGGCCGCCTACATGATGGACACGGTCGGCAACAAGGTCGCGCGCAAGGAGATCGCGATGATCAAGGTGTCCGCGCCCAACATGGCCTGCCAGGTGATCGACTGGGCGATGCAGGCCTTCGGCGGCGCGGGCATCACGGCCGACTACGGCCTCGCCGCGGCCTACGCCAACGCGCGCCTGCTGCGCCTCGCCGATGGCCCGGACGAGGTCCACCGCAACCAGATCGCCCGCCTCGAGCTCAAGCCCTACCGGAACACGGTGAGCGAGCGGGGCGCCAACGCCTTCGTACCCCCGCTCGACGAGGAGCCCGGCCTCAGCACACGGCCCCGCTTCGTCGTCTAGGCTATGTGCGCGGGGCGTGCCGGCGGCGTCTCGGGCTCGCCGCCGAGATCGCGCAGGATCGTGCAGAGCTCGTCACCGGCGCGCGTGATTTCGTCCTCGTCGGTGCCGCGCAGGACCAGTGTCGTGCCGAAGTTGCCGTCGCGGACGAAGGGGTAGCTGCCGATCTCCAGCGCCGGGTAGCGCTCCTGCAGACCTTCGAGCCGCGCTGCCACGTCGCCCTCGCCCAGCAGCACGGCGATTTCGCGCGACCTTACCGTTCGCCCGCCCTTCAGAGTCGGCGCCACGCTCTCGAACATCGCCCGCATCACTGCCGGAATGCCGGCGAGCACGTGCACGTTCTCGACCCGGAAGCCCGGCGCCCGGCTCACCGGGTTGTCGATCAGCGTGGCACCCTCGGGCGTATAGGCCATGCGCATGCGCGCCTCGTTAAGCTCGCGCCCGGTGTCCCGGTAGAAGTCCTCGAGGATGCGCTTCGCCTCCGGATGGATCCGGTAGGGCAGGTTGAACGCCCTGGCAACCGCCTCGCAGGTGATGTCGTCATGGGTCGGCCCGATCCCGCCGGTGGTGAAGACGTAATTGTGGGATGCGCGCAGCGTGTTCACGGCGGCGATGATGGCACGCTCCTCGTCCCGCACCATGCGGACCTCGGCGAGCTGGATACCGAGCGCGGTGAGCTGGCGGGCGAGATAGGAGACGTTCACGTCCTTGGTCCGGCCCGAGAGGATTTCGTTGCCGATGACGACGAGGGCTGCGGTGACGGTGACGCCCGGCGTGGATTCCGGCATGGCGTTGCTGCTCGCTCCTCTTGGCGCGTGCCGATTGCCCGCGCGACGGCGCAGAGAATAGAGCGGCGCGCCCGGCGCGGCCACCGCACGATGGTCCGAAGCGACGGCACCGCGCCCCTTGAGCCGGTGGCGGCGCGCGGCTTATGAGACGGGATGCAATTTCCCCATCCTCTCCGCCGCGCGACCCTGCTCAAGCGCTACAAGCGCTTCCTGAGTGACCACCGCCTGGACGACGGCAGCACCGTCACCGCCCACGTCGCCAATCCGGGTGCGATGACGGGGCTCAAGGACGAAGGGCTCGAAACCTGGCTCTCGCCAGCCGCGAATCCGAAGCGCAAGCTCCCCTATAGTTGGGAGATGGTTCGGGCCGATGGCGGGCTGGTGGGCGTCAACACGGCGTGGCCCAACCGCCTCGCCGAAGAGGCGATCACGGGCGGCGCGATCCCGGCGCTGGCGGGCTATGAGAGCGTCCGCCGCGAGGTCGCCTATGGCACGGGCTCACGCGTCGATTTTCTGCTCGAAGCGCCTGACCGGCCGCCCTGCTATGTCGAGGTCAAGAACGTCCACCTGAAGCGTGGCCCCGCCGCGGAGTTTCCGGACAGCGTCACCGCGCGCGGCACGAAGCACCTGCGCGAGCTTGCGACGGTGGCCGAGAGCGGCGCCCGCGCAGTCATGCTCTACATCGTCCAGCGCGAGGACTGCGACTGTTTCACCCTCGCCGCCGACATCGACCCCGCCTACGCCACAGCCTTTGCCGAGGCCCGCGCAAGTGGGGTGGAGGCGCTGGCCTACGCCTGCCGGCTGAGCACGGAGGGCATCGCCGTCGACCGCCCGCTTCCCATCGACGGGACGGCTTAGCGCGCGATCCTTTGGAACGCGCGCCGATAGAAGCTAGATTGCGGCCGCCGGGTGCGCCCTCCCTGAGTCGCGCCCGTCGCCAGAATTGAGTGAGCGAGCGAGGTCATTCGTGTCCACTGCCGGCGGCGCGCCAGTCATCGAACGCAGCGTCAAGACCCACGGCGCGGAGGGCTTCGCGGCGATGCGCAAGGCCGGCCGCCTCGCGGCGGAGGTGCTCGACGCGCTGACGCCGATGGTCGAGCCCGGCGTCACCACCGACGCCCTCGATCGGTTCTGCCACGACTACATTGTCGCTCACGGCGCGGTGCCGGCACCGCTCGGCTACCGCGGGTATCCGAAATCCATCTGCACCTCGGTCAATCACGTCGTCTGCCACGGCATCCCCGGCGACAAGCGGCTGCAGATCGGCGACATGCTGAACATCGACGTGACCGTGATCTTGGACGGCTGGCACGGGGATACGAGCCGCATGTTCTACGTCGGCCAGCCGAGCGTGAAGGCGCGCCGGCTGATCGACATCACCTACGAGGCGACGATGCGCGGTATCGCGGCGGTGGGGCCCGGCGCCCGGCTCGGCGATATCGGCCACGCGATCCAGAGCTACGCCGAGGGCGAGCGCTGCTCCGTGGTGCGCGATTTCTGCGGCCACGGCATCGGGCGCATCTTCCACGACGCGCCGAACGTGCTGCACTACGGCGAGCCCGGCACCGGCCCCACGCTCAGGCCCGGCATGTTCTTCACCATCGAGCCGATGATCAATCTCGGCGGCTGGCAGGTGAAGCTGCTCAAGGACGGCTGGACCGCGGTGACCAAGGACCGCTCGCTCTCCGCCCAGTTCGAGCACACGATCGGCGTGACCGAGGACGGTCACGAGATCTTCACGCTCTCCCCGCTCGGGCTCACCAAGCCGCCCTACGATTGCTGAGGGCACCGCTGCCGTGGCGGACAAGCCCCATTTTCACGGCCATCGCGAGCGCTTGCGCAAGCGCTTCGACGAAGCGGGCGCGGACGCGCTCCCCGACTACGAGCTTCTGGAGCTGCTGCTCTGCCAGGCGCTGCCCAGGCGTGACGTCAAGCCGCTCGCCAAGCGGCTGATCGATCGCTTCGGCACCGTCGGCGGCGTGCTCGGCGCCGAGAAGGCGGCCTTGAAGGAGGTGGCGGGTGTCGGCGACGGGGTGGTGCACACGCTCAAGCTGGTCGAGGCGCTCGGCGTGCGTACGCTGCGGGAGGCGGTGATTGGCCGCCCGGTCATCGGCACCTGGCAGGCTGTGCTGGACTACTGCACCGCGCGCCTCGGCAAGCAGAAGACCGAGCATTTCCGCGTGCTCTTCCTCGACAACCACAACGCGCTGATCGCCGACGAGGAGCAGCAGCAGGGCACGGTCGACCACGTGGTGCTCTATCCGCGCGAGGTGATCAAGCGGGCGCTGGAGCACGGCGCGAGCGCCGTCGTGCTCGTGCACAACCACCCTTCGGGCAACCCCAGCCCGTCCCGCGCCGATATCGAGCTCACGAAGGAGGTCGCGAAGGCCGGCGCCACGCTCGGCGTGACCGTCCACGATCATCTGGTGATCGGCCGCTCCCGTCACGTCTCCTTCAGGGAGGCGGGCCTGCTGCAAGACTGAAGGGGAGTCAGGAATAGGGTCGTGGAGTTGGCTCCGGTGAGGGCGTGTCCTCTGCCAACTTCAGTCGCTTGTCATCGCCGTGGGCCTGGCGGTATCGCAGTTCGGCGTATTCGCCATACCTAATCGCCGGGTACTTCGGTGGCGCGCCGGCCTCGCGAAAGGGGGGCAGACACTCGATCACCGTGTCGCGCGGCAAGTTGTGAAAGTAGGCGATCGACTGGCGTCGTGTCGGCTGGCCCGGATCGGTCGGAGGGTTCACCACGCGGTGCCGCGTCGAGACCCAGCGGTCGTTGGTCCAGCGCATCATCGCGTCGCCGATATTGACGACGAACGAGCCGACGATGTGCGGAACGTCGCTCCAGCAGCCGGCGCGCGTGCACACCTGCAACCCACCGGGCGCATCCTCTGTGCGAAGGATCGTGAGGACGCCGTAGTCCGAGTGTGCACCGGCCCGGAGCTGCCCCGGCGCGGGCGGCGCCGGCTGCTCCGGGTAGTCGATGACCCGCAGCGACGAAAGGTGACCCTGAAACTTGTCCTCGAAGTAATCCGCCTCAAGTCCGATAGCAGCGGCGAAGATGTGTCTCAGCGTTGCCGCGAGTTCCGACATCGCCTCGTAGTACGCCCGCCAGGCGGGCTCCAGATCCGGCGGGTTCGCCGGCCACCCATCGCCCCAGAATCCCGGTCCGAAATCCAGGGTCTCCTTCAGATCGCCGATGGCCTCATCGCCGAGCGTCGCAGCCAACGCCTCCTTGCCGAGCGGAAAGTGCATCAGCCCGCCCATGACCGGACCGGTCTCGCCGATGGCGTTCTTCTCCTCGGCGGGCAGGTCGAAGAAGGCCCGAGAGGCATCGTAGATGCGCGCGACCAGCGCCTCGGGAACACCGTGGCCGTTTTATCACGAAGAAGCCGATGTCCTCGCAGGCGGCGCGGACATCGTCGACGACGCCCATTCGTCCGGCAGTCTGCCCGGCCGCAAAGGGGGTGATATCGACGATCGGGACGGGACTCCGCCCATCCCGGCCGAAAGTCATCCGGACTAGGGTGCCGTCCCGAAGGCCTCGCGCAGCGCGGCGCAGGCGGTCGCGTGCGCCTCGTCGGTCACGTCGAAGCGCCCGTTGGCGGTCCAGAAGCCGTGGATGTGGCCCTCGTAGTTGCGGTGGTCGGTGGGCACGCCCGCCGCCTTCAGCCTCTCGGCGTATGCGCGGCCGTCGTCGAAGAGCGGGTCGTGGCTCGCGGTCATCACCATCGCCGGCGCCAGCCCGCTCAGGTCGTCGGCTCGGATCGGCGCGGCGCGCACGTCCGCGCGCTCGGCATCGTCGTTGAAGTAGCAGTCGAAGAACCAGGTCATGGCCTCGGCGGTCAAAACGTAGCCCTCGGCGAAGCTCTTGTAGGACGGGCGCCCTTCGTCCGTATCGGTGACCGGATAGACCAGGAGCTGGAAGACCAGCGGCGGCCCGCCCTCGGCCTTCGCCCGCTGCGCCGTGACGGCGGCGAGGCAGCCGCCCGCCGAATCGCCGCCGACCGCGATGCGCGCCGGGTCCGCGCCGATCTCGGCGCAGTTCTCGGTCACCCATTTGAGCGACGCCCAGGCGTCTTCCGTGGGCTTGGGAAACTTGTTCTCCGGTGCCTTGCAGTAGTCGACGCCGACGACGATGCAGCCCGCGCCCTTGCAGAGCGCGCGGCAGGCGCCGTCGTGGGTCTCGATGCTGAGCACCACGTAGCCGCTGCCGTGGTAGTTGACGTAGACAGGCAGCGGCTCGGCGGCGTCCGCGCCCTCGGGCCAGTAGAGGCGGATGCGGATCGGCCCGTTGGGGCCGGGGATGTCGCGGTCCTCGACCCGGCCGACGTCGACGCCCGGCGCCTGCGCGGCCATAATCAGGTCGTGGAAGCCCTCCCTGATCTCGTCGAGCGGGCGCTCCGCGAGCGGCGGCACCTCGATCGCGTTGATTTCGTCGCAGTACACCTGAACCTGCGGATGCAGTGCCATGATCCCCCCTCGCCCGTGCTGGCTTGACCGTGGCGCATCTTAGCGCTGGCGCTGAGCTTTTTCATATCCCTCAAGCGCCGGGCGCTCGCTCCGCTCGCTTGGCTACGCGCCGTTCGGCGCGGCGCGCGGTCGCGCGCTCCGGGCCTGACGGCCCGGCCCTAACATTCCATACCTCGTTCGCTCCCGTCCGGAGCCCCCACCGATTGAGGGATCGGAGGAAGTTCCGGGCCGCAGGCCCGGACGGCGCGACCGCGCCGCGCGCGTAGCGCGTAGCCAAGCGAGCGGAGCGAGCGCCCGGCGCCTGAGGGAAAGAGACTAAGTATCGGCGACCCTCCGGCGCCTGAGGGAAAGTGAAACCAACCCCCCCACCGATGTTGGGCTAGCGCGCCGAAGCGCACTCGTGAACAATGCGCCGGGGCAGGAGCCGCACGCCAGGGAGGCCAACGGCGATGAACGAGAGCGCGACCAGCAACATCACCGTCGGCGCGGAGACGCTCCGCGATCTCTACGTCACCATGCGCCGCATCCGCGCCTTTGAGGACAAGACCGCCGACCTCTTCCAGGAAGGCGTCGTCAAGGGCACGGCCCACAGCTACAAGGGCGAGGAGGCGATCGCCGCCGGCGTCTGCGCGGCGCTGCGCGACGACGACACCATCGCCTCCTACCACCGCGGCCATGGCCACTGCATCGCCAAGGGCGCGCGCATCGACCGCATGATGGCGGAGCTGATGGGCCGCCAGACCGGCTACTGCCAGGGCCTCGGCGGCTCCATGCACATCGCCGACATGGAGCTCAACATCATGGGCGCGAACGGCATCGTCGGCGCGGCCATGCCGCTCGCCACCGGCGCCGGCCTCGCTGCCAAGCTGAAGGGGACGGACAATATCGCCGTGGCCTTCTTCGGCGACGGCGCGTCCAACCAGGGCGTCTTCCACGAATCTCTCAACCTCGCGGCGGTGTGGAAGCTCCCGGTGATCTTCGTCTGCGAGAACAACCAGTACGCGCTCTCCACCTCCTATCGGAACACCACGGCGGTCACCCAGGTCTCGGACCGCGCGGCCTCCTACGAGATCCCCGGCATCACCGTGGACGGCAACGACGGCGTCGAGGTCTACCTCGTTCTGCGCGACGCGGTGGACCGCGCCCGCGCCGGCGAGGGGCCGACCCTGATCGAGGCGATGACCTACCGCCACGGCCAGCACTCGCTCCGCGTCAACCTGCGCGACCCGCGGCCGGAGGACGAGCTCGAGTCCTGGCTCGAGCGCGACCCAATCGCGCGCATGGAGAAGCGCCTCAGCTCCGAGGGCAGCTTCTCGGCGGACCAGTTCGACGAGACCACGCAGGCGGTGGACGAGGAGATCGAGACCGCGGTCACCTACGGCCGCGAGAGCCCGGAGCCGCCGGTGCAGGCGATGCTCGATGCCGTCTACGCCCCGCACGCGACCTATACGGAGCCGGGGCCGAATACCGAGCGCATGCTCTCCTACCCCGAGGCGCTCAACGAGGCGCTGGACCAGGAGATGCTGCGCGACGACCGGGTCTTCCTCATGGGCGAGGATGTCGGCGCCACCGGCGGCATCTTCGGCGTCTCAAAGGGGCTGATGGACCGCTACGGGGCAGAGCGCGTGCGCGACACGCCGATCTCCGAGGCCACCTTCGTCGGCTGCGGCGTCGGCGCCGCCATCGCCGGCATGCGCCCGGTGGTGGAGATCCAGATCTTCGACTTCGTCGCGCTCACCATGGACATGCTGGTCAACCAGGCGGCCAAGTTCCGCTTCATGCTCGGCGGCAAGCCCTCCGTGCCGCTGGTGGTGCGCGGGCCCCAAGGCGGCGGCATCCGGCTCGCGGCCCAGCACAGCCAGAGCCTGGAGGCCTGGTTCACCCACGTGCCGGGGCTGGTGGTGGCGGCGCCGTCGACCCCCTACGACGCCAAGGGGCTATTGGTCGCCGCGATCCGCGACAACAACCCCGTCGTCTTCCTGGAGCAGAAGCTGCTCTACCTCGGCGGCACGGGTCCGGTGCCGGAGGAGCTCTACGCCATCCCCCTCGGCAAGGCCGACATCAAGCGCGCGGGCACGGACGTCACCGTGGTCGCGACGTCGGCCATGGTGCCGCGCGCGCTGAGCGCCGCCACGGTGCTGGAGCGCGACGGCATCAGCGTCGAGGTCGTCGACCCCCGCACCCTGCAGCCCTTGGACGAGGAGGCCATCCTGGCCAGCGTGCGCAAGACCAACCGCCTCCTCATCGTGCACGAGGCCTGGGTGCGCGGCGGCTTCGGCGCCGAGGTCGCGGCCATGGTGGTGGACAAGGCCTTCGACTACCTCGACGCCCCGGTCGCCCGCCTCGGCGCTCCCCACACCCCGATGCCCTACAACGACCGCCTCGAGCTAGAAGTCATCCCCTCCCAGGAGCGCATCGTCGAGGCGATCCGCGCGCTGCTCTAGCCCCGGCCGGCCACGCCCTTTCACTCCCACATCGTCATGCGCGGACTTGTTCCGCGCATCTCCAGCAGGCGCGCCCTCTCTCACATCGTCATGCCCGGACTGGTTCCGTGCATCTACTGGGACGCACGCAACAATTATTTTGCCGGGATTCCCCGGGATCAAGCGGGATAAGTGGGATTAAGTGGGACAAGTGGGACAAGTGGGACAAGTGGGATAACTGGGATTAGTGTCAATCGGCTTTCAATACTGACCCCCGATCGGCGTGCAAAATTGACCCCCCTGAGTGGCACGGCGGAGGTTGTCCCGGTAGCCAATAGGGGGGACCCGCGCGGCTTCGTGTGGCGCCCTGCGCTACGCGGAGCGAAGCCGCGTGGGGGGTCCCTGTTGGCCCACCGGGGCAACCGGGCCGCAAGGGAGGCCGGCGGCGGGTCAGGAGCGGTTCTTGAAGCGCCAGCTCTCGTTGCCGGTCTCGATGATCTCGCAATGATGGGTGAGGCGATCGAGCAGCGCTGTGGTCATCTTGGGGTCGCCGAAGACGGATGGCCATTCGCCGAAGGCGAGGTTTGTGGTGATGACGATCGAGGTGCGCTCGTAGAGCCGGCTCATCAGATGGAAGAGCAGCTGCCCACCGGCCTGGGCGAAGGGCAGGTAGCCGAGCTCGTCGAGGATGACGAAGTCGCGGCGGACGAGCTGGTCTGCAGTGCGGCCCTGGCGTCCGGCGCGAAGCTCGGCCTCGAGGAGGTTGACCAGGTCGACGACGTTGTAGCACCGGCCGCGCGCGCCCTTGCGGATGCAGGACCGCGCGATGGCGACGGCGAGATGGGTCTTGCCGGTACCGGTGCCGCCGACCAGCACGATGTTGCGTTTGCCCTCGAGGAAGCCGCCGCCGGCGAGCTCCTGGATCAGGGGCTCGTTGACCGGCGAGGCGGCGAAGTCGAAGTCGGCCAGCTCCTTGACCGTCGGCAGCTTGGCGGAGGCCATCTGGTACTTGATCGAGCGGGCCCTCTTGTCGGCGATCTCGACCTGCAGCAGCGTACCGATGATCTGTTGCACCGGATGGCGGCGCTTGAGCCCGTCGGCAAGGATGTCGTCGTAAGCGGCGCGCATACCTGCGAGCTTCAGCTGGGTCATCATCTCCAGCACATCATGACGCTCCATGACCGGCCTCCCTCAGGCTGTCGTAGCGCTGACAGTCGGCTACCGGCTTGTGGCGAAGCTGCAGGCCCTCGGGCGTCGGGATGATTGCCGGCGGTGCCGGCTGGCGCTGCCGGGCGAGGATGTTGAGCACCACGTCGGCGCTGCAGGCACCGCAGTCGAGCGTCTCGGCACAGGCCGCCTCAACCGCCTCCAGTCCGTCCTCCAGCACCGCCGCGAGCACCTTGACGAACTGCCGGTCGCCGTCGTCGTGGCCCGCGAGCCGGGTTCGCAGGCGGCCGAGCGCGTTGGGCAACTGCCAGTCCTTGAAGGGCGCGCCATTGCGTAGCGCGCCGGGCTTCCGCGTCAGGATCGGCACGTAATGCCACGGATCGTAGACGAACCGGCCGCGCCCGAAGCTGCGGGGGTGCTCGGCAACGGTCTCGCCGTCCTGGCGGATGACGATCCGATCGGCATAGGCCCGCACGTCCACCGGCCGGCCGACGGCGCGGGCCGCGACGCTGTACTGGTTGTTGTCGAAGCGCACCAGACAGGTCTTCGAGACCGACACCTCGCTGGCATGGAAGCCGTCGAAGGGGCCGCGATACGCCATCAGGAAGGGCTGCTCCTCCTCGAACACCTGCCACACCGTCTTGCCCGGGATTGTCGGATGCGGATGCTTCTTGGCGTCCTCGATGCACCGATCCATCAGCCACTCGTTGATCTCGGCGTAGGAGCGGCCCCGCGGGATGGGCACGAACAGGCGGCCGCGAAGGTCACCCACCTGCTTCTCGACCTGCCCCTTCTCCCAGCCAGCCCCTGGCGTGCACGCCACAGGCTCCACCAGATGGTGCGAGCACAGCTCCTGGAAGCGGCGGTTGTAGTCCCGCTTCTTGCCCACGAAGATCGTGCTCACCGCCGTCTTCATGTTGTCGTAGATGCCCCGCCGGCAGACCCCGCCGAAGAAGCGGAAGGCACGCTCGTGCGCCTCGAAGACCATCTCCTGGCTCTCGCGGGGAAAGATCTGGACCAGATACATCCGGCTGTGGCACAGCCGCATGTGCGCCGCCTTCACCCTGGTCGTCGCGCCCGACAGACGCGCGTACTCGTGGCTCCAGTCGAACTGGTAGGCCTCGCCGGGATCGAAGATCAGCGGCACATAGGCCTGCGCCGGCGACAACAGCCGCCACCGGCGCCGCCAGGCCCTGGCATAGCGGCGAACCGCGTCATAGCCGCCCTTGTAGCCCAGCGACACAAGGTCTTCATGAATCCGCAGAAGAGACAGCCGATCCTTGCGTGCCTTCTTCTCGTTGGCCTTCAGCTGGCGCTCAAGCTCCTCCACCCACAGCCCAAGCTTCGGCATCGGCTGGATCTTGCGCTCGTAGCTGTGCGAGGTCGCATCGCCCCGCACCACCTTGCGTATCGTGTTCTTGGAAACCCTCAAATCCCGGGCGAGCTTCTTGATCGGAACGCCCTTCACCAGATGATCCCGACGGATCTTCGCGATCGTTTCCACAACCAGCATCTCCCCCACCACCCCGTCCGTCCAAACGACGAGGTGTGTTCATGGACACAAATCCAAGGGGGTCAATTTTGGACGCCGATCACCCCCAATAGGGGGTCACTTTTCCACGCTTAACAACAATCTCAGGCGGCTTCCGCTCCCTGCAAGGCGCCTGCAACTTCGCCGGAATGCGCAGCGTCATCGTCACCGCTCGAAAGCAAGGCTGGAACATCCTGCAAATCCTGGCGCACCCGGAACCGATGCAGCTGATCCCTATACTGCGCTCCTGAACTTCTCCGGCTCATCCTGAGTATCGCTGTCCTCTCATCTTGTTCGCGACGCGGCGTTCATCATCCTCTCGCGCTCAAGAGAGTAGGCACCCCCGCGGCGTGGGGGCGTTGACGCAAAAGGAACTGGCTTGTTCCATAAGAGAGAGGGGGTACCTGGGCAGTTACAAAACAAATAGGAACCAGCATGATCACCAGCATCATTATGCTTGCTTAAATACTCTGAAATGCGTCCGATTTCTTGATCTTTTGCAACATTGATAACCCCCTTATAGACGTAAAGTTCGGCATATCTAATGCGCAAGATTTCAAGGATTTCGGGAACGCCCATTTCCATCTCTCGCTTTGCTCTACAATAAGTATAAGTGACGAGATGACGTTTGCTCGCCTCTACTATCCTAGCAGCCGTGGTGCCGCTGAGGAATGAATAGGCAGCCACTTGATTGTTCCCTGTTGTTATGGTGTCGATCTTGTCGTCGCTCGGCAAGCCACCGCCGCCCCCCAACCTCGGTGCTGTGCTAAGGTCGGCGCCCGCTCATCTGCGGCGCCGCGCGAAAAGGAGTCAGCAGCACCCATGACCTCCAACCGAATGCCAGGCCTCGATTTCGGGCTGGGCGAGACCGCCGACATGATCCGCTCTTCCGTGGAGAGCTTCTCGCAGGCGGAAATCGCGCCGCGCGCGGAAGAGATCGACGCGAGCAACGAGTTCCCGCGCGACCTCTGGCCCAGGCTCGGCGACCTCGGCCTGCTCGGCATCACCGTGGAGGAGGAGGAGGGCGGCAGCGGGCTCGGCTACCTGGAGCATTGCGTCGCCATGGAGGAGGTGAGCCGCGCGTCCGCCTCGGTCGGGCTCAGTTACGGCGCGCACTCCAACCTCTGCGTCAACCAGTTGAGGCTCAATGGGACGCAAGCCCAGCGCGCCCGCTACCTGCCCAAGCTGATCTCGGGCGAGCATGTCGGCGCGCTCGCCATGAGCGAGCCGGGCGCGGGCTCGGACGTGGTGGGCATGCGCACCCGGGCCGAACGCCGGGGCGACCGCTACGTCCTCAACGGCTCCAAGATGTGGATCACCAACGGGCCGGACGCCGAAGTATTGGTGGTCTACGCCAAGACCGACGCGCAAGCCGGCAGCCGGGGCATCACCGCCTTCCTGATCGAGCAGGGCATGGCCGGCTTCTCCACCGCCCAAAAGCTCGACAAGCTCGGCATGCGCGGCTCCAACACCTCGGAATTGGTGTTCGAGGACTGCGAGGTGCCGGCGGAGAACGTGGTCGGCGAGGTCGGCGGCGGCGTGCGCGTGCTGATGAGCGGGCTCGACTATGAGCGCACGGTGCTGGCCGCCGGGCCCTTAGGGATCATGCGCGCCTGCATGGACATCGTGCTGCCCTACGTCCACCAGCGCCAGCAGTTCGGCCGGCCCATCGGCACCTTCCAGCTCATGCAGGGCAAGATCGCGGACATGTACACCGCGATGAACGCGGCCCGTGCTTACGTCTACGCCGTGGCGCGCGCCTGCGATCGGGGCGAGACCAGCCGCAAGGACGCCGCCGGCGCCATCCTCTTCGCCGCCGAGAAGGCGACCTGGATGGCGCTCGAGGCGATCCAGGCCTTGGGCGGCAACGGCTACGTCAACGAGTTCGCCACCGGCCGCCTGCTCCGCGACGCCAAGCTCTACGAGATCGGCGCCGGCACCAGCGAGATCCGCCGCATGCTCATCGGCCGCGAGCTCTTCGACGAGACGGGATAGAAGTTTTTCTCTTCCCTCAGGCGCCGGGCGCTGGTCTTTTTTGATTTCCCTCGACGGCGCTCGCTCGCTCCGCTCGCTTGCCTACGCGCTTTGCGCGCGGCGCAGTCGCGCCATCCGGGCCTTTGGCCCGGGAGGGCGGAGGGAGAGCGTGGTCGGCGCCCCCGAGGTGCTGGACAGTAGCGGACCGGAGCGCGAAGCGGGCCGGAGCGCGCGACCGCGCGCCGCGCCGCTTTGCGCAACTGCTTCATCACGGTGGCCGAGCGTGAATTGATGCTGCCCTCGACGCTCACCAAGCGTCTGGTCAATCACGCCCGGCCCAACGATGTGACCGAAGGCTACGCCGCCGACTGGACTGTCGCCCAACTCCGCGAGCCCGCTCAAAGGATCGCCGACCGGATTGAGACGCTGATGCGCGAAGTCGCGGCACCGTAGCCTCTCCACTGGTACGGCCCCGTTCACCCCACGCTGAGTGGCCGGCGCGCAGGACGGCAATGGCCGCGGCAAGCTGGTCCCCATCACGCTCGGCCAGCAGTCTGTCGGATTTGACGGCGCCGTTCGCGACGCCGAGCTGCTCCGTCCCTATCATCGTCGCGACCGCACAACCGATCGTGGGAAAGCCAATGACGAACGAAGAACTGATCGTGCAGTTCATCGGACGGGTCGCCTGGAATTGGCGCCGTCGGCGGCGACGGCAAGGCGCGCACGCACTCACCTGCCGTCCGCGAGCCGGGCCAGGGTCGCGCCGTCGGCAGGCCCCAGCGCCTCGACCGAGGCCGGCGCGAGATGGCGGAGGGCCGGCAGCGCCGCAGCGCGCGCCCAGGGCGTGGCGGATGGCCCGGTTCTCGACGATGAAGCCGAGCGGCCCCGCGCCCGCGGCCTTGTGATCGTAGTGCAGGAAGAGCGGCGCATCGCCGTCGGAAACGCGGATCTCCAGGATCGGCTCGGCGCCGCCGGCCACAGCCCGATGCCGTCCAGCACGCACTTGGAGCCAAGCGCGATGGACGAGACCCGGCCGTCGAACGCGGCATCACGCATCGCCTCCGGCGCCGCGCCGTCGACCACCACCGTCTCGATCCCGGCGCCGACGAGCGCCACACCCAGCGTGAGGCCGACGAGGCCCCCGCCGATGACAACAACGTCGCTCTCGATCCGCCCGTCCGGTTCGCCATCCGCGGCCAAGCCCGTCACACTCCCGGCTCGATCCAGAGACCGGCCCATCTTAGCCCGCATGTCTCGCCAGGGTCATGGTCTGCGCTACCAGGCCGACAGGGCGCGGGTCTGCCGGAGGCCTCGATTTGACAGGCGCCTGCGACGCCGCGCTATGCTGCGGCTTCGGCTGGGGCCCGAATACTCCAGACCATCGCAACGGGGACGGCCGACAATAGACATGATGGGGAGGATGTCATGCACGTGGGGAGAATCCTGAGACGGGCGGCGATCGCGGTTGCGATTGGGCTCGGCATCGCGCTTGGCGGCCAGACGGCAAGCGCCGATGGGTACAAGGTCATCTATATCGCGCCGACGCTCGGCAACGCTGCCGACGTGGTGATCGCCAAGAACTGGCAGGAGCAGTGCGAAGCCCAGGGCATGGAGGCGGTCATCAAGAACGCGGAGAACGACCCGAAACGCGAGGCCGACGAGTGGGATACGGCAATCGCGTTGGGCTATGACGCCATCGTCGGCGGGCCGGTCGACAGCAATGCCACCGTCGTCTCGGTCAAGAAGGCCAACAAGGCCGGCATCCCGGTGTTCATGCTGGGGCGGACGACCGCCGCCGGCAAGGTCGAGCTGATCTCGCGCGCCGATCAGGTCGCGCTCGGCACGCTGGCCGCCGAGGAACTGGTCAAGCGGTTGGAACAGCAACGCGGCGCCGTGGCGGGCATCATCCTCGAGCTCCAGGGCGAAATGGCGAGCACCAACGCCAAGGTGCGGAGCGACGCCATCAACGCCGTGCTCTCGCGCTATCCGGACCTGGAGGTCATCTCGCGCAACACGCACTGGGACGCCGCGCAGTTCCACGACCTCACCAAGTCGATCGCGAGCGCCAACGACGTGGTCGGCATCACCATGGGCAGCGATGTGATCCCGGGCGTGGACGCTGCGCTCAAGTCCATCGGCAAGTGGAAGCCGATCGGCGACCCCGATCACATCGTGGTCACCGGCATCGACGGCGACCCGCGCATCCTCGACCTGATCGGCGAGGGCTACTGGGATGCCTCGGCACTCCAGGACATGGTCGGTTACGGCACGATCCTGGCGGAATACATGAAAGACTATCTCGACGGCACCTTCAGGATCGAGGCAGCCGGCGCGATCAGCGCGCCCGGCCGAGCGCATGACGGGCAGGTGGCGATACGGGCGGACGACACCGAGGGCTGGGAGATTCAGACCCCGAGCAAGGTGATCGACAGCTCCAACCACACCGACCCGACCCTCTGGGGCAACGCGATCAAGAGATATCAGTAAGCGGGGCGGCCGTTCCCCTTCCCCGGAGCGGGAAGGGTGCGGCACGGGACCGGGCCGGGGGCGTCGCAGGCGCGCCCGGTTCGCGGCCCCACTGCGCCGCACCCGGTGCCGCACACCCGGCGCCGGGTGCCTCCAGCCATGACCGCTGCGCGCGCAGACGCAGGCGTGCCGTGACCGCCGCCGATCAGGACCGCGGCGCGTCCCTGCCCGAGCCGGCGCCTGCGAGCGAGCATCCGGCCATGATGAGCGGACCGACGCGCCTCGTCCTGCGCAACATGGTCTGGCTCGTGCTGATCGTCGTCACGGTGGTCTTCATCCTGATCGAGCCGCGGCTCATCTCGGTCCGCATCCTGATGAACGTGCTCGAGCATTCCTCGATCCTCGGGATTCTCGTGATCGGCATGACGCTTTGTCTTCTGACCGGGCGCTTCGACCTCTCTACCGAATCCACGCTCGGGCTGACGGCGCTGGTGGGCGCCTGGATGGTGTCCACCAACGCGAATTTCGGCTCCGAATGGTATCTGCCGGCGCCGTTGGTGATCGTGCTCATGCTCGCGATGGGCGCCGCCATCGGCGCGGTCAACAGCCTCTTCATCCTCAAGCTCAAGGTGAACGCCTTCATCGTCACGCTGGCCATGCTGCTGGCGCTACGCGGCTTCACCTATGTCTTCACCGACGCGAAGTCGATGTACGACATGCCGGACGGGTACATCGCGCTCGGCAGCCACAGCGTCGCAGGCATGCTGCCGCTTTCGGTGATTCTCTTCCTGGCGCTCTTCGGCCTCGGCCACGTCTTCCTCGCCCACACGCGCGTCGGCCGCGATCTCTATGCCATCGGCGGCAACCAGTCGGCGGCCTTCGCTGCCGGCATCCCGGTGGACCGGCGCATCTTCGCGGCCTTCGTGGTCTCCGGCATGCTGGGTGCCCTGGCGGGCTGGGTGCTCGCCGGCCGGCTCCAGGCCGTGACCATCAATCTGGGCCAGGGCATGGTGTTCGAGGTCTTCGCCGCCGCCGTCATCGGCGGTGTCAGCCTCACGGGCGGTAAGGGTACCATGCTCGGGCCGCTGGGCGGCGTGCTGTTGCTCGGCGTGATCGCGACAGGCCTCAGCGTGCTGCCGATCTCGGCCTTCTGGGTGGACGCGGCGCGCGGTATCGTGATCCTCGCCGCCGTGGTCATGTGGCGTGTGACGGAGATCTTCGAGGAGCGATGGCGCACGGGGACGGTGCAATGAACGGGACGGAGGGGGAGGAGCTGCTCCGCGTGCGCGGCCTCTCCAAACGCTTCGACCATGTCGTCGCGCTCGACGACGTGAGCTTCGAGGCCCGCCGGCACGAGGTGCTCGGCCTCGTCGGCGACAATGGCGCCGGCAAGTCGACGCTGATCAAGCTGGTCTCGGGCGTCTACCGCGCCAATGCGGGCGAGATCGTCTATGCCGACCGGCGGGTAGCCTTCGCGACACCGCGCGAATCGCGGGAGAGCGGCATCGAGGTCATCTACCAGGACATGGCGCTGGTCGACGATCTGGAGGTCTGGGAGAACGTCTTTCTCGGCCGTCTGCTCCGCACCCGCTTCCGCACCGTCGACCGGCGGCGCATGATCGCCGAGGCGGCGACCTTGTTGGAGAGCCTCGGCCTCGGCTCGCTGTCGCCGACCGCGCAGGTCGGCTATCTCTCGGGCGGGCAGAAGAAGGCGGTCGCTATCTCGCGCGCGCTCTACTGGGACACGCGGCTGATCTTCATGGACGAGCCGACCGCGGCGCTCGCGGTGGTCGAGATCGGCAAGGTGCTGGAGCTGATCGGCCGCCTGCGCGATACCGGGGTCGCCGTGGTGTTCGTGAGCCACAACCTGCAGGAGATATTCTCCACGGCCGACCGCATCATGGTGCTGCACCGGGGCCAGCTCTCCGGCATAAGGCAGACTGAAGAGACCGACCAGGACGAGATCATCAAGCTCATGATGGGCGCGGGCTGACGATCGCGCGCGACGGCGAGCGGGAGGAAGCGCGATGACGATCAGCGCGGAGCAACTGGCGACCTACGAGCGGGACGGTTTCCTCATCATCGAGGGAATGTTCTCGGACGACGAACTCGCGCCGGTAATCGAGGAGATCGAGGCGCGCGTTGACTCGCTCGCCCAGCGCCTGTTCGCGGCGGGCAGGATCACGAGCACCTACGCCGAGGAGGGCTTCTACAGCCGCATGGCCAGGATCGCGGCCGAGTACGACAAGGCTCCCGGTCTCCTTCAAATCTCGATGCCCATGGGGCCGGAGCTCGCGGCGCTGTGGTCGTTGAACCGCCTGCTCGACATCGTGGCTGCGATCATCGGTCCCGACATCGAGGGCGGGGCGATCTGGAACGTGCGCCCGAAGGTGCCGGACAACGCGCTGATGACAGTGCCGTGGCATCAGGATTCGGGCTATCTCGCACCCAACGGGCAAGCCACGGCGCAGCCCGCCTGCTGGATCCCGCTGCTTGACGTGGGCACGGAGAACGGCTGCCTTCAGGTTGTGCGCGGCGGCCACAGGCCCATCGGCAACGCCCGCCATCGGGTAGAGAAGAAGGTCGCCGATCCGCGTTCGTGGTATCTCTACATCGCCGACGATGACCTGCCGCCCGGCGAGCAGGTGACCTGCGCGATGCGCAAGGGCTCGGTGCTCTTCATCCACGAGAACATGCCGCACCAAGGGCTCTGGAACCGCTCCGACCGGGTGCGCTGGGCGATCGACGTTCGCTGGCAGCGGCCGAGCGACCCGACGGGGCTCGAGAACGTGCTCATCCGCGGGCCCCGGATGCGCAAGGGCGACGACCCGGAATTCCGCCCGGACATGATGGCCTGGGCGGCCGAGGAGCGGGAGAAGTACGACGCTTGGGTGAACCGCGGCGACGACGGCGACCCGCTGGACCCGGCAATCGACGGCTCTTGGTACTTCGCGCGCTGGGACCCGTCGTTTCGCGAGGACGGTGCGGCAGCGGCCGGGGAGACCCGCTAGGAGTGTGCGCCGCAGGAATCGCGGATCGCAAGGGATTGCTTTCCTGCGAAGCGACTGTGTGATCTGATAAGGCATCGCGTAGCGAGGACGGGTTGGATGTCGACGACGTATCGTCCCTATCAGCCGGACCAGTTGCTGTTGCTGGCGCCGGACCTTCGGGAGTGGCTCCCGGCGGGTCACTTGGCGCATCACGTGAGCGATTTGGTGGATTCTCTGGAGTTGAGCGCGTTGTACGCGCCGTATGAGGGTGACGGTCGGCGCAATTCCCCGTACGAGCCCTCGATGATGGTCAAGGTGTTGATTTACGCCTATGCGACGGGGGTGTTTTCCTCGCGCGCGATTGCGAGAAAGATCGAGGAGGACGTGGCGTTTCGGGTGCTGGGGGCGGGGAACTTCCCGCAGCACCGCACGATTTGTGAATTTCGCCGTCGTCATCTCGAAGACTTCGAGCGGATGTTCGTCGAGGTGGTGCGGGTGGCGCGCGAGATGGGGGTGGTGCGGTTTGGGACGCTGTCGGTCGATGGGACGAAGGTGCGGGCGAACGCGAGCAAGCGCAAGGCGATGAGCTATGGGCGGATGTTGACCGAGGAGTCTCGGCTGAAGGAGGAGATTCAACGGCTGCTGGACCGAGCGGGCGCGGTCGATGCCGAAGAGGATGAACGCTACGGTGATGAGGTGCGCGGTGATGAGTTGCCCGCGGAGCTCGAACGGCGCGAGAAACGCCTGGCGGCGATTCAGGAGGCGAAGGCGCGGCTGGAAGCGGCGCAACGTGAGGCCGATGACGCGCGCGGGCGCGAGCCCGGCCAGGACCGCAATCGCAAAGGAGGCCGGCCGTACAAGCGCGCCTACGGTGAGCCCGACCCCGGTGCGCAGAGCAACTTCACCGACCCCGAGAGCCAGATCATGAACACCTCCACCGAGGGGTTCCAGCAGTGCTACAACGCCCAGACGGTGGTCGACGAGACGCATCAACTCATTGTCGCCACCGATGTCGATGCGAACGCCAGCGACCAGGGCCAGTTGCTCCCATTGCTCGATGGGGTGAGCGAGACCTTCGATGTCGAGCCCGAGGTGGTGTTGGCCGACGCGGGCTACTGCAACGAGGCGGACTTGGTGGCGTTGGAGCAGTGCGGCATCGATGCTCATGTCGCGCTGGGGCGCGAGGGCAAGGCACGAGTGGCGGTGGACCCCGAGACGCGTCCGGCCACCCACCGCATGGGCGAGAAGCTGGCCAGTAAGACGGGCCGGGCTCAATACGCCAAGCGCAAGTGGTTGTCCGAGGCACCGAACGGCTGGATCAAAGAGGTGCTGGGGTTCCGGCGGTTCAGCGTTCGGGGTGCGCACCAAGTCCGAGGTGAATGGCATCTGGTGTGCCTGGCATTGAACATCAAGCGCATGGCGGGGCTGGCGGCATGTTGACGCAACCAATGGCGCTTCGCGGTGTCGACTGGCGGGGGTCGTTCGCCCCCGCAACGCGCTCTCTACGCCTTCGAGCGTTCCCGGCGCAGTTCCTCGGCTCCGGACCATGAAAAACCCCAATCACCGCGTTCGGTCAATCGGCCGACGTCACTACGGCCAAACGCCGTTTGCCCGACGCGAAAACTCCTGCGGCGCACGCTCCTAGCCCCAATTATTCACGGCGTGTCTGATTTTGGGGTGGCGGACGTAGCGTAAGCCGTTGCCATCGGGTAGGAATTCGTTGTCCGAGCGTCTTCCTCTCCGAACAACGAAAACGCCACGCCCGCCATGACCGACGATAGCCTTCTCCCCTTCGATCTGCCAAGCGTCCAACGCAAGAAGGTGAGTGCCGCCTTCGATGGTGGCCTGATCTCGTCTGACGGCGGCCTCGTCCTGTTGCGCGGGGCGGAGCGCCGCTTGCGCCTCGCCGAGACCCTGGCAGGCTGCATCCGCGACCGGCGCAATCAGGCGCAGGTGGTCCACTCGCTCTCGGCCATGCTGCGCTTTCGCATGCTGGCGATCGCCTGCGGTTACGAGGATGCCGACGACTGCGACGCGCTCCGCACGGACCCCCTGTTCAAGCTCGCCGCGGGCCAGGCGCCGGAGAGCGGGGGCGCGCTCTGCTCGCAGCCGACCATGAGCCGCCTGGAGAACGCACCGTCCCGCATCGAGGTGGCGCGCATGACGGCGGCGCTGGTCGATCTCTTCTGCCGCTCCTTTCCCGCCCCTCCCGCCGCCATCACCCTGGATATCGACGACACCTGCGATGCCGTGCACGGCCACCAGCAGCTCTCGCTCTTCCACGCCCATTACGACACGCGCTGCTTTCTCCCCGTCCACGTCTACCATGTGGAGAGCGGCAAGCCGGTGGCGGTCCTCCTGCGCCCGGGAAAGACGCCGTCCGGGCCTGAGGTCCGCACCCTGCTGAAGCATCTGGTCCGCCGTATACGCCGCCACTGGCCCCGCACCCGGCTCACCTTCCGCGGAGATTCCCACTACGGCCGCCCGCAGGCCATGGCCTGGTGCGAGGAGAACGGCGTCGACTACATCTTCGGCCTCGCGGGCAATCGCGCGCTGCATGCCCTCGCCTACGAGGTGGCCGACGACCTCAAGGTGCGCCGCGCCGAGGCCGGCGCAGACAGGATGCGCAGCTTCGCCGCCTTCGCCTACGCCGCCCGCTCCTGGGGCCGCGAACGCCGGGTCGTCGCCAGGCTAGAGGCGAGCACGCGCGGCTTCGACGCCCGCTATATCGTCACCTCGCTCAGCGGCGAGCCCCGCCATCTCTACGAAGTCCTCTACTGCGCCCGCGGCCAGGCCGAGAACCTGATCAAGCTGCACAAGGGCCAGCTCGCCTCGGACCGGACCTCTTGCCAAAGCCCGCTCGCCAACCAGCTCAGGCTGGTCCTGCACACCGGCGCCTACTGGCTCATGCTCGCCCTGCGCGACGCCATTCCCCGTGCTGCGCCGCTCGCCCGCGCCGAGTTCGCCACTCTCAGGCTGCGCCTGCTCAAGATCGGTGCCCGCGTCATCGAAAAGGCCGCCCGCATCCGTATCCACTTCTCCTCTGCCTGCCCGGACGCCGCCCTCTTCCGCCTGCTCGCAGGGCGCCTCGCAGCAGCAGGCCCCTGACCGCCGGGGCGCCGTGCCCCGTAAACCCGAACTCCCCCTCAACCCCCAACGCCTGTCACAACAAAGCTCGAAACCGGATGCCTATGGCGTCAGGGGGAAAGCTCACGCCGTGCCATCGTGACCTCCAAAGGCAACGCAGGATGAATAGGTCAGGCTAGTATCCTGATCGAGAAGTTCGTATGCATTTCGGGAAACCCCAACACGTCCTGGCCGGGCTTGTCCCGGCCATCCACGCGCTCGCCCAGCGTCCGACGGGTCTGGCTGAGCGAGATGCCCGGAACAAAGCCGGACTGAATTGCCCATCATTCCGATAACGCATTGTTATTATTCATGAAACAGCCTATCTTCCGAGAGCGCTAAAGCGGAAACGCAGAATCAGTAATCAAACCGAATGCGGATTTTTTCAAAAGGCTTATCCCCTTGGCTCCGGGAGCGCATGATGTTGCGTGCCTTCCCACTGCTGGAAGGCCCGGACAAGGCACGGACTGCGCTGTGATTTTCTGAGTCCGCCAGCTGAAACCGTTGCATTGCGTAGGTCAATATCTAGACGAACCGGAGGCAAGGGGATAAGCCTTTTTGTCAATACTGGGATCCTCGCTGACTGCGTTTGTCATCAGAATCAGACTTCCTGACCTCGTGATGCTGGCTGTTCTGGGCAGCGTGCCGGGAACTCCTTGAATTCTGATACATTTCGGTTGTTTCAGGCGGTTTTTCGCTGGGTGTCGCGCCCGAGGTCTGATAGTATAATTTGATACCAATTGCACGGGGTCTCAACCATGCCCAGTACCCTCCCAATGTGCCCTCCAGAGGCGGTCTCGATCGGCAACAGCTGCTTCGCCGTCCTGATCTCGGACGACACCTTCACCTACTTTTCCAACCTCATTCCCTTTGACAGCCACGCCGCCGATGACCGCACGGCCATGCTCTTGCGGATCGGCCGCCTCGCGGCGATCAGCGCGGTCTCGCCGCAGGAACTGGCTGACGCTTTCGCTGTCTCGCGCGCGACGGTGCAGCGCGCACGACGGCGCTACCTGGCCGAGGGCGAAGCGGGGTTCATGAAGCCCCGGCGCGGTCGCGGGCCGTCGGTGTTCACTCCGGAGTTGGCGGAGAAGGCGACGGCGTTGCTGGCATCGGGCCTGAGCGGCTCTGCGGCGGCCCGGGTTCTCGGCGTGTCAGCGCCATCGGTCAACAAGTGGCGCCGTCAGGGACTGATCGGCAACACGGAGGCGGATGGGGAGCCCGGACGCTCAGCGCTGGCTGCGCCGCCTGACGCGGGTGCGGCTCCTGAAGGCCGTGTCGATGAAGAGAGTACCGGTGCCCCGGGGCCGGAGACGGCGCCGGGGCTGGAAGCGCAGCCGCAAACGGATCGCAGCGCGCGCGATCGGCGGGACCGGCAGGCGCCGATGGGGCGTGCGACTTGCGATGTTCCGGCTCGGGTTCTGGCCAGTTGTGGACAGGCGGGGCCGGTCGAACCGCAGTTCGCCGCCGCCGCCCGCGGTGTCCGCTTCGGCGGCGTGCTCGCCGCCCTGCCGGCCCTGCTGAAGGAAGGTCTTCTCTCCGAGACCGGTCTCCTGCCATTGCTGCCGAAGGGCTATTACGGCTTGCCTACGATCCTGCTCTTCCTGGCCTTCATGACCTTGGCGCGGGTGCGCAACCCCGAGAGCCTGCGCTACCAGGCGCCGGGCGAATGGGGCGCCATTCTCGGCCTCGATCGCTGCCCCGAGGTCAAGACGCTGCGCCGCAAGATCGCTCTCATCGCCGACGACGAGGCCGGCGTGCGGGCGTGGCAGCTCGCCCTTGCCAGGCGCTGGCAGGCCGACGAGCCGGAGCTCTGGGCGACGCTGGCCATCGACGGGCACGTCAAGGTCTACTCCGGCCGCAAGGGGCGCTTGCCCAAGCACTTCGTCTCGCGCGAGAAGCTGTGCCTGCCGGCGAGCGCCAGCTACTGGATCAACGCTCTGGGCGGCAAGCCGCTGCTCTGTCTGCACAAGCCGCTGGACCCGAAGATGGTCGCGGCCATCGAAGCCGACGTGGTGCCGGCGCTGCAGGAGCTTGGGATCGTTGGCGCCGGGGCGCCGGACCTGACCGCCGAGCATCCCGGCCAGCCGGCGCTCACCCTGGTCTTCGACCGCGAGGGCTGGAGCCCGGATCTGTTCCGCCGGCTGGCGAGGCGCGGCGTCGCCTGCCTGACCTGGCACAAGAACTTCAGGGGCGAGGACTGGCCGGCCGAGGACTTCGGCGCGATGACCGTTCCCATTCACGGACCGGCGGCGGACGGCAGCGCCACCATGCGGCTGGCTGAGAAGCCGGTGACGTTGCCGAACGGCTTCAGGGTGCGCCAGATCCGCCGCCTGCTCGACAACGGCCGTCAGGTGCCGCTGATCACCACCGATCCGCACAAGCCGATGGCTGAGGTTGCGGGCGCCATGTTCTCGCGCTGGTCGCAGGAGAACTTCTTCAAGTACATGCGTGACGAGTTCAATCTCGACGCCCTGCCGACCCACGAGCTCGAGCCTCTCGATCCCGCCGCCATGGTCGTCAACCCGCTGCGGCGGGCCTATGACAAGGCAATCCATCGCCTCGACCGCCAGCTTGGCCGCCTGCGCAACCGCATCGCCGACACGGCCCGGAAGAAGCAGCCGACGGCGGAACTCAGGAGGGAAGTCAGGGACCTCCAGGATGTCCGCGACATCGTCAGGGCCAGCCGCAGGGAGACGCCCAAGCACTGCCGGGCCGGCGACCTCGACGAAGCCGAGCAGCTCGATGCCTTGCCCGCGCGCGAGCGCCTCCTCCTCGACGTCATCCGGATGATCGCCTACCGCGCCGAAACCCGCATGATGCTTCCCGTCATGCAGGCGCAGGGCCACAAGCCCCATCCCCGGAAACTGCTTCAAGCGCTGCTCACCGCCGATGCCGACATCCTGCCGGATCCTGGCAATGGCCTCCTGCGGGTCCACATTCTTGGCCTCGCAAACGACGCCTGCGACCGTTGGATCGATGCGGTTCTGAGCGACCTGAACGCCACCGAAACGGTCTTCCCCGGCACCCGTCTGCGCATAGTCTACGACATCGACGGGGCCTCGGAATCCGCGCGGCTCGTGTCACCTAAAATCAGCAGAGGTCAGGAAGTCTGAGAATACCATTTCAAGTGCGGAATCCGACGCACTTGACCGCCGTTTCCGATTTTACTTGACCGCGATTCCGACGACACTTGACCGCGCCGCGGGCGCGCCATCGCTCTGTCTCTCCCGGATGTGTTTGTGGCCCCCTCCCTTGGTGATTGCAGGGGGCTGGCCAGTGGCCAGCCCGAGCCGAGCGTATGCCGAGGCCCCTTAGCCGTGCAGAGGACCGGTGGGCGCGGCGGCAACCCCTCACATCAGGCATGCCGCCGCGCCCCTCCGCCCTCGCAGCCAGGAAGGCGCCGCAGGCGCCCATGGACCCCGGCCGTCAGGCCGGGGCTCTGTTGCCGTCGTCGCCGCCGTCGAGGGGCGGAAGCTTGTTGCGCTTGCGCTTCGACCCGCCCTCGAGGTCGATGCGATAGGCGTTGTGGACGATGCGATCGAGGATGGCGTCCGCGATCGTTGGCTCCCCGATCACCTTCGGCCAGTGCTCTACGGGGATCTGACTGGCGACGAGGGTGGACCTCCACTCGTGGCGCTGCTCGACGATCTCCATCAGCTCGCGCCTGCCTTCGGTTGAGAAGTCCTGCAGCCCCCAGTCGTCGAGGACCAGGAGGTTGTACTTGACGAGGCGGCGCATGAGCCGATCGTGACGCGCCGTGTCGCGGACCCGGGCGAGTTCTGCGATCAGCTCGGGGACGCGTCGATAGAGGACGGCCTGCTTCTGGCGGCAGGCCTGATGGGCGAGGGCGCAGGCGACGAATGTCTTCCTCGATCCCGTTGCGCCGCAGATGATCAGATTGATGGCCTGCCGGATCCAGCCGCCGGCGGCGAGCTGGGTGAGCGTGGTGCGCGCGATGCCGCGTCCGGCGCTGCAGTCGATGTCCTGGATATCCGCCCGGACGCGCAGCTGGGCCTGTCGGAGATGACCGAGATAGCTGCGGTTGTCGCGGTGCTGGCACTCGCGCTCGAGCAGCATGGCGAGACGGTCGTCGAAGCCGAGCTGGTCGATGTCGGCGATATCGCGCTGCTCCTCCATGGCCTCGGCCATGCCGGAGAGGCCGAGCTGGAGCATGCGCTCGATATTGGGCTGTCAATCGGCATTCAATATTGACCCCTGACTGGAGTGGGCCCCTGGGGCCGGACAGTTTCATGCGGCCGATTTGACCGGCTTGCGGGACTGCTCCTCCTCGAAACGGTCGGGGCTCAGGTATCCGAGGGCGGAGTGTAGGCGTCTCTCGTTGTAGCTGTCGATGAAGCGGGGCAGGTGCTCCGCCACGTCTTCCGCGCTCTCGAGGGCCATGGGATAGACGCCCTCGACCTTCAGGGTCTTCATGAAGCTTTCCATCATGGCGTTGTCGTAGGGGTTGCCGCGCCGGCCCATCGAGCCGACCAGGCCGTGTTCGTCGAGCAGGGCCCGGTAGGCCTGGGCGGCGTATTGCGAGCCCCTGTCGGAGTGGTGGATGCAGCCGGGTGGCGGGTTGCGGCCCTCGATCGCCGTCGCCAGCGCCGCAAGGGTTAGCCGGGCATCGATCCGCCGGCCGAGGGCGTAGCCCACGATGCGCCGCGACCACGCATCCATGATCGCCGCCAGATAGACGAAGCCGCCCAGGATCGCGATGTAGGTCAGATCGGCGACCCAGAGCTGGTTCGGACCATCGACATCGCGCTCCCTGGAGCGGTCCGGGAAGACGGGCTCGTCGTGGTCGCTGTCGGTGGTGGCGACGAAGCGGCGCCGGCAGGGCGGATGCAGCGCGTGCTCGCGCATCAGGCGCTTGATCTTCTTGTGGTTCACCACCCAGCCGCGATGCCTCAGCGCCGCCTGCATGCGCCGCCAGCCGTAGGCTTCGAACTCATCCTTGATCGCGTGCATGGCCTCCACCAGCGCGGTGTCGTCTGCCGAGCCCTTGGGCTTGTCGTAGTAAGTAGAATGCGCGATCCCCATCAGTCGGCATCCTTCGGCGACGGAGAGGCCTTGGGGCCGGTGATGACGGACATGGGCGCGTTTCTCGGCCGGCGTCCTTGCCGCTGAGCCCCCTTTAGAAACTCGAGCTCCAGGGCCTGCTTGCCGACCAGGCGCTCGAGCGCCGCGATCCGGGCCTCGTATTCCTGGATCGTGTCGGCCGCCTCGGCGTCCTCGTCGAAGGCGCCGGCCTCGTACTTGTCCACCCAGATCCGGATCAGGGTGCGGGAGAGCTCGTGCCGACGGGCCAGGCCGTGCAGCGTCTCGCCGGCGAGATACTCCTGAACGACCTGGCGCTTGAACGCGATGCCGTGGGTGCGGTGGGTTCGGTGCTTTGTGGAAACGGCGGTGCGAAATTAGTCCACGGTAGCGGCGGGATTGTCTCGCAGCGGGCGGAGCAAGACTCTGCCAGATAGGCCCTTCCCGGCGACGGGGAGGGCGGGGGCATGCATACCGTGGAACTTTATCGGAAGGTCCGTCTCGCGTGTCGGGACGGGATGAGTGAGCGGGCTGCGGCGCGTCATTTCGGGATTTCACGCGAGAGCGTGAAGAAGATGCTGCAGTTTTCGGCGCCGCCGGGCTATCGGCGGACGGCGCCGCTTCGGCGTCCGAAGCTGGACGGGTTCATCGAGATCATCGACGGGTGGCTGCGGGACGATCTGGAGCAGCTGCCCAAGCAGCGGCACACGGCGAAGCGCATTTTCGACCGTCTTCGGGCCGAGCACGGGTTCAGCGGCGGCTACACGATTGTGAAGGATCATGTGCGCGAGCATCGGCGCCGGCGGCGAGAGATGTTCGTGCCGCTGATCCATCCGCCGGGGCATGGGCAGGCGGACTTCGGCGAGGCGCGGGCGGTGATCGGGGGTATCGCGCGCAAGGCGCACTTCTTCGTGTTCGATCTTCCGCACAGCGACGCCTGCTACGTGCGGGCCTACCCTGCGGCGACGGCCGAGGCGTGGATGGACGGGCATGTGCATGCCTTCGCCTTCTTCGGCGGGGTTCCCCGATCGGTTCTCTACGACAACGACCGCTGCCTGGTGTCGCGCATCCTGGCCCGGCGCAACTTCATGGTGCCGCTGCCACGGTTTGCGAGCTGGGAAGAGTTCAACCTGCGGCTCGAGGAGCAATGCCACAGCCGCCAGGGCGATATCCTGCGCGGACACCGCGAGACCATCGGAGAGCGCCTGGCGCGGGATGTGGCGGCCATGGCCGCGCCGCCGGCTACGCCCTTCGAGGCCTGTGACCAGGCTCCCGGCCAGGTCAGCTCGCAGTCTCTGGTTCGCTATCGGACCAACGACTACTCGGTGCCGGTGGCCTATGGCCATCGTGACGTCTGGGTACGCGGTTACGTCGATCGAGTGGTGATCGGCTGTGGCGGAGACGTCATCGCCCGCCATCCCCGGTCCTATGAGCGTGAGGACATGATCTTCGAGCCGATCCACTATCTGCCCCTGATCGAGCAGAAGATCGGCGCCCTGGACCAGGTAGCGCCGCTCGCCGGATGGGACCTGCCGCCCGCCTTCCAGACCCTGCGCCGCCTGATGGAGGCACGCGCGCTCAAGGCGGGGCGGCGGGAGTACGTGCAGGTCCTGCGGCTGCTGGAGAGCTTCGGGCTGGAGGATCTCCACGCCGCAGTGAAGGATGCCCTGCGCCTGGGCGCCATAGGCTTCGACGCGGTCAAGCACCTGGTGCTGTGCCGCCTCGAGAAGCGCCCGCCGAAGCTCGACCTCGATGTCTACCCCTATCTGCCGAAGGCTACCGTCGGCAGGACCTCGGCGGCCAGCTACATGTGCCTGCTGTCGGAGGACGCGGCATGACGGACACGCCCCACATCCTGCTGGCGCACCGCCTCAAGGCCCTGAAGCTGCCGACCTTCCTGCGCCAATACGAGAAAGTGGCGCACCAGTGCGCGGCCGAGGGCCTGGATCATATCCAGTTCCTGGCCCGGCTGGCGGAGCTGGAGTTGATCGAGCGCGAAGGGCGCATGGTCGAGCGGCGCATCAAGGCGGCGAAGTTCCCGCTCGCCAAGAGCCTCGACAGCTTCGACTTCAAGGCCATGCCCGCGCTGAACAAGCCGCGGGTGCTGGAGTTGGCGCGCTGCGAATGGATCGAGCGGCGCGAGAACGTCATCGCCCTCGGCCCATCGGGCACCGGCAAGAGCCATGTCGCCCTGGGGCTCGGACTGGCCGCCTGCCAGAAGGGGCTGAGCGTGCGCTTCATCACCGCAGCGGCGCTGGTGCATGAGCTCATGGAGGCGCGTGACGAACGACGACTGCTGCGGCTGCAGAAGCAGCTGGCAAGCCTCAAGCTGTTGATCATCGACGAGGTCGGCTTCGTCCCGCTATCGAAGACAGGCGCCGAGTTGCTGTTCGAGCTGGTCTCCCAGCGCTACGAACGGGGCGCCACCCTGATCACCTCCAACCTCCCCTTCGACGAATGGACCGAGACCTTTGGCTCCGAGCGCCTCACCGGGGCGCTCCTCAACGACGACCGCGACATGCTTCTGGAGATGCGCATGGTGCTCAACGTGCACCGCGAGCCGGGCTTCGACGACAGCGTGCCGACCTCGGCCCAGGTGCTGCGCATGGCGACGTCGAATGGCGCGCAGACGACACCGTTCGGCACCGAAATCGGTTCGCTCGAGGTTGGCAAGGCGGCCGATATGGTGCTCATCAGCTGGCGCGACATCACCGGCCCGTTCCTCGATCTCGACATCGACGTCTCGGTAATCGACGCGATCGTCCTCCGCGCCAAGTCGTCGGGCGTCAAGACGGTGCTGGTCGCAGGCGAGCCGATCCTGCGCGACGGCCGCTTCACGCGGCTCGACCGCGAGGCGGCGCTGGCCGAGCTCGCCGCGTCGCTCAGGCGGCCGGCCGACGACGACGAGCTGCGGCGCATCGCGCTCAGCCGCAACGTGCTGTCCCATGTCCGGAAGTTCTATGACGGCTATCTCGACGCCGAGACGCGCGAGCCCTTCTACGCCCGCAATTCGCGTCGCTGAATTTGGCGGCCGATCGAGTCGACGGCCCGCGCCGCCGACGTCGAACAACAGCTTACCGCTGACACCGCGTTGTTCGAGCCGTCGCTGCAGGTCGGCGCGGCGTTCGAGTGTCAGCAGGCGTCAACTCCGGCGCGAGATTCAGCCAAAGGGCGGCGCAAAAGACTGCCACTCGGACTGGTGAGTTGATCCAGGTTCCGGCGGCACGCGCCGGTTCGCGAAACAACCGCCGCCACCCGAACACCTGATTGGCGTTGAGGTTGTCCAGATGCAATCGGAGCTGACCCGTCTCCACCGCCAGCTCGGAATCACGTTCCTCTTCGTCACGCACGCCCAGTTGGAGGCACTGGCGATGGCGAGCCGCGTCGCGGTGATGAACGAAGGGCGGATCATGCAGATCGGCGCACCGCTTGCCGTCTACCGCGCGCCGACGAACCGCTTCGTCGCCGAGTTCGTCGGGATGAACAACATTCTCACGGGCCCGGTCGGCCGGCTCGAGGGAAGCGCGCTCGTGCAGACGGAGTTCGCCCGCCTGCGCGCCCCGATGGCGGCATCGCATGGCGTCGCCCCGGGCGAGCGCATCTCGGTCGTCATCGGCGCCGACCCTGTCACCCTCTCGGCCGACCGGACGCCACTCGGGCGCGACACCCAGCGAAAAACCGCCTGAAACAACCGAAATGTATCAGAATTCAAGGAGTTCCCGGCACGCTGCCCAGAACAGCCAGCATCACGAGGTCAGGAAGTCTGAACCTATACAGTCAAGCGGAGATCAACGACGCGCCGACGGCGAAACGGCACCGACGGCAAGCAACATCAGCACGCACTCAGAACTGGCGGCGGGGTACCTGGGTAGTTACGAATTGTTATGGAAACATCAACAAAAATGAACAGATTGTGGCTCTTACACATTTCCTAAGAGGGCCCATCCGCGTCGGGCACGGTCACCCGACCCCGATAACGAACGAGACGGCGCTTTGCGGTCGCTGCCCGCGCGACAGCCGGCCACCGCGGAAAGCGAATCGTCAGGCCGCGTCCCTATACCGATTCGGCGGACCGCGCCATTGCTGCTAACATTCGTTCCGCGCTGGCGGAATCGCGTACCGAACGGCGCGACACACACACACGGGTTAGAGCGGAGACCGGGGGTGGCGCTGACCACGTTGAAGGAGATGGCGGGCACGCGGCGGGCCAAGTTCGGCACGCTTGCCATCGAGCTCACCTCGCCCGGCATCGGCCATATTCTCAAGGCCGCCGGCGCCCAGTTCCTCTTCCTCGACATGGAGCATTCCGGCTTCGGCTTTGACACGCTGAAGCAGATGCTGCGTTACACGGAGGCCGCGCAGCTGCCGACTCTCGTGCGCCCGCCGTCCCGCCACTACCACCACATCGCCCGCGCGCTCGACATGGGCGCCGAGGGGATCATGCTGCCGATGGTGGGCTCAGGTGAGGAAGCGGCGCGAATCGTGGCGCACGCGAAGTATCCGCCGCACGGGCATCGCGGGGTGGCGTTGGGTGTCGCCCACGACCGTTACGCGCCCGGCGCGCCGGTGACCAAGATGCGCGCCGCCAACCGCCGGGTTGCCGTGTTCCCGCTGGTCGAGACCCGGCAGGGCGTGGAGAACGTCGAAGCAATCGCCGCCACGGAGGGAGTCGATGGCATCTGGATCGGCCACTTCGATCTCAGCACCGCGCTCGGGTATCCCGGCCAATTCGATCACCCCGTTGTCATTGAGGCGGAGCAGCGGGTCGCGCGCGCCTGCGTCAAGAACAAGAAGTCCTTCGCCTGCATCGTCCCCAATGTCGAGGCCGGCGTCGCTGCCTACCACAAGGGCTACGACATGATCTGCTATTCCGGCGACGTCTGGCTGCTGCGGGAGACGCTGCGGCAGGGCATCGACGATCTGAAGGCCGCGCTCGCCGACCGACGGAAAGGATAGGAGCAGAGGATGCCGAGCGCCGCGCTGCGCGCGATGATGGGCACGAAGCGGGCCAAATTCGGCTCGTTCGTGATCGAGTTCGACAGCCCCGGCATGGGGCAGATCCTCAAGGCCGCCGGCTGCGAGTACGCGCTACTCGACATGGAGCATTCCGGCTTCGGCTACGACCAGCTCAAGCGGATGCTGCGCTTCTATCAGGCGGCCGACCTGCCGGTGATCGTCTCCACTGTCGGCGGCGACTACGACATGGTGGCCCGTGCGCTCGACATGGGGGCGGACGGTATCCAGCCAGCCAAGGTCGGCAACGCCGCCGAGGCGCGCGCCATCCTCGATCACGTCCGTTATGCGCCGAAGGGTGCGCGGGGCGTTGCCGTCGGCATCACCCACGACCGCTTCGTCCCCGGTGCGCCGGCGCCCAAGCTCCGCGCCGCCAACCGGGACGTGGTGTTCTTCCCCAAGATCGAGACGCCCGAGGGGATCGAGGACATCGAGGCCATCGCCGCGCTCGACGGCGTGGACGGCATCTGGATCGGCCACTTCGATCTCTCGGTTGCCATGGGCATTCCCGCGAAGTTCGACCACACGAGATTCCAGGCAGCGATGCAGCGGGCCGCCGCCGCCTGCGCGCAACACGGCAAGTCGCTGGGACGCATCTACGACGACACCGAAACCGGCTTGGCGCTTTACGAGATCGGCTTCGATTTTCTGTGCTGTTCGGGCGATAGTTGGCTGCTTCAGCGCGGCGTGGCGGAAGGTATCGCTGCGCTCCGAAAGGTCTGCCGCGGCCCGCGGGCAGGAGCCGCAGGCGGCCGATAGTTTGGAAGAAAGCGCGGCGCCGCCGCGCCCAACATGGGGAGACCATCGATGGCAATGAGGTCCATACGATCCACAATCGGCGGGATTGCCGCGCTTGCGGTGCTTGGGGCAGGGGCAAGCGCCGCCTGGGCCGAGAGCGCTGCGGAGATCGCGGTGCGCGAGGCTCAAGAGTATTCCGGCACCGAGATCAACGTGTTCTGGGAGGCCGGGTTGCAAGCGCTGGGCCCGCAGAACTTCTCCGGCCCGCTCTGGGAGGAGCTCACCGGAATCAAGGTCAACATCGTCGAAGCCCAGCATGACGAGATGTTCCCCAAGATGCTGCAGGAGCATCGGGGCGGCACCGGCGCCTATGACGTCCTGAACGTCGTACCCGCCTGGATGGGCGACATGGTGCGCGCCGGCGCGGTCGAGCCCCTTGATGCGTACGTGGACAAGTACGGCTATCGGGCGGAGCTCGACGATATCGGCGACGTCTATCGCGAGAACCAGATGCGGATCGGCGACACCATCTACGGCTTCCCGGATGATGGCGACGTGTTCATTCTCTACTACCGCAAGGACATCTTCGAGGAGATGGGCCTCTCGGTGCCGACCACGTGGGACGAATTCTACGAGGTCAGCAAGGCGATCACCGACGCGAAGGCGCCGGACGTCTACGGCTCGGGCTTCATGCGCGCGCGCGGCCTCCTGCAATACTTCTATCAGGAGCGGGCGCGGGTCGAGGGCTGCAAGTTCTTCGACGCCGAGTCCATGAATGCGACGATCAACGGCCCCGGCTGCGTCAAGGCGCTCGCGGGCATGGTCAAGGACAACACCACCATGCCGCCCGGCATCGAGGCGTGGGGCTTCGTCGAGACGCTGGCTGCCTTCAACGCCGGCCAGACCGCCATGCTCCAGTCGTGGCCGCCGGTCGGCCGCTGGTCGGCGGGCTACGGCACCGACGACATCGCCATGCAGTGGGTGCCGCCGTCGGTGGTTTCGGGCAAGGTGGGCTACGCGCTGCCGCCGGGTGGCCACCCGCAGCTTGCGGCCGGGTTCGCCATGGCGGTCTCGTCCAGCAGCGAGAACAAGGACGCGGCCTATCTCTACATCCAGTGGATCAACAGCATCGACATCAGCCACCAGCGGGTGCAGCTGCCCTACGCACTGCGCGATCCCTTCCGCAAGTCGCACTTCTCGTCTCCGGAGTACCAGTCGCGCTGGCCGGACGCGAAGTACTATCTTGAAGCGGCTGAGAAGGGCGCGGTCTCGGGCCTGCTCGATCTCTCGATCATCAATACCTTCGCGTATATCGACGCGCTCGCGGCCGGGCTTCAGGCGGTGATGGGCGGTGGCGATCCACAAGAGGAGCTCGACGACGTCGCCGCCAAGTGGGACGCGCTCACCGAGAAGGTGGGCGTCGATGCGCAGCGCGAGGCCTACATGGAGTGGGCCTCCAAGCCAGCGGCTTATCCGGGCGACTGATCCCGGTTTCTTTCGGGGAGGGGCATCGTCCCCTCCCCTTTGCTTTCTGGCGTCTTCGCGCCGAGTCGAGGGAGAACAGCAATGGCAATGGGAACGATGCGGTCAATGATGGGCGGGCTTACCGCGCTCGCTCTGCTTGGGGCGGGGGCAAGCGCCGCCTGGGCCGAGAGCGCCGCCGAGATCGCGGTGCGTGAGGCCAAGCAGTACGCCGGCACCGAGATCAATGTGATCTGGGAGGCCGGGCTTCAGTCGCTCGGCCCGCAGAACTTCTCCGGCCCGATGTGGGAAGAGCTCACGGGGATCAAGGTCAATGTGATCGAGTCCCAGGTGAACGAGATGTTCCCCAAGATGCTGCAGGAGCATCGGGCGGGAACCGGCGCCTATGACGTGCTGAGCGTGGTGCCCGCCTGGATGGGCGACATGGTGCGCGCCGGCGCGGTCGAGCCCCTCGACGAATACGTCGACAAGTACGGCTATCGCGAGGAGCTCGAGGATATCGGCGACGTCTATCGCGAGAACCAGATGCGGATCGGCGACACCATCTACGGCTTCCCGGATGATGGCGACGTGCTGATTCTCTATTACCGCAAGGACATCTTCGAGGAGATGGGCCTTTCGGTCCCGACCACGTGGGACGAGTTCTACGAGGTCAGCAAGGCGATCACCGACGCGAAGGCGCCCGAGGTGTACGGCGCCGGCTTCATGCGGGTACGCGGCCTCCTGCACTACTTCTATCAGGAGCGGGCGCGCAACGAGGGTTGCAAGTTCTTCGACGCCGAGTCCATGAAGGCGTCGGTCAACGGCCCGGGCTGCGTCAAGGCGCTTGCCGGCATGGTGAAGGACAACACCACCATGCCGCCCGGCGTCGAGCAGTGGGGCGCGATCGAGTCTTTGGCCGCCTTCAACGCCGGCCAGATCGCCATGACCCAGTGGTGGCCGCCGGTCGGCCGCTGGTCGGCGGGCTATGGCACCGACGACATCGCCATGCAGTGGGTGCCGCCGTCGGTGGTTGCGGGCAAGGTGGGCTATGCGCTGCCTCCGGGCGGCCATCCCCAGCTCGCTGCCGGGTTCTCGATGGCAGTCTCGTCCGACAGCAATAACAAGGACGCGGCTTACCTCTACATCCAGTGGATCAACAGCATCGACATCAGCGGCCAGCGGGTGCAGCTGCCCTACACGCTGCGCGATCCCTTCCGCAAGTCGCACTTCTCGTCGCCGGAGTACCAGTCGCTTTGGCCGGATGCGAAGGAATACCTCGATGCCTTGCAGGCGGGCGGGGTCTCCGGCCTGCTCGATCTCTCGATCATCAACACCTTCGCCTACGAGGATGCACTGGCGATCGGGCTTCAGGCGGTGATGGGCGGTGCCGACCCGCAGGAGGAGCTCGACGACGTGGCCGAGGCGTGGGACGCGCTCACCGAGAAGGTGGGCGTTGACGCGCAGCGCGAGGCCTACATGCAGTGGTCCTCGAAGCCGGCCGCCTATCCGTTCGACTAAGCCGAACACTCTCGGAGGGGGCGCAACCCGCGTCCCCTCCCCTCTTCCCCCCTCTCGCAGGTAACTCGGCAGACGCCGATGTTGACGTGCGTGCCGTGCGCGTGGAACGTCGGGACGCTGTCTTCCGCCGAGTCGGAAGCGCTCGGCCCGCTGCACGAGGGGAATTGGGATGAGAGCAATTCTGTCAGCCGTGGCCGGGAGCGCCTTTGCGACCCTGGCACTGTTGTCCCCCCCGAGCCACGCCGAACAGGTTGGCCTCTACTTCGGCGCCGATGTCGGGGTGTTCGATTTCGATCTCCCCGGTGAGCTGTCGCGGCTCCAGGGGTGCAGCAACGGCAGTTGCAGCGACTTCGAGACTCCCACCTACGACGACACGAACTTTCGGATCAGCGGCGTCGTGGGCATGGGCCTTACCGAGATGCTTCGGGCCGAGGCCGAAGTCTTCTTCGACATCGACACGGCTTCCGGCAGCGAGCGTCAGACCCACGGGCTGAGCGCCTCGGTTTCCGGCGATGTCCGCACCTATGGCGTGATGCTGAACTCCTGGGTGGACCTCGGAGCCGGCACGACGTGGGGTTTCTATGCCGGCGGTGGCGCCGGCATGTTGTTTGCCGACACCAGCCACCGAATCCTCGATAGAGCACAAATTGCTCTCGAGGGCGGCGACGAGACGGACACGGAATTCGCCTATCAGCTGGGCTTGGGCGTTCACTTCCAGGGCTGGCATGTGGGATATCGCTTCCTCAAGACCGGCGACCTCAACGACTACGGCGATATCACCCAGCACGTCTTGATGGCGGGCCTGCGCATGTGGTGAGGCGTCGAGCCTCCGACCTGCCGAAGAGCCATCGACGCGACTAGGCGCCGCGGTTATTCTCCGGCCCGCTCAGGTTTGGGGAAAGCGCGCCCATGCGCATCGTTCGGCACTGGCAGTCAACGCCCGCGGAGGCGCGGGGCGGGGTGGTTGCCGTCGGCAATTTCGACGGCGTCCATCTGGGCCATCGTGCGGTCATCGAGGAAAGCCGGCGTATCGCCCACTCCCTCGGCGCGCCGCTTGCCGTGCTTACCTTCGAGCCGCACCCGCGCCAGGTGCTTGCGGCGCCCGGGGAGCCATTCAGGCTCACCCCCTTGAGAATCAAGGCCCGCCACCTCGCCGCACTCGGTGTAGACATCCTCTTCGTCGCGCGCTTCGACCGCGCCTTCGCCGCCCGCGAGCCCGCGTCCTTCGTTGCGGACGTGGTGGCGGCGGGCATCGGCGCCCGCCACGTCGTGGTCGGCCACGACTTCGCCTTCGGCCGCGGGCGCGCCGGCACGGTCGCCCTGCTCACCGAGGTGGGCGGCTCGCTCGGGGTCGGCGTGACCAGCATCGAGGCTGCCGGCACGGGCACGACGATCCATTCGGCGAGCCGGGCCCGGCGCCTGCTGGCGGACGGCGACGTCGCCGCGCTGCCTGAGGTGCTCGGCCGCTATTGGGAGATCGACGGACATGTCGTCGCGGGTGATCGCCGCGGGCGGACCATCGGCTTCCCCACCGCCAATCTGCGCTGCGCCGGCATTCTGCACCCCGCGCGCGGGGTCTATGCGCTGTGGGCCCAGCCCGGCGGCGACGCACACTGGTACCCGGCGGTGGCCAACCTCGGTCGCCGGCCGACCTTCGACAAGACGGAGGACCTTCTCGAGGTGCATATCTTCGACTACGCCGCCGATCTCTACGGCAAGCGGCTGCGCGCCGCCTTCGCCGACCGCGTGCGGCCCGAGCGCCGCTTCGACGGCATCGACGCCCTGAAGGCGCAGATTGCCAACGACTGCGACACCGCCCGCACCATCCTCGCCCGCTCGCCCGCGCCGGACGCCGAAGAGTCCGCCGCCCTGCCCCGCCGCCAGGCCAGCTCATGACCACCGACTATCGCGATACCGTCCTCATGCCGCGCACCGCCTTCCCCATGAAGGCGCGGCTGCCCGAACGCGAGCCGGCGACGGCCGCGCGCTGGGAAGAGATCGACCTTTACCGGCTCCTCAGGGAGGACTCGGCCGGCCGGCCCAAGTTCGTGCTGCACGACGGCCCGCCCTACGCCAACGGCCACCTTCACCTTGGCACGGCGCTGAACAAGATCCTGAAGGATGTCGTCGTGCGCTCCCAGCAGATGCTGGGCAAGGATTCGGTCTACGTTCCGGGCTGGGATTGCCACGGCCTGCCCATCGAATGGCAGGTGGAGCAGGCCTACCGCAAGGAAGGCCGCGACAAGGATTCCGTCCCGGTCAGCGACTTCCGCGCCGACTGCCGCGCCTTCGCCGACCACTGGATCGACGTGCAGCGCAACGAGTTCAAGCGCCTGGGCGTGATCGGCGACTGGGACAATCCCTACACCACCATGAGCTTCGCGGCCGAGGCGCAGATCGTGCGCGAGCTTGGCCGCTTCCTGGTAGATGGCAGCCTCTACCTGGGCGCGCGGCCGGTCATGTGGTCGCCGGTCGAAAAAACCGCGCTGGCCGAGGCCGAGATCGAGTACCACGATCACAAGTCGGTGGTGATCACCGTCGCCTTCCCGGTGATCGAGAGCCCGCTGGAGGCTCTGGACGGTGCGGCCATCGTCATCTGGACGACGACGCCCTGGACCATCCCCGGCAACCGCTGCATCGCCTACGGCGACGCCGTGCGCTACCAGGTGCTCGAAGTGACCGAGGTCGCGGACAGCGCGGCAATCTCGCCCGGCACGCGCATCGCCGCTGCCGAGGAGCTCGCGCCCACCCTCTGTAAGGAGAGCGGAATCACCGGCCACCGGGTGATCGCCTCCGGCCTCCCCGGCACCGCCTTCGCCGGCACCGTCTGCGCCCACCCCCTGCGCGGCAGGGGTTACGACTTCCCGGTGCCGCTGATCCCTGCCGATCACGTCACCACCGAGCAGGGCACCGGCTTCGTCCACATCGCACCGGGTCACGGCGCGGAGGACTTCGAGGCGGTCGCAAGCTATAACGCAGGCCTCTCTGCGGGCGGCGGCGATGGCGCGCCGATCGAGACCCCTGCCACGGTGGACGACGACGGCTGCTTCTACGACCACGTGCCGGCCTTCGCCGGCAAGCACGTCTACAAGGTTAACGGCGAGATCGCCGACGCGCTGGCCGACGCCGGCCGGCTGCTCGCGCGTGGCGCGCTGGTGCACTCCTATCCCCACTCCTGGCGCTCCAAGGCGCCGCTGATCTTCCGCAACACGAGCCAGTGGTTCATCAGCATGGAGACCACCGGCCTTCGCAGCACCGCGCTCGACGCCATCGACCGGGTGCGCTGGGTGCCGCCTGCGGGGCGGGCACGCATCCGGTCCATGATCGAGACCCGGCCGGACTGGGTGCTCTCGCGCCAGCGGGTCTGGGGCGTGCCGATCACGGTCTTCGTCTCGCGCGAGGACGGCACGCCGCTGCGCGATCCGCAGGTGGTCGAGCGCATCGCCGCCGTGGTCGAGGCGGAAGGCGCCGACGCCTGGTTCACCAGCGACAACGCGCGCTTCCTCGCGCCGGAGTACGACCCGGAGGCCTACGACAAGGTCACCGATATTCTGGATGTCTGGTTCGAGAGCGGCACCACCCACAGCTTCGTCCTGGAGCAGCGGCCGGAGCTGATGTGGCCGGCGTCGCTCTACCTTGAAGGCTCGGACCAGCACCGGGGCTGGTTCCACAGCTCGCTGCTCGAATCCTGCGGCACCCGCGGCCGCGCGCCCTACGACGCCGTGCTCACCCACGGCTTCGTGGTCGATGGCGAGGGGCGTAAGATGTCGAAGTCGCTGGGCAACGTCATCGCACCGCACCAGGTGAACGAGCGCTACGGCGCCGACATCCTCCGGCTCTGGGTGGTGAGCACGGACTACGCCGAAGACCTCAGGATCAGCGACGAAATCCTGCGTCACCAGGTCGATTCGTACCGGCGGCTGCGCAACACGCTGCGCTACCTCCTGGGCAATCTTGCCGATTTCCACCCGGGCGAGCGCCTGCCGGCGTCCGAACTGCCCGCTTTGGAGTGCTGGGTGCTGCACCGGCTCCACGGTCTCGACCGCGACGTCCGCCAATGGTGCGAGGACTTCGCCTTCCACGAGATGTTCGTGGCGCTGCACCACTTCTGCGCGGTCGATCTCTCGGCCTTCTACTTCGACATTCGCAAAGACGCGCTCTATTGCGAGAGCGCGGGCTCGGCCCGCCGTCGTGCCGTGCGCACCGTGCTCGACACGCTCTTCGACTGCCTCAGCGCCTGGCTCGCCCCCTTCCTCTGCTTCACCGCAGAGGAGGCCTGGCTTGCCCGCTATCCGGACGATACGAGCGTGCACCTGCGCGTCTTCCCCGCGCTGCCGGCCGAGTGGCAGGACGACGCGCTCGCCGAGCGCATCGAGCGCATGCGCGCGGTTCGCCGCGTCGTCACCAAGGCGCTGGAGTGGCACCGGTCTATCAAAGATATCGGCTCGTCGCTGGAGGCGGCGCCGACGGTGTTCGTGGACGAACACTACCGAGATGCGCTGACCTATGACGATGACGATTGCGCGACACTCTTCATTACTTCGGCCGCGACGATCAGGCCGTTAAGAGAAGCGCCCGTCGACAGCACCGTCGTCAACCTGCCGGAGGTACCTGGAGTCCATGTCGTGTTCGCGCCGGCAAGGGGTGAAAAGTGCGCGCGATGCTGGCGGCTCCTGCCCGAAGTCGGCGGCGACGAGCGCCATCCGGACATCTGCGGCCGCTGCGTGAGCGCCGTCGAGGCTGCCCGCCCGGCAGCCGCCTAGCCGGCTCAGCGGCGCCGGGCTCGGGAAGGGCGGCCGTGCTCCGCCTCGGACTGCCGCTCGCGGCCGCCGCCATCGCCGCCGACCAGATCAGCAAGTGGGCCGCGCGCGATGCGCTCTGGGACCCGCTCCGGCGCATCGAGCTAACCTCCTTCTTCAATCTCGTTCCCGCCGAGAACAAGGGCATCAGCTTCGGTCTGTTCCAGAGCGAGGGCGCCGGCATGTTGCTGATTGTCGGCCTCGCCCTCGCGATTTCGGTCGGACTCGGTGTCTGGCTGCATCGCAGCCGCTCCCGCTGGCAGGCGTGCGCGCTCGGCCTCGTCATCGGCGGCGCGGTCGGCAACGTGGTCGATCGGCTGCGCCTCGGCTGGGTCATCGACTTTCTCGATTTCCACGGCGGCGGCTATCATTGGCCGACCTTCAACCTAGCCGACTCCGCGATCAGCGTGGGCGTCGTGATGCTGATCGTGCACGGCTTCTTGATGAAGCCACGGAAAGAGCCTAGAAAAGAATCATGAAGCAGGTTGCACATCGCCCGTTCCGACGCGAGAGAATCGGCCGCCGTGTGGCGGCGGGCCTCGGCGCTCTGGCGCTGGTGGCGTCCCTTTCCGCCTGCGAGAGCCTCAACGAGACCTTCGGCTTCGGTAAGAAGGCGCCGGACGAGTTTGCGGTGGCGCGAAACGCGCCGCTCACGGTGCCGCCAGACTACACGCTGCGCCCACCCCAGCCCGGCGCGCCCAACGCCAACCAGGCCTCAGTGCGCGATCAGGCCGAGAGCGTCCTGTTGCAGGAGGCCGGCGTCAGCCCTGCCGAGAGTGCGGCGGCAACGAGCGGCGAGACCGCCCTGATCGAACGGGCCGGCGCGACCGACGTGGACCCGAACATCCGGCAGAGCCTGGATCGCGGGGTCTCGCGCGACGGCCCGAAGGACAAGAGCTTCCTCGATTCGCTCATGTTCTGGCGGGATGACGATCCGCCGGGCGACGTGATCGACGCGGATGCTGAGGCCGAACGGCTGCGCGAGAAGGGCGGAGAGGACAGCCAGTGAGGGCGGGCGGGATGCCGGCCGTCAAGCGGCGCAAGAAGGCACCTCTGGAAGGGATTGTCTGAGTTGACGCGGCGAGGCCGCGCCCCGACCGAGTCCGAACCATCTGTCGAGACGTCGCCGGCCGTGACGCAGGGCGTGGACGCCTGCTTCGCCGATGCCGTAGGCCCGGGCGGAATCCCGCGCTCCGCATTCCAGGAACTGCTGCATGAGGCGGCGGCCGCGCTCGAGCGGCTGCGTCAGGCACGCGCGTCCGGGGCGCATCGCTTCCTCGCCTGTGCCGACTCGCGCGACGATCTCGCCGCGTTGGAGGCGCTGGCTCGCGACTGGCGCGGGCGCTATCGCCGCCTCGTCGTCCTCGGCACCGGCGGCGCCAGCCTCGGCGGCAAGGCGCTCGCCGCTGCCGGGCCGGAGAGCGAGCGGCTGCTGGTCCTGGACAACGGCGACGCCGACCGCTTCGACAGCCTGTTGAAAGGACCGGGCCTCGACCGTACCGGCTTCCTGGTCATCTCGAAATCAGGCGCCACCGCCGAGACTCTCGCGCAAGCGCTGCTCGTGCTGGGCGATGCGGGTCCTGCAAGCGTCGCTGCCGTCATCACCCAGCCCGGCGCGAGTCCCTTGCGCCGGCTGGCCGCACGCTTCGACCTGCCCGTCCTCGATCACGATCCGGCACTGGGAGGCCGGTTCTCGGCGCTCTCCCTGGTCGGCCTCCTGCCCGCGATGTTCGCCGGCATTGACGGCCGGGCCGCCCGGGACGGTGCGCAGGCGGTGCTGGCGGCGGCGCTGGCGGCGCGAACGCCCGGCGAGTCGGCGCCGGCGGTCGGCGCGGCGCTCGCGGTCGCCGCCATGCGGGCCTGGCCGGCGGCCAGCATGGTGCTCATGCCCTACGGCCCCAACCTCTACCCCTTCGGGCTCTGGTATCGGCAGCTCTGGGCCGAATCTCTCGGCAAGGACGGGCATGGTTCCACGCCGATTCTGGCGCCCGGCCCGGTGGACCAGCACAGCCAGCTGCAGCTCTTCCTGGACGGCCCCGGCGGCAACCTCTTCACCATCCTCGAGGCACCTGACCCGGTGCCCCGCAGCGTGGACGCCGCGCTGGCCGAAGCGATCGGTGCGGGCTACCTGGGCGGGCGCAGCATGGGTGAGCTGATCGCGGCGCAGGCGCGCGCCACGGCCACAATGCTCAGCGAAGCCGGCCGGCCCGTGCGCCGCCTGGGCGTTGCGGCGGCCGACGCTTGCGCTGTCGGTGCGCTGATGATGCACTTCATGCTAGAGACCGTGGTGGCCGCGCACCTGCTCGGCGTCGACCCCTTCGACCAGCCGGCGGTGGAACGGGGCAAGGAGTTGGCGCGCCGCGACCTGGAAGCCTAGCCATGACGATTCGTCTCCTGCCCGAAGGCGTGATCAACCGCATTGCGGCCGGAGAGGTGATCGAGCGGCCGGCCTCGGTGGTCAAGGAGCTGGTCGAGAATGCCATCGACGCGGGCGCGCGCTCCATCGAGATCACGCTGGAGGAGAACGGCCGCCGCCTGATCCGGGTCGCCGACGACGGCCGCGGGATGAAGCGCGACGAGTTGCCGCTCGCGCTCGCCCGCCACGCCACCTCCAAGCTCGCCGAGGACGGCGATCTCTGGTCCATCGCGACCCTCGGCTTCCGCGGCGAGGCGCTGCCCTCCATCGCCGCGGTCAGCCGGCTCACGCTTGCGAGCCGCGCAGCCGGGTCGGACAACGCCTGGTCCATCGAAGCCGCCGGTGGTGAGGCCGGCCAGTGCACGCCCGCCGCCCGCCCGCAGGGAACCACCGTCACGGTGGCGGACCTCTTCTATGCGACGCCGGCCCGGCTCAAGTTCCTCAAGGCGCCGCGCACCGAATCGGGACACGCGGCCGATATCGTCAACCGCCTCGCCATGTGCCATCCGGCCATCGGCTTTACCCTGGTCGACGACGGCCGCACCCTGCTGCGCGACGGTCTGCACGAGGATGGGCCGGCTGCGCGCCTCGCCCGACTCGCGCTGGTCATGGGCCGCGACTTCGCCCATAACGCGCTCCCCATCGATGCCGAGCGCGACGGCGTGCGGCTCACCGGCTACGCGGCGCTGCCCACCCTCAACCGCGCTAGCGCGCAGCACCAGTATCTCTTCGTCAACGGCCGGCCGGTGCGCGATCGCGTGCTGCACGGCGCCGTGCGCGCGGCCTATGCCGACCTGCTGCATCGCGGGCGCCATCCCATGGCGGCGCTCTTCGTCGACCTCCCGCCCGAGACGGTGGACGTCAACGTCCACCCGACCAAGGCCGAGGTCCGCTTCCGCGACGTCGCGCTGGTGCGCGGGCTCATTGTCGGCTCGCTCAAGCGCGCGCTCGTCGCCGCCGGCCACCATGCCGCGACCACGGTCGCCGACGATACCCTGGCCGCGATGAGGCCACAGGGCAGCGCCGGCGGTTCCGCCCGGCCGTCATCCGGTCGCGGCTACGCTCCCGCGCCGCCGCCCCGGGCACCGCTGCTCGCGGAGGCCCATGCTCGGTATCAGGCGCCGCTGGACGCGCCCTCCGCCCGCGTCGAGAGTCCGCCGTCAGCCGGCGAGCCCGCGGCGCCGGCTATGGAGATCGAGCACGGCCCGCCGGCAGCCTATCCCCTGGGTGTCGCCCGCGGGCAGGTGCACGGCACCTACGTCGTGGCCCAGACCGACGACGGCATCGTCATCGTCGACCAGCATGCCGCCCACGAGCGCATCGTCTACGAGCGGATGAAGGCCGCGCTGGCCGACACCGGCATCCAGCGTCAGATCCTGCTGATCCCGGAAGTGATCGAGCTCGACGACGCAGCGGTCGGCAGGCTGGAAGCGCGAGCCGGCGAGTTCGCCGATCTCGGCCTGGTGCTGGAGCGCTTCGGCCCGGGCGCCGTGGTGGTGCGCGAGGTGCCCACTTTCATCGGCAACGGCGACACGCAAGGCCTCGTGCGCGACCTCGCCGACGAACTCGCGGAATGGGACGAGGCGACGACGCTGCGCGAGCGGCTTGGCGACGTGTGCAGCACCCTCGCCTGCCACGGCAGCGTCCGCGCCGGCCGCAGGCTCAACGCCGACGAGATGAACGCGCTTCTGCGCCAGATGGAAGCGACCCCCCACGCGGGCCAGTGCAACCACGGCCGGCCCACCTACGTGGAGCTCAAGCTCGCCGATATCGAGCGCCTCTTCGGGCGGCGTTAGAGCGCGTCCGTCTTTGACGGACGAGCAACAGGCCGGCCGCCGTGAGCGACAAATTCCTAAAGCGTTTCCGTGCAAATCGGAAACGCTCTAAGCACCCTCAATCCCCAAAGTACGCCGCCGCGATGTCGGCGGATTCGCGCAGCTCGTCGGGCGTCCGCCTGTCGCCGATGCGGCCGGTCTCCAGCAGGTAGACCTCCTGCGCCAGGCTCATGGCGAAGTTCGCGTTCTGCTCGGTGATCATGATGGTGAGGCCGAGCCGCTCGTTGAGGTCTCTGAGCACGGCGGCGATCTCCAGGCACACACGGGGCGCGAGGCCGAGCGTCGGCTCGTCCACCATCAGCAGCTTGGGGCTCGACATCAACGCCCGGCCGAGCGAGGCCATCTGACGCTCGCCGCCCGATTGGGTCACTGTCTCCTGGTTCTGCCGCTCTTCCAGCCGCGGGAAGAGGTCGAAGACGGTGCGTAGATTGACCTCGATCTGGTCGCGCTTGCGGTAAGCGCCGACCAGCAGGTTTTCCTTCACCCCCATGAAGGGGAAGAGGTTGCCGCGCTCCGGCGCGTAGCCGATGCCGAGCCGGACGATCCGCGCCGGCGACATCCGGCTGATGTCGCGGCCCTCGAATTCGATCCGGCCGCGCCGCCGAGTGAGCCCGATGACCGAATCGAGAAGGGTCGACTTGCCGGCGCCGTTGGGGCCGACGACGGCGACGATCCGGCCCGCCTCGACGTCGAGCGAGACGCCGTGCAGCGCCTGCGCGCGGCCGTAGAAGACGTCGAGATCGCCGATGCTCAGCAGCGCCACGGCCCTCTCTCCTCCCCCCTCCTATTGCCCGAGGTAGGCATCGCGCACCGCCTCGTCGCGCACCACGTCGTCGAAGGTGCCCTCCGCGATGACCTCGCCGAAGGACATCACGATGACCCGGTCCACCAGGGGCGCGAGCGCGCGCAGGTCATGGCTCACGATGATGTAGGTGAGCCCGTCCTTGCGCTTCTTCTCGACCAGCAGCTCGGAGATCTGGGCGATCTCGCGCAGCGTAAGGCCGGCGAAGACCTCGTCGAGAAGCAGCAGCGTGGGCGCGACGGCGACGTTGCGCGCCATCTCCAGCCGGCGCAGGTCGCCCATGGCAAGCTCGCTCGGCAGCATACCGATCTGCTCGTCGGAGAAGCCGACGCTGTGGCCGATCTCCGCCTCGGCCGCGTGGTCCGCTCCCTCGCCGATGAGCTTCCAGATATCGTCCGGCGCCATGCCGACGCGGATGTTGGCGCCCACCGACATTTCGGCGAAGGGCTGGGGCACCTGATAGGTCCGCGCGATGCCGCGCTTGACCCGCTCGTAGGTGGGCACGCGGGTGATGTTCTCGCCCTTGAACCAGATCTCGCCGCTGGTGGGCTTGAGCTCCGCCATGATCATGTTGAAGACGGTGGTCTTGCCGGCGCCGTTGGGGCCGATCAGGCCGAGGGTCTCGCCCTCCGCCACCTGGAACGAGATCCCCTGCACGGCGCGGATGCCGCCGAAGGTCATGTGGAGGTCGCGCACCTCCAGCAGCGGACCCGCGCTCGCCGTCACCGCCGCCACTCCTGCACCTTGCGGCCGGCGTCTACGATGATGCTATAGATGCCTTCCGGCCGGACGACGTAGAGCACCAGCGCGATTCCGCCGTAGAGCAGATAGCGTTCCATGCCCGGCATCACCGGCCGCAGGTATTCCAGCAGGACGGTCAGGAAGTAGGCGCCCAAGATCGGGCCGATAATGGTTTCCGCCCCGCCCAGCAGCGCCGCAACCAGGATGGTGAAGAGGAAGTTGATCTCGAACATGCCGCGCGGCGCGATCGAGCCGATGTAATGGACGTAGAAGGCGCCGCCGATGCCGGAGACCGCCGCGCTCACCGTGAAGGCGAAGAGCTTGAGCTTGGTGGTGTTGTGGCCGGTGCTGCGGACGGCATCCTCGTTCATTCTGATGGCGCTCAGTGCGACGCCGAGCCGCGTGCGGATGAGCAGCCAGAGCACCACGCCAATGATGAACATGATGCCGAAGCTGAGGTAGTAGTTGTTGACGGCGCCGGTGACGATGGAATCGAGGCCGGAGATGCCCCGCGTGCCGCCGGTGATCTTGGGCGCCACCACCTTGGTGAGCTGGTAGAGGATCTCCATGAAGGCGAGCGTCACCAGGGCGAAATAGGTGCCGCGGATGCGCAGTGCCGGCAGGAAGAAAAGCGTGCCGCCCACCATGGTCGCGACGACCGCTGCCGGAATGCTGTAGTAGATCGGCACGTCGAATCGGAAACTGAGGATCGCCGTGGTATAGCCGGCGATGCCGATCAGGAAGGGGTGGCCGAAGCTGATGTAGCCGGTCCGGCCTGAGAGGAAATCCCAGCTCATGGCGAACATCGCCAGGAAGTGGGCGAAGATCAGGATGCGCAGCGTGCCGGTGCCGACCACCAGCGGCAGCAGGCACATGAGCACGCCGAAGGCGAGCCACCAGCCGAGATAGCGCAGCGTCTCGCGGTCGATGGCCACGGCTCAGAGCTCCGCCCTGCCGAAGAGGCCCTTGGGCCGCACCAGCAGCACCAGGATGATGAGCAGCATGGTGGAGACGCCGCGCAGCTCGGCCGCGATGATCGTGGTCGTGATGGTCTCCACGAAGCCGATGATGTGGGCCGCAATCAGGCTGCCCACGATGCTGCCGATGCCGCCGACAATCACCACGGCGACCGAGATGATGAGCGGGAACACCCACATGTGGGAATCGAGCTGGGTAAAGGTGGCGAAGAAGACCCCGGCGATGGCCCCGAAGGCACCTGAGAGCGCCCAGGTCACCATGCTGATGACGCTGGGCTCGATGCCCGAGATCACCGCGCCCTTGCGGTCCATGGAGACCGCGCGGATGGCGCGGCCGAGGTGGGTGTAACGCACGAAGGCAATGAGGCCGCTGAGCACGATCCAGCTCACGCCCGTGGCCAGCAGGATGTTCATGGTGACCGAGATGCCCTCGAAGCGCAGCACGCCGCGAATCACCGGCCACATGGTCTTGGGCGCGGCACCGAAGATCACAACGATCAGCGCCTGCATGACGACGGCGAGAATCAGCGTCGATATCTCGACCGCGATCGGGTTGTCTTCCAGCCGACGTACCAGCAACAAGTAGGTGAGCAGGCCGAAGGTCACGCCCGCCAGTATCGCCAGAATAAAGCTCGCGAAGACCGGCAGCCCCGCCCCCGGGAGGGCCGCGTAATAAATGTAGCCGCCGAGCATGATGTAGACGCCGTAGGCGAGGTTCAGCACCCGGCCCACGCTGAAGATCATGGTGAAGCCAACGGCGATCAGCGCATAGAGGCCGCTGAGTACAAACCCTTGGATCAGGATCTGGAGCGCCATCCGGGTCCGCTCAGCCGCCGTCGCGTCGATGTTCGTGTGCCGGCCGAAACAGCGCTCTCACTCTCTGCTCCGGCCGGCTACAGTCAGGCTACAGACAGATTAGCCCGGGCGCGACCCGTGAGGCCGCGCCCGGAACTATAACGTTGCCTACTTCAGCCAGTCCGGCACCTCGAACTCGCCGTTGGCGTATTTCGGCGGATAGACCACCTTGGTGGTGCCATCCGAGTACCACTGGATGACCACCATCGACGGCGCCCCTTCGTCATAGGGCGGATCGATGTCGAACTTGATGTTGTGGGTGTACTCCCGCTGGGTCCGGGGCTCGATCTCTCCCGGCTTCCAGAAGGCGTAGCGGAGCCAGATCTCGCCGTCCTTCTCGACGATGATATCGTCGTTCTCCATCTCGCGGACCCAGTCGTCGAGCGGCGCGAAGCCGCCGGCGCGCTCGGCTGCAGAGAAGGCGTTGAGCATGCCGTAATAGGCGTTGAAGCCGTTGAAGTGCGGGAAGACCGGCCGAGAGTCACCGTACTTGGCGGTGTAACGCTCGAGGAACTCCGCCGTGCGCGGGTCGATGTCGGAGCCGATCGAGGGCACCGGGCTCAGCGTCGAGATGCCGCCGCCGAGGCCGCCGGTGTCGTCCCAGAACTCCCGGGCGAAGGCAGAGACGTTGATCCCGGTCATCGGCACCGGCACCTCGAGCTTCACGTACTGCGAGGCAGGCACCTGGCTGCGCACCGCCGCGATCAGGTAGATGAAGTCGGGCTCGGCCGCCGCCGCCTTGTTGTAGATCGGCCCGAAGTCGACCGTGTTGGTGTCGTAGACGGTGTGACCGATGATCTCGATGCCGGCCTCCGGCGCGAGAACCTGCTCGATCAGTTCGTACACGCCGCCGCCGAACGCCGTGTCCTCCTGCAGCACGTACACGGTACTCCAGCCCATCTGCTTGGCGAGCACGTCCTTGCCGAAGTCGACATAGAGGATGGCCAGCGCGTAGTCGTTGGAGACGTTCATGAAGTACATCTTGTACTTCTCGTACTCCTCGACGACCTTGTCGATGATGCCGACGTAAGAGGTCCAGGTATCCAGCGTCGGCGTCCGGTACTCCGCCATGCGTTCGAGCCAGCCCAGCGACACGTCGTCGATGCAGCCCGAGATGATGAAGTCCACGTTCTCGACTTCGTTGAGATACTCGTAGGCCCGGATGCCTTCCTGCACGTCCTCACGCGTATCGGCCATGACCAGCTCGATCATGCGTCCGCCGAGTACACCGCCGTTCGCATTGAGCTCCTCGATGGCGATCTCGGTGCCCCGGATCGTGCTCTTGCCGGTATCGGTATCGAAGGAACCGATATAACCAACTTTTATGGGGTCGGCAGCGGGCGCTGCCGTAGTTAGCGACCAGACGGCCACCGCCGCCGCGGCGGCTCCGATCAAGAGGTGACGGAGTCTCATGACCACCCTCCCATTCCTGTTATTGGTCTCGCGCGCGTAGCACTCTAGAGGGGTTCCCGATCGAGGGAAACCGCGTCCGTTGCAGGCCACCGATGCGTTTGGTGCATCCCTTAGACGCCGCCCCACCCCCCGGTCAGGTAGCGCTCGATGAAGGACGAACGATGGCCTGCGGCAGTCCAGAGGATGGGAAAGAAGGTCTCGTCCATGGCCGTCTCGCCCACGCGCTTGTAGCGGCCGTAGATGGCGCCGACGTTGCTTTCGTGGAATCGAGCCTCGCTCGAGAAGCAGTGGACGACCAGGCTGCGACGCCCGACTCCGGCGGCCTCCACGAGCGAGCCGTGCCAGGTGCGGCCGTGGTGGAAGGCTCCGCCTCCTGCCGGCACTTCCACCGGCACCAGCTCCGGCTTCACGCCTGCCCGCGACGCGGCGTCGTTCAGCGCCGCAAGCGGCTCATCGGGTGCATGGAAAGCGTCCGGCTGCGGCGAGAGGCCCCAGCGATGCGAGCCTCTGACATAGTTGACCGTCCCGGCATCGCGCGCGGTGTCGTCGAGGGCGATCCAGCAGCTCGTCATCTCGGGCGGCAACACCCAGTCCAAGTAGCTCGCATCCTGATGGAAGCCGAGGGACTTGCCGCCCGGCGGCTTCCACAGCAGGTTGTCCTGGGCGAGCCGCGCACCGGGCCAGCCGGAGAGCTGCGCACAGGCCGCGCCGACCTCGGCGGAGAGAATGGTCGCGGCGACAGCGCGGTCCGCTTTCCAGCCGTTGCAGATCTGGCGGGTCAGGTCGGGGGCGTCGCGGCCTTCGCGCCAGTTCCACTCGTCAGGCTGGAGCCCGGTCTCGAACTCGCCGCGAAAGAGCGGCTCGAAGCGCTCGCGCAGGCGCGCCGCTGTCGCGGGCGGAATGATGCGCGGCACAACGGCGAAGCCGTCCTCGGCAAAGGACGCACGCTGCCGGTCGGTCAGCGTGAATCCTGCCATGCTCCCCCTCCCTTCGACCGTGCTTGGCGCACTCGGGCCAATGTCTCGCCATCATAGAAAGGCCCCTTAGCTGCACAACGGCCCGACCAGCGCTTTGCAAATCCGTCCGACGGATGGGACAAGGCGCCCATGAACGAAGCGATCGACATTCCCATCCTGCCCGGCCTGGCGCCCCTGACGGCCGATTACGACGGCTACATCCTCGATGTCTGGGGTGTGATGCACCAGGGCGGGCCGGTCTACCCGGAGGCGCTCGCCTGCGTGCGCCGGCTGCGCGCAGCCGGCAAGCGGGTGGTGTTCCTCTCCAACGCGCCGCGGCTCGCCCCGCAGGTCGAAGCCGTGCTCAAGGGCAAGGGGGTCGATGCCGGGCTCTACGACGCCGTGGTCGCCTCCGGCGATGCCGCTCGGCACGCGCTTGCGGATCGCGCGCGTCCCCCGGTCGAAGGGCTTGGCACTCGCTACCGTCTGCTCGGGCCGCCCGGGTCCGACGACGTGCTCGACGGTCTCGACTACACCGCCGCAACCGACATCGCGACGGCGGAATTCTTGCTCGGCATCGGTCTCGACGACGCCAGCAACACGGTCGAGGCTCACGAGCCGATTCTGCAAGCCGCAGTCACCCGCCGCCTGCCCATGATTTGCGTCAATCCCGACCTTCTCGTGATCCGACTCGGCGTTCAGGAAGCCTGCGCCGGCGCCCTTGCCGCGCGCTATGAGGCGCTCGGCGGCCGCGTGCGCTACTTCGGCAAGCCCTACCCGGACGTTTACGACCTGGCGCTGGCCAAGCTGGGCCTCCCGTCCGCCCGCGTGCTCGCGGTCGGCGACGGACTCGCCACCGATATCGCAGGCGCCAACGCCGCCGGACTCGATTCGGTGCTGATCACCGGCGGCCTGCTCGCCGATAAGCTCGACCTCGCGCCGGGAGAGGCGCCGAGCGCCCGCGACCTGGAGGAGGCCTGCCGGGCTGCGGGTGCCAGGCCGCGCGCCGCGCTTAGCGCATTCATTTGGTAATAGCACCCTCAAGTTAATGTTATTGGCGCGCGTCCGGCACGCGCCCAATAGTCAATTTCATGAGCACCGCCATGCCCACGACCGCCGCGATGCCTCCTGTACGACCGCAGGTCGCGGTGGTGGCCGTGGCCGGGCTGCTGATCGCCGCCGGCGTCGTCGCACTCGCCGTCACGGTGGACGGCAAGCTGGCCGCGCTGCTGGTCGTGGGCGGGCTTGCGGGCCTCGCTCTCCACCACGCGCTCTTCGGCTTCTCCGCCTCGACCCGGCGCTTTCTCATGGAGCGCCGCGGCGTGGGCGTGCGCGCGCAGCTCCTGATGATCGGCCTCGCAAGCATCGCCTTCGTGCCGCTGCTCGCCGGGGGCAGCGCGTTCGGTCAGGGGCTCGGCGGCGCGCTTGCACCTGTCGGGGTCTCGGTCGCGCTCGGCGCTTTCCTCTTCGGCATCGGCATGCAGCTCGGCGGCGGCTGCGCCTCCGGCACCCTCAGCGGTGCCGGCGCCGGCAGCCTCCGCATGGCGATCACGCTTGGTGCCTTCATCGCAGGCTCGGTGATCGGCACGGCGCACCTGCCCTGGTGGCTCGACCAGCCGCGCCTCCCCGCGCTCTCGATCCCCGACACGCTCGGCTGGCCGGCCGGCCTCGCGGTTCAGCTTGCCGCCATCGCCCTCCTCGCGTTGGGCGCGCTCTATCTGGAGCGCCGGCGCCACGGCGCCCACGAGCCCCTCGTCTGGGGCGCCGGCGGCGACTGGCGCGAGCGGTTGCTGCACGGTGGCTGGCCGCTGGCCTGGGGCGCGCTCGCCCTGGCTCTCCTCAACCTCGCGACGCTGTTGATCGCAGGCCATCCGTGGAGCGTGACCTGGGGCTTTGCGCTCTGGGGCGCCTCGCTGGCCGATGCCTTGGGCTTTGGCATCGCCGAGTGGACATTCTGGCAATGGCCGGGTCCGGCTCGGAAGCTCGAAGCCGGGGTCGCGCATGACACCGTCTCCGTGATGAACGTGGGCCTGATCCTGGGGGCGCTGTTGGGCGCCGCGCTCGCCGGCCGCTTCGCCGCCCGGGGCCGGCTCACTATCGGCGCGGTGGCGAGCGCGGTGATCGGCGGCCTGCTGCTCGGCTACGGCGCGCGGCTGGCCTTCGGTTGCAACATCGGCGCTCTCTTCAGCGGCATCGCCTCTGGCAGCGTGCACGGCTGGCTCTGGCTGCTGGCCGCCCTTCCCGGCGCGGCGCTCGGCGCGCGTCTGCGCCCCCTGTTCGGTCTCGATCGTGCTGCGGCACCGGCTGCAGAAGGAGTACGCGCATCATGACCACCTCTGTGAGCACCTCCCCCGGCACCTCGCCCCTCCAGCGCTTGCGAAAGGTGCTGCCGCGCTTCCTGCTGCTGGGCGCGGTCATCGCCGGCATCGTCTTCGCCGTGCTGAATCGGGAGAGCATCGATTCGGCGGCACTCGAGACCTGGATCACCCAGTTCGGCCCCTGGGCGCCCGTGGTCTTCTTCTGTGCCTACGTGCTTGCCACCCTGCTCTTCCTGCCGGGCCTGCTGTTCACGCTTGCCTCCGGCGCACTCTTCGGCCCCTATCTCGGCACCCTCATCGCCCTCGTCGGCGCGACGGTGGGTGCGACGGCCGCCTTCCTCGTCGCCCGCTATGTGCTGGCAGACTGGATCCAGAGCCGCACGCCGGCGCGGGTGAAGCGCGTGATCGAAGGGGTCGAAGGCGAAGGCTGGCGCTTCGTCGCCATGACCCGGCTGATCCCCTTCATCCCCTTCAACGCGCTGAACTATGCGCTGGGGCTCACGCGCATCCCTCTCGTGTCCTACGCCCTCGCTTCCTTCGTCTTCATGGCGCCGGGTGCTGCGGCATACGCCTATCTCGGCCATGCCGGGCGCTCGCTCGCGACCGGTGACGGTGACCTGGTTCAGAACGCCCTGCTCGGCCTTGCCGTGCTCGGCCTGATCGGCTTCATGCCCCGCCTCATCAAGCGCTTCGTCAAGGGCCGGAAGGCGACTCGGGGTAACTGCCCAGGTTCTTGCTGTGAAAATTCTCTGGGATTCGGCACAACGCTACCCACGCGACGCCCGTGTGCTCCTCTGTGGTCGCCGGGTTTCACAGCTCACGATGCCCCTCTTGCGGACTGCGACCGGTAAGCTACCCCGATGTGGCCCGAAGTCCGCCCGCGCGACGGGCACCGATTTTCATTCTATGGGGTGGTCCAGCACGGCGTCGACCATGATCGTTTATGAGAATGGCTCCGCTGTTGGAGAACCCGTGCCAGGTGAGCTTACGCGCACTTGACGGTGGCGATGAGCCGATCCGATGGGCTGGTCAGGGCTTCGATGATATTCCAGCCCTGCTTTCTGGCGGTGGTGATGACGCTGCGCAGGATGGCGAAGTTCTCGGCCCCCTGCGCGGACCGCTGAGCATGCTGGCGGCGGTTGCGAAGCGCACGGTGTGGCCGGCCAGCACGGCGCGGTGGGCGATATTGGCTGCGATGGTCGACTTTCCGACGCCGTTGGGGCCGACCAGGACGACGTTGGCGGCCTCGTCGAGGAAGTCGAGGGTCATGAGGTCCTCGACGGCCATGCGGTCGCAGCGCCTTGGCCAGTCCCAGTCGAAGTCGGCGAGCGGCTTGAAGCGGCCGATCCGTGCGGCGCCGAGGCGGCGCTTGAGGCTGCGGCTGCGCCTTTCCTCCTCTTCCCAGGCGATCAGCTCGGGCAGCCAGCCGGTCTCGCCGATGTCGTCCCAGTGGGCGACGAGGCCGTGCAGGCCGAGCGCCCGGGCGCGGTCCATGAGGGGATCGGTCATTCTTCGCTGTCCTCCTCGGGGTCCTTGGCCAGCCCGTCGTATCCGCCGAGGTCGTGGTCGCGCACCGCGATGTCGCGCGCCTTCGCCTCGCTGGGCAGGTCGACCGGGATGGGCGGGGGCCGGTTGCGCTGCTCGCGGCGCCGGGTGAGGCTCAGGCGCACGGCGTTGGGATGCGGGACGCCGCGCTCGAGGGCCTCGCCGATGGCCGCCTCGAGCTCGGCAGCGCCGTAGGCGTCGAGCAGGCGCAACAGGGCGGCAACGATGGTGCCGAGATTGTCGCCGCGCATGGCCGCGCCGGCGAGCAGGCGCTCGCTGGCAGGCGCGGCCCGGAACAGGCGGTCCTGGCCGCGCAGGCGCCGCGCATGGCGCTTGCTCCTGGCCAGTTCGGCGATGTGGCCGGGGATCTCGACGCATTCATCCCTGTCGAAGCTGCGCGGGTGTGCGGCGATCACCTTCACGCCGTCGAGGATGCGCACCTCGTCGAGCGTTGCGACCACCACCAGGGTGCGCCCGACATGGGTGTGCGGCACGCTGTAATCGTTGAGATCGAACCTGGCGTAGGGGGTCTTGCCGATGACGACCTCGACCCGGTCGTGGGCCGGGAAGGGATCGCCGGGCAGCGCGATCAGGGCGCCGCGCTCGCGCTCGAAGGCCTGGCGCACGGCGATCGAGCGGTCGTCCGGCCACGGGCGGTCGGCGGCGATGCCGTCGCACCACTCCCCGGCCTGGGCGTTCAGGTCGTCGATGTCGCGCCAGGAGCGGGCGGCGAAGAAGCTGTCGCGGACATAGCGGATGGCGCGTTCCACGCGTCCCTTCTCGTTGCCGCGGGCGACCGCGACCGGCCTGGGCAGGAACAGGTAGTGGCCGGCGAAGGCGAGGAGCTGCGGGTTGAACCGGATGGCGTCGCCGTGGCGCTCCGCCACGACGCTCTTGACCCAAGTTGGCACTTTTTCCGTTTGTTCGGGGCCGAATTGGCCAGGTTTTTCCGGCTGACACACCAGATATAGCGTTGACGAGAAGGGCACGCCCCTACATTTGCGATTGCCGTCTCGAACTCCCTTTGTAGTGCCAGGGAATGGTGGGTTTGCAGGATTTCCCTTGACCCCACCACCAAAGCCGACATATCTGAACCCGCCACGACCAAAACGTGCCGGGCGACATGTTCATCAGGGCAACCAAGACCCACACTACCGAAGGCAAGCCGGTCCGCAGCCATCGCCTCGTGCTCTCGCAGCGCATCGGCGACAAGGTCAGGCAGCGCACGCTTCTCAACCTCGGCACCGACTATCCGGTGCCGAAGGAGAAATGGCGCGAAGTTGCCGGACTCGCCGAGGCGCTGCTCAACGGCCGCCCGCCGCTGCTCGAAGCCGCGCCGGACGTGCAGGCCGCAGCCGAGGACATCGTCGCCAAGCTCAGGGCCAGGGGGTTCCGCCCCGAGGCGATACAGGAAGAGGCGCGCAAGCCCGACATCGCCACCGTCGACCTCGATACCCTGGAGCACGAGAACCCGCGCACGGTCGGCTGCGAGCGCCTGTGCCTCAAGGCCCTCGACGACCTCGGCTTCGCCGACATCCTCCACGGCCTCGATATCAAGGGCCGCGACGGGCGCATCGCCAGCGCGCTGATCGTCGCCAGGATGGTCCATCCCGCCAGCGAGCGTGACACCAGCCGCTGGCTGCGCCGCGACAGCGCGACCGCCGAGCTCCTGGGGCTGGAGGGCGACCGCAAGGCGCTGCGGCGCAAGACGCTCTACCGCATCGGCGACCTGCTCTGGCGCCACCGGGCCGCCATTCAGCGGGAGCTGTTCAACCGCGAGCGCGCGCTGCTCGACCTGCCCGAAACGATCGCCTTTTACGATCTCACCAATGTCCACTACCACGGCCACACCCACGGCCAGCTTCCCAGGTTCGGGCGCTCCAAGCAGAAGCGCGACGACTGTCCGCTGATCACGCTGGCGCTGGCGCTCGACGGCGCAGGCTTCCCGCGCAGTTGCGAGATCCTGCCGGGCAACGTGAGCGAGCCGGGCACGCTGGAGGACGCGCTGGTCAGGCTCGAGGCGGTGTGCGGCGGCACGGCGCCGAAGCCCACGGTGGTCATGGACGCGGGCATCGCCACCGAGGAGAACGTCGCGTGGCTGGGCGAGCAGGGCTACGACTGGATCGCGGTCAGCCGCGGCGCCAGGCCGCCGCTGCCCGAGGGCGGGCCCGAGGCTCTGCTGATCACCAGCGCGCGGCACGAGGTGCGCGCCTGGCGGCTTGCCAGCGAGGACGGCGAGGCGCGGCTCTACGTCGTCAGCGAGGGCAAGAAGAAGGCCGAGAACGCGATCATCGGCCTCAGGCGGAACCGCTTCGAGGCGGCGCTGGAAAGGCTCCATAGCGGCCTGCCGGTCAAGGGCCGCCTCAAGCGCTACGACAGGGTGCTGGAGAGCATTGGCCGTCTCAAGCAGCGCTTCTCCACCGTCGCCAGACACTACGAGGTCACGGTCGAGAAGGCGAAAACCGGCCCCAACGCCGCCGCCGTGCGCTTCAAGCGCAGGCCGCAATACGACGAGGCCGACGAGGGCGCCGGCGCCTATGTGCTGCGCACCAGCCACGTCGACTGGGATATCGAGACGATCCTGCGGACCTACTGGCGCATCACCGACATCGAGGCCACCTTCCGCAGCCTGAAATCCGAGCTCGGCCTTCGCCCGATCTGGCACCAGCTCGACCGTCGCATCGCGGCCCACCTGCTGATCGCCGTGCTGGCCTATCACGCCGTGCATCTGATCCGTACCCGACTGGCCGCGCGGGGCATCCACAAGTGCTGGGCATCGATCCGCGAGGGCATGCGGACCTGGGTGCGGATCACCACGCGACTGCGCCAGACCGACGGCACCTTGATCGTCAACCGCCAGGACACGCGCCCGGCCGCCGAGGTCGCCCAAATCTCCTCGGCGGCGGGTGTTGACCCCGCCATCCACCGCACGAGGACCCGCCTGACGAGCTGACAGAATCTCACAAAATGTAGTGCCATGTTGGAATCGGCAGAGAAAAATATTGCGCCATATCAAAGCGATAAACGACAGCAGAACACAAAAAGTGCCAACCTGGGTTGAGATTGTCGTACCAGAGCTCGCGCGGCACGCCCTGCCATGCCTCGAAGGCGGCGACGTGGCCGCGCAGGAAGTTGCTCATCCCGGCGTCGAGGTAGAAGCGCAGGAAGACCCGCCGCGAGTAGCTCAGCACCATCACGAAGCCCATCAGGCGGCGCTCCGCGCGGCCGATCCTCACCGTGCCGAAGTGGGCCCAGTCGACCTGGGCCTGCTCGCCGGGAAGGGTCTTGAGGCGCAGATAGGCCTCGGCCACCGGCCTCGGCCGCTCGCGGGCGACGAGGCGGCGGAAGTGGCTCTGGCTGCCGCGATAGCCGCGCTCGCGCGCCATCTGGTTGTTGTTAAGCGTGGAAAAGTGACCCCCTATTGGGGGTGATCGGCGTCCAAAATTGACCCCCTTGGATTTGTGTCCATGAACACACCTCGTCGTTTGGACGGACGGGGTGGTGGGGGAGATGCTGGTTGTGGAAACGATCGCGAAGATCCGTCGGGATCATCTGGTGAAGGGCGTTCCGATCAAGAAGCTCGCCCGGGATTTGAGGGTTTCCAAGAACACGATACGCAAGGTGGTGCGGGGCGATGCGACCTCGCACAGCTACGAGCGCAAGATCCAGCCGATGCCGAAGCTTGGGCTGTGGGTGGAGGAGCTTGAGCGCCAGCTGAAGGCCAACGAGAAGAAGGCACGCAAGGATCGGCTGTCTCTTCTGCGGATTCATGAAGACCTTGTGTCGCTGGGCTACAAGGGCGGCTATGACGCGGTTCGCCGCTATGCCAGGGCCTGGCGGCGCCGGTGGCGGCTGTTGTCGCCGGCGCAGGCCTATGTGCCGCTGATCTTCGATCCCGGCGAGGCCTACCAGTTCGACTGGAGCCACGAGTACGCGCGTCTGTCGGGCGCGACGACCAGGGTGAAGGCGGCGCACATGCGGCTGTGCCACAGCCGGATGTATCTGGTCCAGATCTTTCCCCGCGAGAGCCAGGAGATGGTCTTCGAGGCGCACGAGCGTGCCTTCCGCTTCTTCGGCGGGGTCTGCCGGCGGGGCATCTACGACAACATGAAGACGGCGGTGAGCACGATCTTCGTGGGCAAGAAGCGGGACTACAACCGCCGCTTCCAGGAGCTGTGCTCGCACCATCTGGTGGAGCCTGTGGCGTGCACGCCAGGGGCTGGCTGGGAGAAGGGGCAGGTCGAGAAGCAGGTGGGTGACCTTCGCGGCCGCCTGTTCGTGCCCATCCCGCGGGGCCGCTCCTACGCCGAGATCAACGAGTGGCTGATGGATCGGTGCATCGAGGACGCCAAGAAGCATCCGCATCCGACAATCCCGGGCAAGACGGTGTGGCAGGTGTTCGAGGAGGAGCAGCCCTTCCTGATGGCGTATCGCGGCCCCTTCGACGGCTTCCATGCCAGCGAGGTGTCGGTCTCGAAGACCTGTCTGGTGCGCTTCGACAACAACCAGTACAGCGTCGCGGCCCGCGCCGTCGGCCGGCCGGTGGACGTGCGGGCCTATGCCGATCGGATCGTCATCCGCCAGGACGGCGAGACCGTTGCCGAGCACCCCCGCAGCTTCGGGCGCGGCCGGTTCGTCTACGATCCGTGGCATTACGTGCCGATCCTGACGCGGAAGCCCGGCGCGCTACGCAATGGCGCGCCCTTCAAGGACTGGCAGTTGCCCAACGCGCTCGGCCGCCTGCGAACCCGGCTCGCGGGCCACGACGACGGCGACCGGCAGTTCGTCAAGGTGCTCGCGGCGGTGCTGGAGGACGGACTGGAGGCGGTTGAGGCGGCCTGTGCCGAGACGCTCGACTGCGGTGCCTGCAGCGCCGACGTGGTGCTCAACATCCTCGCCCGGCAGCGCCAGCCGGCACCGCCGGCAATCATCCCGACGCCCGAGGGCCTGCAGCTTCGCCACAAGCCGGTAGCCGACTGTCAGCGCTACGACAGCCTGAGGGAGGCCGGTCATGGAGCGTCATGATGTGCTGGAGATGATGACCCAGCTGAAGCTCGCAGGTATGCGCGCCGCTTACGACGACATCCTTGCCGACGGGCTCAAGCGCCGCCATCCGGTGCAACAGATCATCGGTACGCTGCTGCAGGTCGAGATCGCCGACAAGAGGGCCCGCTCGATCAAGTACCAGATGGCCTCCGCCAAGCTGCCGACGGTCAAGGAGCTGGCCGACTTCGACTTCGCCGCCTCGCCGGTCAACGAGCCCCTGATCCAGGAGCTCGCCGGCGGCGGCTTCCTCGAGGGCAAACGCAACATCGTGCTGGTCGGCGGCACCGGTACCGGCAAGACCCATCTCGCCGTCGCCATCGCGCGGTCCTGCATCCGCAAGGGCGCGCGCGGCCGGTGCTACAACGTCGTCGACCTGGTCAACCTCCTCGAGGCCGAGCTTCGCGCCGGACGCCAGGGCCGCACTGCAGACCAGCTCGTCCGCCGCGACTTCGTCATCCTCGACGAGCTCGGCTACCTGCCCTTCGCCCAGGCCGGTGGGCAGCTGCTCTTCCATCTGATGAGCCGGCTCTACGAGCGCACCTCGATCGTCATCACCACAAACCTCGCCTTCGGCGAATGGCCATCCGTCTTCGGCGACCCCAAGATGACCACAGCGCTGCTCGATCGCCTCACCCATCATTGCGAGATCATCGAGACCGGCAACGAGAGCTGGCGCTTCAAGAACCGCTCCTGACCCGCCGCCGGCCTCCCTTGCGGCCCGGTTGCCCCGGTGGGCCAACAGGGACCCCCCACGCGGCTTCGCTCCGCGTAGCGCAGGGCGCCACACGAAGCCGCGCGGGTCCCCCCTATTGGCTACCGGGACAACCTCCGCCGTGCCACTCAGGGGGGTCAATTTTGCACGCCGATCGGGGGTCAGTATTGAAAGCCGATTGACACACCGCGCGCCGGGTCCACTACCTGCTCGAGCCCGGCTGGCGCGCCGACCAGGCGATCCAGGGCCTCGGCCGCACCCATCGCACCCACCAGGCCTCGGCGCCGCTGTTCCGCCCCGTCGCCACCGACGTCAAGGGCGAGCGGCGCTTCATCGCCACCATCGCCCGGCGGCTCGACAGCCTCGGCGCCATCACCCGCGGACAACGCGACAGCCAGACCGCCATGGGCGGCGACCAGGCGCTCTTTCGCGAGAGCGACAACCTGGAGAGCCTGTATGCGAAGGCGGCGCTGCGCCAGTTCTACGGCGCGCTCTGGCTCGGGCGCATCGAGGGCTGGACCGTCGAGCGGTTCCAGGACGCCACCGGCCTCAAGCTCATCCACGAGGGCGGTCTCAAGGAGGAGCTGCCGCCCATGCCGCGCTTCCTCAACCGCCTGCCTGCTCGCATTGCCCATCGCCGAGCAGAACACGCTCTTCGCCGCGCTGGAGGAGCGCATCGCCGCCAACATCGAGCAGGCCGTCGAGGCCGGCAGCTACGAGGTCGGCGTCGAGACCGTACGCGCGGACTCGCTTGTCCTCGCCGGCCGGGAGACCCTCCACGACCGTCCCGGCACCGGCGCCGCGACCGAGCTGGTCGAGATCCTGCGCCGCGACCGCCTCGTGCCGACCACGGTCGAGGCCGCGCTCGACATCGGCGCGTGCGATCCCGCACCGGACGGCAGACCCGCGCTGGTGGTCAACGCGCGTTCGAAGCGCGCCGCCGTCCTGCTGCGCAGCACCTCGCGCATGTTCGACGACGGCGGCGTGCAGGAGCGGGTCCGGCTCGTCCGCCCCGCAGTGCGCGAGTCGATGGCCCGCGCCGAGCTCGACGCCTCCAACTGGCGCCCCGCCGACGAGGTTACCTGGCGCGCTCTCTGGGAGCGGGAGATCGCCTCCCTGCCGACCCACAGCGAGTCGCGCTTCTGGCTCGCCGCCGGGCTCCTGCTGCCCGTCTGGGACAGGCTGCCAGCCGAGAACATGCGCGTGCGCCGGCTCACCTCGGACGACGGCATAGCCCTCATCGGCCGCGTGCTAGACGCCGAGCAGGTCCGCGCCGTGCGCGCGAGCTTCGGCCTCGGCGGCGGCCCCGCCCTGACCGGCGGGGAGGCCTTCGAGGCGGTCCTGGAGCGCGGCGCCGCGCTCCCCCTCGCCAACGGCTGGCGGCTCGCCCGGCGGCGCATCATGGGCGCCGACCGTGTCGAGATCGAGGGACCCGCGGACACCGACATCGCCGCACTCCGGCGCATCGGCTGCACGGTCGAGATCGTCTCGTACCGCGCCCGCGCGTTCGCGCCCGGGCCGGACGCGCTCTCGCGTATCCTCGACCGCTGGCCGCCCGCCGTGTGACCCTGGCCGTACCGCCGGGAACGGTCCGTCCGCCGCCCCGATTTACTTCGCCGCCGCGCCGGGGGTACGTACCGCCGGCCCGCCGCCCGCTGTCGCACCCCGGGAGGAACGCCGCCATGACCGCCCAGACCCTGCCCGACAATCCGAACTTCTGCTTCTGCCCCGCCTACGACGTCGAGGTCGACGTGCAGCAGATCCGCATCGTCATCGAGGGGCTCGCCGGCCACGTGCCGACAGCGCTCATCGCGCTCGACCTCGACGATGCGCTCACCATCTGCGACAAGCTCAACCGCCGCCTCGGAATGGACCGCGATGCGTGGACGACCATGGCCGCCGCCTCCATGCGCACCGAGGACCGGGAGCCCGGCAACCCCATCGAGCACTGACGGGGCGCGGCGGCGCCGCTGCGCAGCCGCGCCCGACGTCCGCCGAAGGCATCTCGACAGGGGTGCCTTGCCCCGATATGGTGAAACCCCTATAGTCCGGACCCAGTGGCGCATGTCGAGACCAGTCGAATGGGTTGGTTCGAGCAAGATGGATCTGAAGCGGTTTCCGGAGCCCGTGCAGGACCGCATGGGCTTTGCGATCTACCAGGCCCAGACCGGCCTGCAACACCACGACGCCAAGCCGCTCAAGGGCTTCGGTTCCGGCGTTCTGGAGGTCCTGGCGCGCCACGACGGCGACACCTTCAGGGCCGTCTACACGGTCCGGTTCCAGGCGGCGGTCTATGTCCTGCACGCCTTCCAGAAGAAGGCGAGGCGGGGCATCGCCACGCCGAAGAAGGATCTCGATCTGGTCCGGCAGCGGCTGAGAGTCGCCGAGCGTCATTACCGGGACACGCATGGCGGAGGGTAGAACCATGACCACATCCGACGCGACAGTCGAACGCGGCGGCGGCAACGTCTTCGCCGACCTCGGCCTTCCCGAGGCCGACACGCACCTGCTGAAGGCGGAACTGGTCGGCCGCATCGACGCCATCCTCCGCCAGCGCGACATCACCCAGACCGAGGCCGCACGCCTGCTGGGCCTGTCCCAGCCGGACGTGTCGCGGCTCCTGCGCGGCGATTTCCGCGAATATTCGCTGGAGCGCCTGTTGCGCCTCCTGACGGCGCTCGGCCGCGATATCGACATCGTCATCCGGCAGCCCCGTTCGGATACCGCCGGCAGGCTGCGCGTCGCCGCCACCGAAGCCATCTGAACCACCCGGGACCGCGGAGATCCTGCCGCGCGCCGCCTTCGCGCCTGCATCGCCAGCGACCGCCATGCGATCCACACGGGCCGGCTGAGCGCGACCGCACCGGCGGCGACCGCCGCCGGACCCGACAACCCCGCGAGCATCGACGCCGCCACCATGAAAGGGCCGAGTGCGATTCCCGGCGCCCGGACGCCCCGCCGGTAACCGAGACGCCACAGCCTCCGGCAACCGAGCGCCAGCAGCCGGCCGCGTCGAACACCAACGATCCTGCCGCCATCGGCAGCATCGCCGCCTGCCCCGGACCCCGATCCGGGGGCACCAAGTCACCGACCTCGGGCAGGCCGTGTTCCGGCCCGAAGCGCACCGCCGCCTGTACCGGGCTCCGACCGGCAGCTACCACAGCGCCGGCGGCCAGAGCTCCCATCGTCCCACGGTTTCCCGTCTCCTCACGCCTCGCCCCGATGCGCGCGCCGCTTCCAGGCCCGTCCTGCCCTCGTGCATGCCGGGGTTGGAGGACAGCCCGGGGAGGGCGATGGCCGCAAGCGAGAGAGAGGCCTGCGGCCGCTACCGGGGAGGTTACGACATGACGACGCTCATCTACGCCGGCATCGGCGCCCGCGCCACACCCGAACATGTGGTCGCCGACATGACCGTGATGGCGGAATGGCTGGCGCACGCCGGCTGGCATCTCGCGAGCGGCGGCGCGAAGGGGGCCGATACCGCGTTTGCCGGGGGCGCGCCGGCCGAAAAGCGGACACTGTATCTGCCGTGGCGCGGCTACAACGGGCATGGCGGGCTGGACTGCCGGGTGCTGTCCCCGTCGGAACTGGAAGCCTGCATGAGCCTCGCCGCCCGTCTGCACCCCGCCTGGAACCGCTGCTCGCCCGCCGTGCGCAAGCTCCATGCGCGCAACGCCGCAGTCGTGCTCGGGCCCCGCCTCGACCGGCCCGTCCATGCCATCGTGTGCTGGTCTCCCGATGGCGAGATCGTGGGCGGAACCGGCATGGCGCTGCGCATCGCGGCCGAGCACGGCATTCCGGTGCTGAACCTCGGCGTCCTCTCTCCGCGCACGGCCTGCGAGCGCCTGCTGGCCATCCGCCGCGCGGCCTGACCCTCTCCGCAGTTCGAGTCAGAGCGGTGCGGAGTGCCGGGCGAACGCCCGGCTGCGAGAGAGGGAGACGGTCTCCCGCCGCTGCCGGATGCGGCAACCGGTACAGGAGACCCCAGCCATGTTCTACACCGACCCCGACTTCCCCGTCACCGGCGAGCAGGCGCTTGCCGAACTCGGCATCGACCCCCGCGCCATGCACGACGCCATCGAGGACGACCGCGCCCGGCGCTGTCCCGACCGGGACGCCGTGTACCCGGAGCGGCGCATCGCGGACCTCCACGGCGAATCGCCCTTCCGCCACGCGGCGGAGTGAGAGGAGGGCTTGAAGAGGGTGAACGGGAAGGGGCCGGGGAGTGAGTCCCCCGGTCCCCGACCGGTCGCAACCCATCGTCATCAACCAGCCTTGCAAGGAGAATCGCCATGGCATTCGGACTGAACCGGGTGGAACTCATTGGCCGCCTCGGCGCCGACGTCACCGTCAATCACCTGACCAGCGGCGGGCGCGTCGCCAACCTGTCGGTCGCGACCGACGAGTCGTACATCAACAAGCAGACCGGCGAGCGGGTCGACAAGACCGAGTGGCACCGCATCGTCACCTTCCAGGACGGGCTCATCTCGATGTTCGAGAAACATCATGATCAAGGATAGACAGGAATGCGTCCGACTTCGATGGAGACGACATAAGTATCATTTTTTCATTGGATTATAGGGGAATCGGTTCGGAAGTTACGACACATGGGACGCGCTGCCGTGCGCGTCGGTTTCTTTTCCGGTGTTGATAATCGTGTTGCCCGGTGCCATGCTCCCGGCATGGAAAACCGACACTCTGGAAAACGCATCGCGAGGGTCAGGACCCACCTGACCAAGCGCACCGTCGAGGCGCTTGCCCCCGCCGACAAGTCCTGGATCGCCTGGGACGACAGGCTCACCGGCTTCGGCGTGCGGGTTCAGCCCTCGGGCACCAAGTCCTTCATCGTCAACTACCGTCTTGGCGACGGCGGGCGCAGGGCGCCCAACAAGCGCGTCGTCATCGGACGCTTCGGCCGCATGGCGCCCGACGAGGCGCGGAAGAAGGCCCAGGACCTGCTCGGGCGCGTCGCCCGGGGCGAGGATCCGGCCGGCGAGCGGGCCGAGGCGCGCGGCGTACCGACGCTGGCCGAGGCGTTCGAGACCTACATGAAGGCCAATCCCAACCGGGCGGCCAACACCGTCCGGCTCTACCGCCAGAACCTGCGGGTCAATCTCGGCGACTGGCTGAAGCGCCCGCTCGACAGCATCACCCGGCAGGACGTGGAGGACCGGTTCAATCTCGTCAACGCCAGGCACGGCTGGGCGGGGGCCAACCAGACGCTCTCGATGCTGCGTTCGATCTACCGCCGGCCCTGCGCCGACCACGAGAACCTGCGCAATCCCGTCGAACTGTGGCTGGCGGCCGGGGGCCGCTTCAACCGCATGCGGCGGCGGCGGATCTCGTCGCCGGCCGAGGTGTTGCCGCGCTGGCGCGCAGGCATCGAGGCGGTGGAGCTGGAACCGGCCATCCGAGACATCTTCCTGATCGGCCTCTACACCGGCATGCGCATGGGCGAGGTCGTGTCGCTGCGCTGGGAGCGGTTGGACCTTGAACGGCGCATCCTCAGAGTCGAGGAGACCAAGACCGGGGAGCCGCTTGAGCTTCCGATCACCCGGCAGCTCGCCGCGATCTTCGAGCGTCGCCGGGCGGAGGCCGACGAGCCGGACCTGGAGCCCGAGGGCTGGCTCTTTCCGGCCCCCAGGAAAGCCGCGTCGGGCCACGTCTCGCAGCTTTCGCAGTTCTATCCCGACATCACCAGGGCCGGCGGCACCCGCTTCTGGTTCCACGGCCTGCGCAACGCCTTCATCACGGTGGCCGAGCGCGAGCTGATGCTGCCGCGCTCGCTGACCAAGCGGCTGGTCAATCATGCACGGCCAACCGACGTGACCGAGGGCTACGCGGCGGACTGGACGGTCGAGCAGCTCCGCGAGCCGGCGCAGCGGGTGGCGGATCGGATCGACGAGCTGACGAATGCGAAGGCCCACACAAACCGCGCGGCAGCATAGAGCGATCACCACGGGCAGCGTGTGATTACGGTCGACTGGTCAACTTGAACTGTGAGGATGACATCATGCACCAACTGATGCACGATATACCAAAGCTCGACAATGCAGCACTTGGTGGTAACGCCGAATCCGAGGACCATGACGCCATGATCCGCCCTGCCAAATCGCTGCGTCGTGGTTCGTTCGTCGCTCGATGCGCGAATTTCTCGGACCGCAAGAACGCAATGGCACTACCCGGGTCGAAAGCCGCAGCGGTTCCCGGAGATGCGTAAGATGGCCGAAGCCCTGAGCAACCTGTCGCCGCTGGCCAGCCAAGTCTCCTTGCCCGGTTTTTGCCCCGTGCAGGATGCACTCGGAAGCCTGTCGCAGGCTGGCACGGAAGCGCGAGGCGCGTTCTTCACGCGTCGGGAGGTTGTCGAGTTCATCCTCGACCTTGTAGGCTATACTGTTGATCGACCGCTATACGACCTGTCCCTTCTGGAACCGTCCTTCGGCGACGGCGACTTCCTTCTCGTCGCTGTTGAGCGGCTTCTCAAAGCGTGGCGGCGTCGAAGAAAACCAGTTCCGGTACAGGATCTGGCGTCATGCATCCGTGCCGTCGAACTCCATCGAAGCACTTTCGAATCGACCCGCACCAAGTTGCTTCAGCAGCTTTGTGAAGCGGGAATCGATTGCGAGGGCGCAACGGCGCTCGCAAGCCAATGGCTTGTTCATAGCGATTATCTGCTGGTCGAATTGCCGTCCGAGTTTGCGTTCGTGGTCGGCAATCCGCCGTATGTTCGTCAGGAGCTCATTCCCGACGCGCTTGTTGCCGAATATCGGGCGCGATATACGACCGTCTTTGATCGGGCCGACCTCTACATTCCCTTCATAGAGCGTTCGGTGAAGCAGCTTTCGGCCAAGGGAAAGGTCGGCATCATATGCGCGGACAGGTGGGTCAAAAACCGCTATGGCGGGCCGTTGCGACAGCTCCTGTCGGAGCAATTTCATCTCCACGTCTATGTGGATATGGTCGATACGCCCGCCTTCCATTCGGAGGTTATCGCTTATCCGGCAATATTCGTGATCGGGCGAGGGAAGGCTGCACTGACACGCGTCGCTCGCCGTCCCGAGATCAGCAGAGAGGCATTGACCTCGCTTGCCTGCCAACTTCTGGACCGCGAGAAGCCTGCATCGGGCGGGCCCGTAGCGGACCTTACCAGTATTGCCGATGGCGCACAGCCCTGGATACTGGAGTCCTCCGACCGGCTAGAAATCGTTCGGCGACTGGAACGGGACCTCCCCTGCATCGAGGAAGCGGGATGCAGGGTTGGCATCGGGGTTGCCACGGGAGCGGACGGAGCGTTCATCGGTCGATATGACGAGCTCGATGTCGAAGACGATCGCAAGCTGCCGCTTGCGACGACGCGCGACATCTTGTCGGGAGAAGTCCGGTGGCGAGGACTGGGGATCGTCAATCCGTTTGCCGAAGGAGGCGGACTTGTCGACCTCGCGCACTACCCACGATTGAAGCGGTATCTGGAAGATAGAAGAGACGAGATCGCCAAGCGCCACGTTGCCCGGAAGACGCCTGCCAACTGGTACCGCACCATTGATCGCATCTATCCCGTGCTTGCCGCAACACCCAAGCTCCTGATTCCGGATATCAAGGGAGAAGCCCATGTCGTCTATGAGGAGGGTCGCCTGTATCCGCACCACAATCTGTATTTCGTGACTTCACGCGATTGGGACCTTCGTGCTCTTCGGGCCGTCCTGCTTTCCGGGATCGCCAAACTATTCATCGGCACCTATTCGACGCGAATGCGGGGCGGCTATCTGCGGTTCCAGGCGCAGTATCTGCGGAGGATTCGCCTCCCCCGCTGGTCATGTGTCCCACGCGATACGGCGACCTCCCTTATCGACGCCTCCACCTCGGGAGACGTTAACGCCTGCAATCAACTCGTCTTCGAGCTGTATAACCTGAATTCCGAAGAGCGTGCCGTCCTCAGCAGCCACGCTGCCGAACACTGACCGTGGGAGGAGCGGAGTGCCGATCGACTTGCTCGATTACGAACAGAGGGCTCGCGCGGCGGTGCAGGCCTTTTGGGCAACCCGTCAGACAGCGCGTCAAAGGCAAATCGAGTCCGGCAAGGCCGACCAGGGCGAACGCGCGGGCGTGACTGCCGGGAAAAACATGGACGGCTTCATCGGCCTTGTCGGTGATCTGGTCAGGGCCAATGGACTTGCCCACGCGAACATCTACCGCAAACGGCGCGTCGTAACGCTGCCGGGCTTCTTTCGGCCCACAAAGCTTTGGGATGTCGTTGTTATCGATGGAGGCCGGCTGATCGCGGCACTGGAGTTCAAGAGCCAAGTTGGCCCGTCATTCGGCAACAACTTCAACAACCGGACGGAGGAGGCAATCGGTTCGGCCTACGACCTTTGGACGGCCTATCGCGAAGGGGCCTTCGGCGAACAGCCCCGGCCGTTCGTCGGCTGGCTGATCCTGGTCGAGGATGCTGAAGGTTCCCGCAGGCCGATCGGCGACGCTTCTCCGCATTTCCCGATCTTCCGTGAATTCAGGGGTGCGTCCTACGCGGACCGTTACAATATCCTGTGCCGCAAGCTTGTGCAGGAACGGCTTTATTCGGCGGCGTCGGTGCTGATGTCACCACGTTCGGCTTCCGATGACGGCGCATTTACGGAGTTGAGCGAGCTGACCGGCTTGAGGACTTTCGTAGCGGGATTGGCCGGGCACGTCGCGACCGAAGGAGCTCGCGTCCGTCGATAGAGCGCTCGCTCGCTGTCCACGGCCCGAGAGTTCGGCGTCCTGAGCGGTACCAAAAAAGGCTTCAAGCGGTGCAGGCGAACAAACCGCCGCCCTTGTGCGCCGTTCGCCCGATGGCCAGCGGCCCGGTTTGCGCTGCCGTAAAGGCGAGCCGCAGCCGACCCGATAACCCACCGCGCGGCCCGCGCCGCGCCGCAAGGATTTCCACGGTCTGCAGCGCCGGCCAGCCGATACGGAAAGTTCGGCCTGGACATCGACCTTCAGCGCCTCTTCGTCAGTAAGCCGACGACGATGACGGGTGACGCAGTAGTCCGTGACGCTTTGCCAGACCCACGCCGAAGAAAATAGCGGCTCGGTGTCCGCATCGAGCATCGAAGGAACGAGAACCAATCGGCCCACTTTGCCCGCACGCAGCAATTCCGTGCCTTCCAACGCCTTCGCGGTATAACGGTGTTCGGCGGCGATGTCACGCCAGCGCACGCCGCCGAGCTGCAAATAGTTTGGCGCGATGTTGAGGATGCACCGTCTCGGAGGATCCGTGACGACAGCGATATGGCGGTGTTAGCCACCGCCGACCGGATGGCCTCTATAGCCCGGTCCGATTGCTACCGGCTGGAGCGACAGTTGCCGGGCGGGATTTGTCTCCCCTGAGGAATGGCGCATTTCCACGGCGCGCTGAACCCCTTCCTTCCCTCGCACGTTCGACCCGCGTCTCGTGACCATCGCCCGGTCGCCTCCGGAGCTGCGCAAATGTCTCCGATAGGCCTGTTCGGGAGATCGGCCATCACAGCGAACTTTCATCCTGTCGCCGTCGGCAAGTCCATCGCATCGCCCATGCCCAGCCGTCTCCCGCATTCCCGGCCGCCCGGATCCTTGCGCGGAACCACCTTCTGCGCCGTGTCCCTCAGGAAACATCACGGCTGCGGATTGCGGCCGCTTCTCGATTCCTGATTACGTACGATCCTCATGTTCGAGGCGCCAGACCGGTGCGGAAACCGAATTTGGGCCACAGAGATGGTGTCGTGCAGCCCATTCGGACCGATTCGGCGGCCGTTGCGGGCTCCTCAGGGCGCAATCCCCGTGGTCGATCGAGCAAGATGAGCTTAGTGCGTAATCAGGTCTCGATTTGCTACAGTAGAGACTGTGACCTTCCTTTCCCTTCTCTCGCTGCGGATTGCGGCCGCTTCTCGATTTGCTACAGTGCCGTGAGGTAGCGCACGTAGCCACAGCAGCTGCGGATTGCGGCCGCTTCTCGATTTGCTACAGTCGGGTCGAGAAAGACCATCCCCGTCGTCTCGCTGCGGATTGCGGCCGCTTCTCGATTTGCTACAGTCGCCAAGAAGGAGGATGTGACGATGGAAGCGCTGCGGATTGCGGCCGCTTCTCGATTTGCTACAGTGCACAGGTTGGCCTTGAAAACCCCACTCAAGCTGCGGATTGCGGCCGCTTCTCGATTTGCTACAGTACGGAACATCAAACACCATCGGAAATATTGGCTGCGGATTGCGGCCGCTTCTCGATTTGCTACAGTCAGCCTCCCCAAAGGACTCAACGTCGAATGGCTGCGGATTGCGGCCGCTTCTCGATTTGCTACAGTCATCCTCAATGCCTTCCGACAACCCGCCCCGCTGCGGATTGCGGCCGCTTCTCGATTTGCTACAGTGGCTGACGATGTGGACTGTACGGGAGAAGTGCTGCGGATTGCGGCCGCTTCTCGATTTGCTACAGTGCGGACCTGGTGGGGTATTGTGGTGCTGTCGCTGCGGATTGCGGCCGCTTCTCGATTTGCTACAGTCAATGAAGTTCCTGTGTAACTGCCCAGGTACCCCCTCTCTCTTATGGAACAAGCCAGTTCCTTTTGCGTCAACGCCCCCACGCCGCGGGGGTGCCTACTCTCTTGAGCGCGAGAGGATGATGAACGCCGCGTCGCGAACAAGATGAGAGGACAGCGATACTCAGGATGAGCCGGAGAAGTTCAGGAGCGCAGTATAGGGATCAGCTGCATCGGTTCCGGGTGCGCCAGGATTTGCAGGATGTTCCAGCCTTGCTTTCGAGCGGTGACGATGACGCTGCGCATTCCGGCGAAGTTGCAGGCGCCTTGCAGGGAGCGGAAGCCGCCTGAGATCTTCTCATGCACTTTGTTCATACGGATGTCACGCTCCGCCTCGTTATTCGTGAACGGCGTGCGCAGGTCGGTGAGGAAGCGCAGGCAGCCCTCCTTATGCTTTTGAAGGCGGCGCGCGAGGTTGTGGCCGATGCGGCGTTTCTTTCGCCCTCGCTTTGCGATCTGGAGCGGCGGTTGGGCCTCATGGAAGGCGATGGCTTCTTCGAGGATACGGTCCCATGCCCTTGAGATGCGGGCCACCAGGGAGGCGGGGACTTGACGGTCTTTCTCACGGGCGAAGCGGGCGGCCCTGCGCGCGCGCTGAAGCAGGCGGTGCATGCTCGCCGCCCATTCCTCCTTCTCGATGTCGATCAGGGCCTGGAGTTCGCGCAGGTGATGTGCGTTGCAGGCGCCGTGGCGGACGCCCTTGATGGTGAAGTAGGGGGCGAAGTCGTCGTGGACGAGGATGCCTTTCAGGTTCTTTTCGACATCGCCGCGTCCCTCGCCGATGCGCAGGACGGTGAGCAACGGGGTGCACAGCACATGGAGCCAGCGGGTACGGGCGGCGATACGCAGGCCGGTCTCGTCGAGGTGCTTGACCGGCGCCTGCGTGCGGATCAGATCGGCGACATGGTCGAGGAAGCCCTCGAAGCGCTGCGCTGTGCGCCGGCCCATGGCGGCGATCGTGGCAGTGGAGATGGACACCGCGAAGATGTCGCTCATGAGTTCGGCCAGACGCTTCTCGGGCACGAACTGGGCGTACAGCAGGTAACTCACCCAAGCGGTGATGCGAGGGCCGTACTGGACCGGGGCGGTGACGCCCGGCGGGAAGGCGGCTCGTGTCAGCGTGCCGCATGCGCCGCAGAGGCAGCGATGGGCGCGGTGTTCGGTGACCTCGAGAGGCTGCGGCTCGGGTACGTCGAAGACCTGCCGACAGGCGGGCGCGCCTTGCCGGTCGGCGTCCGAGAGCTCGACGCCACAGCCGGAACAGGTGGAGGGGTGGTGATCGACGACACGGTCCGGGCTGTCGCTCCGCGCGAGGGTGGTTCCCTTGTGGCCGGGCTGGCCGCCACTGGGCCCGCCGGACTTTCCGCGCTGGCTTTGGGTGCGCCTCTGGGCTCCGCTTTTCTTCTTGAGCCCGTCGCTGGCGGGGGGCTTGCTGCTTGTGGTGCTGTTGAGGGCCGCGCTGCGCTCGAGTTCGGCGATGCGCTCGCGCAGGGCCGCGTTCTCCTGCTCGAGTGCGGCATTTTCCCGGGCGAGCGCGGTGGCTGATCGCAGCAGCCCCTGCCCCCATTCCCGGACGGCAACGACGACAGTGGTTGCGAGGGATGATGGCTCGAGAAGCTCCTTCAGGCAGCAGAAGGCCTCGTTACGGGCGGCGAGGTCTTCGTGCCAGTGCGACACCGTCACGTGTCTTCGGCCTCGACGGCCATCATGGCGGCGAGCACGGCGAGGCGTTCGCCCGGCGGCAAGGCCTGGTAGCGCCGGCCCCAGTTGGCTGCCTTGCGCTTGATGCGCTGGCGGTCGGTGAAGTTCCGGCCTGCGTGGCTGGCCCAATGCATCCGGTCGGGGGCGTAGTTGAACCAGACGACCTCGGTTCGCACCAGACCCTGGGTCGTGACCTGCAGCGCCAGCCGGCGCCATCCCGCCAGCACCTCGTCATAGAGCGCCGACGGATGGCCCGAGATCATGACCTGGCAGGGCAGAGCCTTGAGCAGCGCGAGAAGCGCGACGTGGCCGGCCTCCTCGTACTCGAAGCGGTAGCGCTGCGCCGAGCGGCGGGTCGCGTGCAGATAGGGCGGATCGCTGTAAACCAGCTCCGGGCCCAGGAACGGGAACGAGGCCAGGAAGTCATGGGCACAGCCGTGAACCAGATCGACCGGGTAGTCGCAGACGAAGGCCTCGAGCGCCTGCGCATCGCGGTCGATGCCGATCGAACGCACGGCCGGCGGCTTGCGCTTCGTCAGCGCCCCGCCCCCAAGGTGGCTTTCGATGTAGACGGAGTGCGGCGGCATCAGCGCAATCAGCGCTTGGCACAGACCTGCTGTCGCCTTCGAGCCGAAATACCCCATGGACCGCTCCCGTCACGCGAGAGAGCAGTCCATAGTCCCGCAACTCTATGAGGTCAAGAACCAATCGCGGTGGCAGAACCAGGCCGCGGCCGCCGCCATAATCACCGTCCTCAACTCAGGATTGGGGTACCTGGGTAGTTACGTTCCTGTGTGCACTCCCTAAGGCTGCGGATTGCGGCCGCTTCTCGATTTGCTACAGTGATCCTCTGGATGCACAAGGAGGGAAGGCCGCTGCGGATTGCGGCCGCTTCTCGATTTGCTACAGTAACGACATGCACGCCTGCCTGATGAAACAGGCTGCGGATTGCGGCCGCTTCTCGATTTTCTACAGTTTCCCGAGACGTAAGGCATTGAACGGACGTCGTTTTCGTCCGCCCACTGGTCAGAAAAACTCCAGTTGTGCGGGCGGATTCGGCGGTGCCTTGCGGGTTTTTCCGACATAGGTCTCGATCCGGCCGAACTGTTTGTCGGTGATCGTCAGGAATCGAACCTCTCCCGCGGACGGAACGCGGCGCCCCATTCTGGCCGCGTGAACCTTGGCGTTCTCGATCGATGCACAGTGCCGAATGTAGACCGAGTACTGCATCATCGTGAAGCCGTCGTTGAGCAGATCCTTGCGAAACCTCGCATAGGCCCTGCGCGCCTTCGGCGTGTCGGTGGGCAGGTCAAACATCGCGATTACCCACATCGTGCGCCAGCCCCACGGAATTGTTTTCACCCCCCGCGGCAGGCATCAACCGATCTCGGCGGCATCGACCAGATCGGGCTCCACCGGGAGTCCTTCCGGAAGAGCCAGATTCCGATCACCGCCAGTGAGCGTTCGGCACAGGGAGACCGCACTGGTATGGAGAGCTAACAGCAGAGGTTCCCGGCGCCCGCCCACATGGACGGTTTCGTTGAGCAGGGAAAGAAGTACGGCGCGGGTCTCGCGGTCTGCCAGATCGGGCGCAGACTCTCCGTCCTCCCCGGCCATTTGGCGGACCCGCCAGTCGACGTAAGGGCGGTACGGCTCCAGCAGATCGTCCGCCAGACAGAACGGATTGCCGCGGTGCCGATGATGCACACCGAGAGAGGGAATCAGTCCGGCCGCCACCACGCCGCGGGCAACGGCGGCCCGAACGACCGCGTAGCCGTAGTTCAGGAGCGCCGTTCACGCCCTCGGCCTCGCGGTCGCGGCGGAATGTCTTGCCGAACAGGCGCGGCCAGTATCTCTGCGCGGCCTGGGCTTCAAGATTGTCCGGATCGCCCGAGCGAACCCGGCGAGCCATCGGAACGAGCCCTCCGTGACTTCCGGTGAAATGGGACAGCACGGTGGCCTGCTGAACGATCTTGGCCCGCACGATCGCCTGCCAGGCGCGTTTGCGAACCGGCGCGCTGGTCTCGACCTGCGCCCGGTGACGTTCGGTCTGGACGTGATGCGCGTCGAGCGGAAGCATCATTCCGGCGGGCAGATGATCGCGGCCGGTGACCAACACGGTGGCGCCGGCTTCCAGAAGCGACAGAAAGACGGACTGCGTGTAGGTTGCCCGAGTGTCGTCCACGATGACCACGCCGAGATCCTCGATCGGGAAGGTCGCTTTCGGCAGGTCGGGTCGCTCGACCACGAGCTGGCGATGCGCGACGGAGAGCCGTGTGCCGGGCGTCGAAAACTCGATGGTCTTGCGGATCATCGCCGGACAAGCTCAGTCATTTGCCGGACGAACGCGACCGATCGGATCGACCGAGACCTTCCTGCCGCCGCTCGAGACGATCGTCTTGGCGCCGGGGCGAAACGCCGTCGCGCCCTCAGCATCGTCATGGTCGACCATGACGACCTGGCCTGCCGACCATACGCTCTCGACAATCTTCAGCCTGGTTTTTCCGTTCCTGGTGAGTTGCAATGAGTCGCCGGGAGACAGCGACATCACGAACTGCGCACCGTCGCCGCGCTCCCGCCTGACGACGGGTTCGTGCCGTGCCTTGCGCCGCGAGGCTTCCAGCAGGCTCACCACGTCGTAATCGACGGTTCCATCGGCCAGCCGGTAGATCACGATGTGATGATTGTTGCCCAGATCGGCATAGCCCGTGGAGGCTTTCGTCATCAGTTCGATCTGCTGCTTCACGCGCAGACGGACCTTGCGGATTTCGGGGCCTTTCCTGCCCCGTTTGGGATAGCCATGTACGAACGCCGCGCCTGGATCGCCACCGTGCTTGTCGACCCAGCTCTGGACGATGTCGCGCACGCCGTCATCGACGATGTCGATGATTCTCGTCCCGTTGAAGCGTTCGAACTCCGAGTTCTTCAGTTCTTCTACGGCCTTTCGGCGGACGAAATAGCGGTATGTCTTTCCGCGCCTGCCCGCGATTTTCTCGCCGGTATCGCCGTAGATCGTCTCCTTGTGGAGCTGTCCGGAGACCTTCCTGCGGACGCGATGGGACACGACGATGGCAGCGACCGCCCTTGCGGCGTCGCTTCGAATTGTTTCCCAGGGCGGGTTAAGTTGCAGCTGCGGCGCGCGGGGATCGTCCTCTTCCTGCCAATATCGCGAGAGTTTCTGCGTCATCCCCGGATGGCAGCACGCGACTGTCAGCGCATCGATCGCGTGATGGCGATGATCGGCGCGGGTCTTTTCGCCGTCATCGGCCAGAATGTTGTTCAGGCGCCACAACCGGCGGAGATGTCCCGTGATTCGTCCGGATACGGCGAAGACCTTCACGGACGCTTCCGGTCCCTGGTCCGGCCACAGCTTCTTGAGGTAGGCGACCGCCTCGCGCGCGGCGAAACCGGTGTCGTTCAGTTGCCGGGAGGCAAAATCCTCCGGGATGGAGGGCGCAAGGAATCGCCTGATCTTGCCGGGAGACATGCCCGTTCCACCCTTGGGGCGCTTCATGCCGGCAAGCCGATTGGCGAAGGCATCCCACTCTTCCTCGTTGTTTCGGAAGAACTCGTACGGGGTTTGGTTGCCCTTTCGGAGGTTCACGTCCTTGCGGCAGAGGGTCTTGTTTCTGAAGCTGTTGTCGAGCGAGCGAGATCTCGGCCAGATATGCTCCACCTCGAATGCCCCAGTGCGGAACAAAGCATCGAACGAAATCGAGTCTCCGGTGTACGGACAGCGGTGGCCGCATTCCTCCCAGAGCATCCATTTTTCGATATCCGCGCGGGCCGGTTCCGCGATCCCGTTCTGCTGGAGCGCTTCGCGCGCCGCCTTCCGGCGCTGTTCCTGGCGGCGAATGCCGGACGCCTTTTCTTCTCGCTGGCGCTTGGAGTTGCCGACGTCGCGCGCGACCTCGACGCGAATCATGTCCGGCTTTCCGTACAGGTCGATCAGGTTGTTGACCACCTTGCGCAGCTCGTTGCGTGTGCGGGCGACCGTCGGGTTGCGCAGGCTGGCAACACGTTCTCTTTCCTCGCGTTCGGCTGGACTTGGAAGGCGATCGAACACTTCGCCGGTCGGCTGATCGCGACCGGGAAATGTCTCGGCTCGCCACCCCTCCCAATCGGGACCGTTGACCAGTTCGCCGAACCTGACCCCGTCCTCGAGATGCGGCAGCATCGCCTGTAGCGCCTCGACGGAATAAGGCTCCCAGCCGGACGGCAGTTTCAACGTCTCGATCTTGGTCGCCTGAGCGTCCGACAGGCCGAACTCCGCGACAAATTTCTGCACGAGCGCCGCCCTGCGCGCGGTGCGCTCGGCCTTGGGAAGAATGACCACGCGCTGATCGCGCACCTGTTCGTAGTCGGCCTGCCAGGTCCGGTAGGGAAGCGAATCCCGGATTTCCTGCTTGTGCGGATGCTCCTGCCAGTCGCTGCCGAAGATATCCGCGAGCTTCGCCTCGACCGGATTGCCGAGCAGTTTCTTCTCTCCGCCTTCCTCCAGGTTGAACTTGAGCGCTCTCTCCTCGCCGGGCTCGCCGCGAGCCCGGTATAGCGGTGCGAGCGCCCGGCGAACGCCCGGCCACGTCATCGACGCCTGCATTTGCAGTCTGGAGAGGATCGCCTGGCGCTCTTCGGGGTTGAGAAGACGCTGATTGCCGCCGGCAAGCGCAAGGTTGTTCAGCTTTTCGAGCATGCGCCGCTGCTGCGAGAGCCAGGAACCCTTCGGACAGAGAGGCGCGTCAGGGACGAACCGGCACTTGCCAAGCGTGTTCAGCCGCCAGAAGACGGGCCGCTGGCCGAAGATCGCGTCCCGCACGGAGGAACGGAATGGCTCCGGAACGAGCGGCATCCACACCGTATCGAACTCGTCCTCGACGGTGTCGCGCGTGGCATGCTCGCCTCGCTTGCGCTCATGTGGTCCACGCGCGGCGAGCCAGGCGCCGAGCGTCTTGCCCTCGCGCTTCAGTGCCTGAACGGTTTGCTCCCGCGCCGACGTCGCTTGAGCTTGACGCGCGCGACGCGCTTCCCGGGATTTGGCATGCGGGCATGATGGCATGGCTTGGGATCGCAATCAACACCAACCACAACACATGAGAGTAACTTCAGGGGTGTTCCTGACCTCTCCTGGCCTTTCAGGATCGTCGGATATCGGCCAAAACCCAATGTTACAGCGGTATCCGAGTACTCCTAAGCAAGTACGAGCATCAGCAGGAACAAGACGTAACTGTTGTTTCTCACCAGGGTCATGGGCCCTGAGCCGGGACATGACCTTGACATTCCGCGATACAACCATAAAACTAGTTATATGAAATCCACACACGCCCACTATTCCTTTCCGGACCGCGCCGTCGTCCTCGAGGAAGCGGCGCAGGGGTTCGCCGCATGCGGCTCTGAGCCCAGGCTCACGGTGCTGCGCCTGCTCGTCCGCGCGGGAGACGAGGGGCTCACCGTCGGCGAGATCCAGGAGCGCACCGCCATCCCGGCGTCCACCCTGGCCCATCACCTGGGGATTCTCGCCGCCGGCGGACTGGTGGAGCAGGAACGCCGCGGCCGCACGGTGATCAACCGGGCCGCCTATGGGCGCCTCGAAGCCCTCGCCGGCTTCCTGCTGGAGGCGTGCTGTGCCGATGCCAGGCCCTCGCCTCAGGCCCGTGCCGCGCGTGCGGCGCTCAGGAGTCCGTCGCCATGACAGCGCTCGTTCTTCGCGGCGTCCACGGCCTGCGCGCGAAGATACAGGGCGTCCGGTCCGTCTGGGCCCTGATCCTCGCCATCCCGCTTGGAGTGGCCCTGCTCGACACGCCGAACCTCTCGGACATCCTTCGCACCGCTGCCGAGGCGTTCGCCGGAACCCTGCCCTACATCGCCGGCGCGGTCGTGCTCATCGCATCGCTCAAGGCGACCGGGGCCACGGTGCTGGTCTCCCGCGCCTTCGCGGGCCGCGAGACGCGGATGATCGTGCTGGCCGCACTCCTCGGCGGCCTCGCCCCCTTCTGCTCGTGCGAGGTCATTCCGCTCATCGCGGGCCTGCTTGCGGTCGGCGTCCCGCTCTCGGCGATCATGGCGTTCTGGCTCTCCTCGCCGCTCATCGACCCCTCCACCCTGCTCATTACCGCTGCCGCGCTCGGCTGGGATTTCGCGGTGGGCAAGGCGGTCGCCGCCGTTGCGCTCGGCCTGTTCGGCGGCTTCGGGATTCGCTTTCTGGTCTGGCGCGGCGCCTTCGCTGAACCGCTCCGCCAGGGCGCAGGCGGTTGCTGCGGCGGCGCCAGCGGGTTCGAGGATGGCGCGCCGGTGTGGCGCTTCTGGCGCGAGCCGGCGCGGGTAGCCGCATTTCGTGCCGAGGCCATCGCCAACGGGCGCTTCCTCGTCAAGTGGCTTGCGCTGGCCTATCTGATCGAAGCCCTGCTGGTCGCCTATGTGCCGGCCGACCTGATTGCGGGTGTGGTCGGCGGGGACGGGATGGCGCCGATCGCGCTGGGCGCGCTCGTGGGCGCGCCGGCCTACATCAACGGCTACGCCGCGCCTGCGCTCGTCGCCGGCCTCATGGAGCAGGGCATGGGCGCAGGCGCAGCGATGTCGTTCATGGTCGCGGGCGCGGTGAGCTCCATACCGGCCATGGTCGCGGTCTGGTCGCTCGTGCGCCGGCAGGTGTTCGCGGCTTACGTCTGCTTCGGCGTCGCCGGTGCAATCCTGAGCGGCGTGCTCTTCGCGGCCCTGGTCGCGTGACCCTGGTGAGCGGTCCGGCTTAGAGCTTGGCCATGATCCCGCCGTCGACCACGAGGTCGATGCCGGTGATGAAGGAGGCCTTGTCCGAGAGCAGGAAGAGGCACGCGTGGGCGATGTCCTCGGGCATTCCGAGGCGGCCGAGCGGCGTGCGCGCGATCATGGCGTCGGCGCTGCTGGGGTCGGCCTCGTAGGCGGGCGCCGTCATCGGAGTCAGCACCGCGCCGGGGCAGATGGAGTTGGAGCGAATGCCGTCGGGCCCGAGCTGCATGGAAAGCGAGCGCGAGAGCGCGGAGAGGCCGGCCTTCGACGCCTGGTAGGCGTCGATGGGACCGTTCACCAGGATGTTCTCCATGTTGCGCAGGCCCACCACGCTCGCGATGTGGACCATCGACCCGCCCGCGCCGGTGCGCCGGAGCAAGGGCACGGCATGGCGCGCCATCAGCGCGGACGCGGTGAGGTTGATCTCCATCACCCGGTGCCAGATCGCCATCTCCATCTCGGCGATGGAGCCGTCCCGGTCGTACCAGCCGACGCCCGCCGCATTGACCAGGTAGTCGAGCCGCCCGGACGCATCGAAGGCCTCCGCCACGGTGCGCTCGACCAGCGCCTCGTCGGTGGCATCGCCCTGAACGTAGCGGCCGGGGGCGCCCTCGCCCGCCGCGAAATCGGGCGGTTCGGGCTTGAGGTCGATCGCGCTGACCGCGCAGCCCTCGGCGCGGAGTGCGCGGGCGATGGCGAGGCCCATGCCGCCGCCTGCGCCGGTCATCACGCAGGCCTTGCCGTCGAATCCGTCGCTCATGGCGCTCTTCCTTCTCTCAGCGGGCGCAGGCGGCCCGCAACGCCGCCGCCGAATCGGCCAGGCCCGCCTCGGCGCTCTCGATCAGCCCGGTGATCGAGACGAAGCCATGGATCATGCCCTCGTGGCAGCGATACGCAGCGGGGACGCCGGCCGCCTCCAGGCGCTTCGCGTAAGCCTCGCCCTCGTCCCGCAGCGGATCGAAGCCGGCGCTGAGCACGAAGGCCGGCGGCAGGTTGGAGAGGTCGGGCGCCAGCAGCGGCGAGGCGAGCGGGTCGGCCGCGTCGCCCCCCGGCCCCAGGTAGCTGGCCACGTAGAAGGGCATCGAATTGAGCAGGTAGCCCGAGGAATAGAGGCGCTTGGACTCGGTCTCGCCGGCGAGGTCGGTGGCCGGGTAGATCAGGAGCTGGAAGCAGATCGCGGGACCGCCGCGCTCGCGCGCCTTGAGCGTCACGCCGCAGGCGATGTTGCCGCCGGCGCTGTCCCCGCCGATGGCCATGCGCTCCGGATCGGCGCCGAGCTGTGCCGCGTTCTCCGCCACCCAGCGGGTTGCGGCGTCGCAGTCCTCGAGTGCAGCGGGGAAGGGGTGCTCGGGTGCCAGGCGGTAGTCCACGGAGGCGACCAGGCAGCCCCCGTGATGGCAGAGGTAGCGGCAGACGTCGTCGTGGGTGTCGAGGTCGCCGCGAATCCAGCCGCCGCCGTGATAGTAGACGAGGATCGGCAGCGGGCCTGCGACCGCCCCATCCGGCTCGTAGAGGCGGACCGCGAGCGGGCCGGCGGGCCCCGGCGCCTCGTGCGCGCTCACCGACTTCACCGGCAGAGGCCGGCCGGCAACGGCGGCCATCTCCTCCTTCCACGTCGCGCGCGCGTCTTCCGGCGTCATCTCCTCGACCGGCGTCTCGGCGCTCGGGTCGAGCGAGGCAAGGATCTCCGCCAGCGCGGGGTCGAGCTTCATGGTCGTTTCGCCGGGGTGGTGCGGGTCAGGCGCCGGCGGCGGCGCGCAGGGCTTCGCCGCCCTCGAAATAGGGCGCCACCTCGTCGGCGAAGCGGCCGAGCCAGGTCTGGCGGTGGCGGCGCGGCACGCCGGGCGTCGCGGTCAGGATGAGGAAGCTGTTGAAGCCCGCCTCCACGTACGCCTCGACGCGGCGGCGCACGGTCTCCGGCGAGCCCACGAACTGCCCGTCGGCCCAGGGCGGGATGTTGGCAGGGTCGGTGCGCGCCTTCATCTTGGCGAAGATCTTGGCCCAGGCGGTGTAGGTGGAGAGCGTCTCGAAATGGCCGTCGTCGGCCTCGTAATGGTCGATCTGCGCCTGCTGGAAGCGCGGGATGTAGCGCTTGGCGAGGTTGTAGGCCTCCTCGTCCTTATCCGCGATGATGCAGTTCACCATCATCGGGTAGCGGCAGGCGCCGACGTCGATGCCGCGCGCCTGCGCCGCTTCCTTCCAGCCGTCGAGCGCCTCGCGCTGCAGTGGCAGGTTGCTGAAGGCGGTCATGATCGGCGGGAGCCCGAGCGAGGCCATCACCGCGCCCGAATCAGGGCTGCCACCGACGGCACCGTAGAAGTTGATCTTGCCCGTGTCCGAGCGCGGGCGCAGCTCCACGCGCGTGGAGACGGTCAGGTGCTCGCCCTCGTAGCGGAAGCGCCCGCCGGCGAGCGCGGTGCTGACGATCTCCCAGACCTCGCGGAAGCGCTGCCGGCTCTCCGCCATCGGCACGCCGAAGGCGTCGTACTCGTACTTCGCCGTGCCCCGCCCGAGCCCCATGTGGAGCGGCTGGTCGGTGAGCAAGTTGAGCTGGGCGATCTCCTCGGCGAGCCGCAGCGGCTCGTACCAGGGCGTGACCAGCACGCAGGTGCCGAGCGCGAAGTCGGGGAAGCGCGCGGCGATGTGGGAGAGGAAGGCCAGGGGATTGGGCGTGGGATAGTAGTCGGAGAAGTGATGCTCGATCATCCAGGCCGCCCGGTAGCCGGCCCGGTGGGCGAAATCGCAGTCCGCCAGAATCTCCTTGTAGAGCGCCGCGTCGGAGAGCCCGTCCTCGCCCACCGGCGCCGCGACGAAGGCGAAATCGATGCCGCTCACCCTGCCCATGGTTCTCCCGCACCCCCCGCTGCGAACGGCCGGAGACTCGGGCCATCGGCAGCGACTGTCAATGGCGGGCGGGTGCTCAGCCGAGCGGCCTCTCGGGCAATATCTGGCCGCCGTCGAGCACGATGTCGTGGCCGGTGACGAAGCGGGCCTGATCGGACGCGAGATAGAGGAGCGCGTAGGCCACGTCCTCCGGGTCGCCCAGGTGGCCTGTGGGGATCACCCGGCTGAATTCTTTCACCGCCTCGTCGCCGCGGGCCTGGGCGATGCCCTCGGTCAGGATCGAGCCGGGGGAGACCGTGTTGGCGGTAATGCCAAAGGGCGCGAGCTCCAGCGCGGCGCCGCGGACGAAGGCGTTCACGCCGCCCTTGGACGCCATGTAGCAGCTCACGTCCGGCAGGCCTACGCGGGGGCCGGTGATCGAGGAGACGACGAGAAGGCGGCCTGCGCGCTGGCTCTTCATCTGCGGCAGGCACGCCTGGACCGCGAAGAACACGCCCTTGAGGTTGGTGTCCATCACGTCGTCCCACATCGCCTCGCTCATGTCGGCGATCAGCGCGTTTGGGTAGATGCCGGCGTTGAGGCAGAGGATGTCGATGCGGCCGTAGCGCTCGATGCAGACCTGGGCCATGCGCTCCATGTCCGCCTTCCTGCGCACGTCGGCCTGGAGGAAGGACGCGTCGAGGCCCTCAGCCAGGATGCCGTCGGTGGCGGCCTGGCCCGCCTCAGGGCTGCGATTCACCACGAGGACGCGCGCGCCCTCGCGAGCGAAGACCTCGGCCACCGCCTTGCCGATGCCGCGGCCGGGCGACATCCTCTACTTCCGCGCCAACGCCAGGCCCGGCGCATCCCGCGGACGCTCCGACCTGCTCGCCGCCATCGACTGGCTCGACGGATACGAGCGACACCTCTTCGGAGAGATCGACCGCGCCCACTTCCTCCGCGCCTTCGTCTGGGACGTCACCATGACCGGCGCCAGTCAGGAAGAGGTCGAGGAGCGCGCCGCAAGGGCCACGGCGCCCACGCCCGGAACCGTCCGCGTCCACAACGAGAGCGAGACATGGCAGGCGCTCGCCCCGGACCTCGGCGGCCGCGACCTCGACGCAACATCCCGCCTCTTCCGCAACCACCTGCTCGGCGGCGCCGGCATGCCCGAGCACTGGTTCGGCGGCGGCGGCGACGTCAACCGCGCAACCGCCGCAGAGATGGGCGATCCCGCCTTCAAGACCCTCAAGATGCGCCAGAGGCTGTGGACCGAGATCCTGCGCCGGGCCGCAGACTACGCCATCGCCCGCAGGCTCGACCCCTCCGGCGCATCATGGCCCGATCCCGCAGACCCCGCCCTCGCCGTCTCCGTCGAATGGCCCGAGATGGTGGTCGCCGACGCCTCCCGACACGCCGCCGCGCTCGCCCAGACCGCAGGCGCCGCGGCGCTCGCCATCGAGCGCGGCCTGCTCTCGGACGCCACCGCGCTCCGCGTCATCGCCGCCGTCGCCGGGCGCCTCGGCGTCGAGATCGACGCCGACGCCGAACTCGAGGCGGCGCGCGAAGACGCCGCCGGACGGGCCGAAGAAGACGCCTTCCGCGACCCCCCGCAGGACGAGGACGCCGACGACGGCGAGGCGTAGCACGTGGCTACCGACCGTCAGCGCGAGCGCAGGCTCAAGGGCGAGCGATCCCGCCGCGCCCGCGCCCTGCCCCGCATCCAGAAGGACACCGCCGCCGAGGTCGGCCGCATCCTCGGGCGCGCCGAGCGCGACATCCGGGCCACCCTCGCCGGCGCGCCCTCCGATTACCAGGCATGGGCGCTGCCATCCCTCCAGGCCTCCGTCCGGGACGCCCTCGACAGCCTCGGCGCAGACGCCGGGCAGGCCATGGCCGAGGGCGCAACCCGCGCCTGGGACGCCGGCATCGATACCATGGACGCCCCCGTCGACGCCGCCATGCGCCTCGATGCCCCCGACTTCCGCATCGCCGCCGTCCTGCCCGAGGTCGACACCCGCCAGCTCCTCGCCATGCGATCCTTCCTCACCGCCAGGATGAAGGACGTCTCCACGACGCTTGCCGAGCGCGTCAATACCGAACTCGGCCTCGCCATGACCGGCTCGGTCCCCGTCGGCGAGACCACCGGCCGCGTCGCCGCCATCCTCAAGAGCGGCGGCAGGTCCCGCGCCCTGACAATCGTGCGGACCGAGCTCGGCCGCGCATACTCCATGGCCGGACAGCAGCGCATGGAGCAGGCCGCCGGGATCCTGCCGGGGCTGAGGAAGCAGTGGCGACGCTCCGGAAAGCTCAGAAGCCGCATCGCCCACGACGCCGTCGACGGACAGACCAGGGAAGCCGCCAGGCCCTTCGACGTCGGCGGCGCTTCGCTCATGTACCCCCGCGATCCCGCCGGACCCGCCGCCGAGACGATCAACTGCGGATGCCAGTCGCTGCCATGGATGGAAAGCTGGGAGGTCGGGAACCCCGGGCGAAAGCCGTTCTCCGACGAGGAGATCGCACGCGACCCGCGGCGCGCCGATCTCGAAGGGAAGGAGGCCGGCGCGGGGACAACGCCGGCATCGTAGACCGGGCGAGGCGAAGCCCCGCGCCGCACCGGGATTTGCCGGCGAATCCGCACCCCCGGAACCGCGCCGATTTACAGGCCTTTCAGCACCCCTGAAACGCCCCGAAAATCCCCGCTTCCAGCCAATTCACGGCCCTTTCCGGGCCGGATTCGCAAAGACTTTCGTCCGGCCCGCCAGACCCCGGAAACGCCGCCAACCCCTTGACCGTCCGCCATCTTCCGCCTTCTTCCCGGCATCTTCCGGATTCGCAATGACTTTCGTCCCCCTACACCGCTGGCTGCGGGAAGGATAGCGAGAGCGATACCCCTTTCGTCTCCCTTTCCTCGCGCCCTTCAGTTTCAGAGGCGGATCGCGTTCGGCAGGAAGGTCACGACCTCAGGCACGAAGGTGATGAGCAGCGCGAGGCCCACCATGATCAGGAAGAAGGGCAGCGTCGCGCGGGCGATGCGGCCGATCCGCTCGCCCGTCATCCCCTGAATCACGAAGAGGTTGAAGCCCACGGGCGGCGTGATCTGGGCCATCTCCACCACGATCACCAGGAACACCCCGAACCAGATCTTGTCGAAGCCCGCCGCCGTCACCAGCGGCAGCGTGATGGGCAGCGTCATGACAATGCTCGACATGCCTTCGAGCACGCAGCCGAGAATCGCGTAGAAGACCAGCAGCAGCACGATCAGCGCGATCGGCGAGAGTTCCAGGGCCGCGATCTCGCCCGCGATCATGCGAGGCACGCCGAGGAAGCCCAAGGCGATGGAGAGGAAGTAGGCGCCGGCCACGATCAGGCCGATCATGCTGATGGTCCGGACCGCGCCGAGGCTGGCCTTGCGGATCGTCTCCCAGGTAAGGGTCCGTTGCGCGGCGCTCACGATGAGCGCGCCCAGCACGCCCACCGCCGCAGCTTCGGAGGGGCTCGCGATGCCGCCGTACATCGAGCCCAGCACCGCGAGAATCAGGAACACCACGGGGCCCAGGTGCCGCAGGCCGAGCAGCTTGTCGGCGAGGCTCATGGTCTCCGTCTCGTCCGGCGCAAGCGAGGCCTTCCAGCTCGTGCGGATACCGAGCCAGGTCATGTAGAGCAGCGCAAGCAGGAGCCCCGGAATGATGCCCGCGAGGAAGAGCTTGAGGATCGACGTTTCCGAGAGCACGCCGTAGATGATGAGGATGATGCTCGGCGGGATGAGAAAACCCAAAGTGCCCGCACCGGCGAGCGAGCCCATCGCCAGATCGCGGTCATAGCCGCGGCGCAGGAGCTCCGTCAGCGTGATGCGCCCCACGGTCGCCGTGGTCGCGGCCGAGGAGCCCGAGATCGCCGCGAACATGGTGCAGCCGAGCACGTTCACGTGCAGCAGGCGCCCCGGCAGCCGCGTCGTCCACGGCGCAAGCCCGGTGAAGAGCGAGGCCGACAGCCGCGAATGGAACAGGATTTCGGCCATCAGGATGAAGAGCGGGAGCGCGATCAGCTCCGGCGTCGTGGTGGCGTTCCAGGTGATCTGCGCCAGCAGCTTGTCTGTCGGCAGGCTGCGGAAGATGGCGAGGCTGACCAGACCCGGCGCAAAGAGCGCGAGACCGACCCAGACCCCGAGACCGAGGACCAGGGCGAGCACGCCGAGCACGGCGCCTGCGGCTGCGACGGTCACGGCCTCATCCCGCGCTGAACTCGTCCTTCGCGTCCTCGTCCTCCGGCGACTCGCCGATCAGCAATCGCAGCACCCGGGCCACGAGCTGCAGCGTGAGCAAGGCCGCACCGAAGGCCATCGCCGCCTGCGGGTAGACCAGCGGCGTCTCGTCGATGGTGGGGGACGTGCTGCCGCTCACCCATGATCTCGCGGCGAAGGCGGTGAGCGCCCACGCGAGAAAGCCGGCGATCATCGTGCCAACCACCGTGGCGGCGGCGTCGAGCCAGTACGCGAGCCGGGGCGGAACGCTCTGCGAGAGCAGCATCACCCTCACGTACCCGCCCGTCCGCAGCGCGAACGCCGCGGCGAGGAAGATCGAGACGGCGAAGAAGTACGCCGCGTACTCCCAGGCGAAGGAGAGGCTCACGTTGAGGGCGGTGCGGCAGAAGATCTCCGCGAGGATCAGCCCCGCGATCCCCAGTACCAACGCGGCGGCGACGTAGCCGCAGGCGCGCGACAACGTGTCTATTCCTGCGAGAACCTGTGCAAGAAGGGACAAGGCGCCGGCCTCCCCTCCCCGCTCCGGGCTATCCGGACCGGAACCCGGTGCCGACGATCCGCCGAGCACCGGAGCCGCGCCCTGCTAACGCCCGATTTCCTGGAGAAAGCCGTCGACGATGGCCTCGCCCGCGTCTCCCAGCTCGGCCAGCGCCTCGGCCAGCATCGGCTCGGTCGCAGCCTGCATGTCGGCCAGCATCGCCGCCGTCACCTCGCCCAATGCCACCCCGCGCTCGTTCAGGATCCTGGACTTGGCCGCGTCCTCCGCCTTGCTGACCTGCCAGAATACCGGCTCAAGCATCCGGGCCGCAGCCTCGATGGCGTCGCGCTGACCAGCGGTGAGGTCGTTCCACGCATCGAGGTTGACGGAGACCATGTTCGACGACCAGACGTGGCTCGTCGGGTACATATGCGTGAGGAACTCCCAGAACTTCCCGTCTACGCCCGAGCTTGCCGAGGTCGTGACCGCGTCGATGGTCCCGGCCGCGAGCGAGGGCACCACCTCGCCCCAGGGGAGCTGCACCGAGGTCATGCCGATGCGGTTGAACATCTCGGTCGTCGTGTCGTTATAGGTGCGGATCTTGATGCCGGCGAGGTCCGCGACCCCCCTCGCCTCCATCTTGGTGTAGACGTACTGGCGCGGCCACGGCACGACGTAGAGCACCCGCTGGTTGTACTCCGCCGCCACCCCCTCGATGGCCGGGCGGAAGTGCTTGTGGAAGACCGCGAGCTGATCGAGGTCCTCGATGATGTAGGGCTGAGTCTCCAGCCCGAGGATCTTCCGCTCGCCCACCTGCTGATTGAGCAGCATTTCGCCGACGGGAACGAGGCCGTCGCCGACCGCGTTCAGCATCTCGGGCCCCTTGAAGCCGAGCGACCCGCCCGGATGGATGTTGATGGTGACCTCGCCGCCGGTAACCTGCCCCACCACCTTGGCGAAGGTCTTGGCGTTCTCGACGTGGAAGTTGCCGTCCGGCCAGGCGAGCGGCAGGTCCCATTCGGTCTCGGCGAGAGCGGTCGCGGTCAGAGAGACTGAGAGCAGCGTCGCGGAAGCAAGGGCGACGGCTGCGCGTTTCGCGGCATACGCCATGGTTCGATACCTCTTCGTCGGTTCCGGTTCCCTGTCAGTCTGGAGAAGCGGGCGCTGAACACGCGTCGAAACGCGAGCGCGCCTCCTCGAATCTATCAACGGCCCGGCAACGCCGCCAGCAACGCCCGCGACAGCCGCGACAGCCACCACAGCCGCCCTCACACCAGCAGCATCGCCGCGAGGCCGAGGAAGGCGAGGAAGCCGACCACGTCCGTGACGGTGGTGAGCACAACCCCTGCCGCCGTCGCCGGGTCGATCCGGAGCCGCCACAGCGCCACCGGAATCACCAGGCCGAAGAGGCCGGCGACCAGCATGTTGATGATCATCGCGGCGGCGATCACGATGCCGAGCGCGATATTGTCGTACCAGGCCGCGGCCGCAACGCCGATGAGCAGGGCGAAGACCACGCCGTTGAAGGCGCCGACCAGAGCCTCCTTCCACAGCACCCTGAGAAAGTTGGCAGTCGTGAGGTCCTTGGTGGCGATGGCGCGCACTGCCACGGTCATGGTCTGGGTGCCGGCGTTGCCGCCCATGGAGGCGACGATGGGCATGAGCACCGCGAGCGCCACCATCTGATCGATGGTCCCGTCGAACTGGTAGATCACGAGCGACGCCAGAATCGCGGTGCCGAGGTTGACCAGCAGCCAGGTGAAGCGGCCGGTGGCCGTGCGCAGCGCGGCGCGATAGATGTCCGGCTCCTGCACGCCGCTGAGGCGCAGGATGTCCTCTTCCGCCTCCTCCTGGATGACGTCGACCACGTCGTCCACGGTGATCACGCCGATCAGGCGCCCGGTCTTGCCGATCACCGGCGCAGACACGAGGTCGTACTGGTCGAAGACGTGGCCGACCTCCTCCTGATCGGTCTCGGCGGGGATCGCCCTGACATCCGTCGCCATGATGGTGCGCAAGCGCACCGGGCGGTGGGTGCGGAGCAGCCTGTGGAGTGGAATACGTCCGATGGGCCGGTAGTGCGGGTCGATGACGTAGATTTCGTAGAAGTCGTCCGGCATCTCGCCGCCGCTCTCGCGCATGTGGTCGATGGTCTGGCCCACGGTCCAGAATGCCGGCAGCGCGACCAGTTCGCGCTGCATCAGGCGGCCGGCGCTGTCCTCGGGGTACGTCAGGCTTTCCGCGACGCCGGCGCGTTCCTCGCTCGAGATCGCGTCGAGGATCTCCTTGCGTTGCGGGTCGTCGAGGTCCTCGAGCACGGCGACGGCGTCGTCGCTCTCCATGTCCGCGATCGCCTCGGCGGCCCGTTGCGCCCCGATCTCCCCGATCAGCTCCTCGCGGATGTCATCCTCGATATGGGGGAGCACGTCGCCGCTCAGAACGTCGTGGGCGATGGCGATGAGGCGGCGGCGCTCGCCGGCACGGAAGCGCTCGATCAGATCGGCGATGTCGGCCTCGTGCAAGGGCGCGACCAGGGCGCGCACCCGGTCGCCGTCGGACTCCGTCAGTGCCGCGTGCACGGCGCTGACGAGCTCGGTGGTGAGGCCGTAGAGCCCTTCCCGCCCGCCTTGCTGGGGCGCCGCGCCGGCCTCCGGCGGCGGGTCAGGATGCGCCACCGCGTCTCCCCCGTTTAGCTTGCCGCGTCGGCGGCGATCGCGCTGTCGCTCTCTTCCGCCCGGCTCTGGGCTTCGACGGCGGCAACCGCGGTCATGTTGAGCACGCCGCGCGTGGTGGCGGAGCCGTGCAGCACGTAGGCCGGCGCGGCGAGCCCAAGCAGGATCGGGCCGACCGAGATGCCGTCGGCCAGCACCTTGAGCATGCCGTAGGCGATGTTGGCCGAGGTCAGGTCGGGCAGGATCAGCGTGTTGGCCTGGCCCTTGAGCCTGGCGTTGGGGAACATCTCCGCGCGGATCGTCTCGTCGAGCGCGGCATCCGCGTTCATCTCGCCCTCGGCCTCAAGCTCGGGCGCGTGCTGGTGCAGCAGGTGCATCGCCTCCCGCATCTTCACCGACGATGCGAGGTCGTTGCTGCCGAAATTGGAGGCGGATAGCAGCGCGATCTTCGGCGTCATGCCGAAGCGCCGGACCTGTTCGGCAACCAGCATGGCGGACTGGCAGAGTTGCGACGGGCTCGGGTCCTCGGTGATGTCGGTGTCGGCGATGAAGAAGATGCCCTTGGTCAGGATCAGGACCCGCAGCGCAGCCGCCGTGGCGACGCCGGGTCGGAGCCCGATCACGCCGAGCACGTGAAGAAGCTCGGCGCGGAAGGGCGTCGCCGGCCCGGCCAGCAGCGCATCTGCATCGCCGCAGCGCACCATCATCGACGCGATTACCGTGGGCTGGTTGCGGAGCGTCGTGCGTGCCGCTGCAGGCGCCACCCCGCGCCGCCCCATCAGTTCGTGATAGAGCCGCCAATAAGCGTCGTACCTCTCGTAGTCCGCCGGATCGATGACATCGACGTTGGCGCCGGGCTCGAGCCGGAGCGAGAGCCGGTCGATCCGCTCCTCGATGCGCGACGGCCGCCCGATCAGGATCGGCCGCGCGATACCCTCGTCGATCGCCTGCTGGGCGGCGCGCAGCACGCGCTCGTTCTCGCCGGCGGCGTAGACCACCCGTTTCGGGTCCTTCTTGGCCTGGTCGATCACCACCTTCATCAGATAGCCGGTGCGGAATACCAGGCCCGCGAGCTCTTGCCGGTAGGCCGCGAGGTCGGCGATCGGCCGGGCAGCGACACCGCTCGCCATCGCGGCCTCGGCCACGGCGGCCGGCACGGTCTCGATCAGACGGGGATCGAAGGGCTTGGGGATGATGTAGTCGGGGCCGAATTTCTGCGACTGGTCGCCGTAGGCCGCGGCCACCACGTCGAAGGATTCGGCGGTCGCCAGATCGGCGATCGCGCGCACGCAGGCGAGCTTCATCGCCGTATTGATCTCGGTCGCGCCGCAATCGAGCGCGCCCCGGAAGATGAAGGGGAAGCAGAGCACGTTGTTGACCTGGTTCGGATAGTCGGAACGCCCGGTCGCGATGATCGCGTCGGGCCGCGCGGCGAGCGCGTCTTCCGGCATGATCTCCGGCGTCGGGTTCGCGAGCGCGAGGATGATGGGCTTCGAGCCCATGCTCCGCACCATCGCCTGGGTCATGGTGCCGGGACCTGAGAGTCCGAGAAAGATATCGGCGCCCGCAATCGCGTCGTCGAGCGTGCGCGCATCGGTGTCCAGCGCGAAGCGCGCCTTCTGCTCGTTCAGGTCCGTTCTGCCCGTGTGCACCACGCCCTTGCGGTCGCACACCGCGATGTTGTCGCGCCCCACGCCGAGCTCTTGCAGAAGGTCGAGGCAGGCGATCGCCGCGGCACCGGCGCCCGAGCACACCACCCTCACGGCCTCCGGCCCCTTGCCGACGATCCGGAGCGCGTTGAGCGCGGCGGCGGCGACGCAAATCGCGGTGCCGTGTTGATCGTCGTGGAACACCGGGATGTTGAGGCGCTCCCTGAGGCGGCGCTCGATCTCGAAGCACTCGGGCGCCTTGATGTCCTCCAGGTTGATCGCGCCGAAGGTCGGCTCCAGGCGGGCAACGGTCTCCACCAGCGCGTCGACGTCGCTTTCGTCGACCTCGATATCGAAGACGTCGATGTTGGCGAACTTCTTGAAGAGGACCGCCTTGCCTTCCATCACCGGCTTGGAGGCGAGTGCGCCGATGGCACCGAGACCCAGCACCGCGCTGCCGTTGCTGATCACCGCGACCAGGTTGGCCCGCGCGGTGTAGTCCCAGACTCGCGCCGGGTCTTCGGCGATTTCCAGACAGGGCGCCGCCACGCCCGGGCTGTAGGCGAGAGCGAGATCGCGCTGGGTGCCCATGCGCTTGGTGGCGTGGATGCCCAGCTTGCCCGGCTTGGGTTCGCGGTGATAGTCAAGCGCCGCTTGGCGCAGGTCCTCCGCCATGGCGTGCCCCTCCCTGTTTCCGCAGCGCGACGCGGGCGGGACTTTGCTCGCAACGCCTGCGGATAGCAA
>CAXXVO010000007.1:0-872541 GCA_963422645.2 Alphaproteobacteria bacterium
GCCGGACCTGACCGCCGAGCATCCCGGCCAGCCGGCGCTCACCCTGGTCTTCGACCGCGAGGGCTGGAGCCCGGATCTGTTCCGCCGGCTGGCGAGGCGCGGCGTCGCCTGCCTGACCTGGCACAAGAACTTCAGGGGCGAGGACTGGCCGGCCGAGGACTTCGGCGCGATGACCGTTCCCATTCACGGACCGGCGGCGGACGGCAGCGCCACCATGCGGCTGGCTGAGAAGCCGGTGACGTTGCCGAACGGCTTCAGGGTGCGCCAGATCCGCCGCCTGCTCGACAACGGCCGTCAGGTGCCGCTGATCACCACCGATCCGCACAAGCCGATGGCTGAGGTTGCGGGCGCCATGTTCTCGCGCTGGTCGCAGGAGAACTTCTTCAAGTACATGCGTGACGAGTTCAATCTCGACGCCCTGCCGACCCACGAGCTCGAGCCTCTCGATCCCGCCGCCATGGTCGTCAACCCGCTGCGGCGGGCCTATGACAAGGCAATCCATCGCCTCGACCGCCAGCTTGGCCGCCTGCGCAACCGCATCGCCGACACGGCCCGGAAGAAGCAGCCGACGGCGGAACTCAGGAGGGAAGTCAGGGACCTCCAGGATGTCCGCGACATCGTCAGGGCCAGCCGCAGGGAGACGCCCAAGCACTGCCGGGCCGGCGACCTCGACGAAGCCGAGCAGCTCGATGCCTTGCCCGCGCGCGAGCGCCTCCTCCTCGACGTCATCCGGATGATCGCCTACCGCGCCGAAACCCGCATGATGCTTCCCGTCATGCAGGCGCAGGGCCACAAGCCCCATCCCCGGAAACTGCTTCAAGCGCTGCTCACCGCCGATGCCGACATCCTGCCGGATCCTGGCAATGGCCTCCTGCGGGTCCACATTCTTGGCCTCGCAAACGACGCCTGCGACCGTTGGATCGATGCGGTTCTGAGCGACCTGAACGCCACCGAAACGGTCTTCCCCGGCACCCGTCTGCGCATAGTCTACGACATCGACGGGGCCTCGGAATCCGCGCGGCTCGTGTCACCTAAAATCAGCAGAGGTCAGGAAGTCTGAGGTTCTCTCGCCTATGGGTTGCACTCTCGCATGAGAGGAGCAGCCGGTGGGGTATTTCGGGTCGAAGGCGACGACCGGTCTGAGCCAGGCGCTGATTGCGCTGATGCCGCGGCACTCTGTCTATATCGAGAGCCATCTTGGGGGCGGGGCGCTGATGAAGCGCAAGCCTGCGGCCATGCGCTCGATCGGGATCGACCGCGACGAGCGGGCGCTTGAGGCCTTTGGCTGCGACTACCCGGTGGAGTTGGTGCACGGCTGCGCCCATTCCTTCCTGGCCTCGTTCCCGTTTCTGGGCCCGGAGCTGGTCTACAGCGATCCGCCCTATCTGCACGCGACCCGGCGTTCGTCGCAGCGCTACCGCTTCGAGTACGAGGCAGAAGGCGTGTCCCGAGCGCGTTTGGCCGCCGTCGCGATAGCCGGCGCGGGCGGGGGAGTGCTATAAGGGCGCGCTCTCGATCGTCGCGCGGCGGTACGGCTTCATGAACCTCCACGAATATCAGGCCAAGCAAGTGCTGGCGGGGTTCGGCGTGCCGGTGCCGCGCGGCGTGCCCGTACTCGCGCCGGAGGAAACCGCTGCCGCCGTGGACGAACTCGGCGGACCGGTCTGGGTGGTGAAGGCGCAGATCCACGCGGGCGGTCGCGGCAAGGCCGGCGGCGTCAAGGTCTGCACTGGCCGCGACGAGGCGGTTGCGGCGGCGCAGGCCATGTTTGGCAAGGTGCTCGTCACCCATCAGACGGGACCCGCCGGCCGCGAGGTGCGCCGCGTCTATCTGGAGGACGGCGCTGATATCGCCCACGAGTACTATCTCGGCGCCGTGGTGGACCGCGAGAGCGGTTGCGTCGCGCTCATCGCTTCACGCGAAGGCGGTGTCGAGATCGAAGCGGTCGCGGCGGAGAACCCGCAAGCCATCGTGACCGTGCCCATCGATCCCGCGAGCGGCTTCCAGCCCCACCACGGGCGGAGCATTGCGTTCGGCCTCGGCCTCTCCGGCGAGAGCGCGAAAGCGGCGGGAAAGCTCGCCCGCGCCGTCCACGACGCAGTCATGGGTACCGACGCGAGCCTGGTGGAGATCAACCCACTGATCGAGACGAGGGCGGGATCGCTCATCGCCCTCGATGCCAAGATGAGCATCGACGACAACGCGCTCTACCGCCAGCGGGAGATCGCGGTGCTGCGCGACGCAAAGGAGGAAGACCCGACCGAACGCGCCGCCGGCGAGCACGGGCTGAGCTACGTCAAGCTCGACGGCAACATCGGCTGCATGGTCAACGGCGCGGGCCTCGCCATGGCGACCATGGACATCATCAAGCTGCATGGCGCCGCGCCTGCCAACTTCCTCGATGTGGGCGGCGGCGCCACCCGTGAGCGGGTCACCGAAGCCTTCAAGATCATCCTCTCCGACCCCAACGTGCGCGGCATCCTGGTCAACATTTTTGGGGGCATCATGCGCTGCGACGTGATCGCCGAGGGAATCGTCGCCGCTGCGCGGGAGGTTTCGCTGGAGCTCCCCCTTGTCGTCAGGCTCGAGGGCACCAATGTGGAGAAGGGCAAGGAAATCCTGGATGGCGCAGGCATTGACCTGATCGCGGCCGACGACCTCGGCGATGCCGCGGCCAAGGTGGTTCAGGCAATCGAGCGGACGGGTTGATGGCGGTCCTCGTCGATCGAGACACACGCGTGATCTGCCAGGGTTTCACTGGCGCCCAGGGCACCTTCCATTCGGAGCAGGCGATCGCCTATGGCACGCACATGGTGGGCGGTGTCACCCCCGGCAAGGGGGGCAGTACCCATCTCGACTTGCCGGTGTTCGACACCGTGGCCGAGGCCCGCTCGGCAACCGGGGCCGACGCCTCCGTGATCTACGTGCCGGCGCCCTTCGCGGCGGACGCGATCCTGGAGGCCATCGACGCCGGGATCGGCCTCGTCGTCTGCATCACCGAGGGCATCCCCGTGCTCGACATGGTGCGGGTCAAGCGCGCGCTCAGCGGCTCCCGGACCCGTCTCATCGGACCGAACTGTCCCGGCATCATCACGCCGGACGAGTGCAAGATTGGCATCATGCCGGGTCACATCCACCGGCGCGGCCGGGTGGGCATCGTTTCGCGCTCGGGCACGCTGACCTACGAGGCCGTGGGGCAGACCACCGCTGCGGGGCTGGGACAATCGACCTGCATCGGCATCGGCGGCGATCCGGTCGCGGGCACCGACTTTATCGACTGCCTCGCCCGCTTCGCACGCGACGACGAGACCGAGGCCATCGTGATGATCGGCGAGATCGGCGGCAGCGCGGAGGAGAAGGCGGCCGAATTCGTGCGTGCGGAGAAGCTTGCCAAGCCCATCGTGGGCTTCATCGCAGGCCTGACAGCGCCGCCCGGCCGGCGCATGGGCCATGCTGGCGCCATCATCTCGGGCGGCAAGGGCGGGGCGGCGGACAAGATCGAGGCCATGCGGAGCGCCGGCATCACCGTGACGGAGTCGCCGGCGGCCATCGGCACCACGGTGCTGGACGTGCTGGAGCGGCGACGCTCGCCGGGGCGGGCGGCATGAGCAAGGGGCTCGACGGCGCGTCCTCCTTCCTCGGCGGGGCCGACCCCGCCGTCATCGAGCAGCTTCACGCGCAGTATCTGCGCGACCCCAACTCGGTCGACCCGAGCTGGCGCCGCATCTTCGAGAGCGAAGGCGCCTTCGAGGGCCGGGACGGCACGGCACGGAGCGCGCCGGCTTCTACGCAGGAGGACCGGGAGATGGGGCTGCCGGAGCCCCGCCCGCCCGCTGCCCCGCAGGCGCCCGGCACCGATCCGGACGCACCGGTCCAGGCCGAGACCATCGATTCCATCCGCGCTCTCATGATGATCCGTGCCTACCGGGTGCGCGGCCATCTGATCGCGAGCCTCGACCCCCTCAGCCTGGAGGGCGAGCGGCACCACCCGGAGCTCGACCCCAAGAGCTACGGCTTCTCGGAGGCGGACTACGACCGGCCCATCTATGTCGACGGCGTGCTCGGGTTGAAGCGGGCAACGCTGCGCCAGGTGCTGGCGATCCTCAAGCAGACCTATTGCGCGCGCATCGGCGTCGAGTTCATGCACATTCAGCACCCTGACCGGAAGGCCTGGGTGCAGCGGATGATGGAGGGCGAGCGCAACCGGCAGTCGCTCTCGCGCGGAGAGAAGACGGAGATCCTGCGCCATCTGCACGAGGCCGAAGGCTTCGAGCGCTTCCTCGACGTGAAGTACGCCGGCGCCAAGCGCTTCTCTCTGGAGGGGTCGGAGAGCGTCATCCCCGCGCTCGAGGCGGTGATCGCGCAGGCCGCCGATCACGGCGTCGAGGAGATCGTCATCGGCATGGCCCATCGCGGGCGGCTCAACGTGCTGACCAGCATCATGGGCAAGTCCTATGCCGCGGTCTTCTCCGAGTTCCAGGGGGGCCAGACCGCGGCCGGCGAGGTCCAAGGCTCGGGCGACGTCAAGTACCACCTCGGTGCCTCGGCAGATCGCGTGCTCGAAGACGGCCATTCGCTCCACATCTCGCTCACGCCCAACCCCTCGCACCTGGAGGCGGTCAACCCGGTGGTGCTGGGCAAGGTCCGCGCCAAGCAGGCGATGCGCCGCGACAAGACCCGCGAGCGGGTCATGGGGCTCCTTATCCACGGCGATGCCGCGCTCGCTGGCCAGGGGACATGCTCGGAGGTCTTCGAGCTATCCGAACTGCGCGGCTACCGCACCGGCGGCACGGTCCACATCGTCATCAACAACCAGATCGGCTTCACCACGAGCCCGAGCCAGGCGCGCACCTCGCCCTATCCGTCGGAGGTGGCGAAGATCATCCAGGCGCCGGTCTTCCACGCGAACGGGGACGACCCGGAGGCGGTCGTGCGCGTCTGCCAGATCGCGGCCGACTATCGCCAGCAGTTCAAGGCGGACGTGGTGGTGGACATCTTCTGCTACCGCCGCCACGGCCATAACGAGGGCGACGAGCCGGCCTTCACGCAGCCCGCGATGTATCGCGCGGTCCGCGAGCGGCCCACGACGCGGCAGATCTATACCGAGCAGCTGGTGGCCGAGGGCGTGCTCACGGTCAAGGACGCGGACCGCATGATGGAGACCTTCCGCACCCGGCTGGAGACCGAACTCGAGGCCTCCAAGAACTACCGTCCCAACAAGGCGGACTGGCTGGAAGGCGACTGGGCGGACATCGAGGCGGCGCCCCGCGACGAACGGCCCGGCGATACGGCCGTGGCGCCTGAGGTGCTGTCCGAAATTGGCCGGGCGGTTAGCCGCGTGCCGGACGACTTCGCCGTGCACCCCCGCATCCAGCGCCAGCTGGAGGAGAAGCGCCTTACGCTCGCGGCGGGCGGCCCGATCGACTGGGCGACGGCGGAGGCATTGGCCTTCGGCTCGCTGCTGCTGGAGGGCAAGCCGATCAGGCTCTCGGGCCAGGATTGCTCGCGCGGCACCTTCTCCCAGCGCCATGCGGGCCTGATCGATCAGGAAAGCGAGGCCCGTTACGTCCCACTCAACAACATCAGGCCGGACCAGGCCAAGATCAAGCTCGCGGACAGTCTCCTCTCCGAGGCCGGCGTGCTCGGATTCGAGTACGGCCATTCCATCGCGGACCCGAACGCGCTCGCGATCTGGGAAGCCCAGTTCGGCGACTTCGCCAACGGCGCCCAGGTCATCATCGACCAGTTCGTCATCGCCGGCGAGACCAAGTGGCTGCGTATGTCAGGCCTCGTCATGCTGCTGCCGCACGCCTTCGAGGGGCAGGGGCCGGAGCACAGCTCTGCACGGCTCGAACGCTATCTACAGCTCTACGCCGACGGCAACATCCAGGTAGCGAATTGCTCGACGCCGGCCTCCTACTTCCACGTGCTGCGCCGCCAGCTCCGCCGCAGCTTCCGCAAGCCGCTCATCGTCATGTCGCCCAAGTCCCTGCTGCGCCATAAGCGCTGCGTGTCCCGGCTGGAGGAAATGAGCGGCGGCAACCGCTTTCACCGGGTGATCGGGGAGACGGACCCCGCGATCACGCCCGAGCGCGCCCGCCGGGTCGTCTTCTGCTCCGGCAAGCTCTACTACGACCTGCTGGCGGCGCGCGAAGAGCGTGGCATCGACGACGTGGCGCTGCTCAGGCTGGAGCAGATCGCGCCCTTCCCGAGCCGGAGCTTCATGGTGGAGGTCGCGAAGTACGGCGGGGCCGAGGTGGTCTGGTGCCAGGAGGAGCCCGAGAACATGGGCGCCTGGACCTTCGTCGCACCCCGCATCGAGCAGGTCCTGACCGAGCTCGACGGTGCGGCGCGCCGGCCCCGCTACGCCGGGCGCGCCGCCGCCGCCTCGCCCGCCACGGGCTTCCTCGTCGTCCACCAGCGCGAACAGCGGACGCTGATCGACGAGGCCCTCGACGGGGAGGCCGGGCCGTGACCATCGATATCACCGTCCCCGCCCTCGGCGAATCGATCACCGAGGCGACCGTCATGCGCTGGCACAAGGCGCCGGGCGAAGCGGTGGCGCTCGACGAGACCCTGGTAGAGCTGGAGACCGACAAGATCGCCGTCGAGGTCAAGGCCGAGAGCGCCGGCGCACTGGCGGAAATCGTCGCCGGCGAGGGCGCGGACGTCGAGGTGGGCGCGCTGCTGGGTCGCTTGGAGCCCGGAGCGGCTGCCTCCACCGCCGCGGCCAAACCGACCGCGCGCGAGTCATCTGTTGCGCGCCAGACAGTCCCTGCTCGCGTGAGCGCGCACGTGCCGCCAGCCTCGCCTGCCGTGCGTCACCTGCTCGAGGAACACGGCCTCGATCCGGCAGAGATCGAGGGGACCGGCAAGGGCGGGCGCCTGCTCAAGAGCGATGTGCTCGCCGCCGTGGTGGCGCGCGCCTCGGCCGCAGCGCCCGAACCAGAGCCGCCGTCGGAACCTGTCCGACCCGAGGCTTCACCGGCCGTCGCTTCTCCGCCGAAGCCCGCGCCCGCAACGGTTCCTGCGCCCGACTCTTCTACCGCGCGAGAGACGGCCCCCGCCCCCGCAGCCGCTGAACACCGGCGCGAGGAGCGGGTGCCGATGAGCCGCCTGCGCCGGCGTGCGGCGGAGCGCCTCAAACTCGCGCAGGACACGGCGGCGATGCTCACCACCTTCAACGAGGTGGACATGAGCGCCGCCCAAGCGCTGCGTGAGGCCCACGGCGAGGCGTTCGAGCGGAAGCACGGCGTCCGCCTCGGCTTCATGTCCTTCTTTGTGAAGGCATCCGTCGCCGCGCTCGTCGAATACCCGACGGTCAACGCGCAGATCGACGGCGACGATATCGTCTACAAGCACTATCACGACATCGGCGTCGCGGTGAGCGCGCCTCAGGGCCTGGTGGTGCCGGTGCTGCGCGATGCCGCGCAGATGAGCTTCGCCGACGTCGAGCAGGCGATCCGTACCCTCGGCATCAAGGCCCGCGACGGCAAGCTCGCGCTGGACGACCTCCTGGGCGGCACCTTCACCATCTCCAACGGCGGGGTCTTCGGCTCGCTCATGTCGACGCCAATCATCAACCCGCCGCAGTCCGCGATCCTCGGTATGCACAAGGTGGAGGAGCGCCCGGTCGCCGTCGCCGGTGCGGTTGAAATCCGCCCCATGATGTACCTTGCGCTGAGCTACGATCACCGCATCATCGACGGCCGCGAGGCGGTGAGCTTCCTGGTCCGCATCAAGGAATGCATCGAGGATCCTCAGCGCCTCTTGCTCGATCTCTAGCCCCGCAAGGCCAGCCGGAGCCACCATGAGCGAACATGATTTCGATGTCCTGGTGATCGGCGCCGGGCCCGGCGGCTACGTCGCCGCCATCCGCGCGGCCCAGCTCGGCCTGCGCACGGCCTGCGTCGAGCGCACGCCGGCCCTCGGCGGCACCTGCCTCAACGTCGGCTGCATCCCGTCCAAGGCGCTGCTGCATACCTCGGAGGAATACGCCCACGCCAAGACCAAGCTCGCCCGCCACGGGATCAAGGTTTCAGGCGTCGAGCTCGACCTCGATGCGATGATGGCCCACAAGGACAAGGTGGTGGGCGCGCTCACCAAGGGCGTCGCCGGCCTGCTCGAAAATAACGACGTGACCCACCTGCAGGGCCACGCCCGCCTCACCGGCCCCGGCACGGTCGCCATTGAGGGGCCGGAGCCCCGCACCGTCACGGCCGGCGCGGTGGTGATCGCGACCGGCAGTGTGTCTGCGCCGCTCGCAGGCGTGGATGTGGACGAGGAGCGCATCGTCACCTCCACCGGCGCGCTCTCGCTGCCGGAGGTACCGGCGCGCATGGCCGTGATCGGCGCGGGTTACATCGGCCTCGAAATGGGCTCCGTCTGGAGCCGGCTCGGCGCCAAGGTCACGGTCATCGAGTTCCTCGACCGCGTGCTGCCGGGCATGGACGGCGAGGTCGCAACTCAGCTTCACCGGCTGCTCAGGCGCCAAAAGATCGCCTTCAAGCTCGGCACCAAGGTCACCGGCGCCGAACGCACCAATGAGGGTGTGCGGCTCAGTATGGAGCCGGTCGCGGGCGGCGAGAGCACGACGCTGGACGTGGACGTGGTGCTGGTGGCGGTCGGCCGCAGGCCCAACACCGAGGGCCTGGACCTCGACGATGTCGGCATCGCTCTGGACGGCCAGGGCCGCGTCGAGGTCAACGAGCGCTTCGAGACCGGCGTGCCCGGCGTCTACGCCATCGGCGACGTGATCGCGGGACCGATGCTGGCGCACAAGGCCGAAGAAGAAGGGATCGCGGTCGCCGAGATCATCGCGGGCGGCAGCGGGCATGTTAATCACGAGACGATCCCCGGCGTCGTCTACACCGCGCCCGAGGTGGCGACGGTAGGCAAGAGCGAGGAGGCGCTGGAAGACGCCGACATCGAGTACACTGTGGGGCGCTTCCCCTTCGCCGCCAACGGGCGGGCGCGGGCGATGTCGGCCACCGACGGCTTCGTCAAGGTGCTGGCCGATGCCGAGACCGACCGCGTGCTCGGCGTCCACATCGTCGGCCACGACGCCGGCACGCTGATCGCCGAAGCCGTCACGATCATGGAGTTCGGCGGCTCGGCGGAGGATATCGCGCGCACCTGCCACGCCCATCCCTCGCTCAACGAGGCGGTGAAGGAGGCGGCGCTCGCGGTCGCCGGTCGGGCGATCCACATCTAGCCCGCATTTCCGTTTCACACGGAAACGCTCTAGCATTTCGTCGCTCACGGCAGCCGGCTAACGGTCGACGCAGCCGTGGCCTGTTGCGAGCCCGTCGATGACGTCCTCGCTCTAAGCGGGCTTCAGGGGAGCAGACGAGACATGAATACCGGCCCACAGGCCACGACCATGCGGCGCATCAGCGAGATGACGGACACCCGCTTCGACGGTGTGGCCAAGCCCTATGTGCCGCCGCGCGAGCTCACCATCTCCGAGTCCCTCACCCTGCACCGGGATTGGGAGACGGATATCGACCCGGTGACCTACGAGGTGATCCGCCACAACCTTTGGAACATCAACGAGGAGCACGGCGCCACCATCCAGCGCATCTCGGGCTCGCCGGTGGCGATCTACGCGCTCGACCTCAATCCCTCGATCCTCACCGAGGACGCCGAGTTCGTCTATTTCGGCCCCTACATGCAGTACATGTCGGGCGTCACCGACACGCAGGTGAAGTGGATCCTGGAGTACCGCAGCGACAACCCGGGCATCCGCGAGGGCGACATGTTCCTCGCCAACGATCCCTGGGTGGGCGCTGCGCACCAGATGGACGTGATGTTGATCTGCCCGGTGTTCTGGGAGGGCGAGCTTTTCTGCTGGATCACCAACTGCCTGCATCAGTACGACATCGGCGGCATCACGCCGGGGAGCTTCTGCCCCGCCGCCGAGAGCGCCTTCGACGAAGGGATTCTGATCCCGCCGGTGAAGATCGTCGAGCATGACGTGGTTCGCCGCGATATCGAGGAGCTCTACCTGCGCTCCTCACGCAAGCCCGAGATGGTGGCGCTCGACTTCCGCGCCCAGCTCGCCGGCAACATGAGCGCACGCGAGCGCCTGCTGCAGCTCGTCCGCCGCTACGGGCCCCGCACGGTCAAGGGCGTGATGAAGCGCATCATCGACAATGCGGAAACCGCCTTCCTCGCCAAGCTTGAGCGGCTGCCCGATGGCGCCTGGAGCGACCGCACCTATGTCGAGGCCTGCCGGCCGGGGGACCGGCGCACCCACCGGGTCCAGATCAAGGTCACCAAGAAGGGCGACCGGCTGATCTTCGACAACGACGGCACGGCACCCCAGGACGGCGCCATGAACGCCACCTATTCCGGCTGGCGCGGCTCGGTCATGGTGGCGATCAACGAGCTGCTCGCGTGGGACCAGTATTTCGCGGTGGGCGGCGCGCTGCGGCACATCGACTTCGACCCGACGGCAGGCACGCTCAACTGCGCCGACTTCCCGGCCAGCGTCTCGACCGCGCCCACCCAGTCGATGGAGATATCGCTCTACCCCGCCTACAACGCGATCTCCAAGATGCTCTTCTCGGACGAAGAGTTGCGCGGCGACATCATGGGCATCGGCGGCATCGACCAGTGGGGCGAGCGCTACGGCTACCTGCTGATCGACCCCATCGGCGGCTCCATCGGCGCCTTCGCCCACGCCGACGGCATCAACACAGGTGGCCAGGCGCGCACGCCGATCTGCCAGCTCCCCAACGTGGAGCACAACGAGCAGAACTTCCCGCTGCTCGTGCTCTACCGCAAGGAGCTGCCGGATTCGGGCGGCGCCGGCCGGTACCGGGGCGGGCTCTCCGCCGAGACCTGCTTCATCCCCCACAACACCGAGCGCATCACCCAGGACACGCTGTCGTCCGGCAACGCGACACCCACCTCGACAGGCATGATGGGGGGGTTCCCGTCGACCACCAACGCCTACCAGTTCATCCGCGAGAGCGACATTCTGGAGCGCATGGCCGAGAGCCGCATGATCGACGACCATTCGCAGGTCTCAGGCAGGCCCGAGCACCTGGAGCTGCGGCAGGAGAACTTCGACCAGAATCCGGCGGATGTCTACGCGGTGCGCTGGTCCGGCGGCGGCGGCTTCGGCGACCCCATGCGGCGCGACCCCGCGAAGATCCAGCACGATCTGCTGCACCAGAACGTCACGCCGGAGGCGGCGCGGGCGATCTTCGGTGCCGTGCTGAGCGAGGACGAGACCACCGTCGACATCGAGATGACCGAACGCAACCGCGCCGCCATCAAGGCCGACCGCCTCACCCGGCTCACCAACAGCGCGACGCCGCAGCCTGAGCGCAACGGCGACCTCCGCCTGCGCGCGACCGATTCTCTCGACCTGCGCGAGGATGCATCGGGCGCCTACTGGGCTTGCGGCGAGTGCGCGGCCTCCCTCGGCCCGCTCGATGCCAACTACAAGGATGCCTGCCTGCAGGACGTGCGGCCGGTCTCGGACTCCAACCCGCTGATCGGCGATCCCTCCCTCTTCGTGGACGATGCCGTCGAGTTCCGGCTCTTCTGCTGCCCCGGCTGCGGCGCGCAGATCGAGAACGAGATCGCCGTCGCCACCGACCCGATCCTCCGCGATATTTCGATCGCGCTCCCGGCCGCGCCCGATGGCTGACACCGCGCCGCCCCACGCGCCCTCCAACGCCCACGCCGATTTGATGGCACGGGACGCCGCGCGGGTCTACGGCTGGCGCTACCAGCCGGCGATCCAGTTCGAGCGCGGCGAGGGCATCTGGCTCTACGACGTCGACGGCAAGCCTTACTATGACCTGACCGCCGGCATGATGTGCAACGTGCTGGGCCACTGCCACCCCGAACTGGTGGAGGTCATGCGTGCCGAAGCCGGCAGGCTCTGGCACGAGAATTCGTGGTATTCGAACCCCCATCTCGTGCGCTTCGCCGAGCGTATCGCCTCGACCCTGCCGGAGGGGCTGGAGGTGGTGAACTTCGCGGTCACGGGCTCGGAGGCGAACGAGGTCGCCATGCGCATGGCGCTGGCTGTCTCCGGCAAGCACGACATCCTATCGGTGATCCGGGGCCTCCACGGCGGCAGCCTTGCGGTGGAATCCGTGACCACCATCGGCGGCGCCCGGCGGCGCCATCTGGGCCCGCTGCTGGCACCCGCCAACGCGCCCGCGATCTACGCGCCCTTCTGCTACCGCTGCCCGATCAACCTCGAATACCCCTCCTGCGACGTGGCCTGCCTCACGCAATCTCGCGAGCTCATCGACCACATCACAAGCGGCGACATCGCGGCGGTGCTGGCCGAGACCATGCTGGTCGCGGGCGGCATGGTGGTGCCGCCGCCGGAGTGGCTGCCCCGGCTCAAACAGCTCGCCGAGACCGAGGGCGCGCTGCTGGTGCTGGACGAGGCCCAGCTTGCGCCGGCGCGCACGGGCAAGCTCTGGGGCTTCCAACACTACGACGTCACTCCCGACATCGTCACCTTCGCCAAGGGCATGAGCGCTGGGCTCGCGATCTGCGGCGCGGTGACCACGCGCGAAATCGCAGAGCAGGCGCGCGGCAAGGCGGGGCTCCCCTGGGCCGGCACCTACTCCGGCGACCCGCTGCCGGCGGCAGTCGCCGACAAGCAGCTGGAGATCGTGCTGCGCGACAGGCTGGACGAGCGCGCCGCGGCCACGGGCCAGGTGCTGCGCACTTCGCTGGAGCGCCTGCGCGACGCCCACGCGGTGATCGGCGACGTGCGCGGCCAGGGCCTCTACCAGATGCTCGATATCGTGAGAGAAAAGGAGACGCGCACGCCCGACCCCGCCATGGCCGAGCGCATCCGCCTCAACGCGGCGCTCGGCGGCGTGATCGTGATCTGCGTGAAGAATTTCCTCCGCATCTGCCCGCCGCTTACCGTCACCGAGGAGGAAATCGCGGCCTTCACCGAGCGACTCGACCGTGCCATCCGCCTCGCCCTCGACGGCCATCCGAAGGACGTGGATTTCCGCGCCTCAAGCTCGCTCGCCATGGGCGGCGGCGCCTCTGTCTGACCCAAGGCTTGGAGTAACTGCCCAGGTCGTCTGATTTGTCATTTTGGGCCAGTGGATTGAGGCGTTTCTCGTTCGGAGTTGGTGGAAAGGGCTTGACGGGAATTTCGGGAAATGACTCAACAACGACATGAGCAATCCCGAGTCGCCGCGCGGCCCTTCGACGGGAGCAGCGCCCGAAACGCCCGCGCAGAAGATCGCCCGCCTGGAGGAGGAGAACGCCCGGCTTCGGGAGGAAAATGCCTGGCTTCGGCAGCAGAACGCGCGGCTGGAAGAGCAAGTCGCGCGTCTCGTCGAGCGCATCGAGGAGTTGGAGCGCCGTCTCGGCCTCAACAGCGGCAAGCCGCCTTCGAGCGATGGGCTGAGGAAGCCGAATTCGAAGCGGCGAACCCGAAGCCTGCGCGGCAAATCGGGCCGCAAGCCCGGTGGCCAGCCCGGCCACAAGGGCAAGACGCTGCGCCGCGCCGATCACCCGGATCGGGTGAAGGATCACGTCCCGGCTTCCTGCAAGGGATGCGGTTCGCCGCTTTCGGACGCGGCCAGGGCGGGAACGCCCGTCGCCCGCCAGGTGTTCGATCTGCCCGAGCCGAGCCCCCTGGAGGTGACCGAGCACCGGGCGCATGCCAAGTGCTGCGGGCATTGCGGGACGGTGACCCGGGCGGCGTTCCCCGACGGGGTGTCGGCGCCGGTGCAGTACGGCCCGCGCATTGCCGGGGTGGCGGTCTACCTTCAGCACGCTCACTTCCTGCCGGAGGATCGGCTGTCGCAGGTGATGGCCGAGCTCTTCGGCGCGCCGGTGACGGCTGCGACGTTGGCGACGATGAGCGAGAGGGCGGCCGAGCGGCTGCGGGACGCGGCCTTGCACATACAGGACCTGGCGGCGGGCACGGCGCGGGTGAAACACATGGACGAGACCGGCTTGCGGATCGGCGGTCAGACGCAGTGGCTTCATGTGATCTGCACGCCGCTGCTGGCGGCGTACCGGGTCAGCGGCAAGCGCGGCGCCCTGCTCTCGGGTGTCTCCGGCATCGTCGTGCACGATCACTGGAAGCCGTACTTCGCGATGGAAGGGGTGGAGCACGGCCTGTGCAACGCCCATCACCTGCGGGAGTTGCAGGCGCTGGTGGACATCGAAGGGGAGGCTTGGGCCCGGCGGATGCAGCAGCTCCTGCGCCGAGCCAATCGCGCCGCCCGCATCGCGCTGGACAAGGATATCGCCGTTCCGGCGAGGCTTGTGGCGCTGATCGAGCGCCGATACGACGAGATCATCGCCGATGCGCTGGCCTTTCACGAGAGCCAACCACCGTTCTCGCCTGGCAAGAGGAAGAAGCGCCGGAAGCGAAGGATCGGTCACAATCTGGCCTTGAGGCTGCGCGACCACAAATGCGCGGTGCTCCGGTTCCTGATCGACCTCGAGGTCGGGTTCACGAACAACGAGGCCGAGCGCGACCTTCGGATGATGAAGCTGCGCCAGAAGATCTCCGGGGGCTTCCGGTCCGCGCAGGGGGCCGAGAACTTCGCCATCCTGCGCAGCGTCATCACCACCGCCAGAAAGCAGGGCTGGAATATCATCGAAGCCCTGACCAGCCCATCGGATCGGCTCATCGCCACCGTCAAGTGCGCGTAAGCTCACCTGGCACGGGTTCTCCAACAGCGGAGCCATTCTCATAAACGATCATGGTCGACGCCGTGCTGGACCACCCCATAGAATGAAAATCGGTGCCCGTCGCGCGGGCGGACTTCGGGCCACATCGGGGTAGCTTACCGGTCGCAGTCCGCAAGAGGGGCATCGTGAGCTGTGAAACCCGGCGACCACAGAGGAGCACACGGGCGTCGCGTGGGTAGCGTTGTGCCGAATCCCAGAGAATTTTCGTAACTGCCCAGGTACCCCCTCTCTCTTATGGAACAAGCCAGTTCCTTTTGCGTCAACGCCCCCACGCCGCGGGGGTGCCTACTCTCTTGAGCGCGAGAGGATGATGAACGCCGCGTCGCGAACAAGATGAGAGGACAGCGATACTCAGGATGAGCCGGAGAAGTTCAGGAGCGCAGTATAGGGATCAGCTGCATCGGTTCCGGGTGCGCCAGGATTTGCAGGATGTTCCAGCCTTGCTTTCGAGCGGTGACGATGACGCTGCGCATTCCGGCGAAGTTGCAGGCGCCTTGCAGGGAGCGGAAGCCGCCTGAGATCTTCTCATGCACTTTGTTCATACGGATGTCACGCTCCGCCTCGTTATTCGTGAACGGCGTGCGCAGGTCGGTGAGGAAGCGCAGGCAGCCCTCCTTATGCTTTTGAAGGCGGCGCGCGAGGTTGTGGCCGATGCGGCGTTTCTTTCGCCCTCGCTTTGCGATCTGGAGCGGCGGTTGGGCCTCATGGAAGGCGATGGCTTCTTCGAGGATACGGTCCCATGCCCTTGAGATGCGGGCCACCAGGGAGGCGGGGACTTGACGGTCTTTCTCACGGGCGAAGCGGGCGGCCCTGCGCGCGCGCTGAAGCAGGCGGTGCATGCTCGCCGCCCATTCCTCCTTCTCGATGTCGATCAGGGCCTGGAGTTCGCGCAGGTGATGTGCGTTGCAGGCGCCGTGGCGGACGCCCTTGATGGTGAAGTAGGGGGCGAAGTCGTCGTGGACGAGGATGCCTTTCAGGTTCTTTTCGACATCGCCGCGTCCCTCGCCGATGCGCAGGACGGTGAGCAACGGGGTGCACAGCACATGGAGCCAGCGGGTACGGGCGGCGATACGCAGGCCGGTCTCGTCGAGGTGCTTGACCGGCGCCTGCGTGCGGATCAGATCGGCGACATGGTCGAGGAAGCCCTCGAAGCGCTGCGCTGTGCGCCGGCCCATGGCGGCGATCGTGGCAGTGGAGATGGACACCGCGAAGATGTCGCTCATGAGTTCGGCCAGACGCTTCTCGGGCACGAACTGGGCGTACAGCAGGTAACTCACCCAAGCGGTGATGCGAGGGCCGTACTGGACCGGGGCGGTGACGCCCGGCGGGAAGGCGGCTCGTGTCAGCGTGCCGCATGCGCCGCAGAGGCAGCGATGGGCGCGGTGTTCGGTGACCTCGAGAGGCTGCGGCTCGGGTACGTCGAAGACCTGCCGACAGGCGGGCGCGCCTTGCCGCGCGCGCTCACCGAGAGCTCGACGCCACAGCCGGAACAGGTGGAGGGGTGGTGATCGACGACACGGTCCGGGCTGTCGCTCCGCGCGAGGGTGGTTCCCTTGTGGCCGGGCTGGCCGCCACTGGGCCCGCCGGACTTTCCGCGCTGGCTTTGGGTGCGCCTCTGGGCTCCGCTTTTCTTCTTGAGCCCGTCGCTGGCGGGGGGCTTGCTGCTTGTGGTGCTGTTGAGGGCCGCGCTGCGCTCGAGTTCGGCGATGCGCTCGCGCAGGGCCGCGTTCTCCTGCTCGAGTGCGGCATTTTCCCGGGCGAGCGCGGTGGCTGATCGCAGCAGCCCCTGCCCCCATTCCCGGACGGCAACGACGACAGTGGTTGCGAGGGATGATGGCTCGAGAAGCTCCTTCAGGCAGCAGAAGGCCTCGTTACGGGCGGCGAGGTCTTCGTGCCAGTGCGACACCGTCACGTGTCTTCGGCCTCGACGGCCATCATGGCGGCGAGCACGGCGAGGCGTTCGCCCGGCGGCAAGGCCTGGTAGCGCCGGCCCCAGTTGGCTGCCTTGCGCTTGATGCGCTGGCGGTCGGTGAAGTTCCGGCCTGCGTGGCTGGCCCAATGCATCCGGTCGGGGGCGTAGTTGAACCAGACGACCTCGGTTCGCACCAGACCCTGGGTCGTGACCTGCAGCGCCAGCCGGCGCCATCCCGCCAGCACCTCGTCATAGAGCGCCGACGGATGGCCCGAGATCATGACCTGGCAGGGCAGAGCCTTGAGCAGCGCGAGAAGCGCGACGTGGCCGGCCTCCTCGTACTCGAAGCGGTAGCGCTGCGCCGAGCGGCGGGTCGCGTGCAGATAGGGCGGATCGCTGTAAACCAGCTCCGGGCCCAGGAACGGGAACGAGGCCAGGAAGTCATGGGCACAGCCGTGAACCAGATCGACCGGGTAGTCGCAGACGAAGGCCTCGAGCGCCTGCGCATCGCGGTCGATGCCGATCGAACGCACGGCCGGCGGCTTGCGCTTCATCAGCGCCCCGCCCCCAAGGTGGCTTTCGATGTAGACGGAGTGCGGCGGCATCAGCGCAATCAGCGCTTGGCACAGACCTGCTGTCGCCTTCGAGCCGAAATACCCCATGGACCGCTCCCGTCACGCGAGAGAGCAGTCCATAGTCCCGCAACTCTATGAGGTCAAGAACCAATCGCGGTGGCAGAACCAGACCGCGGCCGCCGCCATAATCACCGTCCTCAACTCAGGATTGGGGTACCTGGGTAGTTACTAATTTTCACAGCAAGAACCTGGGCAGTTACGATTTTTCGTAACTGCCCAGGTTCTTGCTGTGAAAATTCTCTGGGATTCGGCACAACGCTACCCACGCGACGCCCGTGTGCTCCTCTGGGGTCGCCGGGTTTCACAGCTCACGATGCCCCTCTTGCGGACTGCGACCGGTAAGCTACCCCGATGTGGCCCGAAGTCCGCCCGCGCGACGGGCACCGATTTTCATTCTATGGGGTGGTCCAGCACGGCGTCGACCATGATCGTTTATGAGAATGGCTCCGCTGTTGGAGAACCCGTGCCAGGTGAGCTTACGCGCACTTGACGGTGGCGATGAGCCGATCCGATGGGCTGGTCAGGGCTTCGATGATATTCCAGCCCTGCTTTCTGGCGGTGGTGATGACGCTGCGCAGGATGGCGAAGTTCTCGGCCCCCTGCGCGGACCGGAAGCCCCCGGAGATCTTCTGGCGCAGCTTCATCATCCGAAGGTCGCGCTCGGCCTCGTTGTTCGTGAACCCGACCTCGAGGTCGATCAGGAACCGGAGCACCGCGCATTTGTGGTCGCGCAGCCTCAAGGCCAGATTGTGACCGATCCTTCGCTTCCGGCGCTTCTTCCTCTTGCCAGGCGAGAACGGTGGTTGGCTCTCGTGAAAGGCCAGCGCATCGGCGATGATCTCGTCGTATCGGCGCTCGATCAGCGCCACAAGCCTCGCCGGAACGGCGATATCCTTGTCCAGCGCGATGCGGGCGGCGCGATTGGCTCGGCGCAGGAGCTGCTGCATCCGCCGGGCCCAAGCCTCCCCTTCGATGTCCACCAGCGCCTGCAACTCCCGCAGGTGATGGGCGTTGCACAGGCCGTGCTCCACCCCTTCCATCGCGAAGTACGGCTTCCAGTGATCGTGCACGACGATGCCGGAGACACCCGAGAGCAGGGCGCCGCGCTTGCCGCTGACCCGGTACGCCGCCAGCAGCGGCGTGCAGATCACATGAAGCCACTGCGTCTGACCGCCGATCCGCAAGCCGGTCTCGTCCATGTGTTTCACCCGCGCCGTGCCCGCCGCCAGGTCCTGTATGTGCAAGGCCGCGTCCCGCAGCCGCTCGGCCGCCCTCTCGCTCATCGTCGCCAACGTCGCAGCCGTCACCGGCGCGCCGAAGAGCTCGGCCATCACCTGCGACAGCCGATCCTCCGGCAGGAAGTGAGCGTGCTGAAGGTAGACCGCCACCCCGGCAATGCGCGGGCCGTACTGCACCGGCGCCGACACCCCGTCGGGGAACGCCGCCCGGGTCATCGTCCCGCAATGCCCGCAGCACTTGGCATGCGCCCGGTGCTCGGTCACCTCCAGGGGGCTCGGCTCGGGCAGATCGAACACCTGGCGGGCGACGGGCGTTCCCGCCCTGGCCGCGTCCGAAAGCGGCGAACCGCATCCCTTGCAGGAAGCCGGGACGTGATCCTTCACCCGATCCGGGTGATCGGCGCGGCGCAGCGTCTTGCCCTTGTGGCCGGGCTGGCCACCGGGCTTGCGGCCCGATTTGCCGCGCAGGCTTCGGGTTCGCCGCTTCGAATTCGGCTTCCTCAGCCCATCGCTCGAAGGCGGCTTGCCGCTGTTGAGGCCGAGACGGCGCTCCAACTCCTCGATGCGCTCGACGAGACGCGCGACTTGCTCTTCCAGCCGCGCGTTCTGCTGCCGAAGCCAGGCATTTTCCTCCCGAAGCCGGGCGTTCTCCTCCTCCAGGCGGGCGATCTTCTGCGCGGGCGTTTCGGGCGCTGCTCCCGTCGAAGGGCCGCGCGGCGACTCGGGATTGCTCATGTCGTTGTTGAGTCATTTCCCGAAATTCCCGTCAAGCCCTTTCCACCAACTCCGAACGAGAAACGCCTCAATCCACTGGCCCAAAATGACAAATCAGACGACCTGGGCAGTTACCATTTCCAACCGAAATATCCTGCATTCCGGCATGGAAATGCTCCGTCGGTGCTCACCGCCGGCTTGAGGCGGTTCTAGCGCCGACAGTGGGCGCCCGAGCGACGGTCTTCACCCGTCGCAGCCCTTCGCAACCGTGTTATTTCGTCCTTTACCTTGAGTTTTCGTCGCTTCAGGTGGGTTAGAGACAGTCCGTCGGGCGCCGGCCGGCAGGCCTCTTCCTGGATAGCCCGTTCGAGTCCGGCGTGCCTCGCGGCAAGCGTAGCGAGATAGTCATCGACCCCAATTTCAAAGGCCAGCGTGGCAGGGTCGAGCCGCGAGTACATCAGTTAATGGACCTCACTGGGACAATCTCGTTGAAGCAGTCTAGAAGGCGAACCGGGGCAACCGTGAATCTGCCACCACTATGTCATATCGCGCGCCCTGCCGCCACGCCGTATCACGTTGTATCGCGTCGGATGTGAATGAGTCGGCAAGTTCCCTCGTCTAAACGTAACCGCCCAGGTTCTTGCTGTGAAAATTCTCTGGGATTCGGCACAACGCTACCCACGCGACGCCCGTGTGCTCCTCTGGGGTCGCCGGGTTTCACAGCTCACGATGCCCCTCTTGCGGACTGCGACCGGTAAGCTACCCCGATGTGGCCCGAAGTCCGCCCGCGCGACGGGCACCGATTTTCATTCTATGGGGTGGTCCAGCACGGCGTCGACCATGATCGTTTATGAGAATGGCTCCGCTGTTGGAGAACCCGTGCCAGGTGAGCTTACGCGCACTTGACGGTGGCGATGAGCCGATCCGATGGGCTGGTCAGGGCTTCGATGATATTCCAGCCCTGCTTTCTGGCGGTGGTGATGACGCTGCGCAGGATGGCGAAGTTCTCGGCCCCCTGCGCGGACCGGAAGCCCCCGGAGATCTTCTGGCGCAGCTTCATCATCCGAAGGTCGCGCTCGGCCTCGTTGTTCGTGAACCCGACCTCGAGGTCGATCAGGAACCGGAGCACCGCGCATTTGTGGTCGCGCAGCCTCAAGGCCAGATTGTGACCGATCCTTCGCTTCCGGCGCTTCTTCCTCTTGCCAGGCGAGAACGGTGGTTGGCTCTCGTGAAAGGCCAGCGCATCGGCGATGATCTCGTCGTATCGGCGCTCGATCAGCGCCACAAGCCTCGCCGGAACGGCGATATCCTTGTCCAGCGCGATGCGGGCGGCGCGATTGGCTCGGCGCAGGAGCTGCTGCATCCGCCGGGCCCAAGCCTCCCCTTCGATGTCCACCAGCGCCTGCAACTCCCGCAGGTGATGGGCGTTGCACAGGCCGTGCTCCACCCCTTCCATCGCGAAGTACGGCTTCCAGTGATCGTGCACGACGATGCCGGAGACACCCGAGAGCAGGGCGCCGCGCTTGCCGCTGACCCGGTACGCCGCCAGCAGCGGCGTGCAGATCACATGAAGCCACTGCGTCTGACCGCCGATCCGCAAGCCGGTCTCGTCCATGTGTTTCACCCGCGCCGTGCCCGCCGCCAGGTCCTGTATGTGCAAGGCCGCGTCCCGCAGCCGCTCGGCCGCCCTCTCGCTCATCGTCGCCAACGTCGCAGCCGTCACCGGCGCGCCGAAGAGCTCGGCCATCACCTGCGACAGCCGATCCTCCGGCAGGAAGTGAGCGTGCTGAAGGTAGACCGCCACCCCGGCAATGCGCGGGCCGTACTGCACCGGCGCCGACACCCCGTCGGGGAACGCCGCCCGGGTCACCGTCCCGCAATGCCCGCAGCACTTGGCATGCGCCCGGTGCTCGGTCACCTCCAGGGGGCTCGGCTCGGGCAGATCGAACACCTGGCGGGCGACGGGCGTTCCCGCCCTGGCCGCGTCCGAAAGCGGCGAACCGCATCCCTTGCAGGAAGCCGGGACGTGATCCTTCACCCGATCCGGGTGATCGGCGCGGCGCAGCGTCTTGCCCTTGTGGCCGGGCTGGCCACCGGGCTTGCGGCCCGATTTGCCGCGCAGGCTTCGGGTTCGCCGCTTCGAATTCGGCTTCCTCAGCCCATCGCTCGAAGGCGGCTTGACGCTGTTGCCGCTGTTGAGGCCGAGACGGCGCTCCAACTCCTCGATGCGCTCGACGAGACGCGCGACTTGCTCTTCCAGCCGCGCGTTCTGCTGCCGAAGCCAGGCATTTTCCTCCCGAAGCCGGGCGTTCTCCTCCTCCAGGCGGGCGATCTTCTGCGCGGGCGTTTCGGGCGCTGCTCCCGTCGAAGGGCCGCGCGGCGACTCGGGATTGCTCATGTCGTTGTTGAGTCATTTCCCGAAATTCCCGTCAAGCCCTTTCCACCAACTCCGAACGAGAAACGCCTCAATCCACTGGCCCAAAATGACAAATCAGACGACCTGGGCAGTTACCTTTCTAGAGCGTATCCGTTTCACACGGAACGCCCTGATTCTTTGTCGCTCACGGCAGCCGGCCTACGGCCGGCGCCTGCGCGGGCGGGCCGCGGTCGCGGCCTGTCGCGCGTCCGTCAAAGGCGGACGCGCTCTAGAGGAGCTGTACAGCCAGAAGGCCCGCGAGCAGCGCGGCGATTACGCCAAGCAGGATGGGCATCGTGCTGGCGCCGCGCCGGCGTCCGCCCATCGCCTCCAGCGTGTCGGGCGACAGCGAGACCCCCGCCTCCAGCCCGTCCAGCACCTGCTCGGCACGCGCAGCGAGGCGCGGCAGCCGGCCCGCCCCTTCCAGAAACTCCTCCGCCATGTCACGCATGCGCGCCTGAACGCCCAGGTTCTCCCGCGCCCAGCCCTCGATCAGCGGCCGGGTGAAGACCCACATGTTCTGGTCAGGGGTAAGCCGGCGGGTCAGCCCCTCGGCCATGAGCATCGTCTTCTGGAGCAGCAGGAGCTGGGGCTGGGTCTCCATCTCGAAGGCTTCGGTGATCTGGAAGAGCTGGCCGAGCAGCTGGGCGATGGATATCTCGTTGAGCGGCCGGCCCAGGATCGGCTCACCGATGGACCGCAGGGCCTGCACGAACGCCGCTCTCGAGGTCCGCCGCGGCACGTAGCCGGCCTCCAGATGCACTTCGGCGACGCGCTCGTAGTCGCCGATCAGGAATCCTAAGAGCATCTCGGCGAGATAGCGCCGGGTCTGGGTGTCGAGCCGTCCCATGATCCCGAAATCGACGGCGACCACGTTGCCCTCGGCGTTCACCAGCAGGTTGCCGGGGTGCAGATCGGCGTGGAAGAAACCGTCCCGAAAGGCCTGGTTGAAGAAGGCTTCGGCCGCCTTGCCCAGAACCTCGTGCGGGTCGTGGCCAGCCTCCACCAGGGCGTCGCGCTCGTCGATCGGGATGCCTTCGACGCGCTCCAGCGTGAGCACGCGGCGGCTGGTGCGCCGCCAATCGACCGCCGGCACCAGGAAGCCGGGGTCCTCGGCGAAGTTCTGGCGCAGCTCCGAGGCGGCGGCGGCCTCGAAGCGGAGGTCCATCTCGATCATCACGCTCTGGGCAAGGGTGCGGATGACTTCGACCGGTCGCAGCCGGCGCCAGGAGGGCAGCGCCCGCTCGGCAAGCTCCGCGAGCCAGTAGAAGAGCTCCAGGTCGCGCTCGAAGGCGCGCTCGACACCGGGCCGGAGGATCTTGACCGCAACCGGCTCGCCGGTCGCGGTGACCGCAAAATGAACCTGCGCGATGGAGGCCGCCGCCACGGGCTCGTCGGTGAATTCCTTGAAGAGGGACTCCAGGGGCACACCGAACTCGGATTCCACGATGGCGCGCGCGGCCTTGCCCTCGAAGGGCGGCAGTCGGTCCTGCAGGGCGGAGAGTTCGGTGGCGATCTCGTCGCCCACCAGGTCCGGCCGGGTGGAGAGCGCCTGGCCGAACTTGATGAAGCTCGGGCCCAGCATCTGCAATGCGCCAGCGAGCCGCCGCCCCGGCGTGCCCAATCCCCGCTTCTTGGGTGCCATGCCGGCAAGAAAGGTGACCGACGGCACGAGGCCGTGGTCGCGCAGGAGAAAGAGCGCGTCCCAGCGCGCCAAGGTCCAGGCGATCCGCAGCAGCCGCCCGATATTTCTGAGCGCCCGGCGCATGGCGAGGGTTCCGGGTTAGACGCGCCAGCCCGAATGGAGCGTGGCGATGCCGGCCGAGAGCGAACGCACGCGCACACCGCCGAAGCTGGCATCGGCCATCATGGCGGCAAGCCGCTCCGGCGGGGGGAAGCGCCGGATGCTCTCCACAAGATAGGCGTAGGCGTCGTGCTGGCCCGTCACCGCCGCGCCCAGCAGCGGAATCACGGCGAAGGAATAGGCATTGTAGAGACGGTCGACGCCGGCAGGCGGGCGCGAGCTGAACTCCAGGCAAAGGAAGCGCCCGCCGGGGCGGAGCACACGCGCCGCCTCCTCCAGCGCGCGCTCGATCCGCGTCAGGTTGCGGATGCCGAAGGCGATCGTATAGGCATCCACCGAACGCGGCGGCAGCGGCAGCGCCTCGGCATCGCCCACCAGCCATTCGATGCCGCCGATGAGGCCCGCGTTCCAGGTGCGCTCGCGGCCTGCGTCCACCATCCGCTCGCTCGCGTCGCAGACGATGACGCGGCCCTCGCCCGCCATCGCCTCCCAGACCCGGCGCGAGATGTCGCCGGTACCGCCCGCCGCGTCGAGCACGGCCATGCCGGAGCGGGGCGCGAGCCAGGTTACCATCTCGCGCTTCCAAAGGCGATGGACGCCGCCGCTCATCAGGTCGTTCATGAGGTCGTAGCGGCCGGCGACCCGGTCGAAGAGGTCGCGGACGAGCTCCGGCTTCTCGTCCTCGCCGACGCGGCGGAAGCCGAAATCGGCGCCATCCGTGGCGTCGTGCTCACCGCGCGCGGAGGCCATGGCGGCGACCATAGCCCAGCGGCGGAACCCGCGCTACCGTGACCGCAGGATGCCGGAATTGCCCGAGGTCGAAACCGTGCGCCGCGGGCTCGCCGCGCAGCTCACCGGCCGGCGCATCAGCCATGTCACGGTGCGGCGCGGCGATCTCCGCCGGCCGCTGCCGCCGGACATGGGGCAGGTGCTCACGGGCCGGGCGGTGCAGAGCTTCGGGCGGCGCGGCAAGTATCTTCTGGTGCACCTCGATGGCGGCCAGGTGTTGATCGTCCACCTCGGCATGTCGGGGCGCCTCTTCGTCGATGCGGCGCCGAGCGGCGCTGCGCACGAGCACGTCGTCCTCCACTTCGACGACGGCGCGGTGCTGAGCTACGTCGACCACCGGCGCTTCGGCCTGATGGACCTGTGCGAGGCGGCGCGGCTCGACGAGCACGTGCTGCTGAGCGCCATGGGCCCCGAGCCGCTTGCGGCGGACTTCGACGGGCCGGCGCTGGCCAAACGGCTCAGCGGCAAGGACACGCCGATCAAGGCCGCGCTGCTCGACCAGCGCGTGGTCGCGGGCCTCGGCAACATCTACGTGTGCGAGGCGCTCTTCTACGCGGGCTTGAGCCCGCGGCGCCGCGCGGGCTCGGTGCAGGGCGGGCGCGCGGTCCGGCTCGCCGGCGCGATCAAGGACGTGCTCGAGGCGGCCATCGCGGCAGGCGGTTCGTCGCTGCGGGACTACGTCCAGGCAACGGGCGAGCTTGGCTACTTTCAGCACCGCTTCGCGGTCTACGACCGGGCTGGCCAGCCCTGCCCCGGCTGCGATTGCGGGGCCGCGGTGCGCCGTATCGTGCAAAGCAACCGCTCGACATTCTATTGCGCAAAGCGGCAACGGTGAGTTATCAGGCGGTCCGGACGCCCCTTGCGGCGCCCTTCCGGCAGCAGCCCGCCGACCAGAATGCGGGCCCCGGCCCCTTGAGGGAGAACACGATGGCCTATGAGAACATCACCGTCGACCGGCGCGGCCGGGTCGGCCTGATTACGCTGAACCGGCCCAAGGCGCTCAACGCGCTGAACGGCGCGCTGATTGGCGAGCTCAACGCCGTGCTCGACAGCTTCGAGGAGGAGGGGATCGGCGCCGTCGTCATCACCGGCAACGAGAAAGCCTTCGCGGCCGGCGCCGACATCTCCGAGATGCGCAGGCTGAATTTCGTCGATGCCCACGGCAGCGACTTCATCGCCGCGTGGAACCGCATCACCACCTTCCGCAAGCCGGTGATCGCGGCGGTCGCGGGCTATGCTTTGGGCGGCGGCTGCGAGCTTGCGATGATGTGCGACATCGTGATCGCCGCCGACAACGCCAGATTCGGCCAGCCGGAGATCAAGCTCGGCACCATCCCCGGCGCCGGCGGCACCCAGCGGCTCACGCGCGCCGTCGGCAAGTCGAAGGCGATGGAGATGATCCTGACCGGGCGCATGATGAATGCCGAGGAGGCCGAGCGCAGCGGGCTCGCGAGCCGGGTCGTGCCGGCCGCCGACGTGGTGGACGAGGCGGTCGCCGTCGCCGAGCGGATCGCGCATTTCTCGGCGCCCACCGTCGCGCTCGCCAAGGCAAGCGTGAACCGCGCGTTCGAGACCACGCTCACGGAGGGCGTGCTCTACGAGCGGGCGGTGTTCTACGCGAGCTTCGCGACCGAGGATCAGAAGGAAGGGATGGACGCCTTCATCGAGAAGCGCGAGCCCGCCTTCAACAACCGTTAGCGCCGGCGCCGTTGACCCGGGCGGCCTGCGTGGTATAACGCCGCCCGACCACAGGAAAGGCCCTCAGCCATGGCCCATTCGCGCCAGGCCCGCAAGCGGGTTCGGCAGAACAAGCGCCGCGTCGCGGTCAACCGCACACGGATTTCACGCCTCCGCACCTTCATCCGCCGGGTGGAGGAAGCCATCGCGAGCGGCGACAAGCGCCAGGCGGAAGAGGCATTGCGTGCGGCCCAGCCCGAGATCATGCGGGGCGCGCAGCAAGCGGTGCTGCATCGGCGTACCGCAGCACGCCGGGTCTCGCTGCTCGCACGCCGCGTGGGTGCACTCCCCGACGGCTAACCGGGATCTCTACAGCTCTCTATAGCCGCTGCTCGCTGGTCGGATCGAACAGGTAGACCCGGCTGGCGCTGAAACCGAGCCCGACCTGGGCACCGATTGCCGGCGCATTGTCGGGATCGCAGACGGCTGTCACGGCCATGCCGCTGACATCGCAGTCCACATAGGTCACGGGGCCCACCGGCTCGACCAGGAACACTTCGCCCCGGAGCGAAAGCTCGCGCTCGGCCTCGACCAGGAGGTCGGTCGGCCGAACGCCCATCATCGCCTTTCGGGGAATCTCGCCGCCAACCAGATCCGCCGGCAAGACCAGAGGCTGCGCGCCCGCGCGGCATTGAATGCGCCCGTCCCCGCGGGCGACGTCCACCTCGAGGAAGTTCATCGCCGGCGAGCCGATGAAGGAGGCGACGAAGAGGTTTCTCGGGTCGCGGTAGACCTCCATCGGGGGGCCGATCTGCTGCAGTTCGCCGAGACGCATGACGGCCACGCGGTCGGAGAGCACCATTGCCTCTTCCTGGTCGTGGGTGACGAAGATGGTGGTGGCCTTGAGCTCGCGCTGCAGGCGCTTGATCTCGGTCCGGGTGTGCACCCGTAGCGCTGCGTCGAGGTTTGAGAGCGGCTCGTCCATCAACAGCACCGAGGGATTGCGCACCACGGCCCGGCCGACCGCCACACGCTGGCGCTGCCCGCCGCTCAACTCCGAGGGGCGCCGCTCGAGGAGATCGCCCAGATCGAGCATGTCGGCCGCGACCTCGACCTGTCGCCGAATTTTCGCCGTCTCGATCTTCTGCTGCTTGAGGCCGAAGCTCATGTTCTGGCGCGCGGTCATGTGCGGGTAGAGCGCGTAGTCCTGAAACACCATGGCGACGTTGCGCTCATGCGGCTCCAGCCGGCTGACATCGGCATCGTCGAACAGGATCGTGCCGCCCGAGATCAGCTCGAGCCCGGCAATGCAGTTCAGCGCCGTGCTCTTGCCGCAGCCGGAAGGGCCGAGCAGGGTCAGGAACTCGCCGTCCTCGATCGACAGGCTGAGGCTGTCCACCGCGACCACCTCGGCGAAGCGCTTGGTCAGGTTCTGCAAGGTGACGCTGGCCAAATCGCCCTCCCTATCCCTTCAACGAGCCGGTCAGCATGCCCCGCACCAGATAGCCCTGGAAGGCGAAGGCGACGAACACCGGGGGGACGACCGCGAGCACCGCGGCCGCGAACATCGGCCCGTAGTCGTAGAACCTCAGCTGGACGAGGAAACCCGCGATGATGACCGGAATGGTCTGCGCCTTCGGGCTGCCGGTGAGGATGAGGGCGAAGATGAACTCGTTCCAGCTGACCAGGAAGCAGAAGATCCCGGTGGCGACAATACCCGGCCGCGCCACCGGCAGGATGATCTTCCAGATCGCCTTCAGCCGCGTACAGCCATCGACCAGGGCCGCGCGTTCCAGATTGGGGGGCAGCCCCTCGAAGTAGCTTTTCATCATCCAGGTCGACAGCGGGAGGATCAGGCTGCAATAGGCGATGATCAGCGCCCAGAGCGTGTCGATCAGGCCGAGTGCCCTGAAGAGGATGAAGAAGGGCAGGATGAGCGCCAGGCTCGGCGTCATCCGGGTCATCATCAGCCCCCACAGCGTGCCGCTCATGATGCGGCTCTTGCCGTGCCGGGCATAGGCGTAGCCCGCGAGCGAGCCGAGCACGAGATTGATCAGGGTAACGCCGGTGGCCACGATCAGGCTGTTGAGGATGGAAAAGGGCACACGCGTCGCCTGGATGCTCGACTGGCCGTCTTCGATCCCGCCGGGGAAGAGCACGAAGCGGTAATTCTCTATCGTCAGCGTGTCGGGGACTATGGTCGGTGGTGTTCTCACCAGGGATGCCGATGGGGAGAGGCTCATGATCAGAAGCCAGATAAAGGGGCCGAGCGACCAGCAGAAAATCAGAATGGCCACGATCGCCAGTGCCGCCTGCGCGAGCGGGCGGCGGGCGGTCGCCGGAATCAAGCCTCGGCGCGGACGAACCGGCAGCTTCTCCAGTCGCGTCGCGATGTGGTCGCCGGCGCCTGCGACCATTTGAATCAGGGTTCGGCCGAGGCGCTCCTCCGCCGCGCCGCCGATCGCCACCTTGGCTTTGGCCTGGGGCGGGAAGAGCAGCTTCAGATAGATCCAGGCAAGGATCAGACAGACGATCGTGAGCACGAACAGGATCGCAGCGCCCTCGCCCATCCTAAAGAAGTGATAGGCGTAGGCGTAGCCCATCCAGGCAAACACGGTGGTGGCACTGCCGGGGCCGCCGCTGGTCATGACCCAGAACAGATCGAACGCCATGATCGAATTGATCGTGGTCAGGATCATGGTGAGCAGCAACATCGGCTTGAGCCAGGGCAACGTGATCTTGAAAAAACGCTGAAGAGGACCGGCGCCGTCCATGCGTGCCGCGCGGTGCAGGTTTTCCGGTATCGACTGGAGGCCTGCGAGAATCAGCAGAGCGGCCAGGGGCGCCTGGTTCCAAATGTGCACCAGCGCGACCAGGTTGAAGGCGACAGTGCCGTCGCCGAACCAGTGGATTGGCTTCTCGATCAGACCGAGATCGAACAGGATGGCATTGAAGGTCCCGTACTCACCGTTGAACATCCATCCCCAGAGCACGCCCACGGCGACCGGCGCCATCGCCCAGGGGACGAGCACAACACTCCTCAGGAAATTGCGTGCCGGAAAAACCATGTTGAGAATCAGCGCCATGCCCATGCCGAGCAACAGCCCGCCGGCGACCGTGACGAAGGCGAAATACGCGGTCCGCCCGAGCGCGGCGATGAACTCGGGGTCCGGCAGGATGTCGATGTAATTGTCGAGGCCGACGAAGATCCATTGCTGGGTCAGCATGTTGATGCGATGCATGCTGAGCGCCAGCGCGTAGACCAGCGGAATGCCGAAGATGACGAAGACGACGAGCAGCGTCGGCGACGTCAGCAGCAGCGGCAGCTTGATGGATGGTTGATCGGCGCGGCGCTTGAATAGCGCGAACGCGCCCGGTTCAAAGAGTCTCGATAGAGCCATCGATGGACTTCCGACGGGGCCGCCCCCGCGCTTCAGGCGGGAGCGGCCGGAACAATTGTCGGATCAGGATCAGGCCGGATAGAGCGCCTTCAGCTCAACCGCCTTGTCATGCAGCTTGTCGATGACCTCGTCCGTGGACTGCTCACCACGGATGTAGTCCTGCATTTCGCCCATCATGTACCAATCCCATTCGGGGAACCACATGGTCTTGGCGACGTCGCGCGTGGTCGCGGTCTCGAGCTGCTGGGTCGCAACGTCCAGGTCCTTCCACTGCGAGAAGGCCGCCTGTACTGCGTCGCTCTCGATAACCTCCTTGTGCGGCGTGCCGAGGCCGAAATCGAGGGCCCAGCGGGTGGCGACATGGTAGTTGCCGTCCTTGGCCTTGCCGCCGAAGAACTGCATCAGATCCCAGGCCCTGAGCTCGTCGACCGGATCGGCGCCCATCTGATAGACCGCGGTCCAGATGAAGGTCGACCGTGTCTTGCCGGGCATGATGGCGTTTCGACAGGCGCCGGCGATCTGCGACATCTCGGGCGTGTTGAAAACCTTCTGGTCGTATTCGTGGACGATCATGTAGGTGTGCTGGCCGGTGGCAAAGTTGGGCACCGCCTCGCCCTGCAGCGTCATGATGTCCGGCACCACCAGCTCTTCCTCGTAGAGCGCGCGGTGAACTTCGAGGACCTTGCGGAAGTTCTCGTCGAAGGCGGGATCGAAGTTCTCGTCGAAGACCTTTGCACCTTCGGAATACCAAGCGGCGAACAGGCTCCACGACAGCGTGGGCCATTGCCGCGTCCAGGCTGAGATGTAGGGGTAGTCGGAAATGCCGTCGGCCTTCAGCTTGCGGCACTGATCCAGCAGCTCGTCCCAGGTGGCGGGCGGCTCGATGCCACCGGCGTCCAGATGCTTCTGGTTGCACACGAACGAGTTGAAGCCGGTGTAATAGGGCAATCCGCCGAGCGAGCCGTCGGGCAGCGCCATGTTGTGCACGTTGACGTCGTACATGTTCGCCTTGATCTCATCGAGCCCCGGCAGCCCGTCGAGCGAGCGGGTCCAGCCGGCCCGGTTCCAGCGCAGGATGCGGTCCTCTTCGGAATACATCATGTCGATGTGCTGGCCGGCGATCAGCTTGGTCTCGACGACCGCGTGATACTCGCCGGGAACCAGCTCGTAGTTCACGTTCTCGTCGTTGAGCGTTTTGAAGGTCTCGACGTTCTCGGCGACGATCTGCGGGTTGTACTGCCAGCCGACGAAATGCAGCGGGTCCTCCGGCGCTGCCAGCGCCTTGCCCGCGACGCCCGGCACGGCCAGCGCGGCGCCTGCGGCCAGACCGCCCTTGAGCACGGACCGACGATCGACCAGGTACTGCTCGAGATTACGACGTTTACGCGACCACTCGCTTGACATGGCATAGTCTCCCTGTTGCCTTTGGATTCAACGTCTCGTGGTCAGCGACTTCCGAGCGGCGCGAGACAAGCAACGGTGCGCCTTACCGGGTCGTCGCCGATCCGATATCTCCCATTTGGGGGCCGGATCCAGCGACATTATGAGCCCTTTGGAGGCACGAGAAAAGCCGGATCGGCGGCGAGGTGGGCGGGCGGTTGCGTTCCGGACGCGGTGTTGGGACCATGGCCGGCACCGGCGCCGGGTGGCGGCCGGCACTCCCCTCAGCAGGCGGTAGGGCGCCAGCGTGACCGACATCGCCGAGGCCTTCGCGGCGGCCTTCTCCCTCGTCTACCGGCTCGACAGCGATCTCGGCGAGATCGTGCTGCTTTCGCTCCAGGTCAGCGTGGGCGCCGTGGCGGTGGCGAGCGTCGTCGGCCTGCCCTTGGGCGCGGCGGTGGCGCTCTTCCGCTTCCCCGGCCGGGGGGCGCTCGTCGTCCTGCTCAACGCGCTCATGGGGCTGCCGCCGGTGGTGGTGGGCTTGCTGGTCTACCTCGTGCTCTCGCGCGCAGGCCCGCTCGGCGTGCTCGGCCTGCTCTTCACGCCGACCGCGATGGTCATTGCCCAGGTGCTGCTGGTGACCCCGATCATCGCCGCACTCGCCCGCCAGGTGATCGAGGACATGTGGGACGAGTACGAGGAGCAGCTGCGTTCGCTCGGGGCGACGCCCCGCCGCGCGCTGATGGCGCTGCTCTGGGACGGGCGCGTAAGCCTGCTCACCGCCGTGCTCGCGGGCTTCGGCCGCGCCATCGCGGAGGTCGGCGCGGTGATGATCGTGGGCGGCAATATCGATCACGTGACCCGCGTCATGACCACGGCGATCGCGCTCGAGGTCTCCAAGGGCGACCTCGCCCTCGCGCTCGGCCTCGGCATCGTCCTGGTCGCGCTCTCGATCGCGGTGAGCGCCGCCGCCGCGCTCCTGCGCGGCACGCTGGCGCAGGGGCTGCCGCGATGACAGCGCCCTCCATCCTGCCCCTGGAGCTCCGCGGCGTGAGCTTCGAGCGCGACCGGCAAAGATTGCTCAAGTCGGTCTCGATGCGCGTCGCCGAGGGGCCGAAGACGATCATCATGGGGCCCAACGGTGCCGGGAAGAGCCTCCTGCTCCGGCTCTGCCACGGGCTGCTCGCGCCGAGCGAGGGCGAGGTGCTGTGGCATGGCGCCGCCGGGCGCGACCCGCTGCGCTTCCAGGCGATGGTGATGCAGCGGCCGGTGATGCTGCGCCGCTCGGTCGCCGCCAACATCGACTTCGCGCTCGGCCTGCGCCGCATCCCCCGGCCCGAGCGCCGGCGGCTCATTGACGACGCGCTGGAGCGCACCGGGCTCGGCGCCTTCGCGCGCATTCCGGCGCGCGTGCTCTCCTTCGGCGAGCAGCAGCGGCTGGCGCTCGCGCGCTCCTGGGCGCTGCACCCGCAGGTGCTCTTCCTCGACGAGCCGACCGCCAATCTCGACCCGGCGGCGACCCACGTGATAGAGGGCGCGATCGAGGCGATGGCCCGGGAGGGCACCAAGATCATCATGACCACCCACGATCTCGGCCAGGCGCGGCGGCTCGCCGACGAGGTGATGTTCCTGCACCGCGGCCGCGTGCTGGAGCACGCAGTAGCCGAGACCTTCTTTGCGGGGCCTGAGAACGAGCTCGCCAGCGCCTTCCTACGCGGGGAGCTCTTGTGGTGGGAGCGCCGCGAGCTCACCCCGCCCGGGGCCTGAAGCAGAGACCGCTGCCCATGCGACTCTACGGCCGCTCCCGAGGCCGCGTCCTCCGCCTCTTCGCGGCGTTGGCCCTCGCGCTCCTGCTGGCAGCGCCGGGCGCGCGGGCCGGGGACTTCATCACCGTCGCCTCGACCACGTCGACCCAGAACGCCGGGCTCTTCGATCATCTGCTGCCGCTCTTCGAGGCCGAGACCGGGATCGAGGTGCGCGTCGTCGCGGTCGGCACCGGCCAAGCGCTGCGGCTCGCGCGGAACGGCGATGCGGACTTGCTGCTGGTGCACGACAAGCCGTCCGAGAAAGCGTTCGTTGCCGAAGGCTACGGCAGCGCGCGCTTCGACCTGATGTACAACGACTTCGTGGTGGTCGGGCCGGCGAGCGATCCGGCTGGAATCGCCGGCACGGACGACGCAGCCGCGGCGCTTGCCAGCATCGCGGCGGCGAAAGCGCCCTTCGTCAGCCGAGGCGACGACAGCGGCACCCACCGGCGCGAGCAGGCACTCTGGGCGGCTGCTGGGGTGGACCCCACCGGTGCGTCCGGCACCTGGTACCGCGAAGCAGGCCAAGGCATGGGGGCGACGCTCAACACCGCGACGATGATGGAGGCTTACACGCTCGCCGACCGCGGCACGTGGCTCGCCATGCGGGGCAGGCTCGACCTCCGGGTCGTGGTGGAGGGCGATGCGCGGCTCCGCAACCAGTACGGCATCACCCTGGTAAGCCCGGAGCGGCACCCGCACGTCAAGGCGGCGCTTGCCCGGCGCTTCGCCGATTGGCTGCTCTCGCCCGCGGGCCAGGCGGCGATCGACGGCTTCGCCATCGACGGCGAGCGCCTCTTCATCCCCAACGCGCGCTAACCCGTATTTCTGTCGGGATCACGGCTTGCGTCGGGCGGGACGCGGGCGACGACGCCCCTCGCCCTAGACACGCATCAAGATATTGTGGATTGCGGGGAAAGCCATACAGAATCTGGTTGACAGCACCGGCCGAATTCTCCAGAACTCGACCAGTGCTGCACATTGCGGGCGCGTGGCGGAATTGGTAGACGCAGCGGTCTAGAAAACCGTGGCCTGAGGAGCATGTGGGTTCGAGTCCCACCGCGCCCACCAGGGGCGGCCCAGTAGGGTCGCCCCTTTCCTTTCCACCCGCATCTTGAGCCGAGAGGATCACCGGGTCAAGAAGAAATTGGCGTAACTGCCCAGGTTCTTGCTGTGAAAATTCTCTGGGATTCGGCACAACGCTACCCACGCGACGCCCGTGTGCTCCTCTGGGGTCGCCGGGTTTCACAGCTCACGATGCCCCTCTTGCGGACTGCGACCGGTAAGCTACCCCGATGTGGCCCGAAGTCCGCCCGCGCGACGGGCACCGATTTTCATTCTATGGGGTGGTCCAGCACGGCGTCGACCATGATCGTTTATGAGAATGGCTCCGCTGTTGGAGAACCCGTGCCAGGTGAGCTTACGCGCACTTGACGGTGGCGATGAGCCGATCCGATGGGCTGGTCAGGGCTTCGATGATATTCCAGCCCTGCTTTCTGGCGGTGGTGATGACGCTGCGCAGGATGGCGAAGTTCTCGGCCCCCTGCGCGGACCGGAAGCCCCCGGAGATCTTCTGGCGCAGCTTCATCATCCGAAGGTCGCGCTCGGCCTCGTTGTTCGTGAACCCGACCTCGAGGTCGATCAGGAACCGGAGCACCGCGCATTTGTGGTCGCGCAGCCTCAAGGCCAGATTGTGACCGATCCTTCGCTTCCGGCGCTTCTTCCTCTTGCCAGGCGAGAACGGTGGTTGGCTCTCGTGAAAGGCCAGCGCATCGGCGATGATCTCGTCGTATCGGCGCTCGATCAGCGCCACAAGCCTCGCCGGAACGGCGATATCCTTGTCCAGCGCGATGCGGGCGGCGCGATTGGCTCGGCGCAGGAGCTGCTGCATCCGCCGGGCCCAAGCCTCCCCTTCGATGTCCACCAGCGCCTGCAACTCCCGCAGGTGATGGGCGTTGCACAGGCCGTGCTCCACCCCTTCCATCGCGAAGTACGGCTTCCAGTGATCGTGCACGACGATGCCGGAGACACCCGAGAGCAGGGCGCCGCGCTTGCCGCTGACCCGGTACGCCGCCAGCAGCGGCGTGCAGATCACATGAAGCCACTGCGTCTGACCGCCGATCCGCAAGCCGGTCTCGTCCATGTGTTTCACCCGCGCCGTGCCCGCCGCCAGGTCCTGTATGTGCAAGGCCGCGTCCCGCAGCCGCTCGGCCGCCCTCTCGCTCATCGTCGCCAACGTCGCAGCCGTCACCGGCGCGCCGAAGAGCTCGGCCATCACCTGCGACAGCCGATCCTCCGGCAGGAAGTGAGCGTGCTGAAGGTAGACCGCCACCCCGGCAATGCGCGGGCCGTACTGCACCGGCGCCGACACCCCGTCGGGGAACGCCGCCCGGGTCACCGTCCCGCAATGCCCGCAGCACTTGGCATGCGCCCGGTGCTCGGTCACCTCCAGGGGGCTCGGCTCGGGCAGATCGAACACCTGGCGGGCGACGGGCGTTCCCGCCCTGGCCGCGTCCGAAAGCGGCGAACCGCATCCCTTGCAGGAAGCCGGGACGTGATCCTTCACCCGATCCGGGTGATCGGCGCGGCGCAGCGTCTTGCCCTTGTGGCCGGGCTGGCCACCGGGCTTGCGGCCCGATTTGCCGCGCAGGCTTCGGGTTCGCCGCTTCGAATTCGGCTTCCTCAGCCCATCGCTCGAAGGCGGCTTGACGCTGTTGCCGCTGTTGAGGCCGAGACGGCGCTCCAACTCCTCGATGCGCTCGACGAGACGCGCGACTTGCTCTTCCAGCCGCGCGTTCTGCTGCCGAAGCCAGGCATTTTCCTCCCGAAGCCGGGCGTTCTCCTCCTCCAGGCGGGCGATCTTCTGCGCGGGCGTTTCGGGCGCTGCTCCCGTCGAAGGGCCGCGCGGCGACTCGGGATTGCTCATGTCGTTGTTGAGTCATTTCCCGAAATTCCCGTCAAGCCCTTTCCACCAACTCCGAACGAGAAACGCCTCAATCCACTGGCCCAAAATGACAAATCAGACGACCTGGGCAGTTACAAATTGGCTCTCAATTGGATTCCAAATGGATTCCAATTGAGAGCCACGTGCTGTACCGTGCATCTCTGCCATGGCCGAAAACAAGCCGATCCATGTCCGAATTTCGCAGATCATGCATGAGTACCTGCAGGACTTGACTGATACTGGGGCTTACGGAGCTAACCCCACGGACGTAGCTCGGACACTGATCGAAGAAGGAGTGAGAAGGGCTCTGGCGGAGAAGATTATCGAAGTTCGGCGCGGCACCAAGTCGGGTTAGCACACCAGCGCAAGCGTCCGGCGCTTCGCCGAATGGCTGCTCTCGCCCGCAGGCCAGGCGGCGATCGACGGCTTCACCATCGATGGCGAGCGCCTCTTCATCCCCAACGCAAACTGGACACGGGGCGGTCGGTCCGGATAAGTCCGGCATAGTCCGGGTTCTTCCGGCCATCCGCGCGGAGGCCAGCTCATGGCGGTCAAGATTCTACCCAAGGAGGACGCCACCAACGGCTGGAGCCGCATCCTGCCCCCACGCGAGCCCACGCCTGCGCTCAAGGGTGACGTGCGCGCCGACTGGCTGGTGGTGGGCGCGGGCTTCGCCGGCCTGGCGGCGGCACGCAGGCTCGCCGAGAACCGCCCCGACGATCACATCGTCCTGCTCGACGCCCACGAGGTGGGCGAGGGCGCCTCAGGCCGCAACTCGGGCTTCGCCATCGACCTGCCGCACAATGTCGGCGGCGAGTTCGAGGAGCTTTCGGGGGCGCACGACTACATCCGCCTCAGCCGGGCGGCGATCGACTATCTGGATGCGTGCGTGGCGCAGAACGGGATCGAGTGCGCCTACACCCATCGCGGCAAGTACCACGCCGCCCGCACGGAGCTCGGGCGCGAGAAGATCCTGGAGCCCTTCGCGCGCGCGCTCGACGAACTCGACGAGCCCTATCGCTGGGTCGACGCCGCCGGTCTCAAGCGGGAGCTCGGCACGTCCTATCACACATCGGCGCTCTACACGGCGGGCTTGCGGCTCATGAACCCGGCGGGCCTCACCAAGGGCCTCGCCGACACGCTGCCCGGAAACGTGACGCTGCACGAGCACACACCGGTGATGGAGGTGGAGGAGCGGAACGGCATTCGCGCGACCACCCCGGGCGGCACCGTCGACGCCCAGGCCATGGTGCTCGCAGTCAACGGCTTTGCGCCGCAGTTCTCGGTCTTCAAGGGCTCCTTGCTCAACTTCGCGGCCCACGGCAGCCTGACCCGGCCGCTCACCGAGGCCGAGCACCAGGCGCTCGGCGGCGTCGATGACTGGGGCCTCACCCCGGCCAACTCCCACATCAGCGTCACCATGCGCTACACCACCGAGCGGCGCATCCTGATCCGCCAACGCTTCTTTTATGCGCCGAGGCTCCGGCGCTCGGACGCCGAAATGGAGACGATCCGACGGGACCATCAGCGGGCTTTCGAAGCGCGCTTCCCGATGCTGCCGGAGGTCAAGATCGAGCACACCTGGCGCGGCTATGTCTGCCTCTCGCGCAACCATGCGCCGGGCTTCGGCAAGGTGGGCCCCCACACCTTCGCCGCCGTGTGCCAGAACGGGGTGGGCGTCACCAAGGGCACCATCTCGGGCGTGCTGGCGGCGGACATGGCCACCGGCCAGGACAACCCGCTCATCGCCGACTTGGAGGCACAGGGGAAACCGGACCCGTTGCCGCCGGCCCCCATCACGTACCTGGGCGTGCGCGCCCGCCTCGCCCTCGACGATATCCGCTGGCGGCGCGAGCGTTAGTCCAACTCGTCGCGCAGGTCGCGCAAGGAATTGCCGGCCACATGGGCCGGCACGGTCGAGGCTCGCACCAGGGCGTCGAAGTGGCGTGAGAGCACGCGAATATGCGCGATCGTGTTGAAGGCGAAAAACATCTGGCCGACATAGACCACCGCCCGCTGCGGCCCGAACACGGTGTAGGGCACGGAGAAATGGGTAAGGCCGTCGAAGAAGAACACGCGGAGCGTGGGGTAGAGTTCGTCGATCAACGCGATCATGTGATCGAGCTGCTCGCGCCTGGCCGCTAACGAAAGGTCGCGCCAGATGCCCTCGGCACGGGCAAAGGACTCCATGGACTGACGCGACACACAGATTTCGATATCCGTCTCCGGCAGCCGCACATAGGCGAGGCGGCCGTGGGAAATCGCGATCGCCCGGTCGGGCGATCTGGCGGCGAAGTCGCGATATTCGTAATCCAACACCGCCTCGGTCTTGAGCATGTCCGGGAGCGTGGTCGGCACATGGCGGATCTTGTAGCCGACCGCCTCGGCGTACCAGGCGGCGAGGCTTTCATCCGCGGGCTCGTCCGCGCTCGCCTTCACTTCAACCGATTCTTCCAGGATATCGGCGCCGAGCTTCGCCTGCTGGCTGAGGCCGAGCAGCCAATCGAGGCTCACGTGAAGAGCTGCCGCGATCGCTGCGGCGGTGTCGGCGCGCGGCAGGCGGTCGGCCTCGGCCGATAGAAGCTGCGACAGCGTGGAGCGGTCGATGCCGATGCGCGCGGCGAGGGCGGACCGGTTGACCTGCCCCCTCTCCATGGCCTCGCGCAGCCGCTCGCGGAAGCGTTGCGCCGTGTCACGCCGATCCATGCGCCAATTCTCCTGTTTGAGCGCTACATCATCTCTTGGTGATAAATATCACAATAGTCGCGAATTTTGCGCGCAGTATGACAATCCAAGCGAATTCCCACGTTGTTTCACCGCGCGACGGGCCACAGAGTGGACCGTCGCCGTCGCCACAGCCGGGTCATCGTGCACAGTAACCCCGACAATTCCCTCGCTCGAGCGGACCTCCCTGCCCTCTGGCGCTGGATCGAGGGGCCGACCTGGCTCGTGGCGGCGGCGGTCTACGGCGGCTGGCTGGCGCTCACTTGGTACCATCATGCGCTGCCCTGGTGGCTGGTCCTGCCGCTCGGCGGCTGGCTGGTCGGCTGGCACGGCAGCCTGCAGCACGAGATCATCCACGGCCATCCCACGCGCCGGCCCTGGGTCAACACCGCGCTCGCCATGGCGCCGGTCGCGCTCTGGCTACCCTATCCCCTCTACCGCAGCCGCCACCTCAGCCATCACGCCACGCCGCACCTCACGGAACCGCCTGCCGATACCGAAAGCTTCTACGTGGAGCCCGAGCGCTGGCGTCGGCTGGGGCCGGTTCATCGGGCGCTGCTCCGGGTCCACAACACTCTGGCCGGCCGGCTGCTGCTGGGACCTGCGCTCGCAATGCTCGCGTTCTGGCGGGAGGAAGGCGCGCGGCTGATGCGGGGCGAGTCGGGATGTGTTCAAATCTGGGCCACGCATGCGGTGTTGACTGCGCTGGTGCTGGTCTGGGTGCTGGTCGTCTGCGGCATCCCGCTCTGGGCCTACGTGATGCTCTACGTCTATCCGGGCACCGCACTGATCCTGCTGCGCTCCTACACCGAGCATCGGCCGGCGACGAACCAAGCAAAGCGCACGGTGATCGTGGAAGCCGGGCCACTGATGAGGCTGCTCTTCCTCAGCAACAATTTTCACGCGCTCCACCACGAGCGCCCCGGCATCGCCTGGTACGACCTGCCCCATGTCTACCGCGAGGAGCGGCAGCGGTTGCTTGCCGACAACGGCAGCTTCCTGTTCACCGGCTACGGCGATATCGTGCGGCGGTTCTTGTGGCGGGTGAAGGATTCGCCACTCCACCCCGGCCCGGCCGGCCAGAACCAATAGGGAGCGTTATCCATGACTGACGCCGCAGTATCCAGCGGACCGGATCTTCTCGAGCGGCTGGCGGCAGGGCCTGTCATCTGCGCCGAGGGCTATCTGTTCGAGATCGAGCGCCGCGGCTATCTCTCCGCAGGCGCCTACGTGCCGGAGGCGGTTCTCGACCACCCGGAGGTCGTGGCCCAATTGCACCGCGATTTTCTGCACGCGGGCTCCGACGTCATGCTGGCCTTCACCTACTACGCCCATCGCGAGAAGCTGCGGGTGATCGGCAGGGAGGACACGCTCGAGGAGATGAACCGCACGGCGCTCCGCCTGGCGCGGGAGGCGGCGCAGGGGAGCGACGCGCTGGTCGCCGGCAATGTGTCCAACTCCAGCATTTACGTAACTGCCCAGGTCGTCTGATTTGTCGTAACTACCCAGGTACCCCGCCGCCAGTTCTGAGTGCGTGCTGATGTTGCTTGCCGTCGGTGCCGTTTCGCCGTCGGCGCGTCGTTGATCCCCGCTTGACTGTATAGGTTCTCTCGCCTATGGGTTGCACTCTCGCATGAGAGGAGCAGCCGGTGGGGTATTTCGGGTCGAAGGCGACGACCGGTCTGAGCCAGGCGCTGATTGCGCTGATGCCGCCGCACTCTGTCTATATCGAGAGCCATCTTGGGGGCGGGGCGCTGATGAAGCGCAAGCCTGCGGCCATGCGCTCGATCGGGATCGACCGCGACGAGCGGGCGCTTGAGGCCTTTGGCTGCGACTACCCGGTGGAGTTGGTGCCCGGCTGCGCCCATTCCTTCCTGGCCTCGTTCCCGTTTCTGGGCCCGGAGCTGGTCTACAGCGATCCGCCCTATCTGCACGCGACCCGGCGTTCGTCGCAGCGCTACCGCTTCGAGTACGAGGAGGCCGACCACGTCGCGCTCCTCGAACTGCTCAAGGGTCTGCCCTGCCAGGTGATGGTCTCGGGCCACCCGTCTGCGCTCTATGACGAGCTGCTGGCGGGCTGGCGCCGGCTGGCGCTGCAGGTGACGACCCAGGCCCAGGTGCGGACCGAGGTCGTGTGGTTCAACTTCGCGCCTGACCGGGTGCACTGGGCGAGCTTCGCCGGCCGGAACTTCACCGAGCGCCAGTGCATCAAGCGCAAGGCGGCCAACTGGGGCCGGCGCTACGAGGCCATGCCGGCGGGCGAACGCCTGGCGGTGCTGGCCGCGATCATGGCCGTCGAGGCCGACGAGGGTTCGTGACAGTGTCGCGCTGGCACGAGGACCTCGCTGCCCACGACGAGGCCTTCGCGTGCCTGCAGGACCTTTTCACCCCACAATCCTTCGCAATGACCGCCGTCAAAGCCATTCGGGAATGGGGCCAGAGGTTGCTGCGCCTGAGCGCGGCCCTGGTCAAGGAGAACGACGCGCTGGAGCGGGAGAACGCCCGCTTGCGCGAGCGGATCGCCGAACTCGAGCGCAGCGCCGCGCTCGACAGCACCACCAGCTCCAAGCCGCCGGCCAGCGACGGTCTGAAGAAGAAGAGCGGTGACCGGGAGAAGCGCACCCGGAGCCAGCGCGGCAAGTCCGACAGGCCCAGTGGCGGCCAGCCGGGCCACAAGGGAACTACCCTGGAGCGGACCGCGACGCCCGACCATGTCGTCGATCATGATCCGTCCGCCTGTGAGGGCTGCGGCGCGCCGCTGTCGGACGCTGACCGTCACGGAGCCCCCGTCTGCCGGCAGGTCTTCGATGTGCCCGAGCCGCAGCCCCTCGAGGTCACCGAACATCGCGGCCATCGTTGCCTCTGCGCTGCCTGCGGCACCGTGACGACAGCCGTCTTCCCGAACGGCGTGAGCGCACCGGTCCAATACGGGCCGCGCATCACCGCGTGGGTGACCTACCTGCTGCACGCTCAGTTCATTCCCGAGAAGCGGGTCGCCGAGGTCATGAGCGACCTCTTCGCGGTCAAGCTCTCAACAGCCACCATCGTCGCCATGGGAAGGCGCACCGCCCGGCGCTTCGAGGGCTTCCTCGATCGCCTCGCGGAGATCATCCGCACCGCAGCCCCAGTCAAACACCTCGACGAGACCGGCATCCGCATCGCCGCCCGGACCCATTGGCTCCATGTGCTGTGCACCCCGTTGCTCACCATCCTGCGCGTCGCCACCGGGCGCAGCCACATCGACGAGAAGCTCAACGGCATCGTCATCCATGACGACTACGCCACCTACTTCGCTCTCGAGGGCGTGCGCCACGGGGCCTGCAACGCCCATCACCTGCGCGAGCTCCAAGCCCTCATCGAGATCGAGAAGGAAGACTGGGCAACGAGCACGCACCGGCTCCTCATCCGTGCCAACAGAGCCGCCCGCTTCGCCCACAAGAACGACCGCGACGTGCCCGCCTCACTGGTGGCCCGCATCTCGCGAGCCTGGGACCGCATCCTCGAACGTGCCATCGCCTCTCACGAAGAAATGCCACCGCTCCAGACCGGAAAGCGCGGACGACAAAAGCGCCGCATCGGTCACAACCTCGCCCTCCGACTCCAGAAGTACAAGGAGGGGTGCCTGCGCTTCCTCACCGATCCGCGAACCCCCTTCTCCAACAACGAGGCCGAGCGCGACCTCCGAATGGGCAAGCTGCGCCAGAAAATCTCAGGCGGCTTCCGCTCGATACAAGGCGCCCGCGACTTCGCAAACCTGCGATCCGTCATCGCCACCGCTCGAAAACAGCGCTGGAATGTCCTCGAAACCCTGGCGCACCCCGATCCAATCCAGCTGATCCCCGTATTGCGCTTCTGAAATCCTGCGCTGCTCCGGGAAAGCGCCGCCTGACCCCTGGCTGGTCAGAACCATCAATCCATCACGTCCGAGTGCTCGGCAGAATCAGACCTGGGCAGTTACGATTTGTCATTTTGGGCCAGTGGATTGAGGCGTTTCTCGTTCGGAGTTGGTGGAAAGGGCTTGACGGGAATTTCGGGAAATGACTCAACAACGACATGAGCAATCCCGAGTCGCCGCGCGGCCCTTCGACGGGAGCAGCGCCCGAAACGCCCGCGCAGAAGATCGCCCGCCTGGAGGAGGAGAACGCCCGGCTTCGGGAGGAAAATGCCTGGCTTCGGCAGCAGAACGCGCGGCTGGAAGAGCAAGTCGCGCGTCTCGTCGAGCGCATCGAGGAGTTGGAGCGCCGTCTCGGCCTCAACAGCGGCAACAGCGGCAAGCCGCCTTCGAGCGATGGGCTGAGGAAGCCGAATTCGAAGCGGCGAACCCGAAGCCTGCGCGGCAAATCGGGCCGCAAGCCCGGTGGCCAGCCCGGCCACAAGGGCAAGACGCTGCGCCGCGCCGATCACCCGGATCGGGTGAAGGATCACGTCCCGGCTTCCTGCAAGGGATGCGGTTCGCCGCTTTCGGACGCGGCCAGGGCGGGAACGCCCGTCGCCCGCCAGGTGTTCGATCTGCCCGAGCCGAGCCCCCTGGAGGTGACCGAGCACCGGGCGCATGCCAAGTGCTGCGGGCATTGCGGGACGGTGACCCGGGCGGCGTTCCCCGACGGGGTGTCGGCGCCGGTGCAGTACGGCCCGCGCATTGCCGGGGTGGCGGTCTACCTTCAGCACGCTCACTTCCTGCCGGAGGATCGGCTGTCGCAGGTGATGGCCGAGCTCTTCGGCGCGCCGGTGACGGCTGCGACGTTGGCGACGATGAGCGAGAGGGCGGCCGAGCGGCTGCGGGACGCGGCCTTGCACATACAGGACCTGGCGGCGGGCACGGCGCGGGTGAAACACATGGACGAGACCGGCTTGCGGATCGGCGGTCAGACGCAGTGGCTTCATGTGATCTGCACGCCGCTGCTGGCGGCGTACCGGGTCAGCGGCAAGCGCGGCGCCCTGCTCTCGGGTGTCTCCGGCATCGTCGTGCACGATCACTGGAAGCCGTACTTCGCGATGGAAGGGGTGGAGCACGGCCTGTGCAACGCCCATCACCTGCGGGAGTTGCAGGCGCTGGTGGACATCGAAGGGGAGGCTTGGGCCCGGCGGATGCAGCAGCTCCTGCGCCGAGCCAATCGCGCCGCCCGCATCGCGCTGGACAAGGATATCGCCGTTCCGGCGAGGCTTGTGGCGCTGATCGAGCGCCGATACGACGAGATCATCGCCGATGCGCTGGCCTTTCACGAGAGCCAACCACCGTTCTCGCCTGGCAAGAGGAAGAAGCGCCGGAAGCGAAGGATCGGTCACAATCTGGCCTTGAGGCTGCGCGACCACAAATGCGCGGTGCTCCGGTTCCTGATCGACCTCGAGGTCGGGTTCACGAACAACGAGGCCGAGCGCGACCTTCGGATGATGAAGCTGCGCCAGAAGATCTCCGGGGGCTTCCGGTCCGCGCAGGGGGCCGAGAACTTCGCCATCCTGCGCAGCGTCATCACCACCGCCAGAAAGCAGGGCTGGAATATCATCGAAGCCCTGACCAGCCCATCGGATCGGCTCATCGCCACCGTCAAGTGCGCGTAAGCTCACCTGGCACGGGTTCTCCAACAGCGGAGCCATTCTCATAAACGATCATGGTCGACGCCGTGCTGGACCACCCCATAGAATGAAAATCGGTGCCCGTCGCGCGGGCGGACTTCGGGCCACATCGGGGTAGCTTACCGGTCGCAGTCCGCAAGAGGGGCATCGTGAGCTGTGAAACCCGGCGACCACAGAGGAGCACACGGGCGTCGCGTGGGTAGCGTTGTGCCGAATCCCAGAGAATTTTCACAGCAAGAACCTGGGCAGTTACACATTTACGTGGACGGCGACGCCGAGTCCGCCCGCGAGGTGCGCACGATGTTCGACGAGCAGGTGGCCTGGGCCGTCGACGAGGGCGTGGATTACATCGTCGCCGAGACCATCTCCTTCGTCGGCGAGGCCCTGCTCGCGCTTGAAGCGATCAAGGCGGCCGGCCAGACGGCAGTGATCAACCTCGCCGTCCACCGCGACCCGACCACGCGGGACGGATTGAGCCTGGCCGAGGCAGCCAAGCGCCTGGAAGACGCGGGCGCCGACGTGGTCGGGCTCAACTGCACGCGCGGCCCGGCCACCATGCTGCCGCTGCTCGGCCCCATTCGCGAGGCGGTGAGCTGCCACGTCGCGGCGCTGCCGGTGGCCTACCGCACCACCGCCGAGCAACCCAGCTTCCAGGCCCTGGAGGATCCCGGCTGCGCCTGTCTGCCGCGGGAGCGGCCCTTCCCCACCGCGCTCGACCCCTTCACCGTCAATCGTTACGAGATCGAGAAATTCACCAGGGACGCGCAGGCGCTCGGCGTCAACTATCTCGGCGTCTGCTGCGGCGCGTCCCCCCACCACATCCGCAGCATGGCGGAGGCCCTCGGCCGGCACCCGCCGGGGAGCAGGTACTCGCCCGACATGTCCACACACGCCTTCTACGGCACCTCGGACAAGGTCCCGTCCGAATACAAGGACTTCGCGAAGCACCTTTAGGAGGGGTCGGGCACCAGGGCTGCGGGAGACGCCGCACGCCCGCGTAACCATCGTGAACTGGGAGAACATGTCCATGACTGACGCCGAAGCGTCTGGCGTATCGAGTCCTGACTTCGACGGTTGGGCCGGTCCTCTGCGCAGAGGGCTATCTGTTCGAGCTCGAGCGCAGCGGCTATGTCGCCGCCGGCCCCTATGTGCCCGAGGCAGTGCTGGAACACCCCGATGCGGTGATCCGGCTGCACCGTGATTTCCTGCGCGCGGGCTCCGACGTGATGCTCGCTTTCACTTACTACGCACACCGGGAAAAGCTCAGGCTGATCGGCAAAGAGGGCGCACTGGAAGAGATCAACCGCACCGCGATCCGTCTTGCGCGGGAGGCGGCGCGGGAGGGCGACGCTCTGGTCGCCGGCAACGTCTGCAACTCCAACATCTACGTGGACGGCGAGACCGAGTCCGCGCGGCGGGTGCGTGCCATGTTCGACGAGCAAGTGGGCTGGGCCGTGGACGAGGGTGTGGACTTCATCGTTGCCGAAACGATCTCTTACGTCAGCGAGGCGCTGTTGGCGCTGGAGGCGATCAAGGAGGCAGGCCTGCCGGCGGTGATCAACCTCGCCATCTTCCGTGACCCGCTGACGCGCGAAGGACTGACCCCGGCCGAGGCCTGCAAGCGCCTGGAGGATGCTGGCGCCGACGTTGTGGGACTCAACTGCGCGCGCGGCCCGGCCACCATGCTGCCCTTGCTCGGGGAAATCCGCGAAACGGTGAGCTGCCACGTCGCGGCGCTCCCGGTGGCCTACCGCACCACCGAGGACGAGCCGACCTTCCTGTCGCTCAGCGATTCCGAGTGCGTTTGCATACCGGAAGAACGCCCCTTCCCCACGGCGCTCGACCCCTTCACCTGCAACCGCTATGAGATTGCGGAATTCACCAGAGACGCGCGGGCACTCGGCGTCAACTATCTTGGCGTCTGTTGCGGCGCGGCACCCCACCATATCCGCAGCATGGCGGAGGCGCTCGGCCGCCAGCCGCCGGCGAGCAAGTACTCGCCCGACATGACTCGGCACGCCTACTTGGGGACCGTCGACGAAATCCCGGCTGCGAACAGGTCGTTCGCCAGGTACTTGTAGCGCCGCTCAGCCGCCCACGCCGCCGTAGGCGACGCCCGAGAGGCGGGACATATCCTCTTTCCAGGTCACGAGGTCGTCGGGCGCGAGTTGGTTCAGGTGCGTGTGCCCGCAGGCGCGCGCCATGATCTTCATCAGCTCGACGCTCGCTTCGAAGAAGTTAGCAAGACGCCGCGCCGACTTCTCGATTTCGATCCGGGCGGTGAGATGCGGCTTCTGAGTCGCGATGCCGACCGGGCAGTTGTTGGTGTGGCAGGCGCGCATGCCGAGGCAGCCGATCGCCTGGATCGCGGCGTTGGAGACCGCGACCGCATCCGCGCCCAGCGCCAGCGCCTTGGCGAAATCGGCGGGCTTGCGCAGGCCCCCGGTGATCACCAGCGTCACGTCCTGGCGCTCGGACGCATCTAGATGGCGCCGCGCGCGGGCGAGCGCTGGGATGGTCGGCACCGAGATGTTGTCGCGGAATATCAGCGGTGCCGCCCCCGTGCCGCCGCCGCGGCCGTCGAGAATGACGTAGTCGACCCCCACCTCGAGCGCGGCGTCGATGTCCTTCTCGATGTGCTGGGCTGAGAGCTTGTAGCCGATTGGGATGCCGCCGGTGTGGCTGCGTACCGCGTCGGCGAAGTCCTTCACCTGGCGCCAGTCGGTCCAGTCCGGGAAGCGCGGCGGTGAGACCGCGGGCGAGCCTTCCGGCAACCCCCGTACCTCGGCGATCTTGCCCCTCACCTTGTTTCCCGGCAGATGCCCGCCGGTTCCGGTCTTGGCGCCCTGGCCACCCTTGAAGTGGAAGGCTTGCACGTTCTCCAGCTTGTCCCACGAGAAGCCGAAGCGGCCTGAGGCATACTCGTAGAAGTAGCGGCTGCAGGCCTGCTGTTCCTCCGGCAGCATGCCGCCCTCGCCCGAGCAGATGCCGGTGCCGGAAAGCTCGGCGCCGCGCGAGAGAGAGACCTTGGCGGGCTCCGAAAGCGCCCCGAAACTCATGTCCGAAACCAGCAGCGGAATTTCGAGGGTGAGCGGTTTCTGCGCGTTGGGGCCGACCACCACCTCGGTACCGACGGGCTCGTCGTCGAGGTGCGGCATGCGGTGGAGCTGCGCCGTGATGAACTGGATGTCGTCCCAGCTCGGCAGGTCTTGGCGCGGCACGCCCATGGCCACGACCACGCCGTGATGGCCGGTCTTGGAGAGCCCGTCCCTGGCGTAACCCTGGATCAGCCCGACGTGAGGCTCCTCCGGCGCGGGGTGGGTGTCGGCGTAAAGCCCGAGATAGTCGTCGCGCTTGAAGGGCTGCGGGTGCTCCTCCTGCCAGGCGCCGATCTCGTCCGCATCGACCAGAACCTGCCCGTCTTCGATCCAAGACGTGAACTTGGGCAGGACTTCCGCGTTGTTGTATTCGCTCACGCCGGTATCGAGGCGGTAGTCCCAATAATGGACGCCGCAGATCAGGTTTTCGCCATCGACGAACCCGTCGGCCATGAGCGCGCCCCGGTGCAGGCAGCGGCCGTAGAAGACCGAGACGTTGTCGTCGTAGCGCACCAGGCAAAGATCGACCTCGCCGACGAGGGCATAGGCCGGCTGGCGGTCTTCCAACTCGTCGAGCGTCTTGATTGCGATCTTGTTCATGGAGACCCTGCCTTCCGCCACCGCGCGACCGCGCGGCGCGTCTCAATCGACCGTCACGAACCCTCGTCGGCAGCGGGCGTCTTGCGCTTGCACAGCAGGCGCTCGGTGTAGGTGGAGACGAGTTGCGCCACGCTGAGCAGGGCGAACACGCCCATGACGCCGACGAAGATGCCGAAGCCCGAAATCAGCGTGCCGCGAGTGCTGGCCTGCACCTCCAGATAGACCCAGTAGGAGGCATAGCCGAGCCCGGCAGTCACGATCGCACCGGCAATGATCCAGGCGAATTGCTTCATCGCTCAGAACACCTTGGCCGCGTCGATATCGACCTTGAAGACCAGGAGATCGTCGAGGCGTTCGACCTCGCCTTCGAGCTGGAGGCGGACCGCCACATAGTCGCCAAAGTGGTCGGGGAGCGGCCCGCCATCCTCATTGGCCATGAGCAGGAAGGTCTCGCCCTCGACCGCGCCCTCCTCCGCCGTGACGAAGATCGGCGGCGCGCCGGAGGAAATGCAGAGGTTGGCGCAGGCCTTGTGCGCGAGCCCGTCGCCCGGGCGCATGGCGCCCAGATGGCACTTGCTGTCGCAAATCTCGCCGATGAGGCGCCAGCGGCCGAGCGGTTCCGCGGGCACCGGAGTGAATTCGGGCGGCGGCTCGCCTTCGCCGGCCTCGACGGCTTTCAGGGAGTTCTTGCCCTGGACCTGCAGCATGTCGATGTCGCCGCGCTGGAACATGAAGCCCGTCACGTCGACGAGCTGGCCGAAGAGCTTGCGGCCGCGCCGCTTGACGCTGCGCTTGCCGGGCACGGTGAGCATGACCGTGCGTGCTTCGGGATTCTTCGCGTCGGCGCGCACGCGCAGGATCGGATAGGGATTCTCCACCAGAATCCCCGACATCTCCTGTTTTCCGAGCTTGCGGGCGAAGGTGCCGTCGCCTGGGTCATTCACGTTGGTGCCAAGGGCGAAGGCCAACCCCGCCATGCCGCCCACGAGCGCCGCGGCGACCACCACCAGGAAGATCGCGAGCGGACGCGGCACCGAGTTGAGGTAGCCGACGAAGAAGCCGGGATCCGGCAAGCGGCCTGCCATGTTACGCCTCCGTCACCCGCACGGGCTCGACATAGGTGCCGGGCTCATTCGCTCGGGGATCGAGCAGGATCCGCCTGCCGTCGAGCTTGAGCCGGTAGGTCGCGACCTTCTCGGTGAAGGGCGGTGGCGAGCAGCCGTCCTCGGGCCGGTACTGGAAGCCGTGCCACGGGCAGGTCACGCAGCCGTCCATGATCCGTCCCTCGCCGAGCGGTCCGTTCTGATGGGCGCAGACGTTGGCGAGCGCCGACAGCTTGTCGCCGTAGCGGAACACCGCAACGCGTTCGCCATGCTCCAGCGGCACCACGATGCCGCGCCCGTCCGCCACCGAATCCACGTCGCCGGCGACGACCCAGGGAGTCTCGTCGGTGCTTTCAGGGACGCTCTCCGCCGCGTTGCGGTCCTTCTGCCGCTCGATACGCCCGGCAACGAGGTGCAGGCCCGTCACCGCCACCACGCTCAAGCCCACGATGACGGCGAGCAGCGGGCTCTGCTTCGCCTGCAGGGAGCCGAGCGCCACATGGCAGACGATTGCCGCATAGGCGACGTAGACCGAGATGTGGATCGCCTTCCAGATCGGCGGAGTCAGGAACCTGAGCCAGAAGTCGTGACTCGTGGCCGCGAGCACCAGCAGCAGGAAGAGCGCGAAGATGCCGAAGGTCTCGAACGGAAAGCCGAGAAAGCGGTCGTAGCTCGTGTTGCTCGCCAGCACGGCGACGTATTTGTTCAGCGGGCTGAAGGAGTAATAGATGCTGACCACGTGCGTTGCGTGTGTGAAGGCGATGGCACACGTGATCACGCCGAAATGGCGCCTGTTGTAGAGCAGCGGCAGGAAGCGCTGATCGAGGCGCGCGAGCGGTCCGATGCACAGGATGAAGGTGAGCATCAGGAAGGCGCAGGTGCCGAAGGCCTGCGCCCTGAGGATCGCCCCGCTGGTCGGCTTGGTGACGTCCTGGAAGCTCGGCGCAATCTTGATGAAGAGCAGGATGTAGGCGACGGCGGCGGCCAGCACCACGACGTCGTAAATGATCTTGTTGCGGTTCCAGCCGACCGGCGCGTAACGCACGCTCATCGCTCAGCCGCCCCCTTACTCTTCCGCCCTAGCAGCGGGCGCCTCGGCCTGCGCCCCGGGCTTTTCGAGCTGGACGGCGGATTTCTCCGTCGGCCCGTGCTGGCGAATGGCAAGCGCCGCGATCAGCATCGCCGGCAGAAAGATCGCGAGCACCTTCCACATGTAGGCGTGGGTCTTGCGATGGCGGCGCTGCATGACGACGAGCCGCTCAGCCGCGCTGCCGCTCAGCCGCGACCCAGCGGGCGATGACCAGCGGCCAGAGCACGATACAGCCGGGAATCAGCAGCGGGCGGAAGGCGTAGGAACGGCGCGCGCCCTCATCCACGCGCTCGATGCCATAGAGCAGGAACGCGGCCGCGACGGCGAGCCCGACGTAGCCGTAGTACTGGAGGACTTCGATGACGATTCGTGCCGCGTCCACGCTCTACCTCCTGGAAGAGCAGGAGCCGCTCTCGGCCCCCGTCGCATATCGCATGTCGTCGCCCAGCCCCTGCAACTCGGCGGGGCTGAACGATACGAACGATCGCGACGCGTGCCAACCCCGCAACGGATCAACGGCGATCAACATTGCGCGACCGACATAGCGGATATGCTGGGGTTCGGCCCTTACCGGCCCCTTTACCGTGCCGGGCGCCATGTCAGTCGCTCAGTCCCGCGAGCGCGGCGGTCTTGGTCGGATACACCGTAATAAGCCTGTCCACACCGCCTCCCGAGAAGACCGCAGCGACGACGCCCTGCGGCGCGCAAACTGCCAGGCTGACGTCCCGGTCGCGCAAAACCCTGGTCGTGATCCGCAGCGCGCGAACGCCGACGTTGCCGATGTAGGCGAGCTGCTCGAAATCTAGGAACCGCTTATGCACATGGCTCCGGTCGCGAGAGTTTGCCACCAGATGTTGAGGTTGAGGTTAGGGCGGGAGAACGGGTAGAATGTTGCCTATACGTTCCTGCCGACGGAGCCACCACATGAAACAGGTCGCCGACAGCCTCCTCGCCTTCCAGCACATGTTCCCGGACGATGACGCCTGCGCCGCCTGGCTGATCGAAATGCGCTGGCCGGACGGCTTCGTCTGTCCCGCGTGCGGCCATGAAAAGGGATGGGCGCTGCGCAGAAAAGCACACACCTTCGAGTGCGCCGGCTGCCGCCGGCAGACCTCGGTGACGGCCGGGACGATCCTGCACGCCAGCAAGCTGCCGCTCACCGTCTGGTTCTGGGCCGCCTACCTGATGGCGACCCACTCCAACGGCATCTCTGCCCTGCAGCTCCAGAAACAGCTCGGTATCGGCTCTTACCGCAGCGCTTGGCTGCTCGCCCACAAGCTGCGCGCCAGCATGGTCGACCCCGAGCGCAACCCGTTGTCGGGCCTGGTGGAAATCGACGAGGCCAGCCTTCCATTCCGGACCAAAGACGATCCTCCCACCGGAGGGCAAGGACGCAGCCACGACGGCAAGATGCTCATCGTCGGCGCCATCGAACTGGGGGATGGAACCATCCCGGGCCGCCTGCGGCTGGCCGAAATCTCCTCCTACGGCGCCGCCGACCTCGGACACTTCGTCGAAACCGCCGCCGATCCCGACGCCATCGCGAAAACCGACGGCTGGTCCGGCTACGCTGCGGTCCCCGCCGATCGCCACAATGTCCATGTCGTCGGGAAGACCGCCGCTCACCTCGTCCTGCCGTGGATCCACCAAGTCTTCTCCAACCTCAAAGGATGGGCGCGAGGCGTCTACCACGGGCTGCGCCGCAAGCATCTGCAGGCCTATCTCGATGAGTTCGCCTTTCGCTTCAACCGCCGCAAAACCCGCCACGCTGCTTTCCGCTCGCTCTTCCGCATCGCCACCAATGCAAAACCCCTTACCTACAGCATGTTGATCGAACCGGAGCCATGTGCATAAGCGGTATCTAGGATTACGGCACGGTCGCCATTCTGAAGCGACGCAGTGATCGTCGACTCGAGCGCCTGCGCGTTGGCGGGCTCGATCCGCCCGCTCACGCGGGCGACCAGCACGCCATCCTGCCGCTCGATCGTCGCTTCCATTGTGCTCCTCCCCGTGAAGACGGCGCGCGCCTATAGCACGAGCGGAGGATTGCCCACCAGTCCGGACGAAGATGACCGAACCAACCGCCTGGGCTACCTGGTCTTCCGATGCGCTATCGGTCGTGCGTTGGCCGCGCCGGCTTCGGCGGCGAATGCGTCCTGGCATAGGGTCCGGGCCGACCGGCATAGCGGAAGGACTGGAATTCGGCCGTCACCAACCCCATGATAGAAACAGGCGGCGGTACCCTGTGGCCTGCCTGCGCCGCGGGACGAGGGGCAGGGGCACGACCGCAGAGGGCTGGGAGATGGCGTCCTCGAACATGCCGCTCGCACGCGGCCTGCCGGTCGTCGGCAGCGTGTTTGACATGGCGCGGGACATGCGCGCCTTCCTCACTGACAACTACCATGAGCTCGGGCCGGTCTACGGCATGCGCCTGCTCAACCGGCGCTTCACCGTGCTGGCGGGCGTGGAGGCCAACCGCTTCCTCGCCCGGCAGGGTACGAAGCACTTCCGCTCCTTCGAGTTCTGGAGCGGCTTCAACGCCTGGTTCGGCGCCGCGCGCTCCACGCTCAGCGCCGACGGGGCCGAGCACGCGGCCTTCCGGCGCACGTTGAAGCGCGGCTATTCGCGCGAGTACGCCGTGGAGCATATGGGCGGCATGATCGACATCGCGCGACGGGAGATCGCGGCGTGGCCGGCAGAACGTCCGATGGCTGCAGTGCCGGCGCTGCAACGGATCGTCACCGACCAGGTGGGCACGCTGGTGGCCGGCGTCTCGCCGCGTCCCTACAACGACGACCTGGTCTGCTATGTCCACGGTCTGCTGTCCGCCACCGTCGTGCCGAGGCCCTACCTGCGCTGGTCGCCGCGTTTCCGCCGCGCCTCGGCGCAGGTGGACAAGCTCTATAACGAAGTCATCGAGTGCCATTCCGGCACGATGCGGGAGCGGCACGGCGCCGCGCCGGACTTGATCGACGACCTCTTGGACCTTCACGAAGAGGACCCGAAATTCTTCCCGGAGGCGGACCTGAAGATCGCGGCCATGGGCCCCTTCGTCGCGGCGCTGGACACGGTGGCTGGCACCTGCGCCTTCATGCTCTACGCCCTGCTCAGGAACCCGGACGTGCTGGAGAAGGTGCGCGAAGAGGCCGCCGCCCTCCTCAGCGGCGACGTGCCGGCCGGTCAGGCGCTGCGCGAGATGGACGCGATGCACCGTGCGGCCATGGAAACCATGCGGATGTATCCGGTCACGCCGCTCCTGGTCCGGACCGCCGCGAATTCCTTCGAGTTCGCGGGCCATCGCATCCCCGCCGGCGAGCAGGTGATGATCGCGACCGCGGTGCCGCACTACCTGCCGGAATTCTTCCCGGAGCCCGAGCGCTTCGACATCGACCGCTACACGCCGGAGCGGGCGGAGCACAAGCAAGCCCTACGTCTACGCGCCCTTCGGCCTGGGCCCCCACCGCTGCCTCGGCAACGGCTTCGCCGAGGTGCAGATCGCCGCCACAATGGCGACCATCCTGCACGAGGTGGACCTCGACCCCGACAGGGCCGACTACAGCCTCAAGACCACCCAGATACCCCTTCCCGCGCCCGACGAATCCTTCAAGGTCCGCGTTAGGGCGCGGCGCGGCACCCCGCAGCCGCTTGCGGAACCCAAGCCCTGGGGCGCGCTCGGGGCGGTGCTCGGCGGCGCGCTCTGGGGCGCACTCGGCGCCGAAGCCGCGAGAGAGGCCTTTCGCTCGTTGACTCCCGCGCACCTCAGCCGGCGTCAGCTCAGCCGATAAGGGTGGCGTAGCGGTCGACGACCGGCATCACCCCGTCGCGCCCTTCCGGCGGCAGGATTAGCAGGGCACGGTCCATCCCGGCCTCCCGGCAGGCGTCCAGATAGCCGGATTCAGGCGCGGCGCCGAAGACCGTGGCGGAGACCGTGGCCGGGTCGCGCCCGGCGCCTTCGGCGGCGGCGCGGAGCCTCGCCATGCCTTCGGCCGGATCGGGCAGCAGCGGGCCGCGCGGGAACCAGCCCGAGCAGAAATCCATCACGCGCCGCATGGTGTGCACGGTCTCGCCGCCCAGCAGAATCGGCGGATGCGGCTTCTGCACAGGCTTCGGCCACGACCAGATGGGCTCGAAGGACGTGAACTCGCCCTCGTAGCTCGCCTCGTCCGCGGCCCAGATTGCCTGCATGGCCTTGACCCGGTCCTCCATGAGGCGAAAGCGGGTCTCGAAGCGGGTGCCGTGATGCTCCATCTCTTCGGCGTTCCAGCCCGCGCCGATACCGAAGTCGAAGCGCCCGCCGGAGACCAGATCGAGGCTCGCCACCGCCTTCGCGGTGACGATGGGGTCGCGCTCGGTGACCAGGCAAATGCCGGTGCCAAGGCGGAGCGTACCGGTCACCGCCGCGGCCGCCGCCAGCCCCACGAAGGGGTCGAGCGTGTGGGAGTATTCCGGCGGCAGCTCCGCCCCGCCCCGCCAGGGCGAGCGCCGGCTGGTGGGGATGTGGGTGTGCTCGGGCACGAAGAGCGAGTCGAACCCCCGCTCCTCCAGCGCTGGCGCAAGCTCGGTGAGCGCAATGCAATAGTCGGTGGCGAAGATGGCGGCGCCGATCTTCATGGCTCGATGCTCCGGGTGCGGTGTTCAATCGCGGCGCGTCTGGCGCGGCGCACGCTCTCACGCGCTACGGTGCGGCGCAACCGCCCGCCTTGACAAGGCGCGGGCACGCCCACAGCCTTCCCGCGCTGCCTCAGCCATCGCCCGAGTATCGCCATGAACGAGGAGACTTCCGCCGCAAGCGCGGCGCCCTGGCAAAGCCCGACGCTGAGCCTCGACGGCCGGGTCGCGATCGTGGCCGGCGCCGGCCAGACGCCGGGACCGGTGATCGGCAACGGCCGGGCCACCTGCGTGCTCTTCGCCCGCGCCGGCGCGCACGTGGTGGCCCTCGACCGCGACCGCGCGTCCGCCGAGGAAACTGCCGCAACCATCAAGGCAGAGGGCGCCGCAGCCGAGGCGCTGGTCGCCGATGTCACGGACGAGCGCGCGCTGATCAAGGCCGTCCGCTCCGTCGTCGCCCGCCACGGGCGCATCGACGTGCTGCAGAACAACGTGGGCGTCGCCTATACCGGCGGGGATTCGCCGCTCGCGGACCTCGACGAGGCGAGCTTCGACCGGGTCATGGCGATCAACCTGCGCGGCACGGTGATGGCCTGCAAGCACGTGGTCCCGGTCATGCAGAGCCAGGGCAGCGGGGTGATCACCAACATCTCATCGATCGCCGCGGTGGTCGACTACAAGTCGGTCACCTACAAGACGAGCAAGGCAGGCATGATCGCCTTCTCCCGCCAGCTCGCGCTCGACTGCGCGCCCGACGGCGTGCGCGTGAACGCCATCCTGCCGGGATACATGGACACGCCCATGGCGGTGGACACGCAAGCCCGCCGCTACGGCAAGCCGCGCGAGGAGATCGCCGCCACCCGCGACACCTGGAGCCCGCTCAGGGGCGGCATGGGCAGCGCCTGGGACGTGGCCCAAGCCTCGCTCTTCCTCGCCTCCGACGCCGCCCGCTTCATCACCGGCGTGGCGCTCCCGGTGGACGGCGGGGTCATGGCCCGGATCGGCTGACAGGTTCGTCTGACGCGCTCCTCCGCTCAGGCGTTCCAGATCGGATCCTTCAGCGTCGCGACGAAGGCGGCATGGGCCGCCACCTCGGCCTCGGTCGGCGCGTGCGGGCGCGGCGGGCGGGCAGCACGGTCGGCGCGGGACGCGGGCGCGGCTCCAGGCGTGGGTACCGCGCGTTGCAGCTCGAGCCCGGGCTGACGGCCGCCGGTCAGTTCCAGATAGACCTCGGTCAGCAGCTCGGCGTCCAGCAGCGCGCCGTGCTTTTCCCGCATCGACCGGTCGATCGCGAAGCGCTTGCAGAGTGCATCGAGGCTCGCCGGTGCGCCGGGAAACTTGCGCCTGGCGATCGCCAGTGTGTCCACTGTCCGCTCCACCGGGATTGGCGGCTTGCCGATGCGCTCAAGCTCGGCATTGAGGAAGCCGAGGTCGAAGGGCGCGTTGTGCATGACCAGCTTGTCATCGCCGATGAAGTCGAGAATCGCGTCGACCTCCTCGGCGAAGCGCCGGTGCTTGGCGAGAAAATCCCGGGTGAGACCATGCACCCGCTCGGCGCCCTCCGGCATGTCGCGCTCGGGGTCGAGATAGCGCTGGAAACGCCGGCCCGAGGGGATGTGGTTGACAAGCTCGACCGCGCCGACCTCGACGATCCTGTGGCCCTCCGCCGGCTCCAGGCCGGTGGTCTCGGTATCGAGCACGACCTCACGCATAGTCACCCTCCTGAACCGGCTTCAGCGCGCCCGCCCAGCACGCGGGCCAACACGTGCCGCGCTCTGCGGCAAGGCGGGCCGCGATCCGCCTTGCAGCCATTCGTGACACCCGCCGGTCGAGCCCGGTGCGGATCACGAAGTCCGCGCGCCGCCGCTTCTCGGCGTCCGGCATCTGGCGGGCGAGGATCGCGGCCAGGCGTTCCTCGGTCATCCGGGCCCGGCCCAGCACCCGTGCGCGCTGCACGAAATCCGGCGCCGAGACCACCAGAGTCGCATCGCAGTGCGTCTCGCCGCCGGTCTCGAAGAGCAGTGGCATGTCGAGGACCGCGAGGCGGCAGCCCCGTCGCTGGCTCGTCGCGAGGAAATGCCGCTCGCCCGCGCGGACCAGGGGATGGAGGATCGCCTCCAGCTCCGCCAGCGCCTCGGGGTCCGCGAAGACGCGCGCACCGAGCACCCGGCGATCAGCCGCGCGCGCTGCGCCCTCGCCCGATGCAGCATCGGGGAAGCGCGCGAGCACCGGCGCCACCGCGGTCCCGCCGGGCGCGAGCAGCCGGTGCACCGCCGCATCGGCGTCGTAGACGGTGGCGCCGCACGCGCGCAAGGCGTTTGCCACGGTCGTCTTGCCCATGCCGATGGAGCCGCTAAGGCCAAGGATGACCACGGCCGCCCCCCTTCACAGCCCTTCGGCGGCGAAGCTGCGGAGTGCCTCCGTCGCCTCGGCCTCGCGGCCAAACCAGGCAGCGAAGCCTGGCCGCGCCTGATGGATCAACATGCCGAGCCCGTCCACCGCCACATGGCCGCGCGCCCGCGCCGCCTTCAGCAGCTCCGTCTCCAGCGGCGCGTAGACCAGGTCGTAGACCACCGCATCGGCAGGCAGACGGTCGAGAGCGAGGTCGAGCCTGGGCTTGCCCACCTGGCCGAGCGTCGTGGTGTTGACGAGCAGCCCGCAGCCGTCGAGCGCTGCTTCCCTCTGCTCCCAAGGGAGCGGGTCGACTGCGTTGCCCGCTTCTTCGGCGAGCGCCGCCGCGCGTTCGCCCGAGCGGTTGAGCAGGCGCATTTCGGCGACGCCTGCGGTAGAGAGCGCATCTAACACCGCGCGCGCCGCGCCGCCGGCCCCCAGCACTGTGACCGGCGACGCAAGCTCCCAGCCTGGCGCTTCCTGGCGCAGGTGGCTGATGAAGCCGAAGCCATCGCTGTTGTCGCCGTGCAACGCACCGTCGTCCGCGACCGTCACGGTGTTCACCGCGCCGATCCGGCGCGCGCTCTCCGACAGCGAGTCCATGCGCGCGAGGGCGGCCTCCTTGTGCGGCGCGGTCAGGTTGCACCCACGAAATCCAAGAGCAGGCAGCGCAGCGAGGGCGGAGTCCAGAGCCTCGGGCCGCACCGCGAGCGGCAGGTAGGCGCCGTCGATCCCCTTCTCTTCGAGCCAGTAGCCGTGAATGCGCGGCGAGCGCGAGTGCGCCACCGGCCAGCCCATGACCCCGGCGAGCTGCGCCGCCCCGGTAAGGATCATGTCTCCACCAGCCCGTGCTCGCGAAGGAAGCCAAGGAGCGGCAGAAGCGGCAGGCCCAGCACCGCAAACCAGTCGCCCTTGATTTCCGCGAGCAGCTGCCCGCCCATGCCCTCCGCCTCGTAGCCGCCGACGCAGGCGAGAATCCCGTCTCCCGCCTGCTCCAGATAGCGCTCCAGGAAAGCGTCCGAGAAAGGCCGCATCGTGAGTTGCGGACACACCACCTCGCCCCAGATTTCGGCCTCGTCGCGGACCACGGAGACCGCTGTCACCAGCGTGTGCTGGCGGCCCCGGAGCCGCTGGAGCTGCCCCCGCGCGTCGTCGACACCCATGGGCTTGTCGAACCACTCGTCGCCGCAGACGAGGAGCTGGTCGGCGCCGATGACGAAGGCGCTTGGCGCGCCCGTGCTGACCCGCCGGGCTTTGAGCGCGGCGAGCGCCCGTGCGGTCTCTCGACCCTCGGGGTCCTCGGCCCGCATGGCGTCCTTGACCGCGCCTTCGTCCACCCGCGCCGGCTGGACCGAAAAGGAGAGGCCAACGGCGCGCAGCATCGCGGCGCGCACGGCCGCCTGAGAGGCGAGCACTAGATGCCGGTCGCCAGCCTCTCCGTGCGAGGCTGGGCCACCCTCAGCCATTGCCATGGATTCGCTTTCCTGTCCCGGCTCGCCCGCGCGATGCTGAAGAATATACGCTTCCCGCGCCGCGCCAACCGCTCAGCCCGAAAGCGCGCGGCGGTCGTGCAGCTGCAGGATTGCGGCGGTGGTCTCCTCGATCGAGCGGTCGGTCACGTCGATGACCGGCCATGCGGCCTCGGCAAAGAGCCGCCTGGCCTGCCGCACCTCCTCCTCCACCTGCAGCGGGTCCACGTAGGCGGTCTCTCCGACATCGCCGATCATGCGCATGCGGCTGCGCCGAATGTCGATCAAGTGCTCCGGGTGACACGTGAGGCCCACCACCAGCGCACCCCTCAGCGCCGGGAGTTCGGGCGGCAGCGGACAACCGGGCACCATCGGCACATTGGCCGCCTTGAGGCCGCGATTGGCCAGGTAGAAGCAGGTCGGGGTCTTCGAGGTCCGCGAGACGCCGACGAGCACGATGTCCGCCTCGCGCAGCGACGCCGGCGAGTGTCCGTCGTCATGGGCGAGCGCATAGTTCATCGCCTCGATGCGCTTGAGATAGGCCGCGTCCATGACATGCTGTCGGCCCGGCTGATTGCGGCTCTCGACGCCGAGAAATGCGCTCAATGCCGTAATCGCCGCGTCGAGGAGCGGGATGCAGGGCACCGCGAGGCGCCGGCATTGCACGTCCAGGAGGATACGGAGTTGCGGATCGACGAGGGTGTACATCACCACGCCGGGCTCAGTCTCCACATGCGTGAGCACGCGGCGCAACTGACTCTCAGTTCGCACCAGAGACCACAGGTGCTCGACCGCATCCACGCCCTGAAACTGCGCCGCCGCCGCGCGCGCGATCGTGATGCAGGTCTCGCCGGTAGCATCTGAGACCAGATGCAGATGAAACCTTGGCATGAGCTCGCCTGGACCCTCCGCGCTGCGCCCGCACGGGCACGATTCCTCAACACCCTCATGTGGGGAATCCGTGGGCAACCCCGCCCAGCCCGCAAGTCCCCAGCCTATCCCATCATCCATGTCACAGGACAGCCACAGTGGGGATAACGCTCTTACGATCGGCCCTGTCAGGTGTCCTTCCACAGAATCCACATTTTCCCACGACCGCTGAAGGACCCGGACGTATTGGCCCTTCGTTGCTTTTTCACCTCGAGCCCTTCTGCGGCAAGATCCACCCGATGATTCACCGGACCCATGGGATGAACGCCACAATCCACTCCGCTACGCCAACAACATCATCCACCCTTACTTAACTTAAGACTCAATTAATGAAGATAGTCTGACGAAACCGGGGACAAGGGCCGACTCGCAATCGTGGACGCAGATACCAAACCACTTCTCGCGGCACTTCGGGGAGAGGCACAACGGCCGCCGCCGCTCTGGCTGATGCGCCAGGCAGGGCGCTACTTGCCTGAGTATCGGGCGTTGCGGGCAAAGGCGGGATCCTTCCTCGACCTTTGCTATGACCCAGCGCTGGCGGCGGAGGCCACACTTCAACCTCTGCGTCGCTTCCCCCTCGACGGGATCATCCTGTTCTCCGACATCCTGGTGGTGGCGGATGCGCTGGGCGTGAAGCTCTGGTTCGAGGAAGGCGAGGGACCGCGTCTTGAGCCAGTCCCGGAGGGCGGTCCCCTTCCCGAGTTCGATGCGGATCGGCAACGGCGCCATCTCGCGCCCGTCTACGAGGCGATGGAACGGGTCGTGGCGGCGGCGCCGGCCGAGGCGACGGTGCTGGGTTTCGCTGGGGCGCCGTGGACGCTTGCGACCTACATGGTCGGCGGCGGCCGGAGCCGGGATTTTGCCGCTACCAAGGGCTGGGCTTACCGCGATCCCGGGAGCTTCGGTCACCTAATCGAGACGGTACGCGAGGCGGTGACGACGCACTTGATCGCCCAGCTCGACGCCGGCGCCGACGCGGTTCAGGTCTTTGACAGCTGGGCCGGAGCGCTGCCAGAGAGCGAGCTAGAAGGGTGGAGCATCGATCCCATCAAGCGGATCGTGGCCGACGTAAAGGCGGCGCACCCGGCGGCTCCCATCATCGGCTATCCGCGCGGCGTGGGCGTGCTCTACGAGCGCTTCGCGGCGGAGACCGGCGTGGACGCAGTCTCCATCGACAGCACCGTGCCGCTGGCCTGGGCGGCGTTAAGGCTGCAGCCGCACTGTACGGTGCAGGGCAACCTCGATCCGGTGGCGCTGCTGGCGGGCGGCGATGCGCTGCGTCACGCGGCCGGCCGTATTCTGGGAGCGCTCAGTCAGGGCCCCTTCGTGTTCAACCTGGGTGAAGGTGTGCTGCCCCGGACCCCGCCTGAGCATGTCGCGGAGCTTGCCGACCTCGTACACGCGTGGCCGGATGAGACCAGGCGATGAGCCGCGTTGCGGTGGTTCTCATGAATCTCGGCGGCCCGGACTCTCTCGATGCCGTCGAACCCTATCTGCGCAATCTGTTCCGGGACCCGGCGATCATCGGCGCGCCGCGGCCGGTGCGCCGGCTGCTCGCGCGCCTGATCGCGAAGCGGCGCGGCCCCGAAGCCCGCGAAATTTACCGCTCGATCGGCGGCCGGTCGCCGCTGCTTGAGGAAAGCGAGGCGCAGGCGGCGGCCCTGCAGGCTGCTCTCGGCGATCTCGCTGAGGTCGAGGTCGCCATCGCGATGCGTTACTGGCACCCGATGAGCGGCGCTGCGGCGCAGCAGGTGGCTGCCTTCGGGCCGGAGCGGATCGTGCTTTTGCCCCTCTACCCGCAGTTCTCGACCACGACCGTGGCTTCGTCGCTGGCGGCTTGGCATTCGGCGGCCAGAGCCATCGGCATCGCCATACCGACGCAAGCCCTTTGCTGTTACCCGCGGGCGGACGGGCTGATAGCGGCTCATGCAGCGCTGATCGAGCCCCTGCTGGCGGCGGCGGCCGAGGCCGGGAAGCCGCGGCTTCTCTTCTCCGCCCATGGCCTGCCCAAGCGTGTGGTCGCCCGCGGCGATCCCTACCAGTGGCAGGTGGAGGAGACGGCGCGGTGCATCGTCGCCCGCCTCGGCCGCGACGGGCTGGATTGGACGGTCTGCTACCAGAGCAAGGTGGGGCCGCTCGCCTGGCTGGAGCCCGCCACTGTCGACGAGCTCGACCGCGCCGGGCGGGACCGCGTACCCGTGGTCCTCGTGCCTATCGCCTTCGTTTCCGAGCACAGCGAGACCCTGGTGGAACTCGATGTCACCTATCGCGAGCACGCGGAGCGAGCCGGCGTACCCGCCTACCATCGCGTGCCCGCGCTCGGCACGCATCCGGCCTTCATCGAAGCACTTGCGAGGCTGGTGCGCCGCGCCCTGGATGGCGAGGCCTATCTCGGCTCCGGCGAAGGCGGGCGGCTTTGCCCCGCGGCCCATGGCGGCTGCCCGCTGGCGGTGCGCTGATGGCCGACGATCTCTATACCTGGCTGCGGGCGCTCCACGTGATCGCGGTGATCGCCTGGATGGCAGGGATGCTCTATCTGCCCCGGCTCTACGTCTATCACGCCGATGCCGAGCCGGGGTCGCAGCTGTCCGAAACCCTCAAGGTGATGGAGCACCGCCTGCTCCGGATCATCATCAACCCGGCCATGGTGGCGACTTTCGGCTTCGGCGGCGCCCTGCTGGCGCAGCCCGGCGGGGTCGACTGGTCCGGCGATATCTGGATCTACGTCAAGCTCGCCCTGGTGGCGCTGCTTGCGGCCTTCCACGGGCTGCTCGCGCGTTGGCGCCGCGACTTCGCCGCCGACCGCAACCGCCGGAGCGCGCGCTTCTATCGCAGGGTGAACGAGGTGCCGACGCTCGCCATGATCGCTATTGTCATCATGGTCATCGTCAGGCCGTTCTGAGCCGGATTGGGAGCGAGAGGCGTGACTGAGCGAGCCGGGGTCTTGTCCAGCACCGCGATCGCCGCGTTGATCGAACGCGGCGAGGTCGCCGCAGAAGCCCCTGTCGGCGCGCCCCAGATCCAACCGGCGAGTCTCGATCTCAGGCTCGGGCCGATCGCCTACCGCGTGCGCGCGAGCTTCCTGCCGGGCCGCGAGAGCGTGCGCGCGAAGATCGCGCGCCTCGGCATGCATGAAATCGACCTCACGCGTGACGCCGTGCTGGAGCGCGGCTGTGTCTACATCGTGCCGCTGATGGAACGCCTCGCGCTCGCGCCCGCCGTTGCCGCCCACGCCAACCCCAAGAGCTCCACCGGGCGGCTCGACATCTTCACCCGGCTCATCGCCGACGAGGCGCACGAGTTCGACCGGGTGCAGGCCGGCTACCGGGGACCGCTTTATGCCGAGGTCTCGCCCCGCACTTTCAGCGTCGTGGTGCGGGCCGGAAGCCGGCTCAACCAGATCCGCTTCAAGCGGGGCGATCTCGGCTATTCCGAAGGCGCGCTGGAGCGCCTCCACGCCGAACGGCAGCTGATTGAGGGCGAGGTCGCGCGCGGCGGCTTCAGCGGCGGCCTGCCGCTCTCCGTCGATCTCGCCGGCACCGGCGCCGACTTTGTTGGCTGGAAGGCGAAACGCCATACCGACCTGATCGATATTGACGTCGTCGGCTGCTACGAGCCCGCCGATTTCTGGGAGCCGATCGCGCGCCCTTCCGGCGGCGGCGTGATCCTGAACCCGGATGATTTCTACATTCTGGCCTCAAAGGAATCGGTGCGCATCCCGCCGGACCACGCCGCCGAGATGGTGGCCTACGACACCCTGGTCGGCGAGTTCCGCGCCCATTACGCGGGTTTCTTCGATCCGGGCTTCGGTCACGACGAAGCGGGCGGCGGCGGCACCCGGGCGGTGCTCGAAGTGCGCTCCCACGACGTGCCCTTCGTGATCGAGGACGGGCAGACCATCGGCCGACTCCTGTTCGAGCCGCTGACCGAACGTCCCGCCGAGCTCTACGGTCAACGGATCGGCTCCTCCTACCAGCGCCAGGGGCTCGCGCTCGCCAAGCAGTTCAAGCGGCCCGTCCTTGAGGACATCGCAACGGCATAACCCGCAGGCATAGCAACATCGAATCTTCGTTTGACACGGCAGAACGGCACCCGATAGGCTAACGCACACGTCCGCCGCAGCGGGCGGGCTCCCCGCCTGCCGTCGGCGCATTCTCTCGGAAAAATAAGCCGCACGCCGTCCTCACTAGGTTTGCGCCCTCAGCGTGCCGCCGGCCGGCGGTGCGATTCCCGGTCCACAACGGCAGCGCCCGTCATGCATCTGCAAGAACTCAAGACCCAGACCCCTACCCAGCTGATCGACTACGCCAAAGAGCTCGAGATCGAGAACGCGAACTCGATGCGCCGGCAGGACCTGATGTTCGCGATCCTCCGGCAGCTTGCCGAGAACGATCAGGCGATCTTCGGCTCAGGCGTACTGGAGACCTTGCAGGACGGCTTCGGCTTCCTGCGCTCGCCGGAATCCAACTACCTGCCCGGCCCCGACGACATCTACGTGAGCCCGAGCCAGATCTGCCGCTTCGGGCTCAGGACCGGCGACACTCTGGAGGGCCAGATCCGGGCGCCCCGCGAGGGCGAACGCTACTTCGCGCTGCTCAAGCTTAACAACATAAACTTCGACCCGCCGGAGAATCTCCGCCACAAGGTCAACTTCGACAACCTGACTCCGCTCTACCCCGAGCAGCGCTTCAGCATGGAGGTCGCCGACCCCGCACGGAAAGACACCACCAGCCGCATCCTCGACATCGTGGCGCCGCTCGGCAAAGGGCAGCGGGCACTGATCGTTGCTCCGCCGCGCACCGGCAAGACCATGATGCTGCAGAACATCGCGCACTCGATCGAGGCGAACCACCCCGAGGCCTTCCTCATCGTGCTGCTGGTGGACGAGCGGCCCGAGGAGGTCACTGACATGGACCGCTCGGTGAGGGGCGAGGTGGTGAGTTCGACCTTCGACGAGCCGGCGACGCGCCACGTGCAGGTGGCGGAGATGGTGATCGAGAAGGCCAAGAGGCTGGTGGAGCACAAACGCGACGTGGTGATTCTGCTGGATTCCATCACCCGCCTTGCCCGCGCCTACAACACCGTTGTGCCCTCCTCAGGCAAGGTGCTGACTGGTGGGGTGGACGCCAACGCGCTGCAGCGGCCCAAGCGCTTCTTCGGCGCCGCCCGCAACATCGAGCACGGCGGCTCGCTCACGATAATCGCGACCGCGCTTATCGATACCGGCTCGCGCATGGACGAGGTGATCTTCGAGGAGTTCAAGGGCACCGGAAACTCCGAGATCATTTTGGACCGCAAGCTTGCCGACAAGCGCACCTGGCCCAGCATGGACATCGCCCGCTCCGGCACCCGCAAGGAGGAACTGCTGGTCGACCGCGCAACGCTCGGCAAGATGTGGGTGCTGCGGCGGATCCTCTCGCCCATGGGCACGGTAGATGCCATGGAGTTCCTGGTCGACAAGCTCAAGACGACCAAGACCAACGACGAATTCTACGCCTCGATGAACACGTAATCGCGCACGCCTGCAGGGTCGTGGGCGCGGAGTAGAGTCGCGCACGCCCGAAACTTCAGGGATTGACTCGTTCGGACCTTCCTACGGGCTCACGCCCTTCCCTTTAGCGTCATGGCCGGAGTTGCTCCGACCATCCACGGCCGCCGCCCCACTCGTGTACGGACCGCCCTGAGAGAGTTGCCCGGATCGAGTGCGGTCATGACGGCGTGCGGGAGCAGGCATCGCGTAATACCGAATAAGCCTTTTGTAGAAATTCTGCGGCTCAAAGCGGCCTATTCCGGCTCAAGGCGGTCCAAAGTGGCTCAAGGTGGCTCATTATTCCGGCGCATTCCGGCCCCTTGATGCGACGCGGAACGAGGCGGACGACACGACCTTGGGGAGCTACCTGCATGAAGACACTTGATCGAAAGCTCGGCGCGCTCCTGCGGGGAAGCGGCGCGAGGACGGACTTTATTATCGCAGACGCCAAGGATGCCGACATGGGTGGCGGGCGGCTCGCCCCTGGTCCGGCGCGCGGCGCGGACGGCCGGCCGCTCGAAGCAGTCCGGTCGCTCGCCGGGTACCTCGACGAAATCCGGGCGATCACCCGTCAGGGAATCGTCGACGTGATGCTCGTCTCGTCTTCGACTCTGGAGCGGCTCGGGAAGGAAATTTTCGAAAGCTCACAGGTCACCCCCGCCATTCGCGCCAACGACACGACGGACATCTGGAGAATACGGGGAGGCGCCTACCCGGTCGAGCCGTCCCGGCCCTTCCGCACCGCTTCGCTCTCACGGGCGCGCGACCTGGGGTGCGACCTCTGTCTCTACTCGATCACCTTCAACAACCGCGTGGACGACGATCTGCGCAGCCTCGATGCGTTCGCGGACTTCCGCGAGGACGCGGGGCGCTGCGGCATGCGCTACTTCCTGGAGGTGTTCAACCCCAACGTCGACTCAGGCCTCGCCTCGCTCGAGGAGAACGGTGCCTACGTCGGCGACTGCATCATCCGCTGCCTCGCGGGGCTGACGCGAGCGGAGAGGCCCTGTTTCCTCAAGATCGCCTACAACGGCCCGCGCGCAATGACCGAGCTCTGCTCTTACGACCCCGAGCTCGTGGTCGGAATCCTCGGCGGGTCGGCGGGGACCAACCGCGACACCTTCCAGCTTCTCGCGGACGCCCAGCGGGACGGCGCCCGGGTGGCCCTCTTCGGCCGCAAGATCAAGCTCGCGGAGTCTCCCCTTGAGATGGTCCGCCACATGCGACGCGTGGTCGACGGAGAGCTCACGCCGGAGGAGGCCGTCCAGGAGTACCACGCCGCGATCCGGGCGGACGGCCTCGTGCCGGCCCGCTCCCTCGACGAGGACCTCCGGATCACCGAGCCGGCTCTCCTGCCCGGGGCGTGAGCGACACGAGACGACCGGAAGGGGTCGAGAGCAGGGCGGAGACACGGACAGATGGCGGAGCGAAAAAGCGGCGTCCTGACCTTCGGGTCGTTCATCACTGACCACAATCTCGCCATCGAGTCCTATCCGGCTGAGGACCGGACGACCTTCATCACCAGCCGCCGGCTCGCGGCCGGCGGGCCGGGCTACAACATCGCGGCGAACCTGCGCCGGCTCGATCCGGACATGCGGGTCGAGTGCCACGGCCTCCTCGGCGACGACGAGAACGGCCAAGTGGTCCTCGACGCGCTCGCCCGACACGGCATCTCGCCGGACGGGATGACCCTCACCCGCGAGGCGCCGCAGGTCTACGTCGAGGTCTTGGCGTCGCAGACGACCGGGCGTCGGACCTTCTTCTTCTTCCGGGGGTGCGCCGACCTGCTGGACGAAAACCACGTTGATCCCGGCGCTTCGCGCGGCCGCATCTTCCACGTGGGCGCCCCCGGGCTTCACCCTCGCCTGGACCGGCCGCATCCCGACGGCGGGAACGGCTGGACGCGGGTCCTTGCGCGCGCCCGCGAGCTTGGCTTCCGCACGAACATGGAGATGGCGAGCCTGGAGGGCGAGATCCTGCGCCCCATCGTGCGGCCGTGCCTTCCCCTCCTCGACAGCATCGTGATCAACGACCTTGAGGGCGAGGCGGTGACGGAGATCGAGATCCGTCCCGAGGGGGTACTCGACTGGGAGGCGGCGGGACGGGCATGCCGGCGGCTCCGCGAGATGGGGGTCCGGCAGGTGGCAGCCATCCACTTCCCCGAGGGCGCGGTCGCGGTCGATGCGGAGGGCGCCCTGCACGCGCAGGCGTGCGTAGGGTGGCCCGATTCGCGCATCGTGAGCGCGGTAGGCGCAGGGGACGCCTTCGCGGCCGGGCTCGTCTACGGCCTGCACGAAGGGTGGCCGGTGCCGCGCGGCCTCGAGCTCGCGGTCTCTGTGGCGGCGGTGTGCCTGGAAAGCCTCGACACCAACGAAACCATCGGCACCTGGCAGGAGTGCGAGGCGGAGACCGCCCCCTACGGCTACCGCGACGGCCCTCCCTGAACGCCTCCGCCGGCGGGCGTTTTCGACAAGGGTGTCACGCGCCTGCCCGACGACGTCGCTGGGGCATGAGGGCGCCGCCCGCGCTGTAGGTTGGCCCACGGCCTCTTCGCAGGTGGGCAGCATGGCGCGAGACTGGCGCGCAGCGGGTGCCGTGCACCGCACCATGTTCCAGGGTGCTTGCCGAAGCACCGTCGCTTCGCGGGGAGAGCGCCAGAAGCCGACAGCAACATGGCATGCCAATGAATATAGAGGCGCACAAAGCGCAAGCTCGACTGACTGAGCGCCAGATAATTAGCTAGACAATCACATTCCAGTTACAACCACTAACCGCTTGATTCAAATACAATATATGCAAGAGGTCCCTAGACAACCTTGAGGGGCGGGCGGGGCGCTGGGGCCGCGCGCAGGCGGCCGATGATCGCGTCGAGCTGCTCGGGCTCCTTGTAGGCGATGGTGAGCCGACCGCCGGCGCCGCGCTTGGCGGTGTCGATGGTGACCTTGAGTCCGAGCGCGCGGCTTAGGTCCGTCTGCAGCGCCTTGAGGTTGGGGTCGTCCCTGCGGCGTTTCGGCGGGCGGGTGCGCTCCTCTGCTGCACGGCGCACCAGGGCCTCGGTTTGGCGCACGGTAAGCCCCAGTCGCACCACCGTGTCCGAAAGCGCTGCCGGGTCCGCGGCCGCCATCAGCGCCCGCCCGTGGCCTGCGCTCAGGATGCCGTCGCCGACCAGTGCCTTCACCTTCTCGGGCAGATCGAGCAGGCGCACCGTGTTGGCCACATGGCTGCGGGACTTGCCGAGCGCTGTCGCGACATCCTCCTGGCGGTGGTCGAACTCGCGGATCAGGCGGCGGTAGGCAGCGGCCTCCTCCAGCGGGTTCAGGTCGCGGCGTTGCAGGTTTTCGACCAGTGCGATCTCGATGCTCTCGGAATCGTCCAAGTGACGGACCACCGCCGGCAGTTCGTGCAGCCCCGCCCGCTGCGCCGCGCGCCAGCGCCTCTCGCCGGCGACGATCTGGTAGCGCGCGCCCTCCTCGCCGCCGTCGCCGGGCCGCACCACGAGGGGCTGGACGATCCCCTTCTCGCGGATCGAGGCGGCCAGGCTCTCGATCTCGGCCTCGTCGAAGTGCTGGCGCGGCTGGTTGGGGTGGGGTGCCAGGTGCTCGATGGGGATGGAGAGCAGCGCGCCCGCGCGTGCGCCAACCGCCCCTTCTTCCATGGTTTCGCCGAGGAGGGCGGCGAGCCCCTTGCCGAGGCCACGCTGGCGCGGTGGGCTGCCCGCATCGGCTGTCATGCTGCGCTCTCCTTCTGGGTTCGCTCGCGCCGGAGCAATTCGCCCGCCAGGTGAGCATAGGCCTGGGCGCCGGGGCAGCGGAAATCATGGAGCAAAACGGGAACGCCGTAGGAGGGCGCCTCGGAAACCCGCACGTTGCGCGGGATGATGGTCTCGTACACCGCATCGCCCAGATGGGTGCGCACGTCGTCGCGCACCTGGGCGGAGAGGTTGTTCCGCTTGTCGTACATGGTGAGCACGATGCCCTGCACGCGGAGCGCCGGGTTGAAGGCGGTGCGCACGCGTTCCACGATGCTGAGCACTTGGCTAAGTCCTTCTAACGCCAGGAACTCGCACTGCAGTGGCACCAGCACAGCATCCGCCGCCACCAGGGCATTGACCGTCAGCATGCCGAGGGAAGGCGGGCAGTCGATCAGCACGTGCGACAGCCCGCTCTCGCGGGCAAGCGCCGGCTCAAGCGCCTCCCTCAGCCAGTGCTGCGGGCGGGGGCTCTGGGAGAGTTCGATCTCGGCGCCGGCGAGGTCGCGGGTCGCCGGCACGATGCTGAGCCCCGGCACCGTGGTCTGCCGCCGGGCTGCGGCGAGCGGCGTGCCCTGGAGCAGTCCGTAGGAGCCGGGCGCGCGTTCTGCCGGCGGAATGCCGAGGCCGGTGCTGGCGTTCCCCTGCGGGTCCAGGTCGAGCAGAAGCACCGGGCGGCCTGCCGCCGCAAGTGCGGTGCCCAGATTGATGGCGGTGGTGGTCTTGCCGACGCCGCCCTTCTGGTTCGCGACCGCGATGATCCGGGGGCGCTCCGCCGGGGCCGGCGTGGGCGAGGCGCCGGTTTCAAGAGCGGCGCCGCCGTTCGACATCGCTGATCCTCAGTATCCGCGCCTCGGCCGCCGTCTGGCTGGGGACGATGTCTGCCCCGAAATCCCACCGGCGGCGGGCCTCCTCCAGCTCGCTCCGGTAACGGCGTCCTTTTGGGAATATACAATATGTATGGGAGTCCAGCACGGGGAAAACTAGACCTAGCAGATCGACCAGCGGCGCGCAGGCGCGGGCGACGATCGTGCCGGCCGGCGGAAGGGCGGCCTGTACGTCCGGCGCCTCGAGGCGGCCTTCGATCACGGAGACTTGGGTGCCGGTAGCCTCCGCCACCTCGCGCAGGAAGGCACAGCGCTTGCCATTGGCCTCGACCAGGGAGACCCGGCGGCTGCCGTCGAGGATCGCGAGCACCATGCCGGGAAAGCCGGCGCCGCTGCCGACGTCCACCGTGTGGCCCATGGGATCGTCGGCGAGCAGGGGCGCGAGCTGCGCCGAATCGAGGAAGTGGCGGGTCCAGAGCGCGGGGAGCGATGCCGCCGAGACCAGGTTGGTGTGCCGCTGCCGTTGCCGGAGGAGGGATTCGTAGATCTCGAGCCGCTCGCGTGTTTCACGTGAAACATCGCGCCGGAAGGCCTCGCCCGGCTCCATCCGGCTCTACCCCCGCCCGGCCTCCGCCGCGCTCTTGCGGTGGACCCTCTTGCGCACATGTGCGAGCAGCGCCGTCAGCGCCGCCGGCGTCACTCCCGGCACTCGCCCCGCCGCGCCGAGTGTGGCAGGCCGCGCGGCGGCAAGGCGTTGGCGCATCTCGTGGGAGAGGCCGCCGACCAGATCGAAACGGAGGTCGCCCGGCAGCCTGAGCGCCTCGTCCCGGCGGAAGGCTGCGATATCCGCCTCCTGCCGCTCCACATAGCCCCGGTAGTGCGCGTCGTTCTCCAGGGCCTGGACGATCTCGGGCTCCAACGCAGCCAGCGCGGGCCAGAGTGCCGCGAGCTCTTCCAGGCTCACGTCGGGATAGCCGATCAGCTCGCGCGCGCTGCGCCTGCGCCCGTCCCGGTTCGCCGCAATCCCGTGGCGGCGCAGTGCATCGGGCGTCACGTCGAGCGAGCCCAGCAGGTCCTCAGCCCGCAACAGCGCCGCGCTCTTGGCGGCGAAGCGCTGCGCCCGCTCTCCGCCCACGCAACCGGCTTCGATGCCTCGCGCCGTGAGGCGTCGGTCCGCATTGTCCGGCCGGAGCCGGAGCCGATACTCGGCGCGAGACGAGAACATGCGGTAGGGCTCGCTCACCCCCTGCGTCACCAGGTCGTCGATCAGCACGCCGATGTAGCCCTCGGCCCGGTCGAATGTGAAGGGCCCACCACCGGCGGCCGCCCGCGCGGCGTTGATGCCGGCGACGACGCCCTGGGCAGCGGCTTCCTCGTAGCCTGTGGTGCCGTTGATCTGGCCGGCGAGGAAGAGGCCGCCGACGCGCGCGCTCTCCAGCGCCGGGCTCAGCTCGCGTGGGTCCACATGGTCGTACTCGATGGCGTAGCCCGGCCTGAGCACGTCCGCCCGCTCCAGCCCCGGGATCGTCGCCACCAACGCCCGCTGCACGTCCTCGGGCAGCGCGGTCGAGATTCCGTTGGGATAGACTGTGTGGTCGTCAAGCCCCTCAGGCTCAAGGAAAATCTGGTGGGAGGCGCGGTCTGCGAAGCGCACCACCTTGTCCTCGATGGAGGGGCAGTAGCGCGGCCCGCGGCTCTCGATCGCGCCCGAGTACATGGGCGAGCGCGCGAGGTTGCGCCGGATGAGGTCGTGGCCCTCTGGCCCGGTGGCGGTGATGTGGCAGCGCACCTGCGCCCGCATGATCGCGTCCGTCAGGAAGGAGAAGGGCTCGGGCGGCTTGTCGCCCTCCTGCGCTTTCAGGGCGCCCCAGTCGATGGTCCGCCCATCGAGCCTGGGCGGCGTGCCGGTCTTCAGGCGGCCAAGGCGGAAGCCCAGGCGCTCCAGCGTGAGCGCGAGACCGGTCGCCGGCGCATCGCCCACGCGCCCCGCCGGGATCTGCCGCTCCCCGATATGGATAAGCCCGCGCAAAAAGGTGCCGGTCGTGAGCACCACTTGCGGCGCCGGGATGAGCGCGCCGTCCCCCAGCACCACGCCGCGCACGGGGGGGGGCGCCGGCGCGGTCGCATCCAGCGCCAGGTCCTCGACCGTGCCCTCGCGGATCGTGAGATTGGGCTGGGAGCCAAGCGCCGCCTGCATCGCCGCACGGTAGAGCGCGCGATCCTGCTGCGCCCGGGGCCCGCGCACCGCCGGCCCCTTGCTGCGGTTGAGCACGCGGAACTGGATGCCCGCCTCGTCGGCGACGCGGCCCATGAGCCCGTCGAGCGCATCCACCTCGCGCACCAGGGTGCCCTTGGCGAGCCCCCCGATCGCCGGATTGCACGACATGGCGCCAATGGTTTCGCGCTTCTGGGTGATGAGGAGCGTCTCGGCGCCCACGCGCGCGGCCGCCGCCGCGGCCTCGCAGCCGGCGTGGCCGCCCCCGATCACGATGACATCGAAGCGCTCGCGGCTCATGGCCGCCCTCCCGGCAGCCCGCTCTGCGGCTCGGCTCGTTGAGACGGCGCACCCTATAGGGGAGTCGGCGCCACCCGTAAAGCACCGGGTATCGTGAGCCGCGCCTACTTGCCGATGCAAAAGTCGCGGAAGACGAGGTCGAGCACCGCCTCCACGTCGACCCGGCCGGTGATGCGGCCGAGCGCATGCGCCGCGAGTCTGAGTTCCTCCGCCAGCCGCTCGTCCGCCGGCCCAGCGATGGCGCGAGCCAGCGCGTCACGGCATTCGACGACCGCCTGCCGGTGCCGGGCACGAGTGAGCGCAGGCGCGCCGCCCGTCGGGTAGCGTCGCGCAATCTCCTCGGCCAGCGTCTCTAGCAGCGCTTCGATGCCGGCACCGGTCAGGCACGAGACACCGAGCGCCGCGTGGCCTTCGATCGAACCAGGGCCGGGACCCGCGAGAAGGTCGCTCTTGTTCAGCACCGGAAGCGCGTCGTCCCCCAGCAGTGCGAGGCTCTGCGCATCCGTCACGGGCCAGAGCGCGCCGTCGAAGACCACCAGCGAGAGGTCGGCGCTCGCCGCGCGTGCCAACGCCCTGCGCACGCCTTCGCTCTCGATTTCGTCCCGGCTCTCGCGCAGGCCCGCGGTATCGGCCAGGGTGAGCGGCCACCCTGCGAGGTCCATGCGGACCTCGACCACGTCGCGGGTGGTGCCCGCGCGGGTCGAGACGATGGCCGCATCCCGCCCGACTAAGCGATTGAGCAGGCTCGACTTTCCTGCATTCGGTGCACCCACGATACCGACACAGAAACCTTCGCGCAGGCGCTCGCCCCGGCGGGCATCGTCGAGGTGGGCCGCGATCTCCGCCGCCAGCGCCGCAAGACCGGGAGCGGCGGCGGCCATCGGATCCTCGCCCAGTTCCTGGTCCGAAAAATCGATGGCGGCCTCGACGTTGGCCCGGAGCACCATGAGCCGCTCGCGCCAGCCGTCGTAGAGCCGATGCAGCCCGCCTTCCATCTGGGCGAGCGCCTGGCGGTGCTGGGCCTCGGTCTCGGCCGCGACCAGGTCGGCGATCCCCTCCGCTTCCGTGAGGTCGAGGCGCCCGGCCTCGAAGGCGCGGCGGGTGAACTGGCCGGGCTCCGCCGGGCGCAGGCCGGGGATCGCCGCGAGCGCATCGCACAGCGCGGCGATGACGGCGGGTCCGCCATGCACGTGAAACTCCGCCATGTCCTCGCCAGTGGCGCTCGCGGGCGCGGGGAACCAGAGCGCCAGCCCCCGGTCGATCGCCGCGCCCGTCGCCGGCTCGTGGAATCGCCGGAGCACGGCCCGCCGGGCCTCCGGCAACGGCTTGCCGCCGATCCGTGTCAGCGCCGCTGCCGCAGCAGGGCCGGAAACCCGGATCACCGCGATGGCGGCGCGCCCGCCGCCGGAGGACAGCGCGAATATGGTGTCGCCGGTCATCGCCTACGGTGAAGTTGCCGCGCGGATGCCGGCGGCAGGCCCGTGCGGGGTCAGGAAGCGGCGGTCGCCGCCGCTTGGCTGAGGTCCGCGGCGCCGTCGACCTCGTCGGGGAAGGGCTGGTCCGGCATCAGCATCAGCCGCTCGACCCGGCCGTCGCCCACGAGATGGGTCTCGATGATCTCGTCCACGTCCGCCACGGTCTTGACCGCATACCAGACGCCTTCGGGATAGATCACCATGGTCGGCCCGAACTCGCAGCGATCCAGGCACTGGCTCGCGTTGATGCGCACGTCGGTGAGGCCGCGCTGTTTGGCTCTGGCTTTCATGTGGGCGCGGAGCTTGACCGAGTCCTTCGCGCTGCAGCAGCCGCGCGGATGGCCGGGCGCGCGGGTGTTGACGCAGCAGAAGACGTGGCGCCGGTAGTAGGGCGGCGGGTCCGGCAGGCTCATCCCGCGCCGCCTCCGCCGCCCTTGGGCGCGCCGCCGCCGGCTTGCCCGAACCCTTCCCAGAAGGCCTTCTGCATGGCCTCGAAGCCCTGGAGCCCGCCGGGGAGCCACGATTTCAAGAGCGCCTCGGGATCGATCTGGCCGATCGCCTCCGCCATCCGCGCCTCCAGGCCCTTGGCCATGGCCTCGTGGGCCGCCCTCAGGTCCGGCATCCCGCAGAAGGCCCGGGCCTCCTCAGGCGTGCAGTCGATCTCGATCTTGACCTTCATGGCAACCTCGCTCGCGACACAATCCGCGCTCAGGCGACGGGCGCGACCATACCCCGCCGCCTGACCCCTGAACAGGGTACCGTCGCCCTGCCATTAGCGCTGACCGGTAAACCAAGGGTGTGCGGAAGAGGTGCGGCCCTCAAGAATCGTCGCGGTCGACTGCCGCTCTTGCAGTTTTCTTGCTATGATCAAGGAAACGAACCTGATAGCCTTGAGAATCTGTAACTGCCCAGGTCGTCTGATTTGTCATTTTGGGCCAGTGGATTGAGGCGTTTCTCGTTCGGAGTTGGTGGAAAGGGCTTGACGGGAATTTCGGGAAATGACTCAACAACGACATGAGCAATCCCGAGTCGCCGCGCGGCCCTTCGACGGGAGCAGCGCCCGAAACGCCCGCGCAGAAGATCGCCCGCCTGGAGGAGGAGAACGCCCGGCTTCGGGAGGAAAATGCCTGGCTTCGGCAGCAGAACGCGCGGCTGGAAGAGCAAGTCGCGCGTCTCGTCGAGCGCATCGAGGAGTTGGAGCGCCGTCTCGGCCTCAACAGCGGCAACAGCGTCAAGCCGCCTTCGAGCGATGGGCTGAGGAAGCCGAATTCGAAGCGGCGAACCCGAAGCCTGCGCGGCAAATCGGGCCGCAAGCCCGGTGGCCAGCCCGGCCACAAGGGCAAGACGCTGCGCCGCGCCGATCACCCGGATCGGGTGAAGGATCACGTCCCGGCTTCCTGCAAGGGATGCGGTTCGCCGCTTTCGGACGCGGCCAGGGCGGGAACGCCCGTCGCCCGCCAGGTGTTCGATCTGCCCGAGCCGAGCCCCCTGGAGGTGACCGAGCACCGGGCGCATGCCAAGTGCTGCGGGCATTGCGGGACGGTGACCCGGGCGGCGTTCCCCGACGGGGTGTCGGCGCCGGTGCAGTACGGCCCGCGCATTGCCGGGGTGGCGGTCTACCTTCAGCACGCTCACTTCCTGCCGGAGGATCGGCTGTCGCAGGTGATGGCCGAGCTCTTCGGCGCGCCGGTGACGGCTGCGACGTTGGCGACGATGAGCGAGAGGGCGGCCGAGCGGCTGCGGGACGCGGCCTTGCACATACAGGACCTGGCGGCGGGCACGGCGCGGGTGAAACACATGGACGAGACCGGCTTGCGGATCGGCGGTCAGACGCAGTGGCTTCATGTGATCTGCACGCCGCTGCTGGCGGCGTACCGGGTCAGCGGCAAGCGCGGCGCCCTGCTCTCGGGTGTCTCCGGCATCGTCGTGCACGATCACTGGAAGCCGTACTTCGCGATGGAAGGGGTGGAGCACGGCCTGTGCAACGCCCATCACCTGCGGGAGTTGCAGGCGCTGGTGGACATCGAAGGGGAGGCTTGGGCCCGGCGGATGCAGCAGCTCCTGCGCCGAGCCAATCGCGCCGCCCGCATCGCGCTGGACAAGGATATCGCCGTTCCGGCGAGGCTTGTGGCGCTGATCGAGCGCCGATACGACGAGATCATCGCCGATGCGCTGGCCTTTCACGAGAGCCAACCACCGTTCTCGCCTGGCAAGAGGAAGAAGCGCCGGAAGCGAAGGATCGGTCACAATCTGGCCTTGAGGCTGCGCGACCACAAATGCGCGGTGCTCCGGTTCCTGATCGACCTCGAGGTCGGGTTCACGAACAACGAGGCCGAGCGCGACCTTCGGATGATGAAGCTGCGCCAGAAGATCTCCGGGGGCTTCCGGTCCGCGCAGGGGGCCGAGAACTTCGCCATCCTGCGCAGCGTCATCACCACCGCCAGAAAGCAGGGCTGGAATATCATCGAAGCCCTGACCAGCCCATCGGATCGGCTCATCGCCACCGTCAAGTGCGCGTAAGCTCACCTGGCACGGGTTCTCCAACAGCGGAGCCATTCTCATAAACGATCATGGTCGACGCCGTGCTGGACCACCCCATAGAATGAAAATCGGTGCCCGTCGCGCGGGCGGACTTCGGGCCACATCGGGGTAGCTTACCGGTCGCAGTCCGCAAGAGGGGCATCGTGAGCTGTGAAACCCGGCGACCCCAGAGGAGCACACGGGCGTCGCGTGGGTAGCGTTGTGCCGAATCCCAGAGAATTTTCACAGCAAGAACCTGGGCAGTTACGGCTTGGAGTGGACATGCCCTTGCCGCGCCGCAGGCCGGGCGGCTATCGTCCGCCGCTCAATCGGCAGCGAGGCGCGACATGGCAACGAGGCCCGACGTGAGTGGCCGCAATCTCGACCTCGACAGCGCGGTCGACGAGGTGACGGCGCGCTATGTGGGCGCCAATCCCGCCAGCGAAGCGCAGTACGAGCGGGCGAAGCAGAGCCTGCCCGGCGGCAACACCCGGACCGGCATGTTCTACACGCCCTTCCCGCTCGCAATCGCGACGGCGGCCGGCGCAACGCTGACCGACGTCGACGGCCACACCTACACCGACTTCGTCGGTGATTTCTCCGCCGGCCTCTACGGTCATTCGCATCCGGTGATCCGCGAGGCCCTGACCGCGGCCCTCGACGACGGCATGGCCTACGGCTCGTCCAGCCCCTACGAGGAGCGGCTGGCGACGCTCGTCTGCGCACGATTCTCTTCCATCGAGCAGGTGCGATTCACCAACTCGGGCACCGAGGCCAATACCATGGCGCTGGTCACCGCCCGCGCCGTCTCCGGCAAGGACCTGGTCATGGTGTTCGAGGGCGCCTATCACGGCGGCACCATCTACTTCGGCCGCAAGAGCGCGCCGATCAACATGCCCTTCCCCTTCGTGATCGCGCCCTATAACGACGCGGAAGAGGCGACGCGCCTGATTCGGGAGAATGCGGAGCGCCTCGCCGCCGTGCTGGTCGAGCCGATGCAGGGTGCGTCCGGCGCGATTCCGGGCGAGGCGGGCTTTCTGCGCGCGCTTCGCGAGGCCTGCACCACCCACGGCGTGCTGCTCATCTTCGACGAGGTGATGACCTCCCGGGTCGGGCCCGACGGGTGCCAGGGGCAGCTCGGCATCGCCCCCGACATGACGACGCTGGGCAAGTACATCGGCGGCGGAATCTCCTGCGGCGCCTTCGGCGGCCCGGCGGAGATCATGTCGCGCTACGATCCCTCGAAGCCCGGCGCCTTCGTCCACCACGGCACCTTCAACAACAATGTGCTGATGCTCAGGGCCGGCGCCGCCGGTCTCGAAAAGGTCTTCACGCCAGAGGTGCAGGTGGCGCTCAACGACTCAGGCATCGCCTTGCGCGACGCCCTCAACGGCCTCGCCGCCAAGCACGGAGCGCCCTTTCAGGTCACCGGCCTCGGCTCGATCATGACGATGCACTTCCAGCGCGAGCCGCTCCGCTCCATCCGCGACATCCAGCCCCGGGACGAGCGCCTGCGCCAGCTCCTGCATCTCTACCTGATCGACAAGGGGTTCTTCACGACCCGGCGCGGGTACATGGCGCTCTCGCTGCTCATCGCCGAGGCCGATTGCGCCAGCCTGGTCGACGCGATCGACGACTTCCTGGCCCACCACGGCCATCTCCTCGATGCCGCCCCGGTGGGAGGTCCAGTTGAAGATTGGCCGGCTGCCGCCGGCGCTACCACCTAGCGAGGGAGAACGAATGAACGACAGCGAACGCCGCAATCTCGCGGTGATTACAGAGGTCTGCGACGCCTACAACCGGCACGACGTGGAGGGCATCGTCCGGCACTTCGCCGAGGACTCGTCCTGGCTGCTCTCGCGGGGCGTGCCGCCTGAGGGCGGGCGCGCGCGCGGCATCGACGAGATCCGCGCCATGGCGCACAGGCGCTTCCGCACCATCCCCGACATGTACTGGCATATTCGCAGCCACTGGGTCGGCGGCAACCGGGGCTGCTCCGAGTGGACCGTCACCGGCACCGAGAGCAAGGGCAACAAGATCAACTGGCTGGGCTGCGACATCTGGGAGCTGAACGACGACGGCAAGGTCGTCACGAAAGACACCTACTGGAAATTCGCGGGCGAGGAGGCGCCAGAATAGGCACCGCGCCCTGTTGTTGACAGCGTTCAGGCCGGCTCTGTAAACAACGGGGCCGCGCCGGCGCGGGACACCGCCGGAGGGATGGCCGAGTGGTCGAAGGCGGCGGTTTGCTAAACCGTTGTACGGTGACAAGCCGTACCGTGGGTTCGAATCCCACTCCCTCCGCCACCTCTCTCGTGTAGATAGTTGTATTGAAAGGATATTATTGGGGTCCTTTGAGAGACGCCCCCCTATTTTCAGCCCTATTTGAAACGCGATGTCGCGGCACGCCCCTGAACCGCAGGAGACGATCCCACTCGTCATCACTCGCCTGTCGACCAGGGCGAGTCTCCTGTCGGTCAGCGCTCGACAACGTCGCCGACCGTAGCGCACCCGCCGCTCCCTGGCCCGGATCGCGCGCGATCGTCCGGCGCTGGATCGGCTGCGTTCGGGGCGAGGCGATAGGGGCCGGCCATGGCTCGGATGCGCTCGACATCGGCCAACAGACTTGCGCGCACGAGCGACCACGACGACCCAACCCAGCCATTCACGTGCTTCTGGTCCGCCGTGATCTCAACGGACTAGCACGGTAGCGTTGACCCCGGAGCCGTCACGTTGACGGCCCGCCCGCCTGCCTCGACACGCTCCGGTCAAATTCACTCCCGCGCCGAGCGGGCCCCGCCGGACCGTCAGAGGCGCGTGTCACTCCCCAACCGGGGGGAGACCCAGCCATCCGACCCCACCCCCCTCATCGCATCCACACACACGACAGCGGTTCAGAAACCCGGCGGCCGATCTGATCGGCGACGCGGGCTGGTCACGCCGACTTCCGGAGACAAGCCCCAAGGCTCGAGCAGGACCGCTCCAGAGCCCACTTGAGTGACATGGGTATGAGATCGCCCCCTCGCTCCCCTTGACGCGTGCGATCCTCACGTGATCCACATAGACGGAGAAGATTGCTAGAGGGCTCAGTGTGAGCGGTTCGCAGGAAGGGCCGCTGCTGGTCTGTGACGCCGTCCGCGCCCATTATGGTGCCATGGCGGCGGTGGACGGTCTGAGTTTCACCGTCGGCCACGGCGAGATCCTCGGTGTGGGCGGGCCGAACGGAGCCGGCAAGACGACCCTGTTCGACGTGATCTCGGGCCTGACCCGCGCCAGCGGCGGTACCGTCACGTTCGACGGCAAGGATATCACCGGCAAGTCCGCCGACCGCGTGTGCCACGCCGGAATCTCGCGCACGTTCCAGCTCAACGCCGCGTACGACACGCTCACCGTCGAGGAGAACGTGCTGTGCGCGTCCTACTTCGGCTATCGCAACGTCGTCTTCCCCAAGCTCGGCTTCGACCGTGCCGCCCGCGCGCGGGCCGAGGAGGCCATTGCCTTCGTTGGGCTGGAGGACGACAGCAACACCGTGGTGAGCGAACTGCCGATCCTGCACCGCAAGCTGCTCATGCTCGCCGCCGCCGTCGCACGCCGGCCCAGGCTGCTCCTGCTGGACGAGCCCGTGGGCGGCCTCAACCGGCAGGAAATCGACCATGTCATGCGCATCGTCGGCCGGCTGCGCGACGAGCAGGACCTGACTATCGTCCTCATCGAGCACGTCATGCGCTTCCTGGTGGCGCTCTCGGACCGCGCCCTGATCATGCATCACGGCCAGAAAATCTACGAAGGGCCGGCGGACGGCCTGGCGCAGGACAGGACGGTGGTGGAGGTCTATCTGGGCGAGCGCCAGGCCCAGCGTCTTCGGCTCGGGATCGTGAAGGGAGAAGCCGGTGGCTGAGGCCTCGCTGAGCGTCGACGCCATCACGGCCGGTTATCGGAGCCGACCGGTCCTGCGCGACGTCTCGCTTGCCGTGCCCGAAGGGGCGGTCGTCGGCATCGTCGGCCCGAACGGCCACGGCAAGACGACGCTGCTGCGCTGCATCTCCGGCATGATCCCGCTGTCGTCGGGTCAGGTCCTCTTTCGCAGCAGGACCCTGAAGGGGATGGCGGTCGAGAAGATCGCCGAGCTCGGGGTCATTCACATTCCGCAGGGCGATATGATCTTTCCCGACATGTCGGTGCGCGACAACCTGTTGATGGGCGCCTACATGCCCGCAGCTTACGCCAGGGTCGATGAGCATTTGAGCGCGGTGCACGAGCTGTTCCCCGTACTGTTCGAGCGTCGCGATCAGACGGCGAGCACGCTCTCCGGCGGCGAGCGGCGGATGCTGGGGATCGGCCGCGGCCTGATGTGCGGTGGGCGGCTGCTGATGATCGACGAGCCGTCGCTCGGGCTCGCGCCAATCATCATCGAGCAGATCTACGCGGTGCTGACCGAACTGAAGCGTGAAGGCAGGACCATTCTCCTGGTGGAGGAAAACGCGGCGCGCATGCTCGACCTCGTCGACGAGGTCTATCTGCTCGACCATGGCGAGTTCGTGTGGAACGGGACGCCAGCCGAGTTCGAGGAGCGACAGGAGGTTCTCGAGACTTATCTGGGCGCAGACTTGTAGTCGCGAAGAGCTTTTCCCGGAATGTTCTCGGCGGCTTGACGCGTGGCGCCCTGCGCGTGGCAAGCGGCATTCGATTCACTAGACCATCACACGCTCTGTGGCCCGCCGTGCCATGCCCCACGACCGGGTTTGTCAACGCGGCGCTGCGGTTACTTTACGGAGCCCTCAGCGACCGCCCACTCTACTCCACGGCGCACAGAGGACTAACGTCTGGTCCGCCGGTTGGCGCAGCGCTACACTGGATCCACTAGAAAAACTAATCGAATACAGGGAGCGACGTCATGTGGGGGAAGTGTGTAAACCTGCTCTCCAAGCGGGGGAAGAATGCGTCTGCGAGCGGCGTCTCGCGGCGTTCGTTTCTGAAAAACTCCGGCTTGGCTGCCGGCGCCGCCGTGTCCGGCCCGGCCGCGTTGATGGCACTCAACAAGGGCGCCAAGGCGGAAGGTGAGCCAATTCCCGTGGGCGGCGCGGTGCCGCTCACCGGCTGGGCGGCATCCGACGGCATCGAGGTTCGGCGCGGTCTGGAGCTGGCGATCGAGGAAGTCAACGCCCTTGGCGGGTTGCTCGGGCGCCCGATCGAGCTGCACATCGAAGACACGTCGACGATGGGCGCCAACTTCGTGATCCAGGCGCTGCAGAGGCTGATCGACCGACATGGAGTTCACGCCGTCATCAACGGATACAATGCAGGCACGCTTACCGCCGAATACGACACGATCGCGGACGCCGGGATTCTCTACCTGCACCACAACACCGCAAGCAGCCACAAGCGGGCAATCGCGAGCGATCCCGAAAGATATTTCGGAACCTTCATGTCCGATCCTGCGGACTACTGGTACGGGCCGGGTCTCATGCAGTTTCTCAAGGACCTGGAAGAGTCGGGCCAATGGACACGGCCCAACAACAAGCTGTTCCTGATCACTGGGTCCGACGACAACATGATGACCATCGGCAATGCGATCCGCAGCACCTACGAGGGATTCGGCTGGGAGATCAGCGGCAGCGAGGTCGTGGTCACGCCGATTTCGGAATGGGGGCCGACTCTGGCCAAGGTCAGACAGGATAACCCGGCCGTGCTCGCCGTGATCCACTGGGTACCTCAGGACCTGGCGCAGTTCATGCTGCAGTTCACGCCGAATCCGACGAACAGCATCGTCTACATGCAGTATGGGCCTTCGTTGCAGGCCTTCCGGGACATCGGCGGCGAGGCCGTCGTGGGCGTCACGTACTCGACCGTGATCGCCCAGCTGCAAGATGAAATCGGCAATGCCTTCGGGGCGCGCTACAAGGCCAAGTTCGGTGACGACGCAAGTCCACTGATCGGCGCCCAGTCCTACGACAGCTTCTACGACTGGATAATCGCCGCCGCCATTGCCGGCGGCAGCGGCGCACCCGGCGACTTCGAGCAGAACCGCAAGATCTCGCACTGGCTGAACAGCCTCGCCTACCGGGGCGTGATGGGCACCATGAATTATGACATCAATCAGGAGGCCATTCCCTATCCCGACGCCACGCCCGATCCGTCACTCGGCATTCCTCACCAGTACATCCAGATTCAGGAGCTCACGGAGCCGCCGGTGATCATCGCGCCGAGCCCGTACGATACGGGTCGGTTCCTGACGCCTCCGTGGATGGACGCCTGAGTGCCGTGGACCTGACACGCGGCTCTTAAGAGCGATGCCGGGAGAGAGCACTCTCTCCCGGCACTTAGGCGCAGTCGATCAGTGCAGCAGGTTGCCGCCTCGAAAATGGCGAAGAACCGAGTTGCGTCACCGCCGGCGAGTTTCGGGTCCGCCCGAAGCGAGTGAGCGATAGTGGACGCTCTCATTCAGATCATTTCCAGCGGGCTTCTTCTCGGCTCCATGTACGCGACGGGCGCCGTGGGCCTGTCGCTGCTGTGGGGCGCGCTCGGCATGCTCAACATGGCTCACGGCGCGCTGCTGACGATCGGCGGCTATGCCTCGTTCGCCGCAGTCAGCGGCCTGAACCTGCACCCCGTGCTGGGCCTGCCCGCTGCGATGATTGCCAGCTTCGTTTTTGGTCTGCTGCTCTATTTCGCGATTGTGCGCTGGATGTACCGGCTCCCGGCCTTCGAAACCAATGTGATCATTGCGACGATCGGCCTCGCCATCCTGCTTGAGAACGTCGTCCTCAAGGTTTTTGGCGCCTATCCCCAGAGCCAGCCCTTCAAGATCGGACTGGAGAAGGGCTTCACGATCAGCGAGATCTACATTCCTTGGCAGAATCTGATCATCATCTGCATCGCCATGGTGATGATGGTGGTGATGGCGTGGCTGCTGAATCGCACGCGCATGGGCCGCGCCATTCGGGCGACCGCGCAAAATCAGGATGCCGCCCGGCTCTTAGGGGTCAACGTCGGCCGTGTGTTCGCCCAGGTGATGGCGCTCGGCGGCGTTGTGGCGGGTGTCTCCGGCGTCATGCTGAGCTCGATCACCACACTCGCGCCGACCATGGGCTACGACCCCATGCTCAAGGCCTTCATCGTCTGCGTCATCGCGGGGCTGGGCAACGTAGCGGGCGCGTTCTACGCGGCGATGATCCTCGGTCTCTACGAGGCGGGGGTGCAGTACGTCTTCGGCGTCCGGTTCGCGCTTCCGGCGCTGCTCCTGCTCGTGATTGTCGCCCTGATCTGGCGACCGTTCGGCGTGTTCGGGCGCAAGCAAGTGACCCGCGTGTGACGCAAAGCGGTAGCAAGGCGTGGCGAAGCGACCTGGGGATCGGGTTGGTTCTGCTGGTCGTGGCCGCGGTGCTTCCCTTTCTCGACCCCACGACCTACGTCATTCGTCAACTGACCGTTTTCTTTATCTGGGCCACGGTCGTCACCCAGTGGAACCTGGTGTTCGGTGTCGCGGGCATCTTCTCGCTTGCGCAGCTAGCGTTGTTTGCCTTCGGCGGATACGCCACCGCGATGATGGCCTACTTCCTCGATTGGTCGCTGTGGGCGGCACTGCCCCTCGCCGCCCTCTTGACGGTGGTCTTCAGCATCGTCATCGGCCTGGCGTGCCTGCGCCTCCAGGGGCCTTACGTAGCCCTGCTGACGCTTGCCGTCGCCCAGGCCTTGCTCGTGCTCATCATCACCGACGTGGATTGCTTCAGAATGGAAGACACCATCTGCGTGCAATTCACCGGCGGGGTCCAAGGGTTCACCCGCTTCGGCGACTTCGGTTTCCGTGATTGGCTGGGACGGGACTGGTTCTTCGGCAACTATTTTCTCGCCCTCGTGGTCCTGGCGCTGGCAACGCTGGTTTCCATCCTGGTGATTCGAAGTCCGCTGGGCATGGCATTCCGAGTGCTGAACGAAAACCCGGCCTTTGCGGTCACCCAGGGCATCAGCCGCTTCAAGTATCAGCTCCTCGCGTTCGCCGTCTCGGCGTTCTTCACCGGCCTCGCCGGCGGCGTCTATGCAGGCACCTTCCGAGTGATCGGCCCGAACATCCTGTTCCTGTCGCTGCTGATCTACCTCGTGGCGATGCTCGTGGTGGGCGGCATGGGCCGCACCTGGGGACCGATCGCCGGCGCCGCGGTGATCATGATCGCGGACGAGGGACTGAAGGAGGCTGTCGACTATCGCAACATCGGCCTCGGTGCGATTATCGTGCTGTTCATCATGGTGTTTCCGGGTGGCGTGGCCGGCGCGGTGGAAGCACTGATGCGCCGGCTAGCGGGGCTGTGGCGCTACGCCAGGGACGGGCCCGCCGCAGGCGCCCGCTGAGCCGAGGTCGTGTGCGGCGGATGTGATTGAGAGCAATTGGAGGATGCCCTAGCCTGTGCGCTGCGTTTCTCACGCGGCATAAGGCGCGTTGGTTGGGATGCATCCGAGAGGGGAGGACACCATGCCAACCGGGTCCAGGCAGCCCCGCGCCGAGCGGAACGAGCAATTCGTGGGCTACCACCAGGCCCTCGTTCCCGAGCCAGACGAGGAGTTGACCCAGGTCGGCCGCGGGACGCCAGGCGGCGAGTATCTGCGGCGCTTCTGGCATCCCGTGGCCATGTCCTCGGAGGTCGTGGACCGCGCCGATGGCGGCACGGAGGGCGTACCCGTTCCCGTCCGCATCCTGGGCGAGGATCTGATCCTGTTCCGCAACAGGCGGCGCGAAGTTGGTCTGCTGCATCGCCACTGCAGCCACCGCGGCACCTCGCTCGAATATGGCAAGGTGACAGAACACGGGATCCAGTGCTGCTATCACGGTTGGCACTTCGGGACCGACGGCACGATCCTGGAGACGCCGGGTCTGCCCGAAAGCAGCAAGATCAGGCACACCGTGCGTCACGGCGCCTACCCGGTGCGGGAATACCGGGGACTGATCTTTGCCTATATGGGCCCGCCGGCTGAAGTGCCGGAGTTCCCGCGTCCGGAGATCTACGAGTATCCCGACACGGAGTATGCGGCTCACTGCTTCCACTTCGCGTGCAACTGGCTCCAGGTGCACGAGAATTGCTGCGATCCGTTTCACGCGACCTGGTTGCACACCCGGCACAGCGGCGCACAGTTCGTCGAGGCCTGGGGCGCCTATCCAGTGCAGCGCTGGCGCGAAACGCCGAGCGGCATGATGACTGAGACCACGCGGCGCAGTGGCGAGAATATGTGGTTCGATTCCGTGGACGTCATAATGCCGAATATGCGATGCACCGGCGATCTGTGGGAGGACGGATCTCAGATCAAGGCGTTCCGGCGTACCGCGCTGACACTCTACGCGGTGCCGATAGACGATACCAATACGCTGTTCATCGGCCTGCGGCTTTACAACAAGTCGACCGACATGCACGGCAACGGCCGGATGGAACTGTGCGGCCGGGAGACGGCCGACCATGTAGACGGACGAAAGTCGTTGTGAATCGGGTCAAGGGGTGGAATCAGGCGGAATCGGGCGGAAGGTGGCGGAATCTCAAGGGGATGCGCGGCGGCACGGTGGCGGTGCGGCGGCTGGCGTGCGGACGGAAGTCTTTGCGAATCGGGCCGTGCAGAGGCCGTGAATTGGCTGGAAACGATGATTTTCGGGGCGTTTCAGGGGTGCTGAAAGGCCCGTAAATCGGTGCGGTTTCGGGGTATCGGATTCGGCTGGAAAATCCGGTGCGAGGTGCGGGGCGAGGCGCCCGTCCCGCGAGGCTGGCGGCGGCCCGCGCCGGGGCGCTGAATCGGCTTGAGGTGGCGTGCGGCGGCGCGTAGGGTCGGGCGCGACGCCGGAAGCATTCGTAGTCCTCTCATGCCTTCGGGCGAGCGCGGGGTTTACGACCCGCCCGGCGTCAACCTCCCTCCCCGACAATCCGCTTCAGGCGCCGGCGCGCGGCGTCGAGGTTATGGGGCTGCGCCTTGTGCAGGCTCACGATGTAGGCCTCGTCGCCACCTGCGGCCGACTTGACGACGGCCTTCCACAGGCGCCCGTCCTCTTCGAGGAAGCCCTGCGCGAAACGGCCGTTGTCCTCCACGAACATCTCCCCTTGATCGAGGATGCGCTGGACGCGGGCGTAGTCTGCGGGTTCGAGATCGGGGTGTCTCCTGGCCTGCTTTGCGGCGGTTTCTGTGGAGAGGCGGACGGTTCGGGAGCGTGCGCCGATGGCGCCGCGCACCGGGGCGGAGAGCACGGCCGCGGGCCAGTCGGCGTCGGACCGGCCTTCGAGGTGGTGAGCGGAAGAGCTGCCCGCGCCAGGGTTTGCCTATGGCGGCGCGTGCGAGGTCGGGGGGCGCGTCGTCGATCTTCTCGATCAGGCGGTTTGCGCTGTCGCGCCCGGGCCGGGCGCGGCCGACGTTGTGCTGGAAGCCGGGATCGATGCCGAGGGGGACCTGGTGGATGCGGCCGGTGCGGCGGTTCTTCCACGGCCTGGTGCGCCCGGAGAGCGGCGGCGGGCCTGACGACACTTTATAGCCGTAGCGCTCCAGGTCGTCGTCTCCGAGCTGCTGGACGATGCAGCGGCACTTCCATCCGTTGGGCGGGTAGTGGGTCTTCCAGAAGGGGTGATCGACGGGAAGGATGGTGCCGTGCCATGCGAGGTGGTCGGGCCTGGTGCGGGCGTCCTGGACGGCGACGTAGCGGAGCCAGGGCATGGCCTCCCTGAGGCGCTCGATGCGCTCCCATCGGCCGCGGGCGTAGGCCATGCGGATGTTGGTATCGAAGATAATGCGCAGGCGGTGGGCCGAGCCGAGCTGGACGATGCGCGTCTTGCCGGTGAGGGGATCGGTCATGGGCTGCCTGCCCCACCATCCCTTGCGGACCAGGGTGGGCTGCAGCTCCTTGGCGAAGGTCTCGAAGGTTGTGCCGTCCGCGATGGCCTTGTCGGCGGCGGTGCGCAGGTCCTGGAGGATGTCGAGCTTCGCGGCCTTGGCGGCGGTGAAGGAGACCAGGTGCTGCTCGGCATCGGTATCGCGCCAGTCGAAGCCTGTGTGGAAGCCCCTGGCGCGGAAGTGCTCGACGGCCTCTGCGGGGGGTACGTCCAGGATCTCGGGCGCGGGCATCAGCCCTCGCCCTCGTCGAGGCCTGCGTCGCCGGAGAGGCGGGCGGAGAATGCGGTGCGGCGGAGGCGGCGGGCGATGCGGTCTGCGTTCATGTTCTCCCAGAGCTGGCGCTCGTCGAGCGCGGCACGGAAGCGGCCGAGGCTGTCGGCGTTCTCTGCGGCGCCGAGCACGGGGGCGACGACCGGCTCCATGAGGGGCTGCCAGTCTGCGGCGATCGCGTCCACGGCGTCGTCGATGGCGTCGTCGTCCTGCTGCGCCGGCTCGGCGAGGCGCGCGGGGCGGGGATCGCCGCCTGGCGTCGGGGGCGCGTCGGGGGCTTTCTCCCATTCTCCGCCGTAGACCTGCTCGACATGGGCGGGGGTGGGGCGGAGGCCCGAGGTTCGGGCGACGGTCTCCTCGCGCCTGGCGCGGGCCACGAGGTCCTCGGGGGGCGCGGTGTTGCGGGCGAGTTCGGGCACGTCTGCGCCGGGGAAGTTCCATTGGGTGAGCCAGGCGGCGACGGAGTTGCGCAGCGCGGCGGAGAGCCGTCGGGCGTCGGCGGCGACGAGGCGCTCCAGCACCTTGGCCTGGACTTCGGCGGTGCCGCGCCAGGGTCCGATCTCGGAGGTTGCGCGCTGGCCGAGGACGGCGTCCGCGATCATGCCGTCGAGGGCTGCGACGAAGGCGCCGTAGTCGCCGCCGGCGCGGCGGGCCGAGTCGAGCAGCCTGAGTTCCTGGCCTTCGGGGATGACGAGGCCGGCGCCTCCGGCCATGGCGCGCTGGGCCTGGAGCATCGTCTCGATCTCGGCCGCCGGCGCGTCGCGGCGGACGGTGCCGATGGCGGTGGGGCTGCCGAACTTCTCGAGCGCGACCGCCCACATGCGCACAGCCTGGCGCTTGAGCCAGACCGGCCAGAGGCACCACTGTGCGGCGCCGGGGCCGTGGGGCTGGCCGCCGTGGCTGCGGGGCTGGGCGAGCACGACGAACTTGGCGGGCGGGAGTTCGGCGCCGCGCGGGTTCTCGCGGGTAACGAGCAGCGGGGTTCCGTCCCTGCGCCAGCGGAAGCGGGCGGGGTCGCGGACCTTGAGATCGGCGAGGCGGACGCGGGCGCCGTCGATCTCCCAGATGCACTCGGCGATGCTGTATCCGTACCAGGCGGCGTGGAGGAGTTCGCGGGAGATGCGGTCGATCCCGATCCCGCCGAACTGGTCCGCGAGGTCCCCGGCGGCCTGTCTGTCGCGGCGCATCGGGCCGCCGGGTTCGATATCGAGGGGGGCGGCCGTGACGGCGTCGAGGCGCTGGTCGAGGACGGCGCGGGCGTGGGGGTCGCGGAGCGCGGCCTGTGCGGCCGCGATCCCGGTGGGATCGGCCTGCCACTGGCGGGGGTCGGCGCCGAGCGCCGGGTCGCTGTCGAGCCAGGGGAGGACGAGCTCGCCGATGCCGCCGATGCCGGCCTGCGGGCCTGCGATCTCGGCGGTCCCGGGACGTGCGGGGGCGGGCGCGGCCATGGGCTATCGCCAGCCGTTCAGGGCGGAGAGGGGGGAATGGACGACGCCGAGTTCGGTGTCGATGCGGTAGCCGGTATCGCCGTCGAAGGGGGAGCCCGGCATGTCATGGACGGCGTGGCGGCCCTCGCCGATCCAGGCCTGGAAGGGGCCGGATGCCTGCGAGGCCGAGAGGCAGGCGAGCGCGAGCGCCCAGAAGCGGTCGGCGTGGCCGTCGGTGCCCGAGCGCTCGGCGACCAGGCGGGGCGAGCCGGTGGGTCCGGCCTCGGCGCGCACGGCGTGGAGGTCGCGGCGCAATGCCTCGTCTGCGGGGAGGCGCAGGCGCTTGTCCTCCATGGCCTCGCGCAGCGCGGTGGCGGCATCCAGCCGGCGCGGGCCGGTCATGAGCACGCCCTCGACCCGCAGCGTGCCGTGGTCCTCCTGCCACTGCTCGACCACGGCCTCGCCCATGCCGGTCTGGTCGACCGCGATGCGGAGCGGGCGGTAGCGTTCGGCGAGGCCGCGCACGATCCTGCGCTGCTCGCTGAACGGGATGCCCTGGCGGGCGACGATCTCGCGCACCCAGAGCGCGTCGGCGGCCTTCTCGATGACGGCGGCGACCCAGAGATCGCGGCGCCGCGCCACGTCGACGCCGATCCAGGTGCTCCCGCCGGCGTGGCGCACAGGATCGCCCGCGTCCGGGTGCTCGCGCTCGCGGATCAGGTCCCATGCGAGCCAGGCGCCGGTCCCTGCACTGGGCACGCAGTCGAGCTCCTCGGCGCCCCGGTGGCCGTAGGTGCGCCGGATCCCGGCCTCCCATTCGGCCTCCGCCCCGGGCGAGTACTCCTTGCCCGTCACCTCGAAGATGCGCCGGCCCAGCCCTTCTGCGACGGCCCGGCGGAAGGGGATGCTGTGGACCGACCCCGGCTGGCGGCCCTCGCGCACGTCGCGCAGCAGCAGGTTGAAGGGGCTGGCCTCGCCGTTGTGGGTCGAGATCACATGGACCCGCCCGCCCCACGTGAGGAAGGCGAGCGCGGCCTTGAGCACCTCGCCCAGGTCGTCGACGAAGGCGGCCTCGTCGATTATCGCCCGGTCTCCGGGGCGTCCCCTGGACCTGAGCGCGCGCGGCGCGCTGGTCATCGACGTGATGGTCTTCCCCGAGGCGAGCTGGATGCGGAACACCTGCACGGCCCTGGCATTGCCGGCATCGATGACGCTCTCGCCGATGGCCTGCGGTCGGAACACATCTCGCGGACGCCGATGCCGTAGTGCGCCGCGACATGGCTCTGGATCAGGCCGATCGACGGGTAGTCGCTCATGCGGGGATATTCCCCGGCGGGAACGTGCCTCCGTCCGCGCGCGCGAAGACGCGCCGGCAGTGCCCGGGGCACCAGGACCGGCCCGGCGCGCGCGGTGCCCCGCACCACGCGGGAAAGCCCGGGTCGCCCGGCTCGTCCTCGATCCAGAGGCAGCCGCCGGGCGGCGCGGGCTGCGCCTCGGGCACGTCAGCTTCCGGCTCCCCGGACGAGGGGTCGGAAAGTGACGCAGCCTCGGGAGTCCCGGAATGGGTATCGTGCCCATTCTCCGCCGGCGCCGGCGGTCCATCGGGTGCGGCCGCCCCGACCGCCGGCGCGCGGCGCCGGCGCCGCCTCTCGCCGCCTTCCCACAGTCCGAGCCGGTGGATCTGGCCGTTCACGCTATTGGGCGAGCGCTCGAGCAGCCCGGCGATGTCGGCGTGGTGATCGCCGGCGGCGTAGCGCTCGCGCAGGACGCGGGTATCTTCCTCCGACCAGCGTTGCGTCAGTCGCTTCCGCTGGGTGGTGGGCCGGATGCGAGGTCCTGTCTCAACTGCGGGATCGTCTGCCGCATCGGCATCGTGTCTATTGCACCCGGCGCATGGCTCGAGGCCGCAATCGGCCGCGCCGGGATCCTGCTCGGTGGGGACCGCGCCGGCGCCGGCGTCGCCAAGGGGCGAATCGTCGGCCGGGCCATGCGCAGGGCGCATGTCGCGCGGCTCAGCCACGGGCGGCTCGTCCCCGGGCTGCGGCGTCACCGCCGCGAGGCTGCGCTCCAGCCATTGCCGGAAGGTGCGGTCGCCGAGCTCGGCGCCGAGGCGCCGGCGCAGCATGTCGCGCTTGTCGACGAGGTCGGCCGTCAGCACCGGCGCGTCGGCGTCCGGCGCCGCAGCGGGGGCGCTCATGCGGCGTCCTCCGGGTGCAGCAGCGCGACCACGTTCCCGCCCTTTGCGACCTCGCCCCGGGAGAGCGGGCCGGGACCGGCCGCGCGCTCCCAGGCCGCCAGGCGCTCCGCGATGTCCTCGATGCCGTCGCAGAACAGCAGCCAGAGCTCCGGGGAGCAGGTCCCGCCGGCGATCTCGTAGCGGACGCTGCGCAGCGCGTTGCGGAGATCGTCGGACAGCATCACGCTGCCTCCCCGGCGCGCTCGCGCCCGTCCCCGTCGCCGCCGTGGTTCTCCTGCTCGGCAACCGCCTCGGCGGCGACCGTGAGACTGTCCGCGTCGATGCGCTCGCGGCCCTCGGCGCGGGCCAGCTTCCACGCCTCGGTCAGCACCCGGCGCAGCGTGTGCAGCCCGCCCTTGCCCCGCGCGGCCCTGACCAGGGCCCTGAGCTCGGCCTTGCCGGGCCTGCGGCCCAGAGGCCCCGCCGCAGCGATGGCGGCCACGTCCCCTTCCGCCAGGCGCCTGAGTGGGGTCGTGCACCGCCCCCGCAGCGCCCGCACACGGGGCCTGCACGGGCGTTGCGGGGGCCATGCGCAAGAGCGGCTTCAGAGCCATTCCGGCGGCGCCCCGCGTTGGAAGCGATCGTCGAGCAGGGAGACCAGGCGCGCAATCGGCCTGCGACCGCAATAGCGACGCCGCCACTTTCCGACCGTCCCCGCCGACAGGCCTGTCTCACGTCCGCCCGCGGCGTCGGCGTGGTACAGCGGAAAACCGCGCGCCACCGCACGCATCGATGCCTCCACGGCACTCAATCGTGTCCGTGCCGCATCCCGTGCCTCCTGCGGCGCCGTGTCCCAGATCCGCTGCCACGCGGCCGCCCGCTCGATGTCGATGGGATCGATCCATGCGGTTCGCATCGGAACCGCGGCGTTCCGTTCGTCGCCACAGACGGTCGAAGCATCGCGATACGCCTGCGTGGCGATCCGGGCGCCGCCCTTCCGGGTCAGCTCGCCGGTCATGGCTCGCCCGCCAGATGCTCCAGCGCCGGCTGGATCTCGTCCTGAAGAACCGTTTGCGCCCCCTCGATGCGGGCGTCGATCGCCGCCTCCAGACGCGCCGCCAGCGCACGCCGCTCCGCCGGCGGCATCCCCGCGGCATCGCGCGATGCCTGTGCGATCCGACCCATCACGGCCCGCAGGACCGGATCGATCTCGTCCATGAGAGCCGCCACGGCGCGCTCGTCCGCGCCCGCCCCGCCCGCCTCCGGGCCCTCGATCGGCGCCAGCGCCGCCGCCGCGTCGGCGTGCCGCGCGCGCAGCGCAGCGCCCGCCTTGCCGAACTCCCGGCGGATATCCCGCGCCAGACCGTACTGGGCACTGCGGTGCATCGCCCGGATCTCCGACGACCGCGACGCCTCGACAGCGACCTTCGTCATGCGTCTGGCGGCGCCGGCGGCCACTCGTTGCTCGGCATCGATCCGGTCGCGCATCCGGTCCGCTGCGTCCCGCGCCCTGGCAGGATCGGTCGGCTTGCAGCCGCCGCACCGCGCCTCCCGAACTGCCTCGCGCACCCGCTTGTCAATCGGCTTTCAATACTGACCCCCGATCGGCGTGCAAAATTGACCCCCCTGAGTGGCACGGCGGAGGTTGTCCCGGTAGCCAATAGGGGGGACCCGCGCGGCTTCGTGTGGCGCCCTGCGCTACGCGGAGCGAAGCCGCGTGGGGGGTCCCTGTTGGCCCACCGGGGCAACCGGGCCGCAAGGGAGGCCGGCGGCGGGTCAGGAGCGGTTCTTGAAGCGCCAGCTCTCGTTGCCGGTCTCGATGATCTCGCAATGATGGGTGAGGCGATCGAGCAGCGCTGTGGTCATCTTGGGGTCGCCGAAGACGGATGGCCATTCGCCGAAGGCGAGGTTTGTGGTGATGACGATCGAGGTGCGCTCGTAGAGCCGGCTCATCAGATGGAAGAGCAGCTGCCCACCGGCCTGGGCGAAGGGCAGGTAGCCGAGCTCGTCGAGGATGACGAAGTCGCGGCGGACGAGCTGGTCTGCAGTGCGGCCCTGGCGTCCGGCGCGAAGCTCGGCCTCGAGGAGGTTGACCAGGTCGACGACGTTGTAGCACCGGCCGCGCGCGCCCTTGCGGATGCAGGACCGCGCGATGGCGACGGCGAGATGGGTCTTGCCGGTACCGGTGCCGCCGACCAGCACGATGTTGCGTTTGCCCTCGAGGAAGCCGCCGCCGGCGAGCTCCTGGATCAGGGGCTCGTTGACCGGCGAGGCGGCGAAGTCGAAGTCGGCCAGCTCCTTGACCGTCGGCAGCTTGGCGGAGGCCATCTGGTACTTGATCGAGCGGGCCCTCTTGTCGGCGATCTCGACCTGCAGCAGCGTACCGATGATCTGTTGCACCGGATGGCGGCGCTTGAGCCCGTCGGCAAGGATGTCGTCGTAAGCGGCGCGCATACCTGCGAGCTTCAGCTGGGTCATCATCTCCAGCACATCATGACGCTCCATGACCGGCCTCCCTCAGGCTGTCGTAGCGCTGACAGTCGGCTACCGGCTTGTGGCGAAGCTGCAGGCCCTCGGGCGTCGGGATGATTGCCGGCGGTGCCGGCTGGCGCTGCCGGGCGAGGATGTTGAGCACCACGTCGGCGCTGCAGGCACCGCAGTCGAGCGTCTCGGCACAGGCCGCCTCAACCGCCTCCAGTCCGTCCTCCAGCACCGCCGCGAGCACCTTGACGAACTGCCGGTCGCCGTCGTCGTGGCCCGCGAGCCGGGTTCGCAGGCGGCCGAGCGCGTTGGGCAACTGCCAGTCCTTGAAGGGCGCGCCATTGCGTAGCGCGCCGGGCTTCCGCGTCAGGATCGGCACGTAATGCCACGGATCGTAGACGAACCGGCCGCGCCCGAAGCTGCGGGGGTGCTCGGCAACGGTCTCGCCGTCCTGGCGGATGACGATCCGATCGGCATAGGCCCGCACGTCCACCGGCCGGCCGACGGCGCGGGCCGCGACGCTGTACTGGTTGTTGTCGAAGCGCACCAGACAGGTCTTCGAGACCGACACCTCGCTGGCATGGAAGCCGTCGAAGGGGCCGCGATACGCCATCAGGAAGGGCTGCTCCTCCTCGAACACCTGCCACACCGTCTTGCCCGGGATTGTCGGATGCGGATGCTTCTTGGCGTCCTCGATGCACCGATCCATCAGCCACTCGTTGATCTCGGCGTAGGAGCGGCCCCGCGGGATGGGCACGAACAGGCGGCCGCGAAGGTCACCCACCTGCTTCTCGACCTGCCCCTTCTCCCAGCCAGCCCCTGGCGTGCACGCCACAGGCTCCACCAGATGGTGCGAGCACAGCTCCTGGAAGCGGCGGTTGTAGTCCCGCTTCTTGCCCACGAAGATCGTGCTCACCGCCGTCTTCATGTTGTCGTAGATGCCCCGCCGGCAGACCCCGCCGAAGAAGCGGAAGGCACGCTCGTGCGCCTCGAAGACCATCTCCTGGCTCTCGCGGGGAAAGATCTGGACCAGATACATCCGGCTGTGGCACAGCCGCATGTGCGCCGCCTTCACCCTGGTCGTCGCGCCCGACAGACGCGCGTACTCGTGGCTCCAGTCGAACTGGTAGGCCTCGCCGGGATCGAAGATCAGCGGCACATAGGCCTGCGCCGGCGACAACAGCCGCCACCGGCGCCGCCAGGCCCTGGCATAGCGGCGAACCGCGTCATAGCCGCCCTTGTAGCCCAGCGACACAAGGTCTTCATGAATCCGCAGAAGAGACAGCCGATCCTTGCGTGCCTTCTTCTCGTTGGCCTTCAGCTGGCGCTCAAGCTCCTCCACCCACAGCCCAAGCTTCGGCATCGGCTGGATCTTGCGCTCGTAGCTGTGCGAGGTCGCATCGCCCCGCACCACCTTGCGTATCGTGTTCTTGGAAACCCTCAAATCCCGGGCGAGCTTCTTGATCGGAACGCCCTTCACCAGATGATCCCGACGGATCTTCGCGATCGTTTCCACAACCAGCATCTCCCCCACCACCCCGTCCGTCCAAACGACGAGGTGTGTTCATGGACACAAATCCAAGGGGGTCAATTTTGGACGCCGATCACCCCCAATAGGGGGTCACTTTTCCACGCTTAACAACACCCGCTCGCGCGGCCAGCCGCCGGCCTCCGCCTCATCCAGAATGCGCTCGGCCGTCTCCGCGTCGAGCGCCGCAACCTCGGCATGAGACGAAAAGCTGACACCCGCCCGACGGCGCGCCGGATCCTCGAAGCGCCGGGCAACGCCCGCGCAGTGATAGAGCGTCTTGCGCGCAATCCCGATCTCGGCGGCCGCGACCGTCAGATCGCCCCAGCGACGCTCCCCATGCCGCGACCAGTCGCCCAGATGCCATCCCGAAATATCCCGCCGGCGGGATATTTCCTTGCCAAGAGCCAACCAGTCGTCACGCCCGAGAGCGTCGTCAAGCGCCAGCCCGGGCGCCGTCGCGCGCCCGGCGGCCGCCGCATCGTCGGCAGGCTTGACGCCCACAACCCGAAGATCGGGCCGCTCGCTCACGCCGCCTCCGCCGGAGCCGGCGCAACCATCCGGTAGAGCCAGATGCGCTGCCCGCTCGCCGGGCTCGCGATCTGGCGGCACACGATATCCGCCCCGCCGGCCCGCAACTCCGCGACGCAAGAGTTGACCGCGCATACCCCGGCCCTGGTCGCGATGTCCAGCGTCGAATGCTCCGCACCGTCCGACAGCACGGCATGCACCCGTTGCAGCCGAGCCGACCGGTCCAGCCGTGCCGCGTGCATCAGGCAGACTCCACCCGCACCGGCACCGACGCGACGAGGCCCGGGAAACGCCGCCGGCGCATCATCCCATCCCCCCTTCCAGGCCGTCGCGCTCAACCACGCGACCGTCAATCTTGCGAACCAGGCGGGGGTCGCTCAGCCGGCCGCCCCGCCCGGGCGGGGCGAGGCCGAGGCGCGCCGCCCGAAGACGCCTGGTCTTCGCGATGTTCGAGAGGTCCGAATAGCGCCGACGGTCGCGTTCGCGCCCGAAGGTCTTGAGGTGGTGACAGTGCTTGTGGATCGGGTACGCATTCGGGCCGTCGTCGTCCACCCCCCCGAACCACAAGGGAACCGCATGGTCGATCTCGAAAGGTTGGTCAGGCTCGATCGCCTCGTGACACCAGCCGCAGATACCGCCGCCCGCTTCGAAAATGCGAAGACGCCGGGCCGCGCCCATCGAACGGCGCTTCGTCGCAACCACGCCCATCACGCCGCCTCCTTCCCCGACGCCGCCTCCGCAGAAGGCGAGCCCGGCGACGCCGCAGGGCGCGGAATGTCGGCAGGCCACGGCGTGCCGAAGGGCCAGTGGTCGCTGAATTGCTGGAAGATGTGGTCCCGGCGCCGGATCGTGAGACCGGCTTCGTCACTCTCGAGACGCCCGAACAGACTGCCCTGGCCGGCGATCCGCAAGCTGACGGTGCTCAGCGCGTGGCTCTTGGCAGCGGCGTAGGCACGTGCGAGGCGGAGGATCTGGGCGACATCATTGGTTTCCATACCAATCACCGTATTGGCACAGGAACCAACTGTCAACAGAAGATTTGCGCTTTCATCAAGATGTTGGTATTTGTGCCAATATGCCTGACACAGATGATCTTCTTAGTTTGATCGAAGGGCGGCTGGTGGAAAAAGGAATGTCGCCTGCCGCCGCATCACGTAGGGCCGTAGGAAATCCATATCTGATATACAATCTCCGCAAGAAGGGGTTTGATCCCAAACTTGGGACGCTCAGGGGACTGTGCAACGCCCTTGATCTTGAACTTTACGTCGGCCCGCCGCGCGCTGATGCAGTCCCTCACGATGCCGGCCCCGGGACACAAGACACGGGCACTGGCGGCCTGCCGCCGGCCTCCCTACGCGATATAGAGACCGGGGCGCAGACCTTGAATCGGGCTATCGCGGACGCCGGCGGCAATCCGATCCCGGATGACCTGTGGCCGGTTTTGATGGAGCGGCGGGGGATTGCGGCGGTCGGGGCACTCGACACCCCTGTCGGCGAGGCGCAGCCGGATTCTACGACAGCGGCGAACGACGATGTGCTCGTGCCTTTTGCCCGTGACGTGCGCGCGGCGGCGGGCTCGGGCGAGATGGTGTTCGAGGAGGAGGCCGATCTTCACATCGCGATCCCGCGCTCGCTCCTGCCGCCCTGGATTCGCCCGTCCGGCCTGATCGGCCTTCGGGCTGCGGGGGATTCGATGGAGCCGACCCTGAACGACGGGGATGTGATCCTTCTGGATCGGAGAGGCGCGGAGCCTATCGACGGGCAGGTGTTCGTGATCCACACCGATGACGGTCTGGTAGTGAAACGCCTGCGCGAGGAAGATGAGGGGTGGGAGATGACCAGCGACAATCCTGTCTATCCGTCGCGGCGCTCGAGAGAGTCGGATCGTGTGGTGGGCCGGGTGGCATGGTCGGGGCCGCTGCGGACGACCGAGGCGCACGGCGGCCGATGACCCGCGAGACCCGGCATGTCGTGCAGCCGTACAGGGCGGTCAGGCGCCGCCTGGTTCCGGCGGATCCGTTGCCGGTGCGGAACGCCCCGGTGGCGCGGGCGCGGGCGGAGAAGCTGTTTGCGACGGGCCGTTACGCCGGGGTGGACGCCTATACGGTCACAGCCGACGAGGATGCGGGCGAGTACGCCGAGCCGGTGTTCCATGTGCGGCTCGGCCGGGTGCCGGAGGTCGAGGAGTGATTGGACGCGTCGCGATCGTCGCGGGCGCTGCCGTACTGCTTGCCGCCCCGGCCCATGCCGGGGATTACGCCTGGCCTGTGGTGCGCGTGATCGACGGTGACACGGTGGCGGTCGACGCCTCCGCAGACCTACCGCCCGAATTGGCAGACTTGAGGGTGAGGCTGCGCGATGTAGACACGCCGGAGAGGGGCGGTCGTGCGAAGTGCGAAGAGGAGCGTGCGGCGGGTCTGGCGGCGACGGCGTTCACGGCGGGAGCGGTTGCCGAGGCATCGAGCGTCATCGTGCGCGATCCTGAGTGGGGCAAGTGGGGCGGGCGTGTGGTCGCCGATCTGATGGTGGACGGGCGCTCGCTGTCGGCGGCGCTGATCGCGGCTGGGCATGGGCGGGTCTATGACGGCGGGAAGCGGCGGGGGTGGTGCGAATGAGCGATGAATCCCACAACAAGGTTGAGCACCTGAAAATGATTCAGGACGTCACTGCCCGCTTGGCGGGAAACAGCGTCCAAATGAAGACTTGGGCCGTCGCGTTGGTCACTTCAGTTTTCGTCTTCTCAGGTCTGTCCCAGGATCCCCACTGGTTGATCGCCGTCGGCGGGGGCGTTGCGGTCGTTACATTCTGGCTGTTAGACGCCAGATATCTGTATACCGCTTATGCACATGGCTCCGGTCGCGAGAGTTTGCCACCAGATGTTGAGGTTGAGGTTAGGGCGGGAGAACGGGTAGAATGTTGCCTATACGTTCCTGCCGACGGAGCCACCACATGAAACAGGTCGCCGACAGCCTCCTCGCCTTCCAGCACATGTTCCCGGACGATGACGCCTGCGCCGCCTGGCTGATCGAAATGCGCTGGCCGGACGGCTTCGTCTGTCCCGCGTGCGGCCATGAAAAGGGATGGGCGCTGCGCAGAAAAGCACACACCTTCGAGTGCGCCGGCTGCCGCCGGCAGACCTCGGTGACGGCCGGGACGATCCTGCACGCCAGCAAGCTGCCGCTCACCGTCTGGTTCTGGGCCGCCTACCTGATGGCGACCCACTCCAACGGCATCTCTGCCCTGCAGCTCCAGAAACAGCTCGGTATCGGCTCTTACCGCAGCGCTTGGCTGCTCGCCCACAAGCTGCGCGCCAGCATGGTCGACCCCGAGCGCAACCCGTTGTCGGGCCTGGTGGAAATCGACGAGGCCAGCCTTCCATTCCGGACCAAAGACGATCCTCCCACCGGAGGGCAAGGACGCAGCCACGACGGCAAGATGCTCATCGTCGGCGCCATCGAACTGGGGGATGGAACCATCCCGGGCCGCCTGCGGCTGGCCGAAATCTCCTCCTACGGCGCCGCCGACCTCGGACACTTCGTCGAAACCGCCGCCGATCCCGACGCCATCGCGAAAACCGACGGCTGGTCCGGCTACGCTGCGGTCCCCGCCGATCGCCACAATGTCCATGTCGTCGGGAAGACCGCCGCTCACCTCGTCCTGCCGTGGATCCACCAAGTCTTCTCCAACCTCAAAGGATGGGCGCGAGGCGTCTACCACGGGCTGCGCCGCAAGCATCTGCAGGCCTATCTCGATGAGTTCGCCTTTCGCTTCAACCGCCGCAAAACCCGCCACGCTGCTTTCCGCTCGCTCTTCCGCATCGCCACCAATGCAAAACCCCTTACCTACAGCATGTTGATCGAACCGGAGCCATGTGCATAAGCGGTATCTGTATATCGAAAGATGCTACAGGGCACTCTACCGTGATGTCGCTGCCGGAAAATCCACCAAGCTTTTCGACATGGGCTATAGCTCTTATGCCAACTCTGTCGATTCCATATGGAGAATCATAAGATCTTGGTCAGTCTGTTTGTTCTACGGACCTCTTTTGGCTGTACTGGGTGCTCTCTTTTTCGTCATTGTCAAAACAGGAGGATGTCATGACACGTAGGGTCTTCTATAGCTTTCATTACAGTGCTGATGCTTGGCGCACTGCGCAGGTGAGGAACATCGGCGCAATCGAAGGCGATCAGCAATCATACGACAACGGGTGGGAGAAGACTAGGAGAAATAGCAGAGATCAAACGCTGGATCGCAGGCCAGATGAAAAGACGAACCTGTACGATTGTTCTTGTCGGTTCTTGTACGGCAGACCGGAAATGGATCAACTACGAAATCGTGAAATCCTGGGATGATGAAATGGGAGTTGCCGGGATACACATCCATGGCCTGAAGGATCAATATGGTCAGACCTCTGCCAAGGGGAGTAACCCGTTTGATCGCATCCCGCTTCAAGACTTTGGAGAAGAGTTTTCAACCGCTGTGAAATGCTACGATCCGCAAGGTGGAACCAGTGAAGAAAGATATCGTTGGATCGAGTGCAACCTTGAATCGGTCATCGAGAAGGCAATTGAAATCAGGAAAGAATATTGTCGGACCGACCACCTTGTTGATTCGATCGTCAATCAGGAATAGACATTAACTTGCGCGAGAAAGCGGTGCCGATGTGGAACGACCTCCGGGGGTGAACTAGTCTCACAGACGGAGGAGTGCTTTCGTCAATTCGAGATCAGCAGCTCTCCGGCTCTCCGCGTGGCCTTTGCGTTGGCGGAGTATCGGGTTTCCACGGCTTCGATCCGGAAGCCCCTGAACGTCTCCCGCGTCTCGGGCGTGTCATTCAACGACAGGATGAACCGCCCTTTCAGCCTGGCGAGCATCGCGGCCATGCGCCCAAAATCCTCCCGTGAGAACAGTCCCTTGCCGTAGTCGTTTTCGTGCCCGAGGTATGGCGGATCGATGTAGAACAGCACGAACTCCCGGTCGTATCGCTCGAGGAACACGGCCCAGTCGAGGCGGTCGATATGGACGTGTGCGAGGCGCCTGTGGGCGGCCTCGATCAGCCTGCGCATGCGGGCCGACGAGAACCTTGCCCTGTGGTGGGGCGTGACCATGCCGGTCTGTCCGGGGGTGGCGTCGGTTGCGGGTTTTCCGCCGAAGGCGTTGGTCTGGAGGTATGCGAACCTGGCGGCCCTCTGGATGTCGGTGAGGGTATCGGGGTTGACGGCGCAGAGGCGTCGGAACTCGGCTCTTGAGGATGAGGCCCAGTCGAACTGCCGGGCCAACTCCTGCGGATGTTCCCTCACCATCCTGAAGAGGTTGACGACGTCTCCGTTGATGTCGTTGACGATCTCCGCTCTCGGTCGCTGGCACCGTCTGAGGAACACGCCGCCCATGCCGAGGAAGGGTTCGGCGTAGCATTTGTGCGGGATCGCCTCGATGCGCTCGATGATGCGGGCGGCGAGGTATTTCTTGCCGCCGAACCAGGGCGCGAGCGGCGTTGCGGGCTCGACGGCCTCGAGGGCTTCCGGTGCGCGGCCCGAACGACTCGACACGGGGGTCGCCTCCCACGATCATGCTCCCGCCCCGTGCGGGGTGGCGGGACGGCCACAGCTGGGCCGGTTGCGGTCGTGGGAGGCGTTATCTCCCGGTTCGGGATGTTGTGAGCATCCCGTCCCCCGCCCCGGCCCCCCGGATACCCGGAACAAGTCCGGGGGCAGGCTCTTCCGGACGGCCTTCGGGCCGTCCGGGGCGTGGGTTCGAGACGGATTCCAGCACATTTTGCGGCTTTCGTTCAGGGGACCATGGTCCCCTGACGCGGTTTCCGATTGTGTGCCTATATTCGGCCCCATGAGCGCATTGGACGGCTGGATCGACGTTTGCCGGACGGGGACCTGGACCGACCTGTCGGGGCGGGAGGTCCTGCTTGGCGAGGACGATCTCGAGCGTGTCGCTGCGGCCTACGGTTCTGCGGACCCTGCGCCCGTTGTTGTGGGCCATCCGGAGACGGACGCGCCGGCCTGGGGCTGGGTTGACGGCCTGCGGCAGGTGGGCGACCGGCTTCAGGCGAAGCTGCGCGATATCGCGCCGGCGTTCCGGGAGGCTGTCGAGGAGGGGCGCTACGCCATGCGCTCGGTCGCTCTCAACGGCGACACGCTGGTTCACCTCGGCTTTCTGGGTGGTCGGGCGCCTGCGGTCGACGGCCTTGCGCCGACGCGGTTCTCGGGTTCTGCGGACCGGACGATCCTTCTGGCGGCGTCGGACCTGGCGGACTCGGAGCGCTGGGCGTGGGGGGCGGTACGGCGGACGCTCAGGCGCCTGCGCGACTGGGTAATCGAGCGCGACGGCGTGGAGAAGGCCGATGCGCTGATCCCGGAATGGGATATCGAGGCGATCGGCGAGCACATGGATGCGTCCGATACGCCGGCGACGCTCGCCGGCAATGCGGGCGCGGCGGCGGCCCGCGAGGCCGTCAGGCGGATGTCCGATACCGTCAACCGGATGTTGGATACCTACGGCGACACCGGCGGCGGCGCGGACTCTCACGACACCGGCACCATCGACGACGACACGGAGGAGGGCGCGATGCCCGACGAGGACAAGGAGGCCAGGCTGGCCGCGGAGCGTGAAGAGCTGGCTGCCGCCCGCGCGGCGCTTGCGGCGGAGAGGGCGGCGCACGAGTCGGCGGTCGCTGCGGCGGAGCGCCTTGCGGCGGCGGATGAGGAGATCGAGGGCCATGTGAAGGCGGGGCGTGTGCTTCCGGCGGAGGGGCCGCGGCTGTCGGCCCTTCTGGCGTCGCTGCCGGACGACGACGCCGGCGAGACGCGGCTGGCGTTCGCGGCGCCCGGCGCGGGCGAGGTCCGGGAGACCCCGCGAGCGGCGCTGGCCGGGTTCCTGGGCGGTCTGCCGAAGCGTGTGGACTACACCGAGCGTGCGCCGGACGGGGACGCTGCGGCGGAGGAGGCGCGCGATCCGCACGCGCTTGCGTCCCGGGCTCGGGCGCTGATGGCGGCGGATGCGACGGGGAGCATGACCATCGCCCAGGCGGTGCGCCGGGCGGCGGCGGAGAACGCGGGATGAACGAATATCTTCTGACGAAGAACTTCGCTGCGGCTGGCGCGATCGGCGCCCACCGTATCGTCGCCGTCGGCGCGGCGGCCGGGACGGCCGCCCGGGCGGGGGCGGAGAACGCTCCGCTGCTCGGGATCGCCGACGAGCTCGGTGCGAAGGGCGGCGCCCGGGTGGACGTGCATCTGGCCGGCATCGCGCCGGTCGAGGCGTCCGGGGCCTTCGACAGCGGCGCGTCGCTCGCTGCCGATGCCGACGGCAAGGCGGTCGCGGCCGCGCCCGCGAGCTACAGCGCCGTCGTCGACGGCGCCGCCGCCAACGGCGACATCGCAGTGGCGGGCCTGCTCAAGGCGACCGACAGGCTGACGGCGGTCATCGAGCTGGCCTCGGACGGGGCGGCGGTGGTGCCGCGCACCGCCGCCAGCAGCGTCCACGGCGACGGCGTGATCCGCTGCACTCAAGGCACCGCCAACAAGAAGCTGCTGGTGCTGTGGGATCGCCGGATACAGGCGGTCGGGCGCGCGCTCGGGGCCGCTGCGGCCGACGGCGACATCGTCCCGGTGCTGATCGCGCCGGCGACGCTCTAGGGGAGGGATCGAGCCATGCCTGACAACATTCTCTCGACCTACCCGGTCGATTACGAGCGGACGGCGATCGCCGTCGGCTATTCCAACCCGGCCTATATCGCCGACGAGGTTCTGCCGCGTGTGACGGTGGGCCGCAAGGAGTACCGCTACACCGAGTATCCGATCGGCGAGAGCTTCACGGTTCCGGACACGCGGATCGGGCGGCGGAGCGCGCCGACGATGGTTCACTTCACGGCGAGCGAGAAGCCGGGGGCGTGCGAGGACTACGGCCTCGAGGACGCGATCCCGGACGACGACGTGCGGAACGCGCCGCCGGGTGCGGCGAACCCGGTCGACCGCTCGACCATGCGGCTCACGGACCTCTTGATGATCGCCCGTGAGAAGCGCGCCGCGGACCTGGTGTTCGACAAGGCGAAGTACCCGGACAGCAACAGGACGACGCTGGCGGGCAACGACCGGTGGAGCGCGGACCACGCCGACAGCGACTCGATCGACGACATCGTGGGCGCGATGGAGGGGATGGTGGTTCCGCCGACGCATCTTCTGCTGGGCAGCGCGGTGTGGCAGAAGCTGCGGACCCACAAGGTCGTCCTGAAGGCGCTGAACCGGAGCGAGGGGGACCGGGGGATTGCGAGCCGCCAGGCTGTGGCGGACCTGTTCGACCTCCAGGCGCTCGTCGTGGGCCAGACCTGGATCAACTCGAAGGCGCGCGGGCAGGACGCGGTGCTGGCGCGGGTGTGGGGCAAGTCTGCGCTTCTGTTCCGGCGCGACCCGAACGCGGATGCGAGCGGACCGCCGACGCTGGGGATCACGGCTTCCTGGCGGGGGCGCGAGGTCCGCTCGGGCTTCGACGCGGCGATCGGCGCGCGGGGGGCGCACCGCATCCGGGTGGTGGACAGCGTGGAGGAGCGGATCGTTGCGCCTCTGGCGGGCTATCTGTTCGACGCGGCGGTCGCGTGATGGACTGCATCGGCGACACCCGCGGCTGCGTGACGTGGCGCGTGCTCTCGCCGCTTCAGGTCGGGCGCGTGCGGCACGAGCCGGGGGCGGAGGTCGCGCTGCCGCTCTCTGCCGGCGAGATCGCCGTGCTGATCGAGCGCGGCATCGTCGCGCCGGCCGCAGATGCCGGCGACGACGCCGGAACCGGGACCGCCACCGGAACGCCCGCCCCGGCAGGCGGCGCGGGGGAGGGCCGCGAGGCCCGCCTCCTCGCCGCCATCGCCGGTCTGGAAGAGGGCAACCCGGACCACTGGACGCAGGACGGGCGTCCCGAGGTTCGGGCGCTCAAGGCGGCGACCGGCCTTGCCGATCTCACGGCGGCCGGGCGCGACGCGGCGTGGGCGGCATATCGGGAAGCACGGGAGGGAGCGGAATGAGCAAGGGCGAGCTGCGCGTCGGGATCGGGTTCAACCCGTCGGGCGACGGGACGGTTGCGGCGATCAAGCGGCAGTCGGCGGACCTCATTGACCTGATCGAGACCATCGATCCGGCCTCCGACGGGATCGCCGGCGAAGTGGCCCGCCTCAAGGCTCTGGCGCAGACCGATATCGAGAGCGCCGCCATGTGGGCGGTGAAGGCCGCGACGAAGCGGGCGGCGTGATCGTGCCCTACGCGACGCCCGAGGATCTGCGGACGCGCTACGGGTCCGGGGAGCTGGACCGGCTGCTCGACGAGGGCTGCGACGGCGAGCCCGACAGGGACCGTGTCGAGATGGCGCTTTCGGACGCCTCGGCCGAGATCGACAGCACGCTGGCGCGGGCCTTCGGCCTGCCGCTGCCGGCGGGCGGCTATCCGGCGCTCACGGCGATCTGTTGCGACCTGGCGCGCCAGCGGCTCTACGACGACGCGCCGACCGAGGCGGTGTCGAACAAGGCGCGGCGCAGCCGGGCGCTGTTGCAGGCCATTGCCGGGGGCGAGGCGGCGCTGATCGACGCGCAGGGCGGGACCGTCTCCCGCCGCGGCCCGGCGGCTCCGGCCCATTCCGGGCCTGCGCCGGTCATGACGCCCGAGACCCTGGCGGGGATGTGATGTCTGCCCTCGGGCAGCGCCGCGGCAGGGCGCGATAATGTCCGGCGCGGGGGTGCGTGTCGACGTGGAGTACGACGACCGCGAGGTGCGCGCGGCGCTGGTGCGCCTGATCGCGCGCATGGACGACCCGCGCCCGGTCATGGACGGGATCGGGCAGAAGCTGGTCACGAGCGTCATCCACCGCTTCGAGAACGTGTCCGCGCCGGACGGGACGCCGTGGAAGAAGAGCAGTCGTGCGGAGGCCGAGGGCGGACAGACGCTGACGGACACGGGCCGTCTGCGGGCCAGCATCACGCACCGGGCGTCCCGCGACGAGGTGCTGGTCGGCACCAATGTCGTCTATGCCGCGATCCACCAGTTCGGCGGACGCACGCCGGCGCGCACGATCCGGCCGCTGGGGAAGAAGGCGCTGTTCTGGCCGGGGGCTGCGCATCCGGTGAAGAAGGTCGAGCACCCGGGGTCGACGGTCACGGCGCGGCCCTTCCTGGGCGTGAACGGGGGCGACCGCGACGCGATCCTGCGGCTGCTCGGGCGCCACCTGGCGGGGGCGGTGTCGTGAGCGCTGCGGTGCTCGATATGGATTTCCCGGCCGCCGACGCGGCCGTGGCGCGGTTGCGCGCGCTGTTCACGCGGAAGGGGCGCGAGGGCCGCGACCTGCCGGAGTGGGCCGACGAATACGTGGCCGCGACCGGCGGCCTGCGCGACGTGCTGGGCCTGCTGGACTGGCCCGGTGAGCGTGCGCCCAGCATTTGATGGTGCGGTTTTCGGATTATTTGATGTTCGTGATGCGGCGCTTGGTTGATCTGCGAGAGCGGTGAGTGGCCTGGCTTTCATCGAGACCGCAGGAGCATCTCGTTCCAGTCCTTGGCGTGTCGTGGGCGCAACCTTTTCACCCTTGGATCGTTGAGCACGAGATGCTCGGCGGCAGTGTCGCCGGCGCTGTCTGCGTCGTAGGCACAGACGATGCGACGTGGCTTCCACTCCTTGATCCAGGGCGGGACCGAGCTGGCGATGCCGGCGGTTGAGGCGACGACGGCGCCGTTCTCGCGCGTCCCCTCGACGCGCAGGCTTCGTGCAGAGATGGCGTCGACGGCGCTCTCGGTGAGGATGACGAGGGCGGGCTGGTTTCGGTCGCAGTGGAGCCAGAAGCCGCCACGCGCCTTGCGCGATCCCGGGGCCATGCCCCTGAAGCGTTTTGTTCCGGGCTGCGGCGCGGTGCCGAGGATCTCGGCGCCGGTCGTGTGCCCGCTGGCGTTTCGGCAGATGAAGACGGCGTTGATCCTGTCATCGGCGTAGAGGAGGCCTCGGCCGTGGCAGGCTTCGAGCACGTCGGTGCCGATAGCGCGTTGGCGGATGAGGGCGTCCCGGACCCTGGGCCAGGCGCGGGGACTGGGCCTTGGCAGCCGCAGGCGTCGCGGGGCGGCTGGGATGGTGGTGATCTCCCTCCGCCCCTCATGGCTTCCGAGGAAGCGGAGGGCTTCCGGGAAGCGGCATCCCGTCGCATGGATGACGAGGTCGATGGCGCCACCCCCTCCCGTGCCGCGCAGGTGATCGAAGAACTTCTCGCCGTTGATGCTGATGACCGAGCCCCCGCGCTTGAAGCGCGCCCGGTCGGTCGGGTCTCTGCGGTAGCCGAGGGCGGCGGCGACCCGGTCGAGGGGGATGTTGCGGCAGGTGGCCAGGGGATCGCCGCCGCTCATTGCCGGGTCCCGGCGAAGGTCTGCTTGGAAGGGAGGCTGACGGCGTTCCCGTTCCTGTACCCTTCAACGCTTAAGAGTTCCGGGAACGGGAACGGGAACGCCTCATCCCGCACTTCCGTTGATGGCGGCAGGGGATTGCGGCTCCCGGTGCGCCTCGGCGGCTGCGAGGCGATAGCCACCCCTGGGCGCCCGTTCGATGCGCCCCTCCCTGGTGAGGCTCTCGATGGCGGCAACGACGGTGGCGTTGCGGGCAGCGGCGCGTGAGCGGATCTGGGCTTTCGAGAGCGGCTTTTCGGCCTGCTCGATCGCCTTGAAGACGCGCTGCTCGACGGTGGCGGGCTCGTGCCTGTCTTCATCTGCCGCGTCCTGGTGCAGACGGAAGGCCGGCCCATGTCCGCCGTCGACGAGTTCCAGCTCGATGTCGTTGAGGCCCCGGGCGTCGCGCTGCTCGACCGTCATGACGATCTTCTTGTCGCGCCGGCGCAGGTACAGATTTGAGTCACCCCAAGCGTGCAGCTCGCTGCTCCCGCGCAGGGCCTGCCCCGGCCGGGTGCCGCCGCTCTTGCGGGCGTGGTGGACGAGGAGGACGGCGGTTTCGAAGCGGCGCTGCAGTTCGCGCAGGAAGCCGAGGATGGGGGCGATCTCTGCGACGGCGTTCTCGTCGACGCTGTGCAGGCGGACCAGGGGATCGAGGATCAGGAGGCGCGGTTCGATGCGCTCCACGGTCTGCTGCAGGCGTTGACGGTCGCCGGGCCGGTCGAGACGCAGGGTGGGCACGTCGATGACGGCGATGTCGAGTTCGTCGAAGGGGGTGGCGGCGGCGCGGGCGATCCCCTGCAGACGCTTGCGCACCCTGTGGCCGGCGTCCTCGGCGGCGAAGAGCAGCACGGTGCCGCTTGCGCTGGGGCGGTAGTGGCGCAGGCATGGGACGCCGGTGGCCACGGCGACGGCGAGATCGAGCGCGAGCAGGGATTTGCCGCACTTGGGCTCGCCGCCGACGATGCCCACGGCCTGCTCGGCCCACAGCGTGTCCACCATCCACTGTTGCGCCCGGGGGCGATCCTCGAGCTGCATCGGCGCCCGTGTCGGGAAGCCCTTCACCGCCGTGCCCTCTTCGGCTTGGCGGGCTCGCCCAGGATCTCCATGAAGAGCTTCTCGTCGAGAACCTCGCGGTTCTTCTCGGCGCCGGCGGCGAGCAGCATGTCGCCCATGACGGTAAGCGCCCTGGGGTTGCCGCCGGCGTGGGTGACCAGGGTGTCCTTGAGCTCTGCGCTCATGAGGCCCGGATTGCCGGCCTGCTCGACCAGATGGTCGAGCAGGGCCGCGAGGTCGCCGGCGTCTGCCTGGGTCATGACCAGGCGCTGGCGCAGGCGCGAGGCGATGGGCTGCAAGTCGGGCCATTCGCAAAGACTTCCGGCCGCGATTCGCAAAGACTTTCGGCCGCGATTCGCAAAGACTTTCGGCCGGCTACAGACCATCCCGGCCAGTCGGGTTGCAGGCCACCGGAGGAGCGCCAGCGCTCACCCGGCGACTGGGAGGCCCAGACGGGCCAGCGCCCCGTCGCCGTGCACCAGCTGGAGCATCTGCAGCCGACCGACCGGGGCGTGAGCCTGTTTCGCCGCCTCTTGCGAAAGGGCATCCGCGCGGTCCAGGAAGGCGACGGGAGCGCCGACATCAAGAACGATCCGCCGCGCAGGCCGGACGGCACGATCCCCGGTTTCCAGTTCGACACCGTGCTGCACGTTCTGCCCGTGTCGGGGCGCGACGACAGTGAACTCATGGACGAGGTGTCGAGGAAAGTAACCGACGCCGTCTGCGACCCGGACTATCTCCTGCACCCGGAGCGCGACAGACTCATTCAGGAGAAGCATTTCGAGATCGAAGCCACCTATGCCGCGGCGCGCGCAGTCGAAACCGACGCGAACCCCGGCTAGGTGACGCGGCGAATACGGCGCATCGTCGGCGAGAACGCGGGCGAAGAACGACGAGGCGTCACGGCACGCATGAGACTGTGGAGGGCACCATGGCAGCCAGTTCCGAGCGAGCATCGTCCCGGCAAGCCGAGCACTTCGCCGGATACCAAAAACGGCACGTTCCGGAGCCGGAGATCGAGTTGACGCGGGTCGGCCCGGGCACCCCGGGCGGCGAGTTCCTGCGGCGTTTCTGGCACCCCGTCGCCATGGCCTCGGAGGTGAAGGACCTGCCCGTCCCGATCCGCATCCTCGGCGAGGACCTGGTTCTGTTTCGCAATTTGAATGGTGAACTCGGATTGTTGCACCGTCATTGCAGTCACCGCGGCACCTCGCTCGAATATGGCAGGCTGACCGAGCAAGGCGTGCAATGCTGCTATCACGGCTGGCACTTCGCCTCCGATGGCACGATTCTGGAGACGCCGGGACTGCCCGAGAGCAACAAGATCAAACATACGTTGCGCCACGGCGCTTACCCGGTGCGCGAATACCGCGAGCTGATCTTCGCCTATATGGGCCCGCCGGCCGAAATGCCGGAGTTTCCGCGTCTCGAGATCTACGAATATCCCGACACGGACTATGCAGCCCACTGCTTCCACTTCTCTTGCAATTGGCTCCAGGTGCACGAGAATTGCTGCGATCCGTTTCACGCGACATGGCTGCACGCGCGTCACAGCGGCACCCAATTCGCCGCCGCATGGGCCGCTTGGCCGGTACTCAGATGGCGCGAGACGCCAAACGGCATGATCACCGAGACCACGCGCCGCAACGGCGACAAATTGTGGTTTGATTCGGTGGATGTGGTGATGCCGAACCTGCGCTGCACCGGCGATCTGTGGGAGGACGCAACCCAGATCAAGGCGTTCCGCCGAACAGCGCTGACGCTCTACGCGGTGCCGATCGACGACACCAACACGCTGTTCATCGGCCTGCGGCTGTTCAACAAGTCGACAGATCAGTACGGCAACGGCCAGAAGGAGCTCTGTGGCAGGGAGACCGCCGACTACCCCGGCCAGTCGGGTCTGAGGCCGCACGAGGAGCGCCAGCGCGAGCCCGGCGACTGGGAGGCCAACACGGGCCAGCGACCCATTGCCGTGCACCAGCTGGAGCATCTGCAGCCGACCGATCGCGGCGTGAGCATGTTTCGCCGCATGCTGCGCAAGGGCATTCGCGCGATCCAGGAGGGCGATCGGCGCGTGGACATCAAAAACAATCCGCCGCGCAAGCCGGACGGCACGATCCCCAACTTCCAGTTTGACACCGTATTGCGCATTCCGCCGGTGCCCGGACGCGACGACGAAGAGTTTATGGCGGAGGTGTCCGCGCAGGTGACGGGCGCGGTGTGCGAGCCGGACTACCTCTTGAGCCCGGATCGCGATCGCTTGATCGAAGAGCGGCACTTCGAGATAGAGGCGCAATACGACAAGAGGCCACAGGCCAAGGCCTCCGCCGGTTGAATGCACCCCACGACAATTGGTGCAGCCTTCGGGCCGATCGTCCGCGAATTGGTCGAGGAGGAGCACTTAATTGGTATGGATGCGGATGCGTCCCCCATTTGCGACCCTGTTCAAAACTCGATTTCGCAACACGCGCAGGGACCGCACAGGACGATCCCGCCTGTCATCGCCCGCCCGCCGACGGGGCTGGACTTCTGCCGATCAGCGCTCGACAACGTCGCCGACCGTCGCGCACCCGTCGCTCCGGGGCGCAGATTGCGCAAGATTGTCCGGCCGCTCCGCGTGGGGCATTGTTGGGCGGCCGTCAACACAATGAGGCCGGGGCGCCTCGAGCCTGACATGCTACCGTGACGGTCTGATCGGTGCGCGGCGGCGCTTCCTGACGCCACTCAACCACGCGTGTGGAGGCGATCATAGCAGGACGCGACATCATCTCTCGCCTGAAGAAGGGCGACCGGTTCCGGTCAAGTCCGAGAAGTGCTGGATATTTGGGCTTGGCGTGCAGGAGTTGAGGCCTTTGTGCCGAGGCCGTTCTGGGCCTCGTATTCGTGGTCGAGCTCCTCTCTGACGGCGCGCATCTGACGACGCTCCAGCTCGCTGACCCTGATGGCGCGCCAGCGCTCGGCGGCGCGGATCATGGCGCCGAACATGAGCTTGAGCACGGCCTTCTCTCTCCGCGCTGCGACGAGGCCGTACCGTCTTGCGCCGAGAACCCGCAAACGCTGGCGCCTGTCGGCCCCGGCCGCAGTGGTGCCGAAGGGAACGTTGTGGGCCTTGCAAAGATCGAGGATCTCCTCGGCCGGCCCGACGACGTCCGGGTGATCCCAGTCACCGGGCTGCCCCATCTCCACCGAGAAGTCGCCGGGACCGATATAGACCATGTCGACGCCGGGTGTGGTCACGATCTCTGCCGCGTTCTCGTGCATATTCGGTAAGGATCCCGCCGACCAGAACATCCCCTGCCGCGAGGCGCGCCTTCATGTGGCGCCCCGGCCCGCCCTCGGCAAAGGGCGAGACGACGGGGCTTTTCTCAGTGCCGGTGGGCAAGCGTGCCATTTGGTCTCCCTCCTCCAGGCGGCGCGCTCCGGCGGAACGTCAGATCGCCTTTCCGGATCGTCGTTCCGGATGGCCCAGCCCGCCGCAGCGGGCGCCCGCTCTGCATGAGCCGGTGCAAGCCGGCCTCCAAAGACCTTGGCCCGAATCTATCACGATTTTCGCAAACACATGTTATAATAACGGGAACCGCTTATGCACATGGCTCCGGTCGCGAGAGTTTGCCACCAGATGTTGAGGTTGAGGTTAGGGCGGGAGAACGGGTAGAATGTTGCCTATACGTTCCTGCCGACGGAGCCACCACATGAAACAGGTCGCCGACAGCCTCCTCGCCTTCCAGCACATGTTCCCGGACGATGACGCCTGCGCCGCCTGGCTGATCGAAATGCGCTGGCCGGACGGCTTCGTCTGTCCCGCGTGCGGCCATGAAAAGGGATGGGCGCTGCGCAGAAAAGCACACACCTTCGAGTGCGCCGGCTGCCGCCGGCAGACCTCGGTGACGGCCGGGACGATCCTGCACGCCAGCAAGCTGCCGCTCACCGTCTGGTTCTGGGCCGCCTACCTGATGGCGACCCACTCCAACGGCATCTCTGCCCTGCAGCTCCAGAAACAGCTCGGTATCGGCTCTTACCGCAGCGCTTGGCTGCTCGCCCACAAGCTGCGCGCCAGCATGGTCGACCCCGAGCGCAACCCGTTGTCGGGCCTGGTGGAAATCGACGAGGCCAGCCTTCCATTCCGGACCAAAGACGATCCTCCCACCGGAGGGCAAGGACGCAGCCACGACGGCAAGATGCTCATCGTCGGCGCCATCGAACTGGGGGATGGAACCATCCCGGGCCGCCTGCGGCTGGCCGAAATCTCCTCCTACGGCGCCGCCGACCTCGGACACTTCGTCGAAACCGCCGCCGATCCCGACGCCATCGCGAAAACCGACGGCTGGTCCGGCTACGCTGCGGTCCCCGCCGATCGCCACAATGTCCATGTCGTCGGGAAGACCGCCGCTCACCTCGTCCTGCCGTGGATCCACCAAGTCTTCTCCAACCTCAAAGGATGGGCGCGAGGCGTCTACCACGGGCTGCGCCGCAAGCATCTGCAGGCCTATCTCGATGAGTTCGCCTTTCGCTTCAACCGCCGCAAAACCCGCCACGCTGCTTTCCGCTCGCTCTTCCGCATCGCCACCAATGCAAAACCCCTTACCTACAGCATGTTGATCGAACCGGAGCCATGTGCATAAGCGGTTAACGGGATATACTGTAGGCAAAGGCGCAAAAGGCACGATGCTCGCGCATTCGGTGGATTGCCGGACGGGTCTCTGACGACGATCTCTCGAACGTCCCGAGGGTCGAGGTCGAGGGTGCTGCAAATGAATCGGCGGCTTGCACCGTCCCGCGGGGCCGCTGAGGCCCATAGAGTCCCTTTGTTCTCCGTCGCTCACGCCCGGCCGACCGCTGCCGGGCACCTTTCGGGGACGACGGTTGCAACGCGCGGCGCAAAGGGCTTAAGTCAGGGTCGGAAGGGCGCCGGCCGCGTTGCCGCCGCCCAGCGCGCTGCAGGAGGGGAGAGCCGAGAGTGAGTCTGCTCGAACTCCAGAGCATCACGAAGAGCTTCGGTGCGATTCAGGCCCTGCAGGACGTCGATTTGACCGTCTCCGCGGGCGAGGCGGTCGGGCTCATGGGCGACAACGGCGCGGGCAAGTCGACGCTGATGAAGATCGTTGCCGGCAACTACCCGCCGACGGCGGGTTCGATCCGGATCGAAGGACAAGAAGTCCATTTCCACAAGCCGATCGATGCACGCGAGAACGGGATCGAGATCGTCTATCAGGACCTCGCGCTCTGCGACAACCTCACAGCCGCTGCGAATGTGTTCCTGGGTCGCGAGCGGAAGAAGCGGTTCGGACCCTTCCGCTATCTCGACCACCAGGCCATGTTCCGGCGCGCGGGCCAGCTGTTCACCGAACTCAAGTCCGAGACCCGGCCGCGGGACCTCGTGCGCCAGATGTCGGGCGGGCAGCGCCAGGCGGTTGCGATCGCGCGCACCCGCCTCTCGGACCCCAAACTCGTGCTGATGGATGAGCCGACGGCGGCGATATCGGTACGTCAGGTCGCGGAAGTCCTGGCGCTGATCGAACGCCTGAAGGAAACCAGCCACGCCGTTGTCCTCGTCTCGCACAGAATGCCGGACGTGTTTGCGGTGTGCGACCGGGTCGCCGTGTTGCGGCGCGGCAGGAAGGTCTCGGACAAGGCGATTGTGGACACGAGCCCCGAAGAGGTGACGGGCCTGATTACGGGGGCGATCGAGACGGCATGACCGAGAAGGGCCGGACATCCTACGCCGAGATCGACGAGAGCGTCACGCAACGGCAGGAGCTTTCCGGCCTTCAGGCCGCCTTCCGCACGCAGCCATTCTGGGTACTCGTCTCCATCGCCGTGATTGTCGTGGCCATGTCCTTCGTCTCGGACGTGTTCCTGACCGATCGCAATTTGTTCAATATCACCCGCAACTTTGCCTTTTTCGGGATCATGGCGCTCGGCATGTCCGCGGTGATCTGCACGGCGGGCATCGATCTGTCGGTCGGCTCCCTGATGGGGCTTACAGGCATCGTCGCCGGCCTGGTGATGCAGGCGGGTTACAGTATCGGCTTGGGTTTCGTGGCCTGCATGGGCGCGGCGGCGCTCGTCGGCCTCGTGAACGGTGTGCTCATCGCCTATCTGCGATTAGCGCCCTTCGTCGTGACCCTGGGCATGCTGGCGATGGCGCGGTCGATCGCCATGGTCGTCTCCAACAACAAGATGATCTACAATTTCGGCCCCGATCAGGACCTGTTCGAGTGGATCGGCGGCGAGAGCGTCTTCGGCGTGCCGAATCCGGTCTGGGTGTTGATTTTCCTGACGATCATCTTCGCGTGGGTCTGGCGCTTTTCGACCTGGGGCCGCTGGGTGATCGCCATCGGCGGCAACGCGCAGGCCGCGAAGCTGTCGGGCATTCCCGTGGAGCGCGTCACGGTCTCCGTCTACGTGGTCAGCTCGCTCTGCGCGGGCCTTGCGGCCTTCCTCATGGTCGGCTGGTTCGGCTCGGTGACGAACGCCCTCGGCTTGACCTACGAGCTCAACGTGATCGCCGCATCGGTCATCGGCGGCGCCAACCTCATGGGCGGGGTCGTCTTTGCCATCGGCGCGCCGATCGGGGCGGGGCTGATGGAGCTCATCCGAAACTCACTGCTCCTTGCAGGCATCGACGCTCTGTGGCAACAGTTCTTTGTCGGCCTGTTTTTGATCCTGGCCGTTCTTCTGGAGCAAATCCGAAACCGGAGGCGGAACTGACGCCGCCTTCACAATCTCGACCTGATGGGAGACAACTCATGAAGAAGCTTGTGCTTGCCGCTGCGGTTGCGGCGTTTGTCGCGCCGGGCATCGTCCAGGCGGCGGACTACACCTTCGCACTGGTGCCGAAGGCAATGAACAATCCCTTTTTCGACCTCGCCCGGGACGGCTGCTACAAGGCGCAGGAAGAGCTCGCGGACGTGACCTGCGAATATATCGGCCCTGGCGAGCATACCGAGATGGAGCAGATCCAGATCGTTCAGGACCTCATTTCCAAGGGTGTCGACGGCATCGCGGTGGCGCCTTCCAACGCGCCGGCAATGGCCAAGGCGCTGAGAGCCGCGCAGGACGCCGGTATTCCGGTGATGACCTGGGACTCGGACCTGCTGCCCGAGGATGCCGCTCTCCGCACCACGTACGTGGGCACCTACAACTATGATATCGGCGTTAACCTCGCCAAGCTCGCCATGGCGCGCCATGCCGACGGCGGCACAGTCTGCCTGCAGACCGGCGGCGCGGCGGCGGCCAACCACAATGAGCGCCTGAAAGGCGCTCGCGACACGCTTGCCGGCGCGGACACCGGCACGCCTCCAGGCGCGGCTCTCGACGGCGAGAACGGCTGGACCGAGATCTCCAGCTGTCCGCTCATCACCAATGATGACGGCAATGTCGCCGTGCAGGGCATGACCGATATTCTGGCCGCCAATCCGGACCTGACTGTGTTTCTCTCCACCGGCGCCTTTACCCAGTGGTACGACAATGCCTACCGTCAGGCCGTGGAGCCCTACGCGGGCCGCCTGGCCGACGGTTCGCTCACCATCGTCGTCGCCGACACGCTGCCGATGCAGATGGAGCAATTGGCCGAGGGCCTGGCGAACGGCAATGTCGGTCAGCGGCCCTTCGAGATGGGCTACATGTCCATGCATATCCTGAAGGATATCGTCGAGGGCAAGCAGGTCGACGACCCGATCTATACCGGCCTCGATGTCTGCGACAACGAAAACCACGCCAGTTGCCTGGCCATGTAGCAACCGCTCTTTGACCAAATTGACCGGCCCCCGGCAGCAAGCCGGGGGCCGGTGTCGTTTCGGCGCTGCCGCGCGGTGACCGCACGCTGCGCACATGCGCGCTCAGACAGGATACGCAGACAATGAAACTCGGATTCGTCTCCGACAGCCTCGGCGCAATGACCTTCGAGCAGCTCCTGGACACGGCCGCGTGGCTCGGCGTCTCCGGCATTGAGGTCAACACCGGCGGCTGGTCGACCGCGCCGCACTTCGATCTCGCGGTGATGAAGCAGAGCGCGGCGGCGCGCCAAGCCTTCCTCGTGGCGTTCGAGGCGCGCGGGCTCGAGGTCATCGCCCTCAACGCCAACGGCAACCCGGTGCATCCGACGCAACCGGAGCAGGGCGCGTGCCTGAAGGACACGATCCGCGTCGCGGGCGAGATGGGCGTGCGCACCGTGTGCACCATGTCGGGCCTGCCCGCAGGGTGCGCCGGCGACACCATGCCGAACTGGGTCGTCGCCTCCTGGCCGCCGGAGACCCAGGCGATCCTTCGCTATCAGTGGGAGGACGTGCTGTTCCCCTTCTGGGCCGAGACGGCGGCACTTGCCCGGGAGAGCGGGGTCGAACGGATCGCCCTGGAGCTCCACGGCAGCCAGTGCGTTTACAACGTCCCGTCTCTGTTGAAACTGCGCGCCGAAGTGGGGCCGATCGTCGGCGCGAACCTGGACCCCTCACATCTGTTCTGGATGGGCGCAGACCCGCTGGTCGCTGCCGAGGCGCTGGGCGAGGCGGTCTACCACGTTCACGCCAAGGACACCCTGCTCAACCCGCCGGTTCAGGCGACGACCTCGCTGCTCGAGAACGGGAGCCTGATTGACATCCCCGCCCGCAGCTGGTCCTACATCACACTCGGGTTCGGGCATGGCGAAGAGTGGTGGCGCCAGTTCTGCTATCGCCTGACGATGGCGGGCTACGACGGCTGGCTCTCGATCGAGCACGAGGACGTGCTGCTGAACTCGCTGGAAGGGCTCGAAAAATCGGTGGCGCTTCTGAAGGGCGTCATGCCGACCGCGCCGAGCGACTTCGAGCCGCAGGCGATCTGATCCGCCCCCAGTCCGCGTTCCTCGCCACGGTCACGAGCCTGAGTCGCGCTCGATGATCCAGTCGTGGTCGGGATGGTTCCGGAAGCGCCACTGGCGCTTGGGGCCGGCCATGACGTTCAGGTAGTACATATCGTAGCCGTAGGGCGCGCCGCAGGGGTGGTGGCCGCGCGGGACGATGACCGTATCGCCGTCGGAGACGGTCATGGTCTCGTCCAGCGCGCCGTCCTCGGTGAAGACCCGCTGGACGCCGAAGCCCTGGGGCGGGTCGATACGGTGGTAATAGGTCTCCTCCAGGTAGGTCATCTCATCGCCCTCGTCGGCATCGTGGCGGTGCGGCGGGTAGCTCGACCAGTGGCCCTGGGGCGTGTACACCTCGGTGATCAGCAGACTGTCGGCGACATCGGCGTCGTCCATGGCGATGGGATGGATGTAGCGCGTGTTGGCGCCCTTGCCGCGTTCCAGCAGCGGGATATCCGCCGGGTCGATGGCGGCGGCGGCATGGCCGCCCGCGCCCGGCGCCGAGCAGACCGCGATGGTGCAGTCCGTCTCCGCCCGCGCCGACCAGGAGGTCCCGTTGGGAACGTAGACCGCATGGGGCTTCACGCGCTCGAAGACATTCATGCGCGCACCCTGCACACCAAAATCCGCCTCGGGCGTCGCCAGATGGGCCTTGCCCTCGACCATGACCAGGATGACTTCGCGAGCGCCGGTTTCCTCGCCGGCCCTCTCCCCGGCCTTGAGCGCGTAGACGGCGAAGCCGACGTAACGCCAGCCGGCGTCTTCGGGCGTGATGTCGATGATCTTGCCTGTCGAGCCCGAAGGCTTCCGTAGAAGGTCGCTCACGTTCCGGTCTCCTCGTTTCCTACCGTGCGCATGCCTCGTCCCAGGCCGTGCACAGCCGGGCGAAGTTGTCGGCCATTCGCGTTGTCGCCTCGTCGTCGGTCATGGTGCCGGCCATCCAGCCCCGGGCGACATCGGCGAAGATGGTGCGGCCGATCGCAAAACCCTTCACCAGGTCGTGCCTGGCCGCGACGCGGAAGCTCGCGTGCAGCTCGTCGGCCGGCGCGTCCAGGCCGAGCACCAGTATGCCCCGGCATTGGGGGTCGTGGGTATCGATGGCGTCGCAGGTCGAACGCCAGGCGGCATCCGAGATCATCGGCTCCAGCTTCCACCAGTCGGGATAGACGCCGATGGCATAGAAGCGCTCGACGATGGCGGCGGTCATCGCCTGGTCGGTCGGTCCGAACTTCGACGGAATGACCTCGAGGAGGAAATCGAGATCATTGGCGCGCGCCGCTTCGGCCAGCCGCTTGACCGTGGTCTCCTGTCGAGCGCAAAGGTCGGCGGAATCGTCTGAACGGTAGAAGCACAATGCCTTCACCACGTGCTCCGACGGCCATTCCGCCAGGCCTGAGCCGAAGTCGTCGCCAATCTCGACCTCCAGCGGCCGCGATCCCGGCTTCTCGACCGGGCGTCCGATCCAGAGGCCCGTCCCCACCGCGGCATAGAGCGCATCGCGGCCCAGGCGGCCGTCACAGAGGATGCCGTAGCCCGCGCGCCCGTCCGCGACCCTGAGCGCCGCATCCAGGCAGAGGCGCTTGAAAGGGCCGATGCGCTCCGGCGGCGCACCGCAGCCGGTCGCCATCTCTTCGAGCTGCGCGCGGTGGTCGAAGGCGAAGACGCGGAGGCTGGGCCAACATCTCGCCCGGTTGGTGGACCAGTGGATTTGCTCCAAGCGCGTATCGTGGCGCACGGCGGGCGTCGATGGGCCGATGTCCAGGAAATGCTCCAGTTCGACGGCGCTGGGGTAGGACGGCGTGCAGCCGTGACGCGAGACGGCGAGCGCGCCGCAGGCATTGGCGATGCGGAGCGTCTCGGCCCAGTCCTCGCCGGAGAGCCACCCCTTCAGGAGGCCCGCCATGAAGCCGTCGCCGGCGCCCAGCACGTTGAACACGTCGACCTGGAAGGTTTCGCCGCTGATCCCCTCGTCGAGGCTCGGCGGGATCGGCCCCTCGAACGCGGTGGCCCCGGCGGCGCCCCGCTTGCAGACCAAGGCTGCCTCGGTCACCTCGCGGACGTTGGCGAGCGCCTCGCGCGTGTCGGTCGCACCGCCCGCGATGTGAAACTCCTCCTCCGTTCCGACGATCACGTCGAAACGGTCCAGGATCCCTTGCAGCTTGGCCGTGACGGTCCCCGATTCGATGAAGCGGCTCTCACCTGCGCCGTGCCCCGCTAGGCCCCAGAGATTGGGACGGTAATCGACGTCGAGGATCGTCTTCGCACCCTCAGTGCGGGCGAGATCGACCGCCTTGAGCGTCGCGGCTTCGGTCTGCGGGTGCGAGACGTGGGTGCCGGAGGCGAGCACGCAGCGGGCCTCGGCGATGAAGTCGGGATCGACGTCTTCGGGCGTGAGCCCCATGTCAGCGCAGTTCTCGCGGTAGAAGATGAGCGGGAACTGCTCCTGATCGCGAATGCCGAGCAGGACCAGCGCGGTCAGGCGTTCCGGGTCGGTGACGACGCCGCGCACATCGACCCCTTCGGCCCGCAACTGCTCGCGGATGAAGCGGCCCATGTGCTCGTCGCCCACGCGCGTGATGACGGCCGACTTCATGCCGAGCCGCGCGGCGCCGGCTGCCGTGTTGGTGGGCGAGCCGCCGATGTACTTGTGGAAGGTCCGCATGTCCTCGAGGCGGCCGCCGACCTGGCCGCCATAGAGGTCGACCGACGAACGACCGATGGAAATGAAATCCAGAGGCCGCATCACGGGATTCCGCCGAGGGACTCCTCGAGCTTCGTCAGATCGCGCCCGCGCGCCGTCGAGTCTTGCACGTCCTTGGGCTTGTTCATGCCACCATTTAGCACCGTGAGCCGGCCGCTGACCATCATGGCATGGCGGCGCCGGGCGCTTGGGTCAGCGGAGTTAGACCGGGCCTGAGCGACCGCCCTCACTGCTGCAAGGGCTCCGTGCTCCTCTCGGTGTCCAGCCGCTCGTAGCGGAGGGCCTAAACACGACCGGCGCCGCGCATCGGGCCATGCGCGGCGCCGGGATAACGTCCGGCCGGCGGCAGAGGCGCCGCCGGCCGCACCGAGCCTAAAACTTGAGGCCGAGCTCCTCGGAGCGTGCGAACGCGACGTCCGTGCGCCAACTGAAGAGCTCGAGGTTCTCCTGCGTGACGACGGCCGTGCCCGTGTTCATGATCGGAGGCAGGTTGCCCCGTTCGAGCCGGGCCCAGCCCACCGCGCCGGCGAGGTAGCCCTGGTTGTAGAGCTCCTGCTCGACGGCGAAGGCGATATAGCCCCTCTCGATACCCTCATTGATGTCGGGGCCCGTATCGGGACCGGCGACGGGGATCTCGCCGGGTTCCTTGCCGGCCTGCTCGAGCATGCGGAACGCCGCGACCATGCTGGTATAGCCGCTTGCGGTGAACGCCGCGAGGTCGTCACCCAGACGACGCATGACGGCCGAATAGAGCGGCACCGACTGCGCCATGTCGTGCGCGAAGTCCGCGAACTCCTCGACCTCGAAGGTCGTGCCCTGGCTGTCGTTGAACTCCTGAGCGGCATCCGCGACCCCACGCCTGCGATCCTCGAGCACGGCGTGGCCTGGCTCGGTGTTGCCGAACATCAGCGTGCCGCCGGTGCGGCCCTTCGCGATCAGGTCGGGGATCAGCTTGCGACCGACGATCAGGCCCTGGGCGTGGCCCGAGGCGCCGATGAAGCCCCAGTTCACGTGACGCGCCTGCACGTCCGCGATGTTCGAATTGTTGATGAGGACCAGGATTCCGGCCTCCTCGGCCTCGACATAGATCGCTTCCATCGCAGGATCGATGACGGTGCCGACCAGCACGTCCGGCTTCGCCTGGATGGCGAGCTTGACGCCGTTGACGTTGTCCTCGACGGTCCACGCGCCGCCCGGGACGCCGATCTTCTGGTATTCCCAGCCCGCCTGTCCACAGAAGTCCAAGTATCCGACGTCGAGCGGCAGGTTCCACTCCGCCTGGCTGTGGGTCACCCACATGATCTTGCGCGGCGGCCCGAGGCCCACCTCGGCCTTTGCCGCGCCCGCGAAGAGAGGCAGCGACGCCCCGCTCAGCGCCGCCGCGCCACCGGCGGCCATCATCCCCGCCTTGAGGAGCCCGCGACGGCTGATCCCGTCCTGCGACGTCTCCTCCACCTCGTCAGTCCTGTGCTCGTCCTTATTCATGGGATTTTCTCCTCCTCTGTTGCCGGCTGACCCGGCGGTTCGACAACTCTCGACCTACGAAGCCCGTCGTCACCGGCCCCCGTTGCCTGGAGGTTCCTCCTCGGTCTCTGCCGCGGCGGCCGCGAACGCTGCCTGTGCGGCCCGTTCGCCCGTGCGCCGCATTGCAGCATCGAGGACGCCGGCGAACACCACGATGAAGCCCGTGGCGAGCAGGCTGGCGGCCGGCGGGTAGCCCATCAGGACCAGCCCGTTGGTCACCATGCCCAGAATCGCGGTCCCCACCAGCGTGCCGTATATGCTTCCTTCGCCGCCCGTGAGCGCGGTCCCGCCGATCAGCACCGCGCCGATGACCTGCAGCTCGAAGGCGAGGCCCGTGGTCGGCGTCGCCGTCTTCAGCCAGGCCGCCTGCAGCACGGCGATGAGCCCGCACGAGAGCCCCACGAGGACGAAGGTTATGAACTTGATGCGCCGGGTTGGGATGCCGCTCTCCCGCGCCGCGAGCTCGTTGCCCCCGGTCGCGAAGAGCCAGTAGCCGAACCTGGAATAGCGAAGGACGACGACTCCCACCACCAGGACGGCCACGAACCAGATGGCCTGGGCGGGAATGCCAAACGGGGCTCCGCCGCCAAGCGGGTAGAGGCTCGAATCGGCGCCGCGCGAAAAGGAGATGGGGAAGCTGCCCGACACGTAGTGCGCCGCACCGCGCAGGGCGCTCAGCATGCCGAGCGTCACCACGAAGGCGCGCACGCCGACGTAGACGGTGACGACACCGTTGATGGCGCCCACGAGGGCGCCGAAGAGCAGCGTGAGCCCGGCTGCAATCCACGGATCGAGGCCGGCGGAGGCGATCAGCCACGCCATGACGATCGTCCCGAAGCCGTAGATCGAGCCGACCGACAGGTCGAGCTCGCCGGCGATCAGAAGATAGGTCCACGTCACCGCGACGATGCCGATGAAGGCCGAGGCGCGGACGATGTCGATGATGTTCCCCCAGCTCGCGAAGTTATTGGCGGAAAACGAGAAAAATACGAAGAGGGCGATCGCCACCACCGTCATCGCCACTTGCCGCGTGAGGAGAGCACCGCGGATCGTCTCGATGCGCTGGGCCGACCGGGCTTCCGCCGCCGCCCGCGTGACGGCGTCAGCCGCCTGGTCTTCCATCGATGGAGGGGTCGCCACGGCTACACCGTTCCCGACGTGAGGAGGCTCACGACGTCCTGCTTGCTGGTCTCCGCCTTGGTGAGGTCGGCGATCTTCGTGCCGTGCCGAAGGATGACGATCCTGTCGGCGAGATCGAACACCGTCTCCAGGTTGTGGCTGATGAGCAGAATCGCGTGCTGCTCCTCGCGCATGGTCCTGATGAGCTCCATCACACGCGCGGCTTCGCGCACCCCGAGGGCGGCGGTCGGCTCGTCGAAGAGGGTGATCATTCCGCCCTGGAGCCAGGCGCGCGCAACCGCCACCGCCTGGCGCTGGCCGCCCGAGAGTGAGCCGACCTTGGAGCGCACGTCCGGTAGGCCGACCCGCAGGCGCTCGATGGCCACGCGCGCCTCGCGCACCATGCGCGGGCGGTCGACGACAAACATGTAGCGCATCGGCTCCTGGCCCAGGAACATGTTGTTGGCCACGTCGCGCTGGTTCACCAGGGCGAGATCCTGGAACACCGTCGAGATGCCGAGCTGCAGGGCGTGGTTCGGCGAGTCGATGCTGACGCGGCGGCCCTCCACCAGCACCTCGCCCTGGTCCGCGTGGTGGACGCCGCAGAGGATCTTCACTAGCGTCGACTTGCCCGCCCCGTTGTCCCCGACCAGCGCCACGATCTCGCCCCGGTGCAGCGACACGTCGACGCCGCGCAGCGCCAGGACGCCGCCGAACCGCTTGACGATCCCCCGCGCCTCGAGAACCGGCTGAGGATCGCTCACGTCAGCCCCTTCGCGCCGTCGCGAATTGTAGGGAGGCCAATGCGCGAGATTCCGACAAAGAGTTCGTCGAGGCTCGGGTGGCGGGCGAGGAGGACCCAAATCCGGACGGTCTCACCGGGAATGCAGGCTCGCGCGCCCCGGAGCAGGTACGAGCGGCGGCGCGAGTGCCACGACGTTCGACCGTCGTATTGGCCATCTGCAGCCTCCCTTGGCCGCGTCGCCCTCCGAGAAGCCAATCGCGTGATGGGCCGCCCGCCGGGTCCGGCGCGGCTCGTTTCAAAGGATACAACAACCGAACCGGCGCACAACAGGGGTGTGCCGGAAAGCGCGCGACCATCCAGCTCGACTGACCAGCCTCCGCTTGTTCCTCCGGCCCTGCTCGCCTATGGTGCGCCGGCGAGAGCGGACAGGGCGGCCGCGCCGGGCATGTGCGGCCGCACGGCGGCGCCGCGCCCCGGCGCCAGGGGCGGTTCATGGACAGTATTCGCATCAGGGGCGGCCGCCCGCTTCAGGGCGAGATCGAGATCTTTGGCGCCAAGAACGCGGCCCTGCCGCTGATGGCGGCGTGCCTGCTGACCGAAGAAACCCTCACGCTCGCCAACATCCCGCACCTCTCCGACATCACGACGCTCGCGCACCTTCTCGCCCAGCACGGCGTCGAGATCGGCATGGACGGCCACGCGCGGCACGGCGGCAATGCCGGGCGGGTGCTCTCGCTCCGGGCTCGCCAGATCACCAGCACCACGGCGCCCTACGAGCTGGTGAGCCAGATGCGCGCCTCCGTCCTGGTGCTGGGCCCGCTGCTCGCCCGCACGGGGCGGGCGACCGTCTCGCTCCCCGGCGGCTGCGCCATCGGCACGCGCCCCGTGGACCTGCACGTCGACGGGCTCACCCGTCTCGGCGCCCGGATCGTGCTCGAAGACGGCGACATCCGGGCGCACGCGCCCGGGCGGCTGCGCGGGGCCGAGATCAGACTGCCCTTCGCCTCGGTGGGGGCGACCGAGAACCTGATGATGGCGGCGACGCTGGCGGAGGGCGAGACGGTCATTCGCAACGCCGCGCGCGAGCCGGAGATCACCGATCTCGCCTTCTGCCTGAACGCGATGGGCGCGGAGATCGGCGGAATCGGCACCGACGAACTCGTGATCCAGGGCAAGGAATCGCTCTCCGGCACCGAGCATCACGTGTTGGGCGATCGGATCGAAGCCGGCACCTATGCGCTCGCCGCCGCCATCGTGGGCGGCGATGTCGAGCTTGCCGGCGCGCCGGCGGCGCTGCTGCGCTCTTTGCTCGAGTATCTGGAGGCCACCGGAGTCACCATCACCGAGACGCCGCGCGGGCTCAGGGTGCGCGGCAACGGCCGGCCCGCGGCTGCGGACGTGACGACCCGGCCCTATCCCGGCTTCCCCACCGACCTGCAGGCGCAGGCGATGGCGCTGATGACGGTCGCGGACGGGGCCGCGATGATCACCGAGACGATCTTCGAGAACCGCTTCATGCACGTGCAGGAGCTGCGCCGCATGGGCGCGGATATCGCGGTGCGGGGCGCCACCGCCCTGGTGCGGGGCGTCGCGTCGCTGACCGGCGCGCAGGTGATGGCCACCGACCTCAGGGCCTCGTCGTCGCTGGTCCTTGCGGGGCTCGCCGCCGAGGGTGAGACCGTGGTGCATCGCGTCTACCACCTCGATCGCGGCTACGAGCGGATCGAGGACAAGCTCGCGGCCTGCGGCGCCGAGATCGACCGGGTCCATCATTGACGGCGTGCACGCGTCTCAAGCTGCGGGCGGAGGATGCCGGCGATCTCGCCGTGATCTCGGCATGCCTTGAGGACGCCGTCTTCGCGGTGGGCGAGATAGCCTTCGAGCCTGCCGACAGCCGCTTTGCGGCCATCGTCGTGCGCCGCTGCCGCGAGGCCGAGGGCGGCCCCGCGGGCCAGGCGCGCGCCGCGATCCACTTCGACGCGGTCTCCGCGGTCAAGCTGCGCGGCATCGACCGCTCCGAGCCGTCACGTCTGCTCAAGCTTGCAGGGATGGTCGCCGAGCCCGGCCGGTCCGCGACCGTGGTGCGGCTCCTGTTTCAGGACGGCGGCGAGATATGGATCGAGGCCGGCCACCTCGCCTGCCTGTTCCAGGACCTGGAAGAGCCGCGAATGGCCTCGGTGCTGGAGCAGGAGGGGCGACCGTGAGCGACGGCCTGCTGCTGGCGCTGCCCAAGGGCAGGATCGCGCGCGAGCTTTCGCCCCTGCTTGCACGCGCCGGCATCGAGCCGGAGGCCGCGTTCGCGGACGAGCACGCGCGCCAGCTCCGCTTCGCCACCTCGGACCCGGGGCTCGGGCTGATCCAGGTTCGCAGCTTCGATGTGGCTACCTTCGTCGCCTTCGGCGCGGCCCAGCTCGGTGTCGTCGGCAACGACGTGTTGATGGAGTTCGATTATCGCGAGATCTATGCGCCGCTCGACTTGCGTATCGGTCTCTGCCGCATGGTGGTCGCGGAACCGGCGAAACTCGCGACCGGGGACGATCCCTCGCGCTGGAGCCATGTGCGGGTCGCCACCAAGTATCCGCAAGTGACGAGCCGCCATTTCGCGGCCCGCGGCGTGCAGGCCGAGTGCATCAAGCTCAGCGGCGCGATGGAGCTCGCGCCTGGATTGGGGCTCTGCCGGCGGATCGTCGATCTGGTGGGCACCGGCGCGACGCTCCAGGCCAACGGCCTGGTCGAAGTGGAGCACATCGCCGATATCTCCGCCCGGCTCGTGGTCAACCGCACTGCGCTCAAGACCCGGGCCGGCGAGCTCCGGGCCTGGATCGAGCGCTTCGGCGAGGCGGTGAATGGCACACAGGCTGGATAGCGCGGGCGCGGACTTCGACGCTGCCTTCGACGCCCTGCTCGCGGCGCGGCGGGGGGTGGCCGAGGACGTCGATCGCGACGCGGCAGCGATCGTGGACGCGGTGCGCGAAGGCGGCGATGCGGCGCTGCTCGACTACACGGCACGCTTCGATCGCTTGGCGCTCACGCCCGACACCATTCGCCTGTCAGCAGACGAAGCCGCCGCGCAGGCCGCCGCCGCGCCCGAAGCCGTGCGCGACGCGCTATTGCAGGCGGCCGCACGGATCGAGGCCTTCCACGCCCGCCTGATGCCGGCCGACCTCGACTACCGCGACGAGGCCGGGGTCAGGCTGGGCGCCCGCTGGCGCCCGCTGGATGCGGTCGGGCTCTACGTGCCGGGCGGCACCGCCGCCTATCCGAGCACCGTGCTGATGAACGCTGTCCCCGCGCGGGTCGCGGGCGTGCGGCGCATCGCCATGGTGGTGCCGACACCGGACGGCGCGCTCGATGCGGCGGTGATGGCCGCTGCCGAGATCGTCGGCGTCACCGAGATCTATCGGGTCGGCGGCGCGCAGGCCGTCGCCGCGCTTGCCTATGGCACCGAGACCATCGCGCCGGTGGACAAGATCGTGGGCCCCGGCAACGCCTATGTCGCCGCCGCCAAGCGGCTGGTGTTCGGGACCGTCGGCATCGACATGATCGCGGGCCCTTCGGAAATCCTGGTGGTCGCCGACAACGCCAACGAGCCGGAATGGATCGCCGCGGACCTGCTCTCCCAGGCCGAGCACGACGGCGACGCGCAGGCGATCCTCATCACCGACGACGGCGCGTTCGCAGACCGGGTGACGGAGGCGGTGGCGGCGCATCTGGCGCGGCTTCCGCGCGCGAACATCGCCGCCGCGAGCTGGCGGGATCACGGCGCGGTCATCGTCGTCGGCGCCCTCGACGAGGCACCGCCGCTGATCAATCGCCTCGCGCCCGAGCATCTGGAGCTCGCGGTGGCTGAGCCCGCCCGGCTGGCAGAGGATGTGACCAGCGCCGGTGCCATCTTCCTCGGCCGCTACACGCCGGAGGCCATCGGCGACTACGTGGCCGGCCCCAACCATGTGCTGCCGACGGCCCGCAGCGCCCGCTTCTCCTCGGGCCTCTCGCCTCTGGACTTTCTCAAGCGCACGACCTTCGTCGGCTGCGACGCCGCGAGCCTCGCGCAAATCGGCCCGGCGGCCGTGACGCTCGCCGAAGCCGAGGGGCTCCATGCCCACGCGCTCTCGGTGGCGCTCAGGCTCGGCGGCGGCTCGGAGTGAAAGGGTGGGTGGGAACCCGGCCGGCACGGACCGGCTGGTGGAGGTCGTGCTGGACCCGAGCGCCGGCTTTCGGCGGGGCCCGGACTACGAGCACGAGCGACGCATCGCCATCCACGACCTGCTGGAGGAGAGCAGCTTCGCGCCGACCGCAGGATCAGGCGGACCCTATCGTCTGCGCATCGGCCGCGAGGAGGGGCGGCTGCTCCTCGATGTCGATGACGACATGGGCGTGCCGCAGGTCCAGGCCGTGCTGCTGCTGGCTGCGCTGCGCCAGACGCTGCGCGACTACGCGACGATCTGCGACACCTACCACGACGCCATCCGAAGCGCGCCGCGTTCGCGCATCGAGGCCATCGACATGGGCCGCCGCGCCTGCCACAACGACGGTGCCGAGATCATCCGGCGGGAGCTGGCCGGCACCATCGATTTCGACGAGACGACGGCGCGGCGGCTGTTCACGCTCGTCCATGCGCTGCATGTCCGGCTCTAGCCCCCGCCATGGGCACGCTCCCCGGCAGCATCCTCTTCGCCTGCACCTGGAATTCCGTGCGCTCGCCCATGGCGGAAGGGCTGATGAAGAGCCTCTTCGGCACCCGGCTCTTCGTCGATTCGGCAGGCGTGCGCAGCGGCGGCGGGCGTGATCCCTTCGCGGTCCTCGTCATGGCGGAAATCGGGATCGACATCGGCGGCCACCGGCCCAAGACCTTCGACGAGCTCGAAAGCGACTCATTCGACATGGTGGTCTCGCTCTCGCCGGAAGCGCAGCACAGGGCGATCGAGCTCACCCGCACCGCCCATTGCGAGATCGAGTTCTGGCACACCCTCGATCCCAGCATCGTCGAGGGCAACCGTGAGACCCGGTTGTTCGCCTACCGGGAGGTGCGGGACGGGCTCATGGCGAAGCTGCGCGAGCGCTTCGGCACTTCCCGACCGCCGGTGGTCTGAGCGTGCCCCCTGCCCTGCCAGCGGCTCGCCCGCCCCTGGTGCTCGCCTCGGCGTCGCCCCGCCGCCGCGTGCTGCTGGAGCAGATCGGCTACGCGCCGGACGCCGTGGAGCCTGCGGCTCTCGACGAGGCCGTGCTCCCGGGCGAGCGGCCGGAGGCGCACGCGGCCCGGCTCGCCCACGAGAAAGCCGCATCCGTCGCGGCGCGCCATCCGGGAGCCTTCGTCCTCGGCGCCGATACGGTGGTGGCATGCGGCCTGCGCATCCTGGACAAGGCGGAGACCGAGGAGAGCGCACGGCGCTGCCTCTCGCTCCTCTCGGGCCGGCGTCACAGGGTCTTTGGCGGGGTCACCGTGATCGACCCAACGGGCCGGGCCGTGAGCCGCCTGGTGCGCACCGCCGTGGCCTTCAAGCGGCTCTCGGCGGAGGAAATGGAGGACTATCTCGCCGGCGCCGAGTGGCAGGGGAAGGCCGGCGGCTACGCAATCCAGGGGCGGGCGGCGGCCTTCGTTCGCTTCGTGGGTGGCTCCTATTCCAACGTGGTGGGGCTGCCGCTGCACGAGACCTATGGGCTGCTGGTCGGCCTCGGCTTGCCGCCCCGGCCTACCGGCCCCATGTGATCGAGGCGATGGGCGACGAGCTACTCATCACCGCGAGCCCCTATGGCATGCAGGCGGCGGCGGTCGCGGGCGGCAAACCCGTCGCGTTCTTCATCGAGTGGTCCGCGAACCCGAGCCGCATCGGCGATCTGCACGTGGCGCGACCGCTCGGCCGGATGTCAGACATCGACGCCTGCATCGTCGATATCGGCGAGGGCGAGGAGGCCTTCCTGCAAGGCGCACGGATCCTCCACGCCGACGGCGCGGCGCCGATCGTGCAGGTGGTCTGCGACGCCTACGAAGGCAAGCGCGCGCGGGTCACGCGCAAGCCGGCGCTGGCCGGCCGCTACGCCGTCTTCCGCCCCGGCGGGCGCGGGCTCAGCTACTCGCGCCGTCTGCGCGATCCGCAGGTCAAGTGTGCGCTGGGCGCGGCGCTGGATCAGGCCGGGGCGCCCGGCGGCGCGCTGACGATCAGGAGCGCCGCTGCCGCTAACCCGGACGCGGTGCCGGCCTCCGCCACCACGTTGGCCGCGCGCTGGCAGGAGATCGAGGCCGCGGCGCGGCGTGACCGGACGCCCCGGCGCCTCTGGCACGCGGGCGGGCTGCTGGGCCGTCTGCTGCGCGACGTGGCGGCGCCGGGAACCGCGTGCATCGCCATCGACGACCGCGCGGCGCTCGAGCGGGCCAGGGCGCTAGCGGGAAGCGAAGCGCCGGACCTCGCACCGGTGCTCTCGTTGGCCAGCGTGGACCCATCGGAGACCGCGCCCCTCTTCGAGCGGCACGATTGCGCCGGCCGGCTACAGGCGGCGCTGGAGCCGGAGGTCGTGCTTCCCAGCGGCGCCCGGCTCACGATCGAGGAGACCCGCGCGCTCTGCGCGATCGACGTCGACACGAGCCAGGCCGCCGGGGCCGCCGCAGAGACCGCCGAGGCCGCGGGCCGCGAGATCGTCTTGCGCAACCTGAGCGGGCTGATCGCGATCGACTTCGCTGGCCGCGGCGGTGCCCGACGGCGAGAGGCGCAGATTGGGGCGCTGAAACGCGCGCTCGCGGCCGATCGGACTCCCCACCGCGTGCTCGGGGTCACTGCCGGCGGGGTGGTGGAGGTCAACCGCCAGCGTCTCGGCCCGAGCCTGCGTCAGGCGCTCACCGAGCCGGCCGCCGGCGCCTTCGGCGGCCGCAGGCTGCGGCTGGAGGCGGCGGCGCACGAGGCGGCCGACGCCGCCCGGCGCGAGGCGGCGAGCGGCGCGCGCGCTCTCACGCTCCGTGCCGCACCGGCGCTGCTGGACGCGCTCGCCCGGCCCGGCGAGGACGCGCTGGCACGCTGGCTCGGGATCCCGGTCACGCTTGTCTCCAACCCGGCGGAACCGCACGGCCGTTTCATGCTAGAGCGGGGCGGCGTGCCGGCCGCCGCAAGCCACAGAGGCAGATGCTCGACCCGCTGACCCATATCCAGCTCGTCGGCGGGTTCATTCTGCTCTTCGTGGGCGGTGAGGCGCTGGTGCGGGGCTCGGTCTCGCTTGCCCGGCGGCTGCACGTCTCGCCGCTGCTCATCGGGGCCACGGTCGTGGCCTTCGGCACCTCGATGCCGGAGCTGGTGGTCACCCTGCAGGCCGCGCTCAGGGGCTCGCCGGGCATCGCCTTCGGCAATGTGATCGGCAGCAACATTGCCAACCTGCTTCTCATCTTCGGCCTCGCCGTCGCGATCACGCCGGTCATGGTCTCGCGGCAGGCGGCGGCGCGGGACGGCGCGACGCTGATCGGGGCCACGGCGCTGCTCGTCGTCTTCGTCTCGTTCGGCACGGTCGTCGCCTGGCAGGGCGCGCTGATGCTGGTCGTGCTCGGCGTGCTCACCGCCGCCTCCTACTGGCACGAGCGCCGGCTCGTCGGCGCGGCGGGCAGCCGCCACGGCCAGGAGGCCGAGGAACGCCAGCATCTGCCGAAATCGATCTGGCTTGCCGTGCTCGCCGCGTTACTCGGGCTCGCCGGCGTCAGCATCGGCGCCCATCTGATGGTCGGCGCCGCCACGATTATCGCGCGCGGCCTCGGGATCACCGAGACCGTGATCGGCATCACCGTGGTAGCGGTCGGCACCTCGCTGCCCGAGCTCGCGACTACCGTGGTCGCGGCCTACCGCAAGCACGCCGAGGTCGCGATCGGCAACGTGCTCGGCTCCAGCGTGTTCAACATCCTGGCGATCCTGGGCGTCGTGACCGTGGTGACGCCGCTGCCGGTGCCCGAAGAGATCATGCACCTCGACATCTGGGTGCTGGCGGGGGTCACGGGCTTGGTGATGGCGGCGATGCTCTCGGGCATCCGGCTGGGACGGCCCATCGGTGTGCTCCTGCTGCTTGGCTACGCCGCATTTACGGCGGTGCAATATCTCGCAGTTTGACGGTATCCATGACCGCTGCCGCCGCGTAGACAGCCGCCGCCCCGTGTCCTATACACACGCGCACATGCCGGCCTAAGCCCAGGTAGCTCAGTTGGTAGAGCAGCGGACTGAAAATCCGCGTGTCGGTGGTTCGATTCCGCCCCTGGGCACCGGCGCTGCCTGCCCACGGCGGCGGGCAGCGCGGACGAGGTAGGGACGGACGATGACGCCGCAGGGCATGAGCTACGTAAGCGGTGCAAGCGGGCAGCCGCTGCTCGGCCTCACCATCGGCGCGCAGCTCGATCAGACCGCCGCACGCCTTCCTGACAACGAGGCGCTGGTGGTGCCGCAGCAGGACGTGCGCTGGTGCTACGGCACGCTCACGGAGAAGGTGGACGCGTTCGCCGCCGGCCTGCTCGCGCTCGGCCTGGAGCCGGGCGACCGCATCGGCATCTGGTCGCCCAACAACAGTGAATGGACGGTGACGCAGTTCGCCGCTGCGAAGGCCGGGCTGATCCTGGTCAACATCAACCCTGCCTACCGCCTGACCGAGCTCGAATACGCGCTGAACAAGGTCGAGTGCCGGGCGCTGGTCACCGCCGAAGCCTTCAAGTCCAGCCGCTACATCGAAATGCTTCACAAGCTCGCGCCGGAGCTCGCGGGCGCCCGGCCCGGCGCGCTGAAGGCCGAGAAGCTGCCGCATCTGGAGACGGTCGTCCGCCTCGGCACCGAGACCACCGCCGGCATGTACAACTTCGCCGAAGTGCCGGGGCTCGCGGGCGCGGCTGAGCGCGACCGTCTGCAGGCGCTCGACGGGCAGCTGCAGTTCGACGACCCCATCAACATCCAGTTCACCAGCGGCACCACGGGCTTCCCCAAGGGGGCCACGCTCAGCCACCACAACATCCTCAACAACGGCTACTTCAACGGCGTGACGCTCGGTCTGAGCGAGCGCGACCGGGTCTGCATCCCGGTGCCGCTCTATCACTGCTTCGGCATGGTGATGGGCAATCTGATGTCGGCCGCGTTCGGTGCGACCATGGTCTACCCGAGTGATGCCTTCGACCCGCTGGAGGTGCTGCGCAGCGTCGAGGCGGAGCGCTGCACGGTGCTCTATGGCGTCCCCACCATGTTCATCGCCGAGCTCGACCATCCGGAGTTCGCGCGCTTCGACCTCTCCTCGCTCCGCACCGGCACGATGGCGGGCTCGCCCTGCCCGATCGAGGTCATGCGCCGCGTGATCGGCGAGATGCACATGGAAGAGGTGACCATCGCCTACGGCATGACCGAGACCAGCCCGGTGAGCTTCCAGTCGGCGACCGACGACCCGATCGAGCGCCGGGTCTCCACCGTGGGGCGCGTGCACCCCCATGTCGAGGTCAAGGTCGTAAACCAAGACGGTAGGGTCGTGCCGCGCGGCGAGACCGGCGAGCTGCTCACCCGCGGCTACTCGGTCATGCGCGGCTACTGGAACGACGAGGAGAAGACCGGCGAGGCGATCGACGGGGCGGGCTGGATGCACACCGGCGACCAGGCCACCATCGATGCCGAGGGCTATTGCAACATCGTCGGCCGCATCAAGGACATGGTCATCCGCGGCGGCGAGAACGTCTATCCGCGCGAGATCGAGGAGTTCCTCTACCGCCACCCCAAGGTGCAGGACGTGCAGGTGATCGGCGTGCCGGACGAGAAGTACGGCGAGGAGCTCTGTGCCTGGATCAAGCTCAGGGACGGGGAAGACGCGAACGCGGACGAGATCAAGGCCTTCTGCAAGGACCAGATCGCCCACTTCAAGGTGCCGCGCTACGTGCGCTTCGTGGACGAGTTCCCGATGACCGTCACCGGCAAGATCCAGAAGTTCAAGATGCGCGAGACCACGATTGCGGAACTCAACCTCGCGGAGCAGAAGACCGCCTGAGGCGCTGCCCCGCGCCCGGTCGCAACGACGGAGGGCCCCATGGCCAAGTTCACCCACATCAATCCGGACAACGTGCCGGACTATCTGACCTACGGCCTCAGCCACGCGGTGGTGGCCGAGGGCGGCAAGACCGTCTATCTCTCGGGCCAGGTCGGCTGGAACGCGAAGAGCGAGTCGGTGGGGCCGGACCTCGCGGCCCAGCTCGCGCAGGCGCACGAGAATATCCGCCGCGTGCTCGCCGAAGCCGGCGGGACGGTGGCCGACATCGTCCGCCTCAACACCTACGTCGCGAACTACCGTTTCGAGGAGGGCGAGGTGGTGAACGCCGCCAACAGGAAGCTCTTCGAGGGCCTGACGCCGCCCTCGATGACGCTGATGGGCGTCCAGGCCCTCTATTCGCCCGATGTCCGCTGCGAGGTGGAGGCGACCGCAGTCATCGGCTGAGGCCCCGGACCATGGTGCGATGCACAGCACGCGGCGCGTGCGCCATCATCGCGCCATGAAGGACGAGAGCGAGCGCCTAGCCGCGGGCGGAGACAAGATAGGCGACCCCTCCTCACCCCGGCCCTCTCCTCCCCAGGGAGGAGAGGGAGAATATGCCGGTGCCGTCTACGTTCCCCCTCCGCTTTCGGGGGAGGGGGACAGGGGGAGGTGGGGAATTTCGTGTGCAGCCTCGCCACCGTCGTCGACGCCGGCCGTCGTCTGCCCGCGGAATTTCATCCCTCCTGTCCTGCTCAATCCCGGCGAATCCCGGCAATAATTTTGAATAGCCGTCCCGTGTGCCCGCGCGGCGCTGGCCGTGACTGCGGCGAAAAAAGGGGCGCCGCCCGAGTTGGGAGACGCCCCCTTGAGAATCGCGGCCGGCGGGGCCGGCAGCCCGGTACGGGCTATACGGTCGACACCGTGTAGACGCCCAGGCTCTCGAAGGCGCCGGCGGCCTGGATCACGGTCGCGTCGTCGTAGCGCTTGCCGATCAGCATCAAGCCGATGGGCGAATCGTCGGCCTTGCCGCAGGGCACCGTCATGGCCGGGTGCCCCGAGGCGTCGAAGGGGCTGGTGTTGGCCAGCATGTTCAACGCGGTATCGACATATTCCTCGCGCGAGCAGTCCGGCTCCGGCAGCTTGGTCGCGAGCATGGGCAACGTCGGCATCGCCAGCACGTCGTACTCCGCCAGCGAGGCGTCGTAGGTCTCGCGCAGCCTGCGGCTCAAGTTCTGCGCCTTGGCGTAGTAGCGGCCGTGGTAGTTCTTGTGCATGTACTCGCCGAGCATCATGACCATCTTCACGGTCTCGGAGAGATCGTCCGGCCGCGAGCGCCAACCGCGCGCATAGGCGTCGATCAGGGAGGTGACGTAGTAGCCTTCCCAATTGGTGCCGAAGCCGTTGCCCTTCAGCATGAGCGCGGTCGCGCCCTCGACCGCGATGCCGTTCCAGATGTGCTGCCCGTCCAGGTGCATGGGGATCGAAATCTCGTCGACGGTAGCGCCGAGCTCCGTGAAGCGCTGGACTGTGTCGCGCACGCAGCTGTCCACGGCGTCCTCGCTCTCGGGATGGCCGAAGCCTTCCTTCACGACGCCGATCTTCATGCCGTCGGCGCCCTTGTCCACGGCGCTCGTGTAGCGCTGGGTCTTGGTGCCGATCTGGCGCGGGTCCTGCCCGTCCGGGCCGGCGATGACCTGGAGCAGGGCCGCCACGTCGCTCACCGAGCGTGCCATCGGGCCGGTGTGGTCGAGGGTCTGCTCGATGGGGAAGATTCCGGTGTAGGGAACCAGCCCGTGCGTGGGCTTGTGCCCGTAGATGCCGCTCCAGCAGGCCGGCATGCGGATCGAGCCGCCCTGGTCGCCGCCCAGCGCCATGTCGGCCTCGCCAGTGAGCACCAGCACGCCGCTGCCGGCGGACGAGCCGCCGCAGGTGTAGCCCCTCTTGTGCGGGTTATCGACCATGCCGGTGGCGGTGGTGGCGCTGCCGCCGTCGAAGCAGAGGTAGGTGTTGGCGGCCTTGCCGACGATGGTGCCGCCGGCATCGAGGATCCGGGTCACCACGGTCGCGTCGACGTCGGGCACGTAGCCCTCGAGCACCGTCGCCCCGTTCATCATGGGCACGCCGGTGAGGCAGATATTGTCCTTGAGCGCGACCTTCTTGCCCCTGAGCGGCCCTCTGCCCGCGCCCTTGACCTCGGACTTCCAATACCAGGCGTTGTAGGGGTTTTCTTCCGGCGGCGGCCGGTAGCCGGGACTGCGCGGGTACTTGACGGGGAGCTTCGGCTCGTCGAGATCGTCGAGCCGGTGGTAGGAGGCGATCGTGCCCGCCATGAGGCCGCGGAACGATTCCGCATCCTCGACTGTGATCGTCATGCCGTAGCCCTCGGCGATGTCGAGGACCTCCTCGATCGTCGGTGTGCGTACCGTCGGAAACTTGGCCATCGATTTTCCCTCCCTTCGTTGCCGCGCCGACGGCGAGCGCCGCCGTCCCTGCCGGAGCGCCACATATACCGAAGGCACGCGCGCCGGAACAGAGTTGCTGGGCTCGCGCGCAGCCGGCGCGGGCCGGTGGCTGCCAGGGCGCGCTTGCCAGGCGCTCTGTTGCACCGCACAATCCGCCGCTCTCAACACCGAAGGAGGAAATTCGATCATGGTGCACACGGCCGACGCGGCCCCGGGCGACGCCCAATTCGGTTATTTCTTCGAGGACCTGAAGATTGGCATGAGCGCGGAATACGGGCGCATTATCAACGACGAGGAGATGCGGCTCTTCGCCGATCTGACGGGCGACACCAATCCGCTCCACTTCGACGACGACTTCGCCGAGCAGTCGCGCTTCGGCGGCCGGATCGTCCACGGCATGTGCACCGCAGCATTGATCTCCACGGTCATCGGCACCCGGATGCCGGGGCCGGGCTGCATCTACTTGTCGCAGTCTCTCCGCTTCACCGCACCGGTCAGGCCCGGCGACGAGGTGGTGGCTCGGGCCGTGGTGGACCGCCTGATCCCGGAGCGCCAGCGCGTCGAGTTCGAGACCACGTGCTCCGTGGGCGAGCAGACCGTGCTTTCCGGCCGCGCACTCGCTCAGGTTCCCTCCCGGGGAGGCCCCGCGTAGCCGCCGGAGCAGCCCACCTACTCCTGCTCTACCCGGCCTTGTGGCGGCGCGCCCCTCTCACCATCTCAGGTTGAGAGGACAATAGAAGGGCACGGCAGATGACGGCACGGCGGCAATCACAAGAGATGCCTGGACGGCGTCCGCCGACTGCCGTGTTCGTTCAGGCTATCCCTGGCGGGCCCGCGCCCACACAAAGCCGAGCAAATGGCGAAAACAGGGGACATTGAGCGCGCGCGGTCTTTCAGCGGGGATCGGGGCCTGATCCGCTCGGATTTGTTGAGGTTTTGGGGCGGGTGCCCCTCGGCGAACTTGCAAGAAGTTCGCCGGGGGGCTTTGTCTCGTGGTGACGGTCACAATCGCCAGAGACGGCCCCAATGTCGCACAACATTTTCCGCCACTCCATGCTTTGCAACGCCCTGGTCTGGGCCTGGCTGCGCGAGGTCGATGAGGCCGAGGCGGCGCGCTGCCGCGAGGCGGGCTGCCGACACTGCCCCGGCAAGCTGCACAGCGCGACGTATCCGCGCAAGCCGTACGGTCTGGCAGCCGAGTTGAGGGAAGAGGGCACGCGGCGGTTCAGCTTCTGCTGCGCGGATTGCCGCCTGCGAGCGACCCCACCATCGGTACGATTCTTCGGGCGCCGCTTTTATCTGGGCGCCCTGTTCGTTCTGTTGAGTGCACTGGTTCTGAGAGGCGGGGTGCGGTTGCAGACGATCAAGCGGAAGTGGGGGGTCTCGGTCGCCACACTGCGCCGCTGGCGGAAGTGGTGGCTGGAGGCGTTCCCGGCGACGGAGCCCTGGGGAGCGAAGCGTGGCGAACTGGTGATGCCACCCGAGGAGGTGCCGCTGCTCTTCGTGCTGCGGCAGATGCGGGGCGGACGCTTCGGTGAGCGTCTGTTCCTGAGCCTGATCTGGTTCAAGCCGTGGACGGGCTATTGCGGGCTCGGCGATGGCTCGGCGCCGCCCGCAGAAAGTGTTCCTGTCACGCCCGGATAGGGCGTTCTACATGGGCATCTCTCCGATGCGGCGAGGGAGGGATGCCGGAATGGACAAGGACGACGCAGGCGCCAGGCGCGAGAAGTGGGCCCGGCTGCGCTTTGCGGTGGTGGGGCCGCTTCTGGCTTCACCGCCGCCTGCAGGCCAGCTGGGGGCCGAGTTCGAGCGTCTGTCGCAGCGCGACTGGGAGCACCCGTCGGGCAAGGGGCCGGTGCGCTTTGCGGCCTCGACGATCGAGCGCTGGTACTACCGGGCGCGGGCAGAGGAGCAGGACCCGGTCAAGGCGCTGCGCCGGAAGCCTCGGACCGACGTCGGCCGCGAGCGGTCCATGTCGGCGGGGCTGATCGCGGCGCTGCGCGAGCAGTACCGGGTCCATCCCTCGTGGGCGGCGCAGCTCCACTACGAGACCCTCAAGGCTCATGTTGCGACCCATCCCGAGCTCGGCCCGATGCCGTCCTACGCGACGCTGACGCGGGCGATGCGCAATCGCGGCCTGGTGCGCGAGCGCCCCAGGAAGTGGCACGAGGGTGAGGACAAGCCGGCGGTCGAAGCCCGCGAGGTCCTTAGCTACGAGGTGTCTCGCAGTCACGCGCTGTGGCACGGGGACTTCCACCACGGCAAGCGCCGCGTGCTGACGGCGTCGGGCGAATGGCAGACGCCCATCCTGCTCGGCTTCCTCGACGACCACTCCAGGCTTGGCTGCCACCTGCAGTGGTACCTGGAGGAGACCGCCGAGGTCTTCGTCCACGGGCTCTGTCAGGCCTTCATGAAGAGGGACTTGCCCAGGTCCCTGCTGACCGACAACGGCGGGCCGATGACGGCGGGCGAGGTCGAGGAGGGCTTGCACCGCCTCGGCATCGTGGGGGCCACGACACTCGCTTACAGCCCCCATCAAAATGGAAAAATCGAGTCGTTCTGGGGCACGGTCGAGGGCCGCCTGATGGCTCAGCTCGAAGGCGTCGACGCGCTCACCCTGAAGATGCTCAACGACGCCACCATAGCCTGGCTGGAGCAGGACTACCATCGGCGGGTGCACCGCGAGCTCGGCATGACGCCGCATGAACGCCTCGCCGGGAGCGTCAAGGCATCGAGGCCCTGCCCCGCCTCGGACGAGCTCAAGGCGGCCTTCCGCATCGCCAGGAAGCGCACGCTCAGGCGCTCGGACGGCACCGTCTCGGTCGAGGGCATCCGCTACCAGGTGCCACAGCCGTGGCGCCACCTGAGGACGCTCTGGGTCCGCTATGCGCGCTGGGACCTCAGCGGCGTCGATCTGGTGGAAGGCCGAAGCGGCGAGCGGCTGTGCACGCTGTACCCCCTCGACAAGCGCGGCAACGCCGATGGCGTCCGCCGTCCTGCGAGACCCGGCAGCGACCATGGCGGCGCCAGCGCGGGCGTCGGCGAACTTCCGCCGCTGCTCAAGGGCGTGCTCGACGCCCAGGCCGCAACAGGCCTGCCGCCGGCCTGGGTACCCCATAACAAGACGCCCGGTCCGGGCGAGGACGACGATCAGGGAGATCCGTCATGAACCGCGAGCTGCTCACCTTCTACGGGCTCAAATGGAACCCCTTCGCCACCGACCTTCCGGTCGACAGCCTCATGGTGAGCCCCGCCGTCGACAGCTTCTGCCTCAGAATCGAGCATCATCTTGTGCGCCAGGGCGGCTTCGCGTTGATCGCCGGCGAGCCCGGCACCGGAAAGAGCGTGGCGTTGCGCGTGCTCGCCGACCGCCTCGGCCGCTCGGACGGGCTCAGGGTCTGTGCCATCACCCACCCCTCTTCCAGGCTGTCCGACTTCTACCGCGAGATCGGCGGGATGTTCGGCGTCGACCTGATGTACAACAACCGCTGGGCCAGCTTCAAAAACCTGCGCGAGCGATGGCTCACCCATGTCGACGACACCCGCATGCGGCCCGTGGTGCTCATCGACGAGGCCCAGGAGCTGCTGCCCTCGGTGATCTCCGAGATCCGCCTGCTGGCGTCCACCGACTTCGACTCGCGCGCCATCCTCTCGGTCGTCTTCGCCGGCGACAGCCGCCTGATCGACAGGCTCCGCCAGCCCGACTTGCAGCCCATCGCCTCGCGCCTGCGCCAGCGCCTGGTCATGACCCAGGCAGACGCCGGCGACCTCGCGGCCCTGCTCGACCATCTGGTCGAGCAGGCCGGCAATCCGGGCCTCATGAGCGCAGAGCTCAAGGACACCCTGGTCACCCACGCCGGCGGCAACCCCAGGGCGCTTACCGTCATGGGCGACATGCTGCTCGCCGCCGGCGCCGAGAAGAACCGCGAGGTTCTCGACGAGAAGCTCTTCATGGAGATCCTGGGCGAGCCCGCCAAGCCGAAGAGGGCACGGCGGTGAAGGGCTTCCCGACACGGGCGCCGATGCAGCTCGAGGATCGCCCCCGGGCGCAACAGTGGATGGTGGACACGCTGTGGGCCGAGCAGGCCGTGGGCATCGTCGGCGGCGAGCCCAAGTGCGGCAAATCCCTGCTCGCGCTCGATCTCGCCGTCGCCGTGGCCACCGGCGTCCCATGCCTGCGCCACTACCGCCCCAGCGCAAGCGGCACCGTGCTGCTCTTCGCCGCCGAGGACGCCGGCCACAGGGTGCGCAAGCGTCTGCAGGGGATCGCCCGCGCCGCCGCCACCCCCTTCGACGAACTCGACATCGCCGTCATCGACGTGCCCACCCTGCGTCTCGACCAGCGCATCGACCGTCAGCGCCTGCAGGAGACCGTGGAGCGCATCGAACCGCGCCTCCTGATCCTCGATCCCCTGGTCCGCCTGCACAGCGTCGACGAGAACGCCGTCGCAGAGATCGCCCCCATCCTCGGCTTCCTGCGCGAACTGCAGCGCCGCTTCGAAACCGCCGTCCTCCTCGTCCACCACGCCCGCAAGAGCGGCGGCACCCGGCCGGGGCAGGCCCTGCGCGGGAGCAGCGAGCTGCACGCTTGGGGTGACTCAAATCTGTACCTGCGCCGGCGCGACAAGAAGATCGTCATGACGGTCGAGCAGCGCGACGCCCGGGGCCTCAACGACATCGAGCTGGAACTCGTCGACGGCGGACATGGGCCGGCCTTCCGTCTGCACCAGGACGCGGCAGATGAAGACAGGCACGAGCCCGCCACCGTCGAGCAGCGCGTCTTCAAGGCGATCGAGCAGGCCGAAAAGCCGCTCTCGAAAGCCCAGATCCGCTCACGCGCCGCTGCCCGCAACGCCACCGTCGTTGCCGCCATCGAGAGCCTCACCAGGGAGGGGCGCATCGAACGGGCGCCCAGGGGTGGCTATCGCCTCGCAGCCGCCGAGGCGCACCGGGAGCCGCAATCCCCTGCCGCCATCAACGGAAGTGCGGGATGAGGCGTTCCCGTTCCCGTTCCCGGAACTCTTAAGCGTTGAAGGGTACAGGAACGGGAACGCCGTCAGCCTCCCTTCCAAGCAGACCTTCGCCGGGACCCGGCAATGAGCGGCGGCGATCCCCTGGCCACCTGCCGCAACATCCCCCTCGACCGGGTCGCCGCCGCCCTCGGCTACCGCAGAGACCCGACCGACCGGGCGCGCTTCAAGCGCGGGGGCTCGGTCATCAGCATCAACGGCGAGAAGTTCTTCGATCACCTGCGCGGCACGGGAGGGGGTGGCGCCATCGACCTCGTCATCCATGCGACGGGATGCCGCTTCCCGGAAGCCCTCCGCTTCCTCGGAAGCCATGAGGGGCGGAGGGAGATCACCACCATCCCAGCCGCCCCGCGACGCCTGCGGCTGCCAAGGCCCAGTCCCCGCGCCTGGCCCAGGGTCCGGGACGCCCTCATCCGCCAACGCGCTATCGGCACCGACGTGCTCGAAGCCTGCCACGGCCGAGGCCTCCTCTACGCCGATGACAGGATCAACGCCGTCTTCATCTGCCGAAACGCCAGCGGGCACACGACCGGCGCCGAGATCCTCGGCACCGCGCCGCAGCCCGGAACAAAACGCTTCAGGGGCATGGCCCCGGGATCGCGCAAGGCGCGTGGCGGCTTCTGGCTCCACTGCGACCGAAACCAGCCCGCCCTCGTCATCCTCACCGAGAGCGCCGTCGACGCCATCTCTGCACGAAGCCTGCGCGTCGAGGGGACGCGCGAGAACGGCGCCGTCGTCGCCTCAACCGCCGGCATCGCCAGCTCGGTCCCGCCCTGGACCAAGGAGTGGAAGCCACGTCGCATCGTCTGTGCCTACGACGCAGACAGCGCCGGCGACACTGCCGCCGAGCATCTCGTGCTCAACGATCCAAGGGTGAAAAGGTTGCGCCCACGACACGCCAAGGACTGGAACGAGATGCTCCTGCGGTCTCGATGAAAGCCAGGCCACTCACCGCTCTCGCAGATCAACCAAGCGCCGCATCACGAACATCAAATAATCCGAAAACCGCACCATCAAATGCTGGGCGCACGCTCAACATAGAAAACACGGAAATCCGTGAGCACAAGAAACCCGGTGAAGCAAAGCCAATCTGGCCCCGCGACCGGCGAAAAGAGAAAAGCGTTAGATCACTCCCCATAATAATTTTCTATAGCCTCGAATACGTTTTCTGCTGGTTCTATTACCTGTTCGGCCACGTCGCTAGCTTCCGATTCCTCCTTCAATTCTCCGCCGTCATGCTCTTCGCCATGGGCGTCTACGGTGTGACCATAGACATCGAGAAGCGACAGATCGATCGCGGTGTTCGGGAAGCGACGCTGTTCGCGATGATCGCGCGCACCCACGCGCTACCGGACGGCAAGGGAGCGGGAGCGCTCAAACCCAGCGTGGAGGCACTGGCGCGCGACGGCGTCGCCCTGGAGGAGATCAACCTCAGCGGGGCGAACCTTCGGGGCGCGAAACTTGCTGGCGCCAATTTCAGGCGGGCCGATCTGAGCGGCGCAATCTTGGTCGAGGCGGACCTCAGGGGGGCCGATCTACGCGGCGCGAATCTCAGCGGGGCGGTCTTCATTCGAGCGAATCTGACGGACGCCGATCTCTGCGAGGCCGACCTCAGCGAGGCCGACCTCGTCGGTGCCGTTTTCGAGGAAGCCTACATGGAAAAGGTCAATCTGGAGGGGGCCGAGCTGCTCGTCTCCAACTTCTCGAACGCGCACTTGGCAGGCGCGATCGTGACCTCGGCCAATGGCGCCTACTCGAACTTTGCCGGCGCCGATCTCTCCAATGCCAACTTCGGCGACACCGAGCTTCAGGGGGCATTGTTCGACGGTGCAAACATTGGCGGTGCCCGGCTTAGTCAGTCCTACGACCTTTCGAACACGCAGATCGAAAAGGCATGCGCCCCGTCGGATGCTCCTCCGGTCCTGCCGGAACACCTGGAATGGACAGACAGACGCTGCTGAAGGGAATTGCGATCCGACCGAGAGACCACTTCGCCTGCGGGCGAGCCCTGGAGTGAAGGAGAGCAACCATGGAGTACAAGGACATCGTTGTGCATCTCGGAACCGACAACCGGTCGGCGGCGCGGCTCGATGCTGCAATCGAGCTCGCCGATCGTCATGAGGGCAGAGTGACGGGTGTCTATGTCCTGTCAAAACGCAGCATTCCCGGCTTCATCCGCTGCGAGATTCCGCCTGAGGTCTTGAAACGACTGGATAGGGAAGAGCGCAGGTTTGCCGAGGAGGCTGAGGAAATGTTCGCCGAACGGGCGGCTAGGACCCAGGTGCCGTGCGAATGGCGCCTCATGAAGGGCGACCCCGTGGATGCCGTCACCATGAGCGCACACTACGCAGACATCACCCTCGTCGGCCAGACCGACCCCGATGACGGACGCAGTGCCAGCGGGCTGGCGGACCGTGTTGTGCTCGGCGGGGGCGGCCCCGTGCTGGTCTGGCCCTACACCGGCTCGTGCCACGCCACTGCGGCGACCGTCATGCTCGCCTGGAACGGCTCCCGCGAGGCGACCCGCGCGCTCGCTGACGCGCTGCCGCTCCTGCAACAGGCGCGCAAGGTGATCGTCTTCTGCGTCGACAGGGACGACCGCACGCACATACCCGGGGCCGACGTCAGCACGCATCTGGCGCACCACGGAGTCAGGGCGGAGGCCCGGCACACGCGGACCTCATCCGGCATTCATACCGGCGATGCCTTGCTCTCCGAGATCAGTGATTGCGGCATCGGCCTCCTCGTCATGGGTGGTTACGGCCATCGCCGCCTGCGCGAGAGGCTGTTCGGCGGCGTCACGCGTGACATCCTGCGCGAGATGACCGTGCCGGTCCTGATGGCGCACTAGCCGACAGTCGGCATGACTCATGTCATACCGCGCTCGCAGTCGCTCGGTTAGGCTGACCTCTGCTCTATGGCTCGGACGTCACGTACGGGCCGGCGAGGTGAAGGAGGCTTGACCATGGCGTACAAGGATATCGTCGTGCATCTGGCTCAGGATGATCGCTCGCAGGTGCGGCTTGAGGCAGCGATCGAGCTGGCTGAACGACACGAAGGCAGGGTTACCGGTGTCTACGTGCTGCCTCGTCTCGTCGTCCCCGGCTTCGCGAGCTTCGAGCTCTCCACGGAGGTCTACAAGCGGCTGGATACGGAACAGCGATCGCTGGCCGAAGAGGCCGAGCGGCAATTCGCCCAACGGACGGCGCAGTCGACAGTGCCGTCCGAATGGCGCCTGCTGACGGGCGACCCGGTCGATGGGGTCACGACGAGCGCGCACTACGCCGATATCACCATCGTCGGCCAAACCGACCCCGACGACGAAAACAGCATCTCCGGGCTGGCGGACAGCGCGGTGCTCGCCGCGGGCGGGCCGGTGCTGGTCTGGCCCTATGCCGGCTCCTTCGGCGCCAATGCGGAGACCGTCATGCTCGCCTGGAACGGAACCCGCGAGGCGAAGCGCGCACTCGCCGACGCGCTGCCCCTTTTGCAGCAGGCGAGCAAGGTGATCGTCCTCGGGATCGATACCGGCGACGGCAAGCACATACCGGGGGCCGAGATCAGCACATACCTGGCGCGGCACGGTGTCAGCGCGGAAGCCAGGCACGCAATCAGCTCATCGGATCTCGGCGCGAGCGACGCCCTCCTTTCCGAGATCAGCGATCACGGGGTGGACCTTCTTGTCATGGGCGGCTGTAGACGGACGAAAGTCGTTGTGAATCGGGTCAAGGGGTGGAATCAGGCGGAATCGGGCGGAAGGTGGCGGAATCTCAAGGGGATGCGCGCGGCGGCACGGTGGCGGTGCGGCGGCTGGCGTGCGGACGGAAGTCTTTGCGAATCGGGCCGTGCAGAGGCCGTGAATTGGCTGGAAACGGCAATTTTCGGGGCGTTTCAGGGGTCTTGCGACGGCGGCAAATCGGGTCGGTTTCGGGGTATCGGATTCGGCTGGAAAATCCGGTGCGAGGTGCGGTGCGAGGCGCCCGTTGTCAATCGGCTTTCAATACTGACCCCCGATCGGCGTGCAAAATTGACCCCCCTGAGTGGCAACCGGGCCGCAAGGGAGGCCGGCGGCGGGTCAGGAGCGGTTCTTGAAGCGCCAGCTCTCGTTGCCGGTCTCGATGATCTCGCAATGATGGGTGAGGCGATCGAGCAGCGCTGTGGTCATCTTGGGGTCGCCGAAGACGGATGGCCATTCGCCGAAGGCGAGGTTTGTGGTGATGACGATCGAGGTGCGCTCGTAGAGCCGGCTCATCAGATGGAAGAGCAGCTGCCCACCGGCCTGGGCGAAGGGCAGGTAGCCGAGCTCGTCGAGGATGACGAAGTCGCGGCGGACGAGCTGGTCTGCAGTGCGGCCCTGGCGTCCGGCGCGAAGCTCGGCCTCGAGGAGGTTGACCAGGTCGACGACGTTGTAGCACCGGCCGCGCGCGCCCTTGCGGATGCAGGACCGCGCGATGGCGACGGCGAGATGGGTCTTGCCGGTACCGGTGCCGCCGACCAGCACGATGTTGCGTTTGCCCTCGAGGAAGCCGCCGCCGGCGAGCTCCTGGATCAGGGGCTCGTTGACCGGCGAGGCGGCGAAGTCGAAGTCGGCCAGCTCCTTGACCGTCGGCAGCTTGGCGGAGGCCATCTGGTACTTGATCGAGCGGGCCCTCTTGTCGGCGATCTCGACCTGCAGCAGCGTACCGATGATCTGTTGCACCGGATGGCGGCGCTTGAGCCCGTCGGCAAGGATGTCGTCGTAAGCGGCGCGCATACCTGCGAGCTTCAGCTGGGTCATCATCTCCAGCACATCATGACGCTCCATGACCGGCCTCCCTCAGGCTGTCGTAGCGCTGACAGTCGGCTACCGGCTTGTGGCGAAGCTGCAGGCCCTCGGGCGTCGGGATGATTGCCGGCGGTGCCGGCTGGCGCTGCCGGGCGAGGATGTTGAGCACCACGTCGGCGCTGCAGGCACCGCAGTCGAGCGTCTCGGCACAGGCCGCCTCAACCGCCTCCAGTCCGTCCTCCAGCACCGCCGCGAGCACCTTGACGAACTGCCGGTCGCCGTCGTCGTGGCCCGCGAGCCGGGTTCGCAGGCGGCCGAGCGCGTTGGGCAACTGCCAGTCCTTGAAGGGCGCGCCATTGCGTAGCGCGCCGGGCTTCCGCGTCAGGATCGGCACGTAATGCCACGGATCGTAGACGAACCGGCCGCGCCCGAAGCTGCGGGGGTGCTCGGCAACGGTCTCGCCGTCCTGGCGGATGACGATCCGATCGGCATAGGCCCGCACGTCCACCGGCCGGCCGACGGCGCGGGCCGCGACGCTGTACTGGTTGTTGTCGAAGCGCACCAGACAGGTCTTCGAGACCGACACCTCGCTGGCATGGAAGCCGTCGAAGGGGCCGCGATACGCCATCAGGAAGGGCTGCTCCTCCTCGAACACCTGCCACACCGTCTTGCCCGGGATTGTCGGATGCGGATGCTTCTTGGCGTCCTCGATGCACCGATCCATCAGCCACTCGTTGATCTCGGCGTAGGAGCGGCCCCGCGGGATGGGCACGAACAGGCGGCCGCGAAGGTCACCCACCTGCTTCTCGACCTGCCCCTTCTCCCAGCCAGCCCCTGGCGTGCACGCCACAGGCTCCACCAGATGGTGCGAGCACAGCTCCTGGAAGCGGCGGTTGTAGTCCCGCTTCTTGCCCACGAAGATCGTGCTCACCGCCGTCTTCATGTTGTCGTAGATGCCCCGCCGGCAGACCCCGCCGAAGAAGCGGAAGGCACGCTCGTGCGCCTCGAAGACCATCTCCTGGCTCTCGCGGGGAAAGATCTGGACCAGATACATCCGGCTGTGGCACAGCCGCATGTGCGCCGCCTTCACCCTGGTCGTCGCGCCCGACAGACGCGCGTACTCGTGGCTCCAGTCGAACTGGTAGGCCTCGCCGGGATCGAAGATCAGCGGCACATAGGCCTGCGCCGGCGACAACAGCCGCCACCGGCGCCGCCAGGCCCTGGCATAGCGGCGAACCGCGTCATAGCCGCCCTTGTAGCCCAGCGACACAAGGTCTTCATGAATCCGCAGAAGAGACAGCCGATCCTTGCGTGCCTTCTTCTCGTTGGCCTTCAGCTGGCGCTCAAGCTCCTCCACCCACAGCCCAAGCTTCGGCATCGGCTGGATCTTGCGCTCGTAGCTGTGCGAGGTCGCATCGCCCCGCACCACCTTGCGTATCGTGTTCTTGGAAACCCTCAAATCCCGGGCGAGCTTCTTGATCGGAACGCCCTTCACCAGATGATCCCGACGGATCTTCGCGATCGTTTCCACAACCAGCATCTCCCCCACCACCCCGTCCGTCCAAACGACGAGGTGTGTTCATGGACACAAATCCAAGGGGGTCAATTTTGGACGCCGATCACCCCCAATAGGGGGTCACTTTTCCACGCTTAACAACACCGAAGGGGCGCTCGAGACCGTGCGCGCCCATGCCGGCCCGCCCGGCTCCGACGCGCGCGCGAACGGCGCCGAAACCGCCCGCGTGTGGACGACACCCGCGCCGGAGGACGGAATCGGCGAGCCCGTCGACACGCTCTGGCGCCTCTATCCCGCAGGCGCCGGGCCGGCGAGGGTGAAGGTCGTGGGCGTCAGCCCCAGATCCGGGGACCGGGTGCGCCTCGAGGCCGTCGACGAGGTCGGCGCCTACTACGCCGCCGCCACCGCCGACCTCTCGGTCGATCTGCCGCAGATACGGCGCAATCTGCCGCGGGTCCTGCACGCCACCGTCACCGAGACCCTGATCCGCGTCGGCGCCGCCTTCCTCGTCGAGATCGCGCTCTCCCTCACCGTCGCCGGCGACTGGCGCGGCGCCGAGGTCCGCGCGTCGTGGGAGCGCCGGCCCATGCGCACCGTCGCCAGCCTCGACGGCGGCGACACGGAGGCGCGCTGGACCAGCCCGCCCGAGGGCTGGATCGAGATCGTCGTCCTGCCCCGCGGCGGCGGACCGCCGCACCGCATCGCATATACGATCCGCGGCCTGCGCACGCCCCCCGGCGCCGTCGGCGAGGCCCACGTCGAGCGCCTCGGCGACGGAACCCGGCGCTTCCGCTGGGCCGAGCCGCCCGACCCCGACCTGCTCGGCGTCCGCATCAGATACGGGCCCGCGCCGGCGTATCCCGCAGATCCGGGCACGCCGTGGGAAGAGCTGCGCGCGATCCACCACGGATGGCTCACCGCCAGCCCGTGGGAGGCCGTCGAGCCCGCCCCCGGAGACTGGGTATTCTCCTTCCGCGCCCTCGACACCGGCGGTCGCTACGGCCCCGAGAGCCGCGTCACCGCGCGCCTCGGCGCCCAGCGCCGGGGCGAGAGCCTGTTCTGGGCCTGCCCCAGCGCCGAGGGATGGACCCGCGGCACGCTCGCCGGCGCGGCCCTCGACTTCTCCTGGGCCGATCCCGCCACCGGCGCCGCCGACTACGCCTGGCGCGGCCTCGCCACCTGGGACGCCTGGACCGGATGGGCGCTCCCCGGCGCGGGCTGGACGGCGGAGCCCACCGTCTACACCTCCATGCCGGCGGCCCTCGGCCAGGACGGCGTCGTCTCGCTACTGACCTGGGAGTCCGATTCCCCTGTCCAGCCGACGGTGCGCGTGCGCGCCGCCGACTACCGCGACGACCTCGACGACGCCGCCTGGACCGGCTACGCCGCCGGCGACGCGATTACCGGTCGCGTGGTCCAGGTCGAGTGGACCTGGACCTGGGAACGGGGGCAGATTCCCACCGTCAAGTACCTCTGCTTCGGCCTCGCCCGCGCCCATATCGCCGCGCCGGCGAGCTGAGTGGGCGCGAAAGGAAACCCAATGACCGCATGGCCCACCCGGAAGATCGACACCACCCACCTCGACCAGGACAGCGATTCGCCCGCCCACGCCCGGGCCGCCATCAAGGCCATGGCCGACACCCTGAACGCCATGATCGACGCCGCCGGCGATCCGGGCGGCGTTGCCACCCTCGACGCCGCCGGCCTGCACCTCTTCCGCCAGATGCGGGGCGAGGTGTTCACCGCGTCCGAGCGCACGCGGCTGGCCAACCTCAGCGAGACCACGCCGCCGCCGCGTCCCGCGCCCACGCCCACGCCGCGCGGGCGGAAGACCTTCACCACGCCCGGGACATTCTACTTCAAGGTGCCCTCGGGCGTGACCCGCGTGCGCACGCAGTTGCAGGGCGGCAGCGGCGGCGACGGCAGCGACTATAGCCGCACCGTCAGCGGCAGGGGCGACTCGAGGACCACCACCTGGCGTGGCGGCGAGGGCGGCGGCGGCGGATTCATCTACTTCGATATCGCGGTCAGGGCGGGCGGGACCTACCCCGTCATCGTTGGAGGCAACGGAGCGAACGGAGCGCGCGGCAGGGACGGCGCCGACGGCGGCGACACCACCTTCCTCTACGGCAAGGCGTACGGCGGCAAGGGCGGCAAGAGAGCGCAATACAACCGCAACGGCGCAGACGGCGCAGACGGAAACTCCTACGCCCCCTTCATGTCGAGTGTGAGCAACTCGAGCAAGCAGGTCCAGCTCGTCGTGCCCTCCCCGGTCTCCGCCGGCTATGTCGTCGTCGAGTGGGGCTGATCGCGATGCGCCGCACCCTCGTCCCCGCAGGCGGCGGCATCGACAGCACCGCCCTCGCCCTCCTCGTCCTGCGCGAGACCGAAGACGAGGTCGTCCTCTCCTGCAACCGCGCCCGGATCGCCGCGCCGGCGGGCCGGCGATCGCGAAAGGAAATCACATGACCGCATGGCCCACCCGGAAGATCGACACCACGCACCTCGACCAGGGCAGCGATTCGCCCGCCCGCGCCCGCGCTGCCATCAAGCAGATGGCGGACACGATCAACACGATGATCGATGCATTCGGCGATCCGAACGGCGTCGCCACCCTCGACAGGTCCGGCCTGCACCCCGCCGACCAGATGCGGGGCGAGGTATACACGGCTGCCGAGCGCACGCGGCTGGCCGACCTCAGCGATCGCCCCGCCCCGCCGCGTCCCGCGCCCGAGCCGGCGCCCCGGCCAACGCCGCGCGGGCGCAAGACCTTCACCACGCCCGGCTCCTTTACCTGGCGCGCGCCCGCGGGCGTGACCCGCGTGCGCGTGCAGTTGCGGGGCGGCAGCGGCGGCAGCGGCGGCAGCCATGAGGCCGACGGCGGCCGCGGGCCCCGCATCACCTACCGTGGCGGCAGCGGCGGCAGCGGCGGCTTCGTCTACTTCGAGATCGCGGTCTCGCCGGGCACCTCCTACGGCTTGGCCGCGGGAGGCAGCGGAGCGGACGGAGCGGACGGCGGCAGCTGGGCTCGCACTCGCGACGGCGCAGACGGCGAGGACACCGCCGCCTTCGGCGGCACGGCGCGCGGCGGCAAGGGCGGCCGGGGAGCGCATCGCCGAGGCAACGGAGCGGACGGCGCAGCCGGAACCGCCTCCGCCCCCGCCGGCGCAAGCGGCGTCAGCCGACACACCCAGCTCACCGTGCCCTCCCCGGTCTCCGCCGGCTATATCGTCATCGAGTGGGGCTGATCGCGATGCGCCGCACCCTCGTCCCCGCAGGCGGCGGCATCGACAGCACCGCCCTCGCCCTCCTCGTCCTGCGCGGGACCGAAGACGAGGTCGTCCTCTCCTGCTACCGCGAGCCGGCCCGCGAACTCCCGGAGCGCATCGCCCGCGAGCAGGCCGCAAGCGAGGCCGTCGCAGACTGGCTCTCCCGCAACGTCCGGCCCGTGCGCCACGTCAGCCGCGACGCCCTGCGCCTCGACCTCGACGCCGGCGCCGAATACCCGATCAGGGGCGGGAGAGGGTGGGAGGGCGTCTGCGACCCCACATTCGGCCCCTGGGGCCTCGACCGGTACGCAACCCACGCCGACGAGGCCGAGCGCCACCGCGCCGACCGGGTGATGCTCGGCATCACCTCGTGGGACACCGCCGACGACATGCACCGCATGTACTGGTATCCCGTCTACCGCGCGCGCACCGCCGTCCCCATGGAACTCCCCTTCTTCCCCGGCTGGGAGGACGGCGCGCAGTGGCCGCCGTCGCGGGACGACCCCTTCGGACCCGTCGCCGGGCGCTTCATGCTCCAGGCCCTGCTCCCGCCCGGGCTGGAGGCGCTCACCTGGCGATGCACCGTCGCGGCAGAGCCCTGCGGACGCTGCCCCCGATGCCGCCTCAACGCCTTCTTCGAGCGCTTCTGCCGGGGACGCCCGGCGGACCAGGTCGCCCGCATCGACGACGCCCTCGAGCGACACCGCGGCGCAGGCCGGTGGTACGCACGCTCACCGACCCCGGAAGATGGACCGGTCACGACGGATACGACGCCGCAGAACGCGCCGTCGAAGACCCCGAATGGTGGAAGGCCGAACTCGAACGCCCGTGCCGCCCCGGCGCCCGCCCCGGTCCCGACCGCGCCTGAAACCCTCACGCACCGCCCGTGCACGGGCCCTGAACCCCCCGCGCAGCGCTCCTTCATGGCCCATGCACAGGCCGGTTTTTCCAGCCCGGTTCAGCCCCGAAAACCAGCCGATTTTCCAGGCCATTCGCAAAGACTTCCGGCCGCGATTCGCAAAGACTTCCGGCCGGCTACAGCGGCTACGGCCATCACCGCATGCGGGAGGTGCTGCTGGGCGGTGTCACCCGCGACATTCTGCGCCAGATGACCGTGCCGGTCTTGATGTCGCATTAGCTGGGACAAATGTCGCGGCGCAAAGCCTCTGCAAGTGCGGCCACCACAGGGCCGAACGCCGGGCGTTCCGTCGGATCGGGCAAGATCTTGCGGGCCGCGGCCTCGAGCGCGGCCAGTGGCGCAGGCACGGGCCGGTCGGTAACGTCCAGGGCGCGGAGCGCGATCGGCACGAGGCTGGCAAGCGCCATATCGAGGCACTGGCCGGCGCGATCCTGCTTGGACCATGCCAGAAACACCGGGCTCGCCACGTCGTTCTGGCCGAATCCGCCGGACTCGCTGCCGGGCAGCAGCGTGGCCTGGGCGTAGAGGCGCGCTTCCTCCTCGTAGCCGGTCTGGGCCATCGGCAGGCATCCCATGGAGGGTCGCGGGGTGTCGTCGTCGGCGTCCGACGCGACCAGCTGATCGGGAAGCAGCGAGACGGCGCCGTCCAGAAGCTTCGCGCCGTGACGTTCGGTAAGAACGCAGAGATTGGCGCTGGCGGCGGTGAGCGCATCCATGGCGAGCACCGCGTGGGGATTGTGATAGCCGCCGTTTGCGATAAAGCGGCCGAAGGGTTGATCGTCGTCGACGCCCTCGGCCCAGACCGGGTTGTCCGTCACCGCCTGAAGCGATTCCGCCGCGACCTCGGCGGCGAGCGACGCTGCACGCCGGGCCTGCCCCAGCATCCGCGGAAGGATGCGGTAGCTGACAGGCGCCTGATAGGGGCGCCGCTCACCACCGTGACCGTCCCCAACCAGCTCGCGCAGGCGCCCGAGCGCCCAGCGATCGTGCGGATTGTTCCAGTTGTCGCCGAGCGCCGGGTCGAGATGGTCGAGCGGCGCGTTGAAGGCCTCGAAGGAGAGCGCGAAGATCCGAGCCGCGACATCGAGGCGCTTCTCGGCGACGAGCGCGGCATCGATGACGAGGCCCGTGGCCGCAGGTGATCCGTTCACCAGGCACATCACGTCCTTGATCGCGGGCTGTGCCGCCTCCGCCAGGTCGGTGAACAGATGGCTCAGCGACAGGATCTCGCCGGCACCGCCCTGGCCCTTTGCCGGGATCATGGGCATCGTGTCCCGGTCCAGCATGGCGGCGACGCGCCGGGCGATATCCGGCGAGACTGCTGAGTGGCCCTCCACGAAGTTTGTCAGCCGGGCGAGCACGATGGCGCGGACCACGCGGTCCGGCAGCGGATCGCCCCACGATGCCGCGATCCGCGCCGGCGACATGCCGGCCCACCGCTCGCGCTGTTCGGGCGTCAGCACCCTGCGGGCAAGCTGGCCCGGACCCGTCGTCACGCCGTAGATTGTGACATCGGGGTCATGCTCGACGATGCGTTCCAGGCGCTCCCGGCCTCGGGCGATCGCGGCGAGCGCGGTGGCGCCGAGCTCGACCCCTTCGCCCTCCCAGGCCACGCGGCGGGCGGCCTCGAGCGTGAGGTCGGCACGGGTCTCAACGAGTACCGTCATCATCTAATCCCTTGCCGAACGAATTGCGTCATTCTGCGGGGCATCTATCACCGCCCCGCGCGGTGCGGGACTCTACCGCACAGCCTCATCTCAGCGCTGAAACCATAGGGAAGCGGGGATTGCTCAGGCCGGGAGGTACTCCGCCATGGCGTTGCGCAGCCAGATGGCGAGGTAGACCGAGAACGAGTTGCGCACGGTGATCTCGTAGGAGGGCGCGTCGTCGGTCTGGTGCAGGATCACATGCCCCCTGGCCAGCGACGTCTGAATGCAGGCGCCCGGCCCAAAGGCGCGGGGGTGCACGTCGAGGCGGCAGCCCTTCATCAGCACCTCACGGGCCCGCGGGCCGGAGAGCGCGAGCGTGGCGTACATGGCGCTCACGTCGGTGAGTGCGTGGTGACGGCCGTCGAGGCGGGCCTGAAGCGCCTCTTCGAGCCCGACACCGTCCTCGGCCGGGCCGGTTACCAGCCACTCGTCGGGGCCGAGCCAGAGCAGGGTCCAGCCATTGATCGTGGCGGCGGCGGTGTTGGGCGTGCGCGGCAGCGAGCCGCCGAGCACGGCGCCGGCAGCAGTCAGCGCCTCCGCGTCCTCGGGGTCGAGCCTGAGATTGAGCCGCACGCGTGCCGGCTGGTCGGCGAGGGTGATGCCGTCGGCGCGCATCTCGGCGAGCGCGTCGGCGAGGTCCGTGAGCGGGCTGCGTGGTGCCGGCGCCTCAGCCATCCCGCTTGGCTCCTTCCGCATCGTAGAACACCGGCTCTGTGACTTTGCAGGGGAGGAAGCCGCTCTCGGGCGCGGCGTAGATGGTCTCGCCCTTGCGCGCCCGGCCGCTCCGCACCAGCGCGAGCGCGATGGAACGGCCCAGCGTCAGGCTTGCGTAGCTCGACGTGACGTGGCCGATCATCGGTAAGGGCGGCCGCCCCGGCTTGTCCACCAGCTGCGTGCCCTCGGGCAGCACCTTGTTGGGGTCGTCGGTGAGGATACCGATGAGCTGCTTGCGGTCCTCGCGCCGCGAATCTTCGCGGCTCCAGGCCCGCTTGCCCAAAAAATCCGGCTTTTTCTTGGAGACGATCCAGTCCATGCCGAGGTCATGGGGCGTGGTGGTGCCGTCGGTCTCCTGGCCCACGATGATGAAGCCCCGCTCGGCGCGGAGCACGTGCATGGCCTCGGTGCCGTAGGGGGTGATGCCGTGCGCGGCACCGGCCTCCATCAGCGCCTCCCACAGGCGGCGCCCGTGATGCCAGGGCACGTTGACCTCGAAGCTGAGCTCGCCGGTGAAGCTGATGCGGAAGACGCGGGCACCCACGCCGGCGACGACGGCCTCCTTCACACTCATGAAAGGGAAGGACTCGCTGTCGAGTGCCAGCCCGGGCGCCACGGCGGCCAGCACGTCGCGGGCGCGCGGGCCGGCGAGCGCCACCGTCGCCCACTGCTCGGTGACCGATGTGCAGTAGACCTTGAGCTCCGGCCATTCGGTCTGCAGCCATTCCTCGAGCCACTCCAGCACCTGGGCCGCGTTGCCCGTGGTCGTCGTCATCAGATAGTGGTTCTCGCCGAGACGCGCGGTGGTGCCGTCGTCGAAGACCATGCCGTCTTCGCCACACATGAGACCGTAGCGCACGCGGCCCACCTTCAGCGTCGAGAAGGCGTTGGTGTAGACCATGTCGAGCAGGGTCGTCGCATCCGGCCCCTTGATGTCGATCTTGCCGAGGGTGGAGGCGTCGAGGATGCCCGCCGCCTCGCGCACCGCGCGGCACTCGCGTGCCACCGCCGCGTGCTTGTCCTCGCCTGCCCGGGGATACCACCAGGGCCGGTGCCATTGGCCCACGGGCTCGAACACGGCGCCCGCCGTCTCGTGCCACTCGTGCATCGCCGTGTGCCGCACCGGGTCCATCAGCGGGCCGGTATCGCGCCCGGCGAGCGCCCCAAAGGTGACGGGCGTGTAGGGCGGCCTGTAGGTCGTGAAGCCAACCTCCGGCACGGTCTTGCCCAGCGCATCGGCAAGGATGGCGAGCCCGTTGACGTTGGCCGTCTTGCCCTGGTCGGTGCCCATCCCGACGGTGGTGTAGCGCTTGACGTGCTCGACCGAGCGGAAGCCCTCGCGCGCCGCAAGCCGGATGTCCGCTGCGGTCACGTCGTCCTGATGGTCGACCATGTGCTTGGCCTTGCCGTGGCCGACCGGTTTTTGGCCCGGCGCGAGCCAGTAGGGCGTGATGGCGCCGGGTTCCGGGGCCTCGACAGGCGGCACCGGCGGCGGCGTGCCGTCGCCGAAGCCTGCCGCCTCCGCCGCGCGCGCGCCGGCGGCCGCGCCTTCCGCAAGGCAAGCAGCAAGGCCGAAGCTGCCATTGGCGGCCCCCGCAACCTCCACCGCCTGCGTCGCCCTGCCCGGGAGGAAGATGCCGCGCTCTTCCTCGAACGTGAGCTTGCCGGCCGACTGGCTAAAGAGGTGCACAGCCGGGTTCCACCCGCCGGAGACGAGCACGCTGTCGCAGTAGATGCGGTATCGCTCGCTGCTCAGCCCGCCATCCTCGCCGAGTTTCGCGACGGTGACGGAGCGGACCCGCTTCGTGCCGTGGGTGGCGGCGATGACCGAGCCGGTGTGGAGCGCGACGCCGGCCTCCTTGAGCGCTGGCGCCAGCGGCGCCGAGGGTTCGGGCCGGCAATCGACCACGGCGCCAACCGTGCCACCCGCCTCCACGATGTCGTGCGCCGCCTCGTAAGCCGCGTCGTTGTTGGTGAAGAGCACGACGCGCTCGCCCGGCAGCGCCGCGTAGTGGTTGAGGTAGCGCTGCGCCGCAGACGCCAGCAGGATGCCGGGGCGGTCGTTGTCGGCGAAAACCAGGGGCCGCTCGTGGGCGCCGGTGGCGAGCACCACCCTGCCCGCCTTGATGTTCCAGAGGCGCTGCCGGCTCATGTCGGCCGACGCGCTGGATCCCAGGTGGTCGGTGCGGCGCTCGAACGCGCTCAGCGAATTGTGGTCGTAGTAGCCGAAGAGCGTGGTGCGAGTGAGGACGCGCACCTCCTCCATGGCGGCGAGACGCCCGGCCGCCGCTTCTGCCCAGGCCGCGCCATCCACGCCGTCGACCTTGTGGCGGAGACCGAGCAACGCACCGCCGAGCGCGGCCTCGTCGTCCACCAGCATGACCCGCGCGCCGGCCTCGCCCGCGGCGAGCGCTGCGGCGATACCCGCCGGCCCGCCGCCCACCACCAGCACGTCGCAGTGGACGTGCATCTTGTCGTAGGAGTCGGGATCGGGCGCCTCGGGCGCGCGGCCGAGGCCCGCCATGCGCCGGATCACGGGCTCATAAAGCGATTTCCAGAACGACGCCGGCCAGAGAAAGGTCTTGTAGTAGAAGCCGGCGGGGAAGAGCGGCGCGAGCCGCCCGGTCCAAGCGGCAAGGTCGAAGTTGGCGCTCGGCCAGGCATTGACGCCGGCGGCGGTGAGCCCGTCGTAGAGTTCCACCTGGGTCGCCCGCAGGTTGGGTTCGGTGAGCGCGCCGGTGCCAAGCTGCACCAGGGCGGACGGCTCCTCCGCGCCTGCGGTGAGGATGCCGCGCGGCCGGTGATACTTGAAGCTCCGGCTGGTCAGATAGGTGCCATTTGCGATCAGCGCGGACGCGAGCGTGTCGTCGGCGAAGCCCTCGTAGCCCCGCCCGTTGAAGGTGAAGCGGAGGCGCTGCGCCCTGTCGATCCGCCCGCCCTCCTTCAGACGAAAGCGCACTATCCGCCCTCCGCGTCGTCGCCCGGTGCATCGGGCCGCGGCGCGCCCATGGGATAGATCGTGAGCACGTCGTTGCTCACGGTGTCGCGCAGCGCGTTGAACCAGCGCCGGCAACCCTCCCGATGCATCCAGCGCTCGGCATGGACGCCCTTGGTGTTGGTGCGCATGAAGAGGTAGTCGGCCCACTCCGCATCGTCGGTCGCCGCGGGATCGGGGCGCGCGATATGGGCCTCGCCGCCGTAACGGAATTCGGACTCGGGTCTAGAGCCGCACCAGGGGCAGTCGATCCAGAGCATTCCTTGCCGTCCCTAATGCGCCACGGCCGCCGCCGCGTGCTCGTCGATCAGCGCACCGGAGGTGAAACGATCGAGCGCGAAGGGCGCGTTGAGCGGGTGCGGCTCGCCGGTGGCGATGGTGTGGGCCAGCACCCAGCCCGAGCCCGGCGTCGCCTTGAATCCCCCGGTGCCCCAGCCACCGTTGATGAAGAGGCCTTCCACCGGGGTCTTGCCGATGACGGGCGACGAATCGGGGCAAACATCCACGATACCGGCCCACGAGCGCATCATACGCACCCGGCTGAAGATCGGGATCAGCTCGACGATTGCTCCCATCTGGTCCTCGATGGTGTGCAGGCCGCCGCGCTGGCTGTAGGAGTTGGGCGGGTCGAGCCCTGCGCCGATCACGAGCTCGCCCTTGTCGGACTGGCTGACATAGACGTGCACGCCGTTCGACATGATGACGCAGTGGAGCACCGGCTTGAGCGGCTCCGAGACCAGCGCCTGCAGGGGGTGGCTCTCGATTGGCAGGCGAAAGCCCGCCATCGCAGCCAGGACGGAGCTATGCCCTGCGACCACGATGCCCACCTTCTTCGCGGCGATGGCGCCCTGCGTGGTTTGCACGCCGCTTACCCGGCCGCCCTCCGCGTCGATGCCGGTGACCTCGCAGTTCTGGATGATGTCCACGCCGCGGGCATCCGCCGCCCGAGCGTAGCCCCAGGCGACCGCGTCGTGGCGTGCGTTGCCGCCCCGCCGCTGCAGGGCGCCGCCCATGATCGGGTAGCGCGTCTTCACCGAGGTGTTGAGGATCGGGCAGAACGCCTTGACCTCTTCGGTCGAAAGCAGCTCGGCGTCGACCGCGTTGAGCCGGTTGGCGTTGACCCGCCGGGTCGCCTCCTGCAGGTCGTGGACGTTGTGGATCAGGTTCAGCACGCCCCGCTGGCTGAACATCAGGTTGTAGTTGAGCTCCTGAGCGAGGCCTTCCCACAGCTTGAGCGAATGCTCGTAGAGGGCCGCGCTTTCATCCCACAGGTAGTTGGAGCGGATCACCGTGGTGTTGCGCCCGGTGTTGCCGCCGCCGAGCCAGCCCTTCTCCAGCACCGCCACGTTGGTGATGCCGTGGAGGGCGGCGAGGTAGTAGGCGGTGGCCAGCCCATGCCCGCCGGCGCCGATGATGATCACGTCATAGGCGGGCTTGGGCGCGGGGCTGCGCCATTGCTCCGGCCAGCGTTCGTGATGGCTCAACGCGTTTCGCGCCAGGCTGAAGATCGAGAACTTCTTCATCTACGGATGCCCGAATACAGGAAGCGCCCGGCCGTGTCACTCGCTTGCCGCAGGCCGACCAGGCCGGCGCCGATGTCCTCAGGGTCCGCCTTGAGCCGGGTCGACGTGAAATTGCCGAAAACGGCATATTGTAGTTAGTCATTTTCCGTTTTCGGCACACATTAACGACATGACTTCACTAGTGTCCCATTAAAACTACAATAGAATCAGTTGCTTATCTTCGCGGCTCTGGCCCACCGGGAGTGCCTTATGCGTAAGTAGCGCATTGAGCGGGATTTTTTCGAACAGGGTGAGGCTCAGGGTCTGTAGAATTGTGTAGAGGCTGGCATCGAGTCTCAACCTCTTCTTGATGATGGCAATCAGGACGTAGACGGAGACTGCGATCCAGATTTGGGTCTTTACGGCATTTTCGGAGGTGCCGAAGAAGGCCTTGATGCGGAGGTTTTGCTTGATCCATTTGAAGAAGAGTTCGACCTGCCAGCGATAGCGGTAGAGCTCTGCGACGGTGAGGGGCGGAACAGCGAAGTTGTTGGTCAGGAAGTTGAAGGTCTTGTTGGTTTCAGTATCCTTGTAGCCGACCCTGCGGAGCGGCTTTGGGTAGCGGCTTTTGCTCGCCTTTCCGGTCAGGACGATGGTTTGATCGCAACGCAGTCCGGCGTCTTTGTCGACGGTACGGGAGTATTGGCGCCGGTATTTCGTGTTGGCCTTTGCGCGGATGACGAAGAAGCTTCCCGCCATATCCAGGGCGTTGAGGCGCTTGAAGTCGAGGTAGGCGCGATCCATGATGTAGAAGGCGCCGGGCTCCGGAATGATGATGTCCAGGACATTCACATCGCCGAGCTTGCCGTCGGAGATGTGAATGAAGGCCGGGATACTGCCCTGCAAGTCAAGGAGAGTGTGAAGCTTGACGGCCGACTTGGTTGAGCGGAACAGAGCCCAGGGGAAGACCGACAGGCACAGATCGATGGTCGACGCGTCGAGAGCGTACACGGTATTGTCGAGTTGAAGACCGAGGTCCTCGCCGGCATAGAGTGGGCGTGCGATGTCGATCAGTTCCTGGGCGAACTCGGCATAGATGCGCCAGTCGCGTTGCGCGTTGGCGTTCGCTAAAGTGTTGCGCGAGACCGGTCCCCGAATTCCCATGTGATAAAGCTTGTTATTCTGGGCACGCAGACAAATCTCGATGTCGCGCAGGCTTTCTCGATAGGACAATTGTGCGAAGGCCATGCAGAAAAACTGGCTCAGGCATGAGAACGATTTGACGTACCGATTACCATCGTATTGTTCGACGCATTTGCGGAACGAATGCAGGGGCAGATGGTCCATCACCTGCGAGAAGACAAGTTGTCCCGTGGACATGACCGGGCTCCCTCTGGATCGGAGAACCCAGCCTCGGCACTCGCGCCGGCCACTTCAAGTCGGTAACAGCGCGAAATGGCGCTTAATCGCGCTTTGTCAATAACTTAACAAGGGTCTCTCCAATTTTCTTGGGACACTAGTGACATGACTTCACGATCCGGGAAGTCGGACGGGATCGACGATCTCGACCTCGCCATCGTCGAAGCGATGGCGAAGAACGGTCGAATGTCGCCCGCCGACATCGCCGCGGCGATCGGCAACGTTTCCGAGCGGACCGTCCGCAACCGTCTGAACGCGCTGATCGAACGGCGGCTTCTGTTCTTCCCCACCATCGCCGACCTCTCGGTCAGGCGCGGCATCTACATGGATGTGGCCATCGATACCGAGTCTGGGTTGATGACGAGCGTGGCGGACTCCCTGGTCGATTTCCCGCAGGTGGAGTGGGTGGCCTACGGCGGCGGCGAGCACGACGTGTACTGCAGCCTCCTGGTCTTCGACCAAGTGTCGGCACTTCAGGCGGTTGAGGAAATCCACCGGATCCCCGGCGTGACGGGCGTCAAGGTGACCACTCATCTGGCCGTCATCAAGTCTCACGGCTTTCGCCTGCGGGCGGCGGACGAACTGCGCGCCAAGCTGGACAGGCGGTCCGGCTCGGCATCCGACGAGGCCGGCCAATGAGGATCGGGGTCGACGTCGGCGGCGTCAACACCGATGCCGCTTGTGTCCGCGACGGCGAGGTGCTGGCCACGGCGAAGTCGCCCACCACGCCCCACATCACCTGCGGCCTGGTTTCCGCAATTGGGGGTGCCTTGCGCGGGGCCGGCGCAAAGCCCTGCGATTTCACCGAGGTGATGATCGGGACCACCCAGTTCCTCAATGCGGCCGTCCAGATGTGCGGACTCCAGCGAGTCGGCATCCTGCGGCTCTGCGGCACGGCAACCCGCTCCCTCCCGCCGTTGATCGACTGGCCGGGCAATCTGCAGGATGCCGTCGAGGGTCACACGGCGCTGCTCTCGGGCGGAAGCGAGTTCGACGGCAGCGCGATCGCACCGCTCGACGAAGACGAGTTGCGCGGCACCTGCCGCACGCTCCGCTCGCGCGGGATCAAGACGGTCGCCGTCACCGGCGTGTTCTCGCCGGTCGATCCGACCCAGGAGCTAAGGGCGCGCGAGATCGTCCTCGAGGAGCTGCCCCACGCGGACGTGACGCTCTCGCACGAGATCGGCCGTCTCGGGCTGCTGGAGCGGGAAAACGCCGCCATACTGAACGCCGGCATCATCGCGATGGCACGCCAGGTGGTCGCCCGCTATCGCGAGGGTCTGGCGGACCTGGGCCTGCACTGCCCGCTCTTCGTGTCGCAGAACGACGGCACCCTGATGAGCGCCGCCAAAGCCGTTAGATTCCCCGTGCTCACCTTCGCCGCCGGGCCGACCAACTCCATACGCGGCGCTGCCTTTCTCTCAGGCCTGCGGGACGCCGTCGTCATGGATATCGGCGGCATCACCACCGATGTCGGGGTGCTCGCCGGCGGGTTTCCCAGGGAAGCGTCCGCCGAGACCGAGGTCGGCGGAGTCAGGACGAATCTCCGCATGCCGGACATTGTTTCGGTCGGGCTCGGCGGCGGCAGCAGAGTGAGGAACGGCCGGGACGGGATCGCGGTCGGTCCGGACTCGGTGGGTCTCGCGCTGCTGGAGGAAGCACTGGTGTTCGGCGGCGAGAGCGTCACCGCCACCGATATTGCAGTCGCCATAGGCCGCGTCGACATAGGTCGGAAGGAGAGAACCGGCACGCTTGAGCGGAAGTTCGTGTCAGGCGCGGCGGCGGCAATTCGATCGATACTCGAGGACGCGATCGACCGGATTGCGGTGTCCAGCACGGCGCTGCCCTTGGTGCTGGTCGGCGGCGGCGCGATCCTCGCCGGGGACGCGCTCCGTGGCGTCTCCGGCATCGTCAAGCCTCCCCATGCAAGCTCGGCCAACGCCGTCGGCGCGGCGATCGCCCAGGTTTCGGGCGAAATCGACCGGGTGGTATCGCTGGACCACACCAGCAGGTGCGCCGCCCTGGCGGAGGCCAAGGAGCAGGCCATGGAGAAGGCGGCTGCTCTTGGCGCCGCGCGCGATACCATCACCGTCGCCGACGTGGAAGAGACTCCGCTCACATATCTTCCCGGCCATGCCACACGGATTCGGGTCAAGGCCGTGGGGGAGCTCGGACGATGACGGCCTGGTGCCTCTCCGAAGCCGACGTTGCGGCCATCGCGCTGGGAGCGGGCGTGCTGGGAACGGGCGGCGGCGGCAACGTGCGCCACGGCTTTCTGCGGGTGCGCGACCAGCTCCGCCAGGGCCGGCGCGTCGAGATCATCGCGGCGGACCGGCTCGGCGCGCGCGATGCCGTGGTCTTGATCAGCGGCATCGGCGCACCGACGGTGAGCTACGAGAAGCCGGACGCGGGCGACGAGTGCTACCGGGCCTTGCGCGCGGTCGAGGAACGCTGCGGCGTGAAGGCGCACGCGCTGATGGCCGCCGAAATCGGCGGCGCCAACGCGATGGAGCCGATGATCGCAGCCGCCATGACCGGCCTGCCGGTGGTCGACTGCGACGCGATGGGCCGCGCGTTCCCGGAAATGCACATGACGACGCTGGCCATCCACGGCGTCAGCGAGCTTCCCGCAGCCCTCGCCGACGACAAGGGCAATCTGCTGATGTTCGAAGCCGTGGCCTCGGAGCGCTGGTTCGAGAAGCTGGTGCGGACGGCGACGATTGCCATGGGGTGCACCGCCGTCATGGCCAGCGCCCCGATCTGAGCCCCACGCTCACGATCCTCGGCCTGACCTTCGCGTTCTCGCTGACCGGCGCGGTCCTGGTGGAGGTGGTCTTCGCCTGGCCCGGCCTCGGGCGCTACGTCACCGACGCCATACTCTCCGTGGATTTTCCCGTCATCATGGCGGTCACGCTGATCGGCACCTTGTTCTACGTCCTGGTGAATCTGGCCGTCGATCTGGTGCAGGCGGCGATCGATCCCCGCATCGAGCTGACATGACGGATTGGACCTGGACGCGCGAGAGGGCCGGGGCCGGCGTGCAGGCGCTGCTTGCTTTCGTCTGGCGGGAGCCTGCGGGCGCGCTCAGCTTGCTTGCGATCGTCCTGATCGTCCTCGCGGCGGTCTTCGCGCCCTATCTCACCGATTATGTGGCCGAGGGCCGGGGCACACCCAACCTCGCCCACAAGCTGCAGCAGCCGTCTGCCGCGCACATTCTCGGCACCGATCACCAGGGGCGCGACCTCTGGGCCCGCATCCTTTTCGGCGGGCGGGTATCCCTCTCGGTCGCCTTCGTGGTCGTCGGCATCGCCGTCGGGATCGGCACGCCGCTCGGTATCGTGGCGGGTTACTACGGCGGCTGGGTGGACGAGGTGGTGATGCGCGTCACCGACGTGTTCCTCGCCTTTCCGCCGCTGCTGCTGGCAATCTACTTCGGCGCGCTGCTTGGCCCCGGGTTCTTCAACATGGTGGTCGCGATCTCGTTGGGCTGGTGGCCCTGGTATGCCCGCATCGCGCGCGGGCAGGTGGTTTCGCTCAAGCAGCGCCCCTTTGTCGAGGCTGCCCGGTTCATGGGTGTTGCGGACGTCACGGTGATGCGCCGCCACCTGCTCCCCTTCGTGGTCGCACCGCTTTCCGTGCAGGCTACCCTCGACGTGGGCCTCGCCATCATCACCGCGTCGGCGCTCTCCTTCCTCGGCCTCGGCATACCGCCGCCGACGCCGGACTGGGGCGAGATGGTGAACGCCGGGCGCGTCTATTTTCCCGACCGCTGGTGGTACGTCGTGTTCCCGGGACTCGCCATCGTCGCGGTCGCGGTCGCGTTCAGCGTCCTCGGCGACAGTCTTCGCCGGCTCACCAGGACCACGAGCGTGTGATGGCCTACGTCTGCGTCGATAACCTGCATGTCCGCATCGGGACAGGGAGCGGCTCCATCCATGCGGTGCGGGGCGTGACCCTGAAGATCGACAGGGGCGAGATCCACGGGCTCGCCGGGGAAAGCGGCTCCGGCAAGACGATGACCTGCCTGACGCTGCTCGGCCTGGCGCCGCGCACGGCCGAGGTCGCCGCCGACCGGCTGGAATTCGACGGCGTCGACCTGCTTCGCGCCGACTGGCGGACCATACGGGGCGCCCGGATCACCATGATCCCCCAGGACCCGGCCGCCGCCCTCAATCCGGTCTACAGAATTCGCTACCAGATGGAGCGCGTACTCTGCGCGCACACGAGGCTGCGCCGGCGGGAGAGGTCCGCGCGCGCAATCCGCTTGCTGGAGGACGTCGGCCTGCCCGATCCTGAGCGGGTGATGGCGCTCTATCCTCACCAGATGTCCGGCGGCATGCAGCAGAGGGCGCTGATCGCGATGGCGCTCGCCGCCGGCGCCGATCTCCTGATCGCGGACGAGGCGACGACCGCGCTCGACGTGACCGTCCAGGCCCAGCTCCTGAACCTGCTGTCGGCGCTGCGCGCGCGCCACGGGCTGACCATCATCTTCGTCACGCACGACCTGGCGCTCCTCTCCAACTTCTGCGACCGGGCGAGCGTCATGCAGCACGGGCGCATCGTCGAAGGCGGCACCGCCGACGCACTGTTCAGGACGCCCGGTCATCCCTATACCCAGGCGCTCCTCGCCGCGGCTCCGGGGCAGTACAGCCGGGGCATGCGAATCCCGACAGGCCTGGAGGCCGCTGAGCCCCGCCCCATCGGTGGAAGCGATGCGCCTTGATATCGAAAGCCTGAACAAGTCCTTCGACCTGCCGGGTGGCTTCCTGTGGAGACGGCGCATCGCCGTGCTGCGCGACGTGTCCGTGAATATCGCCAGCGGCGAGGTCCTCGGCCTGGTGGGTGAATCAGGCAGCGGCAAGACGACACTGGCGCGCTGCATCATGGGGCTCGTCCGGCCCGATAGCGGGGCCGTGCGGCTCGACGGCGCTGAGGCTGCGGGTCTCGGCAGGCGGGCGCTGCGGCAGTGGCGCCGCGACATGGCCGTGGTCTACCAGAATCCCTTCCTCTCGCTGAATCCGACCATGACCGTCCAGGCCATCGTCGCCGAGCCCATGCTGGCCAGGGAGCGCATCGCCCGAGCCGCCCTGGGCAACAGGATTTCGGGGCTCCTGGGGGACGTTGGCTTGGGCGACTCCTTACCTGCGGCGCCGGGTCGGCGCGCTCTCCGGCGGGCAGGCGCAACGGGTGGCGATCGCACGCGCAATCGCCACGCGGCCCCGCTGATCATCCTGGACGAGCCGTCCTCTTCGCTTGACGTCTCGGTGCAGGCCCAGATCCTGAACCTTCTGGTCGACCTGCAGGCGCGCGACGGCTTCTCGTGCCTCTTCATTACCCACGATCTCGACGTCGTCCGCTTCGCGACCGATAGAGTGGCGGTGATGGAGAAGGGCGCCATCGTCGAGGTCGGTGATACCGAGCGGGTACTGGACGCGCCTCGGCACGCGTACACCGCGAGGCTCATCGCCGCGACCCCGCGCCTGCCGGCCGGGGCTGGCGTGCGCGGACTGCTCGCGCACTGAATGGCCCCGCTGTCCGCACCTGCCGAGAATCCCTTACACCACCCTACGCACCTGCGGTACTAACTATCTGACAAAGGGTCGATTTTTCTCCTGACAATTGTTGCAGCGGAACGGATGGCGCAACTCCCGCTTCCCCGGCTGCAACCGCAAACGGGAGAAAGTTCATGCCCAAGGTCATCCTGACCGACGCCCGCGTCAAGGCGCTTCGGCCACGCAGAACCGCCTTCGACATCCGCGACGGCAAACTCGGAGGCTTCGGTGTCCGGGTGCTGCCCTCGGGGCGCAAACGCTTCTTCGTCCATTCCCAGCATCAAGGAGAACGCATCTGGAAGATCGTCGGCGACGCAGCCGCTATGAGCGTAGACGAAGCGCGGTCGAGTGCCGTGCAAACTATCGCCGCGATCCGGCGGGGAGAGGACCCACCCCGCGACCCCGCCGACACCCTCTTCGAGGCCGTCGCCGAGACCGTGTTCGAGCGCTACCGGAGGCTCTGGAAGCCGGGAACGCTCGATATCAACCGGTGCTACCTGAAGAACCAGATCCTGCCCCGCTTCCAGGGACGGCAAGTCGGCGACATCGACCGTCGGGACGTCCGGGACTGGTTCGCATCGCTGCGCGACCCCGGTCGCCGCCGACCGCTCAATGCCGGTGCTCTCCGTCATCATGAGGGAGGCGGAAGCCATGGGCCTTCGGCCGCAGGGCTCCAACCCCTGCCTTGGCATCCGGCGCTATCGCCGCAAGGGGCGCGCGCGCTTCCTGTCCGACGAAGAGTTACGCCACCTGGCGGCGAGACTGTCGGCACATGCGGAAACTGCCCCTCGGCAGGTCGCAGTGGTCCGCCTCCTCCTGCTCACGGGGTGCCGCAAGAGCGAGATCCTGACGCTGCGCTGGTCCGACTACCGCGAGGGGCATCTCTTCCTCCGCGACAGCAAGACTGGGCCCCGCACCGTCTGGCTGTCGCAGCCCGCCCGACACGTTCTCGACGGGCTGGACCGGACCGGGCAGTGGGTATTCCCGGCGGCGCGCGGCAAAGGGCCGAGAAACAAGGGCTGGCTCGAAGGGTTCTGGGACACGGTTCGTGCCGAAGCCGGGTTGCGCGGCGTTCGCCTTCACGACCTCCGTCACACCCATGCCAGCATCGCCCTGCGGCAAGGTGAGACCGTCCTCACCATCGCCAGGCTGCTCGGTCACCGCAACCCGGAAACCACGCTCAAGTACACGCACCTCGCCGACAAGACGGTGATGGACGCCGCCGAGACCGTCGGCGCTGCGCTGGAGGCCCGAATCATGGCCGGCAGGGAACGCATGCGGCTCGCCGACCGTGCCATCGCCCGTCTCCGCCCTCGCGAGCAGGAATTTACGGTCTGGGATAATCAATTTGTCGGCCTCGGGGTTCGGGTCCGGCCCACCGGCGGGCGGAGCTATGTCCTGTTGGAGAACACCGGCGGGCGGTCGAGGCGGATCTCGCTCGGTCCGGTGTCGCTGAAGACCGTCGCGGAGGTCCGCCGGGAATGCCATACGCGCAAGGCCGAACCGGAAGCGACCGGAGCACCCAGGCGTGCGGCTCCGCTCTTCCGGGACTTCGTCGAGGGTGCGTGGAAGGAGGCTCATCTCGACGGCTACAAGCCGTCCACCAGGAAGGGCGTGCGATCCGTGCTCGACCGCCAACTCCTGCCGGCCTTCGGCTCGAAGCCGCTCGACCGCATCTCGCCAACGCACATCGGGCGATGGTTCGATCGGTTCAGCCGGAGCGCCCCCGGCAACGCCAATCACGCACTCGATCTTCTCACGCAGATCATCAATTTCGCCATCGCCCGCGGCCACCTCGAAACCAACCCGGCGTGGGCCGTGGAAAGGAACCCGAGGCGGATGCTCACACGCTTCTTGTCCCGGGAGGAGATATCCCGGCTCCATCACGTCCTGGACAGGCAGACCCGCAACAGCAGGCGAGAGCAGGCCGATATCATCCGGCTCCTGCTTCTGACCGGATGCCGCAGGAGCGAGATCCTCCGCCTGCGTTGGTTGGAAGTCGATCGCGACAGGATGGTCCTTGCCGACGGCAAGACCGGGCCAAGGATCGTTCCCCTCAATACCCAGGCCCGGCACATTCTCCAACGCCGACCGAACGGCGGAAGCCCCTTCGTCTTTCCTTCGCCGAGAGATCCCGACCGGCCCCGCAACCGCAACCTTCCCTTCTGGTATTGCGCCCGGCGCGAGGCGGGCATCGAGGACGTTCGCCTTCACGATCTGCGCCATACCCATGCCAGTCACGCGGTGATGAACGGCGTGCCAGTGCCGCTGGTCGCGCGGCTGCTCGGCCATTCCGACGTGCGCACGACGCTGCGCTACGCCCATCTCGGGGACCGGGAAATCGAGCAAGCGGCCGAGAGGGTCGGGCAGGCCATCGCAGCCCTCTTGCGCACCTAGAATGTGCGCTCGCCGATGCGTGGGGTGTGTTAAGTCAAAGCGGCTCCGCCGTAGAGCCGGACTTGGGGGCGGTGCAGAAACGGTCAGGCCCCAGCCTTTGGTGAGCGCCGCTTTCAGCGGTCGCGACGCATGGGCGGTCATCTCCGATCCCTTCGGAACCTCGATCCGTGACGCCGTTACCGGGCGTGTCCTGGGCGGTACCGAAGCAGTTGCCACTCACTAGAAGTCTGTCGGACTTTGGGGTCGGAATCCGATTATGTCCCCCGGCACGGTCCGATAACCGTGCCTGGAACGTAGAAGGCCGATCAACATCTGGTGTGATCGGAAGCAAAGGGAGAAGCCTTTTGATCGAAACCCACGCCGAAGCCGACGGTTTGAGACTTATCGCGGACGCCCAAGCCGATGCGCGAAGAGCTCTCATGGCGTCCGCCGACGGAGCCGGAGGCACGTTGGAGATCACCCAGGCGCAGATCAGCCAGCGATTGCAGTTCCAAGAACAGAAGAGGCACCGGAACATCGCCTCGGCCGTGCGGGAAGCCGCCGCCGAATTGGATGGCGAGACTGTAAGCGACCACGAACCGGATCACGACTGGACAGCGCGGTTCTTCGAGTACGTCCAGGCCATTTCCTCTGAAGACGTGCGCTCAATCTGGGCCAGGATCCTTGCCGGTGAGGTTCGCGCCCCAGGCGGTGTTTCCATGCAAACGCTCTCGATCCTCAGGAATCTCTCAAGCAAGCAATCCTCCTTACGGAGGCGATGCGCTATCGCCTTCAGGACTTCATCATCGAGGGCGCATGTCTTCGATCATCTGACGTCCTGACGGACTACGACTTGACCTTCGAATTCGAGGACCTCGGTCTCTTTCGTTCGCCCATAAACGCCCATCCGATCAGATCCCTTTCGCTCGGAAACGACGGAACCCGTACCTATATCAACGCCGACCACATCCTTTTCCCTCAAGGTGTCAAGGGCCGCAATCTTGGTATTGAAGGAGTCGTAGTCCTGAAGCCGCCCGCCATGGAGCTCGCAAATTTCTGTAATCCCAAGTTCCTTGCTGAGCTGGCCAGGCGTCTCTCGGGCAAAGACTGCGTTCTCAGGGCGGCCCCGATTGAATCGCAATCGACTGATGGTCAGGTAACCTACTTCGAGAACAAAACTCAGGTTGTCGAACCGGCCTAGCCGCTTTGTTAACGGCGGAGGAATAATGCTTCACGCGAAGCGGCCGGGCGGTCCGGTCGCGGCGGCGCAAAATTGCGCCACGTATGGCCCCTTGTCTATTTGGCACGGGGTGGGGGATGTACGGCGTGGAGCTCTATGCGGCGGTTCGGCTGGCGGTTGTCGAGGAGGGTCTGAGCCATCACGAAGCCGGGCGGCGGTTCGGGATCGACCGCCGCACGGTGAAGAAGATGCTGAGCTATTCGTCGCCGCCGGGGTATCGGCGGTCGAGACCGGTTCGGCGGCCCAAGCTGGAAGGGTTCACCGGCATCATCGACGCGATCCTGGAGGCGGACGCCGATCCGGACGTGCCGCGCAAGCAGCCCTGCGCCAGTTCCGCGACATCGCTTCCGGAGAGCACGTCGGGTAAGAACCGAACGCCGGTGTGCAGATCTCTCTCGTGCGTTTGCCATCTCCCGTTTCCGACGTATCGCCGGCTCCATCGGACGGGAGACCAGCCACGACTGTTCCGGACCCGCCCTGGGTCGTTGCCGGCATCGCCGCCTCGAGGCAGAGAGCCGCGGCGAGCGGGCGTTGGGCGCCGGTCACGATGCGATTGGGGAGACACGCCGATGTATGCCGGCAGGCTCGTCTACATTCCCGCCCTGGCGGCGCTCGGGGCGGTCTACGGCGCCCTCTTCCCGGTCAACAAGATGAGCGCGGAAGCCGGGCTTCCCTATATCGGCTATGTCTTCTGGTTCTCACTGATCGCCACGATCGGGCTCGCGATCCCGGCCGCGCTGAGGGGCGAGCTGCCGAGGCTCACTATTCCCCACATACGGGTCTATGCCGTCCTGGGCGGACTCGGCGTCGCAATTCCGGTGCCGCTGCTCACCTTCGTGGCGCCGAAGCTTCCAGTCGGCATCATAACGCTGTTAATGATCCTGGTGCCGCTGCTCACCTATCTGCTGTCCTATCTGGCCCGCATCGAGCGCTTTCGCCTGTCCGGGGTCATCGGGGTGCTGTTCGGCCTCGGGGGCATGCTGTTGATCCTGATCCCCGAGGTCAGCCTGCCGTCGCGGGACATGGTGGGCTGGGTGCTGCTGGGGCTGGTGGCGCCGGTCTGCTTCGCCGCCACCAACACACTGGCGGTCTATCTCCGGCCTCCGGCCTCGCCGGCGCTGACGATGGCGACGGGCATGTCGGCCTGCGCCACGTTGATGCTGGCGCCGGTCATGGTCGGCACCGGGCATGCCTACCTCTTTCCCGGGCCCGGCACCGCGGGCATGCTGGTTGTGCTCTACGCTGCGGCGATCACGGCGGTGACAATGGTCGGCTGGTTCGTGCTGGTGCGCATCATCGGCGCGGTCTACTTCTCGCAGTTCAACTACTTCATCGTTCTGAGCGGCTTCGGCTGGGGCGTTCTGCTATTCGACGAACATCACGGCGTCTATGTCTGGGCGGCCACCGGCCTGACCTTCATCGGCCTCGCCGTCTTCACCCGCGGCGCGCACATCGAGGGCCGCGCAGACGCGTAGATCGCAGGAGATACCGGCCCCGCAGCACCACCGTCTCGCCGGTGGCGTGTTTGCGGTTCACCGATTTTTGCGGAGCCGTTCAGCTTCCGATACGTTGATTCGAAGACCGGACGACGAGAGCTTCGACTTTTTTCGCGGAGGCGCCTGATGATCGGTTATGTAACCCTTGGCTCGAACGACATTGCCCGCACCGGTGAGTTCTACGATGCGCTGCTCGGCGAGATCGGCGCGACGCGGCAGATAGAAGGAGAGACCTTTGTCGCTTGGTCGGTGACCCCCGGCACTCCGATGCTGTGGGTCATCAAACCCTTCGATGGCACGCCGGCGAGTGTCGGCAACGGCGTCATGGTGGCCCTCGCGGTCGACTCGAAGGATCATGTGGAGCGCCTGCACGCGAAGGCGCTCAGTCTGGGCGCCAGTGACGAAGGCGCCCCGGGGCTGCGCGGCGATACCTTCTACGGCGCCTACTTCCGCGACCCTGATGGGAACAAGCTGGCGGTGTTCGACAAAACAGTCATGGTCCCCGCGGTTCTGAGCCACCCCGTGGCATGAAACAGGAGCGGTTCGGCTGACGTTTTCCTTGCGCTTGCACCCATTTGCCGTGTCAGGATGGGTATTGGCGGAGGTGGGGACGTGTGAGCGTCGTTATATCGGTGACGTAGTTCCCGATGACAAAACTGCTTCCGGCGGCCGGCTCCGCACCCCGTATTGTACCCGGCCCGTGGCCGTGGACGCGCGGCAAATTGCACCGCACCCGCTCGTCGGATGCGTGTTCTTCCGACCGCTGTCCCCGCCTCCACCGTGGCGATGCCACGGCGTGATCGTACGCCGCCGTGGCGAGAGCGCAAATGAGGAGGAAGGCGATGAAGACGGAAGGCTTGCACGTCGTCCGGCCGCGCGCGGCGGGTCTGGACGTGCACAAGATGGAGATCACCGCGACGGTTCGCCTCTGTGAGGGCGAGGGTGAGCCGGTGGTGGAGACGCGCTGCTTCGGCACGCTGCCGAGCGGTCTGGAGGAGATGGTCGCGTGGCTGACCGGTCACGGCGTCGAGGCTGCGGTGATGGAAGGGACCGGGGTCTACTGGCAGGCGCCCTTCGCGGCCCTGGAGGCGGCCGGGCTCGAGGCGATCCTGGTGCATGCGCGTCAGGTGAAGCAGTTGAAGGGGCGCAAGACCGACGTGGCGGACAGCGTGTGGCTGGCCTGCGTGTGCCAGTTCGGGCTCTGCACGCCTTCCCACGTTCCGCCTGAGCCGTTCCGGGAGCTGCGCGCACTGAGCCGCCAGCGCCGCGTCCTGGTCAGGCAGCGCTCCGCCGTGCGCAACCGCGTGCAGAAGATCATCGACCGCGCCGGTGCGCGCATCGGCGGCATCCTCTCCGACGTCTTCGGCGTCAACGGCCGGAAGATCCTCGACGGCCTGGCGCAGGGGACGGCGCGCGAGGTCATCCTCGCCTCGCTCACCAGCCACGTTGCGAACAAGCTGGAGGGGCTCGGCGAGGCGCTCACCCTGAGCCTGGGCGACAACGACCGCTTCATGCTCAACGACCTGCTGGAGGAGCATGACGCGCTTGAGGCGCGCATCGCGTCCTACACCAGGAAGATCGACGGGCAGATGACACCGTGGGAGGAGCAGCTCCGTCTGCTGACCACCATCCCCGGCATCGACCGCACCGCCGCCTCGACCATCCTCATCGAGATCGGCCCCGACATCGGCGTGTTCGCCTCCAAGGAGCACTTCGCCGCCTGGGCCGGGCTCTGCCCCGGCAACAACGAGAGCGGGGGCAAGCGCCGCAACGCACGCACCCGCATGGGCTCCAAGACCCTGCGCGCCTGCCTCGTCGAGTGTGCCCACGGCGCGGCCCGAACCAAGGGGTGCCAGTTCGAGGCTCATCACCGCGCCCTCGCCGCCCGGCGCGGCTACAAGCGCGCCATCGTCGCCGGCGCTCACAAGATGCTGCGCATCATCTATGTGGTGCTCAAGACCGGCAGGCCCTACTACGACCGCACGGCCGACTACGACGCTCTGATGGTCAAGCGCAACGCTCCTCGGTGGATCCGCATGCTCCGCCGCTACGGCTACATCGAGCCCGTAGGCGCGGAACTCAAGGCCGCCTGAGCGGCCCGCATCTCGTCAGCCGGCTACGCGGGACCGCTTCGGACCACATCGGGGAAGTCCACCGCTCGTCTCCGCCGCGCCGACCCTGGCGGTCTCAGCCAACGCCGTGACCTCGGGGTTGGAGCGTCACCGCGCGTCCCTCGCCAGAATCTGTTTCACGGCAAACAGTCATGGTCCCCGCGGTTCTGAGCCACCCCGTGGCATGAAACAGGAGCGGTTCGGCTGACGTTTTCCTTGCGCTTGCACCCATTTGCCGTGTCAGGATGGGTATTGGCGGAGGTGGGGACGTGTGAGCGTCGTTATATCGGTGACGTAGTTCCCGATGACAAAACTGCTTCCGGCGGCCGGCTCCGCACCCCGTATTGTACCCGGCCCGTGGCCGTGGACGCGCGGCAAATTGCACCGCACCCGCTCGTCGGATGCGTGTTCTTCCGACCGCTGTCCCCGCCTCCACCGTGGCGATGCCACGGCGTGATCGTACGCCGCCGTGGCGAGAGCGCAAATGAGGAGGAAGGCGATGAAGACGGAAGGCTTGCACGTCGTCCGGCCGCGCGCGGCGGGTCTGGACGTGCACAAGATGGAGATCACCGCGACGGTTCGCCTCTGTGAGGGCGAGGGTGAGCCGGTGGTGGAGACGCGCTGCTTCGGCACGCTGCCGAGCGGTCTGGAGGAGATGGTCGCGTGGCTGACCGGTCACGGCGTCGAGGCTGCGGTGATGGAAGGGACCGGGGTCTACTGGCAGGCGCCCTTCGCGGCCCTGGAGGCGGCCGGGCTCGAGGCGATCCTGGTGCATGCGCGTCAGGTGAAGCAGTTGAAGGGGCGCAAGACCGACGTGGCGGACAGCGTGTGGCTGGCCTGCGTGTGCCAGTTCGGGCTCTGCACGCCTTCCCACGTTCCGCCTGAGCCGTTCCGGGAGCTGCGCGCACTGAGCCGCCAGCGCCGCGTCCTGGTCAGGCAGCGCTCCGCCGTGCGCAACCGCGTGCAGAAGATCATCGACCGCGCCGGTGCGCGCATCGGCGGCATCCTCTCCGACGTCTTCGGCGTCAACGGCCGGAAGATCCTCGACGGCCTGGCGCAGGGGACGGCGCGCGAGGTCATCCTCGCCTCGCTCACCAGCCACGTTGCGAACAAGCTGGAGGGGCTCGGCGAGGCGCTCACCCTGAGCCTGGGCGACAACGACCGCTTCATGCTCAACGACCTGCTGGAGGAGCATGACGCGCTTGAGGCGCGCATCGCGTCCTACACCAGGAAGATCGACGGGCAGATGACACCGTGGGAGGAGCAGCTCCGTCTGCTGACCACCATCCCCGGCATCGACCGCACCGCCGCCTCGACCATCCTCATCGAGATCGGCCCCGACATCGGCGTGTTCGCCTCCAAGGAGCACTTCGCCGCCTGGGCCGGGCTCTGCCCCGGCAACAACGAGAGCGGGGGCAAGCGCCGCAACGCACGCACCCGCATGGGCTCCAAGACCCTGCGCGCCTGCCTCGTCGAGTGTGCCCACGGCGCGGCCCGAACCAAGGGGTGCCAGTTCGAGGCTCATCACCGCGCCCTCGCCGCCCGGCGCGGCTACAAGCGCGCCATCGTCGCCGGCGCTCACAAGATGCTGCGCATCATCTATGTGGTGCTCAAGACCGGCAGGCCCTACTACGACCGCACGGCCGACTACGACGCTCTGATGGTCAAGCGCAACGCTCCTCGGTGGATCCGCATGCTCCGCCGCTACGGCTACATCGAGCCCGTAGGCGCGGAACTCAAGGCCGCCTGAGCGGCCCGCATCTCGTCAGCCGGCTACGCGGGACCGCTTCGGACCACATCGGGGAAGTCCACCGCTCGTCTCCGCCGCGCCGACCCTGGCGGTCTCAGCCAACGCCGTGACCTCGGGGTTGGAGCGTCACCGCGCGTCCCTCGCCAGAATCTGTTTCACGGCAAGCATATATGGGCTGAGCCGGCCGCACTCCGGCGGAGCCTGCGAGCGCACACGCCACCCGGCCCAGCGCCGACCGCGTCCGGCCGGACTGGAACGATGAAGTCTCGCGATCAGGCAAGCTTGGCGCCCGTCGGCACGAGACCGGTTTCAGAGAACCGCCAAAGTGCGATGAGTAGCTTGCGGGCGAGCGCCACGACCATCACTCGACGAATACGTCCCCGGGCTCCGGCGGTGCGCCCCTCGAACCACTTGCTAAGCGCGCTGTCGGGTTGATGACGCAACCAGCGCCACGCTATTTGGATGAGGAGGGCACGGATCCAGGCCGGACCGTCGCGGCCGATCCCCTGATCGCGTTGCATTTCCCCGCTTGCCCACGGGGTCGGCGTCAACCCGACCCAGCTCGCAAGCTCACGGCGGTTGCGGAAGTCGCGGTAGAAGATCTCGTGCTCGAGCAGCCTCGCGTCGTTCGCGCCGATCCCATTCAGCTGGGTCAACGTCGCGATCTTGGCCGTCACCTTCTCCTGGCTTCCCTCCGGCGCGACCGGCACCGCGATAGCCTCGCCCTGGCGGACAACTTCATCTCGCTCGGCCTCGACTTCCGCGATCTGCCGCTGCACGAGCGACAGCCTCTCCACAAGCCGAAGGATCTCCTGGCGAGCCCGCGGCGGGAACGGCGATCCATACGCGGTCACCGCGTCCGCGAACCTCCGCTCGAACCCTTTGGCGCGCGGGTCCAGGTCGAAGACCCCCTGAAGCTTCAGCAGCCCCTTGATCGAGTTGGTCAGCGAGGTCCGCTCCTTCACCAGGCGCCGGCGCTCGCGAAGCAGTCGCTTGCGATCTTCCTCCTCCACGCTCGGAACCCGCACCTGGCTCAGCACCGCAGCGTCGCCCCGGTCGTGCGCGAGCAGCGCTCGTACCATCTTCTTCGCGTCAATCCGATCCGTCTTGCGCTGCTTCGCCTTCCGATTCACCAACAGGCTCGCCGGATCGAGCACCACCGTCTCGATGGACATCTCCCGGTCCAGCCAGCGCTCCAGCCAGAAGCCCTCGTAGCCCGCCTCGTAACAGCACAGAACGCGCACCTCTCGGCCGAGGGCCCGTTCCGCCTTGGCCCGCTGATGCTCGATCAGCTCTCTGAGGCCTTCGACGTCCGCTGGCTGTTGATCGGCGTGCAATTTTGGCCCCGTAGTATCAAGCTACTTCAATAACTTCAGACTTCCTGACCTCGTGATGCTGGCTGTTCTGGGCAGCGTGCCGGGAACTCCTTGAATTCTGATACATTTCGGTTGTTTCAGGCGGTTTTTCGCTGGGTGTCGCGCCCGAGGTCTGATAGTATAATTTGATACCAATTGCACGGTCTCAACCATGCCCAGTACCCTCCCAATGTGCCCTCCAGAGGCGGTCTCGATCGGCAACAGCTGCTTCGCCGTCCTGATCTCGGACGACACCTTCACCTACTTTTCCAACCTCATTCCCTTTGACAGCCACGCCGCCGATGACCGCACGGCCATGCTCTTGCGGATCGGCCGCCTCGCGGCGATCAGCGCGGTCTCGCCGCAGGAACTGGCTGACGCTTTCGCTGTCTCGCGCGCGACGGTGCAGCGCGCACGACGGCGCTACCTGGCCGAGGGCGAAGCGGGGTTCATGAAGCCCCGGCGCGGTCGCGGGCCGTCGGTGTTCACTCCGGAGTTGGCGGAGAAGGCGACGGCGTTGCTGGCATCGGGCCTGAGCGGCTCTGCGGCGGCCCGGGTTCTCGGCGTGTCAGCGCCATCGGTCAACAAGTGGCGCCGTCAGGGACTGATCGGCAACACGGAGGCGGATGGGGAGCCCGGACGCTCAGCGCTGGCTGCGCCGCCTGACGCGGGTGCGGCTCCTGAAGGCCGTGTCGATGAAGAGAGTACCGGTGCCCCGGGGCCGGAGACGGCGCCGGGGCTGGAAGCGCAGCCGCAAACGGATCGCAGCGCGCGCGATCGGCGGGACCGGCAGGCGCCGATGGGGCGTGCGACTTGCGATGTTCCGGCTCGGGTTCTGGCCAGTTGTGGACAGGCGGGGCCGGTCGAACCGCAGTTCGCCGCCGCCGCCCGCGGTGTCCGCTTCGGCGGCGTGCTCGCCGCCCTGCCGGCCCTGCTGAAGGAAGGTCTTCTCTCCGAGACCGGTCTCCTGCCATTGCTGCCGAAGGGCTATTACGGCTTGCCTACGATCCTGCTCTTCCTGGCCTTCATGACCTTGGCGCGGGTGCGCAACCCCGAGAGCCTGCGCTACCAGGCGCCGGGCGAATGGGGCGCCATTCTCGGCCTCGATCGCTGCCCCGAGGTCAAGACGCTGCGCCGCAAGATCGCTCTCATCGCCGACGACGAGGCCGGCGTGCGGGCGTGGCAGCTCGCCCTTGCCAGGCGCTGGCAGGCGCCGACGAGCCGGAGCTCTGGGCGACGCTGGCCATCGACGGGCACGTCAAGGTCTACTCCGGCCGCAAGGGGCGCTTGCCCAAGCACTTCGTCTCGCGCGAGAAGCTGTGCCTGCCGGCGAGCGCCAGCTACTGGATCAACGCTCTGGGCGGCAAGCCGCTGCTCTGTCTGCACAAGCCGCTGGACCCGAAGATGGTCGCGGCCATCGAAGCCGACGTGGTGCCGGCGCTGCAGGAGCTTGGGATCGTTGGCGCCGGGGCGCCGGACCTGACCGCCGAGCATCCCGGCCAGCCGGCGCTCACCCTGGTCTTCGACCGCGAGGGCTGGAGCCCGGATCTGTTCCGCCGGCTGGCGAGGCGCGGCGTCGCCTGCCTGACCTGGCACAAGAACTTCAGGGGCGAGGACTGGCCGGCCGAGGACTTCGGCGCGATGACCGTTCCCATTCACGGACCGGCGGCGGACGGCAGCGCCACCATGCGGCTGGCTGAGAAGCCGGTGACGTTGCCGAACGGCTTCAGGGTGCGCCAGATCCGCCGCCTGCTCGACAACGGCCGTCAGGTGCCGCTGATCACCACCGATCCGCACAAGCCGATGGCTGAGGTTGCGGGCGCCATGTTCTCGCGCTGGTCGCAGGAGAACTTCTTCAAGTACATGCGTGACGAGTTCAATCTCGACGCCCTGCCGACCCACGAGCTCGAGCCTCTCGATCCCGCCGCCATGGTCGTCAACCCGCTGCGGCGGGCCTATGACAAGGCAATCCATCGCCTCGACCGCCAGCTTGGCCGCCTGCGCAACCGCATCGCCGACACGGCCCGGAAGAAGCAGCCGACGGCGGAACTCAGGAGGGAAGTCAGGGACCTCCAGGATGTCCGCGACATCGTCAGGGCCAGCCGCAGGGAGACGCCCAAGCACTGCCGGGCCGGCGACCTCGACGAAGCCGAGCAGCTCGATGCCTTGCCCGCGCGCGAGCGCCTCCTCCTCGACGTCATCCGGATGATCGCCTACCGCGCCGAAACCCGCATGATGCTTCCCGTCATGCAGGCGCAGGGCCACAAGCCCCATCCCCGGAAACTGCTTCAAGCGCTGCTCACCGCCGATGCCGACATCCTGCCGGATCCTGGCAATGGCCTCCTGCGGGTCCACATTCTTGGCCTCGCAAACGACGCCTGCGACCGTTGGATCGATGCGGTTCTGAGCGACCTGAACGCCACCGAAACGGTCTTCCCCGGCACCCGTCTGCGCATAGTCTCAGACTTCCTGACCTCGTGATGCTGGCTGTTCTGGGCAGCGTGCCGGGAACTCCTTGAATTCTGATACATTTCGGTTGTTTCAGGCGGTTTTTCGCTGGGTGTCGCGCCCGAGGTCTGATATTATAATTTGATACCAATTGCACGGTCTCAACCATGCCCAGTACCCTCCCAATGTGCCCTCCAGAGGCGGTCTCGATCGGCAACAGCTGCTTCGCCGTCCTGATCTCGGACGACACCTTCACCTACTTTTCCAACCTCATTCCCTTTGACAGCCACGCCGCCGATGACCGCACGGCCATGCTCTTGCGGATCGGCCGCCTCGCGGCGATCAGCGCGGTCTCGCCGCAGGAACTGGCTGACGCTTTCGCTGTCTCGCGCGCGACGGTGCAGCGCGCACGACGGCGCTACCTGGCCGAGGGCGAAGCGGGGTTCATGAAGCCCCGGCGCGGTCGCGGGCCGTCGGTGTTCACTCCGGAGTTGGCGGAGAAGGCGACGGCGTTGCTGGCATCGGGCCTGAGCGGCTCTGCGGCGGCCCGGGTTCTCGGCGTGTCAGCGCCATCGGTCAACAAGTGGCGCCGTCAGGGACTGATCGGCAACACGGAGGCGGATGGGGAGCCCGGACGCTCAGCGCTGGCTGCGCCGCCTGACGCGGGTGCGGCTCCTGAAGGCCGTGTCGATGAAGAGAGTACCGGTGCCCCGGGGCCGGAGACGGCGCCGGGGCTGGAAGCGCAGCCGCAAACGGATCGCAGCGCGCGCGATCGGCGGGACCGGCAGGCGCCGATGGGGCGTGCGACTTGCGATGTTCCGGCTCGGGTTCTGGCCAGTTGTGGACAGGCGGGGCCGGTCGAACCGCAGTTCGCCGCCGCCGCCCGCGGTGTCCGCTTCGGCGGCGTGCTCGCCGCCCTGCCGGCCCTGCTGAAGGAAGGTCTTCTCTCCGAGACCGGTCTCCTGCCATTGCTGCCGAAGGGCTATTACGGCTTGCCTACGATCCTGCTCTTCCTGGCCTTCATGACCTTGGCGCGGGTGCGCAACCCCGAGAGCCTGCGCTACCAGGCGCCGGGCGAATGGGGCGCCATTCTCGGCCTCGATCGCTGCCCCGAGGTCAAGACGCTGCGCCGCAAGATCGCTCTCATCGCCGACGACGAGGCCGGCGTGCGGGCGTGGCAGCTCGCCCTTGCCAGGCGCTGGCAGGCGCCGACGAGCCGGAGCTCTGGGCGACGCTGGCCATCGACGGGCACGTCAAGGTCTACTCCGGCCGCAAGGGGCGCTTGCCCAAGCACTTCGTCTCGCGCGAGAAGCTGTGCCTGCCGGCGAGCGCCAGCTACTGGATCAACGCTCTGGGCGGCAAGCCGCTGCTCTGTCTGCACAAGCCGCTGGACCCGAAGATGGTCGCGGCCATCGAAGCCGACGTGGTGCCGGCGCTGCAGGAGCTTGGGATCGTTGGCGCCGGGGCGCCGGACCTGACCGCCGAGCATCCCGGCCAGCCGGCGCTCACCCTGGTCTTCGACCGCGAGGGCTGGAGCCCGGATCTGTTCCGCCGGCTGGCGAGGCGCGGCGTCGCCTGCCTGACCTGGCACAAGAACTTCAGGGGCGAGGACTGGCCGGCCGAGGACTTCGGCGCGATGACCGTTCCCATTCACGGACCGGCGGCGGACGGCAGCGCCACCATGCGGCTGGCTGAGAAGCCGGTGACGTTGCCGAACGGCTTCAGGGTGCGCCAGATCCGCCGCCTGCTCGACAACGGCCGTCAGGTGCCGCTGATCACCACCGATCCGCACAAGCCGATGGCTGAGGTTGCGGGCGCCATGTTCTCGCGCTGGTCGCAGGAGAACTTCTTCAAGTACATGCGTGACGAGTTCAATCTCGACGCCCTGCCGACCCACGAGCTCGAGCCTCTCGATCCCGCCGCCATGGTCGTCAACCCGCTGCGGCGGGCCTATGACAAGGCAATCCATCGCCTCGACCGCCAGCTTGGCCGCCTGCGCAACCGCATCGCCGACACGGCCCGGAAGAAGCAGCCGACGGCGGAACTCAGGAGGGAAGTCAGGGACCTCCAGGATGTCCGCGACATCGTCAGGGCCAGCCGCAGGGAGACGCCCAAGCACTGCCGGGCCGGCGACCTCGACGAAGCCGAGCAGCTCGATGCCTTGCCCGCGCGCGAGCGCCTCCTCCTCGACGTCATCCGGATGATCGCCTACCGCGCCGAAACCCGCATGATGCTTCCCGTCATGCAGGCGCAGGGCCACAAGCCCCATCCCCGGAAACTGCTTCAAGCGCTGCTCACCGCCGATGCCGACATCCTGCCGGATCCTGGCAATGGCCTCCTGCGGGTCCACATTCTTGGCCTCGCAAACGACGCCTGCGACCGTTGGATCGATGCGGTTCTGAGCGACCTGAACGCCACCGAAACGGTCTTCCCCGGCACCCGTCTGCGCATAGTCTACGACATCGACGGGGCCTCGGAATCCGCGCGGCTCGTGTCACCTAAAATCAGCAGAGGTCAGGAAGTCTGAGTCTACGACATCGACGGGGCCTCGGAATCCGCGCGGCTCGTGTCACCTAAAATCAGCAGAGGTCAGGAAGTCTGAGTCTACGACATCGACGGGGCCTCGGAATCCGCGCGGCTCGTGTCACCTAAAATCAGCAGAGGTCAGGAAGTCTGATATTGTGTGAGGTGAGCTACGCTGATAGAGTGTGCGGGTGGGAAACAAAGTGCGAACATCAATAGAAATCGCGCCAATGGCCGAACATCCGGAGGCGCTGGACCGGCCATGACAGAGATGCTGCCGATCTCGTCCCGAATCTGGGACATGAAGTACCGCTTGAAGGAGGCGGACGGCACGCCCATCGACGGCGCCATCGAGGATAGCTGGCGGCGGGTGGCCCGCGCCTTGGCCTCGGCCGAGGCGGAACCCGAGCGCTGGGAGCCTGAATTCTATCGCGCGCTGGAGGGGTTCAAGTTCCTGCCCGCCGGCCGCATCCTCGCCGGCGCCGGGGCCGAGCGGCAGGTCACGCTCTTCAACTGCTTCGTGATGGGGCGGATCGCGGACGACATGACCGCGATTTTCGAGCACCTGAAGGAAGCGGCGCTCACCATGCAGCAGGGCGGTGGCATCGGCTTCGACTTCTCGACGCTTCGGCCCAAGGGGGCGCCGGTCAAGGGCGTCGGCGCCGATGCCTCGGGGCCGCTGCCCTTCATGGACTGCTGGGATGCGATGTGCCGCACCATCATGAGCGCGGGCTTTCGCCGCGGCGCCATGATGGGCTGCCTGCGCTGCGACCATCCCGACGTCGAGGCCTTCATCGAGGCGAAGCGCGACCCCGGCCGGTTGCGCATGTTCAACCTCTCGGTGCTGGTGAGCGATGCGTTCATGCAGGCGGTCAAGGACAACGCTCCGTGGGAGCTGCGCTTCGAGGGCGTCGTCTACAAGACCGTCTCGGCGCGCGCGCTCTGGGAGCGGATTATCCGCTCGACCTACGCCTACGCCGAGCCCGGCGTGATCTTCATCGACCGCATCAACCGGGCCAACAACCTCGCCTATTGCGAGGAGATTTTCGCCACCAATCCCTGCGGCGAGCAGCCCCTGCCACCCTATGGCGCCTGCCTCCTGGGCTCGATCAACCTGGCGAGCCTGGTGCAGGATCCCTTCGAGCCGGGCGCAGCACTCGACATGGCGGCGCTCGAGGCGCTCACCGCCACCGCCGTCAGGATGCTCGACAACGCGATCGACTGCTCGCGCTTCCCCATCGCGGCACAGCAGGAGGAAGCGCAGGCGAAGCGGCGCATCGGGCTCGGCGTCACCGGGCTCGCCGACGCGCTCATCATGTGCCGGGCGCGCTACGGCAGCGACGCGGCGAACGCCCTGATCGAGCAGTGGATGAGCGGCCTGCAGCGGGCGGCATATCTGGCGTCCGCGCGGCTGGCGGAGGAGAAGGGTGCCTTCCCGCTCTACGTTTCCGCGCGCTATGCCGACAGCCCGACGATCCAGCGCCTCGACGACGACGTGCAGGCGGCAATCGCCGCCTCGGGGGTTCGCAATGCGCTGCTCACCTCGGTGGCACCGACGGGAACGATTTCGCTGCTGGCGGGGAATGTCTCCTCCGGCATCGAGCCCGTGTTCAGCTATTCCTACACGCGCAACGTGCTGATGCCGGATGGCACGCGCCGGGCGGAGTCGGTGGACGACCACGCCTATCTGCTGTTTCGGCGCCTCAAAGGCGACGCCGCGCAACTGCCGGACTATTTCGTCGACGCCCAGTCGCTCTACCCGGCGGATCACCTCGCCGTCCAGGCGCGGGTCCAGACCTTCGTCGACAGCTCCATCTCCAAGACCATCAACTGCCCGGAGGAGATGAAATTCGACGACTTCAAGGATGTTTACATGCGGGCCTACGACCTCGGCTGCAAGGGCTGCACCACCTATCGACCCAACCCGGTGACCGGCGCGGTGCTGGAGAGCGCATCTGGAGCGGAGGAGGGAAGCGACGGCGCACCCTCGGCCGGCGTCGAGAGTGCCGCTTCGCCGGTCGCGCTGGTCCCCGCGCACCTGCCGGCCGCGCGGCAGAGCGAACTCCCGCTGGAGCCGCCGCCGGCACGGCCCGAGGATGCCTTCGAGGCCGGCGCGGTCATCCAGATGACCCGCCCGCTGGAGCGGCCGGAGGCCCTGCACGGCAGCACCTACAAGATCCGCTGGCCGGAGAGCGACCACGCCATCTACATCACGATCAACGATATCGTGCGCGACGGGCGGCGGCAGCCCTTCGAGATCTTCATCAACTCCAAGAACACCGAGCACTATGCCTGGACAGTGGCGCTGACGCGGATGATCAGCGCCGTGTTCCGCCGGGGCGGCGACGTGTCCTTCATCGTGGAGGAGCTCAAGGCGGTCTTCGACCCGAGAGGCGGCCAATGGATGGGCGGCCACTATGTGCCCTCCATCCTCGCCGCAATCGGCGGCGTGATCGAGCAGCACCTGGTGAGCATCGGCGCGCTCGCGCCACCGGAGGCCGCGCATCTGGAACCACCCGCGGCGGGGGACAGCGACGCGCCGGCGCGGGCGGTGCGATTCTGCGGGCGCTGCGGGCAGCCGGGGCTCCTGCATCGGGAGGGGTGCGACCTCTGCCCGGCCTGCGGCTATTCCAAGTGCGCGTGAGAATTCAGGGCTAACGCTTGAACCCGTAGGGCGCTCTGATTACCGTGCCTCGGACCGAGTCCGTCCATGGGAAGTTGAATGAGGCGCGTCCTCTTGGTGGCGGCCGGCGTCGTCGTCACAATTGCGATCGCGGTAGCCGGGTACACCGGCTACTGGTTCATCGCTGCGGGCGAAATCGGGGACCGGATCGACGAGTGGACTGAGAAGCAGCGGGGGCAAGGTCTCGAGATCGAGACCGGGGGAACGTACGTATCCGGCTTTCCCCTCCGCTTCGAGGTCACCCTGCGCGCGCCGCGCATTCACGACACGCGGAACGGATGGCGCTGGGCCACCGATTCGCTGCGCGCCGAGGCCAGCGCCTGGGACTTCAGCGAGGTCACCGTCTTCCCCGACCGCCGCAATGCGGTTCAGGTTCTTCTCGAGGGTGGCGAATGGCGCGAAATCGATGCGCACATCGGCGCGGGTCAGCTCACCGTCAGGCTGGACGACGACAGGCGCTTCAGGGAAGTCGCGCTCGACCTGCAGGGGATTGAGGTCGCGGGCGTGTGGCCTGAGCGGGTTGCCCGGGTCGGCAGTCTGCTGGCCAACGGGGTTGCCATCGACGACGACGGGAGCGGCGAGCAGGTCCTGAAGACCTCGATTGCCGTGCGCGAGGTCGTGCTCCCGAGCGACCTCGCCGAGGGACTCGGCGAGTCCCTCGACTTCCTCGACATCGACGCGAGCGTGGTGGGGTCGATCCCGAGCGAGCGCGGGACCAACGAGGCGATCACCGCCTGGCGCGACGCGGGCGGCACACTGGAGCTGAACGACTTCAGAGTCCGCTGGGGGCCGCTCGGGATCGAATCGGCGGGCACCATCGCGCTCGACGGCGCGATGCGCCCCATCGCCGCGCTGACGGCCGATATCATAGGCTACGGCGATGTCATCGACGCGCTGATCATGAGCAACATGATCCCGCTCGGCGATGCCTTCATCGCCAAGGTCGCCTTCAACATGCTGGCCGAGAAGCCCGAAGACGGCGGCCCCCCGGTGCTGCGTGGGGTGCCGGTGACGGCGCAGGACGGCACATTGACCGTCGCGACGATCAAGGTTGCCGAGCTGCCGCCGCTGCCTCTGGAGTAGGGGGGTGCTGGGGGCCCGGCGCGAGTCCCGTGGCTCTACGGCTTGGCCAGAACCCCGCCATCGACGATCAGCTCGGTCCCAGTGATGAACGATGCCGCGTCCGACAAGAGGAACAGCGTGGCATTCGCCATGTCTTGCGTCGTGCCGACTCGACCGAGCGGCACCGCCGCCTCTGTCGCATCCTTGAGCTCGGGCCTCTCGACCCAACGCTGCTGCATCGGCGTCATCGTGGGGCCCGGCAATATCGTGTTGGAGCGGATGCCGTCGCCCGCGAACTGAATCGCGATGGATTTCGACATCGCGATGAGCCCCGCCTTGGAGGCCTGGTAGGCGTCCTGGGGCGCATCGTCGCCGCGCACGCACTGGATGGTCGAGACGTGCACCATCGCGCCGCCGCCGGTCCGCTTCATCAGCGGTATCGCGTGGCGGGCGGTGAGCGCCGCGCCCTTGAGGTTGATCGCGAGCACGTCGTCCCACACGTCGAGGTCGATATCCACCAGCGAGCGATCGCGGCCGAGCAGCAGGACGCCGGCGGCATTCACCAGGTAGTCGAGTCGGCCGGCCGCCTCGCAGCAGTCGGCCATGGCTTGGGCCACGTCGGTTGCAGAGCGCAGGTCGGCCTGCACGTAGCGGGCGCCGGTTGGCAGGTCATCGGGTGCGGGCTTCACGTCGAAGAGCGTCGCCTGCGCGCCGGCGCCGATCAGATTGCGCGCGATCTGCAGCCCCATGCCGCCGCCGGCGCCGGTCACGAAGGCATTGCGGTCGCTGAAGTCGGCCTGCATCTGGGTCATCGGTCCCTCCCTGAGTCAGGTGACGCTTTAGCCGTAGTTTCGGCCGGCCCGCAAGCTGTCACGCGCTTTGGCTCTGTGGCACGTATAGTGGAACAAGATCCGGCACCCGGCGATGGCGGGGCATGAAGGGAGCAGCGGCGAACACGTGGGCAGGCTCGACCGCAGGCTGAGCGTCGCGCCGATGATGGCGCGCACCGATCGCCACTGCCGCTATCTGCTGCGGCTTATCAGCGCGCGCACGCTCCTCTACAGCGAGATGATCCATGCCAACGCGGTGCTGCGCGGCGATGCCACCCGGCTGCTCGCCTTCGACGACGCGGAGCACCCCGTGGGGCTCCAACTTGGCGGCGCAGAGCCGGACGCGCTCGCCCGCGCGGCGGAAATCGGCCAGGCCTTCGGCTACGACGAGATCAACCTCAATATCGGCTGCCCGAGCCCCCGCGTCCGCAAGGGCCGCTTCGGCGCCGCTCTGATGGAGACGCCCGATCTGGTGGCCGACTGCGCGCGCGCCATGATCCGTGCGGTCGATGTTCCGGTCACGGTGAAGTGCCGCATCGGGGTCGCGCGGGACGCGCGCGGAGCGCACGACGGGCGAGGCAGCTATCAGGACCTCAAGGTCTTCGTCGAGACCGTCGCCGCCGCCGGCGTGACGAGCTTCGCCGTGCACGCGCGGATTGCCGTGCTCGACGGCCTGAGTCCGGCCGAGAACCGCGAGATCCCGCCGCTCCGTTACGACGCGGTCTACCGCCTCAAGCAGGACCTGCCGGCGCTGGAGGTGGTCATCAACGGCGGTGTCGCCAGCCTCGACGAGGCGGACGCGCACCTCGAACTGGTCGACGGCGCCATGATCGGGCGCGCGGCCTACGCCGACCCCTTCATGCTTCGCGCCGCTGACCAGCCCATCTTCGGCGCACCGGTGCGTACCCTGCCGAGCCGGCACGACATCGCCCGCGCCATGCTGCCTTATGTGCGCCGGATGCGCGCCGACCGCGTGTCGCTCCACCACATCACTAGGCACATGCTGGGACTCTTCGCAGGTCAGCCCGGCGGGCGCGCCTGGCGCCGCGCGCTCGGCGGGGGCAGCCAGCGCCCCGGTGCCGGCGCTGAGGTCATCGAAGAGGCGCTGACGCTGGTGCCGGAGCTTGCCGCGCCAAAGGATGCCAAGCGTCCCGGTGCCGTCCAGACCATGACCCTGGCGAGAGTTCCGGGTTAGGATGCCGCGCCTGCGACCGTCACGGTCGCGGATCGCAAGTTTTTGGGACAGGGGGCGATGGCAAGAATTGGCGTCGATGTCGGGGGGACGTTCACCGATCTCATCCTGGAGTCGGAGGGTGGCGCGAGCGAGGGCGGCCGGGTCTTCGTACACAAGGTGCCGAGCACGCCGGAGGACCAGTCGCGCGGAGTCATCCAGGGCGTCCTCGAGATTTGCGCCGAGGCGGGCGTCCAACCGGGCGATATCGAGCAGATCGTCCACGGCACGACGATCGCGACGAATACGGTGATCGAGTATTCCGGCGCCGAGGTCGGAATGCTCACCACGCGGGGCTTCCGCGACATCCTGCACATGGCGCGGCACAAGCGGCCCCACAACTTCTCGATGCAGTTCGATGTGCCCTGGCAGTCGCGCCCGCTGGTCAAGCGGCGCAACCGTATCCCCATTACCGAGCGCATCCTGCCGCCGGACGGCCGCAGCGAAGTCGCGCTCGATGAAGACGAGGTGCGCGCCGCCGCCGAGCTTTTGAAATCGCGCGAGGTGAGCTCGGTCATCGTCTGTTTCCTGTTCGCCTTCCTTAACGACGAGCATGAGCTGCGCGCCAAGGAGATCGTGAAGGAGGTGATGCCGGACGCCTACGTCGGCTGCTCGTCCGAGGTGGTCGATGTGATCCGGGAATACGAGCGCTTCTCGACGGCGGCGATGAACGCCTTTATCGGCCCGCGCACGTCCTACTACCTGAACAATCTCGCGAGGGCGCTGCAGGAGAACGGCGTCGATGCCCAGATTCGCGTGATGCAGTCCAACGGCGGCGTGACCACGCTTGCCGGCGCCGCCGAGCGCCCGGTGACGATTCTCATGTCGGGGCCCGCTGGCGGCGTCATCGGCGGCCAGTGGGCGGGCGACATGTCGGGCGTGCGCAACCTGATCACCGTCGATATCGGCGGGACCTCCGCCGACATCAGCGTGGTGCCAGACGGCGAGGTCCGCATCATGAACCCGCGGGACACGCAGGTCGGCGGCTACCCGATCCTGGCCCCGATGATCGATCTCGCGACCATCGGTGCCGGCGGCGGCTCGATCGCCTACGTCGACGATGGCGGGGCCTTCCGCGTAGGCCCCCGCTCCGCCGGGGCGGAACCGGGACCCGCCTGCTATGGCCGTGGCGGCACCGAGGCCACCGTGACCGACGCACAGGTGGTGCTCGGCCGGCTGGACCCCGAGCAGTTCCTGGGCGGCGGGCTGGAGATCGACCCGGCGCGCTCGCGCAAGGCGCTGGAGGACAACCTCTGCGGCCGGCTCGACATGACGCTCGAAGAGGCGGCGCTCGGCGTGATCCGAGTCATCAACTCCAACATGTCGCTCGCGATCCGCGCGAATTCCGTCGCTAAGGGCGTCGATCCGCGTGACTTCGCGCTCGTTGCCTTCGGCGGTGCCGGACCCTTGCACGGCGTGGCGCTCGCCCGCTCGGTCTTTGCGCGCGAAGTGATCGTGCCGCCGGCGCCGGGGATCAATGCCGCGACCGGGCTGCTCGCCACCGACATGCGCTACGAGTTCACCCGCTCAGTGCTCTGCGTGCTCACCAAGGCGAGCCAGGACGAGATCGACACCCTCAACGAGCAGACCGACGCCCTGATGCGGCGCGCGCAAGAGGCGCTGGCGGCGGACGGCGTCGCGCCTGAGCACCAGCGGGTCGTCAAGATCGCGGAGTGCCGCTACCAGGGGCAGGGCTTCGAGCTTCGCGGCACCATGCCGGACGGCCCTCTCACCCTCGACAACCGGACGGAGCTGCTGGCGAGCTTCCACGAGCGCCACCGACAGGACTACGGCCATGCTTTCGAGGACCAGGATGTCGAGGTCATTACGCTCCGGGTCGTTGCCTCCGCCGGCATCGGCGCATTGAGCTGGCCCGAAACGCCCCAAGGCGGCGGCCGCAATCCCGAGGACGCGTTGCTCTACCGCCGCGCCACCACCTTCGACGACGGCCGCACTTGCGAGACTCCGCGCTTCGACCGGGGCAAGCTCAAGGCCGGCCAGCATATCGACGGGCCGTCCATCGTCATCCAGACCGATTCGACCACGCTGGTGTCGCCCGGCTACGAGGCGCTGGTCGCGCCTTCGGGCAATCTTCACGTCAGGGAGGTCGCCGAGTCATGACCGCCAACAAGACCGAGATCGACCCGATCACCCTCCAGGTGATCGGCGGTGCGCTGCACACGATCGCCAAGGAGATGGGGCACGTGCTCTACCGCATGTCCTACTCGTCGATCATCCGGGAATCGGAGGACTTGGGCGCCGGACTCTTCGATCGAAACTTCAACACGCTCTGCGAATCGGATTCGACGCCGATGCACATCGGATCGATCCCGGCTTACCTGAGGGGGATCGACGAAACTCTGCATGACCCCTGGCAGCCCGGCGACATCGTGATCCACAACCACCCCTATTACGGCGCGAGCCACTCGCCGGACATCGCCGCAGTCGCGCCGGTCTTCTACCAGGGCGAGCTGGTCGGCTTCTCCGCCAACACGGCGCACCACGTGGATATCGGCGCGGCGACGCCCGGCCTCATCATCGACGTGCCGGACGTCTTCGCCGAGGGCATGCTGTTCAAAGGCGTGAAGCTCTACGAGGGGGGCAAGCTAAACCGAGCGTTCTGGCAGTTCATCGAGACCAACACGCGGGTGCCAAGCCAGGTGATGGGCGATATCGAGGCCCAGGTCGCCTCCGCAGAGCTCGGCGTGAAGCGATTCATCGAATTGCTCGATCAGTACGGCAAGGACGTGGTGTTCGCCGCGACCGAGCAGCTCATGGACTATTCCGAGCACATGCTACGCCGCCAGATCGCGGCGATCCCCGACGGAGAGTACAGGGCCGAGGGCTTCCTGGACGACGACGGGCGCAACCGGAAGCAGCCGCTCCCGGTCAAGGTCGCGGTGCGTATCGAGGGAGATTCCGTCGAGGTCGACCTCACCGGTTCGTCGCCGCAGGTGCCGACTGCGTTCAACGTGCCCTTCGAGGGCTCGACCAAGGTCGCCTGCTACTTCGCCTTCCGCGCGCTGCTTCTGGATAGCGCGACGATCAGCGAGCACGTGCCGCAGAATGAAGGCTCGTTCCGGCCCATCAAGGTCACCGCGCCCAAGGGCACGATCTTCAATCCCGAGTACCCGGCTGCGGCGGAGGCGCGCTTCAACCAGATCCAGCGCGTGGTCGACTGCATCGCCAAGGCGCTCTCGCCGGTGATACCCGACAAGGTGACTGCGGGCTCCTCGGCCGACGTCTCGGCCATCGCCTATTCAGGGGTCAAGCCCGACGGCCAATACTGGGTTTTCATCGAGGTCAACGAGGGCGCCTGCGGCGGCAGGCCTCTTTCCGACGGGCCCGACACGATCGAGGAGCTGATGCGCAACACGCGCAACAATCCGATCGAGGACCTCGGCATGCACCTGCCGCTGCTCTGCGATCGCTACGAGTTGCGTGACGACGTGATGCCGGGCGCTGGCCGCCATCGCGGCGGCATCGGCGTGATCAAGGTGCAGCGCTATCTCACGCCGGGCTTCCTCACCCACGAGGCGGACCGGCACGACGACCCGCCCTGGGGCTTCCGCGGGGGCACCGCCGGCAAGGGCGGGCGCCTCATCAAGTACAACATCGCGGAACCTGACCGGATCGATGACCTGCCGGCAAAGATCCACGGGCTGCGCAACCAGACCGGGGATTGCATCGGCTTTCTCGGCCCCTGCGGGGGCGGCTACGGGGATCCGCTGGATCGGCCGGCCGAGCAGGTGCGCGAGGACGTACTTGACGATTTCTGCACCCGCGAGCACGCCTATCAGGCTTACGGTGTCGTGCTCACCGAAGCGCTGGAAGTCGATCCGGCTGCCACCGAGGCGCGACGTGCCGAGATGGCAAAGCAGGTCGCGTAGATAGGGGGGCTTCTAGAGGCGGAAACGGTCGCCGAGGTAGACGCGGCGAACCTCGTCGTGGGAGACGATGTCCGACGGCGCGCCCTCCATCAGCACGGCGCCCTCGTTGATGATGTAGGCGCGGTCCACGATGTCGAGCGCTTCCCGCACGTTGTGGTCCGTCAGCAGCACGCCGATGCCGCGATCCTTGAGGTGGGCGACGAGATCGCGGATCTCAGCCACCGCGATCGGGTCGATCCCCGATAGCGGCTCATCGAGCAGAATGAAGCGGGGCTTCGAGGCGAGGGAGCGGGCGATCTCGACCCTCCGCCTTTCGCCGCCCGAGAGCGCGAGCGAGGGCGTGCGCCGCAGATGGGTGATCGAGAACTCGGCGAGCAGCTCGTCCAGCACGAGTTCGCGCTCGTCCCGCGCCGGCACGGAGACTTCCAGCACGGCGCGAATGTTGTTCTCCACCGTGAGCCCGCGAAAGATCGAGGCCTCCTGCGGCAGGTAGCCGAGGCCGAGGCGGGCGCGGCGGTACATGGGCAGCCCCGTGATGTCGTGGCCATCGAGGAAGACCCGGCCATAGTCCGCCGCCATCAAGCCGGTCATCAGATAGAAGCAGGTGGTCTTGCCCGCGCCGTTAGGCCCGAGCAGGCCGACCGCCTCGCCCCGCCGGACCGTCAGGTTGAGGCCCCGCAGCACCGGCCGCTTCTTGAAGCTCTTGCCCAGGTTCTCCGCGCGCAGGCCCGGGTTGCCGGCGAGGACGACGGGAGTCGTGGGGCTTCCCTCGACGCCGGCGCTCACGGGCCGTGTCATGCGGCAATCACCCTGCTGTCCTGCACGCTCTACTCGTCCTCTTCATCAGGCACGAACAGGCCTTGCACGCGCGTGCTGCCGCCGGAAACCCGGCTGACCCCGGACTCCAGGTCCATCGTCAGCGTTTCGCCCTGGATGATGTTGTTGCCTTGACTCAGGATCACGCCGCCGGCCAGGTCGATGCGAGCGCCTTCGACGTCGTAGGTACCGCGCTGCCCCTGCGCCGTCTCATCCGGCGAGGAGATGACGACATTGCCCTCGGCGTCAATGCGCGAGACGCCCAGGTTGCCTTGGGCGTCCTCACCCTCTTGGTAGTAGACGGTGAGCATGTCCGCGTTCAGCACCAGCTCGCCCTGAACCGCGTTAACGCTCCCTTCGAAGACTGCGACGTTCTCCGACTGGCGCACTTCGAGCGTGTCTGCGGTGATCTCGATCGCCTGGCTCGCGTTGCCGGCCGTGACGCCTTCGTCGTCCGCATCCTGTGCGGTGCCGGCTCCAGCCAGCGTGAGCGCTGCCACGAGCGCGGGCGCGATCAGACCCAGCCGCCGAAAGCGCCGCGCCTGTTCGGGTCGGCTAGCCTTGGTTCTCATCGCCTTGCCTCCCCATAGCGTCATTTTCTCCTCCCAGCGCATGCGGGAACAGGGTCATCCGCACCCGGCCGCCGAAGGTCATGATCTCTCCCCGATCGAGGAGTGCGAAATTGCCAGCGTCGAGCAGCCCGTGCGGGCCCTTGCCGCTCACCGGCTCGTCGCCTCTTGCGATTCCCGCCGGCAGGTCGATATGGGCCTTCGAGGTCCGGAACTCGTGACCCGCGTCGGAGCGGACCGTCACATCGCCGGAGAGGTCGAGCTGCTCGGCGTCGCGCTGGTAGAGACCCTCGTTCGCCGTCAACGCCATCATGCTGCTGCGCGCTTGATCGCCGTAGATATCGGCTTCGATCCCGTTGAGATGCACGATGGGTGAGTCGCTCTCCGACTGGAACGCCTCCGCCCCCCTCACGGCGAAGGGCCGGTTCTTCGCGTCGGTTCCCTGATAGCTGGCATTGATCATTGTCAATCTGCCGTCGACGTCCGGGTCCTCGATCAGCGGGACGTGGATGCCCTCCTGCCCACCGCTCACGAGCGGCCATGCCACGACGAGGCCGAGCAGGGCAGCCGCCATCGTCGGCAGCAGATAGCGCATGAGGCCGACAAAGCCGCTGTAGCGGCCGGGGCGGCCGACGCTGCCGCCACCGTCCGCGCGGTAGTGCCGGAGCCGGCCCGCCGGGGCGGCCCCCCCCGGTGCTTTGCCCGTCCCTGTGTTCATGCCAGGCCTGCTCGCAGGCAATCGTGGATGTGCACGACGCCCACGGGTTGTCTCGCCTCGATCACGAAGAGGCTGGTGATCTGGTGCTCGTTCATGAGGTGCACGGCCTCCGCGCCGAGCGCTCCGGCATGAACTGTCACCGGATCTCTCGTCATGATGTCGGAGACCGGCCGTTGCAGCAGGCCGGCCTCCATGTGACGTCTGAGGTCGCCGTCGGTCACGATGCCGGCCAGCGCGCCCTGCGGGTCGGTCGCACCGACGCAGCCGAGGCGCTTCGCCGTCATCACGATCAGGGCCTCTGCCATCAAGGCATCGGTGGAGACGAGCGGCAGGTCTTCGCCCGCATGCATGATGTCGGCGACCCGGACCAGCCGGCGGCCGAGCTTGCCGCCGGGATGGTAGAGCTCGAAGTCCTCGGCCGTAAGCCCCTTGCGCTCCAGCAGGGCGACCGCAAGCGCATCGCCCAGTGCCAGCATCATGATGGTGGACGTCGTCGGCGCCAGGCCGAGGGTGCCGGCCTCCGGCTCGTCGGGCAGTACCAGCGCGACGGTGGCGGCGTCAGCCAGCGTGCTCGGCGCCCGCCCCACGACGGCGACGAGCGGAATGCTGAATCGCGTGGCGTAATTCACCAGGTCAGCGAGTTCCGGCGTCTCGCCCGAATTCGAGAGCATCAGCAGCGTGTCTGCCCCTGTAATCATGCCGAGATCGCCGTGGCTCGCCTCTGCCGGGTGAACGAAGAGAGCCGGCGCCCCGGTCGAGGCGAAGGTTGCCGCAATCTTGTTGGCGATATGGCCGCTCTTGCCCATGCCGGAGAGCACGATCCGACCCTGCGTGGCTGCGAGCAACTCGGTGGCGTCCACAAAGCGCCCAGTCAACGCCTCGGCGAGCCGCGCGAGCGCGCGCGATTCCTGGCCCACCACCCGGCGGGCGGCGGCAAGGTCGTCATGCTCGATCAGGTCGAGCGCGGCGGTCGCTGCGGTCGGACTCACTGAATTCGAATTTTGTCCAAAACGTGGCAAGCATGATGCGGACGGCGCCGCCCGTCAATGAATTGTGCCGGTCTTGGAGCCATGCAAGGGCGCACAACCCCACATATTGTATGCCATGTGTGATATAGCGACCGGCCACGCTTAGCACCCGACGGCGCGCCTCCATTGCGCGTGAAATGGCGAGCCCTTTCTGCCTTCGTCGGCCAGCCAGTTAACCCGCACTTCTCGCTAGGGTCGCGGCCTGCGCGGTACTGTTCGGGGGTCAGCGCAGGAAAGCGGGGCGGTATGCCGTGGGTCAGGGTACGACCCTGCGCGCCGCCGGGCGTCGGTGTTTGAATGTCCGCTCGAAGGGTATACATGAGGCGATCGAGAGACCCTGCGACGTACAAAGGGACGGAGAACGTGACCCCGGGCGAGCTGATCTACCTGGTCTGGAACGACCTTGTCGGACTCTCACGAACGCGCGGTGTGCCGGCCGCGGAATACGAGCGACGCAAGGATCACGGGCTTGGCTGGGCGCTGGCGGGGCAGTCGCTGACACCGTTCGAGGACATCGCCGACAACCCGTGGGGGCCAATGGATGAGGTGAGGCAGACGCCCGACGACGGCACCCGACGTCGGATCGTGCTGCAGCCGGAGTATCCGGCCCTTCATCTGGTCCTGTGCGACAGTCTCAACCCCGACGGCAGCCCCTGGGAATGCTGCACGAGGAGCTTCCTGGCTAAGGCGCTGGCCGACTTGAAGACGGAAACGGGGCTTGACCTGCATATCGCGTACGAGAACGAGTTCGGACTGTTGGGCGAAGGACTCGAGTGGGCAGCGCCCTTCTCGTTGGATGCCGGACGCCGAATCGCTCCCTTTGCCGATCTCTGCGTGGCAGCGCTTATCGACGCCGACCTCGGCATCGAGACCTTCGAGCCCGAATACGGCGTGGGCCAATTCGAGATAACGAGTGGGCCTGCGGTTGGGCTTGCGGGCGCGGACCGTGTGGTCCTGACGCGGGAAGTCGTGCGCGAAGCCGCCCGCCAGTGCGGGCTGCGCGCGACCTTCACCCCCAAACCGGCCCCGGATGCGGTCGGCAACGGCTGCCATCTTCACCTGAGCATTTGGGACGACGACGGCAGGCCTGCAGCTTATGACCCCGGATCGCCCGGGGAGCTCAGCACGGTCGCCGCAAGCTTCTGTGCAGGCGCGCAGCGGCACCTCGCCGCTCTCTGCGCGCTGACCGCGCCGAGCCCCATCTCCTATCTGCGTCTCGTCCCGCACCACTGGAGCTGCGCCTACGACATCGTCGGCCTGCAGAACCGCGAGGCAGCAATTCGCATCTGCCCATCCCCGGTCGCCGATCCTGCGGCGCGCGGCGATGCCTTCAACATCGAGTTCCGCTTCACCGATGCCACGGCGAGCCCGTACCTCGCCATCGGCGCCATCGTTCGCGCGGGGCTTCAGGGAATTCGCGAGGAGCTGCCGCGTCCCACTCTTGTGGACGGTGAACCGGACGACCTGAGTGAAGACGAGAGAAGCGCGCTCGGCATAAGCAGACTCCCCACGTCTCTTCAGGGGGCTCTCGACGCATTCGGCGAAGACGAGACCGCGAAGGGTTGGTTCACGCCCACGATGGTGGAGGCCTATACCGCGCTAAAGCGGCACGAAGCGCGTGTCTATGCGGAATCGAGGCCCGAACGCATGTGCGAACGGTATACGCAGGCCTATTGACGGCACTGAACGCGCAACGAGGGCGAGCGCGGTGCGGCCCGGCCACAGCGACGGAAATGGTCGGGCGACCCCGCTTCGACACTGGAGACCAAAGACATGCTGCGCAGCGAAATGGATGCCATTCCCCTGGAAGGCGACGTCTCGTTTCGACAACGGGCGGTGGAGCCCGAGCGTACGGCGTTACTTGTGATCGACCTTCAAAAGGGCTTCTACAACGAGGAGATACGCGAGCGGGAGCAGGACCGCCGCTACCTTTACGACCGTATTCGCGACGTTGTCATCCCGAACGGGCGGCGCCTGATCGCCGCTTGCCGGGGTGAGGGTATCGAGGTCGTATACACGGTTGTCGAATGCCTGACACATGACGGCCGCGACCGCGGGCTGGACTACAAGGTTTCCGGAATTTTCGCCGCCAAGGGATCGTGGGAAGCGGAGGTCGTCGACGAGTTGGGGCCGGGAGACGACGACATCGTCATCCCGAAGACCTCATCGAGCCTGTTCAATTCGACGAACTGCGATTACGTGCTTCGCAATCTCGGCATCGAATACGTGATGGTCATGGGGATGCTGACCGACCAATGCGTCGAGACCGCCGTGCGCGACGGCTGCGATCGCGGATTCCTCATGACCTTTATCGACGATGCCTGCGCCACGCATTCGGAGCAGCGCCACCGTGAGGCCGCGCACGGATTCCGAGGCTATTGTCGGATTCGAACCACGGACCAGCTGCTTGAGGAACTCGGCCAGCATCCGTCCTGACCGGCAAGGATTCAGTCGGACCCTTGCACTCCGGAACACATGCGCTGCACGACGCGCTTCGCGACTTTCCTGTCTTGTAGGCCGGACAGCGCCGCGCAGGCCACAACCGTGGTGAGAAATTCGGGCTACCTACATAAGGGCCATACCTCGTACCAGGCGTCGCAGCGGAAGTCTGATTCGCAGCGCTTGAGCTGCGCCTCGTAGCGGCTGGCGGTCTCGGCCACGCGCTTCGAGATGCGCTGTAGCGCCGGCTTATCTTTCCAGGTGCCTCGCCGGTAGCCCGTGCGGCCCTCGTGATAGGCGAGATAAAGATTGCGCGCGTCGGTCTTGGCGATGCCGAGCTCCCGCGACGTCCCGTGGTTGTACCAGCCGATGAAATCGAGGGCGTCTTCCATGTCCGACCGGCTGCGCCAGAACGAGCCGCGCTCGTTCGTGTAGTCCGCCCACGCCGGGTCCTGCGCCTGGGCGTATCCCTTGGCTGACGACACGCGGCCCCACGGGATGAAACCGAGAATATAGGTGCGGGGCGGCCGCGCATTGCTCCTGTAGCTCGATTCGTGATGCACGAAGGCCATGAGAACGGGGATCGGCACGTCCCACGTGTCCGCTGCCTCGCGCGCGTAATCGAACCAGTCGGGATGCTGGTGGAAGACCGCACAAAGATCCTGCTGACGATCCGGAACCGAGGGCGTGCATCCGGCCACCACCAGGGCGAGAAGAAGGGTGGCCACCAGGCCTGCCCCCATCCACCGCCGGCGGCCCAAACGAGCCGTCAGGGTCGAAAGAACGCCCTCGATCTGCCTGCTCGTCATCGGCGGGGACGCTCACATCATGACGATTCGGGGTTGGGCGCGGCCGGCGCCGCTCACCGCTGAGGTCGCCTTGTCGATCAGGCCGGCTGCGATCTGCCGGTAGGATTCGGCGTGGGGGCTCTCGGGTCGGGTGACCACGATGGGACGGCCCGAATCGGATGTCATCCTGATCTCGAGGTCCAGCGGAATCTCTCCCAGGAAGTCCACACCAAGCCGCAGCGCGGTCTCGCGCGCGCCGCCATGGTGAAAGAGCTCGGCCCGGTGGCCGCATTCGGGGCAGATGTAGTAGCTCATGTTCTCGACGACGCCGAAGATCGGCACATTGACCTGCTGGAACATGTTGATGCCCCGGGTCACGTCGAGCAGGGCGATGTCCTGCGGGGTGGACACGATGACCGCGCCCGTGAGCGGCACCCGTTGCGCCATGGTGAGCTGCGCATCGCCGGTGCCGGGCGGCAGGTCGCAGAGCAGAACGTCGAGCTCACCCCAATCGACGTCCCGCATCATCTGTTCCAGCGCCTGCATGACCATCGGCCCGCGCCAGATCATGGCGGTGTCCTCGGCGACCAGGAAGCCGATGGACATGCACTTGATGCCGTAATTCGCCATGGGGCGCAGCGTGCGCTCGCCCACCATCTCCGGCTGGCCGCTGAGATTGAGCATGCGCGGGATCGAGGGGCCGTAGATATCGCAGTCGAGCAGGCCGACTCGGACATTCTGGGCGGCCATGGCCGTAGCGAGGTTCACGGCGGTGGTCGACTTGCCGACTCCGCCCTTTCCCGACGCGATGGCGATGACGCTCTTTACGCCGGGCAGGAGCTGTTCGGGCTGCTGCGCCCGCGTCTGAGCCTGCCCGCCGTGAGCGTGCCCATGGCCATGGGTGTGGCCCTGCGCGTCGCCATGCGGCTGCCCGCCCGCGGGTCTCTCGGCGGTCAGCACGGCCGTCACGGACAGTACGCCCGACAAATGCTCGACAGCGGTCTCGCACGCCTTGCGCAGCGGCTCCTTCGCCGCACCCTGGGCCGGGTCGACCTCGAGCGCAAAGCCGACATTGCCGTCCCTGACCACGACTCCGCTGATCAGGCCGCCGGCAACCACGTTCTGGCCGCTGTCCGGATCCAGGACGTCCGCCAGCGCCGCCAGAACCTGATCCTTGGTGACTGACGCCATCGTTCCACTCCGAGCGGGTGGTCCCGGCACAACGAGACGACAAATGCGTACTCGCGTCATTGCGTGCCGAGACCACATGACTTATAAGGCGCTCATGATGACTTGCAAAGCCTTGGGAGAAAGGCTGATCCATGCCCTGGTCTAGCCAAGGCGGTGGAGGCGGCTGGCAAAGCGGCGGCGGCAATAGCGGCCCTTGGGGGCGCTCGCCGGGCGGCGGCGGCCGGCGTGGCGGTGGGCAGCAAACCCCACCGCCAGATCTCGAAGAGATGCTCCGGCGTGGGCAGGATCGCTTCCGCCGATTTATGCCGGGTCTGCGCGGGGGCCGCGGCCTCATCTTGCTCCTCATCGTCGTGCTCGGCATCTGGCTGCTGACCGGTTTCTACCGCGTCGAGCCCGACGAGCAGGGTGTGGTGCTGCGCTGGGGCGAGTGGACCCAGACCACCCAGCCGGGCCTCAACTATCATCTGCCCTGGCCCTTCGAGACGGTTCTCTTGCCCAAGGTGACGAAGATCAACCGGGCCGAGATCGGCTACCGGACCCTGGTCGATTCGCAACGGGGGGCGTTCACGCGGCCGGTGCCGGACGAGAGCCTGATGCTCACCGGCGACGAGAACATTATCGACGTGAAGTTCACCGCCTTCTGGCGCATCCGCGATGCCGGCCAGTATCTGTTCAACATCCAGTCGCCGGATCGCACGGTGAGGGACGCGGCCGAGAGCGCGATGCGCGAGGTGATCGGCAAGACCCGCCTGCAATCCGCCCTTGCCGAGGAGCGGTTTCTCCTGGCCCAGCAGACTCACGAACTGACCCAGTCGATCCTGGACTATTACGGCGCCGGCATAGAAGTCACCCAGATCGAGCCGCAGGACATTGCACCGCCGGACGCGGTGATCGCCGCCTTCCGTGACGTGCAGGCCGCACGCGCGGACCAGGAGCGGGCGAAGAACGAGGCCGAGTCCTACCGCAACGACATCATCCCGCGTGCACGCGGCGCGGCGGAACGCCTCGTGCAGGAGGGCACGGCCTACAAGGAGCAGATCGTCGCCGAGGCCCAGGGCGAGGCGTCGCGCTTCGTAGCGGTCCATGTCGAGTACGCGCAGAACCCCGACGTCGTCCGCCGCCGCATGTATCTGGAGACGTTGGAAGAGGTGCTCGGCGGGCTGGACAAGATCATCATCGATTCGGGCGGGGAGGGCTCTTCCGGCGTCGTGCCCTACCTGCCCCTGCCCGAGCTTCAACGCCGCCAGGGCGGCACGCAGTAGTAGGCCATGAGCACCCGACTCAAATTCATCATCGGCATCGCGGTCGTCCTCGTGGCGATCGTCGTGATTCTGATCTCCACCTACAAGGTGCGTGAGGATCAGCAGGCGATCCTCCTGCAGCTCGGCGAGCCCATCAAGGTGGTGAACCAGTGGGGCACGGACGAACCGGGGCTGCGCTTCAAGACGCCCTTCGTCCAGAACGTCGAGTATTTTGAGAAGCGGGTTCTCGACTTCAACGCGCCGGCGGAGGAGATGATCCTCGGAGATCAGAAGCGGCTGGTCGTGGACGCCTTCATCCGCTACCGGATCATCGATCCCCTGCGCTTCTTCCAGTCCGTCGGCAACGAGGCGGTGGCCCGCGCCAGACTCGGCGCCATCCTCAACGCCAGCACGCGGCAGGTGCTGGGCACGGTCGAGCTGATCACCGTGCTCTCCGGCGAGCGCGCCCAGCTGATGACCGAGATCAGGGACCAGGTGAACCGTCAGTCCACCGGCTTCGGCGTCGATGTGATCGATGTGCGCATCCGCCGCGCCGACCTGCCGGAGGAGAACAGCCAGGCCGTCTATCAGCGCATGCAGACCGAGCGCGAGCGCGAGGCGAAGGAGTTCCGGGCCCAGGGTGAAGAAGAGTCGCAGCGCATCCGCTCACGCGCCGACCGCGAACGTGTGGTGCTCCTCGCGGAGGCGGAGCGCGAGTCCCAGATCCTGCGCGGCGACGGCGACGGCGAAGCGCACCGGATCTCCCGCGAGGCCTATGGCCGGGACCCCGAATTCTACGCCTTCTACCGGGCTATGCAGGCCTATCGCGAAGCCCTCGGGGACTCCGATACCTCGATGGTGCTGTCGCCGGACAGCGAGTTCTTCCGTTACTTCGGTGAGATATCGGGCAGCCAGGCACCCACCGCCCCGGCGACGCCTGAGTGACGCGCCCCGGCCGCGGGCCGGTGCAAGGCCGCCCCCACGGCCACCCCCCTACGATCCGGCTATGAACGACGGGCTCACCGCCTTCCTGACCGCTATCGGACTCATCTTCGTAATTGAGGGCGGGCTTTATGCACTGTTCCCGGAGGCCATGCGGCGCAGCATCGCGCGCGTACTGGCGCAGCCTTCGGGCCGGATCCGCGCCATAGGCACGGGCGCGGCGTTGGTGGGCCTCCTGCTGGTCTGGCTCGTCAACTAGGGGCACGAAGCCAGCTGTGGAGAGGATGGAGGGTAGCGGGTGAGCAAGAGGCTCTTGGCCCCCTTTGCGGGACTTCGCGTCGCGCCGGACCATGCGGGCGCGGTGGCGGCACCGCCCTATGACGTGCTGTCTAGGGCGGAGGCGCGCGCTGCGGTGGAGGGCCGGCCGTGGAGCTTCCTCCACGTTTCCCGGCCGGAGATCGATCTGCCGCCCGAGACGCCCGACGGCGCGTCAGCGCTCTACCACCGGGCGGCGGCAGTATTTTACCGGATGATCGAGCAGGGGGTGCTCATCCGCGATGCGTCGCCCCGCTTCTTCGCTTACCGCATGGCGAGCGAAGGTCGCACGCAGACGGGGCTCGCGGCTGCCGCCTCGCTCCCAGCCTACGAGGCGGGCGCGATCAAGCGCCACGAATCGACGCGGCCGCCCAAGGTGGAGGACCGCGCACGGCACATCGCGGCGTTGGGCGCGCAGACCGGCCCCCTGCTCCTGATCCACCGGCCGGACGAGGCGTGCCGCCGCCTGATCGGGGCGGCCTGCGACGGGCCGCCGCTCTGCAGCGCCCTGCTCGACGGTGCCGTGACCCACACGCTCTGGCCGATCGAGGGCGCAGACGAAATCGCGGCGCTGGCCGCGCGTTTCGACGCGCTCGCCGCGCTCTACATCGCCGACGGCCATCACCGCGCTGCCGCTGCTCACATGGCGGCCCAGGCAGCGGGAGGGCCGGCCGGCCGCATGCTCACGGTGTGCTTCCCCGCCGACGAGGTGCAAATTCTGGATTATCATCGGGTCGTGCGGGGCCTGAACGGCCTCTCGCCCGACGCCTTCCTTCGCGCGATCGGTGAGACGCTAAGCTGCGACCCGGCGGACGGGCCGGTGGAGCCCGCGCAACCGGCGCAATTCGGCATGTACGTGGCGGGCCGCTGGTATCGCCTTAGCGCGGACAGTCTGACGCCCCCACGCGGCTCTGTGGTCGACCGTCTCGATGTTTCGCGCCTCACGCACCTGGTGCTCGCGCCGATCCTCGGTATCGGCGATCCCAGGCGCGATGGGCGGATCGACTTCGTGGGCGGCGGGCGCGGGGTGGAAGCGCTTGCGGCGGCGGTCGATGGCGGCAAGGCCTCCGTGGCCTTCTCGCTCCATCCCATCTCCGTGGACGACCTCATGGCGGTCGCCGATGCCAGCGCGATCCTGCCGCCGAAAACCACCTGGTTCGAGCCTAAGCTCGCCGACGGACTGGTCTCGCTGCCCCTTTCCTGACGGTGCCGAGGCACGCTCCAGTCGAAGACGGACCCTTGATCCTGGTGATCGGCGGCCCGACGGCGAGCGGCAAGTCGGCACTCGCGGCCGATGCCGCCGAGCGCCTCGGCGGTGTGGTCGTCAATGCCGACAGCATGCAGCTCTACCGCGATCTGCCGATCCTGACGTCGTGCCCGGACGAAGCGCTCCGCGCGCGTGCGCCGCACCGCCTCTACGGCGTGCTCGACGGCGCAGAGCGCTGCTCGGCTGGCCGCTGGCGCAGCATGGCGATGGCCGAAATCGAACGCATCAACGGGGACGGCGCGCTGCCGATTCTGGTTGGCGGGACGGGGCTTTACCTGCGGGCGCTGCTTGACGGCCTGGCGCCGGTGCCGGCGATTCCCGAGCTTGTGCGCGAAGCGGTCCGCACGCTCTATGAGCGGGAGGGCAGCGTCGGCCTCCATGCGCGTCTTGCCGAACGCGACCCGGAGGCCGCCCGGCGCCTCGAACCCGGAGATAGCCAGCGCGTGATGCGGGCCTACGAAGTGATCGAAGCCACCGGGCGCTCGCTGCTCTCGTGGCAGGCGGAGCGGCATGATCGCTACCCCGGCCGCGCGGCAGTGCTCGTCCTCGAGCCGCCGCGGGATGCGCTTTATGACGCCTGCAATGAGCGCTTCGAGCGCATGATGGCGGCAGGCGCGCTCGACGAGGTGGCGCACCTGCTCGCGCGCGCTTTGGATCCTGCCTTGCCGGTCATGAAGGCGGTGGGCGTCCGAGCCCTGCTCGATCACTTGAGCGGTGTCGCCAAGCTGGAGCGTGCGGTCGCACTCGGCCGGCAGGCGACACGGCGCTACGCCAAGCGCCAGACCACCTGGTTCCGCACCCAGATGCCGGACCAGGCTCGTATGCCAGACCGTTATCGCCCGGAATCGAAACGGGAATCTCTCGCCCTCGTCGAACGCCTGCTATTGACCGGCTGAGGGCGAAGGACTACTGTCCGCCCTCCAAACACGGGTGCGTACGCAGGCGCACCGCGGCGGGCCGGCCGACCCTGATGGAAGGGTGGGCCGCTTGCGCTTGTTCGGAGGGGAGATCGCCGTGACAACGGATGCCGAGGACCATGCCCCGGCAGAACTGAGCGGGGCCGAGCTAGTCGTTCGCACGTTGGTCGATCTCGGCGTAGATGTCGTGTTCGGCTATCCCGGCGGCGCGGTCCTGCCCATCTACGACGCCATATTCAAGCAGAACGAGCTGCGCCACATCCTGGTGCGGCACGAGCAGGGTGCGGTCCATGCCGCCGAAGGCTATGCGCGCTCCACTGGCAAGGTCGGCACGGTGCTGGTCACCTCGGGCCCCGGCGCCACCAACAGCGTCACTGGCCTCACCGACGCGCTGATGGACAGCATCCCGGTCGTCTGCCTGACCGGGCAGGTGCCGACTCACATGATCGGCAACGATGCGTTTCAGGAAGCCGACACGGTGGGGATCACCCGGCCCTGCACCAAGCACAACTATCTGATCAAGGATGTCGACAACCTTTGCCAGGTGATCCGCGAGGCCTACTACATCGCGAGCGCCGGCCGGCCCGGCCCTGTGGTCGTGGACCTGCCGAAGGACGTGGTTATGGCCAAGGCGCCCTACGTCCCCAATGGGGAGGCGCCGGGCAACGGATTGGAGCATCGCTCCTACCGACCCCAGCGCGTGCCCAATGCCGATGCGGTCAAGCGCACGGTGGAGCTGCTGGCGCGCGCCAAGCGCCCGCTCTTCTATGCCGGGGGCGGCGTCATCAACGCCGGGCCCGACGCCGCGCAGAGCCTGTCAGCGCTGGTGCGGCGCACGGGTTATCCCATCACCAACACGCTGATGGGGCTCGGCTGCTATCCGGGGTCCGATCCCCTCTTCCTCGGCATGCTCGGCATGCACGGCACCTACGAAGCCAACATGGCGATGGCCAAGTGCGACCTGATGATCGCGGTGGGCGCGCGCTTCGATGATCGCGTCACCGGCCGGCTCGCCGATTTCTCGCGTGGCTCGACCAAGGTGCAGATCGACATCGACCCCTCGTCCATCAACAAGAACGTGCCGGTGGACATTGCCATCATTGGCGATGCGGGCCTCGCGCTCGATGCCATCCTGGCCGAGTGGGGGGCGAGCGGCGCAGAACGCGACGCCGGGGCTTTGGCGGCGTGGTGGCGGCAGCTGGATGCGTGGCGCGGGCGCGACTGCCTGCGCTACAAGAACTCCAGCAACACCATCAAGCCGCAATACGCGCTGCAGCGGCTCTACGAGGCCACCAAGGGGCGGGACGCCTACTTCACCACCGAGGTGGGCCAGCACCAGATGTGGGCGGCGCAGTTCCTCAAGTTCGAGGAGCCCAACCGCTGGATGACTTCGGGCGGCCTCGGCACTATGGGCTATGGCTTTCCCGCCGCGATGGGCGTGCAGGTCGCCCATCCCGACTCGCTGGTTATCGATGTTGCCGGCGAAGCCTCGCTGCTCATGGTGATCCAGGAACTCTCGACCATGGTGCAGTACCGGCTGCCGGTGAAGACCTTCCTGCTCAACAACGAGTACATGGGCATGGTGCGCCAATGGCAGGAGTTCTTCCACGGCGGCCGCTACGCCGAGAGCTACATGGATTCGCTGCCCGATTTCGTGAAGCTGGCGGAATCGTTCGGGGCCACCGGGCTGCGCGCCCGCCGCCCTGAGGAGGTGGACGCCGTGATCGAGGCCATGATCGAGACGCCGGGTCCCGTGATCGCCGACATCCGCGTCGACAAGGAAGAGAACGTCTTTCCGATGATCCCGGCCGGCGCCGCGCACTACGAGATGAAGCTCGGGCCCGAGCACGGCGAGCTCGAAGAGCGCTCGGAAGACGGGATGGTGCTCGTCTAGGGCCCAGGACGCCGATCGAGCCGATTCATGACGCGAAACGCCAAGCCGCAGTCCGGCATGTCTGAGTGTCGGAACCGGCGCGACGCCCGCCTGTAGGCGACCGGAGGGAAGGGCCGTGACGGACGAGAGTGAGCGCCGCACGCTTTCCGTGCTCGTGGAGAACGAGCCCGGCGTGCTGGCGCGCGTCATCGGGCTGTTCTCGGGCCGCGGCTACAACATCGAGAGCCTGACCGTCGCCGAGGTCGAGCGCGACAAGCGCCTCTCGCGCATCAATCTCGTGACCTCGGGCTCGTCCATGGTGATCGAGCAGATCAAGGCACAGCTCGACCGGCTGGTGCCGATCCACAAGGTCTCCGACCTCGGCAGCGAGGGCCCCTACATCGAGCGCGAGCTCGCGCTCATCAAGGTCGTCGCCACCGGCGAGAAGCGGGTCGAATCGCTCCGGATTGCGGACATCTTCCGCGCCCACGTGGTCGACAGCGAAATCGATTCGTTCGTGTTCGAGATGACCGGAAAGGGCACCAAGATTGACGCCTTCATCCGGCTGATGACGCCGCTCGGGCTGACCGAGATATCGCGCACGGGCGTGGTCGCAATCACGCGCGGCAAGGGATCGATCTGACGCGGCCTCGGGCCGCACGCAACGCCAACTTGGGAGAGCACGATGCGGGTCTATTATGATCGCGATGCCGATCTGAACCTGATCAAGTCGAAGAAGGTTTCGATCATCGGTTATGGCAGCCAGGGCTTCGCGCACGCGAACAACTTGAAGGAGAGCGGCGTCGAGAAGGTTGCCGTCGGGCTCCGGCCTGGTTCCGCAAGCGCGGCTAAGGTCGAGGCCGCAGGGCTCACGGTCATGGATATCGAGGAGGCCGCGCGCTTCGGCGACGTCGTAATGGTGCTCACCCCGGACGAGCTGCAGCGCCAGCTTTACGCCGAAGTGCTGCACGGCTCCATGAAGGAAGGCGCGGCGCTGGCCTTCGCCCACGGGCTCAACATCCACTTCCGTCTGATCGAGCCCCGGCCCGATCTCGACGTGTTCATGGTGGCGCCCAAGGGGCCCGGGCACACGGTACGCTCGGAATATCAGCGGGGCGGCGGCGTGCCCTGCCTGCTCGCGCTGGCGCGAGACCCCTCGGGCAACGCCAAGGAGATCGGCCTTTCCTATGCGTCGGGCATCGGCGGCGGCCGCGCCGGCATCATCGAGACCAGCTTCCGCGAGGAGGTAGAGACCGACCTCTTCGGCGAGCAGGTGGTGCTGTGCGGTGGCTTGACGTCGCTGATCACCGCCGCCTGGGAGACCTTGGTGGACGCCGGCTACGCGCCCGAGATGGCCTATTTCGAGTGCCTCCACGAGGTCAAGCTGATCGTCGACCTCATGTACGAGGGCGGCATCGCCAACATGCGCTACTCGATCTCGAACACCGCCGAGTATGGCGACTACACGCGTGGGCCCCGGGTCATCGACGAGGCGACGCGGGAGCGCATGAAGACGATCCTTGCCGACATCCAGAACGGCCGATTCACCACCGAGTGGATGACCGAGAACACCGCGGGCCAGTCCTCCTTCAAGGCGATGCGCGCTCGCGCGGCTGAGCACCCGCTGGAGGAGGTGGGTGAGCGGCTGCGTGCGATGATGCCGTGGATCTCCGAGGCCAGGCTGGTCGACCGCAGCAAGAATTGACGAGGCTTCGCGCGGGAACGGCACCGAGGCGAGGCCACAAATTCGTTGCTTCGCCCAACGGGTTGGGCGTACAAGTTTCCGAACCGAGGCGGCGAATCGATCTTGTGCCGCACCGGAGGGCTGCCTATGTCGTGCAAATGGGGTCGAGGGCTATGGTCCGATGACGGTGCCTACGGAGACTAAGCCGGAGGGCACGCACCAATTGCGCGATGCTGCAGTTGCGGCACATTCCACCCTACGCGGGCTTCGACTTAGCTGCCCCTGAGCGGTTCGCCGTGCGTGATCGGCCGACCGACCAGGGGAATGCGATGACTGTCGTAGCCGCCAGGGTGAAAGGATGCCCGTTATGACCGAGACAGGGAACCGAGTCCGAATATTCGATACGACGATGCGCGATGGCGAGCAGTCGCCGGGCGCGTCGATGAATCTGGAGGAGAAACTCCGGATCGCCGAGATCCTCGAGGAGATGGGGGTCGACGTGATCGAGGCCGGCTTCCCCATCGCGTCAAACGGCGATTTCGAAGCTGTCCGCGAGGTCGCCAAGGTGGTGACCGAGAGCACAGTGTGCGGCCTGGCCCGCGCCGGGCGGCGGGACATCGACCGCGCGGCCGATGCGCTTGCGCCTGCCAGGTCCGGCCGCATCCACACCTTCATCTCGACCAGCCCGCTCCACATGCGCGTCAAGCTGCAGATGGAACCTGAGGACGTGCATGCGGCGGTGATCGACAGCGTGAGCTACGCCCGCAAGTTCACCGACGACGTGGAGTGGTCCTGCGAGGACGGCTCGCGCACCGAGCACGACTTCCTCTGCCGCTGCGTCGAATCGGCGATCAAGGCCGGCGCCGGCACCATCAACATCCCCGACACCGTGGGCTACGCCGTGCCGCAAGAGTTCGCGGAGCTGATCGCCATGCTCTTCGACCGGGTGCCCAACATCGACAAGGCCGTGCTCTCGGTCCATTGTCACAACGACCTGGGCCTCGCCGTCGCCAACTCGCTGAGCGCCGTGCAGGCCGGCGCGCGGCAGGTGGAATGCACCATCAACGGGCTCGGCGAGCGCGCCGGCAACGCCGCGATGGAAGAGATCGTCATGGCGCTCCGCACGCGCAACGACCTCATGAGCTACGAGACCGGCGTCAAGACCGAGAACATCATGCGCGCCTCGCGCCTGGTCTCGGCGGTGACGGGCTTCGTCGTGCAGCCGAACAAGGCGATCGTGGGCGCCAATGCCTTCGCCCACGAAGCGGGAATTCATCAGGACGGCGTCCTCAAGGACGCGCAGACTTACGAGATCATGACGCCCGAATCGGTCGGCCTCATGCAGTCGACGCTCGTCATGGGCAAGCATTCGGGCCGGCACGCCTTCCGTGAGAAGCTGCGGAGCCTTGGCTACACCGAGCTTGGCGATAATGCGCTTCAGGAAGCGTTCGTGCGTTTCAAGGACCTCGCCGACAACAAGAAAGAACTCTTCGACGAGGATATCATCGCGCTCGTGGACACTGAGGTGGCGGGCGCAAACGACCGCATCCGCTTCGGATCCCTCTCGGTGTCTTGCGGGTCGTCAGGACCGCAGGAGGCGTCTCTCACGCTTGCCATCGACGGCGAGCAGGCAGAGGCACGCGCCAGCGGGAACGGCCCCGTGGATGCGGCTTTCAACGCCATCAAGGCGATTTACCCGCACGAAGCCAGGCTCCAGCTTTATCAGGTTCATGCGGTGACGGAGGGCACCGATGCCCAGGCCGAGGTGACCGTGCGGCTGGAGGAAAACGGGAGAACAGTGAACGGGCACAGTGCGCATATCGATACCATCGTGGCCTCGGTTCTGGCCTATGTGCACGCGCTCAACAAGCTTCTGGTCAAGCGGCAGAAGACGGCTCCGGAGGCGTTGTCAGCTTGAACGACGGGGTGGGCGTCGGCTGCTGCCTGACTGCCCCGCTGCCGTTTAGGAGGAGAAGCAGCGCATGTTCTCGAAGTTGCTGGGGTTCCTTTCCGCCGATATGGCGATCGACCTGGGGACCGCGAATACACTCGTCTACGTAAAGGGCCAGGGGATCGTTCTCGACGAGCCCTCGGTGGTGGCGCTCACCACCTGGAAGGGCAAGAAGCAGGTTCTCGCAGTCGGCAACGAGGCCAAGCAGATGCTCGGCCGCACGCCCGGAAACATCGAGGCGATCCGCCCGCTTCGAGACGGCGTCATTGCCGATTTCGAAGTGGCGGAGGACATGATCAAGCACTTCATCCGCAAGGTGCACAACCGCCGGAGCTTCGCGAGCCCCCAGGTGATCATCTGCGTGCCGTCGAGCTCGACCGCCGTCGAGCGCCGCGCCATCCAGGAATCGGCGGAGAGCGCAGGCGCCCGGCGCGTATTCCTGATCGAGGAGCCGATGGCCGCTGCCATCGGCGCGAACCTGCCGGTGACCGAGCCGACCGGCTCGATGGTGGTCGACGTCGGCGGGGGCACCACCGAGGTTGCCGTGCTCTCGCTCGGCGGCATCGTCTACTCGCGCTCGGTGCGCGTCGGCGGCGACAAGATGGACGAGAGCATCATCGCTTACGTGCGTCGCACCCATAACCTGCTGCTCGGCGAGGCGAGCGCGGAGCGGATCAAGAAGGACCTGGGCTCAGCCTGCCCGCCCGAGGACGGCGACGGCGAGACGCTCAATATCAAGGGGCGCGACCTGATGAACGGCGTGCCCAAGGAGATCGTCATCTCCAAGAGGCAGATTTCTGAGAGCTTGGCCGAGCCGGTGGGCGCCATCATCGATGCGGTCAAGGTCGGACTGGAGAACACCGCCCCCGAGCTTGCGGCCGACATCGTCGATAAGGGCATCGTGCTGACAGGCGGTGGCGCGCTCCTCGGCAACCTGGATTACGTGTTGCGCCACGCGACGGGACTGCCGGTCTCGATCGCGGATCAGGCATTGCGCTGTGTCGCTCTCGGCACCGGCCGATGTTTGGAAGAAATGAAAGCCTTGAAGCACGCCCTTCACGAGACATATTAGGTTTCCCGCTACGCGGGCCCGATTCGGAGTTCGCCGCGTACCGTATGGAGGTCTGAGTGAGGGTTGGCCGGGGGCGCAATCTTGTCCTGGCCGTGCCGGGCAGGGTCTTCGCCCAGCGCTTTGGCTACGCAATGCTGGCCTGCGCCGCGATCACCCTGATGATCCTGAGCCAGGCGGAACCGCGCGTGGTGGAGACGCTGCGCGTGGGCGTCGTCGATGCAGTGAGCCCAATTTTTGGCTTCTTCTCGCAGCCGGCGGCGACGATCGCCGGCGGGCTCAACGAGCTGGACGGCATCATGAGCGTTCACGAACGCAACGAGCAGCTGGCGCATGACAACGCCCAGCTCCGAAAGTGGCAGGCGGTGGCCGAGCAGCTGGGCTACGAGAACGACGAGTTTCGCCGGCTCCTCAAGGTCGTGCCCGACCAGCGGGCGAGCTTCGTCACGGCCCGCGTGATCGCCGATTCGGGCGGACCCTTCATTCACATGGTCTTGGTCAATGCCGGCAAATCCCACGGCGTGCGCAAGGGCCAGGCGGTGGTCAACCACGACGGGCTGGTGGGACGTGTGTTGGAGGCCGGCCAGCACACGGCGCGCATCCTGCTGCTCACGGACTTAAACTCGCGGATTCCCGTGGTCCTTGAGGAGAGCCGGGACAGGACCATTCTGCGCGGCGACAACAGTCCGCATCCCTACCTGGCCTTCCTCGCGACAGACGCCAGGGTCAAGCCCGGCGATCGCATCGTGACCTCGGGCGAGGGCGGGATGTTCCCGCCGGCGCTCGATGTCGGGATCGTCTCTGCGGTCGACAAGGACCGTGCGACCGTGCAGCCCTTCGTGGTCTGGGAGCGGCTCGATTTCGTCACCATCCTCGACTACGTGGTGCCGGGGGTCTTCCCCGAAACCCGCCGCGCCGAGCGTGCCGGGAGCCTCGAGTGATGGGTGACTGGCTGCAATGGGCCGACCGCTCGCTGCGTGGCGCGATCCCCGTCACCGTCACCGTGATACTTGTCTTTGCGGCGTCGCTCCCTTGGCGATTGCCGGCATTCGTCGAGGTCACGCCGGCCTTCGCGGTGATGGCGGTCTTCTACTGGACCATCTACCGGCCGGAGCGGTTCCCCTATGCGGCGACCTTCGGCATCGGCGTGCTTCAGGATCTCCTCGCCGGCACGCCGCTCGGCATGACGGCGCTCGCGCTTCTCATCGTTCAGGGCATCGTCGCCTCGCAACGAACCTTCTTCCGGGGCAAGCCATTCCTCGTCATATGGTGGGGCTTCTCCCTGGTCATGCCTACGGTAGGATTGCTCAGCTGGATCATCAGCTCGGCCTGCTTGGGCGCGCCGCTTGTGCCGCCGTTGCCCATCGTCGTGCAGGTCTTGCTCACGCTGCTGCTGTTCCCGGTGTTCGTGCTGTTCTTCCGCCCTCTCGGCGTCCTCGCCGCCGCCCGGCCTGAGTGACATGCGGGGCGAAACCGGACGCGCCAACCTCTTCACGCGTCGCGCGATTATCGTGGGCGGCGCACAGGCGCTGCTGACGGCCGGCCTCGCCGGACGCCTCTATCAGCTCCAGGTCGTCGACTCCGAGCGCTATCAGGTTCTCGCCGATGAGAACCGCATCAACATGCAGCTTCTGCCCCCCGCGCGCGGGCGCATCTTCGACCGCTTCGGCCAGGTCCTTGCCGAGAACCGGCTGAACTATCGACTCATCGTGGTGCCTGAGGCGGCGTTGGACCTCGACAAGGCGCTCGACGAAATCGCGGCACTCGTACCGATCGAGGACCACGACCGCGAGCGGGTGCTGCGCGAAGCCCGGCGCAAGCAGCAATTCGTCCCCATTACGGTGCGAGAGCATTTGACCTGGGAGGAGGTCTCTCAGATCGAGGTCAACGCGCCCGATCTGCCCGGCGTGATGATCGACGTGGGCAGCCGCCGGCTCTACGCCTTCGGGCGCGATACGGTCCACATCGTCGGCTACGTCGGCGCAGTCAACGAATCCGATTTGGAGTTGACGGACGATCCGCTGCTCACCCTCCCCGACTTCCGCATCGGCAAGAACGGTGCAGAAAAGGTGCTGGAGAGCTCGCTGCGGGGCGAAGCCGGCTCCCGGCAGGTCGAGGTGAACGCCTTCGGCCGAGTCATCCGTGAGCTCAATCGCAGGACCGGTCGGCCGGGCGACGACCAGATGTTGACCATCGACCTCGGGCTTCAGCAATACGTCGCGGCCCGTTTCGGAGACGAGAGCGGGTCGGCCGTGGTCCTCGATGTCCATTCGGGCGAAATCCTGGCGTTGGCATCGATGCCGAGCTACGACCCCAACCTGTTCACCTCCGGCATCAGCCAGCGGCAATGGCGAGAGCTGATTGGCCATCCGCGCTTCCCGCTCAGCAACAAGGCGATCGCCGGCCAGTACTCGCCGGGCTCCACATTCAAGATGGTCGTGGCGCTGGCAGCTCTCGAAAGCGGCGAGTTGAGCCCCCATCACCGGTTCTACTGCAACGGATCGCTCAAGCTCGGGAAACGCCGGTTCCGCTGCTGGCGGCGCTATGGCCATGGGCATGTGGACATGGTGAAGGGCCTCAAGGAATCGTGCGACGTCTACTTCTACGAGGTGGCCAAGCGTGTCGGCATCGACCGCATTGCCACGATGTCGGAGCGCTTCGGTTTCGGCGAGAAACTCAACATCGAGCTGCCGGGGGAGAAGCCGGGCTTGGTGCCGACGCGCGAGTGGAAGCTCGCCATGATCGGCGAGCCCTGGCAGGGCGGCGAGACGCTGGTCGTCGGCATCGGCCAGGGCTACCTGCTCACCACGCCGCTGCAGCTCGCAGTGATGGTCGCGCGCATTGCCAACGGAGGCATCGCGGTCGAGCCCCGCATCCTGGCGGAGGTGATCCGCGAGGGGCAGCCGATTCAACAGGAGCGCGAGAACTTTGCGCCGATGGGCATTTCGCCCACCCACTTCAATATCGTCCGTGAGGGCATGCTGAAGGTGGTGAACGATCCCAAGGGCACCGCCTATGGAGCGCGCATCGAGGAGCCGGCGCTTGCCATGGCCGGCAAGACAGGGAGCGTGCAGGTGCGGCGGATCTCCGAACGCGAGCACCGCGCGGGGGTGATAAGGAACGAAGACCGCCCGTGGGAGGAGCGCGACCACGCACTGTTCGTCGCCTACGCGCCATTGGAGCGGCCGCGCTACGGTGTCGCCGTCGTCGTGGAACACGGGGGCAGCGGCGGCTCCGTGGCGGCACCGATCGCCCGCGATATCCTACGCGAAGTGCAACGTCGTGACCCCTCGGCCCGCGCCCGCAATCTCGAGGCGATGACCCGACCGCACGAGACCGCCTGATGGCTCATCTGAATATCGGCAGCCGTCAGGGCTTTCGCATTGCCGAGAGGTTGCTCAGGCTCGACTGGTTCCTGATCGTGCTCGTCTGCACCATCGGAGCGGTCGGCATCGGCATGCTGATTTCCGCCTCGGGCGGTTCCACAGAGCCCTGGGCCTCGCGCCAGATGGTGTGGTTCGGTGCAGGCCTCCTGGTGATGATCGCGGTGGCGCTGATCGACATCGGCTTCTGGCTGCGCGCGGCGTACACGATTTACGGCCTGGCGTTCGCCCTGCTGATGGGTGTGGATCTGCTCGGCGCGGCAGGGAAGGGGGCGCAGCGTTGGATCGACCTGGGTGTGATCCAGCTTCAGCCGTCCGAGCTGATGAAGATCGCGCTGATCCTGGCGCTCGCTCGCTACTTCCACGGCGTCCCCCTGGATGGGCTCGGGCGTATCCGCACCTACCTCCCGCCGCTACTAATGATTCTCGCACCGGCCGCGCTGATCCTGCGCCAGCCCGATCTGGGCACCGCGCTGCTGCTCGCCATCGGCGGCGGGATCATGCTGTTCCTGGCCGGAATCAAGGCGTGGAAGATCGGTGTGGGCATTGCTCTCGCGCTCGGCTCAGGGCCCGTCGCTTGGCAGTTCCTGCACGAGTATCAAAAGGCGCGCATTCTCACGTTCTTCAACCCCGAGGCGGACCCGCTCGGCGCGGGTTATCACATCCTGCAGTCGAAGATCGCGCTCGGCTCCGGCGGCCTGTTCGGCAAGGGATACCTTCAGGGAACCCAAAGCCACCTCAACTTCCTGCCGGAGAAGCAGACCGATTTCATCTTCACGATGATGGCGGAGGAGCTGGGCTTCTTTGGCGTCGCCGGTGTGCTCCTGCTCTACCTCGGGATTGCCACCTACGGCGTAGTGATCTCGGCCCGAAGCAACAACCATTTCGGCCGTCTGCTGGGCATGGGCATCACGGTCACGTTCTTCTTCCACGTGTTCTTCAATGTCGCGATGGTGATCGGACTGATCCCTATCGTCGGCCTGCCGCTGCCCCTGATCTCCTACGGTGGCAGCGCCATGCTGAGCCTGATGCTGGGACTCGGGCTGCTGCTTTGCGTCGGCGTTCACCGCGACGTCATCATCACGCGCCGCCCCGGTTCAGCCGGGTAAGGGACCGGATCGCTGGCTCAGACGATCGTCGCTTCCACGGCCCCCAGCCCCTCGATCTCGTAGACGAAGCGAACCCCCTCATCGGGGAACCGCGTTGCGAGCGTGCTGCCGGTCATCACAATCATGCCGCCTTTCAGCGTCAACCCGCGCGAGGCGAGCTGGTTGGCGAGCCAGACAAGAGAGTTCAGCGGGTTCCCCATGGCGGCGCCCGTGACCGCTGCAGCCGGCGGGGCGTCGTTGACCCTGAGTGAGACCGGCGTGTCGGCGAGGTCGAGCGAGTGCCAATCGGTGCTGGGCGGCCCCAGGACCACACCGGCGCACCAGGAATTATCCACGAGGATGGAGAGCGCGTCGACGTCGCCGTGGTCGGCATTGCGATCCTCGATCAGCTCGAAGGCCGGCATGCAGGCGGCGACGCGGGCGCGCGCGTCGTCGAGGGCGAACGGCGCGTCCTCAGGCCGGAACTCGCTTCCGATCTCTACCGCAAGCTCGAACTCGATCCCGAGGTGGGTGTAGTCCGCGAGTGCGATCCGAGCGGGCGAGCGGTGCACCCCGGTATCGAACACCACACCGCTGATCGGCTGATCGCTCCCGTACATCGTCTGGATGGCCTCGGAGGTGAGGCCCACCTTGTAGCCGGCAGGCGCACCCCTCCCGGCCTCTGCGAATCGCCGGTTGAGGAGGTTCTGGACGCGGTATCCCTCGTCCAGGGACGCCGGTCGGTCGGCGCCCCGCGGGCGGCGGAACGGGCGGCCTTCGACGTTCTCGGCGAAAAGCCTATCGGCGAGCGCTGCCGCCCGATCATGACTGTCGGTCATGCATGGTCTCCCTCAGGCGATGAGCGCACAGGGAGCCCTGGCCCCGCTCAGGCGGGCGGGACCAGGGTGAGCCAGCGGTGATCGTCGTTGGAGCGGCCGCTCACGATCTCGGAGAAGCGCCGCTGGATCCGCCGCGTGACCGGGCCGATCCCGCCGGGTCCGATGGTGATCCGGTCGACGGAGCGGATCGGCGTGATCTCCGCCGCGGTGCCGGAGAAGAACAGCTCGTCCGCGCAATAGAGCAGCTCGCGGGGCATCGGGCATTCGCGCACCGGCACGTCGAGGTCGGCGGCGATGGTGAGAACCGCGTTCCGCGTGATGCCGGAGAGGTTGCTGCCGTCAATCGGCGGCGTCAGCAGGGCGCCGTCCATCACCGCGAAGAGATTCTGGCCGCTGCCCTCGCTGATCTGCCCGTCGTGGGTTAGCGCGATCGCTTCGACGAAGCCGTTGGCCATCGCCTCCAGCTTGATGAGCTGCGCGTTGTTGTAGTGCCCAGTCGCCTTGGCCATGCCGGGGAAGGTGTTGGGCGCGGCGCGGCTCCACGAGGAGACACAGACGTCGACGCCCCGCTCCAGGGCGTCTGCACCAAGATAGGCGCCCCACTCCCAGGCCGGAATACAAGTCTCGATCGGGCTGCCGATGCCGTCCATCCCGATGGCGCCGTAACCGCGCATGATTACCGGGCGGATGTAGCAGTGGCGGAGCCCGTTGCGCCCTATCAGGGCGAAGCAGGCCTCAGTCAGCTCCTCGTCGCTGTAGCCTATCTCCATGCGATAGATCCGGGCGGAATTGCGCAGCCGCTTCAGATGCTCGGCCAAGCGGAAGACGGCGGGGCCGCCGGTGGTGTCGTAGCAGCGGATGCCCTCGAAGACCGAGGAGCCGAACTGAACGGCGGTGGCCAGGATATGAACCGTGGCGTCCTGCCAACGGACGAATTCCCCGTCGCGCCAGATCCACTCGGTCTCCTTGAATGTCGTGCTCATCATCTCTCCGGCAGGCTCGAGGGGCGTGCGGGCGGGGATGTTAGTGGAGCAGGGGCCGCGCGGCCATCCTTGTTGCATCCTCTGTCGGTGCCGGTCGCACACCACCGACCTCCATCGCTCTCAGGCGAGGCATAATGTGTTCGCTTTTTGTTCAAACTCGGGTCCCTTACATATACAGTGTGACCAGGAGGGGTTCTGGTTCAGTTAGTTCCGGCGCCTTGGGTCCTGCCGGTCAGAGGTAACGATGCGCAAATGGTACGTCGTCCAAACGCGGCCCCATCAGGAGCAGCGCGCTGAAGTTAACCTGGCGCGCCAGGGGTACCGGGTGTGGCTGCCGGTGACGGAGCGCTCCCGCCGCCAGGCAAAGCGCATCGAAACCGGGTACGCACCGCTCTTTCCACAGTACCTGTTCGTGCAACTCGATATCGGGCGCGAGCCGTGGCGCGCCATCAACGGCACCTTCGGGGTGAAGCGGCTTCTCGCCGACGGCCCGCGGCCTCAGCCGCTGCCCGGCGAATTCGTTGCTGCACTGCGGGAGGCGACCGGGACCGACGGCGTGAGCACACCCGCGCCGCCCGAGTTGCAGCCGGGAGATGCCGTCACCATCACCGTTGGTCCCTTCGTGGAGTGCGCGGCGGTCGTCCTGCGGCTTGCGCCGCGCGAGAGGGTCGAGGTGCTGCTGGATGTTATGGGCGGGCGGGTGCCGGCCCGGCTTCCCATTCGATCGGTTATCGCCAGCGCCTGAACCCGCCGGCGATTTAGCTCTAGGTTTGTCCCTTGCCCCGGTAGATGCCGATGACCGTGTTCAGCATGGCGAGAGCATCAACGCGCGGGCGCTGGAAGCTGTTGCGGCCGATGATCGAGCCGCTGCCCCCGCCGGCATGGATCGCGCGAACCTCGCCGAAGAGCCCTTCCAGCCCCTTCGCGGCACCGCCAGAGAAGACCACGAGCCGGCGCCCGGCGAAGGCCGCCTGCATGATGTGCGCGATCCGCTTCTGCAGCGTCTCGCCGCCCACACCTGCGGCGTTGTAGGCCTTGGCGGCGGCCTCCTGCTCCAGATGGGCGGTGGGCGGCTTGACCTTGATGATGTGGGCGCCGGCAAGCGCGGCCATGTGCGCTGCATAGGCCACCACGTCGAGTGCGGTCTCACCCTCCTTGGAGAGCGACCCGCCACGCGGGTAGGACCAGACCACCACTGCGAGCCCGTGCGCCTTCGCCTCCGCCGCGAGCTCGCGGATCTCCTCGATCATCTCGTACTGATGGTCGGAGGCGGGATAGATGGTGAATCCAATGGCCGAGCAGCCCAGCCGGAGCGCGTCACGCACCGAGCCGGTCACGGCCTGATCCCTGGCCGAGCCCAGCGAATTGGCGTTGTTGACCTTGAGAATTGTCGGGATTGCACCGGCGAAGCTCTCGGCGCCTGCTTCGATCATGCCGAGCGGGCTCGCGAACGCGTTGAAACCCGCGTCGATGGCAAGCTGCCAGTGGTAGTGCGGGTCGTAGGCTGGCGGGTTGGGTGCGAAGCTGCGCGCCGGACCATGCTCGAAGCCCTGATCGACGGGCAGGATGACCATGCGCCCGGTGCCGCCGAGGCGACCGTGCATCAGGATGCGAGCGAGGTTCGCTTTCGTGCCCGGATTGTCGCTCTCATACCAGGAGAGAATTTCTCTGACGCGCCTGGTGATTCGCATGGCCCATCCTGACCGAGGCGCGGCTCGTTTTCCAGAGCTTATGAACGTCCGGCATGCCCTTTTGCGAGATAGGCGGCGCTGTCACGCTCCGGGTCGGCGGAATGGACGAGATCGAGCGCGTCCCGAGCCGGACCGGCAGTAATCAGCCGGCCGCTCTGCCCGTCCGCGATGGCCTGGAGGGTCTTGCGCATGACTCCGCGGCCGGTGAACGCCACGTTGGCGAGGCCCCGGCGCAGCGCCTCGTGGGCGAGCACGGCGCTGCCCCTGCAGTCGACGACCGCATCGTGGTCGGCTTCCGGCACTGCCTCCTTGGCCTTCTCGAAGACCGTACCGAGAAAACCGAGACCCGCGTAGGAAGCGGCGCCGGGCGCGGACCAGAGCGTGACCGGAACTCCGGCTGCCGCGGCCGCACGGAGCGCGCCGACGGCCTGGTCGAGATCGTGCACGACGATCGCGGGACGCCGTGCGCTCATGGCCCGCTCACGGGGTGCTCGCGGTCTCGAGTGCCGCGACCCCCGGCAGTGTCTTACCCTCCAGCCATTCGAGGAAGGCACCGCCGGCAGTGGAGACGTAGCTGAGGTCGCCGAGCACGCCTGCGCCTTGAAGGGCTGCGACCGTGTCCCCGCCGCCGGCGACGGAGAGCAGTCTACCTTCATCGGTGAGCCGCGCGGCGGCGCGGGCACAGCGCGTCGTCGCGCGATCGAAGGGCGGGATCTCGAATGCCCCGAGGGGCCCGTTCCAGACCAGGGTGCGCGACTCTGCCAGCGCCGCTTCGATTTGCGCACAAGACTCGGGCCCGAGGTCGAGGATCATTCCATTTGCCGGAACGTCGGCCGCGCGCGTTACCACACCCTCGGCACCCTCCCTGAACTCCCGCGTCACCATCACGTCGGTGGGGAGGACGATCCCGCAGCCGGCGCCCGACGCCTCTCCCATGATGCGGCGCGCATCCGCCGCCAAGTCTGGCTCGTGAAGCGACGCCCCGACGGAAACCCCCTGCGCGTGGAGGAAGGTGTTGGCCATAGCGCCGCCGATGACGAGGCGGTCCACTCGCTCAATCAAGTTGGCGAGGAGCGCGAGCTTGGTCGAGACCTTGGCGCCGCCGACCACGGCGATGACCGGCCGCTCGGGCGCCTGCAGCGCCTTGCCGAGCGCCTCCAGCTCCGCCTGCATGAGTCGCCCCGCCGCGTTCGGCAGGCGCTCTGCCACGGCGGTGGTCGACACATGGGCCCGGTGCGCCGCAGAGAACGCGTCGTTGACGTAGAAATCGGCGAGGCGCGCGAGGGCATCGGCGAAGGCGGGATCGTTCGCCTCCTCGCCCGCGTGGAAGCGCAGGTTCTCCAGCAACGCGACTTCGCCCGGCGCGAGGGTGGCAACCGCCGCCTCCGCTTCCGCGCCCGCACAATCGGGCACGAAGCGAACCGGGAGGCCACCGAGCGCCTGGGAGAGAGGCTCGGCAATCGGCCCGAGCGACATGGCCGCTACGGGCTTCCCCTTGGGCCGGCCGAAATGCGAGGCGACGATGACCTTCGCCCCGCGCCCCGCGAGTTCCGCAAGCGTGGGCGCCACCCGGTCGATCCGCGTGGTATCGCCCACCGCGCCTTCGCGCATCGGTACGTTCAGGTCTACCCGCACCAAGACGCGTTTGCCGGCGACCTCGATATCGTCAAGCGTGCGAAACGCGGTCATGTCACGGGCGAAAGACCGAGCGGTCGCGCGGACACCGTCACAGGTTGCCGAGATGGGCCGCGACATCGCCCATCCGGTTCGAAAAACCCCATTCGTTGTCGTACCAGGAAAGCACGCGGCCGAGCGTGCCATCGACCACGGCGGTCTGGCCGGTATCGACAATCGAGCTTTCCGGCCGGTGGTTGAAATCGACCGAGACCAGCGGCTCCTCGCTGTAGGCGAGCACGCCGGCCATGTCCCCGGCGGCGGCGTTCGCCACGGCTTCGTTGATCTCGTCCACGGATGTCGTCCGTTTGGCGACGAAGCTGAGATCGACCATCGAGACGTTGGAGGTCGGCACCCTGACCGCCGTGCCGTCCAGCTTGCCGGCGAGCGCGGGCAGCACGAGACCCACGGCGCGCGCGGCGCCGGTTGACGTGGGGATCATCGAGCCCGCCGCACCGCGCGCGCGCCGCAGGTCCTTGTGGAGCGTGTCGAGTACCGGCTGGTCCAGCGTGTAGGCGTGCACCGTGGTCATGAATCCGCTCTCGATCCCGATCGCCTCGTGCAGCACCGACGCGACCGGGGCCAGGCAGTTGGTGGTGCAGGACGCGTTGGAAACGATGCGGTGCTCGGGCGTGAGCGCGGTGTGATTGACGCCATAGACCACGGTGAGGTCGGAATCCCTTCCGGGGGCCGAGATCAGCACCGCCCGGGCGCCGGCCTCCAGATGGGCCGCGGCTTTCTCACGCGCCGTGAAGATCCCGGTGCACTCCAGCGCCACGTCGATGCCGAGGTCGGTCCAGGGCAGCCGCGCCGGGTCGCGCTCGCTCAGCACCTGGATCGGCCCCGAGCCGATGTCGATGGAGCCGTCCGCCACCTCGATCGTGCCGGGGAAGCGCCCGTGGACCGAATCGTAGCGCAGCAGGTGGGCGTTGGTCTCCACGTCGCCCAGATCGTTCAGGGCGACGACGGTGAGATCGGTGCGGCCGGACTCGTGGATCGCGCGCAAAATGTTGCGGCCGATCCGCCCGAATCCGTTGATGGCGATGCGAACCGTCATATTCCCTCCGCTCTGTGAGATGCCGCGTCTAGGCTGCGGCCCCGAACCGCGACCGCCGGAGCGGTCAGGAGCGTTGCAGTCTCTGCTTGGCTGCTGCGACCACGGCGTCGGCCGTGATGCCGAAGTGGGCGTAAAGCTCCTTGGCAGGCGCCGAGCCGCCGAAGCTCCGCATCCCGACGACGGTGCCGTCGGGGCCTACGTAGCGCTCCCAGCCGAGCGGGCTTGCGGCTTCGACCGCAACCCGGATCGCGTCGGCGCCCAGCACGCTCTCGCGATAGGCGGGCTCCTGCTCGTCGAACAGCTCCCAGCAGGGGACAGACACCAGCCGCGTCGGCACGCCGTCGGCTTCCAGCGTCTGCCGCGCCTCGTCGGCAATCGCGCATTCCGACCCCGTCGCGAGCAGCACGACCGCGGGTTTTCCCGACGACGCCTCGCGCAGCATGTAGCCGCCGCGCGCGCAGGCATTCTCGGAGCCATTCTCGTCCGTCCGCAAGTAGGGCACGCCCTGCCGGGTCAGCGCGAGCACCGACGGGCGCTCGGCGTTGGCCAGGGCGAGCTCCCAGCATTCCGCCGTTTCGATGGCATCGGCGGGCCGGAAGAGTAGCAGGTTGGGCATGGCCCGAAGGCTCGCGAGATGCTCGACCGGCTGATGGGTCGGGCCGTCCTCCCCGAGGCCGATGGAATCGTGGGTCATCACGTAGATGACGCGGAGCTCCATAAGTGCAGAAAGCCGGATCGCCGGCCGGCAATAGTCGGTGAAGGTGAGGAAGGTGCCGCCGAAGGGAATGACCCCGCCGTGGAGCGCCATGCCGTTCATCACCGCGCCCATGGCGTGCTCGCGCACCCCGTAATAGAGGTAGCGGCCGCCGTAATCGCCGGGCGTGATCGGCGCGAGTTCGTCGCTCTTCGTGCCGTTGGAGCCGGTGAGGTCGGCCGACCCGCCGAGGAGGGACGGCAAGGCGTCGGCGATGGCGCCGATGACACGCTTATTGGCCACCCTGGTAGCGATGGTGGGGCGCTCCTCGGCAAGCGCGGCCTTCAGGCTTGCGAGAGCCTCCAGGAGTGCCGGCGGCAGCGCGCCTGCGACCGCATCGTCGAATTCGGCCCGTTGCCCTTCGTCGAGGTCGGCGTGACGCGCCTCCCAGGCTCCTCGAGCCTCTCGGCCCCGCGCGCCGGCAGCGCGCCAAGCGGCGAGGATCGCATCGGGCACCGTGAAGGGTGCATGCGGCCAAACCAGTGCCTCACGGGTGCCCGCAATCTCGTCAGGTCCGAGCGGCGCGCCATGGCTCGCGGCGGTGCCGGCCTTCGTAGGCGCGCCGTAGCCGATCACCGTGCGGCACTCGATCATCGAAGGCCGGGACTCGGCCTTGGCTGCGCCGATGGCCGCCGCCACCGCGTTGGGATCGTGGCCATCGACGCGCAGCGTGTGCCATCCGGCGGACTCGAAGCGCTTCCGCGCGTCGTCGGAGCAGGAGAGGCTGGTGGGCCCGTCGATGGAGATGTCGTTCGAATCGTAGAGCACAATCAGGCGGTCCAACCGTAGATGACCTGCGAGCGAGATCGCCTCCTGGCTGATGCCTTCCATCAGGCAGCCGTCGCCGCACACGACATAGGTGTGATGGTCCACCAGGTCGCCGCCGAAGCGGGCGGCCATGCTGCGCTCCGCCAGGGCCATGCCGACCGCGTTGGCAAGGCCTTGGCCGAGCGGGCCGGTGGTGGTCTCGATCCCGGCAGCGAGGCCGTACTCCGGATGGCCCGCGGTGCGGCTGCCAAGCTGGCGGAAGTTGCGGATTTCTTCGATGTCGATGTCCGGATAGCCGGTGAGATAGAGCAGCGAATAGAGCAGCATCGAGCCGTGACCGTTCGACAGCACGAAGCGGTCCCGGTCGGGCCAATCGGGGCGCGCGGGATCGAACTTGAGGAAGCGGCCGAAGAGCACGGTCGCGACGTCGGCGAGACCCAATGGCATGCCGGGATGGCCGGAGCGGGCTTGCTCCACCGCATCCATCGAAAGGGCGCGGATGGCGTTCGCCATGTCCGCGTGGTCGACGCGCGGTGCGCGCCCTTCAGCCGTTGTGGAAGGCATGGGCCCTCGTCCTGTGCCGCGCCATCGCGCCGAAAAGTGCGCGCAACATGCCCCCCACCGGGGTGAGCGTCAACCGCGCGCTCGCGCGAGCTAGAACGAGGAGTTGGGGGTCTTGAGGAAGGCGATTTCCTCGGGCGTGGAGGGGCGCGAGAGCGCCTTGTTGCGGTGCGGATAACGCCCGAAGCGGTCGATGATCGCCTTGTGCTGCAGCTCGTAGTCGAGGCTTCTGGGATCGTCGATGGACTCGAAAAGGCGCACGGCGATTTCGTGGATCAGGCGCGATTCGCTGTGCTCGTAGGGCATGTAAAAGAACTTCCGGCGCTCCAGCGGCACCGCCCGGTCGGCACGCGCGCGCAGGGCCTCCTGCGCCAGCACGAGCGCCATGCCGTCGCATGCGAAGGCGCGCGGGTCCTCGCGGTAGAGGTTTCGGGAGAACTGGTCGAGCACGATGATTTCGGCCAGGCGGCCCTCCGGCACCTCGCGCCACTCGTGCAGCTCGCCGAGCGCGGCGCTGGCGTGAAGCGCGCCGAACTCGGTGCGGATCGCCTCGTCGAAGGCGGGGTCCTTGGTCCACCACTGATCGGGGCCATGGCGTTCGAACCAGAACGAGAGAACCCGTCCAATCATTATTCCGTCACTCCTGACTGCTTGCAGCCAACGCCCGCGCACGCTCCAGTTGTGCCTGCGTATCGACGCCGAGCGGGACCGTGTCCGCGAACGCGACCTCGATGCGCATCCCATCCTCCAGGGCGCGCAGCTGCTCCAGACGCTCCCGGCGCTCGAGCGGGCTCGGCGGGAGCGCGACGAAGCGGGCAAGCGCTTCACGCCTATAGGCGTAGAGGCCGATATGGTGCCAGAGCGGGCCCTCGCCGGAGGGCGCGGTCGCGCGGGTGAAATAGAGGGCCCGGCCCTGCGTCTCCCCCGGCCGATGGGAAACCACGGCCTTGACCACGCTGGGGTCGTCGCGCTCCGCCGGGCTGACGATCTCGGCCGCGAGCGTGCCGATTTCGACCGCAGGGTCCGCCAGGAGCGCGAGCGCGCGCGCCAGCAGAGCGGGGTCCAGAGTGGGCAGATCGCCCTGCAGGTTGACCACCGCGTCGTGGTTGCCTGCCGGATCGATGGCCTGGAGCGCCTCGAATATCCGGTCGGAGCCGGATGGATGATCGGGGTCAGTGATGACCGCGCGCCCGCCAGCGCGCTCGACCGCCTCGGAAATTGCGGGCTCGGCGCAGGCGACGATCACGGGGCCGATCTCCGCAGCCTCAGCTCGCTCCAGCACGTGCACGATCATCGGCCGGCCGGCGATGTCGGCAAGGGGCTTGCCGGGAAGACGGGTCGAGGCCATGCGCGCCGGAATCAGCACGATTGGGTTCCGGGGCGGCAGCTTGGTGGTGTTGCCGGAGACGCTCATCCGCCTCGCCGTGCCGACTGGTCAGCCGGCCGTCACGGGCGCCGTGGCGGCACGAAGCCAGGCGAGCGTCGCCTTGTCGTCCGCGAGCAGGGGCGCGAGCGTCTCCGCGACGCGCGCGTGATAGGCATCGAGCCATGCGCGCTCGTCTGCGGTCAGCATGGCGGGCTCAATGAGCGTGCGGTCGATGGGTGCGAGCGTCAGTGTCTCGAAGCCGAGGAAGCCCCCGTTGGCGTCGTCAGCCTCCTTCACCGCCACCAGGTTCTCGATCCGGATGCCGTAGGCGCCGGTCCTGTAGTAGCCGGGCTCGTTGGAGACCACCATGCCGGGCGCGAGCGCCGCGCCCGAGCCCATCCGGGAGATGCGCTGCGGGCCCTCGTGCACGTTGAGGTAGTGGCCCACGCCGTGGCCGGTGCCGTGGTCGTAGTCGAGGCCCGCCTGCCACAGGAACTGGCGGGCGAGCGTGTCGAGCTGCGCACCGCTGGTGCCGCGCGGGAAGCGCGCCGTCGCCAGCGCGATATGGCCGCGCAACACGCGGGTGAAGCGGTCCCGGTGCTCGGGCTCAGGCCGGCCGATCGCAACCGTGCGGGTCACGTCTGTAGTGCCGTCCAGGTACTGCCCGCCCGAATCGACGAGGTAGAGGGTGCCGGGCTCCAGCGTGCGGTTGCTCTCTTCCGTCACCCGGTAATGGACGATGGCGCCGTTGGAACCGGCGCCCGAGATCGTGTCGAAGCTCGGACCCCGGTAGTGCTCGCCGCCGGCGCGCATCGCCGCCAACCGTGCAACTGCATCGAGTTCGGTGATCGAGCCAGGCGGGGCGGCGGCAAGCCAAGCCAGGAAGCGGGTCAAGGCCGCGCCGTCCCGGCGGTGGGCGGCGCGGATACCGTCGAGCTCGACGGCGTTCTTACGGGCCTTGGGCAGCGCGCAGGGATCGGCGTCGCGAATCACTTCTGCACCGCCTTCCCTCAGCCGATCGACCATCCAGACCGGGGTCGTGGCCTCGTCGATCAGCACCGTCTTGCCCGCGCCGGCAAACGCGTCGAGCACATTCGCCATCGTCTCCGGCGCCTGCACGTGCACGGCGTTGCCGAGATGGGCCGGAAGCTCGGGCAGGAGCTTGCGGCTGTCTACAAACCAGTCCACGCCGCCGTCGCCGTGCATGATGGCGAAGGAGTGAGGGAGGGGGCTGTTGGCAACATCGGCGCCGCGGACGTTGAGCAGCCAGGCGATCGAATCGGGTGCGCTCAGCACCGCTGCGGCCGCACCCTTCTCCGTGAGCCGGGCGGCGACGGTCTCTCGCTTGTCGCTCGCCTCGGCACCAGAAAAGCGTGCCGGATGGGGGGCGATGGGGCCGAGCGGGGCCGGTGGCTGATCCGCCCACAGCGCGTCGATGGGATTGTCGTCGCACGGGACCAGGCGGGCGCCGACAGCGCGGCAGGGCGCCGCCATCCGGTCGCGCTCCCGCGTGCCGTGCAGCCGGGGGTCGTAGCCGAGCGCGGCGCCTTCCGCGAGATGATTCCGGAGCCATGCGTCGGCCGGCTCCTCGGTGATATGACGGTGCTCGTAGAGGCTGTCATCCACCTGCGCCGCCGCCTGAATTGTATAGCGCCCGTCGACGAAGAGTGCGGCCCGCTCGGCCAGCACGACCGCCATGCCGGCAGAGCCCGTGAAGCCGGTGAGCCACGCCAGCCGCTGTGAGCGCCGCGCCACGTACTCGCCCTGATGCTCGTCGCTGAGCGGCACCATGAAGCCATCGAGGCCGCGCTTGGCGAGCTCGGCCCTGAGCGCCGCGAGCCGGGTCTCTTGCTGCGGGGTGTCGATCCCGTCCGGTGCCTCGGCATAGGTCCGGCGCAGAGCCTCGAAGCTCTCGGCGTAGCCCGCACCGGCTTCGGTCTCCGGGTGAATCAGGCGAATCCAGTCCCGGTCCTGCACAGCCGCCGCGGCGACGCCGCGCACCAACGATTCGACCTCATGGATTGGCGTGTCGACTCCGGCCTCGGCGAGGGCCTGCGCCAGCACGCCCGTTATCGCAGTTTTCTCGGACATGGTGGCGTTTGTGCCAGTGCGCCGCTCACCGCGTCAATATCAACGTGACCCAGGCGCCGAGCCGTATGCGCCGCCGGAGCCGGAGCCCGGCCGAGCGGAAGGCCGCCAGTACCAGCCGCTCCTCGGTGTCGAGAAGGCCGGAGAGCACCGCGACGCCCCCCAGCCGCACGCGCCGGGAGAAGTCTGGTGCCATCGCGGCGATGGGCTTTGCCCTGATGTTGGCGACGATCAGGTCCGCCCGGCCAAACCGCCTCACGACACCCGCGCGAAAACCCCCAGCCCGCACCACCGCCACTCGGTGAGAGAGCCCGTTCCGCCGCACCGTCTCCCGTGCCGTGGCAACCGCCATGGGGTCGCTATCCAGGGCGAGCAGCCGTGCCGGCCAGAGCCGCGCCGCCGCCACCGCGAGGATGCCGGAGCCCGTACCGATGTCCAGCGCACGGCGAATTCGACGGCGTCGGGCGAGCCAGTCCAGCGCGAGCAGGCAGCCTTGGGTCGATTCGTGGCGGCCGGAGCCGAAGGCGGGGCCGGCATCGACGCAGAGGGTGAAGCGTCGGCGGGGAAGGGCTTGGTGTGCGCCCACGATCGTAAAGTGTCCGACCGAGACGGGCGGAAAGGAGGCTAGGGACTGCGCCTTCCAGTCGGTGGGGTGGATCGGCTCGAACGCCGTCTCGTCTGGCTCGACCCCGGCCTCGCTCAGCAACGAGCGCAACTGGTTCGGCCTTGGATCGTCGCCTGCCGAGTCGGCGCCGAACACGGTTACGCGCAGAAGGTCCGCCGGGGCTTCCTGTATCGGGTGTGTCGCCTCGACCGTCTCCGCCAACACAGCGTCAGCTTGTTCGCTGAGCGTCTCCTCGAGCCCCTCGAAGACGGCACGGCTGAGCGTCACCTGGAGCCGCCAGCCTTGGGCACCGGGGCGATTTCCGCTCACTGCCGCCCCCAGCGCGGCCCAATTCCGGCTAAGATGGGTCCCCCGGAACGCACGGTCGGAGGCCCGCGATGCCTGAGATGCCGGACTGGCAACGCTTCCTGAGCGCGGATGACAGAGAGACCATCGAGCGCGGCCGCTGGGCCAAGCGCGTCGGATTCGGCGCTCGCCCAGCCGTCATCCTCATTGACGTGCAGAGCTACATGGTGGGGGAGGAGGACAACCACGACCTTGCCGCCTATCCCTATAGCTGCGCCACCGGCTGGGCTGCCGTTTGGCAGACCAAGCGTATCATCGGTGCGGCCCGCGCCGCCCAGGCACCGGTGATCTACACCCGTTTCGCCATCGATCGCGCTGTCGGCGATGCCGGGCTCTTCGACGCCAAGATCGGCGCGGAAGCAGGCGAGAACGTCTACTTCGAAGGCACCCACGGCAGCGCGATCGTGGACGTGGTGGCGCCCGAGCCCGGCGACCTGGTCTTCACCAAGAAGAAGCCGAGCTCCTTCCACGGCACGCCCCTCCTGCCCTATCTGATCGACCGCGCCATCGATACGCTGATCGTCACCGGCGGCGCCACCTGCAACTGCGTCCGCGCCACGGTCTTCGACGCGTTCTCGTACAATTACCGTACCATCGTACCGGCGGACGCGGTGTTCGACCGCCTGCCGATCAGCCATGCGATAAACCTGTTCGACATGAATCGCTGCTCGGCCGACGTGACCGACACCGAGGCCGTGCTCGCCTATTTCGCCGAGCAGGCCCAGCGTGCGGCCTAAACGCTGCCGGTGGCACCTGCTATAGTGAGTGCGGGAGATCGGCGGCGGACGGCTAACTCGCGAACCCGGTCAGGTCCGGAAGGAAGCAGCCGTAACGAGCTTCAAGCCGGGTCGTCTGCCGGTCTCCTGCCGCCAACCCCACGCGCCGCCCCCGCAAGACGCGGATCGAAGGACGCCATGCACCGATGAGCGAGGACGCCGCCGCCTATCGCGTGCTCGCGCGCAAGTACAGGCCGGCGAGCTTTGCCGGGCTGATCGGCCAGGACGCCCTGGTGCGCACGCTGAGCAACGCGATCGCGATGGATCGCCTGGCCCATGCCTACCTTCTGACGGGCGTACGCGGGGTGGGCAAGACCTCGACCGCACGGATTATCGCGCGCGCCCTCAACTGCATCGGTGAGGACGGGACCGGCGGCCCGACGCCGGAGCCGTGCGGGGCGTGCGATCACTGCATCTCCATCGCCGAGGATCGCCATGTCGATGTGATCGAGATGGATGCCGCCTCGCGCACCGGCATCGACGACGTGCGCGAGCTGATCGAGAGCGTGCGCTACCGCCCGGTCTCGGCGCGCTACAAGGTCTACATCATCGACGAAGTGCACATGCTCTCTAAGCAGGCCTTCAACGCCCTGCTCAAGACGCTCGAAGAGCCTCCGCCCCACGTCAAATTCGTGTTCGCGACGACCGAGGTGCGGCGCCTGCCGGTGACGGTGCTCTCGCGCTGCCAGCGCTTCGACCTGCGCCGGGTCGATATGGAAGTGCTGATCGAGCACTTCTCGGGCATTGCCGCCAAAGAAGGGGCGGAGGTAGAGCCGGCCGCGCTCGCACTCATAGCCCGGGCCGCCGACGGCTCTGTGCGCGACGGGCTTTCCGTGCTCGACCAGGCGATGGCGCACGAGGGCACGCGCATCACCGAAGAGGCGGTGCGTGCCATGCTGGGCCTCGCCGACCGGACCCGGCTCTTCGACCTCTTCGATATGCTGATGAAGGGCGCGATCAAGGACGCGCTGGACTGCTTCTCCGAGCTTCACGACGCAGGCGCGGAGCCACAGGCGCTATTGCAGGACCTGCTGGAGCTCTGCCATTGGCTCACGAGGCTGAAGCATGTTCCCGCCGCTGCGGAGGATCCCGCGGTGCCCGAGGCCGAGCGCACGCGCGGGCGCGCCATGGCCGAGGCGCTGGCGGTGCCGTCGCTCACACAGACCTGGCAAATGCTGCTGAAAGGGCTGGAGGAGGCTAACCGGGCGGCGCGGCCTGCGCTTGCGGCCGAGATGACCCTGGTGAGAATCGCCTATGCCGCCGATCTGCCGAGCCCGGCCGATGCGCTTCGGGCCATCGGTGCTGGCGGTGCGAGCGCACAGCCGAAAGAAGCGCCCGCGGCGACGCCCGCCCCAGCCCCGGCGTCCCCGCCAAGCGGTGCCGCGAGCGCCGGAGCTGCGGCGGAGCCTGCATTGGTGCCTGAAGCGGCGCCTGAGCCGGCGCCGCAGCCAGTGCCGGTGGCCACATCCGCCCCGCATGTGCAGCCGACATCGTTGCGCGAGATCGCCGCGCTCGCGGAGGAGCGGCGGGAGCCGATTCTAAGCGCGTGGCTCAGGACCGAGGTTCGACCTATCCGAGTCGGCACCGGCGCCGTCGAGATCAACTGCGGGCACTCGCCGGACAGCAAGATGCTTACCCTGCTCCAGGAACGGCTCGAGCAATGGACCGGCGACCGCTGGATGATTGCGCTGAGCGAGGAGGGCGGCGAGCCCACCCTCGATGAGCAGGACCGGGCCGCGCAGGAAGCGGCCGACCGGGCGGCGGTGGAGCATCCCCTGGTGCAGCAGGTTCTCGATGCCTTCCCCGGCTCGCGCGTGCGCAAGGTGCACCGGCCCGCGCCGGATAACGGAAACGACGGAGATGCTTCCCCATGAAGAACATCGGCAAGATGCTGAAGCAGGCGCAGGAAATGCAGACCAGGATGGCCGAGCTGCAGGAGAGCCTCGGCGCGCTCGAGGTCGAGGGAACGGCGGGCGGCGGCCTGGTGCGGGTAACGCTCACGGGCAAGGGCGAGATGCGCCGCCTCTCCATCGACCCGGCGCTGGTGAGCGGCGACGAGGTGGAGGTTCTGGAAGACCTGATCGTCGCCGCCTTCAATGACGGCAAGGCCAGGGTCGAGCAGCTCGTCCAGGAGCGGATGGCCGAGGTCACCGGCGGGCTCAAGTTGCCGCCGGGCCTCGACCTCGGCCTGTGAGGGCCTGCCGCAACCTATCCTTTACTGGCGACAGGCGATGACGAGCCCTGCGATCGAGCGGTTGGTCGGGCGTCTCGGCAAGCTTCCCGGTCTCGGGCCGCGCTCAGCCCGCCGCGCCGCTCTGCATCTGCTGGAGCGGCGCGAGTCGCACCTGGAGCCGCTGCTCGCCGCGCTGCGCACGGCGGCCGAGAGCGTCCGCCCCTGCGCCACCTGCGGCAATCTCGACGCCCAGGACCCCTGCGCGATCTGCGCCGATCCCGAGCGCGATCCGACGGCCATCTGCGTCGTCGAGCAGGTGGCGGATCTCTGGGCGCTGGAGCGCACGCTGATGTTCCGCGGCCGCTATCACGTGCTGGGCGGGCTCCTCTCGGCGCTCGACGGGATCGGACCGGAGGATCTCGCCATCGCCGGCCTCGTCGCCCGTGCCGGCGTGCCCGAGGTCCGCGAGATCATTCTCGCCACCAGCGCCACCGTGGACGGGCAGACCACGGCGCATTATCTGGCCGACCGGCTCGCCGAGAGCGGCGTCACGATCTCCCGCCTCGCCCACGGTCTGCCGGTCGGCGGCGAGCTCGACTATCTCGACGACGGCACCCTCGGCACCGCACTCAAGGCACGTCAGCGCCTCCTCTAAGCCAACGCCACTGCGCGCTGGATTGTCAGGCCCGTGCCCTCTATGGTCGCGCCCGGCCGCCGGCGGGGCAGCCGACGTGAGCATTGGAGAGGGCCATGGCAGACGAGGCGAAGAGCGCAGGCCGGTTGGAACGCGTCCTGCGAGCGGGTGAGTTCGCCATCACGGCAGAGATGGGGCCGCCCGACTCGGTGGATCCGGCCGACGTTCTGGCCCACGCCGGCTGCCTCAAGGGGCTCGCCGATGCCGTCAACGTGCTCGACGGTGCCGGCGCACGCGCGCATCTCTCGCCGCTCGCGACCGCCGCGATTTTGGTGCGCAAAGGCATCGAGCCGGTGCTCCAGTTCACCATGCGTGACCGCAACCGGCTCGCGCTGCAGGCCGACGTGCTGGGGGCGGCGGCGCTCGGTGTGCACAGCCTGCTCTGCCTCACCGGCGATTCGGTCGATGCCGGCGATCAGCCGGAGACCAAGCCGGTCTTCGACCTGAAGTCCAACGAGTTCATGGCGCTGGTGCGGACCATGCGGGACGAGGCCCAGCTCCCGGGCGGGCGTAGTCTCGCCTCGGCGCCCCGCCTGCTGATCGGGGGCGCGGATGCGCCCCGGGAGCCGAAGGCGGGCGAGGCACCCACCAGCCTCCAGGCCAAGGTCGAGGCGGGTGCGGACTTCTTCCAGACCCAGTTCTGCTTCGACACGGCGATGCTGAAGCGCTACCTCGCCTGGCTCGGGGATTTTGGAATCCCTGAGCGCACGTTCATCATCGTCGGCATTGGGCCGATAAGGTCGGCGCGCTCGGCGCGCTGGATGAACGAGAACCTCTTCGGCGTGCACATCCCGGATGCCGTCATCGCCCGGCTCGACGGCGCCAAGGAACCGCAGGCCGAGGGAATCCGCATCTGCGTCGAGCTGATCGAAGAGCTGCAGGGAATCGAGGGCGTCGCCGGTGCGCACCTGATGGCGCCGCGCGGCGAACAGGCGATCGCCGAGGTTATCGCCGAAACTGGGCTCCGCAGCACTGGCGGTGCTTGAGCGCGCCCTCGAGGGTGCGCTCTTGGTCTCCTAGAAACGGTATCGGATGCCGATCTCGAGGAAGTGAACCCGCAGGTCGGTCTCCGCCCGCGTCGACACACCGGGGCTTGTACCGCTGAATTCCAAGCCGTTCAGGGCTTGCAGGCGATAGCCGATATGGAGCGTAGCGCTTTCCGAGAGCGCGTAGCCGATGCCCGCACCGAATTGATAGGCGAACGCGGAATCGGTCGCTGAGAGCGTGGGCACGTCTAGGTCTTGGAGGCCCTGGAGGGGGCCAAGAGCCTGTCCCAGCGCCGGGTTCTGTTGGGCCGCCGCCTGCACGGATCGGCTAACGGCATTCTTGACCGCATTGGTGTTGTATCGAACGTCGCCCTGGTCGATGCGAATGAAGCCGAGGCCGCCGCCGATGTAGGGCGTCCAGTCGCTGCCAGTCTCGATGTCGTACCAGAGGTTCACCATGGCGCCGAGCTGGTTTGCCGAGCCCGACACGGGGACGTCCACCTTCGTCGGAAGGACCTGCTGAGGCAGTCCCAGCCCCGGCAAGGCTATGCTCGTGTGGGTCAGCTTGCTGACCTCGGCCCTTGCGAGGAAGATTTCGCCCTCGAGGCGGAGACTGGAATCCAAGTGATGGCCGAGGACGGCTCCCAGCTTGTAGCCCGTGTCATGCTCCGATCTAACTGTTGAGCGTTGCGTCACCGACATCGGGCCCTGCCCGAAAGTCGTGGTGGCGGTCGAATCCGTGTCGTCGATGAACATGAGGGGCATGTTCGCGCCGATGTACCAGCTGCCCTCCTGCGCCTGAGCAGCGGACGCGGCGCCGAACGCGAGGCACGCGGCCAACGCCGCCGCAGAAATCCAGCGCATTCCGAATAGGCTCAGACTTCCTGACCTCGTGATGCTGGCTGTTCTGGGCAGCGTGCCGGGAACTCCTTGAATTCTGATACATTTCGGTTGTTTCAGGCGGTTTTTCGCTGGGTGTCGCGCCCGAGGTCTGATATTATAATTTGATACCAATTGCACGGGGTCTCAACCATGCCCAGTACCCTCCCAATGTGCCCTCCAGAGGCGGTCTCGATCGGCAACAGCTGCTTCGCCGTCCTGATCTCGGACGACACCTTCACCTACTTTTCCAACCTCATTCCCTTTGACAGCCACGCCGCCGATGACCGCACGGCCATGCTCTTGCGGATCGGCCGCCTCGCGGCGATCAGCGCGGTCTCGCCGCAGGAACTGGCTGACGCTTTCGCTGTCTCGCGCGCGACGGTGCAGCGCGCACGACGGCGCTACCTGGCCGAGGGCGAAGCGGGGTTCATGAAGCCCCGGCGCGGTCGCGGGCCGTCGGTGTTCACTCCGGAGTTGGCGGAGAAGGCGACGGCGTTGCTGGCATCGGGCCTGAGCGGCTCTGCGGCGGCCCGGGTTCTCGGCGTGTCAGCGCCATCGGTCAACAAGTGGCGCCGTCAGGGACTGATCGGCAACACGGAGGCGGATGGGGAGCCCGGACGCTCAGCGCTGGCTGCGCCGCCTGACGCGGGTGCGGCTCCTGAAGGCCGTGTCGATGAAGAGAGTACCGGTGCCCCGGGGCCGGAGACGGCGCCGGGGCTGGAAGCGCAGCCGCAAACGGATCGCAGCGCGCGCGATCGGCGGGACCGGCAGGCGCCGATGGGGCGTGCGACTTGCGATGTTCCGGCTCGGGTTCTGGCCAGTTGTGGACAGGCGGGGCCGGTCGAACCGCAGTTCGCCGCCGCCGCCCGCGGTGTCCGCTTCGGCGGCGTGCTCGCCGCCCTGCCGGCCCTGCTGAAGGAAGGTCTTCTCTCCGAGACCGGTCTCCTGCCATTGCTGCCGAAGGGCTATTACGGCTTGCCTACGATCCTGCTCTTCCTGGCCTTCATGACCTTGGCGCGGGTGCGCAACCCCGAGAGCCTGCGCTACCAGGCGCCGGGCGAATGGGGCGCCATTCTCGGCCTCGATCGCTGCCCCGAGGTCAAGACGCTGCGCCGCAAGATCGCTCTCATCGCCGACGACGAGGCCGGCGTGCGGGCGTGGCAGCTCGCCCTTGCCAGGCGCTGGCAAGGCCGACGAGCCGGAGCTCTGGGCGACGCTGGCCATCGACGGGCACGTCAAGGTCTACTCCGGCCGCAAGGGGCGCTTGCCCAAGCACTTCGTCTCGCGCGAGAAGCTGTGCCTGCCGGCGAGCGCCAGCTACTGGATCAACGCTCTGGGCGGCAAGCCGCTGCTCTGTCTGCACAAGCCGCTGGACCCGAAGATGGTCGCGGCCATCGAAGCCGACGTGGTGCCGGCGCTGCAGGAGCTTGGGATCGTTGGCGCCGGGGCGCCGGACCTGACCGCCGAGCATCCCGGCCAGCCGGCGCTCACCCTGGTCTTCGACCGCGAGGGCTGGAGCCCGGATCTGTTCCGCCGGCTGGCGAGGCGCGGCGTCGCCTGCCTGACCTGGCACAAGAACTTCAGGGGCGAGGACTGGCCGGCCGAGGACTTCGGCGCGATGACCGTTCCCATTCACGGACCGGCGGCGGACGGCAGCGCCACCATGCGGCTGGCTGAGAAGCCGGTGACGTTGCCGAACGGCTTCAGGGTGCGCCAGATCCGCCGCCTGCTCGACAACGGCCGTCAGGTGCCGCTGATCACCACCGATCCGCACAAGCCGATGGCTGAGGTTGCGGGCGCCATGTTCTCGCGCTGGTCGCAGGAGAACTTCTTCAAGTACATGCGTGACGAGTTCAATCTCGACGCCCTGCCGACCCACGAGCTCGAGCCTCTCGATCCCGCCGCCATGGTCGTCAACCCGCTGCGGCGGGCCTATGACAAGGCAATCCATCGCCTCGACCGCCAGCTTGGCCGCCTGCGCAACCGCATCGCCGACACGGCCCGGAAGAAGCAGCCGACGGCGGAACTCAGGAGGGAAGTCAGGGACCTCCAGGATGTCCGCGACATCGTCAGGGCCAGCCGCAGGGAGACGCCCAAGCACTGCCGGGCCGGCGACCTCGACGAAGCCGAGCAGCTCGATGCCTTGCCCGCGCGCGAGCGCCTCCTCCTCGACGTCATCCGGATGATCGCCTACCGCGCCGAAACCCGCATGATGCTTCCCGTCATGCAGGCGCAGGGCCACAAGCCCCATCCCCGGAAACTGCTTCAAGCGCTGCTCACCGCCGATGCCGACATCCTGCCGGATCCTGGCAATGGCCTCCTGCGGGTCCACATTCTTGGCCTCGCAAACGACGCCTGCGACCGTTGGATCGATGCGGTTCTGAGCGACCTGAACGCCACCGAAACGGTCTTCCCCGGCACCCGTCTGCGCATAGTCTACGACATCGACGGGGCCTCGGAATCCGCGCGGCTCGTGTCACCTAAAATCAGCAGAGGTCAGGAAGTCTGAGGCTTCGACTCATTCCCTGTCCTCCCCGTTGCAGTGCCCCACCTGCGTTTCCAGCGTAAGGAGACGGGAAACGCTGCGCAAACCCCGTCGATGCTGCACCCATCGGAGACCGTACAGCGCGACGTAGAGTGTGCCGCATCTGTGCCGGGCGCGCCCTCTCCTCACGCGTGTTCCAGGGGCAGACAAAAAAAGGGGAGCGCCGGAGCGCTCCCCCAATACGGGTATCGGCGAAGGCCGATCAGAAGTTGACGGCAGTACCGATCATGAACTGGACCCACTCGTCCGAGCCGTCATCGCCGAAGTCGAGCTGCATATCGAGCTGCACGCCCTCGCCCAGCGGATAAGCGGCACCGAGTGCGTACATGTCGGCGGTATCCGTGCTGCCCCAGCCGGCGCTGACTGAGAGAGCGCCCATTGCGGCGACGGCGCCGATGTCAGTTCGCATCGACTCCATGCCGTTGCCGTCAGAGGAATCTCTCATGCCGCCGCTGACGGTAATGTCACCGACAGAAACCGACGCCCCGGCATTCAAATCGGTCGGTGACGCACCGCCCTCGTCCGCGGTCTCGTAGCCGACGTTGATGCTGACGCTGGCGTCGCCGAGCCCTTGCGTGAACGTGAGGGCGGCTGCGATCTGATCGTTCACCGCGGGAGTACCGTCATCCGGTACCGCGCCATCAGGCGCGTAGCTCACCCCGACCTGAATGCCGCCGACGGCCGGAGACGTGTAAAGGATCTTGTCGTCCCGGGTCCCGGCACCGAATCCGGTGCCGTCGGTAGCGACGGTCGCGGCGATGCCGCCGTAGTAAGGCCCGTTGATGCCGAAACTGCTAGTGGCACCCGCCGAAGCCTTCCTCGATCCCGCGCGCGCACCCTTGATCGCGCCAACAGCGATCTCGCCGAACGCACCGCTGATGGTGATACGGCGGTCGTACGCGACCCCGGGATCAAACCAAGTCCCTGATGCGTCGATATAGGCGGCGACACCGAAGGTCAGGCCGTTGTCCATGGTCGCGGATCCGGAGATCACGGGTTCCAGGTGTTCAAACAAGTCTGGCGAACCATCATCGGTCGAAGTGCTAGCGGCGACCCGCATGCTGCCGCTGATGCCGACCGAGACGGGCTCGGCCATCATCGCTTCTTCCATCATCTCTTCTTCGGCCATCATCTCTTCTTCGGCCATCATCTCTTCTTCGGCCATTTCCTCGTCCTGAGCGTAGGCCACGCTGGTGACGAGCAGGCCAGCGGCGACAATCGCCGTCGTGCTCAACAGTACCTTCTTCATCCTTCGCGAGTGAAATTTTGGGAGCAGCGCTGTACAGCGCTGATATCACGTTATAATATGTGATTCTGAGGCCCTGACGCAGTCCGTCCGATAATTTCCGTAAGCGCTGGGGAAGCGGATTGATTCCAACGTAAGCGTAGTCATGCGTACCCTTGTCGCCCAAATCCTACATGTCGACGGCGGGAGCGGCTCGCGATGGGGAGCCGCATCCCATAGGCGGCATCGCATCTTGCCGGGCTAGAACGGGGAAGGAGAGCGAGGTCGGGTCAGGACCTGTGGGCCGGATTGGTGGTACAGGCATGGCGGAAAGGTGCGAGCGTGGCATTTCGGTCACAGTCTTGGAGGAAAACGACCGACCGTTAGAATTCCGCCACGCAATTTGGTTGCGCGAGGCGGGTGCGTGCCTCATTCTCCGGCGGCAGTGGGTTGGGACCGGTCCGGAGATAGGGGCGGTATGAGACCCCACAGCTTTGGACCCAATGAAACAGAGGGGATAGAAGGATGAAGCGAGTTCTTCTGAGCACCACGTCACTCGTCGCCGCCAGCTTGTTGGTCACCAGCGTCGCCTACGCCGGCGACGAAGAAATGGCCGAAGGCGAGATGATGGCCGAAGAAGAGATGATGGAAGAGATGATGATGGCCGAGCCCATCTCGGTCGGCATCAGCGGGACCGCCTTTGCTGCCATGAGCGTTTCGGGCGAGGATGACTCACCAACGATGTGGCAGCACTTCGAGCCCGTGATCTCCGGATCTGCGACCATGGACAACGGCCTGACCTTTGGCGTCTCCATGGTGATCGATATAGGAAGTACTTGGTCTAATTCCGGAATCGCCTACGACCGCCATATTAGCGTCGGTGGTGCCTTCGGCGACATCGAACTTGGCAGACGCAAGAGCGCGAGATCGCAAATGAAGATTGGCTCTGCGGGTGCAACCACCAACTTCGGCGTCAACGGGCCTTACTGGGGCGGCGTCGCCGCGACCGTCGACACCTCCGGCGGTCGGGTTGACACGATCGTGTACAAGTCTCCCTCCGTCGGCGGCATCCAGCTCGGGTTGAGCTACGCTCCGGATGCCGGCACTGCGGATGACCAGGCCTCAGCAGCCGCTACGTTCACGCAGGATCTTGGGGACGCCAGCGTCAGCATCAACGTCGGCTACGAGACCCGAGATGCGGGTGGCGCGTCGCCGAGCGATTTGAATGCCGGGGCGTCAATTTCGGTCGGCGACGTCACCCTCAGCGGTGGCATGAAAGATACCGATGACGGCGCAGGCGGCGGAGGGATGCTGATGGACGTCGGAGCCAGCGTCGCCATGGGCTCGCTCACCCTCAGTGCCGGATGGGCCAACTCGGATACGACCGACATGTTCGCGTTCGCCGCCGCCTATCCGCTGGGCGAAGGCGTGCAACTCGGTATGCAGGTCGACTTCGGCGAGGAACCGATGGACCCGGACGGCAACGCAGACGGCGAATGGGTGCAGTTCATGATCGGTACGGCTGTCAGCTTCTGATCGGCCTTACCGACATAACCATTGGGGGAGCGCTCCGGCGCTCCCCCAGTTTCGTGCTGGCAGGATCGAAGGGCTGGAGATTCAAGTCCGTTATGGCGCACCCGCTGAAAGAGAGCGCCTTTCCACGGCGCACGTAGAGTCGAGGACTGGCGCGCCTGCTGTAGGGTCCGGTGGCGGTTCCGCCGCTTTCGCAGCGGGCCTCAGTCCGGCTCCCTTGGCCGCGTTTCCAGTCCCCGCTCTCCGAACCCGGCGTGCCCATTTCGAGCACCGGGCTCTCCAGCGGGATCATGCATCTCGCACACAGGCAAAGCTCACGGCGATTTCGCGCGTGATCGGAACCTCCGATCCGGTCGCAAGGGTGCGCATCCCCTCAGTCATCGCGTTCCATCCATCATCAGCCTTGACCGCCGGGCCTGTCGACGCCCCGACGGTACCGCGCAGATCTGCTCCGGGCGGCCCCTTCGCTTGCACTTGCATGTGATGCTGCCGGGATCTCCGGCCATTCTCGGGGTTACAGGCTTAGCCACTCCCTGGCCCTTCTCCCTTCAAGGCATCCCTCCTCACCTGAGGCCCCTTTCCTCGGCCGGCATTACCCGGCGTCCTCGGTCTTACGGGCCTCTCCGCCACCCTGACGGCCCGGCCTGTCCCTCGCGGGCTTCCGGTTGATGTGCGCGCACCACCGTCAGGGCTTCCCGTGTTGCTACTCTCTTCCTCTTCCGTGCGTGCCGACGCCACTACCCCGGCGAGCCGCGATCGGTGCACATATCGCTCTCTTCCCGACCGGCAACGGTCTTCCCCTTTTGGCAGGAGGGTCGACACTCGCATTACCCGATTCGAGGCCTGCTCGGCGTTCACTCACGTTCCGGCCCGCACGGTCGCTGAGCCACCCAACGGCGGCCCTCTTCCACCAAGGTGCTTCAGCCCATGTCGTCACCTCCATGAACCGCCCTGGCTGCTACCAACCGGAGCGACAGTTATTGGGCGGGATTTGCACCCGCTGAAAGAGAGCGCCTTTCCACGGCGCACTGCCAACTCGGGTTAGGACCAAGCTCTGGCGAGCCCGCTCAATCCTTAAGATTGAAAACCGCCGAGATTCCCTCTGGGCCTCACCCGAAAGGGTCGCGTGTCACCAACTCCGGGAAGAGGGAGAAATCTCGGTCGTGCGTGAGCAATGCGTCAACGCCATGCGCAATGCAAACCGCAGCGATGCGGGCATCGTGGACAACCCCGCCCACTATATTCGGGCGGTTCACAATCCGCTCCAAAATGCCAATGAAGTCGTCGGTTTCGCTGATCATTTGCTGCGAGGGCGACCCTGCCCAAGCCATGAATTGGCGCCAGGCGTGATCGGGCGCGGTCGCCTCATCCTTCCAGACGCGGCGGTTGGTCACGACGCTCAGGAACTCGTAGCAGCAGGGCCACGGTATCGCCCAAGCCCGATCACTTTCGGCGAGTCCAACCATGACAGAATGAGCCGCCTCGCCCAGACGCGACTCTCGTCGGTGCGCGTAAACCAGAATGTTGGTATCCACCGCGATCAACGGATGCTGCCTGGATCGCTGTAGATTAGCTCGCGCAACTCCGGCCAGGAATAGCGACCCATAGCGTTCACCGCTGCGGTGCCGCGGCTTTGTCGCGGAAGTAACCATGGGTTGAGTCTGCGACAGCGAAGGGCTGAAGTGGCGGCGGGTGGGGTGGCCGAGGCCGTAGATCCACTGGCGTGCGAGAGCACCCGTCCCATAGCTTGGCCCGAACCGCGATCGACTTCTGTCACTGATGGCGCGGGGGTCCCCGCGACCTCGTTCGAGAGATTGAGACTTCGATGCGGTTCCGCCCTACCCGCAGTTCAAGGAAAACGGGAGGGCTTCCAATGCCGAGCAAGAGGAAACGGACGCAGCGTCTAAAGGTGGTGAACCCGGATTGCGCGGGGATCGACATCGGAAAGGACCGGCACTTCGTGGCGGTCGATCCGGCTCGGTCCTCGGACCCGGTGCGGGAATTCGGGGCCTTCACCCGTGATCTGCAGGCGATGGCAAGGTGGCTTGCGTCCTGCGGGGTGACGAAGGTGGCAATGGAATCGACCTCGGTCTACTGGATCCCTGTCTACGAGGTTCTGGAACGGGCCGGCTTCCAGGTGATGCTTGTGCCACCCCGGATGACGAAGCAGATCGGCGGACGCAAGAGCGACGTCCTGGATTGCCAGTGGATCTGGCAGCTCATGTCCTACGGCCTTCTACGGGGTGCCTTCCGCCCCGGTGATGCGATCTGCCCGCTGCGCTCCTACGTGCGCCAGGCGAAGCGGCTGATCGAGGATCGATCCCGCTGCGTGCAGCAAATGCAGAAGGCCCTTACCGAGATGAACGTCCGGTTGGACTCGGTGATATCCGACATCACGGGCAAGACCGGTGAGCGCATTCTGCGGGCGATTGTTGCCGGTGAGCACGACCCGGAGCGGTTGGCGTCGTTGCGGGATTCGCGGATCAAGGCGAGTGCGGACACGCTTGCCGCAAGCCTGCAGGGCACGTGGCGTGATGAGCACCTGTTCGCCCTTGAGCAGACGATGCAGCGCTACGACTTTCTCGAACTGCAGATCGAGGACTGCGAAGCGCAGATCATGGCGGAGATCGAGCAGTTGACGCCGATGGACGATCCGCCGGACGGCGGCACGCCCGACGACGCCCCCCAAGGCTCCGGTACGGGGGCAAAGACCTCCCCGAACACCGCAGGCAAGACGCTCCCCGCACGGGAGAAGGCGATGGCGCAGGCGCTAAGAGAGATGATGTGCGTCGACCTCACTGCAATCCCGACCATCGGCGTCACCACCGCTCTGGTGATCGCCTCGGAGATCGGCCCGGACTTCTCCGCCTTTCCCTCGGCTCAACACTTCTGCTCGTGGCTGGGGGTGGCGCCGGGGACCAGGATCAGCGGCGGCAAACCCTTGCCGGGCCGGTCGCACAAGGCGGTCAATCGGGTTGGACAAGCTCTGCGCATGTCAGCCATGTCGGCACGCAACAGCCAGACCTTCATCGGCACCAAGCACCGGGCGCTTCTCGCCCGAATGGATACAGCGATCGCGATCACTGCCACCGCACGGGAACTTGCTTGCCTGATCTACCTGATGGTCACTCAGGGCGAGGAATATGTGGAGAAGGGCATGGAAGCCTACGAGCAGCGGCGCCAAAACCGACGTTACTCACGCCTCGACCGGCAGGCTCAGAGACTCGGCTACAAGCTGGTTCGGCTGAACAACAGCGACGAAGAAACAAGAGTGACGCAATCAGCGGCTTAGGCTTGTGTTACTCGAGAGGATCGGGCGCATCTGGGTCGCCTGCCGTTAGATCAGGAAGCGTGTACGTGCGGCGACGGCATCTTGGCTGGAGTACATGGCGAAGTCCGTCCTCTACCACGGCGCGCAGCGGTCGCCCCGTCGCCCTGGCATGCCGCTTGGCACGCGCCAGCAGTTCGTCGTGGATGTCTAATGTCGTTTTCATGGCCCCACATTCTCCAATTGCACCCGAATCCCGATCAAGAGACTTGCGCCTGGTCGGCTGCCCTCGATCGCCTATAGGCTTCACGGAAGTCCTTCATCTTGGCCGCACCGTTCGGAGATCTTCCTATTCGTTCTGTTGATGGAGTTGGGGAAGAGGCACTCCACGTAAGGGACCGACGCGATGACCATACGGTACGTCCTTGTATTACTTCACAGTTCAGGCCTTCGGCCAGCTTACCGTCTCCATCGAAATCTTCTTCGTCACGTGATTCAGTAAGAAAGTCGCGGTCTCGACAGGGTCCCGTTCACTTGTATCGCCGGAGAGCACCCGCACGGCGTCAAGCGCGACACCATCAGCTTCGCCGCCGGGCTCCAGGGTAGCGAGAAACTCAGCCGCTTGCTCCACATCCCCGGGTTCGGTACCCGATGTCACAACTGCCAGGGAGCCGGCGGCAAGGCGGATTGCGTCGACGACCGGCACGCGTGCCTCCTCGGCGAAGCCTCCGCCGGCCAGAAGCTTTGCCGCCTTGAGCTTGTGGTCGGCACGATCCGCAAGCGCCCGCGCACGGAGCAGGTGTAAGCGCCCGTCCTCCTTCTCCTGCTCTCCGGGTAAGGGGAATATCTCTTCCATCGTCTCGGTTGGAGAGGGGATCAGCCCCGATTGAGCCAGCCGCATCATCGATTCATGCGTCGCGGGATCGATCACCGTGACCGCGAGCTCCGTGAGCCCGGCCAGTCGTTTCTCTTCCTCACCGATCCTGTCGGCCGGAAGGTCGATCACAGCCAGGATCGCCGTTCCGTTCTCATGGCCGAATATGCGGTTCAACGCACTTCCATGATCGGCGATCAGCCTGTCCCGCAGAGCTTCTGCCGGGGAAACCGACGGTGCGGCGGCTTCATCGGGTTCCGCAGTCGGGTCGGCGCCCAGCACGGCCTTCAAGCGTTCCATGAAGGCCGTCCTGCTGGTCGGCAGCGGAATGTTGGCGAGGTCGCCGCGCCGGTCGAGAACACCCTCGGCCAAAGTCCGCTTCGCATCCAGCAGCCCCAGCATCCGGTGCTCGATGGTGTCCTCGCTCACCAGGTTGAAAACCCTGACCGTGCGATGCTGATGCTTGCGCCAAGCCCGCGCGATCCGCTGATCGAGCTTGGCAGGGTTCCAGGGCTGGTCCATGTTGATCACCGTGTCGGCGACCTGGAGGTTGAGACCGACACCGCCGGCCTCGGAGGACAGGAACAGGCGGCAGTCCGGGTCCTCCCGGAACCTCTTCAGCTCCTCGCGCCGCCTGGCCTGGGGCACGCTTCCTGTGTGCCAGGCAAACTCGATGCCGGCCTCGGTCGCGAAGGAGCGGACCAACTCCAGCATCCGCACCCATTCGGAGAAGACGATGATCTTGCATTCCGGATCGTCGAGCAGGTCGGGGACCAGCTTCTCGATCTCGTCCATCTTGGGACAGGCATCGTCCTCCCCGCCGAGGATGTGGAGCGTGTCGCAGACCATGCGCATGCAGGCGAGATACCTTTGCAGCATCTCGAACTCATCGGCCGTCAGAGGCCGCCTCTCCGCGAGCGCCGCGAGCCTCCTGGCCAGATACTCGTAATCCTCGTAGACCTTGGTCTGCGCGTCGGTCATGGGAACGAAGAAGGTCTTGGATGAGAGAGGGGGAAGCTCGGTCTCCACCTCATCCTTGCGGCGGCGAAGCATGACCGTGGATATGCGGTCCGCGAGACCCTCGAGATTCCGGAACCCTTCCGGGCGTCCCCTGCCGTCGAGCTCGTAGTACTCTCGGTTGAACCGGAACAGCGGACCCAGCAGTTCCGGGTCGAGGAATTGAACGATCGAATAGATCTCGTCTATGCGGTTCTCGATCGGGGTGCCGGTAAGTACAAATGCGTACCTGCTCTCCATTTTCTTGATCGCCGTCGCGGTCTTGGTCTGCCAGTTCTTGATGCGCTGCGCTTCGTCGAGGATCACCACATCGGGCGCCACGGCATCGATCATCGCGCGCCCGTCCGCAACCACCTGCTCGTAGTTGCAGAGGGTGAAGAACGAACCCTTCGCATAGGCGGCGCTCCGCGACAGGAAGTTACCGTAGACTGCGGTGGCTGGCAGGTCGGAGAAGCGGGCGATCTGCTCCTTCCATTCGGCCTTGAGCGAGGCGGGCGAGACCACGAGCACCCGTTCGACCCCGCGCAACTCGCGCAAGAGCGTGCAGGCCGCAATCGCCTGCACGGTCTTGCCGAGGCCCATGTCGTCGGCCAAGAGCGCGCGCTCGCCGAAGGCCAGATGCAGCGCCCCCTCGATCTGGTAAGGCAGGAGCGGGAGCTTGAGCATGTCCATCGAGCGCCGGCTCGCCTTGAGGTCTTCCTCGAAGCGGGCGCGCTCAAGCCGGCGCTCGCTTGCGGACCGCAGGGCGGCGACCCAGTTCTCCAGTCTGTGCGAGACGCGCAAGGAGTGGGCGTTCTCCCGCGCGATATCTCTCAAGGTCGCAAGAGCCTCGCTCGATCCCTGATGCAGCTCATCGAAGTGGCGCTCCACGTCTGCAACGAGAACGGGGTTGTCGCGCGCGAGGTTCTCGGGCACCGACAGGCGCAGGTTTCGTCTGTCGCGCTCGTCGAGAAAGACCTCAATGCGGCTGCTCTCCTCGCGCGAACGGACGCGCCTGGTCAGGCGCCGCAGCGCGCCTTCGATATGCTTGCACGTGCCGAGGCGGCTGGTCCTGTGATCCGGGCACCCGCAGGAGTTGATGCGCTCCCGGATGCTGCGGATTTCCACGGTGTAGGAATTACCGGTGGAGGACGTCACCGTGTAATCGCAGAAGGGGCCGTTCGCCTCATCCACGGGCCGGACTTCGGCGGTCTCGGTTCGACCGCGCCACTGCCGCCGCTTGATCTCCTCTTCGTCAGTCGAATGCCAGCCCTGAAAGGTGGGGGCGGTCGCCCGCTTTCGACGCCGCTTTCCCTGGTCTGCACGTTTCCCGGACATGGCTGCGCTCTTACCCCGAATATGCAGTCGCTCTCCGCACCGGCGCGACGGCGCCAAGCATAGCCTGTGTCCGCTGATGCGTCAGGCTGAGCCCCCACGGATTGCCTGCGGCAACGCCGCACGCGCCACGTTCGACTGCATGTACAACGACATCGTCATGAAGACGATGATGGTGGCCAAGCGCCGGGTGCGCCCGAACTCGGCGAAGCCGGTGACGAACATGGAGGGGCGTTGGGTCGAGAGGCGGACGCGCCGAGCAAAGCGAGCCAACGTTCACCCCGCCCGCACTTGCCGAAGAAGGAGCGTGTGGGCCATTGGCCGGATGCGATCCATGCCGGCGGCTGATCGTGGCGGCGGCGCACTCGTCGTCACGCATCGCCTGAAGAATCTCGCTCGGTGCTCAAGGCGTCGGGCGCCTCGACCGTGTAGCCGAGGTTCTCGTATCCGCGAACGCGCTTTGCCGCCATGCGCCGAAGCGCCGGCACGGCGTCGTCGAGATAGTCGTAGACCAGCACCTCGCGCTTCTCCGGATGAATGCGATGAAGGCGGCCGACATACTGAGCCAGCGTCCCTCTCCACGATATCGGCATCGTCAGGAACAGCGTATCGAGGCGGGCGTCGTCGAAGCCCTCGCCGATATAGCGGCCGGTCGCGACCAGAACACGCTCTTCGTGATCGGGGATCCCTTCGAGCCGCTGCATGATCTCGCGGCGCTGCTTCACGCCCATGCCGCCGCGCAGAAGGATCACGTTGCGCGCGAAGCGGCCGAGCCTCTCCGCAAAGCGGTTGGCGTGCTCCTTGCGCTCGGTCAGAAGGATCGGCGAGCGGCCTCCCTCCAGCGCGGTCAGCACGTCGTCGAAAATCAGCGCGTTGCGACTCTCATCGTCAGCCAGCGTGGCGTAAATCCGCTGGATCGGAGGACGATCTTCATGGTCGCTGTCGGGCAGCCTGAACGAAGTCGGACGCAGGATCGCCCGATGCCTGAACGGGTGACGGCGCGCCTCCGCCTTGGCGCTCGCCCGGAACCGGACCGGGCCGCACTGCATGAAGACGATGGGATGATGGCCGTCCCGGCGTGTGACCGTCGCCGACAGCCCGAGGACGTAACGAGCCTTGGCACGCCGCGCCACCATCTCGAACCTGGTTGCCGAGAGATGGTGGCACTCGTCGACCACGAGATGTCCGTAGTCCGCGACGATGTCGTCCACCACGTTGTCGCGCTCAAGACTCTGCAGCATGCCGACGTCGACAACGCCGCCCGCCTTGCGATTGCCTCCGCCGATACGCCCGATCGCGCCCTCCGGGAGATCCAGGAACGTCCCCAAACGCGCGACCCACTGATCCATCAACTGGTTGCGGTGAACGAGTATGAGCGTGTTCACCTTGCGCGCGGCGATCACGGAGGCGGCGACGACCGTCTTGCCGAATCCCGTCGCCGCCGCGAGCACACCGGTCTCGTGTGCGAGCAGGGCCTCGGCCGCCGCCTTCTGCTCCGGGATCAACTCGCCGAGAAAGGCGGTATCGAGAGGGCGGCCTGTGTTGCGTTCATCACGCACGCGGCAGGCAATACCGAGTTCGTCGAGCAACTGCTCCATCGCCGCGCGGCAGCCGCGCGGCAGAGCAATGTGGTGGGACAGGAGTTCGGCGCTGGCCACGATGCGGGGGATGCCGAAGGTCGAGCGCTTCATCGCCTGTGCGCGATAGAATTCCGGGTTCTGGAATGCCGCGAGGCGGACCAGCCGGTTGACCAACCCCGGCGGCAAGCCCTCGCGCGGAACGTAGAGCTGGTCGCCTAAAATCGCATCGACCCGCTCGGGGAGCGCACCCACGATCGCCGGCGGAGGCCGACGTCGCGATGGAGGTGCCGCCCAGGGCTCCTGGTCCTCTTCTTCAATTAGCAGACGGAGGCCGACCACCCGGCCTTGCCGGCTGGCTTCGTCGACGATGGCCGTGGCCTCTGCCAGGCTCAGGCGGCCAACCGAGGCCAGAAAGGCCCACTGGTCGGCATAGGGCTCGCACTCGTCGTCGAGAAAAAGGCTGTTGCCGCTCTCGCGCGGGCCGCCCTGCAGGGGCAGCGCGATCAGGTTGCCGAATCCGCCATCCGGAAGAGTGTCCTGGCTCGGGAAGAACCGGTCGTAGGAAGTGAAGCCGATGTCCGGGTTGTTCTCCATGGCTTCGGTGAGAAGGTGGGCGCCAAGGCGGCGGGCGAGTATCGCCGGCACCGCCTCGGCGAAGAAAATCCAGACATGGCCGCCATTGCCCGAGCGCGATCGTTCCAGGACCGCCGGAATGTTCTTCGAACGGCACGCAACGAGGAAGGCTCCGGCATCCGTCCGCCACGTCTCCTTGTCGAAGTCGGCGGCCAGGAAGTGGCACGAGCTGTCCGTCATCATGGGATAGACCCCCACTGTGTGGCGGCCGCGCAGGTGGTCCACGATCGTCTCGTCGGTGACGGCAAGGAAGGCCTGGTTGGTGCAGGAGCCGCACTTGACCCTGGGCTTGCCGCATACCTGCGGCTTCCACTCGTTGCCGCAGGCGAGCGCGTATCCCGACTTTCCGGTCCGGGCGTTCTCCCAGCGCTTGGGATAGACGTCGTCGCGGCCGCGGAAGAGCGATCGAAACAGCGCGATCTTCTGATGCGCGGGCGAGCGCTCGGTTACCTGCTCGTTCCGCGAGACGCCGTTGGGCACGATCCGATCCTGGACTTCAAGCTCGGCAAGCCGTGCCTTCAGGACATCGCGCTCGGCCTCGAGCCGAGCGAGGCAGTCGCGAATGCGGGCTGCTTCTTCGCAATCAGGGTTCCTGTATGCCAACTTGCTCTCCCAGCATCCAGCAACTCGACATTGTCAGCCTGGCGGGTCGGTGCGGCTTGATTCGCGGGGAACATGCCGGACTCCGCATAGCAACACCATACTGTGCGGCTTTTCTGGGATCACCGTTGTCATCAAGAGCCGTTGCCGAGTGGATCGACAGTTCATGATCGGCTCGAATTGGAGGAGGGTGCGTATTTCGCGGGAGAAATCAGCCTCGCCATGTCGATCTCGGCGAATGCAATCGTGCTGAAAAGGAGGGGTGCGAGCGTCGCGACGGCAACACCAGTTGTGACTGTGGTTCGTGTAGCGAATGCGAATCAGCCGGGGCGTGAGAACTCACGGCGATCGCCGTTTGCGCCGCTCCGGTCGCTAACGGCGACGAGACTGCGAATTCCCCCTCAGGCCCCGCAAATTGTGGCGGCATGGAGCCAGGGCAATACCGTTTGGCCATACTGATCGATGCGCTCGACGACGATCTCCTCCGACAGCGCATCGTCGATCCGGCCTATTGCGGCGCCTTGAGTCCGCGACAGGAACACGCGCCGTGCGGCGTCGCGCTCCCACAGCGCCTCTTCGTCGTAGCGGAGGATGTCCGCTCGTTCCGCCATCACCCGGGGGTGGGTATGAAGCCACCGCAGGAAGGCGATCGCGCCCGGCGTCTCGCGCCACAAGCGGCCGTACTCGGAAACATAGTCCTTCGCCGTCCGCGGCATCCCGTCACCGTGGCCGTGCCATATGCCCATGGGCAGGGGATCCGGGCTGCCGCTAAGGATTTCCGCGATGTAGCCGTTCTCGACGAAACCCAGCCGCAGCGATGTCGCGGCGGCCACGTAGTGTTCCCTGTGAAACCGTAGCAGGGCCAGCTCGTATCGGCAGGGCGGATACTGCGGTGCCTCGGTCTCGATGAACGAAAGCGCGTTCCCGTCCAGCCCGGCACGCAGATACTCCGAGCCGATGATGAAGCGGATCCCCTGGTTGTCGCCAGGATTCCACACCAGCATGCGCTCCAACATCGACAATCCATCATCGGTGCGGCCGAGCTTCAGCTGGCAAAGCGCCAGTCCATGGGCCGTGCGCAGGAAGGGGCGGTTCTCAAGATGGCGCCACTCGATGAGGGCCTTGAATTCCGAAGGGAGAGCCTTCGTGCAGAGCGAGAAGCCTCGTCCATAGGATTCCAGCGCTTGCTCGAAGCGGCCCTCCTCGTAGAGCCTGTTGCCGAGATGGGCGTGACCGTCGACGTACCACGGATGGCGCGCGACGAGCTCTTCGAGGGCACGGCGATAGCGCATATTCGAGAGGGCGCCCGAGTTCCGCCGCTCCAGAAGATGGTCGAGTTGATCCACAGCCTCGTCGTACTCCGGCGGATGGGCGAAGACGCAAACGTCGTCGTGCATCTTGAGGGCGATCGTCATGGGGTGCTCTCCACCATTCCATCGTATCGGTCTTGTGCCGGCGAAGCGGTGGCGCCCGGAAGTCAGGGTCCCGGTCTGGCAGCCAGCACCTCGTCGAGGCTGGCCGCGACCAGCACCGCCATCGCCCAGGCTTCGAGTTCGGAGGCAGACGCGCCGCGAACCCGCCCGCGAACCGCCTCCGACAATTCACCGAAACGCAGTTCAAGCTGGCGAAGAAGAAGCCCAGCTTGGCCCGAGGCGATACCTTGGGCCATGCCCTCGGTCCGACCGCGTTCAACCCCCTCTACTCTTCCCTGCTCGATCCAGGCTTCCGCCACCGTGCCCATCAGCGCCTCTCAGCGGTCCGGCTTCGTCCGGCGCAACGACGCCTCCAGCAAGGGTGGCGTCAGGTTCATGCGCTCCGCGATGTAGCGAATAATATGGCGCTCGAACTCGCTCCCCGCAACCGGACCGCCGGTCATCTGATCGAGAATGTCGGGCGGGATGGCGTCTGCGTGGACCACCTTGAACGCCAGCAGCCCGGCCCGCACCTCGGGCGTTCGGGAAAGCCGGAGCGGCGCGATCTCCCCAAGGTCGTGCAGCACGTAGGTGAACTCCCGCAGGAAGGGTGCCAGATCGTCGGGCGCCTCGATCATCTCCGCCACCGAGCGGGCCGCCGTCCATCGACCCTGCCCATGATAGAAAACGAGCGGGATGATCGGCGGCAGCCTGTTCCTGGCGGTACCGCCCTCGATCATCTCCGCCACCGAGCGGGCCGCCGTCCATCGACCCTGCCCATGATAGAAAACGAGCGGGATGATCGGCGGCAGCCTGTTCCTGGCGGTACCGCCCTCGATCTCGCGGAGCCAGATGTTGGCCATGTACTTCAGAATCTGAAGCGGCGTGCCGGCGTCGACGCTGCTCTTGTGCTCGAGGAGGACGTATATGCGGGCCTGGTGCCCGGTCTTGAGTTTGACCCTGAAGAGGGCGTCGCACTGTGTCCTAGCGGCGTCCGCGTCGACGAAGCTTCCCTCGACCGCCTCGGGCTGAGTGCCGGGATCGAGCAGATCGGCGACTTCTTGGGGAAGGTACTCCGCGAGCAGTGCGCCGGCGCGGGCCGGGTTGGCGACCAGCGCCCGGAACAGCGCGTCGTGCGGCGTCGAGGGAAGGCTCACCGGCCCGGCTTCCCCTCAGTGGCACCTGGCAGGGGATTTCCAACATGTGTGCGACGGCGATCAATTCCGGCATGCCGCCAGCCTACGCCGAACCGGCAGTCGCGGTCGACCGGGATGCGCGGGCTTGGCAGGTCGGGTCTTTCGTCTCCCCGATCGCGATTCGCAGGGGCAGGGCGGCGGCCTCCGAGCACGGCACAACGCTGGCGGCCGCGGCCAGGCGGTGCATACCGACGATATCCTCCTCGTATTATGGCAAGCGCGATCTCGCGCCTGGAAGGATCTTGCCGACATCACGAAAAGTTGATCGCCGTACTGGATCGTGCTCCTGCGTACTCCTGACCAGACCGCGGCCGCCGCCATAATCACCGTCCTCAACTCAGGATTGGGGTACCTGGGTAGTTACGATCTGGAAGCAACTGCTCGCCGACTACGAGGCTCCGCCGCTCGACCCCGCGATCGGCGAGGAGCTCGACGAGTTCGTCGCGCGACGCGTCGCGGAGGGTGGCGTCCCGGAACGCTGATCCAACGAGGACCCGGTGCACGAGATCCGGCCATCGGTTCCACTCCGGAGGATTTCTCGCCGCAGCACGTACCCGTGCCGCCCCTCGTGTTCGTGTCCCGGGCCATGTTCAATTCGCCATTCGACTATGTCGTGAACGACGACCATGAATCGGGTCGGCTGGCGACGGAGCGCTTGCTGCCCCTGGGGCACCGCCGCATTGCGATGGTTGGCGGCGATCCCAGTACAAGTCCCTTCGGCGAACGCTTGCGCGGTCATCGGGCGGCCCTTGAGCGGGCGCATGTCGCGTTTGACAGCGCGCTCGTCTGGACCTCAGTTCCGACACGCGTCGAAGGCTTCCGAGCTGCGCGCTGGATCGCAGGGCTCGAGCCCCGGCCGACGGCCGCGATTTGCTATAACGATTCGATCGCGCTCGGGCTGTTCCATGGCTTGGTGCGGGAAGGCCTTCACTCCGGGAAAAACTTCGCGCTAATCGGCCATGAAGACGTGGAGGAGGCGAGCCTCGTGAGCCCTTCGCTGAGCGTCACGAAGGTTTCGCGCGACGAGATTGGCCGGCAGGCCGCCGCGGCGCTGCTGGAGCGAATCGACAATCCCGGCGCCCCGCCCCAGCGCATCGTCCTGAAGACGGAACTCATCGTCAGGGAAACCTGCGGGACCGTGCCGCCGGCATCCTGACGAGCCGGGTGGACCCGCCGAGTCCCGGCGCCCCTCTTCTAGATTATTCGTTTTCGTCGGCTACACCGGCGGAACTCGCGTCAGCGGCGCTTCGGAGTCGCCATGAAGCCGAGCGAACCGTCCGGCCTTAGAGAAAGACCGTGCCGCCGTCCACCATCAGGGTCTGGCCCGTGACCAGCTTGCTCGCGTCGGACGAGAGGTAGAGCACGGTGCCGACCAGATCGTCGGTCTCGAGGTTCTTCTGCAGGCTTTGACCGGTGGCGACGGCCTGAAGCAGCTTGTCCTTCTTGGCCCCGAAGAACTCGTCTGTCCCCTCGGTCAGCACCGCGCTCGGCGCGATCGCGTTGACCCTGATCCAGTCGCGCCCGAGCTCGCGGGCAAGCGCGCGGGTCATGCCGATGACCGCCGCTTTCGAGGTCGCGTAGTGGAGCCCGAAGGGCATGCCGTAGACCGCGGCCAGCGAGGCGATGTTGACGATGGAGCCGCCGCCCGCCTCGCGCATGGCCGGCACGCACGCCTTGGTGCATTGCCAGACGCCGCGCACGTTGACGGCCATGGTCTTGTCCCACTCGTCCTGCGCGATCTTGTCGAAGTGCCCGCCCTGGATGTCGCCATAGAGTGCGGCGTTGTTGATGAGCACGTCGATGCGCCCGAACTCGGCGACGGTGTGCTTGGCCATGGTCTCGCAGCTCGCCATGTCGGCGACATCCAGCGCGATGCCGGTAACGCGCCCGTTGGTCTTGCCGATGGCCTCCACCGTCTCGGCCGTATCTCGGATGTCAGCGGCCACCACCGTCGCGCCCTCGCGCGCCAGCGCCTCGCAATAGGCGCGGCCCAAGCCCCGCCCGCCGCCGGTGACGACGGCGACCCTCCCTTCAAGCTGTGCCATGGGATCTCCCGCTTCTCTCGGATGCACGCGCGCCAGCCCGGCCGCGACGGCACCGGCGGGCCACGAAATAGGCCACATCGCGCGCCGCCGCAAGCAGGTGAGCCTTATTCGTATCCCTCAGTCGCCGAGCGCTCGCTCCGCTCGCTTGGCTCCGCGCTTACGCGCGCGGCGCAGTCGCGCCGTCCGGGCCTGCGGCCGGCGGGACAAAGGGGTCGTCCGTTCTCCCTCTCCGCCCCTGGGGGCGGAGAGGGCTGGGGTGAGGTGGGGGCGTTTTCTCCCCGGGATCCCAACGCCTGCGCTTTCCGTGCTGCGGAGTGCTAGTATGCCGCCCGCAAGCCGGAGAGCCGGAGGGAATGATGGCGACCGAGATCGTGGAACTGCCCGAGGGGATCGCGCGCACGCTGCGCCGCAAGGACGACGACGGCGTGACGACGCTCACGCTGAACCGGCCCAAGTCGGGCAACAGCCTCTCCCACCAGCTGGTGCACGAGTTGCAGGACACCCTCGACGAGATCAGGGACGATCGCTCGGTGCGGGTGGTGATCCTGGCGGCGGCCGGGCGGCTCTTCTGCACCGGCCACGACCTCAACGAATCGGTCGAGGCCATGAAAGCGCCGGAGACCAAGCGCGACGCCACCGCGACCTGCTCGCGCATGATGCAAAGCCTGATCGGCCTGCCCCAGCCGGTGATCGCCAAGGTCCACAGCATCGCCACAGCCGCCGGCTGCGAGCTGGTCGCGAGCTGCGATCTGGTCTACGCCTCGTCTGAGGCCAAATTCGCCACCCCCGGCGTGAACATCGGCTTCTGGTGCCATTCGCCGCAGGTGGCGGTGAGCCGCGCCGTCGCGCCCAAGCACGCGATGCAGATGCTGCTCACCGGCAAGATGGTGGATGCCGAGACCGCGTTCCGCATGGGGCTGGTCAGCGAGGTCGTGGAGTCCGACAAGCTGAACGAGCGGGTGGACGAAGTGGCGCGGCATATCGCGTCGAAGTCGGCCTACGCCATCGCCCAGGGCAAGCGGTCCTTCTACCGCCAGCTGGAGATGGACCGGGGCGATGCCTACGACTACGCCGGCGAGGTGATCTACCGCACCATCCAGGCCGACGACGCGCGCGAAGGCATCACCGCCTTCCTGGAGAAGCGGGACCCGGTCTGGCAGGACAGCTGACGCCGCACGCCTTCGACCGGCCGGTCAGAGCTTCTCGTCGATACCCGCCTGCTTGAGAATATGGTTGGCCGTATGCCGGCTCTTGATCTTGCTTGGGACGGTTATGACTATCCCGGTCCGGCCCTCACTCTGCCATTGTTCGTGACTTGACCTGCCCTGGCGGATTTTGACCCAGCCGGCCACCTTCAGAAGGCTCTTCACCTTCCGTTCGTATGTCGCCACCGCGATACCCGTGCTAGGCGTGTGACGGGATCAGCGTTTCCTCGACGACATAGCGCGGCGTTCGTGCATTGACCCGGGACCGGGGACACCGGCGGCGCCCTTGTTGCGGGGCCGGTTGCTCTGGCTGCTGAAGCCGTACGGTCACCTGGACTTCTGCATCGCGGGGCACGTCCAGATTGCGCTCGAGCAGTTGCGGCACCATCTCCATGACGGCCTCGAGCATGCCGCCGAGCGTGTCTGCTTCGAGGGTCAGACCCGGTATGTCGTCGCTCGTCGCAACGAATACGTCGGTTTCCTCGCAGCGGCAAACATCGACGCTGTATGAGTTGGCCATCGCATCCCGCTCCAACGCGTTCATGCCTCAGCAAGCACCCGGTTGCGCATATTAGCGCAATGTAAGCGCGCTACGCATGACGAGCAAAGCTGGCATCAATGCCCGTGTGGGCACGCGATCCGTCTGGCGGGCTGTAGGGGGACGAAAGTCATTGCGAATCCGGAAGATGCCGGGAAGAAGGCGGAAGAAGGCGGACGGTCAAGGGGTTGGCGGCGTTTCCGGGGTCTGGCGGGCCGGACGAAAGTCTTTGCGAATCCGGCCCGGAAAGGGCCGTGAATTGGCTGGAAACGGTGATTTTCGGGGCGTTTCAGGGGTGCTGAAAGGCCTGTAAATCGGCGCGGTTCCGGGGGTGCGGATTCGCCGGTAAATCCCGGTGCGGCGCGGTGCTTCGCCTCGCCCGGTCTACGATGCCGGCGTTGTCCCCGCGCCGGCCTCCTTCCCTTCGAGATCGGCGCGCCGCGGGTCGCGTGCGATCTCCTCGTCGGAGAAGGGCTTTCGCCCGGGGTTCTCGACCTCCCAGCTTTCCATCCATGGCAGCGACTGGCATCCGCAGTTGATCGTCTCGGCGGCGGGTCCGGCGGGATCGCGGGGGTACATGAGCGAAGCGCCGCCGACGTCGAAGGGCCTGGCGGCTTCCCTGATCTGTCCGTCGACGGCGTCGTGGGCGATGCGGCTTCTGAGCTTTCCGGAGCGTCGCCACTGCTTCTTCAGCCCCGGCAGGACCTCGGCGGCCTGCTCCATGCGCTGCTGTCCGGCCATGGAGTATGCGCGGCCGAGCTCGGTCCGCACGATTGTCAGGGCGCGGGACCTGCCGCCGGTCTTGAGGATGGCGGCGACGCGTCCGGTGGTCTCGCCGACGGGGACCGAGCCGGTCATGGCGAGGCCGAGCTGGGTGTTGACGCGGTCTGCGAGGGCGGCGGTGACGCCCTTCATCCTGTCGGTGAGGAAGGATCGCATGGCGAGGAGCTGGCGGGTGTCGACCTCGGGCAGGACGGCGGCGATGCGGAAGTCGGGGGCATCGAGGCGCATGGCGGCGTCGACGGGGGCGTCCACGGTATCGATGCCGGCGTCCCAGGCGCGGGTTGCGCCCTCGGCCATGGCCTGCCCGGCGTCTGCGCCGAGGCTGTCGAGGGCGTCCCGGACGGAGGCCTGGAGGGATGGCAGCGCCCATGCCTGGTAATCGGAGGGCGCGCCGGCGAGGGTGGCCCGGATGTCGCGCTCGGCGCGCCCGAGGATGCGGCCGACCTCGGCGGCGGTGTCCTTCTGGATGCGGGGCAGGGCGCGGGCGCGGCGGGATCGCTCGCCCTTGAGCCTGCGCTCGCGCTGACGGTCGGTAGCCACGTGCTACGCCTCGCCGTCGTCGGCGTCCTCGTCCTGCGGGGGCTCGCGGAAGGCGTCTTCTTCGGCCCGTCCGGCGGCGTCTTCGCGCGCCGCCTCGAGTTCGGCGTCGGCGTCGATCTCGACGCCGAGGCGCCCGGCGACAGCGGCGATGACGCGGAGCGCGGTGGCGTCCGAGAGCAGGCCGCGCTCGATGGCCAGCGCCGCGGCGCCTGCGGTCTGGGCGAGCGCGGCGGCGTGTCGGGAGGCGTCGGCGACCACCATCTCGGGCCATTCGACGGAGACGGCGAGGGCGGGGTCTGCGGGATCGGGCCATGATGCGCCGGTGAGCGCGCGCGGTCTTTCAGCGGGGATCGGGGCCTGATCCGCTCGGATTTGTTGAGGTTTTGGGGCGGGTGCCCCTCGGCGAACTTGCAAGAAGTTCGCCGGGGGGCTTTGTCTCGTGGTGACGGTCACAATCGCCAGAGACGGCCCCAATGTCGCACAACATTTTCCGCCACTCCATGCTTTGCAACGCCCTGGTCTGGGCCTGGCTGCGCGAGGTCGATGAGGCCGAGGCGGCGCGCTGCCGCGAGGCGGGCTGCCGACACTGCCCCGGCAAGCTGCACAGCGCGACGTATCCGCGCAAGCCGTACGGTCTGGCAGCCGAGTTGAGGGAAGAGGGCACGCGGCGGTTCAGCTTCTGCTGCGCGGATTGCCGCCTGCGAGCGACCCCACCATCGGTACGATTCTTCGGGCGCCGCTTTTATCTGGGCGCCCTGTTCGTTCTGTTGAGTGCACTGGTTCTGAGAGGCGGGGTGCGGTTGCAGACGATCAAGCGGAAGTGGGGGGTCTCGGTCGCCACACTGCGCCGCTGGCGGAAGTGGTGGCTGGAGGCGTTCCCGGCGACGGAGCCCTGGGGAGCGAAGCGTGGCGAACTGGTGATGCCACCCGAGGAGGTGCCGCTGCTCTTCGTGCTGCGGCAGATGCGGGGCGGACGCTTCGGTGAGCGTCTGTTCCTGAGCCTGATCTGGTTCAAGCCGTGGACGGGCTATTGCGGGCTCGGCGATGGCTCGGCGCCGCCCGCAGAAAGTGTTCCTGTCACGCCCGGATAGGGCGTTCTACATGGGCATCTCTCCGATGCGGCGAGGGAGGGATGCCGGAATGGACAAGGACGACGCAGGCGCCAGGCGCGAGAAGTGGGCCCGGCTGCGCTTTGCGGTGGTGGGGCCGCTTCTGGCTTCACCGCCGCCTGCAGGCCAGCTGGGGGCCGAGTTCGAGCGTCTGTCGCAGCGCGACTGGGAGCACCCGTCGGGCAAGGGGCCGGTGCGCTTTGCGGCCTCGACGATCGAGCGCTGGTACTACCGGGCGCGGGCAGAGGAGCAGGACCCGGTCAAGGCGCTGCGCCGGAAGCCTCGGACCGACGTCGGCCGCGAGCGGTCCATGTCGGCGGGGCTGATCGCGGCGCTGCGCGAGCAGTACCGGGTCCATCCCTCGTGGGCGGCGCAGCTCCACTACGAGACCCTCAAGGCTCATGTTGCGACCCATCCCGAGCTCGGCCCGATGCCGTCCTACGCGACGCTGACGCGGGCGATGCGCAATCGCGGCCTGGTGCGCGAGCGCCCCAGGAAGTGGCACGAGGGTGAGGACAAGCCGGCGGTCGAAGCCCGCGAGGTCCTTAGCTACGAGGTGTCTCGCAGTCACGCGCTGTGGCACGGGGACTTCCACCACGGCAAGCGCCGCGTGCTGACGGCGTCGGGCGAATGGCAGACGCCCATCCTGCTCGGCTTCCTCGACGACCACTCCAGGCTTGGCTGCCACCTGCAGTGGTACCTGGAGGAGACCGCCGAGGTCTGTTGTTAAGCGTGGAAAAGTGACCCCCTATTGGGGGTGATCGGCGTCCAAAATTGACCCCCTTGGATTTGTGTCCATGAACACACCTCGTCGTTTGGACGGACGGGGTGGTGGGGGAGATGCTGGTTGTGGAAACGATCGCGAAGATCCGTCGGGATCATCTGGTGAAGGGCGTTCCGATCAAGAAGCTCGCCCGGGATTTGAGGGTTTCCAAGAACACGATACGCAAGGTGGTGCGGGGCGATGCGACCTCGCACAGCTACGAGCGCAAGATCCAGCCGATGCCGAAGCTTGGGCTGTGGGTGGAGGAGCTTGAGCGCCAGCTGAAGGCCAACGAGAAGAAGGCACGCAAGGATCGGCTGTCTCTTCTGCGGATTCATGAAGACCTTGTGTCGCTGGGCTACAAGGGCGGCTATGACGCGGTTCGCCGCTATGCCAGGGCCTGGCGGCGCCGGTGGCGGCTGTTGTCGCCGGCGCAGGCCTATGTGCCGCTGATCTTCGATCCCGGCGAGGCCTACCAGTTCGACTGGAGCCACGAGTACGCGCGTCTGTCGGGCGCGACGACCAGGGTGAAGGCGGCGCACATGCGGCTGTGCCACAGCCGGATGTATCTGGTCCAGATCTTTCCCCGCGAGAGCCAGGAGATGGTCTTCGAGGCGCACGAGCGTGCCTTCCGCTTCTTCGGCGGGGTCTGCCGGCGGGGCATCTACGACAACATGAAGACGGCGGTGAGCACGATCTTCGTGGGCAAGAAGCGGGACTACAACCGCCGCTTCCAGGAGCTGTGCTCGCACCATCTGGTGGAGCCTGTGGCGTGCACGCCAGGGGCTGGCTGGGAGAAGGGGCAGGTCGAGAAGCAGGTGGGTGACCTTCGCGGCCGCCTGTTCGTGCCCATCCCGCGGGGCCGCTCCTACGCCGAGATCAACGAGTGGCTGATGGATCGGTGCATCGAGGACGCCAAGAAGCATCCGCATCCGACAATCCCGGGCAAGACGGTGTGGCAGGTGTTCGAGGAGGAGCAGCCCTTCCTGATGGCGTATCGCGGCCCCTTCGACGGCTTCCATGCCAGCGAGGTGTCGGTCTCGAAGACCTGTCTGGTGCGCTTCGACAACAACCAGTACAGCGTCGCGGCCCGCGCCGTCGGCCGGCCGGTGGACGTGCGGGCCTATGCCGATCGGATCGTCATCCGCCAGGACGGCGAGACCGTTGCCGAGCACCCCCGCAGCTTCGGGCGCGGCCGGTTCGTCTACGATCCGTGGCATTACGTGCCGATCCTGACGCGGAAGCCCGGCGCGCTACGCAATGGCGCGCCCTTCAAGGACTGGCAGTTGCCCAACGCGCTCGGCCGCCTGCGAACCCGGCTCGCGGGCCACGACGACGGCGACCGGCAGTTCGTCAAGGTGCTCGCGGCGGTGCTGGAGGACGGACTGGAGGCGGTTGAGGCGGCCTGTGCCGAGACGCTCGACTGCGGTGCCTGCAGCGCCGACGTGGTGCTCAACATCCTCGCCCGGCAGCGCCAGCCGGCACCGCCGGCAATCATCCCGACGCCCGAGGGCCTGCAGCTTCGCCACAAGCCGGTAGCCGACTGTCAGCGCTACGACAGCCTGAGGGAGGCCGGTCATGGAGCGTCATGATGTGCTGGAGATGATGACCCAGCTGAAGCTCGCAGGTATGCGCGCCGCTTACGACGACATCCTTGCCGACGGGCTCAAGCGCCGCCATCCGGTGCAACAGATCATCGGTACGCTGCTGCAGGTCGAGATCGCCGACAAGAGGGCCCGCTCGATCAAGTACCAGATGGCCTCCGCCAAGCTGCCGACGGTCAAGGAGCTGGCCGACTTCGACTTCGCCGCCTCGCCGGTCAACGAGCCCCTGATCCAGGAGCTCGCCGGCGGCGGCTTCCTCGAGGGCAAACGCAACATCGTGCTGGTCGGCGGCACCGGTACCGGCAAGACCCATCTCGCCGTCGCCATCGCGCGGTCCTGCATCCGCAAGGGCGCGCGCGGCCGGTGCTACAACGTCGTCGACCTGGTCAACCTCCTCGAGGCCGAGCTTCGCGCCGGACGCCAGGGCCGCACTGCAGACCAGCTCGTCCGCCGCGACTTCGTCATCCTCGACGAGCTCGGCTACCTGCCCTTCGCCCAGGCCGGTGGGCAGCTGCTCTTCCATCTGATGAGCCGGCTCTACGAGCGCACCTCGATCGTCATCACCACAAACCTCGCCTTCGGCGAATGGCCATCCGTCTTCGGCGACCCCAAGATGACCACAGCGCTGCTCGATCGCCTCACCCATCATTGCGAGATCATCGAGACCGGCAACGAGAGCTGGCGCTTCAAGAACCGCTCCTGACCCGCCGCCGGCCTCCCTTGCGGCCCGGTTGCCCCGGTGGGCCAACAGGGACCCCCCACGCGGCTTCGCTCCGCGTAGCGCAGGGCGCCACACGAAGCCGCGCGGGTCCCCCCTATTGGCTACCGGGACAACCTCCGCCGTGCCACTCAGGGGGGTCAATTTTGCACGCCGATCGGGGGTCAGTATTGAAAGCCGATTGACAGCCCGCGCGCGCGGCCGGCCTGGCGGCGCGCGAATCGCAGGTCGCCGCACTCGGGGGAGAGCACGCCCGGCCTCTCGCGCCCGCCGAGACGCCCCGCGAGGGCGACGGCGTGCTGATGCACGCGGCCGGGCGGCGGCGGCGCATCGGCCACCATATCGGCCTCTGGTGCCGCATCGCGGGCGAGCCCTGCGTGCTGCACTGCGCGGAGGGCGCGGGCACGATCGTGCACCCGATCCGCGAGCTGCCGCTGCGCGGCCTCGCGCTCGAGGGGGTCTACCGGTGGCTGTGACCCCGCCGGCGAGGGAACAGGGAAGAACCCCGCTCACCCTCTCCGCGTGGCCGCACCCGCTGACCGCCGAGGGCTGCGAGACCCGCCGCGTCGCGGTGCGCCCCGGCCAGACCCTCGAGGGCCTGGCGCGGGAGGAGGCGCGCCGCCTCGGCCTCGACATCGACCGTGTCGAGATCGCGCTCAACGGCCTGTCCGTCGCCCGCGCGGCCTGGGCCGCGACGCCGCTCGGCGCCGGCGACCTCGTCATCCTCCGCGCGGTGGCGGGCAACTCCGGCCTCCTGCGCATCCTCGGCACCATCCTGATCGTCGCCGCCGCCGCCTATATTCCGGGCGCGCTCGGCCTCACGGGCTGGGCCGCGACAGCCGCCAGCGCGGGCATCTATCTCGTCGGCGGCCTCGTGCTCAACGCTCTCGTACCCCCCGAGCTGCCGGGCGCGGAGGGCGGGGAGCAGCCCACGCCGGTCTACTCGCTCGGCGGCGGGGCGAACCGGGCCAGGCTCTACGAGCCGTTGCCGCTGGTGCTCGGCCGGCACCGCATGTTCCCCGACCTCGGCGCGGCGGAGCACACCGAGTACAGGGGCGGCGATCAGTATCTCGCCTCTCTCTTCAACTTCGGCCTCGGCGACCTGGAGGTCTCCGACCTGCGCATCGGGCCGACGCCGCTCTCGAGCTACGAGGGCGCGGGCGCGGACGGCGCGGTCGAAACCGAGTGGGCGGGCGCGGACGGCGCGATCGGCCTGGTGCCGGGCAACGTCGATACCGTCCACGGCGCCGCACTGGAGGGCACCGGCTGGGTCGAGCGCGTGGCGAAGGACACCGGCCGCATCGCCATCGACATCACCGGCAGGATTTTCCGGCTGCGCAAGGGCAGGACGGTCGAGCACTCGGTCGACATCGAGATCGAGTGGCGCCTGCCCGGCCAGCCCGCTGCCGCCACATCGACCGTGACGCTGGCCAACGACAGCCAGACGCCGTTGCGCGAGACCCTGGTCCGCGACCTGCCCTCCCGTGACGACTGGACGGTCCGCGTCCGCCGCACCACCGAGCCCGATGGCGACGAGTACGTCTACGACGACGTGACCTGGGGCGCGCTCCGCGCCTACCAGGCGGACGACGCCGACTACGCCGGCCAGACCAGGCTGGGCGCCCGCATCCGCGCCTCCGGCCAGCTCTTCGGCCGCCTCTCGGCCCTGGTGCAGCAGCGCGTCCCCGTCTACGCGGCGGGCGAGTGGGGAAGCGCGAACCTGCCGACCTCCAACCCCGCCGCAATCCTGCGCTGGTTCGCGCGCGGCATCCGCGTCGGCGGCCGTCTGCGCGCAGGCCTCGGCCTGCCCGACGAGCGCATCGACCACGAGGCGCTCGCCGCCTGGCACGACTGGTGCCAGGCGCAGAAGCTGCGCTGCGACTATGTCGTCCAGGGCTCCGACACGGCGCAGCGGGTCCTCGCGCTCATCGCCCGCTGCGGCCGCGCCGCCCCGACCTGGGCCACGGGCAAGCTCGGCGTCGTCTGGGAGGATGCCGACCGGCCGCCCACCGGCATGGTCACCCCCGGCAACGTCGTCGCCGGCTCCATGCGCGTCGTCTACACGCCGGGCAAAATCGCCGACGAGATCGCCGTGCGCTACGTCGAGCCGGCCATGGACTGGCAGTGGAACACGGTGCGGCGCTCGCGGCCGGGGCTCGCCGGCACGCCGACCTCCACGGCGACGCTGACCCTGAAGGGCGTCACGACTGCGGACCGGGCGGCCGTCATGTGCAATCTCCATGCCGCCCGGCAGGAATACCATCGACGCACGATCTCCTGGGAGATGGGGCCCGAGGGCCGCTACTACCCGCGCGGCAGCGTGGTGTGGATCACCCACGGGCTGATCGACGGCGGCATCGCCGGCCGGCTGGTCGCGGGCACGGCGGACCGGATCGTCCTCGACCGGCCGGTCGAGGTCGGCGACGACGCCTGGGTGCTGCTGCGCGCCGCCACCGGCGCGCTCGGCCAGTCGCCCGTGAGCGCGCCGGCCGGCGCCGCGGGGCAGACGCGCGAGCTCGTGCTCGACGCGGCGCTCGAAGATCCGCCGGCAGACGGCGGCTCGCCCTCCGACGTGCTCTGGCGCCTCTACGACGCGACCGAGCCGCCGCGCCGCGTGCGGATAATCGCCCACGCGCCGACCATGGAGGGGCGCTACCGGCTCACCGCCATCGACGAGGTCGCGGCCTACCACACGCTTGCGACCTCCGACCTCACAGCCCCCTTCCCCGCCGCCCGGCCCCGCACGCCGCGCGTGCTCCAGGCCGTCTTCATGCCCGAGCGCATCCGCATCGGGCAGGGCGACATGATCCGCCTGCACATCGCGCTGACCGTCGACGGCCCGTGGGAGGGCGGCATCGTCCGCGCCGGCCCCTCCTGGGACCGCCTCGAGCTGGTCGCCACGCTCACGGGCGGCGCCACGGAGACCTCCTGGATCGTGCCCCCGGGCCAGGGGCAGGCGGTCGAGATCGTGCCCGGCGCCGCCGACCGCGCCGCCGGCCCGCGCTGGCGCGGAACCTGGGGCTGGGAGACCGGACCCCTGCCGCCGCCGCCGACGCAGGCCGCGGTCTCCGAACGCCCCGACGGCATCCGGCTCTACACCTGGATACCGCCCGACATCCCCGACCTCGCCGGCATCCTGATCCGCCATACGGCCGGCGCAGGCTCGCAGGTGCCCTGGGCCGACATGACCCCGCTGCACGCCGGCTACCTCACGTCGTCGCCCTACGCCTCGGCCGACCCGCCCGGGGGGACGTACACCCTCGCCTTCCGCGCGCTCTCCACCGCCGGCGAGATGTCGGCGATCGTCCGCGTCGACGCCGCACTCGGCGAGCCCCACAGGCTCGTCGCGAACGTCTTCGAGGACGTGCGTGAGCAAGTCCTCAAGGCGATCCGCGACAATCCCGCGCTCGCCGGCCTCGACGCCGAGATCGCCAGGGCCCGCGCGCTGGCCGAGATCGCCTCGACCAAGGCCACCGAGGCGGCAACGTCCGCGAGCGCCGCCGCAGTCTCCGGGACCCATGCCGAGACCGCCTCGGCCGCAGCGAAGACGGAGTCGGTGCGGGCATCGGCGGCGCGGACCGCCGCACAGAACGCCGCCAGCGCTGCGAGGTTGTCGCAGACGGCTGCCGCCACGCTGGCCGACGATGCCCGCGAGGCGGTGGCAGGGCTGGAAGCGACGGTTACGGCCGAGGTCGACAAGGACCTCAGAAGCCGCTTCGCCGCCATAGTGGCGCTCCGCGCGCAGGCCGGATCGTCCGACGCCGCGCTCGAGCTCGTCGCGCTCTCCGACGCATCCGGCGACAGGGCGGAGGGCATCATCAACGCCTCCCTCCGATCCGACCGCTACGTCCCGGGCGCCGCCGGATGGATCATCCGCCGCGACGGCAGAGCGGAGTTCGACGCCGCAGCCATCCGGGGAAGGCTGCAGGCGGCTCAAATCTCTTCGAACGTATTCAACGTCCGGCGCATTTTTTCCGGCTCGGCTGTATTTACCCGCGCGGGCACCCCCATAGTGACGAGCCCGCCGATCGATAATTTCGATACCTTGCTCCTGGGAGGCTCAGGGCACGGTGGACGGTTCTTGTGGTCGGTATCGGTGCGGGTGGCCGCGCTGAGCACAGCGCGGAAGCAGCTGCAGGGTGTCACCGGCGCCGATGCAAACTGGTCGCCCACGCTTGGCCGGGCAAGCTTCAGCCGAGGGGTGCTCTCGCTTGCTATAATAGCGGCGAATGGCACGGCTCCGGGACGTTGAACTATGTCTGGGGGCTGACCGATCCGGCAGGAGCGGGCCAGCCCACACCGACACCCACACCGACACCGACACCGACACCGACACCGACACCGACACCGACACCGACACCGACACCGACACCGACACCGACACCGACACCGACACCGACGACCGTGATCCCGGCGCCCACGTTCAACCGGAGAAGGCCGACTAATAACGGCCTGCGCGTGGATGGGACCTCCGGCAAGCACTACGTCACCTTCGAGGTCGCCTCGAGCAGGCTATTCTCGTCGCCGACGCGGTATTTCGACAGATACCTATCCACTATTCACTATATAGGATGGCGGGCGCCGTTCTCCGGCGCGGTCTACGTCCGCGCTAGATTCACGACCCTGGCGATGGACGCAGGATCACGAGGCCCCTGGTCGGTCACCTACACCCATCGGGCGTCCTAGGAGATTCGACGGCGGTGCCCGGCGTGAGAGACCCCCGCGAATCAACCCCGGTCGAGCCCGGAGAGGGTTCCACCCCCCCCATTCGCGTCGTCCGCGCAGCCATCGGCCCTCGAGCAATGGCCGAGGTCGAGCGAGCCGTCAACGGGCTCGCGCTCGCGCGCCGGGGCCCCGGCGCGGACGACTGCTACGAGGCATGGCTGCCCGACGGGATGCTCCCGGCAGACTGCACCGACGCCCTGGACGCCCTCGCCCGCAACTACGCCCGCGAGGTGCTGAACGCATGCGCGGACACGCCCTCGCCCGCCGTCTGCAACTGTTACTTCGCAGGACAGGCCTGCCTCTGGCACGTCGACCAGTACGCAGGGCGGGGAGTTCCCGACACCCTCGACCGGACCGTCTCCGCAAGCCTCATCGTCGAACGCGCCGCAGCCGGCGGCGACATGGTCTTCCAGGACCCGGGCCGGAAACGCCGCCCCGTACGGATCGACCCGCCGCCGGGATCGCTCGTCCTCTTCCCCGCAGACTGGTGGCACAGGGTCGCACCCGCCACCGCCGGCATCCGCCGCTCGCTCGTGCGATGGTGGGCGCAGTCGAACGGAGAGAGGTTCTCGTCCCTCGCCCGGCCCGACGGAGGATGACACGGTGATCGACATCCAGGACGCGATCCGCCGGCTCATGCCCACGGCTTCCTGCCGGGCTCCTTCCCCGGCGGCATCGACACGATGTTCGACGAGGCGACATGGAAGGCCTACGGCTGGAACCCGATCCCCGGCCTGCCGGACTACGGCCCCGACCCGGACGCCAGCCCCAAGCCGGCATGGGCCATGATCGCCGAAGCGGGCGAGCGCGCCGCCGCCGAAGACCTCCGGCAAGAAAGGGCGCAAGGGGTCGACCGGGAGGCAACCCGCCGCATCCGGAAGGCCTACGGGGCGAGGAGCTGGGAGCACGAGGCCAGACGGCGGCTGCGCGGCGCCGCCACCGAGGAGCAGGACGCCGAACGCGACCGCCTGCGCCGGCTCTGCCGCGCGCTCCGCAAGCGCATCGAAACCATGGACGCGGGCGCGCTCGAGCGCTTCGACGCAGCCGACGACAGACACTGGCGCCCGCCCGAAGCCGGGCCCGCCCAGCCCCCCGCGCCCGAGGCGGAGGAGAAGGCGGAATAGAACCCTTGCAGGGGCCGTGCACACCGAATTCCGCGCCCCTGAACGGCCCGTGCATGGCCGATGCAGAGGCCGTTTTTCCAGCCCGAATCAGCCCCGAAAATCAGCCTGTTTTCCAGGCCATTCGCAAAGACTTCTGGCCGCGATTCGCAAAGACTTCTGGCCGGCTACACGGGCCAACATCGTTTGAGCTGCAGGAGCTAGTCCCGGGCCGGATACCAGTAGATCGGGTCCGGGCGCTGGTAGCCGTCGGGGCGGTAGATCAGCTCCAGCGTGGTCTTGAGCGCGTCCTCGGTCTGGAAGTAGCAGAAGCGCACGCCGCGCCAACCGCCGCTCATCACCCGCTGGAAGCCACGCGCCTCCATGTCGGCGATGCAGCCCTCCCAATCGAGCCCTGTATCCTGCAGCAGGAAGCCCACGTGCTGCAGCCCCTCGCCGTGCTCCTCGAGAAACTCGTGGTAGATGCTGGGCCCCTCCAGAGGCTCGATCACCTCCCAGTTGAGATCGCCGGTCCAGGCGAGCGCGAGGCGCATGGAGAACTGACCGGGGCCGCCGCGAAAGTGCCTCTCGTTCAGGTCCGGCGGCGCGTACTCTTGGACCCACCAGGGGCCGATCCCCATGCGGTCTGCATAGTTGCGGATGCAGGCGTCGAGATCGCGGGTGACGATGCAGATCTGCCGGCTCTGGCCGATGAGGCTGTTGGGCAGGTCTGTGAAGACGTGGTCGAGCGAAACGGTCATGGACGATACTCCCGTCGCGGTTGGATGCAGGTGCCGGTCGGCCGCTACCGGCCGGCCGGAGCGCGCGATCGAGCGGAGCGAGCGCCCGGCGCTTGAGGGATCAAGATTAAACCGCTACGAGCGCGCGCCAGACGCGCTCCGGGGTGAGCGGCATGTCGATGTCGGTGACGCCGCGCTCCTTGAGCGCATCGAGCACGGCGTTCACCACGGCCGCAGGCGCGGGGATTGCCCCCGCCTCGCCGCAGCCCTTGATGCCGAGCGGGTTCTGGCTGGTCGGCACGCCCTTGGCGGCGAGCGCGAAGGGGGGCATGTCGTCGGCGCGCGGCATGCAGTAGTCCATGAAGGAGCCGGAGAGCAGCTGGCCGGATGCCTCGTCGTAGACGCAGTTCTCGAACACCGCCTGTCCCAGCCCCTGCGCCACGCCGCCGTGCACCTGGCCGTCGACCAGCACGGGATTGACGATGCGCCCAAAATCGTTGACCGCGGCGTAGTTGACCAGATCCAGTGCGCCGGTCTCGGGGTCGACCTCGACCTCGCAGATGTGGCAGCCGTTGGGGAAGGTACCCTCAAGCGTCTCCGTCTTGCCGCTCGCGTCCAGCCCCGGCTCCATGCCCTCCGGCAGGTTGGCCGGTTCTTTCGCCTGCGCCGCCAGAGTCATGATGTCGATGGCGCGGTCGGTGCCGGCGATGGAAAAGTCGCCGTCGGCGAAGCGGATGTCCGCCGGCGCCACCTCCAGGATGTTGGCGGCGATCTGGGTGCCCTTGTCGATCACCTTGGCGGCGCCGTCATCGATCGCGAGCGCCACCATGTAGGTGGAGCGTGAGCCACCGCTGCCGCCGCCTCCGGGGAGGTCGTCGCTGTCCCCCTCGATGAGATCGATGGCCTCGAAGGGTATGCCCAGGCTCTCGCTGAGCAGCTGGGCATAGGTGGTGACGTGACCCTGACCGGAGGCTTGGGTGCCGGCGCTCAGGCTGACCCCGCCGTCGTCGCGGAAGCGGATGGCGACGTACTCGGCAGGATCGCCCACGGTCGATTCGACGTAGACCGCGATGCCGATGCCGCGCAGCTTGCCCCGCGCCGCCGCCTCCGCGCGCCGTCCGGCGAAGCCTGACCAGCCGGCGAGCGCCAAGCTGTCGTCGAGGATGCGGGCGTAGTCGCCCGAGTCATAGGTGATGTCGAGCGGCGCCTGATAGGGCATCGCCGCCGCCGGAATCAGGTTGCGCCGGCGGATCTCGTCGGGCGCAAGGCCGAGCGTGGCCGCAGCCTTGTCCACCAGGCGCTCGACCACGTAGTTCGATTCCGGAATGCCGGCGCCGCGGTAGGCATCGGTGAAGACGGTGTTGGTGAGCACGCCTTCGACCTCGGCATGGATCGCGGGCGTGCGGTAGGCATTCGCGAGCATGCGCGTGTAGAGCAGGGTCGGCGAGATCGGCCCGAGGTTGGAGACGTAGGCGCCGAGGTTGGCCAGCGTGCGCACGCGCAGGCCCAGGAACTGCCCGTCCGCATCGAGCGCCAGCGCCGCCCGCGTGATGTGGTCGCGCGCCTGGGTGTCGCTCTGAAACCCCTCGATGCGCCCGCACAGCCAGCGCACCGGCCGCCCCAGCTTGCGCGCGGCCCAGCCCACGAGCACGTGCTCGTGATAGGTGAAGTACTTCATACCGAAGCCGCCGCCGAGGTCGTGGGAGAGGATGCGCAGGCGGTCTTCCTCGATGCCCAGGATGCCGGCGATGACGGCGCGCGCGCCGTGCACGTGCTGGCTGTTGATGTGGAGGGTGTAGCGCTCGCTCGCCGGGTCGTAGACGCCGAGCGCGCCGCGCGGCTCGATGGTGTTCACCACCACGCGGTTGTTGATCAGCTCGATTTCCACGGTGTGGGCCGCGGCCCGGAAGGCGGCCTCGGTGGCGGCTGCATCGCCCTGCGCCCAGACGCAGGAGAGGTTGCCGGGCGCCTCCGGCCAGATTTGCGGCGCGTCCGCCTCGCGCGCACGCCCGGCATCGACCACCGCCGGCAGCGGTTCGTAGTCCACGCTCACGAGCTCTGCCGCATCCTGCGCAGCAGCGAGGGTCTCGGCCACGACCATGACCACCGCCTCGCCGACGTGGCGCACGCGATCCTCCGGCAGCATCGGGTTGGGCGGATAGCAGGCGGGGCTTCCGTCCGGACGCGTGAGCGGCACGAAGGCATCGGCGATGCAGGGCAGCGTGCCGATGCCGGCCGCCGTCACGTCCGCGCCGGTGTAGACGGCGAGCACGCCATCGGCGGCCGCGGCCGCTGCTGTGTCGACCGCCCTTATGTCGGCATGGGCGAGGGGCGAGCGCACGAAGCAGGCATGCACCTCGCCCTCGAGCGAAACGTCGTCCTGGAACCGCCCGAGGCCTTTGAGCAGTACGTCGTCTTCCTTGCGCGGTGCCGATTGGCCGACGCCGAACCGTGCCATCGCTCCCTCCCACTATCTGGTGCGGGCATGATAGGGAACTCGGCCGCGGGCGTCATCCGGAGCGGTCAGCGAGGCGCCGCCAGCGCACAGAAGCCCTCGGCCTCTGCCCGAATCGGCCGCCTTTGTGCTACCTAGAGCGTATCCGCTTTACGCGGAAACGCTCTAGCGTCTTGTCGCTCACGGCAGCCGGCCTGCGGCCGGCGCCTCCGCGAGGGCGCCGCTAACGCGGCGGGCCGCGGTCGCGGCCTGTCGCGCGTCCGTCAAAGACGGACGCGCTCTAGCCGGAAGGGTCGGGGCGCCGGTGCGGGCGCCCGCGAGCGAGTCAGAGGAGGAAGCGATGACGTTTGAGGAGAAGGTCGAGCGGCTCAACGCGATCGAGGACATCAAGCAGCTCAAGGCGCGCTACTGCCAGCTCTGCGACGCGGGCTACGACCCCGACGGCATCGCGGCGATGTTCGTGGAAGACGGTGTGTGGGACGGGGGCGAAAACTTCGGCTGCCATGTCGGGCGCGAGGCGATCCACGGCTTCTTCTCAGGCATCTCCAACGACATCGTCTTCGCCGCCCACCTGGTGCTCAACCCGATCATCACGGTGGATGGGGATGCCGCCAACGGCAAGTGGTGGCTGATCATGCCCTGCACCACGGAGCTCGGCGGCGGGCCCAAGGAGGCGCGCTGGCTGCTCGCGGAATACGACGACGACTACGTGCGGGTCGACGGCACCTGGTACTACAAGCACCTGCGCATCGACCTGAAGTTCTTCACCCCGCACAAGGACGGCTGGGTGGAGACTTAGAGCGTTTCCGCCCTTCACGGAAACACTCTGGCTGTTTGTCGCTCACGGCAGCCGGCCTGCGGCCGGCGCTTCCGCGATGGCGCCGCTAACGCGGCGGGCCGCGGTCGCGGCCTGTCGCGCGTCCGTCAAAGACGGACGCGCTCTAGAACTTGCGGTACGCCCCGTTGAGGTCGGCCATGGGGTGGCGGGGGGACATCTGGAACTTCACCAGCAGCTCGCGGGCGAGCATGTCGCGCTCCTGCTGGTTGTCGGGCAGCTCCAGGTCCTCTGGCACCGAGACCCAGCCGTTGATGTTGCGGTCGAACACCGCGGGCCGGCCTTCCTCGTAGCCCATGTGGACGTCTTCCAGCCAGTTCAGGTCGGTCCAGCCCATGGTATCGATGTAGCGCTTGAGGAAGGGCGTCAGCCGCTCGTAATCGGGCACCAGGTTCACATCGTAGCGATAGCCGATGTGCTGGCCGATCTCCTTCTCGCGCTCGCTGTCGAGGCCGCTCTGGCTCAGGTAGTAGTCGACGTCGCCGGTCTTGTCGCTCATGGCGCTTCTCCGGTCCTGATCGCTTAGTAGCGGTTCATGTCGGGGCGGCCGACGGTGTGCTGGGAGCCTGCGAGCGGCACCTGGGCCATGGCCGAAGCCTCCATGGTGAGCGCGGCGAGGTCCTCGGGCTCCAGGCTGTGCACGTCGGTCTTGCCGCAGGCGCGCGCCATCATCTGGCATTCCAGCGTCAGCGTGTGGAGGAAGTTGTAGACCCGCTCCGCCGCCTCGTCCGGGTCGAGCCGCTTGCGCAGCTCCGGGTCCTGGGTGGCGACGCCCACGGGGCAGCGCCCGGTATGGCAGTGATAGCAGTAGCCGGCCTCGACCCCGATCTCGGACTCGTAGTCGGCTTCCGGGATGTCCTTGTTGCAGTTGAGCGCCATCATCACCGAATGCCCGATGGCGACCGCGTCGGCACCCAGCGCGAGCGCCTTGGCGATGTCGCCGCCGTTGCGGACGCCGCCGGCGTAGACGAGGCTGATGCTGCCGGTGGCGCCGAGGTCGTCGAGGGCCTTCCGAGCCTGGCGGATCGCCGCGATGCCGGGCACGCCGGTCTCCTCGGTCGCGAGGTGGGGGCCGGCGCCGGTGGAGCCCTCCATCCCGTCGATGTAGATGCTGTCCGGGCCGGTCTTGATCGCCATGCGCACGTCGTCGTAGACGCGGGCGGCGCCGAGCTTGAGCTGAATCGGGATCTCGGCGTTGGTGGCCTCGCGGATCTCGTTGATCTTGAGGGCGAGGTCGTCGGGCCCGAGCCAGTCGGGATGGCGCGCGGGCGAGCGCTGGTCGATGCCGGCGGGCAGCGAGCGCATCTCAGCCACCTGGTCGGTGACCTTCTGCCCCATCAGGTGGCCGCCGAGCCCGACCTTGCAGCCTTGGCCGATGAAGAACTCGCAGGCATCCGCCAGCCTCAGGTGGTGGGGGTTGAAGCCGTAGCGGGACTGGATGCACTGGTAGAGCCACTTCTCCGAATAGCGGCGCTCGTCAGGGATCATGCCGCCTTCGCCGGAGCAGGTGGCGGTGCCGGCCATGGTGGCGCCGCGGGCGAGCGCGGTCTTGGCCTCGTAGGAGAGCGCGCCGAAGCTCATGCCGGTGACGTAGACGGGGATGTCGAGCACCAACGGGCGCTTGGCCTTGGGCCCGATCACCGTGGTGGTCGTGCACTTCTCGCGGTAGCCCTCGATGACGAAGCGGGTGAGCGTGCCCGGCAGGAAGGTGAGGTCGTCGAAGGTCGGGATGTTCTTGAAGAGCGAGAAGCCCCGCATCCGATAGCGGCCGAGCTCCGCCTTGATGTGGATGTCGTCGATCACCTCCGGCGAAAAGATACTGCTCCGCCCCAGGATGTGACGGTTGCGGCTGGGCCGGTTGGCGACGGCTTCGCGTCTGTCGCTGGCCATGACGGGCTCCTTACTGGGTCGCGAGAGGCCGCGCTCGCTCAGAGCGCGATCTTCTTCTCGGTCGGCTCGAGGTTGTCGTAGTTCCAAAGCTGCTTGCCAGCCACGATCTTGGTCAGGTTCGCGACGCCCTTGGGCGCCTCCATCCCATAGGTCGCGAGCTTCCTCTCGAGCCAGCGCGCCTCGACGTCGGTGATCTCGCCGGGCACGGCATCGACGCCGAGGGAAGCGATGGTGCCGCCCACGAAGATCGTGCCGTCATAGAGCGAATCCCCGAGGTTGGGGCCCGCGTCGCCGAGGATGACGATACGCCCGCGCTGCATCATGAAGCCGGTGAAGGCGCCGGCGCGGCCGCCGATGATGATGGTGCCGCCCTTCATGTCGATACCGGTGCGGGAGCCGACATCGCCCTTGCAGACGAGATCGCCGCCCCGCAGCGCGGCGCCGAAGGTGGATCCCGCGTTCTTCTCGATCACCACGACGCCTGCCATCATGTTCTCGGCGCAGGACCAGCCGACGCGGCCCTTGATGTGGACGTTGGGGCCGTCGATCAGGCCGCAGCCGAAGTAGCCGAGGCTGCCCTCGAAATCGAGCTTGAGGCGGTTGAGGATGCCGACGCCGAGGGAGTGCTTGGCCAGCGGATTCTGCACCACGATGTGGCCGTAGCCCTCTTCCATCAGCTCACGGATGCGGAGATTGAGGGCGGGCCCCTCCATCTCCGCCGCGTCGATCGTCGCCTTCTTGGTGAAATCGACGTCGAAGCCTTCGGGATAGGTGTAGTTGTCGCCTTCCTCCGGGTAGAAGAAGACCTGCTGGGTGCGGCCGGCGAGCTGCTCCGCGTGCAGCCCCATGTCATGGGACTTGTGCCGGTCGGCAGGGCTCAGTTCTGCCATACCATGACCTCCCCTTCGTAGGGATCCCAGGTGTCGATCTCGTCGGGCATGATGCCGCGGATCGCGACCTCCTCGGAGGCGAGGCCGACGAAATCGTCGCTTTCGTAGAGCACCATGGGCTTGGCCGCCATCGTGTCCTTGGCCATGCCCAGGCTGTCCGCCGTCGCCACCAGATAGGTGAAGACGCCGTCAAGCTCGCCCACCGAACGATCCATCGCGTCCTTGAGCGCGTCGCCCCGTTCGATGCGGTCGGCGAGGTAGACGGCGATCAGCTCCGAATCGCAGTTCGACATGAAGCGATGGCCCCGGTGCTCCAGCGCCCGGCGGAACTTCCAGTAGTTGGTGAGCTGACCGTTGTGGACCACGGCGACGTCGTTGAAGGGATAGGCCCAGTAGGGGTGGGCCGAGCGGATGTCGACGTCCGATTCCGTCGCCATCCGGGTGTGGCCGATGGCGTGGGTGCCCTGGAAGCCGGCGAGGCTGTACTGCTCACTCACGATGCCGGCGTCGCCCAGGTCCTTGATCAGCTCCAGCGCGCGGCCGAGGGAGAGAATCTCCGCACCTTCGACATCTTCGATATAGTCGGCGAAGCGCTTGAGCCGCTGCTGGCCGCCGTCGTCGCCAGCGGGGAAGCGCAGGCCGTAGCGGAACGCATACTCGGTTGCCGCTTCCTCGCCGACGATCTCGACATCCATGCTGCGGATGCGCGAATCGACCTCGGCCTTGCGGTCCTTGATCTGCTGATGGATTTCGAAGCCTTTGCCGATGTCCTCCTGTTCCGCCACCTTGAAGCGCATCACGAGGTCGCTCTCGACCGGAATGCCGTAGATGGCGAAGCCGGTGGAATCCGGCCCGCGGTGCTTGAGCGCCTGGAGCATCGTGGTCATCTCCGCCCCGATGTCGCCGCTCGATCCGCGATGGATCAGTCCTGCTATCCCGCACATGGGCGCCTCGTCTTTCCAATTCGTTAGGGCAGGCAGTCGAGATAGGTCTCGACATCCCACTCGGTGACCGTGGACATGAAGCGCTCCCACTCGTCGCGCTTGTAGTGCAAGAAGACGCGGAGCATCTCGTCCGGCAGCGCGGACTTGATCACCTCGTCGCGCTCCAGCGCGTCGAGCGCGTCGCCCAGGGACATCGGCAACTTCTTCACCAGCTTGCCGGCCTCCATGGCCTGGTAGATGTTGCGCTCCTCTGGCTCGCCGGGGTCGAGGTCCCGCGAAATGCCGTCGTCGAAGGCCTTGAGAATCGCGCTGGCCATCAGGTAGGGATTGACCATCGAATCCACCGAGCGGTATTCGAAACGGCCCGGCGCCGAGACACGCAGGCCGCAGGTCCGGTTCTGGTAACCCCAGTCGGCGAAAACCGGCGCCCAGAAGCCGGTGTCCCAGAGACGCCGGTACGAGTTGACCGTGGACGAGCCGAGGGCCGTGAGCGCGTCGAGATGCTCCATCACGCCGCCAATGCACTTGAGTCCGACCGGGCCAGGCTTGTGGGCGTCGATCGCGGGGTCCGGCATGAACAGGTTTTCGCCACCCTTCCAATAGCTGAAGGTGTCGTCCATGCCGGCGATCGGGTCCTGATGCAGCGTGTTGACTTGCTGCGCGCCGCCGCTCCAGAGCGAGACGTTGTGATGGCAACCGCTCGCCGAGACCCCCATGAAGGGCTTCGACATGAAGCAGGCGATAACGCCGTGCTCGCGCGCGACCTGCGCGCAGATCTGACGATAGGTGGTGAGCCGGTCGGCGGTTCTGAGCGCATCGTCGAAGTTGAAGTTGAGTTCCAGCTGGCCGGGCGCGTCCTCATGGTCGCCCTGGATCATGTCGAGCCCCATCGCCTGGGAATACTCGATCACCCGCATGAAGATCGGCCGGAGCTCCTCGAACTGGTCGATGTGGTAGCAGTTGGGCTTGGTCACGCCGCCGTCGGTCCCGCCGTCCGCGCCGCGCTTGAGCCACATCATCTCGGGCTCGGTTCCGTGGCGCATCTGCATCCCGTGCTTGGCCTGAAACTCGTCGTGCGCGATCCGCAGGTTGCCTCGGCAGTCCGAGGTCAGATGGCCGCCCGGATTCTCACGCTCCTCCCGGTTGCGGAAGCAGGTGCAGAAGACGCGCGCGACGCGCTTGTCCCAGGGCAGCTGGGCGAAGGTCTCGGGGTCGGGGATGCCGACCAGTTCCGACGCTTCCGGCCCGTAGCCGATGTAGTTGGAGTGGCGGTCGGTGAAGAGGTTGGCGGTCGAGCCGTAGACCAGCTGGAAGCCGCGCGCGGCGATCTGTTCCCAGTGATCGGCCGGGATGCCCTTGCCAACGATCCGCCCGGTGACGGAGACGAACTGATAGTAGATGTAGGTCACGCCGAGCTCGTCGATCTTGGCGCGCACCTGCCGCACCAGCTCTTCGCGACCCTCCCGGTTCACATGGGCTTCAAGATCGGTCATCTCCGGTTCCTCCCTGGCAATCGGCCGGTCTCGTCAGCTCCACGGGAAGGGGCTGTTGGAGACCGGGTGAAGGCGGCCCTCCGCAAAGCGTGAGAAGCGGAACGGCGCGAGCAGCGCACTCTCGCGGCCCATCAGCTCGTCCGCAACCAGCTTGCCGACGGCGAGCATCTTGTAGCCGTGGTTCGAGTCGGCGATCACGTAGCAGTTTTCGCGGAAGCGATCGAAGACGGGGAAGCTGTCGGCGGCAAAGGCGCCGATTCCGCCGGACGGCTCATCGAGCCAGCGGCCGATCTGGCCCTTGTAGCGGCCCTGGCAGAAGGCGAGCGCCGAGCACCACATCTCCCTGAACGCCTCGTCGACGACGAATTCCGGCGATTCCGGCCCGTAGGGATCGATCGCGACGTCGGGTACCGCAGTCTCCACCTTGTAGGGGGCGGCACCGCCCTGGACGCCGCCGAAGTTGAAGTCCGGCTTGTAGTAGATACCCCACATCTCGTCTGTGATGAGCCTGCCGTCCACGTCGGAATAGAGCGGCTCGTCGGAATCGACGTGGATCACCGGCGGCATCGAGCCGTCGTCCGCCATGCCGTAGGAGGGCTCGACGGCGATCGTCCCTTCCTGGAGGCACCAGAAGCGCCACATCGCAACGTCGCGGTGCACCCTGCCTTCCAGATCCTTCACGTCGATGCGATCCGGCAAGTCGAGCATGTCCCAGATGCGCGGCACCCAGGGCCCGACCGCGACGATGACCTGGTCGACGCCGATGGAACCCTGATCGGTCTCGACCGACGTCACCGCCTTGGAGTTGGCGCCGAAGCCGAAGCCCTTGACCTCGACCCCGGTGAGGATGCGCACGCCGGCACCCCTCGCCTTGTCCGCAAGCCCGTGGATGGAGGCCTTGTTGTGCGCGTATCCGCCCTTTTTCTCGTGCAGGACGGAGGTAACGCCCGGCGCCTGCCAGTCACTGAAGAGGCCCTGCATGTAGCGCGCACACTCGGCCTCGCCCTCGATGAACTCGGACTCGTAGCCGATCGCCCGCTGCTGATCGGCGATCTCGGCGATCTGGCTGCGCATGCTCTCGGGGCTGATCTGCATATAGCCCACGGGATGGTAGTGGTAGGCCTCGGGGTCGCTCTCCCACTCCTCCACGCAGGCCGCCATCAGCTCGCGCATCGCCGGCTGATAGTAGTTGTTGCGGACCACGCCGCAGGCAATGCCCGAGGCGCCGGCGGCGATGTCGGTCTTGTCCACCACCAGAATGTCGGCAGCGGCGCCGTTGCCCTTTGCCTTGAGAGCGGATGCGAGATGATAGGCGGTGGCGAGGCCGTGGATTCCGGCCCCGATGATCAGATACTTGACGTGACCCGGAAGCGCCATCTGCCCTCTCTCCTGGCGTCGCTCGGCCCTTGTTCGGGGGCGGACTCAAGCCGGGAGGTCCACATTTGTCAAGCCAATTGTGGCCCAATCGGAACGACCAATTATGAACCAATATGAATGAATGGTTGTAAGATTGGTCAAAATTGATTAAAGCAAAGAGGCCCGCATACGGTCTGCGCCGTGACTTACGGCGTTTTGGGAGGCGACGGGGGCACGGACCGGCGGGCGGCGCGCAACAAAAAATGGGCGGGCGCCATGGCGATCGAGGGCACACAGGTCGGTAACCAGAACGGTGGAATTCCGAGGCCGGCCGATTCGGCGGCCGATGTGATCGCGGCGCAGCTCTCGCGGCAAATCCTCGACGGGTCGCTCGCGATGGGCGACCGGCTGCCGCCGGAACGCAGTCTCGCCGAATCCTTCTCGGCCTCGCGCGGCACGGTGCGCGAGGCCCTGCGCTCGCTCTCGGCGCGCGGCCTGGTGGCGCGCCGGGTGGGCAGCGGCACCTTCGTCATCTACGAGCCCGACGCCGGCGAGACCGATGTCTCCGAGATCACCTCGCCGCTGGAGCTGGTCGAGGTCCGCGCCGCCGTCGAGCCGCAGATGGCCCGGCTCGCGGTGCGCAACGCTACGGCGCGCGACATGGCCGCGCTGCAGCGTGCGGTCGCCGAGATGGAAGGGGTGCAGGACGCCGAGGGCTTTTCACTGGCCGACGAGATGTTTCACCTGAGGCTGGCCGAGGCCACCCACAATCCCCTGATCGTCGAGATCTATCACCGGATCAACCACGTCCGAGCCCACCAGCAATGGGACTCGATCAAGAACAAGATCCTGACCCCGGAGCAGATCAGCGCCTACAACGCCGAGCACCGTGCGCTGCTCGCGGCGCTCTCCCGCCGCGATGCGGATCGCGCCGTCGAAGTGATCTCCCGTCACATGGACCGCGCCCGCGCCGACCTGCTGACCAGCGCCGCCTGAATCGACCGCTCCGCGAGGGGCGAATCTCCGCTCTCCGCGAATTCGGGGTGAGGCAGCGCCCCGATTGTGCTTAGATTGTCGTGATCGTCGCCTCCGCAATCCTGCGGAGAGCGGCCGGCGCGTCACGACCGATCGATGCCGCCTTCGCGGGGCTGGACGCGGGCCTCGGCGCGCGGCGCCACAGGGGAGAAGACCATGAACGAGGACAAACTTCTCAAGCAGATGATGAAGCGCGACCCGGTGCGCGGCGCCTCCGCCACCAGGCGTCAGGTGCTTCAGGGTATCGGCGCGGGCGCGCTCGCGCTGGGTGCGGGCAGCGCCCTCGCGGGCCGGGCCCGAGCCGCTGACGAACTGACGATGCTGACGTGGGACGGCTACGTGGACCCGCGCGTGCTCGACGGCTTCACCGACCAGTACGACACGGGTATCAAGTACGAGCTGCACACCTCGGACCCGGACTCGGTCAACAAGCTCCGCGCCGGCGAGACCGCGATCTGGGACATCATCAACCTAAACAACCCGTGGGCGCGTGAGATGATGTGGCCGGAGGGGCTCATCGTCGAGCTCGACCGGGCCCGTTTCGAGCCCTACTTCGATGCGATGCTGCCGATGTTCAAACCGCCCTACAAGTGGGCGATGAGCCTCGACAACGAGCATCTGCTGGGGGTGTGCCAGCGGGTCGACACCTTCGACTTCGTGGTCAACACCGACGTCGTCTCGGCCGACATGGCGAAGGACGAAGGCTGGGATCTCTTCAACAATCCCGACATGGCCGGCCGCTACGGCATCCTCGCCTACGACAACTGGAACATCATGCACATCTGCATGGCCGCCGGCCTGCACCCCTTCAAGGAGAAGACCGACGACCAGGTCGCGACCTTCGAGGAAGCCGCGCGGCGGCTCATCAACGGCGCGAAGATGGTCTCGGACGACTTCGTCGCGGTGAACCTCGCCGTGGTCAACGGCGAGATCGACTTGTACTTCGGCGGCGGCACCTACTCGATCTCGGCGGCGCGCCTCGACGGGCTCACCAACCTCTATCACGTGGTGCCGAAGAGCGGGCCTGCCGACGGCAAGGGCGGGATCAACTGGATCGAGCTCAGCTCGGTGGTCAACAATCCCGACCTCCACCCGAAGGCCTTCGACTGGATGGAATACATCCTCCAGCCCGACACCTCCTACGCGGTGGCGACCGCCGGCGGCTTCCTGCTCCCCGTGGGGCAGATGGCGCAGCCGGAGCTGCTCGACAAGTTCTCGGCGGAAGAGCTCGACTCCTTCCAGTGGGACGAGTTCGACTACCGCATCTCGCACTCCGTCGAGTACGACGTGGTGCCGGAATACAACCGGCTCTACGACATCTACACGGCGGCGCGCCGCGAGAAGACGTAAATCCGGCCGGATGAAGTGGGGGCGCGCGGCGACCGAAGCGGCGCGCCCCTACCATGACCGCTCGCCCGGCCGGACCCGGCCGGGCGGCGGCGCATTTGCGGAGAGAGGATCGAGACGAACGCCATGGTGGATGCCGCGCCACTCCTGCGCATGGTCAACCTGACCAAGCAGTTCGGTCGACTGGTCGCCGTGAACGACGTCAGCCTCGACATCCAGGAGGGCGAGTTCTTCACCATCGTCGGGCCCTCGGGCAGCGGCAAGACCACGCTGCTGCGCATGCTGGGCGGGCTGGAGAAGCCGACGGCCGGCGACATCTTCCTCCGCGAGGAGCGGGTCAACCAGGTGCCCGCCAACCGGCGCCCGACCTGCATGGTCTTTCAGTCGCTCGCGCTCTTCAATCACAAGACGGTCGGCCAGAACATCGAATTCTCGTTGAAGATGCGGGGCGAGAGCCGCCGCGCCCGCCGCGAGCGCGGCCTCTCGCTCATGAACGTGGTCCAGCTGCCCGAGGACTACTACGACAAGTCCGTCACCAAGTGCTCGGGCGGTGAGCGCCAGCGCGTGGCGCTGGCCCGCGCCTTGGCCTCCGACCCGGAAATCCTCTTCTTCGACGAGCCGCTGTCGGCCATCGACTATCGCCTGCGCAAGCTGCTCGAGGTCGAGCTCAAGGACCTCCACCGCACCACCGGCAAGACCTTCGTCTACATCACCCACAGCCTCGAGGAGGCGATGGTGATGAGCGACCGCATCGGGATCATGCAGGAGGGGCGCCTGATTCAGATCGGCTCGCCCAACGAGATCTATCTCCGCCCCCGCAACAAGTTCGTCTCCGAGTTCATGGGCGAGGTGAACATCTTTTCGGTGCAGGCCGGCGCGGACGGCGCCATCGACTGCCCCGCCTTCGAGCGCCGCTTCACCAGCCCGGCCCGGCCGGAGGGCTTCAGCCAGGGCTATCTCGTGATCCGGCCCGAATCGATGCGTTTCCTCAACGATCCCTCGGAGGCGGAGAACCATCTGGAGGGATCGCTCTTCAACGAGTACGCACTGGGCTCCCGGGTGCAGTACCACGTGAGCGCCGGCGGCTCGATGTTCGTCGTCGAGAAGCTCCGCGAGCAGGCCTATCGGGGCGCGCTCAACGACGACGTCATGATCGGCTGGGACGCCAAAGACAGCGTGCTCGTGACCGACTGATGGTTGACCGCGCAGAGGCGCCGACACCGTTGATCCGGCAGCCCGGGGTCGGGTCGCTCCTGCTCGGCTGGCTGGGCTCGCCCGGCGTGCTCAGTGCCACGCCCGTTCTGATCTTCTTCCTGATCGGCTTCGTCGGCCCCCTGGTGATCGTGCTGGCCTTCAGCTTCACGCCTGAGCGCACCTTCGACCTCGGCGCCGGCTTCACCACCGAGAACTACGAGCACATCTTCACGGAGAGCTACTACATCTCCTTCATCTGGTCGTTCGCGCTGGCAGCGCTCACCGTCGCCTGCAACCTGCTGATCGGCTACCCGATCGCCTACGGCCTCGCCAAGCTCTTCGGCCGCTGGGCGGCGCCGGTCATGCTGGTGCTCGTCATTCCCCTCTTCGTCTCCGAGAACGTGCGCCTCTTCGGCTGGTATCTCTTCCTGATCAAGGGCGGCGGCATCCTCGCGGGCGGCCTCAAGGTCGCCTTCGGCATCGACACCGGCACGATGCTCTACATGCCCGGCACCACACTGATGGGCATGATCTACGTCTATCTGCCCTTCACCCTCTTCCCCATCGTGCTCGGGCTCTCCATGGTGCCGCGCGATCAGGTCGAGGCCTCGCGCGACCTCGGCGCGAGCCGCTTCCAGATTTTCCGCGAGGTCGAGCTGCCGATCGCCATGCCGGGCATCCTGATCGGCGCGCTGCTGACCTTCGTGCTGGCGGTGGGTGCAATCTCGGAGGCCAAGCTGCTCGGTGGCCAGAATACGCCGGTGATCGCCCAGGACATCCAGCACGAGTTCACCTATGCCCAGAACTGGCCGCTGGGATCGGCGATCTCGGTGCTGGCCATCGTGGTCACCGGTATCCTTGTGGTGGTGGTGATGCGCCGGCTCGACCTCGACCGGCTGCTGGGCCGACGATGATGCGCGCGCGCACGGCGGCACTCCTCAGCGGCGGGGGGCGCTGAGATGGAAAACAAGCGCTGGGTCATATGCCTGATCGCGGTCTGGACCGGCGCGATCGCGCTCTTCCTCTACATCCCGATCTTCTCGGTCATCACGAGTTCGTTCGGCAAGTCGCGTTACTTCCGCTTTCCGGTGAAGGCGTGGAGCGACAAGTGGTACGACCAGACGCTGGGCGCCAACCTGACCACGGATCTGCACCTCACCTCGTTCTATGTCGCGGGCTGCGTCGCGCTGATCGCGGTCGTGCTCGGCTTCTTCGGCGCTCTGGCTTTCGCCCGCTACAACTGGCGCGGGCGCCAGTTCTACCAGCGCCTCATCATGCTGCCGATCTTCTTCCCCCAAGCCGTGCTCGGCCTGGCGCTCCTGCTCTGGTTCACCTTTGTCGGCGTGCTGCCGAGCTGGGAGGCAGCGGTCTTCGCGCATCTGGTCTGGATCGTGCCGATCGTGACGCTGGTGATCTCGATCCAGGTCTACGGCTTCGACGCAGCCCAGGAGGAAGCCGCCTACGACCTCGGCGCCAGCCGCTGGCAGGCCTTCCGCGAGATCACGCTGCCGGCGCTCGCCCCCGGCCTCTTCTCCGGCGCACTCTTCGCCTTCCTGCTCTCCTGGGGCAACTTCCCGCTCTCGACCTTCACCACGGGCGCCGACAGCACCGTGACCGAGTGGCTCTATACCAAGATGGGTTCGGGCTACACGCCGATGATTCCGACCATGGGTGCGCTCTCGGTGTTCGGCGCCATCGTCATTCTCTTCGGCGGCTACATGTTCCTGATCGTCCAACGGCGGCGGCGGCTGGAGCGCACCGAATAGGCCCGGGCACGGCGGCAACGGGGGTGTTGTCTCTCCCGGTGCTTCGCGTTCTAATCCCAGCGCTTTTGGGAACGCGCGGGCAGCGCGCGACAGGGAGTAGCCGATGGCCTACCAAGTCACGGAAAAGGACCTTTACGTCGTCGACGAGTTCATGGCCAAGCCGATTGGCCACCACAGCCCCGACCTGCAGCGGGTGCTCAACACGCTGAGGGGTGCCGACGTGAAGGGCAAGCATTGCCTGGTCTGCACCAAGCCCGGCCGCGAATGGCGCCTGGCCCAGCTCTCCGGCGTGCGCGGCAAGCCCGTCAAGCTGCTCGACAAGACCTTCGACAATATCGACGACGCCGAGCGCTACGTCTTTCGCCTGCGCTGGAAGCAGCACACCGGCAAGGCGCTGCCTGAGTAACCGCCGCGCGAGCGGCCTTCACGACGATCGAGAACCCGCCGTCCGGCGGTGAGGGAGCCTTACATGAACAGAATCGCGGGCTATGCCGACCGCGTCAGCGTGACGCCGGGGGAGACCATCAACTTCATGGTGAGTTCCGAAGCCCCCTCCTACAAGTGCGACATCGTCCGCCTCATCTGCGGTGACGAAAACGCCGACGGACCGGGCGTGAAGGAAGAGGTCGTCCGGACCAGCGCGAGCGGCACCTACAAGGGGCGCCGGCAGGTCTGCTACGACGGCTCCTTCATGGAGGTGCCGGCGCATCCTGCGATCCAGGGGCTGGAGAGCTTCACCTTTCAGGCTTTCATCTGGCCGACGACGCCCGATCGCGGAACCCAGGCGCTGATCGCCAACTGGCGCGACCGCGACAAGGCGGGCGCTGCCCTCATCATCACCAAGCAGGACGGCTCGCTCGCGCTCTGCCTCGGCGACGGCGAGGGCAATATCGAGGTGACCGCCACCAACCGTCCGCTGATTCCGCACCAGTGGTACTTCGTCGCAGCCTCCTACGACGCCGGCTCCAAGCAGATCACGCTGGTGCAGCAGCCGCTTAACGACTACCCCAACGTCAACCACGCCCGCGTCCTGAAGAAGAAGTCCGCCCTGAGCGGGCCGGGCAAGCACGATGCGCCGCTCACCATGGGTGCCTACTTCAAGCGCGTCGACAAGGGCCGGACCGTCTGCAGCGGCTTCTACAACGGACGCATCGACAGCCCGCGTGTCGCCAACCGCGTGCTGACCCCGGCGGAGCTGGAGCTGGCCAAGACCCGCCCGGTGGACGGCACGCTCGCCACCTCCATCGTCGGCGCCTGGGACTTCTCCCAAGGCATCAAGACGACGACGGCCACCGATCTAAGCGCCAACGCACTGCACGGCAGCCTGGTCAACCTGCCGACCCGCGCCGTCACCGGCTGGTGCTGGGACGGCAGCGAGATGAACTGGCAGAACGCGCCGGAGCAATACGGCGCGATCCACTTCCACGAGGACGACGTCTACGACGCGCGCTGGGAGGTCGACTTCTCGCTCACCTGCCCGAAGCGGCTGAAGAGCGGCGTCTACGCCGCGAGGCTCCGCGGCGAAGGTGGCGGCGAGGATTACATCCCCTTCGCGGTGCGCGCCCCGCGCGGCGCGCCCACCGCGAAGATCTGCTTCCTGCTGCCCACCGCGAGCTACATGGCTTACGCCAACACCAACATGTCCACCAACATGGGCGCAGCACAAATTCTCACGGGCCGGCTCACGGTGCTGAACGAGAAGAACCTGCAGCGCAGCGAGCACCGCGAGTACGGCACCTCGCTCTACGACAGCCACATCGACGGCAGCGGGATCTGCTACTCCTCCCGCCTGCGCCCCGTCCTGAACTTCCGCCCGAAGGCGCTGGAGTGGATCGGCGGCACCGAATCCACGCTCTGGCAGTTCAACGCCGACACGCATCTCACCGAATGGCTGGAGGCGAAGGGCTTCGAGTACGACGTCGTCACCGACGAGGACCTGCACTACGAGGGCCTGGCGGCGATCCAGGACTACACGGTCGTGCTCTCCGGCTCGCACCCCGAATACCACTCGAAGGCGATGTGGGATGCGATGTACGCCTACCAGCAGCGCGGCGGGCGGCTCATGTACATGGGCGCCAACGGCTGGTACTGGCGCATCGCCTACCACACCGAAGTGCCGGGCTGCATCGAGGTGCGCCGCGCCGAGGACGGCATCCGCACCTGGATCGCGCGCCCCGGCGAGTACTATCACAGCTTCACCGGCGAGTACGGCGGCCTCTGGCGGCGCAACGGCCGGCCGCCGCAGATCATCGTCGGCACCGGCTTCACCGCTCAGGGCTTCGACATCTCGTCCCACTACGTGCGCGAGCCGGACAGCTTCAAGAAAGAGGTCGCCTGGATCTTCGAAGGCATCGGCGAGGACGAGAAGATCGGCGATTTCGGGTTGATCGGCGGCGGTGCGGCGGGGCTGGAGCTCGACCGGGCCGACCCGCTGCTGGGCACGCCGCCCAACACCTACGTGCTCGCCTCCTCCAAGGAGCACACGGATCTCTACCTCGTGGTCTGCGAAGAGCTCGACGTCAATCGGCCCAATGCCGACGGCACGCAGGACCCGCTGGTGCGCGCCGACATCGTGTTCTACGAGACCGCGAAGGGCGGCGCCGTGTTCTCCACCAGCTCGATCGCCTGGTGTGGCAGCCTCGCCCACAACGACCACGACAACAACGTCTCGCGCATGACCGAGAACGTCCTGCGCCGCTTCGCCGATCCGACCCCGTTCTGAGCGAGAACCGGACCGGACATCACCGGGGGCCGCAATGAGCGGCCCCGTTCTCGAGGTCGAGGCCCTCACCAAGCGATTCGGCAAGTTCACTGCGGTCGATGCGGTGAGCTTCTCGGTCGCGCGCGGGGCAACCGCCGCCCTGCTCGGCGCCAACGGCGCCGGCAAGACCACCACCATTGCGATGATCCTGGGCCTCCTGCTGCCGAGCACAGGCTCGGTGCGCATCTTCGGCAGCGATCTGGCGGCCGAGCGCTACGCGCTGCTGCCGCGCATGAACTTCTCCTCGCCCTACACCGACCTTCCGCACCGGCTCACGGTGCGTGAGAATCTGACCGTCTACGCCCGGCTCTACAGCCTTGACGGCGTCCGCCGGCGGATCGAGCGGATGGCCGAGATCCTCGATCTCGGCGACTTCCTCAAGCGGCCCACGGGCAAGCTCTCGGCCGGGCAACGCACCAGGGTCGCGCTCGCGAAGGCGCTGCTCAACGATCCGGAGCTCCTGCTGCTCGACGAGCCCTCGGCCTCGCTCGATCCCGATACCGCCGACTGGGTGCGGGGTGTGATCGAGCGCTACCGGGCCGAGACCGGCGCCACGATCCTGCTCGCCTCCCACAACATGGCCGAGGTCGAGCGCCTCTGCGACGACGTGTTGGTGATGGCGGGCGGGCGCATCGTCGAGAGCGGCACGCCCGAGGCCATGATCGAACGCCACGGCCGCAGCACGCTGGAAGAGGTCTTCCTCGAAATCGTGCGGGGCACCGGCAGCGTCGGGGAAGCGGCGCAATGATGGGGAAGGGCGCCGCACGGGCCCTGCCGTGGCACGGTCCTGCGCAGCGGATCGGCGCACTCGTGCTGCGCCACACCTATCTGCTGCGGCGCTCCTGGCCGCGTCTGCTGGAGCTTACGTACTGGCCCACTGTGCAGATGATCATCTGGGGCCTGGTCACCATGTACCTCGTCACCAACAGCTCGTGGTTCGCACAGACGGCCGGGGTTCTGCTCGCCGGGGTGATCCTGTGGGACGTCATGTTCCGCGGGCAGATCGGGCTCTCTCTGGTGTTCATCGAGGAAATGTGGTCGCGCAATCTCGGGCACATCTTCGTGAGCCCCTTGCGCCCGTGGGAGCTGATCTGCGGGCTCATGCTGATCAGCCTGATCCGGACGCTCATCGGGATGACAGGCGCGGTGGGCTTCGCCTTCCTGCTCTACGCCTTCTCGATCTTCGATCTCGGCTTCGCGCTGATCGGCTTCTTCGTGAACCTGATCGTGATGGGCTGGGCCGTCGGTTTCTTCGTGAGCGGCCTGGTGCTGCGCTACGGCCTCGGCGCCGAGAGCTTGGCCTGGTTCCTGATCTTCGCGCTGGCGCCCTTCAGCTGCGTCTACTATCCGCTTTCGATCCTGCCGGACTGGCTGGAGCCGGTGGCCGCCATCCTGCCGTCTGCCCATGTCTTCGAGGGGATGCGCGCGCTCCTGGTCGACGGTAGCTTCAGCGGCGATCACATGATGCGCGCGAGCCTGCTCAACATCGGCTGGTTGGCGGCGGGCATCGCGACCTTTCTCGCCTTCCTGCGCAGCGCCCGCGTTCGCGGCCTGCTGCATCAGATCGGCGAGTAACCCTTGGAGCGTTTCCGACTTAGACGGAAACGCTCTCGCATTTTGTCGCTCACGGCAGCCGGCCTGCGGCCTGCGCCGCAAAGCGGCGGGCCGCAGTCGCGGCCTGACGCGCGCTCGTCAGAGACGAACCCGCTCTAGTCTGCGGGCCCGCTGACCCCGGCTGATTCGAAGGTCGCCATGCCCTTGTGCGCCGCCACTGCCATGCGCACGAGCGCGGCGGCGAGCGCGGCGCCCGATGCCTCGCCAAGGCGCAAGCCGAGATCGAGCAGCGGCACGAGCGAGAGCGCCTCCAGCAAGCGCCGATGCCCCGGCTCGGCCGAGCGGTGTGCCACCTGGGTGTGATCGAGGCCGTCATCCCGTAGCTTCGCCATCACCGCCGCCGCAGCGGTGCAGGCGAAGCCGTCGAGCAGCACGGGCACACGGTGGTGCCGCGCCTGGACGACGGCGCCCGCGATCGCCGCCAACTCCCGCCCGCCGACGCAGTTGAGCGCGACCAGAGGATCGCGGCGTGCTTCGGCGTGCCGCGCGAGCGCCGCATCGACCGCCGCGGCCTTGCGCGCGAGCCCGTCGGAATCCACCCCGGTGCCGGGGCCCACCCAGGAGGCGCCGTCGCCGCCAAAGAGTGCGGCCGCCATCGCGGCTGCGGCGGTGGTGTTGCCGATCCCCATCTCGCCCAGGCAGAGCAGGTCGGCGCCCTGGTCCACCGCCGCGATACCGGCCTCCAGCGCCGCGACGCACGCAGTCTCGCCGAGCGCGGGCGCTTCTGTCATGTCTTCGGTGGGCGTGTCGAGTTCGAGGGGCACGACCGTCAACGCCGCGCCCAGCACGTCGCAGAGCTGGTTGATCGCGGCCCCGCCCGCCTCGAAGTTGGCCACCATCTGCGCCGTGACCGCCGCGGGATAGGCGGAGACTCCGCGCGCCGCGACCCCGTGATTGCCGGCGAAGACGACGACCTGGATGCGCTCTGCGCGCGGCGGGTGGCGCCCCTGCCATGCCGCCGCCCAGGCGGCGAGCGATTCGAGCCGGCCGAGGGCGCCGGCAGGCTTGGTGAGCTGCGCATCGTGCGCCCTCGCCCGCTCCGCCGCTGCCTCGTCCGGCCCCGGCATGGCTGCAACGCGCGCGCGAAAGGCACTCAACGAGTCGAGTCGGACATCATCGTGCATGGCGGTTCCGCATGCCGGTTGCTGCAGGAGGGAAAACGAGGGGTTTCTTGGCGTCGGCAGTGCACTGGCTTATAAGGCCGAAGGAGGATGCCGGGCCGGGGCAGCCCGGGCAAGAGGCACATGCGCTACGACGACGGCGACGAGGCTCCCCTCCAACAGAAGGCTTACCGCGCGGTGCGGGTCTGGCGGAGCGACCTTCGCACTGCCCTACTTTTCCTGACGCGGGTGCCGTTGAAGGCGGCGCGGCCGGAGGGCGACAGCCCGCCGCTCGGCCGCGCGGTTCGCGCCTTCCCCATCGTCGGCGCGCTGATCGGCCTCTTTGCCGGGATCGTCTACGCGATCGCCGCAGGAATCGGCCTGCCCGATATCGTGGCGGCGGTGCTCGCCGTGGGCGCAAGCGCGCTCGCCGCCGGCGCGCTGCACGAGGACGGCCTCGCCGACATGGCGGACGGCTTCGGCGGCGGGAGCACGCGGGAGCGCAAGCTCGCGATCATGCGGGACAGCCGCATCGGCGCCTATGGCGTGATCGTGCTGGTGGTGGTGCTGGCGGCGAAGGTGGGCGCGATCGCCGACCTGGGCGGGACCGGCCTCGTGATCGCCGCCATGGTCGCCGCCGCAGGGGTCTCGCGCGCGGCGATGCCGGCGGTCATGCTCTGGCTGGATCCGGCACGGGCCGACGGCCTTGCTGCCGACGCCGGGCGACCGCCGTCGACCCATGTATGGACCGGGGTCGCCCTGGCGGCGGTGCTCGCCGTCGGACTGCTCACCTGGAGCGGGTTGGTCGCCTTCCTCATCGCCGGTATCGGCGCCGCCGCAGCCGCCTGGCTTGCCGAACGCCAGGTCGGCGGTCACACTGGGGACGTGCTCGGCGGCGTCCAGCAGTTCGCCGAAGTCCTCTTCCTCCTTACGCTCGCGGCGGTGAGATGACGACGAACACCATCGTGACCCGATGGTGGTGGGTGCGCCACGCGCCCGTCACCGACCATGGCGGCCGGCTTTACGGCCGCACCGACGTGCCCGCCAACACCAGCGAGCGGCCGCGCTTCGAGGCGCTGGCCCGCGCGTTGCCAGACGATGCCGTCTGGCTCACCAGCAACCTGCTGCGCACCCATCAGACCGCCGACGCGATTGCCGAGGCGGGCCACGCGGTGCCGGCTCGGTCCATTGAGGCGGATCTGGACGAGCAGGATTTCGGCGCCTGGCACGGCCTGACCTGGAGCGAGGTCGCCTCCGAGCGGGGCAGCAGCCTCGCCCACAAGTATTGGGTCGCGCCCGCGCACGTCACGCCGCCGGAGGGCGAGAGCTTCGTCCAGGTGGTCGAGCGGGTCACCGACGCCGTCACCCGCAGGACGGCGCAACACGCCGGCCAGGATATCGTGGCCGTGGCCCACGGCGGCTCGATCCGCGCTGCGCTGGCGCTCGCGCTCGGCCTCGACGCGGAGCGTGCGCTCGCCTTCAGCATCGACAATCTCTCGATCACCTGCATCGACCACGTTAACGGCCCCGCCAAGGGCCAAGCCTGGCGCGTCGCCGCCGTCAACCTGCCGCCGGTCTGAGCGCCGCTCGATACGCGACCGCGGCTGCACGGCGCGGGCGGAGCGCGTAGACTCGGGCCATGAAGCCCCAGGACGCGCCGAGTCTCTTCGAGGACTCAGCACCTCGCCCGCTCGCGGACCGGCTGCGGCCGCGCACGCTCGACGAAGTGGTGGGCCAGGACCACCTGCTGCGCCCCGACGGCCCGCTCGGGCGAATGGTGGCGAGCGGCGGCGCGCTGGCCTCGACCGTCCTCTGGGGGCCGCCAGGCTGCGGCAAGACCACCATCGCCCGCCTGCTCGCCGATCACACGGACATGCTCTTCGCGCCGCTGAGCGCGGTCTTCTCCGGCGTCGCCGACCTGCGCAAGATCTTCGACGAGGCGCGCTCGCGCCGCGCCGGGGGCAAGGGCACGCTGCTCTTCGTCGACGAGATCCACCGCTTCAACCGGGCGCAGCAGGACGCCTTCCTGCCCGTGGTCGAGGACGGCACCGTGATTCTCGTGGGCGCCACCACCGAGAACCCCTCCTTCGAGCTGAACGGCGCCCTGCTTTCACGCTGCGCAGTGCTGGTGCTCAACCGGCTCGACGACAACGCGCTGGAAACCCTGCTCACCCGCGCGGAGGAGGCGGAGGGCCGCACGCTGCTGCTTGAGCCCGATGCGCGGCCCATGCTGCGCGCCATGGCCGATGGCGACGGCCGCGCGCTCATCAACCTGGCGGAGGCGTTGTTTGCGGCCGGCGCCGCCGCACCGCTGGGTGACGAGGCGAGCGTACCGCTCGACGTGCCGCAGTTGATGGAGACCGTGCAGCGCCGCGCGCCGCTCTACGACAAGTCGCAGGAGGGCCACTACAACCTGATCTCGGCGCTGCACAAGTCGCTGCGCGGCTCGGACACGGACGCGGCGCTCTACTGGCTCGCGCGCATGCTGGCCGGCGGCGAGGACCCGCGCTACATCGCGCGGCGCCTGGTGCGTTTCGCGGTGGAGGACGTGGGGCTCGCCGACCCGGACGCGCTGCCGCAGGCACTCGCCGGCTGGGAGGCGTACGAGCGGCTGGGATCGCCCGAAGGCGAGCTCGCCATCGCCCAGACCGTGATCTATCTCGGCACCGCCGCCAAGTCGAACGCGAGCTACCGCGCGCACGGGCGGGCCATGCAGGCCGCGAAGGAGACAGGCTCGCTGATGCCGCCTAAGCACATCCTCAACGCGCCGACGCGGCTGATGAAGGAGCTCGGCTACAGCGAGGGCTACGTCTACGACCACGACACCGAGGAAGGGTTTTCGGGCCAGAACTACTTCCCGGAAGAATTGCCGCGCCGCAGCTTCTACGAACCCAGGGAGCGGGGCTTCGAGCGGGAGGTGCGCAAGCGCCTCGCCTACTGGCAGAAGCTGCGCGAAGAGGCCGCGGCCGACGCGGGGACGGAGGACGACACGTGAAGGTCGCGCTCGCCATTGCGCTCGGCGGCGCATTGGGCTCGGTCGGGCGCTACTACGTCATGGGCGCGGCCGAGCGCTGGCTCACGGCGCTGATCGGCGGGGGCTTCCCCTACGGCACGCTCACGGTGAACGTCGCGGGCTCCTTTATCCTCGGCGCTCTGGTCCACGGCCTCGCGGTCGCATTCGACGCGGGCGAGGTGGTGCAGCGTTTCCTCTTCGTGGGCCTGCTCGGCGGCTTCACCACCTTCTCCGCCTTCTCCGCCGACAGTATCGGCCTGCTGGAGCGGGGCGAGGTCGGCCGGGCGCTGCTCTACATCGTGCTCTCGGTGGTGCTCTCGGTCGGCGGCTTCTATTGCGGGCTCAGGCTGGTGCGGGCCATCGTCTGATGGCAGGCGTCGCTACGCTCGAGATCGCGCCCGAGGACGGCGACCAGCGGCTCGACCGCTGGTTCAGGCGGCACTACCCCGCCCTCGGCCACGGCCGCCTGGAGAAGCTGCTGCGTACCGGCCAGATCCGGGTGAACGGCAAGCGCGCCCGCGCCGGCACACGCCTTGCGCCCGGCGACCGGGTGCGCGTGCCGCCGCTCGGCGATGACGGAGAGAAGCGCGCATGGCGCCGATCCGCCCCGCCGCTCGATGAGGCCGATGCCGAGATGGTGCGGGCGGCGGTCGTTTATCGCGATGCCGACATGATCGTGCTCGACAAGCCGCCGGGCCTCCCGGTGCAGGGAGGCAGCAAGGTCGGACGCCACCTCGACGGGCTGCTCGGTGCGCTCCGCTTCGATGCGGCTGAAGCACCCCGCCTGGTCCACCGGCTGGATCGCGACACCAGCGGGATCCTCCTGCTCGCCCGCCACGCGGCGGCGGCGCGGGAACTCACGGCCCTGTTCCGATCGCGCAGCCTGCGCAAGCTCTATTGGGCGCTCGTCGTGGGCGTACCGAAGCCCCCACAGGGGCGGATCGATGCGCCGCTCGCCAAGCGGCAGGTGGGCGCGGGCGAGCGTGTGGTCGCGACCGCCGAAGGAGGCCAGCGCGCGATCACGGACTATGCGCTGATTGAAACAGCCGGCCGGCGAATCGCCTGGATTGCGCTCATGCCGCGCACGGGCCGCACCCATCAGCTCCGGGCCCACACCGCCTCGGTCTTCGGCCATCCCGTCGTGGGCGACGGCAAGTATGGCGGCGAGGCGGCGTTCCCGGCAGGCTTCGAGCCGCGCCTGCACCTCCACGCCCGCGCGCTCGAACTGCCACGCGAGCGCCGGGCGCCGCTGGTCCTCACCGCGCCGTTGCCGCCGCACATGGTTGCCGCGTGGCGCTTTCTCGGCTTCGATCCGGCGCCCGCCGACGACCAGTTCGCACCCTTCGAGGACGCGCCGTGAACGCGGCCAAGCCGAAGCGCTTCTACGAGACAGCCGAGGCGGTCGAGGCCGCAGGCGGATACGGGATCGCGCTCGACGGCAAGCCGGTGCGCACACCGGCGGGCCGGCCGCTGGCGATGCCCGGCGCGGCGCTCGCGGGCGCTGTCGCCGAAGAGTGGGCAGCGCAGGGCGAGACCATCGATCGCGAAACCATGCCGCTGACCCGTCTCGCCTGCACCGCGCTGGACCTGGTGCCGGAGCGGCGGGCCGACATCGTGGCCGAGGTCGGATCTTACGCCGAGACCGACCTCGTCTGCTATCGGGCCGACGAGCCCCCGGCTCTCGCCCGCCGTCAGGCCGCCGCGTGGCAGCCGCTGGTGACGTGGGCTGCGGCACGCCACGGCGCCCACCTTGCGCTCACGAGTTCGATTACCCCCATTGCCCAGGCGCCGGAGGCGCTCGAAGCCCTGCGGGACGCGGTTGCGGGCGAGGACGATTTCGCCCTCGCCGGGCTCAGCCTCGCGACCCGCAGCTTCGGCTCGCTGGTGATCGCGCTCGCCATGCGCGGGGGCCGGCTCGACGCGCGGGCCGCCGCCGACGCTTCGCTGGTCGACGAGCGCTATCAGCTCGAGCGCTGGGGCGAAGACGCGGAGCTTGTCGCCCGCTGCGCCCGCGTCGCCCGAGACGCGGCCGATGCCGAACGCCTGTTTCGCCTGCTCGCTGACTGACCGCATGCCTCGGATGGCGCGGTGATGCTTGCATCCGGCGGGCCCTGCGGATAGGGTGGCGCGCCGCCGGGCCGGGGCCGGTTCGGCTCACATGAGGAGTGCGACCTATGGCACGCGTGACGGTCGAAGATTGCGTTGGCTTGGTGCCGAACCGCTTCGAGCTGGTGCTGCTCGCCGCGCAGCGCGCCCGCGATATTCGCTCGGGCGCGGACCTCACGGTCGAGAAGGACAACGACAAGAACGCCGTCATCGCACTCCGCGAGATCGCCGAGGAGACCATCGATCTCGATACGCTCCGCCATGAGCTTGAGCATGGGCGTGAAGTGGACACCGACATCGATGAGCCGGACGAGGATTCAATGGCGGTGCTGGCGGCCGAAGCTGCTTGGGCCGGCGTGACCGGCCAGACCCCGCCCGTCGAGGAGGAGGCCGCAGCGCCCGTCGAGGAGGAGGCCGCGGCGCCCGACGCGAAGGGCGAGCCGGCAGAAGAGCCGGCGATCGAGCCAGAAGCGGTAGCGGAAACGGCGGCGGAAACAGAGGAATAGCGCCGGCCGGCGGCGCATCGGGCGCGGCAGGGCCGCCGCCCGCACTGGGGGTTTCCGCCGGCGCCGGCCGGGCGCGTCAGCGGACGTGATCCGGCAATACGAACTCGTTGAACGCGTCAAGAGCTACGAGCCCTCAGCGGACGAAGCTCTGCTGAACCGCGCCTACGTCTTCTCCATGAAGGCGCACGGGACACAGACCCGCGCCAGCGGCGACCCCTATTTCGCCCATCCCATCGAAGTCGCCGGCATCCTGACCGAGCTCAAGCTCGACAGCACCTCGATCGCGACGGCGCTGCTCCACGACACCGTGGAGGACACGGTCGCCACCATCGAACAAATCAGCGAACTCTTCGGCGAGGACACGGCGCGGCTCGTCGATGGCGTGACCAAGCTGAGCCGGCTGGAACTGCAGTCCGACCAGGCGCATCAGGCAGAGAATCTGCGCAAGTTCCTGCTCGCGCTCTCGGAGGATATCCGCGTCCTCCTGGTCAAGCTCGCCGACCGGTTGCACAACATGCGCACGCTGCACTTCGTGCCCGACGAGAAAAAACGGCAGCGGATCGCCAGGGAAACCATGGAGATCTACGCGCCGCTCGCGGAGCGCATCGGGCTTCAGGCCTTCAAGGCGGAGCTCGAAGATCTCGCTTTCAAGGAGCTCAATTCCGACGGCTTCCACACCGTGGAGACACGGCTCAAGGCGCTCCGCGAAGAGGCCGGCGGCATGGTGGAGCGGGTCACCGAATCGCTCACCGGGACTCTCCGGAATCACCGATTGCGTGCCGCCGTCTCCGGCCGCGAGAAGCGTCCCTACTCCATTTGGGAGAAGATGCAGCGCAAGAAGCTGGCTTTCGAGCAGCTGACCGACATCGTCGGCTTCCGCGTCGTCACCGACAGCGAGGAGGATTGCTACCGGGCGCTCGGCATCGTGCACCGCACCTACCCGATGGTGCCGGGCCGCTTCAAGGACTACATCTCGACGCCCAAACCCAACGGCTACCGCTCGCTCCATACCGCCGTGATCGGGCCCGAGCAGCGGCGTATCGAGATCCAGATTCGCACCCGCGACATGCACGAGGAAGCCGAGTACGGCGTCGCCGCCCATTGGCTGTTCAAGCAGGCGGGCGACGTTCACGACAACCGTCAGCAGCGCTGGCTGCGCCCGCTGCTCGAAATCCTCGACAAGGCCTCGGGCCCTGAGGAGCTGCTCGAGCACGCCAAGCTCGAGATGTTTCAGGACGAGGTGTTCTGCTTCTCCCCGCGCGGGGCCCTGATCACGCTCCCACGCGGGGCGACGCCGGTCGACTTCGCCTATGCGGTGCATACCGATGTGGGCGACACCACGGTGGGCGCCAAGGTCAACGGGCGCATGGTGCCGCTCTGGACCCAGCTGGAGAACGGCGATCAGGTGGAAATTCTGCGCTCGAGCGTGCCGCAGCCGCAGCCCGCCTGGGAGAGTTTCGTCGCGACTGGCAAGGCGCGGACCTGCATCCGCCGCTTTACCCGGCTCAAGGAGCGGGAGCAGTTCATCACCCTCGGGCGGGCCGTCGCAGAAAAACTATTTCGCGGGGCCGGCGCCGACTATTCGGAAGCGCTGCTGGAGGACGCTCTCTCCCGCCTCAAGCAGCGCTCCGTTACCGATCTTTTGGCTGCCCTCGGACGCGGCGATCTCACCAGCGGCGAAGTCGAGGAAGCCCTCTTCCCCGCCCGCAGTCTCCAGGGCATCGCGCGCCGCGCGCTCTCGGTCGCGCGCGGCCGGCGCGGCGCCAAGGCCGGCGACGCCGGCATCCCCGTGCGCGGACTGATCCCCGGCATGGCCGTGCATCTCGCCGAGTGCTGCAACCCGCTGCCCGGCGAGCGCATCGTCGGCATCGTCACCACCGGCAAGGGTGTGACGATCCACACCATCGACTGCGACACGCTGGAAAGCTTCAGCGACACGCCGGAACGCTGGCTCGATCTGGCCTGGGAGGCGGACGCGGACGAGATGGGCATCCACGTCGGCCGCCTCAACCTGGTGGTCGCGAACGAAACCGGCAGCCTCAGCAAGCTGACCACGGCGATCGCCAAGAACAACGGCAACATCAGCAATCTCAAGATCACCAACCGCTCGCTCGATTTCTTCGAGATGCTGGTCGATGTCGAGGTCAAGGACGCGAGACACCTCGGCAATATCGTGGCCGCCTTGCGGGCGGTGACGTCGGTGAGCAGTGTCGAGCGCGAGCGCGCGCGCCACTGAGCGGGGCACGGCCCGACCCGGCGCAAATTGTAAGATTGTGGCCCTGGCCCTATGATCCAGCCCCCCGGCCGGCCGCGGGCACGGGGCAAACATGGAGGGAGATGGGGTGTCTCAGGCGCGCCAAAGAGGCCTCGCCGGGCAGAGCAACGACGCACCCAGCGCCGTGCTCACCGATCGCGAGAGCGGGGGTACAGTCGAACTGCCAGTCCTCGAGGGGACGCTCGGCCCGTCGGTGATCGATATCCGCGCGCTCTATGCCGGCACGGGCAAGTTCTCATACGACCCCGGCTTTACCGCGACCGGCTCGTGCAAGTCCAAGATCACCTATATCGACGGCGAGCAGGGCGTGCTGCTGCATCGCGGCTATCCCATCGACGAGCTGGCCGCGCACAGCGACTTTCTGGAGGTCTCCTACCTGCTGCTCCACGGCGAGCTGCCGAACGCGGCGGAGAAGGATCGCTTCGTCAACACCATCACCAAGCACACGATGGTGCACGAGCAGATCAACTATCTGTACCGGGGCTTCCGGCGCGATTCCCACCCGATGGCGGTGATGATCGGCGTGGTCGGTGCGCTCGCCGCCTTCTATCACGACACCACGGACATCGACGATCCGAAGCAGCGCATGATCGCCTCACACCGGCTGATCGCGAAGATGCCGACCTTCGCCGCAATGGCGTTCAAGTACAGCATCGGCCAGCCCTTCGTGTATCCGCGCAACGACCTGACCTACCCCGAGAATTTCCTGCACATGATGTTCGCGGTGCCCTGCGAGGACTATCGGATCAACCCGATCCACGCGCGCGCCATGGACCGCATCCTGATTCTCCACGCAGACCACGAGCAGAACGCCTCGACATCGACGGTGCGCCTCGCCGGCTCCTCCGGCGCCAACCCTTACGCCTGCATCGCGGCCGGCATCGCGACGCTCTGGGGACCGGCCCACGGCGGCGCCAACGAGGCCGTGCTCCAGATGCTGGAAGAGATCGGCACGGTCGAGAACATCTCCGAGTTCATCAAGCGGGCGAAGGACAAGAACGACCCCTTCCGGCTCATGGGCTTCGGCCACCGGGTCTACAAGAACTACGACCCGCGCGCCACGGTCATGCGGGACACCTGCCACGAGGTGCTCGACGACCTCGGGATCAGCGACGAGCTGCTCAAGATCGCCATGGAGCTGGAGAAGATCGCGCTGGAGGACGAGTACTTCGTGGAGCGCAAGCTCTACCCCAACGTCGACTTCTACTCGGGCCTGATCCTGCAGGCGCTCGGCATCCCGACCCACCTCTTCACGGTAATCTTCGCGCTGGCGCGCACCGTGGGCTGGGTCGCGCAGTGGAACGAGATGATCGGAGATTCCGAGCAGAAGATCGGCCGGCCGCGCCAGCTCTACACCGGCCCGGCGCAGCGCAGCTTCGTCCCGCTGAGGGACCGGCCGTAGCGATACGCCGAGAGAATGGCGTCCCCGGGGTTATCGAAACTATTCCAGGGGTTTCCGACGCACGATCCGGCGCTGGCCGCTTGATATCGCGTCGCCGCGGGGCGGCGTTCGCGCGGATGCCGCTTGTGGAGGATGCCGGCCCATGATCGACGCCCATTACTGGCCGACGCCGAACGGGTGGAAGATATCCATCGCACTCGAGGAGATGAATCTCGACTACCGGATCGTCCCCGTCAACATCTACCGGGGCGAGCAGTACGAGCCCGACTTTCTCGCCATCAGCCCCAACAACCGGATGCCGGCGATCGTCGATCACGATCCGCAGGACGGCGGCGAGCCGCTCGCGGTGTTCGAGTCCGGCGCCATCCTGATCTACCTGGCGGAGAAGACCGGCCGCTTCCTGCCGACCGACCTGCGCAGGCGCAAGACCGTGCTCGAATGGCTGTCATGGCAGCTGGGCGGCCTCGGCCCGATGATCGGCCAGGCCGGTCACTTCAAGCTTTATGCGCCGGAGCGGATTCCCTACGCCATCGAGCGCTATCGCAGCGAAATGCTGCGGCTCTACGGCGTGCTCGACCGCAGGCTCGAGGGGCGCGAGTACATTGCCGACGATTACTCCATCGCCGACATGGCCTGCTGGCCCTGGGTCATCACCTACAAGGGGCAGAAGGTCGACCTCGACGCGTTCCCCAACGTAAAGCGCTGGTACAAGGCGCTGCAGCAGCGTCCATCGCTCAGGCGCGGCTACGACGCCGGCAAGGAGCTCGGCAAGCTCAAGATGGAGTGGGACGAGGAAACCAAGCGGAACCTCCTGCCCGGCTACCGGCCGGCAAAGGCATCGGAAAGCGCCGCCTGACACACCACAGCTGACCCGGCCGAACGCGGGGCGTTCCGATCCGCTGCGCCGATCCGCTACTCCAATCCGCTGCGACGACCCGACAAGGCGCGCTCAGCCCGCGTCAGACCGCGCGGCGTCGATGGCGGCGAGGAAGGGTTCCGCGAACTGCTCCAGCTTGGCGGCGCCGACACCGTTGATCTCGGCGAACTCCTCTCTCGTTCCCGGCCGCCGGCGGACCATGTCGATCAGGGTGCGGTCGTGAAACACGGCATAGGCCGGCACATCGCGCTCCCTGGCCAGCTCTAACCGAAGCGCCTTGAGCGTGGCGAGCAGGCTTGCCTCTTCGTCGGTCAAGGCATCTCCGGGCTGTTCTTGCGTCTCGCCCTGTGCGGCCGAGGGGCGCCCGCCCACGCTATCGGCGCGGTAGTGGAAGGCGCCCTTGCCGCGCAAGAGGTCGAAACCCTCGTCGCTGATCGCGAGGCCGCCATAGCCCGCGATGTCGAGCCGCAGGAAGCCCGTCGCCACCAACTGGCGGATCAGCGAGCGCCAGTCGTTCTTGCCCCGACCGGCACCGACCCCGAAGACCGGAAGCCGGTGATGGTTGAAGCGGACGATCTTCTCGGTCTCGCTGCCGCGCAGGATGTCGATCACGTGGGCCGCGCCGAAGCGCTGGCCGGAGCGCTGGACCGTCGACAGGATCGTCCGCGCCTCTTCGGTCCCGTCGCGGCGCTCGGCCGGGTGCAGGCAGCCGTCGCAGTTGCCGCACGCGCCGCTGCGCTCGCCGAAATACTCAAGCAGCACCACCCGCCGGCAGGCCGGCGCCTCGCAGTAGCCCAGCAGCGCGTCGAGGCGCTTGTGCTCGCGCCGCTTGCGCTCGGGCCCCGCGTCCTCCTGCTCGATGAACTGGCGGCGCATCCTGATGTCGTCGAGGCCGTAGAGCATGTGCGCCTCGGCCGGCGCGCCGTCGCGCCCGGCACGGCCGATCTCCTGGTAGTAGGCCTCGACGCTGCCCGGCAGGTCGGTGTGGAAGACGAAGCGCACGTCCGCCTTGTCGATCCCCATGCCGAAGGCGATGGTGGCGACGATGACCACGCCGGGCTCGGTCATGAAGGCGTTCTGGTGGTCCTCCCGTTCATCCTTGCCCATGCCCGCGTGGTAGGGGAGCGCCCGCACGCCGTCTGTGGCCAGCATGGCGGCGGTTTCCTCCGTCTTTCGCCGCGACAGGCAGTAGACGATGCCGCTTTCGCCCTTATGGCGGGCGACGAAGCTGCGCAACTGGCGCTTCCAGTCGCGCTTCATTTGCACCCTCAGCCTGATGTTGGGGCGGTCGAAGCCGAGCACAAACTGCTCGACCCGGCCGCCGAAGAGCTTGTCCGCGATATCGTCGCGGGTCACGACGTCGGCCGTCGCCGTCAGCGCCGCGATCGGGGTGCCGGGGAAGAGCGCGCGCAGCCGGCACAGGTCTTCGTATTCCGGGCGGAAGGCCGGGCCCCACTGGGAGATGCAGTGGGCCTCGTCGATGGCGAAGAGGACGACCGGCAGGCGGGCGAGCGCCTCCAGCATGCGCCCGGTCATCAGCCGTTCGGGGGCCATGTAGAGCAGCCGCGTCTCGCGTGCCGCGGCGCGGCGCCAGGCGGCAACGTTTTGGCTGCGGTCATTCGCCGAGTTGATGCAGTCCGCCGCGACGCCCGCGAGCCTGAGCGCCGCCACCTGGTCCTGCATGAGCGCAATCAACGGAGACACGACGACGGTGAGCCCGTCCATGACCAGCGCCGGGATCTGGAAACAGAGCGACTTGCCCGAGCCGGTCGGCATGACGGTGAGCGCGTGGCGCCCGGCGAGCAGAGCAGCGATCACGGCTTCCTGGCCGGGCCGGAACTCCTCGAAGCCGAAGACCTCGCGCAGCACCCGGCGCGCCTCAAGAATGGGTTCTCCCGTCGTCGCCATCAGCTGCACCGCGCCGCCCTCACGTCAATCACCGACAGGCGGGGCGACGCTCGTCCGCGCTCACCCCCGATGATCCTCGGCGGCATCCTGCGGCGAGAAGCCCAGCACCTCTGCGGCGTGGGAGAGATCGCGATAGCCCCACTTGTTGTCGGACTGGATGAAGAAGATGTCGTAGCGGATCGATTCGTCCAGGTCGACGGCGCGTTCGATGGCGTCCACGACATCCCGCTGACTGCACCACACCGAGAACGTCCGCGCATCCACCGGCCGGTCTTCGGCGTTGACGAAGCCGATGCGCAGCGCGATGACGGAGAGATCGAAGCTGTCCGCGTAGTAGCGCGCGAGCGCCTCACCCCAGATCTTGGTACTCGCGTAAGGGCCTTTGGGGCGCGTCGCCATGTCATGGCGTATCCGCACCCAGTCGGCGGGCAGGTCGTCGTAGCGGCCTTCGACCAGCGCGCGATAGGGCTCTTCACGCTCCCAGCCGGCGACGGTCGCGCCGGAGCTGGCGAAGACCACGCGCCTGCAGCCGGCGAGCCGGGCCGCTTCGAGCACGTTGCGGGTGCCGATGATGTTGGTGTCCCGCAACTCTTCCCACGTGTGGCCATCGCCGGCCTTCGCCGCGAGGTGGATGACGGTGTCCCGGCCCTCGAAAGCGGGTCGGATCGCGTCGAGATCGGAGAGGTCCGCACGCACCGTGGCGACGCCGGGGACGTCGCTCCGATTGAGGGCGGTGAGCCGCGCACGGGGTTCCAGACGCTCGCGTACGGCCGTCCCGATAAGGCCGCTCATGCCCGTAATCAGAATATCCTGGGCCACGCTTGGTTATCCTTCTCCGACGCCAATTCGGTGCTGGTTCCAGGGCACCTGCTCCTGGTGTCAGTGGAATCGCCCCCGATGTCGGACCATTCCAACTCCAAGCCCGGACCACTTCAACAACGGCGTGGCGAGACCCAAGGAGAGAGTCTGAGGCATCGGCCCGCTGGCGAGGGCCGAGGCGGCACTCATCGTATGATTCAGGTCAAACCGCATGACGTGCCGGGTATGTAGCATTTGTTTCATGCATCGGCAGGCAGGGCGGCGCTACAATCGTTAGCAATTGGATTCGGCCGTGCGCACTTGGTGCGGCGCTAAGGAACCAGGATGCGTGCGATGACACGGATATTCGGGCTGATCGTCGCGGGCATCCTCGGGCTTGGCGTCGCGGGAAGCGCCGCGCTGGCGGATGCTGGAGGGGCGATCGCGCCCAAGGAGGCCCCGCCTGCGCTCGCCGAACTGGGCAAGCGCTTGTTCTATGACGAGCGGCTTTCCGGCGACACCTCGCTCGCCTGCGCGAGCTGCCACCAGCCGGAATACGCGTTTAGCGACGGCGAGGCGCTTTCCGCCGCGTACACGGGTGCGAGTCACTTCCGCAACACGCCGACCCTTGCCAATGCCGGCCACCGCGCCGCGTGGATGCACGACGGCCGTCTCGGCACGAATCTCAACGACGTGACGCGCGAGATGATCACCGAGACGTATTTGATGAACATGGACATGCGGCTGATGCAGGAGCGCCTGAAGCAGGACCCGGTCTATGTCGAGATGTTCGGCGCCGCGGGTCTGGGCGAGCCCTCCAACGGCGGGGCCCGCAAGGCGCTGGCGGCGTTCGTCGGCACCATCGTCTCGCGCGGCGCCGCCATCGACTCAGGCACCATGTCGTCAGCGGCACAGCGGGGCGCACTGCTCTTCGAGGGCCGCGCCGGCTGCGTGCAGTGCCATGCGGGCGCGCGCTTCACCGACGACAGCCCGCACAACACCGGCGTTCCCGACAACCCCGAGATCTGGGCGGATCCGGAACGGCACTCGGCCTTCGTCACCTATGCCAAGTTCATGGGTGTCGAGAACTACATGAACCTGCGCGAGGACCTCGGCGCCTACGTGCGCACGCACCGGGACGAGGACAAGCGCAGCTTCCTCACGCCGACGCTGCGCGAGCTCACTTGGACCGCGCCCTATATGCATAACGGGGTGTTCGGGACCCTGGAGGAGGTCGTGGACTTCTACGACGCAGGGGGCGGTGACGATCCTCTGAAAGACGCGCGACTGAAGCCGCTCGGGCTGGTGCCGAGCGAGAAGGCCGACCTCATCGCCTTCCTCCAGGCGCTGAGCGGCGAGACCTTCGACACCGACGAATACGTCTGGCGCGCGGACGACTACGACTACGCGCTGATCGAGAACTGGCGCAACGAGCCGAACTAGGGGAAGCCGCCGTGACCCTGCCCCGCATCCTTCTCGCCGTCGCCGTCGCGGCCCTGCTCACCGTGCCCGCGATGGCGGTCCTGTTCGTCGCGCCCGCGATGGCGGACGACCTCGCCGCGCCCGCGATGGCGGGCGACCTGCGGCCTGCAAGCCTCGCCCCGCTCGGCCCGCCGCCGGTCCCGGCGGACAATCCCATGTCGGACGAGAAGGTTGAGCTCGGCAAGATGCTCTTCTTCGATCCGATCCTCTCCGGCAACGCCGGCATGCCCTGCTCGGCCTGCCACCTGCCCGAGGCCGGCTGGTCCGTGCCCTTTGCGGTCAGCATCGGCTACCCCGGCAGCATTCACTGGCGCAACAGCCAGACCATCATCAACTCGGCCTATTACGGGAAGCTCTTCTGGGCGGGCGCATCCAAGTCACTGGAGGCGCAGGCGCGCTCGGCGGCGCGCGGTGCCGTCGCCGGCAATGGCGAGGACGACATGATGGAGGCGCGGCTCGCCTTCGTGCCCGAGTACCGCGAGCGCTTCCGCGACGTGTTCGGCGACGACTGGCCCAACGTCCGCCATGCCTACATGGCGATCGCGGCCTTCGAGCGGACCCTGGTGCAGACCGACACGCCCTTCGACCGCTACATGCGGGGCGAGGACGGCGCGCTGAGCGCCGCCCAGAAGCGCGGCCTCGCGCTCTTCGACGGCAAGGCGAACTGCACCACCTGCCACAACGGCCCGCTGCTGACGGACGAGCGCTTTTACTGGGTGTGCCGCCCTACGACGGCTGGGAAGACGACGAGCTTGCGCAGATCACCTTCCGCTTCGAGCTCTATGCCAAGGGTTCGACCGAGGCCTTCTACCGCGCCACCAAGGACGACCCCGGCCTCTACTTCCGCACCAAGGCGAAGGAGCATCTCGGCAAGTTCCGCACGCCGAGCCTGCGCTACACCGCGTACACGGCGCCCTACATGCACAACGGCATGCTGGAGACGCTGGAGGACGTGGTCGCGTTCTACAACCTGGGCGGCGGCGAGAACGAGTTCGCCGAGACCAAGACCTCCCTGATCCAGCCGCTCGGCCTCACGCAAGCCGAGATGGACGACCTGGTCGCCTTCCTCGAGAGCCTTTCGGGAGAGGAAATCCTGATGGAGGAGCCGGAGCTGCCCGAGATGGAGCCGCTCCCGCTCGCCGCGCGAGACTGAGAGGCCTGCGCCATGACGATCGATAGCCGCATCGCTGCAGGCGTGTCCGGCCCCAACGGCGCCGCCGCCGAGGAGACCGAGGGCACGCCCTGCCTGATGACCCGACGCAGCTTCCTGCTGCTCGGCGGGCTGACCACTGCCGTGGTCATGGTCGGCGTTCCCGGCCTCGCGCAGGCGGAGACGCCGGCGGTGGTGGCCACCTATCCCAAGAAGCTCATCGCCAAGTTCTCGTCGCTGATCGTCGACGAGCCGGTGGACTTCACCTACCCGGACGAGGGCGAGTATTCGGAATCGATGCTGGTCAGGCTCGGGACCGAGGCGGGCGGCGGGATCGGGCCGGAGCGGGATGTCGTGGCCTTCAACTACACCTGCACCCACCAGGGCGGGCCGCTCTTCGGCACCTACAAGCCGCTAGACAAGGCGCTCGGCCCCTGCCCGCTACACCTCACGACCTTCGACCTGGTGCGCCACGGCATATTCATCTCGGGCCAGGCCTATCAGTCGCTGCCGCAGGTGCTGCTGGAGCTTGAAGGCGACGACATCTACGCGACCGGAATGTTCGGCCTGATTTACGGCCGCTTCGACAATCTTCAGGGCTGAGGAAGCAGAGGCATGGCCACCCCCTACTACGTGCCCGAAGAGAGCGTGCCGCTGCCGCCGCCGGACGCGGAGGTCATCTCGACCGCGTGCGACTATTGCATCGTGGCCTGCGGCTACAAGGTCTATCGCTGGCCGGTGCGGGGCGGCAAGACGGGCGGACCCACCGCCGACCAGAACGCGCTGGATGCCGACTTCCCGGTCGAGCCGCTCGGCGCATGGGTCGCGCCCAACCAGCACAACATCGTGCTGCACGAGGGCGAGCCCCACCACATCGTCATCATCCCCGACAAGGACACCGAGTTCGTCAACTACACGGGCAACTCCTCGATCCGCGGCGGCGCCATCGCGCAGAAGGTCTACAACCCGGAGACGCCCACGCGTGATCGCCTGAAGTCGCCGCTGATCAGGATGTTCGGCGTGCTCATGCCGGTGCCGTGGGACTTCGCGCTCGATATCGCTGCCCAGGTGGGCAACCACGTGCTCGATGCGCACGGCACCAACGCCTACTGCGTCAAGACCTTCTCCTACGGCTACATGGAGAACACCTACGCCATCACCAAGTACGCGCTCCGCAACGTGCGGACCGCGAACTTCACCTTCCACGACACCCCGTCGGACGTGACCTCGACACCCGGTTTCCGCGACGCAGGCTTCGACAATTTCGCGCCCTCCTACGAGGACTGGCGCGATGCCGACGTACTGCTGATGTGCGGCACCGACCCTTACGAGACCAAGACCATCCTGTTCACCGACTGGATCATGCCCGGCATCCAGAACGGCCAGCGCGCGATCTTCCTCTTGCCGAGACGCACCGGCGGCGTCGCATACGCCGAAGACAACGGCGGGATGATGATCGACATCCTGCCCGGTACCGACCTGCCCGTCGTGCTCGCGATCGCCCGCGTGATCGTCGAGAACAGCTGGGAAGACTCGGCGTGGATCCGCGACTGGGTCAACAACAAGTGGGAGAGCTCGTCGGGCTTCGGCCAGGGCACCCGCAACACGCCGTGGCAGTGGCGTACCACCTGGGGCAAGTTCCAGACCGACGGCTTCGAGGACTGGAAGGCGTGGCTGCTGGCCCAGGACTACGCGGTGCCCGAGAAAGCCGCCGAGATCGCCCAGATCGATGTCCAGAAGATCTACACCGCCGCCGAGTGGATGGCGAAGCCGCGCGCCGACGGCTCCAGGCCCAAGACCTCGATCATGATCGAGAAAGGCTTCTACTGGTCCAACAACACCGGCAACACCAACGCCATCTCGTCGCTGGGCATCATCTGCGGCTGCGGCGGTCGGCCGGGGCAGGTGATCGGCCGAGCCGGCGGGCACCAGCGGGGCGGGCTCAGGGGCGGCGGCTATCCCCGCAACCTGAGCCCCGAGAAGCTGCCCGGCCGGCGCCGGCGCGCGCTCGACACCGACCGCTACCTGATGAGCGGCCACACGCGGCTCGCCCACGTCATCGGCACGACCTGGGTGCAGGCGATGTGCGGCACGCAGTCGTTGCAGGCGAAGTTCGACGAGCTCACGACGCAGAACCCGCACCAGGTGCAGAGCTTCGATCCCGCCGACATCGTCGACACCCTCAAGCGGCGGGCCGATTCCGGCGGCATGGTGGTGTGGAACCAGGACATCTACCTGGTCGACCCCATCGGCGCCCGCTACGCCGACATCGTCTTCCCCGCCGCCGGCTGGGGCGAGGAGACCTTCACCCGCGCCAATGGCGAACGGCGCATCCGCCTCTACCCGAAGTTCTACGACGCGCCCGGCGACGCGAAGCCCGATTGGTGGATCATCGCCCAGCTCGCCAAGAGGATGGGTTTCGAGGGCTTCGACTGGAGGGACTCCAACGAGGTGTTGGAGGAAGGCGCGCGCTTCTCGCGCGGCTCGCGCAAGGACTTCTTCATGGTCAAGGTCGCGGCCCAGCGCGAGGGCAAGACGCTCCACGAAAAGCTCCGCGAATTCGGAACCAACGGCATCCAGGGCCCGGTCCTGATGCGCCCGGACGGCACACTCGAGGAGACCAAGCGCCTCCACGACGTGTACCGAATTCTGCCGGAAAAAGGCCCTGCCGGCGGCACGGTCTTCAACAAGAAGCTCACGCACTTCAATACCCAGACCGGCAAGTGCAATCTGCAGAAGGCGCCGTGGAGCCTCTTCTCCAGCTACTGGGAGTGGCTGAAGCCGCGCCAGGACGAGATCTGGATCACCTCGGGGCGGATCAACGAGCGCTGGCAGTCGGGCTACGACGACCGCAGGCGCCCCTACATCGTGCAGCGCTGGCCCGAGAACTGGATCGAGCTTCATCCCGACGACGCCGGCGCGCGCGGCATCGAGTCCGGCGATTATGTGATGTGCTACTCCGACCGCGTGCCGGTGCAGACCAACACCATCATCGGCGTCGAGAGAGACGACTTCGACTTCTCCTCGCTGCTGCGCGAAGGCCATATCGAGCTGACGCGCGCCGCCATCACCGCCGTCGCCATCGTGACGCCGGCGATCAAGCAGGGCGTCGGCTACATGGATTTTTTGCACACCAGCCAGCCCGCGAACGCGCTGGTGGGCCGCGTGGTCGATTGGATCAGCGGCAACTACAACTACAAGATGGGCGTGGGACGGGTCCGGCGGCTCGGCGAGAGCCCCTACAAGCGCCAGTACCGCTCCATGTCGTTCGCACGCCGCGACATCGCCTGAGCGCGCGCGGCCTCCGACATCGATCCCGCACAGACCATCGCGCCCTATCTCGCCGCGCCGGATGACGTCATCCGCTGCGCCGCCGCGCGCGCGCTCGGTGCGCTGGGCGGAGATGCTGCAGCTGCGCCGCTGGCGGGCCTGCTCATGGACCCCGACCCGGACCTCCGCGCGGATGCGATGGCGGCGCTCGCGCGCTGCGCCCGGCCCGAGGACGCCCCCGCCATCCGTCGCTCGCTGGCAGGCGACCCCGTGGGAGAGGTCAAGGTGGCCGCCATTCAGGCTCTTGCGCGGCTGAAGGACGGGGACTCGGTTCCGCTCCTGCGCGCTCTGGCGCTAAGCCGGTGCGAAACCGAGGTCGCGTGGGAGGAGCCGGGCAGCGGATGGGACGACTGGCTCGACGTCCAGGTGGCCGCGATCGGGGCGCTCGGCGCCATCGGCGCGGAGGAGGCGGTCGACGATCTGGTCCACGCCCGGGACGACGAGATGGGCCAGGACCTCGACCACGTCGTGTTCGCTGCGCTTGCCCAGCTTCCCGATCGCGGCGTTCCGGCGCTGCGCGGCTTTTTCCAACATGGCGATGCGCGCGTCCGCGAGCGCGCTTTCGATACCTTGGCAGGCGCCGGGCGCGAGGCATTGACGCCGCTGCGCGAGACTCTGGTTCGAGACCGGAGCCCGGGCGTGCGGCGCCTCGCCGTCGACTGCTTCGATGAAGACGCCGAGGCACTCGCCGCCCTCGCCTTGAAGGACCCGGACGCCGGCGTTCGCTGTGCCGCCCTCGCCCGCGCAATGCCGGCCCGCCCCGATGTCGGGCGCTCCGCGCTCCGCGACCCGGACGAGAGCGTGCGCGCAGTCGCGCTGGAAGCGCGCGAAAGCAAGCCTGCGGGCGATGACGAGCCCGATCTCGTCGCCAACGTGGAGGCGTGGCTGCGTAGCGCCGGCGTCTCGCTCGCGACGGTCTGCGCGGCCGTGCTGCCGACGCTTGCCGGCGCGCGATCCCTGCATGCGCTCGGCGAGACGGCCCACGACAGCGAGCGGCCGCCGGAGGTGAGAATCGCCGCCCTCCATTCCCTGGGACGGATCGGGACCGAGGAGAGCGTCGACCTGCTGCGCCACGCGGCCGTAGACGGCTCGCGTCAAGTGCGGCTCGCGGCGCTCACGTCGCTGGTCGAAATCACGCGGAGCGCACCGGCCGATATCGGGGATGGTGCGCGTGCGGTGCTGATGGAAGCGGTGCGCGGCGCCCTCGCGCCGGCGCTGCCTGCCGAGGAGGCGGGCACCGGGAGCGCCACCCCGAGCGCGCCTGTGGATGCGGCGCCGGGCGAATCGGAGCAAGGCGCTCCGACGCCTGACGACGAGATGCCTCCCGCCCCGACGCCATCGGCCTCCGACGACCGGGCTTCGGACACCGCTTCGACCGAGCCGGCGTATCCCCGCTCGACGCTCGAAGCGATCGGCGGGCGCCCGGTCGCGGCGGCCCGGTCGGAGGCCGCGCCCTCCTCTTCGGACGGGGGCGCAGGGCCACCCGAGCGCAGGCCGAGACGGCGGCCCGGGCGGGTCGCGGTCGACGGTCCCGATGACTTCGGCCAGGACCTGCGACTGACTGCGCTCCGACTGGCGGCCGCGTGCAAGGGCGGCCAGTTCGATGATGCGTTGGCGGAGACGGCGGCGTCGACGACGCCGGCGCTGCGCGCTGCCGCCTTCGAGGCAATTGCCCGGCGCGCCGCCGCGATGTCCCTCGCGCCCAGCCTGACCGATATTGTCGTGGTCGCCTTGAAGGACGGCGATCCGACCCTTCGCGCGGCCGCAGCGCGGGCGCTCGCCGCGCGGAGCGACGCGGCCCCTCACCTCGCCCCGCTGCTCGATGACCCTGACGACAGCGTGCGTGCGGTTGCGTTGAAGGCAGTTGCGGCGGCCGATCCCGAAGAGGCTGCCCGCGGCTTCGGCGATCCCTCGGCAATCGTCCGTGTTGCGGCACTGGACGCCGCCGCCGGATGCGGGCAGGACCACCTCGTCGAGCAGGCCATAAGGGCGCTCGCCGAGGGCGGCTTCACGGACACGCTGCATCAGGCCTGCCGCCGTCACCCCTTCGCACGGCAGGCCCTGCTCGCGATGCTGCGCAAGGCCGACTCCCTTCCTCCGCAGCGCCTCCTCATGATCCTCCAGGCCCTGACCCACGCCGCCGCCGTCAATGCAGGTGTGGCGGCCGACCGGGACACGGCAGCGCGGGAGGTCGTCTGACACGGATCGCGGGTCGCCCTGGCAGCCTTCCGACGGAGGGCACCGCCGGAAGGCATCGGAACGGCTCAGCCCCGCCGGCTGTCAGGGATCCAGGCGGACGACGCCGTCTGCCACCAGCACGCGGTCATCGAGGCGGACGGTCGGCCGGTAGATCACCATGTCGAGATGAACGGGGCAGCGCACGGTGCCGCCGTAATAGATGTGTAACTGCCCAGGTCGTCTGATTTGTCATTTTGGGCCAGTGGATTGAGGCGTTTCTCGTTCGGAGTTGGTGGAAAGGGCTTGACGGGAATTTCGGGAAATGACTCAACAACGACATGAGCAATCCCGAGTCGCCGCGCGGCCCTTCGACGGGAGCAGCGCCCGAAACGCCCGCGCAGAAGATCGCCCGCCTGGAGGAGGAGAACGCCCGGCTTCGGGAGGAAAATGCCTGGCTTCGGCAGCAGAACGCGCGGCTGGAAGAGCAAGTCGCGCGTCTCGTCGAGCGCATCGAGGAGTTGGAGCGCCGTCTCGGCCTCAACAGCGTCAAGCCGCCTTCGAGCGATGGGCTGAGGAAGCCGAATTCGAAGCGGCGAACCCGAAGCCTGCGCGGCAAATCGGGCCGCAAGCCCGGTGGCCAGCCCGGCCACAAGGGCAAGACGCTGCGCCGCGCCGATCACCCGGATCGGGTGAAGGATCACGTCCCGGCTTCCTGCAAGGGATGCGGTTCGCCGCTTTCGGACGCGGCCAGGGCGGGAACGCCCGTCGCCCGCCAGGTGTTCGATCTGCCCGAGCCGAGCCCCCTGGAGGTGACCGAGCACCGGGCGCATGCCAAGTGCTGCGGGCATTGCGGGACGGTGACCCGGGCGGCGTTCCCCGACGGGGTGTCGGCGCCGGTGCAGTACGGCCCGCGCATTGCCGGGGTGGCGGTCTACCTTCAGCACGCTCACTTCCTGCCGGAGGATCGGCTGTCGCAGGTGATGGCCGAGCTCTTCGGCGCGCCGGTGACGGCTGCGACGTTGGCGACGATGAGCGAGAGGGCGGCCGAGCGGCTTGCGGGACGCGGCCTTGCACATACAGGACCTGGCGGCGGGCACGGCGCGGGTGAAACACATGGACGAGACCGGCTTGCGGATCGGCGGTCAGACGCAGTGGCTTCATGTGATCTGCACGCCGCTGCTGGCGGCGTACCGGGTCAGCGGCAAGCGCGGCGCCCTGCTCTCGGGTGTCTCCGGCATCGTCGTGCACGATCACTGGAAGCCGTACTTCGCGATGGAAGGGGTGGAGCACGGCCTGTGCAACGCCCATCACCTGCGGGAGTTGCAGGCGCTGGTGGACATCGAAGGGGAGGCTTGGGCCCGGCGGATGCAGCAGCTCCTGCGCCGAGCCAATCGCGCCGCCCGCATCGCGCTGGACAAGGATATCGCCGTTCCGGCGAGGCTTGTGGCGCTGATCGAGCGCCGATACGACGAGATCATCGCCGATGCGCTGGCCTTTCACGAGAGCCAACCACCGTTCTCGCCTGGCAAGAGGAAGAAGCGCCGGAAGCGAAGGATCGGTCACAATCCGGCCTTGAGGCTGCGCGACCACAAATGCGCGGTGCTCCGGTTCCTGATCGACCTCGAGGTCGGGTTCACGAACAACGAGGCCGAGCGCGACCTTCGGATGATGAAGCTGCGCCAGAAGATCTCCGGGGGCTTCCGGTCCGCGCAGGGGGCCGAGAACTTCGCCATCCTGCGCAGCGTCATCACCACCGCCAGAAAGCAGGGCTGGAATATCATCGAAGCCCTGACCAGCCCATCGGATCGGCTCATCGCCACCGTCAAGTGCGCGTAAGCTCACCTGGCACGGGTTCTCCAACAGCGGAGCCATTCTCATAAACGATCATGGTCGACGCCGTGCTGGACCACCCCATAGAATGAAAATCGGTGCCCGTCGCGCGGGCGGACTTCGGGCCACATCGGGGTAGCTTACCGGTCGCAGTCCGCAAGAGGGGCATCGTGAGCTGTGAAACCCGGCGACCCCAGAGGAGCACACGGGCGTCGCGTGGGTAGCGTTGTGCCGAATCCCAGAGAATTTTCACAGCAAGAACCTGGGCAGTTACATAGATGTTGTCTCCGAACGCGATGTGGACGTTGCCGCGCGCCTTCTTCTCTTCCTGGAAGCTGCCGTTCCTGAGGCTCGCGCCGTTGAGGCCGATCCCGAACTCCGCGATGTTGTCGGCTTCGGGCACCGTCTCCACGATGTGGCGCAGATGCTCGGCCTCAGGCCCCTCCCCGCTCACGCTCACGGCCCTGCCGCCCCGCACCTCGACCCTGATCGGGGTTGCCGGCCGGGCGATGCCCGTGCCCGGTCCGTTGATCACGATCACGCCCTCGGCCTTGCCTTCGAGCGGGCGGGAGGAGACCTCCCCGTCCGAGAAAGCCGCGTTCCTGCCCGGCTCGGTGGCGTAGCCGCACTCCACGACCACCTCGTCCGCCCCGATCGGCGCCACGATATCGGTGCCCGCGTCGGTCGTGATGTGCATGGTGCGCCCGGCCGCCCAGATTGACGCCAGCGCCTGGCCTTCGGTGAGGAGCTCCCGGTAGTCGGCCAGCGCGCCGCCGCCGGTGAAATTGTCCAGGCCACGCATCACCATGGACATGGTGCGTATCCGCTTCGCCTTCAGCAGCTCCTTGACGCTCGCAGCGTAGGCTGGCGCGCCGCCGGAACCGGTCAGGCTGATCAACACGTCCGTCCTCTCGAACGCCGCCTCGATCATCGGGCTGAGCTCGTTCTTTCGCTCCGGTGGGCGCGAGGGCTGGTGCAGGATGGCGCATTCGGCTCCGATGCCGCCTGCAACGCTGGCCAGCGCATGGACCATCTCCATCGCGCTGTGATCGTCGATGACGATCGCCACGTTCTCGCCGGGCCCGATCGCGAGCAGCTCCCGCCCGACGAGGCGGGCACTCTCCGCTACGCTGATGGTCGCCGACGTCACGGCTCCCCTCTCTGGATCACTCGTGGGCTCGAATGGCGGAAAAGCTGCTGCAGATCGCCATTCAGTGCCATGCGCCCCAAGGCTGGAGTCGATCGAAAGCGGCTCCCACTCTGCGAATCGATGCTACCGGTCCTCGCCCGGCATGCATAGAACGACCTATTCGATCTCTCGCACGAATGCGTCGCCAGTCACCTGATCGAGAAGTCTATTAGAATGTAACTGCCCAGGTTCTTGCTGTGAAAATTCGTAACTGCCCAGGTACCCCCTCTCTCTTATGGAACAAGCCAGTTCCTTTTGCGTCAACGCCCCCACGCCGCGGGGGTGCCTACTCTCTTGAGCGCGAGAGGATGATGAACGCCGCGTCGCGAACAAGATGAGAGGACAGCGATACTCAGGATGAGCCGGAGAAGTTCAGGAGCGCAGTATAGGGATCAGCTGCATCGGTTCCGGGTGCGCCAGGATTTGCAGGATGTTCCAGCCTTGCTTTCGAGCGGTGACGATGACGCTGCGCATTCCGGCGAAGTTGCAGGCGCCTTGCAGGGAGCGGAAGCCGCCTGAGATCTTCTCATGCACTTTGTTCATACGGATGTCACGCTCCGCCTCGTTATTCGTGAACGGCGTGCGCAGGTCGGTGAGGAAGCGCAGGCAGCCCTCCTTATGCTTTTGAAGGCGGCGCGCGAGGTTGTGGCCGATGCGGCGTTTCTTTCGCCCTCGCTTTGCGATCTGGAGCGGCGGTTGGGCCTCATGGAAGGCGATGGCTTCTTCGAGGATACGGTCCCATGCCCTTGAGATGCGGGCCACCAGGGAGGCGGGGACTTGACGGTCTTTCTCACGGGCGAAGCGGGCGGCCCTGCGCGCGCGCTGAAGCAGGCGGTGCATGCTCGCCGCCCATTCCTCCTTCTCGATGTCGATCAGGGCCTGGAGTTCGCGCAGGTGATGTGCGTTGCAGGCGCCGTGGCGGACGCCCTTGATGGTGAAGTAGGGGGCGAAGTCGTCGTGGACGAGGATGCCTTTCAGGTTCTTTTCGACATCGCCGCGTCCCTCGCCGATGCGCAGGACGGTGAGCAACGGGGTGCACAGCACATGGAGCCAGCGGGTACGGGCGGCGATACGCAGGCCGGTCTCGTCGAGGTGCTTGACCGGCGCCTGCGTGCGGATCAGATCGGCGACATGGTCGAGGAAGCCCTCGAAGCGCTGCGCTGTGCGCCGGCCCATGGCGGCGATCGTGGCAGTGGAGATGGACACCGCGAAGATGTCGCTCATGAGTTCGGCCAGACGCTTCTCGGGCACGAACTGGGCGTACAGCAGGTAACTCACCCAAGCGGTGATGCGAGGGCCGTACTGGACCGGGGCGGTGACGCCCGGCGGGAAGGCGGCTCGTGTCAGCGTGCCGCATGCGCCGCAGAGGCAGCGATGGGCGCGGTGTTCGGTGACCTCGAGAGGCTGCGGCTCGGGTACGTCGAAGACCTGCCGACAGGCGGGCGCGCCTTGCCGGTCGGCGTCCGGTGCTCGCCTGGGACTCCGACGCCGCCGTCCGGCCGACGGTGCGCGTGCGCGCCGCCGACTTCCGCGACGACCTCGCCTCCGCCGCCTGGACCGGCTACGCCGCCGGGGACAGGATTGCAGGACGCATGGTCCAGGTCGAGTGGACCTGGACCTGGGAGCGCGGGCAACTCCCCACCGTCAGATACCTCTGCTTCGGCCTCGCCCGCGCCCATATCGCCGCGCCGGCGGGCTGAGCAGGCGCGAAAGGAAACCCCATGACCGCATGGCCCACCAGGAAGATCGACACCACCCACCTCGACCAGGGCAGCGATTCGCCCGCCCACGCCCGCGCCGCCATCAAGGCCATGGCCGACACCATAAACGCCATGATCGCCGCCGCCGGCGATCCGGGCGGCGTCGCCACCCTCGACGGCTCCGGCCTGCACCCCTTCCGCCAGATGCGGGGCGAGGTGTTCACCGCCGCCGAGCGCACGCGGCTGGCCAACCTCAGCGAGCGCGCGGCGCCGCCGCGTCCCGCGCCCGAGCCGGCGCCCCGGCCCACGCCGCGCGGGCGCAAGACCTTCACCACGCCCGGGTCCTTCACCTGGCGCGCGCCCGCGGGCGTGACCCGCGTGCGCGTGCAGTTGCGGGGCGGCAGCGGCGGCAGCGGCGGCAGCTATGCGACCCACGCCAACAACCCCGGCGCGCGCCGCATCACCTTCCGTGGCGGCAGCGGCGGCGACCCCGGCTTCGTCTACTTCGAGATCGCGGTCTCGCCGGGCACCTCCTACAGCTTGACCGCGGGAGGCAGCGGAGCGGACGGAGCGGACGGCGACGGCGGGGCTCGCGGGCGCGACGGCGCAGACGGCGAGGACACCGCCGCCTTCGGCGGCACGGCGCGCGGCGGCAAGGGCGGCCGGGGAGCGTATGACCGACGCAACGCCGCAGACGGCGCAGACGGAACCGCCTCCGCCCCCGCCGGCGCAAGCGGCGTCAGCCGCCAGACCCAGCTCACCGTGCCCTCCCCGGTCTCCGCCGGCTATATCGTCATCGAGTGGGGCTGATCGCGATGCGCCGCACCCTCGTCCCCGCAGGCGGCGGCATCGACAGCACCGCCCTCGCCCTCCTCGTCCTGCGCGAGACCGAAGACGAGGTCGTCCTCTCCTGCTACCGCGAGCCGGCCCGCGAACTCCCGGAGCGCATCGCCCGCGAGCAGGCCGCAAGCGAGGCCGTCGCAGACTGGCTCTCCCGCAACGTCCGGCCCGTGCGCCACGTCAGCCGCGACGCCCTGCGCGTGGAGACCGGCCCCCGCGCAAGATGGCCAATTCGGGACGGGAGAGGATGGGAGGGCGTCTGCGACCCCACATTCGGCCCCTGGGGCATCGACCGATACGCAACCCACGCCGACGAGGCCGAGCGCCACCGCGCCGACCGGGTGATGCCCGGCATCACCTCGTGGGACACCGCCGACGACATGCACCGCATGTACTGGTATCCCGTCTACCGCGCGCGCACCGCCGTCCCCATGGAAACTCCCCTTCTTCCCCGGCTGGGAGGACGGCGCGCAGTGGCCGCCGTCGCGGGACGCCCCCTTCGGACCCGTCGCCGGGCGCTTCATGCTCCAGGCCCTGCTCCCGCCCGGGCTGGAGGCGCTCACCTGGCGATGCACCGTCGCGGCAGAGCCCTGCGGACGCTGCCCCCGATGCCGCCTCAACGCCTTCTTCGAGCGCTTCTGCCGGGGACGCCCGGCGGACCAGGTCGCCCGCATCGACGACGCCCTCGAGCGACACCGCGGCGCAGGCCGGTGGTACGCCGACGCCGACCCCGGAAGATGGACCGGTCACGACGGATACGACGCCGCAGAACGCGCCGTCGAAGACCCCGAATGGTGGAAGGCCGAACTCGAACGCCCGTGCCGCCCCGGCGCCCGCCCCGGTCCCGACCGCGCCTGAAACCCCCACGCACCGCCCGTGCACGGGCCCTGAACCCCCCGCGCAGCGCTCCTTCATGGCCCATGCACAGGCCGGTTTTTCCAGCCCGGTTCAGCCCCGAAAACCAGCCGATTTTCCAGGCCATTCGCAAAGACTTCCGGCCGCGATTCGCAAAGACTTCCGGCCGGCTACAGACGATGGTGTCGTCGATCCCGATTTTCACGCCTTGGCCCGAGAAGCCCCCGGCGTAGGCATGGTGTGCGCCGATCTGCTCCAGCACGTCGGGGGCTGATGCGACGTGAAGCGGGCCGTGCCGAGGTGATATGCTGGGTCAGTGGTAGGGTCGGTTGGCGTCGGGTCGCCAGGCTCCGGCGTAGGCTGTGCCACGTTGGGCCGGTCGCCATCGCCACCACCACCGCCGCATGCGCCAAGCACCAGGAGCACGCTCAGAGCAGCAAATAAGATGTTTCTGCTCATCGACTTCTCCTGTCGTCTGGCAGACTCTTTGCCCGCCTCGCCATCGCCAGCGAAGGGTAACCGGCGGCGACGGTCAGGACTGGCGCTTGAGCGCGCCTTCGGCGGTGATGTCGCTCTTGAAGGGCCAGTAGAGCTCGGCGTTCCGGGTAATTCCGCTGCGGCGGAAGATGATGATCAGCATCATCACGATGCCGACCACAACCCAGGTGCTGCTGGTGGGCAGCGTGAAGCCGTCCCTGCCGAACATCCCGCTCTCGAGATTCTTGAGCAGGTCGATCACCACGGTCATCACCACGACACCGACCACGGCGCCGGAGAGGCTCTGCATGCCGCCGATCACCAGCATCGCCAGCGTGATCAGCGTCAGGTTGAGGAAGAAGGTGTCGACCGTCAGCATGCCGAGGAAATGGCCGAAGAGGCCGCCCGCCATGCCGCAGAAGAAGGCGCTGATGACGAAGGCGAGCAGGCGCTGGCCGATGACATTGACCCCGGCCGCCTTCGCCGCCACCTCGTCGTCCCGCGATGCGCGCAGCGCAAGGCCGAACTTCGAGCGCGAATACAAGAAGGCCGCGAGAATCGTGACCACCGCATAGCAGTAGGCGACCCAGGGCGACGTCGTCTGCGGCAGGCCGATCACCGAGCTCGCGCCCGAGGTCCAGGTGCTCCAGCGCAGATAGACCGAATACATGATCATCAGGAAGGCGAAGGTGCCGATCGACGCCGCGATGCCCGATAATCGCATCAGCGCAATGCCCGCGATGAAGGCCACGAAGGAGCTGAGCAGCCCCGCGAGGAAGATCGCCAGCACGAAGTGGTGGCTGTTGTTCAACAAATAGTGCGGCAGCCCCGGCATGAACATCTCGCGGGTGAACTCGCAGCAGGTCTGCCAGCCGGTGGCGTAGGCGCCCACCATCATGAAGCCGATATGGCCGAAGGACATGATCCCGGAGTTGCCGATGAACATGTAGAGCGCCACCACGATCACGACCCGGATCAAGCCCTCGGTCAGCGTGCGGGCCATGATCCTGTCGTCGAGCGCGACCACGATCGCGGTGATGATGAGAAGACCGACGCAGAGATTGACCAGCGGCCAGAAGTGCCGGATGCGCTGCATGAGCGGGGTGGTGGCGTCGATCATCACACCCGTTCCTTGAACGCCCTGGTCGGCACCAGGCCTTGCGGCCGGGCCAGCAGGATCACCACCACCAGGCCGAACACGAAGGCGTCGCGGAAGCCCCGCATCCCCTCCGGCAGAACCGCGATCAGGACGGTCGAGACGATCCCGACCACATAGCCGCCCACCACCGCTCCGATGAGGCTGCCCATGCCGCCGATCACGGTGGCGATGAAGGCGTAGAGCATCAGGAAGACGCCGCCGCGGAAGTTCAGGATGCCGGTCTGGGTGTGGTACATGAGCGCCATGATGCCGGCGAGCGCGCCTGAGATGACGAAGGCGAGCGCGATCACCCGGGTCGCGTTGACGCCGAGCATCCGCGCCATCCTGAAGTCTTCCGCCGCCGCCCGCATCTCGACGCCGATGGGCGTGCGCCTGAGGAAGAGCGTCAGCAGGATCAGCAGGATCCAGGTGACCGCCACGATCACGAGCTGCAGGATCGGTACCTGAAGCTTGCCGGAAAGCTGGATCACGCCGGTAAGCTCCGGCCAGAGGCCCACCGCTTTCGGCCGGCCGCTGTAGATCATGATGACCAGGTTCTGGATCGAGAAGCTGAGCGCCACTGAGGCGATCATGAGGACGGCGGGAGGAGCCGTCTGAATGTGCCTGAAGAGCAGGAAGTAGGAGGCGAGCGCCCAGACGATTACCACGCCCACCACGCAGACCATCAGCAGCACCGGATGGAAGTCCAGGAGCAAGGGGATCGCGACCACCGCCGTCGCGGGCACGATCAGCGAGAACCCGCCCACCGTGATGAAATCGCCGTGGGCGAAGTTGATCAGCCTGAGCACACCGAAGAGGAGGCCAATCCCGAGCGCTCCCAGGGCATAGAAGCTGCCGAGACTCAGGCTCGAGATGATGGTTTGGACGACGACTTCCATCAGAATGCCACCTCGCCGGTGTGCTCCACCCCTTCGGTGAAACCGAAGTAAGCCTGCCTCACCTTCTCGCCGTCCTGCAGCTCCACGGCGTCGCCCTCCAGCTGGATCTCGCCGCTCCGCAGCACGTAGATGCGGTCCGCCGCCTTGATCGCGCGCTCCGAGCTTTGCTCGACAATCAGCAGCGTGAGCCCGCGCGACTCCCTGAGCTCGAGCAGCACCTCGTACACCCGGTCCACCAGATTGGGCGCGAGCCCGAGGGAGGGCTCGTCGATGGTCATAATTCTGGGGTTGGTGAGCAGCGCGCGGCCGATCACCAGCATTTGCTGCTCGCCGCCGGAGAGCTTGCCCGCTGCCCCCTTGCGACGTTCCGCCAGCACCGGGAAGAGCTCCAGCACCCGCTTGAAGTCGGCCTCGACCTCGCCGCGGTCGCGGCGCATCCGGGTGCCGAGCCGCAGGTTCTCCTCGACGCTCAGCGTGGTGAAAACGTGGCGCCCTTCCGGCACCTGGGAGATGCCGCGCCGCGCCACCGCTTCCGGCGTGAGGCCGATGATGGACTGGCCATCGAAGGTGATTGCGCCTTGGGAGGGTCGCAACACGCCCGAGATCGTGAGCAGGGTGGTCGACTTGCCGGCGCCGTTGGGGCCGACGACGCAAACGATCTCACCTTCGTTGACGCCGACCGAGACGCCCCGCACCGCAGGCACCCGGCCGTAATGCACATGGATGTCGTCCACCGAGAGCAACATCCGCGTCACTCGTGGCCCAGATAGGCGGCGATGACCGCTTCGTTGCTCTGCACCTCGGCAGGTGTGCCGCGGGCGATGGTGCGCCCGCTGTCGAGCACGTGGATGCGCTCGCAGACGCCCATGATGACCCGCATGTTGTGCTCGATCAGCAGCACGCCGCAGCCGAAGCGGTCCGGTATCTCGCGCACCAGGTGCATCACGTCGTCGCATTCGAGGTCGGACATGCCCGCCGCCGGCTCGTCCAGCAGGACGAAGGCCGGGTTCATGGCGAGCGCGCGGGCAATGCCGACCCGGCGCTCGTCGGTATAGGGCAGGACACCGGCGGGGTCTTGAGCCTGGTCGGCGAGGCCGATCCACTCCAGTATTTCCATCGCCTGCTTGTGCGCCTTGCGGCGGGAGAGGCCGAGGCTCACCGCAGCGACCTCGACGTTCTCGCTCACCGGCATATCGCGGAAGAGCCGCCCCGCCTGGAAGGTGCGGGCAACGCCGTGGCGCCGGATCCAGTGGGGCGTGAGCTTCGAGATCACCTTGCCGCTGAGCAGGACGTGGCCGGCGGCGGGAACCTGGAAACCGGTCATCGCGTTGACGAGGGTCGTCTTGCCGGCGCCGTTGGGACCGATGAGGCCCAGGATCTCGCCCTGGTGCAGGGTTTCGTCGACGCTGTCGACCGCGGTCAGGCCCTCGAAGCGGACAGTCACCTCGCGCGCTTCCAGCGTCGCGCCCTTCTGTGCTGTCGTCTCGGATTCGGCGTCTTTTGACACCAGCCACTCCCGCTGCCCTATGCGCTTCCACGCGCCGCCGCTCGCACGATGCGGCCGCACGGACGCAGTTCCCTCGTTAGCTACCGAACGCGGGGGCGCGAATCAACGGGGAAATCGCAGCGGCCCGTCGATCGGGCGTACGTTTGCCCCTGCAATGGGGCTTGCAAATGATGGCGCCGCATTGACAATGCGGCCTTGGAGAGCGCCCGGCATGGAGCATGGCGCCCGCATCAGTGTACGGAATTTTCCAGAGGGAGGAGATCGGTCCGATGAAGAGAGTGGTGTCACTAGCCGCGGCCGGCGCACTTGCGCTGGGCATGGCATCGGCCGCGCCGGCGGTGGCGGACGATCACGAGGTTGTCTTCGGCTTCGCCGCGTCGCAGTCGGGCTGGATGCAGGCCTACAGCGGTCCGTCGACCAATGCGGCGTTGATCGCGATCGACGACTGGAACGCCAAGGGCGGCCTCCTCGGCAAGCAGATTCGGCCGGTCTTCGCGGACGCCAAGACCGACCGGGCTGAGAGCGCCAAGGCCGGAATTTCGGTCATCAATGACGGCGCCATGGCGATGGCTGTGGACTGCGACTACGACTTCGGCGCGCCCGCCGCGCTGCAGGCGCAGAACTCAGGCCTCATCTCGATCTTCCTGTGTGCGGAGAGCGTGCTCGCCGGCATCCAGGGCATCGGCAAGTACTCCTTCTCGAGTTCGATCCTCGCCGCCGTCCAGGGCGCGACGATCGCCGAGTGGGGCTACAAGGTGAAGGGCTGGCGCACCGCCTACCTGCTGCTCGACGACGTGCTCGAGTACAACAAGGGCATCTGCTACGGCTTCGACTGGATGTGGCGCGAAGTGCTCGAAGCCGAGGTCGTCGGCCATGACGTCTACCAGAACGAGGATCCCAGCATCCAGGCGCAGGTCGACCGCATCCGGGCGCTGCCCGAAGAGCCCGACATCATCGAGAACTGCAGCTACATCCCCGGCGGGGCGAGCGCGATCAAGCAGATTCGCGCGGCCGGCATCACGGCTCCGATCGGCGGCGGCAGCTCCATGACCGGGGTTTACTGGCAGGATTCGGTGCCCGGCCTCTCCGGCCACTTCGTGCCCGAGCAGGCCTCGATCTACGGTGACGATCCACGCCCGGCGGTTCAGGAGTTCCTCAAGAAGTACGAGGCCAAGTTCGGTGAAGCGGTGAACAACCAGTACGCCTTCCCCGGCTACGTGGTCTTCGAGATGTGGGCCAAGGCCGTCGAGAAGGCCGGCACCTTCGACTCCGACGCCGTGGTCGAGGTGCTGGAGAGCTTCCGCGAGGAGCCGGTGCTGGTCGGCACCCGGACCTTCACGGACCAGCTCCACCACCAGAACTTCGCGCCTTATCTGATCGTGGAGACCACCAACAATCAGCCGGCCGTCGTCGACTCCTGGACCATTTCGGAGCCGGTGCCGATGGACGTGCTCTTCGGCAAGCGTTACGAGTACATCGCCCGCTAAACGGGCGTGGAGCTATAGCGCCCGCTAATCGGGTGTAACGACGGGAGGGAGCTGCAGCGCCAGCGCCGCAGCCTCGCTCCACCGAGTCGAGACCAACGCCCCGTCCGGGCAACCGGGCGGGGCGTTTCGTTGCCAGGCACTTGGGCGAACGCGTGCTATCGTCGCCTCGGAAATACTTGGGTTTGGAGAGCACCTATGGCGCCGGTCTACTACCACACGGGCCGATTTCCGCCCGAGGAGCGCCTGGATTGGCCTGCGCTGATTCCGTTCATCGGTCCCGCTGCCGCCGCCGTGGCGCGCTACGACGGAACTCTCGCTGCCATTCCGAATACGCGCATCTTGCTGGCGCCTTTGACGACGCGGGAGGCGGTGCTTTCCTCTCGCATTGAAGGGACCCAAGCGACCATGGGCGAAGTCCTCGGGTTCGAGGCCGGACAGGAGCCCGAATCGCCCACGCGTCGCGACGATATCCTCGAGGTGCTCAACTACCGCACCGCAATGCAGCGGGCCGAAGCGCTATTGGGAGAACTGCCACTCTCTCAAAGGGTCATCCGGAAGGCGCACTCGGTGTTGCTGTCAGGGGTGCGAGGCGAGGGCAAGGCACCCGGCGAGTACCGGAAAACGCCCAACTGGATCGGTGCTCCCGGGTGTACAATTGAAGAGGCCAAGTTCGTTCCGATTGGGGCGGACAGGCTCCCGGATGCGATGAGCGAGTGGGAGCGTTACATCCACCAGGACACTCCCGACAAGTTGATAAAGCTGTAACTACCCAGGTACCCCGCCGCCAGTTCTGAGTGCGTGCTGATGTTGCTTGCCGTCGGTGCCGTTTCGCCGTCGGCGCGTCGTTGATCCCCGCTTGACTGTATAGGTTCAGACTTCCTGACCTCGTGATGCTGGCTGTTCTGGGCAGCGTGCCGGGAACTCCTTGAATTCTGATACATTTCGGTTGTTTCAGGCGGTTTTTCGCTGGGTGTCGCGCCCGAGGTCTGATAGTATAATTTGAACCGCTTATGCACATGGCTCCGGTTCGATCAACATGCTGTAGGTAAGGGGTTTTGCATTGGTGGCGATGCGGAAGAGCGAGCGGAAAGCAGCGTGGCGGGTTTTGCGGCGGTTGAAGCGAAAGGCGAACTCATCGAGATAGGCCTGCAGATGCTTGCGGCGCAGCCCGTGGTAGACGCCTCGCGCCCATCCTTTGAGGTTGGAGAAGACTTGGTGGATCCACGGCAGGACGAGGTGAGCGGCGGTCTTCCCGACGACATGGACATTGTGGCGATCGGCGGGGACCGCAGCGTAGCCGGACCAGCCGTCGGTTTTCGCGATGGCGTCGGGATCGGCGGCGGTTTCGACGAAGTGTCCGAGGTCGGCGGCGCCGTAGGAGGAGATTTCGGCCAGCCGCAGGCGGCCCGGGATGGTTCCATCCCCCAGTTCGATGGCGCCGACGATGAGCATCTTGCCGTCGTGGCTGCGTCCTTGCCCTCCGGTGGGAGGATCGTCTTTGGTCCGGAATGGAAGGCTGGCCTCGTCGATTTCCACCAGGCCCGACAACGGGTTGCGCTCGGGGTCGACCATGCTGGCGCGCAGCTTGTGGGCGAGCAGCCAAGCGCTGCGGTAAGAGCCGATACCGAGCTGTTTCTGGAGCTGCAGGGCAGAGATGCCGTTGGAGTGGGTCGCCATCAGGTAGGCGGCCCAGAACCAGACGGTGAGCGGCAGCTTGCTGGCGTGCAGGATCGTCCCGGCCGTCACCGAGGTCTGCCGGCGGCAGCCGGCGCACTCGAAGGTGTGTGCTTTTCTGCGCAGCGCCCATCCCTTTTCATGGCCGCACGCGGGACAGACGAAGCCGTCCGGCCAGCGCATTTCGATCAGCCAGGCGGCGCAGGCGTCATCGTCCGGGAACATGTGCTGGAAGGCGAGGAGGCTGTCGGCGACCTGTTTCATGTGGTGGCTCCGTCGGCAGGAACGTATAGGCAACATTCTACCCGTTCTCCCGCCCTAACCTCAACCTCAACATCTGGTGGCAAACTCTCGCGACCGGAGCCATGTGCATAAGCGGTTAATTTGATACCAATTGCACGGTCTCAACCATGCCCAGTACCCTCCCAATGTGCCCTCCAGAGGCGGTCTCGATCGGCAACAGCTGCTTCGCCGTCCTGATCTCGGACGACACCTTCACCTACTTTTCCAACCTCATTCCCTTTGACAGCCACGCCGCCGATGACCGCACGGCCATGCTCTTGCGGATCGGCCGCCTCGCGGCGATCAGCGCGGTCTCGCCGCAGGAACTGGCTGACGCTTTCGCTGTCTCGCGCGCGACGGTGCAGCGCGCACGACGGCGCTACCTGGCCGAGGGCGAAGCGGGGTTCATGAAGCCCCGGCGCGGTCGCGGGCCGTCGGTGTTCACTCCGGAGTTGGCGGAGAAGGCGACGGCGTTGCTGGCATCGGGCCTGAGCGGCTCTGCGGCGGCCCGGGTTCTCGGCGTGTCAGCGCCATCGGTCAACAAGTGGCGCCGTCAGGGACTGATCGGCAACACGGAGGCGGATGGGGAGCCCGGACGCTCAGCGCTGGCTGCGCCGCCTGACGCGGGTGCGGCTCCTGAAGGCCGTGTCGATGAAGAGAGTACCGGTGCCCCGGGGCCGGAGACGGCGCCGGGGCTGGAAGCGCAGCCGCAAACGGATCGCAGCGCGCGCGATCGGCGGGACCGGCAGGCGCCGATGGGGCGTGCGACTTGCGATGTTCCGGCTCGGGTTCTGGCCAGTTGTGGACAGGCGGGGCCGGTCGAACCGCAGTTCGCCGCCGCCGCCCGCGGTGTCCGCTTCGGCGGCGTGCTCGCCGCCCTGCCGGCCCTGCTGAAGGAAGGTCTTCTCTCCGAGACCGGTCTCCTGCCATTGCTGCCGAAGGGCTATTACGGCTTGCCTACGATCCTGCTCTTCCTGGCCTTCATGACCTTGGCGCGGGTGCGCAACCCCGAGAGCCTGCGCTACCAGGCGCCGGGCGAATGGGGCGCCATTCTCGGCCTCGATCGCTGCCCCGAGGTCAAGACGCTGCGCCGCAAGATCGCTCTCATCGCCGACGACGAGGCCGGCGTGCGGGCGTGGCAGCTCGCCCTTGCCAGGCGCTGGCAGGCGCCGACGAGCCGGAGCTCTGGGCGACGCTGGCCATCGACGGGCACGTCAAGGTCTACTCCGGCCGCAAGGGGCGCTTGCCCAAGCACTTCGTCTCGCGCGAGAAGCTGTGCCTGCCGGCGAGCGCCAGCTACTGGATCAACGCTCTGGGCGGCAAGCCGCTGCTCTGTCTGCACAAGCCGCTGGACCCGAAGATGGTCGCGGCCATCGAAGCCGACGTGGTGCCGGCGCTGCAGGAGCTTGGGATCGTTGGCGCCGGGGCGCCGGACCTGACCGCCGAGCATCCCGGCCAGCCGGCGCTCACCCTGGTCTTCGACCGCGAGGGCTGGAGCCCGGATCTGTTCCGCCGGCTGGCGAGGCGCGGCGTCGCCTGCCTGACCTGGCACAAGAACTTCAGGGGCGAGGACTGGCCGGCCGAGGACTTCGGCGCGATGACCGTTCCCATTCACGGACCGGCGGCGGACGGCAGCGCCACCATGCGGCTGGCTGAGAAGCCGGTGACGTTGCCGAACGGCTTCAGGGTGCGCCAGATCCGCCGCCTGCTCGACAACGGCCGTCAGGTGCCGCTGATCACCACCGATCCGCACAAGCCGATGGCTGAGGTTGCGGGCGCCATGTTCTCGCGCTGGTCGCAGGAGAACTTCTTCAAGTACATGCGTGACGAGTTCAATCTCGACGCCCTGCCGACCCACGAGCTCGAGCCTCTCGATCCCGCCGCCATGGTCGTCAACCCGCTGCGGCGGGCCTATGACAAGGCAATCCATCGCCTCGACCGCCAGCTTGGCCGCCTGCGCAACCGCATCGCCGACACGGCCCGGAAGAAGCAGCCGACGGCGGAACTCAGGAGGGAAGTCAGGGACCTCCAGGATGTCCGCGACATCGTCAGGGCCAGCCGCAGGGAGACGCCCAAGCACTGCCGGGCCGGCGACCTCGACGAAGCCGAGCAGCTCGATGCCTTGCCCGCGCGCGAGCGCCTCCTCCTCGACGTCATCCGGATGATCGCCTACCGCGCCGAAACCCGCATGATGCTTCCCGTCATGCAGGCGCAGGGCCACAAGCCCCATCCCCGGAAACTGCTTCAAGCGCTGCTCACCGCCGATGCCGACATCCTGCCGGATCCTGGCAATGGCCTCCTGCGGGTCCACATTCTTGGCCTCGCAAACGACGCCTGCGACCGTTGGATCGATGCGGTTCTGAGCGACCTGAACGCCACCGAAACGGTCTTCCCCGGCACCCGTCTGCGCATAGTCTACGACATCGACGGGGCCTCGGAATCCGCGCGGCTCGTGTCACCTAAAATCAGCAGAGGTCAGGAAGTCTGAACATCAGACTTCCTGACCTCGTGATGCTGGCTGTTCTGGGCAGCGTGCCGGGAACTCCTTGAATTCTGATACATTTCGGTTGTTTCAGGCGGTTTTTCGCTGGGTGTCGCGCCCGAGGTCTGATATTATAATTTGATACCAATTGCACGGTCTCAACCATGCCCAGTACCCTCCCAATGTGCCCTCCAGAGGCGGTCTCGATCGGCAACAGCTGCTTCGCCGTCCTGATCTCGGACGACACCTTCACCTACTTTTCCAACCTCATTCCCTTTGACAGCCACGCCGCCGATGACCGCACGGCCATGCTCTTGCGGATCGGCCGCCTCGCGGCGATCAGCGCGGTCTCGCCGCAGGAACTGGCTGACGCTTTCGCTGTCTCGCGCGCGACGGTGCAGCGCGCACGACGGCGCTACCTGGCCGAGGGCGAAGCGGGGTTCATGAAGCCCCGGCGCGGTCGCGGGCCGTCGGTGTTCACTCCGGAGTTGGCGGAGAAGGCGACGGCGTTGCTGGCATCGGGCCTGAGCGGCTCTGCGGCGGCCCGGGTTCTCGGCGTGTCAGCGCCATCGGTCAACAAGTGGCGCCGTCAGGGACTGATCGGCAACACGGAGGCGGATGGGGAGCCCGGACGCTCAGCGCTGGCTGCGCCGCCTGACGCGGGTGCGGCTCCTGAAGGCCGTGTCGATGAAGAGAGTACCGGTGCCCCGGGGCCGGAGACGGCGCCGGGGCTGGAAGCGCAGCCGCAAACGGATCGCAGCGCGCGCGATCGGCGGGACCGGCAGGCGCCGATGGGGCGTGCGACTTGCGATGTTCCGGCTCGGGTTCTGGCCAGTTGTGGACAGGCGGGGCCGGTCGAACCGCAGTTCGCCGCCGCCGCCCGCGGTGTCCGCTTCGGCGGCGTGCTCGCCGCCCTGCCGGCCCTGCTGAAGGAAGGTCTTCTCTCCGAGACCGGTCTCCTGCCATTGCTGCCGAAGGGCTATTACGGCTTGCCTACGATCCTGCTCTTCCTGGCCTTCATGACCTTGGCGCGGGTGCGCAACCCCGAGAGCCTGCGCTACCAGGCGCCGGGCGAATGGGGCGCCATTCTCGGCCTCGATCGCTGCCCCGAGGTCAAGACGCTGCGCCGCAAGATCGCTCTCATCGCCGACGACGAGGCCGGCGTGCGGGCGTGGCAGCTCGCCCTTGCCAGGCGCTGGCAGGCGCCGACGAGCCGGAGCTCTGGGCGACGCTGGCCATCGACGGGCACGTCAAGGTCTACTCCGGCCGCAAGGGGCGCTTGCCCAAGCACTTCGTCTCGCGCGAGAAGCTGTGCCTGCCGGCGAGCGCCAGCTACTGGATCAACGCTCTGGGCGGCAAGCCGCTGCTCTGTCTGCACAAGCCGCTGGACCCGAAGATGGTCGCGGCCATCGAAGCCGACGTGGTGCCGGCGCTGCAGGAGCTTGGGATCGTTGGCGCCGGGGCGCCGGACCTGACCGCCGAGCATCCCGGCCAGCCGGCGCTCACCCTGGTCTTCGACCGCGAGGGCTGGAGCCCGGATCTGTTCCGCCGGCTGGCGAGGCGCGGCGTCGCCTGCCTGACCTGGCACAAGAACTTCAGGGGCGAGGACTGGCCGGCCGAGGACTTCGGCGCGATGACCGTTCCCATTCACGGACCGGCGGCGGACGGCAGCGCCACCATGCGGCTGGCTGAGAAGCCGGTGACGTTGCCGAACGGCTTCAGGGTGCGCCAGATCCGCCGCCTGCTCGACAACGGCCGTCAGGTGCCGCTGATCACCACCGATCCGCACAAGCCGATGGCTGAGGTTGCGGGCGCCATGTTCTCGCGCTGGTCGCAGGAGAACTTCTTCAAGTACATGCGTGACGAGTTCAATCTCGACGCCCTGCCGACCCACGAGCTCGAGCCTCTCGATCCCGCCGCCATGGTCGTCAACCCGCTGCGGCGGGCCTATGACAAGGCAATCCATCGCCTCGACCGCCAGCTTGGCCGCCTGCGCAACCGCATCGCCGACACGGCCCGGAAGAAGCAGCCGACGGCGGAACTCAGGAGGGAAGTCAGGGACCTCCAGGATGTCCGCGACATCGTCAGGGCCAGCCGCAGGGAGACGCCCAAGCACTGCCGGGCCGGCGACCTCGACGAAGCCGAGCAGCTCGATGCCTTGCCCGCGCGCGAGCGCCTCCTCCTCGACGTCATCCGGATGATCGCCTACCGCGCCGAAACCCGCATGATGCTTCCCGTCATGCAGGCGCAGGGCCACAAGCCCCATCCCCGGAAACTGCTTCAAGCGCTGCTCACCGCCGATGCCGACATCCTGCCGGATCCTGGCAATGGCCTCCTGCGGGTCCACATTCTTGGCCTCGCAAACGACGCCTGCGACCGTTGGATCGATGCGGTTCTGAGCGACCTGAACGCCACCGAAACGGTCTTCCCCGGCACCCGTCTGCGCATAGTCTACGACATCGACGGGGCCTCGGAATCCGCGCGGCTCGTGTCACCTAAAATCAGCAGAGGTCAGGAAGTCTGAGTTTATGCACCGGAGACGCCGGGAACAAGTAGCAGAATTACCTAGTGTCGGTAACACGGGATTTGTCCGGTCCATGTACCAGATGATCTGTCCGGTTTTAGAAGGCTTCTGTGGCTTGGAGGGAGGCGATGCACCGCACCGCCGTAGCTATCAGGGTGCGCCGCCCTTGAGGCCAGCCGGCCGGGACGTGATGATGGCTACAACGGGACTGCAGGACTATCCCCGATCCTTTCGGGCGGGGAGAAGAGGACGGGGGCTGACGTGACCAGTGCAGCAAGTCCGCGGGCCGGTCGCACTCCTGTGCCGACGGCCGGCATGCGATACAGCTCGAGTGACGTCATGCGGGGCGTGCTCGGTCACACGCGTGCCCGCCCTCGCCGGTGACGGACACGGCGCCCTCGGCTAGCGGCCCCGAGCCGCTGCCGCGTCGGGGCTTCGTTCTTCTGGCGGCGCTGACGCTCCTGTGGGGCGTCAACTGGCCGATGCTCAAGATCGCGCTCAACGAGCTTCCGGTGCTCACCTTCCGCGGAACCTGCCTCTTCTTCGCGGGCTTGATCATCGTCGCTCTCCACCGCGCGATCGGCCGCTCGGTCGCGGTGCCGCGCCGGCAATGGCGGCCGCTCCTGATTACGGGTTTCTTCAACATCACCGTCTGGCATCTCGCGACCGGATTCGGGCTCGTCTACACGACCTCCGGCCGCGCCTCGATCATCGCCTACACGATGCCGATCTGGACCGTGCCAATTGGCTACGCCGTGCTCGGCGAGCGACCGGGTTGGCGGCGGATGAGCGCGCTCGCGCTGGGCACCGCCGGGCTCGGGGTGCTGATCGCCACCGACGCCCAGACCCTCAGCGGCGCACCTCTGGGGCCGCTCCTGGTGCTCTGCGGTGCCGTCGGCTGGGCCTGCGGCACGGTCGCGCTCAAGCGCACCGACTGGCAGGTCTCCATGTGGGTGCTGGTCGGCTGGCAATGCCTGATCTGCGGCCTGCCGATCTTCATCGCGGCGGCTATCGTAGACGCCGAAACGGTACAATTTCCGTCGCTATGGCCGCTCGTTTCGGTGATTTACAACATTTTTGCGCCCTTCGTGATTTGCTACTACCTCTATTACGAGATTGTGCGGATATTCCCGACCGGGGTGGCGACGGTTGGCACCCTCGGCATTCCCGTGATCGGGCTTTTCAGCGGAGCACGGCACGTCCTTCGCCGCCCCGCACGTGTCCGGCGCGGCCGCGGTGGTGTGGGCCGCGTTTCCGAACAAGGGCGGCGCGGGGATCGTGGAGCGCCTGCTGGCGACGGCCCGCCCGCTGGAATTGGTCCTGGGCGAGCCGCTGGGCTGGAGTGAGTTCACGGCTCTCGGCCTGGTCGTCGCCGCACTTGCGGTGCCGGTGATGACGCGGCCCGAGAGCTTTGTGCGCAGCGGTTGAGGGCGCGCTGGCACGCGGCCATCGTGTGCCAGCGGTTCGAGAATTGGTTTGCATGTCGGGCCAGCCCTTGAACGGGCGCCGTGGCCACCCCTATGCTTGTAACTCTTGCAGCCGGCGCCTGTGCCGGCCTTGAGGGGAGACGCGCATGGCGACGACCCATCGCAGCAAGGTCGTGATCATCGGTTCTGGCCCTGCCGGCTACTCTGCGGCGATCTACGCCGCGCGCGCCAACCTAGAGCCGATCATGGTGCAGGGGCTCGAGCCCGGCGGCCAGCTCACGATCACCACCGATGTCGAGAACTATCCGGGCTTCGCCGATATTGTCCAGGGACCGTGGCTCATGGAGCAGATGGCGGGCCAGGCGGAAGCGGTGGGCACGCGGCTGATACACGACATGATTGTCGCCGTGGACTTGGGTAAGCGACCCTTCGTCTGCACCGGCGATTCCGGCGATGTCTACATCGGTGACACGGTCATCGTCTGCACCGGCGCGCAGGCGAAGTGGCTGGGCCTGAAGAGCGAGCAGCGTTTCATGGGCTTCGGCGTCTCGGCCTGCGCAACGTGCGACGGATTTTTCTTCCGCGGCAAGGAGGTCGCGGTGATCGGCGGCGGCAACACCGCCGTGGAAGAGGCGCTTTACCTCACCAACCACGCGAGCAAGGTCACCCTCGTCCACCGCCGCGACGCACTGCGGGCCGAGAAAATCCTGCAGGATCGCCTGTTCCGCAACGACAAGATCGAGGTCCTGTGGGACCACGTACTGGACGAAATCGAGGGCGAGAGCGAGCCGCCGACGGTGACGGGAATCGCGGTGCGCCACGTCAAGACCAATGCGATGCATCGAATTCCGCTCTCGGGCGTGTTCATCGCCATCGGGCATTGGCCCAACACCGAGCTCTTCGCGGGCCAGCTCGCGATGGACGACGAGGGCTACATCCAGACGATGGCGGACAGCACGAGGACGAACCTGCCGGGCGTGTTCGCCGCCGGCGACGTGCAGGACAAGGTGTTTCGGCAGGCGGTGACCGCCGCCGGCACCGGCTGCATGGGTGCGCTGGAAGCCGAGAAATTTCTCGCCGAGGCCGAGACGCCCGAGGCCGCTGCCGCGGCGTGAGCACCGGCGCGGCGCCGGGGGCGCTGCCATGGACTGGAACCGGCTACGCATCTTTCAGACGGTCGCTGAGCACGGCAGCTTCACCCGTGCCGGCGACATTCTCGAGCTCAGCCAGTCGGCGGTGAGCCGGCAGATCGCGGCACTTGAGAAGAGCCTCGACGCGGTCCTGTTCCACCGTCACTCGCGCGGCCTGCTGCTGACCGAGCAAGGTGAGGCGCTCTATCGCACGGTCCGCGAGGTCTCGGCCAAGCTCGCGATGACCGAAGCGCAAATCGCCCATGCGCGCGACCGGCCCTCGGGCCCGCTGAAAATCACGACGACGGTCTCTTTTGCCTCGGTATGGCTGACGCCCAGGATCCCCGCCTTCAACAACCTATATCCGGAGATCAAGATCACCCTGCTGACATCGGACAACCTGCTCGACCTCGCCATGCGCGAGGCGGACGTGGCGATCCGCATGATCGAACCGACCGAGCCCGATCTCGTCCGCCGCCACCTGATGACCGTCAATTCTTATATTTACGCTTCGCCGGACTATCTGGCCCGCTTCGGGCCGATCGATGCGGCGGAGGACCTCGCCCGCCAGCGCCTGATCATCTACGGCCAGGGGCCGCTCACCCCCATCGCCAACCCCGACTGGCTGATCGGTATCTCGGGCAATCCGATGGCCGATGGCCGCATCGTGCTGGAGGCGAACAACATTTATTGCATGCGCGAAGCGGTGGAGAGCGGCCTCGGGATTGCTGCGCTGCCTGACTACGTGGCTTGGGGCAGCCAGCGGCTCCAGCGCGTGCTGCCGGACCGTCAGGGTCCGCCCTTCGACGCCTTCTTCACCTACGCCGAGGAATTGCGATACTCCAAGAGAATCGGGGTTTTCCGCGATTTTCTGCTGTCCGAGGTGGCCAGCTGGCGCTCCTGACGCCCTATAGCCATGATCTGGATGCATGGCTGGTTTGCTTCCCATGCCCTAGCGCATTCGTGTCAACGCGACTACATATTGCGCCGCAGCATGACGCTTGCGTCATGCCTCGAGGATTAACCGGGGTGCCCACCCCGGTTTGTCGTCTTCAGGTGCAAGGCCTGAAGGGGATCCTCGGATCTCACGTCTCCTAGACGTGAAGCCTCCCTGTTAGACTGGCCGGGTCTTCGGACCCGGCCTTCCTTTTGCCCCAAGCACAAGAAGGCCGCCCCGACCCAGCCTAATCCTCGGTTCGGGCCGCGATAGGTATAGCGCGGCCGACACAGCTCGGGTGATCGTCATGGACTTTCTCCGCCCCGAAATCGCCGCCCTCGAACAGAACGGGATTACTCGTGTGGCGCTGACGCGCATCGGCGATCCAGACGTGATCGCGCTCTGGTTCGGCGAAGGCGATGCTGTAACCGAGAGTTTCATCCGCGAGGCCGCCAAGGAGGCGCTCGATGCGGGCGACACGTTCTACACCCACACCCGCGGCAAGCAGGCGCTGCGCGACGCACTGAAGCGCTACCTCGACGGCCTCTACGGGATCGACCTCGATCCCGACCGAATTACTGCGCCGGGCTCGACCATGCTCGGCATCACCATCGCCGCGCAGATGGCGCTGACCACCGGCGATCACGCGATCATCGTCGGCCCGGTCTGGCCGAACATCGAGAGCACCTACCGGGCGACCGGCGCCGAGGTGACGTACGTGAGCCAGCGGCGGACGGAGGCCGGATGGCAGCTCGATCTCGACGACATCCGCGCCGCGCTGCGCCCCCGCACGCGCTCGCTCTTCGTCAACACCCCCTGCAACCCGACCGGCTGGGTGATGCCCACCGAACAGCAGGCCGAGCTGCTGCAGCTCTGCCGGGAGCGGAACATCCTCCTGATCGCCGACGAGGTCTACCATCGCAACGTCTATGACGGTGACGTCGCGCCGTCCTTTTTGGCGCTCGCGCGCAACGACGATCCGGTGGTCGTCGTGAGCGGGTTCTCCAAGGCCTGGGCTATGACCGGGTGGCGCATCGGCTGGGTGGTAGCGCCGAGCCGACACGCCCAAACCTGGGCGGTCCTCTCCGAATGCTTCAACACCGGGGCAACCGTGTTCGTGCAGACGGCGGCGATCACGGCACTGGAGCGGGGCGAGGAGGCGCTTGGCCGGCTACGCAACCAATACGCAAGGGGACGGGAGATCGTGGCCGAGGTGCTGGGGCGCTGCCCGCGCGTCGAGTTCACGGAGCCGCAAGGCGCGTTCTATGCGTTTCCGCGCGTGCGGGGGCTCACATCGAGCCTCGCGTTCGCGGAGGGTGTGCTCGCGGAGGAGGACGTCGGCATCGCGCCGGGCTACACCTTCGGTCCCGGCAACGAGGCGTATTTCCGGCTCTGCTTCGCGCACTCGCATGAGGCCTTGCGCGAGGGGCTCGAGCGGATCGTCCGTTACATCGAGCGCCACGACAACGAGTTTGATTCGATCTGAATCAGCAAATTAGAGGGTCACGCATCCTGGGGCAATGAAGCTCCACGCACGAAAGGGCCGCCCCGACCATTGGCTAAGGCGGCCCTCCGCACGACGCTTGGCAGCACCGGCACTACATGTAGAGCGGCTCGTTCTCCATGCCCTCGTAGAGCGAGGCGACCTGCTCGGCATAGCCGTTGTGGAGCAATGTCGGGCGGCTCTCCTGCCCGTCCGGCCCGTGGAAGCGCTCGCTTGCCTGGCTCCAGCGGGGGTGCGGCACTTTCGGGTTGACGTTGGCCCAGAAGCCATACTCGTTGCCGGCGAGCTCCTCCCAGAAGGAAACCGGCCGCTCGTTCGTGAAGCTGAAGCGGACGATGCCCTTGATGTGCTTGAAGCCGTACTTCCACGGCACGGCGAGTCGCAGCGGGGCGCCGTTCTGCTTCGGGATCGGCTTGCCGTAGTAGCCGGTCGCGATAAAGGCGAGCTCGTTGGTGGCCTCGGCCATGGTCAGGCCCTCGATATAGGGCCACGGATACCAGAACTGCCGCTGCCCCTCGGCCACGTCGTCGTCCTCGAAGGTCTGCATCAGCAGGTACTTGGCATCGCCAAGCGGCCGCGCGAAATCGACGAGCGCCTTGAGCGGGAAGCCGCTGTAGGGCACGGCGATCGACCACGCCTCGACGCAGCGGTGGCGGTAGAGCCGCTCCTCCAAGGGCATCTTCGCCAGCAGGTCGTCGATGCCGATTGTCATCGGCTCTTCCACCAGCCCGTCGAACTCGACCGTCCAGGGCCGGATCTTGAGCGCCTGCGCGTTCTGCGAGATCTCCTTGAAGGAGCCGAACTCGTAGTAGTTGTTGTAGGTGGTGGCGAAGTCCTCCGGCGTCAGCGGCCGGTCGAGAGAGTAGGCCGGGTTCTGCTCGACCGGATAGAGGTGGGCCGAGGGGTCCTCGTGCTCATCGGCCAGCGCCGAGCCGAGCCCGCCCGCGAACGGGACTGCGGCACCTGCAGCGAGCAGCGGGCCCGTGGCGAGCCCCTTGAGAAGCGTGCGCCGGTTCATGAACACCGATTCGGGAGTTGCGGCGGAGTCCGGCAGCTCCCAGCCGCGTTTGATCTTGATCAACATCGAAGGCCCTCCGCTCATACAGTTGCGTCCTGCCCCAACGCCCGCGCGCGGGGCTCTTGCAGAGAGAGATGACACTGGCGGGCGCTCACGGCAATTCAACGCTGCGTGAGCGGTCCTCAAGCCGCCGTCAGGAAAGCTTGCCCGCCGCCCGCTGGATGCGCGCACACGCTTCTTCCAACGCCTCGGTGGAAGTGGCGTAGGAGATGCGGAAGTAGGGCTCGAGGCCGAACGCCGCCCCGAACACGACCGCGACGCCCTCCGCCTCCAGCAAGTATCGGGCCACGTCCTCGTCGTTCTCGAGCGTCTCTCCGCCCGGGGTCTTGCGGCCGATCATCCCGGCGCAGCTGGGATAGACGTAGAACGCGCCTTCGGGCGTCGCGCACTCGATCCCGTCCGCCTGGTTCAGCATGCCCACCACGAGGTCTCGGCGCTCCTGAAACACCGCGCGGCGTTCCGGGATCGAATCCTGCGGCCCGTCCAGCGCCGCCATGGCGGCGTGCTGGCTGATGGAGGACGGGTTGGAGGTCGATTGCGACTGGATCTTGGCCATGCCCTTGATCAACTCGGCCGGGCCGCCGGCGAAGCCGATGCGCCAGCCGGTCATCGCGTAGGCCTTGGAGACCCCGTTGATGGTGACGGTGCGGTCGAAGAGCCGGGGCTCGACCTCGGCCATCGTGTGGAAGCGGAAGTCGTCGTAGACCAGATGCTCGTAGATGTCGTCGGCGAGCACGCCGACATGGGGATGATCGACCAGCACGTCCGCGATGGCGGCCATCTCGTCCCGCGTATAGGCCGCGCCTGTCGGGTTGCTCGGCGAGTTGAACATCAGCCAGCGGGTGCGGGGCGTGATCGCGGCGGCGAGCGCCTCCGGCCTGAGCTTGAACCCGTCGGCCGCGCCGGTCGGCACGATCACGGGCGTGCCTTCCGCCAGCACCACCATATCCGGGTAAGAGACCCAGTAGGGCGCCGGCACGATCACCTCATCGCCCGGATCGAGGCCCGCCATCAATGCGTTGTAGAGCACGTGCTTGGCACCGGAGCCCACGCTGATCTGGTCGGGCGAATAGTCCAGGTTGTTTTCCCGCGCGAACTTGCGGGCGATCGCCTGCTTCAGCGCAGGCAGGCCGTCGACGCGGGTGTACTTGGTCTCGCCGCTTTCAATCGCCTCGATCCCGGCGGCCTTGACGGTGTCCGGCGTGTCGAAGTCGGGCTCGCCGGCACCGAGGCCGATGACGTCCTTGCCGGCGGCCTTGAGCTCGGCGGCCATGGCCGTGATCGCCATCGTGGGCGAGGGTTTGATGCGCCCAAGGCGCTGCGCAAGATGGACCATGGGATTTCCTGTGTCGAAAGGCGGCGGCACCCTACGCGGCGAGGGATTGTGCCACAAGCGACGGCGCGCCAGGGGAGCATGCTAAGCTCGCCGCTCAGGTCAGACCGAGGAGCGCGTGCGAAGCCATGAACGACTCATCGCCTGCCGCATCCGCCGCCCTATCGACCGCCGCTGCGGCTGAGACCGAGGAGCACCTGAGCGCCCTCAATCTCGCGGTCATGGCCAACCGCATGGACGCGATCTGCCGTGAAATGACCAACACCGTGCTGCACAGCGCGCGCTCGGCCGTTATCGGCATCGCGCGGGATTTTTCCTGTGCCATCATCACCTCGAACCACGAGGTGCTCGCCATCGCCGAGGCCATGCCCATCCACGTCTTCGGCATGAACATCCAGACCGCCATCATGAGCGAGAGGCACCCGGACTTCCGCGAGGGCGACGCCTTTCTCGACAACGACCCCTACGGCGGCAACAGCCACGCGGCCGATCACACGATCCTGGTGCCGGTGTTCCACGAGGGCGAGCATTTCTTCACGGTCGGCATCAAGGCCCACCAGGCGGACGTGGGCAACAGCCAGCCGACCACCTACTTCGCTGCGGCCACGGACGTCTATCACGAAGGCGCGCTGATCTTCCCCTGCGTCCAGGTGCAGAGCGACTATCGCGACATCGACGACATCGTCCGCATGTGCCGGCGCCGCATCCGGGTGCCCGACCAGTGGTTCGGCGATTACCTCGCCGCCATCGGGGCCGCGCGGATCGGCGAGCGACGGCTCAAGGAGTTCATCGACAAGTACGGCGCCAAGGCGGTGCGCGCCTTCATCCACGAATGGCTCGACTATTCCGAGCGGCGCGCACGCGAGGCGATCAGGGCGCTGCCCAGCGGGCGGTTGGAGAACGAGGGCTGTCACGATCCGATCCAGCCCTTCCTGCCCGACGGCATCCCGGTCAAGGTAACCATCGATATCGACGGTGAGGCCGGCTTCATCACGGTCGATCTGCGCGACAACCCGGATTGCGTGGACGCCGGCATGAACCTCACCCGCGTCACCTCGACCATGGCGGCGGCCCAGGCGGTCTTCGCCTGCCTGGACTCGGACATCCCGCACAACGCGGGCAGCTTCCGCCGGCTCGACGTGCTGCTCAGGGAGAACTGCGTTGTCGGCATTCCACGCTTCCCACACAGCTGCTCGGTCGCCACCACCAACATGACCGATATGATCATCAACCTGATCCAGTCGGCCTTCGCCGCCCTTGGCGACGGCTACGGCTTCAGCCAAGGCAACTTCTGCAACGGCGCGGGCACCGGCGTCTGCTCGGGCAAGGACTGGCGGCGGGACGGCGCACCCTACGTCAACCAGATGTTCATGTCGGCCGGCGGCATGGCGGCCTCGGCCGAGACCGACGGCATGCACGGCCTGGTCAACCCGGTGAGCGTGGGCCTCGTCTACCGCGACAGCATCGAGGTGAACGAGCAACGTTTTCCGTTCCAGGTCGACAGCGTGCGCGCGCTGGTGGATTCATGCGGCGCCGGCCGCCGGCGCGGCGGTCCCGCGTCGGAGGTGATCTTCGGGCCGCGCCACGACCCGATGCTGGTCATCAACATCTGCAATGGGCTCACCATCCTGCCCCAGGGCGTGCGCGGCGGCCTGCCCTCGCAGGCGGGCTATCAGGCGAAGATCGCGGCCGACGGTTCGCTCGAAGTCTATGAGACCGACGCCTACTGCCACCTGGAGGCGGGCTCCAAGCTGCACGCCATCGACAATGGCGGCGGCGGTTACGGCGATCCGCTGGAGCGCGAGCCCGAGCGGGTGCTCGACGACGTGAACGAACGCTACGTCTCCCGCTCCGAGGCGGAGGCGCTCTACGGCGTGGTGATCGTGGGCTCGGAGGCGGATGACAACCTCGCCGTCGATGCCGCAGCCACCGAGGCGCTCCGCCGCGCGAGGCAGGAAACCTCTGTGCAAGCAGGTTAGAGCGAGTCCGTCTTCGACGGACACGTGACAGGCCGCGACCGCGGCCCGCCGCTCCTGCGGCGCCCTCGCGGAGGCGCCGGCCGGAGGCCGGCTGCCGTGAGCGAAAAAAGGTCTTAAGCAGCGAGCGCCCGCTGTCGCCGCGCCAGGAAGACCACGATCGCGGCGTTCAATACGTTGAAGGCGACCGCGTTGATGAATGACGCGGTGTAGGAGCCCGTCAGGTCATAGAGCGCGCCGGCCATCCAGCCGCCGAGCGCCATGCCGGCGAAGGTGAAGAGCATCGCCCAGCCGACCCGCCGGCCCGCCTCGTGCGCGGGGAAATACGTCCTGATGATGATGGTGTAGGACGGCACGATCCCGCCCTGGGAGAGGCCGAAGACGGCCGAGACCACGAAGAGCAGCGTGAGCGTGTCGGCGCCGAGGAAGGCGACCAGCGCCAGCGCCTGCAGGACCGAGCCGAGCAGCAGCGTGCGCAGCCCGCCGATCCGGTCCGAGATGAAGCCGGAGCCGATCCGGCTCACGATGCCGGTGCCGAGCATGAGCGAAAGCATCTCGGCGCCGCGCTGGGCGGCGTATCCGAGATCGGTGACGTGGGCGACGATGTGCACCTGGGGCGCCGCCATGGCGACGCAGCACCCGAGCCCGGCCGCGCAGAGCAGGCATTGAAGCGTGCCGGGGGCGATGCCCAGCGGCCTGCCTGCGCCCGGTGCTGCGCGCGCCGCCCGCGCCTCGATCAGTGCGGCCGGCTTGCGATAGAGCAGCGCGACGAGCGGCAGCATGGTGACAGCCATGAGGATGGCGATCGCGATGAAGGTCTCGCGCCAGCCCCGCGCGTCGAGCGAGGCCTGAACGAGCGGCGGCCAGAGCGCGCCGGCAAAATAGGTTCCGGTAATCACAATCGCGACGGCGAGCCCCCTCCGCCGGGTGAACCAGTGCGAGATATCGGCCGCTATCGGGGCGAAGAGGGCGGAGGTGCCGAGCAATCCGGACAATACCCCGAGCGAGACGCAGAACTGCCAGAACTCCTCGGCGAAGGCGGCGCCGGCCATGCCGGCGGGGAGGCCCACGCACCCGATCAGGACTGGCACCAGCACGCCGTGGCGGTCGGCGAGACGGCCCATCACGACGCCGCCGATCCCGCCCGTCACCATGAACATCATGTAGGGGAGCGACGCGACGCCGCGCCCCACGCCGAACTCGAAGGACACGGGCTTGAGGACCACGATCACCGCGTACATGGCCGCCCCGCCCATGGTCACAAGGACCAGCGAGGTAATCAGGCGCACCACTGGGTAGATGGAGGGCGCCGAGCCCGGCATCGTGTGGTCGGTCTCGCTCATGTATCGTCCACGTGGCGGCCGCCCACGCGCTGGGTGGCGTCGGCCGCGCACGCTACCACGCGCCAAGCGACCGGGCGAGGCGGCCCGGCGAGCGCGGCGGCCAAAGGGGGGAGTCGACGGGCGATGTTCCTGAAAGCGCTGAAGGCCCGCAACCGGGCGTTCCTCGAAGCAGCGGTTGCGCTGCACCAGGCGGGCCGGGTGCCGGCCGGCGCCTATCTGCTCGACCTCGACACGATGACCGAGAACGCGCGCCTGATGAGCGCCGAGGCGGCCCGGCTCGGCCTCGACCTGCTGGCGATGACCAAGCAGATCGGCCGCAACCCGCCGGCCCTCGATGCGCTCAAGGCGGGCGGGGTCGACCGCTTCGTCGCGGTCGACATGGCCTGCGCCCGGCCGATCCACGCCAACGGCCACGGCTTGGCCCACATCGGCCACCTCGGCCAGATCCCGCGCCACGAGGCGGCGGAGGCCGCGGCCATGCGCGCCGATTACTGGACCGTCTTCAACGAGGAGAAGGCGGTCGAGGCCGCGCAGGCGGCAGCGGCGCAGGGTCACGAGCAGGCGCTGATCGCGCGCATCCAGGCGCCCGGCGACACCTTCTACTCCGGCCACGAGGGGGGCTTCGACGCGAGCGCAGTCGAGGCCGCGGCGGATGCGCTCGATCGCACGCCGGGCGGCCGCTTCGCCGGGCTCACCACCTTCCCCGCCCTGCTCTTCGACGAAGCCTCAGGCGAGGCGCGGCCGACCCCCAATCTCGCGACCCTGCGCGAGGCCGCGTCACGGCTCGGCAGGGAGGGACGGCACGACATCGTCATCAACGCGCCGGGCACCACGTCCGCCCGCGTGATGGCAGCGCTGGCGGAGGGCGGCGCGACCCAGGTAGAGCCCGGCCACGGGCTCACCGGCACCTCGCCGCTCCACGCCCGCTCCGACCTGCCGGAGCGCCCGGCGATGCTCTATCTGAGCGAGGTCTCCCACTTCCACCAGGGCCGCGCCTACTGCTTCGGCGGCGGGCTCTACATCGACCCGGTGTTCGAGTCCTACCCGCTCAAGGCGCTGGTGGGCCCGGACCCGGAGGCGGCGCTCGCGCAGGAGGTCGACGCCGCCACGCCGGACCCGGCGATGATCGACTATTACGGCCAGCTCCTGCCGGAGCCCCACCAGCCCGTCGCGGTGGGCGATACGGTGATCTTCGGCTTCCGCGCGCAGGCCTTCTTCACCCGCGCCCTCATCGTGCCGGTCGCAGGGATCGGCAGCGGCCGGCCCGAGGCGCAGGGTGTCTGGACGACTGACGGCCGCCCCGCTTCCTGACCCGCGGACGCCGCGCGCCAGGCGCTCCCGAACTGGAGCGACAGTCCTCGATCCCATGGGACAAGAATCAACATTTTTCTGCGGGATTCGCCGGGATAAGTGGGATTAAGTGGGATAAGTGGGATTCCGGGAGGGATACTCTTGCCCAGGAAGCGCCCGTCATTCCGACATCATCTGCCGCGGTCCCTTCGCTCCTCATGACATAATGGTGTCGCACCGCATCTGCGCCGTGCACCGCACCATGGTTGGGGGTCGCGCGAGCCTGAAAGGTCTCGCGTGTGGAACATTGGGTCGCGCGCGGAAACGAGTCGAGAGGGTCAGCCGACGGAGGTTGGCGCGAGGCGGGAGAGCTTGCGGGTCTCGGCGGTAATGACGTCAACCACCGCCGGTTGGCCCTCGTTCGTGGCGTGGATCGCGCGCTCCAGCGCGGGCCTCAGCGCCGCGGGTTCGGTCACCTTCTCGGCATGGCAGCCGAGGCTCGCCGCGATGGTCGCGTAGTCGCCCTGCTGCCGGTTCGCCTCGAAGCGCGCCGAGGCCTCGGGGATGTTGCGGTCGTAGCCCGAGAAGATCGAATCGTGCTTGATCACGGTGAGGATCGGGATGTCGTTGCGCGACGCGGTCTCCCAGTCCATGCCGGTCATGCCCACCGAGGCGTCGCCCATGACGTTGACGACCAGCTTGTCGGGGTTCGCGAGCTTCGCGCCCATGGCGAGGCCGAGGGAGAAGCCGAGCTGCGAGGACTGCCCCCAGCCCAGATAGCTGCGCGGCGGACCCGATTGGTAGAAGACGCTCTGGATATCCCGCGAGGCGCCGGACTCGTGAGTGAGCATCGACGTCTCCGGGTCGAGCAGGGACCAGAGCTCGCGCATCATGCGGTAGCCGTTGATGGGCGCCGAATCGTCGGCGAAGAGCGGCTCGTACTCGGCATGCCACTCGCGCTTGATGCGGGCGATGGTGTCGGCGGTCTCGGCGCGGCGCTCGGCCCGGCCCTCGCCCACGTGGCGCCTCAGCTCGGCGGCGAGCTGCGCGAGGAAGAGCTTGGCGTCGGCCACCATGCCGACGGCCGCAGGATACTCCTTGTTGATATCAATGGGGTCCACGGTCGCGTGGATAATGGTCTTGCCGTCCGGGATATTTGGCGTGAAGGGCGCGCGCGTCAGGCTGGAGCCCACGGCGAGCACGCAGTCGCTCGCCTGCAGATAGTGCGCGGCCATGGCCGTGGTCGAGAGCGCGCCGACGCCCGCCGCCAGCGGATGCACCTCAGGAATCGCGCTCTTGCCCTGCAGCGTCGTCATCGCCGGCGCGCCGAGCAGCTCGGCGACCTCACGGAGCTCGTCGCTCGCCTCGGCCCAGAGCACGCCCTGGCCGGCCCAGATCAGCGGTGTCTCGGCTGCGAGCAGGCGCTCGGCTGCCTCCCGCACCGCGCCCTCGTCTGCCGCAGAGCGCATGCGCCGCACCGGCGTGTACTCGGGCGCACCATTCACCTCGCCCGCGCACGCATCGCCCAGCAGCTCCAGCATCACCGGCTGCGGCCTCCCTGAGCGGAGCGCGGTGAAGGCCTGGCGCAGCTTGATCGGCATGTGGTCGGCGGCCAGCACCTTCTGCGCCATTTTCGTGGTGGCGGTGTAATTCGCCTTGCTGTCGAAGGTGGGGGGCTGGTCGACATAGGACGTGCCGGGATGGCCGGGGAGGAAGAGCACCGGCGACGAATCCGTGTGCGCCTGGGCGACGCTGGCGAACGCGTTCTCCGATCCCGCCAGGGCCTGGACCGTGAAGACGCCGATCTCGCGGCCGTTGGTGGAGCGCGAGATACCGTCCGCCATGTTGCCGGCGACCCGCTCCTGCCGTGTGGTGATGACGCGAAGCCCCGCCCGCGCCATCGCCTCGATGATCGGGGTCATGGGGAAGCAGAGGCACTGGCGGACCCCTTCCGCCTTCAGAATCTTCACCAAGAGATCGGCGCCGGTCATGCTGGCCTCCCCACTGTCCACATCGTCGATGTCCACACGCGCCCGTCGCCCCGGCGCGGGGCGCGCAGGCGGCGCTTTCGAACCTTCAGAGCGCGGCGAGCGCCTCGATCGCGTTCCGGTCCGGCGCCGTGCTGCCTGCGGGATCGAGGGGCTGGATGCAGACGTGGCTCGCGCCCGCGTCGAAATGCTCCCTGATCCGCGCACGCACGGTCTCCGGCTTGCCCCAGGCCACCATGGCATCGAGGAAGCGGTCGCTGCCCCGCTCGCCCAGCTCGTCCTCGCCGAAACCGAGGCTGAGCCAGTTGTTGCGGTAGTTCGTGAGCGGCATGTAGATCGCAAGCGTCTGTGCCGCGACATTGCGCGCCGTCGATGCCTCGTTGGTGACGCAGACCTTCTGCTCGACGCAGAGCCAGGCGTCGGGGCCCACGATTTCCCGCGCCCGTGCCGTGTGCTCCGGCGTCACGTTGTAGGGATGCGCGCCGCGCGTCCGTTCCGCTGCCAGCGCCAGCATCCGGGGCCCGAGAGCCGCAAGCACCACATTCCGCTCCTGAGCAGGGATGGCCACCTCGGCCGCGTCCATCGCATCGAGGTAGGCGCGCATGGTCGCCACGGGCTTGGCGTAGCTATGCCCGCGGAAGCCCTCCACCAGGGGCACGTGCGAGACGCCGAGCCCGAGCACGAAGCGGTCGCCGTAGAAGTGGTTGAGGGTATCGTGGCCCGCGATCGCGGCCACCGCGTCCCGCGCATAGATGTTGGCGATGCCACTCGCGGCGCAGAGCCGTTCCGTCTCCGACAGCACGAAGGCGGCGAAGCTGAGGCTCTCGAAGCCCGTGCCCTCGGGATACCAGAGCGCGTCGTAGCCCAGGCCTTCGGCCGCCTGCGCAAAGCTCGCGACTTCGCGCGCCGATGGCGCATCCGGGAATATCCACACGCCCCGTTTGCCCAACTCCTTCATGCCCTGCGTCTCCCCGCCCCTTCGCCAGACCTGAGCGCGGGAACGTAGCACGGATTGGGGCCCGATGGCCCGAGCGCCCGGCGGGGGTTATCCTGCCTGCCCAACCCGCCCACGACCGGGAGCAGGAGGCGAGGCATGGCAGGCGAGACGGCGGCCCACCACGACAGGGACAAGGTCTACCGCGCGCGCTTCGACAAGCAGCTGCGCGCGCATCTCAGGACCCTCATCACGCCAGCGCTCATCGAGGAGTACCGCACGCGCCCGCTCGGCCAGCACTCCGACGATCTGGAGCGCGTGCTCAACTACTTCCGTCGCACACCCTTCGAGGGCAAGTACGTGCTCTTCGAGCTGGAGGCCAACCGCCGGTACAAGATCGTGACCACCACGGCGCGGGAGGGCGGCCTGCCCCAGGAGGTGGACGGGACGATCTACAGCGACAAGAACGAGGCGCTCCACGCGGTCTTCCTCAAGCGGGTGGACGCGCTGATGGCGAGCGACAGCTGAGGTCCGGGGGGAAGAGCGATGGCAGAGATTCACCTAGCGGGCTATTGCGACCGCTTCAGCGCGCGGCCGGGCGAGCGGCTCGACATCATGGTGAGCGCGGAGGGCACGGACCGGGTCGAGCTCCAGCTGGTGCGCCTGATCCACGGCGACGAGAACCCGGAAGGCCCCGGCTTCGTCGAGCGCGAGGTGGAGGCACCAGTGAACGGCACGCATGCCGTGGCCAAGCAACACATTCAACTCGGGAGCTTCGTCCGGGTCGCGGATCCGGCGGGCCGGCTTGCCGCGAGCGGCCCCCTCACCCTCTGGGCCTACATTTGGCCCCGAACGCCGGCGGACGGCCGCCAGGGCATCCTTACCCGCTGGCAGGATTCCGACGGCAGCGGCTACGCCTTCGGCATCGGCGAGAAGGGCGCGCTGGAGTTCCGGATGGGCGACGGCGCCGGCAACACGGACGCGCTCTCCGCCGACGTCCCGCTCCTCGCGCGCCAGTGGTACTTGGTGGCGGCCTCCTACGATCCCGCGAGCGGTGAGGCCACGCTCTATCAGGAGCCGATCGAGAACCGCTACAGCAACCACCTCTCCAAGATCGTGCCTCTGCCGCGCTCCTGCCATGCGAGCGCGCGGCTTGCGGTCAAGCCGGCGGCGGATGCGGACTTCCTGTGGGCCGCCACGGGCGACCGCGAGGCCGGGCGGGGCGCCTTTGCCAGCCAGCTCTACAACGGCAAGATCGACCGTGCGGGCGTAGCGGGGGCGGTGCTGGGGCGCGATGCGCTCGACCGCGCGCGGGAGGCGGGCGGCGCGCCGGCAACCGACGCCGTCATCGCCGCCTGGGACACCACGGCCGGCTACAGCGAGACCGGCATCGGCGATGAGGTGATCGACACAGGGCCCCACGGGCTCCACGGCACGGGCGTCAACCGGCCGGTGCGGGGCATGACCGGCTTCAACTGGAACGGCCACGACGACTGCTTCCGCTACGCCCCGGATCAGTTCGGCGGCATCGAGTTCCACGAGGATTCGCTCGCCGACTGCGGCTGGGAGCCCACCCTTTCCATGGAGGTGCCGGACGTGAAGAGCGGCGTCTACGCCGCGCGGCTAAGGGCGGGCGATGCGGAGGAGCACGTGGTCTTCTTCCTCCGGCCCAGGGAACCCACCGCCCCCATCGCCATGCTGATGCCGACCTGCAGCTACCTCGCCTACGCCAACGAGCGCATCGGCCTCGACACCGGCATGGCCCAGGTGCTGAGCAGCCAGGTGACGGTGATCCACGAATGGGACGTGGCGTTGAGGCAGCGGCCGGAATACGGCGCCTCCTGCTACGACAGCCACCGGGACGGCGCGGGCGTCTGCTACTCCACCCGGCTCCGGCCGATCCTCAACATGCGGCCCAGGCACCGCATGGCGCCCACGGTCGTGCCCTGGCAGTTCCCGGCCGACCTCTCGATCATCTATTGGCTCGAGACCATGGGCTTCGACTACGACGTGATCACCGACGAGGACCTGCACCAGGAGGGCCTGGCCTGCCTCGAGCCCTACAACGTCGTCATCAACGCGACGCATGCCGAGTACTATTCCGAGCGCATGATGGACGCGACCGAGGACTATCTCGCGTCCGGCGGCCGGCTCATGTACCTCTCGGGCAACGGCTATTACTGGGTGGTCTCCTTCCGCGCGGGCGACATGGACGTGATGGAGGTGCGCCGGCTCGACATGGGCACGCGGGCCTGGAACGCCGAGCCCGGCGAACACTACATGGTGAGCAACGGGGAGCGCGGCGGCCTCTGGCGCGGGCGCGGGCGGGCGCCCCAGAAGCTCCTCGGCACCGGGTTTACCTCCGAGGGCATGGACGAATCCAAGCCCTACCGCAAGATGCCGGATGCCGAGAACCCCGCCGCGGCCTGGATCTTCGATGGCGTCGACGGCGACATCATCGGCGACCAGGGCCTTGCCGTGGGCGGCGCCGCCGGCATCGAGTTCGACCGCTACGACCTGGCGCTGGGCACCCCGCCGCACACGCTGATCCTCGCCTCATCCGAGGGCCATTCGGACAACTTCCCCCTGGTGGTGGAGGACATCCTCTGCAACTACCCCGGCATGGGCGGCACTCAGGACCACCGCATCCGCGCGGACATGACCTACTTTACAACGCCAAACGAGGGCGCGGTGTGGTCCGCCAGCTCCATCGCCTGGGGCCAGGCCCTCCCCATCAACGCCTGCGACAACAGCGCGTCGAAGGTGACAGCCAACGTGCTCAACGCGTTCATGCGAGAGGGGCCACTGCCGGGGGGTGGGGGAAGACCTAAGGGTAGCGGGAAAGGAGTGACGAACGAATAACGTCCTGAGCCCGAGACAGATAGTTCATGTAGATCTTTCGTAATTCCTGAGCGTCGGATGTATCTTCCGGTGAGATCCTGCGACACAGTTCAACGATTTTCAGACTTCCTGACCTCTGCTGATTTTAGGTGACACGAGCCGCGCGGATTCCGAGGCCCCGTCGATGTCATAGACTATGCGCAGACGGGTGCCGGGGAAGACCGTTTCGGTGGCGTTCAGGTCGCTCAGAACCGCATCGATCCAACGGTCGCAGGCGTCGTTTGCGAGGCCAAGAATGTGGACCCGCAGGAGGCCATTGCCAGGATCCGGCAGGATGTCGGCATCGGCGGTGAGCAGCGCTTGAAGCAGTTTCCGGGGATGGGGCTTGTGGCCCTGCGCCTGCATGACGGGAAGCATCATGCGGGTTTCGGCGCGGTAGGCGATCATCCGGATGACGTCGAGGAGGAGGCGCTCGCGCGCGGGCAAGGCATCGAGCTGCTCGGCTTCGTCGAGGTCGCCGGCCCGGCAGTGCTTGGGCGTCTCCCTGCGGCTGGCCCTGACGATGTCGCGGACATCCTGGAGGTCCCTGACTTCCCTCCTGAGTTCCGCCGTCGGCTGCTTCTTCCGGGCCGTGTCGGCGATGCGGTTGCGCAGGCGGCCAAGCTGGCGGTCGAGGCGATGGATTGCCTTGTCATAGGCCCGCCGCAGCGGGTTGACGACCATGGCGGCGGGATCGAGAGGCTCGAGCTCGTGGGTCGGCAGGGCGTCGAGATTGAACTCGTCACGCATGTACTTGAAGAAGTTCTCCTGCGACCAGCGCGAGAACATGGCGCCCGCAACCTCAGCCATCGGCTTGTGCGGATCGGTGGTGATCAGCGGCACCTGACGGCCGTTGTCGAGCAGGCGGCGGATCTGGCGCACCCTGAAGCCGTTCGGCAACGTCACCGGCTTCTCAGCCAGCCGCATGGTGGCGCTGCCGTCCGCCGCCGGTCCGTGAATGGGAACGGTCATCGCGCCGAAGTCCTCGGCCGGCCAGTCCTCGCCCCTGAAGTTCTTGTGCCAGGTCAGGCAGGCGACGCCGCGCCTCGCCAGCCGGCGGAACAGATCCGGGCTCCAGCCCTCGCGGTCGAAGACCAGGGTGAGCGCCGGCTGGCCGGGATGCTCGGCGGTCAGGTCCGGCGCCCCGGCGCCAACGATCCCAAGCTCCTGCAGCGCCGGCACCACGTCGGCTTCGATGGCCGCGACCATCTTCGGGTCCAGCGGCTTGTGCAGACAGAGCAGCGGCTTGCCGCCCAGAGCGTTGATCCAGTAGCTGGCGCTCGCCGGCAGGCACAGCTTCTCGCGCGAGACGAAGTGCTTGGGCAAGCGCCCCTTGCGGCCGGAGTAGACCTTGACGTGCCCGTCGATGGCCAGCGTCGCCCAGAGCTCCGGCTCGTCGGCGCCTGCCAGCGCCTGGCAAGGGCGAGCTGCCACGCCCGCACGCCGGCCTCGTCGTCGGCGATGAGAGCGATCTTGCGGCGCAGCGTCTTGACCTCGGGGCAGCGATCGAGGCCGAGAATGGCGCCCCATTCGCCCGGCGCCTGGTAGCGCAGGCTCTCGGGGTTGCGCACCCGCGCCAAGGTCATGAAGGCCAGGAAGAGCAGGATCGTAGGCAAGCCGTAATAGCCCTTCGGCAGCAATGGCAGGAGACCGGTCTCGGAGAGAAGACCTTCCTTCAGCAGGGCCGGCAGGGCGGCGAGCACGCCGCCGAAGCGGACACCGCGGGCGGCGGCGGCGAACTGCGGTTCGACCGGCCCCGCCTGTCCACAACTGGCCAGAACCCGAGCCGGAACATCGCAAGTCGCACGCCCCATCGGCGCCTGCCGGTCCCGCCGATCGCGCGCGCTGCGATCCGTTTGCGGCTGCGCTTCCAGCCCCGGCGCCGTCTCCGGCCCCGGGGCACCGGTACTCTCTTCATCGACACGGCCTTCAGGAGCCGCACCCGCGTCAGGCGGCGCAGCCAGCGCTGAGCGTCCGGGCTCCCCATCCGCCTCCGTGTTGCCGATCAGTCCCTGACGGCGCCACTTGTTGACCGATGGCGCTGACACGCCGAGAACCCGGGCCGCCGCAGAGCCGCTCAGGCCCGATGCCAGCAACGCCGTCGCCTTCTCCGCCAACTCCGGAGTGAACACCGACGGCCCGCGACCGCGCCGGGGCTTCATGAACCCCGCTTCGCCCTCGGCCAGGTAGCGCCGTCGTGCGCGCTGCACCGTCGCGCGCGAGACAGCGAAAGCGTCAGCCAGTTCCTGCGGCGAGACCGCGCTGATCGCCGCGAGGCGGCCGATCCGCAAGAGCATGGCCGTGCGGTCATCGGCGGCGTGGCTGTCAAAGGGAATGAGGTTGGAAAAGTAGGTGAAGGTGTCGTCCGAGATCAGGACGGCGAAGCAGCTGTTGCCGATCGAGACCGCCTCTGGAGGGCACATTGGGAGGGTACTGGGCATGGTTGAGACCGTGCAATTGGTATCAAATTATACTATCAGACCTCGGGCGCGACACCCAGCGAAAAACCGCCTGAAACAACCGAAATGTATCAGAATTCAAGGAGTTCCCGGCACGCTGCCCAGAACAGCCAGCATCACGAGGTCAGGAAGTCTGAGTATAGGGATCAGCTGCATCGGTTCCGGGTGCGCCAGGATTTGCAGGATGTTCCAGCCTTGCTTTCGAGCGGTGACGATGACGCTGCGCATTCCGGCGAAGTTGCAGGCGCCTTGCAGGGAGCGGAAGCCGCCTGAGATCTTCTCATGCACTTTGTTCATACGGATGTCACGCTCCGCCTCGTTATTCGTGAACGGCGTGCGCAGGTCGGTGAGGAAGCGCAGGCAGCCCTCCTTATGCTTTTGAAGGCGGCGCGCGAGGTTGTGGCCGATGCGGCGTTTCTTTCGCCCTCGCTTTGCGATCTGGAGCGGCGGTTGGGCCTCATGGAAGGCGATGGCTTCTTCGAGGATACGGTCCCATGCCCTTGAGATGCGGGCCACCAGGGAGGCGGGGACTTGACGGTCTTTCTCACGGGCGAAGCGGGCGGCCCTGCGCGCGCGCTGAAGCAGGCGGTGCATGCTCGCCGCCCATTCCTCCTTCTCGATGTCGATCAGGGCCTGGAGTTCGCGCAGGTGATGTGCGTTGCAGGCGCCGTGGCGGACGCCCTTGATGGTGAAGTAGGGGGCGAAGTCGTCGTGGACGAGGATGCCTTTCAGGTTCTTTTCGACATCGCCGCGTCCCTCGCCGATGCGCAGGACGGTGAGCAACGGGGTGCACAGCACATGGAGCCAGCGGGTACGGGCGGCGATACGCAGGCCGGTCTCGTCGAGGTGCTTGACCGGCGCCTGCGTGCGGATCAGATCGGCGACATGGTCGAGGAAGCCCTCGAAGCGCTGCGCTGTGCGCCGGCCCATGGCGGCGATCGTGGCAGTGGAGATGGACACCGCGAAGATGTCGCTCATGAGTTCGGCCAGACGCTTCTCGGGCACGAACTGGGCGTACAGCAGGTAACTCACCCAAGCGGTGATGCGAGGGCCGTACTGGACCGGGGCGGTGACGCCCGGCGGGAAGGCGGCTCGTGTCAGCGTGCCGCATGCGCCGCAGAGGCAGCGATGGGCGCGGTGTTCGGTGACCTCGAGAGGCTGCGGCTCGGGTACGTCGAAGACCTGCCGACAGGCGGGCGCGCCTTGCCGGTCGGCGTCCGAGAGCTCGACGCCACAGCCGGAACAGGTGGAGGGGTGGTGATCGACGACACGGTCCGGGCTGTCGCTCCGCGCGAGGGTGGTTCCCTTGTGGCCGGGCTGGCCGCCACTGGGCCCGCCGGACTTTCCGCGCTGGCTTTGGGTGCGCCTCTGGGCTCCGCTTTTCTTCTTGAGCCCGTCGCTGGCGGGGGGCTTGCTGCTTGTGGTGCTGTTGAGGGCCGCGCTGCGCTCGAGTTCGGCGATGCGCTCGCGCAGGGCCGCGTTCTCCTGCTCGAGTGCGGCATTTTCCCGGGCGAGCGCGGTGGCTGATCGCAGCAGCCCCTGCCCCCATTCCCGGACGGCAACGACGACAGTGGTTGCGAGGGATGATGGCTCGAGAAGCTCCTTCAGGCAGCAGAAGGCCTCGTTACGGGCGGCGAGGTCTTCGTGCCAGTGCGACACCGTCACGTGTCTTCGGCCTCGACGGCCATCATGGCGGCGAGCACGGCGAGGCGTTCGCCCGGCGGCAAGGCCTGGTAGCGCCGGCCCCAGTTGGCTGCCTTGCGCTTGATGCGCTGGCGGTCGGTGAAGTTCCGGCCTGCGTGGCTGGCCCAATGCATCCGGTCGGGGGCGTAGTTGAACCAGACGACCTCGGTTCGCACCAGACCCTGGGTCGTGACCTGCAGCGCCAGCCGGCGCCATCCCGCCAGCACCTCGTCATAGAGCGCCGACGGATGGCCCGAGATCATGACCTGGCAGGGCAGAGCCTTGAGCAGCGCGAGAAGCGCGACGTGGCCGGCCTCCTCGTACTCGAAGCGGTAGCGCTGCGCCGAGCGGCGGGTCGCGTGCAGATAGGGCGGATCGCTGTAAACCAGCTCCGGGCCCAGGAACGGGAACGAGGCCAGGAAGTCATGGGCACAGCCGTGAACCAGATCGACCGGGTAGTCGCAGACGAAGGCCTCGAGCGCCTGCGCATCGCGGTCGATGCCGATCGAACGCACGGCCGGCGGCTTGCGCTTCATCAGCGCCCCGCCCCCAAGGTGGCTTTCGATGTAGACGGAGTGCGGCGGCATCAGCGCAATCAGCGCTTGGCACAGACCTGCTGTCGCCTTCGAGCCGAAATACCCCATGGACCGCTCCCGTCACGCGAGAGAGCAGTCCATAGTCCCGCAACTCTATGAGGTCAAGAACCAATCGCGGTGGCAGAACCAGACCGCGGCCGCCGCCATAATCACCGTCCTCAACTCAGGATTGGGGTACCTGGGTAGTTACAAAACAACTTGAGAGTCCCCCTTTACTCCGATACCGACCCTTTCGTGATTGGTGATCTCTTGGATAGAGATCGCGGTTGCGCAATCGCCAATCTGGTACCGCCCGTTTCGTGCGATTGCTATGGGAAGGGTCATCACGAATCTCCTCAGTGCCAGACAAGACGGGTGTCGTCGGCGATCGCGCTGATGTGCCCATCGAAGTCGACCAGACGGGAGACGAAGCGCCCGCGCAAGAGCCCCGCGCGGAACATCCGCTCTAGGAGCTGGCCAGCCTCAACGTCGTAGGGGGAGAAGGTTGCGACAAAGGGAGCAACCTTCACTCGGCCTTTGGCCAGTTCACTGCGAAGCTGCGTCATCACGATGTTGGGGTTCATTCCGACCTCCTAACGTTGAACGTTGGAGGCCGATTGACGCTCGGAGCGCGCGCGGCTAGATTTGCCGTGTCGGCGACACCAAACTCCGCTGCGGCCTCACAGACTACTGCGGATGCCTTCGGGCCGAGAGTTGGAAGCTCTCGGCCCGAAGTGCGTCTGAGGGGAGGCTAAGCCGCTACGGGTCGACCGTCAAGATGTAGTGGGTCAAGCGCTGCGTGCGCCGCTAGACAGGCCGTTTGAAGCTCGGGTTGAACCAACGCCCCCGTGGGACTCGTATCCCTAGGGGCGTTGCCGTTTCTAGCCCGGTTCCCCGAGAACCGTGCAGAAGCCCTTGACGCGACCCCGACTTGTGGCTAGTATAATCGCCATAAATAGAGGGCAAGAACATGACGCAGAAGGCACCCGGACGCTCCCACCGCACAGGCATGACGGTCATGGAGCTGTTGCGGAAGTTCCCCGACGATGCCACTGCTGAGACGTGGTTCGAGGCCCAGCGCTGGCCCGAAGGCCGGTTCTGCCCCAACTGCGGCTCCACCAACACGGTCGTCGTCACGAGCCGGAAGCCCATGCCCTACCGCTGCCGGGACTGCCGCCATCACTTCTCGGTGCGCAAGGGCACGGTCATGCAGTCCAGCAAGCTCGGTCTCCAGAAATGGGCCATCGCGCTCTACATGATGACCACGGGCATCAAGGGCACGTCGAGCATGAAGCTCTATCGCGAGGTCGGCATCCGGCAGGCCACCGCGTGGTTGTAGACGGACGAAAGTCGTTGTGAATCGGGTCAAGGGGTGGAATCAGGCGGAATCGGGCGGAAGGTGGCGGAATCTCAAGGGGATGCGCGGCGGCACGGTGGCGGTGCGGCGGCTGGCGTGCGGACGGAAGTCTTTGCGAATCGGGCCGTGCAGAGGCCGTGAATTGTCAATCGGCTTTCAATACTGACCCCCGATCGGCGTGCAAAATTGACCCCCCTGAGTGGCACGGCGGAGGTTGTCCCGGTAGCCAATAGGGGGGACCCGCGCGGCTTCGTGTGGCGCCCTGCGCTACGCGGAGCGAAGCCGCGTGGGGGGTCCCTGTTGGCCCACCGGGGCAACCGGGCCGCAAGGGAGGCCGGCGGCGGGTCAGGAGCGGTTCTTGAAGCGCCAGCTCTCGTTGCCGGTCTCGATGATCTCGCAATGATGGGTGAGGCGATCGAGCAGCGCTGTGGTCATCTTGGGGTCGCCGAAGACGGATGGCCATTCGCCGAAGGCGAGGTTTGTGGTGATGACGATCGAGGTGCGCTCGTAGAGCCGGCTCATCAGATGGAAGAGCAGCTGCCCACCGGCCTGGGCGAAGGGCAGGTAGCCGAGCTCGTCGAGGATGACGAAGTCGCGGCGGACGAGCTGGTCTGCAGTGCGGCCCTGGCGTCCGGCGCGAAGCTCGGCCTCGAGGAGGTTGACCAGGTCGACGACGTTGTAGCACCGGCCGCGCGCGCCCTTGCGGATGCAGGACCGCGCGATGGCGACGGCGAGATGGGTCTTGCCGGTACCGGTGCCGCCGACCAGCACGATGTTGCGTTTGCCCTCGAGGAAGCCGCCGCCGGCGAGCTCCTGGATCAGGGGCTCGTTGACCGGCGAGGCGGCGAAGTCGAAGTCGGCCAGCTCCTTGACCGTCGGCAGCTTGGCGGAGGCCATCTGGTACTTGATCGAGCGGGCCCTCTTGTCGGCGATCTCGACCTGCAGCAGCGTACCGATGATCTGTTGCACCGGATGGCGGCGCTTGAGCCCGTCGGCAAGGATGTCGTCGTAAGCGGCGCGCATACCTGCGAGCTTCAGCTGGGTCATCATCTCCAGCACATCATGACGCTCCATGACCGGCCTCCCTCAGGCTGTCGTAGCGCTGACAGTCGGCTACCGGCTTGTGGCGAAGCTGCAGGCCCTCGGGCGTCGGGATGATTGCCGGCGGTGCCGGCTGGCGCTGCCGGGCGAGGATGTTGAGCACCACGTCGGCGCTGCAGGCACCGCAGTCGAGCGTCTCGGCACAGGCCGCCTCAACCGCCTCCAGTCCGTCCTCCAGCACCGCCGCGAGCACCTTGACGAACTGCCGGTCGCCGTCGTCGTGGCCCGCGAGCCGGGTTCGCAGGCGGCCGAGCGCGTTGGGCAACTGCCAGTCCTTGAAGGGCGCGCCATTGCGTAGCGCGCCGGGCTTCCGCGTCAGGATCGGCACGTAATGCCACGGATCGTAGACGAACCGGCCGCGCCCGAAGCTGCGGGGGTGCTCGGCAACGGTCTCGCCGTCCTGGCGGATGACGATCCGATCGGCATAGGCCCGCACGTCCACCGGCCGGCCGACGGCGCGGGCCGCGACGCTGTACTGGTTGTTGTCGAAGCGCACCAGACAGGTCTTCGAGACCGACACCTCGCTGGCATGGAAGCCGTCGAAGGGGCCGCGATACGCCATCAGGAAGGGCTGCTCCTCCTCGAACACCTGCCACACCGTCTTGCCCGGGATTGTCGGATGCGGATGCTTCTTGGCGTCCTCGATGCACCGATCCATCAGCCACTCGTTGATCTCGGCGTAGGAGCGGCCCCGCGGGATGGGCACGAACAGGCGGCCGCGAAGGTCACCCACCTGCTTCTCGACCTGCCCCTTCTCCCAGCCAGCCCCTGGCGTGCACGCCACAGGCTCCACCAGATGGTGCGAGCACAGCTCCTGGAAGCGGCGGTTGTAGTCCCGCTTCTTGCCCACGAAGATCGTGCTCACCGCCGTCTTCATGTTGTCGTAGATGCCCCGCCGGCAGACCCCGCCGAAGAAGCGGAAGGCACGCTCGTGCGCCTCGAAGACCATCTCCTGGCTCTCGCGGGGAAAGATCTGGACCAGATACATCCGGCTGTGGCACAGCCGCATGTGCGCCGCCTTCACCCTGGTCGTCGCGCCCGACAGACGCGCGTACTCGTGGCTCCAGTCGAACTGGTAGGCCTCGCCGGGATCGAAGATCAGCGGCACATAGGCCTGCGCCGGCGACAACAGCCGCCACCGGCGCCGCCAGGCCCTGGCATAGCGGCGAACCGCGTCATAGCCGCCCTTGTAGCCCAGCGACACAAGGTCTTCATGAATCCGCAGAAGAGACAGCCGATCCTTGCGTGCCTTCTTCTCGTTGGCCTTCAGCTGGCGCTCAAGCTCCTCCACCCACAGCCCAAGCTTCGGCATCGGCTGGATCTTGCGCTCGTAGCTGTGCGAGGTCGCATCGCCCCGCACCACCTTGCGTATCGTGTTCTTGGAAACCCTCAAATCCCGGGCGAGCTTCTTGATCGGAACGCCCTTCACCAGATGATCCCGACGGATCTTCGCGATCGTTTCCACAACCAGCATCTCCCCCACCACCCCGTCCGTCCAAACGACGAGGTGTGTTCATGGACACAAATCCAAGGGGGTCAATTTTGGACGCCGATCACCCCCAATAGGGGGTCACTTTTCCACGCTTAACAACAGCCCGCGCGCGCGGCCGGCCTGGCGGCGCGCGAATCGCAGGTCGCCGCACTCGGGGGAGAGCACGCCCGGCCTCTCGCGCCCGCCGAGACGCCCCGCGAGGGCGACGGCGTGCTGATGCACGCGGCCGGGCGGCGGCGGCGCATCGGCCACCATATCGGCCTCTGGTGCCGCATCGCGGGCGAGCCCTGCGTGCTGCACTGCGCGGAGGGCGCGGGCACGATCGTGCACCCGATCCGCGAGCTGCCGCTGCGCGGCCTCGCGCTCGAGGGGGTCTACCGGTGGCTGTGACCCCGCCGGCGAGGGAACAGGGAAGAACCCCGCTCACCCTCTCCGCGTGGCCGCACCCGCTGACCGCCGAGGGCTGCGAGACCCGCCGCGTCGCGGTGCGCCCCGGCCAGACCCTCGAGGGCCTGGCGCGGGAGGAGGCGCGCCGCCTCGGCCTCGACATCGACCGTGTCGAGATCGCGCTCAACGGCCTGTCCGTCGCCCGCGCGGCCTGGGCCGCGACGCCGCTCGGCGCCGGCGACCTCGTCATCCTCCGCGCGGTGGCGGGCAACTCCGGCCTCCTGCGCATCCTCGGCACCATCCTGATCGTCGCCGCCGCCGCCTATATTCCGGGCGCGCTCGGCCTCACGGGCTGGGCCGCGACAGCCGCCAGCGCGGGCATCTATCTCGTCGGCGGCCTCGTGCTCAACGCTCTCGTACCCCCCGAGCTGCCGGGCGCGGAGGGCGGGGAGCAGCCCACGCCGGTCTACTCGCTCGGCGGCGGGGCGAACCGGGCCAGGCTCTACGAGCCGTTGCCGCTGGTGCTCGGCCGGCACCGCATGTTCCCCGACCTCGGCGCGGCGGAGCACACCGAGTACAGGGGCGGCGATCAGTATCTCGCCTCTCTCTTCAACTTCGGCCTCGGCGACCTGGAGGTCTCCGACCTGCGCATCGGGCCGACGCCGCTCTCGAGCTACGAGGGCGCGGGCGCGGACGGCGCGGTCGAAACCGAGTGGGCGGGCGCGGACGGCGCGATCGGCCTGGTGCCGGGCAACGTCGATACCGTCCACGGCGCCGCACTGGAGGGCACCGGCTGGGTCGAGCGCGTGGCGAAGGACACCGGCCGCATCGCCATCGACATCACCGGCAGGATTTTCCGGCTGCGCAAGGGCAGGACGGTCGAGCACTCGGTCGACATCGAGATCGAGTGGCGCCTGCCCGGCCAGCCCGCTGCCGCCACATCGACCGTGACGCTGGCCAACGACAGCCAGACGCCGTTGCGCGAGACCCTGGTCCGCGACCTGCCCTCCCGTGACGACTGGACGGTCCGCGTCCGCCGCACCACCGAGCCCGATGGCGACGAGTACGTCTACGACGACGTGACCTGGGGCGCGCTCCGCGCCTACCAGGCGGACGACGCCGACTACGCCGGCCAGACCAGGCTGGGCGCCCGCATCCGCGCCTCCGGCCAGCTCTTCGGCCGCCTCTCGGCCCTGGTGCAGCAGCGCGTCCCCGTCTACGCGGCGGGCGAGTGGGGAAGCGCGAACCTGCCGACCTCCAACCCCGCCGCAATCCTGCGCTGGTTCGCGCGCGGCATCCGCGTCGGCGGCCGTCTGCGCGCAGGCCTCGGCCTGCCCGACGAGCGCATCGACCACGAGGCGCTCGCCGCCTGGCACGACTGGTGCCAGGCGCAGAAGCTGCGCTGCGACTATGTCGTCCAGGGCTCCGACACGGCGCAGCGGGTCCTCGCGCTCATCGCCCGCTGCGGCCGCGCCGCCCCGACCTGGGCCACGGGCAAGCTCGGCGTCGTCTGGGAGGATGCCGACCGGCCGCCCACCGGCATGGTCACCCCCGGCAACGTCGTCGCCGGCTCCATGCGCGTCGTCTACACGCCGGGCAAAATCGCCGACGAGATCGCCGTGCGCTACGTCGAGCCGGCCATGGACTGGCAGTGGAACACGGTGCGGCGCTCGCGGCCGGGGCTCGCCGGCACGCCGACCTCCACGGCGACGCTGACCCTGAAGGGCGTCACGACTGCGGACCGGGCGGCCGTCATGTGCAATCTCCATGCCGCCCGGCAGGAATACCATCGACGCACGATCTCCTGGGAGATGGGGCCCGAGGGCCGCTACTACCCGCGCGGCAGCGTGGTGTGGATCACCCACGGGCTGATCGACGGCGGCATCGCCGGCCGGCTGGTCGCGGGCACGGCGGACCGGATCGTCCTCGACCGGCCGGTCGAGGTCGGCGACGACGCCTGGGTGCTGCTGCGCGCCGCCACCGGCGCGCTCGGCCAGTCGCCCGTGAGCGCGCCGGCCGGCGCCGCGGGGCAGACGCGCGAGCTCGTGCTCGACGCGGCGCTCGAAGATCCGCCGGCAGACGGCGGCTCGCCCTCCGACGTGCTCTGGCGCCTCTACGACGCGACCGAGCCGCCGCGCCGCGTGCGGATAATCGCCCACGCGCCGACCATGGAGGGGCGCTACCGGCTCACCGCCATCGACGAGGTCGCGGCCTACCACACGCTTGCGACCTCCGACCTCACAGCCCCCTTCCCCGCCGCCCGGCCCCGCACGCCGCGCGTGCTCCAGGCCGTCTTCATGCCCGAGCGCATCCGCATCGGGCAGGGCGACATGATCCGCCTGCACATCGCGCTGACCGTCGACGGCCCGTGGGAGGGCGGCATCGTCCGCGCCGGCCCCTCCTGGGACCGCCTCGAGCTGGTCGCCACGCTCACGGGCGGCGCCACGGAGACCTCCTGGATCGTGCCCCCGGGCCAGGGGCAGGCGGTCGAGATCGTGCCCGGCGCCGCCGACCGCGCCGCCGGCCCGCGCTGGCGCGGAACCTGGGGCTGGGAGACCGGACCCCTGCCGCCGCCGCCGACGCAGGCCGCGGTCTCCGAACGCCCCGACGGCATCCGGCTCTACACCTGGATACCGCCCGACATCCCCGACCTCGCCGGCATCCTGATCCGCCATACGGCCGGCGCAGGCTCGCAGGTGCCCTGGGCCGACATGACCCCGCTGCACGCCGGCTACCTCACGTCGTCGCCCTACGCCTCGGCCGACCCGCCCGGGGGGACGTACACCCTCGCCTTCCGCGCGCTCTCCACCGCCGGCGAGATGTCGGCGATCGTCCGCGTCGACGCCGCACTCGGCGAGCCCCACAGGCTCGTCGCGAACGTCTTCGAGGACGTGCGTGAGCAAGTCCTCAAGGCGATCCGCGACAATCCCGCGCTCGCCGGCCTCGACGCCGAGATCGCCAGGGCCCGCGCGCTGGCCGAGATCGCCTCGACCAAGGCCACCGAGGCGGCAACGTCCGCGAGCGCCGCCGCAGTCTCCGGGACCCATGCCGAGACCGCCTCGGCCGCAGCGAAGACGGAGTCGGTGCGGGCATCGGCGGCGCGGACCGCCGCACAGAACGCCGCCAGCGCTGCGAGGTTGTCGCAGACGGCTGCCGCCACGCTGGCCGACGATGCCCGCGAGGCGGTGGCAGGGCTGGAAGCGACGGTTACGGCCGAGGTCGACAAGGACCTCAGAAGCCGCTTCGCCGCCATAGTGGCGCTCCGCGCGCAGGCCGGATCGTCCGACGCCGCGCTCGAGCTCGTCGCGCTCTCCGACGCATCCGGCGACAGGGCGGAGGGCATCATCAACGCCTCCCTCCGATCCGACCGCTACGTCCCGGGCGCCGCCGGATGGATCATCCGCCGCGACGGCAGAGCGGAGTTCGACGCCGCAGCCATCCGGGGAAGGCTGCAGGCGGCTCAAATCTCTTCGAACGTATTCAACGTCCGGCGCATTTTTTCCGGCTCGGCTGTATTTACCCGCGCGGGCACCCCCATAGTGACGAGCCCGCCGATCGATAATTTCGATACCTTGCTCCTGGGAGGCTCAGGGCACGGTGGACGGTTCTTGTGGTCGGTATCGGTGCGGGTGGCCGCGCTGAGCACAGCGCGGAAGCAGCTGCAGGGTGTCACCGGCGCCGATGCAAACTGGTCGCCCACGCTTGGCCGGGCAAGCTTCAGCCGAGGGGTGCTCTCGCTTGGCTATAATAGCGGCGAATGGCACGGCTCCGGGACGTTGAACTATGTCTGGGGGCTGACCGATCCGGCAGGAGCGGGCCAGCCCACACCGACACCCACACCGACACCGACACCGACACCGACACCGACACCGACACCGACACCGACACCGACACCGACACCGACACCGACACCGACACCGACACCGACGACCGTGATCCCGGCGCCCACGTTCAACCGGAGAAGGCCGACTAATAACGGCCTGCGCGTGGATGGGACCTCCGGCAAGCACTACGTCACCTTCGAGGTCGCCTCGAGCAGGCTATTCTCGTCGCCGACGCGGTATTTCGACAGATACCTATCCACTATTCACTATATAGGATGGCGGGCGCCGTTCTCCGGCGCGGTCTACGTCCGCGCTAGATTCACGACCCTGGCGAGGGACGCAGGATCACGAGGCCCCTGGTCGGTCACCTACACCCATCGGGCGTCCTAGGAGATTCGACGGCGGTGCCCGGCGTGAGAGACCCCCGCGAATCAACCCCGGTCGAGCCCGGAGAGGGTTCCACCCCCCCCATTCGCGTCGTCCGCGCAGCCATCGGCCCTCGAGCAATGGCCGAGGTCGAGCGAGCCGTCAACGGGCTCGCGCTCGCGCGCCGGGGCCCCGGCGCGGACGACTGCTACGAGGCATGGCTGCCCGACGGGATGCTCCCGGCAGACTGCACCGACGCCCTGGACGCCCTCGCCCGCAACTACGCCCGCGAGGTGCTGAACGCATGCGCGGACACGCCCTCGCCCGCCGTCTGCAACTGTTACTTCGCAGGACAGGCCTGCCTCTGGCACGTCGACCAGTACGCAGGGCGGGGAGTTCCCGACACCCTCGACCGGACCGTCTCCGCAAGCCTCATCGTCGAACGCGCCGCAGCCGGCGGCGACATGGTCTTCCAGGACCCGGGCCGGAAACGCCGCCCCGTACGGATCGACCCGCCGCCGGGATCGCTCGTCCTCTTCCCCGCAGACTGGTGGCACAGGGTCGCACCCGCCACCGCCGGCATCCGCCGCTCGCTCGTGCGATGGTGGGCGCAGTCGAACGGAGAGAGGTTCTCGTCCCTCGCCCGGCCCGACGGAGGATGACACGGTGATCGACATCCAGGACGCGATCCGCCGGCTCATGCCCACGGCTTCCTGCCGGGCTCCTTCCCCGGCGGCATCGACACGATGTTCGACGAGGCGACATGGAAGGCCTACGGCTGGAACCCGATCCCCGGCCTGCCGGACTACGGCCCCGACCCGGACGCCAGCCCCAAGCCGGCATGGGCCATGATCGCCGAAGCGGGCGAGCGCGCCGCCGCCGAAGACCTCCGGCAAGAAAGGGCGCAAGGGGTCGACCGGGAGGCAACCCGCCGCATCCGGAAGGCCTACGGGGCGAGGAGCTGGGAGCACGAGGCCAGACGGCGGCTGCGCGGCGCCGCCACCGAGGAGCAGGACGCCGAACGCGACCGCCTGCGCCGGCTCTGCCGCGCGCTCCGCAAGCGCATCGAAACCATGGACGCGGGCGCGCTCGAGCGCTTCGACGCAGCCGACGACAGACACTGGCGCCCGCCCGAAGCCGGGCCCGCCCAGCCCCCCGCGCCCGAGGCGGAGGAGAAGGCGGAATAGAACCCTTGCAGGGGCCGTGCACACCGAATTCCGCGCCCCTGAACGGCCCGTGCATGGCCGATGCAGAGGCCGTTTTTCCAGCCCGAATCAGCCCCGAAAATCAGCCTGTTTTCCAGGCCATTCGCAAAGACTTCTGGCCGCGATTCGCAAAGACTTCTGGCCGGCTACAGTGGTTCCTGATGCAGCGCATCCGCGAGGGCTTCATCGAAGGCGAGAACAAGCCTTTCCCCGGTCCGGTCGAGGCCGACGAGACGTACATCGGGGGCAAGGAGAAGAACAAGCACGCCAACAAGAAGCTGCGTGCGGGTCGCGGTGCGGTCGGCAAGGCCGTGGTCGCAGGTGCCAAGGATCGCACCACCAAGCGCGTTTCCGCCAAGGTAGTGCCCGACACCACCCGCCTGACCCTGAGCAACTTTGTAGCTGCCCATGCGAGCCCCGAGACCATGGTCTACACTGACGAGTCCAAGAGCTATTCAGGCCTTCCCCACCACGAGACCGTCGTCCACTCGCGCGGCGAGTATGTCAACGGCGACTGCCACACCAACGGCATCGAGAGTTTCTGGAGCCTGTTCAAGCGGGGCTATCACGGCACCTTCCACCACCTGTCCGAGAAGCACCTGGACCGCTACGTCCGGGAGTTCACGGGCCGCAACAACATCCGCGACCTGGACACCATCGACCAGATGGCCGCGCTGGTGCGGGGTATGGTCGGCAAGCGGCTGCGCTACAGGGAGCTGATTGCAGACGACGGCCTGTCGAGCGGAGCGCGGTCGTAGGGGGAATTACGACGAAGGGGGCCCTTCGCTGGCCGTCTGATTGTCCGCCTCAAAGTCTGGGTTCCATGGCGATTTCACGCCGAGCCGTCGATCAAGACGAGCGATTGTTCCAGGCGTCAAAGGCTCATCGGGTTCGACACCCGCTTCGATCGCCCTTCGAGTGCGTCGGCCGCGAGGGTACGAAAGCCGCGTGAGCGGTCCCCAAGCATTCTCATCGGCCACTACGGTGCCTCCCTCGCGCTCCAACCAAGTACAATACTCCCCGAACGTCGGGGATTCCTGAAACGGGTGAGCAGTCATCAGGCGGCAAGCGCTCGCACATTGCTGGCGTGATCGGGCAAGGGATACATGCGGCCGCGATGCACGCCGTCACCGTTCTCGTCCCACATGTCATGGTATCGCTGCGGTGCCGGCCCAATGTCCCCGAAGGGCACACCCGTGCGAGCGATGGAGTCGTCGCGCTCCGCTCGATAGGCGGTTTGCAGACGCTGATAAAGCTCCTCCGAGTCGCGACCCTGCGCGCCGATGTCCTGTTCGAGGCACATCGCCACGAACTTGTCACCTTCCGTGAAGATCACGAACCTCGTGCTGTCCTGGGCAGCCATCGATCACATCCTCTCGTTCTTATGCTGTCGGAGCCGCCACGAAGGGGATCGACGACAGCGGTTGCGGGCGATGAATGTTCATCATCATCCGCAAATGGACCCCCATTAGGTGGGGTCTATTTTCATCATGTCGACATGATGCCTGATCGTCAACGATTTGCGGAACGATCATCATGTGCCGGAAGCCCGACACAGCGGGCCTGGTTGACGTAGCAGGGGAAGGGTGCGGTGATGGCAGCCGGAAAGTCAAGACATATATCACCAGTTGCCTAGCCATATCTCGTGCCGTAGGATGATCATGATGATGATGCTAGGCGAAGCGCGATGACGGACAAGCCGCAATCGCGGCCGCGCGGTCGTCCGCCCAAGCCGATTCCGAAACTGAACGCCACGCCAGAGCGCGCTGCACGGGCGATCTTCTCAGCCGTGAAGCCGGCCGACCCTACGATCCGCGTTGAGAAGGCTCACACGCGGAAGCGGAAAGCAACGACCACAATCTCTGGCCCCCATGACCCCTAGACGGCGGGTGGCTTGGCGCGTCGGGGTCGTGCTTTGGGTTCTATACGCGATCGGCTTTGCCGGCTTCTTCGTTGTCGAAGAGGAAAACCCTCATGTGCTTCTCGCACTGATCGCCCTACCCTGGGGCATCTTGATCTCCGGGTGGCTAATATGGCGAGCCGTCGTGCGACCCGTAATGCGCTGGATCATTGCACCGCTTCGAGATCGCTAGACTCTCGCACTTGGCTAGTTAGGCGTATAAGCCCCTTTCGTTTTATACTGGAAGGCGATTCGGTTATCGTTTCAAATTATATGAAACGAAATCTTGACGCTCAGGTAAATGTAATATCAGACTTCCTGACCTCTGCTGATTTTAGGTGACACGAGCCGCGCGGATTCCGAGGCCCCGTCGATGTCGTAGACTATGCGCAGACGGGTGCCGGGGAAGACCGTTTCGGTGGCGTTCAGGTCGCTCAGAACCGCATCGATCCAACGGTCGCAGGCGTCGTTTGCGAGGCCAAGAATGTGGACCCGCAGGAGGCCACAACTGGCCAGAACCCGAGCCGGAACATCGCAAGTCGCACGCCCCATCGGCGCCTGCCGGTCCCGCCGATCGCGCGCGCTGCGATCCGTTTGCGGCTGCGCTTCCAGCCCCGGCGCCGTCTCCGGCCCCGGGGCACCGGTACTCTCTTCATCGACACGGCCTTCAGGAGCCGCACCCGCGTCAGGCGGCGCAGCCAGCGCTGAGCGTCCGGGCTCCCCATCCGCCTCCGTGTTGCCGATCAGTCCCTGACGGCGCCACTTGTTGACCGATGGCGCTGACACGCCGAGAACCCGGGCCGCCGCAGAGCCGCTCAGGCCCGATGCCAGCAACGCCGTCGCCTTCTCCGCCAACTCCGGAGTGAACACCGACGGCCCGCGACCGCGCCGGGGCTTCATGAACCCCGCTTCGCCCTCGGCCAGGTAGCGCCGTCGTGCGCGCTGCACCGTCGCGCGCGAGACAGCGAAAGCGTCAGCCAGTTCCTGCGGCGAGACCGCGCTGATCGCCGCGAGGCGGCCGATCCGCAAGAGCATGGCCGTGCGGTCATCGGCGGCGTGGCTGTCAAAGGGAATGAGGTTGGAAAAGTAGGTGAAGGTGTCGTCCGAGATCAGGACGGCGAAGCAGCTGTTGCCGATCGAGACCGCCTCTGGAGGGCACATTGGGAGGGTACTGGGCATGGTTGAGACCGTGCAATTGGTATCAAATTATAATATCAGACCTCGGGCGCGACACCCAGCGAAAAACCGCCTGAAACAACCGAAATGTATCAGAATTCAAGGAGTTCCCGGCACGCTGCCCAGAACAGCCAGCATCACGAGGTCAGGAAGTCTGAGGTTCAGACTTCCTGACCTCTGCTGATTTTAGGTGACACGAGCCGCGCGGATTCCGAGGCCCCGTCGATGTCGTAGACTATGCGCAGACGGGTGCCGGGGAAGACCGTTTCGGTGGCGTTCAGGTCGCTCAGAACCGCATCGATCCAACGGTCGCAGGCGTCGTTTGCGAGGCCAAGAATGTGGACCCGCAGGAGGCCATTGCCAGGATCCGGCAGGATGTCGGCATCGGCGGTGAGCAGCGCTTGAAGCAGTTTCCGGGGATGGGGCTTGTGGCCCTGCGCCTGCATGACGGGAAGCATCATGCGGGTTTCGGCGCGGTAGGCGATCATCCGGATGACGTCGAGGAGGAGGCGCTCGCGCGCGGGCAAGGCATCGAGCTGCTCGGCTTCGTCGAGGTCGCCGGCCCGGCAGTGCTTGGGCGTCTCCCTGCGGCTGGCCCTGACGATGTCGCGGACATCCTGGAGGTCCCTGACTTCCCTCCTGAGTTCCGCCGTCGGCTGCTTCTTCCGGGCCGTGTCGGCGATGCGGTTGCGCAGGCGGCCAAGCTGGCGGTCGAGGCGATGGATTGCCTTGTCATAGGCCCGCCGCAGCGGGTTGACGACCATGGCGGCGGGATCGAGAGGCTCGAGCTCGTGGGTCGGCAGGGCGTCGAGATTGAACTCGTCACGCATGTACTTGAAGAAGTTCTCCTGCGACCAGCGCGAGAACATGGCGCCCGCAACCTCAGCCATCGGCTTGTGCGGATCGGTGGTGATCAGCGGCACCTGACGGCCGTTGTCGAGCAGGCGGCGGATCTGGCGCACCCTGAAGCCGTTCGGCAACGTCACCGGCTTCTCAGCCAGCCGCATGGTGGCGCTGCCGTCCGCCGCCGGTCCGTGAATGGGAACGGTCATCGCGCCGAAGTCCTCGGCCGGCCAGTCCTCGCCCCTGAAGTTCTTGTGCCAGGTCAGGCAGGCGACGCCGCGCCTCGCCAGCCGGCGGAACAGATCCGGGCTCCAGCCCTCGCGGTCGAAGACCAGGGTGAGCGCCGGCTGGCCGGGATGCTCGGCGGTCAGGTCCGGCGCCCCGGCGCCAACGATCCCAAGCTCCTGCAGCGCCGGCACCACGTCGGCTTCGATGGCCGCGACCATCTTCGGGTCCAGCGGCTTGTGCAGACAGAGCAGCGGCTTGCCGCCCAGAGCGTTGATCCAGTAGCTGGCGCTCGCCGGCAGGCACAGCTTCTCGCGCGAGACGAAGTGCTTGGGCAAGCGCCCCTTGCGGCCGGAGTAGACCTTGACGTGCCCGTCGATGGCCAGCGTCGCCCAGAGCTCCGGCTCGTCGGCGCCTGCCAGCGCCTGGCAAGGGCGAGCTGCCACGCCCGCACGCCGGCCTCGTCGTCGGCGATGAGAGCGATCTTGCGGCGCAGCGTCTTGACCTCGGGGCAGCGATCGAGGCCGAGAATGGCGCCCCATTCGCCCGGCGCCTGGTAGCGCAGGCTCTCGGGGTTGCGCACCCGCGCCAAGGTCATGAAGGCCAGGAAGAGCAGGATCGTAGGCAAGCCGTAATAGCCCTTCGGCAGCAATGGCAGGAGACCGGTCTCGGAGAGAAGACCTTCCTTCAGCAGGGCCGGCAGGGCGGCGAGCACGCCGCCGAAGCGGACACCGCGGGCGGCGGCGGCGAACTGCGGTTCGACCGGCCCCGCCTGTCCACAACTGGCCAGAACCCGAGCCGGAACATCGCAAGTCGCACGCCCCATCGGCGCCTGCCGGTCCCGCCGATCGCGCGCGCTGCGATCCGTTTGCGGCTGCGCTTCCAGCCCCGGCGCCGTCTCCGGCCCCGGGGCACCGGTACTCTCTTCATCGACACGGCCTTCAGGAGCCGCACCCGCGTCAGGCGGCGCAGCCAGCGCTGAGCGTCCGGGCTCCCCATCCGCCTCCGTGTTGCCGATCAGTCCCTGACGGCGCCACTTGTTGACCGATGGCGCTGACACGCCGAGAACCCGGGCCGCCGCAGAGCCGCTCAGGCCCGATGCCAGCAACGCCGTCGCCTTCTCCGCCAACTCCGGAGTGAACACCGACGGCCCGCGACCGCGCCGGGGCTTCATGAACCCCGCTTCGCCCTCGGCCAGGTAGCGCCGTCGTGCGCGCTGCACCGTCGCGCGCGAGACAGCGAAAGCGTCAGCCAGTTCCTGCGGCGAGACCGCGCTGATCGCCGCGAGGCGGCCGATCCGCAAGAGCATGGCCGTGCGGTCATCGGCGGCGTGGCTGTCAAAGGGAATGAGGTTGGAAAAGTAGGTGAAGGTGTCGTCCGAGATCAGGACGGCGAAGCAGCTGTTGCCGATCGAGACCGCCTCTGGAGGGCACATTGGGAGGGTACTGGGCATGGTTGAGACCGTGCAATTGGTATCAAATTATAATATCAGACCTCGGGCGCGACACCCAGCGAAAAACCGCCTGAAACAACCGAAATGTATCAGAATTCAAGGAGTTCCCGGCACGCTGCCCAGAACAGCCAGCATCACGAGGTCAGGAAGTCTGAGTTTATTGCCGATGGGTCTGCTCACGATAGTGCGGCCCGCGCGGGGATAGGGTCAGGTGGGGAGCAGCCCGAGATTTTCGCGCAGCGTGGGCCCGGCATAGTCCTCGTGGTAGAGGCCGCGCCGTTGCAGCTCGGGCACCACGAGGCGCGCGAAATCCTCGTAGGCGCCCGGCATGTGGGTCGCGGCGAGCACGAAGCCGTCGCAGGCCTCGCCCTCGAACCATTCCGCCATCTCATCGGCGACGGCGGCGGGCGTGCCGACAAAATGAGGCATCTCGCCCAACGTGCCGCGCCGACTGTAAGTGACAAAATCCTCGACCGTGGGATGTGGATTGCCGCTCAGCGTCACAACCCGGTCGCGGATCGCCTGCAGGCCGCTGATGGAGGCCATCTCCTCGTCGGTGAAGGGCTCGTCCGCAGGCTTGGTCGCGAAATCGTAGTTGAGCGCCTCGGAGAGCAGGGCCAGCGTGTCGATGGGCTGTGCGAGGCCCGCGATGAAGGCGGCCTTCTCTTCCGCCTCTGCGTTGCTCTCGGCCACCGTGACGTAGGCCGCCGGCGCCACGCGAAAGGTGCCGGGGTCGCGGCCGGCAGCGACTGCGGCATCGCGCGTCGCCGCGTAGGCCTTGCGGCCGAACTCCAGGGTGGGATAGATCGCGAAGATCACATCGGCCCAGCGCGCCGCGAATTGCCGCCCCCGCCCGCTCTGGCCGGCCTGGATCACGATGGGGCGATCCTGGGGCGTGCGCGGCACGGTGAAGGGCCCGCGCGAGCGCAGGAAGCGGCCCTCGTGGTCCAGGCGATGCACGCCTTCCGGGTCGGCGAAGATGCCCTGCTCCTTGTCGAGTACGATGGCGTCCGGGGCCCACGAGTTCCAGTGGCCGAGCACCACCTCCATGAACTCGTCGGCGCGGTCGTAGCGCTCGTTATGCTCGATCACCCTGTCCGCGCCGTAGTTCGCAGCCTCGGAATCGTTGAGCGAGGTCACCACGTTCCAGGCGGCCCGGCCGCCGCTCATGTGATCGAGGGTGGAGAACATGCGCGCCACGTGGAAGGGCTGGTAGTAGGTGGTCGAGCAGGTGGCACCCAGGCCGAGCCGCGTGGTGGCCGCGCCCATCAGGGTGAGGATCGGGATCGGGTCCATCTTGACCACCCGCACCCCGTTGCGCACCGCCTCGGCATGGTCGCCGCCGTAGATGTCCGGCAGCGCGAGGCGGTCGTCGAAGAAGGCGAGATGGAACTTGCCGGCCTCGAGGATGCGGGCGATCCGCTGGTAGTAGTCGGCGGTGAGGAAGTCCGTGGCGGAGTCCGGGTGACGCCAGGACGCCGGGTAGTTGGAGCAGTTCTGCGCCTGGAGGAAGCCCACCAGGACCATCTGCCGCTTGCTCATGCTCACCGTCGCTCGCTAGGACCGGGAGGCAACGCCGGCCGCCGCCTGCGCGGGGTGTAGCATGGCCGGCGGGCGTTTGGCAGGCGCGTGGCGGGCCGGCCGTCTCTGTGCCATCCTCCGGTTGGGCTGCGATCGGCGCAGAGCAAGGGGGGCATCATGGAACTGGGCATCAGTATCAAGGGAGACCTCGACGTGCGCCGCACCGTGGCGCTTGCCCATCAAGCCGAGGCCGCAGGCTTCGACTACATGTGGTTCGCGGATTCCCACATTCTGTGGTCCGACGTCTACACCCAGATGGCGGTCTGCCTGGACCACACGCAGCGTATTCGCGTGGGTCCGCTGGTGACCAACCCCAGGGTGCGCGACTGGTCGGTGGCAGCCAGCATCTTCGCGCGGCTGGTCCAGTTCGGCGACGGCCGGCTCGACGTGGCGGTGGGCCGCGGCGACAGCTCGGTGCGCGTCATGGGCCAGCGGCCTGCGACGCTCGCCCAGCTCACCGCCTTCTGCGACGCGCTCCGCACCATGCTGCGGGGCGAGGCCTGCGAGTACGACGGCGCCCACGGGCCGGTCCTCCTCGACTGGGCCGACCCTTACGAGCTGCCCATCTGGATCGCGGCCTACGGGCCGCGCGCGCTCGCCGCAGCCGGCGCGCACGGGGACGGGCTGGTGATCCAGCTGGCCGATCCGGGGCTCTGCCAATGGTTCACCGACCAGGCGCTCGCGGCGCGCAAGGCGGCCGGCCTCGATCCCGCCGGATACCGCGTGCTCTCCTGCGCGCAGGCCTGGATCGGCGACCGCGAGACCGCCATCGCCCAGACCAGCTGGTTCCCCGCCGTGGTCGGCAACCATGTCGCTGATATCGTGGAGCGCCACGGATCGGGGACGGACCTGGTGCCGGAGAGCCTGACCGCGTTCATCGCCGCCCGCCAGGGGCGCGGCGCGGACGAAGGCTACGACTACCTCAAGCACGCGGTCGCGGGCTCCGACAACGTGCACTACGTCACCGACGCCATCACCGAGTCCTTCTGCCTGATCGGCCCGGCCGAGGCCCATGTGGAGAAGCTCAAGGCGCTGGAGGCCGCAGGCGTCACGCAGTTCGCGCTCTACCTGATGACGGAAGACCAGGAACGACTGATCGCCGAGTACGCGACCAAGGTGCTGCCTCACTTCCGCTAGCAGAGCGGGGGCGCGCGGACGATGCTGCGCCACCTGCTCGGCGCGGACGCGACCGCAGAGACCATGCTGGAGGCGATCGCGCGCGATGCGCGGGAGACCGGCGACAACACCGGGCGTCCGGTCTTCGACGATGCCGTCATGGAGGCCGTGCGCAGGGTGCCGCGCGCCGCTTTCGTGCCCGAGACGGAGCAGCCCTTCGCCTACGAGAACAGGCCGCTTCCCATCGGCCACGGCCAGACCATCTCGCAGCCCTTCGTCGTCGCCCTGATGACCGAGCTTCTCGGTGTCGAGCACGGCGCGCGCATCCTGGAGGTCGGCACCGGCTGCGGCTACCAGACCGCCGTCCTCTGCGCGCTGGGCGCCACCCTATATTCGGTCGAGGTCGTCGAGCCGCTGGCAACCGCCGCTGCGGCGCGCCTCGAAGCGCTGGGTTACGCGCGGGCCACGGTGCGTGCCGGCGACGGCCACGCAGGCTGGCCGGAGGAGGCGCCCTTCGACGGTATCATCGTCACCGCAGCGGCGCCTTCGATCCCGCCGGCGCTGGTGGCGCAGCTCAAGCCCGGCGGCTGCCTGGTCATCCCCGTCGGCCGCGCCGCCAAGACCCAGCATCTGCAGCGCATTGAGAAGCGCGCCGACGGCTCAAGCGAGGCGAAGACGGTGCTGCCGGTGGCCTTCGTCCCGCTGACCCGGGGGCAGGCTTAGGTCCCTGCGAAGGGCTCCAGGTCGGCCAGGTAGGCGAGCACCCGGTCGAGCGGCTCGACGTCGCAATACTTCATGTCGAGGTCGAAGAGGTTCCACTCGATGGCGGCGGGCACGCGGTCGCCCACGCATTCACGGACGATGACGGTGCGGAAGCCCTCGCCGAGCGCGTCCTCCACCGTGTGCCTGACGCAGCTCGCCATGGTGACGCCGGTGCAGATCAACGTATCGATACCGCCGGCGCGCAGTATTCCGCCGAGGTGGGTGCCGGCGAAGGCGCTCGGCCGCTTCTTCACGATCAGCGTGTCGACGCCTTCCTCCAGGGGCACGCGGTCGTCGATCTCGGTCGCAGGCGAGCCCAGCATCAGGTCCTCGAAGGGCTTCTTGAGAGGGAAGGCGCCCATGTCGAAGCGGCTGCAAAACGCGGTGGTGGTGTAGATGATCGGCACCCGCCTGGCGCGGGCCGCTGCGAGCAGGCGCTGCACGCCGGGAATGATCTGATCGTCCATGTCGTCGCAGGAGAAACGATGGCCCGGCCGGGTCCAGGCGTTGGCGAGGTCGATGTTGAGGAGCGCGGGCCTCGTGCCGAAGCCCGAGCGCTGGTTCCAGCCGCGGTTCCGGTAGAGCCCGGAATCGCCGGAGAAGATGGTATCGAGCGCCTCGCGGACCTTGTCGTCCAGCGGCATTGCCGCCTCCCGTGGAGAGATTTCCGGCCTAGCGGTTGGCGAAGGGCTCCAGGTCGTCGAGGTAGGCCAGCACCCGGTCGAGCGGCTCGACGTCGCAATACTTCATGTCGATGTCGAAGAGGTTCCACTCGACCGCCGCAGGCACGCGGTCGCCCACGCATTCGCGCACCACGACGGTGCGAAAGCCCTCGCCGAGCGCGTCCTCCACCGTGTGCCTGACGCAGCCGGCCATGGTGACGCCGGTGCAGATCAGCGTGTCAATTCCGCCGGCGCGCAGAATGCCGCCGAGGTGGGTGCCGGCGAAGGCGCTCGGCCGTTTCTTCACGATCAGCGTGTCGACGCCTTCCTCCAGCGGGATGCGGTCGTCGATCTCGCAGGCCGGCGAGCCCAGCATCAGGTCCTCGAAGGGGGTCTTGAGCGGGAAGGCCCCCATGTCGAAGCGGCTGCAGAAGGCGGTGGTGGTGTAGATGACGGGCACCTGCTTGGCCCTCGCGGCTTCGAGCAGGCGCTGCACCCCGGGAATGACCTGGTCGTCCATGTCATTGCAGGAGAAGCGATAGCCCTGGCGGGTCCAGGCGTTGGCGAGGTCGATGTTGAGGATCGCGGGCCGCGTGCCGAAGCCCGAGCGCTGGTTCCAGCCGCGCTTCTGGTAGAGCCCGGCATCGCCGGAGAAGATCGTGTCCAGCGCCTCGCGGACCTTGTCGTCCAGCGGCATCGTCGCCTCCCTTGCTGTGCGCTTCCTGCGGGCCGGGCTACGCCAGGGGCGGCTTTCGTTCGGCCCAGGGTGCCGCCTCCTCGAACGCGGCGGCGGCACGCAGAATATCCACCTCGCGGTTGATCCCCGCAACCATCTGCAAGCCGACCGGGAGCCCTTCGGCAGTGAAGCCCGCCGGGATCGAGGCCGCCGGCTGGCCGGTCAGGTTGAAGGGATAGGTGTAGTAGACCCAGGAGACGATGTTGCGAGCCCCGAGCCCCGGCGGCGTGTCGTGACCCACGTCGAAGGCGGCGCAGGGCAGCGTCGGCGAGAGCAGCAGGTCGTAGCGCTCGAAGAGCTGACGCATCTTCTCGCGAAACTCGTAGCGCGCGAAGACCTGGGTGAAGAACTCCACCATCGAGCGGTCGAGCCCGCCGCTGAGCGTCGTGACCACGGCAGGGTCCAGCTCCTCCGGCCGCTCCGTCATCAGGCCCTTCAGCTTGGTGCCGATGCCGCCGTAGAACTCCGCCATCCAGGTCTCGACCGGGTCTTCGCCGAGCGCGTCTTCGACCAGCTCGACCTCGCACCCCAGCGCCTCGAAGCGCCGGGCCGCGGCCTCGCAGAGCGCGACGATCTCGGGCTCAGGGTCCGCGTAGCCCAAGGTCGGGCTCCAGGCGATGCGCAGGCCTTTGGCGCCCGCATCGCAGGCGGCGAGGAAGTCGGGCACGGGCTCGGCGACGCCGAAGGCATCGCGGCGGTCGTGGCCGGCCATGACGCCGAGCAGCAGCGCGGCATCCCGTACCGAGCGCGCGATCGCGCCCACGTGGGCGAGCGTCGGCGCGGCGGAGACCGGAAACACCGGCACCCGCGCGAACTGCGCCTTGATGCCGAAGAGCCCGCAGAGCGCAGAGGGAATGCGTACGGAGCCGCCGCCATCGGTGCAGACCGCAAAGGGAGTGAGCCCGGCGGCGACGCTCGCGGCACCGCCCCCGCTGGAGCCGCCGGGCGTCTTCGCCAGGTTCCACGGGTTGCGCGTGATCCCCGTGAGCGGGCTGTCGCAGACCGCCTTGCAGCCGAACTCGCTGGTGGTGGACTTGCCGACGATGCAGCCGCCGGCCGCCCTCACCCGCTCCACCGCGGGCGCGTCGAAATCCACCATGTTGTCCGCAAAGGGCCGGGAGCCGAAGGTCCAAGGCACGCCCGCCATCGCCACCAGGTCCTTGACCGAGACCGGGAGGCCCGCGATCGCGCCCGCCTCACCTGCGGCGATGGCGCGCCCCTGCGCACTCGCTGCCTCCAGCGCCACTTCCGGCGTGCGGGTGACGAAGGCGTTGATCCTGGGCTCCAATGCCTCCTGCCGGACGAGCGTGTCCTCGACCAGCTCGACCGGCGAGATGTCGCGCGCCGCCAGCAGGCCCTTGAGTTCGATCGCCGTCTTGTACGCAAAGCTCATGGCTGGCTCCCGCTCGATTGACGCGTTCAGATGGCGCCGAGGCCGCGGTCGAGCGTGGTCTCCCGCTTCGCCACGCAGGCCGCGAAGCGCGCCTCCATCGACGCCCTGTCGAGGCCGCGCCCGATCACCACGATCCGCGTCGCCACCTCGCCGCGCGGCCAGGCCTCGGCGTAGGTCGGCGGGCTGAAGGTGGCCTCCACGCCCTGGATGATGACCGGCTTTTCGACATTCTGGAAATGCACCATGCCCTTCACGCGGAAGAGGTCCTCGCCCTTCTCCTCCGTGAGATCCAGGAAGAAGCGGAGCAGGGCATTCCACTCCAGCGGCTCGCGGGTTTGCAGGCAGACCGCGCCGACGCCCGGCGTGTGGACATGATCCTCGTGGGCGTGCTCATCGGCCCCTTGTTCGGCGGCGTCCGGCCGGTCGGCGCCGATCCAGGCGCCCACCATGTCGTCGCGCCGCTTGGGCTCGAACAGGTCGAGGTCGAGCAGCCGGTCAACCGGCAGCGCGCCGTGTTCGGTCACCTCCTTGACCGAGAAGGGGCTGAGCTGCTCGACCGCCGCCACGGCATCCGTGAACTCGTCGTCGTCCACCAGGTCGCGCTTGTTGAAGATCAGCTTGTCGGCGATGGCGATCTGCTTCTGCGCCTCCGGCGAGCGCTCGATCTGGCCCGTCACGTGCTTCAGGTCCACCACCGTCAACACTGCATCGAGGCGGAAGGTGAGGTCGAGCTTCATGTCGGTATAGAAGAGCCGGGCCAGCGGCGAGGGGTCTGCGATCCCCGTGGTCTCGATCACGATCTTGTCGAAGTCCACCCGGGGCTCGGCGAGGCCGATCTTGCGCAGGTAGAGCCGGTTGAGCCCGTCCATCAGGTCGCCCTGCGCGGCGCAGCAGATGCAGCCGTTGGTGAGCTCCAGCATGTCCTCGTTGGCGCGGGCGATGAGGTCGCCGTCGATACCGATTTCGCCGAACTCGTTGACGATGACCGCGATCCTGCCGGCGTCGGGCGCACTCAGCAGGCGGTTGACCAGCGTGGTCTTGCCGGCGCCGAGGAAGCCCGTGAGCAGGGTGATGGGGATGCGCTCGTCGACCAAGCGGTCGTCAATGCGGGTCACCGGCGTCTCACCCGGCCTCAAGCACGGGCGCTGGCAACCTAGTCGTCGATGATCGCCCAGGCGCGGACCGGCGCGCCGCTGCCGTTGCCGAGCTTGATCGGCGGCCCGTAGAACATGAACTCGCCCTTGCCGATCAGCTCCTCGAGGTTGATCAGCCACTCGTAGTGGGCGATGCCGCGGTCGCGGCAGACCCGGTGGTTGGGGAAGAGGTTATCCGACGGCTTGTCGGTGGACGGGCCTTCGACGCCGTGCAGCCTGGAGCCGCGATCCGCGAGCCAGTGGGTCGCGGCGGCGGTGATACCGGGGTTGCTCCATACCGATTTCACGTCGGGGTAGTGGCGGTTGTGGAGGCCCGTGTTGAGCAGCACGATGTGGCCGTCCACCTTGACGCCGCCTTTCTCCTCCGCCTCCTCGAAATCGGCCACGTCGATGTCGCCGAGGTCGGGGATATGGGTCAGGTCCCAGCAGACCGACTTGCCCATGAACATGTCGAGCGGCATCTGGTCCACCGGCGCGCCCTCGGGATTGACGTGATAGAAGGCGTCCACGTGGGTGCCGATATGGTCGATCATGCCCATGTAGGTGGTCGCGAAGGAGAGCCTGTCGCCCTCGACCCCCAGGACGAACTGCTCGCGGGTCTGCTCGTGGGTGTAGTGGGGCACGATGACGGGGCGCTGGAACAGCTTGTGCGCCGGCATGTTGTCGGTCAGCGTCAACGTCAGGTCGACCATCCGCTCAGCCATCCCCGGATCCCCCTCTCGTTCCGCGCTTCCGCCAGCTTATCAGCGGCGCCGTGTGCGCGCCACATCGCCTCCCGCATCGCGCCTTGTATTTGGCGCGGGCCCGGCTACCCTCGCCATCGGTCGCAGCCGAAGGGAGCACGTGATGTACAGGACCAGCGACGGGGAGGAGCTGTTCATCGTCGACGGGCACACCCACTTCTGGGATGCCGCGCCGGCCAACCAGCGCAACGTCCACGGCAAGCAGTTCATCGACTGCTTCTACGCCTACCACAGCGCGCTCAGCCCCGAGCAGGAGGTCTGGCCCAAGGAGAAGTTCGAGAAGTACGACGCGGAGACGATGGTCCACGACCTCTTCGTCGACGGGCCGGTGGACATGGCGATCATCCAGCCCACCTACCTCAAGGAGTTCTACATCGAGGGCTTCAACACCACCGAGCAGAACGCCGTCATCACTGAAGCGCATCCGGACCGCTTCATCCTGAACGGCTCCTTCGATCCGCGCGAGGGCACGGCAGCGCTGGAGCATCTTCACGCGCTGAAGGAGGCCTACGGCATCAGGGGCGTGAAGCTCTACACGGCGGAATGGCGCGGCGCATCGCGCGGCTGGCGGCTGAACGACGCCGAGGCCTATCGCTGCTTCGAGCTCTGCGAGAAGCTCGGCATCACCAACATACACGTCCACAAGGGGCCGACCATCACACCGCTGGCCAAGGACGCCTTCGACTGCCACGACGTCGACTACGCCGCGACCGACTTCCCCAATCTCAATTTCATCGTCGAGCATGTCGGCCTGCCGCGCCTCGACGACTTCTGCTGGATCGCCGTACAGGAGGCGAACGTCTGGGGCGGGCTTGCCGTGGTGATGCCCTTCATGCACGCGCGCCCGCGCTACTTCGCCGAGGTGATCGCGGAGCTCCTCTTCTGGGTCGGCGAGGACAAGCTCACCTTCGCGAGCGACTACGCCATCTGGACGCCCAAGTGGCTGGTGGAGAAGTTCTGGGCCTTCGAGCTGCCCGATGACATCAAGCAGGAGCGCGGCGTCGACCTCACGCCCGAGGTGAAGCGGAAGATCCTGGGCCTCAACGCAGCCCGGCTCTACGACATCGACATCGACGCGGCCAAGGCGAAGCTCTGGAGCTAGGGCTGCGCGGCGGACGCGGACCATGAGTGCGCACGAGGGTGCGGGCGAGGCCGGCCGCGAGGCCGAGGTGCTGGCGTGCCTGGCTGCCGTCACCGACCCCGAGCTCGACCAGCCGGTGACCGACTTGAGTTTCGTAGAAGAAGTGACGGTCGGCACGGACGGCACAGTCTCCATCGACTTTCGCCTGCCGACCTTCTGGTGCGCCGCGAACTTCGCCTACATGATGGCCGAGGACATGCGCGACGCCGTCGCCGCGCTGCCCTGGGTGGCGCGCGTGGTCCCGCGCCTGCAGGAGCACATGTGCGCAGACGAGGTCAATCGGGGGGTCGCCGAGGGTCTGGACTTCGGCGCTGCCTTCGGCGAGGCGGGTGACGACGATTCCCTCGCAAGCCTGCGCACGACCTTTCGGCGCAAGGCGTTTCAGGGGCGGCAGGAGGCCCTTCTGCGCGTCCTGTTGAAGCAGGGCTTCGGCAAGGACGCTCTGGTGGCGACGACCGTTGAAGCGCTGGAGCGCACCGTCGTCGCCGGGGCCGAGAGTGCCGGCTTGCAACGCCGCTATCTGGAGATCAGGTCCCGCGTCGGCGGCCCGGCGGACGCGGACGCGTTGGCCTTCGTCACGGTAGAGGGGGCGCCGCTCACCGAAGCGGGCTTCGACGAGCATCTGCGGACGCTCGCGAGCGTCCGCATCGCAATGGAATTCAACGGCGCGCTCTGCCGCGGCCTGCTCGCCGCCCGCGACCGCGCCTCAGGCGCTCCATAATCTAAGAACCTCGCACGCCAGTGTAGAGGCGCTGGACAAGGACGCAGTCTTGGTGGCGAGTCGAGGTGCGTCGGTAGCGCGAGGCTGGCCAGCAGACTATGGACAAACTTTTCAAGTACGATCTTCTGCGCCGTCTACCCGGTTCAATCGGAGCCCGCTATCAATCGAAGTACGCACGATACCATGCGCGGACGAGGGGATTTCCGGAGGCTTTACGCCATTCCCGAGGCATGATCTGTATCGATTTAGGTGCAAATGTGGGTGATTACACCAGAATGATGGCGTCGGTTGCCAAACGGGTCATCGCCTTCGAACCTGACCCGTGGACTCTCGAGGTTCTGCAAGCCAACGTCGCCGATCTCGAAAATGTTAGCATTGAGAACGTGGCAGCAGGCACGCGCGAAGGAAGGGTGATGCTCTATCGTCACGTCCAGTTCGAGGACAATCCCATTTTGTATTCGGAATCGAGTTCTCTTATCACCAACAAGATCAATGTTTCCGAAGAAGGAGCTGTCGAAGTTCGCCAGATTGACTTCATCGGCTATCTCGAGCGCCTCAACGAAGACATCGGCGTAATAAAAGTTGACATCGAGGGCGCAGAAGTCGATTTGCTCGAGGCCTTACTTGATCGGCCTGACATCATGAAACGCATTGACTATATCTTCGTGGAAACCCATGAGTCGCGAATTCCAGATCATGAGCTTCGCGTGAAATTGCTTCAGGACAGGGTGCAGGAAATACAACGGCCAAGAATCAACCTGCATTGGTCATGACGAGAAGAGCAAACCGAACAAATTAACTTTGTACCCGCGTCTGAGGCGCTAATAAATTGCAAATATTATCCTAACAAGATTGCTCACTCGCCGTCTATTCCATGCGGGAGGTTTGGTGACGCATCGGCTCGGGTGAGCACGAATATCCAAGCCTTCAGTCCATTATTGTCCTTTGCCTCTACTTCAAGGAGGTCGGTTAGATTATAGCTCCCTCGGCCCCAGGTGAAGAAAAGGTAGGGCATCGCCATAGGGTGGGCGCCGAACGGATCCATTTCGTTCGCGGCTCTGGCGGAATGCGCCATCGTATGTTCGATGTAAATCCGACCTCGCTGAGTAATCTGTTTGGCCCATGCGTTCAGCGCGCGAGCAGGCTCCATCGCCTGATCAAGTGAATTCGTATAAACAAAGTCAAACCGCCCAAGCCAATCGGGATTGTCTTCATGAAAATCCCAAATTCGCATATGCGAAAACTCGCTCGCGGTTTCGGATATGTCGGTGCCGATAATGTCACCGCCGAGTTGCTCTCGAAGCCAAGTGACTTCGAAACCGTTGCGAGCGCCGTGACAAATACCTGTGGCGCCTAGTCCATGAAGCCTTAGGTCTTCCACGATTCTGGAAAGCGTAACCTCATCGGCCCAGACATTATTCAGCTTGCGCTTGTTGTGCTTGACTTGGGTGTCGCGATATTCCGCGTAGCCACCGGTGTAATGATGCTGGTAAATAAATTCCGCGTGGTGCTTCTTGATAACTCTAAGGCCGAATGGGCGAACTATCTGATCCAGGAGCCATCGCATAGCTCGAAATCGTCAGTCAGACAGCGAGAGGGGCAAACAAGCGCACTCGCCAGAGAAAGGCGACCGTCAGGCCTGATCGAGGGCCTGGTCGAGGTCGGCGATGATGTCGTCGATGCTCTCGATGCCGACCGAGAGCCGCACCACGTCCGGACCGGCGCCGGAATTGGTCTTCTGCTCGTCGGTGAGCTGGCGGTGGGTGGTGGACGCCGGGTGAATGATCAGGCTCCGCGTGTCGCCGATGTTGGCGAGGTGGGAGAACATGTTGACCGTGTCGACCACCTTGAGGCCGGCCTCGTAGCCACCCTTGACGCCGAAGGTGAAGACCGCGCCCGCGCCGCGCGGCAGGTACCTCTGGGCAAGTTCGTAATAGGGGTTCGATTCCAGCCCAGCGTAGGAGACCCAGGAGACCTTGGGGTGGTCCTCCAGATAGCGGGCCACCGCCAGTGCGTTGGAGCAATGACGCTCCATGCGGAGCGGCAGCGTCTCCACCCCTGCCAGCAGGTTCCAGGCCGCCTGCGCCGCCATGCTCGGGCCATAGTCCCGCAGCGCCACGGCGCGCACCTTCATGGTGAAGCCGAAATCGCCGAAGGTCTCGGCGAAGGTGAGGCCGTGATAGGCGGGGTCCGGCTTGGTCATGCTGGGGAACTTGTCGTTCTGCCACCAGTCGAAGCGGCCGGACTCGACGACCATGCCGCCCATGGTGTTGCCGTGGCCGCCGATGAACTTCGTGGTCGAGTGGACCACGAGGTCGGCGCCGTGCTCGAAGGGCCGGCAGAGATAGGGCGAGGCCAGCGTGTTATCCACGATGAGCGGCACGCCGTGCCGCTTCGCGACCTCGGCGATCGCCTCGAGATCGAGCACGATGCCGCCGGGGTTGGCCAGCCCCTCGCAGAAGAGAAACTTGACCTTGTCGGTCATGGCCCGATCGATGTTCTCGGGCTCCGTCATATCGACGAAATGGCAGGTCCAGCCGAGCTTCTTGAAGCTCACGCCGAACTGGGTGACCGAGCCGCCATAGAGATTGTTCGACGAGATGAACTCGTCACCGGTCTCCAGCAGCGTCGCGCCCACCAGGAACTGCGCCGCATGGCCAGTGGCGGCCGCCACGGCGCCGCGCCCGTTCTCCAGCGCCGCGACCCGTTCCTCGAGTACGGCGACGGTGGGGTTGGTGATGCGCGAATAGATGTAGCCGAAGGTCTGCAAATTGAAGAGCTCGGCCGCATGGTCGGCATCGTCGAAAGCGTAGGCCGCGGTCTGATAGATCGGCGTCGTCCGCGCGCCGGTGACCGGGTCGGGCCGTGCGCCGGCGTGGACCGCCAGCGTCTCCATCCCGTATTCGCGTTGCGGCGCGACCTTGGCGGCCTCTGCCTTGAGGGCTTGCATCTCGTTCATGCGTTGAGCGGCCTTGCCCGCTTTGCGGATACGATCCGCGAGTTGATGCCGCTCCAGCTCAGCTCGCCCGAGAGCCGGGCGAACTCGATCTTGGGGCAGCGGTTCATGATGACCGTGAGCCCGGCCTCTTCGGCGAGCTGAGCGGCATGATCGTTGCGCACCGTGAGCTGCATCCACAGCACGTCGATACCCTTCTCGTCCTTGTTCGCGATCACGTCCTTGGTGATATCCAGCGCCTCCTCCGAGGTGCGGAAGATATCGACCATGTCGAGCTGATCGGGGCATTCCGCGAGGCTGCCGTGGACGGTCTCGCCCAGGATCGACTCTCCGGCCCGGCCCGGGTTGATGGGGATTACCCGATAACCCTTCTTGGTCAGGTATTTCATGGCGTAGAAGCTGGGCCGGCGCCACTGGGTGCTGGCGCCCACCATGGCGAAGGTCTTGACCCGGCGCAGAATGCGCCGCAGGTATTCGTCGGCGTAGCCGTCGTGCTCGGGCAGGAAGACGAGCGGATGCCCGTCCGTCGACTTGATTGCGACATCGACCATTGTGAGGGTTCCGTGCGGCTGTCGGGGGCGCGGGAGGCGCACAAGTAGCCCCCCGGCCGCAGCCCGTCAAGGCGCGCACATGCGCCCCCCTCCTTGTATCTCGTCCACTCGCCGCCGGCGTTATCCTGACAGCGTTGGACGCGGGCGGGAGACCGACCATCCTCCGCTCCCGAAGACCGTGGGTGAGCGTGGCTCCCCGTCCGCTGTTCCTGAGAACCCGAACGCTCGCCTGGTCCGCCAGGAGAGACGCTGGTCGTGCGCGAGGCGACAGGCTCTCGTCACCCATCAGCCTCCGGGATTCGGTCCCGGATGGACGACCTATTGAGAGACACTAGTGTCCCATTAAAACTACAATAGAATCAGTTGCTTATCTTCGCGGCTCTGGCCCACCGGGAGTGCCTTATGCGTAAGTAGCGCATTGAGCGGGATTTTTTCGAACAGGGTGAGGCTCAGGGTCTGTAGAATTGTGTAGAGGCTGGCATCGAGTCTCAACCTCTTCTTGATGATGGCAATCAGGACGTAGACGGAGACTGCGATCCAGATTTGGGTCTTTACGGCATTTTCGGAGGTGCCGAAGAAGGCCTTGATGCGGAGGTTTTGCTTGATCCATTTGAAGAAGAGTTCGACCTGCCAGCGATAGCGGTAGAGCTCTGCGACGGTGAGGGGCGGAACAGCGAAGTTGTTGGTCAGGAAGTTGAAGGTCTTGTTGGTTTCAGTATCCTTGTAGCCGACCCTGCGGAGCGGCTTTGGGTAGCGGCTTTTGCTCGCCTTTCCGGTCAGGACGATGGTTTGATCGCAACGCAGTCCGGCGTCTTTGTCGACGGTACGGGAGTATTGGCGCCGGTATTTCGTGTTGGCCTTTGCGCGGATGACGAAGAAGCTTCCCGCCATATCCAGGGCGTTGAGGCGCTTGAAGTCGAGGTAGGCGCGATCCATGATGTAGAAGGCGCCGGGCTCCGGAATGATGATGTCCAGGACATTCACATCGCCGAGCTTGCCGTCGGAGATGTGAATGAAGGCCGGGATACTGCCCTGCAAGTCAAGGAGAGTGTGAAGCTTGACGGCCGACTTGGTTGAGCGGAACAGAGCCCAGGGGAAGACCGACAGGCACAGATCGATGGTCGACGCGTCGAGAGCGTACACGGTATTGTCGAGTTGAAGACCGAGGTCCTCGCCGGCATAGAGTGGGCGTGCGATGTCGATCAGTTCCTGGGCGAACTCGGCATAGATGCGCCAGTCGCGTTGCGCGTTGGCGTTCGCTAAAGTGTTGCGCGAGACCGGTCCCCGAATTCCCATGTGATAAAGCTTGTTATTCTGGGCACGCAGACAAATCTCGATGTCGCGCAGGCTTTCTCGATAGGACAATTGTGCGAAGGCCATGCAGAAAAACTGGCTCAGGCATGAGAACGATTTGACGTACCGATTACCATCGTATTGTTCGACGCATTTGCGGAACGAATGCAGGGGCAGATGGTCCATCACCTGCGAGAAGACAAGTTGTCCCGTGGACATGACCGGGCTCCCTCTGGATCGGAGAACCCAGCCTCGGCACTCGCGCCGGCCACTTCAAGTCGGTAACAGCGCGAAATGGCGCTTAATCGCGCTTTGTCAATAACTTAACAAGGGTCTCTCCAATTTTCTTGGGACACTAGTGATTGAGAGATCACATCTAGTTCTGCTGACCGAAGAGGGCGGTGAGCGTGCCCTGGTTGACCGAGATCTCGTGCCGGCTGTAGAGCGCCGTGCGGTAGGCGTCGGTGAGGTCGCTGCGCCATGCGCGCGAAAGCTGGTCGCGCAGGCGGTCGCGCTCCTCGCCGGTCGTGCCCCGTCCGGCAGCGGTGACGCGGGTGAGCACCGCAACGCCCCAGCCATCCGCGGTTTCCGCGACGATCGGCTCGCGATTCTCCTCGTTACGCTCGAATATCCCCCGGATCAGCGCGAAGGAGGCATCCGGGCTGGCACCCCGCCCATCGCGCCGCACATTGTCGAGGGTCGTCACGGCGAGACCCGCGTCCCGGGCGGCTGCGGTGAGGTTCTCGCCGACCCTGACCCGGTCGGCCAGCGCGTTCGCCACGCGCTCCGCCGCTTCCTTCTCCTCCTCGCGCATGAGCGCCGAACGCACCTGGGTGCGCACCTCCTCCAGGGGCCTGGGCGCGGGCAGCACCACCTCGTCCACGCGCAGGATGGCGAAGCTGCCGTCGCCAAGCTCGGTGAGAAGCGATTCCTGACCCTCCACCGTCTCGAACACGAGCGTGAGGATATTGTCCCGCTCGCTCAACTCGACGAGCACCGGGGTGCCTCCCCGGTCGAGCCCGGTGCGCGTGACGCCGTTGAGGATGATCGGCTCGACGCCGACCGCCGCAGCGCCCATCTCCAGCGAGGCGCCGCCGCCGAGCTCGTCTTCCAGTACCGTGGAGAGGCGGAAGAGCCCGGCGCCGGCCAGGTCGAGCGCCATCTCGTCGTGCAGCTCCTGCTTCACTTCCTCGAAGCTCAGGCGCCGCGCGAGCTCCACCTTCTCCACCTTGAAGAGATGCCAGCCGAAGGCGGTCTGGACCGGCTCGCTGACCGAGCCTTCGGAGAGGCGGAAGACCGCCTCGCTCGCTGCCTTGAGCGGGCCGTCGGCCTCGAAATTGGGGATGGGTAGCACCGAGGCCCCTCGCCTCTCCAGATCGTCGGCGACGATGTCGAAGTCCTCGCCTTCCTTGAGCCTCTGGGCGCCGTCCCGGATCAGCGCCTCGTCCTGGGCGTTGATCTGGATGACCCCGCGCCGCTCCGGCATCTCGAACTCGTCGATCCGCGCCTCGTATTCGGCATAGACATCCTCGTCGCTCAGCTCGATCTCCGAGACCATGTCTTCGGCGGTGAGCTGCACGAGCACCGCGCTGCGCCGCTCGGGCGCCATGAAGGATGCCGTGTTCGCCTCGTAGTAGGCTTGGACGGCGGTCTCTCCCGGCTCGGCAAGGCCGGCCAAACCGCGGGCGGGGATCAGCGCGAGCTGGGCGCTTCGCTCCTCGGCCCGGTAGCGGTGGACGGCGTCGATGAGCGACTCCGGAACCTTGCGGTCGCCGCCGACGGCACTCAGGATCTGGTCGCGGAGCAGGTCGATGCGGATCAGATCCTCGTACTCGGCCCGCGTCATGTTGTTGCGCTCGAGCACGAGATCGTAGAGCTCGGGGTCGAATCTGCCCTGCTCGTTGCCGAAGGCCGGTGAGGACTGGAGCTCCCGCATCACGCTGGCGTCCGCCGCGCGCAGCCCGAGCCTGGCCGCTTCGGCGTCCAGCAGATACTCGCGCACGAGCAGGTTGAGCACCTGGCCCGTAAGCCCGGCCTGGTGGGCCTCGTCGCGGGTGAGATCGGGGCGGCCGGAACGCTCCCGCTCGCGCTGCAGGGCGCGCTGGAACTGGCGGTCGAACAGGACCGTGGGGACGTCGACCTCGCCCACAGTCGCGACCGCAGAGCGGCTGCCGCCGGTGAACACGTCGTTGATGCCCCAGGCCCCGAAGCTCAGCGCCAGGACAATGATGACGGCGCGGCTCGCCCACGACTTGGTGGCCTGGCGCATGGATCGCAGCATCGCGGAACCCGTCGCATGGTGGAGGCGCCCCCAAGTCAGCGCGGGGCGCGCGTTGCGCCGGATAATAGGAGCGGCCGGGCACACCGGGCAACACGCAACCTGCCGCTCCCTTCGCACGGCTCCGTGACCCCAACGGGAGTCGACAGCCTGCCCGGTGCTGCTGGTCCACGGTCGCGGGGCGTGATAGAGCATGGCGCTCTCGCCCGCCCTGCACGCCTTTGCGCCGGGGACGAGGCGCCCATGCCCACAACCGCCGCCCGCGCACATGCCGCCCCGCCCGCTCTTCGTGGCCAACTGGAAGATGAACGGCCTCCATGCCGACGGGCTCGTGCGCGCCAGTGCGCTCGCGGCTCACGCAGCGACGGGCGAGTGCGGCGGCGATATCGTGGTCTGCCCGCCGGCGACGCTGCTCTTCGCGCTCCGGGCCGTGTTCTCGGGCTCGGAGATCGCGCTCGGCGGCCAGGATTGCCACGCCGCGGCGGAAGGCGCCCACACCGGCGACGTGGGCGCGCCGATGCTGGCCGACGGGGGCTGCACGCACGTCATCGTCGGCCACTCCGAGCGCCGCGCCGGCCACGGCGAGGATGACGAGAGGGTGGCGGCCAAGGCGGCGGCGGCCCATGCGGCGGAGCTTGCGGCGATCGTCTGCGTGGGCGAGAGTGCGGCCGAGCGCAATGCCGGGCGCGCGCTTGCCGTGATCGGCCGTCAGGTCGAGGGCTCGCTGCCCGCGAGCGCCACGCCCGACAACACCGCGATCGCCTACGAGCCGCTCTGGGCCATCGGCAGCGGCCGCACGCCGGGCCCGGCCGATATCGAGGCGGCGCACGCGGAGGTGCGTGCCGGCTGGGAAGGGCGATTTTCGGGAGGCGGTGCGGCGCTTCGCGTGCTATATGGCGGCTCCGTCACGGCGCGGAACGCAGGCGAGATCCTGACCGCGCCGGGGGTAGACGGCGTTCTGGTCGGCGGAGCAAGCCTTTCTGCGGACGCGTTCTGGCAGATTTGCCAGTCGTGCGCCTGAGCCCGTGCGGGAGATAGAGACTGAGGAGCGGTAGTGGAAACGATCCTTCTCGTGATCCTGATCGTCATCGCAATCACGATGATCGGTCTCGTGCTGCTCCAGCGGAGCGAGGGCGGCGCGCTCGGCATCGGCGGTCCCGGCGCTATGTTCTCGGCGCGCGGCACCGCGAACCTGCTGACGCGCGCCACCGCGGGGCTGGCCGCGGCCTTCATGATCATGAGTCTGGTGCTCGCCATCCTCTCCGGCAGCTGGTCGGATCGGGACTCGGTGCTGGATACCGCGGAGGAGGAGCAGCTCGCCATCGAGGCAGAGCCGCTGGTGCTGCCGGGCGAGCTCGACCTGCCCACCGATATCGAGCCGCTGGACCTCCCGGGCGACGATAGCCCGGCCGTCCCCCGCGCAGAGTGACGCATCGCGCCGTCTTGACGGCGCTCTCGACATCGTAGGGCACCGCAGCCCCTGACGGGGTCGGTGGGGGCTGCCCAAATAATTTGCAAGTGGGTGGTGACGACTCGGGCGCGTTTGATAAGGTAGCGGTCCATGACCCGGTACATCTTCGTCACCGGCGGCGTGGTGTCCTCCCTCGGCAAGGGCCTGGCTTCGGCGGCGCTCGGCGCGCTCCTCCAGGCGAGGGGCTATCGGGTTCGGCTCCGCAAGTTCGACCCCTACCTCAACGTCGATCCGGGCACCATGAGCCCCTTTCAGCACGGCGAGGTCTACGTCACCGACGATGGCGCTGAGACCGACCTCGACCTCGGGCACTACGAGCGCTTCACCGGCGTGCCGGCACGCCGCAGCGACAGCGTCACCGCGGGCCAGATCTATCAGACCGTGATCGCGAGGGAGCGCCGGGGCGACTACCTCGGCGGCACGGTGCAGGTCATCCCCCACGTCACCGACGCGATCAAGGAGGCCATCGTCCGGGATAGCGATGGCGCCGACTTCGTGCTGGTCGAGATCGGCGGCACGGTGGGCGATATCGAGGGCCTGCCCTTCTTCGAATCGATCCGCCAGTTCGCCTACGAGCACGGGCGGGACAAGGTGATGTTCATCCATCTGACCCTGGTGCCCTACATCGACACCGCCGGCGAGCTGAAGACCAAGCCCACCCAGCACTCGGTGAAGGAGCTGCGCAGCATCGGCATCGCACCCGATCTGCTGCTCTGCCGGGCGAACCGCCCGATCTCCGAGGCCGAGTGCGCGAAGATCGCGCAGTTTTGCAACGTGCGCGAAGACAACGTGATCGCCGCGACTGACGTGGAGACCATCTACCAGGTGCCGCTCAGCTATCACGCGCAGGACTTCGACACTCAGGTCATGCGCTACTTCGGGATCGCCGATGCGCCGGCGCCCGATCTCTCCGGCTGGGAGAGGATCGTCAAGCGCACGCTTACGCCGGAGGGCGAGGTGGCGATCGCGGTGGTCGGCAAGTACACCGGGCTGCGCGATGCCTACAAGTCGCTCTTCGAGGCGCTCACGCATGGCGGGGTCGCAAACAGCGTGCGCGTGGATACCCGCTGGATCGAGGCCGACGACCTGGAGGCCAACGGCACGACAGGCGCGCTGGAATCCGTGCACGGCGTCCTGGTGCCGGGCGGCTTCGGCGAGCGCGGCGTGCCCGGCAAGATCGCCGCGGTGGAATATGCGCGCACGCGAGGCGTCCCCTACTTCGGCATCTGCTTCGGCATGCAGCTCGCGGTGATCGAGACCGCGCGCAACGTCGCCGGGATCGCCGGTGCCGATTCCACCGAATTCGGCCCCTGCGACGAGCCGGTGATCGGGCTGATGACCGAGTGGGACCGGGACGGCGAGGTGGAGCGGCGCAATGCGGGCGACAACCTCGGCGGCACCATGCGGCTCGGCGCCTACGAAGCCGTGCTCGCGGAAGGCACCCGCGTGCGCTCGGTCTATGGCGCAGAGCGCATCTTCGAGCGCCACCGCCATCGCTACGAGTTCAACATCGGCTATCGCGAGCGGCTGTGCGACGCGGGCATGGAGGTGGCGGGCCTCTCGCCCGACGGCTCGCTCGCGGAAATCGTCGAACGCCCCGGTCATCCCTGGTTCGTGGGCGTCCAGTTCCACCCCGAGCTCACCTCGCGCCCCTTCGAGCCGCATCCGCTCTTCGCCTCCTTCATCGGGGCGGCGGTCAGGCAGGCGCGGCTTGTCTAAGAGTTTGAATCATAAGTCATTATTGTAGATTTTTTGTTGTTTATCAGGTGTTTATCTCGCGCGCGACCCTGCGCATCAGAAAGCGGCATGCGGCCAGCCTCGCCCATGCCAGGGAACTCGCTTCGTTCCGTTCGAAGTCCTTTGCCAAACGTCGGCAGCGACCCATCCAGGCGAACGTTCGTTCCACGACCCAGCGCCGGTGGAGAACGGTGAAGGCCTTGATCTGCCGGGGCTTTTCGACGATCTCGACGAGCTCCGACACACCCCGTCGGGCCAGGGCATCGCGCAGCTTGGGTCCGCCGTAGCCGCCGTCGGCAAACACCTTCGAGACCTCGGGTGCCTTGCGCAGCAGCCCCACAATCACCTCCGGTGCCGCGTCCCTGTCCTGAACCGCGGCGCTGTGCACCGCAAGGACAATCGGCGAGCCCTCGGTGTCCACCGTCAGGTGACGCTTGCGGCCCTTGATCTTCTTGGCCGCATCGTAGCCCGAAGGGCCGCCGCTTTCCGTCGTCTTCACGCTCTGACTGTCGATCACGGCGGCCGTGGGGTGAACGGAGCGGCCCGACAGACGGCGCGCCCGGTCCCGCAACGCGTCGAGCATGCGCTCCAGAACGCCGCCGCGCGACCACGCATAGAAGTAGTTCTGAACCGTCGAAAAGGGCGGATAACAAGGCGGTATCAGACGCCACTGGCAGCCCGACGCTGAGCATGTACTGGATCGCATCGAACACACGGCGCAGATCCGTCGAGCGAGGCCGACCCATCCGGCCCTGCTCCGGAAGCAGCGGCGCAATCAGAGCCCACTCCTCGTCGCTCACATTGTTTTGTCGATAGTCATGCGCTCGTCTATAGTTCACCTGGGTGGCCTCAGTCCAAGCCACGGTACCCTCCATATCGGTCTCAACACCCGAACAGGTACCATGTCTTGAGGCCACCCCCGACTTTAGGAACAAGCTCTAAGAGCGAAACGAGGGCGATGTGAGCGAGACGCCCGCCGATGGCCGGGTGGCGATCGGCGATTTCGAGGTCGGCAACACCCTGCCGCTCGCACTCATCGCGGGCCCCTGCGCGATCGAAGGGCGCGACCATGCGCTCCGGGTCTCGGAGACACTGGTCGAGATGACGGCGGCCAGAGACATGCCCTTCGTCTACAAAAGCTCCTTCGACAAGGCGAACCGCACCTCGGCCGGGAGCCCGCGCGGCATCGGGATCGACGAGGGACTCGCGATCATGGAGGCGGTGCGCGCCGCTCACGGTTGCCCGGTGCTGACCGACGTGCACCTGCCGGAGCAGTGCGCGGCGGTGGCGCAGGCGGTCGACGTGCTCCAGATTCCGGCCTTCCTCTGCCGCCAGACCGACCTGCTGCTGGCGGCAGCGGCGACCGGCACGGCCATCAACGTGAAGAAGGGCCAGTTCCTCGCGCCCTGGGACATGCGCCACGTGGTGGCGAAGATCACCGGCGCCGGCAACCGCCGGGTGCTGGTGTGCGAGCGGGGCGCGAGCTTCGGCTACAACACGCTGGTCTCGGACATGCGGAGCCTGCCGCTGCTGGCGCAGACCGGCTGCCCGGTGGTGTTCGACGCCACCCATTCGGTGCAACAGCCGGGCGGGCAGGGCTCGTCAAGCGGCGGGCAGCGGGAGTTCGTGCCCGTGCTGGCGCGGGCGGCGGTTGCGGTGGGCGTCGCCGCGGTGTTTATGGAGACCCACCCGGCGCCCGACGAGGCGCCCTCCGACGGCCCCAACATGGTGCCGCTGGACGCCCTGCCGGCGCTGCTCGACCGGCTGCTCGCCTTCGACGCGCTGGCCAAGAATTCGTGAGGGAGAGAGCGATGAGCGAGGGATGCGTGTTCATCGGTGGCGAATACGTCGCGCCCGAGGACGCCAAGATGTCGATCTTCGACGCAGGCTTCGTCTGGAGCGATACCGTCTACGACGTGACCTCCACCTGGGCCGGCCGGTTCTTCATGCTGGACGAGCATCTGGAGCGCTTCGAACGCTCCTGCGCGGGCTTCCGGCTGGAGAACCCATACGGCATCGACGAGATGCGCCAAATCCTCGCCGAGTGCGTGGCGCGGACGGGGCTCGACAACTGCTACGTGAAGATCCAGCTCACCCGCGGTGTGATCCAGAGCCAGACCCGCGACCCCCGCCTCGGGGCCCCCGAATTCGTGGCTTATGCCACGCCCTACGCCTGGATCTGGGGCGAGGAGAAGTGCCGCAACGGTGCTGCGCTCTATCTCAGCGGCATCGAGCGGGTCTCGTCCAAGGCGATCGACGCCCGCTACAAGAACTATAACCGCGCAGACCTCGTGCAGGCCCGCTTCGAGGCCTACGACAAGGGCTGCGACGACGCGATCCTGGTGGGCGCCGACGGCTCGCTCACCGAAGGGCCGGGCTACAACGTCTTCGTCGTGCGCGACGGGGCGGTGGCGACACCCGACAGCAACGTGCTGGAGGGGATCACGCGGCGCGCGGTCGCCGAGCTCTGCGAGGAGGAGGGCATTCCCTTCGCCCACCGAAGGGTGGAGCCGGAGGAGCTGGGCGCGGCCGACGAGCTCTTCGCGAGCACCACGGCCGGCGGTGTCATGCCGGTGGTGCGGCTCGGCGACAAGCCCATCGGCAACGGCCACGCCGGCCTCGTTACCAGCCGCATCCAGTCCCGCTACTGGCGGAAGCGCGAGGAGGGCTGGCACGGCACGCGGGTGGAGGACATTCGCGCCGCCGCCTAGGCGGGCCGGGGGGCGCCCGGCCTTTCAGAGTCCCCGGACCATGGTGCGCTGCATGGCGCACGGCGACCGCGTCACCATTGCGCCATGCGGTACGCGAGCAATCAGGTCACGACACGCGGGACGGTCGAAGGAGCGGCATCCGATGCCGCGTCCGTGACCCTTCAGGCTGGCGCGATCCCGTCGCCGCGCGCGAGACCCTTCGGGCTCGCACGACTTGCGTGCGGGGTATCCCGCTTATCCCACTTGAATCCCACTTATCCCGGCGAATCCCGCTTAGAATTTTGTGAATCCGTCCCGCTTCGCCGCCACGCGGACACGACGAGAGACGGACGGCAGGCCCCGAGCGCGGCGGCACGAGAGGGGCGGGTCAGCGGTCCACGTAGTCCTCGATGTACTGGCGTACCACCTCGTCTAGCGGGGGGTTCAGGGGCAGGCCGAGGGTCGCCGCGCGGTCCGCCTTCGCGTAGGCCGGCCACGAGCCGACGAGCTGCTGCACCGCCTCATTGGGTGTGTCGATGACGGCGCCGAGGCTGCGGCCCGCGCCCACGCGCTCCAGCGCCGCCACCATCTCGCCGGCCGTCGCCGAGAAGGAGGGCAGGTTGATGGTGCGATCGTCGCCGAGGGCCGCGCTCGGCAGCTCGTGCAGGGCGAGGAGGCCATCCACGATGGTACGGTAGCCGCCGAGGACGATGCGCGTGTCCCGGCTGACCGGAAGCTCGTGGTCGATGCCGGCGAGCGGCTCGCGGAAGAGCCCGCTGGCGAAGCCGGAGGCCGCCTTGTTGGGCTTGCCCGGCCGCACGATTACGGTGGGCGGGCGCCCGCCGCGGCCATCGAGCCAGCCCTTGCGGGTGCAGTCGGCCACCAGGTGCTCGTTGATGACCTTGGTCACGCCATAGGTGCCTTGCGGCGTGATCTTGGTGACGTCGGAGATGGTCTCGGGCAGCGCGCTGCCGCCATAGACGGCGATGCTGCTGGTGAAGACGAGCCGCGGCAGCCCGGGTGCGGCGCGGCAGGCGTCGAGCACGTTGAGGCCGCCGGTCAGGTTCACGCTAAGAGCGAGGTCGAAGTCCTGCTCGGCGCCGGCGCTGACCACGGACGCGAAATGGAAGACCGAGAGCGATTCGCCCGCGATGAGCGCGCGGATTGTCTCGCCGTCGGAGACATCGCCCGCGACCGTCTCCACCCGCTCATCGTCGAGCCCCGCTGGCGCCTGCTCCGGCACTGCGGCGTCGAAGAGGATAAGCTCGTCGATCGGCTCTTGGTCTCCGGATGCGCCGGTCAGCGTCCCCCGGTCGAGCAGTGCCCGTGCGAGGCGCTGCCCGAGAAAGCCCAGTCCGCCCGTAATCACCACCTTCATGCGTGCGCTCCCCCCTCTTGGTCTGGTTCGTGCCCAACATATCCTATTGGCAGGGCACGCCGGTATGCGGATGATAGCCGCCCGGACCATGCCGCCCGCCGCGAGACCGCGGCAGGGCAGGGAAGCATAGCGGGGCGAGGGGAGGCGGAATGACCACAAGGGCGGCGCTTGGGCCGAACGAATCTCTGATCGACGAGCGCGAATCGCGTGCCCGCCTGATTACGCCTGCGCTGGTGCTCGATCTCGACGCGATGGAGCGCAATATCGCAACCATGGCGGCTTACGCGGCGGAGCAGGGCGTCGCTCTCCGACCTCACGCGAAGACCCACAAGAGCGTGCAGATCGCGCGCCGCCAGCAGGAAGCCGGCGCGCTCGGCATCTGTTGCGCCACGCTCGGCGAGGCCGAGGCGCTGGCGGCAGGAGGGATCGAGGGGCTGCTCATCACCTCGCCTATCGTGGCGCCCGCCAAGGTCAACCGCCTCATGGTGCTCCGCCGGGACCATGAATCGCTCATGGCGACGGCGGACGACATGGGCAATCTGCGCGCGCTGGAGAGTGCTGCGGCAGCGTCCGGGTTCGTGCTGGACGTGGTGATCGATGTCGATGTCGGGCTGCATCGCACCGGCGCCCGCGATGCGGAGACTGCGGTGGCGCTGGCGGAAGTCGCAGACGCGAGCGAGAGCCTGCGATTCTGCGGGCTTCAGGGCTATGCCGGTCATGTCCAGCACATCGAGGATTTCGGCGCCCGCCGCACGACCTCCCACGGCGACCTCGCGCCGCTGGGCGAGGCCCGCGACCGGCTGGTTGCACAGGGCATCGAGGTGCCGATCGTCAGCGGCGCCGGCACCGGGACCCACGATATCGACACGGAGATCGGGTTGATGACCGAGCTCCAGGTCGGCTCCTACGCGGTGATGGATGTCGAGTACCTCGACGTCCAGGCGCGGGAGGGCGGGGACTGGCGCTTCGAGCCCGCGCTCTTCGTCCGCTCGACCGTGGTCTCCGCCAGCCACGACGGCAGCGCGACCATGGATGCCGGCCTCAAGTGCTTCGCCACCGACGGGCCGCTGCCGCGCTTCCACACCGGCGTGCCCATCGGCGCGCACTACCAGCATTTCGGCGATGAGCACGGGCGCATCGTCTTCGCGAGCGCCAACGAGCGCTTGGCCATCGGTGCGGCGCTCGAATGCATCGTGCCGCACTGCGACCCCACCGTGAACCTCTATGACCACTACCACTGCGTGCGCGGCGAGACCCTGGTCGATATCTGGCCGATCGAAGCCCGCGGCCGCCATTAGGGCGATGGAACCGACCTTCGCAATGATTCCACTTCGATCAAGTCATGCGCCCGGCGGGACTCTTCTCTCCCACCGTCATGGCCGGGCTTGTCCCGGCCATCCACGTGGCCATGCCATCCTCCCGGGGCGGCGAGACGGCAGCGTGGCTCTGCAGTGGATGCCCGGAACAAGTCCGGGCATGACGAAGGGAGGGCGAGGCGCGATTGTCTCGTTCGTTACGATCCGCGCTGTAGTTCCTGGACACTAGGGGCGGGTCATGGCGTCGATTTCGCTTGCCGGTTTGACCAAGCGCTTTGGCGATTTGACGGCCGTCGCCTCGCTTGATCTTGAGATTGGGGACAAGGAGTTCGTGGCGCTGCTGGGGCCGTCGGGCTGCGGCAAGACCACGACCATGAACATGATCGCGGGCATCGAGCCGCCGTCCGAGGGCCAGATCCTCTTCGACGGGCGCGACGTGCGCCAGGTGCCGCCCAACCAGCGCAAGGTCGGCTTCGTGTTCCAGAACTACGCCATCTTCACCCATATGTCTGTGCGGAAGAACCTGGCGTTCGGCCTGCAAGTGCGTGGCGTCCCGAAGGACGAGGTCGAGCGCCGCGTCGCCGCCATGGCGGCGCTCATGCGCCTCGAAGACCGGCTCGACTGGCCCACCGCGAAGCTCAGCGTGAACGAGCTGCAGAAGGTGGCGATCGGGCGCTCGGCCATCACCGAGCCCGAGATCTTTCTGCTGGACGAGCCGCTGAGCAATCTGGACGCGGCCTTCCGCGCCTTCATGCGGACCGAGCTCAAGCACCTGCAGCACCAGTTCCAGCAGACCATGGTCTACGTCACCCACGACCAGATCGAGGCGATGAGCCTGGCGGACCGGATTGCGGTGATGGACCTGGGCGTGCTGCAGCAGTACGGCTCGCCCATCGAGGTCTACAACGAGCCGCGCAACGTCTTCGTCGCCAACTTCATGGGCAGCCCCAGCATGAACCTGGTGCCGTGCGCATTGACGGGCGGGGACGGCAGCTATGCGCTCGACTTCGGCGAAGGCGGCAGCGCGGCGGTGGAAGACGGCGCGCTCAAGCGGCGCTGCGCTGCGGCGCGGGATGCTGCGCTGATCTTCGGCGCCCGGCCGGAGGACCTGGAGATCGAGCCGCCGGGCAACACTGCGCCTGGCATCGAGGCGACGGTGACCTTCGTCGAGCCGATCGGCCCGCGCACGATCGTTCATCTTGCCGCAGGCGAGCGCCGGCTGAAGATCGCCAAGGGCAAGCACTACGGCATCGAGCTCGGAGCCCGGGTCAAGGCGATGCTGCCGCCGGGCAAGTGCCACCTCTTCGATGCGGAGACCGGCGAGGCGCTGGGCCTCGCCTAGCCCGGGCCGGTCACCGTCACGCACCTGCGAGGAACCTGTACGGACGTCATGGCACGGCTGGAACTGAGGAACGCGAGCAAGTCCTACGGCAAGACCGTTGCGGTGAAGGACATCGACCTGGATGTCGAGGACAACGAGTTCTTCTGCATCTTCGGTCCGCCGAGCTCGGGCAAGACGACGATCCTGCGCCTGCTGCTCGGGCTGGTGGCGCCGGACAAGGGCGAAATCGTCATCGGCGATAAGCCCGTCGTCGAACAGGGGCCGAAGGAGCGCAATCTGGCGATGGTGTTCCAGAACCTCGCGCTCTTTCCGCACATGAGCGCCGGACAGAACCTCGCCTTTCCGCTGGTTGAGCGGAAGATGGAGAAGGCCGCGATCATGGCGCGCGTCGCCGAGGTGGCGGAGACGCTTCACATCACGCCGCTGTTGGACAAGCCGCCGGCGCACTTGAGCGGCGGCGAGCGCCAGCGCGTGGCCATCGGCCGGGCGCTGGTGCGGGACCCTGCGGCCTTCCTGATGGACGAGCCGATCGCGGCGCTCGATGCCAGGCTGCGCGAGGAGATGCGGGTCGAGCTCAAGCGGCTGCAGCGTGAGCTGCATCACACCATCGTCTACGTCACCCACGACCAGGAGGAGGCGATGTCGATCGCGGATCGCATCGCCGTCATGGAGGCCGGCGAGATCCGCCAGGTGGGGACGCCGGCAGAGATCTACAACCTGCCGAACAGCCGCTACGTGGCCGAGCTGATCGGCGCGCCGCCGATGAACTTCGTGGACGGCGCGCTCGTGGACGGTGGCCGATTCGAGGGGCGCGACGTGCCGCTTGCGATCACGCTGGAGGGTGCGGAGGGGAGGGGGCCTGCGGCGCTTGCGGTGCGGCCCGAGGACCTGGAGATCGACACCTCCGGCGCCGTCGCGAAGGGCGGGGTCGAGGCTTCGATCTACGAGGTCGAGCCGCTGGGTGCGTTCACCATCGTCGATGTCAGCGCGGGCGAGCAGATCCTCAAGGTGCAGGCGCCGGGCCAACCTCACTTCACCCTCGGCGAGCGGGTGAGTCTCGTCCTTCATCCCGACCGCTGCCACCTCTTCCAAGGCGAAAGCGGCGACCTCATCCGATCCGCACGATAAAGGACGCAAGCGCGTTGCCTGCGGCCAGCACGCCGCGTTAGGGTAGAAAGAGGAGAGTGGTTTCTACCCTGGTGGCCGACCATGAGCCTCAACATCAAGAATGACGAGACCTGCCGGCTGGCCCGCGAGCTCGCGCAGCTTACCGGCGAGAGCATGACCGGCGCCATCACGATAGCGCTCCGCGAGCGGCTGGAGCGCGAGACGCGTGCGCGCAGCGTGGAGGAACGCTTGAAGAAGATTCGCGCCATTGCCGAGCGCTGCGCAAAGGATCTCCAGCCAGGACCATCGGCTGTGGAGCACGGTGACCTGCTCTATGACGAGCGGGGCCTGCCCAAGTGATCGTCGATAGTTCGGCCCTACTTGCCGTTCTATTCCGTGAGCCGGATGCCGAACGCTACGAGACGGCGCTCGCCGCCGCTCCCTCGTGTCGGATGTCGCTCGGCAATGTTCTCGAGGCATCCATCGTGTGGGAAGGTCGCGGTGGCCCGGCGGCGAGTCAACGGCTAGATCTGTTCATGAATCAGGTCGGGATCGAAATGGTTCCGGTGACGGCGGAGCACGTTACGGCTGCCCGCCAAGCCTGGCGGCGCTTCGGCAAGGGCAGTCACCCGGCCTCGCTGAACTTCGGGGATTGCTTCGCCTACGCGCTGGCCGAGGTCACTGGCGAGCCGCTGCTGTTCAAAGGCGACGACTTCGCTCTGACCGATATTGAGGCGGCGTAGGCGCGACGCCTACATGTTCTGCAGCAGGTGAACCAGGCTGGAGGTATCCCAGCGGTTGCCGCCGCGCTGCTGGACGTGGGCGTAGAACTGGTCCACCAGCATCGACATCGGCAGGAGCGCGCCGTTTTTCTTGCCCTCCTCGAAACAGAGGCCCAGGTCCTTACGCATCCAGTCCACGGCGAAGCCGAACTCGAACTCGCCTCTCAGCATGGTCGAGCCGCGGTTCTCCATCTGCCAGGACTGCGCTGCGCCCTTGGAGATGACTTCGAGCACGGTCTCGCCGTCGAGGCCGGCCCGCTGGGCGAAATTGAGGGCCTCGGCGAGTCCCTGAACCACGCCCGCGATGCAGATCTGGTTCACCATCTTGGTGAGCTGGCCGTTCCCCGCCGGCCCCATGTGGGTGACGTTGCGCGCGAACGCGTCGATGACCGGCTGAGCGCGGGCGAACTCGGCTTCGTCGCCACCCACCATCACGGTCAGCATGCCGTTCTCGGCGCCCGCCTGCCCGCCCGAGACCGGCGCGTCGAGGAAGCCCACGCCCCGCTCCTTGGCTGCGGCATAGACCTCGCGGGCGACGACAGCGGAATCGGTGGTGTGGTCGATGAAGATGGTGCCTTCTGCCATGTCGGCAAGCGCGCCGTCCTCGCCGTAGACGACCGCGCGCAAGTCGTCATCGGCACCGACGCAGGCGAACACCATCTCCGCGCCTTGGGCGGCCGCTGCGGGGGTCGCAGCGGCACGGCCTTGGTAGGTCTCGGTCCACTGCGAGGCCTTGGCAGCGGTTCGGTTGTAAACGGTGACCTCATGGCCCGCGCTCGCGAGATGCCCCGCCATGGGGGACCCCATCACGCCGAGCCCGAGAAAGGCCACCTTGGTGCCGCTGCCATCGCCCATACTTCGTCCCTCCTCGCCGGCTTCTCGCGCCAACGCGCGGCATCCTAGCCACGCCGAAACAGCCGGGCAATGACGGCCCTGACGCCAATCTATTGACGCAGATCAAGGCGCAGGCGTGTGCGCGCTTCAGACTGGCTCCGAGGGCATCCGTCGCCGCACTTCTCGGGAAGCGATTGCCCAGTCGCCACAACGTGCATGCCATGACAGCGGGTTCGTCTACCGTCGCAAGGCGCCGCAGAGCCGCGGCGCGCACGGTCCGCCTTGGGGCCGGCGTGGCGGTATCGATGCTCTTGCTGGCGCTCCTCGCTCACGTCGCCGGCGAAGCCCGCGCCGCCGTCGAGCTCAGCAGCGCTCTCGCCACGGTTGAGCCCGCCGACCTTGTGCCGGGCGCCGACCGCTTCGGCCCGGTCGAGGGCGCCCCGCCCCGCGCACAGGCGCTCGAGGGTACGACCCCCCGTGGCTACGTGTTCCTCAACACCGACGTTGCGGGTGCGGTGGGGTATTCGGGCAAGCCCATTCACCTTCTCGTCGGACTCGACACCGAAGGCACGATCACGGGCGTCGTATTGCACAAGCACCACGAGCCCATCGTCCTGATCGGGATACCGGAGCGCCGTATCAAGAGCTTCATCGCGGGCTACGTCGGGCGCAACGTCCGCGAGTTCCTGGAGGAACGGGACGCCGGCGACCAGTCGCTCGACATCATCGCCGGCGCCACGGTCACCATCCTTGTGATCGACGACGCCATCCGCCGGTCGGCACTGCGGATGGCGCGCGCGCTGGGCCTCGCCGGGCTAGGTGAGGCGTCCGGCACGCCGACCCGGGGCGAGATCGACACCACCCAGGAGGGCGTGGACGACTGGATGACCCTGATCGGCGACGGCTCGGTGCGCCGGCTCAGCCTCAGCGTCGGCGAGGTGACCGCCGACTTCGCGGCAGCGGGCAAGGAGAAGGCCGCTGCGCGACCCGAGAGCGACGACCCGGAAACGCGCTTCATCGACCTCTACGCGGCGGAGGTCAGCGTGCCGGTCATCGGCCGGAGCCTGCTCGGCGACGCCGAATACGGGAACCTCCGCGCGCGCCTGGAGCCCGGCCAGCATGCTTTGCTGATCGCCGCCAACGGCCTCTATTCGTTCAAGGGCTCGGGCTTCGTACGCGGCGGAATCTTCGATCGCGTCCAGCTGGTCCAGGGCGATGGCAGCATCCGCTTCCGCGACCGCCAGTACAAGCACCTCGGCGAGGTAGCGGCGGACCTGGCGCAGCCCTTCGCCGAAGTCGGCCTCTTCGTGGTGCCGGCCGACGCCGAGTTCGATCCGGCTGCGCCCTGGACCCTCCAGCTCCTGGTGCAGCGGGCGATCGGTGCGCTCGACAAGGATTTCCTGCTCTACGAGCTCTCCTACACCCTGCCTGCGCGCTATCTGAAGCCGTTGCCCGGCCCCGCGCCGACTTCTGGCGACCCGGCTCTGTCCGAGCCGGAAGCGGCACCGGAACTCTGGCGGCGGATCTGGGAGGACCGGCTCGTCGACGTGGCAGTGCTCGGCGCGGCCATGATCGCGCTCACCCTGATCTTCTTCTTCCAGGACTGGTTCGCGCGACGGCCCAAGCTCGCGACCGGCGTGCGGGTGGGCTTCCTGCTCTTCATCGTCGCCTGGCTCGGTGGCTTCGCCCAGGCCCAGCTCTCGGTGGTCAACATACTGACCTTCGGTAACGCGCTGATTAGCGGGTTCCGCTGGTCTTACTTCCTGATGGACCCGCTGATTTTCCTGCTCTGGTGCGGCACCGCGATTGCGCTGATTTTTTGGGGCAGGGGCGTGTTCTGCGGCTGGCTCTGTCCCTTCGGTGCGCTGCAGGAGCTGCTCAACAAGGCGGCGCGGCTCGCACGGGTGCCGCAGTTGACCCTGCCCTGGGGCCTGCATGAGCGGATGTGGCCGGTCAAGTACGTGATCTTCATCGGCATCTTCGGGGTCTCCTTTCACGACCTCGCTTTCGCCGAGCGCCTGGCGGAGGTCGAGCCCTTCAAGACCACGGTGATCTTGCACTTCGCCCACGACTGGCCCTTCGTGGCCTGGGCCGGCGTGCTGCTCGCCATCGGGCTCTTCATCGAGCGCTTCTTCTGCCGCTACATCTGTCCGCTGGGAGCGGCGCTCGCGATCCCCGGCAAGATCAGGATCATGGAGTGGCTCCGCCGCCACAAGGAATGCGGCGCGCCCTGCCACCGCTGCGCCCAGGAATGCATGGTGCAGGCGATCCATCCGGACGGGCACATCAACCCGAACGAGTGCCTCTACTGCCTGCATTGCCAGCAGGTCTATCACGACGAGCACCGTTGCCCGCCGATGATTCAGCGCCGTCTCAGGCGCGAGCGTAGGCGTGCGCGGGCTTCCACCAACATCACCGTTCCGCCTGCCGCAACGGCAGGCTCAACCGGCACAGCTGCCAATCCCTGATGCCGAGCAAAGAGGAGAAAGCCATGCCCAAGAAGCCATCCGATGCACCGGAGAAAACCGGCGTCACCCGCCGCGATCTGATCGGCAGCACGGCGAAGATCGCCACCGTCGGCGGGGTGGTCGCCGCCGGAGTCGCCGGGGTGACGCCTGCCGACCCGCCGCGCAAGGCGCGGGCTGCGACCGAAGCAGGCTCGGCCCATGTGGGGCCCGGTCAGCTCGACGAATACTACGGCTTCTGGTCGAGCGGCCAGGCCGGTGAGGTGCGCGTCTTCGGCGTGCCCTCCATGCGCGAGCTCCTCCGCATCCCGGTGTTCAACCGCTGCAGCGCCACTGGCTGGGGGGTCACCAACGAGAGCCGCAGGATCATGACCGAGGGGCTCACGGACGAGACCAAGAAGTTCCTCGAATCCCGCGGCGGCATCTACACCAACGGCGATGCGCACCACCCGCACATGTCGTTCACCGACGGCACCTATGACGGGCGTTACGTCTGGATCAACGACAAGGCGAACACTCGGGTCGCCCGCATTCGCTGCGACGTGATGAAGGTCGACAAGATCGTGGAGATCCCCAACGCCAACGACATCCACGGCCTGCGGCCCCAGAAATATCCGCGCACGGGCTACGTATTCTGCAACGGCGAGCACGAGATCCCGCTGCCCAACGACGGCTCCGTGCTCAATGACCCGTCGCAGTACATCGCGATCTTCACCGCGCTCGACGGGGACACCATGGAGGTCGCCTGGCAGGTGATCGTCGACGGCAACCTCGACAACGTGGATGCCGACTATCAGGGCAAGTACGCGGTTTCGACCTGCTACAATTCCGAGATGGGCATGAACCTGGAGGAGATGACCGCCGCAGAGCAGGACTGGGCTGTCGTCTTCAACATCGCCCGCATCGAGCAGGGGGTGAAGGACGGCGACTACACCGTCCATCACGGGGTCAAGGTGCTCGACGGCCGCAAGGGCTCGCCCTACACCCGCTACATCCCGATCTCCACCAGCCCCCACGGGGTCAACGCGGCGCCCGACGGCAACCACATCGTCATCAACGGCAAGCTGTCGCCGACCGTCTCGGTCATCGACGTGCGCCGCCTCGATGACCTCTTCGACGACAAGATCGCGCCGCGCGACGTGATCGTTGCCGAGCCCCAGCTCGGCCTTGGGCCGCTCCACACCGCCTTCGATGGGCGTGGCAACTGCTTCACCACGCTCTTCCTCGACAGCCAGGTGTGCAAGTGGAGCATGGATGCCGCCATCCGCCAGTACAACGGCGAGGAGGTGGACCCGATCATCGAGAAGATCGACGTTCACTACCAGCCCGGGCACAACCACACCTCCATGGGCGAGACCAAGGAGGCCGACGGCAAGTGGCTGGTTTCGCTCAACAAGTTCTCGAAGGACCGGTTCATCAACGTGGGCCCGCTCAAGCCCGAATGCGAGCAGCTCATCGACATCTCGGGCGACAAGATGCAGCTGGTCCATGACGGCCCCGCCTTCTCTGAGCCCCACGACTGCATCATCGTTCATCGCTCCAAGGTGAACCCGGAGCAGATCTGGGACCGTGAAGACCCGACCTGGGAAGAGGCGCGCCAGCAGGCGGCGAAGGATGGCGTCGATCTCGACTGGGGCGAGGACGTGATCCGCGACGGCAACAAGGTGCGGGTCTACATGTACTCGATCGCGCCCGCCTTCAGCCTCGAATCCTTCGAGGTGAACGAGGGCGACGAGGTCACCGTCTACATCACCAACCAGGACGATGTTGACGACCTCAGCCATGGCTGGACCCTCTCCAACTACGGAGTGGCCATGGAGGTGGCGCCTCAGGCGACAGCGTCGGTGACCTTCACCGCCGACCGGCCCGGCGTCCACTGGTTCTATTGCCAGTGGTTCTGCCATGCGCTGCACATGGAGATGCGCGGGCGCTTGTTCGTGAAGCCGAAGACCGCCTGATGTGCGTGCGGCGCGCGGCGCTCGCCCTCGGCGCGGCGGTGGCATTGTTTGCTACCGCCGCGGGGGAGGCGCGCGCCGCGCCCGCAGCGGTCATCGAAGTCTCGCCCGGCGAAGGAGCGCTACAGGCCGCACTGGATGGCGCCCCGCCCGGCGTGGTGCTGCGGCTTGCGCCGGGCCTTTACCCGGGGCCGATCGTCATTGACCGGGCGCTGACGCTGGAGGGAGCGCCCGGCGCCATTCTCGATGGCGGCGGCAAGGGCCGCGTGCTCAGCGTTGCCGCGCCCGGCGTGACGGTGCGCGGGCTCACGGTCCGCAACTCCGGCACGAGCCTCGCCGAAACCGACGCCGGCATCTTCCTCGACAAGCCGGCCAAGGGTGCGCTGATCGAGGGCAACCGGGTCGAGAACAACCTCTTCGGCATCTACCTGCACGGCGCCCGCAACGCGCTCGTGCGCGGCAACGAGATCATCGGCAACCGCGACTTGCGGATGAGCGAGCGCGGCAACGGCATCCATCTGTGGGCGGCCAAGGGCTCGGTGGTTGAGGGCAACACCGTGCGCTACGGCCGCGACGGCATCTTCGTCACCACCAGCCGCAAGAACGCGTTCCGCAACAACAGCTTCCGCGATCTCCGCTTCGCCATTCACTACATGTACACCCACGACAGCGAGGTGAGCGGCAACATCTCCCGCGACAACCACGTGGGTTTCGCGCTGATGTACTCCGATCGGCTGCGCGTGTTCGACAACCGCTCCACCGGCGACCGCGACCATGGCTTCCTGTTCAACTTCACCAACAAGTCGCGCATTGAGCGCAATCTCGTGCGCGCGGGCCGCACCAAGTGCGTGTTTCTCTACAATGCGAACCGCAACGTGCTCAGCGGCAATCTCTTCGAGGGCTGCGCCATCGGCATCCACTTCACCGCAGGCTCCGAGGGCAATCGCATCGCGGGCAACGGCTTCGTCGGCAACGCGACGCAGGTGAAGTACGTCGGCACGCGCCATGTCGAGTGGTCCGATGAGGGCGTCGGCAACTACTGGAGCGACAATCCCGCCCTCGATCTCGACGGCGACGGCATCGGCGACGTGCCCTACAGGCCCAACGACCTGGTCGATCAGGTGGTCTGGCGCCACCCGCTGGCCAAGCTGCTGCTCACCAGCCCGTCGGTGCGCATCCTGCGCTGGGCTCACGACCGCTTCCCCTCCATCTATCCAGGCGGCGTGATCGATTCTGCCCCGCTCATGCGCCCGCCAGCGCTCGGAGCCGGGTGATGGAGGGATCACCGCTCGCGCTGGAGGCGGTGACCAAGACCTATGGCCGAGAGCCGGCGGTCGATAGGGTGACGCTCAGCCTCGCGCCTGGGGAGCGGCTCGCGCTGCTGGGCCACAACGGCGCCGGCAAGACCACGCTGCTCAAGCTGGCGCTGGGCCTCACGCGGACCGATGGCGGCGCGGTGACGACGCTGGGCTGCGCGCCCGGAAGCTCGGCCTGGACCGCGGCGAAGCGCTCGATCGGCTTCCTGCCCGAGAACGTGGCCTTCCTCGGCTCCATGACCGGGCGCGAGACCATCCGCTTCTACGGCCGGCTAAAGAGGGTGGGACGCCCCGCCTGCGAAGAGGCGCTCGCCCACGTCGGCCTCGCCGGGGTCGCGGGCAAGCGGGTCAAGACCTACTCCAAGGGCATGAGGCAGCGCCTGGGCTTCGCGCAGGCGATCCTGGGCGCGCCCCGGCTCCTGATCCTGGACGAGCCCACGGGAGGGCTCGATCCGGAATCGCGCCAGGCCTTCCACGAGACGCTGCATGGGCTGGCCGGCCAGGGCACCGCCATCATCCTCTCCTCCCACGTGTTGACCGAGGTCGAGGCCGGGACCGACCGCATCGCGATCATGCGCGAGGGCCGGCTTGCCGCCCTGGGCACGGCCGACGAGCTCAAGCGCCGGGCCGGGCTCGCGGTCACGATCCGCGTGGCCGTGCGCCCGGGCGGCGGCGCCCGCCTCGCGAACGTCCTCGGCGGCCGGTCATCCGAGCGGATCAACGATCACGCGGTGGAGCTCCGCTGCTCCGTAGGCGAGAAGCGCGCCCTGATCGAGCGCATTCTGGGCCTCGGCGACGAAGTGGAGGACATCGAGATCGTTCCGCCGGGCCTCGATGCGGTCTACGCGCGCTTCGGCGGCAGCAGCGGCAGCGAGAGGGAGCGCGCGCCGTGACCGCGGTCGCTGCCATCGCCGGGCACGAGGTCCTGGCCGGCATCCGCAACCGGTGGATGCTCGCCGCCTCCCTGCTGCTCGGCGTGCTGGCGCTGACTTTGGCGTTCATCGGCAGCACGCCGGCCGGGCCGGTCGCCGCCTCGCCGCTCGCGATTACTGTGGTGAGCCTCTCGAGCCTTTCGGTCTTCCTGATCCCGCTCATCGGGCTTCTGGTGAGCTACGACACGCTCGTTGGCGAGATAGAGCGGGGCACGATGCCGCTGCTGATGACCTACCCGGTCACCCGCTGGCGCATCGTGCTCGGCAAGTTCGCCGGCCAGGTGGCGATCCTCGCCGTCGCCACGGTGATCGGCTTCGGTGTGGCCGCACTGATCACTGGCCTCGGCGATGGCGGCGATGCCGAGGCCTGGGGCGCCTTCGGGGTGATGGTCGGCGGCTCGATCCTGCTCGGTGCCGCCTTCATCGCGCTCGGCACGCTCTTCAGCGCCGTGGTGGCGGAGCGCGGCACGGCGGCCGGGGTCTCTGCGGCAGCGTGGCTGATCTTCGTCGTGCTCTTCGACATGGCGCTGCTCGCCATCCTCGTCGCGGACGAAGGGCAGGTGGTCTCGGGCGAGCTCTTCCGCGTGCTCCTGCTGCTCAACCCGACCGACGTCTACCGCATGCTGACGCTCGCGGGCTCGGAGACCGTGGGCGCGCTCTCCGGCATGGCAGGCGTGAGCGCCGAGGCCGCCTTCGGTCACGCGATCCTCTTCCCGGTCATGGTGCTCTGGATCGCGGTGCCGCTCGGCCTCGCGGGCCTCCTGTTCGGGAGGAGGGAGCTGTGAGACGCGCGCTTGCCCTGGTGGCGATCGGCCTGCTCGCGCTCTCGGGCGTCGCCGGTTGCGGCGAGGATGACGATGTCGTGGCGAAGCCGCCGCCCGTGGAGCCCACACGCGAGGCCTCCGGCCACTACTGCGGCATGATCCTGGTGGATCACAGCGGGCCCAAGGCGCAGGTTCACCTGCCCGGTGCGCCCGAGCCGGTGTGGTTCTCCTCGGTGCGCGATGCCATCGCCTTCACCATGCTGTCGGAGGAGCCGCGCAACTACAGCGCGATCTACGTCAACGACATGGGCGTGGCGCAGTGGGAGGCGCCCGAGCCCGGCACCTGGATCGATGCGGCGGGCGCCTCCTACGTGATCGGGAGCGACCGGATGGGTGGCATGGGCGTGCCCGAGGCGGTGCCCTTCGCCACGCGCGAAGCGGCCGAGCGTTTTGTGGCGGAGCACGGCGGGCGCGTCGTCGCGCTCACGGACGTGCCGGAGAGCTACATCCTCGCCTACGCCGACGAGGACGACACCGCGGCGCCGGCGCAGGGAGAGACCGAATGACCCGGTGGTCCGGTGCCGCGCCCACCCGGCGGCGCTTCGTCGCCATCGCGGCGGCCGCCGCCGGCCTGCCCTTCGCGGCGCTCCGGGCGGGTGCGGAGACGACGCATCTGCACCGCTGGTCCGGCATTGCGCTGGGGGCCGCGGCCGAGATCGTCCTCTACGACCCCGACGCCGCTCGCGCGCGCCGGCTGATCGCGCGCTGCGTCCAAGAGATCGACCGGCTGGAGGACGTGTTCAGTCTCTACCGGCCCGAGAGCGCAATCCACCGGCTCAACCGGGACGGCAATCTCACGGCGCCGCCTCTCGAACTCGTCGTGCTGCTGGCCGAGGCCCGCTCGTTTTCGGAACGGACGGAGGGCGCCTTCGATGTCACCGTGCAGCCGCTTTGGCGCCTCTATGCCGCGCACTTCGCGCATCCCGCCGCGGACCCGCGCGGGCCGGCAGAGGCCGAGCACGCCAGGGCACAAGCGCTGGTGGACTACCGCGCCGTCGAAATCGAGCCGGCGGCGATCCGATTTTCCCGGCCGAGGATGGCGATCACCCTCAACGGCATCGCCCAGGGCTACATCACCGACAGGGTCGCGACTCTGCTGCACGACGCCGGCATGGGCGACGTTCTCCTCGACATCGGAGAAGTCCGGGCGCTCGGCCGCCATCCCGACGGGCGGCCATGGCATGTGGGCATCCGCCGCGCAGCCGAGCCCGAGACGGTCGCGCGCACCGTCACGCTGGTTGATCGCGCCGTTGCCACTTCGGCCGGCATTGCGAGCGTCTTCGAGCCGAGCGGGCGCCACCACCACCTGTTCGACCCCGCGACCGGTAGGCCCGCGCAGGCGATAGGACAGGTCTCGGTGATCGCACCCCGCGCCACCATGGCCGACGCGCTCTCCACCGCGCTCGCCGTCTCCTCGCCTGAGCGCGCCGGCGCGTATACCGCCCGCTTTCCCGAAATCGAGGTGGTGACCGACGGTCCTCAACCTGCAGCGAGGAGGTAGACGCCGGCGGCGACCATCGCGACGCCGCCCGCGCGCGCGACCCACTCGCCCTTGGGCATGAGCTTCTCGGCGACGACGAAGACCGTGATCGCCGCCACCCAGGCGAGATTCATCACGCCTCCGACGAAGAGCAGCCCCATCACGAAGCCGCAGCAGCCGAGGCAGAAGGCGCCGTGGCCGAGCCCCATGCGGAAGGCGCCCGACCGGCCCGGCCGCCAGTGCCCCATGATGAAGGCCATGGGCGAGCGGCAATGCTTGAGGCAGGCGTACTTGAGCGGCGTCCACTGATAGACGCCGGCGACGATGAACAGCACGCCGCCGAGGATCGTGCTGGTGGCGACCATCATCGGCGAGAGCAGCGCCGCATTCTGCAGGCCCCACTGCATCGCCGTCGCGGCCACGCTGAATGCCGCCCAGACCAGGATATAGCCGAGCGCGAAGAGCGTGGTCGCGGTGTAAGCGCGGCCTGTGCCCCGCGAGCGGTCCGCGCGGGCGAAGATCAGGATCATCGGCGCCGCGCTCGGCACCATCATGGCCACCATCATCACCGCCCACATGGCCCACATCAGCAGGCCGTCGTACACGCTCCAGGCCTGCATCTGCAACATGGCGCCGTCCGCGTGCGCCATGTCGCCGCCCATGTCGAGGGCCATGTCGATGAGGTAGAGCCAGGCGAGCGCGGCGGCGAGCGCGAGGCCGACCAGGACCACCAGCCGGTCGCGTCGCGCGATCCCCTCGATCACGGTTGTTACCGGAGCGCCTTCAGTCGCACTTGGCCGTGAGGCCGCCGTCCACCACCAGATCGGCCGCCGTGACGTACGCGGCATCGTCCGAGGCCAGATAGAGCGCCGCGTGGGCCACGTCCCAGCCCGAGCCCATGCGGCCCATGGGCACCTGGGCGTGGCGATTGGCGACCAGCGCTTCGAGGTCGCCCTCGCCGTATTGGGCGGCGAGTCGGGCCTCCACCAGGGGGGTGTGCATCAGGCCGACGGAGATGGAATTGCAGCGTACGCCGCGTGCGGCGTACTGCACGCCAACTGCCTTGGTGAACTGTACCAGCCCGGCCTTCGCCGCTGCGTAGGCCGCGTGGTGGTTGCCGATGAAGCGGAGCCCGGCCACCGAGGAGATGTTGACGATGGCGCCCGCGCCCTGCGCCTCCATGATGGGGAGCACGCAGCGGGTGGTGAGGAAGGCGCTGGTGAGATTGAACTCGAGCTGCCCGGCCCAATCTTCCTCGCTGAGCTCGACCGGCCCGCCGGGCACCGAGCCCCCCACGTTGTTGACGAGCACGTGCAGCCCGCCCCAATGCTCGCAGACCGCGGCCATCACGCGCTCGATCTGAGCGCTGTCGGTCACGTCCGCGGTCTCGACGGCGCAGGCGTTGCCCTCGCTCTCGATGATCTGCCGCGTCGCCTCGGCGGCCCTCGTGTCGCGGTCGACCGCGACGACGCGCGCACCTTCACGGGCGAAGAGCACGGCGGTAGCGCGGCCGTTGCCCCAGCCGGGGCCGACCGAGCCAGCACCTGTGATTAGCGCGACCTTGCCGCCGAGACGTCCTGCCATGGCGTCACTCTATCATTCGACCGTTGTCAGCGCAGGCGAGACGCCCGCTCCTCCATGAAGGCCCTTACCTCGGCGTGACTCGGCTGGGGTGCAATGGCGCCGACGCCGGTGGCGGTGAGCGCGCCCACCGCATTCGCGTACCGTCCTGCCTCGTTGAGCCCTGCCTCGCGGAGCCGGGACAGGACGAACCCGGCGCTGAACGCATCGCCCGCGCCTGTGGCATCGACCGCGTCGATCCTCCAGGCTGGGATCTGCCAGCGCTCTCCCCTTTCGCTCTTGATCAGGCAACCGTCGGCCCCGAGCTTCGCCACCGCGAACCTCGGTCCCTCGCCCACGACGCGATCCAGAACGTCCTCCAGCGAGGTCTCGCCGAATAGATGGGCGGAGTCTTCCTCGCTCAGGAACACGACGTCGGCAAGCGCCAGGGCAGCCTCGAAATTGCGGCGCAGGATCTCACGGGTTCCGAGCGCCGGGCGCACATTGGCATCGTAGCTGACGGTGGTACCGGCCTTTCGCGCAATCTCCATCGCCACCCGCACCGCCTCCGCTGACGAGCGTGAGATCGCCTGGGAGATGCCGCTCGCGTGGAGGACGCGGGCGCCCGCCACATAGTCCTGATCGATATCCGAGCCTGCGAGATGGCTCGCCGCCGAGCCGCGTCGGACATAGTCGAAGCGGTGCTTCCGATCCTCCGAATAGGTGACGAAATAGAGGCCGGTGTGATGTTCCTCGTCGCGTATGACGCGGCTTGCGTCGACCCCGTGCGTGCCCAACATCGCGACGAAGGCGGCGCCGAACGCATCCCGCCCCACCCGCGTGACGTAGCCGCACGCGCCTCCCAGGCGCGCGGCAGCGAGCACGAAATTGGCCGTGTCTCCGCCCCAGCCGTAGCGGAAGCGATCGACATCGCCGAGCCGGCCAGGCGACTCCGCGGCCAACTCCACAAGCGGCTCTCCGATGGCGACGATGTCGGGCACGGGGCGCCTCCTTGATACGGGTGCGGAATCATGGTGAGCGAAAGGGCCGCCGGGTCAACGGTGGAAGAAGACGTGGGTCGGCGCAGGCGTATCTGCCGCGGACCGCGCGTGCGTGATAGGGTGCGCGCGCCGCGCGGCGGGCGTCTAGTGCGGGAAGGGACGGGACATGAGGGATCAGGCGCGGGTGGTGGTGATCGGCGGCGGCATTGTCGGCTGCAGCGTGCTCTACCATCTGGCCAAGCTCGGCTGGTCCGATGTCATGCTGGTCGAGAAGACCGAGCTCACCGCAGGCTCCACCTGGCATGCGGCCGGGCTGCTGCCGCTCTTCAACATGAGCTACAGCGTCGGCCAGCTGCACAAGTACTCGATCGACCTCTACCAGAAGCTTGAGGAAGAGACCGGGCAGGCGGTGAGCTTCCATCGCACCGGCAATCTCAGGCTCGCCACCAACCAGGAGCGGATGGACGAGTACCGCAACTATTGCGGCACCGCGAACACGATCGGCGTTCCCTTCGAGCTGATCGGCCCCAACGAGATCGGCGACCTCTGGCCGCTCTGTAATCTCGACGGGCTGGTGGGCGCGCTCTTCCATCCCCACGACGGCCACGTGGCGCCGGTGGACGTGACTCAGGCACTGGCCAAGGGCGCACGCGATCGGGGAGCGGAGATCAACCGCAACACCGAGGTGACGGGCATCGAGCGGACCCGCGCCGGCGAGTGGCTGGTCAAGACCACGCGGGGCGACATCACCTGCGAGATTGTGGTGACCGCTACCGGCTCCTGGGCCCGGCAGGTGGGCGCCATGGTGGGTCTCGACCTGCCGGCGATCCCGGTCGAGCACCAGTACATCGTCACCGACACGATCCCGGAGCTGGAGGAGCGCAAGACGGCGGGCCTCCCCGAGATGCCGGTGCTCAGAGAGAGCGATGCCTCCTACTACATGCGGGAGGAGCGCCAGGGCCTGATCCTCGGCCCCTACGAGAAGGACGCGCCGGCCTGGGCGGTGGACGGCGTGCCCGAGGGCTTCGGGCAGGAGTTGCTGCCGCCGGACGTGGACCGCCTGGAGCCCCACATCGAGGCCGCGATCAATCGGGTGCCCATGTTCGGCCGCGCCGGGATCAAGGACTGCGTCAACGGCCCGATCTCCTACACGCCGGATGGCAACCCGCTCATCGGGCCGGCCTATGGGCTGCCGAACTTCTGGCTGGCGGAGGGCTTCAGCTTCGGCATCACCGCCGCAGGCGGCGCCGGCTGGCAGCTCGCGGGCTGGATTGCCGAGGGCGAACCCTCCATCGACATGCTGGCAGTGGATCCCAGACGCTTCGGCGCCTACGCCAACAAGCACTACACCAAGGCCAAGAACGAAGAGGCCTACGCCCACGTCTTCATCATCCACTACCCGGACGAGGAGCGGCCTGCGTCGCGGCCGGCCAAGACCAGCCCCTGCCACGAGCGGCTGGCGGCCCACGGCGCCGTCTGGGGCCAGCGCTATGGCTGGGAGCGCCCCAACTGGTTCGCGCCCGAGGGCACAGAGCCCAAAGACGACTGGAGCTTCCGCCGCACCAACTATTTCGGGCCCGTGGGCGCCGAGTGCCAAGCCGTGCGCAAGCGCGCCGGCCTGATCGATATCACCAGCTTCTCCAAGTTCAGGGTGTCGGGGCCGAGCGCGGAAGCCGCTCTCGACCGGGTACTCGCCAACCGGCTGCCGAAGGCTGCGGGCCGTATCAAGCTCGCCCACGCGCTGACCGTCACCGGCGGTGTGCGCTCCGAGTTTACGGTGCTGCGCGAGGGCCCGGACTCCTTCTACCTGGTGAGCTCGGGTGCGGCCGAGCGCTACGACCACGATTTCCTGCTGCGCCACGTGGCGGGCGAGGGCGTGAGAATCGAGAACATCACCACCGCCCACGGCGTTCTCGTGCTGGCGGGGCCCCGCTCGCGCGACATCCTCCAGGCAGTGACGGATGCGGATCTCTCCAATGAAGCCTTCCCCTGGCTTACGGCGCAGCCCATCTCCATCGGCTTGGCACCGGCCACAGCGATGCGGGTCAACTTCGTCGGCGAGCTCGGCTGGGAGCTGCACCACCCGATCGAGTACCAGAACCGCATCTTCGACGCGCTGGTCGAGGCAGGGGAGCAGCACGGGCTCGCCATGTGCGGGATGCGGGCGATGGATTCGCTCAGGATCGAGAAGTCCTACCGCATGTGGGGGCAGGATCTGACCATCGAGTATTCCGCCTTCGAGGCCGGCCTGGACCGCTTCATCGCGCTGGACAAGGGCGATTTCATCGGCCGCGAGGCGTTGGTGGCCCAGCGCGAGGCCGGCGTGCCGCAGGACTTCGTGACTCTCGAAGTCGACGCCGACGACGCCGACCCCTGGGGCAACGAGCCGATCTACGACGGGGAGACCATGATCGGACGCGCGACCTCCGGCGCCTTCGGCCACACGGTGGGGCAAAGCCTGGCGCTCGGCTACGTCGCCCGCGACCACGCGGTACGCGGCCGCCGGCTCGTCGTCGAGATCCTGGGCGAGCGGCGCCCTGCGCGGATTGTCCCCAACTCGCCGCTGGACCCCGCCAACTCACGGCTCCGCGCGTAAACAGCGCGCGGCGGACGCAACACAGAGCATAGAGGAGGCAGCATGGCACTGACCGAGCGCGACATCACCGTCGAAGGGCACCGGGTCCACCTCTGGGAAGGGGGCGAGGGCTTTCCCATCCTGATGTTGCATGGTTCCGGCCCCGGCGCCGGCACGGTCGGCAATTGGCGGCTGGTGCTGGAGCCGCTCGCCGCGCGCTACCGCATCGTCGCCACCGACCTGATCGGCTTCGGCGCCTCAGGCCGCAAGTCGGAGGAGCCCTATTTCGATCTGCCGCTCTGGCGGCGGCAGGCCCAGGCAGTGCTCGACCTGCTGCCCGCAGGCGAGGCCGGCGTGGTCGGCCATTCGCTCTCCGCCAGCCTCGCGCTTAGGCTCGCCATGGACAATCCGCGCGTCACCAGGGTGATGACCACCGGCGCCATGGGCGCGCCGGCGCGCGCCAACCGAGAGACCGAGACCTGCTGGCGTTTCCCCGAGACCCGCGAGGAGCTGCGCGAGGCGGCGGAAATCCTGGTCCACGACCCCTCGGTGATCACCGACGCCTTCCTCGACGCCCGCATGGCGATCCTCCACGACGGCGAGTACGGCCCCTACTTCCGCAGCATGTTCGCGGGCGACAAGCAGCGCTACATCGACGAGGCGGTGCTGCCGCCGGACCGGCTGTCGGCGCTCGCCTGCCAGGTGATGATGCTCCATGGCCGCGACGACCGGCCCTTCCCCTGCGAAGAGAACACCCGGGTCCTCGCCCGCCACCTCCACAAGGCCGACACCTTCGTGATCGCGGAGTGCGGCCATTCGCCGGCTCTGGAACATCCTGATAAACTGCTGGCTGCGGCGCAGATGCTGTTCGGCTGACACCGAGCCAGGCCGAAGCGCGCGCCGACACACGACTGGATACCGGGGGTGCGCGTGAATGCGCACCGACGAGACGATGGAGTGGGCGATGCGTAGACACATTCGATGCGGACAGCTCTTCACCGGCACAGGCGACGGCGCCGAGCGCGACCAGACGGTGGTGACGGAGGGCGAGCGGATCGCCTACGTCGGGCCGAGCGCGGGCGCGCCCGTGGCGGCGCCGGAAGACGAGGTGGTGGACCACTCCGGCCATTTCGTGCTGCCGGGCCTGATCGACGTCCACGTCCACCTCTCCTACGGCAATGCCAAGACCGAGGAGGACATCGACCTCTACGCGCCGGTCGAGTTCCGCGCGCTGCGCGGGATGGAGGCGGCCCAGCGGGTGCTCGCGGCCGGCTTTACCTCGATGGCCGATCCCACCACCAGCGGCCGGGTGACGCCGTCGATCCGCGACGCCATCGACGCAGGCCTCTTCGTCGGCCCCCGCATCAGCTGCTCAGGGCGCCAGATCACCAACCGCCAGGGGCTCTCCGACTGGTACCCCACCTGGATCGGCGTGCCCGAGACCTCCATCGGCGTGCTCGCCCGCGATGCCAACGAGGGCATCGCGGAGATCCGCACCATGGCCAAGGATGGCGTGGACTTCATCAAGATCGCCATGGACGGCGATTCGATGAACCCCATGACCAGCGTCCTCGTCGCCGGCTACAACCAGGAAGAGACCACGGCGATGGTTACCGAGGCCCACCGGCTCGGCAAGAAGGTGGTGGTGCACGCGCGCGGTGCCGAGGCCGTGCTCTACTCCGCCCGTGCCGGAGTCGACGTGATCCTGCATGCCGCCTGGATGGACGACGAAGGCCTGGAGGCGGTGGTGGAGAAGGGCTGCATGATCTGCCCGACCTTCAGCCTGGTGGTGAACGACATCGACTTCACCCGGCCGGGCGACGGCTGCTATCCGGGCTTCCCCGACGCGCACAAGCGCGAGATCGAGGCTGCCCAGCGCTCGCTGGTGAAGGCGCGCGATGCGGGCGTCACCTTCCTCTCCGGCACCGATTCGGGCTTTGCGGTGACGCCCTACGGCGAGTGGCACGCCCGCGAGCTTGAGCACATGGTGACCTACCTCGGCATCTCGCCGGCCGAGGCGCTGCGCTGCGCCACGGTCAACAACGGCACCTTCGTGCGTGAGGAGGGCCAGGTGGGCGCGCTGGAGCAGGGCCGGCTGGCGGACATCCTGGTCTTCGACGGCGACCCGCTCGCCGACATCACCCAGCTGCAGGACCGCAGCCGCATCCGCGAGATCATCCTCGGCGGCGAGACGGTGAATCCGGCCATCAATCCGAAGGCGCAGCGCCTCCGCTCCGAGTTCTCCTACGAGATGTGGCACCAGGTCTACACGCAGGAGCGGATCGCCGAGATCGGCATGAACCGCCCGGTCGCCGAGGCCGCCGAGTAGCGGCCGCAGGCCGCTGCCGGGGAGCAATCGGGCGGCGCGTCGGCGCGTACCGGCGGGCCGCCCTCCGTGTTGAGCCGGACCATCTGAAAGGGGGAGCACACCGCCATGCCCGTCATCAACCGCATCGCCGCCATCCACGACGACATGACGGCGTGGCGGCGCGACATCCACGCCCACCCTGAACTGGGATTCCAGGAGGAGCGCACGTCCGCCATCGTGGCCGAGAAGCTGGAATCCTTCGGCATCCAGGTGCACCGCGGGCTCGCGAAAACCGGCGTTGTCGGCATCCTCGAAGGCGCGCCGGGGGAGGGCGCCATCGCGCTCCGCGCCGACATGGACGCCCTGCCGATCCTTGAAGGGAACGACGTCAGCCATCGCTCCACCAACGACGGCACCATGCACGCCTGCGGCCACGACGGGCACACGACCATGCTGCTGGGCGCGGCCCGGTACCTCGCCGAGACCCGCAACTTCGCCGGCTCGGTCTACTTCGTGTTCCAGCCCGCCGAGGAAGGGCTCGGCGGCGGCGAGGCGATGGTGAAGGAAGGGCTGTTCGAGCGCTTCCCGGCCACCGCGGTCTACGGCATGCACAACTGGCCGGGCCTGCCGCCGGGCGAGATCGCCGTCCGCACCGGGCCGATGATGGCGGCCTGCGACGAGTTCACCATCACGGTCGAGGGCACCGGCGCACACGGCGCCATGCCCCACCTCGGCCACGATGCCGTGGTGGCGGCGGCGCAGATCGTCACCGGCCTGCAGTCCATCGTCGCCCGCAACGTCGACCCGCTGGAGGCGGGCGTCGTCAGCGTGACCATGATCCACGGCGGCGACGCCTTCAACGTCATCCCGCAAGCCGTCGAGCTCGCCGGCACCGTCCGCACCTTCAAGCCGGAGGTGAGGAACCTGATCGCCGCCAACATCGAGCGGATTGCGGAGAGCGCGGCTGTAGCCTTCGGCACACGCGCCACGGCGAACGTGGAGGCGCGCTTCCCCGCCACGGTCAACACGGCGGACGAGACCGACCGCGCCGAAGCCGCCGCCGCCGCCGTGGTGGGCAAGGAGCGCGTGCACTGCGACCTCGCCCCCTGCATGGGCTCCGAGGATTTCGCCTACATGCTGGAGGCCCGGCCCGGCAGCTACGTCTGGATCGGCAACGGCCTCGGCCCCGGCGGCTGCTTCCTCCACAACCCCGGCTACGACTTCAACGACGAGATCCTGCCCATCGGCGCGAGCTACTGGGCGACGCTGGTCGAGCGCGAACTTGCAGCAGGCCGATAGGGTGAACGACGCCACCGACATGCGCCCGCCGGCGTGGGATGGCGAGGTGGCCCGGCGCCGGCTCAAAGCGGATGGCTTCTGCCACGTGCCGGGCGTGCTGGACCCCGCCGCGCTGCGGGCGACCAGGGAAGCGGCGGAGGCCGCGCTTGGCACCATCGATACCGGCCACCGCGCGCAGTGGCGCTCGCAGGGGAGCCTCGTTCCGGTCGCGGACCACTCGTTCTTCGCGCCGCTCATCGCCCATCCCGGCTTTCAGGAGATGTTCGGCCGCCTCGGCTTGCCGGGCACGCGCTTCTCCTCGGGCTACGTCATCAGCAAGCCGCCGGGCGGGCCTGCGCTCTTCTGGCATCAGGACTGGTGGGGCTGGCAGCACCCGATCTCGCGCGAGGGGCGCATCGCCCAGGTCGCGCTCTTTCTCTACATGACCGACACCGCGCGCCAGAACGGCTGCCTGCGCCTCATCCCCGGCTCCCACCGCAGGCCGCATGCGCTGCACGATCTGGTCGACGCCCACGACCCGACGCTCGCCGAGGTGCGCAACCCCGAGGACCCCGCCTTCGCCTCGCACCCGGACGAGGTCGACGTGCCGGTGACGGCGGGCGATGTCGTCGTGGTCGACGCGCGGCTGATTCACGGCGCCCACCCCAACCGCTCGGGCCGCGAGCGCACCAACATCACGCTCTGGTGGCATCCGGGCTACGAGGCGCTGCCGGCCTCGCTCAGAGCCCGCATCTGGAAGCTCTACCGGCGCGAGGAGATCGACACGGACGCTGCCGCCAACCGCGCGCTGCGCCCCGACATCTGGCCCGAGCCCGCGCGCAGCCAAGTCACGCCCTTCCTCGTCACCGACCCCGGCCCCGTCGAGCCCGAGCCCTGGGTCCGCACGCCCCGGTACTAGATGTTTCCGTTTCACACGGAAACACGCACCTTCGGTGCTAAGTAGCTGATTCGATTGCGATGGTCTTCCGTTTCTATTGCCACCGGGCGCGGAATTCAAGCCGATTCCGCACCCCGCTGCAACAGATCGGAGACCCGCAATCATGCCGCCCATCCGACTCACCCAGCGCCGAGTCGACGCCCTTCGGCCCCGCCGCAAGGTGCGCGATATCCGGGACGCCGAGCTCAAGGGGTACGGCGTCCGGGTCTTGCCCTCCGGCGCCAGGCGCTACTTCATCCACAGCCAGCACAGGGGCAAACGGGTCTGGAAGATCATAGGCGACGCGGCGGCGATGGCCGAGCCCGAGGCGCGGGCCAGGGCCAGATCCATGCTCGCCGCGTTGCGCAACGGTCGGGAGCCCGCGGCGGCGGACCCCGGCGGCACCCTCTTCGAGACGGTCGCCGAGGAGGTCTTCGACCGCTACGGGCGCCGCTGGAAGCCGCGCACCATGGACGTGAACCGGGCCTACCTGTCAATCGGCTTTCAATACTGACCCCCGATCGGCGTGCAAAATTGACCCCCCTGAGTGGCACGGCGGAGGTTGTCCCGGTAGCCAATAGGGGGGACCCGCGCGGCTTCGTGTGGCGCCCTGCGCTACGCGGAGCGAAGCCGCGTGGGGGGTCCCTGTTGGCCCACCGGGGCAACCGGGCCGCAAGGGAGGCCGGCGGCGGGTCAGGAGCGGTTCTTGAAGCGCCAGCTCTCGTTGCCGGTCTCGATGATCTCGCAATGATGGGTGAGGCGATCGAGCAGCGCTGTGGTCATCTTGGGGTCGCCGAAGACGGATGGCCATTCGCCGAAGGCGAGGTTTGTGGTGATGACGATCGAGGTGCGCTCGTAGAGCCGGCTCATCAGATGGAAGAGCAGCTGCCCACCGGCCTGGGCGAAGGGCAGGTAGCCGAGCTCGTCGAGGATGACGAAGTCGCGGCGGACGAGCTGGTCTGCAGTGCGGCCCTGGCGTCCGGCGCGAAGCTCGGCCTCGAGGAGGTTGACCAGGTCGACGACGTTGTAGCACCGGCCGCGCGCGCCCTTGCGGATGCAGGACCGCGCGATGGCGACGGCGAGATGGGTCTTGCCGGTACCGGTGCCGCCGACCAGCACGATGTTGCGTTTGCCCTCGAGGAAGCCGCCGCCGGCGAGCTCCTGGATCAGGGGCTCGTTGACCGGCGAGGCGGCGAAGTCGAAGTCGGCCAGCTCCTTGACCGTCGGCAGCTTGGCGGAGGCCATCTGGTACTTGATCGAGCGGGCCCTCTTGTCGGCGATCTCGACCTGCAGCAGCGTACCGATGATCTGTTGCACCGGATGGCGGCGCTTGAGCCCGTCGGCAAGGATGTCGTCGTAAGCGGCGCGCATACCTGCGAGCTTCAGCTGGGTCATCATCTCCAGCACATCATGACGCTCCATGACCGGCCTCCCTCAGGCTGTCGTAGCGCTGACAGTCGGCTACCGGCTTGTGGCGAAGCTGCAGGCCCTCGGGCGTCGGGATGATTGCCGGCGGTGCCGGCTGGCGCTGCCGGGCGAGGATGTTGAGCACCACGTCGGCGCTGCAGGCACCGCAGTCGAGCGTCTCGGCACAGGCCGCCTCAACCGCCTCCAGTCCGTCCTCCAGCACCGCCGCGAGCACCTTGACGAACTGCCGGTCGCCGTCGTCGTGGCCCGCGAGCCGGGTTCGCAGGCGGCCGAGCGCGTTGGGCAACTGCCAGTCCTTGAAGGGCGCGCCATTGCGTAGCGCGCCGGGCTTCCGCGTCAGGATCGGCACGTAATGCCACGGATCGTAGACGAACCGGCCGCGCCCGAAGCTGCGGGGGTGCTCGGCAACGGTCTCGCCGTCCTGGCGGATGACGATCCGATCGGCATAGGCCCGCACGTCCACCGGCCGGCCGACGGCGCGGGCCGCGACGCTGTACTGGTTGTTGTCGAAGCGCACCAGACAGGTCTTCGAGACCGACACCTCGCTGGCATGGAAGCCGTCGAAGGGGCCGCGATACGCCATCAGGAAGGGCTGCTCCTCCTCGAACACCTGCCACACCGTCTTGCCCGGGATTGTCGGATGCGGATGCTTCTTGGCGTCCTCGATGCACCGATCCATCAGCCACTCGTTGATCTCGGCGTAGGAGCGGCCCCGCGGGATGGGCACGAACAGGCGGCCGCGAAGGTCACCCACCTGCTTCTCGACCTGCCCCTTCTCCCAGCCAGCCCCTGGCGTGCACGCCACAGGCTCCACCAGATGGTGCGAGCACAGCTCCTGGAAGCGGCGGTTGTAGTCCCGCTTCTTGCCCACGAAGATCGTGCTCACCGCCGTCTTCATGTTGTCGTAGATGCCCCGCCGGCAGACCCCGCCGAAGAAGCGGAAGGCACGCTCGTGCGCCTCGAAGACCATCTCCTGGCTCTCGCGGGGAAAGATCTGGACCAGATACATCCGGCTGTGGCACAGCCGCATGTGCGCCGCCTTCACCCTGGTCGTCGCGCCCGACAGACGCGCGTACTCGTGGCTCCAGTCGAACTGGTAGGCCTCGCCGGGATCGAAGATCAGCGGCACATAGGCCTGCGCCGGCGACAACAGCCGCCACCGGCGCCGCCAGGCCCTGGCATAGCGGCGAACCGCGTCATAGCCGCCCTTGTAGCCCAGCGACACAAGGTCTTCATGAATCCGCAGAAGAGACAGCCGATCCTTGCGTGCCTTCTTCTCGTTGGCCTTCAGCTGGCGCTCAAGCTCCTCCACCCACAGCCCAAGCTTCGGCATCGGCTGGATCTTGCGCTCGTAGCTGTGCGAGGTCGCATCGCCCCGCACCACCTTGCGTATCGTGTTCTTGGAAACCCTCAAATCCCGGGCGAGCTTCTTGATCGGAACGCCCTTCACCAGATGATCCCGACGGATCTTCGCGATCGTTTCCACAACCAGCATCTCCCCCACCACCCCGTCCGTCCAAACGACGAGGTGTGTTCATGGACACAAATCCAAGGGGGTCAATTTTGGACGCCGATCACCCCCAATAGGGGGTCACTTTTCCACGCTTAACAACACGCCAGGCCTTCGAGCGCGAGCGCGGCGCCCTGATCGCGCTGCCCGGCGATCCCTTCCCGGCCCACGACCGGGTCGAGGTCGTCATCGGCAAGACCCCCTACGCTGAGCGTGCGCCCAGCATTTGATGGTGCGGTTTTCGGATTATTTGATGTTCGTGATGCGGCGCTTGGTTGATCTGCGAGAGCGGTGAGTGGCCTGGCTTTCATCGAGACCGCAGGAGCATCTCGTTCCAGTCCTTGGCGTGTCGTGGGCGCAACCTTTTCACCCTTGGATCGTTGAGCACGAGATGCTCGGCGGCAGTGTCGCCGGCGCTGTCTGCGTCGTAGGCACAGACGATGCGACGTGGCTTCCACTCCTTGATCCAGGGCGGGACCGAGCTGGCGATGCCGGCGGTTGAGGCGACGACGGCGCCGTTCTCGCGCGTCCCCTCGACGCGCAGGCTTCGTGCAGAGATGGCGTCGACGGCGCTCTCGGTGAGGATGACGAGGGCGGGCTGGTTTCGGTCGCAGTGGAGCCAGAAGCCGCCACGCGCCTTGCGCGATCCCGGGGCCATGCCCCTGAAGCGTTTTGTTCCGGGCTGCGGCGCGGTGCCGAGGATCTCGGCGCCGGTCGTGTGCCCGCTGGCGTTTCGGCAGATGAAGACGGCGTTGATCCTGTCATCGGCGTAGAGGAGGCCTCGGCCGTGGCAGGCTTCGAGCACGTCGGTGCCGATAGCGCGTTGGCGGATGAGGGCGTCCCGGACCCTGGGCCAGGCGCGGGGACTGGGCCTTGGCAGCCGCAGGCGTCGCGGGGCGGCTGGGATGGTGGTGATCTCCCTCCGCCCCTCATGGCTTCCGAGGAAGCGGAGGGCTTCCGGGAAGCGGCATCCCGTCGCATGGATGACGAGGTCGATGGCGCCACCCCCTCCCGTGCCGCGCAGGTGATCGAAGAACTTCTCGCCGTTGATGCTGATGACCGAGCCCCCGCGCTTGAAGCGCGCCCGGTCGGTCGGGTCTCTGCGGTAGCCGAGGGCGGCGGCGACCCGGTCGAGGGGGATGTTGCGGCAGGTGGCCAGGGGATCGCCGCCGCTCATTGCCGGGTCCCGGCGAAGGTCTGCTTGGAAGGGAGGCTGACGGCGTTCCCGTTCCTGTACCCTTCAACGCTTAAGAGTTCCGGGAACGGGAACGGGAACGCCTCATCCCGCACTTCCGTTGATGGCGGCAGGGGATTGCGGCTCCCGGTGCGCCTCGGCGGCTGCGAGGCGATAGCCACCCCTGGGCGCCCGTTCGATGCGCCCCTCCCTGGTGAGGCTCTCGATGGCGGCAACGACGGTGGCGTTGCGGGCAGCGGCGCGTGAGCGGATCTGGGCTTTCGAGAGCGGCTTTTCGGCCTGCTCGATCGCCTTGAAGACGCGCTGCTCGACGGTGGCGGGCTCGTGCCTGTCTTCATCTGCCGCGTCCTGGTGCAGACGGAAGGCCGGCCCATGTCCGCCGTCGACGAGTTCCAGCTCGATGTCGTTGAGGCCCCGGGCGTCGCGCTGCTCGACCGTCATGACGATCTTCTTGTCGCGCCGGCGCAGGTACAGATTTGAGTCACCCCAAGCGTGCAGCTCGCTGCTCCCGCGCAGGGCCTGCCCCGGCCGGGTGCCGCCGCTCTTGCGGGCGTGGTGGACGAGGAGGACGGCGGTTTCGAAGCGGCGCTGCAGTTCGCGCAGGAAGCCGAGGATGGGGGCGATCTCTGCGACGGCGTTCTCGTCGACGCTGTGCAGGCGGACCAGGGGATCGAGGATCAGGAGGCGCGGTTCGATGCGCTCCACGGTCTGCTGCAGGCGTTGACGGTCGCCGGGCCGGTCGAGACGCAGGGTGGGCACGTCGATGACGGCGATGTCGAGTTCGTCGAAGGGGGTGGCGGCGGCGCGGGCGATCCCCTGCAGACGCTTGCGCACCCTGTGGCCGGCGTCCTCGGCGGCGAAGAGCAGCACGGTGCCGCTTGCGCTGGGGCGGTAGTGGCGCAGGCATGGGACGCCGGTGGCCACGGCGACGGCGAGATCGAGCGCGAGCAGGGATTTGCCGCACTTGGGCTCGCCGCCGACGATGCCCACGGCCTGCTCGGCCCACAGCGTGTCCACCATCCACTGTTGCGCCCGGGGGCGATCCTCGAGCTGCATCGGCGCCCGTGTCGGGAAGCCCTTCACCGCCGTGCCCTCTTCGGCTTGGCGGGCTCGCCCAGGATCTCCATGAAGAGCTTCTCGTCGAGAACCTCGCGGTTCTTCTCGGCGCCGGCGGCGAGCAGCATGTCGCCCATGACGGTAAGCGCCCTGGGGTTGCCGCCGGCGTGGGTGACCAGGGTGTCCTTGAGCTCTGCGCTCATGAGGCCCGGATTGCCGCCCTGCTCGACCAGATGGTCGAGCAGGGCCGCGAGGTCGCCGGCGTCTGCCTGGGTCATGACCAGGCGCTGGCGCAGGCGCGAGGCGATGGGCTGCAAGTCGGGCTGGCGGAGCCTGTCGATCAGGCGGCTGTCGCCGGCGAAGACGACCGAGAGGATGGCGCGCGAGTCGAAGTCGGTGGACGCCAGCAGGCGGATCTCGGAGATCACCGAGGGCAGCAGCTCCTGGGCCTCGTCGATGAGCACCACGGGCCGCATGCGGGTGTCGTCGACATGGGTGAGCCATCGCTCGCGCAGGTTTTTGAAGCTGGCCCAGCGGTTGTTGTACATCAGGTCGACGCCGAACATCCCGCCGATCTCGCGGTAGAAGTCGGACAGCCTGGAAGAGGGGTGGGTGATGGCACAGACCCTGAGCCCGTCCGAGCGGCCGAGGCGGTCGGCGAGCACGCGCAACGCCACGCTCTTTCCGGTGCCGGGCTCGCCGGCGATCAACGCGAAGCCGCCCTGGCGCACAAGATGATGCTCGATTCTGAGGCAGAAGCTGTCGACGGCGGGGCTCACCATGAGGCTGTCGACCGGAAGGTCGGTGGCGAAGGGGTTCCATTTGAGCCCGTAGAAGGTGAGCAGCTCGCGGTTCATGACGGATCTCCCTGATCGTCGTCCTCGCCCGGACCGGGCGTCTTGTTATGGGGTACCCAGGCCGGCGGCAGGCCTGTTGCGGCCTGGGCGTCGAGCACGCCCTTGAGCAGCGGCGGAAGTTCGCCGACGCCCGCGCTGGCGCCGCCATGGTCGCTGCCGGGTCTCGCAGGACGGCGGACGCCATCGGCGTTGCCGCGCTTGTCGAGGGGGTACAGCGTGCACAGCCGCTCGCCGCTTCGGCCTTCCACCAGATCGACGCCGCTGAGGTCCCAGCGCGCATAGCGGACCCAGAGCGTCCTCAGGTGGCGCCACGGCTGTGGCACCTGGTAGCGGATGCCCTCGACCGAGACGGTGCCGTCCGAGCGCCTGAGCGTGCGCTTCCTGGCGATGCGGAAGGCCGCCTTGAGCTCGTCCGAGGCGGGGCAGGGCCTCGATGCCTTGACGCTCCCGGCGAGGCGTTCATGCGGCGTCATGCCGAGCTCGCGGTGCACCCGCCGATGGTAGTCCTGCTCCAGCCAGGCTATGGTGGCGTCGTTGAGCATCTTCAGGGTGAGCGCGTCGACGCCTTCGAGCTGAGCCATCAGGCGGCCCTCGACCGTGCCCCAGAACGACTCGATTTTTCCATTTTGATGGGGGCTGTAAGCGAGTGTCGTGGCCCCCACGATGCCGATGAGGCGGTGCAAGCCCTCCTCGACCTCGCCCGCCGTCATCGGCCCGCCGTTGTCGGTCAGCAGGGACCTGGGCAAGTCCCTCTTCATGAAGGCCTGACAGAGCCCGTGGACGAAGACCTCGGCGGTCTCCTCCAGGTACCACTGCAGGTGGCAGCCAAGCCTGGAGTGGTCGTCGAGGAAGCCGAGCAGGATGGGCGTCTGCCATTCGCCCGACGCCGTCAGCACGCGGCGCTTGCCGTGGTGGAAGTCCCCGTGCCACAGCGCGTGACTGCGAGACACCTCGTAGCTAAGGACCTCGCGGGCTTCGACCGCCGGCTTGTCCTCACCCTCGTGCCACTTCCTGGGGCGCTCGCGCACCAGGCCGCGATTGCGCATCGCCCGCGTCAGCGTCGCGTAGGACGGCATCGGGCCGAGCTCGGGATGGGTCGCAACATGAGCCTTGAGTGTTGTTAAGCGTGGAAAAGTGACCCCCTATTGGAGATGCCGTAATGGGGCTTGGCGCCGGCGTGCAGCGTCTCGGCCTGTCGCGATGACGGCGAATCGGTTGTCGTTGCCCTTACACGCGTAGCGTGTTCACGGGGTCTTGCCGCAAGGCGCGCCCCAATTCCTCTGGAGGAAAGGGCAACGACAATGGACGTCTGTATCGGGCTGGATGTATCGCTGGCAAGCACGGCGGTTTGCGTTCTCGACGAGAAGGGCAAGATCGCGACCGAGGCGCAGGTCGCCAGCACGCCTGAAGCGCTGGTTGGGTTCCTGCACAAGCTGCCGCACGAGATCACCGCGATCGGTCTCGAGGCCGGTCCCTTGTCCCACTGGTTGCACAAGGGAATGACCGACGCCGGCTTCGAGGCCGTGTTGATGGAGACCCGGCAGGTAAAGGGTGCGCTGAAGGCCATGCCGATCAAGACCGATCGCCGGGACGCCGAGGGCATCGCACGGCTGTTGCTGATGGGGTGGTTTCGGCCGGTGCACTGCAAGTCGGTGTCATCGCAAGAGATGCGAGCCCTCCTGACCTCGCGCAAGTCCGTGCTGGACGCGATCATCCGCCTGGAGGTCTCGCTGCGCGGCGTCCTGCGTAACTTTGGCCTGAAGCTGGGCCTGATCTCGAAGGGCCGCTATGAGGCCCGAGTGCGGGAGTTGGTCGCCGGCAACGCGATGCTGGAAGCGGCAGCCGAACCGATCCTGGGCGCGCGGGCGGCCCTGCGCCGCGAGTTCGCCGAGCTGGAGAAGCTGGTCCGCACTCTGGCAAGGCAAGACAGGGCATGCCGCCTGTTGATGACCATGCCGGGCGTGGGGCATGTCATAGCCCTGACCTTCAAGTCCGCGATCGACGACCCGGAGCGGTTCCGAAGATCGAAGGATGTCGGCCCCTGGGTAGGGCTGACGCCGGCGCGGGAGCAGTCCGGGGAGAGGGATATTGTCGGCCGGATCACCAAGGCCGGCGATGCCGGTCTGCGCGCGGCTCTTTACCAAGCCGCAACGGTGATGCTGAACCGCACAGGGCCGAACTGGCTGAAGGCTTGGGCGCTACGTTTGGCGAAGCACAGGGGCAAGAAGCGCGCGACCGTTGCCTTGGCCCGGCGCATCGGTGTTGTGCTTCACCGAATGTGGCGGGATGGAACCGAGTTCCGCTTTACGCGCGAGGAAGCGATGGCGCTTCGGACGGCATAGGCGCGGCTGCATCCCATCGGCAGTCAGCGAGGAGAGGAGGAAAGAGCCGCGCCTGAAGGTGGGCGAGCCACCAACGTCCCCTCGCCGGGACGCGGTCCCCGATGATGCACGTGGGCCCACTTGTTTGCCGAACCGGCCTGTCGTGTTCGAGCACGCTGTGGAGATAGGCACTCGGGAACCGATTTGGACTGGGCATGATGTTGGCAGCCGATGCGCTGACCACGGACAGAAGCGAGAACCCGGCGAAGGACACAAGACGTTGAGCAAGCGCGAGATCGATACGGTCGGCCCCATTGCACCTGACACCGGCAACCTCCTCCGCGCCTCACCCGGCGCCTCATAGCCAGGCCGAAGGAGCCCCTACACCACGCCAGGAAAACAACTGATTGGCGCGACAATGATCTATTGAAAATCGAGCTTGACGGGAAACGCCAATCGACGGCTACCTCTCGGCCGACAAGGACGGCGATTGGCGCACCATGACCGAGGCCGCGAAGGAGCTCGGGGTGACCAATCATGTGATCCGCCGTCTCAATCAAGGACGGCGAGTTGCCGGCCGAGCAACTCGTTCCTCGTGCGCCGTACCAGATCAAGGTTGTGGATCTGCATTCCGAGAAGGTCGCCAACGCCCTGGCCCGAAGCAAAGGCCCGTGTCGGGTCTCATGTCCAGACCAGATGTCAATGTTTTCAGGAAGTTGACAAAGAGGTGCATAATGACCCCATCGTCACCGCCCCTCGGAGTTCGCGCTCCGCGACATTGTTGTCCATGGGGACCCGGGGATTGTCGACGAAGACGCTCAGTCCCTCGCGATGCTTGAGCAGCGATCGCAGCGGCTTGGTCCTGCGCGCCTTGTCCGTCAGCCCGGCCAGTTCCGCTTCGGCCTGCGCGAACAGCTCGTCGACCGCCTTCTTCAACTCGTCCTGCGCCGCGCCGAACGCTGGCGTCTGGCGTTCGAGAGCGGGGTCGTAATGCTTCAACCGCTCCTTGTTCAGCCGGCAGACCGACGCGAACCGCTCGATCCATCCCTCGCACCATTGCCTCAGCTTCGGCTGGCCGGCCGCGCACTCGATGAAGTCGCGCCTCTGGTGGATCCAGCACCAGCACAGAATCACCTTGCCGTCGAGTTCGCGCGCCATCTTGGTGTAGGCGCCGTAGCGGTCGCAGACCACGAACACGGTGCAGGCGGTGTCGCCGAACAGCGTCTTCGCGACCTCGGCGCTGCGCGACGGGTCGATGTGGAAGTAGGCCGCGTCGCTGCTGACCGACGTCCACAGCCAGGCGCGGCTCGACCGGCCGCTGTCGCAGAACTCCTGCACCCGCCAGCCAGTCTCGTCGGCATGGCGCACCATCGTCCGGTTCTGGTGCGCGAGGATCGCCTTGGCGAGCGGCTCGAACAGCGGCACGAAGCGCTTCAGGCTGTTGGCCAGCGTACCCGGCGCGACCGGCAGGCCCTGGTCGGCATACCACGCCGCGACCCGGCTCAACGGGCGCAGGCAAGCACAGTGCTCGAACAGGAAGCGCGCCCAGAAGCTGGTGCCGTAGAGCGTTCCGTGGAACAGACGCGGCGTCGGCGGCGCCGTCACCTCCAGGGGCGAGGAGGCGCACTCGCAACCCCGGCGCCAGCGCGTCCGCTCGATCCTGCGGATATGGGCCTCGACCGCGACCTCGATGAGGGTCGTCGCATGCTCGCCGTTGGCGACATAGGACTTGCCGCAACAGGAACAGATGCGCGCATCCTTCGGCGGGTTGCGCCGTTCCGTCTTCTCTCCGAGCCCGGGCCGCTGAGTGCGGCCGTGGCCCGGCGCGCCGGGCTGCTGGCCGCGTTTGCGCCCCGTGTCCGCCTTCTTCCGCTTCTCGCTCCTGCTGCCGAACAGCGCCTTCGACAGGACCCTCCGGGTCGAACGCAGCTTCTCGACCTGGGCTTCCAGCGTCTCGACGCGCGATGCCAGCACCGCCCTCTCGGCCTTCAACGCCCGCGTCTCGGCCCGCAGTTCGGCGTTGCGCCGACGCAGCGATTCGATGATGTCCCTGGCCCGCACGATCGCCCTGCGAAGCTGGGCAAGCCGCTTGTGCAGCGGCCCGATGATGGCCTCCCGGACCTCCCAGCTCCGAGCACGGAACGAGCGCTCCCGGGCGATATCCCCGTTCAGCCGGTCTATCTCGTCGCGATGCCGGTTCTTGAGCTGCTCCTCGCGCTCGTGGGAGTTGCGCAGCGCCCAGCGCAGATCGGCGTTCTCGGTCTCGAGCCATTTGCACCGGCTCTCCGAGGCCCTCGTCGTCTTGTGCAGGGCGGCATTCTCCACGCGCAGCGCCTCGATCGCGTCCGCCAGGGCCGTCGACGCCGACGCTTCCTCGCCCAGCCCCGCGACCTCCACGCCGAGCTGCGCAATCTTCTTGTTCAGCCGCGCCGTTCCCTTGTGCGCCTCGCGCAGCTCCGTGCGCAGCGCCTCGATCGTGTCCTTCTGCCGGTCCGTGCGCTCCAGGGCTTTGCGCAACTTGGCGCTTTCCCTCGACAGAGACGCCTGAACCGCCCGTTCCGACTTCCGCAGCGCCGAGATCTCCCCGCGAAACGACGCGATCTCGTCTTTCTGTTCCCCCGCTCGCTCCAGCGCCCTGTGCAGCCGAGCGTTCTCCCTCCGCAGCCGCCCGGTCGCACCTTTTCTCGAATCGACGCCGGCTTCCGCAAGCAGCTTCTCCAGTCGCGCCACTTCCGCCTGATGGAAAAGCGCGTCCTTCGCCGCACGGCAAACCTCCGCCGTCTCCTCGACGGCCGCCTTCAGCTTGGTCCGGCTCCTGTCGAGTTGCCACTTCAGCGAGCCCGCCCGGGAGCGGGCATCCCTCTCCGCCTGGAGCAGCTCCTCGACACGCGCTTCCGCCGCCTCCGCCCGTGCACGCGCCTGTTCGCACAGAGACTGCCAGTCGCATGGCCCGCGTGGCAGCGCCGCCATCGGCGGCGACCAAAGTCCGTCCTCCGCCTCGACAGGCGTCAGCACCGCCCCAAAGTCTTCGTCGCGCACCGCCATGGGGACGACGATATCCGATGGCCAGCGGCGTTACCAGAGGTTTATCCAATATGTTCAAGATGACGGCAGCACCCATATGAAGCGCGCCGAGCCGAGAAAGGACGTCTGGCTGAGGCCGCTGAGACGAGACTGGAAGCGAACACTCAATCGGTGAAATCTCCACCCATCACCAGACAACGGAAGAATTACGGGGAGACCGCCATGGCCACCCACTTCAAGATCACCAAACGCGCCGTCGACCATCTTCAGGGCGATGGCACCGAGAAGTTCTACTGGGACGACGACCTCCCCGGCTTCGGCGTTCGCATCCGAGCCTCGGGGCGCAAGTACTACGTCGCGCAGTTCCGCGCCGATGGCCGAATGAGGCGCATCACCCTGGGCCGTCACGGCGCGGTGCCGACCGAGACGGCGCGGCGACGGGCCATGGCGGCGATCTCCGAAGCCAAGGGCGGCGGCGACCCGGCGGCCGCCCGGGACGCGCGCCGCAAGGCCCCGACCATGAAGCAGCTCGGCAAGCGGTTCCTCGAGGACTATGTGCCGGACCACTGCAAGCCCAGCACCGCCTACGAGTACGGACGCTCGGTAAAGCTCTTCATCGAGCCCCGGATTGGCAAGCGCAAGGTGAGGGACATCAAGCGCAGCGACATCGCGGAACTGCACCACGCCTTGCGGGAGACGCCCTACCAGGCCAACCGGACGCTGGGGGTGCTTTCCAAGATGTTCTCCATGGCGGAGGTTTGGGGCTGGCGTCCGGACGGCTCCAACCCGTGCCTGCACATCAAGCGCTACAAGGAGGAGAAGCGGGAGCGGTTTCTGAACGCAGAGGAGTTCGCGCGGCTCGGGAAGGTGCTCGACGAGATCTTGCGGGACGGCTCAGAGACCCGCTCCGCGGTGGTAGCGATCCGCTTGCTGATGCTGACCGGGTGCCGGCTATCGGAGATCCAGAAGCTGCGATGGGAGCATGTCGACCTGGAGGCGGGCGAGCTGCGGCTACCGGATACCAAGACTGGCGGGCGGGCGGTGCCGCTGGCGCCTTCGGCGGTGCGACTGCTGGAGGGCCTAACCCGTGACGAGGACAACCCGTGGGTGATCGCCGGCCGTAAGCCGGGCAGCCATCTGACCGACCTTCAGCACCCCTGGCGCCGCATCCGAGCGCGGGCCGAGCTCGACGATGTGCGGATCCACGATCTTCGACACAGCTTTGCCTCGCGTGCGCTGGCGCTCGGCGAGGGTTTGCCGATGATCGGGAAGCTGCTGGGGCACACGCAGGTTCAGACGACAGCCCGCTACGCCCACCTCGCCCGCGACACCGTCAAGGCCTCCGCCGCCCGCATCGGCGACAGCATCGACGGCGATCTTGCGACAGCGGAATAGTGGGCGGACTCCCTAGGTGACGTATCGCGTGGCCGCGCGGGCCCTGACCTTCCAACGTGCATCTAAGGCGTTCTGCGGTCGACAGTAGCTCTGGTTGTCTTGGTCGAACCTTGAGGCTGTACCTGGTGACCGGCATCATATCCTCACAAAGTTCTATACCTCATTCGGGATGTGATGTATGTTCCCTTATTGATGATTATCCTCTCGGTGATTGACGTGACAAGGAGCAACACAACCCACCGTTCCGAGGCCGCAGTCGCGGCCGTGCTCCCTCCTTCGGTCCAGATTCGGCGCCGCCGCGAGGACGGTCATATGATCGACCTCGAACTTAACGGAGAGCCTATCACGGTCGAATGGCTGGGCGAGGGCGGATTGCGTCAGGCGCGCGAGTTACTCGCCGGCCGCAAGGAACGCCCGGACGTCGCGGCAGCTCGCCACATGTCTCCAGGCGCACGCGAGGCACTCTCGGCCGCGGGGGTCGGCTGGGTGGACGAGACCGGTGCGGCGGAGATTGTGCTGGAGTCCCTGATCATTTCCAGGAGTGGGCACCCCATCAAGGTGCCGCCGAAACCGCTTCGCTGGTCGCCCTCCGTCCTGGCTGTCTCCGAGGCGTTGCTCTGCGGCAGCCGGGCCACCGTCGGCGCCATGCAGGAGACCACGCGGCTTTCTGCCGGAAGCGCCACGAACGCCCTTAGAACTCTCACCGATCTCGGGCTCATAAGCGCCGCAACGCGTCGTGGGCGCAACTCCGCGCGCCGAATTCCCGATCAGAACCGACTGCTGGACGCGTACGCGACTGCGGCTGCCTCGATGATGCCAGAGACCGCTCTTACGGTCGGTGTGACGTGGCGCGACCCGGCGACGGCTCTGGCGGAAACCGGTCAGCGATGGAACAACACAGGTATCTCGTGGGCGGCCACGGGCACGGTGGCAGCATCGGTGTTCGCTCCCTATCTCACCACGGTTACGACCGGCGAGGTCTACGTCGACAGGAAGACGATTGCAGGGCTTGAGGAGGTGGCCGCGAAGGCGGACCTGCGACCGATTGAAGGTGGGCGCCTCACCCTTCGTCCATTCCCCACGGTTACAACGCGGTTGCTTGCCGAGGTGAAGAACGGCCTCAGCCTCGCACCGTGGCCTCGCGTATACGCCGACCTGCGTGTCGTCGGCGTGCGAGGCGAGGAAGCCGCCGAACATCTCCGGGACGTGATCCGTGGCCGATGATCCGCCTCCCCGCTCCCGTGCCGCACGTGAAGCGGCTGAGAGGGCGCTTGTACGCATCATCCACCACTACGGGGCGCGACCGGAGTTCGTCGTGATCGGGGGGCTGGTGCCGGAATTACTCTGTGCCGGCAGCGAATTTCAACACGCCGGGACCACTGACGTGGACGTGCAAGTCGATCTTGAGATCGCCTATGGCGCCGTGAATACCGCACGACTGGAGCAAGCGCTTCGCAATGCGGAGTTCGTCCCCCAGGATGGCCGGATCTGGTGTTGGGTGGCCGACGGGGCTGCCGTGCGGACGGTTGTGAAGTTCGAGCTCTTGGCAGATCTACACGACAAACCGACGTCAGCGACAATCAGATTCGACGAGTGCGAGAACCTCGGCGCGATCAATCTACGTGGTACGGGCTTCGCATCCCGCGACACCGAAGTGCGCGACCTTACCGCCCGGATCGGAGGCGTCACCTACAACACCCAAGTGAAGGTAGCGGGCTTGGCTGGGTTTCTGCTCGCCAAGGCAGCAGCCGCATACTCAAGGCGGGCGCCCAAAGACTGGTACGACGTGGCGTTCGTGCTCCTGCATAATGACGCCGGGGGACCGACAGTCGCAGCCACGCTGGTGCGGGAGCGGTTCGGTGACGACCTCCGCGCCGTCCACACGGCTCTCGAAGATTTGCGAGCCAATTTTGACAGTCCGGCTGCCCAGGGTTCCCGAGCCTATTCTGCACAAATGTGTCAATCGGCTTTCAATACTGACCCCCGATCGGCGTGCAAAATTGACCCCCCTGAGTGGCACGGCGGAGGTTGTCCCGGTAGCCAATAGGGGGGACCCGCGCGGCTTCGTGTGGCGCCCTGCGCTACGCGGAGCGAAGCCGCGTGGGGGGTCCCTGTTGGCCCACCGGGGCAACCGGGCCGCAAGGGAGGCCGGCGGCGGGTCAGGAGCGGTTCTTGAAGCGCCAGCTCTCGTTGCCGGTCTCGATGATCTCGCAATGATGGGTGAGGCGATCGAGCAGCGCTGTGGTCATCTTGGGGTCGCCGAAGACGGATGGCCATTCGCCGAAGGCGAGGTTTGTGGTGATGACGATCGAGGTGCGCTCGTAGAGCCGGCTCATCAGATGGAAGAGCAGCTGCCCACCGGCCTGGGCGAAGGGCAGGTAGCCGAGCTCGTCGAGGATGACGAAGTCGCGGCGGACGAGCTGGTCTGCAGTGCGGCCCTGGCGTCCGGCGCGAAGCTCGGCCTCGAGGAGGTTGACCAGGTCGACGACGTTGTAGCACCGGCCGCGCGCGCCCTTGCGGATGCAGGACCGCGCGATGGCGACGGCGAGATGGGTCTTGCCGGTACCGGTGCCGCCGACCAGCACGATGTTGCGTTTGCCCTCGAGGAAGCCGCCGCCGGCGAGCTCCTGGATCAGGGGCTCGTTGACCGGCGAGGCGGCGAAGTCGAAGTCGGCCAGCTCCTTGACCGTCGGCAGCTTGGCGGAGGCCATCTGGTACTTGATCGAGCGGGCCCTCTTGTCGGCGATCTCGACCTGCAGCAGCGTACCGATGATCTGTTGCACCGGATGGCGGCGCTTGAGCCCGTCGGCAAGGATGTCGTCGTAAGCGGCGCGCATACCTGCGAGCTTCAGCTGGGTCATCATCTCCAGCACATCATGACGCTCCATGACCGGCCTCCCTCAGGCTGTCGTAGCGCTGACAGTCGGCTACCGGCTTGTGGCGAAGCTGCAGGCCCTCGGGCGTCGGGATGATTGCCGGCGGTGCCGGCTGGCGCTGCCGGGCGAGGATGTTGAGCACCACGTCGGCGCTGCAGGCACCGCAGTCGAGCGTCTCGGCACAGGCCGCCTCAACCGCCTCCAGTCCGTCCTCCAGCACCGCCGCGAGCACCTTGACGAACTGCCGGTCGCCGTCGTCGTGGCCCGCGAGCCGGGTTCGCAGGCGGCCGAGCGCGTTGGGCAACTGCCAGTCCTTGAAGGGCGCGCCATTGCGTAGCGCGCCGGGCTTCCGCGTCAGGATCGGCACGTAATGCCACGGATCGTAGACGAACCGGCCGCGCCCGAAGCTGCGGGGGTGCTCGGCAACGGTCTTGCCGTCCTGGCGGATGACGATCCGATCGGCATAGGCCCGCACGTCCACCGGCCGGCCGACGGCGCGGGCCGCGACGCTGTACTGGTTGTTGTCGAAGCGCACCAGACAGGTCTTCGAGACCGACACCTCGCTGGCATGGAAGCCGTCGAAGGGGCCGCGATACGCCATCAGGAAGGGCTGCTCCTCCTCGAACACCTGCCACACCGTCTTGCCCGGGATTGTCGGATGCGGATGCTTCTTGGCGTCCTCGATGCACCGATCCATCAGCCACTCGTTGATCTCGGCGTAGGAGCGGCCCCGCGGGATGGGCACGAACAGGCGGCCGCGAAGGTCACCCACCTGCTTCTCGACCTGCCCCTTCTCCCAGCCAGCCCCTGGCGTGCACGCCACAGGCTCCACCAGATGGTGCGAGCACAGCTCCTGGAAGCGGCGGTTGTAGTCCCGCTTCTTGCCCACGAAGATCGTGCTCACCGCCGTCTTCATGTTGTCGTAGATGCCCCGCCGGCAGACCCCGCCGAAGAAGCGGAAGGCACGCTCGTGCGCCTCGAAGACCATCTCCTGGCTCTCGCGGGGAAAGATCTGGACCAGATACATCCGGCTGTGGCACAGCCGCATGTGCGCCGCCTTCACCCTGGTCGTCGCGCCCGACAGACGCGCGTACTCGTGGCTCCAGTCGAACTGGTAGGCCTCGCCGGGATCGAAGATCAGCGGCACATAGGCCTGCGCCGGCGACAACAGCCGCCACCGGCGCCGCCAGGCCCTGGCATAGCGGCGAACCGCGTCATAGCCGCCCTTGTAGCCCAGCGACACAAGGTCTTCATGAATCCGCAGAAGAGACAGCCGATCCTTGCGTGCCTTCTTCTCGTTGGCCTTCAGCTGGCGCTCAAGCTCCTCCACCCACAGCCCAAGCTTCGGCATCGGCTGGATCTTGCGCTCGTAGCTGTGCGAGGTCGCATCGCCCCGCACCACCTTGCGTATCGTGTTCTTGGAAACCCTCAAATCCCGGGCGAGCTTCTTGATCGGAACGCCCTTCACCAGATGATCCCGACGGATCTTCGCGATCGTTTCCACAACCAGCATCTCCCCCACCACCCCGTCCGTCCAAACGACGAGGTGTGTTCATGGACACAAATCCAAGGGGGTCAATTTTGGACGCCGATCACCCCCAATAGGGGGTCACTTTTCCACGCTTAACAACACCACCACCGCGCAAGCGGGTCCGTCCGCAGGGTCGAGCATGGCGGCGAGATGCTGCATGCTCGAGCCGGCCGGCAGGGCGGCGAGGAAACGCGTCGGACGGCCCGCGGGGCGCGCCATCGGGTGGAAGCGGCCCCGCAGCCGGGTCTCGCGCAGGGCGGTATCCAGCAAGGGACGCGCGGAATCCGCCGGCATCCAGTTCCGGATGAGCGGCACGAGCGCCGGCAGGGCGGGCTCCATGGCGTGTCGCCCCGCACCCGGCCGGAGAGGCCGCTGGCGGCCGCCAGGCGAACCTCGGGCGAGCGGTCCAGCAGCCAGTAAAGGGCGGCGCGGCCGTACCGCTCCTCTTCGCGCCCCGAAACATGGTGGACGAAGGTCGGCCTGAACTCGGACGGAAGGACCGCCATCAGGTTGGCGAGGAGGTCGTGCAGCAGATGATCGTCGCCGCCCGCATGGCGCGCGAGACGGTCGATCTCCCCGTCCAGCAGGCCGGGAAACGCGGCAAGCGCCTGGCCGGTGCCGGGTTCGCCGGCGAAGATCGGGAAGAGGCATTCCGGCGCATCCAGGCCTGCGCGGATGAAGGCGCGTGCCAGACCGAGCGCGGCGTGGTCCGGGAGGTCGCCGCGGGCGGCCAGGGTATCGATGGCGCCGCGCGCCTCGGCGAGGAAGGGCTCGCCGAAGCGGCGTCGGTTCTCGGCATCGCGTTGCGCCCGTTCGACCAGGACCCCGAACAGGTCGAGCGGAGCGTTGCGCTCCGGGTCCGCGGTCCGCGCGATGCGGGCGGCGAGCATGGAAGCGATGCCCGTCCTGCCGAGAAGCACCGGCGCGTGCTCCTCCGCCAGCTCCCTTCGGTCGAGGAAGTCGTCGAAGCCGTCGAGCTCGTCGAGGCAGGCTTGCAGAAGATCGGCTTCGGGCATGGTCGTGTCCGGGATAGAGGGCTGATGCCGGGGATCGAGACGCATCGTGCCATGGCGAGCCCGGTCGTTGAAGACGGCAGGGAGAGACGAAGAGGCGGCGGGGCGCCCGCAGCGGACACCCCGCCGACGGTGGATCAGCGGCGCCGGGCGTCGACGAAAATGCCCGCCGCGTAGCTCCCCCACATTTGCATGCCCGAGTCCGTCAGGTTGACCCCGGTGCAGACGATGACCTCGTGGCGCTCGGGCCGCAGCCGCTGAACGGCCCGCAAGCTCATCGCCTTGCGCGCCTGCTTGCGTCCGCCCTTCGATCCCTTGCCGGGCCGCCAGGGCCGGATCTGGCCCTAGTAGTCGGACAGGTACCGCTCGACCACGTAGCGCTGGTCATCGAGCCCTTGCCCGAACAGGTGGGTGAGGTAGGTTCGGGCGTTTCCATGGAGTGTGCCGTTGATCTGCATGTGCCGCCTCCCGCTAGCCTGTGAGTGGAAGCGGCGAGGACGCCTCTCGCCGGACGCCGCACGCCGCGCCCCGCTTCAGGCCGGGCTCTCCCTCCTGCCGGCGTGAGGGCGCCGGCGCGGAGCAAGGATCGTGATGCGGGTTGCAGGCGGGGGGCCGCACGCCGCCGGGCCGGGCGGCCCTGCGGCGCCGCCGAGGCCCGGATGGGCGACGGCATGGCTGGGCCGTGCGCGGCTGCGGAGGACGGGGCGGCGATCCCGCTGCCAGGGTTTCCGCGGGCTTTTGAGGTCAGGAGTGGTCTGGAGTTTACTTCGGGGTGGTTACTGGGTGATTATTTTCCTCGTTCCGGCGTCGGGCGCACGCTCGTGTCTTCTCCCAAGCTATTGAAATGAAATGGTTATGCGCGACGGCGCGCCCAACCGTGTTGGTGGTGAGAAATCCGGGCTAATCCACGATGTGGTAGACGGGGGCCTTCTCCATGGCCCATTCCCCGGACTCCCGGTCGTAGCGGGACAGGGTGAAGCAGTGCCAATCGGTGTCGTCCAGCTTCGGATGGTCGCCCCGATAGTAGTATCCCGGCCACCGCGTCTCCGTCCTGAACATCGTGTGGTGGGTCACCGCCTCCGAGGCCAGCACCCGGTGGTGCAGCTCCCACGCCCGCTGAAGCTGGTGCAGGTCCTCGGCCCCGAGATGGTCGAGGTCTTCCTTCAGCATGTCCAGCAGCTCCAGCCCGCGCGTGAGCATGGGCTCGTTCGTCGTGTAGTTGGCACCGATACCGCCGACGTACTCGTCCATGATCTTCTCGAGACGCTGGAGACCGTGAATCGGCAGCATGTAGCTGGGTGAGACAGTTCCCGCGACGATCTCGTTGCGGCCGATGCGGTAGGTCTCCAGGGGCTGGAAGATGACCGTCTTGAGGTCTTCGTACTCTTTCTCGCTGACTTGCGGTTGCTCGCTCTTCAGGTCGTTGACGTAGTTGACCGCCGCCTTCCCGGCGATCCGGCCTTCCGTGTAGGAGCCCGACGAGAACTTGTGGGCGGAGCCTCCGATGGTGTCGCCGGCGCCGAAGAGCCCGTCGACGGTCATCATCCGGTTGTATCCCCACTGGTAGTCCGCCGGCGCGCAGTCTTCCGGGCCGCTAGCCCAGGCGCCCGAGCACGTGGCGTGCGAGCCCATGACGTAGGGCTCGGACGTGGTCAGCTCCGGATTGGTGTGCTTGGGATCGATGTTCTGGGAGGCCCAGACGACCGCCTGCCCGATCGTCATGCCCAGGAAATTCTCCCAGCCGACCTGCTCCTTGTGCGGATCGGCGAAGGCCTCCTTCGTCACCATGCGGATCGGGCCCCGGCCGGCCTTGACCTCCTCCAGGAAGGCATGGTTGCGCAGGCAGGTCGGCACCGGATGCATGTCGATGTAGTCGCCGACCAGCGTCTTGGTTTGGTCGTACCACTTGGACTCGTACTCCTCCCCATAGGCGTTCTCGGTGTAGGTCTTGAGGTGGAGGAAATAGGCGCCGACCGGCCCGTAGCCGTCCTTGAAGCGGGTGAGGACGATCCGGTTCTCCATCTGGGTCATCTTGGCGCCGACGAGGATCGGCAGCGCATAGGCCGACGCGCTGCTCCAGGGCGCATACCAGGTGCGTCCCATGCCCTCGCCCACCGCGCGGGGCTTGAAGATGTGCGACGCGCCGCCGGCGGAGACGATCACGGCCTTGGCGCGAAAGACGTAGAATTCCCCGCTGCGGACGTTGAACCCGACTGCGCCCGCGACGCGGCTGGGCTTGGTCCGGTCCATCAGCAGGTGGGTCACCATGATCCGGTTGTAGACCTCGGTGGCGGCCTTGCGGGCGGCCTCGGCGACGATCGGCTTGTAGCTCTCGCCGTGGATCATGATCTGCCACTTGCCTTCCCGCTGATAGCGCCCGGTCTCCGGGTCCTTCATCATGGGAAGGCCCCACTCCTCGAACTTGTGCACCGTGGAGTCGACGTGGCGGGCGATGTCGTAGCCCAGATCCTCCCGCACCAGGCCCATGAGGTCGTTCCGGGCGTAGCGGACATGGTCCTCAGGCTGGTTCTCGTTCCACTGCATGCCCATGTAGCAGTTGATCGCATAGAGGCCCTGGGCCACGGCGCCGCTGCGCTCGATGTTCGCCTTCTCGACGCAGACCACCTTCAGGTCGCGCCCCCAGTATCGGGCCTCGTAGGTCGCCCCGCAGCCGGCCATGCCGCCGCCGATGACCAGGATGTCTGCATCCACGAAGACCGTCTTACGGCGCGAGAACAAAGCCACTAGAGGCCTCCCTCCTTGAATCGCTCCGGCGCGAGCACAGGCAGCGCCTCGATGTTGAGCGCGTCCGGCTCGTGCGCGAGTTCCTGGGATTTCATCGCGTCCGCCGTGGGTGCCGCGTAGTCGGTCGGCGGCTTGATCGATCCCCACGGCGTGGTCCGGATCGGCGAAACGAAATCCTTTTCCCTGCCGTCCCGGAACTTGATCTTCCAGGAGATCGTGCCTTTCGCCTCCTCCCGCAGCACCCGCACGCTGTGCCCCATGGGAGCGAAGTCGGCGTAGCCGCGGCAGTCGATGGCATTCTGCGGACACGCCTTCACGCAGGAGTAGCACTCCCAGCACATGTTGGGCTCGATGTTGTAGGCGCGCCGGTAGGTTTTATCGATATGCATGATGTCGGACGGGCAGATGTCGACGCAGTATCCGCAGCCGTCGCACCGGGTCATGTATACGAATGTCGGCATGGGGCTCCGTTATCTCCTCTGTCGAAGACCGCTGGCGGGCCGATCAGTAGTGGCGGGGCCGTTCGCGGGCACTGCCGAAAGTTTCGGGCTTGTCGGCGGGGGCCGGCAGGTTGCTTCTCGAGCCGGCTGCCTCCGATACCCGCTTTTCGAAGGCCGCCGCGGGCTTGAAGAACATGTGCGAGAACTTGGACCACGGAACGGCGCCGAAGAGCACCGTCGTGGCGATGAGGTAAAGGACGAGGACGATGTACGTTCCCCAGCTCTCGACCGACTGCAGGGCGGCCCAGATCAGCCCCAGCGACGTGGTGGCGAGAAGCGAGAGGACGAAGAGGTCGGCGCGCATGATCCGGAAGGGCGTATGGCCCTCGGCCGACACGTCGACCCGGATGAAGAACCAGAACCAGTAACCGCCGAGGCAGACCAGCAGGGCGCCTGCGATCCACAACTGGGGCAGGACGGCGGGCGTCGCCGTGGCGGGGCAGAACACCATGACGACGGTGGTCGCGACGTAGAGCAGGAAGCCGTACATCGTCAGCAGATGGGCAACGCGGCGGCGGCCCAGGCCGAATTCCGCGGAGGTCAGGACCTCCACCAAAGCAGTCTGGATCGCGAGCGACAGCATTTTCCCGCCGCCAACTTTCTGCGTGCCCTTGTCCCGTGAGTTCCGCCAGCTGCCGAAGAAGTAGGCGGCGCTCCCCTTGTGCCAGACATCGAAGAGGGTGCCGCCCACGACCAGCGCGATCATGACGCCGACGTAGGCCTGTATCGCGGAGGGCGGTATGGACTCCGAAAGCACGGCGAAGGGATTATTGGTGAACACGCGACGACCCCCAATGTGAGCCTGTTCCATTCAACGCGGGCAGCGACGTTATCAATGCATCCCCGCAAAGGGCATCAAATTCTTGTTGGAGTCGGATGGCGAGCGCTGGACCGGTGCACTCCGTCGCAGACGCGCGGTGAAACCGGTTACATCTCTCGCACGGGCGCAAGATCATGCGCAAGCATAATCGAGTTGCAGGCGCGGGAAAATCGGCCCGGGCGACGCTCAGTCCCCGCCGGCAAGCGCCGGCACAGGCAGGCCGCTCGGCACGCTCTCGGGCACGATGAGCGCGCGGCTGTCGGCCTGGGCGTCCTCCAGGCTCTGGAGGAAGGCGAGGAGGCTCGCGCGCCCGTCTTCGTCGAGCGTCACGCCCCTTCTCAGCATGGGCGCGAAACTCGCGCGCCGCAGCGCCTCGGCGGAGGGGTCGGCCGCGGCATCGGCCCCCGCCCCGCCGGTGGGCGGCGCGAGATGGAGCGCGATGGCGTCCTCCAGGCTCGCGACGGCCCCGCTGTGGAAATAGGGTGCGGTCAGCGTGACGTTGCGGAGCGGCGGCGTGCGGAACTGATAGCGGTGCCGGGGAATCCGCGTCGCCTCGTAGCGGCCGCGGTCGTCGCCGGTCTCGTCGATTCCCGGGCCGATCTGGGGCGCGGCGAGGGAGTGGAACTGGAAGTCGCTCAGGAGCGGGCCGCTGTGGCAGGCGACGCAGCGGCCCTTGCCGTAGAAGAGCAGTGCGCCCCGCTTCGCCGCGGTGTCGATGGCGTCCTTGTCGCCGGCGAGATAACGATCCCACGGCGTCTCGCGCGTGGCGAAGGCCAGCCCCTGGAAGTGGCCGACGGCGTTGGCGAGATCGCCGATGGTGACCGCACCGAGCAGGGTCTCGGGAAAGGCCTGGGCGATGAGCCGGCGGTAGGCGATCTGCCAGTCGGCGAGCGGCGTGCCGGCCTGGCCGAGGAGCCGGCGCATCAGCGCGTCGTGGACCGCGACGAAGCGCTCGGGCTCATCCTCGTCCAGGCCCGCCGCCGCGAGGGCGATCTCGTTGGGCCGATCCCCATGACCGCCGGGCAGGTCGGGCGCCGAGCGGTCGCCGGGGAGGCCCAGCATCTCCTCCTCGCCGACGAGCGGGAAGAGCGCCTGCGCTGCCAGCACGCTCTCAATCCCGTCCGGCAGGTAATCCATCATCGGGGTCTGGAATCGGCTCACTGGCGCCTCGATCTCGCTCACCCGCCCGTCCCAGAACATGTTGCGCACGCTCGGGTGCCCGCGATTCCAGAGGTCCATGGTGTTGCGCGGGTGTACTCGCTCCGTGTCGAGCGCGCGGCGCTCCTCCGCGAGGCCGGCGGCACGCACGCCGAGCGAGAGCGCCACCCCGTCCGACGTGCCCCGCCCCAGCAGGTGGCAGGTGGCGCAGGCCACGTCGCGCGTGCCGCTGAGGATGGGGTCGAAGAAGAGCATCTGGCCCAGGCGGAACTTGGGCGACGTCACCAGCGGCGGCATCTCCAGGGGCTCGAGCCCGCGCGCCCTGATGACGCGGTCGAGCGCCGCATCGAGGTCGTCGCCTGCCGCCAGCGCCGGCAACGCCGCTGCGCCGCAGGAAAGGCACAGCCAGGCACACAAGAAGAGCAGCGCTTTGACAGGCTGAAGCAGCCGCATGACGGCAGTTCCTCAACCCGTTCGATCCTGCCGGCGAGCTTAGCCCGGATTTCTCCGCAGGGTCATGGTCTGCGTCACCTGGAGCGCGGCGGCGCGAGAAATCCGAGCGATGCCTATCGGGGCATGTGAGACGGGTGTGATCCCGTCCCCTCTGCGCTACGATGCGGCCCCGCGGCGGTGCCGGACGTGTGCCGACACCCCGCGGGCGGCATTTCAACGGACGAAGGGGGACGTCCATGCCAGAGTTGCTTCGGCCCGGCTCGATCGACGAAGCGGCCGATCTGATCGCCCGCCACGGCGCTGCGGCTGCGGTGCTCGCAGGCGGCACCAGCCTGATGCGCGAGACCTATCCGTCGGACGGGGGCTACCTGATCGGGGTGGACCGCCTCGGCCTCGACAAGGTGGTGGCGCGCGATGGCGGGTGGTCGGTGGGGGCCGCAGTCTCGCTCAGCGTGCTACGCGAGGCCGTGCCGATTGCGGCGCTCCAGGCCGCGACCCGCGAGATCGGTGGGCCTGCGGTGCAGAACATGGCGACGGTCGGCGGCAACCTGTTCGCCCGGGCGCCCTTCGGCGACCTCGCCCCGGCGCTGCTCGCCCTCGGCGCGCAGCTGGTCTTCGCGACGGCCGACGGCGAGACGACTCAATCCATCGAGGATTTCTACGCCGGTTGGGCCGATGGCGCGCCGCCCGGCACCGGCCTGCTGACCCGGATCGAGCTCGACGCGCCAGCGGGCGCTTGCACCTACATGAAGTGCGCGCGGCGGCGCTATTCCACCCCGTCGGTGGTCACGGTTGCGGCCTGCGTACAGAAGGACGGAGACAGGGTGGCCGACGCCCGGATCGCGCTCAGCGGCGCGAACGCGCAGCCCACCCGCTGCGCACCGGCGGAGCAGGCGGTGATCGGCTCCGTCCTGGACGAGGGGGCCATAGCGGCGGCAGCTCAGGCGGCCGAGGGCGCAGTCGAGCCCCAGACCGACGCGATCGCAACCGACTGGTATCGCCGGCGCATGACCGGCGTCTTCGTCGGCCGGGTGCTGGCGGCGCTCGCCTGACGACGTTGAGCTGGAGGTAACGATGGAAGACAAGCTGATACGCCTCACGGTCAACGGCCGTGACGAGGCGGTGGTGATCCGGCCGTTGGCGACGCTGCAGGACGTGCTGCGGGACAATCTGGAGTTCAATGCAGTCAAGAGCGGCTGCGGCCAGGGCGGCTGCGGCAGCTGCTCGGTGCTGGTGGATGGGGAGCTTCACCTCTCCTGCCTGACACTCGCCGAGCGGGCGGAAGGGGCCGAGGTGACCACGCTCGAAGGTCTCAACGAGACCAACGCGATCGTGCCGCTGCAAGAGGCCTTCGTCGAGAACTACGCGGCGCAGTGCGGCTACTGCACCGCCGGCATGGTCGTGGCGGCGAAGGCGCTGCTCGACCGCAACCCGACGCCAAGCCGCGACGAGATCGTGGAGGGGCTCTCGGGCAATCTCTGTCGCTGTACCGGGTTCGCGCCCATCGTCCGCGCGGTGCAGCAGGCCGCACAGGCGCTCTCGGATACCGAGGAGGAGGCGAGCTAATGTCGATGAAGGAACTCGGCGTCGTCGGCCGGAACGTCGGCCAGCGCGATCTCGAAAGCCACGCGCGCGGCCAGACCACCTATTACGAGGACGTCCATTACCCGCGCATGCTGCATCTCAAGATGCACCGGAGCGCGGAGCCCCACGCCCGCCTCGTGCGCGTAGACACCAGCGCGGCGGAGGCCAGTCCTGGCGTGGTCTGCGTCCTCACCCACGAAGACCTGCCCGGCAAGAAGGTGTGGAACGGCCTCGCCGCCGTCGGCGTTGGCCCTGAAGACGAGCCGATCCTCGCCTTCGACAAGGTGCGCTGGCGGGGCGAGCCGATCGTCGCCGTTTTGGGCGAGAGCGCCGAGGCCGCCCGCGTCGGCGCCGCCAAGGTGGAGGTCGAGTACGACCCGCTCCCCGGCGTGTTCGACGTGGAGGAAGCCATTTCCGGCGAGGCGCCGGTGCTGACCGCCCACTGGCCCAACAACCACTACATCTACCCCGACGACCACGCCGCCTCGCAGATCCGCTTTGGCGATGTCGATAAGGGCTTCGCCGAGGCCGACCACATCATCGAGGACCACTACCAGACCAGCCCCATCGAGCAGGCGCCGATGGAGACCAACGGCTGCATCGCGAAGCCCGGCGGCGACGGGCGCATCACGGTGCACACCAACACGCAGGCCGTGCACTTCGCGCGCGACAACACCGCCGGCATCCTGGGGCTGGCGCCGGGCAAGCTGCGCTTCCTTGGCGGCACCGTGGGCGGCGGCTTCGGCGGCAAGGTGGACGTGGCGGTCGAGCCGATCTCGGTGCTGGCCGTCATGAGGACCGGGCGGCCGGTCAAGTTCAAGTACACGCGGGAAGAGGAGATGCAGGTTTCCTCCACCCGATCCGCCTGGCGGCTTTTCATCAAGGATGGGGTGATGAACGACGGGCGCATCGTCGCCCGCAAGATCACCTCCTATCAAGATTCCGGCGCCTACCTGCGCTTCAGCTCCTACGGCTCGATGAAGCACGCCGGCCACATGCCGGGGCCCTACACCATCCCCAACGTCTGGGTCGATGCGCGGGTGGTGTTCACCAACCGGCCGCCCTCGAGCGCGATGCGGGGCTTCGGCGTCATGGCCGCGTCCTTCGCCATCGAGTTGCAGATGGACAAGGTCGCCAAGACCATCGGCATGGACCCGTGGCAGCTCCGATTGCTCAACGCCTACCGCAACGGCGACATGCGGGCACACCGCAAGGTGAACGAGGACGCCGCGATGGTGGAGACCATCCAGGCAGCGGCCCGCCTTGCCGGCCAGGAGCTGCCGGCGGAGTACCAAGCGATGACCTCCTGGGACAGAAAGGCAAGCTGATGACCAAGCTAAGGGGCACCGGCTTCGCGGCCGTGAACTATCCGACCGGAATGCACCTCGGCGGCGATCCTACCCAGTCGCTGATCCATATGACACCGGCGGGCGACATCGTCGTCACCATGGCGAGCGTCGATCTGGGGCAGGGGCTCAGGACCGTGCTCGCGCAAATCGCGGCGGAGACCCTGGGCGTCCCCTACGAGAGCATCGTGGTGGAGACCGCCGATACCGACACCGGCCCCCACTGCACCGGCACCTTCGCGAGCCGCACCACGCATCGCGCCGGCAATGCGGTGGTGATGGCGGCGCAGGAGGCGCGCAAGGCGATGCTGGAGGTGGCGGGAGAGCTGCTGGAGGCGAGCCCGGACGATCTGGAGACCGACGGCGAGGGCAACATCCACATCAAGGGCGTGGCCGAGAAGTCGGTCTCGGTCGGCGAAGTCGCGGGCGCGGCTCACTTCGGCTACGGCAAGACCATTGCCGGACGTGGCGCCTATCTCAAGCCGCCGAGCCCGATGGACCCGGAGACCGGAGAGTGCGACCCGGATTCGACCCAGGCCCACGCCTGCACGGTGGTCGAGGTCGAGGTCGATACCGAGACCGGGATGGTCGAGGTGCTCGACATGAAGAGCGTCTACGAGGTGGGCCAGCAGGTGAACCCCGACCTGGTGAAGGGCCAGATCGTCGGCGGCTCCTGGATGGGCATCGGCCACGCGCTCTACGAGACCACGGCGCCCGGCTACCCAGCTATCGACCCGGCGCCGGTCGATTTTCAGAACTACCTCCAACCCGGCGCGTCGGAGATGCCCGAGGTCACCTGCGAGGTGCTGGAGTATCCGGCGGAGAGCGGCCCCTACGGCGGCAAGGGCGTGGGCGAGATGGTGACGAATGGCCCGATCCCGGCCATCGTGAACGCCATCAACAACGCGCTCGACGTCCGCATCACCCAGATTCCGGTGACGCCCGAGGTCGTCCTCCGCGCCCTCGACGAGAAGAAGGCGCAAGTCGAAGGTTCAGACTTCCTGACCTCTGCTGATTTTAGGTGACACGAGCCGCGCGGATTCCGAGGCCCCGTCGATGTCGTAGACTATGCGCAGACGGGTGCCGGGGAAGACCGTTTCGGTGGCGTTCAGGTCGCTCAGAACCGCATCGATCCAACGGTCGCAGGCGTCGTTTGCGAGGCCAAGAATGTGGACCCGCAGGAGGCCATTGCCAGGATCCGGCAGGATGTCGGCATCGGCGGTGAGCAGCGCTTGAAGCAGTTTCCGGGGATGGGGCTTGTGGCCCTGCGCCTGCATGACGGGAAGCATCATGCGGGTTTCGGCGCGGTAGGCGATCATCCGGATGACGTCGAGGAGGAGGCGCTCGCGCGCGGGCAAGGCATCGAGCTGCTCGGCTTCGTCGAGGTCGCCGGCCCGGCAGTGCTTGGGCGTCTCCCTGCGGCTGGCCCTGACGATGTCGCGGACATCCTGGAGGTCCCTGACTTCCCTCCTGAGTTCCGCCGTCGGCTGCTTCTTCCGGGCCGTGTCGGCGATGCGGTTGCGCAGGCGGCCAAGCTGGCGGTCGAGGCGATGGATTGCCTTGTCATAGGCCCGCCGCAGCGGGTTGACGACCATGGCGGCGGGATCGAGAGGCTCGAGCTCGTGGGTCGGCAGGGCGTCGAGATTGAACTCGTCACGCATGTACTTGAAGAAGTTCTCCTGCGACCAGCGCGAGAACATGGCGCCCGCAACCTCAGCCATCGGCTTGTGCGGATCGGTGGTGATCAGCGGCACCTGACGGCCGTTGTCGAGCAGGCGGCGGATCTGGCGCACCCTGAAGCCGTTCGGCAACGTCACCGGCTTCTCAGCCAGCCGCATGGTGGCGCTGCCGTCCGCCGCCGGTCCGTGAATGGGAACGGTCATCGCGCCGAAGTCCTCGGCCGGCCAGTCCTCGCCCCTGAAGTTCTTGTGCCAGGTCAGGCAGGCGACGCCGCGCCTCGCCAGCCGGCGGAACAGATCCGGGCTCCAGCCCTCGCGGTCGAAGACCAGGGTGAGCGCCGGCTGGCCGGGATGCTCGGCGGTCAGGTCCGGCGCCCCGGCGCCAACGATCCCAAGCTCCTGCAGCGCCGGCACCACGTCGGCTTCGATGGCCGCGACCATCTTCGGGTCCAGCGGCTTGTGCAGACAGAGCAGCGGCTTGCCGCCCAGAGCGTTGATCCAGTAGCTGGCGCTCGCCGGCAGGCACAGCTTCTCGCGCGAGACGAAGTGCTTGGGCAAGCGCCCCTTGCGGCCGGAGTAGACCTTGACGTGCCCGTCGATGGCCAGCGTCGCCCAGAGCTCCGGCTCGTCGGCGCCTGCCAGCGCCTGGCAAGGGCGAGCTGCCACGCCCGCACGCCGGCCTCGTCGTCGGCGATGAGAGCGATCTTGCGGCGCAGCGTCTTGACCTCGGGGCAGCGATCGAGGCCGAGAATGGCGCCCCATTCGCCCGGCGCCTGGTAGCGCAGGCTCTCGGGGTTGCGCACCCGCGCCAAGGTCATGAAGGCCAGGAAGAGCAGGATCGTAGGCAAGCCGTAATAGCCCTTCGGCAGCAATGGCAGGAGACCGGTCTCGGAGAGAAGACCTTCCTTCAGCAGGGCCGGCAGGGCGGCGAGCACGCCGCCGAAGCGGACACCGCGGGCGGCGGCGGCGAACTGCGGTTCGACCGGCCCCGCCTGTCCACAACTGGCCAGAACCCGAGCCGGAACATCGCAAGTCGCACGCCCCATCGGCGCCTGCCGGTCCCGCCGATCGCGCGCGCTGCGATCCGTTTGCGGCTGCGCTTCCAGCCCCGGCGCCGTCTCCGGCCCCGGGGCACCGGTACTCTCTTCATCGACACGGCCTTCAGGAGCCGCACCCGCGTCAGGCGGCGCAGCCAGCGCTGAGCGTCCGGGCTCCCCATCCGCCTCCGTGTTGCCGATCAGTCCCTGACGGCGCCACTTGTTGACCGATGGCGCTGACACGCCGAGAACCCGGGCCGCCGCAGAGCCGCTCAGGCCCGATGCCAGCAACGCCGTCGCCTTCTCCGCCAACTCCGGAGTGAACACCGACGGCCCGCGACCGCGCCGGGGCTTCATGAACCCCGCTTCGCCCTCGGCCAGGTAGCGCCGTCGTGCGCGCTGCACCGTCGCGCGCGAGACAGCGAAAGCGTCAGCCAGTTCCTGCGGCGAGACCGCGCTGATCGCCGCGAGGCGGCCGATCCGCAAGAGCATGGCCGTGCGGTCATCGGCGGCGTGGCTGTCAAAGGGAATGAGGTTGGAAAAGTAGGTGAAGGTGTCGTCCGAGATCAGGACGGCGAAGCAGCTGTTGCCGATCGAGACCGCCTCTGGAGGGCACATTGGGAGGGTACTGGGCATGGTTGAGACCCCGTGCAATTGGTATCAAATTATACTATCAGACCTCGGGCGCGACACCCAGCGAAAAACCGCCTGAAACAACCGAAATGTATCAGAATTCAAGGAGTTCCCGGCACGCTGCCCAGAACAGCCAGCATCACGAGGTCAGGAAGTCTGAATCTATGGTCGAACCGAAAGTCGGAATTCCGGAAATGAGTGAAACACTGACGAGGCTGAAATCAGCGTTCGACCTTGGCCTTTCCCGGTATGCACCTTCTATGAATCGCCCGTTGTCGTGGCCGGAAATTTTCTTTGTTCCCGCTCCGGGGGACGGCAATATATGACGATTTTCTGGCAGAATGGGCGGTCAACTCCCCTTAGTCGAAATGACCACTCTTGCCGCCGCTAGGCGTCGGGACGATCTACAATGATGGTATCGATCAGCTGAGAAATTGGCTCTGTTGGCATACAGAAAAGCCCTTTGCCGTTCATCGCGTCAGCCTAGGCATTGCCGATATAGCGTTTGCCAGCTTTCCCCTCAGAAGATGACCGCCCTTGTACTCGACGACGAGAATGCGGCCATCTCTCTGCCGTGCGCGGGATGGCGGGTGTCGGCATCCCGGTTGGGGTCTTCGGCCGGAATCGGCGAGGTTCGAGGAACGAGGGGAAGTGGGAGCTCTTCCTGAGCTTCGGGATGCGAAGTTCGACGGTCCCCGCGCGGGTCTGCCGGTCCCGGTCGCGATAGCTGTCGCGCCGAGCCTGACGCAGCGGGTTCTTCTCGCCATAACCGGCGCCGGTAGCCGCGCCCACCTCCAGCTCCATCAGCCGCTCGGCGGCAAACCCGATCATCTCTCGCAGCAGGTCCGCGTCCGGGGTCTTCTCCACGAACGTGCGCAGGCTCATCACATCTTCGGTCACCGGTGTTCTCTCCGGTCAAAGTTTGGTCTCGCAACCAGATCCTACCGGAGACCGCCGATGACCAACCCGCTCTCCAGGTACACGATCGCGCCTCTGACGCGACCCTATATTTCAAGATGCCGGCGATCCACCGTCTTTTCTGGGCACATAGGACGAACCGAACCCATCGCGCGCGGACCGGCGAAGGCCTCACTCGGAAAGCCGCGCGTCGCTCCCCGGAAACCGGTCTCCGATTAGGGATCGGGGGTGGTAAGTTCGTGGACGGTGGCAGGCTGGAAGCATTCGCATGCCGACATGCCGTCGTGGATCTGGCAGTTTCCAGGAGGGCAATTGCCGCATCTTCGCGTTGACCTCCAGGAGCGGGAGGGACATAATGTACTTCATTTGTTCTCCAGAATCCAGATTGGGATTTCCCCGGAAGATAGCAGCAGGGGCTGCCCAAACGGATGGGCCCTTTGGTTGACCGACAATGTCGCTTATAACATGATGGGCGAAATTGGAGGCAGTGGCGATGAAGAATGTCGATTTTGCCTCGCTCGTGAGGCTCGTGCGCGAGACTCGGGGGCAAACACAGGAAGAGCTCGCTCATGAGCTTGATGTCACGGTTGGTACGATGAATGGCTGGGAGAATGGAAGGCACCGCCCTGTCAGAGCCCAGCGTCGCCGACTGATCGCACTAGCTGAAGGGATGGGGCTCGCCGTCCCTGAGGCGGATCGTGACTCCTAGGCTAGGGGAGATGGGCCGGATGGTCGGGAGCGGGGTGTTGCTCTCAAAGACTGAGTCTTTCCAAAATGGACGCGATTTCGCGGAGTGGGCCAGGGAGGCTGCCTGTGCGTCGCGATGATTCCCTAGTGGACATACATCTCCCCGTTGCGGAGGTCGCACCCACTTTCATCGATGTGTTTGCAGGGTGTGGTGGTCTCACACTCGGGCTCATGCGCGCCGGCTGGCGCGGGATTTTTGCCATAGAGAAGGATACCTTCGCGTTTGCCACGCTCGAAGCGAACTTCCTCCAGGCAACTGCACGTCATCAATTCGAATGGCCCGAATGGTTGCCGAAGAAGACCTGTGATATACGCGTGCTGCTTGAGACGCACGCTGATGAACTAAGGAATCTGCGAGGTTCTGTAGATCTCTTGGCCGGAGGTCCACCGTGTCAAGGTTTTTCATCTGCTGGGCGCCGAAAGCCCCATGATCCCCGAAACCAACTTTTCCGCGATTATGTCGCCCTCGTTGAACTCGTTCAGCCGCGACTGATCCTCCTCGAGAACGTAGAGGGTATCACATTCGCCTTCGGCGAGGAAGTAGTTCATGGAAGGATTACGAGACCAGGTTTGTGTGATAAACGCGAATCATACGCAGACTCTATTATAAGAACACTTGCGGCGAAGTATCACGTTTTCAGCTCAATTATCCGGTGCTCTGATTATGGAATTCCACAGAGCCGCCCAAGATTCATTCTTATAGGATACTCGAAAGAATGCTTCGATGAGGCAGATGTAGCCCAGCCGTTCGAACAAATCGAGTCGTGTCGTGCAGGTTTCCTTGCAGCGAGGGGATTAAAGTGTCGTACGACGGCAAAGCAAGCGCTTTCGGACTTGGCAATCAGACGAAATGGCCTCATAGATGGCGACGGGACGCCGCGCTTCAAGTCAATCGGTTATAGAGGACCGCTGTCTGCCTATCAAAAAGCAATGCGTGATGGGTATACCGGAATACCGTCTGACACGCGCCTAGCGCGTCATCAACCGAACATTGTACGACGCTTTGCGCGCATCATTGCCGCAATGAAGAAGCGAAACCGGCTCGGCATCCAACTAAACGCAGAGCAACGGAAGGAATTCGGCGTGGCAAAGTCAACGCTGCGTGTGTTGAACCCGGAAGCTCCAGCACCAACGATCACAAGTTTGCCCGACGACCTTCTTCACTATGAGGAACCTCGGACACTAACTGTCCGGGAGAATGCGCGTCTACAGACCTTCCCTGACTGGTTCGTGTTCAAGGGAAAGTACACGACGGGCGGCAACTTGCGCGCGCGCGAGGTGCCGAGATTTACGCAAGTGGCAAACGCTGTACCACCATTGCTAGCCGAGCTGTTAGGAACGATACTCAGTAGAGCGATCACTCCGTGCAAGGATCGGGCCAAGGCGCAAAGAAGCGAGGCAGCGTAACGTGGCCTACTATACTAACCCGATAATAGATTATTTGCTTCGGCACTCTTATGGACAGGGCGGTACGGTGGCGGTACCGACTCGGGAAGCTGCCACGCCTGTGGCATCATCGGTACGCGTGAAGGGCGGGTTACCAGCAGGTGTTCAGGACGTGCTCAATCGGCTCGTTGACGTCTACGCGGCGTGGACACCGTCCGCGAATAGCGTGCCGCTAGAGTGGTGTTTCCTGGTCGGAGGTCCCGGAAACGGAAAGTCCGAGGCGTTGCGCGAGCTTGCAGGTGCCTTGCAGGTCGAGCTGCCACTGCGAGTTGGTGGTGAGCCCGCGCCGAGGACCGTCCCCCAAAGTTGGCCAAGCCAAGGCGCATTCGTTGTTCCAGGGCTGGAGATCGCGTTCGTCAACGACGCATCGGTTCCGCGGCAGGATGCGTATGGTAATCGCCGCACCGGATCACTGTTTCTCGATCTCCGCGATGGGGTTCGCCAACTGCTCAGAGACGGCCCTGCGGTCGTGATGTTCGCTAATGTAAACCGCGGGATCCTCGTCGAAGAGCGTAGGGCTCTTGATAATCCAAGGACAGAGGAGCCGCCAACAGCGGCGGCGGCCGCAATCATTCAATGGCTCGCAGATCCGCGCTCACATCAGGGTGGCTCGCGCATTGGAGTGCAGGTGACCGTTCCTGTAACCTCGACCTCCCCATACTACGGGCAGCTAACGGTCAAACTGACGGATCATGGAGCTCCGCACGACATTGTCGTGCACGCGGTTTTTCTCGACACGCTCTCACTGCTTGAACCAACTCCCGGGCGTGATAGTCGTGAATCAATAGATTTCTCTACGCTCCCCCCGAAGTCCGCGCACTACGAGCCACTTGGCGGCCTGGCCGAAGGCCCGTTGTCGAGATCGTGTACAATCGCAGGTGACGTAACAGGCCAAGTCGCGGACAAGGCGCACTGGGAAGTCGGAGGGTGTCGCGCCGAGGGAACCGCGTCAATTTGTGAAGCGCACGCGTCCTGTCCGTTCGCGCAGAACGCTCGCTGGCTCCATGATCGGCAGCTACGCGAGCGGTTTCTCGATACACTCAGGGCAGCGGAACTGGCCGGTGGGCGCCGATTGACGTACCGAGACCTGCTCGGGCACCTCGGACTGGCTGTTATTGGTACACCGGAGCGTAGTTGGCTCACGGACGAGCACCCTTGTCGATGGGTTGAGCGCACGGTTCGCGAGGCGCGCGACGGGAATGCACAGAGCTTGGCGGAACTCGCGAGCCACCGAATCTACGCGAACCTTTTCCCCGTCACGGACACTGCTGCCTGGCCAAGAAGAAGGGCACTGGCAGAGCCGCGCGCATATCGCGTGGTCGCGTCGACTATGCGGGCCGTTCATGACGCACCTCGTGTACGAGCATTTGAGCAAGCATTTAACTTAATTGATCCGGCACGAGACACGGATTCATGGGGTGGATTGCGAGCGACGATCTTGGACATGGTGGAAGCCATGAATGTGTCGCCACCTGCTTCGGAAATCAGGACCATCGATGGTTGGAACGATGAAGCGAGCTGTGAAATCGAACGGCAACTCGATGCGGTGGTTGCAGGAGAGATAATGGGAGAGTTCGGGCGCGGCCGCGAAGCATTGGCGCGCGCGCAGCTGCTCCGTAAATGGCGAGCAGTGTTGCTACTGCGTCAGGCTGGCCTCGCCCTTGGATGGCTGCCCTACAAGGGCGTCATACAGAGCTGGCTGGCCGAGCATCAAGCGGCGTTGGGAAAGAGGGCACCTGGCGCGCTCCGTCGCGGTCTAAATTTCCTTGTCTTTCCCGGAGGGGACGAGCTGAATCTTGCACCGTTTCGCCCCCGCACCATGGAGCTTGGCAGCGTCTTGCCTTCGAGCTGTGTGGTGGTTTCGCTTCTTGAGCGAGACATTCGACTTGAAATTGTAGCCGACGGCGACACGCTGTCAGCAGAACTGCGATTGACGACTGCCCAAGGGGGTGCTGCAGAAGTGGTTACCCGGCTCCCGATCGATCTGCGGGTAGCTCGCGAGGCACTGCTCAACGTCGACGGCCCGTCCGGGTCATTCACGGAGATCGGTGAGGCAGCATTTGCGCGAATTGAACGGGCGCGTGCTGTGCTTGTCAGCGAGCGCTATTTAGCTAGCGCGAGACTGCTGTTCTCAGACACTGCGGGGCAGGAGTGGGAGATCACGCCTCAGACGATGGGTTCGTCTGAGTTTCGAATCCGACGAGATATCGGCGGATTGCGATGACAGGAAGTTGGCTAGTAAACTGCCTGCTCCCATTGCCGCGGCCAGAATATGCAAAGCAGACCGAAGCGCTGCTGACAGACCTGCTCTGGCGGTCTCGTGGCTCAAGCCTCGGTGGAAATACCGGGAACGGGGGATACTTCGAGGACCTTGCACGTATTAGGCACGGGACGAAATCCCAGGACAAGCGCAGGCTCGTAGCGCGAAAGACGCAGGGGGGCTCCCCAAAGACATTGGAGACCTACCCTATTGCGCTAGAGACTTCGTTGGGCGAGTTGATTGATGGAGTGCCGCCCAGCCTAAACCCAATATCCGTAATTCTTGAATCCATTCTGGCGCCGCGGGCAAGGGGTGACAAGTCGCTCGCGTGCGCACCGATCACGCCTGATGTTGTGACCCTACAAACTCTACACGGCATGGTAAACAAGGACAGTCCGGCAAATCAGGCGCGCGCAATCGAGGCGGTCGGGTGGCTGGGAGGCTCGCCGGGAGAGGGCTACGTTGCTTCGGTCTTTCTGATCTCTCTCGTTGCTGAGCATTCCGGCGGCGCCTTGCACCGATTGATAACCGATGCGCTCCGAACCATGGCTCAACATGTCTGGAGCGAGCTCGGCACAGGAGTTGAAGACTGGCGTGCCTGGCCGGCGGTGGGTCCTGTCGCGCTAGGGGATAGCCGGCCTCACGTGTTGGCCTCAGCTCGTTTTACCCCATTCAGATGGTTCTGGACTAAGTGGGCCACTCTTTGCGACCCCACGAGTGAATGGCGGGAGGCGCTTCCGGCCCGGCGTTTTACCGACTGGTCGCTCTGCCTGCTCCGGACCGCTCTGGCTTTCGCGTATCTTTGGGAAGCCGAGTTCTTCCGCCTCCTTCATAGAGCTATCGTCGAAACGCGAGACGAGACGAGCCAAGCGGAGACTTCAGTCCTTGCGGTCACAAGTTTCATACAAAATGGAGAACGCCTAGCATCAATCGAACCCGTCGAAGTGCCTCCGTCCGAAAAGAATTCGTGGCCGGCACTGGAAGCTCTCTTGATGCAAGGCTACATGGCGCGAGAGGCAATTGAGAACGTGCTTGAGGAGCACCCGCTCCATCTCGATCTTTCGAACATTGAACCATGCAACTTAACCAATAGCATCGCCACTTGGATTACGGACTTTTCTCGTCTTGGTGGCAGAGCCCTGGAAGCGCGCTTGGAACCCGAGAGTAACACAGCGAAAAACACCCGAGAGTTCGTCCGATATCTGCTGGTCCCCAGGGTCTCAGACGATGACACCGCAGATCAGGCGGACTTCTATTATCTCGCGCGCAGTAACCAGAAAAATTCTTGGTTTGAGCCAGGCCCGGAATGGCTGGCCGTCGTTTGTAGCCTTCTTTCGGGCCGGCCACGCGGACACTGCACTCTCGGCGAACTAGTGGATGATCTGGCGTCTCTCGGCATCCGCAATGAGCGGTCTGTCCTGGTAAATATGCTGGAAGAGGCGGGGCTGAGTACGGATAGTCCCGACGCCGACAACGCGCTTGTCATTCGATCGGCATTCTAGGATGGGGTTCCGCGAGAATGAGATCGAATAGCATGGGATTCCTTGGACGAGCGATCGCAGCGCATCTTTCGAACCTCAAGGGACTGTACTCGGTTGAGCTACCGCTTTCCTTAGAGAAAGAGATGCTCGACCTTGTTGCCGCGTGCAATTCGGTTGAGAGTACGCGGGCAGTCTTGGTCGGCGAGCGCGCGAACCTACCGGGCAATATCGTGCAAGTAAGTTGGCCCGACCTGCTCGGATGGCGGACGGCTGATGATCGAGTGTTCGTCTGGAGGCGGGGCGAGCGCGACCCGGATACGTCGTTCCGAGACGTAGTGCGTCCATTCATATCTGCTCGGTTTCCGGGAACTGGTGGAGGGGAATGCTCTAGCGACTTGCTCGCGAACCTCTGTGTAGACGAGCTGTGGCGGAGTCTCTCGCTTCCACTTGGCGGGCCTGTATTGGAATCTTTCAAGGACAGCGCCTCGTGGCTTGCGGAAGTACTAGTTGCAGCTTTCGAACATGCTGGCGGTACGGCGACAGAGCACTGGACTGATCGGTTCCTGGAACATTGGGCGCTGACATGGTCAGACCTTGAAAAGGGAATGAAAAGCTTAGGCTCGGCCCCAGAGGAGCGGCACGCGTGGGAACTCTTGCGGCTAGCAGGGATCCCGGTTCCCGCGCGCGAAAGTGATACCGAAAACCCATTCCTGCAAACCCCAGTTGCGCGACTTCGTGGACTTGAAGTTGGTAGCGTGCGCTTCACCCGCTTTATCCAGTGGTGGCAGCTGGTCATCGACGAGTTCGTAATCCCTCGGGGCGGGATCGAAACGCTCTTGATGGCCTTGGATCTCCAAGTGCCAGGAGCCCAGAAACCTACGCCCTGGCGCGGGCTGGATTGGACGCGGGCGCTCGACATGACATCGGGAAGCCCTGCGCCAGTAGTGGCACGCCGTGTGTTTGCCTGCGCGCCTTCTCCAACCGTTCTCATGCCCAACCCGCCGGCCTTTCCCGTTGCCCCTGTTCCGGCATGGTGGGGCGTTAACGCCCACCAGATCGCACGTGCGCAGAAGGCTCTGCATGAAGCCCGCGGATTAGTGAGCAACCCATCATGTACCAGCCTTACTGTTCTTCCCGGAAGGGAGGCCGCGCTCATCTTGTTGACACGGGCCGGCGCTGTTTCCGAGGAGACGTTGGCCAGGAAGTGGCGGGCGTCATTATCTCTTTCCGGTTTGTCATTACGACTCAAGGAGCCATGGACTTCGCTCCTCGTCGCGCACTCACCGCCGCCTCAAGGAGCCCATGGGACAACTGCAATAGAGCCGGACAGTGTGAAGTTGCACGTTTCGGGGACTGGTGTGAAAGCCGAGGTCCGCGCGGTCCGCGTTTCGTCGGGCGAGCACCTTCAGGTGGAGTTCGATACTACGATCACTTACTCGGCTGCCGTTGATTCTCGTGGTACGAAATCCGGCTCGTGGCATCCTGTTCGGGCGTTGCGCCTTACAGCGAGCGCCCGCGATGGCAATGGAACCGGTTGGGGTGAACTTCGCACCGTAGACCACTCGGTAGAGGTGGTTGTTCCGTCGTGCTTTTCGCCCACGTTACTGTCCTATAGTGGAAGTCGGGGCAAGATTGTGGTTGCACCGGACCGCGGGGACACCTTTGTTCGCGTTGGGCCCGGCGACGCGAACTGGAACGCGAGTTCCACGCCGGATTTGTTGCTTGCCGAGGAAGGCTCGTATGACCTCGTCGGTTACGATGGCAGAATCATTGGCGGAGGTTCGTTCGGTGCGGAAGCGGTGATCGAAGTTGAAGGTCGCTCATTCACCTTGATCGGCGGGTTGCAACATGTCGAGGCGAGGTTAGACGAGGGCGATCAAGTAACAGGATCGACTACGGGCGTTATAGCAGTTGCAAAGGTTAGGCAACGTTCGCGCTCTGTTACGTCGGGCCTTGTGGCGGCGATAAGGAAGTCGGGACCGGGGCGAAAGCCTCCCTCTTCGAGCGCGCGCTCTAGCGTTCTGGGCCGCTTTCAGAGTGCGGTCGCCAGCTCGGTTCGGGGATCCAGCGACGACACTCACAGTAGCTTGTTTCAGTACGTCCTCGGGACAGCTCAAACCATCACTGAATGGCCGCCGCTCTGTTCAGGCACAGCGCCAACCGTCATGGCTAATCTCCCAGTGGGCTTCCAATTGCCTGGAGTCGGGAACGGTCTGAGCCCCTCCGTGGTTGCGAGTACCACGTGGATAGAATTCATGGCCGCCGCGCATGCTGTGCTGGATCACCTCGGTGTGCGCCAAGCAGGAGAAGAGATCTGGCTTTCAGCGATGAATCCTGGCGAGTTGCCAGGCGTTGTTGTTTGGGCTCTTGTCGAAGCACACCGTAACTTGATCGCTGATGTTCGGGCCGCGTCCGCGGGAGATGCGTTCTGGGCGAGCTACCCCTTTTCGGTCATCGTGGTAGACGACACACCTGGCGCGAATCTTGGACAGGTTCAAGCGGTCTTTCTTTCGCCGCTCCATCCCGTTCGGTTAGCGTGGGCGTTTTCTGTGGCGCGCCTTGCCCAAAGCCCCGGTGTCGACCGTACACTGCTCGGGCTAGCGGAGGGATGGAATCTGCCGCTGACAGGTACAACGATCTCAGTTACTGGCCAGCCAATCCCGATGGTAGCTTTACCCCTTGATCCCGGGGAGGACGCCGACTTCGCTACCTGGAGCGCCCTCGCCATCCTCGGAAATGATGGTCTTGTCCGTGCGCCAAGACTTGCCGCAGGTCTCGAGCTTCCCTGGGGTGGTCCTAGCGGTATTAATGAGAAGGTAGTTAGTCAGGCGATCACCGACTACCTCTCCATCCATCCGTACCTGAACTCTCTCGAGATAGATGTCCGATCAGTGTCGCGGGCGCCTCGGGCCCGTGAAATTGATGACGCCCTTATCCGCACGGTTGGAGGAGCCACGGTAAACGAAGTTTCTCTACTGGGTGGAGCAACGCGCGTTTGGGATTCCCGAAATAGACTGGGAGAACCACCCTCGCGCGATCAACTACTGAAACTGCGCGATACAAATCGGCGGGACCGTCCGTTCGAATGGCGTCGTTACTCGGAGACAAGCGCGGCGCCAGTTTCCGATATCGCACTTATCGAGAGCGCCAGCGCCCACATGGGGGCTGTCGAAGCACAAACTACCGGCGTACTCGGACCATTACCGCTTCGGCGATTCACTGTTCCCGCGATATCAGGCCAAGTGCTTGACCAGCAGTACGCGGCGTACCCCGGAGATGACGTGTTGGGTATCTCGCGATTGCTGGCCGAGATCGAGCATACCTTGCCAAGCGGACTTGCCGCTCTCCGCGTTGCGCCACAGGCGAATGCCCTCGGTATAGGTAGCGGTGCTCGATGGGAGGTACTTGGCACGCTCAACGTAGATCCCGCTCTCTTGTCGAGAATCATTAGGTCGAGTGGCCACGCTGACCGCATGCTCTGGGAATGGCGCCCGTCTTGGCTTGCGAGTGGCCATGGGGATCGAGATGAAATTGCGAAGCGAGCCCATTACGTCGTAGCGCGCGTGCCGGCATCGCTCGCAAGAGGCCTTGCCATCCGGCAAGGGCTAACGGAGTCACGCGCTCGAGAAATGATTACCGAGTTAGGACGTCGCGGTATTGGCCTGGCTTCGTTGCAGGCTACCGGCGGTACGCAGGAGAGTGCAGCGGCAGGCCACTTCTATGCAACTCGGCTGTTGCTTCCCCCCGAGGGACATGCACAGCCACAAAGCTGGTTTACTCCCGCCAACAATACATATTCTGGACTTCTGCCCATAGACCCAGTGTCAGAAATCTTGTGCGCCATTGCCGGGGAGTCCCCTAATCGCCGTGCCGATCTGCTCGTGTTCAAGGTGATTATCGAGGGCGATGCGGTCCGCGTCAAAATCTTACCCATCGAGGTGAAGCACCATGGCCAACCCCAGTCACCGAGCCCGCTCCCCGCAGATTCTGATCGGGAGCTCAAGCGCGCCAGGGAACAACTGAAGGAGGCTTCGAAGCTCGTTCGAGCATTGTCAGCAGCGCTAGATCCAGGTCCGGAACTCGCTGACGATCCCGCAGCCGCGGTTACGCGCAGACAAGCTTGCGCAGTTCTCCTCGATCTTGCACTCAGTTTCGCCGACGAGGAGGTAGACCCTCGGGCTCGAGCGATGATCCTAAGATGCGTGGTCCAAGGGCGAGTGGTCGTCGATGCGGCACCCGCAATGCTGCTTTGGTTCGCCCCCGGTTCCATGGCTTCAAGCGGAGCGGCGTGCATAGTTCGCCCCGGCACGGGGGGAAGCCGCGAAGCCTTCATTGACCCTGCGGTGGTTCCTGGCACCTGGTGGCAAGATACACCGCCAGGACCTGACGACGCTGCTTTGAGAAGTGCGATTGACGACGCACTGCGGGAGATGCTCAGGGCAAGAAAGGACATCCCCGCGGAACCAGAAACCGATCTCACCGCAGCGCTCTTGGGAATGCTTGATCTGGCGTCTGACACGGCAAGTGAACCCGCACCTGCCGGACCGACTGAGGGTGAACCTACCGGATTGCTGCCAGCGGACCGAGAAGCGGACCAATCAGGAACGGCCGATCCGAAAACGAGTGAACTCGCAGCGCGAGTAATCGAAGCTAGGGTAGATGCAAATTCCGCCACCACTTCCCACGCTGATATTAAGGCTTCCAATGAGCCTGCGTCGTCCGTCTTTGTACCTGCCAACATGGCACCTCCGGCAGCTTATGTTGGTTGGGATAAGCCCGCTACACGATATTGTCTCTTGGGAAATCTTGTTGATACCGGCGAGAAGGTGGGACTTGACCTTGATAATCCGAAGGCGATTGGGGTTTTCGGATATATGGGTTCAGGCAAGAGCTATCTGCTTGGAACGCTGGTCGAGTCGTGCCTTGTCCCGATAGCGGGTATCAACTCGCTACCGGCACCTCTCGCCGTTGTCATCTTCAATTACCGCCGCCACTCCGCCGATCGTTTCGAGTTAAGCTCTCTTGCGCACCCCAATCCCGATCAGAAAGACCGCGAGCGCCTCGAACGGATGTATCAAGCGTCACCTCAGGCAGTGGACGATATTCATATACTGTGCCTCCCCGGCCAACTAACTCCGGAGCGGGTCGCCGAGTACGGCGGCTTGCCGACTACGGAGCTCTTTTTCGATCCATCCGCGCTTGGCGTGGAGGATTGGGAGCTCCTCATGGGTGAACCTGGGAGCAACGCCGTATTTGCCAGGGCAATCAGAAATTCATTGATGGATCTGCAGGCGGCCGGCGATGTCAGCCTCGAAAGCCTCGAGCGAAGCATCGCCAATACGCTGAACAGGGCGAGTCAATCGGCGGCTCAGCTTAGGTTGGACTTCATGCGTAGGTATCTCTCTGCGGAGCGAGGTCTACGATTTGGCGAAATTCTGAGACCAGGGCGAACTGTGATTTTCGACCTTCGCCAACCTTTGTTCAACAAGGATGATGCCCTCCGTTTTTTCTTGGTATGCTCAAATCATATCAGCCGGGTACAAGGCGGGTTCAACAAGCTCGTCGTATTTGATGAAGCGCACGAATACTTGAGCGAGGCATTCGGAGAGAAGATAGAAGCGCGAATCCGTTTAATGCGACATGAGGGTACGTCGTACGTCTTTGCTACACAGGACGTGGGGTCAATCCCCCTCCAGGTCAGGCGGTTCATCACCACGAGGTTTGTCTTTGGCCTGGGGACTCGCGACAACGTCAATGATCTGGTGCGATTTGCGCCAGAATTTGCAAACCTGCCGTTGCAACAGCTCGCACCAGGAACTTGCTATGTCCAATCAGCCCCCTCACAACGCAATTTGTTTGAGCGCCCGCGATTGGTTCAGGTGCGCCCGCGAGTGACACAGCATGGTGGAACAAGCCGGATCTTCCCAGTCGCGGCTGAAGACAAGTAGCGTGACCAGTCGGGCGATTCCTTTGGATGCGCCAACCCTCAATAAGGCTCGTTGGTGTCGCCGTCAACTCCTCGCGTGGTATGTTCGACATGGTCGCGAATTTCCATGGCGTTCGTGCAATGCGAGTCTCTACCAGCAGGTCGTCGCCGAGGTCCTGCTTCAGCGAACACAAGCTTCGACAGTCAGCAAGTTCTTTGACTCTTTCTTTCAGAAGTTCAAGACTTGGAATGACATCGACATGGCTCCGATTGGGCAGTTGGAGAATGCGCTTAGACCTATCGGTCTTTGGCGACGAAGAGCAACCGCCCTGAAGGCACTTGCTAGGGAACTGGTAGTGCGAGGGGGCAGTTTTCCACCATCGCGCGAGGAACTTGAGGCCTTGCCCGCTGTCGGGCAGTATGTCGCGAGCTCTGTGCTATTGTTCGCATACAATCGTGCAGAGCCTTTGCTTGATGAAAGCATGGCGCGCGTCATTGAACGTGTATTCGAGCCGCGACGTCTGGTGGACATTCGCTATGACCGGCGCCTGCAAGCTCTGGCGCGGTTATTGGTGCGGTCGCGCAATCCAGCTCGGGTCAACTGGGCGCTGCTCGATGTGGCCGCTCGAAACTGCCTCCGTCGAACACCGAATTGCAATGAGTGTCCCCTGAAACGACATTGCAATTTCGCGAATGGCATTAAGGTGCCGACGTACTGAACATCTGCGTCTGCCGTTTAATGGCGCGGGTTTGTTTAGAGGTACCTGTCACCATAAGGGCAAGAGCGCGACACGCTCACACCGCGTATGAAGGTAGCCTAATGTTTGTGCGGATCTCGAACGAAAACACTGCGAGGCTCACGAAATACGTGGCCCAAGAATGTCGAACCTCTTCCGGGAGTGGAAGGAAGAATTATTTGTCGGACAGTCGCCGCCCGTGAGCCTCCACAATACGCGATATTCCTTTGTCTAGAATTTCTATATTGATGCGTGCTTTCCGATATAGAGCAATATGCATTTTGACAAATATATTGAATAAGTTCGCTTGATGGACCATGGTCCCGAAGAAGAGTTGATTTACAGCTTCTTCGTCATCGACGAGAAATGGTGCGATCGATCCCAAGTTTCCGTCCGTTGGCTTGAACTGAGTTCTGGCTCCGGCGAAAAGCAGTCGGACACCAAGCTTGTCGAATGAGTCGTACCGAGCCATTTGTGTGGCAACATCGGGAGAACGTCCGAAATGTCTCGCTCGGTCTAAGGGATTTTGAAGAACGAGTTGAGGTCCATGTTTGAGCTTGTTGTAAGCAATCGAAACTCTCGGAATTTGTGTCTCAACGTGGAACGAATTAGCAACTCGCCGGAGCTCGCTGGGAAGCTGTCTCCAAAACTCAATATGGCGTTTGGGAATGAGCCTTGTGCTCGGAATTGCTCGCCATTTGTACCCGAGAAAGAACTCGACGATCTCCGCATCGGTCTTTTCGCATACTTCCTGAAAAAACGATCTTCGGTTTACCTGAACGCTTGTGGATTTGTTGCTCTTTAGTTTTGTGTGTACCTCTTGTATCTCGGACCCATCTTTTATCGTCAATTGGTGCCTCATGGTAACTGCCCAGGTACCCCCTCTCTCTTATGGAACAAGCCAGTTCCTTTTGCGTCAACGCCCCCACGCCGCGGGGGTGCCTACTCTCTTGAGCGCGAGAGGATGATGAACGCCGCGTCGCGAACAAGATGAGAGGACAGCGATACTCAGGATGAGCCGGAGAAGTTCAGGAGCGCAGTATAGGGATCAGCTGCATCGGTTCCGGGTGCGCCAGGATTTGCAGGATGTTCCAGCCTTGCTTTCGAGCGGTGACGATGACGCTGCGCATTCCGGCGAAGTTGCAGGCGCCTTGCAGGGAGCGGAAGCCGCCTGAGATCTTCTCATGCACTTTGTTCATACGGATGTCACGCTCCGCCTCGTTATTCGTGAACGGCGTGCGCAGGTCGGTGAGGAAGCGCAGGCAGCCCTCCTTATGCTTTTGAAGGCGGCGCGCGAGGTTGTGGCCGATGCGGCGTTTCTTTCGCCCTCGCTTTGCGATCTGGAGCGGCGGTTGGGCCTCATGGAAGGCGATGGCTTCTTCGAGGATACGGTCCCATGCCCTTGAGATGCGGGCCACCAGGGAGGCGGGGACTTGACGGTCTTTCTCACGGGCGAAGCGGGCGGCCCTGCGCGCGAAACCGACCCGATTTGCCGCCGTCGCAAGACCCCTGAAACGCCCCGAAAATCGCCGTTTCCAGCCAATTCACGGCCTCTGCACGGCCCGATTCGCAAAGACTTCCGTCCGCACGCCAGCCGCCGCACCGCCACCGTGCCGCCGCGCATCCCCTTGAGATTCCGCCACCTTCCGCCCGATTCCGCCTGATTCCACCCCTTGACCCGATTCACAACGACTTTCGTCCGTCTACAATGGCGATCACCGCTGATCCCCCGTCAACGGCACCGGACCTGCTGAGTGCGGATGGCTCGGGAACGCCCGCCGACAACACAATGCTCGAGGAGACGGCCGACGCGGCCAGAACGAAGATCGTCGACTGGGCCGACACTGTGTACGAGCGAACGACTGCGTCGGATTCAACCGATACGTTCGTGATTTACAGCAACAAGGGCGGGCCAACGCCCACGGCGTTTCACATGGTCCACCCGCTCGACAGCAATGGGGCGTTGGTCCTCGACAACTCGAAATTGGGGTTGGTCAGCGGCGTGGCCGGGTTCCCGTCGGCAGTCAATCAGGTGGACGTGCCGTTCATGGACGACGATGAGTTCACGGGCATGTTCGACGATGCGCCGGGCACCTACACGTGCGTCTCGATGTGCACCCTCTCAACCGATGTGGACGGCGAGTTGGTCGACGTCGACGGCGATTGGCAGTTTGCGCCCGATGACGACGAGTTCCCGGTGCCGGTGGACGACAGCGACTACGTCCATTTCGGCTATTGGATGAATGAGTCAGGAGAAGACGACCAGCCCGTCATCATGGCGGCCGCCATCGCCGGCGGAACCGCCGAGTCCGCGATCGGCACCGTTCAAGACCTGGAAGGCCACGCGACCTACACCGGGGCGGCGACAGGTCTCTATGTGATCAGGACCTACACGCTGGACGGTGATATCGATAGCCGAAGGGGCGGACAGTTCACCGCCGACGCGATGCTGACGGCCTACTTCGGCGGTGACGACGTGGCGGTCAACAAACATTACTCGATCGTTGGCTCGATCAAGGACTTCGTGGACCGGCACGGTAGAGCCATCGACTCCAGCTGGACTGTGGACCTGGCAGCGCAGTTCGGCAGCCAACAGGGCGCCATGTTCGAAGGAGATACCGTGGGCGACACAGTCGAAGGTACGGGCTCCTGGGATGGCCGGTTCTTCGGGCCCAGCAACGCCGCGACGCCCGGCAATCAGTCCACGTTCCCGAGCGCCGTGGCTGGCACCTTCGACGCTCAGTTCACCAACGGCGCCGTCATCGGCGCCTTCGGCGCGGTGAACGACGAGTAGCGCAGACGGAGCGGGCGCGCGACGGCGAAGACGTCAATTGATCCCGACGGCGCCTTTCGCCCCTCTCTTCAGTACCGCCCCACGGTAACCCCGCCATCGACGATGATGGTCTGGCCGCTGACATAGCGCGCGCCGTCGGAGCAGAGGAAGAAGATCACGTCGGCGATGTCGTCCGCTTCGCCGTAGCGGCCGAGCGGGATGTACTCGGCGGCTGCCTCCAGCCCCGCGAGCCCGAGCGAGTGCACGGTCGAGAGCGCCTGCGCGGTCTTGATGAAGCCGGGTGCGATGCCGTTGACTCGGATGCCGTCGCCGCCCAGGTCGCAGGCCATGCCGCGCACCAGCCCGACCACGCCGGACTTGGCCGCGTTGTACTGCACGTGATCGTGCCAGCCCCAGGTGGTGCCCATCACCGAGGAGACGGCCACCATCGCGCCGCGCTTTGCCTCGCGCATCCCCGGCGCCGCGGCGCGCAGCAGGCGGAACACGCCTGAGAGGTCGACATCGAGGGTGTGGTTCCATTTCTCGTCGCTCATCTCGGTGAGCGACACCTTGTGAGCGATACCGGCATTGGCGACCACGACGTCCAGAGCGCCAGTGGCGGCCTCGGCAGCCGCGACCGCATCGTTCACATTGGCGCTGTCGGTCACGTCCACATGGCTGAAGCTCGCGCTGCCGCCTTCCGCCTCGATCGCAGCGACGGTTCCCTGCCCTTCCTCGTCTAGCAGGTCGGTGACGTAGACGTGATATCCGGCCCGGCCGAAGGCCAGGCCCGTGGCCTTGCCGATGCCGATTCCGGCGCCCGTAATCATGACTGTCGGCTTGCTCATGTAAGACTCCCGTGCCCGCGCGTTGGTGTGAGTTCGGCCCCCTGATAGTGCATATCCCCGGCACTCTCAACGCGCCGGGAGCTAACCTGGGATCAGCACGCTCTGGCCGGTGGTGCGCCTTGCTTCGAGGTCGCGATGGGCGTCTGCTGCATCGGCGAGCGCATAGCGCCGCTCGACAAGGGGGGCGACCGCCCCGCTCTCCAGCACCTCGAAGAGCGCCCTGGCGCGGGCCTGGAGCGCCGCCGGCGTGTCGTTCTCCTGGAAGAGGCCTGGGCGCACGACTCTGATGGACTTCGCCGCCGCTGCGGCAAGCGCGCTCTGCGAAGGAGCGCCCGATGAGCTGCCGTAGAGCACCAGCGTGCCGCCGGGGCGAAGGCAGGCGACCGAGGCCTCGGCGGTATCCCGACCGACGGAATCGTAGACCGCGGCAAGCCCCTCGCCACCGGTGAGCGCCGTGACGCGGGCCGCAACGTCCTCCCGCCGGTAGTCGATGGCGTGGCGGCAGCCGTGGGCTTCGGCGAGCCTGCGCTTCTCGTCGCTGCCGGCGCAGCCGATGACGGTGGCGCCCGTATGCGCGAGCCATTGGCAGAGCAGCAGGCCGGTGCCGCCCGCCGCCGCATGGACCAGCACGGCATCGCCCGGCTGCACCGCGCCGCTCTTGTGGACCAGGTATTCCGCGGTCATGCCCTTGAGCATGGTGGCGGCGGCCTGCTCGAAGCCGATGGCGTCGGGCAGTCTGACCAGCGCATCGGCCGCGATGGTGCGAAGCCCCGCATAGGCGCCGGGCGGGGCGCTCGCGTAGGCAACGCGGTCGCCCTCCTTGAGCGTCGTCACCGCGCCGCCGACGGCCTCGACCATGCCCGCGCCCTCGAAGCCGATGACCCAGGGCAGCCCCGGCGAGGGGAAGGTGCCGCGCCGCTGATAGGTGTCGAGGAAGTTGAGGCCGATCGCCCGCTGCGCAATTCGTACCTCGGTGGCGCCGGGGTCCGGCACCCAGAGATCCTCGACGCGCAGCACCTCCGGCCCGCCGGCCTCGTGCATCCGCACGGCTTGGGTCTTGACCGGAAGCCGGGTCCGAGCGCGGTGCTTCTGCCCGTACATCGTGGTGAAGATGCGGGTGAACTGGCGCTCGCGGGTGTGGATCGCGCTGAGGGGCACGGCTTGTGCCGCTGGGGTTGGAGGCTCGACAGACGTTAGCGTGGTCATTGTGCGGCGCGCTCGAGGTGCAGGGTCAGATCCGGGGCAGGTCGGCGCCCCCCGTCACGTTGAGGTTGGCGCCGGTGATGAAGCTGCCGGCATCCGAACACAGCAGGAGCGCGGCACCCGCGAGGTCCTCCGGCAGTCCGGCGCGTCCCATCGGGCTCGCCCGCTCGATCGTCGCCTGCCACTCGGCTTTGGAGTGCTGCAGAAAACGGTTGCGATCCGTATCGATCAGGCCCGGGGAGAGGTTGTTGATGGTGACCCCCGACTTGTCGTATTCGCGGCTCAAATTCACGACCAGGTTGTACTGGGCGCTCTTCAGCCCCGCATAGACCGCGAGCTCGATCATCGGGGCGGACTGCTGCACGCTGCCGATGGTCAAGACCCGGCCCCAGCCGCGTTCCGCCATCGGGGGCAGCGCGCGCTGGAGGAGCTGGATGGGCATGCGGTAATTCATCCGGCATTGCAGGTCGATCTGCTCGGCCGTCACCTCGTCGAAGGCGCAGGGGATCTGGATGTTGGCGTTGCTCACAAGGATATCGACGCGCCCCAGCGCCGAGACCGCCCGGTCGAACGCATCGAATACGGCGCCGTCGACCGAGAGGTCGCCTTCGATCGCGAAGGCTTCGACCCCGTGGGATCTCGCCTCGTCGACCAGGTCTCGCGCAGCGTCCGGAAAGCCCACCTCGGCATCGAAGGCCGAGGTGTGGTTGATCGCGACGTCGGCGCCCTGCTCGGCCAACGCGAGCGCGATGGCGCGGCCGATTCCCCGGCTCGCCCCGGTAACGAATGCGGTTCGACCGGAAACATCGAAACGGTCCTTCAAGCTCTCCTCCTCTCGGCGGCCCTGAGACAAGCTCCAGTATGCCACACCGTCCGAGCCATCGACCTACAGCCTGACCACGCTTAGCGTCCCTGGTTCCGCCGCTGCGGAGCCGAAAGCTCGACGGTCGTCGGCGTATTCATCGGGCGCCGCGCTCGCCCCGGCGTGTTCAGGCGGTTTCGGGGAAGCGCTCGCCGCCTTCAGGCGCGCGGCCCGGCAGCCAGGTCTCGTGGACGTGCAGCCACGTCACGCCGCAGGGCGTCGCCTCCGCGCGGCGGAAGAGCGCCGTCGAGAGACGCGCCGATTCCGCGCCCTGCCGCCGGTGCCACTCTTCGTAGGTGACCAGCGCATGATCGCCCACGGCCCAGCGGCAGCGAAAATTCTCGATCCAGATCTCGAATGCGTCGGCGTCGGCGGCGAGCTCTCCGTGCAGCCCTTCGAACTCGGTGACCAGCGCCTCCCGCCCGGTCACCGTCCCACGCGGGCCGATGACCTCGAGCCCATCGCCCATCACGCCGGAAAAGCGGGCGAAGCTCTCGGCTGTGCGCGGCACCGCACCGGCCAGCCAATCCCGCAGGAAGGCATGGAACCCCCGCACCTCCCCCTCGCAGTTCTTCTCCATCCTCAGGCCTCCGCTTCGGCAAAGATCGTAACTGTGCGCCGCAGATGGGGTAGTGTGGGGCAGCGGATATCGCGCGGCAACGGTCCGGCCCGGCCGATCAAGGGAGCGCCGTGGTGCCGGCACCGACCGCGCCTATAAGGGAGGCAACCATGTCGACGCTGATCAGGGGCGGCACGGTGGTGACCGCAGACGAGCGCTACCCGGCCGATGTCTATTGCGCGGACGGCAAGATTCAGGAGATCGGGACCGGCCTCGACGTGCCCGCGGGCACGGCGACGGTCGATGCCGGAGAGGCGCTGGTCATGCCAGGAGGCATCGACCCCCACACCCATATGGAAACGCCCTTCATGGATACCGTGACTGGCGATGACTTCTATACCGGCCCCGCCGCCGGGCTCTCGGGCGGCACCACCATGATCATCGACTTCGTCATCCCGGCGCCCGACCAGCGGCCGATGGACGCCTACCGCATCTGGCAGCAGCGCGCGGCGAAGGCGCCGTCGGACTATTCCTTCCACGTCGCGATCACCAACTGGAACGACGAGATTCACGAGGATATGGAGACGCTGACCCGCGATCACGGCGTCAACAGCTTCAAGCACTTCATGGCCTACAAGGGCGAGGTCATGCTCGACGCGGAGAAGATGATGAACAGCTTCGCGCGGGCGCGGGATCTCGGCGCGCTCTGCACCGTTCACTGCGAGGACGGCCATCTGGTCTGGATGATGCAGCAGGAGCTGCTCAAGGCCGGCGTCACCGGGCCGGAGGGCCACCCCCAGTCGCGCCCGCCCGAGGTCGAGGGCGAGGCGACCAACCGCGCGATCCGCATCGCCCAGCTGCTCAAGGCGCCGATCTACATCGTCCACGTGACCTGCCGGGAGTCGCTGGAGGCGATCACGCGCGCGCGCCTGGAGGGGCAGCGGGTCTATGGCGAGTGTCTGGCGCAGCACCTGGTGATCGACGATAGCGTCTATTACGACCCCGACCCGGAGGTCGCCCGCGGCTACGTGATGAGCCCGCCCTTCCGGCCCAAGGACCATCAGGAGGACCTCTGGCGCGGCCTGCAATCGGGCAACCTGCAGACCACGGCGACCGATCACTGCGCCTACTGCAACTGGCAGAAGGAGAAGGGCAAGGATGACTTTTCCAGGATCCCGAACGGCACCAGCGGCATCGAGGACCGCATGTCGGTGCTCTGGGACCAGGGCGTCGAGACCGGCCGGATCACGGCCAACGAGTACGTCGCGATCACGTCGGCCAACGCCGCGAAGATTTTCAACGTCTATCCGCGCAAGGGGGCGATCAAGGTGGGCGCGGACGCGGACATCGTTGTCTGGGACCCCAAGGCCACGCGCACGATCTCGGCCAAGACCCATCTCCAGAACAACGATTTCAATATCTATGAGGGGATGACCGTGACCGGCGTCGCCCGCGCCACCGTGAGCCGGGGCCGGCACGTGTGGGACGGCTCGGAGATCCGCGCCGACCAGGGCGACGGCGCCTACGTCGAGCGGCCGACCTTCCCGGCCGTGTTCGACGCCGTGAACACGCTGCGCGCCCGCCACCCCTTCCGCAGCGTCGATCGCCCGGCCGGCTAGAGCGCGTCCGTCTTTGACCGACGCGCGACAGGCCGCGACCGCGGCCCGCCGCGAATGCGGCGCCCTCGCGGAGGCGCCGGCCACAGGCCGGCTGCCGTGAGCGACAAATTGCTGGAGCCCTTCTTAGACGGCTGCGCTCCAGCTCCGTTCGCAGACGATCTCCGGGTCCTCCCTGAACACCTTGAGCGGCGAGCAGGGCGGCGGGACCGAGATCGCCTGAATCACGGTCAGGGGCTCGCGCAGGTAGTCGCCGAGCGCGCAGTCTTCGGCGCTCCGCTCCGGGGTTTCGATATGCGTGCCCAGGCGGCGGCCGAAGCGGACCAGGGCGCGGCCGTAGCGGGTCCGCTCCTCGTCGTAGGCCGAAAGCGCGCTCCCGAGATCGCCAGGATGGGCCTCGATGGCCCGGGTGAGGCAGTTCGCATCGCCGGTCGCCTTGACCACGCCCATGCCGGTGTGGGGCCTGGCGGAGAACGCCGAATCGCCCAGCATGGCGACGCGCCCCTGCACCATCCGGGGCACCTCCAGGTCCACGATGGTCTGGAAGAAGAGCCCTTCCGCCAGGCTCATCGGCTCCGCGAGCGAAGGCGGCAGGCGCTCGGCCGCCGTTCGATGGACCTCATCGATGAACGAAGGGAGGATAAGGTGCGGCGCGATCCCCCCCTCGTGATAGTGGCCGGTGGCGTCGGTCTGCATCCGCCGCAGCTTCTCGGCCGGGGTCAGCGTGTACCAGACGATGTTGAAGCGGCGCTTGCCGGGGCTCAGCTCGCCCTCCGGGCCCGCCACCGGGTAGGCGACCACGTGCTCGCCGGGCGGCAGGTAGACGATGAAATGCGACATCAGCATGTCGCGCCACTCGGCCGAGAGCCGGTTCTCGTCGACGATGCCGCGCCAGGCGACATAGCCCGCGTACTGCGGCGCCGCATCCGGCCAGACCTGGGGGCGAACTGTGGAGCGCACGCCGTCGGCGCCGATCAGAAGATCGGCCTCGATGCTGGTGCCGTCGGCGAAGTGCGCAAGCACGCCCTCGCCGTGGGGCTCGAAGCCTGTAAAGTTGGCGCCAGAGATGTAGCGCTCGCCGGGAAAGTTGCTGCGCAGCAGGCCGAATAGATGCCCCCAGGACGCCTGGATCTGCGGCAGGCGGTAGCGCGCGAGAATGCTGCCGTCGGCGCCGAGGGTGATGCGCTCCTCGAGCCTCACGCCATAGGCCTCGTCGATGGACAGCCCCAGGCTCTCGAGCGCGGCGTGAAGCTCCGGGTGGGTCGCGATGCCGACGCCCCGCTCGGCAAGCTCGGTGCCGATCCGCTCGTGCACCGTCACGTCGCAGCCGGCGCGGTAGAGCATGTTGCCGGCGAGCAAGCCGCCCATCGACCCGCCGACGACAACCACGCGGGGGCTTCGGGCACCTTGCCCGACAGAACCCTTTGTCATGGAAACTGACTCCGTTCCAAGCGTTACTTACCGCTCGGGCGGGCGGCCCCGAAGCCGGCCCGCCGCGAACGAATTTCCGGGCACAAGCCTACGCCATGCGCGCGCCGCTCGCCATTCGGCAGCGTGCGTGCCGGCTCTCTTGCGCCACACTTTTCCTTCACACGCCTCGCGGTATACCCTCTCCGCGATTGCCCACCGGGGCGTCGATTACAGGGGTCTGGGCGCCGGCCTGGTCCCAAAGCGTGTCGCGAGCGAGAGGGAGTGGGGGCTTATGCATCTCACTGTGCGGGAAGAAGAACGGATACAGATTTGGGCCGCGGCGGAGATGGCCAGGCGGCGTCTCGATCGGGGCGTCAAGCTGAACTACCCCGAGGCGATCGCTCTGATCTGCGACGAGATTCTCGAGCGGGCGCGCGAGGGCAGCATCCCGATGCTGACCGACATGATGGAATACGGCGCCACCATCCTGAAGCGGGACGACGTGATGACCGGCGTGCCCGAGATGATGAAGATCGTCCAGGTCGAGGCCATGTTCCCGGACGGGACGAAGCTCGTCACGGTGATGAACCCGATCCGCGAGTAGCGCGGGCCAAGCGTGGAGAAGAGCCATGGCTGAGAGAAAATGGAGCCCGCCGCCTATCCCGGAATCGATCGTGCCGGACGAGGCGTTCGAGGTGGGCGAGCCGGAGAAGTGCGGCGCCATCGACTTCGCCGACGACGACATCGAGATCAATGCCGGTCGCCCCGCGATAGAGGTCGTCATGGTCAACACCGGCGACCGCCCGATCCAGATCGGCGCCCACTACCACCTCGCCGAGTGCAACAGGGCGATGGCCTTCGACCGGGCGGCCGCCTTCGGCATGCGCCTCGACGTGCCGAGCGGCAGCGCCGTGCGCTTCGAGCCCGGCCAGAGCCGCAAGGTGCAGATCACCGGCTACGTCGGCCGCCAGGTCGCCTACGGCATGAACAACATGACCAACGGCTCGGTCCGCTCCGGCATCATCAAGGAGCAGACCATGCGTCGCCTCAGGGCCGAGGGCTATTGCTTCGAGGGCGAGCGTTTTCCGGTGCAAACGCCGCCCGACGAGAAGTTCGGCGGCGGCAAGGACGGCGACTGAGGTTGGCAGCGCCGGCCTGAGAAGGCGCCGGCCGCGCCAGGAGTGGGGAAGCAAAGCATGAGCATGAAGATCGCCCGCCCGGACTACGCCGCGCAGTACGGGCCGACCACCGGAGACAAGATCCACCTCGCCGACACCGGCCTCGTGGCCGAGATCGAGCACGACTACACCACCTATGGCGACGAGTTGGTTTTCGGCGGCGGCAAGACCATCCGCGACGGCATGGGCCAGGCGTCGAAGTGGAAGCAGAGCGACGGCGGGCTCGACATGGTGATCACGAACGCCGTGATCATCGACCCCGTCCTCGGCGTCGTGAAGGGCGACATCGGGGTGCTGGACGGCGAGATCGTCGGCGTCGGCAAGGCCGGCAACCCCGACACCATGAACATCACGCCGGGGCTCATCGTCTCGCCCAACACCGACATCCTCTCGGTGGAGGGGATGATCTGCACGCCGGGCTTCGTCGACATCCATCCCCACTTCGATTCCGTGCAACAGCTCTACGAGTATCAGAACGCGGGCTTCACCACGGTGATCGGCGGCGGCTCGGGACCGAAGACGGTGGGCATCGAGTGCCCCGGCGTCTTCAACATCCAGCGCATGCTGGAGGCGATGGCGGACATCCCGCTCAACTTCGGCAACTTCGGCAAGGGCAACGCGGCGACGCCGGGCTCGCTGGTGGAGCAGATCCTCGCTGGCGCCACGGGGCTGAAGATCCACGAGGACTGGTCGTCCTCGCCCGCCGCCATCGAGACCACGATGGAGCTTGCGGACGAGTACGACTTCCAGGTCCAGATCCACGCCGACACGCTGAACGAGACCGGCTACTACGAGGACACCATCGCCGCGATCAACGGCCGCGTCATGCACATCTACCACTGCGAGGGCGCCGGCGGCGGCAACGCGCCCGACATGATGCGAGTCTGCGGCGAGCCGAACCTGCTGCCAAGCTCGACCAACCCGACCAACCCCTTCTCGATCAACACGTACGACGAAGAGATCGACATGTTGATCACCTGCCACAACCTGAACAAGAGCGTGCCGACGGACATCGCCTTCATCCAGGGCCGCGCACGCGCGGAGACCATGCGGGCCGAGGACGTGCTGCACGACATGGGCGCGATCAGCATGATCGGCTCCGACAGCCAGGGCGTGGGCCGCGCGGCGGAGAGCGCGCAGCGCTCCTTCCAGCTCGCGGCGGTCAACAAGGTGCGCTTCGGGCGGCTCTCGGAGGACGGTTCGGGCAACGACAACTTCAGGATCAAGCGCTATCTCGCCAAGGTCACGATCAACCCCTCGATCTGCTTCGGCGTCGACTCTTACGTGGGCTCGATCACGCCGGGCAAGCTCGCGGACCTGGTGTTCTGGCGGCCCGAGTTCTTCATCGCCAAGCCCGAGGTGACGCTGAAGGGCGGCTTCATCTCGCACGCGGTGATGGGCGACCCGGCGGGCTCGCTGATGACCGGCCAGCCGCTCAAGTACCGCCCGCAGTACGGCTCCCTCGGCGTCAACCCGAAGCGGACCTGCTACTCCTTCGTGACCAAGGCGGCGCTCGACAACGGCCTCGCGGACCAGATCGAGACCCAGAGGCTGGTGCCGGTGAAGCGCTGCCGCACGATCTCCAAGCGCGACATGATCCACAACGACGCGCTGCCGGATATCGAGATCGACCCAGAGACCTACAACGTCTACGTCGATGGCGAGCGCGTCACGGTGAAGCCGGCAAAGACCCTGCCGCTGACCCAGCTCTTCTACTTCCGCTAGGCGGCCGGCTCGGGCCGCGACGCGCATGGCGGTCGTCACCGCGGTCCTCGGCACCGTCGAATCCCTGCGCGGCCGCTTCGAGAACGAGGACCCGGTCCTGCTCAACTCGGAGGAGCGCGCGAGCGCCCACCTCGTGGGCCGCTCAGAAGGCGGGCGCAACGTTCGCATCTCGCTGCCGCGCGGCACCGAGATCAACGACGGCGACGTGCTCACGCTGGAGGGAACCACGGCCGTGGTGGCGCGCGCGGCGCCGGAGGCGCTCTACGTGGTCAGCCCCGACGACGCCTACACCTGGGGCGTCGCCGGCTACCAGCTCGGCAATCTGCACCGGCCCGTGCGCTTCACGGACGATGGCATGCTGACGCCGGCCGACCCCATGGTGGCCGATCTTCTCACGCGCCTCGGCATCGCCTTCGAGGAGCGGACCATGCCCTTCGTCGGCCGCCGCTACGGTGCCCACGGCGCGCACCATCATCTCCACGACCACCACCATGACCACTGACGCGCCCGACCGTCTCCTTTACCTGCTGCAGGTGGCGAACGCCTCGTTCCCGACCGGCGCGTTCAATCACTCCTACGGCTTCGAGACCTGGATCGACTCAGGCGCACTCGACAACGCCGCAAGCTTCGAGAGCGCCTGCCGGGACTGGCTCCGCTACGCCGCCGTGCCGACGGACGGGGCCGCCGTCGCCCTCGCCCACCGACACGCCGCCGCCGGCGATCTCGACGGGCTCGTGGACCTCGACCACATCGTCTGCGCGCTCAAGCTCAGCCGTGAGGCGCGCGAGGCGTCGTTCAAGACCGGCCGCGCGCTGCTCGGCGCCTACCGCGACATCTTCTCGGCCGATTCCCTCGCTCCCTTCGCCGAGGCGACGCGCGACGGGCGCTGCGAGGGGCATCAGGCGGTCATCTTCGGCGCGGCGGCTGAGGCGCAGGGTATCGGCGTGGAAGACGCGGTGCTTGCCTTCCTTCACGCGGCGCTCTCCAACCTGGTCAGCGTCGGCGCGCGGCTGATCCCCCTCGGCCAAATCGAGAGCCAGCGCATCGTGCGGGAGGCTTGGCCGCTGCTGACCCGAGGGGCCGACCAGGCCTGCGCCATGGAGATCGACACGCTCGGCAGCGCCACCGCCGGCCTCGATGTCGCCAGCATGCGGCACGAGCGCCTGCACACGCGGCTCTGCATGTCATGATAGGTTAGCCACGGAACAGCCGGGGAGGTCTTGGGGTATGCGCAAGCCGGTCAGGATCGGCATCGGCGGGCCGGTGGGCTCGGGCAAGACGGCGCTGCTGGTGTCGCTCTGCCGCAGCATGGGCGGGCACCATTCGCTGGCCGCCATCACCAACGACATCTACACCAAGGAAGACGCCGAGTTCGTCGTCAAGTCCGGCGCCATCGCGCCCGAGCGCGTGGCCGGCGTCGAGACCGGCGGCTGCCCCCACACCGCGATCCGCGAGGATGTCTCGATGAACGCCCACGCCATCGAGGAGATGGCGGCGCTGCATCCCGACCTCGACATCGTCTTCGTCGAGAGCGGCGGCGACAATCTCGCGGCGACCTTCAGCCCCGAGCTGGTGGACAGCTACATTTACGTGATCGACGTGGCGGAGGGCGACAAGATCCCGCGCAAGGGCGGCCCCGGCATCACCAAGTCGCCGCTGCTGGTCATCAACAAGATCGACCTCGCGCCCTTCGTCGGTGCCGACCTGGGGGTGATGGAGCGCGATTCCAAGAAGATGCGGGGCGCGCGGCCCTTCCTCTTCACCAACCTGCGCGCCGGCGACGGCCTTGCCGAGGTGATCGCCTGGATCGAGCGCGACGTTCTCCTGATGGATGGGCATGACGGAGCCGAGCAGCGCGCCCATTCAGCCTGATCCCGAATGGATCGTCGGCAAGTACGCGCTGATGAACGTCCGCGCGATGAGCCGGCTCGGGCGCACGGAAATCGACCCGCTCTGCTGGCGCATCCCCTTCCAATGGCAGGGCTATCACTACCAGGATCACGACGACCAGCCCTTCATGCTGCTGCTCAACAGCGGCGGCGGCTTCGTCGAGGGCGACGTCTCGCACTTCAATGCCGTGCTGGAGCCCGGCACCCGCGCCCTCTTCACCACCACGGCATCGAGCAAGTTCTACAAGTGCCCGGGCGGGGCGATCTCGCGCGAGATCGTGGACCTCCATGTGGGCGAAGACGCGCTGCTGGAGTTCTGCCCGGACGAGGCGATCCCCTTTGCCCGCAGCCGGGTGCACCGAATCAACCGCATCGCGCTGGAGCCCTCGTCGCGGCTCTTCGCCACCGACATGGTCTCGGCAGGCCGGGTGCACTATGGCGACGGCGAGATCTTCCGCTTCCACCGCCTGGTCTCCGAGTTCCGCATCGCCATCGGTGGCCGGCTGGTCGCCCTCGACCGCCTGATCGCGACCACGCCCGAGACCATCGCCGCGCTGCAGAGGCTGTGGCAGGAGCGGCTGCACATGGCGATGGCGTTCGCCTACGCGCCGGACCTGGCGCCCGGCGTCGAGGACGACGTGCACGAGGCGATCGAAGGCGTCGACGGCACCGAGGCGGGCGTCACCCGCATCGGCAACCTGGTGATCGTCCGCATCCTGAGCCACGAGACCTGGCAGGCCCACGAGACCCTCTTCAACGCGTGGGCCGCGCTCCGCCCCGCCATCGCAGGCAAGAACGCCCGCCCGATACGCAAGTGCTAGCCCCGACTTCTCGCCCTTGCGCACCATCCGATCATCCCGGTTCACGGCGACCCGAACGACACCCACCTCCCCATTCACCCTGCCGAACCAATTTCGCAGAGGAATCCTATTAGGGGGGAGAGGGACGGGGAGAGGTGAGTGTGCGGCCGTATCGGCACCGGTTGTCAGCGCCCGCGCGCTCTCATAGTCTCCGCGCCAGTCAAGTGGAGAGGAGGTCGCGATGGCCAAGAAGGAAATCTTCGTCGCAATCGGCGTGGACGTCGATTCGGTGGCGGGGCAGATCGGTTCCTACGCGGGCGGCGATTCGCCGAGCGACATTTCGCGGGGCGTGTTCGCCTCCGAGGTCGGAACCCCCCGCATGCTCAAGCTCTTCGACCGGGCGGGAATCCAGACCAGCTGGTTCATCCCCGGCCACTCGATCGAGACCTTCCCGAGAGAGATGAAGGCGGTCGCGGCGGCAGGGCACGAGATCGGGCTGCACGGCTACACTCACGAGAACCCGATCTCGATGACGCCAGAGCAGGAGGCGGACGTCCTCGACAAGACCCTCGATCTGGTGACCAAGCTCGCCGGCAAGGCGCCCACGGGCTACGTCGCGCCCTGGTGGGAGATGAGCCCGTTCACGCCCCACCTCCTGATGGAGCGCGGCATCAAGTACGACCACAGCCAGATGCACAACGACTTCGAGCCCTATTGGATGCGGATCAACGAGGAGTGGACGTTGATCGACTATTCCAAGCCGGCGAAGTCGTGGATGAAGCCGATGAAGAAGGGCACCACCTTCCCCATCGTGCAGATCCCCGGCAGCTGGTACCTCGACGACCTGCCGCCGATGATGTTCATGAAGAAGGTGCCGAACTCCGGCGGCTGGACCAACCCGCGCGATATCGAGGACTGGTGGCGCGATCAGTTCGACTGGGTCTATCGGGAGATGGACTACGCGGTCTACACGCTGACCATCCACCCCGACATCTCGGGCCGGCCGCAGACGCTGCTGATGCTGGAGCGCATCATCGCCCACATCGCCGCCCATGAAGGGGTGACCTGGGCGACCTTCGACGAGATCGCCGACGACTTCATCAAGCGCCGGCCCTTCAAGGGCAAGAGGGCACCCAAGAAGAAGTAAGCCGCAGGCCCGCGATGTGCGCGCTCTGCGGCGTGCTCACCGACGGCCCGCATTGGACTGAGGCAGGCACCGATGCGGGCCGGAGCGCCGAGGCGCCCACCGGCCGGGAGCGGCACCTGGAGCGCGCGCGGCGCCTCGCGCTGCTGAACCGCGTGCTGAGCGCTTACGGCTGCACCGCAGACGACTGGGCCGGCGCGCAATACATGGTGCACCGGCGGAGCGGCGGCGCGACCGAGATGGCGGCCGACCTGCCCACGCTCTGGGCCGCGGTCGAAGGCTTGGTCGGCTATGCGCCCGATCCGCTAGACCCCGCCCTGGTCGCGCGGCTCGAGGCTGCGCCATCCGCCGGGGGGCGCGCGGCCCGGCGGCGGGCTTGAGGGCGATGGCAGCCTACGCGCGGCTCACCCCGGTCATCGTCGTCACCGGCTTTCTCGGCAGCGGCAAGACCACGCTGCTCAACCACATGCTGCGCCACCCCTCCCTCGCCGACGCCGCGGTGCTGGTCAACGAGTTCGGCGCCGTCGGCCTCGATCATTTCCTGGTCGAGGCGATGGACGAGAACACCGTGCTGCTGGAGAGCGGCTGCCTCTGCTGCACCATCAGGGGCGACCTCAAGGACTCGATCATCGACCTCAACAGCCGGCGCGCCCGCGGCGAGATTCCGCCCTATCGGCGGCTCATCGTCGAGACCACGGGGCTCGCGGACCCGGCGCCGATCCTCTTCACCCTCAGCGCCGACACGGTGCTGAAGCATCACTACCGCCTCGGCTCGGTGATCACGACGGTGGACGGCGTGAACGGCCTCAGACAGCTCAAGCGCCATCCGGAATCGGTCAAGCAGGCGACGGTCGCCGACCGGATCGTGCTCACCAAGCCAGACATCGCCGACGCCGACATCCTCGCCCGGCTGCGCACGAAGCTCACCCGGCTCAACGGCTCGGCCGAGCAGATCACGGCCGTGAACGGCGAGGTGGATGTGCGGCGTGTGCTGCGCGCCGATGTCTACGACGCCCGCACCAAGGGCGCCGAGGTGCGCCGCTGGCTCGCGGCCGAGACCGAGAAGGACGCGGCCGACGACCGCGCCCACGGGCACAGGCACGATGTCTCGCGCCACGACGCGCACATTCACTCCTTCACGCTGAGCTTCGAGGGCGCGCTGGACTGGACCGCCTTCGGCATCTGGCTGACCATGCTGCTCCACACCCATGGCGAGAAGGTGCTGCGCGTGAAGGGCATCCTCAACGTCGCGGGCACGGACGCGCCCGTCGTGGTCAACGGCGTGCAACACGTGGTGCACCCGCCGATCCATCTCACTGCCTGGCCAACGGACGACCGCCGCTCGCACATCGTCTTCATCGTCGACGACCTCGCGCAGGGCGCCATCGAGCGCTCGCTCGCCGCCTTCAACAACATCGCCGCCGAGGCGGCCTGAGGAGAGCATCATGCCCGACAAGATCGCGATCATCGGCGCCGGCCTGGTGGGCAGCGCCTGGGCGATCGTCTTCGCCCGTGCCGGCCACCGGGTCGCGCTCTACGACGGGACGGAGGGCCAGTGCGAAGCCGCGCTCGCGCGCATCGAGACCAACCTCGAGGCCCTCGAAGGCCACGGGCTGATCAACGACCCTGCTGCCGCCCGGGCGCGCATCTCGATCGCCGCCGGTCTCGCCGACGCGTTGGACGGTGCGGCCTACGCGCAAGAGAGCGTGTTCGAGCGCGCCGACGTGAAGCGCGAGGTCTACGAACAGATCGACGGCATCGCCGGGCCCGAGATTATCTTTGGCTCGTCGTCTTCAGGGATTCCCGCCTCGACCTTCACAGAAGGCCTGGGCATAGCCCCGCGCTGCCTGATCGCACACCCCATCAACCCACCCTACGTGATCCCCCTGGTCGAGATCGTGCCGGCGCCCTGGACCGAGGAGGAGACGGTCACGCGCTGCTGGGCGCTGATGGAAGCCGCCGGCATGGAGCCGGTCAGGCTCACGCGGGAGATCGACGGCTTCATCGCCAACCGGCTGCAAGCGGCGCTCCTGTGGGAGGCCTTCCGCCTGCTGGAAGGCGGCTACGCCACGGCGAAGGACATCGACACCACGATCTCGGCCGGCCTCGGCCGGCGCTGGTCCTTCATCGGGCCCTTCGAGACCATCGACCTGAACGCGCCGGGCGGCCTCGCCGACTTCTGTGCGCGCCTGGGCGAGGGCTTCTACGAGTTCGTGAAGCAGGGGGAGCCGGCCCAGCCCTGGTCCGACGCGGTGGTCGCCAAGGCGCACGAGGAGCGCCGGGGCAGGCTGCCCATGGAGGTTCACGGCGACCGCCAGGCATGGCGCGACCGCCGCCTCATGGGCCTCGCCGCGCACCTCCGCGACGCGGGGGATTAGATCGGCTTACTCTTTTGGTAACTGCCCAGGTCGTCTGATTTGTCATTTTGGGCCAGTGGATTGAGGCGTTTCTCGTTCGGAGTTGGTGGAAAGGGCTTGACGGGAATTTCGGGAAATGACTCAACAACGACATGAGCAATCCCGAGTCGCCGCGCGGCCCTTCGACGGGAGCAGCGCCCGAAACGCCCGCGCAGAAGATCGCCCGCCTGGAGGAGGAGAACGCCCGGCTTCGGGAGGAAAATGCCTGGCTTCGGCAGCAGAACGCGCGGCTGGAAGAGCAAGTCGCGCGTCTCGTCGAGCGCATCGAGGAGTTGGAGCGCCGTCTCGGCCTCAACAGCGGCAACAGCGGCAAGCCGCCTTCGAGCGATGGGCTGAGGAAGCCGAATTCGAAGCGGCGAACCCGAAGCCTGCGCGGCAAATCGGGCCGCAAGCCCGGTGGCCAGCCCGGCCACAAGGGCAAGACGCTGCGCCGCGCCGATCACCCGGATCGGGTGAAGGATCACGTCCCGGCTTCCTGCAAGGGATGCGGTTCGCCGCTTTCGGACGCGGCCAGGGCGGGAACGCCCGTCGCCCGCCAGGTGTTCGATCTGCCCGAGCCGAGCCCCCTGGAGGTGACCGAGCACCGGGCGCATGCCAAGTGCTGCGGGCATTGCGGGACGGTGACCCGGGCGGCGTTCCCCGACGGGGTGTCGGCGCCGGTGCAGTACGGCCCGCGCATTGCCGGGGTGGCGGTCTACCTTCAGCACGCTCACTTCCTGCCGGAGGATCGGCTGTCGCAGGTGATGGCCGAGCTCTTCGGCGCGCCGGTGACGGCTGCGACGTTGGCGACGATGAGCGAGAGGGCGGCCGAGCGGCTGCGGGACGCGGCCTTGCACATACAGGACCTGGCGGCGGGCACGGCGCGGGTGAAACACATGGACGAGACCGGCTTGCGGATCGGCGGTCAGACGCAGTGGCTTCATGTGATCTGCACGCCGCTGCTGGCGGCGTACCGGGTCAGCGGCAAGCGCGGCGCCCTGCTCTCGGGTGTCTCCGGCATCGTCGTGCACGATCACTGGAAGCCGTACTTCGCGATGGAAGGGGTGGAGCACGGCCTGTGCAACGCCCATCACCTGCGGGAGTTGCAGGCGCTGGTGGACATCGAAGGGGAGGCTTGGGCCCGGCGGATGCAGCAGCTCCTGCGCCGAGCCAATCGCGCCGCCCGCATCGCGCTGGACAAGGATATCGCCGTTCCGGCGAGGCTTGTGGCGCTGATCGAGCGCCGATACGACGAGATCATCGCCGATGCGCTGGCCTTTCACGAGAGCCAACCACCGTTCTCGCCTGGCAAGAGGAAGAAGCGCCGGAAGCGAAGGATCGGTCACAATCTGGCCTTGAGGCTGCGCGACCACAAATGCGCGGTGCTCCGGTTCCTGATCGACCTCGAGGTCGGGTTCACGAACAACGAGGCCGAGCGCGACCTTCGGATGATGAAGCTGCGCCAGAAGATCTCCGGGGGCTTCCGGTCCGCGCAGGGGGCCGAGAACTTCGCCATCCTGCGCAGCGTCATCACCACCGCCAGAAAGCAGGGCTGGAATATCATCGAAGCCCTGACCAGCCCATCGGATCGGCTCATCGCCACCGTCAAGTGCGCGTAAGCTCACCTGGCACGGGTTCTCCAACAGCGGAGCCATTCTCATAAACGATCATGGTCGACGCCGTGCTGGACCACCCCATAGAATGAAAATCGGTGCCCGTCGCGCGGGCGGACTTCGGGCCACATCGGGGTAGCTTACCGGTCGCAGTCCGCAAGAGGGGCATCGTGAGCTGTGAAACCCGGCGACCCCAGAGGAGCACACGGGCGTCGCGTGGGTAGCGTTGTGCCGAATCCCAGAGAATTTTCACAGCAAGAACCTGGGCAGTTGTAACTACCCAGGTACCCCAATCCTGAGTTGAGGACGGTGATTATGGCGGCGGCCGCGGCCTGGTTCTGCCACCGCGATTGGTTCTTGACCTCATAGAGTTGCGGGACTATGGACTGCTCTCTCGCGTGACGGGAGCGGTCCATGGGGTATTTCGGCTCGAAGGCGACAGCAGGTCTGTGCCAAGCGCTGATTGCGCTGATGCCGCCGCACTCCGTCTACATCGAAAGCCACCTTGGGGGCGGGGCGCTGATGAAGCGCAAGCCGCCGGCCGTGCGTTCGATCGGCATCGACCGCGATGCGCAGGCGCTCGAGGCCTTCGTCTGCGACTACCCGGTCGATCTGGTTCACGGCTGTGCCCATGACTTCCTGGCCTCGTTCCCGTTCCTGGGCCCGGAGCTGGTTTACAGCGATCCGCCCTATCTGCACGCGACCCGCCGCTCGGCGCAGCGCTACCGCTTCGAGTACGAGGAGGCCGGCCACGTCGCGCTTCTCGCGCTGCTCAAGGCTCTGCCCTGCCAGGTCATGATCTCGGGCCATCCGTCGGCGCTCTATGACGAGGTGCTGGCGGGATGGCGCCGGCTGGCGCTGCAGGTCACGACCCAGGGTCTGGTGCGAACCGAGGTCGTCTGGTTCAACTACGCCCCCGACCGGATGCATTGGGCCAGCCACGCAGGCCGGAACTTCACCGACCGCCAGCGCATCAAGCGCAAGGCAGCCAACTGGGGCCGGCGCTACCAGGCCTTGCCGCCGGGCGAACGCCTCGCCGTGCTCGCCGCCATGATGGCCGTCGAGGCCGAAGACACGTGACGGTGTCGCACTGGCACGAAGACCTCGCCGCCCGTAACGAGGCCTTCTGCTGCCTGAAGGAGCTTCTCGAGCCATCATCCCTCGCAACCACTGTCGTCGTTGCCGTCCGGGAATGGGGGCAGGGGCTGCTGCGATCAGCCACCGCGCTCGCCCGGGAAAATGCCGCACTCGAGCAGGAGAACGCGGCCCTGCGCGAGCGCATCGCCGAACTCGAGCGCAGCGCGGCCCTCAACAGCACCACAAGCAGCAAGCCCCCCGCCAGCGACGGGCTCAAGAAGAAAAGCGGAGCCCAGAGGCGCACCCAAAGCCAGCGCGGAAAGTCCGGCGGGCCCAGTGGCGGCCAGCCCGGCCACAAGGGAACCACCCTCGCGCGGAGCGACAGCCCGGACCGTGTCGTCGATCACCACCCCTCCACCTGTTCCGGCTGTGGCGTCGAGCTCTCGGACGCCGACCGGCAAGGCGCGCCCGCCTGTCGGCAGGTCTTCGACGTACCCGAGCCGCAGCCTCTCGAGGTCACCGAACACCGCGCCCATCGCTGCCTCTGCGGCGCATGCGGCACGCTGACACGAGCCGCCTTCCCGCCGGGCGTCACCGCCCCGGTCCAGTACGGCCCTCGCATCACCGCTTGGGTGAGTTACCTGCTGTACGCCCAGTTCGTGCCCGAGAAGCGTCTGGCCGAACTCATGAGCGACATCTTCGCGGTGTCCATCTCCACTGCCACGATCGCCGCCATGGGCCGGCGCACAGCGCAGCGCTTCGAGGGCTTCCTCGACCATGTCGCCGATCTGATCCGCACGCAGGCGCCGGTCAAGCACCTCGACGAGACCGGCCTGCGTATCGCCGCCCGTACCCGCTGGCTCCATGTGCTGTGCACCCCGTTGCTCACCGTCCTGCGCATCGGCGAGGGACGCGGCGATGTCGAAAAGAACCTGAAAGGCATCCTCGTCCACGACGACTTCGCCCCCTACTTCACCATCAAGGGCGTCCGCCACGGCGCCTGCAACGCACATCACCTGCGCGAACTCCAGGCCCTGATCGACATCGAGAAGGAGGAATGGGCGGCGAGCATGCACCGCCTGCTTCAGCGCGCGCGCAGGGCCGCCCGCTTCGCCCGTGAGAAAGACCGTCAAGTCCCCGCCTCCCTGGTGGCCCGCATCTCAAGGGCATGGGACCGTATCCTCGAAGAAGCCATCGCCTTCCATGAGGCCCAACCGCCGCTCCAGATCGCAAAGCGAGGGCGAAAGAAACGCCGCATCGGCCACAACCTCGCGCGCCGCCTTCAAAAGCATAAGGAGGGCTGCCTGCGCTTCCTCACCGACCTGCGCACGCCGTTCACGAATAACGAGGCGGAGCGTGACATCCGTATGAACAAAGTGCATGAGAAGATCTCAGGCGGCTTCCGCTCCCTGCAAGGCGCCTGCAACTTCGCCGGAATGCGCAGCGTCATCGTCACCGCTCGAAAGCAAGGCTGGAACATCCTGCAAATCCTGGCGCACCCGGAACCGATGCAGCTGATCCCTATACTGCGCTCCTGAACTTCTCCGGCTCATCCTGAGTATCGCTGTCCTCTCATCTTGTTCGCGACGCGGCGTTCATCATCCTCTCGCGCTCAAGAGAGTAGGCACCCCCGCGGCGTGGGGGCGTTGACGCAAAAGGAACTGGCTTGTTCCATAAGAGAGAGGGGGTACCTGGGCAGTTACGTATTCACTGCACAAGGATCCTTGACTCCATGCACACGAATCTACAGCGCCCGCAACGCCTTTTCGCCCAGCCAGTCCGTTACGAGATGCCCGCATTTCAGCGCCGTTATGTGTGGGAGCAGGAGGAGCAGTGGGAGCCGTTGTGGAACGACATCGAAGAGCTTGCACAATCGATTCTGGAAGACGGCCAGATAGAACCCCACTTCATGGGCGCTGTGGTTCTTCAGCAGATGCAATATCCCGTGGGCACGATTGAGCGCCGTATTGTCGTTGATGGCCAACAGCGGCTGATCACTCTTCAACTTCTCATCGATGCGATCCAGGAGGTGCTGGAGGGGCGAGGCCACTCCGATCCGGCCAAGCGTCTTGCGGCTCTCGTAGACAACCAGGAGGAATTCCGGGACGGCGACGCTGACAACGCCTTCAAGGTATGGCACACGCTCATAGACCGGGATGCGTTTCGGCAAGCGATGATGACCTGCCCCCGTCGACTGGTCCGGTTTGAATTTTAGTGCATTGACGGTTTCTCGGCCAAGCTGGATGGCCGGCGGAGCGTAGCGGAGCCGGGCGGCCAGCTTGGCATGACGATCGTTTCCGGGGCCGGCGGCCGGTATCCCAGGCTGCTGTGTGGGCGTATAGCGTTGTAATGGCGCCGCCAAGATTCGATGAGAACCTGGGCTTCCTTCAGGGTATAGAAAATCTCCCCGTTCAGGAGCTCGTCGCGCAGCCGCGCATTGAAGCTCTCGATATAGCCGTTCTCCCAAGGAGAACCAGGCTCGATGAAGGCGGTCCGGGCCCCGACCGCGGCAATCCATCCCCGGACGGCCTCAGCGACAAACTCCGGGCCGTTATCGGAGCGGATATAGGCCGGAATACCGCGCAGGATGAACAGGTCGGTCAGCGCGTCGATGACATCGGTCGAGGAGAGCTTGCGCCGGACACGGATCGCTAGTCACCTGGCACTGAAGCAGGGTTCATTGTAAGGTGGCTCTCCGGGTCGGACAGAGGAGGTCATCTCGATGGCGCGCGGTACGGGACGGCCGCTGGCGGCCCTGGTCTTGAGCGGTGAGGAGCGGTCGTTTCTGGAAGCGCAGGTTCGCCGCCACCGTGTGGCGCGCTCCATGTCGGATCGCTGCCGCATGATCCTGCTTTGCGCGGACGGGCTTGGCAACAAGGCGGTGGCCGCAGAGATCGGCGTGCACGAACACACCGTCGGCAAGTGGCGGAGGCGCTTCGTCAAGGACCGCATCGAGGGTCTGTCGGACGAACCCCGGCCGGGACGGCCGCGGACCATCGCGGACGAGAAGGTGGCGCAAGTGATCGAGCGGACGCTCACCTCGACGCCTGCGGACGCCACCCACTGGTCGCTGCGCTCGATGGCGAAGGAGGCGGGGCTGTCGCACACGTCGATCTGGCGCATCTGGGGCGCCTTCGGCCTGCAGCCCCATCGGGCCGAGACCTTCAAGCTGTCGGCCGATCCGCACTTCGTGGAGAAGGTCCGCGACATCGTAGGCCTCTACATGTCGCCGCCGGATCGCGCGCTGGTGCTCTGTGTCGACGAAAAGAGCCAGATCCAGGCGCTCGACCGCAGCCAGCCGGTCCTGCCGATGCTGCCGGGCATCCCTGAGCGGCGCACCCATGACTACAAGCGCAACGGCACGACCTCGCTCTTCGCCGCCCTCGACGTTGCCACCGGCTCGGTCATAGGCAAGTGCTATCGCCGCCACCGGGCCAGGGAGTTCCTCGACTTCCTGAAGGTGATCGATCGCAATGTCCCGGACGGACTGGACATCCACGTCGTCATGGACAACTACGCCACCCACAAGACGGCGGGGGTCAAGGCCTGGCTGGCGCGGCGTCCGCATTGGCACGTCCACTTCACGCCGACATCGGCGTCGTGGCTCAACCAGGTCGAGCGCTGGTTCGCCGAGCTGACACGCAAGCAGCTGCAACGCGGGGTGCACACATCCACCCGCCAGCTCGAAGCCGACATCCACGCCTTCATCGAAACCCACAACGAAAATCCCCGACCCTTCAGGTGGACCAAATCAGCCGACGACATCCTCGCTGCCGTCAAGCGCTTCTGCCTTCGGGTCGAACAAAACTTATGCCACGAACTTTAGATTCAGGTGACTAGGCTCTCGCGGGTGAACTCGTCCAGGACATTGAGCATGCGGAAGGCCCGGCCGTCATGGGTCTGGTGATGCACGAAGTCATAGGACCAGACATGGTTTGCCTACTCGGCGCGCAGCCGGACGCAGGAACCGTCGTTGAGCCGGAGCCGGCCCCGCTTGGGTTGTTTGCCGGGCACCTTCAGCCCCTCGCGCCGCCACAGGCGCTCGACCCGCTTGTCATTGACCTGCCAGCCGGCGTCGCGCAGCAGGGCTGCGATCCGCCGGTATCCGTAGCGGCCATACTGGCGGGCCAGCTCGATCATGTCCGCTACCAGGCGATCCTCGTCGGCACGGCCGCGCGGGATGCGGCGCTGGGTCGAGCGATGCTGCCCCAGCACCCGGCAAGCGCGGCGCTCCGAGATCCCGAGCCGGTCGCAGACATGATCGATGCACTGACGGCGGCGCGAGGGGCTCACAAGTTTCCCTGGGCTGCCTCCTTGAGGATCTGCTTGTCCAGCGTCAGGTCCGAGACCGCACGGCGCAGCCGCTCGTTCTCTTTCTCAAGCGCCGCTGAGACGACGGAGCTGGTCGCCGCTCATCCCGCCATACTCCTTGCGCCAGCGGTAGTGCGTGACCCAGCCTACTCCAACAAATTCCTGCCCAAACCAGCCAATCCGGCCGCAACTGGCCGGCGCTACGGAAGCCTGCTAGCTCGCCGGCGGCCGGCGCGCGATCACGAACCTCACGACATCGTCGATCAGAAATCGGCTCTCGGCGAGTTCGAGGCCAGCAGGCTCGACATGGCGATGCGGCTCGCGGTCGAAGCCCGCGCCGTAGGCCCACCGCACCCAGGGCGCCCAGAGCCCCATGACGAAGCGCCGCCACGGCCGCTTGGACCACGTGTAGTCGAGCAGGCGGATCTCGCCGCCGGGCCTCACGATCCGCCCGAGCTCTTCGAGCGCCGCCTGCTGCCGATCCGGCTTCAGAACACAGAAGACGAAGCTCGCGACCACGGCGTCGAAGCTTGAGTCGGCGAAGCCGGTCCGCAGCACGTCCATCGCCGCAAGCGGCACGTCCCTGCCGAGCGCATCGCGCCGTGCGCGGGCCTGCGCCAGCATCGCCTGCGAGAGATCGATGCCGACCACCTGAGCCCCGGTGGGATAGTAGGGGACATTGCGGCCGGTCCCGACGCCGGCGTCCAGAATCCGCCCCGTGAGCCCGGCGAAGAGCGCACCCCGGATCGGCGCGTAGCGCTTGCGCTCGAACGACCCGTCGAGAAAGTCGTAGAAAGGCGCGATGCGCCGATAGACCCCGCGCGCGTCGCCGGCAGTGTTCACGGCGAGTGCCGGCGCGGCACAGCGCTACTCCCGTGCGCGCACCGTCGCCGCGTAGTCCGCCATCAAGGTCCGGGTAACGGGACCGACCTGAAAATTATGGTCGTCGATGGCGCCGACCGGCGTGACCTCGGCGGCGGTGCCGGTGAGGAAGATCTCGTCGCTCTTCGCAATCTCCTCGGGCATGACGGCGCGCTCCACCACTTCGTAGCCGCGCTTTCCCGCAAGCTCGATGACCGTGCGCCGGGTGATTCCATCGAGGAAGCAATCCGGCGTCGGCGTGTGGATGACTCCGTCCTGGACGAGGAAAATGTTGGCGCCCGTGGCTTCGGAAACCTGCCCGCGCCAGTCGAGCATGAGCGCGTCGTGGCAGCCTTCCCTCTCTGCTTCGTGCTTGCTGAGAGTGCAGATCATATAGAGACCGGCGCACTTCGCCGTCACCGGCGCTGTGTCCGGCGCGGGCCGGCGCCAGCGCGCTGTCTTAAGCTTGATGCCTCGCGTGACCGCATCCTCGCCGAAATAGGCCGGCCACGCCCAGGCGGCGATGGCCACGTGAATCGTGTTGTGCTGCGCCGAGACGCCCATCATCTCGGCCCCTCGCCAGGCCACCGGCCGCACGTAGCCGTCGCCGAGGCCGTGCGCCGCGACGACCTCATTCGAAGCTTCGACCAGAACCTCCAGGCTGTAGGGTATCTCGAAGCCCAGGTCGTGGGCGGAATTGAGGAGACGCTGAGTGTGCTCCTCCACCTTGAAGATGCGCCCGTCGTAGACCCGCTCGCCTTCGAACACGCAGCTCGCATAGTGCAGGCCGTGGCTCAGCACGTGCAGCTTCGCGTCGCGCCACGGCACGAGCGCGCCGTTGTACCAGATGACTCCGTCGCGATCGTCGTAGGGGATGAGGTCGGCCATGGTGCTCACGGATGGTCGGCGGGTGGGAAGAAAGCTGTTGCGCTCCCTATCATCGGCCTGCATATAAGTCAACGTGACTGACGTAAAGGCCGGGCCGAATCCCCTTTATCTGCGTGAAGACCAGCTTCACGAGGCGATGGAGCTGCTCTTCTTCGCCTACCGGGATTTCACGACCGAATGCGATACGATCCTCGAGTCGTACGGTTTTGGGCGCGCGCATCACCGGGTCGTTTATTTCGTTGGCCGCAATCCGGACATCTCCGTCACGGCATTGCTGGAAATTCTGAGAATCACCAAGCAGAGCCTGTCGCGGGTGCTTGGCCCGCTGGTGAGAGAGGGATTCGTGACGACCAGACAAGACCCTGCCGACGGGCGCCGCCGGTTGCTCGCCCTCACGGCGAAAGGCCGAAGTTTGGAGAGCCGCCTGTCCGCGACCCAGCGCGCCCGCATCGCCAAGGCTTACCGCAGCGCAGGCGGCGTCGCCGTGGAAGGATATCGGGAGGTGTTGATGGGAATCATCGACGAGGCTGATCGGCGCCGCTTCGACCGGCCCTGAGGCTGGCGGGTCGAATTGGCCTGTCCGGCGAGGGACGATGCGTCGATGAAGGGCGAGAGCGCGGCAACCGTCACCCCCCACCGGGAGGCACCGCCGGCCGAGGCGGAGCACATCCTGATGGTGGACGACGACGACCGCCTGCGCACATTGCTCGGCCGCTATCTTCGGGATAACGGCTACCTCGTCTCCACCGCGAGCACCGCCGCCGAGGCGCGGGCCAAGCTCGACGGCATGACCTTCGACCTGATCGTGCTCGACGTGATGATGCCGGGCGAATCGGGCGTCGAGTTCACGCGCGGGCTGCGTCGCTCCGACACGGTTCCGGTCTTGCTGCTCACGGCCATGGCCGAGCCGGAAGACCGCATCACCGGGCTGGAGAGCGGTGCGGACGACTACTTGACCAAGCCCTTCGAGCCGCGCGAGCTGCTGCTGCGCGTTGCCACCATCCTGCGGCGCACGGCCGCGACGCCCCCCGCGACGCCCGAGACCTGCATCGTAATGGGGGAGGCTCGGTATTTTCCGGCGCGGGATCAGCTCCTGCGGGGCGACGATCCGGTGCGGCTGACCACGGCCGAGGCCGACCTCCTCCGCGTCTTCGCCGCCAATCCGGGAGAGACGATGAGCCGGCACGTGCTGGGCGAGCGCCTCGGCGGCGGCGCCTCGCGCCGCGCGATCGACGTTCAAATCGCCCGGCTGAGGCGCAAGATCGAGCCGGAACCCCAAAATCCTCGTTACCTGCAGACCGTCTGGGGCCGGGGCTATGTGCTGCGAGCCGACTGAGCTGCGGCGTCCGCCAGGGAAGCGTGCGCCGTGAACCCGCTGCGGAGATTCCTGCCGCGCGGCCTCTTCTGGCGGGCCTTCCTGATCATGTTCATTCCACTGATCCTGGTTCAAGCGACGGTGGTCTACATCTTCTTCGAACGTCACTGGGACACGGTGAGCCACCAGCTGGCGCTGGATGTCAGTGGCGATGTCCTCTCCATCATGCGTATGGCCGATGGCGTGACGGATCCCGCAGAGCGCGCCCGGATCGACGAGATCGCCCGGCGGGAAATGCAGTTCGGTGTCGTCTTCGAGGATGGCGCAGTACTGCCTGACGAAGCTCCGCCGCAGAGCAGTGGCATCTCTTACGAAATGCTGCACCGGCAGCTCGACCGCCGCATCGGAGCCTCCTACCATCTCGATAGCAACTTGCCCAACAAGGGGATGACAATTCGGGTCCAGCGCCCCGATGGTGTGTTGACCCTGATCACGACGACCAGGCGCACGCGGGAATCGACTACAGTCCTGCCCTTCCTGTGGATGGCAGGGATGGCGCTATTGGTTACGACGATCGCCGTCATGTTTCTGCGTAACCAGGTTCGTCCGATCAGGCGGCTGGCAGCCGCTGCCGACGCGCTGGGCAAGGGCCGGCCAGTGACCGACCTCAAACCCGCGGGCGCGTCCGAGGTTCGTCTCGCGGGCGCCGCCTTCCTGGAGATGCAGGGGCGGATTCAGCGCCAGATCACGCAGCGCACCGAGATGCTGGCCGGGGTCTCTCACGATCTTCGCACTCCGCTCACCCGGGTGAGGCTGCAGCTCGCCATGTTGGCCGATTCGCACCCGGACTCGCGGGCCGAGATTGGTGAATCCGAGCAGGACCTGCTGCTCATGGAACACATGATCGACGAATACATGGCCTTCGCCCGGGGTCAGGGCGCGGAGGCGCCGGTCAGCACCGACCTCGCCGAGATCATCGACGATGTCACCGCCGATGCCCGCAGCAAGGGCAGCCCGATCACTCTTGAGCTCGAGCGACCCCTGGTCATGGCGCTCCGGCCGAACGCCATCCGCCGCTGCCTCACCAATCTGGTCGAGAACGCCGTGCATCATGGCAGACAGGTCGCGATCAGCGCCGTGCGCCGGGATGACGTCGTCTCGATCGCGGTCGAGGACGACGGGCCGGGCATTCCCGAGGACCAGCGGGAAGAGGTGTTCAAGCCCTTCTTCCGGCTCGATGACGCGCGCAACCCGCGCACCGGCGGCGCCGGCCTCGGCCTCGCGATCGCGCGCGACGTCGCCCGCGGGCATGGCGGCGAAATCCGCATGAGCGGAGCCTCGCTCGGCGGCCTGCGCGCCGAGCTCCGACTACCGGTCTAGGTTAGGAACCTAACCGGCTTCTGCAGGCTGGGTGTCGCGCCACTCGCGTCTTGGCGCGAGACGGCAGAGCGCGCGCGTCATTCGGTCGAGGCGCTTGAGCCTGCGGTCGAGCACGGCCATGGTGCGCGCCATGTCTTCGCTGTTGTCCCGGAGCCAGACCGGGAGCATGGAGAGATAAAGCGCACAGAGCGCCTTGACTCGGAGCCTGCCCTGCAGGCCCGCGCTGCTCAAATCGGCGGCTTCGAGCATCCAGCGCATCGAACGCCGCAGCGTCAGCGGGCCGCACAGGATCGCTTCGGGGTTCGACGGGCAGCTTCGCAGGATCGCGCCTACCCCATCCTTGTTGGCATTGAGAAGATCGAAGCGCTTCATGAGCACATCGAACAGACGCTCTGTGGCCGGTCGCCCCGCCATCTCGGGGTCCCGCGCGGCCAGAACCTCGCGGTCGATCGCCGCCGCATAGGCCGCGACGATAGCGTGTTTGGCCGCGAACTCTGCTCGCATCTCAGCCAGGGAGACCCCGGCCGCCTCGGCGATGTCGCCGAGCCCAACCCGCGCCCAGCCTCGGCTCGCGGCCAAAGCCAGAGCACTCTCGATGATGGTCTGGGACGCGTCCTTGCGCTTGCCGGCCCCCGCTGCAGCTTTCCTCGGCATGGTCCTGCGCCTCGTCGCCGTCTCCAGTGCCTGAAGTGTAGGCCGCCCGAAATCCGGGGGTCAACGCGCTCTCTGTGGGCCACCTACGACGGGGCGAGGGCGCGCCCTCGCTCGGTGGCGGCGCGAACCGCGCGGGTCATGAGGGGGCTGAGCCCCTCCGCCGCCATCAGGACCGAGAGCGCGGCCTCGGTGGTGCCGCCGGGACTGGTCACGTTGCGGCGAAGCTGGGCGGCGTCGTCCTGTGCCTGAGCAAGCAGGGCACCGGCGCCGCTCACCGTGCGCTCGGCCAACAAGCGCGCGAGATCCGCGGACAGTCCGGCTTCGACCGCGGCCTCGGCCAGGCATTCCGCGAGCAGGAAGACGTAGGCCGGGCCGCTGCCGGAGACCGCTGTCACCGCATCCATGTGGTACTCGTCGTCGATCCAGGCGACGGCGCCCACGGCCTCCAGCAATCCCTCGCAGAGCGCCCGCTGATCGCGGTTTGCGGCTGAATTGGCCCAGGCGACGGTCATGCCCTCGCCAATGGCGGCCGGCGTATTGGGCATGGCACGAACGATGGCAACCTCGCCGAGATCCCGCGCCAGCAGGGAGGAGGGCCAGCCGGCGGCGATGGAAAGATGCACACAGTCCGCGCCGCCGAAGCCCGCGTACTGGGGCACGACCTCCGCCATGACTTGCGGCTTGACCGCAAAGACGATCGCCGCGGGCTCGAGCGTGGCGGGCAAGGCGGCGTGCTCGGCCACGCGTTCCGCCCCGAGCGGAGCGAGGCGCGCGGCCACGCCGTCGTCGGGCTCGACGATGCGGAGTTGGGCTGCATCCAGCGGCCCGCGCAGCCACCCGGCCGCGAGCGCGCCGCCCATCCTGCCGCCGCCGACCAGGACGATAGGGCCGGAAGACATTGCCATCAGGCGTTCCCTCGCGGTTCCATGAGCGCCGCCCCGAAGGCTTCCTCGGGCGCGAGGCCCGCCTGGACCACTTGCTGGAACGCCGGATAGAAGCGCTCGCACTCGGCGACGCCCACGGTCACAACCTCGACGATCTGGGAGTCCTCCACGCCCTGGGTGCCGCGCAGCAGGAGCGCGTGGCGCCACGTCGGCTGGCCTTCCTCGGCCCAGAGATCGAAGTGGCCGATCCACAGGCTTTCGTTGATCAGGTTGACCAGGGCGCCGACCGCCGGCCGGCAGCCAGCGGGGATGCCCATGTCGAATCCGCTGGCAAAGTGCAGGACGTCGAGATCCGAGCGGTAGGCGAACCAGAGCTGGTAATCGCACCAGCCTCCGGCGAGCGAGCCGGTGATGTCCTCGTCGCCCATGCGCTCGAACGAGAGCCGGCTCGCCATCATCACCCGCTCGACCGCGTCGAGCGCGTCGCACGAAAGGCGCTCCGGTTCCACAAGCGACACCGCCATCTCATCGCCCCGTCGTAGTGCCGGCACAGGCGGCAGGCGCCGATGCCTACCACATGTGACGCTAACCACAATAAGGTGCGATGGCGAGAGAAAAAAACCCAAAATGTTGCGTTTTGCGTGTATCCGATGGCGTTGGCGCCCCAGCCCTAATTGGGAAGCTGCGGTGCCGCCCCCTCCGGCAGGGGGACGCGATGCTCGTTCAGCGTCATCGCGATCATCGCGTAGTAGCCATTCAGCGCCGTGAGCTCGACCACACCCGCCGGGGCCAGCAGCGCGAGCGCCTTGTCGTAGGTCTCGTCGCTCACGACACGGTTCATTTGCAGCTCGCAAGTGAAGTCGTAGACCGTCACCTCGTCCTCTGCCGAGAGCGGCGGCGGGCGCCGGTGCTTGATCGCCTCGATCACCGCCTCCGGCAGGCCGGCGCGCGCCGCTTCGGGCGCGTGCCAGTGCCATTCGTACTGGCACGACCAGTGGCGGGCGACCGCCAGGATCGCGAGCTCGCTGAGCCTGGGCTCCAGGCTGGTCTGGTAGCGCAACAGGGCGCCCAGCGCCTGCACACGGTCCGCAAGCTCGGCGTTGTGCAGGAATGCCATGAAGAGCTCGGGCACCGTGCCGCGCGGGCCGCTCGCGATCGCGTCGTAGACGCGGCGCTGGTCCGCCGACAGGCTCTCGACGCTGGGCCGCGGCAGGCGGGTTGCGGTCATGCCGCTCCCTGCCCCTCTTGGGCGGCTTCGCGCTCGGCAATCGGCGGCACGAATTGCAGGTCGGTGTCCCAGGGGAAGAAGATCCAGGTGTCCTGGCTGACCTCGGTGACGAAGGTGTGCGCCTCGCTCCGGCCCGCGGGCTTGGCATAGACGCAGGCGAAGTGGGCCTTGGGCAGCATCTCGCGCACGATGCGGGCCGTGGCCCCAGTATCGGCGAGATCGTCAACGATCAGGACCCCCTCGCCGTCGCCTTCGACCGGCTTCAGGACATGCGCCGAGCGCTGGTCCTGGTGGTCGTAGGAGGAGATGCAGACGGTGTCGATCAAGCGGATGTCCAACTCGCGGGCGACGATCGTCGCCGGCACCAGCCCGCCCCGGGTGACCGCGACGATACTCTGCCAAGGGCCGAGCTCCGCCAGCCGCCAGGCGAGCGCGCGGGCGTCTCGATGAAGTTGATCCCACGATACGGGGAAGCCTTTTGCATATCCTTCCGTCATCTCCTGCACCGTCCTGAGCCGTTTTCCTGCCGGCGCCATGCAAGCGGACATCGCGCGGTTGGGCAAGGGGTCGCGCCGGAGGGCGCGCAGAAACATGAGTGGAGCCGGAAGGCGCCGTATCATGAGCAGAGCCGGAAGGCGCGCGAACTTCTGAGTGGAGCCAGAAAGCGCGCCGCCTTTCGATCCCTGCCCGATCCGGGTAAGAAACGACGCATGGTCGACCACGTACGCGCGCTGCCGGGCAGCGAAATCGAGACGCGGGCGCTCCTCGAGGAGAGACGCTATGTCGCGGACGACGCGCTGGTCAAGACCCTCTACCTGAGCTTCGCCCTCGGTCGCCCGCTGCTCTTGGAGGGCGAGGCCGGCTGCGGCAAGACCCAGCTCGCCGCGACCTTGGCCGAAACGCTCGGCCGCCGCCTGCTGCGCCTGCAGTGCCACGAGGGCCTCGACTCGGCCGCCGCCGTCTACGAGTGGAACTACGCCGCCCAGATGCTCGCGATTCGGCTGGCCGAGCGCGGCGGGACCGAGCGCGATGCCTTGGCGGAGGACATCTTCGGCGAGCGCTTCCTGGTCAAGCGCCCGCTGCTCACGGCGCTCGAGCCCGATCCCCTTGGGCCCCCGGTCCTGCTGATCGACGAGCTCGACCGCGCCGATGCCCCCTTCGAGGCCTACCTGCTGGAGGTGCTCTCCGAGTTTCAGGTGAGCGTGCCCGAGATGGGCAGGGTGACCGCCGCCGAGCGACCTATCGTCGTCATCACATCGAACCGCACGCGCGAGGTGCACGACGCCCTCAAGCGGCGCTGCCTCTACCACTGGGTCGACTATCCCGATGCCGCGCACGAGAAGGCGATCCTGCGCGCACGCCTGCCGGGGATCGAGCAACGGTTGAGCGACAACATCGCCGCCTTCATCGAGCGCATGCAGAAAGCCGATCTCTCCACGGTGCCCGCGCTCGGCGAGGTGATCGCGTGGTCGAGCGCCGTGGTCCAGCTCGATCGGATCGAGCTCGACCCCGAGACCATCCGGGCCAATCTCGAGCGCCTGCTGGCCTACCAACGGGGCCTCGCTGAGGCCAGCGGCCGTGCCCCGGCGGGGCCCCACCAGCCAGGGCAAGGGCCGTGACGGTCTGGCAACAGACGGTCGAGCACGAGGCGGGCGGCACGCTCGCCTACAACGTCATGCACTTCGTGCGCGGCCTGCGCGGCGCCGGCCTGCCGGCGGGGCCCGGCAAGACCATCGAGGCGGTGCGCGCCGTCGAAGCGGTCGATCCCATCCGCCGCAGCGATCTCTACTGGGCGCTCCACGCGGTCCTTGTCGAGCGACGCGATCAGCACGACCTCTTCGACCAGGCGTTTCGGCTCTTCTGGCGTGAAATCCGGATGGAGAGCGCGGTCCAGGGACCGGTCATGGGGTCCGACAAACTGCCCCAGCCGGAGGCGCCGCCGGCGAGCCGCCGGGCGAGCGAGGCCATCACCCCGCGCCTGCCGGAGGAAGAGGAAAACCAGGAAAACGTCGAGATCGAGCTCGACGCGGTGCTCACCTTCTCGCCCCAGGAGGTGCTGCAGGAGATGGACTTCGAGGACATGTCGGCGGACGAGCTGGCCGAGGCGAAGCGGGCGATCGCGGCGCTGCGGTTGCCGATCAAGCCGGTGCCGACGCGGCGCTTCCGGCCCGACCCGCTGGGCCGGCGCATCGACATGCGGGCCACGCTCCGCGCGAGCCTGCGCTCCAGCGGCGACATGATGCCGCTCAAGCGCCGCTCCCGCGCCGAGCGGCTGCCGGCACTGGTGGTGCTGTGCGACGTGTCGGGCTCCATGAGCCGTTATTCGCGCATGTTCCTGCACTTCGTCCACGCCGTGACCAACGACCGCGACCGGGTGCACAGCTTCCTCTTCGGCACCCGGCTCACCAACATCACGCGCCATCTCCGGCACCGCGACGTGGACGTCGCCGTCGGCCGCTCGAGCGGCGCCGTGCGCGACTGGTCCGGCGGCACGCGCATCGGCCCCTGCCTCAAGGAGTTCAACCATTTCTGGTCCAGGCGCGTGCTCGCCCAGGGCGCGCTGGTGCTGCTGATCACCGACGGGCTCGACCGCGACGATCTCGGCATCCTGCAGGCCGAGGTGGAGCGGCTGCACAAGTCCTGCCGCCGCCTGATCTGGCTCAACCCGCTGCTCCGCTACGAGGGCTTCAAGCCCGAGGCCGGCGGGGTGCGCACGATCCTGCCGCACATCGACGAGTTCCGGCCGGTCCACAACATAGCCAGCCTGACGGACATCGCCGCCGCACTGAGCGAGCCGATGGCCGCCGACCCGAGTGCCGCCTGGGCCTGAGCCGGACCGCGGGCCGCCGCGACGGCAGCCCGCGGCACGTCCAACACGACTTTCGTCCATGGGCGCGAGCATACGATGCGGGCGCAGCACAAATTTTGAGGTGGGATTCGCGGGATAAGTGGGATTTAAGTGGGATAAGTGGGATAAGTGGGATTTTGCGGGATACAGTCCTGCAAGCCTGCAGAGAGAGCACCCTCATCCCGTCCACCGCCATCCATCCGTTCACGCCTGCGCTTCATGACACGATGCTGACGCGCCCGGCGCGCGCCGTGCAGCGCACCATAGTCCAGGCTAAGATCGGCGCCGGAACAAGGGACGGGGAGCCATGAAGCTCGAAGGCAAGGTCGCTATCGTCACCGGCTCATCGCGCGGCATCGGCGCCTGCATCGCGCGCCGCTACGGGCGGGAGGGCGCCACCCTTGCCGTGGTCGGCAACACCAGGCGGGAGCGCGCCGAGGCGGTGGTGGCCGAGATCGAGGCCGCCGGCGGCAGGGCCCAGGCCTTCATGGCCGACGTCGGCGTGGTCGCCGACTGCGAGCGCCTGGGGCGGGAGGTGATCGACGCCTTCGGCACGGTGGACATCCTGGTGAACAACGCCGGCATCTTCACGCCAATGCCGATCGAAGAAGTCACGGAGGAGAACTGGGACGCCCAGCACGCGCTCAACCTCAAGGGCGCATTCTTCATGACCAAGGCGGTCGTGCCCACCATGAAGGCCAAGGGCGCCGGCAAGATCGTCAACATCTCCTCCATCGCAGGCTGCGGCGGGTTCCCGAACTCCAGCGCCTACTGCGCGACGAAGGGCGGCCTCACCAACATGACCAGGGCGCTCTGCCTGGAGCTCGCGGGCGATGGCATTAACGTCAACACGCTCTCGCCCGGCAACATCCAGACCGACATGAACGCCGCGTTCCGCGCGGATCCGGAATACGACGCGCGCCAGGTGGAACTCACGCCCGCCGGCATCGGCCACATGGACCCGGAGCAGCTCACCGGCGCCGCCGTCTTCCTCGCGTCTGCCGATTCGGACTCGGTCCACGGCGCGGACCTCCTGGTGGACAACGGCTGGGCCGCCTGGTAGCGGCGCGGGAACCGAACAACCCATGACGAACGGCATCCGCTACGAGGCGCATGGCCACGTGCGCCTGATTACCATCGACCGCGCCGACAAGATGAACTCCCTCGACTTCGCGGCCAATGACCGGCTGATCGAGCGCTGGCGCGAATTCGCGGCGGACGACGAAGCGCGGGTCGCGGTCATCACCGGCGCTGGCAACAAGGCCTTCTGCGCCGGCGCCGACCTCAAGACCTACACGATGAACTACGCCGGCCGCCCTGCGCCCGAGTTCCGCACGCGCTTTACCGACGGCCCCGGCTTCGGCGGCATCACGCGCGGCCTCGAGATCGACAAGCCGATCATCGCGGCGGTCAACGGCTACGCGATCTCGGGCGGCCTCGAGCTCGCCGAGGCCTGCGACATCCGCTTCTGCTCGCCCAACGCCGAGTTCGCCCATCAGGACGTGAACTGGGGCTTCCATCCCTGCGACGGCGGCTGCGTGCGGCTGCCGCAGATCGTGGGCCTTGGCAACGCCATGGAGATCATCCTCTCAGGGAAGCGTGTCGACGCCGAGCACGCGCTCCGCATCGGCCTGGTCAACCGCATCGTGCCGGCCGCCGACCTCGTGGCGGAGACCATGGAGTTCGCTCAGCTCCTGGCGAGCCGCGCGCCGCTCGCCCAGCGCTTCGCCAAGGACGTGATGATGTGCGCCTTCGACATGCCGCTCGCGGACGCGCTTCGCCTCGAGTCACGGTCGTTCCACGACCTCGGCCAGACCCAGGACCTCAAGGAAGGCACCGACGCCTTCCGCGAAAAGCGCCCGGCCGACTTCAAGGGCCGGTAGAACAAGCGCTACCGTTCGGAACTGCCGGGCCCCGGCGTCACTCGGATCGGAATTCTTCGTGTTGAGGGTGGAAGAGGACCTTCCCTTCCCCATCGAAGAGCAGGCAGTGCTCGGGGTTTGGCGCCGCATGGAGCCGGTCGCCGACCCGGCCCGCGAAGCCGGGCTCGACCAGAGCGTGCAGCTTGTTCCGCTCGTTGTCCTCCAGAATCACCACCGATTCCCGCCCCAGGTGCTCGACGGCGAAGACGGTGACCGGAATCGCGGCCTCCGTGGCATCGGCTTGAATGTGCAGATGCTGCGGCCGGACTCCCAGGGTTGCCGGCCCGACGGCACCGACGGGCGTTCCCGGCACGAATGCGAAGTCCTTGGCGACGAAGGGAGTCCGGCCTTCCTCCGCGACGATCTCGCCTGCGATCAGGTTCATCGGGGGCGAGCCCACGAAGCCGGCGACGAAGAGCGTGGCCGGGCGGTTGTAGATCTCGTCCGGCGTGCCGATCTGCTCCAGCCGCCCTTCGTTCATGACCGCAATGCGGTCTCCCATGGTCATCGCCTCCACCTGATCGTGGGTGACGACGGCCATGGTGGTGCCCAGGCGCTTCTGCAGGTTGACCAGCTCGGCGCGGAGCGTGAGGCGGAGCCCGGCGTCGAGGGCTGCGAGCGGCTCGTCGAGAAGGAACGCCGTCGGCTGGCGGACAATGGCCTTGGCGGTGGCCACCCGCTGGCGCTCGCCGCCGGAGAGCTGGCTCGGCAGCTTGTCGAGCAGAGCGTCGATGCCGAGGATCGACGATGCCTCGTCGATCCGCCGGTTCGTCTCGCCCCGATCCAGCCTTTGCTTGGCGAGGCTGGTGCGGATGTTCTGCCGCGCCGTCATGTGCGGGTAGAGCAGCGACGACTGGAACACCATCGCGATGTTGCGCTGGTGCGGCGAGGCCGCGGTGACGTCCTCGTCGTCGAACAGGATTCGCCCGGAGGTCGGCATCTCCAGGCCGGCGATGCAGTTGAGCGTCGTCGTCTTGCCGCAGCCGGATGGTCCCAGCAGCACCAGGAGCTCGCCGTTCTCGATCGTCAGATCGAGCTCGCGCACGGCGACGTGGCGATGGAAGGTTTTATGCAGGCGATCGATCTGGATGCGGGACATGGCTCAACGGACCGGGTCGACGAGGTTCATTTCGGCAATATGCCGCTGCAGGAAGAACGCGACCAGTGCCGGCGGCACCATGGTCAGCATCACCGCTGCTGCGAGATGGGACGCCTCCGGATGCTGGAAGAGGAAGCCGGAAACGGCGGTGGGCAGGGTATTGGCGGTGGTGCCGTTCACCAGAAACAGCGCGTAGGTGTACTCGTTCCAGGAGAACAGAAAAGCGATGACCGCCGCCACCGCGACGCCGCTCCGCCCCAGCGGCACGATGATCTTGAGGAAGGTCTCGAAGCGCGAGAACCCGTCGATCCGGGCCAATCGCTCCACGTCCGGTAGATTACGGAAGTAGCCAATCAGCATCCAGGTCACGAAGGGAATGGTGATCGTGAGGGTGACGATGATGAGGCCGATCAGCGTCCCGGAGAGCCCGAGCTGCACGTACATGGCGTAGAAGGGGATGAGCGTCGAGACCGGCGGCAGCGCGACCGCCAACAGGATCGCGAACAGGAGCTTGTTCTTGTGGGGGAAGTCGAGGCGCGCGAAGACGTAGGCGAGCGGCAGCACCACCACAAGCGTTACCAGCGTGACGACAGCCGACACGATGAGGCTGTTGTAGAACCCGCGGATGATCTGATTGGCCTGGCCCGAGCCGCGGCGGACGAGCCCATCGGCCATTTCGTACTCGAAGCCGAAGATGTTGAAGAAGGCGGCGGGCGTCGGCTCCAGGGGGTAGAGCGGCGGCGGAAAGCGCGCGATCTCGCCAGGCGTCAGCAGGGAGTTCTTCAGGAACCAGTAGATCGGCAGCAGGGTCCAGATCAGGACCACCGCCAGCGCGAGCCACGACCAGATCGAGGAGAGGCGAATTCTCATATCGACCTCGCCTCCCGCCGGCCCCACAGGAAGTAGAGCAGCAGCGTGGTGCCCAGGATCAGGCCGAGCAGCATGAACGACATGGCCGCGCCGTAGCCGAGGTCGAGGTCTTTGAAGCTCTCCTTGTAGATGCGGTAGGTCAGCGTCGCCGATGCCGTGCCCGGCCCGCCGCCGGAGAGCACGAAGATGAAGTCGAAGAGCTTCATCGAGAGCACGGTCGTGATGCAGGTGAAGACGAAGATCGTGAAACGAAGCGGCGGCAGGGTGACGTTCAAAAAGGTCTCGAACCGCGACATGCGGTCGATGGCGGCGAGGTCGTAAAGCCGGCTCGGGATGGTCTTGAGGTTGGCCAGCAGGAAGAAGGCGACCAGCGGCGCCATGTTCCACGCGTTGCCGACCGCCAGGACCTCGATCACCCAGGCGCGGTTGACCACGTTCACCGCCTCCTCGATCCCGAGCGCATAGGCAATGGCGGTGCCGATGCCCGTCTGCCCCTTGGCCATGTAGGAGAAGATGACCCCGGTGCCGTAGAGAGAGATGCACCAGGGGAGGATCACGATGGTGCGCACCAGACCGGCGAAGCGGAACTTGCGGTTGAGCACCAGGGCGATCAGAAGACCGGCCACCATCGCCAGCGCGACCGATTCGAGGGTGAACCGGACCGTGATCCAGAGCGACTTCTTGAACTTCCGGTCGTCTATGACGTCGGAGAAATTTTCGGCGCCGACGAAGGTCGCCTTGTAGCCTCCGAAGAAGCTGATCTCGTGAAGGCTCATCCAGAGCGCGTAGCCCAGCGGATAGGCGACCACCAGGACGAGAAAAACCAGAACCGGTAGCGCGAGCAGCAGAGAGAACTGAAAGTTCGTCAGCTCGGCAGTGCGCTTTGCGGCGCTCATCGCGGCAAGAAGGCCGGACCGGCGGGCGGGCTCACCGAGCCGCCCGCCGGCTGCTTGGCGCTAGAGGCCGTACTTCTTGTTCAGATCGACGATCTCCTCGTTGATCGCCTCGATGGTCTCGACGATGTCGCCATCGTCCTGCAGGTACTCCTGCAGCGTCTCCTTGAGCCAGCTATTGAACTCCTCGGCCCAGACGACGCTCCAGACGCCCTTCGGATAGGGCGTGGCGGCGTAGACCTCGAGCACTGCTGCAATGTCCTGCTCGCGCGCGAGGGCGTTCCTCATCCGCTCGGCCGCCGCCTCGCTCTCCATCACCGACCTGTAGCCGGAGAAGAGCATGGATTCCTGCATCCAGCGGTTGCCGACGAAGACGTTGCCGGTCTGGTCCTGGTAGCCGTACCAGCTCGCGAAGCGCTTGACGTCGTCGGTGTGGCCGTCGCCCCGCTCCCGGCTCGTCATCAGGTAGACGGCGGAATCGAGCAGGCCCCAGCTCTGACCCTGATAGGGCAGGAGGCTGGCGTGGCCGGCGATCTGCGAGCGGTCCTCGCGGTTGAAGGTCTCCAGATCGTAAAGCTGCTGCGGGCTGAAGACGTAGCGCCCCGAGGCATAGGCATCGATGTAGGAACTCTCGTTGTAGGTCAGCACTTCTTCCGGCACCAGAGCGTCGTTCCAGATGCGCTTCCAGTCCTCGAGCGTCTTGTAGGCCGGGCCGTCGGGATCGGTGGTCAGCAGCGGTTCATGGGTATCGGGATGCGCGACCTCGCCGCCCCGGTTCATCACCTCGAAGTTGAACCCCCAGGAGATGCCGTACCACTCGTTGATCCAGTGCGGCAGGAGGGGTTGGTCGACGCCCTTCTCCCGAATTTCGTAGAGCTGGTCGTAGAGCTCATCCCAGTTCGCAGGGAAGTCCGCGTCGGTGTAGCCGAGCTCGTAATACGCCTTGAGGTTGACGTGCATCACTCCGCGAGTGCTGACGAAATAGGAGAGCCCCAGCAGCTGACCCTTGTAGGACCAGGCATCGAGGATGTTGGGGTACATGTCCGCCTTGATCGCATCGATGTTCGGCAGAGCCTCGGCCGGCATGATCCAACCACCGTCGAAATAGCGGCCGGCCTGGGACGGGTTGGCGTAGAGCACGTCAAGCTCTGCACCCGCCATCAGGTTCTGCTCCATGATCGCCGGGTAGTCGCCGGTGACGGTCGCGTAATCGACATTGCCGCCCTGCTCACCGTTATAGCGATCGACATTGTCCTGCACGATGTCGGTCTTGTACTGCCAGCCGCGGAAGAACACCGTCTCCTCGCTTTGGGCCTCGAGGCCGCCTTGGGCGAGCGCGGTGCCGCTCACAAGCATGAGCGCCCCTGTGACTGCCAGTGCTGTTGCGCGGAGCTTCATTAACCAATCTCCCCTTTCGCCAATGATTTGATGGCTTGGTCCGTCCAATTCGACTTCGCGATCGCGAAGTCCCGCTCTGACGCGGATACTAGCGCGGGCGGAAGATATCATCGGCGTCAGGACGCATACAAGGTGCCGACAAGGCGGCCCAAACGAGGCCCTCGTCCAGGCCGCGAGCGTGGTCAGAATTTTCGGCTATGGCGTCGGGCCGGTCATCTTGGTGGGATCGATCCAGCGCTCGAAGTCGGCATCGCTCACCACGCCGAGGGCGAGCGCGGCGTCCTTCAGCGTCGTGCCATCGGCGTGGGCCTTCTTCGCCACCTTGGCGGCATTGTCGTAGCCGATGTGGGGGTTGAGCGCGGTCACCAGCATCAGCGATTCGTGCAGCAGCTGGTCGATGCGCGCGCGATTCGGCTCGATGCCGGCGACGCAGTTGTCGGTGAAGCTGCGGGCGCCGTCGCCGATTAGACGGATCGACTGGAGCAGGTTGTAGATCATCACCGGCTTGAACACGTTGAGCTCGAAGTGGCCGTTGGCGCCGCCCACGGATATGGCGACGTGATTGCCCATGACCTGGGCCGCGACCATGGTGAGCGCCTCGGCCTGGGTCGGGTTGACCTTGCCCGGCATGATCGAGGAGCCGGGCTCGTTGGCCGGCAATTCCAGCTCGCCGAGCCCGCAGCGCGGGCCCGACGCCAGCAGCCGGATGTCGTTCGCGATCTTCATCAGGCTTGCGGCGACGGTGTTGAGCGCGCCCGACATCTCGACCACAGCATCGTTGGCAGCGATGGCCTCGAACTTGTTCTCGGCGGTGCGGAAGGGGAGGCCGGTGAGCGCCGCCACCTCGGCCGCGAAGCGCGCATCGAAGCCCGCCTTGGTGTTGAGCCCGGTGCCGACGGCGGTGCCGCCCTGGGCGAGCGCACAGAGCCTGGGCAGCGCCCCGCGCACGCGCTCGATCCCGTATTCGACCTGCGTCGCGTAGCCGGAGAACTCCTGGCCGAGGGTGAGCGGCGTCGCATCCTGCAGGTGAGTCCGGCCGATCTTCACGATCTCGGCGAAGGCTTCGGACTTCGCGGCGAGCGCGCCCTGCAGGTGCTCCAGCGCCGGCAGCAGCAGGTGGTGGCACTGCTCCACGGCGGCGATGTGCATCGCAGTCGGAAAGGTGTCGTTGGAGGACTGGCTGCGGTTGACGTGGTCGTTGGGATGGACCGGGGTTTTTTGGCCCATCGGCTGACCCACAATCTCGCACGCCCGGTTGGCGATCACCTCGTTGGCGTTCATGTTGCTCTGGGTGCCCGAGCCGGTCTGCCAGACGACGAGGGGGAAGTGATCGTCGAGCTTGCCGCCGATCACCTCGCCGGCCGCCTCGTCGATCGCCGCGCCGACCTCAGGGTCGAGCGAACCGGCCTCGACGTTCACCCGCGCCGCCGCCTGCTTGATGATGCCGAGCGCGCGGATCAGCGGCGCCGGCATGCGTTCACCGCCGATCCTGAAGTTCTGCAGGCTGCGCTGGGTCTGAGCGCCCCAATAGGCGTCGGCCGGCACGTCGATCACGCCGATCGAGTCCGTCTCGCGCCGAGTTTCCGCCGATGTGTCGGTCATGGCCGTGCCCTCTCCGGTTGCGGGCCTCCTTTACCACGCCGGCGGCCTGCGGCGCGCGCCCTCGTGTCGCTCACTCGGGGGATGTCTCTGAAGAAAGACCCCGCGCCGTCTCGACGATGAGCGCCCAGGCTCTCTCGACATGCGGGCGGCGGGTCGCGGACGAGCCGACTGCAAGGCGCAGCACGAGCCGGTCGTCGAGCCGGGTGTGGGTGAGATAGAGCACGCCGGATTCGTTGAGCCGGTTCATCAGGGCCTCGTTGAACGCATCGCCCGCGCGGTGGCGAAAGCATACCAACCCGACCGAAACCGGGGCCGCCAGCTCGAAATCCGCATTCTCCTCCACCTGCGCGGCAAAGCGGTCGGCCAACACGACACAGTGCCGCACATGGGCGCGCAGACCCTCCGCGCCGTAATGGCGGATCACGAACCAGAGCTTGAGCGCGCGGAAGCGGCGGCCGAGCGGGATCTGCCAGTCGCGGTAGTCGATCACCGCGCCGGATTCCGTCGCGCGGTTGCGCAGGTACTCCGGGAGCACGCTCAGCGCCTGGATCAGCGAGGCCCGGTCGGCGACCCAGAAGCAGCTGCAATCGAAGTTGGTGAGCAGCCACTTGTGCGGGTTGAAGGTGTAGCTGTCGGCATGCTCCAGCCCGTCGATGAGGCCCCGGTGTTCCGGGCAGATGGTGGCGCTGCCGGCGTGCGCGGCATCGACGTGGAGCCAGATGCCCTCGCGGCGGCAGAGCTCGCCGATGGCGCGGAGCTGATCCACGGCGCCGGAGGAGGTGGTGCCCACGGTCGCGCACACCATGGCGGGCACCGCACTGGCCGCGCGATCCGCGGCGATCGCGGCCTCCAGAGAGTCGACCCGCATGGCATGGCATTCGTCGGCATCGACGAGCCGAAGGCTGTCGCGCCCCAGGCCCGCGATCTTCACTCCCTTCTCGATGGAGGAGTGAGCGTGCCGGGAGGTGTAGACCGCGAGCTGATGCCCCTCAGCGCCCCCCGGGCCGCGGCCGGCACCATGCTCGTTGACCGCACCGGCGCTCGCGCGCTCGCGCGCCGCAATGAGCGCGGTGAGCGTGCTGCTCGACGCGCTGTCCTGGATCACGCCGCCGCCGGCCGTGCTCGACCGGTAGCCCTCCGGCAGCCCGCACAGATCGACCAGCCAGTCGAGCACATGGGTCTCGAGCTCGGTGCACGCCGGGCTCGTCGCCCAGAGCATGCCCTGCACCCCGAGCCCGGAAGAGAGCAGATCGCCCAAGATCGAGGGGCCGGAGGCGTTGGCCGGGAAGTAGGCGTAGAAGTTGGGCGACTGCCAATGGGTGAGCCCGGGGAGGACGATCTCGTCGATGTCGCGCAGCATGTCGGCGAAGGGCTCGCCCTGCTCGGGCGCGGCGCGCGGCAGGCGCGCACGAACCGATCCGGGCTCAGCCTGGGAGAGCACGGGATACTGCTCCACCTCCTCCATGTAGCGGGCGATGCGTTCGATGAGCGCGGTTCCGCAGCGGCGAAACTCGTCAGGCGTCATGTGCGGAGCTTGGTCCATCAGGAAGCCCTTCCCCTTGACCGCGGTGGCTGGGTCGCCACTCGGGCACGATGATGACCTAGTGGCGCCCGGCTCGCGGTGCAATTGCGCGCGCACCGGGGTCACGCCCAAGTGAAGCCAGTTGACGCAGGGTGATACGAAGCGCAAGGGCATGGAGGATTTGGCGGGTGACCACAGCCTTACTATCCTCGCGCCGTCATTATAGGGAGCCCAGGAGCCCGCCATGGCGAGCGAGACCCCACAGGCCGTGATGGTCACTGGCGCCGGCCGTAGCATCGGCCGCGCCGTTGCCGAGCGCTTCCACGCCGCCGGCGCCCGCGTCCACATCTGCTGCGTCACCGATGAGAGCTTGGACGACGTGCTCGGCGCGAATCCCGGCATGTCCGGCAGCATCGCGGACGTGGGCTCGGCGAAGGCGGTCGCGCGCTGGTTCGAGGAGGGGCTCACGGCGCTCGGGGGGCTCGACGTGCTGGTGAACAACGCCGGCATCAGCGGCCCGCGCGCACCGGTAGAGGAGATCGACGACGACGAGTGGCACCGGGTGATCGACGTCAACCTCAACGGCATGTTCCACTGCATCAAGCGGGCGGTCCCGGTGATGAAGGCGCAAGGCTCGGGCGCGATCATCAACATCTCGAGCGCGTCCACCCGGGTCGGGATGCCGCTCAGGACCTCCTACATCACAACCAAGTGCGCCGTGGACGGCATGACCATGAACCTCGCGCGCGAGCTTGGCCCCGCCGGCATCCGCTGCAACGCCATCCTGCCCGGCATCATCGACAATCCGCGTGGGCGGCGCCTGATCACGCACCTCGCGAGGGAGCGAGAGCAGACGGTCGAGGAGGCGCACGAGCGCTACGTGAGCTTCATTTCCACGCGTTCGCTGATCAGCTGCGAGGAGGTCGCCGACGCCGCGTTCTTCCTGGCGCAGGATTCGGCGCGGAACATCACCGGGCAGCTGATCGGGGTCTGCGGCAACCTGGAGTGGGAGGAGTAGCTACTTCTTGCGGAACCGGTCGAGCGCGACGACTTTTTCGCCGCCCGCCTCTGTCGAGACCTCCCCGCCTGCCTCTGTCGCGACGTCTCCGCTCGCCTCTGTAGAGACCTCTGCGCTTTCCTCCGGCAAATCCTCCGGGTCCGGCACCACCTTCTCGCCGTTCGCCTTGGGCGCGTCCTCTTGGGAGACCGCCGCCGGAGCCTGACGCGGCTTTGCGCCGGCCTTCTTGGCCAGCTCTTGCGCCTGCCCGAACTGCAGGCCGAACTTGATCGACGGATCGGCGTAGCTGGCGAGCGCCGCGAAGGGCACGACGATGCGGTGGCCGACCTTGTTGAATGTCAGCGTCACGGAGAAGGAGTCGTCCTCGACCTCCAGGCCCCAAAATTGGTGCTGAAGCACGATCGTCAGCTCGTCCGGGTAGCGCGTGCGCAGGAAATCCGGCACCTCGACGCCAGGCGCGGCGGTCTTGAAGGTGATGTAGGCGTGGTGGGTGCCGGGCCAGCCCTCCGCTGCGACACGGCGGAGCGCCTCTCGAACCACCGAACGCAGGCCGTTTTCGACCAGTGCGCTGTAGCCGATGAGATCCTTGCTCATTCCCGCGTCCGTGCCCGCCCGCTCAAGCGGGTCTTCCGTTGCCCGACGCCCCAAACCACGCTGGTCTGGCGACACTGGTTAGCTTAGCCCGGATGCCTCGCCACGGTCACGGCCCCATCGGGATTTCCGGGTTAGCGGGGGGCTTCTGTTGCCCGGCGCCCCCCAAGCCGCGCTTACCTAGCGATGCTAGGCAGCGAGTGCGACTTCATTGTCATTCGCACCTAAGAGTTGGCCCGATAACGGCGGTACCATGCCGGGCGAAAACCACACCTTTACCACGCACGTCGATCCTGGTTCGCCCCCGCAACTTGAGCCGTCGGCCCGATGGGTGGTGGAGGCGCCGGGTACTGCCCCCGGGTCCGCAACGCTTATTCCGAGCAGCGTTTATCGCCATAGTCGACGGTCGCCCGCCGACCCCGACAATATAGGTGCTAACGGCGCGCATTGGAAGCGCTTGCCGCACCTCTGCACGCGACTGCGGGACGGGGTATAATCGCAACGCGGATTGCCGCCTGAAATCACCGGAGATACCCCTCGCCCATGCCGATCGACGACCAAGAGCGGGCGGAGATCGAGGCCCAACGCGCTGCCTCGCACGAAACAAGGCGCGCCACGGTGCCGGCCCTGGAGTCGATCCTCGACGAGCGCTTCGACGTGCTCGACCACGGCTTCGTCCGCGTGATCGACTACATGGGCGACGATTCCGCCATCGTGCAGGCGGCGCGGGTCTCCTACGGCGCGGGCACGCGGCACGTGCGGAAGGACCGCGCGCTGATCCGCTACCTCCTGCGCCATCGCCACACCACACCCTTCGAGATGTGCGAGCTCAAGCTGCACATCAAGGCGCCGATCTTCGTCGCCCGGCAGTGGCTTCGCCACCGCACCGCCAGCGTCAACGAGTACTCCGCACGCTATTCCAAGTTGGATCGAGAGTTCTATGTGCCGGACGTGGAGCACCTCCAATCCGTCCTGGAGGAGCAAGTCGGTCGTCGGCGGGCTAGCACTAGCGGCATGGACGACTTGTTTACCGTGAACTCGTCGGTAACGGAGCCCCTGGCGCTCGCTGCCCAGTCCAGCACCAACAAGCAAGGTCGGGATGATGTACTGACGGGCGACGAAGCCAAGCAAGCACTTTCCGCCATCAATTGGATTTCCAAGAACGCGTACGGCATCTATCGGAGCCTGCTCAACGAGAACAAGAGAGGCAACACGAAGGACCCCAATCATGTGGGGCTCGCCCGCGAGCTCGCGCGCGCGGCGCTGCCGGTCAATTACTACACCCAGTTCTACTGGAAGATCGACCTGCACAACCTGCTGCACTTCCTGTCACTGCGGGCCGATGCCCACGCCCAGTACGAAATCCGCGCCTATGCCGACGTAATTCTCGACAAGATCGTCGCGAACTGGGTGCCAGAGACTTACCAAGCCTTCCAGGACTACATGATGAAGGCCGCGTTGCTCTCCGCGAACTCGCTCGCCGCGATCAGGAGGATGCTGGCAGGCGACTCGTTTGATCAGGCGACGCGCGACCTCCCCGAGCGCGAGCAGCGCGAGCTCAAGGAGATGCTGGACCACGAGCCTTAGACAGACTTTCTTACCTACCTCACCGCTTGTCCTGCGATGCGGTGAGCGGCACCAGGAGGGCGGCGGAAACCACCAGGGCGAGCCACCAGTTCTGCCACGTGCCATGCGCCACGGAGGCAACAGCCAAGGCAGCGACGAAGAGGGACTGCCCGAACCTCCGCTTCTGGCCGCTTGCACCGTCGAGCCGCATCGCAATGAGCCACAGCAGCGCCAGCGCGATCACCGCGCCGACGGCGCCGAGCTCCAGCATGATCTGCAGCGGCGCGCTGTGCGGATGCAATGCCGCGAGTTCGCGACCCGTGCTGCCGAGGTCCGGGTAAAGCGCCTGCAGGTGTCGGGAGCCGTCGAAGCCCCATCCGAGTGCGGGTCTCTCGGCGATCCGCCGAACCGAGAACTCCCATATCTCGATGCGATGTTGGGCCGATGCAGCCAGCCAATCGGCCCGGTGCCACCCGTGACGGTGCATCTCGCGTGCGGCGAAGGGCATGGCGACGAACGCCACCACGCTCGCGGCAAGCGTGACCGCAAGCCCCGCCTTGCTGTGCCCGAGAGCCAAAAACAAGGTGGCAACACCTGCGACGAGGCCAAGGGTCGCCGCCGCACTCTCAAGGAAGAGAGAGGCGATGGCCAACGCGACGGGAAGTGCGAGTGCCGTCCAGCGAAGGCCTCTGGCCCAGAGCAAGGCTGTCACGGGCCAGACGATCAGCGCCAGAGCAATCGCGCCCCGATTGAACCAGACCGCTTCCCGACCGGCCACGGCCGTCTTGAATACGCGAAGCATCGGGTAATCGAGCCCGATCTCCACGGCCATGAGAGCAAGGCTCACACCGAACCCGGCGACCAGCCATTGGCCGATGCGTTTCCTCGCCGCGTCGTCCAACGCGGCCACGATGGGGAATAGCACCAGGCCCGTCGCGAGAATCACGGCGACGCGGAGCGCGAGCACGAGAGAGCGGACGCTGTCCTCGCTCCAGGCGGAGGCGATCGCGCACCAAACGACGAGAAGGGCCAGGAAGATCGCAATCCGCCAGTCGGGAACCGGAAAGCGGCGCTGGGCCCACCAGTGGATCAGAAGGGCGAGGCCCGCCGCAAGCAGCAGGATCGCCACGGTGCCCTTGGGCGCCACGACGCCGACGATCGGCAGCAGCGCGGCGAAGGCGCAAAACACCCCGGTCAGGAGCGCCCGCGGCCGGCTCAGGAGCCGCGTTCCGGCGCGCTCGCGGCTGCTACTCAGCGCAAGCGGTGGCGCGTCTCGGCTGATGGTCGAAAATCGATCGCCGCGCGGCATAGGAAAAACGTGTTCACATGATGGAAGTCTTCGGATCGTCGCGGTTATTGCGTTGTGATTACGATGCGTCGCGCCAGCGCTTGGCAGCGCGGTCGTCCGCGGCACGCGCCTCGACCCAGCGCTCGCCGTCGGCAGTCTCCTCGCGCTTCCAGAACGGCGCCTTGGTCTTGAGCCAGTCGATGAGGAAGGCGCAGGCATCGAGCGCGGCGCGGCGGTGGGCTGCCGCGGTCACCACGAGCACGATCCGATCGCCCGGCTCGAGCCGCCCGTAGCGGTGGACGATCAGCGAGGCGGTGAGGTCCCAGCGCCGGCATGCCTCGGCCTCGATATCCGAGAGCTGCTTCTCGGTCATCGCCGGGTAGTGCTCCAGCGTCATCGCGGTAACCGCGTCGCCGGCGCCCTTGGGCGCGTCGGCGCGGGTGATGCCGACGAAGGACGCAACGGCGCCGACGTCGTCCCTGCCCTCCGAGAGCGCCTCGATCTCGGCGCCGATATCGAAGTCCTCGCGCTGGACGCGGATCATGGCCGGGCTCCGCCTGTCACAGGCGGGAAGAGCGCGACCTCGTCGCCATCGGCGACCACGTGGTCCGGCGCGGCGAACTCCTGGTTGACCGCGACGCGGACCACCGACAGGTCTTCGAGAGCCTGGGCATAGCCGCCGCCCCGGCTCCGCAGCCAGTCGAGCAACGCCGCCACCGTCTGCACATCGGCGGGAAGCGCGATCTCCTCCGAATCGCGGCCGATCCGCTCCCGCACCCAGGCGAAATAAAGCAATGTCATCGGTACATCTCGTTGAATGGGAGAAAGTCCACCATCGTGCCTGCGCTGAGTGTGGTGAGTTCTTCCGGCAGCTCGATCAACCCGTCGGCGAACACCGCCGACGTGAGGATCCCGGCCCCGTCACGGGCGAATTTCTCCGCCCCGAGCGTTCCGTCCGGCTGCGTCGAGAGCCGCGCGCGCAGCCATTCGCGGCGCCCCCGCTTCTTCTTATAGTCGAAGCCCGCCGGCACCCGATAGTGCGCGGGCTCCACCTCGGTGCAGCCGCCGAGCCGCAGGATCAACGGGCGCGCGAAGCGCAGGAAGGTGACCATGACGGCCACCGGGTTGCCGGGCAGCCCGATGAAGGCTACGCGCCCGACCTGGCCGAGCGCGATGGGCCGCCCGGGGCGAATGGCGAGGCGCCAGAAGTGAAGATGGCCGAGGGCCTCCACCGCCGCCTTGACGTGGTCCTCGTCGCCGGTCGACATCCCGCCGGAGGTGAGCAGCAGATCGTGGTCGCGGCTCCGCTCGGCCAGCGCGTCGGTAATCGCGTCGAGCTTGTCGGGCAGGATGCCCATGTCGGTGACGGCACAGCCCAGCCGCTCCGCAAGGCCGGCGATGACATAGCGGTTGGAATCGTAGATGCCGCCTTCGCCGAGTGCCGCGCCCGGCTCATAGACCTCGTCGCCGGTGGAAAAGATCGCCACCCTGAGCCGCCGGAAGACCGTGAGCTCGGTCCGTCCAATGGAGGCTGCAAGGCCCACATCCTGCGGCCTGAGCGCCCGGCCGGCGGTGAGGATGGTCGTGCCGGGTGCGATGTCTTCCCCCACGCGCCTGCGGTTGGCACCGCGCTTGATCCCGGGCGGCACGATGACCGCATCACCGTCCTCGCGGCAGTCCTCCTGCATCAGCACGGTGTCGGGACCGGGCGGCATCGGGGCGCCGGTGAAGACCCGGATCGCCTCGCCCCTCTCGGCGGGCCGCCCGAGGGGGTGCCCGGCCGCAGCCCGCCCGGTGCAGGGGAGGCGCGTGTCGTCTGCGGCATTGAGGTCGTCGAAGAAGACCGCGTAGCCGTCGACCGCGGCATTGTCGTGCGGCGGCACCGCGCGTTCCGAGACCACGGTCTCCGCCAGGATGCGCCCGTTCGCAGCCTTCAGGCCCTCGGTCTCGGTCTCGGCGATGGGATGGACGACGCTCTCAAGCTGCGCGAGCGCATCCGCCGCCGGAGTCAGCGCGCCGCCAAAGGCGAAGCAGTCGTCGCTAAGCTGTGCCATGGGCCAACATCGCTTCGTTGCTTCTGGCGACGGCGCAATGCGCCACCACGAACGCGGCGATCGCATCCACGTCGTCGACATCGAACACCGGGACCGCGCGCCCGAGCGAGGCCGCGGCCGGCACCGGCCGGTCGCTCGCGATGGCGACCACGGTGGGGTCCGCGGCAGCAAGCAGCGGCGCCTCGTCCGCGCCGCGGCGCACCTCGATCTTGTCGTGGCCGCCCCGCTTGTAGCCCTCGATCAGCACGAGATCGGCCGGCTTCATTTGCTCGAGCAGCCGGTCCAGCGGCGGCTCGCCGTCGTCGCCCGTTTCGCGGAGATGGGCGAAGCGGTCGGGTGCCGCCAGCACGATGTCGCGGGCGCCGGCGGCGCGCCACGCCTGGGCGGGATGCCCCTCCGGCAGCAGATCGAATCCGTGGTGGGCATGCTTCACGGTGGCCACGCGCAGGCCGCGCGACCGCAGCTGCGGCAGCAGCCGGCAAACCAGCGTGGTCTTGCCGCTGTCGCTCAGCCCCGTGACCCCGAACCGCTGCACCTAGTCCTCCCGCTTGGGGCGCGCGGCGCGCAGGCCGCGCACGCTTGCCCGAACATAGCCGATCGCGCTGGCCCAGGTCAGCACCACTGCGAGCCATAACAGCCCTTCACCGGCGTTGGCGAGGCCTGCGCCTGCGGCCTCGGGCAGCCAGGGCGCGATGGCCGGAGCCAGCAGCAGCAGGGCGATGGCGGCCATCTGCGCGGCGGTCTTCCACTTGGCGAGCGGCTGGACCGGGAGCGCCACCTTGCCGACGAGCGCCTCCCTGAGTCCCGAGATCAGGAACTCGCGCAAGAGGATCGCCACCACGGCGATCACCGGCGCGCGCCCGTCGGCGGCCAGCATGACGAGCGCTGCCGCGACCAGGAGCTTGTCGGCGATGGGATCGAGGATGCGGCCCAGCAGCGAATGCTGATCGAGCCTGCGGGCCAGCCAGCCATCGACAAAATCGCTGAGGGCCGCCACGGCGAAGACCGCGAAGCCGAGCCAGAGCCCGCTCGCACTGGCAATGAAGAACGAACCGACGAGCACGGGAACCATGACGATGCGCAGCCCCGTGACCGCGTTGGGCCAGCTTGCCACACGCAGGGGATCGGCCTCCGACACGGACTCCGAGGCCCCGGCGCCGTCAGCGATCGGCGCGGAAATGGTCATGGATCGCGCCCGCGACCGCGCTCGATATGCCGTCGACGGTCTCGAGATCGGCGAGGCCTGCCTGGCTCACCCCCCGCGCCGAGCCGAAGCGGTGGAGCAGCGCCTTCTTGCGGCGGGGGCCGACTCCCGGAATCTCGTCGAGCGCCGAGCGGGCGCGCGACTTGGCGCGCTTGGCCCGATGGGTGCCGATGGCGAAGCGATGCGCCTCGTCCCGCAGGCGTTGCAGGAAGTAGAGCAGCGGGTCGCGCGCGCCGAGCGAGATCGGCGGCTTGTCAGGAAGGAAGATGCGCTCGCGGCCGGCGTTGCGCTCGGGCCCCTTGGCGATCGCCGCGACCGCGAGATTGGCGATGCCGAGATCGTCGAATACGCGCCGCGCCTCGCCGAGCTGGCCGGCGCCGCCGTCGATCAGCACCAGGTCCGGCCACGATTCACCGGCACGGCTGGGGTCCTCCTTGATCAGGCGGGAGAAGCGGCGGGTAAGCACCTCGCGCATCATGGCGTAATCGTCGCCGGGCGCGGCCGGCTCCGGCGCCGCCGTCGCGCGAATCGTGAACTTGCGATAGCCGTTCTTGATGAAGCCCTCCGGCCCCGCGACGATCAGGCTGCCGACCGCATCGGTGCCCGAGATGTGGCTGTTGTCGTAGACCTCGATCCGGTCGGGGGCGCTCTCCAGCCCTAATTCTTGAGCCAGGGTCTCCAACAGGCGCCGCTGCGCCGTGCTTTCGCCGAGCCTGCGGGCGAGCGCCTCCCGCGCATTGCGCTCGGCATCCTCGATCAGCTTGCGCTTCTCGCCACGTAGCGGGCGATGGAGTTTGACCCGTCGCTCAGCCTTGAGCGTGAGCGCCTCGGCGATCAGGGGAGCCTCCGCCAGGGACCGGTTCACCATGACCAGCGGCGGCGCCTCCCGCGCGCTGTAGAACTGCCCGATGAAGGCACGGAGGATGGCGTCCGTCGGCTCGTCCGCCGCGTGGCGCGGGAAGAATGCCCGGTTGCCGTAGTTCTGCCCGGAGCGGAAGAAGAAGACCTGCACGCAGGCTTGGCCAGCCTCCTCGTGAATGGCGACGACATCGGCATCGCCCATGGAGGGCAGGTTGATACCCTGGCGCATCTGGATATGGGCGAGAGCCTTGATGCGGTCGCGGTAAGCCGCGGCGGTCTCGAATTCGAGCGCATCGCTCGCCGCGGTCATCCGATCGGTGAGCCGGCGCTGGACCTCCCGGCTGCGCCCGGCGAGGAAGGCCCGCGCCTCCTCCACCAGCCCGTCGTAGTCGGTCTTGCTGATGCGGCCGACGCAGGGCGCGGTGCAGCGCTTGATCTGGTACTGCAGGCAGGGCCGGGTGCGGCCTTCCAGCACCGAATCCGAGCACGAGCGCAAGGGAAACGCGCGCTGGAGCGCGTTGATCGTGAGGTCCACGGCGCCGGCCGAGGCGAAGGGGCCGAAGTAGTCCCCCTGCCCGCTCTTGGCGCCGCGATATTTCGTGATCTGCGGCCAGACGTGGCCCCGGCGGAGCAGGATGTAGGGGAACGACTTGTCGTCCCGAAGCAGGATGTTGTAGTGCGGCTTGAGCCGCTTGATCAGGTTGCTTTCGAGCAGCAGCGCCTCGACCTCGCCCTCGGTCGTGATTACCTCGACCGATGCCGTGGCTGCGATCATGCGCTGCAGGCGGACGGAGAGCGTGCGGACGTTGACGTAAGTTGCGACGCGCTTCTTCAGGCTCTTGGCCTTGCCGACGTAGAGGGGCTTCTCGTGCCGGTCGCGCATGCAGTAGACGCCGGCGCCCGCCGGCATTGTCCCCAGCGCCGCGCGCAGCACCGCGACGCCGCGTTCGAGCGAGACGCCGGGGTCGGCAAGCGCCGCCGCATCGTCCGTGACGGACGTGGTCGGCCGCTCGATCTGCACGTCCACCATCGCGTCGTCCGCCTGATGCGCCGCTAGGCCTGAGAGATAGTCCCTGCCCCGCAGCCCGTCAACGCGCGGACCGTCGACGGCGCAGCATCACGCCATTTGATTGGCGTATCGTGCTGATCGGCGCGCAACCGAAGCGTCGAACAGCGCCCGGCCTCGCCAAGCAGCTACCACCTGGTGAGGGCGCATCGATTCACCGAGCGCCCTCACCCTAGTTCCGGCCGAGGTCTGGCCCTGCCGGCCAACTCCCTACTGTATCGGGGTCCAGGTGCCGTCGTCTCCAACGCCGTTGAGGGAGTAGACGCCGGCCACGTCGCCGCTCTCGTCGAACTCGATGGCGCCGGAAGCGCCCTCGTAGTTGATGTCCTCGCCGGCCGCGATGGCTTCCTTGGCCTTGGCCCACTCGCCGGGGCGAATGACCGTGCCGGGGGCGTTAGCGACCTCGCGAAGCGCCGCCGAGATCATGCCGCGATCGGCCGAACCCGCCTTCTCGATCGCGAGCGCGGCGAGGAAGGCGATATCGTAGCCGTGGGCGACGAAGGGGGCGCCCGCGTTTTCGAAGGCGGCGGCGAAGGCCTGGTACGACGCGTTCTCGGTGTCGGACGCGGGCTGCGAGAGCATGATGTTGCCGCGCAGGTTGTCGGCGCCGATCTGCTCGATAACGGAGTTGTCCATCATGCCGTCCGCCCCGAGGAACTTGCCGAAGAGCGCGTTCTCCAGGCTGTTGCGCAGGATGGTGATGCCGCTCCCGCCGAAGTAGGCGAAGAGTGCCAGTCCTTCCGCCTCGCCGGCCGCGAGCGTCGCGAGTTCGGCGCGGTACGATGCCTTGTTCGGCTCGTGCGCCTGGTTGCCGGTGATCGTGCCGCCGAGCTTGGTGAAGGCGGCCGCGAACACGCCGGCAAGGCCGGAGTTGTAATCGTCGTTGGAGTAAGTGACCGCGAGCTTGCGGTAGCCGTGCTCCCAGGCGAGCTCGGCGAGGGAGCGTCCCTGGTAGGCGTCGGAGGGCGCGACCCGGAACACAAGGTCGTTGTCGTCGAGCTCCGATATCGAGGGCGCAGTCGCGGTGTCGGAAATCATCACCACGCCCGCCGGAATGGTGACGGACTGGGCCATGCCGTTGGTGGCGCCCGAGCAGTTTGGGCCGATGACCGCCACTGCCTGCTCGACGTTGACGAGCTTCGCGCCCGCATCGACCGCGGCCTTCGGGTCACACTGCGAATCGCCCTGCACGAGCCGGTAGGTGTCCCCGCCGAGCAGGCCGCCCTGCTCGTTCACGTGGCTCGCGGCGAGGTTGCGGGCGTCGACGATATCTACCACCAGCTCCGCGATGGGGCCGGTAACGCCCGCGGCGGAGCCCACACTGATTTCACCCGCGCTGGCGGCGGCGCCGTTCAGGGCGAGCGCGCCCGCAGCGACGGCTATCATCATTCTCTTCATGGCGGTTGCTCCCTGTTTGGGGATGAAGGAGCGGTGCGGAAGCGGCGCTCGCGGAAGATGCCGTCCGGGTAACGCTGCAGGATGAACTGCAATGCAAGGCCCACGAGAAATATCCGCAAGTAAGCCGACTTGACCGCCCACTCCGGGGGTAATCGCGCAATCAGTATCTCGGCTGCCGACCAGATAGTCCAGATCAGGATGGCACCGAAGATCGCACCCCGATTGTTCGCAGAGCCCCCGACGACGAGCATGACCCAGACCAGGAAGGTGGCGGAGATCGGCTCTGCCGCGTTCGGCTCGATGAACTTGATGTGGTGCGCCATCAACGCCCCGCCGAGGCCCATGAGAGCACCGCCGAGGACAAAGGCTTCGATGCGCAAGCGCTCGACGTTCTTTCCCGCAGCGCGCGCCGCCGCCTCGTTTTCGCGGATCGCGGCCATCACCCGTCCCCAGGGGGAGCGCCGCGCCCGTTCCAGCAGGACGTAGAGCGCGGCGACCACCGCGAAGACCAGCAGCAGCATCCCGACATGGTTCCACGGCTCGGGGTAGTGCTCGAAGGGCTTGGGGATGAGGGAGATCCCGCGCGGGCCGTTGGTCGCCCACACTTCGTTCTTGAGGACGAGCCGGAAGATCTCGGCGATTCCGAGGGTGGCGATCGCGAGGTAGTCGGCGCGAAGCCGAATGCAGATTCGCCCCACGCCCCAGGCGATGATCGCGCTCGTGATCATCGCGGCGACCAAGCCCGCCGCCGGCGACAGGCCGAAGCCGCCCAGGTGCCGCTCGGAGGCAGCGGAGGTCACGATGGCGGAGGTGTAGGCGCCGATCGCGAAGAAGCCCGCCACCCCGGCGTTGAAGAGCCCCGTGAAGCCCCACTGGATGTTGAGCCCGAGCGTGAGCACCGCGTAGATCCCGCCCATCGTGAGCAGGAACACGGCGTAGAGGAAGATGCCGTAGAGCTGTTCCATCTACGCGGCCCCTCTCTTCCGCGAGGAGTGTGCGCCGTGCGCTATGAGCATCGACCCCGTCATCGTCTAGAACACCCGACCCCGGAAGAGCCCGCTCGGCCGCCAGATCAGGATCGCGACCATGATCGCGAAGGCCACTCCGGTCTTGTAGCCCGGCGGGACGAGGGCGTCGGTGCCGATCCACGGGTAGGTGGAAAGCTCCTCGACGAGGCCGATCACCAGCCCCCCCGCCATCGCGCCGTAGGGCCGCCCGATTCCCCCAAGCAGGGCGGCGGCGAAGATCGGCAGCAGCAGCTTGAAGCCCAGCTGCGATTCGATGTGGGTGTCGTAGGCGAGGAAGACCCCGGCCGCGGCCGCAAGCCCCGCGCCGACGATCCAGGTGGTGAGGATCACCCGCTCGGTATCGATGCCGGTGAGCCGGGCGAGGTCGGGCGAGTCGGCCATTGCGCGCATCGCCTTGCCGGCCCGGCTACGGGTGAGCAGCAGGTGCACAGCCAGCATCAGGACCAGGGCGGCGCCGACGATGGTGACACGCTTGGGGAAGACGCGCAGCGCGTCGAAGAATATCCAGGGAAGTTGGATACCCGGACCGAAGGATTGGAGCTTCGCGCCCCAGATGAGCTGCACGAGAGAGCGCACCATCAACATCAGCCCGAAGGAGGAAATCACGAGGATGATGGTCGAGCCGTGGCGGAGAGGCCGGAAGAAGAGCCGATCCAGGCCGAGCACCGCGAGTGCGGTAAGCGCCATCGCCAGGGGAAGGACGGCGAAGGGGTGCCAGCCGGTGAAGGAGGCGAGCGAGAGGGCGATGAAGGCGCCGAGCGTCATCGTCTCCCCGTGCGCGAAGTTCGCAAAGCGCAGGATCCCGAAGGTGAGGGTCACGCCGATCGCGCCGAGCGCGTAGATGCTGCCGAGCACCAGGCCCGGAATCAGGTAGAAGTTGAGGAACTCGATCACGGTGCGCCCGCCCCCGGCGCGGGACCGCCTTCACCCGCGTCCGTGTCGTCGCCGCGCCCGCCCAGGAACATCGCACCCACCGCGGGGTCTGCGAGAAGCGCGGCGCCGCTGCCGTCCAGGCGGTTGCGTCCGTCGACGAGGATGTAGCCGCGATCAGCGATGCCGAGGGCCTGGCGCGCGTTCTGCTCCACCATGAGGACGGGGACGCCGCGCGTGTTGATCTCCCGCACCACGCGGAAGATGTCGCCGCGGAAGCGCGGAGAGAGCCCTGCGGTCGGCTCGTCCAGGAGGAGCACGACCGGCTCCACCATCAGCGCCTTGGCGATCGCCACCATCTGGCGCTGGCCGCCCGAGAGGTATCCGGCGGGGCTGCGGCGGCGCTCCGCGAGCGGCGGAAAGAGCTCGTACATCTCCTGCATGCGGGGGCGGAAGTCGTCGCGGCGGATGTAGGCCCCCATCTCCAGGTTCTCGTTCACGGTGAGGTTGGGGAACACGTTGGCGGTCTGGGGGACGTAGCACACGCCCTGGCGCACCACCCGATCGGGGGCGGTACCGGTGATGTCCCGGCCCTGGAGGCTCACCCGCCCGCCTGCGAGCTCAAGGCGCCCGAGAACCGCGTTCATCACCGTGGACTTGCCCGCCCCGTTGGGGCCGACGAGCACGACGATTTCGCCCGCACCGACGCTGACCGAAACTTCGTGAATGATCTCGGCCCCGCCGTAGCCCCCGGTCACGCGCTCGAGCGCGAGCACCGGCGCTCCCGCCCCCTCTTGCGGCGTTCCGCTGCCTGCCTCGCTCACGGAGCGGACCCTCCCCCATCTGCTCCCGCCGCGGGTTTGGGGCCGGCATGACCCTCGTCCTCGTCTCCGCCGAGATAGGCGTCGAGCACCCGCGGGTCCCGACGCACCTGCTCCATGGGACCGTCGGTGAGAACCGCGCCCTGCGAGAGCACGATAACCCGCTCGCAGAGCGAAGCGATGAAGTCCATGTCGTGCTCGATGACGACGAAGGTGTAGCCACGCTCTCGGTTGAGCTCCAGGATCATCTCCCGCAGGCGGACGAGCAGGGTCGGGTTGACCCCCGCCCCTGGTTCGTCGAGGAGCACGAGACGGGGCGAGGTCATCATCGCCCGGCCGAGCTCGAGCAGCTTCTTCTGGCCGCCCGAGAGGTTCATCGCGAGCTCGTCGCGCAGATCCCACAGGGTGAGGAAGCGTAGCGCGTCCTCAGCCCTCTCGCGTACCTCGCGTTCGCGCCGGGCGACCGCGCCTGGCGCGAGCCACACCGGCCACAGGCGCTCTCCGGGCTGGGCGGCAGGCACTGCCATCAGGTTCTCGAGCACCGTGAGGCGGCCGAACTCGTGCGGAATCTGGAAGGTGCGCACGATGCCTCGGTGGAAGAGCCGGTGAGTCGGGAGGCCCGTGATGTCCTCGCCGTCGAAGAGAATCCGGCCCGCGCTTGGAGGCAGCGCCCCCGCCACCATACTGAAGATGGTGGTCTTGCCCGCGCCGTTCGGCCCGATCATCCCGGTAATGCGGCCTGCCTCGATCGTGAAGGAGCAGCGGTCCACTGCGGTCAGGCCGCCGAAGCGGCGGGTCAGACCCTCGACTGCGAGAATCGGCGCCGGCGAACGGCCGGGCTCGGGCTGCGGGGCGGTATTCATGACGAGGCCAATGGTAGCCTGCTTGCTTCGATGGGCGCGCAAGGAAAAACTCGGAAATGATAACGCCTGGATACCCCGGCGGGGCTACAATGATCAGGACTGGCCGGGGCAACGCGCGGCGAGGGGAGTTGCGTTGAACGACGAATCGAGCCCGGATGCGGTCCGGGAGGCCGGAGTGCGAGGTGGGGCGACACCGGACTGCGCTCCGGGTGGCACGGCACGGGCCGAGCTGCTCCTGCCGAGTCGCGACCTGCACGCAGATCTCGCCTTCTTCCGCGAACGGCTGGGCTTCCGTCTCGATTCCATCTTTCCCGCCGACGACCCCGCGCAGGCGGTGCTGTCGGGCCACGGTGTGCGCATCCGGCTCGAACGCGGCGGCGCCGAAGCCCCCGGCGCGATCCGGCTGCACTGCGAGGACCCGGGCGCATTCGGAGATGGCGAGCGGGAGCTCCACGCCCCCAACGGCACCCGCATCGAGCTTCGGGACCTCCAACCCCGCTTGCAGCGCCCGCTCACCCGCCACGCGCTGGTGGTCCAGCGCCAGGACGCGAAGGGCGGCGCGTGGGTGGTGGGCCGCGCCGGCATGCATTACCGGGACCTCATTCCGGGGCGCCTCGGCGGGGCGATCATCGCCTCGCACATCCGCATCCCGGAGGCGGGACCGGTGCCCGACGACGTGCACTACCACATCGCGGCATTCCAGCTCATCTACTGCTACCGGGGCTGGGTGGACCTCGTGTACGAGGACCAGGGTCCGCCCTTCCGCCTCGAAGCCGGGGACTGCCTCATTCAGCCCCCGCAGATCCGCCACCGGGTGCTCGAGTCCTCCGCCGGCCTGGAAGTGATCGAGATTGCGGTGCCGGCGGAGCACCTCACCGCGCTCGATCACGCGCTGGAGCTTCCCACCGGCCAGTTGCGTCCGGATCGTGACTTCGGCGGCCAGCGCTTCTGCCGCCACTTGGCGCGCGACGCGGTCTGGAACCCGGCCCGCCTTCCCGGGTTTTCCGCCTGCGACACCGGAATCGCCGCCGCCACCGGCGGGGTGGCGAGCGCGCAAGTCGCGAGACGCACTGACGGCGGCGGCGACGCTGCGGACACCAGCCATGACGCGGACATCCTCTTCACCTTCGTCCTGGAAGGCGGAATGACACTGCGCGTGCCGGCGCGCGAGACCTGCGCGCTTCGGGCGGGAGACGCCTTCGTGCTGCCGCCGGGCCTTCGCAACGCCTATGAGCGCTGCACGGACGACCTCGAGTTGCTGGAGGTATCCCTGCCCGGCGCCTTCGTCACGACCATCCACCAAGACCCTTGACGGGAACTTTCGGCGCTAGAGCGCGTCCGTTCTTGACGGACGCGCGACAGGCCGCGACCGCGGCCCGCCGCTTAGCGGCGCCCTCGCGCGCCCGCGCGCGTATCCTCGCGACGCGGAGGCGCCGGCCGTAGGCCGGCTGCCGTGAGCGACAAAGAAGCAGAGCGTTTCCGTGTAGAGATCCAATTACGAGACTTCATCGTGATAGAGGATGATTCAATTTTCGTAACTACCCAGGTACCCCAATCCTGAGTTGAGGACGGTGATTATGGCGGCGGCCGCGGCCTGGTTCTGCCACCGCGATTGGTTCTTGACCTCATAGAGTTGCGGGACTATGGACTGCTCTCTCGCGTGACGGGAGCGGTCCATGGGGTATTTCGGCTCGAAGGCGACAGCAGGTCTGTGCCAAGCGCTGATTGCGCTGATGCCGCCGCACTCCGTCTACATCGAAAGCCACCTTGGGGGCGGGGCGCTGATGAAGCGCAAGCCGCCGGCCGTGCGTTCGATCGGCATCGACCGCGATGCGCAGGCGCTCGAGGCCTTCGTCTGCGACTACCCGGTCGATCTGGTTCACGGCTGTGCCCATGACTTCCTGGCCTCGTTCCCGTTCCTGGGCCCGGAGCTGGTTTACAGCGATCCGCCCTATCTGCACGCGACCCGCCGCTCGGCGCAGCGCTACCGCTTCGAGTACGAGGAGGCCGGCCACGTCGCGCTTCTCGCGCTGCTCAAGGCTCTGCCCTGCCAGGTCATGATCTCGGGCCATCCGTCGGCGCTCTATGACGAGGTGCTGGCGGGATGGCGCCGGCTGGCGCTGCAGGTCACGACCCAGGGTCTGGTGCGAACCGAGGTCGTCTGGTTCAACTACGCCCCCGACCGGATGCATTGGGCCAGCCACGCAGGCCGGAACTTCACCGACCGCCAGCGCATCAAGCGCAAGGCAGCCAACTGGGGCCGGCGCTACCAGGCCTTGCCGCCGGGCGAACGCCTCGCCGTGCTCGCCGCCATGATGGCCGTCGAGGCCGAAGACACGTGACGGTGTCGCACTGGCACGAAGACCTCGCCGCCCGTAACGAGGCCTTCTGCTGCCTGAAGGAGCTTCTCGAGCCATCATCCCTCGCAACCACTGTCGTCGTTGCCGTCCGGGAATGGGGGCAGGGGCTGCTGCGATCAGCCACCGCGCTCGCCCGGGAAAATGCCGCACTCGAGCAGGAGAACGCGGCCCTGCGCGAGCGCATCGCCGAACTCGAGCGCAGCGCGGCCCTCAACAGCACCACAAGCAGCAAGCCCCCCGCCAGCGACGGGCTCAAGAAGAAAAGCGGAGCCCAGAGGCGCACCCAAAGCCAGCGCGGAAAGTCCGGCGGGCCCAGTGGCGGCCAGCCCGGCCACAAGGGAACCACCCTCGCGCGGAGCGACAGCCCGGACCGTGTCGTCGATCACCACCCCTCCACCTGTTCCGGCTGTGGCGTCGAGCTCTCGGACGCCGACCGGCAAGGCGCGCCCGCCTGTCGGCAGGTCTTCGACGTACCCGAGCCGCAGCCTCTCGAGGTCACCGAACACCGCGCCCATCGCTGCCTCTGCGGCGCATGCGGCACGCTGACACGAGCCGCCTTCCCGCCGGGCGTCACCGCCCCGGTCCAGTACGGCCCTCGCATCACCGCTTGGGTGAGTTACCTGCTGTACGCCCAGTTCGTGCCCGAGAAGCGTCTGGCCGAACTCATGAGCGACATCTTCGCGGTGTCCATCTCCACTGCCACGATCGCCGCCATGGGCCGGCGCACAGCGCAGCGCTTCGAGGGCTTCCTCGACCATGTCGCCGATCTGATCCGCACGCAGGCGCCGGTCAAGCACCTCGACGAGACCGGCCTGCGTATCGCCGCCCGTACCCGCTGGCTCCATGTGCTGTGCACCCCGTTGCTCACCGTCCTGCGCATCGGCGAGGGACGCGGCGATGTCGAAAAGAACCTGAAAGGCATCCTCGTCCACGACGACTTCGCCCCCTACTTCACCATCAAGGGCGTCCGCCACGGCGCCTGCAACGCACATCACCTGCGCGAACTCCAGGCCCTGATCGACATCGAGAAGGAGGAATGGGCGGCGAGCATGCACCGCCTGCTTCAGCGCGCGCGCAGGGCCGCCCGCTTCGCCCGTGAGAAAGACCGTCAAGTCCCCGCCTCCCTGGTGGCCCGCATCTCAAGGGCATGGGACCGTATCCTCGAAGAAGCCATCGCCTTCCATGAGGCCCAACCGCCGCTCCAGATCGCAAAGCGAGGGCGAAAGAAACGCCGCATCGGCCACAACCTCGCGCGCCGCCTTCAAAAGCATAAGGAGGGCTGCCTGCGCTTCCTCACCGACCTGCGCACGCCGTTCACGAATAACGAGGCGGAGCGTGACATCCGTATGAACAAAGTGCATGAGAAGATCTCAGGCGGCTTCCGCTCCCTGCAAGGCGCCTGCAACTTCGCCGGAATGCGCAGCGTCATCGTCACCGCTCGAAAGCAAGGCTGGAACATCCTGCAAATCCTGGCGCACCCGGAACCGATGCAGCTGATCCCTATACTGCGCTCCTGAACTTCTCCGGCTCATCCTGAGTATCGCTGTCCTCTCATCTTGTTCGCGACGCGGCGTTCATCATCCTCTCGCGCTCAAGAGAGTAGGCACCCCCGCGGCGTGGGGGCGTTGACGCAAAAGGAACTGGCTTGTTCCATAAGAGAGAGGGGGTACCTGGGCAGTTACCAATTTTCGATGGTCATACGTTACGATGTTGTTTTAACAGGTGATAGTTGGTATGTCGACTGTTTAGATAGGATTTTTGTAACTGCCCAGGTTCTTGCTGTGAAAATTCTCTGGGATTCGGCACAACGCTACCCACGCGACGCCCGTGTGCTCCTCTGGGGTCGCCGGGTTTCACAGCTCACGATGCCCCTCTTGCGGACTGCGACCGGTAAGCTCAGACTTCCTGACCTCGTGATGCTGGCTGTTCTGGGCAGCGTGCCGGGAACTCCTTGAATTCTGATACATTTCGGTTGTTTCAGGCGGTTTTTCGCTGGGTGTCGCGCCCGAGGTCTGATAGTATAATTTGATACCAATTGCACGGTCTCAACCATGCCCAGTACCCTCCCAATGTGCCCTCCAGAGGCGGTCTCGATCGGCAACAGCTGCTTCGCCGTCCTGATCTCGGACGACACCTTCACCTACTTTTCCAACCTCATTCCCTTTGACAGCCACGCCGCCGATGACCGCACGGCCATGCTCTTGCGGATCGGCCGCCTCGCGGCGATCAGCGCGGTCTCGCCGCAGGAACTGGCTGACGCTTTCGCTGTCTCGCGCGCGACGGTGCAGCGCGCACGACGGCGCTACCTGGCCGAGGGCGAAGCGGGGTTCATGAAGCCCCGGCGCGGTCGCGGGCCGTCGGTGTTCACTCCGGAGTTGGCGGAGAAGGCGACGGCGTTGCTGGCATCGGGCCTGAGCGGCTCTGCGGCGGCCCGGGTTCTCGGCGTGTCAGCGCCATCGGTCAACAAGTGGCGCCGTCAGGGACTGATCGGCAACACGGAGGCGGATGGGGAGCCCGGACGCTCAGCGCTGGCTGCGCCGCCTGACGCGGGTGCGGCTCCTGAAGGCCGTGTCGATGAAGAGAGTACCGGTGCCCCGGGGCCGGAGACGGCGCCGGGGCTGGAAGCGCAGCCGCAAACGGATCGCAGCGCGCGCGATCGGCGGGACCGGCAGGCGCCGATGGGGCGTGCGACTTGCGATGTTCCGGCTCGGGTTCTGGCCAGTTGTGGCCTCCTGCGGGTCCACATTCTTGGCCTCGCAAACGACGCCTGCGACCGTTGGATCGATGCGGTTCTGAGCGACCTGAACGCCACCGAAACGGTCTTCCCCGGCACCCGTCTGCGCATAGTCTACGACATCGACGGGGCCTCGGAATCCGCGCGGCTCGTGTCACCTAAAATCAGCAGAGGTCAGGAAGTCTGAAGCTACCCCGATGTGGCCCGAAGTCCGCCCGCGCGACGGGCACCGATTTTCATTCTATGGGGTGGTCCAGCACGGCGTCGACCATGATCGTTTATGAGAATGGCTCCGCTGTTGGAGAACCCGTGCCAGGTGAGCTTACGCGCACTTGACGGTGGCGATGAGCCGATCCGATGGGCTGGTCAGGGCTTCGATGATATTCCAGCCCTGCTTTCTGGCGGTGGTGATGACGCTGCGCAGGATGGCGAAGTTCTCGGCCCCCTGCGCGGACCGGAAGCCCCCGGAGATCTTCTGGCGCAGCTTCATCATCCGAAGGTCGCGCTCGGCCTCGTTGTTCGTGAACCCGACCTCGAGGTCGATCAGGAACCGGAGCACCGCGCATTTGTGGTCGCGCAGCCTCAAGGCCGGATTGTGACCGATCCTTCGCTTCCGGCGCTTCTTCCTCTTGCCAGGCGAGAACGGTGGTTGGCTCTCGTGAAAGGCCAGCGCATCGGCGATGATCTCGTCGTATCGGCGCTCGATCAGCGCCACAAGCCTCGCCGGAACGGCGATATCCTTGTCCAGCGCGATGCGGGCGGCGCGATTGGCTCGGCGCAGGAGCTGCTGCATCCGCCGGGCCCAAGCCTCCCCTTCGATGTCCACCAGCGCCTGCAACTCCCGCAGGTGATGGGCGTTGCACAGGCCGTGCTCCACCCCTTCCATCGCGAAGTACGGCTTCCAGTGATCGTGCACGACGATGCCGGAGACACCCGAGAGCAGGGCGCCGCGCTTGCCGCTGACCCGGTACGCCGCCAGCAGCGGCGTGCAGATCACATGAAGCCACTGCGTCTGACCGCCGATCCGCAAGCCGGTCTCGTCCATGTGTTTCACCCGCGCCGTGCCCGCCGCCAGGTCCTGTATGTGCAAGGCCGCGTCCCGCAGCCGCTCGGCCGCCCTCTCGCTCATCGTCGCCAACGTCGCAGCCGTCACCGGCGCGCCGAAGAGCTCGGCCATCACCTGCGACAGCCGATCCTCCGGCAGGAAGTGAGCGTGCTGAAGGTAGACCGCCACCCCGGCAATGCGCGGGCCGTACTGCACCGGCGCCGACACCCCGTCGGGGAACGCCGCCCGGGTCACCGTCCCGCAATGCCCGCAGCACTTGGCATGCGCCCGGTGCTCGGTCACCTCCAGGGGGCTCGGCTCGGGCAGATCGAACACCTGGCGGGCGACGGGCGTTCCCGCCCTGGCCGCGTCCGAAAGCGGCGAACCGCATCCCTTGCAGGAAGCCGGGACGTGATCCTTCACCCGATCCGGGTGATCGGCGCGGCGCAGCGTCTTGCCCTTGTGGCCGGGCTGGCCACCGGGCTTGCGGCCCGATTTGCCGCGCAGGCTTCGGGTTCGCCGCTTCGAATTCGGCTTCCTCAGCCCATCGCTCGAAGGCGGCTTGCCGCTGTTGCCGCTGTTGAGGCCGAGACGGCGCTCCAACTCCTCGATGCGCTCGACGAGACGCGCGACTTGCTCTTCCAGCCGCGCGTTCTGCTGCCGAAGCCAGGCATTTTCCTCCCGAAGCCGGGCGTTCTCCTCCTCCAGGCGGGCGATCTTCTGCGCGGGCGTTTCGGGCGCTGCTCCCGTCGAAGGGCCGCGCGGCGACTCGGGATTGCTCATGTCGTTGTTGAGTCATTTCCCGAAATTCCCGTCAAGCCCTTTCCACCAACTCCGAACGAGAAACGCCTCAATCCACTGGCCCAAAATGACAAATCAGACGACCTGGGCAGTTACCATTTAAGGTAACTGCCCAGGTTCTTGCTGTGAAAATTCTCTGGGATTCGGCACAACGCTACCCACGCGACGCCCGTGTGCTCCTCTGGGGTCGCCGGGTTTCACAGCTCACGATGCCCCTCTTGCGGACTGCGACCGGTAAGCTACCCCGATGTGGCCCGAAGTCCGCCCGCGCGACGGGCACCGATTTTCATTCTATGGGGTGGTCCAGCACGGCGTCGACCATGATCGTTTATGAGAATGGCTCCGCTGTTGGAGAACCCGTGCCAGGTGAGCTTACGCGCACTTGACGGTGGCGATGAGCCGATCCGATGGGCTGGTCAGGGCTTCGATGATATTCCAGCCCTGCTTTCTGGCGGTGGTGATGACGCTGCGCAGGATGGCGAAGTTCTCGGCCCCCTGCGCGGACCGGAAGCCCCCGGAGATCTTCTGGCGCAGCTTCATCATCCGAAGGTCGCGCTCGGCCTCGTTGTTCGTGAACCCGACCTCGAGGTCGATCAGGAACCGGAGCACCGCGCATTTGTGGTCGCGCAGCCTCAAGGCCAGATTGTGACCGATCCTTCGCTTCCGGCGCTTCTTCCTCTTGCCAGGCGAGAACGGTGGTTGGCTCTCGTGAAAGGCCAGCGCATCGGCGATGATCTCGTCGTATCGGCGCTCGATCAGCGCCACAAGCCTCGCCGGAACGGCGATATCCTTGTCCAGCGCGATGCGGGCGGCGCGATTGGCTCGGCGCAGGAGCTGCTGCATCCGCCGGGCCCAAGCCTCCCCTTCGATGTCCACCAGCGCCTGCAACTCCCGCAGGTGATGGGCGTTGCACAGGCCGTGCTCCACCCCTTCCATCGCGAAGTACGGCTTCCAGTGATCGTGCACGACGATGCCGGAGACACCCGAGAGCAGGGCGCCGCGCTTGCCGCTGACCCGGTACGCCGCCAGCAGCGGCGTGCAGATCACATGAAGCCACTGCGTCTGACCGCCGATCCGCAAGCCGGTCTCGTCCATGTGTTTCACCCGCGCCGTGCCCGCCGCCAGGTCCTGTATGTGCAAGGCCGCGTCCCGCAAGCCGCTCGGCCGCCCTCTCGCTCATCGTCGCCAACGTCGCAGCCGTCACCGGCGCGCCGAAGAGCTCGGCCATCACCTGCGACAGCCGATCCTCCGGCAGGAAGTGAGCGTGCTGAAGGTAGACCGCCACCCCGGCAATGCGCGGGCCGTACTGCACCGGCGCCGACACCCCGTCGGGGAACGCCGCCCGGGTCACCGTCCCGCAATGCCCGCAGCACTTGGCATGCGCCCGGTGCTCGGTCACCTCCAGGGGGCTCGGCTCGGGCAGATCGAACACCTGGCGGGCGACGGGCGTTCCCGCCCTGGCCGCGTCCGAAAGCGGCGAACCGCATCCCTTGCAGGAAGCCGGGACGTGATCCTTCACCCGATCCGGGTGATCGGCGCGGCGCAGCGTCTTGCCCTTGTGGCCGGGCTGGCCACCGGGCTTGCGGCCCGATTTGCCGCGCAGGCTTCGGGTTCGCCGCTTCGAATTCGGCTTCCTCAGCCCATCGCTCGAAGGCGGCTTGCCGCTGTTGCCGCTGTTGAGGCCGAGACGGCGCTCCAACTCCTCGATGCGCTCGACGAGACGCGCGACTTGCTCTTCCAGCCGCGCGTTCTGCTGCCGAAGCCAGGCATTTTCCTCCCGAAGCCGGGCGTTCTCCTCCTCCAGGCGGGCGATCTTCTGCGCGGGCGTTTCGGGCGCTGCTCCCGTCGAAGGGCCGCGCGGCGACTCGGGATTGCTCATGTCGTTGTTGAGTCATTTCCCGAAATTCCCGTCAAGCCCTTTCCACCAACTCCGAACGAGAAACGCCTCAATCCACTGGCCCAAAATGACAAATCAGACGACCTGGGCAGTTACGGATTTTTTAGAACGTATAGGACAGAATTTATTTCGGGGAGACAGTTGCATTGGGGTGTCAGATGAGTGCGTGTGAGAGTATGGCCGACGTGGGTTATGGTATCCAATGGATAGGTGCCATTTGATATATATTTGGGAATTCTTACGATTTCGGTCGAATTTGAGGGTAATCTATACGGTATTGGGACGACGGACGACGGGGCACGGACATGGCGGGTCCGGGGGGCGAGAAGCGGAAGCGGCGCTGCGTGATGGCGACCGATGCGGAGTGGTCGCGGATGCGCGGGAAGGCGCAGGAGGAAGGGACGTCGTGCTCGGAATTCATCGTGCGGCGCTGCCTGGCCGACGGGACGCCCGCCGCGCAGGCGCCCGCCTTGCAGGTGCCTGAGCTGCGCCACATTGCGCGCTCGGTGCTGGCGCTGGGGGATATGGAGCGGCTGCGGTCGATCGGGGAGGGCTCCGAGGGGGACTGGAACGCGGCGCTCGAGCGGGCCGATCGCTGGCTTGACGGAGAGACCTCTCTGGGGTGATCGGTAGGGCGCGGTGAGACTCGCGAAGCAGCGCGGCATCCACTGCACGCCGGAGAAGTGGGAGCGGATCCGGCGGCGCGCCCGGAAGAACAACGAGACGATCTCGCGCTTCGGCGAGCTCTGCTGCCGGCGCGCGGCGGAAGCGTTGGGCGCGCCACCGTCAGTGCCGCCGGGCCATCCGCTGGCGCTGCCCGAGGACGACCAGCGGCGCCTGCTGGCGCACAGTCTTGCGGTGCAGCGCAGGACACGTGTTTCGATCCGGGCGCCGGGGGGAGAGCGCGTCGACCTGCCGCTCGACGCGGTGATCCGCTTCCTGCTGCTGTGCGAGGAGGAGGGCAATTGAGCAAGCCGAGAAAGAAGCCGCCCGCGCGCAAGGAGTCGCGCGGGAGGACGTACACGATCTCGTGCACCGACGAGCAGTGGGCGGCGATTCAGGACGGAGCGGAGCGGGCCGGCAAGAATGTCTCGACGTGGTTCGTCGAGTGCGCGCTGACCGTGGACCCATGGCCCAGGAAGCACCGCCGGCTGGTGCTGAACGAGAGGGAGCAGCGCCGCCACGCGCGGGCGGTGGCGGTGAGCGCCCGGAACCTCGGCGCGGACGAGGCGGACGGAGCCGGCGATGTTGGGGCCGAACTCAGGGCGCTCATGGCCGCGCGGCTGCGCGGGATGGACCGGCGCGGCCGGCGCGAGAACGCGCTGGCGCTGCTGCGCCGGGCGTTCGGCGACGATGCGGCGCAAACCGTCACCGCGGCGTTCATACCGGACGCGCTGTTGAGCGGCGTGGAAAAGTGACCCCCTATTGGAGATGCCGTAATGGGGCTTGGCGCCGGCGTGCAGCGTCTCGGCCTGTCGCGATGACGGCGAATCGGTTGTCGTTGCCCTTACACGCGTAGCGTGTTCACGGGGTCTTGCCGCAAGGCGCGCCCCAATTCCTCTGGAGGAAAGGGCAACGACAATGGACGTCTGTATCGGGCTGGATGTATCGCTGGCAAGCACGGCGGTTTGCGTTCTCGACGAGAAGGGCAAGATCGCGACCGAGGCGCAGGTCGCCAGCACGCCTGAAGCGCTGGTTGGGTTCCTGCACAAGCTGCCGCACGAGATCACCGCGATCGGTCTCGAGGCCGGTCCCTTGTCCCACTGGTTGCACAAGGGAATGACCGACGCCGGCTTCGAGGCCGTGTTGATGGAGACCCGGCAGGTAAAGGGTGCGCTGAAGGCCATGCCGATCAAGACCGATCGCCGGGACGCCGAGGGCATCGCACGGCTGTTGCTGATGGGGTGGTTTCGGCCGGTGCACTGCAAGTCGGTGTCATCGCAAGAGATGCGAGCCCTCCTGACCTCGCGCAAGTCCGTGCTGGACGCGATCATCCGCCTGGAGGTCTCGCTGCGCGGCGTCCTGCGTAACTTTGGCCTGAAGCTGGGCCTGATCTCGAAGGGCCGCTATGAGGCCCGAGTGCGGGAGTTGGTCGCCGGCAACGCGATGCTGGAAGCGGCAGCCGAACCGATCCTGGGCGCGCGGGCGGCCCTGCGCCGCGAGTTCGCCGAGCTGGAGAAGCTGGTCCGCACTCTGGCAAGGCAAGACAGGGCATGCCGCCTGTTGATGACCATGCCGGGCGTGGGGCATGTCATAGCCCTGACCTTCAAGTCCGCGATCGACGACCCGGAGCGGTTCCGAAGATCGAAGGATGTCGGCCCCTGGGTAGGGCTGACGCCGGCGCGGGAGCAGTCCGGGGAGAGGGATATTGTCGGCCGGATCACCAAGGCCGGCGATGCCGGTCTGCGCGCGGCTCTTTACCAAGCCGCAACGGTGATGCTGAACCGCACAGGGCCGAACTGGCTGAAGGCTTGGGCGCTACGTTTGGCGAAGCACAGGGGCAAGAAGCGCGCGACCGTTGCCTTGGCCCGGCGCATCGGTGTTGTGCTTCACCGAATGTGGCGGGATGGAACCGAGTTCCGCTTTACGCGCGAGGAAGCGATGGCGCTTCGGACGGCATAGGCGCGGCTGCATCCCATCGGCAGTCAGCGAGGAGAGGAGGAAAGAGCCGCGCCTGAAGGTGGGCGAGCCACCAACGTCCCCTCGCCGGGACGCGGTCCCCGATGATGCACGTGGGCCCACTTGTTTGCCGAACCGGCCTGTCGTGTTCGAGCACGCTGTGGAGATAGGCACTCGGGAACCGATTTGGACTGGGCATGATGTTGGCAGCCGATGCGCTGACCACGGACAGAAGCGAGAACCCGGCGAAGGACACAAGACGTTGAGCAAGCGCGAGATCGATACGGTCGGCCCCATTGCACCTGACACCGGCAACCTCCTCCGCGCCTCACCCGGCGCCTCATAGCCAGGCCGAAGGAGCCCCTACACCACGCCAGGAAAACAACTGATTGGCGCGACAATGATCTATTGAAAATCGAGCTTGACGGGAAACGCCCCATTACAGAAGTGGGCCCCTGGGGTCGGACAGTTTCATGCGGCGGTTTTGACCGGGGTGCGGGGTTGTTTCTCCTCGAAGCGGTTGGGGCTCAGGTATCCGAGGGCGGAGTGTAGGCGTCTCTCGTTGTAGCTGTCGATGAAGCGGGGCAGGTGCTCCGCCACGTCTTCCGCGCTCTCGAGGGCCATGGGATAGACGCCCTCGACCTTCAGGGTCTTCATGAAGCTTTCCATCATGGCGTTGTCGTAGGGGTTGCCGCGCCGGCCCATCGAGCCGACCAGGCCGTGTTCGTCGAGCAGGGCCCGGTAGGCCTGGGCGGCGTATTGCGAGCCCCTGTCGGAGTGGTGGATGCAGCCGGGTGGCGGGTTGCGGCCCTCGATCGCCGTCGCCAGCGCCGCAAGGGTTAGCCGGGCATCGATCCGCCGGCCGAGGGCGTAGCCCACGATGCGCCGCGACCACGCATCCATGATCGCCGCCAGATAGACGAAGCCGCCCAGGATCGCGATGTAGGTCAGATCGGCGACCCAGAGCTGGTTCGGACCATCGACATCGCGCTCCCTGGAGCGGTCCGGGAAGACGGGCTCGTCGTGGTCGCTGTCGGTGGTGGCGACGAAGCGGCGCCGGCAGGGCGGATGCAGCGCGTGCTCGCGCATCAGGCGCTTGATCTTCTTGTGGTTCACCACCCAGCCGCGATGCCTCAGCGCCGCCTGCATGCGCCGCCAGCCGTAGGCTTCGAACTCATCCTTGATCGCGTGCATGGCCTCCACCAGCGCGGTGTCGTCTGCCGAGCCCTTGGGCTTGTCGTAGTAAGTAGAATGCGCGATCCCCATCAGTCGGCATCCTTCGGCGACGGAGAGGCCTTGGGGCCGGTGATGACGGACATGGGCGCGTTTCTCGGCCGGCGTCCTTGCCGCTGAGCCCCCTTTAGAAACTCGAGCTCCAGGGCCTGCTTGCCGACCAGGCGCTCGAGCGCCGCGATCCGGGCCTCGTATTCCTGGATCGTGTCGGCCGCCTCGGCGTCCTCGTCGAAGGCGCCGGCCTCGTACTTGTCCACCCAGATCCGGATCAGGGTGCGGGAGAGCTCGTGCCGACGGGCCAGGCCGTGCAGCGTCTCGCCGGCGAGATACTCCTGAACGACCTGGCGCTTGAACGCGATGCCGTGGGTGCGGTGGGTTCGGTGCTTTGCCATGGGCGTCGATCCTTCGAATGCCCGGTGCACCGGTCAAATAAATTCAAGCCACCTGTCCGGCCCCAGGGGCCCACTTCTGTAATGGGGCGTTTCCCGTCAAGCTCGATTTTCAATAGATCATTGTCGCGCCAATCAGTTGTTTTCCTGGCGTGGTGTAGGGGCTCCTTCGGCCTGGCTATGAGGCGCCGGGTGAGGCGCGGAGGAGGTTGCCGGTGTCAGGTGCAATGGGGCCGACCGTATCGATCTCGCGCTTGCTCAACGTCTTGTGTCCTTCGCCGGGTTCTCGCTTCTGTCCGTGGTCAGCGCATCGGCTGCCAACATCATGCCCAGTCCAAATCGGTTCCCGAGTGCCTATCTCCACAGCGTGCTCGAACACGACAGGCCGGTTCGGCAAACAAGTGGGCCCACGTGCATCATCGGGGACCGCGTCCCGGCGAGGGGACGTTGGTGGCTCGCCCACCTTCAGGCGCGGCTCTTTCCTCCTCTCCTCGCTGACTGCCGATGGGATGCAGCCGCGCCTATGCCGTCCGAAGCGCCATCGCTTCCTCGCGCGTAAAGCGGAACTCGGTTCCATCCCGCCACATTCGGTGAAGCACAACACCGATGCGCCGGGCCAAGGCAACGGTCGCGCGCTTCTTGCCCCTGTGCTTCGCCAAACGTAGCGCCCAAGCCTTCAGCCAGTTCGGCCCTGTGCGGTTCAGCATCACCGTTGCGGCTTGGTAAAGAGCCGCGCGCAGACCGGCATCGCCGGCCTTGGTGATCCGGCCGACAATATCCCTCTCCCCGGACTGCTCCCGCGCCGGCGTCAGCCCTACCCAGGGGCCGACATCCTTCGATCTTCGGAACCGCTCCGGGTCGTCGATCGCGGACTTGAAGGTCAGGGCTATGACATGCCCCACGCCCGGCATGGTCATCAACAGGCGGCATGCCCTGTCTTGCCTTGCCAGAGTGCGGACCAGCTTCTCCAGCTCGGCGAACTCGCGGCGCAGGGCCGCCCGCGCGCCCAGGATCGGTTCGGCTGCCGCTTCCAGCATCGCGTTGCCGGCGACCAACTCCCGCACTCGGGCCTCATAGCGGCCCTTCGAGATCAGGCCCAGCTTCAGGCCAAAGTTACGCAGGACGCCGCGCAGCGAGACCTCCAGGCGGATGATCGCGTCCAGCACGGACTTGCGCGAGGTCAGGAGGGCTCGCATCTCTTGCGATGACACCGACTTGCAGTGCACCGGCCGAAACCACCCCATCAGCAACAGCCGTGCGATGCCCTCGGCGTCCCGGCGATCGGTCTTGATCGGCATGGCCTTCAGCGCACCCTTTACCTGCCGGGTCTCCATCAACACGGCCTCGAAGCCGGCGTCGGTCATTCCCTTGTGCAACCAGTGGGACAAGGGACCGGCCTCGAGACCGATCGCGGTGATCTCGTGCGGCAGCTTGTGCAGGAACCCAACCAGCGCTTCAGGCGTGCTGGCGACCTGCGCCTCGGTCGCGATCTTGCCCTTCTCGTCGAGAACGCAAACCGCCGTGCTTGCCAGCGATACATCCAGCCCGATACAGACGTCCATTGTCGTTGCCCTTTCCTCCAGAGGAATTGGGGCGCGCCTTGCGGCAAGACCCCGTGAACACGCTACGCGTGTAAGGGCAACGACAACCGATTCGCCGTCATCGCGACAGGCCGAGACGCTGCACGCCGGCGCCAAGCCCCATTACGGCATCTCCATATTGGGGGTGATCGGCGTCCAAAATTGCCCCCCCCTGGATTTGTGTCCATGAACACACCTCGTCGTTTGGACGGACGAGGTGGGGGGGAGATGCTGGTTGTGGAAACGATCGCGAAGATCCGTCGGGATCGTCTGGTGAAGGGCGTTCCGATCAAGAAGCTCGCCCGGGATTTGAGGGTTTCCAAGAACACGATACGCAAGGTGGTTCGGGGCGATGCGACCTCGCACAGCTACGCGCGCAAGATCCAGCCGATGCCGAAGCTTGGGCCGTGGGTCGACGAGCTCGAGCGCCAGCTGGAGGCCAACGAGAAGAAGAAGCGCCGGGATCGCCTGTCCCTGCTGCAGATCCATGAGGACCTTGGCGAGCTGGGCTACAAGGGCGGCTATGATGCGGTCCGGCGCTACGCCAAGGCGTGGCGGCGCCGGCGCCGTCTGTTATCGCCGTCGCAGGCCTATGTGCCGCTGATCTTCGACCCTGGCGAGGCCTACCAGTTCGACTGGAGCCATGAGTACGCGCGTCTGGCGGGTGCGACGACCAAGGTGAAGGCGGCGCACATGCGGCTCTGCCACAGCCGGATGTATCTGGTCCAGATCTTTCCCCGCGAGAGCCAGGAGATGGTGTTCGAGGCACATGAACGTGCCTTCCGCCTCTTCGGCGGGGTCTGCCGGCGGGGCATCTACGACAACATGAAGACGGCGGTGAACACGATCTTCGTCGGCAAGAAGCGGGACTACAACCGCCGCTTCCAGGAGATGTGTTCGCACCATCTGATCGAGCCTGTGGCGTGCACGCCAGGGGCGAGCTGGGAGAAGGGGCAGGTTGAGAAGCAGGTGGGAGACCTTCGTGGGCGTCTGTTCGCGCGCAGCCCGCGGGGCCGCTCCTACGCCGAGATCAACGAGTGGCTGATGGATCGGTGCATAGAGGAGGCCAAGAAGCAGCCGCATCCGACGATCCCGGGCAAAACGGCGCGAAGATGGAAACAAAAAGGAGTGGAGTGAGTCATGGGATGGGGTGGGTTGCTTTGGTTCCTGATTAAGCGTGATATTACTGGTAGTTGTGGATTGGTGCAAGAGGATTGTGGTGGTGGTGGGCTGATGTAAGAGAGGGGAGTCTTGGAGGGGTGAGTTGCATTCTGGGAAGTAAATACGTATGTCTGAGTAGATGGATCTGTCTGAGTGGAGGGCATGCGGTGGATTTGCGTTTGGATAGAAGCGATAAGGCGCTGAGCTGGAGAGACGTATCGGGATGGGGATGGGTTATTTGCATTATAAGGGGTGGTGCAGGTGATTTTGACAAGAATGCGGGTCCGGTGAGCTGCGTCAGGCTTGGCTGCAAGGTTCTCGGGGCGCAATCATGAGCCGCAGGCCGGCGGAGCGCCGCACCCAGCACGCGGTCATGGCGACGGTGAGCGCGCGCGGTCTTTCAGCGGGGATCGGGGCCTGATCCGCTCGGATTTGTTGAGGTTTTGGGGCGGGTGCCCCTCGGCGAACTTGCAAGAAGTTCGCCGGGGGGCTTTGTCTCGTGGTGACGGTCACAATCGCCAGAGACGGCCCCAATGTCGCACAACATTTTCCGCCACTCCATGCTTTGCAACGCCCTGGTCTGGGCCTGGCTGCGCGAGGTCGATGAGGCCGAGGCGGCGCGCTGCCGCGAGGCGGGCTGCCGACACTGCCCCGGCAAGCTGCACAGCGCGACGTATCCGCGCAAGCCGTACGGTCTGGCAGCCGAGTTGAGGGAAGAGGGCACGCGGCGGTTCAGCTTCTGCTGCGCGGATTGCCGCCTGCGAGCGACCCCACCATCGGTACGATTCTTCGGGCGCCGCTTTTATCTGGGCGCCCTGTTCGTTCTGTTGAGTGCACTGGTTCTGAGAGGCGGGGTGCGGTTGCAGACGATCAAGCGGAAGTGGGGGGTCTCGGTCGCCACACTGCGCCGCTGGCGGAAGTGGTGGCTGGAGGCGTTCCCGGCGACGGAGCCCTGGGGAGCGAAGCGTGGCGAACTGGTGATGCCACCCGAGGAGGTGCCGCTGCTCTTCGTGCTGCGGCAGATGCGGGGCGGACGCTTCGGTGAGCGTCTGTTCCTGAGCCTGATCTGGTTCAAGCCGTGGACGGGCTATTGCGGGCTCGGCGATGGCTCGGCGCCGCCCGCAGAAAGTGTTCCTGTCACGCCCGGATAGGGCGTTCTACATGGGCATCTCTCCGATGCGGCGAGGGAGGGATGCCGGAATGGACAAGGACGACGCAGGCGCCAGGCGCGAGAAGTGGGCCCGGCTGCGCTTTGCGGTGGTGGGGCCGCTTCTGGCTTCACCGCCGCCTGCAGGCCAGCTGGGGGCCGAGTTCGAGCGTCTGTCGCAGCGCGACTGGGAGCACCCGTCGGGCAAGGGGCCGGTGCGCTTTGCGGCCTCGACGATCGAGCGCTGGTACTACCGGGCGCGGGCAGAGGAGCAGGACCCGGTCAAGGCGCTGCGCCGGAAGCCTCGGACCGACGTCGGCCGCGAGCGGTCCATGTCGGCGGGGCTGATCGCGGCGCTGCGCGAGCAGTACCGGGTCCATCCCTCGTGGGCGGCGCAGCTCCACTACGAGACCCTCAAGGCTCATGTTGCGACCCATCCCGAGCTCGGCCCGATGCCGTCCTACGCGACGCTGACGCGGGCGATGCGCAATCGCGGCCTGGTGCGCGAGCGCCCCAGGAAGTGGCACGAGGGTGAGGACAAGCCGGCGGTCGAAGCCCGCGAGGTCCTTAGCTACGAGGTGTCTCGCAGTCACGCGCTGTGGCACGGGGACTTCCACCACGGCAAGCGCCGCGTGCTGACGGCGTCGGGCGAATGGCAGACGCCCATCCTGCTCGGCTTCCTCGACGACCACTCCAGGCTTGGCTGCCACCTGCAGTGGTACCTGGAGGAGACCGCCGAGGTCTTCGTCCACGGGCTCTGTCAGGCCTTCATGAAGAGGGACTTGCCCAGGTCCCTGCTGACCGACAACGGCGGGCCGATGACGGCGGGCGAGGTCGAGGAGGGCTTGCACCGCCTCGGCATCGTGGGGGCGCGACACCCAGCGAAAAACCGCCTGAAACAACCGAAATGTATCAGAATTCAAGGAGTTCCCGGCACGCTGCCCAGAACAGCCAGCATCACGAGGTCAGGAAGTCTGAGATTACAGTGCCAGTCGGCGTCGAGCCCGCTTGCCGAACAACAGCGTGACGCCCATCGCGGGACTCGAGGCCTGAATGCGGCCCGATCGTACCGGGCTCCCACGCCACTTCGCCTTGTGGGACTCCATTCATTCTGCTAAATTCCACATCATGGCAGTGAACTGTCATCAATTGATGTTGTTCGCAACGCAACTTCTACCGAACTGTCGATCCGAAAAACAGGCAGACTAAGATAAGAACAACCACACTGCGTTGCTCGCTTAACGACAAGAATTTCGGGGAGGCTAGCAATGAACATTGGGAAAAGGAAGAATGTACTGGTCGCCGGTCTGTTGGCGGTTTCCGCAACAATGCTTGCGTTTTCTTCGGATAGTGGAGCTGAAGAATCGAGCTTGACGCCAGAACTCAGGGCTGAACTTCAGGCGTTGATAGACAGCTACCGGGGCGAGCCGGAGTTCGAGGCACCGGGAGATCCGATCGACATCAAGGCCGCTCTCGGCGGCAAGTTGATCTATGGAATCTCGGTGACGAGTGCCAATCCCTTTACCGAGGGTATTTACTCCAGCATCCGCGAACTCGAACCGATCATCGGCTTCGAGTTCAAGGACTGGCAGAATCAGGGATCGCTGGCCGAGCACCAGCGGGGGATCAGCCAGGCCATCACCGATGGTGCTGCGATCATCGATCTTACCGGGGGCTCGGACCCGCGGCTCTTGGGTCCTCAACTTGCGGAAGCTCGCGAAGCGGGAATCAAGGTGATGGATTCTCACGCGTCCGGCCTGACCCAGGGTATCTCGGCCAATGTCGACGCGACAGTGGGAGCGCCCTACGAAGTGTGTGGCCTCCTGCAAGCGGCATATACCGCGTTGCACTCCGAGGGCAATGCGCATGTGCTGATCATCAAGTCCGACGAGATCACGGGATCGCCGGTTCAGACCAAGGCTATCGTGGACGGGCTGGATAAGTACTGCCCGAACTGCAAGGTCTCGATTGCGAACGCGACCGTGGCGCAATGGGCGACGACAGTGCCTGCCGCGGTGCGGGGCGCGATGTTGGCCGACCCGGAGCTGAACTACATCCTGCCGCTCTACGATCCGGAAACGCCCTACATCGTTCCGGTCCTCAGGCAATTGGCGGATCCCGGTACGGTTCACGTCGTCACCTATGCGGGGACGCCGTCGGTTCTCGATGAGATTGCCAAAGGCGACTACGTCCTGATGGATGTGGGCGAGAGCAACAAGCACATCGGACTGTCACTCATTGACCTGGCCGCGCGACTCATGCTCGGTGAAGAAAGGCCCTCGGTCGATAGGAAGATACCGATGCGCATTTGGGATTCTTCGAACGTGGCCGAAGGCGGTACTCCCGCAGCGTACGGCGTTGGCTATGGGGATAAGGTCAGGCAAGGGTTCTTCAAGCTGTGGGGCCTCGAAGAATAAGCCCTAAGGCTTTGGTAAGGCGACCGATCGAGAATATCGGTCGTGGCTGTGGCTTCTGAAGTAGCGCTGGGGATCGAGAGTCTATCCAAGACGTTCGGAACAAACACCGTTCTCCGTGACGTTGGATTGGACCTCATCCCCGGCCAAATTCACGGTTTGCTCGGCGCGAACGGGTCGGGGAAGTCGACCCTCATAAGAATTCTATCCGGCTATCACGAGCCAGATCCCGGGGCGTCTGCCACGCTGTGGGGCTCGTCGCTCACCTTTCCCCTCAAACCGGGAGAGGCGCGCGGCCTTGGTTTGAGCTTCGTTCATCAGGACAAGGCCCTCATCCCGGAAATATCGATCCTGGAAAATCTCTTCGTGTCCGAAATCGCGTCGGGAAGGCGGAAGCAGTCGCGGAAGCAAATGGCCCGCGCGACCAAGGAGATTCTGCAGCGATACGCGATCAACAATCGACCTGAGGATCCGGTGGCCACCCTGAGCCTGGGCGATCGCGCGCTGATCGCGATAGCCAGGGCCATCAGGGAAGTATCGGGGCCGGACTCCGATGACCGCCGCGTATTGATTCTGGATGAGCCGACGGCGGCCATGAGTCTCGACGAGAAGCGCGATCTCTACCGAACCTTCGCCTCGCTTGCCGAGGCCGGACACGCGCTGATGCTCGTCTCCCATGACCTGGACGAGATCATGGAAGTGACCAGCGTCGCGACGGTCCTGCGCGATGGCGAGGCTGTCGGCACGGTCGAGACGGCGTCGACGGAGCCGTCCGAGATCGTGAGAATGATTGTGGGGCACAGTCTCGACAAGTCCGGGCCAAGAGCGGCCCGCTCGGTTGTAGAACCCCGCCTGATCGTCGCAAGTCTGAGCGCGTCCGGATTGGATGACGTTTCCTTCGAGGCGAGGGCTGGCGAGATCATCGGAGTCGCCGGGCTCGTCGGCTCCGGCTACGCCGACGTCAACGAAACCCTGTTCGGGCTGAAGGAAGACGCGTCGGGGGAGATCACTGTCGAAGGGCAACGCGCCGATCTCAAGCGTCACAAGCCCGACAGCGCGGTCAGGATGGGAATGGGCCTCGTTCCTCTCGAGCGGGACAAGGCCGGTATAGCGCTCGAACTCTCGGTAACCGACAATCTTACGGTCCAGCTTCTCAAGCCTCGCGCACGCGTAAATCCGTGGATCTCGCGACCCAAGCTCGGGGCGGCTGCCCGGGACACGGTTGCGCGATACGGGATCATAACGCCGGCCATGAACGCCCTGCTCAAGACGCTGAGCGGCGGAAACCGGCAGAAAGTCCTGGTCGCCAAGTGGCTCGCAGCGGGAAAGCGCGTTCTCTTGCTGGACGAGCCGACGCAGGCGGTGGACATCGCGGCGCATGAGGACATCCTGGACCTGCTCGACGCGTTCGCGAGCGACGGCGGCACTGTCCTCATCGCAAGCTCGGACTGGGAACAATTGGCCGAGATTTGCAACAGGGTTCTCGTCTTCGGCGGCGGCACCATACGGGCGGAGTTGAGCGGAGAAGGCGTGAACAAACGCTCCATCGGAGAGGCCTGCTACGAATGGGGATCTCGGGTGGCTTCAATGAACCGTCCGGTCCAAGCGGGCCTTTCGGCATGACCATGCCGATGCCCTCACGCGCAATGGTGCGACCGTGGAGGTAGCTCGGCTCGACTACGGCCAACTCTTGCGGCGGCTCTCGGTGCCGCTCTGTTTTTTAGCCATCATCATATTTTTCGGCGTCATGGCCCCCAACGCGTTTCTCGTTCCGAGGACGCTAACATCCATTCTGGCCTCCGCCGCGCCGATCGTCGTCCTCACCATCGCTACGGTGGTCACCCTTAGAGGCGGCGATTACGACCTGTCGGTAGCCGCCGCCATGACTCTGTCGAGCAATATCGTCGGTGTTCTCAACATAAAGTACGGCATGGACATCGGGCCGGCGATCGGGATTGCCATTGCAATGGCGGTCGCCGTGGGGCTGGTCAACGCTTTCTTCTGCATCTTGGTGGGTATCGACAGTTTCATTATGACATTGGGCATGGGAACAATCTTGGCCGGAATTGTACTATGGATTGGTAATTCGAACTCCTATACAGGCCTCTCCGACTGGTTGGTGGTCCTGATAACCAATCGCGACATTGGTGGTCTGCCATTTAGCTTCTACATTGCGGTCGCAGTCTCGCTACTTGTCTGGCTCGTCTTTGAATTCACGCCGGTGGGGCGTCAACACCTGTTTGTGGGTAAATCGAGAGAAGTCTCGAAGCTCAATGGTATCGCGGTCGGTCGGGTTCGGACGCTGTCTTTCGTGTCCTGCAGCGTTCTAGCCGCCGTTGCGGGCATCATGTATGCGGGCGCGGCTGGCGGCGTCGACCCTACGTCGGCGCTCACCATGCTTCTTCCCGCCTTCGCTGCGGCATTTCTCGGATCCACCACGATCATGCCGGGTCAGTTCAATCCCTGGGGTGCCTTCCTGTCCGTGTATTTTCTCGTCACCGGCATAACGGGGTTGGCCATCCTCGGATTGCCGACGTTCGTGCAAAGCTTCTTCTACGGCGGGGCACTCATCATCGCCGTGTCGCTTGCTCAATTGAGCAGAACCGGCGGCGGCAATTTGAGGCGGCGCATGCTGCGTGTCCGGCGCAGTCGCGGAGACGAGCCGACCGCCTCTTCTGGAGAATAGCCAGTTGAGAGTCGGCCTTCGACAAGAGGAATCGCAGCAATGGCAATAGGCAACTCCGTCAAGGAGACTGAGCGCTATCTCGACGTGATCGAGCGCTTCAACCCCGAACTCAATGCGGTGCTGACCGTAACGCCGGAGATGGCGCTCGACATGGCGCACCAGGCCGACCGGGCCGCTGAGGACGGGGAGTGGCTGGGCCTGCTGCACGGCGTGCCAATGCTGGTGAAGGACTGCCTCAACGTTGCGGGCACCCGGACGACGTTCGGCTCGGGGATGTATCGCGACAACATCGCCAATGCTGATTCCGAAGTCGTCCGGCGGATCCGAGGGTCGGGCCCAGTCTTTCTCGGCAAGACGAACCTGCCAGAATTCTGCTACGGCGCGACCACCCACAACGTTCACTACGGCAATTGCGTGAACCCCTGGGACACAACCCGCGTGCCCGGAGGCTCGAGCGGAGGCACCGCAGCGGCACTGGCGTCGGGCATGTGCCGGATCGCATTCGGGTCTGATACCGGCGGCTCGGTCCGGGGGCCATCGTCTCTTTGCGGCATCTCGGGCATCCGCCCGACCGTGGGCCGCATCCCCAACACCAATGCCCTGGCGCTCACGATCCACGCCGACACGATCGGCATGATGGCGCGGACGGTGGCGGACGTGGCCAGGGGCTTTGCTGCGGTCGCTGGCTACGATCCGGACGATTCATTGAGCGAAGACGTGCCTGTCCTCAATTTTTTGCCGACCCTCAGGGACGGCATAGAGAACACGAGAGTCGGTATCCCGACCTCATTCTTCTTCGAGAATTGCGAGCCGGACGTTGTCGCGCGCGTCATGGAGGCCGCAAAGGTTATCGAAGCCTGCGGTGCCACCCTGGTCGACATCGACATCGAAGGCGCTGAAGAGGCGCGGGTGGCCACCGGCCCCACTATGCTCGCGATGGACATGGCGGACATGCATCGCGACGGCCTGCAGAACCATCCGGAAGAGTACGGTGATGAGGTCTTGAGGCGCCTTCGCGCCGGCGAGCCATTCAAGGGAACGGACTACGCGCACGCGCTGAGAATTCTGATCCGGTGGAAGCACCAGTTCAAACGGGTTTTCCAGGATGTCGACATGCTGCTGACGCCGACCACGCCGATGGTTGCGCCGAAGTGGACGGACGCAGAGGACCTGCAGAGGGCGACCCATTCCATCCTGCGCAATTGCGTTGGCCTCGGCTACGCGGGCCTGCCCGGTCTCAACGTTCCTGTCGGCCTGGACTCGCAGGGCATGCCGGTCGGCATGCAGCTCGTGGCAAAGTGGTTCGACGAGCCGCTGCTGTTCCGCGCCGGCGTCGCCTACCAGGAGCGCACCGAGTTTCACAAGCTGAGACCGAAGCTCTCGGCATAAACTGCCAGGGCGGGAATCGTCAGCTCAGCACCCGGTTGTCTTGCTCTGGCCGTCTCGTTCAGAGTCCGACCTCTCCGCCCACCGTCTTGTTCGACCCGAACGGCACTCTCTTGCGGAAGTCCGCCGCCATCTCGGCGTGGGTCACCATCCTGACACCGCGATGCCGCAAAATATGGTCGATGAGCCGCTCCAGCGCCAACATGAGGTGCGGCTTGGCTGCAGCATCCGGGTGTAGCGCCAACGGGTAAATGGCGTAGTCGTGGTTGCGGTAAATCCAGTCGAAGTAGTCGATCCAAATCTGACCGAGTTGTTGACCCGTGATCCAACCGTGACTGTTGGGTGCGGTCTTGACGAACATCGTGGGCGGCGCGTCGTCCAAGTGCCAACTGAGAGGAATTTCGACGATGTCGACTTCTTCCCCCGCTATCCAAGGCTTCATCCAATCAGCAGCATTCTTGGTATAGTCGATTTTTGTCCAGCTGTCTCCCGTCCGCAGATAGTAAGGGAAACAGTCTTCTTCCATCATGCTGAACTCGTGCGAAAAGCCGCGTTCTAGCAACAAATCTACAGTAATATTAGTGAATTCTGCCCACGGTGTCGCATACCCTTTGGGGTCCTTACCGGTCAAACCTCGACAAAGTTCGATACTCTTGTCGAGAACATCCCTCTCTTGCTCGGGGCTCATCGCGAGCGGGTTCTCGTGAGAATAGCCGTGCACGCCTATTTCGTGGCCGTCTTTTGCGATCATCTCGGCGGCTCTTGGAAAACTCTCTATCGAGTGCCCCGTGATATGCCACGTCGTCGTGATCCCGTAGCGCCTGAAGAACTCCAGCAGGCGTGGGACGCCGCGCTTTGCGGCAAAAACACCACGCGAAATATCACAGGGTGAGTCTGCGCCGCCAAACGAGCCGAGCCAAAGGGATACGGCATCGAAGTGAGGATTAAAACAAACCTGTATATCCTTATCCTTAAATTCCGTCGTCATCGCATCCTCCTCAGCATTGATAACTTTCTTCAACGGCAACTCTAACGACGTAGGTGTAACCCGGCAAGGCTCAAGTCCAAACGCGCCGCTTGTGGCTGTTGGAACGCGCGATTTCGGAGGGCTCAGGGGCAGACTTAACCGTATCGGCCAACCGGCGATCGGCGAGGGGAATGTGGGGCTTCGCGCTGGCCGTGAGGGATGTCGGACGAGCCTTTCCGCCCACTGGTGACGTCGTCGTTCTGCCGGCGGCACCCACCTCCACTCATGGATGTACATCGTGAACGAGCGAGGCGCCCAGGGCCTGCGCTTGTTCGAGGAAACGCCGCTGCCTATGATTGCGGTGCCGGGACTGGATGCGCGTTTGGCAACGGTCAACGACAAGAATGCGCGCGGGTCCGGCGGAACAAAGGGGAGGCTATGGAAATGAGAAGATACTTGCGCAATGCGGCGCTTGGGGCTGCGGCACTGGCGTTTCTCGCGGGCGGCTTGGCGCCGGTGGGGTCCGCCACTGCGGATGAGAAGGTCAAGGTTTATGTGAGCCTGGGTTTCGAGGGCAACACCTGGATGGATGCGTCCACCAACCTGCTGAGCTCGATAGCAGGGACCATGGACTACAAGGACCGGGTGGATATCGAAATCCAGTCCGCGCGCGGCAATGCGCAGACCCAGATCCAGCAGATCAACGCGATGGTGCAGGCGGGTGCGCAAGTCATCGTCGCGTGGGCAATCTCGCCGACGGCGCTCAACCGCGCGATCCGTAACGCGTGCCGGCGGGACGTGATCTTCATCACCTTCGACGCCCAGGTCACCGAGCCTTGCGCCCATCACGTCGGCATCAATCAGGATTGGGCCGGCGCGGGGCCGGCCGAATGGCTGGCAGAGGAGCTTGGCGGCAAGGGCAACATCGTCTTCATGGGTGGCATCCCCGGCAACATGGTCGACCTGCGGCGGAATTCCGCGGCCAAGGCGGTGTTCGCCGATTTCACCGACATCACGATCATCGCCGACACGCCGAGCATGTGGAACAACGCCACAGCGAAGCAGAAGCTCACCGAGATCGTGGCGACCCACGGTTGGGACAAGATCGACGGGCTGTGGACCCAGACGGGCTGCTACGTCTTCACCCAGATGCAGGTGGACGAGGGCCGGGGCGATCAGCTCAAGCCCTGCGCGGGCAACGGCACCAACGGTCACCGCGTGGCCCAGCTCGCGCCGGGAACGACCGAGGGCGCCTACGGGCTGCGCAGCGCCTCCATGGGCTCGCCGCCCTGGGCCGCGCCCTTTGCCTTCAAGCTCGCGATGGCGAAGTTCGACGGCGCCGTGATTCCGCGCGTCCACGAGATCCCGATGCCCCTGGTCACGCCGGGGCAGACGGAGCTCTGCGACACGGCGGACAAGGCCGAGCTCACCGCCAAGGAGTGGTCCTGCAATGCGGTGCCGCTCTCCGTCGCGCCCTCCAACTACTTCATCGACGTGTGGCATTCCGAAGTGCCCGAGCTGGACGTCTATTCCGCGCTCGAGGGCATGGTGCCCGACGGTAGCTGATCCCCACGGGCGAGCAACGGCTCTGAGTCGGGCCGGTCCCGGCAGGATCGGAGGCGTAAGGGGCGCGGCGCTGGCCGCTGCGCCCCCTTCTCCCGGCATGACCGGCCGGCGGCGGCGCGCAGAAGCCGGCCATGAATGAGCAGGCGCCGGCGGTCGAGACCCGCGGCCTGAGCAAGGCGTTCGGCGCGACCGTCGCGCTCGACGACGTCTCGCTCGCCATTCCGCGCGGCGAGGTCCATGCGCTCCTCGGCGAGAACGGCGCGGGCAAGTCGACGCTGGTCAAGATCCTGAGCGGTCTCAGCCGGCCGGATGCCGGCGAGATCGCCCTCTTCGACAGCCCCGCACACATCCATACGCCGAAGGATTCTCACCGGCTCGGCATCCAGACCGCCTATCAGGAGATCTCGCTGGTCGGCGACCTCACGGTCGTGCAGAACATGCTGCTACCCTACGAGCCGACCGGCCCCAGCGGGCAAATCAGGCGGCGCGAGTCGGAGCGGCACGTGCGGCGCGCCCTCGCCGACCTCGGCCTCGACGATATCGATCTCCACGCCGAGGTGCGGACCCTGGCGCTGCCGACGCAGCAGAAGATCGAGATTGCGCGCGCCGTCTCTCGCAAGCCGCAGTTGCTGCTGCTGGACGAGCCCACCTCGTCCCTCTCCGGCAACGACGTGCAGTGGCTCGGCGCGCTCTTTGAGCGGCTGCGCGCGGAGGGGACCACCATCGTCTTCATCTCGCACCGGATGCCGGAGGTGCGCGACTTCTGCGACAGCCTGACGATCCTGCGCAACGGCCGCATGGTGGGGAGCTTCAGGTCCGACGAAATCTCCGACGACCGCATGATCGAGCTGGTGATCGGGCGCTCGCTCGCGGCGACCTTCCCGCCCAAGCCGGCGCAGCTGGCAAAGCGCGGCGAGGCGCCGATTCTGGCCGGCGATGGACTGGCCATCGAAGGCGGCGTGCAGGACTTCTCCTTCGACCTCTGGCCCGGCGAGATACTGGGCGTCGGCGGGCTGGAAGGCATGGGCCAGCGCGACCTCTTCCTCGCGCTCTTCGGCATGGTCGGGCTCAGTGCGGGCGACATCCGGATCGGCGGCCAGCGGGTGACCCTGCGGACACCGAAGGACGCCGTGAACAGCCGCATCGGCATCAGCTTCGTGCCGGAGGACCGCAAGACCGAGGCGCTCTTCCTCGCGCTGACGGGGCGGGAGAACATCTCGCTTCCGATCATCGAGCGCTGCGTGCGCTTCGGCCTCGTGGACCTGGAGCAGGAAGCGCAGGCGGTGGGCCGGGCGCTCGACATGGTGCAGGTCGACCGGCGGGCGCTCTATAGCGCCTGCAACGTCTTCAGCGGCGGCAACCAGCAGAAGATCGCCATCGCCAAGTGGCTGCTCGCCGAGAGCCGCGTGCTGCTCATGTACGACCCGACGCGCGGGGTCGATGTCGGCACCAAGGCCGAGATCTACGCCCTCGTGCGGGCATACGCGGACGCCGGCGGGGCGGTGCTCTACTACTCCACCGACGTGCCGGAGCTCGTGAACCTCTGTGACTCCGTGATGGTGATCTACCGCGGCCGCAAGGCGGCCTCGCTCAGCGGGGCCGAGATCACCGAGGCCAGCATCATGCGCGCGGCGCTCGGCGAGGGCTCCCGATGACGCCGCTCGGCGCGCTACGCGCACCCTACCTGCCGCCCTTCAGCTGGTCGCGCCAGCGCGGCACGATCATCGCCATCGCCGTGTTCGCCGCCACGATGATCGCGCTGCAGCTCATCACCGGCCAGGGCATCGCCTATTTCGACATCAGTAGCATCAGCGCGAGCGCCGCGACCCTCGCGCTCGCCGCCCTGGGCGAGACCATCGTCATCCTCGCCGGCGGGCTCGACCTCTCGGCCGGCGCCGTCATCTCGCTGGTTAACGTGGTTCTGGTCACCCAGCTCAGCGGCGCCGCCGATATGGGAACCGGCCTCTTCACCCTGGTTGCCCTCGTCATCGCGCTTGGCCTGGGTGCCGCCATCGGCGCGGTCAACGGCTTCCTCGTCGCCTACGTCCGCCTGCAGTCGATCGTGGTGACGCTCGCCACCATGTTCATCGCCCAGGGCGCGGCCCTGCTCGTGCTCAAGTTCCCCGGCGGCGAGATGCCGTGGGACTTCAGCCTGGTCTTCACCGGCGACGTCATCACCGAGGGGCTGCCGGCCCCGGTCGTCGTCCTTGCGGTCGCCATCCTGTTCTGGCTCATGCTCAAGAACACGCGGATCGGCACCGGCATCTACGCCATCGGCAGCGATGCGGGATCGGCCGAGGCCAACGGGGTCGACGTCCGCCGCACCCGCTTCCTCACCTTCACCTTCGCCGGCATGTGCTACGGCGCCGCCGGGCTCTTCATCACCGCCAACATGGGCGGCGGCGACCCGCTGATCGGCGCCAAGATGCTGCTGCAGATCTTCGCCGCCGTGGTAATCGGCGGCACGCTCATCGGCGGCGGCCGGGGCGGCGCCGTCGGCACGATCTTCGGCGCGTTGACGCTCACCGTCGTGGTCAACATCTTCCTCGTGCTCGGCGTGCGCACCTATTACACGCCGATCGTCGAGGGCGTGATCCTGCTCATTGCCGTGCTCGGCTTCTCCCTCGGCCGCGATTCGCCGGTGGTGGAGATCACGCGCTTCTGGCGAGCGACGCTGCGCGCGCTCAAGGAGTCATCGCTCCCCTCCAGGCTGCGGGTCGTGGGCGAGCCGATCCGCCTGAGTGGGTTGGACCCGCCGGCGGGTGGCGCCGGCGCGGCAACCGTCCCCTGGCTTGACCGGCACCGGGCGGTGCTGCGCTTCGCCGTGCCGGCCTACCTCATCTACCTCGTCATCCTGGGAATCACGATCGGCATCTTCGGCGGCGACTTCTCGCCGCTGGCCTACCTCAACGCCATGCTGATCCTGACCGCCTTCCTTGCGATCCTCGGCCTCGGCCAGGGCACGGTCATCATCACCGGCGGGCTCGACCTCTCGGTGCCATGGACCATGACCTTCCCGGCGATCGTGGTCACCACGCTCTGCAACGGCGTCGATGCGCCGGCAGCGTGGGTGATCCCGGCGGCGCTCGGGATCGGGATCGCCATCGGCTTCCTTAACGGTATGACCATCGTCCTCTTCGGGCTCTCGCCGATCATCGTGACGCTGGCCATGAACGGGATCCTGGAGGGCGTGTCGCTGCTCTTCAGCTCGGGCGCACCCATCGGCAAGGCGCCGCCCTCGCTGGCCTGGTTCGTGACCGGGCGCATCGGCGGCATCGCGCCGATCGGCTGGTTCCTGATCGCCTTCGTCGTCGTCGCGACGCTTTACCTGAACAGGAGCGCGCCGGGACGGCGCATCTTCGCGGTCGGCAACAGCCAGCGCGTCAGCCGCCTCTCGGGCGTGCGGATCGGCTTCCCCATCGTCGGCGCCTACGTGCTGAGCGGCTTCTGCTCGGCGTTGGTGGGCGTCTTCCTCGCAGGCTTCAGCGCCCAGGCGTTCTACGGCATGGGCGACCCCTACCTGCTCTCGTCCATCGCCGTGGTGGTGCTCGGCGGCACCCTCATCACCGGCGGCCGCGGTCACTATCTCGGCATCCTGGGCGGCGCAATCCTCTTCACCGGCCTCGGCATCATGCTCTCCGGCACGGTCCTGCCCGAGGCCGTGCGCAACATCATCTACGGCCTCGTCGTCCTCGGCGCAATCGTCGCACTCCGAGAGCGCACAAATGCATGACGCGCTCCGAGAGCGCGCGAGCGCCTGACGCTCCTCCGTCCGGTTCCCGCAGGCACCGAGGCTATGGCGCAGTCAGTGGGTGAAGCGCGTTTCGGTGTCTCCGGTGCCGAACTTGCGGCTCGCCTCGTCGCTCCATTCCTGACCGGACGCCTGGCTTGCGAATTTCTCTGACATGTAATCGCCGGCGGAGATCGGCGGGTACTTCACCGGCTGATCGGGCCCGTGGCAGGTCGGCAGACACTCGATCACCGCATCGTGGTTGGGCTCGACGAAGTGGCAAAACGAGAGGCGCCCGTTATCGGCGCCGGGCGGGTTGAGGACACGGTGCCGCGTTGAGCGCCACCGGTCGTTTGTCCAGCGCATCAGGAAGTCGCCGATGTTGACCACGAATGACCCGGCGATGGCCGGCACGTCCACCCAGGCACCGTCCGGGCCGCGCGCCTGCAGGCCGGCAGGCTTCTCCTCGATCAGGCAGATCGTGAGGTTGTCGTAGTCCGAATGCTCGCCTGCACGAAGCTGACCCGCCTCGGGCGCCGCGCGCTGCTCTGGGTAATTCAGCACGCGCAGGATGCTGAATCCCCGTTGGAGGCTGTCATCGAAATGGTCTTCGGGCAGATCGAAGGCGATCGCCGCGAGTCGGTGCAGGTGGTGACCCAGCTCTTCAAGGGCTTGGAAATACGCCTCGATCGTCGGGCGGAGCCTCGCTGGGTGCTCCGGCCAGCTATTGGCGGCATAGAGAGGTGCCGCGGCCTCGGTGCGGCAGGACGGATGGTCCGGCATCCGTAGCGGCCCGAACGAGATCGATTCCTTCAGATCTGGCGGCGTCTCCACACCGATCGTCGCAGAAAGCTGCTCTGTGCCGAGCGGCTCGTAGCCGCGCACGGCCATGTCGTCCTGCGCTCGCCTGATGGCCAGCTTCTCCTCCAGCGGCAGATCGAAGAACGCCCGCGATAAGCTGCGCGCCTGCTCGCAGAGCGCCGGGTCCACCCCGTGGCCCGAGACCATGAAGAAGCCGATCCGCTCGCAGGCACGGCTGATCTCGTCCGCAACCCGCTTCTTGTCGGCGTGGCCGCCGGCGAAATAGGGGCCGAGGTCGATGAGCGGAATCTCAGAGAGAGATCTGGTCGACATGGAAGCTCCTTTCTCTGCGCTTCGGGCTTTCCGCCGTCATCCCCGGCGCCTCGTGGCCTCGGGCCGGCGGCGCGGCTCGCGTCCTCCCGACTATTCGGCGGCAGGCGCGCCCTGGGTCGTGCCGTTGAAGGGATGGCGGCGTTTGAAGTCCTCGGCCATCTCGCGCATCGTGACCATGCGCACGCCGGTATGCGCCAGCATGTGGTCGAAGATCCGCTCCAGCATCATCAGGACCTGCGGCTTGCCCGCGCAGTCGGGATGGATCACGCAGGTGTAGATCGCGTAGTCGTAGTGGCGGTAGATCCAGTCGAACTGGTCGCGCCAGATGTCCTCGACGTCGCGCGGGTTCACCCAGCCGTGGCTGTTGGGAAAGGTCTTCACGAACATCATGGGCGGCGCATCGTCGAGGTACCAGCTCGCCGGCAGCTCGACGAGATCGACCGCTTCGCCCGCGACCCAGGGCTTCATCCACGACGCGGCCTCCTGGGAATAGTCGATTTTGGTCCAGCTGTCGCCTGTGCGCAGATAGTGCGGCGTGTAATCGTCCTCCATGACGCTGCGGTCGTAGAGGAAGCCGCGCTCGAGCAGCAGGTCGATGGTGTTGGGGCTGAGCTCCCACCACGGCGCGACATAGCCCACGGGCCTGACGCCGCAGAGATCGGTCACCAGCTCGATGCATTTGTCGAGGACATCGGCCTCCTGCTGGCGGGACATGGCGAGCGGATTCTCATGGGTGTAGCCGTGCACGCCCAGCTCGTGGCCGTACTTCACGATCAATTCCGACTCTTTCGGGAAGCTCTCGATCGAGTGGCCGGTGATGTCCCACGTCGTCCTGATGCCGTAGCGGTCCATCATCTCCAGGATTCGCGGCACCCCCTGCCGCGCCGCAAAGACGCCGCGCGAGATGTCGCAGGGTGAATCGGCGCCGCCGAACGATCCGATCCAGAGCGAAACCGAATCGAAATGGGGATTGAAGCAAACCTGGATGTCTTTCTTCGTGGCCATGATCTCGCCTCCCTCTGTCGCCGCAACGCGGCGGGTGTCGTCAGCCGGTGCCCCTGCCTCAAGCGTCCGCGCGCTCGCGGAGCGCGTTATGCATCTGCGCGCTCGCGGAGCGCGACGATGGCGCCGAGCAGCACGAGTCCGTAGATGATACTGCGCACGGCCTCCGGCAGCATCGTTCCCGTTAGCAGCGAGCCGAGCGCCGTGAACAGCAAGGCGCCGCCGAGGATGCCGACGAAGTGGCCGCGCCCGCCCGTAATGAGCGTGCCGCCGAGCACCACCACGGCAATCGACTGCAACAGGTATGGATCCCCCATCCCGAAGAACGCCTGCGCGCTGAAACCCGAGAAGAGCACGCCCACCAGCGCGGAACAGAAGCCGCTCAGCATGTAGGCGCCGACGATGACGGAGCCTGTCCAGACGCCGGAGAGGCGCGCGACCGTGACGCTGTTGCCGACCGCGTAGAGCCGCCGCCCGAAGGCTGTCCGGTTGAGGAAGATCGTGGCTGCGATCGCGAAGGCGATCAGGAACCAGCCAATGGGCGCGATGCCGAGCAGCCGGCCCGAAACGAACCAGCGCAACACGGGCGGCGAGCCGCCGATCGGCGCACCGTCGCTGAAGATGAGCGAAATGCCTTCGAGCATGCCCGCCATCGCCAACGTGACGATGATAGGTGACAGCCTGAACAGCACGATCATGAGGCCGTTCAGAAAGCCGATCGCAAGGCCGATCGCCAGCGCGAGCGGCACCGCCCAATAGGCCGGACCGTCCTCGCCGAAGCAGTAGGTGGTGACGACGATCGCGGGGAAGGTGATGGCCCAGGCGACCGAGAGGTCGAGCCCGCCGGAAATGATGACCGCGCCCTGCCCGAGACCCAGGATTGCGAGAAAGGCCGTGAACAGCAGGAGGACGTTGAGATAGTCGAGCGCCGACAGGTTCTCCCCGAAAATCACCACCGTGGCGATCACGATCACGGCGAACATGGCGTAAGTGGGCGTGATGTAGCGCAGCGTGGCCTGGTTGCGAGTGAACCAACCTGCAGCCGGGCGGGTCAGGTCGGAACCGCCGCGCGCGGCCGCCCGGCCCAGCAGATCCTGCAATAGCCCCTGGCCTCCCGCCGTCACGCTTGTTGCCGGGCCCGCCGCAAGGGCCCGCGTACTGAGCGCACGCCGCCAGCCGCGCACGGTTTCGACCACCGGCAGGTCCCTGCTCAGTGAAAGGCCGAGAACCGCGAGGATCAGGATGGCACCCTCGGCGAGCGGCACGTACCAGGTGCGCATGCCGAGAAGGAGGAAGATCGTCAGGATGATCGTGAGCGTCAGTGCACCGAATATGGAGCCGACGCAGCCGCCGCGCCCGCCACCGATCAGCGTCCCGCCGATGACCACCGCCGCAAAAATCTTGAGCAGAAACTTGGCGCCGATCAGCGGGTCGGCGGAGCCTATCTGGGCCGTCATGAACATGCCGGCGGCGCCGTAACAGACGCCGGCGATGGTGTAGGTCCAGAACTTCGTCATCCGCACGTCGGTGCCGCTCGCCAGCGCCGACTTCTCGTCGCTGCCGATGGCATAGATGCCTGTGCCCAGGCGCGAGTTGCGAAGCGCCAGCCACAACACGATGACGATCGCGAGCACGAGGATCGGAGCAGGCAACACCCCGGCGATGGCCTCGCCGGTGAAGAACATGCTGAATTCCCACGGCGCCTCGCCCCCTGCATGGGCCATCACCAGCAGGGCCGCGCCTTGCGCAATGAACATAGTGGCAAGCGTCACGACGATTGCCGACAGACCGAGAAAGGCTATGAGGAAGCCGTTGATCGCGCCGATCGCCCCGCCCACCGCGAGCGCGAGCGCGAGCGCCGCCCCGATGAACTCGGCGCCCGAGAGCGCGGCAACATCGGAAGAGAACTCGGAGCCGCCGCCGAGGAACTGAATGATCATGACGTTGACGAGCGAGATCACCGCGCCTGCGGACAGGTCGAAGCCGCCGGCGAGGATGACGATGGTCTCGCCGACAGCGGCGAGCGCGAGCGTGGTGGCTCCGGTGACGATGGAGCTCACGTCGAAATAGCTGATCCCTTCGCCCTTGATGAGCTGCAGGATGATCAGCATCACCAGAAAAACGCCGACCGAAATCAGCAGGCCACGCTGACGGTTCCAACTCACCGCCGGCAAGCCGACGCGGAGCCACCGCGACGGCGGCGGCAGCAGCGATCGGTCGCTCACGGCGCCTCGCCCTCGCCCAGCGCCGCGCGCATGACGGCAGCCTCCGACAGCGCCTCGCCGCTCAGCATCGCCACTTCACGGCCCCGATAGACGACCTTGACCTCATCGCAGAGATTGACCAGCTCCGGCACGTCGGTGGAGTAAAACAGCACTGCGCCGCCCGCGTCCGCGTAAGCGCGGATCATCAGGTAGATCTCGGCCTTGGTGCCGACATCGACGCCGCGGGTTGGGTCATACATGAGCAGAATACGGTTCTCGGTCAGGAGCCACTTGGCGATGGCGAGCTTCTGCTGATTGCCGCCGCTGAAGACCCGACATGCGGTGTGGAGCGCTCGGCGGTCGACCTGCACCAGATCGAGAACCCGGGCGACGGACGCAGATTCCGCAGCCGTATCGATCACGCCGAAACGCCTGAAGCGCTCGATCACCGGCAGGGAGACGTTCTCCCGCCCGGTCATCTCCAGCGCCAGCGCCTCGGTCTTTCGCTCCTCGGGCACGAGGCTAATGCCGATATCGGCGCGCAGCGCATCACGTGGCGACTTCAGGGCGACCGGCCTGCCGTAAACCGAGATCGTGCCGGCCGTAGGCGTGATCATGCCGAACAGCGCGAGAAAGAGCTCACGCTGGCCCATTCCCTCGAGCCCGGCGATGCCGAGCACATCGCCGCGCCGGAGCTCCAGTGAGATGTCCTTGAGCCGGTCGGCCGCCGCGAGCTCCCTCGCCTCGAGCACTGGGCTCTCTTGCGCTCCCGCCGGGCGCGGCGGCTTCTCCGGGAAGGTCGCGGCCAGCGAGCGGCCGATGACGAGCGCGATGACCTCCTCTTCCGAAATATCGGCGACTCCGAAGCTGCCGACATTCGCGCCATTCCGCAGCACGGTCAGGTTGTCGCAGAGACGTCGGACTTCCTGCATGCGGTGGGAGATGAAGACCGTGGTGACGCCCCGCTGCCGCAGCCCGTCGATCAACCCCTGCAGCCATTCCACGTCCTTGCCGGAAAGCGCCGAGGTCGGCTCGTCCAGGAGCAGGATCCTGGGCTCGCGCGAGACCGCACGCGCGATCTCGATCCGCTGCTGTGTGGAAAGGTCGAGCGTCGAAACCTCAGCGCGGGGATCGATATCGTCCAGGCCGAGCTCCTGAAACATGCCGCGCACGAGCTCTTCCGAGCGTCGCCGGCGCACCTGCCAGAGCAGTCGCGCGGGCTCGTAGGGCAGCAACATGTTTTGCGTGACCGTGAGGTCCTTGATCAGCGAGATTTCCTGATAGGCGGTCTGGATACCGCTGCGGTGCGCGGCCCGGGGAGCGCCGAGCCGCGCGCTCTCGCCGAAGAGGAAAATCTCCCCGGCGTCGGGCCGGATCAGGCCACTGAGAATTTTGACCAGCGTGGACTTGCCGGCGCCGTTCTCGCCCAGCAGCGCATGCACGTCGCCGGGCTCGACGGCCAGCGACACATCATCCAGGGCAACCGTGGCGCCGAAGTGCTTTCTCAGTCCGACGACTTCGAATGCAGACGCCCCGCTCCCGCTCTCTTCCACGGCAGCGCGTCAAGCCTGTTGGAGGCGTTCGTGCGAGACCCGCTTGCGCAGGTCCCGCACGGGACAGAGTGCCTCCCTGTCAGGCCGACTACTACTGACCCTCCGGTACCTTGCCCTCGAGCGCCGAGAACAGATCGAGCTCGCTGACCCAGGGATGCCAGACATCGACGAAGTAGTTCGGCGGCACCCCGAGATCCGGATGGTAGGTGTTGCAGTTACGCTCGAGCAGCTCCTCGCGCGTCCCCTCGGTGCACACAACCACCTGGCCCGGCTCGACCAGCGGCATCGGCACCTGGGTGAAACGCGGAGGCTCCGCACCGCCGTCGGCGTAGGCCACGGCGATCTTGAGAGCGTATGCCCCCAGCCAGTTGGGCGAGCCCATGGAGCTGCTCTTCATGCCCAGCGCACCCGGCACTGTGCCGGGCTCGGCGATGGCAATGCGATGGCCGTTGGTGCCGTTGCCGGCGCAGGGCACGAGCTGGTCCGCCCGGCCTGCCTCGACCTGGATTTGCGAGAGCATGTAGCAGCCGACCTGGGTCCACAGCCCGTCGATGTTGTCCCAGCCGTGGGTGGCGACGATCTTGGTCAGCTCCTGCCTGGCGTGGGCGTTGTTCCAGTTGCTGTAGGCATGAACCAGGATTTCGATGTCGGGGTATTGGGAGAAGACCTCCATGGCGCCGTCGGTGCGGGCGTGATCGATGTAGTGCCCGGGGTAACCGCCCATGACTATGATGCTGCCCTCGCCGCCAAGCTCCTCGGCCAGATACTCCGCGGGTCCAGCGCCGGCCCAGGTCTGATCGAGGCCGATGTGGTAGGCGCAGGGCTCTGTCACCGATGCGTCGAAGGTCATTACGATGATGCCCCTCTGGCACGCCTGACGAATCGAGCGATTGAGCGCAGTGCGCGAGTTCGGCCACAGGATGATGATATCGGCATCGCCCTGAACCATGGCGTTGACCTGCTGGATTTGGGTCTGAATATCGGCCCGCGCAGATTGCATGTTGAGCTCCACTCGATCCTTGAAGGCCTTGGTCTTGGCCATGGAGCGGATGAGGTTCTGCGCCGCATCCATCCAGGTGTTGCCCTCGAATCCCACGCTCACGAAAACCTTGTACTTGTCGTCCTGAGCCGCCGCCGGCGACGGGCCGAAGATGCCGGTCACCGCCAGTGCCAGGGCAGCGATCGCTAGCACTGCGAGTCTCGCCCGTTTGATCATGATTCCCTCCCCTTGGTTATGAGCCTCTTGGCGGCTCTCTTGTCGTTGCTTGACGTATCGCCCGGCGCCTCAGGGCTGATCGGATGCCCGTTCGCCCGAGGCACCAATGGCGGTCATCATCAGGAACTTGTCGAGCAGGTTCTTGCCCGTGGTGACCGGCGGGTACTTGGCCGGATTGTCCGCGCTCTGGCAGGCCGGGAAGCACTCGATGACGGTGTCGTAGTTCGTATAGAAGAAGATCATCGACTGCCGGCGGCTGTCGTTCGCCAGATTCCGCGGCGGGTTGACGACCCGGTGCAGGGTGGAGACCCAGCGGTCGTTGGTCCACATCTGCATCTGGTCGCCGAGATTGATGCTAAAGGCGTTGGGCACGACAGGCACGTCCACCCATTCGCCGTCGCGGTTCATCGCCTGAAGACCGCCGGGCCTGTCCTCGATCGCGCAGATCGTGCAGGCGCCGAAGTCGGAATGCGCGCTGGCGCGAAACTGGTCTTCCAGAGGCTGCTCCGGCTGATCCGGGTAGTTGAGGACCCGGAACTGGCTGACATGCTTGTCGACCCGAGTATCGAAATAGCCTTCGTCGAGATCGAGGGCGCTGGCGAAGATGCGCATCAGCGTGAAAGCGAGCTGCTCCATCGCGTCCCAATAGGCGAGCCACGTCTCCTTGAGCTCAGGAGGGCGCGCCGGCCAGCGGTTCTCGACGAAGTGCTGGCCGGCCTCGGCGCAGTGGTAGTAGGGCTCGTCCGGCACATCGGGCGGTCCGATGGTCAGCGATTCCTTGAGGTCTCCGGGGCCCCGCTCGCCGCGGCTCTCGGCCAGGCATTCCTTGAGGGCGGGGCTGTAGCCCCTGATGACGTCGTCCGCCCAGCGCTCGATCGTCATCTTCTCCGCCAACGGCAGATCGAAGAAGCGCCGGCTGACGTCGTGGGTCGCCCCGGTCAGCGCCGGGTCGATCCCGTGGCCGGTGATGACGAAGAAACCGATATCCTCGCACGCCTGCTTGACCTCGGCCGCCACGCGCGCCTTGCCCTCGCGCTCGCCGCCGAGAAACGGCGAGACGTCGATAACGGGAACCTGGCGAAGGGTCATGCTTCAGCCCTCGTGTCCCGGTAGACGCAAAAGCTTGCCCGTTCGCGCGTTAACCCGTCAAGGCGCAATCGTGCCGTCGCGGTCTGCGCTCAGTCGGTATCGTTCTCGATTTGGGGGAGGGAGCGCACGTAGGCGAGGATCGCGCTGAGGTCCCGGCGGTCCATCGTGGCGTAGCGCTCGTAGGGCATCGGCGGACCAAGCTCATCGCCGTCGGGCCTTAGCCCCTTGGTGATAGCCGTGCGCATCTTGCGGCTGTTCCAGCGGCCGAGGCCAGTATCCCAGTCCGGCGTGATGTTGCGGGCCACGGTCTCGCCCCACGGCCCCTCCATCTCGTGGCCGCCGGCGCCGAGCATGTTCTCGTAGTCCCGCCAGCCGTCCGCGATCGGGGTATGGCAGTACGTGCAGTTGGCCATTGGGCCCGATAGATAGGCGCCGTAGGCGCCGAGATCGTAATAGGCGACCTCGGGCACCTCGCCGAGCGGCGGGCCGTAGTCGGCGGGCAAGTCGATGTCGTACTCGGAGGCCGGCACCTCGTTCCTGATCGGCGGGATGGAGCGCAGATAGGCGACGATGGCTTGCGCATCCCGATCCGAAATGCCGCGGTAGAGCCTAATTGGCATTGCGGGGCCGATGAGGGAGCCGTCCGGTCGCTTGCCCTCGCGGATCGCAACGATGATCTCCCCGTCGCTCCAGCCACCAATGCCAGTTTCGACATCGGGCGTGATGTTCGACGCGTAGGCCGTGTACTCGTCCTCCTCGAACATCAGGCCGCCAGCCATGTGCATATCGGCGAGCTGACCGTCCTCGTCCCACGGCGTGTGACAAACCGGGCAGGCGGCGACGCTCTTCATCAGATACGTCCCCCGCTCGAGAGGGGTCTCGGCGGCGCTCGTCCCGGCAAGCAGCAGCGCTGCCAGCATGACCGTAGCGGTCGCTGCAATCGTTCTCATGGCGGCCTCCCACCGGCGGAGCCACCTCCCCGCTTCACAGGGAAGCGGCGCGCCCGAATACCGCAACGGTAGCACGGGAATCCGCCCGCGGCGTCCTCACTTCTGTGCCGGCACGACCTTGCCGGCGTCCGCGACCCGCCGGGCGGGAACATCGACGTCGCGGCACTTATTCCAGCTTCTCTTGCGCCAGTGCGGGCGCTATGCTCGCGCCATTCGGAACGATAGGGCCCGATCGTGCGGAAAACAAAAAGAGGGTAAGCCGGCACAGCGAGGCCACGCAGGAGGCGACCGATGACCAAGCCAGTGCTGAACCTGACGGGCGATCCCGGGGATCGGGGCCGTGCCCACGGCGAGATCATGTCGAAGGAGATCGGCCAAAACCTCGAGCGCTATCTCAAGCGGTTCCAGATTCTGGGCTTCGAGAAGGATGCGCTGATGGCCGAATCCGCAAATTGGGCCGAGGCGTTGAGGCCGAAAGACCCGATCTTCTGGGACGAGATCGACGGCGTGGTCGAGGGCTCAGGGCGCAGCCTGGAGGAGATCACCCTTCTCAACGTGCGCTACGAAATGCTCGTCAACATGATGAAGAGCAATGCTCAGGCGCAGTTCCAGCCCACCGCCATGGACGCCTGCACCTCCTTCGCGGTGCTGCCCGAGCGCTCGAAGAATGGCGACACCATGATCGGGCAGAACTGGGATTGGGTGAAGGACATCAACACCGTGGTCTCGCGGGTGCATCGGGACGACGGGCCGGACTTCATCCATATCGGCGAGGTCGGCACCATCGGCGGCCTTCAGGGCGTCAACGAGAATGGCATCGGCGTGGTCATAAATGCGCTGCTGACGCCGGAGGACGGCAAGTACGAATACGAGAAGCCCTACCGCATGCGCGTGCGCGACATCCTCAACGCCCGCAACATGCAGGAGGCGATCCTCGGCGTGTGCGGCACCAACCGCTCGGTCAGCATGAACTTCCTCATCGCCCATGAGGACGGCATCGCAATCGACATCGAGACCAGCCCCGACAAGGAGGCCTTCATTTATCCCGAGGACGGGCTGCTCACCCACTCCAACCACTTCTGCGAACTGGATGTGGAATCGGAGGTGGTGAAGCTCTGGCCCAACACCATGTACCGCCACGTGCGCCTGGAGCGGCTGCTGCGCCAGTCGCAGGAGCTGGAAGTCTCCACCATCAAGTCGGCGATGGCGGACCACTTCGCCTATCCGCACTCGATCTGCGCACACTATGACGAGGACGAGGCGGAGACGCTGCGGCTGCAGAGCAACCATTCGATCATGATTTCGCTGAAGCAGCGGTCGCTCCACATTACCGACACGCATCCCTGCGAGTCCGAGTACGAGGAGTATTCGCTCGCCGCCTGATGGGCGGACTTGCGAGAGCGGTATCCAGTGGCCCGGCGGCGCACGGCGCGTCGCCGGGCCTCGCCGTTCAGGCCCCAGGAGGGCGCCATGTGTGCGTTCTGCGCGATGATGGCCGACGGCACCGTCCACTGGACCGAGGCCGGCACCAACGCCGGCCAGGGCCGCGCGCCCGAGAGCGGGCGCGAGCGCTACCTCGGTCGGCTGCGCCGTGTCTCGCTGGTCAACCGCATCCTCGATCACTACGGCTGCCAGGCCTCGGACTGGGCCAACAACCAATACGTCGTCCGCAGCCGCGCCGGCCGCACGACCATGGTGGCGCACTTGCCCCAGGTCTGGGCGGCAGCAGAGGAAATCGCCGGGCGCCCACTCGACCCCCTGGATCCGGCGCTGCCCAATTCACTGCGCCACTCCACGCCCGTGCCGCGTTAAACAGGCAAAGACGGATCGACCGAAGCGGACGGCGCCACACCGTTCAACCCCGCCGAATCCGACATTGTTCCACCGCGCGAAAGACGCACCGATGGGCGGACTGGAATCGGGACAGCCCGCGCTGGCGGTGGTCGATATGCAGAACGATTTCGTCGACCACGATGTCGGCTCTTACGCGATCGGAGCAGAGCGGAACGTGACGCGGGTCGGCCGGGTGGTGGCCGCGGCCCGGCGCGCACGAGCGCCGGTGGTGTTCAGCCAGGAGGTGTAGCGGGCCGACGGGGTCGGCGGCGGGCGTCTCCTCCGGGATGGGCGGAGCGGCTGGTTCACCGGCAAGCGTCCCAGCGCCGCGCACGGAGAGCCGCCGGCACCGCCCTGCATCGAAGGCGCGAAGGGCTTTGAGATCGTCGACGAGCTGGCGCCCGAGCCTGGCGACATCCGCATTCTCAAGGGGCGCTTCAGCATCTTCGTCGGCACCGAGCTCGACATGATCCTGCGGCGCATCGGCGTCGACACGCTGCTGACCGCAGGCGTGTGCGGCGGCGTCAGCATGCTGTGGACCGCGGGCGACGCCTATCAGCGTAACCACAAGGTGCACGTGTTGGAGGACTGCGTGGCCGGCGCCAGTCCGCAAGGCCACGACGCGGCGCTCACGCTCACCCGGCGCTCACCAATGCCGGCAGGTTGCCGAGGGGCCGCGCAGCCCACCGGACGGCGGACCGCGGAGGGGTGCCGGAGTGGTCGAACGGGGCGGTCTCGAAAACCGCGGCATGCGTGAGCGTACCGTGGGTTCAAATCGTCCCCTCCGCCACCCATCTAAATGTAACTACCCAGGTACCCCAATCCTGAGTTGAGGACGGTGATTATGGCGGCGGCCGCGGCCTGGTTCTGCCACCGCGATTGGTTCTTGACCTCATAGAGTTGCGGGACTATGGACTGCTCTCTCGCGTGACGGGAGCGGTCCATGGGGTATTTCGGCTCGAAGGCGACAGCAGGTCTGTGCCAAGCGCTGATTGCGCTGATGCCGCCGCACTCCGTCTACATCGAAAGCCACCTTGGGGGCGGGGCGCTGATGAAGCGCAAGCCGCCGGCCGTGCGTTCGATCGGCATCGACCGCGATGCGCAGGCGCTCGAGGCCTTCGTCTGCGACTACCCGGTCGATCTGGTTCACGGCTGTGCCCATGACTTCCTGGCCTCGTTCCCGTTCCTGGGCCCGGAGCTGGTTTACAGCGATCCGCCCTATCTGCACGCGACCCGCCGCTCGGCGCAGCGCTACCGCTTCGAGTACGAGGAGGCCGGCCACGTCGCGCTTCTCGCGCTGCTCAAGGCTCTGCCCTGCCAGGTCATGATCTCGGGCCATCCGTCGGCGCTCTATGACGAGGTGCTGGCGGGATGGCGCCGGCTGGCGCTGCAGGTCACGACCCAGGGTCTGGTGCGAACCGAGGTCGTCTGGTTCAACTACGCCCCCGACCGGATGCATTGGGCCAGCCACGCAGGCCGGAACTTCACCGACCGCCAGCGCATCAAGCGCAAGGCAGCCAACTGGGGCCGGCGCTACCAGGCCTTGCCGCCGGGCGAACGCCTCGCCGTGCTCGCCGCCATGATGGCCGTCGAGGCCGAAGACACGTGACGGTGTCGCACTGGCACGAAGACCTCGCCGCCCGTAACGAGGCCTTCTGCTGCCTGAAGGAGCTTCTCGAGCCATCATCCCTCGCAACCACTGTCGTCGTTGCCGTCCGGGAATGGGGGCAGGGGCTGCTGCGATCAGCCACCGCGCTCGCCCGGGAAAATGCCGCACTCGAGCAGGAGAACGCGGCCCTGCGCGAGCGCATCGCCGAACTCGAGCGCAGCGCGGCCCTCAACAGCACCACAAGCAGCAAGCCCCCCGCCAGCGACGGGCTCAAGAAGAAAAGCGGAGCCCAGAGGCGCACCCAAAGCCAGCGCGGAAAGTCCGGCGGGCCCAGTGGCGGCCAGCCCGGCCACAAGGGAACCACCCTCGCGCGGAGCGACAGCCCGGACCGTGTCGTCGATCACCACCCCTCCACCTGTTCCGGCTGTGGCGTCGAGCTCTCGGTGAGCGCGCGCGGTCTTTCAGCGGGGATCGGGGCCTGATCCGCTCGGATTTGTTGAGGTTTTGGGGCGGGTGCCCCTCGGCGAACTTGCAAGAAGTTCGCCGGGGGGCTTTGTCTCGTGGTGACGGTCACAATCGCCAGAGACGGCCCCAATGTCGCACAACATTTTCCGCCACTCCATGCTTTGCAACGCCCTGGTCTGGGCCTGGCTGCGCGAGGTCGATGAGGCCGAGGCGGCGCGCTGCCGCGAGGCGGGCTGCCGACACTGCCCCGGCAAGCTGCACAGCGCGACGTATCCGCGCAAGCCGTACGGTCTGGCAGCCGAGTTGAGGGAAGAGGGCACGCGGCGGTTCAGCTTCTGCTGCGCGGATTGCCGCCTGCGAGCGACCCCACCATCGGTACGATTCTTCGGGCGCCGCTTTTATCTGGGCGCCCTGTTCGTTCTGTTGAGTGCACTGGTTCTGAGAGGCGGGGTGCGGTTGCAGACGATCAAGCGGAAGTGGGGGGTCTCGGTCGCCACACTGCGCCGCTGGCGGAAGTGGTGGCTGGAGGCGTTCCCGGCGACGGAGCCCTGGGGAGCGAAGCGTGGCGAACTGGTGATGCCACCCGAGGAGGTGCCGCTGCTCTTCGTGCTGCGGCAGATGCGGGGCGGACGCTTCGGTGAGCGTCTGTTCCTGAGCCTGATCTGGTTCAAGCCGTGGACGGGCTATTGCGGGCTCGGCGATGGCTCGGCGCCGCCCGCAGAAAGTGTTCCTGTCACGCCCGGATAGGGCGTTCTACATGGGCATCTCTCCGATGCGGCGAGGGAGGGATGCCGGAATGGACAAGGACGACGCAGGCGCCAGGCGCGAGAAGTGGGCCCGGCTGCGCTTTGCGGTGGTGGGGCCGCTTCTGGCTTCACCGCCGCCTGCAGGCCAGCTGGGGGCCGAGTTCGAGCGTCTGTCGCAGCGCGACTGGGAGCACCCGTCGGGCAAGGGGCCGGTGCGCTTTGCGGCCTCGACGATCGAGCGCTGGTACTACCGGGCGCGGGCAGAGGAGCAGGACCCGGTCAAGGCGCTGCGCCGGAAGCCTCGGACCGACGTCGGCCGCGAGCGGTCCATGTCGGCGGGGCTGATCGCGGCGCTGCGCGAGCAGTACCGGGTCCATCCCTCGTGGGCGGCGCAGCTCCACTACGAGACCCTCAAGGCTCATGTTGCGACCCATCCCGAGCTCGGCCCGATGCCGTCCTACGCGACGCTGACGCGGGCGATGCGCAATCGCGGCCTGGTGCGCGAGCGCCCCAGGAAGTGGCACGAGGGTGAGGACAAGCCGGCGGTCGAAGCCCGCGAGGTCCTTAGCTACGAGGTGTCTCGCAGTCACGCGCTGTGGCACGGGGACTTCCACCACGGCAAGCGCCGCGTGCTGACGGCGTCGGGCGAATGGCAGACGCCCATCCTGCTCGGCTTCCTCGACGACCACTCCAGGCTTGGCTGCCACCTGCAGTGGTACCTGGAGGAGACCGCCGAGGTCTTCGTCCACGGGCTCTGTCAGGCCTTCATGAAGAGGGACTTGCCCAGGTCCCTGCTGACCGACAACGGCGGGCCGATGACGGCGGGCGAGGTCGAGGAGGGCTTGCACCGCCTCATCGGCATCGTGGGGGCCACGACACTCGCTTACAGCCCCCATCAAAATGGAAAAATCGAGTCGTTCTGGGGCACGGTCGAGGGCCGCCTGATGGCTCAGCTCGAAGGCGTCGACGCGCTCACCCTGAAGATGCTCAACGACGCCACCATAGCCTGGCTGGAGCAGGACTACCATCGGCGGGTGCACCGCGAGCTCGGCATGACGCCGCATGAACGCCTCGCCGGGAGCGTCAAGGCATCGAGGCCCTGCCCCGCCTCGGACGAGCTCAAGGCGGCCTTCCGCATCGCCAGGAAGCGCACGCTCAGGCGCTCGGACGGCACCGTCTCGGTCGAGGGCATCCGCTACCAGGTGCCACAGCCGTGGCGCCACCTGAGGACGCTCTGGGTCCGCTATGCGCGCTGGGACCTCAGCGGCGTCGATCTGGTGGAAGGCCGAAGCGGCGAGCGGCTGTGCACGCTGTACCCCCTCGACAAGCGCGGCAACGCCGATGGCGTCCGCCGTCCTGCGAGACCCGGCAGCGACCATGGCGGCGCCAGCGCGGGCGTCGGCGAACTTCCGCCGCTGCTCAAGGGCGTGCTCGACGCCCAGGCCGCAACAGGCCTGCCGCCGGCCTGGGTACCCCATAACAAGACGCCCGGTCCGGGCGAGGACGACGATCAGGGAGATCCGTCATGAACCGCGAGCTGCTCACCTTCTACGGGCTCAAATGGAACCCCTTCGCCACCGACCTTCCGGTCGACAGCCTCATGGTGAGCCCCGCCGTCGACAGCTTCTGCCTCAGAATCGAGCATCATCTTGTGCGCCAGGGCGGCTTCGCGTTGATCGCCGGCGAGCCCGGCACCGGAAAGAGCGTGGCGTTGCGCGTGCTCGCCGACCGCCTCGGCCGCTCGGACGGGCTCAGGGTCTGTGCCATCACCCACCCCTCTTCCAGGCTGTCCGACTTCTACCGCGAGATCGGCGGGATGTTCGGCGTCGACCTGATGTACAACAACCGCTGGGCCAGCTTCAAAAACCTGCGCGAGCGATGGCTCACCCATGTCGACGACACCCGCATGCGGCCCGTGGTGCTCATCGACGAGGCCCAGGAGCTGCTGCCCTCGGTGATCTCCGAGATCCGCCTGCTGGCGTCCACCGACTTCGACTCGCGCGCCATCCTCTCGGTCGTCTTCGCCGGCGACAGCCGCCTGATCGACAGGCTCCGCCAGCCCGACTTGCAGCCCATCGCCTCGCGCCTGCGCCAGCGCCTGGTCATGACCCAGGCAGACGCCGGCGACCTCGCGGCCCTGCTCGACCATCTGGTCGAGCAGGCCGGCAATCCGGGCCTCATGAGCGCAGAGCTCAAGGACACCCTGGTCACCCACGCCGGCGGCAACCCCAGGGCGCTTACCGTCATGGGCGACATGCTGCTCGCCGCCGGCGCCGAGAAGAACCGCGAGGTTCTCGACGAGAAGCTCTTCATGGAGATCCTGGGCGAGCCCGCCAAGCCGAAGAGGGCACGGCGGTGAAGGGCTTCCCGACACGGGCGCCGATGCAGCTCGAGGATCGCCCCCGGGCGCAACAGTGGATGGTGGACACGCTGTGGGCCGAGCAGGCCGTGGGCATCGTCGGCGGCGAGCCCAAGTGCGGCAAATCCCTGCTCGCGCTCGATCTCGCCGTCGCCGTGGCCACCGGCGTCCCATGCCTGCGCCACTACCGCCCCAGCGCAAGCGGCACCGTGCTGCTCTTCGCCGCCGAGGACGCCGGCCACAGGGTGCGCAAGCGTCTGCAGGGGATCGCCCGCGCCGCCGCCACCCTGTTGTTAAGCGTGGAAAAGTGACCCCCTATTGGGGGTGATCGGCGTCCAAAATTGACCCCCTTGGATTTGTGTCCATGAACACACCTCGTCGTTTGGACGGACGGGGTGGTGGGGGAGATGCTGGTTGTGGAAACGATCGCGAAGATCCGTCGGGATCATCTGGTGAAGGGCGTTCCGATCAAGAAGCTCGCCCGGGATTTGAGGGTTTCCAAGAACACGATACGCAAGGTGGTGCGGGGCGATGCGACCTCGCACAGCTACGAGCGCAAGATCCAGCCGATGCCGAAGCTTGGGCTGTGGGTGGAGGAGCTTGAGCGCCAGCTGAAGGCCAACGAGAAGAAGGCACGCAAGGATCGGCTGTCTCTTCTGCGGATTCATGAAGACCTTGTGTCGCTGGGCTACAAGGGCGGCTATGACGCGGTTCGCCGCTATGCCAGGGCCTGGCGGCGCCGGTGGCGGCTGTTGTCGCCGGCGCAGGCCTATGTGCCGCTGATCTTCGATCCCGGCGAGGCCTACCAGTTCGACTGGAGCCACGAGTACGCGCGTCTGTCGGGCGCGACGACCAGGGTGAAGGCGGCGCACATGCGGCTGTGCCACAGCCGGATGTATCTGGTCCAGATCTTTCCCCGCGAGAGCCAGGAGATGGTCTTCGAGGCGCACGAGCGTGCCTTCCGCTTCTTCGGCGGGGTCTGCCGGCGGGGCATCTACGACAACATGAAGACGGCGGTGAGCACGATCTTCGTGGGCAAGAAGCGGGACTACAACCGCCGCTTCCAGGAGCTGTGCTCGCACCATCTGGTGGAGCCTGTGGCGTGCACGCCAGGGGCTGGCTGGGAGAAGGGGCAGGTCGAGAAGCAGGTGGGTGACCTTCGCGGCCGCCTGTTCGTGCCCATCCCGCGGGGCCGCTCCTACGCCGAGATCAACGAGTGGCTGATGGATCGGTGCATCGAGGACGCCAAGAAGCATCCGCATCCGACAATCCCGGGCAAGACGGTGTGGCAGGTGTTCGAGGAGGAGCAGCCCTTCCTGATGGCGTATCGCGGCCCCTTCGACGGCTTCCATGCCAGCGAGGTGTCGGTCTCGAAGACCTGTCTGGTGCGCTTCGACAACAACCAGTACAGCGTCGCGGCCCGCGCCGTCGGCCGGCCGGTGGACGTGCGGGCCTATGCCGATCGGATCGTCATCCGCCAGGACGGCGAGACCGTTGCCGAGCACCCCCGCAGCTTCGGGCGCGGCCGGTTCGTCTACGATCCGTGGCATTACGTGCCGATCCTGACGCGGAAGCCCGGCGCGCTACGCAATGGCGCGCCCTTCAAGGACTGGCAGTTGCCCAACGCGCTCGGCCGCCTGCGAACCCGGCTCGCGGGCCACGACGACGGCGACCGGCAGTTCGTCAAGGTGCTCGCGGCGGTGCTGGAGGACGGACTGGAGGCGGTTGAGGCGGCCTGTGCCGAGACGCTCGACTGCGGTGCCTGCAGCGCCGACGTGGTGCTCAACATCCTCGCCCGGCAGCGCCAGCCGGCACCGCCGGCAATCATCCCGACGCCCGAGGGCCTGCAGCTTCGCCACAAGCCGGTAGCCGACTGTCAGCGCTACGACAGCCTGAGGGAGGCCGGTCATGGAGCGTCATGATGTGCTGGAGATGATGACCCAGCTGAAGCTCGCAGGTATGCGCGCCGCTTACGACGACATCCTTGCCGACGGGCTCAAGCGCCGCCATCCGGTGCAACAGATCATCGGTACGCTGCTGCAGGTCGAGATCGCCGACAAGAGGGCCCGCTCGATCAAGTACCAGATGGCCTCCGCCAAGCTGCCGACGGTCAAGGAGCTGGCCGACTTCGACTTCGCCGCCTCGCCGGTCAACGAGCCCCTGATCCAGGAGCTCGCCGGCGGCGGCTTCCTCGAGGGCAAACGCAACATCGTGCTGGTCGGCGGCACCGGTACCGGCAAGACCCATCTCGCCGTCGCCATCGCGCGGTCCTGCATCCGCAAGGGCGCGCGCGGCCGGTGCTACAACGTCGTCGACCTGGTCAACCTCCTCGAGGCCGAGCTTCGCGCCGGACGCCAGGGCCGCACTGCAGACCAGCTCGTCCGCCGCGACTTCGTCATCCTCGACGAGCTCGGCTACCTGCCCTTCGCCCAGGCCGGTGGGCAGCTGCTCTTCCATCTGATGAGCCGGCTCTACGAGCGCACCTCGATCGTCATCACCACAAACCTCGCCTTCGGCGAATGGCCATCCGTCTTCGGCGACCCCAAGATGACCACAGCGCTGCTCGATCGCCTCACCCATCATTGCGAGATCATCGAGACCGGCAACGAGAGCTGGCGCTTCAAGAACCGCTCCTGACCCGCCGCCGGCCTCCCTTGCGGCCCGGTTGCCCCGGTGGGCCAACAGGGACCCCCCACGCGGCTTCGCTCCGCGTAGCGCAGGGCGCCACACGAAGCCGCGCGGGTCCCCCCTATTGGCTACCGGGACAACCTCCGCCGTGCCACTCAGGGGGGTCAATTTTGCACGCCGATCGGGGGTCAGTATTGAAAGCCGATTGACAGCCGGATCGCCGCGAGCTGCGCCAGAAGCGCCGCCTGCTCCTCGATCGCGGCCTCCAGGCGGCGGCGCGCCTCATCCTCCAGCGCGCGCTCCTTCGCAAGCGCCTCTGCATCCTCCAGCGCCTTGTGCGGGGGATCGCCGGGAAAGCTTGGCCACGCGCCACCCGCGGATTCCATGAGACCGTTCATCGCCGCGACGCAGCGAACGAGCAGGGCGTGGCTCTCCAGCCGCTCCTGCGCGGTGGTGACGAGCGCCGCGCCGTCCTGCACTCGGGTAAGTTGGGGACTCCCGCCGTCGGCCAGCATCGCTTCGCCGGTCGCGTGCAGCGCCCGTTCGGCCTCCGTCAGCGGGGCGTAGCCCGGAAGGTCGACGATCGAGACGTTCTCTCCGGTCGCGGCCTCCGCCCGCAGCGCATCCCAGCGCGCCCCGTGCGCCTCGGCGCTCGCGAGGAAGGCGTCGACCTCGCGGCAGCGGCGGTCGTAGTCCAGAATCGCCCTGGCCCCCCGGGCCGCCGCCTCGGGAAGACCGGGCCGCGCCAAGAGCGCCCCAGCCTTGTCGGCAAGCTCGTTCCATTCCGGCAGATCGAACGTCGCCGTGCCCTCCGCGCGCGCCCGTTCCGCGATGCCGCCGTGCATCGCGCACAACTCAGCCCATGCCTCGTCGTGGCCGCGCAGATCCCCGAGCCGATCCAGATCGGCTTCGAGCGCCGCCTTGCCGACCGCGGGACGATCGAGATGGGGGTCCCGGGTATCCGGCTCGTCGCGCATCGCCTGCCAGCGTTCTGCCGCCGCCTCGCAGCGCGCAGACCAGACGGCATAGTCCGCGTCCCTGGTGTAAGGGACCAGCTGGTCCTCCGGAACCTCGCTGAGGGCGGCCTCCATCTCGCCACGCTCCTCCAGAAGTTGGGTCGCTTCGGCGCGCAGCGCCACGATCTCCGCGCGGCGCCGTTCGCACGCCTTTGCGTCGGCGATGACCTCCCCGGCCGCTTCCAGGGCATGTGCCGGCAGGTCCGCCATTCCCGCCAGCGCCCTGGCGCTTTCGAGGAGCGCGTCGTGGCCCTCGGCGTAGTACGGGATCGTGTCCTCCGCCGCCGCCCATGCCGTGACCTCGTCCCGCAGCGTCTCAAAGGCGCGGTGCGCATCGTCGAGGGCGTGCAGGGCAGGGAGCTGACCGAGGACCGCTCCCGCTGCGTCCTGCACATGCAGAAGGCGCTGACCGAGATGAACGTCAAGCTCGACTCGGTGATCGCCAACATCACGGGACTGACCGGCCAGCGCATCCTGCGCGCGATCGTCGACGGCGAGCGTGACCCGGAGCGCCTGGCGACGCTCCGCCACCGGGCATCAAGGCCGACGCCGATACGATCGCCGCGAGCCTTCAGGGGACGTGGCGCGAGGAGCATCTCTTCGCCCTCGAACAGGCCATGCAGCGCTACGACTTCCTGAGCCAGCAGATCGACGCCTGCGAGGCCCGGGTGATGGCCGAGGTCGAGCGCCTGACACCGCCGGACGATCCCCCGGACGGCGGCGCGCCGGACCCTGTCCCCGGCACGACCTCGGACACCGCGTCGGGCTGCTCCGCGAACGCCGCAAGCAACGACACCGGCAAGGAGGGCATCCAGGCCCTGGCGTTGCGCAAGATGATGGGCGTCGACCTCACTGCGATCCCCACCGTCGGTCCCGGTACCGCACTGGTGATCGCCTCGGAGATCGGCCCGGACTTCTCCGCCTTCCCCTCCGCTCAGCACTTCTGCTCCTGGCTTGCGCTCGCGCCGGGAACCAGGATCAGCGGCGGCAAGAACCTCCCCGGCACGTTCCCGAAGGCGGTCAACCCCGTCGGACAGGCCCTGCGCATGGCGGCCATGGCCGCGCGCCGCAGCCAGACCTTCATCGGCGCCAAGCACCGGGCCCGGCTCGCCCGAATGGACACCCCCGTCGCGATCAAGGCGACCGCCCGCGAACTCGCCTGCCTGATCTACCTGATGGTGACCGAAGACCAGGAATACGTCGAGCAGGGCATCGACGGCTACGAGAAGCGGCGCCTCAACAGAAAGTTCGCTCATCTCGACCGCCAAGCCCAAAAGCTCGGCTTTCAACTCGTCCCGAAAACGCAAGGAGAGGAAAAACAGAACCCAATGCTGTCAATCGCTTAGGCAGCTGTTACTCAAGAGCACGCTTTGTTGACCCCCCGAAATCCAGCCAGATCAATGGATTGCCGCGCCGATCGGCGCCGAACCCGCGCGCCGATCAACAGACTGGGCTCCAGCAGCGCTAGAAGACCTCCTTGGCGTGGATACCGCTTTCGCTTCATGCCGCTCTCCCCCGCTTGGGTCGGAGTGCGACAATAAGACTGCGTCGAGGAGAGAGCAGAGGTCACACAGAGCGGACAATGAGATACCCGGACAGTCCCTGATCGACGCCGTCGCGGCCGACGGCTCGCACATCCACGTCGGGATCTGTGCCAACGTTCCGTACGACTGCCGGACAACCAACATCGTCACGCCGCGAAAGCAGTGACGACGGATGACGTCGACCGACTGGCCGCTACGAGGGTGAAAGGGGTAGTGGATCGTCGCTACGGCACCCTGAACATGGGCAGTATGAGACTGGATCGACCGGCACCGGCAAGACCCATGTCGCCCTGGGGCTCGGGCTGGCCGCCTGCCAGAGGGGCCTCTCTACGGGCTTCACCACGGCCGCCGCGCTCGTGCACGAGTTGATGGAAGCCCGCGACGAGCGCCGCCTCCTGCGGCTCCAGAAGCAGATGGTCGCCTGCAAACTGCTGATCATCGACGAGTTGGGCTTCGTGCCGCTGAGCAAGACTGGCGCCGAGCTTCTGTTCGAGCTGATCTCGCAGCGCTACCAGCGGGGCGCCACGCTCATCACCTCCAACCTCCCTTTCGACGAATGGACCGAGACCTTCGGCACCGAGCGCCTGACTGGGGCACTGCTCGACCGTCTCACCCATCACGTCAATATCCTCGAGATGAACGGCGACAGCTACCGCCTCAGCCAAAGCCGCGCCCGCAGAAACAGGGCCGATAGCTGAACTGCAGCACGCAGCCGATCGGCCCCGGCCTGCAACGCGCCCCTGAGGCCCGGGTGGCGAGACCAACCCCAACCCGATAAACCATGCCGCCCTGCGGGCGGCCGGCGGGCGCGGACCGCTTGAGCTCTGCATGGCTCCGCTGCCCGCTCCCGCCGAAAAGCCCTCGCACCGCGTCTCCGACTCCCAGCCTCACGCCAAGGTCAGACCACCAGCCCAGGTGGCAGTCTTTTGCGCCGCCCTTTGGCCGAATCTTCAACCGTCGTTGACAGGCGCCAACGCACTCATACGACATTGATGCTGTCAGCATACTGATCGATGCATGATCGTCTCGAAGTCGAGGCAGCGCGTTGGTCATTGTCCGGCTAGGCGGTCCGGTGCAATTGGCAGCGGTAACGGCGAGGGATCCACGAAGCGCCCAAGAACGTTGCCCACCATGCGGGACACATTATTGTCGTAGTTGTTCCAGGGTAAGCTGCTAATGAAAGCGATGGAGCCGACCGAGAAAACCGCGCCGCCATTGGGTGTCTCGTAGAATACGATGTCGGCACGCACCATGTCATTGTCGATTCCGCTGATCGACGCGGATGACATGATTATTTCCTCGACCACCAGTAGGTAAAGAGGCCCATGGTTTTCCGAAGATGCCAGTACCAGAGCATGGGGCGGCGTGCCAAGGCGTTGATCAGCGCGGTCAATCTCGTTGCCAGCTGCCCCCCCGCCGTGATAGCCGAAGTCGCCGATCAGCTCGTCATCGCCGATGCCTTCGAAGATAAACCCTGCTCGAGGATCAAAGCTGTCCTCTGTCCGTCGGTAATAAGATCAGACTTCCTGACCTCTGCTGATTTTAGGTGACACGAGCCGCGCGGATTCCGAGGCCCCGTCGATGTCGTAGACTATGCGCAGACGGGTGCCGGGGAAGACCGTTTCGGTGGCGTTCAGGTCGCTCAGAACCGCATCGATCCAACGGTCGCAGGCGTCGTTTGCGAGGCCAAGAATGTGGACCCGCAGGAGGCCATTGCCAGGATCCGGCAGGATGTCGGCATCGGCGGTGAGCAGCGCTTGAAGCAGTTTCCGGGGATGGGGCTTGTGGCCCTGCGCCTGCATGACGGGAAGCATCATGCGGGTTTCGGCGCGGTAGGCGATCATCCGGATGACGTCGAGGAGGAGGCGCTCGCGCGCGGGCAAGGCATCGAGCTGCTCGGCTTCGTCGAGGTCGCCGGCCCGGCAGTGCTTGGGCGTCTCCCTGCGGCTGGCCCTGACGATGTCGCGGACATCCTGGAGGTCCCTGACTTCCCTCCTGAGTTCCGCCGTCGGCTGCTTCTTCCGGGCCGTGTCGGCGATGCGGTTGCGCAGGCGGCCAAGCTGGCGGTCGAGGCGATGGATTGCCTTGTCATAGGCCCGCCGCAGCGGGTTGACGACCATGGCGGCGGGATCGAGAGGCTCGAGCTCGTGGGTCGGCAGGGCGTCGAGATTGAACTCGTCACGCATGTACTTGAAGAAGTTCTCCTGCGACCAGCGCGAGAACATGGCGCCCGCAACCTCAGCCATCGGCTTGTGCGGATCGGTGGTGATCAGCGGCACCTGACGGCCGTTGTCGAGCAGGCGGCGGATCTGGCGCACCCTGAAGCCGTTCGGCAACGTCACCGGCTTCTCAGCCAGCCGCATGGTGGCGCTGCCGTCCGCCGCCGGTCCGTGAATGGGAACGGTCATCGCGCCGAAGTCCTCGGCCGGCCAGTCCTCGCCCCTGAAGTTCTTGTGCCAGGTCAGGCAGGCGACGCCGCGCCTCGCCAGCCGGCGGAACAGATCCGGGCTCCAGCCCTCGCGGTCGAAGACCAGGGTGAGCGCCGGCTGGCCGGGATGCTCGGCGGTCAGGTCCGGCGCCCCGGCGCCAACGATCCCAAGCTCCTGCAGCGCCGGCACCACGTCGGCTTCGATGGCCGCGACCATCTTCGGGTCCAGCGGCTTGTGCAGACAGAGCAGCGGCTTGCCGCCCAGAGCGTTGATCCAGTAGCTGGCGCTCGCCGGCAGGCACAGCTTCTCGCGCGAGACGAAGTGCTTGGGCAAGCGCCCCTTGCGGCCGGAGTAGACCTTGACGTGCCCGTCGATGGCCAGCGTCGCCCAGAGCTCCGGCTCGTCGGCCTTGCCAGCGCCTGGCAAGGGCGAGCTGCCACGCCCGCACGCCGGCCTCGTCGTCGGCGATGAGAGCGATCTTGCGGCGCAGCGTCTTGACCTCGGGGCAGCGATCGAGGCCGAGAATGGCGCCCCATTCGCCCGGCGCCTGGTAGCGCAGGCTCTCGGGGTTGCGCACCCGCGCCAAGGTCATGAAGGCCAGGAAGAGCAGGATCGTAGGCAAGCCGTAATAGCCCTTCGGCAGCAATGGCAGGAGACCGGTCTCGGAGAGAAGACCTTCCTTCAGCAGGGCCGGCAGGGCGGCGAGCACGCCGCCGAAGCGGACACCGCGGGCGGCGGCGGCGAACTGCGGTTCGACCGGCCCCGCCTGTCCACAACTGGCCAGAACCCGAGCCGGAACATCGCAAGTCGCACGCCCCATCGGCGCCTGCCGGTCCCGCCGATCGCGCGCGCTGCGATCCGTTTGCGGCTGCGCTTCCAGCCCCGGCGCCGTCTCCGGCCCCGGGGCACCGGTACTCTCTTCATCGACACGGCCTTCAGGAGCCGCACCCGCGTCAGGCGGCGCAGCCAGCGCTGAGCGTCCGGGCTCCCCATCCGCCTCCGTGTTGCCGATCAGTCCCTGACGGCGCCACTTGTTGACCGATGGCGCTGACACGCCGAGAACCCGGGCCGCCGCAGAGCCGCTCAGGCCCGATGCCAGCAACGCCGTCGCCTTCTCCGCCAACTCCGGAGTGAACACCGACGGCCCGCGACCGCGCCGGGGCTTCATGAACCCCGCTTCGCCCTCGGCCAGGTAGCGCCGTCGTGCGCGCTGCACCGTCGCGCGCGAGACAGCGAAAGCGTCAGCCAGTTCCTGCGGCGAGACCGCGCTGATCGCCGCGAGGCGGCCGATCCGCAAGAGCATGGCCGTGCGGTCATCGGCGGCGTGGCTGTCAAAGGGAATGAGGTTGGAAAAGTAGGTGAAGGTGTCGTCCGAGATCAGGACGGCGAAGCAGCTGTTGCCGATCGAGACCGCCTCTGGAGGGCACATTGGGAGGGTACTGGGCATGGTTGAGACCCCGTGCAATTGGTATCAAATTATAATATCAGACCTCGGGCGCGACACCCAGCGAAAAACCGCCTGAAACAACCGAAATGTATCAGAATTCAAGGAGTTCCCGGCACGCTGCCCAGAACAGCCAGCATCACGAGGTCAGGAAGTCTGATGTTTGGCTACCCGTACATCCTTCAACTGGGGGATAATGGGCGAAATACCTCCTCGAAAACGTGGTCGTGTCCCCGTGGCGTGGTGTAGGAAATTTTGGTGCCAGCGGGTATGGGGGTGATCGGCTTGCTGTAGCGACCGCCAAGAGTCTGGCGGAGGCAAGCCAAGTTGCCGGACCGGTCAGCCGATATCGACGTAGACGGACCCCTTCTCGATCCGCACCGGATAGACGGCCAGATCGTCGAGAACCGGGGCACCGAGCGCCTCGCCCGTCTTGTAGTGGAATCGGCCGTTGTGCTTCGGGCACACGATCACGTCGTCGAACACCATGCCTTCGGCGAGGTGCGTCTCCTCGTGGGTGCAGTATCCGTCGGTCGCATGGAACTCGTTGTCGGGGCTGCGGTAGATCGCGAACGTCCGCCCGTCGTGATCGAAGCGGATCACGTCCTCGGGCTCGATATCGTCGACAGCGCAGGCCCTGACCCAGTCGCTCATCGAAATCCTTTCCTGACCGCCGGGCTCCTGCACCGCGCGCGTGCTGCGCTCGCTCGGCCGACGCCCCCGACGCCGGTTCACTCCGCCGCGGCTGCCGCCCTTGCTTCGGCGGGGGCCTGGGGCAGGTCCTTGTGGATCCAGAGCTCCGGGTCCCGGCGCTGCTTGAACAGAGTAGGAACCAGCTCCCGGTAGGCCGCCCAGACGCTCGGGCAGGGTGGCGGGCAGTCCGCCTTGATCTCCTCGTGCAGCTTGGGCAGGGCATGGTAGGGCACCAGCGGGAACATGTGGTGCTCCACGTGATAGTTCATGTTGAGGTAGAGGAAACGCAGCACCGGGTTCATGTAGACGGTGCGGGTACAGAGGCGGTGGTCGAGCACGTCGTCGGCAAGGGCCAGGTGCTGGGTCACCCCGAAGAAGAGGGCGATCCAGAAGCCGACGAAGGGCGGCACCAGCACCAGCGCGATCGGCAGCACCGAACCGGTCGCGATCGCCAGCGCGATGACGCCGAACCAGATCGCGATCCACACCCGCGCGGCCAGGTACACCCTCCACCACTCCGATTCCGGCACGAAGTCCTCTTCCGGGAAGGTCTTCTTGCCGCACGCGTGGATGAAGACCTTATTGATCGCCTTGACTCCGATGTTGAGATTGAAGGCGGCGAAGAGCAGCGAGCGAAAGTTGGGCGGCCGCGGGGTGATGATCTCCGGGTCCCGGCCGACGATGATCGTGTCGGTGTGGTGGCGCGTGTGGCTCCAGCGCCAGATTGTCGGCTCACGCAGCAGGAAGAACGATGCGAAGTTGTAGACCGCATCGTTAACCCACGGGATGGCGGTCGCCGTGCCGTGACCGAACTCGTGCCAGCGCGGATCGGACGAGCCGCCGAGAATTGTGCAGTAGGCGAAATAGACGGGCACCATCCACCAGGTGCCCCAGGTGAACCAGGTGAGGACGCCGAGCCCGGCGATCAGCGCAAACCAGAGGAAGAGATGCCAGAGAGCGGGGAAGTTGCGGCGCTTCATGAGCTCCTTGAGGCGCGCGCGCGGCACCGGGGACTGGTACCAGTCCGCCGAGACGAGGCCCTTCTCCCAGGCGCGCCTGGTTTCCTCGCCGTTCAGGCTGTAGTCCCGGCTTGCAATGGCCATGCCTGCATCCCTCCTGTGCGTTCAGGCCCACGGGATTGAGCCGAGCCCCACCGCCTCGCGAGCAGCCGCCTACCGATATGAAGCGCACGCGGCGCTCCCGATCCGGCGGCTCTCGACGATCCTCCGGCCGACCCGATTGCGGCTGGCAACTGCCAACGGGCCAGGACCCTGACCGGGTTGTCCGGCCCGGATTTTAGCCCATGCTCGGCCTTGCGCTCCAATTTTTCTCCACGGCTCGGGTTGCGACCGGCAGTTGCGGCTTCCCGAGACGTCGCGCCGCGCGCCGGGTCGGCAGCGTTGTAATCCAAATTTGTGCTTGCTAGGGTTTCGAAGCGGCGGTCCTGGTTACCGTCACGGGTCCGGGCGCGCCGACGGGATCGAGGGAGAACCTCATGGCGATCACCGACCAGCAGGTTCAGCAGTACTTCGACGATGGCTTTCTCATCGTGGAGGACTTGCTGACGGACGACGACCTCCAGCCGGTCATGGACGAGCTTGAGCAGGTCGTGGACGAATGGGCCGAGAAGCTCTATCGGGCAGGCAAGATCTCGGACAAGTGCGCGGACGAGGACTTTTTCCATCGCCTCGCGAAGCTCGAGGAGCAGTGGCCGGGCGCCGCCCCGCTCGTTCACAACCGGGAGCAGGTTCGACCGGCACTGGCGAGGCTCTGGACGTCGGACAAGCTCCTCGACATTCTCGAACGCTTTCTCGGCCCCGACATCTGCGGCCATCCGATCAGCGCGATTCGGCCCAAGACCCCGAACACGCAGCTGATGACCGTCCCGTGGCACCAGGACGCGGCCTATTTCACCCCGGGAATGGAGCGCACGCTGCAGCCGGTCGCGTGGATCCCCTTTATCGATGCGAACAGCGAAAACGGAGCACTCCAGGTGGTCCGCGGCGGGCACCGGTCAGGGCAGGTGTTCCGCCACCGCAAGGAGTGCGTGGTCGGGCATCCGAAGTCCTGGTACGTCTACATCGACGAGGCCGACCTCCCGGAAGGCGAGCGCGTCACCTGCGAGATGAAGATGGGCTCGGTCCTCTTCCACAACACGATGATGCCGCACCGCTCGACCGAGAATTACTCCGACAAGATCCGGTGGTCGGTCGACCTCCGCTATCAACGGCCGGGCGAGCCGGCGGGGTTCGACGACCGGCCGCTGGTGCAGATGCGATCGGCCGACGATCCCGATTTCTGTATCGACGTTGCCGAATGGGCGGAAGGGCAGCTCGACGACGTCCAGGCGTACCGGGGCCTTGCTGACGACAGCTTCGAGTACTCGTGCTCCGGGCCCTGGCTCGATCGTTGGGAGGAGGCGGCCTGACGAAGGTCCTGCGTGAATGCGATACGAACGACATGGGTGTTGGCGAACCCAGAACGGATGCCCGGCCGCGCTGGCCGGGTGTGCCGCGAAGACCGCCAGCCTTGAATAAGAGGGAGGAAATCAGACCATGACTCGAAACCGGATCCTCGTCGCGCTTGGAGCGGCGATCCTCGGACTGTCGTTGGCCCAACCGGGTCAGGCCAAGCTGGACGACGACAATGTCGACGTGACCCTCATCGTCCACTGCTGTCCGGGCAACGTCTTCTTCGAGCCGGTGATGTTCGGCGCGAGGGAAGCGGCGGAGCTCTTCAACGTCAATCTCGACATCCAGAATGCCGAGGGCGACCCGCAGCGCCAGATCAACATCATCGAGACCGCCATCGCCAACCGGCAGGACGGCGTGGTGCCGATGATCTCCGTCGAGGACGCGATGATCGAGGTCATCGCCAAGGCGCGTGAGGCGGGAATGGCGGTCATCTCTTCAAACATCGACGACCCCGATACCGCGCGCCAGGCCTTCGTCGGCCAGGACTTCATCGCTTCCGGCTTCATCATCGGGTCGAGGATGATCGCGGAGCACGGCCTCAAGGAAGGCGATCACTGTGTCGCGCCGGTCGAGTTCCCCGATCTCATCTACGCCGGCGAGCGCTACCAGGGCGTCAAGAATGCGCTGGACGCGGCCGGGATCACGAGCGAGATGATCGGCACCGGCGACCAGGTCGCGGAGAACCTCAACATCGTCGCCGAATACCTGCTCGCCAATCCGGATACCGACTGCGCCATCGGGCTCGGCAACGTGCCGACCTCGGTGCTGCCGCAGGCCGCGGAAGAGGCGGGGCTCGAGGGCCTGCCCAACGGCGGGTTCGACGTCAATCCGCGCATCATGGAGAACATCAACGCCGGACTGACCACGGCAACCATGGATCAGCAGCCCTTCTGGCAGGGCTTCCTGCCCGTCATGTTCATCGCCTACCAGGTCCGCTACAACCTGGCGCCAGGAGGCGTTGACACGGGCAACGGCGTCGTCGATGCGTCGAATGCCCAGGCGGCGACCGACTTCGCCGGAAGCTATCGCTAGAGTTCCGGCCCCCGCCTGATTTGGGAACCGAAATCCCTCCCCGCGGCCGTCCACGGACGGACGGTCGCGGGGACGGGCAGGCTCGGTCTCCGCTAGGGAATTCCCGACGGACATGAGCGCATCGGAATCGAACGCCGGCACGGAAGCGGGCGCGGGTCGCTATGTTCGCCAGACGCTGTGGACGCGCTTCCTCCGATACCCCGCCGCCAACATCGTCGTCCTCTACGGCACCTTCCTCCTCACCCTCATCGTCATCGGAATCGTGGTTCCCAGCGACTTCCGCTTCCTCGCCACCGGCAATCTCGGTGTTTTGTTCCAGACCATACCGACCCTCGGGATACTCGCTCTCGGCGTCGGAATGCTGATGATTGCCGGCGAGTTCGATCTGTCGGTCGCCGGCGTCTACACCCTCGCCCCCTACTTGATGGGGCTGTCCATGAACGAATGGAACTGGCCGCTCTGGGCGGCGGTTCTGCTCGCCCTCTTCGTCGGCGTCGTGGTCGGGATCGTGAACGGGCTCATCACGACCAAGCTGGTGATCCCCTCCTTCATTGCCACCCTCGGGATGATGTTCCTCCTGCGCGGCGTGGTCCGGTACTTCTCATCGGACCCCAAGTCGTCGTCGTCCGAGCAGGTATCGATCTATCCCGGCGAGACCTTCGAGGCGGTCCTCACCGGTCACATCGTGGGGCCGCTCCATGCCCAGTTCCTGTGGTTCATCTTCTTCGCGGTCCTCGCATATTTTTTCCTGAACCGGCATCGGCTCGGTAATCATTTCCTTGCCGTCGGCGGCAACCGCGAGGCGGCGATCGCCGTCGGTGTCAACGTGAACCGGGTCAAACGGGCCGGATTCGTCATCTGTTCGGTGGGCGCGGCAATCGCGGGAACGATCTCGGCAACCCGGGTCAACGCGATCATCCCCGCCCAGACCCTCACCGGGCTCGAGCTCCAGGCCATCGCCGCCTGCGTCGTCGGCGGCGTCTTCCTCTTTGGCGGTCGCGGCACGGTGCTCGGCATCTGTCTCGGTGTCGCCCTCATCCTCACCGTCGACGACCTCCTCATCCTGCTGCGCGCCCCCGGCGTCTACCTGCAGGGCTTCGTCGGAGCGATCGTGATTGTCGCGGTCATCGTCAACGCCTGGTTCGCCCGGCGGGTCAGCGGTTAGTCCGGCTGAGCGGGGCCCGGCATGGCAGATTCCTGGAGCAGCAAAACGGCCCCCGATCGCTACGCGGGTGCAAACCTTCTCGATCGGTTCCGCGCCCATCCGGCCGGCAACGTCATCATCGTGTTCCTCGTGTTCCTCGCCGTCTGCGTCGTCATCTCGCTGCTCTATCCGAGCGATTTCCGCTTCACGCAGCCGGCCAACATCCGAATCCTGATGCGCGCGATCCCTCCGCTCGGGATCATGGCGCTCGGGGTCGGACTGCTGATGATCTGCGGCGAGTTCGACCTGTCCGTGGGCGCCGTCTTCATCGTCGCGCCCTATGTGATGGTGTTCGCCTACGTGAACGACGTGCCGCTTGCCGTCGCCATTCTCGCCGGCATGGTGAGCGGAATGACGATCGGGTTGATCAACGGGCTCATCACCACCCGGTTCGGCATACCATCCTTCATAACGACGCTCGGCATGCTCTTTATATTGCGTGCCGGGGCACGCATCATCGCCAACAGCCGCCCGCTCAGCTTCTTCCCGCCGGACGACTTCGAGGACGCGCTGACCGGGCGCCTCGGTTCGTACATGCAGGCGCAGTTCCTCTGGTTCATCGGGATTGCGGTCATCTGCTACTTCTTCCTGAACCGCCATCGCCTCGGCAACCACTTCTTCGCGGCCGGAGGCAACCGCGAAGCGGCGCTCTCAGTCGGCATCAACGTGGTGCAAACGAAGCTGCTCGCCTTCGTCCTCTGTTCCGGCCTCGCCACGTTCGCCGGCATCATCAGCACCACGCGAATTAATTCTGCGACGTCGACTCCCGTGCTCTATCTCGAGCTGGAGGCGATCGCGATCTGCGTCATCGGGGGCCTGGCGTTGGCCGGCGGGCGCGGAGCGATCATCGGCATCGTCGTCGGGACCATCATCCTGCAGATGGTCAAGGACGTGATTATCCTGGCGAAGCTGCCCGGCTTTTATCTCGACATGTTCATCGGTATCGTCATTGTCTTCGGGGTCGTGCTCAACCAGATCGCCCGCAAGAAGTACTGACAGCGCCGGAGGAGGAAGGAAGATGGCGGAAGTTCAAGCGGCAGTTGACGAGACCGGCAGCGTCGACGCGAGCGCACCGATCTTCGAGGTGCAGGGGGTATCGAAGTCCTACGGCCACGTGGAAGCGCTGATCGACGTCGACTTCCAGATCTATCCCAACGAGGTGGTCGGACTCCTCGGCGACAACGGCGCGGGCAAGTCCACCCTCATCAAGATCATGTCGGGGGTGGTGCAGCCCGACTCCGGGACGTTCATACGAGACGGAAAGCAGATCTCCATCAACTCCCGGAGAGCGTCGGAGGCGGCGGGCATCGAGACGATCTATCAGGACATCGCGCTGGTGGGCTCGATGTCGATCATGCGCAACATCTTCGCCGGGCGAGAGCTGGTCAACCGGGCCGGCTTCCTGCGCATCAAGGAGATGCGCGACACCGCGATGGAGATCCTGGACAAGTACGTCCGCATCGCGGGGATCACCTCGCCGGAGCTGATGGTGGAAGAGCTCTCGGGCGGACAGCAGCAGGCGGTCGCCATCGCCCGCGCGGTGCACTTCAAGCACGACATGCTGCTGCTCGATGAGCCGACCAGCGCGCTCTCGGTGCGGGAGACCGAGAAGGTGCTCGGCTTCATGACCGAACTCGCGTCAACCGGGGTCTCGTGCGTCTTCGTGACCCACAACCTCTACCAGGCTTCTCAGGTCTGTCACCGCTTCGTGGTGATGGCCCACGGACAGGTGATCAAGGTCGCCCGCAAGGAAGAGACCACGATCGAAGAGCTGACGGAGCTCCTCGTCACCCACTAAGCCGCATCAGCGGCTCCGTCCCGAGCCGCGGGACAGGGTCAGCGGTAAGCGATCGGCGTCGTCTGGCCTTGGATCGCCTTCTCCGCCGCCTCAATCATGCAGAGCGCGTCGCGCGCGTCCGCGAGGGTGGAGAGCGGCGGCTCTCCCCCCGCGCCGAGGCACTTGCGAGCGAGATGTTCGTACAGGTGCCGGAAGCTCTCGTGGTAGCCGGCGCGGTCCCAGCCCGTCAGCGGCGCATCGCGGAAGTCGACGTCGCCCCAACTGAACGAGAACCCGCCCTCGGTGCCCAGCAGCTTGTAGATCATCGTCCACGGATCGCGGGTCCGGTCGTCGGCCGCGAAGCTGCCCCAGACCGTGGCAATCGCGCCGCCATCGGTCTTGAAGGCCATCAGCACCTGGTCGTCGCCGCGTGATTCCGGAGCGCGGGCGTTGGCCGAGAGAGCGACCGCGGTCGAAGGGCGGCCGAGAAAGAAGAGCACGGCGTAGGCGTGGTGGATGCAGAGCTCGCGCATCGTGAGCCCGGGCGCCATCGCGCCCGCATCGTGTGACTGGTTGTAGATCATCCAGAAGCTCGCGATGCGGCCGAACTTCCCCTCCCGGGCGAACTCCCGCCCGCGCACGAGGGCAGGGTCGTAGACGTAGTTGTGGCAGGGCATGCAGAGCCTCCCGGCCTTTTCCGCCTCGCGCTCCAGGAGGTCAATTTCGTCGAGGGTGGTTGAAATGGGCTTCTCGACGACGACGTGCTTCCCGGCCCGCAGCGCCGCGAGGGCCTGCGGGACATGCTCCGGCGCCGGCGAGCAGACCGTGACGACCTCGACGGCGTCGTCCGCGAGCAGCGCATCCTGGCTCGCGAAGGCCCGCCCGCCTTGCGCGTCCACGAAGCGACGGACGTTCTCGGGATTCCGGCTGAACGCGCCCGCAACCTCGATACCCGCGACCGCGTTGATCGCGTTCGCATGCAGGGTGGCGACCCCGCCCGTTCCAATCAATCCGATTCCAACCGGCTCGGCCATGGCTGCGTCATCCTGATCGGGAGTTGGCGCAAAACACTACACCTCTCCGCATATTGGCGACATCCCGCATACGGCGCGAGTGCTATCGGCCTAAACAGGTGACGGCGAGGAACGCGCCCCCGGGATGGGAGCGGCTTGCGCCCCGTCGTCGGTGCTATCCGTCGCGGTCACCCTCCTTGACCTTGAGGCCGGAGGCCAAGCGCTGGAGATCCGTGTTGAACATGACGGCGGCGATGGTCAGGCCACCCAGCGCGAGGCGGAAGTACTCTATATCGACGCGCGCCATGATGAATCCGTTGTCGATGGAGCGCACGAGTAGGGCGCCCACCAGCGCGCCCAGTACCGATCCGACGCCGCCGAATAGCGAAGTGCCACCGATCACCGCCGCCGCGATCGCCTCCAACTCGAGGCCCACGCCATAGGTGGGCAGCACGCTCCCGCCGACACGGAAGGTCTGTAGGATCCCGGCGAAACCAGCGAGCATGGAACAAACCATGAAACATCCCATCTTCACGCGACGCCAGCCGATGCCCATGTCCCTTGCCGCCTGGGTGTGCCCGCCGGTGGCATAGACCCAGTTTCCGACGTTGGTACGGTGTATAATGGTAACTGCCCAGGTCGTCTGATTTGTCATTTTGGGCCAGTGGATTGAGGCGTTTCTCGTTCGGAGTTGGTGGAAAGGGCTTGACGGGAATTTCGGGAAATGACTCAACAACGACATGAGCAATCCCGAGTCGCCGCGCGGCCCTTCGACGGGAGCAGCGCCCGAAACGCCCGCGCAGAAGATCGCCCGCCTGGAGGAGGAGAACGCCCGGCTTCGGGAGGAAAATGCCTGGCTTCGGCAGCAGAACGCGCGGCTGGAAGAGCAAGTCGCGCGTCTCGTCGAGCGCATCGAGGAGTTGGAGCGCCGTCTCGGCCTCAACAGCGGCAACAGCGTCAAGCCGCCTTCGAGCGATGGGCTGAGGAAGCCGAATTCGAAGCGGCGAACCCGAAGCCTGCGCGGCAAATCGGGCCGCAAGCCCGGTGGCCAGCCCGGCCACAAGGGCAAGACGCTGCGCCGCGCCGATCACCCGGATCGGGTGAAGGATCACGTCCCGGCTTCCTGCAAGGGATGCGGTTCGCCGCTTTCGGACGCGGCCAGGGCGGGAACGCCCGTCGCCCGCCAGGTGTTCGATCTGCCCGAGCCGAGCCCCCTGGAGGTGACCGAGCACCGGGCGCATGCCAAGTGCTGCGGGCATTGCGGGACGGTGACCCGGGCGGCGTTCCCCGACGGGGTGTCGGCGCCGGTGCAGTACGGCCCGCGCATTGCCGGGGTGGCGGTCTACCTTCAGCACGCTCACTTCCTGCCGGAGGATCGGCTGTCGCAGGTGATGGCCGAGCTCTTCGGCGCGCCGGTGACGGCTGCGACGTTGGCGACGATGAGCGAGAGGGCGGCCGAGCGGCTGCGGGACGCGGCCTTGCACATACAGGACCTGGCGGCGGGCACGGCGCGGGTGAAACACATGGACGAGACCGGCTTGCGGATCGGCGGTCAGACGCAGTGGCTTCATGTGATCTGCACGCCGCTGCTGGCGGCGTACCGGGTCAGCGGCAAGCGCGGCGCCCTGCTCTCGGGTGTCTCCGGCATCGTCGTGCACGATCACTGGAAGCCGTACTTCGCGATGGAAGGGGTGGAGCACGGCCTGTGCAACGCCCATCACCTGCGGGAGTTGCAGGCGCTGGTGGACATCGAAGGGGAGGCTTGGGCCCGGCGGATGCAGCAGCTCCTGCGCCGAGCCAATCGCGCCGCCCGCATCGCGCTGGACAAGGATATCGCCGTTCCGGCGAGGCTTGTGGCGCTGATCGAGCGCCGATACGACGAGATCATCGCCGATGCGCTGGCCTTTCACGAGAGCCAACCACCGTTCTCGCCTGGCAAGAGGAAGAAGCGCCGGAAGCGAAGGATCGGTCACAATCTGGCCTTGAGGCTGCGCGACCACAAATGCGCGGTGCTCCGGTTCCTGATCGACCTCGAGGTCGGGTTCACGAACAACGAGGCCGAGCGCGACCTTCGGATGATGAAGCTGCGCCAGAAGATCTCCGGGGGCTTCCGGTCCGCGCAGGGGGCCGAGAACTTCGCCATCCTGCGCAGCGTCATCACCACCGCCAGAAAGCAGGGCTGGAATATCATCGAAGCCCTGACCAGCCCATCGGATCGGCTCATCGCCACCGTCAAGTGCGCGTAAGCTCACCTGGCACGGGTTCTCCAACAGCGGAGCCATTCTCATAAACGATCATGGTCGACGCCGTGCTGGACCACCCCATAGAATGAAAATCGGTGCCCGTCGCGCGGGCGGACTTCGGGCCACATCGGGGTAGCTTACCGGTCGCAGTCCGCAAGAGGGGCATCGTGAGCTGTGAAACCCGGCGACCCCAGATGTCAACGCCGGATGAAGATTCGGCCAGAGGGCGGCGCAAAAGACTGCCACTCTGGGTGATGCGTCGTTGTGACGGTTTTTCGGCGGGCGCGGTCCGTGGAGCCATCCAGAGCTCAAGCGGTCCGCGCGCGCCGGCCGACCGGAGGGCGGCCTACTGGTTTCGGTTTGTCGAGGTTCAACTTTGCGCCGTCAACGGACACGCCTGATGGCGGGATGACGGTGAGTGCCCGAGCACCGTCACGGCAGGTGGCGGGGGCTGGGGCTGGGCGCCTTGGCCGATCGGTGTCGGTCGTCGGCGTGCCGGGGTTCAGCTTGCGGTCTTGTTCCTGCGTGCACGGCTCTGGCTGAGGCGGTAGCTGTCGCCGTTCATCTCGAGGATGTTGACGTGGTGGGTGAGACGATCGAGGAGCGCCCCGGTGAGGCGCTCGGAGCCAAAGGTCTCGGTCCATTCGTCGAAAGGGAGGTTGGAGGTGATCAGGGTGGCGCCCCGTTCGTAGCGCTGGGAGACCAGCTCGAACAGCAACTCGGCGCCTGTCTTCGATAGCGGGACGAAGCCGACCTCGTCGATGATCAACAGCTTGAGGCTTGCCAGCTGCTTCTGCAGCCGCAGCAGTCGTCGTTCGTCACGCGCCTCCATGAGCTCATGCACCAGCGCCGCTGCGGTGATGAAGCGCACGCTCAGCCCCTTCTGGCAGGCGGCCAGTCCGAGCCCCAGGGCGACATGGCTCTTGCCGGTGCCCGATGGGCCGAGGGCGATGACGTTCTCGCGCCGCTCGATCCATTCGCAGCGCGCCAACTCCAGCACCCGCGGCTTGTTCAGCGCGGGCATGGCCTTGAAGTCGAAGCTGTCGAGGCTCTTGGTGACCGGGAACTTCGCCGCCTTGATGCGCCGCTCGACCATGCGCCGTTCGCGCTCGATCAACTCCAGCTCCGCCAGCCGGGCCAGGAACTGGATATGATCCAGGCCCTCGGCCGCGCACTGGTGCGCCACTTTCTCGTATTGGCGCAGGAAGGTCGGCAGCTTCAGGGCCTTGAGGCGGTGCGCCAGCAGGATGTGGGGCGTGTCCGTCATGCCGCGTCCTCCGACAGCAGGCACATGTAGCTGGCCGCCGAGGTCCTGCCGACGGTAGCCTTCGGCAGATAGGGGTGTAATGCTTCTGTTCTCAGGTGATGGATGGTGATTTCACCGATTGAGTGTCCGCTTCCAGTCTCGTCGGAGAGGCCGCAGCCAGATGTCCCTCCTGGGCTCGGCCCGCTTCATGTGCGTGTCGTAGCGCCCGCGCAAAAGCCTCTGGTAACGCCGCCGGTGATTCGATATCGTCTCGCCCATGGCGATGCGAGACGAGGATTTCGGGACGGCGCTGACACCGACCGAGGGGGACGAGGCGATCTGGTCGCCCCCCATGTCGGCGCCGGCGAGCGAGCCGCGCGACTGGCAATCTCTGTGCGAACAGGCGCAGGCGCGGGCGGAAGCAGCGGAAGCGCGTGCGGAAGAGTTGCGCTGGGCGGAAGTCGCCGCCCGCAGCGATGCGGGTGCGTGGAAGTCGCGGTTCAAGGCCTGCCGGCAGAGGCTGAGCGAGGCCGAGGAAGAGACCGGGGACCTCCGCCGCGCGGCCAAGGACGTGCCGGCCTTGCAGGCCGAAGTGGCGCACTTGCAGGAGTTGCTCTCCGAAGCCCGCAGCGTATCGAGCGAGTTCGGCACGATCGAAGCGCTGCGCGACGAGGTTGCTCAGTTGCAAGAGGCCCTGGCGTCGAAAGCCCGGAAGGACGCGACGGGGCCACTGTCGAGGGAGAATGCCCGGCTCCGCAAGACCCTGGAGCGGTCGCAGGGACAGAAGGACGAGGTCGCGGCGTTGCGCGGAGAGGTCTCGGCGCGGCGCAAGTCGGAGCGGGCCGCGCAGACGGCGCTGTCGAAGGAGAGCATCCGGCTGGGCAAGGCGCTGGAACGGACGCAGAAGCAGAAGGACACGGTCAAGGCGCTGCGCGAGGAAGTCGATTCCCTGACCCGGGAGACCCGTCGGCAGAACCGGGAGAACGGCCGGCTGCGCCGCGAGCTGGAGTGGTTGCAGGGCATCAGGGCGACGGCACGTGGGTTGTCCGACGAGGTCGAGCTGCTGCGCGCGGAACTGGCGGAATACCACGACCAGACGAACTTCATCGATTGGCAGGACAGGCGCATCGTCGACTTGCAAATTGCCCTGGATACGTCGGCCTTCAAGACCGAGCGGCTGGAGGCCGAGCTTGCCGAACGTCCCCTGCTGCCTGCGGCCTTGAAGAGATTGCGCCAGCAGGAGAAGACCATCGAGTCCCTGCGGGCCCGGATCGAGACGCTGGAAGAGGAGCTGGCCAAGCTGCGCTCGAGCCGGGCCGTCCTGTCGAAGGCGCTCCACGGCAGGAAGAGCGAGCAGCAGCAGAAGCCCGGTACGGGGCGCAAGCGCGGCCAGCAACGCGGCGCGCCCGGCCACGGCCGCACCCCGCGGCCCAAGCTCCAGGAGAAGAAGGAACGGCGCAACCCGCCGAAGGATGCGCGCATCTGTTCCTGTTGCGGCAAGCCCTATGTCGCCAACGGCGAACGCTCCACGAGCCTGATCGAGATCGAGGTCAAGGCCCACATCCGCAGGATCGTGCGGCCGCGCTACCGCCGGGGCTGCGAGTGTGCGTCCTCGCCCCTGGAAGCGATTGCGCCGCCGGTGCCGCGGCTGTTCCCCGGAACGCTCTTCGGAACCAGCTTCTGGGCACGGTTCCTGTTCGAACACTGTGGGTGTCTGCGCCCGCTGTGCCGGGTCGCCGCGTGGTACGGGGACCAGGGGCTGCCGGTCTCGCCGGGTACGCTGGCCAACAGCCTGAAGCGCTTCGTGCCGCTGTTCGACCCGCTCTACGAGGCGATCCTCGCGCACCAGAACACCGCGGCGTTGCGCCATGCCGACGAGACCGGCTGGCGGGTACAGGAGTTCCGCGACACCGGCCGTTCGAGCCGCGCCTGGCTGTGGGTCTCGGTCAGCAAGGATTCGGTCTACTACATCATCGACCCCTCGCGCAGCGCCGAGGTCGCAAGGACCCTGTTCCGCGACACCGCCTGTATCGTCTTCCTGGTCTGCGACCGCTACAGCGCATACAAAACGCTGGCGCGCGAACTCGCCGGCAAGGTGATCCTGTGCTGGTGCTGGGCACATCAGCGACGCGACTTCGTCGACTGCGCGACCGGGCAGGAGGCGCTGACCGAATGGTGCCAGGAATGGGTCGAGCGGATCGCGCTCGTCTACCACCTGAACGACGAACGGCTGAAGCATTACGACCCCGCTCTCGAACGCCAGACACGGGCCTTCGACGCGGCGCAGCGCAAGCTCGGAAGGGCGGTCAAGCGCCTGTTCGCGGACGCCGAGGCGGAACTGGCCGGCCTGCCGGACAAGGACCGTCGGGCAAAGCCCTTGCGCTCGCTGCTCAACCACCGCGAAGGGTTGTGCGTCTTCGTCGACAATCCCCAGGTTCCGATGGACAACAACGCCGGGGAGCGGGCGATCCGCGGGCCGGCCATCGGGCGCCGATTGAGCTTCGGTTCCAACAGCGAGGACGGCGCGAAGTTCACCGCGACCATGTACTCCGTCATCGGCACGCTCTCGATGAACGGCATCGACGTGCCGCGCTGGCTGGAGGCATGGTTGAAGGCCTGCGCGGAGAATGGCGGCAAACCGCCCGACGACCTGTCCCCATGGCTGCCGTGGACGATGAGCGAGGCGCGCAGGCGCAAGTTCACGGCGCAGGAATGACCGGCGCCATCGAGTGCCGGTACTACGGGCGCGACTTCACCGCCGAGGAGATGGCGCTCCTGCGCGTGCTCATCGCCGCCGGCCCACCGCCCAACCGCCATGCCCTGTCGAGGGAGTTCTGCCGGCGCATCGGCTGGTTCAAGCCTGACGGCGGGCTCAAGGACATGATGGCCAGGGTGACGATGCTGGCCATGCACAAGGACGGCCTGATCGTCCTCCCGCCGCCGAAATGGCCGCGCCCGCCGCGCCCGCCGCGTCGGCCCATGGTCTTCGGACCCGACACCGAGCCGCCGGTGCATCCGGCGCCGACATCCCTCGACGCGGTTCGCCCGCTCGATCTGCGGCCTGCCGTCCGCTACAGCCGCGAGGGCAAGCTGTGGAACGAGTTCGTCGCCCGCTACCACTATCTCGGCTACAAGACCCTGGTCGGCGCCCAGATGCGCTACGCCGTTGTAGCCGGCCGAAAGTCTTTGCGAATCGCGGCCGGAAGTCTTTGCGAATGGCCTGGAAAATCGGCTGGTTTTCGGGGCTGAATCGGGCTGGAAAAACCGGCCTGTGCATGGGCCGTGAAGGAGCGCTGCGCGGGGGGTTCAGGGCCCGTGCACGGGCGGTGCGTGAGGGTTTCAGGCGCGGTCGGGACCGGGGCGGGCGCCGGGGCGGCACGGGCGTTCGAGTTCGGCCTTCCACCATTCGGGGTCTTCGACGGCGCGTTCTGCGGCGTCGTATCCGTCGTGACCGGTCCATCTTCCGGGGTCGGCGTCGGCGTACCATCGGCCTGCGCCGCGGTGTCGTTCGAGGGCGTCGTCGATGCGGGCGATCCCGTCCGCCGGGCGTCCCCGGCAGAAGCGCTCGAAGAAGGCGTTGAGGCGGCATCGGGGGCAGCGTCCGCAGGGCTCTGCCGCGACGGTGCATCGCCAGGTGAGCGCCTCCAGCCCGGGCGGGAGCAGGGCCTGGAGCATGAAGCGCCCGGCGACGGGTCCGAAGGGGTCGTCCCGCGACGGCGGCCACTGCGCGCCGTCCTCCCAGCCGGGGAAGAAGGGGAGTTCCATGGGGACGGCGGTGCGCGCGCGGTAGGCCGGATGCCAGTACATGCGGTGCATGTCGTCGGCGGTGTCCCACGAGGTGATGCCGAGCATCACCCGGTCGGCGCGGTGCCGTTCGGCCTCGTCGGCGTGGGTTGCGTACCGGTCGAGGCCCCAGGGACCGAAGGTGGGGTCGCAGACGCCCTCCCACCCTCTCCCGTCCCTGATCGGGTATCCGGCGCCGGCGTCGAGGTCGAGGCGCAGGGCGTCGCGCGACACGTGGCGCACGGGCCGGACGTTGCGGGAAAGCCAGTCTGCGACGGCCTCGCTTGCGGCCTGCCCGCGGGCGATGCGCTCCGGCAGCTCGCGGGCGGGTTCGCGGTAGCAGGAGAGGACGACCTCGTCTTCGGTCTCGCGCAGGACGAGGAGGGCGAGGGCGGTGCTGTCGATGCCGCCGCCTGCGGGGACGAGGGTGCGGCGCATCGCGATCAGCCCCACTCGATGACGATATAGCCGGCGGAGACCGGGGAGGGCACGGTGAGCTGGGTGTGGCGGCTGACGCCGCTTGCGCCGGCGGGGGCGGAGGAGGTTCCGTCTGCGCCGTCTGCGCCGTTGCGTCGGCCATACGCTCTCTTGCCGCCCTTGCCGCCGCGCGCCGTGCCGCCGAGGACGGCGGTGTTGCTGCCGTCGCCGCCGTCCCTCAATCGCGCTCCGTCCACGCCGTTGTCTCCCACGGTCAAGCTGTAGGAGGTGCCCGGCGAGACCGCGATCTCGAAGTAGATGAAGCCGCCTTCGCCGCCGTCGCCGCCCGTCCAGCTGATCGGCGCGGCGCCCCTGTTGTATTCGAAGCCGCTATCGCCGGCGCCGTCGCCGCCGTCGCCGCCCCGCAACTGCACGCGCACGCGGGTCACGCCCGCGGGCGCGCGCCAGTACCCGGAGCCGGGCGAGGTGAAGGTCTTGCGCCCGCGCGGCGTTGGCCGGGGCGCGGGCTCGGGCCCGGGACGCGGCGGCGCCGTGCGCTCGCTGAGGTTGGCCAGCCGCGTGCGCTCGGCGGCGGTGAATACCTCGCCCCGCATCTGGCGGAAGGGGTGCAGGCCGGAGCCGTCGAGGGTGGCGACGCCGTTCGGATCGCCGAAGGCGTCGATCATGGCGTTGATTGTGTCGGCCATGGCCTTGATGGCGGCGCGGGCGTGGGCGGGCGAATCGCTGCCCTGGTCGAGGTGGGTGGTGTCGATCTTCCGGGTGGGCCATGCGGTCATGGGGTTTCCTTTCGTGATCGCTCAGCGCGGCGGAGCGGCGATCCGGGCGCGGTAGCAGGAGAGGACGACCTCGTCGTCGGTCTCGCGCAGGACGAGGAGGGCGAGGGCGGTGCTGTCGATGCCGCCGCCTGCGGGGACGAGGGTGCGGCGCATCGCGATCAGCCCCACTCGACGACGACATAGCCGGCGGAGACCGGGGAGGGCACGACGAGCTGGACCTGCTTGCTCGAGTTGCTCACACTCGACATGAAGGGGGCGTAGGAGTTTCCGTCTGCGCCGTCTGCGCCGTTGCGGTTGTATTGCGCTCTCTTGCCGCCCTTGCCGCCGTACGCCTTGCCGTAGAGGAAGGTGGTGTCGCCGCCGTCGGCGCCGTCCCTGCCGCGCGCTCCGTTCGCTCCGTTGCCTCCAACGATGACGGGGTAGGTCCCGCCCGCCCTGACCGCGATATCGAAGTAGATGAATCCGCCGCCGCCGCCCTCGCCGCCACGCCAGGTGGTGGTCCTCGAGTCGCCCCTGCCGCTGACGGTGCGGCTATAGTCGCTGCCGTCGCCGCCGCTGCCGCCCTGCAACTGCGTGCGCACGCGGGTCACGCCCGAGGGCACCTTGAAGTAGAATGTCCCGGGCGTGGTGAAGGTCTTCCGCCCGCGCGGCGTGGGCGTGGGCGCGGGACGCGGCGGCGGCGTGGTCTCGCTGAGGTTGGCCAGCCGCGTGCGCTCGGACGCGGTGAACACCTCGCCCCGCATCTGGCGGAAGGGGTGCTCGCCGCCGTCGTCGAGGGTGGCAACGCCGCCCGGATCGCCGGCGGCGTCGATCATGGCGTTCAGGGTGTCGGCCATGGCCTTGATGGCGGCCCGGGCGTGGGCGGGCGAATCGCTGTCCTGGTCGAGGTGGGTGGTGTCGATCTTCCGGGTGGGCCATGCGGTCATGGGGTTTCCTTTCGCGCCCACTCAGCTCGCCGGCGCGGCGATATGGGCGCGGGCGAGGCCGAAGCAGAGGTACTTGACGGTGGGAATCTGCCCCCGTTCCCAGGTCCAGGTCCACTCGACCTGGACCACGCGACCGGTAATCGCGTCCCCGGCGGCGTAGCCGGTCCAGGCGGCGTCGTCGAGGTCGTCGCGGTAGTCGGCGGCGCGCACGCGCACCGTCGGCTGGACAGGGGAATCGGACTCCCAGGTCAGTAGCGAGACGACGCCGTCCTGGCCGAGGGCCGCCGGCATGGTGTTGTTAAGCGTGGAAAAGTGACCCCCTATTGGGGGTGATCGGCGTCCAAAATTGACCCCCTTGGATTTGTGTCCATGAACACACCTCGTCGTTTGGACGGACGGGGTGGTGGGGGAGATGCTGGTTGTGGAAACGATCGCGAAGATCCGTCGGGATCATCTGGTGAAGGGCGTTCCGATCAAGAAGCTCGCCCGGGATTTGAGGGTTTCCAAGAACACGATACGCAAGGTGGTGCGGGGCGATGCGACCTCGCACAGCTACGAGCGCAAGATCCAGCCGATGCCGAAGCTTGGGCTGTGGGTGGAGGAGCTTGAGCGCCAGCTGAAGGCCAACGAGAAGAAGGCACGCAAGGATCGGCTGTCTCTTCTGCGGATTCATGAAGACCTTGTGTCGCTGGGCTACAAGGGCGGCTATGACGCGGTTCGCCGCTATGCCAGGGCCTGGCGGCGCCGGTGGCGGCTGTTGTCGCCGGCGCAGGCCTATGTGCCGCTGATCTTCGATCCCGGCGAGGCCTACCAGTTCGACTGGAGCCACGAGTACGCGCGTCTGTCGGGCGCGACGACCAGGGTGAAGGCGGCGCACATGCGGCTGTGCCACAGCCGGATGTATCTGGTCCAGATCTTTCCCCGCGAGAGCCAGGAGATGGTCTTCGAGGCGCACGAGCGTGCCTTCCGCTTCTTCGGCGGGGTCTGCCGGCGGGGCATCTACGACAACATGAAGACGGCGGTGAGCACGATCTTCGTGGGCAAGAAGCGGGACTACAACCGCCGCTTCCAGGAGCTGTGCTCGCACCATCTGGTGGAGCCTGTGGCGTGCACGCCAGGGGCTGGCTGGGAGAAGGGGCAGGTCGAGAAGCAGGTGGGTGACCTTCGCGGCCGCCTGTTCGTGCCCATCCCGCGGGGCCGCTCCTACGCCGAGATCAACGAGTGGCTGATGGATCGGTGCATCGAGGACGCCAAGAAGCATCCGCATCCGACAATCCCGGGCAAGACGGTGTGGCAGGTGTTCGAGGAGGAGCAGCCCTTCCTGATGGCGTATCGCGGCCCCTTCGACGGCTTCCATGCCAGCGAGGTGTCGGTCTCGAAGACCTGTCTGGTGCGCTTCGACAACAACCAGTACAGCGTCGCGGCCCGCGCCGTCGGCCGGCCGGTGGACGTGCGGGCCTATGCCGATCGGATCGTCATCCGCCAGGACGGCGAGACCGTTGCCGAGCACCCCCGCAGCTTCGGGCGCGGCCGGTTCGTCTACGATCCGTGGCATTACGTGCCGATCCTGACGCGGAAGCCCGGCGCGCTACGCAATGGCGCGCCCTTCAAGGACTGGCAGTTGCCCAACGCGCTCGGCCGCCTGCGAACCCGGCTCGCGGGCCACGACGACGGCGACCGGCAGTTCGTCAAGGTGCTCGCGGCGGTGCTGGAGGACGGACTGGAGGCGGTTGAGGCGGCCTGTGCCGAGACGCTCGACTGCGGTGCCTGCAGCGCCGACGTGGTGCTCAACATCCTCGCCCGGCAGCGCCAGCCGGCACCGCCGGCAATCATCCCGACGCCCGAGGGCCTGCAGCTTCGCCACAAGCCGGTAGCCGACTGTCAGCGCTACGACAGCCTGAGGGAGGCCGGTCATGGAGCGTCATGATGTGCTGGAGATGATGACCCAGCTGAAGCTCGCAGGTATGCGCGCCGCTTACGACGACATCCTTGCCGACGGGCTCAAGCGCCGCCATCCGGTGCAACAGATCATCGGTACGCTGCTGCAGGTCGAGATCGCCGACAAGAGGGCCCGCTCGATCAAGTACCAGATGGCCTCCGCCAAGCTGCCGACGGTCAAGGAGCTGGCCGACTTCGACTTCGCCGCCTCGCCGGTCAACGAGCCCCTGATCCAGGAGCTCGCCGGCGGCGGCTTCCTCGAGGGCAAACGCAACATCGTGCTGGTCGGCGGCACCGGTACCGGCAAGACCCATCTCGCCGTCGCCATCGCGCGGTCCTGCATCCGCAAGGGCGCGCGCGGCCGGTGCTACAACGTCGTCGACCTGGTCAACCTCCTCGAGGCCGAGCTTCGCGCCGGACGCCAGGGCCGCACTGCAGACCAGCTCGTCCGCCGCGACTTCGTCATCCTCGACGAGCTCGGCTACCTGCCCTTCGCCCAGGCCGGTGGGCAGCTGCTCTTCCATCTGATGAGCCGGCTCTACGAGCGCACCTCGATCGTCATCACCACAAACCTCGCCTTCGGCGAATGGCCATCCGTCTTCGGCGACCCCAAGATGACCACAGCGCTGCTCGATCGCCTCACCCATCATTGCGAGATCATCGAGACCGGCAACGAGAGCTGGCGCTTCAAGAACCGCTCCTGACCCGCCGCCGGCCTCCCTTGTGAGCGCGCGCGGTCTTTCAGCGGGGATCGGGGCCTGATCCGCTCGGATTTGTTGAGGTTTTGGGGCGGGTGCCCCTCGGCGAACTTGCAAGAAGTTCGCCGGGGGGCTTTGTCTCGTGGTGACGGTCACAATCGCCAGAGACGGCCCCAATGTCGCACAACATTTTCCGCCACTCCATGCTTTGCAACGCCCTGGTCTGGGCCTGGCTGCGCGAGGTCGATGAGGCCGAGGCGGCGCGCTGCCGCGAGGCGGGCTGCCGACACTGCCCCGGCAAGCTGCACAGCGCGACGTATCCGCGCAAGCCGTACGGTCTGGCAGCCGAGTTGAGGGAAGAGGGCACGCGGCGGTTCAGCTTCTGCTGCGCGGATTGCCGCCTGCGAGCGACCCCACCATCGGTACGATTCTTCGGGCGCCGCTTTTATCTGGGCGCCCTGTTCGTTCTGTTGAGTGCACTGGTTCTGAGAGGCGGGGTGCGGTTGCAGACGATCAAGCGGAAGTGGGGGGTCTCGGTCGCCACACTGCGCCGCTGGCGGAAGTGGTGGCTGGAGGCGTTCCCGGCGACGGAGCCCTGGGGAGCGAAGCGTGGCGAACTGGTGATGCCACCCGAGGAGGTGCCGCTGCTCTTCGTGCTGCGGCAGATGCGGGGCGGACGCTTCGGTGAGCGTCTGTTCCTGAGCCTGATCTGGTTCAAGCCGTGGACGGGCTATTGCGGGCTCGGCGATGGCTCGGCGCCGCCCGCAGAAAGTGTTCCTGTCACGCCCGGATAGGGCGTTCTACATGGGCATCTCTCCGATGCGGCGAGGGAGGGATGCCGGAATGGACAAGGACGACGCGGGCGCCAGGCGCGAGAAGTGGGCCCGGCTGCGCTTTGCGGTGGTGGGGCCGCTTCTGGCTTCACCGCCGCCTGCAGGCCAGCTGGGGGCCGAGTTCGAGCGTCTGTCGCAGCGCGACTGGGAGCACCCGTCGGGCAAGGGGCCGGTGCGCTTTGCGGCCTCGACGATCGAGCGCTGGTACTACCGGGCGCGGGCAGAGGAGCAGGACCCGGTCAAGGCGCTGCGCCGGAAGCCTCGGACCGACGTCGGCCGCGAGCGGTCCATGTCGGCGGGGCTGATCGCGGCGCTGCGCGAGCAGTACCGGGTCCATCCCTCGTGGGCGGCGCAGCTCCACTACGAGACCCTCAAGGCTCATGTTGCGACCCATCCCGAGCTCGGCCCGATGCCGTCCTACGCGACGCTGAGCGCGGGCGATGCGCAATCGCGGCCTGGTGCGCGAGCGCCCCAGGAAGTGGCACGAGGGTGAGGACAAGCCGGCGGTCGAAGCCCGCGAGGTCCTTAGCTACGAGGTGTCTCGCAGTCACGCGCTGTGGCACGGGGACTTCCACCACGGCAAGCGCCGCGTGCTGACGGCGTCGGGCGAATGGCAGACGCCCATCCTGCTCGGCTTCCTCGACGACCACTCCAGGCTTGGCTGCCACCTGCAGTGGTACCTGGAGGAGACCGCCGAGGTCTTCGTCCACGGGCTCTGTCAGGCCTTCATGAAGAGGGACTTGCCCAGGTCCCTGCTGACCGACAACGGCGGGCCGATGACGGCGGGCGAGGTCGAGGAGGGCTTGCACCGCCTCGGCATCGTGGGGGCCACGACACTCGCTTACAGCCCCCATCAAAATGGAAAAATCGAGTCGTTCTGGGGCACGGTCGAGGGCCGCCTGATGGCTCAGCTCGAAGGCGTCGACGCGCTCACCCTGAAGATGCTCAACGACGCCACCATAGCCTGGCTGGAGCAGGACTACCATCGGCGGGTGCACCGCGAGCTCGGCATGACGCCGCATGAACGCCTCGCCGGGAGCGTCAAGGCATCGAGGCCCTGCCCCGCCTCGGACGAGCTCAAGGCGGCCTTCCGCATCGCCAGGAAGCGCACGCTCAGGCGCTCGGACGGCACCGTCTCGGTCGAGGGCATCCGCTACCAGGTGCCACAGCCGTGGCGCCACCTGAGGACGCTCTGGGTCCGCTATGCGCGCTGGGACCTCAGCGGCGTCGATCTGGTGGAAGGCCGAAGCGGCGAGCGGCTGTGCACGCTGTACCCCCTCGACAAGCGCGGCAACGCCGATGGCGTCCGCCGTCCTGCGAGACCCGGCAGCGACCATGGCGGCGCCAGCGCGGGCGTCGGCGAACTTCCGCCGCTGCTCAAGGGCGTGCTCGACGCCCAGGCCGCAACAGGCCTGCCGCCGGCCTGGGTACCCCATAACAAGACGCCCGGTCCGGGCGAGGACGACGATCAGGGAGATCCGTCATGAACCGCGAGCTGCTCACCTTCTACGGGCTCAAATGGAACCCCTTCGCCACCGACCTTCCGGTCGACAGCCTCATGGTGAGCCCCGCCGTCGACAGCTTCTGCCTCAGAATCGAGCATCATCTTGTGCGCCAGGGCGGCTTCGCGTTGATCGCCGGCGAGCCCGGCACCGGAAAGAGCGTGGCGTTGCGCGTGCTCGCCGACCGCCTCGGCCGCTCGGACGGGCTCAGGGTCTGTGCCATCACCCACCCCTCTTCCAGGCTGTCCGACTTCTACCGCGAGATCGGCGGGATGTTCGGCGTCGACCTGATGTACAACAACCGCTGGGCCAGCTTCAAAAACCTGCGCGAGCGATGGCTCACCCATGTCGACGACACCCGCATGCGGCCCGTGGTGCTCATCGACGAGGCCCAGGAGCTGCTGCCCTCGGTGATCTCCGAGATCCGCCTGCTGGCGTCCACCGACTTCGACTCGCGCGCCATCCTCTCGGTCGTCTTCGCCGGCGACAGCCGCCTGATCGACAGGCTCCGCCAGCCCGACTTGCAGCCCATCGCCTCGCGCCTGCGCCAGCGCCTGGTCATGACCCAGGCAGACGCCGGCGACCTCGCGGCCCTGCTCGACCATCTGGTCGAGCAGGCCGGCAATCCGGGCCTCATGAGCGCAGAGCTCAAGGACACCCTGGTCACCCACGCCGGCGGCAACCCCAGGGCGCTTACCGTCATGGGCGACATGCTGCTCGCCGCCGGCGCCGAGAAGAACCGCGAGGTTCTCGACGAGAAGCTCTTCATCCCAGGTTGGCACTTTTTGTGTTCTGCTGTCGTTTATCGCTTTGATATGGCGCAATATTTTTCTCTGCCGATTCCAACATGGCACTACATTTTGTGAGATTCTGTCAGCTCGTCAGGCGGGTCCTCGTGCGGTGGATGGCGGGGTCAACACCCGCCGCCGAGGAGATTTGGGCGACCTCGGCGGCCGGGCGCGTGTCCTGGCGGTTGACGATCAAGGTGCCGTCGGTCTGGCGCAGTCGCGTGGTGATCCGCACCCAGGTCCGCATGCCCTCGCGGATCGATGCCCAGCACTTGTGGATGCCCCGCGCGGCCAGTCGGGTACGGATCAGATGCACGGCGTGATAGGCCAGCACGGCGATCAGCAGGTGGGCCGCGATGCGACGGTCGAGCTGGTGCCAGATCGGGCGAAGGCCGAGCTCGGATTTCAGGCTGCGGAAGGTGGCCTCGATGTCGGTGATGCGCCAGTAGGTCCGCAGGATCGTCTCGATATCCCAGTCGACGTGGCTGGTGCGCAGCACATAGGCGCCGGCGCCCTCGTCGGCCTCGTCGTATTGCGGCCTGCGCTTGAAGCGCACGGCGGCGGCGTTGGGGCCGGTTTTCGCCTTCTCGACCGTGACCTCGTAGTGTCTGGCGACGGTGGAGAAGCGCTGCTTGAGACGGCCAATGCTCTCCAGCACCCTGTCGTAGCGCTTGAGGCGGCCCTTGACCGGCAGGCCGCTATGGAGCCTTTCCAGCGCCGCCTCGAAGCGGTTCCGCCTGAGGCCGATGATCGCGTTCTCGGCCTTCTTCTTGCCCTCGCTGACGACGTAGAGCCGCGCCTCGCCGTCCTCGCTGGCAAGCCGCCAGGCGCGCACCTCGTGCCGCGCGCTGGTGATCAGCAGAGCCTCGGGCCCGCCCTCGGGCAGCGGCGGCCTGGCGCCGCGGCTGACCGCGATCCAGTCGTAGCCCTGCTCGCCCAGCCACGCGACGTTCTCCTCGGTGGCGATGCCCGCGTCCATGACCACCGTGGGCTTCGGCGCCGTGCCGCCGCACACCGCCTCGAGCCTGACCAGCGCGTCCTCCAGCGTGCCCGGCTCGCTCACGTTGCCCGGCAGGATCTCGCAACTGCGCGGGAAGCCTGCGCCGTCGAGCGCCAGCGCCAGCGTGATCAGCGGACAGTCGTCGCGCTTCTGCTTGGAGCGCCCGAACCTGGGAAGCTGGCCGTGGGTGTGGCCGTGGTAGTGGACATTGGTGAGATCGTAAAAGGCGATCGTTTCGGGCAGGTCGAGCAGCGCGCGCTCGCGGTTGAACAGCTCCCGCTGAATGGCGGCCCGGTGGCGCCAGAGCAGGTCGCCGATGCGGTAGAGCGTCTTGCGCCGCAGCGCCTTGCGGTCGCCCTCCAGCCCCAGGAGCTCGGCGGTCGCGCTGTCGCGGCGCAGCCAGCGGCTGGTGTCACGCTCGCTGGCGGGATGGACCATCCTGGCGACGATCAGCGCGCTGGCGATGCGCCCGTCGCGGCCCTTGATATCGAGGCCGTGGAGGATGTCGGCGAAGCCGAGGTCGTCGAGGGCCTTGAGGCACAGGCGCTCGCAGCCGACCGTGCGCGGGTTCTCGTGCTCCAGGGTATCGAGGTCGACGGTGGCGATGTCGGGCTTGCGCGCCTCTTCCTGTATCGCCTCGGGGCGGAACCCCCTGGCCCTGAGCTTGGCGACGATGTCCTCGGCTGCGGCCTGCACGTCCGGCGCGGCTTCGAGCAGCGGCGGGCGGCCGTTGAGCAGCGCCTCGGCGAGTCCGGCAACTTCGCGCCATTTCTCCTTCGGCACCGGATAGTCGGTGCCGAGGTTGAGAAGCGTGCGCTGCCTGACCTTGTCGCCGATGCGCTGCGAGAGCACGAGGCGATGGCTGCGGACCGGCTTGCCTTCGGTAGTGTGGGTCTTGGTTGCCCTGATGAACATGTCGCCCGGCACGTTTTGGTCGTGGCGGGTTCAGATATGTCGGCTTTGGTGGTGGGGTCAAGGGAAATCCTGCAAACCCACCATTCCCTGGCACTACAAAGGGAGTTCGAGACGGCAATCGCAAATGTAGGGGCGTGCCCTTCTCGTCAACGCTATATCTGGTGTGTCAGCCGGAAAAACCTGGCCAATTCGGCCCCGAACAAACGGAAAAAGTGCCAACTTGGGTCATGGAGATCCTGGGCGAGCCCGCCAAGCCGAAGAGGGCACGGCGGTGAAGGGCTTCCCGACACGGGCGCCGATGCAGCTCGAGGATCGCCCCCGGGCGCAACAGTGGATGGTGGACACGCTGTGGGCCGAGCAGGCCGTGGGCATCGTCGGCGGCGAGCCCAAGTGCGGCAAATCCCTGCTCGCGCTCGATCTCGCCGTCGCCGTGGCCACCGGCGTCCCATGCCTGCGCCACTACCGCCCCAGCGCAAGCGGCACCGTGCTGCTCTTCGCCGCCGAGGACGCCGGCCACAGGGTGCGCAAGCGTCTGCAGGGGATCGCCCGCGCCGCCGCCACCCCCTTCGACGAACTCGACATCGCCGTCATCGACGTGCCCACCCTGCGTCTCGACCAGCGCATCGACCGTCAGCGCCTGCAGGAGACCGTGGAGCGCATCGAACCGCGCCTCCTGATCCTCGATCCCCTGGTCCGCCTGCACAGCGTCGACGAGAACGCCGTCGCAGAGATCGCCCCCATCCTCGGCTTCCTGCGCGAACTGCAGCGCCGCTTCGAAACCGCCGTCCTCCTCGTCCACCACGCCCGCAAGAGCGGCGGCACCCGGCCGGGGCAGGCCCTGCGCGGGAGCAGCGAGCTGCACGCTTGGGGTGACTCAAATCTGTACCTGCGCCGGCGCGACAAGAAGATCGTCATGACGGTCGAGCAGCGCGACGCCCGGGGCCTCAACGACATCGAGCTGGAACTCGTCGACGGCGGACATGGGCCGGCCTTCCGTCTGCACCAGGACGCGGCAGATGAAGACAGGCACGAGCCCGCCACCGTCGAGCAGCGCGTCTTCAAGGCGATCGAGCAGGCCGAAAAGCCGCTCTCGAAAGCCCAGATCCGCTCACGCGCCGCTGCCCGCAACGCCACCGTCGTTGCCGCCATCGAGAGCCTCACCAGGGAGGGGCGCATCGAACGGGCGCCCAGGGGTGGCTATCGCCTCGCAGCCGCCGAGGCGCACCGGGAGCCGCAATCCCCTGCCGCCATCAACGGAAGTGCGGGATGAGGCGTTCCCGTTCCCGTTCCCGGAACTCTTAAGCGTTGAAGGGTACAGGAACGGGAACGCCGTCAGCCTCCCTTCCAAGCAGACCTTCGCCGGGACCCGGCAATGAGCGGCGGCGATCCCCTGGCCACCTGCCGCAACATCCCCCTCGACCGGGTCGCCGCCGCCCTCGGCTACCGCAGAGACCCGACCGACCGGGCGCGCTTCAAGCGCGGGGGCTCGGTCATCAGCATCAACGGCGAGAAGTTCTTCGATCACCTGCGCGGCACGGGAGGGGGTGGCGCCATCGACCTCGTCATCCATGCGACGGGATGCCGCTTCCCGGAAGCCCTCCGCTTCCTCGGAAGCCATGAGGGGCGGAGGGAGATCACCACCATCCCAGCCGCCCCGCGACGCCTGCGGCTGCCAAGGCCCAGTCCCCGCGCCTGGCCCAGGGTCCGGGACGCCCTCATCCGCCAACGCGCTATCGGCACCGACGTGCTCGAAGCCTGCCACGGCCGAGGCCTCCTCTACGCCGATGACAGGATCAACGCCGTCTTCATCTGCCGAAACGCCAGCGGGCACACGACCGGCGCCGAGATCCTCGGCACCGCGCCGCAGCCCGGAACAAAACGCTTCAGGGGCATGGCCCCGGGATCGCGCAAGGCGCGTGGCGGCTTCTGGCTCCACTGCGACCGAAACCAGCCCGCCCTCGTCATCCTCACCGAGAGCGCCGTCGACGCCATCTCTGCACGAAGCCTGCGCGTCGAGGGGACGCGCGAGAACGGCGCCGTCGTCGCCTCAACCGCCGGCATCGCCAGCTCGGTCCCGCCCTGGATCAAGGAGTGGAAGCCACGTCGCATCGTCTGTGCCTACGACGCAGACAGCGCCGGCGACACTGCCGCCGAGCATCTCGTGCTCAACGATCCAAGGGTGAAAAGGTTGCGCCCACGACACGCCAAGGACTGGAACGAGATGCTCCTGCGGTCTCGATGAAAGCCAGGCCACTCACCGCTCTCGCAGATCAACCAAGCGCCGCATCACGAACATCAAATAATCCGAAAACCGCACCATCAAATGCTGGGCGCACGCTCACCTTGCGGCCCGGTTGCCCCGGTGGGCCAACAGGGACCCCCCACGCGGCTTCGCTCCGCGTAGCGCAGGGCGCCACACGAAGCCGCGCGGGTCCCCCCTATTGGCTACCGGGACAACCTCCGCCGTGCCACTCAGGGGGGTCAATTTTGCACGCCGATCGGGGGTCAGTATTGAAAGCCGATTGACACCATGGACGCCCCCGTCAACGCCGCCATGCGCCTCGATGCCCCCGACTTCCGCATCGCCGCCGTCCTGCCCCGGGTCGACACCCGCCAGCTCCTCGCCATGCGATCCTTCCTCACCGACAGGATGAAGGACGTCTCCGCCGCCCTCGCAGACCGCGTCAACACCCAGATCGGCCTCGCCATGACCGGCTCGGTCCCCGTCGGCGAGACCACCGGCCGCGTCGCCGCCATCCTCAAGACCGGCGGCAGGTCCCGCGCCCTGACAATCGTGCGGACCGAGCTCGGCCGCGCATACTCCATGGCCGGACAGCAGCGCATGGAGCAGGCCGCCGGGATCCTGCCGGGGCTGAGGAAGCAGTGGCGACGCTCCGGAAAGCTCAGAAGCCGCATCGCCCACGACGCCGTCGACGGACAGACCAGGGAAGCCGCCAGGCCCTTCGACGTCGGCGGCGCCACGCTCATGTACCCCCGCGATCCCGCCGGACCCGCCGCCGAGACGATCAACTGCGGATGCCAGTCGCTGCCATGGATGGAAAGCTGGGAGGTCGAGAACCCCGGGCGAAAGCCGTTCTCCGACGAGGAGATCGCACGCGACCCGCGGCGCGCCGATCTCGAAGGGAAGGAGGCCGGCGCGGGGACAACGCCGGCATCGTAGACCGGGCGAGGCGAAGCCCCGCGCCGCACCCCGATTTACCGGCGAATCCGCACCCCCGGAACCGCCCCGATTTACAGGCCTTTCAGCACCCCTGAAACGCCCCGAAAATCACCGTTTCCAGCCAATTCACGGCCCTTTCCGGGCCGGATTCGCAAAGACTTTCGTCCGGCCCGCCAGACCCCGGAAACGCCGCCAACCCCTTGACCGTCCGCCATCTTCCGCCTTCTTCCCGGCATCTTCCGGATTCGCAATGACTTTCGTCCCCCTACAGCCGTCCACGACCGTGACGGCCGGCCCATCGCCATGCTCGGCTTCAGCACCGCGGCGCGAAAGCTCGCACCCCGCGACCGCTTCATCGGATGGACGCCGCAGTCGCGCGAGAAGAACCTCCCGCTTGTGATCGACAACCCGAGGTTCCTTATTCTGCCCTGGATCGTCATCCCGAACCTGGGCTCGCACATCCTCTCGCTCGTGCGCCGGCAACTGCCCGGCGACTGGGAGGCGCGCTTCGGAGCGCGCCCGGTTCTGGTGGAGATGAAGGCTTCATAATGCTTCTCCGTTGTGCAGGTGGGCGGGCGTTTCTACCGCATTGATAGAAAAGGCGGTTTGGATTCCGTTGTTGCCGCCGCGGCGACCTTTACATCGTGCCGGACGTGATTTTCCAGTATCGCACGTTGGAGGTGCGGATCTGCATCGGGCGTTTTGCCTGACGGTCCGGGCATGGTCACCCCCCATCACCGTTGAGCCCGCGCAGCAGCGGCAGTTCGTCCTCGACCGGCAAACGCACATACAGTCCGCGCGTCTTGCCGCGGGTCACATGGCAGCTGTCCAGCCTGCCCGCCTTGATCCGTTCCCAGACCGTCTGCCGCGTGACACCCAGACGATCCATTGCCACAGCGAGGGGAACAAACCCCTCCGGAGGCGCCTCACGAAAGCGCTCGCGCAAGGTCGGGGTCATCCGGATCCGAAGAGGAGCACCTTCGATATCGGGCTGGGCAACCGGAACCAGCCCCTCGCGGATCCAGCGATAGATGGTGTCATCCGAGACTCCGATCTCCTTCGCCACATCGGCAACGCCCATGAGCACCGGCTCGTCCCCGTCGGGCTGGTAGGGCGCAATGCCATGGCGGCGACGCAGGCTGCCAACAAGCTCGGCCGTGAAATCCAGACCCCGTGCTGTGCGCCGTCCCTGGCGGGTGAGAACCTTCGCGGTCTCCCGGTCGTTGTAAAAGCATGACAGCTTGCGCACGAGCTCGACCGTGCTGCGCTCATCGCGCCGGGGTGTCGGAGAGCCCGCGAGCATCGGCAAAGTGATCTCGTCGATCTGCCCGCCACGCCAGCGCAATGTTGCCATGATCTCACGCTCCTGTCGCGCAAGCTCGATCGTCACCTCGTCGAGGAGGCAGGCGAGCAGGCGCTTGCGCTCGCGCATGGTCGTCGACGACGCCCCCCAGACCTGCGACAGGCGCGCGCCGAGACCCTCGAAAACCGCCGGGGCAGGGGCCGCGGGCTGACGCGCCCGTGCCGCCTCAAGCGCTTCCTGTGCAGCCTTCTCGGCGCGAAGCGCCTTCTCCCACTCGCGCTCCAGCGTTGCCGCAATCAGACGGTTGTCGGGATCGACCTGCTTTTAGCGCCGCTCGGCAAGCCGCGCCTCGTACCGGCAGTGCTCAAGATCCAGCTCCCAACGGCGCAACGCGCGCAGGCCGCGTTCAGCAACATCACAAGCCGCCTGCCGGGCCGCCTCCACCCCCGCCGGCGTGACCGCATCGAGAAACAGACGGGCAACTTCCGCATCAACGCGCTTGCCGCCTGTCGACCAACAACCGCCGCGCCGGCGCGCAGCATCGCGCTTGCGGCACTCATACCCCCAGCCCGTCTTGCTGTAGTAGACGGTCATCGGCAATCCGCAGCCGCCGCAGACCGCGAGACCCTGGAGCAGAGCCGACCCTTCCCGCGCCGCGCCGCGGGCTCCGTCCGGAGCCATGTGGTTGCGGGCCAGCTGCTCCTGTACTTCAAGCCATTCTGCCCAACTGACATATCCCTCATGCTTCTCCGGCTGAAGAATATCCCAGCGCTCCTGGACCGGCCGCAGCGGCGCACCGTGACCAACGCCGCGTTTGAAGCCGTAGGCATAGGCGCCGCCCATCGCCGGGTTGGTGAGGATGCGGTACACCCGTTCATAGCGCGCCGGGCCCCATTCCAATGCTGCCCCCGGGTGCCGGCGAGAGGGAACATCCTCGCCCGCCTCACGCAGCAGCATCGTCGCCTGGCGGGCCGAACCGGCTTGCCGAAAACGCGCAAAGACCGTTGCAATCGCCGCCTGAACCCGGGCATCCGGATCCTTCCGCAAAGTCGAGCCATCCCGCACAAATCCGATCGGAACGCGCGAGTACAACTCGCCACGAAGCGCCTTGTTCCGCTTTCCGCCCTCCATCCGGGCGCGAATAAGAGACAGCTCAGCGGCGCTCACGGTTCCCTTGATCCCCAGGACAAGGGAGTCGTCGTCCCGGCTCGGGCAGTAGATGTGGCAGTCCTCAACCAGAACCGTGTCGTGCCTGCGACATAGATCGAGAAGCTGAAACCATTCCATCGTGTTCCTGGCGAGCCGCGAAACCTCAATCCCGAAGATGCCCCCGACATGGTCCCGGGCGATCAGGTCGCACATCTCCCGAAAGCCGCCACGCTCGCCGCGCGCCTTCTCGCTTGCGCTCTCGCCAAGATCGGCGTCGATCGTCCGTATCCGCTCGGCCGGCCAGCCAATCTCCCGGGCACGCTCGCCAAGCGCGTATTGGCGCAGCTGCGATTCCTGGTGCGCGTTCACTTGCAAGGGTGTCGACTGGCGAACGTAGACAACTGCAAGACGCTCAAGATGACGCTGGGTGATCTTCGACGGATCGACCGTCATCGGCCGCCTCCCGATCCGCAATCCGAACCATCAGATCGGCCAGACCCTGCACGACGCGATCCCGGTCCGGAGCCGGAAACGCCAGCCACCGGTCCCGGCGCTCCTCCCACTCCATCAGCGCGATCAGCGCCAACTCCTGCTCCGCATCCATCGCGCCTGAGTTCCCTCTCATCAAGGTCATTCAGAAGATTAAGGAGGGTGAGGAAATCAGACAAACCGCTTATGCACATGGCTCCGGTTCGATCAACATGCTGTAGGTAAGGGGTTTTGCATTGGTGGCGATGCGGAAGAGCGAGCGGAAAGCAGCGTGGCGGGTTTTGCGGCGGTTGAAGCGAAAGGCGAACTCATCGAGATAGGCCTGCAGATGCTTGCGGCGCAGCCCGTGGTAGACGCCTCGCGCCCATCCTTTGAGGTTGGAGAAGACTTGGTGGATCCACGGCAGGACGAGGTGAGCGGCGGTCTTCCCGACGACATGGACATTGTGGCGATCGGCGGGGACCGCAGCGTAGCCGGACCAGCCGTCGGTTTTCGCGATGGCGTCGGGATCGGCGGCGGTTTCGACGAAGTGTCCGAGGTCGGCGGCGCCGTAGGAGGAGATTTCGGCCAGCCGCAGGCGGCCCGGGATGGTTCCATCCCCCAGTTCGATGGCGCCGACGATGAGCATCTTGCCGTCGTGGCTGCGTCCTTGCCCTCCGGTGGGAGGATCGTCTTTGGTCCGGAATGGAAGGCTGGCCTCGTCGATTTCCACCAGGCCCGACAACGGGTTGCGCTCGGGGTCGACCATGCTGGCGCGCAGCTTGTGGGCGAGCAGCCAAGCGCTGCGGTAAGAGCCGATACCGAGCTGTTTCTGGAGCTGCAGGGCAGAGATGCCGTTGGAGTGGGTCGCCATCAGGTAGGCGGCCCAGAACCAGACGGTGAGCGGCAGCTTGCTGGCGTGCAGGATCGTCCCGGCCGTCACCGAGGTCTGCCGGCGGCAGCCGGCGCACTCGAAGGTGTGTGCTTTTCTGCGCAGCGCCCATCCCTTTTCATGGCCGCACGCGGGACAGACGAAGCCGTCCGGCCAGCGCATTTCGATCAGCCAGGCGGCGCAGGCGTCATCGTCCGGGAACATGTGCTGGAAGGCGAGGAGGCTGTCGGCGACCTGTTTCATGTGGTGGCTCCGTCGGCAGGAACGTATAGGCAACATTCTACCCGTTCTCCCGCCCTAACCTCAACCTCAACATCTGGTGGCAAACTCTCGCGACCGGAGCCATGTGCATAAGCGGTTCAGACAACTCTCCGATCAGGCGTGGTGCATCCTCGGGACGGGCTCCAAGGCTCGTCCATGCCGCTGGTATCCAACAACAGCTGCCGTCCGGCATCCGAACCTTCAGAGTCCGGCCCCCGTAACCTCCTTTGCGCCGATCGAGAATCTCGATCGCCTCACCGTCGAAAGGATGCTTGTAGCGTCGAATGCGAACGGGCTCAGGAGCCTCGGAAGCCTGCAAGATAGTAGTCTGTGACGTTCGTGGAGACCTTCGTCGAGACGCCCCGCTACACCGGCGCCGTCTACAAGGCATCCGGCTGGATCCGCGTCGGGACCACCCAGGGGCGCGGGCGCTACGACACGCACATGAAGCGGGCCGAGCCCAGGAAGGACATCTGGCTGCGGCCTCTCCGACGAGACTGGAAGCGGACACTCAATCGGTGAAATCACCATCCATCACCTGAGAACGGAAGCATTACATAGGGGTAGACATCGAGGTCGAGCTTCGGCGGGCGCTTCTCGAGGCGGCACAGCACCAGGTGCTTGACCGCGTCGAAGCCTATGGCGCCCAGGCGCAGGGCATCCTTCACTGCGGCGTGGAGATCCTCCAGCCCGAAGCTCTCCAGCAGCCGCAGGACCTGCACGTACTCCCGCCGCCCCGCCTTGAGCGCGCGTGCCTCCATCAGGCGGCGCAGGGTCTGGAAGGCGGGCGGCAGGTCCCATCCGGCGAGCGGCGCTGCCTGGTCCAGGGCGCCGATCTTCTGCTCGATCAGGGGCAGATAGTGGATCGGCTCGAAGATCATGTCCTCACGCTCATAGGACCGGGGATGGCGGGCGATGACGTCTCCGCCACAGCCGATCACCACTCGATCGACGTAACCGCGTACCCAGACGTCACGATGGCCATAGGCCACCGGCACCGAGTAGTCGTTGGTCCGATAGCGAACCAGAGACTGCGAGCTGACCTGGCCGGGAGCCTGGTCACAGGCCTCGAAGGGCGTAGCCGGCGGCGCGGCCATGGCCGCCACATCCCGCGCCAGGCGCTCTCCGATGGTCTCGCGGTGTCCGCGCAGGATATCGCCCTGGCGGCTGTGGCATTGCTCCTCGAGCCGCAGGTTGAACTCTTCCCAGCTCGCAAACCGTGGCAGCGGCACCATGAAGTTGCGCCGGGCGAAGCCCACCAGACCCTCGACCGCGCCCTTGTCGTTCCCCTTGCCCGGACGCCCGTAACGATCATGCACGAGGTAGTGCGACAGGAACCCGTTGAAGAGCCCCGCCCGCTTGCGCGTCCCGTCCGCCAGGATGCGCGACACCAGGCAGCGGTCGTTGTCGTAGAGAACCCGATCGGGGAACCCCGCCGAAGAAGGCGAAGGCATGCACATGCCCGTCCATCCACGCCTCGGCCGTCGCCGCAGGGTAGGCCCGCACGTAGCAGGCGTCGCTGTGCGGAAGATCGAACACGAAGAAGTGCGCCTTGCGCGCGATACCCCCGATCACCGCCCGCGCCTCGCCGAAGTCCGCCTGCCCATGCCCCGGCGGATGGATCAGCGGCACGAACATCTCTCGCCGCCGGCGCCGATGCTCGCGCACATGATCCTTCACAATCGTGTAGCCGCCGCTGAACCCGTGCTCGGCCCGAAGACGGTCGAAAATGCGCTTCGCCGTGTGCCGCTGCTTGGGCAGCTGCTCCAGATCGTCCCGCAGCCACCCGTCGATGATCTCGATGAACCCGTCCAGCTTCGGACGCCGAAGCGGCGCCGTCCGCCGATAGCCCGGCGGCGCCGAAAACTGCAGCATCTTCTTCACGCTCTCGCGTGAAATCCCGAAGTGACGCGCCGCAGCCCGCTCACTCATCCCGTCCCGGCAGGCGAGACGGACCTTCCGATAAAGTTCCACGGTATGCATGCCCCCGCCCTCCCCGTCGCCGGGAAGGGCCTATCTGGCAGAGTCTTGCTCCGCCCGCAGCGAGACAATCCCGCCGCTACCGTGGACTAATTTCGCACCGCCGTTTCCAACCGTGCACCAGTTCGGCGGCACGTTCCCCTTGATGTCAATCGGCCGGTCCTTCTTCGTCGGGGTCGAACCGACCAAGAGATGGGGGCCCTTCACTGTCTTCGACCGCAAGAGAGCCAACGAGATCGCGGTGAAAGCGGTGCAGGACTTCGGGATCAACCGGATCGACGACGGCAACCGGCTAGTCGGCGGGCTTTCGGGCGGTGAGCGTCAGTCGCTCGCCATAGCCCGGGCGGTGTACTTTGGCGCTCGCGTGTTGATCCTTGACGAGCCCACCGCCGCGCTCGGCGTAAAGCAGGCGGCCCACGCGCTTCGGATTGTCAACGAGGCCAAGCGCCGGGGACTGCCCGTCATCTTCATCACTCACCAGGTCCTGCACGCGCGCGCTGTCGGCGACCACTTCGCGGTCCTGATCCGCGGTGCTGTCGCCGCCGACTTCCGAAAGGGCGAAAAGACCCGCGAGGAAATCACCGACCTCATGGCCGGCGGCGAGGACATGTCCGAGTTGGAAGCCGAATTCGCGAGCCTCATGGAGACGCAGGACGATCGTGGCTCGCCACCGGGCCAGTAACCGCCGTCAGGCGATCTCGGAGACCTGGACCAGGCGCTTCTCGCTTAGCGACTTGTAGGCGGCCTCGGCCAGGATGAGGGCGCGGCGGCCATCCTCGAAGCTTACCTCGGGCTGCTCTCCCGTCTCGATTGCGTCGACGAAGGCGTCGATTTCGGCCATGAAGGCCTCGGTGTAGCGCTCGATGAAGAAGAAGAGGTAGGGCTCGGCGCCTTCGATGCTGTCTGCCGAGTAGCGCCGCATCTCGTGGGGCTTGCGGTTGCCGGATTGCACCATGCCCTTGGTTCCCATCAGCTCGATGCGCTGGTCGTAGCCGTAGACCGCGGTGCGCGAGTTGTTGATGTGGCACTGCGTGCCGCTCGCCGTGCGCATGACGATCATGGCGGTGTCGATCTCGTCCAGCTCGGCGCCCAGTACCGGGTCGATCAGCGCGCCCGCAACCGCGAAGACCTCGACCGGCTCCTCGCCCAGCATGTAGCGGGCGAGATCGAAGTCGTGGATGGTCATGTCGCGCAGCAGCCCGCCGGCATCCTCCAGGTAGCCGCGCGGCGGCAGCTCCGGGTCGCGCGAGGTGATGATGACCTGGTGGAGATCGCCGATCTCGCCGGCGAGAAGGGCGTTGCGCGCCGCCCGGTGGCCCGGGTCGAAGCGGCGGTTGAAGCCGATCTGGATCGGCACCGACGAGCCCGCGATCCGGGCCCTGCAGGCCTCGACCCGGGCGAGATCGAGGTGAATGGGCTTCTCGCAAAGCGCGGGCTTCCCAGCCTCGACCGCCATCTCGATATACTCGACATGAGTCGGCGTCGCGGATGCGATCAGGACCGCGTCGACCTCGGGCGACGCCAGCACCTCCTCGGCGCTCGCTGAGGCGCGGGCCCCTTCGCGCTCGGCCACGGCCGCTGCCGCCGCCGCGTCGATGTCGTAGACCATCGCCAGCGAGGCGCGCGGGTGGCGCGCGACGTTGGCCGCATGCATCTGGCCGATGCGCCCGCACCCGAGAACCGCGATCCGAACCATGTCATCCTCCTCCTGTATGTCTGCGCTGTTCGGCGCTTGGCGCCGGAACGATCCGGCCGCGATGGGGCGGCGTCAAGTCTTGACCGGGAGCCAGCGCCCTTCGCGCGAAGACCGCCGGATCGTCTCCAGCAAGATCTGGGAGCGCAGACCGTCGCGGAAGTTGAAGGTCTCCGGGCCCTTGCCCGCCATGGCGTCGACGAAGCCCGCCATCTCGATCGCCTTCAGGTCGTTGAAGCCGAGCTGATGGCCCGCCCCCGGGCAGAAGCGGCCATAGGGCGGATGATCCGGCGCGGCTTCGATGCGGCGGAAGCCACGCCGCCCCGGCGCATCGTCCACCCTGTAGTAGTGCAGCTCGCTGAACCGTTCCTGGCTGAAGGCCAAAGCGCCCTTGGAGCCGTAAACCTCGAAGTCGTGCTGCATCTTGCGGCCGGTCGACATCCAGTTGCCCTCGATCGACCCGGTGGCGCCGCTCTCGAACACGACGAAGGCGCGGCCCACATCGTCGACTTCCATCGTGCGCCGGCCGCCCTCCTCGTCGGGACGCTCGGCGATCGTGGTCACGCAATGCCCCATCACCTCGGCGATCGGCCCGAGTAGATACTCCGCCGTGGCGAGCGCGTGGCTGCCGATATCGGCCAGCGCCCCGCCGCCCGCCGGCTCGTGGCGGAAGTTGGGCGGCGCCTCGGCATCGGTCATGTAGTCCTCGCAGTGGAGACCGCGGTAGCCGCGGATATCGCCGAGCTCGCCGGACGCGATCATCTCCTTCGCGAGAGCCATCATCGGGTTGCAGAGATAATTGAACCCGACCTGAGTCTTGATGCCTGCGGCCTCGGCCGCCGCCGTCATCGCGCGCGCATCCTCGACCGACGTCGCGAGCGGCTTCTCGCAGTGGACGTGCTTGCCCGCGGCGATGGCCGCGAGCGACATCTCACAGTGCAGCGCGTTGGGCGTGGCGACGTGGATCACGTCGATCGTGGGATCGTCGATCATGGTCCGCCAGTCGGTCGTCCACTGCGCGAAACCCATTGCGTCGGCCGCGGTCGCCGCGAGTTCCTCCGTGATGTCGGCGACCGTATGCATGACCGGCGCCAGCGGCAGGTCGAGGACCTTCTGCGCCGTGGCATAGCCGAAGACGTGGGCTTTGCCGATGTATCCGGTTCCGATGACACCGACCTGGAGTTGGGGTTTTTGTTGTGCGCGGGGCATCAGTAGATGCTCCCGGACTTGGGCTCGGTCTGGAGGTCTTGGCCTGTGAGGCTGCGCCATGCGGCGACCGAGGCGCCTGCGGCGGCGGCGAGCAGGCGCGAGTCCGCTGCGACCGTGGTCCAGGCGTAGCCCCACTCGATGGCGCGGAGCGCATACTCCGGCGTGCCGCAATGGATGCCGGCCTTGATGCCCTTTTCCCGGCAGACGTCGGCGATGCGGCGGATGATGGCGATCATCTCCTCCTCCTCCCGGTCGAGCGCAGGCGGGAGCCGCCCCTCCTGGGTGCCAAGGGTGAGGTCGGCGGGGCCGACATAGACGCCGTCGAGGCCAGGCGTGGCACAGATCGCCTCGAGGTTGCGCACACCGTCGGCGGTCTCGATCATCGCCATCGCCAGCACCTCGGCATTGGCGTCCACGCCGTAGCCCGGCATGGCGACGGCCGCGCGTGTCGGGCCGAAGCTGCGCTGGCCGAGCGGCGGGTAGCGCATGTAGGAGACCAACGCTTCCGCGTCGTCCCGGGTGTTGACCATGGGGCAGATGATACCCATGGCGCCGGCATCCAGCGCCTTCATGATCACCCCGGGCTCGAGCCAGGGGACGCGCGCCATGGGCACCACGTCAGAGGCGCGCACCGCCTGCAGCATGGGCAGGAGCGCGGCGTAGTCCAGCGCGCCGTGCTGGACGTCGACCGTGATCGCATCGTAGCCCTGCGATGCCATGATCTCGGCGGTGAAGGAATTGCCGATGGAGCACCAGCCGTTGAGCACCGGCGAGCCTGAGGCCCAGATCTCTTTCAGCGCGTTGTGTTGCATGTCGTCTCCCTCGGCGTAGGGGCCGGACCGACGCGGCATCGGCGGGCCCGCCCCTCTCCTCGCTGCGCCCGCTTTCCTACCATCGCGCGCGCCGGAAGGCGATCTGCCCCTTCGCGTCTCCTGCGCACCTCACCGGCGCTCTGCCGACAGCAGTCATTGCAACCGGCGCGCTCTGTCAATATGAGATCGTCAGTCATCGGGGATCACGCTTGCGCGGGGAGGGGACGACGATGCCACGCGATACCGTACGCCTGACGATGGCGCAGGCCCTGGTCCGCTATCTTTGCAGCCAGCACACCATCATCGACGCAGAGCAGGTTCCGCTCTTCGCCGGTGTGTTCGCGATCTTCGGCCACGGCAACGTCACCTGTCTCTCGGAGGCGCTGGAGCCGGTTCAGGACCGGCTGCCGACCTGGCGCGGGCAGAACGAGCAATCCATGGCGCTGGCGGCCATGGGCTACGCCAAGGCGAAGCGCCGGCGCCAGATCATGATCGCGACGTCCTCGATCGGCCCGGGCGCGCTCAACATGATGACGGCTGCGGGCGCGGCCCATGCCAACCGGCTGCCGATGCTGATCCTCGCGGGCGATACCTTCATGAACCGGCTGCCCGATCCGGTGCTGCAACAGGTGGAGCACTTCGGCGACCCCACCGTCACCGTGAACGACGCCTTCAAGGCGGTCTCGCGCTACTGGGACCGGATCGCGCACCCGGCGCAGCTGATGGCGTCGCTGCCGCAGGCCATCGCCACCATGCTCGACCCGGGCGACTGCGGCCCTGCCTTTATCGCGCTGCCCCAGGACACGCAGGAGATGGCCTTCGACTACCCGGAGGCGTTCTTCGAGGAGCGGGTCTGGACCATCCCCCGCCCGCGCCCGGACCGTGACCGCGTGGCCGAGGCTGCGGCGTTGCTGCAGACGGCGAAATCGCCGCTCATCATCTCGGGCGGCGGGGTGCGCTACTCCGGCGCCGAGGCGGCGGTGGCGGCCTTTGCCGCCGAGCGCGGGATTCCGGTGGTCGAGACGATTGCCGGCAAGGGTGCGTTCAGCCACGACGACCCGGTCCATTGCGGCCCGATCGGGGTGGTGGGCTCGACCTCGGCCAATACCCTCGCCGCAAGCGCCGACGTGATCCTCGCCATCGGCACCCGGCTGCAGGACTTCACCACCGGGTCGTGGACCGCGTTTGCGCACGATGCGGCCTTCATCTCGATCAACGCCGCGCGCTGGGACGCGACCAAGCACCGGGCGCTTGCGGTGGTGGGCGATGCGCTGGAGACGGTGCGGGAGCTGGACGCAGCACTCGGCGCCTGGAAGGTGGAGGGCGCCCACCTGGCCAAGGCTCAGGCACTCTTCAAGGAGTGGGACGCGCTCCTGGACGAGCACCAGGCGCAGACCAACGCGCCGGTTCCCTCTTACGCGCAGGTGGTGGGTGTGGTGAACCGGGCTGCGGGCGAGGGCGACCACCTGATCGCCGCCGCCGGCGGGATTCCGGGCGAGGTCGCCAAGGGCTGGCGGGTCAAGCAGCGCAACACCTTCGACCTCGAGTTCGGCTTCTCCTGCATGGGCTACGAGGTCGCCGGCGGCTGGGGCAATGCCATGGCGACCGCGGGCTCATCCACGCCCATCGTCATGGTGGGCGACGGCAGCTACCTGATGTTGAACGCCGAGCTCTATTCCTCGGTCCTCACGGGCCACAAGATGATCGTGGTGATCTGCGACAATGGCGGCTACGCGGTCATCAACCGGCTGCAGGAGTTCAAGGGCACGCCCGGCTTCAACAACCTGTTCAAGGATTGCCGGCGGGCTACGACCGGCGACCCGCCGCTGGTGGATTTTGCGCAGCACGCGGGGTCCATGGGGGCCCATGCGCGCCACTGCGCGAGCCTCGCCGACCTCGAGGCCGCACTGGAGTGGGCCAAGGGGACCGACCGGACGACGGTCCTCTCGATCACCACGGAAGCCTACACCTGGACGCCGGGCGATGCCGCCTGGGATGTCGGCGTGCCCGAGGTCTCGGAGCGCGAGACGGTGCGGGCCGCCCGCGCCGATCACGAAGAGATCCGGGCGAAGCAGCGCGTGGGAGTGTGAGGGATGCTGGAAGCGAAGCTGGGCATCGCGCCCATCGCCTGGTGGAACGACGATCTGGTGGAGCTTTCCGACGACGTGAGCCTGGAGGAGTGTCTGCGCCAGGCCTCGGTGGCGGGGTTTAGCGGGATGGAGACCGGCCGGCGCTTTCCGATGGACATGGACGAGCTCGGGCCGATCCTGAAGCGCTACGGGATCTCGGTCTGCGGCGGCTGGCATTCGGGCCGTCTGCTGGAGGGCGATATCGAGGCGGAGAAGGAGCGCATCCGGCCGATGATGGACTTCTTCATCGCGGCCGAGGCGCCCTGCATCGTCTATGGCGAGATCGCGGGCGCCATCCAGGGCGAGCGCAGCGCCCCGCTCGCGACCAAGCCCCGCATCGCCGACGACGACCGGATGAGGGCGTACGGCCGCAACATGACCGCGTTTGCGGAGTGGTGCGCGGAGGAGGGCATGCCGATCGCCTATCACCACCACATGGGCGCCGTGATCGAGACCGAGGCGGAGCTCGACGGCCTGATGAGCCACAGCGGCGAGGCGCTTCGGCTGGCCTATGACACCGGCCACCTCGCGTTTGCGGGCGGCGACGGGCTGCGCGTCATCGAGCGCTACCGCCGCCGGCTCGGCCACATCCACACCAAGGACGTGCGCCGGGGCGTGGTGGACGGCCTCGACCGCAGCCGGGAGAGCTTTTTGGACGCGGTCATCAAGGGGGCGTTCACGGTGCCGGGCGACGGCGACCTCGACTTCGAGACCATCGTCCACCGCCTCGCCGAGGTCGGCTACGAGGGCTGGTTCGTGGTCGAGGCGGAACAGGACCCGGTGCCAAACCCGCCGCTCGAGATGGCCAAAAAAGGACACGCCGAACTCCGCCGCGTCATGGCCAAAGCCGGATACAAGGTCACCCAATGAATAGAATCGATGGAAAGGTCGCCGTCGTCACCGGCGGCACCCAGGGAGTCGGCGCGGCCATCGCCCGGCTCTTCGCGAAGGCCGGGGCAGCCGGGATCGTCACCGTCGGCCGCGACGCGGCGAAGGGCCGCACGGTGGCCGAAGAGATCACGAGAGAGAGCGGCGTGCCGGTAGAGGTGGTCGGCGCCGACCTCTGTGTCATGGAAGACGTGCGCCGGGTCATGGCCGAGACGGACGCCCGCTTCGGCCGGGTCGACATCCTGGTCAATGCTGCGGGCATGTCCAACCGGGGCAACCTGCTCAACACTTCGCCCGAGCTCTTCGACACGCTCTTCGCCGCGAACGTTCGCGCCCCCTTCTTCCTGATGCAGGACGCGGCAAAGATCATGATTCGCGAGGGCATTGAAGGCGTGATGGTCAATATCGGCTCGACCTCCGCGCGCGCGGGCCAACCCTTCCTTGCGCCCTATAGCGCGTCGAAGGGCGCGCTCGCCACGCTCACGCAGAACGCGGGCTTCGCGTTGATGCGCAACCGCATCCGCGTGAACCAGCTCAACATCGGCTGGACCAACTCGGATAACGAACGCAGGCTCCAGGCCGAGGAATCGGGCGATCCCGACTTCATCGACAAGGCCGCAGCCACGCTGCCCTTCGAACGACTGCTGGAGCCCGCCGAGATCGCGCGCGCCGTGCTCTGGGTGGCCTCCGGCGACAGCGGCATGATGACCGGCTCGGTCATCCAGTTCGACCAGTCGGTCTGGGGCGCATACGACGGCCAGGCACCGGCACCGGGGGAAGCGCTGAGCGAATAGGGCCGCCGGCCCGGCGGCCCAACAGCAGGGTGGGCCCACTGCCTCTTTCCCTAATCCAGAGGCAGAGCGATCAGATAGGAGAGGGTCAATCCTGCGTTGCGGCGAAGCGAACCAGGGCGTCCTGAAGGTGCTCCGCCATGGCCTGAGCAGCCAGCGTCGGTAGGCGCTCGGACGGCGCAATCAGGCAAAGCCGCAGGCGGGACAACCGGCCATCTTCGAGCGGCACCGCGACCAGCCGCCCGCGGTCCAACTCTTCCGTGAATCCCAGGCGCGTGTAAAACGCGATCCCGACGCCGCGCAGCAAGAGCCGCTTCAGAACAGCCAGGGTGTTGGAGATCGCCAAGGGCTTGTGTGCGTTCTTGAACGCCTCCATCTCTTCTCCGAAGAAGAGCTGCATGGAGCCGGAATGATCCTGGTACATCAGCGGGTAAGCGCCGCACTCGTCCAGGGAAACGGTCTTGCGGGCCGCCAGCGTATGGTCTGGAGGCATGATCGCGCACATGGGGCAGGAAACGTCCTTGAGCACCGTAATCCCGCGACGCAAGGCCGGCGAGAAAGTCAGGCCGAGATCCGCGTTCCCCTGGGCAACCGAGTGCATGGTTTCGACGGGATCGCAGGCCATGACCCGGATCTGCACCGCCGGGTGGACGGCGATGAATTCGGCCAGCGCTTCCGGCAGGAATTGCACGTTCAGGCTGTCCAGCGTGGTGATGGTCACGTCGCCGCTGACGACGCCGCGCAGCTTGTCAATGTCGCCGCGCAGGCGGGCGAAATCATGCAGTGTGGTTTGCGCGTGGCGCAGGACCAGCTGACCGGCATCGGTGAGCCGCATGCCGTCGGGCCGCCGCTCGAACAACGGGGTGCCGAGGTAATCCTCGAGCTTCAGAATCTGGCGATTGACGGCGGACGGCGAGATGTGAAGGCGTTCCGACGCGCGGCGGATCGATCCGTCCTCGGCGACCGCCTCGAAGTAGCGCAGCACCGCCGCGTGGCATCGACGCTCGGCCTCAGTCTCCGCTCCACACGGGCGCGCGCTTCTCCCGGAAGGCCGCGACGCCTTCCTCCGCATCCCGGCTCTGCAGCGCGGCCGCGAGGCTCGGCAGGCGGGCGTTGCGGGCCTCCCGCATCGTCAGGTGCGCCGTGTCGGCGGCGGACCGCTTGATCGCCTTCAGGCTGAGTGGGGCGCAGGCGACGATATCGTCGATCCACGACTGGACGGCGCCGTCGAGCTCGTCCTCCGGCACGACCTGATTGACGAGGCTGCATTCGAGCGCTTCCGCCGCGCTGATGCGCCGGCCAGTCAGCAGCATGCCCATGGCATGTGCCCGCGGGATCAGGCGGGGCAGGAGGATCATGCCGTCCAGCGGCAGGCGGCCGACCCGTGGCTCGGGCAGTCCGAAGGATGCGGTTTCGGCGGCGACGATGAGGTCGCAGCCGAGCACCATCTCGAAGCCGCCGCCGAGCGCGAGGCCGTTGACCCTGGCGATGACGGGGACGGACAAGCGACCGCCGAGCGCGATGCCGCCGAAGCCGTGGTCGCCGGTGCCGGCCCAGTAGGCGAGGCCGCCGGGGCCGTCTTCCTTCATGTCTGCACCGGCGCAGAAGGCGCGCCCGGTGCCGGTGAGCACGACGCAGCGGATCGCCGGGTCCCCTTCGATCGCGTTCCAAATGTCGTCGAGAGCGGCGTCGGCAGCGGAGTCGATGGCGTTCAAGCGCTCAGGACGGTTCAGCGTGACCCGGGCGACGCCGTCACAGACGCTAAAACCCACGCTCACGCCGCGTGCTCACTGGCGCGTGCCGGGGCCAGCACTTCGTCATTGTGCTCGCCCAGCGTCGGCGGGGCGCGGCGAACGGCGAAGGGCGCCGCCGACATCTCGATGGGGGAGGCCACGAGACGCACCGGCCCGCCGGCTGTTGGATCGAGCTCCACGATCATGCGGTTGCAGGCGGTCTGCGGGTCGTCCAGGGCGTCCTCAAGCGTCACCACCGGGGCGCACAGGATGTCCACGCCCTCGAGCCGCGCCAACCAATGCGCGGTGGTGTTGCCGGCGAAGCCCTCACGGAAGATCGCCTGCAGCTCTGCCCGGTGAAGCGTCTGCTGCTCCAAGGTGTCGTAACGGGGATCGGGGGAGAGATCGTCGATCCCCAGTGCTTGGCAAATGTCGCGCAGGGGATTCTCCTTGAACGCGCCGACCATGACGATGGCGCCGTCGGTGGTCTCGAACACGCCGGAGAGCGGCATCGCGGCCCAGTTGAGCTCGCGCCCCCGCATCATCCACATCGCCGCTTCCTGCATCTGCATCGCCAGCATGGAGTTGTAGAGCGAGACCGAAACCTGCTGCCCCTCGCCGGTCTTCTCGCGCTGCAAGAGAGCGAGAAGGATCCCCTGCACGAGGTGCATGCCGGCGCTGTAGTCGGCGAGCGCGGTGGGGTAGACCGAGAGCGGCAGTTCCGGGTCCGCGCGGCGGTGCATCGCGCCGCTCATGGCCTGAGCGAGCACGTCCTGCCCGCCCTTGTGCACGTAGGGGCCCTCCAGCCCGAATCCTGTGCCGACGGCGCAGATGATGCGCGGGTTGAGGCGGCGCAGGTCGTCGTGGCCGAAGCCCATGCGCTCCATCACGCCCGGGCGAAAGTTGCTGACGACCACGTCTGCGCTCTCCACGAGACGCAATGCGGCCTGACGGTCCGCCTCCGACTTCAGGTTAAGGGCGACGCTGCGCTTGTTGCGGTTCAGGCTGGCGAAGACCGGGTTGTTGCCGCCGTCCGGGTCCTCGCCCACGCTCCAGCGCGACAGATCGCCGGCGCCGACCCGCTCGATCTTGATCACGTCTGCGCCATAGTCGCCCAGCATCTGGGTGCAGCACGGGCCCATCATCACCTGGGTGAAGTCGAGGACCCGCACGCCGTCGAGTGGCAGCGGACGGTCGCCGGCAACGCCTGCTTGGGCGGACATCAGGCGGCCTCCGTCACGAGCGCGTTCGGGGCCGGCCGGTCTCCGGGGTCCGCGCCCTGGGCCCGCATCTGCCTCTGGATGCCGCGAACGTCGACATCGCGCACCAGGATGCCGCCGTCGAGCGCCTGGGCAGCGGCGATGCCGGCGGCCTCGCCCATGGCCATGCAGGGCGGGATCTCGCGGCTGATTTTTTGGGCCTGCGATGTCGCCGAGTAGTGGCGGCCTGCGACCAACAGCTGCTCCACGCCCATCGGCAGCAGCGCGCGGTAGGGGGTGTAATAGTCCCGCCCGCGGCAGACGCTGTCGTGGAAGTGCACCCGCTCCTTCACGTCCCGCTTGGTCACCACGTATTCGCCTTCGAGCAGGCGGGTCTGGCGCACGCCGGTCTGGGGGGCGAAGTCCACGAAGTAGGCGCGCTCGAATCCCGGCACCCGCGCACGGGCGAATTCCAGCACCGCCTGCATGCGGCGCCGGCCCTCGAACTCGGCCGCCGTGAGATCCGCCACCTTGAGGCCGTCGAAGCCGGACATGTGCGGGCAGTTGCACCAGACGATGCCCGGCAGCGGGGTCTTCAGCCACCAGTGTTGCCAGCAGCCCCCGATCAGGCGCCGTGCTCTGAGGTCGATCTCGGCAAACCGCTCGGGCTCCTCGAACTGGAAGCGCTCAGCCTCGTCCGTATCCACGCCGCCCATGCGCGAGACCGTGGTGACGATGTAGGAACCTTCGGCAAAGGACGCTCCGGCGCTGGCGGCCACGTCGAGGTCGCCGGTGGCATCGACGACGATGCTGCCACGAATGGCCTGCGCACCCTCCTTGGTCTCGACGATGACGCCGGCGGCGCGGCCGTCCTCGACGATCGTGGACTGGAACCAGCTGTGCAGCCTGAGCGTGACGCCGGCTTCGCGCACCATGTCGAGCGAGGCCTGCTTGAAGCCGTCCGGATCGAAGGATGCCGCGAAGATGACGGGATAGGGCTTCGTGTTGGCATAGAAGTCGTAGAGGCCCCACCGGGACCACTTGCGCCAGAGCGCATCGGTCGTGCGCACCGCCGGGTCGCGGTCGGCCTCCGGCGGGTAGACGCAGAGCTCCTTCGCGTGCATGCGCTCGACGATCTCCATGGCGAGGCCGCGCACGGAGATCTCCGTGTCGTTGTGCATGTCGTCCAGCACCAGCACCATGCCGCCGGAAGCGAGGCCGCCGAGATAGGGGTAGCGCTCGATCAGCGCCACCTGCGCGCCATTGCGCGCGGCCGAGACCGCCGCCGATATTCCGGCGGGCCCGCCGCCCACCACCACCACGTCGGCGGTGGCGACGACCGGTACGCGGGTTTCCGGCCGGGTCAAAATTTCGGGCGATGACATGCTCTTGCCTCCAGGTGTCTTCGCGGCTGGTTCAGTAGACCGCGCCGGGTTTCCACTTCAGGACCTGCCGTTCGACGAGGGACGTGGTCACGAAGAAGGCCACCGCGAGCCCTGCGCCCAGGATCACCGTGGCGTAAAGCAGGGGGGCGCGGAAGTTGTAGGTGGCCTCGATGATGAGGGAGCCCAGGCCGTAGTTGGAGCCGATCCATTCGCCGACGATGGCGCCGATAACGCAAGTCGTGGACGCGATCTTCAACGCCGCGAAGAGGAAGGGCAGCGAGCTCTGCAGCCGGATCTTGAACAGGACTTCCCGGTCGTTGGCGGAGAGCACGCGCATCAGCTCGAGCATCTGCGGGCTGACGGCCTTGAGGCCACGCACCATGTTGACCAGGGTCGGGAAGAAGCAGATCAGGGCCGCGATGACGATCTTGGGCTCGTAGCCGTTGCCCAGCATCAGCACCAGGATCGGCGCGATGGCGATGATGGGGATCGTGTTGATGAAGACCGCGATGGGATAGAACGCGCGCTCCGCGAGCCCGCTGTGCACGAACCAGACCGCCAGCAACACCGCGATGGTGTTGCCCAGCGCGAAGCCACACACCGCTTCCAGCAGGGTCGGCAGGAAGTTGATCCAGAGGATGTCGCCCTGCTCGGCAAACACCTGCAGGACCTGCCACGGGCTCGGTGCGATGTAGGTCGGCACCTCGAACCCGGTAACGATGAGGTGCCAGACGACCACCATGCCGACGGCGGCGATGACGGCCGGTGCGCGGCGGAAGCGCCGCCGCATCTTCGTTCTCTGGGAACGCGCGGCCCCGGCCGCAGACGCCCGCGGCTTGGCGGCCTTCGCACCGACCTCTGTCGAGGTCATCGCGGCACCTCCAACAGGCCGCGCAGGTGCGCGGTGACCTGCACGAACTCGAGCGTGTCGCGCATGCCGAGGACGCGCGGCGCGGTGAAGGAGATATCCACGTATTCGCGGACGCGGCCCGGCTGGGCCGAGAGCACCAGGCACTTCTGGCCGAGGAACGCGGCTTCCGGCACCGAATGGGTCACGAACATGATCGTGGTGCCTGTTTCTCTCCAGATACGCAGCAGCTCCTCGTTCAGCTTGTCGCGGTTGATCTCGTCGAGCGCGCCGAAGGGCTCGTCCATCAGCAGCACGCGGGGGCGGCAGACAAGCGCCCGGGCGATGGAGACGCGCTGACGCATACCGCCCGAGAGCTCGTGGGGCAGGGCATCCGTGCGTCCCTCCAAACCGACCAGCGCCAGCAGCTCCTCAGGCTCCGCATGCTGCTCGACGGCAACGCCGCGCCGGCCAACCTCCAACGGCAGGCGGACGTTGTCGATGACGCTGCGCCAGGGGAGCAGCGTCGCATCCTGAAAAACGAAGGCGAAGTCGCGGGCCCGGCGCGCCTGCTCCGGCGTGCGGCCGAAGACGCTGATCGCACCCGCGCTCACCGGTACCAGGTCGGCGATCGCCCTGAGCAACGTAGACTTGCCGCAGCCTGACGGCCCCAGCATGGTGACGAAGCCGGCTTCGAGCACGTCGAAGCCGACCTCGTCTAATGCCGTAATGCTGCCGGCGTCTCCGTCGAAACGGACCGCCAGGTCGCGCACCGAGATCGCCGGGGCGGCGGAGGTCTCAGCGCCTGCCGTCGCCGCGGCGATGGCTGACGTCATCCAACCTGCTTTCTCACTTCCTCCGTGGCGGCCAGGACATCCGAGGTCATGACGTCGTCTACAGTCGGTGTCGCCCCCTGGAACTGCTCCAGCTCGGCGTAGGTATCGATCTGGTCCTGCCAGTTCGCCCGATTCATGGTCGCCCAGCCTTCGCTTGCTGTGACATCGTTGAAGGCGAAAGTGAGCAATGGAGCGACCGCTTCCAGCTCGCTCGCGTGGTCCAGGTTCTGGTACTCGGCCACGAGGTGCTCGACGCCGGCCTCGGGGTTCTTGCGCACCTCGCCCCAGCCGCGCGCAGACCCGGTGAGGAAGCGAGCCAACACGTCTCCGTGTTCCGCCAGCATCTCGTCGGTGGCGTAGTAGACGTTGGCGTAGAGTTGGATGCCCGCGTCCCACAGCATCATGTCGACGCGACCGTCGCCGATGACTCTCAGCGCAGCGGTGTTGGACAGCCAGCCGGTGACCGCGGCGGCTCGGCCGGTCATCAGCTGGTTCATGTCGCTCCCCATCTTGACGACCTCGACCTGATCCTCGGCGATGCCGTTCTTCGCCAGCAGCGCCCTGAGCAGGATCACCGCCGTCGGCTGCGTGGCGATGGTCTGGCCGATCATGTCCTGAGGCGTGCGGATGGGATTGCTCTCGAGCGAGAAGTAGGTGAAGGGGTGCTTCTGATAGCCGGCGGCGAACGCCTTGACCGGGATGCCGGCGGAACGCGCCAGCATCAGCGAAGGGCTGGAGGAGAGCTGGCCGCTCTCAGCCCGGCCGGCGGCGACCGAAGCCACGCCGTCCACGCCTGGCCCGCCCGGCGTGACCTCGAGCTCGATGCCCAGCTCGTCGTAGATTCCAGTGCGCTTGGCCATGACCTCGCCCAGGATGCCGTTGCTGGCGAGCCAGCCCAGCTGCATGTTGACCTTCGCCGCATCGGCGCCGAGGGCCTCGACGCTGATCATGGACGACATTGCGGCGACGCCGCCGAGGGCGGAGCCGTAGCGCAGCAGTTCGCGGCGGCTGATCCCGGATTGGTGGTGATTGTGCTCTGTCATGGTCTGGCCTCCCAGGTGGTTGTCAGGCAGGTAGCGGATGGTGCGGGCCCGGCACCGCGTGCGCGCTTGGACTGCGAATAGCGCGCCGGCGGCTCGTGTCGAAGCTGCATCGTCGGTTCTGGGCACCGCGCTACCAGCTCTTTCCGATGGACGTGATGCGGGAGGCGCGGCGGAGCGATGCGAACCATCCCACTTGGATCATCCCCGATACCTCCCAACGTCGCAATCAACGGTAGCCAGCCGGCCTGTTCGAGGGAACTGCCAAATTCTGCTCCATGTGTTGCCCAAATTGCAACGCATGGAGCAGAACGGGCGACGTAATCAGGACACCGCGCGGAACGGATGCCGACCGGCGTGGTACCGTGTCGACTGGCTTCGATTCAGAGGGGTCGAACGACGACGCCCAACGACAGCAGGGGGAGCGGTCATGAGTCAGGCCAAAGCGGGCCGGGTGCATGTCGCGGCGTTCGAGGAAGTGCCGCAGATCGATATCGGGCCGCTGTTCCAGGACGACGAGCCGGCCCGTCGCCACGTGGGCGATGCCGTGCGGGGCGCCTGCATCGACGTCGGCTTCTTCTACATCCGCAATCATGGCGTGCTGAAGGCGACCGTCGACGATCTGTTCGAGCAGATGGCGCTGTTCTACGCCCTGCCTAAAGTCGCAAAGAGCGAAATTCACGCCAGCAAGTCCCGGTACTTTCGCGGCTATTCCGGGCTCTTTGAGGAGCGGCACGACGCGGCGGCCGACTATTACGAGCCGCACGAGGTCGTCGACTTCGGCCGCGAGAACCAGCCCGACGACCCGCCGGAATGCGCGAGCAGCCTGCTCTACGGCCCTAACCTCTGGCCGTCGGACCCGCCAGCGTTGCGCCAAGCCGTCGAGGCCTATTACGCGGCCATGCTTGAGGTCTCGAACGCGCTGCTCCGCGCCTTCGCGCTCGCCCTCGCTCTGCCCGAGGCCTATTTTGGCGACCAGTTCGACCGCGCCGCAGGCGCGCTCAGGCTCTTGCACTACCCGCCCCAGCCCTCCGGCGAGACGCGGCTCGGCGTCGGCGCGCACACTGACTACGAGATGTTCACCATCCTGGCGCAGGATGCCAATCCCGGACTTCAGGTCTTGAACGGCGCGGGCCGCTGGATCGATATCCCGCCGGTCGCGGGAACCTTCGTGGTCAATATCGGTGACCTCATGGCCCGCTGGACCAACGACCGCTTCACCTCGAACATCCACCGCGCCGCCAATCGGACCGGGCGGAACCGCTACTCGATCCCCTTCTTCATGGGCGCGAACGTCAACACCGAGATCCGGTGCCTCGAGAGCTGCACCGGCCCGGACGACCCGCCCAGATACCCGCCTGTGCTGGCGGGGGCGCATATCGAGGCCCGCCTCGTCGAACTGCAGAAGGCCCTGATGGAAGCGAAGCGCGCCAGCTAACCGCGCCGGGCGGCCGGCGCATTGACATGGCCGCTGCCCAGAGTTTCAAATGACCGAGGCACCATGCGTGCAGATGCAGCAGGGCATGGAAGACAAGGCGGGCCCCTCACAGGGGTATTGCAGCGGTCGTTCGGCACAGGCCGTCACTGTCCGCACCGCGCGATTACCCCCCGGCGGACGGGCCGTCCGGGATCGCAGGAGGTGGCGCCGGGCCATCCCTCGACAGGCTGACGCAGCAAGGAGGCTCCGATGAATAACGGCGATAGTTCGAAGAAGACCGAAGGCACTGGTCTCAAAGTCAACCGACGCACCCTCCTGAAGGGTGGTGCGGCGGCGGCCGGCGCTGCGGCGGCGGGTTCACTCACCATCTTCTCGCGCACCGCGCGCGCTGCCGACACGCTACGGGTGCTGTGTTGGCCGGGCTATGAAGAGAAGGACGTGATCCAGGAGTTCGAGGATACGCACGGCGTCAACGTCGAGTTCAAGATCTACATCGGCGGCGAGCAGATGCTCCAGTTCTTCAACCAGACACCGCGCGGGACCTACGACAATGTCCTGGCGGACGCCGAATACATCCGCAAGCTTGCGGCCATCGATGCGGTCGAGCCCTACAACCCGGGAGAGGTGCCCGAGCTCGCCAACTACCACCCGAAATTCAACGACATGCACCAGGTGCAGGCGGGCGATGGGATGGTCTGGGGCACGCCGACGCGCTTCAGCTTCTACGCCATCTCGTATAACTCGGATCACATGAGCTTCGAGGAGAGCGGCGACTGGAACTCGCTCTTCCTGCCCAAGTTCGAAGGCAAGATCGGCATCTTCGACTGGTACCTGCCGAACATGGGCAATGCCAGCCTCGCCGTTCATCCCAACAAGGAGAACCCCTACGACCTGACTGACGAGCAGCTCGGTGCGGTCCGCGACTGGCTGCTGAAGCTCAGGCCCCAGGTCAACATGTTCGGCTCCGGCGCCCAGGCCATCGTGCAGGCGATGATCAACGGCGATGTCGTCGCAGGGATGATCGGCGATCTCGACATCGACCTGAAACTCGCCGGCTACACGAACATGGAATCGACCATTCCAGTGCAGGGCGGCATCCGTTGGCAGGAAGTGGCCACCATGTGCAAGCAGAGCGAGAACAAGGAGCTCGCGCTGGAGTGGATCAAGTACATGAGCCAGGCGCACGTCCAGGCCAAGCTCGCTTACACCAAGGCGTTCAAGGCGCGCGGCCCCAACCTCAATATCGCCGACTACTGGACTGAGGAGCAGAACAATCTGCTCGGCTACTACCCCGATCCCAACAACCCCAGCCAGATGTGGGTGGAGACGCTGATCGACCGCAGCGTTGGCCGCGACCTTCCCGTGCAGCAGGATGAGAAGGCGTGGATCGACATCTTCAACGAGTTCAAGACGGGCTAGATTACCGCAGCTCGGCAAGCATCGAGGGAGGTGGGCGCCGGCGTTTCCGTGCGCCGGCCCCGCCCCACGCTCGGTCCACATGAGCCTGACAGACGATGGTGCATGAGCGTGTGAGCGCGACAACGGGAGGCGCGGTCGCCGACCTGGAGGTGCGCGGCATCGCCAAGCGTTTTGGCTCGGTGGTCGCCATTGAACGGGTCGATATCGACGTTCAGCGGGGCGAGTTCGTCGCCATCATGGGGCCGAGCGGCTGCGGCAAGACGACGCTGCTCAGGATCATCGCCGGCTTGGAGAGAGCGGACGCAGGTACGCTGCTGCTGCGGGGCGAGGACATCAGCGACGTGCCGGTGCACAAGCGCAGCACTCGGCTGATCTGGCAGGACTATTCGCTCTTCCCCTTCCTCAACGTGCGCAAGAACATCGAGTTCGGGCTGACGCTCAGGCGCCACGACAAGAAGGCGGTGCGTGCCAAGGTCGACGCCGTGGCCGCGCAGGTGCATCTGGACCATCTTCTCTCGCGCCGCATCGGCCAGTTGAGCGGCGGTGAGAAGCAGCGGGTCGCCATCGCCCGGGCGCTGGTCACAGAACCCGAAATCCTTCTCCTCGACGAGCCGCTCAGCTCGCTCGACGCGCACCTCAGGATCAAGGTGCAGAGCGAGCTCACGGTGCTGCAGCGGGAGCTTGGAATCTCCTTCATCTACGTCACCCACAACCAGAGCGAAGCCTTCGCGATGGCGGACCGGGTGGTGGTGATGAACAAGGGTGTGGTGGAGCAGACCGGCCGGCCTGCCGAGATCTACAATCGTCCGGAAACCCACTTCGTCGCCGAATTCGTGGGCGCCAACAATATCTTCGAAGGCAGGGTCGCGGACACGGCGGGAGGCACGGTGGCGGTCGACTGCAGCCACGGCAAGGTCCACATCGCCGGCCACGGCAACAGGGTCGACCAGGGTGCCGCCGTCGAGCTCGTCGTGCAGGCGGACAAGCTGCGCCGCCGCCAGGACGGCGAGGACGGCCTGAACGCGATTCGGGCGGTCCTGAGGGGCCGCGAGTTCACCGGCTCGCAGGTGATCTACTACCTGGAGACCGCTCAAGGCGTCGAGGTCAAGATGGTCCTTCAGGAACCCTTCACCGAGGGCGAAGGCACCGAGATCAACTCGGAAATGGAGCTCTGCTGGGAGCCCGAGGACACCGTCATCCTCGGGCACCCGGACGCGCGCCAGCCGTGAGCACGGCTTACCCAACACTGTGCTGAGGACGGGGGTCTTGTGACCGAAGGCAGCGTCATCCCCCCTTCAAACAGGAGTCCTCTCAAGCTCACGTTCCTGGCGCCGCCGGTCGCCTACTATGCGATTTTCTTCATCGCGCCGCTGGCATTCCTGATCGTGCTCGGCTTCTGGATCGTGCGCGACTATCAGATCGTCTCCGAGTTTTCGGTCACCAATTACGTCGACATCTTCTCCCAGTTCTTCAGCCGTTCGCGCTTCGGCTTCGCCCTGATCCAGTCGATCTATGTCGCGGTGACCACCAGCGTGTTCGCCGTCATCTTCTGCTACTTGCTGGCGATGGGGATCGTCTTCTGCGTGCCCGAGCGCTACCAGCGGCTCTTCCTGGTGCTCGCGATACTCCCCTTCTGGAGCAGCTACGTCCTCAGGCTCTTCGCCTGGCAGCTGATACTGGCGCAAAAGGGCGTGCTCAACTACGCCCTCGGCGCGCTCGGCCTAGACGACCCCCTGATCATCACGAACACGCAGATCGGTACGCGCATCGGCCTCATCCACTACCTTTCGCCGATCCTGATCATCATCCTCTACATCACGCTCATCAACGTGAACCGGAACCTGATCGAGGCGGCGCGCGAGCTCGGCGCGACGCGCCTGCAGGCGTTCTGGCGCGTGATCGTGCCCCTCAGCCGGCTCGGGCTGACATTCGCCTTCGGCTTCGGCGTTATCGTCAGCTTCGGCGACGTGCTCTCGGGTATGTTGGTCGGCGGCGGGATCGGCCAGTCCTGGCTGGGCTCTTATCCGCTCTACTCCAACATGATCATGGCCGACTACAACAGTTACACCAACCTGCCCCGCACCGCGGCGCTGGCCACGGTCATGGTCCTCATCATGGTGGTGATGCTGGTGGTCGCCTACCGCATGGCCGACCGGGCCAGGCACCGGATGTCGTGACCGTGGGCCGCCTTGATTTCTATCTTCGCGAGAACGGCTACAAGCTCGCCGGGCGCGTCTACCTCTTTCTCGGCTTCATCTTCCTGCTGTTGCCGATCGCCTTCCTGATCCTCTTCTCGTTTCAGAAGAACGTCTATTCCTCGCTCCCCCTCCGGGGCTGGTCGCTCGAGTGGTACGACAAGCTGGTGAGGGACGGAGTCCTCTTCGACGCGCTGCTGAACAGCCTTTATGTCTCTCCGATCGCGGCGACTGGGGCCTCGATCATCGGCTTCCTCGCGGCCTATGCCCTCAACCGCTTCGTCTTTCCCGGTCGCCTGCTGACGGCGACGATCCTGATCCTGCCGATCCTGATACCGCCGCTGATCCTCGGCGTCTCGCTGCTGGGCCTGCTCTCCCGGATCGGCCTGCACGGCCAGCTCTACAGCATCATCATCGCGCACACGCTGCTGCTGACGGCGCCCGCCATGGCGATCATCCAGCTTCGCCTCGCGCAGATGCCGTCCACGCTGGAGGAGGCCGCCTGGGACCTCGGCGCGAACGAGCTCCAGACCATCTGGCGCGTGGTATTGCCCTGGGCGCTGCCCGGCATCGCCGGCGGCTGGCTGCTGGCCTTCACCTTCTCGTTCGACGAATTCATCATCGCCTGGTTCGTGTCGGGCTTCGACCAGACGCTGCCGGTCGCCGTCTACAATGTCATGATCGCCTCGCACGATCCCTCGCTCAACGCGATCGGAACGATCGTCTTCGGCCTGCTCCTGCTCACCCTGCTGGGCGCCGAGCTGCTGATCATTCCGCTATTCATGAGACGCCGCACGACGTAACGCTGCACCGCGATTCAAGGAAGGAGAGCGCGATGGACAAGACAGACTACATGAGACGGGCGATCGATCTCGCGCGGGAGAAGATGCTTGAGGGCACCGGCTACTGGCCCTACGGCTGCGTCATCGTGAAGGACGGCGAGGTCGTGGGCGAGGGCTGCAACGATATGGGCTTCTCGCTCGACCCGACAGGCCATGGCGAGATCGTGGCGATCCGCGATGCCTGCAAGCGGCTCGGCACGATGGATCTCACAGGTTGCGAGCTCTACACCAGTTGCGAGCCCTGCTCGCTCTGCTCCAGCGCGATCTGGCTAACCAACATCGCCAAGGTGTACTACGGCGCCTCGCTGGAGGACTGCCGCGGCCATGGCTCGGATTTCGACCCGCTGCGCCGCGACGTCGGCAAGCCCATTCACGAGAGGAGCATACCGGCAGAGCGCGTGCTCGGTGAGGAGGGGAGCGCCCTGCTTGCGGAGTGGGCCGCGCTCATCGAGAAGACTCCCGCCATGCAGGAGGAGCGCAGCCGCCACGCTCCCATCGGCGAGCGGTCGGGCTCGGCGTAGGCGACGGTAGGGCCGGAACGCGGGAGAGCGACGGTGAGCCTCGATGCCTTGCGAAATCTGACCGACATCGGCCTCTTCGTCTCGGACCTGGAGCGCGCCATCGCCTTCTACGGCGAGACCCTCGGTTTCGAGCTCAAGCGCCGTGACATCGGCTTCGCCGAGTTCCACACTAACGGCGTGGGCCTCGCGCTCTGGGAGGTCTCAGACGTGACCCAGGCGCTCGAGCTCGCAGAGACGCCCCGCCAGGGACTCTCCGTTATGGTGGCGGTCCGTGTGGAGACGGCGGAAACCGTGGACGCGCTCCACGACACGTTGGCGGCCAAGGGCGTGCGCATCGTTCAGCCGCCGACCACGCATTCGTGGAATGCGCGCACCACCTACTTCAGCGATCCGGACGGCAACCTCTGGGAAATATATGCCTGGGTCGACGCCCCGCGCACGATCTGAGCCGCTGGCGACGAAAGCCTCCACGCGTCCCTGCGCTGGCCGAGGCGCATTCGACATTCCCCGGTAAAGCCCGGCATCCCGTCCGGCCCAAGATCAGAGACTCTCGGGCCAAATTCCTGAGATTCTGCCCTCGTGGGCGCCTCGATCCGGCCGATGAAGGCGAGCCGCGCAGGCACCGACGACCGGTGCGGAAACGCGGCGTGCGGCCGGGCTGGCGCCATACCGTTCTGCCCTTCTCGGTGCGTCCGCTGCCGTCCGCGCATAACAATTTCCAATCGGCCCCATTCAAAAATCCGTCTGGTTACTATGGAAGCGCTGCCCACCTGACTCGTTAGCGCATTCGTTTCGGATGCAGCCGCCACGCACAGCGCAAGCGGAGTCGGGTCATGGCAGCGCCAACCGTCGTCGAATGGATCATCTGCCCGCGGGACGTACGCTTCTCCCGCTGCGGCGCGCTGCGGTTCCGCGCTTCCACTGAAGCCTCGGGCCCGCCGCCCTGGGTCCTGCAGGCCCGCTGCGTGCCGCTGCCGGAGCCCGACCGCGGGTTCCGGAATCCGGACCCGACCCCGACAGAGCGCCGTGCACGGCTCCCCGTGCGCGGCGTTTTCGTCTTCGGAGGAACGCAATCATGACCCATCGCCAAGCCTTCACGGCCACCGTTGGACACGCCGAACAAGAAGCGCGGGGCAGGCGCTGCTGCCCGGCGGGCCGCGTCCTCCGCGCGATACTGCGACTCACCGTCCCGGCCCTGGTTGCGGTGGCGATGCTCCTCGGCGCCGGCGCGCCGGTCCGTGCGTTCCCCGGACTCGACCAACCGAGTGTGAGCATCGCCGCAGAGCACGGTTCCTACGGCTTCGGGATCGACGATGTCATCTTCAAGCTAAGACGCGCGGGTCCGGCGGACGACGCGGTCTCGGTTCGGGTTTCGCTCGCCCAGGCCCACCTTTACCTGCCGACCGACCGGCTCAACGCGGTCGTGCGGTTCCGGGCGGGCAAGAGGGATGCGGAGTTCCGCATCCGGGCGCGGCAGTTCAACGGTCCGGCGACGCAATCGGGCGCGCTGAGCGCGACGCTGGTCGCCGCGTTCGGCTACACGGTGGGGCACCCGGACAGCGCGCGAACCCGCCTGGTGGTCAAGAATCCGGCGATCACGGTCCGCCCGGAGCAGGCTTCCTACACCGTCGAACCCGACGACGGGGCGGTTAGGGTGACGTTCGTGGCCCGCACCGAGGGCGAGTTGCCCCGGCCCGGCAAGGCATTCTCCCTCGCGGTGTCCTCGAAAGCCGCATCCGACGAGACGGCAGCGCGCCGCGTAGCCAGGGGCGTGTCGCAAACGGTCGAATTCAAGCCGCGCGACTTCGTTTCCACGGACGGAAAGTGGGAAGCGAGCAGGACGGTCTCCTTCTCGACGGCCGAAACCGCCGAGGGCCTGGAAGTGATGTTCAAGCGCGCGGCGTCGACTCCGGAGCGAATCCGGCCGCGCAATTCCGACGGCAGCACCTGCACGGACGATGTCTGCATGGTGCCGGTGTTCATGGCCCAAAGCGAGGAACCGACGCTCACCATCGCGGCCGGGCAGGAGAGCTACGGTTTCGGGATCGACACCGTGGTCTTCACCGTCACACGCAACGAAACCGCCGAAGGGGAGATCGGCGGCGCGGTGACACTCTCGCAGGACGAAAATTTCGTGACTAGCGTTTCCCGGACGAACTTCACCATTCCAGCAAACGAGACGAGCACGGACGTCGAGCTGTTCCGGTCGCTCTTCGACGGCGACGCAGCGCAGTCCGGCGATCTGACCGCGACCATCGAGGCAGGGGATGGATACGCGGTCGGCACGCCCGGCTCGGCAACGACCCGGATTGTCGTGGCGGACCCGGCAGTCACGGTGCGGGCGGAGCGGGCCGCCTACCGCTTCGTCGAAGGCGGTGCCGAGGCAACCGTCGCGGTCGTCGCGCGCACCGCGCCCGGCGTGCCCCCGCCCGGCAGCAGGTTCCCGATACTGGTCTTTTCGGACCCCACATCGGGCACGGCCACTGTTGGCGACGACTACGAAGAACTGCTGACCAATGTCGTCTTCGGCCCCGACGACTTCACCGCCACGGGCGGCGTTTGGGAGGCGCGCAAAGAGGTCTCGCTAACGATCGTCGACGACGACGTGACGGAAGCCGACGAGACCGTCGAGTTGCGGCTCCGGTCCACTCCTGATTTTACGCCGCAGAGGATCCGGCCGCGCAACGCCGACGGAAGCGCGTGCGCCGATGACGTCTGCACGGTACCGGTCACGATCGCCGCCAACGATGGACCGCCGGTGGCCCGGATCGAGATCACACCGGTTCCACCGGCGGCAAGCGCCGACCACGGCCCCTACTACATCAAGGACGACTTCCTCGCCCTGCCGGACGACACGGTGCACGGAAGGGGCGCCACGCTGACCTTCACGCTCAACCTCGACACCGAGGTGACCGTGACCGGCACGCCCGAGCTGGTGCTCGATATCTTCGATCGCGAGCGCCGGGCGCGCTACACCGGTGGCTCGGGCTCGCGGCAACTGACCTTCACCTGGACGGTGGAGAAGGGCGACAACGACCCGGACGGGCTGGAGTTCAGATGCCGTAATGGGGCTCGGCACCAATCGGCACCGTTGAAGCCTGTCGCGATGGTAGCGAATCGGGTGTCGTTGCCCTTACACGCTCAGCGTGTTCACGGGGTCTTGCCGCAAGGCGCGCCCCAATTCCTCGAAGGAAAGGGCAACGACATGAACGTCTATATCGGGCTGGATGTATCGCTGGCAAGCACGTCAATCTGCGTCATCGGCGAGAAGGGGAAGATCGTTACCGAGGCGCAGGTAGCCAGCACGCCTGAAGCACTCGTTGCGTTCATGGGCAAGCTGGAGCACGAGATCGCCGCGATCGGTCTTGAGGCCGGTCCCTTGTCCCACTGGTTGCACAAGGGTCTGACCGGCGCCGGCTTCGAGGCCGTGCTGATGGAGACCCGGCGGGTGAAGGCCGCGCTGAAGGCGATGCCGATCAAGACGGATCGCCGGGATGCGGAGGGCATCGCACGGCTGCTGCAGATGGGCTGGTTCCGGCCGGTGCACTGCAAGTCGGTGTCATCGCAGGAGATGCGCGCGCTGCTGACCTCGCGCAAGTCGGTGCTGAACGCGCTCACCAATATGGAGCTGTCACTGCGCGGCGTGTTGCGCAACTTCGGCCTGAAGCTGGGCCAGGTCTCCAAGGGCCGCTACGAGGCCCGCGTCCGGGAATTGATCGCCGGCAACGCGATGCTGGAAGCCGCGGCCGAACCGATCTTGCGCGCGCGGGCGGCTCTGCGCCGCGAGCTGGCCGGCCTGGAGAAGCTGGTCCGTAATCTGGCCAGGGAAGATCCGGTGTGCCGGCTGCTCATGACCATGCCCGGCGTCGGCCACGTCATAGCGCTGACCTTCATGTCCGCGATCGACGATCCCGGGCGCTTCCGAAGATCGAAGGATGTCGGCCCCTGGGTGGGGCTGACGCCGGGACGGGCCCAATCCGGCGAGCGAGATATCGTCGGCGCCATCACGAAGTGTGGCGACGCAGGTCTGCGCTCGGCGCTCTATCAGGCTGCCACGGTGATGCTGAACCGCACCACCGGCCCGAACTGGTTGAAGGCCTGGGCGCAGCGTCTGACGAAGCTCCGGGGCAAGAAGCGTGCAACGGTTGCCTTGGCCCGGCGCATCGGCGTGGTGCTCCATCGGATGTGGCGGGACGGCGCCGGGTTCCGGTTTACGCGCGAGGAGGCGATGGCGCTGCAGACGGCATAGGCGCGGCTGCATCCCACCGACAGTCAATTAGGAGAGGAGGAAAGAGTCGCGCCTGAAGGTGGCGATCCACCGGTGTCCCCTCGCCGGGACGCGGTTCCCGAAGATGCGCGTTTTGAACCCTGTTCGCCGAACCGCCCTGTTGCGGTCGAGCACGTAGATCAGATCGGCACTCGGGAATCGTCTTGGACCAGGCATGACGTTGGCGGCCGCTGCGCCGACCACGGACGGAAGCGAGAGCCTGGCGGCGGACACATCCGGGATCGTAGTTCCTTCTCTGTGCCGCGCCGGGCGAGTCAGTTAGCAGCTTTTGCCAAGGTAACCACCTATGTTGACCATGCCTGGGACGACGATCGGCCGCAGGCGATGGTTCTTCATGTTCAAGAGACCGTGCCAAGCCGGAAGATCGTGAATATCTGTGTTTGACATCAACTGCCCCATTACGGAAGCGAATCGGGTGTCGTTGCCCTTACACGCTCAGCGTGTTCACGGGGTCTTGCCGCAAGGCGCGCCCCAATTCCTCGAAGGAAAGGGCAACGACATGAACGTCTATATCGGGCTGGATGTATCGCTGGCAAGCACGTCAATCTGCGTCATCGGCGAGAAGGGGAAGATCGTTACCGAGGCGCAGGTAGCCAGCACGCCTGAAGCACTCGTTGCGTTCATGGGCAAGCTGGAGCACGAGATCGCCGCGATCGGTCTTGAGGCCGGTCCCTTGTCCCACTGGTTGCACAAGGGTCTGACCGGCGCCGGCTTCGAGGCCGTGCTGATGGAGACCCGGCGGGTGAAGGCCGCGCTGAAGGCGATGCCGATCAAGACGGATCGCCGGGATGCGGAGGGCATCGCACGGCTGCTGCAGATGGGCTGGTTCCGGCCGGTGCACTGCAAGTCGGTGTCATCGCAGGAGATGCGCGCGCTGCTGACCTCGCGCAAGTCGGTGCTGAACGCGCTCACCAATATGGAGCTGTCACTGCGCGGCGTGTTGCGCAACTTCGGCCTGAAGCTGGGCCAGGTCTCCAAGGGCCGCTACGAGGCCCGCGTCCGGGAATTGATCGCCGGCAACGCGATGCTGGAAGCCGCGGCCGAACCGATCTTGCGCGCGCGGGCGGCTCTGCGCCGCGAGCTGGCCGGCCTGGAGAAGCTGGTCCGTAATCTGGCCAGGGAAGATCCGGTGTGCCGGCTGCTCATGACCATGCCCGGCGTCGGCCACGTCATAGCGCTGACCTTCATGTCCGCGATCGACGATCCCGGGCGCTTCCGAAGATCGAAGGATGTCGGCCCCTGGGTGGGGCTGACGCCGGGACGGGCCCAATCCGGCGAGCGAGATATCGTCGGCGCCATCACGAAGTGTGGCGACGCAGGTCTGCGCTCGGCGCTCTATCAGGCTGCCACGGTGATGCTGAACCGCACCACCGGCCCGAACTGGTTGAAGGCCTGGGCGCAGCGTCTGACGAAGCTCCGGGGCAAGAAGCGTGCAACGGTTGCCTTGGCCCGGCGCATCGGCGTGGTGCTCCATCGGATGTGGCGGGACGGCGCCGGGTTCCGGTTTACGCGCGAGGAGGCGATGGCGCTGCAGACGGCATAGGCGCGGCTGCATCCCACCGACAGTCAATTAGGAGAGGAGGAAAGAGTCGCGCCTGAAGGTGGCGATCCACCGGTGTCCCCTCGCCGGGACGCGGTTCCCGAAGATGCGCGTTTTGAACCCTGTTCGCCGAACCGCCCTGTTGCGGTCGAGCACGTAGATCAGATCGGCACTCGGGAATCGTCTTGGACCAGGCATGACGTTGGCGGCCGCTGCGCCGACCACGGACGGAAGCGAGAGCCTGGCGGCGGACACATCCGGGATCGTAGTTCCTTCTCTGTGCCGCGCCGGGCGAGTCAGTTAGCAGCTTTTGCCAAGGTAACCACCTATGTTGACCATGCCTGGGACGACGATCGGCCGCAGGCGATGGTTCTTCATGTTCAAGAGACCGTGCCAAGCCGGAAGATCGTGAATATCTGTGTTTGACATCAACTGCCCCATTACGGAAGGTTCCTCGACCTCAACGGCGGCACCATCCGCGACACCCAGGGCAATAACTTCGTGCCTGAGACCATCCCGGCGCAGCAATTCACCAAGCACCGGGTGCGCGGCGGGTTGCACGCCATGCGGCTCGAGGTGTCCGGCTCGGCGCGCGAGGGCGAGCCCTTCGAGATCCGGGTAGTCCGCAACGGCGGCTTCGAGGAGGTGGCGGTGGCCGGGGTTGGCGTGGCCGACAGTGCCCTGCCGCACGAAAAGCCTTCGTTCCACTACGCGGTGAACGGGCCCGGCCGTTACCAGTTCGACTTCGATCACGGGGCGGCGAACGAGCCCGGCGTGCGGGTCTCGACGCGCACCGTGACGCCGATCGGGGACGGCGTTGCCGACGCGTCGCGCACACTGACGATACGGCTGACCGGGACCGACGCGGGCTTCCATCTGACGCCCCCCCTTGGCGACTATCGGGCCTGGTACCTGGCCGAAGGGCCGCTGGAGGTCACGGTGCCGGTGATCGACACCGGGCTGTCGCTGGGCGAGGCGGGTTTCCGGGTCCACGGGGCCTCGGTACGCGAGGCACCGGGTGCGAAGCTCGCCTTCAAGGTCAGCCTGTCGCCCCACAGCGAAGCACCGGTGACGGTGGACTACCGGACCGGAGAAGACCCGCCCAACGGGTCCAAGGCGGTCGCGGGGGAAGACTATGTGGCCACGAGCGGCACGCTGACCTTCGAGGCCGGCGAGACCCTGAAGACCGTCGAGGTGGAGGTGCTCGCCGACGATCATGACGAGGGCTTCGAGACCATGCGGCTTTTCCTGTCGAACGCGCAGGGCGCGCGCATCGATGGTGCTTCGGGGCTCGGCGTCATCAAGAATACCGGACCGATCCCGAAGGCTTGGCTGGGGCGCTTCGGGCGCACGGTGGCCGAGCAGGTGCTAGGCGCGGTCGAGAGCCGGGTGCGGGCAACGCGGCAGCCCGGCATCGAGATGACGCTCGCCGGCCAACGGGTCGGTGGCCAAGCACCGCAGGAAGCTTCACCCGCGCAACGCGATTCAGCCTGGCAAGAGCACGCCGGCCCCACGTCCCTGGCGTCGCGCGGCGTGACGCAGGGCGACCTGCTGAGCGGCACCTCCTTCGCAGTCACCGCGGAAACCGGGCAGCACGGGTATGCCACCCTCTGGGGACGCGCCGCCGTTTCCCGCTTCGACGGCCGCGAGGGCGACCTCACGCTCGACGGCGAGGTCTCGAGCGCCATGATCGGCGTCGACTGGGCCCGTGAGAACTGGACCGCCGGTCTGATCGTCTCGCGCAGCGCCGGCGATGGCGGCTACGTCGGCCACAGCAAGGGCCGGGTGGAAGCCACGTTGACGGGCCTCTATCCTTGGGGGCGCCTTGCGCTCTCCGAGCGGGTGGACGCATGGGGCGCCGCCGGTTACGGCACGGGCGAGCTTTCCGTGACGCCGAAGAAGCCGGGGACGGACGAGGACGGCGCCACGATCCGCACCGATCTGGACCTGCGCATGGCGGCGGCCGGGCTACGCGGAAGCCTGCTGGACGGCACCGAGGACGGCCTCACTCTGGCCGCCAAGACCGACGCGCTGATCGTGCAGACCGCGTCCGACGCGGGCCGCGGGACGGACGGCGGCAACCTGGCTGCAGCCCGGGCCACGGTAACCCGGCTGCGTCTCGGCCTAGAAGGGTCGCAGCCGATACCGCTCGAGGGCGGTGCGAGCCTGACTCCCTCCGTCGAGATCGGCGTGCGTCATGACGGCGGCGATGCCGAGACCGGGTTCGGCATCAACCTCGGCGGCGGGTTCGCCTGGTCCGATCCGGAGAGCGGGCTGGTCGCGGAGCTGCGCGGACATGCGCTTCTCACTCACGAAACAGAGGGCTTCCGCGAGCGCGGCGTTTCCGCCTCGCTCACCTGGGACCCGAAGCCGTCCTCGGCGCTCGGCCCGACGGCGACGCTGACCCAGACGGTCGGCGACCCGGCCTCTGGCGGTGCTGATGCGTTGCTGGCGCAGGGGGCGCTGACGGGCCTCGCGGCGCAGTCCGGCTCAGAGTTGGACGGTGAGGGCGACCTGCAGCATCGCCGGCTGGAAGCAAGGTTCGGCTATGGCTTCCCGGCCTGGGGCGGCCGCTTCGCGTCGGTTCCCGAGGTCGGCCTCGGCCTCTCCGACACCGGCCGGGAGTACATCCTGGGCTGGCGATTGGCGAGCGACGGGCCCGGCGCGCTCCAGCTGTCGACAGAGGCGCGTCGAATCGAGAGCAAGGGCAGCGGCCCGGTGGAGCACCGCATCGGCGCCCGCCTCTCGGCCCGGTGGTAGCCGGAAGACGGCGCGTCGTCTTCTGACGTGCTCCGGAGAGAGGCGCGGGCTGTGAACGAGGTGAGAGATGCGGGCGAGAGCGTTTCCGTTTCACACGGAAACACGCACCTTCGGTGCTAAGTAGCTGATTCGATTGCGATGGTCTTCCGTTTCTATTGACACCGGGCGCGGAATTCAAGCCGATTCCGCACCTCGCTGCAACAGATCGGAGACGCGCAATCATGCCAGCCATCCGCCTCACCCAGCGAAGAGTCGACGCTCTTCGGCCCCGCCCCAAGGTGCGTGATATCCGGGACGCCGAACTGAAGGGGTACGGCGTCCGGGTCATGCCCTCCGGCGCCAGGCGCTACTTCATCCACAGCCAGCACAGGGGCAAGCGGGTCTGGAAGATCATAGGCGACGCGGCGACGATCACCGAGCCCGAGGCGCGGGCCAGGGCCAGGTCGATGCTCGCCGCGCTGCGCGACGGCCGGGAGACCTGCACAACCGCGTGCACTCGGGAGCGTACCGGGCGACGCCATCACGGCGGGTGAACATCCCGAAGCCGGATGGCGGCACACGACCGCTCGGCGTCGCGGCCATCGAGGACAAGATCGTCCAGAAGGCGGTGACGGAGATAATCCTGACGCCGATTTACGATGCGGAGTTGCTGGGGTTCAGCTACGGGTTCCGGCCCGGGCGGAGGGCGCTCGACGCGCTCGACGCGCTTGCGGTTGGGATCGGAAGGCGCAAGATCGACTGGGTGGTCGATTGTGACATCCGGGCGTTCTTCGACACTGTGTCCCGAGATTGGCTGGTCCGGTTTCTGGAGCACAAGATCGGGGACAAGCGGATCATCAGGCTGATCATCAAGTGGTTGAACGCCGGCGTCATGGAAGCTGGCGAGTGGCGGGACGATCTGCGGGGGACGCCGCAAGGCTCGGTGATGACGCCCTGAACGCAAAAGGTAACTTCCGCTTCGAACGTCAGATTGTGGAATGGCGAGACCGTCCCTTGACTGACTTGCGCCGCAAACGGTAATATTCTTATGGCAAATGATCCGGTCAACAAGATCCCAGAAGGTCGAGCGGCTCAATGCCGCCTACACGCTGCTCGCCCAGGGCGCCACGGCGAGCGAAGCCGTGGCACGGCTGTCGCAGCGCTTCGGGCTGTCGCAGCGTCAGTCCTATCGCTACGTCCAGGACGCGCGCGCCATGGGCCAGCCGGCCGAGCCGACCGAAGAGCTGATCCCGATCACCATCAAGATTCCAGGCACTCTGGCGGAGACCTTGCGAGCCCACGCCAGGAGCAGCGGCCACTCCATCGGGGAGATCGTCGCGCGGGCGCTGAGACGCTTTTTATCGGACGCGGATCGGCATGGCTGAACGTCGCTTGGGCGCTCGGCCCACGGTTCACCTCGCTTATGCCTTCGATCGTCTGCTCGACGCCAAACTCCACAACGCCTACGCGATCCTGGTGCCCGATCAAACTCACAAAATCCCGGTCCGAGCGCAGGACATAGGAGACGACCATGAAGATCGCAGCCATTTACGCGCGGGTCTCCGGCGAGCGGCAGAGAGATGACAACACGATAGCGAGCCAGACCGAGGCCCTGATCGCCTACGCCGAGGACCACGGTTACAGCGTCGCGCCCGACATGATCATTGAAGATGACGGCTATACCGGCGCCGTTCTCGAACGCCCGGGGCTCGAGCGGGTCAGGGATCTCGCCGCGGAAGGGCGCATCGACACGGTGCTGGTCCATGCCCCGGACCGTATGAGCCGGCGCTATGCCTACCAGGTTCTGATCATCGAGGAGCTGGCCCGTCAGGGCGTCGAGACCGTGTTCTTGAGAGCGCCGTCGATGGAAACCCCGGAAGATCATCTGCTCGTCCAGTTCCAGGGCATGATTGCGGAATACGAGCGCGCGCAAATCCTGGAGCGTTCCCGGCGCGGCAAGCGACATCGGGCGCGACGCGGCGAAATCGCCGTCCTCGGCGGCGCGCCCTATGGCTACCGCTACCACAAGAAAACCCCGGACAGCGATGCGTTCTACGAAATCGTCGAGCCGCAGGCGTCGGTGGTTCGCGAGGTTTACCGCTGCTACACCTGCGATCACATGAGCATCGGCGCGATCACCTGCAGGCTCAATGAGCGCGCGGTACCCACCTCCACCGGGCGCTCGCGCTGGGAACGCTCGACGGTGTGGGCGATGCTCCGCAATCCGGCGTACAAGGGGAAAGCCTGTTTCGGCAAGACCCGCCAGATGCCGCGTAAATGTGTGACACGTCCTCTGCGCCTGCGCCGCGGCGTGGCCAGCGGCACGACCGGCGGTCACGAAAAACCGCGTGAGGAGTGGATCGAGATCCCGGTGCCGGCGATCGTCAGCGAAGAGACCTTCGCCCTGGCCGAAGAGCGGCTGGAGATGAACAAGATCCACGCGCCGCGTCGCACGAAGACGCCCAGCGTGCTCCAGGGACTGGTCTCGTGCGGCAAATGCGGCTACGCGCTGTCTCGCACATCGGCCCAGACGAGTGCCCGCAAGATCTCCTATTATCGCTGCCTGGGTTCTGACTCTTGGCGCCATCTCAACGGACCGGTGTGCGACAGTCGGCCGGTGCGCCAGGACTTGCTCGATGACGTCGTCTGGGGCGAAGTGGTCCGCCTGCTCGAGGATCCAGCACTGATCGGCGCCGAGATCGACCGGCGACTACAGGCGGCCCGCGCTTCCGATCCAAACCAGCAGCGCGAGAACGACCTGCGGCACCGTCTGATCCGGGTCCGAAAAAGCATCGACCGCCTGGTCAACGCCTATCAGGAGGAGTTGATTACAATCGATGAACTGCGCGACAGAACGTCCGAGCTCCGTCGTCAGGATCAGGCTCTGAATCGCGAACTGCAATCCGCCGTCGATCGGGCGAAGGATCGCGAGACCTATCTCCGGCTCGCCGAGACGCTGACCGGCTTTCTGGCGCGGCTGCACTCGTCCGCCGAAACCCTGGACATCGCCGAACGGCAGCGCATCGTCCGGCTCATCGTGAAGGAGGTGTTGGTCACCGAGGACAAAATCACCATTCGCCATTCAATCCCAATCTCGGGATCGCCAGGCGGCGGTCCAGACCCGTCGAAACCCGGCAACCACAGCACCGAAGGCGAAGGTTGCCTTTTGCGTTCAGGGCGTCATTTCACCGATCCTGGCTAACATCTACCTGCACTATGTCCTTGATCTCTGGTTCCAGCGGAAGTGGCGCAACCACGAGGTCGGAGGCGACACGATTATCGTGCGCTACGCCGACGACTTCGTGGTGGGCTTCCAGCACAAGCGGGATGCGGAGCGTTTTCTGAACGCCATGAAGGAGCGGTTCGGAGGTTTCGGACTGGACCTGCACCCCGACAAGACCCGGCTCATCGAGTTCGGGCGGTTTGCCAGTGAGCGCCGCCGGGAACGAGGACAGGGTAAGCCGGAGGCCTTCGACTTTCTGGGCTTCACGCACTACTGCGCGGAGACCGGACAGGGACGGTTCCAGCTGGGGCGCAAGCCGGAGGCGAAGCGGATGGCACGCACTCTGAAACGGCTCAAGGAGGCGCTACGCAGGCGGATGCATCACAAAGCTGTGGTCACGGCAAAATGGCTGGGAAAGGTGGTCGACGGATGGCTGAACTATTACGCCGTTCCAACCAGCTTCCTATCTCTAAGCCGATTTGCCGATCGCCTGACGCGGCTGTGGCTGCGATGCTTGCGCCGCAGATCGCAGAAGGACCGCTTCTCATTGGCCAGCCTCATGGCCCTCAGAGGGGCACACTGGCCCAAGCTCGAAATCCGACACCCGTGGCCGAGCCAACGACTCGCCGTCAGCACAACCCAAGGGAGGAGCCGGATGCCTTAGCGGGTATGTCCGGATCCGTGCGGGGGGTCCCCAGCAATGGGGATCCCTACCGCGATCAACAGCCGGCGGCCGGCCGCGGCCATCCTTCAAGTGACAGCGCTGGCAGGCGCGCGCGTTGAAGAGGGGTCCGAGACCGTCCGACGACGTGGTCGAGCTCGGCGCCGAGACCCAGATCTTCCTGAAGATCCCGTTGCCGACCCTGAAGTCGCGTTCGCGCTTGAAAGGCATGTTGGCGGAGGGATGCGAGAACGCGTTCCGGTTCACCGCGACGTCCGAGCGCGACGTGCTCTCACACTATGCGGATCTGGCGCACGCCGTGTACGAGGATTCGCTGATCGCAGCCCGCGATCTACAAGGCGCGGTGAACCGGTTCATCGCCGACCCGATCGAGGCAAATATGTCGGCGGCGCGGGATACCTGGCGGGCGGCGCGCGTCCCCTACCAGCAGAGCGAGGTCTACCGCTTCGGCAACGCCGTCGCCGACGACTGGGAAGGCAAGGTGAACGCCTGGCCGCTCGACGAAGGCCTCATCGACTACGTGGCGGCGAGCTACGGCGCGGAGTCGGAGGAGAATCCCGGCTATCGCGCCAACATCGTCGCCAGCCCGAGCTTCACCTTCTCGGGCGAATTGATCGACGCGGGGAGCATCACCAAGGAGCTGCTCGCGGACACGTTGCATGAGCTTGGCGGCGTCGAGGCCAACGTGGCGACCGGCTACCATGCCGTCGAGTTTCTGCTCTGGGGCCAGGACCTGAACGGCACCTGCACCGGCGCGGGTGCGAGGCCTGCCAGCGACTTCGATCCGGCCAACTGCTCATGGGGCAACTGCGAGCGCCGCGCCGCCTACCTGCAGACGGCCACCGATCTGCTGATCGATGACCTCGAGTGGATGACCGCCCAGTGGGCACCGGGCGGCGAGGCCTACGACTAGCAAATCGGCGAGGGGAATGCGGCAGGCAACGCGAGGGTGCAGGCCGCGATCGATGCGCTGACCGCGCAGACGAGCGCGATCGAGGGCGCGGTCGCGGCGCTCAACCTCGCTTTGATCGACTTCGAGGGCTCGGACAGCCTCGACGACCCCGAGGCCGTCTTCGAGTAAGCGCCTTCCCGGCGGTCTGCCGCGCCAAACGACGCAGCAGACCGGGGCCGCCCCGCTCGACCCCCCGCGGGGCGGCCCTCGAGCCGGCGCATTGGCCGGCGCCGGGGTGCGCGCATCTTGGTTCGGTAGCGACCCACCCTCACCAGCACGGAGAGGCGAGCCATGTGCGAACCTTGCGTCGTTCCGCCCAAGCAGAGCGGGAGCCAGCGCCACAAGCTGTGGGAGATCCGGCCGGACCTGCGTTGCACCATTATCGGCACCTGCCTCAGCTATGCCGATCTGCTCAAGATCGGCCGCAAGGCCGGCTTCGCGCCGAGCGAAACGGCCACCGAATACGAGATGCATAACTATTTCGTGCACCGCGCCGAGGAGCCGGACCGGCTCGCCCAGCTGATGCACAAGGCGCTGGACGCCAAGTACCGGGCCGGCATTCACGCCTGCCAGCAGGCGCAGTGCGTGGCAGATCTGGAGGAATTCTGGTCGGACGCTCTCGCCAAGGGCGATATCCCCGGGCCTACTGGGCGTTGATGACGCACCCCCTGACCTCGGAAGCGCTGCTGGTCCGCGCCTTCTGCCACACGGATGCGCTCTCGCACTTTATCGCTCACGGCAGCCGGCCTGTGGCCGGCGCCTCCGCGAGGGCGCACCGCAAAAGCGGCGGCCCGCGGTCGCGGCCTGTCGCGCGGCCGTCGAAGACGGACGCGCTCTAGTTCTCAGTCATCCTGACGTTTGACCGCCTCGTGCTCAGGCGCCGGGCTTGCGGGCGTGGACGATGTAATTCACCGCGAGATTGGAGCTCGTCGTCCAGCCGCCGGCAAGCGGGTTGTAGACCATGCCCCGCATGTCGGCGACAGTCAGCCCGTGGCGGCGCAGCAGGCGCACCATCTCGGCCGGGCGCACGAAGCGCGACCAGTCGTGGCTGCCGGCCGGTAGCCAGCCCAGAATCCGCTCGGCCGCGACGATGGCCAGCGCATAGGCCGCAAGCGTGCGGTTGAGCGTCGCCACGACGAGCGACCCGCCTGGCTTGACCAGGCTCGTGCAGGCGTCGGCGAAGACGTCGAGATCGGCCACGTGCTCGACGATTTCGAGCGCCAGCACGGCGTCGAACAGCTCGCCGTCTGCGGCCAGTGCCTCGGCCGTGGCGTGGCGGTAGTCGATGGCGAGCTCTTGCTCCTCGGCGTGGTGGCGGGCGGCGCGGATATTGGGCTCCGCCGCGTCGATGGCGACTACGTCGGCGCCCAGCCGACACAGGGGCTCGGCCATCAGGCCGCCGCCGCAGCCGACATCGAGGAGTCTCAGGCCGGCGAGGGGCTTGAGCGATGTTGCTGCGTCGGTGCGCGCGCAGGCAGCGGCTTCGGCGACCACCGCGTCCCGCACATAGGCGATGCGCACCGGGTTCAGCGCGTGGAGCGCGCGGAAGGCACCGTGACGGTCCCACCACCGCTCCGCAAGCGCGGCGAAGCGCTCGATCTCTTCCGGGTCGACGCTGGGGTCCAAAGCAGGCTCGGCCGCGGCGGCGCGGGGCGCTTCTGCACCCTCTGCGGTATCCGGCGATCGCCCTTCGCGTCTGTCCCCGGCCATCGATGCGCTCCTCTCCGGCACGGCCGCCAGCTTGCACGGTCGCGACCGAGTCAGTATGTAGGGGCGTCTCCACGACCGGCAAGCGTCGCCTCTCCGGCGCGGACGCGTCCCATCCAATGGCTCTAATCGTTCACAAATACGGCGGCACGTCGCTGGCTGACCTCGACCGCATCAACGCCGTCGCCGACCGGGTGAAGGCCTCATTCGATGGCGGCGATGAAATAGCGGTGGTGGTCTCGGCGATGGCCGGCACCACCGACCAGCTGGTTTCCTGGGTGCGCGCCGCGGCGCCGCTCCACGATGCGCGGGAATACGACACCGTCGCCGCGGCGGGCGAGCAGATCACCGCCGGCCTGCTGGCGCTTGCGCTGCAACACCGCGGCATCACGGCGCGCTCGTGGCTCGGCTGGCAGATCCCTATTCATACCGATGGCGGCCATGGGCGCGCGCGGATCGAGGGGATCGAAACCGCAGAGCTGCACCGGCGTATCGAGCGCCGCGAGGTGCCGGTGGTGGCGGGCTTCCAGGGCCTGGGTCCGCTCGGACGGATCACGACCCTGGGCCGGGGCGGCACCGATACTTCGGCAGTCGCCCTTGCTGCGGCGCTGGGCGCGGACCGGTGCGATATCTTCACGGACGTGGAAGGCGTGTTTACTGCCGATCCGCGCATCGTTGCGACGGCGCACAAGCTGACTAAGATTACTTACGAAGAGATGCTGGAGCTCGCCTCAGTCGGCGCCAAGGTCTTGCAGACTCGCGCCGTCGAGATGGCGATGAAGCACCAGGTGCCGCTTCAGGTCGCCTCCAGCTTCGCCAACACCCCCGGAACATTCGTGGTCGATGAGGACGATATCGTGGAACAGGAGCGGGTCAGCGGGATCGCCTATAGCAGGGACGAGGCCAAGATCACGGTGATGGGCGTCGATGACCGACCCGGCGTTGCGGCGAGCATCTTCGGGCCCTTGGCGGACCGCAGTGTCAATGTCGACATGATCGTGCAGAACATCTCCGCCGACGGCACCACGGACCTGACCTTCACGGTCGCGGAGGCCGATCTTGACCGCTCGATCGCGATTCTCGAGGAAACGAGGAGCGTCGTCGCCTTCGATCGGCTGGTATCGGATCAGGGCGTGGTCAAGGTCTCGGTGATCGGGGTCGGCATGCGCAGCCACGCCGGGGTGGCGCAGACGATGTTCGCGGCGCTGGCCGAGAAGGGCATCAACATCCAGGTGATCTCGACCTCGGAGATCAAGATCAGCGTGCTGGTCTCGGAGGACTATACGGAGCTTGCCGTGCGCGCCCTTCACGCGGCCTACGGACTGGACGACCGTGAGCCCTAGAGCGGGCACCGTCCCGCGCGCGGTCCATGACTGAGGCGCGCGAGAGCGCACTCCAGCGGCTCGATGCCTACTGGGCGCGGGGGCGGGCGTTCCTCGGCACCCGCTATGCGATCATGGGCGGGGCGATGTCGTGGGTCTCCGAACGGAACCTGGTGGCCGCCATCTCCAACGCCGGCGGCTTCGGCGTTGTGGCCTGCGGGTCACTCTCCCCGGATCAGCTTGCGGTGGAGATCGACGGCGTCTACGAGCGCTGCGACAAGCCCTTCGGGGTCAACATCATCGTCATGCACCCGGAGCTCGATGCGCTCGTCGCGACCTGCGTGGAGCGCAGCGTCGGCCATGTCGTGCTGGCCGGTGGGCTGCCGCCAAAGCGGACCATCGAGACGCTGAAGCAAGCCGGCACCCGGGTCGTCGCCTTCGCATCGACGCTGCCGCTCGCCCGCAGGCTCGCCAAGCAGGGCGTCGACGCACTTATAATCGAAGGCATGGAGGCGGGCGGGCACATCGGGCCTGTGTCCACCAACGTGCTCGCCCAGGAGGTTCTGCCCCATTTCGACGCCGTGCCGGTCTTCGTCGGAGGCGGCATCGGGCGGGGCGATGCGGCCGCGCTCTATCTGGCGATGGGAGCCGCCGGCTGTCAGCTGGGCACCCGCTTCGTCTGTGCGACGGAATCGATCGCCCATCCGCGTTTCAAGCAGGCGATGATTCGTGCGAATGCGCGCGATGCGCTGCTCTCGGTGCAGGTGGACCCGGATTTTCCCGTGATTCCGGTGCGCGCCGTCGCCAACAAGGCGACCGAGCATTTCGAGGCGTTTCAGCGGGAGACCATCGCGCGCTATCGCCAGGGCGACATGGAACTCGGCGAGGCACGGCTTGCCATCGAGCATTTCTGGGCCGGCGCGCTGCGGCGTGCCGCGATCGAGGGCAACGTCGAGGACGGCTCGCTCATGGCCGGCCAAAGCGTCGGCATGGTAACTTCGGAGCAGTCGACGGGCGAGATTATAGCTGAACTGGTGGATCAAGCAGCGAATGCGATTGCACTCAGCGTTGAACGCGGTGCGGCGGGTATTGCCGACGGTAGTCGACCGGCACATCGACCACTGCCCGCCAGCGCATGACAGTGGTCTTACAGTGCGTAAGTCCATGTTTGCGCTGTATGACAGCCGATGATAACATCCTCAGCTTAGCTGATGGTACCGGGGGACGGCTGATCGAGTCGCAGTCTCTTCCAGCCGGGGAAATAACTGGCAAATCGAGGCGGCGACGCGGACACAAGACGGAGCGGATCGTAAGGTCGCAAGCGGGTGCCTGAGCGCGCAACGCCGACTGGGAGGGAGGCGTGCGTGCTCGCGGTTGCAGGACGCGAGTTATGAAGGAACCTCTGCGGGTGCCGTTCGAGGCAACCGAGCCTGATCTGGCCGGGCCGCGACTCGTTCACGAGACGGGACGCGAAGACCCGAAAGCCCTCCCGAGCTTCTGCGAAGAGCTGCGGGAAGCGCGAAACAGGGGCGGCTACAGCATAGCCGACGCCGCTCATGTGCTGCGCATACAGAAGCACTACCTCGAAGCGCTCGAGGAAGGTCGCTTCGACCAAATCCCCGGTACGACCTACGCGATCGGGTTCTTGCGCAGCTATTCGGGCTTCCTCGGGCTCGATCCGGACGACATCGTCGATGCCTTCAAGCGCGAGCAAGGTCTTGAACGGAGCGAGCAACGGCTTGCCTTTCCGTCACCCAGCGATACCAGCCCCAAGCCGAAGTTCTGGCTCATTCTCCTCGTCCTGGTGATGGCGGGCCTCGCCTACGGCGGCTGGCAGTACCAGTCGACCGGAGGCCAGATTGCGACCGACCTGGTGGACGATGTCTCGACCCGGCTGACCGAAGCCGTAGGCATGGGTGAGGCCGTCGCGCCGGAGGACGCCGCCGCCACGAGCCAGACGGCCGCCTCCACGGCAGCGGCTCCGACCGACGCCGCGCCCGCAACGGAGACCACCGCCGGGGCCGCGGTGGAGACTCCTGCCGCGCCGGCCGCAGCGGTTGTCGAGGAAGAGGCAGCCTCCGCACCGCCCGAGCCCGCGCCGGCGGTGGCACGGCAGGAAGAGCCCGCACAAGCAGACCCGGCACCGGCGGAGCCCGCCGCGACGGATGTCGCCGAGTCAGGACTTATCCCGTCGGCCGAGGTCTGGGACGAGTCCGGTCCGGCCGAAGCGACGGAGGTTGCAGCACTTGAGGGATCGCAGGCCGAGGACTCGGCGGTCCAACAGCCGCCTGCAAGGGTCGAAGCGGCCACCGAAGCCGCGCCTGCGGAGCCAGAGCCGGCAGCGCCGGCCGAGCCCCTTCCGGTAGCCGACGCGGTTGCGCCCAGCGAGCCGGCTGTCGCGCCTGCGGAGACGCCCGATTCGAGTTCGCCAATCGCGGCCCCGCTCGATCTCGCAGTCGTCGCCACCGGCGGGACGAGCAGCGCCACCGCCGCCAACGAGGAGGCGAGCGCGGTTGACGAGGCCCAGCCGGGCGGGTCCACCAGCAGTGCCGATACCCTTCCTGCGGATAGCGCTAGCGATACCCCAGCCGTGACCGCTGCACCGGAGCCGGCGATCGACCCCGAGCCAGAGCAGACCGCCGCGGTCTCAGAACCGGCGGCGGCGGAGCCCGAGTTGCCGGTGGAGGCCGCCTATGTTCCAAAGGTCTACGGGCGGAGCAACCTCGATGCCCGCGTGGTCATCACGGCGGTTGACGACAGTTGGGTTCAGGTCCAGGGACCGGACAACGAGCTCCTGCTGACGCGGATCCTCCATCCGGGCGATACCTACCGTGTGCCCGACCGGCCCGGCCTTGTCATGGTGACCGGGAACGCCGGCGGTCTCGAGATTCAGGTCGACGATGCTGCGGCGCCCGCGCTCGGCCCGCTCGGCGTGGTCATGCGAAATATCGCGCTCGACCCGGATCGCCTCCTGGCCGGCAACGCCACCGGCGGATAGGCGCGCGCGGCGGAAGCCGCCGCTTGCCGAGACAACCGAAACGAGTCACTAAACCCGCCGTCACGCTGGTCGAAGCACCGGCACCGTTCGGGAACCCAGACAGTGCGTAGAATTCAGCCGGTTCGTGGAACGCACGACCTCGCGGCCGACGCGATGCGCCGCCACCGCCACGTTATCGAGCATGCCCGCACACTTGCCGCCCGCTACGGGTTCGCCGAGGTGGCGACGCCGATCTTCGAGTTCAGCGACGTGTTTCGCCGCACGCTGGGCGATACCTCGGACATCGTGACCAAGGAGATGTACACCTTCACTGATCGCGGAGGCTCCGAGCTCACGCTCAGGCCCGAGAACACGGCGGGCGTCGCGCGCGCGGTGATCGGCGGCACCTTGGGCGAGCGCCGGCCGTTCAAGTGCTTCTATGCCGGGCCGATGTTTCGCTACGAGAGGCCGCAGAGGGGCCGGCTGCGCCAGTTTCATCAGATTGGGGTCGAGTTGATCGGCGCTCCCGAGCCGCTCGCCGACATCGAGGTGATCGCGCTCGGCGCGCACCTGCTCGAGACGCTGGGCGTACTCGATCAGGTCACGCTGGAGATCAACACGCTTGCCGATGATGCCAGCCGCAGCGCCTACCGTGGGGCGCTCGTCGCCCACCTTGAGGCCCACGAAGACGCCTTGTCCGAGGAGAGCAGGCAGCGGCTCCGGCGCAACCCGCTGCGCGTCCTCGATTCCAAGGACGAAGGCGACCGGGCGGTGCTGGCCGACGCGCCCGCAATCGACGCGCATTTGAGCCCGGAGGCGGCGGCGTTCTTCGACACCGTGTGCGAAGGGCTCAGCGGGCTGGGAATTGCCTTCACCCGCAACGCTCGTCTCGTACGCGGCCTCGACTATTACTGCCACACGGCCTTCGAGTTCACGACCGAGGCGCTCGGGGCCCAGGGCGCCGTGCTCGCCGGCGGCCGTTACGACGGCCTGGTAGAGACCATGGGCGGACCGGCCACACCCGGCGTCGGCTGGGCCGGCGGGGTCGAGCGGCTTGCCGCCCTGGTGGAAGAGGTGGTGGGCGACGTGGCGGCGGCACCCCGGCCCGTCGCCATCGTGCCCCTCGGCGCGCGGGCCGAGGCTGCTGCGCTCGGGCTCGCACAGCGCTTGCGGTACGATGGCTTTGCGGTGGAACTGACTTATCGCGGCTCACTCTCGAAGCGGCTGAAGCGAGCCGATCAGGCGCGCGCAGCGGCGGCGGTCATCCTGGGCGATGACGAGATGGAGCGTGGCGTGGCGACGATCCGCGACCTCGACAGCGGCGACCAGGTCGAGGCGCCGGAAGCCGAGCTCGGCACGCACCTCGCCCGCTACGCGCCCGGCCGATGAGTGCTGCCGCCGGGTTCGAGGAGCGCCTGGACCGGGTGCTCGACCGACATCGGGAGCTCGGTGAGGCACTCTCCGCCATGCCACCGCCACCGCCCGGCGAGCTCGCACAGCTCTCGCGCGAGTACACCCAACTCTCGCCGATCGTGGATGCGATCACGGCTCTGCGCGCCGCCCGCGATGAGGCCGACGAGCTTCAGGCGATGGCCGAGGACACCGAGAGCGAGCCGGAGATGCGGGCGCTGGCGGAGGACGAGCGCGCCACGCTGATGGCGGCGATGCCTGCGAAGGAGGAGGCACTGAAAGTTCTCCTCCTGCCGGCGGACGAAGCCGACGAGCGCAACGCTATCCTGGAGATTCGCGCCGGAACCGGCGGGGAGGAAGCCGCGCTCTTCGGCGGCGACCTGCTCCGCATGTATCAGCGCTATGTCGAAGCGAAGGGCTGGCGCTTCGAGCTGATGTCGATGTCGGAAACCGGTCTCGGTGGGATCAAGGAGGCGGTGGTCTCCATCGGCGGGCGCGGCGCCTACGCAAGGCTCAAGTTCGAATCCGGCGTGCACCGCGTGCAGCGGGTGCCGGAGACCGAGGCCGGCGGGCGCATCCACACCTCGGCGGCGACCGTGGCCGTGCTGCCGGAGGCAGAGGATGTCGATATCGCGCTGGACGAGAAGGACCTGCGTATCGACGTCTACCGCTCCAGCGGGCCGGGCGGGCAGAGCGTCAATACCACCGACAGCGCCGTGCGCATCACTCACCTGCCGAGCGGGATCGTGGTCACCCAGCAGGACGAGAAGTCGCAGCACAAGAACAAGGCCAAGGCCATGAAGGTGTTGCGTGCCCGGCTCTATGACCGCGAGCGCGCGCTCCTCGACGCCGAGAGGGCCGCGGCGCGGCGCGGGCAGGTCGGCTCGGGCGACCGGTCGGAGCGGATTCGCACCTACAATTTTCCGCAAGGCCGGGTGAGCGATCACCGGATCAACCTCACTCTATACAAGCTCGACAAGGTGCTGAGCGGCGAGGCCCTCGACGAGGTCATCGATCCGCTGATGACGGCAGACCGCGCCGCCCGCCTCGCGGAGACGGAGTGATCGGCGCGTCGGCGAGCCGGGCGGCGGCGCTCGGCACCGCAACGGCAGAGCTGCGCGCGGCCGGCATCGATGCGCCGCGCCGCGATGCCCGCCTTCTGATGCAGCATGCGCTGGGACTCTCGCCCGAATCCTTGCTCGCGGACGACCGGCTGCCGCTCGGCGAGGACGAGGCCGGGCGGCTGACGGCGCTTGTCCACAGGCGCGCAGCGCGCGAGCCGATCGCCTATCTCACCGGCAGGCGCGAGTTCTGGAGCCTCGAGCTCGCCGTCGACCGGTCCGCGCTGGTGCCGCGGCCGGAGAGCGAGACCCTGGTCGAGGCGGTGCTGGACCGCGCCCCGCGCCTCCCCGCGCACCCGCGGCTGCTGGATCTCGGCACGGGCACGGGCTGCCTGCTGGTCGCGCTCCTGAGCGAGCTTCCCGGCGCGGTCGGGCTCGGTATCGATGTCAGCGCCGCTGCCGTCTCGCTGGCGCGGGCCAACGCGCGCCGCCACGGTCTCGGCGAGCGGGCTTCCTTCGCCGTTGCCGACTGGGGCGCAGCGCTCGCCGCTCGCTTCGATGTCGTGGTGAGCAATCCGCCTTATGTGGCGACGCCCGAGTTGGTATCGCTCGCGCCGGAGATCGCCCGCCACGAGCCGCGGACGGCGCTTGCCGGCGGGGCAGACGGGTACGAATGCTACCGGCGACTCGCGCCGCAAATTGCGCGACTCCTGGCATCGGGAGGACTGGCCGCAATCGAGCTTGGTGCGGGGATGGCGGATGAAGTCCGGTCGTTGTTTGCCGCTTCCGGACTCTTAGAGATCGGTCGTCGTCGCGACCTTTCCGGAATTGAGCGCTGCGCGCTCTTTGCCCGCGGTACCGATGTCGGAATCTGGTCCGAAGGGAGAAATTTCTTGCCCGCAAAACACGCCGGCTTGCAAAAAAGGTAACTGCCCAGGTTCTTGCTGTGAAAATTCTCTGGGATTCGGCACAACGCTACCCACGCGACGCCCGTGTGCTCCTCTGGGGTCGCCGGGTTTCACAGCTCACGATGCCCCTCTTGCGGACTGCGACCGGTAAGCTACCCCGATGTGGCCCGAAGTCCGCCCGCGCGACGGGCACCGATTTTCATTCTATGGGGTGGTCCAGCACGGCGTCGACCATGATCGTTTATGAGAATGGCTCCGCTGTTGGAGAACCCGTGCCAGGTGAGCTTACGCGCACTTGACGGTGGCGATGAGCCGATCCGATGGGCTGGTCAGGGCTTCGATGATATTCCAGCCCTGCTTTCTGGCGGTGGTGATGACGCTGCGCAGGATGGCGAAGTTCTCGGCCCCCTGCGCGGACCGGAAGCCCCCGGAGATCTTCTGGCGCAGCTTCATCATCCGAAGGTCGCGCTCGGCCTCGTTGTTCGTGAACCCGACCTCGAGGTCGATCAGGAACCGGAGCACCGCGCATTTGTGGTCGCGCAGCCTCAAGGCCAGATTGTGACCGATCCTTCGCTTCCGGCGCTTCTTCCTCTTGCCAGGCGAGAACGGTGGTTGGCTCTCGTGAAAGGCCAGCGCATCGGCGATGATCTCGTCGTATCGGCGCTCGATCAGCGCCACAAGCCTCGCCGGAACGGCGATATCCTTGTCCAGCGCGATGCGGGCGGCGCGATTGGCTCGGCGCAGGAGCTGCTGCATCCGCCGGGCCCAAGCCTCCCCTTCGATGTCCACCAGCGCCTGCAACTCCCGCAGGTGATGGGCGTTGCACAGGCCGTGCTCCACCCCTTCCATCGCGAAGTACGGCTTCCAGTGATCGTGCACGACGATGCCGGAGACACCCGAGAGCAGGGCGCCGCGCTTGCCGCTGACCCGGTACGCCGCCAGCAGCGGCGTGCAGATCACATGAAGCCACTGCGTCTGACCGCCGATCCGCAAGCCGGTCTCGTCCATGTGTTTCACCCGCGCCGTGCCCGCCGCCAGGTCCTGTATGTGCAAGGCCGCGTCCCGCAGCCGCTCGGCCGCCCTCTCGCTCATCGTCGCCAACGTCGCAGCCGTCACCGGCGCGCCGAAGAGCTCGGCCATCACCTGCGACAGCCGATCCTCCGGCAGGAAGTGAGCGTGCTGAAGGTAGACCGCCACCCCGGCAATGCGCGGGCCGTACTGCACCGGCGCCGACACCCCGTCGGGGAACGCCGCCCGGGTCACCGTCCCGCAATGCCCGCAGCACTTGGCATGCGCCCGGTGCTCGGTCACCTCCAGGGGGCTCGGCTCGGGCAGATCGAACACCTGGCGGGCGACGGGCGTTCCCGCCCTGGCCGCGTCCGAAAGCGGCGAACCGCATCCCTTGCAGGAAGCCGGGACGTGATCCTTCACCCGATCCGGGTGATCGGCGCGGCGCAGCGTCTTGCCCTTGTGGCCGGGCTGGCCACCGGGCTTGCGGCCCGATTTGCCGCGCAGGCTTCGGGTTCGCCGCTTCGAATTCGGCTTCCTCAGCCCATCGCTCGAAGGCGGCTTGCCGCTGTTGCCGCTGTTGAGGCCGAGACGGCGCTCCAACTCCTCGATGCGCTCGACGAGACGCGCGACTTGCTCTTCCAGCCGCGCGTTCTGCTGCCGAAGCCAGGCATTTTCCTCCCGAAGCCGGGCGTTCTCCTCCTCCAGGCGGGCGATCTTCTGCGCGGGCGTTTCGGGCGCTGCTCCCGTCGAAGGGCCGCGCGGCGACTCGGGATTGCTCATGTCGTTGTTGAGTCATTTCCCGAAATTCCCGTCAAGCCCTTTCCACCAACTCCGAACGAGAAACGCCTCAATCCACTGGCCCAAAATGACAAATCAGACGACCTGGGCAGTTACCAAAAAAGAGGTTGCAAACCGCGCGATGTTGGTTAGGGTTCGCGGGACTCGCGATCCTTGACCGGTTAACGGTCTCGCGGAGTTCCTCAGCGAAAGAAGCTGGCAAGCGTGCCCGGACGCAACGCAGTCGGAGCGCGGCTCGTGGACGCCGGTTAGGTGAGAAGGCGATTGGTATGAAAGGTCCAAACAACAAGCGCCCGCGCGGGTATAGAGGGAACGGACGGCGCCCCGGTTTTCAAGGGCGTGGTTCGACCTTCGAGAGCAACGGCCCCGAAGGAAAGATTCGCGGAACCGCGTTCCAGGTCATAGAGAAATACCAGGCCTTGGCGCAGGACGCGCTCTCGGCCGGGGACCGAATCGGCGCAGAAAATTTCTTCCAGCACGCCGAACATTACTATCGCGTGGTTGCCGCCAATGGCTGGGACCAGCGGGGGCAACGCCCGCAGGGTCAACAGCACCAGCAGAACCAGCAGCCCCAGCCACAGCAGCGGGTTGAGCCCGAGCAAAAGCCGGGTGGGGAGCAGGAGCCGGCCGCCAACGCCGAACCTAAGACCCAGGTGGCGAGGGCCGACGAGCCGGCGGCAGACACGGCCGAGGAGCACGCGCCCCGGGCTTCCTGACCGGGCTTTTCCAACCCGGCCCGATCCCTTTCGCGTTTTCTCGCTTTTTCCCGGTTGCCGCTCTCGGAGAGCGCGGTTGGCGTCCGCTGTCTGCCTCGTCGTCGCCTCCGCCATTGCCGACGGCCGCCGCTTGTCCTGCGGAAATCCCGCCTCGTCTCGGCGCATCCCATAGTTCTTTTATGGTGCGCCCACGCGCGATGCCGTAGGACCGGAATGCCCGGCGCGTGAGGGATGCGAAGCCGCCACGCCCTTGCCGCACCGGTGCCGGACCCCAATATAGGGAACGGTTGCCAAGCGACCCGGCATCCGGCTGCGGGCCTCCCCTGAGGTCATGAGAGTGCGACCGCGTTCGGCTCTCGTCAGCGGATGGCCAACGAGGGATGACACATGGATTTCGACAAGTTTACCGAGCGCTCGCGCGGTTTCGTGCAGGCCGCCCAGGGCCTTGCCGCCGCGCGCGGGCACCAGCGCTTCGCGCCTGAACATCTGCTCAAGGTCCTGCTCGATGACGGAGAGGGCCTCGCTGCCAATCTCATCCGCGCCGCCGGGGGCCGGCCCGAAGAGGCGCTGGAGAAGACCGAGGCGGCGCTCGATGCGCTGCCCAGGGTCGAAGGCGACGGCGCTGGCCAGATCTACCTCGCGCCCGAGACCGCGCGGCTCTTCGATTCCGCTCTCGACATCGCGAAGAAGGCCGGCGACAGCTACGTCACCGCCGAGCGCCTGCTGCTCGCGCTTGCGCTCGCCAAGGGGACGCGCGCAGCGCGCATCCTGGCCGATGCCGGCGTCAGCCCGCAGACGCTGAACGCCGCCATCAACGACCTGCGCAAGGGGAGAACGGCAGACAGCGCCTCGGCAGAATCAGGCTACGACGCGCTCAGGAAGTACGCGCGCGACCTGACCGAGGCGGCACGTGGCGGCACGGTCGATCCGGTGATCGGCCGGGATGAGGAAATCCGCCGCATCATGCAGGTGCTCTCGCGGCGCACGAAGAACAACCCGGTCATCATCGGCGAGCCCGGCGTCGGCAAGACGGCGATCGTCGAAGGCCTCGCTCAGCGGATCGTCAACGGCGACGTGCCCGAATCCCTGCAGGACAAGCGGCTTCTGGCTCTCGATCTCGGGGCCATGGTGGCGGGGGCAAAGTTTCGCGGCGAATTCGAAGAGCGCCTGAAGGCGGTGCTGACCGAGGTCAACGCGGCGGCCGGCGAGATCGTGATGTTCATCGACGAGCTGCACACGCTGGTCGGCGCAGGGGCTGCCGAAGGCGCGATGGATGCCTCCAACCTGCTCAAGCCCGCCCTCGCCAGGGGAGAGCTGCATTGCGTCGGCGCGACCACCCTGGACGAATACCGCAAGCGCGTGGAGAAGGACGCGGCGCTGGCGCGGCGCTTCCAGCCCGTCTACGTGTCGGAGCCCACCGTCGAGGACACGGTATCCATCCTGCGCGGCCTCAAGGAGAAGTACGAGGTCCATCACGGCGTCGCCATCACCGACAACGCCATCGTCGCGGCGGCCACGCTCTCCAACCGCTACATCACCGATCGCTTCCTGCCCGACAAGGCGATCGACCTGGTCGACGAGGCGGCGAGCAGGCTCAGGATGGAGATCGATTCCAAGCCCGAGGAGCTGGACGAGCTCGACCGGCGCATCATCCAGCTCAAGATCGAGCGGGAGGCGCTCAAGAAGGAGACGGACGAGCGCTCACGCGACCGGCTCGAAGCGCTTGGCGAAGAGCTCGCCGCGCTGGAGAAGCGCTCGGCCGACCAGACCGCGGTCTGGCTCGCCGAGAAGGAGCGGCTCTCCGGCGGGCAACGGATCAAGGAGAAGCTCGATGGCGCCCGGAGCGCGCTCGAGGTCGCGCAGCGGAATGGGGATCTAGCGCGGGCGGGCGAGCTTGCCTACGGGGTCATTCCCGAGCTCGAACGGGAACTCGGCGCCCTGGAATCCGCCACGCACGAGCGGCTCCTCGACGAGGCGGTGAAGCCGTCCCACATCGCCGGCGTGGTCTCGCGCTGGACCGGCATCCCGGTGGACAAGATGCTGGAGGGCGAGCGCGAGAAGCTGCTCCACATGGAGCGCTCGCTGTGTGAGCGCGTGGTTGGGCAGGAGGAGGCGGTGGTCGCCGTCAGCAACGCCGTGCGCCGCGCCCGCGCCGGCCTGCAGGACGCGGACCGCCCGACCGGCTCGTTCCTCTTCCTCGGCCCCACCGGCGTGGGCAAGACCGAGCTGGTCAAGACGCTGGCGGCGTTCCTCTTCGACGACGAGGCGGCGATGATCCGCATCGACATGTCGGAGTACATGGAGAAGCACGCCGTCGCCCGCCTGATCGGCGCCCCGCCCGGCTATGTCGGCTACGACGAGGGCGGCACACTTGCCGAGGCGGTGCGCCGCCGCCCCTATCAGGTGATCCTCTTCGACGAGATCGAGAAGGCCCATGGCGACGTCTTCAACCTGCTGCTGCAGGTGCTGGACGACGGACGCCTCACCGATGGACACGGGCGCACGGTCGATTTCCGCAACACCGTGATCACCATGACCTCCAACCTAGGCGGCGAGATCATGGCGGCGCAGCCGGAGGGGGAAGAATCGAGCGCGGTGCGCGAGCCGGTGATGGAGCTGATGCGGGCGCATTTTCGGCCCGAATTCCTCAACCGGCTGGACGAGATCATCCTGTTCCACCGGCTGGGCCGTGTGCACATGGGGGCCATCGTGGATATCCAGATCGGCCACCTCGCCCGCCGGCTGAGCGATCGCAAGATCACGCTGGAGCTGGACGATGCGGCGCGTGCCTGGCTCGGCGAGGCCGGCTACGACGCGGCCTACGGGGCGCGGCCGCTTAAGCGCGTCATCCAGCGCAGCCTGCAGAATCCGCTCGCCCAGCTCATCGTCGCCGGCCGGCTCGGCGACGGTGAGACGGTGCGTGTCTCGGCTGGCGCGGACGGCCTGGTCATCGACGGGCACGACAGCGGCGCGCTCGCCAGCGCGGCCTAAACCGAGTTTTCACCACGGTCGCGGCCTGTCGCGAGCCCGTCGACGACGGTCTCGGGCTAACCCGGGATTCCGGCTGCGCTCACGGTGCGCTTCACCCGCTGCCCCGGACCATGGTGCGATGCACCGGGCGGAGCGCGTGCTTCAGGTTCGCACCACGATGGTGTGACACAAATGCCGCGGCGGAGACCATGTGCACCGGCCCAACATCGCATGACGCTCGGGTACAGGATCCGAGGCGAGGCCTCTCCGTGAACGCGACCTGGTGCGTGTTACGGCCTTTCAGGCGGGGGTGACGTGGAATGCCACTCATCCCACTTGTCCCGCTCAATCCCGGCGAATCCCGCCAAAAAATTGTCGTAACTGCCCAGGTTCTTGCTGTGAAAATTCTCTGGGATTCGGCACAACGCTACCCACGCGACGCCCGTGTGCTCCTCTGGGGTCGCCGGGTTTCACAGCTCACGATGCCCCTCTTGCGGACTGCGACCGGTAAGCTACCCCGATGTGGCCCGAAGTCCGCCCGCGCGACGGGCACCGATTTTCATTCTATGGGGTGGTCCAGCACGGCGTCGACCATGATCGTTTATGAGAATGGCTCCGCTGTTGGAGAACCCGTGCCAGGTGAGCTTACGCGCACTTGACGGTGGCGATGAGCCGATCCGATGGGCTGGTCAGGGCTTCGATGATATTCCAGCCCTGCTTTCTGGCGGTGGTGATGACGCTGCGCAGGATGGCGAAGTTCTCGGCCCCCTGCGCGGACCGGAAGCCCCCGGAGATCTTCTGGCGCAGCTTCATCATCCGAAGGTCGCGCTCGGCCTCGTTGTTCGTGAACCCGACCTCGAGGTCGATCAGGAACCGGAGCACCGCGCATTTGTGGTCGCGCAGCCTCAAGGCCAGATTGTGACCGATCCTTCGCTTCCGGCGCTTCTTCCTCTTGCCAGGCGAGAACGGTGGTTGGCTCTCGTGAAAGGCCAGCGCATCGGCGATGATCTCGTCGTATCGGCGCTCGATCAGCGCCACAAGCCTCGCCGGAACGGCGATATCCTTGTCCAGCGCGATGCGGGCGGCGCGATTGGCTCGGCGCAGGAGCTGCTGCATCCGCCGGGCCCAAGCCTCCCCTTCGATGTCCACCAGCGCCTGCAACTCCCGCAGGTGATGGGCGTTGCACAGGCCGTGCTCCACCCCTTCCATCGCGAAGTACGGCTTCCAGTGATCGTGCACGACGATGCCGGAGACACCCGAGAGCAGGGCGCCGCGCTTGCCGCTGACCCGGTACGCCGCCAGCAGCGGCGTGCAGATCACATGAAGCCACTGCGTCTGACCGCCGATCCGCAAGCCGGTCTCGTCCATGTGTTTCACCCGCGCCGTGCCCGCCGCCAGGTCCTGTATGTGCAAGGCCGCGTCCCGCAGCCGCTCGGCCGCCCTCTCGCTCATCGTCGCCAACGTCGCAGCCGTCACCGGCGCGCCGAAGAGCTCGGCCATCACCTGCGACAGCCGATCCTCCGGCAGGAAGTGAGCGTGCTGAAGGTAGACCGCCACCCCGGCAATGCGCGGGCCGTACTGCACCGGCGCCGACACCCCGTCGGGGAACGCCGCCCGGGTCACCGTCCCGCAATGCCCGCAGCACTTGGCATGCGCCCGGTGCTCGGTCACCTCCAGGGGGCTCGGCTCGGGCAGATCGAACACCTGGCGGGCGACGGGCGTTCCCGCCCTGGCCGCGTCCGAAAGCGGCGAACCGCATCCCTTGCAGGAAGCCGGGACGTGATCCTTCACCCGATCCGGGTGATCGGCGCGGCGCAGCGTCTTGCCCTTGTGGCCGGGCTGGCCACCGGGCTTGCGGCCCGATTTGCCGCGCAGGCTTCGGGTTCGCCGCTTCGAATTCGGCTTCCTCAGCCCATCGCTCGAAGGCGGCTTGCCGCTGTTGCCGCTGTTGAGGCCGAGACGGCGCTCCAACTCCTCGATGCGCTCGACGAGACGCGCGACTTGCTCTTCCAGCCGCGCGTTCTGCTGCCGAAGCCAGGCATTTTCCTCCCGAAGCCGGGCGTTCTCCTCCTCCAGGCGGGCGATCTTCTGCGCGGGCGTTTCGGGCGCTGCTCCCGTCGAAGGGCCGCGCGGCGACTCGGGATTGCTCATGTCGTTGTTGAGTCATTTCCCGAAATTCCCGTCAAGCCCTTTCCACCAACTCCGAACGAGAAACGCCTCAATCCACTGGCCCAAAATGACAAATCAGACGACCTGGGCAGTTACAAATTGTCGTACCTGTCCCGCGGGGTATTGCAGCGAAGGCGCGAGACCCCTGTTGCCGCGCACAAGCCTCCGCGGGCTGGCGCGACCATGCTTTCGCGCCCGCGATTCGTTTCCGCGCGACGCGCGGCACGCGGGCAGGGTAGAGGCCGCGACCTTGGCGGGATATCCGGGTCAGGGTACGGGCGGCCTCACGCCCCAGAGGGCGCTCTCGGGCACCCATCCCTCCTCGCCGGCGAGCTCGATCCGGCACCAGCCGTCCTCGCAGCCGAGCAGATCGGCGACCACCCCGGCTTCGGCCCGGAGCACTGCCGGCGAGCCGGTCAAGGGGCGTTCGCGGATGGTCTGCACCCCGTCCGTGATGACGACCGTGCGGTGGGTGGACAGCAGCGACTTGTGCATCCAGCCCTTGGTGCCCTCATGGTCGAGCACCCAACGCCATTGATCGAATTGCGCGATCACCAGCAGCGGCAGGCCCGGGCGCGTGTAGACCCAGTCGATGGGATAGCGCCGGCCGGGGCCGACCCGGAGGTTGGCGCGCTCCGCCTTGAGCGAGACGAAGCGCGTGCCCTCCTGGGCTTCGGCCGCAGGCGGCGCAGCCGCCCAAGCCGTGGCGACGAGAGCCGCCAGCACCGCCGAAAGAGCAACCGCGCGCACGGCCGCGAGCCCGCGTACCGCGGCGCGCGTGCCAGGCGCGAGCGGCGATGCACCGCGGCGGCGGCTTCGATAAGCGCTCATGGCGGGCACCGAAGCCCGCGCTGCGGTTTGAGTCCCCATGGGGCGTTTGCTAAACAGGCTACCGATTGCGGTCGGATCGAGCCCGACGAGCCGCGCGCGGAGGGTCGATGAGGCCTGACAGAAAGCTCAAGGTGATCGTGACGCGACGTCTCCCCCGGGAGATCGAGGCGCGCATGATGGAGCTTTTCAACACCCGACTCAATGAGGATGATCGGCCGCTCGATCGCGAGGCCTTGGCGCTCGCCATGGCCGAGGGGGATGTGCTTGTGCCGACGGTGACGGACACCATCGACGCCGACCTCATCGGCCACGCCGGCCCGGACCTCAAGCTGATCGCGAGCTTCGGTACCGGCGTCGATCACATTGACCTCGCTGCGGTCAAGGAGCACGGCATCTTGGTGACCAACACACCGGGCGTACTGACCGAAGACACGGCGGACATGACCATGGCGCTGATCCTCGCGGTGCCGCGCCGGCTCTCCGAAGGCGAGCGGCTGCTGCGGGGCGGCGACTGGCAGGGCTGGGCGCCCACCACCATGCTGGGCCACCGGATTTGGGGCAAGCGCCTCGGCATCATCGGCATGGGGCGGATCGGACAGGCTGTCGCCCGCCGGGCGCGGGGGTTCGGCCTCTCCATCCACTACCACAACCGCAATCGCCTCGACGATGAGACCGAGGCCGAGCTCGAGGCGACGTGGTGGCAAAGCCTGGACCAGATGCTGGCGCACATGGATTTCATTTCCATTCATTGCCCGAGCACGCCGGCGACCTATCATCTGCTCTCGGCGCGCCGCCTCGGCCTGCTGCGCCCGCAAGCCTATGTCATCAACACCTCGCGAGGCCATGCCATCGACGAGGCGGCGCTGGTGCGTCTGCTTGAGGCCGGCAAGATCGCCGGCGCCGGGCTCGACGTCTACGAGCACGAGCCGCTGGTGATGCCCAAGCTGCTCACCCTCGACAACGTGGTGGCGCTCCCCCATATCGGCTCGGCCACGATCGAGGGGCGACTCGACATGGGCGAGAAGGTGCTGATCAACATTCAGACGTTTGCCGACGGGCATAAGCCGCCCGATCGGGTCATCGATCCGGGACACTGACCGGGGACTGAGGCGGGGGAGGACGCGGCGATGCTGTTCGATGGACGCGTGGCGATCGTTACCGGCGGCGGCTCGGGCATCGGGCAGGCGACGGTGCTGGCGCTCGCCGCCGAGGGCGCGGCGGTGCTGGTCTCCGATATCGACGAGGCGGGCGGTGAGGCCGCGGCCGCGGCGGTCCGCGACGCCGGCGGCACGGCCGCCTTCTTGGCCGTGGACGTGGCCGAGGCGAAACAGGTCGAGGCCCTCGTCGACCGGGCGCTCAGCGACTTCGGCCGGCTCGACCTCGCCTACAACAACGCCGGCATCGAGGGCCCGCAAGCGCTGCTGGCCGAGCAGGACATGGCCGCGGTTCAGCACGTCTTCTCGGTCATGATCGAAGGCGTCTACCTCTGCATGCAGGCGGAGATTCCGGCGATGCTGGAGTCGGGCGGCGGCTCCATCGTCAATGCCGGCTCTATGTGGGGGCTCGCGGCCTTCCCGCTCTGGTCGCCCTACATGACCGCGAAGCACGCGGTCTCGGGCATGACCAGGGCGGCGGCGCTCGATTACGCCAAGGACGGCATTCGGGTGAACGCGGTGGCGCCGGGGCCGATTCTGACTCCGCTGCTGCTGCGCGGCTGGGACAACGACCCCGCCAACGCTTCCGGCCGTGTGCCGATGGGCCGGATCGGCCGGCCCGAGGAGGTCGCGGACGCGGTCGTTTGGCTGCTTTCGGACAAGGCGAGCTTCGTCACCGGCCACGTGCTGCCGGTGGACGGCGGCATGCTGGCGGAGAAGGGTTGAACCGCAGACCCTTCTCAATCTCGCCAGAAGCGGGGGACGAAGAGCACCAGAACCGTGAAGAGCTCGAGCCGTCCGAGCAGCATGGCGGCCGACAGCAGCCATTTCGCCGGCTCCGGCAGGGGTTGGAAGGTACCGGAGGGGCCGATGATCTCGCCGAGGCCGGGGCCGACGTTGGCGATCGCCGTGGCCGCGCCGCTGACGCTGGTCACATAGTCGAGTCCCATGAGCGCCAGTCCCATCGCGATCAGCCCGAAGCTCACCACGAACAGGAAGAAGAACCCCATCACCGCTGGCGATACGCCTGCCGGAATCGGCCGCCTGTTGAACTTGCTGATGAAGACGCCGTGGGGCTGGATGAGCTGGCGAATCTGCGAGAGAGACGTGGACGCCAGAACCTGAATTCGGAAGACCTTTACACCGCCCGTGGTCGAGCCGGTACAGCCGCCGATGAACATGAGGAGCGTGAACACGGGAAGCGCGAAGGTGCCCCAGGCGGAGAAGTCGGCGGTGGAGTAGCCTGTGCCGGTCAGTATCGAGATGCCGTTGAAGGCCGCCTCGCGAAACGCATCGGTCGGCGCGGCGCCGTTGGCCGCCATCAGCCAGCCCGCAAGCGAAAGCAGCGCGAACAGAACCAAGCCGAAGAACCAGCGCACCTGCGTGTCGCGCGCGAGCGCTCCCCAGCCGCCGCGCGCGGCCTGCAAGTAGAGCACGAAAGGAAGCGAGCCCAGCACCATGTAGATAGTGGCGATGCCCTCGATGGCGTCGTTGTTGAAGTGGCCGAACGAGGAGTCCGAGGTCGAAAAACCACCGGTGGCGATGGTCGTCATCGCGTGGCACACCGCCTCGAAGGGTGTCATGCCGGCGGCCCAGTAGGCGATTCCGTTGCTGACCGTGAGCCCGAGGTAAACCATGCCGATGGCGCCGGCGAGTTGGGCCGCGCGGGGCAGCACCTTCTCGGAGCTGTCCGACGATTCGGTGTGGAAGAGCTGCATGCCACCGATCTGGAGCATCGGCAGGATCGCGATGGCCGTGACGATGATGCCGATGCCGCCGAGCCATTGCAGGAGCGCACGCCACAGCAGAATTCCGGTCGGCGCCTGGTCGAGCCCGACGATGACCGTGGACCCGGTCGTGGTGAGCCCGGACATCGCCTCGAAATAACCGTCGGTGTAGCTCAGGTTGAGGTCCGAAAAGGCGAAGGGAAGGGCCGCGAAGGCCGCGACGACGACCCAGCTCAGGGTGGTGAGAACGAAGGCCTGACGCAATGTCAGCCGCGGCTCCCGCATCCTGTTGGAGAGCACCAGGCAGGTGCCGATGAAGAGCGTGAAGGCGCCTGCTGCGAGAAAGACCCGCCAGTGGGGATCGCCCGTCACCGCATCGGCGATGGCGGGCAGCAACATCGCGAGCGAGAGCGTGATCAGCAGAATGCCAACCACGAAGAGAACCGGCCGGAAGTCCCTGACGGAGCCCATCGGGCGGCTCGTGAGCCTTGGCAGCTGCCCGGCGGTGCGGCCGGGCCGGGCGTTCTAGCGCGGTACCGAGGCCGCCGGGTTCCCGATCATGCTGAGAAACTCGCGGCGGGTCTTCGGATCCGTGCGAAATGAGCCGAGCATCCGGCTCGTCACCATGAGAACTCCCTCCTTGGACACGCCCCGGGTCGTCATGCAGTGGTGCGCCGCCTCGACCACGACCCCGACGCCGCGCGGCTGCAAAATCGTCTCGATAGCGTCGGCGATCTCGGCGGTGAGCTTTTCCTGAATCTGCAGACGCCGGGCGTACACGTCGACCACGCGCGCGAGCTTGCTGATCCCGATCACTCGGTGGTCCGGCAAATAGCCAATGTGGGCGCGGCCGACGATCGGCGCCACATGGTGCTCGCAGTGCGAACGGAAGTCGATGTCGCGGAGAACGACCATCTCGTCGTAGCCGTTGGTCTCCTCGAAGGTGCGGCGCAAGATCGCATAGGGGTCCTGGCCATAGCCCCTGAAGTATTCCTCGTAGGCGCGCGCGACACGCTTGGGCGTATCGAGCAGCCCCTCGCGCTCAGGGTCGTCGCCGGCCCAGCGGAGCAGCACGCGCACCGCCTGCTCGGCCTCGTCCCTCGTCGGTCGCGCGACCGCGCCTTCGGTCGTGTCGTCATTGGCGCCGGCAAGCGGCGCGGGCTGGCTGTCGTCCACAGGCAGTCTCCTTCTCCGGCCCTGGGCCGGCTGTACGGTACTACGAGAGCGCAGCGAGGCGGTCTCGGCGTCGTTCGGTCATTTGATCAGCGCGCCGGCAGCTGCACGGCCTCAATTAAGCTGCACGGGCGCATCCGGCGAGTCGAGCGAGAATGCGGGAATATCCACATCGAAGCGCTCGCCGTCCAGTGTTTCCATCTCATAGGTGCCGACCATGATCCCGGTCGAGGTGTTGAGCGGGCAGCCGCTCGTGTACTCGAACGCCTCCCCAGGCCGTAGCACCGGTTGCTCGCCGACGACTCCGGGCCCGCGCACCTCCTGGATGCGGCCAAGGCCGTCGGTGATCTGCCAGTAACGGTTCAGAAGCTGCACCACGTCAGCGCCGTTGTTCTGAATTCGGATGTGATAGGCGAACACGAATTGGCTGTCGTCGGGCTCGGACTGCTCCTCCAAATAGAACGGCTTGACCGTAATCTCAATCGCGCGCGTTTCTTTTTGGTACATCCACATCCTCCAAGACAACCGGCTGGCACTATCGGCCTCGTGCAATCGTTTGTCCAGAACAGCACCGGAGTCCGGATCACACACCTCTCTGAGGCATCAGTCATGGCTGACTTTCGCCGATGTCAGAGAAACGCCGGCAACAACCGGATGCGACAGGAGGTGGGTTCGTGCGGCTGGATACCTCCGCCGGATACCGCCTTGCGTCGGGGCCTCCCGCGCCCGACCATGGCTGCAACGATTGCTGCCCATCGGGCCACGATGCGGCCGGGGCAGCAACGCCACTTGCAACAAGGGAGCAGGTGCCATGGGACTCGCAAGACGTGACCTCCTGATCGGTCTCGCCGGGCTGCCGCTCGCGGCGGTCCTCGCCGACCGGCGGCTCGCCCGCGCCGCCGCCGCCAGCCTCGAGACCGTCACCATCACCACCGCCGGCGGCCGCCAGGTGACAGCCGCACTCGGTGTGCCCGCCGCGCTGCCGGCGTCAGCGGTGATGCTGATTCACGAATGGTGGGGGCTGAACGATCAGATCAAGTCTGTGGCCGCCGCGCTTAGCGACGTCGGCTATCTGGCGCTCGCTATCGATCTCTACGACGGCCAGGTGACCGACGATCCGCAGATCGCACGCGGGCTGGTCGGTGCGGTGGATGCCGAGGCTGCGACCGACACCTGCGCCTCATGGGTCAACTGGCTCCAGGGCCACGACAATGGCACCGGCAAGGTGGGCACCGTGGGCTGGTGCTTCGGCGGCGGCTGGTCTCTCAACGCCTCACTCGCGGCGCCGGTCGATGCCACCGTCATTTACTACGGTAACGTGAAGAAAGGGCGGAAGCGCCTCGCGGTGCTGGCCGGGCCGGTGCTAGGCCACTTCGCCACCCGCGACAATTGGATCAACCAAGCCATGGTGGAGGGCTTCGAGGCGGAGTTGGCCGCGGCCGGCAAGAACGCCGAGAACCACTGGTACGAGGCCGACCACGGCTTCGCCAACCCCACCAGCGCCCGCTATGACGAGGAAGATGCCGCCCTCGCCTGGCAGCGGACTCTGGCCTTCTTCGAGGCCCACCTCACCTAAGAGGAAGGGCGGCGGCTAGGCGCCCCTCAGCCTCGGGCGAGATTCGAAGGCGCGCTCGTCGCGCGGCTGCTCGTCGAAGAGCTCGGCGAGTTTTTCGGTCATGGTGCCACCGAGCTGCTCCGCGTCGGTGAGCGTAACGGCGCGGCGATAGTAGCGCGTCACGTCGTGCCCGATGCCGACGGCCAGCAACTGGACCGGCGAGAAGGTCTCGATCCAGTCGATGGCCGAGCGCAGGTGCCGCTCCAGATAGTTGCGCGCGTTGACCGAGAGCGTGCTGTCGTCGACCGGCGCGCCATCGGAGATGACCATCAGGATGCGCCGCTCCTCGGATCTGCCAAGCAGCCGCTCGTGGGCCCAAAGCAGCGCTTCACCGTCGATATTCTCCTTGAGCAGACCCTCGCGCAGCATGAGGCCGAGGCTCTTGCGCGCACGGCGCCAAGGCTCGTCGGCGTTCTTGTAAATGATGTGGCGGAGGTCGTTGAGGCGCCCCGGATTGCGGGCGCGCCCTTCGGCCAGCCAACGCTCGCGCGACTGGCCGCCCTTCCACGCGCGGGTGGTGAAACCCAGGATCTCCACCTTGACGCCGCAACGCTCCAGAGTCCGCGCCAGGATGTCGCCGCTCATGGCGGCGACCATGATCGGCCGCCCGCGCATGGAGCCGGAGTTATCAATGAGCAGCGTCACCACCGTATCCCGGAACGAGGTCTCCTTCTCCATCTTGTAGGAGAGCGGATGGAGAGGGTTGGTGACGACGCGGGAGAGCCTCGCGGTATCCAGCAGGCCTTCCTCCAGGTCGAACTCCCACGAGCGGGTTTGGCGCGCGAGCAGGCGGCGCTGCAGCCGGTTCGCGAGCCGGCTGATCACCCCATGAAGCTGGGAAAGTTGTTGATCGAGCTGGGTGCGCAGCCGCGCTAGCTCCTCGGCATCGCAGAGATCCGAGGCGTTGACGATCTCGTCGAACTGCGTGGTGTACGCCTTGTAGGCCGGCTCCTTGCTTCCCGGTCCGGCGCCGGGTTGGAAGCGCCGGCGGCCGGCCTCCTCGTCGTCTTCCTCGCCCTCGCTCATGGAGGCATCGGCATCCTCGTCGGCTGCCTCTTGCGCGTCGGCATCGGCGTCTGCGTCGGCATCCGCCTCCCGGTCGCTGTCCGAATCCATCTCGTCGCCGCGCTCGGCATCGCCGGGCTGGCTCGCATCGTCATCGTCGGTCTGCTCGGGGCTCGACTGGTCTTCGGCGTCGTCCGGGTCTTCCGCGTCCTCGTCGGGCAGGTCCAGCTCCTTGATAAGGCGGCGGGAGAGATTAGAGAACTGGTCCTGGTCGTCGATCGCACGCAAGAGCTGCGACGTGTGCCGCGCGCCCTTGGTCTCGAACCAGGGCCGCCAGAGATCGGCCATGTGGCGGGCGGATTGCGGCAGGTGCCGGCCGGTGAGCCTCTCCCGCATGAGCATGGCGAGGGCTTCGGCGATCGGCACCTCCTCGGGCATCGTGCAGTTGCCGTAGCCCTTGCGGCGGCAACGCTGCTCCAGGGCCGAATCGAGATTTGCCGCGACGCCTGCCAGCTTGCTTGCGCCCAGCGCCTCGACCCGTGTCTGCTCGATCGCGTCGTAGATCGCGCGCGCGGTCTTGCCGCGCGGCTGCTCGCGCACATGGGCGCCCTGGTCGTGATAGCGGAGCCGGAGCGCCAGCGCATCGGCCGAGCCGCGCACGAGCTCCACATCGAGCGCGTTGAGATCGCGCGCGGGGAAGGGCAACTGAACCTGATCGCCTGCGACCTGCGGCTGATCCGCACCGAAGGAGACCTGAAGTTCTTCGCCCGCCTCGCCCGCGATGGCCCGCAGCGCCGAGCCGACGGCGCGCTGGAAGGTCTCGACGGGGGTTTCCTCCTGGGGCACGCGGCGTGCTCCGGCTCAGGAGGTCGGCTGCAGCGGCGCCGACGATTCGGGAAGCTCCATGCCGAGGCAGCGCTGGAAGTATTCGGCGATGATCGGCCGCTCCATCTCGTCGCACTTGTTCACGAAGGTGGTGCGGAAGGCGTAGCCCACGTCCCCGAAGATCTCGGCGTTCTCGGCCCAGTGGATGACCGTGCGCGGCGACATGACGGTGGAGATGTCGCCGGCCATGAAGCCTGAGCGGGAAAGATCCGCCACCTCGACCATCGCGTGGATCAGCTTGAGCTTCTCCTCGGTCTCGTAGGAGGGCACCTTCGACAGCACGATCTTCACCTCCTCGTCGTGGTGGAGGTAGTTCAGCGTCGCGACGAGGTTCCAGCGGTCCATCTGGCCCTGGTTGATTTGCTGCGTGCCGTGATAGAGGCCCGTCGTGTCGCCGAGGCCGACGGTATTGGTGGTGGAGAAGATGCGGAATGCGGGATGCGGCCGCACCACCCGGTTCTGATCGAGCAGGGTGAGCTTGCCGTCGACCTCGAGGATGCGCTGGATCACGAACATCACGTCCGGCCGGCCGGCATCGTACTCGTCGAAGACCAGCGCCGTCGGATGCTGCAGCGCCCAGGGCAGCAGGCCTTCGCGAAACTCGGTCACCTGCACCCCGTCGCGGATGACGATCGCGTCCTTGCCGATCAGGTCGATACGGCTGATGTGACTGTCAAGGTTGATGCGAATGCAGGGCCAGTTGAGGCGCGCCGCCACCTGCTCGATGTGGGTGGATTTTCCGGTGCCGTGATAGCCCTGGATCATCACCCGGCGGTTGTGCGCAAAGCCTGCGAGGATGGTGAGCGTGGTGTCGCGGTCGAAGCGGTAGGCGGTGTCGATGTCCGGCACATGGTCCGTGGGATCCGAAAACGCCGGCACCTCCATGTCGGTATCGATACCGAAAGTCTGGCTGACGGAAACCTGGATGTCCGGCACTCCGTCATTGGTGACAGCCGCCCCTGCCTCGTTCATCTGCATTGCGCGCTTCCCTCTGCACAAATAAGGCCGCCATCGGCGGCCCTCCTGTGCCAGTCCGATCGACAACGCCTTCGTCTATGAGCACTCCTTCTTCAGGTAGTTATAGGCGTGATTGATGTGTTTCAAAAGCTCCTCGGATTCGCGTGAGCCTCCGTTGGCATCGGGGTGGTGCCGCTTGACCAGCGACTTGTAGCGCCGCTTGAGCGTGTCGATGTCGAGGGGTGGCGTGAGGTCGAATAGAGCGAGCGCTTCGAGCCTGGCCTCGGAGATCGTTTCCGTGCCTGTCCGCCTTCTTCCGTTCGGCGCTTCCTCGCCATTCAGCCACTCGCGCGCGAAGGTGCGGAAGGCTGCCTCCAGGTCCTCCCGCCGTGGCCCGCCTGGGCCTTGGCAGAACGGCCAGGTGGGGCGGTGCCCGGTCACGTCGTCCTGTTGAAAGCGTTCGATGTCGTGCTGGCTCCAGCCCGCGAAGTAATTCCACGAGCGGTTGTAGTCGCGCACATGGTTGAGGCAGAACCAGCGCCAGGAGCGAAGGTCGTGGGGCGCACGCGGGGCGCGATGGTCGGCGTCGCGGTCGCAGTCGGGATGTTCGCACACGCGGACGGGCGGCTCTTCCGCCTCGCGGTGCATATCCTTCTCCGCTGCATGGCGCCATTCCATGAGAGCACTATGCCGCCCCCTCTGGGGCGGGGCAAGGCGGCGGGCGGGGACGAATTCGTGACAAAGACCGCTCAATTCCACGGCCGCATGGTTCTTCTAATTGTGGTCGCGACGAATCATGTCGGCCGCCTTCTCGCCGATCATTATGGTGGGCGCATTGGTGTTGCCGGAGGGGATGGCAGGCATGATCGAGGCGTCGGCGACGCGCAAGCCCGCGATGCCGTGGACCCGGAGCCGCTCGTCGACGACACTCATCGCGTCGCTCCCCATCTTGCAGGTGCCGACCGGGTGATAGACCGTGCCCGCCGTCTCGCGCACGTAGCGTGCCAGCGCTTCGTCGCTCTCGACGTCCGCACCCGGCCGCTGTTCGGACTCGACGCACGAGGCGAAAGGCTCGGTCCCCTGGATGCGGCGCAGGATACGCACGCCTCGGACAAGGCTCATCACGTCCTCATCGTGGGCGAGGTAGTTGGGCTGAATGGCGACCCGCCGCCTACCGTCCGTGTCCCGCTCCAGGGTGACCCGGCCACGGCTCTTGGGCCGGATGGCACAGACCGAGCTGGTGCCGCCGGGGTAGGGATGCGGACGCCATCCGCCATCCGGCAGCAGCTCGAAGCTGAGCGGCCGAAAGGTGATCTGGATATCGGGCCGGCCTCCCTGCTCCCTGGAATCGAGGAAGCCGCAGACCTCGCATGATGTGAGCGACAGCGCGCCGGTGCGGAAGATGCCGTAGCGCAGCACCTCCGCCGCAAGCCGCGGGCGGCTGCGCAGCAAGCGGTTGAGCGTCGGCACCCCTTTCTTGAGCTGCGGCTGCACAAAGACAAACAGGTGGTCGTGGAGGTTCTCGCCGACCCCCGGCAGGTGGTGGGCAGGCGCAATGCCGAGCGTCTTGAGCACGGCTGCATCGCCGATTCCCGATTGCAGCAGGATCTGGGGCGAGGCCACGGTGCCTGCGCAGAGCACGACCTCTCGCTCTGCGCGGGCGGTGACGGTGACGCCGGACTTGTCGGTAAAGACGACGCCGGTGGCGACGCGCTCCTCGACGACGATGCGGTCCACCAGCGCCTCGGTCACGACGTGCAGGTTCTCCCGTGCCGCTGCCGGCCGCAGATAGCCCACGGCCGTGGTCATGCGCCGGCCATTCCTGATCGTGCCCTGGACCATCGCGATGCCGTGCTGATCGCCGGTGTTGAGGTCGTCCAGACGGGGAATGCCGCTCTGTACTGCGGCGTCGACGAAGAGTCGGGAGGCCGGGCTGCTGGGTCTGGTGTCGCTCACGCCGATGGGGCCGCCGATGCCGTGGCTCTCGCTCTCCCCGTGCTGCTGATCTTCGGCCTTGCGGAAGTAGGGCAACACATCCGCCCAGCCCCAACCTTCGTTGCCGGCGTCGCGCCAGGCGTCGTAATCCTCGGCCTGGCCGCGGATATAGAGCATGCCGTTGATCGCGCTGGTGCCGCCGAGCACCCTGCCGGAGGGGAATGGCATGCGCCGGCCGCCGAGGCCAGGCACGGGCTCGGATTGCCGCCGCCAGTTGAGCTTCGGGTGGGTGAGCAGGCGAGTGAAACCTGCAGGGATGTGGATAAAGGGGTTGGTGTCTTTCGGACCCGCTTCGAGGAGCAGCACGCTGTTGCGCGGGTCCTCCGCGAGGCGGGCGGCGACCGCCGCTCCGCCGGAGCCGGAACCGATGACAATGTAGTCCGCCTGCATTGTCTGATGCGTCAGGCGAGCGCCGCCGCGAGCGCCGTCGCGTCCTCGACGATGAGGTCGGGCTGGTGCGGGGTCTCGCCGAAGGGGCGGCTGCGCCGGTCGATGAAGACCGTGCGCATGCCGTAGGCCTTTGCACCGATACAATCGAAGGCGTGATTGGCGACCAGCGCGCAGGCCGTGCGGTCGGCGCCGATAATCTCGGCGGCTTTGTCATAGGTCCGCCAATGGGGCTTGAAGGCCCCGGCCTCCTGCACCGAGATCACATGATCGAAGCGGATGCCGACGTGCGGCATCGCAGCTTCCAGCATGTCGCGATCGCCGTTAGAGAGGATCGCAAGCGCGTAGCCCGCTGCGCGCAGCCCCTCCAGCGCAGCAGATACTTCGGGGAAGGGCTTGAGCGTCTCGATGTGGCTGACGAGCCGCATCACTTCCTCCTGCGTGTAGGGGAAGCCGCAGCGGTCCATCACGAAGGCAAGCGCCCGGTGGCTGATCTCGCGATAGGAGGTGTGGCCCCGATCGCATAGAGAATCAATCATCGAGTTCTCGAAGTGAGTGCGCCGCCACCAGGTGACAAAGCGGTGCGGCGCGCCGTCCCAGCCCTTCTCCTTCAGGTACGGGGTCGCGACCTCCGTCAGCCCTGCCTGCATGTCGACGACCGTGCCATAGAGGTCGAAGACCAGGACCTTCGTCTCGCGCCTGAGAATCGCCGCCCGCTCGTGGGCGGTGCCGGAATCAGTCAACGAAGTGCGCCGCGGCTCCATGTATCGCAATCGGGCCCTAAGCCTTGACGCAGCGGACCGGCAGCGATTCCAGACCACGCAGCACGATGCTGTTGCGGAACCGCGGGTTCTCGCCGCGCAGGCTGATTTGGGAAAAGCGCTCCAGCAGCACCTCGAGAACAATTCGGCCTTCCAGGCGCGCAAGCGGGGCGCCGATGCAGTGGTGGATGCCGCGCCCGAACGAGAGGTGGGAGCGGTCACCACGGCCAACATCCAGCCGGTCTGGTTCTTCGAACACGTCCGGGTCTCGGTTAGCCGCGCCAAGCAGGACGACGATGTTGTTGCGTTTCTTCAAGGGGAACCCGTTCACCTCGCAGTCCTCCAGCACGCGGCGGAAATCCGTCTGCACCGGCGAATCGAAGCGGAGCAGCTCATCGACCGCCGACGGGATCAGGCTCGGGTCCTCCCTGAGCCGCTGCAGCTGATCGGGATAGCGCAGCAAGGCCAGCACGCCGTTGCCGATCAAGTTGGTGGTGGTCTCATTGCCGGCAATGAGTAGCAAGCGCAGCATGTTAAGCATCTCGCGCTCGGTGAGCCGGTCGCCTTCCTCCTCCGCCTGCGCTAGCGCACTCACGATGTCGTCCTTCGGTGCTGCTCGTCGCTCCTCGATGATCGGCCGGAAGTATTCGTTAAGCGACTGGTTGGCCGTTTCGGCAAGCGCGCGCTCTCGAGCGTCGATCGACGGCTCCAGGGTACGCGCACGCTGGTCCGACCAGACCTTGAACTGGGCCCGGTCCTCCGGCGGCACGCCGAGCATCTCGGCAATAACGATCACGGGCAGCGGTTGGGCTACCGCCTGCATCAGGTCGAAACCAGCGGGGTCGTCAATCTCGTCCAACAGGGCTCCGAGCAGCGTGCGAATGTGGGGCTCAAGCGCGTTTACCGCCTTGGGCGTAAAGGCCTTGTTGACCAGCGCCCTGAGCCGCTTGTGGTCCGGCGGGTCGAGGAAGAGCATGGTGAACTCTTCGTCCGCAGGCAGGTTGGCGCGCTGCCGCCGCGAGAGATTGCCCTTGCGCGGGTCGTTACCGAAGCGCCGATGGTCACGCAAGATCGTGTCGATGTCCGCATGCCGGGTGAAGAGCCAGGCATTCATCAGCCCGCTGCGGTGTACGGGGTCCCTTTCCCGCAGAGCTGCGTAGACGGGATAAGGGTCTTGGGCTGTCTGCCTCGACAGCGGGTTGTACACCACGCCGCTCTGCCAGCGTTCGCGCGCGAGCATCGCGCCTACCACGACGGACCGTATCGCTTGGCGCATCGAGAACATCATTGCCTCCTTGCGGACGCGCTTTCCCTGTTCACACGCGTCTCGCGGCCACCTCAGACACGAGAGAGAATAGCGCGGCATCGAGTGAGAGCGCCAACAATGCCGCGGCGACCTTGAACTCCGTCGCCACCACGCATGATTCTGTAGTCTCGATAGGCTCTTCGGACCTGTGCCGAAAAGACGCTATGGGCTCAACGATGAGCGGTAGACTGGCAAGAACTGGCCAGAAACCGGACCATCGATGGCCTTGATGGCGCATGACAGACCAATTTCAGAACTCCTGACATGGTGCAATTTCAAATGGCGGAAAGAGCCGGGGGCTGGAAGACGAATCGGAGTTGCGTTCCCGGATAGAGGTGCGATTCGGCGGTGAGATTTTCGCAGAGATGAGCGAGAGCGCGGTTGAATCGCGGGTTGGCCATGGAGTGGAAGCGGAGGATGAGTATCTGTCGTTCGGGTCGCGGGATCATGTCGGCCGGAAGCTGGTAGACCGCCTTGAGGAAAGTGCGGCCCTCCTCGGCATCGCGCATGAACAGCGGTGCGATCATGGGCAGCATCGCACTCTCGGCGCGGTATGCGATCATGCGGATCAGGTCGGTGAAGCGCTTGCGTCGATCTCGAGACGAACGATGTCCGCCTCGTCCATCACGGTCTTGGCCGACACCTTCTTCGGCAAGGCTCTCTTCCCGGCCCGGATCTCCTTGAGGATACGGTCGAACTCGCCGATCCATTCCCTGATGTCCGGCAGGTCCGGATCGCTCGGCTTCCGGTCGCGCAGTTCGCCGTAGCGAATGCGAAGCTTGTCGAGCGCCTTCTTCACGATCTTCCGGCTTTTCTCCAGAGCCTTGATCTGAGGATTTGCCATCGGGCGGTCGGGGTCTGCGGCTTCTGCGGCATAGCTGCACCGATGGTCGAGGGCGTATTCCTGGCGCATGTATTTGAAGTAGTTCTCCTGCCGCCATCGCGCGAACATCCGGGCGGCGACGGCGCCGGTCGACAGGTCGGTGCGCGTGGTCACGATCGAGGTCTGGTGGCCGTTGTCGCATAGCCTGCGAACTTCGCGCACTGTCAGAGAGTCACCGCCCCCGGTGCTGAGCGCGAGCGGCTTTTCGGCCAGCTTCCAGGTCATCGGCTTGCCTGCCTTCTGCCGGCCGCTCGGATCGACAACGGTGACGAAGTCCTGCTGTGGCCAGGGGGCGTAGCGACCCTTGCGATAGGTCATGATGTCGAAGCCGGCGATCGACCAGCGCTGGAAGGCAGCCGGGCTCCAGGCGCCGCGATCGAACACCACGGTCGGCCGCGGCCCGGCGCCGACCTCGTCGCGGATTTTCGGGAGAACCGCGTTCTCAAGCATCGACAGCAGGTCGTCATTGGCTTCGGCGGTGACGAAGAACCAGGGCTGCGCCTGCGCGTCGTTCACCCAGGTATCGGAGGTCGCCGGCATGCACAGCCGACGCTGCGGCGACCAGGTCTTCGGGATCTTGTACTTGCGGCCATGATAGGGCCGGACATGGCCGTCGACATAGAGATAGCCCAGCGCCTCGGGGCGCGCCCAACGCCGGGCCAGCGCATCGGCGAAGTGGCGCGCCTTGCCCATGGCGCCGATTTCCGCGAGCTTGCGGCGCAAGGTCTTCACCTCCGGCGCGCGGTCGAGGCCGAGCAGCAGGCCGAGTTCGCCCGGCGCATGGGCTTTGAGCTGCTCCGGCGTGCGTATCCGCAGCAGCGCCATGAAGGTGAGCAACAACAGCACGCTGCACAGACCGAAGAAGCCCTTCTTGAGATGGCCGTAGGCTTGCTCGCCGGCCGCGAACAGGCCCTGATCCAGCACCGCCGGCAGCGCCAGCAGCACACCGGCTCCCGGCACCGCTTCCGCCGCCTGCACCTGCATCGGCGCCTCCGTCAGGCGGCCGGCCATCGCCAGAGTCCGTTCCTCAATCCGCTTGACGGCAACACCGGCGCTGCACTGCGCATCCGCCGCCGAACGCAGCGACGGTCCCGGCCCGGTCTCCAGGATGCCCTGTGGGAGCGACAACGATACCGGCGCTTCCGTTCGCTGAGCGCCCGGCGCCGGTGCAGCTGCAACCGAACCCTGCGCCGGCCCGGCACCCTTGCCTCCTCGCGCCGTCCGCTTGCCCGGCCGCACCAGCTTGCCGGTCTTGATCGCCGCCCTGACGCACCCTTCCGAGACCCCGACGGCACGCCCTGTTGCCGACACGCTCGCACCTGCGTCGAGCAGCTCCTGTGCCAGGGTGAGCTCGGCCCCGGCCAGCTTGTATCCTTTTCTTGGACGCGGCTTCGCGATGAGCGCCTCCAGCCCACCGTCGAGATACTTGTCACGATTGCGCCGGACGGTCTGCCCGCTGACACCCATCGCCCTTGCCAGAGCTTCGGCTGAGACCAGACGCTGTGCAGTGAGCATCGCCATTGCGTGGCGTTTCCCGAGGGCATCGTCTTCGGCATAGGTGAAGATCGGGCCCGCGCTGTTGAAAAAGACGACCCTTCCGTCCTCTTCGACCATTGCGAGCGTCTCGGAGATGACGATGGCGTTTTCCGGCCACAGCGGAAACTGAAGCTGCATCGGCTATGTTCCTGAACCGCGTTGTGCCCCTTTGCCGCGCATTGTAAGCGAGTTCGGCTGCTCACTACGAGGCCCCTTTACAGCGCCCATATCATTGACATTAGTTGGAATACCCTGCTATTCTGACCGCTTCTTTCTGCCGCTCGTCCCGCATCTTTTCGCCTCAACACTTGACATTACGAAGGTCGGCCGGCGGTTCCCAAAACATTCTCAATGATTCAATCACTTACCAGCGTAATGTCAGGAGTTCTGAATTTCGGTCAGACGCAAGATATGCTCATCAGCGACTATCAGTCCTTGTGAGGCAATCCGTCGACGAACGAGAGCCAAATACGCTTTGTCGGTACAAGCTCCGGCAATCATCGCGCGGGAAGCCCGTGCCGCATACCACAAACGATATGGTAACGATAGGTAGCATTATTTTAGTGCTGCGCAACAAATCTCCGCCGTGACATCGTTTTTCATGAAACAGGCTAGGCTGTCGAAATCATAGACTCACCAACCGGCTATGGCGCACCCCGAGGCTCTTGCTGTGTCGTCAGCGTCAGTCACGTGACAGCGCGAAAGTTTTGCTAACAGAACGTCCTCGTTGCCGGAATTCTGGATGCATTGAGTTGTTATCCTGGAAATATCGTAACTACCCAGGTACCCCAATCCTGAGTTGAGGACGGTGATTATGGCGGCGGCCGCGGTCTGGTTCTGCCACCGCGATTGGTTCTTGACCTCATAGAGTTGCGGGACTATGGACTGCTCTCTCGCGTGACGGGAGCGGTCCATGGGGTATTTCGGCTCGAAGGCGACAGCAGGTCTGTGCCAAGCGCTGATTGCGCTGATGCCGCCGCACTCCGTCTACATCGAAAGCCACCTTGGGGGCGGGGCGCTGACGAAGCGCAAGCCGCCGGCCGTGCGTTCGATCGGCATCGACCGCGATGCGCAGGCGCTCGAGGCCTTCGTCTGCGACTACCCGGTCGATCTGGTTCACGGCTGTGCCCATGACTTCCTGGCCTCGTTCCCGTTCCTGGGCCCGGAGCTGGTTTACAGCGATCCGCCCTATCTGCACGCGACCCGCCGCTCGGCGCAGCGCTACCGCTTCGAGTACGAGGAGGCCGGCCACGTCGCGCTTCTCGAACTGCTCAAGGCTCTGCCCTGCCAGGTCATGATCTCGGGCCATCCGTCGGCGCTCTATGACGAGGTGCTGGCGGGATGGCGCCGGCTGGCGCTGCAGGTCACGACCCAGGGTCTGGTGCGAACCGAGGTCGTCTGGTTCAACTACGCCCCCGACCGGATGCATTGGGCCAGCCACGCAGGCCGGAACTTCACCGACCGCCAGCGCATCAAGCGCAAGGCAGCCAACTGGGGCCGGCGCTACCAGGCCATGCCGGCGGGCGAACGCCTGGCGGTGCTGGCCGCGATCATGGCCGTCGAGGCCGACGAGGGTTCGTGACAGTGTCGCGCTGGCACGAGGACCTCGCTGCCCACGACGAGGCCTTCGCGTGCCTGCAGGACCTTTTCACCCCACAATCCTTCGCAATGACCGCCGTCAAAGCCATTCGGGAATGGGGCCAGAGGTTGCTGCGCCTGAGCGCGGCCCTGGTCAAGGAGAACGACGCGCTGGAGCGGGAGAACGCCCGCTTGCGCGAGCGGATCGCCGAACTCGAGCGCAGCGCCGCGCTCGACAGCACCACCAGCTCCAAGCCGCCGGCCAGCGACGGTCTGAAGAAGAAGAGCGGTGACCGGGAGAAGCGCACCATCCCGCCAGCACCTCGTCATAGAGCGCCGACGGATGGCCCGAGATCATGACCTGGCAGGGCAGAGCCTTGAGCAGCGCGAGAAGCGCGACGTGGCCGGCCTCCTCGTACTCGAAGCGGTAGCGCTGCGCCGAGCGGCGGGTCGCGTGCAGATAGGGCGGATCGCTGTAAACCAGCTCCGGGCCCAGGAACGGGAACGAGGCCAGGAAGTCATGGGCACAGCCGTGAACCAGATCGACCGGGTAGTCGCAGACGAAGGCCTCGAGCGCCTGCGCATCGCGGTCGATGCCGATCGAACGCACGGCCGGCGGCTTGCGCTTCATCAGCGCCCCGCCCCCAAGGTGGCTTTCGATGTAGACGGAGTGCGGCGGCATCAGCGCAATCAGCGCTTGGCACAGACCTGCTGTCGCCTTCGAGCCGAAATACCCCATGGACCGCTCCCGTCACGCGAGAGAGCAGTCCATAGTCCCGCAACTCTATGAGGTCAAGAACCAATCGCGGTGGCAGAACCAGGCCGCGGCCGCCGCCATAATCACCGTCCTCAACTCAGGATTGGGGTACCTGGGTAGTTACGATTTATTGAGACAAAGTGAGAGTCCGCGGGAGAGGTGCGGGCCAGGACCGCGGCACGCACCTCGTCGTAGCGGCTCCCCTGGACCGCGCGCCTTGGTTAGGATGCGCCCCGCGTAACCCCGATTCCCGCCGAGCGAACGCCCGATGGCCGTCTACACCGAAGTCTCCGACGACGAGCTTGCCGCCTTCATCGCCGACTACGACATCGGCACGGCGGTCTCCTGCAAGGGCATCGCCGAGGGCGTCGAGAACTCCAACTACCTGCTGCTGACCGAGGGCGGCCCCTACATCCTCACGCTCTACGAGAAGCGGGTCGACGCCAGGGACCTGCCCTTCTTCCTCGGGCTGATCGAGCATCTGGCGGCGCGCGGCGTGCCCTGCCCGGTGCCGGTCCACGGGCGCGACGGCGCGGTGCTGCGCACGCTCTGCGAGCGGCCGGCGGCGATCACGAGCTTCCTCGCAGGCGTCTGGCCGCGCCGCCCCCGGCCCGTGCACTGCGCCGAGCTGGGCGAAGCGCTCGCGCGCTTGCACCTGGCGGGCCTCGACTACGAGCCCGAGCGTGCCAACGCGCTCTCCGTCGACAGCTGGCGCCCGCTCTTCGAGCGCTGCCGCGCCGGCGCGGACGACGTGGTGCCCGGCCTCTCGGCCGAGGTCTCGGCGACCCTCGACCGCATCGAGGCGGAATGGCCGCGCGATCTGCCGCGCGGCGTGATCCACGCCGATCTCTTCCCCGACAACGTCTTCTTCGAGCGCGACCGTCTCAGCGGCCTGATCGATTTCTACTTCGCCTGCAACGACGCGCTGGTCTACGACCTCGCGGTCTGCCTCAACGCCTGGTGCTTCGAGCCCGACTTGAGCTTCAACGTGACCAAGGCCCGCCTCATGATCGGGCGCTACCGCGCGGTGCGCCGCTGCTCCGCGGCCGAGATCGCAGCACTCCCCCGGCTCGCCGAGGGCGCCGCGCTGCGCTTCCTGCTCACCCGCCTCTACGACTGGATCAATCAGGTGGACGGCGCCCTGGTCAAACCCAAGGACCCGCGCGAGTACCTGCACAAGCTCCGCTTCCATCGCGGCGCGTCGGGCCCGGGCGCCTACGGCATCGAGCCGTGACCGTTACGATCTATACCGACGGCGCCTGCAGCGGCAATCCGGGGCCGGGCGGCTGGGGCGCGGTGCTGCTCTACGGCGAGCACCGGCGCGAGATCAGCGGCGCGAGCGCAGACACCACCAACAACCGCATGGAGCTTACTGCCGCGATCCGGGCACTGGAGGCGCTCAAGCGCCCCACGGACGTCGACCTTTATACCGACAGCACCTACGTGAAGGACGGCATCACCCGATGGCTCCCCGGCTGGAAGGCCAAGGGCTGGCGCACCGCGTCCAAGTCGCCGGTCAAGAACCGCGACCTGTGGGAGGCCCTCGATGCGCTGGTCCAGCGCCACGACGTGTCCTGGCACTGGGTGCGGGGCCACGCCGGCAACGCCGGGAACGAGCGCGCCGATGCGCTCGCGCGCGCGGCGCTGAAGGCCGCGGCAGCGTAAGGGAGATGAGCCTGCCGCATGGTGGTCTGGCTGCCTGTATCATTCAAATTTTTCTGGACGCAGACTTTCGATTATAGCAGAACTGTGTGCGTCGATTCATATCGGGGGTGTGAGAGACTACCAAAATGGTTTTTCTACATGAGTTACCTAGTTCACCAACGAGATGTTTGAATGGCTAATTCTACAATAGACGCAGCCATGTAACTGCCCAGGTACCCCCTCTCTCTTATGGAACAAGCCAGTTCCTTTTGCGTCAACGCCCCCACGCCGCGGGGGTGCCTACTCTCTTGAGCGCGAGAGGATGATGAACGCCGCGTCGCGAACAAGATGAGAGGACAGCGATACTCAGGATGAGCCGGAGAAGTTCAGGAGCGCAGTATAGGGATCAGCTGCATCGGTTCCGGGTGCGCCAGGATTTGCAGGATGTTCCAGCCTCAGACTTCCTGACCTCTGCTGATTTTAGGTGACACGAGCCGCGCGGATTCCGAGGCCCCGTCGATGTCGTAGACTATGCGCAGACGGGTGCCGGGGAAGACCGTTTCGGTGGCGTTCAGGTCGCTCAGAACCGCATCGATCCAACGGTCGCAGGCGTCGTTTGCGAGGCCAAGAATGTGGACCCGCAGGAGGCCATTGCCAGGATCCGGCAGGATGTCGGCATCGGCGGTGAGCAGCGCTTGAAGCAGTTTCCGGGGATGGGGCTTGTGGCCCTGCGCCTGCATGACGGGAAGCATCATGCGGGTTTCGGCGCGGTAGGCGATCATCCGGATGACGTCGAGGAGGAGGCGCTCGCGCGCGGGCAAGGCATCGAGCTGCTCGGCTTCGTCGAGGTCGCCGGCCCGGCAGTGCTTGGGCGTCTCCCTGCGGCTGGCCCTGACGATGTCGCGGACATCCTGGAGGTCCCTGACTTCCCTCCTGAGTTCCGCCGTCGGCTGCTTCTTCCGGGCCGTGTCGGCGATGCGGTTGCGCAGGCGGCCAAGCTGGCGGTCGAGGCGATGGATTGCCTTGTCATAGGCCCGCCGCAGCGGGTTGACGACCATGGCGGCGGGATCGAGAGGCTCGAGCTCGTGGGTCGGCAGGGCGTCGAGATTGAACTCGTCACGCATGTACTTGAAGAAGTTCTCCTGCGACCAGCGCGAGAACATGGCGCCCGCAACCTCAGCCATCGGCTTGTGCGGATCGGTGGTGATCAGCGGCACCTGACGGCCGTTGTCGAGCAGGCGGCGGATCTGGCGCACCCTGAAGCCGTTCGGCAACGTCACCGGCTTCTCAGCCAGCCGCATGGTGGCGCTGCCGTCCGCCGCCGGTCCGTGAATGGGAACGGTCATCGCGCCGAAGTCCTCGGCCGGCCAGTCCTCGCCCCTGAAGTTCTTGTGCCAGGTCAGGCAGGCGACGCCGCGCCTCGCCAGCCGGCGGAACAGATCCGGGCTCCAGCCCTCGCGGTCGAAGACCAGGGTGAGCGCCGGCTGGCCGGGATGCTCGGCGGTCAGGTCCGGCGCCCCGGCGCCAACGATCCCAAGCTCCTGCAGCGCCGGCACCACGTCGGCTTCGATGGCCGCGACCATCTTCGGGTCCAGCGGCTTGTGCAGACAGAGCAGCGGCTTGCCGCCCAGAGCGTTGATCCAGTAGCTGGCGCTCGCCGGCAGGCACAGCTTCTCGCGCGAGACGAAGTGCTTGGGCAAGCGCCCCTTGCGGCCGGAGTAGACCTTGACGTGCCCGTCGATGGCCAGCGTCGCCCAGAGCTCCGGCTCGTCGGCGCCTGCCAGCGCCTGGCAAGGGCGAGCTGCCACGCCCGCACGCCGGCCTCGTCGTCGGCGATGAGAGCGATCTTGCGGCGCAGCGTCTTGACCTCGGGGCAGCGATCGAGGCCGAGAATGGCGCCCCATTCGCCCGGCGCCTGGTAGCGCAGGCTCTCGGGGTTGCGCACCCGCGCCAAGGTCATGAAGGCCAGGAAGAGCAGGATCGTAGGCAAGCCGTAATAGCCCTTCGGCAGCAATGGCAGGAGACCGGTCTCGGAGAGAAGACCTTCCTTCAGCAGGGCCGGCAGGGCGGCGAGCACGCCGCCGAAGCGGACACCGCGGGCGGCGGCGGCGAACTGCGGTTCGACCGGCCCCGCCTGTCCACAACTGGCCAGAACCCGAGCCGGAACATCGCAAGTCGCACGCCCCATCGGCGCCTGCCGGTCCCGCCGATCGCGCGCGCTGCGATCCGTTTGCGGCTGCGCTTCCAGCCCCGGCGCCGTCTCCGGCCCCGGGGCACCGGTACTCTCTTCATCGACACGGCCTTCAGGAGCCGCACCCGCGTCAGGCGGCGCAGCCAGCGCTGAGCGTCCGGGCTCCCCATCCGCCTCCGTGTTGCCGATCAGTCCCTGACGGCGCCACTTGTTGACCGATGGCGCTGACACGCCGAGAACCCGGGCCGCCGCAGAGCCGCTCAGGCCCGATGCCAGCAACGCCGTCGCCTTCTCCGCCAACTCCGGAGTGAACACCGACGGCCCGCGACCGCGCCGGGGCTTCATGAACCCCGCTTCGCCCTCGGCCAGGTAGCGCCGTCGTGCGCGCTGCACCGTCGCGCGCGAGACAGCGAAAGCGTCAGCCAGTTCCTGCGGCGAGACCGCGCTGATCGCCGCGAGGCGGCCGATCCGCAAGAGCATGGCCGTGCGGTCATCGGCGGCGTGGCTGTCAAAGGGAATGAGGTTGGAAAAGTAGGTGAAGGTGTCGTCCGAGATCAGGACGGCGAAGCAGCTGTTGCCGATCGAGACCGCCTCTGGAGGGCACATTGGGAGGGTACTGGGCATGGTTGAGACCGTGCAATTGGTATCAAATTATACTATCAGACCTCGGGCGCGACACCCAGCGAAAAACCGCCTGAAACAACCGAAATGTATCAGAATTCAAGGAGTTCCCGGCACGCTGCCCAGAACAGCCAGCATCACGAGGTCAGGAAGTCTGAAGCTATAGCGATTCCATCGAGAATGAGGTGGACGATTTCTCCAGCAGCGCCGAAGGGCTAGACACGGAGCTGATGACGTTCGCAGAAATTGCTACAGATCACTTGGAATTCGACCGCGGGTATTATGTGTCTTTGCGAAAGGCTCAATTCGCAAAACGTAGGCGCGGTCTGGCCATCGCCGCCTCGAGGCACGCTCTGGGCGATGGCTGACCGCCGAGTTCGATGAGATGGAACCACCTCAGATAGCTGTCCAGGTACTTGGTGGCGATGCCGCGGAAGCCGCGCAGGAAGCCCTTGATCTGGCTGTGGCGGCTATTGACCGTCTGGATGTGCAGCGCGCCCCGGACCCGCTCGTCAGCAGAAGCGTTGATGCTCTCGTGAGGGATGTCGAGCGCCGCCGCGACGGGCGGATAGCAGCGCTTGGCGTCGGAGACGAGCAGCGCATCCGCTGCGACGACCGGCTCCAGCACCTCCTTCACGCTCTTTGCGTTGAGGGCGGGCAGGCTATGGCTGAGGGTCTCGCCCGCACGGTCGGCGGCGACCAGGATCGGCACCTGCTCGCGCGAGAGGCCGCGTTTGCGGGCCTTGCCGCCGCGACGGCGCGGCTTGCGATCCAGCTTCCGCTCCCCCTTGCGGCTCTCGAGAACGAAGGTCTCGTCGGCCTCGACAATCCCGGCAAGCCGGTCCGGCGCTTGCCGAACCGCCGCCAGGAAGCGGTGGCGCCAGCGATGCGCCGTGCTCGGCGCAATCCCGCAGCGCTCGGCGGACTCCTTGATCGTCTCGCCCTCGGCAAGCGAGGCGCCGAAGGCCAGCCAGCGCTCCTTGTGGTGCAGCCCTGACAGCGCCGTGCCCGTGAGTGCACCGAAGGTCTTCCCGCAGTCCTTGCACCGGAAGCGGCGAAGACCTCGCGCCTTGCCCCGCGACACCGCCCCGCCTGCGCCGCAATGCGGACAGCGCCGCTCGTCATCCACGCCCAGCTCGATCGCCGCCAGCGAGGCCGCGCCCTCCGGAGGCTCCGACAGCACCGCCCCGACCTCCTTGCGCTGCGCCGCCGTCAACTCATCGACACGCGAGAACCACTCCCGAAACCGCTCGTGATCCATCTGCCTGACCTCCAAGGCGAACCGGGAAAGATTCTATCACAATGCATACGATTCACGAATTGCGCCTTGCGAAAAAGGATTTCAGTTGTTCTTGGAGATGGAAGGGAGATCATTGCTATCGTTCCAGATTCGGAGTTCACCTTCCGCGCCCATGAAGATGCTCTCATAGGATTACAGGAGGCTGCAAGGAATCTTAGGGGAGCGATGGAGGGCGGGAAGGAGTTCTATCAAGGGCTTGCGACATACATTGAGACACGGGACGACTTCATTCTCAGCGTACAGAGGAATAAGCTGAGCTTCTTTGGCTTCCTCGACGAAGTTTTTTCGTAAGGCACATATCACTGAGCGGCCAGGCAATCAGGTCTTCGTACCTCAGTCTCTTCCCGATCATGCCCCGCACCAGCGCGGCCATCTGGTCGATGGTGTCCAGGTCGCGGATGTTGTTCCGGCCCGTGAACTCCCGAACGTAGCGATCCAGGTGCTTCTCGGACAGATGGTGGAATGTGCCGTGGTAGCCCCTCTTGAAGAGCGACCAGAAGGATTCGATGCCATTGGTGTGCACGTCGTCGCGGACATATTCGCCGCGCGAATGCACGACGCTCTCATGATGGGGCAGGCCTGAATAGCTCTTGGACTCGTCGGTGTAGACCATAGCGTCAGGCGCGGCCTGCGCTGCGACGAAGTTGCTCAAGGTGAGCCGGGTAGTATCTGGCACCACTTCGGCAGAGACGCGCTTGGTGGCGCGGTCCTTGGCGCCCGCGACGACGGCCTTGCCAACCCCGCCACGACCCGCACGCAGCTTCTTGTTGGCGTGCTTGTTCTTCTCCTTGCCCCCGATGTACGTCTCGTCCGCCTCGACCGGGCCAGGGAAGGGCTTGTTCTCGCCTTCGATGAAGCCCTCGCGGATGCGCTGCATCAGGAACCATGCGGTGGCCTGGCGGATGCCGACCTCGCGATAGAGCTTCATACTGGACGTACCCTTGATGCCCGTGGTCATCATGTAGAGCGCGATGGCCCACTTCTGGAGCCCGAGCTTGCTGGACTGCATGACCGTGCCCTTGCGGACGGAGAAGTGATGCCGGCAGTCCCGGCAGCGGTAGGGCATGGGCTTCCGGCTCGCGACGGCCACCGTGTTGGTTGAGCCGCAATCGGGGCAGAACCGGCCTTTGGGCCAGCGCTGCTGTTCAAACCACGTCTCAGCAGCAGCATCGTCGGGGAACTGGCGTAGCAGCTCCATGACCGTCATGCCTGAGCGGTGGGAGCGTCCCGGTGCCTTCTGTGTCATGCCAGCCTCCAATCTTGGCTAGTATAGTGTCATAAATGTGTGGGGCCGTCAATGACGAAATGGCTAGCCCCAATTATTCACGGCGTGTCTGATTTTGGGGTGGCGGACGTAGCGTAAGCCGTTGCCATCGGGTAGGAATTCGTTGTCCGAGCGTCTTCCTCTCCGAACAACGAAAACGCCACGCCCGCCATGACCGACGATAGCCTTCTCCCCTTCGATCTGCCAAGCGTCCAACGCAAGAAGGTGAGTGCCGCCTTCGATGGTGGCCTGATCTCGTCTGACGGCGGCCTCGTCCTGTTGCGCGGGGCGGAGCGCCGCTTGCGCCTCGCCGAGACCCTGGCAGGCTGCATCCGCGACCGGCGCAATCAGGCGCAGGTGGTCCACTCGCTCTCGGCCATGCTGCGCTTTCGCATGCTGGCGATCGCCTGCGGTTACGAGGATGCCGACGACTGCGACGCGCTCCGCACGGACCCCCTGTTCAAGCTCGCCGCGGGCCAGGCGCCGGAGAGCGGGGGCGCGCTCTGCTCGCAGCCGACCATGAGCCGCCTGGAGAACGCACCGTCCCGCATCGAGGTGGCGCGCATGACGGCGGCGCTGGTCGATCTCTTCTGCCGCTCCTTTCCCGCCCCTCCCGCCGCCATCACCCTGGATATCGACGACACCTGCGATGCCGTGCACGGCCACCAGCAGCTCTCGCTCTTCCACGCCCATTACGACACGCGCTGCTTTCTCCCCGTCCACGTCTACCATGTGGAGAGCGGCAAGCCGGTGGCGGTCCTCCTGCGCCCGGGAAAGACGCCGTCCGGGCCTGAGGTCCGCACCCTGCTGAAGCATCTGGTCCGCCGTATACGCCGCCACTGGCCCCGCACCCGGCTCACCTTCCGCGGAGATTCCCACTACGGCCGCCCGCAGGCCATGGCCTGGTGCGAGGAGAACGGCGTCGACTACATCTTCGGCCTCGCGGGCAATCGCGCGCTGCATGCCCTCGCCTACGAGGTGGCCGACGACCTCAAGGTGCGCCGCGCCGAGGCCGGCGCAGACAGGATGCGCAGCTTCGCCGCCTTCGCCTACGCCGCCCGCTCCTGGGGCCGCGAACGCCGGGTCGTCGCCAGGCTAGAGGCGAGCACGCGCGGCTTCGACGCCCGCTATATCGTCACCTCGCTCAGCGGCGAGCCCCGCCATCTCTACGAAGTCCTCTACTGCGCCCGCGGCCAGGCCGAGAACCTGATCAAGCTGCACAAGGGCCAGCTCGCCTCGGACCGGACCTCTTGCCAAAGCCCGCTCGCCAACCAGCTCAGGCTGGTCCTGCACACCGGCGCCTACTGGCTCATGCTCGCCCTGCGCGACGCCATTCCCCGTGCTGCGCCGCTCGCCCGCGCCGAGTTCGCCACTCTCAGGCTGCGCCTGCTCAAGATCGGTGCCCGCGTCATCGAAAAGGCCGCCCGCATCCGTATCCACTTCTCCTCTGCCTGCCCGGACGCCGCCCTCTTCCGCCTGCTCGCAGGGCGCCTCGCAGCAGCAGGCCCCTGACCGCCGGGGCGCCGTGCCCCGTAAACCCGAACTCCCCCTCAACCCCCAACGCCTGTCACAACAAAGCTCGAAACCGGATGCCTATGGCGTCAGGGGGAAAGCTCACGCCGTGCCATCGTGACCTCCAAAGGCAACGCAGGATGAATAGGTCAGGCTAGTTAGGCGTATAAGCCCCAAGAATTTGATCCGAGGCAAGAAGTGCCAGCATCAGGGCTAGCGGTCGTGAGCTCCGCCTCTTTGTCGAACAGCCTCCCCTGGAGTATCCATTCAGTCAGGCCGTAGAGTCGGCCGGCCCGCGGGTGCGCCCGAAACGAACAGCCGACCTGTTTCATGCCACAGGGGCCGATCACTGCCTCCGCCCAACCAGAATCACGGCCAGACCGAACGCATACATGTCAGCAGCCGTCAGACACGCGCACCGCTTCAATTTCCGGTGCACGCCAATCGTTTGCCAGCCAAGACAAGGCGTGGCTCACACGGGACTGGCGACCTCGAAATATCCCTGTATCCCTGCCGGTTTCTTGAATTGCGGGATCGGCTGCCCCGTGCGCGGCCTTCAGATTGGGCATCAGAGAGTAAATCCTTGAATCAGACGGCGGTGAACGCGAGATTTCGACCACAGACACCCACGCTGTATGTCTGACTTTTTGACAAGCCTCATTGGATACACGCTAACCCATTTGTCAGTTTCGACAATGATGGGTTAGCATTAGAGTCTGATCCAGACTTGGTGTTGTCAGGCGCTTGTAGACCACGGTTATCGGCACATGATAGGCCAGATCAACAATTCACATTCCCTCAAGCGCTAGATGTCGGTCGGTGCTTAGGTTCAGACTTCCTGGCCTCGTGATGCTGGCTGTTCTGGGCAGCGTGCCGGGAACTCCTTGAATTCTGATACATTTCGGTTGTTTCAGGCGGTTTTTCGCTGGGTGTCGCGCCCGAGTGTCAATCGGCTTTCAATACTGACCCCCGATCGGCGTGCAAAATTGACCCCCCTGAGTGGCACGGCGGAGGTTGTCCCGGTAGCCAATAGGGGGGACCCGCGCGGCTTCGTGTGGCGCCCTGCGCTACGCGGAGCGAAGCCGCGTGGGGGGTCCCTGTTGGCCCACCGGGGCAACCGGGCCGCAAGGGAGGCCGGCGGCGGGTCAGGAGCGGTTCTTGAAGCGCCAGCTCTCGTTGCCGGTCTCGATGATCTCGCAATGATGGGTGAGGCGATCGAGCAGCGCTGTGGTCATCTTGGGGTCGCCGAAGACGGATGGCCATTCGCCGAAGGCGAGGTTTGTGGTGATGACGATCGAGGTGCGCTCGTAGAGCCGGCTCATCAGATGGAAGAGCAGCTGCCCACCGGCCTGGGCGAAGGGCAGGTAGCCGAGCTCGTCGAGGATGACGAAGTCGCGGCGGACGAGCTGGTCTGCAGTGCGGCCCTGGCGTCCGGCGCGAAGCTCGGCCTCGAGGAGGTTGACCAGGTCGACGACGTTGTAGCACCGGCCGCGCGCGCCCTTGCGGATGCAGGACCGCGCGATGGCGACGGCGAGATGGGTCTTGCCGGTACCGGTGCCGCCGACCAGCACGATGTTGCGTTTGCCCTCGAGGAAGCCGCCGCCGGCGAGCTCCTGGATCAGGGGCTCGTTGACCGGCGAGGCGGCGAAGTCGAAGTCGGCCAGCTCCTTGACCGTCGGCAGCTTGGCGGAGGCCATCTGGTACTTGATCGAGCGGGCCCTCTTGTCGGCGATCTCGACCTGCAGCAGCGTACCGATGATCTGTTGCACCGGATGGCGGCGCTTGAGCCCGTCGGCAAGGATGTCGTCGTAAGCGGCGCGCATACCTGCGAGCTTCAGCTGGGTCATCATCTCCAGCACATCATGACGCTCCATGACCGGCCTCCCTCAGGCTGTCGTAGCGCTGACAGTCGGCTACCGGCTTGTGGCGAAGCTGCAGGCCCTCGGGCGTCGGGATGATTGCCGGCGGTGCCGGCTGGCGCTGCCGGGCGAGGATGTTGAGCACCACGTCGGCGCTGCAGGCACCGCAGTCGAGCGTCTCGGCACAGGCCGCCTCAACCGCCTCCAGTCCGTCCTCCAGCACCGCCGCGAGCACCTTGACGAACTGCCGGTCGCCGTCGTCGTGGCCCGCGAGCCGGGTTCGCAGGCGGCCGAGCGCGTTGGGCAACTGCCAGTCCTTGAAGGGCGCGCCATTGCGTAGCGCGCCGGGCTTCCGCGTCAGGATCGGCACGTAATGCCACGGATCGTAGACGAACCGGCCGCGCCCGAAGCTGCGGGGGTGCTCGGCAACGGTCTCGCCGTCCTGGCGGATGACGATCCGATCGGCATAGGCCCGCACGTCCACCGGCCGGCCGACGGCGCGGGCCGCGACGCTGTACTGGTTGTTGTCGAAGCGCACCAGACAGGTCTTCGAGACCGACACCTCGCTGGCATGGAAGCCGTCGAAGGGGCCGCGATACGCCATCAGGAAGGGCTGCTCCTCCTCGAACACCTGCCACACCGTCTTGCCCGGGATTGTCGGATGCGGATGCTTCTTGGCGTCCTCGATGCACCGATCCATCAGCCACTCGTTGATCTCGGCGTAGGAGCGGCCCCGCGGGATGGGCACGAACAGGCGGCCGCGAAGGTCACCCACCTGCTTCTCGACCTGCCCCTTCTCCCAGCCAGCCCCTGGCGTGCACGCCACAGGCTCCACCAGATGGTGCGAGCACAGCTCCTGGAAGCGGCGGTTGTAGTCCCGCTTCTTGCCCACGAAGATCGTGCTCACCGCCGTCTTCATGTTGTCGTAGATGCCCCGCCGGCAGACCCCGCCGAAGAAGCGGAAGGCACGCTCGTGCGCCTCGAAGACCATCTCCTGGCTCTCGCGGGGAAAGATCTGGACCAGATACATCCGGCTGTGGCACAGCCGCATGTGCGCCGCCTTCACCCTGGTCGTCGCGCCCGACAGACGCGCGTACTCGTGGCTCCAGTCGAACTGGTAGGCCTCGCCGGGATCGAAGATCAGCGGCACATAGGCCTGCGCCGGCGACAACAGCCGCCACCGGCGCCGCCAGGCCCTGGCATAGCGGCGAACCGCGTCATAGCCGCCCTTGTAGCCCAGCGACACAAGGTCTTCATGAATCCGCAGAAGAGACAGCCGATCCTTGCGTGCCTTCTTCTCGTTGGCCTTCAGCTGGCGCTCAAGCTCCTCCACCCACAGCCCAAGCTTCGGCATCGGCTGGATCTTGCGCTCGTAGCTGTGCGAGGTCGCATCGCCCCGCACCACCTTGCGTATCGTGTTCTTGGAAACCCTCAAATCCCGGGCGAGCTTCTTGATCGGAACGCCCTTCACCAGATGATCCCGACGGATCTTCGCGATCGTTTCCACAACCAGCATCTCCCCCACCACCCCGTCCGTCCAAACGACGAGGTGTGTTCATGGACACAAATCCAAGGGGGTCAATTTTGGACGCCGATCACCCCCAATAGGGGGTCACTTTTCCACGCTTAACAACATGGATGGGACCTCCGGCAAGCACTACGTCACCTTCGAGGTCGCCTCGAGCAGGCTATTCTCGTCGCCGACGCGGTATTTCGACAGATACCTATCCACTATTCACTATATAGGATGGCGGGCGCCGTTCTCCGGCGCGGTCTACGTCCGCGCTAGATTCACGACCCTGGCGATGGACGCAGGATCACGAGGCCCCTGGTCGGTCACCTACACCCATCGGGCGTCCTAGGAGATTCGACGGCGGTGCCCGGCGTGAGAGACCCCCGCGAATCAACCCCGGTCGAGCCCGGAGAGGGTTCCACCCCCCCCATTCGCGTCGTCCGCGCAGCCATCGGCCCTCGAGCAATGGCCGAGGTCGAGCGAGCCGTCAACGGGCTCGCGCTCGCGCGCCGGGGCCCCGGCGCGGACGACTGCTACGAGGCATGGCTGCCCGACGGGATGCTCCCGGCAGACTGCACCGACGCCCTGGACGCCCTCGCCCGCAACTACGCCCGCGAGGTGCTGAACGCATGCGCGGACACGCCCTCGCCCGCCGTCTGCAACTGTTACTTCGCAGGACAGGCCTGCCTCTGGCACGTCGACCAGTACGCAGGGCGGGGAGTTCCCGACACCCTCGACCGGACCGTCTCCGCAAGCCTCATCGTCGAACGCGCCGCAGCCGGCGGCGACATGGTCTTCCAGGACCCGGGCCGGAAACGCCGCCCCGTACGGATCGACCCGCCGCCGGGATCGCTCGTCCTCTTCCCCGCAGACTGGTGGCACAGGGTCGCACCCGCCACCGCCGGCATCCGCCGCTCGCTCGTGCGATGGTGGGCGCAGTCGAACGGAGAGAGGTTCTCGTCCCTCGCCCGGCCCGACGGAGGATGACACGGTGATCGACATCCAGGACGCGATCCGCCGGCTCATGCCCACGGCTTCCTGCCGGGCTCCTTCCCCGGCGGCATCGACACGATGTTCGACGAGGCGACATGGAAGGCCTACGGCTGGAACCCGATCCCCGGCCTGCCGGACTACGGCCCCGACCCGGACGCCAGCCCCAAGCCGGCATGGGCCATGATCGCCGAAGCGGGCGAGCGCGCCGCCGCCGAAGACCTCCGGCAAGAAAGGGCGCAAGGGGTCGACCGGGAGGCAACCCGCCGCATCCGGAAGGCCTACGGGGCGAGGAGCTGGGAGCACGAGGCCAGACGGCGGCTGCGCGGCGCCGCCACCGAGGAGCAGGACGCCGAACGCGACCGCCTGCGCCGGCTCTGCCGCGCGCTCCGCAAGCGCATCGAAACCATGGACGCGGGCGCGCTCGAGCGCTTCGACGCAGCCGACGACAGACACTGGCGCCCGCCCGAAGCCGGGCCCGCCCAGCCCCCCGCGCCCGAGGCGGAGGAGAAGGCGGAATAGAACCCTTGCAGGGGCCGTGCACACCGAATTCCGCGCCCCTGAACGGCCCGTGCATGGCCGATGCAGAGGCCGTTTTTCCAGCCCGAATCAGCCCCGAAAATCAGCCTGTTTTCCAGGCCATTCGCAAAGACTTCTGGCCGCGATTCGCAAAGACTTCTGGCCGGCTACACAGGAGGCCCAGCGCGCGGGCGAGGGGAGGGGACTCGCGCCAGGGGGAGGCCCCTTCGGGAAGACGCGGCACGTGCGCGATGGGTAGCGGGCCCGCGTGCTTCACGATGGTCTCCGCCGTTTCTGCCGGCGGCACCGGACTCTCCGGCGATTCGCTGACGATGAGGCCGGCGACCTCGATGCCGCGCCCGCGAATGGCTGCGAGCGTGGTCAGCGTGTGGCTGATGGTGCCGAGGTAGCTGCCCGCCACCACCAGCGCCGGCGCGCCGAGCTCCGCAATCCAGTCGAGCACGGTGCGGTCATCGTTCAACGGCACCATGGCCCCACCGATGCCCTCGATCAGCAGCGGGTCGCCCTCGGCGGCGCGGCAGAAGGCAACGATGTCCGGCAGGTCGAGGCGGCGTCTCTCGCGGGCCGCGGCCATGTCGGGCGAGAGCGGGGCGGCGAAGCGCCACGGCGTGATTTTGGCGACCGCTTCCTCGGTCACGGCCTCGCCCAGGCTCGCGAGGAGGACGCCGGGGTCACTGTCCGCGAGCGTGGCTGGATCGTAACCGCTGAGGACCGGCTTGAGCGCACGCACAGGCCGGCCCGCCGCGCGAAGCTCGTGGCAGAGCGCGGCCGTGACCAGGGTCTTGCCGATCTCGGTGCCCGTGGCGGTAACGAAGAGCGTGCTCATGGCTAGCTCCGGTCGAGGATGCGCTCGCGCACGATCTCCGCCAGCCGCTCGATGTCGCCGTCATCGTGGCCTGCGCTGAAGGTGAGACGGAGCCGTGCCGTGCCCTCCGGCACCGTCGGCGGCCGGATCGCGGTGACGAGGAAGCCTTCGTCCTCCAGCAACCGGGAGGCCGCGAGTGCACGCTCCGGCGCCCCGAGCAGGATCGGAACGATGCAGCTTTCAGGCGCCGGCAGGTTCAGGTGGGCGCAGAAGAACGACGCCTTGCGCAGCGGTGCCGCGACCAGGGCGGGGTCGCTCGCGATCAGGTCGAGGGCCGCGACGCTGGCCGCGACCACGCCCGGCGGCAGGCCCGTCGAGTAGATGAAGGGCCGCGCGCGGGTGCGGATCAGGTCGATCACCGGCTGCGAGGCGCAAAGATAGCCGCCGTAGCTGCCGACTGCCTTCGACAGCGTGCCCATCTGCAGCGGCACCTTGGTCTTCGCGCCGCCCACGAAGCTCGAGCCGCGCCCGCCGCCGACAACGCCGATGCCGTGGGCGTCGTCGGTCATCAGCCAGGTGTCGTGGGCCGCCGCGATTTCGGTCAGCGCCGCGACCGGGGCGAGGTCGCCGTCCATGCTGAACACGCCGTCGGTGAGCAGCAGCGCGCGCCCGTGGCCGTCGCGGTGTTCAGCCAGCAGAGCCTCTGCATGGTCGAGATCGTTGTGTCGAAAGATCTCGACCCTGGCGCGCGCGAGAGAGGCGCCCGCGCGCAGACACGCATGGCTCAGCTCGTCGGCCACGATCAGGTCGCCGGTGCCGACGAGGCTCGGCACGATCCCGAGATTGGCGAGGTAGCCCGAGCCGAAGACGCAGGCGTCGTCGCTGCCCTTGAGGCGGGCGAGGCGGCGTTCCAGCGCCGCGAAGAGGGGATGATTGCCGGTCACCAGCCGCGACGAGCCGGCACCGGCACCCCAACGCTCGGTGGCTTCGACAGCGGCCCGCTTGACCGCCGGGTGCTGCGACAGATTGAGGTAGTCGTTGCTGCAGAACGAGATCAGCGCGCGGCCGTTGCGCTTCACCCCGACCGGTCCGCACGGCGCGGTCTCGTGGAGGGAGCGGCGCAGCTGCCGCTCCGCGAGTGCGGCGAGCTTGGCCTCGGCGAAGCGTTCGAGCGTATCCATGCGCACTCCCGCGCCGAGGCGGCGGTGCCGCGCTTCTGCCGGCTAGAGCTCCCCCTCGCGGCGCAACATGCGGATGGTCTCGCGGAAGGCGTCGACGGTGACGGGGAGATCGTCCGCAGTGTTGGCGGCCGAGGCCATGCCACCGGGCCAGCCCTGAACGTCCACGCCGTTCACCAGAAGGCCGAGGCGGATCTTGTTGACGAGCTCCGGCGGGCGCTCCTTGAGCTCCGCGTAGTCGATCGCGAGGGGATCGAAGTTGGACGGCGTGATCGCGCGCCCGCGCGGGTTCATGAAGAGGTGGAACGAGGAGAAGGTGCCATAGACCGACCAGGGCACGCCTTCGTCCTCCAGCACCCCGTTGAGCCCGGCCCGAAGCTCGGCGCCGAAGGCGGACGCTCTCTCGCAGGCATCCGAATCCCGCACGATGATGAGCGCGGCCGTGCCGGCAGCGGCGGCGACCGGGTTCGCGTTGAAGGTGCCGGGGTGAAAGATTTTTTCGCGGCCGCTTGCCTTGGCCGCATAGAAGTCCAGATCGTCGAGAATATCCTTTCGTCCGGCCACGGCGCCGCCCGGCAGGCCGCCGGCGATAATCTTGGCGTGGGTGCTCATGTCGGGCGTAACGCCGAAATAGCCCTGCGCACCGCCGGGGGAGACTCGGAAGCCCGTGATCACTTCGTCGAAGATCAGCACAACGCCGTGCTTCGCCGTCAGCTCCCGCAGGAAGCCCAGAAACTCGAACGCATGGGGCACGAGCCCGAAGGAGCCACCCGTCGGCTCCAGGATCGCTGCGGCGATATCGTCGTCGGCTTCGAACACGGCGCGTGCGGCCTCTTCGTCGCCGGGCGGCAGCAGGATCACCTGGGACGCGAGGTCGGGCAGCACACCTGCCGTCGGCGCGCCGTCGAAGTGCGACATGTAGCCGGAGGTCATGTGGTCGTGCCAGCCGTGGAAGTGGCCCTTGAATCGCACGATCTTGTTCTTGCCGGTGTGGGCGCGGGCGAGGCGGAGCGCCATGAGCGTCGCCTCAGTGCCGGAGGAGGTGAAGCGCACCCGCTCCGCGCACGGCACCAGCTCGCGCACGATCTGCGCCCAGCGCACCTCGCGTTCGTGGTTGGCGCCGGGGTGCGTGCCGTCCGGCAGCGCTTCCTGGATCGCCGCAAGAACTTCCGGCCGGCCGTGGCCGAGCAGCAGGGCGCCGTGGCCGCCGGCGTAGTCGACGTACTCGTTGCCGTCGCGGTCCCACTTGCGTGAGCCCTCGGCCCGCGTGACGTAGATGCCGTAGGGCTGCAGGTGGCGCGCATCGTGGACGATGCCGGAGGGCAGAATGTCCCTGGCCTCGGCCGCGAGCGCCGCCGAGCCTGGCGTCCTCGTCAGGTAGGCCTGAACGATGCCGGAATTCGAGGCGAGCATGCCGGCGCCCGACGACGCTTCCGCTTGTGGTGTTGCTGCGCTCATGTCCTGTCCTATTCGATGTAGGGATCGACCGCGTCGCGCACGGCCTTGGCGACCGCGACGGCGCTCGGCGTGTCCGAGTGGACGCAGATCGTCTCCGCCTTGGTCGGCACGTCCTTGCCGTTGACGGAACGGATCACACCGTCCTTCACCACGCGCATGATCTGATCGACCGCTTGTTTCGGCGCCACCGACTTGTGCTCGCGGGTGATGATGCAGCGGCCTTCGTCGTCATAGTCGAGGTCGGCGAAGATCTCCCACACGACATCCGTGTACTTGGGCCAGATCGTCTCGTGCATGGTGCCGGTGGTGCCGTACATGGGCACGCCGAAGACCTGCGCCGCCTCGGCGCAGGCGGTCGCCACGTCCTCGTCGATCCAGGCGGCGCCATAGAGCGCACCGTGGGGCTTCAGGTGATTGAGGGTCATCCCCTCCATCTCGAGGAAGCCCTTGAGCGCGCCGCACTGGTAGATGATGGCGTCGCGCAGCTCCTTGCGGTCCATCTTCATGTAGCGCCGGCCGAACCCGTCCCGATCGGGAAACGACGGGTGCGCCCCCACCTTCACGCCCTGCTTCTTTGCGAGCACGACGGTTTCGTGCATCACGCCTGGGTCCGAGGCATGGAAGCCGCAAGCGACGTTGGCCGAGGTGATGTAGGGCATGATCGCCTCGTCGTCGCCGCAGGTATAGATGCTGTAGGCCTCGCCCATGTCGCAGTTGATGTCGATCGCCATCGTCTCCCCCGCCTTTCGTCGCCTTTCCGCCCGCGATCACGGGCGTGTAACGAAGCTTCTCGGCCAAACGTAGCAGGATTGTTCCCCAATCTCGATTCCGCTGCCCGCGACCTTGCTTAGACACGCAGAGGCCCGGTGGCTTTTTGTGCCGAGGCTATGTGTTTATATGGCGAAGGAATCGGAACCCGAGTCGCAATGAGTGCGCCCGCCGATGCCGTGACAAAGGCCGGTCGTCGAGTGACCCGCGCGCTCGAGCGGTTGAGGAAGTATCGACTGGCGGCGGGGCTCCTTTCCTTCGGCGGCCTCGTGCTGGGTACGTTGCGCGACCTGGCGCCGATCATCGTCGTGGTCGCGGTCTTCCAAGTCGCCGTCCTGAACCAGCCATTCCCCAATCTCGGCGGAATCATCGGCGGGCTCGTGCTGGTGATGCTGGGGCTCGCTCTCTTCATCAAGGGCCTGGAAATGGGCCTCTTCCCGCTCGGCGAGAGCCTGGCCCAGGGTTTCGCGCACAAGGGTAGCCTGTTCTGGCTCCTCGTCTTTGCCTTCGCGCTGGGCTTCGGGACCACGGTCGCAGAGCCTGCGCTGATCGCGGTCACGGGCGAGGCCGCACGGGTTGCCGCCGACGCCGGTGTCGTCGCGGCAGATGCGGACGCCATGGACACCTACGCCCTCGGGTTGCGCTACACGGTCGCCGTCTCGGTCGGCGTCGGCATCACGCTCGGTGTGCTTCGCATCCTCAAGGGCTGGCCACTCCACTACTGGATCATCGGCGGCTACGTCATCGCCGTCGGCCTCACTTTCCTCGCGCCGGATGAGATTGTGGGCATCGCCTACGATTCCGGCGGTGTCACCACGTCCACCATCACCGTGCCAATGGTGACGGCGCTCGGCGTCGGTCTCGCCACGGCGATCCGCGGGCGCAACCCGCTGATCGATGGCTTCGGGCTCATCGCCTACGCGAGCCTCACGCCCATCATCTTCGTGCTCGTCTTCGGAATGGTGTTCTAAGGGGGCGCGCTGTGGAACTGCTCGCCCGCTTACCTGCCGTCAGTTTGGACACGGTGCGTGACGAAGCCCCGCTGATCGGCCTCGTGCTGCTCTTCTACATCGTCGTCCTGCGCCGGCGCCCGCCGAATCCGGGCCGCGTCGTAGTGGGTTTCGTCTACGTCACCATCGGCCTCGCGCTCTTCCTCATCGGGCTGGAAAAGGCTCTCTTCCCCCTCGGCAAGACGATGGCGGCACAGCTGACCGACCCGGCGTTCCTCGGCCTCGCGGAGGGCGCGACCGCGCACTGGCTGGACTATGGCTGGATTTACGCCTTTGCCGCAGCGATCGGATTCGGCACCACCATCGCGGAGCCGTCGCTCTTGGCCGTCGCCGAGAAGGCCGGTGCCGTCTCCGGCGGGACGATCAAGCCCTGGGGGCTGCGCTTAGCGGTTGCCGTGGGCGTTGCGGTCGGCGTCGGGTTGGGCGCCGTCCGTATCGTCATCGGGCTGCCGCTCCACTATCTGATCATGGCCGGCTACGCGATCGTGATCGTCCAGACGATCTTCTCTACGCGCAACACCATCCCGCTTGCCTACGATTCCGGCGGCGTCACGACCTCGACCGTCACCGTGCCGCTGGTCGCCGCGCTCGGCCTCGGCCTCGCCGCCAACGTGCCGGGGCGCAGCCCTCTCATCGACGGCTTCGGGCTTATCGCCCTTGCCAGCGTTTTCCCAATTATTGCCGTGCTGGCTTACGCCCAGCTCTCGTCGGCGCTCGAGACTGCACAAAACAGTCATGGTCCCCGCGGTTCTGAGCCACCCCGTGGCATGAAACAGGAGCGGTTCGGCTGACGTTTTCCTTGCGCTTGCACCCATTTGCCGTGTCAGGATGGGTATTGGCGGAGGTGGGGACGTGTGAGCGTCGTTATATCGGTGACGTAGTTCCCGATGACAAAACTGCTTCCGGCGGCCGGCTCCGCACCCCGTATTGTACCCGGCCCGTGGCCGTGGACGCGCGGCAAATTGCACCGCACCCGCTCGTCGGATGCGTGTTCTTCCGACCGCTGTCCCCGCCTCCACCGTGGCGATGCCACGGCGTGATCGTACGCCGCCGTGGCGAGAGCGCAAATGAGGAGGAAGGCGATGAAGACGGAAGGCTTGCACGTCGTCCGGCCGCGCGCGGCGGGTCTGGACGTGCACAAGATGGAGATCACCGCGACGGTTCGCCTCTGTGAGGGCGAGGGTGAGCCGGTGGTGGAGACGCGCTGCTTCGGCACGCTGCCGAGCGGTCTGGAGGAGATGGTCGCGTGGCTGACCGGTCACGGCGTCGAGGCTGCGGTGATGGAAGGGACCGGGGTCTACTGGCAGGCGCCCTTCGCGGCCCTGGAGGCGGCCGGGCTCGAGGCGATCCTGGTGCATGCGCGTCAGGTGAAGCAGTTGAAGGGGCGCAAGACCGACGTGGCGGACAGCGTGTGGCTGGCCTGCGTGTGCCAGTTCGGGCTCTGCACGCCTTCCCACGTTCCGCCTGAGCCGTTCCGGGAGCTGCGCGCACTGAGCCGCCAGCGCCGCGTCCTGGTCAGGCAGCGCTCCGCCGTGCGCAACCGCGTGCAGAAGATCATCGACCGCGCCGGTGCGCGCATCGGCGGCATCCTCTCCGACGTCTTCGGCGTCAACGGCCGGAAGATCCTCGACGGCCTGGCGCAGGGGACGGCGCGCGAGGTCATCCTCGCCTCGCTCACCAGCCACGTTGCGAACAAGCTGGAGGGGCTCGGCGAGGCGCTCACCCTGAGCCTGGGCGACAACGACCGCTTCATGCTCAACGACCTGCTGGAGGAGCATGACGCGCTTGAGGCGCGCATCGCGTCCTACACCAGGAAGATCGACGGGCAGATGACACCGTGGGAGGAGCAGCTCCGTCTGCTGACCACCATCCCCGGCATCGACCGCACCGCCGCCTCGACCATCCTCATCGAGATCGGCCCCGACATCGGCGTGTTCGCCTCCAAGGAGCACTTCGCCGCCTGGGCCGGGCTCTGCCCCGGCAACAACGAGAGCGGGGGCAAGCGCCGCAACGCACGCACCCGCATGGGCTCCAAGACCCTGCGCGCCTGCCTCGTCGAGTGTGCCCACGGCGCGGCCCGAACCAAGGGGTGCCAGTTCGAGGCTCATCACCGCGCCCTCGCCGCCCGGCGCGGCTACAAGCGCGCCATCGTCGCCGGCGCTCACAAGATGCTGCGCATCATCTATGTGGTGCTCAAGACCGGCAGGCCCTACTACGACCGCACGGCCGACTACGACGCTCTGATGGTCAAGCGCAACGCTCCTCGGTGGATCCGCATGCTCCGCCGCTACGGCTACATCGAGCCCGTAGGCGCGGAACTCAAGGCCGCCTGAGCGGCCCGCATCTCGTCAGCCGGCTACGCGGGACCGCTTCGGACCACATCGGGGAAGTCCACCGCTCGTCTCCGCCGCGCCGACCCTGGCGGTCTCAGCCAACGCCGTGACCTCGGGGTTGGAGCGTCACCGCGCGTCCCTCGCCAGAATCTGTTTCACGGCAAAGCGCCGCCGTAGACGAGCGCGCGGCTGATGCGGACGCAGGGCAGGGTGTAAAGGGTTAGGGCATGGTAGATATTCTCGTCGTCTTGCCGTCTGTCGGCCTCGATACGTTGCGCGACATCGTGCCGCTGATCTGTCTTGTGCTTTTCTTCCAGATTGTCGTCCTGCGCCAGCGCCCGGCGAATCTCGGTCGGATCGTCGTCGGCTTCGTCTATGTCGTGGTCGGGCTCGTGCTCTTTCTCATCGGGCTTGAAGAAGCGCTCTTCCCCCTCGGCAAGACCATGGCGGCGCAACTGACCGACCCCGCGTTTCTCGGCCTTGCGGCCGGGGCGCGCGCTCATTGGCTCGACTATGGCTGGATCTACGCCTTTGCGGTGGCCATCGGCTTCGGCACCACCATCGCGGAACCGTCGCTCATGGCCGTGGCCCGCAAGGCCGGTGCCGTATCCGGCGGGGCGATCAAACCCTGGGGCTTGCGGATCGCGGTTGCCGTGGGCGTTGCCGTCGGTGTCGGGCTGGGAACCGTCCGTATCGTCACCGGGGTGCCGCTCCACTATCTGTTCATGGCTGCCTACGCCATCGTGATCCTGCTGACGATATTCTCCTCGCGCAGCATCATTGCGCTCGCCTACGATTCCGGCGGCGTCACGTCATCGACCGTCACAGTACCGCTGGTCGCGGCCCTCGGCCTCGGCCTTGCCGCCAACGTACCGGGGCGCAGCACGCTGCTCGACGGCTTCGGTCTCATCGCCTTTGCATGCGTCTTTGCCGTCATCGCGGTGCTGGGCTTTGCCCAGCTCTCGTCGGCGCTTGAAGCCAGGCGCAAGCGCCGGCTATCCGGGAAAGGAACTTAGACAATGCGTTTCAAGCTGATCATGGCGCTCGTGGATTCCGGCGAAACCGATGCCGTCCTCCACGCTGGCCGCCGCAGCGGCTCGACCGGTGCTACAATCATCACCGGCTGCCGCGGCGAGGGACTTGAGCCCGAGCAAACGTTTCTGGGTTTGAGATTGACCGGCCAACGGGACATTGTGCTCTTCCTGGTCGAAGAACACATGAGCCGGGCCGTTCTCGAAGGTATTGCGACGGCGGCAGCCTTCGAGGAGAAATCGGGGACGGGGATAGCGTTCCAGGTTGCCATCGAAGACGCGATCGGTCTTTCCCATCAGATCGCCGAGATCAAGCACGAGATCGAGGACCAGATATGAGCAGCAAGGCGAGCACGGCCACGGCGCCGCCGCAGGGGGAGGGGGCCCAATTCAACACGGTGCGCGCGGTGATGTCGCCCATGCCGGCCCCGATCAACGGTATGGCCACGGTTCACGAGGCACTCGAGCTGATGCGCGAGAACAACGTGTACTCTCTCGTGGTCGAGCGCCGCCGGCCCGGCGACGAATATGGCATGGTCGTGGTCTCCGACATCGCCAACAAGGTGATCGCGGACAGCCGCTCGCCCGACCGGGTGAATGTCTACGAGATCATGTCAAAGCCGGTGCTCACCGTGAGCGCCGACATGGAAATCAAGTACGCGATTCGCCTCCTTGGGCGCTTCGGCCTGTCACGCGGCGTGGTGGTCGACGGCAACGAGGCGGTCGGCTTCGTCACGCTGACCGACATGGTCTTTCGCTTCTACGAGCAGGAAGCGAGGCGGCGGGAGGCAAGCGGGTAGGTCGGACACAAGAGATGACATTGTCTGACGCAATGCCGCGGGCGGTGCTGGTCACAGGGGCTGCGGCGCGCATCGGCCGTATCGTCGCCGAGGCGCTGGCGCACGACGGCTGGGCGGTCGCGGTGCACCATCGGGAATCCGGCGATGCCGCCAAGGAGGTCGTCGCGGACATCGAGGGTGCAGGCGGCCGTGCCGTGGCCCTCGGGGCCGATCTCGCCGAGGAGGCCGAGGTAGAGACCCTGGTGGCGCGGGCGACGGCAGCGCTCGGGCCGCTCGGCTGCCTCGTCAACAATGCCTCTCCCTTTGAGCATGACGACCTGCAAAGCGCGAGCCGCGCGAGTTGGAATCTCCACATGGGCGTCAATCTGCGCGCGCCCTTCGTGCTGATGCAAAGATTTGCCGCGGCGTTGCCGGACGAGGCGGAGGGCTGCATCGTCAACATGCTCGACCAGCGCGTCTGGAACCTGACACCGCACTTCATGTCATACACGCTCAGTAAGGCGGGGCTCTGGACGCTCACGCAGACCGCGGCGCTCGCGCTTGCGCCCCGCATCCGGGTGAACGGCATCGGCCCCGGCCCGACCCTGCCCAGCGCGCGCCAGAGCCCCGAGCATTTCGCGGCTCAATACGAAGCCACACCACTGAAGCGCGCCGTGGCGCCCGGCGACATCGCGGATGGTATCCGGTTCATCCTCGGCGCGCGCGCTCTCACCGGGCAGATGATCGCCCTGGACAGCGGTCAGCATCTCGGCTGGGCGATACCGCAGGGGAAAGAAGTCCTCGAATGAGCACGAAATCCCCAAGCTCGGCGGAGCCCGCGGCTTTGCGGCGATGCCTGCTGATCCGCGATCTCGTCGTGTCCTGTGCGATCGGAGTCCACGAGCACGAGCGCCACGGCACGCAACGGGTGCGAATCAACGTCCGCGTGCAGGTCATGGACGACGAAGGGCCGATTGAGGACAGCATCGCCAACGTCGTCTCCTACGAGACCGTCGTGAACGGCATTCGCGCCATCATCGCCGGTGGCCATATCAATCTGGTGGAGACACTGGCCGACCGCATCGTCGAGCGCTGCCTCGCCAACCATCGCGTGCGCGGCGTGTGGGTGCGGGTCGAGAAGCTCGACCTTTACCCGGATGCCGCAGGCGTAGGCGTGGAGGTTGAGCGGAGCCGCTAACCCAGAACGCGGCCGGCGACAGCGTCGAGGCGCTTCGCCAGCGCCGGGTCGCGGGCTTCGGGAGCGGTGATCACCGCGTTCTCGAGCGCCCGGTCGCAGCCGGAGGAACAGGGCTCGCGGCGAGCGGCGAGCGCTTTTCCCAGTGCCGCGACCAGACGGCGGGCGGCTGCCGCATTCTCCTGCAAGGTCCGCACGATCGCTTCGACCGTGACCGCGGCGTGATCCGGGTGCCAGCAGTCGTAGTCGGTGACCATGGCGACGGTCGCGTAACAAATCTCCGCCTCGCGGGCGAGCTTGGCCTCGGGCATGTTGGTCATGCCGATGACTGCGCAGCCCCACTGCCGGTAGAGCTCCGATTCGGCCACCGTCGAGAACTGCGGCCCTTCCATCGCGAGGTAGGTGCCACCGCGAACGATGCTGAGGTCGAGGCTCTCGCCGGCCGCCAGCAGCTGGTCGCCGAGACGAGGGCAGACGGGCTCGGCCATGGAGACATGAGCCGCGAGGCCGGCGCCGAAAAAGCTCTTTTCGCGTGCGAAGGTCCGGTCGATGAACTGGTCGACAAGGACGAAGTCACCGGGGGCGATGTCGTCCCGCAGGCTGCCCACCGCGCTCAGCGAGACAATGTCGGTCACGCCCGCGCGCTTCAGCGTATCGATGTTGGCGCGGTAGTCGACCGCACTCGGTGGCAGCGGGTGGCCGCGGCCGTGGCGCGGCAGGAACACCATCTCGGTGTCCGCGAGGCGGCCGAGGAGGAGGGAGTCCGACGGCGTGCCGAAGGGAGAGCGGACCTCGATCCGCTCGACCTCGCTGAGTCCCTCGATTTCGTAGAGGCCGCTACCGCCGATGACGCCGAGACGAACCGGAGCGGTCTGGTCGGCCACGAAAGCCCGCTAGCCGATGTGGCGCCCGAGGTGGGCGAGGGATCGGTCACGCGCGAGCGCGGCGGCCTCCGGGTGGTAGTCGGCCCGCTGGTCGCAGTTGAAGCCGTGGCCGGCGCCCTGATAGACGTGAACCGCGACGTCGGGGTGGGTCGTCTTGATCTCGTCCACGTCCGCCATCGGGATACCTGCGTCCTCGGTGCCGAAGTGAAGCATCGTCGGGCAGTCCGGCGTCTCGCCCACAAACTCGATGATCTGGCCGCCGTAGTAGCCGATCGTCGCGTCGATCTCGAGCCGACAGGCGGCAAGCCAGGCGAGTGAGCCGCCCCAGCAATAGCCCACCACGACCACCTTCGGTGCGCCTTCGAGGGCGTCGACGCCGGCCTTGATGTCCATGACCGGACCTTCCCAACCGATATCGGCCTTGAGCCCGCGCCCCTCGTCGACCGTCTCGGCACTGTAGCCGAGCTCGATCCCCGGCTTCTTGCGGTCGAACAGGCATGGCGCAAGGACGAGGAATCCCTGGGCCGCGTAGTCGTCGCAGACACCTCTGATGTGGTCGTTGACCCCGAAAATCTCCTGCACGAGCACGAGGCCCGCACGCGGCTCGCCGTCGGGCGCCACCCGGTATGCGTTGAGAACGTGACCATCGTCCGCAGTCAGCCGGACAACTGCGCCCATCGGGGGTGCCTCCCTGTTCCTCCATGGTTTCGCGCCCTTCCGCGCGAAGGAACTCCACATAGCAGAAGGGACATAGCTGCGCCACCTATAGGCGGGCTAGACATTGAAGCGAAAATGCATGACGTCGCCGTCGCGCACGACGTAGGCGCGCCCCTCTTGGCGCATTCGTCCGGCGCTGCGGGCGGCCTGCTCGCCGCCGAGCGCGATCAGCTCGTCCGCCGCGATGGTCTCGGCGCAGATGGAGCCGCGCGCGAAATCGGTGTGGATGCGACCGGCCGCTTCGACCGCCGTGCTGCCGCAGGAAGCGGCCAGGCACGCGCCTCCGTTTCGGTGGCCGTGATGAAGCGGATCAGGCCGAGCAGGCAATGGCCGGCGTGGATCACACGGTCGAGGCCGGGCGCCTCGAGCCCGAGGGCCTCGAGAAACTCGTTCCTCTCCACCGGATCCTCCAGCAGTGCGATCTCTGCTTCGAGCGCGGCCGAGACCACGACCTGCTCCGCGCCGGCGGCGGTGGCATGGGCGGTAACGGCCTGGCTCATCCCGTTGCCCGTCGCGGCGTTCGCCTCATCGACGTTGCTGACGTAGAGCACCGGCTTGGCGCTAAGCAGGTTGAGTGCCGAGAATTCGCGTCTGGCTGTCTCGTCGGGCAGGTCGACCGCGCGCGCCGGGCGTCCGATTTCGAGCAGGGCAAGCGCCGGCTCGATAGCCAAGAGCCGATCTTTCGCCTCCTTGTCACCGCCGCGTGCGCGCTTGATCGCCCCGTCGCGCTGCCGCTCCAGACTCTCGAGGTCGGCCAGCATGAGTTCGGTCTCGATCAGTCCAATGTCGTGCAGAGGATCGACCGCACCGGTGCTGTGCGTCACCTGGTCGTCCCCGAAACAGCGGACCAGGTGGAGCAAGGCATCGACCTCGCGCACGTGACCCAGGAAGCGATTACCGAGTCCCTCGCCTTTGCTGGCGCCTTCGACGAGGCCGGCGATATCAACCACCTCCAGCACGCTCGCCACGACCTTGCGCGAACCTGCGAGGCGCGCGACCTCGTGGAGCGCGGCGTCCGGTACCGGTGCGCGCCCCACGTTGGGCTCGACGGTGCAGAAAGGGTAGTTGCCGACCTCGGCCGCGCCACTCGCGACCAGCGCGTTGAAAAGCGTGGACTTGCCCACATTGGGCAGGCCCACGATGCCGCACCTAAACCCCACCCGATGGTCCCGGGGGCGTTTCGCCGCCTGCCTGCGCCGGGCTCGATCCCGGCGGCGGAGCGAGGAGCGCGACCCGGCTCATGAAGGCGCTGGCGTCGCCCGCCATAATCAGTGGGAAGGCATCGACGATGGCGTCGAGAGTGGGGGTCAGCCAGGTCCGGTCCGATGCGCCGAAGCTGGAGAGCACATGGCCGGTCATCCGGTCCCGATCGCCGGGGTGGCCGATTCCGATCCGCACCCGCCAGAAGTCGGCGCCGATATGGGCGCGGGTGCTTCTGAGCCCGTTATGGCCGGCGACCCCGCCGCCGCATTTGGCCCGCACCTTGCCGGCGGCGAGATCGACTTCGTCGTGAAGGACGATAACGGCAGCGGGCTCAAGCCGGTGGAAGCGCATGGCGGCACCCACCGCGCGACCCGATTCGTTCATGTAGGTCTGAGGCTTGAGGGCGAGCACGGACTCGTCGCCCAAGCGACCCTCGGCGATCTCGCCGTGGAAGCGCGTGCGTCGCCTGAATGCGCCAAAGCCGTGCGCCGTCGCCAGCGCGTCAAGCGCCATGAAGCCGACGTTGTGCCGATGCCGGGCCGCATCGGCGCCGGATTGCCGAGGCCGACCAGCAGGCGGGCAGGGGCGCCCCCCTGGGGGGCGCGGGAGCGGCGACGAAACAGGGCCGTGTTAGGACTCCTCGCCCTCGGCCGCCTCTGCATCGGCATCCTCGGCCCCGTCCTCGGCGCCGAGTTCCTCGTCCTCGCCCTCTACGCCTTCCTCTTCGTCCTCCGGCTCGACGGCGACCGTGGGCGCGGCGAGGGTGGCGACGGTGAAGTCCCGGTCGGTGATGGTGGGCGTGACGCCCTCCGGGAGCTCGATGTGGCTGATGTGGATGCTGTCGCCGATCTCGCATCCGGAGATATCAGCCACGAGGAATTCGGGCATTACCTCAAGCGGGCACATGAGCTCGACTTCGTGGCGGACGATATTGAGCACGCCGCCGCGTTTCAGGCCTTCGCATTCCTCATGGCCCTCGAAGCGGACCTCCACCGAGACCGCGAGCGTCGCTCCCGCGACGTAGCGCATGAAGTCGATGTGAAGCGGTGCATCGGTGATCGGATCGACCTGAACGTCACGAGGCAGCACTCGGATCACGTCGCCATTCAACCTGAGGTCGTAGAGACGGGCGAAGAAGCCTCGGCGGCCAAGCTCCCGTTCCATCACGTTGTAGTCGAGCGATATGGAGAGCGGCTCGCCGCCGCCGCCGTAAACGATGGCTGGCGTGCGGCCTTCGCGCCTTAGCGCCCGCGCGCCTCCCTTGCCGCGCGGCTCGCGCGGCAGTGCCTCGATGGTTGCCTGGTCACTCATGGTCATGCGTCTCCGCTATTCTGGCCGCGCGCGTCAATCGAAGAGGCTGGAAACCGAGGTCTCCGAGCTGATACGGAGAATCGATTCGGCCATCAACGGCGCGATTGGGAGCACACGGATATTGTCCGTGCTCTCTACGGCTTCGGTCGTCTGAATGGTGTCCGTCACGACCAGCGACTCGAGCTCCGACGACGAGACCCGCGCCACCGCCTCGCCCGATAGCACCGCGTGAGAGACATAGCCGTGGACTGCCTTCGCACCCGCTTCCCTGAGCGCCGCGGCTGCGTTGCAGAGGGTCCCGGCCGAATCGACGATGTCGTCCACGATGATGCAGCGCCGTCCTACGACGTCGCCGATGATGTTCATGACTTCCGATTGGCCCGCACGCTCGCGCCGCTTGTCGACGATCGAGAGATCGGCATCGAAGCGCTTGGCCATGGCCCGCGCCCGCAGCACGCCGCCCACATCGGGCGACACGAACATCAGAGGGTCGTTATTGTAGTTTAGCCTGATGTCGTCGACCATTACCGGAGCCGCGTAGAGATTGTCCACCGGAATGTCGAAGAAGCCCTGAATCTGACCGGCGTGCAGGTCCAGCGTGAGAACCCGGTTGGCGCCGCTCGCCTCGATCAGGTTGGCGACCAACTTGGCTGAGATCGGCGTGCGCGGAGACGATTTCCGATCCTGCCGCGCGTAGCCGAAATAGGGCACCACCGCGGTCACCCGCTGCGCCGAGGCGCGCTTCAGGGCATCGAGGCAGATCAGCAACTCCATCAGGTTGTCGTTGGCCGGTGTCGACGTCGATTGAATCAGGAACACATCCTCGCCGCGCACGTTCTCCTGGATCTCCACGAAGATCTCAGAATCGGAGAAGCGGCGGATGGAGGCTCGAGTCAAACCCATGCCGAGCGCCGACGAGATCGCCTCAGCCAGCGGCCGGTTGCTGTTGCCGGCGACGAGCTTCATCGATGACGGTTCCCTGGAGCGTGGGGTGGGGTAAGCCCTGCCGGGCCGCGCCTCAGGCCCCGAAGGCGTGCGGACTGTATCAATCTGGCCCTGCCCTGTAAACGCTGTTACCGAACCGTGACGGAGACGGCAATCGGTGCCCCGACCAGCACCGAAGGAGCACGTGGTGCCCCGGGCTCTGGCTTGAAGTATGGCTTGAGATTCGGCCGGGCGAACGGCAGGGGCGATACCGCAGCCAACACCGCAGGCGGCTCAGCAGATGCTTCGATAGGCAGCGCAAGCGGCGCTTCGGTCAGCGTCTGAGGCAGCAGTTCTGCGTTGGCCTCTTGCCGCTGCGCCTCAGCGATCCGGCGTACGTCCGGTTGATCGAGCACTTGCGCGATGCCCGGCGCACCGGCACGGGCAACGAGGCGCGGCAGAACACCCCACGTGCCGGTCAGTCGCTCTGCGCCGACGCGGTTACTCTGGGTGACAGTGCCGAGTCTCCTACCGTTCGGATGCAGCACATCCCAGGTGATCGTGACGGTCGCGCTGTCCGCAACGGTGTCTTCTCGCGCGACCGAGACCCAGCCCTGGAGCGTCAGCATCCCGTCCTCGAGAGTATCGACGACAGTGACGCCGACGCGGGCGAGGGAGTGCCTCATGGCGCGGGCGAGCGCGACCCCGCCGTCGCCCGGGGCACCGCGAACGGTCTCGACGGCCACAGGCACTTGAAGCGGACGGCCCGCGTCCTGGGTTGCCGGCGGTTTCAGCACGGCGGCGACTCGCCCGGCGGCCCGCGCTGCGATCGCCTCCAGATCGGCCGTTGCCAACCCGATAGACGACGCAGCGAGCCTCGATTCCTCGAAACGGAGCGCGGTCTCGCCATCGGGCGCGATCAACGACCATCTCAGCTTGCCTGCAGCGATCGAGACATTCCCGGCCAACACGATGCTGCCGCGACCGCCGGCGTGAGCGCTGGCCGGTATGTCCCTCAGCTGCAGCGCCTCCACGACCTCGTCCACAAGCGCCCTAGACTGGTCTGCGGACAGCCCTCCGATGGGCGGCACCATGATGCTGCCCCAGGTTGTGTCTCCTGGAGCGGCCCACGTCTGCGTGGTCTTGTCTGCCGGCTGGAAGGGGCGGGGCAGGTCGCCACAGGCCGTCAGCGCCACACACAGGATGAAGCACAGCGCGAGCGAAATCGCGCCCCGCTGAGAGCGACAAGCCGCGCTGTTCCGGTGAATCACGGGCTCGATACCGCCAGGGCGCAGCTCACCACCATGCCGACGAAGAGGAGAACGCCGAAGATGATCACGTAGGGCATGTCACGAGCCGAGCGAGACGATCGAGATATTGCGGCCGTAGTCGGGCTCGCCCCGGTGGACGCTCCGGCGGTAGCTGAAGAAGCGGCCGGTCTCGGCGCAGGTATCGCCGCCGGTCGCTTCGACCGCCGCGAGTCCCAGGGTGCCCAGGCGACGAGCGACGTAGCCCACGATGTCGAAGAAGAAGTGCCCGTCGCGATCTGATTGTGCGAACAGGTCTTCGTCCCGCGCGCTGCGCGCCAGGAATGGCGCCGGGAACTCGGGCCCGACCTCGTAGGATGTCGCGCCGATCGCGGGGCCAATGACTGCCCGTATCTCGCCCGCCCGTGCGCCGAGGCCCAGCATGGCCTCGACCGCGGCTTCCAGGACTCCGTTCAGCGCGCCGCGCCAGCCGGCATGGGCCGCGCCGATCACGCCGGCCTCGCGATCTGCCAGCAGCACGGGCACGCAATCGGCGGTGAGGATCGCGAGCGCCAGACCGGGTGTCGCCGTCGCCATGGCGTCGACGCGCGGTGCATCGTCACGGGCCCAGGGCTCGGTCACGACAAGCGCTTTGGCGCTGTGGACCTGATAGGCGGTGCAGAGCGCCGCCGGTGGAAGCCCGCAAGCGTTCATTGCCCGTGTGCGGTTCTCGTGCACGGCCTCGGAGTCGTCGCCAGAGCCGAAGCCGCAGTTTAGAGAGCGGTAGAGCCCCTCGCTGACGCCGCCGCTGCGGCCGAAGAAGCCGTGGCGGATGCGGCCGCCGGGATCCTCCAGCAGGGCGTGAGAGATGGGCTCGATCATGGTTTCGCTGCGCGCGCCGGCTGCTCGAAGCCGGGCGGGGCGCCGAGCGCCGGGTGCGCGAACGCCATCGCCTTGAAGAGTGCGCCCATTCCGTGCGCGCCCGTGAGGCGGCGCAGCGCGGCGTCGATTTCCACCGCCTGTTCGGCGCTTGTGCTCTGCCGCAGCCGGGACGCCCGCGCGTCGATCCCCAGTGCTCCCAGAAAATCTCCCTGGCGCACGGGCCCGAAGACTTGGGCGCCGGCCTGCCGCGCTGCAGCTGACAATGAGGAGAAGTCCACGTGGGCGGTCAGGTCGGCGGTTCCCGGATCGTCCAGCACGCCGTGGCGGCGGTGTTGCTTCACTGCCTGCAAGGAGTCGCCGATCCCAGTCTGCTCGTACCCGTAGTCGATAATGAGGGCCGCACCGCCATCCGCCGCAACCCGCTCGGCGAGAGCGCCAGCCAGCGCTTCGCGCGCTGGAGCACGTTCGACGATGGCGCCGGGAGGCGCACATCCGAGGCCGATCTCGACGGGGACCGAATTGGTGGCGGCGAAGCGGAGCGTCCGGGACGAGGGCGCGAGCGCGACGACGCGTTCCTGCCAGGTGCCGTCGATCCGCTCGAATTGCTGGATTGGCAATGCGTCGAAGAACTCGTTCGCAACGATCAACGCAGGGCCGGGCGGCACTGTCTCGAAGTGTTCGTGCCAGGTCGGTCGGGCGTCGGTCAGCCGTGCGGCCTGCTCTGCGCGCAGGCTCTCGCTGGTCTCCACAAGGTGCAGGTCGATGGCGGCGCGGAAGGCCGGCACTGTCGCCGCGGCGCGCAATGCGTCGGCGAGGAGGGTGCCGCGTCCGGGACCAAGCTCAACCAGGCGCAGGGGGTGCGGTTGGCCCATGCTCTGCCACACCGCTGCGCACCAAAGCCCGATCAACTCGCCGAACATCTGGCTCACCTCGGGCGCGGTGATGAAGTCGCCGCAAGCGCCGATGGGTCGGCCGCGGCGGTAATAGCCGTGCTCGGGATGATGGAGGCAAAGCTCCATGTAGGCGGCAACGCTGATCGGCCCGTGGCGCCTTATTCGCTCCCGAATTTCTACCCCGAGAGCCGTCATTACCCGGCCTGCCCGCCCGCTCGCCCGTCAACCCGAGGCACCGGGGGGATGCGGAGGATGAGGAAGAGCCCGACCAGGATCATCGGGAGCGAGAGCACCTGCCCCATGCTGATGCCGGGCAGGATGAAGCCGAGGAACGCATCCGGTTCGCGGAACAGCTCGGCGATGATCCGGGCGACGCCGTAACCCACCAAGAAGAGCCCGGTGACGGTGCCCGGCCGACGGACCACCCGCCGCATGTGCACGGCGACCGCGAGGATAGCGAACAGGACGAGGCCTTCCAGGACTGCCTCGTATAATTGGCTCGGGTGGCGCGGCTCAGGCCCGCCGCCCGGGAACACCATCGCCCATGAAACGTCGCTCACCCGACCGTACAGCTCGCCGTTAATGAAATTCGCTATACGCCCCAGGCAGAGACCGATCGGCACCTGTGCGCAAACCGCATCAGCAACGGAGAGCAGGCTGATTTTCATGAAGCGGCTGTAGAGGACCACGACGACGAGCACGCCCAGAGCGCCGCCGTGAAAGGACATCCCGCCCTGCCAGACCACGAAGATTTCACCGGGATTGGAGAAGTAGTACCCCGGTTGGTAGAACAGCACGTAGCCCAACCTGCCGCCCACCACGACACCGAGTATGCCAAACACCAACAGGTCGTCGGCGTGGCGCTTCGTCAGACCATCGATGCGTTTCTCGGCGAGATAGCGGACGTACCGCCAGCCAAGCAGCAGGCCGACGACGTAGGACAGCGCATACCAGCGGATGGCGACGGGACCGATCTCGACGGCCACCGGGTCGATGGCGGGGAAGGCGAGGGCGAGGGTCATCGGTAGGGATCGTCCCTGTTCAAGATCGTCGTGAAGGGCGCGGCGCGGCGCGCGCGCAGCAAGCGCACCATCTGCGCTTCCCTAGAGTTCCACGCGGCGCGGCCGGTTATAGGGTCGTGCCCTTGCCACCCGCAAGCACCGTCCGCACACCGAGGCTCGGGCCGAAGACGACAATTCGGTCAAATCGTCCGCAGCAGCCCGCTCGTTACCAGTCGTAGTTTTTGCGTCGCCGTGAACCTGATGCGCCGGCCTGCGACCGGGAAACCGGCACGCTCGATGCGGTCGAGATAGGCCTCGTAAACACTGCGCATGAGGATGGCAGGCCGCATGGAGCGGCGTTCCGAGCGCGGCAGAGCCTCGCTCGCTGCGCCGAAGTGCCGACGCGCCATCTCGCCCAGAGTGCGGCAAACTTTCTCCACCCCCGGCGTGCGCCCGATCGCCTCCGGCTTGATGTCCGCGAGACCCTGCTTCGCCAGCAGCTCTTGCGGCAGGTAAATGCGGCCGCGCTTCGCGTCCTCGGCCACGTCGCGGAGGATGTTGGTGAGTTGAAAGGCCTGGCCGAGATGGCCTGCGAAGGTGGGAATGCTACGCGCACGGTACCCGAATATTTCGACCGAGAGCAGGCCGACACAGCCGGCGACGCAGTGGCAGTAGCGTTCGAGCTCGGCGAGCGTCGGCCGCAGCATGGCGCCGCCGCCGTCCATCTCGAACCCTTCCAGGATCTCCATGAAGTGCTTCTCGGCGAGCCCGAAGCGCTCGACCGGGACGGCGAGCGCTTTCGTTACCGGGTGGCGCGGCATGCCTTGGTAGAGCGCCCGGATTTCGCCGCGCCAGGCGTCGATCAGCGCGCGCGACTCCGTCGGGTCCTCAATCTCGTCGGCGACGTCGTCGGTCTCCCGACAGAAGGCATAGAGCGCCAGCATCGCCTCGCGCTTCTCGCGCGGCAGCAGCATCATCGGAAGGAAGAACGAGCTTCCCGACGCCCGGGTCACTTCGGCGACGTAGCGCTTCGGGTCGGGCGCCTCCGGGATCGGCAGACTGACCGCCGCACTCACCATGCCTGGACGACGCTGCGCAGCACGAGGCCGACGCGGCTCACTTTGGGCACTCTGATACGGCCGGCGAGGGGGTCGCCCTTCGCGAGCCTGCGCTGGAGCGCCCAGGCCAGCCTGACGATCACCGCGCACTCCCAGCGGAAGCGCCGGCGGCGCACCGAGCGTGGCATCGCCTCGGCGCGCCGGAGCAATTCCGCTGTCCCATCGAGACACCGGTCGATGGCATTGCGTACCGCCGGCGACGCCCGCCGCTCGGCGAGCATCTCGACACCGCCGCCAGCCTCCTGCAGCCAGGGTTCCGGCACGTACACGCGGTTCAGCGTGAGGTAATCCTCGCCGCAATCCTGCAGATGATTGAGCACCTGCAGGGCATTGCAGAGCGCGTCCGAGCCCTCGATATCGGCGTGGCCGCTTTCGCCGTGGATGTCCATCATCACCCGGCCGACCGATGCCGCCGAGCGCCGGCAGTAGTCCATCAGCTCGTCCCAGTCGGCGTAGCGCAGCTTGGTCGCGTCCTGGATGAAGGCGGAGAGCAGGTCGCGCCCGTTCTGCGCCCGGCATCCGGTTTCGATCAGGCTCCGGTGATAGGGGACGGCCCAGTCGGGGAGCGCCGCCTCGTCCTTGCCGAGGGCATCACTCGCAGCCTGCAGCCGGGCCACCTTTTCGGCTGCCGGGATGGTCGGCGAATCGGCGATGTCGTCGGCCTTGCGGGCGAAGAGGTAGAACGCATGGACCTGGGGCCGGCAGTCAGGCGGGATCAGGAAGGAGCCGACCGGAAAGTTCTCGCTGTTCGCGCGGATCAGCGCACGGATGCTCTCCTCGCGCGCGGCCGGCGCCTGGCCGCCCGCCGGTTCCACCGCTGCGGATGCGGAAACCGTCATCGGCCGCTAGGTGTCGTTGGCGAGCAGCCGCTCGGCGTGCTCCCTCGCAGCGCTGTCCATCGCGTACACATCGTCCAGCCCGTCGATGGCGCGATGGTTGGTCTGCTCGAGGCAGCGCTCGACCATCTGCGCGATCTCCAGGAAGCCAATGCGGCGCTCCAGAAAACCGCCGACGGCGACCTCGTTGGCGGCGTTGAGCACGATCGGCGCACTGCCGCCTTGCGTCAGCGCCTCTTGCGCGAGCCGAAGCGCCGGGAAGCGCACCGGGTCCGGCGGCTCGAAGGTGAGGCGGCCGAGCGTCGCGAGGTCGAGCCGGGGCGAGGGCGCCGCCATGCGGGCCGGCCAGGCGAGGGCGTAGGCAATCGGCGTGCGCATGTCGGGCGTGCCCAGCTGCGCAAGCACGGAGCCGTCCTCGTAGGCCACCATGCTGTGGATCACCGATTGCGGATGCACCAACACCTCGATCTGCTCCGCATCGACCGGGAACAAGTGAAAGGCCTCGATCATCTCGAGGCCCTTGTTCATCATCGTCGCCGAATCCACCGAAATCTTGGCGCCCATATCCCAGTTGGGGTGGGCCACCGCCTGTTCGGGCGTGGCCTGTGCCATGGTTTCCACCGACACCTCGCGGAAGGGCCCGCCCGAGGCGGTCAGCAGGATCTTCTCGACGCTGTCTACGCGCTCGAAGTCGAACACCTGGTAAATGGCGTTGTGTTCCGAATCGACCGGAAGCAGCGTCGCGCCGCCGCGCTCGACCTCCGCCAGCATGAGCGAGCCGGCGCAGACCAGGCACTCCTTGTTGGCGAGGCCGATGACGGCACCCTGCGCGGCGGCCGCGATTGTCGGCCTGAGCCCTGCCGCGCCGACGATCCCGGCCATGACGAAATCGGCGGGTGCCGCTGCGGCCTCGACCAGGGCCTCGCGTCCAGCCGCAGCAACGGTATCCGTGCCCGCGAGCGCCTCCTTGAGCGCGCCGTAAAGCGTGGCATCGCCGATGACGGCCTGCCTCGCACCCACAGCGCGGGCCTGTTCGGCGAGCTGCGCCACGCTTCGCTGGGCAGTCAATGCCTCGACCTCGAAGGCCGCCGGGTGGCGGGCAATCAGGTCGATGGTGTTGCAGCCGATCGAACCCGTAGAGCCCAGAATGGTGACGCGCCTGGGCGCCGCTCCCTCGCCGGCGGCGGGGATATACGGCTCGGGCGCGACGTCGACGGCCGCGTCCATCGGCGTCATTCACGAAGTCCCTTCGTCAGCCGGAGTCTTGGCGTAGTATGGCGAATATCTTTCCAGCCCTCTCCCGCCACCGCAACAGCAAAGGCCGAGCGACCAAGCGAGGGACCCGCGCCGCCGGAGGACGACATGAGCCTGACGAGCAAGACCTGCGAACCCTGCCGGGGCGGCATTCCGCCGCTCGAAGAAGCCGAAGCACGGACGTTTATGGATCAGACGCCGGGATGGGAGCTGATCGACGACGCCACTAAGATCCGCCGCACCTTCTCGCTCGGCAATTTTGCCGAGTCCATGGCGCTGGTGAACAAGGTCGGCGATCTGGCGGAGGACGAGGGCCACCACCCCGACATCTCCTTCGGCTGGGGCTACTGCACGGTCCTGTTCTATACGCACAAGATCAAGGGCCTGCACGAGAACGATTTCATCATGGCAGCCAAGGTCAACGAGCTGGCTGGTGGGTAGCGCCCTGATCGAAGTGCTCGCATAATTTGACACCCCGGTTCCACTCCGGTTTGCAAGATTCCTGACAACCGATGCGACTCGGTTGACCCCGGCGCGCGTCGGGCCGCCCGCGCAGCTCACGCTTCCAGCAACGCGTCGAGTTCGGATATCCGCAGGATCAGCATCAGGGGCTCGCGATCCGAGAACGGACGGAAACCGAATCGGCCGTAAAAGGTCTTTGCCTGCTCGTCGATGGCCTGCACCACAATGGCGCGGGCGCCGATGACCTCTGCCGCGGCCCGGGCGCGGCGCGCGGCGTCGACCAGCAGGTCAGAGCCGAGCCGCCGGCCCTGGTAGACGCTGTCCACGGCAAGCTGACCCAACAGGATGACCGGGACCGGATCCGGCATGTTGCGGCTGGCTCGGGACGAGAGACGCCACTTCTCGATAGCGCTTGCGGCCAGGCTGTAGAAGCCGGCCACGCGGTCGCCGTCGCAGGCGACATAGGTGCGTGCGCCGCCTTTGGCCTCGTTGAGACGTGCCTTGCTCTGCAGCCAGGCGTCGAGAGCAGGCACTCCCGATGAGAAGTGCGAAGCGTCGTGCCGGGTGCCGAGAGGCTCCGGCGCTGCTACCGGTCCCACTGCGGCCGGCGTGCGTAACGTTCCTTCACGGCGGGATCGGGATCCACCGGCGCGTCCAGCGCGGCGACGAACGCGTCCCAGGCCTCTTCGTCTAACGTGATGATCGGACGCTCGTTCAGAGTCTCGATCGCCGCCGCCTCGCTCGACCGCAGCACGAACTCGGTCCGTGTGACACCCCGGATCGCTGCCGCGCGGTCGATGAAGGCGAGGCGCTCTTCGGACATCCGGAAGTTGACTTGGGCCATTGTGGCCTCCCGTGTGCGGGTTGCGGACGCATGACCTTCAGAGAAGAGCGTATAGCAAATGTATAGACAATAGGCAATCGGACACGCGTTCTGGATCGCGCGAAGTTAGTGTGGCGCCGACTGTCCGGCGAGCGCGCAGAGGTCTTGCAGGATGCGCTGAACGCCGTCGAGTCGCGCCTCCGTGTCGGGCCAGCGTCGCGTGGCGACGAGGCGATTGTCGGGCCGGAGACGCACCTCGTTCTCCGGCGCCGAGACATAGCGGACCAGCGCCGCGGGTTCGCCGAAGCCGCCGTCCCGGAAACTCAGCACCGCACCCTTGGGCCCGGCCTCAATGCGTTCGATGCTGGTCTGCCGGCAGAGCTGCTTGATCGTCATGATCTCCAGCAGGTGGCGCACCGATGCGGGCGGCGGGCCGAAACGGTCGGTCAGCTCGTCGATGAAGGCGTCGATCCCGGCCTGGTCTTCGAGCGTAGCGACGCGGCGATAGAGGGTGAGCCGCACGTCGAGATCGCGCACGTAGCTCTCGGGGATCAATACCGAGGTGCCGAGGCTGATGGTGGGCGACCAGCGCTCGGCCGGCGCCGCCTCACCGCCTGCAGCAGCGCGCGCGGTTGCCACGGCCTCCTCCAGCATGTGCTGATAGAGCTCGATCCCCACCTCCCGGATGTGACCCGACTGCTCGGCACCCAAGAGGTTGCCCGCGCCCCTGATGTCGAGATCGTAGCTCGCCAGACTGAAGCCGGCGCCGAGTCCGTCGAGCCGGTGGATGACCTGGAGCCGCTTGTGCGCGGTGTCGGTGAGCCGGTGCCCCGGCGGTAGCGTCAGGTAGGCGTAGCCCCGCAGCTTGGCCCGGCCGATACGCCCGCGAAGCTGGTAAAGCTGGGCGAGGCCGAACCGGTCCGCCCGGTGCACGATCATGGTGTTGACCCGCTGCAGGTCGAGCCCTGATTCGATGATCGCGGTGGAGACCAGCACGTCGTACTTGCCGTCGTAGAATTCGCCCATGATGGTATCCAGCGTGCGCGCCGCGAGCCGGCCGTGGGCGACGGCGATTTTCACCTCGGGCACCAGCCGGCGCACGCGCTCGGCGACCTCGTCGAGATCGGCGATGCGGGGGCACACATAGAAGGTCTGGCCGCCGCGCAGGTGCTCGCGCATCAGCGCCTCGCGCACGACCACCGGGTCGAAGGGCAGGATGAAGGTGCGCACCGCGAGCCGGTCCACCGGCGGGGTCGCGATGACGCTCATGTCGCGCACGCCGCTCAGCGCCATCTGCAGGGTGCGCGGGATCGGTGTCGCAGTGAGGGTCAGCACGTGGGCTTCGGCCCTGAGCTGCTTCAGGCGCTCCTTGTGGGCGACACCGAAGTGCTGCTCCTCGTCAACGACGACGAGGCCGAGATCGTTGAACACGATCTGCTTGCCGAGGAGCGCATGGGTGCCGATGACGATGTCGATCGTGCCAGCGGCGATGCCGCGCTTGGTCTCCGCCTGCTCCTTGGCCGGAACGAGGCGCGAGAGCTGGGCAATTTGAACCGGCAGCCGGGCGAAGCGCTCGCCGAAGGTTTGCATGTGCTGCCTTGAGAGCAGCGTGGTCGGTGTCAGCACCGCGACCTGCTTGCCGGCGTTTACTGCGTGAAAGGCCGCGCGCAGCGCAACTTCAGTCTTGCCGAAGCCGACATCGCCGCAGATCAGGCGGTCCATCGCCCGGCCCGCGTCGAGATCGCCGAGCGCCTCATCGATGGCGCGCGCCTGGTCCTCGGTCTCGACGTAAGGGAAGCCCGCGCAGAAGGCGTCGTAGAGGGCGCCAGGCGCCGCGAGCTGTGCGGCGGGCCTGGTCGCGCGCTCGGCCGCGAGCCCGATGAGCTGGTTCGCCATGTCGCGGATGCGTTGCTTGAGCTTCGCCTTGCGCGCCTGCCAAGCGGCCCCGCCCAGTCGGTCCAGCGCAACCGGACGGTCGGCCGAGCCATAGCGCGAGAGCAGGTCGATGTTCTCCACCGGCAGGAAGAGGCGGTCGTCGCCCTCGTAGAGGATGCGCAGGCAGTCGTGGGGCGCGTGATCGACCTCGAGCGTGACCAGGCCGTCGTAGCGGCCGATGCCGTGGTCGACGTGCACGACCAGATCGCCGTCGGCGAGCGCCGCCACATCCACCAGAAACTCTTCGGCGGGCTTCCGGCGCCGACGTTCCTGCCGACTCGAGCGGACGCCCAGGATGTCCTGCTCGGCGATCACGGCGAGACCCGTCGAGACGAACCCCCGCTCCAGCGGCAGCACGGCCGCCGCCGCGATGCTCGGCGGCAGCGCGCAGGCCCCATGCCAATCCGCGACCGGCTCGATTCCGTGCACGCCATGCTCCTGCAGCAGGCGGACCATGCGATCCCGGCTGCCGGCGCCGCCGCTCGCAATCAGAATCCGCAGGCCGCTGTCCAGCAGACGGTCGATGTGCGCGCCGACCGTCTCGAACAGCGCCCCGTGCTGCTGCGTGCGCTCGGCGACGAAATCGCGCCCATCGCGGGCACCGGCGTCCGCCCCGCCCTCGGCCTCGACGAAGGGCGAGCACTGCACGACCGGGCGCTCGGCAAGCAGGCGTTGCCATTCGTCGGCATCGAGAATGAGCGACTCCGGCGGGACCGGGTGGTAGGGCGCGTCCGCGATCGAAGAGGAAGGTGGGTTGGCACGAGCGCCGTAGAAATCGGCAATGGTCTCGAAGCGGTCGTCGCGCACTTCCGCCGCCCGATGATCGAGGAGAACAGGGCCCTCCGGGACGTAGTCGAAAAGTGTTTCCAGCCCCTCGTGGAACATCGGCAACCAGTGCTCGATCCCGGGGTAGCGCCTGCCGGCGGAGACCGCTTCGTAGAGCGGGTCATCGCCCGTTACGGCGCCGAACGCGCGACGGTAAGCGCCACGGAATCGGGCGATCGACTGCGGCGTGAGCAAAACCTCGCTGACCGGCGCGAGGTGCAACGCGTCGGCAGGCTCCGTGCGCCGCTGCGACACGGGATCGAACCAGTGCATGGTTTCGATAACGTCGCCGAAGAAGTCGAGCCGCACCGGACGCTCGGCGTTGGGGGGGAAGATATCGATGATACCGCCGCGCACGGCATAGTCGCCGGCCTCCATCACCGTGCCGGTGCGGACGAAACCGTTGCGCTCCAGGTAGCCCAGCAGGGTCTCGATATCGAGCGACGTACCGGTCGCGAGCGGGAGGGTCGCGTCAGCCAGCATCGTGCGGTGCGGCACCCGCTGCACCGCCGCATTGACCGTGGTGAGCACAACCTTGGGCCGCGCCGCGCCGTCGCTCAGCAGGCGGACAAGGCCGGCGAGCCGCCTGCTCGCGATATCGGCGCGGGGCGAGACTCGGTCGTAGGGCAGGCAATCCCAGGCCGGGATCGTGACCTGGGCGCAATCGGGATCGAAGAAGGCGAGCATCGCGGCAAGCCGCGCGAGCCTGGCGTCGTCGCGGGCGATGTAGAGGACGGGTGCGGCCTGCGCTTGCGCGAGGCCGAGCAGAACCGCAGCGGCGAAGCCCTCGGGAACCCCGCCCAGGCTCGTCGCCCCAGGCTGGGCCAGGGCACGCAGGCAGCGGTCGGGGACGAGCGCGGTCAAGGGCGGCGATCGCGGTGCCGGCTCATGGCCTCGCGCCTGAGCCGCGCCATGAAGGGCGTGTCGTGTTCGGCAGGAACCGGCGCCCGCCCGCTGATCCAGTTCGTGATGTCGACATCGCTCGCCCTCAACAGGCCTTCCGCCTGCGCCACTTCCTCTGGCGGGAGTTCGTGGCCGAGCCGGGCGATGACATCGCCAACCAGGAGGTCGGTCTCCTTGGTGCCGGTGCGCGCCGAACGATAGCGGAGCCGCCTGCGCCTGGTTTCGATGTCGAGGCCTTCGGTCATGGCCGGCGTGGCCTCGGCGCTGCGGGCGTGTTCAGCCCGCCACGACGGCGGCCGGGTCGCGGCCGACAATCTGGCGGTAGATGTCGGGGTCGGTCGCGCCCTCGCTGCCGATGACAAGGACCCGGGAGGCTTCGCTCAGCCCCAGGGCCTCGCGAGCCTCTGCATCGCCTGACGCGGCGATCAGCCCGGCGAGGGAAGCGGCACCGGATTCGCCCAGCACGAGCGGCGGGTCGCCTGCGGTGGGCACGGCGGCACGGCGCATGGCGCTGGTGGCACCGTCGTCATCGAGCGCCATGAAGGCGAAGGCGCCTCGCGCGAGCACCTGCCAAGCCAGGGGCGAGACCTCGGCGGCGGCAAGGCAGGCCATCACCGTGTCGAGATCGCCGGAGGCAGGGCTCGGCTTGCCGTTGACGGCGCTCTGGTAGAGGCAGTCGGCGGTTATTGGCTCGACCACCACGCCCTTTGGCCTGTCGGCGCCGAGATCCTGTCGGAACGCGCCGATCACCGCGGCCGCGAGCCCGCCGACGCCCGCCTGGACGAAGAGATGGGTCGGTACCGCGCCGCTCAAGGCATCCCTGATCTCGTCCACCAGCATGGTGTAGCCGTGCATGACTCGGCTCGGCGCCTCGTCGCCGCCCGCGTGCGAAGTGTCGGAGACCAGGAGCCATCCCCTGGACTCGGCTTCATTGGCGCAAGTCTCCACCGCTTCGTCATAGCTGCCGGCGATGCGCACGATGTCGGCACCCTGGTCCGCAATGGCGCGCTCGCGGCCGGCGCTCACCGGCCCGGGCAAGAACACCGTGCATCGCGCGCCGGCGCGACGCGCGATGCAGGCCACCGCAAGCCCGTGGTTGCCATCGGTCGCGCAGCACACCCTCACGTCCCTCACGCGCGTGGCGGCCCGGCCTGCAGCGATATCTGCAATGGAGACGTCGTCTCCCAGCCGCTCGCGCAGCAAGTGGACTACGGCATAGGCGCCGCCCAACGCTTTGAAGCTGCCGAGGCCGAATCGCCCGCTCTCGTCCTTGAGCCATAGCGCCTCGATGCCGAGCGTGCCGGCAAGGCCGTCCAATCGGTGCAGCGGGGTGGGCCGGTAGCCCTCGAAGCCGGTGATCGCGGCGCGCGCCGCGGCGCGACGCTCCGGGAGGATCACCGCCTCGCCAGCGTCGCCGCTCCCTGGCGTGGGTGCGTAGCGCGGGTTCACGTGGAGGTGGAAGGGGACGGTCATGGCGCGGCCCCGGCTCAGCGCAGGTCCGCGAGCAGAGGCATGACCTCGTTCGCGAAGCGTTCTAGTTGCGCCGCCTTCCCGCTCTCCGGCGCCAGAGTGTTCACCACGAGATGACGCACGCCGGCCTCGTGAAATGCACGGATCGCCTCCGCGACGTCCTCCGCTGTCCCGAGCGCGCAGTAACGCTCCGCTGCCTGGGAAAAATCCATGGCGTAGCGGACGCTCAGGAATTTGGCGGCGAATTCGAGGGCGCTCTCGCGGTCCTCGTCGAGCCGGACGAAGAGCAGGTGCGACGTGCCGAAGCGGTCCAGGGTGCGCCCGGCATTGGCCGCTGCGGCGGCAATGGTCTCGAGCGAGCGGCGGTAGCGCTTGGGGTCAATGACGTAGGACATCCAGCCGTCAGCGAGCCGGCCGGCGCGGCGGAGCGCGGGCTCGGAGCGTCCGCCGCACCAGATCGGCGGGCCGCCCGGCTGTGCCGGCGGCGGATTGATGGCGACCTCGGGGAAGGAATAGAAGCGCCCGTCATGGGCGACCGGGCGGCCGGACCAGAGCTTGCGCAGCACGCAAATCCCCTCGCTGAGCCGGGCGCCGCGCTCCTCCACCGGCACGCCGCAAAGCTCGAACTCGGTGGGGAACTCGCCGCCGACTCCGACACCGAAGATCACCCGGCCGTTCGAGATCGTATCGAGGGTCGCGACCTGCTTCGCCACGGGCGCCGCATGGCGCAGCGGCAGGAGATAGACCGCCGTGCCGACGGTAAGCCGGTCGCTCAGTGCGGCGGCTTGGGCGAGCTGCATCAGCGGATCGAGGATCGGCCCCGCGAAGGCCACGTGATCGCCCGACCAGATCGAATCGAAACCCAGAGCATCGAGCAGGCGCACGGTCTGGGGCAGGTCGCGGCCGGCGGCTGCCCCCTCCTCATCGTCGTATCCTGTCGGCGCCAGCACATTCTGGTAGCCGATGCTCAGTCTCGATTCGAGGGGCAGATCCACAACCGGCTCCCGCGTTGGAAAAAATGGCCGCGCACTGTAGCCCGCATGTCTCGCTGCGGTCACGACCTGCGTTGCGCTGAAGCGAATTGCGCAGCGCCGCCCGGTCCGATGGACGCAGAGGGTCTATACGGGCTGAGCGATCCGGGCCGGGTCGCCGGTGTCAAGCGAAGTGACGCGGCGCATCTCGCGCCGGTGCTGGGTGTCCTCGAAGGGGCGCGCCCGGTGCATCGTGGCGCGGTTGTCCCAGATCAGGAAGTCCCCGCTTCGCCAGGTATGCCGGTACACGAGCTCGGGCCGGGTCGCATGCTCCATGAGATCGCGGAGGAGCAGCCGGCCGTCGGGGACGGGCCGGTCGAGGATCCGCGAGGCGTGCGAGGCGAGGTAGAGAGAGCGCCGCCCGGTGCACGGGTTCTCCAGCACCAGCGGCTGGATGGCGCCCTTGAGCTGGTCGCTCTCCTCCTCGGAGAAATCGAAGCCGAGCGTGATGCGCGAGTACGCGATCGAATGGTGCACGCGGAGGCCTTCGATGCGCGCTTTCGTCTCGTCTGCCAGCTCATCGTATGCCGCCCGCATGTCCGCGAACTCGGTGTCGGCCGCGACCGGCGGCAACACGAGGGCGGCGAGCATCGAGTAGCGGCCGCGCGGATCCTGAAACGACGCGTCGGTGTGCCAAAGGCGGTTCGCGAGGCCGTACAGGCGCTTCCGGTCGTTCGATTCCAGGACTTCGCCCCCACCCACGTTCGAAACGTCGGTCAGTGCTTCGTCCTCGAAGCGGCTCTTGTGCAGGACGCTGATGCCGGTCTTGCGATGAAGCTCTCCGTCGAGCCGGGTGGCGAAGTCGAGCTGCTCTTTGCTGGAAAGCGACTGGTCCCGAAACACGAGCACCGCGTGCTCGTCCATGCCGGCCCGAATCAGCTCCAGGGTCTCGTCGTCGCGCACGTCGCGCAGATCGACCTGGCTGGTCTCGGCGACGAATAGGTTATGGAGCTTGCGGAACTGGAGTGGCATCAGGTGTCGCCCGCCTGTGGGCCCGTTTCGATCGGCAGGTCGGAGTCGTACGCCCACTCTCCCAACGACCCGTCGTAGAGGGTGAGGTCACGGTAGCCAAGCTGGTGGAGGAGGAACAGGCCGACGGTGGCGGAGATGCCCCCGCCGCAATAGGCGACGACCTGGCGGTCTGGGGTGATCCCGGTTTCCTCGTGAAGGCGCCGCGCCTCGTCCAGCGGCACGAAGGCCCCGGTCGAGGGATCGAGGAGACTGGCCGCAGGCACGTTGACGCTCCCCGGGATCCGCCCCGGGCGTCCGTAGCGGCTCGGGCCCTCGCCGAGATGAAATTCGGGTGCGAGCGCATTCACCGTGGCGGTGTCGGCATCGCCGAGCCGCGACAGCACGTACCCGCTGTCCACGAATTGGCCCGGCTGGAGCTTGGCGGTGAAGCGCGCCGGCGGGTGATGCCCCGCTTCGGAGGAGACGGGTCGCCCCTCCGCCTTCCACTTCTCCCAGCCGCCATCGAGCACCGCTACGCGGTCGAAGCCGAAGGCGCGCAGCATCCACCAGACGCGAGTTGCCCACATGATGCTGCCGGCCGAGTAGAGCACGACGCGTGACTCGTCGCCGATGCCGAGCGCACCCATGGCATCCGCGAATTGCTCGGCGGAGGGCGCCATGAACTTGAGGCGCGTGTCCGGGTCGGAAATCTGCCCCTGGATGTCGAGAAAGACAGCGCCGGGGATATGCTCTGCGTCGTATTCGGCCCGGCCGGGGACGACACGGTAGGGGTCATCGTCGCCGGGCTCCGCCGGCTTGAGCCAGGTCGTGCAGTCCACGATGCGAAGACCCGGCGCACCGAGGCTCGCCTCGAGGGCGCCGGTCTCGATCAGCGCCTGCGGCTCGCGCCAGTTCGTGAGGTCAGCTCGGCCTTCGGTCATCGACGGTCTCCCTTGTGCTTTGACCGCAATCCTATCAGTGCGCGGCAATGCGGTCGCCGCCAGCGCCTGCGTCCCTTCAGTGGTCGCTCAGCAGCGACCCGCAGCCGTAGATGCGATCGTCGAACCCGTTGGCCCGGTAAGCATGCCAGACGATCGCGGCGTTGATGGCGATTACCGGCTTGCCCAGCCAGCCTTCCGCCTCGGCTGCGAGCCGTACCATCGAGAGGTTGGTTCCCACTTGTACGATGGCGTCCACGTCCGGACCATCGAGCTCGCGCAGCACCTCACGAAGCCTGTCCGGGGTCACCGCGGCAATGGCCGTCGCGCTCGGACACGCGAGATCCACGTAGTGTGTCACCGGGAAGCCGGATTCCTCGAAGTAGCGGACGATCTGCTCGCGCATGATCGGCTGGTAGGGGGTGAGCACCGCGATGCGCCGGATGCCGAGTGTCTCCAGAGCAGTGCTGCACGCTTCTGCTCCCGTCGTCACGCCGAGCCCGCAAAGCCGCCGGGCTCGTTCGCGGAACGTCGCGTTGCCCTCGCGGCCGCCCCAGAAAGTGGGCGCCGACATCCCCATCACCAGATAGTCGGGCGCGCAGGTCATGACGTCCCGAACCGCCGTCTCAAAGGCCCCGCCCACCTGCTCCAGAAGCGCCGCGAACGCGTCGTTCGAGTCGAGAGCCGGACTCTCGATGTACATCCGCCCGGTATGAAAGGTGACCCCCGGAATGCGGAAGAGATGGTTGAAGTCGGCCTCCACGATGGTGTTGGTGGAAGGCACGATGGCGGCGAGCTTGGCGCGGAAACCGGCGACGTCGGGCATGGCAGTCGTTTACTGGCTGTCCGGCATCTCGGCGCCGAGGTCGGGATAGATGGGGAAGGCGCGGCAGAGCGAACGCACCTCGGCGCGGACGGCTTGCTCGACTGCCTCGTCGCGCCCGCCCGCCGCCGCCATGGCGAGCAGCACGTCTGCGATCCAGTCGCCGATGCGGCGGAACTCGCCTTCGCCGAAACCCCGCGTGGTTCCGGCTGCCGAGCCGAACCGGAGACCCGAGGTCACTCTTGGCGGCTGCGTGTCGCCCGGCACCGCGTTCTTGTTGCAGGTGAGACCGGCGGCTTCCAGGCTGTCGGAGGCTGCGGCCCCGGTCAGCCCGAGCGGCCTGAGGTCTGCCACCAGCAGCGGCGTATCCGTGCCGCCGGCGACGATGGCGATGCCCCGCTCCATGAGCGTATCGGCGAGGCAACGCGCATTGGCCAGAACCTGGGCTGCGTAGGCCTTGAATTCGGGCTTGAGCGCTTCGCCCAGGCAGACCGCCTTGGCTGCGACCGCGTTGAGGATCACGCTGCCCTGCACGCCGGGGAAGACCGCGCTGTCCAGCTTGCGCGCGAGCGCCGCGTCATCGGTGAGGATGATGCCGCCGCGTGCACCGCGCAGGTTCTTGTAGGTGGTCGCCGTGGTGACGTGGGCGTGGGGCAGGGGAGGGGGTTCGGATGTGCGCCGCCGGCAACCAGCCCGGCGAAATGAGCCATGTCGGCGAGCAGGGTGGCGCCGACCGAATCGGCAACTCTGCGAAAGCCGGCGAAGTCGATCGTGCGGGGATAGGCCGAGCCGCCGCAGATGATGAGCTTGGGCCGGTGCTCATGTGCCAGGCGCTCGACCTCGCCCATGTCGATTAGGCCCGCAGCATCGGTGCCGTAGCGGACCGGGTTGAACCACTTGCCGGTCAGGTTCGGCGCCGCACCGTGGCTCAAATGGCCGCCGGCATCGAGCGCCATGCTCAGTAGCGTGTCGCCCGGCTTGAGCAGCGCGAGGAGGACCGCCTGGTTGGCCTGGCTGCCCGAGTGGGGCTGGACGTTGGCGAAGGCGCAGCCAAAGAGCAGCTTGGCGCGCTCGATGGCGAGGGCCTCGATGCTGTCTGCGAATTCGGCGCCGCCGTAGTAGCGAGCGCCGGGCCGGCCTTCGACGGTCTTGTTGGTGATGACGGAGCCCAAGGCATCGAGGCTCGCGCGGCTGACCAGGTTTTCCGACGCGATCAGCTCGATCCCGTCCTGCTGGCGCGTGAGCTCGCCCGCGAGGGCCGCATGGACCTCCGGGTCGACAATGCGCAAGTGGTCGAGAAAGTAACCCGGCTCACGCGCCGGCGATCCGGTCATGGGCCGGTCACGCAGCCGGGGCAAGCAGGCAATCGTCGGCGAGCGGCACCACCGGCGAGAAGTCGGTGTGGTGCTTGTACTCGGGCCGGGCGAACGCGGTCTGCGCGTTGGCGACCGGGTTGAGGATGAGCGAGAAGATCGCGCGGTCCCACGGCGACATATTGCCCGGCGAGCCGTGGACCATCAGGTCGCCGAAGATGAGGACCGTGCCGGGCGGGCCGAGTGCCGGCGTGATGCCGCCCACGGCAATGAGGTTCGTGACGGTCTCGCGATCCACCACCCAGAGCGGATAGCTCGTGCTCGTCACGTCGTGGAAGGTCGGCAGCGGTTCGTGCCGGTGGGAGCCGGGAATGAAATAGAGCGGCCCGTTATAGTGGCTCACCTCGTCCAGCAGGATGTGCAGGTTGAGCGCCTGCGGTGCCGGCACCCCGTCGTCCCGGTGATGGGTGGCGAAGTCGTAGTGCCACTGCCAGGCATCGCCCTCGTACGCCGCCTTCACGTTGACCTTGACCTGCTGGATGTAGAGATCGGGGCCCGCGATCTGTTGCGCCGGCACGACCAGTCGCGGGTGGCGCGCGAGGCGGTCGAAGAGGTCGCTCCGCTGGTGCAGCCCCATCATGGTGCGGGGCACGGTGCCCACCTTCTCGCCGATATTGGCCTCGATCTCCTCATCGAAGAGCGGCGGCAGGGCGGTGCGGATCGCCGCAACCTCGGCCGGTGAGAAGAGGCCAGGGAGGATCAGCAGGCCGTCCCGGCGGAACGCCTCAAGTTGTTCGCCCTTCAGCTTCAATGGGCCGGCCTCGCCGACTGCTCACCGCCCTGGTCGCGAGGGGAGCGGGGTTCTCCCTGCAGCGACAGGGGGAACCCCCAACCCACTTGCGAATTGCGAAGGCCTACTCGGCGGCGGCGGGCGTCGCGCTCCGCCGGCGCTTGGCGAGCGCGATCTCGTTCGGCGCGCGGTGATAGGCGCCGTCCTTCATGACCATGAGCAGGTTGTCGGTGTCCTGCATGATGGAGACGTCCTTGGTCGGATCGCCGTCCACCAGCAGCAGGTCGGCGAGATAGCCCTCCTTGACCATGCCGACGTTGAGCCCCATGAGCTCGCCACCCCACTTCGTGGCGCCGATCAGCGCCTCGGCCGGTGAGTAGCCGAAATGGTTGACGAAGTGCTCCATGTCGCGGGCGTTGGCGCCGATGGGGTTCCAGGCGAAGCCGTAGTCGCCCCCCGGCATGGCCCGAATGCCGCGCTTGCGCACCTCCTTATAGGTGCGGATCGTGTGCTCCATCTTGTAGAACATGTTGTAGCTCTCGGCGACCTCGCGGGTGATGCCCCACTCGCCGGCCTCGTGCGCGAATGTGTAGACGATGCCGAAAGCCGGGGCCATGAAGATGTCCTTCTTCTTGGCTTCCAGCATGTCGAGGGTCTTATCCGTCGCGTAGTCGGCGTGGTAGATGATGTTGATGCCGTGCTTGAGCGCGAGCCGCACCGCCTTGTCCGCCCTTGCGTGGGTGATGATGTTGACGCCTGCCTCGCGGGCGACTTCGGCCGCCGCGCCGACCTCGGCATCGAAGTAGGTGATCCTCTCGGATTGCCCGGGCTTGCAGAATTCGTCGCCCGAGATGTTGATCTTCAGGTTGTCCACGCCTTCCCGCACGCAGAGCCGGCAAGCCTTGCGCACTTCATCCGGACCGTCGGCGATGTAACCCACCGACTCCTGGTGCATGTGCCACATGCGCTCGTCGCCGAGCCCGCCCGACGACACGATCTCCGGCGAAGCCGCCTTGATGCGCGGCCCCGGATAGCGCCCGGCGTTGATCACGTCGCGCAGCACCGGCTCGATACGGATCTTGTCGTAGCCGACGCCGGCAGCCGAGAAGAGGCTCGTGAAGCCGTGGTCGATCATCGTCCGCGCGTTGTCGAGCGCGAGCACCATGTGCTCTTCGGGCGGAAGCCGCCCGATCTCCGGCAGGGTCGTCGAGTCTATGTAGCAGACGTGGGAGTGAGGCTCGATCAGCCCCGGCATCAGGGTGGCGCCCGCGCCGTCCACCACGGTCGCGCCATTGGCCCTGATCTTGCCCTTGCCGCGCGCGACCTTCTTGATGAGGTTGCCCTGCAGCTTCACCTCGCCCGCGTAGGGGCGCTTGGCGTTGCCGTCGAAAATCGTCACATTCTTGAAGAGGGTCTCTGCCATCGTCTCAGCCTCCGCCTCTGGCATGCGCGGCCACGGTCCCGCGGGCCCATGCCGCAGGGGTCAGAGCGTCGCGCCGCTCCGGGCGACACACGCCGCTGCGTATACCTTAGGCGTCAGTACCAGCGCCCGCAATCGCTAACCCGCGCTGGCGGTCGAGCTCCGGGAGACCTGGCCGCGCTGTACAAGGGTGCAGCCCCGGTCTATGACGCGCTCGCCAGCAAGGAGGACGACGATGAAGCTCTATTCGAGCCCGGCCACGCCCTTCGGCCGCAAGGCGGCGATCGTGGCACGGGAGCACGGCATCGCGCTCGACATCGTGAACGTGAACCCCTTCGAGTCGGAGGAGCTCGAGCGTCTCAATCCGGCCAGGCTCATTCCGGTGCTGGCGATGGACGACGGCACCCTGCTCTACGACAGCCATGCGATCTGTGCCTACTTCGACGAGATTGGCGGGGGACCTTCGCTCTATCCCGAGGCGGAGCGGTGGGATTGGCAGCGCCGCATGACCCTCGGCACCGCGCTCACGGAGACGAGCGTCCAGTGGCTCTTTCAGAAGCGCCAGCCGGCGGACCAGCAAAGCGTCAACCTCAAGACCCACTTCGAGAAGCGGGTAAAGCGCATGACCAAGGCGCTCGACGGCGAGGTCAACGTTCTTGCCGCCGCGTCCTTCCGAATGGACCACATCGCGGTGATCTGCGGTCTCGGCCACCTGGAGTTCCGGCACGACGACTCGTGGCGGGCGGACTGCCCCGCACTCACGGGGTGGTACGAAGACACACAGAGCCGGCCGAGCGTCGCCGCGACTCAGCCGACGGACTGACGCCAGGAGGAAGAAAGAGCCATGATCGACCTGCACTACTGGCCGACACCCAACGGCAAGAAGGTAACCATCCTGCTGGAGGAATGCGGGATGCCCTATCGCCTCGTCCCCTGCCACATCGGGAAGGGCGATCAGTTCGAGGATTCGTTCCTCAGGATCAGCCCCAACAACCGCATGCCGGCGCTGGTGGACGACGACCCGCCCGGCGGCGGCGCGCCGGTCAGCGTCTTCGAATCGGGTGCGATGATGATGTACATCGCCGAGAAGGCCGGGCGCTTCTATCCGCAGGACCTGCACGGCCGCTACGAGGTCAACCAGTGGGTCATGTGGCAGATGGCGAACCAGGGGCCGAAGTTCGGCGAGTTCGGCCACTTTCGCCGGCTGGGCGACGATGAGGGCGACCAGACCTACGCCATCACCCGCTTCGGCAACGAGGTCAACCGGCTCTACGGCGTCATGAACAACCGGCTCTACGACCGACCCTATCTCGCCGGCGAGGCGTACACGATCGCCGACATGATTTCCTATCCATGGGCCGTCTACTGGGAATCGCAGGGCCAGGACTTGGGCGACTTCAAGTACTTCAAGCGCTGGTTCGAGGAACTGTCTGAGCGCGAGGCGGTGCAGCGGGGCATGGCGGTGGGTGAGGACTTGCCTGAGGACCCCGACACCCTTTCAGACGAGGAGAAGGCGCGGCGGCACGCGTTGCTCTACTACCAGCGGGCGCGCCCGGCGCCGGGCTGAGAGAGCGCGGCCCGCGCACCCTCCTCACCCTAGTCCTCGGCTTAATCAGTTCCCTCAGGCGCCGGGCGCTCACTCCGTTCGCTTGGCTACGCGCCATGTGGCGCGGCGCGCGGTTCCGCGCTCCGGCCCGCTTCGCGGCCCGGCCTCACCATGGGTCTAGACTTGGGTGGCGGTGCCGCGTCAGGTGACGGGCTTCCAGTCCCCCGCCGGCTTGAGCTTCTTGGCTTCGGGGATCACCTCGGCGCCGAAGCGCTCGATCTGGTCGAGCTGCTCGGAAAGCGCGCCGGAGGGGCAGTCCAGCATGCAGACCGCCATCGAGAAGCCGGCGTCGGCGAACGCCGCGAGGTCCTCGAGAATCTGTTCAGCAGTACCGGTGCAGGTGAGGCGGGGATCGGCCTGTGCGGCCGGGTCGCCGGCGTCGGTGATGCGCGCGGTGGCGGCGCAGAGCATCAGGAAGTCGGAGGGGCTCCGGCCCTGCGCCGCAAGCTCGCGGCGCACTTCGTCCTGGAGGAGGGCAAAGCGACCGGCCTCGACGTGAGAGTCGAGGAAGAGCGGATAGAGGCCGTCGCAGAAGCGTGCCGCACGCCTCGCGCCCCGGATCGTGTTGCCGCCGAAGACGATCGGCGGGTGCGGGTTCTGTTGCGCCGGCTTCGGGTCCTGGGAGACGTCCGTGAAGCTGTAGTAGTTGCCCTCGAAGGTGGCGAGGTCGCCGGTCCAGGAGGCCTTGTAGATCTGGATGCACTCCTCTGTCCGCCGGTTGCGCTCCTCGTAGTCGATGCCGACGGCGTCGAACTCCTCGACCATCCAGCCGACTCCGACGCCCAGCATGAGCCGGCCGCCCGAGAGCTGATCGACGGTCATGAACTGGCGCGCGTCCGAGAGGGGGTGGCGATAGGGCGCGATGAGAACGCTGGTGGCGAGCTTGAGTGTCGTGGTCTGCACCGCGACGGCGCCCATGACGACGGCGGCGTCCAGCATGTTGTGGCGGCGCTGGTAGGCGCGCTGGCCGGACACGTTCGCGGTGTGGAAGCTCTCGGAAGCGTAGGGCATGCAGACATGGTCGGGATACCAGATCGAGTGAATGCCCGCTCGCTCGGCGGTTAGCGCCACCCGGATCGGGTCCATCTGCTCCACCGGCGTGTGGTGGAGGAACATGTTCACGTCGTCGCGGTAGGATTGACCGTGGGTGTTACCGTAAAGCCCGACTTCCATGATGCTTCCCCTTTCATCCGCCCGGTTTCCGGCGCGGCGCGATTATGCCGCCGGCGCGGCCTGCCTGGAAGCATCGTCGCAAAGGTCGGCCAGTGGGCGAGAGCGTGCAGCCAGGACCGTCGTTAGAAGTCCGCTTCAGACGCGCGGCAATGCCCTGTCTTCATGCGGATAGGGGCTGAAATCCTCTTCGAGCTTCGACAGCAGGAAAAATATGTCTTCGGCCGTATTGGTGACGAGAACGACGTTCAATAGGTCAGTCTTGTCCAATTTCAGATCCGATTCCATGTATTTGCCGCGCAATCTGCGCATGATCTCGCCGCGGTCGCCCGACAACGCGTTCGCGATATCCCAGGACGTCTCGTCATCGCTCTCCATCGCGTGGTCCAGGGCGAGGAACACGCTGTCCACGCCCTCACACATGCTCTCCCGAAACTGCTTCAACTCCGGTCGGTCGCCGATGTCGAGAAGCGCACCGCACATGACCGACCCGGAGTCCGCCAGCCACGTGAGCATCTTCTGACGGCTGAGCAGCGCATTGCGATCCTCGACTGCCTGCATGGGATGAAGCGGTTGCAAGTCCGTCAGGAACTCCTCGATTTCGGTCATCAGGGTGCGCGACGCATCCCGGAGCGGGCGTACGTCCTCGCCCTCCCGAACGAGCTCGAAATACCGAATTTGCATCCTGAACGCGCGCCGCTGCTCCAGGTCGGCCAGCGCCAGCGATGTTTCGACATCGACCGTCGCATGACCGTGGATGAACTGCGCGCGCGACAGCTCGTCGATTTCCGATGCGGGCCACAGCCTCTCGAGGATGCGGGTCGATGGGCCCAGGACGGCGAGCATGATCGGCACCGGGACCACGGCCGTGATGACATAGACGAGGGCCAGTCGCTGGGGCAGGTCGAAGCCGGTCGCATCGATCACCGCCTTGATCGACGGGACGCCCAAATGGATTTCGGCGTAGAGCAGCGGGATGACCGCTGCGCAGATCAGCGCATTGACGATCACCATGTACATGACGACCTGGCGCGAACGCCCGGTCAGGTTGGCCGACAGCACGGCGAGGATCGCGCCTGAGCCTATGTAGCTCCCGTAGATGGTCATGATGGCCTGATCGACGGAGATTATGCCGACCGTCGCCAGGCTAATGCCGAAAACGGAGACTGCACCCGAGGACTGCACTATGAAGGTCAACACGGCCGCGACGACGAACGCGAGAACGAGCGACTGCCCGGTTCCCTCCACCATCTCCCGGAACCAGGGCTCCTCGGCCAGCGGCGCCGCCGCCTCCCTGAGGAGCATCAGGCCGAGGATGATCATGGCCCCGCCCAGGAACGACCCGGCGATGGCCCGGTACCGCGCCAGCCTCTCGCTGGCCACCACCGCGCCCGCAAGGCCGATGACATAGAGTGCGGCCACCTTGATGTCGAAGGTGACGATCATGACGAGGCCCGTCACGCCGATGTACCCGCCCAGGATCATCGCCAGGGCGCCGCTCATGGTGGTGAGCCGCGAGCGCAGGATGCTGACCACGATGAAGGTCAGCGCGGTCATGCTCTGGGTGATGCCGCCGCCGAGCGTTCCCCAAAGGAGCGCCGATGACGCCCTGAACGCAAAAGGTAACTTCCGCTTCGAACGTCAGATTGTGGAATGGCGAGACCGTCCCTTGACTGACTTGCGCCGCAAACGGTAATATTCTTATGGCAAATGATCCGGTCAACAAGATCCCAGAAGGTCGAGCGGCTCAATGCCGCCTACACGCTGCTCGCCCAGGGCGCCACGGCGAGCGAAGCCGTGGCACGGCTGTCGCAGCGCTTCGGGCTGTCGCAGCGTCAGTCCTATCGCTACGTCCAGGACGCGCGCGCCATGGGCCAGCCGGCCGAGCCGACCGAAGAGCTGATCCCGATCACCATCAAGATTCCAGGCACTCTGGCGGAGACCTTGCGAGCCCACGCCAGGAGCAGCGGCCACTCCATCGGGGAGATCGTCGCGCGGGCGCTGAGACGCTTTTTATCGGACGCGGATCGGCATGGCTGAACGTCGCTTGGGCGCTCGGCCCACGGTTCACCTCGCTTATGCCTTCGATCGTCTGCTCGACGCCAAACTCCACAACGCCTACGCGATCCTGGTGCCCGATCAAACTCACAAAACAGTCATGGTCCCCGCGGTTCTGAGCCACCCCGTGGCATGAAACAGGAGCGGTTCGGCTGACGTTTTCCTTGCGCTTGCACCCATTTGCCGTGTCAGGATGGGTATTGGCGGAGGTGGGGACGTGTGAGCGTCGTTATATCGGTGACGTAGTTCCCGATGACAAAACTGCTTCCGGCGGCCGGCTCCGCACCCCGTATTGTACCCGGCCCGTGGCCGTGGACGCGCGGCAAATTGCACCGCACCCGCTCGTCGGATGCGTGTTCTTCCGACCGCTGTCCCCGCCTCCACCGTGGCGATGCCACGGCGTGATCGTACGCCGCCGTGGCGAGAGCGCAAATGAGGAGGAAGGCGATGAAGACGGAAGGCTTGCACGTCGTCCGGCCGCGCGCGGCGGGTCTGGACGTGCACAAGATGGAGATCACCGCGACGGTTCGCCTCTGTGAGGGCGAGGGTGAGCCGGTGGTGGAGACGCGCTGCTTCGGCACGCTGCCGAGCGGTCTGGAGGAGATGGTCGCGTGGCTGACCGGTCACGGCGTCGAGGCTGCGGTGATGGAAGGGACCGGGGTCTACTGGCAGGCGCCCTTCGCGGCCCTGGAGGCGGCCGGGCTCGAGGCGATCCTGGTGCATGCGCGTCAGGTGAAGCAGTTGAAGGGGCGCAAGACCGACGTGGCGGACAGCGTGTGGCTGGCCTGCGTGTGCCAGTTCGGGCTCTGCACGCCTTCCCACGTTCCGCCTGAGCCGTTCCGGGAGCTGCGCGCACTGAGCCGCCAGCGCCGCGTCCTGGTCAGGCAGCGCTCCGCCGTGCGCAACCGCGTGCAGAAGATCATCGACCGCGCCGGTGCGCGCATCGGCGGCATCCTCTCCGACGTCTTCGGCGTCAACGGCCGGAAGATCCTCGACGGCCTGGCGCAGGGGACGGCGCGCGAGGTCATCCTCGCCTCGCTCACCAGCCACGTTGCGAACAAGCTGGAGGGGCTCGGCGAGGCGCTCACCCTGAGCCTGGGCGACAACGACCGCTTCATGCTCAACGACCTGCTGGAGGAGCATGACGCGCTTGAGGCGCGCATCGCGTCCTACACCAGGAAGATCGACGGGCAGATGACACCGTGGGAGGAGCAGCTCCGTCTGCTGACCACCATCCCCGGCATCGACCGCACCGCCGCCTCGACCATCCTCATCGAGATCGGCCCCGACATCGGCGTGTTCGCCTCCAAGGAGCACTTCGCCGCCTGGGCCGGGCTCTGCCCCGGCAACAACGAGAGCGGGGGCAAGCGCCGCAACGCACGCACCCGCATGGGCTCCAAGACCCTGCGCGCCTGCCTCGTCGAGTGTGCCCACGGCGCGGCCCGAACCAAGGGGTGCCAGTTCGAGGCTCATCACCGCGCCCTCGCCGCCCGGCGCGGCTACAAGCGCGCCATCGTCGCCGGCGCTCACAAGATGCTGCGCATCATCTATGTGGTGCTCAAGACCGGCAGGCCCTACTACGACCGCACGGCCGACTACGACGCTCTGATGGTCAAGCGCAACGCTCCTCGGTGGATCCGCATGCTCCGCCGCTACGGCTACATCGAGCCCGTAGGCGCGGAACTCAAGGCCGCCTGAGCGGCCCGCATCTCGTCAGCCGGCTACGCGGGACCGCTTCGGACCACATCGGGGAAGTCCACCGCTCGTCTCCGCCGCGCCGACCCTGGCGGTCTCAGCCAACGCCGTGACCTCGGGGTTGGAGCGTCACCGCGCGTCCCTCGCCAGAATCTGTTTCACGGCAAAACAGTCATGGTCCCCGCGGTTCTGAGCCACCCCGTGGCATGAAACAGGAGCGGTTCGGCTGACGTTTTCCTTGCGCTTGCACCCATTTGCCGTGTCAGGATGGGTATTGGCGGAGGTGGGGACGTGTGAGCGTCGTTATATCGGTGACGTAGTTCCCGATGACAAAACTGCTTCCGGCGGCCGGCTCCGCACCCCGTATTGTACCCGGCCCGTGGCCGTGGACGCGCGGCAAATTGCACCGCACCCGCTCGTCGGATGCGTGTTCTTCCGACCGCTGTCCCCGCCTCCACCGTGGCGATGCCACGGCGTGATCGTACGCCGCCGTGGCGAGAGCGCAAATGAGGAGGAAGGCGATGAAGACGGAAGGCTTGCACGTCGTCCGGCCGCGCGCGGCGGGTCTGGACGTGCACAAGATGGAGATCACCGCGACGGTTCGCCTCTGTGAGGGCGAGGGTGAGCCGGTGGTGGAGACGCGCTGCTTCGGCACGCTGCCGAGCGGTCTGGAGGAGATGGTCGCGTGGCTGACCGGTCACGGCGTCGAGGCTGCGGTGATGGAAGGGACCGGGGTCTACTGGCAGGCGCCCTTCGCGGCCCTGGAGGCGGCCGGGCTCGAGGCGATCCTGGTGCATGCGCGTCAGGTGAAGCAGTTGAAGGGGCGCAAGACCGACGTGGCGGACAGCGTGTGGCTGGCCTGCGTGTGCCAGTTCGGGCTCTGCACGCCTTCCCACGTTCCGCCTGAGCCGTTCCGGGAGCTGCGCGCACTGAGCCGCCAGCGCCGCGTCCTGGTCAGGCAGCGCTCCGCCGTGCGCAACCGCGTGCAGAAGATCATCGACCGCGCCGGTGCGCGCATCGGCGGCATCCTCTCCGACGTCTTCGGCGTCAACGGCCGGAAGATCCTCGACGGCCTGGCGCAGGGGACGGCGCGCGAGGTCATCCTCGCCTCGCTCACCAGCCACGTTGCGAACAAGCTGGAGGGGCTCGGCGAGGCGCTCACCCTGAGCCTGGGCGACAACGACCGCTTCATGCTCAACGACCTGCTGGAGGAGCATGACGCGCTTGAGGCGCGCATCGCGTCCTACACCAGGAAGATCGACGGGCAGATGACACCGTGGGAGGAGCAGCTCCGTCTGCTGACCACCATCCCCGGCATCGACCGCACCGCCGCCTCGACCATCCTCATCGAGATCGGCCCCGACATCGGCGTGTTCGCCTCCAAGGAGCACTTCGCCGCCTGGGCCGGGCTCTGCCCCGGCAACAACGAGAGCGGGGGCAAGCGCCGCAACGCACGCACCCGCATGGGCTCCAAGACCCTGCGCGCCTGCCTCGTCGAGTGTGCCCACGGCGCGGCCCGAACCAAGGGGTGCCAGTTCGAGGCTCATCACCGCGCCCTCGCCGCCCGGCGCGGCTACAAGCGCGCCATCGTCGCCGGCGCTCACAAGATGCTGCGCATCATCTATGTGGTGCTCAAGACCGGCAGGCCCTACTACGACCGCACGGCCGACTACGACGCTCTGATGGTCAAGCGCAACGCTCCTCGGTGGATCCGCATGCTCCGCCGCTACGGCTACATCGAGCCCGTAGGCGCGGAACTCAAGGCCGCCTGAGCGGCCCGCATCTCGTCAGCCGGCTACGCGGGACCGCTTCGGACCACATCGGGGAAGTCCACCGCTCGTCTCCGCCGCGCCGACCCTGGCGGTCTCAGCCAACGCCGTGACCTCGGGGTTGGAGCGTCACCGCGCGTCCCTCGCCAGAATCTGTTTCACGGCAAATCCCGGTCCGAGCGCAGGACATAGGAGACGACCATGAAGATCGCAGCCATTTACGCGCGGGTCTCCGGCGAGCGGCAGAGAGATGACAACACGATAGCGAGCCAGACCGAGGCCCTGATCGCCTACGCCGAGGACCACGGTTACAGCGTCGCGCCCGACATGATCATTGAAGATGACGGCTATACCGGCGCCGTTCTCGAACGCCCGGGGCTCGAGCGGGTCAGGGATCTCGCCGCGGAAGGGCGCATCGACACGGTGCTGGTCCATGCCCCGGACCGTATGAGCCGGCGCTATGCCTACCAGGTTCTGATCATCGAGGAGCTGGCCCGTCAGGGCGTCGAGACCGTGTTCTTGAGAGCGCCGTCGATGGAAACCCCGGAAGATCATCTGCTCGTCCAGTTCCAGGGCATGATTGCGGAATACGAGCGCGCGCAAATCCTGGAGCGTTCCCGGCGCGGCAAGCGACATCGGGCGCGACGCGGCGAAATCGCCGTCCTCGGCGGCGCGCCCTATGGCTACCGCTACCACAAGAAAACCCCGGACAGCGATGCGTTCTACGAAATCGTCGAGCCGCAGGCGTCGGTGGTTCGCGAGGTTTACCGCTGCTACACCTGCGATCACATGAGCATCGGCGCGATCACCTGCAGGCTCAATGAGCGCGCGGTACCCACCTCCACCGGGCGCTCGCGCTGGGAACGCTCGACGGTGTGGGCGATGCTCCGCAATCCGGCGTACAAGGGGAAAGCCTGTTTCGGCAAGACCCGCCAGATGCCGCGTAAATGTGTGACACGTCCTCTGCGCCTGCGCCGCGGCGTGGCCAGCGGCACGACCGGCGGTCACGAAAAACCGCGTGAGGAGTGGATCGAGATCCCGGTGCCGGCGATCGTCAGCGAAGAGACCTTCGCCCTGGCCGAAGAGCGGCTGGAGATGAACAAGATCCACGCGCCGCGTCGCACGAAGACGCCCAGCGTGCTCCAGGGACTGGTCTCGTGCGGCAAATGCGGCTACGCGCTGTCTCGCACATCGGCCCAGACGAGTGCCCGCAAGATCTCCTATTATCGCTGCCTGGGTTCTGACTCTTGGCGCCATCTCAACGGACCGGTGTGCGACAGTCGGCCGGTGCGCCAGGACTTGCTCGATGACGTCGTCTGGGGCGAAGTGGTCCGCCTGCTCGAGGATCCAGCACTGATCGGCGCCGAGATCGACCGGCGACTACAGGCGGCCCGCGCTTCCGATCCAAACCAGCAGCGCGAGAACGACCTGCGGCACCGTCTGATCCGGGTCCGAAAAAGCATCGACCGCCTGGTCAACGCCTATCAGGAGGAGTTGATTACAATCGATGAACTGCGCGACAGAACGTCCGAGCTCCGTCGTCAGGATCAGGCTCTGAATCGCGAACTGCAATCCACCGTCGATCGGGCGAAGGATCGCGAGACCTATCTCCGGCTCGCCGAGACGCTGACCGGCTTTCTGGCGCGGCTGCACTCGTCCGCCGAAACCCTGGACATCGCCGAACGGCAGCGCATCGTCCGGCTCATCGTGAAGGAGGTGTTGGTCACCGAGGACAAAATCACCATTCGCCATTCAATCCCAATCTCGGGATCGCCAGGCGGCGGTCCAGACCCGTCGAAACCCGGCAACCACAGCACCGAAGGCGAAGGTTGCCTTTTGCGTTCAGGGCGTCATCACCGACCCTTGCGGCGTTCCCCGCAGGTTGTCCCGCCACTCTCCAGCCTCCATGACGCCGGCGCTCAACCACTTGATGATCAGCCTGATAACCCGCTTGTCCCCGATCCGGTGCTCAAGAAACCGGACCAGCCAGTCCCTCGAAACCGTGTCGAAGAATTTGCGGATGTCACAATCGACCACCCAGTTAATCTTGCGCTGTCTAATGCCGACCGCGAGCGCATCGAGCGCATTATGCGCCCCACGCCCGGGCCGGAACCCGTAGCTGAACCCCAGGAACTCCGCCTCGTAAATCGGCGTCAGGATGTAACTACCCAGGTACCCCGCGAGCTCTGAGTGCGTGCTGATTTTGGTCGCCGTCGGCGCCGTTTCGCCGTCGGCGCGTCGCTGATCCCCGCTTGACTGTATAGGTTCTCTCGCCTATGGGTTGCACTCTCGCATGAGAGGAGCAGCCGGTGGGGTATTTCGGGTCGAAGGCGACGACCGGTCTGAGCCAGGCGCTGATTGCGCTGATGCCGCCGCACTCTGTCTATATCGAGAGCCATCTTGGGGGCGGGGCGCTGATGAAGCGCAAGCCTGCGGCCATGCGCTCGATCGGGATCGACCGCGACGAGCGGGCGCTTGAGGCCTTTGGCTGCGACTACCCGGTGGAGTTGGTGCACGGCTGCGCCCATTCCTTCCTGGCCTCGTTCCCGTTTCTGGGCCCGGAGCTGGTCTACAGCGATCCGCCCTATCTGCACGCGACCCGGCGTTCGTCGCAGCGCTACCGCTTCGAGTACGAGGAGGCCGACCACGTCGCGCTCCTCGAACTGCTCAAGGGTCTGCCCTGCCAGGTGATGGTCTCGGGCCACCCGTCTGCGCTCTATGACGAGCTGCTGGCGGGCTGGCGCCGGCTGGCGCTGCAGGTGACGACCCAGGCCCAGGTGCGGACCGAGGTCGTGTGGTTCAACTTCGCGCCTGACCGGGTGCACTGGGCGAGCTTCGCCGGCCGGAACTTCACCGAGCGCCAGTGCATCAAGCGCAAGGCGGCCAACTGGGGCCGGCGCTACGAGGCCATGCCGGCGGGCGAACGCCTGGCGGTGCTGGCCGCGATCATGGCCGTCGAGGCCGACGAGGGTTCGTGACAGTGTCGCGCTGGCACGAGGACCTCGCTGCCCACGACGAGGCCTTCGCGTGCCTGCAGGACCTTTTCACCCCACAATCCTTCGCAATGACCGCCGTCAAGGCCATTCGGGAATGGGGCCAGGGGTTGCTGCGCCTGAGCGCGGCCCTGGTCAAGGAGAACGACGCGCTGGAGCGGGAGAACGCCCGCTTGCGCGAGCGGATCGCCGAACTCGAGCGCAGCGCCGCGCTCGACAGCACCACCAGCTCCAAGCCGCCGGCCAGCGACGGTCTGAAGAAGAAGAGCGGTGACCGGGAGAAGCGCACCCGGAGCCAGCGCGGCAAGTCCGACAGGCCCAGTGGCGGCCAGCCGGGCCACAAGGGAACTACCCTGGAGCGGACCGCGACGCCCGACCATGTCGTCGATCATGATCCGTCCGCCTGTGAGGGCTGCGGCGCGCCGCTGTCGGACGCTGACCGTCACGGAGCCCCCGTCTGCCGGCAGGTCTTCGATGTGCCCGAGCCGCAGCCCCTCGAGGTCACCGAACATCGCGGCCATCGTTGCCTCTGCGCTGCCTGCGGCACCGTGACGACAGCCGTCTTCCCGAACGGCGTGAGCGCACCGGTCCAATACGGGCCGCGCATCACCGCGTGGGTGACCTACCTGCTGCACGCTCAGTTCATTCCCGAGAAGCGGGTCGCCGAGGTCATGAGCGACCTCTTCGCGGTCAAGCTCTCAACAGCCACCATCGTCGCCATGGGAAGGCGCACCGCCCGGCGCTTCGAGGGCTTCCTCGATCGCCTCGCGGAGATCATCCGCACCGCAGCCCCAGTCAAACACCTCGACGAGACCGGCATCCGCATCGCCGCCCGGACCCATTGGCTCCATGTGCTGTGCACCCCGTTGCTCACCATCCTGCGCGTCGCCACCGGGCGCAGCCACATCGACGAGAAGCTCAACGGCATCGTCATCCATGACGACTACGCCACCTACTTCGCTCTCGAGGGCGTGCGCCACGGGGCCTGCAACGCCCATCACCTGCGCGAGCTCCAAGCCCTCATCGAGATCGAGAAGGAAGACTGGGCAACGAGCACGCACCGGCTCCTCATCCGTGCCAACAGAGCCGCCCGCTTCGCCCACAAGAACGACCGCGACGTGCCCGCCTCACTGGTGGCCCGCATCTCGCGAGCCTGGGACCGCATCCTCGAACGTGCCATCGCCTCTCACGAAGAAATGCCACCGCTCCAGACCGGAAAGCGCGGACGACAAAAGCGCTGCATCGGTCACAACCTCGCGCTCCGGCTCCAGAAGTACAAGGAGGGCTGCCTGCGCTTCCTCACCGACCCGCGAACCCCGTTCTCGAACAACGAGGCGGAGAGAGATATCCGAATGGGCAAACTGCGTCAGAAAATCTCAGGCGGCTTCCGCTCGATACAAGGCGCCCGCGACTTCGCCAACCTGCGGTCCGTCATCGCCACCGCCCGAAAGCAGGACTGGAATGTCCTCGAAACCCTGGCGCACCCCGATCCTATGCAGCTGATCCCGCTACTGCGCTGCTGAAATCTCGCGTCAGCGCCACCAGGCCAGAACCATCAATCCATCACGTGTGAATGCTCGGAATCAGACCTGGGCAGTTACGTCAGGATTATCTCCGCCACCGCCTTCTGGACTATCTTGTCCTCTATGGCCGCGACGCCGAGCGGTCGTGTGCCGCCATCAGGCTTCGGAATGTTCACCCGCCGTGATGGCGTCGCCCGGTACGCTCCCGAGTGCACGCGGTCGTGCAGGTCGGCCAGTCGGCCTTCCAGCCCTTCCTCGTACATCCGCCAAGTCCTGCCATCCGCACCTGCCGCAGCGTCCTTCTTCAACGCGAAGAACGCCCAGCGCAGCGCATCGACCGTGACATGGTGGAGAAGCGCCGTCAGACGCTCCCGTGGCTCCCGTTGTACAAACTCAGACTTCCTGACCTCTTGGCGTTGACGCTGCCGGACGGCGTGCCGCGAACCCCTTGAAGTCTGCCACTTTTCGGCCGTTGCGGGCCGATTTTCGGTGGCAGTCGCAGCCGATGTCGTATATTTTGATAGGCTCAATTAGCGATTCGTAAGCATTGTTGGTAGACTGGCCCGGATCTCAGGAGGTTGGGTCATGGACAGTCAGGACTTTCAGGGTTGGCTTTCGGCAGCGGTCGGGCTGACGCGGGCACAGCGGCGCGAGGCGCTGGCGGTGCTGTCCGGCCGGCGCGCAGACGAGGCGTCGAAGGCGGCGATCGAACTCGCTGTGGACGAGGCTCGGCGCTGCCCGCATTGCGCGCGCGAAGGGGCGGTTTCGCGCGGCATGGCGCGGGGCCTGCGGCGCTACCAGTGCAAGGGCTGCGGCAGGACCTTCAACGCGCTGACCGGCACCCCGCTGTCGGGCCTGCACCACAAGGAGCGCTGGCTGTCGTTCGGGGCCTCGCTTGCGGAGGGCGAGACGGTGAAGGCGTCGGCGGAGCGCTGCGATGTGGCGGTGAGCACGGCGTTCCGCTGGCGTCACCGCTTTCTGGCGGCGGCGCGGGGTGGTTCGGGGGTGCTCAAGGGCATCGTGGAGGCGGACGAGACGTACATGCTGGAGAGCCGGAAGGGCACGCGCAAGCTGGGGCGCAAGGCGCGGCGGCGGGGCGGCAAGGCGAAGAAGCGCGGCCTCTCGCGCGAGCAGGTGCCGGTTCTCATGGCGGCGGACCGTGGCGGGACGACGTTCAGCGCGGTACTGCCCAGGGTCGATGCGGTGGTGCTCACGGCCGCCCTCGATCCGGTGCTCGCCAGGGACGCCCTGCTGGTCTCCGACGGCGGCGCGAGCTACCCACCGTGCGCCGCCGCGCTCGGAGTGAGCCACGAGAGCCTCAACCGGTCGATGGGGGAACGGGTCCGGGGCGATCTGCATGTGCAGACGGTGAACAGCCGCCACAGCCGCTGGAAGGACTTCCTGCGACCGCGCCGGGGCGTTGCCACCCGCTATCTGGACAACTATCTGAGCTGGTTCCACCTCGTCGGCCTCGCCCCCGGCGCCAGTGATCGCGCCTGCCTCGCCGCTGCCGTGACAAGATAACCCATACGATTCGCTAATTGAGCCTTTTGATATGACACTATATACGCGGCCTCAGCCATGCCCATGACCCTCCCGCTGTGCCCCCCAGAGGCGGTTCCGATCGGCAACAGCTGCTTCGCCGTCCTGATCTCGGACGACACCTTCACCTACTTCTCAAACCTCGTTCCCTTCGACAGCCACCCCGCCGATGACCGCGCCGCCATGCTCATGCGCATCGGCCGCCTCGCGGTGATCAGCGCGCTCTCGCCGCAGGATCTGGCCGACGCGTTCTGTGTCTCGCGCTCGACCGTGCAGCGAGCACGGCGGCGCTACCTGGCCGAGGGTGAAGCGGCGTTTCTGAAACCCCGGCGCGGGCGCGGGCCGTCGGTGTTCACGCCGGCGTTGGCCAAGAGGGCGACAGCGTTGCTGGAAGCGGGCCTGAGCGGCGCTGCGGTGGCCCGGGTTCTCGGCGTGTCGAAAGCCTCGGTCCACAAGTGGCGCCGGCGGGGGCTGATCGGCAAGGCGGTGTGCGCGCAGGAGCCCGCAGGCTCGGCAGTGGGTGCGCCATGCGAGGCGCGTGTCGCTGAAGAGGCTGGCGGCGCAGCCGGACCCGAAGCGGGCGAAGCGCAGCCCTTGGCGGACACGGCGCAGAGCGGGGAGCCAGGTCCTCTCGACGCCGGGACGCAGACGGATCGCAGCGCGCGCGACCGGCGCGACCGGCAGGCGCCGATGGGGCGCGCGACCTGCGATGTCTCGGGCCGGGTGCTGGCCAGCAGCGGGCAGGCGGGACCGGTCGAACCGCAGTTCGCCAGCGCCGCCCGCGGCGTGCGCTCAGGCGGCGTTCTCACCGCCCTGCCGGCCCTGCTCAAGGAAGGTCTGCTGGCCGCGAGCGACGCCCTGCCGCTCCTGCCCAAGGGCTATTACGGCCTGAACACGATCCTGCTTTTCCTGGCCTTCATGACCCTGGCGCGGGTACGCAACCCCGAGAGTTTGCGCTATCGGCCGCCGGGCGAATGGGGCGCCATCCTCGGCCTCGACCGTTGCCCCGAGGTCAAGACCCTGCGGCGCAAGATCGCTCTGATCGCCAACGACGAGGCCGGCGTGCGGGCTTGGCAGCGCGCCCTTGCCAGGCGCTGGCAGGCCGACGAGCCGGAGCTCTGGGCGACGCTGGCCGTCGACGGGCACGTCAAGGTCTGCGCCGGCCGCAAGGGACGCCTGCCGAAACACTTCGTCTCGCGCCAGAAGCTGTGCCTGCCGGCCAGCACCGGCTACTGGATCAACGCCCTGGGCGGCAAGCCCCTGCTCTGTCTGCATAAGACGCTGGATCCGAAGATGGTCGCCGCCATCGAAGCCGACGTGGTGCCGGCGCTGCAGGACCTCGGGATCGTCGACGCCCAGGCGCCGGACCTGACCGCAGAGGCGCCCGGCCACCCCGCGCTCACCCTGGTCTTCGACCGCGAAGGCTGGAGCCCGGATCTGTTCCGCCGGCTGGCGAGGCGCGGCATCGCCTGCCTGACCTGGCACAAGAACTTCGGCGGCGAGGATTGGCCGGTCGAGGACTTCGGCGCGACGACCGTTCCCATTCACGGACCGGCGACAAACGGCACCGCCTCCGTGCGGCTGGCCGAAAAGCCGGTGACGTTGCCGAACGGCTTCAGGGTGCGCCAGATCCGCCGCCTGCTGGACAACGGCCGTCAGATCCCCTTCATCGTCACCGATCCGCACAAACCGATGAGCGAGGCCGCAGGCGCCATGTTCTCGCGCTGGTCGCAGGAAAACTTCTTCAAGTACATGCGCGACGAGTTCAATCCCGACGCCCTGCCGACCCACGAACTCGAGCCTCTCGATCCCGACACCATGGTCGTAAACCCGCTCCGGCGGGCCTGTGACAAGGCAATCCGCAGCGCCGAACGCCGGCTCGCCCGCCTGCGCAACCGGACCGCCGGCGCGGCCGGGAAAAAGAGGCCGAAGGCGCAGCTCGGGAGAGAAGTCAGCGACCTCGAGGGTGCCCTCGAGATCGCCAGGGCCAGCCGCAGGAACGTGCCGAAGCACTGTCGAGCCGGCGACCTCGACGAAGACCGACAGCTCGATGCCCTGCCCTCACGCGACCGCCTCCTCCTCGACATCATCCGCATGATCGCCTGCCGCGCCGAAACCCGCATGATGCTCCCCGTCATGCAGGGACAAGGCAAGAAGCCTCATCCCCGGAAACTGCTTCAGGCTCTCATGACCGCCGACGCCGACATCTTGCCGGACCCCGCCAACGGCGTTCTCCGGGTCCACATTCCCGGCCTCGCAAATGACGCTTGCGACCGCCAGATCGATGCCCTCCTGAACGAGCTCAACGCCACCGAAACGCTCTTCCCCGGGACCGATCTGCGCATGGTCTACGAGATCGACGCAGCCCCGGAACCCACCCAGCCGGTGTCACACCAAATCACTAGCCCGGATTATTCGCATCGGGTCTGATTTTGGGGTGGCGGACGTAGCGTAAGCCGTTGCCATCGGGTAGGAATTCGTTGTCGACGCGTCTTCCTCTCCGAACAACGAAAGCGCCACGCCCGCCATGACCGACGGTAGCCTTCTCCCCTTCGATCTGCCAAGCGTTCAACGCAAGAAGGTGAGCGCCGCCTTCGACGGCGGCCTGATCTCGTCGGACGGCGGCCTCGTCCTGCTGCGCGAGGCGGAGCGCTGCTTAGGCTTGGCCGAGACCCTGGCAGGCTGCATCCGCGACCGGCGCAATCAGGCGCAGGTGGTGCACGCGCTCCCGGCCATGCTGCGCTTCCGCATGCTGGCGATCGCCTGCGGCTACGAAGATGCCGACGACTGCGACGCGCTGCGCGCGGACCCGCTGTTCAAGCTGGCCTCAGGGAAGGCGCCGGAGAGCGGGGGCGCGCTCTGCTCGCAGCCCACCATGAGCCGCCTGGAAAACGCGCCGTCCCGCATCGAGGTGGCGCGGATGACGGCGGCGCTGGTCGATCTCTTCTGTCGCTCCTTCCCCGCCCCTCCCGCCGCCATCACCCTCGATATCGACGACACCTGCGATGCCGTGCACGGCCACCAGCAGCTCTCGCTCTTCCACGCTCATTACGACACGCGCTGCTTCCTGCCCGTTCACGTCTATCATGTGGAAAGTGGCAAGCCGGTGGCGGTCCTCCTGCGCCCGGGAAAGACGCCGTCGGGGTCCGAGGTCCGTACCCTCGTCAAGCATCTGGTCCGCCGCATCCGCCGGCACTGGCCGCGCACCCGGATCGTCTTCCAGGGAGACAGCCACTACGGCCGCACGCAAGCCATGGCCTGGTGCGAGGAGAACGGCGTCGACTACATCTTCGGCCTCGCGGGCAATCGCGCGCTGCACGCTCTCGCATACGAGGCGGCCGACGATCTCAAGGTCCGCCGCGCAGAGGCCGGCGCAGACAGGATGCGGGCCTTCGCCGCCTTCGCCTACGCCGCCCGCTCCCGGGACCGCGAACGCCGGGTCGTCGCCCGGCTCGAGGCGAGCACGCGCGGCTTCGATGCCCGCTATATCGTCACCTCGCTCGAAGGCGATCCCCGCCGTCTCTACGAAGACGTCTACTGCGCCCGCGGCCAGGCCGAGAACCTGATCAAGTTGCACAAGGGCCAGCTCGCCTCGGACCGCACCTCCTGCCAGAGCCCGATCGCCAACCAGCTCAGGCTGGTCCTGCACACCGGCGCCTACTGGCTCATGCTCACCCTGCGCGACGCCATCCCCCGTGCCGCGCCCCTCGCCCGTGCAGAGTTCGCAACCCTGAGGCTGAGACTGCTCAAGATCGGCGCCCGCGTCATCGAGAAGGCCACCCGCGTCCGCATCCACTTCACCTCGGCCTGCCCCGACGCCGCTCTCTTCCGCCTGCTGGCAGGCCGTCTCGCCGCGGCAGGTGCCCTGAGCGAAGGGGCGCCGAGCCCCGATCACCCAGGCCCGTTCAACCCTCAACCCGATAACGACCATCCTCAGATCCCGGCGCCAAACGGCGTCTGGCCCCGACGCGACCCATCAATCGAGCCTCAAGTGCAAGGCTCTCCACGAATAGGTCGGGCTAGAGGTCAGGAAGTCTGAAACTGCCGTATCCGGTCGGCCGCCTGTGTCACGCTTTCCCGACTCTGTGTCCGGCGCGTGCTTTGGCCTTCCAGATTCCCCTTGGGCTCGGTCCTTGGCTCCATCGACTCCGCCGGGACTGGCGTCCCTTTGTTCGCCGACTTCATAGCTACTATTCCCGAGTCTGACTTCTCCATGCCGTTCATCTTCGGTTACGGATTCCTCCTTTCCTCAGCGATCCCGCCACGACAGCGGGATGGCACGGAGACCTCCCAGGTCCCGGTGTAGTGCGTGCGTACGTGCATGGGTTCTTAGACACCGCGGGATTCTGACCCCCCTCGCCCTATCGGTGGGTCGGATGCTACCTTCGACCTATGGAAAAGCCTCGGCATCCCGGATGAGTCTCTTTCGGTGCTCAATAGCCCTGCCCGCACGTGCCCCTGTCAACGCTTAACCTCCATCCTCGCGAATGGCGGCCCATGACTCGGGGTGGAAGTGGTGGCTTGCCTTCTCCTTCCCGCCGGACTTTCACCGGCTGCACTGCACCAGTTAGCCTGGCGCTCTCCACATCGACCCGTCCCGCAGCGCCAAGGTCGCCACGCAGTTGTTCGGCGGCACGGCGTGCATTCTGTTCCTGGTCTGCGACCGTCTCTCGTCCTACAAGACGATGGCGCACGAACTCGGCGGCGCGGTCATTCTGTGTTGGTGCTGGGCGCACCAGCGCCGCGACTTCATCCACGGTGCGGCCGGGCAGGCAGGGCTGACGCACTGGTGCCAGACGTGGATCGAACGAATCGCCTCGATCTACAAGCTGAACGAGGCGAGGCTGGGACATTACGACCCCGCTCTCGAACGCCAGACGGCGGTGTTCGCGCAAGCGCAGGCCGCGTTGGAAGCGGAGGTCGAGCGCCTGTTCGCGGACGCCGAGCAAGAACTCGCCGCCTTGCCGGTAGGAGCGCGCGAGACCAAGGCGCTGCGCTCGCTGCTCAACCATCGCAGTGGGCTGAGCGTCTTCGTCGACAAGCCCCAGGTCCCCATGGACAACAACGCCGCGGAAAGGGCGCTCAGAGGCCCGGTCATCGGAAGACGGCTCTCGTTCGGTTCCGACAGCGAGACCGGCGCCCGGTTCACGGCACTGATGTACTCCGTCGTCGCCACGCTGAAGACCAACGGCATCGATGTCCGGCGCTGGCTTGAGACGTGGCTTCGAGTCTGCGCCGAAAATGACGGCCGACCACCGGAGGACCCGTCGCCGTGGCTGCCCTGGTCGATGAGCGAGGAACGCAGGCGCGCCCTGATGGCGCCGGGATGACTGGCTCCGTCGAGTGCCGGTACTACGGGCGCGACTTCACCGCCGAGGAGATGGCGCTCCTGCGCGTGCTCATCGCCGCCGGCCCACCGCCCAACCGCCATGCCCTGTCGAGGGAGTTCTGCCGGCGCATCGGCTGGTTCAAGCCTGACGGCGGGCTCAAGGACATGATGGCCAGGGTGACGATGCTGGCCATGCACAAGGACGGCCTGATCGTCCTCCCGCCGCCGAAATGGCCGCGCCCGCCGCGTCGGCCCATGGTCTTCGGACCCGACACCGAGCCGCCGGTGCATCCGGCGCCGACATCCCTCGACGCGGTTCGCCCGCTCGATCTGCGGCCTGCCGTCCGCTACAGCCGCGAGGGCAAGCTGTGGAACGAGTTCGTCGCCCGCTACCACTATCTCGGCTACAAGACCCTGGTCGGCGCCCAGATGCGCTACGCCGTCCACGACCGTGACGGCCGGCCCATCGCCATGCTCGGCTTCAGCACCGCGGCGCGAAAGCTCGCACCCCGCGACCGCTTCATCGGATGGACGCCGCAGTCGCGCGAGAAGAACCTCCCGCTTGTGATCGACAACCCGAGGTTCCTTATTCTGCCCTGGATCGTCATCCCGAACCTGGGCTCGCACATCCTCTCGCTCGTGCGCCGGCAACTGCCCGACGACTGGACCCAGCGCTACAACGTCACGCCCGTGCTCATCGAGATGAAGGCTTCATAATGCTTCTCCGTTGTGCAGGTGGGCGGGCGTTTCTACCGCATTGATAGAAAAGGCGGTTTGGATTCCGTTGTTGCCGCCGCGGCGACCTTTACATCGTGCCGGACGTGATTTTCCAGTATCGCACGTTGGAGGTGCGGATCTGCATCGGGCGTTTTGCCTGACGGTCCGGGCATGGTCACCCCCCATCACCGTTGAGCCCGCGCAGCAGCGGCAGTTCGTCCTCGACCGGCAAACGCACATACAGTCCGCGCGTCTTGCCGCGGGTCACATGGCAGCTGTCCAGCCTGCCCGCCTTGATCCGTTCCCAGACCGTCTGCCGCGTGACACCCAGACGATCCATTGCCACAGCGAGGGGAACAAACCCCTCCGGAGGCGCCTCACGAAAGCGCTCGCGCAAGGTCGGGGTCATCCGGATCCGAAGAGGAGCACCTTCGATATCGGGCTGGGCAACCGGAACCAGCCCCTCGCGGATCCAGCGATAGATGGTGTCATCCGAGACTCCGATCTCCTTCGCCACATCGGCAACGCCCATGAGCACCGGCTCGTCCCCGTCGGGCTGGTAGGGCGCAATGCCATGGCGGCGACGCAGGCTGCCAACAAGCTCGGCCGTGAAATCCAGACCCCGTGCTGTGCGCCGTCCCTGGCGGGTGAGAACCTTCGCGGTCTCCCGGTCGTTGTAAAAGCATGACAGCTTGCGCACGAGCTCGACCGTGCTGCGCTCATCGCGCCGGGGTGTCGGAGAGCCCGCGAGCATCGGCAAAGTGATCTCGTCGATCTGCCCGCCACGCCAGCGCAATGTTGCCATGATCTCACGCTCCTGTCGCGCAAGCTCGATCGTCACCTCGTCGAGGAGGCAGGCGAGCAGGCGCTTGCGCTCGCGCATGGTCGTCGACGACGCCCCCCAGACCTGCGACAGGCGCGCGCCGAGACCCTCGAAAACCGCGCCGGGGCAGGGGCCGCGGGCTGACGCGCCCGTGCCGCCTCAAGCGCTTCCTGTGCAGCCTTCTCGGCGCGAAGCGCCTTCTCCCACTCGCGCTCCAGCGTTGCCGCAATCAGACGGTTGTCGGGATCGACCTGCTTGTAGCGCCGCTCGGCAAGCCGCGCCTCGTACCGGCAGTGCTCAAGATCCAGCTCCCAACGGCGCAACGCGCGCAGGCCGCGTTCAGCAACATCACAAGCCGCCTGCCGGGCCGCCTCCACCCCCGCCGGCGTGACCGCATCGAGAAACAGACGGGCAACTTCCGCATCAACGCGCTTGCCGCCTGTCGACCAACAACCGCCGCGCCGGCGCGCAGCATCGCGCTTGCGGCACTCATACCCCCAGCCCGTCTTGCTGTAGTAGACGGTCATCGGCAATCCGCAGCCGCCGCAGACCGCGAGACCCTGGAGCAGAGCCGACCCTTCCCGCGCCGCGCCGCGGGCTCCGTCCGGAGCCATGTGGTTGCGGGCCAGCTGCTCCTGTACTTCAAGCCATTCTGCCCAACTGACATATCCCTCATGCTTCTCCGGCTGAAGAATATCCCAGCGCTCCTGGACCGGCCGCAGCGGCGCACCGTGACCAACGCCGCGTTTGAAGCCGTAGGCATAGGCGCCGCCCATCGCCGGGTTGGTGAGGATGCGGTACACCCGTTCATAGCGCGCCGGGCCCCATTCCAATGCTGCCCCCGGGTGCCGGCGAGAGGGAACATCCTCGCCCGCCTCACGCAGCAGCATCGTCGCCTGGCGGGCCGAACCGGCTTGCCGAAAACGCGCAAAGACCGTTGCAATCGCCGCCTGAACCCGGGCATCCGGATCCTTCCGCAAAGTCGAGCCATCCCGCACAAATCCGATCGGAACGCGCGAGTACAACTCGCCACGAAGCGCCTTGTTCCGCTTTCCGCCCTCCATCCGGGCGCGAATAAGAGACAGCTCAGCGGCGCTCACGGTTCCCTTGATCCCCAGGACAAGGGAGTCGTCGTCCCGGCTCGGGCAGTAGATGTGGCAGTCCTCAACCAGAACCGTGTCGTGCCTGCGACATAGATCGAGAAGCTGAAACCATTCCATCGTGTTCCTGGCGAGCCGCGAAACCTCAATCCCGAAGATGCCCCCGACATGGTCCCGGGCGATCAGGTCGCACATCTCCCGAAAGCCGCCACGCTCGCCGCGCGCCTTCTCGCTTGCGCTCTCGCCAAGATCGGCGTCGATCGTCCGTATCCGCTCGGCCGGCCAGCCAATCTCCCGGGCACGCTCGCCAAGCGCGTATTGGCGCAGCTGCGATTCCTGGTGCGCGTTCACTTGCAAGGGTGTCGACTGGCGAACGTAGACAACTGCAAGACGCTCAAGATGACGCTGGGTGATCTTCGACGGATCGACCGTCATCGGCCGCCTCCCGATCCGCAATCCGAACCATCAGATCGGCCAGACCCTGCACGACGCGATCCCGGTCCGGAGCCGGAAACGCCAGCCACCGGTCCCGGCGCTCCTCCCACTCCATCAGCGCGATCAGCGCCAACTCCTGCTCCGCATCCATCGCGCCTGAGTTCCCTCTCATCAAGGTCATTCAGAAGATTAAGGAGGGTGAGGAAATCAGACAACTCTCCGATCAGGCGTGGTGCATCCTCGGGACGGGCTCCAAGGCTCGTCCATGCCGCTGGTATCCAACAACAGCTGCCGTCCGGCATCCGAACCTTCAGAGTCCGGCCCCCGTAACCTCCTTTGCGCCGATCGAGAATCTCGATCGCCTCACCGTCGAAAGGATGCTTGTAGCGTCGAATGCGAACGGGCTCAGGAGCCTCGGAAGCCTGCAAGATAGTAGTCTGTGACGTTCGTGGAGACCTTCGTCGAGACCCCGCGCTTCACCGGCGCACTCTACAAGGCGTCCGGCTGGACCCACGTCGGAACCACCCAGGGACGCGGCCGATACGACCGCCACACCAGACGCGACCGGCCGAAGAAGGACATCTGGATCCGACCCCTCCGAAAAGACTGGCGGCGAACTCTAAACCGAACTTCCCCCCGGAAATGGGCTGATTTTCGGGGCTAAGCCGTTGATCTTACGGGCGTATCGGCCTTCGGCGCAGATGCAAAGTGTACCCATGTAAATGGAGAGAGGTGGTTGATATGAGGCGGGAGGTGGGCTATGTTCCGTCCCCATGTATATCGAGAGCGTCCCAAACCGGAACTCCCCGCCCGCAATCCTCCTGCGCGAATCATGGCGCGCGGGCGGAAAAATCAGAAAACGCACCCTGGCCAATCTGTCCAAGTGGCCGCCGCACCTGATCGACGGTCTGCGCATCCTGCTGCGCGGCGGAACCGCAGTGCCCCGAGGCGAGACGATCCGCGAGCACGACGGCTTCGACATCACCCGCTCGCGTCCCTTCGGCCATGTGGCAGCGGTGCTCGGCGCCCTGCGCGGCCTCGGTCTGGAACGGCTGATCGGCGCCAGGCGCTCGCGGCTGCGCGATCTCGTGGTGGCCATGATCGTCGCCCGCATCGTGGCGCCGCGCTCGAAGCTCGCCACCGCGCGCGGGCTCAGCGAGGACACGCTTGGCCACGGCCTCGGCGAGGCGCTCGCCCTGGGCGAGGTCGGCGAAGACGAGCTCTACGAGGCGATGGACTGGCTACTGCAGCGCCAGCCCAGGATCGAGCGGGGTCTGGCCGAGCGTCATCTCGAGGACGGCGCGCTGGTGCTCTACGACGTCACTTCGACCTGGCTGGAGGGGCGCTGCTGTCCGCTGGCGCGTCACGGCTACTCCCGCGACGGCAAGCGCGGCAAGCTGCAGATCGTGTTCGGGCTTCTGTGCAACGCGCAGGGCTGCCCGGTGGCGGTGGAGGTGTTCGAGGGCAACACCGCCGATCCGGCCACACTGGGCACGCAGATCGACAAGCTGCGCCGGCGCTTCCGGCTTTCGCGGGTCGTTCTCGTGGGCGATCGCGGCATGCTCACCGAGGCGCGCATCCGCGAGGAGGTGAAGCCGGCCGGGCTGGAGTGGATCAGCGCGCTGCGGGCGCCGGCGATCCGCGAGCTGGCCTCCGGCGGGACGCTGCAGCTCTCGCTCTTCGACGAGCGCGCCCTGGCCGAGATCCATCATCCCGACTTCCCCGGCGAGCGCCTGATCGCCTGCCGCAACCCGCTGCTCGCCGAAGAGCGCGCGCGCAAGCGCGAGGCCCTGCTCCAGGCCACCGAGAGCGATCTCGACGCGATCCGTGCGGCAACCCGGCGCGACAAGCGCCGTCTCGCCGGCAAGGACAAGATCGGGCTGCGCGTGGGCAAGGTCATCGGCAAGCACAAGGTCGGAAAGCACTTCGACCTGGAGATCGCCGATGACGGCTTCGCCTGGCGGCGCAACGCAGAGCGGATCGCCGAAGAGGCGGCGCTCGATGGCCTCTACGTCATCCGCACCAGCCTGTCCGAGCGCGAGCTCGGGGCCGAGGACACGGTGCGCGCCTACAAGGGATTGAGCCGCATCGAGCGCGCCTTCCGAAGCGTCAAGACGGTCGACCTCAAGGTGCGGCCCATCCACCACTATCGGCCTGAGCGCGTGCGCGCCCACGTCCTGCTGTGCATGCTCGCCTACCATGTCGAGTGGCACATGCGCCAAAGGCTCGCCCCCATCCTGTTCGACGAGGACGACCCGGCGGGCGCGGACGCCGCGCGCGCCTCCATCGTCGCACCGGCAAAGCCCTCGCCTTCGGCCCGGCGCAAGGCCGCCGCCAAGCGCACACCAGACGGCGTGCCGGTGCATAGCTTCCGCACCCTCCTCGAAGACCTGGCGACCATCGCCAGGAACAGAGTTCAGCCGAAACTGCCCGGAGCACCGCCCTTCGACCTGGTCACCAAACCGACGAAGCTGCAGCGCCAGGCGCTCGACCTGCTCGGCGTCAGCCTGTAGCGTACCCAGTACGCGACTCCGCGAAACGGTGCTTTCCAAAGCAACCGCAATGGCTTAGCTCAATATCCGCTCCGGAAGTTCAGTCTAAACCGGTGACATCATCCCCCACCGTCACCGCGTGACCGAACGAAAACCCTCGAAATGGAAGATCCCGGCCGAAGTGCTGGTGCGCGAATACGCGCTCCCGCCCTCAATGCCGAAAAGTTTTTAGTTGTGTTGAGCGAGTGTTGATAAGCCGACTAGCGATACAGGCTCGGAGAGCCCGGTATTTGCTAACTATCTGTTATAATATAATAAATTATCTTTCCAAAGCCAAGATCCGCGACGTATCCGCCAAATTGAACATCCTGGACAGGACCCACGTTGCCTGGTTGGCCGCAGAGGGGGTGTCGCGCAGCTTGTGGTGAAGCGCCGTGACATCGGCGGACGCGACATCCTTGAGCGGCTTCGTCCCCAAGGCGGGCAGGATGTGGTGCTGCAGGGACATCCGGTAATTCTTGGCCGTGTTCGGCTTGCAGCGGACCGCGACATGGTTCTTGAGGCAGCGTGCGGCGAGGTCGGCGACGGTGGGCTCGGGCGCCGGCTTCGGGGGCTTCGGATCCTCGCCCCGCTTGATGCGATCGATGACAATAGCCGCCTCGCGCCGGCGCTTATCGATCGTCTCGGAGCCGACCGGCCCCAGGGTCACCCGCTTCAGGCCGGCCGGCCCGCGGGACTGGACGATGTAGAGTTTGCGCCCGGTGGCGTGGACCCTTACCCCGAAGCCGGCCAAGTCGCGGTCCCAGAAGATCGCGTCCTTGTCGTCGGCCTTCAGCCGTTCCACAATCCGCTTGGTCAGTCTGAGCGCACTCCGCTTCGGCATCGCCTCACCCCCGGTCTCGACCGGCCCGAGCGTCGGTCATCAAACCGCATACGAGCGACATCAACTCGGGGACGATTTGAGACGAAGCCTGGCGGCAATGCAAGAGGCAGAAGACCAGTGAGGGCGGAAAACTGCACTTCAGAACAGCGGGTTATCGTACTCCAGTCGCCGAATGTCGACGTGTGGCGTGGCTTGGACAGATCACCTTGTCACACCGGAACAAGCCCGGGCATGACGAGAAGGGGGAAGGACTCGGTTGGAGAGGCAGCGCGTCGGTCCGACCGCATGCGAATGAACTTCGGAAACACGGCTCTAGCGTCCCCAGCGCAGCGCGAGGAGGTCGAACTCGGCGGCCATGCTGAGCAGCTGCGCCCGGGTTTCCGCAGGAAGCGCCGCCAGGGGGTGACGCACCCTGTCGCTCTTGATGACGCCGCCTTCCATCATCACCGTCTTGCAGGCGCGCAGCCCGCATTGCCGGTTCTCGAAGTTGACGAGCGGTAACATGCGGCGGTATTGCGCCGCCGCGTCAGCGCGCGCGCCAGCCAGGTGGTCGATCACGATCGGTCGAATCTGCTCGCAGGCCAGCGCACTCGTCATCGTGCCGGTGGCGCCTGCATCGAGATCGTCCAGCAGCGTGATGCCCTCCTCGCCGTCGAAGGGGCCGTCGATGTGCTCACCGGCAGCGGCCAGCAACGCCCGGAGCTTTGCGGCGGCGCCCGGGCACTCGATCTTGAAATAGGCGAGGCGCGGCAGCTCGCGGGCCATCCGCGCAAGCAAGGGCACGCCGAGCGTGACGCCGGAGAGCGGCGCATCCTGGACCATGACAGGGATCTCCAGCGCCTCCGAGATTGCGGCAAAATGCTGGAAGACCCCTTCATCGTCCGCGCGCAGCAGCGCCCCGTGATAGGGCGGCATCATCATGACCATCGCCGCCCCTTCCGCCTCGGCGCGGCGGCAACGCTCGACCGCGATGCGCGTGCTGAAATGGCTGCAGGTCACGATGACGGGAACGCGGCCGTCGACATGCTCGAGGCAGGCCGCCTGCAGAAGCGCCCGTTCCTCGTCGGAGAGCAGGAACTGTTCGGAATAGTTGGCGAGGATGCAGAGTCCATCGACACCCTGGTCGATCATGCAACCGAGAGCGCGGCGCTGACTCCCCAGGTCAAGCGCGCCGTCTTCGTCGAAGGGAGTCGGAACGATCGGAAAGATTCCGCGATAGGGTGCGTTCATCGGCACGTCTCCGGGGTTGGACACTGACATGGCCGCAGCTGCGACACCGAGATTAGCCCGGACCTCTCGCCACGGTCACGGTCTGCGGCGGAATCGGGCTATGATCGCCCGATGAAGGTAAACCCGCATGTCTTGCCCCGGTCACGGCCTGCGTCGCGTCCAGGCGTTCGATCCGCCAGGAGCGGGCCGAGAAGCGTATCGGGGAATACGGTTGAGGGCCGCGACGCCTCGGGCGGGCGCCTGGGCGCGACCCAAAGGGCGACGATTTCCGGCCGACAGGGTTCGTCAAGCCGCTTCCCCGATGCCCCACATCGCGCTTCGCGTCTTTCCTGCCCTGTCGGCCGGAAATCGTCGCGCAGACCATGACCGGGGCAAGACATGCGGGTTAAAAACGGTGCCGCGCACCTGCGCGCGCTCGACAAGGACCGGGCGGTCTATCTCGACGGCGCGCTGATTACGCGCGTCGCCGACCATCCGGCCTTCGCCGCCGCCTGCCGCTCGGCCGCGGCCCTCTACGACTTCCAGGCGGCCGAGCCCAACATCGAGCGGATGACATTCGAGACCGAGACCGGGCGGCGCGTGAACCGTGCCTGGCAGATGCCGAGGAGCTACGCCGAGCTGGTGGCGCGGCGGGAGGCGCTCACCGCCTGGGCTGAGCTTCACGCAGGCTACCTGGGGCGCTCGCCCGATCATCTGGCGTCATCGATCGCGGGCCAGATGATGGGGATCGTGGTCTTCGAGCGTCACGGCGCGCGCTACGCCAATGCGCTCTGCGAGTATTACGCCTACGCGCGCGACAACGACCTCTACCTCAGCTACGTTATCGTCAACCCGCAGGGCGACCGCTCCAAGTCATGGGGCGAGCAAGAGAGCGAAGAGATGACCATGCGGGTCGTCGACGAGGACGCGGAAGGCGTGACCGTGCGCGGGGCCAAGATGCTCGGCACCGGCTCGATCATGGCCGAGGAGATCCTGGTCGCGACCCTGCAGCCGCTGCAGCCGGGGGAGGAGCGCTTTGCCATCTCCTTCGCGCTTCCCCTCGATGCCCGCGGCCTCAAGGTGCTCTCGCGCAGGAGCTATGAGGCAAGCGCCACGAGCCCCTGGGACTATCCCCTCTCCCACCGCTTCGACGAGAATGATTCCATCGTCTATTTCGACGACGTGAAGGTGCCGTGGGAGCGGATCTTCGTCTTCGGCGACATCGACATGTGCCGGGCGCAGTTCCACGACACGCCGGGCCACGCCTTCCAGAACTACCAGTCGCAGATCCGCCTGGTGGTGAAGCTCAAGTTTCTGCTGGCGCTGGCGCGCCGCATCGCGGAGACCATCGGCACTGCCAAGATGCCGGCGGTAATCGGGCAGCTCGGCGAGATGGCGTCCGAGGTCGCGGCCGTGGAAGGGCTGCTCTACGGCATGGAGAGCGCGGGCAGCATGGCCGGCGACTACTACGTGCCGAACACGAGCATGATGTACGCCGCGCAGGTCCAGACCCAGGCGCTCTATCCGCGCCTGATCGACGGGATTCGCTCGCTCGCCGGCGGCGGCCTGATCATGCTGCCGTCGTCGGTGGCGGACCTGGAAAACCCTGACATCGCGCCCCTCTTCGAGCGCACCCAGGTCTCCGCGCGGCCGGGCGAGGGTGCCGCCGAGCGGATGGCGCTGATGAAGCTCGCGTGGGACGCGGTGGGCTCCGAGTTCGCCGGCCGCCACACCCAGTACGAGATGTTCTATGCGGGCGCCAAGTTCGTCACCACCGCGCATTGCTACCGGCGCTACGACTGGGCCGCCGCCGACCGCATTCTGGAGGGGCTGATGGCCAGCAATGAAGGCTCTCGCGAGCGGTGAGGGTCGGGGTCGTCAATCTCGGCGCCATCGTCTCCGGCGACTGGCGCAAACCCTTCGTCGAAGGCGATACCCTCGTCGCCGCCGACGGCCTACTGGAAGCCGTTGGCCAGGTGCCGCCCGCCGCCCTCGACGCCTGCGATGTCGTCATCGACGCCGGCGGCGCGACCGCAATTCCGGGGCTGATCGATTCCCAAGTCCACGTCACCTTCGGCGACTTCACGCCGCGCCAGAACACCGTGGGCTACCTCACGAGCTACGTCCACGGTGGCACCACCACGGCGATCTCCGCCTCCGAGGTGCACGTGCCGGGCCGGCCGAAGGACCCGGCCGGAGTCAAGGCGCTGGCGGTCGCGGCCTTCAAGTGCTTCGAGCATTACCGGCCAGGCGGCATGCGCGTGCACGGCGGCTCCATCATCCTGGAGCCCGGCCTCACCCGCGCGGACTTCGACGACGTGCACCGGGACGGCGTCTGGCTCGCGAAGGTCGGCTTTGGGGCGGTGGCGACGGCACGCGACTACGTGGCGCTGGTGCGCCACGCCGGGGAGGCCGGCCTGCTTACGACGCTCCACACCGGCGGCGCCTCGATCCCGGGCTCCTTCCCCATCACCGGCGCAGACCTGATCGCCATCGATCCCACGGTCTCCTTCCACATCAACGGCGGACCGGTCGCCATCGAGGACCGATATTTTGAGCAGGTGGCGGCCGAGACCGGGATCGCCATGCAGGTCTGCACCGCCGGCAATCTGCGGACCACGCTGCTCTGCGCCGAGATGGCGCGCAAGCACGACGCCTTCGACCGCTTCCTGATTGCGACCGACACGCCCACCGGCAGCGGCGTCATGCCGCTCGGCATGATCTACACCATGGTCCATATCGCCTCGCTGGCGGGCTTCGATCCGACCTGGATGATCGCCGCGTCGACCGGCAATGTGGCGGAAATCTACGGGCTCAACAGCGGCTTCCTCAGGCCGGGGCGGGATGCGGACGTGGTCATCGTCGATGCCCCGCTCGGCGCCACCAAGCCGGATGCGCTCTCCACCATGAGCAACGGCGATCCGGTCGCCATCGGCGCGGTGATCACCGACGGCATTCCCCGCTTCGTCGGCCGCAGCCGCAACACCCCGCCGACCACGCGGCCCGTCACCGTCGCCCGCTGCGAAGTGCCGGCCTTCGATCCTTCGTAGGCCGGCGTAGCGACGCCTAACGCAAGGCGTCGATCGTCTGCACGTGGCCGCCTGCGGCGTAGGTCAGGATGGCGTAATCGGCGGTGAGCAGCGGGACGCCGTAATGGCGGGCGGTTGCGACGATGAAGCGATCTGCCGGATCGGCGTGGAATGCGCCCGGCAGCCGGACGCTCTCGATGGCGATCGCGGGTTCGATCGGGAGGAGCCCGATCGCTGGCAAGGCGAGGGCCGCCAAAATCCACTCTCTGACCTCGCGCGAGAGGCGGAGGCGGTCCTTCTCGGCCAGGAGCGCGATTTCCCATGGCGTGATTGCGGAGATGCCTAGTCCATCCGCTTGTTCCGCTGCCGCAATAGCGGCGCGTGCGTCGGCGCCGAGCCGCCGTTCGTCTTCCACGGCCCAGATTAGCGCATGCGTGTCGAGCACGATCACCGAACGGCGTTCCAGTCGGCGGGGTCAGCTGCAGGCCCGAAGGGGTCGTCGTAAGCCAGCACCGACCCCTTCATTGCGCCGATGATTGAGCGTTCCGTGTTCTCCGGCCGCACCGGCGACAGCACCGCGACTGGTTTGCCCCGATTGGTGATTGTCACGGGTTCGCCATCCTCGGCCATCTCATTGATAATACGGAGACATTTCGCTTGGAACGCGGCTGCGGCAATCGCCTTGCCCATGATTCTCGCCCTTCAGCAAATACATATATATTATGTACGCATAATCGCTGGCGCAGTCAAGCAAGCGAGGAACGCCTGCGGCGGGTCCAGCGGCCTTGCCTGTCGGCCCTCAGTCGATCTCGTCTTCGGGCACGATCCAGGGCTCTTGAAGAGCGGCGTCGCGCCATTCGGCGAAGGCCGGGAGGGTGAGCACGGCGCGGCAGTAGGCGGCGCAGATCTCGTCGAGATCGACCCCGTGGGTATCGAAGCGCGTCACGACGGGCGCGTACATGGCGTCGGCCGCGCAGAAGGCGCCGAACAGGAAGTCGCCGCCTGCGCCGTAGCGCGTCCGGCAATCGCGCCAGATTTCGCAGATGCGGGCGATATCGTCGTCTACCCCCGGCCCTCGGTCCCTCCCCTTGAGATCGAGGCGGCGCAGGTTCATGGGCATGTGGTTGCACAGCGCGGTGAAGCCCGCGTGCATCTCGTTGGCGGTGGCGCGTGCTGTGGCGCGGGCGTCGCGGTCCTTGGGCCAGAGCCCCGCGTCGGGGAACAGCTCATTGGCGTATTCGATGATCGCGAGGGTCTCCCAGACAGTGCGCTCGCCGTGCAGCAGGACGGGAACGCGCCCTGACGGCGAGACGGCGGCGATGGCCTCCTTCCAGTTCTCGCCGCAGAGCAGGAGCAGCCGCTCGTCGAAGGGGATTCCGGCGTGGCGCAGCGCCAGCCAGGGCCGAAGCGACCAGGACGAGTAGTTCTTGTTGCCGATTACCAGGGTGAGATCGCTCATGGGGTTGCGTGCCAACGTTTCGTGTTGCTTGGCGCGGCTGGACCATAGCGCCGCGTTCTAGGTCGGCAATGCCGCGCGGTCTAGCGTGTGGCGTTGATAGTGTGAGCGTGACCGGCTGTGGCGTAAGAGAGGATGGCGAAGCCGGAGGTGAGCAGCGGCGCGCCGCATTGGCGGGCGGTCACGACAATCAGGCGACCAGCCAGCCGCGATCGGTGATCGTCACAGGCTCGCCGTCCTCGCCCATCTCATTGATAAGACGGAGATATTTGGCCTGAAATTCGGCCGCCGCGATGGTCTTGCCCAATAATTCAGTGTAGCCGGCCAGAAGTCTTTGCGAATCGCGGCCAGAAGTCTTTGCGAATGGCCTGGAAAACAGGCTGATTTTCGGGGCTGATTCGGGCTGGAAAAACGGCCTCTGCATCGGCCATGCACGGGCCGTTCAGGGGCGCGGAATTCGGTGTGCACGGCCCCTGCAAGGGTTCTATTCCGCCTTCTCCTCCGCCTCGGGCGCGGGGGGCTGGGCGGGCCCGGCTTCGGGCGGGCGCCAGTGTCTGTCGTCGGCTGCGTCGAAGCGCTCGAGCGCGCCCGCGTCCATGGTTTCGATGCGCTTGCGGAGCGCGCGGCAGAGCCGGCGCAGGCGGTCGCGTTCGGCGTCCTGCTCCTCGGTGGCGGCGCCGCGCAGCCGCCGTCTGGCCTCGTGCTCCCAGCTCCTTGCCCCGTAGGCCTTCCGGATGCGGCGGGTTGCCTCCCGGTCGAGCCCTTGCGCCCTTTCTTGCCGGAGGTCTTCGGCGGCGGCGCGCTCGCCCGCTTCGGCGATCATGGCCCATGCCGGCTTGGGGCTGGCGTCCGGGTCGGGGCCGTAGTCCGGCAGGCCGGGGATCGGGTTCCAGCCGTAGGCCTTCCATGTCGCCTCGTCGAACATCGTGTCGATGCCGCCGGGGAAGGAGCCCGGCAGGAAGCCGTGGGGCGGACGCAGGCCGTCGTGCGCCATGAGCCGGCGGATCGCGTCCTGGATGTCGATCACCGTGTCATCCTCCGTCGGGCCGGGCGAGGGACGAGAACCTCTCTCCGTTCGACTGCCCTTCTCCGACGAGGAGATCGCACGCGACCCGCGGCGCGCCGATCTCGAAGGGAAGGAGGCCGGCGCGGGGACAACGCCGGCATCGTAGACCGGGCGAGGCGAAGCCCCGCGCCGCACCCCGATTTACCGGCGAATCCGCACCCCCGGAACCGCCCCGATTTACAGGCCTTTCAGCACCCCTGAAACGCCCCGAAAATCACCGTTTCCAGCCAATTCACGGCCCTTTCCGGGCCGGATTCGCAAAGACTTTCGTCCGGCCCGCCAGACCCCGGAAACGCCGCCAACCCCTTGACCGTCCGCCATCTTCCGCCTTCTTCCCGGCATCTTCCGGATTCGCAATGACTTTCGTCCCCCTACATTCAGCCTGCGATATAACACGTACATATACTATATACATATATCAGAAGGCGTCAATCGGGCTAAGCCCGTCTCCTGTGGGAGGGCCTAGTCGACGGAATCGGCCTCGTCGGCGCCGCTCATCAGCTGGGAGAAACGCACCGGCAGGATCTCTTCGGTCTCGAACCGCCCGCACTCGTCCTTGGTGACCAGAAGCAGGCGCTGGTCGTCCTCCAGGCCGGCCGGGATCACCATGCGCCCGCCGGGCTTGAGCTGTTGCAGGAGCGCCGGCGGGATCAGGTCCGGCGCGGCGGTCGCGATGATGCGGTCGTAGGGCGCGTGGTCGGGCCAGCCCAGGCTGCCGTCGCCGATGCGGAACTGGACGTTGCCGTAGCCCTGCTCGTCGAGCCGGCGACGGCCGCTCTGGGCCAGCTCCTCGAGCAGCTCCACCGTGTAGACCTCGGCCGCAAGCTCCGCCAAGAGCGCCGCCTGATAGCCGAGCCCGGTGCCGATCTCGAGCACCCGGTGCTCCGCGCCGATCTCCAGCAGGTAGGTCATCAGCGCGACGATGAAGGGCTGCGAGATGGTCTTGCCGCTGCCGATGGGAAGCGGTGAGTCGAGGTAGGCGTAGAGCGCCATCTCGACCGGCACGAAGGCGTGGCGCGGGACCCACCCGATTGCCTCCATGACATCGCCCGCGATCGCGGCGCGGCCGGTCTTGCGGCCGACGTGGTCGGCGTGGAGCGCCACCTGCTCGACCATGGTCCGGCGCAGGATCGCGAATTGGTCGACGTTGGTATTCGCCGCCGTCATGGTTCGTCACCACGCCCGTGCGCGAGTCGGCGGGCACCGCGCCCGCCCGTCCCCCCAAGGGGCGCCAGCCAGTGTCCCCCCGATTGCTGCTATAAGTAACGCATCCACGCGACAGCTGCGAGCCTCGTTGACCTCCATGCCGGTGACGACCCTCTGCCGCGACCGCCCTTGCGATGGGAAGCCGCTGCGCTCCGATGAAGCCGGCCCGACCGGGCCTCGGACGGGCGCATGACCGGCTCCCTCGCGCTGCCACTCTGGATCCTCGCGGTGGTGGGCGCGCTCGCGCTCTGGGCTGCGCTGGATCGGATCCTGATGCCGAGTGCGCGCTGGTTCCTGCGCCGCCGCCTCAACCGCATGATCGAGGAGGTGAATACACGGCTCGAGCTGCAGATTCCGGCGTTCCAGCAGACCAAGCGCCGGGTGCTGATCGACCAGCTCAGCTACGACCCTGTAGTGATGGAGGCGATCGATGCCGAGGCCGAGGCCACCGGCATCCCGCGCGAGGTGCTGAGCCGGCAGGTGGAGCGCTACGCCCGCGAGATCGTGCCCTCCTTCAACGCCTACGCCTACTTCCGCATCGGCTATCACGTGGCGCGACGGGCGGTGGAAAGTCTCTACCGCGTGCGCCTCGGCTATTCCGACGACGAAGCGCTGGCCCGCATAGAGCCCGGCGCCAGCGTCGTCTTCGTGATGAACCACCGCAGCAACATGGACTATGTGATTGTCGCCTACATGGCGGCGCACCGCTCGGCACTCAGCTACGCCGTCGGCGAATGGGCGCGGGTCTGGCCGCTCAAGATGCTGGTGCGCTCGCTCGGCGCCTACTTCGTGCGACGCGGCTCGGGCAGCCGCCTCTACCGTCAGGTGCTGGCCCGCTACGTGCAGGCGGCAACCGCCGGCGGCGTGGTCCAGGCGGTCTACCCCGAGGGCGGCCTGAGCCGCGACGGCCGCCTGCGCAAGCCCAAGCTCGGGCTCATCAACTACATGGTCTCGTCCTTCGACCCGGAGGGGACGCGCGACCTGGTCTTCGTCCCCGTCGGCATCAACTACGACCGGGTGCTGGAGGACCGCATGCTGGTGCGCGCGCCGGCCCACGGCGAGCCCCGGCGCAGCCGGTCGCGCGTGCTCATGACCGCGCTCCGCTTCGTCGCCCACAACGTGAGCCTGATGATCCGGCGGCGCTGGTACCGCTTCGGCTACGCCTGCGTGAACTTCGCCGCGCCGATTTCCATGCGGGACTATGCCAAGGTCCACGGGGTCGACTTTCGCGCGCTGGAGGCCGACGCTCGTCACCAGGCCGTGGAAAGGCTCGGCGGCGAGCTACTGGAGGCGATCGCCGCGGCGATCCCGGTGCTTCCGGTGTCCCTGGTGGCGACGGTGTTCGTGCGCGCGGACAAGGTGCTCGATCTGCTGGAGATCAAGGGTCGCACCCAGGCGCTGATCGACAGGATGGAGCGCGAGGGCGCCTACGTGCACGTCCCGCGGGCGGACCGAGACTACGCCGTCACCGTGGGCCTGCGCATGCTGACGCTGCGCCACTTCGTCATCGAGGCGGACGGGCTCTTCCGCGCGAACGAGGGCGAGCGCGACATGCTGCGCTACTACGCCAACGCGATCGAGCACTTCCTGCCCGAGCAGCAGGGCGACTGAGACGGCGGGAGGGGTGGCGCCGACGACGGGGGCCGCCGGCGCGGTGAACTACTCGACGGCCTCGACGAAGTAGACGCTGCTGTTGCAGGCGCGGAAGCGCATCGGCAGCACCGCCTGATACTCGGGGCAGTTGTACCACTCCTTCGCCTTTTCCATGCTCTCGAAGCGGATCATCACGATCCTGGGCGGCTTCGACATGCCGTCCATGTGGGCGACGTTGGTAGTGGCGGCAATCAGCTCACCGCCATAGGCCGCGACCGAGGGGCCGGCCTTCTGGGCGTATTCGTCCATGAGCTCTTGATCGAACACTTGCGATTCGGAGATGAGATAGGCGGCGGGCATGGCTGTGCTCCTCGGGTTGGGCTGTGTCGTTTCGAAAAGGGTTAGAGCTTGCGGGCCTGACGGTGGCCTTCGTAGACCGCCTCGTAGGCCGAGCGGGGCGCGGTAGCATCGCCGATGGTCTCGACCGAGACGCCTCGCGCGGCAACCGCGTTGTGCAGCGCGTTCTCGGAGCGCCGGCCGGTCGCCATGACAATCCAGTCGGCCTCGATCGTCCGCTCCGCCTCGCCGTGGTGGACGTTGTAGAGCGTCACCTTGTCGCCCTCGATGCGGCGGACGAAGTGATCGACGCAGACCCTCACCCCGCTTTGGTAGAGCTTGGGCAGAATCCAATCGAGATAGACATCCAGGATGGTCTCCATGCCCACCATGGGCCAACGGGTGACCAGCGTCACCTCATCGGCGCCGCCCTCCTTGCAGGCGACGGCAGTGAGCGGCGCCGCAACGTCGCAGAGGTCGTCCAGCACAATCACCTTGCCGCGCGGCCGGGCCTGGCCCAGCGCCACCGCGTCCCAGCCCACGCAATTGCCGGTCTCCCAGCCGGGCAGCGCCTCGCCGGTCCAGCCCTGGAAGCCGTCGACCACGACGGTGGAGCCGGTGGCCACCACCACGTGGTCGGGCTTCACCGCGTCTAACGCCTGATCCAGATCTTCTTCCGTTACCGGCGCGCCGGTGACGATGCGGGTGCCGTTCTTCTCCGCCTGGGACGTGAGCCAGCGGCCGATCTCACCGTACTCGGCCCGGCTCGGCAGCAGCGCCTGAACCCGCACGTGGCCGCCGGTCTCACCCTCGGCCTCGTAGAGCGTCACGTTGTGGCCGCGGGCCGAGGCGACGCGCGCGTACTCCAGCCCGGCCGGGCCGCCGCCGATGACGAGCACCGACTTGGGCTCCGCCACCTTGACCAGCGTGCCCTCGCCCCAGGCTTTCTCGCGGCCCACGGCGGGGTTGTAGATGCACTGCACCCGCCCGCCCCTGCTCACGCTCTTCCAGCAGAAGTTGGCGGCAACGCATGAGCGGATGTCGTCGGTGCGGCCTTCCTGCGCCTTCTTGGCCCAGTGGGGGTCGGTGAAGAGCTGGCGCGCGAGACAGATGGCATCGCCATCGCCGGCCTCCAGCAGCTGCTCGGCGACATCCGGCGTGGTGATGCGGCCCACCAGCAGCACCGGCTTCGACGAGACCTCGCGGATCTTGCGGGCGTAGCCCCGCTCCCACCCGGCCTCGAACTCCATCGGCGTGTGGATGAAGGCGTGATGCACGCCGGCCGAGACGTCGACGTAGTCGATGTCCGCGCGATTCTCGATTTCGACGACGATGTCGCGCACGTCGTCGATTTCGAGATCGCCCGGCCAGAAGGAGGTCGAGTTGATGCGGTAGCCGACGAACCTGTCGTCGCCGGCAGCAGCCCGCATCCGATTCAATGCCTCGACGGGGAAGCGCAGCCGGTTCTCCTGCGAGCCGCCCCAGCGGTCGGTGCGCTTGTTGTATAGCGGCGAGATGAACTGCCAGGGCAGGTAGCCGTGGCTGAGATGAAGCTCGACTCCGTCGAGCCCCGCCGCGAACGCGCGGGCCGCGGCGCTGCCGAAGGATTCCAGCAGCTCCTCGATCTCGTCCTCGTCCAGCTCCTTGGGCGTCGACGCACCGGGGAACTCGCCCAAGGGCACCTGGCTCGGCGAGAGCGTGTACCAGGTCGCGTCGGGGTCGTAGGTGGCCTCCTGCTTGAAGGTGGGGAAGCCACGCACGCCCGAGTGCCAGAGCTGGATCGCGAGCTTGCAGCCTTCGGCATGGACCGCGTCCGCGATTTTGGAGAGCGGCTCGATCTGCCGGTCGTCGAAGAGCTGCGGCATGAGCAGCGGCGCCATGATCGAGCTCGGGTGGACATGGGTCCCGCCGATGATGATGAGACCGACGCCGCCCTCGGCGCGCTCCCGGTAATAGTGCGTGGCCATGTCGATGAAGAGCCCGTTCCAAGGGTCGGAGACCCAGCTCGGGCAGGTTGGCGGAAACACCACGCGGTTCTTGATCGTGGTGTTGCGAATCTTCCATTCCGAGAAAAGCCGTGGATAGGCCGTCATGTCGCGCTCCCCCTGATCGAGGGCGCCCGGTCGCCCGGTCGCCCTGTGCATAACCGCCGCGCTCCATTACACTCGGCTTGGCGTGGGAATGCCAGTTTCGCGGCCTCTGGCCGGCTCAATCACGGGAGGGCGGCGATGTCCGACACCTATCGCGCGGTGATTCCCTACGAATCCCTCGATCCGCTCACCATCGGCTCGGCCGACGATCCGGCCATGGTCTATCGGGAGACGCTGACCCTCGATATTCCCGAGGCCAACCTGCTGGCGGCGCTCTTCCCGGACGAGCCGGGGCCCATCGCGAACCCCACCGAGGCCTGCGCGGCCGCGCTGGAGGCGCCGCATTCGGGGCCTGCGTTCTCGGAGATGATCGGGTCGGACAAGAGCCTCGCCATCATCATCGACAACCAGTTCCGCCCGACCCCCACCTCCAAGCTGCTGCCGGCGGTGCTCGATGCCATCGAGGCCCACGGCGTCAAGGACGCGCGCGTGGTCTGCGCCAACGGCAAGGTCTTCCCCATGTCGGAGCGCGACACCGAGCTCAAGCTCGGGCGCGAGAACCTCGCGCGCATGGAGCGGCTGGGCATCCCCTTCTTCCAGAACGAACCGCGCGATCCCGATCAGTACGTCTTCATCGGCATGACCACGGGCGGCACGCCGGTCTGGCTGCACAAGGAGGTGGCGAAGTCCGACGTGAGCCTCTCGATGGGCCAGGCGCAGTCCAACCACTGGGGCGCCGGCGGGGGCGGCAAGCTGATCCTGCCGGGCGTGGTCTCGGACGAGACCATCGAATCGAACCACTGTGCCTTCGTGATGTCGCCCAAGACCCATTACGGCGCAATGGCCGGGCCGATGCGGACCGACATCGACGAGGCCGCCACCATGTGCGGGCTCTCGGCGACGCTCAACAGCGTGCTGGATACGCGGGGCAGGCTCTGCTTCATCAACTTCGGCGCGCATCCGGACGCGCACCGCGAGGCGATCCGCTTCTTCAACGGCATCTACGCCTACGATCGCCCCGCCGGCGGGCCGGCGGACATCGGCATCTGCGGCGTCTTCGCGCCGACCGACCATCTATTCTTCCACACCGGTTGGGGCTGCATGTCGTCCGACCTGCTGGTGAAGGACGGCGGGACGCTGATCTATTGCAGCCCGTCGCCCGGCGTGAGCACGCATCTGGGCGACTTCCCGGGCCTCGCACTCATGGACCTGATGAAGCCCTACATGCCGCCCTCGCCCGCGAACCTTGAGCGCGTCTACCGCGACATCCACACCCGCACCATCGAGATGTGGGCGGGCTGCATCTGGGTGCCGATTTACGAGGTCATGGTGCGCAAACACCTCCACGTGGTGACGCTGGAAGAGAATTTGGAAATGGCGGCCGATATCGGAATGGAGGCCGGCACCTCGATCGAGGATGCGTTCGCCGCCGCGATGGCCCGTCACGGCCCGGACGCCAAGGTCGCGGTTCTGCCCTTCGCGCGCTACCAGCTGCCGCGCGATGCGATCCGCATGCCGGCCGAGGTCGAGCCCCTGGCGCACGCGGCGGAGTAGGGTCGGGTCGCATGTCTTCCCCGGGCGCCTCGGCCGCGCCGATCACGGGATCCACGACCGTGGTCGAGCTGCTGGAGCGCTTCCCCGGCGGCGAGGCGGCCGACCTGATGGCGAGGCTCGCCTGGCCCTGCGCCCACTGCTCGGGCGCACTGCACGAGCCCCTGAGCATGGCCGCCAAGCGCCACGCCAACCGCGCGGGCCCCGTGGTGCGTGCTTTCCAGGCGCTCGAGCGCGGCGGCCCCAGCGAGGCCGAGATCGCCGAGGCCGCCGCCAAGCACGAGAAACGCCCCAACCCGGCAGCGCTCTGGGCTCGCTACACGCGCTAGCGCTCGGGCAACCGCCCCCTCGTCACCCTTGAATCCGGCCGTGAGAGAACGGCCCTGCCTGCGCCCCGCAGGCGAAGGCGCGTCCTCGATGCCTGGTCGGCGTCCGCGGTGCCAATGTGCCCCCGCAGCGCAACAGGCCATGACCCGCAAGGCCGTGCGTGGATGCCAAAGTTTTCGCGGAAACGGCCGGGTATTCTCTGTCCACACACGCGCCCTATAACGATCCCATGTACACGATATTAGCACTCCGATACACTCAACTAAACTATCGGAAGGTAATAACTTAGATGCTGCGGTGCAACGTGTGCGGTAATTTCACGTTTAGGAAGGGCCCAGGGGGCAGGATGAGCCTTGGAGGGTCGTTGCCCGCCTGCAGTTCATGCGGTTCACTGGAGCGACATCGAATCGTTCGTTCCGTCTGGAATTCGGTGATTGGACGCGGAGTAAGCCGTCTCACGGCGATTCAATTCAGCCAGGATACGTCCGTAGACAAAGAGTGGTTTCATTCCTTATATGTCTCAGAATACGGGAAGACGAACTCTCTGAATTTGGAGAATATCAGACTTCCTGACCTCTGCTGATTTTAGGTGACACGAGCCGCGCGGATTCCGAGGCCCCGTCGATGTCGTAGACTATGCGCAGACGGGTGCCGGGGAAGACCGTTTCGGTGGCGTTCAGGTCGCTCAGAACCGCATCGATCCAACGGTCGCAGGCGTCGTTTGCGAGGCCAAGAATGTGGACCCGCAGGAGGCCATTGTTGTTAAGCGTGGAAAAGTGACCCCCTATTGGGGGTGATCGGCGTCCAAAATTGACCCCCTTGGATTTGTGTCCATGAACACACCTCGTCGTTTGGACGGACGGGGTGGTGGGGGAGATGCTGGTTGTGGAAACGATCGCGAAGATCCGTCGGGATCATCTGGTGAAGGGCGTTCCGATCAAGAAGCTCGCCCGGGATTTGAGGGTTTCCAAGAACACGATACGCAAGGTGGTGCGGGGCGATGCGACCTCGCACAGCTACGAGCGCAAGATCCAGCCGATGCCGAAGCTTGGGCTGTGGGTGGAGGAGCTTGAGCGCCAGCTGAAGGCCAACGAGAAGAAGGCACGCAAGGATCGGCTGTCTCTTCTGCGGATTCATGAAGACCTTGTGTCGCTGGGCTACAAGGGCGGCTATGACGCGGTTCGCCGCTATGCCAGGGCCTGGCGGCGCCGGTGGCGGCTGTTGTCGCCGGCGCAGGCCTATGTGCCGCTGATCTTCGATCCCGGCGAGGCCTACCAGTTCGACTGGAGCCACGAGTACGCGCGTCTGTCGGGCGCGACGACCAGGGTGAAGGCGGCGCACATGCGGCTGTGCCACAGCCGGATGTATCTGGTCCAGATCTTTCCCCGCGAGAGCCAGGAGATGGTCTTCGAGGCGCACGAGCGTGCCTTCCGCTTCTTCGGCGGGGTCTGCCGGCGGGGCATCTACGACAACATGAAGACGGCGGTGAGCACGATCTTCGTGGGCAAGAAGCGGGACTACAACCGCCGCTTCCAGGAGCTGTGCTCGCACCATCTGGTGGAGCCTGTGGCGTGCACGCCAGGGGCTGGCTGGGAGAAGGGGCAGGTCGAGAAGCAGGTGGGTGACCTTCGCGGCCGCCTGTTCGTGCCCATCCCGCGGGGCCGCTCCTACGCCGAGATCAACGAGTGGCTGATGGATCGGTGCATCGAGGACGCCAAGAAGCATCCGCATCCGACAATCCCGGGCAAGACGGTGTGGCAGGTGTTCGAGGAGGAGCAGCCCTTCCTGATGGCGTATCGCGGCCCCTTCGACGGCTTCCATGCCAGCGAGGTGTCGGTCTCGAAGACCTGTCTGGTGCGCTTCGACAACAACCAGTACAGCGTCGCGGCCCGCGCCGTCGGCCGGCCGGTGGACGTGCGGGCCTATGCCGATCGGATCGTCATCCGCCAGGACGGCGAGACCGTTGCCGAGCACCCCCGCAGCTTCGGGCGCGGCCGGTTCGTCTACGATCCGTGGCATTACGTGCCGATCCTGACGCGGAAGCCCGGCGCGCTACGCAATGGCGCGCCCTTCAAGGACTGGCAGTTGCCCAACGCGCTCGGCCGCCTGCGAACCCGGCTCGCGGGCCACGACGACGGCGACCGGCAGTTCGTCAAGGTGCTCGCGGCGGTGCTGGAGGACGGACTGGAGGCGGTTGAGGCGGCCTGTGCCGAGACGCTCGACTGCGGTGCCTGCAGCGCCGACGTGGTGCTCAACATCCTCGCCCGGCAGCGCCAGCCGGCACCGCCGGCAATCATCCCGACGCCCGAGGGCCTGCAGCTTCGCCACAAGCCGGTAGCCGACTGTCAGCGCTACGACAGCCTGAGGGAGGCCGGTCATGGAGCGTCATGATGTGCTGGAGATGATGACCCAGCTGAAGCTCGCAGGTATGCGCGCCGCTTACGACGACATCCTTGCCGACGGGCTCAAGCGCCGCCATCCGGTGCAACAGATCATCGGTACGCTGCTGCAGGTCGAGATCGCCGACAAGAGGGCCCGCTCGATCAAGTACCAGATGGCCTCCGCCAAGCTGCCGACGGTCAAGGAGCTGGCCGACTTCGACTTCGCCGCCTCGCCGGTCAACGAGCCCCTGATCCAGGAGCTCGCCGGCGGCGGCTTCCTCGAGGGCAAACGCAACATCGTGCTGGTCGGCGGCACCGGTACCGGCAAGACCCATCTCGCCGTCGCCATCGCGCGGTCCTGCATCCGCAAGGGCGCGCGCGGCCGGTGCTACAACGTCGTCGACCTGGTCAACCTCCTCGAGGCCGAGCTTCGCGCCGGACGCCAGGGCCGCACTGCAGACCAGCTCGTCCGCCGCGACTTCGTCATCCTCGACGAGCTCGGCTACCTGCCCTTCGCCCAGGCCGGTGGGCAGCTGCTCTTCCATCTGATGAGCCGGCTCTACGAGCGCACCTCGATCGTCATCACCACAAACCTCGCCTTCGGCGAATGGCCATCCGTCTTCGGCGACCCCAAGATGACCACAGCGCTGCTCGATCGCCTCACCCATCATTGCGAGATCATCGAGACCGGCAACGAGAGCTGGCGCTTCAAGAACCGCTCCTGACCCGCCGCCGGCCTCCCTTGCGGCCCGGTTGCCCCGGTGGGCCAACAGGGACCCCCCACGCGGCTTCGCTCCGCGTAGCGCAGGGCGCCACACGAAGCCGCGCGGGTCCCCCCTATTGGCTACCGGGACAACCTCCGCCGTGCCACTCAGGGGGGTCAATTTTGCACGCCGATCGGGGGTCAGTATTGAAAGCCGATTGACACCCCGCTTCGCCCTCGGCCAGGTAGCGCCGTCGTGCGCGCTGCACCGTCGCGCGCGAGACAGCGAAAGCGTCAGCCAGTTCCTGCGGCGAGACCGCGCTGATCGCCGCGAGGCGGCCGATCCGCAAGAGCATGGCCGTGCGGTCATCGGCGGCGTGGCTGTCAAAGGGAATGAGGTTGGAAAAGTAGGTGAAGGTGTCGTCCGAGATCAGGACGGCGAAGCAGCTGTTGCCGATCGAGACCGCCTCTGGAGGGCACATTGGGAGGGTACTGGGCATGGTTGAGACCGTGCAATTGGTATCAAATTATACTATCAGACCTCGGGCGCGACACCCAGCGAAAAACCGCCTGAAACAACCGAAATGTATCAGAATTCAAGGAGTTCCCGGCACGCTGCCCAGAACAGCCAGCATCACGAGGTCAGGAAGTCTGAGGCTACGCCAGATCGCTTGACATTGGAGACTGCGATCCTGTATGGAATGTTCCCGTTTTGGGATCAATGTACTTGACACGTAATCGGAAACGGTGCATATAGCTTATGCGGGTCATCGCCAAGAAGACGCTCCGGGAGTTCTGGCAGCGTCACCCAGATGCCGAAGAGCCGCTTCTCGCTTGGTACCGGGAAGTGAAACAAGCGGATTGGGATACGCCGGCCGCCCTGAAGGAGATGTATGGCAACGCGAGCATCGTTGGCGACAACCGGGTGATCTTCAACATAAAGGGCAACGACTATCGCCTCGTGGTGAAGATCAACTACCGGCATCGCGTCGTCTACATCCGCTTTGTGGGTACGCATGCCGAGTACGACGCCGTAGACGTGGAGGAGGTGTGAGATGGCCAATATCAAGCCAATCCGGTCCGGACGGGACTACGAGGCGGCTTTGGACCGGATCTCCGAACTCATGGATATAGAGATCGGCAGCCCGGAGGGCGAAGAGCTCGATGTCCTGGTCGATCTCGTTGAACTGTACGAAAGCAAACAAGTGCCGATGGGCTATCCGAGTCCGGTCGCCGCGATCGAGTTTCGTATGGAACAGGCAGGTCTGCGCCCCGCAGACCTTGCCTCGTTCATCGGAAGCCGCGCTAAGGTCTCGGAAGTTCTCTCCGGCAAGCGCGCAATCACCATGCCGATGGCGCGCGCGCTGCATGAGCATCTCGGGATTCCGGCGGACGTGCTACTGCAGGAGCCGGGTGTCGACCTGGACGATCCATGGGTCGACATGGAGTGGAGCCGGTTTCCGGTCAAGTCGATGGCAAAGTTGGGCTGGATTCCGGACAGACCCGATCTAGTGGGACGCGCCGAGTACGTCATGCGGGACCTGATCAATCGGGCAGGGGGACTGGATGTCGCGGGCGCCGCGCTCTACCGAAAGAACGATCACGTGCGCGCGAATGCCAAAATGAACCCCTATGCGCTCGGGGCGTGGTGCTGGCAGATTCTTGCAAGAGCCACCGAGAACCGTCCCAAGGCGGACTATGAACGTGGCACCGTAACTTTGGACTTCCTTAGGAAGGTCGCGCGGCTGAGCTGGTCGGAAGACGGTCCGCGGCTGGCGAAGGAGTTGCTGGCCAAGCACGGCATTCCGCTGGTGATCGAAAAGCATCTGCCGAAGACGTATCTGGATGGGGTGGCACTCCGGCTCGGTGATGGCAGACCGGTAATCGGACTCACTCTTCGCTACGACAGAATCGACAATTTCTGGTTCTGCTTGCTGCACGAGTTGGCCCATGTGGGCAGACACATGGACAACGACAGGGGCGAAGCCTTCGTCGACGACTTCACGCTTCGCAAACTCGATGGGAGACGGGAAGACCCCAGGGAGGCGCAGGCAGACGAATGGGCGGAAGAATCGCTCATTCCGCGCATCGATTGGGAAGCAAGCGCAGTGCGGGATCGGCCGACGACCATGGCCGTGATGAATCTCGCCAACGCCCTGCAAGTGCATCCGGCGATCGTCGCAGGGAGGGTTCGATACGAACGGAAGAACTACCGGCTGTTGTCGCAATTCGTCGGGACCGGCGAGGTCCGGCGACAGTTCGGCATGGGATCCTGAGGTAACGGGCCGATGAACTTCCATAGCGGACTGGGAGCTGGACTGTCCTCGCTGCCGCTAGGCGGAGCAATTCGGTGGTACTACGTCCGGCCGCGTTTTCGAGCGTTTCTTGAAAACCTGATGATCACCGAGGATCAGGCCAACGATGGCGAGACCAAGCATCGGGGTGTCGTTTCCTGCCTGAACCGCGGCTACTGGAACAGCAGCGACGATGCCTTACACCGAATTCTGATCGGCTCCTGGGGGAAGTTCACCCGGGTTCGCCCGCCGCGTGATGTCGACATTCTCTATGTCCTGCCGGTAGAGGTGTACTGGCGATTTGAGCAACGCTCGGGCAATCGGCAGTCGCAGCTCTTGCAGGAAGTGAAGATCTGCCTTCAGACCACCTATCCGCAGACCGACGTTCGAGGGGACGGGCAGGTAGTCGTCGTGCCCTTCAATTCGTGCAAGGTGGAGGTTGCGCCGGCTTTCCCCTGCCAGGGAGGCGGTTACCTCGTATGCGACACCCACGAAGGCGGACGCTACAAGTGGGTCCATCCGGAAGCGGAGATTGCCGCGCTCGATGGCGCCGATACAGCGCTGAACGGCAACGTGGGGAAACTCACGCGGATGCTCAAACAGTGGCAGCGCCACTGCAACGTGCCCATCAAGTCGTTCCAGATCGAAGCGCTCATTATGGAAGTGTTGCCGCGCTTGATCTACGGCGGCCGTGATGAATTCTGGTTCGACTGGCTGGTGCGGGATGTCTTGGGTCACATGATCAGCCGTGCCAACGGTTGGTTCACGATGCCGGTCACTGGCGAAGTGATCCAACTCGGAGATGCGTGGCTCAGCAAGGCTTCGAGCGCCCATGGGCGCGCGCTCAGGGCCTGCGTATTTGAAGACGGGAACTGGGAAACTCTGGCAGGTGACGAGTGGCAGAAGATCTTCGGCACGATGATCCCGACGAAGATCGGTTGAGCGAGGCGTCCGCCACGCTCGTACGCGAATGCGAGGTGGAAGAGCGTAACTGCCTCTATACCTCGACGAGCTTCTTCATTTGGGTGCGCTGTCTGCGCTACCTGCGAGGCGCGCTCTGGATCGGCGCAGTCGCAGGGAGCGCGGTCGCGGCTTCGCACATTCTGCGGGGTGATCCCTCGTATCGAATTCTCATGGCGGCAGCGGCGTTGGCGGCGGTGATCCTCCCCGGCATCGGTCGTGCCGTGCGCATCGATGCTGCGATCCGCGATTACGCCGCCGCTGCGGCCGCGTTCAAGAATTTGCAGAGCGAGTTCAGGCGGGCGGCGCAGGTTTGGTCGCTGAAGCCTTATCCCGAGTTTGAATCAGAAGCGCGCAAATTGTTCCGTTTGATGAATGAGGCGCGCAAGCCGTCCCTCACGCCCCCGGAGTTCTGCTTCCGTCTCGCGCGATGGAAGATCAGGCGGGGCCACTATGAGAATGACGAGAACTCGAAATGAGTGGTCGAATCGGCGCCAAGTGGTTTCCTGCGGGTTGGGATCGTGGTTAGCGCTGAGCGGAGGCAACAGTTGGAGAAGGAGTTGACCTCGGCGAGATACTTAAGGGTTTTGAACCTCGAGATCGTCGCCGTCTGTATGGGATAGAAAAGGTTCAAGTATTCGCACGGAATAAGCGATAGTTAGCAACTGTTCCGTGGTCACTGGCCTAGAGTGAAATTCATAATTGCGGTGAGGACTTAAGGCACGGATTCGACCCGTCACCTTTTTCAACGTTGTACCATGGTGAGCAAAGTAGTCAGACCAATGTGCCGTCAGAATATCGGCGAGTTCGGCAAACTCAGCGTAAAAAATGAGATCGTGTACCGCTAGATTCAGACTTCCTGACCTCGTGATGCTGGCTGTTCTGGGCAGCGTGCCGGGAACTCCTTGAATTCTGATACATTTCGGTTGTTTCAGGCGGTTTTTCGCTGGGTGTCGCGCCCGAGTGTTGTTAAGCGTGGAAAAGTGACCCCCTATTGGGGGTGATCGGCGTCCAAAATTGACCCCCTTGGATTTGTGTCCATGAACACACCTCGTCGTTTGGACGGACGGGGTGGTGGGGGAGATGCTGGTTGTGGAAACGATCGCGAAGATCCGTCGGGATCATCTGGTGAAGGGCGTTCCGATCAAGAAGCTCGCCCGGGATTTGAGGGTTTCCAAGAACACGATACGCAAGGTGGTGCGGGGCGATGCGACCTCGCACAGCTACGAGCGCAAGATCCAGCCGATGCCGAAGCTTGGGCTGTGGGTGGAGGAGCTTGAGCGCCAGCTGAAGGCCAACGAGAAGAAGGCACGCAAGGATCGGCTGTCTCTTCTGCGGATTCATGAAGACCTTGTGTCGCTGGGCTACAAGGGCGGCTATGACGCGGTTCGCCGCTATGCCAGGGCCTGGCGGCGCCGGTGGCGGCTGTTGTCGCCGGCGCAGGCCTATGTGCCGCTGATCTTCGATCCCGGCGAGGCCTACCAGTTCGACTGGAGCCACGAGTACGCGCGTCTGTCGGGCGCGACGACCAGGGTGAAGGCGGCGCACATGCGGCTGTGCCACAGCCGGATGTATCTGGTCCAGATCTTTCCCCGCGAGAGCCAGGAGATGGTCTTCGAGGCGCACGAGCGTGCCTTCCGCTTCTTCGGCGGGGTCTGCCGGCGGGGCATCTACGACAACATGAAGACGGCGGTGAGCACGATCTTCGTGGGCAAGAAGCGGGACTACAACCGCCGCTTCCAGGAGCTGTGCTCGCACCATCTGGTGGAGCCTGTGGCGTGCACGCCAGGGGCTGGCTGGGAGAAGGGGCAGGTCGAGAAGCAGGTGGGTGACCTTCGCGGCCGCCTGTTCGTGCCCATCCCGCGGGGCCGCTCCTACGCCGAGATCAACGAGTGGCTGATGGATCGGTGCATCGAGGACGCCAAGAAGCATCCGCATCCGACAATCCCGGGCAAGACGGTGTGGCAGGTGTTCGAGGAGGAGCAGCCCTTCCTGATGGCGTATCGCGGCCCCTTCGACGGCTTCCATGCCAGCGAGGTGTCGGTCTCGAAGACCTGTCTGGTGCGCTTCGACAACAACCAGTACAGCGTCGCGGCCCGCGCCGTCGGCCGGCCGGTGGACGTGCGGGCCTATGCCGATCGGATCGTCATCCGCCAGGACGGCGAGACCGTTGCCGAGCACCCCCGCAGCTTCGGGCGCGGCCGGTTCGTCTACGATCCGTGGCATTACGTGCCGATCCTGACGCGGAAGCCCGGCGCGCTACGCAATGGCGCGCCCTTCAAGGACTGGCAGTTGCCCAACGCGCTCGGCCGCCTGCGAACCCGGCTCGCGGGCCACGACGACGGCGACCGGCAGTTCGTCAAGGTGCTCGCGGCGGTGCTGGAGGACGGACTGGAGGCGGTTGAGGCGGCCTGTGCCGAGACGCTCGACTGCGGTGCCTGCAGCGCCGACGTGGTGCTCAACATCCTCGCCCGGCAGCGCCAGCCGGCACCGCCGGCAATCATCCCGACGCCCGAGGGCCTGCAGCTTCGCCACAAGCCGGTAGCCGACTGTCAGCGCTACGACAGCCTGAGGGAGGCCGGTCATGGAGCGTCATGATGTGCTGGAGATGATGACCCAGCTGAAGCTCGCAGGTATGCGCGCCGCTTACGACGACATCCTTGCCGACGGGCTCAAGCGCCGCCATCCGGTGCAACAGATCATCGGTACGCTGCTGCAGGTCGAGATCGCCGACAAGAGGGCCCGCTCGATCAAGTACCAGATGGCCTCCGCCAAGCTGCCGACGGTCAAGGAGCTGGCCGACTTCGACTTCGCCGCCTCGCCGGTCAACGAGCCCCTGATCCAGGAGCTCGCCGGCGGCGGCTTCCTCGAGGGCAAACGCAACATCGTGCTGGTCGGCGGCACCGGTACCGGCAAGACCCATCTCGCCGTCGCCATCGCGCGGTCCTGCATCCGCAAGGGCGCGCGCGGCCGGTGCTACAACGTCGTCGACCTGGTCAACCTCCTCGAGGCCGAGCTTCGCGCCGGACGCCAGGGCCGCACTGCAGACCAGCTCGTCCGCCGCGACTTCGTCATCCTCGACGAGCTCGGCTACCTGCCCTTCGCCCAGGCCGGTGGGCAGCTGCTCTTCCATCTGATGAGCCGGCTCTACGAGCGCACCTCGATCGTCATCACCACAAACCTCGCCTTCGGCGAATGGCCATCCGTCTTCGGCGACCCCAAGATGACCACAGCGCTGCTCGATCGCCTCACCCATCATTGCGAGATCATCGAGACCGGCAACGAGAGCTGGCGCTTCAAGAACCGCTCCTGACCCGCCGCCGGCCTCCCTTGCGGCCCGGTTGCCCCGGTGGGCCAACAGGGACCCCCCACGCGGCTTCGCTCCGCGTAGCGCAGGGCGCCACACGAAGCCGCGCGGGTCCCCCCTATTGGCTACCGGGACAACCTCCGCCGTGCCACTCAGGGGGGTCAATTTTGCACGCCGATCGGGGGTCAGTATTGAAAGCCGATTGACACTCGGGCGCGACACCCAGCGAAAAACCGCCTGAAACAACCGAAATGTATCAGAATTCAAGGAGTTCCCGGCACGCTGCCCAGAACAGCCAGCATCACGAGGTCAGGAAGTCTGAGGCTAGGGCTGATCGGCGCTACAACGTGTTGATTCACTTCGATTCCGAGGGGTCAAAGGGCGACACCGAGCAACAGTCGGCGCTGGGCTCGTATTCCAACTGAATAATCATCGTGCCAGCGCCCCCGTGCCGATTGCCCACATAACGCCGACACGGCCGTTTCAGCCCTGCTTCGAAACCCACCTAACCCATTGAAAAGATTGGTGGGCGCACTAGGACTCGAACCTAGGACCCGCTGATTAAGAGTTTGCGTTTTGGTGTTCACGTCGGCGCACGAGCGTTCATGGGTATCATCATAAATATCTGTAAAATAGAAGTATTTTACGACCGCGTTTAGCGGTTGCACACGAGCGCTCACGAGCATATCGTGGCGTTCTTGTGACATCCTTGTGACACGCGAGGCCAGACATGCTTACCGAGCGCATCATCCGAGACGCCAAATCGGACGGAAAAGCCCGCACAATTTGGGACGCCCAGGTGAAGGGTTTAGGCGTTCAAATCACGCAAGGCGGCAAAAAGAATTTCGTTCTGCGCTACAAGGGCAGCACCGGCATGCGGCAAGCGATCATCGCCCGGTGCAACGAGATATCGCTGAGGGATGCCCGCTCGCGGGCCGGCCGGGAACTGGCCAATATCAGGGCGGGCGAGACCGACCCGCTAAGCCGTCGCGAACAAGCCATACAGGCGCCGACGATGGCCGAACTATGGTCACGCTTCGAGACCGAGTTCGCGCCCGACCGAATCGCCGTCGGGCGTATGACCGAGCGCACCCTGACCGAGTACCGCAAGGCAGCGCGGCGACATCTACTCCCCGCCCTCGGTCGCAAGCGCGTCGCCGACGTGAAGCGAGCCGACATCGAGCGCATGGTGAAGGGGATGGCGTCGACCCCATCGGCGCGCAACAGGCTACTTGCCCTGACCAGCCGGTTGTTCTCGTTGGCGGAGGTGTGGGAGCTACGGCCGCAGTCCACTAATCCCGTCAAGGGCATCGTCCGGGCGAGGGAAGATGCGCGGGATCGCGTGCTCTCTGACAGTGAGCTTACCGCACTAGGGCAGGCGCTGGACAAGCTACAGGAACAGCACTCCGTCGCCGTCGTTGCCATCAAGGTGGCAGCGCTATCGGCTTGGCGTATCTCCGAAGTGCTGAATCTCCGATGGTCCGACATCAGCTTTGAGCGCGGCGTTGCCACATTGCCCGAGACGAAGACAGGCAGACAGGTTCGGCCGCTGCCCTCTACGGCACTGGACCTGCTGGCAGCTATGCCCCGGATCAACGGCGTCGATTGGGTGTTCTCCATCCGCCGGGGAGTCCCTACCCGTTACCGCCACGTCCGGGCTGTCTTTGCGCAGGCCGTCGAGGCGGCCGGTCTGGACGATGTTCGGATGCACGACCTACGTCGTTCCTTGGCGACCCGCGCCGCAGCATCGGGCGTAAGCCTGCCAGTGCTCCGCGACGTGCTTGGCCACGCTCAAATCACGATGGCGGCGAGATACGCGAGGATGGCGGACGCAGCCGTTGCGGCTGCCATAGAGACAACGGGCGGGGGCGTAGCCGCTGCGCTTGACGGTCGCAAGCGGACTTGACCCGCCACGACGTACCCTGTATGTTCCTATCGTCGGCGCGAAGGCAGCGCGACGACCCGCAGAAAGGGACAAGTAACGTGGTTCACTTTCTGCCGGGAGTCGGTGCCGATGTTCGACGAGACCAAGCTATACCTGAACACCGATGAGGCGCTCGACGTCATCGCGCCTCGCCACACGCGCAACGACTGGCGCTACAAGGGCGTCGGACCCGCCTACATCAAGCTCGGTGGCCTGCGCATAGCCTACAGCGGCAAGGACCTGAACGAGTGGCTTCGCGAGCGCCGCATCGAACCTGCCGACCGACTGGTGCCAGCCGCAGCCTAACAAAACAGTCATGGTCCCCGCGGTTCTGAGCCACCCCGTGGCATGAAACAGGAGCGGTTCGGCTGACGTTTTCCTTGCGCTTGCACCCATTTGCCGTGTCAGGATGGGTATTGGCGGAGGTGGGGACGTGTGAGCGTCGTTATATCGGTGACGTAGTTCCCGATGACAAAACTGCTTCCGGCGGCCGGCTCCGCACCCCGTATTGTACCCGGCCCGTGGCCGTGGACGCGCGGCAAATTGCACCGCACCCGCTCGTCGGATGCGTGTTCTTCCGACCGCTGTCCCCGCCTCCACCGTGGCGATGCCACGGCGTGATCGTACGCCGCCGTGGCGAGAGCGCAAATGAGGAGGAAGGCGATGAAGACGGAAGGCTTGCACGTCGTCCGGCCGCGCGCGGCGGGTCTGGACGTGCACAAGATGGAGATCACCGCGACGGTTCGCCTCTGTGAGGGCGAGGGTGAGCCGGTGGTGGAGACGCGCTGCTTCGGCACGCTGCCGAGCGGTCTGGAGGAGATGGTCGCGTGGCTGACCGGTCACGGCGTCGAGGCTGCGGTGATGGAAGGGACCGGGGTCTACTGGCAGGCGCCCTTCGCGGCCCTGGAGGCGGCCGGGCTCGAGGCGATCCTGGTGCATGCGCGTCAGGTGAAGCAGTTGAAGGGGCGCAAGACCGACGTGGCGGACAGCGTGTGGCTGGCCTGCGTGTGCCAGTTCGGGCTCTGCACGCCTTCCCACGTTCCGCCTGAGCCGTTCCGGGAGCTGCGCGCACTGAGCCGCCAGCGCCGCGTCCTGGTCAGGCAGCGCTCCGCCGTGCGCAACCGCGTGCAGAAGATCATCGACCGCGCCGGTGCGCGCATCGGCGGCATCCTCTCCGACGTCTTCGGCGTCAACGGCCGGAAGATCCTCGACGGCCTGGCGCAGGGGACGGCGCGCGAGGTCATCCTCGCCTCGCTCACCAGCCACGTTGCGAACAAGCTGGAGGGGCTCGGCGAGGCGCTCACCCTGAGCCTGGGCGACAACGACCGCTTCATGCTCAACGACCTGCTGGAGGAGCATGACGCGCTTGAGGCGCGCATCGCGTCCTACACCAGGAAGATCGACGGGCAGATGACACCGTGGGAGGAGCAGCTCCGTCTGCTGACCACCATCCCCGGCATCGACCGCACCGCCGCCTCGACCATCCTCATCGAGATCGGCCCCGACATCGGCGTGTTCGCCTCCAAGGAGCACTTCGCCGCCTGGGCCGGGCTCTGCCCCGGCAACAACGAGAGCGGGGGCAAGCGCCGCAACGCACGCACCCGCATGGGCTCCAAGACCCTGCGCGCCTGCCTCGTCGAGTGTGCCCACGGCGCGGCCCGAACCAAGGGGTGCCAGTTCGAGGCTCATCACCGCGCCCTCGCCGCCCGGCGCGGCTACAAGCGCGCCATCGTCGCCGGCGCTCACAAGATGCTGCGCATCATCTATGTGGTGCTCAAGACCGGCAGGCCCTACTACGACCGCACGGCCGACTACGACGCTCTGATGGTCAAGCGCAACGCTCCTCGGTGGATCCGCATGCTCCGCCGCTACGGCTACATCGAGCCCGTAGGCGCGGAACTCAAGGCCGCCTGAGCGGCCCGCATCTCGTCAGCCGGCTACGCGGGACCGCTTCGGACCACATCGGGGAAGTCCACCGCTCGTCTCCGCCGCGCCGACCCTGGCGGTCTCAGCCAACGCCGTGACCTCGGGGTTGGAGCGTCACCGCGCGTCCCTCGCCAGAATCTGTTTCACGGCAAATGAGTAACTGCCCAGGTTCTTGCTGTGAAAATTCTCTGGGATTCGGCACAACGCTACCCACGCGACGCCCGTGTGCTCCTCTGGGGTCGCCGGGTTTCACAGCTCACGATGCCCCTCTTGCGGACTGCGACCGGTAAGCTACCCCGATGTGGCCCGAAGTCCGCCCGCGCGACGGGCACCGATTTTCATTCTATGGGGTGGTCCAGCACGGCGTCGACCATGATCGTTTATGAGAATGGCTCCGCTGTTGGAGAACCCGTGCCAGGTGAGCTTACGCGCACTTGACGGTGGCGATGAGCCGATCCGATGGGCTGGTCAGGGCTTCGATGATATTCCAGCCCTGCTTTCTGGCGGTGGTGATGACGCTGCGCAGGATGGCGAAGTTCTCGGCCCCCTGCGCGGACCGGAAGCCCCCGGAGATCTTCTGGCGCAGCTTCATCATCCGAAGGTCGCGCTCGGCCTCGTTGTTCGTGAACCCGACCTCGAGGTCGATCAGGAACCGGAGCACCGCGCATTTGTGGTCGCGCAGCCTCAAGGCCAGATTGTGACCGATCCTTCGCTTCCGGCGCTTCTTCCTCTTGCCAGGCGAGAACGGTGGTTGGCTCTCGTGAAAGGCCAGCGCATCGGCGATGATCTCGTCGTATCGGCGCTCGATCAGCGCCACAAGCCTCGCCGGAACGGCGATATCCTTGTCCAGCGCGATGCGGGCGGCGCGATTGGCTCGGCGCAGGAGCTGCTGCATCCGCCGGGCCCAAGCCTCCCCTTCGATGTCCACCAGCGCCTGCAACTCCCGCAGGTGATGGGCGTTGCACAGGCCGTGCTCCACCCCTTCCATCGCGAAGTACGGCTTCCAGTGATCGTGCACGACGATGCCGGAGACACCCGAGAGCAGGGCGCCGCGCTTGCCGCTGACCCGGTACGCCGCCAGCAGCGGCGTGCAGATCACATGAAGCCACTGCGTCTGACCGCCGATCCGCAAGCCGGTCTCGTCCATGTGTTTCACCCGCGCCGTGCCCGCCGCCAGGTCCTGTATGTGCAAGGCCGCGTCCCGCAGCCGCTCGGCCGCCCTCTCGCTCATCGTCGCCAACGTCGCAGCCGTCACCGGCGCGCCGAAGAGCTCGGCCATCACCTGCGACAGCCGATCCTCCGGCAGGAAGTGAGCGTGCTGAAGGTAGACCGCCACCCCGGCAATGCGCGGGCCGTACTGCACCGGCGCCGACACCCCGTCGGGGAACGCCGCCCGGGTCACCGTCCCGCAATGCCCGCAGCACTTGGCATGCGCCCGGTGCTCGGTCACCTCCAGGGGGCTCGGCTCGGGCAGATCGAACACCTGGCGGGCGACGGGCGTTCCCGCCCTGGCCGCGTCCGAAAGCGGCGAACCGCATCCCTTGCAGGAAGCCGGGACGTGATCCTTCACCCGATCCGGGTGATCGGCGCGGCGCAGCGTCTTGCCCTTGTGGCCGGGCTGGCCACCGGGCTTGCGGCCCGATTTGCCGCGCAGGCTTCGGGTTCGCCGCTTCGAATTCGGCTTCCTCAGCCCATCGCTCGAAGGCGGCTTGCCGCTGTTGCCGCTGTTGAGGCCGAGACGGCGCTCCAACTCCTCGATGCGCTCGACGAGACGCGCGACTTGCTCTTCCAGCCGCGCGTTCTGCTGCCGAAGCCAGGCATTTTCCTCCCGAAGCCGGGCGTTCTCCTCCTCCAGGCGGGCGATCTTCTGCGCGGGCGTTTCGGGCGCTGCTCCCGTCGAAGGGCCGCGCGGCGACTCGGGATTGCTCATGTCGTTGTTGAGTCATTTCCCGAAATTCCCGTCAAGCCCTTTCCACCAACTCCGAACGAGAAACGCCTCAATCCACGTAACTACCCAGGTACCCCGCCGCCAGTTCTGAGTGCGTGCTGATGTTGCTTGCCGTCGGTGCCGTTTCGCCGTCGGCGCGTCGTTGATCCCCGCTTGACTGTATAGGTTCAGACTTCCTGACCTCGTGATGCTGGCTGTTCTGGGCAGCGTGCCGGGAACTCCTTGAATTCTGATACATTTCGGTTGTTTCAGGCGGTTTTTCGCTGGGTGTCGCGCCCGAGGTCTGATAGTATAATTTGATACCAATTGCACGGTCTCAACCATGCCCAGTACCCTCCCAATGTGCCCTCCAGAGGCGGTCTCGATCGGCAACAGCTGCTTCGCCGTCCTGATCTCGGACGACACCTTCACCTACTTTTCCAACCTCATTCCCTTTGACAGCCACGCCGCCGATGACCGCACGGCCATGCTCTTGCGGATCGGCCGCCTCGCGGCGATCAGCGCGGTCTCGCCGCAGGAACTGGCTGACGCTTTCGCTGTCTCGCGCGCGACGGTGCAGCGCGCACGACGGCGCTACCTGGCCGAGGGCGAAGCGGGGTTCATGAAGCCCCGGCGCGGTCGCGGGCCGTCGGTGTTCACTCCGGAGTTGGCGGAGAAGGCGACGGCGTTGCTGGCATCGGGCCTGAGCGGCTCTGCGGCGGCCCGGGTTCTCGGCGTGTCAGCGCCATCGGTCAACAAGTGGCGCCGTCAGGGACTGATCGGCAACACGGAGGCGGATGGGGAGCCCGGACGCTCAGCGCTGGCTGCGCCGCCTGACGCGGGTGCGGCTCCTGAAGGCCGTGTCGATGAAGAGAGTACCGGTGCCCCGGGGCCGGAGACGGCGCCGGGGCTGGAAGCGCAGCCGCAAACGGATCGCAGCGCGCGCGATCGGCGGGACCGGCAGGCGCCGATGGGGCGTGCGACTTGCGATGTTCCGGCTCGGGTTCTGGCCAGTTGTGGCCTCCTGCGGGTCCACATTCTTGGCCTCGCAAACGACGCCTGCGACCGTTGGATCGATGCGGTTCTGAGCGACCTGAACGCCACCGAAACGGTCTTCCCCGGCACCCGTCTGCGCATAGTCTACGACATCGACGGGGCCTCGGAATCCGCGCGGCTCGTGTCACCTAAAATCAGCAGAGGTCAGGAAGTCTGAGGTTCTCTCGCCTATGGGTTGCACTCTCGCATGAGAGGAGCAGCCGGTGGGGTATTTCGGGTCGAAGGCGACGACCGGTCTGAGCCAGGCGCTGATTGCGCTGATGCCGCGGCACTCTGTCTATATCGAGAGCCATCTTGGGGGCGGGGCGCTGATGAAGCGCAAGCCTGCGGCCATGCGCTCGATCGGGATCGACCGCGACGAGCGGGCGCTTGAGGCCTTTGGCTGCGACTACCCGGTGGAGTTGGTGCACGGCTGCGCCCATTCCTTCCTGGCCTCGTTCCCGTTTCTGGGCCCGGAGCTGGTCTACAGCGATCCGCCCTATCTGCACGCGACCCGGCGTTCGTCGCAGCGCTACCGCTTCGAGTACGAGGAGGCCGACCACGTCGCGCTCCTCGAACTGCTCAAGGGTCTGCCCTGCCAGGTGATGGTCTCGGGCCACCCGTCTGCGCTCTATGACGAGCTGCTGGCGGGCTGGCGCCGGCTGGCGCTGCAGGTGACGACCCAGGCCCAGGTGCGGACCGAGGTCGTGTGGTTCAACTTCGCGCCTGACCGGGTGCACTGGGCGAGCTTCGCCGGCCGGAACTTCACCGAGCGCCAGTGCATCAAGCGCAAGGCGGCCAACTGGGGCCGGCGCTACGAGGCCATGCCGGCGGGCGAACGCCTGGCGGTGCTGGCCGCGATCATGGCCGTCGAGGCCGACGAGGGTTCGTGACAGTGTCGCGCTGGCACGAGGACCTCGCTGCCCACGACGAGGCCTTCGCGTGCCTGCAGGACCTTTTCACCCCACAATCCTTCGCAATGACCGCCGTCAAAGCCATTCGGGAATGGGGCCAGAGGTTGCTGCGCCTGAGCGCGGCCCTGGTCAAGGAGAACGACGCGCTGGAGCGGGAGAACGCCCGCTTGCGCGAGCGGATCGCCGAACTCGAGCGCAGCGCCGCGCTCGACAGCACCACCAGCTCCAAGCCGCCGGCCAGCGACGGTCTGAAGAAGAAGAGCGGTGACCGGGAGAAGCGCACCCGGAGCCAGCGCGGCAAGTCCGACAGGCCCAGTGGCGGCCAGCCGGGCCACAAGGGAACTACCCTGGAGCGGACCGCGACGCCCGACCATGTCGTCGATCATGATCCGTCCGCCTGTGAGGGCTGCGGCGCGCCGCTGTCGGACGCTGACCGTCACGGAGCCCCCGTCTGCCGGCAGGTCTTCGATGTGCCCGAGCCGCAGCCCCTCGAGGTCACCGAACATCGCGGCCATCGTTGCCTCTGCGCTGCCTGCGGCACCGTGACGACAGCCGTCTTCCCGAACGGCGTGAGCGCACCGGTCCAATACGGGCCGCGCATCACCGCGTGGGTGACCTACCTGCTGCACGCTCAGTTCATTCCCGAGAAGCGGGTCGCCGAGGTCATGAGCGACCTCTTCGCGGTCAAGCTCTCAACAGCCACCATCGTCGCCATGGGAAGGCGCACCGCCCGGCGCTTCGAGGGCTTCCTCGATCGCCTCGCGGAGATCATCCGCACCGCAGCCCCAGTCAAACACCTCGACGAGACCGGCATCCGCATCGCCGCCCGGACCCATTGGCTCCATGTGCTGTGCACCCCGTTGCTCACCATCCTGCGCGTCGCCACCGGGCGCAGCCACATCGACGAGAAGCTCAACGGCATCGTCATCCATGACGACTACGCCACCTACTTCGCTCTCGAGGGCGTGCGCCACGGGGCCTGCAACGCCCATCACCTGCGCGAGCTCCAAGCCCTCATCGAGATCGAGAAGGAAGACTGGGCAACGAGCACGCACCGGCTCCTCATCCGTGCCAACAGAGCCGCCCGCTTCGCCCACAAGAACGACCGCGACGTGCCCGCCTCACTGGTGGCCCGCATCTCGCGAGCCTGGGACCGCATCCTCGAACGTGCCATCGCCTCTCACGAAGAAATGCCACCGCTCCAGACCGGAAAGCGCGGACGACAAAAGCGCCGCATCGGTCACAACCTCGCCCTCCGACTCCAGAAGTACAAGGAGGGGTGCCTGCGCTTCCTCACCGATCCGCGAACCCCCTTCTCCAACAACGAGGCCGAGCGCGACCTCCGAATGGGCAAGCTGCGCCAGAAAATCTCAGGCGGCTTCCGCTCGATACAAGGCGCCCGCGACTTCGCAAACCTGCGATCCGTCATCGCCACCGCTCGAAAACAGCGCTGGAATGTCCTCGAAACCCTGGCGCACCCCGATCCAATCCAGCTGATCCCCGTATTGCGCTTCTGAAATCCTGCGCTGCTCCGGGAAAGCGCCGCCTGACCCCTGGCTGGTCAGAACCATCAATCCATCACGTCCGAGTGCTCGGCAGAATCAGACCTGGGCAGTTACCAATCCACTGGCCCAAAATGACAAATCAGACGACCTGGGCAGTTACCAAAATGAAACGCCCGCCGCGGGCGGCGACCCTTTGCGGCGGGCGGAAATGGAAGCGAGCGCACCATGGCCGATTCGCGCCGACGGGGCAAGCGATACCGAGGCAGGGTTTACGTGGCCTGTGCTCGCAACGGCGACGCGATATGGCACGTCCATGTCTGCGCCGACCTGTTGGGCGCGTGCTTGGCCCTGGCCGGCCAGCCGGACGGTCATCTGTACGTCTATGGGCCGGGCGAAGGCGGGGCGTGGCGCGACTATCTGAGCGGCGGTCCCGCACCTATCGAGGGCGTGGGCATGTCGCGGTGCGCCGTCCCTATCGTCCCCAAAGTGGCACGCGACGCGGAAGCCTCACCCCGAACAGTGCGACGCTGCATCCTGCGGACGCTTCGCGAGCGGGGCGGCATCGGCAACGACGTTTACGAGTTCCACGGTGTCAAATCCGGGCACGAGGCGCAACTCGGGAGGCGCCCGCGCCGCACGGCCTAGCCGGCCACGTTACCTGTGCGTCGACGCGATACCTGGGGCTGCCCAGGGACGGCACCGGGGCGCACGGGGGAAGGGCACACCGGGGGATGCGTCAAACCCCAACCCGAGACCACAACACTCAAAGCGAGACCGCGAGCGCAAGCCGGAATCAGGGAGAGTGTGGGGGAGAGCGGGTGACGCGGCAGGCGGTTCCTGTCTAAGCTACTCCCATCTACGGGCGAACCGAACGGCCTCATGCCGTCGTGCCGTGGACGCCGTAAGCGGTGCCGGCTCCGGCCAACGCATCCCCGGTGCAAGGGTCTACCCAGCTAACCGGCTGGGATAGACCCCGTGCGCCGTTTCACAATGCCTCACCAACCAACGCAAAGGGACAGGACATGAGCGGAGAGAAGAAGCCGAAGTGGAAATACATGATGTCTCCACGACCGCCGGTGCGCGGAAAAGTGGGGATTTGCATCAACGAGGAAATTACGCCTCCCGAAAGGGCGCTGGCGTATTTGGACGCGGCGGTCAGGGAGTTGACGGACGAGTTGGCGTGTTATGCGGAGAAAAGCGAGCGGCACGACAAGGTGCAGGGCTTGCTTGATGAGACGCGTCGGATCAAAGATGACGTTGAAGATTACGCGGGCAAGGGCTGACCCCGTGGGACCCCTGCGGGCGTGTGGCCGGCCCCTTGGAGACCGTCGGGGTGGAGTTGACAGGCCACACAGGAGGTGAGGATTGAGCGCGGCGCTGGCGGCCTACATCGGCCAGTTGACGTTGACGGGTGGCGACCATGACGGCGCGCCGTTCACGGTGCTGGGATGGGAGCGGCGGTTTCTCAAAGGCGCCTTCGCGAAGCCCGGCCCGGCTGCGTTGTCCGTCGCGCGCGCCAACGGCAAGAGCGCATTGGTCGCGGCCATCGCCACGGCCATGGTGGACCCCGGTGGGCCGCTTCACGGTCGCCGTCGCGAGGCCGTTTGCGTGGCGTCATCGTTCTCGCAAAGCCGGATCATCTTTGAAGACGTGCTGCATTTCCTGCGGGAGCGTCACGACCTACGCGACCGCAGGACGTGGCGCCTACAGGACAGCGCGAATAATGCGATCATCGAACACCGGCCATCCGGCGCGCGAGTGCGGTGCATCGGGAGCGATCCGGCGCGCGCTCACGGCATGAGGCCGGCCCTGGCCCTGCTAGACGAACCTGCGCAATGGCCTGCGAACACGTCCGATAGGATGCTGGCCGCCGTCCGCACCGGACTGGGCAAAGTGCCAGCGTCAAAGCTGATCGCCTTGGGAACGCAGCCGAGCGACGAGTCGCACTGGTTTGGCCGGATGCTGCGGGGTGGCGCGACCTATTGCCAGCTGCACGCGGCACGGTCGGACGATTCGCCCTTCCAAGTGCGGACGTGGCGCCGGGCCAACCCATCGCTCGACCATCTGCCAAGCTTGCTTGCCGAGCTTCGCGAGGAAGCGCAGGCGGCGAAGGCGGACCCGTCCATGCTGGCAGCGTTCCGCGCCTTGCGGCTGAACCTTGGCACTTCGGACGTGCTGCAAGCGATGCTGCTGGACGCCGGCACGTGGCAAAGGATCGAAGGAACGGCCGCCAGAGACGGCCAGCTGGTCTACGGCTGTGATCTCGGAACCACGGCGGCCATGAGTGCTATCTGCGCCTACTGGCCCCTGAGCGGACGCCTAGAAGCCGTGGCGGCCTTCCCTCGCGAGCCGGACCTGCGCGAGCGCGGCTTGCGCGATGGTGTTGGCGGGGCATACGCGGAAATGCACAAGCGGGGAGAACTGATCCTTGCCGGCGGCCACGCGGTCGATATCTCCGAACTACTGCGGGCGGCGCTCGACCGATTCGGCCCGCCGGCCGCTGTCTCGGCTGATCGCTGGAGAGAAGGCGAATTGCGCGACAGCTTGAAGCGGGCGGGCGTGCCGCTCGCGGCCTTGGAGCTTCGCGGCCAAGGCTACCGAGACGGCGGCGAAGACGTGCGGCTGTTTCGTCGTGCGGTCGCGGAAGGGCGCGTGACTCCGGTGCCGTCCCTGCTAATGGTCGCGGCCATGGCGGAAGCCCGGACGATATCGGACCCCGCCGGCAACGCGAAACTCGCGAAGGCGACGGAAGGCGGACGGCGCTTCAAGGCGCGGGACGATGCAGCTGCGGCCAGCATCTTGGCCGTGGCGACAGGATCGCGCCGACAAGCCCGGCCTGTTCGCGGGGCATATCTTGGCAAAACGGCGTAATCATCCCGCACATTCTGATAAAGCGCGGTGGAAAAAAACCCGCTTGCGTGTCCTAAATCGTGACGGCTGGGCGTGCAAGACATGCGGTAAACGCGGGCGCTTGGAGGTAGATCATATCACGCCGGTTGCGCGGGGCGGCGCAACTTGGGATTTAGAGAACTTACAGGCGTTGTGTCGCAACTGCCATTTTCTCAAGTCCGCAGGCGAGCGGGAGAAGCCTAACAAAGAGCGGGCGGCGTGGCGTAGACTTGTTGAAGAACGTCTAGCGAACATTTAGAATCGCTCCATCCTCTAACGATGGAGCATTACCGTGACCCGCAAGCAAAAGCTGGAGCTTCGCGCTTCTGAAATTCGCACGCGGCTCGCCGAGCTTGGCGGGCTGGAATCCCTGGAAGACGAACAGCGCGCCGAGCTAGACCGGCTGCGAGGCGAGTACGGCGACACCGAACGCCAGATCGGCGCGCTCGCCATTGCCGACGATAAGCCCGCCGAGGCCAAGAGCGAAGACCGGCAGTTTGCCGAGCTTCGCGGCAAGGTGAAGGTCGGGAACTACTTGGCGGCGGCCGTGGAAATGCGCGGCGCCAACGGGGCGGAAGGCGAGTTCAACCAAGAGGTCGGAATCGGCCTGGACCGCTTCCCGCTGGAACTGTTGGCCCCGGTCGAGGAACGGGCCACCACGTCGACCGACGGTGCGGTGGCGCAACAGAGTTGGCTTGACCGGCTCTTTGCCGAGACCGCAGCGGCGCGCATCGGCCTCACCATGGAGTCGGTCGCGCCGGGCATCGCAGCGTTCCCGGTCACGACCGCAGGCGCCACGGGTGCGCAGCGGGCGAAGGAACAGGACGCGGCGGCGGCTGCATGGACGGTCGGCGTCACGGAACTGAAGCCGACGCGCAACGCCGTTCATGCGACGTTTGTCATGGAAGACACGGCGCGCCTGCCCGGCCTGGAAGACGCGTTGACGCGCGATCTGCGCATGGCGCTCACAGACGCCATCGACAAGACCGTGTTCCTTGGCGATTCCGGGGCCACCGGCACCGACGCCGACATCACCGGACTCACCACGGCGGCCAACGTCACCGAACAGACCATCACCCAGACGAACAAAGTGAAGGGGCCGGAAACCCTCACGGCGTTCTCCGGTCTGGTCAACGGGATTCACGCGACCGGATTCGGCGACCTGCGCACTGTGGCGACCGTAGGGGCGTGGCGGTTGTGGGAGTCCACCGTCATCAACTCGGCTGCGGACAACATGACCCTGGGCGCGTTCCTGCGCACGGCGGGCCTGTCGTGGTCTAGCCGGGGCGATATCGAGGAAGCCACGTCCAATAACAAGTTCGGGGCCTTCATCGGGCGCGGCCGTGGCATCGGCGGCGCGGGCGTTGTGGCCGTCTGGTCTGCCGGCCAGTTGATCCGGGACCCGTACAGCGGGGCCAAAAAGGGCGAAATCGCGCTGACCCTCAACTATCTGTGGAACTTCGGGCTGCCGCGCCCGGCCAACTTCGCGCGCATCAAGTTTGTTACCTGATGGCCAGCATCCTCCTATCAGGGCCGGCAGGGGCAGCAAAATCTGCCCTTGCCCGGCGCATTCTGGCGGAACATCCGCAGCTGGCAGTCATTGCGGATTTTCAGCTTGTCTATCGCGCGCTGACGGACGTGGAACGCGGGCGCGACGGCCACTATCCGTTGCGCGATGACCGGCTTTTGCCGCTCACAGAGTACATGCGGCGGGCCGTTATCACGGGCGCCATCGGTCGAGATATCGACGTGATTGCGACCAACTCTGACGGCGACCCGGCCCGCCGTGAGTTCCTGCTTGCGCAGCTTGGCGACGGTGCATCGGAGCGGATCGTTGACCCTGGCCGTGCCGTCGTGGCGGCCCGGTTGGCGGACCCGCAGACGGGCGACCTGTCGCCAGAGTGCGACGCGGCCATAGGCCGCTGGTACGGGAGAGTCTGATATGGACGAACTGCGATGCGCGCTCGAATGGCGCGCCGACGATAGCCGGCAGTCTCCCGGCCGCCTGATCGGCCGGCTGATCGAGTATGGTAACTGCCCAGGTCGTCTGATTTGTCGTAACTACCCAGGTACCCCAATCCTGAGTTGAGGACGGTGATTATGGCGGCGGCCGCGGTCTGGTTCTGCCACCGCGATTGGTTCTTGACCTCATAGAGTTGCGGGACTATGGACTGCTCTCTCGCGTGACGGGAGCGGTCCATGGGGTATTTCGGCTCGAAGGCGACAGCAGGTCTGTGCCAAGCGCTGATTGCGCTGATGCCGCCGCACTCCGTCTACATCGAAAGCCACCTTGGGGGCGGGGCGCTGATGAAGCGCAAGCCGCCGGCCGTGCGTTCGATCGGCATCGACCGCGATGCGCAGGCGCTCGAGGCCTTCGTCTGCGACTACCCGGTCGATCTGGTTCACGGCTGTGCCCATGACTTCCTGGCCTCGTTCCCGTTCCTGGGCCCGGAGCTGGTTTACAGCGATCCGCCCTATCTGCACGCGACCCGCCGCTCGGCGCAGCGCTACCGCTTCGAGTACGAGGAGGCCGGCCACGTCGCGCTTCTCGCGCTGCTCAAGGCTCTGCCCTGCCAGGTCATGATCTCGGGCCATCCGTCGGCGCTCTATGACGAGGTGCTGGCGGGATGGCGCCGGCTGGCGCTGCAGGTCACGATCCAGGGTCTGGTGCGAACCGAGGTCGTCTGGTTCAACTACGCCCCCGACCGGATGCATTGGGCCAGCCACGCAGGCCGGAACTTCACCGACCGCCAGCGCATCAAGCGCAAGGCAGCCAACTGGGGCCGGCGCTACCAGGCCTTGCCGCCGGGCGAACGCCTCGCCGTGCTCGCCGCCATGATGGCCGTCGAGGCCGAAGACACGTGACGGTGTCGCACTGGCACGAAGACCTCGCCGCCCGTAACGAGGCCTTCTGCTGCCTGAAGGAGCTTCTCGAGCCATCATCCCTCGCAACCACTGTCGTCGTTGCCGTCCGGGAATGGGGGCAGGGGCTGCTGCGATCAGCCACCGCGCTCGCCCGGGAAAATGCCGCACTCGAGCAGGAGAACGCGGCCCTGCGCGAGCGCATCGCCGAACTCGAGCGCAGCGCGGCCCTCAACAGCACCACAAGCAGCAAGCCCCCCGCCAGCGACGGGCTCAAGAAGAAAAGCGGAGCCCAGAGGCGCACCCAAAGCCAGCGCGGAAAGTCCGGCGGGCCCAGTGGCGGCCAGCCCGGCCACAAGGGAACCACCCTCGCGCGGAGCGACAGCCCGGACCGTGTCGTCGATCACCACCCCTCCACCTGTTCCGGCTGTGGCGTCGAGCTCTCGGACGCCGACCGGCAAGGCGCGCCCGCCTGTCGGCAGGTCTTCGACGTACCCGAGCCGCAGCCTCTCGAGGTCACCGAACACCGCGCCCATCGCTGCCTCTGCGGCGCATGCGGCACGCTGACACGAGCCGCCTTCCCGCCGGGCGTCACCGCCCCGGTCCAGTACGGCCCTCGCATCACCGCTTGGGTGAGTTACCTGCTGTACGCCCAGTTCGTGCCCGAGAAGCGTCTGGCCGAACTCATGAGCGACATCTTCGCGGTGTCCATCTCCACTGCCACGATCGCCGCCATGGGCCGGCGCACAGCGCAGCGCTTCGAGGGCTTCCTCGACCATGTCGCCGATCTGATCCGCACGCAGGCGCCGGTCAAGCACCTCGACGAGACCGGCCTGCGTATCGCCGCCCGTACCCGCTGGCTCCATGTGCTGTGCACCCCGTTGCTCACCGTCCTGCGCATCGGCGAGGGACGCGGCGATGTCGAAAAGAACCTGAAAGGCATCCTCGTCCACGACGACTTCGCCCCCTACTTCACCATCAAGGGCGTCCGCCACGGCGCCTGCAACGCACATCACCTGCGCGAACTCCAGGCCCTGATCGACATCGAGAAGGAGGAATGGGCGGCGAGCATGCACCGCCTGCTTCAGCGCGCGCGCAGGGCCGCCCGCTTCGCCCGTGAGAAAGACCGTCAAGTCCCCGCCTCCCTGGTGGCCCGCATCTCAAGGGCATGGGACCGTATCCTCGAAGAAGCCATCGCCTTCCATGAGGCCCAACCGCCGCTCCAGATCGCAAAGCGAGGGCGAAAGAAACGCCGCATCGGCCACAACCTCGCGCGCCGCCTTCAAAAGCATAAGGATGAGCGTGCGCCCAGCATTTGATGGTGCGGTTTTCGGATTATTTGATGTTCGTGATGCGGCGCTTGGTTGATCTGCGAGAGCGGTGAGTGGCCTGGCTTTCATCGAGACCGCAGGAGCATCTCGTTCCAGTCCTTGGCGTGTCGTGGGCGCAACCTTTTCACCCTTGGATCGTTGAGCACGAGATGCTCGGCGGCAGTGTCGCCGGCGCTGTCTGCGTCGTAGGCACAGACGATGCGACGTGGCTTCCACTCCTTGATCCAGGGCGGGACCGAGCTGGCGATGCCGGCGGTTGAGGCGACGACGGCGCCGTTCTCGCGCGTCCCCTCGACGCGCAGGCTTCGTGCAGAGATGGCGTCGACGGCGCTCTCGGTGAGGATGACGAGGGCGGGCTGGTTTCGGTCGCAGTGGAGCCAGAAGCCGCCACGCGCCTTGCGCGATCCCGGGGCCATGCCCCTGAAGCGTTTTGTTCCGGGCTGCGGCGCGGTGCCGAGGATCTCGGCGCCGGTCGTGTGCCCGCTGGCGTTTCGGCAGATGAAGACGGCGTTGATCCTGTCATCGGCGTAGAGGAGGCCTCGGCCGTGGCAGGCTTCGAGCACGTCGGTGCCGATAGCGCGTTGGCGGATGAGGGCGTCCCGGACCCTGGGCCAGGCGCGGGGACTGGGCCTTGGCAGCCGCAGGCGTCGCGGGGCGGCTGGGATGGTGGTGATCTCCCTCCGCCCCTCATGGCTTCCGAGGAAGCGGAGGGCTTCCGGGAAGCGGCATCCCGTCGCATGGATGACGAGGTCGATGGCGCCACCCCCTCCCGTGCCGCGCAGGTGATCGAAGAACTTCTCGCCGTTGATGCTGATGACCGAGCCCCCGCGCTTGAAGCGCGCCCGGTCGGTCGGGTCTCTGCGGTAGCCGAGGGCGGCGGCGACCCGGTCGAGGGGGATGTTGCGGCAGGTGGCCAGGGGATCGCCGCCGCTCATTGCCGGGTCCCGGCGAAGGTCTGCTTGGAAGGGAGGCTGACGGCGTTCCCGTTCCTGTACCCTTCAACGCTTAAGAGTTCCGGGAACGGGAACGGGAACGCCTCATCCCGCACTTCCGTTGATGGCGGCAGGGGATTGCGGCTCCCGGTGCGCCTCGGCGGCTGCGAGGCGATAGCCACCCCTGGGCGCCCGTTCGATGCGCCCCTCCCTGGTGAGGCTCTCGATGGCGGCAACGACGGTGGCGTTGCGGGCAGCGGCGCGTGAGCGGATCTGGGCTTTCGAGAGCGGCTTTTCGGCCTGCTCGATCGCCTTGAAGACGCGCTGCTCGACGGTGGCGGGCTCGTGCCTGTCTTCATCTGCCGCGTCCTGGTGCAGACGGAAGGCCGGCCCATGTCCGCCGTCGACGAGTTCCAGCTCGATGTCGTTGAGGCCCCGGGCGTCGCGCTGCTCGACCGTCATGACGATCTTCTTGTCGCGCCGGCGCAGGTACAGATTTGAGTCACCCCAAGCGTGCAGCTCGCTGCTCCCGCGCAGGGCCTGCCCCGGCCGGGTGCCGCCGCTCTTGCGGGCGTGGTGGACGAGGAGGACGGCGGTTTCGAAGCGGCGCTGCAGTTCGCGCAGGAAGCCGAGGATGGGGGCGATCTCTGCGACGGCGTTCTCGTCGACGCTGTGCAGGCGGACCAGGGGATCGAGGATCAGGAGGCGCGGTTCGATGCGCTCCACGGTCTGCTGCAGGCGTTGACGGTCGCCGGGCCGGTCGAGACGCAGGGTGGGCACGTCGATGACGGCGATGTCGAGTTCGTCGAAGGGGGTGGCGGCGGCGCGGGCGATCCCCTGCAGACGCTTGCGCACCCTGTGGCCGGCGTCCTCGGCGGCGAAGAGCAGCACGGTGCCGCTTGCGCTGGGGCGGTAGTGGCGCAGGCATGGGACGCCGGTGGCCACGGCGACGGCGAGATCGAGCGCGAGCAGGGATTTGCCGCACTTGGGCTCGCCGCCGACGATGCCCACGGCCTGCTCGGCCCACAGCGTGTCCACCATCCACTGTTGCGCCCGGGGGCGATCCTCGAGCTGCATCGGCGCCCGTGTCGGGAAGCCCTTCACCGCCGTGCCCTCTTCGGCTTGGCGGGCTCGCCCAGGATCTCCATGAAGAGCTTCTCGTCGAGAACCTCGCGGTTCTTCTCGGCGCCGGCGGCGAGCAGCATGTCGCCCATGACGGTAAGCGCCCTGGGGTTGCCGCCGGCGTGGGTGACCAGGGTGTCCTTGAGCTCTGCGCTCATGAGGCCCGGATTGCCGGCCTGCTCGACCAGATGGTCGAGCAGGGCCGCGAGGTCGCCGGCGTCTGCCTGGGTCATGACCAGGCGCTGGCGCAGGCGCGAGGCGATGGGCTGCAAGTCGGGCTGGCGGAGCCTGTCGATCAGGCGGCTGTCGCCGGCGAAGACGACCGAGAGGATGGCGCGCGAGTCGAAGTCGGTGGACGCCAGCAGGCGGATCTCGGAGATCACCGAGGGCAGCAGCTCCTGGGCCTCGTCGATGAGCACCACGGGCCGCATGCGGGTGTCGTCGACATGGGTGAGCCATCGCTCGCGCAGGTTTTTGAAGCTGGCCCAGCGGTTGTTGTACATCAGGTCGACGCCGAACATCCCGCCGATCTCGCGGTAGAAGTCGGACAGCCTGGAAGAGGGGTGGGTGATGGCACAGACCCTGAGCCCGTCCGAGCGGCCGAGGCGGTCGGCGAGCACGCGCAACGCCACGCTCTTTCCGGTGCCGGGCTCGCCGGCGATCAACGCGAAGCCGCCCTGGCGCACAAGATGATGCTCGATTCTGAGGCAGAAGCTGTCGACGGCGGGGCTCACCATGAGGCTGTCGACCGGAAGGTCGGTGGCGAAGGGGTTCCATTTGAGCCCGTAGAAGGTGAGCAGCTCGCGGTTCATGACGGATCTCCCTGATCGTCGTCCTCGCCCGGACCGGGCGTCTTGTTATGGGGTACCCAGGCCGGCGGCAGGCCTGTTGCGGCCTGGGCGTCGAGCACGCCCTTGAGCAGCGGCGGAAGTTCGCCGACGCCCGCGCTGGCGCCGCCATGGTCGCTGCCGGGTCTCGCAGGACGGCGGACGCCATCGGCGTTGCCGCGCTTGTCGAGGGGGTACAGCGTGCACAGCCGCTCGCCGCTTCGGCCTTCCACCAGATCGACGCCGCTGAGGTCCCAGCGCGCATAGCGGACCCAGAGCGTCCTCAGGTGGCGCCACGGCTGTGGCACCTGGTAGCGGATGCCCTCGACCGAGACGGTGCCGTCCGAGCGCCTGAGCGTGCGCTTCCTGGCGATGCGGAAGGCCGCCTTGAGCTCGTCCGAGGCGGGGCAGGGCCTCGATGCCTTGACGCTCCCGGCGAGGCGTTCATGCGGCGTCATGCCGAGCTCGCGGTGCACCCGCCGATGGTAGTCCTGCTCCAGCCAGGCTATGGTGGCGTCGTTGAGCATCTTCAGGGTGAGCGCGTCGACGCCTTCGAGCTGAGCCATCAGGCGGCCCTCGACCGTGCCCCAGAACGACTCGATTTTTCCATTTTGATGGGGGCTGTAAGCGAGTGTCGTGGCCCCCACGATGCCGATGAGGCGGTGCAAGCCCTCCTCGACCTCGCCCGCCGTCATCGGCCCGCCGTTGTCGGTCAGCAGGGACCTGGGCAAGTCCCTCTTCATGAAGGCCTGACAGAGCCCGTGGACGAAGACCTCGGCGGTCTCCTCCAGGTACCACTGCAGGTGGCAGCCAAGCCTGGAGTGGTCGTCGAGGAAGCCGAGCAGGATGGGCGTCTGCCATTCGCCCGACGCCGTCAGCACGCGGCGCTTGCCGTGGTGGAAGTCCCCGTGCCACAGCGCGTGACTGCGAGACACCTCGTAGCTAAGGACCTCGCGGGCTTCGACCGCCGGCTTGTCCTCACCCTCGTGCCACTTCCTGGGGCGCTCGCGCACCAGGCCGCGATTGCGCATCGCCCGCGTCAGCGTCGCGTAGGACGGCATCGGGCCGAGCTCGGGATGGGTCGCAACATGAGCCTTGAGGGTCTCGTAGTGGAGCTGCGCCGCCCACGAGGGATGGACCCGGTACTGCTCGCGCAGCGCCGCGATCAGCCCCGCCGACATGGACCGCTCGCGGCCGACGTCGGTCCGAGGCTTCCGGCGCAGCGCCTTGACCGGGTCCTGCTCCTCTGCCCGCGCCCGGTAGTACCAGCGCTCGATCGTCGAGGCCGCAAAGCGCACCGGCCCCTTGCCCGACGGGTGCTCCCAGTCGCGCTGCGACAGACGCTCGAACTCGGCCCCCAGCTGGCCTGCAGGCGGCGGTGAAGCCAGAAGCGGCCCCACCACCGCAAAGCGCAGCCGGGCCCACTTCTCGCGCCTGGCGCCTGCGTCGTCCTTGTCCATTCCGGCATCCCTCCCTCGCCGCATCGGAGAGATGCCCATGTAGAACGCCCTATCCGGGCGTGACAGGAACACTTTCTGCGGGCGGCGCCGAGCCATCGCCGAGCCCGCAATAGCCCGTCCACGGCTTGAACCAGATCAGGCTCAGGAACAGACGCTCACCGAAGCGTCCGCCCCGCATCTGCCGCAGCACGAAGAGCAGCGGCACCTCCTCGGGTGGCATCACCAGTTCGCCACGCTTCGCTCCCCAGGGCTCCGTCGCCGGGAACGCCTCCAGCCACCACTTCCGCCAGCGGCGCAGTGTGGCGACCGAGACCCCCCACTTCCGCTTGATCGTCTGCAACCGCACCCCGCCTCTCAGAACCAGTGCACTCAACAGAACGAACAGGGCGCCCAGATAAAAGCGGCGCCCGAAGAATCGTACCGATGGTGGGGTCGCTCGCAGGCGGCAATCCGCGCAGCAGAAGCTGAACCGCCGCGTGCCCTCTTCCCTCAACTCGGCTGCCAGACCGTACGGCTTGCGCGGATACGTCGCGCTGTGCAGCTTGCCGGGGCAGTGTCGGCAGCCCGCCTCGCGGCAGCGCGCCGCCTCGGCCTCATCGACCTCGCGCAGCCAGGCCCAGACCAGGGCGTTGCAAAGCATGGAGTGGCGGAAAATGTTGTGCGACATTGGGGCCGTCTCTGGCGATTGTGACCGTCACCACGAGACAAAGCCCCCCGGCGAACTTCTTGCAAGTTCGCCGAGGGGCACCCGCCCCAAAACCTCAACAAATCCGAGCGGATCAGGCCCCGATCCCCGCTGAAAGACCGCGCGCGCTCACCCGTGGCGGTCCAGGAGAAAATAGCGCAGATGCGCGCCGACCAGACGATGCAGCCCGAGATAGTGGTGGCGCGCGACGAACTCGTTCCACAGCCCGCCCTCCTCCTTGCCCGCCGCAATCGACAGGCGCAGCGGCATCAGCGCGGCCAGGTCCTCCGCGATCGCCGCGGCCGGCGCCGTCCGCTCGCTCCGGGCCATCGCCTCCTGCGGCCCCCGCACCTGCGCCTCGTCCCGCGCCGGCAGGGTCAGGATGCCCAGCCGCTCCAACTCCTCCAGCATCCGCAGGCAGACCGCGACACGGTTCCGCCCGCTCGGCGCGCGCCAGTTCAAATGCTCGCAGATCGTGTGCCCGAGCTCGTTGCGGCTGATCGCCGGAAACAGCGCCACCGTCTCCTGGATGTCGGCAATCTGCCGGCGGGTCAGACGTCTGCCGAAAAAGGTCGTCGACTTCAGCGCGGTGATGCGGGGGTCCATGGGCCGGCTCCACTGACAGGGGGACAGCCACAGTGTGCCAAAGCACACGCCGCCGGTCAATCCCCCTCGTGCGGGAAACGCCGAGACCGACAATCCACACAAGAAATCAACTCGTTACGACACCACCAAAAAAACCCCGGAACAATCTTCGCGCCAAATGAATGCCATTGGGCGCCTGCGCGGGCGCGCCGCATTAGCGGCGGGCCGCAGTCGCGGCCTGTATCGAGCCCGTCGGAGATCGGGCTCGCTCCTGCAGGTTACGGCTACACCGGCACCCTTCCCTCGATGAGGATGCGGAGCAGGCGGCGCGGGTGGTCGCCTTCGTGGGGCGAAGCCCTGTGCATCGTGCAGCGATTGTCCCAGACCACGATGTCGTCCGGCTGCCACGCGTGGACATGCACGAACGCCGGCTGCGTCGCGTGCGCGATCAGCGCGTCGAGCAGCGCGTCGCCCTCATCCAGCGCCAGGTCCGCGATCCGGTCGATCCGATTGGGGTTGATGTAGAGCGCCTTGCGGCCGGTCTCCGGGTGCGTGCGCACCAGCGGGTGCGTCACCGGCGGGGTGCGCGCCTCCTCCTCGGGCGTGCGTGCCGGCACCGGCGAGCGGTTGCGCCGGGACTGATAGGTGTGCACGGCCTTCAGTCCCGCGATGCGCGCCTTGATCTCGTCAGCCAGCGCCTCGTAGGCCAGGCGCATGTTGGCGAACGACGTATCGCCGCCCTCGGGCGGCACCACCTCGCCATAGAGCAGCGTCGCAGCACACGGCACCGCCATGTACGAATCGTCGGTGTGCCAATGGCCGCCGAAGGTCGCCGCCTTGCCGGTGGCGGTGCTGATCCCCTGGCGGCGCTCGATCAGCGAAATCTCGGGGTAAGCGGTGTCCCGCAGGACGCCCATCAGCTCCCGCTGCGGCGTGCCGAAGATGCGGGCGAGGCGCAGGAACGAGTCGGGCGGCGCCTTGCCGCTACGGAGGCAGAGCATTGGGCTTGCCCGAAATGCGCGGCGCAGAGCCTCGCACTCCCCGGGCGCCGGCGACTCGAGGTCGAGGCCGGTCACCACGGCGCCCAGCCCGGCGCTGCCGGGGTCCGTCACGGCTATACCCACCGCGCGCCTCGTCCCTTCCTGCTGCCGGCTCGTGCCTCGTCCGTGCGACGCTCGCATATCGCCGCGACTCGGGCAATTGACGGCAACATTGCGCGCCTTGCCCTTGCGCTTTTGGCTCCGGGGCGAGGGAGCGCAAACGGAAAAAGGGCGTCAATTGGAGCGCGGGTTTTATCTGCCCGGCATATTCGTTGCCCGCACATGCATTTGGGCCTATGTTTCGGGCGCTTTTCTGGCCAGGAGTACGAATACATGGTTCCGAGGAAATTGGTGAGTGCGCTCGCCAGGGTGGGCGCGCTCGGGCTCGTCTTGATTGCGTTGGCGGGCTGTCCGCCCATGCAACAGGGCGAAGGCGGCGAAGGCGGCGGCGGCGACATGCTCATGTCGATCCTGCCGCTCATCCTGATCTTCGTGGTGTTCTACTTCCTGCTGATTCGCCCGCAGCAGAGGAAGCAGAAGGCCCACCGCGCGATGCTCCAGAACGTGAACCGGGGCGACGACATCGTGACCACTGGCGGCTTGGTCGGGAACGTCATCAAGGTCGGCCGCGGCGACACCATACTCGTGGAGGTCGCGCCCGACGTCAGGGTCCGGGTCATGCGCAACATGCTCTCGCAGATCATGCCGCGCCATGAGCAGTACGAAGAAGAAGACGACGACGAGGACGAAGAGGACGAGCGCGAGGACGAGACCCTCGAGGAAGAAAAGGACGAGGTCGAGGACGACGAGCGCGAGGACGACGACGACGAGTTCGAGGACCTCGACGAGGACGAGGAGGACGAAGAGGAAGAGGACGACAGGCGGGGAAGGCGCAGGCGCTGATCGGGCCCTTCTTTTCCCGTATAGCCGATGCTCCGTACCCGTCTCTGGCAAGTCGCTGTCGTCGCGGTGATCATCGCCGCGGCGATCCTCTTTGCCGTGCCCAACCTCTTCAATCGTGCCTCGCTCGACAGCTATCCCATGTGGCTGCCGTCGAGCCAGGTCAACCTCGGCCTCGATCTCCAGGGCGGCTCGCACCTCCTGCTCGAGGTGCAGGTCGGCGACATCCTGCGCGAGCGGATCACGACACTGGTCGATGACACACGCGTGGCGCTGCGGCGCAACGGCGTCAAGTACACCGGGCTGAAGGCGGCGCGGGATCGCGTCGTCTTCCAGCTCATCGACCCCGCTCAGATCGACGTGGCCGACGAGGCGGTAGAGGACCTCGACCCCGAGGCCGAGATCGACAACGATTCCGGCGGGGCCTTCCAGATCGTGCTCACCGAGGAGGCGGTCGAGGGCCGGCGCCTCGCTGCGGTGAACCAGTCGATCGAGATCATCCGCCGCCGCATCGACGAGACCGGCGTGCGGGAGCCCACCATCCAGCGCCAGGGCGAGGACCGCATCCTCGTCCAGCTGCCCGGCGTGGACGATCCCGAGCGCATCAAGCGCCTGCTGGGCAGGACCGCGAAGCTCACCTTCCACCTGCTCGACGAGAACGTGACTGCGGAGGACCGGCGCTCAGGCCGCGTGCCGCTGGGCTCGGTGCGGTTGCCGGGCGACGAGGTGGGCGAGGACGGCGAAGAGATCATCTACATCGTCCGCAAGCGGGTCATGGTGAGCGGCGATTCCCTGGTCGATGCGGCGACCACGCGCGACCAGACCGGGCAGTGGGCGGTGAGCTTCCGCTTCGATTCCACCGGTGCGCGCAAGTTCGGCGACGTGACCACCGAGAACGTCGGCAAGCCCTTCGCCATCGTGCTGGACGGCCAGGTCATCAGTGCGCCGGTAATCCGCGAGCCCATCGTCGGCGGCAACGGGCAGATCACCGGCAACTTCGCCGTCGAGGAAGCCAACGACCTCTCGCTCCTGCTGCGCGCCGGTGCGCTACCCGCGCCAATGAAGATTTTGGAGGAACGCACGGTCGGGCCCGATCTCGGCGCCGATTCGATCGAGGCCGGCAAGATCGCCTGCATCATCGGGCTCGCGGCGGTGATCGTGTTCATGGTGCTCTACTACGGTCTCTTCGGCCTGGTCGCGGATCTCGCGCTGATCCTCAACCTGATCATCATGCTGGGCGTGCTGTCGCTGCTGCAGGCGACCCTGACGCTGCCCGGCATCGCCGGCATCGTGCTCACCATCGGCATGGCGGTGGACGCCAACGTGCTGATCTTCGAGCGAATACGCGAAGAAGCCAAAGCGGGCCGGGCGCCCTTCTCGGCCATGGAGGCCGGCTATCGCCGCGCCTTCACCACGATCATCGACTCCAACCTGACGACGCTGATCGCCGCCATCATCCTCTTCATCATCGGCACCGGGCCGGTGAAGGGCTTCGCCGTCACGCTCGGCATCGGGATTGCCACCTCCATGTTCACCGCCATGCTGGTGAGCCGGATCATCCTGGTCGCCTGGCTGCGCCGGCGCCGGCCCGCAGCGCTGCCGCTCTAGGCTCGTATCATGTGGCGATTCCGACTCATCCCCGACAACACGAAGATCCCCTTCCTGCGGCTGCGCCGCACCTTCTTCGTCGTCTCCATCGTGCTAGCGGTGCTCTCGGTCGCAGTGCTCTTCGGTCGCGGGCTCAACTTCGGGATCGACTTCGCCGGCGGCATCCTGATCGAGGTGGGCACCGAGCGGGAAGCCGACATCGGGCAGATGCGGAGCGCGCTCACCGGGCTCGGCCTCGGCGAGATCGCGCTGCAGGAGTTCGGCTCGCCCACCGAGGTCCTCATCCGCATCGAGCGCCAGCCCGGCGATGCGGGCGCCCAGCAGGTCGCCGTCACCACCGTGCGCGAGGCGTTGAGCGCGAACTACAGCGATACGCTGAGCTACCGCCGGGTCGAGACGGTGGGGCCCAAGGTCGGCGGCGAGCTGATCCAGGCCGGCATCATCGCGGTGGTGGTCTCGGTCTTCCTGATGCTGGTCTATATCTGGTTCCGGTTCGAGCTGCCCTTCGCCATCGGCGCGGTGATCGCGCTGCTCCACGACGTGCTGCTCTCGCTCGGAATCTTTGCGGCGCTCGGGCTCGAATTCAATTTGCCCATTGTCGCCGCGATTCTGCTCATCGTCGGCTATTCGATGAACGACACCGTGGTCGTGTACGACCGCGTGCGCGAGAACCTGCGCAAGTACAAGACGATGCCGCTTCTCGCGCTGCTCAACCAGAGCGTCAACGAGACCCTCGCCCGCACCGTTATCACCTCGATGACCACCCTGCTCGCCCTGCTCGCGCTGCTCATCTTCGGCGGCGCTGTCATCCGCGATTTCAGCTTCGCGATGATCTGGGGCGTGATCGTCGGCACCTACTCTTCGATCTTCATTGCGGGCGCGCTGCTGCTCTACGTGCAGCCGCAACGGGGCGGCCAGAAGAAAGCGGTTGGGCAGGCCGAGCGAACCGCTGCCATCGACGAGGATGTGCCGCCCGCAGGGCTTGCGTCCGAGCCCAGGGCCGCCCTGCCGGAGCCGGAAGCGCCGGTGACCAGTGTGGCCGACATCGCCCGGGCCGCCGAGGAGGCAGAGGCCGCGCTGACGGAAGAGAATGGGGACACGCCCGAGCCCGAGCCTACCGGCTCGCGCAAGCAGCGCCGTGCGAGCTCGTCACGGGAGCGCCGGCGCCGGCGCCGCAAGCGCTAAGAGCGCAGCGTGGATATCACGCCGCTCGTCCCCGAAGGCCGGCAGATCATCGAGAGCTACGGCGACGACGGCTTCAGCATTAGCGGCGAGCGTTATCCGGGCTCGGTCATCGTCTGGCCCGAAGGCGTGGCGGACTGGGCGGTATCGGGCATCGGGGCCGCCGCGATCGAGACCCTCGATGCGATGTTCGCCGCCGAGCCCCCGATCGAGATATTGTTGATCGGCAGCGGCGCCACCTTCGAAATGGCACCGGCGGCGTTGCGCTCGGCACTCGGCGCACGCAGGGTCTCCATCGAGAGCATGGACACCGGCGCCGCCTGCCGCACCTACAACGTGCTGATGGCCGAGGATCGCCGGGTCGCCGCAGCGCTCATCCCGGCGCGGGAGGGCTGACCCTCCCAACCCCTTCGGGGGTCAGCTCAGCGGGATGTCGCTGTCCCCCTTCGACGCCTGATACACGGACGACAGCTCGTCGTAGAGCGCGTGCAGGCCGCGAATCCTCTGCTGCAGGCCTTGCTCGCCACCGACGAGATCGTCGACGGACCGGCTGCGCCAGAACGCGTTCTCGCGGGCGTAATCCCCGTTCTCGATGCGGAAGACCTCGCTCAGAATCCGCAAGTCATGGGGAATGTTGAAGGCGTCCCGGGTGTCCACGTAGCCGAAGAGGTAGTGGAAGTTGTCGAACCCGGCCCAGGTGATGGCAGACAGGCAGAGCGAGCAGGGCTCGTGGGTGGAGAGGAACAGGCACTCTTCGGGTGCAGGGCGCGCCTCGCCGGGCAGCGCGAAGAACGCGTTGAGCGTGGAGATCTCTCCGTGGAAGAGCGGGTTCTCGGTCTCGCGGTTGGTTGCGGCGATGACCAGCGAGAGGTCCGGCTTGCGGAGGATCGCCCCGCCGAAGACCTTGTCGCCGCGCTCCACGCCCGCCCGCGTCAGCGGAACGATGTCGTGCTCGATCACATCCAGGAAGCGGGTGGCGAGCGCCTGATCCGAATGGGTCATGGCCCCACCTCCGACGCCGCGTAGCCCTCCAGTCGGCTGAGCAGGGCACGCTGCTCCTCCGCCGGCAGCCAGCTCGCCTCGAAGGCGTTGGCGGCGAGCCGGACGACCTGATCCCGGCTCAGATCGGCCTCCTCCTGGGTCGCAACCAGGTTCTCCTGCACGTACCCCAGGAAATACGCGGGATCGTCGGAGTTGACGGTTGCCCTCATGCCCTTCTCCAGCATGCGCCGGATCTCCAGCGCCTTGAGGCTGCCGGTGATGCACTTGTTGGAGATCGGGCAGACCGTGAGCGCCAGGCCCCTGCGCATTATCTCGTCGCAGAGCGCCTCGTCCTCGAGCGAATTGACGCCGTGGTCGATTCTGTCGACCCCGATGTCCTCGATGGTCTGCCAGATGTGCCGGGTCGAGTTCTCCTGGTCCACGTCGCAGTGCATGGTCAGCCGGTAGCCCTCGGCGCGCGCCCGGTCGAACACCGCCTTGAACTTGATCGGCGGATTGCCCTTCTCGTCGGAGTCCAGGCCGACGCCGATGATCCAGTCCCTGTAGGGCAGGGACTCTTCCAGCGTCGCCATCGCGGACTCGGCGCTCATATCCCGCAGGAAGCACATGATGAGCTGGGTGCGGATGCCGAGCGTGTCCTGCGCGTCCACCTGCGCCCGGCGAATCCCCTGAATCACGGTGTCGTAGTCGATGCCGCGCACGGCGTGCGCCTGGGGGTCGAAGAATATCTCCGCGTAGACCACGTTCTGGGCGTGCGCCTTGGCCAGGTAGGCGGCGGTTAGATCGCAAAAATCCTGCTCGGTCACCAGGACGCTCATGCCCTCGTAGTACATCTTGAGGAACGAGGGCAGATCGTCGAAATCGTAGGCCGCCCGCATCTCGTCGACCGATCGGTAAGGCAGCTCGACGGCATTGCGCCGGGCAAGCTCGAACTTCATCTCCGGCTCCAGCGTTCCCTCCACGTGAACGTGCAGCTCGGCCTTCGGCATGCCCTCGATGAAGCGTCTCATGTCCGTCATGACTTCAAGCCTGTAGTTTGGCGTCGACTGGTCGGCCCCTCGGATACATGAGAATTCAAGAGGCTGCCACACTCTTCGGCCTCCAGCCAGCACCACCGAGCAGCGAACGGAAGCACAAGTTGCCGGCGACAATTGCAACCGCCCGCACACGCACTATGCTAGGTACTCGCGAATCGTGATTGCAGGGGGGCACCAGACATGACCAACCCGCTGACTTCTCTTTCCAAAACAGTGATCATGGGAGTCGCTCTCACCGTGATCATGGTCGCTATTCTCGCGGCTATCAGCTGACCAGAAGGGTAGGGAGATGGACATGGACATTCCATTCGTAGACTACTACTGGTGGGCGTTCTTCTTCCGCTGGACCCATGTCCTCGCGGGCGTGATGTGGATCGGGCTGCTCTGGTATTTCAACTTCGTCCAGATCCCGAACATGCCGAAGATCCCGGACGAGCAGAAGCCCGCGATCGGCAAGGTGATCGCGCCGGCGGCGCTCTTCTGGTTCCGCTGGGCGGCGCTCGCCACGATCGCGACCGGCATCGTGCTCGCGCTGATGAACGAGTATTTCTCGGATGCCATCACCCTCGGCATCCTCGGCGCGGCTACCGACGGGCACGTGCTGAGACACACCGCGATCGGCATCGGCATGTGGCTCGGCATCATCATGATGCTGAATGTCTGGTTCATCATCTGGCCGAACCAGAAACGGGCCCTCGGCATGGTGGAGGTCGAGGCAGGTCGCAAGGCGCGATCCGCGCGCTACGCCATGCTGGCGTCGCGCACCAACACGATGCTCTCGATCCCGATGCTCTACTCCATGGTCTCGGCGCAGCAGGGCATCTACTGACGCGATAGCGCACAGGCACCCGCCCGGCCGCCGAATCCTCCGGCTCCGGGCGGGGCCCTTCCTCAGATCAGTCGGCGGCGAGCGCGCGCAGCGCGTGCTGCGCCGCGGTAACGCCGGAGCGCACCGCCCCCTCGATGGTGGCGGGCAGCCCGGTTGCGGTCCAGTCGCCGGCGAGGAAGAGGTTGCGAAAGCGGGTCTCGGCCGGCGGACGCAGCGGCAGCGCAGCAGGGATCTGGGCGAAGGTCGCGCGCTTCTCTTTCAAGATGCGCACCGCAGGCATGGCGGGCGGCTGATAGTCGAGTGCCCGCGAGACGTCGGCCCAGAGCAGTTCCGCGATCTCCGTCGCCGGACGCTCCGCCAGCGCGCCCGCCGCGCTCACGGTGACAGACGCGATATCGCCGCGGGCGAAGATCCATTGCGCCGTGCCGCCCACCACGCCGAGGATGGCGCCGCCGCCCGGCATCGGCACCGGCCGGTCGAGGCGGAAGTGGGCGTTGACGATGGGCCGGGTCTCCAGCGGCGCCGGAATCCCGGGCAGGAGCTGCGTGCAGACCTGCGGCGTCACCGCGAGCACGGCGACATCGCCCGGCGCGAACTTCGCCGCGTCGTCGCCATCGCCGGCGAAAGCGAGGGCCGTCACCGCGCGCCCGTCGTGCTCGATGGCGCGCAGCCGGCGGTTGTAGAGGAGCCGGCCGCCGCCGCGCTCCACATAGCGCACGCCCGGCTCTACCAGATCGGGGCCGAGCCCTTCGCGGGTGAGATAGGCGCGGCAAGCCGCCTCGCCCTGACCGAAGGTGAGGCGCACGACCGGCCAGAGCAGGCGCGCGGACGCCTCTTCCACCGAGGCGTTGAGCACGGCCACGATCAGCGGCTCCCAGAGCCGCTCCAGCAGCAGCCCGGTGCCGCGCAGCCGCTCTGCGGCGGTGTCGGCGTCCTGCGCGCGGGCGAGGGCGAGGCCGGCCAGATAGTGGCGCACGCGGCTGCCCGGCACGCGGCGCCCCGGCGCCATGATCCACCAGGGCAACGGCCCCGCATTGGGGCGCAGGGTCCAGCGCTCGCCGGTCCGCAGGTCGACGAAGGGGAAGGCCGCACGCTCCTGGCCGACCAGCCCGTCGCGCGCGCCGATGGTCTCCAGATAGCCGAACACGGCGGGATTGGCGCCCAGGATCAGGTGGTTGCCATTGTCGATGGTCCGGTCCAGGTTGGCGTCGTGAAACGAGCGGCAGCGGCCGCCTGCGTGCGCCGCCGCTTCCCAAAGGACGACGCGCTGCCTCGCCTTCACCAGCTCCACGGCGCAGGAAAGCCCCGCCATGCCGGCGCCGATCACGTGAACGGTCGCCATGCTCCCTCTCATCCCTCCGGCGCGTCCATGTATAGGGGAGGGAAGGCGCCTGGCAAACGCAGGGTGGGCCGGGGAGGCGCCTGAGTGACGCCCGCGCTCTCATCCGTCGGCGCGCTGGCGCGGGTGGCCGACTACGACCGCTACCTCTCCGCCGTGTTCGCGCCGGCCCCCCGCCGCGAGGCGCTATTCGCACTGATCGCCTTCAACCACGAGATCGCGCGAATTCCCGAGGCGGTGAGCGAGCCGATGCTGGGCCGCATCCGGCTGCAATGGTGGCGCGAGGTCCTCGATGCGGTCTATGCCGGTGAGCCCGCCCGGCGCCACGAGGTGGCGCTGCCGTTGGCCGACTCGATCCGTGTGTGCGGGCTCGACCGCGCCCCCTTCGACGCGCTGCTGGAGGCGCGGGAGGACGATCTGGGGTCGGAAGGACCGGCCGATCTTGCGGCGCTGGAGCGCTATGCCGCCGCCACCGGCGGGAGCCTTGCGGAACTCATGGTGCGGGCTGCCGGCGCCGACCCTGGCCCGGCGCTGGAGGCGGGGCGGCAGGTCGGCACCGCCTGGGCCTTGGTCGGCACGCTTCGGGCGGCGCCCCGAACTGCGGCGCAGGGCCGGGTCACGCTCCCGGCCGACCTGCTCTCCAAGGCCGGGATCGCCGCCGAGGATCTGGGGGCGGGCCGGGGGTTCGAGCGTTTCGCCGCCCTTGCCGAGCCGGTGGCGGACCGCGCCGCCGAATTGCTGGCCACGGCGCGGCAGGCCCGGCGCGCGGTGCCCCGGCAGTGCCTGGGCGTGCTGCTGATTGCCCGCCTCGCCGATCTCTACCTGGCGCAATTGCGGCGCGCCGCCTGGGACCCGCGCAACCCGCGCGTGGCCTGCGGCCCGCTCCGCAAGCAGGCGGTGATGCTGAGGGGCGCGGTGTTCGGACGCTACTGACCCTCACGCGGCGAGGGAAGGGGCCGGTCACCCGGTCCACCCCGGATCAGGGTGTAGCCGGACGAAAGTCTTTGCGAATCGCGGCCGGAAGTCTTTGCGAATGGCCTGGAAAATCGTCTGGTTTTCGGGGCTGAATCGGGCTGGAAAAACCGGCCTGTGCATGGGCCGTGAAGGAGCGCTGCGCGGGGGGTTCAGGGCCCGTGCACGGGCGGTGCGTGAGGGTTTCAGGCGCGGTCGGGACCGGGGCGGGCGCCGGGGCGGCACGGGCGTTCGAGTTCGGCCTTCCACCATTCGGGGTCTTCGACGGCGCGTTCTGCGGCGTCGTATCCGTCGTGACCGGTCCATCTTCCGGGGTCGGCGTCGGCGTACCATCGGCCTGCGCCGCGGTGTCGTTCGAGGGCGTCGTCGATGCGGGCGACCTGGTCCGCCGGGCGTCCCCGGCAGAAGCGCTCGAAGAAGGCGTTGAGGCGGCATCTGGGGCAGCGTCCGCAGGGCTCTGCCGCGGCGGTGCACCGGTAGGTGAGCGCCTCCAGCCCGGGCGGGAGCAGGGCCTGGAGCATGAAGCGCCCGGCGACGGGTCCGAAGGGGTCGTCCCGCGACGGCGGCCACTGCGCGCCGTCCTCCCAGCCGGGGAAGAAGGGGAGTTCCATGGGGACGGCGGTGCGCGCGCGGTAGACGGGATACCAGTACATGCGGTGCATGTCGTCGGCGGTGCCCCACGAGGTGATGCCGAGCATCACCCGGTCGGCGCGGTGGCGCTCGGCCTCGTCGGCGTGGGTTGCGTACCGGTCGAGGCCCCAGGGGCCGAATGTGGGGTCGCAGACGCCCTCCCACCCTCTCCCGTCCCTGATCGGGTATTCGGCGCCGGCGTCGAGGTCGAGGCGCAGGGCGTCGCGGCTGACGTGGCGCACGGGCCGGACGTTGCGGGAGAGCCAGTCTGCGACGGCCTCGCTTGCGGCCTGCTCGCGGGCGATGCGCTCCGGCAGCTCGCGGGCCGGTTCGCGGTAGTAGGAGAGGACGACCTCGTCTTCGGTCTCGCGCAGGACGAGGAGGGCGAGGGCGGTGCTGTCGATGCCGCCGCCTGCGGGGACGAGGGTGCGGCGCATCGCGATCAGCCCCACTCGATGACGATATAGCCGGCGGAGACCGGGGAGGGCACGGTGAGCTGGGTGTGTCGGCTGACGCCGCTTGCGCCGGCGGGGGCGGATGCGGTTCCGTCTGCGCCGTCTGCGCCGTCGCGTCGGCCATACGCTCTCTTGCCGCCCTTGCCGCCGCGCGCCGTGCCGCCGAGGACGGCGGTGTTGCTGCCGTCGCCGCCGTCCCTCAATCGCGCTCCGTCCACGCCGTTGCTTCCCACGGACCAGAAGTAGGAGCTGCCCGCCGAGACCGCGATCTCGAAGTAGATGAAGCCGCCGTCGCCGCCGTCGCCGCCCGTCCAGCTGATCGGCGCGGCGCCCCTGTTTTGTTCGAAGCCGCTATCGCCGGCGCCGTCGCCGCCGTCGCCGCCCCGCAACTGCACGCGCACGCGGGTCACGCCCGCGGGCGCGCGCCAGTACCCGGAGCCGGGCGTGGTGAAGGTCTTGCGCCCGCGCGGCGTGGGCCGGGGCGCCGGCTCGGGCGCGGGACGCGGCGGCGCCGCGCGCTCGCTGAGGTTGGCCAGCCGCGTGCGCTCGGCGGCGGTGAACACCTCGCCCCGCATCTGGCGGAAGGGGTGCAGGCCGGAGCCGTCGAGGGTGGCGACGCCGCCCGGATCGCCGGCGGCGGCGATCATGGCGTTTATGGTGTCGGCCATGGCCTTGATGGCGGCGCGGGCGTGGGCGGGCGAATCGCTGCCCTGGTCGAGGTGGGTGGTGTCGATCTTCCTGGTGGGCCATGCGGTCATGGGGTTTCCTTTCGCGATCGCTCAGCCCGCCGGCGCGGCGATATGGGCGCGGGCGAGGCCGAAGCAGAGGTACTTGACGGTGGGAATCTGCCCCCGTTCCCAGGTCCAGGTCCACTCGACCTGGACCACGCGACCGGTAATCGCGTCGCCGGCGGCGTAGCCGGTCCAGGCGGCGTCGTCGAGGTCGTCGCGGCCGTCGGCGGCGCGCACGCGCACCGTCGGTTGGACGGGGGAATCGGACTCCCAGGTGAGCAGCGACACGACGCCGTCCTGGCCGAGGGCCGCCGGCATGGAGGTGTAGACGGTGGGCTCCGCCGTCCAGCCCGCGCCGGGGAGCGCCCATCCGGTCCAGGCGTCCCAGGTGGTGAGGCCGCCCCAGGCGTAGTCGGCGGCGCCGGTGGCGGGATCGGCCCAGGAGAAGTCGAGGGCCGCGCCGGCGAGCGTGCCGCGGGTCCATCCCTCGGCGCTGGGGCAGGCCCAGAACAGGCTCTCGCCCCGGCGCTGGGCGCCGAGGCGCGCGGTGACGCGGCTCTCGGGGCCGTAGCGCCCGCCCGTGTCGAGCGGGCGAAAGGAGAAGATCCAGTCGCCGGCGGCGGGCTCGACGGCCTCCCACGGGCTTGCGGTGAGCCACCCGCGGTGGATCGCGCGCAGCTCTTCCCACGGCGTGCCCGGATCTGCGGGCCAGCCGGGCGCGGGTCCGTATCTGATGCGGACGCCGAGCAGGTCGGGGTCGGCCGGCTCGACCCAGCGGAAGCGCCGGGTGCCGTCGCCGAGGCGCTCGACGTGGGCCTCGGTGACCGCGCCGGGGGGCGTGCGCAGGCCGCGGATCGTATATGCGGTGCGGTGCGGCGGTCCGCCGCCGCGGGGCAGGACGACGATCTCGATCCAGCCCTCGGGCGGGCTGGTCCAGCGCGCCTCCGTGTCGCCGCCGTCGAGGCTGGCGACGGTGCGCATGGGCCGGCGCTCCCACGACGCGCGGACCTCGGCGCCGCGCCAGTCGCCGGCGACGGTGAGGGAGAGCGCGATCTCGACGAGGAAGGCGGCGCCGACGCGGATCAGGGTCTCGGTGACGGTGGCGTGCAGGACCCGCGGCAGATTGCGCCGTATCTGCGGCAGATCGACCGAGAGGTCGGCGGTGGCGGCAGCGTAGTAGGCGCCGACCTCGTCGACGGCCTCGAGGCGCACCCGGTCCCCGGATCTGGGGCTGACGCCCACGACCTTCACCCTCGCCGGCCCGGCGCCTGCGGGATAGAGGCGCCAGAGCGTGTCGACGGGCTCGCCGATTCCGTCCTCCGGCGCGGGTGTCGTCCACACGCGGGCGGTTTCGGCGCCGTTCGCGCGCGCGTCGGAGCCGGGCGGGCCGGCATGGGCGCGCACGGTGAGCGTGCGCCCAGCATTTGATGGTGCGGTTTTCGGATTATTTGATGTTCGTGATGCGGCGCTTGGTTGATCTGCGAGAGCGGTGAGTGGCCTGGCTTTCATCGAGACCGCAGGAGCATCTCGTTCCAGTCCTTGGCGTGTCGTGGGCGCAACCTTTTCACCCTTGGATCGTTGAGCACGAGATGCTCGGCGGCAGTGTCGCCGGCGCTGTCTGCGTCGTAGGCACAGACGATGCGACGTGGCTTCCACTCCTTGATCCAGGGCGGGACCGAGCTGGCGATGCCGGCGGTTGAGGCGACGACGGCGCCGTTCTCGCGCGTCCCCTCGACGCGCAGGCTTCGTGCAGAGATGGCGTCGACGGCGCTCTCGGTGAGGATGACGAGGGCGGGCTGGTTTCGGTCGCAGTGGAGCCAGAAGCCGCCACGCGCCTTGCGCGATCCCGGGGCCATGCCCCTGAAGCGTTTTGTTCCGGGCTGCGGCGCGGTGCCGAGGATCTCGGCGCCGGTCGTGTGCCCGCTGGCGTTTCGGCAGATGAAGACGGCGTTGATCCTGTCATCGGCGTAGAGGAGGCCTCGGCCGTGGCAGGCTTCGAGCACGTCGGTGCCGATAGCGCGTTGGCGGATGAGGGCGTCCCGGACCCTGGGCCAGGCGCGGGGACTGGGCCTTGGCAGCCGCAGGCGTCGCGGGGCGGCTGGGATGGTGGTGATCTCCCTCCGCCCCTCATGGCTTCCGAGGAAGCGGAGGGCTTCCGGGAAGCGGCATCCCGTCGCATGGATGACGAGGTCGATGGCGCCACCCCCTCCCGTGCCGCGCAGGTGATCGAAGAACTTCTCGCCGTTGATGCTGATGACCGAGCCCCCGCGCTTGAAGCGCGCCCGGTCGGTCGGGTCTCTGCGGTAGCCGAGGGCGGCGGCGACCCGGTCGAGGGGGATGTTGCGGCAGGTGGCCAGGGGATCGCCGCCGCTCATTGCCGGGTCCCGGCGAAGGTCTGCTTGGAAGGGAGGCTGACGGCGTTCCCGTTCCTGTACCCTTCAACGCTTAAGAGTTCCGGGAACGGGAACGGGAACGCCTCATCCCGCACTTCCGTTGATGGCGGCAGGGGATTGCGGCTCCCGGTGCGCCTCGGCGGCTGCGAGGCGATAGCCACCCCTGGGCGCCCGTTCGATGCGCCCCTCCCTGGTGAGGCTCTCGATGGCGGCAACGACGGTGGCGTTGCGGGCAGCGGCGCGTGAGCGGATCTGGGCTTTCGAGAGCGGCTTTTCGGCCTGCTCGATCGCCTTGAAGACGCGCTGCTCGACGGTGGCGGGCTCGTGCCTGTCTTCATCTGCCGCGTCCTGGTGCAGACGGAAGGCCGGCCCATGTCCGCCGTCGACGAGTTCCAGCTCGATGTCGTTGAGGCCCCGGGCGTCGCGCTGCTCGACCGTCATGACGATCTTCTTGTCGCGCCGGCGCAGGTACAGATTTGAGTCACCCCAAGCGTGCAGCTCGCTGCTCCCGCGCAGGGCCTGCCCCGGCCGGGTGCCGCCGCTCTTGCGGGCGTGGTGGACGAGGAGGACGGCGGTTTCGAAGCGGCGCTGCAGTTCGCGCAGGAAGCCGAGGATGGGGGCGATCTCTGCGACGGCGTTCTCGTCGACGCTGTGCAGGCGGACCAGGGGATCGAGGATCAGGAGGCGCGGTTCGATGCGCTCCACGGTCTGCTGCAGGCGTTGACGGTCGCCGGGCCGGTCGAGACGCAGGGTGGGCACGTCGATGACGGCGATGTCGAGTTCGTCGAAGGGGGTGGCGGCGGCGCGGGCGATCCCCTGCAGACGCTTGCGCACCCTGTGGCCGGCGTCCTCGGCGGCGAAGAGCAGCACGGTGCCGCTTGCGCTGGGGCGGTAGTGGCGCAGGCATGGGACGCCGGTGGCCACGGCGACGGCGAGATCGAGCGCGAGCAGGGATTTGCCGCACTTGGGCTCGCCGCCGACGATGCCCACGGCCTGCTCGGCCCACAGCGTGTCCACCATCCACTGTTGCGCCCGGGGGCGATCCTCGAGCTGCATCGGCGCCCGTGTCGGGAAGCCCTTCACCGCCGTGCCCTCTTCGGCTTGGCGGGCTCGCCCAGGATCTCCATGAAGAGCTTCTCGTCGAGAACCTCGCGGTTCTTCTCGGCGCCGGCGGCGAGCAGCATGTCGCCCATGACGGTAAGCGCCCTGGGGTTGCCGCCGGCGTGGGTGACCAGGGTGTCCTTGAGCTCTGCGCTCATGAGGCCCGGATTGCCGGCCTGCTCGACCAGATGGTCGAGCAGGGCCGCGAGGTCGCCGGCGTCTGCCTGGGTCATGACCAGGCGCTGGCGCAGGCGCGAGGCGATGGGCTGCAAGTCGGGCTGGCGGAGCCTGTCGATCAGGCGGCTGTCGCCGGCGAAGACGACCGAGAGGATGGCGCGCGAGTCGAAGTCGGTGGACGCCAGCAGGCGGATCTCGGAGATCACCGAGGGCAGCAGCTCCTGGGCCTCGTCGATGAGCACCACGGGCCGCATGCGGGTGTCGTCGACATGGGTGAGCCATCGCTCGCGCAGGTTTTTGAAGCTGGCCCAGCGGTTGTTGTACATCAGGTCGACGCCGAACATCCCGCCGATCTCGCGGTAGAAGTCGGACAGCCTGGAAGAGGGGTGGGTGATGGCACAGACCCTGAGCCCGTCCGAGCGGCCGAGGCGGTCGGCGAGCACGCGCAACGCCACGCTCTTTCCGGTGCCGGGCTCGCCGGCGATCAACGCGAAGCCGCCCTGGCGCACAAGATGATGCTCGATTCTGAGGCAGAAGCTGTCGACGGCGGGGCTCACCATGAGGCTGTCGACCGGAAGGTCGGTGGCGAAGGGGTTCCATTTGAGCCCGTAGAAGGTGAGCAGCTCGCGGTTCATGACGGATCTCCCTGATCGTCGTCCTCGCCCGGACCGGGCGTCTTGTTATGGGGTACCCAGGCCGGCGGCAGGCCTGTTGCGGCCTGGGCGTCGAGCACGCCCTTGAGCAGCGGCGGAAGTTCGCCGACGCCCGCGCTGGCGCCGCCATGGTCGCTGCCGGGTCTCGCAGGACGGCGGACGCCATCGGCGTTGCCGCGCTTGTCGAGGGGGTACAGCGTGCACAGCCGCTCGCCGCTTCGGCCTTCCACCAGATCGACGCCGCTGAGGTCCCAGCGCGCATAGCGGACCCAGAGCGTCCTCAGGTGGCGCCACGGCTGTGGCACCTGGTAGCGGATGCCCTCGACCGAGACGGTGCCGTCCGAGCGCCTGAGCGTGCGCTTCCTGGCGATGCGGAAGGCCGCCTTGAGCTCGTCCGAGGCGGGGCAGGGCCTCGATGCCTTGACGCTCCCGGCGAGGCGTTCATGCGGCGTCATGCCGAGCTCGCGGTGCACCCGCCGATGGTAGTCCTGCTCCAGCCAGGCTATGGTGGCGTCGTTGAGCATCTTCAGGGTGAGCGCGTCGACGCCTTCGAGCTGAGCCATCAGGCGGCCCTCGACCGTGCCCCAGAACGACTCGATTTTTCCATTTTGATGGGGGCTGTAAGCGAGTGTCGTGGCCCCCACGATGCCGATGAGGCGGTGCAAGCCCTCCTCGACCTCGCCCGCCGTCATCGGCCCGCCGTTGTCGGTCAGCAGGGACCTGGGCAAGTCCCTCTTCATGAAGGCCTGACAGAGCCCGTGGACGAAGACCTCGGCGGTCTCCTCCAGGTACCACTGCAGGTGGCAGCCAAGCCTGGAGTGGTCGTCGAGGAAGCCGAGCAGGATGGGCGTCTGCCATTCGCCCGACGCCGTCAGCACGCGGCGCTTGCCGTGGTGGAAGTCCCCGTGCCACAGCGCGTGACTGCGAGACACCTCGTAGCTAAGGACCTCGCGGGCTTCGACCGCCGGCTTGTCCTCACCCTCGTGCCACTTCCTGGGGCGCTCGCGCACCAGGCCGCGATTGCGCATCGCCCGCGTCAGCGTCGCGTAGGACGGCATCGGGCCGAGCTCGGGATGGGTCGCAACATGAGCCTTGAGGGTCTCGTAGTGGAGCTGCGCCGCCCACGAGGGATGGACCCGGTACTGCTCGCGCAGCGCCGCGATCAGCCCCGCCGACATGGACCGCTCGCGGCCGACGTCGGTCCGAGGCTTCCGGCGCAGCGCCTTGACCGGGTCCTGCTCCTCTGCCCGCGCCCGGTAGTACCAGCGCTCGATCGTCGAGGCCGCAAAGCGCACCGGCCCCTTGCCCGACGGGTGCTCCCAGTCGCGCTGCGACAGACGCTCGAACTCGGCCCCCAGCTGGCCTGCAGGCGGCGGTGAAGCCAGAAGCGGCCCCACCACCGCAAAGCGCAGCCGGGCCCACTTCTCGCGCCTGGCGCCTGCGTCGTCCTTGTCCATTCCGGCATCCCTCCCTCGCCGCATCGGAGAGATGCCCATGTAGAACGCCCTATCCGGGCGTGACAGGAACACTTTCTGCGGGCGGCGCCGAGCCATCGCCGAGCCCGCAATAGCCCGTCCACGGCTTGAACCAGATCAGGCTCAGGAACAGACGCTCACCGAAGCGTCCGCCCCGCATCTGCCGCAGCACGAAGAGCAGCGGCACCTCCTCGGGTGGCATCACCAGTTCGCCACGCTTCGCTCCCCAGGGCTCCGTCGCCGGGAACGCCTCCAGCCACCACTTCCGCCAGCGGCGCAGTGTGGCGACCGAGACCCCCCACTTCCGCTTGATCGTCTGCAACCGCACCCCGCCTCTCAGAACCAGTGCACTCAACAGAACGAACAGGGCGCCCAGATAAAAGCGGCGCCCGAAGAATCGTACCGATGGTGGGGTCGCTCGCAGGCGGCAATCCGCGCAGCAGAAGCTGAACCGCCGCGTGCCCTCTTCCCTCAACTCGGCTGCCAGACCGTACGGCTTGCGCGGATACGTCGCGCTGTGCAGCTTGCCGGGGCAGTGTCGGCAGCCCGCCTCGCGGCAGCGCGCCGCCTCGGCCTCATCGACCTCGCGCAGCCAGGCCCAGACCAGGGCGTTGCAAAGCATGGAGTGGCGGAAAATGTTGTGCGACATTGGGGCCGTCTCTGGCGATTGTGACCGTCACCACGAGACAAAGCCCCCCGGCGAACTTCTTGCAAGTTCGCCGAGGGGCACCCGCCCCAAAACCTCAACAAATCCGAGCGGATCAGGCCCCGATCCCCGCTGAAAGACCGCGCGCGCTCAACGGCGCCCACGCCCGGAACCGTCCGCGTCCACAACGAGAGCGAGACCTGGCAGCCCCTCGCCCCCGACCTCGGCGGCCGCGACCTCGACGCAACATCCCGCCTCTTCCGCAACCACCTGCTCGGCGGCGCCGGCATGCCCGAGCACTGGTTCGGCGGCGGCGGCGACGTCAACCGCGCAACCGCCGCAGAGATGGGCGATCCCGCCTTCAAGACCCTCAAGATGCGCCAGAGGCTGTGGACCGAGATCCTGCGCCGGGCCGCAGACTACGCCATCGCCCGCAGGCTCGACCCCTCCGGCGCATCATGGCCCGATCCCGCAGACCCCGCCCTCGCCGTCTCCGTCGAATGGCCCGAGATGGTGGTCGCCGACGCCTCCCGACACGCCGCCGCGCTCGCCCAGACCGCAGGCGCCGCGGCGCTGGCCATCGAGCGCGGCCTGCTCTCGGACGCCACCGCGCTCCGCGTCATCGCCGCCGTCGCCGGGCGCCTCGGCGTCGAGATCGACGCCGACGCCGAACTCGAGGCGGCGCGCGAAGACGCCGCCGGACGGGCCGAAGAAGACGCCTTCCGCGAGCCCCCGCAGGACGAGGACGCCGACGACGGCGAGGCGTAGCACGTGGCTACCGACCGTCAGCGCCAGCACAGGCTCAAGGGCGAGCGATCCCGCCGCGCCCGCGCCCTGCCCCGCATCCAGAAGGACACCGCCGCCGAGGTCGGCCGCATCCTCGGGCGCGCCGAGCGCGACATCCGGGCCACCCTCGCCGGCGCGCCCTCCGATTACCAGGCATGGGCGCTGCCATCCCTCCAGGCCTCCGTCCGGGACGCCCTCGACAGCCTCGGCGCAGACGCCGGGCAGGCCATGGCCGAGGGCGCAACCCGCGCCTGGGACGCCGGCATCGATACCATGGACGCCCCCGTCGACGCCGCCATGCGCCTCGATGCCCCCGACTTCCGCATCGCCGCCGTCCTGCCCGAGGTCGACACCCGCCAGCTCCTCGCCATGCGATCCTTCCTCACCGACAAGATGAAGGGCGTCACCGCCGCCCTCGCAGACCGCGTCAACACCCAGCTCGGCCTCGCCATGACCGGCTCGGTCCCCGTCGGCGAGACCACCGGACGCGTCGCCGCCATCCTCAAGAGCGGCCGCTCCCGTGCGCTCACCGTGATCCGGACCGAGCTCGGCCGCGCATACTCCATGGCCGGACAGCAGCGCATGGAGCAGGCCGCCGGGATCCTGCCGGGGCTGAGGAAGCAGTGGCGACGCTCCGGAAAGCTCAGAAGCCGCATCGCCCACGACGCCGTCGACGGACAGACCAGGGAAGCCGCCAGGCCCTTCGACGTCGGCGGCGCTTCGCTCATGTACCCCCGCGATCCCGCCGGACCCGCCGCCGAGACGATCAACTGCGGATGCCAGTCGCTGCCATGGATGGAAAGCTGGGAGGTCGAGAACCCCGGGCGAAAGCCGTTCTCCGACGAGGAGATCGCACGCGACCCGCGGCGCGCCGATCTCGAAGGGAAGGAGGCCGGCGCGGGGACAACGCCGGCATCGTAGACCGGGCGAGGCGAAGCCCCGCGCCGCACCCCGATTTACCGGCGAATCCGCACCCCCGGAACCGCCCCGATTTACAGGCCTTTCAGCACCCCTGAAACGCCCCGAAAATCACCGTTTCCAGCCAATTCACGGCCCTTTCCGGGCCGGATTCGCAAAGACTTTCGTCCGGCCCGCCAGACCCCGGAAACGCCGCCAACCCCTTGACCGTCCGCCTTCTTCCGCCTTCTTCCCGGCATCTTCCGGATTCGCAATGACTTTCGTCCCCCTACACAGGGTGCGGTGCGCGGCGCGCTCCGCCCGCATGACGCGATTGCCGCGCCCGCGACCCTTCAGGCGCAGGAGACACGCGTGCGGGACTCCTGATTTCGCGCGCACGACGCTGCGCGAGCGCGCGACCCACTCATCCCACTTGAATCCCACTTATCCCGCGAATCCCGCATAAAATTTTTCGCCCTCCGCATCGCGGCCCCGCGCACGACTCTGCGGGCGGGCGCAACGTCGCCTCCGGCCCTTACCAATACCTGCACCGGCGGCGTCTCCGCCGTAGTTGCCGAAGCGAGGCGATGGCTGATCCCGCCGAGCTTGACCCTGTCTCCGGCGATAACGCGCACAGGTACCCCGCTAAGCGGCCGGCTCAGGCTGCCGCGGCGCGGCCTTCCCCCAGCCAGTGGCCGAGATCCGCGCGGGCGCGCTCTACCATCGCGACCTTGCGTGCGCGCTTGGGCACGCGCCCCGCGAGCGGCGGGAACAGGCCGAAGTTGACGTTCATCGGCTGGAAGGTCCCGCCTGCGCCCAGATGACCGCCGGTGATGTGGCTGAGCAGCGCGCCGAACGCCGTGGTTGGCGGCGGCGGCGGGGCGGTCGCACCCGTAATCTCCGCCGCAGCGAAACGCCCCGCGAGCAGCCCGATCGCCGCGCTCTCGACATAGCCCTCGACGCCGGTGATCTGACCCGCGAAGCGCAGATGCGGGGCGCGGCGCAGCCGCAGCTCCGCGTCCAGCAGCACCGGGCTATTGATGAAGGTGTTGCGGTGAATGCCGCCAAGCCTGGCGAAGCTCGCCTGCTCCAGCCCCGGGATCAGACGGAAGATCCGCTTCTGCGCCCCGTGCGTGAGCTTGGTCTGGAAGCCCACTATGTTGAAGAGGGTGCCGAGCGCGTTGTCCTGACGCAGTTGCACCACCGCATGCGGGCGGGCGCCGGTGGCGGGGTCGGTCAGACCCACGGGCTTCATGGGGCCGAAGCGGAGCGTTTCGCGGCCGCGCGCCGCCATCACCTCGATGGGCAGGCAGCCCTCGAAGTAGGGCGTGTCGCGCTCCCAGTCCCTGAAGGGGATCGTGTCGCCGGCGAGCAGGGCGTCGATGAAGGCCTCGTAGCGCTCGCCGTCGAGCGGGCAGTTGATGTAGGCCGCGCGGTCGCCGCCGGGACCCGCCTTGTCGTAGCGGGACTGGAACCAGGCCCGGTCGAAGTCGATGCTGTCGCGGTGGACGATGGGTGCGAGCGCGTCGAAGAAGGCGAGGTGGTCCTCGCCGGTCTCGTCCAGGATCGCCTGGCTCAGCGCCGGGGCGGTGAGGGGGCCGGTGGCGACGATGGTCAGGCCCTCCGCCGCATCGGGCAGGCCGGGGGCTTCCGCACGGCGCAACCGGATTGCGGGCTCGTCTTCGATTGCTTGCTGCACGGCCTCGGCGAAGCCCGTGCGGTCCACGGCGAGCGCCTGCCCGGCCGGCACCTTGTGGCGGTCGGCGGCGGCCATGACCAGCGAGCCCGCGCGCCGCATCTCCTCGTGCAGGAGGCCGACGGCATTGCGCTCGGCATCGTCGGAGCGGAAGGAGTTGGAGCAGACCAGCTCGGCAAGCCGGTCCGTGATATGCGCCTCGGTGGCGCGCACCGGCCGCATCTCCCACAGCTCGACCGCTCCGCCTTGGCGCGCGATTTGCCACGCCGCCTCGCAGCCGGCGAGGCCGCCGCCGATGATGCGGATCCGCTCTTCCACCCGTCTGCTCTCCGCGCTCCGCCGCCCGGCTCAGGCCACCTTGCGCCGCGTGCGCCGGGGGCGCCTTGCTCCGTGATGCGCCTGGCGGGCCGGCGCGGGGCCGAGCGCGCGGCGCAGGAACTGCCCGGTGTAGCTCTCGTCCACAGCGGCGACCTCGTCGGGTGTGCCGGCTGCGACCACGCGCCCGCCGCCGTCGCCGCCCTCCGGCCCGAGATCGACGATCCAGTCGGCGGTCTTGATCACCTCCAGGTTGTGCTCGATGACCACCACGGTGTTGCCGCTCTCCACCAGCGCATGCAGCACCTCCAGCAGCTTGCGCACGTCGTGGAAGTGAAGGCCGGTGGTGGGCTCGTCGAGGATGTAAAGAGTCTTGCCGGTGGCGCGGCGCGACAGCTCCTTGGCGAGCTTGACCCGCTGCGCCTCGCCGCCGGAGAGCGTGGTCGCCTGCTGGCCCACCTGGATGTAGCCGAGCCCGACGCGCTGCAGGGTCTCCAGCTTGTTGCGGATCGCGGGCACCGCCTTGAAGAAGGCCGCGCCGTCGTCCACGGTCATCGCCAGCACGTCTGCGATGGACTGGCTGCGGTAAAGGATCTCCAGGGTCTCGCGGTTGTAGCGGCGCCCCTTGCACTCCTCGCACTGGACGTAGATGTCCGGCAGAAAGTGCATCTCGATCTTGATCAGGCCGTCGCCCTGGCAGGCCTCGCAGCGCCCGCCCTTGACGTTGAAGGAGAAGCGCCCCGGCTTGTAGCCCCGCGCCTTGGCCTCCGGCAGCCCGGCGTACCACTCGCGGATCGGGCCAAAGGCGCCGGTGTAGGTGGCCGGGTTGGAGCGCGGCGTGCGGCCGATGGGCGACTGGTCGATGTCCACCACCTTGTCCAGGAATTCGAGCCCGTCGATGTCGTCGTGCGCGCCGGGCTGGACGCGGGCCGCGAACATGCGCCGCGCGGCGGCGCGGTAGAGCGTGTCGACGATCAGCGTGGACTTGCCGCTGCCGGAGACGCCGGTGACGCAGGTAAAGGTGCCGAGGCGGAAGGCGACGTCGATACTTGCGAGGTTGTTGGCGCGCGCGCCGCGTACCGTGACCGTCTGGCCCTCCTTGCCGGGCCGCGTGGTCTCCGGCACCGGGATCGCCTCCTCCCCGCTCAGGTATTGACCGGTCAGGCTCTCCCGGTTCGCGATGATGGCGGGGGGCTCCCCCTCGGCCACGATTTCGCCGCCGTGGACTCCGGCGCCAGGCCCCATGTCTACGACATAGTCCGCGCTCCTGATCGCGTCCTCGTCATGCTCGACCACGAGCACGGTGTTGCCGAGGTCGCGCAGGTTGCGCAGCGTGCCGAGCAGGCGTGCGTTGTCGCGCTGGTGCAGGCCGATGGAGGGCTCGTCCAGCACGTAGAGCACGCCGGTCAGCCCTGAGCCGATCTGGGAGGCGAGGCGGATGCGCTGGCTCTCGCCGCCGGAGAGCGTGCCGGCGGTGCGCGAGAGCGTGAGGTATTCCAGCCCGACATCCATCAGGAACTGCAGCCGCTCGTTGATCTCCTTGAGGATGCGCCGGGCGATCTCGCGCTGCTTGCGCGTCAGGCTGTCGTCGAGTGCTGTGAACCAGCGCGCGGCGTCCGCGATGGAGAATTGCGTGACATCGCCGATGTGCAAGTCCCCGACCCTGACGCAGAGCGCCTCCGGCTTCAGCCGATGGCCGCCGCAGCTCTCGCACGCGGCGGTGCTCTGGAACTTGCCGAGCTCGTCGCGCAGCCAGGCGCTGTCGGATTCGCGCCAGCGCCGGTCCAGGTTGGGCACCACGCCCTCGAAGGGCTTGGTCGTGCTGTATTGGCGGATGCCGTCGTCGTAGGTGAAGGTGATCCGCTCCTCACCGGAGCCGTGTACGATCGTCTGCCGCACCTTCGGCGGCAGCTCGCTCCAGGGCACGGTCATCCGGGCGTCATAGTGGCCGGCGATGCACTCCAGGGTCTGCCTGTAGTAGGGCGAGGACGAGCCCGCCCAGGGGGCGACCGCGCCTTGGGCGAGGCTGAGGCGCTGGTCCGGCACCACGAGTTCGGCGTCGAAATAGAGCCGGATGCCGAGGCCGTCGCAGCTCGGGCAGGCGCCGAAGGGGTTGTTGAAGGAGAAGAGCCGGGGCTCGATCTCCTCGATGGTAAAGCCCGAGACCGGGCAGGCGAACTTGGCCGAGAAGATCGTCCGCTCGCCGCTCTCGGCGTCCTCGGCCACCACCAGTCCTTCGGTGAGCCCGAGGCCGGTCTCCAGGCTGTCGGCGAGGCGGGTGCCGAGTGTGGGCGAGACCACCACACGGTCCACCACCACCTCGATGTCGTGCTTGCGCTTCTTGTCGAGCGCAGGTGCTGCGTCGATGTCGTGAATCTCGCCGTCGATCTTGACCCTGGTAAATCCGCGCTTGAGCAGCTCGGCGAGCTCCTTCCGGTACTCGCCCTTGCGGCCGCGGATTACCGGTGCGAGCAGGTAAAGGCGCGTGCCCTCTTCCATCGCGAGGATACGGTCCACCATCTGGCTCACGGTCTGGCTCTCGATCGGGAGGCCCGTCGCAGGCGAGTAGGGCACCCCGATGCGGGCGAAGAGCAGGCGCAGGTAGTCGTGGATCTCCGTCACCGTGCCCACGGTGGAGCGCGGATTGCGCGACGTGGTCTTCTGCTCGATGGAGATCGCCGGCGAGAGCCCGTCGATCGACTCCACGTCGGGCTTTTGCATCAGCTCCAGGAACTGGCGCGCGTAGGCCGAGAGGCTCTCGACGTAGCGCCGCTGGCCCTCGGCATAGATTGTATCGAAGGCGAGCGAGGACTTGCCCGAGCCCGACAGCCCGGTGATGACGGTCAGGCGGTCGCGGGGCAGGTCGACGTCGACGCCCTTCAGATTGTGCTCGCGAGCGCCGCGAACGCTGATGGTCTTGGCCATGGGCGCGGACGAATTGGCTTGGGGATCGGTAGCAGAATATAGGAGCTTCGCCCTGCGAAGGCGAGAGCCGCCGCTATGGGTCGCCGGCATCGTGAGGTCGGTTTGAGGCGGCCCGGGCAATCGGCTAAGAGTGGCCACCGGAACCTGCGAGCACAGAGGGAGTTTGGGTCATGGCGGGGAGCGTCAACAAGGTCATTCTGGTCGGCAACCTGGGACGCGACCCGGAAACCCGTCAGACACAGGACGGCAGGCCCATCGTCAACATGTCGGTCGCCACCAGCGAAAACTGGAAGGACCGTCAGACCGGCGAGCGGCGCGAGCGGACCGAGTGGCACCGAGTCGTTATATTTAACGATCGCCTCGGCGAGGTCGCGCAGAACTACCTGCGCAAGGGCTCCAAGGTCTATCTCGAAGGCCAGCTGCAGACCCGCAAGTGGACCGACCAGTCGGGGCAGGAGAAATACACCACCGAGGTGGTGCTGGGGCGCTTTCGCGGCGAGCTCACCATGCTGGACAGCCGTGCCGATAGCGGCGGCGGCGGGCGCGACTATGGCGGCGAGCAGGCCGCCGCCCCGGCCGCCGCCCGCGACAGCGGACCCTCATCCACCGACCTGGACGACGACATCCCCTTCTAGCCCTCGGTTGCCGCGCCGGCGGGACGCGGCGCTACTGCCCGACCGGAATCCGTTGATGGGGCGGCCCATCAACTTTGCATTTGCGTGATTCGGTTGCGCGATGCGTCTTCACCGGACTCCGTCCAGTTGGAAGTCGAACGCGGTCGTACGCGAGCGACCGCAGATCACTGGACAATGGAAGGGTGAACGACACAGCGCAGCAGCGCGCGCTCCGCTGACCCGGCGGAGAGCGGGCGAAGGGGCAGGGCATGAGCAGGACAGGGAAAGATCTGATCGTAAGCGTGGCGGCGGGTGCCGCCATTGTGGCGCTGTTCGCAAGCTTCGAACTGGTGGAGAGCCTGTTCGAGCTCACACGCGAGTACGAAGACTGGGATCTGGACGAGATCATCGCCTGCATCCCGGCGCTCGCCATCGTGGCAACGTGGTTTTCCCTGCGGCGTTGGCGAGAGGTCTCGGAACTGAACAGGACCCTGAACGGACAGGCCATCGAGCTCGCCGACGCGTTGGAGCAACGCCGGGCCATGGAGGAGCAGCTTCGCGAGGGGTACGAGGTCGCCGCCATGGGGACGCTTGGTGGCGGATTCGCCGGTGAGCTCCGTCGCGTGCTGGAGCCGATCGCAGGGCTTGCCGAGGAGGGACTCGAGCAGAGCGCCGCAGTCTCCGACGAGAAGATCCGACTGGAAGGGATCTCGGACGCGGCAAAGGGAGGTCTTGCGATCGTCAGTCGAATGCTCGCGTTCGGCGACGGCGGCATGCGGGTGCCGAAAACCATAGTGGCGGCCGACGGGGTGTTGGAGAGCATTTCGCTTGCCGGGGAGGCGCTCGATCCCGTCCCGGAGATCACTTGCCGCACCACCGACGACGCTTCCCGAATCCACGTCAACCCTTGGGAGCTCCACGAAGTCGCAGCACAGATCGTTACCAACGCGGCTGAGGCGACGGGCTCAGGCGGGCGGATGCAGGTGACCGTCGAGCGCACAGCGATCGATCCGCAGGGTGCAGAGGCGCGAGGCTTGACCGCCGGCAGCTATGTCCGGGTCACGGTGGAAGACGACGGACCGGGGATTCCACCGGGGCTCCAGGGCCAAGTGTTCGAGCCCTTCTTCACGACCAAGGGGGCGGGGGATGGCAAGGGCCTCGGGCTTGCCATCGCCTATAGCCTGGTGCGCGGGTGGAAGGGCGATTTGTCGGTGGATTCCGAACCGGGAAGGGGCGCAATCTTCGAGATATTGATCCCAACCAGAGATGCGGACGAATACTGAATAACAGGTGGAAGAACTTGGAGAGATCAGGAGATTCGATCGCTGGAAGCAGCCATCGAAGGGTCCGCTGGCGGCATCGCAATTCGCGTCTGCAACATTGTGGATCAGGGCCGATTCCTGTAGCCTATATGTCATGAGGACCGAGTCACGACGCGTGGCCTAATTCCTTGTCTTCCAATAATCTTTCCGGTCATTGGTGACAGAGCTACCGCCCTCCGCGCCACCTCGGGAGCCGCCCGACGGCGGCGCGCCCCTGACGCCCCCCATCGCCATCGAGGAGGAGATGAAACGCTCCTACCTCGATTACGCGATGAGCGTGATCGTGAGCCGCGCGCTGCCCGACGTGCGCGACGGCCTGAAGCCGGTGCATCGCCGCATCCTCTACTCGATGCACGAGAACGGCTACGACTGGAACAAGCCCTACCGCAAGTCGGCCCGCGTGGTCGGCGACGTCATCGGCAAGTACCACCCCCACGGCGACGCCGCGATCTACGACGCCATGGTGCGCATGGCGCAGGACTTCTCCATGCGCCTCCCGCTGCTGGACGGGCAGGGCAACTACGGCTCGATGGACGGCGACCCGCCGGCGGCCATGCGCTACACCGAGGTCCGCCTGGCCGAGCCCGCGCACGCGCTGCTCACCGACATCGACAAGGAGACAGTCGACTTCCAGGCCAACTATGACGAGTCCGAGCATGAGCCCGTGGTGCTGCCGGCGGCCTTCCCCAACCTGCTGGTCAACGGGGCGGGCGGCATCGCGGTCGGCATGGCGACCAACATCCCGCCGCACAATCTGGGCGAGGTGGTCGACGCCGCCTGCGCCTATCTCGACGACCCCGAGATCACGATCAACGCCCTGATGGAGCACGTGCCGGGGCCGGACTTCCCGACCGGCGCCATGATCATCGGCGCTGCAGGAATCCGTCAGGCCTATCACTTTGGCCGCGGCTCGGTGGTAATGCGCAGCCGCACGACCATCGAGCAGTGTGGCAAGGACCGCGAAGCGATCATCGTCACCGAGATCCCCTACCAGGTGAACAAGGCGCGGATGATCGAGCGCATTGCCGGGCTCGTGAACGAGCGCCGCATCGAGGGGATCGCCGACCTCCGCGACGAATCGGACCGCGACGGCGTGCGCGTCGTCATCGAGCTCAAGCGCAGCGCGATGACCGAAGTGGTGCTCAACCAACTCTACCGCTACTCGCCGCTGCAGACGAGCTTCGGCGTGAACATGCTGGCTTTGCGCGGCGGCCGCCCGGAGCTGCTGACGCTCAAGGACATCATCGCGGCGTTCATCGAGTTCCGCGCGGAAGTCGTCACTCGGCGCACCGCCTACCGGCTCAGACAGGCTCGAACGCGGGCCCATGCGCTCGCGGGCCTAGCCATCGCCGTCGCCAACATCGACGAGATCATCGCGCTGATCCGGCGTGCCAAAGACCCCGCCGAGGCCCGCACGGCCCTCACCGGCCGGGACTGGCCGGTCAAGGACGCGGGTCCGCTGATCGCGCTGATCGCCGATCCGCGCCAGCGGGTGACGGAAACGGGCACCTGCCGGCTCACCGACGAGCAGGCGCGGGCGATCCTGGAGCTGCGCCTGCAGCGGCTCACCGCCATGGAGCGCGACAAGATCGCCGATGAGCTCGCCGGCATCGTTGAGCAGATCAAGGATTTCATCGACATCCTGCAGAACCGGGAGCGCTTGCGTTCCGTCCTGCGCGACGAGCTGGTTGCCACGCGGGAGAAGTTTGCCGATGTGCGACGGACCGAGCTGGGCGAGGCCGAGTTCGAGCACGATGTCGAAGACCTGATCCAGCGCGAGGAGATGGTGGTCACGCTCAGCCACCGCGGCTACGTCAAGCGGGTGCCGCTGTCGACTTATCGGGCGCAGCGGCGGGGCGGCAAGGGCCGGGCCGGCATGAGCACCCGCGATGAGGACTTCGTCTCGCAGGTCTTCGTCGTCAATACCCACACGCCGGTGCTGTTCTTTTCCACCGCCGGCAAGGTCTACAAGCTCAAGGTCTACCGGCTGCCCCAGGCCGCGCCGCAGGCGCGCGGCAAGGCCCTGGTCAACCTGCTGCCGCTGGCGGCCGGCGAGACCATATCGACCATCCTGCCGATGCCGGAAGACGAGGAGGAGTGGGCCAAGCTCCAGCTCATGTTCTCGACCGCCGCTGCCTCCGTGCGGCGCAACAGCGCGAGCGACTTCGTGAACGTCCCGTCCGCCGGCAAGATCGCCATGAAGCTCGGCGATGACGACCGCATCATCGGCGTGCAGACCTGCTCCGACGGCGATGACGTGCTGCTCGCCGCGCGCGGCGGCAAGTGCACCCGCTTCGCCGCCGCCGACGTTCGCCTCTTCCGGGGTCGGAGCTCGTCGGGTGTGCGCGGGATGGAGCTCGCCGAGGGCGACCGGGTGATCTCCATGAGCATACTCGCGCACGGCGATCTCTCCGCCGAGGAGAGAGACGCCTACTTCCGCCGCAAGCGTGAGGGGGCTGCGCCGAATCTCGCGAAAGAGCGCCACGCAGAGCTCGCGGCCCAGGAGCAGTTCCTTCTCACGGTCCGCAGCGACGGCTTCGGCAAGCGCACCTCCAGCCACGACTACCGCCTGACCCGGCGCGGCGGCAAGGGTATCATCAACACCGCAATCGGCAGCGGCGAGACCGAGGTGGTCGGGGTCTTCCCCGTGGCCGATGAGGACGAGATCATGCTGGTCACCGACGGCGGTCAGCTGATCCGCTGCCCGGTCAAGGGCATCAGCAAGACGGGGCGAGGCACCCGCGGCGTGACGATCTTCCGCCTGGGCAAGGGCGAGCGGGTGGTGTCGGCGGCGCGGCTCGCCGACGTGAACGGCAACGGCGCGGCGAGCGAGGCGGCAGAGAACGCTGGAGCGGCACAGGATGGCTGAGCGGGTCGGCCTCTATCCCGGAACCTTCGACCCGATCACCACGGGTCACCAGGACATCATCAAACGTTCCCTTAGAGTGGTGGACAGGTTGGTCGTGGGGATTGCCGTCAACGCCGGCAAGAGCCCGCTCTTCGACGTGGACGAGCGGGTGGCCCTCACCCAACAGGACCTCGAAGCGCTCGGTCTCAAGCCGCCGCAGCTAGAGGTCCGCAGCTTCGACAGCCTGCTCATGCACTTCGCTCATGAGGTCGGCGCCACTGTCATCATGCGCGGGCTGCGCGCGGTAGCCGATTTCGAGTACGAGTTTCAGATGGCAGGCATGAACTCCAGGCTCGACCAGGGTGTGGAGACCGTGTTCCTGATGGCGTCGGAGCGGCATCACTTCATCGCCTCCAAGCTGGTCAAGGAGATCGCCTCCCTCGGCGGCGACGTGTCGAGCTTCGTCTCGCCGCTCATCGCACAGCGACTCGCCGAGCGGTTCGGGACGCCGCCTCCCTGAGGCAGGCGGCGCCGGCGGCCAGCGGTGCGTGTCGACCCCTTCGATTTCGACCTCCCACGCGAGGCAATCGCGACACGCCCCGCCCGTCCGCGCGATTCGGCGCGCCTGCTGGACCTGACCACCGGCCTCGCCCACCGTGGCATAGCGGATCTCCCGGCCCTGCTGCAGCCGGGCGACATGATGGTCTTCAACGATACGCGGGTAATCCCGGCGCGCCTTGTGGGCCGGCGGGGCGAGGCGAAGGTAGAGCTCACCCTGCACCGGCGCGTCGCGGACGACCGCTGGCAGGCACTCGCCAAGCCCGCGCGGCGGCTTAGGCCGGGGGACAGGGTGCGCTTCGCCGGAGATTTTTGGGCCACGGTCGAGGCGCGGGATGGGCCGGAGGTGAGCCTGGTCTTCGACCGGGGCGGTACGGCGCTCGCCGAGGCGCTGCAACGCCACGGCGCCATGCCGCTGCCGCCCTATCTCCGCCGCGCCGCCGACGCGCGCGACCGCGATGATTACCAGACCGTGTTCGCACGCTGTGAGGGCGCCGTCGCCGCCCCGACTGCCGGTCTGCATTTCACCGAGCGAGTGCTGCAGGCCATCGACGCGCGCGGCATCGCGCGGCGTTTCGTCACCCTCCACGTCGGTGCCGGCACGTTTCTGCCGGTCTCGGTCGAGGACACCGCCGATCACCCGATGCACGGCGAGTCTTGCGTGCTCACGCCCGACACAGCCCTCGCCATCAACCGCTGCCGCGCGGCCGGCGGGCGCATCGTCGCGGTGGGCACCACCGTCGTGCGACTGCTGGAGAGCGCCGCCCAGCCCGATGGTAACGTCGAGGCGTTCGCCGGCGAGGTCGATCTCTTCATCGAGCCGGGTTATCGCTTCAAGGCTGTCGACTTGATGCTGACCAACTTCCACCTGCCCCGTTCCACGCTCTTCATGCTGGTCTGCGCCTTCGTCGGCACCGAGCGGATGAAGGCGGCCTACACGGAGGCTCTTGCGGCAGGCTATCGCTTCTACTCCTACGGCGACGCCTGCCTGCTCGCGCGCGGGGAGGCCCCTTGAGCCTCGGCTTTGCCGTCGAGGCGACGGACAGCCACGCCAGGCTTGGCCGGCTGGAGACCGCCCATGGGCCTGTACACACGCCCGCGTTCATGCCGGTTGGGACCCAGGCAACGGTTAAGGGGCTCACGGTCGATGCCGTGAGGGCAAGCGGCGCGGAGATGGTGCTTGCCAACACCTATCACCTGATGATCCGCCCCGGCGCAGGCCGTATCGCCCGTCTCGGCGGCCTGCGCAGGTTCATGAACTGGCCGGGGCCCATCCTCACGGATTCGGGTGGCTTTCAGGTGATGTCGCTCGCCCAGCTCCGCACCGTGCAGGAGGACGGCGTCGTCTTCCGCGCGCACACCGACGGCTCCCGCCATCATCTGACGCCGGCGGGCGCCATGGAAATCCAGCATGCGCTGGACAGCAATATCACCATGGTGCTGGACGAATGCACGCCCTATCCGGCCAGCGAGCCGGAGGCGGCCGACTCCATGCGCCGCTCCATGCGCTGGGCCGCGCGCTGCAAGGAGGCGTTCGTGCCCAGGCCGGGCTATGGGCTCTTCGGCATCGTGCAAGGCGGCGTCTACCCTGAGCTACGGGCGGAGTCGGCGGCAGCGCTGACGGAGATCGGCTTCGACGGCTACGCCGTGGGCGGGCTCGCGGTGGGCGAGGGGCAGGCCCAAATGCTGGCGGTGCTCGATGGGCTCGAGGGCGCGTTGCCGGCGGAGCGGCCGCGTTACCTGATGGGGGTAGGCACGCCGGACGACATCGTGAAGGCGGTCTGCCGTGGGATCGACTTATTCGACTGCGTGCTGCCCACCCGCTCGGGCCGCACCGCGCGCGCCTATACCGCGAGCGGCACCCTCAACATGCGGAATGCCCGACACGCCGAGGACCCGTCGCCGGTCGATACCGCCTGCGCCTGCCCCACTTGCGCGGACTACAGCCGCGCCTACGTCCACCACCTCTTTCGCACCGGCGAAATGCTCGGCCCCATCCTGCTGAGCCAGCACAATCTCTACGTCTATCAGCGGCTGATGGCCGATCTGCGCGCCGCGATCGCAGACGGGCGCCTCGACACCTTCGCGGCGGCGCAGGGAAGGGGCGGGGAGGCCGAGGAAGACGACTGACCGGTGAGGTCAGTCGCCGAAGCTCTTGACCCGCTCTGCCGTCTCGGGGTCGAGGAAGCGCTGCACCGTCGCCTCGGTCTCCAGCGCTAGCGCGCCCTCGATATCGAGGCCGCCCGCCCGGTTGAGCACCCGCTTGAGGTCGCGCACCGCGCCCTGGGGCAGGACGGCGATACGCGCGGCCGTCTCGTGCGCCGTCTCGAACACCGCATCGTCCGGCACCACGCGCCAGGCGAGGCCCATCTCGTGCGCGTCTGCGGCGCCGAAGGTCTCGCCGAGCAGGAGCAGTTCACGGGTCTTCGCCAGCCCCACGATGCGCGGCAGGATCGCCGTTACGCCGCCGGTCGGGAACATGCCCCACTTGATCTCCGGGAAGAAGCACCTGGTGCCCTCGCCGAAGACGGCGAGGTCGCAGTTGATCGCCCACTCCAGCCCGCCGCCCACGGCCCAGCCGTGAATGGCGCCGACCACCACTTTGTCGCCCAGTACCAACCGGCGCGAGACCTCCTGGATCGCCTCGATAAAGGCCCGGGTTTCCACTTCGCCGGCGGTCTGGTTCTCGATCTCCTTGAGGTCATCGCCGGAGCAGAAGGCGCGTCCCGCCCCGCGCAGGACCAACGCGCCCACGCCATCGTCGGCAAGCGCTGCATCGAGTGCTGCGCAGAGATCGGCGAGCAGCGTGTCGTTGAGCGCGTTGAGCCGTTCCGGCCTGTTGAGCGTGAGCGTGGCCACTCCCGCCGTCACCTCGGTGAGCACGGTACCCGCCATCCTCAATCCTCCCGGATCAGCCGCTGCGTCTTGCCGCCGGTGCGCGGCAGCGAGCCAGGCGGCAGCAGGGTCACGTTGGCCGAGGCGCGGAGCGTCGCCTTGATCGCCTCTTCCACCCGTGCGGCAAGCGCGCCCGAGGCCGCGGCGCCTTCCTCCATCTCGGCTTCCACCGGCAGCCGGTCGTAAGGTCCGCTCCCCTTGAGCCGAATGCGGAATTCTCCCGAGAGCGCGTCGAAGCCGCCGATCACGCCGCCGACGGCGGTGGGAAAAATATTGACGCCGCGCACCACCACCATGTCATCGCTGCGACCGAGGACGCGGAAGCGGGTCGCCTCGCGCCCGCAGGTGCACATGCCCGTGCCGGTGATCACGATCACGTCGTTGGTGTGAAAGCGCACCAGCGGTTGCGCCTCGCGCTTGAGGTGTGTCAGCACCAGCTCGCCGCGCGCGCCCTCGCGCCAGGGCACCGGCTCGCCGCTCTCCGGCTCGATCAGCTCCGGGTACAGCACGTCCTCCCCTAGGAAGTGCAGGTCGTTGTTGGCCCAGCACTGGCTCGCGAAATTGCTGAACACGTCGGAGACGCCGTAGTTGGCGTTGCGCGCGGTCAAGCCCCAGACGGATTCCAGGCGTTCACGAAAGCTGGGATTGTCGAGCCCCGCCTCGCCGCCGAAGAGGCCGAGCCTCAGCCCCAGGTCACCTGGCGCGAGGCCCGGGAAGTGCTCCGCGATCGTCCGCTCCAGGACGGCGGGGTAAGAGGGCGTGCAGTGGATCACGCTGACCTTGAGGTCGAGGATCGTGCGCACCAGCAATTGGCTGTCTCCCGCGCCGAAGGGAATTACAGTCGCGCCGGTGGCCTCGAGGGAGAGATGATCGCTCACGCCACCCATCCACATCCGATAGTTGAGGCAGTGGACCGTGAGCGTCCCGGTGGTGAGCCCCGCGGCCTGGAAGCAGCGCGCGCCGACCTCGGCCGTCTGCGCCGCGTCGGCCTCAGTCTGGGCGATGTTCATGGCCTGGCCCGTGGTGCCGGAGGTGCGATGCAGGCGGATGACGAACTCGCGCACGGCCGCGAGGTAGTCGCCGAAAGGCGGATTCGCCGCCTGGGACTCGCGCAGCATTGCCTTGTCGCAGAGGGGGAGCGCAGGCAGGTCCTTCAGCCGCTCCGGCACTGAGCGGCCAGCCCACAGCCGAGCGAAGAAGGGCGATCGCCCGATCACGTAAGCCCGCTGGGCACGCCAACGCTCTTGCTGGAGTGCGGCAATGCCTTCAGACGGCCGAAGCGCCTCGCTTACAGGGCTCATGGGTTACGACCCCGCGCGCATTCGGCCGCGTCCGCGAGCGGCTCAGGCGATCTCGGCTTGCGCCTCGTCGACCAGCGGGTGGGACAGGCGGGAGATCATCTCGCGCGGGCAGACTTGCCAGAAGTTGCCGATCTCCAGGGTCCAGTCTGCGAGCAGGCGCTCGCTGTAGCGCGAGCGGGTCTCGGCATGGTGTTCTTCGACCAGGGCGCGGCATTCGTTTTCCCAGTAGGTGCTGGCGATGCGTTGCCAGACGACCGTGTCGGCGTTGACGCGGCTCTCGAAGGAGGCGTCGGGGTCGTAGACGAAGGCCATGCCGCCAGTCATGCCGGCGGCGAAGTTGTCGCCCACCGGCCCGAGGATCACCGCGATGCCGCCGGTCATGTACTCGCACCCGTTCGAGCCGCAGCCCTCGACCACGGCGAGTGCGCCCGAGTTGCGCACGCAGAACCGCTCGCCCGCCTGACCGGCGGCGAACAGCTTGCCGCTGATGGCGCCGTAGAGAACGACGTTCCCGATAATCGTGTTCTCGCTGGACGCGAGCGGGCTCGAGGTCGGCAGGCGCAGGACGATGGTGCCGCCGGAAAGTCCCTTGCCCACATAGTCGTTGGCGTCGCCGCTGACCACGATCTTGAGGCCCTGGACGGCCCAGGCGCCGAGCGATTGGCCGGCGGAGCCGCGCAGGCTCACCGTAAAGTAATTGGGCGGCAGCCCCGACATGCCGAAGCGGCGGGTCAGATGGGAAGAGAGCTTGGCCCCGATCGTGCGATGGGTGTTGCTGATCGTGTAGGCGAGCTGCATCTTCTCCGGCACTTCGAGCGCATCGTCGGCGTCGCTGATGATCTGCTCGTCGAGGGTGCCGGGCACCTCGATGCGGGACTTGCGCGTGGAGTGGCGCGGGTGCCCGCCTGGGTCCGCCTGGGCCAGCAGCGGGTTGAGATCGAGATCGTCGAGGTCGGCGCTGCCGCGGCTGACCTGGCTTAGCAGGTCGGTGCGGCCGACGATCTCGTTGAGCGTCGCAGCCCCGAGCGATGCCAGGATCTCGCGCACCTCCTCGCCGATGAAGGTGAAGAGGTTGACCACCTTCTCCGGCGTGCCCTCGAACTTGGCTCGGAGCGCCGGGTCCTGCGTGCAAACGCCCACCGGGCAGGTGTTGCTGTGGCACTGGCGCACCAGGATGCAGCCCATCGCGACCAGCGAGGTCGTGCCGATACCGAACTCCTCGGCCCCCAGCATGGCGGCGGTGACCACGTCACGGCCGGTCTTGATGCCGCCGTCGACGCGGAGCGTCACGGTGTGGCGCAGGCGGTTGAGGGTCAGCACCTGATGCACCTCGGCGAGGCCCATCTCCCAGGGCACGCCGGCGTACTTCACGCTGCTCTGGGGCGATGCGCCTGTGCCGCCGTCGTGGCCGGAGATCAGGACCACGTCGGCCTTGGCCTTGGCGACGCCGGCGGCGATGGTGCCGATGCCGGCCTCCGCCACGAGCTTGACCGTGACCCTGGCGCGGGGGTTGATCTGCTTCAGGTCGTAAATGAGCTGGGCCAGGTCCTCGATCGAGTAGATGTCGTGGTGCGGCGGGGGCGAGATCAGCGTGACCCCCGGCGTCGAGTGGCGCAGCTTGGCGATCTCCTCCGACACCTTGAAGCCCGGCAGCTGTCCGCCTTCGCCCGGCTTGGCCCCCTGGGCCATCTTGATCTCGATCTCGCGGCAGTGGTTCAGGTACTCCGCAGTGACGCCGAAGCGGGCGGACGCAATCTGCTTGGTCGCGGACGACGCGTTGTCGCCGTTGTCGCGCGGCTCGAATCGCTCGCGCGCTTCGCCGCCCTCGCCGCTGCATGACGCCGCCCCGATCCGGTTCATGGCGATCGCCAGCGTCTCGTGCGCCTCCTTGGAGAGCGCGCCGTGCGACATACTGCCGCTGCTGAAGCGCTTGCGGATCTGCGTGATCGATTCCACCTCGTCGAGCCCGATCTCCGGCCGGTCGGACTTGAAGCCGAGGAGGTTGCGAATCTGAATTGGCGGCAGCGCATAAACGCCCTCCGCATACTTCTTGTAGGTGGCGTAGGAATCGGTCGCCAGCGCCGCCTGGAGCATGTGGATGAGCGGCCCGTCGAAGGCGTGCACCTCGCCCGAGCGGCGGTATTTCAGGAGGCCGCCCACCGGCAGCACAACCGGGCTCTCCTCGTAGGACTTGCGGTGCTGCAGCAGCACGCGGCGCTTGATGCCGCTGAGACCGATGCCCGAAAGCCGCGCCGTCATTCCGGGGAAGAAATCGGCGACCAGCGCCCGGCTGAGGCCGACGGACTCGAAGTTGTAGCCGCTCCGGTATGAGCTCAGCACCGAGATGCCCATCTTGGAGAGGACTTTGAGGAGCCCCGCATCGACGGCGCTGCGGTAGCGTTCCTCACACTCCGCCACGCTGCGGTTGCCGAAGAGTCCGCGTTCCTGCCGGTCGGCGATGCTTTCGAGCGCCACATAGGGGTTGATTGTAGTCGCGCCGACCCCGATGAGGACGGCGAAATAGTGCACGTCGAGGCACTCGGCGGCACGCACGTTGATCGAGGTGAAGGTCCTGAGCCGCTGGCGCACCAGGTGGCTGTGCACCCCGCCAGCAGCGAGGATCATGGGGATCGGCGCGCGTTCCTCCGAAACGTGCTCGTCGGTCAGGATCAGGTGGTTCGCCCCGCCGCGCACGGCTTCTTCGGCCTGGCTGCGGATGCGCTCGATCGCCGCGGTAAGCCGGCCGCGGCCGGGGGAGGCGTCGAATGTGCAATCGATCCATACCGCCTTGTCGCCGAGATGCTCGATCAGGCCCTCGAATTCGCCGTTGGTGAGGACCGGCGAGTCGAGCTGCAACAGCGCGGTCTGCTCGGGCTCGTCGGCGAAGATGTTGCCCATGCTGCCGAGCCGGGTGAGCAGGCTCATGACGCTGTATTCGCGCAATGAATCGATCGGCGGGTTGGTCACCTGCGCGAACATCTGTCGGAAGTAGTAGTGCAGGCCCCGATACTGGCCGGAGAGCACCGCGAGCGGTGTGTCGTCGCCCATCGAGCCGGTCGGCTCCTTGCCGGCCTCCACCATGGGATGGAGCACGAGTTCGAGCTCTTCCATGGAATAGCCCACCATCCGCTGGCGCTGGCGCAGCTCTTCGCGCGAGAAGAGCCGGGGCACGGTGCGGCCCCCGACCTGCGCGCTGGCGTCCACTACGTCGGCGACCCAGGCCGCGTAGGGCTTGGCGTCCGCGAGCGTGTCCTTCATCTCGCGGTTGTGATAGAGGCGTCCCTCGGCGAGATCGACGCAGATCATCTGCCCCGGGCCGAGGCGGCCGTTCTCCACGATTTTCTCGGGCGCGATCGGGACCATGCCGGTTTCGGAGCCGACAACGAGCATTCCGTCGGCCGTGACGCTGTAGCGCATCGGGCGGAGCCCATTTCGATCCATCCCGGCGAGGATCCAAGTGCCGTCAGTTGCAGCGATGGCCGCAGGGCCGTCCCAGGGCTCCATCACGCAATTGCAGAAGTTGTAGAACGCGCGGTGCTTGCCGGGCATTTCCGGCTTCTTGGACCACGCGTCCGGAATCAGAAGGCTGTACGCCGCCGGCACGGTGCGGCCCGCCCGCACCACGCCTTCCAGCACTGCGTCCAGCGCCATCGAATCTGAGGCCTCCGGCTCGATCAGCGGAAACAGCTCGTTGTTGTAAGCGCCGAAGACATCGCTGGCGGCCCGGGTCTCGTGGCTCGCCATCCAGTTCTTGTTGCCGCGGACGGTGTTGATCTCGCCGTTGTGGGCGAGCATTCGGAAGGGCTGTGCCAGGCGCCAGGTCGGGAAGGTGTTGGTTGAGTAGCGCTGGTGGAAGATCGCGAAGCGCGACACGAAACGCTCGTCCAGCAGGTCGGGATAGAACGCCGTGAGCTGCTCGGCCAGGAACATCCCCTTGTAGATGAGCGAGCGGCACGAGAGCGAGCAGATGTAGAAACCGGTGATGTGATGGTCGAGGACCTGCTTCTCGATGCGCCGGCGGATGATGTAGAGGTCGATCTCGAATTGATCGTCATCGACCCCGCGCTCGTTGGCGATCATGACCTGCTCGATTTCGGGTCGGGCGGCGTTCGCCTTCTCCCCGATCACCGACGAATCGATCGGCACCTGACGCCAACCCAGGATGCCGTGACCGAAGCGAAGAATCTCGGTCTCGACGATGCTCCGGCACGTGTCCTGCGCGCCCAGATCGGTCTTGGGCAGGAAGACCATGCCGACGGCAAGCCGCCCGCCCTTGGGTCTGTGTCCGGTCGTCTCCACGTGCTCCAGGAAGAAGTCCTGCGGAATCTCGACGTGGATGCCGGCGCCGTCGCCGGTCATGCCGTCGGCGTCGACCGCGCCTCGGTGCCACACGGCCTTGAGCGCTGCGATCCCGGCCTCGACCACGTCGCGGCGTGGCGTGCCGTCGAGCGCTGCGATCAACCCGACCCCACAGGAATCGTGCTCGAAGCTAGGGTCGTAGAGGCCGCCGTCCAAGCGCGGCTGTGCGAAGTCGGGACGCTGCTCTGGTTCACTCATGCGGCTGCCTCCCTCACGCCGTCGCGCTCGTCAGCGTTCGCCTGGATATAGCGGTGGATTGAGCGCGCGGCGTCGCGCCCGTCCTTGATCGCCCATACCACCAAGGAGGCGCCGCGCACGATGTCACCGACGGCGAAGACGCCGTCGAGGCTCGTCATCATGGTGCTCCAGTCGATCAGCAGCGTGCCCCAGCGCGTCGTCTTGAGCGCGGGCTCTCCGAACAGCGCTGGCAGGTCCTCGGGGTCGAAACCGAGCGCCTTGATCAGCAGGTCGGCGTCGATGGAATAGCTCGAGCCCGGTATTGCCTGGGGCGTCTGACGCCCGCTGGCATCGGCGACACCAAGGTGAATGCGCACGGCGCGCACGCCCTCCACACTTGTGTCGCCGAGCACGGCCTCGGGCGCGGACAGCCAGACGAACTCGACGCCCTCCTCCTCGGCGTGGGTGACCTCCTGCATGGAGCCCGGCATGTTCACGCGGTTGCGCCGGTAGAGGCAGCGCACCGACCGTGCTCCCTGGCGTACCGCCGTGCGCACACAGTCCATCGCCGTGTCGCCGCCGCCGACGACAACGACGTTCTTGCCGCTGGCATCGAGGGTGCCGTCGTCGAAGGCCGGCACCGAATCGCCCAGCCCCTTGCGGTTGCTGGCGGTGAGGTAGTCCATTGCCTGGAAGATGTTGCCGAGGCCGATCCCCGGCACGGTCATGTCGCGCGCGTTGTAGGCCCCGGTTGCGACCACGAGCGCATCGTGCCGCGCGCGGAGCTCTTCGAGCGAAATGTCGCGCCCGACTTCGACGTTGAGGTGCAGGTGCACGCCGCCTTCGATGAGCAGGTCGGCGCGGCGCTGGACGATGGTCTTCTCCAGCTTGAAGTTCGGAATCCCGTAGATCAGCAGGCCGCCCACCCGGTCATAGCGGTCGTAGATGTGGGCCTGATAGCCCATCCGGCGCACTTCCTCGGCGACGGTCATCCCACCGGGGCCGGCGCCCACGATCCCCACCGATTGCGGGCGCTCGACCCTGGGCCTCGGCGGCTTGACCCAGCCGTTGCGGAAGGCCGTGTCGGTGATGTAGCGCTCTACAGCGCCGATGGTGACCGACTCGAAGCCCTTTTCGATCACGCAGTTGCCTTCGCAAAGCCGATCCTGAGGGCAAATGCGGCCGCAAATCTCGGGCATATTGTTGGTGGCGGAGGAAATCTCGTAGGCTTCTTCCAGCCGCCCCTGCGCCGTCAGCATCAGCCAGTCGGGAATGTTGTTCGAGACAGGGCAGTGAATCTGACAAAACGGGACCCCGCACTGGGAACAGCGCGCTGCCTGGTCGGAGGCGGCCTCCGGGCGGTAGTCGTCGTACACCTCTCCCCAGTCGCGGCGGCGGAGCGCCGGCGCCCGCTTGTCCGGGTGCTGCTGCTCGAGCGTGACGAACTTGAGCATGTCTGAGCCCACGCGCTCTCTCCCTAGCGTTTCTGCGTGGCGACCGCCGCCGCCACCGGTCTTGCGCTGATGCCCCAACGTACTATAGCGGCATGTCGGTGTGCGCGCTAGGCAATTCGACTCTTTGCGGCAGTAACATTGTCTAAAAGTTGCGGCGCGTGCTCCACGAAAATTCTCGGTGAGCGGTCGGACCAATGCTCGCGCCGATTTTGGGTCCGATACGCGACGATACGTCACGAGCGGCGCATCGTGCCTGATCGGGCCAGCGATGGTATAAGCGCGCCGCCGCCCCGAGTCGGTCGACAGTGAGGCAGCAGCACGGCCGTGCCGTTTCTTCATATCGTCGTTCTCACGATCATCCAGGGCATCACCGAGTTTCTGCCGGTGAGCTCCTCCGGTCATCTGGTGCTGGTGCCATTCGTCACCGGGTGGCAGGATCAGGGGCTGCTCATGGACGTGGCAGTGCACGTCGGCACGCTCGCTGCAGTCCTGGTCTATTTCTGGCGCGATCTCGGGCAAATGCTCCTCGGCTGGATCGGCGGACGCTGGCGGCGGCGGGACCGGCAGCTGGGTCGGGCGCTCGGCTTCTATCTGGTGGTCTCGGCGGTCCCGGTCATCATCGCAGGCGGCGCGATCTACGTGCTGGGACACGAGATGCTCCGCAATCCGGAGGTCGTTGCCTGGGCGACCATCGGATTCGGGTTCCTGCTCTACGGCGCCGATCGCATCGGGCTCACCGTGCGAGAGGTCGAGCACATGACGCTCGGTCATGCATTCCTCCTCGGCCTCTTCCAGGTCCTCGCGCTGATTCCGGGCGCGAGCCGCTCCGGCGTCACCATGACGGCGGCGCGCTGGCTCGGCTACGAGCGGCCGGAGGCGGCCCGCTTCGCGATGCTCATGTCGATCCCGGTGATCGCGGCGAGCGGCGCGGTTGCCGGCTACGAGGTCTGGCAGCAGGGCGACCCGTTCGTCACCGCCGACGCAGCTCTGGCAGCGGCGCTCTCCTTCGGGGTGGCGCTCGTGGCAATCGCGCTGCTGCTCGCCCTACTGCGGCGCGTGAGCTTCACGCCCTTCGTGATTTACCGCCTGCTGCTGGGCGGGGCTGTTCTGGTCTGGCTCTACTACTGGTCGTGACGCGCCGGCGCGTCCGGCTGACGGTTCGCGCCGGCTCAGGTCTCGCCCACCGGAGCGGATTCGGTGTTGCCGCGCCGGTAGTCGCGCAGATAGGTCGGCAGAATGAGCTCGGCTGCCGTCGCCTCGACGCCGAGGTCGGCAAGTCCCGGCTTATCGGGCGCCACGACGTTGTCGATCCTGAGCAGCTTGACCTGATCCGGCGTGAGCGGCGGGATCGGCGCGAACTGCAGAAACTTCGCCATCACCGCCGCCCCGAAGAAGGGCACCGGCACGCAGAGCGCCTTACGGCCGGTCTCGCGCGCGACCAGCGCCATCAACTCGGCGTAGCTGTAAATCGAGGGCCCGCCAAGCTCGTAGGTCTTACCCTCCGCCGCGTCGTCGCCGAGCGCCCGCTGGGCGGCCTCGGCGATGTCGCCGACGAAGACCGGCTGGAAGCGCGTGGTGCCCGCCTCGAACTCCGGCGTGAGGAAGAGCCCGTCGAGCTTCATCTTCGGCATGCCGTCGAAGAAGAGCGGCAGCACCGGGAGCAGACGCACCATGGACGCGAAGCGATTGAAGAAATCGTCCTCCGGCCCGAACACGAGGCTCGGCCTGAAGATGGTGGCGTTGGGGAACGCCCCCCGGACCGCCGCCTCGCCGGCCGCCTTGGAGCGCGCATAGTCCGAGGGCGAAGCCGCGTCGGCACCGATCGCCGAGACATGAAGCAGATGCTTGATGCCGGCCTCCGCCGCAGCGCGCGCAATGCGGTCGGCCGAGGCCACGTGGACGGCATAGAAATTCTGCCGGCCGCGCTCGTAGAGAATGCCGGTCAGATTGATGACGGCGTCCGCGCCGGCGACGGCGCGCCGCACCGACTCCTCGTTCCGCACGTTGGCCTGGACCGGCACGATCTGGCCGACATCGCCGCACGGGCGCAGGAATCCGGCGAGCTCCGGCCGCCGCGTCGCGACACGGATGCCGTAGCCCTCCTGCGCCAGCCGCTGGACGATGTGGCGCCCGAGAAACCCGGTCCCGCCGAAGATGGTGACGATTTGCAACTCGACTCCGTTCGCCCGTCGCTGCCAGTGATGAGTTCCGTCTATCTAGGACAACTCGCGGTGATCAGCCAGAGAAAACCACGCCGTCATATCTGTTGCCCCGCACGGCGGGCCTGCGGGACATCGCGTTGACATCGCCCGGCCTGCGGACTAGGCAGCACGCCATGGCTCAGCACCTCCATCGCGGCGATCTGCCGCCGGGGCTCACCTTCGGCGATTCGGTGGCCATCGACACCGAGACGATGGGCCTCAACCCGCATCGGGACCGGCTCTGCCTGGTGCAGCTCTCGCGCGGCGACGGCGACTGCCATCTGGTCCAGCTTCCCCCGGGCGAGCCCATCGACGCGCCCAATCTGGCATCGCTGCTGGCCGATGAGGCGGTGCTGAAGATCTTCCACTTCGGCCGCTTCGACATCGCGGTGCTCGTGCACGCGCTCGGGGTCCGGTGTGCGCCGGTCTATTGCACGAAGATCGCCTCCCGCCTTGCGCGCACCTTCACCGACCGCCACGGCCTCAAGGACCTCTGCCGCGACCTGCTCGGCGTCGAGATATCCAAGCAGCAGCAATCCTCGGACTGGGGCGCGGACCGGCTCTCCTCCAGCCAACTCGACTACGCCGCGAACGACGTCCTCCACCTGCATCCGCTCAAGGAGAAGCTCGACGGGATGCTCGCCCGCGAGGGGCGCACCGAGCTCGCCGAGGCCTGCTTCGCCTTTTTGCCCCACCGTGCCCGCCTCGATCTCGACGGCTGGCCCGAGGTGGACATCTTCTCCCACGACTAGCGCGCGTCTGTCTTCGGCTGTTGCGCGACAGGCCGCGACCGAAACCCGCCGGGGCCAAAGCGCAAATTTTTTGCCGGGATTCAGCGGGATTGGGCGGGACAGGCGGGATCGGCAGAATGCCCCGCGCGCAGAATGTGAGCCCGCTCGTGCAACCGTCCCGCCTGTCGTCGCCTGATCGCTCGCGCACCGCATGGCGCGACAGTGGCGCAGACGGCACCCGCCGTGCTCCGTACCATGGTCCGGGGAGCGGGTTCAGAGCGCGGTTAGAAATGCCGGTAGCCGGCGCGAGCGAGCGCGAGCGGCTGGCCGTCGGCGTCCACGACGTTGACGCCTCGCCCCGGCTCGATCACGCCGATGCGGGTGAGCGCGAGGCCGAGGCGGCGGCCCAGTTCGTCGATATCGCCCCGCGCCGACGGCGGCGCGCAGAAGAGCAGCTCGTAGTCGTCGCCGCCGGTCAAGAGGTCGGCGATCTCGACCTCGCCACCAGCTAGCGCGCGCCGCGCCGGGTCCGACAGCGGCACGGCATCTGCCGCGATGCGCGCCGCGGTTCCCGATCTTTCGCTGATATGGCCGAGGTCGGCGACGAGACCGTCGGAGACATCGATGGCGCAGGTCGCGAGTCCGACGAGCGCGGTGCCGAGCGCGAGCCGGGGCTCGGGCAGGCGGAAGCGCTCGGCCAGGGTCGCGCGGTCTTCGGGCGGGAGCGCGGCGAGGCCGCCCTGCACCGCGCGCAAGCCCAGCGTCGCGTCGCCAATGGTGCCCGAGACGTAGATATCGTCGCCCACGCCAGCGCCCGAGCGGGTGAGGCAGGCATCGCCCTCGACTGTGCCGAAGGCCGTGAGCGAGAGCACCGCCGGCCCCCTTGTCGCCACCGTGTCGCCGCCGATCAGCGCGACGCCGAACGCCTCCTGGTCGCGGGCAAGGCCTGCGGCAAACGCCTCCACCCAGGTGTCGTCAACGTCGGCAGTCAGCGCGAGGCCGAGCGCGTAAGCCCTGGCATCAGCGCCCATTGCCGCGAGGTCGGAGAGGTTCACGCGGAGCAGCCGGCGGGCGAGGATCACGGGCTCCTCGCCCTCGGGGTAGTGCACGCCGGCCACCATCAGGTCCTTGGTGACGACGAGGCTTGCGCCTTCCGGCGGCGTCAGCAGCGCGCCGTCGTTGCCGAGCGCGAAGGCGCCCGGCGCAGCGCGGCTCAGCGGCTCGAAGAAGCGGGCGATAAGGTCGAATTCACCCTGCCCGCGCCGGCCGGTCATGATCCGCTCCGTCCGCCATCTCCGCCGTGCGCAGCCTGCGCGCCAGGCTGTCCAGCGCACCGTTGACGAAGGCGGGCTCCCGCTCGGAGAAAAATGCACGCGCGAGTTCGACGTACTCGTTGATCACCACGCGCGCGGGCACGTCCGGGCAGGCCGCGAGCTCGCAAGTGGCGGCCCGCAGGAGGGCGCGCACCACGGCGTCCAGCCGTTCCATGCTCCAGCGCTCCGCCAGCGTCGCAGCCACCAGCGCGTCGAACTCGTCTGCCCGCGCCGCCGCCTCGCGCACCGTGCGCTCGAAGTGGCGGCGGTGGGGCACCGCGTAGCGCTCGCCGTCGATCTCGTGGCCTGCGCGGTGGCTCAGGAACTCCTCGATCACCTCGTCCGCCGACTGGCCGGATATCTCGATTTGATAGAGCGCCTGGACACAGGCGAGCCGCGCGCTGCTCCGCCCCTGCCCCCGTGGCGGATTAGCCTCTGCGGCGCCGGGGGCGGCGGTCATCGCGTCTAGTCCTGCGAGGCCGCGCCGAGGGAGGCACGGATCGCCATCATTGCGAGGCACGCCTGGGCGGCGTCGGCGCCCTTGTTCTTCCGGTCCGTCGTCGCCCGCTCCCAGGCCTGCTCGCGGTTCTCGGCGGTCACCACGCCGAAGCCGAGGGCGATGCGGTGGCGCTCGGCCAGCATGGCGAGCCCGCGCGCGCACTCGCCGCAGACATGCTCGTAATGGCTGGTCTCGCCCCGGATCACGCAGCCGAGCGCGACGAAGCCGTCGTAGCGCCCGCTGTCGATCGCCATCGCAAGCGCCGCCGGCAGCTCGAAGGCGCCGGGCACGCTGATCCGCTCGTGGCTCGCCCCGGCGGCGTCGAGGGCGCCCGCCGCGCCCGCCACCAGCTGGTCGGCGATATCCTCGTAGAAGCGCGCCTCCAGGATGAGGACCCGCTGCCCCTCAGACATGGCCGCCGGCCATCCACGCGCGCCGCGCCTCGTCGGAGATCGGGCGCTGATCGACCACCCTCAGCCCGTAACCGTCGAGGCCCACGATGGTCCAGTGCGTGTTGTGGAGCAGGATCATGTCGCGGACGCCGAGGTCGATCAGGATCTGTGCGGCGACGCCATAGTCCCTCAGCCCCTCGTTGTCCTCGTGCTCCGCTTCGGGCTCCGCCGCTTCGGAGAGCCGTACGGGGTAGGGCTCGCGGATCACCACCACGACCCCGCGGCCGAGCTCGCCGATCATCCTGAGCGCGGCCTGAAGCTTGCCTGTGTTCTCGCCCGCGGCGTCGCCGAGCCCGTCGTCGAGGATGTTGAAGGCGTGGGCCCGCACCGGCACCGGCTCGTTGTCCCAGACGTCGCCCTTCACCAGCGCGATGTGCTCGGCCTTCTGGACCGTATCGGCGTAGACGTACATGCGGAAGGCGCCGCCGTGATGGGAGCTGAACGTGGTCTCCTTCACCCGCCGGATGATGCTGTCGTGCCGCAGCCGGTAGGCGATCAGGTCCGCGATGGTCGCGATCTGCACGTTGTGGCGCTGGGAGAAGGCCTCGAGGTCCGGCATCCGCGCCATGGTCCCGTCGTCGTTCATGATCTCGCAGATCACGGCGGATGGATTAAGGCCGGCGAGCCGGGCGAGATCCACACTCGCCTCGGTGTGCCCGGTGCGCACCAGCACGCCGCCGTCGCGCGCGAGGAGGGGGAAAACGTGGCCCGGCGAGGTCAGATCGTCCGGCCCGCAGCGCGGGTCGATGGCAACCGCGATGGTGCGCGCGCGGTCGGAGGCGGAGATGCCGGTGGTGATGCCTTCGCGCGCCTCGATGGAGACGGTGAACGCCGTGTCGTGCCGGGATTCGTTGCGCTTGGGCATCAGCTCGAGGCCGAGGTCGCGCACCCGGTCGCTGCCGAGCGCGAGGCAGATCAGCCCGCGGCCGTAGCGGGCCATGAAGTTGATGGCCTCGGGCGTCGCCATTTGGGCCGGGATGACCAGATCGCCCTCGTTCTCCCGTTCCTCGTCGTCGGCGAGGATGACCATTCGCCCGTTGCGAAACTCCTCGACCGTCTCCTCGACGGACATGAGCTTGCAGGACGACGCGGCACGCGACATCTCGACCCTTCAGCGCTCGGAATGAAGGCGCGCAAGGTAGCGCGCGATCAGGTCCACCTCAAGATTTAGCCTACGGCCGGCGGCGCAGTCACCGAAGTTGGTCTCGGCCAGCGTGTGGGGGATGAGATTGATGCCGAACACATCGTCCGCCACCTCGTTCACCGTCAGCGAGACACCATCGAGCGCGACCGATCCCTTGGAAGCCACAAAACGCGAGAGCTCCGTCGGGCAGCACGCCGTGAGCCGGAGCGAGTCCCCTTCCGGCTCCGCACTCTCGAGCACCGCGACGCCATCGATATGGCCGGTCACCAGATGGCCGCCGAGCTCGTCGCCCAAGCAGAGCGCGCGCTCCAGATTGACCCGTGTGCCCGCGCGCCAGTCGCCGAGGGTGGTGCAGTCCGCCGTTTCGCGGGAGACATCGACCGCAAACCACCCCGGCCCCTTGTCGACCACGGTGAGGCAAGGGCCCGAGCATGCGATGGAGGCGCCGAGCGCCATGGTGCCGGTGTCGTAGGCGGTGTCGATCGCCAGCCTGTGCCCACCGCCGGGAGCATCGGCAATCTCCCGCACCTGTCCGACATCGGTGACGATTCCGGTGAACACGGCGCGCCGTTCAGCCTGCCGGCACCAGGGTGTCCAGCACGTCTTCGCCCAGCGGGGCCGAGGAGACGCGGTGGAAGCGCGGCATGTCGTCGGCGCGTTCGACGCCGAGCGCGGCCAGCGCCGGCACGCCGTCGCCGCCGATGGCGCCGGGCGCCCGGAACCATTCGATGCGGTCCACCAGGCCTGCGTGCAGCAACGACGCCGCGAGTCGGCCGCCGCCTTCCACCAGGACGCGGGTGAGACCGCGCGCGGCCAACGCTTCCAGCGCCGCCGCGAGCGCCGGGCGGTTGTCCGCCTCGGCCGCCACCTCGATTACCTCCACGCCCGTCTCGCGCCAGTCCGCGTGCCGTCCGTCGCCGCCGAGTGTCTCCGTCGAGACAATCCAGGTCGGATGCGCGCCGGCATCCGCGATGAGCGCGTGGCCCGCCGGCAGCCGCTCGCTGCCGTCGATCACCACCCGCACGGGGCTCTGGCCGTCCATGCCGGGCAGCCGGCAGGTGAGCGCCGGGTCGTCGTCGAGCGCGCTCGCAGCGCCCACCATCACGGCGTCATGTTGGGCCCGCATCAAGTGCCCGCGGGCCCGGGCCGGCGCGCCGGTGATCCAGCGGCTGTCGCCGCTACGCGTCCCGATCCGCCCGTCGAGCGTGCTCGCCAGCTTGAGTGTCACGTGAGGCCGGCCCTTCTCCACGCGCGAGAGGAAGCCCGCGTTGAGCGCTCTCGCACGGTCCTCCATGCAGCCGCGCACGACCTCGATGCCCGCTTCTTCGAGTATCGCGATTCCACGGCCCGCGACACGCGGATCCGGGTCTTCGAGCGCGACGACAACGCGGGCGATCGCGGCCTGCACCAGCGCTTCGGCGCAGGGGCCGGTCTCGCCTTGATGGGCGCAGGACTCCAGGGTGACGTAGCAGGTGGCGCCTCTTGCGCCGTCCCCAGCGCGGGCGAGGGCCTCGGTCTCGGCATGGGGCCGGCCGCCGGGCTGGGTCCAGCCCCGGCCGACGATGTGTCCCGCTTGGACCAGCACGCAGCCCACCGCCGGGTTGGGCCACACGTTGCCGAGGCCCCGGCCAGCCAGCGCGAGCGCGAGCCCCATGAAGCGTCGGTCGAGGGCCGAATCGGCCTCCGCCATGCGCTCAGTCCCGCTCGTCGGCGAGGCCGCCGATGAACTCCTCGAAGTCCTTCTTCTCGCCGAAGTTCCGGTAGACCGAGGCGAAGCGCACGTAGGCGACCTGATCGAGGCCCGCGAGCGCCTCCATCACCATCTCCCCGATCACCGTGCTCGGGATCTCGGTCTCGCCCAGGCTCTCGAGGCGGCGCACGATGCCGGTCACGATGTGTTCGACCCGATCGGGCTCGACCGGCCGCTTGCGCAGCGCGATCTGCATCGAGCGCGCCATCTTCTCGCGCTCGAAGGGGGCCCGCTGGCCGTTGCTCTTGATCACCGAGAGCTCGCGCAGCTGGATCCTCTCGAAGGTGGTGAAGCGGCCGGCACAGTTGGTGCATTGCCGGCGGCGACGGATCGCGGTGTTGTCCTCCGTCGGCCGCGAATCCTTCACCTGCGTGTCGTCATTACCGCAGAACGGACAGCGCACGGCGAGCCTCCTCTCAGGCGTGATCGGGGTAGACTGGAAAAGCGGCGCAGAGCGCGCGGACCTCCTCGCGGATCTCGGCCGCGAGGCTCTCGCTGCTGCCCTCTGCGTCGACCTCCCGGTCGAGCAGGTCGGCGATCCAGCCTGCGATCCGCCGGAACTCGGCCGTACCGAACCCGCGGCTGGTCGCCGCCGGGGTGCCGAGCCGGATGCCGGAGGTGATCCACGGCTTCTGGGGATCGAAGGGGACGCCGTTCTTGTTGCAGGTGATCCCGGCGTGCTCCAGCACCGCCTCCGCCACCTTGCCGGTGAGTTCCTTGGCCCGCAGGTCCACGAGCAGGAGGTGCGTGTCGGTCCCGCCGGAAACGATGTCGTAGCCGCGCTCCATCAGCGTGCCGGCCAGCACCTTGGCGTTGGCCACGACCTGCTGGGCGTAATCCTTAAACGCGGGCGTCATCGCCTCACCCAGCGCCACCGCCTTGGCCGCGATGACATGCTCCAGAGGCCCGCCCTGGAGGCCGGGGAAGACCGCCGAGTTGATCCGCTTCGCGAGCGCCTCGTCGTCGGTCAGGATCATGCCGCCGCGCGGGCCGCGCAGGGTCTTGTGGGTCGTGGTGGTGACGATATGGGCATGCGGGAATGGGTTCGGATGGATCCCGGCCGCGACCAGTCCTGCGAAGTGGGCCATGTCGACCATGAAGACCGCGCCCACCGAATCCGCGATCTGGCGGAAGCGCGCGAAGTCGATGATGCGCGGGTAGGCCGACCCCCCGGCGAGGATCAACTTGGGCTTCTCGGCCTCCGCGAGCGCTTCCACCTCGTCGAAATCGATCACCCCGTCCTGGCGGCGGACGCCGTACTGGATCGCCTTGAACCACTTGCCGGAGAGATTGGGCGGCGCGCCATGTGTAAGGTGGCCGCCGGCCGCCAGCGAGAGCCCGAGGAAGGAGGCGCCCGGCTCCAGCGTGGCGAGAAAGGCCGCCTGGTTGGCCTGCGCGCCCGAATGGGGCTGCACGTTGGCGAAGCCGCAGCCGAAGATCGCGATGGCGCGCTCGATGGCCAGCGCCTCTCCGATATCGACGTTCTCGCAACCGCCGTAGTAGCGCCGGCCGGGGTAGCCCTCGGCGTACTTGTTGGTGAGCACCGAGCCTTGCGCCTCCAGCACTGCGCGGCTCACGATGTTCTCCGACGCGATCAGCTCGATGGTCGTCTGCAGGCGCTCGACCTCGCCGGACACCGCTGCGTACACCGCCGCGTCGGCCTCCTGCAGGGAGCTGGTGAAGAACGAAGTCCCGGCCCCGCTCTCGGGGCGCGTGGAAGCGGCCAAGATCGTTTTCCTTTCTCTGGCGGTCAGGAGAGCTTGGCGACACGCGCCTGGTGGCGGCCGCCCTCGAATTCGGTGTCCAGAAACGCCTCCAGGCAGCGGCGCGCGGTCTCCTCCGACACGCGCCGCGCGCCCAGGGCGAGGACGTTGGCGTCGTTATGGGCGCGCGCGAGCCGCGCCTCCTCCGCGTCGTGGCAGAGCGCGCCGCGCACCGCTCGGCTGCGGTTGACCGCGATGCTCATGCCGATGCCGCTCCCGCAGATCAGGACGCCCCGGTCGGCGTGCCCGCTTTCGATCGCCTGCGCCAGCGCTTGCGCGTAGTCGGGGTAGTCGACCGATCCGTCGCCCTCCGGCCCCAGATCGACGACCTCATGTCCCGTCGCCTCTAGCTCGGCGCGCAGCATCGCCTTGAGGCTGACGCCCGCATGGTCGGAGGCGATGGCGAATCGCTGGTCTGGCATAGCCACCCCTCGCACGGCCTGTGGCGGGCCCTGTATACGCCCATGACCAAGAGGCGGGCAACAGTTGTTGGTGCACCCCTCCGTATGCGCTGCCCAGCAGGTGGGCTACTATATTTTGGTTGGACAAGGAGGAAGCCATGGACGTCGTCACGATGAACATCGTCGAATCGACGATGCTCTCCATCTGCCGGGAGATGGGGATCACCATGATGAAGACGTCCTATTCGACGATCTTCAACGAATCCCTCGACTTCAGCTGCGCCATCGCCGACGCCAACGGCGACATGATCGCGGTCGCCGACTATTGCCCGGCGCAGATCGGCGGCATGTCGCTCCTGATCAAGTCCTGCATCCTCGAGATGGCGGACGATCCGGTGCTCGAGGGCGATGTCATCTTGCACAACGATCCCTACCGGGGCGGGCTGCATACGCCGGAGCACACCTTCTTCACGCCCTTCTTCGTCGACGGCGAGTTCATGGGCTACGCGGTGGCGATCGGCCATGTCGCCGAGGTCGGCGGCATGGTGCCGGGCGGCTTTGCCAGCGAGGCCACGGAGATTTTCCACGAGGGCCTGCGCGTCCCCCCGGTCAGGATCAAGAAGCAGGGCAAGGACGTGGACGAGGTCTGGAAGCTGCTGCTCGCGAACGTCCGTACCCCTCGCTACAACTACGGCGACTACCGGGCCATGATCAGCGCCTGCGAGCTCGGCTCAGACCGCATGGCCGGGCTGATCCGGAAGTACGGCCTGCCGCTCTTCCGCCAGACCATCGGCGATCTCATGGACTATTCCGAAGCCCGGATGCGAGCCGAGATCGCGGCGATCCCCGACGGCCAGTACTCCTTCGAGGACTACATGGAGGACGACGGGATCGACGACCGGCCCTACAAGATTGCCGTCGACATGGTGGTGCAGGGTGACGAGATCGTCGCCGACTTCGGCCGCTCGGACGCACAGGCGAAGGGTGCGATCAACGCGACTCTCGGCGTCACCTGCTCCGCCACCTACAACGCCATGCTGCACCTGACCGACCCGTCGATCCCGCGCAACGCGGGTTGCTACCGGCCGATCCGCGTGCTGGCGCGGCCGACGACCGTGGTCAACGTGGATTACCCGGCGCCGGAGGTGGGCGGCAACACGGAGACCCACGTCCGCATCTGCTTCACGGTAATCGGGGCGATGTCCCGCTGCCTGCCTGGGCGCGCGTTCGCCACCGACGCCGGCACCCACGGCAACTTCCTCTTCGGCGGCCACGATCCGGAGAACGACGAGTTCTACGTCTGCTACGACTTCATGGTCGCCGGCTGGGGCGGGCGCCCCTTCGCCGACGGCAACGACACCTGCAACTGCATCAACGGCAACTGCCGCACCGTCCCGGTCGAGGTCTACGAGAGCCGCTACCCCTGGCTGGTCGAGAACCTCTCGCTCACCGAGGATTCCGGCGGCGCCGGCAAGTACCGGGGCGGGCTCGGCTCGACCAAGACACTGGAGTGCACGGCAGACGAGATCATCATCAGCTACATGGCCGACCGCCACAGGAATGCGCCTTGGGGCCTGCTCGGCGGCAATTCCGGGGGATCGGCCGCGCTGCTCATCAAGAAGGCGAACGAGAACGCCTGGAAGGACGTCTGCGAGGGCCACGACAAGGTCTCGCCCAGCAAGTTCGGCAACGTCTCGGTCCGCCGGGGCGACCGGGTCCGCCTGCTCTCGGGCGGCGGCGGCGGCTACGGCCCCGTGACAGACCGGCCGCAGGAGATGGTGGACGAAGACGTGGCCGAGTGTTTCGTCTCGTCAACCGCTGCCGCCGAGCGCTACGGCCAAGCCGCCCAGGCCGCGGAGTAGAGGATTCACGGTAGGCAACATTCCGCGCACAAGTTGGCTGCGCGCAACAGCTCCAGGGTTGAAATCGCGATTAACCGTACCCGTAACTACCCAGGTACCCCGCCGCCAGTTCTGAGTGCGTGCTGATGTTGCTTGCCGTCGGTGCCGTTTCGCCGTCGGCGCGTCGTTGATCCCCGCTTGACTGTATAGGTTCTCTCGCCTATGGGTTGCACTCTCGCATGAGAGGAGCAGCCGGTGGGGTATTTCGGGTCGAAGGCGACGACCGGTCTGAGCCAGGCGCTGATTGCGCTGATGCCGCGGCACTCTGTCTATATCGAGAGCCATCTTGGGGGCGGGGCGCTGATGAAGCGCAAGCCTGCGGCCATGCGCTCGATCGGGATCGACCGCGACGAGCGGGCGCTTGAGGCCTTTGGCTGCGACTACCCGGTGGAGTTGGTGCACGGCTGCGCCCATTCCTTCCTGGCCTCGTTCCCGTTTCTGGGCCCGGAGCTGGTCTACAGCGATCCGCCCTATCTGCACGCGACCCGGCGTTCGTCGCAGCGCTACCGCTTCGAGTACGAGGAGGCCGACCACGTCGCGCTCCTCGAACTGCTCAAGGGTCTGCCCTGCCAGGTGATGGTCTCGGGCCACCCGTCTGCGCTCTATGACGAGCTGCTGGCGGGCTGGCGCCGGCTGGCGCTGCAGGTGACGACCCAGGCCCAGGTGCGGACCGAGGTCGTGTGGTTCAACTTCGCGCCTGACCGGGTGCACTGGGCGAGCTTCGCCGGCCGGAACTTCACCGAGCGCCAGTGCATCAAGCGCAAGGCGGCCAACTGGGGCCGGCGCTACGAGGCCATGCCGGCGGGCGAACGCCTGGCGGTGCTGGCCGCGATCATGGCCGTCGAGGCCGACGAGGGTTCGTGACAGTGTCGCGCTGGCACGAGGACCTCGCTGCCCACGACGAGGCCTTCGCGTGCCTGCAGGACCTTTTCACCCCACAATCCTTCGCAATGACCGCCGTCAAAGCCATTCGGGAATGGGGCCAGAGGTTGCTGCGCCTGAGCGCGGCCCTGGTCAAGGAGAACGACGCGCTGGAGCGGGAGAACGCCCGCTTGCGCGAGCGGATCGCCGAACTCGAGCGCAGCGCCGCGCTCGACAGCACCACCAGCTCCAAGCCGCCGGCCAGCGACGGTCTGAAGAAGAAGAGCGGTGACCGGGAGAAGCGCACCCGGAGCCAGCGCGGCAAGTCCGACAGGCCCAGTGGCGGCCAGCCGGGCCACAAGGGAACTACCCTGGAGCGGACCGCGACGCCCGACCATGTCGTCGATCATGATCCGTCCGCCTGTGAGGGCTGCGGCGCGCCGCTGTCGGACGCTGACCGTCACGGAGCCCCCGTCTGCCGGCAGGTCTTCGATGTGCCCGAGCCGCAGCCCCTCGAGGTCACCGAACATCGCGGCCATCGTTGCCTCTGCGCTGCCTGCGGCACCGTGACGACAGCCGTCTTCCCGAACGGCGTGAGCGCACCGGTCCAATACGGGCCGCGCATCACCGCGTGGGTGACCTACCTGCTGCACGCTCAGTTCATTCCCGAGAAGCGGGTCGCCGAGGTCATGAGCGACCTCTTCGCGGTCAAGCTCTCAACAGCCACCATCGTCGCCATGGGAAGGCGCACCGCCCGGCGCTTCGAGGGCTTCCTCGATCGCCTCGCGGAGATCATCCGCACCGCAGCCCCAGTCAAACACCTCGACGAGACCGGCATCCGCATCGCCGCCCGGACCCATTGGCTCCATGTGCTGTGCACCCCGTTGCTCACCATCCTGCGCGTCGCCACCGGGCGCAGCCACATCGACGAGAAGCTCAACGGCATCGTCATCCATGACGACTACGCCACCTACTTCGCTCTCGAGGGCGTGCGCCACGGGGCCTGCAACGCCCATCACCTGCGCGAGCTCCAAGCCCTCATCGAGATCGAGAAGGAAGACTGGGCAACGAGCACGCACCGGCTCCTCATCCGTGCCAACAGAGCCGCCCGCTTCGCCCACAAGAACGACCGCGACGTGCCCGCCTCACTGGTGGCCCGCATCTCGCGAGCCTGGGACCGCATCCTCGAACGTGCCATCGCCTCTCACGAAGAAATGCCACCGCTCCAGACCGGAAAGCGCGGACGACAAAAGCGCCGCATCGGTCACAACCTCGCCCTCCGACTCCAGAAGTACAAGGAGGGGTGCCTGCGCTTCCTCACCGATCCGCGAACCCCCTTCTCCAACAACGAGGCCGAGCGCGACCTCCGAATGGGCAAGCTGCGCCAGAAAATCTCAGGCGGCTTCCGCTCGATACAAGGCGCCCGCGACTTCGCAAACCTGCGATCCGTCATCGCCACCGCTCGAAAACAGCGCTGGAATGTCCTCGAAACCCTGGCGCACCCCGATCCAATCCAGCTGATCCCCGTATTGCGCTTCTGAAATCCTGCGCTGCTCCGGGAAAGCGCCGCCTGACCCCTGGCTGGTCAGAACCATCAATCCATCACGTCCGAGTGCTCGGCAGAATCAGACCTGGGCAGTTACCCGTACCCACCTAATACCCTGCTCCTTCCCTCGCCCCAGGGTCCTGCCCGGTTCGTGGGAGGGAGAATTACGCGGACAATTTGAATCTCTAGCGACCAGATATCCAACCTCTGGAAGCGGAGACGAGTATGTCCTCGTACAAGGAGATGAAGCAGACCGTTCGGAAGTATGCGCGATTGGGCTTCAGCGTGATCAAGACCCGCCGCAACCATTGGCGGTTTTATCGCCCGGATATGGCTTATCCAGTGTTTGCACCCAGCACCCCATCCGACTGTCGCGCAATCAAGAACCTCGACGCGAAAATTCGGCGCAGTATGAGGTAGTCCTTCCTCACCTATTCGGAAGTCCAAGGGACCGCCGTACTCGGCGGTCCCTTTCCCCCTCGGTACGCTGGTGGGGTGGCGGCCGGGCCAGATTAGACTATACCTCCGGCTTCTCCCTGGGCGGCCGGCGGGTCGCGGCCTCGACATCCTCGGCGCTCCAGCGCCGACCGTCGCGGGTGAGGAAGCCGCGAGCGTTGAGGTGCTGGGCCAGGGCCTCCGGGTCGCGCGCGCCGCGTGAGCGCGCGAACGCAAGCTCGGCCCGAATGCGGTCGGCGAAATAGTCGCTCTTTCTGCCCGTACTCACGTCCTATTCCTTCCGCGACCAGGGACGCCGGGGCCGCCGTCCCCAGGGGCCGCTGCGGTCCCCCGGCGCAACGCCGCCGTTGGGCCGGCTGGGCGGGGGCTCCTGCCACGGCGCGTCGCCGTCGGCTTCGGGATCGGCGACCTCGTCGGCAGGCGGCTCCTCCCAGGGCCCCATTCCGGGGCTCTCGGCCGCAGGCGGCGGCTGGTAGGGCGTCCGCCTCCGGGAGCGTGAGTAACCGCGGTCGAAGAGCGGCACGCCGCGCTTGCGCATCGGCACCACCAGCAGCGCCCCGGCGGCGAAGCCGCCGATGTGGGCGTACCAGGCGACCCCACCCCCGGCCGGGCCGGCGACCAACGCGTTGAAGACCTGATAGCCGATCCAGAGCCCGAGCACCGCCCAGGCGGGGAAGCGGATCGGCATGAAGAAGACCAGAATCCAGACGCCCCGCTTCGGGTGAAGCATGAAGTAGGCGCCGAGCACGCCGGAGACCGCGCCGCTCGCGCCGATGGTGGGGACCTGCGAGGCAGGCTCCACGGCTGCATGGGTGAGCCCCGCCACCGCGCCACAGAGCAGATAGAAGATCGCGAAGCGCCAGTGGCCCATCGCGTCTTCGACATTGTCGCCGAAAATCCAGAGATAGAGCATGTTGCCGAACAGGTGCATGAAGCCCCCGTGCAGGAACATCGAGGTCACGATGGTGAGCCAGGGGGTGATGGTCACCATGTCGGGCTCGCGCCGGAGCTCGCCCAGCACGGTCACGGGGATCATGCCGAGGCGAAAGACCAGCTCGGCATCGAACTGATCCCCGCCCAGCCACTGGACCACCCAGACGATGGTGCAGGCGAGGATCAGCGCCACCGTCACGAACTGGAAGCCGATGCGGTGGAGCGGATTGTCGTCCCTGAGCGGCAGAAACATCGGTCAGCTCCTGCCCCGGCAGCGGGGCCGGCGGTCGCGCCGGGGCCGCGTCAGAGTCTGCAGCATTATGGCGTCATTGCCGCAGGACCAGCGCCCGGCGTTCAGGCGTCGAGCTTCGCGCGCAGCGCCTCGTTCACCGCCTTCGGGTTGGCCTTGCCGCCTGAGGCCTTCATCACCTGGCCGACGAACCAGCCCGAGAGCTTCGTCTTGCCGCCGCGATAGTCAGCGACCCTGTCGGGATTCTCGGCGATCACCTGCTCCACGAGCGTCTCGATCGCGCCCGTGTCGCTGACCTGCCTGAGGCCCTCCTGCTCGATGATGGTGTCGGCGTCCTTGCCGGTCGAGACGATGGCCTCGAACACGTCCTTGGCCGCCCGGTTCGAAACGGTGCCGTCCGCCACCCGGTCGATCAACGCGCCGAGGGCAGCGGCAGCGACCGGGCTCTGCTCGATCCCGATCCCGGCCCGGTTGAGCGCGCCGAAGAGCGTGCCCGTGATCCAGTTGGCGGCCTGCTTGCCGTCGCGCCCCGCAGCCACTTCCTCGAAGTACTCCGCGATCTCGCGCTCCGCCACGAGCACGCCGGCGTCATAGGCCGAGAGGCCCAAGTCCGCCATGAAGCGCGCCTTCCGGGTGTCGGGCAGCTCCGGCAGTCGGGCGCGCTCGGCCTCCACCCAGGCGGGGTCGAGGGTGAGCGGCAACAGGTCGGGATCGGGGAAGTAGCGGTAGTCGTGGGCCTCTTCCTTGGAGCGCATGGAGCGCGTCTCGCCCCGCTCGGAATCGAAGAGGCGTGTCTCCAGCTCGATCGCGCCGCCCTCCTCCAGCACCCCGACCTGGCGCTCGGCCTCGATCTCGATCGCCCTCATGACGAAGCGGACCGAGTTGAGGTTCTTGACCTCGCAGCGCGTCCCCAGCTCCCCGCCCGGCCGACGCACCGAGACGTTGACGTCAGCGCGCAGCGAGCCCTGCTCCATGTTGCCGTCGCAGGTGCCGATGTAGCGCAGGATGGAGCGCAGCTTGCGCAGGTAGAGGCCGGCCTCCTCCGGGCTCCTGATGTCGGGCTCGGAGACGATCTCCATTAGTGCCACGCCGGCGCGGTTGAGGTCCACGCAGGTGGCGTCCGCGCGGCGGTCGTGGATGCTCTTGCCGGCGTCCATCTCCAGGTGCAGCCGGGTGATTCCGATGGTCCGCTGCGACCCGTCCTCCAGGTCGAGCGTGACCCGGCCCTCACCCACGATGGGTCGCGAATACTGCGAGATCTGATAGCCGGGCGGCAGGTCGGGGTAGAAATAGTTCTTGCGGTCGAACACCGATGTCAGGTTGATCTCGGCCTCCAGCGCGAGCCCGGTGCGCACGGCTTGCGCCACGCAATGGCTGTTGATCACCGGCAGCATGCCGGGCATCGCGGCATCGACGAGCGAAACCTGGGTGTTGGGCTCGGCGCCGAAGGCTGTGGGCGCGGTGGAGAAGAGCTTGGCCTCCGAGACCACCTGGGCGTGGATCTCCAGCCCGACCGCGATCTCCCAGTCGCCGTCGCGGCCTCTGATCCGGTAGCCGCCCGCGCTCACGCCGCGCCTCCCGCCCCGCTCCGGTTGGGGCGATGGCTGAAGCCGGCGGCGCTCTCCAGCACGCCGGCCGTGCGGAAGAGCGTGGGCTCGTCGAAGGGCCGCGCGATCAGGTGGAGGCCGAGCGGCAGCCCGTCGCCCGTAAGCCCGGCTGGCACCGAGATCGCGGGCAGGCCCGCGAGGCTCGCCGGCACCGTGAACACGTCGTTCAGGTACATGGCGATGGGGTCGTCCATCTTCTCGCCGATGGCGAAGGCGGCGAAGGGCGCGGTCGGCGTCAGCACCGCGTCCACGGTCTCGAAGGCGCTCTCAAAGTCGCGCGCGATCAGCGTCCGCACCTTCTGCGCCTTCAGGTAGTAGGCGTCGTAGTAGCCGGCCGAAAGCACGTAGGTGCCGATCAGGATGCGCCGCCTGACCTCGCGCCCGAAGCCCGCCGCGCGTGTCCTGGCGTACATCTCGGTGGAGTCGTCGCCCTCGACGCGCAGCCCGTAGCGGACCCCGTCATAGCGCGCGAGGTTGGAAGAGGCCTCCGCCGGCGCCACGATATAGTACGTGGGCAGCGCGTACTTGGTGAGCGGCAGTGAGATATCGACGACCTTCGCGCCTGCGTCGCGAAACCAGCGCACGCCCTCGGCCCAGAGCGCCTCGATCTCCGCCGGCATGCCCTCCATCCGGTATTCCGCCGGCACGCCGATGGTGAGGTCGCGCACGTCGCCGGTGAGGCTCGCCCTGTAGTCGGGGACCGGGCGGTCGATGGAGGTCGAATCCTTGGGATCGTGGCCCGCCATCGCCTGCAGCATCAGCGCGGCGTCCTCGACCGTGCGCGTTAGCGGGCCGGCCTGGTCGAGCGAAGAGGCGAAGGCGATCATGCCCCAGCGCGAGCAGCGGCCGTACGTGGGCTTCATACCGACGATGCCGCAGAAGGCCCCCGGCTGGCGGATCGAGCCGCCGGTATCGGTCCCCGTGGCGCCGAGGCAGAGCCCCGCGGCCACGGCCGCCGCCGAGCCGCCGGAACTGCCGCCCGGAACCAGCGGCTTGTCCTCGCCCTGCCGGCGCCAGGGGTTGATGACCGGGCCGTCGGCGCTGGTCACGTTGGCCGAGCCCATGGCGAACTCGTCCATGTTGGTCTTGCCCAGCATGAGCGCGCCCGCGTCCCAGAGATTGGCGGTGACGGTCGATTCGTAGGGCGGCTCGAAGCCGTCGAGGATCTTGGAGCAGGCCTGGCTACGAACGCCGCGGGTGCAGAAGAGGTCCTTGACCGCGAGCGGGATACCTTCGAGCAGACGACCTTCGCCGGCCGCGAGCCGCGCATCGGCGGCATCCGCGTTGGCGCGCGCGGCGTCGAAGGTCTCGGCGACGAAGGCGTTGAGGTCGCGCCCGGCTTCGACGGCCGCGATATGCGCGTCGGTCAGTTCGCGCGCCGAGAACTTCCGCGCTGCAAGCCCGGCGCGGGCATCGGCGATGGTGAGCGCAGTCAGCGCGCTCACTCGATCACCTTGGGCACGACGAAGAAACCGTCGTCCGCCTCCGGTGCATTGGCCAGCAAGTCGTCGGTCGGTGCGCCAGCCGAAGCGTCGTCGTCCCGTTGCGGGAGCGTCGAGGCAATGGCGCCGGTCATCGGCTCGACGCCCTCGGTATCCACCTCGCCCAGCTGCTCGACCCAGGCGAGGATGCCGTTCAGCTCCTGCGCCATGGGCTCGAGCGCGTCCTCCTCCATCGCGATGCGCGAGAGGCGGGCGATCCGCACGACGGTATCCTTGTCAATGCTCATTGCCGGCCCTGCTCCTGCCAGCGGGCGAGCACGTCGGGCGCGCTCACGTAGTCCACGGGCGGGCGCGGCGGCGGCGGCTTGCCGTCGATCCAGCCGGGGAAAAGAATCTCGTATGCGGGCGTCGGGTCATCGTGCCGGCGCAGCATCTGCCGCGCCTTGATCTGCGGGTGCTCCGGCACGTCTTCCAGCCGATGAACCGGCTCGTAGCAGCAGTCGACGCCCTCCATCATCTCGTTCATCTCGTCGAGGGACTTGCCGCCCACGAAGGCGGCAACCTCGCCGATCAGCGCGTCCTGCGGCCGGGGCTCCCACTGGCGCCCGATCCATTCGGGCCGGCCGCAGGCGGTGCAGAAGTTGGCCCAGAACTTGTCCTCGAGCGCGCCCAGCGTGATGAAGCGGCCGTCGCTGGTTTCGTAGATGTTGTAGAAGGCCGCACCGCCGTTCGGGAACTGCGCGCCGCGCGCGGCATCCCATTCCTTGTGGAAGAGCCCGTTGAGCGCCCACACCTGCCAGGGCAGCACGGTCTCGGCGATGCTGACGTCGATGGCGGCGCCGCGCCCGCCTTCACTCCGACTACGGCCGATCAACCCGCCCATGATGCTGAGTGCAGCCTGCATCCCGCTCGCGAAATCGGCGGTGGGTGGGAAGGAGACGATCGGCCGCTCGGGCACGCCGGAGCGCTCCAGCCCGCCCATGAGCCCCATGTAGTTGATGTCGTGCCCGCCGCGCAGGCGATAAGGCCCTTCCAGGCCCCAACCCGAGAGCGAGCACGAAACTATACCGGGGTTCATCTCGTGCAGCGCCTCGTGGCCGAAGCCGAGGCGGTCCAGCACGCCGGGCCGGTAGGATTCGAGGAATGCGTCGGACTGCTCCACCAGGGCGCGGAAGTCGCGCTTGCCGTCGTCCGACTTGAGGTCGATCTCCACCACGGTCTTGCCGCCGTTCACCATGCGGTACCAGATCGAGACGCCGGCTTCGTCCTTGGGCCCGACGCCCCGCATCGGCTCCCCGCCCGGCGGCTCGACCTTGATCACCTCGGCCCCGAGATCGGCCAGGATCAGTGTCCCGTACGGCCCGGGGATGTACTGGCTGAGGTCGAGGACCCTCAGCCCGGTGAGGAAGGGGATGGGCACCGCGCCGAGTGCAGCCGGTCAGGACGCGTATTCAGGCACGCGGGGGCGCTTGCCGGAGCCGCCGCGCCGGCCGGAACCGCCGCCGCCCTTGCGGCCGGATGCATCGGGTGCCGGGAAGCTGAATGTGAGCTTGCCGTCCTTGAGGCCAACCTGCACGCGCCCGCCCTTGGCCAGTTTGCCGAACAGGAGCTCGTCGGCGAGCGGCTTCTTGACTTCCTCCTGGATCAGCCGCGCGAGCGGCCGGGCGCCGTAGGTGGGATCGTAACCGTTTTCGGCAAGCCAGGTCCGCGCGGCCGCGCTCAGCTCGATCGTGACGTTGCGATCAGCAAGCTGCTCTTCCAGCTGGATGATGAACTTGTCCACCACGCGCACGATCACCTCCGGCGAGAGCGCGGCGAAGCGGATCACGGCATCGAGCCGGTTGCGGAACTCCGGCGCGAACATCCGCTTGATCGCCTCCTCGTCGTCGCCCTCGCGCTCCGTCCGGGCGAAGCCGATCGGCGGCTTGGCGAGCTCGGCGGCACCGGCGTTGGTGGTCATGATGAGGATGACGTTGCCGAAATCGACCGACTTGCCGTTGTGATCGGTTAGCTTCCCGTAGTCCATGATCTGCAGGAGGATGTTGAAGAGGTCGGGGTGCGCCTTCTCGATCTCGTCCAGCAGCAGGACCATGTGCGGGTTCTGGTCGGCAGCGTCGGTGAGCAGGCCGCCCTGATCGAAGCCGACGTAGCCGGGCGGCGCGCCGATCAGGCGCGAGACCGAGTGCCGCTCCATGTACTCGCTCATGTCGAAGCGGACGAGCTCGACGCCCATCACGTGGGCAAGCTGGCGCGCGACCTCGGTCTTGCCGACCCCGGTCGGCCCGCTGAAGAGGTAGCAGCCGACCGGCTTGCCGGGCTCGCGCAGGCCCGCCCGGGACATCTTGATTGCGGTCGCCACTGCGGCGATCGCCTCGTCCTGGCCGAAGACCACGGTCTTCAGGTCGCGCTCCAGGCTCTCCAGGATCGTCTTGTCGCCCCGGCTCACGTTCTTGGGTGGGATCCGGGCGATCTTCGCCACCACGCCCTCGACGTCCTTCACGCCGACGGTCTTGCGCCGCTTCGATTCCGGCAGCAGGCGCTGCGAGGCGCCGACCTCGTCGATCACGTCGATGGCCTTGTCGGGGAGCCTGCGGTCGTTGATGTAGCGGCTGGCGAGCTCGACGGCGGTGCGGATCGCCTCCGCCGTGTAGCGCACGCCGTGGTGCTCCTCGTAATAGGGCTTGAGCCCGCGCAGGATCTTGACCGTCTCGTCGACGCTTGGCTCGTTCACGTCGATCTTCTGGAAGCGCCGGACCAGCGCGCGGTCCTTCTCGAAGTAGTTGCGATATTCCCTGTAGGTGGTCGACCCGATGCAGCGCAGCGTGCCGCTCTGCAGCGCGGGCTTCAGCAGGTTCGAAGCATCCATGGCACCGCCGCTGGTCGCGCCCGCGCCGATGACCGTGTGAATCTCGTCGATGAAGAGGATCGCGTTTTCGTGGGCCTCGATCTCGCCAAGCACCGCCTTGATCCGCTCCTCGAAGTCGCCGCGGTAGCGCGTGCCGGCGAGCAGCGCGCCCATGTCCAGCGCGAAGATCGTGGCGCCGTCGAGCACCTGCGGCACTTCGCCGTGTTCGATGCGCCGCGCCAGCCCTTCGGCGAGCGCCGTCTTGCCCACGCCCGCATCGCCGACATAGAGCGGGTTGTTCTTGGTGCGGCGGCAGAGCACCTGGATGGTGCGCTCGATCTCGGCGTGGCGGCCGATCAGCGGGTCGATCCGCCCGGCATTGGCCTTGGCGTTCAGGTTGACGCAATAGGCATCGAGCGCCGCCGGCCCTTCCTTGACGATGTTCTCCTCGCGGGCGTCGTCGTCGGCGCCGGAGACGCCCTCGCCCGGTCCCGACTGGCCGGGGACCTTGGCGATCCGGTGCGAGATGTAGTTGACCGCGTCGTAGCGCGACATGTCCTGCTCTTGCAGGAAGTAGACCGCATGGGATTCGCGCTCGGAGAAGATCGCCACCAGGATGTTGGCGCCGGTGACCTCGGAATGGCCGGAGGACTGCACGTGCAGGACGGCGCGCTGGACCACCCGCTGGAAGCCTGTGGTGGGTTTGGCCTCGACCGCCTCCTCGGTGGCCAGGCTCTCCAGCTCTTCATCGATGAAGGTCTCGAGCTCGCGTTCGAGCCGCTCCAGATCGACGCCGCAGGCCTTGAACACGGCGATGGCGTCGGGATCCTCCAGCAGCGCGTAGAGCAGGTGTTCGAGGGTCGCAAACTCCTGCCGCCGCTCGACCGCAAGCGCCAGCGCGCGGTGCAGGCTCTTTTCGAGATCGCGGGAGAGCATGCGCCGGTTACTCCTTCTCCATCGTGCACTGCAGCGGGTGCTCGTTGCGCCGCGCGAATTCGCAGACCTGCTTCACCTTGGTCTCCGCGACCTCATAGGAATAGACGCCGCAGACGCCCACACCCCGCCGGTGCACATGGAGCATGATCGTCGTCGCCCGCTGCTCGTCCATCCCGAAAAACCGCATCAGCACGATGACCACGAACTCCATCGGCGTGTAGTCGTCGTTCAGCAGCAAGACCTTGTACATCGACGGCTTCTTGGTCTCGCTGCGGGACTTCGTGATGACCGAGGAATCGTCGCCGGGCCGTCCGGTTGTCCGTTGATCCGACATCGCTCACGTCATCCCGCGTTCGCCACGCGAACGACACCCCGCGTTCGCCACGCGAACGACACCCCGCGTTCGCCGCGCGTGCCGAGCCGCACTATAACATGGGGAGCAGAACAGGACGCGCAACGTCAGCCGACGATATCGGTCTCAGCGAAGAAGAACGCGATCTCGATAGCCGCGTTCTCCGGCGAATCCGAGCCGTGCACTGAGTTGGCCTCCACCGACTCGCCGAAGTCCTTGCGGATGGTTCCCTCGTCGGCGTTGGCCGGGTTGGTCGCCCCCATGATCGTGCGGTTAGCCTCGACCGCGTTCTCGCCCTGCAGCACCTGAACCACGACGGGGCCCGAGGTCATGAAGGCGCAGAGGTCGCCGTAGAACGCGCGTTCCTTGTGGACCTCGTAGAAGGCGCGCGCCTGGGTCTCCGTCAACCTGACCCGGCGCTGGGCGACGATGGAAAGACCGGCTTCCTCGAAGCGCTGGTTGATGGCGCCCGTCAGGTTGCGGCGGGTGGCATCGGGCTTGATGATCGAAAGGGTGCGCTGGGTCGCCATGGGTTCTCCCCCGTGCTGTGACGGCGGGCCCTTATAGAGTTTGGGCACCCGAGCGGCAACGGCGGGAATGGGCGTGCGAGCCGCTACCGGCGCACTTCGAAGAAACGCCGCAGCAGCTCCGCGGCGCGCGCCTCCTGCACGCCGCCGATGACCTCGGGCCGGTGGTGGCAGGTGGGCTGCTGGAAGATGCGTGCGCCGTGCTCGACCCCGCCGCCCTTGGGGTCGGCGGCGCCGAAGTAGAGCCGGCGCAGCCGGGCGAAGGCGATCGCCTGGGCGCACATGGCGCAGGGCTCCAGCGTGACGTAGATGTCGCAATCCACGAGCCGCGCCGTGCCCCGTGTGGCTGCGGCGGCACGGATGGCCAGCATCTCGGCGTGCGCCGTCGGGTCGTGCGTCGCTTCGGTCTCGTTGCCGGCCCGCGCCAGCACCGCGCCGGTGCGCCCGTCGACCACGACCGCGCCCACCGGCACCTCGCCCCGATCACGCGCCGCCTCGGCCTCGGCCATGGCGAGATCCATGGGGAAGGGCGATTCACTTAGCATGGCCGCAGGGTCCAGCCGGTCCTTCGGCGGGTCAAGAGGGCGCGTTGCGGGCGCTGGTGCAGGCTCGTGTCACTCGGTTGCGGCGGGCTCGCGGCACTCCTACAGTCCGCCGATGGCAGCACCCGTCATCGGTCTCACCCTCGATTCCGAGCCGCCCGGCGGCTATTCCGGCGAGCCCTGGTACGCGATCCGCGAGAATTACTGCACAGCGGTCGCGGCGGCGGGCGGAATTCCGATCGCGCTGCCGCACGAGCCGGAGCTCGCGGAACGCTATCTGGAGACGGTGGACGGCCTGATCATCACCGGCGGCGCCTTCGACGTGGACCCAGCCCTCTTCGGCGCCGCGTCAAGGCACGAGACCGTCACCACCAAGGACCGCCGCACCGCCTTCGAGCTTGCCATCACCCGCAACGCGCACCAGAGGGCGGTGCCCTCCCTCGGCATCTGCGGCGGACAGCAACTGATGAACGTGGCGCTCGGCGGCACCCTCATCCAGCACATCCCGGACGCGGTACCCGATGCCTTGGCGCACGAGCAGCCCAACCCACGCACCGAGCCGGGCCACACGGTCTCGCTGGAAGCCGGCAGCGTGCTGCAGGCCATCGTCGGCAGCGACGCAATGCAGGTGAACAGCGCCCATCACCAGGCCGTCGCCGAGGCGGCCCCCGGCCTCGTGGTCAATGCGCTGGCGCCGGACGGCGTGATCGAGGGCATCGAGGACCCAATGCACCGCTGGTTCGTCGGCGTGCAGTGGCACCCGGAGTACGCGATCGACCCCGGCGATGCCCGTATCTTCCGCTCTCTAATCGAGGCTTGTGTGACTTAAGATTCCGCGCGCGCCAGGCTTCGCGGGCGCGTGGCTACGGCCGCCAGCCGAAGGGCGCGTAGTGACCGTTGTGGCCCCCCGCCGCATCGTCCCAGTCGATGCCGAAGGCGTGGAGGTGGCTGTGGGTCCCGATGGCGAGGTGCAGGCGCTTGTTGGCGGGATGGGCCGTGTTGTCGATCATGATGGTCTCGGAGGGATCGGGCAGGCTGGGCACGCCCTCGGCCCCATGGCTGAGCAGGTCGCCGGCTGTGATCGAGAAGCCCATCTCCCGCCGCTCGATCTTGATCGGCGCCCGCTCGACGCCGGCGAAGGTGCCGATGAGCGGCGCCATCAACGCCATCGGGCCGCCCTCGTCACCGGAGCAGATGCGGCCGATGGCCTCCACTTGGCTCTCGCTCGCCCGCTCGTCGATGATGAGACCGAGGGTCCAGTTGCCGTCGCCCATGGGTCCCGCCACCATCGCCGCGGTGACGAAGGCCACGCCGTCGAGGCGGGTGTCGCCGTAGTGCCCCTCCGCAATGTCCAGCACGATCACGACCTCGCAGACGCCGTCGGTCGGCATCGCGGTCATGTTGGTGAAGATGCAGGGGCAGAGGTAATCGCAGCTGCAGGTCTCGAAATAGTCGCCCTTGATGTGCCAGTCAGCCCCGCTCATGGCCGTGCCCTCCATCGCTCCAACACATCACCATAGCACGGCCCGTGCGGACGGCGATCAGAGAAGACCGAGAGCACGAAGCTCGGCCGCCATATCCGGCGGGAAGGCGTCCTCGGGAATTTCGACGGTACCCACCGGGCCGAGGTCGCGCGGCGCGGCGGAGCCCTCCAGGTAACGCCAGCCCTGGTGCGGGCGGCGGTGCACCGGGTCGGTGGCAATCAGCTCGGGATCGAGCACGATGGCGCACTTGGGCTTGCCTGCGGCCTTCGTCTCGTGACGGTCCAGGCCCAGAATGCGCTGGCGCACGCGAATACGGTGCCTGATGACCCAGTACATGGAACCGCCGGCCAGGATTTCCTCGGCCCGGCGCGGTCGGAAGCGGGTGACGTGGATCAGGCGGCCCAGCCGCTCAAGCCGCGCCGCCTGGACCGCGCGCAGGTGGTCGACGCCGTCGATACCGACCGCCAGCTTTAGCAGGTTGAGTGCCACCACACTTTCGGGTTCAGGCCCACCATCTGGGCGACCGCTTCTCCAGAAAGGCGGCGATGCCCTCCTTCCCGTCCTCCGATGCGCGCGCATCGGCGATCCGGCGCGCGACGTCGTCGGCCAGCGCATCGTCGATCGGCCGGCCCGAGACCGCGTCGACCAGTGCCTTTACCCGGCGCTGCGCGTCGGGCGAGCAGCGCAGGAGAGTTTGGACGACCTCCGCGCCCCGGTCTTCGAGGGCTTTGGCGGGCACCACCTCGTGCACCAGCCCGATCCGGAGCGCGGTCTCCGCATCGAAGCGCTCGCCCGTGAGCATGAAGCGCCGGCTGTGGGAGTCGCCGATCGCACGAACCACAAAGGGGCTGATCACCGCGGGGATCAGCCCAAGGCGCACCTCGGTCAGCGCGAAGCTCGCGCCCTCGGCCGCGATGGCGATATCGCAGGCGCTGACCAGCCCGACGCCGCCGCCGTAGGCGGGCCCCTGAACTTGCGCAACGGTCGGCTTGGGCAGTCTGCCCAGCACCATGAGGAGGCCCGCGACCGCGCGGGCATCGACGATGTTTTGCGCCTCGGAGAATCCCGCGGCCCTCTTCATGTAGGCAAGGTCGGCGCCGGCGCAGAAGGACTTGCCGCGCCCGGCGAGGACCACCACGCGCACGTCCTTGCGGCCGCCCAGATACCCGAAGGTGCGCGTGAGCTCGGCAACCAGCGCGTCGTCGAAGGCATTGTGCGCCTTGGGCCGGTTGAGCGTGACGGTAGCGACGGCGCCATCCATCCCCACCAGCACGGTGTCGTCCGCCATCGCCCTGCGCTCCCCGCTACATCCTGAAGACGCCGAAGCGCGTCGCCTCAGCCGGCCCGCCAGTGACGATGCCCAGAGCCCGCGCCAGCACCTGCCGCGTCTCCGCCGGGTCGATCACCCCGTCGTGCCAGAGCCGGGCTGCGGCGTAGTAGGGATTCCCCTGCTCCTCGTACTGGGAGCGGATCGGCGCCTTGAACGCCGCCTCATCGTCCTCGCTCCAGTCGTCGCCGCCGGCCTCGATCCGGTCGCGCCGGATGCGGGCGAGCACGCTCGCCGCCTGCTCGCCGCCCATCACCGAGATGCGCGCATTGGGCCACATCCAGAGGAAGCGCGGCCCGAAGGCGCGCCCGCACATGCCGTAGTTCCCGGCGCCGTAGCTGCCGCCGATGATGACCGTGAGCTTGGGCACGGCCGCGCACGAGACCGCGGTGACCAGCTTCGCCCCGTCCTTGGCGATGCCGCCCTGCTCGTAGCGCTTGCCCACCATGAAGCCCACGATGTTCTGCAGGAAGAGCAGCGGGATGCCGCGCTGGCAGCAGAGCTCGATGAAGTGCGCGCCCTTGAGCGAGGATTCGGAGAAGAGGATGCCGTTGTTGGCGAGGATGCCGACCAGGTGACCGCCGATGTGCGCGAAGCCCGTCACCAGGGTGGCGCCGTAGCGGGCCTTGAACTCGTCGAAGGCGCTGCCGTCCGCGATGCGGGCGATGACCTCGCGCACGTTGAACATGGTCCTGAGCGACTGCGGCACGATGCCGTAAATCTCTGCCGGGTCGTAGGCGGGCTCGGGCGCCATCGCCGGCGCGGGCGCCGTCGGTGTGGCATCGAGGCGGGCGACGATGGACCGCGCCCGGTGGATGGCATCGGAATCGTCCGCCGCCATGTGGTCGGCGACGCCCGAGAGCCGCGTGTGCACGTCGGCGCCGCCCAGCTCTTCTGCGCTCACCTCCTCCCCGGTCGCGGCCTTCACCAGGGGCGGGCCGCCCAGGAAGATCGTGCCCTGCTCCTTGACGATGATGGTCTCGTCGGACATCGCCGGCACGTAGGCGCCGCCCGCCGTGCACGAGCCCATCACCACGGCGACCTGGGCGATACCCTTCGCCGACATGCGCGCCTGGTTGTAGAAGATGCGCCCGAAATGCTCGCGGTCGGGGAACACCTCGTCCTGATGCGGCAGGTTGGCGCCGCCCGAATCCACCAGATAGACGCAGGGCAGCCGGTTCTGCTCCGCGATCTCCTGGGCCCGGATGTGCTTCTTGACGGTCAGCGGGTAGTAGGTGCCACCCTTGACCGTCGCGTCGTTGGCGATGACGACGCACTCGCGCCCCTCGATCCGCCCGATCCCGGTGATGATGCCGGCGGCTGGCACCTCGGCGCCGTAGAGGCCGTCCGCCGCCAGCGCCGAGAGCTCCAGGAAGGGCGAGCCCTGGTCGATCAGCGCCGCGACCCGCTCGCGCGGCAGCATCTTGCCGCGCTCCCGGTGCCGCTCGCGCGCACGCGCCGGGCCGCCTTCCAGCACCCGCGCGTGGCGCGCGGCGAGGTCGTCGACCAGCGCCCGCATGGCCGCCTCGTTGCCCTTGAACTTGTCCGAGGCCGGATCGGCCGTCGAGCGCAATACGTCCATCGCCTCCTCGCTGGCTGGCGCCGCCAAGGTACAACTGGTCGCCTGCGCCTGAAAGGTCGTGCACCGCCGAAGGGTCGTGCTCGCGTATAGGTATTCCGCTCGCGGGCAGGGCGTTCCGTATGCTGACGCAACCGTGTGGAAGAAAGATTAGGTGAGACAACGTGAGATTTATTGTAACTGCCCAGGTACCCCCTCTCTCTTATGGAACAAGCCAGTTCCTTTTGCGTCAACGCCCCCACGCCGCGGGGGTGCCTACTCTCTTGAGCGCGAGAGGATGATGAACGCCGCGTCGCGAACAAGATGAGAGGACAGCGATACTCAGGATGAGCCGGAGAAGTTCAGGAGCGCAGTATAGGGATCAGCTGCATCGGTTCCGGGTGCGCCAGGATTTGCAGGATGTTCCAGCCTTGCTTTCGAGCGGTGACGATGACGCTGCGCATTCCGGCGAAGTTGCAGGCGCCTTGCAGGGAGCGGAAGCCGCCTGAGATCTTCTCATGCACTTTGTTCATACGGATGTCACGCTCCGCCTCGTTATTCGTGAACGGCGTGCGCAGGTCGGTGAGGAAGCGCAGGCAGCCCTCCTTATGCTTTTGAAGGCGGCGCGCGAGGTTGTGGCCGATGCGGCGTTTCTTTCGCCCTCGCTTTGCGATCTGGAGCGGCGGTTGGGCCTCATGGAAGGCGATGGCTTCTTCGAGGATACGGTCCCATGCCCTTGAGATGCGGGCCACCAGGGAGGCGGGGACTTGACGGTCTTTCTCACGGGCGAAGCGGGCGGCCCTGCGCGCGCGCTGAAGCAGGCGGTGCATGCTCGCCGCCCATTCCTCCTTCTCGATGTCGATCAGGGCCTGGAGTTCGCGCAGGTGATGTGCGTTGCAGGCGCCGTGGCGGACGCCCTTGATGGTGAAGTAGGGGGCGAAGTCGTCGTGGACGAGGATGCCTTTCAGGTTCTTTTCGACATCGCCGCGTCCCTCGCCGATGCGCAGGACGGTGAGCAACGGGGTGCACAGCACATGGAGCCAGCGGGTACGGGCGGCGATACGCAGGCCGGTCTCGTCGAGGTGCTTGACCGGCGCCTGCGTGCGGATCAGATCGGCGACATGGTCGAGGAAGCCCTCGAAGCGCTGCGCTGTGCGCCGGCCCATGGCGGCGATCGTGGCAGTGGAGATGGACACCGCGAAGATGTCGCTCATGAGTTCGGCCAGACGCTTCTCGGGCACGAACTGGGCGTACAGCAGGTAACTCACCCAAGCGGTGATGCGAGGGCCGTACTGGACCGGGGCGGTGACGCCCGGCGGGAAGGCGGCTCGTGTCAGCGTGCCGCATGCGCCGCAGAGGCAGCGATGGGCGCGGTGTTCGGTGACCTCGAGAGGCTGCGGCTCGGGTACGTCGAAGACCTGCCGACAGGCGGGCGCGCCTTGCCGGTCGGCGTCCGAGAGCTCGACGCCACAGCCGGAACAGGTGGAGGGGTGGTGATCGACGACACGGTCCGGGCTGTCGCTCCGCGCGAGGGTGGTTCCCTTGTGGCCGGGCTGGCCGCCACTGGGCCCGCCGGACTTTCCGCGCTGGCTTTGGGTGCGCCTCTGGGCTCCGCTTTTCTTCTTGAGCCCGTCGCTGGCGGGGGGCTTGCTGCTTGTGGTGCTGTTGAGGGCCGCGCTGCGCTCGAGTTCGGCGATGCGCTCGCGCAGGGCCGCGTTCTCCTGCTCGAGTGCGGCATTTTCCCGGCGAGCGCGGTGGCTGATCGCAGCAGCCCCTGCCCCCATTCCCGGACGGCAACGACGACAGTGGTTGCGAGGGATGATGGCTCGAGAAGCTCCTTCAGGCAGCAGAAGGCCTCGTTACGGGCGGCGAGGTCTTCGTGCCAGTGCGACACCGTCACGTGTCTTCGGCCTCGACGGAGCCAGCGCGGCAAGTCCGACAGGCCCAGTGGCGGCCAGCCGGGCCACAAGGGAACTACCCTGGAGCGGACCGCGACGCCCGACCATGTCGTCGATCATGATCCGTCCGCCTGTGAGGGCTGCGGCGCGCCGCTGTCGGACGCTGACCGTCACGGAGCCCCCGTCTGCCGGCAGGTCTTCGATGTGCCCGAGCCGCAGCCCCTCGAGGTCACCGAACATCGCGGCCATCGTTGCCTCTGCGCTGCCTGCGGCACCGTGACGACAGCCGTCTTCCCGAACGGCGTGAGCGCACCGGTCCAATACGGGCCGCGCATCACCGCGTGGGTGACCTACCTGCTGCACGCTCAGTTCATTCCCGAGAAGCGGGTCGCCGAGGTCATGAGCGACCTCTTCGCGGTCAAGCTCTCAACAGCCACCATCGTCGCCATGGGAAGGCGCACCGCCCGGCGCTTCGAGGGCTTCCTCGATCGCCTCGCGGAGATCATCCGCACCGCAGCCCCAGTCAAACACCTCGACGAGACCGGCATCCGCATCGCCGCCCGGACCCATTGGCTCCATGTGCTGTGCACCCCGTTGCTCACCATCCTGCGCGTCGCCACCGGGCGCAGCCACATCGACGAGAAGCTCAACGGCATCGTCATCCATGACGACTACGCCACCTACTTCGCTCTCGAGGGCGTGCGCCACGGGGCCTGCAACGCCCATCACCTGCGCGAGCTCCAAGCCCTCATCGAGATCGAGAAGGAAGACTGGGCAACGAGCACGCACCGGCTCCTCATCCGTGCCAACAGAGCCGCCCGCTTCGCCCACAAGAACGACCGCGACGTGCCCGCCTCACTGGTGGCCCGCATCTCGCGAGCCTGGGACCGCATCCTCGAACGTGCCATCGCCTCTCACGAAGAAATGCCACCGCTCCAGACCGGAAAGCGCGGACGACAAAAGCGCCGCATCGGTCACAACCTCAGACTTCCTGACCTCTGCTGATTTTAGGTGACACGAGCCGCGCGGATTCCGAGGCCCCGTCGATGTCATAGACTATGCGCAGACGGGTGCCGGGGAAGACCGTTTCGGTGGCGTTCAGGTCGCTCAGAACCGCATCGATCCAACGGTCGCAGGCGTCGTTTGCGAGGCCAAGAATGTGGACCCGCAGGAGGCCATTGCCAGGATCCGGCAGGATGTCGGCATCGGCGGTGAGCAGCGCTTGAAGCAGTTTCCGGGGATGGGGCTTGTGGCCCTGCGCCTGCATGACGGGAAGCATCATGCGGGTTTCGGCGCGGTAGGCGATCATCCGGATGACGTCGAGGAGGAGGCGCTCGCGCGCGGGCAAGGCATCGAGCTGCTCGGCTTCGTCGAGGTCGCCGGCCCGGCAGTGCTTGGGCGTCTCCCTGCGGCTGGCCCTGACGATGTCGCGGACATCCTGGAGGTCCCTGACTTCCCTCCTGAGTTCCGCCGTCGGCTGCTTCTTCCGGGCCGTGTCGGCGATGCGGTTGCGCAGGCGGCCAAGCTGGCGGTCGAGGCGATGGATTGCCTTGTCATAGGCCCGCCGCAGCGGGTTGACGACCATGGCGGCGGGATCGAGAGGCTCGAGCTCGTGGGTCGGCAGGGCGTCGAGATTGAACTCGTCACGCATGTACTTGAAGAAGTTCTCCTGCGACCAGCGCGAGAACATGGCGCCCGCAACCTCAGCCATCGGCTTGTGCGGATCGGTGGTGATCAGCGGCACCTGACGGCCGTTGTCGAGCAGGCGGCGGATCTGGCGCACCCTGAAGCCGTTCGGCAACGTCACCGGCTTCTCAGCCAGCCGCATGGTGGCGCTGCCGTCCGCCGCCGGTCCGTGAATGGGAACGGTCATCGCGCCGAAGTCCTCGGCCGGCCAGTCCTCGCCCCTGAAGTTCTTGTGCCAGGTCAGGCAGGCGACGCCGCGCCTCGCCAGCCGGCGGAACAGATCCGGGCTCCAGCCCTCGCGGTCGAAGACCAGGGTGAGCGCCGGCTGGCCGGGATGCTCGGCGGTCAGGTCCGGCGCCCCGGCGCCAACGATCCCAAGCTCCTGCAGCGCCGGCACCACGTCGGCTTCGATGGCCGCGACCATCTTCGGGTCCAGCGGCTTGTGCAGACAGAGCAGCGGCTTGCCGCCCAGAGCGTTGATCCAGTAGCTGGCGCTCGCCGGCAGGCACAGCTTCTCGCGCGAGACGAAGTGCTTGGGCAAGCGCCCCTTGCGGCCGGAGTAGACCTTGACGTGCCCGTCGATGGCCAGCGTCGCCCAGAGCTCCGGCTCGTCGGCCTGCCAGCGCCTGGCAAGGGCGAGCTGCCACGCCCGCACGCCGGCCTCGTCGTCGGCGATGAGAGCGATCTTGCGGCGCAGCGTCTTGACCTCGGGGCAGCGATCGAGGCCGAGAATGGCGCCCCATTCGCCCGGCGCCTGGTAGCGCAGGCTCTCGGGGTTGCGCACCCGCGCCAAGGTCATGAAGGCCAGGAAGAGCAGGATCGTAGGCAAGCCGTAATAGCCCTTCGGCAGCAATGGCAGGAGACCGGTCTCGGAGAGAAGACCTTCCTTCAGCAGGGCCGGCAGGGCGGCGAGCACGCCGCCGAAGCGGACACCGCGGGCGGCGGCGGCGAACTGCGGTTCGACCGGCCCCGCCTGTCCACAACTGGCCAGAACCCGAGCCGGAACATCGCAAGTCGCACGCCCCATCGGCGCCTGCCGGTCCCGCCGATCGCGCGCGCTGCGATCCGTTTGCGGCTGCGCTTCCAGCCCCGGCGCCGTCTCCGGCCCCGGGGCACCGGTACTCTCTTCATCGACACGGCCTTCAGGAGCCGCACCCGCGTCAGGCGGCGCAGCCAGCGCTGAGCGTCCGGGCTCCCCATCCGCCTCCGTGTTGCCGATCAGTCCCTGACGGCGCCACTTGTTGACCGATGGCGCTGACACGCCGAGAACCCGGGCCGCCGCAGAGCCGCTCAGGCCCGATGCCAGCAACGCCGTCGCCTTCTCCGCCAACTCCGGAGTGAACACCGACGGCCCGCGACCGCGCCGGGGCTTCATGAACCCCGCTTCGCCCTCGGCCAGGTAGCGCCGTCGTGCGCGCTGCACCGTCGCGCGCGAGACAGCGAAAGCGTCAGCCAGTTCCTGCGGCGAGACCGCGCTGATCGCCGCGAGGCGGCCGATCCGCAAGAGCATGGCCGTGCGGTCATCGGCGGCGTGGCTGTCAAAGGGAATGAGGTTGGAAAAGTAGGTGAAGGTGTCGTCCGAGATCAGGACGGCGAAGCAGCTGTTGCCGATCGAGACCGCCTCTGGAGGGCACATTGGGAGGGTACTGGGCATGGTGAGACCGTGCAATTGGTATCAAATTATACTATCAGACCTCGGGCGCGACACCCAGCGAAAAACCGCCTGAAACAACCGAAATGTATCAGAATTCAAGGAGTTCCCGGCACGCTGCCCAGAACAGCCAGCATCACGAGGTCAGGAAGTCTGAACCTCGCGCGCCGCCTTCAAAAGCATAAGGAGGGCTGCCTGCGCTTCCTCACCGACCTGCGCACGCCGTTCACGAATAACGAGGCGGAGCGTGACATCCGTATGAACAAAGTGCATGAGAAGATCTCAGGCGGCTTCCGCTCCCTGCAAGGCGCCTGCAACTTCGCCGGAATGCGCAGCGTCATCGTCACCGCTCGAAAGCAAGGCTGGAACATCCTGCAAATCCTGGCGCACCCGGAACCGATGCAGCTGATCCCTATACTGCGCTCCTGAACTTCTCCGGCTCATCCTGAGTATCGCTGTCCTCTCATCTTGTTCGCGACGCGGCGTTCATCATCCTCTCGCGCTCAAGAGAGTAGGCACCCCCGCGGCGTGGGGGCGTTGACGCAAAAGGAACTGGCTTGTTCCATAAGAGAGAGGGGGTACCTGGGCAGTTACGAAATATCCAATGTGGTGCCCGCAGGTGGTACCCGGCGCACCCAGCGCGCGGTCATGGCACTCTTGCCACCTCGCGTGGCAGAGTGGACAATTGAAATTTTCCACATCCAATCATCCACTTGCGCCGAAGCGGTGGCCAAATGTTGGCTTGGGCGTTTGGGGTGACGTGCGCGACCGCCGGCCAGCAAGATGTGGGGAGTGGGCTAGTCGGCCACTCGGAGCAGCCGCAAAATGTGCGCCAAAATCGAACGGCCGGAAACGGCCCCATACGATCCGGGACCGCTCCGTACCACGTAGACTCAGACTTCCTGACCTCTGCTGATTTTAGGTGACACGAGCCGCGCGGATTCCGAGGCCCCGTCGATGTCATAGACTATGCGCAGACGGGTGCCGGGGAAGACCGTTTCGGTGGCGTTCAGGTCGCTCAGAACCGCATCGATCCAACGGTCGCAGGCGTCGTTTGCGAGGCCAAGAATGTGGACCCGCAGGAGGCCATTGCCAGGATCCGGCAGGATGTCGGCATCGGCGGTGAGCAGCGCTTGAAGCAGTTTCCGGGGATGGGGCTTGTGGCCCTGCGCCTGCATGACGGGAAGCATCATGCGGGTTTCGGCGCGGTAGGCGATCATCCGGATGACGTCGAGGAGGAGGCGCTCGCGCGCGGGCAAGGCATCGAGCTGCTCGGCTTCGTCGAGGTCGCCGGCCCGGCAGTGCTTGGGCGTCTCCCTGCGGCTGGCCCTGACGATGTCGCGGACATCCTGGAGGTCCCTGACTTCCCTCCTGAGTTCCGCCGTCGGCTGCTTCTTCCGGGCCGTGTCGGCGATGCGGTTGCGCAGGCGGCCAAGCTGGCGGTCGAGGCGATGGATTGCCTTGTCATAGGCCCGCCGCAGCGGGTTGACGACCATGGCGGCGGGATCGAGAGGCTCGAGCTCGTGGGTCGGCAGGGCGTCGAGATTGAACTCGTCACGCATGTACTTGAAGAAGTTCTCCTGCGACCAGCGCGAGAACATGGCGCCCGCAACCTCAGCCATCGGCTTGTGCGGATCGGTGGTGATCAGCGGCACCTGACGGCCGTTGTCGAGCAGGCGGCGGATCTGGCGCACCCTGAAGCCGTTCGGCAACGTCACCGGCTTCTCAGCCAGCCGCATGGTGGCGCTGCCGTCCGCCGCCGGTCCGTGAATGGGAACGGTCATCGCGCCGAAGTCCTCGGCCGGCCAGTCCTCGCCCCTGAAGTTCTTGTGCCAGGTCAGGCAGGCGACGCCGCGCCTCGCCAGCCGGCGGAACAGATCCGGGCTCCAGCCCTCGCGGTCGAAGACCAGGGTGAGCGCCGGCTGGCCGGGATGCTCGGCGGTCAGGTCCGGCGCCCCGGCGCCAACGATCCCAAGCTCCTGCAGCGCCGGCACCACGTCGGCTTCGATGGCCGCGACCATCTTCGGGTCCAGCGGCTTGTGCAGACAGAGCAGCGGCTTGCCGCCCAGAGCGTTGATCCAGTAGCTGGCGCTCGCCGGCAGGCACAGCTTCTCGCGCGAGACGAAGTGCTTGGGCAAGCGCCCCTTGCGGCCGGAGTAGACCTTGACGTGCCCGTCGATGGCCAGCGTCGCCCAGAGCTCCGGCTCGTCGGCCTTGCCAGCGCCTGGCAAGGGCGAGCTGCCACGCCCGCACGCCGGCCTCGTCGTCGGCGATGAGAGCGATCTTGCGGCGCAGCGTCTTGACCTCGGGGCAGCGATCGAGGCCGAGAATGGCGCCCCATTCGCCCGGCGCCTGGTAGCGCAGGCTCTCGGGGTTGCGCACCCGCGCCAAGGTCATGAAGGCCAGGAAGAGCAGGATCGTAGGCAAGCCGTAATAGCCCTTCGGCAGCAATGGCAGGAGACCGGTCTCGGAGAGAAGACCTTCCTTCAGCAGGGCCGGCAGGGCGGCGAGCACGCCGCCGAAGCGGACACCGCGGGCGGCGGCGGCGAACTGCGGTTCGACCGGCCCCGCCTGTCCACAACTGGCCAGAACCCGAGCCGGAACATCGCAAGTCGCACGCCCCATCGGCGCCTGCCGGTCCCGCCGATCGCGCGCGCTGCGATCCGTTTGCGGCTGCGCTTCCAGCCCCGGCGCCGTCTCCGGCCCCGGGGCACCGGTACTCTCTTCATCGACACGGCCTTCAGGAGCCGCACCCGCGTCAGGCGGCGCAGCCAGCGCTGAGCGTCCGGGCTCCCCATCCGCCTCCGTGTTGCCGATCAGTCCCTGACGGCGCCACTTGTTGACCGATGGCGCTGACACGCCGAGAACCCGGGCCGCCGCAGAGCCGCTCAGGCCCGATGCCAGCAACGCCGTCGCCTTCTCCGCCAACTCCGGAGTGAACACCGACGGCCCGCGACCGCGCCGGGGCTTCATGAACCCCGCTTCGCCCTCGGCCAGGTAGCGCCGTCGTGCGCGCTGCACCGTCGCGCGCGAGACAGCGAAAGCGTCAGCCAGTTCCTGCGGCGAGACCGCGCTGATCGCCGCGAGGCGGCCGATCCGCAAGAGCATGGCCGTGCGGTCATCGGCGGCGTGGCTGTCAAAGGGAATGAGGTTGGAAAAGTAGGTGAAGGTGTCGTCCGAGATCAGGACGGCGAAGCAGCTGTTGCCGATCGAGACCGCCTCTGGAGGGCACATTGGGAGGGTACTGGGCATGGTTGAGACCGTGCAATTGGTATCAAATTATACTATCAGACCTCGGGCGCGACACCCAGCGAAAAACCGCCTGAAACAACCGAAATGTATCAGAATTCAAGGAGTTCCCGGCACGCTGCCCAGAACAGCCAGCATCACGAGGTCAGGAAGTCTGAACCTCGCGCGCCGCCTTCAAAAGCATAAGGAGGGGTGCCTGCGCTTCCTCACCGATCCGCGAACCCCCTTCTCCAACAACGAGGCCGAGCGCGACCTCCGAATGGGCAAGCTGCGCCAGAAAATCTCAGGCGGCTTCCGCTCGATACAAGGCGCCCGCGACTTCGCAAACCTGCGATCCGTCATCGCCACCGC
>CAXXVO010000008.1:0-690509 GCA_963422645.2 Alphaproteobacteria bacterium
CCCGTGTGCTCCTCTGGGGTCGCCGGGTTTCACAGCTCAACGATGCCCCTCTTGCGGACTGCGACCGGTAAGCTACCCCGATGTGGCCCGAAGTCCGCCCGCGCGACGGGCACCGATTTTCATTCTATGGGGTGGTCCAGCACGGCGTCGACCATGATCGTTTATGAGAATGGCTCCGCTGTTGGAGAACCCGTGCCAGGTGAGCTTACGCGCACTTGACGGTGGCGATGAGCCGATCCGATGGGCTGGTCAGGGCTTCGATGATATTCCAGCCCTGCTTTTCTGGCGGTGGTGATGACGCTGCGCAGGATGGCGAAGTTCTCGGCCCCCTGCGCGGACCGGAAGCCCCCGGAGATCTTCTGGCGCAGCTTCATCATCCGAAGGTCGCGCTCGGCCTCGTTGTTCGTGAACCCGACCTCGAGGTCGATCAGGAACCGGAGCACCGCGCATTTGTGGTCGCGCAGCCTCAAGGCCAGATTGTGACCGATCCTTCGCTTCCGGCGCTTCTTCCTCTTGCCAGGCGAGAACGGTGGTTGGCTCTCGTGAAAGGCCAGCGCATCGGCGATGATCTCGTCGTATCGGCGCTCGATCAGCGCCACAAGCCTCGCCGGAACGGCGATATCCTTGTCCAGCGCGATGCGGGCGGCGCGATTGGCTCGGCGCAGGAGCTGCTGCATCCGCCGGGCCCAAGCCTCCCCTTCGATGTCCACCAGCGCCTGCAACTCCCGCAGGTGATGGGCGTTGCACAGGCCGTGCTCCACCCCTTCCATCGCGAAGTACGGCTTCCAGTGATCGTGCACGACGATGCCGGAGACACCCGAGAGCAGGGCGCCGCGCTTGCCGCTGACCCGGTACGCCGCCAGCAGCGGCGTGCAGATCACATGAAGCCACTGCGTCTGACCGCCGATCCGCAAGCCGGTCTCGTCCATGTGTTTCACCCGCGCCGTGCCCGCCGCCAGGTCCTGTATGTGCAAGGCCGCGTCCCGCAAGCCGCTCGGCCGCCCTCTCGCTCATCGTCGCCAACGTCGCAGCCGTCACCGGCGCGCCGAAGAGCTCGGCCATCACCTGCGACAGCCGATCCTCCGGCAGGAAGTGAGCGTGCTGAAGGTAGACCGCCACCCCGGCAATGCGCGGGCCGTACTGCACCGGCGCCGACACCCCGTCGGGGAACGCCGCCCGGGTCACCGTCCCGCAATGCCCGCAGCACTTGGCATGCGCCCGGTGCTCGGTCACCTCCAGGGGGCTCGGCTCGGGCAGATCGAACACCTGGCGGGCGACGGGCGTTCCCGCCCTGGCCGCGTCCGAAAGCGGCGAACCGCATCCCTTGCAGGAAGCCGGGACGTGATCCTTCACCCGATCCGGGTGATCGGCGCGGCGCAGCGTCTTGCCCTTGTGGCCGGGCTGGCCACCGGGCTTGCGGCCCGATTTGCCGCGCAGGCTTCGGGTTCGCCGCTTCGAATTCGGCTTCCTCAGCCCATCGCTCGAAGGCGGCTTGCCGCTGTTGCCGCTGTTGAGGCCGAGACGGCGCTCCAACTCCTCGATGCGCTCGACGAGACGCGCGACTTGCTCTTCCAGCCGCGCGTTCTGCTGCCGAAGCCAGGCATTTTCCTCCCGAAGCCGGGCGTTCTCCTCCTCCAGGCGGGCGATCTTCTGCGCGGGCGTTTCGGGCGCTGCTCCCGTCGAAGGGCCGCGCGGCGACTCGGGATTGCTCATGTCGTTGTTGAGTCATTTCCCGAAATTCCCGTCAAGCCCTTTCCACCAACTCCGAACGAGAAACGCCTCAATCCACTGGCCCAAAATGACAAATCAGACGACCTGGGCAGTTACGTTGAGTCAAGTGACGGTGAAGAATCTCAGCGCCGCGGGATTATTCTATCCACGATGACCGTCCTTTCGTGCACGGCCTCAGAAAGTCCTGCCTCATGCGCGGCAAAGAGTTACTTTGGAGCTTGCTGAGTTGGGGTCTGGTGGGGCCGTAGGGGACCTCCCAGAGCGCGTACTAGGAGGGCAGTGTGGGGAGGTAGGCGCTCCAGGCAAGGAGTGGTGTAGACGCCAGCCGAGGTTCAAGTGCGTTCGCCCAGGACGAAAACTGCTGCGATGCGTTGGTCGTGTTCTGGGGATTGGCCGATCACTTGGGCCAGTTCGACCGTTGGGGCAGGAGCCACGAGATCCCCAACCTCTTCATCTCCGACGGCAGCCAGTTCACTTCGTCGCTCGCGGGCAACCCGACGCTCACCATCGTCACCCTCGCCATCCGCCAGGCCGGCCACATCGCCCGCCTGATGGGCCGCGGAGAGATCTGACCCGCCACCCCACGCGGCGCTGGCTACGCGCCGGCATTCAGGCTATCCCGGGAGAGGCGCACCCACATCATGGAGGAGAGCATGGCGACGGTCGCGATGGTGGAGTACGACGACGCCCCGCCGGAGGTCCGCGCGGTCTACGACGACATCATGGAGACCCGCAAGACCGACTGGATCAACAACTTCTGGAAGGTGCTGGCCAACGATCCGCCGACGCTCGCGCGCACCTGGAACAGCATCAAGGAGGTGATGGCGCCCGGCGCCCTCGACCCCCTCACCAAGGAGCTGATCTATGTCGCGGTGAGCGCCACCAACGGCTGCGAGTACTGCATCCGCTCCCACACCGCAGGCGCGCGGCGGCAGGGGATGACCGACGCTATGCTGATCGAGCTGATGGCGGTGGTGGGCATGGCGAACGAAACCAACGCGCTCGCCAACGGCTACGCCGTCGATGTCGACGCGGCGTTCATGAGAGAGGCCAAGTAAGCCGGCGTGGTCTTCTCGACCCTGCGGTGCCCGGATCGCCGGCTCGGAGGGCTGGTAGCGGGGGAGGGACTCGAACCCCCGACCCATGGATTATGATTCCACTGCTCTACCGACTGAGCTACCCCGCCCCAGGAGCCGGAAGCGCACCGCTATACGCGGCGCCCTCGCCGCCTGTCAAGCGCACCGCAGCAAGCGGCGGCTTCGCTTAGCGGAACGGCGGCGCGTAGAGGATGCCGCCGTCGCGATAGAGGGCGCTGAGGCCGCGCGGCAGGCCCAGCGGGCTGCCTGCGCCCAAATTCTCGTAACTGCCCAGGTCGTCTGATTTGTCATTTTGGGCCAGTGGATTGAGGCGTTTCTCGTTCGGAGTTGGTGGAAAGGGCTTGACGGGAATTTCGGGAAATGACTCAACAACGACATGAGCAATCCCGAGTCGCCGCGCGGCCCTTCGACGGGAGCAGCGCCCGAAACGCCCGCGCAGAAGATCGCCCGCCTGGAGGAGGAGAACGCCCGGCTTCGGGAGGAAAATGCCTGGCTTCGGCAGCAGAACGCGCGGCTGGAAGAGCAAGTCGCGCGTCTCGTCGAGCGCATCGAGGAGTTGGAGCGCCGTCTCGGCCTCAACAGCGGCAACAGCGGCAAGCCGCCTTCGAGCGATGGGCTGAGGAAGCCGAATTCGAAGCGGCGAACCCGAAGCCTGCGCGGCAAATCGGGCCGCAAGCCCGGTGGCCAGCCCGGCCACAAGGGCAAGACGCTGCGCCGCGCCGATCACCCGGATCGGGTGAAGGATCACGTCCCGGCTTCCTGCAAGGGATGCGGTTCGCCGCTTTCGGACGCGGCCAGGGCGGGAACGCCCGTCGCCCGCCAGGTGTTCGATCTGCCCGAGCCGAGCCCCCTGGAGGTGACCGAGCACCGGGCGCATGCCAAGTGCTGCGGGCATTGCGGGACGGTGACCCGGGCGGCGTTCCCCGACGGGGTGTCGGCGCCGGTGCAGTACGGCCCGCGCATTGCCGGGGTGGCGGTCTACCTTCAGCACGCTCACTTCCTGCCGGAGGATCGGCTGTCGCAGGTGATGGCCGAGCTCTTCGGCGCGCCGGTGACGGCTGCGACGTTGGCGACGATGAGCGAGAGGGCGGCCGAGCGGCTTGCGGGACGCGGCCTTGCACATACAGGACCTGGCGGCGGGCACGGCGCGGGTGAAACACATGGACGAGACCGGCTTGCGGATCGGCGGTCAGACGCAGTGGCTTCATGTGATCTGCACGCCGCTGCTGGCGGCGTACCGGGTCAGCGGCAAGCGCGGCGCCCTGCTCTCGGGTGTCTCCGGCATCGTCGTGCACGATCACTGGAAGCCGTACTTCGCGATGGAAGGGGTGGAGCACGGCCTGTGCAACGCCCATCACCTGCGGGAGTTGCAGGCGCTGGTGGACATCGAAGGGGAGGCTTGGGCCCGGCGGATGCAGCAGCTCCTGCGCCGAGCCAATCGCGCCGCCCGCATCGCGCTGGACAAGGATATCGCCGTTCCGGCGAGGCTTGTGGCGCTGATCGAGCGCCGATACGACGAGATCATCGCCGATGCGCTGGCCTTTCACGAGAGCCAACCACCGTTCTCGCCTGGCAAGAGGAAGAAGCGCCGGAAGCGAAGGATCGGTCACAATCTGGCCTTGAGGCTGCGCGACCACAAATGCGCGGTGCTCCGGTTCCTGATCGACCTCGAGGTCGGGTTCACGAACAACGAGGCCGAGCGCGACCTTCGGATGATGAAGCTGCGCCAGAAGATCTCCGGGGGCTTCCGGTCCGCGCAGGGGGCCGAGAACTTCGCCATCCTGCGCAGCGTCATCACCACCGCCAGAAAGCAGGGCTGGAATATCATCGAAGCCCTGACCAGCCCATCGGATCGGCTCATCGCCACCGTCAAGTGCGCGTAAGCTCACCTGGCACGGGTTCTCCAACAGCGGAGCCATTCTCATAAACGATCATGGTCGACGCCGTGCTGGACCACCCCATAGAATGAAAATCGGTGCCCGTCGCGCGGGCGGACTTCGGGCCACATCGGGGTAGCTTACCGGTCGCAGTCCGCAAGAGGGGCATCGTGAGCTGTGAAACCCGGCGACCCCAGAGGAGCACACGGGCGTCGCGTGGGTAGCGTTGTGCCGAATCCCAGAGAATTTTCACAGCAAGAACCTGGGCAGTTACAAATTCTCTTCGAAGATTTCGGCGTAGTTGCCGCCCGCTGCTATGGTGCGAACAGCCCATTCGGCATCGAGGCCAAGCATCTCGCCCAGAGAGCCTTCGGTGCCCAGCATCCGGTTGATCTCAGGGTGATCCGTTCCCTTCGCCATCTCCATGACGTTTGCCTGGGTCACACCGAGCTCTTCGGCGACGATCAGCGCGTTTAGCACCCAGCGCCCGATGTCCGCCCACTGATCGTCGCCGTGGCGCACCAGCGGCCCCAGCGGCTCCTTCGAGACGATCTCCGGGTAAATCGTGTGTGCCTCCGGGTCATCGAAGGTCGACTTCGTCGCTGCCAGGCCCGAAATGTCCGTCGTGTAGGCGTCGCAGCGCTCCGCCTCGTAGGCCGCGCGGGCCTCGGCGTTGGTCTCCAGCGGCACGGGCTCATACGTGATGCCGTTGACGCGGAAGAAGTCAGCGAGGTTAAGCTCGGTGGTTGTGCCGGTCTGGATGCAGATCGAAGCGCCGTCGAGCTCGGTGGCGCTTTCCACGCCGAGCTCCCTCCGGCCAAGGAAACCCTGGCCGTCATAGTAGTTGATGCCGACGAAGGTGAAGCCCAGGTCGGCATCGCGCGAGAAGGTCCAGGTCGTGTTGCGCGACAGGATGTCGACTTCGCCGGAGGCTAAGGCCGGGAAGCGGGTCTTCCCGGTCAGGGTGACGAAGGAGACCTTGTCCGGATCGCCCAGTACGGCGGCCGCCAATGCGCGGCAATAGGCCGTCTCGAAGCCGGACCACCGGCCCGTGTCGTCGGTGTGGGAAAAGCCCGGCAGGCCCGGATTGATGCCGCACCTGAGCCGGTCGTTGGCCCGCACGTCGTCGAGCGTCGCAGCCTGAACCGGGAGCCCGGCCGCAATCGATAGCGCGCCGGCCACCGCAAGGGCGCCGGCGATCTTCGAGTGGTTCACCCTTCTCCTCCAAAAATCTGGCGTATTGAGAAGCAAGATACAGTCCATATAGGCGATACATCTCGAGAAAGACCAATGAGATTTATTGACGGGTGTCTATAGCTATCTCCTATAGCGAACAGGTTCGCGTCGCTTCCTGAGCTTCAGTCCATGGCAGCGGCCTTGCGTGCTTCCGGGCGGACGGAGACAATCGCACCGCCCGGTGCGCCTCTGCGCCACCTGTGCTGTCAAGGCTACGGTGACCGTCCCATGAGCGATCAATCCGACCTGTCGAAGCCGCTGAAGACCTGGAGCCATCTCGCCGGCAAGCGACGGCGGCCGAGCGAGTACGAGATCGTCTCGACCAACCTGCTCTGGAGCACCGACGACGAGATGCCGTGGGCGCTCTCGCCCGATATCGACATGAACAAGTGGTATCTCCGATACCGCAACAACTCGCCGCTCAAGCACGACGACTGGGACGCCTTCCGGGACCCCGACAAGATGGTCTATCGCTCCTACAACGTGATGCAGGATGGGCACGAGACCTATGTGGACGGCCTGATCCGCGACCATGCGAAGAACGACCACGACGCCTGCTTGAACGCGGATTGGGTGGCGGCGCTGGCGCGGGTCTACACGCCCACGCGTTATCCGCTCCATTGCCTGCAGATGGGCTCCGCCTATCTGGTTCAGATGGTGCCGGCGAGCACGATCGAGAATTGCGCGATGTTCCAGGCGTCCGACCAGCTCCGCTGGGTTTCGCGCGTCGCCTACCGCACCAAGGAGCTCGCCAACACGCACGCCGACGCGGGCTTCGTCACCGGCGAGCGCAAGGCGTGGGAGGAGGAGCCCTGCTGGCAGGGCTTTCGCGAACTGCTGGAGCGTGTCCTCGTGGCCTACGACTGGGCGGAGCACTTCGTCGCGCTCGACGTCGTCGCCAAGCCGGCGTTTGATGAGGCGTGCATCCACCAGCTCGGCCGCCCGGCCCGGAGCAAGGGCGACACGCTGCTGGCCCAGATGCTCGACGCGCAGTGGGAGGACAGCGAACGCGCCAGACGCTGGATCGGCGCGCTCGTCGCGTTCGCACGCGAGACCGAGGGCAACGCGGCCGTCATGGCGGACTGGGTCGCGAAGTGGGCGCCCTTGGGCGACGCCGCCATCGACGCCTACTGCGCCGCGCTGCCGGCGGGTGAGGACGCGGCGGCGGAGGCGAAGGACGCAGCCCGCGCCTTCCGCGCCTCGCTCGGCTTCACGGCCTGAGGCGCGCGGACGCGGCCAGCATTTTCGGAGGGAGAACATGCGCAAGGTGATGATCGGCGGGACCGGGATGACCCGGTTCGGCAAGTTTCTGGACACGAACCTGCGCGCGCTCGCCGCCGAGGCGGCGACGGCAGCGCTTGCCGACGCAGATACCGCGGCCGACGAGGTCGGCATGGTCTTCTTCGGCAACGCAGCAGGCGGGCTCTTGAGCGCGCAGGAATGCGTGCGCGGGCAGGTGGCGCTGCGCCACTCCGGCCTACTGGGCAAGCCGATCGTCAATGTCGAGAACGCCTGCGCCTCCTCGTCCACGGCATTTCATCTGGCGGTGCTCGCCGTGGGCTCCGGACAGTGCGACTTGGCGCTCGCGGTCGGCGCCGAGAAGATGAGCAACGAGGACAGGTCCGTGCCGATCAAGGCACTGGAGGCGGCGGCAGACCGGGACGAGTTCGAGGAGCTGAAGAAGCGGATCGCTCCCGGCGGCGCCGGCACGGGCTCGGTCTTCATGGACCTCTATTCGAGCCTGGCCCGCGACTATGCGGAGCAGACCGGGGCGACGCCCACCGATTACGCTCGTGTCTCGGTCAAGCAGCGCCGGGCTGGCGCGCTCAACGAGAAGGCACAGTTCCAGGAAGAGGTCACGGTGGAGGATGTGCTGGAGAGCCGCATGATCGCGGAGCCGCTCACGCTGATGATGTGCTCGTCGATCGGCGATGGCGCCGGCGCTCTGGTGCTGATGAGCGAGGACTACGCCGAGCGTAAGGCGGCCCACCCGGTCGCGGTGCTCGCGAGCGTGCTGCGCTCCGGCCAGGGTGACGACCCCGAGGCGCCGCCGGTGGCCGAGGCAGCGGCGAAGGCAGCTTACGAGACGGCGGGGCTCGGGCCCGAGGACATCAGCGTCGCCGAGATCCACGACGCTGCGGCGCCGGCAGAATTGATGCTCTCCGAGCAGCTCGGCTTCTGCCGGCCGGGCAATGCCGTCGGGCTGTTGCGGGACGGCGTGACCGCGCTGGACGGGCGCATGCCGATCAACCCGAGCGGCGGGCTTATCAGCAAGGGGCACCCCATCGGCGCGACCGGCGCGGCGCAGCTCGTCGAGCTGGCGGACCAGATGCGCGGGCGCTCGGGCGCGCGCCAGCGCGAAGGCGCCCGCTTCGGCCTCGCCGAGAATGCCGGTGGCTGGATTGGCGCGGATGCGGCTGCCGCCTGCGTCACCATCCTGGGGTCCACCCGGCACTGACGCACCGGCACCGTCCGGGACTGCGCGTCAACACGAGACATTCAGGGAGAGGAGCATGAGCGAGAGCGCCGTGCTGGTCGAGACCGCGGGGCGAGCAGGGATCATCACCATCAACCGGCCGGAGCGGCTGAACGCGCTCGATGTGCCGACCTGTGGCGCTCTCGATGGCGCCGTGAGCCAGGTGGAGGCGGACGAGGCGGTGCGGGTCGTGGTGCTCACCGGGGCGGGCCGCGCATTCGTGGCCGGCGGCGACATCGCCGATCTCGACTCACGCCGGGGCCTCGCCCACTACGAAGAGTTCGCGGCACCGATCCATCGGCTCTTCCGCCGAATCGAGACCCTGGGCAAGCCCACCATCGCAGCCGTCAACGGCTTCGCGCTCGGCGGCGGCGCGGAACTCATGCTTTCCACCGACATCAGGGTGCTCTCCTCCGCCGCGAAGATTGGCGTGCCTGAAATAAATCTCGGGCTCTTTCCCGGCGCCGGCGGCTCGCAGCGCCTGATCCGCCAGATCCCGCTTTGCCGCGCCAAGGAGATGATGTTCTCCGGCGCGCCCATCGGCGCTGAGGAGGCGGTGGCGCTCGGGCTTGCGAACAGGGTCGTGGAGCCGGAAGCGCTGATGGAGGAGACGCTGGCGCTCGCGGAGAAGATCGCGGACAAGTCGCCGCTCGTGCTGCGCCTGCTCAAGCGCACCATCGATGCCGGCGCCGACATGCCGCTGCCGGCGGCGCTCGCCCACGAGCAGGCCATGATCTCGCTGGTGCTCGACAGCGAGGATGCGCACGAAGGCTGCCAGGCGTTTCTGGAGAAGCGCAAGGCCAGCTTCAAGGGCGCCTGATCGGTGGATGTTCAGCTCACCGAGGAACGGGCGCTGATGCTCGAGACGGCCCGGCGCATCGGCGCCGAGTACGGTCTCGACTATTGGCGCGCGCTGGACGAGCAGGGCGCCTACCCGAGCGCGATGTGGCAGGCGATCTGCGACGCGGGCTTCGGCGGGATCGCGTTGCCTGAGGAGCATGGCGGCGCCGGGCTCGGGATGCTCGACCAGGCCCTGGTGATCGAGGCGCTCTGCGAGGCGGGGGCGGGCAGCACGCTGGCCCAGATCTTCATGGTGAACCCGATTTTCGGCGGCGTCGCCATCGCGCGCTACGGCTCGGAGGCGATGCGCCGCGCGCTGCTGCCGCCACTCATCGCCGGCGACATCCAGAGCTGCATGGCGCTCACGGAGCCGGACGCCGGCACCAACAGCCTGGAGCTTCGCACCTTCGCCGAGGACCACGGCAACGGTTGGCGCCTCAACGGGCGGAAGATCTGGATCTCGGCCGTGCCAACGGCGGACAAGATGCTGGTCGTGGCCCGCACCAAGAAGGTCGAGGAGTCGGAGCGCCGCACCGAGGGCATCTCGCTCTTCCTCATCGACGTGGAGCGGGACGGGCTCAGCCATTCCACCATCGAGAAGGCCGGCACCCGCTGCGTGCCGGCGAGCAACGTCTATTTCGAGGATACGCCGGTGGCGGGCGACGAGCTGGTCGGCACGCTCCACGGCGGCTGGAAGGAGCTGCTCGACGTGCTCAACACCGAGCGCATCGTCACCACCGCCGGCCTCGTCGGCACGGTGCGGCTCGCGCTCAAGCTCGCGGTGGATTACGCCAACGAGCGCCGCGTCTTCGGCGACCGGCCGATTTCCTCTTACCAGGGATTGCAGTTCCCGCTCGCCCAGGCAAAGGCGGAGATCGAGTGCGCCGCGGTGATGAACCACAAGGCCGCCGCCCTGCACGATGCGGGCACGCCCTACGGCGCGGAGGCCAACATGGCCAAGCTCATCGCAGCGCAAGCCGCCGCCGAGGGGCTGGAGCGCGCGATGCAGGCCATGGGCGGCATGGGCTACGCCAAGGAGATGCACCTGGAGCGGCTCTGGCGCGATGCCCGGCTCTTCCGCTTCGCGCCCATCTCGGAGGAGATGATCCTCAACTACATCGCCGTGCACGACCTCGGCATGGCGCGGGGGTACTGAAGTTGGGCGTCCCGGAGCCAGCTCAGCCTGCTACCGATACTTATCGAGGAAAGGGCCGACGGCGGCGTGGTAGCCGCCCGGGTTCTCCCAGAAGGGCATGTGGGCGCAGCCCGGGAAGAACGCGTACTCCGCGTTCGGCAGGTATTGGCACGAGACGGCGCAAAGCTCCGGCAGGACGTAGTCGTGCTCGCTGGCGACGACCAGCATTGGCGCCGTCACGCGGTGCAGGTCGCTCATACGGTCGTACGTGCGGAGCGTGCCGGTGCAGTTGAATAGGTGCGGCCCGAACATGTGCCTGAGCGGGCCCAAGCCGATATCGCTCAAGGACTGCTGCACCGGCTCGGGCCAGGTCTCCATCCGGCACATGTGCCGGTAGAGCATGATGGTCACCGCCGCCTGATATTCCGGGTGCTCGGTAGTGCCCTCGGATTCGCGGCGCGCCATCATGCGCACGGTCTCGTCGCCGAGGTTCTGCTTGCAGCGGAGGAAGCCGGCCTGAACCTCGCGGAAGTCGTAGGCGATGCTGCTGGAGACGAAGCATTTCACGTTGTCGGGGTGGGCGAGGCAGTATTCGAGGCCGAGCATGCCGCCCCATGAGTTGCCGACCACGGCGATCCGGCCGAGGCCAAGGGCGCTGCGCACCGTCTCCATCTCCTCGACGTAGCGCTCGACGGTCCAGAGCGAATCGTCGTCCGGCCGGTCGGATTCGCCGCAGCCAAGCTGGTCCCACGAGACCACGCGATAGCCCTGATCGGCGTAGCGCAGATGGGCGTCGCGCACGTAATTCGACGGAACGCCGGGCCCGCCGTGGACGACCAGAATCACGTCGTCGCCCTCGCCTTCGCTGAAGGCGGTCACCGTGTGGGCGCCGATACGCACCGGAATTCGCTCCATCTCGTAACTGCCCAGGTCTGATTCTGCCGAGCACTCGGACGTGATGGATTGATGGTTCTGACCAGCCAGGGGTCAGGCGGCGCTTTCCCGGAGCAGCGCAGGATTTCAGAAGCGCAATACGGGGATCAGCTGGATTGGATCGGGGTGCGCCAGGGTTTCGAGGACATTCCAGCGCTGTTTTCGAGCGGTGGCGATGACGGATCGCAGGTTTGCGAAGTCGCGGGCGCCTTGTATCGAGCGGAAGCCGCCTGAGATTTTCTGGCGCAGCTTGCCCATTCGGAGGTCGCGCTCGGCCTCGTTGTTGGAGAAGGGGGTTCGCGGATCGGTGAGGAAGCGCAGGCACCCCTCCTTGTACTTCTGGAGTCGGAGGGCGAGGTTGTGACCGATGCGGCGCTTTTGTCGTCCGCGCTTTCCGGTCTGGAGCGGTGGCATTTCTTCGTGAGAGGCGATGGCACGTTCGAGGATGCGGTCCCAGGCTCGCGAGATGCGGGCCACCAGTGAGGCGGGCACGTCGCGGTCGTTCTTGTGGGCGAAGCGGGCGGCTCTGTTGGCACGGATGAGGAGCCGGTGCGTGCTCGTTGCCCAGTCTTCCTTCTCGATCTCGATGAGGGCTTGGAGCTCGCGCAGGTGATGGGCGTTGCAGGCCCCGTGGCGCACGCCCTCGAGAGCGAAGTAGGTGGCGTAGTCGTCATGGATGACGATGCCGTTGAGCTTCTCGTCGATGTGGCTGCGCCCGGTGGCGACGCGCAGGATGGTGAGCAACGGGGTGCACAGCACATGGAGCCAATGGGTCCGGGCGGCGATGCGGATGCCGGTCTCGTCGAGGTGTTTGACTGGGGCTGCGGTGCGGATGATCTCCGCGAGGCGATCGAGGAAGCCCTCGAAGCGCCGGGCGGTGCGCCTTCCCATGGCGACGATGGTGGCTGTTGAGAGCTTGACCGCGAAGAGGTCGCTCATGACCTCGGCGACCCGCTTCTCGGGAATGAACTGAGCGTGCAGCAGGTAGGTCACCCACGCGGTGATGCGCGGCCCGTATTGGACCGGTGCGCTCACGCCGTTCGGGAAGACGGCTGTCGTCACGGTGCCGCAGGCAGCGCAGAGGCAACGATGGCCGCGATGTTCGGTGACCTCGAGGGGCTGCGGCTCGGGCACATCGAAGACCTGCCGGCAGACGGGGGCTCCGTGACGGTCAGCGTCCGACAGCGGCGCGCCGCAGCCCTCACAGGCGGACGGATCATGATCGACGACATGGTCGGGCGTCGCGGTCCGCTCCAGGGTAGTTCCCTTGTGGCCCGGCTGGCCGCCACTGGGCCTGTCGGACTTGCCGCGCTGGCTCCGGGTGCGCTTCTCCCGGTCACCGCTCTTCTTCTTCAGACCGTCGCTGGCCGGCGGCTTGGAGCTGGTGGTGCTGTCGAGCGCGGCGCTGCGCTCGAGTTCGGCGATCCGCTCGCGCAAGCGGGCGTTCTCCCGCTCCAGCGCGTCGTTCTCCTTGACCAGGGCCGCGCTCAGGCGCAGCAACCTCTGGCCCCATTCCCGAATGGCTTTGACGGCGGTCATTGCGAAGGATTGTGGGGTGAAAAGGTCCTGCAGGCACGCGAAGGCCTCGTCGTGGGCAGCGAGGTCCTCGTGCCAGCGCGACACTGTCACGAACCCTCGTCGGCCTCGACGGCCATGATCGCGGCCAGCACCGCCAGGCGTTCGCCCGCCGGCATGGCCTCGTAGCGCCGGCCCCAGTTGGCCGCCTTGCGCTTGATGCACTGGCGCTCGGTGAAGTTCCGGCCGGCGAAGCTCGCCCAGTGCACCCGGTCAGGCACGAAGTTGAACCACACGACCTCGGTCCGCACCTGGGCCTGGGTCGTCACCTGCAGCGCCAGCCGGCGCCAGCCCGCCAGCAGCTCGTCATAGAGCGCAGACGGGTGGCCCGAGACCATCACCTGGCAGGGCAGACCCTTGAGCAGTTCGAGGAGCGCGACGTGGTCGGCCTCCTCGTACTCGAAGCGGTAGCGCTGCGACGAACGCCGGGTCGCGTGCAGATAGGGCGGATCGCTGTAGACCAGCTCCGGGCCCAGAAACGGGAACGAGGCCAGGAAGGAATGGGCGCAGCCGGGCACCAACTCCACCGGGTAGTCGCAGCCAAAGGCCTCAAGCGCCCGCTCGTCGCGGTCGATCCCGATCGAGCGCATGGCCGCAGGCTTGCGCTTCATCAGCGCCCCGCCCCCAAGATGGCTCTCGATATAGACAGAGTGCCGCGGCATCAGCGCAATCAGCGCCTGGCTCAGACCGGTCGTCGCCTTCGACCCGAAATACCCCACCGGCTGCTCCTCTCATGCGAGAGTGCAACCCATAGGCGAGAGAACCTATACAGTCAAGCGGGGATCAACGACGCGCCGACGGCGAAACGGCACCGACGGCAAGCAACATCAGCACGCACTCAGAACTGGCGGCGGGGTACCTGGGTAGTTACTCCATCTCAATCTCCTTGCTCACCATTGCGGGCGTCGTCGAGTTTGGCCGGCGTCCGCCCGCGCCGGTGCGGCGCGCGGTTATTGGGCGCCTGCGACGGTGCCTACCCGGCGAAGGTCGGCGGTGGCGGTCTCGTCAAGCATGCCGTCACCCGAGACGGCGACGGCATAGTCCCGCCGGGCGGACTCGGGTGAGACCAGGTCGTTCTGCACGTCGGCAGCCACGTCCTCGGCGGCGCGATGGCGGGGGTCGCCGTAGCCGGCCCCGCCGGGGAGCACCAGCTTGAGACGCTTGCCCGGCGGGATGGTCTGTTGCCCCTTGCCGCGCAGCGTGGTGCCGTCGTCGAGCGCGACCGTGCCCGCTGCGCCATCGAGCCCGCCGCCCCGGCCTCGTGCGGGGTTGTCGATGCGCTCGAATTGCGCGAGCACGCTGAAGGGCGCACCGTCCGCGCCACCGATCTCCATCACCTGGCCGAGCCCGCCGCGCAGCAAGCCGGCGCCGCCGGTATCCTCCGCAAGCTCCTTCCGCCAGATCACGATGGGCGCGACCGTCTCGGTGGCCTCCGCCGGTATGGTGCGCACACCGCTTGGGAAGGCCGTCGCAGACAGGCCGTCCTTGGTCGGCCGCGCGCCGGCGCCCCCTGAGTTGAAGAGCGCCACCTCGAACTCCGGCGGCTCGAACGCCGCGTTGCGCCGGGCCTCGCTGTCGATCGCCGTCGCACCGCCGCGCAGCTGCACGATCCAGAGCGAGGCCGCGCCCTCCGCCGGCACCCGCTCGGGGATCGCCTGATGCAGGCAGCCGAACACCAGATCGGGCAGCATATGGCCGATGACGTGGCGGGCCGCGACCGGCCACGGCCTGGGCGCGTTGAGGATCGAGCCCGCCGGCGCCGAGACGGTGAGCGGCGCGAGCGAGCCCGCGTTGTTCGGTATGTCTTTCGCCACGATGCACTTGAGGCCGAAGCTCGTGTAAGCGGTGGTGTAGTTGAGCACCACGTTGATGCCGTGATTGCTGGCGGGCGAGGTGCCGGTGAAATCGACGTGGATTCCGTCGCCCGAGATGGTCATGGCGGCGACCAGCGTGATCGGCTCGTCGTAGCCGTCCATGGTGAGCGTGTTGCGGTAGGTGGCCTTGGGCAGCTCGGCGATGGCTGCCAGGGTCGCCGCGCGCGAGCGTTCGATGATCTCCCCGCCCAGCGCATCGAGGTCGGTCAGTCCGAATTCCTCCATCATGGAGAGCAACCGGTCGGCGCCCGCCCGGTTGCAGGCGATGAGCGAGTGAACGTCGCCTTCGAGCTGGAGCGGCTCGCGCACATTCCAGCGCACCATCTCCAGCAGATCCTCGTTGATCCGGCCCTCGCGGCAGAGCGGCATGATCGGGATGTAGAGGCCTTCCTCGAACACCGATCGCGCATCCGGCCCGAAGCCGCGCCCGCCGATGTCGACCACGTGCGCGGTGCAGGCGAAGGAGCCGATCACCTGGCCTTCACGGAACACCGGGGTCACCACCGTGAGGTCGTGCAGGTGACCGCAGGTGAGCCATGGGTCGTTGGTGATGTAGACGTCGCCCTCACGCATGACCTCGTTGGGGTAGCGGTCGAGAAAATGCTGCACGGCGATGGCCATGGAGTTCACGTGGCCAGGCGTGCCGGTGACCGCTTGGGCCAGCATCCGGCCCTTGGTGTCGAAGACGCCGGCGGAGAGGTCGCCCGCCTCGCGCACGGTGGTGCTGAAGGCGGTGCGCAGCAGCGTCTGCGCCTGCTCTTCGACCACCCTCGGCTACCGCAGAGACCCGACCGACCGGGCGCGCTTCAAGCGCGGGGGCTCGGTCATCAGCATCAACGGCGAGAAGTTCTTCGATCACCTGCGCGGCACGGGAGGGGGTGGCGCCATCGACCTCGTCATCCATGCGACGGGATGCCGCTTCCCGGAAGCCCTCCGCTTCCTCGGAAGCCATGAGGGGCGGAGGGAGATCACCACCATCCCAGCCGCCCCGCGACGCCTGCGGCTGCCAAGGCCCAGTCCCCGCGCCTGGCCCAGGGTCCGGGACGCCCTCATCCGCCAACGCGCTATCGGCACCGACGTGCTCGAAGCCTGCCACGGCCGAGGCCTCCTCTACGCCGATGACAGGATCAACGCCGTCTTCATCTGCCGAAACGCCAGCGGGCACACGACCGGCGCCGAGATCCTCGGCACCGCGCCGCAGCCCGGAACAAAACGCTTCAGGGGCATGGCCCCGGGATCGCGCAAGGCGCGTGGCGGCTTCTGGCTCCACTGCGACCGAAACCAGCCCGCCCTCGTCATCCTCACCGAGAGCGCCGTCGACGCCATCTCTGCACGAAGCCTGCGCGTCGAGGGGACGCGCGAGAACGGCGCCGTCGTCGCCTCAACCGCCGGCATCGCCAGCTCGGTCCCGCCCTGGATCAAGGAGTGGAAGCCACGTCGCATCGTCTGTGCCTACGACGCAGACAGCGCCGGCGACACTGCCGCCGAGCATCTCGTGCTCAACGATCCAAGGGTGAAAAGGTTGCGCCCACGACACGCCAAGGACTGGAACGAGATGCTCCTGCGGTCTCGATGAAAGCCAGGCCACTCACCGCTCTCGCAGATCAACCAAGCGCCGCATCACGAACATCAAATAATCCGAAAACCGCACCATCAAATGCTGGGCGCACGCTCACCTGGTCGCCGAGCGCTCGGGCACCGACGGCCACGCCGACCGCTTCTGGGCGCTCGCGCTCGCCTGCCTCTCGGCCTCGCAGGCATCCGGCCCCTTCCAGGCCTGGATCGGCGAGGGCCGCCACGCCGTCCATGACATGCCGGGCTCCCCCCTCGACGGCGATACCGGCTACCGCATCGACACCGAACTCGGCGTCGTCCATTCCCCCCTCTCCGCCCTGAACGGCTGGCGATAGCCCATGGCCGCGCCCGCCCCCGCACGTCCCGGGACCGCCGAGATCGCAGGCCCGCAGGCCGGCATCGGCGGCATCGGCGAGCTCGTCCTCCCCTGGCTCGACAGCGACCCGGCGCTCGGCGCCGACCCCCGCCAGTGGCAGGCCGATCCCACCGGGATCGCGGCCGCACAGGCCGCGCTCCGCGACCCCCACGCCCGCGCCGTCCTCGACCAGCGCCTCGACGCCGTCACGGCCGCCCCCCTCGATATCGAACCCGGCGGCCCGATGCGCCGCGACAGACAGGCCGCCGGGGACCTCGCGGACCAGTTCGGCGGGATCGAGATCGACCGCATCTCCCGCGAACTCCTCCACGCCGCCTGGTACGGATACAGCATCGCCGAGTGCATCTGGGAGATCGACGGCGCCCGCGTCCGCCTCGCCGATCTCAAGGTCCGCGACCCCGCCCGCTTCCGCTGGCGCAGGGACGGAACCCCGCTGCTCGTTACCCGCGAGAACCCGCGCGGCGCCGAACTCCCGCCCGCCAAGTTCGTCGTGCTGACCCAGCCCCGCAGCCACGGCGGCCAGCCCCACGGCCCCGGCGCCGCACAGTGGTGCCTCTGGCCGGTCTGGCTCAAGCGCCAGGCTGTGCGCATGTGGGCGGTCGCGCTCGAGAAGTTCGGCAGCCCCACCGCCATCGGCACCGTCCGCCGCGACGCGCCGGCGGCCGAGATCGAGACGATGCTCCAGGCCCAGCGCGCCATGGCCGGAGGCGCCGGCCTCGTCATCCCCGAAGGCCAGGAACTCAGGCTGCTCGACTCGGCCCGCCGCGCCGGCGGCGACTACGGCGCCTTCGTCGCAGCCCTCGACGGCATGATCGCGGACGCCGTCCTCGGCCAGCGCGCAACCTCCGAGATCGGACCCTGGCGCGGCACCGCCGAAGTCCAGGCCAAGGTGCTGGAGCGCCTCGTCGCCGCCGACGCCCGACGGCTCTCCGCCGCGCTGCGCAACTCCGTCGCCGCCTGGCTCACCCAATGGAACTTCCCCGGCGCAGACGTGCCCGAACTCGCCCGCAACACCGCGCCCCCCGAGGACCTCGTGGCCCGCGCCAGGCGCGAGGAGACCGTCGCCCGAACCTCGGGCCTCCGCCCCACCCCCGCCCATGTCGAGCAGGTCTACGGCGGAGAATGGGAGAAAGCCCCCGACGCGCCCCCGACGCCAGGCGGCGATCCCCGCCCCGCGCGCCTCGCCGAGCCGGCGCAGCAGGACGACGACGCCATCGACGACGCCGTGGACGCGATCGCCGCAGACTGGCAGCCCCTCATGGAGCCGGTCGTCGCCCCCGTGCTCGGCGCCGCAGAGAACGCCGACAGCCTCGGCCGCTTCCGTGCCGCGCTCGACGAGCGCCAGCTCTGGGAGGACATGAACGCAGACCGCATCGCCCGCCGCCTCCGCCGCACCGCATTCTCCGCCCGCCTCTCCGGCGACGCAGGCCTCGACGAGGGCGAGGGCTGATGCCCGCGCCCGAGATCCTGGACGTACCCCCCGCCGAGGCCGTCGAGCACTTCCGCGCCAGGGGCTTCCACGTCGGCTTCGACTGGCGCGACACCGATGCCGAGCAGCACCTGGTCTCCTTCACCGCCGCCAAGACCGCGAAGCTCGACATCCTCCAGGACCTGCGCACCGCCGCCGACAAGGCCATCGCGGACGGCACAACCTTCGAGACCTTCCGCGCCGAGCTCGAACCCACCCTGGTCCGCAAGGGATGGTGGGGCAGGCAGCCCATGACCGATCCCGTCACCGGCAAGACGCGCATCGTCCAGCTCGGCTCGGCCCACCGCCTGCGCATTATCTTCGATACCAACATCCGCATGGCCTACGCCCGCGGCCGATGGGAGCGCATCGAGCGCCTCAGGGAGGCCATGCCCTGGCTCCGCTACGTCGCCGTCCAGGACGCCCGCACCAGGCCCGACCACCTCGCATGGCACGGCACCATCCTTCCGGTCGATCACCCCTTCTGGCAGACGCACTACCCGCCCAACGGATGGAAGTGCCGCTGCATCGTCCAGCAGTTCGGAGACGACGACCTGGAGCGCTACGGATACAAGGTGTCCGAGGGTCCGCCGCCCGGCTCCGGGCGCACCAGGCCCTGGAAGAACCGCCGCACAGGCCGCGTCCACCAGGTCCCCCCCGGCATCGATCCCGGCTTCCAGCACAACGTCGGCCGCGCCCGGCCCGGGCGCGACAGCGCAAACCGCCTGATCGAGAAGATCGACGACGCGCCCCCCGACCTCGCACGCGCCGCCATAGGCCAACCCTGGCGCGGGCAGCTCTTCCGCCGCCACCTCGAAGGCCGGTCCGACGCCGACTGGCCCGCGGCCGTGCTCTCCGCCCCGGTGCGCGGCGCCATCGGCGCACGCTCCCGAACCGTCCGCCTCTCCACAGAAACCGCCGCAAAGCAGGCCAGGAGACACCCCGATCTCGAACCCGCAGACTACGCCCGCGTCCAGCGCATCCTCGATCAAGGGGAGATGTTCGCCGGCTACGAACGTCAGGCCGTCGGCTTCCTCGAAGAGAACGGCCGCCTGTGGCGCGCCGTCGTCAAGGCCACCGTGGACGGCTCCGAGACTTATCTCGTGACCCTTCACAAGGCGCAGCCCCGGGACCGCGACGTGGCGCAGCGGCGTTGGGTCAGGATCGAGCTTTGAAGGGAAAGATGGCGCCGGGCGGGCCGCAACCCCCGCGCTCGCCCGAAGGCATGAGAGTCATGCGTGCTTCCAGCGCCACGCCGACCCTACGCGCCGCCGCACGCCACCTCAAGCCGATTCAGCGCCCCGGCGCGGGCCGCCGCCAGCCTCGCGGGACGGGCGCCTCGCCCCGGATTTTCCAGCCGAATCCGATACCCCGAAACCGACCCGATTTGCCGCCGTCGCAAGACCCCTGAAACGCCCCGAAAATCGCCGTTTCCAGCCGATTCACGGTCGCTTCCAGACCGGATTCGCAAAGACTTTCGTCCGCCCGCCGCGACGCACCCGCCGTTGACGACGCCCCGCATCCCCTTGAGATTCCGCCACCTTCCGCCCGATTCCGCCTGATTCCACCCCTTGACCCGATTCACAACGACTTTCGTCCGTCTACACTCCTCGCGCGACGATAGCGGCGGCCTCGTCGCGCATTTCCTCTAGCACCCGGTTGGCGGTGTCGGGGTTGAAAGCGCTCACGACCTGATAGGCGCTGCGCACCACCTCGTAGGCGACCGGCGCACGAAGGAAGCCCACCGCCGAGCCGACGGCTGCGGCAGTTGGGATCAGGATGCGGTCCATGTCGAGCTTCTCGGCGAGGCGGGCGGCGTGCAGGGGCGCTGCGCCGCCGAACGCGATCATTGTGCGCTCGCCGAGCGTGGCTCCGATCTCGATGGCGTGGACGCGCGCGGCGCTCGCCATGTTCTCCCCCACCATCTCGCCGACCCCAAGGGCGGCCACCTGCGGTTCCAGATCCAGCGGCGAGCCGATCGCTGACGCGAGCGTATTGACGGCGGCCTGCTCGTCGAGCGCGATGCGCCCGCCCGAGAAATCGCCAGAGTCGATGCGCCCCATCACCAGATCGGCGTCGGTCACCGTGGGCTCCGCACCGCCCTGGCCGTAGCAGGCCGGTCCCGGCTGGGCGCCGGCGCTTTCCGGCCCCACCGCGATGCGGCCCAACCGGTCCACGGCGGCGATGGAGCCGCCGCCTGCGCCGATCTCCACCATCTCGATCACCGGGATGCGGAGCGGCAGGCCGCTACCCTTGAGAAAGCGATGGGCCCGGGCGACCTCGAAGGCCCGCGTCGTTTGAGGCTGGGCGTTGTCGATCAGGCAGATCTTGGCTGTGGTGCCGCCCATGTCGAAGGAGAGAACGCGATCGAGGCCACATTGGCGGGCGACGTGGCTGGCGAAGACGGCGCCGCCCACCGGGCCGGATTCCACAAGGCGGATGGGAAAGCGGATTGCCGTCCCGATGTCGGCGACGCCGCCGCCCGAGAGCATGACGAAGAGCGGGCAGCGGAAACCCGCTTCGCGCAGGCCAGCTTCCAGATTGCGCAGATAGCGCGCCATGACCGGCTGGACGTAGGCGTTGGCGCAGGCAGTGGAGAAGCGCTCGTACTCGCGCATCTCCGGTGCCACCTCTGACGACAGAGTGATTGCGAGGTCAGGCAGCGCCTTGCGCAGGATGTCGTGTACCCGTCGCTCGTGCGCCGGATTGACGTAGCTGTGCAGGAGGCCGACCGCGGCGCTCTCGATGCCCTCGGCGGCGAGCCGGGTGGCCGTGGTTGCGACCGCCGACTCGTCGAGCGGCAGGATCGGATCGCCAGAGGCGTTGAGCCGCTCGGGGATGGGGAAGCGCCATTGCCGGGGCACCAGCGGCACCGGCTTCTCCATGTCGATGTCGTACTGCTCGAAGCGGCTCTCCGTGCCCATCTCGATGGAATCGCGGAATCCCTCCGTGGTGATCAGCGCGGTGCGTGCGCCCTTGCGCTCGATCAGTGCGTTGGTCGCGAGCGTGGTGCCGTGGATGACCAGCGCCACCTCGTGCGGTGCGACGCCGCATGCCTCCATCGCCTGCGCCAGCCCCTGGCGCACACCCTCCTCGGGCGCGTCGGGCGTCGTCAGCACCTTCGCCGTGAACCGCTCAGTTCCTCGCTCGAGCACGATATCGGTGAAGGTGCCGCCGATATCGACGCCGATCCGAACCTCAACGCCCGTTCGCGTCATTCGTGACCTGCCTGCAATGAGTTGGATCGCACGGTCTGAGACGGGTCTCGGTCAGGCTTGGCCGGAAGAGCGGGGGCGGGTCCGACGAAGCAAGACTGCGGCCTAGCCGCCGACCTATTGCCGTGCCGTGGTTCCGCCGTCGATGGTAAGCACGGTGCCGTTGCAGTAGGTCGCCTCATCGGAGCCGAGATAGAGGCAGCCGTAGGCCATCTCCTCAGGCGTGCCGGGGCGCAGCATCGGCGTGAGGCGCTCCGCCATGTCCGGATCGTCGAAGAGATTGAGCACGGGCGCCACCATCGGCGTGTCGATGAAGCCCGGCGCAACGCAATTGGCCCGAATATTGTCCTTGGCATAGGTCACGCAGAGCGAGCGCGTCAGGTTGATCGCAGCGCCTTTCGCCGCCGTGTAGGTGTGCGCGACGGGAAGGCCCTGGAAGCCCGAGATGCTGGCCACGTTGACGATCGCGCCACCGCCCTGCTTCTGCATGATGGGGACCACGCCGCGGCAGAGATAGAAATAGGAATCGAGGTTGATCCCCATCACCTCCTGCCACTTCTCGGGCGTGGTGTTGACCACGTCGCCCATCGAATCCGGGCTCTTCTCGAGCCAGCTGTAGCCCACGCTCGCGCAGTTCACGAGGATGTCGATGCGCCCGTAGGCATCCATGGCAGCCTGGATCAGTGCCTCGGCTCCTTCGGGCTGCGCCAGGTCGTGTGCGACCACGAAGCCATCGCCGCCCGCCTCCTTCGTGAGCTGCAGCGCCTCGTCGAGGTTCGCCTGGGTTCGCGAGCAGCCGACGACGCTCGCGCCCTCGCGCCCGAACAGAACCATGCAGGCGCGCCCGACGCCCGTGCCGGCGCCCGAGATGAGCGCGATCTTGCCGTCGACCCTTCCGGTCATGGTCTCCCTCCCGTCAGTCCCGCTGGGGACGCAGCAGCACTTTGCACTCGTCGGTCGGCGTCCTGAGCCTCTCGAAGCGCTCGGCCAGATCGTCGAAGCCGATCACGTGGGTGATGAGCGGCTTGGGATCGATCCGTCCATTCGCGATCAAGTCGAGCACGACCTCGAAGTCCCTTGGCTTGTAGCCGAGCGCCCATTGCAGGCACACCTCCTTTGCCAGTGCCGCGAGCGGAATGAAGCTCTCCTCGTTGGTGCAGACGCCGCAGACCATCACCTTGCCCTGGTGCTTCACCAGGTCGATGCAGAGCCCGAGCATGCCGGGCACGCCGACGCATTCGATCACAAGGTCGGGCGGGCCGCCGGCAATCGCCCTGTACTGCTCGGCCACGTCGCCCGCGTTGGGATCGATCACGTCGGTCGCGCCCATTGCCAGCGCGCGCTCGCGGCGGTTCTCGGCGAACTCGCTCACCACCACGTGGCGGGCGCCGGCAAATCGCGCGAATGTCGTGCAGGAAAGGCCAATGGGGCCGGCGCCGATCACCAGCACGTTGGTGCCCGGCCGCATGCCGGCCTTGTCAATCACGTGATGGCCGACAGAGAGCGGCTCCGCCGTCGCGCCTTCGCGGAAACTCAGGCCCTGTGGCAGGCGCAACGCGTTGCCGGCATCGACCCGGATGTACTCGGCGTAGGCCCCCGGCGCGCCGAATCCGGTGATGATGTTGTTGGGGCAGTGGATGCCCATGCCGAGCTTGCACTGGCGCCCGCACTCGGCACAGGCGTTGACCGGTACGGCGGTGACGTGGTCGCCCACGTTCCAGTCCCCGCCGGCATCCGCGCCTACTTCGACCACCGTCCCGGTGAACTCGTGGCCCAAAATCTGGCCGTCCGGCACTACCAGCGCGCCCGCCTCGGTCGCGTGGAGGTCCGAGCCGCAGATCCCGCAGTACTCGACCTTGATGAGGAGATCGCCCGTCTGCACGGCCGGCGCCTCGACCTTCTCGATCGACAAGGGATTGCCGACACCCCTGAACACTGCTGCTTCCATCTCTCTCCCTCCTCGATCCGGTCAAGCGCAGGCGCTGCCCCGGCTCAGCCTGCGTCGTAGCGATACCAGCCCTTGCCCGCGCTGCGCCCATTGTAGCCCGCCTTCACCATCTGCTTCAGCAGGGGGCGTGGCATGAAGCGCGGGCCGTAGGCCTCGTGCAGGATCTCCTGCACGTCGAGGCTGAGGTTGTTGGTCACCGCGTCCATCAGGCGGAAGGGCCCGACCGGGAGCCCCATGCCGAGCTTGCAGGCGGTATTGATGTCTTCCGGCGTCGCCACCCCCTCCTCGACCAGGCGGATCGCCTCGATCCAGAATATGTGGATCAGGCGATTGACCGCGAAGCCCACCACATCCTTGATTGGCACCGGCGTCTTGCCCGCCTCCTCGCAGACGGCGGTCACGGTGGCGACGGTCTCGTCCGCGGTCTCCAGCCCCGGGATCACCTCGACCAGCTTCATGCGCGAGACCGGCGAAAAGAAGTGGGTGCCGAGGAAGCGGGGCCGGCGGGCCTCCTCCAGGTAGGAGGCGAGCACGCTGATCGAGATGCTCGACGTGTTGCTCGCGATCAGGCAATCGGGGGCCAAGACCTCGTCCAGCGCTTCGTAGACGCCGGCCTTCACCCGCTCGTCCTCGAACACGGCCTCGATCACCATGTCGCAGGACGCGAAGTCGCCGAGGTCGAGGGTGGTGCGCAGACTATCCTGCGCCTTGACCTTGTCGTCCGTCGTGTAGAAGCCGCGCGCGATGCCCTTGTCCAGCACGCCGTCGAGCTTGGCCACGGCCTTGTCGAGGAGCGCCTGCTCGCGGTCGCTCAGCAGCACCGTCTTGCCGGCGAGCGCCATCACCAGCGCGATCTCCGAGCCCATCATGCCGGCGCCCACCACGCCGATGGTGTTCACGGTCATCCGTCAGCTCTCCCTCTGCGGCGAGCCGCTAGTGCACGACGCGCTCGATCAGCATGGCCAATCCCTGGCCCGCGCCCATGCACATGCTGATGATGGCGCTCTTTGCCGTGAAACAGATTCTGGCGAGGGACGCGCGGTGACGCTCCAACCCCGAGGTCACGGCGTTGGCTGAGACCGCCAGGGTCGGCGCGGCGGAGACGAGCGGTGGACTTCCCCGATGTGGTCCGAAGCGGTCCCGCGTAGCCGGCTGACGAGATGCGGGCCGCTCAGGCGGCCTTGAGTTCCGCGCCTACGGGCTCGATGTAGCCGTAGCGGCGGAGCATGCGGATCCACCGAGGAGCGTTGCGCTTGACCATCAGAGCGTCGTAGTCGGCCGTGCGGTCGTAGTAGGGCCTGCCGGTCTTGAGCACCACATAGATGATGCGCAGCATCTTGTGAGCGCCGGCGACGATGGCGCGCTTGTAGCCGCGCCGGGCGGCGAGGGCGCGGTGATGAGCCTCGAACTGGCACCCCTTGGTTCGGGCCGCGCCGTGGGCACACTCGACGAGGCAGGCGCGCAGGGTCTTGGAGCCCATGCGGGTGCGTGCGTTGCGGCGCTTGCCCCCGCTCTCGTTGTTGCCGGGGCAGAGCCCGGCCCAGGCGGCGAAGTGCTCCTTGGAGGCGAACACGCCGATGTCGGGGCCGATCTCGATGAGGATGGTCGAGGCGGCGGTGCGGTCGATGCCGGGGATGGTGGTCAGCAGACGGAGCTGCTCCTCCCACGGTGTCATCTGCCCGTCGATCTTCCTGGTGTAGGACGCGATGCGCGCCTCAAGCGCGTCATGCTCCTCCAGCAGGTCGTTGAGCATGAAGCGGTCGTTGTCGCCCAGGCTCAGGGTGAGCGCCTCGCCGAGCCCCTCCAGCTTGTTCGCAACGTGGCTGGTGAGCGAGGCGAGGATGACCTCGCGCGCCGTCCCCTGCGCCAGGCCGTCGAGGATCTTCCGGCCGTTGACGCCGAAGACGTCGGAGAGGATGCCGCCGATGCGCGCACCGGCGCGGTCGATGATCTTCTGCACGCGGTTGCGCACGGCGGAGCGCTGCCTGACCAGGACGCGGCGCTGGCGGCTCAGTGCGCGCAGCTCCCGGAACGGCTCAGGCGGAACGTGGGAAGGCGTGCAGAGCCCGAACTGGCACACGCAGGCCAGCCACACGCTGTCCGCCACGTCGGTCTTGCGCCCCTTCAACTGCTTCACCTGACGCGCATGCACCAGGATCGCCTCGAGCCCGGCCGCCTCCAGGGCCGCGAAGGGCGCCTGCCAGTAGACCCCGGTCCCTTCCATCACCGCAGCCTCGACGCCGTGACCGGTCAGCCACGCGACCATCTCCTCCAGACCGCTCGGCAGCGTGCCGAAGCAGCGCGTCTCCACCACCGGCTCACCCTCGCCCTCACAGAGGCGAACCGTCGCGGTGATCTCCATCTTGTGCACGTCCAGACCCGCCGCGCGCGGCCGGACGACGTGCAAGCCTTCCGTCTTCATCGCCTTCCTCCTCATTTGCGCTCTCGCCACGGCGGCGTACGATCACGCCGTGGCATCGCCACGGTGGAGGCGGGGACAGCGGTCGGAAGAACACGCATCCGACGAGCGGGTGCGGTGCAATTTGCCGCGCGTCCACGGCCACGGGCCGGGTACAATACGGGGTGCGGAGCCGGCCGCCGGAAGCAGTTTTGTCATCGGGAACTACGTCACCGATATAACGACGCTCACACGTCCCCACCTCCGCCAATACCCATCCTGACACGGCAAATGGGTGCAAGCGCAAGGAAAACGTCAGCCGAACCGCTCCTGTTTCATGCCACGGGGTGGCTCAGAACCGCGGGGACCATGACTGTTTTGTCCCGTCTCGGCCAGATGCTGCATGGCGACGAGGGTCATGCGCGCGCCGGTGGCGCCGGGCGGATGGCCGAGGGAGATGCAGCCGCCGTAGAGGTTGCAGCGCTCGCGCGAGACGCCGAGCTGCTTCTCGGCATGCAGGTTGACGACGGCGAAGGCCTCGTTGATCTCGTAGTAGTCGACGTCGTCCACCCTCATGTCGTGCTTCTCGAGTAGTGCGGCAATTGCGGGCACCGGTCCGCAGCCCATGATGCGGGGCGGGACGCCGATGATGCACCAATCGACGATGCGGGCTTGCGGCTCCACGCCGAGCGCTTCGGCGCGCGCTCGGTCGGCGACGACGACCATCGCTGCCCCGTCGGTGACGCTGCTGGAGTTGCCGGCCGTCACCATTCCGTCCTGACGGAACACCGGCTTCATGCTGGCGAGCTTCTCTCGCTCGACGTTGGGGCGCGGGCTCTCGTCCTCGCTCATCGTGCGGGTGGCCCGACGTTCCTTGACCTCGATCGGTGCGATGTGGCGGCTCAAAAACGCCCGCGCCGCGCCTGCCCTGCGCTGGCTCTCGATGGCGTATTGGTCCATCGTCTCGCGCCGGTACTGGAAGTCCTCGGCGAGGTTCTCCGCAGTCTCGCCCATCAGCTCCAGACTGAAGGGGTCGCTGTAGGCCCAGTCGAGCGTATCGACCATGGTCTGCGGCCCGCGCTTGTGGCCCCAGCGCCCGGTGGTGACCGCGAAGGGCGCGCGGGAGAAATTCTCACCGCCGCCGGCCACCGCGACCTCGCCGTGGCCCGTTATGATCTGCTGCGCCGCCGAAATGATAGCCTGGGTTCCGGAGCCGCAGGCGCGATTAACGTTGAGCGCGGCGCTCTCCTCCGGCAGGCCAGCCTTGATCGCGATGTAGCGCGCGGCCAGATAGCCCTCCTGATCGACGGGCAGCACGTTGCCCCAGACCAGATGATCGACGTGTTCGGCATCGAGGCCCGCCCTTTCCAGGCACGCCCTGGTTGCGTGGATGCCGAGCGCCGCCAGCGGGATGTCCTTGAGCGACTTGCCGAAATCGCCAAAGGGCGTGCGCATGCCGCCGGCGAGAGTAATCTCCCGCGTCATCGTCCAAACCCTCTTCGTCTGCTGAGGAAGCGCGGCGCTCGCGCGATCTCCGAGAGAGCCGAATACTATCGAGGGAGCGGGCTCCGTCAATCATTGTCCCCGGGCCCGCATCCCCGGCGGCGCTCACGGCCCGCATCGCCTTCAGGAACAATTGACGGGGCGTGGTCGATCGAGACGGTCCCGCGTCAATGGGCGTCGGCCCAGCTTGCGCCGGTGCCGATATCGACGGTGAGCGGAACGTCGAGATGGGCCGCGCTCTCCATCAGCTGGGTCACGACTGCGCCGGTCTCCTCCACCTCCGCTTCCGGCACCTCGAAGACCAACTCGTCATGCACCTGGAGGAGCATCCGCGCGCCCAGGCCCTTGGCCTCCAGCGCTCTCTGCATCGGGATCATCGCGCGCTTGATGACGTCGGCGGCGGCTCCCTGGATCGGCGCATTGATCGCCGCCCGCTCCGAGAACGCCCGGCGTGCCGGGTTGCGGTCGTTGATCCCCGGCAGCCGGCACTTGCGGCCGAACAGAGTGGTCACGAAGCCCTCTGCGTGCGCCGCCTTCTTCGTGCGCTCCATATAGTCCTTGATGCCGGGATACTGGGTGAAATAGGCCTCGATAAGGCTCTTGGCCTCGGCTTGGGGGACCCCGATCTGGCGTGCGAGCCCGAAGGGGCTGATGCCGTAGATGATCCCAAAGTTGATGGCCTTGGCCGAGCGGCGGACCATGGGATCCATGCCCTCCAGCGGTAAGCCGAATACCTGGCTTGCAGTCAGCGCGTGGATATCGATCCCATCGCGAAAGGCCCGCTTGAGCGGCTCGACATCCGCAACATGGGCGAGAATACGAAGCTCGATCTGCGAGTAGTCCGCGGACATCAGCACATGGCCGGGAGCTGCCACGAAAGCCCGGCGGATGCGCCGGCCTTCCTCGGTGCGAATCGGGATGTTCTGCAGGTTGGGATCGTTGGAGGAGAGCCGCCCCGTATTGGCGGCGGTCATCGTATAGGTGGTGTGGACACGTCGGGTTTGGGGATTGATGTGCTCGATCAGCGCGTCCGTGTAGGTGCTCTTGAGCTTGGTGAGCTGGCGCCATTCGAGCACCCGTGCCGGCAGGTCGTGGCCCTGGGCTGCAAGCTCCTCCAGGATGTCGGCGCCCGTGCTGTAGGCGCCCGACTTGCCCTTGCGCCCGCCCTGGAGCCCCATCTCCTCGAATAACACCTCGCCCAGCTGCTTGGGCGAGCCGATGGTAAAGGGATGGCCGGCAAGGGCGTGGATCTCGCTCTCCAGCGTCTCGATACGGCCGGCGAAGTTCGTGGATAGCGCGACGAGTTCGCCCTGGTCGACCAGGATGCCGGCTGCCTCCATATGCGCGAGCACCGCGATCAGCGGGCGCTCGATCCGCTCGAAGACCGTGGTGAGCTGGTCGGCGACCAGCCGAGGCCGAATAACCCGATGGAGGCGAAGGGCGAGGTCGGCGTGAGCCGCCGCAGTGTCCCGCAGTGCCGCGGGCGATACCGCGTCGACGGAGACCTTGCTGCGTCCGCTGCCGAGCACGTCGGTCAGCGCTGGTGCCGCGCGGTCGAGGTGGATGCGCGTGAGGTCCTCGAGCGCGTGGTTATGCAGGCTGCCGTCCAGCACCCAGGAGGCGAGCATCGGGTCGTCGATTGGGCCGAGCGTTCCGTTCTCGCGCGTCAGTAAGCGCAGGGTGCGTTTGATATCGAGGCCGGCTTTGAGGACACCGCGGTCGCCCAGCACGGGCGCGAGGATGCCGAGCGCCTCGTCAGGACTCAACTGCGGGACCGCCTGCTCCGCTCCGATCAGGTCGGGGCCAGCGTGGCCCAAGGGCACGTAGCAGGCGTTTCCTGGTGCCGTTGCGAGCGCGAGGCCGACGAGGCCAGCACCCTCTGGCGATCCTTCCAGCGCAAACGACTCCAGTGCCAGCACGCCGCTGTCGCGCGCCTTCTCTGCCCAGTCCGCGAGAGTGTCGGCATCGGTCACAAGCGGATAAGAGTCCGGCAAGGGGGCCGTCTCCTCCGGCTCTGCCTCTTCCTCGGCCAGCGTCGTCTCTCCGTCATCCGGGTCGAGCCGCGCGGCGATCGACCGGAAGCCGTTCTCCTGGAAGAAGGCGCGTAGCGAGCCAGGCTCGGGTTGCCGGCGCTCCAACGCCTCCAGCGGCATCGGCAGAGGCGCATCCCGGCGCAGCGTCACGAGATCGCGCGAGACCCGTGCCATCTCGGCATGCTCGATCAGGTTCTGGCGCCGCTTGGGCTGCTTGATCTCCTCAGCGCGTGCCAACAGTTGATCGAGGTCGCCATAGTCGTTGATGAGCTGTGCCGCCGTCTTTACCCCGATGCCAGGCACACCCGGCACATTGTCGGTGCTGTCCCCGGCGAGCGCCTGGACGTCGATTACCCGCTCAGGCCCCACGCCGAAACGCTCCCGCACCTGGTCCGGGCCGATCTCCCGATTCTTGAAGTAGTCGTACATGATCACGGAATCGGTCTCGACGAGTTGCATCAGGTCCTTGTCGGCGGAGACGATGGTGACCCGCGCGCCCTGCGCCCGCGCAGCGCTCGCATAGGCGGCGATGAGGTCGTCCGCTTCGAAACCCTCGAGCTCAATCGACGCCAGGTTGAAGGCGGCGGCGGCCTCGCGCACCAGCGGGAACTGCGGAATCAGCTCTTCCGGTGTCTCGCCCCTGTTGGCCTTGTAGAGCTCGTAGATCTCGTTGCGAAATGTAAGCCGCGCTGTATCGAATATGACCGCGGCGTGGTCCGCGTCGGTCTCGCGCAGAATCTTCCAGAGCATGTTGCTGAAGCCGAGCACCGCGTTGACCGGCGTGCCGTCGGAGCGGGTGAGCGGCGGCAGTGCGTGGAAGGCGCGGAAGACGAAGCCCGAGCCGTCAATCAGGTAGAGGTGGCGCAGTTCGCTCGCTTCGGCGGGGGCGACGTCGTTCACGGTCAGTGCTCCGGCTCCCGGATGGTCACGGGTGCCCTTGCGGTGGGCGGTGCGCGCCACTATGCCACGCGGGCCGGCCCCGGCACAGCAGGCCGGCGAACGCGTGCCACCAACTGTTGGCAATCGAGACCCGCCCGTGACCGCCCCGAGCGCTCCCGTTCCCTATGCGGCTCCGCGTATCTCCGCCTTCTACGCGGCCTATTTCCTGGTGGCCGGGGTGGCGTTGCCATTCTGGCCGCTCTACTTGCAGGCGCGGGGGCTCTCAGTGACGGAAATCGGGCTGATGCTCGGTCTCACGCTGATGCTGCGCGCTGCCGCCGGTCCCTTCATCGGCCGCTTCGCTGACCGCCGCGACAGTACGCGGGGGCCGCTCGTCGCCTGTGCGCTGACGGTGCTGCTGGTCGCGGCTGCGTTCTACTGGACCTGGGGCTTCTGGCCGATCTTCGTGGTCAGCACCGTCTTCACCCTGGCCTACGCCGGCGTTCTGCCGCTGGGGGAGACCATTGCGCTTCGTACCGTCTCGGCCGAGTCCGGCTACGGCCGCGTGCGATTGTGGGGCTCAGTCTCCTACCTCATTGCCGCGGCAGTCGGCGGCGCGGTGCTGGAGATCGACAAGGTACCGTCCGCCGACCTGATCCTCACCATGATCCTCGCGACCATCGTGGTGATGATTGCAGGTTCCTTCGCTATGCCGGACAAGCGCGGCGGCAGTGCACCGCCGGCGGCGCCGATCCTGAGCGTGCTGGGCGATCGCCAGTTCCGCCTCATGGTGCTGGCGACCACTGCGATTCACGGCGCGCACGCGGTGTTCTACGGGTTCTCCACTCTGCACTGGCTCTCGGCCGGACTCTCGGAGTGGGTGATTGGCCTCCTGTGGGCGGGCGGAGTCGTTGCCGAGGTGATCCTCTTTGCGTGGAACGCGCCGCTCGTGCGCCGTATCGGGGCGGTCGGGCTGCTTGGGGCTGCAGCGGTGGCCGGAGTTGTGCGTTGGACGGTTCTGGCCCTGACGACGGAGGTCTGGGCGCTGGCGCTCGCCCAGTGCCTGCACGCGCTCACCTTCGGCGCCATGCACTTGGGCGCGATGGTGTTCATTGCGCGTACCGTTGAGCGCGCGCGGTCTTTCAGCGGGGATCGGGGCCTGATCCGCTCGGATTTGTTGAGGTTTTGGGGCGGGTGCCCCTCGGCGAACTTGCAAGAAGTTCGCCGGGGGGCTTTGTCTCGTGGTGACGGTCACAATCGCCAGAGACGGCCCCAATGTCGCACAACATTTTCCGCCACTCCATGCTTTGCAACGCCCTGGTCTGGGCCTGGCTGCGCGAGGTCGATGAGGCCGAGGCGGCGCGCTGCCGCGAGGCGGGCTGCCGACACTGCCCCGGCAAGCTGCACAGCGCGACGTATCCGCGCAAGCCGTACGGTCTGGCAGCCGAGTTGAGGGAAGAGGGCACGCGGCGGTTCAGCTTCTGCTGCGCGGATTGCCGCCTGCGAGCGACCCCACCATCGGTACGATTCTTCGGGCGCCGCTTTTATCTGGGCGCCCTGTTCGTTCTGTTGAGTGCACTGGTTCTGAGAGGCGGGGTGCGGTTGCAGACGATCAAGCGGAAGTGGGGGGTCTCGGTCGCCACACTGCGCCGCTGGCGGAAGTGGTGGCTGGAGGCGTTCCCGGCGACGGAGCCCTGGGGAGCGAAGCGTGGCGAACTGGTGATGCCACCCGAGGAGGTGCCGCTGCTCTTCGTGCTGCGGCAGATGCGGGGCGGACGCTTCGGTGAGCGTCTGTTCCTGAGCCTGATCTGGTTCAAGCCGTGGACGGGCTATTGCGGGCTCGGCGATGGCTCGGCGCCGCCCGCAGAAAGTGTTCCTGTCACGCCCGGATAGGGCGTTCTACATGGGCATCTCTCCGATGCGGCGAGGGAGGGATGCCGGAATGGACAAGGACGACGCGGGCGCCAGGCGCGAGAAGTGGGCCCGGCTGCGCTTTGCGGTGGTGGGGCCGCTTCTGGCTTCACCGCCGCCTGCAGGCCAGCTGGGGGCCGAGTTCGAGCGTCTGTCGCAGCGCGACTGGGAGCACCCGTCGGGCAAGGGGCCGGTGCGCTTTGCGGCCTCGACGATCGAGCGCTGGTACTACCGGGCGCGGGCAGAGGAGCAGGACCCGGTCAAGGCGCTGCGCCGGAAGCCTCGGACCGACGTCGGCCGCGAGCGGTCCATGTCGGCGGGGCTGATCGCGGCGCTGCGCGAGCAGTACCGGGTCCATCCCTCGTGGGCGGCGCAGCTCCACTACGAGACCCTCAAGGCTCATGTTGCGACCCATCCCGAGCTCGGCCCGATGCCGTCCTACGCGACGCTGACGCGGGCGATGCGCAATCGCGGCCTGGTGCGCGAGCGCCCCAGGAAGTGGCACGAGGGTGAGGACAAGCCGGCGGTCGAAGCCCGCGAGGTCCTTAGCTACGAGGTGTCTCGCAGTCACGCGCTGTGGCACGGGGACTTCCACCACGGCAAGCGCCGCGTGCTGACGGCGTCGGGCGAATGGCAGACGCCCATCCTGCTCGGCTTCCTCGACGACCACTCCAGGCTTGGCTGCCACCTGCAGTGGTACCTGGAGGAGACCGCCGAGGTCTTCGTCCACGGGCTCTGTCAGGCCTTCATGAAGAGGGACTTGCCCAGGTCCCTGCTGACCGACAACGGCGGGCCGATGACGGCGGGCGAGGTCGAGGAGGGCTTGCACCGCCTCGGCATCGTGGGGGCCACGACACTCGCTTACAGCCCCCATCAAAATGGAAAAATCGAGTCGTTCTGGGGCACGGTCGAGGGCCGCCTGATGGCTCAGCTCGAAGGCGTCGACGCGCTCACCCTGAAGATGCTCAACGACGCCACCATAGCCTGGCTGGAGCAGGACTACCATCGGCGGGTGCACCGCGAGCTCGGCATGACGCCGCATGAACGCCTCGCCGGGAGCGTCAAGGCATCGAGGCCCTGCCCCGCCTCGGACGAGCTCAAGGCGGCCTTCCGCATCGCCAGGAAGCGCACGCTCAGGCGCTCGGACGGCACCGTCTCGGTCGAGGGCATCCGCTACCAGGTGCCACAGCCGTGGCGCCACCTGAGGACGCTCTGGGTCCGCTATGCGCGCTGGGACCTCAGCGGCGTCGATCTGGTGGAAGGCCGAAGCGGCGAGCGGCTGTGCACGCTGTACCCCCTCGACAAGCGCGGCAACGCCGATGGCGTCCGCCGTCCTGCGAGACCCGGCAGCGACCATGGCGGCGCCAGCGCGGGCGTCGGCGAACTTCCGCCGCTGCTCAAGGGCGTGCTCGACGCCCAGGCCGCAACAGGCCTGCCGCCGGCCTGGGTACCCCATAACAAGACGCCCGGTCCGGGCGAGGACGACGATCAGGGAGATCCGTCATGAACCGCGAGCTGCTCACCTTCTACGGGCTCAAATGGAACCCCTTCGCCACCGACCTTCCGGTCGACAGCCTCATGGTGAGCCCCGCCGTCGACAGCTTCTGCCTCAGAATCGAGCATCATCTTGTGCGCCAGGGCGGCTTCGCGTTGATCGCCGGCGAGCCCGGCACCGGAAAGAGCGTGGCGTTGCGCGTGCTCGCCGACCGCCTCGGCCGCTCGGACGGGCTCAGGGTCTGTGCCATCACCCACCCCTCTTCCAGGCTGTCCGACTTCTACCGCGAGATCGGCGGGATGTTCGGCGTCGACCTGATGTACAACAACCGCTGGGCCAGCTTCAAAAACCTGCGCGAGCGATGGCTCACCCATGTCGACGACACCCGCATGCGGCCCGTGGTGCTCATCGACGAGGCCCAGGAGCTGCTGCCCTCGGTGATCTCCGAGATCCGCCTGCTGGCGTCCACCGACTTCGACTCGCGCGCCATCCTCTCGGTCGTCTTCGCCGGCGACAGCCGCCTGATCGACAGGCTCCGCCAGCCCGACTTGCAGCCCATCGCCTCGCGCCTGCGCCAGCGCCTGGTCATGACCCAGGCAGACGCCGGCGACCTCGCGGCCCTGCTCGACCATCTGGTCGAGCAGGCCGGCAATCCGGGCCTCATGAGCGCAGAGCTCAAGGACACCCTGGTCACCCACGCCGGCGGCAACCCCAGGGCGCTTACCGTCATGGGCGACATGCTGCTCGCCGCCGGCGCCGAGAAGAACCGCGAGGTTCTCGACGAGAAGCTCTTCATGGAGATCCTGGGCGAGCCCGCCAAGCCGAAGAGGGCACGGCGGTGAAGGGCTTCCCGACACGGGCGCCGATGCAGCTCGAGGATCGCCCCCGGGCGCAACAGTGGATGGTGGACACGCTGTGGGCCGAGCAGGCCGTGGGCATCGTCGGCGGCGAGCCCAAGTGCGGCAAATCCCTGCTCGCGCTCGATCTCGCCGTCGCCGTGGCCACCGGCGTCCCATGCCTGCGCCACTACCGCCCCAGCGCAAGCGGCACCGTGCTGCTCTTCGCCGCCGAGGACGCCGGCCACAGGGTGCGCAAGCGTCTGCAGGGGATCGCCCGCGCCGCCGCCACCCCCTTCGACGAACTCGACATCGCCGTCATCGACGTGCCCACCCTGCGTCTCGACCGGCCCGGCGACCGTCAACGCCTGCAGCAGACCGTGGAGCGCATCGAACCGCGCCTCCTGATCCTCGATCCCCTGGTCCGCCTGCACAGCGTCGACGAGAACGCCGTCGCAGAGATCGCCCCCATCCTCGGCTTCCTGCGCGAACTGCAGCGCCGCTTCGAAACCGCCGTCCTCCTCGTCCACCACGCCCGCAAGAGCGGCGGCACCCGGCCGGGGCAGGCCCTGCGCGGGAGCAGCGAGCTGCACGCTTGGGGTGACTCAAATCTGTACCTGCGCCGGCGCGACAAGAAGATCGTCATGACGGTCGAGCAGCGCGACGCCCGGGGCCTCAACGACATCGAGCTGGAACTCGTCGACGGCGGACATGGGCCGGCCTTCCGTCTGCACCAGGACGCGGCAGATGAAGACAGGCACGAGCCCGCCACCGTCGAGCAGCGCGTCTTCAAGGCGATCGAGCAGGCCGAAAAGCCGCTCTCGAAAGCCCAGATCCGCTCACGCGCCGCTGCCCGCAACGCCACCGTCGTTGCCGCCATCGAGAGCCTCACCAGGGAGGGGCGCATCGAACGGGCGCCCAGGGGTGGCTATCGCCTCGCAGCCGCCGAGGCGCACCGGGAGCCGCAATCCCCTGCCGCCATCAACGGAAGTGCGGGATGAGGCGTTCCCGTTCCCGTTCCCGGAACTCTTAAGCGTTGAAGGGTACAGGAACGGGAACGCCGTCAGCCTCCCTTCCAAGCAGACCTTCGCCGGGACCCGGCAATGAGCGGCGGCGATCCCCTGGCCACCTGCCGCAACATCCCCCTCGACCGGGTCGCCGCCGCCCTCGGCTACCGCAGAGACCCGACCGACCGGGCGCGCTTCAAGCGCGGGGGCTCGGTCATCAGCATCAACGGCGAGAAGTTCTTCGATCACCTGCGCGGCACGGGAGGGGGTGGCGCCATCGACCTCGTCATCCATGCGACGGGATGCCGCTTCCCGGAAGCCCTCCGCTTCCTCGGAAGCCATGAGGGGCGGAGGGAGATCACCACCATCCCAGCCGCCCCGCGACGCCTGCGGCTGCCAAGGCCCAGTCCCCGCGCCTGGCCCAGGGTCCGGGACGCCCTCATCCGCCAACGCGCTATCGGCACCGACGTGCTCGAAGCCTGCCACGGCCGAGGCCTCCTCTACGCCGATGACAGGATCAACGCCGTCTTCATCTGCCGAAACGCCAGCGGGCACACGACCGGCGCCGAGATCCTCGGCACCGCGCCGCAGCCCGGAACAAAACGCTTCAGGGGCATGGCCCCGGGATCGCGCAAGGCGCGTGGCGGCTTCTGGCTCCACTGCGACCGAAACCAGCCCGCCCTCGTCATCCTCACCGAGAGCGCCGTCGACGCCATCTCTGCACGAAGCCTGCGCGTCGAGGGGACGCGCGAGAACGGCGCCGTCGTCGCCTCAACCGCCGGCATCGCCAGCTCGGTCCCGCCCTGGATCAAGGAGTGGAAGCCACGTCGCATCGTCTGTGCCTACGACGCAGACAGCGCCGGCGACACTGCCGCCGAGCATCTCGTGCTCAACGATCCAAGGGTGAAAAGGTTGCGCCCACGACACGCCAAGGACTGGAACGAGATGCTCCTGCGGTCTCGATGAAAGCCAGGCCACTCACCGCTCTCGCAGATCAACCAAGCGCCGCATCACGAACATCAAATAATCCGAAAACCGCACCATCAAATGCTGGGCGCACGCTCACTTTCTCGTCGACGGCTTGTACCGGTCGAAGTGGGCCTCCTTCCACTCGCCCTCGATGAATTCCCGCAACAGCGGAACAGCGCGTTTCGGCGCGGTCTCTCTGTCGGGCTCAGTAAGGGACTGCCGCGCGAGGCATTCCTTTCGGGCCTCGGCGATCCCCATTGTCGAGACGGGACCGAGAGAGACGCGCCGTGATACGCCTCCGACATGGCGCAACATGACAAAGGTCCGTGCTCCGGTTGACCGTACCCGGACCCCGAGACCCGGGCTGCGGCTGTCCCAGACGGTATATTCCCGCTCGCGGGGACGCAGGCGGGCGATGGCGGCATCGGTGAGGCGCATGCGTTTCCTGCCCGCCATGGCTCAGCGCTCCAGAATGGCGCCGACGGTCTCGGCGGCGTCCAGCACCATGGCGTCGGCGGCATGGGTGTATTTGAGCGTGGTTTTCGCACTGCGGTGCCCGAGCAGCCGGCCGATGGCGAGGACGGTCTCGCCCTGCCGCAATGCGATGCTGGCATGGGTATGGCGAAGATCGTGAAGACGGACGTCGTTGAGGTCTGCCTCGGCGCGGATCGTAAACCAGAAAGGGTCCAGCCAACTTCTACCCGACGGCCCTCCGGTCCGGGGCGCCAGGAAGACCCACCGGCCGGTTCGCTCGATCCCGTCGAGGATCTTCCGTGCTGGGTCGGATAGCCAGACGGTTCGGGGACCCGTCTTGCTGTCGCGCAGGAAGAGACGGCCTTCCCGGTAGTCAGACCATCGCAGCGTCAGGATCTCGCTCTTGCGGCACCCCGTCAGGAGGAGAAGACGGACGGCCGCGACTTGAAGCGGCTTTCGTTCGGCATGAGCAGACAGTGCTGCGGACAGCCGGCGGATCTCGTCGTCGGACAGGAAGCACTCCCTCCCTTTCCGGCGATAGCGCCGGATGCCCCGGCAGGGGTTGGAGCCCTCGGGACGAAGGCCCATCGTCTCCGCCTCTCTCATGATGACGGAGAGCACCGGCATGGAACGATCGGCCGCGACCGGGATAGCACGGAGCGAGGCGAACCAGTTGCGGACCTCCCGGCTGTCGACGTCGGCAACCGGGCGTCCCGAGAAGCACGGCAGGATCTGATTGCGCAGGTAGCCGCGGTTCACTTCGAGCGTTCGCGCCTTCCAGACCCGCTGGTAGCGCTCGAACACGGTCTCGGCGACGGCTTCGAAGAGGGTCTCGCCGGAATGGGGAGGCGTATCCTCCCCCCGCCGGATCGCGGCCTGCATTTCGTCTGCGCGACGCCGTGCCTCCCCGACGCTCATGGAGTTAGCATCCCCGACGATCTTCCAGACGCGCTCGCCGCGATGCTGGCAGTGGATGAAGAAGCATTTGCGGCCCGAGGGCGAGACGCGGACGCCGAAGCCGGTGAGCTTGCTGTCGCGGGTGTCGTATGCGGACTTGCGGGGCCGGAGCGCTGTGACGCGGGCGGCGGTAAGAGTGATTCTGGCCATTCGTATTCTCCCGGTTGCAGTTGCAGCCAGGGAACGGAGGGTTGCGGAATCCGTTCACCTGCAACAATTGTCAGGAGAAAAAACGACCCTGTGTCAGATGGTTAGAACCGAAGGTGCGTCGTCCGGTGTGCCTGACTGCGCAAGATGCCCGGAACGAGTCCGGGCATGACGAGAAGGGGGAAGGACTCGGTTGGAGGGGCAGCGCGTCTCTCCGACCGTATGCGAATGAACTTCGGAAACCGGACACTAGGTAGGGCCCGAGCTCCAAGAATCCACCCGAACTAAGGCCGCACGGGAAAGCTCGTCGGGCCCTTCAGGTGCGCGAGCAGCGGCTGGACCCGGGCGATCCAGTCGCAGAGCACGGGGCGGGTCTCGCGCGGGTCGATGAGCTCGTGGATCGAGAAGCTCTCCGCGCGCGGCTCCGGGGACTGCCGCGCGAGCATCTCCTCCTCAAGCCGCTCGCGCTCGGCGATGGGGTCGTCGGCCTTGGCGATCTGGCGGCCGAAGACCACTGCCACGCCGCCCTCGACCGGGAGGGCACCCGTCTCGGCGGACGGCCAGGCAACGACGAATCCGTCAGGGCCGAAGTGCGCGGCCACGGCAACGCCATGCGCCTTGCGCACGATCACCGACGCCCAGGGCACCACGGAACTCGCGGCAGCCAGCACGGTGGCCGCGCCGAAGCGGATCGTACCGGCCTTCTCCGCCTCCGTCCCGAGCATGAAGCCGGGCTCGTCGACCAGGCTCACGATCGGCAGGTGAAACGTGTCGCAGAGCTCGATGAAGCGGCGGGTTTTCTGAGAGCCTGCCGCGGTCATCGCGCCGGCCAGGTGCCAGCAGTCGTTGGCGAGCACGCCGACCGGCTGGCCCGAGAGCCGGGCGAGGCCGGTGATCGTGCCTTGGCCGTAGAGCCGGCCGATCTCGAAGAACGAGCCCTCGTCCAGCACCAGCGCAATCACGCGCCGCATGTCGTAGAGCTTGCGCCGGTTGCGCGGCACGATCTCGATGAGTTCCTCGGTCCGCCGGCCCGCCGGGTCGTCGGCCGCCGTGCAGGGCGGGAGCTCCCAGACGTTGGGCGGCAGGTAGCTCAGGAATCGACGGATCTCGGCGAAGGCCGCCGGCTCGTCCGCCACAAGATTGTCGACGACGCCGTTCCTGGCATGCACCTTCGGCCCGCCGAGCGCCTCCTTGCTCGGGCGGCGGCCGAGCGCGCGCGCGACCACGGCGGGGCCCGCGACCATAACCTGCGTCGTCTCGGTCATCACCGAGAAGTGCGAGGCCACCAGGCGCGCCGCAGGCAGGCCCGCCACCGCGCCGAGCCCCGCCGAGGCGACCGGCACGGTCGCCATCGCGCGAGCCACGGAGGCGAAGCGCGGCGGGGCGTTGACCGGCGTGCCCACCGTCTTGGAGCCGGAGCCGGCGACGCTGCCGCCCGCGCCCTGGTGCAGGCGCACCAGAGGCACGCGGTAGGTGCAGGCGAGTTCCTCCGCATAGACGCTCTTGCGCAAGCCGGCCTCGTTGGGCGAGCCGCCCCGGAGCGTGAAGTCCTCACCGCCAATCACGCAGCGGCGCCCGTCGACCGTGCCGAAGCCGAGCACGAAGTTGGCCGGGGAGAAATCGGTGAGCCGCCCCTCGCTGTCGCGGGTCGCATCGCCCGAGGCGCCGCCCAGCTCCTGAAAGGAACCGTCGTCGAGCATGGCGTCGATCCGTTCGCGGATCGTGAGCAGCCCCCTGGCGTGCTGTCGGGCGACGCCCTCCTCCCCGCCCTGCGCCTGCGCGAGCGCCCGCTTCTGCGCGAGCTCGTCGACCTCCTTCTCCCAGCTCATATTGGGGACTTGTGGGGTCTCAGGCGACGACGCCGGCGTCGTGCAGCGCGGCGATCTCGCTGGCGGAAAGCCCGGCCTCGGCAAGCAGCTCGTCCGTTTGCTCGCCGAGCATGGGCGCGCCGCGGCGGATCGCGCTTGGCGTCGCCTCGAAGCGCGCCGCGGGCCTCGCCTGGCGTATCCTTCCCGCGACGGGATGGTCGGCTTCCACCAGCGTGCCGGCGGCGGCGACCTGCGGGTGCTCGACCAGCGCACTCCGGGTCAGCACCGGGGCGCAGGGCACGCTTTCGGCCTCCAGCCGTTCCATCCACTCGTCGGTGGTCCGGGTGCGCAGCACCTCCTGGGTGAGCGAGAGGCGGTCGTCGATATTCTCGTCGCGGAGCGCCGGCGTCCTGAAGCGCGCGTCCTGCAGCCATTCGGGTCGTTCGAGCGCACGGGTGAGGCCGATCCATTCGCGGTCGCTCATCACCGCGACGCTCATGTGGCCGTCCTTCGTCTCGTAGATGAGGTCGATGAAGCTCGCCGCCCGTTGCTCCGTCGGCGGCTGCTCGAGAAAGGTCTGGTCGCCCATGTCCGACGCCCACAGGAACGAAACGACGACATCGAGCATGGAGAGGCGCACGTGCTGGCTCTCGCCCGTGCGTTCGCGCGCGAGGAGCGCGGCGGTAACGGCCTGCGCCGCAGTCACGCCTGTGAGCTTGTCGGGCAGGATCGTACGCACCAGGCGGGGGCGGGCATCGTCCGATCCACCCTGGACCGAGGCCAGGCCGGACGCGGCCTGAATGATCGGATCGTAGACGCGCTTGTGCGCGTAAGGCCCGGTCTCGCCGAAGCCGTTGATGGAGACGTAGACGATCTCGGGGCTGACGGCCCGAATGTCCGGCTCGGCGACCCCCAGCCGCTCGACCACGCCCGGCCGGAAATTCTGGATGAAGACGTCGGCACTCTGGGCGAGCCGAAGCAGGGCGTCGCGCCCGCGCGGGTCCTTCAGGTTGACGGCGAGCGAGCGCTTGTTGCGGTTGACGTTCAGAAAGCCCGAGGCCAGCCCGTTGGAGCGGTTGCTGCCCGTGCGCGTGTGATCGCCCTGGCCAATGGTCTCCACCTTGATCACCTCGGCGCCCTGGTCGCCCAGCATCATGGTGGCAAAGGGGCCTGAGACCATCGACGTGAGGTCGATGACGCGGTAGCCGTCGAGCGGTCCTGGCACTGGTCTTCTCCTCGCTGGGCGGAACGGCGCGATGGCTTGCGGGGGGCGGCGGCGCCTGCTCTATCGGCCGGCCGGCGTGCGCTTCTTCAACTCGATGGGCTGGCCGTGGGGGGTGTGGATGGTCGCCTCGGTCCAGTCATCCTTGAGGCTGGCAAGCTCCGCCTCGGAACCGAGTCCCTTGTCGATCACGAGCTTCTCGAGCGCGTTCAGCCAGTGCTCGTAGTAACGATCGCCGAGATCGAGATCGCCTCTCTGCTTCGCCGCCGCGATCTCCGCTGACAGGTAGTCGACCCACTCCGACCAGGTGAACTTGCCGGCCTCCGAGAGGCGCACCGCCATGGCGAAGGCGGTCGCCTCCCACGGCTCCTTGAAGACCGGCCCGTCTTCGGCCTCCCAGGGAAGCTGCGGCAGGTCGTCAGCCGATTCCCCAGCGCTCATGCGCGATCGATGTAGTCGTCGAAGAGGTCGATGTAGACGCAGGCGTTCGCGTTCGCGTGACCGCCCCAGAGCTCGCTCCCCTCGAAGCGCACGCTGTAGACATGCTGCGGGTTGCTGTGGGTGCCCGATTCGGCCGAGGTGTCCGGGAACGAGAAGACGCCGTGATCGCGCACGATCCGTCCGGTCCTGCCGCGGATGTAGCGCGGCAGCCGGGTGTGGGACACAGGGTTGATGTCGCGGGCCTTGACCGTGTCGCCCACCTTGAAATTCGGTGCGACGTCCGCATCCATTCGGCATGAGGCGCCGCCGGCCACCAGGCCCGGGACCATGTCAGGCGTGAGCGTTGGCATCACGATCCTCCCTCTTCGCGAAGGCTCGCGATCTTCGTCTCGATCTCGTCCTTGGTCAGAATGCCCCGCTCCACCAGCACGGTCTCGTAGACGTGCAGCCAGTGCTCGTAATACGAGGTCTCCAGATACTCGGCCGGGCCCATCCGCTCGATGGCGTGGCGGAACATGTCCACGTTGAAGTGGCCCTCGGCGAAGTTGGTGAAGAACATGCCGAAGACCCGGCCCTCCCACTCCTCGTGGAACTGGGGCTCGTTTTCCTCGCGCTCGATCGGGCCCATGCACTGCATGCCGCCCATGTCGTGGATTCCGTTCATCGCTGTGCTCCTTCAGGAACCGGCTAGTCAGCCGGCGCTTCAGCCAGCGCCGTGCCGATCATCGAGTCGCGGGTCACCAGTGCCGCGAGCTGGTCCTCGCCCATGCCCTCGGTGCCTGCGGGCCTTTGCGGCAGCACCAGGTAGCGGAGCTCGGCGTTGCTGTCCCACACCCGCACCTCGATGTCGTCGGAGAGCTCGACGCCGAATTCGTTGAGCACGCCACGCGGATCGATGACCGAGCGGGCGCGGAAGGGTGCGCTCTTGTACCAGATCGGCGGCAGCCCCAGCGTCGGCCACGGGTAGCAGGAGCAGAGCGTGCAGGTGACCAGGTTATGCACCTCGTCGGTGTTCTCGACGACCACCATGTCCTCGCCCTGTACGCCGCTGAAGCCGAGCTCGGCGATGGCCTTCGTGCCGTGCTCGAGCAGCCTCCGCTTGTAGTCCGGGTCAGTCCACGCGCGCGCCACCACCTGGGCGCCGTTGCGCGGCCCGACGCGGGTCTCGTAGATCTCCACCAAGGCGTCGATGGCGGCCGGGTCAAGCAGGCCCTTCTCGGAGAGGAGCGTCTCCAAAGCCTTGACCCTCATCGCCGTCTCGGATGGCGGAGCGTTATGGGCGTGATCGTGTGCCATGGCAGAACATTCCCCCTTATCAGCCCTGCCACGATGGTATCCGCAGGCCGTGGGCCGTTCAACGGACATCGTGTCGGCGCGATCGGTGGGCGCCGACGGCGACCGGTTCGCCGTCCTTAACTCTCCGGTGAATCGGGGTCGGGCTGCTGGCCGTAGGTCTTCAACATCTCCAGCACCTCGCCCATCTTGCGCTGTGAGATGATCTTCGGGTCATTGCCAGTGGCAGCACCGATGGCCAGCGTGCGGCAATAGAGCTCCGCCAGATACTCGACCTCGATGTGCAGGTTGACGCAGTCATCCGGTGTCTCACCCAGGACGATCGCACCGTGATTCTGCAACAGACAGGCGCGTCGATCCTTGAGCGCCTCGACGGCGACGTCGGAGAGTGCCTGGGTCGTGGGCGTGCGGTAGGGCGCGCAGCGGATGGTTGTACCGCCTGCGGTTCCTACCATGTAGTGAACAGCCGGAATCTCCATCCCGTGCACGGCGAGCGCGGTGCAATGAACCGAATGACTGTGGAGGATCGCGTTCACATCTGGCCGCGAGGCGAGGATATCGCGATGGAAGCGCCATTCGCTGGTGGGGATTCGCGTGCCCCACTGGCGGCCGCCGAAATCCATCTCAACGATGTCGGCGGGTGTCATCGTGTCGTAATCGAGGCCGGAGGGAGTAACCAGGAAGCGCTCGCCCACCCGGAATCCGATGTTGCCCACGGTCCCGTGATTGAGGCCAACTGCGTCGGTCCTGTGGGCGGCGTCGATGATCGCGCGCCGCGCTTTCAAATGCGTCAGTCTCTTGCGGGGCATGGCAGCGGTAACCATGGACGACAGGAGAGGCTCGCGCCTCGCCTCACTCCTGAAGAGCGGCGACAATGGCCGCCGAGATGGCATCGATGCCGCCCGAGCCGTCGACCCGGGCGATACGCCCGCCGGCCTCGTAGTGCGGGATGATCGGCTCCGTCTGCTCGTGGTAGGCGGCGAGCCGCGCGGTCATGGTCTCGCGATTATCGTCAGCCCGGCGCGTGAAGTTCTTGCTGCCGCACTGGTCGCAGACGCCCTCGGTGCTCGGCCGGTTGAAGTGGTCGTGGTAGCCGGCGCCGCAGTCGGCACAGGAGAAGCGGCCGACGATGCGCTGGATCAGCGCCTCCTCGTCGACCTCGATGGCAACCACTCTGTCGAGCGCGAGCCCGCGCTCCGCCAGCATGGCGTCCAGCGCGTCGGCCTGCGCCACAGTGCGCGGGAAGCCGTCGAGGATGAAGCCATTGGCGCAGTCGGGTTGCTCGATCCGTTCCGCAATCAGCGCCACCATGAGGTCGTCCGGCACCAGCTCGCCGGCTTCCATGATCGTCTTGGCCTGGGTACCGAGCGCGGTACCGGCCTTCACGGCCGCCCGCAGCATGTCGCCGGTGGAGATCTGGACAATGTCGAAGCGCTCGACCAGTCGCTGCGCCTGCGTGCCCTTGCCCGCCCCCGGTGGGCCGAGAAGGATCAGGTTCAACGTCGGCTCCCTCGCAGCTTCGCCTTCTTGATCAGCCCCTCGTACTGATGCGCGAGGAGGTGGGACTGGATCTGCCCGACGGTGTCCATGGTGACGGTGACGACGATGAGCAGACTCGTGCCGCCGAAGTAGAACGGCACCGCGTACTGGGAGATCAGGAGCTCGGGCAGGAGGCTCACCGAAGTGAGATAGAGCGCGCCCCAGAAGGTCAGCCGGGTCAGCACGTAGTCGAGGTATTCGGCGGTGTTCTTGCCTGGACGGACTCCGGGTATGAAACCGCCGTTTTTCTTCAAATTGTCGGCTGTGTCCTCGGGATTGAACACGACCGAGGTGTAGAAGAACGTGAAAAAGATGATCGCCACGGCATAGATGATCATGTAGATCGGCTGGCCGCGACCGAGATAGCTGGTGACCGCGGTCAGCCACTCGGGCCCGGTGCCCGCGTTGATGCTGAGCGCGGTGATCGGCAGCAGCAGGATCGAGCTTGCGAAGATCGGCGGGATCACGCCAGCGGTGTTGACCTTCAACGGCAGATGCGTGCTCTCGCCGCCGAACATCCGCCGCCCCACCTGTCGTTTGGGGTATTGGACGACGATGCGCCGCTGCGCCCGCTCGATGAAGACGATGAAGCCGATGACGGCGACCGCCATGACGAAGAGCGCGATAAGCACGACCGCAGAGATTGCGCCGGTGCGGCCGAGCTCCAGCGTGCTCGCGAGCGCGCCTGGCAGCTCCGCCACAATGCCGGCGAAGATAATCAGCGATATGCCGTTGCCGACCCCTCTGGCGGTGATCTGCTCGCCCAGCCACATCAGGAAGATGGTGCCGCCAGTTAGTGTCACCACCGTGGTCAAGCGGAAGAAGCCACCGGGATCCAGTACCAGATCACCGCTCTGGCCGGTGTAGCCCTCAAGGCCCGAAGAGATGCCGAAGGCCTGCAACGCGGCGAGAAAGACGGTGCCGTAACGGGTGTACTGATTGATCTTCTTGCGCCCGGCCTCGCCTTCCTTCTTGAGCTGGGCGAGGTGCGGCGAGACCGTCGTCATCAGCTGGATGATGATGGCGGCCGAGATGTACGGCATGATGTTGAGCGCAAAGATGGTCATGCGCCCGAGCGCGCCACCGGCGAACATGTTGAACATGCCGAGGATGCCGCCGGCCTGCTGCTGGAACACCTCGTCGAGCACCACCGGGTCGATGCCCGGGATCGGGATGTAGGTGCCCAACCTATAGATGATCAGGGCGCCGAGCGTGAAGAGCAGGCGCTTCTGTAGCTCCTTCGCCTTGGCGAAGGCCCCGAAGTTGAGGTTCGCAGCGAGTTGTTCGGCTGCCGAAGCCACGTCCGTTAGGTGTCCTTAGCCGTTTCCTCGGCCGCTTTTTCGGCCTTCGCCGCGCCGCTGAGGATCACCGAGCCGCCGGCCGCTTCAACTGCAGCGATGGCTGCCTTCGATGCGCCGGTGACCTCGACGGTGACGGCGCTTTCGATCCGGCCCTTGGCGAGCAGCCGCACGCCGTGCCGCCCGCGCCTGAGCCCGGCCGCGGCCAGCGCGGCCTCGGTCACGGGCGCGCCCGCGTCGATCCGCCCCTGCTCGATCGCCTCCTGCAGGCGCCCGATGTTGACGGCCTCGAAGGTCTTGCGGAAGCGGGCGTTGGTGAAACCCCGCTTGGGCAGACGCCGATAGAGCGGCATCTGGCCGCCCTCGAAGCCCTTGAGGGCGACGCCGGCCCGCGATTTCTGGCCCTTGTGGCCACGGCCCGAGGTCTTGCCGCGGCCTGAGCCGATGCCACGCCCGAGCCTGCGCCCCTTCTTGGACGAGCCGTCGCGGTCAGCGAGTTCGTTCAGTCTCATCACTCAGCCTCCGCGTCCACCGGCTCGGCCCGCACGAGGTGCGAAATCTTGTCGATCATGCCGCGCACCGCGGGCGTGTCCTCGAGCACACGGCTCCGGTGCATCTTATTCAGGCCGAGGCCCACCAGGGTGGCGCGCTGCTTCGCCGGCCGGCCGATGGGGCTGCCGGTCTGCGTCACCCGCACCCTGGGCGTCGTGGCGGCCTTCTTGCTCCCTACCATGGCCTACGCCTGCTCCTTCTGCTCCTTAGCGGAGTCGTCCTGGCCCAAGATCTGGCTCACCGTGCGGTTGCGCTTGGCGGCCACGGCACGCGGCGAATGGCAGCGACCGAGCGCATCGAAGGTCGCCTTGACCATGTTCTGCGGGTTCGAACTGCCCACCGACTTGGCGACCACGTCCTTCACGCCGAGCATCTCGAACACGGCGCGCATCGGCCCGCCCGCGATGATGCCAGTGCCTGGCGGCGCTGCGCGGATAATCACCTTGCCCGCACCGAAGCGACCTTGGACATCGTGATGCAGCGTGCGTCCCTCGCGTAGCGGCACGCGGACCATGCGCCGCCTGGCCTGCTCGGTGGCCTTGCGGATGGCCTCCGGCACCTCCCGCGCCTTGCCGGAGCCGCCGCCAACGCGCCCGCGCTGGTCGCCGACAACGACGAGCGCCGAGAAGCCGAAGCGCCGACCGCCCTTCACCACCTTGGCGACGCGGTTGATGCTGACAAGCTTGTCCTGGAACTCGGGCTCTTCGCGATCCCGCCCGCGGCCGCCGCGATCCCGATCCCGACTCATGGATGGTCGTGCCATTCCGGGCCCTTCCCCTAGAAAGAGAGGCCGCTTTCGCGGGCCGCCTCGGCGAGCGCCTTCACACGCCCGTGATACTGATATCCGCCACGGTCGAAGACGACCTCCTTGTGGCCGGCCGCGAGCGCACGCTCTGCGATGAGTGCGCCGACACGGCCGGCGGCCGCGCGGTCGGCTCCGCCTTCGCTCCTCAGCACGCCCTCCACCGTCGATGCGGCAACCACGGTCCTGCCCTCTTCATCGTCGATGAGTTGGGCATAAATGTGGCGGTTGGAGCGGAAGACCGAAAGCCGGGGCCTGCCGCCTGCGACGGTGCGCAGTTTGAACCGCACCCGCTGCTTGCGCTTATCGTATTCGCTTCTGCTCATCGCTACTTCTTCTTGCCCTCCTTGCGCCGGACGTACTCACCGACATAGCGGATGCCCTTGCCCTTGTAGGGCTCGGGCTTGCGGAAGGCACGTATCTCGGCGGCGGCCTGGCCGACCGCCTGGCGGTCAGCACCGACGACCCTGATCGCCGTCGGCCGCTCGCACGTGATCTCGATGCCGTCGGGAATCGGGTAGCGGACCCGGTGGCTGTAGCCGAGATCGAGCGTGAGCGTCTTGCCCTCGACCGCGGCGCGGTAGCCCACGCCCTCGATCTGCAGATCCTTGTGGAAGCCCTGGCTCACGCCCACGACCATGTTGTTGATGATGCTCCGGGTGAGCCCCCACAACTGACGCGAGCGCTTGTCGCCCCCGCGCGGCGTGACCGAGACCTGGCCGTTGCCGAACTCGGCGATCACCTCGGACGTGATGGTGGCCTCGAGGCGGCCCAGCTTGCCGCTCACAGCGACCGCCGCGCCGTCGATCGTCACCTCGACGCCATCGGGTACGGGGACCGGGTTTCTGCCGACGCGTGACATCTCAGAACACCCGGCAGAGCACTTCGCCGCCGACCTTCTGCTGGCGCGCCTCGTTGTCCGAGAGCACGCCCCGCGGCGTCGACAAAATGGAGATCCCGAGCCCGTCGTAGTAGCGGGGCAGGTCCTTGATGCCCGAATAGACCCGCCGTCCCGGCTTCGACACACGATGGAGCTCGGCGATCACGGGCCGGCCTTCCTGGTACTTGAGCTCGATCGAGAACGCGGGCTTGCCGGTGTCCGATTCCGCCGACGAGTAGCCGCGGATATAGCCCTCGCGCTTCAGCACGTCGAGCACGGAACTGCGCAGCTTGGACGCCGGTGACAGGACCGCGGACTTTCGCGCCCGCTGCCCGTTCCGGATACGGGTCAGCATGTCCGCCAGGGGGTCAGTCATCATGGCTTGCGCCTCACCAGCTCGATTTGACCATGCCGGGTATCTGGCCCGCCGAGGCGAGCTCCCGGAGTGCGATGCGCGAGAGCCCGAACTTGCGGTAATTGCCGCGTGACCGGCCGGTCAGCCCGCAGCGGTTGCGCACCCGCACCGGCGCGCCGTTACGCGGCATCTCCGCGAGCTTGAGCTGCGCCGCAAAGCGCTCCTCCGGCGGGAGCTCGCGGTCCCGCACGATGGCACGCAGGTCCGCCCGCTTGGCCGCGTCACGCTTCGCCATCCGCTGGCGCCGCTTGTTCTTCTCGATCGTGCTCTTCTTCGCCATCTCTCAACCCGGCCCCTCTGCCCTCACTGGCCGACGAACGGCATCTGAAAGGCAGCGAGCAGCGCCCGGCCTTCGTCATCGGTCCTTGCCGTCGTGCAAATGACGACGTTCAATCCGCGCACCTGATCGACCTTGTCGTAGTCGATTTCGGGGAAGATGATCTGCTCTTTGAGGCCCAACGCGTAGTTGCCTCGGCCGTCGAAGGCGCGCCCGGAAAGCCCGCGAAAGTCGCGCACTCGCGGCAGCGCAATCGTGACCAGCCGGTCGAGGAACTCGTACATTCGCTCGCGCCGGAGCGTGGTCTTGCAGCCGACCTGCATGCCGGTGCGCACCTTGAACGCGGCGATGGACTTGCGCGCCCTGGTGACGATCGGCTTCTGGCCGGCGATCAGCGTCATGTCCTGAACCGCGGCATTGATCTTCTTGTTGTCCGAGGCCCCTTCGCCGACACCCATGTTGATCACGATCTTGTCCAGCTTCGGCGCCTGCATGATGTTGGCGTAGCCGAACTGCTGCATGAGATTGGGCCTGATCTCGCTCTCGTAGAGCAGCCGGAGCCGGCTCTGGCCGTTGGCCTCGCCGTTGGGCTGGCCGCCGTCTCGGCCGTTCGCTTCAGACATCGATCACTTCCCCCGAGCGGGCGGCGGCGCGCACCTTGCGCCCGCCCTCGAGATACTTGTAGCGCACTCGGGTCGGCCGATCGCTCTCGGGATCGATCAGCGCCACGTTCGAGATATGGATCGGCGCCTCGCGCTCGACAATGCCGCCCTGCGGGTCGGCCTGAGTCGGCTTGACGTGGCGCTTGGTCATGTTGACTCCCTCGACGAGCACGCGGTCGGTCTTGGTGATGATCCGAAGCACGGCGCCGCGCTTTCCCTTGTCTCGTCCGGTGAGGACGATGACCTCGTCATCCTTGCGTATCTTTCGCTTGCGCATGGCGGCCTACAGCACTTCGGGCGCGAGTGAGATGATCTTCATGTACTGACGCTGACGGAGCTCACGGGTCACCGGCCCGAAGATGCGGGTCCCGATCGGCTCCCCCTGGGCGGTGATGAGCACGGCCGCATTGCGGTCGAAGCGGATCGCGCTGCCGTCTGGGCGCCTGATTTCCTTGGCGGTGCGCACGATGACGGCGCGGTGGAGCTCGCCCTTGCGCACCTTGCCGCGCGGGATCGCCTCCTTGACCGTGACGACGATGGTGTCGCCCACCGAGGCGGTCCTGCGCTTCGAACCACCGAGCACCTTCACGCACTGCACGCGCCGCGCACCGGAATTGTCGGCGACGTCCAGATTCGTCTGCATCTGAATCATGGCTTCCGACCCTTCCGCCGCCTAACGCGGCCCTCAGCCCTGCTCGGCGCTAGCATCGTCGAGCACGATCCAGCGCTTGCGCTTTGATATGGGGGCGCACTCGCGAATCTGTACGATGTCGCCGACCTTGCGACTGTTGCCGTCGTCATGCGCCGTGTAGCGCTTCGAGCGGCGTACGACCTTCTTGTAGAGCGGGTGCATGACGCGGCGGTCGACGCGGACGACGACGGTCTTGTCCGCCTTGTCGCCGACCACGGTTCCCCGCATTACACGGCGCGGCATGCGAGCTCTCCTTCACCCATCTCCCAAATCCTCAGGCTTCGCCGCCGGCAGCGCGCATGCGCTCGGCAACGATCGTCTTGATGCGGGCCACGTCGCGCCTGACGGCGCGCATGCGCGCGGTGTTCTCGAGCTGGCCGGAGGCCCGCTGGAAGCGCAGGTTGAACGCCTCCTTCTTCAACGCGAGCAGCATCGACTTGAGCTCGTCATCGGTCTTGAGGCGGACTTCGACGCCGTTCATCAGGACGCCCCTTCGCCGAGCCGGGTCACCACCCTGGTCTGCACCCTGAACTTCGCGGACGCGCGGCGGAACGCCTCTTCCGCTACCGCGCGCGGCACGCCGTCCACCTCGAACATGATGCGCCCGGGCTTCACCCTGGCGACCCAGAATTCCGGCGAGCCCTTGCCCTTGCCCATGCGCACCTCGGCGGGCTTGGTCGAGACAGGCACGTCCGGAAAGACGCGGATCCAGATCTTGCCAGCACGCTTCATGTGCCGCGTGATGGTGCGGCGGCCGGCCTCGATCTCGCGCGCGGTGATGCGGCCGGGCGTGATGGCCTTGAGCCCGTAGGCGCCGAAATTGAGCTGCGTGCCACCCTTGGCCTTGCCGTGGATGCGGCCCTTGTGGGCCTTGCGGTACTTGGTGGCTTTCGGCTGCTGCATGATCCGGTCCCCGTCCGGCCCTAGCGGGGCGAGGCCTGCTCCATGGCGCGCTTGTCCTGCGCCATGGGGTCGTGCGCCATGATCTCGCCCTTGAAGACCCAGACCTTGACACCGCAGGTACCGTAGGCCGTGCGCGCCGTGGCAAGCCCGAAGTCCACATCGGCCCGGAGCGTGTGGAGCGGGACCCGGCCCTCGCGATACCACTCGGTCCGCGCGATCTCCGCCCCGCCGAGCCGGCCGCCGCAGTTGATGCGGATGCCCTGCGCGCCGAGCCTGATCGCGGACTGCACCGCCCGCTTCATGGCCCGGCGGAACGCCACCCGGCGCACCAGCTGCTGGGCGATGTTCTCGGCAACCAGCTTGGCCTCGATCTCGGGCTTGCGGATCTCGACGATGTTCAGGTGGACGTCGCTCCCCGTCATCTTGGTGATGTCGGTGCGCAGCCGCTCGATGTCCGTGCCCTTCTTGCCGATCACGACGCCAGGTCTCGCGGTATGGATGGTGATGCGCGCCTTCTTGGCGGGCCGCTCGATGACGACGCGCCCGATCCCCGCCTGATTCAGCCGCTTGAACAAGAAACTGCGGATCTGCAGGTCCTCGTGCAGCAGCTGGGCATAATTGTCGTCGGCGTACCACCGCGAATCCCAGGTGCGGTTGATGCCGAGACGCAGCCCGACGGGATTGACCTTCTGACCCATCAGGCCCCCTTGGCGCGTTCGCGCACAACGATGGTGAGATGGCTGAACGGCTTAATCACGCGCCCGACCCGGCCGCGTGCACGCGGCCGCCAGCGCTTCATCACCAAGCCCTTGCCGACCGTCGCTTCCGCAACGACGAGCCGGTCCACATCCAGCTCGTGATTGTTCTCGGCATTCGCGATCGCCGACTGCAGGCACTTGCGCACGTCGCCGGCGATGCGGCGGCGCGAATGAGCCAGCGTGATCAGCGCCTGGTCCACCGGGCGCCCACGAATGGTGGCAGCAACCAGGCCGAGCTTCCGCGGGCTGATCCGCAGATTCCGGATCTTGGCCTGGGCCTCGGTCTCGCCGAGTTGCCGGGGACGCGACATCTTGCCCATGATCAGCCCCGCCGCGCCCTCTTGTCGCCGGCATGGCCGTGGAAGACCCGCGTCGGCGAGAACTCGCCGAACTTGTGGCCCACCATGTTCTCGTTGACCAACACGGGCAGGAACTTGCGACCGTTATAGACGCCGAAAGTGAGGCCCACAAACTGCGGCAGGATCGTGGACCGCCGCGACCAGGTGCGGATGATATCCTTGCGCCCACTTGCCCGCGCCTCTTCGGCCTTCTTGAGAAGATAGCCGTCGACGAAGGGACCCTTCCATACGGAACGCGCCATCGACTGTCTCCCGCCCTACTTCTTGCCCCGACGCCGCATGATGAAGCGGTCGGTTCTCTTGTTGCTTCGCGTGCGCTTGCCCTTGGTGGGCACACCCCAAGGAGTGACCGGGTGCCGCCCGCCCGAGGACTTGCCTTCGCCGCCGCCGTGGGGATGGTCCACCGGGTTCATGGCGACGCCGCGCACCTTGGGCCGCCGGCCCTTCCAGCGCATGCGGCCGGCCTTGCCCTGGTTGGTATTCTGATTGTCCTGGTTGGAGACTGCGCCGATGGTGGCCATACATCGGGCATGGACCACGCGCTGCTCGCCCGACGGCAGCCGGAGCTGAGCGTAGCCCTGGTCCTTGCCGACCAGCTGCACGTAGTTGCCGGCTGAGCGAGCGATCTGGCCGCCCTTCCCCGGCTTCATCTCGACATTGTGGATGATCGTGCCGACGGGAATGTTGCTCATCGGCATCGCGTTGCCGGGCTTGATGTCGCAGCGCTCGCCGGAGACCACCTTGTCGCCCGGCGAGACCCGCTGCGGGGCAAGGATGTAGGCCTGCTCGCCGTCCTCGTAGCGGATCAGCGCGATGAAAGCCGAGCGGTTGGGGTCGTACTCGAGCCGCTCCACGGTCGCCGACACATCGAACTTGCGCCGCTTGAAGTCGATCACGCGGTAGCGGCGCTTATGCCCGCCGCCGCGGTGGCGCATGGTGATGCGGCCGTCGCTGTTGCGCCCGCCCTTCTGGCTGAGGCCCTCGGTCAGCGCCTTGACCGGCTTGCCCTTCCAGAGATCGGAGCGGTCCACCAGGACGAGCTGGCGGCGCCCCGGCGTGGTCGGCCTGTAGTGTTTGAGAGCCATCGTCTAGAGCCCGGTCATCACGTCGATCGTATCGCCTTCGCCGAGCGATACGGTTGCCTTCTTCCAATCCGAGCGCTTGCCCAGCCGGCCGCCGCGGCCGCGCTTGACCTTGCCCTTGACCAGAATGGTATTGACCTTCTTCACCTTGACCTCGAACAGCCCTTCCACGGCTTCCTTGATCTGAGGCTTGGTCGCGTCGGTACGCACCTTGAAGGTGACCTGGTTGTACTCCGAGCCCTGGGTCGACTTCTCGGTCACCACCGGGCCGAGAATCATGTCGTACCAGCGCTCTTTGGGCTCGACGCTCATGCGAGCCTCGCCTGCAGGCTTTCCACCGCGCTCCGGGTCAGCACCAGGCGGTCGCGGCGAAGGATGTCGTAGACATTGGCGCCCAACTGGGGAAGCACCTGAACCTCGGTCAGATTCTGCGCGGCGCGGGCGAAGCCGGCATCGACCTCGTCGCCGTCGATGACCAGCGCAGACGACCAGCCCAGGCGCGCGATGCGATCGGCGAGCACCCGGGCCTTGGCCGAACCGAGATCAAGGGAATCGACGATCGAGAGCTTGCCATCCGCCTGTTTGGCCGAGAGCGCGGACTTGAGCGCGAGCTTGCGCACCTTCTTCGGCAGCTTGTGCGCATGGTCGCGCAGCTGGGGGCCGAAGATCGCCACGCCGCCCCGATGGTGCGCTGCGCGGCGAGAGCCTTGGCGGGCGCGGCCCGTGCCCTTCTGCTTGAAGGGCTTGCGGGTCGATCCGCGAAGCTCCGCCACCGTCTTGGTCTTGTGCGTGCCGGCACGGCGCTTGGCGAGCTGCCAGCGCACGGTGCGGTGCATCAGGTCGGGCCGCACGGCCACGCCGAACACCTCGTCGGCGAGCTCGATCTCGCCGACGCGCTTGGCCTTGAGGTCGGTGACGTCGACCTTCACGAGGTCTCCTCCTCGTCGCCGTCGGCGCCGGTTTCGTCTTCCGCCTCGGCGGCGGGAGCCTCATTCTCAGGCTCCGGCTCCGATTGCTCCAGAAGCCCTGCCGGGAAAGGCACATCCTCCGGCAAGCTGCGCTTCTTCGCGTCCGACAACAGGACGACGCCGCCCTTCGGGCCAGGGACGCCGCCCTTGACCATGATCAGGCCGCGCACCGCATCCGTCGCCACCACCTCGAGGTTCTGCACGGTCGCGCGCGCATTCCCCAGATGGCCCGCCATCTTCTTGCCCTTGAAGACCTTGCCGGGGTCCTGGCACTGGCCGGTCGAGCCGTGGGCGCGGTGCGAAACCGACACGCCGTGGCTCGCGCGCAGACCCGAGAAGTTGTGCCGCTTCATGCTGCCGGCGAAGCCCTTGCCGATGGAGGTGCCGACCGCATCGACGAACTGGCCGGCGGCGAAGTGTTCGGCGCCGAGCGTGGCGCCCACATCCACCAGCGCATCCTCGCTCACGCGGAACTCGACAACGTGGCGCTTGGGCTCGACCTTTGACTTGGCGAAGTGGCCGCGCTGGGCGCGGGAGGTGTTCTTGACCTTGACCCGGCCCGCGCCGAGCTGAAGCGCGACATAGCCGCCCGCATCGGGGGTCCGCTGCGCGATGACCTGGCAACCGTCAACGCGCAGCACGGTCACCGGCACATGCTCGCCGGCGTCGTCGAAGACGCGCGACATGCCGAGCTTTTCGGTGATCACGCCCGTGCGCCTGCGCGCTGCTGCCTGGCCGGCCATGACGCCCTCCTACAACCTGATCTCGACGTCGACGCCGGCCGCGAGGTCGAGCTTCATCAGCGCATCGACGGTCTGCGGCGTGGGATCGACGATGTCGAGGAGCCGCTTGTGGGTGCGGATCTCGAACTGCTCGCGCGACTTCTTGTCGATATGGGGCGAACGGAGCACCGTGTACTTCTCGATCCGGGTCGGCAGCGGGATCGGGCCGCGCACTTGGGCACCGGTACGCTTGGCCGTGTTCACGATCTCGCTCGTCGAGGCGTCGAGCACCCGGTGATCGAACGCCTTGAGGCGGATCCTGATATTCTGGCTGTCGATGGCCATTGTGCGTGCCCGGCCTCTTGTCCGCCTCGGTTAAGCTCTATTCGACGATTTTGGCGACGACGCCGGCGCCGACGGTGCGCCCGCCCTCGCGGATGGCGAAGCGAAGCCCCTCGTCCATCGCAATCGGCGCAATCAGATCCACCAGCATCGTCACGTTGTCGCCGGGCATCACCATCTCCGTCCCTTCCGGCAGCCCGATCGTCCCCGTAACGTCCGTCGTCCGGAAGTAAAACTGCGGACGGTAGTTCGAGAAAAAGGGCGTGTGACGGCCGCCCTCGTTCTTCGTCAGAATGTAGGTCTCAGCCTCGAAACGCGTGTGCGGCGTGATCGTCCCGGGCTCCGCCAATACCTGACCGCGCTCGACATCGTCGCGCTTCGTGCCCCGAAGCAGAACGCCCACATTGTCACCCGCCTCGCCCTGATCCAGCAGCTTCCGGAACATCTCAACGCCCGTGCACACCGTCTTCGTCGTCTCACGGATCCCGATGATCCCGACGTCGTCGCCGACATTCACGACACCCCGCTCGATCCGGCCCGTCACAACCGTCCCCCGGCCCGAAATCGAGAACACGTCCTCGATCGGCATCAGGAAGGGCTGGTCCTTCGGACGCTCAGGCTGCGGCACGTAGTCGTCAACCGCCGCCATCAGCTCCAGAACCGAATCACGACCCGTCGCCTCGTCGCCGCCCTCAAGCGCCGCAAGCGCAGAGCCCCGGATCACAGGAATGTCGTCCCCGGGAAACTCGTACTCCGACAACAACTCCCGAACCTCCAACTCGACAAGGTCCAGAATCTCCTCGTCGTCAACCATGTCTACCTTGTTCATGTAGACCACCAGCGCAGGAACGCCCACCTGACGCGCAAGCAGAATGTGCTCCCGCGTCTGAGGCATCGGGCCGTCCGCAGCCGAGACCACCAGAATCGCGCCGTCCATCTGCGCAGCGCCCGTGATCATGTTCTTCACGTAGTCCGCGTGACCCGGGCAATCCACGTGCGCGTAGTGGCGGTGCGTCGTCTCGTACTCGACGTGCGCCGTCGCAATCGTGATCCCGCGCTCACGCTCCTCCGGCGCCTTGTCAATCTCGTCAAAGGGCACAAAGTCCGCGCCGCCCGCCTCGCCCAGTATCCGCGTGATCGCCGCCGTCAACGTCGTCTTCCCATGGTCAACGTGACCAATCGTCCCAACGTTGCAGTGCGGCTTCGTACGCTCAAACTTCGCCTTCGCCATCGGTGCTCTCTCTCAGAGTGTTCTTGTCGCGGCTACGCGGTCAGGCGTAACGGGCGCGGACTTCGTCCGACACCGCCCGCGGCACCTGATCGTAGTGATCGAATTCCATCGTGAACTGCGCCCGCCCTTGGGTGAGCGAGCGCAGGGTGCTGACGTAACCGAACATGGTCGCAAGCGGTACCACGGCGCGAATCACCTGGGCGTTGCCGCGCGGCTCCATGCCGCCGACATGCCCGCGCCGGGAATTGAGGTCGCCGATCACGTCGCCCAGATAATCCTCGGGCGTCACGACCTCGACCTTCATCATGGGCTCCAGCAGCGCCGGACCTGCACCCTGCAGGGCCTCGCGAAACGCCGAGCGCGCCGCGATTTCGAACGCGAGCGAGCTGGAATCGACGTCGTGCGACGCACCGTCGATGAGCCGCGCCGTGAAGTCGATGACCGGGAACCCGGCGACGATGCCGGCCTGCCGCGCCCCGTCGATCCCCTTCTCGACCGCAGGGATGTACTCCTTGGGCACGGCGCCGCCCACAACCTTGCTCTCGAACGCGAAGCCTGAGCCGGTCTCCGCCGGCTCCAGCACGACCTTGACCCGCGCAAACTGACCGGCACCGCCGGTCTGCTTCTTGTGCGTGTAATCGACCGTCGACTCGCGGCCGATGGTCTCGCGATAGGCGACCTGCGGTTGGCCGACGTTGGCATCCACCTTGAACTCGCGGCGCATGCGGTCGACCAGGATGTCGAGATGCAGCTCGCCCATGCCGCGTATCACGGTCTGCCCGCTCTCGGGATCGGCGGTCACGCGGAACGAGGGATCCTCCTCGGCGAGGCGCGCGAGCGCGACGGAGAGCCTGTCCTGATCGGCCTTGGTCTTGGCCTCGACCGCAACCTCGATCACCGGATCGGGGAACTCCATCCGCTCGAGCACCACCGGGTGCACCGGATCGCTCAGGGTCTCGCCTGTGGTAGTGTCCTTGAGGCCGGCGATGGCGACGATGTCTCCGGCCCGCGTCTCCTGGATATCCTCGCGGCTGTTCGCGTGCATCAGCAGCATCCGGCCGACCCGCTGCTTGCGGCCCTTGGCGCTGTTGAGCACCTGCTTGCCGGTCTGGATCATGCCGGAGTAAACGCGAACGAAGGTAAGCGAGCCGACGAAGGGGTCGGTCATCACCTTGAAGGCGAGTGCCGCCAGCGGCTCGTCGTCGCTGCAGGTGCGCTCGACCTCGCCGCCCTTGCCGGGCACGACGCCTTGCACGGGCGGCACGTCGGTCGGCGCCGGCATGTAGTCGCACACCGCATCCAGCAGCGGCTGCACGCCCTTGTTCTTGAAGGCGGAACCGGCAAGCACGGGAACCAGCTTGCCCGAGAGCGTACCGATGCGGAGACACCGCTTGAGCGCCGCCTCGTCCGGCTCCTCGCCCTCGAGGAAGCGCTCGAGCACGGCGTCGTCCATCTCGACCGCCGCCTCGATGAGCGCCTGGCGGCTCGCCTCGGCCTCGGCCTTCATGTCGTCGGGCACGTCGCCTACCGTGAACTCCGCGCCGAGCGTCTCCGACTTCCAGACGATGGCCTTCATCTCGATCAGGTCGACGACCCCGATATGCTGCGCCTCGGTCCCGATGGGCAGCTGGATCGCAATCGGATTGGCGCCGAGACGCTCGCGAATCATCTCGATGCAGCGGGGGAAATCGGCCCCGACGCGGTCCATCTTGTTGACGAAGCAGATGCGGGGGACGTTGTAATTGTCTGCTTGGCGCCAGACCGTCTCGGACTGCGGCTCGACGCCTGCGACGGCGTCGAACACCGCAACCGCGCCGTCGAGCACCCTGAGCGAGCGCTCCACCTCGATGGTGAAGTCGACGTGGCCCGGCGTGTCGATGATGTTGATGCGGTGGTCGCGCCAGAAGCAGGTGGTGGCGGCGGACGTGATGGTGATGCCGCGCTCCTGCTCCTGCTCCATCCAGTCCATGGTGGCGCTGCCCTCGTGGACCTCGCCCATCTTATAGGACTTGCCGGTGTAGTAGAGCACCCGCTCGGTCGTCGTCGTCTTACCGGCATCGATGTGCGCCATGATGCCGATGTTGCGGTAGCGTTCGAGGGGTGTGGTTCGAGCCATGATCTTTTTCTTGTCCGCGAACGCCTGCGCCTACCAGCGGTAGTGCGAAAAGGCTCGGTTGGCCTCGGCCATGCGATGAGTGTCTTCCCGCTTCTTGACGGCAACGCCGCGGCTTGCCGCGGCGTCGAGGAGTTCGTTGCTGAGGCGATCGACCATGGTCGTCTCGGAGCGATCGCGGGTCGCGCCGATGAGCCAGCGGATCGCGAGCGTCTGGCGCCGGTCTGGCCGGACTTCGGTCGGCACCTGATAGGTGGCCCCGCCGACCCGGCGCGAGCGCACCTCCACCCCCGGCTTCACATTGTCGAGCGCCTCGTGGAAGACCCGGATCGGGTCCTGGCCGGTCTTCTCCTTGATCCGGTCGAGTGCGCCGTAGACGATTCGCTCGGCCGTCGACTTCTTACCGGCGAGCATGAGCGAGTTCATGAACTTCGCCAGCACCACGTCGCCGTGACGGGGATCGGGGTTGACGGTTCGGCGCTCTGCAGCGCGACGACGGGACACCGGGCGGCTCCTTCTTCTTCTCTATTTCGGCCGTTTGGCGCCGTACTTGGAGCGACGCTGGCGGCGGTCCTGGATGCCCTGGGTGTCGAGCAAGCCGCGAATGATGTGATAGCGCACGCCCGGCAGGTCCTTCACCCGCCCGCCGCGAATCATCACCACCGAATGCTCCTGGAGGTTGTGCCCCTCGCCGGGGATGTAGCTCGTCACCTCGAAGCCGTTGGTGAGTCGCACGCGCGCAACCTTGCGCAGCGCCGAGTTCGGCTTCTTCGGCGTCGTCGTGTAGACCCGGGTACACACGCCGCGCTTCTGCGGGCAGGCCTGCAGCGCCGGCACCTTGTTGCGGGTAGCAGGCGCCGTGCGCGGCTTGCGAATCAGTTGGTTGATCGTCGGCATCGCGGCGGTTCCAAATTCAACAGCTAGTGCGGCGCGTGCAGGTGGACCCGGACAAGCGAAACTGAGCCGCTTCCCCGCCGCCGGCCTGCGCCGACACATCGGAAACTCTCTCGATCCCAAGGCTTAGCAACAGGCACCCAGAGGCGCACCGACAAGCCCCGTCAGCAAGAAGGTGGCGCATCCTAGTGACGAGCCTACCCACCGTCAAGCGGCAAGAATGGCCAAATTCGTAAGAAATTCCCTAGAGAATAGCGGGCCGGCTGAAGCCCGGGCGTGTATCGTAGCACGGGCATCAGCCGGTGCGGAGAAGCCTGTATGAACGTCTTGGTCGTGGGCTCGGGTGGGCGCGAGCATGCCCTCTGCTGGCAGCTGGCTGCGTCGCCGCTGCTGGGAGCGCTCTGGTGCGCGCCGGGGAACGCGGGCATCGAGAACGAGGCGACCTGCGTTGCGCTCGACCCCATGGATTTCGACCGGTTGGTTGCGTTCTGCCGCGAGCAGGCGATCGACCTGGTCGTGGTGGGGCCGGAGGCGCCGCTCTGCGCAGGTCTGGTCGACCGGCTGGAGGCCGAGGACATCGCCGCCTTCGGCCCGCGCGCGGGCGCCGCACGGATCGAGGGCTCCAAGGGCTTCATGAAGGACCTCTGCGCACGCTGCGACGTGCCGACTGCTGCCTATCGGCGGATCGCGTCGCTCGCGGAGGCCGAGGCGTTCATCGCCGAGCTGGGCGCACCCTTGGTGGTCAAGGCAGACGGGCTCGCCGCCGGCAAGGGTGTCGTGCTCGCTGAGACCGAGGCCGAAGCCCTCGATGCCGCGCAGGCGGCGCTGGGCGGCGCCTTCGGCGAGGCCGGCGCCGCGCTCGTGATCGAGGAGATGCTGGTCGGCGAGGAGGCGAGCTACTTCGCCCTGGTCGACGGCGAGACCGTGCTTCCGCTGGAGACGGCGCAGGACCACAAGGCGGTGGGCGAGGGCGATACCGGGCCCAACACCGGCGGCATGGGCGCCTATTCGCCGGCGCCCGCGATGACCCCGGCGCTCTGCGAGGAGACGCGGACAGGCATCGTCGAGCCGCTCGTGCGCGGCCTGGCGGCGGAGGGGGTGCCCTACACAGGCGTCTTCTACGCCGGGCTGATACTCACCGCCGATGGGCCGAAGCTGCTGGAGGTCAATGCCCGCTTCGGCGATCCGGAATGCCAAGTGCTCATGCCCCGGCTCAAGTCCGATCTGCTGGCTGCGCTGGTGGCGGCGCACGATGGCGAGCTCAAGGAGTTCGACCTGCGCTGGCGCGATGAGGCCGCGCTTTGCGTGGTGCTCGCCACGCGAGGCTATCCGGGCGCCTATGAGAAGGGCAGCGTGATCCGCGGCATCGAAGCAGCAGACGACCTCGACGACGCGATGGTGTTTCACGCGGGAACGGCGCGCACCGATGCCGGCGTCGTCGCCGCGGGTGGGCGTGTGCTTGGTGTAACGGCGCTGGGCGCGGGTGTCGCCGCGGCTCAGAGCCGCGCTTACGAGGCTGTCGGGCACATCGACTGGCCCGAGGGTTTCTGCCGCCGAGACATCGGCTGGCGGGCGGTCTGAAGCCAAGCGACTCCTTGGCGAACCGCAGCGCGGCCCTATAATCAAATAAATGACCAACGAAAACCGCCCGCTTGAAAGCCAACACCCGGCGCGGACGCGCGCGCCGCAGGGTGGCGGTCTCAAGTTTCTGGGCGTGACCCCGCTCCGCCACTGCCCCTACCTGCCGGGGCGTCTGGAGCGCTCGATCGTCACCCCGCTCGCGGGCCCCCGTGCCGAGACCGCTTACGACGAGATGCTGCGTGGAGGCTTCCGCCGAAGCCACCTTGGCGCCTACCGCCCGGCTTGCCCCGGCTGCCGGGCCTGCGTCTCCGCACGGGTGCGTGCCGACGCGTTCGTGCCGAGCCGCTCGCTCCGCCGGGTCAGCGCGCGCAACGCGGGAATCACGCTCAACGTGCTGCCGGCTCTGGCGCGACCCGATCACTACACCCTGTTCAGGCGCTATCTGGCGGCACGGCACCCCGACGGCACCATGGCGGCCATGGGACGCGAGGGCTACGGCGCGCTCGTCGAGGAGAGTGCGGTCGAGACCCGCCTCGCCGAGTTCCGCAGCCCCGGCGGAGGGCTCTACGGCGTCTGCGTGTTCGATGTCGTCGCCGACGGGCTGTCGGCGGTGTATTCCTTTTATGAACCCACGCGGGTCAAGGACAGTCCGGGCAGCTACATGATCCTCAGGCTCGTGGAAGAGGCGCGCGCGCAAGCGCTGCCCTACCTCTATCTCGGCTACTGGATCGACGGTTGCGACAAGATGGACTACAAGGCCCGCTTTCGCCCGCTCGAGGTGCACGGCCCGAAGGGCTGGACCATCCTGGACGCCCGACCGGATGGTCGGGGCGTCTCGGATCATTGACCCGAACCATCGAAGGGAGACCAAGGACATGAGCACGAAGATCGGACGACGCAGCCTTCTCAAGGGAACGGCCATCGCCGGAGCCGCCGTGGCGGCCGCAGCGGCATCGAACTTTCCCGCCCCCGCCGTCTCGCAGGGCAAGATTCAGCTCAAGCTGGCCACCTCCTGGCCCAAGCAATTCCCCGGCCTCGGCACCGGCGCGCAACGGCTCGCCGATCGCATCACCAATGCGACCGAGGGACGGATCGAGGTCAAGCACTACGGCGGCGGCGAGCTGGTGCCGCCTCTCGGCTGCTTCGACGCGGTCTCGGAGGGCGCCGCGGACATGTACCACTCCGCCGAGTACTACTGGCAGGGCAAGTCCAAAGCCTTCAACTTCTTCGCGACCGTCCCCTTCGGGCTGACCGCGGACGAGGTCAACGCCTGGATCTACCACGCGGGCGGGCAGGAGCTCTGGGACGAGCTCGGCGCCGACTTCAATGTGAAGCCACTGATGGCCGGCAACACCGGCGTCCAGTGGGGCGGGTGGTTCAACAAGGAGATGAACTCGCTCGAGGACTACAAGGGCCTCAAGATGCGCATGCCGGGCCTCGGCGGCGAGGTGCTGCGCCGCGTCGGCGCGAACGCCCTGCTGCTGCCGGGCGGCGAGATCTATCCGGCGCTCGAGGCCGGCACGATCGACGCCACCGAATGGGTGGGGCCGTGGAACGACCTCGCCTTCGGGTTCTACAAGATCACCAAGTACTACTACTGGCCCGGCTTCCACGAGCCCGGCACGATCCTCACCTGCGGCATCAACCGGGGCGTGTGGGAAAGCTTGAGCGCCGCGGACCAGAGCCTGATCGAGAGCTGCTGCGCAGCCGACAACGCGACCATGCTGGCAGAGTTCAACGCACGCAACGCGGGAGCGCTCGACACGCTCATCAACGAGCACGGCGTGCAGGTGCGGCAGGTATCGGACGAGATGTTGAAGGCACTCGGAGAACAGTCGGCTGAGGTGGTCGCCGAAGTCGGCGCCGAGGGCGGAATCACGCAACGCGTCTACGAGAGCTTCAGCAACTTCCGCAAGACGGCGATATCCTCAGACTTCCTGACCTCGTGATGCTGGCTGTTCTGGGCAGCGTGCCGGGAACTCCTTGAATTCTGATACATTTCGGTTGTTTCAGGCGGTTTTTCGCTGGGTGTCGCGCCCGAGGTCTGATAGTATAATTTGATACCAATTGCACGGTCTCAACCATGCCCAGTACCCTCCCAATGTGCCCTCCAGAGGCGGTCTCGATCGGCAACAGCTGCTTCGCCGTCCTGATCTCGGACGACACCTTCACCTACTTTTCCAACCTCATTCCCTTTGACAGCCACGCCGCCGATGACCGCACGGCCATGCTCTTGCGGATCGGCCGCCTCGCGGCGATCAGCGCGGTCTCGCCGCAGGAACTGGCTGACGCTTTCGCTGTCTCGCGCGCGACGGTGCAGCGCGCACGACGGCGCTACCTGGCCGAGGGCGAAGCGGGGTTCATGAAGCCCCGGCGCGGTCGCGGGCCGTCGGTGTTCACTCCGGAGTTGGCGGAGAAGGCGACGGCGTTGCTGGCATCGGGCCTGAGCGGCTCTGCGGCGGCCCGGGTTCTCGGCGTGTCAGCGCCATCGGTCAACAAGTGGCGCCGTCAGGGACTGATCGGCAACACGGAGGCGGATGGGGAGCCCGGACGCTCAGCGCTGGCTGCGCCGCCTGACGCGGGTGCGGCTCCTGAAGGCCGTGTCGATGAAGAGAGTACCGGTGCCCCGGGGCCGGAGACGGCGCCGGGGCTGGAAGCGCAGCCGCAAACGGATCGCAGCGCGCGCGATCGGCGGGACCGGCAGGCGCCGATGGGGCGTGCGACTTGCGATGTTCCGGCTCGGGTTCTGGCCAGTTGTGGACAGGCGGGGCCGGTCGAACCGCAGTTCGCCGCCGCCGCCCGCGGTGTCCGCTTCGGCGGCGTGCTCGCCGCCCTGCCGGCCCTGCTGAAGGAAGGTCTTCTCTCCGAGACCGGTCTCCTGCCATTGCTGCCGAAGGGCTATTACGGCTTGCCTACGATCCTGCTCTTCCTGGCCTTCATGACCTTGGCGCGGGTGCGCAACCCCGAGAGCCTGCGCTACCAGGCGCCGGGCGAATGGGGCGCCATTCTCGGCCTCGATCGCTGCCCCGAGGTCAAGACGCTGCGCCGCAAGATCGCTCTCATCGCCGACGACGAGGCCGGCGTGCGGGCGTGGCAGCTCGCCCTTGCCAGGCGCTGGCAGGCGCCGACGAGCCGGAGCTCTGGGCGACGCTGGCCATCGACGGGCACGTCAAGGTCTACTCCGGCCGCAAGGGGCGCTTGCCCAAGCACTTCGTCTCGCGCGAGAAGCTGTGCCTGCCGGCGAGCGCCAGCTACTGGATCAACGCTCTGGGCGGCAAGCCGCTGCTCTGTCTGCACAAGCCGCTGGACCCGAAGATGGTCGCGGCCATCGAAGCCGACGTGGTGCCGGCGCTGCAGGAGCTTGGGATCGTTGGCGCCGGGGCGCCGGACCTGACCGCCGAGCATCCCGGCCAGCCGGCGCTCACCCTGGTCTTCGACCGCGAGGGCTGGAGCCCGGATCTGTTCCGCCGGCTGGCGAGGCGCGGCGTCGCCTGCCTGACCTGGCACAAGAACTTCAGGGGCGAGGACTGGCCGGCCGAGGACTTCGGCGCGATGACCGTTCCCATTCACGGACCGGCGGCGGACGGCAGCGCCACCATGCGGCTGGCTGAGAAGCCGGTGACGTTGCCGAACGGCTTCAGGGTGCGCCAGATCCGCCGCCTGCTCGACAACGGCCGTCAGGTGCCGCTGATCACCACCGATCCGCACAAGCCGATGGCTGAGGTTGCGGGCGCCATGTTCTCGCGCTGGTCGCAGGAGAACTTCTTCAAGTACATGCGTGACGAGTTCAATCTCGACGCCCTGCCGACCCACGAGCTCGAGCCTCTCGATCCCGCCGCCATGGTCGTCAACCCGCTGCGGCGGGCCTATGACAAGGCAATCCATCGCCTCGACCGCCAGCTTGGCCGCCTGCGCAACCGCATCGCCGACACGGCCCGGAAGAAGCAGCCGACGGCGGAACTCAGGAGGGAAGTCAGGGACCTCCAGGATGTCCGCGACATCGTCAGGGCCAGCCGCAGGGAGACGCCCAAGCACTGCCGGGCCGGCGACCTCGACGAAGCCGAGCAGCTCGATGCCTTGCCCGCGCGCGAGCGCCTCCTCCTCGACGTCATCCGGATGATCGCCTACCGCGCCGAAACCCGCATGATGCTTCCCGTCATGCAGGCGCAGGGCCACAAGCCCCATCCCCGGAAACTGCTTCAAGCGCTGCTCACCGCCGATGCCGACATCCTGCCGGATCCTGGCAATGGCCTCCTGCGGGTCCACATTCTTGGCCTCGCAAACGACGCCTGCGACCGTTGGATCGATGCGGTTCTGAGCGACCTGAACGCCACCGAAACGGTCTTCCCCGGCACCCGTCTGCGCATAGTCTACGACATCGACGGGGCCTCGGAATCCGCGCGGCTCGTGTCACCTAAAATCAGCAGAGGTCAGGAAGTCTGACCCTATAACGAGCGCTCGGAGCTTGCCTACGCGAGGGCCCGGCTCCTGACCGCGTAGTACGTCGGCAAGGTGTGCGTTCGGGGCGGGCGGTCGTCGCCCGCCCCGAATGGCGCCGGCGGGACAGGATTGGCCCTGCGCCACTGCGGGGCATCGGGGAGGCGGGCATGAGGGTCGCCGCCGCGCTTGAGCGCGGGCCGCCTGAAAGGAGCACAGGCCGGCTGAAATGAGATGCAGGCGTCTCTCTCCGCATTAGCCGCGCTCACGCGCGCAATAGATGTGGCCAACGAGCACATCGGCCGCGTCGCGTCATGGCTCGCCCTCCTCATGGTGCTTCTCCAGTTCGTCGTCGTGGTGATGCGCTACATCTTCGGCGTGGGCTTCATCGCGATGCAGGAAGGGATCATCTACCTTCACGCCACCCTCTTCCTGGTCGGCGCAGGCTATACGCTGCTCCACGGCGGCCACGTCCGGGTCGATATCTTCTATCGCGACGCACGCCCGCGCCTGCGCGCGCTCATCGATCTCCTGGGCGTGATTCTCTTTCTGATGCCGGTCTGCGTGATCATCGGCTGGGCGAGCTGGCCCTATGTGGAGCAGTCCTGGTCGGTGTTCGAAAAGTCGGCGGAAACCAGTGGCATTCCGGCGATCTACGCGCTCAAGTCGATGATTCTCGCGTTCGTGGTGCTTATCGCCTTCCAGGGCCTCTCGCTCGCGTTTCACGCGGTGCTGACCCTCGCCGGCCGCCAACAACGCCACGACGACATCGCAGAAGCCGGCAGCAAGGCTGCCTGACCCGCCATGCCCATCGGCGAAGTCCTCGTCATCGTCATGTTCGTGGCGACCTTCGCCTGCCTGCTGGCGGGATTCCCGGTCGCCTTCACGCTCTCGGGCGTGGCCGCGCTCTTCGGGCTCTTCTCATACGCCTTCGGCATCTTCGACATCAGCTTCATGCGCGCCATGCCGCAGCGCATCTTCGGCAACGCGATGTGGAACGAGGTACTGATCGCGGTGCCGCTCTTCATCTTCATGGGCGTCATGCTGGAACGCTCGAAGGTGGCGGAGGAGCTGCTCGAGGCCATGGGGCGCCTTTTCGGCCGCCTGCGCGGCGGGCTTGGGCTCTCGGTGATCGCCGTCGGCGCGCTGCTCGCCGCCTCCACCGGGATCGTGGGCGCCACCGTGGTGACCATGGGTCTGCTCTCGCTCCCCACCATGTTACGCCGGGGCTACGACCCCAAGCTCGCGACCGGAACGATCTGCGCCTCCGGCACCCTGGGCCAGATCATCCCGCCCTCCATCGTGCTGGTGATCCTCGGCGAGCAGATCTCCAACGCCTACGTCGACGCCCAGAGGGCCATCGGAAACTGGTCGCCGGAGCCGGTCTCGGTGGGCGACCTCTTTGCCGGCGCCCTGCTGCCGGGAATGGTGCTCGTCGCGCTCTACATGATGTATCTGATGGGCGTCGCCTGGCTGCGGCCGGCGGCCGCGCCGGCGATTCCGCCCGAAGAGCTGGGGGGCGACTGGCGCGAGGTATGGCGGCGCACCGGCCGCGCGCTGATACCGCCGATCGTGCTCATCATCGCCGTTCTGGGTTCCATCCTCGGCGGCATCGCGACCCCGACCGAGGCTGCGGCGGTGGGCGCCGTGGGCTCGCTGATCCTCGCGGGCGCCCGGCTCGCGCCTGAAGGCGGCACCTGGCTCCAGCGCAGCGTCGGCAGCGCCCCGCTCTATCTCGCGGGCGGCGGGTTGATCCTGATGATGATCCTCGCCGGCCGGTTCGACCTCGTCGTCACTCGGGCTGGCTTCGGCGCTCCTGCCATCGTCGCCTTCATCTGCTGCGCGCTAGTTGTTTACGGCATCGCCACCAGCCTCTGGCGGGTCTGGCGCACCGACGTGCTCGTGCCGGTCATGCGGTCCACCATGCAGATCAGCGCCATGGTCTTCGTCATCCTGATCGGCGCCGCCTTGTTCTCGCTGGTGTTCCGCGGCCTCGGCGGCGACGAGATGGTCCACCAGGCGCTCACGAACGTGCCGGGGGGAGTCATCGGCGCGATGTTCGTGGTCATGCTGATCATGTTCGCGCTCGGCTTCTTCCTCGACTTCATTGAGATCACCTTCGTTGTGGTGCCGATCATCGCGCCCGTGCTGCTGCGGATGGACATCAACCCGATCTGGCTCGGCATCATGATGGCGGTGAACCTGCAGACCTCGTTCCTGACCCCGCCCTTCGGCTTCGCGCTCTTCTACCTGCGTGGCGTGGCGCCGCGTACGGTCCGCACCAGCGAGATTTACCGGGGCGTCATCCCCTTCGTCATAATCCAGCTTGCCGCGCTCGCCGTGCTCGGCTTCTTTCCCGAGCTCACCACTTGGCTGCCGTCGGTCGTCTTCGACTGAGGCGCGCGGCCCAGAGCGTTTCCATCTTCGACTGAAACGCTCTGGCTATTTGTCGCTCACGGCAGCCGGCCGGCGCCTGCGCGGGCGCGCCGCAATAGCGGCGGGCCGCGGTCGCGGCCCGCCGCGCGTCCGTCAATGTCGGACGCGCTCTAACGCTCCCGCGACCAGGCGGTCACGACGTCGATCAGCGCGTCCGTAAGCCGGGCGAGGTCGCCTTCGTCGATGGTGAGAGCGGGCGTGACGTAGACGATATCGGCGAAGGGGCGGACCCAGACGCCGGAGTCCACGAAGCGCTGCTTGAGCCAGTCGATGCGGCTCATGTCGTCGAGCTGGATGACGCCGATCGCGCCCCGCACCCGCACATCGACCACACCGGGCAGTCCCCGCGCGGGCGCCAACGCGGCGGCGAGATGGCTCTCGATGGCGCGCACCTGGGCGAGGCGGGGCTCGCTCTCGAAGAGATCGAGAGAGGCGTTGGCGGCGGCGCAGGCCAGGGGATTGGCCATGAAGGTCGGCCCGTGCATGAGCGCCGCGTCAGGATCGTCCGACAGGAAGGCCTCGAAGACCCTCTCGCTCGCCACGGTCGCAGCCAGCGCCATGGTGCCGCCGGTGAGCGCCTTGGAAAGCGTGACGATATCCGGCACCACCCCCGCTTGCTCGCAGGCGAAGAGCGTGCCGGTGCGGCCGAACCCGGTCATGATCTCGTCGGCAATCAGCAACAGGCCGTGCCTGTCGCAGGCTACGCGCAGCGTGCGCAGCACCTCCGGCGCGTGGAAGCGCATGCCGCCCGCGCCCTGGACCAGCGGCTCGACGATGACCGCCGCCACGTCCCCCCCATTGCGGGCGAGGTAAGCGTCGAAGGTTGCGATGCCCGCCTCGTCCCCAGGCAATGGCACGACGTGCTGCTCCGGCAGCGCGCCGGCGAAGAGGCTGTGCATGCCCTCCTCGGGATCGCATACCGACATGGCGGCGAAGGTGTCGCCGTGATAGGCGCCCTGGAAGCTCACGAAGCGGTGGCGCCCGCGAACCCCCTGGTTGAGCCAGTACTGCAGCGCCATCTTGAGCGCGATCTCCACCGCGACCGAGCCTGACTCCGAGAAGAACACCCGGCTGAGTGGATCGGGAAGCATGCCGGCCAAGCGGCGGGCCAGCCGGAGCGCGGGCTCGTTGGCGAGGCCGCCGAACATGACGTGGGGCATGCGCTCCAGCTGCTCGGCCACGGCGGCGCGGATGTGGGGATGGTTGTAGCCGTGGCAGGCGGTCCACCACGACGCGATGCCGTCGATCAGCTCGCGGCCATCGGCGAGGACGATGCGTGTGCCCCTGGTCGCAGCCACGGGCAGCGGCGGCGGCACGCTCGCCATCTGGGTATAGGGCAGCCAGACGTGGCCGTAGCCCTCGGCCAGCCAGTCGGGCGCTTGCGGCGCGGAGGAGTCGGCAGGCATGCGGCGCGCCGCGGCGTGCGCTGGGAGCGCCGCCTTCGCGCCCTAAGCCGGCATCGGCGCGATGCCGAGGCGGGCGAAGAGCTGGGTGTCGCGTTCGCGCCCGGGGTTGGGCGTCGTGAGCAGCTCAGGCCCGACGAACACCGAGTTGGCGCCGGCGAGGAAGGCCAGAGCCTGCATCTCGTCCGACATCTGCTCGCGCCCGGCCGAAAGCCGGACCACCGAGCCCGGCATGGTGATCCGCGCCACCGCCACCGTGCGCACGAACTCGAAGGGATCTAGCGCGTCCATGCCGTTGAGCGGCGTGCCCTCCACCTGCACCAGCATGTTGATGGGCACGCTCTCGGGATGGCTCGGCAGGCTCGCGAGCGTCGCGATCATGTCCGCGCGGTCGCGGCGCGATTCGCCCATGCCGACGATGCCGCCGCAGCAGACGTTGATACCCGCGTCCCGCACATGGCCCAGGGTCTCGAGCCGGTCCTGGTACGTGCGCGTGGTGATGATCTCGCCGTAGAACGATTCGGAGGTGTCTAGATTGTGGTTGTAGTAGTCGAGGCCGGCATCGGCGAGGCGTTCAGCCTGGGGCTCGCTCAGCATGCCGAGGGTGACGCAGGTCTCCATGCCGAGCGCCTTGACGCCCGCGACCATCTCGGCCACCGCCTCCAGATCGCGGTCCTTGGGGCTGCGCCAGGCGGCGCCCATGCAGTAGCGGGTGGCGCCGGCTTCGCGGGCGCGCCGGGCCTCGGCCAGCACCTCGTCGCGGGACATCAGCTTGCCCGCTTCGAGCCCGGTGTCGTAGCGCGCGCTCTGCGGGCAATAGGCGCAGTCCTCCGGGCAGCCGCCGGTCTTGATGCTGAGCAGCGTCGACATCTGCACCTGGTTCGGGTCGAAGTGGCGGCGATGCGCGGTCTGCGCGCGGAACATCAGCTCGGCGAAGGGCAGCGCGAGCAATGCCTCGACCTCCGCCGCCGACCAGTCATGCCTGAGCGCGGGCGCAACACTCGGCGGCGCGTCCGCGCCGATCGCCTCGACAGTTTCCATGATCGCTCGTCTCCGGCTCTCGCCCGGCGCAGGATAGGCCCGCCCGCCGCCGGGTCAAGGAATCCGGCAGGGATATCGAAGCCGTGTCTTGAGCACGCGCGGGGCGCCGCGTCGAGCGTCCCGCCTCACATCTGTCTACACGCGGTTATCGGAAGCGACCCGGATCGCGCGCCAGACGCGCTCGGGCGTGAACGGCATTTCCACATGGCGGACGCCGAGGTGCCAGAGCGCATCGAGGATGGCGTTGCCGATCGCGGCCGGCGGCCCGGAGGTGCCGAGCTCGCCCACGCCCTTGACGCCGAGCGGGTTGGTCTCGGTCAGCGTCACGTGGCCGTCCAGCGTGAAGTCGGGCAGGTCGTCGGCGCGGGGCATCGTGTAGTCCATGAAGGTACCGGTGAGCAGCTGGCCCGACTCCGGCTCGTAGCGCACGTGTTCCAGCAGCGCCTGGCCGATGCCCTGGGCGGCGGCCCCGTGGCGCTGGCCGTCCACCACCAGTGGGTTGATCACGAGGCCCGTGTCCTCCACCGAATAGTAGGCGGTGAGCCGCACCGCGCCGGTCTCGGCATCGACGGTGACGGTGGCAACGTGGGTGCCGTAGGGATAGTTGAAGTCGTCCGGATCGAAGAACGCCGCCTCTTCCAGCCCGAGCTCGAAGCCATCGGGATAGTCGGCGCCGCGGTAGGCCATGTCGGCGATCTCCACGAAGGTCATCCGCCGATCGGTACCGCGCACGGAATAGGCGCCGGCCCCGAATTCGATGTCGTCCACGGCGCATTCCATGAGATGCGCGGCGAGGCGGCGGCCCTTGTCGATAACGCGGTCGGAAGCGACGGCGAGCGCCGAGCCCACCACCGTGATCGAGCGCGAGGCCCAGGTGCCGAGGCCGTGGGGGATCCGGTCCGTATCGCCTTCGACGACGTCGATGTCGACCATGTCGCAGCCGAAGCGGTCCGCGACGATTTGCGCGTAGGTGGTGGCGTGGGACTGGCCGTGGCTGTGGCTGCCGCAGAGCACGGTGATCTTGCCGCTGGGGTGGATCCGCACGGTGGCGACGTCCCAGAACCCCATGCGGCTGCCAAGGGCGGCGGCGAGCCGGCTCGGCCCGGCGCCGCCGGAACGGACGAAGGCCGCCATGCCGATCCCCATCATCTCGCCGTCCTCCCTGAGCCTGGCCTGCTCGGCCCGCAGCGCGTCGAGATCGGCCAACGAACGGGCCTTCTCGAGCACCGCCGGGAAGTCGCCGACGTCGTAAGTGACCCCGGTCGCGCTCGCATAGGGCATGGCGGCAGCGGGCACGAGGTTGCGGGCGCGGGCCTCGACCGAATCGCCCGCACGCTCCCGCGCGCCGTTCTCGATCAGGCGCTCGATGACGTAGGTGATCTCGGGGTTGCCGGCGCCGCGATAGGCATCGATCGGCGTGGTGTTGGTGTAGACGCCGAGCACTCGGCAATGCAGCGCGGGGATCGCATACTGGCCGGAGAACATGCTGACGCAGAAGAGCGTCGGGATGCACGCGGCGAACTGGCTCTGATAGGCGCCGAGGTTGGCGATGATGTCGGCCTCGACGGCGGCGATGCGACCGTCGGAGTCGAAGGCCATGCGCGCCTCGGTGACGTGGTCGCGCGCGTGGATGTCCACCGCAAGCGTCTCGGCACGGGTCGCGGTCCAGCGCACCGGCCGGTCCACCAGCCGCGCGGCCCAGGGGAGGCTCGCTTCCTCGGGGTAGTGATAGGTTTTTTGGCCGAAGCCCCCGCCGACATCGGGCGACACCACCCTGATCGCGTGCTCGGGCGCGCGCAGCGTGTCGCGCGAAAGCCACTGGCGGACCAGATGCGGGTTCTGCGTGGTGGACCAGAGGGTGTAGCGCCCGTCGCCACGGTCGTACGCACCGATGGCCGCGCGCGGCTCCATGGCGCTGGGCGCGAGACGGTTGTTGACGAGCTTGAGCGAGGTGACGTGGGCGGCAGCGGCGAAGGCGGCCTCCGTCGCCTCGGCGTCGCCGAGCCGCCAGTCATAGGCGATGTTGCTACCGAACTCTTCGTGGACCAGCGGCGCATCGGCCTCGACCGACGCCGCCAGGTCGGTGATCGAGGGGAGCGGCTCCCACGCGACCTCGACTGCGGCCGCGGCGTCGGCGGCCGCGTGCGGGTCTTCGGCGACGACGAGGGCCACCGTATCGCCCACGTGACGGGCCTCGCCCAAAGCGAACACCGGCCGGCGGGCGAGCGCCATCGGAGTGCCGTCGTGGGAGTTGATGTCCCACAGCACGTCGGTCTCGCCGCCCCCGTCGCGCCGCCAATCCTCGCCGGTGAGGACGGCCAGCACTCCCGGCATGGCGCGCGCCTGGTCGGTGGCGACCGTCCCGACGCGGGCACGGGCGTGGGGGCTGCGGACGAAGGCGGCGTAGGCCTCCCCCGGCAGGCGGATGTCGTCCACGAAGCGGCCCTGGCCGGTCAGGAACCGGTCGTCTTCAACGCGCGTGTGCGCCGCACCGACGTGCGCCATGCGTGCTCCCCCTCCACTGCGGCCGCTGCAGACCGCCGCTGGCAGGCTAGTGAGCCGGCGGACGGGCGTCCACCCTCGGTGCAGGGCGCGTGCTATGGTGAGCGCCAGCGCGGCAGGCCAGCGCGGCTGGACACGGGGGCGACGATGTTGAAGCCGGAAACCGACGTTTTCGTATCGCAGCTCGACCGGGTGCTGAACGACCACGTGGAGCGGGGCATCGTCGGCGCCTCGCTCGCCCTTGTCCGGCCGGGCGAGGAGGTGCTGACGCTCGCCGCCGGCTGCGCCGATCGCGCGACGGGAACGCCGCTCGCCCCGGATCACCTGTTCAAGACGGCGAGCACCAAGAAGACCTGGACCGCGGTCGCCGTGCTCGCGCTGGTGAGCGAAGGGCGCGTGCGGCTGGATCAGACCATCGAAGGGTGGTTCCCGCAGCTGCCGCGCGCGAACGAAATCCGCGTGCGTCATCTGCTCAGTCACCGCAGCGGCCTGCCCGAATACGAAGCGTTCATGCCGAAGGGCGCGGCGGACGACTGGACGCCGGAGCGGATCATCGACTTCGCGCTCGCCAACGGCACGCAGATCGGGCCGGGCGAGGCCTTCATCTATTCCAACCCCGGCTACGTGCTGGCGGGCGAGATCGTCGCCAGCGAGCGGGGCGAGACGCTCTCCCAATGGCTCGGGCGGGCTGTCTTCGAGCCGGCCGGCATGGGCGAGACCTGGAGCGGCGGGGACGAGGCCTTCCCGCGCGAACGCCTGGCCCGCGCCTACGTCTTCGATTCGGGTCAGCCCGAGACTCCGCTGGAGGACTCCTCCGACTGGTTCCCCCTATCCGGCATCGGGGCTGCGGGCGATCTGGTGACGACACCGCGCGACCTCGCGCGCGGCTACCATGCGCTGTTCACGGGGCAGGTGCTGGAGCCCGGCGCCCTCGCCATGCTGCGAGGCCCGCTGCTGCCGGCCGCTTTTCCGGGCACGAACATCACCCATTGCGGCCACGGGGTCCTGGTCTCCCGCTTCGGCGACCTCACGATCGAGGGCCACCTCGGCCAGTTGCGCGGCCACGTCACCATGGCCGGCCATCACGAGCCGAGCGGGATCACCGCCGTGCTCAGCCAGAACTCGTGCTCAAGCGACCTGGAGGCCTTCGGCGCGGCCGGCATTCACCCAGCTTTCGCCGAGATATTCCGCCTGGCCGGGAGCTTAGCCCCCTAGACGCGCGCGGCCGCCCGCCTGGGCGCGCAGATGCGCTCAGGCGGTGACGGTCCGCCGTCGTCGGTCGGGACGCGCTCAGTCGAGCCCGTCGAGCGCCTTCTGGAAGCGCCCGGCGTGGGACTTCTCGGCCTTCGCCAGGGTCTCGAACCAATCCGCGATCTCGTCGAAACCCTCGTCACGGGCGGTGCGTGCCATGCCCGGATACATGTCGGTGTACTCGTGGGTCTCGCCGGCCACCGCAGCCGCCAGATTTTCGCCGGTCTGGCCGATCGGCATGCCGGTGGCCGGGTCGCCGGTCTCGGCCAGGTAGTCGAGATGGCCGTGGGCGTGGCCGGTCTCGCCCTCGGCGGTCGAGCGGAAGAGCGCCGAAACGTCGTTGTGACCCTCCACGTCGGCCTTGCGGGCGAAGTAGAGATAGCGGCGGTTGGCCTGTGACTCGCCGGCGAAGGCGTCCTTGAGGTTTTGCTCGGTCTTGCTTCCACCCAATGCTGGCATGGCTTTGTTCCCCCTGACTGATGGTTCGAGATGCTTGGCCGCCGCAGCGCAGGACGCGAGCACGGCCGGTGTGTTCATTACCCTATATGACGCAGCGCAGCGCAGCCGTCAACGGATTGGAATCATTCCAGGGTGCGCGCGCGGCGCGGGGCCTTCGAGCCCTCTTCCGCCCCTTCGCCGGTCACCCGGATGACGACGTCGATGCGCGAGACCCTGGTCCCCGGAGGCGCAGGCGGCAGGTCGCTCACGGAGACGCGATCACCCGGCACGTCGACCAGACGGCCGGTCTCCTCCAGGAAGAAATGCTGGTGATGCGTGGTGTTGGTGTCAAAGAAGGAGGGCCCCGCATCCACCACCAGCTCGCGCAGCAGCCCGGCCTTCGTGAACTGGTGCAGGGTGTTGTAGACCGTGGCGAGGGAGACGCCCGCCTCCTCGCTGAGCACTTCGGCATGAAGCTCGGCGGCGGTGACGTGGCGGTCCGGCCCGCCGAAAAGCCGGCGAGCGAGCACGATGCGCTGGCGCGTGGGCCGCAATCCGGCCTCGCGCAGGCGCGCCGCAGCGTCGCTGTCAGGCAGTGTCGTCATCTCTATGCCGTACCCTTGATGAGAAGATTCATAGCACAAGTTTGCAGCAAGTGCCGCGCCGCGCCCGATGGGCTACCATGGGGCATCGGATCGGGAGGGTCGCCGCAGGCCGGCTTGGCATCGGCACGGCATGCGGTCTTGGCCCCGAGGAGGACGCGCCGTGTCAAGTGAATTCGTTGCCACCGCCTGCCCCCACGACTGCCCGTCGACCTGCGCGCTGGAGGTGGAGCGGCTTGCGCCGGACCGGATCGGCGCGGTCAGAGGCGCGCGGGAGAACGACTACACGGCGGGCGTCATCTGCGCCAAGGTCGCGCGCTATGCGGAGCGCGTGCACCATCCGGGGCGTCTCGCGCAGCCGCTGCAGCGAAGCGGCGAGAAGGGCGCGGGCGAGTTCCGTCCCATCGGCTGGGACGACGCGCTCGACCTGATTGCCGACTCCTTCGTCCGCGCCGAGGAGAAACACGGCCCCGAGGCCGTCTGGCCCTACTACTACGCCGGCACCATGGGCCTGGTGCAGCGCGACGGGATCAACCGCCTGCGCCACGTGATGAAGTACTCGGGGCAGGACGAGACCATCTGCTCGCGTCTTTCCAGCGACGGCTGGTGGGCCGGGGTCGGCACCTACGTGGGGTCCGACCCGCGCGAGATGGCGAAGGCGGACCTGATCGTCGTCTGGGGCTGCAATCCGGCGTCCACCCAGGTCAACGTGATGACCCACATCGCGAAGGCGCGGAAGACGCGGGATGCCGCGCTCGTCGTGGTCGATCCTTACGAGACGCGGACCGCCAAGGTCGCCGACCATCACGTGGCCTTGCGGCCCGGCACCGACGGCGCGCTCGCCTGCGGCATCATGCATGTGCTCTTCGCCGAGGACTTCGCCGACCGCGGCTACCTCGCCCGCCACACTGATTGTCCGGGCGAATTCGAGGCTCATCTCGCGAGCCGAGACCCCGCGTGGGCGTCCGCCATCACCGGCATTCCGGCAGCCGAGATCGTCGCGCTCGCCCGCATGATCGGCCGCATCAAGCGCACCTACATCCGCCTTGGCTACGGCTTCACACGCTCGCGCAACGGGGCTGCGAATATGCATGCCGCCACCTGCATCGCGGCAGTCACCGGCGCCTGGCAGTACGAGGGCGGCGGCGCCATGCACACCAACAAGAGCGTCTACGGCGTCGATGCCACCCTGATCGAAGGGCTCGACGCGCGTGACCGCTCGGTGCGGCTCCTCGACATGTCGCGCATCGGTCCGGTGCTGACCGGCGACGCGAGCGACCTCGGTGACGGCCCGCCGGTCACCGCCATCGTCATGCAGAACGTCAACCCCGCGTCGGTGGCGCCGGAATCGGCCAAGGTGCGTGAGGGACTCATGCGCGATGACCTCTTCCTCGCCGTGCACGAGCAGTTCATGACCGACACCGCGCGCTACGCCGACATCGTGCTGCCGGCGACGACCTTCCTCGAGCATGACGACATTTACGTGGGCGGCGGCCACAGCTACCTGCTGATGGGCGCCAAGGTGATCGAGCCTTACGCGGAAACCCGCTCCAACCACGACGTGATCCGCGCACTCGCAAAGCGGCTCGGCGCCGAGCATCCGGGCTTCGACATGACCGCGTGGGAGATGATCGACGCGACGCTGAAGCGCTCAGGCCACCCCGACGCGGCGACGCTCAAGGCCATGCGCTGGAAGGACTGCATGCCGGAATTCGAGAGCGCCCATCACCTGAACGGCTTCGGTTGGCCGGACGGGCGCTTCCGCTTCAAGCCGGACTGGACCAGGATGGGGCCGCGCGGGGCCGAGATGCCGGCCTTGCCCGACCACATGGCGGTGACCGAGGCGCCGGACGCGGAACACCCCTTCCGCCTCGTCACCGCGCCCGCTCACAACTACCTCAATTCGAGCTTCACCGAGACGCCCACCAGCATAGCCAAGGAGGCCAGGCCCTCCGCCCTCTTCCATCCCGGCGACGCCCGTGACCTGGGCTTCGAGGACGGCGATCGCATCCGCATCGGCAACCGGCGGGGCTCGATCCTGCTTCACGCCCGCATCGCCGGCGCCAACGGCAAGGTGTCGGACAACGGCACCACCCAAGGCCAGCAGCGCGGCACCGTCATCGTCGAGAGCGTCTGGCCCAACACCGCCTTCGAGGAGGGGCTCGGGATCAACACGCTGACCTCGGCCGATCCCGGCTATCCCAACGGCGGCGCGGTGTTCCACGACACCGCCATCTGGGCCCGGCCTGCGAACTAGGGCGAGGGGGAGTCAACCGCTCACCTCTTCTGGAGTAGTCCCCCGCCAGTAGTCCCCACCTCCCCCTGTCCCCCTCCCGACTTCTTCATTCCCCTCAGTCGGCGGGCGCTCGCTCCGCTCTCTTGCCTACGCGCGTACGCGCGCGGCGCAGTCGCGCCGTCCGGGCCTGCGGCCCAGGAGGGCGGAGGGGGAACGCAATCAGCCAAAGCGAGCTCTCCCTCTCCGCCCCTGGGGGCGGAGAGGGCCGGGGTGAGGTGGGGGACAGCGCGTCAAGCGACGCCGATCAGCAGGTCTTCCAGTCCTTCGCGGCCTCCAGGGCTGCAGCCACCTGGAGCACCTTCGCATCCTCGAAGTGGCGGCCGACGATCATGCAGCCGATGGGCAGGTCGTCGGAGCGCCCGCACGGCACCGAGATGGCCGGGTGCCCGGTCACGTCGAACTGGCAGGTGTTGTGGATCATGTCGAGCGTGCGGAGGATACGCTCCTTGAGCGGCGCGTCGTTGCCGGGGATCGGCGTCGGCAGGATCGCCGTGGTGGGCATCACCAGCACGTCGCAGGATTCCAGCAGGTCGTCGTAGCTCTGCACGATCTGGCCCCGGATGTTCTGCGCCTTCGCGTAGTAGCGGTTGTAGTACTCCGACTGCATGTATTCGCCGAAGAGCAGCACGTACTTCACCATCACGCCCATGTCGTTGGGCCTGGCGCGCGCGGCCTTCGCCACGTTGTCGAGCAGCTGGGTGTTGTAGAAGCCGCGCCAGTTGGTGCCGGTGTTGTTGCCTTTCAGCATGACCGCCTGCGCGCCTTCGGTGCACATCGGCACCCAGACGTGATAGGCGTCCTCGTGGCGCGGGTTGGAGACTTCGGTCACCTCGGCGCCTTCGCCGGCAAGGCGGTCGACGGCGGCACGGACGCTATCCGAGACCACCTTGTCGCCCGGCGGGAGCCCGGTATCGCCCCAGGTCTCCTCACCGGCACCTTGGTCGAAGCCTTCCTTCAACACGCCGATCTTGATGCCCTTGCAGCCCGCATCGAGGCCGGTGACGTAATTCGTGTCCAGCCCCGCCGGGATCATGCCCCGCTGGCGCGGGTCCAGAGGGTCTTCGCCGGCGATCGCGGTGAGCATGCGGGCGGCATTCTCCACCGTGTCGGCCATGGGGCCGAGGTGGTCCATGGTCATCTCGATCATCATGGCGCCGGTGTAAGGCACGAGGCCGTAGGTGGGCTTGAGCCCGACAATGCCGCTCCAGCTTGCCGGGATACGGATCGAGCCACCCTGGTCGCCGCCGATGGACACATCGATATCGCCGGCCGCGACCGCAGCGCCGTTGCCGTTGGAGGACGCGCCGGTCGAATGGGTCGGCTTGTGCGGATTGCGCACGGGCCCGTAGGCTGAGGTATGGCTGCCGCCGGAGAACGAGCAGTCCTCGCTATTGGTCTTGCCGAGGATGGTCCCCCCGGCATCGAGCACGCGCGTCACCACGGTGGCGTCGATATCGGGGATGTAGCCCTCCATCCCCTTGGCGCCGTTGATCATGGGGAAGCCCGCGACGCAGATCGCATCCTTGATGCCGACCCGCTTGCCGGCGAGTACGCCTTCGCCTGAGCCCTTGATCTCGCCCTTCACGAACCAGGCGTTGTAGGGGTCCTCCTCAGGCCCCGGCCGGTAGGAACCAGCGCGCGGATATTTCACCGGCGGCTTGGTTTCCTGCATCGTGTCGAGGCGGCGGTAGCTCTGCAGCGTGCCCGCCATCATTTCGCTGTAGAGGGCGGCGTCCGCATCGCTCATGGTGAAGCCGAACGACTCGGCCAACTCCTGGACCTTGTTGGCGCTCGGCGCTACTGGACCTGTCGGCATTCTGCTCTCCCTTGCTTCCCGAGGCCGCCGGGCAATGCCCGAACGGCGCGTCGCATTCTAGCCTGAACTTCCGGAGCGGATATTGAGCTAAGCCATTGCGGTTGCTTTGGAAAGCACCGTTTCGCGGAGTCGCGTACTGGGTACGCTACAGGCTGACGCCGAGCAGGTCGAGCGCCTGGCGCTGCAGCTTCGTCGGTTTGGTGACCAGGTCGAAGGGCGGTGCTCCGGGCAGTTTCGGCTGAACTCTGTTCCTGGCGATGGTCGCCAGGTCTTCGAGGAGGGTGCGGAAGCTATGCACCGGCACGCCGTCTGGTGTGCGCTTGGCGGCGGCCTTGCGCCGGGCCGAAGGCGAGGGCTTTGCCGGTGCGACGATGGAGGCGCGCGCGGCGTCCGCGCCCGCCGGGTCGTCCTCGTCGAACAGGATGGGGGCGAGCCTTTGGCGCATGTGCCACTCGACATGGTAGGCGAGCATGCACAGCAGGACGTGGGCGCGCACGCGCTCAGGCCGATAGTGGTGGATGGGCCGCACCTTGAGGTCGACCGTCTTGACGCTTCGGAAGGCGCGCTCGATGCGGCTCAATCCCTTGTAGGCGCGCACCGTGTCCTCGGCCCCGAGCTCGCGCTCGGACAGGCTGGTGCGGATGACGTAGAGGCCATCGAGCGCCGCCTCTTCGGCGATCCGCTCTGCGTTGCGCCGCCAGGCGAAGCCGTCATCGGCGATCTCCAGGTCGAAGTGCTTTCCGACCTTGTGCTTGCCGATGACCTTGCCCACGCGCAGCCCGATCTTGTCCTTGCCGGCGAGACGGCGCTTGTCGCGCCGGGTTGCCGCACGGATCGCGTCGAGATCGCTCTCGGTGGCCTGGAGCAGGGCCTCGCGCTTGCGCGCGCGCTCTTCGGCGAGCAGCGGGTTGCGGCAGGCGATCAGGCGCTCGCCGGGGAAGTCGGGATGATGGATCTCGGCCAGGGCGCGCTCGTCGAAGAGCGAGAGCTGCAGCGTCCCGCCGGAGGCCAGCTCGCGGATCGCCGGCGCCCGCAGCGCGCTGATCCACTCCAGCCCGGCCGGCTTCACCTCCTCGCGGATGCGCGCCTCGGTGAGCATGCCGCGATCGCCCACGAGAACGACCCGCGAAAGCCGGAAGCGCCGGCGCAGCTTGTCGATCTGCGTGCCCAGTGTGGCCGGATCGGCGGTGTTGCCCTCGAACACCTCCACCGCCACCGGGCAGCCCTGCGCGTTGCACAGAAGCCCGAACACGATCTGCAGCTTGCCGCGCTTGCCGTCGCGGGAGTAGCCGTGACGCGCCAGCGGACAGCAGCGCCCCTCCAGCCAGGTCGAAGTGACGTCGTAGAGCACCAGCGCGCCGTCCTCGAGATGACGCTCGGCCAGACCCCGCTCGATCCTGGGCTGGCGCTGCAGTAGCCAGTCCATCGCCTCGTAGAGCTCGTCTTCGCCGACCTCGCCCAGGGCGAGCGCCTCGCCGAGGCCGTGGCCAAGCGTGTCCTCGCTGAGCCCGCGCGCGGTGGCGAGCTTCGAGCGCGGCGCCACGATGCGGGCGACGATCATGGCCACCACGAGATCGCGCAGCCGCGAGCGCCTGGCGCCGATCAGCCGTTCCAGACCGAGGCCGCGCAGGGCGCCGAGCACCGCTGCCACATGGCCGAAGGGACGCGAGCGGGTGATGTCGAAGCCGTCGTGCTCGCGGATCGTCTCGCCTCGGGGCACTGCGGTTCCGCCGCGCAGCAGGATGCGCAGACCGTCGATCAGGTGCGGCGGCCACTTGGACAGATTGGCCAGGGTGCGTTTTCTGATTTTTCCGCCCGCGCGCCATGATTCGCGCAGGAGGATTGCGGGCGGGGAGTTCCGGTTTGGGACGCTCTCGATATACATGGGGACGGAACATAGCCCACCTCCCGCCTCATATCAACCACCTCTCTCCATTTACATGGGTACACTTTGCATCTGCGCCGAAGGCCGATACGCCCGTAAGATCAACGGCTTAGCCCCGAAAATCAGCCCATTTCCGGGGGGAAGTTCGGTCTAGCCTGGACCTTTCTTCAGGGTCATGGCTCGGCGGGCATGGCGCAACACCCGGTATACATGGCGGAGGGCTGCTTTCGCTTGCCCACCGGAAGAATCGGGATAATGTTGCCGCGCCGTGACACCAAATCCTTCCATCCGAGTCGTTAAGCGGGCCTGCGCGCGGTCCCTTCTCTTCCTCGTTGCAGCCCTTCTGTCGGCGGCCGCGGGGCACGGGCCAGTCATGGCGGCCGACCTGCTGGCCGAGGGAGCCGCGGCCTATGAGGCGGGCAGCTACGGCGAGGCAGCCTCGATCTGGCGCCCGCTCGCCGAAGAGGGCGACCCCAAGGCGCAGTTCAATCTGGGACTCCTCCACGAGACCGGCCGCGGCGTAGCTGACGACCCGGCCGAGGCCTCGGCGTGGTACGAACGGGCCGCCCGGCAGGGCGTGACCCAGGCGCAGCTCAATCTGGCATCGCTCCACCAGACCGGGCGCGGCGTCGCGCAGGACCCGGAGGAAGCGCTCTACTGGCTGGAAGTCGCGGCGCGGCTCGGCGAAGGCGCGGCGCGAGAGCAGGCGGCGGCCGCCGCCGCCGATTTGGCGCCCTTACTGGAGGACGGTGAGGCCCAAGCCGCCCAGTCCCGCGCGAGTGCCTTCGCGCCACGCCTGGAGGAACCTTCGATCCAGCGGGCAGCGGTCACTCTCATTCTCTCCGAGCGCCAAGTCGAGGACTTGCAGAGGCGGCTCGCGGCGCACGGTTACGACCCTGGTCCGGCGGACGGCATTCCTGGCGAGATGACGAGAAACGCCGCACGCCGCTATCTCGCCGACCGCGGCCTCGAATGGCCCGAGGGCGAACTCCTGACCCAGCGTCTTCTGGATCTCGTCGTCGAACCCTAGCTCAGAGTTCGTGCGATCGTCGCGGGCACGCTATACCGCGCGCGGACCACGCCGGGTCACCAGAAAGAGACCTGCGAAGAGCAGCGCCAGTGCGCCCCAGATGTAGACGCTGTGACTCTCTCCCAGGATCAGGATGCCCCAACCAATCCCCGCCAGGGTGGCGACATAGTTCTGGGTTGAGAAGAAGACCGGCCCGGCGCGCCTGACGATCTCCAACAGCAGATAGAAGAACGCGGCGTTGATCAGGATGGCGCCGATCTGCGCCCAGTCGCTGTCGCTCATCGGGCCTGAGAAGAACCACCACTGCCCGCTCCCCGCCATGAAGGGCAAGACCATGATCGACGAGGCAAAGAGCAGCCCGCTTCCCATCGTGAGCGAATCGCTCCCGGCCGGCGCCAGGCGAGCGGCGGCGATCGTTCCGGAGGCGTAGCTGACCGGGACCAGCAGGCTGAGCAGCACCCAGCCGGCCATGTTGGATTGGGGCAGACTCGTCTCCGGCAGGACCACCAACAGAACGCCCGCAAGCCCGAGCGAGATTCCGCCGATCCGGAGCCAACGAAAACGATCCATCGCGAGCGCCAGCGCCAGGATATAGGTGATCGTCGGGCTGAGCGTCCCGCCCAGGCTGATCACCCCGGCCGGCAGCTTGGGGGCGATAAAGGCCAGGAGAACGAACGGAAAGGCGAGAGTGAAGAAGCCGATCACGAAATAGGCCCTGACATAGGGCCAACTCAAGCGCGGGCGCCGGCGAAGCACACCGGCAAACAGCAACAGAACGAGGCCCGCGCCGAGCGTCTGCCAAAAGACGTAGGCGAAGAAGGGGATGCCCCCGGTGACGGCGATCTTGTTGGCCGAGAAGATCAGCCCGAATATGCCGCCGCAGACGATGAGCAGGGCGAACGAAACGAGACGGTGTCGAAGCGGCGGCGGTGGTTCTTGCACGGTCGTCGCTTCTCTGGGCGCCACGTCGCTCACCCTGCCGTTGCCCAGGCACCGTAGCACGCGTCAGCACAGCGTCCCGAGCGGCAGCCGGCGCCGCCATGGTCGGATGAGTTATGTAATCAGTTCACCGAGTTGCGCGAGACTTGGAATGGATTCGCGAAATTCCGTGTCGCGTCACGGCTTCGGTCGCGCCGAAAGGGCCGCAGCCTAGACATCGAGGAAGCTGCGCAGCTTACGCGAGCGCGACGGATGCTTCAGCTTGCGCAGCGCCTTGGCTTCGATCTGCCGGATGCGCTCGCGCGTGACCGAGAACTGTTGGCCGACCTCTTCGAGGGTGTGGTCGGTGTTCATGCCGATGCCGAAGCGCATGCGCAACACGCGCTCCTCCCTTGCCGTGAGGCTCGCCAACACCCGCGTCGTCGCCTCGCGCAGGTTGGACTGGATTGCCGCATCCACCGGCAGGACTGCGTTCTTGTCCTCGATGAAGTCGCCGAGGTGGCTGTCTTCCTCGTCGCCGATCGGCGTCTCCAGGCTGATCGGCTCCTTCGCGATCTTCATCACCTTGCGCACCTTGTCGAGCGGCATGCCGAGCCGCTCGGCCAGCTCCTCGGGCGTGGGCTCCCGCCCGATCTCGTGCAGCATTTGACGCGAGGAGCGCACCAGCTTGTTGATGGTCTCGATCATGTGCACGGGGATGCGGATGGTGCGCGCCTGATCGGCGATGGAGCGCGTGATCGCCTGACGAATCCACCAGGTGGCGTAGGTCGAGAACTTGTAGCCGCGCCGGTACTCGAACTTGTCCACCGCCTTCATCAGGCCGATGTTGCCCTCCTGGATCAGGTCCAGGAACTGCAGGCCCCGGTTGGTGTATTTCTTGGCGATCGAGATTACCAGGCGGAGGTTGGCCTCGACCATCTCCTTCTTGGCCTGGCTGGCATCGCGCTCGCCCTTCTGCACGATGGCGACGATTCGCTTGAACTCGGTGGGTTCCAGCCCCGTGTTCTGGGCCAGCGCCATGATGTTCTTGCGGAGGACCACGATCTCGGGGCGCTTCTGCTTGGCGAAGCGCTTCCAGCCGTCGTCCTTCAGCCGGCTCACGCGGGAGAGCCAGCGCGGATCGAGCTCGCGTCCGACGTAGTGCTTCAGGAACTTCTCGCGTGAGACGCCGCTCCTCGTGGCGAGGCGCAGCAGCCTGCCCTCGTGGGTCATCAGGCCTCGGTTGAGGCCGTAGAGCTCGTCGACGGCGGCCTCGATGCGGTTGTTGTTGAGCCGCACGCCCTGCATGAGCTCGACAAGCTCGCGCTTCAGCCTGTTGTAGCGCCGGGTCTGCGATTCGCTGAGCGTCTCGTTCTTCTGCGCGAGCTCCAGGCGCAGGTCCTGGAGGCGACGGAACTTCTTGTAGGCGACCGCAATCGCGTCGAAGGTCTCGATCACCTGGGGCCGAACTGCGGCCTCCATCGCCGAGAGGGAGACGTTGCCCTCGTCGAAGTCGTCCTCGCCCTCGCTCTTCTCGGTGCTGGCGGTCTCGCCGGTAGTCGTTGCCCCATCGGCAGCCGGCGCCGCGCCATCGGCCGCCTCGCCGTTTGCGGCCTTGGTCGCATCGGCGCGCCCCGCGGCCTCCGGTCCGCCGCCGTAGGTCGCCTCGAGATCGATCACGTCGCGAAGCAGCAGCGTTTCCTCACGCAGCGCGTCGCGCCATTCGATGATCGCACGCATGGCCAGCGGGCTCTCGCAGATGCCACCGATCATGGCCTGCCGCCCGGCCTCGATTCGCTTGGCGATGGCGATCTCGCCCTCGCGGGAGAGCAGCTCCACGCTCCCCATCTCCCGCAGGTACATCCGCACCGGGTCGTCGGTGCGGCCGAGGTCGTCTTCACCCACCGCCGCAGACGCGGTAGCGGGCGCGGCGGTTCCTGCCGGTTCCTCGCTGGAGCTCTCCTCGGACTCCTCGCTCTCGATGACGTTGATGCCCATTTCGGAGAGCATCGTCATCGTGTCCTCGATCTGCTCCGAGTTCACTTCTTCGGAGGGGAGCGCCTTGTTGAGCTCATCGTAGGTGACGTAGCCGCGCTCCTTGCCGCGCGCGACCATCTTCCGCACCGGGGCGGTAAGCGAATCGAGGATCGGGCTGTCGGCCTGCTCTTCGGTGCGTTCGGTGGTTTCGGCCTGTTTGACGGGCTTCGTCGCCATGCGGCTCGTTCCTTTCCGGACCTTGGGATCGGGCGGGCACCGCTTGGGCTCGCACACGCGCTGGACCCAGCGGACGATTCGGGGCGCACTTGCGCCCTTCGCGCCCGATTCGGGAGATGTGGGGTCGGGAGCCTCCGGGTCAAGTCACCCCTTCGCCAACCAGTCTGAAAAACCCGTGGGCGGGTGTCAAGCAAACCTTGACTGACGACATAGCAGGGTCGATGGAGCCGTGCGTACCGCTACGCCCTGCTTGCCCTGGGCGCTGCGCCCAAGTCGGGTATGTCCGTCTCCGCCTTCGCATTCTCCTGCAGGCGCAGAATACGTTCACGGGTGTGCTGCCACGTCTCTTCGTCGGTGTGGGCCCCTTCGGCTTCGGCCCGCGCCGCCTGCTCTTCGAGGCGTTGGTGCTGTCTCTTCAGGGCGTCCACGAACAAGTCACGGGCGTGGTCGATGCTGGCTGGCCTATCCAGAAAATGGGCGCCCTGCCCCGCCAGCTCTTCGACCACGTTGTCCAGACCCTGCTCTGCGAGGGCCGAACGAAGGCTCGCGCTCTCCGGCTCCGGCCCCGACTCGGCCCAGTCGATCAGCGCGGCGACGGCGGCGGCGAAACGAGGCGTTTCCAGGTGGAGCCCGGCCAGCGCCTCGTGCTGCTCCACCGCCAGCGCGGGAAAGCCGAGCAGGATCTGAAGCAGCGCGCGCTCGCGGGGCTGCGCCGTGCCGTGCCCCTCGGGGCCGAGCGCCTCACCCCGCCGCACCGGCGCCTCGGGCGTCGCGGACGATGGTGCGCCGCCCGGCCGCCGCCCTTGCCACGGCAGTCGCAGGCGCTGCCGAAAATCCTCCATATAGCGGAAGCCGAGGTCGCGGTCGGGGATGCGCGCGACCTGGTCCTGCAGGTGCTTGTGGGCCCGTGCGCGCGCCTCGGGCGTGTCGAGCGTGCGGCCGCCCAACGCCAGTTTCCAGAGCTGGTCGGAGAGCGGGATCGCGGCGTCGACGACATCGGCCATCGCCCGGGGGCCTCGATCGCGCACCATCGTGTCAGGGTCCTGGCCCGCTGGGAGCGTCGCGAAACGTAGTGAGCGCTTCGCGCTGAGCCCGGGCAATGCCCGCTCGACAGCACGTGCGGCGGCACGGACACCTGCTTCGTCGCCGTCGAAGCAAAGCACCGGATCCTCCCCGAGCCGCCAGAGCGCCTCCAGCTGCTGTTCAGTCAGCGCGGTGCCGAGCGGCGCCACCGCCTCGGCGATGCCCGCCTGGTGCAACGCGATCACGTCCATGTAGCCCTCGACCGCGATGACGCGGCCGGCCTTGCGGGCGGCAGGCGCGGCGAGGTGCTGACCGTAGAGCAGGCTGCCTTTGGCGAAGAGCGGTGTTTCCGGCGAGTTGAGATATTTCGGCTGGCGCTCGCCCAGCGCCCGGCCGCCGAAGGCGACGACCCGGCCGCGCCGGTCGCAAATGGGAAAGATCACCCGGCCCCGGAAGCGGTCGTAGGGCGCGCCGCCATCCTCCGGCGCGATCACGAGGCCGGCTTCCATCGTCGTCGCCTGGGTGACTCCCTCCCCTTCCAGCTTGGTGCGGAGCGCCGTGCGGCTGTCGGGCGCGAAGCCCAGGCGGAACGTGGCACGGGTTTCCTCATCGACGCCACGCGCGTCCAGGTAGCGGCGTGCCGCCGCGCCGCGCGGCCCCGCGAGCTCGGCTTCGAACCAGGCGGCAGCAGCCTCGGTAACGCTGTAGAGCGAGTGCCGCTCCTTCTCCCGTGCCTGGGCGCGCGGGTCGCGCGCGGGAAGTGCCAGGCCCGCATCGCCCGCCAACCGCTCGACCGCCTCCGGGAACGGAAGGCCCTCGTCCCGCATGAGGAAGCCGATGACGTCGCCGTGGGCGCCGCAGCCGAAGCAGTGGAAGAAGCCCTTCTCCTCGTTCACCGTGAAGGAGGGCGTTTTCTCTTTGTGGAAGGGGCAGAGGCCGATCGATTCCCGCCCGCGGCGCACCAGCCGCACGCGCTTGGCGATCACGCCTTCCAGAGGAACGCGTGCGCGAATCTCGTCCAGAAATTGCGGTGGGAACGTCATCCCCTCACGCCTGGCTGAGCGCTCATCATGACCCGGCTCGCGCCGCTTTCCCAGCCCTTGTAACTCTTACGGGGCGGGCCTCCCCCCGTCTGCCGGCGCTGCGGCGGCCGGCCCCGGAGGATCAGCCGGAAGCGAGCAGCTCCCTCACCAGCCCGCTCGCCTTGGCGAAATCCATGCGGCCCGAATACTTTTGCTTCAGGCACGCCATCGTGCGGCCCATGTCCTTGATTGTGCACGCATTTAAGTCGCTCACGACGCTGCGCACGGCCGAGACCAGATCCTCGCCCTCGATCGCTGGCGGCATGAAACTCTGGATCACGACGATCTCCTCGGCCTCGCGCTCGGCGAGGTCGACCCGGCCGCCCCGTTCGTACTGCTCAATGCTCTCGCGCCGCTGGCGAATCATCGTCTGCAACAGGGCCAAGATTTGGCCGTCGTCCAGCTCGACGTTGCCCTTGCCGCGCTCGGCAATGTCGCGATCCTTGAGCGCCGCCAGGATCAGCCTGACGGTCGCCACCCGGCACTTCTCTCGCGCCTTCATTGCGCGTTTGAGCGCGTCCTCCAGCTGCGGTCGCAGCATGGGCAGTCTCCCGTCGCTTGGAACGGCACGGACTATAGAGGCCCGTCCCCGGCGATCAACGACGATTCGCCCTTGACAAGTATCTTGTGTCCCAACCAGACCTTCGGGCGACCGACTTGGGCACCCCAGGGGTCCACAATCGAGAAGTTGGGGGCGATGCTTGACCCCGGCATGGCCCCGACTACACTGCGCCCAGCTTTGATTCGGACGGGGCGGCGGGGACGCGCGGCCGGTCCGCAGGAACCCTCAATGTCAGGGACTGGATCGCCTACCGCCACTGCGGCGCTTGCGCTCGCCGACGGAACGGTCTTTCGCGGCCGCGGCCTGGGCGCGCGGGGCGAAGCTGTGGGCGAAATCTGCTTCAACACCGCGATGAGCGGCTACCAGGAGATCCTGACCGACCCCTCCTACGCCGGGCAGATCATCACTTTCACTTTTCCCCATATCGGCAACGTCGGAACCAACGAGGACGACCTGGAATCGGGGACACCGGCGGCGCTCGGGCTCGTGCTCCGCGCCGATGTCACCGAACCCTCGAACTGGCGCGCCGTGCAGCACCTCGAAGGCTGGCTGGAGCGGCGCGGCCTCATCGGCATCGCCGGCGTCGATACCAGGCGGCTGACCCGCCTGCTCCGCGCAGGCGGCGCGCAGGACGGCGCGCTCGTGCACACCTCCGAGTCCGAGGCCGTCGACGAAGCCGCGCTCATCGCCAAGGCGCGCGCCTGGCCGGGGCTGGAAGGCATGGACCTTGCCAAGGAGGTCTGCTGCCGCCAGGCCTACGGCTGGACGGAGACCACCTGGGACCACGAGACCGGCGCCTACGGCACTCTCGCCACGCCGCGCCACCGCGTGGTCGCGGTCGATTATGGCGCCAAGCGGAACATCCTGCGCTCGCTTGCCTCCTCCGGGTGCGAGGTCACCGTCGTGCCCGCCACGGCAGATGCAGACACGATCCTCGCTCACGAGCCGGAGGGAATCTTTCTCTCGAACGGGCCGGGGGATCCCGCCGCGACTGGCGAATATGCGGTGCCGATCATCGAGGGGCTGATCGCGAGCGGGCTGCCGATCTTCGGCATCTGCCTCGGCCATCAGCTGCTCGCGCTCGCGCTCGGCGCTGAGACCAAGAAGATGCCCTTCGGCCATCGCGGCGCCAACCACCCGGTCAAGGAGCTCAAGACCGGGCGGGTCGAGATCACGAGCCAGAACCACGGCTTCGAGGTCATGGCCGATTCGCTTCCTGCGGGCGTCACGGCCACCCACGTCTCCCTCTTCGACGGCACGCTGGAAGGGCTCGCCGTCGACGATCGGCCGATCTTCTCGGTCCAGTACCATCCGGAAGCGTCGCCCGGCCCGCAGGATGCCCAGCATCTCTTCGCCCGGTTCGTGGCACTGATGGGCTGAGGGCAGGCGCACGCACGATGCCGAAGCGCACCGACATCGGCTCGATCATGGTGATCGGCGCCGGCCCCATCGTGATCGGCCAGGCCTGCGAGTTCGACTATTCGGGTACGCAGGCCTGCAAGGCACTCAAGGACGAGGGCTACCGGGTGATCCTGGTGAACTCGAATCCGGCGACGATCATGACCGACCCGGAGTTTGCCGACGCCACCTACATCGAGCCGATTACACCTGCCATCGTGGCGCGGATCATCGCCGCCGAGAAGCCGGATGCCCTGCTGCCGACTATGGGCGGGCAGACCGCGCTGAACACGGCTTTGGCGCTCGCCGAAGACGGCACGCTCGAGCGCCACGGTGTGGACCTGATCGGCGCCTCGCGTGCTGCGATCGAAATCGCGGAGGACCGCGAGGCTTTTCGCGAGGCGATGAAAGAGATCGGGCTGGCATGCCCGAAGAGCCGGATCGCGCGTTCGCTCGACGAGGCCCGACAGGCGCTCGACCTGGTGGGGCTGCCGACCATCATTCGGCCCTCCTACACCCTGGGCGGCACCGGGGGCGGCATCGCCTACAACCGTGAGGAGTTCGTCGAGCTCGCTGCAGGCGGTATCGACGCCTCGCCCGCCGGCGAGATTCTGGTCGAGGAATCGGTGCTCGGCTGGAAAGAGTTCGAGATGGAGGTCGTGCGCGACAAGGCCGACAACGCCATCATCGTCTGTTCCATCGAGAACGTGGACCCGATGGGCATCCATACCGGCGATTCGATCACCGTGGCGCCGGCGCTCACGCTCACCGACAAGGAGTATCAGCTGATGCGCAACGCCGCCATCGCGGTATTGCGCAAGGTGGGTGTCGAGACAGGCGGCTCCAACGTCCAGTTCGCGGTGGACCCGGCCACGGGCCGCCTCGTCGTGATCGAGATGAACCCGCGAGTCTCGCGCTCGTCGGCACTGGCGTCCAAGGCGACCGGGTTCCCCATCGCCAAGGTCGCGGCCAAGCTCGCCGTCGGCTACACCCTCGACGAGATTGCGAACGACATCACGGGCGTCACGCCCGCCTCCTTCGAGCCCAGCATCGACTACGTGGTGACCAAGGTCCCGCGTTTCGCGTTCGAAAAATTCCCCGGCGCCGAGGCGTTGCTCACCACTTCGATGAAGTCGGTCGGCGAAGCCATGGCGATCGGGCGCAGCTTCAACGAATCTTTGCAGAAGGCGCTCCGCTCGATGGAGACCGGGCTCACCGGCCTCGACGAGATCGCCATTCCCGGCGCCGAGGAGAGCGATCACGAGGCGATCATCGCCGCGCTGGGTCAGCCGAGACCCGACCGCCTGCTGGTCATCGCCGAAGCGCTCCGGCGCGGCGTCGGCATCGAGGAAATCCACCGTGCCTGCGCCGTCGATCCCTGGTTCCTGCGCGAGTTGGACGTGATCGTGCGCGCCGAGGCGGAGGTCCGCGCGCACGGGATTCCGGCCGACGCCGCGGCCCTCGGCCGGCTGAAGGGTCTGGGTTTTGGAGACCGGCGGCTCGCCGCGCTGGCCGGCACCGACGAAGCGAGGGTGGCGGCAAAGCGGGCGGAACTCGGCGTCCACCCCGTGTTCAAGCGGATCGATACCTGCGCCGCCGAGTTCGAATCGCGCACGCCCTACATGTACTCCTGCTACGAGACCGCGAGCCACGGCGCGCTGCCTGAGTGCGAGGCGGACCCGAGCGCGCGCCGCAAGATCGTGATCCTCGGCGGCGGGCCCAACCGGATCGGCCAGGGAATCGAGTTCGACTACTGCTGTGTCCACGCGGCCTACGCGCTCAAGGACGCTGGCTTCGAGACCATCATGGTCAACTGCAATCCGGAGACCGTCTCCACCGATTACGACACCTCCGACCGGCTCTATTTCGAGCCGCTCACGACGGAGACCGTGCTCGACATCGTGCGCGTCGAGCAGAGCGCGGGCGAGGTGGTTGGTCTCAACATCCAGTTCGGCGGGCAGACGCCGCTCAAGCTCGCGAAGGCGCTAGAGGCGGCGGGCGTACCGATCCTGGGCACGGCGCCCGACGCCATCGACCTGGCCGAAGACCGCGAGCGTTTTCGCACTCTGCTCGAGGACCTCGGGCTCAGGCAGCCGGCGAACGAAACCTGCACGTCGAGCGAAGAGGCGCTGGCCATCGCCGAGCGCATCGGCTATCCCGTCGTGGTCCGCCCCTCCTACGTGCTGGGCGGGCGCGCCATGGAGATCGTCCACGACAGCGACGGTCTCAATCGCTACATGCGAGACGCGGCGGCGGCCTTCGGCGACGGCCCGATCCTGCTCGACCGCTACCTTAAGGATGCGGTGGAGGTCGATGTCGATGCGCTGGCCGACGGCGAGAACGTGGCCGTTGCCGGAATCATGGAGCATATCGAGGAAGCAGGCATCCACTCAGGCGATTCGGCCTGCTCGCTGCCACCACACTCGCTGAGCGAGGAGACGGTCGACGAGCTGCGCCGCCAAACCATCGCGCTCGCCCGCGCGCTCGACGTATGCGGCCTGATGAACGTGCAGTTCGCCGTGCAGGCCGGCACCGTCTACGTGCTGGAGGTCAACCCGCGGGCGAGCCGCACCGTGCCCTTCGTGGCCAAGAGCATCGGCGCCCCGATCGCGAAGCTCGCAGCGCTCGCCATGGCCGGAGAACGGCTGCCGGAGGCAATTCTGAACGGCGGCGCGGCACCTGAGCACGTCGCGGTCAAGGAGGCGGTGTTCCCCTTCGCCCGCTTCCCCGGCGTGGACACGGTGCTAGGCCCGGAGATGAAGTCGACCGGCGAGGTCATGGGCATCGACCGCGACTTCGGCAGCGCCTTCGCCAAGGCGCAGATCGGCGCCGGGATGCACCTGCCGGTCGCCGGCCGCGCCTTCGTCTCGGTGCGCGATGACGACAAACCAGCCGCCGTGGCGATTGCCCGCAGCCTGGCCGACCTTGGCTTCGACCTCGTCGCTACCAGCGGGACCCGCGCGGCGCTGGCGCGGGCAGGCATCGCCGCCGCGCACGTCAACCGGGTCCAGCAGGGCCGCCCGCATATCGTGGACGCCATCAAGGACGGCACCATCCAGCTCGTGGTCAACACGACGGAGGGCGCGCAAGAGCGGCTGGCAAGCTACCTGCTAAGGCGCGCCGCGCTGGAACATCAAGTGCCCTATTTCACAACGCTCTCAGGCAGCCGTGCGATGATCCGCGGTGTCGAGGCACTGAAGGGCAGCAGCCTTGATGTGGCTCCGCTCCAGTCCTATTCTCGGCCCAATCGGAACGTCGGCGCCTAACGCCGGCAGCGGGGAATCATCGACAGGCTCGGGAGGGGACGCGCCCCGGATTCGGGCGCGCGGCGGTCCAGCGATGGACAGACACTTAATTACGCCCGAGGGGCACAAGCACCTGAAGCAGGAGCTCAGCCGGCTCAAGGCGGAGCGACCCCGCATCGTGCGCGAGATCGCAGCCGCCCGTGAGCACGGCGACCTGTCGGAGAACGCCGAGTATCACGCCGCGAAGGACCGCCAGGGCCTCACCGAGGCGCGCATTCTGGAGCTGGAAGCAAAGCTCGGAGGCGCCGAGGTAATCGACACCAGCACGCTCTCCGGTGATCGCGTGCAGTTCGGTGCAACGGTTTCCATCGTCGACGAGGACACGGAAGCAGAGAGTACCTACCAGATCGTCGGCGCCGACGAGGCCGACGCGAGCGAGGGCCGGCTCTCTATCACCTCGCCGTTGGCGCGCGCGCTGGTCGGCAAGTCTGCCGGCGATTCCGTGGAGCTCGAGACCCCCGGCGGGCGCCACACCTACGAGATCACCGCCGTCTCCTACGGCTGAGCCTTGCGGGTCCCCGCAAGCGGCGGAAGAAATCCATCTCGCCGATCATTTGCGGGATGGTGAACGCGCGCAGGACGCCGTCGAACTTGAAGTGTGTGGTCGCCAGCGGTGTCGGCTCTTGCCCCCGCTGGAATTCGCACGACCAGACACTGTGACTGTCGTAGAGCGTGTGGTCCTGATAGCGACACTGCCTTTTGTCGTTTGTCACGAAGGCGTCGCCCAGGACCCAGCGATGCTGAAAAGGAAAGCGATAGAGCTCGTTTTGCACATCGAGCCCAACTTTCCAGTTCGCGCGCTCCTCCACGCGGTAGGTCTGTACCCTCGGCTTAGCGGCCCTGCAGCGTCAGGCCAGAGAGGTCGATGTCCGGATCACGGCCGCAGATGAGGTCCGCCACGATGCGGGCCGATCCGCAGGCCATCGTCCACCCGAGATGACCGTGACCGGTATTGAGGTGCAGGCCTTCGATGGGCGTCGGGCCCAGATAGGGGCAGCCGTCCGGCGTCACTGGCCGGAGGCCGGTCCAGCCCTCGCCAGCCGCCCGGTCCGGATAGTCGGGAAAGAGAGAGAAAAAGAAGTCCTGAAGATGGCGGATACGATTCGGATTGAGCGTCGTATCGTAGCCCGCGAACTCCGCAGTGCCGGCGACGCGAATACGATCGCCGATGCGGACGACCCCCACTTTATATCCCTCATCGGAAAAGGGAATGAGGGGCGCTGCGTTCCAGTCGCCCACGGGGAACGTGACCGAGTAACCCTTGACCGGATAAATCGGAAGCCTGATGCCCAGCCCACGCAGTTGGGCGGCGCTGCCAGTGCCCAGGGCCACGACGCAGGCATCCGCGTCCAATCGCCCGGCGTCGGTCCGTACTCCCGAGACTTTGCCCCCAGCCAGATCGATCGCTTCCACCGTCTCGCCGTAGCGAAACGCCACCCCGTTTGACGCGCATTCCTGTGCCAGCCCTTGGGTAAAGACGTGTGCGTCTCCGGCTTCGTCGTCGGGGTAGTGAATGCCACCGGCGATCCGGTCCGCCTGATCCCTCAGCGCAGGTTCCAGCGCGACACATTCCTCGGGATCGAGCGCATGCAGTCGCACCCCAAGTTCCTGCAGCATGTCGGCTGCCATGCGGGTCTTCTGCACGGACAGCCGGTCGCGAAGCAGCCGCAGCGTTCCGCGGGCATTGGCGTCATAGTCGATGCCGGTCTCCTGGACGAGCCGGTGCAGACATTCACGACTGAAGCTGCTCAATCGAAGAGTGTTACGGGTGTTTCTGCGCCAATGGCCGTCCTGGCACTGGCGAACGAACTTGATCCCCCAGGAGAGGAGGCCCGGCACCGCACCCAATCGGACCAGCATGGGTGAGTTTTCGTAACTGCCCAGGTCGTCTGATTTGTCATTTTGGGCCAGTGGATTGAGGCGTTTCTCGTTCGGAGTTGGTGGAAAGGGCTTGACGGGAATTTCGGGAAATGACTCAACAACGACATGAGCAATCCCGAGTCGCCGCGCGGCCCTTCGACGGGAGCAGCGCCCGAAACGCCCGCGCAGAAGATCGCCCGCCTGGAGGAGGAGAACGCCCGGCTTCGGGAGGAAAATGCCTGGCTTCGGCAGCAGAACGCGCGGCTGGAAGAGCAAGTCGCGCGTCTCGTCGAGCGCATCGAGGAGTTGGAGCGCCGTCTCGGCCTCAACAGCGGCAACAGCGTCAAGCCGCCTTCGAGCGATGGGCTGAGGAAGCCGAATTCGAAGCGGCGAACCCGAAGCCTGCGCGGCAAATCGGGCCGCAAGCCCGGTGGCCAGCCCGGCCACAAGGGCAAGACGCTGCGCCGCGCCGATCACCCGGATCGGGTGAAGGATCACGTCCCGGCTTCCTGCAAGGGATGCGGTTCGCCGCTTTCGGACGCGGCCAGGGCGGGAACGCCCGTCGCCCGCCAGGTGTTCGATCTGCCCGAGCCGAGCCCCCTGGAGGTGACCGAGCACCGGGCGCATGCCAAGTGCTGCGGGCATTGCGGGACGGTGACCCGGGCGGCGTTCCCCGACGGGGTGTCGGCGCCGGTGCAGTACGGCCCGCGCATTGCCGGGGTGGCGGTCTACCTTCAGCACGCTCACTTCCTGCCGGAGGATCGGCTGTCGCAGGTGATGGCCGAGCTCTTCGGCGCGCCGGTGACGGCTGCGACGTTGGCGACGATGAGCGAGAGGGCGGCCGAGCGGCTTGCGGGACGCGGCCTTGCACATACAGGACCTGGCGGCGGGCACGGCGCGGGTGAAACACATGGACGAGACCGGCTTGCGGATCGGCGGTCAGACGCAGTGGCTTCATGTGATCTGCACGCCGCTGCTGGCGGCGTACCGGGTCAGCGGCAAGCGCGGCGCCCTGCTCTCGGGTGTCTCCGGCATCGTCGTGCACGATCACTGGAAGCCGTACTTCGCGATGGAAGGGGTGGAGCACGGCCTGTGCAACGCCCATCACCTGCGGGAGTTGCAGGCGCTGGTGGACATCGAAGGGGAGGCTTGGGCCCGGCGGATGCAGCAGCTCCTGCGCCGAGCCAATCGCGCCGCCCGCATCGCGCTGGACAAGGATATCGCCGTTCCGGCGAGGCTTGTGGCGCTGATCGAGCGCCGATACGACGAGGTCATCGCCGATGCGCTGGCCTTTCACGAGAGCCAACCACCGTTCTCGCCTGGCAAGAGGAAGAAGCGCCGGAAGCGAAGGATCGGTCACAATCTGGCCTTGAGGCTGCGCGACCACAAATGCGCGGTGCTCCGGTTCCTGATCGACCTCGAGGTCGGGTTCACGAACAACGAGGCCGAGCGCGACCTTCGGATGATGAAGCTGCGCCAGAAGATCTCCGGGGGCTTCCGGTCCGCGCAGGGGGCCGAGAACTTCGCCATCCTGCGCAGCGTCATCACCACCGCCAGAAAGCAGGGCTGGAATATCATCGAAGCCCTGACCAGCCCATCGGATCGGCTCATCGCCACCGTCAAGTGCGCGTAAGCTCACCTGGCACGGGTTCTCCAACAGCGGAGCCATTCTCATAAACGATCATGGTCGACGCCGTGCTGGACCACCCCATAGAATGAAAATCGGTGCCCGTCGCGCGGGCGGACTTCGGGCCACATCGGGGTAGCTTACCGGTCGCAGTCCGCAAGAGGGGCATCGTGAGCTGTGAAACCCGGCGACCACAGAGGAGCACACGGGCGTCGCGTGGGTAGCGTTGTGCCGAATCCCAGAGAATTTTCACAGCAAGAACCTGGGCAGTTACGAGTTTTCCCGCCCCAGCCACTTGACCATCAACAGGGGTGTCCCCGGCGATGCCCAAGGGTCCGACATGCTCGGCGTGATGAGTCCTCCGTTGGCGAACGAGGTCTCGAGCGCCGGCGCATGCCGGCGTTCGATGAGGGTGACCCCGCAGCCGCTCCGCGCGAGAAACCAAGCCGACGTGACTCCGACGACGCCGCCACCCAGCACCACGACGTGTCGTGCCGACGCCATTCAGTTCTCTCCCAATTGAGCGAGTCCTATCGTACCCCAATCGCGTCCCATTCCCCGCCTAGTTTCCTCGGAACTTGACGTGCTAAATCCTCGGCTATTTTGAAGGAACTTTTGGGGTAACTGCCCAGGTCGTCTGATTTGTCATTTTGGGCCAGTGGATTGAGGCGTTTCTCGTTCGGAGTTGGTGGAAAGGGCTTGACGGGAATTTCGGGAAATGACTCAACAACGACATGAGCAATCCCGAGTCGCCGCGCGGCCCTTCGACGGGAGCAGCGCCCGAAACGCCCGCGCAGAAGATCGCCCGCCTGGAGGAGGAGAACGCCCGGCTTCGGGAGGAAAATGCCTGGCTTCGGCAGCAGAACGCGCGGCTGGAAGAGCAAGTCGCGCGTCTCGTCGAGCGCATCGAGGAGTTGGAGCGCCGTCTCGGCCTCAACAGCGGCAACAGCGGCAAGCCGCCTTCGAGCGATGGGCTGAGGAAGCCGAATTCGAAGCGGCGAACCCGAAGCCTGCGCGGCAAATCGGGCCGCAAGCCCGGTGGCCAGCCCGGCCACAAGGGCAAGACGCTGCGCCGCGCCGATCACCCGGATCGGGTGAAGGATCACGTCCCGGCTTCCTGCAAGGGATGCGGTTCGCCGCTTTCGGACGCGGCCAGGGCGGGAACGCCCGTCGCCCGCCAGGTGTTCGATCTGCCCGAGCCGAGCCCCCTGGAGGTGACCGAGCACCGGGCGCATGCCAAGTGCTGCGGGCATTGCGGGACGGTGACCCGGGCGGCGTTCCCCGACGGGGTGTCGGCGCCGGTGCAGTACGGCCCGCGCATTGCCGGGGTGGCGGTCTACCTTCAGCACGCTCACTTCCTGCCGGAGGATCGGCTGTCGCAGGTGATGGCCGAGCTCTTCGGCGCGCCGGTGACGGCTGCGACGTTGGCGACGATGAGCGAGAGGGCGGCCGAGCGGCTTGCGGGACGCGGCCTTGCACATACAGGACCTGGCGGCGGGCACGGCGCGGGTGAAACACATGGACGAGACCGGCTTGCGGATCGGCGGTCAGACGCAGTGGCTTCATGTGATCTGCACGCCGCTGCTGGCGGCGTACCGGGTCAGCGGCAAGCGCGGCGCCCTGCTCTCGGGTGTCTCCGGCATCGTCGTGCACGATCACTGGAAGCCGTACTTCGCGATGGAAGGGGTGGAGCACGGCCTGTGCAACGCCCATCACCTGCGGGAGTTGCAGGCGCTGGTGGACATCGAAGGGGAGGCTTGGGCCCGGCGGATGCAGCAGCTCCTGCGCCGAGCCAATCGCGCCGCCCGCATCGCGCTGGACAAGGATATCGCCGTTCCGGCGAGGCTTGTGGCGCTGATCGAGCGCCGATACGACGAGATCATCGCCGATGCGCTGGCCTTTCACGAGAGCCAACCACCGTTCTCGCCTGGCAAGAGGAAGAAGCGCCGGAAGCGAAGGATCGGTCACAATCTGGCCTTGAGGCTGCGCGACCACAAATGCGCGGTGCTCCGGTTCCTGATCGACCTCGAGGTCGGGTTCACGAACAACGAGGCCGAGCGCGACCTTCGGATGATGAAGCTGCGCCAGAAGATCTCCGGGGGCTTCCGGTCCGCGCAGGGGGCCGAGAACTTCGCCATCCTGCGCAGCGTCATCACCACCGCCAGAAAGCAGGGCTGGAATATCATCGAAGCCCTGACCAGCCCATCGGATCGGCTCATCGCCACCGTCAAGTGCGCGTAAGCTCACCTGGCACGGGTTCTCCAACAGCGGAGCCATTCTCATAAACGATCATGGTCGACGCCGTGCTGGACCACCCCATAGAATGAAAATCGGTGCCCGTCGCGCGGGCGGACTTCGGGCCACATCGGGGTAGCTTACCGGTCGCAGTCCGCAAGAGGGGCATCGTGAGCTGTGAAACCCGGCGACCCCAGAGGAGCACACGGGCGTCGCGTGGGTAGCGTTGTGCCGAATCCCAGAGAATTTTCACAGCAAGAACCTGGGCAGTTACCTTTTGGGAATGGGATTTCAATTCCGGCATCAATGATCGAGATGACAGTCGGCATACGCATTTGTAAGGTTTGCCCGAAGACGCATTTTCTCCCATGCCACGTGCGACCGCGACGCAAGGTCGGCGCCGGTCCCACACGTCCGAGAAGAGAGGATCCCCATGGCAGCACCGATCTTTCATATGGCAGCCGGCGCACCCACGCCCGTCGCCCCCTTCAGCCACGCGGTGGAAGCCGACGGCTGGGTCTTCGTCACCGGTCAGATGCCGAACGACCCGAACGACGAGGCCGCGCCCCTCCCCGCCGGCATCGAATGCCAGACCCGGAACGTCATGGCCAATCTCAAGGTCGTGCTTGCCTCCCTCGGCCTCGGCTTTGAGCACGTCATCGTCGCGCGGGTCTATCTCACGCACTTCAAGGAGGACTACGCGGCGATGAACGCGGTCTACGAGACCTACTTCGATCCTGAACGGCGCCCGGCGCGCACCTGCGTGGGCGTCACCGGGCTCGCCCTCGATGCCCGTATCGAGATCGACCTGCTGGCACGACGGCCGTAGCCCGCGAATACGATCCGCGCCATGGCGTGCATCCCTTGGACCGATGGTGGTGCATCGGCTATGACGGGCGCAGCGAAGAGACGCAGACGCACACTTGGCCCGGACGCGGACGTTTCAACGGTCCGGCACAGCAAGGGAGACATCGATGGAAATTATCGCTGATCCGATCACCGTGAACTGCCGCAAGGTCCTCGCGGGCCTCAAGCTGACCGGCGCGGACTACACGCTGACCAAGGTCGACTATTTCAAGGGCGAGCAGAAGAGCCCCGAGGTTGTGGCGATCAATCCGAACGCCACGATCCCGGTCATGCGCGATGGCGACCTGGTCCTCTGGGAATCGAACTCGATCTTGCAGTACGCCGCCGACAAGGTGGGCAATGCGAGCGCGTATCCGACCGACCTGAACACCAGGGCCGACGTGAACCGCTGGCTTCTGTGGGAATGCGGGGCCTGGTTCCCGACCTGCTACATCCATCTGGTCGAGAACTGCGTGAAGCCGCTCCTGGGCGCCGAGACGGACCCCGCGGTGCTCGACGGCGAGGCGCCGAATTTCCACAAGCTCGCCGGCATCATGGATGCGCGCCTGGGCGGGAGCGCATACCTCTGCGGCGATCAGCCGACCATCGCCGACGTGGCGTTGGCCGCGCCGATGCACCTCCATGCATGGGCCAAGCTGCCGCTCGACGACCATCCCAACGTCGTGCGCTGGATGACGGAGGGAATCGAGACGCAGCCCTGGTGGAAGGCCACCCATGTGGGCGAGGGCTTTACGGCGTCCGAGGCGGCCTGAACCGGGCGGGATGTCCGTCCGGCGAGGACAGGCTCCAAACAAGACCGGGCATCCGTGTCGCGGGTGCGGCCTCGCCGCGCGCCATTAGAACAGGACGGAGGCACGGGTGACCGACAGCGACCTTTCGGGGCGTGTCGCTCTGGTGACCGGTGGATCGCGGGGCATCGGCCGCGCGATCTGCCGGCGGCTCGCCAGGGCCGGCGCGTGGGTGGCGATCAACCACTCGTCGAGCGACGAGGCCGCTCAGGAAACGCTGGCCAAGATCAGGGCCGATGGCGGAGAGGGCGGCGTCTACAAGGCCGACGTCTCGTCCTTCGACGCGACCGATGCGATGTTCCGACGCATCGAGGCAGAGAGCGGCCCGGTCGACCTTCCGGTCACCAACGCCGGGATCGCCTCGTTCAAGGACGATGTCGATATGCCGGTCGATCTCTGGCGGCGGATCCTGTCGGTGAACCTGGACGGCACCTTTCACAGCGTGTGGCGCGCCAAGGCGGGCATGCTGGCCCGGGGCGACGGGCGCATCGTCTGCATCTCCTCGATCAACGGTCTGGCGCCGACCACGATGCAGTCCGACAGGCTGCTCGCCTACGGCACATCGAAGTCCGCCATCATCGGATTCTCGCGCAACTGCGCGGTCGCGTTCGGCCCGGCCATCCGCGTCAACTGCGTGGCGCCCGGCTTGATCGACACCGACATGACAAGCGGCATGAGCGACGAGATGCGCCAACACATCATCGCAAGCACGCCCGCGGGCCGGACCGGCACGCCCGAAGACATCGCCGAGCTCACCCACTTCCTTCTCAGCGACGCCGCAGGCTTCATCACGGGCCAGACCTACGTCGCTTCCGGCGGTCTCGTCACACTGCCCTGACAGGCTTTCGTCGCCTGTCGGCCTCAGGGAATCAGTCCTAGATCGTCAACCTGTCGAAAGATCTCAGCTATCTCGACCGCCCCGGCATGCCCTCGTCCTTGGGAAGGTCCGGGTGCAGCAGATTCCAGGGCTGTGCGCTCGTTACGTAAATCTCCCGGCTCGGTTGGTACTTGCTCGGGTCGTCCAGGCTTCCCGCATAGAGCGCCCGGACCCCCTGGTGCGCCCCGTTGGTCAGGAAGAGCGGCGTACCGCACGCGGGACAGAACGCCCGTTTCATAGAGCTTCCCGTATCCGAGGATCGTTCGAACCAACTCGGCTCGCCGCGTCGCAGAGAGAAATCGCTCTCCTTCACCACGATGACCGGCATGTAGGCGCCGCCGGTCGCCTGCTGGCAATGGGTGCAATGGCAGTTGCCCATGTAGCGCGGGGGAGCCGCACACTCGTACCGAATTGCGCCGCATGCGCACCCGCCGCCGAATGGGACTTCCATTTTCGCTCCTCCCCTTGCGTCGCTGGCCGATCCTGGTGTCAGACCTCCGTCCGCACGGCGTCCGCCGCGAGTGGCGTGAGCCGCGCCGGATCGAAAGGCGCGAGGTCTACGTGGCTGCTCGCGCCGTCGGCGACCAGCTCGGCCACCGCCTCGCCCGTGGCCGGGGCGTTCAGCATTCCCCACACGCTGTGAGCGGTCGCCACGTAGGCGCCGTCCACGCCGGGGACGGCGCCGATGAGCGGCAACCCGTCCTCGACGACGGGGCGGTAGCAGGCCTGCTCGGCCAACACCTCGGCGTCGCCGAGCGCCGGCGCGACCTGCGCCGTCATGGCGCGAAGACGAGCGGCGCCGCCCTCCTCCGGCGCCACCGCAGCGGGGTCCACCGGCAGTGGCGCCTCGCTGGAGAGGCCGCAGACGTAGGTCGTGCCGTCGGGCCGGGGATAGACCTCCGGCGAGGCGAAGTCGCCCGTCGCCGTCTCGAGTTCCACGAAGAGCGCGTGGGGCGACGGCTCGGGCGTGTAGCGAAAAACCACGCTGTGGCCCTTCAGGCCGTAGATCGCCGGCAGCGGCAGCCAGCGGCTCGCGAGCACCGACCATGGGCCCATGGCGATGACGACCGCGTCGCCTGCGACCTCCTGCCCGTCCACGATGGCGCCACGCAAGGCGCGGCCCTCGCCGAACACGAGGCCGGTGACCGTGCCCATGAGCAGGCGCGTACCTGCCCCGATCGCCGCGCGCATCATGGCCTTGGTGAAGGCCGCCGGGCTGACCTGGGCCGTGGTTTCGCTGGTGCCGAGCTGGCGGTGGACGGCTGCGTCCTGCGCCAGCCAGCCGGGCCCGTCGAGCTGCCGGAAGGAGCCCACGTCCCGGCGCGCGCTGGCGACCACGCCGAGCGTGTCGAGCCTGCGGTAGCCCCACTCGTCGTCGATCGTCTCGGCAAGCTCGGCGTGCAGAGCGAAGCTGCGCCGCGCCAGCGGCTCGACCGGCGAGCCATCGCACCAGTCGAGCGCCAGGAACCCGCCCGACTTGCCCGAGGCCGCGTTGGCGATTCCGGTGCGCTCGATCACCACGGCCTCGATGCCGCGCTGTCCGAGGAAGTAGGCGATCGACGTGCCGATCACGCCGCCGCCGCAAATCAACACCCGCATGCGCGCCTCGCGACGGCTGCATCCAACCGCATAGTGATCGACACCACCCTTCCGATCGGGCCAGCGAAGCGCAGCCTAACGCCCGCCCGGCTCCGGTTGCAAAGGCGGGCGCCTCGGCTAAAGTCGGCGCCCTTTCACCCACGGATGGACGGACGCTCATGCTCAACCGCGAGGAACTGATCGCCCTCGTCGAGGACGCTTACTTTTCTAACGTCGACAACAAGAACCTTGAGCCTGCGCTTGCGTGCTTTGCGGAAGACGCCGAGCTCCGCATCCAATCGGCGCACGTGAGCCACGTCGGCCACGATCAGATCGGGCGCATGTTCCAGGACTTCATGGCCGCGACGAAGATCATCTACCACGGCGACTTCAGCCACGTCGTCGACGTGGAGGATCAATGGATCGCCTCGCAGTTCGTCGCCCGCAACGACTACGACGACGGCCGTCACGTGGAAATGCGCAACTGCAACTTCTTCCAGATCGAAAACGATCGCTTCAAGCGCGTCACCATCTACATGACCGACGAGAACCCGTTGGTCTGACCGCGCTTCGCGGTAATTTCAGTTCCCTCAAGCGCCGGGCGCTCGCTCCGCTCGCTTGGCTTTCGCGCCATTCGGCGCGGCGCGCAGTCGCGCGCTCCGGGCCTGGCGGCCGGGCCCTGCTCGCGTCCCACGATTCGTCGGAGACCGTTGCTTGCGGCAAAGGGCGCCCTTCGCCAGACTCGCCGCCGGCATTGGTGAGGAACAGGCATGAGCGACCGCCCGCAGATCGACCCGCCCTATCTGCTCTTCCTTGGCGACGCGCGCGATGAGCTCGCCGCCAAGACCGCGCGTGGGGTGTTCGTCTTTCGCCCGGAGTGGTGCCTCGGCCAGATCAGGCTGCCGGGCTGCAAGGCCCGCCTCGACCTGCCCGAGATGACGGTCGAGGACGCGGCGGCCAAGGGCGCGAAGTGCCTCATCGTCGGCGTCGCCAATGCGGGCGGCGTGGTCAGCGAAAGCTGGACCGCCACCCTCGTGGCGGCGCTCGAAGCGGGCCTCGACGTGGCCAGCGGGCTTCATGTGCGCCTGAGCGACCTGCCGGCGGTGCGCGATGCGGCCGAGGCCAACGGCCGGCATCTCTTCGACGTGCGCCATCCGTCCCAGGAATTCAAGGTGGGGACGGGCTTGCGCAGAGCCGGCAAGCGCCTGCTCACGGTGGGCACCGACGCCTCGGTCGGCAAGATGTACGCCACGCTCGCGCTCGAAGCCGAATGGCGCCGGCGCGGCGTCAACTGCACCTTCCGCGCGACCGGGCAGACCGGAATCTTCGTCGCCGGCCGCGGGGTCTCGGTCGATGCGGTGGTGGCGGACTTCATCTCCGGCGCCACCGAGTGGCTCGCGCCCGAGAACGACCCGGATCACTGGGACCTCGTCGAGGGGCAAGGCTCGCTCTTCCACCCCTCCTACGCCGGCGTGACGCTCGGCCTGATCCACGGCGCCCAGCCCGACGCCATCGTGATCTGCCACGAGCCGACGCGTACCACCATGCGGGGCCTGCCGGGCTGGCCGCTGCCCGAGCTCGGCGCCTGCATCGAGGCCAACCTTCAGGCGGCGCGGCTCACCAATCCCGACGTCATGTGCGCGGGTATCTGCGTCAACACCGAGGCGCTGGGAGCGGCGGAGGCCGACGCGCTGCTGGAAGAACTGGGAGCGGCCCACGGCCTGCCCTGCGTCGATCCGATCCGCACCGGTGTGGGCCCGATCGCCGACCGCGTTCTCTAAGGACCGCGCCTGGTGAGCCGGCGCCTCACCGTGCGCCTGGAGACGTGGCCGCTCGCGCGCGCCTTTCGTATCTCCCGCGGCGCCAAGACGGAGGCCCGCGTCGTCGTCGCCGAGATCGCCGACGGCCCCAACACCGGCCGGGGCGAGGCGGTCCCCTACGCCCGTTACGACGAGACACCTGAGGGGACGTGCGCGGCGATCGAGGGCCGGCGTGAAACGATCGAGAGCGGCATTACCCGGGAGGCGCTGCAGGACGCGCTGCCGCCGGGCGCTGCCCGCAATGCGCTGGACTGCGCGCTCTGGGACCTGGAGGCGAAGCAGACCGGCCGGCCTGCCTGGGCGCTGGCGGGGCTCGACGAGCCCCAGCCTTGTACGACTGCCGTGACCCTCAGCCTCGATACGCCCGAGAGCATGGGCGAGGCCGCCGCCTCGCATTCAGCGCTTCCCCTGCTCAAGCTCAAGGTCACTGGCGAGGGCGACCTCGCGCGAATCCAGGCGGTCCGCGAGAATGCGCCCGGCGCCAGGCTAATCGTGGACGCGAACGAAGGCTGGACCGTGCCGATGCTTGAGGCGTTCCTGCCAGCGTTCGCCGACCTCGGAGTCGAGATGGTAGAGCAGCCGCTGCCGGCTGCGGACGACGCCGCACTCGAGGGCCGTCAATTCGCGCTCCCGCTCTGCGCCGACGAGAGCTGCCACACGCGGGAGGACCTGACACGGCTCGCGGGCCGCTACCCGATGATCAACATCAAGCTGGACAAGACCGGGGGGCTCACGGAGGCGCTCGCGCTCGCGGTGGAGGCGCGGGCCATGGGATTCGACATCATGGTGGGCAGCATGGTCGGCACCTCGCTCGCCATGGCGCCGGCGGCGCTGCTCGCCGGCTTCGCCGACTACGTCGATCTCGACGGCCCGCTGCTGCTGGCCCGCGACCGTTCGCCGGGACTCAGCTACGACGGCGCGGTCATGGCGCCACCGGAGCTCGCACTCTGGGGATAAGAATGTGGATACAGGCCTTGCCCGGCCTTGTCTCTCTGCGCTCGATCTGAAACTCTGGCGCGACACTGGATCGGCCCGGCTACCGCCTGGGCCAGCGCAGCGAGAGGGCCATGGGCCGCCTGTTGGAACTCGGAGAGCGGTTGGAGCTCGTCTCCATGGACCCGCACTTCCATGACATCAGCATCTCCCTCTACCGGGAGACCGGGGAGGGTGACACCTCCGGCTTTCTCGCGCACAGCTACAGCGGGAAAGAGGGCGCCACCGAGCGATTGGCCTTCGTGATGCGGGCAATGGCGGTCGTGGGCGGCATGGGGCCCGCACCGGGGCAGCCGGGCCGCTTGGCCTTTGCCTGCGGCGGCGCGCACCGGGCGGCGGTGAGGCGGCTCTTTCTTGAGGCTTGCAAGAAGGCGACGGGCGCCGAGGTTGCAGCGCTGCCCATGAGCATCTACGACAAGAAGAACGATCTCACCATCGACGCGACGGCGACCGGAGGTGGCGGCTACCGGCTTGCCACCGCCGGCGGCGAGGCCGGCGACAAGGTGGCACGGCGCGTGGATGGTATGACCCGGGGGCTGATCAAGCTGGCCGAGATGGAGCCGGGCGCGGCGCCGGGCGAAGCTCGCTTCGCCTGCGGCTCCGCCCATGACGAGCTGGTGGGCCTCCTGCTCGGCCGGGCGCTCAACGTCCGCGCCGCCATGCGCGAGGCGGAGGCAGCGGCGGCGCGGGGCGTCCTCGCCGCGCCGAGCGCGCAACAGACCTGAGGGTCGGGAGCGGAAGCGATGACGGCAGTACCCTCCATGACCAGCCGCGAGCGGGTGCTTGCGGCGCTGAAGCGCGAGCCGGTGGATCGCACGCCCGTGTGCAACCCCACCTCGGTCGCGACTGTCGAGCTGATGGACCTGGTGGACGCGAACTTCCCGCTCGCGAACCGCGACCCGGAGCTGATGGCGCGGCTCGCCGCCACCAGCTACACCGAGCTCGGCTTCGACAGCATCATGCCGGTCTTCTCGATCATCCAGGAATCGTCCGCGCTCGGCTGCAAGATGCAGTGGGAGCAGAAGGACAACTGGCCGACCGTGCGCATGCGCGAGCCGATTTGGGAGGACGTGGACGACATCCGCATCCCCAACGATTTCCTCCTGCACCCGGACATGGCTTGCGTGATCGAGGCGATCCGCCTGCTGCGCCGCGAGTTCGGCGACGAGGTCGCGATCATCGGCAAGACCATGGGGCCGTGGACGCTGGGCTATCACTGCTTCGGCGTCGAGCCCTTCCTGCTCTTGTCGCTCGACGATCCGGGCAAGACCAAGCTCGCACTCGACCGCATGAAGGAGGCGACGATCGTCTTCGGGATGGCGCAGATCGAGGCGGGCGCGGACGCGCTCACGGTCCCCGATCACGCCACCGGCGACCTGGTCAGCGCCGACTACTACAAGCGCTACCTCAAGGACCTCCACATCGAGTTGGTGGAGCGCCTGCCGGTGCCGCTCATCCTCCATATCTGCGGGCGCACCGTGGACCGCATGGGCTACATCGCCGAGACCGGGATCGCCGCCTTCCACTTCGATTCCAAGAACAAGCCGGCCGAATCCGTGGCGGTGATGGACGACCGGGTATCGCTGGTCGGCAACATCAACAATCCCGAGACGCTCTTCGCCAAGGGGCCCGACGACGTGCGCAAGGAGGTCTATGCCAACCTCGACGCCGGCGTGCAGGGGGTGGGGCCGGAATGCGCCATCCCGCTCCAGACCTCGGTCGAGAACCTGCGCGAGATTCCGCTGGCGGTGCGCGACTGGCACGCCGAGCACGACCGCCCGCACTAAGGCCCTGTGACACCCCGTCCATTTCACCACTGAGTCCCCCATGGCTGAACTTGCCGACATCGCCAACGCGGTGATCCGCGACGAGATCGAGGAGTTTCTCGAGCGTCCCGACGAGATCGAGCGCAACGTCGCGCACTTCGCGCGCACGCGTCCTGAGATGCAGGACATCGCCGCCGCGTTGATCGAGGGCGACAATCATACGGTCGACGCACTCACCACGCAGGCGCTGGAGGCGGGCACCGAGGCGCTGGAGATCATGGACGACGGCCTGATCGCCGGCATGGGCATCGTCGGCATCAAGTTCCGCGAGAACTTCATCTTCGTGCCCGAGGTGCTGGCCTGCGCGCGGGCGATGAAGGCGGGAATGGCCCATATCGAGCCGATACTCTCGGCCTCGGGCGTCGAGCCCCTCGGTACCGTGATCATGGGCACGGTCAAGGGCGACCTCCACGACATCGGCAAGAATCTCTGCATCATGATGCTCTCCGGCGCGGGCTTCGAGGTGGTGGATCTAGGCGTGGACACGTCGGAAGACGAGTTCATTGCCGCGCTGGAGGAGCACGGGGCGCCAATCATGGGCATGTCGGCGCTGCTGACCACGACGATGCCGAACATGGGAAAGACCATCGAGGCGCTGATCGACGCCGACCTCCGCGATGATGTGATGGTGATGGTGGGCGGCGCCCCGGTGACCGAGGAGTTCGCCGACGACATGGGCGCGGACGGCTACGGCAAGGACGCGCTCTCCTGCGTGGCACTGGCCAAGAAGCTGATGGAAGAGCGCGGTTAGGCAGGCCGTTGCCGAAGATCAGCCAAGAGGACTATCAGCAGCGGCTTGATCGGCTCACCGAGATCTTCGCGGATATCGTGAGTCATGCCGACGAGCAGGCGACGCAGCGCTGCCCCTACCGCGATGCGCGCGACCGCTGCACCGCGGCGTTCTCGTGCGGCAACCAGATTCCTGCCGTCGAGAAGGGCGCGCCCGCGACCTGCGGCCACGACGGCACCTTCGACTATAGCGACGCGTGGGAGGATGACCCCGCCGCCGAGGAGCGTGCGAAGAAGAAGCTCGGCGCGATCAGACAAGCCGCCGCGGCGCAGCGGGAAGGCGCACCGCGACCCACGGGACCCGGCACCGTCTCCCACGACGGCAGAACACAGTCGCTCGCCATCGGCATGACGCTCTTCGACTGCGCCGACGAGCTCGCCGTCGAGGTGCCGACCTCCTGCCAGCGCAACGGCCGCTGTCACGAATGCGTGGTCGAGGTGAGCGCGGGCGATGAGGCTCTGTGCGCCCGCACCGAGGCGGAGGGATTTCTGCGCGCGCCCTATCGCCTCGCTTGTCAGGCGATGGTCGAGCGGGACGACATCGACGTTGCGTTCGCACCGCTCCGCCGCCGCCCTCGCATCCTGGTGCGCGCCCATGCGGATGCGGCCGGCGCGCCCGCGACGCTCGACCCCCTCGTCACCCGGCGGGGCGAAGAGGTGTTGTATGACGGCGACGTGGTGGACCGCTACCGGGGCAGCATGTTGGGTCTCGCGGTCGATCTCGGCACCACGACGGTGGTGCTCGACTTTGTCGATCTGGAGACCGGCAAGAGCGTGCACAGCGCCGCCTTCGAGAACCCGCAGGCCTTCGGCGGCAGCGACGTCATGCACCGTATCTCTTACGACCGCGAGGACAAGGCGGGCGAGCTGCAGAAGGCAGCGGCATCGGCCATCAACCGCGCCATCGTTGACGGCTGCGCCCGGCTCGGCACCAACCGCCAGGCGATCTACGAGATCGTGGTCGCGGCCAACCCAACCATGCGCGATATCCTGTTCAAGTTGGATGTCCAGGGAATCGGCCAGAAGCCCTACAAGTCTTCCATCGAGCACGCCTTCCTCGCCGGCGAGCGGGCGAACACGGCGCTCAGCGTCCGCGCGCTGCGCTTGGGCCTGCGCGCCAACCGTGCGGCCCGCGTCTATGGGCTGCCGCTCATCGCGAGCCATGTGGGGGGCGATGCCGCAGCCGCCCTCGTGGCGCTCGAAGAAGGGTTCGCCGACGCCGATACCGTGATGCTGGTCGACATGGGCACCAACACCGAGGTCGTGCTCAAGCACCGGGGCCGGATGCTCGCCGCCTCCTGCCCGGCGGGGCCGGCGTTCGAGGGCGGGCTGGTGCGCTACGGCATGCCGGCCTGCGACGGCGCCATCGAGGCGGTCCGTCTCGGCGAAGACGGCGAGGCCGCCTGCGAGACCATCGGCGGCAAGGAGCCGGTGGGGCTCTGCGGCTCCGGCCTCATCGACCTGCTGGCGGAGCTGCGCCGGGCTGACGTGCTGACCGCCAAGGGTGTCTTCACCGCCGACCGCAAGCAGAGGGAGATGATGGTGGTGCCGGAGCACGGGATCACCTTCTCCAAGGAGGACGCCAGCAACCTCGGCCAGGCCAAGGCCGCCAACTACTGCGGGCAGTACATCGTCATGCGCGCGCTCGGCGTCGATCCCGCTGGGATCGATCGGCTCTATCTCGCGGGCGGCTTCGCCAACTACGTGAACGTGCGCAGCGCCATCGCCATCGGCCTGCTGGCGCCGGTACCGGAGGAACGCGTCGTCAAGGCCGGCAACGCGGCGGCGCGCGGGGCGCGGGCGATCCTGCTCTCGGCCGCCCGGCGGCGCGCGCTGGAGCGCGAGGTCCAGGACATCGAGCATATCGAGCTGGAGACCACGCCCGATTTCTTCGACCTCTTCGTGGACGGCTGCCAGCTCAAGCCCATGCCCTCGCACCTCGCACCTGAAGGGACCGCCGCATGACCACCGCACCGCTGATCGTCATCGGCGAGAACATCCACTGCACCCGTGTCGCGCTCCGCAAGGGCAAGCGCATCGCAGAGCGCGACGGCGCTGAGGTCATCTTCTACGAGACCGCAGAGGGCGAGGAGCGCGCGCTGCCGGTGACGGCGGAGGCGAAGCGGACCAAGGACTACGAGGAAGGGCGGGTCAAGCACGTCCAGGTCGCGATCGAGACCGCGATGGAGACGGCGGCGGGCGATCCGGCCGAGGGCCTGCGTTACATCGAGGCGCAGATCCGCCATCAGGAGCGCACAGGCGCCGCCTTCCTCGACCTCAACGTCGACGAGATCGCGCCCAAGCTCGCCGTGCAGACCGGCGCCATGGCCTGGCTCGCCGCCACGGTTCAGGAGATGACCGAACTCCCGATCTCCGTCGATTCCTCCAGCGTGGACGTGATCCGCGCAGGCCTGGAGGCGCTCGCGCCGGCCAAGATGCGCCCGATGCTCAACTCGGCCTCGCTGGAGCGGTTGGATGCGCTCGACCTCGCGCGGGAGCACGACTGCCGCGTGGTGGTGACCGCGGCCGGCGAGCGAGGGATGCCCGACGGCGCCGACGAGCGCGTGGCGAACGCATCCCGCATGGTGGAGGCCGCCTTGGCGAGAGGGTTCGCCATCGGTGACCTCTATATCGACCCGCTGGTCTTCCCGATCTCGGTCGACTCCAGCTTCGGCAACCACTGCTTCGACGCGATCCGCACCTTGCGCGCGCGCTTCGGCGACGAGGTCCACATCACCGGCGGCATGAGCAACGTCTCGTTCGGGCTGCCGGCGCGCAAGCTCCTGAACGAGATGTTCGTGCTGCTAGCGGTCGAGGCCGGTGCCGATGGCGGAATCATGGACCCGGTGGCGAGCCCGCCGGAGGCGATCCTCGGCATCGACCGCACGGAGCCTAACTACAAGCTAGCCGAAGACGTGTTGATGGGGCGGGACGAGCACTGCATGGCCTACATCCGGGCCTGGCGAAAAAGCAGGCGCAAGGCCAAGTGAAAAAGAGACACCCATGACCGAGACCGAACGGCCGCCGGACGCCGAGCCCGCGCTCCGCACGCTCGCCATGCCCGCCGACGCGAACCCCAACGGCGACATCTTCGGCGGCTGGGTGCTGGCGCAGATGGACCTTGCCGGCGGCGTTGTGGCGGCGCGGCGCGCCGGCGGACGCTTGGCCACGGTGGCGGTGGAGGCGATGCGCTTCCACGCCCCGATCGCCGTCGGCGACCTCGTGACCTGCTACGCCGAGGTAGTGAAGACCGGGACGACCTCGATCACCATCGACATCCAGACCTGGGCGCGCCGGCGGCGCGGCACCGTGGAGGTGAAGGTGACCGAAGGGACCTTCATCTACGTTGCCATCGACGACAACGGCCGGCCCCGCCCGCTCCCCGAAGAGACGGCGGAGAGTTGACGATTGGAGCGAGACCGTCTTTGACGGGCTCGCGACAGGCCGCGACGGCGGCCCGTCAAGAACGCACGCGCCCTAGGAGCGGGCGCTGACGGCGGGGTCGTGGGCCGGGTCGAGGCCGCGGATGACGGTGCAGGGCATCGGTGCCGTCCGCAGCTTCTCGCACGCACGATTGGCGTCGTTCTTGTAGAGGCCCAGAAAGCGCGCCCGATAGAGGGTGCTGCGGCCGTCGGTACGAGGCGTGAGCGTCGCCGCCGCATCGTTGAGGAGCGGCGCGCGCGCCGACGCCCGGCGCATAGCGATCTCTGCCGCTGTCACCGACTCATAGGAGCCCACCTGGACCCCCCAGGGGCCATCCACAGTCGACGCAGCCGCAGCCTTCTTTGCCGACGATGACTCGGTCGCGATCACCGAGTCCACGACCGCGAGCGTCGCGGCCACGGACTTCGACGGCGGGGGCAAGGGTCCCGAAACGACCTCGACCGGCTCGAGCGCCGGGCGCGGAGCCTGCGATGGGCTCTCGATCGGCTCGGCCAGCGGCGCCGCCGCACCCTCGGCCAGCTCGGGCGGCTGGGCCGCCGCAACCATGATCGCCGCCGGTTTAAATCGTGTTGCCGGCGCGGCCAATCCGGAGCCGGCGGGTGGGCGCGGAATGCCCGCGTAGCGGACGCGGCCGCGCTTGGCGTCGTTCTCGGCAATTCGCGTGAAGCCGAGGTCGAGGAGGTTGGCCATGTGGGCATTGCGCGAGTTCGGCGTCTTGCCGCCGAAGACAACCGCGATGACGCGCCGGCCGTCGCGTTCCGCCGAGGCCACGAGGTTGAAACCCGAGGCGCGGATATAGCCGGTCTTGATGCCGTCCATGCCGCGATAGCGGGCGAGCAGCTTGTTCGGCGTGCGATGCACCCTGCCCTTGTAGCTGAAGCGCTGGTCGTCGAAATAGTGGTAGCGGTCCGGGAAGTCCCGCATCAGGGCTTGGGCGAGCCGCGACATGTCTCGCGCCGTGCTGCGCTGCTTCCGGTTCGGCAGCCCGGACGCATTGCGGAAGGTGGTTCGGGACATGCCGAGCTCTTGTGCCTTCCTGGTCATTATCCTGGCGAACTCGATTTCGGTTCCGCCCAGCGCCTCGGCGACCACCACGGCGATATCGTTGGCCGATTTTACGATCAGCGACTTGATCGCGTCCTCAGCACGGATCGTCGAGCCGGCACGCAATCCGAGCTTGGAGGGTGACTGCCCCGCCGCCCGCTTCGGGACCTTCAGCTTGGAGTCGAGGCTGAGCTTCCCCTCGTCGATTGCCTCGAAGAGCAGATAGAGGGTCATCATCTTGGTCAGCGACGCCGGGTATCGGCGTACGTCGGCGCTGCGGGAGCGCAGGACTTCGCCGGTCTCGGCATCGATGACGATGGAGGCGTAGCGCGCCTGCGCCTCCTCAGCAGAGAAAACCTGCGATATGACGAGGATACAGAGCACGAGGACGAGACCGAGGGCGGCCGTACCGGGACGCATTATTCTTCTTCTTCGCCGTGATCCCACGTCCGCCCCGCCACCCCCAGCGAATCGACTCAACATCCTTTATGTGTTCCAACTGGCGAGTTCGTCAAGAACGGCTTGTGAAAAAAGTTCTGGAAGTCTTTGATTCGGCGGAATCTCTGGCTCGCCGGGACGCACGAAAAAGCTGTGGGAAACGCTTGCTAGAAGTCGGGCGGCTCGATGCCGCTCGCGCGCAGTTGGAACGCGAGATCGTCCTTCAGCCGGTTCAAGGCGGCATCGTTCGCGCCCTCGCAGCGGGCCACCAACATGGGCTGCGTGTTCGATGCACGCAGCAGCCACCAGCCCTCTTCGGTCTCGGCTCTCACCCCGTCGATGGCGGAGAAGGTGGCGCCCGCGGCGCTGAGCCGGGCGCCGATCTCGTCGGCGACCTGGAACTTGCGCGCGTCCGGGCAGGGGAAGCGGACCTCGGGCGTGCTGACCCTGCGCGGCAGTTCAGCCCGCAATGAGGCGAGCGAGCGCCCCTCGCCGGCGATCAGCCGCAGAAGGCGGAGAGCGGCATAGAGGGCGTCGTCGAAACCGTAGTAGCGGTCGGCGAAAAAGATGTGGCCGCTCATCTCGCCTGCGAGCGGAGCACCGAGCTCCGCCATCTTCGCCTTGATCGGCGCGTGCCCCGTGCGCCACATCAAGGGCGTGCCGCCGAGGCGGGCGATCTCGTCGAACAGGACGCTGCTCGCCTTTACATCGCCGATGACGGTTGCACCCGGTCGCTCGTGCAGCACTTCGCGGGCGAGCAATGCCACGAGCTGATCGCCCCAGAGGATCACGCCGTCGCCGTCCACGACCCCGATACGGTCGCCGTCGCCATCGAAGGCAATGCCGAGATCGCAGCGCTCGGCGCGCACCGTCTCGATCAGCTGCACCAGGTTCTCTGGTACCGTGGGGTCCGGATGGTGGACGGGGAAGGTTCCGTCGACCTCATCGTTCAGCAGGATATGGCGGCCCCGGAGGCCGCTCGCAAGCGCGCCGAGCACCGCGCCGGCGGCGCCGTTGCCGGCATCCCACGCCACGGTGAATGGTTGTTCTACCGCTTCGGCGAGGAGGCGCGCGACATAGGCATCGCGGACCTCATCGGCTTCTGTCACCCTTCCGGTGCCCTCGGCGAATGCGCCGTCCTTTACGACCTGTGCCAGCGCTTCGATATCGGCGCCGTAGAAGGGCCCACCGCCCAGCACCATCTTGACGCCGTTGTAGGCGGGCGGGTTGTGGGAGCCCGTGATCATCATGCCGCCGTCGCATTGGCGGTCGTGGACGGCGAAATAGAGCATCGGACTCGGACCAACGCCGATACGGAACACGTCGGCGCCGGCATCGGTCAATCCTTCGACCAGATAGGCCTGGAGGTCGGGCGAGCTCAGCCGGCCATCGCGCCCAACGCAGATAAGCGGTCGTCGGATGGCGGTGCAGCGGTACCGCGCGATGGTGGCGAAGCCCAGGCCGACGGCGGTCATGTCGGCCCCGGTCAAGGTCTCACCGACGATGCCCCTGATGTCGTAGGCGCCGAGGATCGCCGGGTCGAGCGCGTGCCCCGCGCTCATGGCGAGGCCGCCGGCCGGCCGACACTGACATAGCGAATGCCGGCACCGGCGACCTCGCTTGGCTCGTAGACGTTGCGGAGATCGACCATCAGCGGTGTCCTGAGCAGGCCCCTGGCGCGCTCCAGGTCGAGCGCCCTGAACTCGTTCCACTCGGTGAGGATGACGAGTGCGTCCGCATCCGTCATCGCATCGTAGGAGTCGTTGCACCAGACGACGCCGTCGAGGAGGGCGCACGCTTCCTCCATGCCGGCGGGATCGAAGGCGCGGGCTTTGGCCCCCTGCTCGATGAGTCCCGGCAGGATCACGAGGCTCGGGCTCTCCCGCACATCGTCGGTGTTGGGCTTGAACGTGACTCCGAGCACAGCGATGGTCTTGCCCGCGACGGAGCCGCCGCAGGCCTGCACGATCTTGTCGACCATCGCGACCTTGCGTGCGGTGTTCTTGCGCAGCACGGCCTCGACGATTTCGGACGGTGCGCCGGCTTCCTCGGCGATGCGGACGAAAGCTGCAGTGTCCTTGGGGAAACACGAGCCGCCGAAGCCGGGGCCTGCGTGCAGGAAGTAACGCCCGATGCGGCCGTCGAGGCCGATGCCCTTCGCGACGTCCTGAACATCCGCGTCGAGGCGCTCGCAGAGGTCGGCGATCTCGTTAATGAAGGTGATCTTGGTCGCGAGGAAGCAGTTGGCGGCGTACTTGATGAGCTCCGCCGTCTCCAGCGTGGTGAAGAGCACCGGAGTCTCGATCAGGAAGAGCGGCCGGTAGAGCGCACGCATCACCTCCCGCGCCCGCTCGGAGTCGACGCCGACGACGACCCGGTCGGGGCGCATGAAATCGCCGATCGCAGAGCCCTCGCGCAGAAACTCGGGGTTCGAGACGACATCGAACGCGGCATCGGGACGGCGCTCCCGAATGATGCGCGCGATCTCGCGCCCGGTGCCGACGGGCACCGTCGATTTCGTCGCAACGACGGTGTAGCCGTCGAGGGCGTCGGCGACCTGGCGGGCCGCCTCGAACACGAAGGAGAGGTCGGCATGGCCGTCGCCGTGCCGGCTGGGCGTGCCGACCGCCAGCATCACCACATCGGCTTCCGCCACAGCGTCTGCAACGTCTTCGGTGAAGGAGAGGCGGCCGGCGGCGGCGTTGGCGGCGACCAGCGTCTCCAACCCCGGCTCGTAGATCGGCACCCGACCCGCGCGGAGCGCCGCGACCCTCTCCGGCGCGGCATCGGCGCACGTCACGGCGTGGCCGAACTCCGAAAAGCACGCGGCCGACACCAGGCCGACGTATCCGGCACCAATCATTGCAACGCGCATCGCGATGTACCTCGATACAAAACGCCTGTGGCGATCCGCCCTACGAGGAGGGCGTCGCCTCACTCATGAAGGTCAACAGATCCTGTCTCAACTCCGGCCGTTCCAGGGCGCCGGCAATCGTCGCCTGCAGGTAACCGGCCGGGCTGCCGCAATCGAAGCGCCGACCGGTGAAGCGCACGCCGTGGAAGGGCTCCTCGCGCACCATCGCAGCCATGGCGTCGGTCAGCTGAATCTCGCCGCCCGCGCCCGGCGGCTGCGCGGCAAGCCGCGCGAAGATGCCCGGTTGCAGGATGTAGCGGCCGATGAGCGCGAGACGTGACGGTGCGTGCTCAGGATCGGGCTTCTCCGCCATGCCCGATATGGTGACGGTCTGCCCCTCCTCGGCCGCGACCTCGACGATTCCGTAACGTCCGGTCTCGGCCTGCGGCACCTCGGCAAGCGCCACGACGCTTCCTCCCGACTTGCCGTAGACCGCGACGAGTTCCGCGAGACAGGGCGGGGCGCCGAGGAGAAGCTCGTCCGGAAGCAGCACCGCAAAGGGCTCGTCACGCACCAGATCGCGCGCGCAGAGGACGGCATGGCCGAGCCCGAGCGGTTCCTCCTGACGCACGAACCTGGCGGCGCCAGGCTCAAGCACGGCACTCGCGGCGGCCGCCAAGGCAGCATTGTCACCCCGCGCCTCAAGATGGGCATCGAGCGCCGCGTCACGCTCGAAATGGTCCTTGATCGCCGCCTCGCCCCGGCCGGTGACGAAGATGAATTCTTCGATCCCCGCGGCCCGCGCCTCTTCGACCGCGTACTGAATCAAGGGCTTGTCGACCACCGGCAACAACACCTTGGGCACTGCCTTGCTTGCGGGCAGGAATCGCGTGCCCATGCCGGCGACGGGGAGCACGGCCTTCCTCACCGATATGGGCATTTCTAGGACCTCGCCGCGCCGACGGAGAGCTGTGGAGGCGGCGGTGTGCCACGGCGCCTGCAGCGCGGCAAGCGAGCCCGGCGCCGCATGGCTCAACCGCCGAGCAGCAGCTCCTTCGCCTGGTTGATCTTGGCCGCGAGATAGTTGGAGCCGCCGTGATCGGGGTGGATCTTGCGCATGAGCGTGCGGTGCGCTTCCTTGATCTCCTCCGCGCCGGCACCGGGCTGGAGGCCGAGGATCTCGTAGGCCTCCTCGCGAGTCATCGGCGTGCGGCCGGCGCTGGCCCTCTTGCGGCCCCAGCCCTGGCCCGTGCTGGCGCCAGCGCTGCGTTCGCGCTCGGCCTCTGCCTCGGCGCGCTCGCGCCAGTCGGGGCCGAGGGTGCGGTCCATGTAGGCCTCCAGCAGCCGCCGGCCCTCTTCGTCCCGCAGGCTGCATTCGTCGAAGAGGTCCAGAAGCTCGTGTTCCCCGAGCTCGTCGAGCCGACGCCCGGTATGGCGCCCCTGCAGCACCGTGCCCTCCATCTCGCCGCTGTCGTGGTCCAGGGTCATGCGCAGATAGGGGGTCTCGACATCCGAGCGTTGGCCGGCCGTGGGATTCGGGTTCATCCGGCCTGCAGCCATGCGGCCCAAGAACCAGGGCAGCCCGGTAAGCGCGAGCGGCAGGAAGGCGAGATGCGCCTTGCCTGTCACGCCGAGGAAGATCGTGGCGGCGGCGCCTGCGGCGATGAAGCCCCACTTGACCCATTTCGCGAGTTTCGAGGGATTGGCCGTGGCGAACCAGCGGCTGAGAAACACAACCAGCACCAGGAGCGCGAGCCCGAGAAGGACGTAGGCGACCATCGTGGGGGCAGTCTAACGGATCGGGCGGCAGGTGCGCGGGTTGGGCGGGCTCATTTTATCTGATGGGCGATCTGTAACACCGCCTCACCGCGCTCACGGCTGTAGTCCCTGAGCGCCCTGCGCCCGCCGGCGGCGTAGACCGCAACCGCGCCGAGCAGCTCCTTGAGCTGGCGCGCGCTCGACGCATCGAAGCGCAGATAGGCGCCGTTGGTGAGCCTGGCGATCTGGCGAAAGGCCAAAGATGCCCCCGGGTCCGGGCCCTCATGGAACATGAAAGCGGGAACCCCGCGCAAGCCCAGCTCGCCGGCGATGGCGCAGAGCTCGTCCACGTTCTCTTCCATGGCATCGCCGACGAAGACCAGCGCGTGGACCCGCTGCGCCTGGGTCTCGTCCAAGGCGTGGCGCAGCACCTTGCGAATCTGGGTGTGGCCGCCGAGGCAGTGGACGGCAGTCATGACGCGCACCAGAGCACGCGAATCCTGCACCCACTTGCTCGCCCGGCACTCGCCGAAGCCGCGGTAGTAGACAAGCTGTACCGAGAGCCCGCCGAGGGAGGCCGTGGCGTCGAACATCTCCCCCTGGATCTGGCAGGCGCGATCCCATGTCGGCTCCCGGCTCGCCGTCGCATCCATCGCAAAGATGAGGCGTCCGGTCTCGCCCTGCTTTAGTGGCGCGGGCGTCGTCGCGACCCGGCGCAGGAAGGCATCCACGCCAGCGCTGTCGCTCTGACCCTTTGTCGGTAGCTTCCGATCGCGGCTCATCGCAGGTTCCCCCTCTACTATATGGGGGTGATCGGGAGCCGCGCCAGACGCTCGGTCAACATGGCGAAGATGCCGTCCGCATCGACCCGCTGCAGCACGTGGGCGTTGGCGGCGGCGGCGGTGCGGCCGTGGAGATCGCACACCGTCCGCCCGAAGCAGTTGCCGTCGTTGAGCTCCACATCGACACGCATGTCGCGGCCCTCGAAGAGATCCGGCGCCAGAAGATACGCGATCACGCAGGGATCGTGCATGGGCGCGCCGTGGTGATAGGCCTCGATGTTCTTCTCACCATACAGGTCGAGCATTCCGCAGACCGCTGCCGCCGGCGCGGTGCCGAGCGCGCGGATCGCCTCCAGCCGGGGCGGCGTCGCAATCGCCTGATGGGTGACGTCGAGACCGATCATGGTGAGCGGCACCCCCGCCTCGAACACCACGTGCGCGGCGTGGGGGTCGGCGTGGACGTTGAATTCGGCAGCCGGTGTGACGTTGCCGAGTCCGATGGCACCTCCCATGGTCACGATCTCGCGGACGTTGGCGAGAAGCGCCGGATTCTTGACGATGGCGAGCGCGACATTGGTGAGGGGGCCGAGCGTCGCCAGCGTGACGGGTTCCTGCGCCGCCGTCAGCGTATCGACAAGAAAGTCCACCGCGTGGGCTGCTTCAGCCGGGCGGCTCGGCTCCGGCAGATCGGCGCCGTCAATCCCGGTCGGCCCGTGGATGTACTCGGCGGTCTCCGGCTCACGCACCATGGGCCGGGAGCAGCCGGCGTAGACCGGCACCTCGGGCCGGCCGGCGAGATCCCTGATCCGGCGCGCATTGCTCTCGGTCCGGGCGAGCGGCACGTTGCCCGCGACGGCGGTGATGCCGAGCAGTTCGAACTCCTCGGCGGAGGCGAAGGCCAGCAGCAGGGCGACGGCATCGTCCTGGCCGGGGTCGCAGTCGATGATTAGCGGTCGCGCGCTCATTGCAGGGCCGAATCATACCTAGCAGCGCGCGCGCCGGATAGTGCCCGAGATTGGGAGTGTGCGCCGGGCTCCGCGTGGCCGCGCGGTGCATCGTGTCGCGGGCATGGGCACGCGATGTCCATGCTCAAGTCACGGACATTGAGACGGCAGTTCAGGCGTGTCTAGTCCGGAGGGACGTCCCGCAGGCGAACGAAGCTATTGCCGTTGCCGGCAAGCCCGCAATCACCATCGCTCGCGCGATCCGACACATCATCGTCGACGCGCTGCGGGTCGACCGCATCGGCTGGAAAGGGAGTGAAGCGATGGCCCTGGGTGAGCCGACTGGTGTAGTCAACGCCCTTCCACCAGGCGGCCGCCGCTTCGCGCACGGCGTTCCAATCCAGTTCGAAGCCCAGTCCCGGCCCGTCGGGGACGGGCAGCCTGCCGTCATGCAACGTCAGGTCGGGCTGCCTGACGATGTCCCAGGCGAGAAAATTGGTAACTGCCCAGGTCGTCTGATTTGTCATTTTGGGCCAGTGGATTGAGGCGTTTCTCGTTCGGAGTTGGTGGAAAGGGCTTGACGGGAATTTCGGGAAATGACTCAACAACGACATGAGCAATCCCGAGTCGCCGCGCGGCCCTTCGACGGGAGCAGCGCCCGAAACGCCCGCGCAGAAGATCGCCCGCCTGGAGGAGGAGAACGCCCGGCTTCGGGAGGAAAATGCCTGGCTTCGGCAGCAGAACGCGCGGCTGGAAGAGCAAGTCGCGCGTCTCGTCGAGCGCATCGAGGAGTTGGAGCGCCGTCTCGGCCTCAACAGCGGCAAGCCGCCTTCGAGCGATGGGCTGAGGAAGCCGAATTCGAAGCGGCGAACCCGAAGCCTGCGCGGCAAATCGGGCCGCAAGCCCGGTGGCCAGCCCGGCCACAAGGGCAAGACGCTGCGCCGCGCCGATCACCCGGATCGGGTGAAGGATCACGTCCCGGCTTCCTGCAAGGGATGCGGTTCGCCGCTTTCGGACGCGGCCAGGGCGGGAACGCCCGTCGCCCGCCAGGTGTTCGATCTGCCCGAGCCGAGCCCCCTGGAGGTGACCGAGCACCGGGCGCATGCCAAGTGCTGCGGGCATTGCGGGACGGTGACCCGGGCGGCGTTCCCCGACGGGGTGTCGGCGCCGGTGCAGTACGGCCCGCGCATTGCCGGGGTGGCGGTCTACCTTCAGCACGCTCACTTCCTGCCGGAGGATCGGCTGTCGCAGGTGATGGCCGAGCTCTTCGGCGCGCCGGTGACGGCTGCGACGTTGGCGACGATGAGCGAGAGGGCGGCCGAGCGGCTTGCGGGACGCGGCCTTGCACATACAGGACCTGGCGGCGGGCACGGCGCGGGTGAAACACATGGACGAGACCGGCTTGCGGATCGGCGGTCAGACGCAGTGGCTTCATGTGATCTGCACGCCGCTGCTGGCGGCGTACCGGGTCAGCGGCAAGCGCGGCGCCCTGCTCTCGGGTGTCTCCGGCATCGTCGTGCACGATCACTGGAAGCCGTACTTCGCGATGGAAGGGGTGGAGCACGGCCTGTGCAACGCCCATCACCTGCGGGAGTTGCAGGCGCTGGTGGACATCGAAGGGGAGGCTTGGGCCCGGCGGATGCAGCAGCTCCTGCGCCGAGCCAATCGCGCCGCCCGCATCGCGCTGGACAAGGATATCGCCGTTCCGGCGAGGCTTGTGGCGCTGATCGAGCGCCGATACGACGAGATCATCGCCGATGCGCTGGCCTTTCACGAGAGCCAACCACCGTTCTCGCCTGGCAAGAGGAAGAAGCGCCGGAAGCGAAGGATCGGTCACAATCTGGCCTTGAGGCTGCGCGACCACAAATGCGCGGTGCTCCGGTTCCTGATCGACCTCGAGGTCGGGTTCACGAACAACGAGGCCGAGCGCGACCTTCGGATGATGAAGCTGCGCCAGAAGATCTCCGGGGGCTTCCGGTCCGCGCAGGGGGCCGAGAACTTCGCCATCCTGCGCAGCGTCATCACCACCGCCAGAAAGCAGGGCTGGAATATCATCGAAGCCCTGACCAGCCCATCGGATCGGCTCATCGCCACCGTCAAGTGCGCGTAAGCTCACCTGGCACGGGTTCTCCAACAGCGGAGCCATTCTCATAAACGATCATGGTCGACGCCGTGCTGGACCACCCCATAGAATGAAAATCGGTGCCCGTCGCGCGGGCGGACTTCGGGCCACATCGGGGTAGCTTACCGGTCGCAGTCCGCAAGAGGGGCATCGTGAGCTGTGAAACCCGGCGACCCCAGAGGAGCACACGGGCGTCGCGTGGGTAGCGTTGTGCCGAATCCCAGAGAATTTTCACAGCAAGAACCTGGGCAGTTACGAAAATTGTTCATGTACTGGTTGCCATCGTCCAGATTGGGGGTCACCGCTGCCGCGTGGGACGCCGCCGCCGTGGTAATTCCCGTCTCGTGTAGTCCGTGGATGCAAACATCGATATTGGCCGCCTCTGCGATGTGCGCCACCTTGCAGAAGCGCAGCAGGCCCCCGGTCTCGTGCAGGCCGACGACAATCAGGTCGGCCGCGTGCAGGCGGCAGACGTCGAAGGCGTCGCCCAGCGCAATGACACCCTGGTCCGCCGCAATCGCAACCGGGCTTCCGGCCCGGACCCGCGCCAGCGCCTCGACGCTCTCCGAATCGATCGGTTGCTCCACGACCTCGATGTCAAACAGGGAAAGCCTTCGCATCATGCGGGTGGCCCGAACGGGGTGCCAGCGCCCGCTCGGGTCGAGACGCAAGCGTTTGTCGGGTCCGATGGCGGCCCGGACCCGGGCCACGACCTCGGCGTCCAGATCGTCGCCCCGCCCCACCTCGACGAAGATTACTTCGTGACCCGAGGCCGCGAGCCGTGCGGCCTCGCCTGCGGTTTCCTCGGCGGTTTCGCCTTGCGGGAAGCCGAAATAGCGCACTTCATCGCGCACCGCGCCCCCTAGCAGAGCATGGACGGGGCGGCGCACCGCCTTGCCCATGGCGTCCCACAGCGCCATCTCCAGCCCCGCGAGCGCCTTTCCCGCGAATTTGGAAGCTCTGCAAGCCTCTTCGCGCCCGAAGAGCGCGTTGTAGGCCTCGCCAATCAGGCGGGCGTTCTCGAAAGGACTGCGTCCAATACAAAAATCCGCCGCGAGCGATAGATGGGCACGAACGGCCTCGGCCGATGGCGTCGCGATCGACTCGCCGTATCCGACCACGCCCTCGTCGGTATGGACCTCGACCAGAATTACCTCGGCGCCATGGGTGACGCCCTGAGACCAGTGAAAGGGTTGCTTGTAGGGAATCCAGAGCGGCGTCGTGACAACCTCGCTAATCTTCACGTCCTCATCCTCCGGCGCTCGGCTCCTTCGGTCATCTCGACCCAGTCTAGGCCGAACTTCCCCCCGGAAATGGGCTGATTTTCGGGGCTAAGCCGTTGATCTTACGGGCGTATCGGCCTTCGGCGCAGATGCAAAGTGTACCCATGTAAATGGAGAGAGGTGGTTGATATGAGGCGGGAGGTGGGCTATGTTCCGTCCCCATGTATATCGAGAGCGTCCCAAACCGGAACTCCCCGCCCGCAATCCTCCTGCGCGAATCATGGCGCGCGGGCGGAAAAATCAGAAAACGCACCCTGGCCAATCTGTCCAAGTGGCCGCCGCACCTGATCGACGGTCTGCGCATCCTGCTGCGCGGCGGAACCGCAGTGCCCCGAGGCGAGACGATCCGCGAGCACGACGGCTTCGACATCACCCGCTCGCGTCCCTTCGGCCATGTGGCAGCGGTGCTCGGCGCCCTGCGCGGCCTCGGTCTGGAACGGCTGATCGGCGCCAGGCGCTCGCGGCTGCGCGATCTCGTGGTGGCCATGATCGTCGCCCGCATCGTGGCGCCGCGCTCGAAGCTCGCCACCGCGCGCGGGCTCAGCGAGGACACGCTTGGCCACGGCCTCGGCGAGGCGCTCGCCCTGGGCGAGGTCGGCGAAGACGAGCTCTACGAGGCGATGGACTGGCTACTGCAGCGCCAGCCCAGGATCGAGCGGGGTCTGGCCGAGCGTCATCTCGAGGACGGCGCGCTGGTGCTCTACGACGTCACTTCGACCTGGCTGGAGGGGCGCTGCTGTCCGCTGGCGCGTCACGGCTACTCCCGCGACGGCAAGCGCGGCAAGCTGCAGATCGTGTTCGGGCTTCTGTGCAACGCGCAGGGCTGCCCGGTGGCGGTGGAGGTGTTCGAGGGCAACACCGCCGATCCGGCCACACTGGGCACGCAGATCGACAAGCTGCGCCGGCGCTTCCGGCTTTCGCGGGTCGTTCTCGTGGGCGATCGCGGCATGCTCACCGAGGCGCGCATCCGCGAGGAGGTGAAGCCGGCCGGGCTGGAGTGGATCAGCGCGCTGCGGGCGCCGGCGATCCGCGAGCTGGCCTCCGGCGGGACGCTGCAGCTCTCGCTCTTCGACGAGCGCGCCCTGGCCGAGATCCATCATCCCGACTTCCCCGGCGAGCGCCTGATCGCCTGCCGCAACCCGCTGCTCGCCGAAGAGCGCGCGCGCAAGCGCGAGGCCCTGCTCCAGGCCACCGAGAGCGATCTCGACGCGATCCGTGCGGCAACCCGGCGCGACAAGCGCCGTCTCGCCGGCAAGGACAAGATCGGGCTGCGCGTGGGCAAGGTCATCGGCAAGCACAAGGTCGGAAAGCACTTCGACCTGGAGATCGCCGATGACGGCTTCGCCTGGCGGCGCAACGCAGAGCGGATCGCCGAAGAGGCGGCGCTCGATGGCCTCTACGTCATCCGCACCAGCCTGTCCGAGCGCGAGCTCGGGGCCGAGGACACGGTGCGCGCCTACAAGGGATTGAGCCGCATCGAGCGCGCCTTCCGAAGCGTCAAGACGGTCGACCTCAAGGTGCGGCCCATCCACCACTATCGGCCTGAGCGCGTGCGCGCCCACGTCCTGCTGTGCATGCTCGCCTACCATGTCGAGTGGCACATGCGCCAAAGGCTCGCCCCCATCCTGTTCGACGAGGACGACCCGGCGGGCGCGGACGCCGCGCGCGCCTCCATCGTCGCACCGGCAAAGCCCTCGCCTTCGGCCCGGCGCAAGGCCGCCGCCAAGCGCACACCAGACGGCGTGCCGGTGCATAGCTTCCGCACCCTCCTCGAAGACCTGGCGACCATCGCCAGGAACAGAGTTCAGCCGAAACTGCCCGGAGCACCGCCCTTCGACCTGGTCACCAAACCGACGAAGCTGCAGCGCCAGGCGCTCGACCTGCTCGGCGTCAGCCTGTAGCGTACCCAGTACGCGACTCCGCGAAACGGTGCTTTCCAAAGCAACCGCAATGGCTTAGCTCAATATCCGCTCCGGAAGTTCAGTCTAGGGAGCCAATCGCCCAGTCCTGCCCTCAAAATTGAGGGGGTAGGCGGACATCGTCGGAATGTTGGCCTATGGAGGTCACGAGGAATTGGTGCAGGACATCGGCCATAGGCGACCGTCAGTGGCGCAATTGCCGAGACAGTGGGACGCCGGCGAGCGTCGACACCAGCCGCACCAGCTCCACCTGCCGGGAGATACCGTGCTTGACGAATATTTTCTGCGTGTGCCACCGGATCGTGCTTTCCCTGCGTCCCGTTGCAGCTGCGATTTCTCGGGGTGTCCTGCCCTCGGCCAGCATCGCGGCAACCTGGCTTTCCGCAGGCGTAAGATCCAGGGTGGCCATCACGAGTTCCGGATCGATGCGAGCCTGGATGGCAGGATCCACGATTAGTGCGACCGCAGCGACGTTTCGGGGGCGGAAGTCCATCTCTCCGTCGCCCACGGGGCTCACGTGAAGAACGAGTCGCGGCAAGACGGATCGACGCTTCACCAACATCGAAGCGCTCGCACCCTGGCCACCGCCCTGCGGCAGGACTCGTGCCAACAGCCTCTGCAGATCGTCGGCGGCGGCTGGAGAGCGGGCGTGGAGGAAGCCGCCCCGGTCGAACAACCCATCGCCCTTGCTCAGCAGGTCTCGAGCGGGGTCGTTGATGGCCACGATTCGTCCGCGTCGGGCCAGTTGGATTACGCCGAATCTGGTGTTGTCGAGCAGCCTGTCGAGGGAGGAGCCCGCGGCCCCCGCATCGGCCAGCGCCTGGCGGACACGAACGAATTGGCGAATGTGGGGCAATAGACGCCTGATCATGTCGAGCTGATCGGACGACCAGCCGTCAGGGGCGACGGGATCGCAAATCGACCAGACGATGCGCGAGCCACTCGGCCCATCCAGTCGCACGTCTATTCCGTTCTGACTGCTGCCGAGGGGCAGCGCCTCGTTGTATGCGGCCGAGGTCTTCCGCTCCCGTTCCGTGTAGAGGTCGGGTACGTGAAAGAGCTTGCTGTCAGGCAGTTTCCTGACGCGCGGTACGCGCTCGTCCCGCGGAAAATAGTTTTTGAAGTAGTGGCGCTCCAATTCCCTATTGAGTTCCCCGTAAAAGCAAAACCTCTTGTAGTAGATCTCGAAATCGTCCTCAGTACTGCCCTCGGCAAACGTCAAGAAATTGCCCTTCGTCCGGCAGAAAGCGTCGATCAGGGCGAAGGTTGGTAACCAGTGGGCATCGTCGAGCATGGCCTCGTGCAGCGATGCCAGAATGCGATCGAACGCGTCTTGTTTGCTCATGATGAGCTTGCGACCCTCGTTGTCCCGGTTGCCCCTTGGGCCCAGATCCTCGCTCAGTGACCTCACGCAAGGCCCTTTGGCGGGACTCAAGAGTCGGTTCTGGCCAGCCGCGCCGGACCTCCATGACAACGGGGCGGCCAGACAGCCAACATTCGCCGCGAAGACGAGCCCCACCGGGTGGTCCGCTCCGAATAGTAGTTAAACCACAGGCGTAATGCCATATCTGAGATAAGCAATATGTAGTAACTACCCAGGTACCCCGCCGCCAGTTCTGAGTGCGTGCTGATGTTGCTTGCCGTCGGTGCCGTTTCGCCGTCGGCGCGTCGTTGATCCCCGCTTGACTGTATAGTCTACGACATCGACGGGGCCTCGGAATCCGCGCGGCTCGTGTCACCTAAAATCAGCAGAGGTCAGGAAGTCTGAGTCTACGACATCGACGGGGCCTCGGAATCCGCGCGGCTCGTGTCACCTAAAATCAGCAGAGGTCAGGAAGTCTGAGGTTCTCTCGCCTATGGGTTGCACTCTCGCATGAGAGGAGCAGCCGGTGGGGTATTTCGGGTCGAAGGCGACGACCGGTCTGAGCCAGGCGCTGATTGCGCTGATGCCGCGGCACTCTGTCTATATCGAGAGCCATCTTGGGGGCGGGGCGCTGATGAAGCGCAAGCCTGCGGCCATGCGCTCGATCGGGATCGACCGCGACGAGCGGGCGCTTGAGGCCTTTGGCTGCGACTACCCGGTGGAGTTGGTGCCCGGCTGCGCCCATTCCTTCCTGGCCTCGTTCCCGTTTCTGGGCCCGGAGCTGGTCTACAGCGATCCGCCCTATCTGCACGCGACCCGGCGTTCGTCGCAGCGCTACCGCTTCGAGTACGAGGAGGCCGACCACGTCGCGCTCCTCGAACTGCTCAAGGGTCTGCCCTGCCAGGTGATGGTCTCGGGCCACCCGTCTGCGCTCTATGACGAGCTGCTGGCGGGCTGGCGCCGGCTGGCGCTGCAGGTGACGACCCAGGCCCAGGTGCGGACCGAGGTCGTGTGGTTCAACTTCGTGCCTGACCGGGTGCACTGGGCGAGCTTCGCCGGCCGGAACTTCACCGAGCGCCAGTGCATCAAGCGCAAGGCGGCCAACTGGGGCCGGCGCTACGAGGCCATGCCGGCGGGCGAACGCCTGGCGGTGCTGGCCGCGATCATGGCCGTCGAGGCCGACGAGGGTTCGTGACAGTGTCGCGCTGGCACGAGGACCTCGCTGCCCACGACGAGGCCTTCGCGTGCCTGCAGGACCTTTTCACCCCACAATCCTTCGCAATGACCGCCGTCAAAGCCATTCGGGAATGGGGCCAGGGGTTGCTGCGCCTGAGCGCGGCCCTGGTCAAGGAGAACGACGCGCTGGAGCGGGAGAACGCCCGCTTGCGCGAGCGGATCGCCGAACTCGAGCGCAGCGCCGCGCTCGACAGCACCACCAGCTCCAAGCCGCCGGCCAGCGACGGTCTGAAGAAGAAGAGCGGTGACCGGGAGAAGCGCACCCGGAGCCAGCGCGGCAAGTCCGACAGGCCCAGTGGCGGCCAGCCGGGCCACAAGGGAACTACCCTGGAGCGGACCGCGACGCCCGACCATGTCGTCGATCATGATCCGTCCGCCTGTGAGGGCTGCGGCGCGCCGCTGTCGGACGCTGACCGTCACGGAGCCCCCGTCTGCCGGCAGGTCTTCGATGTGCCCGAGCCGCAGCCCCTCGAGGTCACCGAACATCGCGGCCATCGTTGCCTCTGCGCTGCCTGCGGCACCGTGACGACAGCCGTCTTCCCGAACGGCGTGAGCGCACCGGTCCAATACGGGCCGCGCATCACCGCGTGGGTGACCTACCTGCTGCACGCTCAGTTCATTCCCGAGAAGCGGGTCGCCGAGGTCATGAGCGACCTCTTCGCGGTCAAGCTCTCAACAGCCACCATCGTCGCCATGGGAAGGCGCACCGCCCGGCGCTTCGAGGGCTTCCTCGATCGCCTCGCGGAGATCATCCGCACCGCAGCCCCAGTCAAACACCTCGACGAGACCGGCATCCGCATCGCCGCCCGGACCCATTGGCTCCATGTGCTGTGCACCCCGTTGCTCACCATCCTGCGCGTCGCCACCGGGCGCAGCCACATCGACGAGAAGCTCAACGGCATCGTCATCCATGACGACTACGCCACCTACTTCGCTCTCGAGGGCGTGCGCCACGGGGCCTGCAACGCCCATCACCTGCGCGAGCTCCAAGCCCTCATCGAGATCGAGAAGGAAGACTGGGCAACGAGCACGCACCGGCTCCTCATCCGTGCCAACAGAGCCGCCCGCTTCGCCCACAAGAACGACCGCGACGTGCCCGCCTCACTGGTGGCCCGCATCTCGCGAGCCTGGGACCGCATCCTCGAACGTGCCATCGCCTCTCACGAAGAAATGCCACCGCTCCAGACCGGAAAGCGCGGACGACAAAAGCGCCGCATCGGTCACAACCTCGCCCTCCGACTCCAGAAGTACAAGGAGGGGTGCCTGCGCTTCCTCACCGATCCGCGAACCCCCTTCTCCAACAACGAGGCCGAGCGCGACCTCCGAATGGGCAAGCTGCGCCAGAAAATCTCAGGCGGCTTCCGCTCGATACAAGGCGCCCGCGACTTCGCAAACCTGCGATCCGTCATCGCCACCGCTCGAAAACAGCGCTGGAATGTCCTCGAAACCCTGGCGCACCCCGATCCAATCCAGCTGATCCCCGTATTGCGCTTCTGAAATCCTGCGCTGCTCCGGGAAAGCGCCGCCTGACCCCTGGCTGGTCAGAACCATCAATCCATCACGTCCGAGTGCTCGGCAGAATCAGACCTGGGCAGTTACAATATGTATGCGTTGGCAGCTAAATGCCTGCCTTGCGCGTGCGCCGGCCGGCTCGGCGCGCGTGCGGTCGGCTGTGCGGCGACGCGATGTGCTATCGTGAGTCATGACTCGTTCCGGCGCCCGCGACGTGGCGCTCCTCGCCACCTGCCAGGCGCTCTTCCTCACCTCGATGTCCGCGGTAATCGCCGCGGCCGCCCTGATCGGGCACGGGCTCGCCGAGACGAAGGTGCTGGCGACGCTCCCCATCGGCATCCAATTCGTGATGACGATGGTGACGACCGTGCCGGCGTCGCTCCTCATGAAGCGCATCGGGCGGCGCGACGGCTTTACCGTGGGCTCCACCATCGGGCTTGCCGGCGCGCTCTTCGGCTTCTGGGCGATCATGGATGGCAGCTTCACGCTCTTCTGCGTCTCGCTCGGGCTGATCGGCGGGGCCAACGGCTTCGCCCAGTACTACCGCTTTGCCGCGGCAGACGCGGCGAGCGAAGCCTTCAAGAGCCGGGCGATTTCTCTGGTGCTGGCAGGCGGCGTGATCGCCTCGGTGGGGCCCCTGCTCGCCGACTGGTCCAAGGACCTCTTCGCGCCGATCGCCTTCGCAGGCGTGTTCGCCGCCGTGGCCGCGCTCTACGTCGCCACGCTCGTGGTCCTGCGCTTCATCACAATTCCGCCGCCCGACGAAGAGGAGCGCAGCGGCGCGGGCCGCCCCCTGCTCACGATCATGCGCCAGCCGACATTCATCATCGCGGTGCTTGGCTCGCTGGTCGGCTACGCAATGATGTCGCTGCTGATGACGGCGACGCCGCTCGCCATGATGTTCTGCGGCTTCGGATTTTCCGATTCCGCGCAGACGATTCAGTGGCACGTGCTCGGCATGTTCGCGCCCGCCTTCGTCACCGGCTATCTGATCAAGCGCTTCGGCACGAAGACGATCATGGCTTGCGGTGCACTGCTGATTGGACTCTGCGCCGCCGTCAACATCCACGGCATCGAGCTGCTCAACTTCCAGCTCGCCCTGGTCCTGCTGGGGGTCGGCTGGAACTTCCTCTTCACCGGCGGCACGACGCTGGTGACCGAGATTCACAGCCCGGCGGAAAAGGCAAAGACCCAGGCCGCCCACGACTTCACGGTGTTCACCGGCGTGGCGGCGGCGGCGCTGCTCTCAGGCGCGCTGCACGAGGCCGTGGGCTGGCAGACCATGAACTACGCGGTGCTGCCCTTCCTCGCCGCAGTGGTGATCGGGCTCGCTTGGCTCGGCCTCAGCGGTCGCGCCGCTGCCGCCACTCCGGCCGAGTAGGCGCCCCGAACATCGGGCGGCGGCGAACGCCTACCCGCCGCCGCCAATCCGGGGTAGGAAGCAGACCTCGCTCTCGGGCGCGACCGGGGCAAACAGGTCGTCCTGGTGGATATGGCCATCCAGGGCGACGGCCATGCCCTCCTCCAGCTCGCGTCCGATGCCCGCAAAGCGGGCCTCGAGCGCGCGGATGACGCCGCGAACGTCAGCCGCCTCGACCTCGAGCTCGGTCACCCCGCCGGTGTAGCGGGCAAGGCTCGTGGGCAGGACAACCCGCGCCAAGGGCTCAGGCGCCGCCCTTGGCCCCGCCGTTGTCGAGCGCTTCGAGCAGGCGCGGCGGCGACATCGGCAGATCGGTCATGCGCACACCCGTGGCGTTCTCGATCGCGTTGGCGACCGCCGCCATCGGCGGCACGATCGGGGTCTCGCCGACGCCGCGCACACCGTAGGGGTGGTTCGGGTTCGGCACCTCGACGATGATCGCGTCGATCATCGGCAGGTCTGAAGCCACCGGCATGCGGTAGTCGAGAAAGCCCGCATTCTCCAGCCGGCCCTTCTCGTCGTAAATGTACTCCTCGTTGAGCGCCCAGCCGATACCCTGCGCGGCGCCGCCCTGCATCTGCCCCTCCACGTAGCTCGGATGGACCGCCTTGCCGGCGTCCTGCACCGCGGTGTAGCGCAGGACGGTGACGCGCCCGGTCTCGCGGTCGACCTCGACATCGCACACATGGGTGCCGAAGCCGGGGCCGGCGCCTTGCGCGTTGATCGACGCGGTCGCCGCGATCGGACCGCCGGTCTTGCCGGCCTGGGTCGCGATCTCGGCGAGGCTCAGCGGCTCGAAGTCGCCGGCGTTGCTGCCCGATGGCTTGGCGTAGCCGTCTTCCCATTCCACCGCGTCGACCGGGATGTCCCAGGTCTTGGCGGCGCGCTCGCGCAGCTGCTGGACAACCTTCCCCGCCGCCTCGATCGCCGCCATGCCGGTGGCGAAGGTGACCCGGCTGCCTCCGGTGAGGAAGGTGTAGCCGATGGAGTCGGTGTCGGCGACCAGCGGGCGCACCCTCTCCGGCGGAATGCCGAGGGCTTCCGCCGCCTGGAGCTGGATCGAGGCGCGCGAGCCGCCGATGTCGGGGTTGCCCTCGATCACGGTCGCCGTGCCGTCCTCGTTGACGTTGATGGTGGCGCAGGACTCGCCGCCGATGTTAAACCAGAAGCCGGTGGCGATTCCGCGCCCCTGGTTGGGGCCGAGCGGAGTCTTGTAGTGGTCGCTGCTGCGGGCCGCCTCCAGCGTCTCAATGCAACCGACGGGCCCAAACTGGGGTCCGTAGAGCGCGCGGGTGCCCTCCTTTGCCGCGTTCATCAGGCGAAACTCGGCGGGGTCGATGCCGAGCTTCTTCGCGATCTCGTCGACCACGCCCTCCGACGCGAACTCGGAGATCGGCGCCCCCGGCGCGCGGTAGGCGGCCACCTTGGGCCGGTTCACCACCACGTCGTAGCCCTCGACCTCGGCGTTCTCGATGTCGTAGGGAGCGAAGACGCACATGCAGCCCGGCCCGATCGGCGAGCCGGAGAAGGCGCCGGCCTGATAGGCGATCCACGCCTTGGCCGCAGTAAGCTTGCCGTCCTTGGTGGCGCCCATCTTGATCGTCATGGCGCCGCCCGAGGTCGGGCCGCTGGCACGGAAGACCTCCTCCCGCGACATCACCATTTTCACCGGCCGGCCGGCGATCTGCGAGAGCCTGAGCGCGATCGGCTCCAGATAGACCACGGTCTTGCCGCCGAAGCCGCCGCCGATCTCCGACGGGGTCACGCAGATCTTGCCGATGTCGATGCCGAGCAGGTTGGCGCAGTAGGCGCGGACGGTGAACTGCCCCTGGGTGCAGCACCAGACCTCGCACTGCCCGTCCTCGCCGGCGCTGGCGACCACCGCGTGGGGCTCGATATAGCCCTGATGCACCGCCTTGGTGGTGAAGGTGCGCTCGACAATCACGTCGGCCTCGGCGAATCCCTTGTCGAGATCGCCCATCGAGAAGGTCACCTTCTTGAAGATGTTGGAAGGCGTCTCCGGCGTGGGCTCCACGCCTTCGGTGAACATGTCGTCGTGCAGCACCGGCGCGTCCGGCTTCATCGCCTCGCGCACGTCGATCACGTGCGGCAGGACTTCGTAGTCGACCTCGATCAGGTCGAGCGCCTGCTTGGCGATGGCCGCCGTGGTTGCCGCCACTGCAGCCACGGCGTGGCCGTCATAGAGCGCCTTCTCCCGCGCCATCACGTTCTGCGACATGTCGCGGTAGTTGACCGCCACCTCGCCCGCCGGCACCCACTGGTCGGGAATGTCCGGCATCTCATCGCGGGTGACGATCGCCTTCACGCCCGGCAGTGCGCGGGCCTTGGAGGTATCGATGGAGAGGATGCGCGCGTGCGCGTGGGGGCTCCGCAGCACCCGGCCCACGATCATGCCCGGCAACGAGATGTCGGCGCCGAACTTGGCCCGCCCCGTTACCTTGTCGACGCCGTCGGGGCGCCACGGCCGCGTGCCGACATACTTGAGCGAGCCGTTGCCGTTACCGATTTCCTGCTTGGCGGTTGCCATCAGTTATTCCCCCCTTAGTTCCGCCGCCGTCGTCATCACGGCGCGGATGATCTTGTCGTAGCCGGTGCAGCGGCAGAGATTGCCAGCCAGCCAGTAGCGCGCTTCCGTCTCGGTCGGGTTCGGGTTCTCTTCGAGCAGCGCCTTGGCGGCGACCAGGAAGCCCGGTGTGCAGATGCCGCATTGCAGCGCCGCATCCTCCAGGAACTGCCGCTGCAATGGGTGCAGCGTGTCGCCCTCGGCCATGCCTTCGATGGTGCCGATCTCGTGCCCCTCGGCCTCGGTGCCGAGCATCAGGCACGAGCAGACCAGGGTGCCATCCAGGGTCACGCTGCAGGCGCCGCAGTCGCCGGTGGCGCAGCCTTCCTTGGTGCCGGTGAGCTCCAGCTCGTCGCGGAGCACGTCGAGCAGCGTCTGCTCGCCCGAGCAGAGGAACTCCGTCGGCTCGCCGTTGATGCTGGTGGTGACATGATACTTGGCCATCAACCGTTGCTCCTCGCTCGCTCGAGTGCGATGAGCGCTGCCCGCCTGGCCAGCACCCCCGCCACCTTGACCCGGTATTCAATGGTTCCGCGCTTGTCGTCGATAGGATTGCAGGCGGCGCTTGCGGCCGCTGCAAGCTTCGCCAGCGCGTCGTCGTCCACTCTTGTGCCGATCAGCGCCTTGGCGCCGTCCTCCACCAAGAGCGGCGTCGGCGCGACCGCGCCCAGGCTCAGCCTCGCGTGGGTGCAGACGCCCGCCTCGTCGAGCGTGAGCGCGACGCCGGCGCCTACCACGGCGATGTCCATCTCGGTACGCGGAATGAAGCGCAAGTAGGCATCGCCCGAGCGCGGCGGCGGCTTCGGCATGACCAAGGAGACCACGATCTCGCCGGAGCCGAGGGAGAGCTGGCCGGGCCCCGTTATCACGTCTTCCACCGGGATTGAGCGGGTGCCATCGGGGCCTGCGATCTCGCACACGGCACCGGCGGCGATCAACGCCGGTACGCTGTCGGCAGCGGGCGAGCCGTTGCAGAGGTTGCCGCCGAGCGAGGCGCGGCCCTGAATCTGGGTCGAGCCGATCAGCTCCAGCGCCTCGACCACGCCCGGCCAGGCTGCCTTTACGGCTTCGTTCTTGCCGAGGGTCGCGCCGGAAACCGCCGCGCCGACGCGGATCTCATCGCCGCTCACGCTCACGTCCATGAGCGCCGGAATCCGCTTCAGATCGACAACCAGATCGGGCCGCACGAAGTCCGTGCGCAACTGAACCAAGAGGTCAGTGCCGCCGGCGAGCGGCATGGCCTCGCCGTCGGCGCTGGCAAGAAGCCGGACGGCGTCCTCCACCGTCTCGGGCGCCTTGAATTGTAGATTGGTCATGGGCGAGGGGTTCCTCCTGTTGCCGCGGCACCGGGTTGGCGCCCTCTTTTACCCGAAAAGGCGCTGCGGTTCACAGGGGCAAAATGGCGGCAATGGCCGGAGCGCGCCCATGCCTGCGCCTTGCGGCCGGCGGCCCCCGCCGTCTACCCTTGCCCGAACGACGCAAGACCGAGGACGGGCACCTGGGAGAGTGGGAGCCCAGCCGCATGACTGACTCCACCGAAAAGACCGTCGCCGACTGGGAAGCCTTGGCCGCGCGCGAGCTCAAGGGCAAAGACCCGGCAGAGCTCGCTTGGGAGACGCCCGAAGGTGTCACGGTCAAGCCGCTTTACACAGCGGCCGATCTGGAAGCGCTGCAGGACCAGCCGGGCCTGCCGGGATTCGCGCCTTACACGCGGGGCGTACGCGCCACCATGTTCGCCAACCGGCCGTGGACGATCCGCCAATACGCAGGCTTCGCCACCGCCGAGGAGTCCAACGCCTTCTACAAGCGTAACCTCGCCGGCGGGCAGAAGGGGCTCTCCGTCGCCTTCGATCTCGCGACCCACCGGGGCTACGACAGCGATCACCCGAGGGTTCGGGGCGACGTCGGCAAGGCAGGCGTCGCCATCGACACGGTCGAGGACATGAAGCGCCTCTTCGACGCTATTCCGCTCGGCGAGGTCAGCGTGTCGATGACCATGAACGGTGCGGTGCTGCCGGTGCTGGCGGCCTACATCGTGGCGGCGGAGGAGCAGGGAGTCGGCGCGGAGAGGCTCGCGGGGACCATCCAGAACGACATCCTCAAGGAGTTCATGGTCCGCAACACCTACATTTACCCGCCCGAGCCCAGCATGCGGATCGTGGCCGACATCATCGCGTACACGGCCGGGCACATGCCGCGCTTCAACTCGATTTCGATCTCCGGCTACCACATGCAGGAGGCCGGCGCGACGCTGGTGCAGGAATTGGGTTTCACGCTGGCCGACGGCATTGACTACGTGCGCGCGGCGCTCTCCCGCGGCCTTGCCATCGACGATTTTGCGCCCCGGCTCTCGTTCTTCTTCTGCATCGGCATGAACTTCTTCATGGAGGTGGCGAAGCTGCGCGCAGCCCGGCTGCTCTGGGCCAGGTTCATGCAAGGCTTCGGAGCGCAGAACCCGCGCTCGCTCATGCTGAGGACCCACTGCCAGACCTCGGGCGTCTCGCTCGCCGAGCAGGACCCCTACAACAACGTGGTCAGGACCGCCTATGAGGCGCTGGCGGCGGTGCTCGGCGGCACCCAGTCGCTCCACACCAACGCGCTGGACGAGGCGGTGGCGCTGCCGACCGATTTTTCGGCCCGGATCGCGCGCAACACCCAGCTCATCCTGCAGCACGAGACCGGCGTGCCCCGCGTCGTGGACCCGTTGGGAGGCTCCTACTACGTGGAGACGCTCACCGCATCGCTTGCGCGCGAGGCGCAGGCGCTGATCGACGAGGTCGAGGAGCTGGGCGGCATGACCAAGGCGGTCGCAGCGGGGATGCCCAAGCTCCGAATCGAGGAGGCCGCCGCCCGCCGCCAGGCGCGGCTGGATCGCGGCGAGGACGTGGTCGTCGGCGTCAACCGGTACCAGTCGGAGGCTGACGACATGCCCGCCCTGCTCGACGTGGACAACTATGCCGTCCGCGAGGCGCAGATCGCTCACATCGCCGAGGTCCGCGCCGGGCGGGACGAGGCGGCCTGCCAGGCGGCGCTCGAAGGGCTCACCGAGGGCGCAAGGGGAGACAGCAACCTGCTGGCGCTCTCCATCGACGCCATTCGGGCGCGCGCCACGGTTGGCGAGATTTCGGACGCGATGGAGGCGGCCTTCACCCGTCATCGGGCGACCGTGCGCACGGTCTCGGGCGTCTACGGCGCGGCCTACGCGCAGGACGACGCCTTCCAGACCATCCGGCGGGAGACCGCGCTCTTCGCCGAGGCCGAGGGCCGCCGGCCGCGCATTCTGGTGGTCAAGCTCGGGCAGGACGGGCACGACCGCGGCGCCAAGGTGATCGCGACCGCCTTCGCCGACATCGGCTTCGACGTCGATATCGGCCCCTTGTTCCAAACGCCCGAGGAGGCCGCGCAAGATGCGCTGGAGAACGACGTGCACGTAGTCGGCGTTTCCAGCCAGGCCGCAGGCCACAAGACCCTGGTGCCGGAGCTGATCGAGGCGCTGCGCGCTACCGGCGCAGGCCACGTGGTGGTGGTGTGCGGCGGGGTGATTCCGCCGCAGGACCACGAGTTCCTGCACGAGGCCGGCGTCGCCGCCGTCTACGGCCCCGGCACCAACATCCCGGCCGCTGCGGCCGACATCATGGCGCTGATCCGCCGGCCCGAGGCGGCCTGACCGGCGCCGGCATTTGATCCGCCCCCGCTTCGTGCTTATGTGAGATGCGCACCTAACGCGCCCTGAGCCCCGCCGGCCGCGGGGCGAGTCATCGGATTCACGGCCCCATGGTTGCTCTCGATCGCGAGGCCCGCGTGCGAGGCGCGGGAGAACGCTCGCACCTGCACACCATCCGCACGCTGCTGCCCTATCTCTGGCCGCGCGGCTCGCTGGAGATGCGGGGCCGCGTGCTGCTGGCGATCTTCCTTCTCATCGGCGCCAAGGTAGCGAACGTCTACGTGCCGATCCTCTACAAGGATGCGGTCGATATCCTCACGGACGACACGGCGGCGGTCATCGTGGTGCCGGTGGCAATTCTGCTCGCCTACGGCGCGCTCCGGGTGCTCACGGTTGCCTTCGGGGAGCTGAGGGATGCGGTCTTCGCCAAGGTGGGCGAGCGCGCGATCCGCACCGTGGCGCTGCGGGTGTTCAACCATCTGCACGAGCTCTCGCTCCGCTTCCACATCGAGCGGCGCACTGGCGGCTTGAGCCGCGCCATCGAGCGCGGCATCAAGGGGATCGAGTTCCTGCTCACCTTCATGCTCTTCAACATCCTGCCGACCCTGGTGGAGGTCACCATGGTCTGCGGCATCCTCTGGTACCTCTACGGCATCATTTATGCGGCGGTGACCTTCGTCACCATCGGCCTCTATATCGCCTTCACCCTCTCGGTCACCGAATGGCGGCTGAAGTACCGCCGGCGCATGAACGAGAAGGACAGCGAGGCCAACACCAAGGCGATCGACAGCCTGCTCAACTACGAGACGGTCAAGTATTTCGGCAACGAGATGCACGAGGCGCGGCGCTTCGACATCTCCCGCCAGCAGTACGAACGGGCGGCGGTCCAGAGCAAGACCAGCCTTTCGCTGCTCAACATCGGCCAGGGGCTGATCATCGCGATCGGGCTCACCGGCATCACGATCATGGCCGGCAACGAGGTCGCCGCCGGCACCATGACCATCGGCGACTTCGTGCTGGTGAACACTTACCTGCTCCAGCTCTATATCCCGTTGAATTTCCTGGGCTTTGTTTATCGCGAGATCAAGCAGTCGCTCACCGACATGGAGACGATGTTCGGCATCCTCTCGGTGGAACGCGAGGTCGAGGACGCGCCGGACGCGCCGCCGCTCCAGGTCAGCGCCGGGGCCATCGAGTTCGAGGGTGTGCGCTTCCGCTACGAGGAGCGGCGCGGCATCCTCGACGGCATCTCGTTCAGCGTGCCGCCGGGCACGAACACGGCCATCGTGGGCGCGAGCGGGGCCGGCAAGTCGACCATCTCGCGCATCCTCTTCCGCTTCTACGATATCGAGGCCGGCAGCGTCCGGATCGACGGCCAGGACGTGCGTGAGGTGAGTCAGGAGAGCCTGCGCGCGGCCATCGGCATCGTGCCGCAGGACACGGTGCTCTTCAACGACACGATCTACTACAACATCGCCTACGGCCGGCCCGAGGCAAGCCGAGAAGAGGTGGAGGAGGCCGCGCGGCTCGCCCGCATCCACGACTTCATCGCGAGCCTCCCCGACGGTTACGAGAGCATGGTCGGCGAGCGCGGCCTCAAGCTCTCGGGGGGTGAGAAGCAGCGGGTGGCGATTGCGCGCACGATCCTCAAGAATCCCCGTATTCTGCTCTTCGACGAGGCCACCTCGGCCCTCGATTCGCAGACCGAGAAGGAGATTCAGGCGAGTCTGCGGGAGGTCAGCCGCGACCGCTCGACGCTCATGATCGCGCACCGCCTTTCCACCGTCATCGACGCCGACCAGATTCTGGTGCTGGACGAAGGGCGCATCGTCGAGCGCGGCCGCCACGCGGAGCTGCTGGTGCGCGATGGCCACTACGCCGAGATGTGGTGGCGCCAGCAGGAAACCGCCGAGCTCAGGGAGGAGCTTGAGCAACGCCTCGCCCACGAGGAAGCCCGAACCGAGGAGGCGATGGCTCTGCCCGACGAGGAGCCGACAGCTTGAGCGCGCGCCCGCACGGCCCCGGCCGGATACCGCAGATCGCCGATATCCTTGGTGGGGACCGGCGGGCGCTGGCTGCGGCGATCACCCTCATCGAGTCGACCCGGGAGGAGGACCGCGAAGCGGCCGAGGACCTGCTTCAAGCGTTGCTGCCGCACGCGGGCAAGGCCGTGCGGCTCGGCATTTCAGGCGCGCCGGGAGTCGGAAAATCGACCTTCATCGAGGCCTTCGGCACGCGCGCCATCGCGGCCGGCCGCAGGATCGCGGTGCTCGCGATCGACCCCTCCAGCGAGCGCTCCGGCGGCTCGATCCTGGGCGACAAGACGCGGATGCCCGAGCTCGCGCGGAGCGAGAAGAGCTTCATACGGGCCTCACCGGCGAGCGGCACGCTGGGCGGGGTCGCCCGGCGCACACGCGATGTCATGCTCGCTTGCGAGGCTGCGGGCTTCGACCTCGTGATGGTCGAGACCGTCGGCGTCGGCCAGTCCGAGGCTGCCGTCGCCGACATGACGGATCTTTACATGCTGCTGGTGCAGCCCGGCGCCGGCGACGAGCTGCAGGGCATCAAGCGCGGCGTAATGGAGCGCGCCGACATCGTCGTCGTCACCAAGGCCGACGGCGCGCTCGAAGGACCCGCCACCCACGCCAAGGCGGACTTCGAGGCGGCGCTTTCGCTCCACGCGGGCGAAGGGCCCTGGACGCCCTGCGTCATCGCCTGCTCGTCGGTGGAAGGAACCGGCCTCGACGAGATCGCGGACGCGGTGGAGCGACACCGAGTGGCGATGGCGAAAGCCGGCGCGCTTGAGGCCAAGCGGGCCGCCCAGGCCGGGGCATGGCTCTGGCGCGAGGTCGAGGACTCCCTCGTGGCGGCGCTCCACGCCGACGAGCGGCTGGCGCCCGCGGTCGAGGCGTCGGAGGCCGAAGTGACGGCGCAGACGCTCACGCCCGGCGCCGCCGCCCGCCGCATCGTCCGGCGCCTTCTGGAGCGCGACAAATAGAGCCCGAGAGCATCCCGCCGGGCGCGCCTGTTCGGATGGGAGAGCCTTAAGGCCCCCTTCTCACCGATGTCTTGGTGGGAGTTTGGGGTCAGGCAGTCAGGTTGCCCACTGCGTCGACGAGGGTTCGGACCGCGTTCACGGAGTGCGCAAAGGCTGCCTGCTCGTCGTCATCGAGGGCGATCTCGACGATTCGCTCGACCCCGCCCGCGCCGATAACCGCCGGCACGCCAACGTAGAGTCCATCCACCCCGTATTCGCCGTCGAGCCAGGCGGCGCAGGGCAGCACGCGCTTCTTGTCCTTGAGGTAGGCCTCGGCCATCTGGATTGCGGCCGAGGCCGGGGCGTAGAAGGCCGAGCCGGTCTTGAGCAGGCCGACGATCTCGGCGCCGCCGTCGCGGGTGCGCTGCACGATCTCCTCCAGCCGCTGGCCCGAGAGCCAGCCCATCGTCACCAGATCGGGGAGCGGGATGCCGGCAACGGTGGAGTAGCGCGGCAGCGGCACCATGGTGTCGCCGTGGCCGCCGAGGACGAAGGCGGTCACGTCCTCGACCGAGACCGAGAGCTCGTCCGCGATGAAGTGGCGGAAGCGCGAGGAATCGAGCACGCCAGCCATGCCCACCACGCGGGCGTGCGGCAGGCCGCAGGCCTCGCGCAGCACGTAGACCATCGCGTCCAACGGGTTGGTGATGCAGATGACGAAGGCGCCCGGCGCATAATCGCGGATGCCGGTGCCGACCTGGTTCATCACGTTGGTGTTGATCGAGAGCAGGTCGTCGCGGCTCATGCCGGGCTTGCGCGGCACGCCGGCGGTGACGATCACCACGTCCGCGCCCTCGATCGGCGCGTAGTCCTGGGTGCCGGCGAGCGCTGCGTCGAAACCTTCGACAGCGCCGCTCTGCGCGAGGTCCAGCGCCTTGCCTTGCGGTACGCCTTCGACGATGTCGAAGAGCACGACGTCGCCCAGGTCCTTCAGCGCGGCGAGGTGGGCGAGCGTGCCGCCGATGTTGCCCGCGCCGATCAGCGCGATCTTGGTTCGTGCCATGGGGGGTCCTTGTAGTTCTGCGGCGGCACCGGGCTAGTGTCGTGGCCCGGAACCAAAGACGAGAAGCTCCGGGCTCTCCTTCACGTCATGGCCGGGCTTGTCCCGGCCATCCACGAGACCACCCCGACCGTGCCCGTCGCGACAAGATGCCCGGATCAAGTCCGGGCATGACGAAGGGAGGCCAATGCTACTCATGCGTTTTTCCGGGACGCGACACTAGCGGCGGGCGACCATCATCTTCTTGATCTCGGCGATCGCCTTTGCCGGGTTCAGGTGCTTCGGGCAGGTCCGGGTGCAGTTCATGATGGTGTGGCAGCGGTAGAGCCGGAAGGGGTCCTCCAGCTCGTCGAGCCGCTCGCCCGTTCCCTCGTCGCGGCTGTCGGCGAGCCAGCGGTACGCCTGGAGCAGGGTCGCGGGACCCAGGTAGCGATCGCTGTTCCACCAGTAGCTCGGGCAGCTGGTCGAGCAGCAGGCGCAGAGGATGCACTCGTAGAGGCCGTCGAGCTTCTCGCGGTCCTCCGGCGCCTGCAGCCGCTCGGTCGACGAGGGCGGCGCGGTATCCGTCTTCATCCAGGGCTCGATGGAGGCGTACTGGGCGTAGAAGTCCGCCATGTCGGGCACCAGGTCCTTGACCACCGGCATGTGCGGCAGCGGGTAGATGCGCACCTCGCCCTTCACCTCGTCGATGGGCTTGATGCAGGCCAGCGTGTTGGTGCCGTCGACGTTCATGGCGCAGGAGCCGCAGATCCCCTCGCGGCAGCTGCGGCGGAAGGTGAGCGTCGCGTCCACCTCGTTCTTGATCTTGATGAGGGCGTCCAGGACCATCGGCCCGCAGCGGTCGAGATCGAGATCGTAGGTGTCCGTGCGCGGGTTCTCGCTGCTGTCGGGATCGTAGCGGTAGATCTTGAAGCGCCGGGCCTTGCCCGCGCCCGCCTCGGCGGGGAAGTGCTTGCCCTTACCTATCTTGGAGTTCTGCGGGAGCGTGAGTTGCGCCATCGATCAACCTTGCCGGGGCTCTAGTAGACCCGTGCCTTGAGAGGAATGGTCTCGACCTCGTTGCTGAGCGTCTGCATGTGCACCGGCCGGTAGTCGAGCCTGGTCACGCCGTCGTCGTCGAGCCAGGCGACGGTGTGCTTGAGCCACTTGTCGTCGTCGCGGTCCGGGAAATCCTCGCGGGCATGCGCCCCGCGGCTTTCCTCGCGCTTGAGCGCCGAGTGGAGGGTGACGCTCGCCTGGCGCATCAGATTGTCGAGCTCGATGGTCTCGGCGAGGTCGGAGTTCCAGATCAGCGAGCGGTCGGCGACGCCGATGTCGTTGCGGAACCCGTCCCAGACCCCGCCCAGCTTGCGCGCGCCTTCCTCCATGATCTCGCGGGTGCGGAAGACGCCGGCGTGCTCCTGCATGGTGCGCTGCATGTCGAGCCGGATCGCCGCCGTGGGCGTCTCCCCCTTGGCGTGGCGCAGCCGGTCGAACCAGTCGAGGCTCTTGTCGAGCACGCCCTTCTGCATCGGCTTGTGCGGCGCGCCGGCCTCGACGATCTCGGCGCAGCGCTGCGCCGCCGCACGGCCGAAGACCACGAGGTCGAGCAGGGAGTTCGACCCCAGCCGGTTGGCGCCGTGGACGGAGACGCAAGCGCCTTCCCCCACCGACATCAGGCCGGGGACCACGGAATTGGGGTCACCGTCCCTCACCGTCACCGTCTCGCCGGTGTAGATGCAGGGGACGCCGCCCATGTTGTAGTGAACGGTGGGGATTACCGGGACCGGCTCCTCCAAGGGTTCGACGCCGGCGAAGATGCGGGCCGTCTCGGTGATGCCGGGGAGGCGCTCGTTCAACACCTCGGCGCCGAGATGGTCCATCTTCAGGTGCATGTGGTCCTTCTCGGGCCCACAGCCGCGCCCTTCGCGGATCTCCATGGTGATCGCGCGGCTGACCACGTCGCGTGAGGCAAGGTCCTTGGCGTTGGGCGCATAGCGCTCCATGAAGCGCTCGCCTTCGGAGTTGATCAGGTAGCCGCCTTCGCCCCGCGCGCCCTCGCTCATCAGGCAGCCGGAGCCGTAGATGCCCGTGGGGTGGAACTGCACGAACTCCATGTCCTGCAGCGGCAGCCCTGCGCGCAGCGCCATGGCGTTGCCGTCGCCCGTGCAGGTGTGGGCCGAGGTCGCGGAGAAGTAGGCGCGGCCGTAGCCGCCGGTCGCCAGGATCACCATGTGGGCGCGGAAGAGATGGAGCGTGCCGTCGTCCAGGTTCCAGGCGAGTACGCCTTGGCACGCGCCTTCCTCGTCCATCACCAGATCGAGGGCGAAATACTCGATGAAGAACGCCGCCTTGTGGCGCAGCGACTGCTGGTAGAGCGTGTGGAGGATGGCATGACCGGTGCGGTCGGCAGCGGCGCAGGTGCGGTGCGCCTGCTTCTCGCCGTAGTTGAGGGACATGCCGCCGAAGGCGCGCTGGTAGATCTTGCCGTCCGGCGTGCGCGAGAAGGGCACGCCGTAGTGCTCCAGCTCGATGACCGCGCGCGGGCCCTCCTTGCACAGGTATTCGATCGCGTCCTGGTCGCCCAGCCAGTCCGACCCCTTGACGGTGTCGTACATGTGCCAGCGCCAGTCGTCCTCCTCCATGTTGCCGAGCGCGGCCGAGATGCCGCCTTGCGCGGCCACCGTGTGGCTGCGGGTGGGGAAGAGCTTGCTGATGCAGGCAGTTTGCAGGCCGGCTTCGGCGAGACCCAGAGTCGCGCGCAGGCCGGCGCCGCCCGCGCCCACTACCACCACGTCATCATGGTGCTCGGCGATCGGGTAGGCGGCGGTCATGCGCTTACCCCTGCACCGCAATCAGGATCACGGAGTAGAGCGAGGCGAGGCAGAGCACGAGGCAGAGCAGCGTGTTGAGGATCAGCAGCACCCACTTGCACTTGCCGTGCACGTAATCCTCGATCACCACCTGGAGGCCGAGCTTCAGGTGATAGAAGGTGGCGCCCAGGAAGAGCAGCATCAGCACCGCCGCGACCGGGCCGGAGAGCCAGTCGACGAAGTCGTCGCGGTCCGCACCCGCGGCAACGAGCGACCAGAGCGAGCCCACGAACCAAAGCGAGAGCGGCACCAGCAGGATCGCGGTGAGCCGTTGCCACCACCAGTGGTTGACTCCTTCCTTGGCGGAGCCCAGATGGCGCACCTTGGCGAGTGGGGTCTGCAGTGCCATGGCGTGCCTCAGCCGGCCAGATTGCAGGCGAGGCCGAGGCCCCATGAGAGCCCGGTCAGCACGAACGAAGCCACCACAACGGCAATGCCCGAGCCGTAGGTCTCGCGGAGCGAGAGGCACATGCCGGCATCCCAGAACAGGTGCCGGACGCCGTTGCAGAGATGATAGAAGAGGCACCATGACCAGGCCGCCAGCAGCGCGTAGCCGAGCCACGAGGTCAGAAACCACTCGGTCCAGGCGTAGTAGCGCTCGCCTGCGGCGGCGGTCAGCAGCCAGGCGCAGAGCATCGCAGCACCGGACGCCAGGATCACGCCGGTCATCCGGTGCAGGATCGAGAGCACCGAGGTGAGCTGCGGCCGATAGATGGTGAGGTGGGGCGAGATCGGCCGCGCGCGGGTTCCACTACCGCTTGATTGATCTGCCACGAATTCGCCCCCGAAATCCGGCCCTGAGGCGGGCTGTACCACTGCGCGATTTAGCCCCGGAGGCGCAACAAAGTCAACGCGGGCGCAGCCTCGCCCTAACCCGCACTTCTCACCACGGTCATGGTCTGCGCAGCGCTGTCCGGCCGACAGGGTAGGAACGGCGCGCAGCGTGATGCGGGGACATCGGGCAAGCGTCGTGACGCACGCTGTCGGCCGGAGAGCGCCGCCCTTCGGGTCGCGCCCAGGCGCCCGCCCGGGTCGCGCGTCCACGCGCGCGGAGCACACGATGCGGGCCTCAACCGTATTCCCTGATACGCCTTTCGGCCCACTCCTGGCGGATCGAACGCCTGGGTGCGACGCAGGCCGTGACCCTGGTGGGAAATGCGGGCTAGCGATCGAAGTGATAGACGATCTGGTCGAAGCGGTCGCGCGGGAAGGCGAACAAGAAGACCAGCGGGTCCGCGCTCGTGCAGCGGATGGCGTGCTTGGCGTTCGGCGGGATGTAGACCGCGCAGCCGGGCCCCACGACGTGCGTGCGACCCTCGATCTCCATCTCCCCGCGGCCGCTCATGATGTAATAGGTCTCGGCAGGCTCGTGGTGGTGGCGCATGAGCTCGGCGCCGGGCGCTACTTCGGCGATCCCGGTGATGAGGCCGCCGCTTGGCGTGTGCTCGCCGGCTATCAGCAGCTTCCAGCGGATTCCGGTGCCTGTGGCGAGGTTGGCCTCCTCACCGCCTTCCCATTCGAAATCGGCCTGGTCGACAACTGCGGGTCTCGGAGCGGTCATCGGCCCCTCCCTTGCCGGTGGGCAATACGAGCGCCCTGGCTCGTCAATCGATCCGGTTGCACGCGTTCACCGGCGCATCGCCGGCGAGCACGCGCACCACTTCCTCCGCGCCCCGCTGCCTGAGCTCGGCCAGCGAGGCATCGGAGGAGAAGGCCACGTGCGGCGTCGCGATCACGTCGGCGCGGGCGACGAGGGCTGCGGGCGGGCTCGGCTCGCCCTCCACCACGTCGAGGCCGGCGCCGGCGAGCCGGCCGGCCTTCAGCGCCTCGATCAGCGCATCGTTGTCGACCACCGGCCCGCGGCTCACGTTGATGAGGAAGGCGCCCGGCTTGACGCCGGCGAGGAACGCCGCGTCCACCAGGTGGTGCGTCGCGTCGGTGAGCGGCAGGTGGACGACGATGATGTCGGAGTCCGCGGCGAGGCGGTCGAGCCCGACCATGCGCACCGGCACGGAGTCCGGCGGCGCGGCGATATCGTGGCCCATCACGGTCATGCCGAGGGCATCCAGCTTGCGCGCGGTGCAGCGCCCGATCCGCCCCATCCCAAGGATGCCGGCGGTCAGTGTCGCGCCCCGGCGTAGGCGCGCGCCGGAGGGGTCCCACTGACCCGTCTTCACGGCGCGGTCGAATTGGACGACGCCGCGAAACCAGGCATAGGCCATGGCCACTGCGTGGTCCGAGACCTCTTCGACGCAATAATCCGGCACGTTGGCGACCCAGGTGCCGCGTGCGGTCGCCGCGTCCATCGCGATGTTGTCGAGCCCGACGCCCAGTCGCTGCACAATCTTGAGCGCCGAGGGGCCCGCGATCGCGGCGGCGGAAATTTGGGCCCAGCAGGTAAGGATCGCGGCGGGGTCGTGCTCGTCCACCATGGCTTCGACCGCCTCCGCCGGGCTCGGCTCGGAAGGGCCGGTTACCAGCGTGTGGCCGGCGCCTTCGATCACCGTGCGCTCGATGCTGACATCGGGCCAAGCGAAGTCTGTCTGCAGTACGGTCGCCATGGATTTCCTCCCTCATGCCGTGGGCGTGCCACCACCGATTCGCCCATCCTAACCCGCAAGTCTCATCTCGGTCGCGGCGGAAAGGTAACTGCCCAGGTTCTTGCTGTGAAAATTCTCTGGGATTCGGCACAACGCTACCCACGCGACGCCCGTGTGCTCCTCTGTGGTCGCCGGGTTTCACAGCTCACGATGCCCCTCTTGCGGACTGCGACCGGTAAGCTACCCCGATGTGGCCCGAAGTCCGCCCGCGCGACGGGCACCGATTTTCATTCTATGGGGTGGTCCAGCACGGCGTCGACCATGATCGTTTATGAGAATGGCTCCGCTGTTGGAGAACCCGTGCCAGGTGAGCTTACGCGCACTTGACGGTGGCGATGAGCCGATCCGATGGGCTGGTCAGGGCTTCGATGATATTCCAGCCCTGCTTTCTGGCGGTGGTGATGACGCTGCGCAGGATGGCGAAGTTCTCGGCCCCCTGCGCGGACCGGAAGCCCCCGGAGATCTTCTGGCGCAGCTTCATCATCCGAAGGTCGCGCTCGGCCTCGTTGTTCGTGAACCCGACCTCGAGGTCGATCAGGAACCGGAGCACCGCGCATTTGTGGTCGCGCAGCCTCAAGGCCAGATTGTGACCGATCCTTCGCTTCCGGCGCTTCTTCCTCTTGCCAGGCGAGAACGGTGGTTGGCTCTCGTGAAAGGCCAGCGCATCGGCGATGATCTCGTCGTATCGGCGCTCGATCAGCGCCACAAGCCTCGCCGGAACGGCGATATCCTTGTCCAGCGCGATGCGGGCGGCGCGATTGGCTCGGCGCAGGAGCTGCTGCATCCGCCGGGCCCAAGCCTCCCCTTCGATGTCCACCAGCGCCTGCAACTCCCGCAGGTGATGGGCGTTGCACAGGCCGTGCTCCACCCCTTCCATCGCGAAGTACGGCTTCCAGTGATCGTGCACGACGATGCCGGAGACACCCGAGAGCAGGGCGCCGCGCTTGCCGCTGACCCGGTACGCCGCCAGCAGCGGCGTGCAGATCACATGAAGCCACTGCGTCTGACCGCCGATCCGCAAGCCGGTCTCGTCCATGTGTTTCACCCGCGCCGTGCCCGCCGCCAGGTCCTGTATGTGCAAGGCCGCGTCCCGCAGCCGCTCGGCCGCCCTCTCGCTCATCGTCGCCAACGTCGCAGCCGTCACCGGCGCGCCGAAGAGCTCGGCCATCACCTGCGACAGCCGATCCTCCGGCAGGAAGTGAGCGTGCTGAAGGTAGACCGCCACCCCGGCAATGCGCGGGCCGTACTGCACCGGCGCCGACACCCCGTCGGGGAACGCCGCCCGGGTCACCGTCCCGCAATGCCCGCAGCACTTGGCATGCGCCCGGTGCTCGGTCACCTCCAGGGGGCTCGGCTCGGGCAGATCGAACACCTGGCGGGCGACGGGCGTTCCCGCCCTGGCCGCGTCCGAAAGCGGCGAACCGCATCCCTTGCAGGAAGCCGGGACGTGATCCTTCACCCGATCCGGGTGATCGGCGCGGCGCAGCGTCTTGCCCTTGTGGCCGGGCTGGCCACCGGGCTTGCGGCCCGATTTGCCGCGCAGGCTTCGGGTTCGCCGCTTCGAATTCGGCTTCCTCAGCCCATCGCTCGAAGGCGGCTTGCCGCTGTTGCCGCTGTTGAGGCCGAGACGGCGCTCCAACTCCTCGATGCGCTCGACGAGACGCGCGACTTGCTCTTCCAGCCGCGCGTTCTGCTGCCGAAGCCAGGCATTTTCCTCCCGAAGCCGGGCGTTCTCCTCCTCCAGGCGGGCGATCTTCTGCGCGGGCGTTTCGGGCGCTGCTCCCGTCGAAGGGCCGCGCGGCGACTCGGGATTGCTCATGTCGTTGTTGAGTCATTTCCCGAAATTCCCGTCAAGCCCTTTCCACCAACTCCGAACGAGAAACGCCTCAATCCACTGGCCCAAAATGACAAATCAGACGACCTGGGCAGTTACGCGGAAAGTACGGGGGGGGGGAGGCGTTCGAAGCGGAGTGTGGCCACCGCTGGCCGCCGGCGGCAGCATCAGCCGTCGCCGGCGGCCAAGGGGCGGGAACTGCGGGCAGGGAGGGACCCGGTCCCGCCCCTACCGACCGGGACTTGCCTTGCAATCCGTTCTTGGCGGAGCGGTTGGACGCTCGTTCCGCCAAATCTATGCAAGATCGGCCGGTGGGCGGCGAGTTTAGAGATGATACCGCCGATAGATAAATGCCAATAGAAATTTTATCGGCAGGCAATGAGAAATGCTTATAGCTCACCTGCGGTCCGCGGCCGGGCGACAGCCAGAAGATCGTAGCCAAGTGTCGTCGGCGCGAACCGACAGGCCAGAGCGTCGAGCCAACCGAGCGGCCGGGAACTGACGACCCTTCTCTCGGACAGCAGGCTCTCGGCCCCGACGCTCGCGACCCGGAATCCAGCTTCCGAAAGGTCGCGGTGCACCTCTTCGAGCGTGTAGAGGTGGTAGAAGAGGCGGATCTCCCCGTCGGCTTGGTTGCGCTTGTAGAGGACGTCGCCGGGCTCGAGTTTGCCCTCGCGCACCAGAGGCGCCGCATCGCGCTGTTCCTCCCGGAACCGCCGCTTCGCATTCGGCACGCTGAGGATGAGGGTGCCGTCCGTCTTCAACATGGTGCGGATGGCCCGCAGCAGGCGCAGGCGCTCTGCGCGCCTGGCAACGTGTGCCAGGACCCCGAAGGCCAGCAGCGCGAGGTCGAAGACCTGCGGCAGCTCGGCAGCCAGGTCGTCGGGGTCGTCTCCTCGAATGACCAGCCGTTCGTCGCTCACGAAGTTCCGCAGGCGCTGCGCCAGCGTCTCGCGGGCGACCGGGCAGATATCGTGGGCCACGCAGCGCGTCCCGCTCATTTGCAGGAGCGGCAGGGAGTAGCGCCCGGTACCGGCGCCCACGTCGAGAAAGCGCCCGCCGGCAGGCAGGCTTCGTTTCATCTTCCGCAGCGTGCGCTGGTTCGGGCGCGGGTAACGCCGGTCGTAGAGGCCCGAGGAGATATAGCGGCCGTAGCTGCCGGACATGTCCGGCAGTTCCGGCCCCTGCGGTTGAGCCGATGGTGTCGCGTCGGCCGCAGTCTGCACGGCAGCTTTGGTGGCCACCGCATTCCTTCCATCAAACATCCTGCGTCCTCGGACAGGATGTACCCAATATCGTGAAACCTATGCTGCCAGCCTATGGGAGCAGCCGTCAAATTCGCGTGTTAGCGGCGATTCCCGTTCGGGTCATGCCAGCCGGTCCTCGGGCTCCGGCGGCTGGCCGCCATGCCGGCGCAGCAGGCGGCGCGCCGCCTCGATGTCGGCGTCGGCTTTTCGTGCGGCGAAGAACTCGGCGGTCTTCATGGCTGAAACCTTCTCGGCGACAGCGGTCGCCACGAACTGGTTGAAGCTTGTGCCATCTTCCCTGGCAATGTGCGCGGCAGCCTCCTTTAGGGACTTGGGCAGCCGCAGCGGATAGGTGCTGGTCTCCTTCTTCACCATGACAAGCCCCTCAAGGCCTCCCGGGGCGACTGCAGCGCCACCCCGAATTGCACCGGCGCGTTCCCAAAATCCCGCCGGTTGAACGTCACCAGAGCGTCGGCTCTGCCGTTCACCGCAGTCTCGAACACCATCTCGTCGGCTGCATCGCGAAGCTGGGGGCGCCAGAGATACCGCGCTTCGACCGGCTCGCACACAGCACAGAGCGCCGAGACGACGGTCGACACCTCCTCTTCGCTCAATCCCGACACGATCCGCTGCGCAGGTTCGCGGCAGACCGCTTCGTATTCCAACGCCAGAGCCACGGACAGCAAGAGCGTGAACCTCTCACTCAAAGCATGGCCGATCAGCGCTGCGGAGGCGCCGCTCGGGCTGCGCAGGCCGGCGACCACGACGTTGGTGTCCAACACATATCTCATCATGTATGATATGATACTACATACGATGTCAACTGCGAATCTGGGAGCGCTTCACCCGCTGGTCCTGGCCCGCAGCGTTCTGCCCGCCCGGACCCGGGTCCAGTACGTCCGCACGCCGGTCTTCATCGCCGCGCCCCGGCGACGCTAGCCCGCCTCGGCGCTGCTGCGCAGCATCGCGAGTGCCATGCCGACCGCGGCCTGCGAGGGATCGATGACGGGGCAGCCGAGGTGCGCTTCCAGTGACGCGCGGTAGCGCGCCATGCCGGCGCAGCCGAGCACGATCACGTCCGCGCCGTCCTCGTCGCGGAGCCGTTCCGCCGTCTCGGTCATGCGCGAGGCGACGACCTCCTCCTGCGCGAGCGCGGTGACCCCGAGGCCGATGGCGCGCTCGCCCGCCATGCGCGCACTCAGGCCGAGCGAGGCGACGTAGCACCGATGTCGCGGGATCGAGCCCTCCAGGATCGCGACGATGCCGAAGCGCTCGCCGCGCGCGAGCGCCGCCAGAATGCCGCATTGCGCGATGCCGAAGACCGGCGTGCGCGTCGCCTCCCGCGCGGCATGGAGGCCTGGGTCGGAAAAGCAGGCGATGACGAAGGCGTCCGCACTTTCCCGCTCGATGGTGCGGCAGAGCGGCGCCACCACCTCGTCCACATGGCGCTGGGTCTCGATGCCGGGCGGGCCTTCGGCGAGCGTCATGCAGTCGATGGCGGCGCCGCCCACGCGAAAACCGTCCAGGGCGCGGGCGATGTCGTCCGTCACCGTAGCGCTGCTGTTCGGGTTGATGACGAGGACGCGGGCGCTCACGGTGCCTTCCCGCGCGGCGGCACGAGGCCCGTGGTCTCGACGATGAGCCCGTAATGCTCGGTGCGCCTGTGAGCTGCGAAGTTGAAAGTGCTGGACTTGAGGAAGGCGCCGTCGTCGAGATCGCAGGCGGCGACGATGACCTCGTCGTCGACCGAGCGGGCCTGCGCCACGATCTCGCCGTTGGGCGAGACGATGGCGCTGCCGCCCAGCATGTCCACGCCTTCCTCCCGGCCCGCCTTGGCAACGCCCACCACCCAGGCCCCGTTCTGATAGGCGCCGGCCTGCATGGTGAGGTGATTGTGAAAGGCGCGCCGGTGCGGCGGCTCGAAGGCGAGGCCGTTGAGCGCCGGCGTGTTGTAGCCGATCAGAACCAGCTCGACGCCCTGCAGGCCCAGCACGCGGAAGGCCTCGGGCCAGCGCCGGTCGTTGCAGATCAGCATGCCGATGCGGCCGCCGAGCGCTTCCCACACCGGGAAGCCGAGATTGCCCACCTCGAAGTAGCGCTTCTCCAGGTGCTGGAATTCGCGCTCGGGCTCGTGCTCGGCGTGGCCCGGCAGGTGAACCTTGCGGTACTTGCCGATGATCGCGCCCATCTTGTCCACCAGGATGGCGGTATTGAAGCGGCGGGTCGCCCCGCCCTCCCGCACACGCTCGGCATAGCCGAGGTGGAAGGCGACGCCGAGGGAAGCGGCCTCCTCGAAGAGCGGCCGGGTCTCGGGGCCCGGCATCTCCGCCTCGAAGAACGCGTCCGCCTCGGTGTCGTCGAGCAGCCAGCGGGGGAAGAACGTGGTCAGCGCGAGCTCCGGATAGACCACGAGGTTGGCGCCCCGCCCCGCCGCTTCGCGCATCAGACGGGTCATGCGCGCAACCACGCTAGCCCGCGGCTCGGCGCGGGCGATGGGCCCGAGCTGGGCGGCCGCGACGGTAACGATCCGGCTCATGTCTCTTCCCCCTTCGCCCACGGGGCGTCGTAGTCGCCGCTCTCGGGCGCAAAGCCGTGGACCCGTCGGCCCAGGGGATGCGCCGCCGCCGGCAGGTCGCAGCGCAGAAACTCGCCCCGGCCCGGCTCGCCCAGCACCGCGCCATCGTCCCACACAATCGCGCCGCGGGAGAGCGTGGTCACGGGCCAGCCGGTGACGACCCGGCCCTCGTAAGGCGTGTAGTCGAGATTGTCGTGCAGCATGTCCTTGGAGATTGTCACCCTGCGTTCGGGGTCCCAGATCGCGATGTCGGCGTCCCCGCCCACCGCGATGGAGCCCTTGCGCGGGTAGAGGCCGTAGAGCTTCGCCGGCCGGGTGCAGCAGAGGTCGACGAAGCGGTTGAGGCCGATGCGCCCGGTGCCGACGCCGGCCGAGAAGAGCATCGGCAGGCGGATTTCGAGCCCGGGCACGCCGTTCGCGATCCTGTTGAAGGGCGCGCCCTTGCCGTGCATCTGCTTGCCCTCCGGATCGTCGTAGCGATAGGGCGCGTGGTCGGAGGAGAAGACGTCGAACACACCGCTCTCCAGCCCGCGCCAGACGTACTCCTGGTTCGCCTTGTCGCGCGGCGGCGGGCTGCACACGTACTTGGCGCCCTCGAAGCCCTCGCGGTCGAGGTCGGCGGCGGTGAGGAAGAGGTATTGCGGGCAGGTCTCGGCGTAGAGCCGGAGCCCCCGAGCCTTGGCGGCGCGGATTTCCTCCATCGCCGCGCGCGCCGAGACGTGCACGATCAGGATCGGCAGGTCGACGATCTCGGCGAGGGTGATCGCGCGGTGGGTGGCCTCGCGCTCGGCCTGCGCGGCATGGGCCACGGCGTGGAATTGCGGGGCCGAGCGGCCGGCACCGATCAGGCGCTCGGTGAGCCAGGCGATGACGTCGTGGTTCTCGGCATGGACCATCACCATCGCGCCCTCGCGCCGCGCCGCCGCCAGCACGTCGAGGATCTGGCGGTCGTCGAGCTTGAGCGCGTCGTAGGTCATGTAGATCTTGAACGAGGTGTAGCCGTCCTTGATCAGCGCCGGCAGCTCCTGCCCCAGCACCTGCTCGGTCGGGTCCGAGACGATCAGGTGGAAGGCGTAGTCGATCACCGCCTTGCCGCGGGCGCGCGCGTGGTAATCCTCGACCACGGCGCGGAGCGACTGCCCCCGGTGCTGGGCTGCGAAGGGGATGATGCAGGTGGTGCCGCCGCAGGCCGCCGAGATGGAGCCGGAGCGGAAGTCGTCCGCCGTGGTGGCGCCCATCGAGGACGGCTGGTCGATATGGCAGTGACTGTCGACCCCGCCCGGAAGCACGAGTTTTCCGCCAGCGTCGATCTCGTCGGCGCCGGCACTCAGGCCCTCCGCCAGCGCGACGATGCGGCCATCGCGGATGCCGACGTCGCAAGCGACCGTGTCGGCCGCGGTGGCCACGGTGCCGCCCCGAATGACGAGATCGTACTCGGCCTGGGCCATCGCGTTTCCTCGCTAAAGGTTCGGCACGACTTCGTCGGCGAGCAGGCGCATGGAGCGCCGCCAGCGCGCCTCGTCGTCCCAGTCGTGCGCGGTCGCGATCAGGGTGCCGAAGTCGCCGACCTCCTCGCGAAAGGCCACGAGCTTCCCGGTCACGGTGCTGGGGCTGCCGGCCACCACCATCGAATCCAGCATGTATTCGGTGGTGATCGCCTCGTCCGGCATGGCGGGGTCATCCTTCAGCAGCGCGCCAAAGTCGGCATCCAGCAGCACCGTCCGCAGATAGTTGAAGTAAAAGGCGAGCGTGTTATCGGGGTCGGCCAGGTAGTCCTCGGCTTCCGTGTCGCTCTCGGTCACGAGGATGCTGCGGGCCGCGCGCCAGATCGCAGGGTCGGGCTTGCGCCCGGCCGCCGCGCAGCCTTCGGCATAGGCCTCCCAGTGGGTCTTCACGTGGCAGGCCGGGGTGAAGTTCGCCGAGATCGGGATCCATCCGTGGGCGCCCGCGGTGCGCGCGCTGCCCGAGCGCGGGCTCATGATCGAGACGGCGATGGGCGGGTGCGGCGTCTGGTAGGGCCGGGCCATGACACCGACGCCGAGATCGCTGCGGTAGGCGTCCTTGATCCGAAAGTCCCAGTAGCCGCCGGGAAACTCGTAGGGCGGCTCCTGCGACCAGATTTTCAGGATCGTCTCGATCGACTCCTGCATCATCCTGGGCCGGTCGGGCGGGTTGTTCAGCTTGAACATTTCGAAGTCGCCGGGCGAGCCGCCGGGCCCGATGCCGAAGATGAAGCGGCCTTGCGCGAGCTGATCGAACATCGCGGCATGAGCCGCGACGATCGCCGGATGCTGTTGCGGCAGGTTGATGACGCCGGTGCCGAACTTGATCTGCTTGGTGCGCTCGATCAGGGTCGCGAGGAAGATGAAGGGCGAGGTGATCTGCTCCGGCTTGTTGGAGTAGTGCTCACCGACATAGACCTCGCTGAAGCCCAGCTCGTCCGCGAGCACGATCGCCTCCTGGTCCTCGCGCAGCACCGTGAGGAAGGGCCGCTCGGGCCGGTGCAGCGGCATCATGAGCATGCCGAGTTCCATGGCTCTGCCTCCGGAGGACGGGCTCCCTGCCCTCACTCCGCCACTCTAGCCCGGAATTCTGGCCAGGGTCATGGTCCGCGCGACGGGCCGCCGCGGGCGCTGTGGCGTCCGGCGGCGAGGCGCCATAATGTCGGCACGCATCGGTTGCAGGGGAGGGAAAGACCATGGCCCAGCGCAAGCCGCTCAAGACGCTCCGCATCGGAATGATCGGCGCGGGCTTCATCGCGCGCTTCCACCTCGAATCCTTCACGGGCGTGCGCAATTGCGCCATCACCGGGGTCTACAGCCCGACGAAGGAGAGCCGCGCCGCGCTCGCCAAGCGGGCCGACGAGCTCGGCCTCGGCCCCTGCACGGCTCATTCGTCGCTCGACAAGCTGATCCGGGCCAAGGACGTGGACGCGCTCTGGATCCTCTCGCCCAACGACACCCGCGTCGCCACCATGCAGGCGATCCACAAGGCGGTGAAGGGCGGCAAGCGGCTGCGCGGCATCGCCTGCGAGAAGCCGCTCGCGCGCAACCTCGCCGAAGCCCGCGCAATGGTCTCGCTGGCGGAGGACGCAAAGCTCGCCACTGGCTATCTGGAGAACCAGGTGTTTTCGACGGCGGTCGAGCGCGGCAAGGAGATCATCTGGCGCCGCGCCGTGCCGCTTACCGGCCGGCCCTATCTCGCGCGCGCAGCCGAAGAGCATTCCGGCCCGCACATGCCCTGGTTCTGGCAGGGCGAGAAGCAGCGCGGCGGCGTGCTCTCCGACATGATGTGCCACTCGGTGGAGGTCGCGCGGCACCTGCTGACCGCGCCGGGCGAGGCCCGGGACACGCTCAAGGTGATCAGTGCGAACGCGACCGTCGCCAACCTCAAGTGGACCCGGCCCGCATACGTGCGGCGGCTGAAGCGGGAGATGGGGCGTGAGGTCGACTATGGCCGCAGGCCCGCCGAGGACTTCGCGCGCGGCACGCTGGTGCTGGAGGACCCGGACGGCAACGAGGCGATGATCGAGACTACTACGTCCTGGGCCTACGTCGGCGCGGGTCTCCGTATCCAGCTCGAGCTGCTGGGGCCCGAATACTCCATGGAGTTCTCCTCCCTCGGCACCGGGCTCAAGGTCTTCATCTCGCGCGCGGTGAAGGGCGCCGCCGGCGAGGATCTGGTCGAGAAGCAGAACGCCGAGCAGGGCCTGATGCCGGCGCTGGAGGACGAGGCGGGGGTTTACGGCTACACCAGCGAGCGCACCTTCGGTGCTAATGTACTGATATAGGGTTGTTTTTTTCTCCTGATCTGGCCGGGAAGCACGGAATCAGTCCGTGTTTTTGCCCGGGTTGCAACAGAATGCAGGAGAAAGCCAGTGGCAACGCTTCGCCTCAACGATCGCCGGGTCGGCACACTCAAGCCCCGAAAGTCCGCTTACGACATTCGCGACCGCGAACTCAAGGGCTTCGGTGTCAGGATACTCCCCTCGGGCGCCAAGCGGTACTTTGTCCATAGTCAGCATCAGGGCCGACGGATCTGGAAGATCGTCGGCCGGGCCGGGTCCATCGGCACCGATGAAGCCCGCACCCAGGCCAAGACCCTGTTGGCCGCCATCCGCGAAGGAGCCGACGGACCGGTTGCGGCGCCGCCGGACACCGCGTTCGAGACCGTCGGCGGCGAAGTATTCCGTCGCTACGCCCGACACTGGAAACCGTCCACGCTCAAGGTCAACCTGATTTACTACCGGAACCAGATACTGCCCTGGTTTGAAGGCCGCCCAATTAGCGGCATCACCCACCGCGACGTCCAGCGATGGTTTGCGTCCCTCCACGAGACTCCGGTCGCGGCCGACCGCTCGGCTCCTATCCTCTCGGTTATCATGCGCCAGGCCGAGGTCTACGGATACCGACCGGAAGGGACCAATCCCTGCGCCGGCATCAAACGCTATCGGCGTCAGGGTTGTGAGCGTTTCCTGTCCGAGCCGGAATTCCGCCGTTTGGGCGACGTGCTGGCGCGCCACGAGGCCAGCCGCCCGTGGGCCGTGGCAGTGATACGGCTGCTGCTGCTCACCGGATGCCGCAAGGGAGAGGTCGTCTCCCTGAAATGGTCCTACTACCGCGAAGGTAAGCTGTTCCTGCCCGATAGCAAGACCGGGCCGCGTACGGTCTGGCTCTCGTCCGCCGCACGCGCGATCCTCGACGGCTTGCCCCGCAGGTCGGTCTGGGTCTTCCCCTCGTCGCGGACGGACAGTTTCATGACCGCGGCAGCGGTCGATCCGGTTTGGTGTCGGCTGCGGGAGGAAGCGGATCTGTGCGATGTCCGCCTTCACGACTTGCGGCATTCTTCTGCGGGCTACCAGAAATATCCAGCGCCAATCAGCGTTCCAAATGACAATAACCCACTGATAAAACGAAATTTCTTTCATTCAGTGCAGGCTGTCCGAATTCACTCCCAAGATTTGCGGAAGCAATCCGTAACCGGAGTTGGCTGTCTCGCCGTCACCTCCTGCCAGCCATGCCGGTAAGCGTTCCGGCGTAACCGTTCGGGTTCCGTAATCGTTCGTTCGGGCCGTGGAGACGCTATCTGCTTGATGCCTAGCTTTGGCGTGCCCTGGACGCATGAGCGGCCCCGGCCGGCGGCCGGCGGCGCCCATGCCGCTCTACCCCTACCAGCACCGCTGGCTCGCCGACCGCAGCCGCTTCAAGATCGGCATGTGGTCGCGCCAGATCGGCAAGACCTTCACCGCAACCCTGGAGATCGTCGACAGCGTCATGGAGGCCCGCGCGCGCGGCCGCGCCTCGCCCTGGCTGATCCTCTCGCGCGGCGACCGCCAGGCGCGAGAGGCCATGCGCGCCGGCATCCATGCCCACGCCCGCGCCTACGGGCTCGCGCTGGAGGCCCTGGAGTACGACCTGGCGATCGGCGACCAGGTCTTCCGCGCCCACGAATGGGACGCCGGCTCGGGCAACGTCGTCACCGCGCTGCCCGCCAACCCCGACACCGCCCGCGGCTACTCCCGCAACGTCTATCTCGACGAGTTCGCCCTGCACCGCGACAGCCGCGCGATCTGGGGCGCGCTCTTCCCCTCGATCACCCGCGGCTGGAAGATCAGGATCACCTCCACGCCCAGGGGCAAGGCGGGCAAGTTCTACGAACTCATGACAAGCGACGACGGGCGCTGGTCGCGTCATGCCGTCGATATCCACCGCGCGGTCGCGGACGGCTACCCCGCCGATATCGACGAGCTGCGCGCGGGCCTCGCCGACGAGGACCTGTGGCGCCAGGAATACGAGTGCCAGTGGCTCGACGAGGCCTCGGCCTGGCTCCCCTACGACCTGATCGACGGCGCCGAAGACGAGGCGGCCGGCGAGCCTGCGGGCCACGCCGGCGGCCCCGTGTTCATCGGCAACGACATCGCGCGGCGCAACGATCTCTGGGTCGCCTGGGTGATCGAGACGGTCGGCGACGTCGCCTGGACCCGCGAGATCAGAACCCTCAGGGGCAAGACCTTCAGGGAGCAGGACGATACCCTCGATGCCCTGGTGGAGCGCTACAGACCGGTGCGCATCGCCATGGACCAGACCGGCATGGGCGAGAAGCCGGTCGAGGACGCCAAACGCCGCTACGGCGCAACCCGTGTCGAGGGGGTGCTGTTCACCGGACCCCGCAAGCTCGACCTCGCCACCGCGCTGAAGGAGCGCTTCGAAGACCGCACCATCCGCGTGCCCTCCGGCGACCCGGTGCTCCGCGCCGACCTGCACGCCGTGCGCAAGACCGTCGGACCCACCGGCAGCCCCCGCCTCGCCGCCGACGGCGAGACCGACGGCCATGCCGACCGCTTCTGGGCCGCAGCGCTGGCCTGCGCGGCTGCCGCCGAAAGCCGCCCGCCCCCGGCCGGCGCCTGGGCGCAGGGCGATCCCCGCGACGCCTTCACACCCTCCCGCCTTGCCGGGCGCCAGCCCCTCACCATGTTCGGGCGGCCCGGGGAGGGGATGTGGCGGTGATCCGCTCGGCCCTCATCCGCATGCTCGGCGGCGCCCCGCCGCACGCTACCGCCCTCCGGGAGGCGGCGGGGAAGGGAATCGACAGGGACGAGGACCAGTGGCGCCCGCTCACCGGAGACGGACGCCGCGACCTCTCGCCGCTGACCCAGAGCAGGATGAGGAAGCTCGCGACGCACCTCTGGGAAACCAACCTGCTCGCCCGCCAGCTCGTCGAGCTCCCCGTCGCCTTCCTCCTCGCCGACGGCGTGCGCGTGCGCGTCCCCGACCCGGACGCCCAGAAATGGCTCGACGCATGGTGGCGCGATCCCGTCACCGACATGCCGCTCCGCCTCCCCGAGCTCATGCGCGACCTCGCGCTCGCCGGCGAGACCGCATGGCCCGTCTTCGCAGACCCCGCCTCCGGCCACGTCCGCATGGCGTGGCTCGACCCCGACGCCGTCGAGACCGTGGTCATGGACCCCGACAACGCGTCCCGCCCCATCGGCATCGTGACGAAGAAGGACCGCAGGGGCGAAGCCCGGCGCTACCGCACCGCCGTCGGCGGACCCGAAACCGTCCTCGCGCCCGCCGCCCGCGCCATCCGCGAGACCATGACCTCGGGCGACATCCTCTACTTCCGCGCCAACGCCAGGCCCGGCGCATCCCGCGGACGCTCCGACCTGCTCGCCGCCATCGACTGGCTCGACGGATACGAGCGACACCTCTTCGGAGAGATCGACCGCGCCCACTTCCTCCGCGCCTTCGTCTGGGACGTCACCATGACCGGCGCCAGTCAGGAAGAGGTCGAGGAGCGCGCCGCAAGGGCCACGGCGCCCACGCCCGGAACCGTCCGCGTCCACAACGAGAGCGAGACATGGCAGGCGCTCGCCCCGGACCTCGGCGGCCGCGACCTCGACGCAACATCCCGCCTCTTCCGCAACCACCTGCTCGGCGGCGCCGGCATGCCCGAGCACTGGTTCGGCGGCGGCGGCGACGTCAACCGCGCAACCGCCGCAGAGATGGGCGATCCCGCCTTCAAGACCCTCAAGATGCGCCAGAGGCTGTGGACCGAGATCCTGCGCCGGGCCGCAGACTACGCCATCGCCCGCAGGCTCGACCCCTCCGGCGCATCATGGCCCGATCCCGCAGACCCCGCCCTCGCCGTCTCCGTCGAATGGCCCGAGATGGTGGTCGCCGACGCCTCCCGACACGCCGCCGCGCTCGCCCAGACCGCAGGCGCCGCGGCGCTGGCCATCGAGCGCGGCCTGCTCTCGGACGCCACCGCGCTCCGCGTCATCGCCGCCGTCGCCGGGCGCCTCGGCGTCGAGATCGACGCCGACGCCGAACTCGAGGCGGCGCGCGAAGACGCCGCCGGACGGGCCGAAGAAGACGCCTTCCGCGAGCCCCCGCAGGACGAGGACGACGACGACGGCGAGGCGTAGCACGTGGCTACCGACCGTCAGCGCGAGCGCAGGCTCAAGGGCGAGCGATCCCGCCGCGCCCGCGCCCTGCCCCGCATCCAGAAGGACACCGCCGCCGAGGTCGGCCGCATCCTCGGGCGCGCCGAGCGCGACATCCGGGCCACCCTCGCCGGCGCGCCCTCCGATTACCAGGCATGGGCGCTGCCATCCCTCCAGGCCTCCGTCCGGGACGCCCTCGACAGCCTCGGCGCAGACGCCGGGCAGGCCATGGCCGAGGGCGCAACCCGCGCCTGGGACGCCGGCATCGATACCGTGAACGCCCCCGTCGACGCCGCCATGTGAGCGCGCGCGGTCCGCGTCGCCGCCATCCTGCCGCAGGTCGATACCCGCCAGCTCCTCGCCATGCGATCCTTCCTCACCGCCAAAATGAAGGGCGTCTCCACCGCCCTCGCAAACCGCGTCAACACAGAACTCGGCCTGACCATGATCGGAACCCGCAGCGTCGGCGAGACCACCGGCCGCGTCGCCGCCATCCTCAAGAGCGGCGGCAGGTCCCGCGCCCTGACAATCGTGCGGACCGAGCTCGGCCGCGCATACTCCATGGCCGGACAGCAGCGCATGGAGCAGGCCGCCGGGATCCTGCCGGGGCTGAGGAAGCAATGGCGCCGATCCGGCAAGCTCCGCGCCCGTATCAATCACGACGCCATCGACGGGCAGATCAGGGAGGTGGACAAGCCCTTCGCCGTCGGCGACGCTTCGCTCATGTATCCCCGCGATCCCGCCGGGCCGGCGAGCGAAACCATCAACTGCGGATGCCAGTCGCTGCCATGGATGGAAAGCTGGGAGGTCGGGAACCCCGGGCGAAAGCCCTTCTCCGACGAGGAGATCGCACGCGACCCGCGGCGCGCCGATCTCGAAGGGAAGGAGGCCGGCGCGGGGACAACGCCGGCATCGTAGACCGGGCGAGGCGAAGCACCGCGCCGCACCGGGATTTGCCGGCGAATCCGCACCCCCGGAACCGCGCCGATTTACAGGCCTTTCAGCACCCCTGAAACGCCCCGAAAATCCCCGCTTCCAGCCAATTCACGGCCCTTTCCGGGCCGGATTCGCAAAGACTTTCGTCCGGCCCGCCAGCCCCCGGAAACGCCGCCAACCCCTTGACCGTCCGCCTTCTTCCGCCTTCTTCCCGGCATCTTCCGGATTCGCAATGACTTTCGTCCCCCCACACCCGGATGGCGTCCTGGTTCGCGGCGGCGCCGCCGGTGCCGCACAGCTCGATCCATGCAGTCGCGGCGAAACTGTCCCGGATCGGCCAGCATGCGCCCGTGCCGCGGCTTCATCGCGTCGAGGAGCGCAGCGGTGCCCGGCCGGTGCCGGTGCTGACGCTCTACGGCTGCACGTACAGGCTGCCCCGATTTGTCCATGGCGATTGGCGCGGCACGGGCTACTCCGGCTCGGTCGTCTATCCGTTCGCCCGCCTGGAGATCGCCTACGAGGGCGCCGTCACCCGGCTCCGTGCCGGGAGGGGAGACGACATTGCGGCGTCGGGCGACAACGGCTTCGCGGTGATACGGCGCGATCGTGCGCGCGAAGCGGCGTTCGAGGAGGCGTTACGGGAGGCGGCGAAGCGGTACGGCTACGAGGATCACGAATTGCTGCGCTACGATCACGCTCTGCCGCGCGAGTTGCGCGAAGCGGATATCGTCTTCCCGCCGGTGGGCGACGAAGACGACGCTGCGGGCGGATCCGGCATCGGTTTTGTCTCGCAGGCGGTTCCGCAGCTCCGCGCCGAGGGCTGGCGTGTCGAGATCGACGGGACGTGGCCGTTCCGCCTGTACGAGGGACCGGTCGCGTACTCGACTTCGCTCGAACCCCGGGGCTCCGACTGGTTCTCGCTTCGCCTCTCGCTCGAGGCGAACGGCCGGAAGCTCGACATCGCGCCGATCGTCGTCCAACTCGTCGAGACCCTGCCGGTGGACGAATGGGGAGCACTGGAGGAAGGCTTCGACGTCGAGAGACATCTGACCGGCAGGGTTTTTCACAGCCGGTTCGAGGACGGAACGTGGCTTGCGATCAACGCGGCGCGGTTCGCGCGGTTCGCCGAGGCCTTTCTGGAAGCGCAGGGGCTGCTCGGTTTCCACCGGGCCGAGGCGGGCAGGCTGTTCGAGCTCGCCGAGGCGCTGGAGGGCTGCGGCGCGCCGTGGACCGGGGGACGGGAGATTCTCGATCTCGGCGCCCGTCTCCGGTCTCTCGCCGAGGCCCCGGAAGTGGCGGCTCCCGCCGCGTTGCGTGGAGAACTGCGCCCCTACCAGCGCGCGGGCTACGGCTGGCTGAGGGCGCTCTCCGAGAGTTGCTTCGGCGGCGTCCTTGCCGACGACATGGGCCTCGGCAAGACAGTGCAAACGCTCGCCCTGCTGGCGCACCGGCATCTGGAGGAGAAGGTCGCCCTCCCGAGCCTCCTGGTGGTGCCGACGAGCCTGGTTGGCAACTGGCGGCGCGAGGCCGCGCGCTTCGTGCCGGGCCTGAAGCTCCTGGTGCTTCACGGGCCCGACCGGCGGCATCGCTTTCCGGACATCCCCGACCACCACCTCGTCGTCACGACCTATCCGCTGCTGAACCGGGACCATGAAGCGCTGTTCGGGCACGACTACGATACCGCCGTGCTGGACGAGGCGCAGGCGGTGAAGAACCCGGCGGCGGCCGTCTCGAAACGCATCCGGGAGATTCGCGCCCGCCAGCGTCTGGCGCTGACCGGGACGCCGCTGGAAAACAACCTCCAGGAGCTGTGGGCGCTTTACGACTGGCTGGTGCCGGGCCTGCTCGGCAATCGCAAGAGGTTTACGGCGGAGTTCCGCACGCCGATCGAGAAGCACGGCGACCGTGCCAGGCAGCGGCTGCTTGCGGCCCGGATCAAGCCCTTCCTGATGCGGCGCACCAAGGAAGAGGTCGCCCCCGAGCTGCCGGAAAAGACGGTCATCGACGAGCTGGTCCCGCTCGAAGGCGCCCAGGCCGCGCTCTACGAGAGCATCAGGACGGCGATGGACAAGCGGATCCGCGAGACGATCGCCGCGCAAGGCCTGACGGCATCGCAAATGGCGATTTTCGAGGCGCTGCTCAAGCTGCGCCAGGTCTGCTGCGACCCGGGCCTGGTGAAGCTCGACGCCGCCCGCAAGGTCACCGCGAGCGCCAAGCGGGCGCGGCTTCTCGCGCTGCTCGAGGATCTGGTCGCCGAGGGGCGCAAGGTGCTGGTCTTCTCCCAGTTCGTGGAGATGCTGAAGCTGATCGAGCGGGACATCGCCGCGCGCGGCTGGGGCTACGCCATGCTGCACGGTTCGACGAAGGACCGGGACGGCCAGATCGCGGCGTTCCAGACCGGGGACCTGCCGCTCTTCCTGGTGAGCCTGAAGGCCGGCGGTACGGGCCTCAACCTGACCGCGGCCGACACCGTCATTGTCTACGATCCCTGGTGGAACCCGGCGGTGGAGCGCCAGGCCATGGACCGGGCGCATCGGATCGGCCAGGACAAGCCGGTATTCGTTCATCGGCTGATTGCCGAGAACACCGTCGAGGCCGCCATCCAGCGCATGCAGGCGCGCAAGCAGGGCCTGGCCGACGCGCTGTTCGAAGGCACGGGCCGGGGGCCGCTGGGGCTGACGGGTGAGGATATCGACGCGCTGTTCGGGCCGGCGCAAACGGTTTCCCCCACCGGCCCGTGAACGCGGTAGAAAAGCGTCGCGGGGATGAGGAGATCGGGCATGGAGCAGACGATGGAGCGCCGCTGGCACGAGGTCTGGAGGGAACAGTGCGAGGCGGCCGAAACGATCCGGCTCAGACACGGCGTCGGGTCGGCCTTCGACTATGCGATCGGCGAGAAGCTGCTCAGCTTCGCGGAGGCGGCGGAGGAACACCCCGAGTTCGCGCGGGCATTGCCGCAGTTCGTCTCGGAGCTCAGACGCATGTTCACCCCCGAGGAAATCGAAGAGCACCTGGCGCGGATCGAGAATGAGCGTCTCCAGCGGACTATGGACACAGTACCTCACAGCCTCTCTTCCCGATCTTCCTTCAGCGCATCCGAAATGCTCCCGGGCAACTCCAGCGGCGGCTCTTCCAGGATCGCGGTGCTCGCGCCGCTGCCCGGCTTCAACAGTCCGTTCCTCACCAGCCGCTCTCGCATTCGGTCCTCGCATTGCGCAGCTGGAGGGACGAGCCGCGCGACCACCGCACCCCGATCCTGAACCTGAACTTCGCCGCCGTGCTGGGCCTCACGCACGTATTGCGTGAGGTTCGAATGAAATTCTGAAACCGACACCACCCTCATGTGCTGATTCCTCCGTCCATCTTGCCGCAACCCGATGCGCAATGTGGCCGTTGGGGAACCCCGGGATCCGTTTCCCGGCCTGCCCGGAATTCCCGCCACAGCCCAAGCGCGAGATCGAACTTGCCATCCGTGAGTGCGACCGTCGCGCGTACGGCGATGGAAGCGGGTGAGCGGTGCAGTGTGCACGCCCTCTCCGCAAGCGCCCGCGCTTCGTCGCTGCGGCCGCTTCGGATGGCGGCTGACGCCCGCCGCCGGCAACCGGCGGCGGCCCGCTCGACGGCGAGCACCTGGCGAAGGTCGGTCTGGCAGCGATGGCATGACGGGCCGTCAACCCGCTTCGCGCCGCAAGTCGGGCAGCAGTGCAAGGGGCCTACTCCAGGTAGAAGAGGATTTCGTCGAGGTTCTGTCTGATCGCGGCGGCGTCCTCGGCCTGGCTCTCTCTATCCGCGGCGCGCAAGCGCTCGATCAGTACGGCTATCTCCTCGCGGTCCTCCTCCGGGGCGGTGTCGAGCGCCAGTTCGGCCCGCTCCAGGGTATCCTGGACCGTGCCCGAGCCATCCGCCGGCGCGGCAGGCTCGGCGCCGGCGCTCTCCCCGGCTGCCGCCTGCTCGCCCCAGAGCCCCTCGATCCGCTCCTTCGCGGCGGCCAGGTCCTCACCGCTGGAGCGGCCCGTCGCGTTCTCTACCACGCCGTGAACCTCGCGCCCCGTGCCCCGCTCCACCGCATGCACATTCAAGAGCCCGTCGAGATCGAGATGGTATGTGAACAGAAGTCCCTGATCGTATGCCGAGCGGTGCCGGTTCAGCCCGGCGAAGCGGAACGAACCGATCTCCACGTTCTTCAGCGCGTCCGGGTCCTCCCCCTGGTAGACCTTGATCTCCACCGCTTCCTGCTCCTCGAATACGGTGAAGAAGGCTTCCGTCCGGGTCGCCGGAAGCTTGGTGTTGCGCCGGATGATGGGAACGAACTGGTGCGCATAGGGCAGGCCGTGAAGTTTCCCCAGCGTGCTGGTCCCGAAGGTGTAGGGCGTGATGTCGACCAGCACCGCGTGCATGTCCCGGCCCATCTCGATCCCGGCCTGCACTGCTGCGCCCAGCGCAACGCACAGGTCGGGATCCACCTCGCCGTGGGGCTCCTGTCCCAGCCTCTCCGCGAGCAGTTGCGCGATGCGGGGTATGCGCGTGGACCCGCCCACCATTAGAATGCGGTCGAGCTGGCTCGGGCGCACGTCCGCGTCGTTCAGCGCCGTGGTCACCGACTGCATGGTCCGGGCGAGCGGCTCTTCGATGTCCTGCTCGAACTCCAGGCGGCTCAACTCGCAGGAAAGATGCCTGGCCTCGCCGCCGGCCGACGCTACGTGGTCCTCCTCCACGTTCACATAGGGTTGGCTCGAGAGCTCGATCTTGGCCGCCTCGGCCGCCCGCCGCAGCCGCGCCTGCAGAACCCGGTCGCCCTGAGCGCCGTCGATGCCGAGTTCGCTCTCGACGCGCTCGTTGAGGCGATCGGCGACGATCCTGTCGAAGTCGTCCCCGCCCAGACGGTTGTCCCCGGTCGACGCCAGCACCTCGACCACGCCTTCCTCGATCGACACCACCGAGACGTCGAAGGTCCCGCCGCCGAGGTCGTAGACCAGGATCGTGCGGCTGCCCTCGCTGAGGCTCTCGTAGCTGAGCGCCGCAGCCGTCGGCTCGTTGATGATCCGCACCACCTCCATCCCGGCAATCTCGCCCGCTTCCCGGGTCGCCTGCCGCTGCGCGTCGGTGAAGTAGGCGGGCACCGTAATCACCGCCTTCTGCACGCCGTGGCCCAGGGCGCGTTCCGCCCGTTCCCTCAGCGCCTTGAGGATGAACGCAGAGATCTCCTGCGGCGTGTACTCCTCCTCACCCATACTCACCCGCTCGCCGGTGCCCATCAGGCGTTTGACGGAAAGCACCGTCCGCTCGGGCGCGGCGGCCCACTGGTTGCGCGCCTGGCGCCCGACGATGACGCTGCCCGCCTCGTCAACCCCGACGCACGAAGGCAGAATCGCCTCACCGTCCTCGCGGACGACTTCCGGCCTCCCGTCCGAGAGAATCGCCACCTCGGAGTTGGTCGTGCCCAGGTCAATGCCGATGATCGTATCGGATCCCATCAAATTCGCTCCTGCGTGTCATTGCGGTTCACGGCTACATCGGCGAGGCGCAGAACGACCTCATCCCGCGTGTATCCGCCGAGCAGCTCCTCGACCACCATACCGTTCTCGACCCGCTCGACCCGGCGCACTTCCGCCGCATGCATGGTGCGCGCATCGAAGGGCTCCCCGGCGGTCTGCACGCGCCGCACCCCGAACCCGGACAGTATCCGGTCGAAACGCCTGAGCGCCATCTCGTAGCCTTCCGCGACACCGCGGATGCCACGAGGCGGGCGCCGGAACAGTCCCGGGCGCTCGCGCAGCTCCGTCGCCGCTTCCAGGCCCCGCGCAAGGGCATCGCGCACCTCGAGGACGGAGCGCAGGCAGCGGTTCTCGGCCTCGCGCGAAACCCGCCTCTCCAACGCCGCCAGGTCGTCCTCGCGCCGCTTCATCGACGCTGCCGCGCCGTCGTAGCGCGCCGCCGCCTGCGCAAGCTCCCGCCCCGCCTTCGACTGCTCGCGGTTCTGAAGCCGGATTTCCTGGCGCAGTGCAGCCAGTTCGGCAAACAGGTCGTGCAGATCGGGCGCCGGCGGCGCCCCGTTCTCCACGTCCCCGGATTCATCACCCAACTCGTCCAGCCAGCGCCCGAAGTCCTCCAGGGCCCGGCGTTTCCATCCGTCGCCCGGCTCACTCATCCTGCAGGCCTTCCGCCGCAATCAGCGTCTTCAGGCCGGGTATCGTACGCCGCCGGGGGCGTGCCTCGACCAGCGCGGCCAGCGCAAGCTCGAAATCGCCGTGCTGCGCCATCCCGAACAGCGCGGTCTCGACACGGGCGCGATCGTCCTTCAGCGCCTCGTAGGCCGCGACGATCCGTTGGCTGTACTCCGGCTCCCGGCTCGGCGGATGCGCCCGGATCAGCGCCAGATAGCGACGCCGGACATCCTCCCGGGAAGCCGAGGGGGAGAGCCCAAGAGCAAGATAGTGGGCCAGCATCGCCTATGCGCCCAGACGCCGCCGGCGCCCGTATGCGCGCGGGAAAAGGAAGATGCGCGCCTCCCGCGTCAGCCCCCCGCGCAGGCCGGCTTCCTCGCACTTGCGCGCGGCCCGGTCCAGATTGTGACGGATCTCCGGCTCGACTCTCGCAAACTCCGCCAACTCCCTGAGCAGGGGAGAGGGAACGCCCCGAAGCTCGTGCCTGTCGATCAGGCTCTCCAGGGCATCGAGCTCCTCCATCGCCTCGCCGTCGAACAGCATGCCCTGTCTCGGCTCGTTCGCAGTTCCCTTGCCGAGGCCGGGCCTCAGCGCGTCCATGAATGCTTCGAGCGACGGCCCTTCGTCCTCCAGGTCCTCCTCAGGTTCCACCAGTGCGTCCAGCAGGCTCGACAACGGCGGGGGAAGGTCATCGCCGAACACAGGCCCGAACGGATCCAGAACCCCGAAGTCCAGGGTCTGCAGGGCCTCGCGCAGCACGCCGCTCGCGCCGCGCGCAAGCCGCTCTGCCCCCGCCCGCAAGCGTTTGCGGTCGGACGGCGCCGCCGCGTCCAGTGCTTCCTCGAAACGCCTGGAATCGTAGTCGTCTCCCTCCTGGTAGCGGATCACCGCGAGGTAAAGGAGAAGCACAGGGTCCCGCCCGGCCTTCTTTTCTCCGGACAGCCGGCGATTGATCTCCGCGCGCACCGCCTCCCGCCCGCCGCAGCCCATCAAAATGTCGAAGACATCGAGCAGCCCCTCGTCCCTCTGCTTGCGCATGATCGCGCCCCACCAGTCGAACAGGACCGGCGCGACGTGAAGACGGCCGTAGAGGATACGGAGATCGGCCGGCTGGGGAGCGAGCAGCCCCGCCGCAGCATCCGCATCGAGCTCGCCGATCAGCGGTGCCTTGAGCGTCAGAAGCCCCCGCACGGCGCTCGCCATGTCCGGCGTCACGTTCTTGATGTTCCTGTTGGCATCCAGCTCGTGAAGCAGCAGCGCCAGCGTCCTGATCTGGCCGGCAGCGGCAAGGCCCTCCAGATGAGGAGCCACCGTCTCGGCGGCGTCCCGGCCCGACGACACAACCTCCAGCACAAGGCGCTTCGAGGCCACTATGCCTGTAAGCCCGGCGCGGCCCAGGGCCTCGGCCCGCTCCAGATCCCGCGCCGCCATCTCGAACCGCCCGCTCTTGCGGCTCTGGTCCGACGACTTGAGAAAGCCCACCGCCTGAAGATCGACGATGCGCTCATCGTGCGGCGCGCAGCGCCGGGCCTCGGCCAGGGCCTGCTCGGCCTTGCGGTAGGCGTTGCCGGAGTAGTGCAGCGTGGCCAGCTCGAGCCAGGGCTCGGCGTCGTCGGGAAAACGCAACGCCATGTCCTGCAGGACGCGGCCCTGCCTCGCCTTGTTCTCCCTGCCGCCGCTCAGCAGTTCCACCAGGAAACGGTATCCTTCCCGGTTGTCGGGAGCCGACGCCAGGCTCGCCTCCATCAGATCGGCAAACAGCGTCCCGGTCTCGATGCGCGAGACATCCAGAAGCCCGCACAGCGCCCTCTCCATGGGGGGAGGCAGGAACTCGGGCTGGACGGTCCGATGCCCGGCTCGGGCCAGGGCCTCGAAGACGCGGCCCTTGACCAGCGACCGATCCCCGGCCCGGGGAAACTCTGTCGAAAGACGGCCAAAGAGGGTCACCGCCGCCCGGGGATCCCACGAGTCCAGCGACGCCTTCTGGAGAACCAGTCCGATCCTGGCCAGCACCCCCGGAACCCGCCTGCCCGGCAGAAGCTGCTGCGCAAGCCCCTCGACCGTGCGCAAGGAAAGACGGCTCCGAGCGGTGGCAAGGCCCGCGACCTGCACCAGATCGACCAGTGCCGGCAAGGGATCCTCCGGGCAGAGAGCGTCGGCCAGGCGGTTCATCAGCCGTTCGATCGCGCGCGGGCGTTCGTTGCTGCGCAGAGCCTGGCGCAACTCGTCCCCCAGCGCGGCCACCGCCGCGCCGTCCGTCCCCAGCGCCCGTTGCGTCCGCGCCGACCCACCCTTGACACCGGAGCCGCTCACCCCCTTCAACTCGGCAACGGTGTCGGTGAGAACGAAGCCGGGAGGCAGCAGCGCAAGTGCCCGGCGCAGCCCTTCGTCGTCGCCCGCCCCGAAACACGCCATGGCCTTGCAGAATATGCGCCAGCCTGCGAACGGCGATCGCCGGGGCAGACCGCGCAGCAAGTCGGACGCGCGTGCCCATTCCCCGGCGTCCATCGCCTCCAGGCTGCGCATGACGTGGCCAGCGTCCCGCCGGAGCGCATGGCCCTCGTCGAGGACCTCCAGCGCCTCCCAGCGTCGCCGGACCACGAGCCGGTCGGCCAGAGACCTCTCGGCCCCGGCGATCGTCGGTCCCGCTTTCAGGTGCGCCGCATAGGCCGCCACCGCGTCGCCCGCGTCAAGGTGGTCGAAATAACGCAACAGGTCGTCCTCACCGAGCGTCTCCGGGAGTATGGACGCGCGGTGAGCCGCAGCCCGCGCGCGCATGGAAGCCGCCTCTCTCCGCTGCCCCCTCTCCGCCAGTTCCCGGGAACGCTGGATGAAGGCGCAGAAGTGTAGGAGCGCCCACTCCTCCAGATCGCCCTCCTTGTCCTGTATCCGCTTTAGCCGTTCGAGGGCACCGCGGGCGTCGCCCTTGGCCAACAGCCGCCGGGCCTGCTCCAGCAGCTCGCTGGTCGAGACCCTGCCCGACCGTTTCCGCCTGCGCTTCCTTCGGCTGTGCTTCCCCGACGCCATGCCCGCTTTCCCCAACGCGCCCTCAACGATCCAGGTTGATCAGAGAATATCGGCAAAGCCGCCGGCAGGGACCTCCCCGCGGAAAGCCCGGAGCCGTAGAACCGTCGACGCCCCAGGCATCATGCACGTCGTCACGACCCCTCTCCCTCGCCAATCCGCCCGGCAATCATCCCCCGACAATCATCCATCTAACGCGTTGCGTCTCTGCCCGCCTGCGGCGGTTCCGGCAGGCAGGACATCCGACGACAATATCTGCCACCACGTCGCAACAGTACGCAAGGGTCAAGGCTCACGGCAAATTCGTTCTCGGCGCTGAGATCGAAGCCCCATCCGTGTACTGCATTGATCCAACAGCAGCTTTCGGACGAGCGCGTCGGTTTTGAAGAGAAGATGACGTTCACGGTAATCGGTTGATTTTATGATGATTTCTCGAATGAATAAATCAGCCCTGGGTCAAGGCTGCAGGCACGCTCTACGGTGAGCGTGCGCAATGCAGAGACCCGGTGCCGCAACGCCCGCGCCAGGTCCAAGTGTCGATGACTGTCCAAGACGCGCATGTTCTGAGATCCGCACATGAGCTTCTTGACGTTACAGCAGCCGGGAAAGTTCACAGCGCAACTGTCGGTTGCGGGTTAGTAAGGTAATCTTCGCATGCCTTTCAGTAAGTACGGGATTCCGCTCTACGTCAGCCGCACGCGTATGTGCGCAGAATCTGTCTAAGTAGCTTTATGAATACCGCTTTCCCTTGTCCCCACGAGCGCTTTCCGTATTGCATTCCCTACTGCCATGCGCTTCAATACGCACCGGTTCGATGTCAGTCGCTTGCTTGGTGCTTACGAATGCGGCCCGGCCGACAAGACGTCGAAAATTCGCCACCCCATGCCCAGACGATCCGAACTCAGACTCTCCAAGCGCACAATCGACGCCCTCCCCGCCGCGGGCGGAGACGCCGTCTTCTGGGACCGCGACCTGCCGGGCTTCGGCATCCGCGTCCATCCCTCCGGCCGCAAGGTCTATCTCGTCCAGACCAGAGGGCCGAAGGGCTCGAAGCGTGTCTCCCTCGGCCGTCACGGAGACCTCGCTCCGCAGCAGGCCCGCAAGCAGGCCGCCGAGGTCATCGACCGCATCAAGCGCGGCGAGGAGCCGCTCCCGGCGCCGCCGAAGGCCGAGCCCACAGTGGCCGACCTGGCCGAGCGCTACCTGAGCGCGCATGTCGCGGTGAACTGCAAGCCCGCGACAGCCGCCGGCTACCGCCGCACCCTGAGCCTGCACATCCTCCCCGAGCTCGGCGCGATGCCCATCGTCTCGGTGGAGCGCAAGCATGTCGCCGACCTGCACTACAAGATGCGCGACACCCCCACCGAGGCGAACGCCTCGGCGAAGATCCTGTCCAGGATGTATTCCCTGGCCGCAAGCTGGGGCTTCGAGACGGGCGGCAGGAACCCCTGCCGTTTCGTGCGCGGCTATCGGGAGCGCAGGCGCGAGCGGTTCCTGACGCGCGACGAGTACCGCCGGCTGGGCGACGCCCTGGAGGAGGCGGAGGCCAAGGGGAGGATGTCGGTTTACACGGTGGCCGCCTTCCGCGTGCTGATGCTGACGGGCTGCCGGCGCAACGAGGTTCTCGAGTTGAAGTGGGACGACGTTGGCCGGACCATGGGGGAGTTGCGGCTGCGCGACACCAAGACGGGGCCGCGCTGGGTGCCGCTGACGCCGGAGGTGACGGGCATTCTGGATGCGCTTCCGCGGGTTGACGGCAACCCCTGGGTGTTCCCGGGCCGCGGCCGGGACGGCCGTCTGGTCAACATCAACCAGCAGTGGGGCACCCTGCGTTCGCGCGCGGCTCTCAAGGACGTGCGCATCCACGACCTGCGGCATTCGTTCGCCTCGCGCGCGCTTGCGCTGGGCGAGAGCCTGACCACGATTGGCGGCCTGCTGGGTCACACGAAGGTGCAGACCACCGCACGGTATGCGCACCTGGCGCGTGACACCGAGATTGCGTCGACGGCGAGGGTCGGGGCGAGCATCGGCGCCCACATCATGCCGGATGGGACGGATCCCGAACAAGCGCGGCGACCGGCGGAGATCGGAGAGGAGGGTCGGCGATGGCGAAGCTGAAGCGGCGGTCGATCTCGCGGCGCACGGTGGAGGCGCTGTCGGCAGACAAGGACACGGTGTTCTGGGACCGGGAGCTGACCGGCTTCGGGGTGAGGGTGTATCCGTCGGGTGCGAAGTACTACATCGTGCAGGTGCGCGGTCCGGCGGGGTCGAAGCGGGTGACGGTGGGCCGCCACGGTGTGCTGACGGCGGACCGGGCGCGCCGACGGGCGGCGCTGATCATCGCCCGCATCAAGGCGGGCGAGGACCCGATTGCGGCGCCGCTGGCGCCGCCGTCCCCGGAAGGCCCGACGGTAGCCGGGATCGCGGCGCGGTACCTGGAGGAGCACGTCGCGGTGCGCTGCAAGCCGAGCACGGCGAGCTACTACCGGCGCAAGATCGAGCGCCACATCCTGCCGGCGTTCGGCGACCTGCCGCTGTCTGCGGTGGGACGCGAGCAGGTGGCGGAGATTCACTACGGGCTCCGCGACAGGCCGGTGCTGGCGAACCACGTTGTCGAGATCCTGTCGCGCCTGTTCACGATGGCGGAGTACTGGGGCCTTGCGCCGGAGGGCGGCAACCCTTGCCGCTTCGTGACCCGCTACCGGGTGCGCAGGCGCGAGCGATTTCTGACGGAGGAGGAGTTCACGCGGCTGGGCCGGGTTCTCGCCGAGGCGGAGACGGAGGGTCGGGTGATGCCCAGAACGGTGGCCGCCATCCGCCTGCTGATGCTGACCGGGTGCCGACGCAGCGAGATCCTGGAGCTTCAGTGGGACGACGTCGACCTGGAGCGGCGCCAGTTGAGGCTGCGCGACAGCAAGACGGGCCCGCCGCGGACGGTGCCGCTGAATCCGGCTGCGGTAGAGGTGCTCTCGGGTCTTCGTCGGGTGCCGGACAATCCCTGGGTGTTGCCCGGCAGGGAGCCGGGCAGACGCATCGCGAGCCTCAACGCGCCCTGGCTGCGGCTTCGGGCGCGCGCCGGATTGAACGACGTGCGGCTTCATGACTTGCGGCATTCGTTCGCCTCGCGTGCGTTGGCGCTGGGGGAGAGCCTTCCGATGATCGCGCGGCTATTGGGCCACGCAGAGGTGCAGACGACGGCGCGGTACGCTCACCTGACACGGGAAGCGATGAACGCGTCGGCAGCGCGGATCGCGGCCAGCATCGGCGAGGACATCCTTCGCGGCAGCGGCAGGCCCTCGTCCCCTTGAGAAACGGTGATCCAGGGGTCTCGCGCCGCCGCAGTCAGGACCCGCAGTCAGGACGCCCGCCGCGCATCGACGGGCTGCAATGGACGGCGATGGCCGAGCCATTCGTCGAGCTTCGACCAGCGCCGCCGTCCCGAGACGTTGCGCACCGCGATGGCCACCGCCTTCTTCTGGCCCACCAGCACCACCAGCTGCTTGCCCCGCGTGACCCCGGTGTAGAGCAGGTTGCGCCGCAGCATCGCGTAGTGCTGCGTCAGTACCGGGATCACCACGGCCGGATACTCCGAGCCCTGGCTTTTGTGCACGGTCGCGGCGTAGGCCGGCACCAGCGTGTCGAGCTCGCCGAAGCCGTAGACGATCTCGCGCCCCTCGAAGCGGGCGGTCAGCTCGCCTTCCTCGGGGTCCACATCGGCGACATGGCCGATGTCGCCGTTGTAGACCTCCCTGTCGTAGTCGTTCTCGATCTGCATCACCTTGTCGCCGGGCGCGAAGGTCCAGCCGAAGCGCTCGACCCTGCGCTCACCGGCCGGGTTGAGCGCGGCTTGAAGCTCGATGTTGAGCGAACGTGCGCCCGCCCCGCCCCGGTTCATCGGACACAGCACCTGGATGTCGCGCACGGGGTCGAGACCGAAGCGCTTCGGAATGCGCGCCTTCACCAGCTCCACGATCCTGGCGGCCGCGGTCTTCGGATCGTCGGCCGGCACGAAATAGAAGTCGCTGTCGCCGGCGGGCCGCGAGAGATCGGGGATGGCGCCCCGGTTGATGCCGTGGGCGCCGGTCACGATCCGGCTGCGTGCCGCCTGGCGGAACACCTCGGTCAGCCGCACTACCGGGACCGCGCCGGAGGCGATGATGTCGGCCAGCACCTGACCCGGTCCCACAGAGGGCAGCTGGTCCACGTCGCCCACGATCAGCAGCGCGGCGGTGTCGGGCACCGCCGCCGTCAGCGCCCGCATCAGCATGACGTCCACCATCGAGGTCTCGTCGACCACCAGCAGGCCGCAGTCGAGCGGATTGTCCGCTTCGCGGCGGAAGCCGCCATGCCTGGGATCGACCTCGAGCAGGCGGTGGATGGTCTTCGCCTCCATCCCGGTGGCCTCGCTCATGCGCTTCGCGGCGCGCCCGGTCGGCGCGCACAGAAGAAGGTCCACGCCCTTGGCGGAGAGGACCCGCAGGATGGCGTCGACGATCGTCGTCTTGCCCACGCCCGGCCCGCCGGTGACGACCACGGTCTTGGACGTGAGTGCGAGGCGGACCGCGGCGGCCTGACCCGGCGCCAGTGTCAGCCGCGTCTTTCGCTCGACCCAGGGCAGCGCCTTCTCCACGTCGATACCGGGCCAGGGCAGCTCGCCCGCCGCGATCGCGAGAAGCCGCTCCGCGATCGCCCGCTCCGCCCGGTACAGGCCGCCGAGGAACACGCAGGGCGTGCCTGCCACCGTGTCCGCCACCACGGTGCCTTCGGCGAGTTCCAGATCGAGCGCAGTCCGGATCAGCTCGTCAGTCACCTCCAGGAGGCGGGACGCAAGCGGCCCCAACTCGTCCGCCGGCAGGCCGCAGTGACCCTCGTCCATCGCCTCGGTGAGCGCGTAGGCGATGCCCGCGCGAACGCGGACCATGGCCGTCTTCTCGATGCCCAGCTTCATCGCGATCGCATCGGCCGTCCTGAACCCGATGCCGCGGATGTCCCGAGCAAGCCGGTACGGGTTCTCCGTCATGACCTCCACGGCATCGGCGCCGTAGGTCTTGAATATCCGCACCGCCCGCGCCGTGCCCACGCCGTGGCTGTGCAGGAAGACCATGATCTCGCGGACGACCTTCTGCTCCGCCCAGGCGTCGGTGATGCGTTTCGCCCGCACCTTGCCGATCCCGGTCACCTCGCGCAGCCGCTCGGGCTCCGCCTCGATCACGTCGAACACCTTCTCGCCGAAGGCACGCACCAGCTTGCCGGCATAGACCGGGCCGATACCCCGGATCATGCCCGAGCCCACGTACCTCTCGATGCCCTCGACCGAGGACGGGGCGGACGTGCGCATGAAGCGCGCCTTGAACTGGTGCCCGTGGGTGCGGTCGTTGATCCACTCGCCGGACGCCGTGATCCATTCCCCGGCCCCGACCATGGCGGCGTGGCCCACCACCGTGACCAGGTCGCGATGGCCCCGCGCCTTGGTCCGCAGCACGCAGAAGCCGTTCTCGGGGTTGTGGAAGGTGACGCGCTCGACCAGCCCGGCCAGGACCTCGCGATCCGAGGACTGCGCTTGCGGCCGGGCGCCCCGCGTCACGATGTCCCGAGCGCGGGAGCGAACAGCAGCTCCCTGAGAAGACCCAGCTGCCGCGCCCGTTCGGCGGGCGCCTTCGGATCCTCGATGCTCAACTCGGGGGCTTCCGACGCAGTCTCTTCCCTGTCCCGCAACAGCCGCTCGAACCGGGTGAAATTGTCCTGCATCTCCTCCGCCGTGAACATGCGCCTCAGCCGCGACACGAAACCCGGCAAAGCCTGCGCGAACTCCGGGCGCTCCGCAGTCGCCTGCGCGAAGCTCACCAGCTTCTCGCCGACGATGTAGTCGAAGGCGGGCTCGACGCCGAAGCGGTGCATGATGGCCTCGGCGGCCTCGCACTGCTCCATCCAGACGTCCTGCCAGCGCCGCTCGGTCATGCGCCCGATGCCCTTTCGACGGTGCCGTCCCACGCGGCCCACGGAACGCGGCTTCCGCCTCGAAAGCCAATCGATTCCCTATTTTGAGGCGTCGCTGCGCTCCCGGCAACGACGTGCCTCGCGCCCTCGCCGCCGGCACGAGAATGACCCTTGTTTCCCATGCCGCGCATGCCATGATCGACCGGCGGCCCACGGGGGAAACAGCCCATGGCAGGAAGGAGCGCGTTGGTGCTGGAAGACGATCGGCTTCGTTCCCTGCTCAAGCAACTCGGCAGGGCAGACGGCCCCGACGCCGTGATGCGCCTGGCGCAGGACCGCGGCACTTCGCTCCTGGGGACACCCGGTTCCGCCTCGGCGCTGATTTCGGGCGGGGAGGCGGACGCAGACGCCCGCCTGACCCTGTTCACGCTGCTGCTCGACCAGGCGCGTATGAACAGGGAGAACCGGGGACGGCTGGGCGCCGGCTTTCTGTCGGAGGCGGAAGAGGCGATCGCCGCGCTGTGCGGGTCCGGCGGCCTGGATCTTGATACGGGCGTTTCCCTGGCCCGGGCCTACGCCATTGCCGAGCTGGACGTGCCGCAGGCCCTGGTGTCGGCTCTTATGACGGGCGCGGGGAGCGCAATCGAGGCGGAAGGGCTGCCGGACGACTTCGATGCACGGATCGACGATCTCCGCCGCGAGGCGGACGGCGACGACTACATGCTGCACGGCTTTCTGAACGAGCTGCTGAGCGGGATGCCGCCGCCGTTGCGTCCGGTCTTCGTGCACCAGGTGGCGGGGCGTGACGAGGCGTGGTGCAGCCCCCTTGCGCTCTATTGGCTGCTGGATCCGGCGCCGGAGGTGCGCCGGGCGGCGGCGGAAGGCCTTGGGGAGCGGGCGGAACGGGGCAGCCTCGATGCTGCGGCCGCCTCGGCTCTGCCGCTGATCCGGACGTGGGTTCCTGCGGACGACGCCCGCGCGGCGTTGGACGCGGCTCTTCGGGGCGCGCGGCGGCACGAGCTGGCCGGGCCGCTCGAGCGTCCTGCGCTTCGGCCTGTCGGGCTTCTCGGATCGTTGCCGGACGGCTCGGGCAGCCAGAGCTTCGCGGTCTCGCTCGAGGGCGCGGACGGGCCTGCGGCTGCCCTGGTTCTCCTGAAGATCGGTCATGGGGTGAAGGAGGCCTTCCTGGTCTGGGGGGAGGAGGCGGGAGCCATGCTGTCGGGCCAGTTGGCTCGGACGTGCAACATGGAGCTGGCTTTGGAGGCGCTGGAGCCTGCGCTTTCGGCGGCGCTTGCGGAGGGTCTGTCTGCCGGGAAGCCCGGGCCGCCGGGCCTGATCGACGTGGCCCGGGCCTGCGGCCTGGGCACGCTGAAGCCGCAGCCGATGACGGCGCAGGACTGGCTCTTGCACGTTGACCCTGCGGGCGAGATCGCGGGCTTGCGGCCTCGCGAGCGTGCGCGGCTGATCGAGCGGAGCGCCGAGTGGCCCTACGACCACAGTCTGGTGAAGACCTGGTTCGAGGGCACGGCGGTCGTGGACGAGGCAGTGAAGGGGATCGGCGGCCGGCGGCAAGCGAATGCGGCGTTCCGGGCGGCGCTCGACAAGCGGCGCGGCTACTGGTCGCTTCTCATTGCGCGAGCGGCACACGTGTTGAATGCCGCAACGGGGGAGGGGGACTGGCGGTCCTTCGCCGCGACGGCGGCATCGTTGATCGACGGCGCGGCACTGCAGACGCTCCCGGTCATGGAGCATGTTCTCGACTCGAGTCTGGCCGCCTGGCGGGCGGAGGAATACGCTCTGGACGGCAGGGGACGCTGACCGGAGCGGGCGGTCCGTTGGCGCGTGGCGAGGCCTGCCGGTTCCTTTCCCGATGCCGGCCGGGCGCGCGGGACGATCGCACGCGGCCTTGGCAGCGGCTTGCCGGCGTAGTATCCAGCCGCCCTCAGCCACACCGTCGGAGGCTCAAGACATGGCGGCATCCCCTCCCCGCAAGGCCACCGCGCTCAAGAAGGCGATGACCAAGAGCCAGCTGACCGCGTCGCTGTCCGAATCGACGGGGCTTCCGAAGAAGGACGTCTCGGCGGTGCTCGACGAACTGGGGCTTCTCATCGAGCGCCACATCAAGAAACGCGCCGTCGGCACCTTCACGCTTCCCGGCCTTCCGTAATGGGGCGGTTGATGTCAAGCACCGATCTGCACGATCTTCCGGCCGAGCACGGTCATTCGAACATGAGGCGTAACTACCCAGGTACCCCAATCCTGAGTTGAGGACGGTGATTATGGCGGCGGCCGCGGTCTGGTTCTGCCACCGCGATTGGTTCTTGACCTCATAGAGTTGCGGGACTATGGACTGCTCTCTCGCGTGACGGGAGCGGTCCATGGGGTATTTCGGCTCGAAGGTGTCAATCGGCTTTCAATACTGACCCCCGATCGGCGTGCAAAATTGACCCCCCTGAGTGGCACGGCGGAGGTTGTCCCGGTAGCCAATAGGGGGGACCCGCGCGGCTTCGTGTGGCGCCCTGCGCTACGCGGAGCGAAGCCGCGTGGGGGGTCCCTGTTGGCCCACCGGGGCAACCGGGCCGCAAGGGAGGCCGGCGGCGGGTCAGGAGCGGTTCTTGAAGCGCCAGCTCTCGTTGCCGGTCTCGATGATCTCGCAATGATGGGTGAGGCGATCGAGCAGCGCTGTGGTCATCTTGGGGTCGCCGAAGACGGATGGCCATTCGCCGAAGGCGAGGTTTGTGGTGATGACGATCGAGGTGCGCTCGTAGAGCCGGCTCATCAGATGGAAGAGCAGCTGCCCACCGGCCTGGGCGAAGGGCAGGTAGCCGAGCTCGTCGAGGATGACGAAGTCGCGGCGGACGAGCTGGTCTGCAGTGCGGCCCTGGCGTCCGGCGCGAAGCTCGGCCTCGAGGAGGTTGACCAGGTCGACGACGTTGTAGCACCGGCCGCGCGCGCCCTTGCGGATGCAGGACCGCGCGATGGCGACGGCGAGATGGGTCTTGCCGGTACCGGTGCCGCCGACCAGCACGATGTTGCGTTTGCCCTCGAGGAAGCCGCCGCCGGCGAGCTCCTGGATCAGGGGCTCGTTGACCGGCGAGGCGGCGAAGTCGAAGTCGGCCAGCTCCTTGACCGTCGGCAGCTTGGCGGAGGCCATCTGGTACTTGATCGAGCGGGCCCTCTTGTCGGCGATCTCGACCTGCAGCAGCGTACCGATGATCTGTTGCACCGGATGGCGGCGCTTGAGCCCGTCGGCAAGGATGTCGTCGTAAGCGGCGCGCATACCTGCGAGCTTCAGCTGGGTCATCATCTCCAGCACATCATGACGCTCCATGACCGGCCTCCCTCAGGCTGTCGTAGCGCTGACAGTCGGCTACCGGCTTGTGGCGAAGCTGCAGGCCCTCGGGCGTCGGGATGATTGCCGGCGGTGCCGGCTGGCGCTGCCGGGCGAGGATGTTGAGCACCACGTCGGCGCTGCAGGCACCGCAGTCGAGCGTCTCGGCACAGGCCGCCTCAACCGCCTCCAGTCCGTCCTCCAGCACCGCCGCGAGCACCTTGACGAACTGCCGGTCGCCGTCGTCGTGGCCCGCGAGCCGGGTTCGCAGGCGGCCGAGCGCGTTGGGCAACTGCCAGTCCTTGAAGGGCGCGCCATTGCGTAGCGCGCCGGGCTTCCGCGTCAGGATCGGCACGTAATGCCACGGATCGTAGACGAACCGGCCGCGCCCGAAGCTGCGGGGGTGCTCGGCAACGGTCTCGCCGTCCTGGCGGATGACGATCCGATCGGCATAGGCCCGCACGTCCACCGGCCGGCCGACGGCGCGGGCCGCGACGCTGTACTGGTTGTTGTCGAAGCGCACCAGACAGGTCTTCGAGACCGACACCTCGCTGGCATGGAAGCCGTCGAAGGGGCCGCGATACGCCATCAGGAAGGGCTGCTCCTCCTCGAACACCTGCCACACCGTCTTGCCCGGGATTGTCGGATGCGGATGCTTCTTGGCGTCCTCGATGCACCGATCCATCAGCCACTCGTTGATCTCGGCGTAGGAGCGGCCCCGCGGGATGGGCACGAACAGGCGGCCGCGAAGGTCACCCACCTGCTTCTCGACCTGCCCCTTCTCCCAGCCAGCCCCTGGCGTGCACGCCACAGGCTCCACCAGATGGTGCGAGCACAGCTCCTGGAAGCGGCGGTTGTAGTCCCGCTTCTTGCCCACGAAGATCGTGCTCACCGCCGTCTTCATGTTGTCGTAGATGCCCCGCCGGCAGACCCCGCCGAAGAAGCGGAAGGCACGCTCGTGCGCCTCGAAGACCATCTCCTGGCTCTCGCGGGGAAAGATCTGGACCAGATACATCCGGCTGTGGCACAGCCGCATGTGCGCCGCCTTCACCCTGGTCGTCGCGCCCGACAGACGCGCGTACTCGTGGCTCCAGTCGAACTGGTAGGCCTCGCCGGGATCGAAGATCAGCGGCACATAGGCCTGCGCCGGCGACAACAGCCGCCACCGGCGCCGCCAGGCCCTGGCATAGCGGCGAACCGCGTCATAGCCGCCCTTGTAGCCCAGCGACACAAGGTCTTCATGAATCCGCAGAAGAGACAGCCGATCCTTGCGTGCCTTCTTCTCGTTGGCCTTCAGCTGGCGCTCAAGCTCCTCCACCCACAGCCCAAGCTTCGGCATCGGCTGGATCTTGCGCTCGTAGCTGTGCGAGGTCGCATCGCCCCGCACCACCTTGCGTATCGTGTTCTTGGAAACCCTCAAATCCCGGGCGAGCTTCTTGATCGGAACGCCCTTCACCAGATGATCCCGACGGATCTTCGCGATCGTTTCCACAACCAGCATCTCCCCCACCACCCCGTCCGTCCAAACGACGAGGTGTGTTCATGGACACAAATCCAAGGGGGTCAATTTTGGACGCCGATCACCCCCAATAGGGGGTCACTTTTCCACGCTTAACAACACTCCGCGTCGGGCAGGCCGGCGATCGCGCCTCCCGGGTCGAGTTCCGTGAGCCAGTCGGGCGCCGTCATCGCCCGCGGGCGCAGCTCGGAAAGGCCAAAGCCGGCGGCGACGTCGATCAGATAGGCCGGTGGAGGCCGCCCTTCGGCAAGTCCGTCCGCGAGCGCGGCGGAAAGCGCGGTCTCGAAGGCTTCGAACGGTACGTCGAGCGCCCCCAGCTCGTCCTCCAGGTTGCACGCGGCACTCAGGGCTTCGTCGTCCCGGAAGATGCGCGCGATGGTGACGCCGTGGCCGGCCTTGACCACCACCACCGCGCAAGCGGGTCCGTCCGCAGGGTCGAGCATGGCGGCGAGATGCTGCATGCTCGAGCCGGCCGGCAGGGCGGCGAGGAAACGCGTCGGACGGCCCGCGGGGCGCGCCATCGGGTGGAAGCGGCCCCGCAGCCGGGTCTCGCGCAGGGCGGTATCCAGCAAGGGACGCGCGGAATCCGCCGGCATCCAGTTCCGGATGAGCGGCACGAGCGCCGGCAGGGCGGGCTCCATGGCGTCGCCCCGCACCCGGCCGGAGAGGCCGCTGGCGGCCGCCAGGCGAACCTCGGGCGAGCGGTCCAGCAGCCAGTAGAGGGCGGCGCGGCCGTACCGCTCCTCTTCGCGCCCCGAAACATGGTGGACGAAGGTCGGCCTGAACTCGGACGGAAGGACCGCCATCAGGTTGGCGAGGAGGTCGTGCAGCAGATGATCGTCGCCGCCCGCATGGCGCGCGAGACGGTCGATCTCCCCGTCCAGCAGGCCGGGAAACGCGGCAAGCGCCTGGCCGGTGCCGGGTTCGCCGGCGAAGATCGGGAAGAGGCATTCCGGCGCATCCAGGCCTGCGCGGATGAAGGCGCGTGCCAGACCGAGCGCGGCGTGGTCCGGGAGGTCGCCGCGGGCGGCCAGGGTATCGATGGCGCCGCGCGCCTCGGCGAGGAAGGGCTCGCCGAAGCGGCGTCGGTTCTCGGCATCGCGTTGCGCCCGTTCGACCAGGACCCCGAACAGGTCGAGCGGAGCGTTGCGCTCCGAGTCCGCGGTCCGCGCGATGCGGGCGGCGAGCATGGAAGCCATGCCCGTCCTGCCGAGAAGCACCGGCGCGTGCTGCTCCGCCAGCTCCCTTCGGTCGAGGAAGTCGTCGAAGCCGTCGAGCTCGTCGAGGCAGGCTTGCAGAAGATCGGCTTCGGGCATGGTCGTGTCCGGGATAGAGGGCTGATGCCGGGGATCGAGACGCATCGTGCCATGGCGAGCCCGGTCGTTGAAGACGGCAGGGAGAGACGAAGAGGCGGCGGGGCGCCCGCAGCGGACACCCCGCCGACGGTGGATCAGCGGCGCCGGGCGTCGACGAAAATGCCCGCCGCGTAGCTCCCCCACATTTGCATGCCCGAGTCCGTCAGGTTGACCCCGGTGCAGACGATGACCTCGTGGCGCTCGGGCCGCAGCCGCTGAACGGCCCGCAAGCTCATCGCCTTGCGCGCCTGCTTGCGTCCGCCCTTCGATCCCTTGCCGGGCCGCCAGGGCCGGATCTGGCCCTAGTAGTCGGACAGGTACCGCTCGACCACGTAGCGCTGGTCATCGAGCCCTTGCCCGAACAGGTGGGTGAGGTAGGTTCGGGCGTTTCCATGGAGTGTGCCGTTGATCTGCATGTGCCGCCTCCCGCTAGCCTGTGAGTGGAAGCGGCGAGGACGCCTCTCGCCGGACGCCGCACGCCGCGCCCCGCTTCAGGCCGGGCTCTCCCTCCTGCCGGCGTGAGGGCGCCGGCGCGGAGCAAGGATCGTGATGCGGGTTGAAGGCGGGGGGCCGCACGCCGCCGGGCCGGGCGGCCCTGCGGCGCCGCCGAGGCCCGGATGGGCGACGGCATGGCTGGGCCGTGCGCGGCTGCGGAGGACGGGGCGGCGATCCCGCTGCCGGGGTTTCCGCGGGCTTTTGAGGTCAGGAGTGGTCTGGAGTTTACTTCGGGGTGGTTACTGGGTGATTATTTTCCTCGTTCCGGCGTCGGGCACACGCTCGTGTCTTCTCCCAAGCTATTGAAATGAAATGGTTATGCGCGACGGCGCGCCCAACCGTGTTGGTGGTGAGAAATCCGGGCTAGCTGCCGCCGCCGTCCAGGTCTTCGGCGAGGGCGTCGCGGGTTTCTTCCGGCATGACCGCGAGATGGCCGTAGGCCGGGTGCTCGATGCCGAGCAGCACGCGCGTCCCCGGTATGTGGAACCGCGCGGCCGAGGCAGGCTGGAAGGGGAAGCGGAGGAAATGGATCGAGGAGGTCTTGCCGTCTTCGGTTGTCCGCGCGACCTCGTCCTCGATCGGCTGGGCGGCGACGGAGGCCCCGCCGACCTCCAGCTTGATGGTGTCCTCGATCCCGGCCAGGCGGTAGAGCTCGCGCTCCCTGCGCGCCGGATCGTCGATCTCCAGCATCATCGTCGCGATCAGGGCATCGCCGCGCGGAACCAGAGGATTGTAGGCCTCGAGCTCGCCCGCGATCTGCTCTTCCCCACCGCGCTCGATATAAAGCATCTCGTGGACCTGCATCCACATGGTCTCGAAGCTCTCGAAATGGAAGGTGGCGAAGGGGCCGACGGCGAGTCGGCGGTTGCGCTTCAGCGCCGCAATGGCGACGCGGCGCTCCTTGCGGACCCTGGCGTAGTCCGCCATGTCCATGATGTCGTCGCGGGTGAGCGCGCGGCGCTGCTGGCTCATCGTCTCAGGCGAGGCCGTAGGCGCGGGCCAGCAGCTCGATCGGGTGATGGGCGCGGCCGGCGGTGGGTGCGCCGGCGGCAGGATCGCCGTCCTTGGCCGCCTGTCGGGCCATCCCGTTCACGATGTGGGCGCCGGCGAGCGGGCATTCCGAGGCAAGATAGGGATTCGCCGCCTCGCGCGCACGGCGCGCGGTGGTCCGGCCGACCTTCAGTGCGGTCTCGTGGAAGCCCTTGGTGACGCCGATGGAGCCGCCGTGGCCGGAGCAGCGCTCGATGATGGAGACCTCGGTGTCCGGCACCAGCGCCAGCATGTCCGCCGATTTGCGCCCGACATTCTGAGCCCGCTCGTGGCAGGGCAGGTGCAGCGTGATGCCACCGTCGATGGGGGCAAGGCCCGGCGCCAGCCCCTCCGACCGTGAGATGCCGACGACGTATTCACAAATGTCATAGCTGTGCTTGGCGAGTCGCTCGACCGCCGGGTCGTCCGGCAAGATCAGCGGCCATTCGAGCTTGAGCATGAGCGCGCAGCTCGCGACCAGGGCGATCACGTCGTAGCCCTTGTCGATCCACTCGCCGAGCGCTCCCGCCACATGCCGCGCGTTGTCTGCGACCCGCTCAATATCGCCTTCTTCCAACTGCGGCATGCCGCAGCAGCGGGGGTAGACGACGGTAGTCTCGACGCCGTTGTGCGCCAGCACCTTGCGGGCCGCCGCGCCAACCTCCGGCTGGTTGTAGTTGGCGAAGCAGGTCGCGTAGATCACCGCCTTGCGCCCGTTCGCGGGCGCCTGCCGGTTGACCGCCGGCCCTCCCTTGGCCGCACGGTCGAGCATGGTGCGGCGGTGGTAGCGCGGCAGCGGCGCCTCCTTGTGGACGCCCGCGACGGCCTCCATCAATGGCCGGGTGAGCCGGTTGTCCTGGGCGGAGCCCCAGTTCAAGACCGGTGCGAAGGTACGGGCCAAGCGGCCGTTTCGGTCGGTCTCCGCAAGCCCTTTGGACGCGGTGGTATGGCGCCGGCCCGCGCGGCGGTCCGCGGCGCGGTGGCGCAGCATGAGATGGGGAAAATCGACGTCCCACTCATGCGGCGGCGTGTAGGGGCACATGGTCATGAAGCACATATCGCAGAGCGTGCAGGCATCCACGACCGACTTGAAACCGGACGAATCAACGGAATCGAGCTCGCCCGTCTCGGACTCGTCGATCAGGTCGAAGAGCCGCGGGAAGGAATCGCACAGGCTGAAGCAGCGCCGGCAGCCATGGCAGATATCGAAGACCCGGCGGGTCTCCTGCTCCAGCGCCGCGCTGTCGTAGAATTCGGGGTTTCGCCAGTCTATCGGATGGCGGAAGGGCGCACCCTCGTCGGCCATCGCGACGGCAGCGTTACCGGCACGAACCGCAGAGACGGTTACCCGGCCCTGCGCTATCGAAGAGGCGGCTACAGCGCAGGCAGCGGCGCTGGCTCTCTTGTGCCTCCAGGCGATCGAGCTCCGCGAGTTCGTCGGAGAGCGAGATCATCCCGGGTCCGCGATCTACATTCCTGGCGGCTTCACGCCGCGCATCCCATTTGGTCCGTCGTTGAGGCGCGAGCGACATCATTTGGCGCGAGTTCCCTAGCGAAGTCGTCTGGTGGGCATCCGGTAGGACCATTGTAGCGGAACACGGCGCCCGATCTAAGCCGAAATTTCATATCGGGTGCCCAAAATAGACACCTAATACCCTGTGGGGGGCTATTCGGCGGCCTCAGTGCTGCCTGCGGGCGTGCGGAAGGCCGGAATCACGGCCTCGGCGAAAAGCCGCAGGCTTTTCAATAGATTATCCGCGCCGTAATAGGGCGGGTAGTGAAGCAGTAGGGAATCGAGTCCGGTGGCGGTGTAGCCGGCCAGAAGTCTTTGCGAATCGCGGCCAGAAGTCTTTGCGAATGGCCTGGAAAACAGGCTGATTTTCGGGGCTGATTCGGGCTGGAAAAACGGCCTCTGCATCGGCAGGACGCAGAAGGAGATCCTCGGCGTTCTGAACGCCGCCCTCGGGGAGCGCGGCGAGGAACCCATCGGCGCCGCCTCGCTCAACCGCTACGTCAACCGCCCCGCGATCCGGGCGCTCGCCGAGCGCGCCCGGGCGGCGTGCGAGATGGGCGCCGCGATCGCGCAGTCGGCCGGGGAGGGCGCCGGCGCCGCGCTCGACCGCGGACTGGTCCAGGCGGGCCAGACGCTCGCCATGGAGGCGCTGCCCGCCATCCCCTGGGACGAGCTCGAGCCCGAGGACAGGGTGAAGCTGATCGCCAATTTCGGGCTCGCCGTGCGCCGCTTCGCATCGTCGGCCGCCGTGGCCGACGCCCGCGGGCGAGCGATCCGCGCCGATGCCGCCGAAGCCGCCGTGAAGGAAGCGCGCAGACAGGGGCTGTCGGCCGAGGGCGCGGCGAAGATCCGCGCGCAAATCGAGGGGGCGGCATGAGCCGGGCGCTCCTGCCCTACCAGAGCCGCTGGGTTGCAGACAGGGCACAGCTCAAGATCGTCGAGAAGTCGCGCCGCATCGGCCTGTCCTGGGCCGAGGCCTACGACGCCGTGATGCACGCCGCCGTGGGTGGGGGCAACGTCACCTACCAGTCCTACGACAGGGAGATGACCAGAGGCTTCGTCGACGACTGCGCGGACTGGGCGGAGCACCTGGACTTCGAGGCCGGCGCCATCGGCGAGAGCGTCATCGATGCCGGCAATGCCAGGGCCGTGCAGGTGTTCCGCATCCGGCTCGCATCGGGGAAGACCATCACGTCGATGACCAGCGCGCCGCGCGCGCTCAGGTCCAGGGGACGCCCCGGAGACCGGGCGATAATCGACGAGGCCGCCTTCGTCGACGACCTGGGCGAGGTGCTCAAGGCCGCGCTCGCCTTCCTCACGTGGGGCGGGCGGGTCCATGTGATCTCGACCCACAACGGCGAGGCCAGCCCCTTCAACCTGCTGCTGCGCGACGTGCGCGAGGGCCGCCAGCCGGGGTCGGTCCACAGCATCCCCTTCCGCCGGGCCGTCGCAGAAGGGCTGGGCCGGCGCATCTTCGAGGTGACGGGCAAGGAGTACTCGCCCGGGGCGGAGGCCGAATGGGAGGCCGGGATCCGGCGCACCTACGGCCACCGGGGCGCCGAGGAGCTCGACTGCGTGCCCAGTGCAGGGACCGGCGCCTGGCTCGCATGGGACCTGATCCGCGAGCGCGAGCACCCGGACGCGGGCGATCCTGTGCGCCACGCCGGCGGGAGCACCTGGATCGGCGTCGACGTGGCGCGGCGCCGCGATCTCTGGGTCGCCGCCGTCATCGAGAAGGCCGCCGACGCGCTCTGGGTGCGCGAGATCGTCGCCCGCCAGGGCATCCCGTTCAGCGAGCAGCGCAGGATCGTGCGCGGCCTCGCCGAACGCTACCGCCCGCTCCGCATCGCGGTCGACCAGACCGGCATGGGCGAGGCCGTGGTCGAGCAGTGGCAGGAGGACCACGGCACGCTGCGGGTCGAGGGCGTGCTCATGACCGGCCCGCGCCGGCTGGATGCCGCCACCGCGCTGCGCGAGGCCATGGAGGACAAGCGCCTGCGCCTCCCCGCAGACGAGGCATTGCGCCGCGACCTCCACGCCGTGCGCGCCGAGGCCGGACCCACCGGCTCGCCCCGCCTGGTCGCCGAGCGCTCGGGCACCGACGGCCACGCCGACCGCTTCTGGGCGCTCGCGCTCGCCTGCCTCTCGGCCTCGCAGGCATCCGGCCCCTTCCAGGCCTGGATCGGCGAGGGCCGCCACGCCGTCCATGACATGCCGGGCTCCCCCTTCGACGGCGATACCGGCTACCGCATCGACACCGAACTCGGCGTCGTCCATTCCCCCCTCTCCGCCCTGAACGGCTGGCGATAGCCCATGGCCGCGCCCGCCCCCGCACGTCCCGGGACCGCCGAGATCGCAGGCCCGCAGGCCGGCATCGGCGGCATCGGCGAGCTCGTCCTCCCCTGGCTCGACAGCGACCCGGCGCTCGGCGCCGACCCCCGCCAGTGGCAGGCCGATCCCACCGGGATCGCGGCCGCACAGGCCGCGCTCCGCGACCCCCACGCCCGCGCCGTCCTCGACCAGCGCCTCGACGCCGTCACGGCCGCCCCCCTCGATATCGAACCCGGCGGCCCGATGCGCCGCGACAGACAGGCCGCCGGGGACCTCGCGGACCAGTTCGGCGGGATCGGGATCGACCGCATCTCCCGCGAACTCCTCCACGCCGCCTGGTACGGATACAGCATCGCCGAGTGCATCTGGGAGATCGACGGCGCCCGCGTCCGCCTCGCCGATCTCAAGGTCCGCGACCCCGCCCGCTTCCGCTGGCGCAGGGACGGAACCCCGCTGCTCGTTACCCGCGAGAACCCGCGCGGCGCCGAACTCCCGCCCGCCAAGTTCGTCGTGCTCGCCCAGCCCCGCAGCCACGGCGGCCAGCCCCACGGCCCCGGCGCCGCACAGTGGTGCCTCTGGCCGGTCTGGCTCAAGCGCCAGGCTGTGCGCATGTGGGCGGTCGCGCTCGAGAAGTTCGGCAGCCCCACCGCCATCGGCACCGTCCGCCGCGACGCGCCGGCGGCCGAGATCGAGACGATGCTCCAGGCCCAGCGCGCCATGGCCGGAGGCACCGGCCTCGTCATCCCCGAAGGCCAGGAACTCAAGCTGCTCGACTCGGTCCGCCGCGCCGGCGGCGACTACGGCGCCTTCGTCGCAGCCCTCGACGGCATGATCGCGGACGCCGTCCTCGGCCAGCGCGCAACCTCCGAGATCGGACCCTGGCGCGGCACCGCCGAAGTCCAGGCCAAGGTGCTGGAGCGCCTCGTCGCCGCCGACGCCCGACGGCTCTCCGCCGCGCTGCGCAACTCCGTCGCCGCCTGGCTCACCCAATGGAACTTCCCCGGCGCAGACGTGCCCGAACTCGCCCGCAACACCGCGCCCCCCGAGGATCTCGTGGCCCGCGCCAGGCGCGAGGAGACCGTCGCCCGAACCTCGGGCCTCCGCCCCACCCCCGCCCATGTCGAGCAGGTCTACGGCGGAGAATGGGAGAAAGCCCCCGCCCCACCCCCGACGCCAGGCGGCGATCCCCGCCCCGCGCGCCTCGCCGAGCCGGCGCAGCAGGACGACGACGCCATCGACGACGCCGTGGACGCGATCGCCGCAGACTGGCAGCCCCTCGTGGAGCCGGTCGTCGCCCCCGTGCTCGGCGCCGCAGAGAACGCCGACAGCCTCGGCCGCTTCCGTGCCGCGCTCGACGAGCGCCAGCTCTGGGAGGACATGAACGCAGACCGCATCGCCCGCCGCCTCCGCCGCACCGCATTCTCCGCCCGCCTCTCCGGCGACGCAGGCCTCGACGAGGGCGAGGGCTGATGCCCGCGCCCGAGATCCTGGACGTACCCCCCGCCGAGGCCGTCGAGCACTTCCGCGCCAGGGGCTTCCACACAGGCTTCGACTGGCGCGACACCGATGCCGAGCAGCACCTGGTCTCCTTCACCGCCGCCAAGGCCGCGAAGCTCGACATCCTCCAGGACCTGCGCACCGCCGCCGACAAGGCCATCGCGGACGGCACAACCTTCGAGACCTTCGCCAGGGAGCTGCAGCCCACCCTGGTCCGCAAGGGATGGTGGGGCAGGCAGCCCATGACCGATCCCCTCACCGGCAAGACGCGCATCGTCCAGCTCGGCTCGGCCCACCGCCTGCGCATTATCTTCGATACCAACATCCGCATGGCCTACGCCCGCGGCCGATGGGAGCGCATCGAGCGCCTCAGGGAGGCCATGCCCTGGCTCCGCTACGTCGCCGTCCAGGACGCCCGCACCAGGCCCGACCACCTCGCATGGCACGGCACCATCCTTCCGGTCGATCACCCCTTCTGGCAGACGCACTACCCGCCCAACGGATGGAAGTGCCGCTGCATCGTCCAGCAGCTCGGAGACGACGACCTGGAGCGCTACGGATACAAGGTGTCCGAGGGTCCGCCGCCCGGCTCCGGGCGCACCAGGCCCTGGAAGAACCGCCGCACAGGCCGCATCCACCAGGTCCCCCTCGGCATCGATCCCGGCTTCCAGCACAACGTCGGCCGCGCCCGGCCCGGGCGCGACAGCGCAAACCGCCTGATCGAGAAGATCGACGACGCGCCCCCCGACCTCGCACGCGCCGCCATAGGCCAACCCTGGCGCGGGCAGCTCTTCCGCCGCCACCTCGAAGGCCGGTCCGACGCCGACTGGCCCGCGGCCGTGCTCTCCGCCCCGGTGCGCGGCGCCATCGGCGCACGCTCCCGAACCGTCCGCCTCTCCACAGAAACCGCCGCAAAGCAGGCCAGGCGACACCCCGATCTCGAACCCGCAGACTACGCCCGCGTCCAGCGCATCCTCGATCAAGGGGAGATGTTCGCCGGCTACGAACGTCAGGCCGTCGGCTTCCTCGAAGAGAACGGCCGCCTGTGGCGCGCCGTCGTCAAGGCCACCGTGGACGGCTCCGAGACTTATCTCGTGACCCTTCACAAGGCGCAGCCCCGGGACCGCGACGTGGCGCAGCGGCGTTGGGTCAGGATCGAGCTTTGAAGGGAAAGATGGCGCCGGGCGGGCCGCAACCCCCGCGCTCGCCCGAAGGCATGAGAGTCATGCGTGCTTCCAGCGCCACGCCGACCCTACGCGCCGCCGCACGCCACCTCAAGCCGATTCAGCGCCCCGGCGCGGGCCGCCGCCAGCCTCGCGGGACGGGCGCCTCGCCCCGGATTTTCCAGCCGAATCCGATACCCCGAAACCGACCCGATTTGCCGCCGTCGCAAGACCCCTGAAACGCCCCGAAAATCGCCGTTTCCAGCCAATTCACGGCCTCTGCACGGCCCGATTCGCAAAGACTTCCGTCCGCACGCCAGCCGCCGCACCGCCACCGTGCCGCCGCGCATCCCCTTGAGATTCCGCCACCTTCCGCCCGATTCCGCCTGATTCCACCCCTTGACCCGATTCACAACGACTTTCGTCCGTCTACAGGCGGCGCGCAGCGCCCGGATGCGGGCGATCACGGTCTCGGGCGAGCCGTGGACCAGGGTGGTCTCCAGCAGCGTGTCGTAGTCGAACGCCCCGGCGCTCTCCTTCTCCGAGACGTTGCCGAGGTAGCCTGCGGTCTTTTTGCCGAGGAACGCTTCGAGGTGGCGGATGATCCCTGCCTCGCTCTCCTCCCGCGCCTTGGCGTCGGTCTCGGCCACATAGATCCAGCGGGCGATATTGATGGAGCCGAAGGCCGGATTGGCGTTCCAGGGTGCCGGGGCGTGGGTCATGGTCTCGCGATAGAGGGCGATCTGCCCAGCGAGGGTCTCGAACGAAGGCAGGGTGGAGAGCATCAGGCCGAAGCCGTGGCGCGCCGCGATTTCGATTGAACGGTTCGTGCCGGCGGCCATGTAGAATGGCGGATGCGGCTGCTGCACGCTCACGGGGTAGATCTCGTAGTCGCCCTCGACCCGGTGCTGGAAGTGGGCGCCCTCATGGCTGACCTTCCGCGTATGGAAGGCGTCGAGAATCAAGGGGATGGCTTCTTCCTGAATGTCGTGGCGTGCGTCGAAGGGGATCCCGAAGCCCTCGTATTCGTAGGGCCGATAACCGGAACCGAGGCCCAGGCTGAGCCGCCCGTTGCTCAAGATGTCAACGAAGGCCGCGTTCTCGACGATCCGAACCGGGTTGTGGAGCGGGAGCGTCATCACCGCCGTGCCGAGCCCGATGCGGCTGGTCTTGGGCGCCAGATAGGCCAGATAGACGAAGGGATCCGGCAGCACGCCGTACTGGTTGGAGAAGTGGTGTTCGGCGATCCAGGCGGTGTCGTAGCCCAGCCGGTCCGCCTCCACGATCTCGCGGGTCACGCGCGCGTGCACGGCGCGGTGCGGATAAGGTTCAACATCGAGATTGGGCTGAGAGGTAACCAGAACACCGAATTTCATCGTTCACTCCGCGGGCCGCCCGCTGCGGATGCACGATCGCACGCAGCGGGAGCGGCACCTATTCTCGATAAACTGTCCACGCGCCGTCCTCGCCAGTCAGCAGACCCTCGCCCGGCGGATTCTCGTCCAGTGCGTCCTTCCAATTGCTGGGATGAAGCGGCTCGCCGCAGGCCGCGAGCCCGACGACGGCCGCGATGGCCGGGACCGGGACGATGAGTGCTGCAGCGCGGCGCGAGCCTGCTCTCGCCCGGCGCAGGGGGCGCAAACCGGTTTCCACGCCGGGCTATTCCCCGACCGGCGCCTCGACCCGCGCCCGCAGGTCGCCCAACAGGCCGTCGATCCCCTTGCGATTGACGACCGAGGCGAACTCGACCCGATGGGTGTGCAGCATGCTGATGCCTTCGACGTTCACGTCGATGACCTTGTAGCCTTCGTCCCGCTTCCGCACGCGAAAATCGACGTCGATCGGATTACCGCCGGAGGGCCGCACGATCTGCGCCCGCACGATCTTGTCGCCGCTCTCGTCATTGATCACCAAGCGCGCAGTGAACAGCTCGCCGCCATAGGAATCGAAGCGGCTGGCGTACACGCGTACGATAAATTCGACGAAGATCGCCCGGTATTCCTTGCGCTGTTCCTTGGTTGCCGTTTTCCAGTGCCGCCCGAGCACGAAACGGCTGACAATCGGAATGTCGAAACCCTCCACCATGACCTCGCGGAACGCCGCCTCCCGCTCTTTGAATGTCGAGTTGGCCTTGTCCTTGAGGACCGCGATGGCCTGGTCGCCGAGCCCCTGAATGAACGCCAGCGCCGGGTCGTCGGAGGCGGAGGCCCGCTCTGCGCCGATCGCGGATACCAATACGGCCGCAGCGAGAGCAGCGGCCGCAAAGAAGCGTCGAGAGATGAAGATGCTCATGGCTATTCGTCTCTGCTTTAGCCGGGTGCGCCGCGCGCGAAGCTCTTCCCCGGATCACTCCTCATCGAATTTCTCGTCGAAATCTTCATCGAAGTCGAAGTCGGGGATCTCCATCGCGGGTGGCGGCGCACCGTCCCTGATCTCCGTCGCACGATACTGCCGGTATAGCTCACGCAATGCAGCATAAAAATCGATCGAAGTGGCTTCCAGCGTTTCCAGCTCTTCGAGGTACTGGGCACGCTGGGAGACGCCGCTCGTCACGCTGCGGGCGAGCCCAGCCTCGGCCGGCAGAAGATAGCTGTAGGGATCCGCGATCCAATCGACCACGAAGGCCCCCGCGTCGCGGGGATTGGTCGGTCCCAGCAGCGGCAGCATGAGGAAGGGCTCGTCGCCAACGCCCCATTCCGCGAGAGTCTGCCCAAAATCCTCGGGCGCTCGCTCGTATCCCCAGTCAGAGGCCACATCGAAGATGCCGCCGACACCCATGGTGGTGTTGATCGTGAAGCGCATGAGCGTCGAGCCTGCCCGTTCGAACTTGCCCTGGGCCGCGTTGTTCACCAGGTTGAGCGGCTCACCAAGATTGCCCAGAACATTGGCAATTCTGTGGCGAACCTCGTTCGGAAAAACGAACACGTAGAACTCGGCCACCGGCTTCAGCAGGAAACGGTCGATCGTCTGGTTGACGTCGAACATCACCCGGTTGAAGTCCTCGAGAGGATCGTTCTCGCCGTAAGGATCCTGGGCGCGGCCATCGGTGGCGACGAAGAGGAGCGCACCGGCGAGCAGCAGGATCGCCAGAAGGCGCTGCGGGGCGGCCAGGAGGCCGGTGGCGCGGGGCGGAGCGGGCTGTCGCGGAAGGCTCTCGCTCATGCCAAGTGTCAGTTGTCCTCCTTCGCGGCGGCGAGCACATCGTCGGCGAGACGCCCGGTGAGCTCCTGAAGACGGTCGAACTGGGATTCGAAGATGCCGACGCCGAGGGTGAGCGAGCGAAGCTCGATGATCAGGTCGTGCATCTCCGCTTGCGGCATTTGGCTCGTGAGTTCGTCCCAGCCGGACCAGTCCTCGCGCGCCTGGTAGCCCAGCACCTGACCGCGCCGTCCGGTCACCAGGCGCTGGACGTTTGGCGTGAACTCGCTCGGCACCGATATCCTGACCTCGCAGATGGGCTCCAGCAGCACCGGGTTGCACTTGGGCAGCGCTTCGGCCATCGCCATGCGGCCGGCGGTCTTGAAGGCCATCTCCGAGCTATCGACGGAATGGTGCTTGCCGTCGGTGAGCGTCACCGAGACGTCGACGACCGGGAAGCCGAGCGGCCCGCTGGTCAGATAGTCGCGCACGCCGGCCTCCACCGCAGGGATGTACTGGCGCGGCACAGCGCCGCCCACGACCTTATTCTGAAACTCGAAGCCGGTGCCGCGCGGGAGCGGCTTCACATCGATATGCACGTCGCCGAACTGGCCGTGACCACCGGTCTGCTTCTTGTAGCGCGCGCGCTGGGAGACCGGCTTACGGATCGCCTCCTTATAGGCAACACTCGGTCTGTAGGTCTGCATGGTGAGCCCGTATTTGCCGGCCAACCGGTCGAGCGCGACCTTCAGATGCATCTCGCCCTGGCCCCAGAGCACCGCCTCCTGGGTGTCGGGATTGGGCTGGAAGCTCAGCGAGGGGTCCTCCATGGCGAGGCGGCTCATTGCGCCCGACACCTTGACTTCGTCCTCGCGCCGGCTCGCCCGTACCGAGAAGGCATAAACCGAGGAGGGCAGCTCGGCGCGAGGCAGGTGCTCGACCTCGGGCCCGTCGGCGGGAGCGATCGTATCCCCGGTGACGATGGAGTCGAGTCGCCCGAGGCCGACGATATCGCCAGCGTGCGCCTTGTCGATCTTGCCCTGCTGTTGACCCCGCATCCGGTACATCCCGCCAATGCGCTGGCCGTCGTTGAGCGTCGTGCCGTCTTCGATGGTCCCCGCCCAGATCCGCGCGAGCGAAACCTTGCCGCCGTGCTGGGTCATGTAGGTCTTGATGACCTGGCCGACCGTTGCGCCGTCGGCACCGGCCGGCAGCCGCCGCGCCGCAAGCGCGTCGCCGGGCGCAAAGTCGATCAGCGTTTCCAGCAGGCGACGCACGCCCCAATCCCGCTCCGCCGATCCCATCGTCACCGGCACCACGCCCGCATCGGCCAGCACGCCGCGCAGGTAGGCCTGAATCTCTTCGGGCTTGGGAATCTCGTCCTCGAGCAGGCTTTCCAAGAGCGTATCGTCGAAGTCCGCCAGGCTCTCGAGAAGCTGCGTGCGCGCGTCCTCCCGGCGCTCCGAAACCGTTTCCGGCGCGTCGACGCCAACGGCACCTTCCTGATCGCGATACTCGTAGGCCTTGCCGCTGATCAGATCGACATAGCCCGTGACGCTGTCGCCATCGCGGATCGCGACCTGGCAAGGCACCAGCGGCCGGTCACTGACCGGCTCCATCGCCTCGATCAGCTCGGCGACCCGCACCGCAGTCTCGTCCATCCGGTTGGCGAACAGAACGTGCGGGATCTGGTGCTGGGCCAGGAACTTGAGCAGCCGCCCCATGGTCCAGACCCGGTTCAGATCGGGCGTGCAGACGATGACGGCGAGATCGACGCCCATGAGCGCATTGGCGGTCTCGGCGAAGAACTCGATCGAGCCCGGACAGTCCAGGATCGTGAAGCGGCGGTCCCGGAACTCGAACGAGGCGGCATTGACCTCCACGCTCGACTGGCGCGCGCGGGCCTCGTCGGACCAGTCGCCTACCGTGTTGCCTTCCGTGACCTTGCCCTTGCGGCCGATTGCCCCGGCCACGAACAACATGCTTTCCAGAAGCGTGGTCTTGCCGCTCGTATAGGGGCCGACAAGCGCAACGTTCAGCGCCCCGGTCGAATCGCTCATGCTATCTCCCTTTACCCAGAACCGCGCCGGCGGGCTTCGTCCCGCGGTCGCGGGGCCGGCATGTTTCCAGTGCCCCGGCCGGAATGCAACCGCGATTAGCAATCGTCCGTCGACGGGGCCTCCTAGTTGAGGCGCCCAGTCTGGCGTGGGTGCGGTGGGGCCGGTATGGTGACCAGGGTCAGGCTGCGAGGGCGGGCTTCGGTTGAGTATCTGGGGCAAGATCATCGGCGGCGCCGCGGGGTTCGCGCTGGGTGGCCCCATCGGCGCAATTCTGGGCGTGGCCGCCGGCCACTTCGTGGACCGCATGGCGACCGGCCGCCGCGTCCGGCGTATCGGCGCGGGCGATCAGGAGACCAAGCAGGCCGCGGTCTCGGTCGCGTTGGTGGTGCTCGCCGCCAAGATGGCGAAGGCCGACGGCCACGTCACCCGCGAGGAAATTGACGCGTTCAAGCGGGTCTTCGCCGTCCCCGATGCCCATGCCGCCGCCATCGGGCGGATCTGGGACGAGGCGCGGCGCGAGGCGACCGGCTTCGAGCCCTATGCCGAGCAGATCGTGCAGATCTTCCCGCACGACACCACCATGCGGGAGGAGCTGCTCGGCGCACTCTTCCAGATCGCCATGGCCGACGGCGAGCTGCATGAGGGGGAGCGCGCCTTTCTTTCCCGCGTTGCTGAGATCTTCGGCTTCGATGAGCGCGGCTTCGCGCAGATCATGTCGCGCCACATGGGCGGCGGCGAGACCGACCCCTACCAGGTGCTCGGAATCGAGCCCAGCGCCTCGGACGACGAGATCAAGCAGACCTACCGCCAGCTGATCCGCGAGCATCATCCCGACAAGCTCATCGCCGAAGGCATGCCGGAGGAGATGGTCCAGGTCGCCAACGAGCAGATGGCTGCGATCAACGCGGCCTACGACAGGGTCGCCAAGCTTCGCGGGCTGCGCTGACCGCACGCTAAGCGCGCCCGCGCCGCCGCTACTTCCGCTCCTACCGCGTTCCCCCGTCATGCAGCCGAGTCACATTGCGATCGCGGTCGGCACGGCCCTGCTCTGGGGCTTCGGCTTCGTGACCAGCAAGTACGGCGCGGACCACATGCCGCCGCTGTTCTTCCTGGCGCTGCGCTTTGCGCTGATGACGCTGATGCTGGTCTGGTTCGTGCGCCCGCCCCGCGGCCGCTGGCTCGCCGTGAGCTCCTTCGCTCTGACCATGGGCGTCGGCCATTTCGGCCTGTTCTACATCGCGCTCAACATCGGCGTGGAGGCTTCGACCGCGGCGATCATCTGGATCACGCAGGTGCCGCTCAGCGCCGTGCTGGCGGGGCTGGTCCTGCGCGAGCGGCCCGGCTGGGCGGCGATCGTTGGCATTGCCATCGCCCTCGGCGGCGCCGTCGTGCTGGTTGGCGAGCCACGTCATACCGGCAACGCGCTGGGGATCGGACTGATGTTCGGCTCCAGCATCGCGTGGGCCATCGCCAGCGTGCAGGTCAAGCGCCTCACGGATATCTCTCCGCTGGCGCTGAACGGCTGGATGTCGGCGATCTCCGCCCTGTTCCTGTTCCCGCTTTCCTTCGCCCTGGAGGAGGGGCAGCTCGCGAGCCTGCTGCAGCCCGACTGGCGGCTGCACGGCTCGCTCATCTATCAGGTCGTGGGCTCGACCCTGCTCGCCTATTGGGCCTGGTACCATCTGCTCGCGCACAACAAGGTGGCGACGGTCGCGGGCTTCATGCTGCTGGTGCCGATGCTGGGCGTGATCTTCGGCGTCTTCCTACTGGGCGAGCCGATCACCTGGCAGTCTCTCGTGGGCGGCGTCATCATCGTCTCCGGCGTCGCCCTCATCGTGCTCAAGCGCTCGGAAGAGACCGCAGTGAAGACGAGATGACGTCCCGGCTGGGATAGGCGGCGGCAGGACAGTTCGGAGCGGAGCGTGAGCCAAGAGACCGTTGCCGGGCGCGGGGTGATTGACAGGGCTTCGCCCAACTGGGACGAGCGGCCTGGAGATGCCGGCCCGGTCGATACCCTGGTCCTGCACTACACCGGCATGGTCTCGGCCGAGGCCGCGCTCGCACGGATGACGGATCCTGCGGCCAAGGTCAGCGCGCACTGGTGCATCGGGGAGGATGGCACCCTCTGGCGGCTGGTGTCCGAGGAGCGCCGCGCCTGGCACGCCGGGGTGAGCGAATGGCGCGGCCGGCGCTCGCTGAACGACCGTTCCGTCGGGATCGAGCTGGTCAATCCAGGCCACGAGCACGGCTACCGCCCGTTCCCTCCCGCGCAAATGGATGCACTGGTCGACCTCGCCCGCGCCATCGTCGCGCGCCTCCCCATCGAGCCCCGCAACGTGGTGGCGCATTCCGACATCGCGCCGGCGCGCCGGAAGGACCCCGGCGAGCTTTTCGACTGGGCGCGTCTCGCCCAGGCAGGCATCGGCCTCTGGCCCGAGGTGGGGAAGGGGAGAGCACAGGACCGCCCGCCGCTCCACCAGGTCGACAGCGGTGCTGCCGTGCGACGGCAACAGGAACGTCTGTGCACAGTCGGTTACGGCATTGTGACCGATGGCGACTTTGGCGCGGCCACCGCGGCAGTTGTGCGTGCCTTCCAGCGGCACTTCCGCCAGACCCGCGTCGACGGCGTGATCGATGACGGCACAGCGGAAGTTCTGGAGCGAGTGAGCGCGCTCCTGGCGGGCGGCGCCCAGGCTTGACCGGGTCCGTGCGCTTGCGTAGTCAGGGCGGGCCAGACGGCCGGATGGCCGCCGTCGCCGTCCAAGGCGCGCGGCGGAGGAAAGTCCGGGCTCCACGGAAGCACGGAGCCGGGTAACACCCGGCGGGGGCGACCCCAGGGAAAGTGCCACAGAGAGCAGACCGCTCGCCCAGGGCCGCTAGGCCGGCGAGCAAGGGTGAAAGGGTGCGGTAAGAGCGCACCGCGCACCCGGCAACGGGGGCGGCACGGCAAACCCCTCCGGGAGCAAGACCAAGTAGGGGCGGCGCGGGGGCGGTCGCAGGACCGTTTCCAGGTTGGTTTCCGAACCTGCCGCCCGGGTCGGTCGCGCGAGGCGCCCGGCGACGGGCGTCCCAGATGAATGGCCATCGCGTGGGCCGCGAGGCCTGCGACAGAACCCGGCTTACAGGCCGTCTGGCATTTCTCCCGCCGCCACCCTCAATATGTTGCGGAGCGAGAGCCCCTCCACCCAATATATTCCGCTATTGAGGCTTGTCTTGGCAGCAAAGCCCAGTAACCGATAATAGAACATAAAGAGAACATATAGTTGATCTCCGCCGAGACTTGAGCCCTCTCCCCGGTAACTGGCGCTCTAGTTTTTCCTCGCCGGTCTTCATCCGTCGTCAGGTCAGAGTGGTCGGGCCGCTGCTTTTGCGTGTCCACCTGAACACTTGAATTTTTGTCTTGCAACCATATTTTCCCATAGAGTACCATGCTGTCCCATGGCATCCCGGATCAGAGCGGGAACAGGTTAGGGCGAAGGCACGACGAACGGGACGCGACCCAAGGAGCAACGCGGTGGCTCTCTTTACTTACACGTTCGTCAACAAGGTGGATCGGAAGGGACGGGTCTCCGTCCCCGCCTCCTTCCGCAACGAGCTCGCTCGGCAATCCTTCAACGGGGTTGCGGTCTACCCCTCGATCGATGGCAGCAAGTCCCTGACCGGTTGCGAGGAAGAAGTCCTCAGGCAGTGGAGCGACAACTACCGGGCGGACGATCCCTTCGACACCCTTTCCACCAAGAAGCGAATGAGGCTCTTCTCTTCCGTCCAGCGTCTCCCCCTGGACGCCGACGGTCGGGTGCTGCTGCCGGCCGAGCTGCTTGCCCATGCGGGGATCACCACCCATGCCGCATTCGTCGGCATGGGCCACGAGTTCCAGATCTGGGACCCCGCGACCTTCGAGGCAGCCGGGGACGCGGAGGAGCAATCCGCCGAGCCGGGGGGCGATCAATGAGCGTTTCGCCGGAAAGCGAGCGGCGGACCATCTCGCCCGGGCACGTCCCGGTCATGACGGAGACGATGCTCTCGCTCATCGCGCCCAAGGACGGCGGCGTCTATGTCGACGGCACCTTCGGCGGCGGCGGCTACAGCCGGGCCCTGCTGGAGGCGGCCTCCTGCACGGTCTACGGGATCGACCGCGACGCCGACGCGCTCAGCGCAGGCCAAGCGCTTTCGGTGCGCTTCGACGGCAGGCTGATCCTGCTCCATGGCCGCTTCTCCGAGATGGCAACCCTGCTCGCGCCCCATCAGGTGAGCGCCGTGGATGGCATCGCCCTCGATCTCGGCTTCTCCTCGCTTCAGCTCGACGACGGCGCGCGGGGCTTCTCGTTCCGGCTCGACGGGCCGCTCGATATGAAGATGGATCAGAGCGATCCGGGGCCGACGGCGGCCGACCTGGTCAACAATGAGTCTGAGGCCGAACTGGCTGCCATCATCGCGGGCTTCGGCGAGGAGCGTCGGGCGCGCGCGATTGCGCGGGCCATCGTCGCGGCCCGTGCGGACGGCCCGATCACCGGCACCGGCCAGCTTGCCGAGATCGTCCGGGGCACGGTGGCGCGGCGGTCGCAGGCCGGAATCGATCCGGCAACTCGCACCTTTCAGGCTCTCCGCCTCCGCGTGAACAACGAAATTTACGAGATCGAGCGGGGGCTCCGCCAGATCGAGCGGCTCCTGCGGCCCGGCGGCCGCGCCATCGTGGTGTCCTTCCACTCTCTGGAGGACCGGCCCGTGAAGCGCTTCTTCCGCGAGCGCAGCGGGGGGCGGCAGCCCAATCGCCATGAGCCGCCCGCTGCCAAGAAATCGCCCGATCCGACCTTCAGGCTGCTGACCCGCCGGGCGCGCAAGCCGGAAGGCGCGGAGGTCTCGGCAAACCCGCGTGCGCGCTCGGCACGGCTGCGGGCGGCCGAGCGCACCGGCGCACCGCCGTGGCACGAGAGGCTCGTCGCATGATGCGGCACCTGGTCCTCATATCGATCGCAGCGTTCGTCGCCGCGATGCTCGCGCTCTTTCTCGTGAAGCACGAGGTGAGGGGGCTCGAACGCGAGCTCACCGCGCTCGAGCTCGACCGCAAGCGCCATGTCGAGGCGATCCGGGTGCTCCGCTCCGAGTGGAGCTACCTGACCCGCCCGTCTCGGCTCGCAGCTTTGGCCGAGCGCAACCTCTCGCTTGAGCAGGTGCAGGCCGCTCAGGTGCGCTGGCTGCCCGGTCGGCCCGCCGGGCCCTCCGCCCTGGTGCTGCCGATCGGCGGGGAGCTCGAGCAGTGAGAGACCTGGCCATAGGGCGCTGGTGGCGCCGCGATCGGGCGCAGGCTGCGGGTACCGCTTCCGAGCCGGCGCCTTCCACGCGTCTGGAGCGTGCGCGAATCCGCCTGCTGGCTACCGGCATGATCCTTGCTGTCTGTTTCGGCGCTGTGGTGTTGCGCACCCTTGACGTGGCGGTGATCGGCGCTCCTGCCGGCATCGGCGCCGCCGGCAGCGTCACCGTCCTCGAGCCTGCCGCGCGGGCCGACATCGTGGACCGCAATGGCGTGCTCCTCGCCTCCAACCTGCCCACCCATACGCTCTACGTCGAGCCGGACAAGATCTTCGATCGCGCGGAAGCGGTCGCCGCGCTGGGACGCGTGTTCCCCGATCTCGACCTGGAGCGCGCGGCCGCCCTCATCGCGTCTGGCAAAAAGACCGCCCTGCTGCGACACAACCTCACGCCGGAGCAGGCCGACGCCATCAACCGGCTCGGCATCCCCGGCCTGTGGCTTGAGCGCCAGGAGCAGCGCTTCTATCCGCAAGGTCGTCTCTTCGCCCACGCGATCGGGTTCACGGACGTGGACAACCGCGGGCTCGCCGGCGTGGAGAAGGCGGCCGACGACGAGCTGCGCCGGCGCGCCCGGGACCGCAGCGGACCGCTCGCGCTCTCCCTCGATATCCGGGTGCAGCACGTTCTCGCCCAGGCGCTTCAGGACACCATGACCGTCCATCAGGCGCTCGGCGCCGCCGGCATGGTGATGGATGTGGAGACCGGCGAGCTGCTGGCCCTGGTCAGCCTGCCCTCGTTCAATCCCAAGGCGCCGGATCGCAGCGCGTCGGAAGCTCGCTTCAACCGCGCCACGCTCGGCACCTACGAGCTCGGCTCCACCTTCAAGCCCTTCACCGTGGCCATGTCCCTCGACCTCGGCATCGCCGGCATCGAGGACAGCTACGACGCCACCGAGCCGATCAGGGTCTCGCGCTATCTGATCCGCGACCACCATCCCGAGAACCGCTGGCTCACGGTGCCGGAGATCCTCATCCATTCCTCCAACATCGGCGCGGCGCGGATGGCGATGGAGGTAGGCGCGGAGCGTCAGCGGGCCTTCCTCGACTCGCTCGGCATGTTCGAGCGGATGCCGCTTGAGACGTCCGAGCGCGGCCGGCCCCTCGCGCCCCGGCGCTGGTCCAAGCACACCACGATGACGGTGAGCTACGGTCACGGGCTCGCGGTGACGCCGCTGCACGTGATCGCGAACTACGCCGCGCTGGTGAACGGCGGCGTCACGGTGACGCCCACGCTTCTGAAGCGCGAGCCTGACGAGCCGCTGGTGCAGCGGCGGGTCATCAGCGCCGAGACCTCCGCCGTCATGCGGATGCTGCTCTACGCTGTGGTGGCCGAGGGCACCGGCAAGAACGCGGCGGTTCCCGGCTATCTGGTGGGCGGCAAGACCGGCACCGCCGAGAAGGCCATCGGCGGCAAGTACAAGCACGACGGCATGATCACCAACTTCGTCGGCGTCTTCCCCATCGACCGGCCCCGCTACGCGGTGCTGACGATGATGGACGAGCCCAAGGGGACCAAGGAGACCTTCGGCTTCGCGACGGCGGGCTGGACCGCAGCGCCGGTAGCCGGCGCGGTGATCGAACGCATTGCGCCACTTCTCGGCGTGCCGGCCATCATTGAGCCCGATGAGACCGAAGGGGAGCCCGCGTTCGCCCGTTGGGACGGCGGAGAACGTCATGCGTCTTTCTAGCCTGATCCCTCAAGCCGCGCCGGACGTGGAGATCACGGGGCTCGCTTCGGATTCGCGCGATGTGCGCCCCGGCTACCTGTTTGCGGCGCTGGCCGGCACGCGTGCCACGGGCGTCGACTTCATTCCCGATGCCCTGGCGCGCGGTGCGGCTGCCGTGCTTGCGCCCGAGGGAACCGACCACGCCCTCGCGGAGGGGGTCAGCCTGGTGACCGACCCCAACCCGCGTCTCCGGCTCGCGGTCGCGGCCGCCCGCTACCACGGTCCGCAACCGGAAGTCGTGGTTTGCGTCACCGGCACCAACGGCAAGACCTCGGTGGCGGACTTCACCCGCCAGATCTGGCGGGCCTCGGGCCGCAAGGCTGCCTCCCTCGGCACCCTGGGCGTCAACGCGGATGGCGCGTGGCGCCCCCTTCTACACACGACGCCCGATCCGATTGCGCTGCATCGCGTGCTCGCCGAGCTCGCGGAAGACGGCATCGACCACTTGGCGCTGGAAGCCTCGAGCCACGGGCTCGCGCAGTATCGCTTGGACGGGGTGCGCGTCGCGGCGGCGGCGTTCACCAACGTCACCCGCGACCACATGGACTACCACCCGGACGCCGACGCCTACTTCGAAGCCAAGGCGGGCCTCTTCGAGCGGGTCATGGCGGCGGATGGAACCGCCGTGCTCAACGTCGACGACGAGCGCGTGGCAGGACTCGCGGCGCGTTGCCGGGCGCGCGGGCAGAAAGTGCTCACCTTCGGCACCGGCGACGCGGACATTCATCTCCTGGCACGGCAGGATACCAAGCAAGGCCAGCGCCTCAGCATCGCCGCCGCCGGCGCGGTGCACGAGGTCGCGCTGCCGCTCCCCGGCGCATTCCAGGCACTGAACGCGCTGGCCGCTCTCGGCCTCGCAATGGCGACGGGTGTGGAGGCGGCGGACGCGATCCGAGCGCTTCATGGCGTGGAAGGCGTGCCGGGCCGGCTGCAACGGGTGGCGGGCCATCCGGCCGGCGCCGCCGTCTTCGTGGACTACGCACACACGCCCGACGCTCTGGCCACGGCCCTGCGTTCCGTGCGTCCGCTCATACCCGGCACGCTGGTGGTGGTCTTCGGCTGCGGCGGCGAGCGGGACATCGGCAAGCGACGCGAGATGGGCGAGATCGCGGCGAAGCTCGCGGACCGGGTCGTTGTCACCGACGATAACCCCCGCCGCGAGGAACCGGCCTCGATTCGCCAGGCCATTCTCGACGCCTGCCCCGGTGCCGAGGAGATCGGCGACAGGGCGCGGGCCATTCGCACCGCCATCGAGGGGCTGGGCGCGGACGACGGTCTGCTCATCGCCGGCAAGGGCCATGAGCGGGAGCAAGTGGTGGGCGATCGCACGATCGCGTTCGACGATGTCGGCGTGGCCCGGAGCGCGGTGGCCGGCATGATCAGGCCTGCTCACAAGGTCCCGCTGTGGACCTCGGCGGAGGCCGTTGCGGCAACGGGCGGTAAGGCGCCCGAGGCCTGGAGCGCGACCGGCGTCTCCATCGATAGCCGCAGCGTCGAGGCGGGCGATCTGTTCGTGGCCCTCGCGGGCCCAAACCACGACGGCCACGACTACGTGCAGGCGGCGTTCGACCGCGCGGCGGCGGCGGCGATGGTGAGCCGGCAGCCCGAAGCGCAACCCGAGGGCGCGCCGTTCCTGCTGGTGGTCGATACTTACGACGGCCTGCGTACCCTCGCCGCCCGTGCCCGCGAGCGGAGCGCGGCCCACGTCGTTGCGATCACCGGCAGCGTGGGCAAGACCGGGACCAAGGAGCTGCTCGCCGGCGCGCTCGCAGGCTGCGGCACCACGCTCGCGAGCGCAGGCAATCTCAACAACCACATCGGCGCCCCGCTCAGCCTCGCCCGCCTGCCGCAGAGCACCGACTACGGCGTGTTCGAGCTCGGGATGAACCATCCCGGCGAGATCGCCCCGCTCTCGCAACTGGTCCGCCCGCACACTGCGCTGATCACCACGATCGCGGCGGTGCACACCGAATTTTTCTCAGACCTCGACGCCGTCGCCGACGCGAAGGCCGAAATCTTCGAGGGTCTCGAGCCCGGCGGCACGGCCGTGCTCTACCGGGACAACGCCTATTTCGACCGCCTCGCTGCCGCCGCGCGGAGCGCTGGCGCAGGCCGGATCGTCTCGTTTGGCGAGAGTGCGCAAGCCGATGCCCGGCTCCTCGCATGGCAGCCGGCTGCCTCAGGCGGCACCGTGACCGCCCTAATCGACGGCGCCGAGATCGACTACGAAATCGCCTTTTCCGGCAGACACTGGGCGCTGAACAGTGTAGCTGTGCTGGCCTGCGCCCATGCGGCCGGCGCACCGGTGGAGCAGGCCGCCGGCTCGCTTCGGACCGTCTCCCCCGTTGCGGGCCGCGGCGTGCGCCACCGGGTCCCGCTGGCAGACGGCGCCTACGAGCTGATCGACGAGAGCTACAACGCGAGCCCCGCCGCCGTCCGCGCCGCAATCGCGACGCTGGCCGAGGCCGCACCGCCGGCGAGCGGTGGCCGGCGGATCGCCGTCCTCGGCGACATGCTGGAGCTCGGCGGGGATGCGCCGCGCTGGCACGCCGATCTCGCCGGCGATCTCGAAGCCGCCGAAATCGATCTCGTCTACACCGCGGGCTCGCTAATGGCCCACCTTCACAAAGCCCTCGACCCCGCGCAGCGCGGCAGCCACGCGCCGGATGCGGAAAGCCTGACCGACATCCTGCAAGCGGAGATCCGCGCCGGCGATGTCGTGCTGGTCAAGGGCTCGCTCGGCAGTCGCATGGGGCCGATCGTGCGGCGTCTCCTTGCCGACGCGCCGGCCGCTCACCGGCCATGAGCAGGAAAGGCGCGCCGAGCGATGTTCTTCAACCTGCTCTATCCGCTCTCGGACTCGATCGGCATCTTCAACGTCTTCCAGTATCTGACCTTCCGTACCGGTGCGGCAGTGCTCACGGCACTGCTGATCAGCTTCGTCTTCGGTCCGCCGCTGATCCGCCTGCTGCGGGCGCGTCAGGAGCACGGCCAGCCGATCCGCAGCGACGTGCCGGAGAGCCACGCGGCCAAGGCGGGGACGCCGACCATGGGCGGGGTGATCATTCTCCTCGCCGTCACGGTCTCGACGCTGCTCTGGGCCGACATGACCAACCCGCTCATCTGGGCGCTGCTGGTGGTCACGATCGGCTTCGGCGCCATCGGCTTCACCGACGATGCGATGAAGCTGCTGAACCGCAGCCACCGCGGCCTGAACATCCGCATCAAGGTCGCGGCCGAGCTGGTGCTCGCGGTAGGGGGCGTCTTCTGGGTCACGATGATCCTGGAGGCACCGCTCGATCACGGCCTGGCACTGCCCTTCGTCAAGTCGGTCCTGCTCGACATCGGCTGGTTTACGGTGCCCTTCGCCGCCTTCGTGGTCATCGGCTCGTCCAATGCCGTCAACCTGACCGACGGCCTCGACGGTCTCGCGATCGTGCCGATCATGATTGCCGCCGCGTGCTTTGCGCTGATTGCCTATGTGGTGGGCAACACCGTGTTCACCGAGTACCTCCAGGTCCACCACGTTCCCGGCACCGGCGAGCTCTCTGTCTTCTGCGGCGCTCTGGTCGGCGCGGGACTGGGCTTCCTCTGGTTCAACGCGCCGCCGGCGATGGTCTTCATGGGCGACACCGGCTCGCTCTCCACCGGCGCGGCGCTCGGCCTCATCGCGGTTATGACCAAGCACGAGATCGTGCTCGCCATCGTGGGCGGCCTCTTCGTGCTCGAAGCGGTCTCGGTGATCGTGCAGGTCGCCTCGTTCAAGCTCCTGGGGCGGCGGGTCTTCGCCATGGCGCCGCTGCACCATCACTTCGAGCAGAAGGGGGTTGCCGAGCCCACCATCGTCATCCGCTTCTGGGTGATCGCCGTGATCCTTGCCCTGATCGGGCTCTCGACGCTGAAGCTGAGGTGAGCCTGTGATCCGGGTCCCCCTCTATCGCAACCGCACCGTGGCCGTGCTGGGGCTCGCGCGCTCCGGCCTCGCCGCGGCGCGGGCGCTCAGCGCCGGCGGTGCCCGCGTGCTCTGCTGGGACGATTCGCCGGAAGCGCGGACAGCGGCACGCGAACAGGGCTTCGAAGTCCGCCCCACCGGGCCCGAGGACGGGATCGCCGCCCTGGTGCCGAGCCCCGGCGTTCCGCTCTCGCATCCGATGATCGTTGCCGCGCATGACGCCGGTATCGAGGTCGCGGGCGATATCGAGCTCCTGTGGCGCGTGCTGCCGGAGCCCCGCTACATCGCCGTCACCGGCACCAACGGCAAGTCGACGACCACCGCGCTCATCGGTCACCTGCTGCATTCGGCCGGCGCCCGTCACATCCGCGTCGGCGGCAATCTGGGAACGCCGGTACTCGATCTGACGCCGGTGCCGGGCGAGGGGACCATCGTTCTCGAGCTCTCCTCCTACCAGCTCGATCTGACCGTCGAGGCGACCTTCGACATTGCCGTGCTCCTGAACGTGGCCCCGGATCATCTCGATCGCCACGGGACCATGGCGGCCTACGTCGACGCGAAGCGCCAGGTCTTCCGCCCGGGCCGGCTCCAAACCGCTGTCGTCGGCATCGACGATCCGATCTCGCGGGATGTGCGCGACGTGCTCGGGGCGCGTGACCAGCTTCAGGTGGTGCCGGTGACCGTGGAGGGGACGTCGCGCGAAGGCGTCTTCGTCATGGATGGACTCCTCCACGAAGACGGCGAGCCGGTCTGTGATCTGTCGAAGGCGGCAGCGCTGCCGGGCGAGCATAACTGGCAGAACGCGGCGGCGGCCTATGCGGCGGCGCGGGCTTGCGGGCTCTCGCCCGAGCGGCTGGTGCCGGCCCTCCTCGACTTCCCCGGCCTGCCGCACCGCATGGAGACGATCGGCAGCGTCAGCGGCATCCCGGTCGTCAACGACAGCAAGGCCACCAACGCCGAGGCGGCGGCGCGGGCGATCGCCTGCTACGAGAACGTCTACTGGATCGCCGGCGGACGGCCCAAGGAGGGCGGGATCGATGCCATGGCGTCCGTCTTCCCGCGCATCGCCCACGCCTTCCTCATCGGCGAGGCGGAAGAGTCCTTTGCCGCCACTCTGGAGGGGCAGCTGCCGGTGACCCGCTGCGGCACGCTCGACCGTGCGGTGGCGGCCGCGCTCAACGCCGCGTGCAGCAACGGGCGCAAGGGCACCGTGGTGCTGTTCTCGCCGGCCTGCGCATCGTTCGACCAATTCAGCGATTTCGAGCAGCGCGGCGATCGCTTCCGCGCGCTGGTGCCCGTGGAAGAGGGCGCCACCAAGGGGGAGGCCACGCCGTGCATTCGGTGACTCCCTTCTCCCGCACCGACACCAGCGTGCTCGGCCGCTGGTGGTGGACCGTCGACCGCTGGATGCTGACGGCGGTGATGCTGCTCATGCTGCTGGGTGCTGCCCTGGCGCTGGCTGCGAGCCCGGCGGCGGCCGAGCGGATCGGCCTCGATTCCTTCCACTTCGCGCGGCAGCAGCTCCTCTTCCTGCCAGTGGCTCTGATCGTGATGATCGGTGTCTCGCTGCTCTCCCGCACCGGGATTCAGCGCATCGCCACGGCCGGCACCGTGCTCGGCATCGTCCTGCTCGCGTTCACGCTCATCGTCGGGCTGGAGCTGAACGGCGCGCGCCGTTGGCTGCCGCTCGGCAGCTTCAATCTGCAGCCGTCGGAGTTCGTGAAGCCCTGCCTCGCGGTTTTCATGGCCGCTGTCCTCGTGCGGCCGCGGGACGAGCAGCTGCGCTACGGCACGCTCCTCGCGTCGATCCCCGTGGTGCTCGCAGCACTTCTCCTCGTCCTGCAGCCCGACATCGGGATGGCGGTGACGGTGGCCGCCGTCTGGTTCGTGCAGATGTTCGTGGCCGGCATGCCGTTTGTGCTTGCCGTGTTGGGCGCCACCGCCACCGCTGGCGGCCTCGTGTTCGCCTATCACAACCTGACGCACGTCAAGGCCCGCATCGACCAGTTCATCGATCCCACGATCGGCGACACCTATCAGGTCGACACTTCGCTCCGTGCCTTCGAGGCGGGTGGGCTCTTCGGCCGCGGCCCCGGCGAAGGAGTCGTCAAGAGCGTGTTGCCCGATGCCCACACCGACTTCATCTTTGCCGTTGCGGCCGAGGAATTCGGCGTCATCGCCTGCATCGTCATCGTCGGGCTGTTCGGCTTCATCGTCTTCCGCGGCTTCGCCCGCGCCATGCGCGGCGGCGATCTGTTCTCGCTGGTCGCGGTCGCCGGCCTGCTTGCTCAGTTCGGTTTCCAGGCCCTGATCAACATGGGAGTCGCGATCCGGCTCCTGCCCGCCAAGGGGATGACCCTTCCGTTCCTGAGCTACGGCGGCTCGTCGACGATGGCGACCGCAATCGGCCTCGGAATGGTGCTCGCGCTGACCCGCGAACGGCGGAGCAATGAAGGATATGTGCTTTGAGAACGCCTGCGCCCAACCCTCCCATTCTCCTCGCAGCAGGCGGAACTGGCGGCCACGTGTTTCCGGCTGAAGCCCTCGCGGCTGAGCTGGAAGCACGTGGCCGTCGTCTTGTTCTCATGACGGATCGGAGGGGCGCCGCCTTCGGCGACGTACTGGGGCGCATCGAAAGACACGCCATCGCGGCCCGCAGCCCGAGCGTGCGCGGGCCCGTGGCACGCGTCATGGCCGTGCTCGGTCTCGCGCGTGCGGTCATGCAGGCGGCGCGCGTGCTGCGCCGGATTCGACCGGCCGCCGCCGTGGGCTTCGGCGGCTACCCATCGGTGCCGCCGCTGGTGGCGAGCGGACGGCTCGGCATTCCCAGCGTGCTGCACGAGCAGAACGCGGTGCTCGGCCGCGCCAACCGGATGTTGGCCCGCCGTGCATCGGCGATCGCCACGTCCTTCCCGGAAACCGAGCGCATCCCGCGCCGTCGCGCGGCTCTCGTCACCCATGTGGGCAACCCGGTGCGCGCGGCCATCGCGGCGCTGCGCGGCGCCGACTACGTCCCGCCTGCATCGGATGGTCAATTCCGCCTGCTGGTCACGGGTGGGAGCCAGGGTGCGCACATTTTCGCCGAGGTCGTGCCGGCGGCCATCGCGGCGCTGCCGCAGGCTTCGCGCGAGCGGATTGAGGTGAGCCAGCAGTGCCGCCCCGAGGACCTCGCCGACGTCGAGCGCGCCTATACCGATGAGGGAGTCGAGGCGCGGCTTGCGCCCTTCTTCGATGATATCCCGGCGCGTCTCGGCGAATCCCACCTCGTGATCTGTCGGGCGGGCGCGTCGACCATCGCAGAGCTCGCTGCGGCGGGACGCCCGGCGATCCTGGTGCCGCTGCCCATCGCCGCCGACGACCATCAGAGCGCGAACGGGCGGGCCCTGGTTGCGGCCGGCGCGGCGATCATGATCCCGCAGCAGTCGTTCACACCGGCGGGGCTGGCCCGGGAGCTCGAATCCCTGATGGCGGAGCCTGCGCAGCTAGCGCAGCAGGCCGCCGCCGCGGCGAGCTTCGCGCGGCCCGAAGCGGCGTGCGCGCTTGCGGATCTGATCGAGGGGCTGATCAACGGGTCGCTCCCGGGACACCCGGTGCCGGAGCGTGCGGGGGGCGCGGCATGAAGGTGATGCCCTTCACCATCGGCACGATCCATTTCGTCGGCATCGGCGGGATCGGGATGAGCGGGATCGCCGAGATCATGCACAACCTCGGCTACCGCATCCAGGGCAGCGACATCGCCGAGAGCGCGACCGTGCGCCGGCTGCGCGCGCTGGGTATCCCGATCGCCCACGGCCACGGCGCCGAGACCATCGACGACGTAGCGGTGCTCGTGGTCTCGTCGGCCATCGGCGAAGACAATGTCGAGGTCATTGCCGCGCGCGAGCGCCACATCCCCGTGGTGCGCCGGGCCGAGATGCTGGCCGAGCTGATGCGACTCAAGTGGTCGGTCGCGGTCGCCGGCACCCACGGCAAGACCACCACGACCTCGATCATCGCGGCCATGCTCGACAGCGCCGAGCTGGACCCCACCGTCATCAACGGCGGCATCATCAACGCCTACGGCACCAACGCGCGGCTCGGCGCCGGCGACTGGATGGTGGTCGAGGCCGACGAGTCCGACGGCAGCTTCGTCAAGCTCCCCGCCATCGCGGCCGTCATCACCAACATCGACCGCGAGCACATGGAGTTCTACGGCGACTTCGACGCCGTGCGCTGGGCCTACCGGGCCTTCGTCCAGAACATTCCCTTCTACGGCGTCGCCGCGCTCTGCATCGATCACCCCGAGGTGCAGGCCTTGATCGGGCGCATCGAGGACCGGCGAATCGTGACCTACGGCCTGAGCCCCCAGGCCGAAGTCCGGGCGGTCAACGTTGCGGGCGACCCGCTGGGCTCGACCTTCGATGTCGTCGTCTCCGGCTACGTCCACGAGCGCCACGGCGCCATGGAGGGTGTGCGGCTGCCGATGCTGGGCGCGCACAACGTGCAGAATGCGCTCGCGGCGATCGCCGTCGGCCGCGAGATGGGCTTCTCTGAGGCGGTGATCCGTCGCGCGCTGGCCGATTTCAGGGGCGTCGAGCGCCGCTTCACCAAGGTCGGCGTCGCCGGCGGAGTCACGGTGATCGACGACTACGGGCACCACCCGGTCGAGATCGCCGCGGTCCTCAGCGCAGCCCGCAGCGCCTACAAGCAGCGAATCGTCGCAGTGGTGCAGCCCCATCGCTACACCCGCCTGCGCGACCTCTTCGAGGAGTTCTGCTCCTGCTTCAACGACGCCGATACGGTCGTCGTCGCCGACGTTCATCCCGCCGGCGAGGAGCCCATCGAGGGAATCGACCGCGAGGCGCTGGTCGAGGGCCTGTGGCGCCACGGTCATCGTCACGTGCTGCCGCTCGAGACGCCGGACGCCCTGCCGGCGCTGATCGACACCCTGGTGGAGCCCGGCGACCTTGTGGTCTGCCTCGGGGCCGGCAGCATCACCCACTGGGCGCGGGCCCTGCCCGATGCCCTCGACGATCTCAGGGGCGGTGCGCGGGCGGCTAGCCCTGCCGGGCAGCCGTCATGATCGCGCACAGCAGGACCATGGATTGGGTCGACCGGCTACCTGCGGTTCGTGGCCGCTACTCCTTCGATGTCGACCTCTCCCGCACCGTCTGGTTCCGCGCCGGTGGGCGCGCAGACGTGGTGTTTCGGCCGGCGGACGTCGACGACCTGGCGCACTTCCTCGCTTCTCGGCCCGCCGGCGTACCGGTGACTGTCATAGGCCTCGGCTCCAATCTGCTTGTGCGTGATGGCGGCGTGGAAGGCGTTGTCATCCGCCTGCGCCAAGGCTTCCGGGACGTGGATGTGCGCTGGGAGGGCGAGCGTGCGCTGGTGGAGGTCGGTGCCGGCGCCCTCGACGTGAACGTCGCCCGCCATTGTCGCGCTCAGGGGGTCGACGGATTGGCCTTCCTGAGCGGCATCCCCGGCAGCATCGGCGGTGCGCTCCGCATGAACGCGGGCGCCTACGGGTACGAGTTGGCCGATGTCGTGGTCGAGGCACGAGCGCTCGATCGCGAAGGCGCCACGCACGTGCTCACGCCGGACGCCATGGGACTCTCCTACCGCCACTCGGCAGTGCCGGACGACTGGATCTTCGTCTCCGCCTTGCTTGCCGGACGGTGCGGGGAGCCCGCCGCCATTGCCCGCCATATGGAAGAGATCAATGCCCAGCGTGAGGCGAGTCAGCCGATCCGCGCCCGCACCGGCGGCAGCACCTTCACCAACCCCGCAGATCGTTCCGCTTGGGAGCTGATCGACGAGGCCGGCTGCCGCGGGCTCACGCGCGGGGGCGCGCAGATCTCCGAGCAGCACTGCAACTTCATCGTCAATGCCGGCGGTGCGACGGCTTCCGACATCGAGGGATTGGGCGAGGAGGTCCGCCGCCGGGTCGAGGAGAAGGCCGGCCTCTCGCTCCAGTGGGAGATCCGCAGGATCGGCCGTCACGGAAGCTGGCCGCAAGGCCAAGATGGGGAGAGCGCCAAGTGAGCGCCGCAGGCAAGCACGTCGCCGTGCTGATGGGCGGCTGGTCCGCCGAGCGCGAGGTGTCGTTGGTCTCCGGCGCCGCCGTCGAGCTCGCGCTCGCCGCAAGCGGCTATCGCGTGACCGGCATCGACGTGACCCGCGATCTACCCGCGGCGCTGGCGGAGGTCCAGCCAGATGTCGCGTTCAACGCCCTGCACGGCTCCATCGGCGAGGACGGCTGCGTCCAGGGGCTGCTTGAGGTCATGGGCCTGCCCTACACCCATTCCGGCGTGCTCGCTTCGGCACTGGCGATGGACAAGCCCGCAGCGAAGCAGCTTTTCGCCGATGCCGGGCTCACCTGCCCCGAGGGTCGGGTGATGTGCCGCACCGATATCGCGGCGGGTGCTGCAGGCGAGCCGCCTTACGTGATCAAGCCGCTCGATCAGGGCTCCAGCGTGGGCGTCCACCTGGTCTTCGGCGGCGACAACGCGAGGCTCCCGAACGGCGATTGGCCCTATGGCGACCAGGTGCTCGTCGAGCGCTACATCCCGGGCCGCGAAATCCAGGTCGCGGTGATGGGGGCGCGCGCGCTCGGCGCCATCGAGATCAGGCCGAAGGGGCGCTTCTATGATTACGAGGCGAAGTACACCGAGGGCCGGGCCGACCATTTCATGCCGGCTCCCATCCACCCCGATGCGTACAAGGAGGCGCTGGAGATCGCGCTTACGGCTCACATGGCGCTCCGCTGCCGCGGCGTGACCCGTGCCGATCTCCGCTACGACGACACCGCCGGCGAGCCCGGCCGCTTCTACTTGCTGGAAATCAACACCCAGCCGGGCATGACGCCGCTCTCGCTCGTGCCCGAGATCGCCGCTGATGTCGGCATCAGCTTCGAGGATCTCGTCTGTTGGCTCGTGGAGAACGCCACATGCGACAGCTGAGCCTCTTCGGCACGCGAAAGCAGGCTGCAGGCCCGGCGCGGCGTCCGAGCGTCTACCGCCTCGCGTCGCGGCGCGCGCTCAAGTGGGCGGCAATCGCGTTGACAGGCGGCGGTATCGTCGCTGCGGCGATCTGGTTCGTACAGCCCGGCACGCTCGCAAGCGTGGGAGACGACATTCGGACGGGCTTCGAGTCGGCGACTGCGAGCGCGGGCATGACGGTGCAGAAGATCGAAGCGTCGGGCACCGCGCGGGCATCGGCAAGGGCAATCCGCACCGCAGTCGGTGTCGAAATCGGCACGCCCATCTTCGAGGTCGATCTCACTGCCGCACGCGACCGCGTTCAGACAATCGGCTGGGTCGACTACGCGACGGTCGAACGCCGTCTGCCGTCGACTCTCCATGTGCGGATCGTCGAGCGCATGCCGGTGGCGCTCTGGCAACGCAATCAGAAGCTGGTCATGGTCGACCGCGCCGGCGTTGAAATTGCTGCCGAATCCGTCAGCCAGTTCGCCCACCTGCCGGTCGTCGTGGGCGACGGTGCGCTTGCTTATATGCCGACCCTGCTCGATGCCATGGCGGCCGACCCAGCGTTGTCGCAACGCGTCCAGTCGGCAATCTGGATTGGGGGGCGGCGCTGGACGCTCCACTTCGACAACGGTCTCGAGGCCAAGCTGCCGGAGAGCGAGATCGGAGCGGCGTGGGCCCGCCTGGTCCGGGAGATCGGCGACCATCACCTGCTCGACCAGCCGATTGCGGTGGTCGACCTGCGCCTTCCCGACCGGACAATCCTGCGCGCCCGGCCGCCCAAGCCGCCGGCCGACGACCGGACATGACGAGACGAGGAGCCCTGAGACCGTGATTGCCGCCCTCGATATCGGCACGACCAAGGTGGCCTGCCTCGTCGCTCAGCGCGACGCCGAGGGCGCACTGACGGTCGCCGGCAGCGGCCAGGAAGTGGCCGCCGGCATGCATGCCGGCCGTGTCGTCGACATGGAGGCGGCGGAGGAGACGATCCGCACCGCGGTTCATCGCGCGGAGCGGATGGCCGGCGAGAACGTCCGCAGCATCTTCATCGGCACGTCGGGCGGCGCACCCAGCTCCAGCTTCGCCGATATCGAGGTCGGCATCGGCGGACGCGAGGTTGCCGAGCGCGACATCCAGCGCGCGTTCGACCAGCTTCAGACGACCGATGAGGGGCAGGAGCGCGACATCGTGCATGCCGTGCCCATCGACTACGCCCTCGACGGATCGCCGGGAATCCTGGACCCGCGCGGCATGTATGCCGGCAATCTCCAGGTGCGGTTGCACATGGTGAGCGTCGCCCACGGCAGCCTGCGCAACCTGCTCTCCTGCGTCTCCCGCTGCGATCTGCAGGTCGCCGCCCCGGTTGCGGCCGCCTACGCCTCGGGGCTCGCGTGCCTGGTCTCCGACGAAATCGATCTCGGCGCGACCTGTATCGACATTGGCGGCGGTACGACCAAGCTCGCGATCTTCGGCGGCGGCAAACTGATTTGGACCGAGACACTCCCGCTCGGCGGGGATCACGTCACCAACGACATTGCGCAGGGGCTGTCCACGCCGATCGCCAGCGCCGAGCGCATGAAGCGGCTTCACGGCAGTCCGGCTGACGATTCGGCGGACCCGAGCGAGAGCATCGAGGTGCCGGAAATCGGGCCCGAGAACGGCGGCTCAGGCACCGCTCATCACGTGCCGCGCTCGTTGCTCTCGCGGATCGTGCGTGCGCGGCTGGAGGAGATCTTCGAGTTCGCCCGCGCCCGTGTCGAGGCGAGCGGGCTCGACCCGTGGTCGGGAAACCGCGTCGTCATCAGCGGCGGTGTGAGCCAGACGACCGGCCTCGGCGAGCTCGCGGGCCGCATCCTCGACAAGCAGGTGCGGCTCGCCCGGCCTCTTTCCCTACCCGGTCTGGCGCAAGCCGTCTCTGGCCCCGAATTCGCGACCTGCGCCGGCCTGCTCGTCTATGCGGCACAGAAGCACACGGAACCTTGGGCCAAGCCCGCGCGCGACGCCGCTGCCGGGCGCTTCACCAGCTCCCTGTCGCACCTCGGCCGGTGGCTGAGGGGCAACTTCTGGGAACACACGGATCAAAGAGCACCGTAAAGGAGGACACCATGACCATCGATTTCATGCCTGAACGGCAGCCGGAAAACAGACCGCGCATCACGGTCTTCGGGGTTGGCGGCGCGGGCGGCAATGCCGTCAACAACATGATCGCCGGCGAGCTCGAGGGCGTAGACTTCGTCGTCGCCAATACCGACGCGCAGTCGCTCTTCCAGTCGCTGTGCGAAAACCGGGTCCGCCTCGGTGTCAACATCACTCAGGGGCTGGGCGCCGGCGCCCGCGCCGATATCGGCAAGGTAGCCGCGGAGGAAGCCCTCGACGATATTCAGAGCTTTCTCCAAGGGAACAACATGGTGTTCATCGCCGCCGGCATGGGCGGCGGTACCGGCACCGGTGCCGCGCCCGTGATCGCCCGCGCAGCCCGGGAGCACGGCATCCTCACGGTGGGCGTCGCCACCAAGCCGTTCCACTTCGAGGGATCGCAGCGCATGCGGGTCGCGGAACGCGGCATCCAGGAGCTGCACCAATACGTGGACACGTTGATCGTCATCCCGAACCAGAACCTGTTCCGCGTCGCGAGCGATCAGACCACCTTCGCGGATGCCTTCGGCATGGCTGACGACGTGCTGCACGCGGGCGTGCGCGGCGTGACCGATCTGATGGTCAATCCCGGCCTCATCAACCTCGATTTCGCCGATATCCGCACGGTGATGGGCACCATGGGCAAGGCCATGATGGGCACCGGCGAGGCCGAAGGCGAGAGCCGCGCGACCGATGCGGCCGAGGCGGCGACCAACAACCCGCTCCTCGACAATGCGTCGATCGAAGGCGCGCGCGGAGTGCTGATCAACGTCACCGGCGGTACCGACGTCACGCTGCACGAAGTGGATGAGGCGGCGTCGCGCGTCTGCAAGCAGGTGGACGAGGAAGCCACGATCATCTTCGGCACCAGCCTCGATCAGAAGATGGACGGTCACATGCGCGTCGCCGTGATCGCGACCGGCATCGATTCCGATGAGGTTCGTGCGCCGATCCCCGACTCCACCGACAACATCCATGTCCTCGGCTTTTCCGATCGCAAGGGCGCGAGCGGTGGCGGCACCACGCTGTCGGCGGCAGAGTCCGAGACGGAAGTAGTCGAACCGGAAGCGGCCCCGTCCTCCGCCGCGACCGGAATCGACCCCTCCGACATCGTCATCCCTGTGGCCGAGGCAGTTGTCGAATCGGCGACGGCCGTGGGCGGTGGCGGCACCCAGTCCGCGCCGGCAGTGACCACCACGCCGCAGCCGTCGGCCTCACCGCGTGCTCAGAGCCCGGCGTCAACCGAGGCGCGGGCCAAGTCGGAGCACAGGGCGGTGGCGGCCAACGCAGCCGGTGCCGTCGCAGCGAGGGCGACCGTCGCGGCCGCCGAGGCGAAGGCGGAGCGACCGGCAGCGCGGTTCACGCCGCCCGAAGCCCGGGCGCCCGAGAAGAGGCCGAGCCCGGCGGTGGAGCGGCCGACGATCGAACGTCGTCGGGTCGAGCGCCCGGCGATCGAACGGCCGACACCCTCGACGCGCCGTGCGGAAAGCGACGATGCGCCGCAGACCGGCAAGCCCTCGCTCTTCGAGCGGATGACGGGTACGGGTCGGGCGCGGCGGAATGGCGCCGACGGAGATGCGTCGCCCGCCAGCACGCAGCCGCGCACGCCCCCCTCCGCGGAGGCGAAGCCGGCAAGCCCACAGAAAAGCGCTCCCGAGGCCCGGCTCCGCTCCGACCCGCCGTCGCGCACCGAAAAGGCGCCGGCGCTCGGCGGTGGGATGCCGAAGCCGGCAGCCCCGGCCTCGACGCCTGCGCCGACGCTGGGCGGCGATGCGCGCGAGGCAGCGACACCGGCACCGAAGCCGTCGCCGGACCTCGGCGCTCAGGCGCCCACGGCGGTGGCTCCGACGCCGGAGCCCTTCCTCGACGGGTTTTCGCCCTCCAACCGGGCTCCCGGTCGCACGGAGGACCCGCTCGACATCCCGGCATTTCTCCGCCGCCAGGCCAACTGAGCCCGGCGTTGGACTGACTGAACGGGAGATGGGACGGTAACAAACTGTAACAAACAGTGATTTGCCCGCTGATGGCACGTTTGCCAGGATCGTGGCGACTTAGATCGCCGAATCCCTTCGGGGTTGTGTCGGGTCCGGTTGGCAAACGTGCCGTCTGCCGTGACGTACCCGAAGAAATCAAGGGGGGCGGCGATTCAGTGTGAATGGCCAAGGGGGCGGCTCGCGCCCGTACAGCAATGATCCCACAGCAAACCCTCAAGTCGGCCATTCACTGTGCCGGTATTGGCGTACACAGCAACCGCAAGGTGCGCATGGAGTTGCGCCCGGCGCCGCCGGGTACCGGCATCGTCTTCTGCCGCACTGACCGGCCGGCCGGCTCCGCTCGGACAATCGAGGCGGTCTACGACAACGTCGTCGACGCGACGCTCTGCACGGCGATCGGCAACGGCAGGGTCACGGTCCGCACCATCGAGCACCTGATGGCCGCCTTCGCTGGCTGTGGCATCGATAATGCGGTCGTCGAGCTGGACGGCGAAGAGGTTCCCGCGATGGACGGGAGCGCCGCGCCCTTCGTCTTTCTGATCGAATGTGCCGGCGTCGTCGAGCAGTGCGCCCCCCGGCGCATGATCGAGGTGCTCAAGCCGATCAGGCTCGGCGACGAGAACCGGTACATCACCATCACGCCGGCCGAGAGGTTCTCCATTCGCTGCGATATCGATTTTGATCATCCGGCGCTCGGCTATCAGTCGGTCGATTTCGATCCGCTGCACACCTGTTTTCGCACGGAGCTCGCGCGGGCCAGGACATTCTGCCGGGAGTCGGATGTGGCGAGCATCCTCGCCGCTGGCATGGGCCGCGGCGGGTCACTGGAGAACACCGTGGTCATCGGCGACGACGGCCCCCTCAACGAGGACGGGCTGCGCTACGCCGACGAGTGCGCGCGCCACAAGGCGCTCGACTGCTTCGGCGACCTTTACCTCGCGGGAGCGCCGATCATCGGCCATGTCCGCTGCCTGCGCTCCGGCCACGGCATGAACCACGCGCTGCTCGCTGCCCTGTTCGACGATCCCGGCGCGTGGCGCCTCGTCGGCGCGGAGCAGGATACAGGCTTCGGAGAAGCGGACCGCGAGCCGGTTGCCGCCATCGCGTGATGCCAGGCCGCTTGAATAGCGGCGCCGCACGGCTAATTCCAATCCCGATATAGAAGAGTGCTATGAGACGCCAACGCGTGCGGCCCTCGCCCGCGTTCGGCAGGTTCGTCTGACGCGTACCCGCGAAGGCCTTCGGATAGAGGAGCGACGGTGAGAGCCTGGGAGCTCGGTGGCCAACAGGGCAGCGTGGACAGTCTGCGGTTGGTCGAACGACCCGATCCCGTACCGGCGGCAGGCGAGGCTCTGGTCCGGATTCGGGTGAGTGCGCTCAACTACCGCGATCACATGATCCTCAACCTGATCGACAGCGCGCCGAAGCCCGAGCACAGGATCCCGCTGAGCGACGGTGCCGGCGAGGTCATGGCGGTAGGCGCCGGCGTGGATCGGGTCAAGCCCGGCGATCGCGTGATGGTGAGCTTCTTTGCGAGCTGGCTCGACGGCCCGCTGCAGCCTGCGCACTTCGGCACCGATCTTGGCGGCGGCTGCGACGGGACGTTGGCGGAGCTCGCCGCCTTCCCGGCGTCGTCGCTCGTGGCGATCCCCGACTCCCTCAGCGACGAAGAGGCTGCCTGCCTCCCCTGCGCCGGGCTCACGGCCTGGGTCTCGCTGGTCGAGTTCGGGCAGATGAAGGCGGGCCACACGGTGCTCCTGCTCGGCACCGGCGGCGTCTCAATCTTCGGCCTCCAGCTCGCGCGCATGATGGGGGCCGACGCGGTCATAACCTCGTCGAGCGACGACAAGCTCGACCGCGCCCGCGCGCTGGGCGCCACCCACGGCATCAACTACAAGGACGATCCGAGCTGGGGCACAACGGTCGCCGAGCTCACCGGCGGCGCCGATCTGATCATCGAGACCGGCGGCGCCGCGACGCTGGCACAGAGCATCGAGGCCGCCGCCTTCCACGCGCGCATCGCGCTGATCGGCATGCTGGGCGGGGTCGGAATCGAGAATGACCCGCTCGCGCTGATCTGGAAGAACGTCCACCTCAAGGGCGTGCTGGTGGGTAGCCGGCGCTCCCTCGAAGAGATGACGAAGGCGATCGACCGCAACGGGCTCAAGCCGGTGATCGACCGGCGCTTCCCCTTCGCCGAAGCACCGGCTGCTTACCGCCACCTCGCCTCAGGAGCGCATTTCGGCAAGATCGTGATCACTCACGATTAGGCACTGGCGTAGCCCAAAGCCCCATCAATAAGTGTTCAGCCTTTCGAGGTTGGTCTTCCGCAGCTCGTCCTCGGTCAGGCCGAGATCGTAAGCAGGTGAGAGAATCATCTCGGCTGCCGTCACGGTGATGCTCACGTAGGCGCTCATGCTGGGCCGGTACGGACCCCACGCGGCGTCGAAGGCGGCGTCGAGCGCGGCGTCGGCGTCGTTCTGGCGAACGATCGCGGCCGTGCCGGTCACCCGCACCGCCCTGCGGGTGACGACGTCGGTGAAGCAGACCTCGACCGCGGGATTGCGGCGCAGGTTCGCCACCGTCCCGGCGAGCGGATATGGCCGAAGGCGAGGGTGCGCTCGTCCAGAACCACGAAGGTTGCCTTGGGCGAGACCGACGGCGTGCCGTCGGCGTTCACCGTCGCGACGGCACCGGCGGAAAACCGCCGGATCAGCGTCTGCATCTCATCGGTCAGCATCGCGGCCTCTCCACTGGTGGGTTCTACGGGTTCGCGCCCCAGTCCGGATCGTCGCTGGGTGCGGCCGGGTTTTCGCCAGCGAGCAAACCCTTGCCCGGGATGTGGTTGATCTCCAAGCGAATTCCATCGGGATCCTCGAAGACCACGAAGTAGTAGCCGGGCGCCCACTCTCGCTCCATCGGCCCGCGGTCGATCGTCGCGCCCATCGCGCGAAGCTTCGCCGCCGCCTTGTCGACGTCCTCGCGCGAGCGCGCACGCAGGCACAGGTGGTGCAGCCCCACCCGGTTCTGCACGAAGCGCTCGCCCTCGTAGTCCGGCGCCGCGCGCTGGATGCCGAGCGCGGTGCGCCCGCCCACGTGGTAGACGAAGTCGTTGCCGTCGAAGACCCTGTGCATGCCGAGGAAGGGCAGCAGTTCGCAGTAGAACGCCCGCGCCTCGTCGAAGCTGCTCACGGTGAGCACGACGTGGGCCATGCCGTTGATCTCGATCATCGGGCTCCTCTGGATTACCCGGTGCCGTGACGAGCGGCGCGGGTAGCGCCGCCGATCAATACAGCACTCCCTCAGGCTGCCCGGGATCCCAGCGGCTGACTGCCGCCGAGGCGGTTGAAGACGGCAAGCGAGTCCTCGATCAGCGCCCGCTCCAGGCCGCGCACGATGAAGACGACGCGGGATTGGCGGCTCTCGTCCGGCCAGGCGTCGAGGTGCATCGGCGGGTGGATAATGTGCTGCACGCCGTTGATGACCACCGGCGTGTCGACGCCTTCAACGTTCAGCAACCCCTTCACTCGTAGGATGTTCTCGCCGTGGGTGTGCAGCAGCATGGTGAGCCAGATGCCGAAGGCGGTCCAATCCACCGGCTCGTCGTGGACTAGGCAGAACGAGTGGATGCTGGCGTCGTGCCGGTTCACATCGTGGATGTGGCCGTGCAACTGGGGTGCCGCCGTCTCCGCCTCGATCCAGCGCAACACTTCCCGGCCCTTGGTGGCGGGGTCGTAGACATCGGCGCGGAGCACGCGCTCCACGTCGACCGCGCCGTGCTGGCCGATCAGAAACTCGGCCGACGGGTTGATCTGGTCGAGCCGCTGCCTCAACGTCTCGACCGCCTCCGCCTCGGCGATATCGGTCTTGGTCAGCACGATGCGGTCCGCCACCGCCGCCTGCTTGAGCGATTCCTCCTGGCGGTCGAGCTGGCCGAGGCCGTTCACGGCATCGACCGTGGTGATGATCGTGCCGAGCCGGTAGTGGTAGCGGAGCGAGACGTCGTTCATCAGCGTGGCGAGGATCGGCGCGGGGTCGGCGAGCCCGGTGGTCTCGACGATCATGCGCCGAAAAGGCGGCACGATGCCGCGGGCGCGCTTGTCGTGGACCTCCATGATCGCCTGCTTGAGGTCGTCCCGGATGGTACAGCAAAGGCAGCCACTCGAGAGCAGGACCGTGCTCTCGTCTACGGTTTCGACGAGTTGATGGTCGATGCCGACCTCGCCGAACTCGTTGATGAGCACCGCCGCGTCGCCGAGGGAGGGGTGCTTCAGCAGGCAGTTGAGCAGCGTCGTCTTGCCGCTGCCCAGAAAGCCGGTCAGCACGATGATCGGCGTCAGTTCGGTATAGGCGCTCAGCGCGGTCTCTCCCGAGTGGCGTTCGCTCTCGCGCGGGCGGGACGATCAGTCCGCGTCTTCGGCCGCGGCACTGCCCTTGCGCCGGTGGCGCTTCGCCTCGTCGGCAACTGCCGACGCATCGGCATCGTAGACAAGGCGGTCTGCACCAGCGAGAGCGATGAAGCGCTTGCCACGCGCGCGCCCGATCAGTGTGAGATTGGCCTGGCGGGCGAGCTCGACGCCCCAGGCGGTGAAGCCCGAGCGCGAGATCAGGATCGGGATGCCCATGGTCACCGTCTTGATGACCATCTCGCTGGTGAGCCGGCCGGTGGTGTACATGATCTTGCCAGAGGCTCCGATTCCTTTCTGGAACATGTAGCCCGCGATCTTGTCGATGGCGTTGTGACGGCCGACATCCTCCATGTAGATGAGCGGCCGCGACTCTTCGCAGAGCACGCAGCCGTGGATGGCGCCCGCCGCGAGATAGAGGCTCGGCTGCATGTTGATGGCCCGGCTCAATGCATAGAGCCACGAGGTCTTGAGGCGAGCCTCCGGGTCCAGCACGGTCGCCTCGAAGCGCTCCATCAGGTCGCCGAACACGGTTCCCTGGGCGCAGCCCGAAGTTAGCGTTTTCTTGCGGAGCGTTTCCTCAAAATCGGTCGCGCGCTCGGTGCGGACGACGACCGTCTCGATGTCCTCGTCGTAGTCTATGCCGGTCACCTCGTCGTCGTGGCTCAGCATGTTCTGGTTGAGCAGGTAGCCGAGCGCCAGGTAATCCGGGTAATCGCGGATCGTCATCACCGTGACGATCTCCTGCCCGTTGAGGAAGAGTGTCAGGGGCCGTTCTTCGACGACGCGGGCTTCGGCCGCCGCGCCGTCCTGATCGACGCCATCGAGCAGGCGCGTGAGGCGCCCGTCCTCGGGGTCCGGCTTGACCACGAATGTCCGCATGGCGCGCAGGGTGCCACGGCCCGGCGCGGGGTTCCAGAACCGTGCGTCTTTCTCCTATTCCCGCTGGCGCTCTGCGATACTAGTCGAGGTAGCGGTGGAGTCGCCGACTCATGACACGCAAGACATCCCCGGCCGAGCCGCCGGCGCCCGAGGCGGGCGCCGGGAACGCGCCCAACCGCATGTGGGGCGGCCGGTTCGAAGCATCGCCCGACGAGGTGATGGAGGCGATCAACGCGTCCATCGACTTCGACCGCCGGCTCTACGCCGAGGACATCGCGGGCTCCATTGCCCACGTGACCATGCTGGCCAAGCAGGGGATTGTCTCGCATGACGACGCCGAGGCGATCGCGGACGGCCTGCGCCGTGTTCAAGCCGAGATCGAGGCCGGCGGCTTCTCCTTCGACCGCGCGCTCGAAGACATCCACATGAACATCGAGGCCCGGCTTGCCGCCTTAATCGGCCCGGCGGCCGGCCGCCTCCACACCGCGCGCTCGCGCAACGACCAGGTCGCGACCGACCTCCGGCTCTGGCTGCGCGCGCGTCTGGGCCAGGCCGACGAGGCGTGCCGCGCCCTTCAGGGCGCGCTCATCGATCGGGCCGAGGAGCACGTAGCCACGGTCATGCCGGGTTTCACCCACCTGCAGGTGGCGCAGCCGGTCTCCTTCGGCCATCACCTGCTCGCCTATGTCGAGATGATCGGGCGCGACCGCGGGCGCCTTGCCGACTGCCGCAAGCGCCTCAACGAATCGCCGCTCGGCGCCGCTGCGCTCGCCGGGACCTCGTTTCCCATCGACCGCGCCATGACCGCCGAGCTGCTCGGCTTCGACCGGCCCGCGGCCAATTCCATCGACGCGGTCTCCGACCGCGACTTCGTCGTGGAGGCGCTCGCGGCGGCGGCGCTGATCGCCATGCACCTCTCGCGCTTCGCGGAAGAATTGGTTCTCTGGTCGAGCGCGCAGTTCGGCTTTATCGCGCTCTCCGACCGCTTCTCGACCGGCAGCTCGATCATGCCGCAGAAGCGCAACCCCGATGCCGCCGAGCTGGTGCGCGGCAAGAGCGGGCGCATCGTCGGCGCGCTGATCAGCCTTCTCACCATGATGAAGGGCCTCGCGCTCACCTATTCGAAGGACATGCAGGAGGACAAGGAGCCCTTGTTCGACGCCTTCGATTCGCTCGCGCTTTGCCTCGCGGCAACGACGGGCATGGTGCGCGACATGTCCGTGAACGCGAACGCGATGGCGCGCGCCGCCGGCACCGGTCACGCAACGGCGACCGACCTTGCCGACTGGTTGGTGCAGGAGGCAGGCGTTCCCTTCCGCGAGGCGCACGCGATCACCGGGCGGATCGTGCGGCTTGCCGATGAGAACAGTTGTGATCTTAAAGACTTGGCGCCTGCCGACCTGCAAGCCATCGAGCCCCGGATTACCGCCGACGTGGTGGCACTACTCGACCCCGCCACGGCCATCGCGCGACGCACCAGCGAGGGCGGCACGGCGCCGAGCGAGGTCGCGAAACAAGTTGCCCGCGCCCGGCAGCGTTTCTTATAAGCGCTTCTTATAGAGGCGCCCCTCAGCCGGGCAGAAGGGCCGCTCGGAGGGCCTAATCACATGATACGCAAGCTCAGCCTGCTGATGACGATCGTTGCGGCGATCGGCCTGGTCGTCGCCCTGTCGAGCTGCGGCAGAAAGGGGCCGCTCGAGCCCCCGCCCGCTGAGGCCCACGTGGTGCCTCACGCCGCTCCTGCTACGTTCCAAGCCTGACGGGCGCCTGACGTGGATGCATTCGTCTACCGGGAGGAGAACGGCAGCAGCGTTCTTCACGCCGAGGGAGTCTCCCTCCCCGCGATCGCGGCGCAGTTCGGCACACCCACCTATTGCTACGCGAACGGGGTCCTCGTCGCCCGCTATCAGGCGCTTGCCCAGGCTGCACCCAACGCGCTCGTCTGCTACGCGGTCAAGGCCAACGACACCCTTGCGGTTGTCCGCACGTTCGCCCGCCTCGGTGCCGGCGCCGACATCATCTCGGGCGGCGAGCTACGCGGCGCGCTCCGGGCCGGCATCGCGCCGGATCGTCTGGTGTTTGCCGGACCCGGCAAGACGCGAGACGAGTTGGACCTGGCGCTCGCTGCCGGAGTCGGGCAGTTCAACGTCGAATCTCCGGCGGAGCTTGAGGCTCTCGACGCAGCGGCGCGCGCTGCGGGCACGCGCGCGCCGCTGGCGCTCCGCGTCAACCCCGATGTTGATGCCGAAACCCATGACAAGATCGCCACCGGCCGGCGGGGCGACAAGTTCGGCATCGACGACGCGGATATCCCGGCGCTCTACGCCAGGGCTGCCGCGCTGGAGGGCATCGAGCCGGTCGGCCTTGCCGTGCACATCGGCTCGCAGCTCTCGCGGCTCGCGCCCTTCGAGGCCGCTTTCGAGCGGCTTATCGCCTTGGTGGAGGATCTGCGTGCGGCCGGCCACCCGGTGACCCGGCTCAACCTCGGCGGCGGGCTCGGCGTGCGCTACCGGAACGAGACGCCGCCCGATGTCGAGGCCTACGGCGCGCTGGTCGAGCGCGTCCGCCAGCGTCTCGGTGTGACCGTGGTGATCGAGCCCGGCCGCTGGCTGGTGGCGCCGGCAGGCGTCCTGCTCACCCGCGTGATTGCGGTCAAGCAGGCCGGCGAGCGCTGCTGGGCGATCGTCGATGCCGCCATGAACGACCTGATGCGGCCCGCGCTCTACGACGCATGGCACGCCATCGAGCCGGTTGCGGAACCCGTGCCGGGCATCGGAACGGCCGAGACCGATATTGCTGGGCCGATCTGCGAGAGCGGAGACGTGCTGGGGCGCGGGAGGACACTACCCCCGCTTGCCGCCGCCGACCTCTTGGCAGTACGGGATGTGGGCGCCTACGGCTCCGTCATGGCGTCGACCTACAACGGGCGGCCGCTGCCGGCCGAGGTCATGGTGCGGGGCGACGCGCTTGCCTGTATCCGGCCGCGCCAGGACCACAAGGCGTTGCTGGCCCGCGACCTGGTCCCCTCCTGGCTCTCTTGAGCGCCGATCCTACGCAGCGCGCTGCGCTACTCCTCACTGTCGGCGACGAAGTCGACCGAGAGCTTGGCCGCCCCTTCCGGCGGATTTTCGAGCCAGCTCTCGAAGGCGGTCAATTGTCCGCCGTCCAGAACGCGCAACAGCACCGCCACCGGCCACTCATGCAATTCGGTGCCGGCCTCATCCGCGAGCACCGCACGGAGCGGCGGCAACCTGCGTCCCTTGTCCGTGGTGTTCTCGACAAGGCCGCGCACAAGCAAGATGGTCCTGTCGCCTTCCTGCACCCGCTCGGATTCGACATCGACGATGCGCAGGCCCTGCGCATGGGGGGCCTGGATCGGCAAGCCGACGGCATCGTAAATGCTGACCGTACCCGGCCAGCTGTCGACGATCGCGTTGCGCGCGAGTGCGAGGCCTGCGAGGGCGGCAATGACGAAGAGTCCCGCCGCGGCCCAGCCCGCCCATGCCGGCGGGCGGTCCAGCGGCACCGGCGGCGCGGTCGAGCCGGGCGCCTCCGGCGCATCGGCGCTTGGGGTCTGGTGCCAGACATGACCGCAGCGCGTGCATCGCACCTGGCGCCCGGCCTCGCCGAGGGCGGAGAGATCGACCTGGTAGCGGGTCGCGCAGGAAGAGCAGCTTACGATCATGGGGGGCGGGGCAGGGGCCCTCTCTCCTCATCAAGGCCCGTCGCAGGGGGGGTCCGACCAAGTCACCTCACAGCCCGCCCTGTCAAGCCCGGTGCTCGGTCACGCTGCGGGCAAGTGCCGCAGCCCGGAGCCGCGGGGACGACTGGTCATGCAGTCTAAGGCGGCTTCGGGCGTTCGGCGTTGGGCGCAGCGCGCTGCGGGGGCGGTGCTTGTGGCGGTCGCGCTCTTCGCGCTGCTCTGGTCCGGCGGGCTCGCGTGGTTCGCTGATACGGCGGGCGAGGGGTCCAAACAGCCCGATCTTGCGACCGAGGCCATTATCGTCCCGACCGGCGGTTCCGGGCGCCTGGAGGAGGGGCTCCGCCTGCTCGAAGACGGCCTCGCGCAGGCGCTCTTCGTTACCGGCGTCGCCGAGGGGGTCGAAAGAGCGGAGCTGCGCGCTCGCCACGATCCGGCGCTCTGGGCCTGCTGCGTGGAGCTCGGATACGAGGCCGAGGACACAGCGGCGAACGCGCAGGAAGCGGCCGCATGGATGGCGGACCGCGCCTTCACCAGCCTTCGCCTGGTTACGAGCGGCTACCACATGCCAAGGGCCATGATGGAGTTCCGAAGCGCCATGCCAAGTGCTACTCTAGTGGCACATCCTGTGTTTCCGGATCACGTCAAGGTCGAGCATTGGTGGCGCTATCGCGGGACCGCAGCCCTGATCGCGAGCGAGTTCACCAAGTATCTGTGGGCACTGGTGCGCCGGACGCTCGGTCTCGGCCTGCGCAGGCGCACACCCTGGGGAACACGCTCCGCTCGGTACTCTGCACGGTCGCATTCTACACCTGGGGGGTGATGATCGGCACCGTCATGGTGCCGATGCTGGTGCTGCCGCGCAGCTGGTTCCGCCAATTCGTGATCACCTGGTCGGCGGGCAACGGTGTGCTGCTGAGGATCATCGCGGGCGTCCATTCCGAGATCCGCAACCGCGAGCACAGGCCCACGGGCGCCGCGATCATCGCGTCCAAGCATCAGTCGGAGTGGGAGGCTCACGTCTTCCTGCACGAGCTCGACGACCCCGCCTACGTGATCAAGAAGGAGCTCTCCTACGTTCCCGGCTACGGCTGGTTCTCCGCCAAGGTGAACATGATCTTCGTCGACCGCCACGGCGGCGGAAAGTCGCTGCGCGGGCTGGTCAAGGGCGCGCAAAAGGCGGTGGCGCGCGGCCGCCCAGTCGTGATCTTTCCTGAAGGCACGCGGGTCATGCCGGGGGAGAAGCTGCCCTACCGGCCGGGAGTCGCCGCCCTCTACGGCGCTCTCAACGTGCCGGTGGTGCCGGTGGTTCTCAACTCGGGCATGCATTGGCCCAAGGGCTCCATCAGACGCTATCCCGGCACCATCGTCATGGAGTATCTGCCGCCGATTCCGCCGGGGCTGCCGCGGCGGGAATTCATGGAACGCCTCGAATCGACGATGGAAGAGGCATCGCAACGGCTCTTCGCCGAACTCTATGGCGCCAAAGACGAGCCTGCGCCCGAACAGGCCGAAGACACCGAACCCGGACAAGCCGACGCGGCATAGGTCTTGGCCCGGCCGCTCCGGCCCGAGTCTTCGATCGCGCGGCCGCCCCATTGCACTATATTCAGACTTCCTGACCTCGTGATGCTGGCTGTTCTGGGCAGCGTGCCGGGAACTCCTTGAATTCTGATACATTTCGGTTGTTTCAGGCGGTTTTTCGCTGGGTGTCGCGCCCGAGTGTTGTTAAGCGTGGAAAAGTGACCCCCTATTGGGGGTGATCGGCGTCCAAAATTGACCCCCTTGGATTTGTGTCCATGAACACACCTCGTCGTTTGGACGGACGGGGTGGTGGGGGAGATGCTGGTTGTGGAAACGATCGCGAAGATCCGTCGGGATCATCTGGTGAAGGGCGTTCCGATCAAGAAGCTCGCCCGGGATTTGAGGGTTTCCAAGAACACGATACGCAAGGTGGTGCGGGGCGATGCGACCTCGCACAGCTACGAGCGCAAGATCCAGCCGATGCCGAAGCTTGGGCTGTGGGTGGAGGAGCTTGAGCGCCAGCTGAAGGCCAACGAGAAGAAGGCACGCAAGGATCGGCTGTCTCTTCTGCGGATTCATGAAGACCTTGTGTCGCTGGGCTACAAGGGCGGCTATGACGCGGTTCGCCGCTATGCCAGGGCCTGGCGGCGCCGGTGGCGGCTGTTGTCGCCGGCGCAGGCCTATGTGCCGCTGATCTTCGATCCCGGCGAGGCCTACCAGTTCGACTGGAGCCACGAGTACGCGCGTCTGTCGGGCGCGACGACCAGGGTGAAGGCGGCGCACATGCGGCTGTGCCACAGCCGGATGTATCTGGTCCAGATCTTTCCCCGCGAGAGCCAGGAGATGGTCTTCGAGGCGCACGAGCGTGCCTTCCGCTTCTTCGGCGGGGTCTGCCGGCGGGGCATCTACGACAACATGAAGACGGCGGTGAGCACGATCTTCGTGGGCAAGAAGCGGGACTACAACCGCCGCTTCCAGGAGCTGTGCTCGCACCATCTGGTGGAGCCTGTGGCGTGCACGCCAGGGGCTGGCTGGGAGAAGGGGCAGGTCGAGAAGCAGGTGGGTGACCTTCGCGGCCGCCTGTTCGTGCCCATCCCGCGGGGCCGCTCCTACGCCGAGATCAACGAGTGGCTGATGGATCGGTGCATCGAGGACGCCAAGAAGCATCCGCATCCGACAATCCCGGGCAAGACGGTGTGGCAGGTGTTCGAGGAGGAGCAGCCCTTCCTGATGGCGTATCGCGGCCCCTTCGACGGCTTCCATGCCAGCGAGGTGTCGGTCTCGAAGACCTGTCTGGTGCGCTTCGACAACAACCAGTACAGCGTCGCGGCCCGCGCCGTCGGCCGGCCGGTGGACGTGCGGGCCTATGCCGATCGGATCGTCATCCGCCAGGACGGCGAGACCGTTGCCGAGCACCCCCGCAGCTTCGGGCGCGGCCGGTTCGTCTACGATCCGTGGCATTACGTGCCGATCCTGACGCGGAAGCCCGGCGCGCTACGCAATGGCGCGCCCTTCAAGGACTGGCAGTTGCCCAACGCGCTCGGCCGCCTGCGAACCCGGCTCGCGGGCCACGACGACGGCGACCGGCAGTTCGTCAAGGTGCTCGCGGCGGTGCTGGAGGACGGACTGGAGGCGGTTGAGGCGGCCTGTGCCGAGACGCTCGACTGCGGTGCCTGCAGCGCCGACGTGGTGCTCAACATCCTCGCCCGGCAGCGCCAGCCGGCACCGCCGGCAATCATCCCGACGCCCGAGGGCCTGCAGCTTCGCCACAAGCCGGTAGCCGACTGTCAGCGCTACGACAGCCTGAGGGAGGCCGGTCATGGAGCGTCATGATGTGCTGGAGATGATGACCCAGCTGAAGCTCGCAGGTATGCGCGCCGCTTACGACGACATCCTTGCCGACGGGCTCAAGCGCCGCCATCCGGTGCAACAGATCATCGGTACGCTGCTGCAGGTCGAGATCGCCGACAAGAGGGCCCGCTCGATCAAGTACCAGATGGCCTCCGCCAAGCTGCCGACGGTCAAGGAGCTGGCCGACTTCGACTTCGCCGCCTCGCCGGTCAACGAGCCCCTGATCCAGGAGCTCGCCGGCGGCGGCTTCCTCGAGGGCAAACGCAACATCGTGCTGGTCGGCGGCACCGGTACCGGCAAGACCCATCTCGCCGTCGCCATCGCGCGGTCCTGCATCCGCAAGGGCGCGCGCGGCCGGTGCTACAACGTCGTCGACCTGGTCAACCTCCTCGAGGCCGAGCTTCGCGCCGGACGCCAGGGCCGCACTGCAGACCAGCTCGTCCGCCGCGACTTCGTCATCCTCGACGAGCTCGGCTACCTGCCCTTCGCCCAGGCCGGTGGGCAGCTGCTCTTCCATCTGATGAGCCGGCTCTACGAGCGCACCTCGATCGTCATCACCACAAACCTCGCCTTCGGCGAATGGCCATCCGTCTTCGGCGACCCCAAGATGACCACAGCGCTGCTCGATCGCCTCACCCATCATTGCGAGATCATCGAGACCGGCAACGAGAGCTGGCGCTTCAAGAACCGCTCCTGACCCGCCGCCGGCCTCCCTTGCGGCCCGGTTGCCCCGGTGGGCCAACAGGGACCCCCCACGCGGCTTCGCTCCGCGTAGCGCAGGGCGCCACACGAAGCCGCGCGGGTCCCCCCTATTGGCTACCGGGACAACCTCCGCCGTGCCACTCAGGGGGGTCAATTTTGCACGCCGATCGGGGGTCAGTATTGAAAGCCGATTGACAACCTGGCCGAGGGCGAAGCGGGGTTCATGAAGCCCCGGCGCGGTCGCGGGCCGTCGGTGTTCACTCCGGAGTTGGCGGAGAAGGCGACGGCGTTGCTGGCATCGGGCCTGAGCGGCTCTGCGGCGGCCCGGGTTCTCGGCGTGTCAGCGCCATCGGTCAACAAGTGGCGCCGTCAGGGACTGATCGGCAACACGGAGGCGGATGGGGAGCCCGGACGCTCAGCGCTGGCTGCGCCGCCTGACGCGGGTGCGGCTCCTGAAGGCCGTGTCGATGAAGAGAGTACCGGTGCCCCGGGGCCGGAGACGGCGCCGGGGCTGGAAGCGCAGCCGCAAACGGATCGCAGCGCGCGCGATCGGCGGGACCGGCAGGCGCCGATGGGGCGTGCGACTTGCGATGTTCCGGCTCGGGTTCTGGCCAGTTGTGGCCTCCTGCGGGTCCACATTCTTGGCCTCGCAAACGACGCCTGCGACCGTTGGATCGATGCGGTTCTGAGCGACCTGAACGCCACCGAAACGGTCTTCCCCGGCACCCGTCTGCGCATAGTCTACGACATCGACGGGGCCTCGGAATCCGCGCGGCTCGTGTCACCTAAAATCAGCAGAGGTCAGGAAGTCTGAACTTATCGAGCGGATGGGCGCGCAACCCACGCGCCGAACAACAAATGAGACGCGCAAGCCGTCTCTCATGCCCCCCGAGTTCTGCTTCCGCCTCGCGCGATGGAAGATTAGACGGGGCCACTATGAGCATGACGAAAACCCGAAATGATTGGCCCAATAGGCACCAAGTGGTTTCCTGCGGGTCGGGATCGTGGCTTGGGAATGGATTTGACAGAAGCCTAATGTTGTTCGTCGTGGAGCCTTAGCTCGTTCGAACGTAGCCGCCCCTGCCGGGCCGCCGGAGGGGCCGATTTCGAGGCCCTTTCGGCCTCGATTCCGGGCTATATTTCCAGGCGTTCAGGATTAGTTTTCATCGTTTGGGCCGACTTTCGGGTGGGTACATCGGTCCAAGACATAACGGTGGACCACTCCCAATGGGGGAGGATCATATTCACACGCAGCCGGACCGAAGGAAGCGCGACTCATGAGAACGCTTGAGCTCGATACAGGACCGAACGGGCTGCCCACCTGGAAGGCCATCTATGAAGCGCCGGCCAAACTGAGCCTGAGCGCAAGAGCGCAGGCGGCTCTCGCACGGTCGCACATGACTGTTGCCGGGATTGTCGAAGGCGGCGATGCGGTTTACGGCATCAATACCGGCTTCGGCAAAATGGCCGACACCCTGATCCCGCAGGACGCGTTGGCAACCCTGCAATCCAATCTTGTGTTGTCCCACACTGTCGGCAGCGGCGCGCCCTTATCGCTGCCCGAAACTCGTCTGGTCATGGCCCTGAAGATCGCCTCGCTGGCGCAGGGGTATTCCGGAGTGCGGCCCGAACTGGTGGACCTGATGATCGCCATGGTCAATCACGATGTTCTGCCGGTGATCCCCTGCCAGGGCTCGGTCGGTGCATCGGGGGATCTTGCGCCGCAGGCCCATCTGGCGGCCCCGTTGATCGGTGCGGGTTTCGTTCATGCCTTCGGTCAGGTGATGGCGGCCGAGGAGGCCCTTGCACGCGCCGGGCTGACGCCGCTGACACTGCACCCCAAGGAGGGCCTGTCGCTGCTGAACGGCACGCAGGTATCCACCGCGCTCGCATTGACCGGTGCCTTCGAAGCCCGGCAGGCGCTCGACACCGCCGTTATCATCGGGGCACTGACCAGCGAGGCCGTCCTGGGCTCGGTGCAGCCGTTCGAGGATCGCCTGCACCGGATCCGACGTCACCCCGGACAGATCGAGATCGCCCGGCGTCTGCGCGCGCTCACCGCCGGTAGCGAATTCCGCGGCGTTGCTCTGACCGATGGGCGCCGCCAAGACCCGTATTGCATTCGCTGCCAGCCGCAAATCTTGGGCGCCTGCCTCGAGCTGCTGGACAGCGTCGATGTGACGCTCGAGCGCGAGGCGGATGCGGTCACCGACAATCCGATCGTATTCTCAGAACCGCTTATGCACATGGCTCCGGTCGCGAGAGTTTGCCACCAGATGTTGAGGTTGAGGTTAGGGCGGGAGAACGGGTAGAATGTTGCCTATACGTTCCTGCCGACGGAGCCACCACATGAAACAGGTCGCCGACAGCCTCCTCGCCTTCCAGCACATGTTCCCGGACGATGACGCCTGCGCCGCCTGGCTGATCGAAATGCGCTGGCCGGACGGCTTCGTCTGTCCCGCGTGCGGCCATGAAAAGGGATGGGCGCTGCGCAGAAAAGCACACACCTTCGAGTGCGCCGGCTGCCGCCGGCAGACCTCGGTGACGGCCGGGACGATCCTGCACGCCAGCAAGCTGCCGCTCACCGTCTGGTTCTGGGCCGCCTACCTGATGGCGACCCACTCCAACGGCATCTCTGCCCTGCAGCTCCAGAAACAGCTCGGTATCGGCTCTTACCGCAGCGCTTGGCTGCTCGCCCACAAGCTGCGCGCCAGCATGGTCGACCCCGAGCGCAACCCGTTGTCGGGCCTGGTGGAAATCGACGAGGCCAGCCTTCCATTCCGGACCAAAGACGATCCTCCCACCGGAGGGCAAGGACGCAGCCACGACGGCAAGATGCTCATCGTCGGCGCCATCGAACTGGGGGATGGAACCATCCCGGGCCGCCTGCGGCTGGCCGAAATCTCCTCCTACGGCGCCGCCGACCTCGGACACTTCGTCGAAACCGCCGCCGATCCCGACGCCATCGCGAAAACCGACGGCTGGTCCGGCTACGCTGCGGTCCCCGCCGATCGCCACAATGTCCATGTCGTCGGGAAGACCGCCGCTCACCTCGTCCTGCCGTGGATCCACCAAGTCTTCTCCAACCTCAAAGGATGGGCGCGAGGCGTCTACCACGGGCTGCGCCGCAAGCATCTGCAGGCCTATCTCGATGAGTTCGCCTTTCGCTTCAACCGCCGCAAAACCCGCCACGCTGCTTTCCGCTCGCTCTTCCGCATCGCCACCAATGCAAAACCCCTTACCTACAGCATGTTGATCGAACCGGAGCCATGTGCATAAGCGGTTTCTCAGATACTGGAGACATCCTGACGGGCGGAAACTTCCATGCCGAACCGGTGGCCTTCGCCGTCGACCAGACAGCCCTCGCGATCTGTGAGATCGGCGCCTTGTCCGAACGGCGACTGGCGATGATGGTGGACACGGGCCTCTCGGGCCTGCCCGCCTTTCTGACCAGTGACGCCGGCCTCAGTTCGGGTTTCATGAGCGGCCAGATCGCCGCCGCTGCAATGGTCGCCGAAAACCGTCAAAAGGCGCACCCGGCGTCGGTGGACAGTATCCCCACTGTGGCCAATCAGGAGGATCACGTTTCGATGGCAACCCATGGCGCGCGTCGCCTGACGGGCATGATCGAGACGCTCAACAACATCCTGGCGATCGAGCTTCTGGCCAGCGTCGAGGGGACCGACCATGTCGGGCTGGCATTGTCGCCAAGGCTGGCAGCGGTCAAAGACCGTGTCCGCGCCCGCGTGCCGCGCATGAACAAAGACCGTTGGTTCGCTCCCGACTACGCCGCCGCCCGCCACATGGTCAAATCCGGCGAGATCGCGGAAGCCTGAGGAGCCACGTCCTCTCTACCACGCGACGCGGAGCCTTGGGGAGGACGGTTTCGAGCGGCGTACTGTCCGCTCACGCGCTCAAGATTGGCCATCCCCCTTCGGTCCGCCACGTCATGCCTGCGCGCTCGGCAATGCGGACCGAGGCCTCCTGTGCCGAATGGAGGGTCGCTCTCTCGTCTTGCTCGAAGCGGAGATCGACGAGATTCTGAGCTGCTTCGGCGCCGCGCTCGAAGACACGCGGACGATGGTGCGCCGGAGAGGGACCTCCCCCGACAGAATACGTCAGCGCTCGGCGTCGATGGCGCCGATGAACAGCGCGGCCCGCCCGGCGCTTATCACCCGTAGCCCAGAATTCACGTGGCTCCGGCTATCGCGCTTCAGTTAACCGGCAGGCAGAAGGGAGACAATTCGTCGGCGCTGCGCTTCGCCCAGTCCAATTCCGGAATTCGGTCGAGCGCCCGCTTCTGGCCTTCTTGCAGACGGTCGAGCGCATCGTCCTGATCGATTGTGAGTACCGTCCGGTCCTTCACCACGAGTTCGCCGCCCACGAAGACGTCGCGGACCGCGGCCGCTGTGCCGGAATAGATGAGGCACTTCAGCGGATCGCGCACCGGCCGCATCGAGGGATGACGCAGATCGACCAGGGCGAGGTCCGCCTTGGCACCGACCGCAATACGCCCCAAGTCATCCCGCCCGAGCGCGCGCGCAGCGCCGAGCGTCGCGATCTCGAACACCGCGTCGGTCGAGAGCAGATCGACGTGGCCGCTCGCCACCTTCGACATGAGGCCGGCAATCCGCATCTCTTCGACCAAGTCGTGCGGGTAGCAATCGGTGCCGAGCGCCATGTTGACGCCGGCGGCACGGTATCCGCCCAGGCTGCGCATCATGTCTCCCCACTGGGCGAAGGCGCGCGGGCAATGCACAACGGTCGTCCCGGACCGGGCGAGGCGTTCAAGGTCCTTGTGCTCGTGGTGATTGACCCAGGGATGCTGGTCGATGTCGATGGCGTGCCCAAGAAGCGTGTTCGGGCCGAGCACGCCGATATCGTCGAGCCACTCGATCGGTGTCTTCCCATGGCGCCGGATCATCTCACGATGTTCCATGACGGACTGCGCGGCATGCGTCTGCAACGGAATATTTCTGGATTCAGCGGCCTCCTTGCACCGTCGGAACATCTCTTCCGTGCAGGTATCGGCCTGGGCCGGCCCGACCATTCCATGCAACCGGCCGCTGGGATGCGCAATCGCGTCGTCGATCAGTTCGAGTGCGCGTTCGAGGTTCTCGAACCCCTTCTCTTCGTACCACTCGTAGAGATGATCCTTGCCATCGGACGTGTACCAGTGGGCGGACTGCACCATGGGACACGCATAGGTCCGAATGCCCGTGCCTCCCAGCATGTCCACCCAGCCGTCGAACGGCAGGCCCGAGCAGTAGAGTTCCGCCATGGTGGTGCAGCCGCTCTTGAGCAGGTCACAGGCCGACGCTTGCGTCGCGGCAGTCGACGACTCCTTGTCGTCCTGCAATATCCACGTGTACTCGAGCAGTTGGGTCATCCACATATGCTTTGTGGCAAGGTCTTCGAAAAATCCCTTGCCATGCATTTCCATGTAGCCATGCAGATGAAGGTCGAGCGTTCCGGGAAGAACTAATAGATCCTCGCCGTCGATGATCTGCTCGGCTTCGCCGTCGTAATCCTTGCCGACATGGGCGACCGTATCGTTCGTGAATGCCACGTCGGCGTTACGGAGATAAGCGTGGCCATCCGCCTCCCGGTCGTAGGCCACGATCCAGTCGGCGTTCCTGATCAGTGTCGTACCAGGCATGACATGACTCCCATCGAATAGCGTTGAATTGCGTCTTCACATGTGGCCCTAGACGGCGGCGACGCCGATCCGGCTCGTCAGTCGATTGCCGAACCGCCGCACGGTATCGCCCAGATCAATTCTGCGACCGACGTCGGGGGCCAAAGCATCCCTGCCTGACCCAGCATCCCCTCCCTGCACTCGGCTCCGCCTCCGTCCCGCGCGGCGGCGGTCTTCGTGGCTCCGCGTCAAGCTCGATCGCACTACTCGGCGGCTAACCTCTCCAGTTCGGGCACCATGCCATCATAGTACGGCAGCTGGTCCACCCGGGGCGTCCAGCTGCCGTCGTCGATGCAGGCCTGAACGTGCAGGCCAATCTCTTCCATGGTCGCGAACCAGACGCCGCCTTTGTTTTGCATGTACTCGATCATTTGCAGGACGCGGCGGCAACGGGCGAGACGGCCAGAGACGAAGGGGTGCCAGACGGTCACCCACAAGCCGCCAAAGTCGTACATCGCCTCGAATTCGGACATGAAGACGTTCATCGCCTCGTCCGGCGACTTGATCGTCATCATGTAGTTCATGTCCATCGAATGGGTGTAGTGCGGCCAGTCGTCCATCGCCCAGTGGGAGGGAAGCTCGATGACGCTTCCCTGCGCCGTCTTCAATATGTACGGCACGTCATCGCCCATCAGGGTGGCGTCGTAGATGAAGCCCTCTTCGATCAGCAGGTCGGGAGAATACTTGGACGCATTGTAGAGCGGGCCGCGCCAGCCGCGCGGGCGTTGCCCGGTCATCTTTTCGATGACCTCGATCTGCCGTCTGAGCCAGTAGTGCTCCTCCTCCCGAGGCAACTTGTTGGGATCCTCGTGGATGTAGCCGTGGGCCGCAATTTCGTGGCCGCCTTTGAGAATCATGTCGACGAGATGGGGGTAACGCTCCATACACCAAGCTGGGTAGAAGAAGGTCTGCTTGATGCCGCATTGCCGATACATGTCGAGAATGCGCGGGATCGCCACCTCGTCGTATTTCAGCCATGACAGCGACGACAGCATGGTATCCGCCCTCTCTCTATGCTCGAGATGCAGGATGCTGTCGGTATCGATGTCAAAGGTTATGGCCGCAGCACACTTGGCGCCGTCCGGCCAGGGAACGGGGTTCTTGATCATGGCAGCTCCTCCTTGGCGCTCCGTCGGGTCGCCGGATCACGACCCGACATAGGCGATGGCCTCGATTTCGATGAGCAGTTCCTTATAGCCGAGCCCGTTGACGCGGACGGCGGTGCCGACCGGCCCGGGGTCCGCGAGATAGTCCATGCGGACTTTCGTCATCGCTTCCCAGAAATCCTGCAACGCCTGGCCCTCGCCGTCATAGTCGTAATAGGTGTTGAGGCGCACGATGCTGTCCAGGTCCGCGCCGGCCTCCTTCAGCACCGCGCGGATATATTCGAACGTGTTGCGGGTCTGCGTGGCGATGTCGCCGGCGCCGATGGCGCGGCCCTTGCTGTCGGCAGACACCTGGCCACCGACAAAGATATAGTCGCCGACTTTCCAGCCCTGCGACATGGGGACCGGTATGCTCCAGTCCCAATGGTTGGCCGGCATCAGGCGTTGCTTGTCTTTCCCCGTATAGGCGATGCCCTCGATCTCGATCACCAGGTCCTCGTAGGCGAACCCGTTGACGCGCACCGCGGTGCCGGCCGGGCCGGGATCGGCCAGGTAGTCCAGACGAACGCGGGTCATGTCCTCCCAGAAGAGTCTGAGATCCTCGCCCTCGCCCTCGAACTTGTAATAGGTGTTGAACTTGATCAGTTCCTCCAGATCCGCGCCGCCCTCCTGCAGCGTGTTCTGGATATGGCCAAAGATGTTTCTGATCTGCTGCTTGATGTCGCCCGGCGCGACGGTGCGGCCCCTGTCATCGGCCGAGATCTGTCCGCCGACGAATATGAGATCGTCCACCTTCCAGCCCTGGGAGAAGGAGACCGGAATGCTCCAGTCCCAATGATTGGGCGGCATCAGCCGCAATTTTTTGCGGCCGACAATGGCGATGGCCTCGATTTCGATCAGCAGGCCCTCATAGGCGAAGCCTTTGACCCGCACGGCCGTCCCGACCGGGCCCGGGTCGGCCAGATACTCCTTCCTGACCTCGGTCATCACCTCCCAGAAGCGGGTGATATCAGCGCCCTCGCCGTCGTATTGGTAGTAGGTGTTGAGCTTCACGATGTCGGAGAGATCGCCGCCGGCCTCCTCGAGCACGCGTTTGATGAACTCGAACGTGTTGAACGTCTGGACCTCGATGTCGCCTTCCCCGATCGTCCGGCCCTGCGCATCGGCGGAAACCTGCCCGCCGACGAAGATGACGTCGTCGATCTTCCACCCCTGCGAAAAGGGCACGGGCATGCTCCAATCCCAGTGATTCGCGGGCATCAGTCGTGTCTTGGTCATGGCAGCGTGACCTCGTGGTTCATGGTGAATGGCCGAGACGCTTCATCCTATCGTGCTCCGGCACGCACCAGCCGCGTCTTCGGATCGAGCGCGTCGCGCAGGCTGTCGCCGAGCAGGTTGAAACCCGTGACCATGAGAAAGATCGCCACCCCCGGCAGAGTAGAGACATGGGGGGCGATGTGAAGCACGGTGCGGCCGTCGCTCGTCATGATGCCCCACTCGGGCGTCGGCGGCTGCACGCCCAAGCCGAGGAAACTCAAGCCCGCCGCCGTCACCACGATCGTGCCCACGATGGTCATGGAATAGACGACCGATGCGGAAACGACATGGGGCAGCATCTCGACGAAAAGAATCTTGAAGTCGCTGGTGGCATCGGCGCGCGCCGCCTCGATGTAGCCCTGCTCCTTCTGCGCCAGCGCCTGCACATAGACGACGCGCGTGTTGTAGGGGATCAGGACCACGACGAGTGCAATGATCAGATTGCCGAGCCCCGGCCCCATGAAGAAGGAGAGCGTGATCGCCAGCAGCACCATGGGGAAGGCGAAGAGCACATCCATGGAGCGCATGATGAAATAGCCGACACGCTCGTAATAGGCGGCGATGGTGCCAAGCGGTATCGACAGCAACGCGCCGAGCACGACCGGGGTGACGCCGGCGATGAGGGAGTAGCGGGTGCCGTAGATCAGGCGGGAGAGAATATCGCGTCCCTGCTGGTCCAACCCGAGAATGTGGCCCTCGGTGCCCGGTCCTCGCAGCCGCAACCTGGGATCGGCATACTGCGGGTCGTAGGGCGCAATGTAGGGCGCGAACAGCGCGCAAATGACGAGAACCAGGATGATCAGGGCGCCGGCCATTCCGTATGGATCGTTGCGGATACCGCGCCAGACGAAATAGAGCGACGAGCGCGCACGTTCCGAATCCACCCTGTGGCGGGAGCGCTTCAATGCGCTCTTCTTCCGGCTTCTGCTCATGGCCGTTCGACTCCGCCCTTGCTACTTCCGGGTGGTGTCGAGAGCGTAGACGATGATGTCGGCCATCATGTTGCCCAATACGAAAATCACGGCGACGGCAAGCACGCAGCCCTGCACCATCGTCAGATCGCGGTGAAGGATCGACTGGTAAAGCTGCAGCCCGAGTCCCGGCCAGTTGAAGATAATTTCCGAGTAACTACCCAGGTACCCCGCCGCCAGTTCTGAGTGCGTGCTGATGTTGCTTGCCGTCGGTGCCGTTTCGCCGTCGGCGCGTCGTTGATCCCCGCTTGACTGTATAGGTTCTCTCGCCTATGGGTTGCACTCTCGCATGAGAGGAGCAGCCGGTGGGGTATTTCGGGTCGAAGGCGACGACCGGTCTGAGCCAGGCGCTGATTGCGCTGATGCCGCGGCACTCTGTCTATATCGAGAGCCATCTTGGGGGCGGGGCGCTGATGAAGCGCAAGCCTGCGGCCATGCGCTCGATCGGGATCGACCGCGACGAGCGGGCGCTTGACCCAGGTTGGCACTTTTTGTGTTCTGCTGTCGTTTATCGCTTTGATATGGCGCAATATTTTTCTCTGCCGATTCCAACATGGCACTACATTTTGTGAGATTCTGTCAGCTCGTCAGGCGGGTCCTCGTGCGGTGGATGGCGGGGTCAACACCCGCCGCCGAGGAGATTTGGGCGACCTCGGCGGCCGGGCGCGTGTCCTGGCGGTTGACGATCAAGGTGCCGTCGGTCTGGCGCAGTCGCGTGGTGATCCGCACCCAGGTCCGCATGCCCTCGCGGATCGATGCCCAGCACTTGTGGATGCCCCGCGCGGCCAGTCGGGTACGGATCAGATGCACGGCGTGATAGGCCAGCACGGCGATCAGCAGGTGGGCCGCGATGCGACGGTCGAGCTGGTGCCAGATCGGGCGAAGGCCGAGCTCGGATTTCAGGCTGCGGAAGGTGGCCTCGATGTCGGTGATGCGCCAGTAGGTCCGCAGGATCGTCTCGATATCCCAGTCGACGTGGCTGGTGCGCAGCACATAGGCGCCGGCGCCCTCGTCGGCCTCGTCGTATTGCGGCCTGCGCTTGAAGCGCACGGCGGCGGCGTTGGGGCCGGTTTTCGCCTTCTCGACCGTGACCTCGTAGTGTCTGGCGACGGTGGAGAAGCGCTGCTTGAGACGGCCAATGCTCTCCAGCACCCTGTCGTAGCGCTTGAGGCGGCCCTTGACCGGCAGGCCGCTATGGAGCCTTTCCAGCGCCGCCTCGAAGCGGTTCCGCCTGAGGCCGATGATCGCGTTCTCGGCCTTCTTCTTGCCCTCGCTGACGACGTAGAGCCGCGCCTCGCCGTCCTCGCTGGCAAGCCGCCAGGCGCGCACCTCGTGCCGCGCGCTGGTGATCAGCAGAGCCTCGGGCCCGCCCTCGGGCAGCGGCGGCCTGGCGCCGCGGCTGACCGCGATCCAGTCGTAGCCCTGCTCGCCCAGCCACGCGACGTTCTCCTCGGTGGCGATGCCCGCGTCCATGACCACCGTGGGCTTCGGCGCCGTGCCGCCGCACACCGCCTCGAGCCTGACCAGCGCGTCCTCCAGCGTGCCCGGCTCGCTCACGTTGCCCGGCAGGATCTCGCAACTGCGCGGGAAGCCTGCGCCGTCGAGCGCCAGCGCCAGCGTGATCAGCGGACAGTCGTCGCGCTTCTGCTTGGAGCGCCCGAACCTGGGAAGCTGGCCGTGGGTGTGGCCGTGGTAGTGGACATTGGTGAGATCGTAAAAGGCGATCGTTTCGGGCAGGTCGAGCAGCGCGCGCTCGCGGTTGAACAGCTCCCGCTGAATGGCGGCCCGGTGGCGCCAGAGCAGGTCGCCGATGCGGTAGAGCGTCTTGCGCCGCAGCGCCTTGCGGTCGCCCTCCAGCCCCAGGAGCTCGGCGGTCGCGCTGTCGCGGCGCAGCCAGCGGCTGGTGTCACGCTCGCTGGCGGGATGGACCATCCTGGCGACGATCAGCGCGCTGGCGATGCGCCCGTCGCGGCCCTTGATATCGAGGCCGTGGAGGATGTCGGCGAAGCCGAGGTCGTCGAGGGCCTTGAGGCACAGGCGCTCGCAGCCGACCGTGCGCGGGTTCTCGTGCTCCAGGGTATCGAGGTCGACGGTGGCGATGTCGGGCTTGCGCGCCTCTTCCTGTATCGCCTCGGGGCGGAACCCCCTGGCCCTGAGCTTGGCGACGATGTCCTCGGCTGCGGCCTGCACGTCCGGCGCGGCTTCGAGCAGCGGCGGGCGGCCGTTGAGCAGCGCCTCGGCGAGTCCGGCAACTTCGCGCCATTTCTCCTTCGGCACCGGATAGTCGGTGCCGAGGTTGAGAAGCGTGCGCTGCCTGACCTTGTCGCCGATGCGCTGCGAGAGCACGAGGCGATGGCTGCGGACCGGCTTGCCTTCGGTAGTGTGGGTCTTGGTTGCCCTGATGAACATGTCGCCCGGCACGTTTTGGTCGTGGCGGGTTCAGATATGTCGGCTTTGGTGGTGGGGTCAAGGGAAATCCTGCAAACCCACCATTCCCTGGCACTACAAAGGGAGTTCGAGACGGCAATCGCAAATGTAGGGGCGTGCCCTTCTCGTCAACGCTATATCTGGTGTGTCAGCCGGAAAAACCTGGCCAATTCGGCCCCGAACAAACGGAAAAAGTGCCAACTTGGGTTGAGGCCTTTGGCTGCGACTACCCGGTGGAGTTGGTGCCCGGCTGCGCCCATTCCTTCCTGGCCTCGTTCCCGTTTCTGGGCCCGGAGCTGGTCTACAGCGATCCGCCCTATCTGCACGCGACCCGGCGTTCGTCGCAGCGCTACCGCTTCGAGTACGAGGAGGCCGACCACGTCGCGCTCCTCGAACTGCTCAAGGGTCTGCCCTGCCAGGTGATGGTCTCGGGCCACCCGTCTGCGCTCTATGACGAGCTGCTGGCGGGCTGGCGCCGGCTGGCGCTGCAGGTGACGACCCAGGCCCAGGTGCGGACCGAGGTCGTGTGGTTCAACTTCGTGCCTGACCGGGTGCACTGGGCGAGCTTCGCCGGCCGGAACTTCACCGAGCGCCAGTGCATCAAGCGCAAGGCGGCCAACTGGGGCCGGCGCTACGAGGCCATGCCGGCGGGCGAACGCCTGGCGGTGCTGGCCGCGATCATGGCCGTCGAGGCCGACGAGGGTTCGTGACAGTGTCGCGCTGGCACGAGGACCTCGCTGCCCACGACGAGGCCTTCGCGTGCCTGCAGGACCTTTTCACCCCACAATCCTTCGCAATGACCGCCGTCAAAGCCATTCGGGAATGGGGCCAGAGGTTGCTGCGCCTGAGCGCGGCCCTGGTCAAGGAGAACGACGCGCTGGAGCGGGAGAACGCCCGCTTGCGCGAGCGGATCGCCGAACTCGAGCGCAGCGCCGCGCTCGACAGCACCACCAGCTCCAAGCCGCCGGCCAGCGACGGTCTGAAGAAGAAGAGCGGTGACCGGGAGAAGCGCACCCGGAGCCAGCGCGGCAAGTCCGACAGGCCCAGTGGCGGCCAGCCGGGCCACAAGGGAACTACCCTGGAGCGGACCGCGACGCCCGACCATGTCGTCGATCATGATCCGTCCGCCTGTGAGGGCTGCGGCGCGCCGCTGTCGGACGCTGACCGTCACGGAGCCCCCGTCTGCCGGCAGGTCTTCGATGTGCCCGAGCCGCAGCCCCTCGAGGTCACCGAACATCGCGGCCATCGTTGCCTCTGCGCTGCCTGCGGCACCGTGACGACAGCCGTCTTCCCGAACGGCGTGAGCGCACCGGTCCAATACGGGCCGCGCATCACCGCGTGGGTGACCTACCTGCTGCACGCTCAGTTCATTCCCGAGAAGCGGGTCGCCGAGGTCATGAGCGACCTCTTCGCGGTCAAGCTCTCAACAGCCACCATCGTCGCCATGGGAAGGCGCACCGCCCGGCGCTTCGAGGGCTTCCTCGATCGCCTCGCGGAGATCATCCGCACCGCAGCCCCAGTCAAACACCTCGACGAGACCGGCATCCGCATCGCCGCCCGGACCCATTGGCTCCATGTGCTGTGCACCCCGTTGCTCACCATCCTGCGCGTCGCCACCGGGCGCAGCCACATCGACGAGAAGCTCAACGGCATCGTCATCCATGACGACTACGCCACCTACTTCGCTCTCGAGGGCGTGCGCCACGGGGCCTGCAACGCCCATCACCTGCGCGAGCTCCAAGCCCTCATCGAGATCGAGAAGGAAGACTGGGCAACGAGCACGCACCGGCTCCTCATCCGTGCCAACAGAGCCGCCCGCTTCGCCCACAAGAACGACCGCGACGTGCCCGCCTCACTGGTGGCCCGCATCTCGCGAGCCTGGGACCGCATCCTCGAACGTGCCATCGCCTCTCACGAAGAAATGCCACCGCTCCAGACCGGAAAGCGCGGACGACAAAAGCGCCGCATCGGTCACAACCTCGCCCTCCGACTCCAGAAGTACAAGGAGGGGTGCCTGCGCTTCCTCACCGATCCGCGAACCCCCTTCTCCAACAACGAGGCCGAGCGCGACCTCCGAATGGGCAAGCTGCGCCAGAAAATCTCAGGCGGCTTCCGCTCGATACAAGGCGCCCGCGACTTCGCAAACCTGCGATCCGTCATCGCCACCGCTCGAAAACAGCGCTGGAATGTCCTCGAAACCCTGGCGCACCCCGATCCAATCCAGCTGATCCCCGTATTGCGCTTCTGAAATCCTGCGCTGCTCCGGGAAAGCGCCGCCTGACCCCTGGCTGGTCAGAACCATCAATCCATCACGTCCGAGTGCTCGGCAGAATCAGACCTGGGCAGTTACCATTGCTTGCGATATGGTCTCTCGCTCAGCCCCTGCCGCACACTCTTGAACTGAACAAACTGAAGACGTTACAACAGTTGCAATTGGCATCTTGCACGCATGGAGTCGTTCCATACTGTGAATACCTGCGCCTTATTTCCTCTCCGGCAATGGTGAACGCAGCCGAGAGGAGTCACCCGAGGGCCAATGCTAGGATGAGCTGGCGGCAATGTCTGAACTGCGATCCCATAGCCTCAATACAGTATTTCTCGCAATGCTCTTTGGCTCTCTAGTACGAATTGCTCCATGGACGTACCATCTTAATGCAACCGCTGATCAGACAGGAAGCGCACAATGATGGACCTCATGCTTGACTTCTACCGCTTTTATGTACCACTCTTTAGTGCAGAAAAAGAGACTGAAAACTACTTCGCCTACAAAAGTATAGATGTTAAAGGCTTCAAGGGTCTAGATCATGTTTCTCTAAATTTTTCGTAACTGCCCAGGTCGTCTGATTTGTCATTTTGGGCCAGTGGATTGAGGCGTTTCTCGTTCGGAGTTGGTGGAAAGGGCTTGACGGGAATTTCGGGAAATGACGTAACTACCCAGGTACCCCAATCCTGAGTTGAGGACGGTGATTATGGCGGCGGCCGCGGCCTGGTTCTGCCACCGCGATTGGTTCTTGACCTCATAGAGTTGCGGGACTATGGACTGCTCTCTCGCGTGACGGGAGCGGTCCATGGGGTATTTCGGCTCGAAGGCGACAGCAGGTCTGTGCCAAGCGCTGATTGCGCTGATGCCGCCGCACTCCGTCTACATCGAGAGCCACCTTGGGGGCGGGGCGCTGACGAAGCGCAAGCCGCCGGCCGTGCGTTCGATCGGCATCGACCGCGATGCGCAGGCGCTCGAGGCCTTCGTCTGCGACTACCCGGTCGATCTGGTTCACGGCTGTGCCCATGACTTCCTGGCCTCGTTCCCGTTCCTGGGCCCGGAGCTGGTTTACAGCGATCCGCCCTATCTGCACGCGACCCGCCGCTCGGCGCAGCGCTACCGCTTCGAGTACGAGGAGGCCGGCCACGTCGCGCTTCTCGCGCTGCTCAAGGCTCTGCCCTGCCAGGTCATGATCTCGGGCCATCCGTCGGCGCTCTATGACGAGGTGCTGGCGGGATGGCGCCGGCTGGCGCTGCAGGTCACGACCCAGGGTCTGGTGCGAACCGAGGTCGTCTGGTTCAACTACGCCCCCGACCGGATGCATTGGGCCAGCCACGCAGGCCGGAACTTCACCGACCGCCAGCGCATCAAGCGCAAGGCAGCCAACTGGGGCCGGCGCTACCAGGCCTTGCCGCCGGGCGAACGCCTCGCCGTGCTCGCCGCCATGATGGCCGTCGAGGCCGAAGACACGTGACGGTGTCGCACTGGCACGAAGACCTCGCCGCCCGTAACGAGGCCTTCTGCTGCCTGAAGGAGCTTCTCGAGCCATCATCCCTCGCAACCACTGTCGTCGTTGCCGTCCGGGAATGGGGGCAGGGGCTGCTGCGATCAGCCACCGCGCTCGCCCGGGAAAATGCCGCACTCGAGCAGGAGAACGCGGCCCTGCGCGAGCGCATCGCCGAACTCGAGCGCAGCGCGGCCCTCAACAGCACCACAAGCAGCAAGCCCCCCGCCAGCGACGGGCTCAAGAAGAAAAGCGGAGCCCAGAGGCGCACCCAAAGCCAGCGCGGAAAGTCCGGCGGGCCCAGTGGCGGCCAGCCCGGCCACAAGGGAACCACCCTCGCGCGGAGCGACAGCCCGGACCGTGTCGTCGATCACCACCCCTCCACCTGTTCCGGCTGTGGCGTCGAGCTCTCGGACGCCGACCGGCAAGGCGCGCCCGCCTGTCGGCAGGTCTTCGACGTACCCGAGCCGCAGCCTCTCGAGGTCACCGAACACCGCGCCCATCGCTGCCTCTGCGGCGCATGCGGCACGCTGACACGAGCCGCCTTCCCGCCGGGCGTCACCGCCCCGGTCCAGTACGGCCCTCGCATCACCGCTTGGGTGAGTTACCTGCTGTACGCCCAGTTCGTGCCCGAGAAGCGTCTGGCCGAACTCATGAGCGACATCTTCGCGGTGTCCATCTCCACTGCCACGATCGCCGCCATGGGCCGGCGCACAGCGCAGCGCTTCGAGGGCTTCCTCGACCATGTCGCCGATCTGATCCGCACGCAGGCGCCGGTCAAGCACCTCGACGAGACCGGCCTGCGTATCGCCGCCCGTACCCGCTGGCTCCATGTGCTGTGCACCCCGTTGCTCACCGTCCTGCGCATCGGCGAGGGACGCGGCGATGTCGAAAAGAACCTGAAAGGCATCCTCGTCCACGACGACTTCGCCCCCTACTTCACCATCAAGGGCGTCCGCCACGGCGCCTGCAACGCACATCACCTGCGCGAACTCCAGGCCCTGATCGACATCGAGAAGGAGGAATGGGCGGCGAGCATGCACCGCCTGCTTCAGCGCGCGCGCAGGGCCGCCCGCTTCGCCCGTGAGAAAGACCGTCAAGTCCCCGCCTCCCTGGTGGCCCGCATCTCAAGGGCATGGGACCGTATCCTCGAAGAAGCCATCGCCTTCCATGAGGCCCAACCGCCGCTCCAGATCGCAAAGCGAGGGCGAAAGAAACGCCGCATCGGCCACAACCTCGCGCGCCGCCTTCAAAAGCATAAGGAGGGCTGCCTGCGCTTCCTCACCGACCTGCGCACGCCGTTCACGAATAACGAGGCGGAGCGTGACATCCGTATGAACAAAGTGCATGAGAAGATCTCAGGCGGCTTCCGCTCCCTGCAAGGCGCCTGCAACTTCGCCGGAATGCGCAGCGTCATCGTCACCGCTCGAAAGCAAGGCTGGAACATCCTGCAAATCCTGGCGCACCCGGAACCGATGCAGCTGATCCCTATACTGCGCTCCTGAACTTCTCCGGCTCATCCTGAGTATCGCTGTCCTCTCATCTTGTTCGCGACGCGGCGTTCATCATCCTCTCGCGCTCAAGAGAGTAGGCACCCCCGCGGCGTGGGGGCGTTGACGCAAAAGGAACTGGCTTGTTCCATAAGAGAGAGGGGGTACCTGGGCAGTTACGAAATGACTCAACAACGACATGAGCAATCCCGAGTCGCCGCGCGGCCCTTCGACGGGAGCAGCGCCCGAAACGCCCGCGCAGAAGATCGCCCGCCTGGAGGAGGAGAACGCCCGGCTTCGGGAGGAAAATGCCTGGCTTCGGCAGCAGAACGCGCGGCTGGAAGAGCAAGTCGCGCGTCTCGTCGAGCGCATCGAGGAGTTGGAGCGCCGTCTCGGCCTCAACAGCGGCAACAGCGGCAAGCCGCCTTCGAGCGATGGGCTGAGGAAGCCGAATTCGAAGCGGCGAACCCGAAGCCTGCGCGGCAAATCGGGCCGCAAGCCCGGTGGCCAGCCCGGCCACAAGGGCAAGACGCTGCGCCGCGCCGATCACCCGGATCGGGTGAAGGATCACGTCCCGGCTTCCTGCAAGGGATGCGGTTCGCCGCTTTCGGACGCGGCCAGGGCGGGAACGCCCGTCGCCCGCCAGGTGTTCGATCTGCCCGAGCCGAGCCCCCTGGAGGTGACCGAGCACCGGGCGCATGCCAAGTGCTGCGGGCATTGCGGGACGGTGACCCGGGCGGCGTTCCCCGGCGGGGTGTCGGCGCCGGTGCAGTACGGCCCGCGCATTGCCGGGGTGGCGGTCTACCTTCAGCACGCTCACTTCCTGCCGGAGGATCGGCTGTCGCAGGTGATGGCCGAGCTCTTCGGCGCGCCGGTGACGGCTGCGACGTTGGCGACGATGAGCGAGAGGGCGGCCGAGCGGCTGCGGGACGCGGCCTTGCACATACAGGACCTGGCGGCGGGCACGGCGCGGGTGAAACACATGGACGAGACCGGCTTGCGGATCGGCGGTCAGACGCAGTGGCTTCATGTGATCTGCACGCCGCTGCTGGCGGCGTACCGGGTCAGCGGCAAGCGCGGCGCCCTGCTCTCGGGTGTCTCCGGCATCGTCGTGCACGATCACTGGAAGCCGTACTTCGCGATGGAAGGGGTGGAGCACGGCCTGTGCAACGCCCATCACCTGCGGGAGTCAGCAGGCGCTGGTGGACATCGAAGGGGAGGCTTGGGCCCGGCGGATGCAGCAGCTCCTGCGCCGAGCCAATCGCGCCGCCCGCATCGCGCTGGACAAGGATATCGCCGTTCCGGCGAGGCTTGTGGCGCTGATCGAGCGCCGATACGACGAGATCATCGCCGATGCGCTGGCCTTTCACGAGAGCCAACCACCGTTCTCGCCTGGCAAGAGGAAGAAGCGCCGGAAGCGAAGGATCGGTCACAATCTGGCCTTGAGGCTGCGCGACCACAAATGCGCGGTGCTCCGGTTCCTGATCGACCTCGAGGTCGGGTTCACGAACAACGAGGCCGAGCGCGACCTTCGGATGATGAAGCTGCGCCAGAAGATCTCCGGGGGCTTCCGGTCCGCGCAGGGGGCCGAGAACTTCGCCATCCTGCGCAGCGTCATCACCACCGCCAGAAAGCAGGGCTGGAATATCATCGAAGCCCTGACCAGCCCATCGGATCGGCTCATCGCCACCGTCAAGTGCGCGTAAGCTCACCTGGCACGGGTTCTCCAACAGCGGAGCCATTCTCATAAACGATCATGGTCGACGCCGTGCTGGACCACCCCATAGAATGAAAATCGGTGCCCGTCGCGCGGGCGGACTTCGGGCCACATCGGGGTAGCTTACCGGTCGCAGTCCGCAAGAGGGGCATCGTGAGCTGTGAAACCCGGCGACCCCAGAGGAGCACACGGGCGTCGCGTGGGTAGCGTTGTGCCGAATCCCAGAGAATTTTCACAGCAAGAACCTGGGTAGTTACCTAGAGTCATCCCATTCAATAACGGCAATGCCGGTCCAAGCTCAGACTTCCTGACCTCTGCTGATTTTAGGTGACACGAGCCGCGCGGATTCCGAGGCCCCGTCGATGTCGTAGACTATGCGCAGACGGGTGCCGGGGAAGACCGTTTCGGTGGCGTTCAGGTCGCTCAGAACCGCATCGATCCAACGGTCGCAGGCGTCGTTTGCGAGGCCAAGAATGTGGACCCGCAGGAGGCCATTGCCAGGATCCGGCAGGATGTCGGCATCGGCGGTGAGCAGCGCTTGAAGCAGTTTCCGGGGATGGGGCTTGTGGCCCTGCGCCTGCATGACGGGAAGCATCATGCGGGTTTCGGCGCGGTAGGCGATCATCCGGATGACGTCGAGGAGGAGGCGCTCGCGCGCGGGCAAGGCATCGAGCTGCTCGGCTTCGTCGAGGTCGCCGGCCCGGCAGTGCTTGGGCGTCTCCCTGCGGCTGGCCCTGACGATGTCGCGGACATCCTGGAGGTCCCTGACTTCCCTCCTGAGTTCCGCCGTCGGCTGCTTCTTCCGGGCCGTGTCGGCGATGCGGTTGCGCAGGCGGCCAAGCTGGCGGTCGAGGCGATGGATTGCCTTGTCATAGGCCCGCCGCAGCGGGTTGACGACCATGGCGGCGGGATCGAGAGGCTCGAGCTCGTGGGTCGGCAGGGCGTCGAGATTGAACTCGTCACGCATGTACTTGAAGAAGTTCTCCTGCGACCAGCGCGAGAACATGGCGCCCGCAACCTCAGCCATCGGCTTGTGCGGATCGGTGGTGATCAGCGGCACCTGACGGCCGTTGTCGAGCAGGCGGCGGATCTGGCGCACCCTGAAGCCGTTCGGCAACGTCACCGGCTTCTCAGCCAGCCGCATGGTGGCGCTGCCGTCCGCCGCCGGTCCGTGAATGGGAACGGTCATCGCGCCGAAGTCCTCGGCCGGCCAGTCCTCGCCCCTGAAGTTCTTGTGCCAGGTCAGGCAGGCGACGCCGCGCCTCGCCAGCCGGCGGAACAGATCCGGGCTCCAGCCCTCGCGGTCGAAGACCAGGGTGAGCGCCGGCTGGCCGGGATGCTCGGCGGTCAGGTCCGGCGCCCCGGCGCCAACGATCCCAAGCTCCTGCAGCGCCGGCACCACGTCGGCTTCGATGGCCGCGACCATCTTCGGGTCCAGCGGCTTGTGCAGACAGAGCAGCGGCTTGCCGCCCAGAGCGTTGATCCAGTAGCTGGCGCTCGCCGGCAGGCACAGCTTCTCGCGCGAGACGAAGTGCTTGGGCAAGCGCCCCTTGCGGCCGGAGTAGACCTTGACGTGCCCGTCGATGGCCAGCGTCGCCCAGAGCTCCGGCTCGTCGGCCTTGCCAGCGCCTGGCAAGGGCGAGCTGCCACGCCCGCACGCCGGCCTCGTCGTCGGCGATGAGAGCGATCTTGCGGCGCAGCGTCTTGACCTCGGGGCAGCGATCGAGGCCGAGAATGGCGCCCCATTCGCCCGGCGCCTGGTAGCGCAGGCTCTCGGGGTTGCGCACCCGCGCCAAGGTCATGAAGGCCAGGAAGAGCAGGATCGTAGGCAAGCCGTAATAGCCCTTCGGCAGCAATGGCAGGAGACCGGTCTCGGAGAGAAGACCTTCCTTCAGCAGGGCCGGCAGGGCGGCGAGCACGCCGCCGAAGCGGACACCGCGGGCGGCGGCGGCGAACTGCGGTTCGACCGGCCCCGCCTGTCCACAACTGGCCAGAACCCGAGCCGGAACATCGCAAGTCGCACGCCCCATCGGCGCCTGCCGGTCCCGCCGATCGCGCGCGCTGCGATCCGTTTGCGGCTGCGCTTCCAGCCCCGGCGCCGTCTCCGGCCCCGGGGCACCGGTACTCTCTTCATCGACACGGCCTTCAGGAGCCGCACCCGCGTCAGGCGGCGCAGCCAGCGCTGAGCGTCCGGGCTCCCCATCCGCCTCCGTGTTGCCGATCAGTCCCTGACGGCGCCACTTGTTGACCGATGGCGCTGACACGCCGAGAACCCGGGCCGCCGCAGAGCCGCTCAGGCCCGATGCCAGCAACGCCGTCGCCTTCTCCGCCAACTCCGGAGTGAACACCGACGGCCCGCGACCGCGCCGGGGCTTCATGAACCCCGCTTCGCCCTCGGCCAGGTAGCGCCGTCGTGCGCGCTGCACCGTCGCGCGCGAGACAGCGAAAGCGTCAGCCAGTTCCTGCGGCGAGACCGCGCTGATCGCCGCGAGGCGGCCGATCCGCAAGAGCATGGCCGTGCGGTCATCGGCGGCGTGGCTGTCAAAGGGAATGAGGTTGGAAAAGTAGGTGAAGGTGTCGTCCGAGATCAGGACGGCGAAGCAGCTGTTGCCGATCGAGACCGCCTCTGGAGGGCACATTGGGAGGGTACTGGGCATGGTTGAGACCGTGCAATTGGTATCAAATTATAATATCAGACCTCGGGCGCGACACCCAGCGAAAAACCGCCTGAAACAACCGAAATGTATCAGAATTCAAGGAGTTCCCGGCACGCTGCCCAGAACAGCCAGCATCACGAGGTCAGGAAGTCTGAAGCTACTATACGTTTGAAGGCGATACCCCATTTTCTGACCCGAGATTAGAATCAGTTCTCGCGCAAGAGATTGTAAGGCGCAGTCCTTACATTTTGTATTTCGAAGATTTTCAAGATGCTATCCCTGCAAAGATTTTGCGAGTAAGAGGAGTGATGGATTCAATTCTGTATGGTATGAAATTGTTGATGGTATATTTTTCAACACGAACCCGAGCTATAGCGTAAAAAAATATCTCGGATATTATTCCAAGAAAAATCCCCGGGATGATGATGCTAGGACGGTCCTTAGGCAAGTCAACAACACCCTCCAGGAGACGTTCACGCAAAAGTGGAGAGACTTGTCGGAGGTGGAAGAAATTGACCGGACGGAAATTGCGTTTCAGGAATCGAAAAAGTATTTTGAAATTAAAGTTACGGAAAAAGACGGGACCACGTACTCGGTGCATGAGAGGAGCAAAGGGGCCATTTGGTACCTCGCATTTCTAATGAAAACAGAATTCCGAAGAAAAAAATTACGTGAAGGTTCAGGTAAGCCGATCTATTTGATAGATGAGCCGGCTTCCAACTTGCACTCGACGGCACAACTCAATATGGTAAACAACTTTGAAAAGCTGGTGGAGGATACCACCGTCATTTACACCACGCATAGTCAATACTTGATATCTCGACGTAATGTGAAGAATACTTATGTCGTAAGTCGAAATGCCGGTACCGTTTCTTGCGCCAAGTGGGGAGAGTATATCAAGGGCAAGGACGCGAATGTGTCATACTATCAACCATTGTACGATTGTTTGCAAATCGTACCAAACAGCTTTGACATTCCATGGAAGAGGGCAATTATTACCGAAGGTCCGTCTGACGCTTCGGTTTTGGAACTCATGCAGGTGATTCTAGAAGAAGAGGTTACCCACGTTATCTATCCTGGTACGGGTGCATCGAACTTGTCCACGCTAATTTCCTTAAATATCGGTTGGTCGGCAAGTTTCAAAGTGCTATTGGATTCAGATTCTGAAGGTAAGAAGCAAAGAGAGCGGTACATAAAGGATTTCGGTTTGCCCGAGTGCCAATTCGTTATGCATTCAAAGAAGCGCCGTGAGATAGAGAAAATGTTTGATGAGGAGGAGTTAATTGAGCTTTACAGATTTGCATTTGAGGAGCAAGTGAAAGCAGTAAACAAGAAGCAGTTTCTTGAACTCATGAGAGTGCTTCTGGCAAAGGCCGGAACGGACAAGGATCAAATAGCATCACTAATCGGAGATTCCACAAAGGAGAGATTCAAAGAACTTCTGGAAGCTCTCAGGGTGTAGTAAATGTGAAGGTACCATGGATAAGGGAATCCTTGATTGGTGGGAAAACGTCTACACGGGGCGGATAGTCCTGTAATTTGGGTGTGTGCTGTTGAAGGGCACTGGCAGGCAACTACGGTCTCACTACAGTAAGGGGAAATGGTGGAGCCGAGGGGAGTCGAACCCCTGACCTTCGCATTGCGAACGCGACGCTCTCCCAACTGAGCTACGGCCCCGACGCGGCGGCCGGCGATCCTCAGGCCGGCCGAAAGGCGGCCGGATCATGCGGCGGCACCCCCACCCTGTCAAGCGAGCACCGCCGCCCTGCCGCTCGCTTGTCAATCGATCGCCGAATCCCGACAGTCCTATCGCATGGGCAGGATGCATCGTTGGGTCGCCATCGGCACAGGAATTGGCCGGGGGCCAGCCTCCCCGCCGTCGAGTCCTAGCCAACTGCTCCCGCCGGGCGGCCGTCAGCCATACGATCTCCAGACCGGCTCTATGCCCTTCTCCCGGAGGAAGGCCTCGGCCATCGCCTCGATTTCCGCATCCCGGAAGTCGTAGAAGGCGCGGATGGCGTCGTCGTCTCCGACGTCTCTCTTCCATTTGCCGATCGAACCCCTGTAGGCGTCTTCCGCCCGGTGCCTCCTCCCTTTGTCGCGGGTCCAGTCCGACATCAGGAAGCGCCTGAGTATCCGATGGTGATCGTCGTGATCGAGGCCGGGAATCTCCAGATAGCGCGCCGGCTCGGCCTCGATCGCCTGGCGTCCCACGCGGTTCTCGTCGGCGGGTATGCCGGCCTCCATGTAGGCGTCGTCGTCCGAGCCGTAGAGCCAGACGATGTCGCCCGTCTGCCGGTCGAGGTAGATCAGTTGCGGCACGGTGTCGTGGTAATCCACGTCGCGGCCGAAGGCCATCGCGAAGAGTCCCCGGTCGATGCTTAAGCCGCCGTCACCGCCTGCCATACGCGTGACCTTTCCTCTCTACGACCCAATTACACGAGCTACCTGGGCCCGGCGCGTTCCAGTGCCTCTGCGGCGGCGAGCCAATCGCTCTCGGCTACCGTCTCGGCCCGCTTCGCCTCCGCCAGATCCTTGCCGAGCGCAGCGATCCGCGCGGCATCGTTGTCTTCCGCCGCCGAGGCGAGCGCCGCCTGCAGGGAGCGCTGTGCTTCCTGGGCATGTGCGATGCGTTGCTCCGCCGCGGCGTAGGCATCCTTGAGGGGCTTCTGCCTGGCCCGGAACGCCGCCGCGGCCTGCCGCGCGGCCTTGCGTGCGGGCGGTGGGCGGCTCTCCCGGCCCTCGTCGTCCGCCCGCCGCGATCCCTCGCCGCCCAGGATCTCGGCACGGTAATCGGCAAGATCGCCGTCGTAAGCGTGCACCGTGCCATCTTGCACCAGCCACAGCCGGTCTGCCACGAGCTGGACCAGATGCATGTCGTGCGTGATCAGGACCACCGCGCCGTCGTAAGCCTCGAGCGCCTCGACCAGCGCGTAGCGGCTCTGGATGTCGAGATGGTTGGTCGGCTCGTCGAGCACCAGCAGTTGCGGCGCCCGGCTCGAAATGAGCGCGAGGTTGAGCCGCGCCTTCTCGCCGCCCGAGAGGGCTGCGACCCTTACGTCCGCCTGCTCTCCCCCGAAGCCGAAGGCGCCGAGGCGCGCGCGGACTCGGTCGGGCGCAGCATCCGGCATGAGCTGCGCGAGGTGGCTGAACGCCGTGCCTTCGGGCTCCAGCGTATCGATCTGATGCTGCGCGAAGTAGCCGACCGCGAGCCTGGGCGCCCGCGTCACGGTGCCTCGCTCCGGTTGCAGCATGTCCGCCAGCAGCTTGGCGAAGGTGGACTTGCCGTTGCCGTTCGCGCCGAGCAGCGCCACCCGCTCGTCGGGGTCGATCCGCAGGTTGACGCCGCGCAGCACGGGGCGGCCCGGCTCGTAGCCGACCGCGACGCCTGCGAGGCTCATCAGCGGGGGCGCGAACGCGGCAGGCTCGGGGAAGGTCAGGTCCGGTGTCCGCTCGTCAGCCACGATCGGCGCGTCGGCGAGCTTCGCAAGCGCCTTGAGGCGGCTTTGCGCTTGCCGGGCCTTGCTCGCCTTGTAGCGGAAGCGGTCGACGAAGCCCTGGAGATGGCGCCGCTTGGCATCGACGCGGGCCTGCTGGGCGCGCGCCGTGGCGAGAGACTCGGCATAGGTCTTCGCGAAGCGCGTGTAGTTGCCGGGGTAGAAGGTCAGGCCCCGGCCCGCCATGTGGAGGATGCCTTCGGGCACGGCATCGAGCAGGGTGCGGTCGTGGCTCACCACCAGGAGCGCCCGGGGATAGCGCTTGAGATGGTTTTCCAGCCACGCGGCTGCCTCGAGATCGAGGTGGTTGGTCGGCTCGTCCAGCAGCAGCAGGTCGGGCTCGACGAAGAGCGCGGCGGCGAGCGCGACCCGCATGCGCCAGCCGCCGGAGAGGTCCGCGAGCGGCGCCTGTTGCATCGTCTCGTCGATGCCGAGGCCGGCGAGCAGGCGCGCAGCACGCGCCGGCGCCGCGTGCGCGCCTATCTCCGTGAGCCGGGCCTCGATTTCGGCGCGGCGCCCGCCCTCCGCGCCCTCCGCCTCGGCGATCAGGGCCGCGCGTTCCCGGTGTGCCGCGAGCACGGCAGCGCGCGGCGTCTCCGGCCCGCCCGGCACCTCCTGATCGACCAGGCTCACGGCAAGCCCGCGGGTGCGGAGGATCGCGCCCTCATCGGGCTCGAGTCGGCCCGCGATTAGGCGGAGCAGGGTTGTCTTGCCGCAGCCGTTGCGCCCGACCAGCCCGAGCCGCTGGCGTGCGCCGATCTGCGCGGTCACGCCTTCGAAGAGGAGGCGCCCATCGACGCGGTAGGCGATGTTCTGCAGGGTCAGCATGGCCGGCCGGATTTCTGCGCCGCCCGCGCCCGCGACGCAAGGGCGGCCCGCGCTCCAGGATGTGCGACAATGGCGGTGCACCAATGAACGAGAGGGAGCGCTCCATGTTGATCGTCGCCGTCGTTTTCGAGTTCGTACCCGGCGGGTTCGACCGCATCAAGGCAGAGGTGGTGGATGCTGTCGAGAACTCGCGCAAGGAACCCGGCGCCCAGATCTACGACTGGGCCATCGATGTCACCGCGCCCAACCGGGCCATCATCTTCGAGGTGTGGGACGATCAGGCGGCGCTCGATGCGCACTTCACCCATTCCTACATGGATACGCTGGTCGCGGCGCTGAGCGCGGCCAACATCCGCGGCGACATCACCCATTACTCGGCGGAGATCTACGACGTGAGCGGGAAGCGCGACATGGGGTTCCGGCTGCCGACGGAATAGGGCTCTGCCGGGGGAGGGCACCATGAGCGCCGGTCCCATCGCGCCGCCCTTCGACGAGGGCCAAGCCCGCGCCATCGTCCAGGCCTTCGAGGAGGCCTGGAACCGCAGGGTCGCGGAAGAGATTCCGGGGACCTGCACACCGGACACGCGCTGGCGCTATCGCGATGCCTTCGTCGAGGGGCGGGACAACATCGTGCCCTTCCTGCTCGCGCGCTGGCCGATCCAGGAGCGCTACCGGCTTAAGAAGGAGCTCTGGAGCTTCACCGCGAACCGCATTTCGGCGCGCTTCATCAGCGAGTGGCGCCACTGCGACACCGGCCAGTGGTACCGGACATTCGGAAACGAGCACTGGGAGTTCGACCCGGACGGATTGCAGAGCGTGCTCGATCTCTCCGCCAACGACATCCCGATCGAGGAGTCCGAGCGGACGCTCTGACTACCAGCCCAGCGCGCGGCTCATGCGCCGGGGGTCGGCGGCGCCTTCGATCGCTCCGGACTCAAGGTCCTTGCGGACCGCGCAGACGCCACCGGTCCAGTGCGACCAGTCGTCCAGACGCTCGATGCGGTGCCCGCGCGCGGCGAGCCGGCCGCTCGTCGCCTCGTCGATGCGCCCTTCGAGGGTGACGAGGCCGGGATGGGCGGCGTGGGGCGCGAAGGAATCCGGATGGCTGTGGGTGACGAGGCGAGGGGCCTCCACTGCATCCTGCAGGTCCATGCCGAAGGCCAGGTGATTCAGGAGCGTTTGCAGGTTGGCCTGGATCTGGGTGTCGCCGCCGGCCCATGCACAGGCCGGTTTTTCCAGCCCGATTCAGCCCCGAAAACCAGACGATTTTCCAGGCCATTCGCAAAGACTTCCGGCCGCGATTCGCAAAGACTTTCGTCCGGCTACAACCGCGGGCGAGGGGAACGACGGACATGAGAACCTGCTCGTGCGTTGGGGCGGGATGGGCTGGCCCGGTGGAGTATAGACTGTAACGTAGCGTCGGCGTTTCGCCTTTGACTCAAGCTCAGGGAGGCCAGGACTCAATGCAACCTGTATGTCTCGTTATCGGAGCCGGTGCAGGCATCGGGAGCAACGTGGCAAGCCGCTTCGCCCGCGAGGGATACCACGCGGTGCTCTGCCGGCGGTCGGACGAGGAGGGGCTGAAGCGCTCGGTCGCTCGCATTGCCGAGGATGGCGGCGCCGCGTCCGGCTTCCTGCTCAATGCCGTGGCGCCCGGTGCCATCGAGGAGCGGATCGCCGCGGTCGAGGCGGACATCGGCCCGATCGAGGTGGCGGTCTACAACCTTGGCGCGCAAATCGGCGACCGGTCGCTCGCGGAGACCAGCCACAAGATCTTCGAGCTGGGCTGGCGGCTGGGGACCTTCGGCCTGTTCAGGATGGCGTCCGCCCTCTGCCCGTTGATGGAGCAGCGCGGACGGGGCACGCTCCTCGTCACGTCGTCCACCGCAGCGATGCGCGGCAACGAGGGCCAGCATTCCCATGCGGCCGCCATGGGCGGGCGGCGCATGCTCTGCCAGAGCCTCAATGCGGAGTTCGGCCCCAGGGGCATTCACGTCGCGCACATCATCATCGACGGCATGGTGGATGCGCCGGACACGCTCGGCAAGATGCTCGGCGCAGACGCGTTTCATAGGCTAAGGCAAGAGCGTGGGCTGGAGCGTGACGGCTTGCTGCTGCCCGCCGAGATCGCCGACACCTACTTCCATCTTGCCCAGCAGCACCGCTCCGCGTGGACGCACGAGATCGACTTGCGCGCGTTCTCCGACACGCCGTGGTGGAATCGCTGACGGCGCTCTGAACGAAGATTCGCCGTAACCGGTTGATGCGATTGGGGTGTGGGTGGCGCGCTCGGGAGGATTCGAACCCCCGACCCCCAGATTCGTAGTCTGGTGCTCTATCCAGCTGAGCTACGAGCGCGCAAGGGCGCGGCGCCCGGCGCCGGCCACGCGGCGGACCCTATCCAAATCGCCCCATGGTCGCAAGAGTGCCGCAAGGGCAGCGGGGGATGGCGGGTCCCCGCTCAACTACGATCCAGCTTTGCGAAGAGCAGCCAGAAGAAGCCGCCGAGGATCGGCAGGGTAACGGCCAGGATGATCGTCGAGAGCGAGAAGATGATCGGCACCTGCGACTGGTGCGAGGCCGTCATGGTCCAGTTGTAGATCGGCATCGTCGTCTCCGAGCCGCGCAGGAAGATCGAGCGCAGGAGCTCGTTGAAGGAGAGCAGGAAGCCGAAGATGCCCGCCCCGATGATGCCGGGGCGCAGAATCGGGAACTCGATGTCCCAGAAGCGGCGCCAGCCGGAGGCGCCCAGGTCTTGGGCGGCCTCCAGCAAGCGGTGATCGAAGCGGGTCGCGATGATCAGCACGAGCAGGAGGGAGAAGGGCAGCGACCAGACCAGATGGCCGAGGAAGATCGACCAGAGCCCGAGCCGAAGATCGAGGAGGGAGCGGACGGAGATGAAGAGCGCTGCCCCCATGGTAAGCCCCGGCACGAAGAGGGGAATGAGGGCGACCAGGATCACGCCGCCGGGCCGCCGCATCCGGGGCATGGCGCGGCCCACGGCGGTCGCCACGATCATGCAGACGATGCCGACGACGACCCCCATGGCGACGCTTTCGTAGAGTGGCTCTCCCCACTTGTTGAACGCGCCCATGAGCTCGTCGTAGTGCTCCATGGTGAGCGGGTAGGGGATGCCGGAGAGGGGCCGGCCGCTGAACGACATCACCGCGAGCCAGACCAGCGGGATGTACATCAGCAGGATGACGACCAGCCCGAGCCACTTGGCGATCGCGGTCCAGAGCCGCCAGGCCGAGACGCGGCGCCAGAAGAGCGCACCGCCGTGGCCGATCTGGCCATCGATGGTCGCCGCGAGCCGGTGTTGCGCCCGATCGCTCATCGCCTCACCGCCTCAGCGTCTGGAAGACGTCGCCGATGGAGCCGAGGCGCCGCGTCGCCAGGATCAGCAAGGTCAGCAGGAGCGCCAGCACGATGACGACGAAGACCGAGAGCGCGGCCGCGGTCGGGTACTTCAAATTTCGAATTGCCGCCTCGACCGATGGCCCGAGCAGGTTGACGAAGCCGCCGCCCAGCATCTCGGGCTCCACCCAGGTCGCCATGAGCGGCACCATGGTGAAGACGGCACCGGCGACGATACCCGGCAGCGAGAGCGGCAGGATGATGTAGAAGAGCGTGTGCAGCTTGCTCGCGCCGAGGTCGCGGCTCGCCTCCAGGTAGTGGTCGTCGATCAGGCTCACGACCAGGAAGATGGGAAACACCATCGTCGGGAAGTAGGGCGCGAGCATTCCGAAATGGACGGCGAATTCCGAGAAGAGCATCCACTCCATCGGCTCGCTGATGATGCCGAGCTCCATGAGCACGGTGTTGATGATGCCGTTCTTGCCCAGGATGGCGCGCCAGATGATGGTGCGCGACGAGGGGTCGAGGAAGAAGGGGATGGTGAGCAGGGTGATGATGACCGCCTTGGTCACCTTCGACTTGCAGGTCTTGGCGAGCCACAGCGCGAAAGGGAAGGCGATCAGGAACTCGACCACGGTCATTACCAGCACGACGCGGAGCGTGCGCACCGCCGCGATCCAACGCCCGGAGTCGATCAGCGAGTTCCAGGTCTTGAACGAGGCGTCGTAGGACACCTGGTAGTTCTTCATCTCGAAGAAGCTGTAGGAGATCATGATGAGGAGCGGCAGGATGACGATGACCACCCACGTCGCGACGAACACCGGCACGACCCAGTTGCCCGAAAAGAGCCGGGTGTAGCCGACGCGGAGGTCGTTGACGAAGCCGCTTCCCGCCGAGTCAGACATCGCTCGCCGACAAATAAAGAGCCCCGGCGCGCCGTGCGAAGGTGTTCGCGGGGCGCACCGGGGCTGTCGTCACATCGCGGATGGCGCGGTCAGGCGTTCAGGAAGCGCTGCCACTCCTCTTCCATGACATCGGCGTTCGGCGCCGCCGGCTTGCCGAAGAAGGGCTTCTCGAACTTCTTGTTGACCTTGACCTCGGTCCACTTGAGCTCGTCGACCTGCTCCTGCGGCCAGCCCTGCTCCTCCGCGAACTTGACGCCGAGGTCCATGTTGGGCCCGGCGTAGCCGCGTTGGATCGCCTGGTAGGCGCGGTACTCGCCCGTCAAGTAGTAGTTGAGCACATTGTAGATGTTGTCGACATTGTCGCGCTCGCCGGCCTTGGTGTGCATGTAGGCGCCGTGGCCCCACTTGTAATAGCCCTCGACCGTGAAGGCGTAGATCACCGTGCCGGGGCCGAGGATGTTGTTGGCCTCCTTGGTCGCCGGCTCCCAGCAGTTGATCAGGTCGATCTCGCGGTTGCTGAGGAGCTGCACCTGCTCCTCGAAGGCCGCGTGGAGCGAGCGGAACTGGCCTGCGCGCTTGCGGTCCGCCGCGAAGTCCGCGACCACGCGGGCCTCCTCGCCGGTCATGTTGGCGACGTCCTCGATCTCGGCCCGGCCGTTGGCCTTGAGGTAGAGGGCAACCTCGGGGCTCGAGAGCAGCCAGCTGCGGTCGAGCGAGACGCGGCCCTTGGTGTCGTCGTCCTCGAGCATCTTGCTCCAGGGGATCTCGTCGAGACCCTCCGGACTGGCGCCGATTGATTCGGGGAAGTAGCCGAAGCTGTCGGCATTGCCAATGACCGGCACGCCGTACTGGTTGCCGTCGTAATCCTGCAGCAGGTCGGTGCGCTTCCAGTCGTCGGAGGTCCGCTCCCAGAGCGAGAGGTTCGGATGGTCCTCCATGACGGTGGCGTAATAGCCCTGCGGCCCCAGGATGTCCTCGGTCCCGCCGTCGAAGATGAAGATGTCGTGCGTCTCACCGAGGTCGTTCGAGATCACGTCACGCATGTAGGTGCCGATGTCGGCGTTGGTCCCGGTGAACTCCATCGTGATGCCGATGGCCTTCTCCATGATGGACCAGTCCTTGAGCTGCGACGTGGTGACGCCGTAGCCCTTGACCGTCGTCGATGCCGCCTGCGCCACGCGTGTCGTGGCCAGCGATCCAGCCGCGGCCAACGTCGCGGCGGCCGCCGTGCCCTTAAGCACGTCACGGCGCGATATGTCCGGTGTTCCCCACTTCTCGCTCATGCTCGGCCTCCCCTTGCCGTCCCACGTTGAGTCCCTGCGCGTCGGGCCGCCCCTTGTTTCCGCGAAGCGGCCCGCGCGATCGCCTCGCGTCTCACTATACACGATTGGCGCATGCCGGTGCCACGGGCGGATGCAGGGGCCAACCTGCAACGATGCCTGTCGCCGTCGTCCCCTGATTGCGTATCCTGCCGGCTGCCCGAACCCGGAAGGAGCATCCCATGCGCAAGCCCGCCTCCATGAAGGCCCTCGAAAAACTCGGCCGGGTCCGCTTGTCCGAGCACTTCTTCATGCGTGAGATGCTCTATAGCGAGATCGCGAACTTCCACGGGATCCCGAACATTCCGGACGATCCCGACCTCGCCGTCGCGGCCGGCACCCGGCTCTGCGAAGAGCTGCTTGAGCCGCTCCATGCCACCTTCGGCCACGTCTCGATCCGCTCCGCCTTCCGCTCCGTCGAGGTCAACACTTACGGCCATGAGCGGTCGGACAGGGGCTACAACTGCGGCGAGACCACCTGGAACCATGCCCGCCACGTCTGGGACCGGCGCGATATCGAGGGCCACATGGGGGCGACCGCGTGCATCGTGATCCCCTGGTTCATCCCGCGCTACGAGGCCGGCACGCCCTGGCAGGCCCTGGCCTGGTGGGTGCACGACAACCTGCCCTACTCCGACATGGCGTTCTTCCAGCACTACGCCGCATTCAACCTGCGCTGGTGCAAGACGCCGGCCCGGCGCATCGAGAGTTTCGCACCGCCGAGAGGATGCCTCACCAAGCCCGGCATGGCGAACCACGACGGCGATCACGCCTCGGAATACCCCGGCTTCCCGGCGCTCAAGCGCCGCTGACGCCGAAATCGCACCGAAATCGCACCGGCATTGCGACGCGCGTTCCTCGGGCCGTGGCGCCCACTCGGGTGTGTTATCATCGATGCGAGATAGGGGGGATAAAATGACCGAAACCACCGTGTTTAGCGCCTGTCCGCACGATTGCCCCGACACCTGCGCCATGCTCACCACCGTCGAGGACGGCAAGGTGACCGGTGTGCGCGGCAATCCCGATCATCCCTTCACCCGGGGCGGTCTCTGCGTCAAGGTCAACGACTACCAGAACCGGGTCCATAGCGAGGACCGGGTGCTGCACCCCCTGCGCCGCACCGGCGCCAAAGGGGCGGGCGCATTCGAGCGTATCGGCTGGGAGGACGCGCTCGGTGAGATTTCGAGCCGCTGGAACGCGATCATCGACGAGGACGGCCCGAGCACCATCCTTCCCTACAGCTATCTCGGCACCGAGGGCATTCTCAACGGCCTCAACGTCGGCGATGCGTTCTTCAACAAGCTCGGTGCCGCGGTCTCGGAGCGCACCTTCTGCGATTCCGGCGCGATCACCGCATTCTTCATGACCTGCGGGCCGACCGCGGCGGTGGATCCCGAGAGCTTCGTTCATTCGAAGGTAACTGCCCAGGTCTGATTCTGCCGAGCACTCGGACGTGATGGATTGATGGTTCTGACCAGCCAGGGGTCAGGCGGCGCTTTCCCGGAGCAGCGCAGGATTTCAGAAGCGCAATACGGGGATCAGCTGGATTGGATCGGGGTGCGCCAGGGTTTCGAGGACATTCCAGCGCTGTTTTCGAGCGGTGGCGATGACGGATCGCAGGTTTGCGAAGTCGCGGGCGCCTTGTATCGAGCGGAAGCCGCCTGAGATTTTCTGGCGCAGCTTGCCCATTCGGAGGTCGCGCTCGGCCTCGTTGTTGGAGAAGGGGGTTCGCGGATCGGTGAGGAAGCGCAGGCACCCCTCCTTGTACTTCTGGAGTCGGAGGGCGAGGTTGTGACCGATGCGGCGCTTTTGTCGTCCGCGCTTTCCGGTCTGGAGCGGTGGCATTTCTTCGTGAGAGGCGATGGCACGTTCGAGGATGCGGTCCCAGGCTCGCGAGATGCGGGCCACCAGTGAGGCGGGCACGTCGCGGTCGTTCTTGTGGGCGAAGCGGGCGGCTCTGTTGGCACGGATGAGGAGCCGGTGCGTGCTCGTTGCCCAGTCTTCCTTCTCGATCTCGATGAGGGCTTGGAGCTCGCGCAGGTGATGGGCGTTGCAGGCCCCGTGGCGCACGCCCTCGAGAGCGAAGTAGGTGGCGTAGTCGTCATGGATGACGATGCCGTTGAGCTTCTCGTCGATGTGGCTGCGCCCGGTGGCGACGCGCAGGATGGTGAGCAACGGGGTGCACAGCACATGGAGCCAATGGGTCCGGGCGGCGATGCGGATGCCGGTCTCGTCGAGGTGTTTGACTGGGGCTGCGGTGCGGATGATCTCCGCGAGGCGATCGAGGAAGCCCTCGAAGCGCCGGGCGGTGCGCCTTCCCATGGCGACGATGGTGGCTGTTGAGAGCTTGACCGCGAAGAGGTCGCTCATGACCTCGGCGACCCGCTTCTCGGGAATGAACTGAGCGTGCAGCAGGTAGGTCACCCACGCGGTGATGCGCGGCCCGTATTGGACCGGTGCGCTCACCCCAAGTTGGCACTTTTTCCGTTTGTTCGGGGCCGAATTGGCCAGGTTTTTCCGGCTGACACACCAGATATAGCGTTGACGAGAAGGGCACGCCCCTACATTTGCGATTGCCGTCTCGAACTCCCTTTGTAGTGCCAGGGAATGGTGGGTTTGCAGGATTTCCCTTGACCCCACCACCAAAGCCGACATATCTGAACCCGCCACGACCAAAACGTGCCGGGCGACATGTTCATCAGGGCAACCAAGACCCACACTACCGAAGGCAAGCCGGTCCGCAGCCATCGCCTCGTGCTCTCGCAGCGCATCGGCGACAAGGTCAGGCAGCGCACGCTTCTCAACCTCGGCACCGACTATCCGGTGCCGAAGGAGAAATGGCGCGAAGTTGCCGGACTCGCCGAGGCGCTGCTCAACGGCCGCCCGCCGCTGCTCGAAGCCGCGCCGGACGTGCAGGCCGCAGCCGAGGACATCGTCGCCAAGCTCAGGGCCAGGGGGTTCCGCCCCGAGGCGATACAGGAAGAGGCGCGCAAGCCCGACATCGCCACCGTCGACCTCGATACCCTGGAGCACGAGAACCCGCGCACGGTCGGCTGCGAGCGCCTGTGCCTCAAGGCCCTCGACGACCTCGGCTTCGCCGACATCCTCCACGGCCTCGATATCAAGGGCCGCGACGGGCGCATCGCCAGCGCGCTGATCGTCGCCAGGATGGTCCATCCCGCCAGCGAGCGTGACACCAGCCGCTGGCTGCGCCGCGACAGCGCGACCGCCGAGCTCCTGGGGCTGGAGGGCGACCGCAAGGCGCTGCGGCGCAAGACGCTCTACCGCATCGGCGACCTGCTCTGGCGCCACCGGGCCGCCATTCAGCGGGAGCTGTTCAACCGCGAGCGCGCGCTGCTCGACCTGCCCGAAACGATCGCCTTTTACGATCTCACCAATGTCCACTACCACGGCCACACCCACGGCCAGCTTCCCAGGTTCGGGCGCTCCAAGCAGAAGCGCGACGACTGTCCGCTGATCACGCTGGCGCTGGCGCTCGACGGCGCAGGCTTCCCGCGCAGTTGCGAGATCCTGCCGGGCAACGTGAGCGAGCCGGGCACGCTGGAGGACGCGCTGGTCAGGCTCGAGGCGGTGTGCGGCGGCACGGCGCCGAAGCCCACGGTGGTCATGGACGCGGGCATCGCCACCGAGGAGAACGTCGCGTGGCTGGGCGAGCAGGGCTACGACTGGATCGCGGTCAGCCGCGGCGCCAGGCCGCCGCTGCCCGAGGGCGGGCCCGAGGCTCTGCTGATCACCAGCGCGCGGCACGAGGTGCGCGCCTGGCGGCTTGCCAGCGAGGACGGCGAGGCGCGGCTCTACGTCGTCAGCGAGGGCAAGAAGAAGGCCGAGAACGCGATCATCGGCCTCAGGCGGAACCGCTTCGAGGCGGCGCTGGAAAGGCTCCATAGCGGCCTGCCGGTCAAGGGCCGCCTCAAGCGCTACGACAGGGTGCTGGAGAGCATTGGCCGTCTCAAGCAGCGCTTCTCCACCGTCGCCAGACACTACGAGGTCACGGTCGAGAAGGCGAAAACCGGCCCCAACGCCGCCGCCGTGCGCTTCAAGCGCAGGCCGCAATACGACGAGGCCGACGAGGGCGCCGGCGCCTATGTGCTGCGCACCAGCCACGTCGACTGGGATATCGAGACGATCCTGCGGACCTACTGGCGCATCACCGACATCGAGGCCACCTTCCGCAGCCTGAAATCCGAGCTCGGCCTTCGCCCGATCTGGCACCAGCTCGACCGTCGCATCGCGGCCCACCTGCTGATCGCCGTGCTGGCCTATCACGCCGTGCATCTGATCCGTACCCGACTGGCCGCGCGGGGCATCCACAAGTGCTGGGCATCGATCCGCGAGGGCATGCGGACCTGGGTGCGGATCACCACGCGACTGCGCCAGACCGACGGCACCTTGATCGTCAACCGCCAGGACACGCGCCCGGCCGCCGAGGTCGCCCAAATCTCCTCGGCGGCGGGTGTTGACCCCGCCATCCACCGCACGAGGACCCGCCTGACGAGCTGACAGAATCTCACAAAATGTAGTGCCATGTTGGAATCGGCAGAGAAAAATATTGCGCCATATCAAAGCGATAAACGACAGCAGAACACAAAAAGTGCCAACCTGGGTCACGCCGTTCGGGAAGACGGCTGTCGTCACGGTGCCGCAGGCAGCGCAGAGGCAACGATGGCCGCGATGTTCGGTGACCTCGAGGGGCTGCGGCTCGGGCACATCGAAGACCTGCCGGCAGACGGGGGCTCCGTGACGGTCAGCGTCCGACAGCGGCGCGCCGCAGCCCTCACAGGCGGACGGATCATGATCGACGACATGGTCGGGCGTCGCGGTCCGCTCCAGGGTAGTTCCCTTGTGGCCCGGCTGGCCGCCACTGGGCCTGTCGGACTTGCCGCGCTGGCTCCGGGTGCGCTTCTCCCGGTCACCGCTCTTCTTCTTCAGACCGTCGCTGGCCGGCGGCTTGGAGCTGGTGGTGCTGTCGAGCGCGGCGCTGCGCTCGAGTTCGGCGATCCGCTCGCGCAAGCGGGCGTTCTCCCGCTCCAGCGCGTCGTTCTCCTTGACCAGGGCCGCGCTCAGGCGCAGCAACCTCTGGCCCCATTCCCGAATGGCTTTGACGGCGGTCATTGCGAAGGATTGTGGGGTGAAAAGGTCCTGCAGGCACGCGAAGGCCTCGTCGTGGGCAGCGAGGTCCTCGTGCCAGCGCGACACTGTCACGAACCCTCGTCGGCCTCGACGGCCATGATCGCGGCCAGCACCGCCAGGCGTTCGCCCGCCGGCATGGCCTCGTAGCGCCGGCCCCAGTTGGCCGCCTTGCGCTTGATGCACTGGCGCTCGGTGAAGTTCCGGCCGGCGAAGCTCGCCCAGTGCACCCGGTCAGGCGCGAAGTTGAACCACACGACCTCGGTCCGCACCTGGGCCTGGGTCGTCACCTGCAGCGCCAGCCGGCGCCAGCCCGCCAGCAGCTCGTCATAGAGCGCAGACGGGTGGCCCGAGACCATCACCTGGCAGGGCAGACCCTTGAGCAGTTCGAGGAGCGCGACGTGGTCGGCCTCCTCGTACTCGAAGCGGTAGCGCTGCGACGAACGCCGGGTCGCGTGCAGATAGGGCGGATCGCTGTAGACCAGCTCCGGGCCCAGAAACGGGAACGAGGCCAGGAAGGAATGGGCGCAGCCGTGCACCAACTCCACCGGGTAGTCGCAGCCAAAGGCCTCAAGCGCCCGCTCGTCGCGGTCGATCCCGATCGAGCGCATGGCCGCAGGCTTGCGCTTCATCAGCGCCCCGCCCCCAAGATGGCTCTCGATATAGACAGAGTGCGGCGGCATCAGCGCAATCAGCGCCTAGCTCAGACCGGTCGTCGCCTTCGACCCGAAATACCCCACCGGCTGCTCCTCTCATGCGAGAGTGCAACCCATAGGCGAGAGAACCTCAGACTTCCTGACCTCTGCTGATTTTAGGTGACACGAGCCGCGCGGATTCCGAGGCCCCGTCGATGTCGTAGACTATGCGCAGACGGGTGCCGGGGAAGACCGTTTCGGTGGCGTTCAGGTCGCTCAGAACCGCATCGATCCAACGGTCGCAGGCGTCGTTTGCGAGGCCAAGAATGTGGACCCGCAGGAGGCCATTGCCAGGATCCGGCAGGATGTCGGCATCGGCGGTGAGCAGCGCTTGAAGCAGTTTCCGGGGATGGGGCTTGTGGCCCTGCGCCTGCATGACGGGAATCATCATGCGGGTTTCGGCGCGGTAGGCGATCATCCGGATGACGTCGAGGAGGAGGCGCTCGCGCGCGGGCAAGGCATCGAGCTGCTCGGCTTCGTCGAGGTCGCCGGCCCGGCAGTGCTTGGGCGTCTCCCTGCGGCTGGCCCTGACGATGTCGCGGACATCCTGGAGGTCCCTGACTTCCCTCCTGAGTTCCGCCGTCGGCTGCTTCTTCCGGGCCGTGTCGGCGATGCGGTTGCGCAGGCGGCCAAGCTGGCGGTCGAGGCGATGGATTGCCTTGTCATAGGCCCGCCGCAGCGGGTTGACGACCATGGCGGCGGGATCGAGAGGCTCGAGCTCGTGGGTCGGCAGGGCGTCGAGATTGAACTCGTCACGCATGTACTTGAAGAAGTTCTCCTGCGACCAGCGCGAGAACATGGCGCCCGCAACCTCAGCCATCGGCTTGTGCGGATCGGTGGTGATCAGCGGCACCTGACGGCCGTTGTCGAGCAGGCGGCGGATCTGGCGCACCCTGAAGCCGTTCGGCAACGTCACCGGCTTCTCAGCCAGCCGCATGGTGGCGCTGCCGTCCGCCGCCGGTCCGTGAATGGGAACGGTCATCGCGCCGAAGTCCTCGGCCGGCCAGTCCTCGCCCCTGAAGTTCTTGTGCCAGGTCAGGCAGGCGACGCCGCGCCTCGCCAGCCGGCGGAACAGATCCGGGCTCCAGCCCTCGCGGTCGAAGACCAGGGTGAGCGCCGGCTGGCCGGGATGCTCGGCGGTCAGGTCCGGCGCCCCGGCGCCAACGATCCCAAGCTCCTGCAGCGCCGGCACCACGTCGGCTTCGATGGCCGCGACCATCTTCGGGTCCAGCGGCTTGTGCAGACAGAGCAGCGGCTTGCCGCCCAGAGCGTTGATCCAGTAGCTGGCGCTCGCCGGCAGGCACAGCTTCTCGCGCGAGACGAAGTGCTTGGGCAAGCGCCCCTTGCGGCCGGAGTAGACCTTGACGTGCCCGTCGATGGCCAGCGTCGCCCAGAGCTCCGGCTCGTCGGCGCCTGCCAGCGCCTGGCAAGGGCGAGCTGCCACGCCCGCACGCCGGCCTCGTCGTCGGCGATGAGAGCGATCTTGCGGCGCAGCGTCTTGACCTCGGGGCAGCGATCGAGGCCGAGAATGGCGCCCCATTCGCCCGGCGCCTGGTAGCGCAGGCTCTCGGGGTTGCGCACCCGCGCCAAGGTCATGAAGGCCAGGAAGAGCAGGATCGTAGGCAAGCCGTAATAGCCCTTCGGCAGCAATGGCAGGAGACCGGTCTCGGAGAGAAGACCTTCCTTCAGCAGGGCCGGCAGGGCGGCGAGCACGCCGCCGAAGCGGACACCGCGGGCGGCGGCGGCGAACTGCGGTTCGACCGGCCCCGCCTGTCCACAACTGGCCAGAACCCGAGCCGGAACATCGCAAGTCGCACGCCCCATCGGCGCCTGCCGGTCCCGCCGATCGCGCGCGCTGCGATCCGTTTGCGGCTGCGCTTCCAGCCCCGGCGCCGTCTCCGGCCCCGGGGCACCGGTACTCTCTTCATCGACACGGCCTTCAGGAGCCGCACCCGCGTCAGGCGGCGCAGCCAGCGCTGAGCGTCCGGGCTCCCCATCCGCCTCCGTGTTGCCGATCAGTCCCTGACGGCGCCACTTGTTGACCGATGGCGCTGACACGCCGAGAACCCGGGCCGCCGCAGAGCCGCTCAGGCCCGATGCCAGCAACGCCGTCGCCTTCTCCGCCAACTCCGGAGTGAACACCGACGGCCCGCGACCGCGCCGGGGCTTCATGAACCCCGCTTCGCCCTCGGCCAGGTAGCGCCGTCGTGCGCGCTGCACCGTCGCGCGCGAGACAGCGAAAGCGTCAGCCAGTTCCTGCGGCGAGACCGCGCTGATCGCCGCGAGGCGGCCGATCCGCAAGAGCATGGCCGTGCGGTCATCGGCGGCGTGGCTGTCAAAGGGAATGAGGTTGGAAAAGTAGGTGAAGGTGTCGTCCGAGATCAGGACGGCGAAGCAGCTGTTGCCGATCGAGACCGCCTCTGGAGGGCACATTGGGAGGGTACTGGGCATGGTTGAGACCGTGCAATTGGTATCAAATTATAATATCAGACCTCGGGCGCGACACCCAGCGAAAAACCGCCTGAAACAACCGAAATGTATCAGAATTCAAGGAGTTCCCGGCACGCTGCCCAGAACAGCCAGCATCACGAGGTCAGGAAGTCTGAACCTATACAGTCAAGCGGGGATCAACGACGCGCCGACGGCGAAACGGCACCGACGGCAAGCAACATCAGCACGCACTCAGAACTGGCGGCGGGGTACCTGGGTAGTTACGACAATCTCGTAATTGATATCGGTAAGGTCTTGAAACAAGCCGAGATCGTCACGCAACAGGTTGACCACTTCGTTGCCTTGCCGTGAAACAGATTCTGGCGAGGGACGCGCGGTGACGCTCCAACCCCGAGGTCACGGCGTTGGCTGAGACCGCCAGGGTCGGCGCGGCGGAGACGAGCGGTGGACTTCCCCGATGTGGTCCGAAGCGGTCCCGCGTAGCCGGCTGACGAGATGCGGGCCGCTCAGGCGGCCTTGAGTTCCGCGCCTACGGGCTCGATGTAGCCGTAGCGGCGGAGCATGCGGATCCACCGAGGAGCGTTGCGCTTGACCATCAGAGCGTCGTAGTCGGCCGTGCGGTCGTAGTAGGGCCTGCCGGTCTTGAGCACCACATAGATGATGCGCAGCATCTTGTGAGCGCCGGCGACGATGGCGCGCTTGTAGCCGCGCCGGGCGGCGAGGGCGCGGTGATGAGCCTCGAACTGGCACCCCTTGGTTCGGGCCGCGCCGTGGGCACACTCGACGAGGCAGGCGCGCAGGGTCTTGGAGCCCATGCGGGTGCGTGCGTTGCGGCGCTTGCCCCCGCTCTCGTTGTTGCCGGGGCAGAGCCCGGCCCAGGCGGCGAAGTGCTCCTTGGAGGCGAACACGCCGATGTCGGGGCCGATCTCGATGAGGATGGTCGAGGCGGCGGTGCGGTCGATGCCGGGGATGGTGGTCAGCAGACGGAGCTGCTCCTCCCACGGTGTCATCTGCCCGTCGATCTTCCTGGTGTAGGACGCGATGCGCGCCTCAAGCGCGTCATGCTCCTCCAGCAGGTCGTTGAGCATGAAGCGGTCGTTGTCGCCCAGGCTCAGGGTGAGCGCCTCGCCGAGCCCCTCCAGCTTGTTCGCAACGTGGCTGGTGAGCGAGGCGAGGATGACCTCGCGCGCCGTCCCCTGCGCCAGGCCGTCGAGGATCTTCCGGCCGTTGACGCCGAAGACGTCGGAGAGGATGCCGCCGATGCGCGCACCGGCGCGGTCGATGATCTTCTGCACGCGGTTGCGCACGGCGGAGCGCTGCCTGACCAGGACGCGGCGCTGGCGGCTCAGTGCGCGCAGCTCCCGGAACGGCTCAGGCGGAACGTGGGAAGGCGTGCAGAGCCCGAACTGGCACACGCAGGCCAGCCACACGCTGTCCGCCACGTCGGTCTTGCGCCCCTTCAACTGCTTCACCTGACGCGCATGCACCAGGATCGCCTCGAGCCCGGCCGCCTCCAGGGCCGCGAAGGGCGCCTGCCAGTAGACCCCGGTCCCTTCCATCACCGCAGCCTCGACGCCGTGACCGGTCAGCCACGCGACCATCTCCTCCAGACCGCTCGGCAGCGTGCCGAAGCAGCGCGTCTCCACCACCGGCTCACCCTCGCCCTCACAGAGGCGAACCGTCGCGGTGATCTCCATCTTGTGCACGTCCAGACCCGCCGCGCGCGGCCGGACGACGTGCAAGCCTTCCGTCTTCATCGCCTTCCTCCTCATTTGCGCTCTCGCCACGGCGGCGTACGATCACGCCGTGGCATCGCCACGGTGGAGGCGGGGACAGCGGTCGGAAGAACACGCATCCGACGAGCGGGTGCGGTGCAATTTGCCGCGCGTCCACGGCCACGGGCCGGGTACAATACGGGGTGCGGAGCCGGCCGCCGGAAGCAGTTTTGTCATCGGGAACTACGTCACCGATATAACGACGCTCACACGTCCCCACCTCCGCCAATACCCATCCTGACACGGCAAATGGGTGCAAGCGCAAGGAAAACGTCAGCCGAACCGCTCCTGTTTCATGCCACGGGGTGGCTCAGAACCGCGGGGACCATGACTGTTTTGTTGGGAAAGCCCACTGGCAGCCTTGCCGGCGCCTTGACCCAGAGATCGATGTCGGCGTCGCGATCGGCCGCCCACAGCAGCTCAATGATTACGTTGCCGGGATCGCTGATCCCTTCGGCATCGTTCTCGGCCTCGGCGCTTGGATTGAGAAAGGGCAGCAGCATGAGCACCATTGCGACGAAGGCTGCCAGCGCGAGCAGCGTGACGTCGCGGAAGATCGTGCCGCTGTCGTCGTCAAACTCGTCCATCGGCCGCGAGAAGCTCGCTGTAGAGTGTGGAGGTGCCCGTCGCCAGCATACGGTAGTTATAACGGTAAGCCACAGGCCCAGCACAGCCCCTTCCAGGGTGGTGTAGAGAGCGACCGACATGCCGCTGATGAGGGTGGAGATCATCGGCTGCACGGCGGCAAGCGTGCCGGCGTCTTCCGCCGAGACGCCGGAGAGCGCGATGATGAATCCCGCCACCGTGCCGATCAGTCCGAGCACGACCAGCGCAGCGGCGATCTGCCTTACCACGGCAATGCGACTGAAGAGCCGCGCCTTGAGGGCCTCGGCCATGAACTCAGGGCGGACGGGCGCGCGGGTCCACTTGTCGGGAAGGTCCACCGTCCCGCTCTCTTCCAGCCGGTTGAGAGCCGCGCTGGTCTTGAACAGGCGGTAGCCGCATAGCGCCAGGCCCACCGCGAAGACGCCGAAAATGACGAAGACGAGGCCGGTGGGGTCCGCCTCGGCAATCCGCGCGATCCAGCCCTGCGCGCCGGCGAGCCCGAGCAGGGCCGCGCCCACGATATTGACGATCAGGAACCGGTAGAGGAGCAGATAGCGGCGCAACCGGTCGCCTCCCGGGTCGTGGCGGCGGCACGCGCGGGCGCAATGCACCCGGACCACTGTCCCCGACCGTCTATCGAACGTCGGCGCCTGTCAATGGTGATGTCCTCGTCCGACAGACGACGAATAAAGGTGTGCCCGGCTGTCAGGCCGCAGCAAAGCGCTCCACCTTAATCCGCTGAGCGCGGTCGCGGGCCTGCCAAAGATCATAGGCCATCTGCATTCCAAGCCAGGTCTCAGGCGTCGAACCGAAGGCTTTTGACAGCCTTATTGCCATGTCGATCGAAACGCCCGTGCGCTCGTTAATGAGTTCGGAGAGTGCTTGGCGCGTGACCCCAAGTCCCCGAGCAGCCCGTGTCACGGTAAGTCCCAGGGGCTCCAGGCATTGCCGCTTCACGATCCCACCCGGATGCGGCGGATTGTGCATCGCCATGTCCCGTCTCCTCAGTGATAGTCGACGTAATCTACATCGACCGCCGATCCGTCTTCGAAACGAAAGGTCACACGCCAGTTGCTGGAGACCGAAACCGCATAGTGGCCGTTCAGCCTTCCCTTCAACTCATGCAAACGGAACCCGGGCAGGTTCATAGCGTCCGGTCCATGACTGCTGTCGAGAGCCGCCAGAATGTCTCTCAATCTTTGGACGTGGTTTGGTGCTACCCATCGGGCCGTCCTGCCATCGTAGAGTGCCTTCAGGCCCCGATGCCTGAACGACGCAATCATTACTACACGGTAGAATGGCGCCTGACAGTTGACAAGCGACACACAGCCAAATTTCCATGTTTGCCGCCCGCCTGTGCCTCCAGGCTATATCGTCATCGAGTGGGGCTGATCGCGATGCGCCGCACCCTCGTCCCCGCAGGCGGCGGCATCGACAGCACCGCCCTCGCCCTCCTCGTCCTGCGCGAGACCGAAGACGAGGTCGTCCTCTCCTACTACCGCGAACCGGCCCGCGAGCTGCCGGAGCGCATCGCCCGCGAGCAGGCCGCAAGCGAGGCCGTCGCAGACTGGCTCTCCCGCAACGTCCGGCCCGTGCGCCACGTCAGCCGCGACGCCCTGCGCGTGGAGACCGGCCCCCGCGCAAGATGGCCAATTCGGGACGGGAGAGGATGGGAGGGCGTCTGCGACCCCACATTTGAGCGCGCCTGGGGCATCGACCGATACGCAACCCACGCCGACGAGGCCGAGCGCCACCGCGCCGACCGGGTGATGCCCGGCATCACCTCGTGGGACACCGCCGACGACATGCACCGCATGTACTGGCATCCGGCCTACCGCGCGCGCACCGCCGTCCCCATGGAACTCCCCTTCTTCCCCGGCTGGGAGGACGGCGCGCAGTGGCCGCCGTCGCGGGACGACCCCTTCGGACCCGTCGCCGGGCGCTTCATGCTCCAGGCCCTGCTCCCGCCCGGGCTGGAGGCGCTCACCTGGCGATGCACCGTCGCGGCAGAGCCCTGCGGACGCTGCCCCCGATGCCGCCTCAACGCCTTCTTCGAGCGCTTCTGCCGGGGACGCCCGGCGGACCAGGTCGCCCGCATCGACGACGCCCTCGAGCGACACCGCGGCGCAGGCCGATGGTACGCCGACGCCGACCCCGGAAGATGGACCGGTCACGACGGATACGACGCCGCAGAACGCGCCGTCGAAGACCCCGAATGGTGGAAGGCCGAACTCGAACGCCCGTGCCGCCCCGGCGCCCGCCCCGGTCCCGACCGCGCCTGAAACCCTCACGCACCGCCCGTGCACGGGCCCTGAACCCCCCGCGCAGCGCTCCTTCACGGCCCATGCACAGGCCGGTTTTTCCAGCCCGGTTCAGCCCCGAAAACCAGCCGATTTTCCAGGCCATTCGCAAAGACTTCCGGCCGCGATTCGCAAAGACTTCCGGCCGGCTACAGGCGAGACGATCAAGGAGTCCGCCGAGCGCTGCGGGATTGCGCCGAGCACGGCGCATCGCTGGCGCCACCGCTTCCTGGCGGCGGTTCGGCAAGCGCCGGACCGGCTTGCCGGGATTGTCGAGGCCGACGAGACCTTCGTTCTCGAGAGCCGCAAGGGGGAGCGGAAGCTGGATCGCAAGCCGCGCCGTCGCGGCGGCAAGGCCCGCAAACGCGGCCTCTCGCGCGAGCAGGTGCCGATCCTGGTCGCCGCCGACCGTGCGGGCGAGACCCTCAGCCATAGCCTGCCTGCGCTGAACGCAGACAACGTGAAGGAGGTGCTGGAGCCGGTCGTCGCAGCGGATGCGCTGCTCGTCTCCGACGCCAAGCGCTGCTATCCGCCCGTCGCGGCGGCGCTCGACATACCTCACGAGAGCATCAACGCTTCTGCTGGCGAACGGGTCCGGGGCGCGCTGCACATCCAGACGGTCAATAGCCGCCACAGCCAGATCAAGGGCTTCCTGCGCGGCTTCCGCGGCATCGCCACCAAGTACCTGGACAGCTATCTGAGGTGGTTCCATCTCATCGAACTCGGCGATCAGCCATCGCCCAGAGCGTGCCTCGAGGCGGCGATGGCCAGACCGCGCCTACGCTTTGCGAATTGAGCCATAGTCATTTGACGCGGCAGAGGGGCGCCGGGCAACTCAGCGCAATATTCTCTCTCCCTCTCTTGCTCACTGTAGCCGGCTATCCCCCGGCCCTACGAGCGACGGGCACCGCCGATGTCTCAGCGTCGCGCGTCCACACGCGTGCGCGCCGGTGATTTGACCGTCAGCCAACTATTCCGCGGCGCTGGCCTGGGCGGCGGGCGCGCGGAAGGCGGCCAACAGCTCAGCCTCGCGCTCCTTCGCGCAGTCGATGTTGGCTTCCTTCACGTGGCCGAAGCCCCGCATGGCGAGCGGCACCTCCGCGATCTCCACGGCGAGCGCGTGGTTGTCGGAGTCCAGGCCGGCGATCAGCGTCTCCACCGAGGCTTCGTACTCGCCGATCAGCGCGCGCTCCCGGCGCCGCTCGGCGCTGTAGCCGAAGAGGTCGAGCGGGGTCCCGCGCAAGCCCTTGAACTTCGCGAGCAAGCTGAAGGCAGAGAGCATCCAGGGGCCGTAGAGGCGCTTTTTCAAGTGGCCGGTCGAAGGATCGCGCCCGGCGAAGAGCGGCGGCGCCATACTGAAGCGCAGCCCGACCGATCCCTCGAACTCCGCCTTTACCTGCTGGCGGAAGCGGCCGTCGGTGTAGAGCCGGGCGACCTCGTACTCGTCCTTGTATGCGAGCAGCTTGTGATAGGCCCGGGCGACCGCCTCGCCGAACCCCTCGCGGCCCGGTGCCCGCGCCCGCTCGGCCTCCCGCGCGCGGCTCACCAGGGCGCGGTAGCGGGTGGCAAGCGCGGTGTTCTGATAGGCCCTGAGGTCCGAGGCGCGGCGCTCGATCAGCGCGTCCAGCCCTTGCGCCTGCGGCTCCTGGGGCAGGGTGCCGGTCTCGGCCGCCGCGGCGGCGACGGCGTCGGTATCGTGCGCTGCGGCGCGGCCCCAGCGGAATGCGCGCAGGTTGGCCTCGACCGCGACGGCGTTCAGCGCGATCGCCCGCTCCAGGGCGTCTGCGCCGAGCGGGACCAGGCCGCGCTGGTAGGCGAACCCTAAGAGGAAGAGGTTGGTGTAGACGGCATCGCCGATCAGCGCCGTGGCGAGCCGGGTCGCGTCCACGACATCGAGCGAGCGCGCCGCGGCCCCGATTACGCCTTCGAGCCGAGCGCCGGGGAACTCGAGATCGGGCGTGCGGGTGAAATCGCCGGTCGTGATCGGGCCGCCGTTGACCACGGCGTGGGAGGCGCTCTTGTCGAGCCGCGTCACCGCCTCTCGGCTCGCCGCCACCACCCGGTCGATCCCCAGCAGCAGCCTGGCGCCGCCGACGGCGATGCGGACGGCATGCAGATCCTCGGACCGCTCGGCGATGCGGATATGGCTGGTGACGGCGCCGTATTTCTGGGCGAGGCCGGCCTTGTCGAGCACGGTGGCCCCCTTGCCCTCAAGCCGCGCCGCCGTGCCCAGCAGGGCGGCGAGGGTGACGATCCCGGTGCCGCCCACGCCCGCCAGCAGGATGCCGTAGGGCTCGGTGAGCGCGGGGCGGGCGGGCTCGGGCAGCGCAGCAATGGGCCGCTCGGAGACGCCGTCGGAAGCGCCCGCGCGCCGACGACCGCCCTTGACCAGCACGAAGCTCGGGCAGAAGCCCTTGATGCAGGAGAAATCCTTGTTGCAGGCCGATTGATCGATCGCCCTCTTGCGTCCGAACTCGGTCTCCAGCGGCACCACTGAGAGGCAGTTCGACTGCACGCCGCAGTCACCGCAGCCCTCGCACACGTCCGGGTTGATGATGACCCGCCAGTCCGGGTCCTCCAGCAGCCCGCGCTTGCGCCTGCGCCGCTTCTCGGTGGCGCACATCTGGTCGTAGACGATGGCCGAGACCCCCTCCCATTGGCGCAGGTCGCGCTGCACCTGGTCGAGCTCGTCCCGGTGGTGGATCGTCACACCCTCCGCGAACTGCCCGTCGAAGGGGTACTTCTCGGGCTGGTCCGTAACCACCGCGATGCGGCCGACGCCTTCCGCGTGGATCTGGCGGGTTACGCGCTGGACCGAGAGCGGCCCGTCCATGGGCTGGCCGCCGGTCATCGCCACCGCGTCGTTGTAGAGAATCTTGTAGGTCATGTTGACGTTGGCGGCGACCGCGGCCCGGATCGCCAGGATGCCGGAGTGGAAGTAGGTGCCGTCGCCGATGTTCTGGAAGATGTGCTCGGTCTTGGTGAAGGGCGCCTGCCCGATCCAGTTGGCGCCTTCGCCGCCCATGTGGGTGTAGGTATCGGTCTCGCGGTCCATCCACTGCGCCATGTAGTGGCAGCCGATGCCGGAGAGCGCGCGGCTCCCTTCCGGCACCTTGGTCGAGCTGTTGTGCGGGCAGCCCGAGCAGAAATAGGGCACCCGCTCCATCGCCGCGGGTTCCCCGGCGGCGCTCTCGGCCCACCGGGCGCGCAGGCGGGCGAGGCGTGCCTCGATACCCTCGTCCGCGCCTAAGCGCAGCAGTCGGGTGGCCATCGTCTGCGCGACCCCGCCGGGGTCGAGCTCGCCCGAGGCGCGGAGCAGCGGGCGCCCCTCCTCGTCGCACTTGCCGATGACGCGGGGCCGCGCGCTCGCAGGCAGGTTGTAGAGGATCTCCTTGATCTGGTCCTCGATGAAGCCCCGCTTCTCTTCGACCACCAGGATCTCGTCGAGCCCGCCGGCGAAGCGCCTGATGCCCTCGGGCTCCAGCGGCCAGCTCATGCCGACCTTGTAGAGCGCGAGCCCGAGCCGCCGCGCCGTGCCCTCGTCGATGCCGAGATCGTCCAGTGCCTGGCGTACGTCGAGATATGACTTGCCGGTGGTCACGATGCCGAGCCTGCGCCCCGGCCCGTCGATCACCGCGCGGTCGAGCCCGTTCGCGCGGGCATAGGCGCGCGCGGCATCGAGCTTGTGCTCGAGCAGGCGCTCCTCCTGGTCGAGCGGCGTGTCCGGCCAGCGGATGTTGAGCCCGCCTGCGGGCAGCCCATGGTCTTCGGACGTGACGACGGTAACCCGGTGCGGGTCTACGGAGACGATGGCCGAGCTGTCCACCGTCTCGGCGATGCAGATGAAGCCGACCCAGAGGCCGGCGTAGCGCGAGAGCCCCCAGCCGTGCAGCCCGTAGTCCAGGAACTCCTGCACGCCGGCCGGGTTGATCACCGGCATGGTGGCGCTCACGAAGTTGAACTCGCTCTGGTGCGCTGTCGTGGAGGAGGCGCAGACGTGATCGTCGCCGGCCAGCGCGAGCACGCCGCCGTGGGCCGACGTGCCGGCGAGATTGGCGTGCTTGAAGACGTCGATCGTGCGGTCGACGCCCGGCCCCTTGCCGTACCAGATGGCGTAGACGCCGTCGTGCTTCGCGCCGGGGAAGAGCCCGACCTGCTGCGTGCCCCAGAGCGCGGTGGCCGCCGTGTCCTCGTTGACCCCCGGCTGGAAGTGCACGCCGTGCTTCTCGACGAAGGGCCGCGCCTGCCAGAGCGCCCGGTCGAAGTTGCCGAGCGGCGAGCCGCGATAGCCCGAGATCATGCAGGCGGTATCGAGACCGGCGGCCTTGTCGCGCAATTGCTGCATCATCGGCAGCCTGACCAACGCCTGGGTGCCGGTCATGTAGACCTCGCCCGACCAGGCGGCGTACTTGTCGTCGAGTGAGACTGCGGCGAGCGTCATCGCTATTCCTGTCCTCAGCGTCCGAATGTTCTTGGGGCTAGGCCGCAAGCGACGGCCGGGGCATACCCGGTCGCTGCGTCATCATACCCCATGGCGCCCCGTCGGCGCGAAGCGCGGAAGCCAGCCCGCATTAGGTCTCGTTCGCCGCGCCGTATCGTCAGGCTAGGCAACTCTTGATCGTCATGCGCGCGGGCTCCAGCGCGGACACCTCACGACGGTCCTGGTCTGTGCGATGCATCCGCCGAGACTGCCTCCGCCGATGCCCGCCATGCACCGCACCATGGTGCGGGTTGGCCGCACCGGTACGAGTCAGTGCGCCGAGAGAAACGACTTGAGGGCGGCCGTGAACGCTGGCGCCTGCTCGATGTTGGAGAGATGGGCGGCATCGAGTTCGAGATACTGGGACCCGCCGATTCGCTCGTGCATCAGGCGCATGCCGGCCGGCGGCGTGCCGGGGTCCTGCGAGCCCGCGATCAGCAGGACGGGATGGTCGAGCGAGCCCAGCCGGTCGAGATTCGCGAGCGTCTGGATGGCGCGCGCACAGCCCGTGTAGCCTGCGACCGAGGTCGTGCGGATCATGTGCCGCACGTCGTCGATGCGCGCGGCGCCGCTCGCCCGGTAGCCTTCGGAGAACCAGCGCTCGATGGTCGACTCGACGACCGCCTCCATGCCCCCGTCCGCAACCGCCGCCACACGCTGGTCGAACGCCGCCACGAATGCCTCGCCGCTGTGCGCCGAGGTATTCGCCATGACCGTGGCGGTGACCCGGTCAGCATGGCCGAGCAGGAGCCCCTGCGCGGTCATCCCCCCGATCGAGAGACCCACGAAATGGCTCTTGCCAATACCCAGGTGATCCCAGAGGCCCACGACATCGCCGACCAGATCGCCGAACGAGTACGGCCCTTCTACCGGCGCCGACTTGCCGTGCCCGCGCTTGTCGTAGCGCAGGATATGGAAGTCGTCCGCGAGCGCGGCCTCCTGCTCGTCCCACATGTGCAGGTTCGTGGCCAGCGAGTTGGAAAAGGTCAGCCACGGCCCGCTCTCGTTTCCCGAAATCTCGTAGTTGATCGTCACACCCCGAATGTCGGCGAGCATTCACCACCTCCCTCTTCGCATGCCCCGGTCCCGGTGCGGCACGGGTCAAGACGTCGCGCCGGCGATCGAGCGATCCGGCGCGGGCTCATTCCAATAGCACGTTGGCCCTATCTCCGCCCGCGCTTGACCGCCTCCGCGAACGCTGCGAAAACCGCCGGGCGGCGCGGCTCGACGCCGTCCGCCTCCGCATCATCGTCGGAATTTGGGGGAAGTCGTGGGGCGAGGAGACTACCTGTTCACCAGCGAATCGGTGTCCGAAGGACATCCCGACAAGGTCTGCGACCGCATCTCCGATGCCGTGGTCGATGCGTTCCTGGCGGTCGATTCCAACGCCCGTGTGGCCTGCGAGACCCTGGTCACCACCAATCGGATGGTGCTTGCCGGCGAGGTGCGCGGTCCCGAGTCGATCACCGCCGAGGCCCTTGAGTCCATCGCGCGGACCTGCGTCCGCGAGATCGGCTACGAGCAGGAGGGCTTCCACTGGGCCAAGGCCGCCGTGGAGGTCCATGTTCACTCCCAATCGGCCGACATTGCGCTTGGCGTGGACCAGGCCGGCAACAAGGACCAGGGCGCGGGCGACCAGGGCATCATGTTCGGCTACGCCTGCCGCGAGACCGACGCGCTCATGCCGGCGCCGATCCACTATGCCCACGCGATCTTGGCTGCGCTGGCCGAGGCGAGGCACGCCGGCGATGCGCCCGGCCTCGGGCCGGATTCCAAGAGCCAGGTCACACTGCGCTATGAGGAGGGCGTGCCGGTGGGCGCCACCTCCGTCGTCGTCTCGACACAGCATGCCGCCGAGCTCTCCCAGGACGATGTGCGCAAGATCGTGCGCCCCTATGTCGTGGACGCGCTCCCCGACGGGTGGATGTGCGAGGAGGACTGGTTCTACGTCAATCCGACCGGCCGCTTCGTCATCGGCGGGCCGGATGGCGACGCCGGAGTGACCGGCCGTAAGATCATCGTCGACACCTACGGCGGCGCTGCGCCCCACGGCGGCGGCGCCTTCTCGGGCAAGGACCCGAGCAAGGTCGACCGCTCGGCGGCCTATGCAGCGCGCTACCTGGCGAAGAATGTCGTCGCCGCCAACCTCGCGTCGCGCTGCACGATCCAGCTCGCCTATGCGATCGGCGTCGCCCATCCGCTCGCGGTCTACGTCGATACCCACCGCACCGGCCAGGTCGACGAATCCAGGCTTGCCGAGGCGCTCAACTCTGTCATGGACCTTTCACCACGCGGGATCGGTGAGCACCTCGACCTCGCTCGCCCGATTTTCGAGCGGACTGCGGCTTACGGCCACTTCGGGCGCGAGCCCGAGGCCGACGGCGGCTTCTCCTGGGAGCGGACGAACCTCGTCGACCCGCTTCTCTCCGCCGTCGGGTGACGGCGCATCGGGACGGCTCCCGTCTCGGCATGCGATGGAGGATCGTCGGCGCCGCGTCTACGGGCGGAGGCTCGGCTACCGGCTTCGCCCCGGCCGTCAGGCGCTGTTGGAACGCGCCCTGCCGGCGCTCAGGATCGATCTCCCGGAGGACGCGCAGGCGCCAATCGACCTGAGCGGGCTGTTCCCGGCGCCGGTCCAGGACCTCTGGCTCGAGATCGGTTTCGGTGCCGGCGAGCACCTCGCCCATCAGGTGCGCGCAAATCCGGCCGTGGGGTTCATCGGCTGCGAGCCCTTCGTCCAGGGAGTCGCCGGCCTCCTGCGCCATCTGGAGGCCGACGGCACCGCTGGCCGGGTCCGCATCTTCCCCGACGACGCGCGACTCCTGCTCGATCGCTTGCCCGAGGCCTGCATCGGCCGACTGTTCGTGCTGTTTTCCGACCCCTGGCCCAAAAAACGCCACCACAAGCGGCGCCTGATCGATGCCGAGACCCTCGCGGGCTTTGCGCGCATCTTGAAGGACGGCGCCGAGTTCCGCTGGGCGTCCGACGACGGCGGCTATGTGGAGTGGACTCTCGAGCACGTCGCCGGCAACGAGGCGTTTGCTCTGACCGATCGGACTTCCGGCGATTGGCCGTCCCGGCCGGCCGACTGGCCAGAGACCCGCTACGAGCAGAAGGCCCGCGCCCATGGACGTGCGCCTGTCTTCCTGCGCTACGTCCGCAGCCCGCGATAATCGGCGGCGTCGTGCAATTCTAGGGGGTCTGCGTGGGCGTGGTGGGGAGAAACACCTTGAAGAGAATGCACTAAACGCGATAGGTTGGCGTCGCTGCGCTCTTCGGGGGTGTGAGGAGCGCGGCAAAGAGCATGCCCAGGGTTTAAGACATTATGGTGGGCAGTGGTGGCCCGCCTTTTTTCTGTTCTGCGGTATGACGAAGACGAGAGACGTGGACTCAGAACGGCAGATCGAACATGCGATTGCACCGGTGCTGGCGGCGATGGGCTATGAGGTCGTTCGAATCCGCCTCGGCGGGGGCAGGCAGGCGGTGCTCCAAGTGATGATCGAGCGGGCCGACCGCGTGCCGCTGACCGTGGACGACTGCGCCGCCGCAAGCCGCGCCATCTCCGCGCAATTCGAAAACGACAACCTGCCGGCGGCCGACTTTGCGCTGGAAGTGAGCTCGCCGGGGATCGACCGGCCGCTGGTGCGGCTCGCCGACTTCGCCCGCTTTGTCGGATTCGAGGCCAAGGTGGAGATGAACGAGCCGATTGAGGGCCGGCGGCGCTTTCGCGGCCGGCTGCAGGGCGCCGGCGACGGATGCGTACGCATGACCGTTGACGATCGGGACGTCACGCTGCCCTTCGACGGGATTCGCGCGGCGAAGCTCGTGCTGACCGACGAGTTGATCGCGGCCAGCCAGGCGGCGGAGCGAGTGTGATGGCGGATAGCGACACTGCGGGCCTCGCCCGCCTCGAGCTTCTCCAGGTGGCCGATGCCGTGGCCAGGGAGAAGGGGATCGAGCGCGAGCTCGTGCTGGAGGCTATGGAGCAGGCTATCACCCACGCTGGCAAGCGGAAGTACGGGCAAGAACACGACATCCGCACGGACATCGACCGGGAGACAGGCGAGATCAAGCTGATGCGTTATCTCGAGGTGGCCGAGGAGATCGAGAACGAGGCCACCCAGATCGCACTGAGCGAGGCGCAGGAGCGCAACCCCGCCGCGCAGGTCGGCGACTATCTGGCGGACCCGCTGCCGCCCATCGACTTCGGCCGTATCGCGGCGCAGACGGCGAAGCAGGTGATTGTCCAGAAGGTGCGCGAGGCCGAGCGCGCGCGGCAGTACGAGGAATACAAGGACCGCGTGCAGGAGATCGCCAACGGCCTCGTCAAGCGCACCGAGTACGGCGGAATCACCGTCGACCTGGGGCGGGCCGAGGCCGTGATCCGGCGGGAGGACCTGCTGCCGCGCGAGTCATTCCGCAATGGCGACCGGGTGCGCGCCTACATCTACGACGTCCGCCGGGAGCCGCGCGGGCCCCAAATCTTCATGTCCCGCACGCACCCGAACTTCATGTCCAAGCTCTTCGCCCAGGAGGTGCCGGAGATCTACGACGGCATCATCGAGATCGATGCCGTGGCCCGCGACCCCGGCAGCCGCGCAAAGATCGCCGTGCACTCCAACGACAGCAGCATCGACCCCGTCGGCGCTTGCGTCGGCATGCGCGGCTCACGCGTGCAGGCCGTGGTCGGCGAGCTTCAGGGCGAAAAGATCGACATCATCCAGTGGTCGCCCGATCCGGCGGCGTTCATCGTCAACGCGCTGGCCCCGGCCGAGGTGACCAAGGTGGTGCTCGACGAGGAAGCGAAGCGCATCGAGGTGGTCGTGCCGGACGAGCAGCTCTCGCTCGCTATCGGCCGGCGCGGGCAGAACGTACGGCTCGCGTCCAACCTCACGGGCTGGGACATCGACATCCTGACCGAAGCTGAGGAATCCGAGCGCCGTCAGGAGGAGTTCCGCACGCGCTCCGAGATGTTCATGGAAGCGCTCGACGTCGACGACGTGATCGCCCATCTGCTGGTCACGGAGGGGTTCTCTACCGTGGACGAGGTGGCCTACGCTCCGATCGAGGAGCTGGCCATGATCGAGGGCTTCGAGGAGGAGCTGGCGGTCGAGCTTTCGAGCCGCGCCGCGGCTTACGTCGAAGCGAAGAACAAGGAGCTCAACGAGCGCCGGATCGAGCTCGGCGTCAGCGACGAGGTGGCCGCAATCGAGGGTCTGGACCCGGCGATCCTCGTGGCCCTCGGCGAGAACGAGGTCAAGACGCTGGACGATCTTGGCGATCTCGCCGGCGACGAACTCATCGAGATTCTGGGTAACCTGGCACCGTCGATCGAGGAGGCCAACGCCGTCATCATGATGGCGCGGGCCCACTGGTTCGACGACGAGGAGCCGGCAGATGGGGCGGAGGCAGACGAGGCCAGCGCGGCCGACGAGCCTGCAGAGTCCGTCGCCGAGGAGCACGAGAGACCCAACGTTTGAACGCATCGGCACACATGCGCAATCGCCCGGCCTCGCCGGACGCCGGCTCCCGGCGCTGCATCGCGAGCGGTGCCAGCAAGCCGCGCGAGTCGTTGCTGCGCTTCGTGGTCGACCCGGCTGGCGCGTTGGTGCCGGACCTGAGCGAGGCGCTGCCGGGCCGGGGGCTCTGGGTCTCTGCCGAACGAGCCGCGTTGGAGACGGCCTGCGCGCGCGGCCTGTTCGCCCGCGCCGCGCGACGGCCGATCGCTGTGGCGCCCGACTTGATCGACGAGGTGGAGCGGCAGTTGACCGCAAGGGTGCTGGATATTCTCGGGCTGGCACGGCGCGCCGGTGCGCTGGTCACGGGTTTCGACAAGGTGCAGCGCGCGCTCACCGAGCGCCGCGTGGCCGTCCTGGTCGAGGCGAGCGACGGTGCGCGGCACGGGCGCGCGCGCCTCGGTGCGCTGGCGCGGGACATTCCCGTGATTGCGCAGTTCGATGGCGCTGCGTTGAGCCGCAGCCTGGGCCGTGAGAATGTGGTGCACGCCGCACTGGCGCCAGGCCGGCTTGCTGATCGGTTCCTTCAGGAATCCGCGCGGCTTGCCGGCGTGCGCGCGGAGCCCGGCGACCGGGATATGGCAAAATGAGTGACGAAATCGAAGCCGGTGATCAAGAGCGGCGCAAGCCTCTGTCGTTGAAGCGGCCGGGGCGGCTCGAGCTCAAGGAGACGGTCGATGCCGGCCAGGTTCGGCAGAGCTTCTCGCATGGCCGCAGCCGAGCCGTCGCGGTCGAGGTTCGCAAGAAGCGGACTCTGAAGCGAAGCCCCGGCGCGGAAGCAGTAGCGGCGCCCAAGGCGAAGGCGCCAGCGCCTAAGGTGCCGCCACCCGAGCCTGTCGCTGAGCAGGCGCCACCGCCTCAGGAGGACGTGCATCAGACCTCCAGGGCTCCACGCTCGCGGGTCGTCCTCCGCACACTGACGACTGACGAGAAGGCTGCGCGTGCGCGTGCCGTCGAGGACGCGGTGCGCGCCGAGCGTCAGGAGCGGGCGCGGGCGCAGGAGGAATCTCGCCGCCGCGCTGTGGAGGAGGAGCGCCAGGCTGCCGAACACGCCCAAGCCGAGCGTCGGAAGAGCGAGGAGGACGCCCGCCGCAAGGCCGATGAAGATGCGCGCAAGCGGGCGGAGGAGGATGCCGCACGCAGGCTTCCCCAGCCGGAGGAACCCAAGCCGGAAGAAGCCGCCGCTCCGGAGGCGGCGAGTGCGGCGCGACCCAAACCCGCCGCCGCCCCGGCGGAGGAGGAACGCGGCAGGCCTCGCCGCCGCGGCGAGCAGCGCCGCCCGGCGAGCCCCTCGCGGCGCGACCAGCCGCGCCGGCGCGGCGGCAAGATCACGCTTTCGGAAGCCCTCGACGGCACCGTCGGCGAGCAGCGCGGGCGCAGCCTCGCGTCGCTGCGTCGTCAGCGCGAGCGCGAGAAGCGCCTTGCGCGGGAGGCGATGCGCGCGGACGAGCTCAAGCCGGTGGTGCGCGAGGTCGTGGTTCCAGAGGCGATCACGGTGCAGGAGCTCGCGAGCCGCATGGCCGTGCGCGGCGCCGAGGTCGTGAAGCGTCTGATGGAGATGGGCACGGTCGTCACCATCACCCAGTCGATCGATGCCGACACGGCGCAGCTCGTGGTCGAGGAGTTCGGCCACAAGGTGAGGCGCGTCAGCGAGGCAGATGTCGAAATCGGGCTCAAGGGCGAGGACGACACCGCCGAGGCTCTGCTTACCCGCTCGCCCGTGGTTACGGTCATGGGCCATGTCGATCACGGCAAGACCTCGCTGCTCGATGCCATCCGCTCCAGCGATGTGGTGTCCGGCGAGGCAGGTAGCATCACCCAGCACATCGGCGCCTACCAGGTAGAGACGCCCAGGGGTTCCCGCATCACCTTCATCGACACGCCCGGCCACGCTGCCTTCACCGAGATGCGTGCGCGGGGTGCGAGCGTGACCGATATCGTCGTTCTCGTGGTCGCAGCGGACGATGGCGTCATGCCCCAGACTGCCGAGGCGATCAATCATGCGCGCGCAGCAGGCGTCCCGATCCTGATCGCCATCAACAAGATGGACCGGCCGGACGCCGATCCCAACCGGGTGCGCCAGGACCTGCTCCAGCACGAGCTCGTGACCGAGGAGATGGGTGGCGACGTGCTCGCGGTCGAGATTTCAGCAATCAAGAAGCAGAATCTCGACCGGCTGGAAGAGGCGATCTTGCTGCAGGCGGAGCTCTTGGAGCTCACCGCCAACCCCGAGCGCGCCGCTGAGGGTATCGTGATCGAGGCCAAGGTCGATCGCGGGCGCGGTGCGGTGGCTACCGTTCTGGTCCAGCGCGGTACGCTCCACGTCGGCGATATCGTGGTCGCCGGCGCGCAGTGGGGCCGGGTGCGGGCGATGTACGACGACCGCGGCGACGGCGCCAAATCGGCTGGGCCGGCAGTGCCGGTCGAGATTCTCGGGCTCAGCGGCGCGCCCTTGGCGGGCGATGAGGTCGTGGTGGTCGACAACGAACGCCGCGCACGGGAAGTTTCCGAGTTCCGCCAGGCACGCGCCAGGGAGAAGGAGGTCGCGCGCGGCGCGCCGCTCAACCTGGAGCAGCTCTTCTCCGAGATCAAAGAGAGGGAAGACAAGAGCGAGCTTCCGCTCGTCATCAAGGCCGACGTCCAGGGCTCGGTGGAGGCGCTGGTCGGCGCGCTCGGCAGGCTTGGCACGGACGAAGTGGCGGTGCGCGTGCTCCATTCGGGCGTCGGCGGCATTATCGAATCGGATGTGACACTCGCTGCCGCGTCGGACGCGACCATCATTGGCTTCAATGTGCGCGCCAACGCTCAGGCGCGCGAGCTCGCGGCGCGCTGCGCCATCGAGCTTCGCTATCACGCCGTCATCTATGACGTCGTCGACCAAGTCAGGGCCAATCTCGAAGGTATGCTGCGCCCGGAGGCGCGCGAGCGGACTATGGGCAACGCCCAGATCCTCCAGGTGTTCGAAGTGGGCCGCGTCGGCAGGGTCGCGGGCTGCCGGGTCACCAACGGCCTCGTGCGCCGGGGTTCTAAGGCGCGGCTGCTGCGCGCCGATGTCGTCATCCACGACGGCTCGCTCAAGACGCTTCGTCGCTTCAAGGACGACGTGCGCGAGGTGAAGGAAGGGTACGAGTGCGGCATGTCTTTCGAGAACCACTCCGATCTGCGCGAGGGCGACGTCATCGAGCTCTATGAGATTGAGGAGATCGCTCGTACGCTCGACGCGTAGCGCGCGCCCGCCTGACGGTCGATGACGAGACGGAGTGGCCGCGCCGGCGCGCCGAGCCAGCGGCAACGGCGGGTTGGCGAACTCATCAGGGGAGCGCTGTCAGAGGCGCTCGCCCGCGGCGAGTTTCGGGATCCCGTCCTGAGCGATGTGCGTTTCACCGTGACGGAGGTTCGGCCGGCGCCGGACCTGCGCTCCGCCAAGGTCTATGTGATGCCCCTCGGCGGTGAGCGGGAGGCCGAGGCGCTCGACGCCCTGCAGCGCGCCGCCGGCTACCTGCGCGGCGAGGTGAACCGCCGAGTCCAGCTCAAGTTCTCACCGTCGCTAAGCTTTGAAATCGACCGCAGCTTCGAGGACGTGGAGCGAATCGAGAGACTGCTCGATGTGGGCGGCGGCTCCGATGAGTGACGACACGCCCGCGCGCGGCCCCCACGGCTGGCTGGTGGTGGACAAGCCGCGCGGGATCACCTCTGCGGCCACCGTGGCGCGGATCAAGTCCTTGGTCGGGAGCGGCTCGAAGGTGGGGCACGCCGGCACGCTCGACCCGATGGCCACGGGCGTGCTGCCGGTGGCGATCGGCGAGGCCACCAAGACGGTCTCGTTCATGATGGATGCGCCCAAGCGCTACCGCTTCGGCGTGCGCTGGGGCGAGCAGCGCGATACCGACGACGCCGAGGGCTCGGTGATCGAGACGAGCGACCAGCGCCCGTCCGAATCCGATACCGAGAACGTGCTCCCTGCCTTCGTCGGCCCCATCGAGCAGGTGCCGCCGGCGTTCTCCGCCCTCAAGGTCGGCGGCGAGCGTGCCTATGCGCTCGCACGCCAAGGTCGGCCACCGCAGCTTGCGCCGCGCACCGTCTATATCAAGAGCCTGACGCTAACTGAGGCCAACGACGAGGGCGCCGTCTTCGTTGTCGAGTGCGGCAAAGGGACCTACGTTCGGGCGCTGGCCCGCGACATCGCGCGCGCCGCGGGAACGGTCGGCTACGTGAGCTGGCTGCATCGCGCCGCGGTCGGGCTGTTCACCGACGACGATGCGAATCCGCTGGATAAACTGGTCGCGCTCGGGCATAGTCTGGCCCTCGCCGAACGCCTGCTACCGGTCGATGCAGTGCTGGCCGACATCCCGGCTCTGCCGCTGACCGCTCGCGAGGCAGATCGTCTGCGCCACGGCCAGCCCGTGCCCGCGCCCGGCGCCGCACCCGGAAGGGTCCGTGCCGTTGCCGGGTCACGACTCGTGGCGCTGGCCGAAGTCGGCGCGGGCCGGGCCCGCCCGTTGCGGGTCTTCAACATGTGACAAGCGGAGTAGCCAGATGTCGATCACCGCGGTGCGGAAGACCGAGCTGATATCGGAGTACGCAACCAAGACCCACGATACCGGCTCGCCGGAGGTCCAGGTCGCGATCCTGACTGAGCGGATCAACAACCTGACCGAGCACTTTCGGAGCCACAAGAAAGATCTCCATTCGAGGCAGGGCCTCCTGAAGATGGTCAGCCGCAGGCGCCGCCTGCTCGACTATCTGAAGCGCAACGATCAGGAGCGCTACACCACCGTGATTCAGCGGTTGGGTTTGCGCAAATAGCATTGGCAATCGCGTGGTCCGCCGGGATGCGGCACGCGGGTCAAGAGGGCACGGCGGGAGGCGCGGCATGGGCCGCCGCCACCGCCGTTGCGCCTGTGTAGGGGCGAGCCGAATGGGTGGCTCGCCATCGGAACGAAGGAAACAGCATGTTCGATATCACACGTCGTGAGGTTATGTGGGGTGGGCGCAAGCTCGTCCTCGAAACCGGGCGCATCGCCCGCCAGGCGGATGGCGCCGTCCTCGCGAGCTACGGCGAAACGGTGGTGCTCTGCACCGTCGTCGGCCAACGTACAGCGAGGGAAGGGCAAGATTTCTTCCCGCTGACCGTCAACTACGAGGAAAAAGCATCCGCCGCCGGCAAGATTCCGGGCGGCTTCTTCAAGCGCGAGGGGCGCCCGAGCGAGAAGGAGACCCTGGTCTCCCGTCTCATCGACCGGCCGCTTCGGCCCCTCTTCGTCAAGTCGTTTCGCAACGAGACCCAGGTCATCTGCACGGTGCTCTCGCACGACCTGATCAACGATTCCGACATCGTGGCCATGGTCGGCGCGTCGGCCGCGCTCACGATCTCGGGTCTCCCCTTCATGGGGCCGATCGGGGGGTGCCGGGTCGGCTTCGCGGACGGCGGCTATGTTCTGAACCCGACCTACGAGCAGCGCGCGGCCTCCGACCTCGATCTGGTCATGGCCGGCACTCAGGAGGGTGTGCTCATGGTCGAATCGGAGGCGTCCGAGCTCGCCGAGGATCAGATGCTGGGCGCAGTCACGTTCGGTCACCAGGCGATCACGCCTGTGATCGACGCGATCATCAGCCTCGCCGAGGCGTGCGCGAAGGAGCCCTGGGAGCTGCCCAAGGAAGAGGTGGACACGGCGCTGGTCGAGCGGATCCGCGCGAGCGCCGAGGCCCAGCTCCGCGCAGCCTACGCCATCGCCGGCAAGACCGAGCGGTTGGAGAAGGCGGCGGCGGCCAAGGCCGACACCGCGGCGCAGTTCCGCGAGGACGGCGGCGCCGCCGGCATTCTCGACGGCACGCTGAGAGGGCTCGAGAAGGAGATCGTGCGCGGCCAGATTCTCGACAGCGGCGTGCGCATCGACGGCCGCACGACCAGCGATGTTCGCGCCATCGAGTGCGAAGTGGGCGTGCTGCCGCGCAGCCACGGCTCCGCGCTCTTCACGCGCGGCGAGACCCAGGCGCTGGCCACAGCGACCCTCGGCACCGGCCAGGACGAGCAGATCATGGACATGCTCGAGGGCGAGTATCGCGAGCGCTTCATGCTGCACTACAACTTCCCGCCCTATTCGGTGGGCGAGGCGCGCTTCCTGCGTGGCCCCGGCCGGCGCGAGATCGGCCACGGCAAGCTCGCGTGGCGGGCGCTTCATCCGCTCATGCCCGATGCCGAGGCGTTCCCCTACACCATCCGCGTGGTCTCGGAGATCACGGAGTCCAACGGCTCGTCGTCGATGGCGACGGTCTGCGGGGCCTCGCTCTCGCTGATGGATGCGGGCGTTCCCCTGACCCGGCCGGTCGCCGGTATCGCCATGGGGTTGATCAAGGACGAAGAACGCTTCGCCGTGCTCTCCGACATCCTCGGCGACGAGGATCACCTCGGAGACATGGACTTCAAGGTCGCGGGCACGGAGCAGGGCATCACTTCCCTGCAGATGGACATCAAGATCACCAGCATTACCGAGGAGATCATGCGCACCGCGCTCGCCCAGGCGCGCGATGGCCGGCTGCACATCCTCGGCGAGATGGCGAAGGCGCTTACGCGCGCGCGCGACAGCGTGAGCGACAATGCCCCCCGCATCACCACCTTCTCGATCCCGAAGGACCGCATCCGCGAGATCATCGGCCCCGGCGGCAAGGTCATTCGCGAGATTTGCGAAACCACGGGGACCAAGATCGACATCGAGGACGACGGCACCATCAAGGTGGCAGCGGTCGAGGCCGAGGCGGCCGAGGCAGCGATCAACATGATCCGCGACATCGTGGCCGAGCCCGAGGTCGGCGTGATCTACGACGGCAAGGTGGTCAAGATCGTCGACTTCGGCGCCTTCGTGAACTTCATCGGCAAGCGCGACGGCCTGGTCCATATCAGCGAGATCGCGCCGCGCCGGATCAAGAGCGTGAGCGATGTGCTGAGCGAAGGTGATAATGTCAAAGTGAAGGTGCTCGGCATCGACGACCGCGGTAAGGTCAAGCTGAGCATGAGGGCCGTGAATCAGGAGAGTGGAGAGGACCTGAGCGCGGCCGAGGAGACGGCGCAGGCCGGGTAGGGAACGCCGCCGAGAGAAGCGACACCTTGCAAACGGCGTCCCCGTCGCCCACATCGTGGCGTGGCGGGGGCGTAGGCCCACTGCCCTGCGCTGCTGCGTTGGGCGGATCGAGCCAGGCGCAACGGTGGACGGACCGACCATGAAGGCGTTGAACGCAATCAGGTTATCGGGTCGCGAGGTCCTGCCCTTGATCGAGGGCGGCAAGGGCATCGGCGTGACCAACGGCCTGAGCTCCGGCGCCTGGGCCGCCGCTGGCGGTGTCGGCACATTCTCCGGCGTCAATGCCGACTACTACGACGAGCACGGCCGCGCAATTCCGCAGACCTACCGCGGCCGCACCCGCAAGGAGCGGCACGAGGAGCTGGTCGACTACGCGATCAGGGGCGGCATCGCCCAGGCGCGCATCGCCTACGAGACTTCGGGCGGCGACGGGCGGCTCCACATGAACGTGCTGTGGGAGATGGCTGCCGCCGAGCGCATCCTCCACGGCATCCTCGACGCCACGCGCGGCATCATTCATGGCGTGACCTGCGGCGCCGGCATGCCCTACCGCCTGGCCGAGGTGGCCGCACAGTACGATGTCCAGTATTACCCGATCATTTCGTCGGCGCGGGCCTTCCGCGCGCTCTGGAAGCGCGCCTACCATCGATTCTCTGACTGGATGGGCGGCGTCGTCTACGAGGACCCCTGGCGTGCCGGCGGCCATAACGGCCTCTCCAACAGCGAAGACCCCGAACAGCCCGAGCCCGCCTATCCGCGGGTCATGGCGCTGCGCCAGCAGATGCGCGAGTACGGCCTCGACGACGTTCCGATCGTGATGGCGGGCGGGGTCTGGTACCTGCGCGACTGGGAGGACTGGATCGACAACCCCGAGCTCGGCCCTGTGGTGTTCCAGTTCGGCACCCGCCCGCTGGTGACCGAGGAGAGCCCCATCTCCGAGCAGTGGAAGCGTAAGCTACTATGCATGAGGGAGGGGGACGTGAAGCTCAACCGCTTCAGCCCCACCGGCTTCTACTCCTCGGCGGTGCGCAACCACTTCATCAGGGAGCTCGCCGAGCGCGAGCATCGGCAGGTCGCCTACACCGCAGAGCCCATCGGCGACCATAACCAGATCTTCACGCCGGGGCCGCGCGGACGCTCTTTCTATCTGACCAAGGGCGATCTGGGGCGGACCGAGGCGTGGATGGACGAGGGCTTTAACGCCGTGTTGAAGACCCCCGACACCACGATCATCTTCGTCACGGACGAGAAGGCGCGCGAGATCAGGGCCGACCAGGCGGCCTGCATGGGCTGCCTCAGCGTCTGCCGCTTCAGCAACTGGGCGACCAACGAGCTGGGCTCGACCGGCAAGAAGACCGATCCCCGCAGCTACTGCATCCAGAAGACGCTGCAGGAGATCATCCACGGCGAAGACATCGACGACCAGCTCATGTTCGCTGGCCACGCGGCCTTCCGGTTCGCGAACGATCCCTTCTACTCGAACCGCTTCATTCCCACCGTGCGCCAGCTGGTGGAGCGCCTGCTCACCGGCGACTGACCGCCGCCGCCCCGCCTGCCGCCGTCTGCTTCACCGCTCCTTCACATAGGGAACGCCGCTCGCCTTGCCTTGGGCGGCACCGCCTTGCCCACGAAGCCTGCGAGCAGCAGCACGGTTAGCAGGTAGGGCAGCGCCTGGATTGCTTGCACGGGGATCACGCCGACGCCGGGGATATCCACGCCTTGCAGCCTGGCCTGCACGGCATCGGCGAAGGCGAAGAGGAAGCAGGCGAAGAGGGTCGGCACCGGGCGCCACTTGCCGAAGATGAGCGCGGCGAGGGCGAGGTAGCCCATTCCTGCGCTCATGTCGCGCACGAAGAGCGCGTTCTGGGCGATCGAGAGCGACGTGCCGGCAACGCCGCAGAGGATGCCGCAGACGATCATCGCCCGGTAGCGCATGCCGGCGACCGAGATGCCCGCCGTGTCCACCGCCTCCGGCGCCTCGCCGACCGCGCGAAGCCTCAGCCCGAAGCGGGTCTTGTAGATGAACCACGCCGCGAGCGGGACCATGCCGAGCGCGATATAGACGATCAGATTATGGCCGCTCGCCATCTCCGAATAGATCTGGCCGATGAAGGGCACGTCGCTCAGCCGGTCGGCGAAGGGGAAGTGAATCGGGCGGAAGCGCGCGCCATCCCCCACCAAGGGCGTATGCCCCCCCTGGCCGAACCAGGCGAGTGAGAGCACCGGCCCGAGCCCCGCCACCAGGATATTCAGCGCCATGCCCGAGACCACCTGATCGCCCCGGTGGGTGACGCAGGCGAAGGCGTGAACCATCGCGAGCGCGACCGAGGCGCCCACGCCGGCTGTAGCCGGCCGGAAGTCTTTGCGAATCGCGGCCGGAAGTCTTTGCGAATGGCCTGGAAAATCGGCTGGTTTTCGGGGCTGAACCGGGCTGGAAAAACCGGCCTGTGCATGGGCCATGAAGGAGCGCTGCGCGGGGGGTTCAGGGCCCGTGCACGGGCGGTGCGTGGGGGTTTCAGGCGCGGTCGGGACCGGGGCGGGCGCCGGGGCGGCACGGGCGTTCGAGTTCGGCCTTCCACCATTCGGGGTCTTCGACGGCGCGTTCTGCGGCGTCGTATCCGTCGTGACCGGTCCATCTTCCGGGGTCGGCGTCGGCGTACCACCGGCCTGCGCCGCGGTGTCGCTCGAGGGCGTCGTCGATGCGGGCGACCTGGTCCGCCGGGCGTCCCCGGCAGAAGCGCTCGAAGAAGGCGTTGAGGCGGCATCGGGGGCAGCGTCCGCAGGGCTCTGCCGCAACGGTGCATCGCCAGGTGAGCGCCTCCAGCCCGGGCGGGAGCAGGGCCTGGAGCATGAAGCGCCCGGCGACGGGTCCGAAGGGGGCGTCCCGCGACGGCGGCCACTGCGCGCCGTCCTCCCAGCCGGGGAAGAAGGGGAGTTCCGTGGGGACGGCGGTGCGCGCGCGGTAGGCCGGATGCCAGTACATGCGGTGCATGTCGTCGGCGGTGTCCCACGAGGTGATGCCGGGCATCACCCGGTCGGCGCGGTGGCGCTCGGCCTCGTCGGCGTGGGTTGCGTACCGGTCGATGCGGATTGATGCCACGTTCGAGGAAGCGATACAGGCGCTCGTGCGGTCCGTGCGCGTCCGCTAAATTCCGCGTCGGAAGCCTCGATGATGAAAGGCAGGTGCACCTTCACTCAAACTGAAGCCCATGCCATCCGGGCCATGATCGCACGACTCAGAGATTCAGACTCAAGCGAACAGAAGCGGATACGTAACAAGCTCCGGAGCGAGCATGGATTCTGGATCACTGATTTCGGTCGCAGGGGAACAAATGGCTTCACGGTCGCCGACTTCGATGCGTTGATCGAGAGTGGACGAATCCACATACATTGATTTCGGCACTTTCCTACATAATCCCCAAATGAAAGATACCGCCTACTACTACCCGGCTCCCTACTGGCTGGCGAAGGAAGGGGACTGGATCAAGTCGTTACTGCTCTTCTTCGACGAGGTGGCCATCCTGCTGCCCGACTACATGCGGGGGCACCATAGAGACGCGGATCCGTCCCTCGCCGGACCGTTGGAAGATCAGGGGCTCCTTCGCGTTCTGGAACCGAATGAGTGGATAGACGCAGAAGTGGCCGAGACGCTGGCGAAGATCATGGTGGAATTCCTTGCGGAAGGAGTCTTCGACGGGTTGCCGGAGGAACGCTACTTTGCGGAACTGTCTCAGTCGCGGATCGGCTACGGGGCGGACGCAGAGCTGGCGGGGTTCCTGGTGGACGAACTGCGGCAGAGAGGGCTGGCGCGCCCCAGCAAGGACGGCGTGTCGATCCCGCTCCATCCGGTGGTCCGCACGACAATTCTGGTAATCCTGGGCCAACTGGCGCGCCGCGCAGGAGACCGTCGCGGGATGGCAGTGCATCCGGCGACGGACTGCCCAAAGGCGACTACGGACCTGGTGGACGCATTGTCTAGGGAGTCGATGCCGTCCTGTGAAGGCGTGATCAGGCTGGACCTGGAGCCGGTCACGCTGGACCTGTCGTCGATCCCGCTCGAGGAGGTGCTCCAACTCCGGGAGGACCACCGGGAAGCGCACAGAGCCTACATGAGCAGTCTCCGGGGCTTTCTCGTCGAACTCGGCCGGCTCAGCGACCCCGTGGAGCGGGAGGCGGCGATATTGGAAAGGGGGCAGGAGATCGCGGACATGGCTCACGACAACCGGCGTTCGGTCAGACGATCCGTGGGCAAGAGCCTTACGTCATGGTCTATGGGAATCGCCGGAGGGGTTTGGTCAGCGGCGACCGGCGACGTCCTGGGCGCAGCAGTGGGTGGTCTAGGGCTTGGCGCGGGCCTGATTCCAGGGTCGGCGGACACGGTGGGCGCGGTGGGCGCGTACTCGTATCTCTTTGCTGTAACCAGTGCCTTCGGACAAAGGGCGGAGTGGTGAAGGAGCCCAGTGCGGGCGTTCCTGGATTACCCGCGCCCGCAAGCGCGACATCGACCGGGCGGAACTGCGCGGCATCTGGGCGGCGAGAGTGCTCTCGACCTGGCCGGCTACACGCATTATCTGAGCCTCGGAGGCAAGCCGCGCGTCCACTTCTACGGCGAAGTGCCGTCCTGGCTGAAACGGCTGCCGATGCAGACCCACGTCGTCGTGCACCGGCGCCCGCTTTTTGGCGACGACTCGACCGGCATCGGAGAGGTCGGTCTCGGGGCCGGGGCCGGCGGGCCGGCGGTCGATGTGTGGCGCTGGCCCATCGAGGCGTCGTCGCCGGAACGTGCCATCCTCGAGGCGCTCGACGAGTTGCCGCGCCATGCCAACTTCGAAAACCTGGACAAGGTCTTCGAGGGGCTGGTGTCGCGGCGGCCGAGGCAGCTCGTGGCGCTGCTGGCAGCCTGCCGCAGCGTGAAGGTGCGCAGGCTGTTCTGCGTCTTCGCGGACCGGCACCGGCATGGCTGGCGCAGGCACCTGGACACCTCGACGATCGACTTCGGGTCCGGTCCGCGGGCTCTCGCGGCGGGCGGAAGGCTGCATCCGACGTACCGCATCTATGTGCCGAAGGCGTTGGCGTCGGAGCAAGCCACCGCGCGGTACAGCGATGCTTGACCGCTATGTCGCCCAAGTCCGCCTGCTGCTGAGCACGCTGCCGGTCATCGCGGGGGAAACCGCGTTCGCGCTCAAGGGCGGCACGGCCATCAACCTGTTCTACCGGGACATGCCGCGGCTGTCCGTCGACATCGATCTCACCTGGCTGCCGGTGGGAGACCGCCGGTCGTCGCTCCGGGACATCGACGAAGCACTCGACCGCATAGCGGGCATGATCGCCAGCCGCAACAGACGGGTCGCGGCACGCCGCATTGCGGGCGGCGGGTGGCGGCGACACGCGCATCCTGGTGAGCGACGGCCGGGCGCGCATCAAGATCGAGACCTCCCCGATGATGCGGGGAGCGGTGTATCCGGCGAGGACGATGGACGCTTCGCAGACGGTGACGGAGCGTTTCGGGTTCGTCGAGATGAACGTGCTGGCCTTTGAGGACCTGTACGCCGGCAAGCTCCATGCGGCGCTCGACCGCCAGCATCCGCGCGACCTGTTCGACGTGAAGCTCCTGTACGAAAACGAGGGTCTGACCGACGGCCTCTTCCGCGTGTTCATGGTCTATGTCGCGGGCTCCGGCCGCCCGATGCACGAGCTCCTGGCGTCGGCGGCGCCGCTCAGGGAAGACCTGTATGACGAAGAGTTTGCCGGGATGACCCACGATGCCTTGACCAGGGATGCGCTCGCCGAAACGCGCCGGCGCCTGTACGCTGTACGCCGACATCAGGTCACGACTGGAGGGCAGGATCGCCGCGTTCCTGCTTTCGCTGCACGACGCCGAGCCCGACTTCGGACTTATCGGTCTGCCCGAAGCCGCGAAGCTGCCGGCGGTTCGCTGGAAGTTGCTCAATCTGGAGAAGCTCAGGCAGGCCAATCCCCGGAAGCATGACGCGCAGCGGACCGCGCTCGAAAACCTGTTCCGGTGACGGTGGGAGCCGAATTCGCGAGTCCCCGCAGGATGATGGCATAGTGTTGATTTCGGTGCTTGGAGCGTTCCTGCGATCAGCGTAACGTATCTGAATCATGGTACAATTTCCCGCGTTTCGCCACGAGCAGCTCAATCCGGCCGACAGAGTGGGAGCGGCGCGCAGCGCGATGTGGTGCATCGGGCAAGCGTCGCGACGCACGCTGTCGGCCGGAGAGCGCCGCCCTTCGGGTCGCGCCCAGGCGCCCGACCACGGCGTCGCGGGCCTCAACCGTATTCCCCGATACGCTTTTCGTCCCGCTCCTTGTGGATCGAACGCCTGGGTGCGACGCAGGCCGTGACCGTGGTGAGAAATGCGGGCTAGACGGGAGATCGGCGGGCGCGGCGGCCCCTCAGCCGGCTAAACCGCCGGCGCTGCCCGTGCTGACCGAAGAGGATCGTCACCGGCGGGTTCAGGCCCGCCCGGCCTCGGAGGATCCCTCGGCGCGGTGCCGTCGCCCTCACCGAGTACGATGGAGACCAGCTGCATCTCGCGGCCGGTCACGACCTCGGGCGTTGCCCGGCCGCAGTCGGGACAGCGGAAGTTGTAGGGTCCGCTCGGCGTCTTCACACCGTCGCAGACGCGGCAGTACACGGTGAGCGGAAGCTCTTCGATGTCGAGCACCGCTCCCTCGCAGGTCGTCCCTCGCGAAGCGGACCGAAAGCTCACGTGGAGCGCGCGGGTCAGTGCCGACAGCACGCCGAGCCGCACGTGAATCCGCGTGACCCGGCGCGCGCCATGCGCGAGCGCGTAGTCGTCAACCATTTCGATGAGGCTCCGGGCGAGAGCAAGCTCATGCATGAGCAGAGGCGTGACGTGCGGGAGGACTTGGATCTAACCCCTTCGCCGTCGCTGCCTCCCGGACCTGGGCGCGAATCCAATCCAGCCATGCCGCCATTCCCTCTCCGCTCCGGGCGGAGAGACGGATCTCGGCGATGGCCGGGTTCACCCTCCGGGCGTACTCGAGCGCCCGGTCCGGGTCGAAGTCCACGTGCGTCAGGAGATCTGTCTTGCTGAGCAGCATCAAATCGGCCGCTGCGAACATATCGGGATACTTGATCGGCTTGTCCTCGCCCTCGGTCACCGAAAGGATGACCACCTTGCATGCTTCGCCGAGGTCGAAGGCCGCCGGGCACACCAGATTGCCCACGTTCTCGATGAAGACGACGCCGCCCGGAGCGAGCGGCAGGTCATCCAGCGCGTGCCCGACCATGTGCGCATCCAGATGGCAGCCCCGGCCGGTGTTGATCTGCACCGCCGGCACGGCACACGCTCTGATGCGCTCCGCGTCGTTGCTGGTCTCCTGGTCTCCTTCCACCACCCCGATCGGCAGCGTGCCCTCTAGTGCCGTGATGGTCTCGACCAGTAGAGTGGTCTTGCCCCCGCCTGGGCTCGACATCAGGTTGAGCGCCAGCACCCCCTGCTCGGAGAGCCGGCGCCGGTTGGCGGCAGCATCCGCGTCGTTGCGGGAGAGGATGTCCCGCTCGATCTCGACGAGGCGCTCCTGGGAGAATCCCGGTACGGAGAGCCCGGCTTCTCCCGCCCCGTAATGGTCGTGAGCGTGACCGTGGCGGTGTCCGTCACCGGATCCGTCGTGGGAGTGATGGTGATGGGTGTGGGTGTGATGGTGGCCCGAACGCTCACCGTGAGCGTGACCCTGGTCGCCCGCAGTAACATCGCCGCATCCGCATACCGAGCACATGAGCGCCTCCGCACGAAGGGTCCGTCAGAGTCCTGACGGGGGATCGAAGAACTGATGGAGTTGAAGGGGCAGGTTACTTGGCAGGCAATGCGTGAATCAAGCGAACCTCGGTCGGGCTGACGTGGCCGATCACGTGCGCCGCGGCACGTGTGCACGAGGGGATGGCGTGTGCTATTCAGCCTGGGGCCTCCGTCGGCGGACGGCGGCCTCGAACTGGGTGCCTTGCGTCCCGCCGCACTCGCTCTAGTCGCGCAGAGGGCCACCATTCATGACCGAATCCCGCACCTCCGCTTGGGAGTTCGTGCCCCACCAGCATCGGGGCCCGAAGCAACAGGCGGGCGACGACGACCATATCCGCTCGCCCAAGCTGCACAACGGCTCCTTCAAGTCGAGCGGTATCGCGACCTTCCTCGGCGCCCCCTACTGTCCGCCGGACCGTCATGCGATCCGCGCCATGGGGGCCAAGATCTGCTTCCTCGGCGTTCCCTGGGATCAGGGACAGATGGTGCGCGCCGGCACCTCGCAAGGCCCGGCCGGCCTGCGCGAAGCCTCGACCCAGTATTTTCCCTACATGTTCGAGTACGACGTCGACCTGGTCAGCGTCTTCCAGCCGGTCGACTGCGGCGACGTTCCGATCGTGCCGGGCAACAACGACCTCTCCCACGAGTACATCCACCAGTACATCACCGAATGCCTGGAAGGCGGCGCCAAGGTCATCTTCTGTGGCGGCGACCACTCTGCGCCGATCCCGGGCTCCCGTGCGCTTTCGGATTTCCACCGGGAGGGCCGCATCGGCTATCTGCACATCGATTGCCATCTCGACTCCGCGCCGGATTGGGGCGGCATCGACAACACCAACTGCTCGGGCCCTTCGCGCGCGTTCGATCTGCCCAACTGCGACGGCGCCAACATGGCCCACATGGGCTCGCGCAACGGGCTCAACCCGAAGGACTGGTACGACTTCTACGTCGACAACGACGTCCGCCTCATCCCCATGATGGAGGTGGTCGAGCGCGGCGTCGAAAGCTGCACCCGGGAGATTTTCGAGCTCGCCTGGAAGGGCACGGATGCCGTCTATTGCTCCTGGGACACCGACTCGCTGGACGCCGGCTGCATGCCCGGCACGACAGCGCCGGAATGCTTCGGCATCAAGTCCCGGGAGGCGATTCAGCTCGCCCGTATCGCCGGCACCTACGGCGCCGACGTCCTGGAGATTTCCGAGCTCTGTCCCCAGTTCGACGTGAGCCAGATGAGCACCAAGCTCGCGTGCTGCATGATCTACCACTACCTCGGCAGCCGGGCCCAAACACTCCGGGAGCAGGGGATCGCGCCATGAACGCACCGACCTCGAATCACGAAGAGAAGGGGACAGAGGAATGAACCCCGCCAAGGCCTACGCACACCTCTTCTCGCCTCTGGGAGGCGACGAGGCCGACAACTACCGTGCCCCGGGGCAGATCACCTTCCTGCGTTCCGAGCACGTCGCGCTGGAGGCGGAGAAGCTGCGCGAGGTCAGCGCCCGCTATGCATTCGTCGGCGTGCCCTTCGACGAGGGCAATATCGGCAAGCCCGGCTCCGAAGAGGGACCGCGGGAGTTTCGGCTGGCCTCCCAGGAGTACTTCCCCTACTGGTTCGAGTATCAGGTCGATCTTAACGGTAGCAGCGTCGACTGCGGCGACGTGCAGATGCCCAAGGTCAACCCGGAGCTCTCGCGCCAACGCATCTACAAGGCGGTGCGAGAGATCCTCGCCGCGGGCCTGACCCCCATCATCTGCGGCGGCGATCGCTCGCTTTCCATCCCCGCGACCCAGGCGCTTTCGGATCACATCGGCGCCGACAAGAAGATGGGCTACCTGCATTTCGGTGCTCACCTGGATCTTGCCGACACCTGGGCCGGCGAGAGGAACCTCAGCACCTGCGCGCTCTCCCGCATCACTGAGCTCCCCAACCTGGCGAGCGACAACGTGAGCCACTTCGGCGCGCGCAACTCGCTCAACCCCAAGGACTGGATCGATCTGGCTCGGGAACGCGGGATTCGCTTCTTCCCCATGTTCGAGATCCTGGAGCGCGGGGTCGACGATGTGGCGGCGGAAGCCATCGGCCGGGCATGGGACGGCACCGACGCCCAATACGTGAGCTTCAACTTCAATGTGATGGACGCTTCGATGGCGCCGGGCGTGACGGCGGCGGAGCCGGGTGGCATCGAATCGCGAGAGATGATGCGGATCGCCGGCCTGCTCGGCGCCCGCGGCGGCGTTAGCGTCATCGATATCTCCGAGCTCTGCCCGATCTTCGACGTGAGCGGCACGACCTCCCGGCTCGCGGTCTGTGTCGTGCTGCGCACCCTGGCGGCGCTCGCCCAGTCGCGCGGCGAGCAGGTCGACCAGGCAATCAAACGGCCCAGCGACTAACCCGTCGCATCGGCCGGCTGCAACTGTCCCGTCCAGGGGGCCCGCTCCAGGCCAAGGGGGACGGACATGCACATCGCCTGCCTGACCTTCGACTTCGATGCCGTCTCGGGCTTCATCGCCCAGGGCCTGCGCTCACCGACGCCGATCAGCCGGGGCGAGTTCGGCCTGGTCGGTGCCGATCGCATCCTGGACCTGCTCAGGCAGCACGACATTCCGACGACCTGGTTCATCCCCGGTCACACCATCGAGACCTATCCTGAGATGTCCGTCCGCATCACGATTGCAGGACATGAGATCGGCCATCACGGCTGGACCCACATGACTCCCGTCACCATGTCGCGCGACGAGGAGGAGGCGGGGCTCCAGCGCGGCACCGATGCCATCGTCAAGCTGTGCGGGCAGAAACCCAGAGGCTACCGCTCGCCCGCCTGGGACCTGAGCGAGAACACGATAGACCTGCTGGTCTCGCGCGGCTTCCTCTACGAGAGCAGCATGATGGGGAACGACTACACCCCCTATTTCGCACGCTCGGGCGACGTGGTCGCGCTCGAAGAGCCCATGCAACTCGGGCCCGAGACCAGCCTGGTCGAGATGCCCATCAGCTGGACCCTGGACGACTACCCGCACTTCGAATACGTGCGCAACGCACGCTACAGCATGCAGGGCCTGATGCCGGCCGGCGGCGTGCTGCAGAACTGGGTGGACGACTTCGACTACATGACCCGCACGATGGAATGGGGCGTGCTCACCTACACCTGCCATCCCTTCGTGATCGGCCGCGGCCACCGCATGATGATGCTGGAGCGGCTGATCGAGGCGCTCCGGGGGCTGGGCGCGGTCTTCATGACCATGGAGGACGCCGCGAACGCCTGGCTGGAGCGCACTAGGCCCTCAGGCTGATGCGCGGATCATCTCGGCCACTTTCTCGCCGATCATGACGCAGGTCGCGAGGGGATTGCCGCTGACGATGGTCGGCATGATCGAGGCGTCCGCGACAAGGAGGTTCTCGAGCCCCCGCACGCGCAGGCGGTGATCGACCACTGCTAGCTCGTCCCGGCCCATCTTGCAGGTGCCGACCGGGTGGTATCCGCTGAGCGAGTTCTCGCGCAGGTAGGCGCGCCACTCGTCGTCCGTTTGCACCTCGCTCGAAGGGCGGTAGTCGCCGGCGATGGACTTGGCGAGCGGCTCGGTCTGGAACAGTTTGCGCTGCAGCTTGGCGCCGGCGAGCAGTAGTTCGAGGTCGCGTTCGTCGGCGAAGAGGTTTGGTTGAATCGTCGAATGCGTGAGCGGGTCCGCGGAACGGAGCCCGACCCGCCCTCGGGAGAAGGGCCTGAGCAGGTTGATGAGGCCCGTGACCGCCGGCCGGTCGAAGAGGACCGGCCCGTCCGCCGACAAATCGTAGCCGGCGGGCGTGAACATGTATTGAAGGTCGGAGCGGCCCTCGCTCCCGTCAACTCGGAGGAACGCCGTGACCTGGGCGTGGGGCGAGGCCGCCGGGCCGGAGCCCGCAAGCAGCCATTGTGCGCCGTAGAGCAGCGCGCCCACGGGGCCCATCAGCGTGTTGTAGGTCGGCACGCTTGCAAAGCAGGTCTGCGCAAGGCCCGGGTGATCGTGCAGGTTCTCGCCCACGCCCGGCAGATCGTGAACCACCGGAATGTCGAACGTGGGCAAGTGCGCCGCCGGGCCTACGCCCGAGAGCATGAGGAGCTGCGGCGAAGCATACGTACCGGCGCACATGATCACCGCGCGCGTCGCCGCCGCCCGCTCGGTGCGCTCCCGGCGCATGTATTCAACCCCGGTCGCGCGCTTGCCGTCGAAGAGCACGCGCCGGATGTGGGCGTGAGTCAGCACCCGCAGGTTGCGCCGCCGCATCGCCGGCCTGAGGTAGGCGCGCCCCGTGCTGTGCCGCCGCCCCCTGCGCTGGGTGGCGGGCACGTAGCCGACGCCGGCCTGCGGCGGCGTGTTGATATCGGCCACGCGCTTGATACCCAAGTTGACGCAGGCCTGGAGATAGTCGTCCGAGAGCGGGTGCAGGCTGCGGATGTTGGAGACCGAGAGCGGGCCGCCCGCTCCGTGATAGGCATCGGCGCCGTTCTCGTTGTTCTCCGAGCGCTTGAAGTAGGGCAGCACGCTCTCGAAGTCCCAGCCCTCGCACCCGAGCGCGGCCCAGCCGTCGTAGTCCTCCGGCTGACCCCTGACGTACGACATGCCGTTGATCGCGCTGGTGCCGCCCAGCACCTTGCCGCGCGGCATGTAGTCCTCGCGCCCGCCGCGCGTCGGATCGGGCTCGGCCTTGAAGCCCCAGTCGTAGCGCGGATTGGACAATGCCAGGACAAGCCCTGCGGCGGGCATCGAGACGGCGATGCTCCGGTCCGAGCCGCCGGCCTCCAGTACCAGCACGCGGCTGCGCCCGTCCTCCGTCAAGCGGTTGGCGACGACGCTGCCGGTCGTCCCCGCACCCACGACGATGTAATCCCACGTCACCATCGCCTCCCCGCGATCCCGCCCCGCGCCGGATTTGCGCGCACACCTCCCTGAAAATGGAGACTGCGGGCCCCGGCGTTTGGACATAGGGTCAGACTTCCTGACCTCGTGATGCTGGCTGTTCTGGGCAGCGTGCCGGGAACTCCTTGAATTCTGATACATTTCGGTTGTTTCAGGCGGTTTTTCGCTGGGTGTCGCGCCCGAGGTCTGATAGTATAATTTGATACCAATTGCACGGTCTCAACCATGCCCAGTACCCTCCCAATGTGCCCTCCAGAGGCGGTCTCGATCGGCAACAGCTGCTTCGCCGTCCTGATCTCGGACGACACCTTCACCTACTTTTCCAACCTCATTCCCTTTGACAGCCACGCCGCCGATGACCGCACGGCCATGCTCTTGCGGATCGGCCGCCTCGCGGCGATCAGCGCGGTCTCGCCGCAGGAACTGGCTGACGCTTTCGCTGTCTCGCGCGCGACGGTGCAGCGCGCACGACGGCGCTACCTGGCCGAGGGCGAAGCGGGGTTCATGAAGCCCCGGCGCGGTCGCGGGCCGTCGGTGTGTTGTTAAGCGTGGAAAAGTGACCCCCTATTGGGGGTGATCGGCGTCCAAAATTGACCCCCTTGGATTTGTGTCCATGAACACACCTCGTCGTTTGGACGGACGGGGTGGTGGGGGAGATGCTGGTTGTGGAAACGATCGCGAAGATCCGTCGGGATCATCTGGTGAAGGGCGTTCCGATCAAGAAGCTCGCCCGGGATTTGAGGGTTTCCAAGAACACGATACGCAAGGTGGTGCGGGGCGATGCGACCTCGCACAGCTACGAGCGCAAGATCCAGCCGATGCCGAAGCTTGGGCTGTGGGTGGAGGAGCTTGAGCGCCAGCTGAAGGCCAACGAGAAGAAGGCACGCAAGGATCGGCTGTCTCTTCTGCGGATTCATGAAGACCTTGTGTCGCTGGGCTACAAGGGCGGCTATGACGCGGTTCGCCGCTATGCCAGGGCCTGGCGGCGCCGGTGGCGGCTGTTGTCGCCGGCGCAGGCCTATGTGCCGCTGATCTTCGATCCCGGCGAGGCCTACCAGTTCGACTGGAGCCACGAGTACGCGCGTCTGTCGGGCGCGACGACCAGGGTGAAGGCGGCGCACATGCGGCTGTGCCACAGCCGGATGTATCTGGTCCAGATCTTTCCCCGCGAGAGCCAGGAGATGGTCTTCGAGGCGCACGAGCGTGCCTTCCGCTTCTTCGGCGGGGTCTGCCGGCGGGGCATCTACGACAACATGAAGACGGCGGTGAGCACGATCTTCGTGGGCAAGAAGCGGGACTACAACCGCCGCTTCCAGGAGCTGTGCTCGCACCATCTGGTGGAGCCTGTGGCGTGCACGCCAGGGGCTGGCTGGGAGAAGGGGCAGGTCGAGAAGCAGGTGGGTGACCTTCGCGGCCGCCTGTTCGTGCCCATCCCGCGGGGCCGCTCCTACGCCGAGATCAACGAGTGGCTGATGGATCGGTGCATCGAGGACGCCAAGAAGCATCCGCATCCGACAATCCCGGGCAAGACGGTGTGGCAGGTGTTCGAGGAGGAGCAGCCCTTCCTGATGGCGTATCGCGGCCCCTTCGACGGCTTCCATGCCAGCGAGGTGTCGGTCTCGAAGACCTGTCTGGTGCGCTTCGACAACAACCAGTACAGCGTCGCGGCCCGCGCCGTCGGCCGGCCGGTGGACGTGCGGGCCTATGCCGATCGGATCGTCATCCGCCAGGACGGCGAGACCGTTGCCGAGCACCCCCGCAGCTTCGGGCGCGGCCGGTTCGTCTACGATCCGTGGCATTACGTGCCGATCCTGACGCGGAAGCCCGGCGCGCTACGCAATGGCGCGCCCTTCAAGGACTGGCAGTTGCCCAACGCGCTCGGCCGCCTGCGAACCCGGCTCGCGGGCCACGACGACGGCGACCGGCAGTTCGTCAAGGTGCTCGCGGCGGTGCTGGAGGACGGACTGGAGGCGGTTGAGGCGGCCTGTGCCGAGACGCTCGACTGCGGTGCCTGCAGCGCCGACGTGGTGCTCAACATCCTCGCCCGGCAGCGCCAGCCGGCACCGCCGGCAATCATCCCGACGCCCGAGGGCCTGCAGCTTCGCCACAAGCCGGTAGCCGACTGTCAGCGCTACGACAGCCTGAGGGAGGCCGGTCATGGAGCGTCATGATGTGCTGGAGATGATGACCCAGCTGAAGCTCGCAGGTATGCGCGCCGCTTACGACGACATCCTTGCCGACGGGCTCAAGCGCCGCCATCCGGTGCAACAGATCATCGGTACGCTGCTGCAGGTCGAGATCGCCGACAAGAGGGCCCGCTCGATCAAGTACCAGATGGCCTCCGCCAAGCTGCCGACGGTCAAGGAGCTGGCCGACTTCGACTTCGCCGCCTCGCCGGTCAACGAGCCCCTGATCCAGGAGCTCGCCGGCGGCGGCTTCCTCGAGGGCAAACGCAACATCGTGCTGGTCGGCGGCACCGGTACCGGCAAGACCCATCTCGCCGTCGCCATCGCGCGGTCCTGCATCCGCAAGGGCGCGCGCGGCCGGTGCTACAACGTCGTCGACCTGGTCAACCTCCTCGAGGCCGAGCTTCGCGCCGGACGCCAGGGCCGCACTGCAGACCAGCTCGTCCGCCGCGACTTCGTCATCCTCGACGAGCTCGGCTACCTGCCCTTCGCCCAGGCCGGTGGGCAGCTGCTCTTCCATCTGATGAGCCGGCTCTACGAGCGCACCTCGATCGTCATCACCACAAACCTCGCCTTCGGCGAATGGCCATCCGTCTTCGGCGACCCCAAGATGACCACAGCGCTGCTCGATCGCCTCACCCATCATTGCGAGATCATCGAGACCGGCAACGAGAGCTGGCGCTTCAAGAACCGCTCCTGACCCGCCGCCGGCCTCCCTTGCGGCCCGGTTGCCCCGGTGGGCCAACAGGGACCCCCCACGCGGCTTCGCTCCGCGTAGCGCAGGGCGCCACACGAAGCCGCGCGGGTCCCCCCTATTGGCTACCGGGACAACCTCCGCCGTGCCACTCAGGGGGGTCAATTTTGCACGCCGATCGGGGGTCAGTATTGAAAGCCGATTGACACATAGTCTACGACATCGACGGGGCCTCGGAATCCGCGCGGCTCGTGTCACCTAAAATCAGCAGAGGTCAGGAAGTCTGAGGGTACTCCGGTTGCGCCGCTCCACGCAGGCGAATCCGGCGATCGCGTCCGGCGGGGGCAGGCAGGGACATCGGGATGGCAGGGAACCGGTATGGACGATCACACCGTCGCGGTTGATGCGGCACAGACGCCGACCGCGCTGACCTTCGCCAACGTCTTCAACGTCGCAGTGCCCTTCATCGACCGGCACCTCGCCGAAGGGCGCAGCGCCAAGGTGGCGATCCGCGATGCGGCAGGCGACGTGACCTATGCCGAACTCGCCGCCAGCGTGAACCGGGCGGGAAACGCGCTCGCCGCCCTCGGGCTTGGCACCGGCGATCGCGTGCTGATGGTGGTGAAGGACTGCCCCGCGTTCTTCTATCTGTTCTGGGGCGCGATCAAGGCAGGGTTTGTGCCGGCCCCGCTCAATACGCTGCTGCGCGCGACCGACTACCGCTTCGTGATCGAGAACTCGCGCGCAGCCTGCATCGTCTGGTCGCCGGAGTTCGCTGGCGAGGTCGAGCCAGCGCTGGCCGAGGCCTCGCACCGGCCGGCGCACGTGTTCCCCGCAGAAGGCGAGGGCGATAGCTTCGCGGCCCGCCTCGCGGCGGCGTCCGATACACTGGCCCCGGCGCCCGCTGCCGCCGACGATCCCGCCTTCTGGCTCTACACGTCGGGTTCCACCGGTACGCCCAAGGGCGGCGTTCACCGTCACCGCGACATGGTGGTGACCAGCCAGTATTTCGGGGTCGACACGCTCGGCATCACCACCGACGACACCCACTTCTCCGCCGCCAAGCTCTTCTTCGCCTACGGGCTCGGCAACGCCATGACGTTTCCGCTCTGGACCGGCGGCACGGCGGTGCTCCTCGACGCCCGGCCGACGCCGGAGACCACGTTTGCCACCATCGAGGCGTTTCGGCCAACCATCTACTACGGCGTGCCGACGCTCTACGCCGCGCAGCGTCAGGCGCTGGAAAGCGCATCGCCGGATTTTTCCAGCGTGCGTCTTTGCGTCTCGGCGGGCGAACCGCTGCCGGCGGCGATCCTCGAACGCTGGCGCGCTGCCGCCGGGCTCGACATCGTCGACGGGATTGGCACGACCGAGACCCTGCATATCTTCATCTCCAACCGCCCCGGCAGGGTGGTGCCGGGCACCAGCGGCCGACCCGTGCCGGGTTACGAGGCGCGCCTGGTCGACGATGACGGGCGCGACGTGGCGCCGGGCGAGACCGGCCACCTGCTGATCCGCGGGCGCTCCCTCATCGCCGAGTATTGGGGCGAGCCCGAGCGCACTGCGGCGGCCTTCGAGGGAGAGTGGCTCAGGACCGGCGACACCTACGCGGTCGATGAAGCCGGCTGCTACATCTGCTGCGGGCGTTCGGACGACATGCTCAAAGTCGGCGGTATCTGGGTCTCGCCCATCGAGATCGAGGCCCGCTTGATCGCCCATCCGGCGGTGCTGGAAGCCGCCGTTGTGGGCCGCACCGATGATGACGGACTAATCAAGCCCGAGGCCTGGATCGTGCTCGCCGAGGGTCACACCGCGAGCGAGCGCCTGAGCGAGGCGCTGGTGTCCCACTGCAAGGCCGGGCTCGCTCGCTACAAGTACCCGCGCTGGCTCCGCTACGTCGATCAGTTGCCCAAGACCGCGACCGGCAAGATCCAGCGCTACAGGCTGCGCGACGGCGGTTAGCCCTGACATCCCGTTCCCGTCTTTCAGTATCCAACCAAACGTTTGTTTTATTTCTCTAGCCCGGATAGGATCGCCGAGACGGGACGCGGCGAGCGGCGGGAGCGAGTTGCCATGAGCGAGATCAAGTTCGGAACGGTTATTTCGGCGGTCGGCGAGCCCGGCGCGTCCGATTCGGAGCAGTACGTCGAGGCCCTGGTCGACGCGGACCATGTCGCGGGGCTCGGCTACGACGCGTTCTGGGTGATCGAGCACCATTTCTCGGACTACTTCCCGACGCCGAGCCCGCTGGTGATGCTGTCCCATCTCGCCGGACGCTATCCTGACATGGACCTTGGGACCTGCGTCCTGGTGCTGCCCTGGTACAGCCCGCTCAGGCTCGCAGGCGAGATTGCCATGCTGAGCCAGCTGAGCCGGGGCACGCTGCATATCGGCTTCGGGCGTGGCCTCGCGCGCCTCGAATACGATGCCTTCGGCGTTTCCATGAGCGAAACCCGCGCGCGCTTCCGCGAGTGCCGTGAGGTCATCGGCAAGGCGCTCGCCGGCGGCTCATTCACCCATGGCGGCGAGTTCTTCAACATCGAGCGGTCGATCGAGCTCAGGCCGAAGTCCGTGCAGGAGCGCATCAACCTCTACGGCGCGACCAGCAGCCCCGAGAGCGCCGGAATCATGGCCGAGCTCGACCTCCCCATGATCCGGGTCTCGAACTTCCCAATGCATTTCCACGGAAACGACTTCGCGCGCTGGGACGAAGAGACCCGCCAGCGCGGCGGCTCCACCGACGTCAGCCGGCCGATCCTGATCCACGCGGTGCTGGCGGACACCGACGAGGAGGCGGACGCGCTCGCCAAGGAGCATCTCTCGCGCTACTTCGTGAAGGTGGTCGAGCATTACGAGGCCGACGCCGACCCCTGGAAGGAGCTGGAAGAGTTCAAGGCCTTCAGCAAGTTCATGGCCACCTCCAAGAAGCTGACCAATCCCGACAATCTGGGGCCGTGGCTCGACCTGCAACTCGTCGGCCGGGCCGAGACCGTGTGCGAGAAGCTCCAGGCCTACGTCGACCTGGGGTTCGACCACTTCATCCTGCAGAACGTGACCTACGGCATGCCGCGCGCTTACCGCCACGAGATGTGGGAGCGCTTCGCCCGCGACGTGGTGCCTCACTTCGCGGCCCAACCCGCGCCCATGCAGAGGGCGAGCGCCGGCTAACGACGAGCGCCGGGCTCCGCCGACGACACAGTCAGACCGGCCAGGCTTCCCGAAGCACGCCGCCCCGCCGCAGTACGCCGACGTGGCGGGTAAGCCCCGTCTTGTCGTCGGTCTCGACCAGGACGGCGCAGAGGGTGGCCTCGCCCTCGGCGGGCGCCGCCCGGGGACCGGGGCGTTTCCGCGTGAAGCGGGCGAGGGGGGCATCGACGGCGAGCCCGATGATCGACTCGTAGTTGCCGCACATGCCGACGTCCGAGATGTAGGCCGTCCCCTTGGGCAGGATGCGGTGGTCGGCGGTCGGCACGTGGGTGTGGGTGCCCGCCGCCAGCGACACCCGGCCGTCGGCGAGGTACGCGAGCGCCTGTTTCTCGCTCGTCGCCTCGCCGTGGATATCGAGCACGATCGCATCCACCGACTGTCCGAGCCGGTGCTCCTGCAGCGTCTCCTCGACGCAGGCGAAGGGCTCGCCGATGGGGTCCATGAAGAGCTGGGTGAGCACCTGGAAGACGAAGACCGAGCGGCCGTCCCGCGTGCGCAGCAGCGCGCCGGCGCTGCCCGGCGTGCCTTTCGGGTAGTTGCGGGCGCGGACCAGCCGCCGGTCGGTCTCGATGTAGCTCTCGGTTCCGCGCTGGTCCCAGGCGTGGTTGCCCAGAGTGATCACGTCGGCGCCCACCTGATAGAGGGCCTTGCAGATATCGGCGGTGATGCCGAAGCCGCCGGCGGCGTTCTCGCCATTCACGATCACCAGGTCGAGGGCGAGCTCCTCGCGCAAGCTCGGCAGGTGTTCCGTCAGGATGTCGCGGCCGGGGCGGCCGACGACATCGCCGCAGAACAGAATTCGCACCGTGCCGCTCCCTTCGCGCTCGCGATCAGGCCGCGCGCGGAGCGATCGGCATGGCGCCCCGCTCGGTCACAATCCAGTCCAGCGGCTCGTCATGCACTTCGCGCGGCAGACCCTGCATGAGCTGCTCGGTATAGGCGAGGCCCACGGCGACGATCGGGCGCGTCCGGCGCAGCGCGCGCAGGGAGCGGTCATAGTAGCCGCCGCCGTAGCCCAGGCGGTATCCATCGCGGTCGTAGGCGAGCAGAGGCACCAGCAGGTGAGTCGGCTGGGCTGGCGCGGCGTCCTCCGTGGGTTCGGGAATGCGGAACGGCCCGCGCGAGAGCGCGGCGCCCGGCGTCCAGACGCGAAACTGGAGCGCCTCGCCCTTGCCGACCACGGCAGGCAGGCAGCAGACGAAGCCGGCGCCGACAAGCCGCGCCAACAGGGGCATGGCGTCGATCTCTTCCCGGATCGCCCAATAGCCGGAGATCAACGCGCCCGCAGGCGTGGGAACTGCGGCCAGGTAGTGGTTGGCGGCCCTCACGCCCGCGCCCGGCCCCGCGGCCCGCTGTGCGGACCTGCGCCGCGCCAGCGCATACTCGCGCAGCGCCTGCTTGCGGTCGTGGATGGCAGCGCTGTGAGTCACGGCCGGTTCCCGTCGAAAGAAAAAGGACGGCACCGCCTGAACCGTCGCACCCAGAGCTTCCTCCAGGCCTAAGAGACCAGGTGGGCGCCGTGTTGCCAAGACCGCGGCCTCAGCAGGGACAGCTCCCGAGAAGCGAAAATTGACCGCGGGAAACAGTCGGTGCGACTAATCCGGCAGTAACCGTCCGAAAGGGAATCTAGTCTTTCTCTAGTCGTCCGGCAATATTCTCGATGCGCTCGGCGAGAGCGCCCACGAGCGGCGCGAACTTGGCCTCGAGCGACGCCTCGGCGTCGACGCGGGCCCTGCGCTCCGCGATCCTCGCCCGCGATTGCAGCCGGTCGAGCTCGTCGTAGGCGTCGGCCAGCTCGTCGGCGACGACGAGGCTGGCCATGAGCAGGAGGCGGACTTCGCCGACCCGGCCCACGGTCTCCACCAGTTCCTGCGCTCGGCGATCGACATAGGCCGCGAGCTTGGCGACATGCTCTTCCTGGCCGTCGTCGCAGGAGACCGGATAGCGCCGCCCGCCGATGGTGACCGCAACTTCGCCCATCTAGACCCCCAGAATTGCGCGGAGCGACCCGATCGCGTCGTCGAGCCGTTCGGCCACCGCTTCGTTGGCCTGACGTGTGGTGGCCTGGCGCTCCCTGGTGTCCGTCAGCGCCCGCGCAAGCCGCGCCCGCTCCACCCTGAGGTTCTCGAGATCGCCGCGCAGCCCATCTCGTTCCCGCTCGACGGCGGAAATCGCGCTCGCCAACGCTGGCGCGTGCGCGTCCTCTCCCAATAGCTGTCCGTTTGCGAGCGCCTTGTCGAGCCGGTCCACGGCCTGCTCAAGCCGGTCGCTCGCCTTCTTCAACTCCGACATGAAAAAGACGCTGTTGTTATTGTTGCGGGCTACAAAAATTCGATCCCCCGCCCGCGTCCGAAACACTAGAGCGCTCCCCGGCGAGCGTCAACTCGCCAAGCCTGGAGACCGGCGTTGGCGAGGCTCAGTTGAGGTAGCGCCGCTGCAGGTGGGCCTTGAAGACCCCGGTGCCGAGCGGCGCGCCGGTGGCGCGTTCGAGCAGAACCGGGCCCTCGTAGCGGGACGCGAGGCCGTGAACATTGGCCCGGAGCCACCCGAAGAGGGGCGAGAAATCGCCGCGCTCGATAGCCGGCCACAGCGCCGGCTCTTCACGCACCGCCGCATCGAAGAACTGCGCCGCCATCAACGCACCGACGGTGTAGCTCGGGAAGTAGCCGAGCTCGCCCACGGACCAGTGGATATCCTGCAGGCAGCCTTGCGCGTCGTTTTCCGGCCTGAGCCCGAGAAGAGACTGGTGTATTTCAGCCCAGGCGCCGGGGATCTCGTCCACGGCGAGCTCATCCCCGATCAAGGCGCGCTCCAGCCGGTAGCGGAGCATGATGTGGGCGGGGTAGGTGACTTCGTCGGCGTCAACCCGGATGGTGCCCGGCTTCACGCAGATCGCCTGCCGGTAAAGCGCCTCCGCGTCGGCAGAGTCTCCGCCGCTGAGATGTTGACCGAGCAGCGGTGCGAGGAAGCGCATGAAGGACTGGCTGCGGCAGGCCTGCATCTCGATCAACAGCGACTGGCTCTCGTGCAGCGCCATGCCGCCTGCCTGACCCACCGGCTGGTATCGCCATTCCTTAGGCAGCCCTGCCTCGTAGAGCGCGTGGCCGGTCTCGTGCAGCACCCCCATGAGGCCGGAAAGAACGTCCGCCTCGTCGTAGCGAGTGGTGATGCGGATGTCGCCGGCGCTGCCGCCGCAGAAGGGGTGGAGGCTGACATCGAGGCGGCCGTGGTCGAAGTCGAAACCCAGCGCCTTCATAAGGCGCTTGGCGAGCGCCTGCTGCGCGTCGGTGGGTGCGCTCACCGGCGGCGGCGCGTCCGCGCCCGCCTGCGCCTCCTGCACGCGGCTGAGGAACTCGGGGAGGAAGCTCGCAAGGTCGTCGAAGAGCGGATCAATGGTGGCACAGCTCAGCCCCGGCTCGTGGGAACCGACCAGCCCGTCGTAGGGCGCGCAGTCGAGCGCCTGGCCCAGTGCCGCCGCCTTCTCGCGCACGAGCCCGAGCAGCGGCGCGAAGGCCGCCGCAAAGGCCGGGAAGTCGCTCGCGGGCCGGGCCTCGCGCCACACCATCTCGCAGTGCGACGACGCCTCGCTCAGAGCCTGCACCAGGTCCGCCGGCAGCGCCGCCGCTTCGCGCCAGCGCCGCCACATTCGCGTCAGGTTGGCCCGCTGCCATTCGTCCAAGGTGTCCGCCTCTGCCTCTGCCTCGTCCAGCAGGTCGCAAACGCGGGCATCGGTCAGCAGCTCGTGGCGGATCAGCGCGAGCTCGGCGAGTTGCGCCGCGCGCGGCTCGGCGCCGCCCGGCGGCATCATCGTCGCCCAGTCCCAATGCAGCATCGCGGCCGCGCCGCCGAGCAGGCCGAGGCGGCGGAAGCGGGCCTCCAGCGTGCCGTAGGCGCTCACGCCTCGTCCTCGTCCTCGTCCGAGCGGCGGTCTCGGCGCATATAGATCGCGTAGATCACGGCCAGGCTGATCGCGAGCGCATACCAGATCACGATGTACTGCATGTGCTCGCTACGCAGCTCAATCTTGGTCTGCCCACCGATGGGCAGGCCGCCCGGGTTGGGGGCGTGGCCGGCGTCGACCAGATAGGACGGCGCGGGAATGCCCGCCTCGGCCGCGAGAGCTTCCGTGTCGGTCCAGAACCAGATGTTGTTCTCGGGCTCGTTGTCGGGCGTAAACCAGCCGGTGCGCCCGCTGGGCACGACGACGCCTTCGAGGCGATGCATGCCCTGGATCTGGCCCCCGAGCCGGGTCTCGGGCTCCTTGTTATCAAGCGGTACCCAGCCGCGGTTGACCAGCACCGCCGGGCCGTCCGCGCGCTCGAAGGGGGTGATGATCTGGTAGCCCACTCGGCGGTCGAAGGTGCGCGCGGCGAGGAACATCTCCGCCTCGTGGCGGAACTGTCCTTCCAGCCAGACCCGACGGTAGGTGAAGGGCGCCGGATCGGCGAGCTCGGCGGGGAGCATAACCGCCTCAGCCTGGAATTGGGCGCGGCGCTCGTCGTTGAGCTCGGTCTTCCACATCAGGCGATGCACCTGCCAGGAGCCGAGCGCGAGGAGGATCATGATGCCCGGGATCGCGAACCAGGTCGCCCGGCGCCGGGCGCGTTCGCTGGTCACTTGTGGCCGGGCGCGGTCAGTCTTCGCCAAAGCCTGCCGCTCTGTGCCTGTATTGGAGCGCGATCAGGAGCGCCTTGGCGGGCCGCAGCAGGCCAAGGCTCAGGATGGTGATCGCAGGGAGCCAGAGCAGGGCGTGGAGCCAGTAGGGCGGCGCATGCGTGAACTCCAGCCAGAACGCGAGCGCGACGACCACCCCGCCGACGACGAACATCACGAAGACGGCCGGCCCGTCGGCGCTGTCATGCCGCGAAAGCTCGAACTGGCACGTACCGCAGCGCTCGGCGACCCGCAAGTAGCCTCTGAACAGCTTGCCGCGTCCGCACCGGGGGCAGCGGAAGAGCAGGCCGGCCTTCAGGACCGAGACCGGCGGATAGTAGGTCCCATCCGCCATGTCGTCTCGATCAACCGCCCCACCAGTAGATCCAGATGAACAGGAACAGCCACACCACGTCGACGAAGTGCCAGTACCACGCCGCGGCTTCGAGCCCGATGTGCTGGTCCGGCTTGAACTGCCGCCTGATCGCCCGATAGAGGCAGACCGCGAGGAAGATGGCGCCGACGGTGACGTGGAAGCCGTGGAAACCCGTCGCCATGTAGAAGGTGGAAGGATAGATGCCATCGCGGAAACCGAAGGCCGCGTGGGCATACTCGTATCCTTGTACGCCGATGAAAGCGACGCCGAGCACCACGGTAAGCGCGAGCCCGAAGATCAGCTGCTGCTGATTGCCGTGGCGGAGCGCGTGATGCGCCCAGGTCACCGTCGCGCCCGAGGTCAGCAGCAGCAGCGTGTTCACGAAGGGAAGCCGCCAGGCAGGGATGGTCTCGACCCCTGGCGGTGGCCACGTGTTGTCGATGACGTCGGTCGGCATGATCGAGGCGTTGAAGAAGGCCCAGAAGAACGCCGCGAAAAACATCACCTCGGACGCGATGAAAAGCACCATGCCGAAGCGCAAACCGCGCTGAACCACCTGGGTGTGCTCGTTCTCCACGAGCGCTTCGCGGATCACGTCGCGCCACCAGAAGTACATGGTGAGCAGGACCACAATCCCGCCGATGGTCATCAGCCAGATCTGGCCGGTGTGCATGAAGATGACCACGCCGCCGAGCCCCAGGCCGCCGCCGCCCAAGGCGCCGATAACCGGCCACGGGCTCGGCCTCACCATGTGGTACTCGTGGTTCGCGGTCCCGTGTGCGCTATCCGCCATAACTAAGCTCGCTCCCTGGTCTGGGGCCCGCCGCTTCGGGGCTCGGGTCGCCGGCCGTATCGTCGGTCAGCGCGGCTTCCGTCACGCCCTCTCCGCGCGCGAAGAACGTGTAGGACAAGGTGATCGTGGTCACGTCGTCGAGCCTGCGATCCTCGACGATGTCGGGGTCTACGAAGAACGACACCGGAAAGTCGGCGCGCTCGCCCGGCGCCAGCGTCTGTTCTTCGAAGCAGAAACACTCGATCTTGTTGAAGTAGACGCCGGCCTTCACCGGTGTCACGTTGAAGGTCGAGGTGCCGACGAGCGCCTGGTCGGACTGGTTGACGGCGTTATAGACCGCCATCGCCATCTCGCCGACACGCACCTTGATCTCGCGTTGCTCGGGCTTGAAGTACCACGGCAGGTCGCGCGCCGTGTCCGCATTGAAGCGGACGGTGACGAGGCGTTCGCCAATCTCCACAGGCGCTTCCTCGGCCACCTGCGTGGTGCCGCCAAAGCCAGTGACCTGGCAAAAGAGCCGGTAGAGTGGCACCGCGGCGAAGGAGAGCCCGACCATGCTGCAGACCACGCCGCCCAGGATGAGCGCGGTCGCCGCGCGGCGCCGGCTCGCGCGCTTGCTGGCGGCGTCGGGCGAGCCGGTAGCCATCCTACTCGCCCCCCATCCTGACAATGGTGATCAGGTAGAACAGGATCGCGAGCGCAAGCAGCGCGCCACCGAGGGCGAAGTTGCGAATCTTGCGCCGGCGCTCGCTGTCCCGGTCTTTCACGACACCATCCCTCATGGCACGATCGGGATCGGCCACGCGTGGTCTGCGAGCAGGAGCGCAAAGAGCGCGAAGAGGTAGATGATCGACGTGCCGAAGAGCCGCTTCGCTGCGGCCGGGCTGTGGTCAATGAGGACGCGGAAGGCGCCAGCCGCGAGCAGGACGCCCGCCACCAGCGCGCCGATGCCGTAGACCGCGCCGGCAGCCCCGGTCACGCAGGGCGCCAGGCTCACGGGCAAGAGGAGCAGCGTGTAAGCCACGATCTGACGCCGGGTGCTGCGAGCGCCCGCGACAACCGGCAGCATCGGCACGTCGGCGGCCTCGTAATCCGACGAGCGGACCAGCGCCAGCGCCCAAAAATGCGGCGGGGTCCAGAGGAAAATGATGCCGAAGAGCGCGACCGCCGTGAGGTCGATTCCGCCGGTCACCGCCGCCCAGCCGATCATCGGCGGGAAGGCGCCGGCGGCACCGCCGATCACGATGTTCTGCGGCGTGCGCCGTTTCAGCCACATCGTGTAGATGCAGATGTAGAAGAAGATCGTGAACGCCAGCAGGCCGGCCGCGACCCAGTTGACCGCGAGCCCCATCAGCGCGGTCGAGCCCACCGACAGCACGATGCCGAGGCCAAGCGCGGCGCCGGGTTCCACCCGCCCGGCCGGGACCGGCCGCTCCCGGGTGCGCGTCATCACGGCGTCGATGTCGCGGTCGTACCACATGTTGATGGCCGCAGACCCGCCGGCGCCGATCGCGATGCAGAGCACCGCCACCGCCGCGATCACCGGATGAATGGTGCCGGGCGCGATGACGAGCCCGACCGCGCCGGTGAAGACCACCAGTGACATCACTCGCGGCTTCAGCAGCGCGAAGGTATCGGCGAGCGCGACCGGCGCCGCGCTTTCCGCGACCGCTACCCTCGCCGCCGGCTCACTCATCGTGCTAGCCCCCGCTCCGGCCTAGCGGACGCGAGGCAGCTCCTCGTGGGTGTGGAAGGGCGCCGGCGAAGGCACCGACCATTCGAGCGTGCGCGCACCCTCGCCCCAGGGGTTGGCAGGGCACGGCTTACCCCGGAAGAGCGTGTAGATGAGGATGTAGATGAACAGGATCAGCCCGGCCGCCGAGATGTAGGAGCCGATCGACGAGATCATGTTCCAGCCGGCGTAGGCGTCCGGATAGTCGGGGATACGGCGCGGCATGCCCGAGACGCCCGAGAAGTGCATCGGGAAGAAGGTGAGGTTCACGCCGACGAAGGTGATCCAGAAGTGGATCTTGCCGAGCGTCTCCGGATACTGCCGGCCACACATCTTGCCGATCCAGTAGTAGAAGGCGCCGAAGGCCATGAACACGGCGCCGAGCGAGAGCACGTAGTGGAAATGCCCGACCACGTAGTAGGTGTCGTGCAGCGCGTTATCGAGACCCGCGTTGGCGAGCACGACACCGGTCACGCCGCCTACGGTGAACAGGAAGATGAAGCCGAAGGCCCATAGCATGGGTGTCTTGAAGTCGATCGAGCCGCCCCACATGGTGGCGATCCAGCTGAAGATCTTGATACCCGTCGGCACTGCGATGACCATCGTCGCACCGATGAAATAGGCCCGCGTGTCGACGTCCATGCCCACCGTGAACATGTGGTGCGCCCACACCACGAAGCCGATGAAGCCGATGGCGATCATGGCGTAGGCCATGCCGAGATAGCCGAAGACCGGCTTGCTGGAGAAGGTGGAGACGATGTGGCTCACGATGCCGAAGGCCGGCAGGATCAGGATGTAGACCTCCGGATGCCCGAAGAACCAGAAGAGATGCTGGTAGAGGATCGGGTCGCCGCCGCCGGCAGCATCGAAGAAGGCGGTGCCGAAGTTGCGGTCCGTCAGCAGCATCGTAATGGCGCCCGCCAGCACCGGCAGCGAGAGCAGCAGCAGGAAGGCGGTCACCAGCACCGACCAGACGAAGAGCGGCAGCTTGTGCATCGTCATGCCCGGTGCGCGCATGTTGAGAATGGTGGTGATGAAATTGATGGCGCCGAGGATCGACGACGCGCCCGCGAGATGCAGCGCGAAGATGCCGAGGTCCATGGCCGGGCCCACGTGGCCCGAGGTCGATAAGGGCGCGTAGACCGTCCAGCCCGCTCCAACGCCCGGTCCAGGCCCGCCGTCCACGAACATCGAGGTCACAAGGAGGGCGCCGGACGGCACCAGCAGCCAGAAACTGATGTTGTTCATGCGTGGGAACGCCATGTCCGGCGCCCCGATCATCAGCGGCACCATCCAGTTGCCGAAGCCGCCGATGAAGGCAGGCATGATCATGAAGAACACCATGATCAGCCCGTGGCCGGTCACGAAGACGTTGAATGTGTGAGAATCGGCAAAGATTTGCATGCCCGGCTCGGCCAGCTCTATCCGCATGAAGATGGAGAGCACCGCGCCGATGATGCCGAACACCATCGCGTAGGCGATGTACATCGTGCCGATGTCTTTGTGATTGGTGGAGTAGAGCCACCGCGTGATGCCCCGCGGCATGTGGTCGTGTGCTGCGTGGGCGTGGGCGTGGTCCGCCATGGCCTCTCTCCTTCCTCAGCGCGCCAGCGGCGCGCTGGTGTCGAGCGCGGCAAGCTCGGTCGGGGTCTCGTTCGCCGCTGCGAACTCTTCCTGCGCTTCCTCGACCCAGGCGTCGAATTCCTCCTGCGACACCGCCTCGATCATGATCGGCATGAAGCCGTGCAACGTGCCGCAGAGCTCCGAGCATTGCCCGTAATAGGTGCCCTCGCGGTTGATCTGGAACCAGGTCTCGTTAACGCGGCCGGGCACCGAATCCATCTTCACCCCGAGCGCCGGTATCGCCCAGGAGTGGATAACGTCATCGGCCGTTGTCAGCAGCCTGATCTTGGCACCCACCGGCAGCACCACCGCTTCGTCGGTCGCCAGCAGGCGAGGCTGCCCCTCCTCGAGCTCGTCGTCTTCCAACATCAGCGCGTCGAAGGTGAAGTCGCCGTGATCGGGATACTCATAGGACCAGTACCATTGATGGCCGATTGCCTTGAGCGTCATATCGGCCTCTTCGACCCTGTCGGTGAAATAGAGGAGCCGGAACGAGGGCACCGAGATGACCAGCAAGATGATCACCGGCACCACGGTCCAGGCCACCTCCAGCATGGTGTTGTGCGTGGTCTTGGACGGCGTCGGGTTCCGCTTCTTGTTGTAGCGGATCACGATCCACGCCATCAGGCCGAACACGAAGGCCGTGATGATGACGATGATGATCGTCACCATGAGGTTGAAATCGACGATGCGCTCCATGGAGGGCGAGAGGGCGGTCTGAAAGTCGACTTCCCAATCGGCCGGCTGCTGCGCCACTGCCGATCCGGCAGCGCCGAGTGCGCCGCCAAGTCCGGCGACCAACGCGCCCAGTTTCGCGAGATGCCTCACTACACTCCTCCACTCGCTCGACAAAAATCGCCCGACCGCCGCATTCCCGGCGCCACGCCTGCTGATCGCAGGCCTGGACCTCAGGCAGCCCGGACCCCACATACGAGACGAAACGACGCGGCCTTCGACGCGCCGCTCACTGCGCACGAGACGCGAGGGTCCTACCATGCACCCCGCCGTTTTTGAAGCCCCTCGTTGACGGCGGGTGGGGCTCTCGCCGATCCTTGGGGCGTTCAGGATGGACGCCGGGACCCGGCAGCCCCATATGTCGTGTGCCGGACGCGTGACAGGATGCGCGCGCGGTGGCGCGCGACGAGAGAAGGACGAGCCCGATGAGCCGCGAAACCGTCACTGATGAGATTTTCTTCAATCGAGCCGGCCTCGACCGGCCGCGCACCGAGGGGATCGTCGCGAACGCTCTCCAGGGCGCTGACGACGGCGAGCTCTTCCTCGAGTACTGCCAGAGCGAAAGCTTCGCCTTCGACGACGGCCGGCTCAAGAGCGCGAGCTTCGATACGCGCCAGGGTTTCGGCCTGCGCGCGGTCTCCGGCGAGACCACCGCTTATGCCCACGCCGGCGAGCTCGGCGAGGAGGCGCTGAAGCGGGCGTCCGCAACCGTGAGTACGGTGCGCCGTGGCCATGGCGGGACCATGGCGGATGCGCCCTCCCGCACCAACCGCTCGCTCTACGTGGAGGACAATCCGCTCGACGGCACGCCCTTCGACGACAAAGTGGCGCTGCTGGCGGAGATCGACGCCTACGCGCGGGCGAAGGAACCGAGGGTGCGCCAAGTCATGGCCTCGCTGCTCGGCGAATGGCAGGCCGTGGAGATCATCCGCGCCGACGGCAGCCGCGCCTGCGACGTGCGCCCCCTCGTGCGGCTCAACGTCGCCGTCATGGTCGGCGATGGTGCGCGGCAGGAGACCGGCTCGCAAGGGGTTGGCGGGCGCGCAGTCTACGACGAATTCCTCGCGCCCGAGCGCTGGCGAGCACAGGTGGACGAGGCGCTCCGCCAGGCCTTGGTCAATCTCGAAGCGGTTGCGACCCCCGCTGGCGAGATGCCGGTGGTGCTCGGCCCTGGCTGGCCCGGCATCCTGCTGCACGAAGCGATCGGCCACGGCCTCGAAGGCGACTTCAACCGCAAGAAGACCAGCGCCTTCTCCGGCCTCCTTGGCGAGCGGGTGGCATCGCCGGGTGTGACAGTGGTGGATGACGGGACCATCGACGACCGGCGCGGCTCGCTCACCGTGGACGACGAGGGCACGCCCACCGGCCGCACCGTGTTGATCGAGGACGGCATCCTGCGTGGCTACCTGCAGGATCGCATGAACGCACGCCTCATGGGCATGGAACCCACCGGCAACGGCCGGCGCGAGAGCTACGCGCACTCGCCCATGCCGCGCATGACCAACACCTTCATGCTGGACGGCGCCGACGAGCCGGAAGAGATCATCGGCCGGGTGAAGAAGGGCATCTACGCCAAGAATTTCAGCGGCGGTCAGGTAGACATCACCTCCGGCAAGTTCGTGTTCTCGGCCGCCGAGGCCTACCTCATCGAGGACGGTAAGACGACCGCGCCGCTCAAGGGCGCGAGCCTGATTGGCAACGGGCCAGACGTGCTCACCCGTGTCACCGCGATCGGCAACGACTTTGCGCTCGACACCGGCATCGGCACCTGCGGCAAGAACGGCCAGGGCGTGCCGGTCGGCGTCGGCCTGCCCACGCTGCTGGTCGACCCGATCACCGTGGGCGGTACCGACGCCTGACCGAGTTCAGAGCAACGGTGCCGGCGCCCGATTCTGCTGCGGGGTTTGCGCGCCTCGTGGTAAAAGCTAGTAATGAATATTCAGCGGAGACAGCCGGCATGAGGCGCTCGAATATCGTCGTGGGGATGCTTGTCGTCTTCCTTATGGGATTGACGGCGGCCGGCTGCGAAAACTTCGGCAACCTGCCAGCGCCGCGCCCGGATCCCGTGCAGGGTGGTCCGTCCAAAATCCAAGGCAAGATATTCGGCGACGACGGCATTACGCTGTTTAGCAGCGGCAGCAAGAGTCGAGACGCAGCGCCCCGCAGCGGCATTGGCGTCAATGCCTTCCTTTGGCGCGCGACCCTCGACACCATCTCGTTCATGCCACTGCTCTCGGCCGATCCCTTCGGCGGGGTGATCATCACCGATTGGTACGCCCCGCCCGAGAGCCCCGACGAGCGCTTCAAGCTGACGGTCTACATCCTCGGCAGGACGCTGCGCGCGGACGGCGTGCAGGTCTCCGTGTTTCGCCAGGAACGCGGCGGGGACGGCCAATGGGAGGATCGCACCACGAACCCGGATACCGCTGTCAGCCTCGAGGACAAGATCCTCGAACGCGCCAGACAACTGCGCACCGCACAACTCGGCTGACAAAGAGGCCAGCGCCCCACGACCGGCCGCCCGGTGCGGCTGCGCCGGCTCATTCTTCATGCTATAGGGACGCCGCTCTCCGGTGCCGGCCGGAGTGAGGGAGCGAGCGTTGCCGATGAGTGAGCGTTACGACGCGCAGGCGGTCGAGGCCAAGTGGCAGGCCGCCTGGGAGGACGCGGGCCTGTTCCGGGCGGAGCGCAGCGGCGGGCGCCCGACCTACTACGTCCTGGAGATGTTCCCCTACCCTTCGGGCCGCATCCACATGGGCCATGTGCGCAACTACACCATGGGCGACGTGGTTGCGCGCTACAAGCGGGCGCGGGGCTTCGATGTCCTCCACCCCATGGGCTGGGACGCCTTCGGCCTGCCGGCGGAGAACGCGGCCTTCGAGCGCGGCGTCCACCCTGCCGAGTGGACCTACGCCAACATCGCGACCATGCGCGGGCAGTTGCAGATGATGGGGCTCTCGATCGATTGGGAGCGCGAGTTCGCGACCTGTCACCCCGGCTACTACGAACACCAGCAGGCGTTGTTCCTCGACTTCTTCGAGGCCGGGTTCGTCGAGCGCAAGGAGGCCTGGGTCAACTGGGATCCGGTCGATCGCACGGTGCTCGCCAACGAGCAGGTCGTGGACGGGCGCGGCTGGCGCTCGGGCGCGGTGGTGGAGAAGCGCCGGCTGGCGCAATGGTTCTTCCGCATCACCCGCTTCGCAGACGAGCTCCTGGAGGCACTGGAGGCATTGCCGCGCTGGCCCGACAAGGTGCGGCTCATGCAGCGCAACTGGATCGGCCGCTCAGAGGGAGCCCGCATCCTCTTCCCCATCGAGGACCATGACGAGGCGCTGGAGGTCTTCACCACGCGACCCGATACGCTCTTCGGCGCGTCCTTCTGCGCGCTCTCGCCCAACCACCCTCTGGCGACATCGCTTGCTGCTTCGGATTCCGCGCTCGCCGATTTCATTGCCGAGTGCAATCGCGCCGGCGTTGGCGAGCGCGACATCGAGGCGGCGGGCAAGCGCGGCTTCGATACGGGCGTCAGGGTCCGCCACCCCTTCGACGCCGAGCGGACGCTGCCGCTCTATGTCGCGAACTTCGTGCTCATGGACTACGGCACCGGCGCAATCTTCGGCTGTCCCGCCCACGACCAGCGCGACCTCGACTTCGCGCGCGGCCAGGGCCTGCCCGTCATCCCGGTGGTGTGCCCGCCAGGAGAGGATGCGAATTCGGTCGAGATCGGCGATGAGGCCTATATCGGCGACGGTACGGCCATCAATTCCGAGTTTCTCAACGGGTTGTCGGTGGCCGACGCCAAGGCGCGCGCCGTCGCAGAGCTTGCGGAATGCGGCGCGGGCGGCTCTGCCGTCAGCTATCGGCTCCGCGACTGGGGCATCTCGCGGCAGCGCTATTGGGGCTGCCCGATTCCTGTGGCCCATTGCGCATCGTGCGGCGTGGTGCCGGTGCCGCGCGAGGCGCTGCCGGTGCGACTACCGGAGGACGTGACCTTCGATACGCCGGGCAATCCCCTCGATCGCCATCCCACCTGGAAACACACCACGTGCCCGCGCTGCGGTGCCGCTGCGGAGCGGGACACCGACACGATGGACACGTTCGTGGATTCCTCCTGGTATTTTGCGCGCTTCTGCGCGGCCCGCGCCGACGAGCCGCTGCCGGAGGAGGATGTCGCGCCCTGGCTGCCGGTCGATCAGTACATCGGCGGTATCGAGCACGCGGTGCTGCACCTGCTCTATTCCCGCTTCTTCACCAAGGCGCTCAAGCGCTGCGGATACGTGACAATCGACGAGCCCTTCGCCGGCCTCTTCACCCAGGGCATGGTGTGCCATGAGACCTACCGCGACGCCGATGGGCGCTGGTACTACCCCGACCAGGTCGAGACCCTCGCGGGCAACCTGGTGACCAGGGAGGACGGGCGCCCGATCGCTATCGGCCGGTCGGAGGCGATGAGCAAGTCGAAACGCAACACCGTTGATCCCGAGGCGATCATCGAGGCCTACGGCGCCGACACGGCACGGCTCTTCATGCTTTCCGACAGCCCACCCGAGCGCGACCTGGAGTGGACCGATACCGGCGTCAAGGGCGCCTGGCGCTATGTCGCGGCGCTCTGGCGCCTGGTCTCGGCTCCGCCCCTTTCCCTGCCGCCCTGCGAGGCGTCGCCGCCTAAGCTCGAAGCGCTGCCCGCCCCGCTGCGCGAGCTGCGCCGGACGATCCACAAGACCATCGCCGGTGTGAGCGACGATCTGGAGCGATTTCGCTTCAACCGGGCGGTGGCGCGGGTGCGGGAGCTGACCAATGCGCTCTCCGCTATCGAGGACGCGCCTGGCGCGGGCCACGTGATGCGGGAGGGCCTGGAGACGGCCATACGTCTGCTCGGCCCGGTGGTTCCGCACTTGGCCGAGGAGGCGTGGCGCCGCCTCGGTCACGACGGCTGGCTCGCACGCGAGCCGTGGCCGGAGGCGGACCCTACCCTGCTTGCCGACGACGTCGTGGTCATTGTCGTGCAGGTGGACGGCCGGAAGCGCGCGACCATCTCGCTTCCGGCGGGCCACGATAAAGCGGAGGCGGAAACCGCGGCGATGGCGGACGGCGGCGTGCGTCGGGCGCTTGCCGGCCGGGAAGTGCGCAAGGTGATCGTCGTGCCCGGGCGGATCGTGAATGTCGTCACCTGATCGGCCGCTCTCTCGCATCGTTGCGCGCTTGAGGCGCGCGCCGACCCCCGTCCTCGCCCTCACTCTTTCCCTCGTCCTGCTCGGCGCCTGCTCCGTCGAGCCTCTCTACGGCGCCCGCACCGGCAAGGCGCGTGGCGGCGGCGTGGCAGCGATCGAAATCGCACCGATCAAAGACCGGGTCGGCCACATCGTGCGCAACCATCTGATCGACAGCCTCACCCCGAGAGGGCAGCCGACCCATCCTGACTATCGCCTGACCCTCTCGGTCGAGCAGGAAAAGACCCCGCTGCTGATCCAGCGCGACGACCATGCGACCCGGTTCAATCTCACGCTCCGTGCCCGGTTTTCGCTAGCCGATAGGGACGGGGCGGTGGTTTACAGCGACGCCGCGCAGGCGACGGGCAGTTTCAACGTGGTCGAGTCAGGATTCGCCACCGTGACGGCGGAGCGGGATGCGGCCGAAGGGGCAGCGCGGGTGCTGAGCGAGGAAATTCTGACGCTGATTCTCCTCTATCTCCGTCGATGAGGCGCCGGGCATCGCACTTGCCGGTGGCTGACGCACCATGAAAATCCCGCCGGCGCGCGCCGACCGCTTCTGCGCCACGCCGGAGGCGGGCGTTCGGCTGGTCCTGATCTACGGCCCCAACGAAGGCCTGGTGCGGGCCCGCGCCGAGGCCTGCGTCAAGGCCGTCGCGGAGGACCTGGGCGACCCCTTTCGCGTCACCAACCTGGACCCGGCGCTGCTGCGCGACGAGCCGGGCAGGCTTGCCGACGAAGCAGCGGCGCTCTCGCTGATCGGCGGTCGACGCGCCGTCCGCCTGCGCGGGGCGACCGAGGCTGTGGTTCCCGCAATCCGCTCGTGCCTCGCGCTGCCGGCCACGGAGAGTCTGGTGATCGCGGAGGCCGGGCTGCTAACCCCACGTTCAGGCCTCAGGCGTCTGTGCGAGCAGGACTCTCACCTCGCTGCCGTCGCCTGCTACGACGAAAGCGCCGCGGACGCCGCAGGGTTGATCGAGGCCCTCTGCACCAAGCGCGGCATCAAGGTGGCATCCGAGACCGCCGCCTGGCTTGCCGAGCGCCTGGGCAGCGACCGCCGCCAGATCGAGAGCGGGGTCGAGAAGCTCGCAGTCTATCTCGGCGATCCGGGGGCCGAGGGCGGCGTGCTCACGATGGAGGTCGCGGAGGTCTGCGTCGGTGATGCGGCCGAGGCATCCGCCGATGCGGTTGCGCGTCTGGCCCTGTCCGGCGACCGTGAGGGGCTGGACCGGGCGATGTCGCGGGCGCTCTACGGCGGCGTCCAGCCGATCACCATCCTCCGCGCTGCGGCCCGGCGTCTTGCGCGCCTTCATCTCGCGGTTGCCGCGCTGGAAGGCGGCGCCAGCCGGGCGGATGCGATGGGCGGCCTCAAGCCACCCGTATTCCCCCGAGAGCGTGCCGCGTTCGGGCAGGAGATGACGCGTTGGCCCAGCGCCCGCGCCGCCCGCGCGCTGGGGCTGCTGACCCGTGCCGAGCGCGACTGCAAGATTTCCGGCGGCGCGCCCGAGGCGATCTGTTGGCAGGCGCTGCTCCGGGTCGCGCGTGCGGCCCGCAGACAGGGTGCTTGAGCGGAACGACCTTCGCGTCAGGCGGCGATGCCCGCCAGGGTGCAGATGCGCCGCCACTCGGCTGCAGACACGGGGCTTACGGAAAGTCGCGATTGGCGCACGAGCTGCATGTCCTGGAGAGCCGGGTCTTCCTTGATCTGCTTCAGCGAGACCGGCTGACCCACCGGAACCACGGCTTTGACGTCGACCATGCCGAAGCGCCCGGAGGAGTCGGTGGGATCGGGGTAGTGCTCCTTGACGACCTCGACGACGCCGACGATCTCCTTCGCATTGACCGAGTGGTAGAAGAAGCAGCGGTCGCCCTGCTTCATGGCCTTCATGTTGTTGTTCGCCTGATGGTTGCGCACGCCATCCCATTCGGTGACGACATCGCGCACCTGGTCGTCCCACGACCAGGATCCGGGTTCCGATTTCAAGAGCCAATAGGCCATTCCGCGCCCCTCCAAACGACCGCTTCGCCGTGAGCTAAGTGTAGCCAACCGGCACCCGGCCGTCAGCCGTCGCACCTTCTGCCCACAGGTCGCCGTCTTGATGTCGGCGAACGATGCCCCCACACTAAGACAATTGCTAGATAAGGAGTCTGTCGGGTGGTGCCGTGAGCGGTGCCGGCGGCGGCGGGTGAACGCGGGGAAATGTCGTTCTTCGAAATGGGCGGCTACGCTGCCTATGTGTGGCCGGCCTTCGGTGCCGCGGCCGTGATCATGGTCGCGCTCCTCGTGCTGAGCATCCGCACCATGCGCGCGCGGGAGGCGGCGCTCAGGGCTCTTGAGGCGACCGCCCGCCGGCAGCGTGCCGCCGATGGAGACGGCGACCGTGACGGGGAGCAGAACGCCCCGGCATGAAGCGCAAGCACTGGCGGTTGGTCTTTGTCGGCGGAGGGCTCGGCGCGCTTGGCCTCGCGGCGGGCCTTGTGCTCACCGCGCTCGATGACACGCTCGTCTTCTTCCAAGACCCGAGCACGATCAAGGAGCAGCAGTTTTCGCCTGAGCAGCGGCTTCGCGTGGGTGGTCTGGTAGAGGAAGAAAGCGTGGTGAGGGGTGACGATGGGCTCACGGTGCGCTTCACCATTACCGACCTTGCTCACACCGTGCCCGTGACCTATCGCGGTATTCTGCCCGACCTGTTCCGTGAGGGGCAGGGGGTGGTGGCCGAAGGTTATCTGAAGGGCGGCGTGTTCGAGGCCGATGAGGTGCTTGCCAAGCATGATGAGAATTACATGCCCCGCGAAGTAGCGGACGCGCTGAGGAAGTCCGGTAACTGGAAGGGTGAGGGCGCCGAATGATCCCCGAGATCGGCCATTACGCCCTGATCCTCGCGCTGGCGATGGCGCTGGTGCAAGCCGCTGCCGCGCCACTCGGCGCAAGGCTTCGCGATGGTAGCTTGATGGCGCTGGCACGACCGGCTGCGGTGGCGCAGTTCGTCTTTATCTCGGCATCGCTCGCCTGCCTGATGCAGGCCTTCGTCGTCTCCGATTTCTCGGTGGTGACGGTCGCTGACAACTCCCACTCGGCCAAGCCGCTGCTCTACAAGTTCACCGGCACCTGGGGCAATCACGAAGGTTCAATGCTGCTCTGGGTGTGGATTCTGGCGGTCTACGGTGCCGCCGTGGCGGTCTTCGGGCGCAACTTGCCGCCGCCCTTCCGCGCTTGGGTGCTGGCTGTTCAGGCGCTGATCGGGCTCGGCTTTCTGGTCTTTGTGCTCGCCACCTCCAACCCCTTCATGAGGCTCGATCCGGCGCCGTTCGACGGGCGCGACCTCAACCCCTTGCTGCAGGACCCCGGCCTCGCCTTCCACCCGCCACTGCTCTACCTGGGCTATGTCGGGCTTTCGACAGCCTTCGCTTTCGCCGTGGCGGCGCTGATCGAAGGGCGTGTGAATGCGGCTTGGGCGCGCTGGGTCCGGCCGTGGACGCTGCTCTCATGGTGCGCGCTGACCGCTGGTATCGCGTTGGGTTCCTGGTGGGCCTATTACGAGCTCGGCTGGGGCGGGTTCTGGTTCTGGGACCCCGTAGAGAACGCCTCCTTCATGCCCTGGCTGATGGCGACCGCGCTGCTGCACTCTTCGATCGTGGCGGAGAAGCGGGACAGCCTGAAGAGTTGGACCGTTCTGCTGGCGATTCTCGGTTTCTCGCTCAGCCTTCTGGGGACCTTCCTTGTGCGCTCCGGCGTCCTGACTTCGGTGCATAGCTTCGCCTCCGACCCGGCACGCGGGGTCTACATCCTCGTGTTCCTGGTGATCGTGGTCGGCGGCTCGCTCACGCTCTACGCCTGGCGCGCACCGGGTATGCGGGCCGGCGGCTCGTTCCGCCCGCTCTCGCGCGAAGGCTCGCTGTTGGCCAACAATTTGCTGCTGGCGGTCGGCTGCGCCACGGTCTTCATCGGCACGCTCTATCCGCTAATTCTCGACGCGATCGCGGACCAGAAGGTCTCGGTTGGCCCGCCCTTCTTCGAATCGACCTTCGTGCCCTTGATGATTCCGCTCCTCCTGATGATGGCGGCGGGGCCCTTGATGGCATGGAAGCGCGCGGGCCCCGGCGCCGTGCTGCCGCGCCTCGCGATCTCGCTCGCCGCAGCCATCGCGGTGGCGGCGGGGGTCGGACTGAGCGGCGGCGGCCCCTGGGGCGCGGTGCTTGGCATGGCGCTTGCCGGCTGGGTCGTGGCGGGTGTGCTGACGGAGCTTGCGGAGCGCGTGCGGCTCTTCCGGGTGCCGCTCGCGGAGAGCGCGCGTCGCGCTATCGGCCTGCCGCGCGCGGCCTGGGCGATGAGCCTCGCCCATCTCGGCGTCGCGGTTCTGGTTGTGGGCACGGTCGGCGCCAGCAATTGGGCAGTGGAGCGAGAGCAAGCGATGCGGCCGGGTGAGTCGCTCGCCCTTGCCGGCTACGACTTTGAGCTGCAGAGCATCGGCGACGTACCCGGCCCCAACTACCTCGCTCGGCAAGGCGAGGTCCGGGTCCTGCGGGACGGCGAGGACGTCGCGCTGCTCCTGCCCGAGCGACGGCACTATCCGGTGCAGGACACCTGGACCACCGAGGCCGCGATTCACACGACCTGGCTATCCGACCTCTATGTCGTGGTCGGCGAGGACGCGCCTGGCGGCGGTACGGCAATCCGCATCCATCACAATCCGCTCGTTCCCTGGATCTGGATCGGCGCACTCGTCATGGTGGCGGGCGGTGTCGTCTCGCTGACCGACCGCCGCCACCGCGTGGGCGCACCCGCCCGACGCCGCCATTCGGCACCCGCTGTCGCCGCTGCCGGCACGGGCGACTGAGATCCATGACAGACGAGAGCAACCAGGCGCCGGCAGGGGAGCAGGCGGAGGAGAAGCCGGTCTCCATCGCCCGCAGGCTGCGTTATCTCGCGCCGGTGTTTCTATTCGTTGCACTGGCTGCCGCGCTTGGCGTTCAGTTGCTGACTGGCGAGCCCAGCAAGGTGCCGTCGGCGCTGATCGACAAGCCGGTGCCCGGGTTCTCGCTCCCGCCGGTCCAGGGCTTCGAGGAGGCGGGCGGGTTCGCGACCGCCGACCTCGGCAAGGGCGAGATCGCGCTCGTCAACATCTTCGCGTCCTGGTGCGGCCCCTGCCGGGTCGAGCACCCGCTGCTCATGACGCTCGCTGCGGCTGGCACGGTCCCGCTCTATGGCATCAACTATAAGGACACGCCTGACAACGCCGAGCGCTGGTTGGGCCGGCTCGGCAATCCCTACACGCTGATGGGCGCCGACCTCGACGGCCGCACCGGGATCGAGTGGGGCGTCTACGGCGTGCCTGAGACCTTCGTGGTGGACGGCTCAGGCCGCATCCGCCATCGCCACGTGGGCGTCCTCTCGAAGCATGACCTGGACGAGACCATCCTGCCTCTGATCGAGGACTTGCGCGGATGAGCGCCACGATTCGGACCGTACGGTGTGCGCTCCTTGGGGCAACGTGCGCGCTCTGGCTCGGGCTCGCGGCGGGTCCCAGTCTGGCGTTCACGCCCGACGAGCCGCTGGCCGACCCCGCGCTCGAGGCCCGCGCCCGTGCGCTCCATGCGGAGCTCCGCTGTCTGGTGTGTCAGGGCCAGTCGATCGCCAATTCCAATGCGGCGCTGGCCCAGGACATGCGCGCCATCGTTCGTGAGCGCCTCGCCGCCGGCGAAAACGATGACGCGGTAAGGGGGTTCCTGACCGACCGCTACGGCGATTACGTGCTGCTGGACCCGCCGGTGAAGCCCGAGACCTACGCGCTCTGGTTCGGCCCCGCTGCCGTCTTCGTCATCGGTGCCGGCATCGCCTTCGCCCTGTTGCGGCGCGCGAGGGCCGGTGCGCGCGAAGCGGGGGCGGCGCCGCTTTCCGCCGAGGAGAGGCGGCGGCTGGACGCGCTTCTCGACGACGACGCCTGACCGGGCAGCCGATGCTCTTCGCGCTTGCCGCCGCATTGCTGACGGCGCTCGCCGTCGTGGCGGTGCTGATCCCGTTGCTGCGCCGGCACCGCCGGGAACCGTCGCGGGCGGACTACGACCTCACCGTCTATCGCGATCAGCTTCGCGAGCTGGAGAGCGACCGTGCCCGCGGGCTGGTCAGCGAGGGGCAGATCGAGGCAGCCCGCACCGAGATAGAGCGGCGCATGCTGCGCACGGCACGGGCGCGGGAAAGAGCGCAGGCGGCGGACGCGGCTCAAGCACCCGGTTCGGTGGACACCGGGTCGCGCGCGCACCGGTGGCGGTGGGCGGCGGCTATCGTGCTCGGACTCTGCGTCCCGGCCCTGGCGGCCGGCGTCTATGCGAGCCTCGGCAGCCCGGGTCTGCCCGGTCGCCCGTTCGCGGAGATCGAGCGGCCGGTCGAACCACCGGCGGCGGCCGCGGCCTTCAGCGAGCCGGTCGAGCGGCTCGCGGCGCGGCTCGCGGCGAACCCAGACGATCTCGAAGGCTGGCTTCTGCTCGGCCGCTCCTACGTGGTGCTGCAGCGCTACGGCGAGGCGGCGGACGCGCTGCGGCAGGCAGCGGCGCTTTCCGGCGGCGATCCGGACGTGCTGGGGATGCTGGGGGAGGCGATTGTCTGGGCCAACGACGGCGTGGTGGTGCCCGAGGCTGCCGGCATCTTTCGCCAAGTCCTCGACGCGCGGCCGCAGGACCCGGCGGCGCGCTTCCATATGGCGCTTGCCCGCGCCCAGGCCGGTGAGGTGCGGGAGGCCTATGACATGTGGCTGGCGCTCGCCGCCGATACGCCGGCGGACGCGCTCTGGCGCGGGGACCTGGAGGGTCTGATCCGCCAGGCGGCGGAAGTGTTAGGGGTGGAGCCGGGGTCGGTTCCGAGCGGGCCCGCTAGCGCGCCGCGCGCACCGGCCGTGACCGAGGCACCGTCCGGCCCGACGGTGGACGACATGGCGGCTGCGGCGGAGATGTCTCCCGACGAGCGTATGGACATGATCCGCAGCATGGTGGAAAGCCTCGCCGAGCGTCTTGAGGAGAACCCCGACGACCCCGAGGGCTGGCTACGCCTCGCGCGCTCCTACACCGTGCTTGGCGAGCCTGAAAAGGCGACAGATGCGCTGCGCCGGGCCGTGGAGCTGATGCCCGACGACCTCGCGACCCTTCACGCTTACGCCCGCGCGCTCTCTGGCGAGATCGGAGCGGAACCGCCTCCGGCAGAGGCGGTGGCCGTCTATGAGCGCATTCTGGCGTTCGACCCGGACGATGGGGCGGCGCTCTGGTTCGTCGGGCTCGCTGCGGCGCAACGGGGCGACGGTGCCACCGCGCGCGCGCATTGGGAACGCCTCCTCGCCCTTCTTGCGCCGGGTACGGACGAGCACCAGGCGGTTCAGACGGCGCTGGACACTCTCTAGCGCTTCTCCACGCGTCCGACACTCCCTCGATTGGACGGTGCGGACACTTGCTTATCTTCCGATGACACCGAGCTGTCCCATAAGCGCAATCAGCGCGTCATGCCGGTCGCCTAGGGTCCCATTCTCCCGCTCCGCAAGGGTAAGCGCGTCGGGTGAGACGTGCGGGCTAGCCACGGGGAATACCGCTTTTCCGCTCGACACATAGTCGCGTACGATACCTCGCGTACGTCTCCCCTTGACATTGGTGGCGAACCAAACTAGAACAAAGGTGGGAGGTTTCCTCTTTGTTCGACTGATGAGGTTCGCCGATGCTGACCAGAAAGCAAAAGGAACTATTGCTCTTCATCGATTCCTATCTCGAAAGTCGCGGTATCGCCCCTTCGTTCGAGGAGATGAAGGAGGCGGTCAACCTCAAATCCAAATCCGGCATTCACCGGCTTGTCAAAGCACTTGAGGAGCGCGGATTTCTGCGGCGGTTGCCGCATCGGGCACGCGCGCTGGAAGTGCTGAGGCCGCCGCCCTCCCGTGTCGCCGACGTGCCGGAGCGGCAGCCGAACCGTCGCTTTCGGCCGAGCGTGATCAAGGCCGATTTCCGCTCCGGGCGCGGGACCGAGCGCCCGTCGGACGACCGAGCCAGCGTAGCGCTTCCGCTTTACGGCCGCATTGCTGCCGGCACGCCGATCGAGGCTTTGCGCGACGAGACCAACCAAGTCGACATTCCAGGCGCAATGTTGGGTGCGGGCGAGCATTACGCGCTCGAAGTCGACGGCGATTCGATGATCGAAGCCGGGATTCTCGAGGGCGATACCGCCGTGATCGAGCGCTGCGAGACCGCCGAGAGCGGCGCCATCGTCGTGGCCCTGGTGGACGACAGCAAGGTGACGCTCAAGCGGCTGCGGCGCAAGGGCGAATCCATCGCGCTGGAGCCCGCAAACACGCGCTACGAGACGCGTATTTTCGGCCCCGGCCGGGTCAAGGTGCAGGGCAAGCTCAAGGGCATTCTCCGCAGCTACTGAGCCAACTACCCTTAACGGGCCTGCGCGCGTCGGGCGACCCAGGGCCGCTCGCCGCGCACCGCTGCCACGCTTTCGACACGAGCACCCTCTCCATCCAGCCATATGGCGTGGCTGCCGCCCCGCCAGAGGTCGAAGCGCGCCACCACCGTCTCGGGACCTTCGCACAGGTCCCAGGCCGGGACGGCACTGACCACCAGGTCGGCGCGGCGACAGTCTTCCTCGAACGCGCGTGGGTCGCGCACGAACGCAATCGTTCGATTACCGCGCCGCTGTATGCAGCCAAGTGTATCGCAGCGGATCCCTGCGGCAGGTGCGCCACGGCCGTCCCGCGGCCAGGTCGGCGCCTCCGCCTGCCCGTCCCGCCTGAGCCAAAAGTCGCTCACGAAGCGCCCCCGCTGGCGGGTGGAAATCCAAAGCTGCCCGTCCTCGCCGCGTGTCGCCATCACCTTTGCATCGCCGTCGACCAGGATGTCCGGCCTCCGCTCCAGGCCGGTCAGCACCACCCCGCCGCCAATCACCAGTATCCCGAGAAAGCGCCAGCGGCTGCGCCAGAGGCAGAGCCACAGGCCGCCAACCGAGATCGCGAGCAAGGCCGCCGGCGGCATCGCCGGAACGAGGGTAACCGCCCCCGGCTGCGCTGCGACCTCGCGCGCGATCCAGACCACCGCGTCGATCCCCCAGCCCATCGGGGCGAGGGCAATCCCCTCGAGCCCGAGCGGCATCAGGATGAGCGCGACCAGTCCCCAGGGCATGATCCAGAAGCCGGTGATCGGCACGGCCCCGAGATTGGCGAGAAGCCCGTAATCTGCGATGCGGTTGAAGTGGTAGACCGCGAAAGGGCCGGTGGCGATGCCGGCCACGAGCGACGTGAGCGCCACGCCGGCCGCGTAGACCACGGGGCGGAGAGCGAGGCCGCCGCGTGCCGCCATGCGGGCGAAGAGGCCCCGCGCCGCTTCGTAGGTCGCGATCAAGGCAGTCGCTGCGGCGAAGGACATCTGGAAACTGGGCCCGAGCATGCTTTCAGGCGCGATCGCCAGCACTAACAGCGCTGCCCAGGCGATCAGCCGCATCGAGAGGCTCGCCCGGTCCAGCATGATCGCGAGCAGCACGACGCCCACCATGATGAATGCCCGCTGGGTCGGCACGCTCATGCCGGAGAGCAGCAGGTATGCCGCGGCACCCAACAGCGCACAGGCTGCCGCCCACTTCTTGATCGGCGCTCTGAGGGCCACCGGTTCGATCAACGCCAGCAGGCCCCGTGAGGCGAAGAAGATGAATCCGGCGATCAGGCCGACGTGGAGCCCCGAGATAGCCAGCAGGTGCGCGAGGCCGGAATCCCGCATCGCCTTGAGCGCGGTCTTCTCGATGGCGCTGCGGTCGCCGGTTAGCAGCGCCGTCGCGAACGGCCCTGCCGAGGGCGACGCCGCCGCGAGGATTCGCGACGAGACCCAATGGCGGACCCGCGAGAGCAGCGAGAGCAGGCTGTCGCTTTCTCCCTCGGGCGCGTCCTCGGGCGACGCCGCGCCGTAGACGAAGCCCACCGCGCCGATCCGCTGGAACCACGCTTGGCGCCCGAAGTCCCACGCCCCGGGTTCCGCAGGCGTGGGCGGCGGTCTTAGCGACGCGAGAGCGCTCAGCCACGACCCGGGCGAGGCCGGACCATGCGGGCCGGTGCTGCGTATGCTGAGCCGCACGCGCGTTGGCGTTTCCTCCGGGGCCAAGCCCTCAATCGTCGCGCGATCGAGGAGGTAGCGCTGTGGGCCCTCACCGGCGCCGACCCAGATCACGCGGCCCGACACGTCCACCGGGCCGATGGGGCCCGCAAGCACCGGCGCACTGACCCGGTCGGAGCGCCAGTCGGCGGCGGCGACCCCGGCGGCGAGCAGCGCCAACGCCGCGAGACCAAGGGCCGGTGCCGTGAACCGGCGCAGCAATAGCGCCGCGAGGGCGAAGAACCCGGCCCCCGCCGGCGCAATCCAGCCGATCGGTTCGGTCGGCAGCGTGAGGTAAAGGCCGCCACCGGCGCCGAAGAGGACCGGCACCCACAGGAAAACGCGGCGGCGCTCGGTGGCCCACACCGCGTCGAGTTGGATGCGCAGGCCGGCTGCGAGCCTCAGCACTTGCTCGGAACCGTGTCGCCACGCAACCGGTGGCCGGCCGGTCGCCTGTTGCCGGACGATATGCTAAACGCTCGACGGTTCCGATCCGTGGCCAACGGCCGGGTCGTCTGCCGGGGGTAAGATCGCACATGAGCGTCGTCACGCGTTTCGCGCCGTCGCCGACCGGCATGCTGCACCTCGGCGGCGCGCGCACCGCCCTCTTCAACTGGCTTTACGCGCGCCGTCACGGCGGCAGCTTCCGGCTGCGGCTGGAGGACACCGACCGCAAACGCTCAACCCCCGAAGCCATAGCCGCAATCATCGACGGGATCACCTGGCTCGGTCTCGATTGGGACGACGAGATCGTGCGTCAATCAGAGCGCAGAGAGCGCCATATTGACGTCGTGCAGGGCTTGCTCGCAGCCGGCGGCGCCTACCGCTGCTACTGCACGCCAGAGGAGCTGGAGGCCATGCGCGCCGAGGCTCGTGCCGCTGGTCGCGCAGCGCTCTACGACGGGCGCTGGCGAGACCGTGACCCGGCGCAAGCGCCACCCGGCGTCGATCCCGTGATCCGCTTTCGAGCACCGCAGGAAGGCAACACTATCATACCAGATTTGGTCCAACGAGATGTCCAAATTGATAACACAGCTCTCGACGACATGGTACTGCTGCGTGCCGACGGCACGCCGACCTACATGCTCTCGGTGGTGGTGGACGACCACGACATGGGGATCACCCATGCGATCCGGGGCGACGACCACCTCACCAACGCCTTTCGGCAGACCCAGCTTTTCCTCGCCCTCGGGTGGGAGCCGCCGGCCTATGCCCATATCCCGCTGATCCACGGCCCCGACGGCGCGAAGCTCTCCAAGCGGCACGGCGCGGTCGCCGTCGGCGCCTATGCCGAGCTCGGCATTCTGCCCTCTGCCATGCGCAATGCGCTGCTGCGGCTCGGCTGGAGCCACGGTGACGACGAGATCATCGACACCGACCAGGCCATCGCCTGGTTCGACCTCGACGCGGTGAACCGCGGCGCGGCGCGCTTCGACATGGAGAAGCTCCAGAGCCTCAACGGCCACTACATCCGCACGAGTGCCGATTCCGAACTGCTGTCCGATGTCGAACGAAGGCTCGCCGCGCGCTATCCTGCGGCCGCCACGGACGAAGGACGGCGGCGGATTGCCGCCCTGCTACCGGAGGCCAAGGCGCGTGCGAAGACGCTGGTCGAGCTCGCCGACAAGCTGGCGTTCCTGGTCTGCGACCGGCCCTTGGAGATGACGCCCAAGGCAGCGCGGCTGCTGGGCGACGAAGGTAGTGAGGCGCGGGGCCGCCTCGGCCGTCTGACCGCTGTGCTGCAGGACGGCGCGGCTTCGGATGAAGCGCAACTCGAAACCGCGGTCCGCAGCTTTGCCGAGAGCGAAGGCGTCGGTCTCGGCGCCATCGCGCAGCCGCTCAGGGCGGCGTTGACAGGCGCGCACGCGTCACCCGGAATCTTCGCCGTCATGGCCGCGCTCGGCCGGGAGGAGACGCTGGCGCGCCTGGTGGACGCCGGAGGTTGAGGGAGGAGCGAACGATGACGGAAGACCGGGTCGACCTCGCGATCACGGGCGCGCATCTCTGGCGGGAGGACGGGCCGCGCGATCTCTTCGTCAGGGACGGCCGCTTCGTGCCCGCGCCTTCCGGCGGCGCGGCCGCGTCCGAGCGCACCATCGATGCCGGCGGGCGCCTCTGCGTGGCGGGCTTCCTGGAGCCGCACATCCACCTCGACAAGGCGCAGATCAACGACGATGTCAGGCCCAACCGGTCCGGCACCCTCGACGAGGCCATCGAGATCATCTGGGCGCGGAAGCGTGCCTACACCGTGGAGGAGATCGCCGCGCGCGCGGTGCGCACGATCCGCTCGGCCGTCGCCAACGGCGTCACGCGCTTCCGCAGCCATGTCGATGTGGACAGCATCGGCGGCCTCCGTCCGCTGGAAGGCGTGCTGGAAGCGCGCGAGCGCACCCGCGACATTGCCGACGTTCAGATCGTCGCCTTCCCGCAAGAAGGCATTTTCAAGGACAAGGGGACCGACGACCTGATGTGGAAGGCGATGGAGGCGGGTGCCGACCTGGTGGGCGGCATGCCCTTCAACGAGGCGACGCCGGAGGACAGCGCCCGCCATATTGCGCTCGCCTTCGAGATCGCAGCGCATCACGACGCCGACATCGACATGCACGTGGACGAGACCGATGATCCCGACGCGAAGACGCTCGAAGTGCTGGCCGAGCAGACCATGGAGAAGGGCTGGCAGGGGCGTGTTACCGCCGGCCACACCTGCGCGCTCGCGGGCTACGAGGAGGACTACGCCAACCGCGTGATCGGGCTCGTGAAGGACGCGGGCATCCACATGATCGTGAACCCCGCGACCAACCTCATGCTCCAGGGGCGGGGCGATGCGCAGCCCAAGCGGCGCGGCATCACCCGCGTAAAGGAGCTGCTGGAGGCCGGCGTCAACGTCTCCTGCGGACAGGACTGTATCCGCGATACCTTTTACCCTTACGGGCTGGGGGATCCGCTGGAGGTGATGTTCCTCGCGAGTCACGCCGCGCACATGAGCCGCCCGCACGAGATCGAGACGGTCTTCGACATGCCGACCGGTGCCGCCGCCCGCACCATGGGGCTCGACGACTATGGCGCAGAGCCCGGCTGCGTCGCCGACCTGGTGATCATCGACGCGGCCGATCCGCTGGAAGCGCTGACCCGGCGGGCGGACCGCACCCACGTCATCAAGGGCGGCCGAGTGGTAGCCGAGACCGTGACCCAGCGGACCGCCTGGTCCTAGATTCGCACGCTCCTAAGGTCGCCGCCGCGCGCGCTGAGCGCCTGCCGGCTCTCGCCGGGCTTGAGGTGCTCAGGATCGGACATCGCCCAACTGAGCTTGTTGTGGTTCCGTTCAGATTGCCCTGAAGGTGGCCATTTGACAGGGTGCAGACCCCCTTACCTGCTCCCCGCCCTTCTTCGCCCAGGCGACGGAGGGCCTCGTTCATCAGGATTACGGGGCCGGTGCCGGCGAGCACGATGAGGAGTGCCGGCACCGCCGCCTGCTCCAACAACTCGTCCTTGGCGTATTGGTAGAGGTGGGTCGCGAGCGTATCGAAGCCAAAGGGGCGGAGCAGGAGCGTCATCGGCAGCTCCTTCATTACGTCGACGAAGACGAGCAGCCCGCCGGCGAGGAAGGACGTGCCGAGCAATGGCAGGATCACGCGGACGACGTTCGCGGGCAGGCTCAGGCCCAGCACCCGGCCGGCGGATACCGTATTGGGCGGCAGCCGGTTCATGCCCGAAGTCAGCGCGCCGTAGCCGATCGCCTGGAAGCGCACCATGCACGCGAAGAGCACGAGGCCGATGCCGCCGGTGAGGAAGCCATCGAACGAAAGCCCCATCACACCCGAGATCAGGTCGTCGAGCCCGCGATCCACCGCGCCGGCAAAGGTGACGACGCCGATGGCGAGGATCGTGCCGGGAAAGGCATAGCCGGACGACGCGATGCCAGCCAGCACCGTGAGAGGGCGGCTCGGCCGGTAGGCGACAGTGACCACCATCAGCGCCGCTGCCGCCATCACCAGCGCAGCTACGGCGAGCGCCACGACCACCGAGTTGAGCGCGACGATGAGGACGTCGCCGTAATCCGGCAGCGCGTAGCCTTTGACCACAAAGCTCAGCAGCACGCCCACGGGAATGAGAAATCCCACTGTCACCGGCAGCAGGCACACGGCGAGGCAAGCGGCGCTGCCCGCCGGCCCTGCGCGAAGCCGCGCGAGGCTCCGCATCCGCCGGCCCGTGTCCACGTAGCGCCGGCGGCGGCGCGACATCAGCTCCAGCACCAGCATCGCGAGGACGAAGAGGAAGCCCAACGAGGCAATCTGCGCGGCTGCCGGCAGGCTGTTCATGCCGAGCCAGACGTTGAAGATGCCGAGCGTCAACGTCTCCAGCGCGAAATAGTCCACGGTGCCGAAGTCGGAGACCGTCTCCATCAGCACGAGCGCGAGGCCGGCGGCGATGGCGGGCCGCGCCAGCGGCAGGCCGACGGTGCGGAAGAGGCCCCGGTCGTGCACCCGCGCGATCTCGAAGAGCGTGTGCGGCGTCAGTTTGAAGGCTGTCCGCGCCATCATGTAGACGTAGGGGTAGAGCACCGCGCCCATCACCGCGATGGCGCCGCCCATGGAGCGGATCTCGGGGAACCAGTAGTCCCGCCGCGTCTGCCAGCCAAAGGCATCGCGCAGCGCGCCCTGCACCGGCCCCGCATAGTCGAGGAAATCGGTGTAGACGTAGGCGATGAGGTAGGCCGGCACGGCGAAGGGCAGCACCAGCATCCATTCCAGCACCCGGCGGCCCGGGAACTCGTAGCGCGTCACCACCCAGGCGGTGCTCACGCCGAGCATCAGGCTGAGCCCGCCGACGCCCGCCATGAGTGCCAGTGTGTTCGCGACGTAGCGAGGCAGCACGGTCGCGAAGAGGTGCGCCCAGAGGCCTTCGCTGTCCCCGGTCGCGGCGGCGATCACCGAGAGGATCGGCGCCACAATGATCAGCGCGAGCAGGAGTGCGAGGAGCGACCATCGGTTCGACCAGGCGAGGACGGCCCGGTGCGCCAACGTCGCCGTGTGACTTACCACCCGGTGCGGTCGATCACGCGTTGCGCCGTGGGCGCGAGCTCGGCGATGCGCACGATCGGCAGCGAGTCTTCCTTGAATGCGCCCCAGGCGGCGACCTTGGGCGCCGGCGCCAAGGCGGGATTGACGGGGAACTCGTAGTTGACGGTGCCGTAAAGCATCTGCGCGGCGTCCTGCGTCAGGAACTCCAGGAAGGCCACGGCAGACTCCTTGTTCCTGGAATACTTGGCGACGCCGCCGCCTGAGATGTTGATATGCGTGCCGCGGTCATCCTGATTGGGAAAGACCATAGTTATGGCCGCTGCCCACGCCCGCTGCTCCTCGATGTCGGAGGAGGCGAGCTTGCCGTAGTAGTAGCTGTTGATAATGGCCACGTCGCAGAGGCCCTCGTAGATCGCCTTGACCTGCGCCCGGTCGTTGCCCTGGGGGCGGCGCGCCAGGTTGGCCACGAGGCCGGTGGCCCACTCCTCTGCCTTCTCTTCCCCGTGCGCGGCGATCATCGAGGCCATGAGCGCCCGGTTGTAGACGTGGCTGCCGGGCCGCGTACAGATGCGCCCCTCCCATTCGGGATGCGCCAGATCCTCGTAGGTCTCGATCGCACCAGCGGGCACGCGGTCCTTGGAGACCGCGATCACCCGCGCCCGCTTCGACAGCGCGAACCAGCGCCCGTCGGGCTCGCGCAGATGGGCCGGCACCGCCTCGGTCAGCACGGTGGATTCAACCGGCGCGAGCAGGTCCTTGTCCGCATAGATGCTGAGGCGCCCGATATCCACGGTCAGCACCACGTCCGCCGGGCTGTTCTTGCCCTCCGCCTGGAGCCGCTGGGCGAGACCCTTGGAAGCATAGACGACGTTTACCGTCACCCCGGTCTCGGCGGTGAAGGCCTCGAGGAAGGGCTCGATCAGGAAGGGCTGCCGGTGCGAATAGAGGTTGAGCTCGTCCGCCGCCTGGACTTCCGCCGCCGCCCAGGCGAGGCCGGCAAGGCCTGCGAGCACTCCAAATACACTGACGCGTGCCGGTGACCGCATCGCGGACCCGACGCGCGCCAGCAACCCACGCCCCGCGCGAGCCGTCCGCTCGCCTGGAGCAGCGACCGCAATCCCACGCATAGACGTGCCTCCCTGTGAATTTGAACTGCAAACGCGAACGATTTTCATGCGCATCGTAGTCCGGCCGCCGCACTGTGACAAGCCGGTTCGCGCGAACGCGTGGCCGCTTTGAGGCACACGCCTCTGCCGTTATGTTACGGCCTCGCGAGCCGACCAATGGGAGCGTCGAGAGATGAGCGAGGCGGCAACGGGTCCTGTGCGCTTCACGGGCACGAGCGATCAGGTCATCGACTGGCTGCGCGCCAACGGCGTCCAGCGCGTCCGCGTCGAGTATTGCGACTATGGCGGCGTTTCCCGCGGCAAGGCGATGGACATCGCCCACTTCGAGCGCACGATGCACCACGGCATCGCCTTCTGCGCCACGGTCATGGCCTTCGACATCGCCGCCAACGTGGTCCTCGGCACCGACTATGGCGAGAACATCGGCTACGCCGACTTCCTCGCCGTGCCGGACCTCTCGAGCCTGCGCATCCTGCGCCATGAGCCCGACACGGCGCTGGTCATGGGCACGATGAAATGGCCCGACGGGCGCTTGGTCGAGGGCGAGCCCCGCAACGTGCTGCACCGGGTCGCCAAGCGCATGGAGGCGATGGGCTACGACGCCCGCTGCGCGCCGGAGTTCGAGTTCTTCCTCCTGGATAGCGAGCACGAGAGGCTCGATGACGGCCTGCAGTGCTACTCGATGCAGAAGCGCACACAGTTCCTGGCCGAGGAATACTCGCTGCTCGACGCGGTCGCCGCCCACGGCGAGCTCGAATGCAGCCACTACGAGTGGGGCCCCGGTCAGTACGAGGTGAGCATCCGCCACCGGCCGGTGCGCGAGATGGGCGACGACGGCCACCTCTTCCGCGCCACCATGAAGGAGGCGGCGATGCAGATGGGCCGCCGCATCACCTTCATGGCGAAGCCCTTCGACAAGATGACCGGCAACTCCTGCCATATCCACATGTCGCTGGTGGACGGCGACGGCAACAATGCCTTCGCGGCGCCGGACGAGCCGCAGCACATCAACGACACCTGCCGGCACTTCATGGGCGGCGTGCTCGCCCGGCTCACGGAACTGACCGCCGTCTTCTTCCCCAATTCCAACTCTTATCGACGGCTGGTGCCCGGCGCCTTCGCGCCGATTTCGCTAGCCTGGGGCGTGGACAACCGGACCGCCGCGATCCGCCTGATCAACGAGAGCCCGGCTGCCACGCGGCCGGAACTCCGCGTCTGTGGCGGCGACGTCAACGTCTACCTCGCCCTCGCCGCCTATCTCGCGGCCGGCCTCGACGGTATCGCCAACCGGACCGATCCGGGCCCGCCGGCGGAGGGCGACCTCGACGAGCAGGACGTGACCCGGCTACCCGACGACTGGGGCGAGGCCCTCGCCAAGTTCGAGGCCTCGGACTGGGCCAAGGAGTGGTTCAGCGAGAAGTTCTGCCGCAACTACGCCCTGGTCAAGCGCTACGAGTACGACGATTTTCGTCGCCAGGTGCCGGAAACCGAGCGCGCGCGCTACGTTGAGTGGCTGTAGTTCGAGCCTTCGCGCTAGCTAAAGCGGCTCGCCCCGTGCGAGGCGCGACAGGTCGCCCGCGAGACCCATGGCGTGGCGCATGAAGAAGCGCTTGACCGGCGGCATCTCATTGACCGCCGCGAGGCCCACGTCGCGGACCAGACGCAGCCCTTGATTGTCGTTCGAGAACAGGCGGTTGAGCCCGTCAGTCACGCCCATCAGCACCACTGAGTCGAAGCGCCGGCGGCGCTGATAGTGCGTGAGCACGTCGTCGCCGCCGATGTCGAGGCCGAGACGCGCGCGATCCACCACGAGCTCGGCCAGCACCGCGGCGTCGCGGATTCCGAGATTGAAGCCCTGGCCTGCCAGCGGGTGAATCGCGTGCGCCGCATCGCCCGCGAGCGCGAGGCGTGGCGCGACATAGCGCTTCGCATGGGCGAGCCGGAGGGGATAGCTCCAGCGCGGGCCAGTCGGCTCCAGCGCGCCGAGGAAATCGCCGAAGCGCGCGCCGAGCTCCCTGGCAAAGACCTCGGATGAAGCCTCCATCAGGGAGGGCGCCAGCGCCGCCCTCTCGGTCCAGACCAGGGAGGAGCGGTCGCCCGTCATCGGCAGAATCGCGAAGGGACCGGCCGGCAGAAAGCGCTCGTGCGCGATGCCCCGGTGCGGTCGCTCGTGCGCCACCGTGCAGACGATTCCTGTCTGCTCGTAGGACCAGCGCACGGTCTCGATCCCGGCGGCGGCCCGCAGGCCGGAATTGGCGCCGTCAGCGGCGACCGCAAGCCGCGCACGCACGCACCGGCCGTCCGCAAGCCTCGCCTCCACCCCGCTGCCGGCGGGCTCCAGCGCCTCGACCGAGGCCGGCGCCAGGTGCCGGAGTGCAGCCAGCGCCGCCGCCCGCTCCAGCAAGGCGGCACGGATGTTCCGGTTCTCGACGATGTAGCCGAGCGGATCGCTGCCCACGGTCTCGTGGTCATAGTGCAGGAAGAGCGGTGCATCGCTGTCGGAGACGCGGATCTCCAGGATCGGCTGCGCATCGTCCGCGAGCGCGAGCCACACTCCGATGCCGTCCAGAACCCGCCTGGAACCGAGCGCGATCGACGAGACCCTGCCGTCGAACGCGGCATCCTTCATCGCCGCCGGCGGCGCACCGTCGACCACCGCCGTCTCGATCCCGGCGCCGGCGAGCGCGACACCCAAGGTGAGCCCGACGAGGCCGCCGCCGGCGATGACGACATCGACCTCGATCCGCTCCCCCGCTTCAGCCGCCGCCATGCCTCGCCATGCTCCGGGACTTGCCCTCCGACCGCCTCATCCTACCCCGGATCGCCGCTTGGCGGGCGTCGAGCGGGCAGCCGGCGCTAACGTTTCAGGCCGGCCAGGTCCCAGCCCACCTGGTTGTACATGTCGGGCGCGTTCCAGAGGCCGCGCAGGTACTGAATCCGGCCCTTCTCGACGAAGCAGATCTGGGAGAACTGGCAGTCGAAGCGCTGGCCGGTGCCCGCAAGGCCAAAGTAGTCTTTCGTGATGGTGCCGCTCATCCAGCCCATGTCGCAGACGACATTGCCCTGGACGCAGAACGCCTCGATGTAGAGCGAGAGGTCGGGCACTGCGTCCAGCCAGCCCGCGCCGAACTTCCGGATCGCGTCGTGGCCCACCGCCGGCGGCAGGGTGATGTCGTGATAGACCCCGTCCGCGGCCATGACGGCCACCACTTCATCGATATTCTGGCTCGACCAGCCTCGGCACTGCCGGACGAGGAGCGCGAGATTGTCCCGCTCGCTCTCGCTCATATCGCCGAGGTTCTCGATCGCCTCGTCGGCCAGGTTGCGCTCGCTCATCAACCACTCGCGTGTGCCCATGCGTTGCTCCTCTTTCCCTGCTTCTCTCAGCCCCGTCCGCCGGGTGCGAGCTCTGGACCGCCATGATCCGTCCGCCTCGACCACTGGATGATTGTCTCGATCATCCCGGACTTCGCCTGAGCATAGGCGTTCATGTCCTGCCAGTCCTGCGCAGCGAGGTTCTGCTTGAGCGCCTGATATCGCGCGCGGAGGAAGGGGGCGGCACGCAGCGCGTCTCGCAGGCGCAGATAGCGCTCGATCTCAGGCGAGCCGACGGAGAGGACATGGACATGCACGTCGCGCTCCGGCGTGCGGAACATCCTGTGCTCCTCGAAGTCGGGCTCGCGCACGCGAAGCACGTAGCCCGCGCGCTCCATCGCCGGCAGATAGGAGTCTTCATCGGCTGAATTGGCGACCACCACCAGAATGTCCACGACCGGCTTCGCGGCGAGGCCAGGCACGGCGGTGGAGCCGATATGGTCGATCCCGACCGCGCCCGCGCCCAGCGCGGCGGCGATGCGCGCGCGATGCCGGCCGACGGTCTCGGGCCACTCCTGGCGGTACGGCACGATGACGACGGCAGGCGCCTCGACCCCGCCGATCAGTTCGGTCTCCCGCGGCGACCCGTCGCCGGACCCGTTCTCAGCTTCCGTCACAGGCTGCTCCCTGCGCCTCAGGGCGGATGATGCACCAATACCACAGCCGCCCCCGTCTCTTCCCGTTGGTGGGAGTGGCGAGGGCTGGGCCGCAAAGCGGCCCGGAGCGCGCGACCGCGCGCCGCGCCAATGGCGCGTAGCGTCGCGCGTCCACGCGCGCGGAACGCACGATCGAGCGGAGCGAACGCCCGGCGCCTGAGGGATTTGAAAGAATCACGTGGCGACGCATAATGGCGTCGTGATGACGGCAGTAACGGTTGAGCAACGCAGACTTCGGCGCGGCGCGCGCCGCGGGCTCCTGATCGGGGCGGCGGCGGTGCTCGGCGTCGGACTCGTCGCCGCGCACGCGGACACCTGCTACGCACTGGCCGCCGAGGCCTACCAAAGCGTCACGGATTCCTACCTCGTCATGTGGATCGAGCGGGCGGGCGCCGCGCTCGGTTGCTTCTAACGCGCAGCCTCGCCGGGGCCGCCGGGCACCGGAGGGACCATGCCGAATTTTGCTGCCAATCTCAGCTTCCTCTTCCAGGAGCACGACTTTCTCGACCGCTTCGAGGCGGCGCAGCGCGCCGGCTTCAAGGCGGTCGAATACCTGTTTCCTTACGATCTTGCGTCGCCCGGGGAGATCGCGGCCCGTCTCAACGACCACGGGCTCGCCCAGGCGCTTTTCAACCTCGGGCAAGGCAACTGGCAGGCCGGCGAGCGCGGCATTACCGCATTGCCGGGCAGGGAGGACGACGTCCGCCGCGCGGTCGACAACGCGCTACGCTATGCCGATGCGTTGGGCTGCCGCCAGCTCCACGTGATGGCCGGCATCGTGCCGGAGGGGGCGGACGCGCGGGCCTACGAGGACACGTTCGTCGAGAATCTCGCCTACGCGGCGGAAGCACTGGGGCGCGAAGGCATCCGTGCGCTCATCGAGCCTCTGAACACGATCGACAATCCAGGCTATCTGCTGTCAACCGCTGGCCAAGCGCAGCGGGTGATTGACACGGTGGGGAGCGACAACCTCTTCCTCCAGTACGACTTCTATCACCGCCAGATCATGGAGGGGAGCTTGGCAGCGGGCTTCGCCCAGCATCGCCCGATCATCGCCCACATCCAGGTTTCCGGCGTCCCCGGCCGCCATGAGCCCGACGTGGGTGAGATCAACTACCCCTACCTTTTCGACATGCTCGATGCGGCGGGGTATGACGGCTGGATCGGCTGCGAGTACCGACCCAAGGGAGGCACGCTGGAGGGCCTGGGCTGGCTCGAGCCTTACGGCATCGGAACCGCTTTGATCGCCTGAGCAGCCGCAAGCGGCGCAGGAGCGAGGGGAAGGCAATGAGCGACGACACTTACCAGGACATCGGCTACGGCGCGATGGAGATCGGCTTCGGCGAGCGACCCGGCATTCTCGTGGTCGATTTCCAGACCGGCTTCACCCAACCCCAATTTCCCCTCGGCAACTGCCCCCTGGTGCATCGCGCCGTGGAGAACACGGCGCGGGTGCTCGAGTCCGCCCGCGCGGCGCGTGTGCCGGTCGCCAACTGCTACACCGCCTATCATTCCGAGCGCGACATGCCCTACTGGAAGATCGCACCGGTGCGCGAGCACTTCTTCGAGGGCGACCCTTGCGCCGAGATGGAGCCCCGGACCTCCGACCCCGACTATGACTACATCCTGCGCAAGTCGGGCCCTTCGATCTTCTGTAACTGCCCAGGTTCTTGCTGTGAAAATTCTCTGGGATTCGGCACAACGCTACCCACGCGACGCCCGTGTGCTCCTCTGGGGTCGCCGGGTTTCACAGCTCACGATGCCCCTCTTGCGGACTGCGACCGGTAAGCTACCCCGATGTGGCCCGAAGTCCGCCCGCGCGACGGGCACCGATTTTCATTCTATGGGGTGGTCCAGCACGGCGTCGACCATGATCGTTTATGAGAATGGCTCCGCTGTTGGAGAACCCGTGCCAGGTGAGCTTACGCGCACTTGACGGTGGCGATGAGCCGATCCGATGGGCTGGTCAGGGCTTCGATGATATTCCAGCCCTGCTTTCTGGCGGTGGTGATGACGCTGCGCAGGATGGCGAAGTTCTCGGCCCCCTGCGCGGACCGGAAGCCCCCGGAGATCTTCTGGCGCAGCTTCATCATCCGAAGGTCGCGCTCGGCCTCGTTGTTCGTGAACCCGACCTCGAGGTCGATCAGGAACCGGAGCACCGCGCATTTGTGGTCGCGCAGCCTCAAGGCCAGATTGTGACCGATCCTTCGCTTCCGGCGCTTCTTCCTCTTGCCAGGCGAGAACGGTGGTTGGCTCTCGTGAAAGGCCAGCGCATCGGCGATGATCTCGTCGTATCGGCGCTCGATCAGCGCCACAAGCCTCGCCGGAACGGCGATATCCTTGTCCAGCGCGATGCGGGCGGCGCGATTGGCTCGGCGCAGGAGCTGCTGCATCCGCCGGGCCCAAGCCTCCCCTTCGATGTCCACCAGCGCCTGCAACTCCCGCAGGTGATGGGCGTTGCACAGGCCGTGCTCCACCCCTTCCATCGCGAAGTACGGCTTCCAGTGATCGTGCACGACGATGCCGGAGACACCCGAGAGCAGGGCGCCGCGCTTGCCGCTGACCCGGTACGCCGCCAGCAGCGGCGTGCAGATCACATGAAGCCACTGCGTCTGACCGCCGATCCGCAAGCCGGTCTCGTCCATGTGTTTCACCCGCGCCGTGCCCGCCGCCAGGTCCTGTATGTGCAAGGCCGCGTCCCGCAGCCGCTCGGCCGCCCTCTCGCTCATCGTCGCCAACGTCGCAGCCGTCACCGGCGCGCCGAAGAGCTCGGCCATCACCTGCGACAGCCGATCCTCCGGCAGGAAGTGAGCGTGCTGAAGGTAGACCGCCACCCCGGCAATGCGCGGGCCGTACTGCACCGGCGCCGACACCCCGTCGGGGAACGCCGCCCGGGTCACCGTCCCGCAATGCCCGCAGCACTTGGCATGCGCCCGGTGCTCGGTCACCTCCAGGGGGCTCGGCTCGGGCAGATCGAACACCTGGCGGGCGACGGGCGTTCCCGCCCTGGCCGCGTCCGAAAGCGGCGAACCGCATCCCTTGCAGGAAGCCGGGACGTGATCCTTCACCCGATCCGGGTGATCGGCGCGGCGCAGCGTCTTGCCCTTGTGGCCGGGCTGGCCACCGGGCTTGCGGCCCGATTTGCCGCGCAGGCTTCGGGTTCGCCGCTTCGAATTCGGCTTCCTCAGCCCATCGCTCGAAGGCGGCTTGCCGCTGTTGAGGCCGAGACGGCGCTCCAACTCCTCGATGCGCTCGACGAGACGCGCGACTTGCTCTTCCAGCCGCGCGTTCTGCTGCCGAAGCCAGGCATTTTCCTCCCGAAGCCGGGCGTTCTCCTCCTCCAGGCGGGCGATCTTCTGCGCGGGCGTTTCGGGCGCTGCTCCCGTCGAAGGGCCGCGCGGCGACTCGGGATTGCTCATGTCGTTGTTGAGTCATTTCCCGAAATTCCCGTCAAGCCCTTTCCACCAACTCCGAACGAGAAACGCCGTAACTGCCCAGGTACCCCCTCTCTCTTATGGAACAAGCCAGTTCCTTTTGCGTCAACGCCCCCACGCCGCGGGGGTGCCTACTCTCTTGAGCGCGAGAGGATGATGAACGCCGCGTCGCGAACAAGATGAGAGGACAGCGATACTCAGGATGAGCCGGAGAAGTTCAGGAGCGCAGTATAGGGATCAGCTGCATCGGTTCCGGGTGCGCCAGGATTTGCAGGATGTTCCAGCCTTGCTTTCGAGCGGTGACGATGACGCTGCGCATTCCGGCGAAGTTGCAGGCGCCTTGCAGGGAGCGGAAGCCGCCTGAGATCTTCTCATGCACTTTGTTCATACGGATGTCACGCTCCGCCTCGTTATTCGTGAACGGCGTGCGCAGGTCGGTGAGGAAGCGCAGGCAGCCCTCCTTATGCTTTTGAAGGCGGCGCGCGAGGTTGTGGCCGATGCGGCGTTTCTTTCGCCCTCGCTTTGCGATCTGGAGCGGCGGTTGGGCCTCATGGAAGGCGATGGCTTCTTCGAGGATACGGTCCCATGCCCTTGAGATGCGGGCCACCAGGGAGGCGGGGACTTGACGGTCTTTCTCACGGGCGAAGCGGGCGGCCCTGCGCGCGCGCTGAAGCAGGCGGTGCATGCTCGCCGCCCATTCCTCCTTCTCGATGTCGATCAGGGCCTGGAGTTCGCGCAGGTGATGTGCGTTGCAGGCGCCGTGGCGGACGCCCTTGATGGTGAAGTAGGGGGCGAAGTCGTCGTGGACGAGGATGCCTTTCAGGTTCTTTTCGACATCGCCGCGTCCCTCGCCGATGCGCAGGACGGTGAGCAACGGGGTGCACAGCACATGGAGCCAGCGGGTACGGGCGGCGATACGCAGGCCGGTCTCGTCGAGGTGCTTGACCGGCGCCTGCGTGCGGATCAGATCGGCGACATGGTCGAGGAAGCCCTCGAAGCGCTGCGCTGTGCGCCGGCCCATGGCGGCGATCGTGGCAGTGGAGATGGACACCGCGAAGATGTCGCTCATGAGTTCGGCCAGACGCTTCTCGGGCACGAACTGGGCGTACAGCAGGTAACTCACCCAAGCGGTGATGCGAGGGCCGTACTGGACCGGGGCGGTGACGCCCGGCGGGAAGGCGGCTCGTGTCAGCGTGCCGCATGCGCCGCAGAGGCAGCGATGGGCGCGGTGTTCGGTGACCTCGAGAGGCTGCGGCTCGGGTACGTCGAAGACCTGCCGACAGGCGGGCGCGCCTTGCCGGTCGGCGTCCGAGAGCTCGACGCCACAGCCGGAACAGGTGGAGGGGTGGTGATCGACGACACGGTCCGGGCTGTCGCTCCGCGCGAGGGTGGTTCCCTTGTGGCCGGGCTGGCCGCCACTGGGCCCGCCGGACTTTCCGCGCTGGCTTTGGGTGCGCCTCTGGGCTCCGCTTTTCTTCTTGAGCCCGTCGCTGGCGGGGGGCTTGCTGCTTGTGGTGCTGTTGAGGGCCGCGCTGCGCTCGAGTTCGGCGATGCGCTCGCGCAGGGCCGCGTTCTCCTGCTCGAGTGCGGCATTTTCCCGGGCGAGCGCGGTGGCTGATCGCAGCAGCCCCTGCCCCCATTCCCGGACGGCAACGACGACAGTGGTTGCGAGGGATGATGGCTCGAGAAGCTCCTTCAGGCAGCAGAAGGCCTCGTTACGGGCGGCGAGGTCTTCGTGCCAGTGCGACACCGTCACGTGTCTTCGGCCTCGACGGCCATCATGGCGGCGAGCACGGCGAGGCGTTCGCCCGGCGGCAAGGCCTGGTAGCGCCGGCCCCAGTTGGCTGCCTTGCGCTTGATGCGCTGGCGGTCGGTGAAGTTCCGGCCTGCGTGGCTGGCCCAATGCATCCGGTCGGGGGCGTAGTTGAACCAGACGACCTCGGTTCGCACCAGACCCTGGGTCGTGACCTGCAGCGCCAGCCGGCGCCATCCCGCCAGCACCTCGTCATAGAGCGCCGACGGATGGCCCGAGATCATGACCTGGCAGGGCAGAGCCTTGAGCAGCGCGAGAAGCGCGACGTGGCCGGCCTCCTCGTACTCGAAGCGGTAGCGCTGCGCCGAGCGGCGGGTCGCGTGCAGATAGGGCGGATCGCTGTAAACCAGCTCCGGGCCCAGGAACGGGAACGAGGCCAGGAAGTCATGGGCACAGCCGTGAACCAGATCGACCGGGTAGTCGCAGACGAAGGCCTCGAGCGCCTGCGCATCGCGGTCGATGCCGATCGAACGCACGGCCGGCGGCTTGCGCTTCGTCAGCGCCCCGCCCCCAAGGTGGCTTTCGATGTAGACGGAGTGCGGCGGCATCAGCGCAATCAGCGCTTGGCACAGACCTGCTGTCGCCTTCGAGCCGAAATACCCCATGGACCGCTCCCGTCACGCGAGAGAGCAGTCCATAGTCCCGCAACTCTATGAGGTCAAGAACCAATCGCGGTGGCAGAACCAGGCCGCGGCCGCCGCCATAATCACCGTCCTCAACTCAGGATTGGGGTACCTGGGTAGTTACCATATATTTAGTCAGTTAGGCGATGAACTTCATCCGATGAGACAATATCAATGTCCTCCGTAATCGTCGAACGGATCGAGTTGCTGGCGATCGGGCCCGATGGCGAGAGGGTGACGTGGTCGTCGCACCTCGGGCCCATGTACGAGGCGCTGATCGTGGCGCGGCTCTTCCTCTCCAATGGCGTGGAGGCCATTGCCGGTACGACGACCTATACGGAACACGAGTTCGACAAGACTGCGTACTCTGCTGCCAACCTGATGGCGCCATTCGTGCTCGGGCGAGACGCATTCGACACCCACGCTGCTTACAAAGACATGCGAAAGCGCTACGTCCCTCTTGGGCATGCGGCGCTTTCCCTCTTCGACATTGCCCTGCACGACGGCAAAGCGAAGTCTGAGAACCTGCCGATATATCGAATGCTGGGCGCCGCCCGGCACGAAATCCCCGCCTATGCGTCGAGCCCGTTATTGTCTACAGATCAAGCCTATATCGAGTACTGCCGTCAAGTACTTGAGCTGGGCTATCGGGCGAACCGCTTATGCACATGGCTCCGGTCGCGAGAGTTTGCCACCAGATGTTGAGGTTGAGGTTAGGGCGGGAGAACGGGTAGAATGTTGCCTATACGTTCCTGCCGACGGAGCCACCACATGAAACAGGTCGCCGACAGCCTCCTCGCCTTCCAGCACATGTTCCCGGACGATGACGCCTGCGCCGCCTGGCTGATCGAAATGCGCTGGCCGGACGGCTTCGTCTGTCCCGCGTGCGGCCATGAAAAGGGATGGGCGCTGCGCAGAAAAGCACACACCTTCGAGTGCGCCGGCTGCCGCCGGCAGACCTCGGTGACGGCCGGGACGATCCTGCACGCCAGCAAGCTGCCGCTCACCGTCTGGTTCTGGGCCGCCTACCTGATGGCGACCCACTCCAACGGCATCTCTGCCCTGCAGCTCCAGAAACAGCTCGGTATCGGCTCTTACCGCAGCGCTTGGCTGCTCGCCCACAAGCTGCGCGCCAGCATGGTCGACCCCGAGCGCAACCCGTTGTCGGGCCTGGTGGAAATCGACGAGGCCAGCCTTCCATTCCGGACCAAAGACGATCCTCCCACCGGAGGGCAAGGACGCAGCCACGACGGCAAGATGCTCATCGTCGGCGCCATCGAACTGGGGGATGGAACCATCCCGGGCCGCCTGCGGCTGGCCGAAATCTCCTCCTACGGCGCCGCCGACCTCGGACACTTCGTCGAAACCGCCGCCGATCCCGACGCCATCGCGAAAACCGACGGCTGGTCCGGCTACGCTGCGGTCCCCGCCGATCGCCACAATGTCCATGTCGTCGGGAAGACCGCCGCTCACCTCGTCCTGCCGTGGATCCACCAAGTCTTCTCCAACCTCAAAGGATGGGCGCGAGGCGTCTACCACGGGCTGCGCCGCAAGCATCTGCAGGCCTATCTCGATGAGTTCGCCTTTCGCTTCAACCGCCGCAAAACCCGCCACGCTGCTTTCCGCTCGCTCTTCCGCATCGCCACCAATGCAAAACCCCTTACCTACAGCATGTTGATCGAACCGGAGCCATGTGCATAAGCGGTTCGGGCGATTAAAATCCATCCCTACTGCGTGTTCGATGACGATATGCGTTTGATCAACGCGCTCGTCGAAGAATTCGCGGGATGGGATGTCGATTGGAGCCTGGACGTGGACGGAATGTACTCGGTCGACCAATCGCTTTGTATGGGAAAAATCCTGGATGAAGCGGGTTGGAACTTCTTCGAGGCACCGCTTCCCGACGGCGATTTGGATGGATACAAGACGCTGGCGGACGCGCTCCAGCTCGATGTGATCTGCGGCGGAAACAGTCTCCCTAACCAGCATCTGATAGAGTTCGCGTTGAAGATAGGTGCGTGGGATCGAAGCCGTTTCGACGTGACCGGTATCGGCGGCTTCAGCGGTGCCGGCGAGGTCGTGGCGGCCACGCGCGCCCACGCTAAGACCTGCGAAGTGCAGAGCTGGGGCTACACGCTGACGCAGGCGGCGAACCTGCACCACATGCTCACGCATTCGATCTGCGACTACTTCGAACAGGCGACTCCGGCAGAAAAATACGAATTCGGCGCGAGACAGGCCATTCGCCCGGACACAGACGGCCTCGTCCGCCCGAGCGATCTGCCTGGACTGGGGGTCGAGATGGACTGGGAGCGGATCGAGCCCTTCGTCTACGCCCGGCGAGTCTTCTCGACATGACCGTGACGATCGAGCGGGTGGAGGTCCTCTGCCTGCAGGATCCGCAAGCTGCCTATTACCGCTTCGAGGGCAGCTATCGGAACGTCGTCGTGCTGGTGCATGGCGACAACGGGCTCGTGGGCATTGGCGAGAGCGACGCGCCGCCCGAGATCGTCAAGGCCGCGATCGAGATGGCGCCCTACAACCACCTGGCGGAGGGGCTCGCTGGCATCGTCACCGGGCGGGCGGTGGACGATCCGCGCCGCCTGTGGGACCAGATGTATGCGCGCACTCAGTGGCATGGCCGGCGCGGCGCGACGCTTCACGCGATCAGCGCGCTCGATATTGCCGTCTGGGACCTGTTCGCGCAGTCAAGGAGCATACCGGTCTGCGAGGCGCTTGGCGGCTCTCATCACGACCGTCTCCCTGCCTACGCGACCATCTATCCCCTCGAAGACACGCCCACGCGCATCGACGCACAAGTCGTGCCGCTGCTGGGGCGGGGTTTCCGCCACCTCAAGATCTGCGTCGAGCCGTGGTGGAGCGAGCCGGACCGAGTGCGGCGAAACCTGTCTCACCTGCGCGACCTGGTGGGGTCGGAGCGCAGCCTGATGCTCGACGTCACTCAGGAGTTCACGTGCCTCGATCAACTGGCGCCTTTCCTCGAGCTGCTGGCGGAATTGGACTTCGCCTGGATCGAGGCGCCCTTCCCGCTCGATGAGGTAGAGGAGCACGCGCGGCTGCGCGCCACGACGCGCATCCCTATCGGCGTCGGTGATTTAGGACTCACCACCTGCAAGGAGTTCGAGCCCTTCCTCGCGGCCGATGCCTTCGACGTCGCACAGCCAGATCTCAGCATGTTCGGCGGCTTCACCGAGGCGCTGCGCCTCGCGCAGATGTTGGAAAACACCGGCCGGCGGATCGTCCCCCACGCCTACAACACTGACATCACGATCGCGGCCAATCTTCACTTCCTGTCCACGCAGCCGGAGATAGAAATTGTCGAGTATTCGACAAGCCCGTCGCGCCTGCGGCAGGGTCTGGTACGAGGCCTCGCGCCGATCGACGCCGATGGGATGATCGCGGTCCCCACCGCCCCCGGACTCGGCGTCACGCTGAACGACGATGCGGTCGCGGAGTTCGGGCTCAGTCGCGCCGCTGAAGCATGCCGTTGATGGTGAGCCCCACCGCCAGGATGATCCCGCCCAGCACCACCGTAATCAACCCGACTGCTGGCACCATGGGCGTGTAGCCGCCGATCATCTTGCCGTAGAGCCATTCGGGCACGGTGACATCGGCCCCGCTGGTGAAATAGGCGAGCGGGAAGTTGCCCCACGAGAGCAGCACCGCAAACAGAAATCCGGCGAAGATGCCGGGCCCGAGCAGGGGCAGCGTAATGGTTCGGAAAATCTGCCAGCGCGAGGCGCCGAGGTCGTAGGCCGCCTCTTCCACCGCCGAATCGTAGCCATAGGCCTGGATCGCGATCACCAGTGTCACGATCGGCACGATCCAGACGAGCTGGGCGAACACCGTCGACTGCCAGGACATCTGGATGCCGAAGGAGTTGAACCAGAGCTGCAGCGCGAGCCCCAGCACCGCCTGTGGGAAAAAGATCGGGATCAGCAGTACCTGCTGAAAGAGCCTGCGCCCTCGCCAGTCGTAGCGGGCGTAGGCGAGCGCACCGAAGAAGGCCAGGATTACCGAGATCAGCGCCACGCAGACGGCGATCGTCAGCGACGTGAGAAAGCTCTCGTGCACCTGCAGCGAATCCCACGTCATCTCGTACCACTTCGACGAGGTTCGCCGCATGGGGAAGAGGAAGAAGCGCGACTTGGAGATCGACGCCAGCCCGACGATCACCATCGGGATGTACATGATCACCAGGATGACGGCGATGTAAGCAGCCAGCAGTCGGCGGGTGAGCAGCCTGTCGATGGTGCCCACGGCCTAGCGTCTTCCCAGCATGCGGTCGAGGTTCACCCGCCGCATCGCGAGCCACACGGCGGACCCCGCCAGCACGATCATCAGCACCGATAGCGCGGAGCCGCGCGGCCAGTTCTGCCCGAAGGTAAATGCGGATTCGATGTCCTGCGCGACGGTGACGATGACGCCCTTGCCGAGGAACTTGGCCTCGTTAAAGGCGCCGAGCGAGATCACGAAGCAGAGCAGCGAGCCAATCAGGATTCCAGGCATCGCCAGCGGCAGCTCGATGTCCCGAAAAACCCGCCAGCGCGATCCGCCCAGGTCGTAGGCCGCCTCGCGCGCCTCCCTGGGCACATTGCTGAGCCCCAGCAGGATGGGGAACAGCATAAAGGGCAGGTAGATGTAGCAAATGCCGAAGACGATGGCCGGCACGTTGTTGACCAGACTCCCGGTCTCCAGACCCGTCACCACCTTGAGCGCACCGTCGAGGAAGCCGCTCTTGTCGAAGAAGAGCACCCAGCCCTGCAGCCGAATGTTCTCGGCGACGAAAAGTGGCGCCACGATCAGGAGAGTGAGCAGGTGCGCCCGGCGCCCCTTGATTCGCCTCAACGCGACCGCCAGCGGATAGCAGACGACGAGCAGGATCACGACGCTGATGAACGCAAGGAAGAGCGACCAGACGAAGGAGATGTAGAAGTCCTGCTCGACGATATCGATGTAGTTCTCGAGCGACAGCGGACCCGGTATGGAGAAGCTGCCGCGCTCCATGAAGCTGTAGATCAGCACCAGTGCCATCGGTCCGATGAAGCCGATGAACAGAAGGATGATGATCGGCAGTGCCGCGACGAAACCTTCGGAAAGCTTCCACGGCAGAATCCTGCGCCAGGGGCGCTCCGGCTCTTCCGTCAGAGACTCGATCACCGCCTCGGTCATTCCGGAAAGACCATCGAATCGCCCGGCTGCCACGAGAGCGTCACCTCCGCGCCCGGCAGGCGGGCGACGGCATCGGCGCGCAACTCCTCGATGAGGAACACCATCGCGCCGCTTCTCACTTGGTATTGGATGCGGGAGCCGAGCAAATATTCGTTGAAGAGCTCGCCCCGGACCAGGTTTCCGCCAGCCGCCGGCGGGGCATCGTCGGAAATTGCGACGTTCTCCGGCCGGACGATCAGGACGCCACGGCTGAAGCCGCGCGGCATTCCGGCGGGCGGATCGAAGCTGGCTTCGAGCGCCTCGCAGTGGAGTTTTCCGTCATCGGCGAGACGCACAGGGAGCGAGTTCACCTCGCCCATGAATTCGGTGACGAAGCGGTTCTCGGGCCTCGTGTAAATCGTCGCGGGGCTTCCAACCTGGGAGAGCTTGCCCTCGCGCATCACGCCGATGCGGTCGGACATCACCATCGCCTCCTCGAGGCTGTGGGTGATGTAGACGAAGGTCTTGCCCGTCTCGCGCTGGATATCCTTGAGCTCCTTCTCCAGCGTCTTGCGGAGCCGGTAATCGATGGCGGAGAGCGGTTCGTCGAAGAACAAGATCTCAGGATTGAAGGCCAAGGCTCTGGCCAGCGCCACGCGCTGGCGCTCGCCGCCCGAGCACTGCGTGACCGCCTTGTCGTAGTAGCTCTGCGGCAGGTGAGAGAGCTTCAGGCACTCGGCGGCACGCTCCCGTCGCTCCTTCCTTCCGATACCCTTGCACTTGGCCGAATACTCGACGTTCTCGCCGACGCTCATATGGGGGAAGAGCGCCAGAGACTGGAACACCATGCAGGTCGGGCGTTTGTTGGCGGGCACTTCGTTGATCCGCTTGCCCCTGAGCAGGATGTCGCCGGAGGTCGGCTTGTCCATGCCGACCAGCAGGCGGATGAGCGTCGTCTTGCCCGAGCCCGAGGGGCCGACGATGGTGAAGAGCTCGCCCTCCACGATGTCGAGGCTCACGCCGTCGACCGCGTTCAGGCTGCCGAAGCTCTTGACGATGTCCCTGAGTTGCAAGATGGGCGTGGCTGCGGCCATCGCGCCTTGTGCTCCCGGTATGCACGAGCGCCGGAGCGGGCGGCGGGCCACCCACTCCGGCTGGTAGGGATCAGGCGCCGCGCGCGCGCTTCGCCTGGGTGTAGAGGTCGTGCATCGCGTCGTAGTCGGGGTTGATGTCGAAATCGATGCAGCGATCGACCAGCGAGGCCAGCCAGCTGCCCTCTTCGCCCCAATGCACGGCTTCGAGCTCGTCCTGGGAGAACTGGCTCAACACCTCAGGAGCGCCCATCTGCACCACCGGGTTCAGCGTGCCCGGCGCCCTGGCTGCCACCTTGTAGGAGGCTTCCGCCGTGTGGCAATAGATCAGGAACGCCTCTGCGAGCGGCGTCGGGTCTGGGTTGTTGACTAGTGAGGTGATCTCGATCCAGATAATCCCGGCCTGACCGTTGGGCCGCTCGGCGGTCTTGGTTTCCTCCGGGCCTTCCGCCGGCACGACGTTCACGAGCTGGGTCTCGCCTTCAAGTCTGGCGGCAGAGACGGTGTAGACCGAGCCGGGGAAGGTCCCCATGATCTCGCCGGTGATCATGTCGCGGGCCAGCGCCGCCTGGTCGTCCGAGACCTTCTTGGCGTTCTCGAAGATCTTGAAGATGGTCTCTTCGAACTTCGCCATCTCGTCGGCGGTGTGCTGGCGGAAGGGGATGAAGCCCGACGCCAGGCACGCATGCATGATCACCCAATTCTCGTAGTCGAGAATGCCGTACTGGCCCTTGGCGCCCTCGATCATCTCCGCATAGCCGCCGCTCTCGATGGTCGCCGGGTCGACAGCGTCGGAACTGACCGCCATGGCCGAAGGGCCGTAGCGCTGCAGCATTCCCAGCAGATGATCGCCGCTCTCGTCGAGCGCCCAGTGATAAGGCCACTCGAAGCTCGTCACGTTCATGTCGTAGAGTGGCGCGAACTTGTCCTTGTTCAGCGGCGTGATCAGCCCCTCGGGGAAGAGCTGCTTGCGCTGCCAGGCATTGTTGAGGTTAATCACGTCCCAGGTGGACGTGCCGCCGCCGCGCAGGTTGTTCACCGCCGCGGGGTCCGAGATCAGCATCTGCGGGTTGACGTTGGCGCCGGTCTGGCGGCTGAAGGGGTCGAGCACCGGCTCTTCGGTGTAGCCTTCCCACGAGTGCAGGTTGAGGTCCATGCGGATATCGCTCATGCCGGCGAGCTCGGCCTTGGTCTTTTCCCAAAGCTCGTCCGCATAGGCCGCGCCGGCTGCCGCGTTCGCGCTGCTCGATCCTGCGCCGAGAACCGCCGGCGCCACGCCGACCGCTGCAGCCAGCGCCGCCGACTGCTTGAGGAATTGTCGGCGCGAAGAGCTGAAGCTTCGGTAAATGTTACCACCGTACATGTTGTCCTCCCGGATTGCCGTTTCGTCTCACGCAATGTAGTCCGTACACATGCTAATTGATGCTAGGAGCTGTCTCTAGTGCGTCCGAGCAGGATATCGAAACGAACACGCCACCGACTCCCGGGCACAGGCCGACTTCGGCGCCCCGAGGCGCCCAGACGGACGCCGTCGGTCGACGTCGCGATCCCGACAATTTGTTGCGGATTCGCAGTAGTGGCGACGGTCCGCGCCACGGTATCCTGATCTGGCGGCGGGAGCGGCCGCAGGCTGATGTGGAGAACACAGCCATGACTGACCACTGGTGGGAGAGCACGGCGAGTGTGCGCGCCACTCTCGCCAATGTCATGCGCCCCATCGAAGAATGGGCAAGCGGGCTGCCGAACGAGGCCTATACATCCGACGCCTTCGCCGAGTGGGAACAGGATGTACTCTTGGCCAGCACCTGGGCCTGCATCGGCACTGGCAGGCGCGTTCCGGAGGTGGGCGATGCGATGCCGCTCGAATTCACCGGCCTGCCGCTCTTCATGCTGCGCGGGCGCGACGGCGAGGTTCGCGTCTTCCACAACGTGTGCAGCCACCGCGGCATGATGCTGATGGAGAAGCCCACGCGGACGCACGGCGCGATCCGCTGCCCCTACCATTCCTGGACCTACAACCTCGACGGCTCGCTTCGCTCGACGCCCATGATCGGCGGAACCGACATCAATACGTGCGAAGGGTTCGAGGGGGCGAAGCATGGTCTGAAGCCGGTGCGGACGGCCACGTGGTTCGACGCCATATTCGTCAACTTGAGCAGCGATGCGCCGCCCTTTGAGTCCTTCATCGCGCCGGTGGCCAAGCGCTGGAAGGATTTTGACGGCGCCGACCTGCATTATGAGAAGAGCGACTCGTCCTTCACGCTGGATGTCGCCTGCAACTGGAAGCTCGCAGTGGAGAACTTCTGCGAGGCTTATCACCTGCCCTGGATCCACCCCAGCCTCAACAGCTACTCGCGGCTCGAGGACCACTACCAGATCGCAGAAGAGGAGCACGGCTACGCCGGCCAGGGCAGCACCGCCTACCGGCCGCAGCTCGCCGGAAACGGCAACGGCTTTCCGACCATGCCGGGCCTGCCCGCGCGCTGGCATGGGACGGCAGAATATGTCGCGCTGTTCCCGACTGCGTTGTTTGGCGTCCACGCCGACCATTGCTTCGTCGGCACGCTGATGCCGGCGGGCAACGCGCGAACCATCGAGCATCTCGACATCTACTACTTCGCCGACGAGGCCGTGGGCGAGGGCTGCGCCGAGCTCAGAGAGGCCAACACGCGACAGTGGCGCGGTATCTTCGAGGAGGACCGCTTCGTCGTCGAAGGGATGCAGCGCGGCCGGGCCTCACCGGCCTACAAGGGCGGCGTGCTCTCGCCGGCGCTGGAGCGCACCACCCACTGCTTCTACCGCTGGGTGGCGCGGAAGATGCTGGAGGCGAACGGGACTGAAAGCGCCGCGTGAGCTATCGGACTCCTGACTATCCCTTCCTATTGCCAGCTCCAACTTCCTAGAGGGGGCGACTTCGACTTGCATTCCTTTCCCTTGTTCGTATAGTCGCTTTACGACACCTTCCACGATCCACTAAGAACGCGTGTTTCACTGACTCAGTTTGACGGACATTTTCCCGCCTACCCGCCAATCCTGACCAGTTCCCTACTCCTGACGTTCGTGAATCGTGTAGGATGCTCTATGGATTTTCCATCCTTAATCAGATCGTGGACATTTTGGATAATCCTAGGGGCGCTTCTCCTTTTACTTGGCGCCAGTGTTGCATATCTACAGTATTGGGATTGGCTTTCCGAAGGTGAATCCAGAAGTGATGTAGTCCGTAATATCATTCTTGCGATGTAACTGCCCAGGTCGTCTGATTTGTCATTTTGGGCCAGTGGATTGATGCGTTTCTCGTTCGGAGTTGGTGGAAAGGGCTTGACGGGAATTTCGGGAAATGACTCAACAACGACATGAGCAATCCCGAGTCGCCGCGCGGCCCTTCGACGGGAGCAGCGCCCGAAACGCCCGCGCAGAAGATCGCCCGCCTGGAGGAGGAGAACGCCCGGCTTCGGGAGGAAAATGCCTGGCTTCGGCAGCAGAACGCGCGGCTGGAAGAGCAAGTCGCGCGTCTCGTCGAGCGCATCGAGGAGTTGGAGCGCCGTCTCGGCCTCAACAGCGGCAACAGCGGCAAGCCGCCTTCGAGCGATGGGCTGAGGAAGCCGAATTCGAAGCGGCGAACCCGAAGCCTGCGCGGCAAATCGGGCCGCAAGCCCGGTGGCCAGCCCGGCCACAAGGGCAAGACGCTGCGCCGCGCCGATCACCCGGATCGGGTGAAGGATCACGTCCCGGCTTCCTGCAAGGGATGCGGTTCGCCGCTTTCGGACGCGGCCAGGGCGGGAACGCCCGTCGCCCGCCAGGTGTTCGATCTGCCCGAGCCGAGCCCCCTGGAGGTGACCGAGCACCGGGCGCATGCCAAGTGCTGCGGGCATTGCGGGACGGTGACCCGGGCGGCGTTCCCCGACGGGGTGTCGGCGCCGGTGCAGTACGGCCCGCGCATTGCCGGGGTGGCGGTCTACCTTCAGCACGCTCACTTCCTGCCGGAGGATCGGCTGTCGCAGGTGATGGCCGAGCTCTTCGGCGCGCCGGTGACGGCTGCGACGTTGGCGACGATGAGCGAGAGGGCGGCCGAGCGGCTTGCGGGACGCGGCCTTGCACATACAGGACCTGGCGGCGGGCACGGCGCGGGTGAAACACATGGACGAGACCGGCTTGCGGATCGGCGGTCAGACGCAGTGGCTTCATGTGATCTGCACGCCGCTGCTGGCGGCGTACCGGGTCAGCGGCAAGCGCGGCGCCCTGCTCTCGGGTGTCTCCGGCATCGTCGTGCACGATCACTGGAAGCCGTACTTCGCGATGGAAGGGGTGGAGCACGGCCTGTGCAACGCCCATCACCTGCGGGAGTTGCAGGCGCTGGTGGACATCGAAGGGGAGGCTTGGGCCCGGCGGATGCAGCAGCTCCTGCGCCGAGCCAATCGCGCCGCCCGCATCGCGCTGGACAAGGATATCGCCGTTCCGGCGAGGCTTGTGGCGCTGATCGAGCGCCGATACGACGAGATCATCGCCGATGCGCTGGCCTTTCACGAGAGCCAACCACCGTTCTCGCCTGGCAAGAGGAAGAAGCGCCGGAAGCGAAGGATCGGTCACAATCTGGCCTTGAGGCTGCGCGACCACAAATGCGCGGTGCTCCGGTTCCTGATCGACCTCGAGGTCGGGTTCACGAACAACGAGGCCGAGCGCGACCTTCGGATGATGAAGCTGCGCCAGAAGATCTCCGGGGGCTTCCGGTCCGCGCAGGGGGCCGAGAACTTCGCCATCCTGCGCAGCGTCATCACCACCGCCAGAAAGCAGGGCTGGAATATCATCGAAGCCCTGACCAGCCCATCGGATCGGCTCATCGCCACCGTCAAGTGCGCGTAAGCTCACCTGGCACGGGTTCTCCAACAGCGGAGCCATTCTCATAAACGATCATGGTCGACGCCGTGCTGGACCACCCCATAGAATGAAAATCGGTGCCCGTCGCGCGGGCGGACTTCGGGCCACATCGGGGTAGCTTACCGGTCGCAGTCCGCAAGAGGGGCATCGTGAGCTGTGAAACCCGGCGACCACAGAGGAGCACACGGGCGTCGCGTGGGTAGCGTTGTGCCGAATCCCAGAGAATTTTCACAGCAAGAACCTGGGCAGTTACCATTTGTTGCAGCGGAGGTGCCGCCTTCGGATGAGCCGGTCGTGACCGCCGCGGCCGCCGATGGTTGCAACCGCCGCCGGCGCCGATAGGATGAGCGCATGTCAGTGGCGTTCGACACATTGAGGGCCGCGCGCAAGCTGCGCGACGAAGGCGGCTTCGACGAAAGGCAGGCCGCGATCCTGGTCGACACCTTCGCCGAGGGCATGACCGAGACCCTCGCCACCAAAGCCGACCTGAAGAGCACCGAAGAGTCGTTGCGGGGCGAGATGCGCGAACTCGAGCAGCGCATGACCATTCGCCTAGGCGCGATGATGGTGGGCGCCGTGGCGCTCATCGTCGCGCTCATCAAGCTGGTATAGCCGCTCCGCACTCGTCTGGCGGCGAGCCGCAAACCCCATCTGCCGCCTGCGTGGCCCCTGACGCCGCTCATGCTGCCGTCCCGGGGAAGGGCCGTACCGGCCTACCGGGTGAAGGTGGCGACGCATGCGCGCATCCATGGCCGCGACGCTCGCCCGCAGGCCGCGCTCCGGTGCACCCAGGTACCTCCGTGCACCGCGGCAACACCCTGCCTGCGGTGATCGCGTCGATGACTACGAAGCCCTCGCCCCGGCCGCTGGCGCCGGTCATCCCCTGCCTCGCTTCGGCCTGCCGATGACGGTCTCCACCTGCGCGCGGGAGAGCCGCAACTGTCGCGCGATGGCCGCCGGCTTCACGCCGGCCTCGTAAGCGGCTCGGCGGGCCTGACCTCGCCCGCGCGGCCGGAATCAAATCGCCCCGCTGTGGGGCGATTTTCGATCCCGTCGGCGCGGCGGAACAGGCCGGTGACGGTCTACGCCGGGTGCGCCCGGTAGCCGCCTGACCGACTTCGGCAGGACCGGTCGCGATCGCCGACACGGCCACGGCCGCCAGCATGGTTCCAGGCTTCGGCGGCGGTGACAGAATGAACGCCATGACGGTGGCCTTCCACGCTCTCAGCTCGGCATGGCTGCTGCGGGGGATTTCAGCCGGCCCATTTGAAGCCTCCAGCGTGTCTCGAGTCCGGAAGGTCATTGCTGTCAGCTACGCTTGACGTACATCGTCAATGGGCTATCTTGTCCGCCGATGATCCTCGGCTACAGGGACAGGAAGACGGAGAGATTCGCCGCCGGCCGAGCGGTCCGGGATTTTCGCGGCTTCGAGCGGCAGGCGTCGAGGCGTCTCGCGATCCTCAACGCGGCGCCGTCGCTCGGCACACTGCGAAACTTGCCCAGCAATCGGTTGGAGGCCCTTGGGGGAGACCGGAAGGGACAGTATTCCATTCGCGTCAACAGACAGTGGCGCATCTGTTTCGAGTGGCCGGAGGGTCAGCCGGGACCGAGCAATATCGAGATTGTGGACTATCACTCGTGAGAGGGGGGTTGCCGTGCTGAGACGCGCCATTCATCCCGGCCTGATACTGAAGGAAGAGCTGGCGGAGGCCGGCATCACGCCGACGGAGTTCGCGCGCCAGATCGACGTGCCCGCCAACCGGGTCAGCCAGATCGTCAACGGCAGGCGCTCGATCACCGGCGACACAGCGCTCCGCTTCGGCCACTGGTTCGGTGTCGAGCCCGAATTCTGGCTCAACCTCCAGGCACACTACGATCTCGTCCACGCCGACAACGCGAGGGGCGACACAATCCGCCTTCTGCCGACGCGGGCCGATCTCGCCCCTCGACCCGGGCTGCGGGACGCGGTGTAGGCGACTGGCGCCGGACCCCATGGCGCGTATCCCCTCGCCCGGCGTCAGCTTGATGGTGCGGCGGGCGTGGCGCCGAAGAGCGCATCGATGTCATCGCCGGTGAGTGTCAGAGGACCCTGGCCGGTTCCTTCGAAGAGCGCGTCCGCCAGAGCCTGCTTGCGTTGTTGCATCTTCTGGATTGCGGTCTCCACGGTGTGCTCGGCGATCAGGCGGTGAACGAAGACCGGCTTGTCCTGGCCGATGCGGTGCGCCTGTCCATGGCTTGCCGTTCCACCGCCGGGTTCCACCACGGATCGCAGAGGATCACGGTGTCGGCTGCGGTCAGGTTGAGGCCCGTGCCTCCGGCCTTGAGGCTGATCAGGAAGAGCGGCAAGGCTCCCGACTGGAAGTTCGCTATCTGGGTGTCCCGGTCCTTCGTTTCGCCGTGCAGCATCGCGTACTCCCAGCCGCGGGCCGCGACGTCGGCCTCCACCAGGCGCAGCATCTCGACGAACTGCGAGAAGATCAGCACCTTCCGCTCCTCAGCGACGAGCTCCTCCAGGAGCGCGAGAAGCCGCGCCCGCTTGGCACTCTCCGTCACCTTGCGCGCCGCCTCCAGCTTGACCAGGCGCGGGTCGCAGCAGACCTGCCGCAGCTTCAGCAGGGCGTCCAGGATCGCGATGCGCGAAGCATCCAGGCCTCTCCTGGCGATTGCCTCGCGGATCCGCGCATCCATTGCCGCCCTGATGCTCTCGTAGAGCGCGGCCTGTTCCTCTTCGAGCGGGACGAGCTCGTCGATCACCGTCTTCGCCGGCAGCTCGGCGGCAACCTCCTCCTTGGTGCGCCGCATGAGAAAGGGTTTGATCCGCCTCGACAGCAGGCGCTGCCTTGCGCCATCGCCCTCCTTCTCGATCGGCGTGCGATAGCCGCTCGCGAAGGCCTTGCGGTTTCCCAGCAGTCCGGGGATCAGCCAGTCGTACAGCGACCACAACTCCTGCAGATTGTTCTCGATCGGCGTCCCGGTCAGCGCCAGGCGCTGGCGGGTCCGGATTCCCCGGATGCGCTTGGTGACCCCGGCCGCAGGGTTCTTGACCGTCTGCGCCTCGTCCAGCACGGCGGTGTCGTACTCATAGCGGAACAGCGCCTCGTGATCGCGATTGACCAGCGGATAGGTGGTGACCACGAGATGATGGTCAGGGATTGCGCCGAAGTGCCGCAGCCGGCCCGGCCCGTGAAGGACCAGGAGCTTCAGGTCCGGCGTGAAGCGCGCGGCCTCCCGCCGCCAGTTGCCCACCAGGCTCGTCGGCACCACGAGAAGGCTGGGGCGGTCGGTCTTTACCTCCAGATGCCTGTGCGCCAGCAGGGCCAGCGTCTGCACGGTCTTGCCGAGCCCCATGTCGTCGGCGAGCACGCCGCCGAAGCCGCACTCCGAGAGCGACTTGAGCCAGCCGTAGCCTGCGCGCTGATAGGGACGCAACTCGCCGTGCAGCGCGGCGGGCGACGGCACTTCCGGGTTCTCCGCAAGGGAGCAGAGGCGGGCGCCAAGATCGAGCAGCGCGCGGCTGCCCGTCCACGGCGCGCCGCAGCCCTCCAGCGCCTCGGCCAGCTCGTATAGCCGGCCGGCCTCGGCGCCATGGAAGCCGATCAGCCCCTGCGTCTCCAGAAACGCCTCGGCAAAGCGCGCAAACCGCGCGCCTTCGAGCGCGAGATACGATCCGTCTTCGAACCGGGCATGGAATATCCGGCCCGCGAGATGCCTCTCGACGTCGAAGCCTTCCTCCAGCCGCCCCAACCCGTCGACCGGCAGCGTTTCCACAAGCTCGAGGACGATCGGTGCGATGGCGAAGGTGCGGCCGTTTGCCTCCATCGACAGGCGAAGCGAGAACCACTCGGAGTCCGACGGTTCCAGGGAGGTCGTGAACGCGACCGGCCCCTCGTAGATGCGAAATGGCCATGTCCCGTCGATCTCGACGCGCCAGCCCTCGGCGCGGAGCGCGGGAACCGCCTGCGCAGCGAAGCCGAGGCCGGCTGCGGCCTCGTCATCGTTTCCGGCCCGGATCGGGGGGAAGACGATATCGGCATCGCGCACTTCGGAAGGCGGCGAGACGTCGTAGCGCGGCGCGTCCGGATTCCTGCCGTCGTGGCGCATGGCCTCGTCCACGAAGCGCTGCCGGTACTTTGCCTCCAGCTCGGCATCGCGCCGGATGACCACCAGGCGCTCGCCGTCCCCGGCCTGAAGGTCGCCGGTCTCGCGCGGACGCAATCTCCGCTCGGCGCCCTCGTAGGCCATCTCCACGCGGGCGCAGGGATAAAGGGCGGAAAGGTCGGTGCCCGGTCCGCTGCGGTCTTCGCCGGGACCGTAATGCCTGACGTTCCGCTCGCGGCCATAGAGGATCAGGACAGGTTGGAGCGCCACATCAGTGCGCTCCTCGATCCGGTGCAGCGGGGGCACCGGCGCGCCTTTGCCCAGGCGCGACAACTTCGAGGCGACCTCGGCGGTCGCGGCGCGCGGCACCGCCGGGGCGGCAGCGAGCCAGGACGCCAACTCCGGCGCCAGCGCCATTTCCGCGACGCCGCTCTCGCCGGTCTCGGGATCGAGAAAGAAGGGGGTCGGAAACGGCAGCAGCGTCAGAGTGGACCCCGCGGCGTCGCGAACCGCGAAGCGCTGCTCGCCGCTCGCGCCGACCTCCCACACCGGCTCGCACCGTCGCGGCGGCGACCAGGAAAGCGCGATGCCGTGGATGTCGTGGGCCCTGGCGCGGCCCGTCCCGACGATCTCAGCGACGAGTTCGATCAGGACCTCGCCCTCCGGCCAGTCGTAGCTCGGCTGAAAGCCCTCATCGGCGAAGAAGTCGAGCTTCCCGATCAGCCCGGCGTCCTGCAGGGTCAGGTTCCGCCGCGTCCAGGTCGAGTTCCTGTCGAACTCCCGAAAGTTGCTGCCGATCATGCCGTCCTGCTTCAGGTACGCCCTGTAGGGCGAGATGCACATGCGGCCCACCGAGTTCCGATGAATGACGTAGAAGAGGTGGTCCCGCCCCGGCGCCGCGGGGCCCGCGGCCCGCACCTCTGCGACGGTGCCGCCCTTTGCGGGCCAGCAATCGAGCCAGCGGCGGACTTCGTGCGAAACCGCCTCGCGCGACCTCCCTCCCCGCTCGCCCGTCCCATCCCACGTCATACCCTCCGCAGCAAGCAGCACCGCCACCACATGCTTGCAATTGAAGCCCACCGGACAAGAGCAATGCCCCTCGAACCAGAAGCGGTTTCCATCCGACACCAGTTCGGCCGACACCGAGTAGACTTGCGCGCCGCTGCCCGACACCACGCCAAGCATTTCGGAGGGCGTCTCGAACTCGACGCTCCGCACCATGCCGCGTTCGAAGTAATCCCGCCCCCTCGAGAAATGGGGCTCGCCGATTGCGCGCAGGATATGGCGCGCTGTGATCCTTTCCAATCCGACCTGTCCTTCCCGCTACAAGGCTCGATGCCCAGCTCGCACCGGGCCCGTGGTCGACAATCCGCTCGATCTCCCCGGCGGAGAGGCCAGGACCTCCTCGAATGCCGGGGCCTCCCCGAAGATCATGGCCCTGGTGTTGGCGTAGTCGCGGGCGAGGGCGTCAATCATCGCGCTCTTGGGCGCGCCGGCAAGGGTTCCGGGGACGGCCGGGGCGAGATCGTAGCCGGGTCGACCGAAGAACATACCGTGCCAATCCGGTTGGCGCGGACAGCCACTACATGTAGGAGAATTCCGCTCATGTCCATGCTGCCCCACATCCGTCCCTGTGGGTGTGTGTGACTAGCGGATAGGCACGGAACATACGGGCGTGCCGGACGCAGTCGATGCCGAGACCGCGATCCGCAAGCGCCGCCTTGCCCGCCTCCCGGCGGAGCAGGCAATCCAGGTCGTAGTAGTGGCGCGACACGCGCCGTTCCTCCTGCCGCAAGACCCCGCGCCGTTCGTGCCAGCGGCGCAGGCCATGAGCGATCGGCGCAAATGCGAACGCGGGCTCCCGCACCGCGCCCTCCCTGTGCCGCAGCAGCGGAGCGACAAAGGCAGCCGGGAGCACCGGCCCGGCAGCCGATGCCGCCCCGAGCGCCATCGGCAGCTGCGAGGCCGGCAGGCCCTTCGACAGCACGATCCGCTTCAACGCCGCCCGCGCGGGCCCGCAGTCCAGACGCGCCAGTGTGTTCAGGACGGCGCGCTGCTCCACAAGGGGCTTCACCGACACCAAACCCGGCGAACCGGCGCCACAGCCGCTCCAGCGCCGGCACGGCCCCTTCCAGGAAGCGCGGTACAACCGCCGCGCAGAGCCGCTCCGCGTTCGCCGGCGTGGCGTGTGTTGATGACGCCTGCCGCGCGGCAAGGTCAACACGGCGAGGTCAACACGCGGGGCGGGGCAAGCCGGGGCTCCTGTTCCGGAGCACGGTGTCGGCGACTGCGCAAGGTCGCGAAGCTGAAGCCCTCGAACGCCTGCAGCAGCGCCGCGTACACCCCTTTGGGCTGCGATCAGACGAGCTCTATGTCCGTCGCCTGGGGGCCGCGCGTTCCCTGCTCCACCATGACGCTCACGCGCTGGCCTGCCTCCAGGCCGCCGATGCCCGCGCGGTTGAGCATACTGCCGTGCAGGAACACGTCCGGGCCGCCGTCGTCCGGGACCACAAAGCCGTAGCTCATGGCGGCGTTGTAGAACTTCACGCCGCCGCGGCACTCCTCGGTAAGCGCGTCCGGCCCCTCGCGGTCGCGCTGGCGTCCCCGACGCTCACGCCAGCGGTCCTCACGGATTTCACCATCGGCCGAGGCTGTCGAGACATCGACGGTCAGGATCGACGCCACCACCGGACCGCGCCGGCCTTCCGTCACCTCGCAGGTGGCCGTCGCGCCCGAAGGCAGCGTGCTGTAGTAGTCCGCGCCTTCGACCGCCGAGACATGGCAGAACACGTCGGGAGAGCCGTCGTCGGGAACCAGGAACCCGAAGCCTCTCGACGGAACAAACCACTTTACCTGTAACTGCCCAGGTCGTCTGATTTGTCATTTTGGGCCAGTGGATTGAGGCGTTTCTCGTTCGGAGTTGGTGGAAAGGGCTTGACGGGAATTTCGGGAAATGACTCAACAACGACATGAGCAATCCCGAGTCGCCGCGCGGCCCTTCGACGGGAGCAGCGCCCGAAACGCCCGCGCAGAAGATCGCCCGCCTGGAGGAGGAGAACGCCCGGCTTCGGGAGGAAAATGCCTGGCTTCGGCAGCAGAACGCGCGGCTGGAAGAGCAAGTCGCGCGTCTCGTCGAGCGCATCGAGGAGTTGGAGCGCCGTCTCGGCCTCAACAGCGGCAACAGCGGCAAGCCGCCTTCGAGCGATGGGCTGAGGAAGCCGAATTCGAAGCGGCGAACCCGAAGCCTGCGCGGCAAATCGGGCCGCAAGCCCGGTGGCCAGCCCGGCCACAAGGGCAAGACGCTGCGCCGCGCCGATCACCCGGATCGGGTGAAGGATCACGTCCCGGCTTCCTGCAAGGGATGCGGTTCGCCGCTTTCGGACGCGGCCAGGGCGGGAACGCCCGTCGCCCGCCAGGTGTTCGATCTGCCCGAGCCGAGCCCCCTGGAGGTGACCGAGCACCGGGCGCATGCCAAGTGCTGCGGGCATTGCGGGACGGTGACCCGGGCGGCGTTCCCCGACGGGGTGTCGGCGCCGGTGCAGTACGGCCCGCGCATTGCCGGGGTGGCGGTCTACCTTCAGCACGCTCACTTCCTGCCGGAGGATCGGCTGTCGCAGGTGATGGCCGAGCTCTTCGGCGCGCCGGTGACGGCTGCGACGTTGGCGACGATGAGCGAGAGGGCGGCCGAGCGGCTGCGGGACGCGGCCTTGCACATACAGGACCTGGCGGCGGGCACGGCGCGGGTGAAACACATGGACGAGACCGGCTTGCGGATCGGCGGTCAGACGCAGTGGCTTCATGTGATCTGCACGCCGCTGCTGGCGGCGTACCGGGTCAGCGGCAAGCGCGGCGCCCTGCTCTCGGGTGTCTCCGGCATCGTCGTGCACGATCACTGGAAGCCGTACTTCGCGATGGAAGGGGTGGAGCACGGCCTGTGCAACGCCCATCACCTGCGGGAGTTGCAGGCGCTGGTGGACATCGAAGGGGAGGCTTGGGCCCGGCGGATGCAGCAGCTCCTGCGCCGAGCCAATCGCGCCGCCCGCATCGCGCTGGACAAGGATATCGCCGTTCCGGCGAGGCTTGTGGCGCTGATCGAGCGCCGATACGACGAGATCATCGCCGATGCGCTGGCCTTTCACGAGAGCCAACCACCGTTCTCGCCTGGCAAGGTCTACGTCCTCCAGGCGCGCATCGAGGGCCGCACCAGGCGCATGGTCATCGCCCGCCACGGCGAGATGGACCTCGACGAGGCGCGCCGGCGCGCCCGCGCGCTCATCGCCCGCATCCAGGCGGGCGAGAACCCGGTCGAGGAGGCGCGCAGGGCCAGGACGGCCCCGGACACCCTCAAGACCTTCGCAGACGAGTACCTGCGGCGCTCTGAGCCGCACTGGAAGCCGTCGGGGCGCAAGACCGTGCGCGTCTACCTCAAGGCGCGCATCCTGCCCGCCTTCGGCGCGATGGCGCTCGACGCGATCGCGCCCGCGGACGTCGCCGCGTGGTTCGACGAGGCCAGCCGCGACTACCCCGGCGCCGCCAACCGCGCCTTCGAGATCCTGCGCGCGATGATGTTCCGCGCCGAGGACTGGGGATGGCGCGCGCGCGACACCAACCCCTGCCTCGGCATCCGCAAGAACCCCCGCCGCAAAGTCGCCCGCTTCCTCGACACCGGCGAGCTCGAACGCCTCGGCCGCGCCCTCGATACCCATGAGCGGCGATGGCCCAACGCCGTCGCCGCCATTCGCCTGCTCGCGCTTACCGGGTGCCGGCGCTCCGAGGTCCTCGACCTGCGCTGGGGTGGTATCGGAGATGACGCCATCCGCTTGGCCGATAGCAAGACGGGACCGCGCGACGTGCCGCTCGGCAACGCCGCGCGCAAGCTCATCGACGCGCTCCCCGGCGAGCGCTGTGCCGATGTCCTGCTGTTCCCGCTCTACGCTCATGGACAGCACCAGGATCTTCTCCGCCTGATCTGGTGCACGGTCTGCGACGATGCCGGGCTCGGCGCACTGCGGCTCCACGACCTGCGACATACCGTGGCGAGCCACGCCGTGATGTCCGGCGAGAACCTGCCCCTGGTCGGCAAGCTGCTCGGCCATCGCCGGCACCAGACCACCGCCGGCTATGCGCACCTCGCCGACGACCATCTGGTCGAGGCCGCCGAGCGTGTCGGCGCCGTCATCGCCGCCGCGATGGCAGACGGTCATGACGCCCATCGGATCACGGCACGACCATGAAGACCTCGCACGACCGACCGTTGTCCATCCGCTCGACGAAACATTGTGTTGTTCTGACTGCTTCCTATAATTGCGACTCGAAGCCGCGCGACGGGTCCGGAACCGTCTCAGCAGAAGCGCGGCGAGCGTTGCCGCAAAGGCATCGATCAGGCCAACCGTTTGTGCTTCAACGGGTTGGGGGCCTGAGCGCTACAGGTGTGACCGATGGCCAGCTTTACGCCATTCGGCGGATTGATCTCACACCCCACGCATCGATGATGCAGGGGCCGTCTTGGCGGTCAGGAGTGCGCTGGACTACGCTTTGGCCCTCAGCAGCACGCGGATGTATGACGGGAAGGTGTCCCTGTCTCGGGTGACGGCGCAACCGTCTGATATCGTGCGCCAATTAGGCCATGTGCCCATTGCGTCGCATCGCTCTTTCGCTATCGTGCCGGACGCTACTGAACCTGCTCTGGCATCTCGGCTGCCGGTGAAGGTGTAGCCCGAAACGGTTATCGTCTCATCGGCGTTGGTCGTGACGGTACAAGTCGCCCCAGCAGCACAGGTTGGGCTCCCGGAAAAGCCAAAGCCCCAATCCTCGGTATCCGCTCCCGCCTCGAAGAGGGTAACACCCGTGTAGTTGTCGACGTCGTCTCCGGTGCCCTCTGTACCTGGGACAGTAACGGTTCCGCCAGAAGCTCGGGCATTCACCAAGGACTTGGCCGTCACCGCTGGGACTGCTGCCGTAGCGTGGGTGCCCTGCTGCTTGTTGGTGAAGGCGATCACGCGGGCGCGGTCCGTGTTGGTGGTCGCGTCCCCGTCATCTTCCCAGATGTCGAAGCCCTGGAAGGCACCGAGATCGTCATCAACAGGCAAACCAAGGGGGGCAATGTTCCACGCCGAACAACGATCAGAACGCCCGGCGCAGCGAGAGCTCGGCCCGGTTGCGCTTGTAGTCGAAGAGGTCGGCGATGTTGGAGTCGCGGCGCTCATGGACCAGGGACAGCGCCGGGACGAAGCCGAACAGCTCCAGATTGTCGTTGAAGAGCGTCAGCCGGGAGATCGACAGCCGGTCCCGGCGCGCGTCCGGGCTGATCAGCGTATGGCCCGGCTCGTCGTAGTCGGTGAACAGAACGTCATGGGAGAGTTGGAGGCCGAACCCCGCGACGCCGAGCACCGGCGGCAGGTCGGCACCGGCGAACGCGCCGAGCCTGCGGGTGCTGCTGCGCAGGGTGGGGCCCTCCGCGCGGGTTCTCTGCCAGCCGCCGCGCACGCCGAGCGCGATCGCCGGCGTCACCGCATAGGCCAGGTCGAGGTCGAGGTCGAGCCTGGGGCCGTCGTTGGCGGGGGCATTGCGGTGGCGCCGTTCCATGCGCTCGCCGCCGGCGCCGAGCCACAGGCGCTCGCCGAGGCGCAGGCCGCCTTCGAGGCGCAGGCCGAGACCATCGCTGACCGGGTCGTTGGCGTACCAGCGCCGGTCCGCCCTGGCTAGCAGGGAGGCGCGGCCGCGCCGGAACAGCACCTCCGGGCCTGCGTGCAGCGACAGCGTCATGTCGTCGAAGCGGCTGCCGCCATGCTCGCGCCGCCAGACGCCGGCGCCGATCCGCAGCCGGGTCGCCGTCTCCTCGAAGGGTTGAAACGCCAGGGGATGGCGGTACTCGCCCGAGGCCGAGACCACGACCCCGACGCCCGAGGTCGCGCGGGTCCTCTCGTCGATCTCGAACTCCAGCGGCAGGAAGCGGAGGCGGAAGGTCCGCGCCTCGGTGCCGGCATTGACGTTGCTGTCGGGCGCAAGCGCCATGCGGAACTGTCCGGAAACCCGCCGGCGCGCCTGGATGGCGGCGAGGAAGCGGGAGACCGCCCCGGCGACCGTCTCCGGGAGGTCGCCCGCCAGGGCACGCCGGAAGTGGTGTGCCGCCGCGTCGCAGTCGTCGCCCAGCAGATGCTCCAGCAGGTCCTCCGGCGGCGCCAGGCAGCGCCCGCGCTCGAACAGCGCCCGGGCCAGCTCGAGCCGCGCCCCGCCGAGGGCCGGGCGCCGTTGCAGGATATGGCGGTAGCTCGCCACCGCCTCGTCCCGCAGCGCCTTGCGGGCCTCGTCGGTCGCGGGCGCGCCGGGTTGGTCCTCCGGCAGGCGGGCCGCGTTCAAGGCCGCCATGCCGCGGAAGAACCAGGCGTCAGTGTCGTCGGCATCGCTTTCGGCCAGGGGCCGCAGCAGGTCAAGCGCCTCGGCCGGCTCGCCGGCGAAGATCAGCGCCTCGGCCCGCGCCAGCGCGGCCGCCGGGTCTTTCGGCAGGTCGTCGGCGTCGTCGGCGAAGCCCGGTGCGTGCAGGAGAAGCGTCAGCGCGACGATCGCGGCGACGCGGAAGGCCCTACGAATCGTCATCGATCGCAATCCGCATGAAAAACCCCGATGCCGACGGTCGCAGTATCGGAGGGTGTGAACGGGAAAAGGAGCCCGCCGCGCCCCGAAGGAACGCGGCGGGCCTTGATGACCATTCTCCCCTGGCGGCCGGGGAGAACCGCTACCGGCTATTCAGCCGCGCAGCCCTTGGTGCACACCGCGCCGAAGGCGCCGCCGACCGCCAAGAACACGTCTCTATTGTCGCCCATCGCCGGGAGCATCCAGTGGCCGCCGGTTTCCAGTCCGGTGACCGGGCCGTAGAAGGTTCCTCCGTAGGTGCCTGTATCCCAGTTCTCCGTGTCTGTCGCGTCTGCCGTTATGGCTTCACCGGAATAGGCGCCGCCAGCCTCGATACCGCCCAACTTCAATTCAACGCCTTCACTGAGAGGAGCGAAGTTATACCACCCCAACCCTTGAGCTGCCTGCAAGTTCTCGATGGATCCGGAGATCTTGTTGGCAGTGGCGCCTTCGCCGCCGATCGTCGCCTTGAGCATGACATCGCCCCGCACGCGGGTGAGATCGCCCATCCCCTTGGAACCGGTAGCGGCGGGGTGCACGATGTGGCCAATGGTCGTGCCCTTGAACTCGCCGGAGATCGCCTCGTCGGGAAGCTCGTCGAACGCGTCGTAGCCGAAGTGGAACGCCTGCCAGCGGCCGGGTACGATCTGGTCATCGTGGGTGGTATAGTCCCAGTAGACGAACAGGCCGTAGGCCGCGTAGGACAGGTAGCGGTGCTCGTCGTCATCGGCCGCCGTGCCCTGATCCGCGAGTTTGTTGTTCTCGCCGTCCGTCAATACATTGCCCTCGTCGAAGACGCCGTAGTTCGACAGCCAGAGATTGTACTCGCCACTGGCGCCCCGGTCGGCAATCTTCACTCCGTCGCCCTCGGGATCGTCGAGATCGGGCGTGGGTTGGTCGGCATGAACCGGTAGTCTCGCCGACCAGTAGTGAACGGCCTCGCCGACGTTGGGGGACCGCGAAGGCTCGCCGAAGGTGATCGTCAGGTCGTCGCGGTTGAAGTCGTTGCAGTTGAGAACCTCCCAGCAGTCGTCGGCCTTGGCGTCTTCAAGCGCCGTCACGTGGGCAGCCGTAAAGCCACCGGGGGTCGTTGCGGCCAGCGTCGGAAGGTCGTCCTCTTCTACTCCCAGCGCCTTCAAGCTGTCGATGTGCTTCTGCTCTACTTCGGTAGTTGCCGCCACCACCGTGAACCCACGGACTAGGTCCTGGCCATCACCCGACGACACGTCGAGGTCGTGCTTCATGTCGCCGTAGAGGATGCCCGACCCCCCCGGTTTTCCAGACCAGCCCGTCATACGTCAACTCGATCGAACTGTGCAGCGCCGCGGACTGAGCGTTGAGCGTGGCGGGGTCGTCGTCGGTGTCCACGCCTTGAACCTGAGCACGATCGCGCAGGGTGAGCGCCCGCAGAGGCAACTCGGCCGTCTTGCCTGCGCCGCCCGCCTTGATCACCGTCGTCTCTTCCGTGTCGTCGCCGGCCGCGGCATAGGGGACGGCCTCCATCCCGATCTTGAGCGCGCCGGACGCATCATAGGTGCCGTCGGACTTCTTGACCTCGCGCGGGGTCCGCACGATGGCGATATCGGAGGATGGTCCGACAGTGCCCAGCGTGTCCAAGTCGCTTGGCGCCAACGCCGGCCCCGCGGCCCAGCTCAAGGCCCCTTGCGCGGCCGTCAGAGCCGCCGCCGCATCCCCGTCCCGGTACTCCTGCGCGGCTGCCAGCGCCGCCGCCGCTTCCTCGTCGGCCGTCTCCACCTCGTCGTCGTCGTCGTCCGCCACCTCGACGGTCTCCTCCGCCGCCGTCACGGCGGCCGCCAGGGCCGTCCGCGCCGCCGCCAGGGCCGTCCGCGCCGCCGCCCTCTCCTCCGGCGACTCGGCCGCCTCCGCGTCCGCCTCGGCCTTCATCACCGCCGCCTCCGCGGCGGTCAGGGCCGTCTCCGCCGCCGCCAGGGCAGTCTCCGCCGGCGTCGGCATCGACACGGCCGGAGCATCGTCGTCGTCATGTACGCAGCCGTACATGACCGCCGAGAGCACGACCACCGAACAGGCCGCCATCAGTGTGCGAGTCAGCTTCGTCTTCTTCATGGCTCGAGGCTCTCCTCTGGTTGAAGAGGCCTCGCCCGGAGGCCTCGCTGGTGTTATGAGCTTTGCAGCCGTCAGCGTACTCGACGACTCCGTTCTTAATCCGTAACTGCCCAGGTCGTCTGATTTGTCATTTTGGGCCAGTGGATTGAGGCGTTTCTCGTTCGGAGTTGGTGGAAAGGGCTTGACGGGAATTTCGGGAAATGACTCAACAACGACATGAGCAATCCCGAGTCGCCGCGCGGCCCTTCGACGGGAGCAGCGCCCGAAACGCCCGCGCAGAAGATCGCCCGCCTGGAGGAGGAGAACGCCCGGCTTCGGGAGGAAAATGCCTGGCTTCGGCAGCAGAACGCGCGGCTGGAAGAGCAAGTCGCGCGTCTCGTCGAGCGCATCGAGGAGTTGGAGCGCCGTCTCGGCCTCAACAGCGGCAACAGCGGCAAGCCGCCTTCGAGCGATGGGCTGAGGAAGCCGAATTCGAAGCGGCGAACCCGAAGCCTGCGCGGCAAATCGGGCCGCAAGCCCGGTGGCCAGCCCGGCCACAAGGGCAAGACGCTGCGCCGCGCCGATCACCCGGATCGGGTGAAGGATCACGTCCCGGCTTCCTGCAAGGGATGCGGTTCGCCGCTTTCGGACGCGGCCAGGGCGGGAACGCCCGTCGCCCGCCAGGTGTTCGATCTGCCCGAGCCGAGCCCCCTGGAGGTGACCGAGCACCGAGCGCATGCCAAGTGCTGCGGGCATTGCGGGACGGTGACCCGGGCGGCGTTCCCCGACGGGGTGTCGGCGCCGGTGCAGTACGGCCCGCGCATTGCCGGGGTGGCGGTCTACCTTCAGCACGCTCACTTCCTGCCGGAGGATCGGCTGTCGCAGGTGATGGCCGAGCTCTTCGGCGCGCCGGTGACGGCTGCGACGTTGGCGACGATGAGCGAGAGGGCGGCCGAGCGGCTGCGGGACGCGGCCTTGCACATACAGGACCTGGCGGCGGGCACGGCGCGGGTGAAACACATGGACGAGACCGGCTTGCGGATCGGCGGTCAGACGCAGTGGCTTCATGTGATCTGCACGCCGCTGCTGGCGGCGTACCGGGTCAGCGGCAAGCGCGGCGCCCTGCTCTCGGGTGTCTCCGGCATCGTCGTGCACGATCACTGGAAGCCGTACTTCGCGATGGAAGGGGTGGAGCACGGCCTGTGCAACGCCCATCACCTGCGGGAGTTGCAGGCGCTGGTGGACATCGAAGGGGAGGCTTGGGCCCGGCGGATGCAGCAGCTCCTGCGCCGAGCCAATCGCGCCGCCCGCATCGCGCTGGACAAGGATATCGCCGTTCCGGCGAGGCTTGTGGCGCTGATCGAGCGCCGATACGACGAGATCATCGCCGATGCGCTGGCCTTTCACGAGAGCCAACCACCGTTCTCGCCTGGCAAGAGGAAGGTAACTACCCAGGTACCCCAATCCTGAGTTGAGGACGGTGATTATGGCGGCGGCCGCGGCCTGGTTCTGCCACCGCGATTGGTTCTTGACCTCATAGAGTTGCGGGACTATGGACTGCTCTCTCGCGTGACGGGAGCGGTCCATGGGGTATTTCGGCTCGAAGGCGACAGCAGGTCTGTGCCAAGCGCTGATTGCGCTGATGCCGCCGCACTCCGTCTACATCGAAAGCCACCTTGGGGGCGGGGCGCTGATGAAGCGCAAGCCGCCGGCCGTGCGTTCGATCGGCATCGACCGCGATGCGCAGGCGCTCGAGGCCTTCGTCTGCGACTACCCGGTCGATCTGGTTCACGGCTGTGCCCATGACTTCCTGGCCTCGTTCCCGTTCCTGGGCCCGGAGCTGGTTTACAGCGATCCGCCCTATCTGCACGCGACCCGCCGCTCGGCGCAGCGCTACCGCTTCGAGTACGAGGAGGCCGGCCACGTCGCGCTTCTCGCGCTGCTCAAGGCTCTGCCCTGCCAGGTCATGATCTCGGGCCATCCGTCGGCGCTCTATGACGAGGTGCTGGCGGGATGGCGCCGGCTGGCGCTGCAGGTCACGACCCAGGGTCTGGTGCGAACCGAGGTCGTCTGGTTCAACTACGCCCCCGACCGGATGCATTGGGCCAGCCACGCAGGCCGGAACTTCACCGACCGCCAGCGCATCAAGCGCAAGGCAGCCAACTGGGGCCGGCGCTACCAGGCCTTGCCGCCGGGCGAACGCCTCGCCGTGCTCGCCGCCATGATGGCCGTCGAGGCCGAAGACACGTGACGGTGTCGCACTGGCACGAAGACCTCGCCGCCCGTAACGAGGCCTTCTGCTGCCTGAAGGAGCTTCTCGAGCCATCATCCCTCGCAACCACTGTCGTCGTTGCCGTCCGGGAATGGGGGCAGGGGCTGCTGCGATCAGCCACCGCGCTCGCCCGGGAAAATGCCGCACTCGAGCAGGAGAACGCGGCCCTGCGCGAGCGCATCGCCGAACTCGAGCGCAGCGCGGCCCTCAACAGCACCACAAGCAGCAAGCCCCCCGCCAGCGACGGGCTCAAGAAGAAAAGCGGAGCCCAGAGGCGCACCCAAAGCCAGCGCGGAAAGTCCGGCGGGCCCAGTGGCGGCCAGCCCGGCCACAAGGGAACCACCCTCGCGCGGAGCGACAGCCCGGACCGTGTCGTCGATCACCACCCCTCCACCTGTTCCGGCTGTGGCGTCGAGCTCTCGGACGCCGACCGGCAAGGCGCGCCCGCCTGTCGGCAGGTCTTCGACGTACCCGAGCCGCAGCCTCTCGAGGTCACCGAACACCGCGCCCATCGCTGCCTCTGCGGCGCATGCGGCACGCTGACACGAGCCGCCTTCCCGCCGGGCGTCACCGCCCCGGTCCAGTACGGCCCTCGCATCACCGCTTGGGTGAGTTACCTGCTGTACGCCCAGTTCGTGCCCGAGAAGCGTCTGGCCGAACTCATGAGCGACATCTTCGCGGTGTCCATCTCCACTGCCACGATCGCCGCCATGGGCCGGCGCACAGCGCAGCGCTTCGAGGGCTTCCTCGACCATGTCGCCGATCTGATCCGCACGCAGGCGCCGGTCAAGCACCTCGACGAGACCGGCCTGCGTATCGCCGCCCGTACCCGCTGGCTCCATGTGCTGTGCACCCCGTTGCTCACCGTCCTGCGCATCGGCGAGGGACGCGGCGATGTCGAAAAGAACCTGAAAGGCATCCTCGTCCACGACGACTTCGCCCCCTACTTCACCATCAAGGGCGTCCGCCACGGCGCCTGCAACGCACATCACCTGCGCGAACTCCAGGCCCTGATCGACATCGAGAAGGAGGAATGGGCGGCGAGCATGCACCGCCTGCTTCAGCGCGCGCGCAGGGCCGCCCGCTTCGCCCGTGAGAAAGACCGTCAAGTCCCCGCCTCCCTGGTGGCCCGCATCTCAAGGGCATGGGACCGTATCCTCGAAGAAGCCATCGCCTTCCATGAGGCCCAACCGCCGCTCCAGATCGCAAAGCGAGGGCGAAAGAAACGCCGCATCGGCCACAACCTCGCGCGCCGCCTTCAAAAGCATAAGGAGGGCTGCCTGCGCTTCCTCACCGACCTGCGCACGCCGTTCACGAATAACGAGGCGGAGCGTGACATCCGTATGAACAAAGTGCATGAGAAGATCTCAGGCGGCTTCCGCTCCCTGCAAGGCGCCTGCAACTTCGCCGGAATGCGCAGCGTCATCGTCACCGCTCGAAAGCAAGGCTGGAACATCCTGCAAATCCTGGCGCACCCGGAACCGATGCAGCTGATCCCTATACTGCGCTCCTGAACTTCTCCGGCTCATCCTGAGTATCGCTGTCCTCTCATCTTGTTCGCGACGCGGCGTTCATCATCCTCTCGCGCTCAAGAGAGTAGGCACCCCCGCGGCGTGGGGGCGTTGACGCAAAAGGAACTGGCTTGTTCCATAAGAGAGAGGGGGTACCTGGGCAGTTACAGAGGAAGAAGCGCCGGAAGCGAAGGATCGGTCACAATCTGGCCTTGAGGCTGCGCGACCACAAATGCGCGGTGCTCCGGTTCCTGATCGACCTCGAGGTCGGGTTCACGAACAACGAGGCCGAGCGCGACCTTCGGATGATGAAGCTGCGCCAGAAGATCTCCGGGGGCTTCCGGTCCGCGCAGGGGGCCGAGAACTTCGCCATCCTGCGCAGCGTCATCACCACCGCCAGAAAGCAGGGCTGGAATATCATCGAAGCCCTGACCAGCCCATCGGATCGGCTCATCGCCACCGTCAAGTGCGCGTAAGCTCACCTGGCACGGGTTCTCCAACAGCGGAGCCATTCTCATAAACGATCATGGTCGACGCCGTGCTGGACCACCCCATAGAATGAAAATCGGTGCCCGTCGCGCGGACGGACTTCGGGCCACATCGGGGTAGCTTACCGGTCGCAGTCCGCAAGAGGGGCATCGTGAGCTGTGAAACCCGGCGACCACAGAGGAGCACACGGGCGTCGCGTGGGTAGCGTTGTGCCGAATCCCAGAGAATTTTTGTAACTGCCCAGGTCGTCTGATTTGTCATTTTGGGCCAGTGGATTGAGGCGTTTCTCGTTCGGAGTTGGTGGAAAGGGCTTGACGGGAATTTCGGGAAATGACTCAACAACGACATGAGCAATCCCGAGTCGCCGCGCGGCCCTTCGACGGGAGCAGCGCCCGAAACGCCCGCGCAGAAGATCGCCCGCCTGGAGGAGGAGAACGCCCGGCTTCGGGAGGAAAATGCCTGGCTTCGGCAGCAGAACGCGCGGCTGGAAGAGCAAGTCGCGCGTCTCGTCGAGCGCATCGAGGAGTTGGAGCGCCGTCTCGGCCTCAACAGCGGCAACAGCGTCAAGCCGCCTTCGAGCGATGGGCTGAGGAAGCCGAATTCGAAGCGGCGAACCCGAAGCCTGCGCGGCAAATCGGGCCGCAAGCCCGGTGGCCAGCCCGGCCACAAGGGCAAGACGCTGCGCCGCGCCGATCACCCGGATCGGGTGAAGGATCACGTCCCGGCTTCCTGCAAGGGATGCGGTTCGCCGCTTTCGGACGCGGCCAGGGCGGGAACGCCCGTCGCCCGCCAGGTGTTCGATCTGCCCGAGCCGAGCCCCTTGGAGGTGACCGAGCACCGGGCGCATGCCAAGTGCTGCGGGCATTGCGGGACGGTGACCCGGGCGGCGTTCCCCGACGGGGTGTCGGCGCCGGTGCAGTACGGCCCGCGCATTGCCGGGGTGGCGGTCTACCTTCAGCACGCTCACTTCCTGCCGGAGGATCGGCTGTCGCAGGTGATGGCCGAGCTCTTCGGCGCGCCGGTGACGGCTGCGACGTTGGCGACGATGAGCGAGAGGGCGGCCGAGCGGCTTGCGGGACGCGGCCTTGCACATACAGGACCTGGCGGCGGGCACGGCGCGGGTGAAACACATGGACGAGACCGGCTTGCGGATCGGCGGTCAGACGCAGTGGCTTCATGTGATCTGCACGCCGCTGCTGGCGGCGTACCGGGTCAGCGGCAAGCGCGGCGCCCTGCTCTCGGGTGTCTCCGGCATCGTCGTGCACGATCACTGGAAGCCGTACTTCGCGATGGAAGGGGTGGAGCACGGCCTGTGCAACGCCCATCACCTGCGGGAGTTGCAGGCGCTGGTGGACATCGAAGGGGAGGCTTGGGCCCGGCGGATGCAGCAGCTCCTGCGCCGAGCCAATCGCGCCGCCCGCATCGCGCTGGACAAGGATATCGCCGTTCCGGCGAGGCTTGTGGCGCTGATCGAGCGCCGATACGACGAGATCATCGCCGATGCGCTGGCCTTTCACGAGAGCCAACCACCGTTCTCGCCTGGCAAGAGGAAGAAGCGCCGGAAGCGAAGGATCGGTCACAATCCGGCCTTGAGGCTGCGCGACCACAAATGCGCGGTGCTCCGGTTCCTGATCGACCTCGAGGTCGGGTTCACGAACAACGAGGCCGAGCGCGACCTTCGGATGATGAAGCTGCGCCAGAAGATCTCCGGGGGCTTCCGGTCCGCGCAGGGGGCCGAGAACTTCGCCATCCTGCGCAGCGTCATCACCACCGCCAGAAAGCAGGGCTGGAATATCATCGAAGCCCTGACCAGCCCATCGGATCGGCTCATCGCCACCGTCAAGTGCGCGTAAGCTCACCTGGCACGGGTTCTCCAACAGCGGAGCCATTCTCATAAACGATCATGGTCGACGCCGTGCTGGACCACCCCATAGAATGAAAATCGGTGCCCGTCGCGCGGGCGGACTTCGGGCCACATCGGGGTAGCTTACCGGTCGCAGTCCGCAAGAGGGGCATCGTGAGCTGTGAAACCCGGCGACCACAGAGGAGCACACGGGCGTCGCGTGGGTAGCGTTGTGCCGAATCCCAGAGAATTTTCACAGCAAGAACCTGGGCAGTTACCTTAATCCATACTCTAGCACCTCAACAGATCATCGCCAAGTTGTCTACTTGCCGATGATCACCACTCCGAAAGGCCCCGATACCAGGACCATCCCGACGGCGAAACCCTTGCGATCCCCAGCATTTCCAAGGCCTCCGCCCCGTCCCGCCGAATACCGCCTGCACATCCTCGCGGCGTCCCTCCTGCCGTCACGGGCGTGCCGTACCCGAATCACGCCACATTCCTGCCGTCTTTGCAAGCGTCAAATTTGCCACGCGGCAGGAAATTCGGAACAGCCAAATCCCCTGCCCGACGGCGCCCGGCAGAGCCAGTCCCGTCGCCCTGCTTCCGCAGTGATGCCGGTGAATTCCGCCGAACCGGGGGTCGCGGCGGACCGAGGCGAACGGACGGCGGCACGGCAACGGCCGCCGTCCGCAGAGCAATGGAGACTGCCCGTGGGATGGGTGTCCGGTGGGTGGCGCTCAGCCTTCATCGGTGTCCGCATTACGGCGGCCGTCGACTGACGGCGGCCGTAATGCGGACACCATCAAGTCGGCATCCAGCTTCGGCTCGTCCCATCTCCGGATGGCGCGCTGCCACAACCCCAGCATGGCCTGAAAACCCGGATCGTCGAAGTGAATGAACATGGAACGTATAGAGCCGGTTGACGACCTGCCGCATCAGGTCGCGCATCGCGTCGTCGTCGAAGTGCGACACCCGAGGCCAGGGAATGCGGTTGCCGTCCGCGCCGACCACGACCACATCGGAATAGTCCCCGGTGCGGCTGACCGGGACGATGCCCGCGTGGATATCCTCGAGCTTTGTGTTGCGCACGCACGTCACGGCCATCAGCTTGGACAGGGCAGCAAGGGTCTCGCGCTTTTCCTCATCCATGGCCCGGTCTCCTCCGCAATGTCCCGGCCGTCGCCGTCGCGCAGCGTTCGCTGGCCGCACGCTCCCGGTCATCCCAGCGGCGTGCTCGCGCTTGACGCGGCATCCCGCAGACGAGTTCCCGTTTCCCACGCCGCCGCTGCTGCCGCAAGCGCCGCGCCAAGGTGGGCAGGTGGGCTTCTGGCCCCGCCCTCTGCCCTCTGCCCTCGGCTACGATCGCAGCCGACGGTTGCACCGCCAGCGCGGCCGCACGGGGAGCACGCGGCCATGCGCCACGACCAGATATACAAGTCGATATTTTCGCACCGCGTGTCCGTCGAGCATCTGCTCCACTTCATCGCCGGCATGGTCGACGACGGCCCCGAGTGGCTCGCGGCCTTCGACCCGGAGACCCTGGAGCCGGTGCCGACCGAGCGCATCGACGAGACCCTTCACCGCCACCTCAGCGATCTGATCTGGCGCGTTCGCCTGCGGGGCGGCGGCGAGGAGGACTGGGCCTACCTGTTCGTGCTGATCGAGTTCCAGTCTTCCGTGGACCATCTGATGGCGCTGCGGGTCAACACCTACGTCAATCTGCTGTACCGGGGCCTCTGGGCGGGCCGGCACTTCGGCGCTTCGGACCGCCTGCCGCCGGTGCTTCCGGTGGTGCTCTACAACGGCGCCTCGCCGTGGACGGCGGCGGCGAGCGTTGAGGCCCTGGTCTCGCCGGAGGGGCGGCCCTCCGGGCTTGCGGGTCCTGCGCCGGTCTATGCGGGCTCGGCCTACGTGACGCTTGACGTCGGCCGGGTTGGGGGCGGACACTCCCCGCCGGACGATGTGGTTTCTCTTGTGATCGGCATCGAGCGGATGTCGTCGCTTGGGGAGGGATACGCGACGCTGCTTGAGGCATTCTCCGTACTTCGCGGTTCCGAGCACCGTGCGCTGCGTCGAATATTTCATGAGTGGTTCAGCTTGCTTGTCGGACAAGGCGCCGGCGGCGCCTTGATCGAGGGGTTCGAGGAGATGGAGCGACTTGAGGAAGCGGGCGAGTTGCGGACGCCGGTCCAGGACCGGGTGCGCGCATGGCAGGAGGCGGAACGCGAGCAGGGCCGCGCGGAGGGCGTCGAGCAGGGCCGCGCGGAAGGTGTCGAGCAGGAGCGCGCGCTGCTGCTGCGCCAGACCGAACGGAAGTTCGGCGCGGACACTGCCGGCCGCGCTGCGCCCCTGCTGGCCGGGATCGGCGAGCCGGAGCGGCTGGCGGACGTCGGCGACTGGATCATCGACTGCGCCACAGGCGACGTGCTGATCGCGCGGCTGGAGGGCGCAGCCTAGCCGGGGCGTGCCGCGCGCCCTTCGCAGATTAGCGCGAGGGGCCGCGACGCTTCAGCCCGTCCGCAGACCGAAGCCGAGATCGCGAACGGCCTTGCGGAACGCCGCCTCGGACCTCGTCCGAACCGCCAGATGCCGTTTCCCCGCGCGCAGGCAGAGCCTGGCCGTGCGCTCGTCGCCTGCGATCCTGGCGGCGACATCCTCGTCGGCGCATTCGATCAACAGCGCCGCCCCTTGCGCCCTGAGCGCGCCCGCCCCACGCTCCACGTTGCGCAGGAAGCCCTCGACCGTCTCGGGCAGAGGCTGGTCGTCCCGTGCCGCCAGGAATGCGCGCAACTCGTCGGCATCGTGCCCGCTCTCGAAGGCCGCCAGGGTCCTGTCGCGCGCCAGCCGCCAGACGCCCTCCGCCTCGGCCTCCGCAAACGTCTCCAGCATCAGCCTCTCGTCCGCCGACAAGGCCTCGCCGGTACACACTCGCAGGTCGGGAAAGACGGTCAGCGAGGTGCGCTCCGCCGGCGCGCCCGGCTCGTAAGTGTCGGCGAGTCCCAGGCAGTACGCGCCGAGCGGGTTCAGCCGGAAGAATTGCAGCCCGTCGTAGCGGCTGAGCCAGGCCAGCTCGTCACTCCCCGGCAGCCCCGTGAAATCGAGCCGCGCTCCCTTCGGATGGATATAGGCGACATCGATCAGGCCCAACGTCGCGGCGTACTCGAACAGCACACACAGAAGGTAACGGTCCTGCAGGATGCTCCAGCCGTGACAGCCGGCATAGCCCAGGCTGTCGTAGTGCGGATCGAAGAGGTAGAGCTTCCACGGGTCGCGCGTGATGCCGAACGCGAAGGACGCCGCCTGCATGAAGCGCGAGAACTCGTCGAAGCGCACCCAGCGGCCCAAAGGACAGTGCTCCAGCGCCTCGGCGATCACCGGGCGGCGCGCCGACACCGCAATCATCGCGCGCCTGCCCTTGCCGCGTTGCTGGCCCTTGATGGCGTCGATGCGGCTGAACTCGTCGAGCAGGCCGTTCCCGATCCAGCGTTGCCAGAGATGGCGCAGCGTCTCCGCTGCGGGCGCGCCCAGGGCCGCATGACCCGTCTTCGTCAGCGCCAGCTTCGAGCCCCGGGGCTCGGCCAGCTTGCCGGCCTGCACCAGCAACGGCCAGGCGAACGCCCTGACGGGGCCGATCGCCTGCTCCCCGCGCTGCCGCTTCTCCGCGAGCTCGAAGAAATCGCCCGCGTCCAGCTCCCCGGCGATGGCCGCCGCCGCAGCCACCGAAGCCCGCCGCGTCTTCGCGCTCACCGCGACCCGGCCCAGGTCGATCAGGCGCAGCACGGCGACGAGGTCCCTCTGCGCCGCGCGCTCCATGTCGCGGCGAACCAGCTGGACGCGGTCGAACGCCGGCTCCTCGCCCTCGGGCACGTAGCCGCGCCGCCGCCGGTCGACCGCCTCCGGCAGCTCGTCCTCAGCGGCGAGCGCCGCCTCGGGCGGCGCGGGCACGAACGCATGCAGACGCTGCGCCAGGTCCGGCGGAATGAACGGCCTCTCGCCCACGCCCACGTGGCTGCCGCTGAAATGGAGGAAGAAGCGCAGGGGCAACGCGTCGGGAGCCCCGCGCCGGTCGAAGCCTTCGGGCAGCGCGCCGTACCTGGCCTCGAACCGCTCGGGCTCGAAGCCCTCCGCATCGTGCAGCGCCTCGTCTACCGCCAGTCGTTGAAGCTCGTCGAGACCGTCCCACAGGCGGCGGAGCGAGGCGCCGGCGAGACGGCCCTCGATGGCCGCGACCATGTCGGCCTTGCGGGTGGGCTGCGGCTTCGGCACCGAGAGCCAGTTCACCATGACCCGGAGGTCGTGGTTGCTCAGCGCGGCGAGAGCCTTCGCCAGGGTAGGGGTCCAGTCATCGGCGACACGGGCCATCGTTCAATCCCCTCCCGCGTGCGGATACGGTCGTGACGGCATGAGAAGTGGGCCAGCCAGGTCCCCGCGTCGCGCACTCCCCGCAGTTGCGCACGGCGCATGGCGGGTGCCGCCGACAGGTCGAGCACAGGAAGCGCCCGGGCTGCTAGCGCTCACCGACGGCCCTGTCGTCGCCATCCGAGCCCATGACGCGCGTAATCAGGTCATCGGTGACGTCCTCGAAGTAGCTCTCCAGCTCGGAGTGAAGCCGCTCGAACTCCGGCCACACCACGCCGTCGAAGTCGCGCTCGCGGGCGCGCACCATGACCGTCGTCCGCCGTTGCCGCGCATAGCGGTAGGGCTTGATCCCGTGCTTGCGGCAGACCGCGGCGAGCAGGCTGACCGACCACACGTCGGGCAGCGTCAGCTTCAGCTCCACCTCCGGTTCGCGCTTCCCGTCCCGGCTGCCCAGCCGGGCGCGCAGCCGGTCCATCGCCGCCCCTGCGGCCGCCCGCTCCCCCGGACCGCCGGCACGCCGGAAGAGCGCCTCCACCTTGGCGAGTTTCGCCCTGAGCGCTTCCTCGCCGGCCATCGCAAGACCCCTTGACGAACTGCATCCCCGACACGGCGATCGCCCCCGCGTCTCGCCGTCTATGCCAGCAACGCGGCGAGCCCGGCAAGCACCTCGTCAACGATCGCCGCCGAAACGGAGTCCAGGCGTCTGCCGTTCCGGGCAGCAAGGTCGAGGACGCGGGGCCGATCGCAGCGGATTGCCCCGGTGGTCCGGGCGCTTCCTCGTCGGCCGACAGGGTCTCGCCGGTACACACCCGCCGGTCGGGTCTGCCGTGTGTCCTCTGTCCTCAGGCCGTTCCCGGCGGGATAAGCGTGCCCCCCGTCCTCTCCTCCGCGCCTGCAATCATGAGACGCGCCACGGATGTCTTCTCCGTTTTCGAGCGCGGCGCGGGACACGACGCCAAGGCCACGCTTACGGCATGATGTCGGCGGCGATGCTGTCCGCCACAAGGGCCGCAGCCTCTTTCACCGAGTCCCGAGCCAGGTGGGCGTACCGCGCTGTCGTCTGCAATTTCCGGTGGCCGAGTAGCTTTCCGATCATCGTGAGATCCTCGCCCAGCGCCAAAGCCCGCGAGGCAAAGCTGTGGCGAAGGTCGTGAAGCCGCACGTCTTCCAGCCCGGCGCGCTCCCTGACCGGGTACCAGTAGTAGGCGAGGTGCGTCAGCCGCTCGCCCGGCTCACGGCCCGCGATCACCCAGGGATTGCCGGCAAGACGCGGCACGTTCGCCAATACCCGCGCCGCCGCCGGCGACAGCGGAACCACGCGCGGGCCGGTCTTGCTCTCGCGCAACCGAACCTCGTTCCGCTCCAGCGCAACGTCCTCCCACCGAAGCCCCACCACTTCGCCCGAGCGGCACCCGGTCAGCATCAGAAGCCGGATCGCCGCCGCCGCGTGAGCCGGTAGCCAGCCCTCGGCCTCCATGTCGTCCAGAGCCCGGCCCAGGCGCCCGAACTCCTCCTCCGTCAGGAAGCGTTCCGGGCGCCGCGTCCGGTAGCGCGTCACGAAGCGGCAGGGGTTGCTGCCCGCCGGAACCAGTCCCCACGCCTCCGCCCGGTTCAGCATCCGCGACAGCGCCCCCACCGCCTCGTTCGCCGCCACCGGCGTCTTGCGCAGGCGGTAGTGAAGCTCGGCCACGTGCTCGCGGCCCAGCGCCGACAGCGGCACCTTGCCCAGCGGCGGCAGGACATGCTTGCCGATCACCAGACGGTAGCCGGCGATCGTGCTCGCCCTGCAGCGAACCTCCACGTGCTCGCGCATGTACCGCTCGGCCAGATCGGCCACCGTCGGCCCGCTCCCCTCGCCCGCCCCCGGCTCTTCACCGGCCTTGATGCGGGCCAGGAGCGAAGTTCCCTGACTGCGCGCCTCGTCCGCAGAGATGGTGCCGTGACGGCCCACCGCGATCCGCTTCGACCCTCTGGGGCCGCGGCCCTGCACGAGGTACGTCTTCACGCCGTTGGGGTAGACCCGCACCCCGAAGCCGCGCAGGTCCCGGTCCCAGTAGATCACCTCCTTGTCGCGGGCCCGCAGGCCGTCCACCACCCGGTTCGACAGCGACTTCCGTTCAAGTCTCGCCATGTCTCGACCCCTACCGTCCCTGAGCCGGCGCGCCCGGCGACGATCCGTGTCCGCGGGCATGGGCCGCGGCGGCCTCGGCGCGCACAACGTCGTCCTCGATGCTGCCTCCCACCCGCGCCGCCGCGATCTTCTCCGCGTCCCGCGACAGGTGCGCGTAGCGCGCCGTGCTGCCGATGTCCGTGTGGCCCAGAAGACGGCCGATCATCGGAAGCGCAAGACCTACAGCCAGAGCCCGCGACGCAAAGCTGTGCCGCAGGTCGTGGATCCTCACATCCTCGACTTCCGCCTGCTCCCGAACCCGATGCCAGTACTTGGTCAGAGTCGACAGGTGGCGATCCGGCTTGCGCGCCGGGAACACCCACGGGCTCCGCCGCACACGCTTGATCCCGGCCAGCACCTCCAGCGCTGGCGGCGGCAGCGGCACCATCCGCGCACCCGTCTTCGCGTCGCGAAGCCGGAGCTCGCCTGCCTTGCGGTCGACGTCGCTCCACCGCAGCGTCAGTACCTCCCCCGCGCGGCAACCCGTCAGCATGATCAGCCGCAACGCCGCAGCGGCCCGCGCCTGCAGCGGGCCGCCGGCCTCCAGCTCCCGCAGTGCAAGACCCAGCCTGCGGTACTCGTCTTCCGTGAGAAAGCGCTCCCGCCGGCCCTCCTTGTAGCGCAGCACGTGCCGGCACGGGTTGCCCCCGGGCGGCGCCAGTCCCCACGCCTCCGCCAATTTGAACATCTTCGAGAGCACCATCAGCGCCCGGTTCGCCGCACGCGGCGTCTCGCGCATCCCGTAGTGCAGCGCCGCCACTTCCTCCCGGCCCACGGAAGTAACCTCCTTCGCGCCCAGCGCCGGCAGGATGTGGTTCCTCAGCGAGCCCGCGTAGATCCACTGGGTGTGCGCGTTGCAGTGCACCTTGACGTGGCCCTCCATGTAGCGCTCGGCCAGGGCGGCGACGGTGAACGTGCTCATGCCTTCAGACGGTCTCGGCTCCGGGTCCTCGCCCTGCTTGATGCGGGCGATTGCGGCGGCGGCCTTCTTGCGCGCCTCCTCGGCGGTGGTCTCGCCGTGCCGGCCGAGCGAGACCCGCCTGATGCCGGCCGGCCCCCGGCTCTGGGCCACGTAGATCTTGCTGCCGGAGGGGTAGACCCTGACGCCGAAGCCGGGCAGTTCCCGGTCCCAGAAGACGGCTTCCCCGTTCTCGACGGAGAGCCCGTCGACGGTGCGCTTTGAAATGGTGAGCTCGCCTCGTCTTGGCATCGGGATTCCTCGAGTCGCGGCGGGTCTGGATCGCCGTAACAGCCGTAATCACTTCGTAAGCCGGTGAAATCAAACTCCAGCGTATTGGAGCGTAGGATTGACACAACGTCAAGCGGCATGTGGAGGTATGAGAATGAAACGAAGTAACTGTTATAATGCCGTTAATCGTACTCCAGCGTGCCGCAGCGTACCAGAGCGTAGCTCGGCGTAGACATTTTCACGATTCGCCAAACTCCGGATATTAAAAAGGAGAGCCTCGGAGCCATGAAAAAGACGAAGCTGACTCGCAGTTTGATGGCGGCGTGCTCGATCGTCGCCCTCACCGCCGTCATGTACGGCTGTGTCCACAGTGGTGGGGACGGCGCAAGTACGGGCGGCGACACGGCCATGGAAGACATGATGCAGACGCCGGCCGAGCAACTGGCGGCCGCCCAGACGGCGGTTTCGGATGCAGAAGCGGCAGTGGCGGCTGCGACCAACGCAACTGAGCGTGCGGCCGCCTATGGCCAACTGGCGGCAGCGGAGCAGATGCTCGCGGATGCCGAGGCCATTCCTGAGAATGTGCTCGCGGCTTTGCGGCAGAGGCTCGCCGACGCGGAAGACGACCTTGACGACGCCGAAGCTCTCAGGACTGCCATTGATGCCGTGAACGCGGCCGAGATGGCAGCGGGCGCCTTGGACGCCGATTCGGACCAGGCTGCCATAACCGCGGCTATGGCTCTCGTGACGGCGGCCCAGACGGCGGTTGACGCCCTGGGTGCGGATGACCAGGCCCGGCTTCAGGGTCAGGTCGACGGCGCCGACTACATGGTCATGGCGGCTCAGACCAGGTTGAACAACGCGGTGCAGGTCGCGGCGGATACCAAGGCGGCCGGCACCAAGGCGGAGGCCATCGCCGCGGAGGCTGAGGTGGCAGCGGGGGACGATGAGGGTCTCGGTGGCACTGGTGAGCCCACGGATTCGCAGGTGGCCGGTGAATACAACTTGGCCATCGAGTACGGCGAGACCTCCATCACAGTCGAAGGCACGACCGAAGACGACGACGAGGAGTTCATGCTGGCCATGGACCTCGGCGGCGGCCGCACCATGCATACCCGCACGATGGACGCGGATGACGACGGCAACGTGGTGACGGAAGTCGCGATCGTCGCCACCGACATCGAGGCGCCGACGGCGACGGCGTTCGGGATGGTTCATACGTTGGACATCAGGGTGGATGGAGAGGATGCGACCGAGGCGATGCCGGATGACGCCCTGAACGTGGTGGCCGATAATCTTGCTCATGTGAAAGCGGACGCATTCAAAGCGCCCGCCGGAACAGTCGGAACCACCGATCTTTCCTTCCAGCAAGCGGTGGAAGACAACGATCAGACGGACGAAGATGAGTCCATGGATGCCGCCGAAATTATGGGCACATACCAAGGCGCCATGGGCACTTTCAAGTGCAACGCGACCGCCGCGTGCACAGTCACGGTCGACACCATGGGCGTGGTGAGCGCCGTTTCGAATGCCGATGACTGGATTTTCATCCCCGCTTCGGGCGCCACGGTCGACGTGGATGACACCGACTACCTGCACTACGGCTTCTGGCTGCAGAAGACGACGGACAAGGACGGCGTGGTTACCTACGACGAGGTCCAGACCTTCGCCGATTCGTCCGTTGATGCCACCGGTAGCGTTGCTCAGGTTACAGGCAGCGCGACCTACGACGGCGGTGCCACGGGCGTGTATGTGCATAGCGTGACCAACTCGGATGGCACTGAAGCATCGGCCACCTCCGGCCAGTTCTCGGCCGACGCAAGCCTGACGGCGACGTTCGGCCAGGTGAACAACGACGCCACTCCGCCTGAGGGCACCATCGCGCCTGCCTTGCTGAACACCGTCAGCGGGACAATCGACAACTTCGTCCTGGAAAATGACGAGCAGCAGGCTTGGGCGGTGAACTTGCAAGGCGACATCACCGAGAACGATGGCACCGCGGCCGGCACTGCCAATGGCGGTGGCGCTGCAGGCACGTTCAACGCCACCTTCCATGGTCCGAACGTGGATGCTGACAACGATCCAATCCAGCCCCATAGCGTGGTTGGCGAGTTCGACGCCAACTTCAGCAACGGCTCTGTGGCCGGCGCCTTCGGGGCGAGGAAGGACTAGTACACGCCAGCAGCTTCGGGGTTCTTCGACAAGAACCTGACTTTTTGGCACAGACTACAGTATGGGGGTGGCAGATTTGCCACCCCCTTTTTCTGTCCACCGAACACCGATCCGAGTATCGCACTTGACCATCAGCCCTCTTCTCCGCGCGCCGGCAGTGACGACCCGGCTTCTCCTCCGCACGCTTGCCATCGCCGCCTGCCTCGCGCTCGCCGCGCCGGCCTGGGGCGCGGCGGACGAGGAGCCCGTGCCGTTGCCGCCCACCGCCCCCACCGCCGAGGCGCCTGCCGCGGCCGGCGAGGCCGGCGAGGCCGAGGCGAAGGCGCTGATCGATGCCGGCCGCTTCGCCGACGCGCTGGCCATTCTGCGGCCGCTGCTCGGCGAGGAGGCGGTCGAGGCCAACGCGCTCTTCCTCTACGGCCTTGCGGCGGTCGGTGCCTCGCGGCATCCCGACGTTGACGAGGACACCCGCGAGGCGCTGCTGAACGAGGCCATCGGCGCCTTCCACGCCATGCTGGTCGAGGCGCCGGGGCTGGTGCGGGTGCGGCTGGAACTGGCGCGGGCGTTCTATCTCAAAGGCGAGGACGACCTCGCGCGGCGCCATTTCGAGGCGGTGCTGGCCGGCGGCGTGCCGCAGCAGGTGGCCGCCAATGTCCGCGACTTCCTCACCGCGATGCGGGCCCGCGATCGCTGGAGCTTCAGCGTCGGCGCGGCGCTGGCGCCGGACACCAACATCGGCGCGGCTTCCGAAGAGCGCACCATCTATATCCATGTCTTCGGCGAGCCCCTGCCCTTCGAGCGGAATGCGGACGAGCTGACGACCTCGGGCATCGGCGTCTCGGTCTGGGGCGGCGCGGAGTACCAGGTGCCGCTGGCGGAGCGCTGGCGGCTGCGCGCAGGCGGCGAGGCGGCGCGGCGGGAGTACTCGGGCTCGAAGTACGATCAGCTCTTCCTCGCCACCCACCTCGGCCCGCGCTGGCTGGTGGACCGCGACACGGCGGCGAGCCTGCTGGCGAGCGCGCGGCAGCGCTGGGTCGGCACGGTGCCGGACAACCGCGCGTTCGGCGCGCGGCTCGAGGTGGGGCGCCGGCTGAGCCCGCGAGTCACGGTCTCGGGTCGTGCCTCCTGGCACGACCGGCGCTACCGGACGGAGAGTTTTCGGGACGGCCCCATCATGGATGCGTCGCTCAGGGGCTCCTGGGTGGTGACGCCGACAGTGCGGGCGGAGCTTTCCGCCGGCTACGCGCAGGAGCGGCCCGAGAGCGTGGCCTATCGCAACAGCAGCCGGTGGCTGGGCGCGGGGGTCTCGGTGATCCTGCCGCTGGGCTTCACCGTGGGTGGCGGTGCCGAGATGCGCTGGACCGACTTCGAGGACGAATGGCCCCCGTACACGCCGCCCGGCGAGGACCGGGCGGACCGGACGCGGAGCCTGCGGCTCTCGGTCCACAACCGGGCGCTCACGCTGTTCGCCCTGAAGCTGGTCGCCGGCATCGCCGGCGCGGTGACGCTGATGTCCATGCTGTCGTGCGCGGTGGACCGCATCGGCTCCCGCGCGGCGGCCGAGGCGGAGCTCGCGATGACCCGCGCGGCGGCGGCCGAGGAGCGGCGCGTCGCCGGGATTGCCGACCGGGCGAGGATCGAGGCCGAGGCCGCGCACCGCGATGCGCTCGTGCAACGGGAGCGCGACAGGACGGCGTCCGGGGCGGCGCTTGCGGCTGTCCGCGCCGCCGTCGATATCCCGCGCGCGCCCGGCGAGTGCCCGGCGCGCTGCCGCCTGCCCGAGGCGCTGATCGAGGCTCTGGAGACGCAGGCGGAGACGGATCGATGAGGCGCATCGTGTGCGCGTGCGCGTGGACGCGCCGCATCGTGCGCCCGCGCGCGTGGACGCGCGACGCCGGGGCCATGCTCATCGCCTATATCGGGCTCGCACTCGCCGGCTGCGGCTGGACCGGCGATCCCGGCCCGCCGCCCGCGCCGGTGTCCGTGACGCGCATCGTGCCCTGCCCGGAGCCTGTGCCGCCTCCCATCTGCACAGGCCCGCCGGAAGCGGCGGCCGGGACCCTCGAGGCACTGGTCGAGAGCGCGATAGCGACCCGGGCCTGGGGCAAGGGCTGCCGCACGGAAGCGCAGGCGTGGCGCGAGGGCGCCGCCGCCTGCCGCGCGGCGCTCGCCGGGGGCGCGCCATGACGGGACCGGAATCGAGAGGAACCCGGGAGGCCGCCGTCGAGGCGGACGCGGGCGATGTATGAGCTGATCAGACCTCGGGCGCGACACCCAGCGAAAAACCGCCTGAAACAACCGAAATGTATCAGAATTCAAGGAGTTCCCGGCACGCTGCCCAGAACAGCCAGCATCACGAGGTCAGGAAGTCTGAGCTTACGCGCACTTGACGGTGGCGATGAGCCGATCCGATGGGCTGGTCAGGGCTTCGATGATATTCCAGCCCTGCTTTCTGGCGGTGGTGATGACGCTGCGCAGGATGGCGAAGTTCTCGGCCCCCTGCGCGGACCGGAAGCCCCCGGAGATCTTCTGGCGCAGCTTCATCATCCGAAGGTCGCGCTCGGCCTCGTTGTTCGTGAACCCGACCTCGAGGTCGATCAGGAACCGGAGCACCGCGCATTTGTGGTCGCGCAGCCTCAAGGCCAGATTGTGACCGATCCTTCGCTTCCGGCGCTTCTTCCTCTTGCCAGGCGAGAACGGTGGTTGGCTCTCGTGAAAGGCCAGCGCATCGGCGATGATCTCGTCGTATCGGCGCTCGATCAGCGCCACAAGCCTCGCCGGAACGGCGATATCCTTGTCCAGCGCGATGCGGGCGGCGCGATTGGCTCGGCGCAGGAGCTGCTGCATCCGCCGGGCCCAAGCCTCCCCTTCGATGTCCACCAGCGCCTGCAACTCCCGCAGGTGATGGGCGTTGCACAGGCCGTGCTCCACCCCTTCCATCGCGAAGTACGGCTTCCAGTGATCGTGCACGACGATGCCGGAGACACCCGAGAGCAGGGCGCCGCGCTTGCCGCTGACCCGGTACGCCGCCAGCAGCGGCGTGCAGATCACATGAAGCCACTGCGTCTGACCGCCGATCCGCAAGCCGGTCTCGTCCATGTGTTTCACCCGCGCCGTGCCCGCCGCCAGGTCCTGTATGTGCAAGGCCGCGTCCCGCAGCCGCTCGGCCGCCCTCTCGCTCATCGTCGCCAACGTCGCAGCCGTCACCGGCGCGCCGAAGAGCTCGGCCATCACCTGCGACAGCCGATCCTCCGGCAGGAAGTGAGCGTGCTGAAGGTAGACCGCCACCCCGGCAATGCGCGGGCCGTACTGCACCGGCGCCGACACCCCGTCGGGGAACGCCGCCCGGGTCACCGTCCCGCAATGCCCGCAGCACTTGGCATGCGCCCGGTGCTCGGTCACCTCCAGGGGGCTCGGCTCGGGCAGATCGAACACCTGGCGGGCGACGGGCGTTCCCGCCCTGGCCGCGTCCGAAAGCGGCGAACCGCATCCCTTGCAGGAAGCCGGGACGTGATCCTTCACCCGATCCGGGTGATCGGCGCGGCGCAGCGTCTTGCCCTTGTGGCCGGGCTGGCCACCGGGCTTGCGGCCCGATTTGCCGCGCAGGCTTCGGGTTCGCCGCTTCGAATTCGGCTTCCTCAGCCCATCGCTCGAAGGCGGCTTGCCGCTGTTGCCGCTGTTGAGGCCGAGACGGCGCTCCAACTCCTCGATGCGCTCGACGAGACGCGCGACTTGCTCTTCCAGCCGCGCGTTCTGCTGCCGAAGCCAGGCATTTTCCTCCCGAAGCCGGGCGTTCTCCTCCTCCAGGCGGGCGATCTTCTGCGCGGGCGTTTCGGGCGCTGCTCCCGTCGAAGGGCCGCGCGGCGACTCGGGATTGCTCATGTCGTTGTTGAGTCATTTCCCGAAATTCCCGTCAAGCCCTTTCCACCAACTCCGAACGAGAAACGCCTCAATCCACTGGCCCAAAATGACAAATCAGACGACCTGGGCAGTTACCCTTACTGTTTGCTGGAATCCGTCATGAGGTTGATTTTGCTTATGTAGATAGTGTACATGCATGTTTAATATATCGTAATTGATATGTCAAGTCGCCTCTCGGCATTTCAATCGGTGAGAGACGCATGTTTTCAAGGGGATAGCGGGGAGGGAGAGTTCCTCTCTGCAGTGGGCGGATGGGAGAGGGAGTTAGGGCTTGGCGTTATCCGTCAGCACGAGGGCTGAGAACCGACTGCCCGCCGTCTGCGCCACGGCTGGGCCGTCCAGGCTGACCGCAAGCACGCGAGGCTCGCCGGTTCATCACATCCTGTCGACGGGCGCCGCGCCGCGCTGCAGGGGAAGCGTTCCAGGCGGCGCTCGCGCAGGCCCCGCCGTCTTATGTCCAGGACGAGGACAAGAGTTGGACATGGCCGGTTGAAGCGGCTAATCTCCCGGCCCGTCGGCTTCCGACGATCCGTTTGAATCCACGCCCGCGGGCGCAATGAACACCTACGAGCTGAACAAGATCTTCGGCGCGGTCCTCTTCGCGGGCCTGACCGCGATGACCGCGTGGCTCATCTCGCTCGCGGCCTTCGGCAATCTGGAGCATGGCCACCACGAGCGGGTGATCCACTACCAGGTCGCCGGCCTGGAGCAGGATGACGCCATGCACGAAGAGGCGGCCGAAGAGCCCGCGATGCCCGCGATGTCCACGGCGGAGCTGCTGGCCGATGCCGACCCTGCCAAGGGCCAGAAGACGTTCAAGAAATGCGCCGCCTGCCACACCGTCGACGACGGCGGCAAGAACAAGGTCGGCCCCAATCTCTGGAACATCGTCAACCGGCCGATCGCGAGCCACGAAGGCTTCAGCTACTCCGACGCCATGGCGGAGTTGGAGGGCGCTTGGGACTTCGAGCGCCTGAGCGCATTCATCGCCGCCCCCAAGGGCAACGTGCCGGGCACGAAGATGGCCTTCAAGGGGGTCTCCAAGGAGGGCGATCGCGGCAATGTGCTCGCCTATCTCCGATCGCTCAGCGCCGAACCGGCAGAGCTGCCGACCGAATAAGCTGCACTGCGCGGCCCCCTGCCCCGCAGCCGACCCTTCACGCGGTCTGAATCAGGCGGTAGCGGTCCGCCTCCAGCACGAGGCAGGTCAGCACGTTCGTCGTGAACGCGCCCGTGTCGATGCCGATGCGGTTGGGGCAGACTTGCGCCTCGTTCGCGATCGTGTGGCCGTGCACCACGACACGGCCGTGCTCCGAGGTCGAGAGCAGGAAGGCGTCGCGAATCCAGTAGAAGTCATCGGTCGATTGCTCGCCGAGCGGAATGCCCGGTCGGATGCCGGCATGGACGAAGAGATAGCCGCCGATCTCGCGATAGGGTTCGAGGCCGCGCAGAAAGGCGCGGTGCGCCGCGGGCAGTGCCGCCGCGAGGTCCGCCTGCAGCACGCGCAGCCGCATCGGGTCGTCCTCGCCAAGCGCCGCGCGCACGCCGTAGCTCGCGAGCGTCTGCACCCCGCCGCAGTAGAGCCAGCTCGGCCCGACCGCGATATCGCCGCCCAGAAAGTCCTCGAACCATTGCTCGTGGTTGCCGCGCAGATGCACGCGCTCGAAATCGGGCAACGGCCGCTGGCAGAGCCAGTCGATCACGCCGAACGAGTCCGGGCCCCGGTCCACGTAGTCGCCGACGAACACGATGGTCGGGCGCGCGGGCGGCAGCAGGCGCTGCTCCTCCTCGACCGCCGCGGCCAGCAACTGCAGCAGGTCGAGCCGGCCATGGATGTCGCCGATGGCGTAGATGCGCGCGCCCTCGGGCACCCGCGCCGGCGCAGCGGACCATTCCGAGCGCCGGATGGCCGGCTCCCGCTGCCTCATGAAGAGGCGCATGGGTCCTCCGCTCCAATGCGTGCCATGACAACGCTCATTGCGCCTCGAGCCATCCCCGCTCCCGATAGTAGCGCGCGGCGCCTACGTGAAGAGGTGCCGAGAGGCCCTGCAGCATTGCGGCGGCATCGAGGCCGCGTAGCGCCGGGTGGGTCTCCCTCAGCGCATCGAGAGTCTCGAAGACGGCCGTCGTCAAATCGTAGACGAGAGCCTCGGCGACGTCGGCGCTGGAGACCATCTCCGCCCTCTCCGGTCCAAGGCTGAAGACGCTCCGCAGCCTCGCCGCCGGGCTGCCCTCCCAGGCGCCTGATCCGCTGACGGCCTCTCGCGCCGGGTCGGATTGTGCCAGGCCGAACTCCATCAGGCCGATTTCGACCGCCCGGATGTTGAAGGCGGAGCCCGGCGCCGAGCGGGCGATGCAGCCGTATTCATCGCCGGCACGCTCCTCCACCGATATACAGATTTGGCGCGCCGCCTGCATGTGAACGCTGCCCTCCACGCCGCCGCCGATCAGGACGATCTGCGTCGCCTTGGCGCATGACGGCGTGCTCGCCAGCAGCACCGCCGCAGTCGCCGCACCGAGCATCGCACGGCGCGTCAGCACCCTCCCCTCCCCGCCCCTGCGCCCTCGGCGCTCTCGCGCGGCCTACTTGATGAGGCGAGAGACAGCCTTGAACTCCGCCGTGCCGGCGGCCTCCAGCCACTCGAAGAGCGCCATCTCGGTGGTCACCCGCGAGATCCCCAGCGCCCCGAAGCGCGCCAGCGCGGCATCCTTGCTGGCAGGCGCGCGCGAGCCGCAGGCGTCGACGACGATGTGAAGGGTATGGCCCTGCGCGTCGAGATCGGCGGCTGTCTGCATGACGCAGACATGGCTCTCCACGCCGCAGACCACGATGTGATCGCGCCCCCCGGCCTTGAAAGCGTCGATCCGCGAGGCGAAGTCGTGATTGCGCGCGGCGCTGAAGGTCATCTTCTCGACCACCGCCGCGTCATTGGGGAGCCGGCTGGCGATGGCGTCGACAGTGTGGCCGAGACCCTTGGGGTATTGCTCGGTGACCGCCACCGGCACCTCTAGGTGCCGCGCCGCCTCGATCAGGATGCCGGCCGCGTGGGTCACCGCGTCGCCCTCTGCGATCGCGGGCATCAGCCGCTCCTGCATGTCGATGACGACCAGGGCCGAACGATCCCGCCGCAGCAGGGCAGGGCTGAATTGTCGTGCCATGTCGAACCGTCCCGTCGCTTTATCGACGCCCGGCACGGTGGCCCAAGCGAACGCCGGTCGCAACCCCGCGCGCTTTGTGGGGTGCTGGCGTGTCGCCCGTTCGCGGTGATAGGGTCCGCGCACCGGTGAGGAACGAAGACGATGCCGAAGAAGCACGGGATAGCAGCGCGAAGCAGAGGCGCCGGCTGGGTGTTGCTCGCGATCCTGACGCTTCTCTTCGGTGCGGCTGGCCAGCTCGCGGCGGCCGAGCGGCTGGGCACGTACGCGACAGACAAGCAACGCTTCCATCTGGTCAAGGTGACGGAGGGGCTCGAGCACCCCTGGGGCCTCGCCTTCCTGCCCGACGGGCGGATGCTGGTGACCGAGCGCCCTGGCAGGCTCCGCATCGTTGCCGACGGCTGGCTCGTGCCGGAGCCGGTCGCTGGCGTGCCCGAGGTGTGGGACGACGGCCAGGGCGGGCTGCTCGACGTGGCCTTGCATCCTGGGTTCGCCGAGAACGGCCTGGTCTATCTCTCCTACTCAAGCCCGGACGACGACGATGACGCCGCCACCGCGGTCGCCCGCGGCCGGCTCGTCGGCGGCCGCCTGAAAGATGTGGAGGAGATCTACGTCGCCCTGCCGCGCGATGACAACGGCCGCCACTTCGGCTCGCGCCTGGTCTTCGCCGACGGTTACCTTTTCGTCACCGCCGGCGATCGGGGCGATTCCGACCGCGCCCAGGAGCTGGACGACCCGGCGGGCAGCATTGTCCGCCTGCACGACGACGGGCGCGTGCCTGAGGACAACCCCTTCGTCGGGACCGCCGGCGCGCGGCCCGAGCTCTACTCCGTCGGCCACCGCAATCCCCAGGGCATGACTCTGGAGACGGCAACAGGGCGGATCTACGCCATCGAGCACGGGCCCAAGGGCGGCGACGAGCTGAACCTGATCGAGCCGGGGGTGAACTACGGCTGGCCGGTGATCACCCACGGCAAGAGCTACATGGGCCTCAAGATCGGCGAAGGCACCCGCAAGGAGGGCATGGCCCAGCCGGTGCATTACTGGGTGCCGTCCATCTCGCCGTCGGGGCTCATGATCTACGATGCAGACCGCTTCCCCGCTTGGCAGGGGAGCTTCTTCGCCGGCGCGCTCTCGGGCGAGCTCCTGGTGCGCCTGGAAGTCGCGCGCGGCAAGGTCGTGGTCGAGGAGCGCATGCTCGAGGACCTTGAAGAGCGCTTCCGCGACGTGCGCCAGGGGCCGGACGGCCTCATCTACCTGCTCACCGACCACCCGGAGGGGATGCTGCTCAGGCTGGAGCCGGCGGACTAGGCCCCAGGATGTCTCAACCCATGAAGATCACCGCAGTCAGGCCGGTCTCGATCGGCCAGTTCCTCTTCGTACGTGTCGAGACCGACGCCGGCATCGCCGGGCTCGGGGAATCGGGCACCTGGGGGCATCTCGTGGCCTCGCGCGCCGCCATCGAAACCTTCGCCGAGCATCTGGTGGGCGAGGACCCGGGGCCGATCGAGCGCCACTGGAACCTGATGCACCGCTTCAGCCACTTCCAGGGTGCGGCCATTAACGGCGCTATCGCGGCGATCGACATCGCGCTCTGGGACATCAAGGGCAAGGCGCTGGGCGTGCCCGTCCACTTCCTTCTCGGCGGGCCGTGCCGAACCCATGCCAGGGTTTACGGTCACGCCTACGGCAAGACCACCGACGAGCTGGTGGAGAACTGCGTCGCCCTCAAGGAGGCGGGCTTCAACGCGGTGGGCCATATCAATCCCTTCCTCGACGAGCGCGAGGACGAGCCCTTCTTCGCGTCCCACGTGGCCCACATGAGCCGCGCGGTCGAGACCGTGCGCCGGGTGCGCGAGGCGCTCGGCGGCGAGGTCGACATGCTGCTGGAGTTGCACCGGCGGCTCACGCCGGCCGAGGCGATCGATTTCATCCCGCGCATCGAGCCCTATCTTCCCTACTGGTGCGAGGACCCGATCCGGCCGGAGAACCCCGACGCCATGGCCGAGGTCGCGCGCCGCGTGCATGCGCCCATTGCAACCGGAGAGCGCTACGCCTCGCTCCACGATTTCCGCGCCCTCTTCGCACGAGACGGCGCGGGCTTCGCGCGGGTCGATGTCGCGCTCTGCGGCGGCATCACCGGCGCGCGCAAGGTGGCTGCGATGGCCGAGGCCCATCATGTGCTGGTGGCGCCCCACAACCCGCTCTCGCCCCTTGGCCTCGCCGCCTGCCTCCATCTCGCCGCGGCGATCCCCAACTTCGCGATCCAGGAATACACGACCGGTTTCGAGGCGCTGAAGATGGAGACCAGCCTGAAACTTCTCGGGTCGGACGTGGTCATTGGCGTGCCGCCGATGGAGGACGGCTTCGTCGCCATTCCGAACGAGCCCGGCCTCGGCGTGTCGATCGCGCCCGGCGCGGCGGAGGGCCGCCCGCCGATCCAACGCCCGGTCACCATGCGTCCGCACCGCGACGGCTTTGTCGTCGACCAATAGCCCGCCGAGCAACGCGCGCGCAGTCGCAGCCCATGCCTTGGGCGCGATCCTGCGCCGGGGCCGCACCCTGGACCAGGCGCTCGCTGCCGCGCCGGGGCTGGACTCGCTTGCCTCGCGCGACGCAGCCTTTGCGCGGCTGCTGCTGCTCACCACGCTCCGCCGGCACGGCCAGATCGACGCCTTTCTGGCGGGGCTCATGGACCGCCCCTTGCCGGCGCGGCGAGGGGCGGTGCAGGACCTGCTGCGCCTCGGGGTCTGCCAGCTGGCCTTCCTGGAAACGCCTGCCCATGCGGCAGTGGCGAGCACCGTCGCGCTCGCGCAAGGATCGCGTCTCTCGCCCTATCGCGGGCTCGTCAATGCGGTGCTTCGCCGCGCCAGCCGCGAGCACGGCACCATCGCAGCGCTTGACGCACCCCGCCTCAACACCCCGGACTGGCTCTGGAATAGCTGGACCGAAGCCTACGGCGAGGCAACCTGCCGGGCCATCGCGGAGGCCCATCCGGGTGAGCCGCCGCTCGACCTCTCGCCGGTCTCCGACGCGGAGGACCGTATCGAGGCGTTGCGCGCCACGCTTGGTGCGCAACGTCTGCCCGGAGGCACGCTCCGGCTGCGCGGCGCCGGCGAGGTGACGCGCCTTGCGGGCTACGACGCGGGTGAGTGGTGGGTGCAGGATGCGGCCGCAGCGCTGCCGGCCCGCCTGCTCGGCACTGTCGCGGGCAAACGCGTGCTGGAGATCGGCGCCGCCCCCGGTGGAAAAAGCGCGCAGCTCGCTGCGGCCGGCGCGCGGGTCGTCGCCCTCGACCGCTCCGGCTCTCGCCTCGGCCGGCTCAGGGAGAACCTCGCCAGGCTCCGCCTCGAGGCCGAGATCGTCGAAGCCGATGCCCTGGAATGGAGCCCACCGGCGCAGGCCGACACGGTGCTTCTCGATGCGCCCTGCACCGCGACGGGAACGATTCGGCGCCATCCCGATATTCCGCACCTCCGCGGCCCCGCCGACGTGAGCCGCCTCGCCGCACTACAGGGCCGGCTGCTTGCCCGCACCGCCGCCATGGTGGCGCCGGGGGGCCTTCTGGTCTACGTGAGCTGCTCGCTCCAGCCCGAAGAATGCGAGCGCCGGGTAGACGCATTTCTCGCGGCCTCGCCCAACTTCGCGCGCATTCCAGTGCTGGCGGACGAGCTTCCGGGTCTCCACGAGGCCGTCACGGCGGTCGGCGATCTGCGCACCTTGCCGTGCCATTGGGCGGAGCATGGCGGAATGGACGGCTTCTATGCCGCACGCTTGCAGCACCACCCCTAAGCTGGTACCAGACCTCGCCATGCAGCAGGGGCTTCGGATCGCAGCGTCCGTTCTGGCGGCGGACTTTTCGCGCCTCGGCGAGGAGGTGCGGGCGGTCTCGGACGCGGGTGCGGACTGGCTGCACGTCGATGTGATGGATGGCCACTTCGTGCCCAACCTGACCATCGGCGCGAGTGTCGTGGCAGCCCTCCGGCCCCACAGCACACGGCCCTTCGACGTGCATCTGATGGTCTCGCCGGTCGACCCCTATATCGAGTCTTTCGCCGAGGCCGGTGCCGACGCCATAACCGTCCACGTCGAAGCAGGCGCGCACCTGCACCGCACTCTCCAGCGCATCAAGAGCACGGGCAAGCGGGCGGGGGTCGCGCTCAACCCGGCGACGCCGATCCACGCCGTCGAACCGGTCTTGGGCGACATCGATCTGGTACTGGTGATGAGCGTCAACCCGGGATTCGGCGGCCAGCGCTTCATCCCGAGCCAGTTCGGCAAGATCGAGGCGCTTAGGGGGCTGATCGACGCCAGCGGGCGCACCGTCGATCTCTCCGTCGATGGCGGGATCGACGAGCACACGGCCGGCCTTGCCACGAGCGCGGGCGCCGATGTCTTGGTGGCAGGCTCGGCGAGCTTCGCCGGGGGACAGGCCGAGTATTCCGCTAACATCGCGCGACTGAGGGCAGCCGGGGAGGCGGGGCGCACGGCTCCGCACGGCGCCCGAACGCGGCCGCGCGCGATTGGCGCGTCGGCCTCCTAACTCCTAACTCCGACCCCATGGGCTCGCGGGACGAGCAGGCCTCGGAGGGCTTTCTCGGCGCCCTGCGACGGTTCCGCAGCCGCGCCTCAGGGCGAGGGGCGCAGGAGGAAGCGCCGGAACTTCTACACCTGCCGGTCGATCTCGTGCCGGGGGTGGCCGGGCGTGGCGAAGCGCTGGTCGGCGGGCACTATGAGTTCGGCGGCCAAACGCTCCGCGCCGGCGAGGTCGGCGAGCGCGGCGAAGCGCCCTGGCGTCACCAGGGTGCCGGCGAATACTGGCTCGGCGAGCTCCACAGCTTCGCCTGGCTGCGCGACCTGCGCGCGGTGGGCACCGCCTCGGCAGCGGAGCGCGCCCGCTCGCTGGTGCTCGACTGGCTACAGCAGCATCGCACGATCGCAAACGCGGTACCGGCGTGGAGGCCAGAGCCCCTCGCGCGGCGCCTCTCCGCCTGGCTCGCCCACAGCGAGTTCCTGTTGCAGGGCGCCGACGACGAGTTCTCCCAGCGCTTTCATCGGGCGCTTGAGCTCCAGGCCAACCACCTGGCGCGCATGGCGCGCAATGGGACCGAGGGGCTGACGCAACTGATCGCTTGCAGGGGATTGATCGAGACCGGGCTTTGCCTTTCCGACGGCGAGCGCCGCGTCACCCAGGGCTTCAAGCTCCTCGAAGCGGCGCTGGTTCAGCAGGTGCTGGGCGACGGTTGCTATGTCCAGAGAAACCCGGCGGCGCAACTCGAGGCACTATGGTGCCTCGCGGGGCTGCACGCGACCCTCGACGGGAGTGAGCGCCCGGCCGGACAAACCCTCTCGGAAGCGATCGCCCGGCTCGCATCGACGCTGCGCCTGTTCCGCCACGGCGACGGCGGGCTCGCGCTCTTCAACGGCGCCGTCGAAGAGGAGCGAGGCCTGATCGACCTCGCTCTCAGCCGGGCAGCGGCAAGCGTCGGTGCTACTCCGCTCAATGCGCCCCACACCGGGTTCCGGCGCATCGAGGGCAGGCACGCAATTCTGATCGCGGACACCGGCGCGCCGGCGGCCATCGGGAGCTGGGCTCATGCCGGTACGCTGAGCTTCGAGATGAGCGCAGGGCGAGAGCGCCTGATCGTCAACTGCGGCGGCTGGCGCGGGCCGGACGACGGCTGGCGCGAAGCGCTGCGTGGCACGGCGGCCCACAGCACGCTCGTTGTGGACGACACCAATTCCACCGCCCTCGGCGCGGACGGCGGCATTTCGGAAGGCCCAAAGTCGGTGAGGGTGGAGCGGCGCGATCAGGACGGCGCGACCTGGATCGACACCGACCACGACGGCTACCTCGACACGCTCGGCCTGGTTCACAAGCGCAGACTCTACGCGGGCGCCGAGGGCGGCGATGTGCGCGGCGAGGACACGCTCACACACTTGCGGCAACGACGGCGGCGAGGGCGCCAATTCGCCGTGCGCTTCCACCTGCATCCCGACGTGCGCTGCGCGATGACCGAGGACCGGCGCGCCGCCCTCCTGCGGCTCCAAAGCGGCGCGGTCTGGCAGATGCGCGCCGCCGGCGCGTCGATGAGCATCGACGAGAGCGTTTATGCCGGGGACGGAGCGACTCGGCGGCGCACGTCTCAGGTCGCGCTGATCGGCCCGGTCGAGGACACCACCACGGTCAAGTGGGCGCTCAAGCTCCTGCCCAAGGGCAACTGAGGGAGTTCCCGACGCGCCTGGGCAAGACACGAAACCACTTGCAAAGCGAGCCACAATGGACCAACAAGGGTCCGTCGGTAGCACGTGACCTTGATGTATCTTCGCTGACTGGCTCCAGCCGGGCCAAGCTACTCTAGAGACACGGTGCGCCCTGTACACCCGCGATGCCGCCATGCGCGGCGCGGGCGCTAAACTTTGCGAAAGGAGTAGTCATGGCAACTGGTACGGTGAAGTGGTTCAACTCGGTCAAAGGCTACGGCTTCATTCAGCCGAGCGACGGGTCCAAGGACGCGTTCGTCCACATTTCCGCTGTCGAGCAGGCGGGGCTTACCAACCTGCGCGAAGGCCAGAAGGTCGAGTACGAACTGACGCCCGGGCGGGACGGCAGAGCGTCGGCGGAGAACCTGGGCGTTCTGGACTAAGTCCCGAGAGACCTTCCCCATCAAACGCCGGCGGCAGGCGCCGCCGGCGTTTTGATATCGCCCGCACGTGGGCGACACGGGGTCGCTCGCGCGGGCGTCGTGACGTAACCGGCGGCACGTCGGCGGGTGGGGCGAGCCCTGCCGGCACCGCTGCCAAGCCAAAAGGAATCGAATGGCACGCAAGCCCAACTACCGTTTCGCCCGCCTCGAGCGGGAGCGCAACAAGGCCGCGAGAAAGGCCGAGCGCGCCAAGCTGAAGGCCGAGCGCGCAGAACTGAGGCGGCGGGAGAAAACCGGCGAGCCGGCCGACGGCGAGACGGGCGAAGCCGTCGATGATGCTGCGGACCTGCCCGATGGCGCCTCGGACGAGTCCGCTACCGCCACGGCGCAGGATGGGAAGCCCGCCTGATCGAGGCCCAGTTCAGGGAATAGCGTTGGCCGCAGGAACCAAACACCCCTGAACGATTTCCGGATGGGTCGGGCGTCGAATTCTCGTGCGCATCAACGGACTTCGACCAGGACGTCGCCTTCCTTGAGAGCGGATTCAATGGCCCGCAGATGCGGGGACAGCTTGTTCCGAAGCGAGGCATTGGCCGTATTGCCGAAGCGCAGCCAGACCACCTGCAATCCTCGAGTGCGCCGTGCTCGCTCAGCAAAGTCGGCATCCTTCGACCAGATCACCGCCCCCAACTCTCGTGCCTTGGCTTCGATCACGTCATCGGTAGCGGCGCGCAAGCCGAGAGCGTCGATGTGCCGAGACGGATAGCCGTTCTCGGAAAGCCCCCGTGCCAAGCCGGGGGGCAACTGCGCGTCGATCAAGAATAGCACTGTCAGGCGGCGAGAATGAGTAACTGCCCAGGTCGTCTGATTTGTCATTTTGGGCCAGTGGATTGAGGCGTTTCTCGTTCGGAGTTGGTGGAAAGGGCTTGACGGGAATTTCGGGAAATGACTCAACAACGACATGAGCAATCCCGAGTCGCCGCGCGGCCCTTCGACGGGAGCAGCGCCCGAAACGCCCGCGCAGAAGATCGCCCGCCTGGAGGAGGAGAACGCCCGGCTTCGGGAGGAAAATGCCTGGCTTCGGCAGCAGAACGCGCGGCTGGAAGAGCAAGTCGCGCGTCTCGTCGAGCGCATCGAGGAGTTGGAGCGCCGTCTCGGCCTCAACAGCGGCAACAGCGGCAAGCCGCCTTCGAGCGATGGGCTGAGGAAGCCGAATTCGAAGCGGCGAACCCGAAGCCTGCGCGGCAAATCGGGCCGCAAGCCCGGTGGCCAGCCCGGCCACAAGGGCAAGACGCTGCGCCGCGCCGATCACCCGGATCGGGTGAAGGATCACGTCCCGGCTTCCTGCAAGGGATGCGGTTCGCCGCTTTCGGACGCGGCCAGGGCGGGAACGCCCGTCGCCCGCCAGGTGTTCGATCTGCCCGAGCCGAGCCCCCTGGAGGTGACCGAGCACCGGGCGCATGCCAAGTGCTGCGGGCATTGCGGGACGGTGACCCGGGCGGCGTTCCCCGACGGGGTGTCGGCGCCGGTGCAGTACGGCCCGCGCATTGCCGGGGTGGCGGTCTACCTTCAGCACGCTCACTTCCTGCCGGAGGATCGGCTGTCGCAGGTGATGGCCGAGCTCTTCGGCGCGCCGGTGACGGCTGCGACGTTGGCGACGATGAGCGAGAGGGCGGCCGAGCGGCTGCGGGACGCGGCCTTGCACATACAGGACCTGGCGGCGGGCACGGCGCGGGTGAAACACATGGACGAGACCGGCTTGCGGATCGGCGGTCAGACGCAGTGGCTTCATGTGATCTGCACGCCGCTGCTGGCGGCGTACCGGGTCAGCGGCAAGCGCGGCGCCCTGCTCTCGGGTGTCTCCGGCATCGTCGTGCACGATCACTGGAAGCCGTACTTCGCGATGGAAGGGGTGGAGCACGGCCTGTGCAACGCCCATCACCTGCGGGAGTTGCAGGCGCTGGTGGACATCGAAGGGGAGGCTTGGGCCCGGCGGATGCAGCAGCTCCTGCGCCGAGCCAATCGCGCCGCCCGCATCGCGCTGGACAAGGATATCGCCGTTCCGGCGAGGCTTGTGGCGCTGATCGAGCGCCGATACGACGAGATCATCGCCGATGCGCTGGCCTTTCACGAGAGCCAACCACCGTTCTCGCCTGGCAAGAGGAAGAAGCGCCGGAAGCGAAGGATCGGTCACAATCCGGCCTTGAGGCTGCGCGACCACAAATGCGCGGTGCTCCGGTTCCTGATCGACCTCGAGGTCGGGTTCACGAACAACGAGGCCGAGCGCGACCTTCGGATGATGAAGCTGCGCCAGAAGATCTCCGGGGGCTTCCGGTCCGCGCAGGGGGCCGAGAACTTCGCCATCCTGCGCAGCGTCATCACCACCGCCAGAAAGCAGGGCTGGAATATCATCGAAGCCCTGACCAGCCCATCGGATCGGCTCATCGCCACCGTCAAGTGCGCGTAAGCTCACCTGGCACGGGTTCTCCAACAGCGGAGCCATTCTCATAAACGATCATGGTCGACGCCGTGCTGGACCACCCCATAGAATGAAAATCGGTGCCCGTCGCGCGGGCGGACTTCGGGCCACATCGGGGTAGCTTACCGGTCGCAGTCCGCAAGAGGGGCATCGTGAGCTGTGAAACCCGGCGACCACAGAGGAGCACACGGGCGTCGCGTGGGTAGCGTTGTGCCGAATCCCAGAGAATTTTCACAGCAAGAACCTGGGCAGTTACGAGAATGAGTAACTGCCCAGGTCGTCTGATTTGTCATTTTGGGCCAGTGGATTGAGGCGTTTCTCGTTCGGAGTTGGTGGAAAGGGCTTGACGGGAATTTCGGGAAATGACTCAACAACGACATGAGCAATCCCGAGTCGCCGCGCGGCCCTTCGACGGGAGCAGCGCCCGAAACGCCCGCGCAGAAGATCGCCCGCCTGGAGGAGGAGAACGCCCGGCTTCGGGAGGAAAATGCCTGGCTTCGGCAGCAGAACGCGCGGCTGGAAGAGCAAGTCGCGCGTCTCGTCGAGCGCATCGAGGAGTTGGAGCGCCGTCTCGGCCTCAACAGCGGCAACAGCGGCAAGCCGCCTTCGAGCGATGGGCTGAGGAAGCCGAATTCGAAGCGGCGAACCCGAAGCCTGCGCGGCAAATCGGGCCGCAAGCCCGGTGGCCAGCCCGGCCACAAGGGCAAGACGCTGCGCCGCGCCGATCACCCGGATCGGGTGAAGGATCACGTCCCGGCTTCCTGCAAGGGATGCGGTTCGCCGCTTTCGGACGCGGCCAGGGCGGGAACGCCCGTCGCCCGCCAGGTGTTCGATCTGCCCGAGCCGAGCCCCCTGGAGGTGACCGAGCACCGGGCGCATGCCAAGTGCTGCGGGCATTGCGGGACGGTGACCCGGGCGGCGTTCCCCGACGGGGTGTCGGCGCCGGTGCAGTACGGCCCGCGCATTGCCGGGGTGGCGGTCTACCTTCAGCACGCTCACTTCCTGCCGGAGGATCGGCTGTCGCAGGTGATGGCCGAGCTCTTCGGCGCGCCGGTGACGGCTGCGACGTTGGCGACGATGAGCGAGAGGGCGGCCGAGCGGCTGCGGGACGCGGCCTTGCACATACAGGACCTGGCGGCGGGCACGGCGCGGGTGAAACACATGGACGAGACCGGCTTGCGGATCGGCGGTCAGACGCAGTGGCTTCATGTGATCTGCACGCCGCTGCTGGCGGCGTACCGGGTCAGCGGCAAGCGCGGCGCCCTGCTCTCGGGTGTCTCCGGCATCGTCGTGCACGATCACTGGAAGCCGTACTTCGCGATGGAAGGGGTGGAGCACGGCCTGTGCAACGCCCATCACCTGCGGGAGTTGCAGGCGCTGGTGGACATCGAAGGGGAGGCTTGGGCCCGGCGGATGCAGCAGCTCCTGCGCCGAGCCAATCGCGCCGCCCGCATCGCGCTGGACAAGGATATCGCCGTTCCGGCGAGGCTTGTGGCGCTGATCGAGCGCCGATACGACGAGATCATCGCCGATGCGCTGGCCTTTCACGAGAGCCAACCACCGTTCTCGCCTGGCAAGAGGAAGAAGCGCCGGAAGCGAAGGATCGGTCACAATCTGGCCTTGAGGCTGCGCGACCACAAATGCGCGGTGCTCCGGTTCCTGATCGACCTCGAGGTCGGGTTCACGAACAACGAGGCCGAGCGCGACCTTCGGATGATGAAGCTGCGCCAGAAGATCTCCGGGGGCTTCCGGTCCGCGCAGGGGGCCGAGAACTTCGCCATCCTGCGCAGCGTCATCACCACCGCCAGAAAGCAGGGCTGGAATATCATCGAAGCCCTGACCAGCCCATCGGATCGGCTCATCGCCACCGTCAAGTGCGCGTAAGCTCACCTGGCACGGGTTCTCCAACAGCGGAGCCATTCTCATAAACGATCATGGTCGACGCCGTGCTGGACCACCCCATAGAATGAAAATCGGTGCCCGTCGCGCGGGCGGACTTCGGGCCACATCGGGGTAGCTTACCGGTCGCAGTCCGCAAGAGGGGCATCGTGAGCTGTGAAACCCGGCGACCCCAGAGGAGCACACGGGCGTCGCGTGGGTAGCGTTGTGCCGAATCCCAGAGAATTTTCACAGCAAGAACCTGGGCAGTTACGAGAATGATGCGATGCGCACTTGCAGCCGCGCCAAAGGCCAGGGCCGCCCTCAGGTCCGCTTCACTGAGGTAGGGATAGTCGGCGAGGATGTCTTCCTGTGACACGCCTTCGGCCAACAGCTCCAGGATGTCAGCCACCCTGACGCGTGTGCCACGTATATGCGGCCGCCCGCCGCAAATCGAAGCATCGATCTGTATGCGCTCGCGGACCTCCGGGTCGTCTACCGTGGCCATGCTGGGCTCCTAGAGCAGGGTCGTAAGGAACCGGCAGAATACTGGACCAAGACGATCGCGTGTAGTTCGCAGTGTTGCATCCGCAACACAGGTTCCTATCTCTCCGCTCCCCCTCGTCAAGCCCCGGCCCGGTGCGCCTTCGAGAGCTTGTCCGCGAGGCGTGTGGGCTCGGGGAGCCGATAGCGCGTGGCACAGCCAAGGGTCAGCGCCACCGCAGTTCTGAGCGAGACCCGGTGGCCGGCCGAAACATAGACCGGCTTCACCCGCTCACGCGTTCGCAGGACGGCGCCAAGCCGCTCGCCGGGCCGCACGCCCTTGTCGGCAAGCAGCCACGCGACATCGCCCTTCGCCGGGCCGGGCTCATCGTGGGAGCCCGTGAGCCTCGACTTTGCGACGCCGATGGCGGGTATGTCCAGCCAGACCCCGAGGTGGCAGGCGAGCCCGAAGCGGCGGGGGTGGGCATAGCCGTGGCCGTCGCAGAGGATCAGGTCGGGCATCGTGGGGAGTTGGCGGAGAGCCTCCAGCAAGGCCGGCACCTCGCGGAAGGAGAGCAGCCCCGGCACGTAGGGAAACGTCGTCGGGCGCTCGATCAGCGCTGCGCCCGTCTGCACCGGTCCGGGATAGTCCAGCATCACCGCTGCGGCCCGAATCACCCGCCCGCCATCGGCAAAGGCGGCATCGACCCCAGCCACCCGCTTGACCGCCCGACGCCCGCCGGGGCCAAAGCGGTCCGAGCGGACCACCGTGCCGGCGAGCGCCTTCTGCAGTGCGATGGCGTCCTTGGGCGACAGGTTCCACGCGTGGAGCGGCGCGGCAGCCTTTGCCCTCACTCCGCGCTGGTCCCGCGGGGTGCGGGTTCGTCCAGAGCCGTGCTCAGCCGTTCGCGCTTGCGCTGCTGACGGGTCGCTACAATCGCCAGCAGCGGCGGGACGATCAGCAGCGTGAGCACGGCGGAGAGTGCCAGACCACCGATGACCACCGAACCGAGGCCGCGGTAGAGCTCGGAGCCCGCGCCGGGGAACAACACCAGCGGCAGCATGCCGAACACACTGGTGAGCGTCGACATGAAGATCGGTCGAATCCGATTCCTGGTTGCGGAGACGATCGCGTCCGCGACCGCCATCTGCTCCTCCCGCATGTGAAACAGGGTCTGGTGAACGAGCAGGATAGCGTTGTTGACGACAATGCCGACCAGGATGACGAAGCCAAGGAGCGTCAGCATGTCGAGCGGCTGGAAGGTATAGGTGTTGACCGCCGCAAGCCCCAACAGGCCGCCTGCGGCGGCGAGCGGCACCGAGAGCATGATGACGAAGGGGTAGACGAAGCTCTCAAAGAGCACGGCCATGATCAGGTAGACGATCGCGATAGCGACCAATAGATTGATCGCCATCGCATCCCACGTGGCCTCGAGGTCGTCGGCGGTGCCGGACAGCCTGATTTTCACCCCCGGCGGCAGCCCGCGCCCCTCCAACGCCTGCACCACGCCCGTCTCCAGCCTTTCCAGCGCGACCTCGAGCGGTATGTCCCCGGCAGGGCGGACTTCCAGGGTGATGGTGCGCTCGCGTTCGACGTGGCGAATCTTGGTCGGCCCCGCCGTGACGACGATATCGGCGAGCGAACTGGCCGGCACGATGGAGCCCGCCCTGGTCACCACCGGCAGGCTCTCGATGCCCTGCGTGCGATCGACGTTGGCGTCCGGCCCCGCCAGAATCAGGTCGAAGCGCTTGGCGTCGATGGTCACCTCATCCACCTTGAGGCCGTCGTTGTAAGCCTCGATCGTAGCGCCGAACTCACGCGTGGAGACTCCGTTGTCAGCGAGCTTGACGGGGTCGGGCAACAGGCGCACCTCGGGCGCGCCGAGCTCCAGGCCCGGTTTGGGTCGGAACTGGTTGCCTTGATCGAAGGGTAGCGCCTGGGCCAGGAGGCCGGTCGCCTGCAGCGCGATACCGAGCACGGTCTCCAGGTCGGGACCCGAGATATCCACATCGATCTTGCGTCCGCCGCCGATCCCGCGGCCGAACAAGGATGCCTGGCTGACGAAGCCGAAGGTGCCTGGCTCGAAGAACACCGGGGTGCGAATCGGGTCGATCAACTCGCCGGCCCGGTCGGCCTCGACCGCGACCGCGCCCACGAAGGCCTGATCGCGGAATGTCACGAAGAAGAAGCGCTCCATCTTCGGCGGCTGGCCGGGCTGGGCGTCCGGCCCGGTCTCGGATCGCCAGAGAGGACGCACCGCGTCCTCGACCGAGCGCGCGATGCCCATGGTGGTCTCGAGATTGTAGCCGGGTGGCGGCAGGAGGACGCCGAACACAAGGTTGCGGTTGCCGGTCGGCAGGTAGTCGAGCCGGGGCAGCAGCAGCCACGAGACGAAGAGCGCGCCGCCGCAGACCACGACCGCCACCGCGGCCGCACGCAATCGGCGGCGCACGACCCATCCGGTGAAGGCCAGCACGACGCGGACGAAGAGCGCGGCCAAGTCGTCGATGATGGGCAAACGAAGCCGGTAGGGCGCTTCCTCCGCAACCGCATGCGACGCGGAGACATCGCGGTCTCTCCTTCGCCTGCGCCCGAGGATCCGGCTCGCGAGCGACGGGATCACGGTGCTCGCCACGATCAGCGAAAGCACGACCGAGACCGAGATCGCCACGGCGATGTCGCGGAAGAGCTGGCCGGCCTCCAGCTCCATCACCAGAATTGGCACGAAGACGAGCACCGTGGTCGCAGCCGAGACGAACACCGCGCCCCAGACCTGCCGCGCGCCGTGATAAGCGGCCTGCAGGCGCCCGTAGCCGTTCTGCCTGAGCCGATAAATGTTCTCCAGCACCACGATTGCGGCGTCCACCACCATGCCGACGGCGAAGGCGAGGCCCGCGAGCGAGATCACGTTGATCGAACGACCGAGAATCGCCATCGCCACGAACGAGCCCACGACCGAGACCGGAATTGCGATGGAGACGATCAGGGTCGCGGAGAAGGAGCGCAGGAAGAGCAGCAGGATCAGCGCGGCCAGCGCGCCGCCGACGAAAATGTTCTGCTGTACGAGATCGATGGCGGAATTGATGTAGACGGTTTCGTCATAGACCTGATCGAAGACGAGCCCGGCCTGCGGAATCGCCGCGGCGTTGAGCCCCGCCACGGCCTCCTTGATGCGCGCCATGGTCTCGATCACGTTTGCGCCGGTCTCGCGCACCACGTTGACGGCGAGCGCCGGCTGGCCGAGCTGGCGAATGCGGGCGACGGGATCCTTGTGACGGTAGGCGACCGTCGCGATATCGCCCATGGTGACCCGGCCGAGCCGGCCCGAGAGCGGGTCGCTCTCTGAGCGCAGCACGACGCTGGCGATCCGTTCCGGCGTGTTGAGCTCACCGTCGGTGCGCACCACGTAGCGGCGCTTGCCCTCCTCGACATCGCCGGCGGAGATCGAAGCGTTAGACCGCCGCAGCGCGTCTGCGATCTCGGTCACGGTGAGGCCGTAGCGCGCCATCCGGTCGGGATCGGCGGTGATGCGAAGCTCCCGTTGGGTGCCGCCGAAAACGTTGACGCGCGCCACACCTTGTACACGCTCCAGGCGCTCCTGAATCACGTCCTCGACGAAGTCGCCGTAGGTGTGGATCGGGCGCTCGTTGCCCGGTTTTCGCGAGAGGATGAACCAGGCAATCGGCTGGTCTTCCGAGCCGGCAGCGTTGATGATCGGCTCGGCGGCATCGTTTGGCTGGTCGGGCACCCGGTCCAGCCTGTTGGCAACCAGCACGAGCGCCCGGTCCATGTCGGTGCCGACGGCGAACTCCAGTTCGATCTGACCAACGCCATCGTCGGCTGAGCCGATCATGCGGTTCAGCCCTTCGAGACCTTTGAACACCTCCTCCTGCTGAGTGACGATCTCGCGCTCGACCTCGGCGGGGGCTGCGCCAGGCCAGTAAGTCTCGACGTTGAGGACCGGCTTGCGGACATCGGGCGTGAGCTGGATCGGGATCGTCTGCAGCGCGACGAGGCCGAACATGACCACCATCAGAATCGCCGCGACGACCGCGATCGGACGGTCGATGGCCAGCCTGATCAGGTTCATCGCTCGGGCACGCCCCTAGCCCGGCTAGCCGGCGCCGCCGACGGTGATCGCCTGACCGGGACGGAGGCGCTCGTTGCCGCGCACCACGACCGGCTCGCCGGGGCCGACACCGCCCATTACCTCGAAGCGGCCGCCGACAGCGACGCCCAGCTGCACCGGGCGGATTTGTGCCTGCCCGTCCTTGGCGACGTAGACGAAGGCCTGGCCCTGCCTGCGCACGATGGCGTCCTTGTGCACCGTCAGCACGTCGCGCCCACCCCCGGTCGGCAGCTCCACCGTCGCCGACTGGTTGATCGCGAGCGGCTTGCGCAGCGTCGAGAAGCGCGGCGTGAAGCGAACCTGGCGGGTGCGCGTGAGAGCGTTCTCCTCGGGCACGACCGTGCGCACGATTGCCGTGTGTTCGGTCCCGTCGTCGAGGACGACCGAGACCTGCGCGCCGGCTTGCAGTGCCTCAATTCGGCTCGACGGCACATCGGCCTCGACCTCGAGATCCTGGTCATTGACCATGGCCACCACCCGCTCGCCGACACCGAGCCAGGCGCCCACCTCGGTGTAAACGAGGGTGATGACGCCGGGATAGGGCGCCGTGACCGTGGCCCACTCGAGGTCGATCTCGGCAAGCCTGAGGCTCGCCGACGCGCTGAGCCGAGCGGCGTCGGCCGTGCCGATCGCGCTCTCGGCGATGATGACCTGCTGCCGAGCGTCCTCGAAGCGGCTCTGACTGAACGCGGCCGATTCCCGCAGCCCCTCGAAGCGGCGCAACTCCTGTCGGTGCAGCGCCGACTGGGCTGTCAGCCGCTCCACCTGAGCCTGAGCCTCATTGACGATCGCCGCCAGGCGGTTGCGCTCGGCCCGAAGACGGACCGTGTCGAGTTCGGCGATGGGATCGCCCGTCTCCACGCGATCGCCGACGGCGACGTGGAGCTGGGCCACCGGGCCTGCGGTACGTGCAGCGACCTCGCCCGCCCGGCGCGCGACCAGGCGCCCGATCACCGGCACGGTCTGAGCCATCGCCTCCATGCGCACCTGGTCGACGGAGACCACGGCCGGCGGCTGCTGCGCCGCCCCCTCGGGCGCGCCCGCACCGAGCCAGAGCGCCGCGGCGACGGCGGCGGCAGCAAGACCACGAAAGCGGCTCCGTCTCTGGCGCTCGCTCACCGAATGTCTCCCCTGCCCGGTCCCCTCTTCCGCGATCGAGCGACCACCCCCGCGCGGTTCAGGGCGATGATCTCCGGCGCCGCCATGCGCCCGCTCCCGATTGCGTCGTCGGGCTCCATGAAGAGCAGCTCGACCGGCTCATCCGGCGGCGTCACCGGCTCGCCGCCTCCCCGAACCTCGTAGAACATGGGCGTGTAGAGCCCGTGAATCCAGTGACTGTAAAGGGTTCCCGGCGCATGGAGCAGGCGAATGGGCTCGATCTCGAGGTTCCCCTCCTCCATGAACTCGCGCCTCAGCGCCTGCTCCGGCGTCTCGCCAGCCTCTACGGCGCCGCCGGGGAGCTTGAGCACATCGCGGCTTCCGACCTGCTCTGCAGCGATCAGCACCCGGCCGCCGCGCAGCAGCACGCCGTAGACGCGCAAGTTCGCCGGGCCCTGCTGAGTCACGGTTCATCCCTCATGGTCATGCGCTGCGCGACCCGCCCTTTCTGGCATCGTGCCAGCCGTTTCTACACGAAGCGGATGCGCGGGTCACAATGAAGGCTGCACGCCCGCGATGGGGCGAGAGACGCATGGCGCCACGCCGCCGGCCGGGCTATAAGCCCACGCGGAGGCACAATGGCAAGAAAACCCCTGAGCGGCTCGGCGGTCGGCATCATCGCCAACCCCGCCGCCGGCCGCGATATCAGGCGCCTGGTCGCCCAGGCATCGGTGTTTCCGATTGCCGAGAAGCGCAACATGATCACGCGCATCTTCTCGGCGCTCGGCGCAGTCGGTGTGAGCACCTGCTACATGATTCCGGACGAGAGCGGCATCGCCGACCGGGTGAAGCGGGCGATCGGCGTTGGCCCGCCCCAAGGCCAGGTCTGGCCCGAGGTGGAGTTCCTCGACATGCCGATCGAGGGAACGCCCGCCGACACGCTCGAAGCCACCGTGCGCATGGTCGAGCGTGGGGTGGGCGGCATCGTCGTGCTCGGCGGCGACGGCACCAATCGGCTGGTCGCACAGGCCTGCGACGGCGTGCCGCTGACCTCGCTCTCCACCGGGACCAACAACGTCTTCCCGATGATGCGCGAAGCGACCATCGCTGGCCTCGCGGCCGGAATGGTGGCAACCGGCGCGCTATCCAGGGAGGAGGCGGCGCGACGCAACAAGGTGCTGCGCGTGACGATCGGCGGCACGCCGCGGGACATCGCGCTCGTCGATGTCTGCGTCTGCGGCGAGACCTGGACCGGGGCAAAGGCGCTCTGGCGGGCAGACGCGCTCGACCAGCTCTTCGTGACCTTCGCCGAGGCCGACGCCATCGGCCTCTCCTCCATCGCTGGTCTCGTGCGCCCGGTCTCGCGCGACGATCCGACCGGCGTGGCCGTCGATCTGGCCGCAGCGCCGGGCGCGGCACGGACAGTCTCGGCGCCGCTCGCGCCCGGGTTGATGGCCGAGATCGGGGTCGAGCGGGTGGCCGACATGGAGGCTGGTGTAGCGCATCCCATTCGGCTGGAGCGCGGTGTCGTGGCGCTCGACGGCGAGCGCGAAATCGCCTTCGGCCCCAATGACCGGGTGGCGGTGGTGCTGCAGCCCGACGGCCCCTTCACCGTCGAGATTGCCCGGGCGATGGCGCTGGCGGCTCAGAGTGGGTTGCTCGAACAGTCGGCAGCTGCGGACCCGTCCGCGTGACGACCCTTCGGCCGGCCCGAAAGCGTCGCCGCGTCGGCGTACGCGCTGGAACTATCGCGCAAGCACGTCTCCGCGCACACGAAGGGCTTGCCCAGCGGCCGGCTTCGGCTAACATGCGCGGCGACAACTGACGGGGAAGGGCCGTGGCTATCTTGGACGAGCATCGAACGCGTCGACTGCGCCAGCTCTGGCGCTCCGGCGAAGGGCCTTCGCTCTTGGCCGCGCTGATCTTCTGCGTCGTCACTGCCTACCTGATGGCGAGTGCGGACCTTCTTCCTGCGGAAGACGGATACGGCATGGCCGGGGTCCTCTTCATTTACGTCACGATCTTCGTGTTGGTGGGCGGAATCTGCAAGATGCTGCTGAAGCCGGCGATGCGGTTGTGGGCCAAGACCCGCGCCGGGAGCGGCGACGCGGCCTGAGGCCCCTGGCGCCGCCTGCCGCCGCGCCCGTATCCCTTTTGTCCCTTCAGGACTCTGAGCCATCTGACGATCCGAGCGCCCTACGCCGCGCCCGCGCCCGTCGCTGGGCCGCGCGCCCGGCGGGCTTCTGGCTCGCGGTCGGGCTGCTCTTCCTCACTGGCGTCCTCTACGGGCTGAGCTATTCGCTCACCGGCGTCGGAGTCGCCAATGGCATTCCCTTCACCAGCTATGTCCTTCTCATGGGCATGCTCGGAGCCGCGGTCGCGCTGCTCCTCTCCCTCGGCCAGGGGCGCTTGCCGCCGCTCTCGTGGCGCCATGTGCGCTCGTACGCGATCGCGGGTGTCTCCGGCTACGGAATCCCCTTCCTCACCGTGGGCTACGTCAGCGGCGAGGGCGTGCCGGCCGGCATCGTCAGCATGCTCGTGGTGCTCTCACCCATCCTCACATACATGGGCGCTGTCGCCTTGCGGCTCGAGCCGATCTGGTGGCCCCGGCTGCTGGGCTTCGCCGCCGGCATCGTCGGGGTCGCCCTGCTGGTGGTGCCTGAGACCAGCCTGCCCTCGCGCGACCTGGTGCCGTGGATTCTGCTCGCCCTGCTGTTGCCGGTGGGCTACACGACCACCAGCCTCGCCACGGCGCTGCTGCGCCCGCCGGCGACCGACTCGCTCCACTTCGCGTTCGGCTTCTTCTTCTTCGGCTCGCTGCCGATCCTCGTGGCGGTGGCCGCGACCGATGGCTGGTGGTGGTTCGAGGGTCCGATGGACCCCGGCGACTGGTCCCTGATCACCAACGTATTCGTCCAGGGGCTGGGAATTTACCTCTTCGTCGAGCTGACCCGCTTCCTGGGGCCGGTCTTCTTCTCGACCGTGAACTTCATCGTCGCCTTGTCCGGGATCGGCTGGGGTATCCTCTTCTTCGGCGAGAGCCACAGCCACTGGGTCTGGCTCGCCCTGCTCTGCCTCATGCTGGGCGTCTTCTTCGTCGTCCTGCGTCGCCGCGAGCGGCCGACGCCGAGGAAAGCCGAGCCGGGCTAGACGCGCTCGAGCCCCCTGCCCGCTCCCGGGGCCGGTGGCGCTGCACTTGCTCCGGATTTGCCATGTCGATCGCCCACATCGCGCTCGCTCTCGCCGTGACCGTCCTCTGGGGCTTCACCTTCGTGGTCATGCGAGAGCTGCTCGACGCCCTGCCGCCGCTCATGGTGGCCGGGCTCCGCGTCGCCACCGCGGCGCTGCCCGTCCTGATCCTCTTTCGCCCGCCGGCGATCCCCTGGTACTGGACCCTGGGAATCGGCCTGACCCAGGGCACGATCCAGATGTCGCTGCTGCTCTTCGGCATGGAATTCGGCATGCCGGCGGGCCTCAGCTCGCTCCTGCTCCAGTCCCAGGTCTTCTTCACCACGATCTTCGCCTTCGCGATCCTGGGCGAGAGGCCGGGGCGCGCCCAGTATACGGGCATCGCCGTCTCCGGCGCGGGCATCGCGATCATCGGCCTCACGCTGCCGGGCGGGCCGACCCTCGCCGGCCTCGGCTTCGTCATCGTAGCCGCGCTGAGCTGGGCCTGTTCCAACATGATCATCAAGCTCGCCGGCACCGACGACCTGCTCCGCCTGATCGCCTGGGCGCACCTGATCGGCGTGCTGCCCCTGCTCGGGCTCTCCTATATCTTCGAGGGAGGCCCGGCGGCCTTCACCGCGCTCGCCGACATCACCTGGATCACCATCGGCGAGCTCTTCTTCCTCGGGCTGATCGCCACCTGCTTCGGCTTCATGCTGTGGAGCTACCTGCTGCGCCGCTATCCGGCCTATCTGGTGACGCCCTTCTCGCTGGTTATCCCCATCTCGGGCCTGATCAGCACCGCGCTGCTGCTGGACGAGAGCCTGGGCCCCCAACGGCTCGCAGGCGTGGGGCTGGTCTTCGTCGGCCTCGTCCTGGCAACGCTCCGCCTCCGCGCCGGCCGTGCCGTGCGTCTATAGCGGGGAGGCTGGCAACCGAGGCAGCGCGCGGGTACTCTCCGTCCCGTCATGCAGAAATCCAGCACGCTCCTCGCCCGCACCCTCCTCGCAACCGGCCTCGCGCTTGGCCTCGCCCTCGCCGCCGCCGGGCCTGCTCAGGCAGAGGTCGTCTGCGATCCCGAAGCAATAGAGGAGGGCCGCTGCGATCCCGCCGCTCCCGCCAAGACCATGGGCGACGGAGACGCCGCGTCGCTCGGCGATCTGCCGGTGGAGGCAATCCGGCAGATCATCCGCGACTATCTCCTCGAGCAGCCTGAGCTGCTGATCGAGGTCCAGCAGGCGCTGCAGGCCAAGCGGGATGCGGAGGCCGCCGCCTTGGCCGAGCAGGCCATTCAGAGCCATCGCGACGAGATCTATTCGGATCCGGAGGCACCGGTCGCCGGCAATCCCGAGGGCGCCATCGTGCTGGTCGAATTCTTCGACTATCGCTGCGGCTACTGCCGGCGCGTCGGGCCCACGCTGGAGACCCTGCTCGCGGAGAACGACGATCTGCGCATCGCCTTCAAGGAGTTCCCGATCCTGGGGCCGGGAATCCACGCTGGCCTCGCGCGCGGCACTCGCGTCGCGGGCGCAAGGCCTCTACGAGCCCTTCCACTGGGCGTTGATGGGTACCGACGGCCCCTTCGACCTCGACCATATTCTCGGGGTCGCGCGCTCGGTCGGCCTCGATGACGAGCGGCTCGCGCGCGACATGGAGGATCCGGCCATCGATACGCTGATCGACCGGAACGCCGTGCTCGCCAATATCCTGGGGATCCGGGGCACGCCGGCCTTCGTCGTCGGCGACCGCATGATTCGCGGCGCCCTGCCCATCGCGCAGTTCCGCACCGCCATCGCGGACGCACGCCAGGCCCTGGCAAAGAGCACCCAATAACCCGGAGTTCCCGCCGCCGTCGCGCGCGAACGCGCGACGCGGAGGCACCGGCCGGTCGCGCCGGCAGGCGCGCAGAATCGAAGGGTTAGCGGCTGCTGCGAGCGATAAAATGTCAGAGCGTTTCCGTGTGAAGCGGAAACGCTCTGACCGAATGAAAAGGGCGGGCCCGAAGGCCCGCCCAGTATCGTAACGACGGTGGTGCGAGGTCAGTTCTGGATCTTGACCTCGTCCTCCGTCGCGATCGCGCCGGTCGCATGGTGCATGGCTCGCTCCATGCCGACCTCGCGGTAGAGCTTGACCGCTTCGCGGTACTCACTCTCCTCCTGGTGGATCTGGAAGATGTGCCAGCCCACCCAGAGGGCCACGAGGATACCGACCATCGCCGTTTCGGCGCCCACGCCAGGGTACATGGCGCCGATTTCGGCGGGATTGGTAAAGGAGTCCAAGCCGGTCGAAGCCATCTGCGCCTCCTATTCCTTGGCGTAGGTGCGTTCGATCTTCTCGAACGCTGTCTCCTGGTGTGCATGGTAGGGATACGCATCGCCAAGCTGATGCGTATCCAGACCTGCCAGCTCGACCTCGCGCGGCACCCGCAGCATGTTGAAGTACTGCAGGACCCGGGCCAGGACGTAGCAGGGCAGGAAGCCCAGCACCCAGAACATGATGATCGCCCCCAGAATCTGGCCGATCGGATTGATCTGCGGCAAGCCTTCTGGAGTCGTGAACCAGGCGATCGAGGCCTCGCGGGCGGAGTAGTCGCCGAACATCGGCGCCGCGGCGGGGTAACCCCACAGCACGAAGCCACACACGATGACGCCGAAGAACCCGGCGTAACCGTGCACGGCGACCGCGCCGACCGCGTCGTCGATCTTGAACCGCCGCTCGACCCAGCGGTGCATGTAGATCATGAACACCACGCCTGCCCCGCCGATAAAGAGCGCCTGCAAGGGATGATAGAGATCGTTGCCTGCAGACGCCGCAATGATGCCGCCGAGGCCGCCCGAATAGGTCCAGAAGGGATCGCCCTTGGTGACGAGGTAAGCCGCCATCAGGCCGCCCGAGAAGGACATCAGGAAGTTGTAGACGATGGCGGACAACGTCGTCGGCATCCCGTAGATGTTGGTCGCCGAGAAGAAGGCCCCCGCCTCGCCGCCGATGTCGATGATCGGCACGTTGCAGGCCGCGTAGAAGCCCCAGAAGCCGGTAAAGATCAGGAAGAGCCCGACCGTGACCAGCCATGGATTGTGCGGCCTGATTTCGTTTACTTCCCCGTTCGGCCCGAACTTGCCGATGCGCGGCCCCAGCACGAAGAGGATCGCGAGTGCCGAGCCGCCGGCGATGGCGTGCACCACGCCGGATGCATAGGCATCGTGATAGCCGAGGATCTGAACCATCCAGCCGCCCGGGTGCCAGCCCCAGGCCGCGTCGAGGATCCAGGTGAAGGAGCCGATCAGGACCGCAAAGATGAGGAACGCGCTGGTCTTGATACGCTCGATCACCGCGCCCGAGACAATCGAGGCGGTGGTCCATGAGAAGAGCAGGAACGCCGCCCAGAACACGCCAAGGATGCGGTCCTGCATGTGAGCGCCCATGAACTCGTTCCACGGCTCCGCGAACGACGCATCGGAGAATCCGCCGGATGCGAACGGAACATTGGGAAAAGCGAAATAGACGTACCACCCGAAGAAGAAGAACGTGACGGTGACCAACGGGATCAGCATCGTGTTCTTCATCAAAGTGTGGAGAACATTCTTGCGCCGGGACGCCCCAACCTCGTAGGTGCAGAACCCGGCGTGAATGAGGAACATCATGACCACCGTAATCCAGTAGTAGGATTCGGTGAAAATTGTTGTCAAGGCATCGACAGGATCACCCATAGCGCCCCTCATACCTTGTGGATGCCGCGCGCCGCCTTAGTGCGTTTCTCGGCGCTGCAGCCCGAGTCGCAGTCGTTTATCTTGAGCAGCCCGCGGTTACATGTCCAGCATCGTCCTGCCCCAATGCAGAGCCGATGAAAAAAGCGCCCTATTTTCAAAAGGATAGAGAAACCCGCACGAATTGAGGCAGCAGGCGCCCCGGATCAAGCCGTTGACATACTCTTGAAACCGTCGAGTCGCAGAAACGACTCAGGACCCACTGCCAGGGACGTCAGCGGGCTCTTCACCTCACAGTGAAAGCGCCAATTCTCGCCCGAAGAAACACGGGCGCGCCGCACCCTCTAGGGGGCGGCCGTCATCACGAAATCGTGGTCGAGGCGCAGGCCGTCGTCGGTCTTATCGTAGTGGACAATCAGGGAGTCCTTGACGCCGAACACCGCATCGGACCCGAGATAGGGATCGTCGTCGGTGAAGAGCTGCGTCACCAGTGTCTCGTAACCTGCCGCCGACAGCATGAAATGGATGTGGGCGGGGCGCCAGTTGTGGCGGCCGGCGGCCTCCAGCATGGCGCCGACCGGGCCGTCACCGGGGACCGTGTAGCTCACCGGCTTGCGTGTGCGGAACGAGTAGCGTCCGTCGCCCTCTGTGGTGAGGCGGCCGCACAGGTTGAACGATATCCCCGACGAATCCTGCGCCGCGTACTCGGCGTTGGGCGCGGTCTGCCAGATATCGAGCACCGCGCCCGCGATCGGCGCGCCGCCGAGGTCGGTCACCTTGCCGGAGACGAGCACCCCTTCGCCGTCGGTCTCTTCTTCCGCCAGGTCCGCGCCGCTTTCATAGTCGGGAGCGCCCTCGCGATAGAAGGGCCCGAGCACGCTGCTCTCGGTGGCACCGCTGGGTTTGCGGTTGTTGATGGCGTCGACCAGCATGGTGGCGCCGAGCGTGTCCGACAAGAGGATGAACTCCTGCCGCTGATCGTCACACTTCTGGCCGGTTGCGGTGAGGAACTTGATCGCCGCCAGCCATTCTTCCTCAGTCGGCTCGATCTCACGGATGAAGCCGTGGAGATGGCGGGTGAGGCTGGTCATGATGTCCCGCATCCGCCCTTCGGCGCCCATTTCCAGACGCTCGATGGCCTCCTGCGTGATCTCGTCTTCGATACTTAGGGGCTGCGCTTCAGTGCGTGCGGTCTTCGACATCGCGGGTCACTCCCTCGTCTGCGGCCCATGCAATGTGAGCCGTCGCTGCCGGCGACGGCCCCGTGCCGGAGACAGGAGTAACTGACGCGCTACCGAGCCGGCTAGTTGCCGACGCGGCGTCCCGAGACCGGATCGAAGAAGAGCAGGGTCTCGGTATCGAGATGCACCTCGACCCGGTCGCCGTCGTTGAACTCCTGCACGCCGGCCACGGTCAGCGCCAGGTTGATCCCTGCCAGACCGATGCCGACCGTCGTGTGCATGCCGAGCGGCTCGAGATCGTTGACGACCCCGGTCCGGTGCGTTTCGGTCGCGGTCGAGGGCACGATCCGGACATGTTCGGGGCGAAGGCCGACCTCGACCTCGCTCAGATTTGCGGGCAGGCCGTGCTCCATGCGTGCCGGCAAGGGTAGTTCCATCGAGCCGATGGAGAGTCTGGCCGTGCCGTTCTCGCGCGCGAGCCGGCCGGGGACGATATTGATCTTGGGGTTGCCGACGAAGCGGGCCACGTCGCGATCGGCCGGCTCGTCATAGAGCTCCTGCGCCTTGGCGATCTGGCGAACCTCGCCTTCCAACAGGACGCAGACAGTATCCGCCAACGCCAGCGCTTCGGTGTAATCCGGCGTCGCGAAGATGAACGTACGCCCGAGCTCGCGCTGCAGGCGCTTCAACTCGGTCCTGAGCTCGATGCGGAGCATGAAGTCGAGGCTCGAGAGCGGCTCGTCCAGCAGATAGAAGCGCGGCTCACGCACCATGGCGCGGCCGAGGGCTACACGCTGGCGCTCGCCGCCGCTGAAGGTGGCCGGCAGACGGTCGAGGATGTGCCCGATCTTGAGCAGACCCGCGATTTCGTCGACCCGCCTGGTAATCTCGGCCTTCGGCATCCTGGCGAGCTTGAGCGGCGACGCGACGTTCTCGTACCCCGTCTTGTTGGGATAGAGCGCGAGATTGTCGAAGATCATCGCGATATCGCGCCGGTTGGGCTGCAACTTGGTGAAATTCTGGCCCTCGACCCAGACCTCGCCCGACGTCGGCGCTTCGAGGCCGGCGACAATTCTCAGCGTGGTCGTCTTGCCGGCACCCGCAGGGCCCAGAAGAACGATCAGCGAGCCGCGCGAGACCTCCAGGCTCAGGTTTCTGAGTGCCTGAATCGAACCGAAGTTCTTGGAGATGGAGCGAAGCTCCAGGAGGGATTCGACCATGTTCTGCTACGCCTTGAGGCGGACGCCCGATACGGCGTCGAAGAGGGCCAGCAACTCGGCATCCGGCCGGATGGTGATCTCGCTACCTTCCTGGGCCTGCGTGCCGGTCTCAACGATCAGCTTCAGGTTGGTGTGGCCGACCCGTGCCGTCAGAACCGTCTCCGGCCCCTGCGGCTCGACTGCGATAACCGAGGCTGTGAAGGCTTCGGGGTCGCCCGCTTCCGCCACCAACATGGACTCTGGCCGCATGCCGACGATCACGTCGGCGCCGTCGCTCAATCCCCCGGCGCTGGCGGGCGGCACGGGAATGATCGAGCCGTTCTGCGCCACGACCGGCCGGTTGCCGTCATGACCGAACTGCCCGCGCACAAAGTTCATCGGCGGGTTACCGAGAAAGCTGCCGACGAAGGTATTGTCGGGGTAGTGGTACACGTTGTGCGCCGTGTCGTCCTGCTTGAGCTGGCCGAAATCCATGACCGCGATGCGGTGTGCCAGTGAGAGCGCCTCGATCTGGTCATGGGTGACATAGATGATGGTCTGTCCGGTCTCGGCCTGGATGCGCCGGAGCTCGCGGCGCATCTGGTTGCGCATCTCGGCTTCCAGATTGCTGAGCGGCTCATCGAGCAGGAGGATTTCGGGGTTGGTCACGAGCGTCCGCCCGATTGCGACCCGTTGCAGCTCGCTCGCGCCGAGCTCCAGCGGCTTGATGTCGAGCTGATGCTCGAGATGGAGAAACGCGGAGACCTTCGCCACCTCGCGGTCGATGTCGGCCCGGTCCATGCCGCGCACGCGAAGCCCGTATTCCAGATTGCGCCTGACGTTCATGTGGGTGAAGACGGCGTAGTCCTGGAACACCAGGCCGACATTGCGCTGTCCAGGGGGGACCTGGAGCACGGACTGCCCGTCGATGAGGATGTCGCCCGAGGTGGGCTGCTCCAGACCGACGATCATGTTCAGCGTGGTCGATTTGCCGCAGCCTGAAGGCCCCAGCAGCGCCATGGTCTCGCCTTCCTCGCAGGCGAGGGACATGTCGTCGACGGCGATGAGATCGCCGAACTCCTTGCGGAGATCCACCAGCTCCAGCTTGATGTTTGCCATCGTGCCGCGCTAACGCTTGATCGCGCCGAGGGTGAGGCCGCGCACCAGGTGCCGCTGGATGAAGAATCCGACGATCACCAGCGGTACGATGGAGACGCACGCGAGCGCCGCCTGAATGCCGTACTGCTGCCCCGACGTGGCGCTGAAGTACTTGGAGAGCTTGACCGGGATCGTCTCGACGTTGGTGTAGGTCAGCACCAGCGCGAAGAGGAACTCACTCCAGTTGAGGATGAAAATGAAGAGCCCGGTCGCGATCAACCCACCCTTGATGAGCGGCACAGTGACCTTGAGGTGCGCCTCCCATCGCGACATGCCATCCATCATCGCCGCTTCCTCGATCTCCTGAGGCAGCTCGTCGATGAAGCTCTTCAGCATCCAGGTGGAGAAGGGCACGGTGACCGCGGCATAGGCCAGGATCAGGCCCCAATAGGAGTCGGTCGCCTCGATTCCCGGCGCGCTGAACATCACGACGAAGGGGATGGCGATCGCAATGGGCGGGAACATTCGCCCCGATAATATGAAGAAGGGCGTGACGTTGCCGCCGAATCGGTATCGAGCGATGGCGACCGCAGCCATGAAGCCGACCACAATGGACAGTATGGTCGAGAGCACCGAAATGATGACCGAGCCCCGGATCGACTGCCATGCCGATTTGGTCAGGAAGTCGGCGACCGCGCCGCTCACCGCGTTGGATTGGGTCGCGCGCTGAGAGGTGACCTCGCCCTCCTCGGTGTACTGGCCGAGACCTCCCCGCTGCTCGAGCAGGACGGACGGCCAGAGAATCACGAGATAGTTCGTGACGGTGCCGTTCTCCGACACCCACACCGGCGGCGTCGTGACCCACTCGTTCGACGGCTTGAAGGAGGTGGACACCATCCAGAAGAGCGGGAACACCGCGAAGAGCAGCCCCAAGGCGAGCCCGATCGCGCTGCCGGGGCCGAATTTCCTCGCGCCCATCTAACGCCTCTCCAGCAACTGATAGCGGATCGGCCGCAGCATCATGTTGATCATCACGACCGTGATCACCAGCACGATGAAGCCCGCCGACCCCGCGTATGCGAGGCGGAAGTCCTGGAAGCCGAGCTTATAGAGATAGAGGCTCATGGTCTCGGTCGCCGTGCCGGGACCGCCGCGCGTCAGGATGTAAATCTCGTCGAAGAGCTTGATGACCTCCATGCCGCGGATCACGAAGGCGATGATGATGACGCCCCGCATATTGGGCATGATGACGGTCCAGAAAATCCGCCAGTTGCTGGCACCGAGCACGGTGGCAGCCCGCACAGGGTTCTCCGGCACCGCGTTGAGGCCCGAGAGCAGGATCAGGAAGAAGAGCGGCGACCAGTGCCAGACTTCGGTGATAACCACAGCAAAGAAGGCCAGCACGCCGTGGTTGAGCCACTGCATATCGGCCCCGGCGGTGGTGCCGCCGAGCCAGCCCAGCACCTGATTGACCGGCCCGGAGTACTGGAAGAGCATGAACCAGGTGTAGCCGACGACGACCGGCATGATCATCATCGGGGTCAGCAGCGCGGTGAACCAGATGCGCTTGCCCCAGAAGGTCTTCAGGAAGATCGTCGCCAGCCCGAGCCCGATCAGGAATTCGAGGCAGAGGCTCAACACCGAGATGGCGAGCGTCCGGCCCAGCGCCTCCAGGAAGCGCGGCTCGTCCGTCACCAGATAATAGTAGTTGAGGCCGAGCTCGGTATCGCCGGAGAACACTGTCGACACGGCCTGCCAGATGGAGGTCCCGTGAGTCGGCTGCCATTCGGTCAGCGCGACGAAGAACTCCAGGCCGAAGGGGAAAATCAGCATCATGATTAACAGAAGCTGAACCGGCGTGATGAAGAGCGCGCCGATATAGCGCTTGTCGTTGGGGTCGAACAGGCGTGCCCGCGCCTTCAATGCACGCGCGGGCACGCCACCGTTCGCGGTCTTCGTAACCACGTTACCAGCAGTCCAGTCGTGTTGTTACGTCTTTAGGTCTGGACTACAGAACCCACTTGTCGACGCCGACGAGCTTCTGCAGCGGCTCCGGATACATTTTGGCCAGGCCGTGCCAGCCCTCCTTCTGCTCCGCCTTGCCCAGACGCCGCGTGATGCGGTTCTGCTCCTTGGCGGCGTCTTCCATGGCCTCTTCCGGCGACTTGTTGCCGTTGTAGGCCGCGGTCAGATTGACGTCGAGCGCGTTGAGGTACTCGGCCGCGCCGCGCAGCTGAATCTCCGGCACCGCATCCACGATCGCCTCGGCGTGGGTCGCCAGGAAATCGCCCGGATAGGAGGCGAAGAACTCCGCCGACGGGGCGAAGAAGTGGTTGTCGCGCCACGGGTCGAAATAGCCGCCCTCGTTCGGGATCGAGCGCATCGACATGGTCGGCCCCGTGATCCACTGCGAGAAGCAATAAGCGGCTTCCTGGATCGGCGAGTAGTTGCTCACCACGAAGTCCCAGGCGAAGGCATGGATGCACGAGCGAATGAGCTCGCCGTTGTGCATGGTGCCGGGCACCTTGGAGACGGCGGTCTGCGAAGGCTCGCCGTCCTCGCCCTTGCCGGCGATGACCGACTGCGAGCCCGCCGCGTCGTTGCTGTAGCGCCAGAGCGACGGCCAGCCGAACTCGCAGAAACCACGGCCCTGCGCGTAGTACTGCGCGTAGTTCTCGGTGAAGCCGTAGGTGAACTGCTCGGCCGGCATGATGTCCTGCAGCGCGATCAGCTCCTTGAGCGTTTCGATGCCCTGCGGCGTGTCGGCCAGCGAGTTCATGTCCTCGTCGAAATAGAAGTGCCCCTTCGACTGAACCCGGGTCATCCAGTGGAACTTGTTCCAGAACGGCGAGCGATACTCGAGAGCGCCGTAGAAGTTGTTGTCCGGGTCGTGCATCGTGGCGCAGAGTTCGTCGTACTCGGTCCAGGTATGGACCATTTCCCTCTGCGACTTCGGCGCCAGGCCCTTCTCGGCGAGCTTGTCCTTGCGGTAGCTGAGGTGCCACCAGTCGCCGTCGCAATAGAGGCCGTAGGTCTTGCCCTTGTACTTCTGCCCGAAGTCGGACACCGGGAACTGAAGCTGGTTGGGCCCCGAGTAGACCTCGGGATCGTACTTGTCCATGTAGTCGTCGAGCGGCCGCGCCACACCGGATTCGGCGAGGTCAGCGAGGCTCAGCGGTGCAGGGATCATGATGTCGTAGCGGCCCGTCTTGGCCACCGCTTCCTGCATCGCCTTCTGGTGAGTCTCGGTCACCGGCACCTCGATCAGCTCGAGATCGAAGCCGGTGAGCCCCTTCCACTCCTCGACGAAGGGCGAGAGGTTACCGCCGGAGCCCGACGGATACATGATGCTGATGGTCTTCTTCTCGGCACTGTCGAAGAGCGCCTTCGCGCCGTTGATGGCACGCTCCTCAGGCGTGGCACCCTCGGCCGCCCAGGCCTGGCGCACGCTGAAGGGCGCCTGGTTCATCAACATCTTGATCGCGCCTGCACCGAGCCCGAGCCCGGCCATGCCCTTGATCAGGTCGCGCCGCGAGACCTTGTAGTTCTTCCGGTCCGCGTGCATCGACCAGAGCCGATACAGCTCCTTCGTAAACTGCTCTTTCTTGTCGGTATGCGACATGCGCACCCTCCCTTCGGCACCGGGGGGAGATCTCCGGCCCGGTTGCCATCGTTTGTCCAAGGTTGAGCACCGCACGGGCGCGGCGCGTATCGACACTCCCTTTGCGCGGCGCACAATAACCATGGCGTGCCCGCCATGCAAATGGAATTAGAATGCTCCCACGCGCCCGTGCCGGCGCCCAGCATCACCCGTGGAGGCAGCACCAAGCCATGCGCTGGATCAAGGAATACACCATCGAAAAGCCCGCGCTCTGCGACGAGCTGATCAAGGGTTTCAAGCGGACGCGCCGGCTCGGCCTCACTCGGCCGGGGACCAGCGCCAAGGGCGTCGACAAGGCCTGGAAGGATTCCGAGGACGCGAGCCTCACCTGCTTCCCCTACGAGGTCTACGCCAAGAGCGTGCGCGCCTATCGCGGTCACGTGATGACCTGCCTCGGCGACTACCTGCGGGAGTTTCCGGTGCTGGGCGAGGCCTCCGACAAGCTCGGCTTCCTGGAGCCGCCGCAGATGCAGTACTACCAGCCGGGCGGCGCCTTCCACGGCGCCCACTACGAGTCGAGCGGCCTCGACCTCGGCCACCGGGTGCTCGCCTTCCAGACCTTCCTCAACGACATCAAGGAGGGCGGCGGCACCTACTTCACCTACCAGGATCACCTGGTCACGCCGGCGAGGGGCAAAACCCTGATCTGGCCGGCGGGCTTCACCCACACGCACAAGGGCGAGGTCGCGCCGCGCGAGGAGAAGTACATCATCACTGGCTGGATCAGCTTCATGGGCGTTTAGCCCGCATTTCTCACCGCGGGCGGTCGCGTCATGCGGCCCTACCTCATCCCTGTCCGCCCGCGCCGCCTTGGTGCGCCTGCTGCGCCCGGCCGACCTGGGATTCGCGCGCCGGGCCGCTATGATGCGCGGCCGGCCGCGCCGGGAGCGGCCCCAACCGCCAGTCAGGAGAGACGCCGCCATGCCCAACGAGATGTACGAGAAAGGTTTGCAAATCCGGCGCGAGGTGCTGGGCTCGGAGTATGTGGACCGCGCCATCGGCAGCGCCGACGACTTCAACCAGGAATTCCAAGAGATTCTGACCGAGTACTGCTGGGGCGCGGTGTGGGGCCGGCCGGGGCTGAGCCGCAAGCAGCGCAGCCTCAACAACATTTGCATGCTCTCCGCACTCGGCCGCAATCATGAGCTGGAGCTGCATCTCAAGGGGGCGCTGACCAACGGAGTCACCGTCGACGAGATCAAGGAGACGCTGATCCAGGTCGCCGTCTATTGCGGCGCGCCGGCTGCGGTCGAAGGCTTCCGCATCGCGCGCCGCGTGGTCGACGAGCACCGCAAGACGGAGGCCGGCTGATGCCGACTTTGGGTTTCATCGGCCTCGGCAACATGGGCGGGCCCATGGCGTACAATCTGGCGGTCGCCGGCCACGAGGTGGTGTGCTTCGATGCGGCAGGTACCGAGGCGCTGGCACCGCCCGGCGCGCCCACGGCCGGCTCTGCAGCGGAGGTGGCGCAGAGGGCTCGCATCGTCTTCCTCTGCCTGCCCGACGGGGCGGTTGTGCTGCACGTGGCGCGCGAGATCGCCCAATGCCCCGACCGCGCGGCCGGGATCGTGGTGGACAGCACCACTGCCGGCATGCCGGACGCCCGCGCGGCCCACGACGTGCTGGCCGAGGCCGGCATCCGCTACGCCGATGCGCCGGTGAGCGGCGGCACGAAGGGCTCGAAGGCCGGCACCCTCGCCATGATGGTCGCGGCACCCGACGACCTCTTCGCCGAAATTGAGCCCTATATTCGCCCGATGGCGGCAAACGCCCGCCATGTCGGCACCGAGCCCGGCCAGGGCATGGCGATGAAGCTGCTCAACAACTTCCTCTCGGCGACCGCGATGGCGGCGACCAGCGAGGCGGTGGCCTTCGGCGTCTCCCAGGGTCTCGACATGATGACGATCCTGGAGACGGTCAATCTCTCCACCGGGCGCAACACCGCGACCGAGGACAAGTTCCCCAACCGCATCGCGACCGGCGCGTACGACGCAGGCTTTGCCACCAAGCTGATGGCCAAGGACCTCCGGCTCTACGAGGCAAGCGTCGCGGCCGCCGCTGCACCGCGCCGGCTCGCCGGGCAGCTTCGGGAAATCTGGGACGGTCTGGAAGCCGTCCGCCCTGACTCCGACTTCACCGAGATCTACCAGCACCTACGCGACGGTGGGTAAGAGCGCGCGCGCCTATGGCGCCTCTATCGCGCAGTCGTGCCGCCGTCGATGGGGAGCAGCGTGCCGGTGACGAAGCCGGCGGCGTCGGAGGCCAAAAACATCACCGCGTGGGCGATATCGAGCGGCTGGCCCACCTTGCCGAGCGGGATGTGGTCCTTGAGCTTCTCGCGGATCTCCTCCGACGAGAGGTCGAGGTGCGCCCAGCCCAGGTCGGTCATGGGCGTGTCGATATCGCCGGGGCAGACCGCGTTGACGCGAATGCCGTCGCGTGCGTGATCCATCGCCATGCACTTGGTCAACATGACGATGGCGCCCTTGGTCGCGCTGTAGGCGGGCAGCCGTTCGTAAGCGATCAGCCCGCATTCCGACGACATATTGATAATTGCGCCGCCATCGCCCTGCGCCTTCATCTGGCGCACGGCGGCCCGCGCCATATAGAAGCTGCCACTGACATTGATGCCGATCAGGTGGTCCCAGTCGTCGTCCGAGGTCTCGTCCACCGGCCCGTGCAGACAGATGCCGGCATTGTTGAAGAGCACGTCGAGCCGGCCGAAGCGGTCCACCGTCTCGTCCACCAGCCGGTTGCAGTAGGCGGAGTTCGCCACACCGCCGAGACTGAGGGCAGCGCTGCCGCCGCTGCTCACGATGGCGTCCAGCACCGCACCGCCGCGCGCCGCATCGCGCCCGTTGATCATGACGTTGGCGCCGTGGGCGGCGAAGGCCTCGGCAGTGCCTTCGCCGATGCCGGAGCTGGCACCGGTGACCAGCACCGTCTTCCCGGCGAATGCGTCGTTGGCGAAGACTGAGGTCATGGGAGCCTCCCTTTGGGCCGGTTGCGCCTTGCAACCTTGGTTTAGCTTGCGAGGACCGGCGGCCGCCGGTCCTTCCAGGGCTTCGCCGCCTCCAGCTGGCCAGCGAGGCGGAAGAGCGTGCTCTCGTCGCGTTCGCGGCCCACGAGCTGCACGCCGACCGGTAATCCGTCCGCCGTCATGTGCAGCGGCAGCGACATGCCGGGCAGGCCGCAAGCGTTGAAGGGCGCCGTAAACACGGCATCCGGACCCATCAGCTCGGTGTTGTAGCGGTCGATGTCGCCCATGGTCATCGGGTAATGGCCGTGGCGGCGGGCGGGATGGCCGATCACCGGCATCAGGTGAACGTCGCAGTCCGCGAGGCTCGCGACCAGATCGCGGCTGATCTGGCGCAGCTCGTTCACGTCGCGGTAGTGCTGCGGGCCGTCGATGGTCTTGCCCCTCTGGATGATTGCCCAGATCAGCGGCGCGACATCGTCTTCGGTCGCGGGACGGCCGATGAGCGCCTCGGAATCCTCGAAGCCCGACGCGGTCTGGGCGGCGGTCATCTGCGTATACGCGGACCAGAAGGGTTCCCAGTCCAGGGCGAGCTCCCGTTCTTCCACTTGATGACCGAGGCTTTCGCAGAGCGCCGCGGCATCGCGCACGGCCTGCACCACCTCGGCGTGGATGGGGAGCCCGGCCGGCGACGCCGTGGTGACGCCGATACGGAGCGTGCCGGGGTCGCGCCCCACCTCGTCCAGGTAGGGCGTTGCCGGCATATCGGTGTAGTAGACGTCGCCGGTCACCCGCCCGCCGACCGCGTCCAGATAGGCGGCGGTCTCGCGCACCGTGTGGGTCACGGTGAGGAAGGAGGCCCCGCCGTACCAGTAGTCGGGGTAGGGATTGAGCGTCACCCGGCCGCGCGAGGGCTTGAGCCCGACCAGCCCGCAGTGGGAGGCCGGCACCCGCGTCGAGCCGGCGCCGTCGCTCGCATCGACGAAGGGCACCATGCGGGACGCCAGCGCCGCCGCCGCGCCGCCGCTGGAGCCGCCCGGCGTCCGCTCCAGGTTCCAGGGGTTGTTGGCGCGGCCGAAAAGCGCGGGCTCGGTCGCGAGGCACCAGCCGAACTCCGGCGCGTTGCTGCGGCCGAGCAGCACGAACCCCGCCTCCTTGATCCGCCGCGTGTAGGTCATGTCGGCGGGACAGACGAAGTCCTTGAAATAGGAGCAGCTGTTGACCAGCGGGATGCCCTCCCAGAGCGTGCCGAGATCCTTGAGCAGGAAGGGCACCCCCTTGAAGGGGCCATCGGGCAGCGCCGGGTCTGCGGCGGCCTTCCGCCCATAGTCGAAGAGCGGGATGGAGACCGCGTTCAGCACAGGGTTCAGCGCCTTGATGCGGCGGATCGCCGCCTCGGCGAGCTCGCTGGGCGTGACCTCGCCCGCCTTCACCAGCCGGGCGATCTCGAGCGAATCCCTCTGGTCGAACAGGGCTCCGATATCGGCGCTCATGGGGCCTCCCCGGCTGACTGTACTCCCCGCCGCCCGGGCGTGGCGCGGCCGGCGCGTTGCACATATCCCGTGGCTCCGGCCTCTGCAAACGAAAAGGAGCGGGCCCTTAGGACCGCCCCGATTCGAACGTCCAGCTCCCGACGCTGCCCGGTCATATACTGGACTGTTGTTCTTGGAGCAGCTCGAACAGGAGTCGAGTCATGGGAGACAAGAAGTCGTGCATATCGCCGTTCCATTCGGTTGTATCCGCGTGGCGAAGCGCTTGCACGTACCGGTCCCTGTTCTCGGGCCTGCGAAGAAGCTCGGGGAGAATGATCGTAACTGCCCAGGTCGTCTGATTTGTCATTTTGGGCCAGTGGATTGAGGCGTTTCTCGTTCGGAGTTGGTGGAAAGGGCTTGACGGGAATTTCGGGAAATGACTCAACAACGACATGAGCAATCCCGAGTCGCCGCGCGGCCCTTCGACGGGAGCAGCGCCCGAAACGCCCGCGCAGAAGATCGCCCGCCTGGAGGAGGAGAACGCCCGGCTTCGGGAGGAAAATGCCTGGCTTCGGCAGCAGAACGCGCGGCTGGAAGAGCAAGTCGCGCGTCTCGTCGAGCGCATCGAGGAGTTGGAGCGCCGTCTCGGCCTCAACAGCGGCAACAGCGTCAAGCCGCCTTCGAGCGATGGGCTGAGGAAGCCGAATTCGAAGCGGCGAACCCGAAGCCTGCGCGGCAAATCGGGCCGCAAGCCCGGTGGCCAGCCCGGCCACAAGGGCAAGACGCTGCGCCGCGCCGATCACCCGGATCGGGTGAAGGATCACGTCCCGGCTTCCTGCAAGGGATGCGGTTCGCCGCTTTCGGACGCGGCCAGGGCGGGAACGCCCGTCGCCCGCCAGGTGTTCGATCTGCCCGAGCCGAGCCCCCTGGAGGTGACCGAGCACCGGGCGCATGCCAAGTGCTGCGGGCATTGCGGGACGGTGACCCGGGCGGCGTTCCCCGACGGGGTGTCGGCGCCGGTGCAGTACGGCCCGCGCATTGCCGGGGTGGCGGTCTACCTTCAGCACGCTCACTTCCTGCCGGAGGATCGGCTGTCGCAGGTGATGGCCGAGCTCTTCGGCGCGCCGGTGACGGCTGCGACGTTGGCGACGATGAGCGAGAGGGCGGCCGAGCGGCTGCGGGACGCGGCCTTGCACATACAGGACCTGGCGGCGGGCACGGCGCGGGTGAAACACATGGACGAGACCGGCTTGCGGATCGGCGGTCAGACGCAGTGGCTTCATGTGATCTGCACGCCGCTGCTGGCGGCGTACCGGGTCAGCGGCAAGCGCGGCGCCCTGCTCTCGGGTGTCTCCGGCATCGTCGTGCACGATCACTGGAAGCCGTACTTCGCGATGGAAGGGGTGGAGCACGGCCTGTGCAACGCCCATCACCTGCGGGAGTTGCAGGCGCTGGTGGACATCGAAGGGGAGGCTTGGGCCCGGCGGATGCAGCAGCTCCTGCGCCGAGCCAATCGCGCCGCCCGCATCGCGCTGGACAAGGATATCGCCGTTCCGGCGAGGCTTGTGGCGCTGATCGAGCGCCGATACGACGAGATCATCGCCGATGCGCTGGCCTTTCACGAGAGCCAACCACCGTTCTCGCCTGGCAAGAGGAAGAAGCGCCGGAAGCGAAGGATCGGTCACAATCTGGCCTTGAGGCTGCGCGACCACAAATGCGCGGTGCTCCGGTTCCTGATCGACCTCGAGGTCGGGTTCACGAACAACGAGGCCGAGCGCGACCTTCGGATGATGAAGCTGCGCCAGAAGATCTCCGGGGGCTTCCGGTCCGCGCAGGGGGCCGAGAACTTCGCCATCCTGCGCAGCGTCATCACCACCGCCAGAAAGCAGGGCTGGAATATCATCGAAGCCCTGACCAGCCCATCGGATCGGCTCATCGCCACCGTCAAGTGCGCGTAAGCTCACCTGGCACGGGTTCTCCAACAGCGGAGCCATTCTCATAAACGATCATGGTCGACGCCGTGCTGGACCACCCCATAGAATGAAAATCGGTGCCCGTCGCGCGGGCGGACTTCGGGCCACATCGGGGTAGCTTACCGGTCGCAGTCCGCAAGAGGGGCATCGTGAGCTGTGAAACCCGGCGACCACAGAGGAGCACACGGGCGTCGCGTGGGTAGCGTTGTGCCGAATCCCAGAGAATTTTCACAGCAAGAACCTGGGCAGTTACGAATGATCGTCCCGGGGAGCCACCCACCCAGCTTGACACACAGCACGAAATAGCAGGCCGCACGCGCCGTTCTGCCGTTGCCGTTGATAAACGGATGAATCCAGTTCAGCCGCCAGAGCACGTAAGCGGCCAAGGAGACCTCATCCCAATCGTTCCAGTACCGATTCACTTCGTTGACGAAATCGTCCATCAACGCATTGACGCGATAGTGATCGGGCGGATCGTGGTCGCCGACAGTCACGGCACAAGGTCGGTATTCCCCTGCATAGGGGTGCAAGCATGCGATCGCGTGGTAGTTGATCGCCTTGACGACGGTCTGCGACAAGAAAGGCTTTCCGACTGCCACTGCAGTCTCCACGACGGATTGGAGAAAATCGTAGTGCCGACCGCCGTTTGCAACTTCGAGAGCGCGGTATGCAGGGTGATCTTCGTTTCCCCTGACTAACTCGGAAAGTATCATGGCTCTACGATCACACGGCTCGTCTTTTTATAAGTTTTTTCACCTCCTCGCGCGTAATCGTGCTTTCCCTGCTCATCGTACCCATGATGAATGACACCCTCTGCTTGTGCCTTTCTTCCGGCGTCATCGACCGGCCCGCTGCGTCCCGCAACGCCTTCAAGACCTGTGGGTCCTTCCGGTGCATTGTCATGGTCGCAGATTTCGCCATTTCCGTCCCTCCCCATCGTTGCTCAGCGCCGACAAACCGGCATGAGGTCGCACACACAGAATGGGCACACTGGGTCTCCTTTGCAATACCGCAGCAGAATCTCGGCCGAGTAAACGATTGCAATTACGCCGCTTTTCGCGCGTTTCGGCACCAAGCGCGGCCACTGCAAACGAAAAGGGGCGGGCCCTTAGGACCCGCCCCGAAACGAGAGCCTGGAAGGCTGGGCTACATGCCCATGCCGCCCATGTCCGGCATGCCGCCACCGGCACCGGCCATGTCGTCCTTCTTCTCGGGCTTCTCGGCAACCATGGCCTCGGTGGTGACCAACAGGCCGGCGACCGACGCCGCATCCTGAAGTGCAGTCCGCACCACCTTCGCGGGGTCGATGATGCCCGCCTTCACCATGTCGACGTACACGCCGTTCTGCGCGTCGAAACCCTGGGTCGCGCTCTTCTGCTCCAAGAGTTTGCCGATCACCAGCGAACCGTCCTCGCCGGCGTTCTCGACGATCAGCCGAGCCGGCGACTTGAGGGACTTGCGCACGATGTTGACGCCCACGTTCTGGTCGTCGTTCGCACCCTTGACCTTGTCCAGTGCACGGCCGGCATAGAGCAGCGCCACGCCGCCGCCGGGAACGATGCCTTCCTCGACCGCGGCACGGGTGGAGTTGAGAGCGTCTTCGACCATGTCCTTGCTCTCCTTCACCTCGACCTCGGTCGCACCGCCGACCTTGATCACTGCGACGCCGCCGGCGAGCTTCGCCAGCCGCTCCTGCAGCTTCTCGCGGTCATAGTCGGAGGTGGTCTCCTCGATCTGCGCCCGGATCTGGTTGCAACGCCCGGTGATCTCCCCCTTCTTGCCGGCACCGCCGACGATGGTGGACTCCTCCTTGTTGATCGAGACCCGCTTGGCGGTGCCGAGCATGTCGACCGTAACGTTCTCGAGCTTGATGCCGAGGTCCTCGCTGACCAGCTCGCCGCCGGTGAGGATGGCGATGTCTTCGAGCATGGCCTTGCGGCGATCGCCGAAGCCCGGCGCCTTCACCGCCGCAACCTTGAGGCCGCCGCGCAGCTTGTTGACAACCAGCGTCGCCAGCGCCTCGCCCTCGACCTCTTCCGCGATGATGAGCAGCGGCCTGGACGACTGCACCACCGATTCGAGGATCGGGATCATGGCCTGCATGTTGGAGAGCTTCTTCTCATGGAGGAGAATGAAGGGGTCCTCCAGCTCGCAGGTCATCTTGTCGGCGTTGGTGATGAAGTAGGGCGACTGGTAGCCGCGGTCGAACTGCATGCCCTCGACCACGTCGAGCTCGGTTTCGAGGCCCTTGGCCTCCTCCACCGTGATCACGCCTTCCTTGCCGACCTTCTGCATCGCCTCAGCGATCATGTCGCCGACCGCGCGCTTGTTGTTTGCGGAGATGGAGCCGACCTGGGCGATCTCCTCATCGGTCTGCACCCGCTTGGAGCGCTTGCCGATCTCGGTCACCACGGCGCCGACCGCGAGGTCGATGCCGCGCTTGAGGTCCATGGGGTTCATGCCGGCGGCGACCGCCTTGGAGCCCTCGCGCACGATGGACTGGGCCAGAACCGTCGCCGTGGTGGTGCCGTCGCCGGCCTCGTCGTTGGTCTTGCTGGCGACCTCGCGCACCATCTGTGCGCCCATGTTCTCGAACTTGTCGGAGAGCTCGATCTCCTTGGCGACCGTCACACCGTCCTTGGTGATACGCGGCGCGCCGAACGACTTATCGAGCACCACGTTGCGGCCCTTGGGCCCCAGCGTCACGCCGACCGCGCTGGCCAGCGTATCCACGCCCTTGAGCAGGCGGGTCCGCGCATCGGCGGAAAACTTTACTTCCTTCGCTGCCATGATTTCTTTCCTTCCTGACTGCGTGCGGCCCGCCTACGCGGCCTTTTTCGACTTCTTGCCGGTCTCGACGATGGCCATGATGTCGGACTCCTTCATGAAGAGGAGGTCGTCACCGTCGAGGGTTACTTCGTTGCCGGACCACTTGCCGAAGAGCACGCGGTCGCCAGGCTTCACGTCCAGCGGATGCAGCGTCCCGTCATCGCCTCGGGTTCCGGGGCCCACGGCCACAATCTCGCCTTCCTGCGGCTTCTCCTGAGCGGTATCGGGGATGATGATGCCGCCGGCGGTCTTGGCCTCCTCGCCAATCCGGCGCACCACGACCCTGTCATGCAACGGTCGAAAGCTCATTGATTCCTCCACTTTCGTCTGTCCATTCTCTCGATAGCAGGTGTTAGCACTCGATAGAAACGAGTGCTAACACCTCTGGCGCCTCAAATCAAGCGTCCGTTGCACCCGAAACGCGGTGTCGCGGTGGATTTCCGAGGTGTCCTCCGGCCTTGCATGCGCCGGCGGGCGGGCGGCAGGATGGCGCCGCAGCAGGGGATATGGAGTCATGGATCTCGGTATCAAGGGGCGGCGGGCAATCGTTTGCGCGGCAAGCCGCGGCCTCGGCCGCGCCTCCGCGTTCTCACTGGCGCGAAACGGCGCCGATCTCGTCGTCAACGGGCGCGATGCGCAGGTGCTGGAGGAGACGGCGCAGGCGATCCGGGAGGAGACCGGCGTCGCCGTCGAGACCGTGGCCGGCGACATCAGCGACCCGGCGGTCCAGGCCGCGATGATCGAGGCCAGCCCCGAGCCCGATATTCTGGTCAACAACAACGGCGGCCCGCCCCGCCGCGATTTCCGGGAGATCGACCGCGACGCCTTCCTCCAGGGCGTGGTGATGAACATGGCGACGCCTGTGGAGATGATCGGGCGCGTAGTGGACGGCATGGCCGAGCGCGGCTTCGGGCGCATCGTCAACATCACCTCGATCTCGGTGAAGATGCCGGTCCCTGGCCTCGACCTCTCCAGCGGCGCGCGCGCAGGGCTCACCGCCTTCGTCGCCGGCATCGCGTCCGGCGTCGCCCCCTGCAACGTGACGATCAACAATCTCCTGCCCGGCTATTTCGATACCGCGCGGCTGCGCAGCAACATTGCGGCCGGCGCCAGGGCGACGGGAGCCGACCTCACCCAGTTCACGGAGCAGCAGATGGCTTTGGTTCCGGCCAAGCGCTTCGGCGACCCTGACGAGTTCGGCGAGGCCTGCGCCTTCCTCTGCAGCGCACAGGCCGGCTACATCACCGGCCAGAACCTGGTGATCGACGGCGGCCGCTACAGCAGCGTCTGGTAGCGGGAGAAGCCCGAGCCCGCATTTCTCACCACGGTCACGGCCTGCGTCGCACCCAGGCGTTCGATCCGCCAGGAGCGGGCCGAAAAGCGTATCGGGGAATACGGTTGAGGCCCGCGACGCCGCGGGCGGGCGCCTGGGCGCGACCCGAAGGGCGGCGCTCTCCGGCCGACAGTGTGCGTCACGGCGCTTGCCCGATGTCCCCGCATCGCGCTGCGCGCCGTTCCTACCCTGTCGGCCGGAGAGCACCGCGCAGACCATGACCGTGGTGAGAAATGCGGGCCAACCTACGCTTTTACCTGAAGTTCGCGAGGCCAATTCGCGAGGGTTTCCGCGCCGCTCTCGGTGATGCGAATGCTCTCGGTGATCTCGAGGCCCCAGTCCTCGAACCAGAGCGCGGGCATGAAGTGAATGGTCATATTGGGCTCAAGCACGGTGCGGTCCCCCGGTCGCAGGCTGATGGTGCGCTCGCCCCAGTCCGGCGGATAGCTGAGCCCGATGGAGTAGCCGCAGCGGCTCTCCTTGGTCAGGCCGTGCCGCGCGAGCGAGGCCGTGAACGCGCGGTGGATGTCTTCGCAGAGGTTCCCCGGCCTCGCGGCATCCAGCCCCGCCTCGATTGCTTCCAGCAGAGCGCCTTCCGCATTGCGCTCGCGCGCCGCCGGCTTTCCGAGAAACACCGTGCGGCAGAGCGGGCAGTGGTAGCGCCTGTAGACGCCCGCGATCTCGAAAAATGTCGCCTCGCCCGCGCGCATCGGCTTGTCGTCCCAGGTGAGATGCGCCGCAGACGCATCGATGCCGGTCGGCACCATCGGCACGATGGCCGGGTAGTCGCCCCCCCGCGCCTTCGACGCCGGTGATCGCCGCGTGGAAGATCTCCGCCACCAGGTCGTTCTTGCGCATGCCGGGCTCGACCACTTCCAGGATGCGTGCGTGCATTTTTTCCACGATACGCGCCGCATTCTTCATGAAGGCGATCTCGGCCTCCGACTTCACGATCCGTTGCCAGTTCACGAAGCCCGTCGCGTCGAGCAGCGTCGCATCGCCCAAGTGCGTCTCCAGCGAGCGGTAGGCGGCGGCGCTGAAGTAGTAGTTGTCCATCTCGACGCCGATCCGCGCGCCGCCCCAACCACGCCCCACGATGACCTCGCTCAGGTAGTCCATCGGGTGGCGCTCGGTGGACATCACGTAGTGGTCCCCGTAGGCCACGATATCGTCGTGCGCCATGAACACGGTGCGCTTCGCCCCGTTGGCATCCATGCCGCGCCCGAACCAGACCGGATCGCCTTCGAGCGAGAGCAGCACGCACTGGTGCACGTAGAAGGACCAGCCGTCATAGCCGGTCAGCCACGCCATGTTCGAGGGGTCGGAGACGACGAGCAGGTCGAGCCCTCTCTCGTCCATCGCCCGCCGGGTCTTCGCGATCCGGGCCGCGTACTCGTCGCGCGAGAAGGGGAGATCGACCGGCGGTGGCGCGCCGCTTTCACCGGCCGTGGGCGATGTGCTCTTCAAGGCTGAACCCTCCCAGGGTGTCGTGCGGTCATCCGATGAACCCGAGGCTCTCGAGCTTGACGAAGACCCGGTGGGCCGCGAGATCGGGTCGAATGACAGCGGTGTCGATTTCGATGTCGGGCTCTTCGGGTGGCTCGTAAGGGTCGTCGATGCCGGTGAATCCTTCGATGAGTCCGGCCCTCGCCCTCGCATAGAGACCCTTTCGGTCACGCGCCTCGCAGGTCTCGAGCGGCGTCGAGACGTAGACCTCGACGAACCCCCCGACCGCTTCGATGGTCTCTCGCAGCTCGCGCCGGGTGGCCGCGTAGGGTGCGATGGGCGCGCAAATCGCGATACCGCCGTTTCGTGCGATCTCGGTCGCGACGAACCCGATGCGGCGCAGGTTGATCTCCCGGTGCTCGCGGGAGAAGCCGAGCTCGCTCGAGAGGTTCTTGCGCACGATGTCCCCGTCGAGGAGCGTGACCTGCCGCTCGCCGTTCTCGCGCAACATGGCGACGAGCGCATGCGCGAGCGTGGACTTGCCGGCGCCCGAAAGCCCGGTGAACAGGACCACGAAGCCCTGCCGGTCGCGCGGCGGGTATGCGCGGCGCAGCTCGGCCGAGACCTCCGGGTCGGTGAACCAGTCCGGGATATCGAGCCCGAGCGCGAGGCGGCGGCGAAGCTCGGTCCCGCTCAGCCTGAGCACCCGGTCCTCGTTCGAGACCCGGTCGGCCTCAAGATACTTGGCCCGGTTCTCGACGTAGACCACCTCCTGAAGCGGCACCATGGCGATGTCGAGCTCGCTTTCGTGCTCGGCCATCAGCGCCTGCGCGTCGTAGGGGCCATAGAAGGGCCGGCCGTTGCGGCCCACGTCCGGGGCCGCGTGGTCGGGTCCAACAACGAAGTGCGTGCACCCGTGGTTCTTGTTGATGATCGCGTGCCAGATCGCCTCGCGCGGGCCCGCCATGCGCAGAGCGAGATTGAGCAGGCTCAGCGTCGTGGTCTGGTCGGGAAACTGCGGGAGAACCCGCTCGTAGCAGCGGACCCGGGTGTAGTGGTCGACATCCCCCGGCGCGGTCTCGCCCACCACGGCATGGAGCAGAAGGTTCGCTTCGCAGGCGCGCGCGGCCTGCATCGAGAGCGCGACCTGGGCGCGGTGCAGCGGCTTGCGGGTCTGGAAGGCGACCACACGCCGCCACCCGAGCTTGCGGAAGCGCTCCCGCAGCTCAGCGGGAGAGTTTCGCAGCGCCCGGTGATCGTAGTGCAGGATCGGCTCGAGCCCGAATACACGACCGCTCACGCAGACCGGATGCGTCCGATGAAGCAGGCGGGACACCCCGGGGTGAGCGTCATCGGCGGTGCCGTAGACGGCGCGCGCCTCCTCGTCCTTCTCGGGGCGCCATGTCTCGCCCACCTCCATGAGCGCGGCAAGCAGGCCTTCGCCGTCGCGGAGCGCGATCGTCTCCCCAAGCTCGAGACTCGCCGCGAAGTCCTCGCTCACGTCGAGCGTGACCGGGACCGGCCAGAGCACGCCCGAAGGGAGCCGCATGCCGCGAAGCACTCCCTCGTATTCGAAGGGGCTCATGAATCCCTCGAGGGGAGAGAAGGCGCCGTTCAGCAACAACTCGACATCGCAGAGCTGGCGCGCGCTGAGGTCCCAGCTCTTCGCGTCCCTGGATCGGCGAAGCGCGTCGTCGCGCGCGGACCCGTCGAGGTATCCGCTCCTGAGCTTGCCGCCGTGCGGCGTCTTGAACGCGCCCACCCTCGTATCCTGCCTCGGATCTTGCGGCACGTGCCGTCTGCGCCCCGGGACGCGGATTCTAGTGCGCACTGGTGTCTCGTAAAGTCGCGCCCGTCCTTCTTTATCCGTGCGGCCGCCTCGGACGCCAACCCGGCGGCGTTCGCCTTGACAGCGGGCGCTCGGCAATGGCATTCATTTGGCGCGAAGATTGTTCCGGGGTTTTTTGGTGGTGTCGTAACGAGTTGATTTCTTGTGTGGATTGTCGGTCTCGGCGTTTCCCGCACGAGGGGGATTGACCGGCGGCGTGTGCTTTGGCACACTGTGGCTGTCCCCCTGTCAGTGGAGCCGGCCCATGGACCCCCGCATCACCGCGCTGAAGTCGACGACCTTTTTCGGCAGACGTCTGACCCGCCGGCAGATTGCCGACATCCAGGAGACGGTGGCGCTGTTTCCGGCGATCAGCCGCAACGAGCTCGGGCACACGATCTGCGAGCATTTGAACTGGCGCGCGCCGAGCGGGCGGAACCGTGTCGCGGTCTGCCTGCGGATGCTGGAGGAGTTGGAGCGGCTGGGCATCCTGACCCTGCCGGCGCGGGACGAGGCGCAGGTGCGGGGGCCGCAGGAGGCGATGGCCCGGAGCGAGCGGACGGCGCCGGCCGCGGCGATCGCGGAGGACCTGGCCGCGCTGATGCCGCTGCGCCTGTCGATTGCGGCGGGCAAGGAGGAGGGCGGGCTGTGGAACGAGTTCGTCGCGCGCCACCACTATCTCGGGCTGCATCGTCTGGTCGGCGCGCATCTGCGCTATTTTCTCCTGGACCGCCACGGGCGGCCTCTGGGCTGCCTTCTGTTTGCCCGGGCGTCGCGCACGCTGCCCTGCCGCGACGAGTGGATCGGGTGGCCGGCGGAAGGCTTCCGCAAGCACCTCGATCTGGTCGTGGGTCACACGCGTTTCCTGATCTTTCCCTGGGTCCGGGTCGACAACCTGGCGTCGAAAGCGCTGTCGATGGCGCTGCGCCAGCTGCCCGGCGACTGGGAGGCGCGCTTCGGAGCGCGCCCGGTTCTGGTGGAGACCTTCGTGGACCCCAGCCTCTTCGACGGCGCCTGCTACCGCGCGGCCAACTGGCGCTGTCTCGGCGAGACCGGGGGCGGCAAGGGCAAGACCCGCAAAAGCGTCTACGTCTACCCGCTGACGCCGGACTTCCGCTCGATCCTGCTCGAAGGCCCGCGGCCGGCGCGGCGCGGGAACAGGACACGGCCGGCAGCGCTGGCGCCGGACGATCCCTTCGTGGCGCTGTGGCAGGACCTGATCGGCGCACTGGCGGCGGTGGCCGCCGATCACGACCGGGTGTGGCAGAGCCGCCGGCGGGTCCTCGACACCCTTCTCGTCATGCTCTTCATCTTCCGGCTGGCGTTCTCGAACGGCCGCGCGGGCTACGCCACGACGCTGGCCGGGCTGTGGGAGCAGTGCCGGGTCCTGGGCGTCGCACTGCCGCAGCCGGCGCCGGTCTCGGCCTCGGCGATGTGCATGGCGCGGGCCAAGGTCGACGAGGCGGTGTTCAAGACGCTGCACGCCGAGATCCTCAAGCGCGCCGACGGCCCGGCCTGGAAGGGCCACCGCGTGTTCGCGGTCGACGGCTCCAAGCTCAACCTGCCGCGGCCGCTGCTCAAGGCCGGCTACCGCACGCCCTCCGAGGCGGCCCACTACCCGCAGGGCCTGCTGAGTTGCCTCTACCGGCTGCACGCGAACATCCCGGTGGACTTCGACCTGGTCGCGCACGGCGACGAAAGAAGGGCCGCCCTCGCCCACCTCAAGGCGCTCTCGGCCAACGACATCGTGGTCTATGACCGCGGCTACTACTCTTGGGAGATGCTGCACGCCCATGTCGCCCGCGGCCTGCACCCCGTGTTCCGGATCAAGAAGAAGGCAGGCGCCGCCCTCGACGCCTTCATCGCCGACGGCCGCACGGACGCGCCGATCACCGTCGCTCCCGGAAAGGACACCCTGAGAAAGCTGCGCCGCAAGACGCCGCACGTCGACGCCACCCCGCTGCGCCTGCGACTGGTCCGCTACCGCACCGGCAGCACGGTCTTCATCCTCGCCACCACCCTCCTCGACCCCAAGGCCTGGAGCGTCGCGGAACTGGCCGAGCTCTATCACGCGCGCTGGGGAATCGAGGAACTCTACAAGACCTCGAAACAGGCCATGGCCGTCGAGGCCTTCCACAGCCAGACCGAGCGCGGCGTCCGCCAGGAGCTCTTCGCCCACTTCAACCTCATCGCCATGACCCGGCTCTTCACCAACCGCAGCAACGCAAGCCTCGACGCCGAGCGCCCTGCCGACGGCAAGCCGGCGATGAAAGCCAACTTCAGCAACGGCCTCGCCACCGTCGCGCGCAACCTCGAAGCGCTGCTGCTGCGCCATACGGCGATGGTCGCCGAAACCCTCAGCCATGTCCTCTCCTGCATCAACCAGGCGCGTCAGCGCCCGCGCCCCGGCCGGTCCTGCGAACGCAGGTCGCGCAAACCCCGCGGCAAGTGGGCACGCGCAAAGCGGGCCGTCGCCTGAACACCTGAACGACAGAAACGCACGCAACCGACAGCGCAAGAACACGACTCCTTAAGTGAACAGTCGAAAACCGCTAAGTGAATGCCATTGGGGCGCTCGGGGGTGCGAGCGCCGCGACGGCAGGAGAGATATGCCGTCCCGATTGACTGACAGGGAGTCGCGACGGAGGCAGGGGACACCAAGGGCTGTCGGACTCGGCGGAGTGCCGATCGGCAGTCAGACCCTCGCTGCATGCGAAAGCAAGGGTTTCGACCTCCCCCCCCGGGTCCGGATCGAAAAGGCCAAGGCGGAGGAAAGCCTGGCCTCCTTCGCACGCGAGAACCCCGGAGCCGACATTCCCGAGCCCGAATGGGTTCGCCGCGCGCCGCACATAGCGAAGGCGGAAGCCGCGCTCATGAAGGCGCAGGCCAAAATGAAGCAGGCGCAACTCTGGCTCGACCGAACGGAGATCTCCCTTCCTTACGACGTCCGGGTAACGGCGTCGGATATCGATGTCGGCCAGTTCGTCGGTCCCGCCGATCTCGTCGGTCGAGCCTCGACCTTGGGCTCCGTGTATCGGACCGACGCGCTCCAGGTCAGAGTGCCCATCGAAGAGGACAGCCTCGCCTATCTCGCGCCGGCCATCGGTCGTTCCGCCACAATTCGAACCGCGTCGGGAAGCTACAACGCTGTAGTGGAGCGCACGTCTGCGATCGTCGGTCCCAAGTCTCGTCTCGCGGCAGTCTTCCTGAAATTCGCGGAGGATCACCCGGCGGAGACGCTGCCGCTCCCCGGCTCGTTCGTGGAGGTTTCGATCGCGGGGCCCGTGCACGACAACGTGTTCCTCCTTCGGAATCGGCGATGCAGGACCGGGGCAGCGTCTGGGTCGTCGAAGGCGGTGCGCTGAAGGCCGTGATGCCGCGCACACTGGGACACGCCGACGGCGGAGTGGTGGTGGAGGCGTTCGACGCGGGCGAGGGCATCGTCGTCGGCTCCTTGCCGGGAGCGCGAGAGGGATTGGCCGTCGAGGTCAGCGCCGCGCAGGCGTCGGAATAGCGGAGCCGGGCCATGAGCATGACCGACGCCGGCAGCACCAACGCCGGGCCCGCGGCGCAGCCGAGCCCGACCGGACTGAAGTCGGGGCTGATCGCCTACTTCGCCGGCAATCGCGTTGCCGCCAACCTGCTGATGGTTCTTCTGATCGTCGGTGGTGTGCTTTCGGGGCTCCAACTCATCGTCCAGTACTATCCGGATATCGAAGCGCGGCGGGCCGCCGTTTCGGTGCTCTATCCGGGCGCCTCGCCCCAGGAGGTCGAGGAGGACATCAACCGCCGCATCGAGGAGGCCGTCGTCGGGTTGCCGGGCGTCGAGCGCGTGGTATCGACCGCGAGCCAGGGCATCGGCAAGGTCACGGCAGAGATGGCGACCTTCGCGGATGTCGACGCCGTCTTCAACGATATTCAGAGTGCGATCGACAGCATCGAGAACTTCCCGCCGGTCAGGGCGGAACAGCCGGACGTCGAACTTCTCAAGGTCTCCCACGAAGTCATGACGCTGGCGGTCGTGTCCTCCAGTCTGTCCGAGGACGGACTGCGCCTCGCGGCGGAAGGCCTGCGCGACAGGGTATTGGCGCTGCCCTCCGTCTCCCAGGTAGGGCTGAAAGGCACCCGGGACCGCGAGATCGCGATAGAGCTCAGCGAAGAGGAGCTGCGCCGCCACGGCCTTTCCATCGGCGAAGTGTCCAGAAAGGTGAGGCGAGCGTCCCTCAACCTCACCATGGGCGAGATACGGACGGACACCGGCAGCGTGATCCTGCAAACCGTCGCCAAGAGGAGCGTCGGCCAGGATTTCGAGGACATTCCGCTCATCACTCAGACCGACGGCACGATCGTGAAGCTCGGCGAGGTCGCCACGATTCGCGACGGCTTTGTCGACGAGGACGTGGTCACCGAGGTTAACGGCCATCCGGCGGTGCTCGTTCGCGTCGATGCGACCGATCAGCAGTCCGTCGTCGAGATGGCCGAGGACATCAGGAATCTGCTCGCGGTCTACAGCCCGCCCGAAGGCGCGAGCGTCACTATCTGGAACGACAATGCCAGTCCCATATTCGACCGGCTGCTGGAGATCGTGAAGAACGGGGCGATCGGTACGATCCTGGTGTTCATCAGCCTCGTTCTCGTCTTCGAGCTCCGCATCGCGTTGTGGATGACCGTCGGCATCCCCCTGTCATTCGTGGGCTCGCTGCTCTTCTTCGATGCTGCGGACCTCACCCTCAATCTCGGCACGATCTTCGGCTTCTTCCTCCTGGTGGGCATCGTCGTCGACGATTCCGTCGTGGTGGGAGAAAGCATCGCGTCGGAACGAGAAAAGGGGAAAGGTGCGCTCGATGCGGCGATATCGGGCGCGCGGGCCATGGTGGGCCCCCTCACCATCGGCGCCATTACGACGATTCTGGCCTTCCTGCCCTTCCTCTTCGTCACATCGCCCGCGTTCCAGATCGTGAACGTGTTCCCCTACGTCGCGATCTTCGTCCTGCTCGTCTCCCTCGTCGCGGCGTTCTTCATTCTCCCGGCGCATCTCTCGCATGGGAGGCGCTGGAGCCTCTCGCCGCTGAGCGACGTGCAGAGCCAGGTCGGTGGATGGCTGGACGAGGTGCGCGACAGGGTCGTGGCGCCTGCGGCCTCATGGGCCGTGCGCAACGTCGGGCTGTCGATCGTCGGTGGAATCCTGGTTCTGGTCGCCGCCCTCCTGCTCATCGGCTCCGATTCAGTACGGATCGTCCTCTTCGACCAGAACCTGAGCAGCAGCGACAGCGTGCAGGCGGACATCTATCTGCCGGTCGGCGCGCCCTTCGAGGAGACGCTGGCCGCAGCCGATCGCTTCGTCGAGGCAGCGCATACCATCGACGACCGGCTCGAGGAGACCTCCGTCGACGCAGTGAGCATGATCGTCGGCAACATCGAGACGGGCCGGAAGATCAAAGAGAAGCTGAACAGCAGCCATCTCGCCTCCGTGCGCCTGCATCTCAGCGATCAGGCCGATCGCAGCGCGAGCCCGGCCCAAGTCGAGCGCGCGTGGCGCGAGGCCGTCGGGCCATTGGTGAACCTGGACAAGGTCGAATTCCGCTCCAGGCGGGTCGATGTGAGGCCAAGCGTTTCCTATTCGCTCAAGCACGACGACATGGAGACGTTGAGAAGCGCCGCCGAGTTGAGGGCGGGGATGGCGACCGTGCCGGGGATCTACGGCATCCATGACGACCTGGCACTGGGGAAACGCCACTTCGAGATCGAGCTGACCCCGGCAGGGAAGGCCGCAGGGCTGACTCCGGCACTGATCGGAAAGCAGCTGCGCTCGAGCTTCCACGGCGCGGATGTCCAGCGCATCCAGCGGGGCCGCGAAGAAATCAACGTGGTGGTCAGGTACCCGGCCGAGCGGCGGAGCAGTCTGAGCGAGCTGGCCAGCGAACGTATCCATCGGCCGGGCGGCGGCGAAATCCCGCTCTCGCTGGTCGCGTCGATCACCGAGAAGCGCGAGCCGGCGACGCTGACGCGGATCGACGGCAAGCGGGCTGCGCGCGTCAACGCGCGGGCGGACACCGCGTTGATCACGCCCATTCAGGCGCGGCGGGAGGTTCGCGACCAAGTCGTTTCCAGCCTTCTGGCGAAGTATCCCGGTCTCGCCATCGAGGTCGAAGCCGGCGCTCGGGACGAGGGCGACATGCTCGAGACGCTGGCGCTTCCCCGCGAGCGTATCGACGACGTTGGTCGCGCCCATCAGCTCTTCCGCGTAGGCCCGGCGGGGGTCCTCGGCCGTGCCTGCGACGGTGGCATATTCGCCTGAGGGCAGCACCGGCTCGGTCAACTCGTAACGCCGCAATGCCCAGAACTGTCAATCGGCTTTCAATACTGACCCCCGATCGGCGTGCAAAATTGACCCCCCTGAGTGGCACGGCGGAGGTTGTCCCGGTAGCCAATAGGGGGGACCCGCGCGGCTTCGTGTGGCGCCCTGCGCTACGCGGAGCGAAGCCGCGTGGGGGGTCCCTGTTGGCCCACCGGGGCAACCGGGCCGCAAGGGAGGCCGGCGGCGGGTCAGGAGCGGTTCTTGAAGCGCCAGCTCTCGTTGCCGGTCTCGATGATCTCGCAATGATGGGTGAGGCGATCGAGCAGCGCTGTGGTCATCTTGGGGTCGCCGAAGACGGATGGCCATTCGCCGAAGGCGAGGTTTGTGGTGATGACGATCGAGGTGCGCTCGTAGAGCCGGCTCATCAGATGGAAGAGCAGCTGCCCACCGGCCTGGGCGAAGGGCAGGTAGCCGAGCTCGTCGAGGATGACGAAGTCGCGGCGGACGAGCTGGTCTGCAGTGCGGCCCTGGCGTCCGGCGCGAAGCTCGGCCTCGAGGAGGTTGACCAGGTCGACGACGTTGTAGCACCGGCCGCGCGCGCCCTTGCGGATGCAGGACCGCGCGATGGCGACGGCGAGATGGGTCTTGCCGGTACCGGTGCCGCCGACCAGCACGATGTTGCGTTTGCCCTCGAGGAAGCCGCCGCCGGCGAGCTCCTGGATCAGGGGCTCGTTGACCGGCGAGGCGGCGAAGTCGAAGTCGGCCAGCTCCTTGACCGTCGGCAGCTTGGCGGAGGCCATCTGGTACTTGATCGAGCGGGCCCTCTTGTCGGCGATCTCGACCTGCAGCAGCGTACCGATGATCTGTTGCACCGGATGGCGGCGCTTGAGCCCGTCGGCAAGGATGTCGTCGTAAGCGGCGCGCATACCTGCGAGCTTCAGCTGGGTCATCATCTCCAGCACATCATGACGCTCCATGACCGGCCTCCCTCAGGCTGTCGTAGCGCTGACAGTCGGCTACCGGCTTGTGGCGAAGCTGCAGGCCCTCGGGCGTCGGGATGATTGCCGGCGGTGCCGGCTGGCGCTGCCGGGCGAGGATGTTGAGCACCACGTCGGCGCTGCAGGCACCGCAGTCGAGCGTCTCGGCACAGGCCGCCTCAACCGCCTCCAGTCCGTCCTCCAGCACCGCCGCGAGCACCTTGACGAACTGCCGGTCGCCGTCGTCGTGGCCCGCGAGCCGGGTTCGCAGGCGGCCGAGCGCGTTGGGCAACTGCCAGTCCTTGAAGGGCGCGCCATTGCGTAGCGCGCCGGGCTTCCGCGTCAGGATCGGCACGTAATGCCACGGATCGTAGACGAACCGGCCGCGCCCGAAGCTGCGGGGGTGCTCGGCAACGGTCTCGCCGTCCTGGCGGATGACGATCCGATCGGCATAGGCCCGCACGTCCACCGGCCGGCCGACGGCGCGGGCCGCGACGCTGTACTGGTTGTTGTCGAAGCGCACCAGACAGGTCTTCGAGACCGACACCTCGCTGGCATGGAAGCCGTCGAAGGGGCCGCGATACGCCATCAGGAAGGGCTGCTCCTCCTCGAACACCTGCCACACCGTCTTGCCCGGGATTGTCGGATGCGGATGCTTCTTGGCGTCCTCGATGCACCGATCCATCAGCCACTCGTTGATCTCGGCGTAGGAGCGGCCCCGCGGGATGGGCACGAACAGGCGGCCGCGAAGGTCACCCACCTGCTTCTCGACCTGCCCCTTCTCCCAGCCAGCCCCTGGCGTGCACGCCACAGGCTCCACCAGATGGTGCGAGCACAGCTCCTGGAAGCGGCGGTTGTAGTCCCGCTTCTTGCCCACGAAGATCGTGCTCACCGCCGTCTTCATGTTGTCGTAGATGCCCCGCCGGCAGACCCCGCCGAAGAAGCGGAAGGCACGCTCGTGCGCCTCGAAGACCATCTCCTGGCTCTCGCGGGGAAAGATCTGGACCAGATACATCCGGCTGTGGCACAGCCGCATGTGCGCCGCCTTCACCCTGGTCGTCGCGCCCGACAGACGCGCGTACTCGTGGCTCCAGTCGAACTGGTAGGCCTCGCCGGGATCGAAGATCAGCGGCACATAGGCCTGCGCCGGCGACAACAGCCGCCACCGGCGCCGCCAGGCCCTGGCATAGCGGCGAACCGCGTCATAGCCGCCCTTGTAGCCCAGCGACACAAGGTCTTCATGAATCCGCAGAAGAGACAGCCGATCCTTGCGTGCCTTCTTCTCGTTGGCCTTCAGCTGGCGCTCAAGCTCCTCCACCCACAGCCCAAGCTTCGGCATCGGCTGGATCTTGCGCTCGTAGCTGTGCGAGGTCGCATCGCCCCGCACCACCTTGCGTATCGTGTTCTTGGAAACCCTCAAATCCCGGGCGAGCTTCTTGATCGGAACGCCCTTCACCAGATGATCCCGACGGATCTTCGCGATCGTTTCCACAACCAGCATCTCCCCCACCACCCCGTCCGTCCAAACGACGAGGTGTGTTCATGGACACAAATCCAAGGGGGTCAATTTTGGACGCCGATCACCCCCAATAGGGGGTCACTTTTCCACGCTTAACAACAACCAGGCCGCGGCCGCCGCCATAATCACCGTCCTCAACTCAGGATTGGGGTACCTGGGTAGTTACATTGTAACTGCCCAGGTTCTTGCTGTGAAAATTCTCTGGGATTCGGCACAACGCTACCCACGCGACGCCCGTGTGCTCCTCTGTGGTCGCCGGGTTTCACAGCTCACGATGCCCCTCTTGCGGACTGCGACCGGTAAGCTACCCCGATGTGGCCCGAAGTCCGCCCGCGCGACGGGCACCGATTTTCATTCTATGGGGTGGTCCAGCACGGCGTCGACCATGATCGTTTATGAGAATGGCTCCGCTGTTGGAGAACCCGTGCCAGGTGAGCTTACGCGCACTTGACGGTGGCGATGAGCCGATCCGATGGGCTGGTCAGGGCTTCGATGATATTCCAGCCCTGCTTTCTGGCGGTGGTGATGACGCTGCGCAGGATGGCGAAGTTCTCGGCCCCCTGCGCGGACCGGAAGCCCCCGGAGATCTTCTGGCGCAGCTTCATCATCCGAAGGTCGCGCTCGGCCTCGTTGTTCGTGAACCCGACCTCGAGGTCGATCAGGAACCGGAGCACCGCGCATTTGTGGTCGCGCAGCCTCAAGGCCAGATTGTGACCGATCCTTCGCTTCCGGCGCTTCTTCCTCTTGCCAGGCGAGAACGGTGGTTGGCTCTCGTGAAAGGCCAGCGCATCGGCGATGATCTCGTCGTATCGGCGCTCGATCAGCGCCACAAGCCTCGCCGGAACGGCGATATCCTTGTCCAGCGCGATGCGGGCGGCGCGATTGGCTCGGCGCAGGAGCTGCTGCATCCGCCGGGCCCAAGCCTCCCCTTCGATGTCCACCAGCGCCTGCAACTCCCGCAGGTGATGGGCGTTGCACAGGCCGTGCTCCACCCCTTCCATCGCGAAGTACGGCTTCCAGTGATCGTGCACGACGATGCCGGAGACACCCGAGAGCAGGGCGCCGCGCTTGCCGCTGACCCGGTACGCCGCCAGCAGCGGCGTGCAGATCACATGAAGCCACTGCGTCTGACCGCCGATCCGCAAGCCGGTCTCGTCCATGTGTTTCACCCGCGCCGTGCCCGCCGCCAGGTCCTGTATGTGCAAGGCCGCGTCCCGCAGCCGCTCGGCCGCCCTCTCGCTCATCGTCGCCAACGTCGCAGCCGTCACCGGCGCGCCGAAGAGCTCGGCCATCACCTGCGACAGCCGATCCTCCGGCAGGAAGTGAGCGTGCTGAAGGTAGACCGCCACCCCGGCAATGCGCGGGCCGTACTGCACCGGCGCCGACACCCCGTCGGGGAACGCCGCCCGGGTCACCGTCCCGCAATGCCCGCAGCACTTGGCATGCGCCCGGTGCTCGGTCACCTCCAGGGGGCTCGGCTCGGGCAGATCGAACACCTGGCGGGCGACGGGCGTTCCCGCCCTGGCCGCGTCCGAAAGCGGCGAACCGCATCCCTTGCAGGAAGCCGGGACGTGATCCTTCACCCGATCCGGGTGATCGGCGCGGCGCAGCGTCTTGCCCTTGTGGCCGGGCTGGCCACCGGGCTTGCGGCCCGATTTGCCGCGCAGGCTTCGGGTTCGCCGCTTCGAATTCGGCTTCCTCAGCCCATCGCTCGAAGGCGGCTTGCCGCTGTTGCCGCTGTTGAGGCCGAGACGGCGCTCCAACTCCTCGATGCGCTCGACGAGACGCGCGACTTGCTCTTCCAGCCGCGCGTTCTGCTGCCGAAGCCAGGCATTTTCCTCCCGAAGCCGGGCGTTCTCCTCCTCCAGGCGGGCGATCTTCTGCGCGGGCGTTTCGGGCGCTGCTCCCGTCGAAGGGCCGCGCGGCGACTCGGGATTGCTCATGTCGTTGTTGAGTCATTTCCCGAAATTCCCGTCAAGCCCTTTCCACCAACTCCGAACGAGAAACGCCTCAATCCACTGGCCCAAAATGACAAATCAGACGACCTGGGCAGTTACTCTATATTTATTTGGCATCTTTTGAGTGGCCCGACCAATTCGGATATGATTACGAGTGGTTAGACCAATAGACTCCATACAAGAAAATCAATATAGCACCATATCATTTCAACTATGTTACGGCCTAACAAAAACGGGGATCAAATCACAATATTTCGTGGTAACGCCGATCGCCAGATAACCTCAGACTTCCTGACCTCGTGATGCTGGCTGTTCTGGGCAGCGTGCCGGGAACTCCTTGAATTCTGATACATTTCGGTTGTTTCAGGCGGTTTTTCGCTGGGTGTCGCGCCCGAGGTCTGATAGTATAATTTGATACCAATTGCACGGTCTCAACCATGCCCAGTACCCTCCCAATGTGCCCTCCAGAGGCGGTCTCGATCGGCAACAGCTGCTTCGCCGTCCTGATCTCGGACGACACCTTCACCTACTTTTCCAACCTCATTCCCTTTGACAGCCACGCCGCCGATGACCGCACGGCCATGCTCTTGCGGATCGGCCGCCTCGCGGCGATCAGCGCGGTCTCGCCGCAGGAACTGGCTGACGCTTTCGCTGTCTCGCGCGCGACGGTGCAGCGCGCACGACGGCGCTACCTGGCCGAGGGCGAAGCGGGGTTCATGAAGCCCCGGCGCGGTCGCGGGCCGTCGGTGTTCACTCCGGAGTTGGCGGAGAAGGCGACGGCGTTGCTGGCATCGGGCCTGAGCGGCTCTGCGGCGGCCCGGGTTCTCGGCGTGTCAGCGCCATCGGTCAACAAGTGGCGCCGTCAGGGACTGATCGGCAACACGGAGGCGGATGGGGAGCCCGGACGCTCAGCGCTGGCTGCGCCGCCTGACGCGGGTGCGGCTCCTGAAGGCCGTGTCGATGAAGAGAGTACCGGTGCCCCGGGGCCGGAGACGGCGCCGGGGCTGGAAGCGCAGCCGCAAACGGATCGCAGCGCGCGCGATCGGCGGGACCGGCAGGCGCCGATGGGGCGTGCGACTTGCGATGTTCCGGCTCGGGTTCTGGCCAGTTGTGGACAGGCGGGGCCGGTCGAACCGCAGTTCGCCGCCGCCGCCCGCGGTGTCCGCTTCGGCGGCGTGCTCGCCGCCCTGCCGGCCCTGCTGAAGGAAGGTCTTCTCTCCGAGACCGGTCTCCTGCCATTGCTGCCGAAGGGCTATTACGGCTTGCCTACGATCCTGCTCTTCCTGGCCTTCATGACCTTGGCGCGGGTGCGCAACCCCGAGAGCCTGCGCTACCAGGCGCCGGGCGAATGGGGCGCCATTCTCGGCCTCGATCGCTGCCCCGAGGTCAAGACGCTGCGCCGCAAGATCGCTCTCATCGCCGACGACGAGGCCGGCGTGCGGGCGTGGCAGCTCGCCCTTGCCAGGCGCTGGCAAGCGCCGACGAGCCGGAGCTCTGGGCGACGCTGGCCATCGACGGGCACGTCAAGGTCTACTCCGGCCGCAAGGGGCGCTTGCCCAAGCACTTCGTCTCGCGCGAGAAGCTGTGCCTGCCGGCGAGCGCCAGCTACTGGATCAACGCTCTGGGCGGCAAGCCGCTGCTCTGTCTGCACAAGCCGCTGGACCCGAAGATGGTCGCGGCCATCGAAGCCGACGTGGTGCCGGCGCTGCAGGAGCTTGGGATCGTTGGCGCCGGGGCGCCGGACCTGACCGCCGAGCATCCCGGCCAGCCGGCGCTCACCCTGGTCTTCGACCGCGAGGGCTGGAGCCCGGATCTGTTCCGCCGGCTGGCGAGGCGCGGCGTCGCCTGCCTGACCTGGCACAAGAACTTCAGGGGCGAGGACTGGCCGGCCGAGGACTTCGGCGCGATGACCGTTCCCATTCACGGACCGGCGGCGGACGGCAGCGCCACCATGCGGCTGGCTGAGAAGCCGGTGACGTTGCCGAACGGCTTCAGGGTGCGCCAGATCCGCCGCCTGCTCGACAACGGCCGTCAGGTGCCGCTGATCACCACCGATCCGCACAAGCCGATGGCTGAGGTTGCGGGCGCCATGTTCTCGCGCTGGTCGCAGGAGAACTTCTTCAAGTACATGCGTGACGAGTTCAATCTCGACGCCCTGCCGACCCACGAGCTCGAGCCTCTCGATCCCGCCGCCATGGTCGTCAACCCGCTGCGGCGGGCCTATGACAAGGCAATCCATCGCCTCGACCGCCAGCTTGGCCGCCTGCGCAACCGCATCGCCGACACGGCCCGGAAGAAGCAGCCGACGGCGGAACTCAGGAGGGAAGTCAGGGACCTCCAGGATGTCCGCGACATCGTCAGGGCCAGCCGCAGGGAGACGCCCAAGCACTGCCGGGCCGGCGACCTCGACGAAGCCGAGCAGCTCGATGCCTTGCCCGCGCGCGAGCGCCTCCTCCTCGACGTCATCCGGATGATCGCCTACCGCGCCGAAACCCGCATGATGCTTCCCGTCATGCAGGCGCAGGGCCACAAGCCCCATCCCCGGAAACTGCTTCAAGCGCTGCTCACCGCCGATGCCGACATCCTGCCGGATCCTGGCAATGGCCTCCTGCGGGTCCACATTCTTGGCCTCGCAAACGACGCCTGCGACCGTTGGATCGATGCGGTTCTGAGCGACCTGAACGCCACCGAAACGGTCTTCCCCGGCACCCGTCTGCGCATAGTCTACGACATCGACGGGGCCTCGGAATCCGCGCGGCTCGTGTCACCTAAAATCAGCAGAGGTCAGGAAGTCTGAACCTTAACTCTTTGAGACATTTGGACTGGCCTTTCGTACGACAGGCGCGTCGCTGGGCGCAATGGAGACGCGGCAAAGGGTCGATTACTATGGGGGGGGGGAGAGCGTGTGAACCTGGAGCGAACCGGTACCATGCGTTGAAGCGACTCGCGGATCGTCACCACACTCGCCGGCAGCCTGGCCCGGAACTCGAATCGATGATCCTGATCCCCGGCGTGATCGACAACCTGACCAAGCACCTGGATCACCCCGAAGTGGTGGCCGAGCGCATCCGGCGCGCGGTCGAGGCGGCGGGGGATCGCAGTCGGGTGATCCCGGGCGTGGACTGCGGCTTCGCCCTCTTCACCGACGACGCGATGATGACCGAGAACATATGCTGGGCGACGTTTCGCACGCTCCGCGCCGGCGCGAACTTGGCCAGCAGCCGGCTCTGGGGATAGCGGCCGGGCGCGTGGGCGCTCATCATTCGGATGCGCAATCTGAGGAAGTCGACTTTCTCTCGCGACGGACAGGAGGATCGACGTGAACGTCATTGTCTTCGGGGCGACTGGGAAAACAGGGCAACACGTGTGGCGGACGGCGCTGCAAGAAGGCCACGATACGGCAATCGTCGCGTTGGGCAGCAACGGCCTGCGCGACAAGACAACCCTCGCCACTGGGGCGAAGACCGTCGTGGACGGCATGATTTCCCATGCCGTCGAGCGTCTTGTCGTCCTTTCCGCAGCAGGCGTGGGAGATAGCTGGGGTCAGGTCTCGTTGCTTGCCCGCGTGCTGTTCGGGACACTGCTTCGCAACATTCATGCGGACCACACTGCACAGGAAGCGATCGTGAGAGCCAGCTCCCTCGACTGGACAATCGTGCGCGCCGCCATTCTCAGCGACGACCCCGCTACGGGAAAGACCGCCGCTACCAACACGGGAAAGATCTCGCGCATCCGGCGCGCGGACCTCGCGGGCTTCCTAGTCAAGGAAGCGGGCGAGGGGGCCTTCAGCAGGCAAGCGATATCGGTCACGTCCTAGTCGCGCGCGACCCCGTGCCCACGCGAAGGGGTGGCAAGAGTGCGTCCTTCAGCGCGTCCTCGTGGCCGAGGCCCAGGATCCAGGCTTCCTCGGTCTCGATGAGCCGGCGCTCTTCGGCAGTGAGACAGGGAGCACCGGCGAAGAGGGGCGCGAGCCTTCCCTGCGCATCGAGCCGGGCGAAGGCTTCGACATTTACGCGCACCTGGGCGCTGTCGAGGATTTCGCTGTCGCGCCTGCGCGCGTGGACTTCCGCCCTGAGCAGCGAGGGATAGACCTCGGCGATCACCGCTTGCGCGTCGGGCGTTTGCAAACCGGTCTCGAACGGCCAGATCGCCACGCGGCCCGCGATGCGCTGGTCGGCGACCAGGCGCTTGAGTGCAGGCAGGCCGAGCAATATCTGCGAGCCGACGGAGCCGGCATAGGCCAGTTGCCAGACGGTCTTGGCGCCGGTGGCGCGGATGTCGCAGATGCGACGTTCCGGCGGATGCAAATTCTGCTCCGTGCGCTCGGATGCCTGCACCGGAATCGTCGGGTACAACCAAGACGACGGACGACCCCAGAATGGGCCGAGACCCGGATAGGTGTCGTTGATCGCTGCCGCGACATCGTAGCGATTGTTGCCGTTGTCCGGTGCGTCACCGATTCGTGCGGCCAGCCAGCCCCAAAGGGCCAAGCCGGAAGCCTTGCCCCTTAGGTGCTCTGCGACACCCGCGGGATAACCGAAGGGAAAGTCGAAGCCCACCAGCACCCGACGGCCCGAGTCCAGCTCGCCGGCCACTAAGCCGGCAAGGCGATCGAGCGCCTCGTGGCGGGTGCGGACATACTCCGGTTCGTCCACCTTGTTTCTGCTCGCGATGCGGGCAACGGCCCACCAGATCGCGTCCTTGGCGGGCTTGGCGGGGCTCGGCTTCGACCGCGCCGACCAGTCGATGACGATGTGGGTTTGGAACAGAGGCATTCCAGCTTTGCCCGCAATGGCTAAAAGGGCAGCGTGACAGCAGCATGGCGGTCCGTCACCCTTGGCCCCTGCTCCCGACCGAGATGCGCGAGACCAGCCCATGCGCACAATCCGCCACCTGAGACACTTGGCAATTGCCCTTGTGACCCTCGTTTTGTTGAGTTCAGCAGCACTCCCCGCCCTGGCTGCGCCGCTTACGCTCACACTCGTCCACGTTAACGACTGGGACCAGATGGCGGGGGTCGGCGGCGCAGGCGGCGCTGCGAAGATCGCTACCGTGGTCGCCGAAGAACGTGCGCGGGCGGAGGCCGAGGGCGGCCTTGCGGTGGTTACCTTCGGTGGCGACATGATCTCGCCCTCCGTGCTCTCCGGAATCGACAAGGGCGCGCATATGATCGATCTCGCCAATGCCGTTGGCTTCGACGTGGCGGTCCTTGGCAACCACGAGTTCGATTTCGGCCCTGATGTGCTGGAGGAGCGGCTCGCGGAGTCGGAAACGGTCTGGCTCGCGGGCAACGTAACGATCGCGGGCCGCGGCTTTCCCGGCACCACGGCCACGGCGGTGGTGGAGAGGGACGGCTACCGGATCGGCTTTCTCGGCCTGGTCACACCAGAGACCCCCGTGATTTCGAGTCCCGGCCCCGATGTCGCCTTCGCGCCCGCTGCGGAGGCAGGCGCCCGTCTTGCCGAAAATTCGAGGGCGGAGGGCGCCGACATCGTCATCGCGCTGACTCATCAGGGGCTCGGCGCGGACCTGGAGTTGCTGCGCAAAGTGCAGGGAATCGATGTCGTGCTCGGCGGCCACGATCATCTGTTGATCGCCCACCATGATGGCCGACACGCAGTGATGAAGGCGGGTTCCCAGGGCCGCCACGTCGGCGTGCTCACACTGAAGATCGACCGTGTAGAAGGCCACGGCGGCGCAACCAAGGTCGTCTGGACACCGGACTTCCGCCTCCGCTCGACTGCGGCCACCGAAGGCGATGCCAAACTGGCCGCAAGGGTTCGTGACTATCAGGCGCGCCTCGACGAGAGCCTGGACGTCGTGATCGGCGAGACCGCGGTGGAACTCAGCACCCGCGGCTTCCTGCGCGGATCGGCCGAGACCGCCTTTGGCAATCTGCTGGCCGACGCCATGCGTCTGGCGACGGGCGCCGACATTGCGCTCACCAACGGCGGCGGCATTCGCGGCGACACGGTCTATCCGCCTGGCTCCCGCCTCACCCGCAAGATGGTGCTGACGGAGCTTCCTTTCGGCAACAAGACCGTGGTGCTCCGCCTGACCGGCGCTCAGGTGCGGGAGGCCTTGGAGAACGGGGTGAGCCGTGCCGAGAACCCCTCGGGCCGCTTCCCGCAGGTCTCGGGCCTCGCCTTCACTTTCGACGCGCGCAAGCCGCCGGGCGATCGCGTGACGAGCGTCACGGTGGCCGGCGCGCCGCTGGAGGAGGGCAAGACCTACACGCTTGCGACCAACAATTTCCTCGCGAAGGGCGGCGACGATTATCGCGTATTCAGGGGCGGCGAGGTGCTGGTCGACTCAGCGTCCGGCAGTCTGATGGCCGGCCAGCTCATCGACCACATCATTGCGGCTGGTGCGGTTTCTCCCGTGATCGAGGGTCGGATCACCCGCGTGGACTGAGGCATATCGCACATTGCACGAGAGAATTGCGGACCGGCGGGTTTCGCACCACGGTCATGCCACCCCCAACACCCAGAACGGTATCCCTCCAATGAGGAGCAGGCGACGATGACACTTCTGAAATTCATGCCCCGCTCAGTGCGCGTCCTGATCGCCGGCCTCGTCACAGCCCTGCTGCTGACGGCGACCGCGCCGGCAGACGCGCATGCCATTCGCGACGAGACCCCGCGCATCGCCGTGGTCTCCGCCTTCGCGCCGGAACTCGTGATCCTTCAGGGGGAGATGGGAGGCGCGACGACGCAATCGGTCAACGGTGTCGCCTTCACCACCGGCACCCTGGAGGGGCGTGATGTGGTGCTCTTCCTGAGCGGGATCAGCGTGGTCAACGCGGCCATGACGGTGCAGCTTGCGCTGGATCACTTCGCCATCGAGCGCATCGTGTTCTCGGGGATCGCCGGCGGCGTGGACCCCGACCTCAACATTGGCGATGTCGTGATCGCAGACCGCTGGGGGCAATACCTGGAGATGGCCTTCGCCCGCGAGGTGGAGGATGGCTGGATGACGATGCCCTTCTTTGAGTACCCCCACGGGAACTTCGGCATGATGTTCCCGCGTTCGGTCACTGTGCTCCGCCCCGGTGCCGAGGTGCCCGAAACCCGGTTCTGGTTCCCTGTAGACGAAGCGCTGCTCGCCAGCGCCGGCAGCGCGGCGAACGATGTGACGCTCGCCCGCTGCACGGCGGAGGACAGGTGCCTCGAGGCGGCGCCCAAGATCCTTGTCGGCGGCTCAGGTGTCTCGGGCAGCGCCTTCATCGACAACGCGGCCTTCCGCACCTGGGCCTTCGAGACCTTCGGCGCGCGGGTGCTGGACATGGAGAGTGCTGCCGTCGCCCACGTGGCCTACGCCAACGACGTGCCCTTCCTTGCCGTCCGCAGCCTCGCGGATCTGGCCGGCGGGAGCGAAGGGGCGAACCAGATGGAGGTTTTCTTGGGCCTCGCAGCGGGCAACGCAGCGACGGTGGTCAAGGCACTGCTCAGGGCGATGCCAGGCGAAAATTGACCGCGCCGGTGCTTGCGCGGCCCCCTCGCCCGCTCAGGTAATGAAGGGGATGAGCACCATGACGCCGAGGGTGACGACGGCGAGCCCGATTGCCGCGACCGCGCCGTAGCGGTGCTCGAGGATGCGCTGGGCCCTGGGCCCCAGATACCAGAGTATCGCGGCCTCGACGTAGAAGCGCATGCCTCTGGCGACGAGCGACGCCAGGATGAAGGCGCCCACGTTCAGGTGTGCGGCGCCGCTGGCGACGGCGACCAGCTTGTACGGCAAGGGCGTCAGCGCCCCGGCGGCGACGAACCAGGCGCCCCACCTGTCCCTGTACTCGTAGAACGTCTCGAGGTCGCCGGCGTGGCCTGAGATGGCGAGCAAAGGCTCGCCCAGCCAGTCGTAGAGAAAGTAGCCGATCAGATAGCCGGTCAGGCCGCCGCCGACTGACGACACCGTGGCGATGCCGGCGAAGAGCCACGCCTTGGCGCGCTTGGCCAGCACCATGGGAATGAGCAGCAGGTCCGGCGGCACCGGCAGGAATAGGCTCTGCAAGTAGCAAAGGCCCGCCAGCACCCAGACGGCGCGGCGCGTGCCGGCACTCTGCATTGCCCAGTCGTAGAGCCGTCGGAGGAGATGGCGCTGCCTTCTCGCCGCCGGCGTAGCGCTGTCGTCGGTCATGTCGGATACGTGTGAACGGCCCCGGAGCTGCGGCGCGCGCGGATGGAGGGAGCCGGAGTCTACCCCCTAAACAGCTTGCGGTCTTTGTACTTGTTCCACGCCACCGCGAGCGGCAGGAACCAGGGACGGCCGGTGTAGAACGGCTTGGTCGGGAAGGGCCGGCCGTCGAAGGGGCTCGTGGCCTCGGGGTCTTCCAGCACGCGGAGCGCGGTCTTGTGGCCGAGATAGGTGCCCATGGGCACACCGGAGCCGCACCAGCCCATGGCGTACTCGACGCCGTCGTGACTCCCGGTGTGCGGCATCATGTCGAAGGTAAAGGCGGTCTTGCCGGTCCAGCAATGGCTGATCTTCACGCCTTCCAGAGAAGGGACGATTTGCACCATGGCATCGTGCAGGTAACGCGCCTTCTGCACTAGGTCGGCGGGCGGCTCGGCGCTAAGCCCGCCGAAGAGAATCCGCATGCCGTCCTCGTTGGGCCGGATCCAGCAGGGTGAGTAGCGGTGCTCGACCATAGGCTTGCCGCCCGGCGCGATATGCTCGACTCGATCCTCCGGCAAGGGCTCGGTCGCGATCATGAAGGCGTCGACCGGCACCACGCGGCGCCGCAGCCATTGGGCGGCCTTGGGCGTATACCCGTTGGTCGCGACGATCACGTGGCCCGTCCGAACCGTTCCGCGCAGCGTCGACACGCGGAAGCCGCTGCCGGTGCGCTCGATGGCCTGCACCGGGCAGTGGCCGATGATGCGCGCGCCGTCTCGCGCGGCCCGCTCCAGCAGGCCCGCGTGGTAGAGGCCCGCATGGATCGTCCCGTTGCCGCGCAGGATCTGGCCGCCGTGGTAATGCCCTTTGCGGTAGGCCGGCGGTGCCATGTCGGGCTCGACCATCTCGGCATCGACCGGGACACCGTCCTCCCGCATCATGGCGAGATCGCGCGCGAGGCCGTCGAACACGCGCTTGGACGGTGCGGCGATGAAGCGCCCGGTGTTGCGGTAGAAGCAGGCGATCTGCTCGCGCTCGATCAGGGAGGCCGCGTAGTCGTGGGCTGCGATCGCCGCGCGGCAGATCTCTGCGGCCCGCTCGCGCCCGAGCTGCGGCACCATGTCGCCGTACTTGTGCCAGACCTGGCGACCGAGATAGCCGGCGTTCCGCGTGCTGGCGCCGTGGCCCGCGGCCTCCGCATCGAGGACCACCGGCTCGCGGCCCCGGCGCGCGAGGGTGAGCGCGGCGGATAGCCCCACATTGCCGGCGCCCACGATCACCACCTCGGCCTCACCCGGCGGCGCCTCATCGGTAATGTCCGGCCGCGGCGCCAAGTCCCACCAATAGGGCGTGGCCTTGAAATCCGCCGAAAGCACACCGCCACCCGCCATCGCACCCTCCGCGCTTGGGCGCGCTAAGGTACCGCGACCGAACCATCCAACACTATGCCGGTGTGATATCGGGAGCCAACATTTTGCCTGCTAAACGCGAAGTCTGGGACGATTTGGCGAGGACGCGGAGAACTTCGCCGGTTTACCCCGACAAGCTGCCCTTCAGAATCCTGCATTCCACTGTCCGAACTGCATGACCGCCGTTCCCTGGAAACCGTCACGACTAACGGTAGTCTCACATCGCCACTTCAGGAGTCCACTGAAAGAGTACCAGAAGGAATTAATCGGTCCCCGTGACCTGCCTTCTGAGAATCTAGACTACGGCTAGTGAGAAAATTCTCGGTTATGCTATTGACGACCAACTAGCGAAGGACCGGCCCCCTTGGGGCCGGCCAGACCTGCCGACAAGAGCTCGTCCCAAAGCACTCTCACCACGTAAGACCGCAACAGGTGGGGCAAACTTCTGATATCAACGAAGAATAATAACCATTACAACCATCCCCACGATCATGCCGGCCATGAAGGCCTCCTGCACCATGGGCGGCATGTATTGCTGCACGTTAGTCTGCCATTGGTCGACATCAAAAGTTTCAGGATTATCCGAAAAGTACGATTTCGTGCCACTCACCAGTGCAGGGATATGTGGTGCCAAACGCGGGTCGACCGCAGCGAGTGCGATGCCGGCGAGAACCTCGTCCTCAGTCTTATTTTGCATAGCCTGTTTGTGTTCGTCGGTCAGAGGTGGGACCGTTCCCGCCGCTGCTATCGGCAGAAAGCCGCTTGCTGCCATCGTCGCAAACTCATAGGGCTGTGCGGGTGGTAGCGCCGGGAGAAGAGACGGGGGAAGTGGTTGGCTTTGATTTCCAAGTCCATGATACGGTGGGTACGATAGGTGCTGTAGCAATTGCAAAATTAGAAGAACCGCTTATGCACATGGCTCCGGTTCGATCAACATGCTGTAGGTAAGGGGTTTTGCATTGGTGGCGATGCGGAAGAGCGAGCGGAAAGCAGCGTGGCGGGTTTTGCGGCGGTTGAAGCGAAAGGCGAACTCATCGAGATAGGCCTGCAGATGCTTGCGGCGCAGCCCGTGGTAGACGCCTCGCGCCCATCCTTTGAGGTTGGAGAAGACTTGGTGGATCCACGGCAGGACGAGGTGAGCGGCGGTCTTCCCGACGACATGGACATTGTGGCGATCGGCGGGGACCGCAGCGTAGCCGGACCAGCCGTCGGTTTTCGCGATGGCGTCGGGATCGGCGGCGGTTTCGACGAAGTGTCCGAGGTCGGCGGCGCCGTAGGAGGAGATTTCGGCCAGCCGCAGGCGGCCCGGGATGGTTCCATCCCCCAGTTCGATGGCGCCGACGATGAGCATCTTGCCGTCGTGGCTGCGTCCTTGCCCTCCGGTGGGAGGATCGTCTTTGGTCCGGAATGGAAGGCTGGCCTCGTCGATTTCCACCAGGCCCGACAACGGGTTGCGCTCGGGGTCGACCATGCTGGCGCGCAGCTTGTGGGCGAGCAGCCAAGCGCTGCGGTAAGAGCCGATACCGAGCTGTTTCTGGAGCTGCAGGGCAGAGATGCCGTTGGAGTGGGTCGCCATCAGGTAGGCGGCCCAGAACCAGACGGTGAGCGGCAGCTTGCTGGCGTGCAGGATCGTCCCGGCCGTCACCGAGGTCTGCCGGCGGCAGCCGGCGCACTCGAAGGTGTGTGCTTTTCTGCGCAGCGCCCATCCCTTTTCATGGCCGCACGCGGGACAGACGAAGCCGTCCGGCCAGCGCATTTCGATCAGCCAGGCGGCGCAGGCGTCATCGTCCGGGAACATGTGCTGGAAGGCGAGGAGGCTGTCGGCGACCTGTTTCATGTGGTGGCTCCGTCGGCAGGAACGTATAGGCAACATTCTACCCGTTCTCCCGCCCTAACCTCAACCTCAACATCTGGTGGCAAACTCTCGCGACCGGAGCCATGTGCATAAGCGGTTTAGAAGATACAAAGTGTTGGGAATAAACATGGTAGGTCTCTCCTCATTCCGCATCAGAAGGTAGATCGTAACTGCCCAGGTACCCCCTCTCTCTTATGGAACAAGCCAGTTCCTTTTGCGTCAACGCCCCCACGCCGCGGGAGTGCCTACTCTCTTGAGCGCGAGAGGATGATGAACGCCGCGTCGCGAACAAGATGAGAGGACAGCGATACTCAGGATGAGCCGGAGAAGTTCAGGAGCGCAGTATCAGACTTCCTGACCTCGTGATGCTGGCTGTTCTGGGCAGCGTGCCGGGAACTCCTTGAATTCTGATACATTTCGGTTGTTTCAGGCGGTTTTTCGCTGGGTGTCGCGCCCGAGGTCTGATAGTATAATTTGATACCAATTGCACGGTCTCAACCATGCCCAGTACCCTCCCAATGTGCCCTCCAGAGGCGGTCTCGATCGGCAACAGCTGCTTCGCCGTCCTGATCTCGGACGACACCTTCACCTACTTTTCCAACCTCATTCCCTTTGACAGCCACGCCGCCGATGACCGCACGGCCATGCTCTTGCGGATCGGCCGCCTCGCGGCGATCAGCGCGGTCTCGCCGCAGGAACTGGCTGACGCTTTCGCTGTCTCGCGCGCGACGGTGCAGCGCGCACGACGGCGCTACCTGGCCGAGGGCGAAGCGGGGTTCATGAAGCCCCGGCGCGGTCGCGGGCCGTCGGTGTTCACTCCGGAGTTGGCGGAGAAGGCGACGGCGTTGCTGGCATCGGGCCTGAGCGGCTCTGCGGCGGCCCGGGTTCTCGGCGTGTCAGCGCCATCGGTCAACAAGTGGCGCCGTCAGGGACTGATCGGCAACACGGAGGCGGATGGGGAGCCCGGACGCTCAGCGCTGGCTGCGCCGCCTGACGCGGGTGCGGCTCCTGAAGGCCGTGTCGATGAAGAGAGTACCGGTGCCCCGGGGCCGGAGACGGCGCCGGGGCTGGAAGCGCAGCCGCAAACGGATCGCAGCGCGCGCGATCGGCGGGACCGGCAGGCGCCGATGGGGCGTGCGACTTGCGATGTTCCGGCTCGGGTTCTGGCCAGTTGTGGACAGGCGGGGCCGGTCGAACCGCAGTTCGCCGCCGCCGCCCGCGGTGTCCGCTTCGGCGGCGTGCTCGCCGCCCTGCCGGCCCTGCTGAAGGAAGGTCTTCTCTCCGAGACCGGTCTCCTGCCATTGCTGCCGAAGGGCTATTACGGCTTGCCTACGATCCTGCTCTTCCTGGCCTTCATGACCTTGGCGCGGGTGCGCAACCCCGAGAGCCTGCGCTACCAGGCGCCGGGCGAATGGGGCGCCATTCTCGGCCTCGATCGCTGCCCCGAGGTCAAGACGCTGCGCCGCAAGATCGCTCTCATCGCCGACGACGAGGCCGGCGTGCGGGCGTGGCAGCTCGCCCTTGCCAGGCGCTGGCAAGGCCGACGAGCCGGAGCTCTGGGCGACGCTGGCCATCGACGGGCACGTCAAGGTCTACTCCGGCCGCAAGGGGCGCTTGCCCAAGCACTTCGTCTCGCGCGAGAAGCTGTGCCTGCCGGCGAGCGCCAGCTACTGGATCAACGCTCTGGGCGGCAAGCCGCTGCTCTGTCTGCACAAGCCGCTGGACCCGAAGATGGTCGCGGCCATCGAAGCCGACGTGGTGCCGGCGCTGCAGGAGCTTGGGATCGTTGGCGCCGGGGCGCCGGACCTGACCGCCGAGCATCCCGGCCAGCCGGCGCTCACCCTGGTCTTCGACCGCGAGGGCTGGAGCCCGGATCTGTTCCGCCGGCTGGCGAGGCGCGGCGTCGCCTGCCTGACCTGGCACAAGAACTTCAGGGGCGAGGACTGGCCGGCCGAGGACTTCGGCGCGATGACCGTTCCCATTCACGGACCGGCGGCGGACGGCAGCGCCACCATGCGGCTGGCTGAGAAGCCGGTGACGTTGCCGAACGGCTTCAGGGTGCGCCAGATCCGCCGCCTGCTCGACAACGGCCGTCAGGTGCCGCTGATCACCACCGATCCGCACAAGCCGATGGCTGAGGTTGCGGGCGCCATGTTCTCGCGCTGGTCGCAGGAGAACTTCTTCAAGTACATGCGTGACGAGTTCAATCTCGACGCCCTGCCGACCCACGAGCTCGAGCCTCTCGATCCCGCCGCCATGGTCGTCAACCCGCTGCGGCGGGCCTATGACAAGGCAATCCATCGCCTCGACCGCCAGCTTGGCCGCCTGCGCAACCGCATCGCCGACACGGCCCGGAAGAAGCAGCCGACGGCGGAACTCAGGAGGGAAGTCAGGGACCTCCAGGATGTCCGCGACATCGTCAGGGCCAGCCGCAGGGAGACGCCCAAGCACTGCCGGGCCGGCGACCTCGACGAAGCCGAGCAGCTCGATGCCTTGCCCGCGCGCGAGCGCCTCCTCCTCGACGTCATCCGGATGATCGCCTACCGCGCCGAAACCCGCATGATGATTCCCGTCATGCAGGCGCAGGGCCACAAGCCCCATCCCCGGAAACTGCTTCAAGCGCTGCTCACCGCCGATGCCGACATCCTGCCGGATCCTGGCAATGGCCTCCTGCGGGTCCACATTCTTGGCCTCGCAAACGACGCCTGCGACCGTTGGATCGATGCGGTTCTGAGCGACCTGAACGCCACCGAAACGGTCTTCCCCGGCACCCGTCTGCGCATAGTCTACGACATCGACGGGGCCTCGGAATCCGCGCGGCTCGTGTCACCTAAAATCAGCAGAGGTCAGGAAGTCTGAGTATAGGGATCAGCTGCATCGGTTCCGGGTGCGCCAGGATTTGCAGGATGTTCCAGCCTTGCTTTCGAGCGGTGACGATGACGCTGCGCATTCCGGCGAAGTTGCAGGCGCCTTGCAGGGAGCGGAAGCCGCCTGAGATCTTCTCATGCACTTTGTTCATACGGATGTCACGCTCCGCCTCGTTATTCGTGAACGGCGTGCGCAGGTCGGTGAGGAAGCGCAGGCAGCCCTCCTTATGCTTTTGAAGGCGGCGCGCGAGGTTGTGGCCGATGCGGCGTTTCTTTCGCCCTCGCTTTGCGATCTGGAGCGGCGGTTGGGCCTCATGGAAGGCGATGGCTTCTTCGAGGATACGGTCCCATGCCCTTGAGATGCGGGCCACCAGGGAGGCGGGGACTTGACGGTCTTTCTCACGGGCGAAGCGGGCGGCCCTGCGCGCGCGCTGAAGCAGGCGGTGCATGCTCGCCGCCCATTCCTCCTTCTCGATGTCGATCAGGGCCTGGAGTTCGCGCAGGTGATGTGCGTTGCAGGCGCCGTGGCGGACGCCCTTGATGGTGAAGTAGGGGGCGAAGTCGTCGTGGACGAGGATGCCTTTCAGGTTCTTTTCGACATCGCCGCGTCCCTCGCCGATGCGCAGGACGGTGAGCAACGGGGTGCACAGCACATGGAGCCAGCGGGTACGGGCGGCGATACGCAGGCCGGTCTCGTCGAGGTGCTTGACCGGCGCCTGCGTGCGGATCAGATCGGCGACATGGTCGAGGAAGCCCTCGAAGCGCTGCGCTGTGCGCCGGCCCATGGCGGCGATCGTGGCAGTGGAGATGGACACCGCGAAGATGTCGCTCATGAGTTCGGCCAGACGCTTCTCGGGCACGAACTGGGCGTACAGCAGGTAACTCACCCAAGCGGTGATGCGAGGGCCGTACTGGACCGGGGCGGTGACGCCCGGCGGGAAGGCGGCTCGTGTCAGCGTGCCGCATGCGCCGCAGAGGCAGCGATGGGCGCGGTGTTCGGTGACCTCGAGAGGCTGCGGCTCGGGTACGTCGAAGACCTGCCGACAGGCGGGCGCGCCTTGCCGGTCGGCGTCCGAGAGCTCGACGCCACAGCCGGAACAGGTGGAGGGGTGGTGATCGACGACACGGTCCGGGCTGTCGCTCCGCGCGAGGGTGGTTCCCTTGTGGCCGGGCTGGCCGCCACTGGGCCCGCCGGACTTTCCGCGCTGGCTTTGGGTGCGCCTCTGGGCTCCGCTTTTCTTCTTGAGCCCGTCGCTGGCGGGGGGCTTGCTGCTTGTGGTGCTGTTGAGGGCCGCGCTGCGCTCGAGTTCGGCGATGCGCTCGCGCAGGGCCGCGTTCTCCTGCTCGAGTGCGGCATTTTCCCGGGCGAGCGCGGTGGCTGATCGCAGCAGCCCCTGCCCCCATTCCCGGACGGCAACGACGACAGTGGTTGCGAGGGATGATGGCTCGAGAAGCTCCTTCAGGCAGCAGAAGGCCTCGTTACGGGCGGCGAGGTCTTCGTGCCAGTGCGACACCGTCACGTGTCTTCGGCCTCGACGGCCATCATGGCGGCGAGCACGGCGAGGCGTTCGCCCGGCGGCAAGGCCTGGTAGCGCCGGCCCCAGTTGGCTGCCTTGCGCTTGATGCGCTGGCGGTCGGTGAAGTTCCGGCCTGCGTGGCTGGCCCAATGCATCCGGTCGGGGGCGTAGTTGAACCAGACGACCTCGGTTCGCACCAGACCCTGGGTCGTGACCTGCAGCGCCAGCCGGCGCCATCCCGCCAGCACCTCGTCATAGAGCGCCGACGGATGGCCCGAGATCATGACCTGGCAGGGCAGAGCCTTGAGCAGCGCGAGAAGCGCGACGTGGCCGGCCTCCTCGTACTCGAAGCGGTAGCGCTGCGCCGAGCGGCGGGTCGCGTGCAGATAGGGCGGATCGCTGTAAACCAGCTCCGGGCCCAGGAACGGGAACGAGGCCAGGAAGTCATGGGCACAGCCGTGAACCAGATCGACCGGGTAGTCGCAGACGAAGGCCTCGAGCGCCTGCGCATCGCGGTCGATGCCGATCGAACGCACGGCCGGCGGCTTGCGCTTCATCAGCGCCCCGCCCCCAAGGTGGCTTTCGATGTAGACGGAGTGCGGCGGCATCAGCGCAATCAGCGCTTGGCACAGACCTGCTGTCGCCTTCGAGCCGAAATACCCCATGGACCGCTCCCGTCACGCGAGAGAGCAGTCCATAGTCCCGCAACTCTATGAGGTCAAGAACCAATCGCGGTGGCAGAACCAGGCCGCGGCCGCCGCCATAATCACCGTCCTCAACTCAGGATTGGGGTACCTGGGTAGTTACGGTAGATCAGCATCAGCATTCCCGCATCCGACGACCACCGCATCGTACGGCGGGGCCATACTGACACCTTATTCGGGCGGCAATTCCGGACGCTTACACATGACTAGCAACCTCCATTCGAGGGCCGCCTCGTTAAGAGCCATCTCGTAGACGCCTGTTCTCAAAACGGTGCCTGTGACCAGGGCGCGACGATGGCCGGGACATCCTTCCCGCCCGCTTGACAGCCCAACCGTGCAAGTGCCAGCGTCGCGCTGAGCCGGCCGATCGACAGGGAACAGCCGGTAAGCGGCCGGCACGGGCGAGGACGGAGGCTGGCAAAGATGATAGTGCGCATCGGAATTTGCGGGGCACTGGCCGCCGCGCTAATCGTTGCCGGGTTGACGGGCAGCGCACTTGCCGACCCCAAGGGCGTCTGGCTCAGCGGTTCAGGCAAGTCGCATGTGAAGCTCGCTCCCTGTAGCGACGACGCCGACAAGCTGTGCGGCGAAATCGTGTGGCTCAGGAGTCCCAACTCCAAGGACGGCAAGCCGAGGCGGGACGTCAAGAACGAGGACAAGTCGCTCCGCAAGCGGCCGATCATGGGCCTCCAGGTGCTCTGGGACCTGGAATACGAAGGCAACGGCGAGTGGGAAGACGGCGAGATCTACAATCCCGAGGACGGCGAGACCTACGACGCCGAAATGGAAGAGGTGAACGCGAACACGCTCAAGGTGAGCGGCTGTGTGTGGTTCATCTGCAAGGAGCAGACCTGGAAGCGCATCGAGTAAGCGGACGGCGACGCCGCCCGGTCATTCCCGCTCCTGTTGATTGTCCCACAGTGCATGGCCGTCGCGGGCACCGCCCGCGAATTGCCAATATCGAATAGACTTCGCTCCGATTTTTCTCTCATCACCTTGTGGCTGGAAGACGGCCGATGGGGCGCCGGTGAAGGCGAGCCGGTATCGTGGGAATGCCTGCCGCCGCCTGCCCGCCTGGATTGGCGCGTGATACCATGAGCTCGCAGCGTGCAACCGGTGTGGATGCGTCATGAATCAGCGTAGCGGATTGCTTGCCGGACGGCGGGCCCTCGTCACGGGTGCGGGGCCACCGGCATCGGGCAAGCCATTACGGAGGCCTTTGCGCGTGAGGGCGCGCGCGTCGTGGTCAGCGACATCAGCCTCGACGGGGCTCGGGATCTCGCCCAACGCCTCGGCGAGGGCGCACGCGCCTACAGGCTCGACGTCACCGACGCGGCGGAAACTGCGACCGTCTTCCGCGCCGCCGCCGAGTGGATGGGCGGCTTCGATCTGCTCGCCGCCAACGCGGGCATTTCGACGATGAACCCGGTGGTCGACCTCACCGAGGAGGAATGGGACTCCAACATGGCGGTGAACGCCAAGGGCGTGTTCCTGTCAAACCGGGAGGCGGTGCGCCACTTCCTCGCCGCCGGCGAGAAGGGCGTGATCGTCAACACGGCCTCGCTCGCCGGCAAGATCGGCGCGCCCTTGCTCGCGCACTACGCGGCCAGCAAGTTCGCCGTGGTCGGGTTCACGCAGTCGCTGGCGCGGGAGGTGGGCGAGCACGGCATTCGGGTCAACGCGGTCTGCCCCGGTTATGTGCGCACGTCCATGCAGCACCGCGAAGTCGTGTGGGAGGGCAAGCTGCGTGGCATGACGCCTGAGGCCGTCCGCGACGAGTACGTGGCCGCGACGCCTCTGGGCCGGCTCGAGGAACCCGATGATGTGGCGGCGATTGTCGTCTTCCTGGCGAGCGACCTTTCCGGCTTTCTGACCGGCGAGGCGATCAACGCCAGCGGCGGCGTGTTGATGGATTAGCCCGGAACGGAAATGTCATGACCTGGTTGAAGGAGAGCATCGGCGCGGGCAAACCGGTCATCGCCATGGCCCACCTGCTGCCCCTGCCCGGCGCGCCGCTCTACGATTCGCAGGGCGGAATGCAGGCCATCATCGAGCATGTCGCAAGGGATCTGGAAGCCCTGCAGGACGGCGGCGTCGACGCGGTCATGTTCGGCAACGAAGGCGACCGCCCCTACCTGCTGGAAGCCTCGCCGGAAAGCCTTGCGGCCATGGCGGCCGTGACCGCGGCGGTCAAAGGCAAACTGCGCGTGCCCTACGGCGTTAACTATCTGTGGGACCCGGTTGCGACGGTGGCGCTTGCCGTCGCGACGGATGCCGTCTTCGCGCGCGAAATCTTCACCGGGGTCTACGATTCCGACATGGGCTTGTGGCAGCCCTCGGCTGCCCGGGCGCTGCGCATGCGCCACGACCTCGGCCGCGACGACCTCAAGCTCATGTTTAACATCAATGCCGAGTTCGCCGCACCGGTGGGGGCCCGCTCCGTCGAAGCGCGCGCCGCCAGTACCGTCTTTTCGTCGCTGGCAGACGCCGTTCTCGTCTCGGGCCCGATGACCGGCCAAGCGGTGGACCAATCGAGCCTCGAGCGTGTTGCGAGCGCTGTCCCCGGCACGCCGGTCCTCGCCAACACCGGCTGCAACGTGGACAACATCGCCGATATTCTGAGGGTGGCCGACGGCTGCATCGTCGGCACACACTTCAAGGTCGACGGCGACACCTGGAACGCCGTGGACCGGGACCGCGTCGCACGCTTCATGGAGGTCGTCTCGAAGGTACGCGGGTGATGAGCACTCTGCTCGGTCTCGATATCGGGACGACGTCGACAATCGGCATTCTGATCGATACCGAGGGCGGCATCCTCGCCACCGCGTCGCGGCCCAGCGCACTCGTCTCACGCCACGCCAACTGGGCCGAAGAGGATACCGAGCTCTGGTGGGCCAATGTCTGCGCACTCGTGCCGGACCTGCTGCGGAGCACCGGGCTGGAGGCAGGCGAAATCGCGGCGGTCGGCGTGACCGGGATGGTCCCCACGGTGATCCTTCTGGATGACTCAGGGAGGCCGCTGCGCCCGTCGATCCAGCAGAACGATGCCCGCGCCGTCAATGAAATCGAGGAGCTGAAGCGGCGCATCGACGGCGACGACTGGTTCCGGCGCACCGGCGGTAGCATCAATCAGCAGGTCGTGGCGCCCAAGCTGCTCTGGCTTGCGCGTCATGAGCCAGAGTGTTTCGGCGAAGCCGGCACCGTGTTGGGGTCCTACGACTACATCACGTACCGGCTGACTGGAGACACCTCGATCGAGGGGAACTGGGCGCTGGAGGCGGGATTCTACAACCTCGCGCAAGGCGGCCTCGACGAGGACCTGGTTCGTTTGGGCGGCATATCGCCCGACCGGCTGCCGCCGCTCAAGGCGTCCGGCGAACCCGCAGGCGCGCTCACGCAGCGAGCAGCGGAGGAAACCGGCCTCCTTCCCGGCACGCCAGTGGTGACCGGCTGCGCCGATCATATCGCGTCGGCGTTCGTCGCCGGCGCCTGCGATCAGGGCGATCTGGTGGTCAAGTTCGGGGGTGCCGGGGACATCATGCTCACAAGCGAGCGGCCGGTGACCGACCCGCGCATGTTCATCGACTTTCACATCGTGCCGGGGCTCTATGTCTCCAATGGCTGCATGGCCGCGAGCGGCAGCGTGCTGAACTGGATCGTGGCGCAACTCGGGCAGGGAGAAGCCGAGGCCGCGCGAGCTGCGGGACAGACGCCGCACGCCTGGCTCGATGAACGGGCAAGCGATCTGCCGCCGGGCGCCGGCGGCCTGGTGCTGCTGCCCTACTTCCTCGGCGAGAAGACGCCCCTCCACGATCCCCGCGCGAAGGGCACGCTGGTCGGCCTCGGGCTCCACCACGAGCTGCGCCATGTCTGGCGCGCCGCCCTCGAATCTGTGGCGTTCGGATTCCGCCATCACATGGACGTGTTCGAGGAGATGGACTGCGGGGTGGGCCGCGTTCTGGCCTGCGACGGCGGCGCGGCGAGCGATCTCTGGATGCAGATTACCGCCAATGTCCTGGAAAGACCGGTCGAGCGGCTGCTCGAGCATCCCGGCTCCAGCCTCGGCGCGGCCTTCGTCGCGGGCATGGGCACGGGCGTGCTCGACGACTGGTCGGCGATCGGCCGCTATGCCCGGTGCGATCGAATCTTCGAGCCGGACAGCAGCCGGACCGAAGCCTACGGCGACGCTTACGGCATCTATCGCGATCTCTACCGCCGGCTGGAGACCCTCTACCCCTCCCTCGCCGATCTGCCGGCGGCCTGACCGGACTTTCAGCCGGCGGTCACGGCGCGTCCCGTGGCGGTGTCGAAGAAATGCAGGCGTTCCAGGTCGACATGGAGCTGGAGCTCGGACCCGGCCGGCGCCATGAAGTCGCGGTCGAGCCGGGCCGAGACTTCCTGGCCGCCCGGCAAGGCGGCGACCAGGATCACTTCCGGCCCCAGCGATTCTACCGCCACCACGGTGACCGTGATCGCGGCGCGCTGGGCGGCGGAGGGTTGGGCGTCGAGATCCTCGGGCCGGATGCCGAGGGTGATTGCCTCCCCCGCGTGGCCGCGCAACGCTTCCCTGTGGGCAGCGAGCAATGGCAGGCTGATCGACGGAAGATCGACGGATTCCAGGCCCGTCGCGCCGCCGAAGCGGGCATCGAGCAGGTTCATCGGCGGACTGGCGAGAAAGCCTGCAACGAAGGTGTCGACCGGATGGCGGTAGACCTCCAGAGGAGGCCCGACCTGGACGATCCGGCCGTCGCGCATGATGCAGATCCTCTCGCCCATGGTCATCGCCTCGACCTGGTCATGCGTGACATGGACGATGGTCTTGCCCAGCATGCGGTGAAGCTTGATCAGCTCCGTGCGCATCGCTGCGCGCAGCTTGGCATCCAGGTTGGAGAGCGGCTCGTCGAAGAGGAACGCTACGGGGTCTCGGACCAGCGCGCGGCCCAGTGCGACTCTCTGTTGCTGCCCGCCGCTCAGCTGCCGCGGGCGGCGTTTCAGCAGGTCCCCGATGCCGAGCATGTCCGCCGTCGCCGCGATGCGGCGATCGATTTCCTCGCGCGGGAGCTTGCGCAGCTTGAGGCCGAAGGCGAGGTTGCCCGCGACGCTCATATGCGGATAAAGCGCGTAGTTCTGGAAGACGACCGCAAGGTCGCGCTCCGCCGGGTCGACATCGTTGACCGTGGCGCCGTCGATCCTGACCTCGCCTGAGGTGATCGTCTCCAGGCCGGCGATCATCCGCAGAGTCGTCGACTTTCCGCATCCCGACGGCCCCAGCAGAACCATGAACTCGCCGTCCCGGACGTCGAGATCGATGCTGTCGACGGCGGTGACTTCCTGTCCGTAAACCTTGGTGAGGTTCCGCAGCCCGATCTCGGCCACCTCGCATCCCTCCTACGTCAGCGAGCGCATGTAGCGGTACAAGAAGATTGTCAGCAACACGACGATGATGAGCAGTCCCACCGCCATCGCCGAGGCGCGTCCGATGTCGAGGCCGAAAAAGGCGGCGCGATAGATGAAATAGCTGATGAGATCGGTCGCGGTGCCGGGGCCGCCCTTGGTCATGATGAAGACGATGTCGAAGGTCTTGATTGCGAAGATCATGCGTAGAAGAAGTGCGACGGCGATGACCGGCTGCATCAGCGGGAGCGTGATGAAGATGAAGCAGCGTAGCGGCGACGCTCCGTCCATGCGCGCGGCTTCGTAAGGCTCGCGCGGCAGGGCCGAGAGTCCGGCCAGAAGCAGGATCGCCATGAACGAGACCTGATGCCAAATGTCGGTCAGCACCACGGTCCAGAACGCGATCGTGGGATCGCCAAGCCAACTGACCGGTCTGATGCCGACGAGGCCGATGGCGTAGTTGACGATGCCGAGCTCGGAATGGAGCAACATGCGCCATAACAGCCCGACCACCACGGGGTTGATGAGCAGCGGCGCCAGCAGGATCAGGTAGTAGATCGTCTTGAATCGGTTGGTGGCGTTGAGCGAGAGCGCCACGATGAAGCCGACAATGAATTCGATGACGACCGAGGCCAGGACGAACTTGACCGTGACCCAGAGCGAGCCCGGAAGGTACTCCTCCTCGGCCGCCTCCTGATAATTTTCCCCGCCGATGAAGGTGTCGTGATTGGGGGTGAGCAGGGTGTAGTCGTAAAAGCTCGTGAAGACGGTGAAGAAGAGCGGAAAGGTGACGACGACCACCAACACGGCGAGACCCGGCGCAGTGAGCAGATACCCAAAGCGCCGGTCCCGCTGTGTCAGCGTCAAAGTGCCACCCGTTGCAGGTGACATGTGCGTGCGGAGGGTCCGCTATTCGGCGATCTTGCCGTCCTTGATGAGCAGCTCGCGAAGCTCCCTCTGGGCATCGGCCATGGCCTCGGGAATTGGCTTCTCACCGATCGCAGCCAGGTTCAGCTCGCGGCCGACTTCTTCCACGAACTCGGTGGTGTAGGTGAAGACCGGGAAGTCCTGCGTGCCGGCGAGGATTTCGCCGAGGATCGGGTAGTAGGGACGCGCCGCCACCACATCAGGATCCGTGAAGATCGGCGCCTGTGTGGGAGCGCCGCCGAGCAGCGCGCGCCGCTTGGCGATCTCAGCGGATTCGGCCCACTTGATGAAGGTCCATGCCGCTTCCACGTTCGGGCTCGAGTTGGGGATGGCCCAGCCCCAGCCGCCGTTCAGGCCGCCGCCCGGATTGGGCGCGATGCCGACCTTTCCGGCCACCGTCGAGGACTCGGGATCCTCGAAGCCGGCGTAGAGGATGTTGAAGGTGACGAAGCTGTAGGCCCTGCCCTGCGCCATGACATTGAACGCCTCGTCGAAGCAGTAGGCTTCCGAGCCCGCCGGGCTGTAGTTCACCACCGCGTCACGATAGTACTCCATGGCCCGAATGGCCTCGGGGCTGTCCAGCAGTGGATTCCAGTTCTCGTCGTGATAGCGGCCTCCCTGGGAATAGAGATAGTTCGCCCACTGCATCGAGATGCAGTCGCCGCGCTGGCCCTGGATGACGGTTCCGTAAAAGTCGCGCTGGCCGTCGCCGTCATTGTCGCGCGTGAAGAATTGGACCTGCTTCCAGTATTCGTCCCAGGTCTCGGGGACTCTCAGATCGATTCCGTATTCCTCCCTGAAGGCCGCCTGTTCCGTCGGATCGTCGATCAGGTCCTGGCGATAAATCACGGCCATCGAATAGTTGTAGAAGGGCAGCATGTAGAGGACGCCGTCGACGCGTCCGACCAGATCCATGAGCTTGGGCACGTACACGTCGACATCGACGCCGTCGCGGGCGGCGAGATCGTCGAGCGGCATCAGCCAGCCTGCCTTGGTGAATTCGCCGACCCAGTAGAAGTCGACCACGATCAGGTCGTAGCTGCCCTGGGGTGAGATGAGCTGCGGCACCAGCTTCGAGTGCATGTCGATGTAGCTGATGGCCTCGATCTCTACATCGATGCCCGATGCTTCCTCGAACTCCGGCAACAGCTCCTGGATGTAGCGGGTGTCCGGCACCGTTTCCATCAGGATGCGAATGGTTTCCGCCTTCGCCACGCTCGCAAAGAGCATGGTTGCGGCGGCAACTGCGATGAACAATCTCATGTCAGTCCTCCCTTGATGTGGAGCCGTGCTCCTCCGGTTGTTGCTCCGGGCCGGCGGCGCCGGAGCGCGGGGTGCCGCGTCACTTCAGTGCACCCAGTGAAAGTCCCTTGATCAGATATCGCCTCATGAAAGGCAACAGAACGAAAACCGGCAGAATCGCGCAGATCGTCGCCGCCGACAGCAAGGAGATGTCGACGCCGCGGTGAGTCTGGAAGGACGATAGCCCGACAGGAAGAGTGTTGGTCTGCGGGCCGCTGAGGATCAGCGCGAACAGGAACTCGTTCCAGCTCAGGATGAAGGAAAGAAGGCCCGCGGCCAGAATCCCGGGCGCCGCCACGGGCAGCGTGATGCGCAAAAAGGTCTGCAGGCGCGTGGCCCCGTCGACACGTGCCGCCTGCTCCAGCAGGGCGATGTTCCGGTCGAAGAACGCCACCAGCAACCAGGCCAGGAAGGGCAGGCTGATGGTCAGGTGAGCGGCGATCAAGCCAGGCAGGCTGTTGAGCAGCGAGGCCTTGAGAAAGAGCGTGAAGAGCGGCAGGACCAGAATGACCGGGGGCAGCATCTGGCTCGAAAGCACGACCAGGCGGAGCGTCATGCCGCCCGTGTTGTACCGGGCGAAGGCATAGGCGATTGCAGCGGCAAGCGGCAGGGCGATGACGGTCGCGCCGATGGCCACGGTCACACTGTTGATGAAATAGTTGAAGAAGGGGTAGCCGGTGAAGATCTCGACGAAGTTTCCGATGCTGGCCTGACCCCATTCGGGTGGAATCTTGTACGCCGTCGACTTGTCGGTGAGCGCCACGCGGAGCAGCCACAGCAGTGGCAGGAGTATGGCAAGGCTGAACGCGATGAGCACGGCATGCGGCAGGAGCTTGGCGACGACGCGCCTGATGCGCCGCGCCGCCGCGCGCTGACGAAGCGTCAACGGCCTCGCCCTTTCGCGGCCTCTGTGCCCGCGCTGCGCTGCGGTCCCTTCATCTTCTCACACGACTATGCCCTGGTCGCGGCCCGGTTTTGTTGCCAGCCGGGCAACCGCTCGTAAGGCTCGACAGTTAACCGGGATCGCCACGCCGAATCCAGGGGCAATCAGCAGCCCCTTAGGCAGGCCGCTCAGCCCGGCGCGGCGCTTTTGAGCCAGCGTGCGAGCGCCTTGTCGGGATCGGCGATTTCCTCCACCGAGCCGTACCAGCAATCCTCCCAGCCGACCTCGGGCAGGCCGGTGAACACCATCAGGTTGAGCGGATAGGCCTCGCTGTCGGTGCAGCGGCGGAAGTCGTCGCGAAAGAGGAACACCGCCTTCTCCCAGGCGATGGCCATGCCGAGTTCTACCATCACGCCTTCGTCCGGCGGGCAGCCGTTGACCACGGCGAAGATGCCGTCGGCATCGCGCACGTCGCGCAGGTCCGCCTGGCCTATCCGGTAGGCCCAGCCGGCGGTAGCCTTGTCGATCTGGTTGTTGCGGGCGAAGGGCTCCCACACCTCCGCGCCGAGCTCCTCCAGCGCCGCGACCAGCGCCTGGAGCGGCCCATCCTTCTGCTGGGCGGAGAAGCCGTAAGGGTTTGCCAGATAGAGCGTCTTGGCCGCAGGCATGGCGCGCCCTCCCCTCTCGTGCCCCGCGCTGCCGCTACGCCGCTGCTTGATAGCGCGCGATGGCGGCCTCGAGCCCCGAGCGCGGGCTGGTCAAGAGCGGCACCTGGATGTCGGCGCAGCGGGCGAGCGCCGGAGTCATGGAGGCTTGGGCGAGCACGATGGCGTCGGTCGAGGCGGCGGCCTCGTACAGGCCCTCGGCGATGATGCGCTCGTGACCCTCTGCATCGCCCGCCACCAGCCGGGCACGGGCCTCGGCGAAGACGACGGAGCTGATCTCGACCTCCTTGCCGGCCCGGCGCGCGGCGTCGGCGACCAGATCGGCGGTGGGCCCAATGGTGGTGGCGAGCGTCGCGGCAACGGTGATGCGCCGGCCGGCCATCACCGCCGCCTCGGCCATCGGCCGGTCGACCCGGAGGACCGGCACGTCCGCCTGCGCCGCCGCGTCGTCGGCGCCAGGGCCAACGGTTGAACAGGTGCAGAGCACGAGTGCGGCGCCCTCGGTCGCCTCCAGCAGCGCCGCGCAAGTGCGCGCCCTGATCTCGTCGGACAGTCCGCCCGCATCGATCGCGTCCGTCAGCAGTGCTGCCTGAACCACATGGCGCACCGGAACCTCGGGATCGATCTCGGCGCGCAGTTCATCGAACAGGTCAATCAGCCCCGCCACCGTGTGGACCATGACCAACTCGCCAGTTCCGCCGCCCATCGCCCCCTCCTTCGTAGTCCTGCGCCGTCCCTATCAGATGACACGATGACGGGAAAGCGCGCGGGCCTCACGCCCGCCAGACGACCGGGTACTGCGGGTCTTCGTGGAAGGGCTGGCCGGTGCGGAGCGCGGTGGGATGCTTGGGAAACTCGGCCGGCGGGTCGCGCAGGATGAAGCACACATCGTCGCCGAGCCAACGGTGGGTCAGGGTGCGGCGGCGGGTGTCTTGCGTGGGGTTGTTGCGGCCCTGGTGCACGACTAGCCCCTGGAAGAAGATGCAGTCTCCGGGTTCCAGCTCCCACGAGACGATGTCGTAGTCTTCGCGCGCGGCCTCGATATCCGGGCAGCGCTCGAACGCGGCGCTGGAATGGCGGGCGCCGTCCAACATGCTGTCGAAGGGCGCGAACCAGCGCCCCCAGAGGTGGGAGCCGCGCACGAACTCCAGCGTCGTCTCCGGCGTGATCGGGTCGAGCGGGATCCAGTTGGAGCAGAGCTGCTGGCCGTCCACCGCCATGTAGGGCTGGTCCTGGTGCCACTGGGTGAGGCCTTGGGTGCCCGGCTCCTTCACGAACACCTGGTCGTAGAAGAACGTGATCGTGGCTGCCTCTGAGAGCGCGGCGGCGATCGCGGCTAGCGGGCCTTCGATGGCGAACTCCCTGAACACCGGCACGTGGCGCCAGAGATCGAAGTCGTTGAAGAAGAGGCCGGGGTCGGACTCCTCGGTGTAGATCTCGACATTGGGGCCGGGTGCCGCCATGTCGGCGGCGACGCCCTCGCGCAGGCGCTCAATCCAGTCCTGATCGATCACGCCGCGCAGACACACCGCCCCGTCGGTGCGATAGGCCTCGATTTCGGCTTGCGTCGGCATTGTGGCGCGCCCTCCGTCACCGCGGCCGAGTGTACCGCAGCGCGCAGCGCGCAGGCCAATCCTCGCGCCTGCCCTTCACGACGCGACTTGAAATACGGCACGCCGCTGCGCACCTATGACGGCAACGCGATTCGTCGGATTCGCGTGCCTGGGCGTGAGCAGACCTGGAACGAGGGAACAAGCAATGATCGGCAGTGGAGTGGTGATGAGAATCGGTTCGGTGCGTGGCAGGTTCGGCCGGGTCGGCCTGACCGCCGCGGCACTGCTCGCCGTGGCGGTGATCGCCGTTGGCTGCGAGGTCCCGCTGCAGAGCCGCGACAGCACTCCCCCCTCCTTCGCGCACTTGCCGCCGCTGGTGTTCGACCTGGAGCGGATCGAGGTCGTTGAACGCGGGGCCGCGCCGCACCCCTCCGACGTCGACCACCTTTTCCCGATCCCGCCGGCGGTTGGCGCGCGGCTCTGGGTGGAGGACCGGCTGCGGGCGAGCGGCCACGTCGGCGTCCTGCGTGTGACCATCGAAGAAGCGAGCGCCAGAACGACACCCTTCGCGACCAATAAGGACCTCGAAGGCCTGCTGACGGAAGAGCAGGCCGAGCGGATCGACCTTCGGCTGCGCGTGACCATCGAGGCGATAGACGGGAATGGCGAGGTGAACGGCAGCGCCACCGCCGAGGCCGAGCGCTCCCGCACGCTGCCCGAGGGCATCACTCTCGCAGAGCGCGAACGGCACTACGACGAGATCGTGGGAGCCCTGCTCCACGACTACAACGCGAGCCAGGAGGGTGCGATCCGGAAGTATCTGGGGCTCTACCTGCGGTAAGGCTGTGAGGAGCGGCGGTGCGGGGTGGCAAGAACGCGATTGCGGTGGTGAACAGCACCTAACGAATTCGATCTCAGGCCAGAGTGCGCCGGTCTTGCTCGTGGGACTTGGTGACAGCCTGACGCCACGGAAAGGAGCGAGACCCTGAGATGACCTCAACTAGCCACGTTCCATCCTCCTTAAGCATCCATGGGGCGCTCTTAAAGGCTACTCCCCGTTGATCGGTAACCCAGGAGATTTCGACTCCGTTGCCAACCATGGTGTAGCCTCGTCGCGAGGCATCTCGCATCGGTACGGGAACAGTCAACACAGCATTCCGAGCCTTCGGCGACTCGTCCAGCAGGCGTAACAAGACTGCAAATTCCTGTTGCTTTCCAGGATCTCTGGCTTGGAGCAAAGCCGTCAGTTTGGAAAGACGGGGCCCGAGGTCGACCATCTGGGTAATCGGGTCGCGGGCAACCGCGCAGCGCCAAAGTACCGATAGAAAGAAGAGCTTGAGGTTGTGGTAGTCAAGGGAAGACCTTCGGATTGTGCGCTCATGGGCCCGTGTTTGGACTTGGTTGAGATTTACCAGAAACCGGGCGGCAACGTGTTCATAATCGGAAAATTTCTCCTCGCACCTTGAACACAGCATGTACTCTTTGAGATGTCCCGGCCGGGACTTGCCCTCCGAGTAGTCAACACGAATAGGTGTTCCGGGAGCCAGCCGCCCCATCGGTCGATACATTCAGACTTCCTGACCTCGTGATGCTGGCTGTTCTGGGCAGCGTGCCGGGAACTCCTTGAATTCTGATACATTTCGGTTGTTTCAGGCGGTTTTTCGCTGGGTGTCGCGCCCGAGGTCTGATATTATAATTTGATACCAATTGCACGGTCTCAACCATGCCCAGTACCCTCCCAATGTGCCCTCCAGAGGCGGTCTCGATCGGCAACAGCTGCTTCGCCGTCCTGATCTCGGACGACACCTTCACCTACTTTTCCAACCTCATTCCCTTTGACAGCCACGCCGCCGATGACCGCACGGCCATGCTCTTGCGGATCGGCCGCCTCGCGGCGATCAGCGCGGTCTCGCCGCAGGAACTGGCTGACGCTTTCGCTGTCTCGCGCGCGACGGTGCAGCGCGCACGACGGCGCTACCTGGCCGAGGGCGAAGCGGGGTTCATGAAGCCCCGGCGCGGTCGCGGGCCGTCGGTGTTCACTCCGGAGTTGGCGGAGAAGGCGACGGCGTTGCTGGCATCGGGCCTGAGCGGCTCTGCGGCGGCCCGGGTTCTCGGCGTGTCAGCGCCATCGGTCAACAAGTGGCGCCGTCAGGGACTGATCGGCAACACGGAGGCGGATGGGGAGCCCGGACGCTCAGCGCTGGCTGCGCCGCCTGACGCGGGTGCGGCTCCTGAAGGCCGTGTCGATGAAGAGAGTACCGGTGCCCCGGGGCCGGAGACGGCGCCGGGGCTGGAAGCGCAGCCGCAAACGGATCGCAGCGCGCGCGATCGGCGGGACCGGCAGGCGCCGATGGGGCGTGCGACTTGCGATGTTCCGGCTCGGGTTCTGGCCAGTTGTGGACAGGCGGGGCCGGTCGAACCGCAGTTCGCCGCCGCCGCCCGCGGTGTCCGCTTCGGCGGCGTGCTCGCCGCCCTGCCGGCCCTGCTGAAGGAAGGTCTTCTCTCCGAGACCGGTCTCCTGCCATTGCTGCCGAAGGGCTATTACGGCTTGCCTACGATCCTGCTCTTCCTGGCCTTCATGACCTTGGCGCGGGTGCGCAACCCCGAGAGCCTGCGCTACCAGGCGCCGGGCGAATGGGGCGCCATTCTCGGCCTCGATCGCTGCCCCGAGGTCAAGACGCTGCGCCGCAAGATCGCTCTCATCGCCGACGACGAGGCCGGCGTGCGGGCGTGGCAGCTCGCCCTTGCCAGGCGCTGGCAGGCGCCGACGAGCCGGAGCTCTGGGCGACGCTGGCCATCGACGGGCACGTCAAGGTCTACTCCGGCCGCAAGGGGCGCTTGCCCAAGCACTTCGTCTCGCGCGAGAAGCTGTGCCTGCCGGCGAGCGCCAGCTACTGGATCAACGCTCTGGGCGGCAAGCCGCTGCTCTGTCTGCACAAGCCGCTGGACCCGAAGATGGTCGCGGCCATCGAAGCCGACGTGGTGCCGGCGCTGCAGGAGCTTGGGATCGTTGGCGCCGGGGCGCCGGACCTGACCGCCGAGCATCCCGGCCAGCCGGCGCTCACCCTGGTCTTCGACCGCGAGGGCTGGAGCCCGGATCTGTTCCGCCGGCTGGCGAGGCGCGGCGTCGCCTGCCTGACCTGGCACAAGAACTTCAGGGGCGAGGACTGGCCGGCCGAGGACTTCGGCGCGATGACCGTTCCCATTCACGGACCGGCGGCGGACGGCAGCGCCACCATGCGGCTGGCTGAGAAGCCGGTGACGTTGCCGAACGGCTTCAGGGTGCGCCAGATCCGCCGCCTGCTCGACAACGGCCGTCAGGTGCCGCTGATCACCACCGATCCGCACAAGCCGATGGCTGAGGTTGCGGGCGCCATGTTCTCGCGCTGGTCGCAGGAGAACTTCTTCAAGTACATGCGTGACGAGTTCAATCTCGACGCCCTGCCGACCCACGAGCTCGAGCCTCTCGATCCCGCCGCCATGGTCGTCAACCCGCTGCGGCGGGCCTATGACAAGGCAATCCATCGCCTCGACCGCCAGCTTGGCCGCCTGCGCAACCGCATCGCCGACACGGCCCGGAAGAAGCAGCCGACGGCGGAACTCAGGAGGGAAGTCAGGGACCTCCAGGATGTCCGCGACATCGTCAGGGCCAGCCGCAGGGAGACGCCCAAGCACTGCCGGGCCGGCGACCTCGACGAAGCCGAGCAGCTCGATGCCTTGCCCGCGCGCGAGCGCCTCCTCCTCGACGTCATCCGGATGATCGCCTACCGCGCCGAAACCCGCATGATGCTTCCCGTCATGCAGGCGCAGGGCCACAAGCCCCATCCCCGGAAACTGCTTCAAGCGCTGCTCACCGCCGATGCCGACATCCTGCCGGATCCTGGCAATGGCCTCCTGCGGGTCCACATTCTTGGCCTCGCAAACGACGCCTGCGACCGTTGGATCGATGCGGTTCTGAGCGACCTGAACGCCACCGAAACGGTCTTCCCCGGCACCCGTCTGCGCATAGTCTACGACATCGACGGGGCCTCGGAATCCGCGCGGCTCGTGTCACCTAAAATCAGCAGAGGTCAGGAAGTCTGACATTAGGCGAGGGATGACGTGGGAATGAAGGAGCCGGGACGGAACCTGGCAAAGGCGACAGTCCTCGAGAGCAGCTTCAAGATCGCGGGATGTACGGGCCTTCATCTGTCAAATTTTCTTTCAGTCTAGATACCTCAACCATGTGGCCTGACCTCCCAAGACAAGCGGCGCAACCGTAGGCGCAAAGCGCAGTACTCGGTGTGCGCCTCCCCTATCCGCCGACCACTGCCTCGAGCGCCTCGCCTGCCGCATCGACCGCTGCCGCATCGACATCGAGGTGCGTGACCGCGCGCAACCGATGGCGGTCCATGGCGCCGATCAGCACGCCCTTGGCCCGTAGCGCGTCCGAAAGATCGGCCGCGCTCAGCCCGGTCTCGGCACAATCGAAGAAGACCAGGTTGCTGTCGACTCGCACTTGGTCGAGGGTGAGCTGCGGCAGCGCGCGCACCTTGTCGGCGAGGCTGCGGGCGTTGGCGTGATCCTCGGCGAGGCGCGCGACATGGTGGTCGAGCGCATAAAGCCCGGCGGCGGCGAGGATGCCGGATTGGCGCATGGAGCCGCCGAGGCGCTGCTTCCACTGCCAGGCTGCCTCGATGAACTCGGCGGAGCCGGCGAGCACGGCGCCGACCGGGCAGCCAAGCCCCTTGCTGAAGTCCACCCACACGGAATCGAAGGGGGCGGCGTAGTGGGCAGCGTCCACGCCCGATTCGACCACCGCGTTGAGGAGCCGTGCGCCATCCATGTGGAGCGCGAGCCCGTGTGCCCTGGCGGTCTCGCCCACAGCCTCGATGGTCTCGAGCGGCCAGATCGTGCCGCCGCCCTGATTCGAGGTCTGCTCGACCACGGCGAGGCGCGAGCGCGGCGCATAGCGGCTCACGGCGCGGACCGCATCGGCAAGCTGTTCCGGCGAGTAGACGCCGGCCTCGCCGTCGAGGGGGCGCACCATGGCGCCGGCGAGCGCAGCCGGGCCGCCGCCTTCCGACGTGATGATGTGCGCCGTGTGGTCGCAGATCACCTCCTCGCCGGGGCGGCAGTGCACCAGCAGCGCGATCTCGTTGCACATGGAGCCGGACGGCAGGAAGACCCCCACCTCCTTGCCCAGCATCGCGGCCACGCGCGCCTGCAGTGCGTTGACGGTAGGGTCCTCGCCGCGCTGCTCGTCGCCGACCTCGGCCTCGGCCATGGCCTGGCGCATGGCCGCCGTCGGCCGCGTGACCGTGTCGCTTCTGAGATCGACGTGATTGCCCGACATGCTGCTCTCCCCATTATCAGCGCGTTTGCGGCGCAATGATGCCACCGAGCCGGCGCCGGCTACAGCCCCACTTCACCCGCATTGCCTCCCGGGTGCCCTCCTATGCGTTGCGCGCGCCAGTCGCTATGGTCGAGCGCCGTGCCGCCCGCCGCTCCCTCACCCTCTGTGCCGCCCCACCAACATGGCTACCGCTGGGCCATGCTGGGCGGGGTCTGGCTGATCTATTTCGGCTTCGGCCTGCTGTCGCTGGCGATGGCGCCGCTGGTGGACCCTATCAGCCGCGACCTCGGCCTCAGCTACACGACCATGGGCGCCATCCTGGGCGCCTGGCCGCTTGTCTATATCGTGGCGGCCGCGCCCTGCGGGGCTTTCGTCGACCGTGTGGGGCTCAAGTGGTCCCTCTTCCTCGCCGCCCTCATCATCACCGCATCGGGCGGATTGCGTGTCGTCGCCTTCGACGCGGTCTCGATGTTCGTGGCGGTCGGGCTGTTCGGCATCGGCGGGCCGCTCGTCTCGATCGGCGCACCGAAGGCCATCGCACAATGGTTCGAGGGTGCCGAGCGCGGCTTCGCCCTGGGCGTCTACATCACGGGCCCCTTCCTCGGACACATACTCGCGCTGGTGCTGACCAACAGCGTCCTGATGCCGCTGCTCGACGGGAACTGGCGTCAGGTCCTGCTGATCTATTCCGGCCTCATGCTCGCCGCCGGCATCGCCTGGTTCCTGCTCGGGAGTCACCCGATCAACCGCGTGGTCGAGCAGGCCGGGCGCCGCCGCGAGACCATCGCGGGCCAGATTGCCGTCTTCGCTGCGCTGCTACGCCTGCCGAGCATTCAAGTCATCCTGGCGATGAGCATCGGCGCCTTCTTTCTTCATCATGCGCTCGCCAACTGGCTGCCGGAGATGCTGCGCACGGGCGGCATGGCGCCGGACGAGGCCGGCATATGGTCGGCCCTGCCCACGGCCGTCGGGATCGTCGGTGCGTTGTTGATCCCCAGGCTCGCGACATCGCCCAGACGCTTCGCGATCCTGATCGCGCTCTCGCTTTGCATCGGCGCAGGCGCGCTGCTGCTGCTGGCCACAGGCGTGCCGGCGCTGGTGGTGGCGATGGTGCTGCAGGGCATTGGCCGCGGCACGCTGATTGCCGTCCTGATCCTGGTCCTGATGGAGACGCGCGGCGTCGACCCGCGCAACACCGGGGCAGCGGTCGGCCTGTTCTTCTCGGCAGCGGAGATCGGCGGCGTGCTGGGGCCGCTCGTGATCGGCGCGATGTGGGACCTGACAGGCGGATTCGACGCGGGCCTATGGCTCCTTGGCGCCGTGAGCCTCGCTCTCGTCGGGCTGCTCTACCTCCACCGGGGCATCGAGCGACGCGATATCGCCGCGGCTTAGCTCCTAGCCTTACTCCGCCGCGGCGGCCACCCGGCGTGCTGCCCCGCGCCGCGGCTGGGGCGGCTTGTGGTACGCGCCGTCCTTCATGACCATGAGGATGTTGTTCTTGTCCTGGAAGAGCGTGAGGTCCGCCAGCGGATCGCCGTCGATCATGATGAGATCGGCGAGGTAGCCTTCCTTGACCTCCCCCATCTCGGGAATGCCACTGCCCTGCGCGTTGGCGAAGGCGTAGAGCTCGCCGCCCAGCTTCGTGGCCGCGTGCAACACCTCGGCCGGGGTGAAATCGAAGTAGTTCACGAAGTGCTCGAAGTCCCGCGCGTCCGTCCCGTGGGGCACCCAGGCGAAGGCATAGTCGCCGAAGGGCAGCACGCGGACGCCGCGGGCGTGCAGCTTCTTCACGGTTTCGCTGACGATGGTGAGCTCGTGGTGGTGGCGGAGCGCGATCTCGCTCTCCGGCGGCATGCCGAATTCGGCGGACTCGTAGGCCGTGTTGTGGGTAATGCCGATCGCCGGCACGACAAAGACCTCGTCCTTGGCTTCAACCAGCATGTCGATGGTCTCGTCGTCGGCATAAGTCGCGTGGTGGATGATGTTGATGCCGTACTTCAGGCAGAGCCTGACCGATTCCGCGGTCCGCGCGTGGGCACAGACGCGCCGGTTGCGCTGCTCGGCGACCTGGCAGACCGCCGCGACCTCCTCTTCCGTCATGACGGTCGTGTCGCCCCTGCCGTAGGGGTAAATGAACTCGTCGCCCGACGGCATGATCTTGAGGATGTCGACGCCTTCGCGGCACAGCATCCGCGCGGTCTGGCGGAACTGCTCCTCCCCGTCGCATATGATCGAGAAGGCCCCGTGATGCATGTGGAGCTGGCGCGCGTCGCCCAGGCCGCCGGTGACCGTGAGCTCCGGCGAGGCCGCGAGGACGCGGGGCCCCTCCATCCTGCCCGCGTTGATTTCGTTGCGGATTACGATGTCCATGCGAGTCTTGCCCGTCGCGGCGCAGACCAGGGCCGTGAAGCCGTGGTCGTGGAGGATCTGGGCATGGCGCATCGTGATGAGCGTGTTCTCCTCGGGCGGGGTATCGCCGAGGGAGTAGAGGGACGTCCCCTCCTCCGAATAGCCGATGTGAGAGTGACCGTTGACGAGGCCCGGCATCAGCGTCGCGCCACCGCCGTCCACCACCTCCGCGCCGTTCCGCTCGACGCGCTTCTTGCCCTTGACCACCTTCTTGATGCGGTTGCCCTGGACCAGGACCTCGCCCCGGTAGGACTTCTTGCCGGAGCCGTCGAATATCGAAATGTTGGTGAATAGCGTCTGCGTCATGGTCGCCCCCTTGCCCACTCGACTGACGGCGTTGGGAGGAGCGCACCGGGCTCATCTTGTTATTGTTTGCGTCGGCGCTCCGCTGCGCCCGCATCGCCGCTCGTGCGACGAACGCGAGCCCGCACCTGCCAGCCGATCCAACCGACGTCCATCCAATGCACCCCGGTTGCTCTACTCAGTGTAGCCCCATGCCGAAGCCGCAACAATCGAAAGCCGGGTCGCGCGGCCTCAGGCCGGGGCGAGCACGAAGTCGAAGCGCCCACGCCAGCTATCGTTGGCGCGGTCGAGGCGCATCACGAGGTCGTCCCGGAATATCCGGTCGCCGGCGTTGACCTCTACCAGGTCCGCAAAGAAGAGCTGGGTGGTGAGCACGCTGGTCGCCTCGCCCTGCACCTTCACATGAATGTGCGGCGTGCGGCCCGGATAGAGCCCCGGCCGGATGGTCTCGAAGCGGAATGCGCCGGAGGCATCGGTGAACTGATGCCCGCGATAGCCGAAGCCCCGATTGTCGTAGTGGCCCAGCTCATCACAGTGCCAGATGTCGATCACGGCACCGGCCAGCGGCCGGCAATCGTGCGCGAGCACCAATCCTTCGAAGACCAGCGGCTCTCCCATCGTATCCGGCTCGCGCAGGGTACCCCGCTGCGGCGTCTGCGGGGTATAGAAGGGCCCAGCCGTCCGGGTGCGCGTGCCGGGCGTGCATTCCGCAGGCGGCGCGAGCGCGAGCCCGCGCTCGGCGGCCGGGCCCGAGAATGTATAGCCCAGGGAGGCCCAGCCGGTGCAGGCGGCGAAGGGCGTCGCCGCGGCGCTTCCGGCGGCGGCGAGGGCGGTCAGTGCCAAGCGGCGAGTGACGAAGCGGTTCATCGTCCGCACAGGGTAGCCGGTCCTGGTCCGCAATTCTAACCATGGTCGTGGTCTGCGGTGAGACATGCGGGTTAAGCTCTGCGCAACGTATCAGGGGGAGACGACCGCAATGCCAGCCATCGATCCGAACAAGGTGCAGTTCACCGGAGAGAATTCCTTCTTGAGGCTCAGGACCGAAGCCGATGGGCCGGAGACCACCGTCTGCGCCCACTGGCGCACGCTGATCTCGCCGGCCGGCCCCGGCACCTGCCTCTTCCTCCGCTCCGACGCGACCGGCGGCGAGGTCAAGCTCTATGCCGACAACATCGGTATGGCGCGATGGATTCAGGGCGAGTTCGAGTCGATCCTGAACCCGCCCTTTGCCGACACCGCCACGCCCATCGCCGAGGCGGCGTTTTCGCACGAGGGCGCTTTCCGCTCCATCTATCGAGAGATCGTCGACTCGGCCGACGGCCGCATCGAGTTGAGCTGGTCGGACATGGACGAGCCCTTCATGCTGACGCTGCCGCCGGACAACCCCGACACCGGGCCGTGGGCGGTCTACAGCTGCCTCACGCCGTGTCGGACCGCGACGCTGGAGGTCGCGGGAACGCGTGCCCAGGGCGGAGCTTATGAGAATGTCATGTTCGGGCGCCCGTCGAGCTCCTGCTGCCTGGCCTGGTCCGAAACCTGGCTGCGCGGCTGAGGCACCCGTCATGCTTCCCAGAGTCGCAATCTTCGCCATGGGCGGGACCATCGCCATGGCCGGGCGCGGCGAGCGCGGCGTCACACCCTCGCTGGGTGCGGACGCGCTGGTGGAGGCGGTGCCGCAGCTTGCCGAGGTCGCGTCCGTCGAAGCGCAAACCTTCCGCCTGCTGCCGAGCCCGGAAGTCACGATCCCCGATCTCTTCGCGCTGGCCGACGCCATCGAGCAGGCCGTGGCCGACGGCGCCCACGGCGTGGTGGTCACGCACGGCACCGACACGATGGAGGAGTCGGCCTTCGTGCTCGACCGCATCCTCGCCGTCGATGCCCCGGTGGTGGTGACCGGCGCGATGCGCAACCCGACGCTCGCCGGGCCGGACGGGCCGGCGAACCTGCTGAACGGCGTGCGCCTCGCCGTGCACGAGCCCGCGCGCGGCCTCGGCGTCATGGTGGTCATGAACGACGAGATCCACGCGGCACGCTACGTGCAGAAAGGGGTGACCTCGAACCCGGCAGCGTTTCGCTCTGCGCCGGCCGGGCCGCTCGGCTGGTTCGCTGAAGGCGCGGTGCGGCTCGCCGGCCGGGTGGGTGGGCGCCGGACGATCCCGGTGGCGCGCGACGCCGAGGTCGTGCCGGTTGCGCTGCTCACCGTGACGCTCGGCGACGATGGCAGGCTGATCGAGTGCGCGCTGGACGCGGGCTACCGGGGGATCGTGATGGAGTGCACTGGCGGCGGCCATGCCGCCGGCTGGGTCGCCGACAGACTCGCCCAAGCGGCCGAACGCGTGCCGATGGTCATGGCGTCCCGCACGGGAGCGGGCGAGATGCTGCGCCAGACCTACGACTTCAAGGGCTCGGAGATCGATCTGCTGACGCGCGGGCTGATCAGCGCCGGCTGGCTGGACGGGCTAAAGGCGCGCCTGCTGCTCACGTTGCTATTGATGCGAGGCGCCGACGACTCGACAATCCGCGAGGCGTTCGGCGCCTGCCTCGATCCTTCGCCTATACCCTGAAGGGGTTGCCTAGAACTTCTTCCACCAGGGGGTGCGGCCGCCGAGGCCAACCATGTCGACGCCGGTCATGAGCGAGACGTCGTAGGTCAGCGCGCGGAGATCGTTGGGGTCGAGGTCGCTCACCCTATTCTTGCCACAGGCGCGGGCGAAGAGCTGGATCTCCATGGTGAGCGCGTTGAGGTAGTTGGTCACGCTGTCGGCCGCCTCGTCCACGTCGAGGCGTTCCATCAGCTTCGGCAGCTGGGTGGTGATGCCGACGGGGCAGAGGCCGGTGTGGCAGTGCTGGCACTCGTAGGGCGAGGTGCCGAGCCGGGCGTAGTCCTCCAGATAGATCGGCTTGTGACAGCCCATGGCGATGATCGGCGCGGTGCCGAGATAGACCACGTCGGCGCCAAGCGCGATGCACTTCGCTGCGTCCGCCCCGTTGCGGATACCGCCGCCGACGATGATCTTCATCGTGTCCTTCTTGCCCATGTCGGCGAGCGCTTCCGAGGCTTCGGCGATGGCGGCAACGGTGGGAATCCCGGCGTGGTCGAGCTGGATCGTGGGCGAGGCCGCGGTACCGCCCTCCATGCCGTCGAAAACGATGGCATCGACCCCGGCCTTCGCCGCGATGCGAACGTCGTTGGCGATCCTGGCGGCGCCCACCTTGATGGAGATGGGCACCTTGTATTCGGTGACCTCGCGGATCTCCTCGAGCTTCATGTAGAGATCGTCGGCGCCCATCCAATCGGGATGGCGGCAGGGGCTGCGCTGGTCGACTCCCTCGGGCAGGTCGCGCATCTCCGCCACCTCGTCCGACATCTTGAGCCCCAGCAGCACGCCGCCGGTACCGGGCTTCGCGCCCTGGCCGGCGCCGATCTCGATCATGTCGGCCTTCTTGAGGTCGTAGGGGTTCATGCCGTAGCGGCTCGGCAGGTACTGCATCACCAGCTTGTCGGAGTAGCGGCGCTCCTCGTGGTGCATGCCGCCCTCGCCGGTGCAGGTGGAAATGCCGCAGCGGCTCGCCGCCGTGCCGAGCGCGCGCTTGGCGTGAACCGAGAGCGCGCCGAAGCTCATGCCCGCGATCATGATCGGGCGCTCAAGGACCAGCGGGTTCTCGCAGTTGCCCTCGCCGATCACCACCCGCGTGTCGCATTTCTCCCGATAACCTTCGAGCGGCATGCGCGAGAGACCAGCCGGCACGAACACGAGGTCGTCGAAGGAGGGCAGGCCCTGGCGCTTGGTCGCCTGGCCCCTGATCTGGTAGCGGCCGAGGGCGGCCTTCTCCTGAATCTCCTCGATCACCTCGGGCGGCCACACCCCGCTGAAGCTGTAGGGCCGCGGATAGGCGCCGCTGGGCGCGGGCGCAGCGTCTTCCACAACCTCGATGGTGGAATCGCCCGCATGGGCCTGAGGCGGTGTGCTCGTGGTCTCGCTCATAGCACGTCCTTCCACGCCGCGAAGTCATGCTTGTTGAAGTGCCACAGCTTGCGGTCCGACTGGAGCTTGCGGAACTTTGCGGGCGCCTCGATTTCGAAGCGGTCGAGCAGTTCCGCCACCTCGTCGAGCTCGCCGTTCTCGGCATCGACCTCCTCGAGCCCGGAGCCTAGCTCCTTCGCCGTGCCGCCGAGAAAGATCACGCCCTGATACATGGAATCGCCGAGGCCGGTGTCGGCGTCGCCGCAGACGATCATGCGACCGTTCTGCATCATGAAGCCCGACATGTAGCCGGTGTTGCCGCCGACGATGAGCTCGCCCTTTTTCAGGATCATGCCCGAGCGCGGCCCCGCATCGCCGTGCACGACGACACGCCCGCCGCGGATCGAGGGCGCCGCCGAGGTGGCGGCGTTGCCGTGCACGACCACCTCGCCGCTCATCAGGTTGTCGGCCACGCCCCAGCCGCAGGTGCCGTGGACCTCCGCGGTGATGCCGTCGCAGAGGCCGGCAGTGAAGGAGCCCACGTGGCCGCGGTAGACGACGTGGATGGGCTGCAGAACCGAGACGCCGAGATTATGCCGCGCCTGTGGGTTCAGGAGCTCGACCTCCGGCACGCCCTCGTTCGCCGCGCGGCGAATCTCCTCGTTGATCGCGCGCGTCGGCCGGCCGGCGCAGTCGATGGTCAGTGAATTGGAATTCGCCACGTCACCACCTCGCCGGCCCCCGGCTCCCACACCTCGATGTCCTCGCCGACCCCGTCGCGCAGCGACCAGCAGTCGGAGGACACCGCCACCAGGCGGTCGGTCTCGCCCACCACCAGCGGCTTCGCCGCATAGGGGTCCTTGACGACGCCCACCTCGTCCGTGGTCACGGCGATATAGGTGAAGCAGCCGTCGAGGATTGTCACCGAGCGTTCCAGCGCCTCGTGGAAGCTTGCGCCCTTGCCCATCTCGTCGATCAACGCCACGGCGATCACCTCGGAATCGTTGCCGGTGGCGAAGGTGTAGCCCGCACGCTCGTAGTGATAGCGCAGATGGTGGAAGTTCGTGATGTGGCCGTTGTGCATGATCGCGAGATCGCGGTGCAGCCTGGCGGAGAGCGGTTGCCCGTGGGTGAAGTCGATGACGCTCTCGGTGGCGAAGCGCGTGAGCCCCATGGCGAGCGGGCCGTCGTAATCGGTGATGGTGAAGCGCTCCTCCAGGGTCTCCACGCCCCCCAGGTGCTTCACCACTTCGAGCTGACGGCCGATGCTGGCGACGGTATAGCCGGGACCGAGCGCGTCGATCGCGTCCACCAGCGCCCCATCGTCGCCGTCGTAACGGACCGTGGTGCGGATAAAGCCCTCGCCGTCGGTGGCGCTCTCGATACGGCCGAGCTCGTCCAGCAGACCCAGCACGCGGCCGCCGCCACCTGCTTCCTCGCAATTGACGCCGACGTAGAGGCGATCCTCGCTGGCCGGCTGGATCAGGGCGATTCCGGTCGAATCCGGCCCGCGCCGGAAGATGCCGTCCAGCACGTGATAGGCGATCTCGCCGGTGCGGCGATGATGATCCTTAGTCTTGAAGAAGACGCCGCCGAGGCCGCACATGGGCTTCGCTCCCTTGCGTCGCCGTCAGCCGGCGGCCGGCAGCAGCTTGACCCTCTTGTCGAGGTGCGCCCAGGGGATCATCGCGTCGATCCAGGCGTTGATGCGGTCAAAAGCGAGCATCGCTGCTTCGCAGACCTGCACCACCTCGCCATGGCTCTTGGCGCCGCCGGCCTCGAAATAGGCGGCGAGGTCGCGCACGAGCTTGACCGTGTTGGTGAGCTTCCACTTGGCAAGCCGGCCGGCATGGCGGTTGAGCAACGCAGCTGCCATCTGGTTCAACGCCGCGGGCGGCAGGGCCTCGTCGAGCGCCAGCTGGCGGACGACCTGGATGTTTTCGCCCATCCAGAAGGTGTTGAAGTTGGCGTAGAGCACGGGCGGCATGTTGCCCATGGGCGGCAGGCTGTGCGCGCGGAGCCGGGTAATGTCGCCGGGCTCGGAACTCCAGTTGCGTCGGCCGAAGCGCTCCAGCCGGTCGATGATCGCGCTCGTCTCGGTTGCGGTCATGGTCCTACGCTCCCTCGACGAGTTCGAGCCGGACCGGCAGCGGCCCCTTGGTGAGGATCTTCTTGCCCGCGGGCTTCAGATGCTCCAGCCCGTCCACGATCTTCGCGAACACGCTGACCTTCCCGAAGGGCTTGGTATCGCCGTAGAAGATGCAGGCGGTCTGGCGCCCCGGATAGAAGCCGATGTCGCCGGGCTTGACGTTGAGAATCTCGTTCTCCGCGTTGCAGTAGAAGGGGAGCATCACGATCAACTCCTCGCCCGCGAACTTGGCGTGCACCGAGAAGCTATCGCAGGGCAGGCTCTCGGCGAACGCCTTGACGACGTTGGGCGCCTTGCCACCCAGCAGTTCGGCGACGACCGTGCGGCCGTCGATGGTCATTGCGAAACGATCCGCCATGATATCCCCTCGCCCTCGCGCCGTTGCCCGCGCCCTCTGCCGCCCATTAGCCGCGGCCTCTCCAGCCGCCGCGCGGTCCTTGGGCCAAAGTCGATATCATGGCCCGCTCGGCCGGGCAATCGCACCTGACGCAGGGGAGGTAACTGCCCAGGTTCTTGCTGTGAAAATTCTCTGGGATTCGGCACAACGCTACCCACGCGACGCCCGTGTGCTCCTCTGTGGTCGCCGGGTTTCACAGCTCACGATGCCCCTCTTGCGGACTGCGACCGGTAAGCTACCCCGATGTGGCCCGAAGTCCGCCCGCGCGACGGGCACCGATTTTCATTCTATGGGGTGGTCCAGCACGGCGTCGACCATGATCGTTTATGAGAATGGCTCCGCTGTTGGAGAACCCGTGCCAGGTGAGCTTACGCGCACTTGACGGTGGCGATGAGCCGATCCGATGGGCTGGTCAGGGCTTCGATGATATTCCAGCCCTGCTTTCTGGCGGTGGTGATGACGCTGCGCAGGATGGCGAAGTTCTCGGCCCCCTGCGCGGACCGGAAGCCCCCGGAGATCTTCTGGCGCAGCTTCATCATCCGAAGGTCGCGCTCGGCCTCGTTGTTCGTGAACCCGACCTCGAGGTCGATCAGGAACCGGAGCACCGCGCATTTGTGGTCGCGCAGCCTCAAGGCCAGATTGTGACCGATCCTTCGCTTCCGGCGCTTCTTCCTCTTGCCAGGCGAGAACGGTGGTTGGCTCTCGTGAAAGGCCAGCGCATCGGCGATGATCTCGTCGTATCGGCGCTCGATCAGCGCCACAAGCCTCGCCGGAACGGCGATATCCTTGTCCAGCGCGATGCGGGCGGCGCGATTGGCTCGGCGCAGGAGCTGCTGCATCCGCCGGGCCCAAGCCTCCCCTTCGATGTCCACCAGCGCCTGCAACTCCCGCAGGTGATGGGCGTTGCACAGGCCGTGCTCCACCCCTTCCATCGCGAAGTACGGCTTCCAGTGATCGTGCACGACGATGCCGGAGACACCCGAGAGCAGGGCGCCGCGCTTGCCGCTGACCCGGTACGCCGCCAGCAGCGGCGTGCAGATCACATGAAGCCACTGCGTCTGACCGCCGATCCGCAAGCCGGTCTCGTCCATGTGTTTCACCCGCGCCGTGCCCGCCGCCAGGTCCTGTATGTGCAAGGCCGCGTCCCGCAGCCGCTCGGCCGCCCTCTCGCTCATCGTCGCCAACGTCGCAGCCGTCACCGGCGCGCCGAAGAGCTCGGCCATCACCTGCGACAGCCGATCCTCCGGCAGGAAGTGAGCGTGCTGAAGGTAGACCGCCACCCCGGCAATGCGCGGGCCGTACTGCACCGGCGCCGACACCCCGTCGGGGAACGCCGCCCGGGTCACCGTCCCGCAATGCCCGCAGCACTTGGCATGCGCCCGGTGCTCGGTCACCTCCAGGGGGCTCGGCTCGGGCAGATCGAACACCTGGCGGGCGACGGGCGTTCCCGCCCTGGCCGCGTCCGAAAGCGGCGAACCGCATCCCTTGCAGGAAGCCGGGACGTGATCCTTCACCCGATCCGGGTGATCGGCGCGGCGCAGCGTCTTGCCCTTGTGGCCGGGCTGGCCACCGGGCTTGCGGCCCGATTTGCCGCGCAGGCTTCGGGTTCGCCGCTTCGAATTCGGCTTCCTCAGCCCATCGCTCGAAGGCGGCTTGCCGCTGTTGAGGCCGAGACGGCGCTCCAACTCCTCGATGCGCTCGACGAGACGCGCGACTTGCTCTTCCAGCCGCGCGTTCTGCTGCCGAAGCCAGGCATTTTCCTCCCGAAGCCGGGCGTTCTCCTCCTCCAGGCGGGCGATCTTCTGCGCGGGCGTTTCGGGCGCTGCTCCCGTCGAAGGGCCGCGCGGCGACTCGGGATTGCTCATGTCGTTGTTGAGTCATTTCCCGAAATTCCCGTCAAGCCCTTTCCACCAACTCCGAACGAGAAACGCCTCAATCCACTGGCCCAAAATGACAAATCAGACGACCTGGGCAGTTACGATTTTTCTTTCCTTTCCTGCCTTCTGCCTCTTGCATCATCGCCACGGATTGTCTCCAATAGCCCCGCATTTGATGCCGCTCGATTGCGGTTTGATGACTGATATTCGAGCGGATGGAGACCGTGGGAGAGACGATGCCGAAACGCAGCACACTCAAACTGACCAAGCGGATTGTCGAGAAGCTGAAAGCCGAGGACAAGGACGCGATTTACTGGGACGGCGAGCTGGCCGGCTTGGGAGTGCGGGTCCACGCCACCGGACGCAAGCTCTTTATCGTCCAGTCCCGGGGACCGGCCGGCCTGAAGCGGGTGACGCTGGGGCCGGTTGGCGCGGAGACGATCGAGAAGTACCGGAGCGAGGCGGCGGTTGCGATCGACCGCATCAAGCAGGGTGAGGACCCGAGGCCGCCGAAGCCGGCGCCCGAGCCCACGGTCGCCGATCTGGCGGCCCGCTGCGTGTCCGTCCGGTTTGGGGTCAGGTGCAAGCCGGCAACGGCGAAGCACTACAAGATGGCTCTCGACCGTCACGTTCTTCCTGTCTTGGGGACGATGCCGCTTTCGGAGGTCGGGCCGAAAGAAGCCGCCGCGCTGCACCACTGGATGCGCGACATGCCGGCGATGGCGAACCGGGCGGTCTGGGTACTGTCGAGGCTGTTCGTTCTGGCCGAGACCTGGGAGATGGTGCCGCCCGGCCGTAACCCGTGCCGGCATGTCCGGTACTATCGCGAGAAGTCCCGCGAACGCTTCCTGACGCCCGAGGAGTTCCGACGCCTCGGGGCGGCGTTGCGAACATTCGAGGCCAGGGGGGCGACGCAGGCGTCGGCAGTCGCCGCGTTGCGTCTGCTGATGCTGACCGGCTGCCGGATGGGCGAGATCCTGTCCCTGCGGTGGGATGACATGGACCGCACGTCGCGCGTGCTGCGGTTGCGCGACGGCAAGACGGGCCCGCGCATGGTGCCGCTGACCGATCCGGTGCTGGCGGTGCTCGACGGCATCGAGCGCGTGGAGGACGTTCCCTGGATGATCCGCAGCAAGTCGGATGGCCGACTGACCGGCCTCTTCTCGTATTGGCAGCATATCCGGAAGGACGCCGGTCTGGATGACGTGCGGGTGCACGATCTCAGGCTCACTTGTGCATCATCAGACTATCGTCTGGCCGCCTGAACCCCATCAACCCGTTGTTTATAAACGTGTTTTCAGTTCCTTCCGTGCCCTCGTATATTTCCCAAATCGGCTTCCGTAATCATACCGTAACTGGAGTCGATCCACTTCTGGACGTGACATGTCACGTCAGTAGCATGATTTCGTCGTAACCGTTCGGGTCCCGGGGGACGGAACACGCGCGGTCGCTACCGGAATGGTGCAGTCCCGAGGGAAGCTGCGACCTTCCTGCCGTTCAGCCCGACTTGGCACCGCGCGCCTCCCCCGAGCGTCGAACGGTTACATTTCGTCGACCATTCCGATTCGCGCGGTTTTCGTTCGGTCACGCGTAAGCGTTCCGGTAAACGTTCCGACAACCCGTGCTGGCCCGAACGAACGGACGTGGTCAAAGCCCGCAATGCGAAGAGATCCGTCGTCTGGCGGCATCGACCGTGTCGGCGGGCCGGTCGGTTCCACGGCTTACCGGAACGGTTACCGTAACCGTAAACGTTCCGCCAGGCCGTGGAGAAGGGCATCCTCTGGTTGGCACGGTTGCACGCATGCCCGATCCGTGGGGCTTGGATTCTAGCGGTTGAGGGCGCGCCGCCAATCCCTTCTGAGAGGCCGGAGCCAGACGTCCTTGCGGGGTTTGTCGTAGAGCTTGTCCCGGTCGTAGCGACCGCGCCCCTGAGTGGTCCCGACCCGTATCCAGCCTGATGCCCGGTAGACGGCGCCGGTGTAGCGCGGGGTCTCGACGAAGGTCTCGATGAGCTCCGCCGCGCCGTCCAGTCCCTGGCGGTGACGAGCCAGTCGTAGCCCAGCAGGTAGTATCCGTTCATCACCAGGTCCGGCAACGGCTCCTCTGCTCTGGCCTGTGTAAAAACACAAAAGTTGTCCTCAACGGACAGAATTAGTGTGTATCGCCGTCGCGCAGCTTTCGGTCGCCCTCCCTTCTCCTCACCTGCGCTGTCCGCCCTGCGCTCACACTCTCCGCGGCCTGCGGCTCGACACCCTGTCCGGTCGGCTTCCCCGCCTCGGACGCTCCTGTGTTCTGCCCTCCGGTGGCGCTCACTTCTGGGCTGTCCTTCCCGCGCCCGATCCGGGCCAGCATCCCCTTGAGGCTCGCTGTCCCCTTCGCGCTGGCCTTGAGTGTGTCGCTTGGTGGTGCCTGCTCCCCGTGTCATCATGTGCATACGGGAGTGGGTGCCCGGCGGAAATCGTGGCGAAGCGATATAGGAGAGGAGACGCGGATGACACCGACTGATGCGCGCGCCGACCCCATCGTCTATGCAGTCACCATCGATCGAGGCGGTGAACGGCGGTGGTTCGGAAATATGCAGCCGTGCGCAGGCGGGCTCTGGGGTGCATGGGACGCCGACGACGCCCCGGTTGAAGGGGGGGGCGAAGAGATGTTTGAGGACCTGACCGCGTTCGTCGGGAAGGTGGGAGGGAGAAACGTCAAGATTTTGGCCGGACCCCGAAGCGCCATGGTGCAAGACCGTCACAGATACGCTTTGGCATGGGAGGCGTGGACCGCCCCGGTGCAGTGGTGGCGGTGGGGAACCGAAGACCGCGATCAGGCCCAACGGTACTCGAAGGAGGATGGGTGCATCATAAATGGCCCGAGGGAAGACATGGTGGAGGATTTCCGTCAGTACCTGAAGGACCGGGGGTGCCGTTGGTAGAGGCAGGCTGACCAGGACATCCTCGCTGGGCCGCCAGCCTACGTTTACAGCTTCTCGCCGTCGCGCGGCTCCACGTCGCCACGCTCTCTTCGTAGCTTCCACGTTACGCTGTTCCGCGTTTCTTCGGTTTTTCCTTAGCGATCTCCTCCTTGCCCGGAAACCTAGCCGAATTATTGCGGATTCCGTGAAAACGGACAGAACTACCGCGTATGCCTGTCAGCCGCCGGTCGGGCAATCAACAACTTGGCGATCCCATCCGGCCGGATTTTCTGCGGAACTGCGGACAGGTTTAGTGCGTTTGCACATGGCCGGCCGGTTCAGATCGTCCCTCACCTCGGGATCATTGTAGATGTGGTAGAGGCGGGATCTGTAGGTTCTGGCGTCGGGCACGGCGTCGTCGCGGATCACCACACGCGGCGTCTTGACGAGGCCGGACTCGATGGCGTCGTTCAATCCTAAATCACTCACGATCCAGTCGAACAGCGCTTCCTCGGAACTTCTCCCGCCCGACGGCGCGAACGGTGTCGCCGAGAAGTCGTAGCAGGCGAGAATGCCGCGCGCTCGGTGGATTCGATCCAGCCCGCCGATCCACTTGGTCGCTTCCTCAATGGTGCCCCTGGCGACGCCCCTGACCTTGCCCCCGGCCGGGACACGCCATGCGTGATGCGCCTCATCGTTGACGACCAGGATGTTCCGGGCGCGCGCCATGTCGCCGAGCACATCGCGGATATAGGCTTCGACGCTCTTGGCGCCGCGTTTGTTGGCGATCTTCTCGTCCGTCTCCCAATTAAGCGCGTGCCAGTTGCGGATCGCCACCTTGCCTTGACGCAGCTTGTCGAGCACAGCCGACGGAACGACACGGAAGGCCTCGTAGTAGTTCTCTGGATGAGACGGCACCAGAACGGCCAAGCGGTTTCTTACCGTGAGACCGGGAGCGATGACGAGGATGTTCTTGGCGAATCGGGTATCGCGGGGGTTGGCAATCTTGTTCACCACATGCCAGGCGATAACCATGGCTATGACGACGGTTTTGCCGGAGCCGGTCGCCATCTTGGCGCATAGCCGCTGGAACGCGCCGCCGTCGGACGGGATATCGACCCCCACGCGCTCAGCCGCCGGCGCTTCGGTGAGCCAGATTAGCGTTTCCGCCGCCTCGACCTGACAGAAGAAGAACCGCCGGGCGAACTCCTCGGGATCGTTCCAGTACTCCAGCAGGCGCTTCGTGACTCCCGTAACTCCGGGATAGCCAGCGGCACGCCACGCGCGCACGCGTTCTCGAATGCAGTTGACCAGGGGGATTTCGACGAAGACGCCGGGGTCTCCGAAAGCCTTGGAATCCTGCGACGCGATGACATATCCGGCCGGCCGGCGTCCGTCCCCGAGGTCGAACAGACGCGTCGTCCGATCGTAGCGCCAATGGCGCGCGGGCTCCTCGTAGAGAGAATTGACGATCAGGCGGTCGATGATGGCGCGGGCCACTACTCCGCCTCCGGCGTCGGGCCGCGCTTAGGCGGGATTGCCGGTTCAAGCAGAGAGATCAGTTCCGGCAAGTCACCCTGTACCGTTTTCCAGACGATATCGAGGTTGATGTCGAAATATGCATGCACGAGTCGATTGCGCATCCCGACGATCCGTTCCCACGGAATCTCCGGCAAACGCTGGCGTGTGGGTTCGGTGACCTGCGTTGCCGCCTCGCCGACAATCTCGACATCCTTGAGCAGCGCAAGGAGCAGTTGGCGATCCTTGTCGAGGTCGCCGCGCGTCCGTCCTCTAGCGAAGGCGACCGCTTCTCGCGCGGCGTCCAGCATGTGCCGCAAACGGATCTCGTCATCCTTGCGCATACTGGACTTCCGCCGTGTCGAGGACTTCCTGGCGGAAATAGCGGCTCAGATCCTCCGGGGTTCGCAGGTCGACCTTGCGGCCGCCGAACAGGGTCGAGAGCTCGATCTCCATGCCAGCCACGCCCAACAGGCCGGGAGTGCGACCTGGCGCGAACTCGACCAGCACGTCGACATCGCTCTCGGGACCGAATTCGCTCCGCAATGCGGAGCCGAAGATGGCGAGCCGACGGATGCCGTGCGCCTGGCAGAATTCAGTCAGTTCGGACTTCGGGATCGATAGGCGCGGGTTCATGTCTAAATCGCCTTGTTGGCGTCGACATCGAAGCCGGCGACCTTCAATTCTTGAACGAGTCTTACCCTCCAGCCGCCCCCATCGTCCAGCTCAGTATAAACCACTCCGTCGTAGTCCGACGGGGTTTCCACATCGCCTTTGACAAGGGGACAGACACACTCCCGGCCAAGCTTCCCGAGGAAGAAGCCCAGCTCCAGAATGACGTTCTGCCGAGCGCGAGGCTTGAGGTCGAACTTCTCATCATTCCGCTTACCCACATCGTCCGGGGTCAAGAGGACAACCGCGAAAGGGACATCCGCATGATCCACGAACTTTTCGATGATCGTGCGGCCCTTGTTCGCCTGTTCGTGTAGGATGATCGGCTGGAGTTCCAGGTTCTGCAGAAATCTCGCAACCGTTTCCCGAGCGGCTCCGTCGTGCCCGTGGATGACGAAAACTCTATTGCTCTTGTGCACCATATCATCATCGGCATTGGAGCCGTCAGAAGCCCGCCCCGTCTCTGGCCAGTCCTCCTCAACTTCCTCAATCCAAGAATTTAGCAAGGTTGCGGCTCTATCCACATTGGTGCCGCTATCTTCATGCAGATGAATTATCAAGCTGCGGTCGAAGTCTCTGGGATAATCACTCTGACTACCGAATATGTAACTGCCCAGGTCGTCTGATTTGTCATTTTGGGCCAGTGGATTGAGGCGTTTCTCGTTCGGAGTTGGTGGAAAGGGCTTGACGGGAATTTCGGGAAATGACTCAACAACGACATGAGCAATCCCGAGTCGCCGCGCGGCCCTTCGACGGGAGCAGCGCCCGAAACGCCCGCGCAGAAGATCGCCCGCCTGGAGGAGGAGAACGCCCGGCTTCGGGAGGAAAATGCCTGGCTTCGGCAGCAGAACGCGCGGCTGGAAGAGCAAGTCGCGCGTCTCGTCGAGCGCATCGAGGAGTTGGAGCGCCGTCTCGGCCTCAACAGCGGCAAGCCGCCTTCGAGCGATGGGCTGAGGAAGCCGAATTCGAAGCGGCGAACCCGAAGCCTGCGCGGCAAATCGGGCCGCAAGCCCGGTGGCCAGCCCGGCCACAAGGGCAAGACGCTGCGCCGCGCCGATCACCCGGATCGGGTGAAGGATCACGTCCCGGCTTCCTGCAAGGGATGCGGTTCGCCGCTTTCGGACGCGGCCAGGGCGGGAACGCCCGTCGCCCGCCAGGTGTTCGATCTGCCCGAGCCGAGCCCCCTGGAGGTGACCGAGCACCGGGCGCATGCCAAGTGCTGCGGGCATTGCGGGACGGTGACCCGGGCGGCGTTCCCCGACGGGGTGTCGGCGCCGGTGCAGTACGGCCCGCGCATTGCCGGGGTGGCGGTCTACCTTCAGCACGCTCACTTCCTGCCGGAGGATCGGCTGTCGCAGGTGATGGCCGAGCTCTTCGGCGCGCCGGTGACGGCTGCGACGTTGGCGACGATGAGCGAGAGGGCGGCCGAGCGGCTGCGGGACGCGGCCTTGCACATACAGGACCTGGCGGCGGGCACGGCGCGGGTGAAACACATGGACGAGACCGGCTTGCGGATCGGCGGTCAGACGCAGTGGCTTCATGTGATCTGCACGCCGCTGCTGGCGGCGTACCGGGTCAGCGGCAAGCGCGGCGCCCTGCTCTCGGGTGTCTCCGGCATCGTCGTGCACGATCACTGGAAGCCGTACTTCGCGATGGAAGGGGTGGAGCACGGCCTGTGCAACGCCCATCACCTGCGGGAGTTGCAGGCGCTGGTGGACATCGAAGGGGAGGCTTGGGCCCGGCGGATGCAGCAGCTCCTGCGCCGAGCCAATCGCGCCGCCCGCATCGCGCTGGACAAGGATATCGCCGTTCCGGCGAGGCTTGTGGCGCTGATCGAGCGCCGATACGACGAGATCATCGCCGATGCGCTGGCCTTTCACGAGAGCCAACCACCGTTCTCGCCTGGCAAGAGGAAGAAGCGCCGGAAGCGAAGGATCGGTCACAATCTGGCCTTGAGGCTGCGCGACCACAAATGCGCGGTGCTCCGGTTCCTGATCGACCTCGAGGTCGGGTTCACGAACAACGAGGCCGAGCGCGACCTTCGGATGATGAAGCTGCGCCAGAAGATCTCCGGGGGCTTCCGGTCCGCGCAGGGGGCCGAGAACTTCGCCATCCTGCGCAGCGTCATCACCACCGCCAGAAAGCAGGGCTGGAATATCATCGAAGCCCTGACCAGCCCATCGGATCGGCTCATCGCCACCGTCAAGTGCGCGTAAGCTCACCTGGCACGGGTTCTCCAACAGCGGAGCCATTCTCATAAACGATCATGGTCGACGCCGTGCTGGACCACCCCATAGAATGAAAATCGGTGCCCGTCGCGCGGGCGGACTTCGGGCCACATCGGGGTAGCTTACCGGTCGCAGTCCGCAAGAGGGGCATCGTGAGCTGTGAAACCCGGCGACCACAGAGGAGCACACGGGCGTCGCGTGGGTAGCGTTGTGCCGAATCCCAGAGAATTTTCACAGCAAGAACCTGGGCAGTTACCCGAATATTCTCTTTAGGTCTTGACTAGTAGAAGTTTTCCATTTCTGAAAATCCGAATTGCCATGCTTTAGACCCCGTAAACTCAGACTTCCTGACCTCGTGATGCTGGCTGTTCTGGGCAGCGTGCCGGGAACTCCTTGAATTCTGATACATTTCGGTTGTTTCAGGCGGTTTTTCGCTGGGTGTCGCGCCCGAGTGTCAATCGGCTTTCAATACTGACCCCCGATCGGCGTGCAAAATTGACCCCCCTGAGTGGCACGGCGGAGGTTGTCCCGGTAGCCAATAGGGGGGACCCGCGCGGCTTCGTGTGGCGCCCTGCGCTACGCGGAGCGAAGCCGCGTGGGGGGTCCCTGTTGGCCCACCGGGGCAACCGGGCCGCAAGGGAGGCCGGCGGCGGGTCAGGAGCGGTTCTTGAAGCGCCAGCTCTCGTTGCCGGTCTCGATGATCTCGCAATGATGGGTGAGGCGATCGAGCAGCGCTGTGGTCATCTTGGGGTCGCCGAAGACGGATGGCCATTCGCCGAAGGCGAGGTTTGTGGTGATGACGATCGAGGTGCGCTCGTAGAGCCGGCTCATCAGATGGAAGAGCAGCTGCCCACCGGCCTGGGCGAAGGGCAGGTAGCCGAGCTCGTCGAGGATGACGAAGTCGCGGCGGACGAGCTGGTCTGCAGTGCGGCCCTGGCGTCCGGCGCGAAGCTCGGCCTCGAGGAGGTTGACCAGGTCGACGACGTTGTAGCACCGGCCGCGCGCGCCCTTGCGGATGCAGGACCGCGCGATGGCGACGGCGAGATGGGTCTTGCCGGTACCGGTGCCGCCGACCAGCACGATGTTGCGTTTGCCCTCGAGGAAGCCGCCGCCGGCGAGCTCCTGGATCAGGGGCTCGTTGACCGGCGAGGCGGCGAAGTCGAAGTCGGCCAGCTCCTTGACCGTCGGCAGCTTGGCGGAGGCCATCTGGTACTTGATCGAGCGGGCCCTCTTGTCGGCGATCTCGACCTGCAGCAGCGTACCGATGATCTGTTGCACCGGATGGCGGCGCTTGAGCCCGTCGGCAAGGATGTCGTCGTAAGCGGCGCGCATACCTGCGAGCTTCAGCTGGGTCATCATCTCCAGCACATCATGACGCTCCATGACCGGCCTCCCTCAGGCTGTCGTAGCGCTGACAGTCGGCTACCGGCTTGTGGCGAAGCTGCAGGCCCTCGGGCGTCGGGATGATTGCCGGCGGTGCCGGCTGGCGCTGCCGGGCGAGGATGTTGAGCACCACGTCGGCGCTGCAGGCACCGCAGTCGAGCGTCTCGGCACAGGCCGCCTCAACCGCCTCCAGTCCGTCCTCCAGCACCGCCGCGAGCACCTTGACGAACTGCCGGTCGCCGTCGTCGTGGCCCGCGAGCCGGGTTCGCAGGCGGCCGAGCGCGTTGGGCAACTGCCAGTCCTTGAAGGGCGCGCCATTGCGTAGCGCGCCGGGCTTCCGCGTCAGGATCGGCACGTAATGCCACGGATCGTAGACGAACCGGCCGCGCCCGAAGCTGCGGGGGTGCTCGGCAACGGTCTCGCCGTCCTGGCGGATGACGATCCGATCGGCATAGGCCCGCACGTCCACCGGCCGGCCGACGGCGCGGGCCGCGACGCTGTACTGGTTGTTGTCGAAGCGCACCAGACAGGTCTTCGAGACCGACACCTCGCTGGCATGGAAGCCGTCGAAGGGGCCGCGATACGCCATCAGGAAGGGCTGCTCCTCCTCGAACACCTGCCACACCGTCTTGCCCGGGATTGTCGGATGCGGATGCTTCTTGGCGTCCTCGATGCACCGATCCATCAGCCACTCGTTGATCTCGGCGTAGGAGCGGCCCCGCGGGATGGGCACGAACAGGCGGCCGCGAAGGTCACCCACCTGCTTCTCGACCTGCCCCTTCTCCCAGCCAGCCCCTGGCGTGCACGCCACAGGCTCCACCAGATGGTGCGAGCACAGCTCCTGGAAGCGGCGGTTGTAGTCCCGCTTCTTGCCCACGAAGATCGTGCTCACCGCCGTCTTCATGTTGTCGTAGATGCCCCGCCGGCAGACCCCGCCGAAGAAGCGGAAGGCACGCTCGTGCGCCTCGAAGACCATCTCCTGGCTCTCGCGGGGAAAGATCTGGACCAGATACATCCGGCTGTGGCACAGCCGCATGTGCGCCGCCTTCACCCTGGTCGTCGCGCCCGACAGACGCGCGTACTCGTGGCTCCAGTCGAACTGGTAGGCCTCGCCGGGATCGAAGATCAGCGGCACATAGGCCTGCGCCGGCGACAACAGCCGCCACCGGCGCCGCCAGGCCCTGGCATAGCGGCGAACCGCGTCATAGCCGCCCTTGTAGCCCAGCGACACAAGGTCTTCATGAATCCGCAGAAGAGACAGCCGATCCTTGCGTGCCTTCTTCTCGTTGGCCTTCAGCTGGCGCTCAAGCTCCTCCACCCACAGCCCAAGCTTCGGCATCGGCTGGATCTTGCGCTCGTAGCTGTGCGAGGTCGCATCGCCCCGCACCACCTTGCGTATCGTGTTCTTGGAAACCCTCAAATCCCGGGCGAGCTTCTTGATCGGAACGCCCTTCACCAGATGATCCCGACGGATCTTCGCGATCGTTTCCACAACCAGCATCTCCCCCACCACCCCGTCCGTCCAAACGACGAGGTGTGTTCATGGACACAAATCCAAGGGGGTCAATTTTGGACGCCGATCACCCCCAATAGGGGGTCACTTTTCCACGCTTAACAACAGTCCTCACCCTCGTGCCACTTCCTGGGGCGCTCGCGCACCAGGCCGCGATTGCGCATCGCCCGCGTCAGCGTCGCGTAGGACGGCATCGGGCCGAGCTCGGGATGGGTCGCAACATGAGCCTTGAGGGTCTCGTAGTGGAGCTGCGCCGCCCACGAGGGATGGACCCGGTACTGCTCGCGCAGCGCCGCGATCAGCCCCGCCGACATGGACCGCTCGCGGCCGACGTCGGTCCGAGGCTTCCGGCGCAGCGCCTTGACCGGGTCCTGCTCCTCTGCCCGCGCCCGGTAGTACCAGCGCTCGATCGTCGAGGCCGCAAAGCGCACCGGCCCCTTGCCCGACGGGTGCTCCCAGTCGCGCTGCGACAGACGCTCGAACTCGGCCCCCAGCTGGCCTGCAGGCGGCGGTGAAGCCAGAAGCGGCCCCACCACCGCAAAGCGCAGCCGGGCCCACTTCTCGCGCCTGGCGCCTGCGTCGTCCTTGTCCATTCCGGCATCCCTCCCTCGCCGCATCGGAGAGATGCCCATGTAGAACGCCCTATCCGGGCGTGACAGGAACACTTTCTGCGGGCGGCGCCGAGCCATCGCCGAGCCCGCAATAGCCCGTCCACGGCTTGAACCAGATCAGGCTCAGGAACAGACGCTCACCGAAGCGTCCGCCCCGCATCTGCCGCAGCACGAAGAGCAGCGGCACCTCCTCGGGTGGCATCACCAGTTCGCCACGCTTCGCTCCCCAGGGCTCCGTCGCCGGGAACGCCTCCAGCCACCACTTCCGCCAGCGGCGCAGTGTGGCGACCGAGACCCCCCACTTCCGCTTGATCGTCTGCAACCGCACCCCGCCTCTCAGAACCAGTGCACTCAACAGAACGAACAGGGCGCCCAGATAAAAGCGGCGCCCGAAGAATCGTACCGATGGTGGGGTCGCTCGCAGGCGGCAATCCGCGCAGCAGAAGCTGAACCGCCGCGTGCCCTCTTCCCTCAACTCGGCTGCCAGACCGTACGGCTTGCGCGGATACGTCGCGCTGTGCAGCTTGCCGGGGCAGTGTCGGCAGCCCGCCTCGCGGCAGCGCGCCGCCTCGGCCTCATCGACCTCGCGCAGCCAGGCCCAGACCAGGGCGTTGCAAAGCATGGAGTGGCGGAAAATGTTGTGCGACATTGGGGCCGTCTCTGGCGATTGTGACCGTCACCACGAGACAAAGCCCCCCGGCGAACTTCTTGCAAGTTCGCCGAGGGGCACCCGCCCCAAAACCTCAACAAATCCGAGCGGATCAGGCCCCGATCCCCGCTGAAAGACCGCGCGCGCTCACTGGCCGCGATCATGGCCGTCGAGGCCGACGAGGGTTCGTGACAGTGTCGCGCTGGCACGAGGACCTCGCTGCCCACGACGAGGCCTTCGCGTGCCTGCAGGACCTTTTCACCCCACAATCCTTCGCAATGACCGCCGTCAAAGCCATTCGGGAATGGGGCCAGAGGTTGCTGCGCCTGAGCGCGGCCCTGGTCAAGGAGAACGACGCGCTGGAGCGGGAGAACGCCCGCTTGCGCGAGCGGATCGCCGAACTCGAGCGCAGCGCCGCGCTCGACAGCACCACCAGCTCCAAGCCGCCGGCCAGCGACGGTCTGAAGAAGAAGAGCGGTGACCGGGAGAAGCGCACCCGGAGCCAGCGCGGCAAGTCCGACAGGCCCAGTGGCGGCCAGCCGGGCCACAAGGGAACTACCCTGGAGCGGACCGCGACGCCCGACCATGTCGTCGATCATGATCCGTCCGCCTGTGAGGGCTGCGGCGCGCCGCTGTCGGACGCTGACCGTCACGGAGCCCCCGTCTGCCGGCAGGTCTTCGATGTGCCCGAGCCGCAGCCCCTCGAGGTCACCGAACATCGCGGCCATCGTTGCCTCTGCGCTGCCTGCGGCACCGTGACGACAGCCGTCTTCCCGAACGGCGTGAGCGCACCGGTCCAATACGGGCCGCGCATCACCGCGTGGGTGACCTACCTGCTGCACGCTCAGTTCATTCCCGAGAAGCGGGTCGCCGAGGTCATGAGCGACCTCTTCGCGGTCAAGCTCTCAACAGCCACCATCGTCGCCATGGGAAGGCGCACCGCCCGGCGCTTCGAGGGCTTCCTCGATCGCCTCGCGGAGATCATCCGCACCGCAGCCCCAGTCAAACACCTCGACGAGACCGGCATCCGCATCGCCGCCCGGACCCATTGGCTCCATGTGCTGTGCACCCCGTTGCTCACCATCCTGCGCGTCGCCACCGGGCGCAGCCACATCGACGAGAAGCTCAACGGCATCGTCATCCATGACGACTACGCCACCTACTTCGCTCTCGAGGGCGTGCGCCACGGGGCCTGCAACGCCCATCACCTGCGCGAGCTCCAAGCCCTCATCGAGATCGAGAAGGAAGACTGGGCAACGAGCACGCACCGGCTCCTCATCCGTGCCAACAGAGCCGCCCGCTTCGCCCACAAGAACGACCGCGACGTGCCCGCCTCACTGGTGGCCCGCATCTCGCGAGCCTGGGACCGCATCCTCGAACGTGCCATCGCCTCTCACGAAGAAATGCCACCGCTCCAGACCGGAAAGCGCGGACGACAAAAGCGCCGCATCGGTCACAACCTCGCCCTCCGACTCCAGAAGTACAAGGAGGGGTGCCTGCGCTTCCTCACCGATCCGCGAACCCCCTTCTCCAACAACGAGGCCGAGCGCGACCTCCGAATGGGCAAGCTGCGCCAGAAAATCTCAGGCGGCTTCCGCTCGATACAAGGCGCCCGCGACTTCGCAAACCTGCGATCCGTCATCGCCACCGCTCGAAAACAGCGCTGGAATGTCCTCGAAACCCTGGCGCACCCCGATCCAATCCAGCTGATCCCCTTATTGCGCTTCTGAAATCCTGCGCTGCTCCGGGAAAGCGCCGCCTGACCCCTGGCTGGTCAGAACCATCAATCCATCACGTCCGAGTGCTCGGCAGAATCAGACCTGGGCAGTTACTGAAAATCGGTGCCCGTCGCGCGGGCGGACTTCGGGCCACATCGGGGTAGCTTACCGGTCGCAGTCCGCAAGAGGGGCATCGTGAGCTGTGAAACCCGGCGACCCCAGAGGAGCACACGGGCGTCGCGTGGGTAGCGTTGTGCCGAATCCCAGAGAATTTTCACAGCAAGAACCTGGGCAGTTACATAACTTTTGGCGGCCTATTCCGGCTCAAGGCGGCTCAAAGTGGCTCAAAGTGGCCCAAAGTGGTCCAGGGCGGGCGGCTCAAAGCGGTCCAAGGTGGCGAATTCCGGTTCAAGGTCGCGCACGCGCGCAGCATCGTGCGCGCGAAATCAAGGGTCGCGCGCGCGTCTCCCGCACCTGAATCGCGCACGCGCGCAGCGTCGTGCGCGCGAAACCAAGAGTCGCGGGCGCGGCAACAAGGTTCATCCCATCCATCCGTCTTGCTCGCCGTGAGCCGCTCGCTCTCGCACCGCATGGCGCGATCCTGACGCAGGCATCCCACCCTGTGCACCGCACCATCGTCCGGGTCCCGCGCGCGGAACGAAGTCGCGCTGGCCTGCCGAAATGCCGATGCCCGAGGACTTCCGCGCGACTGAAGGGCTACGGCGGGTTTGTGCTAGGTTTCGCAAGGTTCAACGGATGCCCGGCACCCGTGCGGGCGAGCAGGCGGGGAGCGGACCATGGCTAGAATCGTGCGATTCCACGAGACCGGCGGCCCCGATGTGCTGCGCCTCGACGAGGTGCCGGAGGTGGACCCCGGGGCTGGCGAGGTCCGGATCAGGGTCGAGGCGATCGGCCTCAATCGGGCCGAGGTCATGCTGCGCGAGGGCATCTACCACGAGCAGCCGGTCTTCCCCTCCCGCATCGGCTACGAGGCCGCCGGCGTGGTGGAGGCCGTGGGTGCCGGCGTGACGAGGGTCAAGGAAGGCGACCGCATCGCCACGGTCCCGTCCTTTGCGCTCTCCCAGACCCGCCAAGGCGTCTACGGCGAGAGTGCCACCGTGCCGGCGGAGATCGCCGAGCCTTACCCCGCAGCGCTTTCGCCGGCCGAGGGCGCGTCTCTCTGGATGGCTTACCTCACGGCCTACGGCGCGCTGGTCCACTACGGCAACCTCGGCCCCGACGACGCCGCGATCGTCACCGCGGCGAGCAGCAGCGTCGGCCTCGCCGCGATCCAGATCGCCCGCGCCAGCGGCGCCACCGTGATCGCGACCACCCGGACCGCGGCCAAGAAGGAGGCGCTCCTCGGCCTCGGCGCCGATCACGTCGTGGCGACCGATGAGGAGGACCTGCCCGCCCGGGTCATGGCGATCACCGGCGGGGCCGGAGCCCGCGTGACCTTCGATCCGATTGCGGGACCGCTGCTGACCACGCTCTGCGGCGCGGCAGCGCCCTATGGCACCATCTACGAGTACGGCGCCCTCTACCCCGGCGAGACCGCCTATCCGCTCATGCCAATGCTGGCGAAATCGCTCACCATCGTCGGCTACCAGGTGCTCGACTTCGTGCGCGACGAGGCCCGCTTCGCGGCAGGGCGCGACTACCTCTTCGAAGGCCTTGAGAGCGGCGCGCTCAAGCCCGTGATCGACCGCGAGTTCCCACTGGAGCAGATCGTGGAAGCCCACCGTCACATGGAATCCAACACCCAATGCGGCAAGATTGTCGTCACGGTGTGACCGCCACCGCCAATTATCGAGCCTCTTTGCCCTTATCGCAATTTTGCTATAATTACGGTGACTGATGGAGTGGTCCGTCGAGACGCTGAACGAAACCGTAGACCAAGAGCTTCAGTCTTTGCCCGTCGATATGCGGGCGCGGTTCTCTCGCATTTGCCAGTTGGTTGCCGTCGTTGGCCTGGACCGCATGGGTGCACCGCATGTTCGGCATCTGAGCGGCCCGCTTTGGGAAATGCGTATGAGCGGCAGGGCCGGGATATCCCGTGCTCTCTACGTGGCGAACAAAGAGGACAGGCGCGTCGTGGTGGTGCGGGCGTTCGTGAAGAAAACCCGGAAGACGCCCCGCCGGGAAATCGATTTGGCGTTACGTCGTGCCAAGGAGTTGACCAGATGACCAAGGTAGCCGAGTTGCACGAGAAATGGAGCCGGGAGTCGGATTACCGCGAAGCCTATGATCGGCTCGATCCGGCGTTCGAATTCTCCCGTTGTCTGATTGAGGCCCGCACTCGTGCCAAGCTCACTCAGGCGGAGCTTGCTGAGCGCATGAAGACGACGCAGTCGGTCATCGCCAGGCTCGAAAGCGGCCGCAATCGACCGTCGACGAGAACACTGGAGAGGGTCGCGCAAGCAACCGGCACCAGGCTTCGCATCAGCTTTGACCCGGCTTGACGATCAGCCTAGGAGCATCCCGCGTTGACCGGGCTTCCGTGGCGGTGAGACACTAGGCGCGCCTGGGGGCGGCGCGAAGTCCCCGCGGAGGATGACGCGATGACAAGCAGCACGAACGGACGCAATGGCGGTGGTTTCGAGACCGACGTGGTGACCCGCGAGATCGTGCGCGGCAAGCTGCTGGCGGTGGCGGACGAGATGGGCGTGGTACTCGCGCGGAGCAGCATGAGCCCGGTGATCTACGAGGTGCTCGACTTCGCCTGCGGCTTTTGCGACGCGGACGGCGAGCTCGTCTCCCAGACCAACGGGATCACGGTCTTCACCGGCACCTTCTCGATCCAGATCAACATCATCAAGGAGAAGTTCGCGGGCCGCATCCGGCCGGGCGACATCTACATGCTCAACGACCCCTTCCACGGCGGCACCCATTACAACGACGTCGGCGTTGTAAAGCCGGTGTTCGTGGACGGCGAGCTCTTCGCCTTCGCCATCTCGATCTCGCACTGGACCGACATCGGCGGCAAGGCGCCCGGCTCGCTGCCGGCGGACGCGACCGAGATATTCCAGGAGGGCATCTGCTTCCCCGGCATCCACGTCTACAAGGAGGGCGAGCGACAGGACGCCATCTTCGAGATGATCGCCGCCAACGTGCGCCTGCCGAAGATGGCGCTCGGCGATCTCAACGCGGCGCTGGCATCGGTGCGCATCGCCGAGAATCGCTGCCTCGAGCTTTGTGAGAAGTACGGCAAGCAGGCGGTCGCGGAGACCTTCCGCCATATCCTGGAGACCAGCGAGCGGGTAAGCCGCGAGGCCGTCGCCGCGCTGCCGGACGGCACCTACGAGGCCGAGGACTGGATCGATGGCGACGGCATCACCGAGGAGCGCTTCCGTACGAAGGTGGCTGTCACCATCGAGGGCGATGACATCACCGTCGACTACACGGGCTCCTGCGACCAGCTTCAGGGGCCGGTCAACTGCTCGCGCTCGGCCCTCGTCTCGGCGGTGAAGACGGTCTTCAAGGCGATCGTCGATCCCCAGTCGCCCTCCAACGAAGGTTGGTTCCGGCCGCTGAAGGTCGAGGCGCCGGACGGCACGGTGTTCACCGCGACCAAGCCCGCACCGGTCGGCTGGTACTACGAGGGCACCGGCCAGGCCTCCGAGCTCGCGTGGAAGGCGCTCGCCCCCATCGCGCCCAAGCGGGTCAGCATGGGCAGCGCGAACAGCCTCTGCGTGACCGTCCTCGGCGGCCACGACCGCGTCAAGGGCGAGCCCTGGGTGATGATCGAGCCGAGCATGGTCGGCTGGGGCGCCACCGACGAGCGCGACGGCAACTGCGTGACCAGCGCCATCACCAACGGCGATACCTTCAACTATTCCATCGAGCTCCTGGAGGCGAAGTTCCCGGTCCGGGTCAACCAGTATGCGCTCAACACGCCGGGCGGCGTCGGCGCCGGCCGCCATCGGGGCGGCTACGGCTCGATCCGCGAATACGAGATTCTGACCGACGACGCCGTGCTTTCGGCAAGCTACGGCCGCTCGATCGAGAAGCCGTGGGCGCAGGAGGGCGGCGGCGAGGGCTCCTGCAACTACTTCGAGCTCCATGTCGGCAACGACGCCCGCCGGGCGGCGCGGGCACCGACCACGATCATGAAGCGGGGCGACATCATCCGCATGTTCACCGGCGGCGGCGGCGGATATGGAGACCCCTTCCGGCGGCCTGCCGAGGAGGTGCTTGCGGAAGTCCGCGCGGACTACATCTCCGCCGAGCGCGCCCGCGAGGACTACGGCGTGGTCGTCGCGGCGGGTGGCCGCGCCGTCGACGAGGAAGCGACCGCCAAGCTGCGCGCCGCAGCCGCCTAGCGCGCGGGTCGATCATGGGCCGGCTCGCGTCCGATATCGGCGGCACCTTCACCGATCTGGTCTACTTCGACGATGCGCAGGGCTCGCTGCGCACCGCTAAATCCCTCACCACGCCGGGGGACCTGACCCAGGGCGTGATCGATACCGTCAAGCTCTCGGACCTCGCGCCCGACGAGGTGGATTTCTTCGTCCACGGCGGTACCACGGTCATCAACGCCATTACCGAGCGCAAGGGCGCCCGGACGGCGCTGGTCACGACCGCCGGCTTTCGCGACGTGCTGGAGATTCAGCGCGGCAACCGGCCGGACCTCTACAATTTACGCTTCGAGAAGGAGCGCCCCTTCGTGCCCCGCCTGCTGCGCTTCGAGGTGCGCGAGCGGGTGGATGCGGCAGGCAACGTGCTGCGGCCTCTGGAGAAGTCGGACCTCGGCCTCGTCGTCGCCCGCTGCCGGGAGGAGAAGGTCGAGGCGATCGCGATCCAATTCCTCCACAGCTACGTGGCACCCCGGCACGAGGCCGAGACCGCCGCCCATCTGCGGGAGCGCCTGCCGGGCGTGAGCATCACCGCCTCTCACGAGATCACCCGCGAGTGGCGCGAGTACGAGCGCGCCAACACGGCGGTGCTCAACGCCTACGTGCAGCCCATCGTTCAGACCTACTTCGGCCAGCTGGAGCAGGCGCTGGGCGGTGCCGACATCCGCTGCGCCTGCGCCGCCATGCAGTCCAACGGCGGCACCACCAGTTTCTCATGGGCCAAGGAACACCCCATTACCCTCATGGAATCGGGGCCGGCGGCGGGCTGCAACGGCGCCGCCATCGTGGGCAACCTCTGCGACGAGCCCCGGGTCATCTATCTCGACATCGGCGGCACCACCGCGAAGTGCACCACCATCGAGGACGGCACGCCCAAGGTGACCACCGAGTACCGGCTGGAGTACAGCCGCACCCAGTTCGGTTACCCGCTGCGCGTGCCGGTGGTGGATATCGTGGAAATCGGGGCGGGCGGCGGCTCCATCGCCTGGTTCGACAAGGCGGGGCACTTGAAAGTGGGGCCGGTCTCCGCCGGCGCCGATCCGGGGCCCGCCTGCTACGGGCGGGGCGGCACCGAGCCGACCGTGACCGACGCCAAGCTCATCACCGGCGTCATCAATCCCACCAACTTCGCCGGCGGGCAGTTCGACCTCGACGAGGGCAAGGCCCGCGCCGCCTTGGAGAAGATCGCGAGCGGCCTGGGCGTTGACGTGGTGGAAGCGGCGGTCGCGGTCATCCGCACGGTAGAAGCCAACATGATCAACGCGCTGAAGCTGGTCTCGATCCAGCGCGGCCACGACCCGCGCGACTTCGCCCTGGTCGTGGGCGGCGGCGGTGGGCCCATGCACGGCGCTCCCTTGGGCCGCGAGCTCGGCGTGAAGGAGATCATCGTGCCGCTCTACCCCGGCCTCTTCTCCGCCTGGGGCATGCTGGCTACCGAGCCTCGGCGCGATTTCATGCAGACCGTGCTGCGCCGCGACGAGGAGGTGGAGGCGGGCGACGTGCGCGCGGTCTTCGCCGGCCTCAAGGAGGAGGCGGAGCGCTATTACCAGACCGACGCCCACATGGGGGAGGCGGAGATCGCCTACGAGGGCCGCATCGACCTGCGCTATCTGGGGCAGGAGCACCCGGTAACCGTGCTCGTGGACATCGAGGCCGCCGAGGTCGACTCAATTCTCGCAGCCTTCCACGACGCGCACGAGAAGACCTACACCTTCCGCCTCGACGACACCCCGGTCGAGTTCGTGACCTACCGGCTTACCGCGTCCGCCAAGGTCCCGCGGCCGGAGATAACGAGGCTTGCCCCGAACGGGCGCTCGATCGAGGCGGCAGCGCGGCCCGCGCGCATGGCCGATTTCGCGGAGGACGGGCGCCACGAGGCTGCGGTCTACGAGCGGGACCGGCTGCCGCCCGGCGCGGAGCTGGCTGGGCCGCTGATCGTGGAAGAGGCCACCGCCACCACGCTCGTGCATCCCGGCCAGACGCTCCAGGTCGACGACTACGGCTTCCTGCGCATCACCGACGCCTGACTAGGATTTCTCACAGGGCTACGACCTGCGTCGCGCGTGACGCAGGCAAGAGATGTTTGCTCGCTATACGCCGAATGGAAGGACGATGACCGATGCCGGATAGCACTTCCCTCTTCGAGCGTGCCATTCCCCTGCTCGCCTCGCTGGATATCGGGGCCTCGCTCGACCACTTCAACAAGCTCGGTTTCGAAGCGCACAACTTCGGCGACAACTACGCCTGACTTCGACGGTTGATTCGCGTAAGTATTTGAAATTGGCCGGTTCTCATTTCCGGCCAGGCACTACATCCGGCGGCGCTGCGAGACCGGGCCGGGTTTCGTCGGCGGTCAGTCGAGCTGGTACGGGGTGATCGTCAGGGGCAGCCCCATGGTCGCATAGATCTGTTCCGCCGCCGGTGTCGGCTTGGAGGGGATGACGTAGCGGTTGCCTGATTGGCGGCAGCGCAGGACCGAGCATTGGCGGTGGACGAGGGCGGAGCGGATGACTTCCGGGGACATCCGCCGCTTCTGGATGGCGACGCGGTAGGCGAGGTGGCGGACGCAGGCGAAGGCCATGAAGGCGATGGCGATGTGGGCGCGGATCCGGTCCGGGTTCCAGTGCCAGATGGGGCGCACCCGCAGGTCGTGCTTGGTGATCCGGAAGCTCTCCTCGACCTGCCAGAGCCCGTGGTAGTGAGACATCACTTCGGTGACGCTGGCGTCGCGCAGATTGGTGATGACGCCGGCGAGCCCGTCCCATCGCTCGGCCTCGGCGATCTTCTCCGGGTTCACCGTGAGCCGGGCTTCGCCCTCGACGGCGATGAAGCGCTTCGCCCCGTGATTGGAGAGCAGCTCCTTCGGATTGTCGCTGCGGGCCAGCCTGTCGAGCAGGCGCTCCACCTGCTTGCGGCGCTCGTGTGCGTCCGTGCGCGCGCGCACGGGGCAGAAGACGACGATCAGGCGCCGGCCCTTGTGCTCCCATTCGCCGACCCGGCGCTTCTCCGGGCCCTCCAGCGGGGCATAGGTGCCCGGGTCGAGAATCTGCTTCCGCAGCGCGAGCGGCAGCTTGCGCAGCCGCGCGCCGACGACGTACTCGCCGCCGATCGTGTCCATGGCGTCGAGGTTGTCGGCGCTCAGCATGCCCCGGTCGGCCACGCACACCGTGCGCTCCACCTGGTGGCGGCGCTGCATGTCCTGCAAGACCGGGACCAGGCTGTGCCCCTCGTAGGTGGCGCCGGGAAAGACCTCGTAGCCGATCGGCAGCCCTTCGCGCGTCACCATCAATGCCAGCAGGACCTGCGAGTCCTTGTGCTTGCCGTCCTTGCTGAAGCCGTGCTGGCGAAGCTCGTCCTCAACCGCGGTCTCGAAGTAGAGCGTGGTGCAATCGAAGAAGAGGAGCGCGACCGGCTCCGGCAGCAGCGATCGGCTCGCCTCGCCCACCTGCGTGCGCAGACGCTCGATCACGGTCGCGCCGAGTTGGTCCATCATGCGGTAGACCTTCTCAAGGGGAAGGCTCACGCCGAAGTCCTCCTCGAGCCGGCGCACGCTGCCCCGCTTGCTGTCGGGGTTGGCGATGCGTGCCATCACCACGTGGAACAGCGCGTCGTGCGAGGCCCGGTAGCGCGATCGCGGCAGCAGCGCATCGAGGCCCAGCAGGCGGTACATCTCGCCGTAGACCTCGTGGACGCCAGTGATCAGGCGCTGCTCCTCTTCGAGTTGCTTGAGATCGACCGGGAGTTCCTGCTTGCCGTCGCCCTGGCGTCCGACGCGGATCACCTGGTCTGCGATCTTCTCGGGCGCAAACAGCAAAGGCTGGCGCTGGTCCTCCAGCTTCGCCTTGACGTACTCGCCGAGCTGCCTCAGGCGCTCGATCTCGTCCTCGTCCATGGCCACGCCGATGTGGCGAACGATGCGCTGTCGGACCTTGCCGCCGTCGCGCACGGCCTCGACGAGCTGGACCGAGCGTCGCGGGCTGTTGGGCGTGGTCTTGATGCGAACGAACACGGGGAAAGTGTAGCGCGCGGCGGGGGTATCGACAACCACATATACCTACTAGGCACTACAAAGCGGCTTGACCGCACCGCAACTTCTAAGTCATTGTCTTTGCAGAAAACTCCAGACGGGAGATCAGCCAAAATCCGGCCCAACCGTCGAAGTCAGGCGTGCCGGTGGTGGATATCGTGGAAATCGGGGCGGGCGGCGGCTCCATCGCCTGGTTCGACAAGGCGGGGCACTTGAAAGTGGGGCCGGTCTCCGCCGGCGCCGATCCGGGGCCCGCCTGCTACGGGCGGGGCGGCACCGAGCCGACCGTGACCGACGCCAAGCTCATCACCGGCGTCATCAATCCCACCAACTTCGCCGGCGGGCAGTTCGACCTCGACGAGGGCAAGGCCCGCGCCGCCTTGGAGAAGATCGCGAGCGGCCTGGGCGTTGACGTGGTGGAAGCGGCGGTCGCGGTCATCCGCACGGTAGAAGCCAACATGATCAACGCGCTGAAGCTGGTCTCGATCCAGCGCGGCCACGACCCGCGCGACTTCGCCCTGGTCGTGGGCGGCGGCGGTGGGCCCATGCACGGCGCTCCCTTGGGCCGCGAGCTCGGCGTGAAGGAGATCATCGTGCCGCTCTACCCCGGCCTCTTCTCCGCCTGGGGCATGCTGGCTACCGAGCCTCGGCGCGATTTCATGCAGACCGTGCTGCGCCGCGACGAGGAGGTGGAGGCGGGCGACGTGCGCGCGGTCTTCGCCGGCCTCAAGGAGGAGGCGGAGCGCTATTACCAGACCGACGCCCACATGGGGGAGGCGGAGATCGCCTACGAGGGCCGCATCGACCTGCGCTATCTGGGGCAGGAGCACCCGGTAACCGTGCTCGTGGACATCGAGGCCGCCGAGGTCGACTCAATTCTCGCAGCCTTCCACGACGCGCACGAGAAGACCTACACCTTCCGCCTCGACGACACCCCGGTCGAGTTCGTGACCTACCGGCTTACCGCGTCCGCCAAGGTCCCGCGGCCGGAGATAACGAGGCTTGCCCCGAACGGGCGCTCGATCGAGGCGGCAGCGCGGCCCGCGCGCATGGCCGATTTCGCGGAGGACGGGCGCCACGAGGCTGCGGTCTACGAGCGGGACCGGCTGCCGCCCGGCGCGGAGCTGGCTGGGCCGCTGATCGTGGAAGAGGCCACCGCCACCACGCTCGTGCATCCCGGCCAGACGCTCCAGGTCGACGACTACGGCTTCCTGCGCATCACCGACGCCTGACTAGGATTTCTCACAGGGCTACGACCTGCGTCGCGCGTGACGCAGGCAAGAGATGTTTGCTCGCTATACGCCGAATGGAAGGACGATGACCGATGCCGGATAGCACTTCCCTCTTCGAGCGTGCCATTCCCCTGCTCGCCTCGCTGGATATCGGGGCCTCGCTCGACCACTTCAACAAGCTCGGTTTCGAAGCGCACAACTTCGGCGACAACTACGGTATCGCCGTCCGCGAGCACATCGAGATCCACTTCTGGCTTTGCACGGACAAGAGCGTCGCCGAGAACACCTCCTGCTACGTCCGTGTGAACGACATTCGCGCGCTGCGCGCAGACCTCGCCAGACGCACCGACGTGGGCGAGGTCGTCGAAACCTCCTGGGGCATGGACGAACTCTATGTGTGGGACCCGACCGGCAGCCTGGTGAAGTTCGGTCAAGTGACGGACAGGCTGATCCGGGCGGAAGCCGTGAAAGAGGCGCCTTCGGACTAAGGCGCGTCCGTCCTTGACGGATGCGCCACAGGCCGCGACCGCGGCCCGCCGCTAATGCGGCGCGCCCGCGCAGGCACCGGCCCTAGGCCGGCTGCCGTGAGCGACAAATAGCAAAAGCGTTTCCGTATGAATCGGAAACGCTCTAGATCGCGTCCGGACGGCGGGCGAGCGCGACCGCGCAGCCCGTAGACAAGAGCTGCCCGGCGGTCACCGCCGCATTGGTCAGCGCCGTCGCCGTCACCCGGGTCGCGTCGATCACGCCGGCCTCGCGATAGGGGCGAAAGGCGCCCTCGCGTGCGTCGAAGCCGATGTCCGCCGACGCTTCCCTCAGCGTTTCGAGGGCGATGGACGGCTCGCACCCGGCGGCGCCCGCGATGCGGCGGAAGGGCTCCTGCAGGGCACGGGCGAAGGCGCGGCGCTCGGGCTCCGCCGAACCGGCGGCACCGTCTTCGATGGCGAAGGCGACGCGCGCGAGCGCCACGCCGCCGCCCGCGACCACACCCTCCGCCGCTGCCGCGCGGGCGGTGTTGAGCGCGTTCTCGCAGGCCTTGTAGCGCGCCTTCCAGGCGGTCTCGGTGACGCCGCCGACCCGAAGGTTGGCGACGCCCGAGACGAGCCGGGCAAGCCGCGCCTCGAGCTTGCCCCGGTCGTAGCTCTTGCGCTCGTGCTCGATGGCGTCGCGAATTTGCGCGGCGCGACGCTCCACCGCCGCCGCCTCGCCACCGCTACCAAAGATGGTGGTCGAGACCCCGTCCACGATCGCCCGCTTGGCGGAGCCGAGCGCGGTGGCGTCGACCTTTTCCGGCAACAGGCCGGTTTCCTCGCCGACCATGCGCCCGCCCGTGAGCACCGCGACGTCGTCGGTCGCGACATGGCGATAGATGCCGGACTCCGGTCCCTTCGCCGCCGCGCAATGGACCGTCCCCTCGCGGTGGTTGGTCAGCAAGGCTGCGAGCGCCTGGTCGGAGACATCCTGCGCCAGCACCAGCAGGCTCCGCTTGCCCTCGCGCGCCGCCTCCAGCGCAGGCACGACCTGGGCCGCTTCGGTCAGCTCGCCCTGGCACATCAGCAGGAAGGGCTGGTCGAGCTTGACCTCCGTCTCGCCCGCCTTGAGCAGGAAGTTGCGCGAGAGCAGGCCGTGCTCGAAGGCCATGCCGCTCATGTAGTCGACCGTCGTATCGACGCCCTGGTGGTAGGAGATGCTGACGACGCCCTCGGGCCCTAGGCGCTCCACCGCCTCGGCCACCAGGCCCGCAATCTCATCGTCGCCGTCGGCGGCGACACCGGCGAGCTGCGCGAGCATCGCGCGGCCTGCGACCGGGCCGCTGTGCGGCTCCAGTGCCGCCAGGGCCTCGCGCGTGAGCCGCTCGAAGCCGCGCCGCACCGAGGGCGGATCGATTCCCGCCGCCACCAGGCGCAACCCGGCCTCGGCGAAAGCGCCGGCGAGCAGCGCCGTGGTGGTCGAGCCGTCGCCCACTGCATCGCGGGTCTTCTTGACGCAGGCCTTCAGCAGCTCCGTGCCGAGGGTCGCGAAGCGGTCCTCGTCCTCGAGGTCCCTGATGGCGGTGAAGCCGTCGCGGGTGAGCTCGGGGTAATCGTCCGCGCGCTCCAGCACGACGCGGCCGCCGTGAGGGCCGAGCGTCAGCCCCGCGAGCCGGGCGGTGTGCCCGAAACCCGCCATCAACGCCTCGCGGGCGTCGGCTCCGGTCTTGATGTGCTTGGGCCGCTCGAGCGCCATGGGACGATCTTCCGCGCTACTGAGCAGCGGTCAACGGCAACGGCGCGGCCGGGGCGTTCGCCTCGGCCGCGCCGCGCCTAGTCGAAGGGGAGTGGATCAGGCCGCGCTGAAGCGGTTCCACTCCTTGATGTAGCTGGTCACGTGCGTGGGCCACACCATCCAGAACGCGATGTTGGACTGGCGCCGGGTCTTCGGGCCGGTATCGCGGTCCTTGCCCATGTACCAGCGCCGGTAGTCCTCCACGGTCAGGAAATTGAGCACCGGGTCGGGGCAGGGCGAGTAGTAGCCCTGCGGTGCGACCGCCGAGCCCCACCAGCCGTCGAGGCACCAGTCCATATAGGCCATGGCGACCTCGGGCTCAGGCGCTTCGCTGGAGAGGCACATGGTGTGGACCCAGGCAGCGGTGCCTTCGAAGACGTCGACGTACCAGCACGGGATGCCGCGCTTCTTCACGTCCTCCACCACCGGGTTCCAGCAGTCCATGCCCCACACCTCCTCGGAGGCAAGCAGGTTCACGGCCTCGCCGTAGTTGTTCCAGATGAGGCGGAACACGCCGTCGTTCTTGGCGGCGATGAGGTAGTCCACCACACCCGCTATCTCGTCGGGCTCCATGTCGGAGTTGCCGACCTTGGGCGGGTCCATGATCCCGTTCTTCCAGAGGAAGCTGTAGGCGCGGGGCGGCCCCATCAGCTCGTCGTTCTGAATCGAGGTCTTGCCGGTCGCATCCACGTCGCGCCACTTGCCGGTGTAGAGCAACCCTAGCGAGTCGGGAATCGCGAAGTCCGGCTGCGTGGGCGCGAACTTGTGCGGCAGCACGCCGAGCGCGTCCATGTTGTAGAACTGCGGCACGCCGTAGAAGGAGTCCTTGTTCTCGTCCCAGTAGACGATGTTGGAGGGCCAGCCGGTTACGTCGTCGGCACCGATGTGGCCGGGCTGGGTGTAGAGCGAATCGGCGAACTCCCAGTTGGTGATCTTCTCCGCCGGGATCGGCACGATCACCTCGGCCTCCCGCAGCGCCGGCTGGCGGTAGGCGTTGGTCTCGATCATCGAGTAGGTCTTGTTGCCGCCGGTGATGAACTTGGTGATCATCTCGCTCAAGCCGGCCACCGTCCCCGACACGTCGAGGTTGGTGTCCTCCTTGAACCTGTTGAAGAAACGCTCCTGCACCGAGACCCCGAGGCCGATGGTCTGCATCGGGTCTTCCTGGGTGATGCCGGCGATGCGTTCCGCAAGGCCCGCACGCGCGCTGCCGGTGCCGAGCACTGTGCCGGCTGCAGCCGCCGTCGCGCCAGCCGCGGCGAGGAAGGTGCGGCGGTCGATTCCTCCGCCCTCCGACTCCTCCGCCTCGGCATCGCGGAAGCGCTTGATCGCCTTTTCTTCCGCCGCCATCGCGGTATGGAGATCCATCCGGTCGGATAGACTCTCGTACTTCTTCTCGAGATGCTTGCTGTCCATGGTCTCCTCCCTGTGTAGTCTCCGTTGCCTGTTCGGGCCGGTCCGGGCGCCGCCGGGCCGGCATACTAAACCCGATGCTCCTCCTGCCCCGTGAAGCGAGGCCGGTAACGGCTCGCGGTCATCAGGTAGCCGAAGATCCCGATGACCGCGAACGAGATCAGCGTGATGATGACGCCGACCGCGAAGATGCGCGGCGTGATGCGGATCGTGGTCGCGCCCAGCACGTCCAGCGGCAGCGTGTTCTGCGATCCGGACACCAGAACGGTGCGGGCGAATTCGTCGAACGAGAGTGTGAAGCCGAAGAGCGCGGACGCCATGATACCCGGCTTCATGATCGGCAGCGTGATGTGCCAGAAGGTGCGCCAGCTGTTGGCGCCAAGGCACATTGCCGCCTCCTCCGTTGAGCGGTCGAAGCGGCTGAACACGGTCAGCATCACGATGAAGCAGAAGGGGAAGGTCCAGAGGATGTGGACCGGCAGCGTGGTGCCCAGCCAGTGCTTGTCGATGCCGATGCCCTGCCAGAAGAGCGCGTGGCCCAGCCCCACCGTGACGCCCGGGATCATGATGCCGACCAGGTAGAGGTAGAAGATCGGCCCGGCGCCCAGGAAGCGCGCGCGCATCGCCTGCGCCGCCATCGTCGCAAGCACCGTCGAGATGCACATGACGAGGAGTGCCAGCACCAGCGAGCGCAGGCCGGCATTGCCGAAGTCGCCCACGTATTCGCCGATGTCCCGGGCCGTGCCCGAGGGGTTGAAGAGCCGCTCGTACCAGAAAGGGCTTGTCCCCTGCATGGGGAAGGTCGGCCCGCCGTCCTCGCCCTGGAAGGAGAGGATCACCATGACGATGAAGGGCCCGTAGAGCATCAGCACGAAGACCACCACGTAGACCGCGAGGACGATTTTCACCCAGCCGAACTTGGCGACGTGATAGCTGGTGGGCTCAGGCACGGCTCAGAGCTCCCGCCGCAGATTGACGAACTGGAAGATCAGCACGATCACCGGGATCGAAACCAGCACCATGACCACCGCCACGGCGGACGCCGCGGGCCACTGCAGCAGGCCTTGCTGCTGGATCAGCACGTTTGCCAGCATGGTCGTCTTGCCGCCGCCGATGAACTTCTGGATCGCGAACTCGCCCATCATCACGACGAAGACGAAGAGGACTCCTGTCGCGAGCCCCGGCTTGGTCAGCGGCACGATGATCTTCCAGAAGGTGGTCCAGGCCGAGGCGCCGAGGTCGCGCGCCGCCTCGATCACCTGGCGGTCGATCTTGGCCATGGAGAAATAGATCGGCCCGATCATGAACACCGACCAGATGATCGCCATGGAGAACACCATGGAGGGTTCGCTGTAGAGCAGGATCTCCGCCGGCTCGTCGATGATGCCGAGCCCCATGAGGATCTGGTTGATCAGGCCCTTGCGGCCGAGCAGCGGCAGCCACGCCACCATGCGGATCAGCGCGCTGGTCCAGAAGGGCACGATGCAGAGCAGCAGAATGTAGAGCTTGAGCCGCTCGCTCTTGACGAAGAAGCAGACGTAGTAGGCCACCGGATAGCAGAGCAGCACCATCAGCGGCAGCACGATGAGCGCGATCAGGAAGGTGAAGCCCAGGGTCTGCAGGTAGGTCGCGGTGGAGAAGAACTCGATGTAGTTGTCGAGCACGAAGCCCGGCTTCATGCCGTAGGCCCAGGGCTTGTAGAAGCTGAAGACCACCACCGAGACCAGCGGGATGCCGCAGAAGAGCGCCATCAGGAAGGTCGGCGCGGCGACCAGCAGAAGGGCCTGGCGCGCGCGCTTCTTGGTCAGCGTCATCCCGGACGAAACGGCCGGGACCGGAGCTTGCGCTACGTCCGTCACCTGGCCTTCGCCCCGCCCGTCATGGCTGCCCGTGCTCCAGTGCCGGTGTGGTCCGGGCGCTCACTCGAACACCACCAACGCATCGCCGGTGTTCCAGCCCACCCTCACCTTGTCGCCGTGGCCGAGCGCGGTGATCACCGCCGGCGGCTCGTGCTCGTCGACGCGGATCGAATCGCCGCTCGGCAGGTCGACGTTGAACTCGATCTGCGAGGTTTCGAAGATGGAGAACGACACCTCGCCCTCGACCGTGTTTTCGGGCGTCTCGCCGTTGAGCAGCAGGTTGGTCAGGCTCGCCCGCACCACCACGTGGCAGTCCTTGCGCGCCGGCGCGTCGTCTCCGATCCGCGCGCGGAAGGTGCCGGCCGGCCCGGTGACGGTGGCGATGCCCTTCTCCACGCCGGTGATATCGCCCGCCAGGATGTTGTTCTTGCCGACGAACTGGGCGACGAAGAGGTTCTTGGGGCGGTGGGTCACGTCCTCCGGCGGGCCGATCTGCTCGATCCGCCCCTGGTTCATGATCACCACCCGGTCGGAGACCGCGAAGGCCTCGGTCTGGGTATGGGTGACGTGCACGAAGGCGACGCCGAAGTCGGTGTTGAGGCGGCGCAGCTCTCGCTGCATCCGCAAGCGCAGATTCGCGTCGAGCGAGCCCAGCGGCTCGTCGAGCAAGAGCACGTCGGGGCGCGTGACCAGCGCTCGCGCGAGGCCTACGCGCTGCTGCTGGCCGCCTGAGAGTTGCTGGATCGCGCGGTCGGCCAGTTCATCGATATCCACGGCGCGCAGCATCTCCAGCGCGCGCTGGGTCCGCTCCGCCGACGAGACATTGCGCATGCGCAGGCCGAACTCGACGTTCTGCGCCACCGACATGTGCGGGAAGAGCGCGAAGTGCTGGAACACCATGGCGGTGTTGCGCTCGTGCGGCTCCAGGTGCGTGCAGTCGCGCCCGGCGATCAGGATCTGGCCATCCGTCGGTTCCTCGAAGCCGGAGATCATGCGCAGCGTGGTGGTCTTGCCGCAGCCCGACGGGCCGATGAAGGAGATGTACTCGCCTTGCGCGATGTGGAGCGTCATCTCGTCAACGGCGAGGATATCCCTGCCGAAGCGCTTGGTGACGTTGATCAGATCGACGGCGATGTCACTCATGCCGCTCCCTACCGTCCCCGTGCCTCCCGGCCGCTGCGCGGCCGTGTCTCGTTGGCCCTGTCGCAAGTCATTGCTGTTATTACATTCTCACTCGGACCAAGGTTGAGTCTAACTGCCGTCGAAGCGCGCCGTCAACACGAGCGCCCGACCAGCTCCTCACAGGGCCAACGTCAGCAACAGAAGCGGACGATCAACGTGCTACCAAAATCGGCAGAACACACGTGCCAGGGACAGGCCGCCCGTGGAGGCCGCTTGATCAGGGCCGGAGTCGCAAGCTAGTGTGCGCCGCTTTACTCAGGGGCGTGGGGCGCCATGACAGCCGTACCGGGTTTCGTCGAACTAATCGGAAACACGCCGCTGGTCCGCCTGCACGGCCCGTCCGAGGCCACCGGCTGCGAGATCCTCGGCAAGTGCGAGTTCCTGAACCCCGGCGGCTCGGTCAAGGACCGCGCCGCGCTCTTCATCGTGCGCGATGCCGAGCGGCGGGGCGTGCTGAAGCCCGGCGGTACCATCGTCGAGGGCACCGCCGGCAACACCGGCATCGGGCTCGCGCTCGTGGGCAACGCACTCGGCTACCGCTCGGTGATCGTGATCCCCGAGACCCAGAGCCAGGAAAAGAAGGACATGCTGCGGCTCTGCGGCGCGGAGCTGATCCAGGTGCCGGCGGTCCCCTATCGCGATCCCAACAACTACGTGAAGTATTCGGGCCGCCTCGCCGACGAGCTCGCCGCCAAGGAGCCGAATGGTGCGGTCTGGGCCAATCAGTTCGACAACGTGGCCAATCGCCAGGCCCATTTCGAGACGACGGGGCCCGAGATCTGGGAGCAGACCGGGGGCAAGGTCGACGGCTTCATCTGCGCCGTCGGCACGGGCGGCACGCTTGCCGGAGTCGGCATGGCACTCAAGGAGCGCAATCAGTCGGTGACGATCGGGATTGCGGACCCGATGGGGGCCGCGCTCTACAATCACTACGCCCACGGCGAGCTCAAGGCGGAGGGCAGCTCGATCACAGAAGGGATCGGGCAGGGCAGGATCACGGCCAACCTCGAGGGCGCGCCGATCGACGTGCCCTTCCAGATCCCGGATGCGGAGGCGCTGCCCGTGATCTTCGATCTGGCGCAGAACGAAGGCCACGTCATGGGCGGCTCGACCGGGATCAACGTGGCCGGCGCGATCCGGCTGGCCAGGGAACTGGGCCCCGGCCACACCATCGTCACCGTGCTCTGCGACTACGGCACCCGCTATTTCAGCAAGCTCTTCAACCCCGCGTTCCTGCGCGAGCGCGACCTGCCGGTGCCGCCCTGGCTCGACGACGCTACCGATGCCGCCGACTGAACTGCTGTTTCGCGCCGAGCCCTACACCCGCACTTGCGAGGCAAGAGTCAGCGCGGTAGAGGGCGAAGCGGTGCGGCTCGACCGCACGGTCTTCTACCCCGAGGGCGGCGGGCAGCCCGGCGATACCGGGATCCTGCGGACGGACGACGGCACCGAGATCGCAGTGCGCAACACGCGCAAGGGCAAAGACGCCGATGACGTCCTGCACCTGATCGACCCCGACTCCGCGCCGCCGGCGCCGGGAAGCCGCGTGGTAGCCGAGTTGGACTGGGAACGCCGCTATCGCCACATGCGCATGCACACCTGCCTGCATCTGCTGAGCGCCGTGATCGACGCGCCGGTGACCGGCGGGCAGCTTTCGGCAGAAAAGGGCCGCCTCGACTTCGACGTCGACACCAAATTGGATAAAGCCGCGGTCCAGGATGAGCTCAACGCACTCATCGCGCGGGACTTCCCGGTTGCCGCGCGTTGGATCAGCGACGAGGCGCTCGCGGCGCAGCCGGAGCTGGTGAAGACCATGCGGGTAAGGCCCCCCAGCGGCCAGGGCCGGGTCAGAGTGATCGACGTCGAGGGGATCGACCTGCAGCCCTGCGGCGGCACCCACGTCGCGCGGACAGGCGAGATCGGCCCGGTCATCGTCCGCAAGATCGAAAGCAAGGGCCGGCACAACAGGCGCGTCTCGCTCGCGTTCGGAGACCCGGCATGAGCGAGGCCGAGATAGCGCTCATCGTGTCTCCGGCATGGCTGGCCGCAGAAGGCGGCGCGGGCAGTGCGGTGCGGGTGCTGGACGGCTCATGGCACCTGCCGCCCCTGGCGCGCGATGCGGCCGCCGAGTTCCTGGAGGCGCACATTCCGGGCGCGGCCTTCTTCGATATCGACGGAATCTGCGATCCCGACTCGTCACTGCCGCACATGCTGCCGTCGCCGGAGCTCTTCGGGCGCAGCGTCTCGGCGCTGAGCGTCGGCAATGACTCACACGTCGTCGTCTACGACACCTTGGGCCTCTACAGCGCGGCGCGCGTGTGGTGGATGTTCCGCGTTTTCGGGCACGAGCGTGTTTCGATTCTCGCCGGCGGCTTGCCGCGCTGGCGGGCGGAAGACCACTCGGTGGAGAGCGGGGAGCCCTCGATCGCACAGGGATCGTTCACGGCGCGGGCCCGTGACGACACGCTGGTTCGCTCGTTCGACCAGGTCCGCGCCACGCTCGGCACAGAGAGCGCGCAGATCGTGGACGCACGCGCTGCCGCCCGCTTCACGGGCGAGGATCCGGGGCCGAGGCCCGACCTGCCGCGCGGTCACATTCCCGGCAGCCGCAACGTCCCCTTCGACGCCGTCCTGGACGATGACGACGGCGCGCTGGGCAACGCGGCGGCGATTCGACGCGCCTTCGCCGATGCCGGGGTCGATCCCGCCCGGCCGATTATCGCCACCTGCGGGTCCGGCATCACGGCGTGCACGCTGGCGCTCGCGCTCGCCGCAATCGGCGCCGAGCAGGTCGCCGTCTACGACGGCTCCTGGACCGATTGGGGCAGCCGCTTGGACGCCCCGGTCGAAAGCGGCCCAGCTTAGAGGGGCGCACGATGCTGCTGAGGAGAAGGGACTTCACCATCGGAGCCGCCATGGTGGCTGCGTTGCCCCTGGTTTCGGCCGTCAGGGCTGCGACGCTGGAGGCCAAGAGCGAGCCCCGGTCCGGCGACATGATCGGCACGCTCAGGCATATCGTCGCCACCTACGAGGACACTCTGCTCGATCTCGCACGCGCCAACGGCCTGGGGTACGTCGAGATGATCGCGGCCAACCGCGGCATCGACCCCTGGGTCCCCGGCGAAGACACGCCGATTGTGCTGCCCACCGCTCACATCCTGCCGGACGCCGACCGTGAGGGGCTGGTCGTCAACCTCGCCGAGCATCGCCTCTATTACTTCGGGCCCGAAGGCACAGAGCCCACAACCTTCCCGCTCGGAGTGGGAAGAGAGGGTTGGGCGACGCCGCTCGGCACCACCGAGATCGTGCGCAAGAAGGAAGGACCCGCCTGGTACCCGCCGGACTCCATCCGTGCCGAGAATCCTAATCTGCCCAAGGTTGTGCCGCCGGGCCCCAACAATCCGCTCGGCAGCCATGCGCTCTACTTCGATTGGCCCCTCTATCTCATTCACGGCACGAACATGCCGTGGGGCGTCGGGCGGCGGGTAAGCCACGGCTGCATTCGTCTCTATCCTGAGGATATCGCGCAGCTGTTCGAGCTCGTGCCGGTCGGCACCCCGGTCCAGGTCATAAGCCAGCCGATCAAGATCGGCTGGTATGACGGCGAGCTCTATGTGGAGGCGCACCCCGAGGCCGAACAGGCGGACGAGCTGGAGAGGACAGGGCAGATCGAGAGCGTCGACGTGCGCTCGCGCGCCGACGCCCTCTACCGAATAAAGGCGCAAGCAAGTGCAGACCAGGATCGACTGGACTGGCAGCTCATCCGCAGGGCTCTAATGGAACGGTCCGGCGTCCCTGTCCAAGTCACCGTGGACCGGTCTACGACTCCCGGCTAGCCGAGGATGGGCGGCGAGAGTTGGCCGCCCGCCGGCTCTACTTGCGCATCCCTTTCTGGAAAATGCGGTCCGCCTTGTCCGCGGCCGCCTGTGCGGCCTCAGCCGCAGCCTCCGCCGCCGCTGCTGCCGCCTGCGCGCTCTGGCTGGCGCCATCCACAGCGGCTCGCAGCTCGTCTACGGCGACCAAGGCCTGGTTGGCCGTTTGCATGGCCTCCGCCGCCATCGCTTCGGCGCCCGCAATGGCGGCTGCCGCTTCCTCTTGCTGCGCGGTTGACTGGCACCCCGCAGCGACTGCCAACGGAAGCGCGACAATCGCAATCCGCATGGCCCACGATCTCTTGAGCATAGCCCCCTCCTGGCTCCAATGGGTCGCTGCGGAGTTGACGGCGATTCGGCCAATAGTGTCAAGGTGACTCTCCGTAACTGCCCAGGTACCCCCTCTCTCTTATGGAACAAGCCAGTTCCTTTTGCGTCAACGCCCCCACGCCGCGGGGGTGCCTACTCTCTTGAGCGCGAGAGGATGATGAACGCCGCGTCGCGAACAAGATGAGAGGACAGCGATACTCAGGATGAGCCGGAGAAGTTCAGGAGCGCAGTATAGGGATCAGCTGCATCGGTTCCGGGTGCGCCAGGATTTGCAGGATGTTCCAGCCTTGCTTTCGAGCGGTGACGATGACGCTGCGCATTCCGGCGAAGTTGCAGGCGCCTTGCAGGGAGCGGAAGCCGCCTGAGATCTTCTCATGCACTTTGTTCATACGGATGTCACGCTCCGCCTCGTTATTCGTGAACGGCGTGCGCAGGTCGGTGAGGAAGCGCAGGCAGCCCTCCTTATGCTTTTGAAGGCGGCGCGCGAGGTTGTGGCCGATGCGGCGTTTCTTTCGCCCTCGCTTTGCGATCTGGAGCGGCGGTTGGGCCTCATGGAAGGCGATGGCTTCTTCGAGGATACGGTCCCATGCCCTTGAGATGCGGGCCACCAGGGAGGCGGGGACTTGACGGTCTTTCTCACGGGCGAAGCGGGCGGCCCTGCGCGCGCGCTGAAGCAGGCGGTGCATGCTCGCCGCCCATTCCTCCTTCTCGATGTCGATCAGGGCCTGGAGTTCGCGCAGGTGATGTGCGTTGCAGGCGCCGTGGCGGACGCCCTTGATGGTGAAGTAGGGGGCGAAGTCGTCGTGGACGAGGATGCCTTTCAGGTTCTTTTCGACATCGCCGCGTCCCTCGCCGATGCGCAGGACGGTGAGCAACGGGGTGCACAGCACATGGAGCCAGCGGGTACGGGCGGCGATACGCAGGCCGGTCTCGTCGAGGTGCTTGACCGGCGCCTGCGTGCGGATCAGATCGGCGACATGGTCGAGGAAGCCCTCGAAGCGCTGCGCTGTGCGCCGGCCCATGGCGGCGATCGTGGCAGTGGAGATGGACACCGCGAAGATGTCGCTCATGAGTTCGGCCAGACGCTTCTCGGGCACGAACTGGGCGTACAGCAGGTAACTCACCCAAGCGGTGATGCGAGGGCCGTACTGGACCGGGGCGGTGACGCCCGGCGGGAAGGCGGCTCGTGTCAGCGTGCCGCATGCGCCGCAGAGGCAGCGATGGGCGCGGTGTTCGGTGACCTCGAGAGGCTGCGGCTCGGGTACGTCGAAGACCTGCCGACAGGCGGGCGCGCCTTGCCGGTCGGCGTCCGAGAGCTCGACGCCACAGCCGGAACAGGTGGAGGGGTGGTGATCGACGACACGGTCCGGGCTGTCGCTCCGCGCGAGGGTGGTTCCCTTGTGGCCGGGCTGGCCGCCACTGGGCCCGCCGGACTTTCCGCGCTGGCTTTGGGTGCGCCTCTGGGCTCCGCTTTTCTTCTTGAGCCCGTCGCTGGCGGGGGGCTTGCTGCTTGTGGTGCTGTTGAGGGCCGCGCTGCGCTCGAGTTCGGCGATGCGCTCGCGCAGGGCCGCGTTCTCCTGCTCGAGTGCGGCATTTTCCCGGGCGAGCGCGGTGGCTGATCGCAGCAGCCCCTGCCCCCATTCCCGGACGGCAACGACGACAGTGGTTGCGAGGGATGATGGCTCGAGAAGCTCCTTCAGGCAGCAGAAGGCCTCGTTACGGGCGGCGAGGTCTTCGTGCCAGTGCGACACCGTCACGTGTCTTCGGCCTCGACGGCCATCATGGCGGCGAGCACGGCGAGGCGTTCGCCCGGCGGCAAGGCCTGGTAGCGCCGGCCCCAGTTGGCTGCCTTGCGCTTGATGCGCTGGCGGTCGGTGAAGTTCCGGCCTGCGTGGCTGGCCCAATGCATCCGGTCGGGGGCGTAGTTGAACCAGACGACCTCGGTTCGCACCAGACCCTGGGTCGTGACCTGCAGCGCCAGCCGGCGCCATCCCGCCAGCACCTCGTCATAGAGCGCCGACGGATGGCCCGAGATCATGACCTGGCAGGGCAGAGCCTTGAGCAGCGCGAGAAGCGCGACGTGGCCGGCCTCCTCGTACTCGAAGCGGTAGCGCTGCGCCGAGCGGCGGGTCGCGTGCAGATAGGGCGGATCGCTGTAAACCAGCTCCGGGCCCAGGAACGGGAACGAGGCCAGGAAGTCATGGGCACAGCCGTGAACCAGATCGACCGGGTAGTCGCAGACGAAGGCCTCGAGCGCCTGCGCATCGCGGTCGATGCCGATCGAACGCACGGCCGGCGGCTTGCGCTTCATCAGCGCCCCGCCCCCAAGGTGGCTTTCGATGTAGACGGAGTGCGGCGGCATCAGCGCAATCAGCGCTTGGCACAGACCTGCTGTCGCCTTCGAGCCGAAATACCCCATGGACCGCTCCCGTCACGCGAGAGAGCAGTCCATAGTCCCGCAACTCTATGAGGTCAAGAACCAATCGCGGTGGCAGAACCAGGCCGCGGCCGCCGCCATAATCACCGTCCTCAACTCAGGATGGGGTACCTGGGTAGTTACATGTATTCGCTGTGGCATGTCCGCTGTTGTTGGAAGCATCGGTATATAGAGAATCAAGAATTGATAGGAATATTGGCGCCCTCAGAAGATTATTGTGAGGACCAAAGAGAATTATTAGAGAAACATCATTTGTCGACGCACGTGTATGAGGGCTGTGGAGCAACTGTTCATATTCCCGGCCACCATATAGCCGGATTCTTGGTGCAGAATGATTGGGGGCGTGTCCGGAGTGCTTTGAAGGATTGCCATTGGGAAATGCTGGAAAGCAATTCTGGAGAGTTCATTGTCCCTGATAACAGTCGAGCTGGTCTTGTTTTGCCGGTTACGCCGACAATGTGGTTAATGGAAGGAAAGGGCCATCGTATTGTTTCAAAGCGAGAGTTACACCAAATAAATAGGTTGTTGAGACTCAACAGTAAACAGTACTACTTCGAGCGGCCAATTTAGTGTTCAGCATATTGGGGATGTAATCTGTACAGGTCCAGTCAAATAGCGACAACAGGAACTTCTTATATTCAAATGATTACGCGATTTCTCGTAACTACCCAGGTACCCCAATCCTGAGTTGAGGACGGTGATTATGGCGGCGGCCGCGGCCTGGTTCTGCCACCGCGATTGGTTCTTGACCTCATAGAGTTGCGGGACTATGGACTGCTCTCTCGCGTGACGGGAGCGGTCCATGGGGTATTTCGGCTCGAAGGCGACAGCAGGTCTGTGCCAAGCGCTGATTGCGCTGATGCCGCCGCACTCCGTCTACATCGAAAGCCACCTTGGGGGCGGGGCGCTGACGAAGCGCAAGCCGCCGGCCGTGCGTTCGATCGGCATCGACCGCGATGCGCAGGCGCTCGAGGCCTTCGTCTGCGACTACCCGGTCGATCTGGTTCACGGCCGCGGCCGCCGCCATAATCACCGTCCTCAACTCAGGATTGGGGTACCTGGGTAGTTACGGTCAAGAACCAATCGCGGTGGCAGAACCAGACCGCGGCCGCCGCCATAATCACCGTCCTCAACTCAGGATTGGGGTACCTGGGTAGTTACGATTCATCTTGATACGAGTTTCCTGATCCGCGGGTCCCTTTCCGGGTCGACCGAGGACCGTGCACTGCGTGGATGGGTCGGTGCCCGAGAGGCATTGGGCGTCAGTACTGTCGCCTGGGCGGAATTCCTGTGTGGCCCCTACGAACGGTCGTCATTGGAATTCCTGATCAGCGTCATCGATCGCTACGTCGATTTTGCGTCCGCTCATGCGGAGATAGCGGCGCACCTCTTCAATCAATCTGGCCGGCGCCGAGGATCGCAAATGGACTGCATGATCGCGGCCGCTGCCATTGCCGAAAGAGCGCCCATTGCGACCGCCAACGCGCGGGACTTTCGCCGGTTCGAGAGCGAAGGCCTGACACTCGTACCCGCGTAAGCCGTCGCGGCCGCCCGCTCACATCCTGACTGCGCCGGTTTCGGTCGCCTTGAGGTCGAGCGCCGCGGCGAGCAGCGCCTGGGTGTAGGCGGACTGGGGCGCCTCGAAGATCGCCTCGGTCGGCCCGGTTTCCACCACGATGCCGTCGCGCAGCACGATCACCTCGTGGCAGAGCGCGCGGACGACCTTGAGATCGTGGCTGATGAAGAGATAGGCGAGGCGATGTCGCGCCTGGAGGTCGCGAAGCAGGTCGATGATCTGGGCCTGGACCGACATGTCGAGCGCCGACGTTGGCTCGTCCAGCACCACCAGGCGGGGCTTCAGCACCAGCGCTCGGGCGATCGCAATGCGCTGGCGCTGGCCGCCCGAGAACTCGTGCGGGTAGCGGTCCTGCATCGCGGGCTCGAGACCCACCTCCTCCAGCACCGCGCCGACCGGGTCGCCCGCGCCGTCGCCATTCGCGAGCCGATGCAGCTTCAGCCCTTCTTCGACGATCTGGCGCACGGTCATGCGTGGGCTGAGCGAGCCGTAGGGGTCCTGGAACACGATCTGCATCCGCCGGCGCAGCGGGCGCATGCGCCTGAAGGTGAGCCCCTGGATCGGGCGGTCCTCGAAGGTGATGGGGCCGTCGCTCGATATCAGCCGGAGTAGGGCCAGCGCGAGCGTGGTCTTGCCGGAGCCGCTCTCGCCGACGATCCCGACGGTCTGCCCCTCCCGGATCGAAAGCGTGACGCCGTCCACCGCCTTCACGTGGCCGACCGTGTGGCGGAATACGCCGGCCTTGATGGGGAAGTGGATCTTGAGGTCGTCGCAGGCGACGACCTCCTCCGCTGCGCCCCCCACCGCGAGCGGCTCGCCCTTGGGCTCGGCCGCGATCAGCGCTTGCGTGTAAGCGTGTTCGGGCGCCTTGAAGACGCGCTCCGTCGCGCCCGCCTCGACGATGGCGCCGTCCCGCATCACGCAGACCCGGTCGGAGATGTGCCGCACGATGGAGAGGTCGTGGGTGATCAGCAGCATCGCCATGCCGAGGCGCTGCTGCAGCTCGCCGAGCAGCTTCAGGATCTGCGCCTGCACCGTGACATCGAGGGCGGTGGTGGGCTCGTCCGCAATCAAGAGGTCGGGCTCACAGGCGAGCGCCATGGCGATCATGACGCGCTGGCGCTGCCCGCCCGAAAGCTCGTGCGGAAACGCCTTGAGCCGCTTGGCGGTCTCGCCTAGCGCCACCAACTCCAGCAGCTCCTGCGCGATGATCAGCGCCTGGCGCTTGGGGAGACCCCTGTGCAGCGTCAACACCTCGGCGACCTGACGGCCGATGGTGTGGAGCGGGTTGAGTGAGGTCATCGGCTCTTGGAAGATCATCGAGACCCGGTTGCCGCGGATCTGGCGGAGCCTGCGCGGGGACGCGCCGATCACCTCGGTGCCGTCGACCTCGATGGTGCCGCTCGGGTGCGATGCGACCGGATAGGGCAGGAGCTGGAGGATCGAGAGCGCGGTCACCGACTTGCCCGAGCCGCTCTCGCCCACCAGCGCCATCGTCTTGCCCCGCTCGATGTCGAAGGAGACGCCGGAGACCGCGCGCACGGTCTCGCCGGCGCTCGTGAAATCGACGCCCAAGTCGCGGATGCGGACCAGCGCGCTCATATGCCCCCGCTCACCGACCGACCAGCTTGCGCGGATCGAAGGCGTCGCGCACGGCTTCCCCGATGAAGATGAGTAGGCTCAGCATGAGGGCCAGCACCACGAAGCTCACGATGCCGAGCCAGGGCGCCTGCAGGTTGGCCTTGCCCTGGCGCAGCAGCTCGCCCAGCGAGGGCTCGCCCGGCGGCAGGCCAAAGCCCAGGAAATCAAGCGAGGTCAACGACGTGATCGAGCCCACCAGGATGAAGGGCAGAAAAGTGACGGCGGAAACCATCGCGTTGGGCAAGCCGTGGCGGAAGATGATAGCGATGTTGCCGACGCCGAGCGCGCGGGCTGCGCGGATATAGTCGAAGTTGCGGACCCGCAGGAACTCAGCGCGCACCACGCCCACCAGGGCCATCCAGCTGAAGAGCAGCAGGATCACCAGCAGGACCCAGAAATCGGGCTCGATGATGCTCGACAGGATGATCAGGACGAAGAGCTGCGGCAGCCCCGACCAGACCTCGATGAAGCGTTGGAAGACGAGGTCGATCCAGCCGCCGAAGAAGCCCTGCACGGCGGCCGCGGCGATGCCGATAATCGAGGCGAACACGGTGAGAATCAGGCCGAACAGGACCGATAATCGGAAGCCGTAGATCACGCGGGCGAGCACGTCCCGCCCCTGATCGTCGGTGCCGAGCCAATTGTCGCCTGAGGGGGGTGCGGGCGCTGGCACCGGCAGGTCGTAGTTGATGGTGCGGTAGCTGTAGGGGATCAGCGGCCACACCATCCAGCCCTTCTCTTCGATCAGCTCGGCGACGAAGGGATCGCGGTAGTCCGCCTCGGTCTCGAAATCGCCGCCGAACTCGGTCTCCGCATAACTGAAGAACACCGGGAAGTGAAGCGTGCCGTCGTAGCTCAGGACGATGGGCTTGTCGTTGGCGATGAACTCCGCGAAGAGCGTGACCAGAAGCAGCGCCAGAAAGATCCAGAACGAGATGTAGCCGCGCCGGTTGGCGCGAAAGTTGTAGAAGCGGCGCCGGGTGATGGGAGAGAGCGCCACCGCTCACACCTCCCGCGTCTCGAAGTCGATGCGGGGGTCGATGATCACGTACATGAGGTCGCCGATCAGGTTCACGACGAGGCCGAGCAGCGTGAAGAAGAAGAGGGTGCCGAAGATGATCGGGTAGTCCCGCTTGAGCAGGGATTCGAAACCCAAGAGCCCGAGCCCATCGAGCGAGAAGATGACCTCGATCAGGAGCACGCCGGTGAACAGGATGCCGATGAAGGCGCCGGGGAGGCCTGCGATGATGATCAGCATCGCGTTGCGGAAGACGTGGCCGTAGAGCACGCGGCGTTCCGTCAAGCCCTTGGCGCGCGCGGTGATGACGTAGTGCTGGCTGATCTGATCGAGGAAGGAGTTCTTGGTCAGCATCGTGGTGGTGGCGAAGCCGCTCACCGCCATCGCTAGAATCGGCAGCGCCAAGTGCCAGAAATAGTCCTCGATCTGGCCGAGCAGTGAGAGCTCGCCGAAGTCGTTGGAGACAAGCCCGCGTAGCGGGAACCAGTCCACGTAGCTGCCGCCGGCGAAGAGCACGATTAACAGGATCGCAAAGATGAAGTTGGGGATGGCGTAGCCGACGATGATGACCCCGCTGGTCCAGACGTCGAAGCGCTGGCCGTCGCGCACCGCCTTGGCGATGCCGAGCGGGATCGAGATCAGATAGGCGAGCAGCGTGGTCCAGAGCCCAAGCGAGATCGAGACCGGCAGCTTGTCGAGGACCAGATCGACCACGCGGTCGTCGCGAAAGAAGCTGCTCCCGAAGTCGAAGCGCACGTACTGCCCCATCATGTGGAGGAAGCGCTCGAAGGGCGGCTTGTCGAAGCCGTATTCCTTCTCCAGCCGCTCGATCAGCTCGGGGTCGAGGCCGCGGGCGCCGCGGTACTTGCTCGTATCGGCGCGTTGCGAGATGTCGAACTGCCCGTCCGTCCCGACCTCGCCGGGCCCGGCGCCGGAAATACGCGCCGTGGCGCCTACCGCGCTGCCGGTGAGCTCCGCGATCGCCTGCTCCACCGGCCCGCCCGGCGCAATCTGGATGATCGCGAAGTTGATCACCATGATCGCGAACAGCGTCGGGATGATCAGCAGCAGGCGGCGGACGATGTAGGCGAACATGGCTGTCGCGGCGCGCGGGGGCTAAGCGGTGTGCTCTACTTGCTTCAGCACCCGTCCCCTCTCAGGATCGGCCGGCAGAGTGGCGAGCACGCCGAAGCCGAAGCCCGGCGCTGTCCCCGGTGGCCCTCTCCGACCCTCACGCTCCGCCTTCGCGGTAGGCCCTCAAGGCGTTGTCCTTCTCCCGATCGACCCACCAGGTGTCGAACACGCCCCGCGCGTAGCGCGGCTTGAGTGCAGGCCGGTCGAACTTGTTCCAGTAGACAAGGTGGTGCGCTCCCTTATACCACTGCGGGATCATGTAGTGGCCCCAGAGCAGCACGCGATCGAGCGCACGAGCGGCCGCGATGAGACTCGGCCGGTCGGTCGCGGCAGCGACCTCACCGATCAGCGCATCGACCACAGGGTCCTTGATGCCGGGGATGTTGAACGAGCCGACCTGATCGACGGTGCTGGACGCGAAGTAGGAGTTGAGCTCGGCGCCGGGCGAGAGGCTGAAGACGAAGCGGATCGTCGTGATGTCGAAGTCGTGGGTCTTGAGCCGCTCTTCGTATTGCGCGCCGTCGACAAGGCGAAGGGTCACGTCGACGCCGAGGCGCTCGAGGCTGCGGCCGAAGGCCGCATAGATGCGCTCGAAGGTGGGCTCGAAGTAGAGGAACTCGATGGTCATCGGCTCGCCTGTCTCGCCGTTGACCAGCGCGCCCTCCTTCGTCACCCAGCCGGCCTCCTTGAGCAGGGAGCGCGCGGCGCGCAGGTTGCCCCGATTGTTGCCTGAACCGTCGGTCACGGGCGGCACGAAGACCTTGGTGAAGACGTCTTCGGGCACCGCGCCCCGGTGGGGTTCGAGGAGGGCCAACTCAGCCTCGGACGGCAGGTCGCGTGCCGCGAGCTCGGAGTTCTCGAAGTAGCTCGCCATGCGGTCGTAAAGCCCATAGAACTGGTTCTTGTTAAGCCATTCGAAGTCGAAGGCGTAGGCCAGCGCCTCGCGCACGCGGCGGTCCTGGAACTTGGGCAGCCGCGTGTTGAAGAAGAAGGCCTGCACGCCCGACGGCGTGTTGTCCTTCAGCACGTCCTTGAGGAGCCATCCCTCTTCGACCGCGGGGATGTCGTATTGCGTCGCCCAGACCTTGGACGTGTACTCCTCGTGGAAGTCGTATTCGCCCGCCTTCAACGCCTCCACCAGCACCGTACGATCGCGATAGTAGTCGTAGACGATCGTGTCGAAATTGTAGCGGCCGATATTGAGCGGGAACTGGGCGCCCCAATAGTCCGGCACGCGCTCGTATGTGACGGAGCGGCCCGGATCGACCTTGGCAACGCGGTAGGGACTGCTACCGAGCGGCGGCTCCATCGTCGTCTCGCCGAACGCGCGATCCCGGTAATAGGCTTCGGAGACGATGGATAGCCCGCCCACGATCAAGGGCAGCTTGCGGTTGTCGGGATCGGCGAGATGGAAGGTCACCTCGTGATCGCCGCTAGTCTCGACCCGGTCGACGCCGGCCAGCTGATTGGCGTAGGCAGGATGGCCCTCGGTGGTGAGGATTTCGTAGGAGAACGCCACATCGCGGGCCGTAATCGGCGTGCCGTCGTGCCAGCGCGCCTCGGGCCGCAGGTGGAAGCGGACGCTGCGCCGGTCCGGCGCGAGCACGACGCCGGCGGCGAGCAGCCCGTAGGCCGCATCCGCTTCGTCCGCCGAGCCTTCGAGCAGGCTCTCGAAGGGCAGTCCGGCGCCCGCCGCGCTCACGCCTTTCAACGTGAGGGGATTGAGAGTGCTGAAGGTGTCGACCGTGGCGAGGTGAAGCAGGCCGCCCTTGGGCGCGTTGGGGTTCACGTAGTCGAAGTGCGCGAAGTCGGGTCCGTACTTGAGGTCTCCGAAGAGCGAGAGCCCGTGGGCCGCCTCTTGCGCTGCCGCGGGCCCGATCAAGGCCGAGAGTGGCGCCATCGACGATGCAACGGCGACGGCAGAGCCCTGAACGAAGTGTCTTCTGCTGAGTCTCATTGGTCCATCTCCCCCTGACGCTGGCGCGCGGTCCCTGTACCTCGCGCGTACCGCCACCCGGCATTCTCACGCCAAGCCTACAGGGCATAACATGAGTCGTGCCATCCGGTATCCCCCATCACAACATCGTGTCGCCCGGCCACCGATCGATCGCGACCTTGCGCCGCCACGCCCGGTAAGAGGACGGCTGGACTCGCGGCGAGCGCGCGCCTCATACTCGGGCTCATGGGGCGCTATCCGAACAGCGGCGGCCCGATCGTGCGCAAGGTGCCCGAGGGCGACGATCGGCCGCGCCTGGTCTGCGATGCCTGCGGCTTTATCCGCTACGAAAACCCGAAGATCGTCGTCGGTTCGGTCGCGACCTGGGAGGGACGCATCCTCCTCTGCCGCAGGTCCATCGAGCCGCAGGCCGGCTTCTGGACCCTGCCGGCGGGATTCCTGGAACTGCACGAGGAGCCCACCGAGGGCGCCCGGCGCGAGGCGGAGGAGGAAGCCTGCGCCGAGATCGTGATCGGCGCGCTGCTCGCGGTCTATACGATCCCCCGCATCAGCCTGGTGCAGCTCTTCTACCGGGCTCACCTCGCGCATCCAGAGATCGCGCCGGGGTTCGAGAGCCTTGAGGTTGGGCTCTTCGAGCCGGACGAGATCCCGTGGGATTCCCTCGCCTTCCCCTCGGTGACCTGGGCGCTGCGCCACCATGCCGAGGCGCCGAAGAGCGGCGAATTCGCCCCCTTCACCAATCCCATCGGCGACGTCGGCGACTACCGGCCGGGCATCCCCGCGCGCCGCTAGAGCGAGTCGATCAAAGACGGAGGCGCTCCGGCGCTATTCGTCGAGGCCCATCAGGGCCGCGGCGAAGGCACGGGCCTCGAAGGGGCGCAGGTCGTCGATCCCTTCGCCGATGCCGATTGCGACCACCGGCACGCCGAAGCGCCGCGCCAAGGCCACCAGCACACCGCCCTTCGCCGTGCCGTCGAGTTTGGTCATCACCAAGCCATCGACGGCGATGGCCTCGCGAAAGACATCGACCTGATTGAGCGCGTTCTGGCCGGTGGTGGCGTCGAGCACCAGAAGGCGGCTGTGCGGCGCGCGGGGATCGAGTTTCTTGAGCACGCGGTCGATCTTCTGCAGCTCGGCCATCAGGTGCGCCTTGTTCTGCAGCCGGCCGGCGGTATCGATCAGGAGCACGTCGATCCCTTCCGCTCGCGCGCGCTCGAGCGCGTCGAAGGCGAGGCCGGCGGGATCGCCCCCGTCCTGGCGGGCGACGACGGGCGCGCCTGCGCGCTCGCCCCAGACCGTGAGCTGCTCCACGGCGGCGGCGCGAAAGGTATCGCCCGCGACCAGCATGACGCGCTTCCCGTCGCGGCTGAGACGCTGGGCGAGCTTGCCGATTGTGGTCGTCTTGCCCGTGCCGTTGACGCCGGCCACCAGGATCACGTGGGGTTTGGCGTCGTCGTCGATCGTTAGCGTCCCCTCGACCGGCGCCAGCAGGTCGGCAATCTGGTCGGCGAGCGCCTGGCGCACCTCGGCGGCGGTCACTTCCTTGCCGAAGCGCTGCTGGGCGAGCTCCGCCGTGAGCTCGGCCGCCGTTGCCGCGCCGAGATCGCCGGCGATGAGCAGCTCTTCGAGCTCTTCGAGCGCGTCGTCGTCGAGCCGGCGGCCGGTGAAGATGGCCCCGATGCCGCCGGTGAGGTTGTTCGAGGTTCGCCTGAGGCCAGCCTTGAGGCGCGCGAACAGGCCGCGCCCGCCGCCGTCTTCGCGCGCCATCAGGCCGCGGTCCCGATCAGACGATCGCCTGCCACGCCGGTGATGCGCGCCTGCACCAGGGCGCCGGGCTCGCCTGCCGGCCGGCCGAACGCGACCTCGGCGAAGCACTCGTCGCGTCCGTTCGCGGGCTTTTCAAGCAATACCCGGCTGTCGCGGCCGATGCGCCCTTCCAGGAAGTGCCGGCGCGGGCCTTCCGCAGCCCGCCGCAGCGCTGCGGCGCGGGCGCGGCGCTCGGGCCCCGGCACCTGCGGCATGCGCGTCGCCGGCGTGCCTGGGCGGGGCGAATAGGGAAAGACGTGGAGCCAGACCAGCCCCGCGTCTTCGATCAGGCGCCGCGTATTCTCGAACATCGCCGGCGTTTCGGTGGGAAAGCCCGCGATCAGGTCGGCGCCGAAGGCGATCTCCGGCCGGAGCGCACGCAGCCGCTCACACAGCGTCAGCACGTCAGCACGGCTGTGGCGGCGCTTCATCCGCTTGAGCACCATGTCGTCGCCCGCCTGGACGCTGAGGTGCAGGTGCGGCATCAAGCGCGGCTCCTCGGCGAAGAGCCGCTCCAGCGCCGGGTCGACCTCCACCGGGTCTATGGAGGAAAGCCTGAGCCGCGGCAGCTCCGGCACCGCCTGGAGCAGGCGGCGCACCGCCTCGCCGAGGCGCGGCCGGCCCGGCAGGTCGGCGCCGTAATGGCCGAGATCAACGCCGCTCAGCACCACCTCGCGGTGGCCGGCCGCAACCAGCGCCCGCACCTCGGCCGCGATGGCGCCCAGCGGCACGCTCCGGCTTGGCCCCCGGGCGAAGGGGATGATGCAGAAGGTGCAGCGATGGTCGCAGCCGTTCTGCACCTGGACGAAGGCGCGCGAGCGCGCCTCGTAGCCCGCGATCAGATGGCCGGCGGTCTCGCGCACCGCCATGATGTCGCCGACCGCCACGCGCTCTTCCGCATCGGGCGCCAGCCCCTCCAGCGTGAGCTTCTCGCGGTTACCGACGACCCGGTCGACCTCGGGCATCGCGGCGTAGCCTGCGGGGTCGAGCTGGGCGGCGCAGCCGGTGGCGATGATGGTTGCGTCGGGGTTGTGCCGCCTGGCGCGGCGGATCGCCTGGCGTGCCTGGCGCTCGGCCTCGCCCGTGACCGCACAGGTGTTGACGATGATGCCTTCGGTCAGGCCGGCAGCGCGCGCCCGGGCGCGCATGACCTCCGACTCGTAGGCGTTGAGCCGGCAGCCCATGGTGATGACCTCGAGCCCGCTCATGCCGGCAGCACGCTCGTGAAGCTCGCGGCGGTGGGGCCGGTCATCTCGACGTGGCCGTCCTCGCGCCAGACGATCCCCAACTCGCCCCCGTCTAGGACGACTGTAACGCTGCGCCCGGTGAGCGCCCGCCGCGCAGCCGCGACCGCCGCGGCGCAGGCGCCGGTGCCGCAAGCCTGGGTGAGGCCCACGCCCCGCTCCCACACGCGGAGCCTGAGACGGTCATCGGCAATGCGCTGGGCGACACCGATATTGGCGCGCTCGGGGAAGAGCGGATCGGTCTCCAGCCGTGGGCCGATCTCGGCCAGCGGCACGGCCTCCGCATCGTCGACGAAGAACACCGCGTGCGGGTTGCCCATGTTGACCGCAACGGCGTCCGAGAGCGGCCCGGCGCCGATCGCGACGTGGAGCGTGTCCATCGCGCGGGCCAGGGGGATCTCACGCCAGTCGAGACGCGCCGGCACCATATCGACGCGCACCTGGCCTGCGCCAGCCTCGTGCGCTGCGAGCGGCCCGGCATCGGTCTCCAGGATCACGCGGTCCTCGCCTGTCTCGTCCAGCAGCAGCCGGGCTGCGCAGCGGGTGCCGTTGCCGCAGGCCGCAACCTCGCCGCCGTCCTGGTTCCAGAAGCGCAGGTAGGCGTCGGTGCCGCCCTTGCGCGGCGCCTCCAGGACCACCAGCTGATCGCAACCGACGCCGGTGCGTCGGTCGGCGATGGTGCGCACTTGCGCAGCGTCGAGCGCCATCGGCGCACGGCGTGCGTCGAACACGACGAAGTCGTTGCCGAGCCCGTGCATCTTGGTGAAGGGAGGCCCCGTCATGGGTGGGGTTATAGCCCGGAATTCCTGCTCGGTCGCGGCTCGCGTGGCCTCCAGGCGGCGGAGGACGGACAAAGGGCCGCCTCAGCGGTCGGCGAGGAAGGCCAGGATCTCCCGCGCGCACTCCTCCGGCGCCTCCTCGGGCAGGAAGTGGCCGCAGTCGAGCGCGCGGCCCTGCACATCCTCGGCCCGCTCGCGCCAGCTCTCCAGCACGTCGAGCGAGCCGCCGGTCTGCCAGCCGGGGCGCCGGGCCATGTCGCCGGCCCAGAGCATCAGCATCGGACAGGCGATCTTGCGGCTCCGGTCCGCCTCGTCGTGAACGAGGTCGAGCGCGATGGCGCGGTAATCCAGGCACATGCAGCGCAGCGTCTCGGGATCGCTGAAGCAGCGGAGATACTCGGCATAGGCCTCGGGCACGATCGCGCCCTCGACGCCGGTCCAGTGCTCAAGCAGAAAATCCAGGAAGAGCTTCGGGCTGTTGCCGATCAGCGTTTCGGGGAAGGGCGCGGGCTGACGCATCAGGTGCCAGTGGAAGAAGGAGAACGCGAGGTCGCCGTCCATGTTCTCGAAGACCGCCTGGGAGGCCACCACGTCGAGCGAGGTGAAGGTGCGGACCTGCGCGGGGTGGTCGAGCGCCATGCGATGGCCAACGCGGGCGCCGCGGTCGTGGCCCACCACGTGGAAGCGATCGAAGCCCAGCGCCGCCATCACCTCGACCTGGTCTTGCGCCGAGGCACGCTTGCAGTGGTCGTCTAGATCGTCGGAGGCGGGCTTGCCGCTGTCGCCGTAGCCGCGCAGGTCGGGCGCCACCACCGTGTAGTGCTGGGCGAATTGCGGCGCCACCTTGTGCCACATAACGTGATTCTGCGGGTAGCCGTGGAGCAGCAGCAGCGGCGGGCCCTCGCCGCCTTTCACCAGATTGATGGCGACGGACGAGGTCTCGATCCGGGTCTTCGTGAAGCCCTCGAACATGTTCAGATCTTCCGTCTGCAACGTCACTGCCGCCCTTCGGCGTTCTCGCCGCGCGCGTTCAACAGGGTTGGATCGGCGCCGCCTCGCAGCAGCGCAGTAGCGGCCTTGCGATCTTCGCTCCCGACCAGATGCAAGGGGGTGTTGCCGCCGACGGGATCCCGCGCATTGGGGTCCGCCCCCGCCTTCAGCAGTCTCCGGATCACGTCTGTGTCCCCGGCCATGGCCGCATGGTGGAGCAGCGTGTACCCCTCCGCGTCCCGCGTGTTGGGATCCACACCGCCAGCGATCATCGCGATGGCAACGCGGGCTCGGCCGTCCTGCAACGCGATCTTCGCAGCATGGCCAACATTCGCACCCGCCTCGATCAGCGCGGCTGCGGCCCTCGGATCGCACGCAAAGCTCAGCGGTGGGCCCGAATGGAAGTCTTCGTAGTGATAGGGCCCGTCATCGCCCGCAAATATGCCGCGCTCATCATAGTGCGCATGACGCTCGCCCTCGCTTGCGAAGTTCCCGGAGAACACCTTTTCCCTGTTCGGGTCTGCGCCGCCCTTCAAGAGCGCGGCTATCGTCTTAAGTTTGGTCGATCGTATGTTGTACTTTTGCTTGCCCCGCGCCATGTCGCGTGGGCACATCAGATGATGCAATGGTGTATTGCCACCATCCAGGTGAACGTCTGGCGAGGCACCTCCCTTCAATAGCTCGGATACGACCCTTGCCGCGCGCGCATCTTCTCGGGGGCTGAAAAACTCTATTGCCGTGAAGAGCGGGGTTCTCGAACCGACTGCCGTCAGGTTCGGATTCGCACCGCCTTCGATTAACTTCGCGACCAGAATAGGCAATTCTTTGTAACTACCCAGGTACCCCAATCCTGAGTTGAGGACGGTGATTATGGCGGCGGCCGCGGCCTGGTTCTGCCACCGCGATTGGTTCTTGACCTCATAGAGTTGCGGGACTATGGACCGCTCTCTCGCGTGACGGGAGCGGTCCATGGGGTATTTCGGCTCGAAGGCGACAGCAGGTCTGTGCCAAGCGCTGATTGCGCTGATGCCGCCGCACTCCGTCTACATCGAAAGCCACCTTGGGGGCGGGGCGCTGATGAAGCGCAAGCCGCCGGCCGTGCGTTCGATCGGCATCGACCGCGATGCGCAGGCGCTCGAGGCCTTCGTCTGCGACTACCCGGTCGATCTGGTTCACGGCTGTGCCCATGACTTCCTGGCCTCGTTCCCGTTCCTGGGCCCGGAGCTGGTTTACAGCGATCCGCCCTATCTGCACGCGACCCGCCGCTCGGCGCAGCGCTACCGCTTCGAGTACGAGGAGGCCGGCCACGTCGCGCTTCTCGCGCTGCTCAAGGCTCTGCCCTGCCAGGTCATGATCTCGGGCCATCCGTCGGCGCTCTATGACGAGGTGCTGGCGGGATGGCGCCGGCTGGCGCTGCAGGTCACGACCCAGGGTCTGGTGCGAACCGAGGTCGTCTGGTTCAACTACGCCCCCGACCGGATGCATTGGGCCAGCCACGCAGGCCGGAACTTCACCGACCGCCAGCGCATCAAGCGCAAGGCAGCCAACTGGGGCCGGCGCTACCAGGCCTTGCCGCCGGGCGAACGCCTCGCCGTGCTCGCCGCCATGATGGCCGTCGAGGCCGAAGACACGTGACGGTGTCGCACTGGCACGAAGACCTCGCCGCCCGTAACGAGGCCTTCTGCTGCCTGAAGGAGCTTCTCGAGCCATCATCCCTCGCAACCACTGTCGTCGTTGCCGTCCGGGAATGGGGGCAGGGGCTGCTGCGATCAGCCACCGCGCTCGCCCGGGAAAATGCCGCACTCGAGCAGGAGAACGCGGCCCTGCGCGAGCGCATCGCCGAACTCGAGCGCAGCGCGGCCCTCAACAGCACCACAAGCAGCAAGCCCCCCGCCAGCGACGGGCTCAAGAAGAAAAGCGGAGCCCAGAGGCGCACCCAAAGCCAGCGCGGAAAGTCCGGCGGGCCCAGTGGCGGCCAGCCCGGCCACAAGGGAACCACCCTCGCGCGGAGCGACAGCCCGGACCGTGTCGTCGATCACCACCCCTCCACCTGTTCCGGCTGTGGCGTCGAGCTCTCGGACGCCGACCGGCAAGGCGCGCCCGCCTGTCGGCAGGTCTTCGACGTACCCGAGCCGCAGCCTCTCGAGGTCACCGAACACCGCGCCCATCGCTGCCTCTGCGGCGCATGCGGCACGCTGACACGAGCCGCCTTCCCGCCGGGCGTCACCGCCCCGGTCCAGTACGGCCCTCGCATCACCGCTTGGGTGAGTTACCTGCTGTACGCCCAGTTCGTGCCCGAGAAGCGTCTGGCCGAACTCATGAGCGACATCTTCGCGGTGTCCATCTCCACTGCCACGATCGCCGCCATGGGCCGGCGCACAGCGCAGCGCTTCGAGGGCTTCCTCGACCATGTCGCCGATCTGATCCGCACGCAGGCGCCGGTCAAGCACCTCGACGAGACCGGCCTGCGTATCGCCGCCCGTACCCGCTGGCTCCATGTGCTGTGCACCCCGTTGCTCACCGTCCTGCGCATCGGCGAGGGACGCGGCGATGTCGAAAAGAACCTGAAAGGCATCCTCGTCCACGACGACTTCGCCCCCTACTTCACCATCAAGGGCGTCCGCCACGGCGCCTGCAACGCACATCACCTGCGCGAACTCCAGGCCCTGATCGACATCGAGAAGGAGGAATGGGCGGCGAGCATGCACCGCCTGCTTCAGCGCGCGCTCAGCGGGTACGTCCAGGATCTCGGGCGCGGGCATCAGCCCTCGCCCTCGTCGAGGCCTGCGTCGCCGGAGAGGCGGGCGGAGAATGCGGTGCGGCGGAGGCGGCGGGCGATGCGGTCTGCGTTCATGTCCTCCCAGAGCTGGCGCTCGTCGAGCGCGGCACGGAAGAAGCAGCCGACGGCGGAACTCAGGAGGGAAGTCAGGGACCTCCAGGATGTCCGCGACATCGTCAGGGCCAGCCGCAGGGAGACGCCCAAGCACTGCCGGGCCGGCGACCTCGACGAAGCCGAGCAGCTCGATGCCTTGCCCGCGCGCGAGCGCCTCCTCCTCGACGTCATCCGGATGATCGCCTACCGCGCCGAAACCCGCATGATGCTTCCCGTCATGCAGGCGCAGGGCCACAAGCCCCATCCCCGGAAACTGCTTCAAGCGCTGCTCACCGCCGATGCCGACATCCTGCCGGATCCTGGCAATGGCCTCCTGCGGGTCCACATTCTTGGCCTCGCAAACGACGCCTGCGACCGTTGGATCGATGCGGTTCTGAGCGACCTGAACGCCACCGAAACGGTCTTCCCCGGCACCCGTCTGCGCATAGTCTACGACATCGACGGGGCCTCGGAATCCGCGCGGCTCGTGTCACCTAAAATCAGCAGAGGTCAGGAAGTCTGATCCTGCAAATCCTGGCGCACCCGGAACCGATGCAGCTGATCCCTATACTGCGCTCCTGAACTTCTCCGGCTCATCCTGAGTATCGCTGTCCTCTCATCTTGTTCGCGACGCGGCGTTCATCATCCTCTCGCGCTCAAGAGAGTAGGCACCCCCGCGGCGTGGGGGCGTTGACGCAAAAGGAACTGGCTTGTTCCATAAGAGAGAGGGGGTACCTGGGCAGTTACAATTCTTTGTCGCTGCTATTGCACTTGAGGACTCTGTGCAAGGCGGAATCGCCTCCTTTCCATTCCTTTTCGCGTCGATTGGGGTTCGCGCCGGCCTTAAGTATAATGTCCACAACTTGTAGAGTATCCGGTGTTAACTCTCTGCAGACATGGACGTGAAGAGGGGTACGTCCCAGCTTGCCATGAACATTCGGATTCGCGCCGTCCTTCAGCGCAACATGCACCATCATGGGATTGCTGTCGGTACTCAACACGCGTTTCTCAGGTCCGCTCAGCTTGACCTTTGAATACAAGCCACCCACGGGCGCCGCACAGGCGGCGAGAGAAAGGGCGGCAAGAAGAGCTAATGGCGTTGCACGCGTTGCAAGAACCCTCATTGCCCCATCGTGTGTGCGCTGCATGTATTTCCTCCTGGACACTCAGGTCACGTCACCAATGCACAGGCCGCCCACACCCTTATGGCCGCGGGGACGGCCCCAACGGGTCTGCCGGTGCAGCATAGCAGCTATGCCGGTCGGTGGGGTTCGGTCGCGCCACGGCCGGACACATATCGGAAGCAGGAAGGGTGTGTGGCTGGCCCGGCATGGGCGCCGGAACACCGGTGACACTCCGGGAACAGGAGGTGAGGACATGGACCTTACACCCATCACCCGAACGGTCCGGAAATGGCGGGAGCGTAGCCGTCCGCGGCACGAGCTCCAGCGCCTGAGCGATCTCCAGCTTGCCGATATCGGGCTAAGCCGAGGCGACATCGACGCGGTGGTGCGCGGCGACATGGTGCGCGCGCGGCCGACCGGCTTCTATGAGGCTCGGTAATGAGGGAGCCGGGGCCGGCCTCCGGGTCGGCCCCGGCACCTCGCCTCACATTGAATTTGGCACCATTACGCGCTGAGCGATACTCGCCGGCGGGGTTGGTCCGGAACTGTCTTCATGCCTACGGTTCTTCAAGTCCTGCCGCGTCTCGGAGGCGGTGGAGGTGTGGAACGCGGAACGCTCGACATCTCTCGCGCGCTAACCGGTGCCGGCTGGCGCTCCATCATCGTGAGTGAGGACGAGACCGACCGGGCCGCCGCTGCCGAAGTCGGTGCCCGTCACGCGGCGCTGCCGGTGGCGCGCTGTAACCCCCTGAAGGCGCCGGGTGCGATCCGGCGCTTCGTGCGTCTGATCGCCGAGGAGGAGGTCGATCTCGTCCACGCCCGCTCGCGCTGGCCGGCCTGGCTAGCCTGCTACGCAGCGCGGCAGACGGGCCGGCCATTCGTCACGACCTTCCACGGTTCTTACTCCGCGGACTGGCCGGGAAAACGGCGCTACAACGCGATCATGACGCGGGGCGACCGCGTCATCGCGGTCTCAGCGTTCATCGCCCGACACATCGCCGAAACCTATGCCGTCGAGCCCGGCAGGATCAGGACCATCCCGCGCGGCGTGGATCTTTCCGCTTTCGACCCGTCGCGCGTGGACGACGGGCGCATCGCCGCTCTGCGTGCTGCGTGGCAGGTGCCGGCAGGCCGGCCAGTGGTGATGCTTCCGGGGCGGCTTACCGCTCTGAAGGGGCATTTCGATCTCCTGGACGCGTTGGCGCGAGTCGAGACCCGCGTTTGCTGTGTTCTGGTCGGCGCCTCAGACCCGGGGCACGCGGGCTATCGCGCCCGCATCGAGCAGCGGATCGAAGCGCTGGGCACCACGCACACCGTCCTGCTCGCCGGCCCGTGCCACGACATGCCGGCGGCCTACATGCTGGCCGATGCCGTGGTCTCGCCGTCGCTCCGGCCCGAAGCGTTCGGCCGCGTCCCCGCCGAGGCGCAGGCCATGGGGCGGCCCGTCATCGCGTTCGCCCATGGCGGCGCCCTGGAAACCGTGCGTAACGAAGAGACCGGGTGGCTGGTGCCGCCCGGCGATGCGGGTGCGCTGGCATACGCTATACGCGAGGCGCTGCGCGCAAGCCCCGCCGAGCGCGACCAGATGGCCGCGGCAGGCCAGGCCCATGTGCGCCAAAACTTCACGCTCGAGCGGATGTGCAGCGCGACCCTCGATGTCTACCGGGAGCTGCTGCCCGCCTCATCGTGATCTGGCCGGCGCTGGCTGGACAAGCGCGTGCAGGCGCCCGACACTCCGGTGCGCCAGGGGAGTCTGAATGCACGCGGGGCGGGGACATGGACCTCAAGCTGGACGGCAAGAAAGCCATCGTGACGGGAGGCACGCGGGGGATCGGCCACGCGATTGCGCGCAGGCTCGCGCTGGAGGGCTGCGGGGTCGGCATTTGCGCCCGTGACGGCGCCAAGCTTGACGCGGTGCTGGCGGCGTTTGCAGCCGAGGGCCTCGCCGTGATCGGCGCCGCCTGCGATGTCGCGGACGGCGACGCGGTGCGGCAATGGACCGCAGCGATGGCGGAGCAGCTCGGCGGCATCGATATAGTGGTCGCCAACGTGAGCGCGCTCGCGGGCGCACCGGGTGAAGACTCCTGGCGGGCCGCGCTCGAAGTCGACGTGCTCGGCACCGTGCGCACGATCGAGGCGGCCATGCCGCACCTCGAGGACTCAGAGGCCCCGGCAATCGTGACCGTATCGAGCACGGCGGGCGTCGAGAGCTTCGGCGGGGTCAGGCCCTACAACTCGATCAAGGCCGCCCTCATTAACTACACCTCCAATCTGGCCACTGAGCTTGCCGAACGCGGCATTCGCGCGAACTGCGTCTCGCCGGGTACGATTTATTTCGAGGACGGCGTTTGGGGCACGCGCCGGCGGGAGGACCCGGAGCGCTTCGAGGCGGCGCTCGCGCTCAACCCCACCGGCCGGATGGGCACGCCCGAGGAGGTGGCCGATGCGGTGGCCTTCCTCGCGAGCCCGCTCTCGGGATTCACCATGGGCGCCAACCTGATCGTCGACGGCGGACTCACCCGGCGCGTGCAGTACTAGCCCGGCGCCTATCAGGTTCAGGGGATCGGTAGACTCCCGCCGCACATTCCGCCTAGAGTTGCTTTCGGACATCGCAATACCGTCGGGTGACGGTATTGCAGAACGCCCAAATAAGGCCGTCCAGGGAGGGAACCACAATGCGAAAATTGACACTGCTAGCAGGCGCGGCCGCGCTTGCCCTATCGATCGGCGTCGCCACGCCGACCCACGCTGCCGACGACGATGTCGTCATCGGCTTCGCCATCGCGCTCAGCGGCTGGATGAACCAGTACGACGGGCCGCCGTCCAGATCGGCGAAGATGGCGATCAACGACATCAACGAGGCCGGCGGCGTGCTCGGCGGCCGCAAGTTCGCCTTCACGCAGTCCGACACCAAGTCGGAGGCGGCCGAGGGCGCGCGGGCCGGGCAGGAGGTGATCGCCGACGGCGCCAACTTCATGATCGTCTCGTGCGACTACGACATGGGCGCGGCTGCTGCGACGGTCGCGAACAGCAACGCGATGGTGGTCATCTCGCTCTGCGCCTCCGACGCGAAGATGGGCGTGCAGGGCATCGGGCCCTACGCCTTCACCATGTCCAACTCGTCGCTTACCAGCGGCGCAGTGATTGCGGAGTGGGCGTGGAACAATAAGGGCTGGAAGACCGCCTACAACCTGCTCGATACATCGATCGAGTACGACAAGGCGATCTGTGCCGGCTTCAAGACCCGCTTCGAGAAGCTGGGCGGCGCGATGCTGGGCGAGGACACCTTCAAGCAGGACGATGCCTCCATCGCCTCGCAGATCACGCGCTTCAAGCAGGTTGCGGAGGAGAAGGGCGAGCCTGACCTCCTCCACGTGTGCTCCTACGGCGCGGGCGCGAACGCCGCGATCCGCCAGATCAGGGCGTCCGGCATCGACACGCCGATCTCGGGCGGCGATTCGATGGACGGCGACTACTGGACCGAGGCCATCGGCAACCTCAATGACCACTACACCGGCACTTACGGCTCGGTGTTCGGCGACGATCCCCGGCCCCGGGTCAACGAGTTCTTCGACCGCTACGAGGAAGTGCACGGGGAGCGGGTGTGCTGTTCGTTCGCGCTCTCGGGCTACAGCATCATCCAGGCGCTCGCCATCGCCATGGATCGGGCGGGGACCACCGATAGCGACGCGGTGCTGGCCGAGCTCAACAAGTTCGACAATGAGCCGCTGCTGGTGGGTCCCACCACGTTCACCCCGGACCTGCACATCAACCTCGAGCGGCCGCAGGCAATCATCGGGATCAAGGGCGGCAAGGGCTACTTCGTCGACCTGATTCAGCTGCCGGAGCCGCCTCCGCTGCAGCTCATATTCAAGTAGGCAAAGACCCGGTGGGCGGTCCGCGGAACCTAGTCTCGCGGGCCGCCCCCGTTTTCCCGGTCGCGCCGCCGCGGCCGACGGCCGCCGCATGACGCCGTAACACCGTTCGAGGGGGCCTCTCCGGTGCAAGCGGTCGTTCAGAACATCATCGACGCTCTGAGCCTGGGGAGCCTGTTCGCACTCACCTCCCTCGGCATCGGCCTGATCTTCGGCATCATGCGCCTGATCAATTTCGCCCATGGCGACTTGATCATGATCGGCGCCTACGCGCTCATCGTGCCGTCCGCCGCGGTGGCGCCGCAGCTCTTCATCGGCGCCTGGCACCCGGCGGCAGTGGTGGCGGCGATCATTCTCATCGTCATCATCTTCGCCGTCGCCTGCGAGCGGCTGGCCTTCCGCCCGCTCCGCGATGCCGACCCCTCGGTGCTGCTGATCGCCTCCTTCGCGCTCAGTTTCTTCTTCCAGAACATGGTTCTGCTGATCTACGAGGGCCGGCCCAAGGGCGTGGACCTCTGGCCGGTGCTGACCGATCCCTTCCTGCTCGGCGACATTCGCCTGCCGCGCCTGCAGATCGTGATGATCGCCGCGACCGCGGTGCTGCTGCTGCTGCTCGTGCTCTTCCTCAAGCGCACAGCGATCGGGCGCCAGATGCGGGCGGCGTCCGAGGACTTCATGATGGCGCGCTTCCTGGGCGTCCGCGCCAACCGGGTGATCGCCGCAGCCTTCGCGATCTCGGGCCTCCTCGCGGCCGTGATTTCCCTGCTCTTCGTCGTGCAGAACGGCGTACTGAAGTTCGACATGGGTGTGCCGCTGGTGCTCGCGGCGTTCGTGGGCACCGTCGTCGGCGGCATGGGCAGCCTGGTCGGCGCTGTGGTGGGCGGCTTCGTGGTGGGCGTCGCCAGCGTCTTCTTCCAGATCGTTCTTCCGCTGGAGATGCGGCTTAACCGCGATGCCTGGGTCTACGGCCTGATCCTCGTCATCCTCCTGCTCAGGCCCGGCGGCATCGTCAAGGTGAAGGCGGTCGAGGAACGGATCTGACCGTGGTGAGACATGCGGGTTAGCCCTGCGACTGTCGGCCGTTACCTGTGGGAGCCCGGGACTCTCGGCTTGGGCCTCCTCGTGCTCTCCCTGATCATTTGGGGGACTGGCGACAAGGTCATCGAGCGCACGCTCACGGTGGCGCTCATCAACACCGTGATGGTGATCGGTCTCTATATCTTCATCGGCAACTCCGGCGTGCTCGCGTTCGGCCACATGGCCTTCGCGCTGATCGGCGCCTACGCGGTCGCCTGGTTCACCATGTCGCCCTTCAAGAAGAGCTTCGCGCTCGATCTGCCGACCTTCCTCGCCGAGAACACGCTGCCGCTGCTGCCGTCGGCGATCATCTCCTCGCTGCTGGCTGCGCTGGTCGCCCTCGTCGTTGGCATCCCACTGATGCGATTGAGCGGCATCGCCGCGAGCATCGGCACCTTCGCGGTGCTGATGATCTTCTACACGCTCTATTCCAACTGGGATTCCTGGACCTTCGGCGCGAGCACGCTGGTGGGCGTCCCCATCTACGTCGACTTCTGGGTCGCGCTGGCGTGGGCTCTGGTCGCGCTGATGGTCGCCACCATCTATCAGAAGTCCCGCTTCGGCCTGGCGCTCCGGGCTTCGCGCGAGAACGAGGCGGCGGCGCGCGCCGTCGGCATCAACGTGCCTACCCAGCGGCTCATCGCCTTCGTGCTGAGCGGTTTCTTCATGGGGCTGGGCGGAGTGCTCCAGGCCCACTACGTGGGCTCCATCGTGGTGCGCGGCTTCTGGCTCGGGCCCACCTTCGTCGCGCTCGCCATGCTGATGATCGGCGGCCAGCGGAGCCTGACGGGCGCCGTGGTTGGCGTGATGGTGGTCGCGGTGTTGCAGGAGGTGCTGCGCAAGATCGAGGTCATCATCCAGCTCTACGGGCTGAGCCAGCTCGTCATCGCGTTCCTGATGCTGACCATCCTGATCGTCCGGCCGCGCGGAATCGCGAAGGGGCGGGAGATCCCCTGGCCCTTCGCCAGTCCGGCGGCGATGGCGGCACCGACGCGCTTAGACCGCGCGCCCTCCGCGCCCGCGATCGTGCCCGCCGGCGGCGACATGGAGGAGCGGCTGGAGGCGCATGACGTCTCGGTCAACTTCGAGGGGCTCGCCGCCGTCGACGAGGTCACGGTGTCCATGGGCCGGCACGAGATATTCGGGCTGATCGGGCCGAACGGCGCGGGCAAGACCACGCTCGTCAACGTGCTGACCGGCTTCCAGAAGCCGACGCATGGCAGGGTCGTGCTCGCCGGTGTCGACGTCACCGGCATGCCGCCGCACCGGATCGGCCGGAGAGGGCTCGCGCGGACCTTCCAGGCGGTCAGGCTCTATCCCGACATGCCGGTGATCGAGAACCTGGAGGCCGCTGCCGTCGGCACCGGCCTCGGCCGCCGCGAGGCCTCGCGGCGGGCTCGCGCAATCCTGGAATGGATGAACTTCGCCGACAAGGCGTACGACCACGCGGACACGCTGCCCTATGGCGACGAGCGCCGGGTCGGCATCGGGCGGGCGCTCGCGATGGCACCGCACTTCGTGCTGCTGGACGAGCCGGCTGCGGGTATGAGCGATTCCGAGTGCGACGATCTGATGGCGCTGATCTCCCGCATTCCGCAGGACTTCGGCTGCGGGGTGCTGTTGATCGAGCACAACATGCGCGTGATCATGGGGGTCTGCGACCGTATCCACGTGATCGACAGTGGGCGCACCATCGGCGAGGGAACGCCGCAGGAGATCCAGGCGAACCCGGCGGTGATTCGCGCCTATCTCGGCTCGCGCTCGGAGCAGGACCATGCTTGAGGTCGACGATATCAGCGTCAGCTACGGGCGCATCCCGGCAGTGCGGGGCGTCAGCCTCACCGTGGACGAGGGCGAGATCGTGACCCTGGTGGGCCCCAACGGCGCCGGCAAGTCGACCACGCTCATGACCATCGCCGGCGCGCTGACGCCCACCCAGGGCATGGTGCGGCTCAACGGTGATGTGATCGTGGGCAAGGGGCCGGAGAATATCGCCCGCCTCGGCGTCTCCTTCGTGCCCGAAGGCCGCCATGTCTTTACCCGGCTTACGGTGGAGGAGAACATCCGCCTGGGCACCGACATGCGCTCCGACAAGAAGCAGATCGAGCGGGACTTCGAGCGCGTGCTCGACTACTTCCCCTTCATGCGCGAGCGGCTGTCCACGCCGGGCGGCAAGCTCTCGGGCGGGGAGCAGCAGCAACTCGTGATCGCGCGCGCGCTGATGACGGCGCCCAAGATCATCCTGGTGGACGAGCCCTCGCTCGGCCTCGGCCCGCTCATCGTCGACAGGGTCTACGAGATTCTGAAGTCCCTGCGTGAGGCCGGGAACACGCTGCTGGTGGTGGAGCAGAGCACCCACCGCGCGCTGGAGAACGCCGACCGGGTCTATGTGCTCCGCAGCGGGCTGATCGAGCTCACGGGCCGGAGCGCCGAGCTCACCGACGAGGAGCTGGAGCGCGCCTATTTCGGCTTCGAAGAGGCCGCCGAGAGCGAAGACGTGCATTTCTGAGGAGGGTGTCGGCGGCGGTCGCCCTCTCCTTGCTGGCTCGCGATCCGACGCAGCGTGCGGGTTACAACCTGATCCAGCTCGCCAGCTCTTCGTGCTGGAAGATCATGTTGTCCTGGATGGCCAGGTGCGTCCCGACACCGGCATTCTTGGCCCGCCGCTACATCGCATGGGCGATCGCCACGGCGACGTAGGCGAGACCCACCGCATCGACCGCCGGTCTCCGCCCTCAGACGAGGCCCATCTGGCGATAGGAGCGCACGACCTTCTCCAAGGCGAGGGCGAAGGCTGCCGTGCGCAGGTCTTCGATCGCGTCCGATCCGCGCATGGTTTCGCGCATCGCGCCGTAGGCCTCGCGCATGGTGTCCTCGAGGCCTGACTGGACCAGGTCGAGCTCATCCACGCCGCGTAGCAGCGGCGCCTTGAGCGCCTCCGGCACCGGCCGGCCGGCAGTGGTCTCGATCATCTCGACAATGCGCCGGCCGCGTTGGATGTCGAGCTGGCGCGAGAGCCGGCCGAAGCGCATGTGCGAGACGTTGGAGACCCATTCGAAATAACTCACGGTGACGCCGCCAGCGTTGACGAGAAGATCGGGCAGAATGACCTTGCCGCGCGCGAGCAGCGCCCGCTCGGCCGCAAGCGTCACCGGGCCGTTGGCGGCCTCCACGACGATCGGCGCGCGGATACGTGCTGCGTTGGCCTCGGTGATTTGGCTCTCGATGGCGGCGGGGACGAGGATATCGCAGTCTGCCTCGAGGACCGATGCGCCGTCGGCGACGAAGCGCGCGCCGGGGAACCCCTTGAGGCCGCCAGTGCGACTCAGGTGTTCGGCAATTTGCTTGGGCGCGAGGCCCGCATCGGAGAGCACTGCACCGTCGTGCTCGATGACGCCTGTGAGGCGCACGCCTTCTTCCTCGGTGAGGTACTTGGCCGCGTGATAGCCCACGTTGCCGAGCCCCTGGACGATCACCCGCTTGCCGTCGAGGCCGCCATCCAGGCCGGCGCGCGCCACGTCGTCCGGGTGGCGGAAGAGCTCGCGCAGCACGTATTGGACGCCGCGGCCGGTCGCCTCCACGCGGCCCGGAATGCCGCCCTGGGTCACGGGCTTGCCGGTGACGCAGGCCAGCGCGTCGATGTCCGACGGGTAGAGCTGACGGTACTCGTCCGCCATCCAGGCCATCTCGCGCGCGCCGGTGCCAATATCCGGCGCCGGCACGTCGCGGCTCGGACTGATGTAGCCGCGATCGGCGAGCTCCTGGGTGAAGCGGCGCGTGATCTGCTCGAGCTCCTCCTCCGTGTAGTCCTCGGGGCGGATCGCGAGCCCGCCCTTGGCGCCGCCGAAGGGCACGTCCACAAGCGCGCACTTGAAGGTCATCAGCGCCGCCAGCGCCTCGACCTCCTGCTGATCGACGAACGCCGCGTAGCGGATACCACCCTTCACGGGCAGGCGGTGATCGCTGTGGACCGCGCGCCAGCCGCAGAAGTTCTCGTAGCGGCCCCTGAGCCGCACCGGGAAGCGCAGCTGGATGACGGACTTGCACTCGCGGATGGTCTCCACGAGGTCGTCCGGGACGCCGAGCGCACGTGCCGCCCGGTCGAACATCCCGCGCACGCTGGCCTGGAAACTGTTCTCGGTTGCGGTCGTCACTTGGCCCTCCGTTGGCGGATGAGACGGATCCGGTGTTCCGACTACATATGTTCACATCGCGGCGCGTTGACCAGAGCGCTTTCGCCGGCAGACCGGCGCGATCGAGACGTCTACGCGTCGTCGCCCACTGTCTTCACGCGGTCAACGATCGCCGGCTCAGCACCGCGCTTGGCGCCATGGACCGTCTCGACACATGATGCCGCCTGGGTTCGACACCCGGCAATCCTTGACGCGTATTGCCTGCGGTGCCAGTACTCGTGAGGCGGAGCGGCAAGCGTGCGGCGGTGCCTCGGCGACTGTGCAAGCAACTTGGGTATCGGCCGTGGTCGATCGTTCATCCGACATCGATAGCGCTCCTTCGAACGACAGCGTTGACGACCAAGTCGGTGCGACGAAGACGCCGTTGCTGCGCCTTCGTAACCTGTCCAAGAACTATGGACAGGTTGAAGCGGTTCGCCCTCTCGATCTCGACATCCACCGGGGCGATTTCTTTGCCATTCTCGGACCCTCCGGCTGTGGAAAAACGACGCTGCTCCGGATGATCGGCGGGTTCATCACGCCGACCACGGGAAGCGTGGAGATCGCCGGCGCCGACGTCACCGCGCTCGGCCCGGAGAAGCGCCCCACGAACATGGTGTTTCAGGGACTGGGGCTGTTCCCGCACATGACGGTGCGCCAGAACGTCGCCTATGGCTTGCGAATTGCCAGGCGTCCGCGCGCCGAGATCAACGACACTGTGCAGGAAATTCTCACTCTCGTCCGGCTTCAGGATCTCGCCGAACGGCGGATCAACGAACTTTCCGGCGGCCAGCAACAGAGAATCGCCCTTGCCCGGGCGCTGGTGCTGCGCCCCCAGGTCCTGCTGCTGGATGAGCCTCTTGCAGCACTCGACCTGAAACTCCGCCAGGCGATGCAGGAGGAGTTGCGTCGAATTCACCGCTCGATCGGCGGGACCTTCGTCTTCGTGACCCACGATCAGGGCGAGGCGCTCGGTCTGGCAAACGTGGTTGCGGTCATGGCCGACGGCGTGATCGCGCAGGTCGGAAGTCCCGAGGATATCTACCTGCAACCCAAGACGCGATTCGTCTCCACCTTTATTGGCGAGGCCAATGTGCTCGCAGGTCGCCGTATGGGCGATGCCGTTACCTTGCAGGCGGGACTCCAGTTCTCCTCGGCGGGCGCGGACGGCCCGGTCCGCGTGGTCGTCCGGCCTGAAGCGGTGACCCTCGAAGCGCTGCGCGGCGATGCCGGTACCGGGCTGACCGGCACCCTGCAGGACGTCGTGTTCCTCGGACCCTACGTGAAATACAAGATCGCCCTCGGCAGCGGCGAAGACATCGTCTCCCACGTCCCGAGCCTGGACGGAAGCAGCATGTTCACGGTCGGAAGCTCTCTCAAGGTGAGCTGGGATCCCGACACACACCGCGTCCTCGACGACTGAGACGCCCGACTCCGCGAGACCTGCCCCAGTTATCGCAGCGCCGCGACCGGGGTGAGAAATGCGGGCTCACTTGCGACGGCATCCCGGTAACGCATAATGCCGGCTTGGTGCGCGCTGCAGGGAGAGGGCGGCTATGAGCGATGCGGAATGCGTCGTGGACTGCAAGTCTTTGCTCGGGGAGGGCCCCCTCTGGTCGCCTGCCGAAAGGGCTCTCTACTGGACCGACGTTCCCGCCTACACGGTCCACCGCTGGACACCGGACACCGGGGAGCAGCGTTCATGGCGCCTGCCGGAAATGGTCACGTCGATGTCGATGCGCGCGCAAGGCGGATTGATCCTCGCGACCACCGGAAGGATCAACAGGTGGGATCCGGATAACGATCGTCTTGAAACTCTGGCGGTCCCGGAGGCAGACCTGCCGGACAACCGGTCGAACGACGGCAAGTGCGATCGGCGCGGCCGTTTCTGGTACGGCACGATGCAGAACAACCTTAATCCCGACGGGTCCGACAAGCCCATGACAGAGTCGTCGGGCAATCTCTGGCGCATCGATGGCGATGGCTCGTTCCACTGCATGGATTCAGGAATCGGAATCAGCAACACGTTCGCCTGGAGTCCGGATAACAGGGTGATGTACTTCGGCGACACGCTTGCCGGGATCCACGCCTACGACTTCGACATCGAGGCTGGCGCGATCGCCAATCGTCGTGTCTTTGCCAAGACCGAGGACCCGGCACTCGGTGTCCCCGACGGCTCAACCATCGACGCAGACGGGTTCCTCTGGAACGCGCGATGGGACGGCGGGTGCCTGTTGCGCTGGGCGCCCGACGGCACCATCGACCGCAAGGTCGCGTTTCCCTGCCAGCGCGTGACCAGTGCGATCTTCGGGGGCGCGGATCTCGACATCTTGTACGTAACGACAGCGCGGTACGACCTGAGCGAGGGCGATCTCGCCGAGCAACCGCTGGCCGGCGGGATCTTCGCGTTGTCGCCGGGGGTTCGAGGGATACCGGAGGTGCCTTTTCCCGGATAGGGCCGGAGACCAAGGGTGCGAAATTCGAAGCCGATGACCTGTCACGAAGCCTATCGGCGAGAGGGCGAGTTCTTACGCCATGATGTTGTTGAGTTGAACTGACGCTGCGTCGTGCGGGCGTGAACTTTCGTCTGCATTTGCCGTGAAACAGATTCTGGCGAGGGACGCGCGGTGACGCTCCAACCCCGAGGTCACGGCGTTGGCTGAGACCGCCAGGGTCGGCGCGGCGGAGACGAGCGGTGGACTTCCCCGATGTGGTCCGAAGCGGTCCCGCGTAGCCGGCTGACGAGATGCGGGCCGCTCAGGCGGCCTTGAGTTCCGCGCCTACGGGCTCGATGTAGCCGTAGCGGCGGAGCATGCGGATCCACCGAGGAGCGTTGCGCTTGACCATCAGAGCGTCGTAGTCGGCCGTGCGGTCGTAGTAGGGCCTGCCGGTCTTGAGCACCACATAGATGATGCGCAGCATCTTGTGAGCGCCGGCGACGATGGCGCGCTTGTAGCCGCGCCGGGCGGCGAGGGCGCGGTGATGAGCCTCGAACTGGCACCCCTTGGTTCGGGCCGCGCCGTGGGCACACTCGACGAGGCAGGCGCGCAGGGTCTTGGAGCCCATGCGGGTGCGTGCGTTGCGGCGCTTGCCCCCGCTCTCGTTGTTGCCGGGGCAGAGCCCGGCCCAGGCGGCGAAGTGCTCCTTGGAGGCGAACACGCCGATGTCGGGGCCGATCTCGATGAGGATGGTCGAGGCGGCGGTGCGGTCGATGCCGGGGATGGTGGTCAGCAGACGGAGCTGCTCCTCCCACGGTGTCATCTGCCCGTCGATCTTCCTGGTGTAGGACGCGATGCGCGCCTCAAGCGCGTCATGCTCCTCCAGCAGGTCGTTGAGCATGAAGCGGTCGTTGTCGCCCAGGCTCAGGGTGAGCGCCTCGCCGAGCCCCTCCAGCTTGTTCGCAACGTGGCTGGTGAGCGAGGCGAGGATGACCTCGCGCGCCGTCCCCTGCGCCAGGCCGTCGAGGATCTTCCGGCCGTTGACGCCGAAGACGTCGGAGAGGATGCCGCCGATGCGCGCACCGGCGCGGTCGATGATCTTCTGCACGCGGTTGCGCACGGCGGAGCGCTGCCTGACCAGGACGCGGCGCTGGCGGCTCAGTGCGCGCAGCTCCCGGAACGGCTCAGGCGGAACGTGGGAAGGCGTGCAGAGCCCGAACTGGCACACGCAGGCCAGCCACACGCTGTCCGCCACGTCGGTCTTGCGCCCCTTCAACTGCTTCACCTGACGCGCATGCACCAGGATCGCCTCGAGCCCGGCCGCCTCCAGGGCCGCGAAGGGCGCCTGCCAGTAGACCCCGGTCCCTTCCATCACCGCAGCCTCGACGCCGTGACCGGTCAGCCACGCGACCATCTCCTCCAGACCGCTCGGCAGCGTGCCGAAGCAGCGCGTCTCCACCACCGGCTCACCCTCGCCCTCACAGAGGCGAACCGTCGCGGTGATCTCCATCTTGTGCACGTCCAGACCCGCCGCGCGCGGCCGGACGACGTGCAAGCCTTCCGTCTTCATCGCCTTCCTCCTCATTTGCGCTCTCGCCACGGCGGCGTACGATCACGCCGTGGCATCGCCACGGTGGAGGCGGGGACAGCGGTCGGAAGAACACGCATCCGACGAGCGGGTGCGGTGCAATTTGCCGCGCGTCCACGGCCACGGGCCGGGTACAATACGGGGTGCGGAGCCGGCCGCCGGAAGCAGTTTTGTCATCGGGAACTACGTCACCGATATAACGACGCTCACACGTCCCCACCTCCGCCAATACCCATCCTGACACGGCAAATGGGTGCAAGCGCAAGGAAAACGTCAGCCGAACCGCTCCTGTTTCATGCCACGGGGTGGCTCAGAACCGCGGGGACCATGACTGTTTTGTGCAATCAACGCGGACCATGTTCCGCCACGCGAAGAGGGGATTCCTGAGATGAAAAAATCCGGTCTGATGAAGGTGCGCACCATGGCACCTGTAACGCGTCGTGGCTTCAATCTCGGCGCACTCGCGGCAGCGAGTTCCGCCGCGCTTGGAGCCGGATTCGGTGCCGGTTCGGCCCGCGCCGCCAGTGAAGTGGTGTTCCTCGGCTGGCAGGGATACGACGAGGCACTGTTCGTCGGCGGGTTCATGGAACGGGAAGGAATCGAGCTCGCCACGACCTACATCGGCAATAATGACGAGATCGTCACCAAACTCCGAGCCGGCGGCATCGGCACCATCGATATCGTCACGCCTTATATGGGCTACGTGCCGCTGCTGGCCAGAACCGGTCTGATCGCGCCGATCGACACGTCGATGGTCCCGAACCTCGCGGACGTCATGCCGATCTTCAAGGACGACATGAATCTCAACCTGGACGGGAAGCTCTACGGTGTACCCTTCACATGGGGTGCCTTTCCAATGATGTACAATCCCGCTGTGGTACCTGAGGCACCGGGCTCCTGGCATGATCTCTTCAATGCCGAGTACGAAGGCAAGGTCGGCATGATGGACGATGCCCTCGGTAACATCATTCTGGCTGCCCAAATCGTCACCGATGCTGAATCGAAGACGATCCTCACCCATGATCAGTTGCGGGAATCCGTCGACTACATGATCAAGCTGAAGGAAAAGCAGATCCGCATGGTTGCCGTCAGCTGGGGCGAGCTTTCGGATGCCCTTTCCCGCGGCGATGTCGTCGTGACCTACGGGGGCTGGGAGGCCATCAAGAAGTTCTCCGCCGACGCCGGCGCAGTGATCGAGTACACGTACCCGAAGGAGGGAACCTTCGCCTGGCTCGACAGCTATTGCGTCGCGACCGATGCTCCGAACTGGGAAACCGACCACGCGCTGTGCAACCAGATCATCGGCATCGACGCTCAGGTCAAGATCGGGACGGAATACGTGCAGGGGATCGTCAACACCAAGGCGGTCGAGGCGCTGGATCCCGCCTCTCGGGCGCTCTATCCCTATGATGATCCCACAGGCTTCGATGAAAAGTTCACGTTCTACACCTTCCCACCGTTGGTGGATGACGGCGTCCACGCCACGTTTGAGGACTGGGTAAGGGAGTGGGATCGCTTCAAGGCAAGTTAATCCTGTCACGGACTGTGCGGTCGTTCCCATGCAGGGGGCGACCGCGCAGTAACATCAAGAAGCCCAGGCGCCGCCCCTGACTCATGGAGAGTCGGCGAAGAAACTACCTGCTGGTCGCTCCCTCGGCCGGCCTCTACGGTGTTCTGTTCATCGCACCCTTTCTGTACTTCGTTGTAATCAGTTTCTGGGATGTAAAGAACTACCAGCTTACGCCGGACTTCACCGGGGCGAACTACGTCGAAACTTTCGATCGTTACGCCGGGATCTTCTTCTTCACCATCGAAATGGCATTCCTGATTGCGCTGCTCACGACAGCGTTCGGGTTCGTTTATGCCTATATCGCGCGCTTCAAGGCCGGACGGTGGGGAACGACGCTGCTGCTGATCGCGCTCGTCACTCTGTTCGGCGGGTACCTGATGAAGATCTACGCGTGGAAGACGATCCTGGGCAACGAGGGCGTTCTGAATTCTGCGCTCTTGACGCTTGGCATCGTGGCTCAGCCGCTGACGGCCCTTCTCTACAGCCCGGGCGCTGTCGTCGTGACGCTGGTTCACTTTCTGCTGCCTTTCGCGATCCTGCCGATCTACGCAAGCCTGCGCGGCCTCGACGATGTCTCGCTCGAGGCGGCCCGTGACCTCGGCGCGCCGCCCTGGCGGATACTGGTCGGCATCATCATTCCGCAGTGCAAGGCCGGCCTGATTGCGGCCTTCACCTTCTGCTTCCTGCTTCCGGTTGGTGACTACGTGACGCCACTCCTGGTCGGCGGCAAGGTCGTCATGATCGGGAATATGGTGGCGACGCAGTTCGGCAAGTCCTTCAACTGGCCTCTCGGGGCTGCGATGGCTGTTTCGATCCTCGTCTGCGCGTTCGTCATCGTGGTCGTCATGAACTGGGCGATGTCGCATTGGCGGCCCCGCTAGACAGGACCTCCACCCTCTTTTGGCGGGTGATCGCAGGCGCGTTCGTCCTCTTCCTGCTGTCGCCCCTGGTGCTCGTGGTGCTGTTCTCGTTCACCGATCGCGGGATCAGCGCCTTCCCGATCGAGGGTCTCTCCATCCAGTGGTGGGTGGCGATGATCGAGCACCGGCAATTCGCGAGCGCCCTCTCGAACAGCCTGATCATCAGTGGCGCCGTCGCCCTGATCTCGGCTGCGGTCGGCACGATGGCGGCGGTCGGCCTCGCCCGCCTGCCTCCCAAGCACGCCAATATCGGGATCGCCGCTCTCTGCCTGCCGCTCATGCTCCCGCCGCTGGTGCTCGCGGTTGCGTTGCTCTCCGCGTATGTGGCGGCGGGGATGAAGCTCGGGCTCCTGACCGTGATCCTGGCTCACCTCCTGTTCACCCAGCCCTTCGTGATCCTGGTGGTCTACGCCCGTATGGTCACCTTCGATCACGCCGTGGTGGAGAGCGCGCGCGACCTCGGAGCATCGCCGCTCAAGGCGTTCTTTACGGTCACGCTGCCGATCATCCGGCCCACGGTCATCGGCGCCGCCCTGATTGCGGCGGCGCTCTCGCTCGACGATTTCATCATCACCTTCTTCAACATTGGCGGCGGCAACACGCTGCCCACCTTCGTTTGGGGATTCATTCGCACCGGGTTGCGACCCACGGTAAACGCGATCGGCACCACGATTCTCGTGATGACCGTGGGTGCGACGATCATCGCGCTCTGGCTCACACGGTATCGGGGGTAGCGCGTGCCTAGAACGGGAGAGGCCGGATGACGGAACTGGAAGGCAAGATCGCGATCGTGACCGGCGCCGCATCGGGCATCGGGCGCGCCGGCGCAGAGCTCATGGCGGCCGCGGGAGCGCTCGTCGTGGCCGCCGACATCGACGAGGCTGGCGCTGCACAGGTGGCCACCGACATCGAAGCTCGCGGCGGGCGAGCCGTCCCGTGCCGGGTCGACGTCCGGGACGTGCAGTCGGTCCGCGATATGGTCGATTCAACCGTGAAGCAACACGGGCGGATCGACGTGCTCTTCCACAACGCGGTGAGCGTGCCGCTGATCAACAAGCACGACAACCGGGCGACGGAGCTCGACGACGATATCTGGGATCAGATCATCGGCCTGATTCTCACCGGCACCTATTACTGCGCCAAGTACACCTGCCGGCACATGCTGCGCCAGGGTGAGGGGTCGATCATTCTGACGGCGACGACCGATGCGCTGATCGGCCAGGCCGGAATCGACGCCTATACCGCCGCCAAGGGTGGGGTCGTTTCGCTCACGCGCTCGCTCGCGGCCGGGGTCTCGCCAGAGGGCGTTCGCGTCAACGCGATCTGTCCCGGCTTCGTCGACACGCCTCACCAGGCGGGGTTCCTGAGCGTTCCGGAGGAACGGGCCAAGCTCGAGGAGCTTCACCTGATGCCGATCCTGGAGCCGGAGGACATCGCCAACTTTGCCGTCTATCTGGCCTCGGACCGGGCACGCTACATGACCGGCGGCATTCACGTCGTCGATTCCGGCTACACGGCGTTCAAGGGACGCCTCTCGCTCCAGGACACGATCCGGCTGTAGCGTGAGGCGGTCTTTCCAAGTCTTTAGGCGCCATCGAATCCTGGAACGACCGGCGCCGGTAACGCGGAAACTCGCCTATCCCACCTGTCCCGCCCAATCCCGGCGAATCCCGCACTAAAATTCGCTGTTGGGTATTGTCCGGGGCGCACGACGGCATGCAGCACGCGACCTCGGCGAGATGTCCAGGCGAGAGCGTTTCCGTACGAAGCGGAAACGCTCTAGGATCGCGCCCGACGATTCCGCAAGGGAGGCAAGGGTGGATATCGCGGCGCTGCGCGCTGCCGGCGCGCGTCATCTGATCCAGGGCGAGCTGCTCTCGGACGTGGTACCGGCTGCGGACGGGCCCGTCTTCGTCCGCGCCGACGGAACGGAAATCTTCGATTCCGAGGGCCGGGCCTACCTGGACTTCAACTCGGGCCAGATGTGCTCGGCGCTCGGCCACAACAACCCGCGCGTGACCCAGGCTGTGCGGGAGGGCCTGGGCACGCTCACGCATGCGAGCTCGGTCTATTTCAACGAGCCGCAGCTGCGCCTTGCCGCGCGCTTGGCGGAGACCATCGACGCGCCGCTCAGCCGCTCGCTCTTCATCCAGTCCGGCGCCGATTCCAACGAGGCGGCGGTACTCTTCGCCCGGCGCGCGACCGGGCGCAACGGCATCGGCGCGCTGCACCTGAGCTTCCACGGCTACACCGACGTGACCCGCGCCATCAGCTTCGCCGCGACCACGGCCGGCAACGGCCCCTCGATTCCTGACGTGCACGCGATCCCCGCGCCCTACGGCTACCGCTCGCCGGTGGGCGCCGAGGGTGACGATTGGTGGGCGCCGCTGCTCGCCATCGCCTTCGACCTGCTCGACCGCGAGTGCCCGAACAATCTGGCGGCGGTCATCGCCGAGCCGCTAATCAGCGCGGGCGGGGTGATCGAGATGCCGCCCGGCTACCTCAAGGCGCTCAAGGCGGGGCTGGAGGCGCGGGGCGCGCTGCTCATCCTGGACGAGGCGCAGACCGGGCTCGGCAAGCTCGGCACCCTCTACGCCTACCAGCAGCATGGCATCGTGCCGGACATCATGACACTGTCGAAGCACTTCGGCGGCGGCCTGCCGATCAGCGCCATGGTGACGACGGACGCGATCACCGCGCGCGCGCTCGACGGCGGGCTCACTTTCGGTCATTCGCATTCGTCGGATCCCATCGCCTGCACGGCCGGCCTCGCCAGCCTCGAAGAGATCCTGGTCGAGGACCTGCCCGCCAAGGCGCAGGCGATCGGAACGTATTGGCGCGCCCGCATGGATAGCCTGCAGCAGCGCTTCCCCATGATCGGCGACGTGCGCGGCAAGGGCTGCCTGCAGGGGGTCGAGCTGGTGCGCGACCGCGCCACCAAGGAGCCCGCGAGCCGGGAGGCGCAGGAGATCTACCGCGATTGCCTGGCGGACGGGCTGCTCTTCTCGGTGCGCGGCCAGCACCGCAACGTGCTCCGCTTCGTGCCGCCTTTCTGCACCAGCGAGGCGCAGATCGACCGCGCCGCGGCGATCCTAAGCCGCGCCCTTGAGCGCCAAGCCTGACGCTGCCATGACCTTCGGTCACTCTCTGGCGGCAGCCGCCGCGGAGCCGCACGCATGAGCCGGCCCGCCACGGGCGTGCTCGCGGTCGTCCTTTGCGGGGCCCTGGTGCTCACGATCAGCAACGGGCTGCGCTCGAGCTTCGGCCTCTTCGCCACGCCGATGAGTCTCGATCTCGGCACCTCGCGCGAGACATTCGCGCTCGCCATCGCGATCCAGGGCATCGTCTGGGGGATCACCCAACCCATCTTCGGCGCGTACGCCGACCGCCACGGGGCGATACGGGTGGCCCTGTTCGGGACCGTGGTCTACGTCGCGGGTCTGCTCTGGATGGCCTGGGCCGACAGCGCTCTCGGGCTGCATCTCGGTCAGGGCGTGCTGGTGGGGATTGGCATCAGCGCCACCGGGTTCGCGGTGGTGTTGGGCCCGGTGGGGCGCGCTGTGCCGCCGGAGCGGCGCAGCATGGCGCTCGGCATCGCGGCGGCCGGCGGTTCCTTCGGGCAGTTTGCGTTGGCGCCTGTGGGCGGCGCGCTGATCGACGGCGTCGGCTGGTCCATGACGCTCATCGCATATTGCGGAATCGCGGCAATGATGGTGCCCTGCCTCATCGGGATGCGCGGCAGCCACGTGCCGCCCGAAGGCGACGCCCAGACGCTGAGCGAGGCGCTGATCGAGGCCCGTGCCCACAGTGGTTTCTGGCTGCTCTGCGGCGGCTTCTTCGTCTGCGGCTTCCACGTCTATTTCATTGCCACCCACCTGCCGTCTTTCCTGACGGACGCGGGGCTTGCCCCCATGCTGGGGGCGACGGCGATCGCTGTGATCGGGCTCGGCAACATCGTCGGCACCTTCGCCGCCGGCTGGCTCGGCGACCGGCACCGCAAGAAGTACGTGCTCTCGCTCTTCTACCTCGGCCGGGCGGCGGTCCTCGGCATGTTCCTCGTGGCGCCGGTGACCGAGGCGAGCGTGCTGGTGTTCTCCGCGCTGATGGGCCTGCTCTGGCTCGGCACCGTGCCGCTTACCAGCGGCCTCGTCGCCCAGATCTTCGGCCCCCGCTACCTCGGTGCGCTCTTCGGGATCGTGTTCTTCAGCCACCAGCTTGGATCTTTCCTCGGCGCCTGGCTCGGCGGCTACGTCTACGATACGACCGGCTCCTACGATGCGGTGTGGGCGGCCGCGGTGGCGCTGGGCGTGGTGGCGGCAGTGCTGCACTGGCCGATCCGCGACCGGCCGCTGGTGCGCCAGGAGGCCGGTGCCGCGTAGTGCGGGATGGGCAGGCCGCAACGAAGATGCTTGGCGCGGCAGCCACCCCGGGTTTAGGCTGGCGTATGGTGCCCTGGAGCCGCTGCCTGCGATGCCTGCCTGCAATGGCGCTCGTGCTGCTGCTCGCCCTTGGCACGACGGGGACCGCCTTGGCCGATCAGAACGACCCGGCGCTGGACGGCCTCTTCCGCGACCTCAAAGCCGCGCAGAGCCCGCAGTTGGTCCGTCAGATCGAGGCGCAGATCTGGGCCCGCTGGTTCGAAACCGGCTCGGAAGAGACGGACCGGATGCTCCGCGCCGGCGATATCGCGCTCGCCAGGGGTCAGTACAATCACTCTTACGCGCTCCTCAACGGGGTTATCGAACTCCGGCCCGACCTTTCCGAAGGCTGGAACCGGCGGGCAACGCTGCGCTATCTGATGGGCGATTACGAGGGCTCCATCGCCGACATCGACGAGACCCTGGCGCGCGAGCCGCGCCACTTCGGCGCGCTCTCGGGGCTCGGCTGTAGGGGGACGAAAGTCATTGCGAATCCGGAAGATGCCGGGAAGAAGGCGGAAGAGGGCGGACGGTCAAGGGGTTGGCGGCGTTTCCGGGGTCTGGCGGGCCGGACGAAAGTCTTTGCGAATCCGGCCCGGAAAGGGCCGTGAATTGGCTGGAAACGGTGATTTTCGGGGCGTTTCAGGGGTGCTGAAAGGCCTGTATGTTGTTAAGCGTGGAAAAGTGACCCCCTATTGGGGGTGATCGGCGTCCAAAATTGACCCCCTTGGATTTGTGTCCATGAACACACCTCGTCGTTTGGACGGACGGGGTGGTGGGGGAGATGCTGGTTGTGGAAACGATCGCGAAGATCCGTCGGGATCATCTGGTGAAGGGCGTTCCGATCAAGAAGCTCGCCCGGGATTTGAGGGTTTCCAAGAACACGATACGCAAGGTGGTGCGGGGCGATGCGACCTCGCACAGCTACGAGCGCAAGATCCAGCCGATGCCGAAGCTTGGGCTGTGGGTGGAGGAGCTTGAGCGCCAGCTGAAGGCCAACGAGAAGAAGGCACGCAAGGATCGGCTGTCTCTTCTGCGGATTCATGAAGACCTTGTGTCGCTGGGCTACAAGGGCGGCTATGACGCGGTTCGCCGCTATGCCAGGGCCTGGCGGCGCCGGTGGCGGCTGTTGTCGCCGGCGCAGGCCTATGTGCCGCTGATCTTCGATCCCGGCGAGGCCTACCAGTTCGACTGGAGCCACGAGTACGCGCGTCTGTCGGGCGCGACGACCAGGGTGAAGGCGGCGCACATGCGGCTGTGCCACAGCCGGATGTATCTGGTCCAGATCTTTCCCCGCGAGAGCCAGGAGATGGTCTTCGAGGCGCACGAGCGTGCCTTCCGCTTCTTCGGCGGGGTCTGCCGGCGGGGCATCTACGACAACATGAAGACGGCGGTGAGCACGATCTTCGTGGGCAAGAAGCGGGACTACAACCGCCGCTTCCAGGAGCTGTGCTCGCACCATCTGGTGGAGCCTGTGGCGTGCACGCCAGGGGCTGGCTGGGAGAAGGGGCAGGTCGAGAAGCAGGTGGGTGACCTTCGCGGCCGCCTGTTCGTGCCCATCCCGCGGGGCCGCTCCTACGCCGAGATCAACGAGTGGCTGATGGATCGGTGCATCGAGGACGCCAAGAAGCATCCGCATCCGACAATCCCGGGCAAGACGGTGTGGCAGGTGTTCGAGGAGGAGCAGCCCTTCCTGATGGCGTATCGCGGCCCCTTCGACGGCTTCCATGCCAGCGAGGTGTCGGTCTCGAAGACCTGTCTGGTGCGCTTCGACAACAACCAGTACAGCGTCGCGGCCCGCGCCGTCGGCCGGCCGGTGGACGTGCGGGCCTATGCCGATCGGATCGTCATCCGCCAGGACGGCGAGACCGTTGCCGAGCACCCCCGCAGCTTCGGGCGCGGCCGGTTCGTCTACGATCCGTGGCATTACGTGCCGATCCTGACGCGGAAGCCCGGCGCGCTACGCAATGGCGCGCCCTTCAAGGACTGGCAGTTGCCCAACGCGCTCGGCCGCCTGCGAACCCGGCTCGCGGGCCACGACGACGGCGACCGGCAGTTCGTCAAGGTGCTCGCGGCGGTGCTGGAGGACGGACTGGAGGCGGTTGAGGCGGCCTGTGCCGAGACGCTCGACTGCGGTGCCTGCAGCGCCGACGTGGTGCTCAACATCCTCGCCCGGCAGCGCCAGCCGGCACCGCCGGCAATCATCCCGACGCCCGAGGGCCTGCAGCTTCGCCACAAGCCGGTAGCCGACTGTCAGCGCTACGACAGCCTGAGGGAGGCCGGTCATGGAGCGTCATGATGTGCTGGAGATGATGACCCAGCTGAAGCTCGCAGGTATGCGCGCCGCTTACGACGACATCCTTGCCGACGGGCTCAAGCGCCGCCATCCGGTGCAACAGATCATCGGTACGCTGCTGCAGGTCGAGATCGCCGACAAGAGGGCCCGCTCGATCAAGTACCAGATGGCCTCCGCCAAGCTGCCGACGGTCAAGGAGCTGGCCGACTTCGACTTCGCCGCCTCGCCGGTCAACGAGCCCCTGATCCAGGAGCTCGCCGGCGGCGGCTTCCTCGAGGGCAAACGCAACATCGTGCTGGTCGGCGGCACCGGTACCGGCAAGACCCATCTCGCCGTCGCCATCGCGCGGTCCTGCATCCGCAAGGGCGCGCGCGGCCGGTGCTACAACGTCGTCGACCTGGTCAACCTCCTCGAGGCCGAGCTTCGCGCCGGACGCCAGGGCCGCACTGCAGACCAGCTCGTCCGCCGCGACTTCGTCATCCTCGACGAGCTCGGCTACCTGCCCTTCGCCCAGGCCGGTGGGCAGCTGCTCTTCCATCTGATGAGCCGGCTCTACGAGCGCACCTCGATCGTCATCACCACAAACCTCGCCTTCGGCGAATGGCCATCCGTCTTCGGCGACCCCAAGATGACCACAGCGCTGCTCGATCGCCTCACCCATCATTGCGAGATCATCGAGACCGGCAACGAGAGCTGGCGCTTCAAGAACCGCTCCTGACCCGCCGCCGGCCTCCCTTGCGGCCCGGTTGCCCCGGTGGGCCAACAGGGACCCCCCACGCGGCTTCGCTCCGCGTAGCGCAGGGCGCCACACGAAGCCGCGCGGGTCCCCCCTATTGGCTACCGGGACAACCTCCGCCGTGCCACTCAGGGGGGTCAATTTTGCACGCCGATCGGGGGTCAGTATTGAAAGCCGATTGACAGTCTGGGCCGGGCCAGCGGTCGGCGGCTTCATCTCGGACGCCCTCGGCCTCGGCCTGACGGCGGCCCAGTCCACCGCGCTCGGAAGCTCCCTGATCATGGTGGGCGGCACCCTGCTGGTGAATGCGCTCGTGCCGCCCGCGATCCCCGAGGTCACCCGGGCCTCCCTCGCCCGGCCCGACCCGGTCTACTCGATCTCGGGCGGGCGGAACCCGCAGCGCCCCTACCAGCCCTTCCTGCTGGTCCTCGGCGAGCACCGCATCTTCCCCGACCTCGGCTCCCGGCCCTACACCGAGTACGTCTCCGGCGCCGACGAGCAGCCCGACCACATCCTGCGCCAGATCTTCCACTTCGGCCTCGGCGCGATCGAGGTCGCCGAGGCCGATCTCCGCATCGGCGACACCCCGATCACGGACTACGAGCACCTGACGCCCGCGCCGCCGGCCGACGCCCGCGGCCTGATCGACTGGCGCCCGGGCGGCGAGGTCCACGGCATCGCCGGCAACGTCGACACCGAGGCCGGCGGCGCGCTCGCCTGGCCCGGGGACGGCGGCGCGCCGGTGGCCGCCGACGACCTCGGGGCGGACGACGGGTGGGTGACGCGCACCACCGCCGACGACACCTACCGGGTCGGCGTGGACATCGCCGGCGCGCTCTACGGCTTCGACAGGCAGGGCAGGCCCGAGCGGCGCGAGGTCGATATCGTCGTCGAGGCCCGCCGCGCCGGCGGCGGCGCCTGGACGCGGCTCGGCGCGGAGACGCTGGGCCACGACGAGACCGCGCCATTCCGCTGGGGCGCGGCCTGGGATCTCGCGGGCGAGGGAACCTGGGAGGTCCGCGTGCGCCGCACCTCCGCGCCGGCGGACGACGACCGCTCGGGCGACGATCTGACCTGGGCGGCCCTCAGGTCATACCAGAGGGACGCGACCGACTACACCGGCCAGCGGCGGCTGGGCCTGAGCATCCGCGCCTCGGGCCAGTTCTCCGGCCCCGTCGACCGGCTGAGCGCGCTGGTGCGCCAGAAGGCGCCCCGCTGGAACGGGCGCGCCTGGTCCGCCGCGCCCGCGGCGTACTCCTCCAGCCCCGCCGCCGTCATGCTGCTCTACCTGCGCGGCATCCGCGTGCACGGCCGCGTCGTGGCCGGGGTCGGCCTGCCCGACGCCCGCATCGACCTCGCCGGCCTCGGCGCCTGGCACGACTGGATCGCGGCCCACGACCCGCCGCTGCGCTGCGACCTGGTGCTGGACCGCGCAATCGGCCACGCCCGCGTGATCGAGACGATCGCCCGCTGCGGCCGCGCCGCGCCCACCTGGCAGTCGGGCCGGCTCGGCGTCGTGTGGGACGCCGCCGACAGGCCGGCGACGGCCATGATAACCCCCGGCAACATCGTCGCAGGCTCCCTCGAGGTGGACTGGGCCGCAGGCCGCGGCGCGGACGAGATCGCCTGTCGCTATATCGACCCCGATCTCGACTGGCAGTGGAACACCGTGCGCCGCACCGTGCCGGACGCGGAATACCCGCCCGCGTCCACCGCCACGCTCACGCTCGCCGGGGTCACGACGCGCGAACAGGCCGCCCTGGAGTGCAACCTCCAGGCCGCGCGCCAGCGCTACCACCGGCGGCGGATCGCCTGGGAGACGGGGCCGGAAGGCCTCTCCATCAGGCGCGGCGACGTGGTCCACCTCAGCCACGGCCTGCTCGACGGGGGCCGCACGGGCCGGCTCGTCGCCCTGCACGACGACGGATGCACCCTCGACCGCGCCGTGCGGATCGCCGGCGCGGCGGGGACCGACTGGCTGATGCTGCGCCGGCCCGAAGGGGCGCTCGAGACCGTGCGCGCCCATGCCGGCCCGCCCGGCTCCGGCGCGCGCGCGAACGGCGCCGAAACCGCCCGCGTGTGGACGACACCCGCGCCGGAGGACGGAATCGGCGAGCCCGTCGACACGCTCTGGCGCCTCTATCCCGCAGGCGCCGGGCCGGCGAGGGTGAAGGTCGTGGGCGTCAGCCCCAGATCCGGGGACCGGGTGCGCCTCGAGGCCGTCGACGAGCTCGGCGCCTACTACGCTGCCGCCACCGCCGACCTCTCGGTCGATCTGCCGCAGATACGGCGCAATCTGCCGCGGGTCCTGCACGCCACCGTCACCGAGACCCTGATCCGCGTCGGCGCCGCCTTCCTCGTCGAGATCGCGCTCTCCCTCACCGTCGCCGGCGACTGGCGCGGCGCCGAGGTCCGCGCGTCGTGGGAGCGCCGGCCCATGCGCACCGTCGCCAGCCTCGACGGCGGCGACACGGAGGCGCGCTGGACCAGCCCGCCCGAGGGCTGGATCGAGATCGTCGTCCTGCCCCGCGGCGGCGGCCCGCGGCACCGCATCGCATATACGATCCGCGGCCTGCGCACGCCCCCCGGCGCCGTCGGCGAGGCCCACGTCGAGCGCCTCGGCGACGGAACCCGGCGCTTCCGCTGGGCCGAGCCGGCCGACCCCGACCTGCTCGGCGTCCGCATCAGATACGGACCCGCGCCGGCGTATCCCGCAGACCCGGGCACGCCGTGGGAAGAGCTGCGCGCGATCCACCGCGGATGGCTCACCGCAAGCCCCTGGGAGGCCGTCGAGCCCGCCGCCGGCGACTGGCTCTTCTCCTTCCGCGCCCTCGACACCGGCGGGCGCTACGGCCCCGAGAGCCGCGTCACCGCGCGCCTCGGCGCCCAGCGCCGGGGCGAGAGCCTGTTCTGGGCCTGCCCCAGCGCCGAGGGATGGACCCGCGGCACGCTCGCCGGCGCGGCCCTCGACTTCTCCTGGGCCGATCCCGCCACCGGCGCCGCCGACTACGCCTGGCGCGGCCTCACCACCTGGGACGCCTGGACCGGATGGGCGCTCCCCGGCGCGGCCTGGGCGGCCGAGCCCACCGTCTACACCTCCATGCCGGCAGACCTCGGCCAGGACGGCGTCGTCTCGGTGCTCGCCTGGGACTCCGACGCCGCCGTCCAGCCGACGGTGCGCGTGCGCGCCGCCGACTTCCGAGACGACCTCGCCTCCGCCGCCTGGACCGGCTACGCCGCCGGGGACAGGATTGCAGGACGCATCGTCCAGGTCGAGTGGACCTGGACCTGGGAGCGCGGGCAACTCCCCACCGTCAAGTACCTCTGCTTCGGCCTCGCCCGCGCCCATATCGCCGCGCCGGCGAGCTGAGTGGGCGCGAAAGGAAACCCCATGACCGCATGGCCCACCCGGAAGATCGACACCACCCACCTCGACCAGGGCAGCGATTCGCCCGCCCACGCCCGCGCCGCCATCAAGGCCATGGCCGACACAATCAACGCCATGATCGACGCCTTCGGCGATCCGGGCGGCGTCGCCACCCTCGACGGCTCCGGCGAGCACCCCTTCCGCCAGATGCGGGGCGAGGTGTTCACCGCGGCCGAGCGCACGCGGCTGGCCAACCTCAGCGAGCGCACGGCGCCGCCGCGTCCCGCGCCCGAGCCGGCGCCCCGGCCCACGCCGCGCGGGCGCAAGACCTTCACCTCGCCCGACTCCGGGTACTGGGTCGCGCCCGCGGGCGTGACCCGCGTGCGCGTGCAGTTGCGGGGCGGCGCCGCCGGCGACGGCGGCAGCTATACCCGCATCACCTCCGGCGGCAGGGGCCCCGACAGGCGCACCACCTGGCGTGGCGGCGACGGCGGCGGCGCCGGCTTCATCTACTTCGAGATCGCGGTCTCGGCGGGCCGCTCCTACTTCTGGTCCGTGGGAAGCAACGGCGCGGACGGCGCGGACGGACCGCCCACCCGCCTCACCAGCACGGCGCGCCCCGGCGCCGACGGCGGCAACGGCAGCAACACCGCCGTCCTCGGCGGCACGGCGCGCGGCGGCAAGGGCGGCAAGAGAGCGTATGGCCGACGCAACGGCGCAGACGGCGCAGACGGAACCGCCTCCGCCCCCGCCGGCGCAAGCGGCGTCAGCCGACACACCCAGCTCACCGTGCCCTCCCCGGTCTCCGCCGGCTATATCGTCATCGAGTGGGGCTGATCGCGATGCGCCGCACCCTCGTCCCCGCAGGCGGCGGCAGCGACAGCACCGCCCTCGCCCTCCTCGTCCTGCGCGGGACCGAAGACGAGGTCGTCCTCTCCTGCTACCGCGAGCCGGCCCGCGAACTCCCGGAGCGCATCGCCCGCGAGCAGGCCGCAAGCGAGGCCGTCGCAGACTGGCTCTCCCGCAACGTCCGGCCCGTGCGCCACGTCAGCCGCGACGCCCTGCGCGTGGAGACCGGCCCCCGCGCAAGATGGCCAATTCGGGACGGGAGAGGATGGGAGGGCGTCTGCGACCCCACATTCGGCCCCTGGGGCATCGACCGATACGCAACCCACGCCGACGAGGCCGAGCGCCACCGCGCCGACCGGGTGATGCCCGGCATCACCTCGTGGGACACCGCCGACGACATGCACCGCATGTACTGGCATCCGGCCTACCGCGCGCGCACCGCCGTCCCCATGGAACTCCCCTTCTTCCCCGGCTGGGAGGACGGCGCGCAGTGGCCGCCGTCGCGGGACGACCCCTTCGGACCCGTCGCCGGGCGCTTCATGCTCCAGGCCCTGCTCCCGCCCGGGCTGGAGGCGCTCACCTGGCGATGCACCGTCGCGGCAGAGCCCTGCGGACGCTGCCCCCGATGCCGCCTCAACGCCTTCTTCGAGCGCTTCTGCCGGGGACGCCCGGCGGACCAGGTCGCCCGCATCGACGACGCCCTCGAACGACACCGCGGCGCAGGCCGGTGGTACGCCGACGCCGACCCCGGAAGATGGACCGGTCACGACGGATACGACGCCGCAGAACGCGCCGTCGAAGACCCCGAATGGTGGAAGGCCGAACTCGAACGCCCGTGCCGCCCCGGCGCCCGCCCCGGTCCCGACCGCGCCTGAAACCCTCACGCACCGCCCGTGCACGGGCCCTGAACCCCCCGCGCAGCGCTCCTTCACGGCCCATGCACAGGCCGGTTTTTCCAGCCCGGTTCAGCCCCGAAAACCAGCCGATTTTCCAGGCCATTCGCAAAGACTTCCGGCCGCGATTCGCAAAGACTTTCGGCCGGCTACATCGGCCTCTGCCACGCGGCACTCGGCAATGCGGAGAAGGCGCTCGACGCGTTCGAGCGGGCGCTGATCCACAACCCCCACATGCAGGGCGTGAAGCGGAACGTGAAGGAGCTTCGCGACCGGCTCGGCCGCCACGCGATCTGAGCGTTGGGCGGCGCTCAGCGCCGCAGCGCGCGGCCCGGCCGCTTCCCGGTGACCTGGCCCCCCTCGCGGACGACGGCGCCGTTCACCATGACGATGTCGATGCCGGCGGCTGGCCGGGTCGGCGCCTCGAAGGTCGCTTCGTCCGCGATCGTCTCCGCATCGAACACCACGAGATCGGCATAGGCGCCGGCGCGTACCTCGCCGCGATCGGTGAGGCCGAACTGGGCGGCGGTGAGCCCGGTCATGCGGCGCACCGCGTCCTCCAGGGTGAGCAGGCCGAGCTCGCGCGAATAGTGGCCGAGCACGCGCGGGAAGGTGCCCCAGAGCCTGGGATGGGGGTGTTGGTCGTGGGGCAGGCCGTCGGAGCCGATCATGCTGTGCTCGTAGGCTATGATGCGGCGCACGTCCGCCTCGTCCATCATGAAGTAGATGCCGCCCGCCGGCTGCAATCGCTCCGCCGCGGCGACCGGATCGAGGCCCATCTCGGCAGCAACGTCGGGCAGGTCGCGGCCGGCATATTCGGGGTGCGGCTCGGACCAGGTGACGATTACCCGCTCCGCCTTGCCGACCATCTCCGGCATCAGCACCGTGGAGCCTGCGGTGTAGGGATAGACGTCGAGGCCCACGGGCTGGCTCCGGCGCGTCTTCTCGATCAGCGCGAGCGTCTCGCCGCTCCGCCCGAAGTTCGCCCGGCCGGCGCACTTGTGGTGTGAGATGACGACGCCGGCGCCGGCGCGGCGGCCGATCTCGAAGGCCTCTTCCATCGCCGTCTCGATGTCGGCCCCCTCGTCGCGCATGTGGGTGACGTAGAGCCCGCCGGCTGCGCCCGCGACCTCCGCCACCGCCGCAACCTCGTCGGTGGTCGCCGCCTTGTTGGGGCCGTAGATGAGCCCGGTGCTGAAACCCAACGCCCCGGCCTCCATGCCCTCCGCCAGCCGCTCTCGCATGGCGTCGATCTCGCCGGCCGTGGCCGGGAGGTCGACATCGTCCATCGTGTCCAAGCGGAGCGCCGAATGGCCGACCAGGAGGCCGGCATTGGCGGCCGGCGGCGCCTCGTCGAGGGCCGCCACGTAGTCGGCGAAGCGGGGATAGCGGAAGTCGGCCGGTCCGCCCAGCAGGTCGAGCGGCGGCGGCGTGGGGCGCCCCGGCGTGAGCGGCGCAAGGCTCACCCCGCAATTGCCGGCGATCACCGTCGTGACGCCCTGGCTGGTCTTGGGCGTCACGTCGGGGTCGACCAGAAGCAGGTTGTCGTCGTGGGTGTGAGCATCGATGAAGCCCGGCGAGACGATGCGCCCCGTCGCATCGATGGTGCGTGCAGCCTGCATCCCCGCCAGATCGCCCACGGCGGCGATGCGGTCGCCGGCGACGGCGACATCGGCGCGCACGCGGGGCGCGCCCGTGCCGTCGATCACCGTGCCGCCCGTGAAGAGGACGTCGTACCGCTCCTCCTCCGCCATCGTCGCCTCCCGTTCTCGCCTGTACGTGCCCGGTGGACCATGACGGCGGCGGCAGCCCGTGACAACAGGGTTTCGTTTCGTTTGAAGCGGCAGGTAAGCTGCCAGTGGATGCTCGGACGGACCGGGTTCGCGCGCGGCCCGAGCGGAGGCCTACGATGAGGCAGGCAGAGACCGGTGCGGGGGCTGAACTTGCGGCGCTGCAGTTCGGCGACAGCTTCTTCCCGAGCGGTGCGGTGTCGTTCTCGCTCGGGCTGGAGACCCTGCACGCAGACGGCATCGTGGCTGACGTCGCTGGCCTCGAAGAGTTCCTCACCGACCAGGTGATGGACCGTTGGGCCACGGCGGAGCGCGCATTCCTCGCGGCTGCTCACGAGACCTGCCCGGACTGGCCGGCGGTCGCTGAGATCGACGCGCTTCAAGAGGCGATGACGCTGCCGCGCGAGCTGCGCGATGGCTCGCGCAAGGGCGGTGCCGCGCTGCTCGGCGTCCACGCTCGCATGGAGACGCCGGGCGCCCAGGCCTACCGCGAGCGTCTCCGCGCCAGTGAGGCGCACGGCCATCTCGCCGTGGTGCAAGGCGTGGTGCTCAAGGGCTCCGGACTTGACCTCGCCCGTGCCGAGGCGGTGAGCCTGCACGGGCACTGCGCGATGATCCTGGGTGCCGCGCTCAGGCTCGGCTTGATCGGCCACCTCGACGGACAGATCATGCTGCGCGGGCTCAGGCCCAGAATGGCGGCGCTCTTGGCGCAGCCGGCGCCCGGCCTGGACGAGGCAAGGTCCTACGTGCCGCTTGCCGATGTCGCCGCCGCCCGCCACGAGGAAGCGGCGGTCCGACTCTTCAGCAACTGATCAGGGTGGCCCACGATGCTGTTGACACCGACCGAATTGGAGCGGCTGACGATTTACACCGCCGCCGAGCTCGCGCGAAAGCGCCGTGCGCGCGGGCTCGCCCTCAACCACCCCGAGGCCGTGGCGCTGATCAGCGACGAGATACTGGAAGGCGCGCGCGACGGGCGCTCGGTGGCGGAGCTGATCGAGCAGGGCGCGACCATCCTCACCACCGACGATGTCATGCCGGGCGTTGCCGAGATGATGCCGGTGCTGCAGGTGGAGGGCACCTTCCCCGACGGCACCAAGCTGGTGACGGTCCACGAGCCGATCCGCCCCGGCACTAAGGCGCAGGAGGAGAGCGTGCGGCCGGGCGAGATCATTCCGGCAGAGGGCGAGATCGAGATCAATGCAGGCCGGCCGACTGCCACGGTCGCCGTCACCAACACCGGCGACCGGCCGGTGCAGATCGGCAGCCACTACCACTTCTTCGAGGTGAACCGGCATCTCGACTTCGACCGCGCGGCGTCCTTCGGGATGCGCCTCGACATCCCCGCCGGCACGGCGGTGCGCTTTGCGCCGGGGGAGACGAAGGAGGTGACCCTGGTCGAATTCGGCGGCAGCGGCGAGATGGTGGGTCTCAACGACCTCACCCAGGGCTCGCGGCGCTCCGAGAGCGTCAAGCAGGAGGCGCTGGCCCGTGCCCGCGCCCGCGGCTTCAAGGGGGCTTGAGCGATGGCACGGATGAGCAGAGCGGAGTACGCGGCGCTCTACGGCCCCACGACCGGCGACTGCGTGCGCCTCGGCGACAGCGAGCTGCTAGCCGAGATCGAGCACGACCACGGCGTGCCGGGGGAGGAGTGCCTGCACGGCGGCGGCAAGACGCTGCGGGACGGCATCGGCCTCGTCGCCGGGCTCGACAGCGCGGCGGGCTCGCTCGACATGCTGGTCTCCAACGCGGTCGTCATCGATCCCGTTCTGGGTATCGTCAAGGGCGACATCGGGATCAAGGAGGGCCTCATCGCTGGCGTCGGCAAGGCCGGCAACCCGGCGGTGATGGACGGGGTGGACCCCGCGCTGCTCTGCGGCGCAGCGACCACGGTGCGCGATGCGGAAGGGCTGATCGCCACGCCCGGCGGTATCGACGTCCACGTCCACTTCGACAGCGCGCAGCTCTGCGAGCACGCGATCTCAAGCGGGGTCACGACGATGCTGGGCGGCTCGCTCGGTCCGATCACCGTCGGTATCGACTGCGGCGGCGCCTGGAACGTCGGCAAGATGCTGCAGGCGGCCGAGGCCTGGCCGATCAATTTCGGCTTCCTCGGTCGCGGCAACTCGGCCAAGCCCCTGTCACTGGTCGATCAGATCGCCGGCGGCTGCATGGGGCTCAAGATCCATGAGGACTGGGGCGCCATGCCGGCGGCGATCGACTGCTGCCTCGACGTCGCCGACGAGATGGACTTTCAGGTCCAGCTCCACACCGACACGCTGAACGAGAGCGGCTTCCTGGAGGAGACGCTGGCCGCCATCAGGGGTCGTACGATCCACATGTACCACGCGGAAGGCGCGGGCGGCGGGCACGCGCCCGATATCATCCGCATCACCGGCGAGCCCAACTGCCTGCCGTCGTCCACCAACCCCACCAACCCTTACACGCGCAACACCTTCGACGAACACCTCGACATGATCATGGTGTGCCACCACCTGAACCCGGCGGTGCCCGAGGACGTGGCCTTCGCCGAGAGCAGGATTCGGGCCCAGACCATCGCCGCCGAGGACGTGCTGCACGATATCGGCGCGATCTCGATGCTGGGCTCGGACAGCCAGGGGATGGGGCGGATCAACGAGGTCATCTGCCGCACCTGGCAGCTTGCGTCCAAGATGCGGGGCCAGCGCGGGCGGCTCGCGTCGGAGCAGACCGCCAAGGGCGACAACGAGCGGATCAAGCGCTACATCGCGAAGTACACCATCAACGCGGCACGCACCTTCGGCATCGACCGCCATATAGGCTCGCTGGAAGCGGGCAAGCTCGCCGACGTGGTGCTCTGGCGCCCGGCCTTCTTCGGCATCAAGCCGGAGCTGATCATCAAGGGGGGCTTCATCGTATGGTCGGCGATGGGCGACAGCGCCGCATCGCTGATGACCTGCGAGCCGCTGCTCATGCGCCCGCAGTGGGGCGCCTTCGGCCGGGCCAAGGAGGCGCTGAGTCTGAGCTTCGTCTCGCAGGCGGCGGCCGATGCGGATGTTGCCGGCAGGCTCGGGCTGGAGAGCCGCACCGTGCCTGTGCAGGGCACGCGCAAGCTCGCCAAGGGCCACATGCTGCACAACGACGCATGCCCCGTGGTGACGGTGGACCCCGAGACCTTCGAGGTGCATGTCGACGGTGAGCTCGCGACCTGCGAGCCGGCCGACGAGCTACCGCTCGCCCAGCGCTACATGCTGCGCTAGGGCAAGCGCGAGGGAGCAAGAGCGCGCGCGGGAGTTGGGGCATGGAGCAGATCCTGCGCGGCGCTCTGATCGCCGGCGGCGACGGCAGCCGGCTCGACATCGGCATCGCCGACGGGCGCATCGCCGAGATTGCGCCCACGGTCGAAGCCGACGCGCCGGTGCTCGACCTGGACGGCCGACTGGTGGCGCCCGGCTTCATCGAGACCCACATCCATCTCGACAAGGCCTGCATCCTCGACCGCTGCCGCGCGGAGCGGGGCGACCTCGCCGAGGCCATCGACGAGGTGGCGCGGGTCAAGCGTGAGTTCACGGCCGACGACGTGAACGCCCGCGCCCGGCGCGTGCTCGATGCCTGCATCGCTCAGGGCACCACACACATGCGCACCCACCTGGAGGTAGACCCCGGCATCGGGATGCGCGGCTTCGACGGCGTGCTGCCGCTGATCGAGGCCTATCGTTGGGCGATCGACCTGGAGATCTGCGTCTTCCCGCAGGAGGGGCTGCTCAACAATCCGGGCACCGACGAGCTTATGGTGGAGGCGCTCGCGCAGGGCGCCCGCGTGGTCGGCGCTGCGCCCTATACCGATAGCGACCCCGCCGGCCAGATCGACCGCGTGTTCGAGCTCGCGCGCGAGTTCGATGTCGATATCGACATGCACCTCGACTTCGGCGAGAGCGCGGACGCGCTCGACCTCGACCAGGTCTGCAGGCTGACCGAGCGCTTCGGCTACGGCGGCAGGGTCACGGTGGGCCACGTCACCAAGCTCTCGGCCGCGAGCCCTGAGCATCTGGCGCGGGTCGCGGACCGCATGGCCGAGGCGGGCGTCGCCTGCACCGTGCTGCCCGCGACCGATCTCTTCCTCATGGGGCGAGGCGACGAGGCCAACGTGCGGCGGGGGGTCACGCCTGCGCACCGGCTGCTCGGCCACGGCGTGAACTGCTCGCTCTCGTCAAACAACGTGCTCAACCCGTTCACGCCCTTCGGCGATTGCTCGCTGGTGCGCATGGCGAACCTCTACGCCAATGTCTGCCACGTGGGCGCGCGGTCGGAGATGCTGGACTGCTTCGACATGATCACGCGCCGCTCGGCCCGCATCCTCGGCCTCCACGATTACGGCATTGCGATCGGCAATGCAGCCGACCTTGTGGTCCTCGACGCAACCGATCCGGCGGACGCGGTGGCCGCGATTGCGCCGCCGCTCTACGGTTTCAAGCGCGGGCGCATGACCTTTCGCCGACCGTCGGCGGAGCTTCTCGGCCCGTCGTAGCGCCGCCGCAGGCCCAATGGGAGCGGAGGGCCCATTCGGGCACCACAAACCGCCTCGATCAATAGAAGGGTCGATTCCTGAGTGTACCGGTATAATGACGAAGTGCCCCCCGGCCGTGCCGGGGGCCTCTCGCGCTCATGATGGAAGAAGCCGGTGAGGCGCTGGAGCTACATCGCACTCATTGTCGGCATTGCGCTGGTCATCGGTCTCGTGTGCTTCCAGGGCGCCGGGGACGTGGCGGCCACTGTGGCCGCGGTGAGCTGGGGCATCGTCGTGGTCGTCCTGGTGCGCCTCGTGCCGATCATGCTGGACGGCTACGTCTGGCGGCTGCTCTTCCTGGAAGGCCATCGGCCGCCGGTGCTGACGGCGCTCTGGGCACGCTGGATCGGGGAAGCGGTCAACACGCTGGTGCCGGCGTTTCAGGTGGGCGGTGCGGTGGTGCGCTCGCGGCTCATGGTCATGCGGGGTGTGCCCGGCCGGATCGCAGGCGCGAGCGTCGTCGTCGACCTTACCCTCAGCACGATCACCCTGCTCTTCTTTACCCTGGTCGGCATCGGCCTGCTGATGGCCCACCACGGCGAAAGCGATATCGCCCGCGCCATCGGCTTCTGTGTGGCGGGCGGGTTCGTGGTCGTCGTCCTGCTCTGCGTCTTCCAGCAACGAGGGTTCTTCGGCTGGATCATCGGCTTGGTGGCGCGTTTCGCCAGGGGCAAGGCGTGGGATAACGCCATCGGCGGTGCCCAGGCGCTTGACGAGGCGATCCTCGACCTCTACCGACACCGCTGGCTTCTGGCGGGGAACGCGGCCGGCCAGCTCGCGGCCTGGACGCTCGGCGCCGCCGAGATCTATGCCGCGCTCTACTTCATGGGCTACGAGGTCTCCATTGCCGACGCCCTGCTGCTGGAAAGCCTGATCCTGGCGACGCGCACTGCCGCGTTCTTCGTGCCGGGCGCGCTCGGCGTGCAGGAGGGTGTGCTGGTGCTGCTCGGCGGTATGATCGGCCTCGGGCCAGAGGTGGCGCTGGCGCTTTCGCTGGTCAAGCGGGTCCGCGAGCTGGTGATCGGCGTCCCCGGTCTGCTCGCCTGGCAAATCGCGGAGGGCAAGAACTTGTTCAGCCGCAGCGCGCGGCGCGCGGCAGCGTCCGCACCGGAGCCGCCCGACCCTGCTGCCTCTTCCGCCAGCCGCTCGCGGGAGGCGCTCTGAGCGCGCCCGGGCTGCGAGGGCCGGACGGATTTCACCCCTCCACCTCAAGAAAACACATGTATTCGGAGACCGAACCATGGGCACGATGATCGACGGCGAGTGGCACAAGGAGGACAACAGGACCCAGAGCGACGGGCGCTTCGTTCGCGCCACAACCTCCTTCCGCGATACCGTCACTGCCGATGGCTCCTCCGGTTTCAAGGCCGAGCCGGGGCGCTACCACCTCTATGTCTCCCACGCCTGCCCCTGGGCGCACCGGACGACGATTCTGCGCGCGTTGCGCAAGCTGGAGGACGTGATCTCGGTCTCGGTGGTGGAGCCCTTCATGGGCGACGACGGCTGGCACTTCAGCGATGGTCCCGGCTGCATTCCCGACACGGTCAACGGCACCCGCTTTCTGCGAGAGGTCTACAAGCTCGCACGGGACGACTACACCGGGCGGGTCTCGGTGCCGGTGCTCTGGGACAAGAAGGAGAAGACCATCGTCAACAACGAGTCAGCCGAGATAATCCGCATGTTGAATAGGGCGTTCAACGCGTGGGGCGACGGCGAGCTGGACTTCTACCCGGCGGCGTTGAGAGACGAGATCGAGGCGGTCAACGAGCCGATCTACGAGCACGTCAACAATGGCGTCTACAAGACCGGCTTCGCCCGGTCGCAGGCGTCCTACGAGGATGCCTTCGATGCGTTGTTCGCGACCCTGGACGCGCTTGAGGCGAGACTGGACACACAGCGCTACCTGGCGGGCGCGTGCATCACCGAGGCTGATTGGCGGCTCTTCCCAACCCTGGTGCGCTTCGATGCGGTCTATGTCGGGCACTTCAAGTGCAACGGACGGCGGATCGAGGACTATCCCAATCTGAGCAACTACCTGCGGGAGCTCTACCAGTACCCGGGAGTCGCGGACACGGTGAACATGGCCCACATCAAGGGGCACTATTACGGGAGCCACGTAAGCGTCAATCCCTCCCGCATCGTGCCCAAGGGGCCGGTGCTCGACTTCACGCGACTTCACGATCGAGATCGCTTTCCCTGCTCGCCGGCGCGCGCGACCAGCCACTAGCCCCAATTATTCACGGCGTGTCTGATTTTGGGGTGGCGGACGTAGCGTAAGCCGTTGCCATCGGGTAGGAATTCGTTGTCCGAGCGTCTTCCTCTCCGAACAACGAAAACGCCACGCCCGCCATGACCGACGATAGCCTTCTCCCCTTCGATCTGCCAAGCGTCCAACGCAAGAAGGTGAGTGCCGCCTTCGATGGTGGCCTGATCTCGTCTGACGGCGGCCTCGTCCTGTTGCGCGGGGCGGAGCGCCGCTTGCGCCTCGCCGAGACCCTGGCAGGCTGCATCCGCGACCGGCGCAATCAGGCGCAGGTGGTCCACTCGCTCTCGGCCATGCTGCGCTTTCGCATGCTGGCGATCGCCTGCGGTTACGAGGATGCCGACGACTGCGACGCGCTCCGCACGGACCCCCTGTTCAAGCTCGCCGCGGGCCAGGCGCCGGAGAGCGGGGGCGCGCTCTGCTCGCAGCCGACCATGAGCCGCCTGGAGAACGCACCGTCCCGCATCGAGGTGGCGCGCATGACGGCGGCGCTGGTCGATCTCTTCTGCCGCTCCTTTCCCGCCCCTCCCGCCGCCATCACCCTGGATATCGACGACACCTGCGATGCCGTGCACGGCCACCAGCAGCTCTCGCTCTTCCACGCCCATTACGACACGCGCTGCTTTCTCCCCGTCCACGTCTACCATGTGGAGAGCGGCAAGCCGGTGGCGGTCCTCCTGCGCCCGGGAAAGACGCCGTCCGGGCCTGAGGTCCGCACCCTGCTGAAGCATCTGGTCCGCCGTATACGCCGCCACTGGCCCCGCACCCGGCTCACCTTCCGCGGAGATTCCCACTACGGCCGCCCGCAGGCCATGGCCTGGTGCGAGGAGAACGGCGTCGACTACATCTTCGGCCTCGCGGGCAATCGCGCGCTGCATGCCCTCGCCTACGAGGTGGCCGACGACCTCAAGGTGCGCCGCGCCGAGGCCGGCGCAGACAGGATGCGCAGCTTCGCCGCCTTCGCCTACGCCGCCCGCTCCTGGGGCCGCGAACGCCGGGTCGTCGCCAGGCTAGAGGCGAGCACGCGCGGCTTCGACGCCCGCTATATCGTCACCTCGCTCAGCGGCGAGCCCCGCCATCTCTACGAAGTCCTCTACTGCGCCCGCGGCCAGGCCGAGAACCTGATCAAGCTGCACAAGGGCCAGCTCGCCTCGGACCGGACCTCTTGCCAAAGCCCGCTCGCCAACCAGCTCAGGCTGGTCCTGCACACCGGCGCCTACTGGCTCATGCTCGCCCTGCGCGACGCCATTCCCCGTGCTGCGCCGCTCGCCCGCGCCGAGTTCGCCACTCTCAGGCTGCGCCTGCTCAAGATCGGTGCCCGCGTCATCGAAAAGGCCGCCCGCATCCGTATCCACTTCTCCTCTGCCTGCCCGGACGCCGCCCTCTTCCGCCTGCTCGCAGGGCGCCTCGCAGCAGCAGGCCCCTGACCGCCGGGGCGCCGTGCCCCGTAAACCCGAACTCCCCCTCAACCCCCAACGCCTGTCACAACAAAGCTCGAAACCGGATGCCTATGGCGTCAGGGGGAAAGCTCACGCCGTGCCATCGTGACCTCCAAAGGCAACGCAGGATGAATAGGTCAGGCTAGCCGGGGGCGACACGGCGCGGGGTCGATTGTCCGCAGCGATAGGGGCGCAATATAGTGGTGCCTCGGCGGCATCCGGCAGAGTCCTGCCGGCAGGTGCCGCAGGCGGGGGAAACCAGCCATGACGGTCAGCGCCGCGAAATTCGAGGTCGGCCAGGTCGTCCACCACTTGAAGTTCGGCTATCGCGGCGTGGTGTTCGACGTCGATCCGTGCTTCCAGGGCGCCGAGGAGTGGTACGAGCAGGTGGCGCGCTCACGCCCGCCCAAGGACAAACCCTGGTATCACGTCCTGGTTCACGATGCGGCGCACACCACCTACGTCGCCGAGCGCCATCTGGAGCCGGACCCGGAGGGCGGGCCTATCCAGCACCGGCTGCTGGATCAGCTCTTCGGTCACTTCGAGGACGGTCGCTACCGCACCGCACGCACCATCAATTGAGATCCAGGCAGGATTATGCTGCGTTGCAGCAACAGGTTCTCATTACCATTGAGTTTGTTACAATGAGCTGTTGTTGCGACGCAGCATAGCAGGCCGGGGGGCGGCTGCAGGCCGCCCGCAGGGCCTCGCCAGGAGGCAGCGTCATGGCCAACCGAAGCCCAGTCCGAAGGCTCACCGTCCGCGATATCGCCCGCGCAAAGGGGGGCGAGCCGATCGTGAGCCTAACCGCATACACGGCACCCGTCGCCCGCGTTGTCGACGAAGCTTGCGACTTCATTTTGGTGGGCGATTCGCTCGGCATGGTGCTCTACGGGATGGATTCGACGGTCGGAGTCACCGTCGACATGATGATCGCCCACGGCCGCGCGGTGGTTCGCGCCACGCGGCGGGCCTGCATCGTCGTGGACCTGCCCTTCGGTTCCTACGAGCAATCGCCCGCACAGGCCTTCAGCACGGCCGCGCGCATCGTGGCGGAGACCGGCTGCGCGGCGGTCAAGCTGGAGGGCGGAGAGGAGATGGCGGAGACGATCGATTTCCTCACGGCGCGCGGCGTACCGGTGCTGGGCCATATCGGGCTGATGCCGCAATCGGTCAACGCATCTGGCTTTCAGGTTCAGGGCAGGACGGAGGAAAGCGCGCGGCGCATCCTTGCCGATGCACGGGCGGTCGAGGCTGCAGGCGCCTTCGGCATCGTGATCGAGAACACGGTCGAGCTGCTTTCGCGCATGCTGACGCAGGAACTCGCAGTGCCTACCATCGGCATCGGTGCATCGCCGGCCTGCGACGGTCAGATCCTGGTCACCGAAGACATCGTGGGACTCGCCGGCCCCTTCACGCCCCGCTTCGTCAAGCGCTACGCAGAACTCGGCGACGGGCTTGCCAGTGCCGTGCAAGACTACGCCGACGACGTACGCGCCCGGCGCTTTCCCGGTCCTGAGCACACGGCGAACCTGTCAGTGCCCAAGGCGAAATCCGAGGCCTGATGGCCGTGCGCCGATGCCCCTCTCCAAGGACAGGCGCGGCCCCTCAACACCCGCGCGCCCTCGCGGGGCGCGATGCAGGAGGCCAGCACGCCACATTGCGAACACAAAGAGTAACTGCCCAGGTCGTCTGATTTGTCATTTTGGGCCAGTGGATTGAGGCGTTTCTCGTTCGGAGTTGGTGGAAAGGGCTTGACGGGAATTTCGGGAAATGACTCAACAACGACATGAGCAATCCCGAGTCGCCGCGCGGCCCTTCGACGGGAGCAGCGCCCGAAACGCCCGCGCAGAAGATCGCCCGCCTGGAGGAGGAGAACGCCCGGCTTCGGGAGGAAAATGCCTGGCTTCGGCAGCAGAACGCGCGGCTGGAAGAGCAAGTCGCGCGTCTCGTCGAGCGCATCGAGGAGTTGGAGCGCCGTCTCGGCCTCAACAGCGGCAACAGCGGCAAGCCGCCTTCGAGCGATGGGCTGAGGAAGCCGAATTCGAAGCGGCGAACCCGAAGCCTGCGCGGCAAATCGGGCCGCAAGCCCGGTGGCCAGCCCGGCCACAAGGGCAAGACGCTGCGCCGCGCCGATCACCCGGATCGGGTGAAGGATCACGTCCCGGCTTCCTGCAAGGGATGCGGTTCGCCGCTTTCGGACGCGGCCAGGGCGGGAACGCCCGTCGCCCGCCAGGTGTTCGATCTGCCCGAGCCGAGCCCCCTGGAGGTGACCGAGCACCGGGCGCATGCCAAGTGCTGCGGGCATTGCGGGACGGTGACCCGGGCGGCGTTCCCCGACGGGGTGTCGGCGCCGGTGCAGTACGGCCCGCGCATTGCCGGGGTGGCGGTCTACCTTCAGCACGCTCACTTCCTGCCGGAGGATCGGCTGTCGCAGGTGATGGCCGAGCTCTTCGGCGCGCCGGTGACGGCTGCGACGTTGGCGACGATGAGCGAGAGGGCGGCCGAGCGGCTTGCGGGACGCGGCCTTGCACATACAGGACCTGGCGGCGGGCACGGCGCGGGTGAAACACATGGACGAGACCGGCTTGCGGATCGGCGGTCAGACGCAGTGGCTTCATGTGATCTGCACGCCGCTGCTGGCGGCGTACCGGGTCAGCGGCAAGCGCGGCGCCCTGCTCTCGGGTGTCTCCGGCATCGTCGTGCACGATCACTGGAAGCCGTACTTCGCGATGGAAGGGGTGGAGCACGGCCTGTGCAACGCCCATCACCTGCGGGAGTTGCAGGCGCTGGTGGACATCGAAGGGGAGGCTTGGGCCCGGCGGATGCAGCAGCTCCTGCGCCGAGCCAATCGCGCCGCCCGCATCGCGCTGGACAAGGATATCGCCGTTCCGGCGAGGCTTGTGGCGCTGATCGAGCGCCGATACGACGAGATCATCGCCGATGCGCTGGCCTTTCACGAGAGCCAACCACCGTTCTCGCCTGGCAAGAGGAAGAAGCGCCGGAAGCGAAGGATCGGTCACAATCTGGCCTTGAGGCTGCGCGACCACAAATGCGCGGTGCTCCGGTTCCTGATCGACCTCGAGGTCGGGTTCACGAACAACGAGGCCGAGCGCGACCTTCGGATGATGAAGCTGCGCCAGAAGATCTCCGGGGGCTTCCGGTCCGCGCAGGGGGCCGAGAACTTCGCCATCCTGCGCAGCGTCATCACCACCGCCAGAAAGCAGGGCTGGAATATCATCGAAGCCCTGACCAGCCCATCGGATCGGCTCATCGCCACCGTCAAGTGCGCGTAAGCTCACCTGGCACGGGTTCTCCAACAGCGGAGCCATTCTCATAAACGATCATGGTCGACGCCGTGCTGGACCACCCCATAGAATGAAAATCGGTGCCCGTCGCGCGGGCGGACTTCGGGCCACATCGGGGTAGCTTACCGGTCGCAGTCCGCAAGAGGGGCATCGTGAGCTGTGAAACCCGGCGACCACAGAGGAGCACACGGGCGTCGCGTGGGTAGCGTTGTGCCGAATCCCAGAGAATTTTCACAGCAAGAACCTGGGCAGTTACCACAAAGATTTGACAACACGGGCGCAAGCAGAGGATTCATGCTGCACGAGTTCTGGTGTCCGGCGATTCGCGACGACGCTCTGTCCGTGCGTGCGGATAGCTGATGACACGGATGTAAGGAGACGATCCATGCACAAGTTGAAGTTTGCGGTGCTCGGCCTGGCAGCGCTGGCGCTTGCCGCCTGCACCGAAACCACAGGTCAAAAGCAGGGCCTCGGCACGCTGCTCGGCGCGGTGGCCGGCGGGGTTGCCGGCGCGCAGGTCGGCAAGGGCCGCGGCAAGGTGGTCGCCACCGGCGTCGGCGCGGTGCTCGGCGCGCTCATTGGAAGCGAAATCGGCAGATCGCTCGACCGCGCCGATCAGCTGGCATTGCAGCATACGACTCAGGAGACGTTGGAGACGGCCCCGATCGGCACGACAAGTACGTGGCATAACCCGGATAGCGGCAACAGGGGCACGGTGACGCCGACCCAGACATACCAGCAGAGCGACGGGCGCTATTGCCGCGAGTTCACCCAGACCGTGACGATCGGCAACCGCACGGAGGAAGCCTACGGCACTGCCTGCCGCCAGCCCGACGGCAGCTGGCAGATCATCTAACGCCGGGCCACACGTCTCGGGAGACACCGACCCGAGACGTCGGCGGCAGATGGCGCCTTGGGTGATCGAGAGCGTCGGCGGCCTGCGCGCAGCCGTCGCTGGGTGGCGTGCCGAAGGTCTGACGGTCGCTCTCGTCCCCACCATGGGGGCGCTGCACGAGGGCCACATGGCGCTGGTTCGGGCCGCACGCGCCCACGGCGGGCGCACTGTGGTCAGCCTCTTCGTCAACCCGACACAGTTTGCGCCGGACGAGGATTTTGCCCTCTATCCGCGCAACGCGGACGACGATCTGGCGAAACTCGCCGAGGCCGGGGTTGAAGCAGCGTTCATGCCGCCAACGGACGCGATCTACCCGCCAGGGTTCGCAACCACGGTGCGCGTGGAGGGCGTCACCGCCGGGCTAGAGAGCGCGTCCCGGCCCCACTTCTTCGACGGTGTCGCCACGGTCGTTACCAAGCTCCTGTTGCAGTGCCTGGCCGAAGTCGCGCTCTTCGGGGAGAAGGACTACCAGCAGCTGGTTACGGTGCGTCGCCTGGTTGCCGATCTCGACATCCCCTGCCGGATCGAGGCGGTGCCCACCGTGCGCGCGGCCGACGGCCTCGCGCTCTCCTCACGAAACGATTATCTCTCTGACGAAGAGCGCCGGATCGCGCCCCAACTCTTCGAGGTGCTGAGCCGGATGGCGGCGGCATTGAGCGAGGGCACAACGTCGGCTGACTCCATCTCCCGCGGCACCGCCGCGCTCAAGACCGCAGGCTTTGCTCGGATCGACTATCTTGCGGTCTGCGACGCCGAGACGCTCGCGCCGGTGGAGCGGGTTTCGGCACCAGCCCGCGTGCTTGTTGCCGCGTGGCTCGGCGAGACACGGCTAATCGATAATGTGCCTGTAAGCCCCGCCGGCTGACGGCGGGTATCAGGGGGGAAGAAGGAAGGCGACGAGCCTCGGCTCGTCGCCGCGCGAACAGTGAGCTCAGGGCCTCAGTGAGAGTCTCTCGCCCCGCCGTCGATCTCGCCGGGGCCATCATCCGTGCCCTCGTGCTGCCGCGCATCGAAGAGCAGCGTCTTCGCCGACCAGAAGATCCCGATCGACAGGATTAGAGTGGCGAGCGCGACCAGCAGCGGCAGTCCAAGGTCCCAAGGCATGGGTTACGAAGCCCCCAATTGGCGATCCTGCAACGCTGAATAGCCAAGCGCCCCCGCTGCGTCAAGGAAGAGGCTCTATCAAATCCCTCAGGCGCCGCTCTACTCCGGTACGATCATGGTGCCGGTGCCGTGCTCGGTGAAGAGCTCCAGCAGGATCACGTGCGGCACGCGGCCGTCCAGGATGTGGGCGGCCCCGGTCGAGCGCTCGATCGCCGCGAGGCAGGTCTCGAGCTTCGGAATCATGCCGCCGCTGACCGCGCCGCCCGTCAGCATTCGGCGCGCCTCGTCTGTGCTCATCTGGCTGACGAGCGCGCCGTCGCCGTCGAGCACGCCGGGGACGTCGGTGAGCAACAGCAGCTTGATGGCGGAAAGCGCGGATGCAATGGCACCGGCCGCGGTATCGGCATTGATGTTGAAGGTCTCGCCGCCGGCGCCCACACCGATCGGCGCGATGACGGGGATAATGTCAGAGTCGCCCAGATGGCCCAGCAGCCCGACATTGATGCGCTCCGGCTCGCCGACGAAGCCGAGATCAGCCACGCGCTCGGCGCCGGTCTCGGCATCGCGCACGCGCCGCTTGAGCGGTGTTGCCTCGATCAGTCGGCCGTCCTTGCCGCTGAGGCCGACCGCCGTGCCGCCCTCTGCGCTGATCGCGCTGACGATCTGCTTGTTAATGGCGCCGGAGAGCACCATCTCGACGACTTCGATCGCCGCATCATCGGTGACGCGAAGCCCGTCGACGAAGTCGCTCTCGATGCCGAGGCGGGCGAGCATCCTGGCGATCTGCGGGCCGCCGCCGTGGACCACCACCGGGTTGATGCCGACCTGCTTCAGCAACACGACGTCGCGCGCGAAGCTCTGGGCGAGCGCCGCATCGCCCATGGCGTGGCCGCCATACTTGATGACCAGGCTCCGGCCCGCGAAGCGCCGCATATAGGGCAGCGCCTCGGAGATCGTGGCCGCGGTGCGCAGCCAATGCTTGGTGTCGCTGATGCGCTGCATGGGGGTGCCCGGTCGGTGGCAGGCGCCGGCGTGCTTCAGGCCGCCGGCCGGCCGCGGATCACTAGCCTATTCTCTCCGCCGTGGCCAGCGCCGCGAGGTGGCTCCTGAGCGCCGCGATGCCGTCGCCGGCGCGCGCGCTGGTGGCGATCAGCGAAGGATACGCGGCGACGTGGGTGGCGAGCGCCGCCTCAATGGTGGCAATCTGCGCCGTCAGCGCCTCAGGCGCTAGCTTGTCGCACTTGGTCAGCACCGCGAGGAAGGACACCGCGCTCTGATCGAAGGCGGCCATGACCGGTTCATCGGCCGCGGTGATGCCGCGCCGCGCGTCGAGCAGCAGGCAGACGCGCTGAAGCGTCGGCCGGCCTCGCAGATAGGCCTCCGCCAGACGGGTCCAGGCCTTGACCTTGGTCTTGGAGGCTGCGGCGTAGCCGTAGCCTGGCAGGTCGACGAGCGTGAGGCGGCCGTCGAGATCGAAGAAGTTCAGCTCCCGCGTACGCCCCGGCGTGTTGGAAGTGCGCGCCAGCGCGCGCCTGCCCGTGACCGCGTTGACGAGGCTCGACTTGCCCACGTTGGAACGGCCGGCAAAGGCGATCTCGGGCAGCGCAGGCGCGGGCATGCCGTCGAGACCGGCGACGCCCGCGACGAAGCGGCAGGGCCGCGCGAACAGCCGGCGGCCGGCCTCTAACGCCGCCTGGCGCGCTTTCGCGTTCTCTGCCGCCGGGGCCTCGGCCGGTCCTGGTTCGTCCATTCGCCGCCGTCGGCTGGTGTGCAGGGGGATGTCTCGGGCGCCGGCGCGCCGCCATCCTCGGCCGCATCCCCGCTCACCGCCTCAGCTGGAGCCTCATGGGCTGGGGCCTCATCGGCAGGGGCCGCGTCAGAAGGCGCCGCATCGTCGTCTGCGTCAGTGGGAGCGTCGCTCTCGACCGTGGCGCGGGTGGCCGCGCGCTCCGCCTTGCGCTGGCGGCGCGACTTCTTGGGCTTCTCCGCGGATCGGGGCCGGGGCGGAGGCGCTGCCTCCCCTTCGGCCGGGGGAATTCCGAGGCCTGCCTTCAGGCGCTCCATCAGGCCCGTGGGCTGGCCGGTCGCAGGCGCGGGATTGCGCCGGCTCGCAGCCTTCTGCTTTTGCTTGCGGGCCAGAGCTTTTCGTCGCGCCATCCGCGCTCGCTCGGCGGCGGCTCGCTTGGCCGACGACGTGGTGTTGCGGGTCTCGCCCTTTGCCTCGTTCTTCGTCTCGCTCTTGCGCTCGGCGCGCGGACGAGCGGTGCTCTTGGCACGAGACTTCTGCCCGCCGCCGCTGGATGCCGCAGAGCCGGACTTGCGGCGGGGCGAGTCGTCGCGGCGGGCGGCACCATCCCTACTCTTTTCGCTATCCCGGCGCGGTGCATCGTCGCGCCGCGCCTTGCTTGTCCGAGGCTGAGCCTTGCGGGCACGTGCCGCACTGTCCCGCTGTGTCCCACCTTCGCGCGGCGCCGTGCCGTCGGCATCGGCGCGCGCACCTTCTTTGGCCGGATCGGCGCGCTTGGTCTTCTTGCGGGAAGAGCGGCTTGGCTTCACGAGCGTGCCCTTCTCCGCCGCTTCCTTGATCTTTCTGATCTTCTCCGCGTCCTCGGCGAGGCTTTGGCGGGTGATTCCCATGCGCCGCATGATCAGCCATTGCTGGCCGATGGAGAGCACATTGTTCCAGGTCCAATAGACCACCAGTCCGGCCGGGAAGCGCGCGAACAGGAAGAGGAAGATGATGGGCAGCGCCATCATGATCTTCTGTTGGATCGGCTCCATCGGCTGCGGGTTGAGCTTCATCTGCAGCCACATGGTCGCCCCGAAGATGAGCGGCCAGATGCCGACCAGCAGGAACTCGGGCACTGGCCAATCGAGGAGGCCAAAGCCGGTAATGAAGGTCATCGGGTCCGGGGCGGAGAGATCGTCGATCCAGCCGAAGAAGGGCGCGTGCCGCATCTCGATGGTGACGAAGAGCATGTAGTAGAGGGCGAAGAACACCGGAATCTGCGCGACCAGCGGCAGACAGCCGGCCACCGGGTTGGCCTTCTGCTCGCGGTAGAGCTTCATCAGCTCGCTGTTCATCCGCTGCTTGTCGTCCTTGAAGCGCTCGCGCAGGCGGATCATCTCCGGCTGGAGCTTGCGCATCCGGCTCATGGACGCGTAGGCCTTGTTGGCCAGCGGGAACAGCAGCACCCGCACGCAGATCGTCAGCAGCAGGATGGCGACGCCGAAGTTGCCGGTCGCCCGGTTGAAGAAGTCGATGACGTAGAACATCGGCTTCGACAGGAACCAGGCCGGTCCGAAATCGACCGCAAGGTCCAGGCGGTCGACGCCCAGCGACTCCTCGTAGCGGTCGAGGAGGCTGATCTCCTTGGCGCCGGTGAAGAGGTGTGAGGTGAGCGATACCGCCTGGCCCGGATTCACCGTGAGCGGCTCGGCCTCGTAGATAGTCTGGAAGGAATCCGCCTGGCCGCCGTCGACCGGCACGTACTCGAAGCTGCCGCGGAACGGCGTCTGCTGATCGGGAATCAGCGCCACCAGCCAGTACTTGTCGGTCAATCCCATCCAGCCGCCGGTCGCGTCGTAGTGATAATCCTGACCCGCGCGAGGGTTCGCGACCACGGAATCGTAAGCATCGCGCATGTCGTCGAAGTCGGCCTCGTGATAGTCGTCGCCGAAGATACCGAGGGCGCCATCCTGGAAGATGAAGAGCGGCTTGAACGGCAGAATGGATTCGGTGGCGTCGCTGAACCGCGCGATCCGCGAGTAAGGCGTGAGCGCCAGCGGCGCGCCGGTGGTGTTGAGGACAGATTGGGTGACGGTGAAGACGAAGTTCTCGTCGATGTCGATCTTGCGCGTGAACTGAAGTCCGGCGCCGTTGTCCCAGCGGAGCGTGACCGGCCGGCCCGGCGCGACGGTGGACTTGTCGGCCGCCCAAAGGGTGTTGGGCTGCGGCAGCGCGATCCCCTGGGCTGCAGTGATCCAGCCGAAATCGGCGAAATAGGGCCGTGTCGCGTCGCGGGGCTGGAGCAGCACGATGTTGGGGCTCTCCGCGTCCGCCTCTTCGCGATAATCGAGGAGCGTGATCGAATCGATGCGCCCGCCGAGGCGCGCGATCGAACCGCTGAGCCTGGGTGACTCGATCTGGATGCGGGGACTCTCGATGCCCGCCTGGCGCAGCTCGGCCTGGGCCGGGGCGTCTGCGCTGGGCACCACCTGATCCAGCGACGGCGGCGCCGTTCCCGGAGCGGGCTGCTCGGCCACGCGCCGAGGGCGCTCGTCTGGCGGGAAGAGTGCCGGCATGAGGAATTGCCAGCCGACGAGGACCACGAAGATCGCGCCGATCGCGATGATGAGATTGCGTTTGTCTGTGGCGCTGCCGAACATGAATCGCTCGCTCGCCCCGGTTAGCGCGGGGCGCGCCTCCAGGGCGTGCTCAAGATGCCGAGCGGACGCTCGGGCACCTCATCCACCCCGCCGGTGCAATAGGGATTGCAGCGGAGGATACGCCAGGTCGCCAGCGCGAGGCCCAGGACCACGCCGTGCCGCTTGAGCGCCGTCATCGCGTAGTGCGAGCAGGTCGGCTCGAACCGGCAACTCGGCGGCAAGAGTGGCGAGATGAAATACTGGTATCCGCGGATCAGGCCCACGATCAGTAACGCGATCGGTCTCATGCGTCTCCCGCTCTCGGGCCCGCTTCGCGCAACCGGTCGGCGGCGGACCGCCGGCTCCGGCCGGGTGTTCGATCGTCTGCCCGCGCGCCCACACGCGCCAACGCCGCGGCCAGATCGTCGGTCAATGCATCGAACGGACGGGTCAACGTGGCAGTACGCGCGATGACGACGTAGTCGCAGCCGCATTGCGCCGAAGCCGGCATAACATGGGCCACCGCCGCACGCAATCGGCGCTTGGCACGGTTGCGCGCGACTGCATTGCCGATCCGGCGGCTTGCGGTGTAGCCCACCCGCACAAGCCCCTCCTCGGCATCCGCTTCCGGCGCCGGCGCTGCCTGTAGCACCAGACTAGGCACGGCCCAACGGCGCGCGGCCGCCCGTACCCGCAGAAAGTCCTGCCGCTTCTTGAGCGTGGCGATGCGCATCGACCTCACCCTACCACCACGCACCTTCGGCGCATCGTGCGCAAACGGGTCCAGCGATGACATGTGGTTGCACACGCCCCAACACACCATGTACGCCTGCAAGAAATGTCCGAGGAATAGCGATGAACGAGGCCGAGCCCCCGCCAATCCTAAACGGCCAGGCGCTTCCGCCCCTTGGTGCGCCTGCGCGCGAGAACGCGCCGACCGGTCACGGTCTTCATGCGCTGCCTGAAGCCGTGGCGGCGCTTGCGCACAATGTTGCTCGGTTGATAGGTCCGTTTCACGCCCCGTCTCCGCCCCCAGCTCGGTCGCTCACGATCACCGCGGCCGCCGCTGTATAAGCGTGCCCCGGGCTGCTGTCAACGAGCGCCTTGTGAATGGGCGCCAGTGGTCGCGCGATGTTTATTGGGTCACGCGCGCGAGACGGTTCCCGCTCGCACGACCAAAGGCCGTCTGGGTCGCGCGCGAGACGGTTCCCGCTCGCACGACCAAAGGCCGTCTGGGTCGCGCGCGAGACGGTTCCCGCTCGCACGACTAGGGCGGCATACGGCCGGCGAGCCAGTCCTCGATCAGGCGGCGGGAGATCGAATAGCGGCCCGGCAGGCGGAAGTCGTCGCTGTCCCGGCAGCCGAGCAGCTCTCGCCGCGGATACCAGTGGGCGTACTCCAGCTCGGTCTCGTCGACCGCGATCTCGCGGGAGAGCGCTTGCGCCATGAAGCCCACCATGAGCGTACCGGGGAAGGGCCAGGGCTGCGAGGAGTGGTAGCGGACATCGCCCACGCGCACGCTGCTTTCCTCCTCGATCTCGCGGGCCACGCACTCCTCCAGGCTCTCGCCGGGCTCCAGGAAGCCGGCAAGGGTCGAGTGCATCCCCGGCGGCCAGCGCGACTGGCGGCAGAGAAGACAGTCGTCACCGTCATGGACCAGTGTTATCACCGCCGTGTCGGTGCGCGGAAAATGGACCGCGCCGCAGTCCTCGTTGGTGCAGCGCCGTTGGTGGCCGGCCTCGAGTGCCGCCGCCGCAGCACCGCAGGCGCCACAGAAGCGATGCCGGCGGTGCCAGTAGGTGAGCCCCCGGGCGTAAGCGATCAGCGCGGAATCGGGCCCCGGTACGATCTGCACCAACTCGCGCAGGTCCATCATCTCGCCGCCGGGCGAGCGTGCGACCAGGGCCTCGGCCTCCACATGGGAGAGATCGACCACGAAATGCGCCGCGCCGGCGGCGCCGTCCTCGACCTCCACACCTAGCAGCGAGGGCTCAGCACGGTCGTCAAGCAGCCCGTCGAGGGTTTCACGGTAGTGGATGACGGGGAGGGGCTCCGGGCCCAGGCGGACGACGGCATTCTGCCGCCAAATCGCGACGTAGCGTGTGGAGGGGTCGTCGAAACGGGCCCGAAGCCATGCCGCGTCGGTCCGCAAATGCGCGGCCCGGTCAAGCGGCATTCCCGAGAGCACGTTGCCGCCGATGCGGGTAAGGTCGGTCATGCCCCAACCTCGCACACCGTCGGCCCGAGCGTAAAGCCGCTCTCCCAACGAGGTGTCAGCGACAGCGCGTCCGCCGCAATCGCGTCACCCGCCGAGCAGGGACGGTCTGCGGCCTTGACTGCACCATGCAGCCGCTGCAACTGATCCTGCTGGGCGGACAGACGCAGTCCCGCTCACGTCCGCCGGCGGACACGGCCCAGGCTGCAGCAGAGGTGACGGCGCATGACTGACCAAGCACCCTGGAATGAGGCCGAAGGCCGCCTGTTGAACGGCCTTCTGGACGTGATCGTGCCGGCGAGCGCAGATGGGCGGGTCCCAGCAGCGGGCAGGCTGGGTGTTGTCGAGTTCCTGGCCCGAAAGGCATCGGACGATCCCGCACTCGCCGCCTTGATTCGCACGGTCCTGACAGGGGCCGCGGCCCTGGTGGAATGCCGCGGCGCAAGCTTCGATGCGCTGGATGCAGCAGGCCGCATCGCCATCGCGGAGGCGCTGGAACGGGCGGAGCCCGACGCGTTCACGGCGCTGCTCAGGCACACCTACATGGGCTACTACAGCCGCCCGGACATTCGCCCCCGCTTCGGCCTCTCCGACCGCCCGACGCAGCCAGAGGGCTACGAGCTGCCCGAAGACGACCCCGACGAGCTCGCAGCATTGCTGGCCCCGGTGCGCGCGCGGGGCGGATGCTACCGCCCGACCTGAGCGCACAAGGAGCCCCGCATGAGCGACGATCCCGTCGATGTATTGATCGTGGGCGCAGGTCCGTCGGGCGCGGCGCTCGCCTGGTCGCTGCTGGGCTCGCGCATGCGCATCCTCTGCCTGGAGCAGGGGCCGATATTGAGCGACGCGGCCTATCCCAGCCGCAAGCCGGACTACGAGCTCAGCCGCTATGCCGAGTTCAGCATCGACCCCAATGTGCGTCGGCTGCCCCAGGATTACCCGGTCAACGCGGCCAACTCCCCGATCACGCCGGCCAACTTCAACGCTGTCGGTGGCTCGACGATCAACTTCTCGGCGCATTGGCCGCGCATGCATCCCTCGGATTTCCGCACCCGTTCTCTAGACGGGGTGGGCGACGACTGGCCGGTGGATTATGCGACGCTGGAGCCCTACTACGCGAGGAACGACCGCATCACGGGAACTTCGGGCCTGGCCGGGAACCCGGCCTACCCTCACTACGAACCGCCGCTTCCTCCGCTTCCGCTCGGCAAACTGGGCCAGACGCTGGCACGGGGCTTCAATCGCCAGGGCTGGCACTGGTGGCCATCGGATGCAGCGATTCTCAGCCGCGACTACGACGGGCGGGCAAAGTGCGTCAACGCCGGCACCTGCGACCTCGGCTGCGCCACCGGCGCCAAGTCCAGCGCGAACCTGACGTACTGGCCCGTCCTGCTGCGCGCGGGCGTGGAACTGCGCACCGGCTGCCGGGTGCGCGAGATCACACTCGACGAGAACGGCATGGCGAGCGGCGTTCTCTATCACGACCCCGAGGGCCGGCTGCAGCGGCAGAGGGCAGAGCTCGTCGTGCTCGCATGCAACGGCATCGGCACGCCCCGGCTGATGCTCAACTCGACATCTCACCGGTTTCCCAACGGCATTGCCAATCGCAGCGGCCTCGTGGGGAAGAACCTGATGTTCCATCCGCTCACCGGCATCTCCGGCGTATTCGACGAGCCGATGGAGGGCTTCAAGGGACCGATGGGGTGCAGCATTTTCAGCCACGAATTCTACGAGACCGATCCGTCTCGGAATTTCGTACGCGGCTACGGGCTGCAAGCCAGCCGCTGGATCACGCCGATGACCTGGGCCCTCGGCGGTGTCTGTTTCGACAACCCCATACCCTGGGGGGCGGAGCACCGGCACCTGATGGACGAGGTCTATCCCTACTCGGCCGGGCTCACCATCGTCACCGAAGATCTTCCGCGCGAGACCAACTCGGTTACCCTGGACCCCGAGTTCGCCGACAGCGACGGTATTCCGGCACCGAAGATCATCTACACGGTGGACGACAACACGCGAAGGATGATCGCCCACGGCGAGGCCCGCGCCGAAGAAGCGCTGCAGGCCGCCGGCGCAAAGAAGGTGATGGGCGCAGGCGGAGACGTCTGGTGGCGCGCGGGATGGCACCAGATGGGCACGGCGCGCATGGGGAACGATTCCGAGCGCTCGGTGGTCAATGGCTGGGGGCGCTGCCACGACGTGCGCAACCTCTTCATCGTGGACGCCAGCATTTTCGTCACCGCCGGCGCGGTGAACCCCACCTCGACCATCCAGGCGTTGGCGCTCTACATCGGCGACAGCATCCTGAAGAATATCGGCAGCCTCTTCGACTGACGGAGCCGACATAACCCCGCAATATCAAGCGGCGACGGTCGAAGCCGGACCGCGATTCCCTACGGCACGACGCGGTACTGCGAAGACGTCCGCTCCGTTCGCGTCAGGACGAGATTGTCTTGTGGAGCAAAGGGTCGGCGATCGCGACCTTGGCAGCGCGGCCGACGCCGATTCTACAGAATCTGTAACTACCCAGGTACCCCAATCCTGAGTTGAGGACGGTGATTATGGCGGCGGCCGCGGCCTGGTTCTGCCACCGCGATTGGTTCTTGACCTCATAGAGTTGCGGGACTATGGACTGCTCTCTCGCGTGACGGGAGCGGTCCATGGGGTATTTCGGCTCGAAGGCGACAGCAGGTCTGTGCCAAGCGCTGATTGCGCTGATGCCGCCGCACTCCGTCTACATCGAAAGCCACCTTGGGGGCGGGGCGCTGATGAAGCGCAAGCCGCCGGCCGTGCGTTCGATCGGCATCGACCGCGATGCGCAGGCGCTCGAGGCCTTCGTCTGCGACTACCCGGTCGATCTGGTTCACGGCTGTGCCCATGACTTCCTGGCCTCGTTCCCGTTCCTGGGCCCGGAGCTGGTTTACAGCGATCCGCCCTATCTGCACGCGACCCGCCGCTCGGCGCAGCGCTACCGCTTCGAGTACGAGGAGGCCGGCCACGTCGCGCTTCTCGCGCTGCTCAAGGCTCTGCCCTGCCAGGTCATGATCTCGGGCCATCCGTCGGCGCTCTATGACGAGGTGCTGGCGGGATGGCGCCGGCTGGCGCTGCAGGTCACGACCCAGGGTCTGGTGCGAACCGAGGTCGTCTGGTTCAACTACGCCCCCGACCGGATGCATTGGGCCAGCCACGCAGGCCGGAACTTCACCGACCGCCAGCGCATCAAGCGCAAGGCAGCCAACTGGGGCCGGCGCTACCAGGCCTTGCCGCCGGGCGAACGCCTCGCCGTGCTCGCCGCCATGATGGCCGTCGAGGCCGAAGACACGTGACGGTGTCGCACTGGCACGAAGACCTCGCCGCCCGTAACGAGGCCTTCTGCTGCCTGAAGGAGCTTCTCGAGCCATCATCCCTCGCAACCACTGTCGTCGTTGCCGTCCGGGAATGGGGGCAGGGGCTGCTGCGATCAGCCACCGCGCTCGCCCGGGAAAATGCCGCACTCGAGCAGGAGAACGCGGCCCTGCGCGAGCGCATCGCCGAACTCGAGCGCAGCGCGGCCCTCAACAGCACCACAAGCAGCAAGCCCCCCGCCAGCGACGGGCTCAAGAAGAAAAGCGGAGCCCAGAGGCGCACCCAAAGCCAGCGCGGAAAGTCCGGCGGGCCCAGTGGCGGCCAGCCCGGCCACAAGGGAACCACCCTCGCGCGGAGCGACAGCCCGGACCGTGTCGTCGATCACCACCCCTCCACCTGTTCCGGCTGTGGCGTCGAGCTCTCGGACGCCGACCGGCAAGGCGCGCCCGCCTGTCGGCAGGTCTTCGACGTACCCGAGCCGCAGCCTCTCGAGGTCACCGAACACCGCGCCCATCGCTGCCTCTGCGGCGCATGCGGCACGCTGACACGAGCCGCCTTCCCGCCGGGCGTCACCGCCCCGGTCCAGTACGGCCCTCGCATCACCGCTTGGGTGAGTTACCTGCTGTACGCCCAGTTCGTGCCCGAGAAGCGTCTGGCCGAACTCATGAGCGACATCTTCGCGGTGTCCATCTCCACTGCCACGATCGCCGCCATGGGCCGGCGCACAGCGCAGCGCTTCGAGGGCTTCCTCGACCATGTCGCCGATCTGATCCGCACGCAGGCGCCGGTCAAGCACCTCGACGAGACCGGCCTGCGTATCGCCGCCCGTACCCGCTGGCTCCATGTGCTGTGCACCCCGTTGCTCACCGTCCTGCGCATCGGCGAGGGACGCGGCGATGTCGAAAAGAACCTGAAAGGCATCCTCGTCCACGACGACTTCGCCCCCTACTTCACCATCAAGGGCGTCACCGCCACGGCGCCTGCAACGCACATCACCTGCGCGAACTCCAGGCCCTGATCGACATCGAGAAGGAGGAATGGGCGGCGAGCATGCACCGCCTGCTTCAGCGCGCGCGCAGGGCCGCCCGCTTCGCCCGTGAGAAAGACCGTCAAGTCCCCGCCTCCCTGGTGGCCCGCATCTCAAGGGCATGGGACCGTATCCTCGAAGAAGCCATCGCCTTCCATGAGGCCCAACCGCCGCTCCAGATCGCAAAGCGAGGGCGAAAGAAACGCCGCATCGGCCACAACCTCGCGCGCCGCCTTCAAAAGCATAAGGAGGGCTGCCTGCGCTTCCTCACCGACCTGCGCACGCCGTTCACGAATAACGAGGCGGAGCGTGACATCCGTATGAACAAAGTGCATGAGAAGATCTCAGGCGGCTTCCGCTCCCTGCAAGGCGCCTGCAACTTCGCCGGAATGCGCAGCGTCATCGTCACCGCTCGAAAGCAAGGCTGGAACATCCTGCAAATCCTGGCGCACCCGGAACCGATGCAGCTGATCCCTATACTGCGCTCCTGAACTTCTCCGGCTCATCCTGAGTATCGCTGTCCTCTCATCTTGTTCGCGACGCGGCGTTCATCATCCTCTCGCGCTCAAGAGAGTAGGCACCCCCGCGGCGTGGGGGCGTTGACGCAAAAGGAACTGGCTTGTTCCATAAGAGAGAGGGGGTACCTGGGCAGTTACCAGAATCTGGCTCAGGAAGAGCTTGGTGCGGTCGGATTGGGGATTGTTGAAGAACTCCGTCGGCGTGTTCTGTTCGACGATCTGGCCCTCGTCCATGAAGATGACCCGGTTGGCGACCTGCGAGGCGAAGCCCATCTCGTGGGTAACGACGAGCATGGTCATGCCGCTTTGGGCGAGGTCGACCATGACCTCCAGCACCTCCTTGATCATCTCGGGGTCCAGCGCCGAGGTAGGCTCGTCGAACAGCATGATGTTGGGCTTCATGCAGAGCGAGCGGGCGATCGCCACGCGCTGCTGCTGACCGCCGGAGAGCTGGCCGGGAAACTTCAAGGCCTGTTCCGGAATCTTGACCCGCTCCAGATACTCCATCGCCGTCTGCTGTGCTTCGGCCTTGGGCATCCTGCGCACCCAGATCGGAGCAAGGGTGCAATTCTCCAGCACGGTCAAGTGCGGAAACAGGTTGAACTGCTGGAAGACCATGCCGACTTCGCGGCGAATGGCGTCGATGTTCTTGAGGTTGTGGGTGAGCTCGACGCCGTCGACGACGACCTTGCCCTCCTGATGCTCCTCCAGCCTGTTGATGCAGCGGATCAGCGTCGACTTGCCCGAGCCCGACGGCCCGCAGATGACAATTCGCTCCTGCCGCTCCACCGCGAGGTCGATGTCGCGCAGCACGTGGAACTGGCCGAACCACTTGTTGAGGCCGGTGATCTCGATGATCGGGTCTTGGGCGCCGCCCGGCGCGGCATCAGCCTCGGCCATGGTGCCTCCTTAGCGTCTCGTGGTGTCCAGGCGCTTCTCGAGATTGAGCGAATAGCGCGACATGCTGAAGCAAATCACAAAGAAGAACAGCGCGGCCAGCAGGAAGGTCTCGTAATCGACCTTGCCCAGCCAATCCGGATTGGTCTGGAGGAGGCGCGCCTGCCCGAGGATATCGAAGAGGCCGATGATGATGACCAGCGTGGTGTCCTTGAACAGGCCGATGAAGGTGTTGACGATTCCCGGGATCGAGATCTTAAGCGCCTGCGGCAGGATGATCAGGCGCATCGATTGCCAGTAGCCGAGCCCCATCGCCTGGCCTGCCTCGTACTGGCCGTTCGGTATCGCCTGCAGTCCGCCGCGGATTACCTCGGCCATGTAGGCGGAGGCGAACACCGTGATGATGATCATCACACGAATCAGCTGATCCAGCGTGACCTGCGGCGGCAGGAAGAGCGGCAGGAGGATGATCGCGACGAAGAGCAGCGTGATCAACGGCACGCCGCGGATAAACTCGATAAACCCGACCGAGAACCAGCGGACAATCGGCATGCGCGAGCGCCGCCCCAGCGCCAGCAGGATCCCGATGGGCAGCGAGAGCACGATGCCGACGAGGCCGGCGATGATGTTGAGCATAAAGCCGCCGAACTGGTCGGTGCGGATGACATCGAGGCCGAGGCCGCCGACCAGCAGGATTGCCGCGATCACGGGATAAGCGAGCGAGAACCAGCGCCCGTAGCGGGAATAGGGCAGCCTGTCGAACAGCATATAGGCGATCGCCGGCACCAGCAGGGCGATGCATATGTTCACGCGCCAATAAGAATCGGCCGGATAGAAGCCGTAGAAGAACTGGGTGATGCGCTGGTCGAGCCAGGCCCAGCACGCGCCCTCGCTGGGGCAGTCCCTGCCGGTATCGCCGGTGAGGGTGGCGTCGATAAAGGCCCACTCGATCAGGCCCGGCACGATCAGCGCGAGCACGGCGATCGAGCCCAGCGTGAGCGCCGTGCTCAGCCAGTTGGAGAACAGGTTTGCCCGCAACCAGCCGATGACGCCCGTGCTGGTGAGCGGCGCCGGCTGCTCCGGCAGCATCTCCGCCCGGCTGCGATGGAAGGCGAGCTTGCTCATCGTTCCACGAGCGCAATGCGCTTGTTGTACCAGTTCATGAAGGCGGACGTGAGCAGACTCAGGACCAGATAGAACACCATGTAGAGGGAGATCACCTCAAGCGCTTGGCCGCTCTGGTTGAGGATGGTATCGCCGATCGAGACGATGTCCTGATAGCCGATGGCGACGGCCAGCGAGGAGTTCTTGGTCAGGTTCAGGTACTGACTGGTCATTGGCGGAATGATCACCCGCAGCGCCTGCGGCAGGATGATCTTGCGCATGGTCAGCCCGCGCCTCAGCCCGAGCGCGCCGGCCGCCTCGGTCTGTCCCTTGGAGACCGAGAGAATCCCGCCACGCACGATTTCGGAGATGAAGGCGCCGGTGTAGGTGGAGAGCGCCAGCCAAAGCGCCACCAGCTCCGGTGTGATGATGAAGCCGCCCTTCAAGTTGAAGCGCTGCTTCTCCGGTATGTCGAAATCGAGCGGCTCGCCGCCGGCGAAATAGACGATCACCGGGAGGCCCACGATCAGTCCGAGCCCGACCCAGCCAACCGGGAAGGTTTGGCCGGTCGCATCCTGGCGCTTTCTCGCCCAGCGCCTGATCAGAACGGCTGCGACCACGCCCACCAGGATCATCGCCAGCACGATCGCCGAGCCGTCCTCGAAGATGGGCGCGGGCAAGAATATACCGCGGTTGTTGAGAAAGGCCGCATCGCCGAACGAAATGCTGTCGCGCACCCTGGGCAGCGCCAGCAAGATCAGCCACCAAAAGATGATTTGCAGCAGCACCGGGACGTTGCGAGTAAACTCGACCCAGACCGTGACGATGCCGCTCACCAGGAAGTTGTTGGAGAGCCTGAGAACGCCTGCCACAAAGCCGATGACCGTCGCGGCGAAGACACCCATCACTGCGACGAGGATGGTGTTGAGCGCGCCGATGACGAACGCCTGCCCGTAGGTCGAGGTCGACGCGTAATCGAGAAGGCGCTGATTGATATCGAAGTTGGCAGTGTCGAAGAGGAAGCCGTAGCCGGAGGAGAGGCCGGCCTCTTCGAGGTTCGTGATCGTGTTCAAGACAACGAAGGCGGCGAGGCCCACCACCCCGAGCACGATGAGAACTTGGAAGATGACGCCGCGGGCGCGCTCGTCGGTCCAGGCGCGGCTTATGTCGAAGCCGCCGCCTGAGGGCGCTCTCTGGGTCACGGTGGCGCCGCCCCCCTTACATTACTAAAACAACATAACACTACCAGAACGACATATGATGTCGGAACCATCGCCTTTTACCAGAAATAACACCGTCCCGCCCGCTTAGCCGGGCGGGACGGTGCGTCGTCGATGCTAACGGATCGGAGGCGAATAGAGGATGCCGCCGTCGGTGTAGAGAGCGTTGAGACCCCGGCCCAGGCCCAGCGGGCTGCTGGCGCCGATGTGGCGATCGAAGATCTCGGCGTAGTTGCCTTCCGCCGCGATGGCGCGGGCCGCCCACTGTGCGTCGAGACCCAGCATCTCACCCATCGAGCCTTCGGTGCCCAGCATCCGGTTGATCTCAGGATGATCGCCTGCCGCTGCAGCCATCTCCGCCACGTTCGCCTGGTTCACGCCGAGCTCCTCGGCCGTGATCAGCGCGTTCAGGGTCCAGCGTGCGATATCCGCCCACTGGTCGTCGCCCTGGCGCACCAAGGGCCCCAGCGGCTCCTTCGAGATGATCTCCGGGAACACCATGTGCTGGGACGGATCCTCGAAGGTGGTCCGTGTCGCCGCCAGACCGGAGGCGTCCGTCGTATAGACGTCGCAACGCTCTGCCTCGTAGGCCGCGCGGGCCTCGGCGTTGGTCTCGATCGGCACCGGCTCGTAGCTGATGCCGTTGACGCGGAAGAAGTCCGCGAGGTTGAGCTCGGTGGTGGTGCCGGTCTGGATACAGACCGAGGCGCCGTCGAGCTCGGTGGCGCTGCCGATGCCGAGCGCCGTGCGGCCGATAAAGCCCTGGCCGTCATAGTAGCTGACGCCGATGAAGGTGAAGCCGAGGTCGACATCGCGCGACAAGGTCCAGGTCGTGTTGCGCGAGAGCACGTCGATCTCGCCCGACGCTAGCGCCGGGAAGCGCGTCTTGCCGGTCAGATTGACGAAGGAAATCGCGTTGGCATCGCCGAGCACGGCGGCCGCCAACGCCCGGCAGTAAGCCACGTCGAAGCCGGTCCAGTTGCCCGCGTCATCGGTGTAGGCGAAGCCCGGCAGGCCGGTGTTGATGCCGCACTTGAGCGTGCCTGCGGCCTTCACGTCGTCGAGGGTCGCTGCCTGGCTGGGCACCGCGCCCGATGCCAACAGCGCGCCGGCCACAGCGACGGCGCCGGCAATTTTCTTGAAGCTCATTCCGTCCTCCAGTCTCAAATGTGGTTGCCGCGCGCGCTGCCGCGAACAGCCCGCAGATACAACAGCAATCTGCGATTGCCAACCGCCAAGCACGCGTCAAGACGCTAGTTTCAGACTTCCTGACCTCGTGATGCTGGCTGTTCTGGGCAGCGTGCCGGGAACTCCTTGAATTCTGATACATTTCGGTTGTTTCAGGCGGTTTTTCGCTGGGTGTCGCGCCCGAGGTCTGATAGTATAATTTGATACCAATTGCACGGTCTCAACCATGCCCAGTACCCTCCCAATGTGCCCTCCAGAGGCGGTCTCGATCGGCAACAGCTGCTTCGCCGTCCTGATCTCGGACGACACCTTCACCTACTTTTCCAACCTCATTCCCTTTGACAGCCACGCCGCCGATGACCGCACGGCCATGCTCTTGCGGATCGGCCGCCTCGCGGCGATCAGCGCGGTCTCGCCGCAGGAACTGGCTGACGCTTTCGCTGTCTCGCGCGCGACGGTGCAGCGCGCACGACGGCGCTACCTGGCCGAGGGCGAAGCGGGGTTCATGAAGCCCCGGCGCGGTCGCGGGCCGTCGGTGTTCACTCCGGAGTTGGCGGAGAAGGCGACGGCGTTGCTGGCATCGGGCCTGAGCGGCTCTGCGGCGGCCCGGGTTCTCGGCGTGTCAGCGCCATCGGTCAACAAGTGGCGCCGTCAGGGACTGATCGGCAACACGGAGGCGGATGGGGAGCCCGGACGCTCAGCGCTGGCTGCGCCGCCTGACGCGGGTGCGGCTCCTGAAGGCCGTGTCGATGAAGAGAGTACCGGTGCCCCGGGGCCGGAGACGGCGCCGGGGCTGGAAGCGCAGCCGCAAACGGATCGCAGCGCGCGCGATCGGCGGGACCGGCAGGCGCCGATGGGGCGTGCGACTTGCGATGTTCCGGCTCGGGTTCTGGCCAGTTGTGGACAGGCGGGGCCGGTCGAACCGCAGTTCGCCGCCGCCGCCCGCGGTGTCCGCTTCGGCGGCGTGCTCGCCGCCCTGCCGGCCCTGCTGAAGGAAGGTCTTCTCTCCGAGACCGGTCTCCTGCCATTGCTGCCGAAGGGCTATTACGGCTTGCCTACGATCCTGCTCTTCCTGGCCTTCATGACCTTGGCGCGGGTGCGCAACCCCGAGAGCCTGCGCTACCAGGCGCCGGGCGAATGGGGCGCCATTCTCGGCCTCGATCGCTGCCCCGAGGTCAAGACGCTGCGCCGCAAGATCGCTCTCATCGCCGACGACGAGGCCGGCGTGCGGGCGTGGCAGCTCGCCCTTGCCAGGCGCTGGCAGGCGCCGACGAGCCGGAGCTCTGGGCGACGCTGGCCATCGACGGGCACGTCAAGGTCTACTCCGGCCGCAAGGGGCGCTTGCCCAAGCACTTCGTCTCGCGCGAGAAGCTGTGCCTGCCGGCGAGCGCCAGCTACTGGATCAACGCTCTGGGCGGCAAGCCGCTGCTCTGTCTGCACAAGCCGCTGGACCCGAAGATGGTCGCGGCCATCGAAGCCGACGTGGTGCCGGCGCTGCAGGAGCTTGGGATCGTTGGCGCCGGGGCGCCGGACCTGACCGCCGAGCATCCCGGCCAGCCGGCGCTCACCCTGGTCTTCGACCGCGAGGGCTGGAGCCCGGATCTGTTCCGCCGGCTGGCGAGGCGCGGCGTCGCCTGCCTGACCTGGCACAAGAACTTCAGGGGCGAGGACTGGCCGGCCGAGGACTTCGGCGCGATGACCGTTCCCATTCACGGACCGGCGGCGGACGGCAGCGCCACCATGCGGCTGGCTGAGAAGCCGGTGACGTTGCCGAACGGCTTCAGGGTGCGCCAGATCCGCCGCCTGCTCGACAACGGCCGTCAGGTGCCGCTGATCACCACCGATCCGCACAAGCCGATGGCTGAGGTTGCGGGCGCCATGTTCTCGCGCTGGTCGCAGGAGAACTTCTTCAAGTACATGCGTGACGAGTTCAATCTCGACGCCCTGCCGACCCACGAGCTCGAGCCTCTCGATCCCGCCGCCATGGTCGTCAACCCGCTGCGGCGGGCCTATGACAAGGCAATCCATCGCCTCGACCGCCAGCTTGGCCGCCTGCGCAACCGCATCGCCGACACGGCCCGGAAGAAGCAGCCGACGGCGGAACTCAGGAGGGAAGTCAGGGACCTCCAGGATGTCCGCGACATCGTCAGGGCCAGCCGCAGGGAGACGCCCAAGCACTGCCGGGCCGGCGACCTCGACGAAGCCGAGCAGCTCGATGCCTTGCCCGCGCGCGAGCGCCTCCTCCTCGACGTCATCCGGATGATCGCCTACCGCGCCGAAACCCGCATGATGCTTCCCGTCATGCAGGCGCAGGGCCACAAGCCCCATCCCCGGAAACTGCTTCAAGCGCTGCTCACCGCCGATGCCGACATCCTGCCGGATCCTGGCAATGGCCTCCTGCGGGTCCACATTCTTGGCCTCGCAAACGACGCCTGCGACCGTTGGATCGATGCGGTTCTGAGCGACCTGAACGCCACCGAAACGGTCTTCCCCGGCACCCGTCTGCGCATAGTCTACGACATCGACGGGGCCTCGGAATCCGCGCGGCTCGTGTCACCTAAAATCAGCAGAGGTCAGGAAGTCTGAGTTTTCGATTCCAGTTTCGCTTCGCCATATGATGTTCTTCAATCGTGCTTGACAGGCGTGGGGGCCGGATACACGCTGCGGGGTACCGTGATGCATGATGCTGCAATGTGCTGCAGAGCCACTTAGACCAGTCGGAGGAGATCCGTGGCAGCGAATTTCCGAGTGACTGTCAATCTGGAGGAACCCGAATATGCGGTGCTTTCGGCTCTGTCCGGCAAGCACCGGCTATCCCTTGCTTGGCTGGGGCGCCAAGCGATCATCGAGTTCCTCGAACGACACGAAGAACAGGAACTACAGCTGCCGCTGACCCTATCGTCGGAGAGTCGCTCGGTAAATGGTTGAGGCAGAAACACGAAGCGGTGTGACGACGGAGCCAAGTATTCGCGAAGGCGAGGACGCGGCGCCGTCGCCGTCAGCACAGGCGTGTGTTGAGGAGGGTTCCCTTCGCCTCTGCGCACTGACGTCGTCGGTAGAGCCGGAAGATCGGATAGGTTTCGCGCGGGCGGCGGTCTTTTCCGCGGTCTCGGCATTTTGGCGGCGGTGGCAGGAGGCGGCGGGTCGAGATCGGTCGCTGTTCGAGCTACCCGTAGACAATGGATTTCCGTCGATCGCGAAGGAAGCTAGGGATTCGGCGGAGAGAGTAGGCTGTGCTGCTGCAAAGCTGGATGTGGCGGATGCGAGCTACGCGATCGGCGTTTTGTACACCTCGATGATGCCCGACGGAATGCGGGCTCGACACGGTGCCTATTACACGCCGCCGGCGCTTTGCGAAGCTCTGTTGGACATGGCCACTGAAGCCGGAGTCGACTGGAGGTCCGCGCGAGTGCTGGATCCGGCGTGTGGCGGAGGCGCATTCCTGTCGCCTGTAGCCCAGCGCATGGTGGAGAGTCTGAGTGACTGGGACAGCGCGAGGAGCGTATTGGAGAACATACAGAGTCGTTTGCGCGGCTTCGAGTTGGATCCGTTCGCTGCATGGATGTCGCAGGTGTTTGTCGAGGCGACGCTAGACGATCTGTGCGATAGGGCGGGCGCACGGCTAAGTCCGTTGGTGCTAGTCTGCGATAGCTTGGAACAAGTGCCCCGAGGCACCGAATATGACCTGGTGGTCGGCAATCCGCCTTACGGTCGGGTCAGGCTTTCACCACAGTTACGCGCCAAATTCCAGCGAAGTCTGTTCGGCCATGCGAATCTGTACGGTGTGTTCACCGATCTGGCGCTTCGTTTCGCGCGGGCGGGCGGAGTGATCGCATATGTGACGCCTACAAGCTTCCTGTCTGGAGAGTACTTCAAAGCATTGCGGGGCCTGCTGGGACAGGAAGCGGCTCCGGTGAGTATTGAATTTGTCGCTAGGCGCAAGGGCGTCTTCGCGGACGTGCTTCAGGAAACGCTGCTGGCAACCTACAAGCGGGGTACCAGGTCGCGTGTGGGGAGTGTCCATTTCATTTCCACCGCGAGAGACGGTTCGGTTGTGAGGACGGCAGCCGGTCCATTCAACTTGCCCGAAGACCCGGTCCAGCCTTGGCTAATGGCGAGAACGGAAGCGCAAAGCATACTGGCGAGTAGGGTTGACGAAATGCCTGGTAGGCTCGTCGACTATGGCTACACAGTCAAAACGGGACCGCTGGTGTGGAATCGGCATAAGCCGAGCTTGCGGGACCGGCCTGGGAAGGGTCGCTATCCGCTGATCTGGGCAGAGTCCGTGCGACCAGACGGAGTGTTTTCGTTCAGGGCTGAGAAACGAAATCACAAGCCGTACTTCGAGCCAAAGGACAAAGAGAAGTGGGTGGTAACTAAAGCCCCGTGCGTGCTGCTGCAAAGAACAACGGCGAAAGAGCAATGTCGGCGGCTGATTGCGGCGGAATTGCCGCCGGCGTTTATCGTGGAGCACGGCGCGGTTGTGATCGAGAACCACCTGAACATGATTAAGCCGCTCAATGGCACCCCACGGGTGACGCCCGCGGCAGTGGCCGTCCTGTTGAACAGCGATGTGGTCGATCAAGTGTTCCGATGCATCAATGGAAGCGTCGCGGTTTCGGCCTATGAGCTGGAAGCCTTGCCCCTTCCCCCACCGGAGGACATGGGGGAGATCGAGCAGTTGGTGAGCATGCGAGCAAGCCGTCTGACGCTGGAGCGCGCAGTAAATCGCCTATACTGCCGCGAGGCGGGGTGATGCCCCTACCTCCTCTACTACCAGTTCCTGACATCCACGAACGCCTGCAGACGATCTTTCCAGAGGGAACGGCGAACCGAAACTATGTCACCCGAGAGATCGCAGCCAAGACGATCTTTGTCATGATGTATGTTGGGGCGGTGGATGGAGAGGAGTGTTGGCTGCGTCCCGACCAAGTGACGCGGATGTCCGACGCACAGGCAGCATTAGCAGACGACCAGGATCGCAGAGCCTGGTTGGGTGCATCGATGCGCCCGGCAGCAGGTCATATCGATGGCAGGTGGTACGCCACGAACACGCGCGAACCGATCCGCGATGAGACGCTGCGAGAGGGTCTCGTGCGCCTGGGCGCAGTGATCGAAAGGGAAGGATTGGCAACGACGTCACCCCTACCGCGGTATGCACTGGCGTCGGAATTTATGGGGCTGTTCGATCCTGGTCTAACTGGACAGGAGTTGAGTACATGCATCGAGGAATGGCAGGCAGCGAACCTATCCGGGGGTGCACTGGCCCGAGTGGCGATCATGCGCCGCGGAGCAGTTGCCCGTGAGGGACGAATTCTCGTGACGTTCCCGAACGGGGAGACACGGAACATGGAGCCTGGGCCGAGTTCGGTGATATCCAAGGCGGTCGTCGAAGAGTTTGCGTCTCGGTTCCTCAGTCAACCGGGGGTTGTCTGGCTGAGTGAGAGCCGAAACCAGGTGGTGGCACGAGACGACGACTTGGCAAAGGACATAGGCCTGGCGATCGAACCGGACAGGAATTTGCCGGACTTGATCCTGGTAGACCTAGGGCCGGTCGAGCCGCTCTTGGTGTTTGCGGAGGTGGTGGCAACGGCAGGGCCGGTTAATGAAGCGCGGCAAGCAGCGTTGATGGTCATCGCGACCGAGGCGGGATTCGGCGAAGGTCAAGTTGCATTCCTGACAGCCTATGCAGACCGCGACCATGCGGCGTTCAAGGCCTCTGTAAGTGAACTGGCCTGGCGATCATTTGCTTGGTTCATGTCGGAACCGGATCACATCGTGGTCTTGCACCGGGGCGGTGATGCAGAGCGCGCGCGCCTGTCGGACCTGATGAGAATGTAGTGGGCAGTGCCGCAGCTGCGAGTGGCCAAAGAAACGTTGCTGAGGAATCTTGTGCGGGCTGGCTAGAAAAGCAGCTCGTGCAGGCTAAGCTCAGACTTCCTGACCTCGTGATGCTGGCTGTTCTGGGCAGCGTGCCGGGAACTCCTTGAATTCTGATACATTTCGGTTGTTTCAGGCGGTTTTTCGCTGGGTGTCGCGCCCGAGGTCTGATATTATAATTTGATACCAATTGCACGGTCTCAACCATGCCCAGTACCCTCCCAATGTGCCCTCCAGAGGCGGTCTCGATCGGCAACAGCTGCTTCGCCGTCCTGATCTCGGACGACACCTTCACCTACTTTTCCAACCTCATTCCCTTTGACAGCCACGCCGCCGATGACCGCACGGCCATGCTCTTGCGGATCGGCCGCCTCGCGGCGATCAGCGCGGTCTCGCCGCAGGAACTGGCTGACGCTTTCGCTGTCTCGCGCGCGACGGTGCAGCGCGCACGACGGCGCTACCTGGCCGAGGGCGAAGCGGGGTTCATGAAGCCCCGGCGCGGTCGCGGGCCGTCGGTGTTCACTCCGGAGTTGGCGGAGAAGGCGACGGCGTTGCTGGCATCGGGCCTGAGCGGCTCTGCGGCGGCCCGGGTTCTCGGCGTGTCAGCGCCATCGGTCAACAAGTGGCGCCGTCAGGGACTGATCGGCAACACGGAGGCGGATGGGGAGCCCGGACGCTCAGCGCTGGCTGCGCCGCCTGACGCGGGTGCGGCTCCTGAAGGCCGTGTCGATGAAGAGAGTACCGGTGCCCCGGGGCCGGAGACGGCGCCGGGGCTGGAAGCGCAGCCGCAAACGGATCGCAGCGCGCGCGATCGGCGGGACCGGCAGGCGCCGATGGGGCGTGCGACTTGCGATGTTCCGGCTCGGGTTCTGGCCAGTTGTGGACAGGCGGGGCCGGTCGAACCGCAGTTCGCCGCCGCCGCCCGCGGTGTCCGCTTCGGCGGCGTGCTCGCCGCCCTGCCGGCCCTGCTGAAGGAAGGTCTTCTCTCCGAGACCGGTCTCCTGCCATTGCTGCCGAAGGGCTATTACGGCTTGCCTACGATCCTGCTCTTCCTGGCCTTCATGACCTTGGCGCGGGTGCGCAACCCCGAGAGCCTGCGCTACCAGGCGCCGGGCGAATGGGGCGCCATTCTCGGCCTCGATCGCTGCCCCGAGGTCAAGACGCTGCGCCGCAAGATCGCTCTCATCGCCGACGACGAGGCCGGCGTGCGGGCGTGGCAGCTCGCCCTTGCCAGGCGCTGGCAAGGCCGACGAGCCGGAGCTCTGGGCGACGCTGGCCATCGACGGGCACGTCAAGGTCTACTCCGGCCGCAAGGGGCGCTTGCCCAAGCACTTCGTCTCGCGCGAGAAGCTGTGCCTGCCGGCGAGCGCCAGCTACTGGATCAACGCTCTGGGCGGCAAGCCGCTGCTCTGTCTGCACAAGCCGCTGGACCCGAAGATGGTCGCGGCCATCGAAGCCGACGTGGTGCCGGCGCTGCAGGAGCTTGGGATCGTTGGCGCCGGGGCGCCGGACCTGACCGCCGAGCATCCCGGCCAGCCGGCGCTCACCCTGGTCTTCGACCGCGAGGGCTGGAGCCCGGATCTGTTCCGCCGGCTGGCGAGGCGCGGCGTCGCCTGCCTGACCTGGCACAAGAACTTCAGGGGCGAGGACTGGCCGGCCGAGGACTTCGGCGCGATGACCCTCACGCGCTGTCACCGCCCTTCGCCCTCTGCACATTGACGGTGCGGGACCTGCGTGTGACTGTGGCGCGAGAATATCTTGGCCGATGGGAGACCAGCGCTGACTGGACTGAGCCAGGAACTGTGAACGGATAGTCGCAACTGAGCGTGCCTGCGAGGGGTATCGAGATAAGCGTAGAGGGCCGCGCTGCTCGGGAGGCACCCGGTGGTGGGTGCGAATCCGGCGTCCAAGGGGCAGGGGTGAGGCGGTCGAAAGGAAGGGGCCGTGGATCAGGAAGTTGTTTGGTGGATCGTGCTGGATTCGAGCCTTGTTCCCTGATCAGCCTCTAGAATTCGTCGTATACGGGACGGCCGTGAGCCATCAGGCCAAGAGGCCTGCATCACGCGAGCGCTGGCGGGGAATGGTGCGAGATGCTGCGAGGGAGGAACTGCCTGATGTGCATTTTGCAGTAGAGGAGCCCGTGGCCGTAACGATCTACTTCTTTCCGCAGGCCGAGATGCAAGCGGATATTGACAATTGCGCGAAGCCAATCCTCGACGCGATGGGTAGTTTCGTTTACATAGACGACAAACAAGTCGAGCGTATTGTAATGCAGAAATTCGAGGCGGAGCGACCTATGGAAGTCAGGGACGAACCCACTCCATTTCTTGCGACGGCGCTCGGTGCAGTAGTCCCGGTAGTTTATATTAAGGTTGGTACCGACCTCCGCGGGGAATGACTAAATGAGCTTGTCCATGTCCGACGCCGAGCGGATTACGCTAGACAGGGTGGTGCCTCTATTGCGCGCCGAGGGTTACGAAGTTATCTCTGATCCCGGTCCGGACGATTTGCCGCCATTCCTGGGTGAATCGCACCCCGACGCTATCGCGATTGGTAAGCGTCCGTCGCTACTCGTTGAGGTATTTCGAAAGGAAGGAAGTAGAGAATTAAAAAAAGTGCATGAACTTCGCTCGCTTCTGGCTGATCACGATGATTGGGAGCTGCGCGTATTCTATTTCTCATCGCTTGAGCCAACCCTCCATCCGGTAGCTGATGTTGCAACTGCAGAAGCGATTCAAGCGGCACGGAACGTTTCCGAAATAGAACCTCGTGCGGCCATGCTATTTGCTTGGTCGATACTGGAAGCCGTGGCTAGAGACAAGATTGAAACGGCCGGAACACGGCCCCTGAATCCCAGTGCGCTAGTCAATTTGTTGGCAGGCGAAGGAATTGTGGATCAGAACCAGGCAAGTAGAATGTTCGAGCTTGCCAAAGTGCGATCCCAGGTGGCACATGGTCAAATCGATTTTGTGGCGATGGCGGAAGATGTCTTATGGATATTATCCATAGCAGAGCAAGTGGCAATCGATGAGGATCAGACATAATTCGGCATTTCAATTGTGAGCAATTGATAGAGCGACGTACCTAACATTTTCGGGGAGTATACTTGGGCGCATCGACCGATGGTCGTTATTCTGCATTTTGTCACGGGGTGCTGTGCAGGACGGTAATTTCAGACTTCCTGACCTCGTGATGCTGGCTGTTCTGGGCAGCGTGCCGGGAACTCCTTGAATTCTGATACATTTCGGTTGTTTCAGGCGGTTTTTCGCTGGGTGTCGCGCCCGAGGTCTGATATTATAATTTGATACCAATTGCACGGTCTCAACCATGCCCAGTACCCTCCCAATGTGCCCTCCAGAGGCGGTCTCGATCGGCAACAGCTGCTTCGCCGTCCTGATCTCGGACGACACCTTCACCTACTTTTCCAACCTCATTCCCTTTGACAGCCACGCCGCCGATGACCGCACGGCCATGCTCTTGCGGATCGGCCGCCTCGCGGCGATCAGCGCGGTCTCGCCGCAGGAACTGGCTGACGCTTTCGCTGTCTCGCGCGCGACGGTGCAGCGCGCACGACGGCGCTACCTGGCCGAGGGCGAAGCGGGGTTCATGAAGCCCCGGCGCGGTCGCGGGCCGTCGGTGTTCACTCCGGAGTTGGCGGAGAAGGCGACGGCGTTGCTGGCATCGGGCCTGAGCGGCTCTGCGGCGGCCCGGGTTCTCGGCGTGTCAGCGCCATCGGTCAACAAGTGGCGCCGTCAGGGACTGATCGGCAACACGGAGGCGGATGGGGAGCCCGGACGCTCAGCGCTGGCTGCGCCGCCTGACGCGGGTGCGGCTCCTGAAGGCCGTGTCGATGAAGAGAGTACCGGTGCCCCGGGGCCGGAGACGGCGCCGGGGCTGGAAGCGCAGCCGCAAACGGATCGCAGCGCGCGCGATCGGCGGGACCGGCAGGCGCCGATGGGGCGTGCGACTTGCGATGTTCCGGCTCGGGTTCTGGCCAGTTGTGGACAGGCGGGGCCGGTCGAACCGCAGTTCGCCGCCGCCGCCCGCGGTGTCCGCTTCGGCGGCGTGCTCGCCGCCCTGCCGGCCCTGCTGAAGGAAGGTCTTCTCTCCGAGACCGGTCTCCTGCCATTGCTGCCGAAGGGCTATTACGGCTTGCCTACGATCCTGCTCTTCCTGGCCTTCATGACCTTGGCGCGGGTGCGCAACCCCGAGAGCCTGCGCTACCAGGCGCCGGGCGAATGGGGCGCCATTCTCGGCCTCGATCGCTGCCCCGAGGTCAAGACGCTGCGCCGCAAGATCGCTCTCATCGCCGACGACGAGGCCGGCGTGCGGGCGTGGCAGCTCGCCCTTGCCAGGCGCTGGCAGGCGCCGACGAGCCGGAGCTCTGGGCGACGCTGGCCATCGACGGGCACGTCAAGGTCTACTCCGGCCGCAAGGGGCGCTTGCCCAAGCACTTCGTCTCGCGCGAGAAGCTGTGCCTGCCGGCGAGCGCCAGCTACTGGATCAACGCTCTGGGCGGCAAGCCGCTGCTCTGTCTGCACAAGCCGCTGGACCCGAAGATGGTCGCGGCCATCGAAGCCGACGTGGTGCCGGCGCTGCAGGAGCTTGGGATCGTTGGCGCCGGGGCGCCGGACCTGACCGCCGAGCATCCCGGCCAGCCGGCGCTCACCCTGGTCTTCGACCGCGAGGGCTGGAGCCCGGATCTGTTCCGCCGGCTGGCGAGGCGCGGCGTCGCCTGCCTGACCTGGCACAAGAACTTCAGGGGCGAGGACTGGCCGGCCGAGGACTTCGGCGCGATGACCGTTCCCATTCACGGACCGGCGGCGGACGGCAGCGCCACCATGCGGCTGGCTGAGAAGCCGGTGACGTTGCCGAACGGCTTCAGGGTGCGCCAGATCCGCCGCCTGCTCGACAACGGCCGTCAGGTGCCGCTGATCACCACCGATCCGCACAAGCCGATGGCTGAGGTTGCGGGCGCCATGTTCTCGCGCTGGTCGCAGGAGAACTTCTTCAAGTACATGCGTGACGAGTTCAATCTCGACGCCCTGCCGACCCACGAGCTCGAGCCTCTCGATCCCGCCGCCATGGTCGTCAACCCGCTGCGGCGGGCCTATGACAAGGCAATCCATCGCCTCGACCGCCAGCTTGGCCGCCTGCGCAACCGCATCGCCGACACGGCCCGGAAGAAGCAGCCGACGGCGGAACTCAGGAGGGAAGTCAGGGACCTCCAGGATGTCCGCGACATCGTCAGGGCCAGCCGCAGGGAGACGCCCAAGCACTGCCGGGCCGGCGACCTCGACGAAGCCGAGCAGCTCGATGCCTTGCCCGCGCGCGAGCGCCTCCTCCTCGACGTCATCCGGATGATCGCCTACCGCGCCGAAACCCGCATGATGCTTCCCGTCATGCAGGCGCAGGGCCACAAGCCCCATCCCCGGAAACTGCTTCAAGCGCTGCTCACCGCCGATGCCGACATCCTGCCGGATCCTGGCAATGGCCTCCTGCGGGTCCACATTCTTGGCCTCGCAAACGACGCCTGCGACCGTTGGATCGATGCGGTTCTGAGCGACCTGAACGCCACCGAAACGGTCTTCCCCGGCACCCGTCTGCGCATAGTCTACGACATCGACGGGGCCTCGGAATCCGCGCGGCTCGTGTCACCTAAAATCAGCAGAGGTCAGGAAGTCTGAAGTTGATCCCAGATGCCCTTCTTGCGCCAGCGGTTGAAGCGGTTGTAGCAGGTCGTGTAAGGCCCGTAGCGCTCGGGCAGGTCTCGCCAGGGGGCGCCAGAGCGCAGTACCCACATGATGCCGTTGAGGACGCGCCGATCATCCACACGCGGGACGCCGCGAGGCTTGTTCGGCAGCAACGGTTCGATCACGCTCCATTCGAAGTCGGTCAGGTCGTAGCGGTTCATCGGCAGGCTCCCGCAATTTGGGAGCTTGAATCATGATTCGCTCTCTCCGGCAATTATTTTATGGGTACAGAACCTAGTGTCTCATAAAGGGGACGGCAGTCGTACCCCCATGATCGGCGGAGAGGTGATCGACATGCTGTCATCGATGTTCTCTGTTGCCAAGTGTGATGCGGATGTTGTGTCGGTAACACGGGATATGTCCGGTGCATGTACCAGATGATCTGTCCGGTTTTAGCTGGCGCAGGAACGTCCAGATTTCCTCGGCGCTCTCGATGTCACGGTTGTGGACGCCTGCCCACTCGCGCCACGCGGCGGGGAGAGGCTCGTGGCTCGGCCAGTTGTGGCCGCCACCTTCGACCCGGAGCAGCTTGACGGCGTTCGGGGTCCTGCAGCCGGTCCAGACGACTTCGAGGACGCGGCTGCCGTCTCCTGTGATGCGGTCGTCCCGAAGTTTGGCCGTCTGGCCGGTGCAGCCGTGGAGCAGGCGAAAGTGCTCCATGGTCTCGGGGAACCTCAAGGCATAGGGCTATGCTATCGTGGCAGCGGATCGGCGCCCGCCGCGCGGGCGTGCCCCCTTGGGAGCGGTCGTATGGAACTGGCACTCGATGCCGTCACATCGGGCTATGGCGGCATCCCGATCGTCCGCGAGGTCTCGCTCGAGGTGGGCACGGGCGAGATCGTCGCCATCGTCGGCCGCAACGGCGTCGGCAAGACGACGCTGATCGAGACCATCGCGGGCCTGCTGCCCGTCATGGAGGGCGGCATCGCCTTTCGCGGCCGCGACGTGACCCGCGCGGATGCACGCGACCGTGCGCGGCTCGGCATGGGCTACGTACCGCAAGGGCGCGGCATCTTCTCCCGCCTCTCGGTCGAGGAGAACCTGCGGATGGGCGAGCTCGTCGGGGGCAAGCGCGCCGAGGCCGCCTTCGAGCGGGTCTACGCGTGGTTCCCTCGCCTCGCCGAGCGGCGCCGCCAGCGGGCCGGCACCCTCAGCGGCGGCGAGCAGCAGATGCTCGCCATCGGGCGGATCTTGGTGGGGCAGCCGAGCATCCTGCTCCTCGACGAGCCGTCGGAAGGGATCCAGCCCACCATCGTCGAGCTCATCGCCGATGTGATCGCGAGCCTCAATGAGAAGGACGCGCTCACGGTGCTTCTGGTCGAGCAGAACATCGACCTGGTCTGCGCCACCGCGCATCGCTGCATCGTGGTGGACAAGGGTGCCACGGCGGCGACGCTCACGCCGGACGAGCTCGCCGACCCGGAGGTCGCGCGCCAGTATCTCGCGATCTGAACACCGCCATCTCCGGCTCGCACCGCAGGGCGCGCGCATGCTAGGGTTTGCGCGCCAGTCAAGACCAACAGGGAGATGGACGGAATGCGGTTTACGAGAAAGACATGGCACTCCTGCGCGGCTCTCGCGCTGGGGGTCGCCGTCGCTACACCCTTCGCGGTGGCATTGCCCGGCGAGGCCGCTGCGGAGATCAAGATTTGCGTGATCGACGATCATTCCGGCGATTTCGCATTGCCCAACATCCCGAAGACCCACGGCGCCCAGCTCGCCGTCGATGAGCTGAACGCGGCGGGAGGCGTGAACGGCGAGCAGATCGAGCTGATCCACTACGACGGCCAGTCCGATGTGAAGCGCTATCAGGAGCTCGCCAACAAGTGCATCCTCGATGACGAGGTCGACGTCATCATGGCCGGCTACACGAGCTCCGAGCGCGAGGCCGCCCGTGCGGTTGCCGTGAAGAGCAAGACGATCTTCTGGCACAACAACCAGGGCGAGGGCGGCATCGCCGACAAGTACTCGTTCTTCACCGGGCCGATTCCGGAGCAGCAGATCCTCACCGGCGTCGAGTACATGATCAACACGTACGGGCCCAAGATGTACGTGCTCGCGGCGGACTACGGCTTCGGCCAGGTGAGCGCGCTCTGGACCCATGTCGCCGCCGGCCTCTTCGGCGGGGAGATCGTGGGCGAGGAGTTCATCCCGCTCGGCAACTCCGAGTATGCGGCCTCGATCGCCAACGTTCAGAAGGCGAAGCCGGACTTCATGGTCCACTATCTGGTGGGCGCCAATCAGTCGCAGTTCTATCCGCAGGCGCAGGCGGTCAACCTGGGGCTGCCGGCGATCTCGACGGTGAACCTGCAGCAGGGCTACGAGCACAAGCAGTTCTCACCGCCCTCGCTCGCCAACATGTACATTCCGGTCGCCTATATCGAGGAGATCCCGACCGACGCCAACAAGGCCTTCCTCGAGGCCTGGCGCGCGAAGTGGCCGGATGAGCCCTACGTCAACCAGCCGGCGCGCTGCGCCTATGTCGCCGTCCACATCATGGCGGAAGCCTGGCGCAGGGCGGGCACCGCCGAGACCGACGCCGTGATCGCCGCGCTCGAATCCGGCATCACCTTCGATGCGCCGGAGGGCCGCGTCCTCCTCGACCCGGCGACCCATCATCTGACCATGAACATCCGCATGGCCCATGTGGATGAGGCGCACGAGATCTCCTGGGTCCATGACTTCGGACCGGTCGAGCCCTGGTGGCTCAGGACGCTCGGCGTCAACCTCGTGCGCCAGAACGACGGGCGGCAGTACCTCCCGTGGGACGATGCGCGTTACGAGAAGTACAAGAAGGAATAGTCGCTCGTTCAATCGCGACCGGGCCGGTGTAAACGCGCCGGCCCGGTACCCTTTGGCTAATCGCTGACGGTCGGCACGATGGAAACGATCTCTTTCATCGTCAGCCTGCTCTACCAATACGCCGACACGATCGGGGTCCTCGCGCTTTCCGCGATCGGGCTGATCATCATCTTCGGCATGATGGGCGTCATCAACATGGCGCACGGCGAGATGATGATGATCGGCGCCTACATCACCTCCTTCGCCTATTTCGCGGGCGTCCCCAGCGGCATCGCCGTGGTCTTCGGCGCGCTGGGGGCGGGGCTCGCAGGCGTGGCCCTTGAGCGCGTCATCATCCGCCGCTTCTACGGCCAGCTCTTGTCTTCGCTCGTCGCCACATGGGGGCTCAGCCTGCTGCTGAGCCAGGGCGCGCTGCTCATCTTCGGCCCGCAGATCAAGAGCGTGCCGACGCCCTTCGGCAGCTTCGCGCTCGCCGAGCTCTCCTACTCCTACTATCGGCTCTTCATGCTGGGGATTGCGCTGATCACGATCGCGGGCCTCTGGGCGCTCTTTCGCTACACCCGCTTCGGCGTCCACGCGCGGGCCACCATGGAGAACCCCAGGATGGCGCGGGCGCTGGGTGTCGATACCGCCCGCATCTACGCCCTGACCTTCGGGCTGGGCGCGGCCCTCGCCGGCTTCGCCGGCGGCCTGCTGGCGCTCACCGCCAACATCGGCCCCTTCTACGGCATGAGCTACACGCCGCAGGCCTTCATCACGGTCGTGGTGGGCGGCGGCGCCGACGTCATCACCGGCCTGCTCGCGAGCGTGCTCTCCCTCGGCTTGGCGAAGACGGTCTTCGTGAACCAGTTCAACATCCTGCTCGGCCACGTCGCGATGCTGGTGCTGGCCTTCGTGATCATCCGCCTGATGCCGGCCGGCATCTCCGAATGGATCGAGCGGCGCCGCACGAGCATCAGGGTCAGGGGCCGGTGATGGAGCGCGTCCTCGGCGGCCTGGCGGGGCCCAACGAGATGGGCCGGCATTGGGGATTCTGGGTGGGCTTCCTCGCGGTGATCGCGGCCGGTGCGGCGGCGCCCGACTACCTCTCGCGCTACGAGCTGCTGAATTTCTCCAACTTCCTGACCAGCGTCTTCCTCGCGCTCGGCCTCTGCGTGATGTGGGGCTTCTGCGGCATTCTGAGCCTCGGCCAGGGCGCGTTTCTCGGCCTCGGCGGCTACGCCTACGGGATCGCCGGGATCAACTTCATCGAGAGCCACGGCCACACCTGGGCGGCCCTCGGTGTCGGGCTCGCGGTGCCCGTCGCGGTTGCCGCGCTACTCGGCTTCATCATGTTCTATGCCAGGCTGCGCGGCGTCTACGTGGCGATCCTGATGCTGGTCGTGACGCTCCTGCTGGAGACCTTCCTCAACCAGACGGCTGGCCAGGGCTGGTTCATCGGCGACGCGCACCTCGGCGGCAACAACGGCCTCGGGCGCTTCTCCGGCGTCATCCGCGAGCCGCCGTCGCTCCAGTTCGGGCTCGGCGACCCCGATATCGAGTTCAACGGCCGGACGCGGGCCTTCTACTTCCTCACCTTCGGCCTCGTGGTGGTTGTCTATCTGGGTCTCCGCTGGCTGGTGAACTCCAAGGCCGGGCGGGTGATGATCGCGATCCGCGAGGATGCCGAACGCACCGAGGCGCTGGGCTACGACATCCGCCTGATCCAGCTCGGCGTCTTCTGCCTCGGCGCCTTTCTCGCCGGTCTTTCCGGCATCCTCTACGTCTCGTGGGAGAGCTTCATCACGCCCACGGTCTTCGGCGTGCAGAACAACATCCTGCCGGTGATCTGGGTCGCCGTCGCCGGCCGCAAGAGCCTGACGGCCACCGTCATCGGCACGCTGTTCCTGCTCTGGCTCTCGCAGAAACTCGCCGTGCAGGGAAACTATGCGCTGGTGGTCCAGGGCGCGATCTTGATCCTGGTCATGATGCTGCTGCCGGAAGGCGCAATCACGGGGCTGGTTGCGCGCTTCCAGGCGCTGCGGCAGCGGCTCGCGCGCGGGGCGTCGACATGACGGGCGGTGAGGCGGGCACGGGAGGTGGGGCGGGCGCGGGCGACGGCACCCTGCTCCGGACCGAGGGCCTCGCCAAGGCGTTCGGCGGGGTCCGCGCGGTCGATGGCGTGGACTTCACCCTGGAGCCCGGCGCACTGCGTTGCATCATCGGCCCCAACGGCGCCGGCAAGAGCACCTTCTTCAAGCTTCTGCTCGGCAGCATCAAGCCGGACAAGGGCACGATCCGGTTTCGCGGGCGCGATGTCACGCGCGTCGAGACGCATCGGCGCGCCCACATGGGGATCGGCGTCAAGTTTCAGCAACTCGGCGTCTATGGCGACCTCACCGTGCGCCACAACATGCAGCTGCCGCTCCAGCACAGCCTCTCGGGCGAGGCGATGGACGCGGAGATCGCGCGGCTGCTCGAGCGGCTCAACCTCGCCGGCACCGAGGATCGCCGCGTAGCTGAGCTTGCGCACGGTCAGCGGCAGTGGCTCGCGATCGGCATGGCGCTTGCGATGCGGCCGGTTCTTCTGCTGCTCGACGAGCCGACCGCCGGCATGGGGCCTGAGGAAACCCGGGCCACCGGCGCGCTCGTCCACTCGGTCCATGAGGAGGGCGTCACGATCGTCGTCGTGGAGCACGACATGGCGTTCGTGCGCCAGCTCGGCGCACCGGTTACCGTGCTTCACTATGGGCGGGTGTTCGCCGAGGGATCGCTCGCGGCGATCGAGGGCAACGAGGACGTTCGCAACATCTATCTCGGCGGGTCACGAACGATGGCCGTTCGGAACCGCCACCACTGAGACCGACAAACCAAGGGAGAGACGGCGATGCAGAGGATCAATCGGGGCGATATTCCGAGCAAGTACGCCTTCGACTGGGAAGACGAGCCGGTGCTCAGGGTGGCGCAGGGCGAGACGTTTCAGCTCGAGACCGACGACGCGCTCTCAGGCCTCATCGCCGACGACAGCGACGACCCAAAGGTGCACGACTTCACCGGCGAGCACGTGGTGGCGCTGCAGAGCGTCTGGCCGCCCAAGTACAACCCGGTGGTCGGCCCGATCTACGTGGAAGGCTGCGAGCGCGGCGACACCCTCGCCGTGAACATCCACTCGATCGACCCCTGGCGCTACGGCTTCTCGGGCATTCTGCCCGGCATCGGCCCGCTGGGGGATTCGAAGCGCTGGGCGGACTGCTCGGAGGCGCACGTGCAGGTGATCGAGCATTTTCCCGGCCCAAGCGGGCATACGCGGGACGGCATGGGCAAGTATTCCGACAAGCTGACCTGGGACCTGATGCCCTTCTGCGGCACGCTGGCGTGCGCGCCGGAGCGTGAGGTCTTCACCTCACTGCTGGGCCAGGGCCCCTTCGGCGGCAACATCGACTGCCGCGACGTGTGCGCCGGCCACACGATCCTGCTCAACGCCTACCACGACGGCGGCCTGCTCTATGTGGGCGACATGCACGGCGGGCAGGGCGACACCGAGTTCACCGGCATCGCCGACGAGACGCGGGCGACGATTCAGCTGAGCGCAACGGTGATCAAGAACAAGCACGCGCCTTGTGTGCGGATCGAGAAGCCGGACAGCATCGTGGCGGTCGGCATCAACCTGCCGATGGAGCACGCGGTCTACGACGCCTGCGACAACATGATGCAGTGGCTCAGGGACGATCACGGGATCAGCGGCAAGGATATGTACATCCGCATGTCGTGCGATCCGGCGTTCCGTATCCGCACCTATCAGATGGTGCGCGCGGTGACGATCCAGCACGTCGTCGGCGCCGAGTATCCCAAGGAGCGCCTTGTCCCCGCGTTTTAGTGCCATGTTGCCGAAGTTCGCATGCATTTGTGCGGTGCCCCCAACTCGTCATGGCCGGACTCGTTCCGGCCATCCACCCTGCGACAGAGCTGGCCGAGGGAGATTGTAGGGGGACGAAAGTCATTGCGAATCCGGAAGATGCCGGGAAGAAGGCGGAAGAAGGCGGACGGTCAAGGGGTTGGCGGCGTTTCCGGGGTCTGGCGGGCCGGACGAAAGTCTTTGCGAATCCGGCCCGGAAAGGGCCGTGAATTGGCTGGAAACGGTGATTTTCGGGGCGTTTCAGGGGTGCTGAAAGGCCTGTAAATCGGCGCGGTTCCGGGGGTGCGGATTCGCCGGTAAATCCCGGTGCGGCGCGGTGCTTCGCCTCGCCCGGTCTACGATGCCGGCGTTGTCCCCGCGCCGGCCTCCTTCCCTTCGAGATCGGCGCGCCGCGGGTCGCGTGCGATCTCCTCGTCGGAGAAGGGCTTTCGCCCGGGGTTCTCGACCTCCCAGCTTTCCATCCATGGCAGCGACTGGCATCCGCAGTTGATCGTCTCGGCGGCGGGTCCGGCGGGATCGCGGGGGTACATGAGCGAAGCGCCGCCGACGTCGAAGGGCCTGGCGGCTTCCCTGGTCTGTCCGTCGACGGCGTCGTGGGCGATGCGGCTTCTGAGCTTTCCGGAGCGTCGCCACTGCTTCTTCAGCCCCGGCAGGACCTCGGCGGCCTGCTCCATGCGCTGCTGTCCGGCCATGGAGTATGCGCGGCCGAGCTCGGTCCGCACGATTGTCAGGGCGCGGGACCTGCCGCCGCTCTTGAGGATGGCGGCGACGCGGCCGGTGGTCTCGCCGACGGGGACCGAGCCGGTCATCCAGGCCATTCGCAAAGACTTCCGGCCGCGATTCGCAAAGACTTTCGTCCGGCTACAGCCTTCCCGCCGGGCGTCACCGCCCCGGTCCAGTACGGCCCTCGCATCACCGCTTGGGTGAGTTACCTGCTGTACGCCCAGTTCGTGCCCGAGAAGCGTCTGGCCGAACTCATGAGCGACATCTTCGCGGTGTCCATCTCCACTGCCACGATCGCCGCCATGGGCCGGCGCACAGCGCAGCGCTTCGAGGGCTTCCTCGACCATGTCGCCGATCTGATCCGCACGCAGGCGCCGGTCAAGCACCTCGACGAGACCGGCCTGCGTATCGCCGCCCGTACCCGCTGGCTCCATGTGCTGTGCACCCCGTTGCTCACCGTCCTGCGCATCGGCGAGGGACGCGGCGATGTCGAAAAGAACCTGAAAGGCATCCTCGTCCACGACGACTTCGCCCCCTACTTCACCATCAAGGGCGTCCGCCACGGCGCCTGCAACGCACATCACCTGCGCGAACTCCAGGCCCTGATCGACATCGAGAAGGAGGAATGGGCGGCGAGCATGCACCGCCTGCTTCAGCGCGCGCGCAGGGCCGCCCGCTTCGCCCGTGAGAAAGACCGTCAAGTCCCCGCCTCCCTGGTGGCCCGCATCTCAAGGGCATGGGACCGTATCCTCGAAGAAGCCATCGCCTTCCATGAGGCCCAACCGCCGCTCCAGATCGCAAAGCGAGGGCGAAAGAAACGCCGCATCGGCCACAACCTCAGACTTCCTGACCTCGTGATGCTGGCTGTTCTGGGCAGCGTGCCGGGAACTCCTTGAATTCTGATACATTTCGGTTGTTTCAGGCGGTTTTTCGCTGGGTGTCGCGCCCGAGGTCTGATAGTATAATTTGATACCAATTGCACGGTCTCAACCATGCCCAGTACCCTCCCAATGTGCCCTCCAGAGGCGGTCTCGATCGGCAACAGCTGCTTCGCCGTCCTGATCTCGGACGACACCTTCACCTACTTTTCCAACCTCATTCCCTTTGACAGCCACGCCGCCGATGACCGCACGGCCATGCTCTTGCGGATCGGCCGCCTCGCGGCGATCAGCGCGGTCTCGCCGCAGGAACTGGCTGACGCTTTCGCTGTCTCGCGCGCGACGGTGCAGCGCGCACGACGGCGCTACCTGGCCGAGGGCGAAGCGGGGTTCATGAAGCCCCGGCGCGGTCGCGGGCCGTCGGTGTTCACTCCGGAGTTGGCGGAGAAGGCGACGGCGTTGCTGGCATCGGGCCTGAGCGGCTCTGCGGCGGCCCGGGTTCTCGGCGTGTCAGCGCCATCGGTCAACAAGTGGCGCCGTCAGGGACTGATCGGCAACACGGAGGCGGATGGGGAGCCCGGACGCTCAGCGCTGGCTGCGCCGCCTGACGCGGGTGCGGCTCCTGAAGGCCGTGTCGATGAAGAGAGTACCGGTGCCCCGGGGCCGGAGACGGCGCCGGGGCTGGAAGCGCAGCCGCAAACGGATCGCAGCGCGCGCGATCGGCGGGACCGGCAGGCGCCGATGGGGCGTGCGACTTGCGATGTTCCGGCTCGGGTTCTGGCCAGTTGTGGACAGGCGGGGCCGGTCGAACCGCAGTTCGCCGCCGCCGCCCGCGGTGTCCGCTTCGGCGGCGTGCTCGCCGCCCTGCCGGCCCTGCTGAAGGAAGGTCTTCTCTCCGAGACCGGTCTCCTGCCATTGCTGCCGAAGGGCTATTACGGCTTGCCTACGATCCTGCTCTTCCTGGCCTTCATGACCTTGGCGCGGGTGCGCAACCCCGAGAGCCTGCGCTACCAGGCGCCGGGCGAATGGGGCGCCATTCTCGGCCTCGATCGCTGCCCCGAGGTCAAGACGCTGCGCCGCAAGATCGCTCTCATCGCCGACGACGAGGCCGGCGTGCGGGCGTGGCAGCTCGCCCTTGCCAGGCGCTGGCAAGGCGCCGACGAGCCGGAGCTCTGGGCGACGCTGGCCATCGACGGGCACGTCAAGGTCTACTCCGGCCGCAAGGGGCGCTTGCCCAAGCACTTCGTCTCGCGCGAGAAGCTGTGCCTGCCGGCGAGCGCCAGCTACTGGATCAACGCTCTGGGCGGCAAGCCGCTGCTCTGTCTGCACAAGCCGCTGGACCCGAAGATGGTCGCGGCCATCGAAGCCGACGTGGTGCCGGCGCTGCAGGAGCTTGGGATCGTTGGCGCCGGGGCGCCGGACCTGACCGCCGAGCATCCCGGCCAGCCGGCGCTCACCCTGGTCTTCGACCGCGAGGGCTGGAGCCCGGATCTGTTCCGCCGGCTGGCGAGGCGCGGCGTCGCCTGCCTGACCTGGCACAAGAACTTCAGGGGCGAGGACTGGCCGGCCGAGGACTTCGGCGCGATGACCGTTCCCATTCACGGACCGGCGGCGGACGGCAGCGCCACCATGCGGCTGGCTGAGAAGCCGGTGACGTTGCCGAACGGCTTCAGGGTGCGCCAGATCCGCCGCCTGCTCGACAACGGCCGTCAGGTGCCGCTGATCACCACCGATCCGCACAAGCCGATGGCTGAGGTTGCGGGCGCCATGTTCTCGCGCTGGTCGCAGGAGAACTTCTTCAAGTACATGCGTGACGAGTTCAATCTCGACGCCCTGCCGACCCACGAGCTCGAGCCTCTCGATCCCGCCGCCATGGTCGTCAACCCGCTGCGGCGGGCCTATGACAAGGCAATCCATCGCCTCGACCGCCAGCTTGGCCGCCTGCGCAACCGCATCGCCGACACGGCCCGGAAGAAGCAGCCGACGGCGGAACTCAGGAGGGAAGTCAGGGACCTCCAGGATGTCCGCGACATCGTCAGGGCCAGCCGCAGGGAGACGCCCAAGCACTGCCGGGCCGGCGACCTCGACGAAGCCGAGCAGCTCGATGCCTTGCCCGCGCGCGAGCGCCTCCTCCTCGACGTCATCCGGATGATCGCCTACCGCGCCGAAACCCGCATGATGCTTCCCGTCATGCAGGCGCAGGGCCACAAGCCCCATCCCCGGAAACTGCTTCAAGCGCTGCTCACCGCCGATGCCGACATCCTGCCGGATCCTGGCAATGGCCTCCTGCGGGTCCACATTCTTGGCCTCGCAAACGACGCCTGCGACCGTTGGATCGATGCGGTTCTGAGCGACCTGAACGCCACCGAAACGGTCTTCCCCGGCACCCGTCTGCGCATAGTCTCAGACTTCCTGACCTCGTGATGCTGGCTGTTCTGGGCAGCGTGCCGGGAACTCCTTGAATTCTGATACATTTCGGTTGTTTCAGGCGGTTTTTCGCTGGGTGTCGCGCCCGAGGTCTGATATTATAATTTGATACCAATTGCACGGTCTCAACCATGCCCAGTACCCTCCCAATGTGCCCTCCAGAGGCGGTCTCGATCGGCAACAGCTGCTTCGCCGTCCTGATCTCGGACGACACCTTCACCTACTTTTCCAACCTCATTCCCTTTGACAGCCACGCCGCCGATGACCGCACGGCCATGCTCTTGCGGATCGGCCGCCTCGCGGCGATCAGCGCGGTCTCGCCGCAGGAACTGGCTGACGCTTTCGCTGTCTCGCGCGCGACGGTGCAGCGCGCACGACGGCGCTACCTGGCCGAGGGCGAAGCGGGGTTCATGAAGCCCCGGCGCGGTCGCGGGCCGTCGGTGTTCACTCCGGAGTTGGCGGAGAAGGCGACGGCGTTGCTGGCATCGGGCCTGAGCGGCTCTGCGGCGGCCCGGGTTCTCGGCGTGTCAGCGCCATCGGTCAACAAGTGGCGCCGTCAGGGACTGATCGGCAACACGGAGGCGGATGGGGAGCCCGGACGCTCAGCGCTGGCTGCGCCGCCTGACGCGGGTGCGGCTCCTGAAGGCCGTGTCGATGAAGAGAGTACCGGTGCCCCGGGGCCGGAGACGGCGCCGGGGCTGGAAGCGCAGCCGCAAACGGATCGCAGCGCGCGCGATCGGCGGGACCGGCAGGCGCCGATGGGGCGTGCGACTTGCGATGTTCCGGCTCGGGTTCTGGCCAGTTGTGGACAGGCGGGGCCGGTCGAACCGCAGTTCGCCGCCGCCGCCCGCGGTGTCCGCTTCGGCGGCGTGCTCGCCGCCCTGCCGGCCCTGCTGAAGGAAGGTCTTCTCTCCGAGACCGGTCTCCTGCCATTGCTGCCGAAGGGCTATTACGGCTTGCCTACGATCCTGCTCTTCCTGGCCTTCATGACCTTGGCGCGGGTGCGCAACCCCGAGAGCCTGCGCTACCAGGCGCCGGGCGAATGGGGCGCCATTCTCGGCCTCGATCGCTGCCCCGAGGTCAAGACGCTGCGCCGCAAGATCGCTCTCATCGCCGACGACGAGGCCGGCGTGCGGGCGTGGCAGCTCGCCCTTGCCAGGCGCTGGCAAGGCCGACGAGCCGGAGCTCTGGGCGACGCTGGCCATCGACGGGCACGTCAAGGTCTACTCCGGCCGCAAGGGGCGCTTGCCCAAGCACTTCGTCTCGCGCGAGAAGCTGTGCCTGCCGGCGAGCGCCAGCTACTGGATCAACGCTCTGGGCGGCAAGCCGCTGCTCTGTCTGCACAAGCCGCTGGACCCGAAGATGGTCGCGGCCATCGAAGCCGACGTGGTGCCGGCGCTGCAGGAGCTTGGGATCGTTGGCGCCGGGGCGCCGGACCTGACCGCCGAGCATCCCGGCCAGCCGGCGCTCACCCTGGTCTTCGACCGCGAGGGCTGGAGCCCGGATCTGTTCCGCCGGCTGGCGAGGCGCGGCGTCGCCTGCCTGACCTGGCACAAGAACTTCAGGGGCGAGGACTGGCCGGCCGAGGACTTCGGCGCGATGACCGTTCCCATTCACGGACCGGCGGCGGACGGCAGCGCCACCATGCGGCTGGCTGAGAAGCCGGTGACGTTGCCGAACGGCTTCAGGGTGCGCCAGATCCGCCGCCTGCTCGACAACGGCCGTCAGGTGCCGCTGATCACCACCGATCCGCACAAGCCGATGGCTGAGGTTGCGGGCGCCATGTTCTCGCGCTGGTCGCAGGAGAACTTCTTCAAGTACATGCGTGACGAGTTCAATCTCGACGCCCTGCCGACCCACGAGCTCGAGCCTCTCGATCCCGCCGCCATGGTCGTCAACCCGCTGCGGCGGGCCTATGACAAGGCAATCCATCGCCTCGACCGCCAGCTTGGCCGCCTGCGCAACCGCATCGCCGACACGGCCCGGAAGAAGCAGCCGACGGCGGAACTCAGGAGGGAAGTCAGGGACCTCCAGGATGTCCGCGACATCGTCAGGGCCAGCCGCAGGGAGACGCCCAAGCACTGCCGGGCCGGCGACCTCGACGAAGCCGAGCAGCTCGATGCCTTGCCCGCGCGCGAGCGCCTCCTCCTCGACGTCATCCGGATGATCGCCTACCGCGCCGAAACCCGCATGATGCTTCCCGTCATGCAGGCGCAGGGCCACAAGCCCCATCCCCGGAAACTGCTTCAAGCGCTGCTCACCGCCGATGCCGACATCCTGCCGGATCCTGGCAATGGCCTCCTGCGGGTCCACATTCTTGGCCTCGCAAACGACGCCTGCGACCGTTGGATCGATGCGGTTCTGAGCGACCTGAACGCCACCGAAACGGTCTTCCCCGGCACCCGTCTGCGCATAGTCTACGACATCGACGGGGCCTCGGAATCCGCGCGGCTCGTGTCACCTAAAATCAGCAGAGGTCAGGAAGTCTGAGCATAAGGAGGGCTGCCTGCGCTTCCTCACCGACCTGCGCACGCCGTTCACGAATAACGAGGCGGAGCGTGACATCCGTATGAACAAAGTGCATGAGAAGATCTCAGGCGGCTTCCGCTCCCTGCAAGGCGCCTGCAACTTCGCCGGAATGCGCAGCGTCATCGTCACCGCTCGAAAGCAAGGCTGGAACATCCTGCAAATCCTGGCGCACCCGGAACCGATGCAGCTGATCCCTATACTGCGCTCCTGAACTTCTCCGGCTCATCCTGAGTATCGCTGTCCTCTCATCTTGTTCGCGACGCGGCGTTCATCATCCTCTCGCGCTCAAGAGAGTAGGCACCCCCGCGGCGTGGGGGCGTTGACGCAAAAGGAACTGGCTTGTTCCATAAGAGAGAGGGGGTACCTGGGCAGTTACAATCGATAAGCTTTTCCCGCTCAAAGTAGGAAATAAGACGACTGTTTCTTACTCTCTCCCTAGCTGGCGCGGGAAGACAGCATACAGAGTAGTAGCCTACAAGGAGGTCAAGACGTTGCTGGGACAACGACCAGTATTCGTGATCGCGTACGTGGACAGCGGAGATGGAAACTACCGGGCAAAAGGTTGGAATCATTACGATCCAGAACTCGGATTTTGGCACCGCGGAGTCTACACAATTTTGAGCGGCACCGGCGGCGAGTTGAAAATGTGGAACCGCTTATGCACATGGCTCCGGTCGCGAGAGTTTGCCACCAGATGTTGAGGTTGAGGTTAGGGCGGGAGAACGGGTAGAATGTTGCCTATACGTTCCTGCCGACGGAGCCACTCCAGAAGCAACTCGGCATCGGCTCGTACCGAAGTGCCTGGCTGCTCGTCCACAAGCTGCGCGCCAGCATGGTCGACCCCGAGCGCAACCCGTTGTCGGGCTTGGTCGAAATCGACGAGGCCAGCCTTCCATTCCGGACCAGGAACGATCCCCCCGGCGGCGGGCAGGGGCGCAGCCACGACGGCAAGATGCTGATCATCGGCGCCATCGAACTGGGGGATGGAACCATCCCGGGCCGCCTGCGGCTGGCCGAAATCTCCTCCTACGGCGCCGCCGACCTCGGCCGCTTCATCGAAACCGCCGCCGATCCCGACGCCATCGCGAAAACCGACGGCTGGTCCGGCTACGCTGCGGTCCCCGCCGATCGCCACAATGTCCATGTCGTCGGGAAGACCGCCGCTCACCTCGTCCTGCCGTGGATCCACCAAGTCTTCTCCAACCTCAAAGGATGGGCGCGAGGCGTCTACCACGGGCTGCGCCGCAAGCATCTGCAGGCCTATCTCGATGAGTTCGTCTTTCGCTTCAACCGCCGCAAAACCCGCCACGCTGCTTTCCGCTCGCTCTTCCGCCTCGCCACCAATGCAAAACCCCTTACCTACAACATGTTGAGCAAGCCGGAGCCATGTGCATAAGCGGTTAATTTGATACCAATTGCACGGGGTCTCAACCATGCCCAGTACCCTCCCAATGTGCCCTCCAGAGGCGGTCTCGATCGGCAACAGCTGCTTCGCCGTCCTGATCTCGGACGACACCTTCACCTACTTTTCCAACCTCATTCCCTTTGACAGCCACGCCGCCGATGACCGCACGGCCATGCTCTTGCGGATCGGCCGCCTCGCGGCGATCAGCGCGGTCTCGCCGCAGGAACTGGCTGACGCTTTCGCTGTCTCGCGCGCGACGGTGCAGCGCGCACGACGGCGCTACCTGGCCGAGGGCGAAGCGGGGTTCATGAAGCCCCGGCGCGGTCGCGGGCCGTCGGTGTTCACTCCGGAGTTGGCGGAGAAGGCGACGGCGTTGCTGGCATCGGGCCTGAGCGGCTCTGCGGCGGCCCGGGTTCTCGGCGTGTCAGCGCCATCGGTCAACAAGTGGCGCCGTCAGGGACTGATCGGCAACACGGAGGCGGATGGGGAGCCCGGACGCTCAGCGCTGGCTGCGCCGCCTGACGCGGGTGCGGCTCCTGAAGGCCGTGTCGATGAAGAGAGTACCGGTGCCCCGGGGCCGGAGACGGCGCCGGGGCTGGAAGCGCAGCCGCAAACGGATCGCAGCGCGCGCGATCGGCGGGACCGGCAGGCGCCGATGGGGCGTGCGACTTGCGATGTTCCGGCTCGGGTTCTGGCCAGTTGTGGACAGGCGGGGCCGGTCGAACCGCAGTTCGCCGCCGCCGCCCGCGGTGTCCGCTTCGGCGGCGTGCTCGCCGCCCTGCCGGCCCTGCTGAAGGAAGGTCTTCTCTCCGAGACCGGTCTCCTGCCATTGCTGCCGAAGGGCTATTACGGCTTGCCTACGATCCTGCTCTTCCTGGCCTTCATGACCTTGGCGCGGGTGCGCAACCCCGAGAGCCTGCGCTACCAGGCGCCGGGCGAATGGGGCGCCATTCTCGGCCTCGATCGCTGCCCCGAGGTCAAGACGCTGCGCCGCAAGATCGCTCTCATCGCCGACGACGAGGCCGGCGTGCGGGCGTGGCAGCTCGCCCTTGCCAGGCGCTGGCAGGCGCCGACGAGCCGGAGCTCTGGGCGACGCTGGCCATCGACGGGCACGTCAAGGTCTACTCCGGCCGCAAGGGGCGCTTGCCCAAGCACTTCGTCTCGCGCGAGAAGCTGTGCCTGCCGGCGAGCGCCAGCTACTGGATCAACGCTCTGGGCGGCAAGCCGCTGCTCTGTCTGCACAAGCCGCTGGACCCGAAGATGGTCGCGGCCATCGAAGCCGACGTGGTGCCGGCGCTGCAGGAGCTTGGGATCGTTGGCGCCGGGGCGCCGGACCTGACCGCCGAGCATCCCGGCCAGCCGGCGCTCACCCTGGTCTTCGACCGCGAGGGCTGGAGCCCGGATCTGTTCCGCCGGCTGGCGAGGCGCGGCGTCGCCTGCCTGACCTGGCACAAGAACTTCAGGGGCGAGGACTGGCCGGCCGAGGACTTCGGCGCGATGACCGTTCCCATTCACGGACCGGCGGCGGACGGCAGCGCCACCATGCGGCTGGCTGAGAAGCCGGTGACGTTGCCGAACGGCTTCAGGGTGCGCCAGATCCGCCGCCTGCTCGACAACGGCCGTCAGGTGCCGCTGATCACCACCGATCCGCACAAGCCGATGGCTGAGGTTGCGGGCGCCATGTTCTCGCGCTGGTCGCAGGAGAACTTCTTCAAGTACATGCGTGACGAGTTCAATCTCGACGCCCTGCCGACCCACGAGCTCGAGCCTCTCGATCCCGCCGCCATGGTCGTCAACCCGCTGCGGCGGGCCTATGACAAGGCAATCCATCGCCTCGACCGCCAGCTTGGCCGCCTGCGCAACCGCATCGCCGACACGGCCCGGAAGAAGCAGCCGACGGCGGAACTCAGGAGGGAAGTCAGGGACCTCCAGGATGTCCGCGACATCGTCAGGGCCAGCCGCAGGGAGACGCCCAAGCACTGCCGGGCCGGCGACCTCGACGAAGCCGAGCAGCTCGATGCCTTGCCCGCGCGCGAGCGCCTCCTCCTCGACGTCATCCGGATGATCGCCTACCGCGCCGAAACCCGCATGATGCTTCCCGTCATGCAGGCGCAGGGCCACAAGCCCCATCCCCGGAAACTGCTTCAAGCGCTGCTCACCGCCGATGCCGACATCCTGCCGGATCCTGGCAATGGCCTCCTGCGGGTCCACATTCTTGGCCTCGCAAACGACGCCTGCGACCGTTGGATCGATGCGGTTCTGAGCGACCTGAACGCCACCGAAACGGTCTTCCCCGGCACCCGTCTGCGCATAGTCTACGACATCGACGGGGCCTCGGAATCCGCGCGGCTCGTGTCACCTAAAATCAGCAGAGGTCAGGAAGTCTGAGTCTACGACATCGACGGGGCCTCGGAATCCGCGCGGCTCGTGTCACCTAAAATCAGCAGAGGTCAGGAAGTCTGAACCTCGCGCGCCGCCTTCAAAAGCATAAGGAGGGCTGCCTGCGCTTCCTCACCGACCTGCGCACGCCGTTCACGAATAACGAGGCGGAGCGTGACATCCGTATGAACAAAGTGCATGAGAAGATCTCAGGCGGCTTCCGCTCCCTGCAAGGCGCCTGCAACTTCGCCGGAATGCGCAGCGTCATCGTCACCGCTCGAAAGCAAGGCTGGAACATCCTGCAAATCCTGGCGCACCCGGAACCGATGCAGCTGATCCCTATACTGCGCTCCTGAACTTCTCCGGCTCATCCTGAGTATCGCTGTCCTCTCATCTTGTTCGCGACGCGGCGTTCATCATCCTCTCGCGCTCAAGAGAGTAGGCACCCCCGCGGCGTGGGGGCGTTGACGCAAAAGGAACTGGCTTGTTCCATAAGAGAGAGGGGGTACCTGGGCAGTTACAAAGGAACTGGCTTGTTCCATAAGAGAGAGGGGGTACCTGGGCAGTTACGCGTTTTTAGCACCGAGGCTCGAACATCACCACAACTGCCATCACCGCAGTTCGGAGAATCTTGTCCCCGTAGCAAGTTCAAACCCATCATCTCGGCCCCTCCACCGCCGTGCCGTCGCCGAACAGATTTTCCAGCAATGGCTCCCAGTCCCTCCTCGCAATCCGCGCGCTCCATAGTGCGCATTTTCCCCTCGACCAGAAAGGCCAGTGCGTAGCTAATGCGCATGAGCACCGCCTCTTCCGTCCCAGCTGCCGCCCCGCACCCGGCAACGCGGACCATGCTGTCGTGAAGCGCGCGTTGCTCCCTCTAGTCCAGCGCTGCGGACTGAGACTGGTTCATCGAGGCGGACATCATATTCGAAAACAACCGCCTGGATTCTCTGGCGGAGTTGCTAAAGGGGAGTGACTAAGCGCTCGTCTTTCCTGCGTGGATACACGCGACCGAGTTACTGCCGGAAGACAATCCCTTTCTACAGTGAGGTCGGTGGATTTGACCCTCATGATCTCCCGCTGAAAGCGTTTCCGATCCGCCTTGGGCCGGCGGCCAAACTGTCAGGTTATCTCCGTGTCAGAGTGATAAACTCGGGCGGCAGCCTCTCTGTCTTCACAAATCCGACGCATAAATTCTCGGCGTCTGGATAGTTGGCGCCGAATAGACCATGGCATACGGCGCCAGAGAAGCATCACTGGGTTCTCGGTCTGCCGGTGAAGCTGACGCGACCGCCTACGGTCTTCGTCTATCTGGGAGTCGTTCCACTCTCCATGAAATACGACCGGCGGATCGAGATAATAGATATTCAGCCCGTTCTCCCAGTAGTTGTTAATTGCCATGTCAAGCGCCCACGTCATCTCTGGCGTGACCTCCAGAAAGCGACGTGCCGCATCTCTTGTAATCACGTATCCTTCGGTGCCAGAGTCATGATAGCGGACTCGGCCGATAATGTGTCCGGTCGAAAGCTGTTTGTATGGTATAAAGGCCCTATTGGGCCTGCGCCTGTTCAGCTTCACAACGTCGAAGGGCACCGGACGTCGATCCAATGCCGCGAGAACCAATGGAAGTTCCGCAGACAGCTCGGCATCATCTTCGAAAATTGCAGCAGTCTCGGGTCCGTTCTCAACGATTTCCTGCATGACCTGTCGTTGGCTCAGCCAATTCCCGATCAATGCGTCTGCCTGCGGATTGAGACCCATGCGCCGCGGCGTGCTCCTGTCGACTTGGGCGTAGTCTTCTTCGGTCAAACGCTTTCCATCGACAGCCTCATGAAATTCGGGCTTGAGACCGACTCTCGCAAACTGTTGGGTTATTCGCTGCCTACGGTCTTTCGCGCGAGCCAGGTTGATCACAAACATCCGCACGGATGCACTCCTGCCCACAGCCATCGACCACTACAGCTCGCGAGTTCAACTAGACGGTCACGAAGCATTTCGGCACCTCATCTACTGAGCAGACATAAGGTACTGCCCGCCCGAGGAGCGGTCCAGCACCGAACCGGGCTTGGCCACACCCGATGCAGCAGGTCCCAACTCGGGGACAGGCTCCGATTTGCATGGCGAATTCGGCGCGGTGCTATGATCTGCCGATGACCGACGCGGTCACGCTGCAGATCATCCGGGGCAAGCTCGAAGCGCTTGCGCGCGAGATGGGCGTGGTGCTCGCGCGCAGCGCGATGAGCCCGGTCATCTATGAGGTCTACGACTTCGGCTGCGGCATCTCCGACGCCAAGGGCAGGCTGATCGCCGGCTCCCACGGAGTCGCCGCCTTCTCGGCGCTGTTCGGGCCCCAGATCAACGCGACCGCCGCCAAGTACGGCGATGCGATGCGCCCCGGCGACATCTACATGACCAACGACCCTTATCTCGGCGGCTCGCACCTGAACGATGTCCTCCTCGTGGTGCCGATCTTCGAGGACGGGCGGCCGATCGCCTTCGCCAGCTCCTACGCGCACTGGACCGAGGTCGGCGGCATGACTCCCGGCTCGCTCTCGCCCAACGCCGAGGAGATCTACCAGGAAGGCATCCGCTTCCCGATCATGCGGCTCTACCGCGCCGGCGAGCGGCAGGACGAGCTGCTTGAGCTGATCGCGGCCAACGTCCGCCTCCCCAAGATGTCCCTCGGCGACCTCAACGCGCAGATCGCTGCGCTCTGCATCGGCGAGACCCGGCTGCGCGAGGCGATCGCGAAGTACGGCAGGGATCATGTCCTGGCAGCCTTCGACCATGTGCTCGAGACCAGCGAAGGGCTGGCCCGCACCGCCGTCGCCGCGCTGCCGGATGGCGTCTACGAGGCCGAAGACTTCATCGACGGCGACGGCTTCAGCGACACCCAGTATCCGGTGCGCATGCGCATGACGATTGCGGGCGACGAGATCGAGTTCGATTTCGCCGGCTCGTGCGACCAGCTGCGCGGCCCGATGAACTGCTCGCTCGAAATGCTGCTGTGCGGCGTCAAGGTGGTGTTCAAGGCGATCGTCGACCCCCACGGGCCGTCCAACGAAGGCTGGTACCGGCCGATCCGGGTCAAGGCGCCGGAGGGTTGCGTCTTCAACGCCCGCGCCCCGGCCGCGATGGGCTGGTTCTACGAGCCGATGGCGCAAGGGGCCGAGCTGGTGTGGAAGGCGATGGCACCATTGGTGCCCGAGCGGCTCACGGCCGGCAGCTACATGAGCATCTGCGTCGTGCTGATGGGGGCGAAGTGGCCCGGCAGCCGATTGGCCCCGACGTCTCGCCAGGGTCGCGGCGAGCGCGGCATCGTGTGCCCCACGGGGGACAGTCGTGCACAAATTTTTGGTGGGATTCGCGGGATAAGTGGGATGTAAGTGGGATAAGTGGGATGTAAGTGGGATAAGTGGGACAAGCGGGATGAGCGGAATTTGGGACGGCAAACGCTCGCCGAGTAAGCACTCCGTCTTCTCGCCTCCACCGACCGCGATCCGCTTGCTCTGCATGGCGCAACGGTGGCGTACCCGTCGCCTCTCATGCACCGCACCATGGTCCGGAGTGCCGTGCTCCCTTCCGCGGCCTGGCTCAGCGGCGAATACGGGATGAACGGCCTCTATGTCGGCTTGCTCGCAGTCATCGGCGCGGGTGGTGTCGAGCACGTTGTCGAAATCGCGCGCGACGATGACGAGCGCGCGACCTTCGCGCACTCCGTCAACGCAGTCCGCACACTCTTGGAGGCGGTGGGCAACCTGACCGCATAGCAAAGCTATCCAGTATGACAGCTGGAAACGGCGGTGCGAAATTAGTCCACGGTAGCGGCGAGATGATCTCGCTGCGGGCGGAGCAAGACTCTGCCAGATAGGCCCTTCCCGGCGACGGGGAGGGCGGGGGCATGCATACCGTGGAACTTTATCGGAAGGTCCGTCTCGCCTGCCGGGACGGGATGAGTGAGCGGGCTGCGGCGCGTCACTTCGGGATTTCACGCGAGAGCGTGAAGAAGATGCTGCAGTTTTCGGCGCCGCCGGGCTATCGGCGGACGGCGCCGCTTCGGCGTCCGAAGCTGGACGGGTTCATCGAGATCATCGACGGGTGGCTGCGGGACGATCTGGAGCAGCTGCCCAAGCAGCGGCACACGGCGAAGCGCATTTTCGACCGTCTTCGGGCCGAGCACGGGTTCAGCGGCGGCTACACGATTGTGAAGGATCATGTGCGCGAGCATCGGCGCCGGCGGCGAGAGATGTTCGTGCCGCTGATCCATCCGCCGGGGCATGGGCAGGCGGACTTCGGCGAGGCGCGGGCGGTGATCGGGGGTATCGCGCGCAAGGCGCACTTCTTCGTGTTCGATCTTCCGCACAGCGACGCCTGCTACGTGCGGGCCTACCCTGCGGCGACGGCCGAGGCGTGGATGGACGGGCATGTGCATGCCTTCGCCTTCTTCGGCGGGGTTCCCCGATCGGTTCTCTACGACAACGACCGCTGCCTGGTGTCGCGCATCCTGGCGGACGGGACGCGCAAGCGGGCGGGGCTCTTCAACGGGTTCCTGTCGCACTACCTCGTGCATGATCGTTACGGGCGTCCGGGCAAGGGGAACGACAAGGGCGCGGTCGAGGGTCTGGTACCAGCCCACCGGCCGCTTGCCGCAGGTGCGCTCGAAGGATTCGACGGCGAGCCGGATGTGCTCGCGCTCCTCCTCGCGCGAGAGGCGGAACACCTCCTCCCAGCGCCAGCCGTGGCTGCACACCTCGTGGCCGCCGGCGACGACCGCGCGGGCGACCTCCGGGTTCTGCTCGAAGGCCACGGCGCAGGCGTAGAAGGTGGACTTGATCCCGGTCTCCCCGAAGAGCCGCAGAATGCGCCAGACGCCGGACCGGGAGCCGTACTCGAACATCGATTCCATGGCGAGGTTGCGGTAGCCCTCGGGCAGCGGGTAGTTGCCGAACTCGGTCAGCGTTTCCTGGGTCGGATCGCCCATGGCCTCGGAGTACTCCGAACCTTCCTCGTAGTTGACCACCACCGAGACAGCGAGCCGCGCCCCCTTCGGCCACGGGACCGCCGGCGGGTTCGCGCCATAGCCCACCAGATCCCGCCCGCCCGAAGATGTCTCCGCCATGATGCGCCTCCCTTCCCCTGCTGCCCCCGCCGGGCGTGCGTATGCCCGCCTCGCTCGTCGGTCATCATAGAGCGTCAAGCGCTGCCGTCGTAATGGGCCTGGAGGATGGCGACCACGCCGTCGCGGCTGTATTCGGGCGGGATCGCCTCGCCGCCCGCGAACATCTCGCGCAGCCGGGTGCCCGAGATGCGGAGCTTCACGTCGTCGCCGCGTCGGCAGGGCCGGCCCTCGGCATCGCCGGTCGCCACCGCCGCCACCGCGCGATGGCGCTCCGCCTCGCCCGGAGGGTCCCTTCCCTCTTCGACGGCGAAGCAGACGTTCCCCGTCGCCATGCCCTTGCAGTCGAAGCAATGGAAGGTGTCGTCGATCTTGAGCGGCCGGATGGCGAGGCTCGCGGCATCGATCTCGTCGAAGATGCGATGGGCGTCGTAGGGACCGTAGTAGCCGCCGAGCCCGGCATGGTCGCGCCCGATCACCAGGTGCGAGCAGCCGAAATTCTGGCGGAAGAGGGCGTGCAGCAGCGCCTCCCGCGGGCCGGCGTAGCGCATCTCGATGGGGTAGCCCGCCTGGATCACCCTCCCTTCCACGAAGTGGTTGGCAACCAGCCAGTCGATGGCGCGAACCCGGACATCGGCCGGGATGTCGCCCGCCTTGAGCGCGCCGAGGACCTGGTGAATCAGCACCCCGTCGCACACTTCCAGCGCGACCTTGGCGAGAAACTCGTGACTGCGGTGCATGGGGTTGCGGGTCTGGAAGGCGGCGACCGTCGACCAGCCCTTCTCGGCAAAGAGCGCCCGGGTCTCGGCGGGGCGCAGATAGAGCCCCCGGTAGGTCTCGGGAAAATGGCCCTCGGAGAAGACCGAGACGGGGCCCGCCAGGTTGACCGCGCCCTGCGCCATGACCTTGGCGACGCCCGGGTGGGACTCGTCGGTCGTGCCATAGACCTCGCGGCACTCCAGGTGCTTGTCGATGGCGTATCTCTCGGTGAGCGCGAGGACGCCGAGGATCTCCCCACCCGCATCCGTCAGCGCCACCTCGTCGGCGACGGCGATGGCGAAGTCCTCGCCGCAGGAAAGCGTGATGGGCAGCGGCCAGAAGAGCCCGTTTTCCAGCCGCATCTCCAGGCACGCGCCGCGCCAGTCGGCCTCGCCCATGAAGCCCGCGAGCGGCGTGTAGGCGCCCATGGCGAGCATGAAGAGGTCCGAGACCTCGCGGCTCGACAGCGGCAGCCGCTTCAGGGTGCGCGCCCGCTTCAGCGCCTCGTCGCGTTCCTCTTCGGGCAGCAGCAGGGGCGTCAGGGCGGCGTCGCCGTGCGGGGGGATCAGTGTCGACATGGGGCGTCAGCGCCGGTTGGCGACTTCCTTTCGGATTTCCTTCGACTTGGCTTCGGGCAGGACCCAGATCGCACCGGCCATCAGCGGCCCCAGGGCGAGGGTCACCCAGCGCACGATCCCGGTGCTGTCGTCGAGGAAGAACACCGCCACGCACAGCGCGAGGGCGAGGGCGGAGACCAGGATCTTGTAGTTGTTGGGCATTGCTCGCTTCCTTCGCGATCTCAGGCGGACGCGAACGCGTCGATTGCCGCGGCCACGTCGGCGCTCGTCATCTCCCACGTGTTGCCGAAGTTGGCCACGACGTCGCGCATGAAGGGCTCGACAAGATCAAGGGCGCGGGCCTCCTCGCCCGCACCGAGGTGATTGGCCAGGATCGCGAGCGCGAGCTGACGCGACTGTGCGCCTTCATAGGTCCACTCGAAGCCGGTCCCGCTGTAGCGGCGTATGTCGAGCCTCTGGTCGAGGGGCTCGTCGTCAACGGTGACGACGAGCCCGTCGATGGTCCGATCCCCGGCGTATGTCTTCATGGCGTTGCTCCGAAGCGGGGCTGAACGTCGCCCATCGTAGATTCGTCCGCGCCGACGCTACAGTCACGATAGCCGACCCGTTCCGCCGACGCGCCATCGATCGCCCATCGGCGCGGCGCCGCGATTTTGTGGTGCGCGCCCCATGTTGTTGTCGCGCGCCCGTCCTTGACGGGCTCGCGACAGGCCGCGACTGCGGCCCGCCACTCCTGTGGCGCCCTCGCGGAGGCGCGGGCCGCAGGCCGGCTGCCGTGAGCGACAAGACGCTAGAGCGTTTCCGTGCGAAACGGAAACGCTCTAGCATACCCGCGTACAGGCGGCCGGGACGTGCTGCCGCAATCGCCGAAGCATCCCACTTCCGAACAAGCTTTCGCGTAACGGAGCCGCACTTGAGCGAGAGTGAGAGAGAGTCGGACGCGGGCCAGCGCAAGGACCCGGACCGCAGCCTCACTGACCAGGCATACGTCGCGCTCGAGGAGATGATCTGCACGCTCAGGCTCGAGCCTGGCGAGGTGCTCTCAGAGGGTGCGCTCTCGCAGACGCTCGGCATCGGACGCACGCCGGTGCGCGAGGCGTTGCAGCGCCTGGCGCGGGAGGGGCTGGTCACCGTGCTCCCCCGGCGCGGTGTCCTCGTCTCGGAGTTCAACGTCGGAAAGCAGCTCCGGATGCTGGAGGTGCGCCGCGAGCTCGAGCGGCTGATGGTTCGCTCCGCCGCGTCTCGCGCAACGGCCGACGAGCGCGCCCGCTTCGCGGCAATCGCCCGTGCGATATACGAGAGTGCCGCTGCGGGCGACGACATCAGCTTCATGCGCCTCGATCGCGAGTTCAATGTGCTGGTGAGCCAGGTGAATCGCAACGAGTTCGCAGCCGAAGCGATCTCGTTGATGGCCGGCCTTTCGCGGCGCTTCTGGTTCATGCACCACCGCCAGGACGGCGATCTGTCGTTGATCGCGAGACTCCATGCCGATATCGCCAACGCCATCGCGGCAGGTGACGAGGCGGCGGCGGCGGCGGCGAGCGATGCCTTGCTGGAGTACATCGAATCGATCACGCGGGCGGCGGTGGACTGGTGAGCGGCATGGCGGTAGCGAAACCCTTGCACCTGCACGCCGCGATACTCAAGATCGGGGCTGCAGCGTGATTGTTTTGCACTTGATATTCGACTAATATATTACTCTCGGAACGCCTTGGCGCGCCAGCGCTCAAGCCCAGGGGGCACAGGGGGCACAACCATGGAACTCGCGAACTCACCGATGGACGAGCGCCAGCGGATCTACCGTGAGGTCTACCGGGAGCGCATCGCGGCCTGGTACAACGGCTATCTGCACGTCGCGATCATCTACCTCATCGGCGCCTGCGCGCTCTACGTCTGTCTCTCCCATCTCGGGAACCTGCAGTGGTGGGAGTGGCTCACGATCCCCGTGGTGCTGCTGGCGAGCAACATCTTCGAGTGGCTGCTCCATGTCCAGGTGATGCACCGGCCGCGCAAGTGGAAGGGCTTCCGCGCCATCTACACGCGTCACATGCTCATGCACCACCAGTTCTTCACCGACAAGGAGATGCGCTTCGCCGGCCAGCACGACTGGCGGGTGACCGTCTTCCCGCCCTACGCGCTTGTCGTGTTCATCCTGATGTCGACGCCGCCGGCTCTGGTCGCGGGCTTTGTCATCTCGGCGAACGTGGGCTGGCTCGTCATCGCCACCACGACCAGTCTCTATCTGCTCTACGAGTTCATGCACTTCTGCTGCCACATCGACGAGAACCGCTTCGTGCGCTACTGCCCCTTCGTGAACACGATCCGGCGCCACCACGCGGCGCACCACGACCAGTCGATCATGATGGAGCGCAACATGAACCTGACCTTCCCCATCGCGGACTGGATGTTCGGTACGTCGGACCTCGATCGCGGCCTGCTCGGGCACCTCTTCAACGGCTATTCGACGAAGTACGTGAAGACCGACATGCGCAAGAGTGCCAGGACGCCGAAGGTGAAGGCACGCTCCCCGGTCGATGCAGCGGTCGGCAGCCCCGCCTGAGGCCGACGCGCCCACGGGCGCCTGAAGACGGATTCGCATGACTAGCGGCGGCGCCGGATTCCGGTGCCGCCGCAGCGCGCTTTCCGGCCCGACGCCGCCTGCTCCTCTCCCCTTCGCGTCGAATGGACGGACCCCGCCCTCAGGCCGCGCAAACCACCGCTCTCGGCAAACTCTGGTAACGTGCCCCGCAGACCACCTCGAGCCAGGAGAAGGGCCATGACCAGCCACGCGACCGGGGACGGAGGCATTCCGCCGAGAGATGCTGCGGCGCGCGGGCTGAAGCGGATCATGACGCTCGGTGGTGCGTACGGGACCCGCAACTACACCGTGAAGGACCTGCGCGATCAGAAGGGAAAGCGCGTGCTGGTGGAGACCCTGCCCTTCTCCCCGGAGGAAGCAGCCGCCGCCGAGGAGGCCGGCATCGATACCATGAAGACGCGCTTCGACCCCCGCCAACCCGATCTCGCGGCGGCGATCCGGCGCGCGGCCCCCAACACGTTCATGGCCTTTTCCGTACCGCTCGTTGCCGCCGCGAGCGAGGTCGAAGCGGTCCGCATCGGCTACGATGCGATGGCGCACGGGGCGGACGCGATCATGTGCCAGTGGAGCCCCCGCTTCGTGGCGGCAGCAGCCGACGCGGGCATTCCGATCCAGGGCCACGCGGGGCTGGTCCCCCGAAAGAGCACCTGGACCGGGGGCTTGCGTGCAGTCGGAAAGACCCTCGACGAAGCCATGTGGGTGTACCGCGAGATCGAGGCCCTCGAGAACGCCGGCGCCTACGCGGTGGAAGTCGAGGTCATCCCCGCTCAACTGCTGGTCGAGATCAGCAAGCGCACGCGGCTCCTCACCTCTTCCATCGGGGCTGGCAGCGGCGGGGATATCCAGTTTCTCTTCGCCGACGATATCCTCGGCAACAATCCGCCCCCCTACCCCCGGCACTCGAAGCAGTACCGGCACCTCTACAAGATGAAGGAAGCAATGCAGGCCGAGCGGGTGGCCGGATTCCGGGAGTTCGTCGCCGATGTCCACGAGGGCCGCTTCCCCGGACCGGAGCACATCGTCAACGCCTCGGACAACCTCGTCGACTCCTTCGTCGATGCGGTGGAGTCCGGTGGTTGAACAGCCCCCGATAACGCAGGAGACAAATCGTTGAGCGAAGCGCAGACAAGCAAAGGGCAGGCATTCAAGGACCTGCATTCGGCCGACGGCATATTCGTGATGCCGAACGCATGGAACGCCGGCGGCGCCTACATGCTGCAAGCAGCGGGTTTTCCCGCCGTCGGCACCAGTAGCGCGGGGATCGCATTCGGTCTCGGTCTCCCCGATTACGAAGGCGTGCTCACCCGGCAAGCGGCGCTGGAGGAGACCGCACGGATTGCAGGCGCGCTTCGGATACCCGTCAGCATGGATGCGGAAAACGGCTACGGACATACGCCGGAAGAGGTGACCGATACCATCCGCCGGGCGGCCGAGACCGGCGTGGTGGGGGCCAGCATCGAGGACTATGCCGCCGCCTACGGCACAGGCGATCTTTATGATCGGGCGCTAGCGGTGGAGAGGATCGAGGCTGCGGCGACCGCCGCCGCCTCCCTTCCCTTTCCATTCACGCTGACGGCGCGAGCCGAATGTTATCTCATGGGGCATCCGAACCCCTTCGAGGAATCGGTGACACGGGTCAACATGTACCGTGAAGCGGGTGCGGACTGCCTCTATGTCCCCGGCGTCAAGGACCCCGAGACCATCGGCAGGCTGGTGAAGGAAGTCGACGGGCCGGTCAACGTGGTCATGGGTCTTGCCGGCAGTCCGATGAGCGTGGGCCAGCTCAAGGACCTGGGCGTGAAGCGGGTGAGCATCGGTGGCTCGCTCGCCCGGGCCACGTTTGGCCTGATCCGTCGGGCAGCGGAAGAAATGCGTGACCGCGGCACCTTTACCTATTCCGAAGAGCAGGTGCCGAACGGCGAACTTTGCCGCTTCTTTGACGAACAGCGGGGCTCATGAGCCCCGTAAGCGGGCGCGACCGTGGTTAGAAACAACAGTTACGTCTTGTTCCTGCTGATGCTCGTACTTGCTTAGGAGTACTCGGATACCGCTGTAACATTGGGTTTTGGCCGATATCCGACGATCCTGAAAGGCCAGGAGAGGTCAGGAACACCCCTGAAGTTACTCTCATGTGTTGTGGTTGGTGTTGATTGCGATCCCAAGCCATGCCATCATGCCCGCATGCCAAATTCCGGGAAGCGCGTCGCGCGCGTCAAGCTCACCATCGCCAAGCGCGCCATCGACAGCCTCGAGCCCGCCAACAAGCCATGGATCGCCTGGGATGACAAGCTGACAGGCTATGGCGTCCTCGTGCACCCCTCGGGCGTCAAGTCCTACATCGTCAACTACCGCCTGGGCGCGGGCGGCAGGACGGCGCCCAACAAGCGCCTCGTCATCGGACGCTGTGACAGGATGGCGGCCGAGCAGGCGCGGCGCGAGGCCCACAGGCTGCTCGGCATGGTCGCCATGGGCGAGGACCCGGCGGCCGAGCGCGCGAGGAGCCGGCGCATGCCCCCGCTCAGGCAGGCCTTCGAGCAGTACATGAGGGCCAATCCCAAGCGCAAGGCGAGCACCAACGAGTCCTACCGCGACCGCTTCGAGCGGCCGCTCGCCGACTGGCTTGCCCGTCCCCTCGACGCCATTACCCGGAGCGACGTGGAGGACCGTTTCAACCGCATCACCGAGAAGCATGGCTGGGCGACGGCCAACCAGTGCATCTCGCTCTTGCGCTCGGTCTATCGCCGGCCCTGCGTGGACATCGAGGGACTGGCCAATCCGGTCGACCTCTGGCTCGCAGGCGGCGGGAGGTTCCATCCCAAGCCGCGCCGCAAGATCCCGCCACCGGCGGAGGTCCTTCCGTGCTGGCGGAAGGGGATCGAGGCCGTAGTGAGCAACCCCGCCCTTCGCGACGTGTTCTGGTTCGGCATGTACACCGGCATGCGGCTCGGCGAGGTGCTGCCGCTCCGATGGGAGCGTGTGGACAGGGAGGCGCTCGTCTTCCGCGTGGATGAGACCAAGACGGGCGCGCCGCTGGAGCTGCCCATCACCCGGCAGCTGGCAGCCATTCTCGATCGCCGGTGGGCCGAGAGCGGCCACCTGCCGGGCGGTTGGGTGTTTTCCTCTGCCTCCAGCCGCACGGGCTATTTCGTGAAGTTGACCTATTTCCATCGCCGCATCAGCGAGGCAGGTGGCGCAAAATTCTGGTTCCACGGGCTGCGCAACTGCTTCATCACGGTGGCCGAGCGCGAGTTGATGCTCCCGCACGCCCTGACCAAGCGGCTGGTGAACCACGCGCCGCCCAACGACGTCACCGAGGGGTACGCCGCCGACTGGACGATCGGGCAGCTGCGCGGGCCGGCTCAGCGCATAGCGGATTGCATCGAGGCCTTAATGATAAGTGCAGACTCCGAGCGTATCTGCGGCGAATGGGCGGCGGTCGGGTCCTCATAACCTGAAGGTCGCAGGTTCAAATCCTACCCCCGCAACCAAAACCGGCCGAAAATACCCCGCTAACACAGATGGTTAGCGGAGTATTTCAATTCAAACCAAAATGGAGCGGTTTTCTTCAGGCACCATATCGGTACCACTTTTTTGTAATCTCCAGACCGCTCCTGACCACCAACAACGGTAACGGTTCCGTTGTGCCGTTAGAAGTTGACGGGGGTAGGGGCGGAAAACGGCCGCTGAGGTAGGAGATCGGCCGGCTGAGCGCGCCATCCACGCCTGCCGGTCGTATGATTCCACGGTACAACCGAACCGATACCAACAACGGCGGAGTTCGGCTGGCCCTGCTGACGGCCGGTGGACATTGCAGAACGGGCGCGGCGCGGCGATCCCCCATATGTTTGACTGCGGTTTCGATGGCAACGGTCATTCCGAGCCGCCGCCGCTATGGCATCGCGGCTCGGACTCGGGCATGTTCGGCCCGGTTGTAATGATCGCGCCGGCCTGGAACCGGCGGGAGGCGGGACGCAGGAAGCACGCGTTGAAGCGCAAGGACCCCGATAAAGACGAAGCCGCGGAGATTCGCGAGCGTCTCGCACGGCTCGCGGCCGAAAGGGCGAAGCTTGAGGAGCGGCTTGCCAAGATCGAGGTCAGGAGCCCTGCCCCACCGGACGGCAACACGCCCGGGTGGCGAGTGACCGAACGTTCGCCGGCGAGCCGGAAGATCGCGCTGTTCCGGTCGCTCTTTCGCGGACGCGACGACGTGTTCCCCAGGCGCTGGGAGAACGCCCGGACCGGAAAGTCGGGCTATGCGCCCGTCTGTGGCAACGAGTGGAAGCCGCGCGTGTGCGGCAAGCCCAGGATCCGGTGCGGCGCCTGTCCCACTCAGGCCTTCCTTCCGATGACTGACGAGGTGATCGACGGGCATCTGCGCGGCCGCCACACGATCGGCGTCTATCCCATGCTGCCGGAAGGCAGCTGCCGGTTTCTCGCCGCCGATTTCGACAAGGAGACATGGCAGTCGGATGCGGGCGCTTTCCTTGCTGCCTGCCGGTCGAAGCGCGTGCCCGCGGCGTTGGAACGCTCGCGTTCGGGGAATGGCGGCCATGTCTGGATGTTCTTCGCTGAGCCGGTGCCCGCGGCGCTCGCCCGGCGCCTCGGCGCTCATCTGCTGACCGAGGCAATGGAGAGCAACCCAGACATCGGCTTCCAGTCCTACGACCGGTTCTTTCCGAGCCAGGACACGCTGCCCGACGGGGGGTTCGGCAACCTCATCGCACTGCCCTTGCAGGGCGGTCCGCGCGAGCGGGGTAACAGCCTGTTCCTCGACGACGGATTCGCGCCGCATCCCGATCAGTGGACGTTTCTGTCTTCGCTCCGCCGCATGACGCTGGCGGAGGCCACCGCAATCGCCGACGAAGCCAGCCGGCAGGGCCGGGTTGTCGGGCTGCGCCTGCCACAGGATGAGGAGGACAAGGAGCCCTGGACCGCACCGCCCTCGCGGCGCCGGCCGAAGCCCACGATCGCCGGTTCGCTGCCCGAACGGATCGACACGGTCCTGGGGGACCAGCTCTACGTTCCGCGTGCCGGATTGCCGCCGGGGCTGGTCAACCGGATCGTCCGCCTCGCGGCGTTCCAGAACCCGGAGTTCTATCGGGCGCAGGCGATGCGGCGTTCGACCTTCGACATTCCCCGCATCGTGGCCTGCGCCGAACTCCTGTCCCACCACATCGCGCTGCCGCGCGGCTGCTACCCGGTACTGGAGCAATTGCTCGACGATCTCGGTATCGGCGTTCGCCTGCGCGACGAACGCAACTCCGGCCGCGCCGTCGAGACAGCCTTTCTCGGCGAGTTGACCGCGGAGCAGAACGCAGCCTCCGAGGCGCTTCTCGCGCACGAGACCGGCGTGCTGGCGGCGGCAACCGGGTTCGGCAAGACGGTGATCGCCGCATCCGTCATCGCCGCCCGCGGCGTCAATACGCTCGTCCTGGTTCATCGGCGCCAACTCATGGATCAATGGATCGCCAGGCTCGGCGCGTTCCTCGATCTTCCGAAATCCGCCATCGGGCAGATCGGGGGCGGCAAGCACAAGCCGGGCGGCATCGTTGATGTCGGCATGCTGCAGAGCCTCGTGCGCGACAACGAGGTGGATGATATCGTCGCCGATTACGGACATCTCGTGATCGACGAGTGCCACCACCTCTCCGCCGTCAGCTTCGAGGCGGTGGCGCGCCGCGCGAAGGCCCGGTACGTGCTGGGGTTGTCGGCGACAGTCACCCGCCGGGACGGCCACCATCCGATCGTCTTCATGCAGTGCGGCCCAGTCCGGTTCCGGGTGAGCGCGAAGGCGGAAGCCTGCCGCCGTCCTTTCAGGCACCGGGCGCTCCTGCGGCCGACCTCGTTCCGGCTGCCCGAAGGCATCGACGGGGAGCGTCCGCCGATCCAACAGGTGTACGCCGCTCTGGCAGAGGACGAAGATCGCAACGCGCTGATCTTCGACGATGTGCTGACGGCGCTCGAGGCGGGGCGCTCGCCGATCCTGCTCACCGAACGCAAGGACCATGCCGGCCGCCTCGCCCAGAGCCTCGGACGCTTCGCGCGCAACGTGCTGGTTCTCCGTGGAGGTATGGGGGCGAAACAGCGCCGCGAGATCATGCAGCGTCTCGAGGACATTCCCGATCATGAGGAACGGGTTCTGGTGGCGACCGGGCGCTATGTCGGGGAAGGGTTCGACGACGCCCGCCTCGACACGCTGTTCCTGATGATGCCGGTCTCGTGGAAGGGAACGCTCGCCCAGTATGTCGGACGGCTTCACCGGCTACACCCGGTGAAGCGCGAGGTGCTGGTCTACGACTATGTCGACGACGCCGTGCCGGCGCTTCGGCGCATGGGCGGAAAGCGGATCCGGGGTTACGAGAGTCTCGGTTACAGAGTAGAGAGGCCCGGCACCCTTACTCACGCCGGAACGTGAGATTGTACACGCGGAAGGTGCATGGCGACCACGCCGGTGTCACTGCGGTGGGTATCTCGGATCGTACCGTGCCTATCCGGTTGTCTCCCACATCCACCATATGTAGGGTGCGACGGGGGTGCCTCGGGAGGCGGGCGACGCGGGGATGGACGTACTGGAACGCAAAACTCTCTCGTTTCCGCGATCGCTTCCGGAGTTCCAGCGACTTTTCCCGGACGACACGGCCTGCGCCGCCTATCTGGAGAGGGCGCGGTGGGGTGACGGGTTCGTCTGCCCCCACCTACGCCCAACTCTATGCGGGCGATTGGCAGCACCCTACATATGGTGGATGTGGGAGATAACCGGATAGGCACGGATCGTACGTCTCACCCTTCCGCTCGGATGGTCCGCGTAAGATTGTCGCGTAGTGTCAAAGGACCGATCCGGTCTGGTGGTTTGCGATGGTCGATGACGAGGAGCTCAGTAACCATCCGGCATAGGCCGCCTGTTCTGATGGCGAGAGATTGGGCAGGCTGAGCGATCGGGTAGTGGGCACTTCGGAAGTGTCCACTTACGGCTAAGTGGACACGATCGCTGATGTCGGATGTTGAGGAGAAGTCGGGCGCGGAGAGGGGCGGGGTGGTTCGTCGCCGGCGCCGTCGGTGGAGCGAGGCGCAGAAGCGGCAGATCGTGGCGGAGACCCACGAGCCTGGTGTTTCGGTGCCGATGGTCGCCCAGCGCTACAACGTCAACGCCAATCAGGTGTTTGCATGGCGGCGGCTGTTTCGCGAGCCGGCGCGCGATACCGGGATCGACGGGTTCGTGCCTGTGGTCGTCGGAACAGCGCCAGGTCACGAGGTGGGTGCGGCGACGATGCACCCGCCCTCCGACGATCCTGTAGCGGCGGGTCCGCCGGCGACGGGCCGGATGGAGATCGTGCTGGCGGGTGGCCGCCGGGTAATCGTCGACCGGGCGGTCGATGGCTCGGCGCTGGCGCGGGTACTTGCGGTCCTGGAGCAGCGATGATCCCTGTTCCGAGCGGCGTGCGGGTCTGGCTTGCGAGCGGTGTGACGGACATGCGACGCGGCATGAACACGCTGGCGCTTCAGGTTCAGCAGGATCTCGGGCGCGATCCCCACGCGGGCGATCTTTCCGTCTTTCGAGGACGTAGAGGCGACCTGATCAAGATCCTCTGGCACGACGGTCTCGGCACCTCGCTCTACGCCAAGCGTCTGGAGCGGGGCCGCTTCCTGTGGCCGTCGTCGGCGTACGGGGCTGTGTCGGTCACTGCGGCGCAGTTCGGCTACCTGCTCGAAGGCATCGACTGGCGCAACCCGGTTCGGACCTGGCGGCCGTCCCGGGCCGGTTGAGCTGCGCCAAACGGTGGCCTGGGCGGCTTGGCCCAGCCAGGAATTGCCGGGAGACGGCGGATGTGATTCGCTTCCGGCCATGACCGCCACCGATTCGCACGACACTGGAGCGCTCAAGGCGGCGCTCGCGGCATCCGAGGCCCGAGCGGCGGCGGCTGAAGCGCAGATCGCCGCGCTGACGCTGATATGATCGAGAAGCTCCGTCGCGCGCTCTACGGGCGGCGGTCTGAGCGCAGTGAGCGCCTGCTCGGCCAGCTGGAACTCGCCCTCGACGAACTCACGGCGAGCGCGACAGAGGACGAGCTGGCGGCTGAGAAGGCGGCGGCCGCGAGCACCGAGGTCAAGGGGTTCATCCGCCGCAAGCCGTCGCGCAAGCCGTTCCCCGACCACCTTCCGCGCGAGCGTGTGGTGGTGCCGGCGCCCACGGCCTGTGAGTGCTGCGGATCGGACAGACTGTCGAAGGTCGGCGAGGATGTGACGGAGACGCTGGAGGTGATCCCCCGCCAGTGGAAGGTCGTCCAGACGGTGCGCGAGAAGTTCACCTGCCGGAGCTGCGAGAAGATCTCGCAACCGCCGGCACCGTTCCACGTGGTGCCGCGCGGCTGGGCGGGCCCGAACCTGCTGGCCATGATCCTGTTCGAGAAGTACGGGCAGCACCAGCCGCTCAACCGTCAGAGGGATCGCTACGCGAGAGAGGGCGTCGATCTCAGCCTGTCGACGCTGGCCGACCAGGTGGGAGCCTGCACGGTGGCTCTGAGGCCGCTGCACGACCTGATTGCGGCCCACGTGCTGGCGGCTTCGCGTCTGCACGGCGACGACACGACCGTGCCGGTGCTGGCCAAGAGCAAGACCGACACCGCGCGGGCCTGGGTCTATGTGCGCGACGACGCGCCGTTCGCCGGTCCGGACCCGCCGGCGGCGCTGTTCCGCCACGCGCGGGATCGTTCCGGCGATCACCCGGTCGAGCAGTTGCGGACCTTCACCGGGATCCTGCAGGCCGACGCCTATGCCGGATACAGGCGGCTATACGAGCCGGGCCGATCGCCGGGGCCCGTGACCGAGGCGCTCTGTTGGGCGCACGGCAGGCGCAAGTTCTACGAGCTCGCCGACATCGCGGCGAACAAGAGGCGCGGCAAGCGCGCGCCGCCGATCTCGCCGCTTGCGCTGGAGGCTGTGAAGCGGATCGACGCGCTGTTCGATATCGAGCGCGAGATCAACGGCGAGACTGCCGAGCGGCGCCTCGCGGTGCGCCGCGAGCGGAGCGTGCCGCTCGTCGCGGAGCTCGAGGACTGGATGCGGACCGAGCGTGCCGCGCTCTCGCGCCACGCCTCCGTGGCCAAGGCGATGGATTACATGCTCAAGCGCTGGGACGGCTTCGCCCGCTTCCTCGACGACGGCCGCATCTGCCTGACCAACAACGCCGCCGAGCGGGCACTACGGCCCCTGTGCCTCGGAAGACGTTCCTGGCTCTTCGCCGGGTCCGATCGAGGCGGCGTGCGGGCCGCAGCCATGTACACCCTCATCGGCACCGCCAAGTTGAACGACATCGACCCTCAGGCGTGGCTCGCCGACGTCCTCGACCGGATCGCCGACCTGCCGCAGACCCGGCTGCACGAAATCCTGCCCTGGAACTGGGAGGGCGAACAGCAGCAGGCCCTGGCGGCATAAGCCGCATTCTCCACCGCGCCGTTCATGGCTGAGCCCCCCGATCCAGTCGGGTCAAGACCAATACGTCGCGGTCCTCGCCGGATGAATACGGAGCTCAGGGCGAAACTCGCCAAGGTAGAGGCGCTGTTCCGGGGGGCCGGCAGTCCGGGGGAGAGGGCCGCCGCCGCCGCGATGGGCCGGCTGCAAGGCCGCCTGGGCGAATCGGACAGGCATCGCGAGCCTGAAGTCGAACTGAAGTTCTCGCTACCCGATATGTGGTCGGTGAGGCTGTTCATCGCGTTCTGCCGCAAGCACGGCGTGCGTCCGTACCGGTATGCGAGCCAACGGCGGACGACGGTCATGGTGCGCGCCCGCGAGTAGGAATTCGACCGGGTGGTCTGGTTCGAGTTCAGCATGCTGCACACAGAGCTTGAGAGCTACTTCGAGGACGTTACCGATCATCTGATCTCGCGCGCCATGTGCTCTGACGGCGACGACAGCGCCCTCGACCTTCGGCAGTTGCCAGGCTAGATGGAGGTCCCATGAAGCAAACTCTGGTTTGCGCGCCGTGCAATCTGCTCAGTTGTTGTTACGGTGCCAATCGGCGTCGCACCGTCGGACCGAACGACAGTCAGGGCTACAATCCCAATCGCTAGGAGCGGGAGGGTTAGGGTAGAGGTGTTGCGGCTCGGCATACTTATCATCGGCTCGTTGTACTGGGACTGCTCACCTCATCGAACCAGATGGCGGCAGCGACATCTTGATTGCGACAGTCGACGACGTGTCAAGGCTCCTATCCGTTATGGGCGTCAATCCGCGACTCGTGGTAACACGTACACGATGGTTCTCTCGCCGGGTTTGGGCAAGGAGAATTTTGGCACCGCGATTGCGATACCCTGCAGGTCCCAAGACCTGGTAAGGGAGGCCGAGTGCCTCTGGACTGCCGAACGTAGCCCCGGAAGCAGCCCGAATAGACGTATCTCGGCCAATTGGGGATGTGTTGCGCTTGTCCATAATCCCGAGAGCCGTTTTGCGGAGGAGATTCGGCATCGTTGGAGTGAACGGGTGTCTCTGGAAACAGGCTACCAACACATAACTGGGGACGCTGACGAAGGAATCGTGGTTGACGGATCAGGCTTCCTGAACATTGCTTGGCCAATCACAACGGCATCTTCGCCTCTTGATTCGGATGCGTTGCTTGTTACCGTGACATCTCTGGCGGGCTGAACGACAACCGGAATACACCTTAGCTCAGCCGCCAGGCTGTCCGACGAACCGAGGCCACCTCAAGGTATTTTGAGCTCTAGAGAGCCGCTTGCAAAATTCCGCATTTGAGCGGATTTCTGCCGCCGCACAGGGCAGATTTTAGTGGAAATTGGGACCGCTCTCATGGTCCTGTCGGGTTCTGGACAACCTGGGCAGGGAGAGCGGCCCCATGTCGCTGGGACAGACACTATTCAGATTCTGGCACGCCGTTCAAGCTGATCTTTTCCCCTGGCTTGAGGAGGAACTCGGGCCGCTGGGCGAGAGGTATCGGCGTCTCATCACCGTGCTTGAGTTGACGCGGGTCGAGAGCTTCATTCCTCACTTCCATGGCCTGCCCGGCCGGCCGATCGAGGACCGGGCTGCGCTGGCCTGCGCCTTCATCGCCAAGGCTGTGTTCGACATTCCGACGACGCGCGCCCTGATCGAGCGCCTTGAGAACGACAAGACGCTACGCCGTCTGTGCGGCTGGACCTATGCCGCAGAGATCCCGAGCGAGGCGACCTTCTCGCGGGCGTTTGCAGAGTTCTCCGAGAGTGCGTTGCCCGCTCGCGTGCACGAGGCGCTGATCGAGAAGACCATGGGGGAGCATCTGGTCGGGCACATCTCGCGCGACGCAACCGCGATCGAGGCGCGCGAGAAGCCTCAGCCCAAGCCCAAGGCGGAGAAGCCGAAGCGCAAGCGCGGCCGCCCGCGCAAGGGCGAGGAGCGGCCCAGGGAGCGCCGCCGGGTGCAGCGCCAGCTCAAGATGACCCTGCCGCAGATGCTCGACGATCTGCCCAAGGCCTGCGATGTCGGCACCAAGCGCAACGCCAAGGGCCATACCGTCTCCTGGATCGGATACAAGCTGCACATCGACGCCGCCGACGGCGGCATCCCGATCAGCTGCATCCTCACCTCCGCCTCGCTGCACGACAGCCAAGTCGCGATCCCGCTGGCGACCATGACCGCCGAACGCGTGACCAACCTCTACGATCTCATGGACGCAGCCTACGACACGCCCGAGATCGGCTGGCACAGCTACCTCCTCGGCCATGTCCCGATCATCGACATCAATCCCCGCGACAAGGACTTCAAGGAGGAACTGGCGCAGGAAGCCAAGGCGCAAAGCCGCTTACGCCATGGCCACCCGGCGGACGAGCGTTACAACGAGCGCTCGAACGTCGAGCGCGTCAACGCCGGGCTCAAGGACAACTGCGGTGGTGGCCGCCATGTCCGCGTGCGCGGCCACGCCAAGGTCTATTGCCATGCGATGTTCGGCATTCTGGTCCTGACCGTCGATCAGTTGATGCGCCTGCTGACCTGAACGCCGCCTCCGGTTCCGATCCCTGCCATGGCGCATGCCTCCCGCGACGGGGGCGGGGAAAGCCGCGTCCGAACCGCGACGGGCGGGCTCGGAAAGTGCTCGAAACGGCCCTGCTTCCCGGAAAGAGGCTTATCCCTTTGCTTCCGGTTCGTCTAGACGCCTTGAGCGTCATTGATCTTCTCGTTTGAGCCGAGTTTCAGGCGGCAAGTTGTTGCCCCTTCCACAGGCGGTCGATTTGATCGTCGAAGCGCTTGACGAGGCGCCCGAGTGCGGGCGGTGCGTTGTCGTCGAAGACCGCCGAGAGTGCCGGGCCGAGGACGCGGCGCTGGCTGCGGCAGTAGCACAGTGCCACGCGCTGTCCGGCCTCGGTGACGCGGTAGCGGTGCGAGCGGGGGAGGCGTTCGATCAGCCCCCGCAGGCGAAGCCGCCGCAGGTCATAGCTGGCACGAGCGGAACCATAGGCCTCGGCGTCTACGCCGAGCAGCGGCGCAACATGCTGGCGCAGGTCGCGGTTGGCGAAGCCCATGGGCAGAAGCCGGAAGATGAGCAGGGCGGCCAGCAACACCTGCACCCGAGGGTCGCCGAAGCGAAGCGCCGCCACGCGACGGTCATCGATCTCGACGGGGCGGTGCAACTGCTCGAAGGTCTCCGCTCCCAGCGGGCAATCATGGCTGAGCCGTTGGACGCCCAACAGGCGTCGATTGGCGGCGAAGCCGACCTGCTTCAGGTCATCGAGGTTGCTCAGCCGTCTGCCGATAGCGAAGTCGTAGGTGTCGTTGATCACGGTCTCGGTGCGAAGCGCACGGCCGCCCTTGTAGTACTGCTTGATACGCGAGTGCTTGTAGTCCACGTGCAGCGACGGGATGACCCCGTCGGTGATGACGCGGGTGCGATACCGCGAGGGCGTGCGCCTGCTGACGCGACGATCGAAGTTCAACTGCACATGGTCGGGGCGGCCCAGGTCGAGGTTCTCGCGCATCACCTCCTCGAAAAGCACGCGGCCCTGGGCCGGGCGATCGAAGACATGGGTCAAAGCAAACTCCGCTTGCAAGATCGAGACCTCGTAGCGGATGTGCGCCGCCCGGTCGGCGGCGGTGAACGGATGAGGCAAGCGCGCCAGCCACTTGCGCAGCAAAGCCTCGATACGGGGCGCGCTCACCTCCCGGGCGATGGCCTGCATCGCCTCGGCGTCGTCGCAGCGCACGATGCCGTTGTCGAGCGCCTCGAAGCCGATGCCGCGCTTCGTCAGTTGGCGCTTCACATACTCATGCCCGTTCACGCAGAGCTTCGCGTTGTACGGAAAGTACGAGCAGAACTTCACAAAGAGCGGGCCGAAGTCGTCGTCGACCAGATAGACGTAGTACTGGTTGACCATCGCGGTGCTCGCGACCAGCCACGGGTAGGGAGTGAACCGGTGTGCGCGTCGTGACGGCGCTCGGTGCGCACCACCCGGGCGCGTTCCTGCGCCTTGCCGATGTAGAGCACGCCCTCCCCGCCGCGCCGCTTGAGCAGATACTGCTGTGTGCGCTCATCCTTGCGCTCGCCGCGCTCGAAGCGGATCAGATCCAGCCCCTCACTTTCGGCGTAGCGTTCCAGCGCGCCGACGAAGTGCCGCGTCATCGGCGCCATCAATGCCGATGACGGTACCGGATGGCCGCGCACCTCGCGGAAGAAGTGCGCCGCGCCCGCCGGACTCTGCAGCAGCGGCACGTAGACGTTGAGATAGAGCCGGTCAATGCATTCAAGCTCCAGCGTCCTCATTCCCCGAGTAAGGCGCTGGTGGGCAGGCTCGGGTGGCCTTTGGTGATGGATTTTCTAGATTTGAGGTTTGGGCGCGGTCGGTCGGCCGTGTTGGCCGCCTCGGACCGGGCTTGGCGGGGGCGATGGGCGTGGTGTCGCCGTGGACGGGCCAAGCATGGCGGTTCGCGGGTCGGCCGCGGCGTTGGCAGCCTGGGCGGAGCGGCCTCAGGCCAAGAGCGGCGGTGGGCGGGTGTGGATGCGCACCCGGTAGCGGTCCAACGCAGTGCGCGCGAAGCCCGATGCGAAGCGCAAGACCCTCTCGCGCGCATGGCAGATCAGCCGGGCCAGGGTGTTGAGCACAAGAAAACGCAGCCGCTTGGGCCGGATGCGATGCAGCTCCTCGGGCAGGCCGAGGCGCTTGAACGCAGACAGCAGGTTGTAGAGCATCACGTTGAGGCGGAACCACGCCGCATTGGCACCGAACTTCTGGCTCGGCAGCGCCGCCGCCGCGAGCTCGTTGGCGAGCACGTCATGGGTATGCTCGACCGTGCCCGCCTTGCCGCGATGCCAGCGCAACAGATCGCCCGCGTCGCCGCCTTCCGGGTCGTCGCGGTTGGTGACGACACAGAAGTGCTTGACCGCCTCGCCGTCGGCGAACAGCGATCCCTGCCTGCGGCTGATGCGGATGGCGATATAGCGAAGCCTGCGCACCACGCCATCCGGCTGATCGATCGCGCCGTCGGGCAGATAGTCGAGCACCGCCCAGTGGCGAAGCACGCCTTCGTCCTCGCGCTCCAAGTGCCAGGACGCCTCGGCCAGCCCCCGCATCCGCCGCAGCAGCCCAGGGCTCACCGGCACCGAGATCGCAAACCCCACCTTCCTCTGATCCAGGTACACCATCAGAGAATGGTCGTAGAGCGCGCTGTCGGCGCGCAGAAAGACCCGCTCCACACCCTCAGGCAACGCTGCCAGCGCACGCTCGATCACACGACGGTTGCCGCTCTGCGCAGAGACGTTGCCGGCGCGGAACTCGTCGGCCACGATCGCATCCTGCTCCGCCCACAGCGCAACCACCGGCTGATAGCCCCGCCTGCCGTCGTAGCAGGGCGCAGCAGCCCGCTTGGACGAGGCCAGGATGGTGGCGTCGAGGTCGATCGTCGCCACTCTCTGCGGCGCACGCGCCTGAAGGTCCGCAACCACCGCCGCCGACGCCCGCGAAAGCGCACGCAGGCCCAGACCCTCCTCCCGCACCGCAGAGCGCCCGCCGCCCAGAAGCGGCAGGTCCGGCTCGTCAAACGTGGCCAGAAAATCCCGCGCCGTCTGTGCCGCAGGCAGCCCATGGCCCAGAAGAAGCCCAAGCCCGTCCTGGCCGCGTAGACGATCCAAGTCTTCGCACGGCTCACCCCCGCAGGCCCACAACGCCAACAGGCTCTCGCACATCTCAGACGCCGACAGGCCACGCTTGCGCCGCTTGTACGGAACCGACCCGTCCACCACCACCGCCGCGCCAGAGCTGCGAAAGTGCTCAATCAGCGCAGGCACACCTCCGTGCGACGTCACCGCACCAAGACCGACCTCGTGATCCAACTCAAAATCCAGACGAGATCCCGACACCGAACCCCCCCCAACTCTCACCCACAAGGTGAAACCCTCAAACCCCATAACCCGCCAAATGCAAAGGTCAATACCTCAACACCAAAATCAATCCCGGGGAATGAGGAAGCGTCGTGTGCTCGTCCAACACTTCGGCGGCGGTCCGTGCTACGGTCATGCTCAGGACTCCGGTCGATGGGCTCCCCACTTGGCCAAGATTAGAGCCACCAACGCCACAGAGCGATCATGAACGCGGATCCGTCCGCAGAGCGGAGCAGTGACCGGAGTCCACCTCTCTCACCGACGACTCCACATGCCTCGTCGGTCTGAGGCAAAGCCTCGCTAGATATTGACCTACGTACCGCAACGGTTTCATCCGGCGGACTCAGAAAATCACAGCGCAGCCCGGGCCTTATCCGGGCCTTCCAGCAGTAGGAAGGTACACAACATCGTGTGCTCCCGGAGCCAAGGGGATAAGCCTTCCCGGAAAATCGACCCGACGACGGCGATCATGCGGCGAAACAGACTGCCCGCGCCGTGAGCCCAGCACATGCGGCCCACGCTCAGGGGTTTTGCAAGTGCCTCTAGATTTAGGAGACTGCCATCAGTTCTCCTAAGTGCTCCTTAGAGCGTCGTCGTTGTCCCGCGCGGTTAGCCAAAGTCAATATGTCGTCTTTCCGGTGGGTGTGCAACCATCGGACGCATTGGTAGTCGGGGGGCAACGCGGAGCGCACAGCGTGCAAGCACGGCAGGGTCTCAATGAGCAAGGCGACTAGCCGGGCGATTGTCGTCTCAGAACGAGCTGAGTCTCGCAGGTCATCTCCGGCGGCGCTTCCGCCGCCGGATAGGCATGGGTCCTGCTCGGCGTCTCATTCCCTTGTCGGAGAACCCCTCACGTTGCTTACGCTCACCTGATCTGTGCCGCGAGCCGTCTGCCCCTTCTGAACGCCACCACGACGCCCCTGGGGTGGGTCTTTACACAAGACGATCCTCCAGCCATCGCGCGGTCTCTCAAAATGGGCGTCGGTAGCGCCACCGCCGATGGATCGGCATTGTCGCCTCGAGTTTGATACCCTCCTCGTTGCACCGCTGCGGGACCGTTGACCTTTCCCTTCGCCTCCCACTGTACTGGCGAGTCGATTCTGAAGATCCAGTGACCCGCCACCGGATCGACGACGATGGCGCATCCCTTGGCTCCAGCCCGCTTCCGGCCACCCTTACCGCTGCGCCGCAACGGCCACGCGGCGATGCTGCAATCTGTTGTGTCGAGCATCTCGCATTTGCGTTCTGCTCTCTGCATATCTGTGCCAGCTGGGGCTCGCCGGCTCGTTGCTGGAAGAAACGCGCCGGTCGACGAGCCGACGACGCGCCCTTCGTCCGTGGTGTCGTCCGATGAAAGGGGTTGACCCCTCCCAACCAAACCAGCGGCTCAGTGTGCCCGGCGGCGCCAATCCGGGGCGACGAGCCACAACCAACCCAAGTCGTGTCAGCATTCCTGGCGTCGCCCGAGCCACGCCCCCTCCATCTCGGCGCGGATCCGTTCCGTCACCTTGCGGCCCTCGTCGGTCAGCCCTGACTCGAACCGCTTCCCGTCCATGAGGATGACGGGTCCCACCTCCTCCATCCGCTCGTGCGTGACCTCCTTGCCGGCGAGGTAGTCTGGCCGCTCGAAGCCCATCACCTCGACCACCCAGGTTCGCACCTCGCCATTCCGCCGCGCCTTGATCAGGAAGTCCGGCAAGCTTGGCCCGTGCTTGGTGCCTATTTCGAACACCGGCTTCTCCATCGTGAACTCGGTATCCGGGAATTCCTTGCTCAGTATCCACAGCGTCGTCTCGAGCGTCGAGAAGGCCTGGCGCTCGAAGTCCGAATCCACCGGCACGGGGCGGTGGACCGACACGATGGGCTGCGCCCAGCCCCGCACGCACTCGTATCCGCGCTGCCTGGTGGTCAGCGCCACAACGCCGAAGAACAGGTAGGGGCCCGACACGGGGCGCCCACCGATCGTCGGCCGCTTGATCCGCGAGACCACTTCGAGCTCGCCGTACTTGCTGGTTGCGGGCAGCGATCTCTCTCCCACGTGGCGTACCGGAAAGCACACGAACCCTTGCGGCACATGGCCCTTCGGGAAGTTCTGCGCGGCTTCCCGGACCTGCGCATGCACGCGCCGCCGGTCCCAGCCGGTGCGCCACGGGAACAGGAGTTCGTCCAACGGGTGTCCGGGCGCGACCTCCATTGTCTTCGCCGCGGCGCGCATGGCATCCGTCCACCCACCGATGCCCGGTGCAGGCTCATTCGCCCGCACCCGCGTGAGGCCGGCCGTCTCCAGCAACCGGCACAGGAGACCCGGCAATGCGGGCATCCGCCGCCGACCCGGTTCCCTGTCCCCGTCCTCCCCCGGCGCCTGGAGCGGATCGGTCAGCGCCGTGCCGTCCTCGCCGGCGAGCAACTCCGCCGAATTGCCGCGCTTGCGGGCGAGCAGCGCCGCAAAATACCCCTCCGGCCGTATCCGCGCCGCCCGGCGCCAATCCTTCTCGGCGCGTTCCTCGCGGCTCTCCCGGTAGAAGACGCAGTTCGCGAGGTGCCGCGGACGGTTCTTGCCCTGCAGGACTCGCCACGAGTACCCGGCGCCCTCCGGCATGCGGCACGGTGCAACGAGGGGATCGTCGTCGATGTCGATCCGGCAGTCGCACCGGAGCCACAGATCGTTCTCACTCCCCTCTCTGAGAACGGCCAATGCCAACTCCGCCGCGCCGTCACGCAGCGGATCCTTCACCGCGTCGGCCTCTTTTTCCGTGAGCTCCCGCACGACGCGCAGCTTGGACTTGGTCACCAGACAGAGCATGTCGCGCTCTTCCGCGTCTCAATCGTGAGGGGCAATGTCAGCCGCGCACAGGATGATGCAACTGCTTCCCTTACCCCGTCACCGGGTGTTGCCTTCGCACGGGGCGGCGCCTCTACCTGTCCGCCGCCATCCGTGATTCCGGCATCGGTCTCAGAACGGATCCCGGCCCGGCTCCGCCATCGCCGTCTGCGCCGCCGTCCTCGCCTTCCGGCCCGGCAGCTCTCCCTTGTCGAGGAACGTCTTCAGGCTCCGTTCGCCGATCTCGATGCCCCGCGCCTTCAGCACCTCGTGCATCTGCGCCACCGTGACGCCCTTGGCCCTTTGCTCGAGCATCCGCTCGCGCAAGCGATCCAGCACGTCCTTGAGCGCATCGGTGGCGCCAGCTTGGACAGATCGGCATCGATGGCCTCGAAATCGATGTCGGATTCGTTGAAGCGCCTCGCGACCATGATGCGAATCCCCACGTCCTGTAGCTCCATTGGCAGCCAGTGCATGATCGATTGGCCCACCTGCCATGTCAATGCGGAAATCCATACATGTTGGGTTTCCCGGAAGATGTGCCACAAGACCTTGTGCCCGGCACATCGGCCGTGATATACGCGAACCATGCCTCCAACAAGCGATTTGAGAAGGAAGCAGGTCTCTCACACCTCTGCACTAAAGTGCGCGGTGTCGGCATGTATCGCCCGTTGTATACCCAAGTTGGCACTTTTTCCGTTTGTTCGGGGCCGAATTGGCCAGGTTTTTCCGGCTGACACACCAGATATAGCGTTGACGAGAAGGGCACGCCCCTACATTTGCGATTGCCGTCTCGAACTCCCTTTGTAGTGCCAGGGAATGGTGGGTTTGCAGGATTTCCCTTGACCCCACCACCAAAGCCGACATATCTGAACCCGCCACGACCAAAACGTGCCGGGCGACATGTTCATCAGGGCAACCAAGACCCACACTACCGAAGGCAAGCCGGTCCGCAGCCATCGCCTCGTGCTCTCGCAGCGCATCGGCGACAAGGTCAGGCAGCGCACGCTTCTCAACCTCGGCACCGACTATCCGGTGCCGAAGGAGAAATGGCGCGAAGTTGCCGGACTCGCCGAGGCGCTGCTCAACGGCCGCCCGCCGCTGCTCGAAGCCGCGCCGGACGTGCAGGCCGCAGCCGAGGACATCGTCGCCAAGCTCAGGGCCAGGGGGTTCCGCCCCGAGGCGATACAGGAAGAGGCGCGCAAGCCCGACATCGCCACCGTCGACCTCGATACCCTGGAGCACGAGAACCCGCGCACGGTCGGCTGCGAGCGCCTGTGCCTCAAGGCCCTCGACGACCTCGGCTTCGCCGACATCCTCCACGGCCTCGATATCAAGGGCCGCGACGGGCGCATCGCCAGCGCGCTGATCGTCGCCAGGATGGTCCATCCCGCCAGCGAGCGTGACACCAGCCGCTGGCTGCGCCGCGACAGCGCGACCGCCGAGCTCCTGGGGCTGGAGGGCGACCGCAAGGCGCTGCGGCGCAAGACGCTCTACCGCATCGGCGACCTGCTCTGGCGCCACCGGGCCGCCATTCAGCGGGAGCTGTTCAACCGCGAGCGCGCGCTGCTCGACCTGCCCGAAACGATCGCCTTTTACGATCTCACCAATGTCCACTACCACGGCCACACCCACGGCCAGCTTCCCAGGTTCGGGCGCTCCAAGCAGAAGCGCGACGACTGTCCGCTGATCACGCTGGCGCTGGCGCTCGACGGCGCAGGCTTCCCGCGCAGTTGCGAGATCCTGCCGGGCAACGTGAGCGAGCCGGGCACGCTGGAGGACGCGCTGGTCAGGCTCGAGGCGGTGTGCGGCGGCACGGCGCCGAAGCCCACGGTGGTCATGGACGCGGGCATCGCCACCGAGGAGAACGTCGCGTGGCTGGGCGAGCAGGGCTACGACTGGATCGCGGTCAGCCGCGGCGCCAGGCCGCCGCTGCCCGAGGGCGGGCCCGAGGCTCTGCTGATCACCAGCGCGCGGCACGAGGTGCGCGCCTGGCGGCTTGCCAGCGAGGACGGCGAGGCGCGGCTCTACGTCGTCAGCGAGGGCAAGAAGAAGGCCGAGAACGCGATCATCGGCCTCAGGCGGAACCGCTTCGAGGCGGCGCTGGAAAGGCTCCATAGCGGCCTGCCGGTCAAGGGCCGCCTCAAGCGCTACGACAGGGTGCTGGAGAGCATTGGCCGTCTCAAGCAGCGCTTCTCCACCGTCGCCAGACACTACGAGGTCACGGTCGAGAAGGCGAAAACCGGCCCCAACGCCGCCGCCGTGCGCTTCAAGCGCAGGCCGCAATACGACGAGGCCGACGAGGGCGCCGGCGCCTATGTGCTGCGCACCAGCCACGTCGACTGGGATATCGAGACGATCCTGCGGACCTACTGGCGCATCACCGACATCGAGGCCACCTTCCGCAGCCTGAAATCCGAGCTCGGCCTTCGCCCGATCTGGCACCAGCTCGACCGTCGCATCGCGGCCCACCTGCTGATCGCCGTGCTGGCCTATCACGCCGTGCATCTGATCCGTACCCGACTGGCCGCGCGGGGCATCCACAAGTGCTGGGCATCGATCCGCGAGGGCATGCGGACCTGGGTGCGGATCACCACGCGACTGCGCCAGACCGACGGCACCTTGATCGTCAACCGCCAGGACACGCGCCCGGCCGCCGAGGTCGCCCAAATCTCCTCGGCGGCGGGTGTTGACCCCGCCATCCACCGCACGAGGACCCGCCTGACGAGCTGACAGAATCTCACAAAATGTAGTGCCATGTTGGAATCGGCAGAGAAAAATATTGCGCCATATCAAAGCGATAAACGACAGCAGAACACAAAAAGTGCCAACCTGGGTATAGACAGATCTATGACGGCCTGCCCCGTCGATTCTGGTAACGTTTTGACGCTAATGGGGAATTCTGGTCCGGTAGTCATCGACGCCGTGCCGGTCCCTGGCCGGAAGCCGGCGCCGGGCGGGGACGCGGCCATCGCGCCGGCTTCTCTGCGAGGCTCGCCGTGGTAGCGACTCTCGCCCAGGCGGCGTCTGCCGCCTACTACCTGGAGAGCCAGCGCTCGTTCCGGCATCCCAACGAGTACTACACGGCCGGCGAGGAGCCCGACGGGGTGTGGTTCAACCCGAAGGGCCTCTTCGGCCTGGAGGACGGCGGCAAGGTGGATTCCGGCCACTTCCACCGCCTCTACCACGGCTTCGCGCCGGACGGCTCGGGCAGGTTGACCCGGAACGCCGGCAGCGAGAAGCGCTCGCCCGGCCTCGACATGACCTTCTCGGCCGACAAGAGCGTGTCCGCTTTCTGGGCGATCGCCGATCCCGAGCTGCGCGGCCAGATCGAGCAGGCTCACAACGATGCAGCAAGGGTCGCGCTGGAGGAGACGGTGTTCCGCCATTGCGGCTTCACCCGCATCCGCGATCGCAAGGGGAAGATCCACGTTCTCCCCGCCGACCTCATGGCGGCGATGTTCCAGCACGGCACTAGCCGGGAGAACGACCCGCAGCTCCACACCCACTGCGTGATCTTCAACGCGGCCAGGGCGCAGGACGACGGCAAGTGGCGGGCGATGCACCAGCACCCGGTCTACGGCTGGGCCAAGGCGGCGGGCGCGGTCTACCGCAACGCGCTCGCCTGGAACCTGCATCAGAGCCTCGGTATCCCCATGGAGCGATACGGCCGGGACGGGGAGTTCACCCGCGTCAAGGGCGTGCCGGAGGACCTCGCCGCGCATTGGTCGAAACGGCGTGCCGCGATCGTCGATGCCGCCAACGACATGGGGTTCAAGGTCGAGGGCAACGCGGCGCGGGCGGCGGCGGCGAACAAGATCACGCGGGCGGGGAAGTCTCCCGACAACGATCCCGAGATCAGGCACCGGCGCTGGCGGGGCGAGGCCGAGGGGTTCTGCGAGCGCGAGGCGCTGATCGCCTCTCTCATGGGCGATGCCGAGGACATCACCCAGGAGCAGCTGCGTGAGCTGACGGAAGCGCTCGAAGCCCTGCCGGAGCGGCTCACCCGCGAAGAGGCAGTGTTCCGGCTTCCGGACATCGTAGAGCGTGTGGGCAACGCGACGGCGGGGCTGATGGGCCGGGAGGCGGTGGCCACCGCCATCGAGCGCGTGCTGCGCCATCCAGAGGTGGTGCGGCTGACGCGCATCCCCCGCTCGGCCGAGGGCCGGGCGGACATGGCGCATACCAGGCTCTACACCACGGGGCGCACGCTCGAGATGGAGCAGGCGCTGCGCGAGATGGCCGCCAGCATGGCGGCGGAGACGGGCCATGCGCTCCCCGCGCAGGCGGTCGAGGATAAGATCGCATCGCTCAAGGAGCAGGGTTATGCGCTGAGCGATGAGCAGACGGCGGCGATCCGTACCGTTGCCGGACGGCAGGGACGCGTCGCCATCGTTGAGGGCGCGGCGGGCTCGGGCAAGACCACCACCCTGCGACCCATTGCCGACCTCTGCCGCGAGCACGGGGGCACGGTGATCGCCACCGCCGTGGCGTGGCGCACGGCGGTGGCCTTGGGCAACGACCTCGATGCGCGGCCCTTCTGCGTCGACAAGCTGCTGAAGCTGGCGGCGAAGAACAGCGCCGAGATCGACGGCGGCACCACCATCGTGGTGGACGAAGCGGGAATGCTGTCGACGCGGCACGCCCATCACGTGCTACGTCTCGCAGAGCGTCACGGGGCGAAGGTGGTGTTCGCGGGCGACACCCGGCAGCAGCAGCCAGTGGAGGCGGGGCCGGGCTTGCGGCTGATCCGGGACGCGGTGGGCAGCGTCCGCGTCGACCGCATCCGGCGCCAGAAACCGGACCTGGAAGACATCCTAGTCCAAGTCCATGGCGAAACGCCGTCGGCTGCGCGCTTTCGCGGCGGTCTGATGGCGGACGAGGAACGTGCGCGCATTCTCGCCGATTACGAAGCGATGGAGGAGAAGCCGGCATTCACCCCCTGGCAGGTCAAGGTGTCGGAGGCGCTCAGGGACGGGGACGCGGAATCGGCGATCTTGGCCTGGCACGAGCGGGGGCGTTTCCACCTCGGATACGACGAGGAACGGACGCTGACCGCACTGGTGGATGAGTGGGACCGCTACGCCAAGCAGTACCCCGACAAGGCCGCCGCGGTGCTGGCGCGCACCCGCGCCGAGGTTCGGGTGCTGTCGCACTTGATGCGCGAGAAGAGACTCGCCCGGCAGAACGTGGAAGACGTCAAGCGCGTCACGGTAACCGTGAGCCGGGGCACCGAGGACGAGCGGAAGGCGTCTCCGCTGGAGATTGCCGTCGGCGACCGGCTTCGCATCGGCGCCACCCACTGGGAGAAGCGGCTCTTCAACGGCACCGTGGTGACGGTGGAGGATTTGCGGGTCAAACGGCATGGGGCCGGGACGGAGGCGGAGGGTCGGGGACCGGATGGCCCGGAACCGGGAAAGCCGGAGCGCGAACCCCCGGTGCTCATTTCGGCGCGGACCGACGACGGGCGAGAGGTACAATTCCGGCACGACGAGATCCGCGACTGGTACGGCAACGTCCGCCTCGACCACGGCTATGCGCTGACCATCGCCGCCGCCCAGGGGCTGACCGTGGACCGCACCTTCCTGCTGGCCGACGACCGGCCGGCGCGGGAAACCATCTACCCGGCGGGGACGCGCCACCGCGAGGAGATCGACGTCTATGTCAATCGCGCCCCGCTGGCTCTCGACGTGGCCGACCGGCGGGTGGACAGCGACCGGGAGGTGCCGGTGACGGACGGCGAGATCAGGGCGCATCTGGCGGAGCGCTGGTCGCGGTCGGCGCCCAAGAAGGCGGCGCTCGACTACATGGCGGACGACGCGAGGGAGGAGTTCGCCGAGGGTGCGCGGGAGCGTGGGAACGCTGCCGGTGTGGGGCGGCAGAGGGGCGCCGGCGACACCCATATGGAAGAGTCGAGGTCGGCCGCCAACGACAACGCGCTCTCGCGCATCGCCCGCGATGTGCAGCGCACCGCCTTCGCCTGGCGTCACGGCGCGGCCGTCGACGCCTTCGCCGCCGGCAGGCAGGAGGTCGTGGCGGCGTGGGACGAGCTGCGCGAGATGACGCGCGCGGGCGGCGATGCGGTGGCGCTCTGCGATACCTACCGCGAAAACCTGGACCGCCACGCGGCGCTGCTGAGACAGGCCGAGCCCTTCCGCGCCCGCCCGGACGCCTTCGCTTCGCTGCTGGCGGCGCGCACCCGCATCGGCCGCGACGACCTCGAAGAATTCGAGGCGCTGCACGAGCGCGCCCGCCGCCACCGCCGCGCCGCGACCATGCGGCAGATCCATCGCGCCAGGCGGGAGACCGAACGCCAGGTGTCCCCGGCGGAGACACAAGAGGACGTGCGGCCAGCGCACGAGGGGGCCGTCGAGGCGGCGTCCGTCGTTCCACCCGACTATCTGGATTCCGTCCCGCCTCCGACCGACGAGGACCACGCCGAGGCGCGCGAGAACCCGGCGCCGCCTGCCCCGGAGCCCCCGAAGCCGGACTGGCGATCCGCCTGGGAGCCGGTGATAGGGGAGTGGAACGCGCTGATCGACCGTGCCCGGCATTCGGGCGCGATCGCCTTCTACATGAAGGGCTATTCGGAATTGATCCCGCGCATCCGGGAGCTCACGGAGAACCCGGACGTCCCGGCCGACAGGCGGGAGTCTCTGGTCCCGTTGCTGGAGAACCACGAGCGCCAGCGCGCGGCGCGCAAGCGGATCGAGGAGTTCCTGGAGGCCGTCGAGCGGCACAGGCACCGGCGCAACGCTCTCGAGCAGTCTTCGGACGAGACCGGAGTGGCGGTCACGCAGGCGCCCGGCTATGGCAAGTGGAGAAAGACGGCCGACCGTCTTCTGCGGGAAGGCAAGGCAATCCTCGCCGACCGCAACTACGCTCCCCATCTCGACCGCATCTCCTCGGTCCGCAAGCTCGCGGAGGTGCGGGTCTCCGGCCTCGGCGAGACGACCCGCGAGGACGACCGGGAGCCGGCGGAGGCCGAACGGGAGGCGCGAGAGCGGCGCCGGCTGAACCGGGAGCTGGCCCGCCTCAGGTTCGCGGAGGACGCCGGTGCGGCAGCGCAACCGGACCCGGCGCCGGCCGTCGACGACGACGGCACGCGGGCGGACAGGCTGCTCTGGCGGCTTCGCCGGATCCACGACTGGGACGGGCGCCTGGCGGAGAGCGAGAGGCAGGCCGCGATCGAAGCCGCGACGCGGGCCTCCCTGGAGGGCTGGGAGAGCCTCCGGGAGCGCTGGAACCTGCAGGTGGACCACGCAGGGCGGGAGGGTGTCCACGTCATTTACACCGCCGAGTACGAGACGCTGTACGGGGAGCTTCAGTCCCTCGCCCGCGGCGATCCCTACTTGCCCGAAGAGGTCCGCTCGGAGATCGACCGCGTTATCTACGCGGTTGGCGCGGCGGAGAGAACGCGTGACCGCGTCGTGCAGCACGGCGCTGCCATTGCGGCCCGGCTGGCCCGCCGCCGCGAGATGCTGGACTCTGGGTGGTCGCGGGACGAGCGTGCCTTCGTGGACCGCGAGGGCTACGACCCGTGGCGGCGGGACACCGAGAAGGCGGTGGAAGCCGCCGAGAGCCTGCTGTCCGAACCGAAGGACTACGGCATCCACCTCCAGGGCCTGACGCGCCTCAGCCTCGAATCCTCGCTCTCCAGCGCGCGCGAGGTGCTGGCCGATGACGACCGTCAGATGGCGGAGGCCCTGGTGCCCGAGCGCAAGGGCGACGACCCGCGCCGGAGGGAGGAGCGTATCGCCGCCCTCCTCGACGACCCGGAGAAGCTGCGCGAGCTGCACAGGCGCCAGATCGAGCGCAGAGAGGCGCGCAAGGCCGCTCGGCAGCGGCGGCGCAAGGGGCGGTATCAGGTTCGCAGCATGCGCATGTAGGCCGACCGAGACCGGACGGTAACGAGATCTCTGCCTCCCTGCCCCTGCCCTGGGGGTCTTGCTCACCGCGCCCTGCTCCGCCACGACAAGGGCGACGATAGCGAGGCCGGTGCGTCGCATTCAGCGTCATGCCCGAATCGAAGACGGGTGCTCCACCTGGAATGGTCCGTTTGGCTGCTGTAGCCTGACGGTGCCCCGGTCGCTGGCTTCATAGCCTCAGGACAGGACCGAATCGGTAGATGGACATGGACACGAACGAGCAGTTCTTCGACCGCCCGATCCTCAACTCACCTTACGAATACCCTGCGCGACACTGGGAGCTTGACGAGAGCGGCCAGCCCACCAACCGCATCCTCGAGCTGCGGCGTCAGGTCTCGTTCATCACGCCGATCCCCAAGCCAAAGAAGAGCAAGGGGTCGCAACAGACGCTGATCTTCGACGAGGAAGCACAGCGGGTCGCGACCGAAGGCCAGCAATACGAGCTGGCGCAGACGATCAACAGCGTACGGAATGCCGTCGATCGCTGGCGGGAGCTGCCAGATCAAGGACAGTGGCGCGTGACACCGGAGACGGCCCGGCTGCTGCACCACTGGCGCCACCACAGGTTCAACGATATCCGCCCTTTCTTCTGCCAGGTCGAGGCGGTGGAGACGGCGATTTGGCTAACCGAGGTCGCACCCCAGATCGCCGCAGGACGCCGGTTCCTCGAACACCTGGACAACGCGAACAAGGAAGCCAATCCGGCGCTCTCCAGGTTGGCGCTGAAGCTCGCCACCGGCGCAGGCAAGACCACCGTGATGGCCATGCTCATCGCATGGCAGACGATCAACGCGGTGCGCCGCCCGAACAGCAGGCGCTTCACGCGGGGCTTCCTGATCGTCACTCCCGGCATCACCATCAAGGACCGGCTCCGGGTGCTCCAGCCCAACGACCCGGACAGCTACTACCAGAGCCGTGAGCTGGTACCGGGCGACATGCTGGGCGATCTCGAACGAGCGAAGATCGTCATCACCAACTTCCATGCCTTCAAGCGCCGCGAAACGATGGAGGTCTCCAAGGGCGGCCGGGCTCTGCTCCAGGGTCGCGGTCCCGATATAAGGTCGACCGAGAGCGAAGGACAGATGCTTCAGCGGGTCATGCCCGAGATCATGGGCATGAAGAACGTGCTCGCGCTGAACGACGAGGCGCACCACTGCTATCGCGAGAAGCCCGGCGAGGACGACGAAGGCAACCTGAAGGGCGAGGACCGCAAGGAAGCCGAGAAGAACCGCGAAGCCGCGAGGCTGTGGATTTCCGGGTTGGAGGCGGTGGGTCAGAAGCTCGGCCTCACCCGCGTGATCGACCTCTCGGCGACGCCCTTCTTCCTGCGCGGCTCGGGCTACGCGGAAGGGACGCTCTTCCCCTGGACGATGAGCGACTTCTCCCTCATGGACGCCATCGAGTGCGGAATCGTCAAGCTGCCCCGTGTGCCGGTGGCCGACAACATCCCCGGCGGCGACATGCCGAAGTTCCGCAACCTGTGGGAGCATATCCGCAAGGACATGCCGAGGAAGGGGCGCGGCAAGACCTCCAATCTCAATCCGCTGCAGATTCCCGTAACTCTGCAGACGGCGCTGGAGGCCCTCTACGGTCACTACGAGAAGACCTTCGCTCTCTGGCACGAGGCCGGCATCGAGGTCCCGCCCTGCTTCATCGTGGTCTGCAACAACACCTCGACCTCGAAGCTCATCTACGACTACATCGCGGGCTTCCAACGAGAAAACCCGGATGGCTCCACGACTCTGGTCAACGGTCGGCTCAAGCTGTTCCAAAATTTTGACGAGCATGGCACCCCGCTCGCGCGCCCGCGCACTCTCCTGATCGACAGCGAACAGCTCGAGTCCGGCGATGCGCTCGACAAGAACTTCCGCGCCATGGCGGCGGACGAGATCGAGCGCTTCCGCTGGGAGATCATCAAGCGCACGGGCGACAAGAAGCGGGCTGATAACCTCTCCGACCAGGACCTGCTGCGTGAGGCGATGAACACTGTTGGCAAGGAAGGCCGGCTCGGCGGCGCGACCCGCTGCGTCGTCTCGGTCTCGATGCTGACCGAGGGGTGGGACGCAAACACCGTCACCCACGTGCTCGGCGTGCGCGCCTTCGGCACGCAGCTCCTTTGCGAGCAGGCGGTGGGCCGGGCGCTGCGCCGGCAATCCTACGAGCTGAGCGACGACAACCTGTTTCCCGTCGAGTACGCCGACGTGCTCGGCATCCCCTTCGACTTCACAGCGAAGCCTGTGGTCGCCCCGCCGCAGAAGCCCACCAACGCGGTCCAGGTCAAAGCGATTACGCCGGAGCGCGACCGCTGCGAAATCCGTTTTCCGCGTGTCCAGGGTTACCGCGTCGAATTGCCGGAGGAACGATTACAGGCGACCTTCACTGCCGATGACACGCTGGTTCTGACGCCCGCGCTCGTCGGCCCCTCTCGCACTCGGGTTGAGGGGATTATCGGTGAGGGGGTCGATCTCAACCTGGTTCACACGGGCGATCTGCGCCGCTCGACCCTGCTGTTTCACCTCACCAAGCGTCTGCTGGAGACGAAGTGGTGCGATCCGGGAGAGGAGCCGAAGCTCCACCTGTTCGGCCAGCTCAAGCGGGTTGCACGGCAGTGGCTCGACGATCATCTCGTCTGCAAGGGCGGCACGTACCCGGCGCAGCTCATGTATCTGGAGTTGGCGGACATGGCCTGCGAGCGCATCACGCGAGGGATCGTCGAGCGGCATGTGGACGAGCGCCCCGTGAAGGCGGTGCTCGATCCCTACAATCTCGCCGGCTCGACGATCCACGTGCGCCTCACTACGTCGAAGAAGACGCTGAGGAAGACCGATGCCCGCTATTGCCACATCAACTATGTCGTCTGCGACAGCGACTGGGAGGACCAGTTCTGTTTCGTGGCCGAGGGGCATCCCCGCGTCCGCGCCTACGTCAAGAACCACGGACTGGGCCTCGAAGTGCCCTATCTGCGCGGTTCCGAGCCGCACAGATACATCCCCGACTTCATCGTGCTGGTGGACGACGGCCGTGGCGAGGACGACCCGCTGCACCTGATTGTCGAAGTCAAGGGCTACCGCGGCGAAGACGCGAAGGTGAAGAAGGCGACCATGGAGACCTATTGGGTGCCGGGCGTGAATGCGCTCGGCACCTTCGGGCGCTGGGCCTTCGCCGAGTTCACCGATGTCTACGAGATCGAGGCCGGGTTCGATGCGCTTGTCCGCGGCTTCCTTCTCGAAGATGCTGCCGCATGAAGACCACACGCTATTTCGAGGAGCAGGTACGACGCAAGCGACCCTACATCGACCCGGCGTGGTGCGCCGCCGTCATTGCCGCGCCTCTTCGCCACGAGGTACAGCCGGACAGCCGCATTCGCTTCTGGGGCGAGGTCGAGCGCCCCGGCGAAGATGCGCCGCGCATCCTCCGCGTGGTGACGCTGGCCGACGGGGAGACGGTCCACAACGCCTTCTTCGATCGGGGTTTCAAGAGGGACGAAAAATGAAGCTGCACTACTATCCCGAGACCGACAGCCTCTATGTCGAGTTCAAGGCGGAGCCTGGCGTGGAGACGCGCGAGGTCTCGGACGGCCTTAATGTCGATCTTGATGCTGCCGGCGACGTGATCGGTTTCGACATCGACCATGCGTCCCGGCGTCTCGATCTCTCCACGCTGGAGACCGAGGCGTTGCCGCTGCGCTCGACCAGGGTCGGCTGATCCGTGGCACGCCGCAAGAAGAAGGCCAAGTCGGTCGAGACGCTCACGCATGGCGAGGCGGCGCGGCGCAACATCCCGACGGCGGAATACCACCCCGTCATGGCCGACGAGGACAAGACGCCGATCCGCGTGGCCTACGAGCGGCGCAACCGCGACCTCGACCCGCAGCTCGTCTGGCGCGGCAAGGACGAGCAGGACATGGCCGATCTCGTCGTCCAGGCGCCGCCGCTCTACATCCAGGAGAAGGTGCACCCAAAAGTCCTTATCGACGACCTGCTGCGCCAGACGAAGGCGCGGCGGGAGGAGGAGGCGCCCACTGCACCGGACCTCTTCGCCGATTTCAACGGCCTGCCCGATGACGCAGCGAAAACCGAGTTCTACCGGCACGACGCGAACTGGTCGAACCGCATGATCCTGGGCGACAGTCTTCAGGTCATGGCGTCGCTGGCGGAGCGTGAGGGCTTGCGCGGCAAGGTGCAGTGCATCTACATCGACCCGCCCTACGGCATCCGCTTCAACTCCAACTTCCAGTGGTCCACCACCAGCCGCGACGTGAAGGACGGCAAGGCCCAGCACATCACCCGCGAGCCCGAGCAGGTGAAGGCCTTCCGCGACACCTGGCGCGACGGCATCCACTCCTACCTGAGCTATCTGCGCGACCGGCTGACCGTGTCGCGTGATCTGCGGACCGAGAGTGGCAGCATCTTCGTGCAGATCGGCGACGAGAACGTGCATCGCGTGCGTGCGGTGATAGACGAGGTGTTTGGGGAAGAAAACCACGTAGCAAACATTGTGTTTCGCAAGACCACGGGAAAGGCGGGCATTTCACTGGACAATACCTACGATGTTGTCGTTTGGTTTGCGCGACAATCAGAAAAATCCAAGATACGAGAGCTGTTTTTCAAGAGACATGTAGAATTGGACCGAAATTTCGGTAGTGTCTCAGTTTGAATTTTTCCCTCAATAAAAACAATGCGCTATGTATCAAACTGAGACACTACCCGGAACCGGAAAGAAACCGGCCGAGACCCGGAGCGATGCCCGCCGGCCGAGCTCGATCCGCTTCTCCGATTCCGAGTGGACTCTCGTCGAACGGGCCGCCGCACGGCGTGGAACTTCAGCCGGCGAACTCGTCCGCTCGGGCGCGCTCGCCCTCGCCGAGGACCGCCTCGGCGAGCCTCCCCCGACCACCCTGTCGAAGGGACACGCCGCGCTCATCAAGGAGATCTACCGCTTCGTCTACGTGATGGCCACGCTCGACCGGGAGGAAATGCTCGACGCCGAACGCGGCGGAGAGCTCGACGACCTCGTCGCCGCCGCCCGCAGGAGCATGGCGGAGACGATGAACGAAGGCCCGGCGTGAGCGAATCCGCCGCTGGATGCTTCCATCCCTTTGCCAGGGGATTGCCCTGAGACATGGTACAAGAGACTATCCACACCGGAACCGTATTGGATCGGACGCAAGGAATGAGGCGGGCAATACGCAATCTGGAGCAGCTTTCCGACAACGTTCTCTTCCAGACCTTGTCCGAGGGCATGTCGCTCATCGTCGACAATGCGGACGGCTTCGACGAAACCGCCCACCGCCTCTACCGGGACGGGGAATTCCGCGCCTCGGAAATCATGCGCGGCTTGGCGGAGGAGGAGGCCGCAAAGGTGCTGATTCTCATCGACTATGTACGGTGCCCGAGGAGCTCGGAAGGAAGGGCGCAGGTGCTGAACCGCTTCTACGGCCATGTTGCGAAGCGCATCCACGCCATGGCATGCGAATATCCGGACATCGCATCGTTCGGCGAACTCTCGGACTGGGTCGAGCACGAGTGCCGCCCGTGGTATCTCGACGGACCGAAAGGGGTCGACTGGGTCTTCCCGAATTCGATTTCGGAGAAGCGCGAACGCGACCTCTATGTCGATTATGTACAGGACGTGACGGACGCCGCGGCCGCGTGCTACTGGATTGCTCCAGCCTCTGCGGACGATTCCCAGTCGCAATATCTGACGTCGGATTGCGTCATGCTTGTCCAATCCCTGTCGGGGGCGGGCGCCGTTTCGGCCGACGGCCTCGCTGAAATCGCCGATGTCTGGAGAGGCTTCGCGCCCGAGCCATGCACCGATCGCGAGGAATTGCACCGTCTGATCGCCGAAACGCTGGACCGTCTCGCACGGCGTTGCGGCGCCCTCGAAGAGGAGGCCGCGCAGTTCATTGTCTCGCACTGGCCGTTTCCGTTGTGGCCATTGACGATAAAGGAACCACGCCCGAACGACGGCGATCTCGACAGCCTGCGCGAAGCACGGGAGCGCGCCATAGAGTGGATCATGGAGACTGAAGCCAAACGCGATCCGGCGCCGGCGATTTCCCGGTCGAAGGTCGAGGAATTGAGCAACGCGCATGCAGTATGGCGGAGCGATGTGGACGCGCGGACCGTTCGCCACGACGAGGGGGAAGACATACGCCTGCGAATCCAGCCTGTGGATGACGAGCGATTCGGATTGCCGTCCTACGCGCGACTACAAAACATGTTCCGAGGGTTGACCGCGGAGGAGCGCGCGGCGCTTCTCGCACTGGGATGGTTCGCACGGGAACAGGTGGCTGACTGGCCCCGAATCCACGAACGCGCCGTTAAGGCAGAACCGACAACCAACGAGAACTACCAGATCAGTCGCGCCTCCTACTGGCTGGCCGGCTTGGAGCGCTGGGAAGAGAAACCCCGGCCCTTCCAAGCCGGACGGTCGTGGCAGCTTAGGTGATCGCGAACCTCGGGAACGGCATAGGCAGTTGCACGCGGATGCGCCTTGCGGCTTGCTGCCGGGGACGAAGCATATCCGTGTTCAGAGCCCCAAATCCACAACGCTTTCTTCGATCGGGGTTTCAAGAGGGACGAAAAGTGAAGCTGCACTACTATCCCGAGACCGACAGCCTCTATGTCGAGTTCAAGGCGGAGCCTGGCGTGGAGACGCGCGAGGTCTCGGACGGCCTTAATGTCGATCTTGATGCTGCCGGCGACGTGATCGGTTTCGACATCGACCATGCGTCCCGGCGCCTCGATCTCTCGACGCTGGAGACCGAGGCGCTGCCGCTGCGCTCGACCAGGGTCGGCTGATCCGTGGCACGCCGCAAGAAGAAGGCCAAGTCGGTCGAGACGCTCACGCATGGCGAGGCGGCGCGGCGCAACATCCCGACGGCGGAATACCACCCCGTCATGGCCGACGAGGACAAGACGCCGATCCGCGTGGCCTACGAGCGCAACCGCGACCTCGACCCGCAGCTCGTCTGGCGCGGCAAGGACGAGCAGGACATGGCCGATCTCGTCGTCCAGGCGCCGCCGCTCTACATCCAGGAGAAGGTGCACCCAAAAGTCCTGATCGACGACCTGCTGCGCCAGACGAAGGCGCGGCGGGAGGAGGAGGCGCCCACTGCACCGGACCTCTTCGCCGATTTCAACGGCCTGCCCGATGACGCAGCGAAAACCGAGTTCTACCGGCACGACGCCAACTGGTCGAACCGCATGATCCTGGGCGACAGTCTTCAGGTCATGGCGTCGCTGGCGGAGCGTGAGGGCTTGCGCGGCAAGGTGCAGTGCATCTACATCGACCCGCCCTACGGCATTCGCTTCAACTCCAACTTCCAGTGGTCCACCACCAGCCGCGACGTGAAGGACGGCAAGGCCCAGCACATCACCCGCGAGCCCGAGCAGGTGAAGGCCTTCCGCGACACCTGGCGCGACGGCATCCACTCCTACCTAAGCTCAGACTTCCTGACCTCGTGATGCTGGCTGTTCTGGGCAGCGTGCCGGGAACTCCTTGAATTCTGATACATTTCGGTTGTTTCAGGCGGTTTTTCGCTGGGTGTCGCGCCCGAGGTCTGATATTATAATTTGATACCAATTGCACGGTCTCAACCATGCCCAGTACCCTCCCAATGTGCCCTCCAGAGGCGGTCTCGATCGGCAACAGCTGCTTCGCCGTCCTGATCTCGGACGACACCTTCACCTACTTTTCCAACCTCATTCCCTTTGACAGCCACGCCGCCGATGACCGCACGGCCATGCTCTTGCGGATCGGCCGCCTCGCGGCGATCAGCGCGGTCTCGCCGCAGGAACTGGCTGACGCTTTCGCTGTCTCGCGCGCGACGGTGCAGCGCGCACGACGGCGCTACCTGGCCGAGGGCGAAGCGGGGTTCATGAAGCCCCGGCGCGGTCGCGGGCCGTCGGTGTTCACTCCGGAGTTGGCGGAGAAGGCGACGGCGTTGCTGGCATCGGGCCTGAGCGGCTCTGCGGCGGCCCGGGTTCTCGGCGTGTCAGCGCCATCGGTCAACAAGTGGCGCCGTCAGGGACTGATCGGCAACACGGAGGCGGATGGGGAGCCCGGACGCTCAGCGCTGGCTGCGCCGCCTGACGCGGGTGCGGCTCCTGAAGGCCGTGTCGATGAAGAGAGTACCGGTGCCCCGGGGCCGGAGACGGCGCCGGGGCTGGAAGCGCAGCCGCAAACGGATCGCAGCGCGCGCGATCGGCGGGACCGGCAGGCGCCGATGGGGCGTGCGACTTGCGATGTTCCGGCTCGGGTTCTGGCCAGTTGTGGACAGGCGGGGCCGGTCGAACCGCAGTTCGCCGCCGCCGCCCGCGGTGTCCGCTTCGGCGGCGTGCTCGCCGCCCTGCCGGCCCTGCTGAAGGAAGGTCTTCTCTCCGAGACCGGTCTCCTGCCATTGCTGCCGAAGGGCTATTACGGCTTGCCTACGATCCTGCTCTTCCTGGCCTTCATGACCTTGGCGCGGGTGCGCAACCCCGAGAGCCTGCGCTACCAGGCGCCGGGCGAATGGGGCGCCATTCTCGGCCTCGATCGCTGCCCCGAGGTCAAGACGCTGCGCCGCAAGATCGCTCTCATCGCCGACGACGAGGCCGGCGTGCGGGCGTGGCAGCTCGCCCTTGCCAGGCGCTGGCAGGCGCCGACGAGCCGGAGCTCTGGGCGACGCTGGCCATCGACGGGCACGTCAAGGTCTACTCCGGCCGCAAGGGGCGCTTGCCCAAGCACTTCGTCTCGCGCGAGAAGCTGTGCCTGCCGGCGAGCGCCAGCTACTGGATCAACGCTCTGGGCGGCAAGCCGCTGCTCTGTCTGCACAAGCCGCTGGACCCGAAGATGGTCGCGGCCATCGAAGCCGACGTGGTGCCGGCGCTGCAGGAGCTTGGGATCGTTGGCGCCGGGGCGCCGGACCTGACCGCCGAGCATCCCGGCCAGCCGGCGCTCACCCTGGTCTTCGACCGCGAGGGCTGGAGCCCGGATCTGTTCCGCCGGCTGGCGAGGCGCGGCGTCGCCTGCCTGACCTGGCACAAGAACTTCAGGGGCGAGGACTGGCCGGCCGAGGACTTCGGCGCGATGACCGTTCCCATTCACGGACCGGCGGCGGACGGCAGCGCCACCATGCGGCTGGCTGAGAAGCCGGTGACGTTGCCGAACGGCTTCAGGGTGCGCCAGATCCGCCGCCTGCTCGACAACGGCCGTCAGGTGCCGCTGATCACCACCGATCCGCACAAGCCGATGGCTGAGGTTGCGGGCGCCATGTTCTCGCGCTGGTCGCAGGAGAACTTCTTCAAGTACATGCGTGACGAGTTCAATCTCGACGCCCTGCCGACCCACGAGCTCGAGCCTCTCGATCCCGCCGCCATGGTCGTCAACCCGCTGCGGCGGGCCTATGACAAGGCAATCCATCGCCTCGACCGCCAGCTTGGCCGCCTGCGCAACCGCATCGCCGACACGGCCCGGAAGAAGCAGCCGACGGCGGAACTCAGGAGGGAAGTCAGGGACCTCCAGGATGTCCGCGACATCGTCAGGGCCAGCCGCAGGGAGACGCCCAAGCACTGCCGGGCCGGCGACCTCGACGAAGCCGAGCAGCTCGATGCCTTGCCCGCGCGCGAGCGCCTCCTCCTCGACGTCATCCGGATGATCGCCTACCGCGCCGAAACCCGCATGATGCTTCCCGTCATGCAGGCGCAGGGCCACAAGCCCCATCCCCGGAAACTGCTTCAAGCGCTGCTCACCGCCGATGCCGACATCCTGCCGGATCCTGGCAATGGCCTCCTGCGGGTCCACATTCTTGGCCTCGCAAACGACGCCTGCGACCGTTGGATCGATGCGGTTCTGAGCGACCTGAACGCCACCGAAACGGTCTTCCCCGGCACCCGTCTGCGCATAGTCTACGACATCGACGGGGCCTCGGAATCCGCGCGGCTCGTGTCACCTAAAATCAGCAGAGGTCAGGAAGTCTGAGGTTTGAGCGTCGCCGACGAAGTGGCCGTAGAAGCGGGCGGTCTTGATGTGAAGCAGGCTCGGGCCCTCGCCATTGCGGGCGCGTTCGACGGCCTCTCTCATCGCGTCGTAGACCGCGAAGAAGTCGAACCCGTCGATTTCGACGCCCGGCATTCCGAAGCCGTTCGCGCGGGCCACCTGTGAACCTGCGACCGAATAAGAGGACGGCGTCGCCTCGGCATAGCCGTTGTCTTCGCAGATGAAGATCACGGGCAGCTTCCAGATATTCGCCATGTTGTAGGCTTCGAAGATCAAACCCTGGTTGGAACCGCCATCGCCGTAGAAGGCCACGGCAACGCCCTTCTCGCCTTTCGCTCTTGCCGAAAGGCCGGCGCCCACGGCCAGGGGGCCGGTCGCGCCGATGATCCCGTTCGCGCCCAGCATCCCCTTGTCGAGGTCGGCAATGTGCATCGAGCCGCCCTTGCCGCCGCAGACGCCGGTGGACGCGCCATAGATCTCGTCCATGGTTTCCTGCAGATCCAGGCCGCGCGCGATGCACTGGCCATGCGCGCGATGGGTCGTGGCGATCCAGTCCCGCTCGTCCAGCGCCATGTAGACGCCGGCGGCCGTCGCCTCCTGGCCGGCGGAGAGATGAACGAAGCCCGGTATCTTGCCGTCCGAGAAGTTCTCGAAAACGCTTTCCTCGAAGTGCCGTGCCGCCGCCATCGTGCGGTACGCGCTCAGCAGCTCGTCTCTGCTCAGTTGCATCAATGTCTCCCTTGCTCCTGCTGCGCGCCTCGCCCGAAGCCCAAGACGCCATCGCCGGCCGCTAAACCTGTGAGGGGTGGCAGCGTGTGCCGCAATATACTGGCTCGCCCCGGCAAGTCACGGCTCAACCCGGCTTATCGGTGTGCGCGTCTCCCTTAGACCCCGAGCGTACGCACCCCAAGTCGGGGCTCAACGTCCGCTAAGTCGAGTTCATGCCAGCTCTTCCGAGATGGACTGGGATATAGGGGGACGCGCTTATCACCTCGGCACGACAGGGCGTGTCGGCAAGATTGAGAGGATGCGGTGGTTGTGGGTCAAACGAGCCTACGCAGGTGCTACCGTTGACGCTCACAAGCTGTGGGCAACCATGGATTGGTCTCTCCCGGAAGGGGCGCCGTTTGCGCTTACGCCTTGATGCGGCCGGATGTCGGGTCGTAGAGGGGGCGGAGGGAGGCTTTGGCCGGGTAGCGGACGCCCGCGACCTCGATCTCGTAGCGGCCGGCGGCCACGTAGTCGGCGTCCACGCCGCCGGCATTCTCCACATAGCCGAGGCTCACGGCACCGCCCAGCGTATGGCCGTACATGCCGGAGCGCACGTAGCCCGCGATCGCATCGTCCCGCCAGATCGGCTCGTTGTGGTAGAGCAGCGGCGCGGGGTCTTCGAGCTGGAACTGCACCAGCCGCTGGCGAACGCCTTGGTCGCGCTGGCGCAGCAGCGCGTCCCGCCCGATGAAGGGCTCGGGCTTGTCGAGCTTGACCGCGAAGCCGAGGCCGGCCTCCAGCGGCGTATCGGCGTCGCCGATGTCGTGGCCGTAGTGCCGGTAGGCCTTCTCGATCCTGAGCGAGTTCATGGCGTGCATGCCGACGTGGCGGAGGCCGACATCCGCCCCGGCTTCCACCAGCATGTCGTAGACGCCGGCGGCGAACTCGGTGGGGATATAGAGCTCCCAACCGAGCTCACCCACGTAGGTAATGCGCGAGGCACGAGCACTTGCATAGCCAAGCTCAATCTCCCGGCTGGTGCCGAAGGGGAAGGCCTCGTTGCCGAGGTCGTCGGGGCTGAGTGACTGCAGGAACTCCCGGGCGCGGGGGCCCATGACGCCGAGCACGGCGAGGCCGGAAGTGACGTCGGTGAGCACCGCGTGCGCGCCGTCGGGGATGTGGCGCGTGAGCCAGAGGGCGTCCCGCACCTGGAACTCGCCGGAGGTGATGATCAGATAGTCGTTCTCCGCGAGCCGGGTGACGGTGAGGTCGGCCTCGATACCGCCATTCTCGTTCAGCCACTGGGTGTAGACGATGCGGCCGGGCGGCACGTCTATCTCGTTGGCGGAGACCCGGCCCAGAACCTTCGCCGCGTCGCGCCCCTGCAGGCGGAACTTGGCGAACGAGGTCTGGTCGAACAGGCCCACGCCCTCCCGCACCGCGCGGTGCTCTGCCGCCGAACAGTCGAACCAGTTCTGGCGGCCGAAGCTGTATTCGTAGCGGGGCTCCATGCCTTCCGTCGCGTACCAGTTGGGCCGCTCCCAGCCGAAGGCCTCGCCATGGCAGGCACCGCGCGCCAAGAGGCGATCATGAAAGGGCGAGCGCCGCACCCCCCGCGCGGTCGCGTACTGGCGGAAGGGCCAGTGGTCGTCGTAGAGCAGACCGAGGGTCTCGCTTACCCGCTCGCACAGATAGCGCCGGTTGGTCTGGAAGGGCAGGTTGCGGCGTATGTCCACGTCCCACATGTCGATGAGCGGCCGTCCGGTCTTGATGCACTCGGCCAACACCTTCCCCGCGCCGCCGGCCGACTGGATGCCGATGGAGTTGAACCCGGCGGCGATGTAGCAGCCCGAAAGTCCCGGCGCCTCGCCCAAGTGGTAGCGGTCGTCCGGCGTGAAGCTCTCGGGCCCGCAGAAGAAGGTCTGGATGCCGGCGTCCGCCAGCGCCGGCATGCGCTTCAGCGCGTGCGTCAGCACCGGCTCGAAGTGCTCGAAGTCGTCGGGCAGCTGGTCGAAGCAGAAATCCTCGGGGATGCCGTCCATGCCCCAGGGCTTGGCGTCGGGCTCGAAGGCGCCGAGAAGAATTTTCCCGGCGTCCTCCTTGTAGTAGGCGCAGCCGTCGTAATCGCGCAGTACGGGCAGGTCCGGAGTCACGCCCTCGAAGGGATCGGTCATCACGTAGAAGTGCTCGCAGGCGTGGAGCGGCACGTGGACGCCGATGGCGGCCGCAAGCTCGCGGGTCCACATGCCGGCCGAAAGCACCACCGTCTCTGCCGCAATCGGGCCTTCCGGCGTCTCGACGCCCGTGATGCGCTCGCCGTCGTGGCGGATGGCGGTGACAGGCACCCCTTCGCGGATCAGCACGCCGCCGTCCCGCGCTCCCTTTGCGAGCGCGCGGGTCACGTCGATGGGGTTGGTCTGGCCGTCGGAGGGGATGAAGATCCCGCCCACCACGTCGTCGACGGTGATCAGCGGGTAGCGCTCCTTGATCTCTTCCGGGCCGAGCACGTCGACGCGGAGGTTGAAGACCTTGGCCATGGAGGCGCTGCGCTTGAGCTCTTCGAAGCGGCCCTGGTGGGTGGCGAGCGAGATCGAGCCGTTCTGCTTGAAGCCGGTCGCCTGGCCGGTCTCCGCTTCCAGGCCCGTGTAGAGCTCGGCCGTGTACTTGGCGAGCTCGGTCATGCGCTTGGAGGGGCGGAGCTGGCCGATGAGGCCGGCGGCGTGCCAGGTGGTGCCGCAGGTAAGCTCGCGGCGTTCCAGCAGCACCACGTCGGAGACACCGGCCCGAGCGAGATGGTAGGCAACGGAGCAGCCCACCATCCCGCCGCCGACGATGACCACGCGCGCCGAGCGGGGCAGGTCCGCAGCCATCAGGAACGCCCCGCCGCTCTCCCCGACACGGGCTCCCGTAGTCTCACATCAATGGAATTGCCCAGGGATTCTTTCTCCGACATGACCTGCGCCTCCGTCATTTGACCGCACTGCATTCAGGGATCGGACACCACCTAACTCGCACCCGATAGTGTATCATCCGGCCACTAAAAATTTGAGAGAAAACCCAGAATTTCTTCAAGGTCGGCCCGTCTTGTCTCTTGAGTAACTGCGGACAATGCGCGATACTTTCTCGTCTTTCCGCATGCCACGAATGACGATCAACATTGCACTATAGGGCCCCGCTCGAAAAGGTGTGTGAGCACGGCGAACAAGAGCGTCCGCACCGTCACGGCTGGCACGCAATATGCTGGACGTGCTGCTTGGGGTGGACCGCAGATTCCGTCTCCGGCGCCGCACGCGCGCTTTGAGCGCGATCGCCGAGGAGCGGGGAGTGACACGTCACATGAGTCAGCCAGCTGAAGCCAGGTTCGACGCCCCCGCGCGCGATCCGGTCGCGATCGTGGATGCGCTGGTGCGTCGCGGGCGTGCAGCGATGATGGAATTCGCCGGCTCCGATCAGGCGCGGGTCGATGAGGCCGTGACCGCCCTCGCCTGGTCGCTCTACAAGCCGGCGCACGCCGAGGCGCTGGCCAAGATGGCGGTCGACGACACGGGCCTCGGTAACGCGGCGGACAAGGTGGTCAAGAACCAGCGCAAGACCTTCGGCACGCTGCGCGACCTCATGCGGGTGAAGAGTATCGGCATCATCGAGGAACAGCCTGCGCTCGGGCTCGTGAAATACGCGAAGCCGGTCGGTGTGGTCGGCGCGGTGAGCCCCTCCACCAATCCCTCAGCAACGCCGGTGAACAAGGCGATGATGGCGCTCAAGGGACGCAACGCGATCGTCATCGCGCCATCGCCGGCAGGCCTCGCGACGACCACGCGAACGGTCGAGTTCATGCGGGCGGAGCTCGAGAAGATCGGCGCGCCGGCGGACCTGGTGCAGGTGCTGCCGCCACCGGTGGACAAGGCGAGTACGCACGCGCTGATGGCAGCCTGCGATCTCGTGGTCGTCACCGGCTCGCAGAGCAATGTGCGCGCCGCCTATCGCAGCGGCACGCCGGCGATCGGGGTCGGCGCGGGCAACGTCCCGGTCATCATCGATTCCAGCGCCACCATTGACGAGGCGGCAGCGAAGATCAGCGAATCCAAGTGTTTCGACAACGCCACCTCGTGCTCGTCGGAGAACGCCGTGATCATCCTCGACGACATTTACGGCGACGCGGTGGCCGCTCTCGAACGCGCCGGAGGCTATCTGGCCAACGCGGCGGAGAAGGATGCGATCCAGTGCACCCTCTGGATGGACGGAAAGCTCAACCGCAGGGTCATCGCCAAGGATTTTGGGGTCTTCGCGGCTGAATGCGGTCTCGACGCTAAGGCGCCCGGCGCGAAATTTTTCGTAACTGCCCAGGTACCCCCTCTCTCTTATGGAACAAGCCAGTTCCTTTTGCGTCAACGCCCCCACGCCGCGGGGGTGCCTACTCTCTTGAGCGCGAGAGGATGATGAACGCCGCGTCGCGAACAAGATGAGAGGACAGCGATACTCAGGATGAGCCGGAGAAGTTCAGGAGCGCAGTATCAGACTTCCTGACCTCGTGATGCTGGCTGTTCTGGGCAGCGTGCCGGGAACTCCTTGAATTCTGATACATTTCGGTTGTTTCAGGCGGTTTTTCGCTGGGTGTCGCGCCCGAGGTCTGATAGTATAATTTGATACCAATTGCACGGGGTCTCAACCATGCCCAGTACCCTCCCAATGTGCCCTCCAGAGGCGGTCTCGATCGGCAACAGCTGCTTCGCCGTCCTGATCTCGGACGACACCTTCACCTACTTTTCCAACCTCATTCCCTTTGACAGCCACGCCGCCGATGACCGCACGGCCATGCTCTTGCGGATCGGCCGCCTCGCGGCGATCAGCGCGGTCTCGCCGCAGGAACTGGCTGACGCTTTCGCTGTCTCGCGCGCGACGGTGCAGCGCGCACGACGGCGCTACCTGGCCGAGGGCGAAGCGGGGTTCATGAAGCCCCGGCGCGGTCGCGGGCCGTCGGTGTTCACTCCGGAGTTGGCGGAGAAGGCGACGGCGTTGCTGGCATCGGGCCTGAGCGGCTCTGCGGCGGCCCGGGTTCTCGGCGTGTCAGCGCCATCGGTCAACAAGTGGCGCCGTCAGGGACTGATCGGCAACACGGAGGCGGATGGGGAGCCCGGACGCTCAGCGCTGGCTGCGCCGCCTGACGCGGGTGCGGCTCCTGAAGGCCGTGTCGATGAAGAGAGTACCGGTGCCCCGGGGCCGGAGACGGCGCCGGGGCTGGAAGCGCAGCCGCAAACGGATCGCAGCGCGCGCGATCGGCGGGACCGGCAGGCGCCGATGGGGCGTGCGACTTGCGATGTTCCGGCTCGGGTTCTGGCCAGTTGTGGACAGGCGGGGCCGGTCGAACCGCAGTTCGCCGCCGCCGCCCGCGGTGTCCGCTTCGGCGGCGTGCTCGCCGCCCTGCCGGCCCTGCTGAAGGAAGGTCTTCTCTCCGAGACCGGTCTCCTGCCATTGCTGCCGAAGGGCTATTACGGCTTGCCTACGATCCTGCTCTTCCTGGCCTTCATGACCTTGGCGCGGGTGCGCAACCCCGAGAGCCTGCGCTACCAGGCGCCGGGCGAATGGGGCGCCATTCTCGGCCTCGATCGCTGCCCCGAGGTCAAGACGCTGCGCCGCAAGATCGCTCTCATCGCCGACGACGAGGCCGGCGTGCGGGCGTGGCAGCTCGCCCTTGCCAGGCGCTGGCAAGGCGCCGACGAGCCGGAGCTCTGGGCGACGCTGGCCATCGACGGGCACGTCAAGGTCTACTCCGGCCGCAAGGGGCGCTTGCCCAAGCACTTCGTCTCGCGCGAGAAGCTGTGCCTGCCGGCGAGCGCCAGCTACTGGATCAACGCTCTGGGCGGCAAGCCGCTGCTCTGTCTGCACAAGCCGCTGGACCCGAAGATGGTCGCGGCCATCGAAGCCGACGTGGTGCCGGCGCTGCAGGAGCTTGGGATCGTTGGCGCCGGGGCGCCGGACCTGACCGCCGAGCATCCCGGCCAGCCGGCGCTCACCCTGGTCTTCGACCGCGAGGGCTGGAGCCCGGATCTGTTCCGCCGGCTGGCGAGGCGCGGCGTCGCCATGTTCTCGCGCTGGTCGCAGGAGAACTTCTTCAAGTACATGCGTGACGAGTTCAATCTCGACGCCCTGCCGACCCACGAGCTCGAGCCTCTCGATCCCGCCGCCATGGTCGTCAACCCGCTGCGGCGGGCCGCCGGATCCTGGCAATGGCCTCCTGCGGGTCCACATTCTTGGCCTCGCAAACGACGCCTGCGACCGTTGGATCGATGCGGTTCTGAGCGACCTGAACGCCACCGA
>CAXXVO010000009.1:0-385000 GCA_963422645.2 Alphaproteobacteria bacterium
TCGACAAGGTGAACCGGCAGTTCCAGGCGCCCGGGCCCAATCGTCTGTGGGTGGCGGACTTCACCTATGTCGCGACCTGGGCCGGGTTCGTCTATGTGGCCTTCGTGATCGATGCCTTCGCACGCCGGATCGTCGGATGGCGGGTGAGCCGCACGGCTCATGCAAGCTTCGTTCTGGATGCCCTGGAACAGGCGATACACGCCCGAAGCCCGCCAGGGGATCGGGCCTCGTGCATCACAGCGACCGCGGCGTCCAATACCTGTCGATCAAATACTCCGAGCGTCTGGCCGAAGCCGGGATCGATCCATCGGTCGGCAGTGTCGGCGACAGCTACGACAACGCGTTGGCCGAAACGATCAACGGCCTCTACAAGGCCGAGGTGATCCACCGGCGCGGCCCGTGGAGATCGTTCGAGGCCGTCGAATACGCCACCCTCGAATGGGTGGACTGGTTCAATAATCAACGCCTGCTCGGCCCCATCGGTAACATCCCGCCCGCTGAGGCGAAGCAAATCACTATGCCGCCAGCGAGAACCTCAATATGGCTGCATGACTCAAACCAAACTGCCTCCGGGAAAGCCGGAGCGGTTCATCGAAAAGATTGACGCCCGGATTGTCGACCTGCTGCATCGAGTAGTTGATGTGTGCGCCCGAGCGCCAGTCGCCGGTAGTGGGCTTGGGCATGTAAGTAACGAAGAGGCCCTGCTGCTTGGCGACCTCCTTCAGCAGCACACGCAGAAATACCAGCCGGTCGGCCATGCCCAGGAGATCGGTGTAGCCGAAATCGAGCTCGAACTGCGAATACGCACCCTCGCAGACCACGTCCTTCAAGCCCCAGCCGAGATCCTCGAGTATGTCGATGACCGCACCGAGGAAGCCCATGGAATCGACGGTGTACTCTATGTCGTAGCCGAACGCCTGACGCCTCGGGCGCACGCCTTCACCGGGTAGCGGATCGCTGTCGAACGCTTTGACCGGCCGCCCGTCATGCCACCGCATCACGATGAACTCCGGCTCGATGCCCGCGTACCCTACAAACCCCTTCGCCGCGGCGTCCTGCATCGCGCGCCTCAGCGCCTGCCGTGGACACAGGTTGTAGGGTGCGTCTTCCCACCAGAGATCCGCAATCATCCAGGCGCAGGTCGGGTCCCATGGGCAGATGATCAGGGAGTCGAGGTCCGGCACCGGATCTGGTCGGAATCGGCCGCCCCCAGCTCAGGCACAAAGGAGATCGAGTGCACGGCGAACTGCGGCCCCCTGCCCTTGCACAGGTTCTCGAAGTCGCTGATCGGCACCGGCTTGGTCTTGGGCAATCCGTGCAAGTCGATCCAACAGGAAAGCACATAGCGGACGCCCGCCTCGGCGAGCCTCGCTTGCTCCTCGCGGACGCGTTCAATGGGGGGGAACGTCTCGGCCATGCTCCAAGGTATCGCAGTCATCGAGTGTTTGCCTCCTTACGTGCCGATGTTTGGGATAACGAATTCGCACAAAGACTCGCACGAGAAGAAAGAGGCCTCTTGCAAAATAGCTGAGGGGAGCGGCTTTTTTTGCCTGATCGAGGCACTTGCGGTGGGACCGGCCCACCCTCCCCTGTATCATGTGCTGTCGCTAAACCACCACACGAGAGCCAAGGTGGAGTGGAGCCGTGTCCCTGCGCGAGATGCTATCTGATTATTGGTACGCCTTTCAACTGGAGTTGCTCCCGGGGCTGGAGAGCGAGCTCGGCCCGATGGGCGAGCGCTACGAGTTCTTCGTCACGGTTCTGGAGTTGGTTCGGGTAGAGGCTCAGCTGCCCTACTTCCACGGCCAGGTGGGACGGCCGCTGGAAGACCGCGCCGCATTGGCGCGTGCCTTCCTGGCCAAGGCGGTGTTCGACATGCCGACGACACGGGCGCTGATCGAGCGTCTGGAGGTTGACAGGCGGCTGTGCCGTCTTTGCGGCTGGAGCAGCGTTGGCCGGCTTCCGAGCGAGGCGACGTTTTCGCGTGCCTTTGCGGAGTTCGCCGAGAGCGGCCTGGCGGGCCGGCTGCATGAGGCGCTGATTGCGCGGACGATGCAGGACCATCTGGTGGAGCACATCTCGCGCGATGCGACGGCGGTCGAGGCGCGGGAGAAGCCTCAGCGCAAGCCGGGGAAGGCGAAGAAGCGGAGCAAGCGGGGGCGTCCACGCAAGGGAGAGGAGGGCGCGAAGGAGCCGAGCCGGCTGGAACGTCAACTGACGATGACACTGCCGCAGATGCTGGCGGACTTGCCCAGGGCCTGCGATGTCGGCACCAAGCGAAACGCCAAGGGCCACACCATCTCCTGGATCGGCTACAAGCTGCACATCGACACGGCCGACGGCTGCATCCCCATCAGCTGCGTCATGACCTCGGCGTCGACGCATGACTCCCAGGCGGCCATCCCGTTGGGCACCTTGACGGCCGGGCGGGTCGAGAACCTCTACGACCTTATGGACTCGGCCTATGATGCGATCGAGATCTGGGCCCACAGCATATCGCTGGGCCACAAGCCGATCATCGACGTCAATCCGCGCCGCTCGAGCGAAATGAAGGAGGCGTTGAAGCTGGAGAGGAAGGCGCGGCGGACGCTCGGTCTCGTCTTTCCCGAGGAGCATCGCTACGCCGGGCGCTCGACGGCAGAGCGGCTCAATGGGCGGCTCAAGGATGAGTTCGGCGGCCGCCACGTGCGCGTTCGCGGTCACGACAAGGTCTTCGCTCACCTGATGTTCGGCATCACCGCGCTGGCGGTCAGCCAACTCATGCGTCTGATCATCCCGCCAATCTAGTCCGGCTCATCTCCTTCGCCGACACGGCAGTTGGGCATCCTGAGAGATCGAGCGGACAACTGCGCCCGAAACTCGACGAAAACGCCGACTCGGCGGTCTTGCCTACGCAAATGCGCCCAGAGTCGCCGTCGAAAAATGGGAAATTGCTATGCGCCGCACCCGATGCTAACCAAGGAGTTCTTGCCCGTTCCGAATCCCTCAGCGATTTTGCAATTGATACCAATTGCACGGTCTCAACCATGCCCAGTACCCTCCCAATGTGCCCTCCAGAGGCGGTCTCGATCGGCAACAGCTGCTTCGCCGTCCTGATCTCGGACGACACCTTCACCTACTTTTCCAACCTCATTCCCTTTGACAGCCACGCCGCCGATGACCGCACGGCCATGCTCTTGCGGATCGGCCGCCTCGCGGCGATCAGCGCGGTCTCGCCGCAGGAACTGGCTGACGCTTTCGCTGTCTCGCGCGCGACGGTGCAGCGCGCACGACGGCGCTACCTGGCCGAGGGCGAAGCGGGGTTCATGAAGCCCCGGCGCGGTCGCGGGCCGTCGGTGTTCACTCCGGAGTTGGCGGAGAAGGCGACGGCGTTGCTGGCATCGGGCCTGAGCGGCTCTGCGGCGGCCCGGGTTCTCGGCGTGTCAGCGCCATCGGTCAACAAGTGGCGCCGTCAGGGACTGATCGGCAACACGGAGGCGGATGGGGAGCCCGGACGCTCAGCGCTGGCTGCGCCGCCTGACGCGGGTGCGGCTCCTGAAGGCCGTGTCGATGAAGAGAGTACCGGTGCCCCGGGGCCGGAGACGGCGCCGGGGCTGGAAGCGCAGCCGCAAACGGATCGCAGCGCGCGCGATCGGCGGGACCGGCAGGCGCCGATGGGGCGTGCGACTTGCGATGTTCCGGCTCGGGTTCTGGCCAGTTGTGGACAGGCGGGGCCGGTCGAACCGCAGTTCGCCGCCGCCGCCCGCGGTGTCCGCTTCGGCGGCGTGCTCGCCGCCCTGCCGGCCCTGCTGAAGGAAGGTCTTCTCTCCGAGACCGGTCTCCTGCCATTGCTGCCGAAGGGCTATTACGGCTTGCCTACGATCCTGCTCTTCCTGGCCTTCATGACCTTGGCGCGGGTGCGCAACCCCGAGAGCCTGCGCTACCAGGCGCCGGGCGAATGGGGCGCCATTCTCGGCCTCGATCGCTGCCCCGAGGTCAAGACGCTGCGCCGCAAGATCGCTCTCATCGCCGACGACGAGGCCGGCGTGCGGGCGTGGCAGCTCGCCCTTGCCAGGCGCTGGCAAGGCGCCGACGAGCCGGAGCTCTGGGCGACGCTGGCCATCGACGGGCACGTCAAGGTCTACTCCGGCCGCAAGGGGCGCTTGCCCAAGCACTTCGTCTCGCGCGAGAAGCTGTGCCTGCCGGCGAGCGCCAGCTACTGGATCAACGCTCTGGGCGGCAAGCCGCTGCTCTGTCTGCACAAGCCGCTGGACCCGAAGATGGTCGCGGCCATCGAAGCCGACGTGGTGCCGGCGCTGCAGGAGCTTGGGATCGTTGGCGCCGGGGCGCCGGACCTGACCGCCGAGCATCCCGGCCAGCCGGCGCTCACCCTGGTCTTCGACCGCGAGGGCTGGAGCCCGGATCTGTTCCGCCGGCTGGCGAGGCGCGGCGTCGCCTGCCTGACCTGGCACAAGAACTTCAGGGGCGAGGACTGGCCGGCCGAGGACTTCGGCGCGATGACCGTTCCCATTCACGGACCGGCGGCGGACGGCAGCGCCACCATGCGGCTGGCTGAGAAGCCGGTGACGTTGCCGAACGGCTTCAGGGTGCGCCAGATCCGCCGCCTGCTCGACAACGGCCGTCAGGTGCCGCTGATCACCACCGATCCGCACAAGCCGATGGCTGAGGTTGCGGGCGCCATGTTCTCGCGCTGGTCGCAGGAGAACTTCTTCAAGTACATGCGTGACGAGTTCAATCTCGACGCCCTGCCGACCCACGAGCTCGAGCCTCTCGATCCCGCCGCCATGGTCGTCAACCCGCTGCGGCGGGCCTATGACAAGGCAATCCATCGCCTCGACCGCCAGCTTGGCCGCCTGCGCAACCGCATCGCCGACACGGCCCGGAAGAAGCAGCCGACGGCGGAACTCAGGAGGGAAGTCAGGGACCTCCAGGATGTCCGCGACATCGTCAGGGCCAGCCGCAGGGAGACGCCCAAGCACTGCCGGGCCGGCGACCTCGACGAAGCCGAGCAGCTCGATGCCTTGCCCGCGCGCGAGCGCCTCCTCCTCGACGTCATCCGGATGATCGCCTACCGCGCCGAAACCCGCATGATGCTTCCCGTCATGCAGGCGCAGGGCCACAAGCCCCATCCCCGGAAACTGCTTCAAGCGCTGCTCACCGCCGATGCCGACATCCTGCCGGATCCTGGCAATGGCCTCCTGCGGGTCCACATTCTTGGCCTCGCAAACGACGCCTGCGACCGTTGGATCGATGCGGTTCTGAGCGACCTGAACGCCACCGAAACGGTCTTCCCCGGCACCCGTCTGCGCATAGTCTACGACATCGACGGGGCCTCGGAATCCGCGCGGCTCGTGTCACCTAAAATCAGCAGAGGTCAGGAAGTCTGAAGCTAGGCGGCTTGGTGCGTCAATTGACATAACACCAAAGAAAAAGGGGGCCGCGCGGCCCCCTCGATCCGTCTAAAGTCCGTGTGACGCGGGCGCCCTACTCCGCCGCGGCACCGGCCTCGGCGGCCTTGGCTTCGCGCTCCTGCAGGAAGCGCAGCACGCGCCGGTTGAACTCCGGCGGCTTGGGCGGCGCGAGCTCGGTCTCTTCCAGGCAGCGCGCGCGCAGCTCCTCCACGGTGCCGCCGCGATCGAAGAGCTTCACTTCGCCCCGCGCGTCGCGGAGCTTGTCGCGCAAGGCCGTGGTCGCCTCTTCGTCGACCATCAGATCGTCCCGCAGCACCACGCCGTAGCGCTCGGCACCGGCGCGCGTGACCAGCCCGCGCTCGACCTCCAGCGCCACCAGGGCCGGATCGCGCTCCAGGGGATCGCCCCAGCCGCCGCCGCCCCAGGTCTTGAAGAGGAGCAGATCGCCGGCCTCGACCTTCACGTGGTCGCACTTGGAGGGCAGCACCTCGAAGGAGCCGTCGGCGCGGTGGATTTCCTTCCGGCTGCGCCCGCCCGGCAGGCCGCCGTTGACGCCCCACGGATAGGTGAGCCAGCGGTCGTCGTGCAGCGACATCTCGCCGGGCTCCAGCGCGCGGTAGCCGATGGTGACGCCGTTGCCGCCGCGATGGAGGCCGGGTCCCCCTGAATCCGCGATGGTCTCGTAGACCTCGATGCGGAGCGGGAAGTACGCCTCCAGGAACTCGTTGGGGACGTTGGTGAACGAGGGCCAGAGCGAGTGCCCGTCGGGGCCGTCGCCCGCCGGCCGGCCGGGGATGCCGCCGAAGCCGATCTGGTAGAGCTGGTACCACTCGCCTTCGCTGGAATAGCCCGAATACATGAAGTGCGGGCTGTCGGAGAAGCCGGCCGCCACCATGAGGTTGGGCGCGCGCTGGCCGAGCAGGCCGCCGAGCACGTCGAAGATCCGGCCCAATGCGTGGGTGCGGGAAGAGAGCGCCGCCGGCTTCAGCGGCTTGAGCAGGGTCCCCGGTGGAATCTTCACATCCACGTGGTCGTAGAAGCCGTCGTTGAACATGATCTGCGGATCGAAGACGTTGATCATGTAAACGCCGACGAACATCTTGAACATTTCTTCGTTGAGGAAGAAGTTGATCGAGCTTTCCGACTGCGGATCGGTGCCCTCGAAGTCGAACACCAGCACGTCGCCGTCGCGCCACATCTTGCAGGCCATCGTGTAGGGGCCCATGCCGAGGCCGTCGTCGCAGATGTAGTCCTCGAAGTAGAGGGTCTCGTCCTCGCCGACGGTGTTGCGGATCAGGTGCAGCATGGCGCGGCGGTTGCGCTCCAGCAGCTCGCCCATCGCGGCGATCACGGTATCGACGCCAAAGCGATCGCAGAGCTCGTGAATGCGCTTCTCGGCGAGGCGCACGGCGGCGATCAGCGCGTTGAAGTCGCTCCGGTTCCACTGCGGCATCCTGCACTGATGCAGGATCACCTTGAGCACGTCGTCCTGCAGCTCGTCGTTCTTGTAGATCTTGACGACCGGGATGACGACGCCTTCCTCGTAGATCTGGTTGGCGTCGGTGGGCAGGCTCCCCGGCACCTTGCCGCCGACATCGGTCATGTGACCGAACATCGAGGCATAGGCGATGAGGCGGCCGTCGCGATACACCGGCCTCAGGATCAGCCAGTCAGGCGCATGGCTGATCGCGCCGGCGCAGCTGTAGGGATCCGAGGTGAGGAAGATGTCCCCCTCCTCGATGGTTCCGTCGTACTCGCGCTTGAAGCCGTGGATGAATGAGCCGAACTGGCCGACGACCATCTTGCCGTCGGGGTTCGCGATCATCGGGAACTCGTCGTGCTGCTCGCGGATTCCCGGAGACATGGCGGTGCGATAGAGCACGGCATCCATCTCGTAGCGGGCGCTGCGCAGCGCGCTCTCGATGATGTCGAGAGTGATCGGGTCCATGTCGACCGGCTCGAAGGGCGCGTCGTTGGTCTGGACGATGGTGACTGGCATGTAGCTTCTCCCCGCCTCAGTGGCCGATCGGGTTGATGATGATGTTTCCGTAGCCGTCGACAACGCCGACATGGCCCGGCAGGACCAGCGTGGTCGAATCCATCTCGGTCACGATCGCCGGCCCCTCGATCCGGTTGCCGGCCTTGAGCTTCGCCCGATCGTAGATGGCGGCCTCCTGGTCGCGATTGTCGACGTAAACCGTGCCGCTCGCAACCTTGGCCGCTGATGGATCGGCCCCACCCTCGGCCACGTGAGCGGCTTCAACGAAGGTCTCGGCGCCCCGCATGATCGCGCGCAGTGTCACGATCTCATGCTCGGCGTCGAGGGCGAAGGTGAAGAGCTGGGTGTGCTCGTCGTCGAACTGCTTGGCCAGTGAGGCGAGGCCGTCTCGCTCGAACTGCTCGGCCGTGAAGCTCACAGGCAACTGCAGACCCTGGCCGTGATAGCGGAGGTCCACCTCGTAATGCACCGACTGGTCTTCGCGCGCGATGCCCTCGGCATCGAGCTCCTGGCGGGCGCGCGCCTCGAGGTCGTCGAGGATGCTGCGAACCTCGGCGTCCGATGTCTCGGAGAAGCGCCGCACGAAGCTCATGGACGCCTCGTCGGTCACCCGCGTCGTGGCATCGCCGTAGGCGCAGAGCACGCCGGGCGAGGGCGGGATGATGACTGGCCACGAGTTCATCAGCTTGGCGAGCGCGTTGGCGTGCAGCGGCCCGGCTCCGCCGAAGGCGATCAGCGCGAAGTCGCGCGGATCGAAGCCCTGCTGCACCGAGACCAGCCGGAGCGCGCCGAACATGTTCTCGTTGACGATGTCGATGATGCCGGCGGCGGCCCGCTTGAGATCGAGGTCGAGCGCCGTGGCGACCGTCTGCACCGCAGTGACCGCCGCTTCGACATCCAGCTTCATTTCGCCGCCGATCAACTCGCTCGGCAGGTAGCCGAGCACCACATTGGCATCGGTGACGGTCGGCTGGTCGCCGCCCATCCCGTAGGCCGCCGGTCCGGGATCGGCACCCGCGCTCTGCGGCCCGACGCGGAGCGCGCGGGTGATCTCGGGCACGTGGGCGATGGAGCCGCCGCCCGCGCCCACGGTGCGGACGTCGAGGGAGGGCGCGCGCACGGTGACATCGCCCACGGTGGTCTCGCGCCGCTTGCGCGGCACGCCGTCGAGGATCAGCGCGACATCGGTGGACGTGCCGCCCATGTCGAGTGTGAGAAGGTTCTGGTAGCCGGCCTGCTTGGCGATCCAGAGCGCGCCGGCAACGCCGCCGGCAGGTCCGCTCATCAGCACGTTCACCGGCGAGTTGCGGCTGGCCTCGACCGAGGCCAGCCCGCCATCCGAGCGCAGGATGTGAAGGTGGGCGTCGATCTTGCGCTGCTTCAGCTCCTGCTCGAGGTTGCGGACGTAGACTTGGACCACCGGCGCCACATAGGAGTTGGCGACCGTGGTGATCGCGCGCTCGTACTCGTACATCTCCGGCAAGACCTCGGAGGAGATCGAGACCGGCAGGCCCGGCATCACCTCGTGGGCGATCTCGCGAATCTGCTCTTCGTGTTTGCCGCCAGCATAGGCGTTCATCAGGCAGACGGTCAGCGCCTCGATCCCCTTCGTCTTGAGGCCGGTGAGCTTCTCGCGCAGATCGTCCTCGTTCAGCTCTCGGACCACGTCGCCGCGGGCACCGGTGCGCTCTTTCGCCTCGACGGTCAGCTCCAGCGGTGCCAGTGGCTCGGGCTTGGGCCAGATGATCCAGCCGGCCAGGATGCCGGGCACGAAGGAGCGGGCGATTTGCAGCATCTGCCCGTACCCTTCCGTGGTCACGATACCGACGCGGGCGCCCTTCCCTTCCAGGATGGTGTTGGTCGCAACCGTGGTGCCGTGCATCACGTGGGTGATCGAGGCCGGCTCGACGCCCGCGTTATTGCACACCCGCTCGATGCCGTTGAGCACGCCGATCGAGGAATCCTGCGGGGTCGAGGGAACTTTTGCGCGGTAGGTGCCGCCGCTCGATTCATCGATCAGCAGGAGATCGGTGAACGTCCCGCCGACGTCCACCCCCAAACGAAATGCCATGCTTCCTCCTTCCGATCACCGGGGTCGGGTCCGGTCGCAGCCGGGCGAACGCCGCAGCCGCCGGCATCCGATTCGCCCCGGAGCCCGCGTCTGTCCGCGATGGCCGCCCGGTCTAGCCGTCCGATGCCTTCCCGGTTCTCTTTGCGATGTTGAATCCGGCGCCGGTGCGCCGTTTCTGGATGATGTAGACAGCCAAGAAGCTTATGAAAATCACCACGAGCGAGAACACCGTCGTTATCGTCCCAATGGCGTAGATCGCGGGCGTCGCCGCCAGTGTGAGCGTGTTCACGAGCTCGACCGGGAGCGTGTTGAACTCGCCCGCCACGGCAGAAGTGCGCGGGAACTCGTCATAAGACAGTGTGAACCCGAAGAGCGCAACGCCGATCAGCCCCGGCAACGTGATCGGTATGATCACATTACGGAGCGTTTGCCATTGGGTTGCGCCCTGGTCCTTGGCTGCCTCCTCGAGCCTCGGGTCGAGCCGGCTGAAGACCGCCAGCATGATCAGAACGCCGAAGGGCAGCGTCCAGCTCAGATGAGCGCCGAGGGCGCCGGACCACCACTGGCTGGTCATGCCCAGGTTGGAGAAGCCGAGCCCGATGCCCAGGCTGATGAGGATGGACGGGCAGATCAGGCTAGCAACGACCAGGTAGAAGACCACGATATTTCCGGTGAAGTTCTTGCGGAACGCCAGCCCGGCAAGGAAGGAGATGCCCATGGTGAGGAACATCACGATCAGGCCCAGGATCAGCGAACGGCCGAAGGGCCAGCGGAAGTCCCCGATATAGGTCGGATCGATTACCTCCTTGAACCAGAAGAGCGAGAACCCCTGCATCGGGAAGGAGAGCGAGGCGCCGTCGCCCTGAAACGATAGAACCACAATGATGATGATCGGCCCGTACAGGAAGAGCAGGTAGAGGTAGAAGACCGCTGCTCGCGGCCAATAGCCCGGCGCTCGTCTGGATTCCATTGCCATGGCTAGAGCTGCTTCCGTACGTCGACCAGGCGCATGATGATGCCGACGATAATCAAGACCGCCAGCAGCAGGATGATGGCCGAGGCGGACGCCGGCGGATACTGAACATTGTAGATTTGGTTGCTCATCGAGGCCATGACCGTGCCCACCCGCGCGCCGCTGAGGATGCGGATCGCCGTGAAATCGCTCGCCACGAGCGCGATGACGAAGATCGCGCCGATGGCAAGGCCCGGCTTGCAAAGCGGAATGATCACATGGATGAGGATCTGGAGCCCCGAGGCGCCGTTATCCCTTGCCGCCTCGATCAGATCGCGATTGATACGCGCCATGACGTTGAAGAGCGGCGCCATCATGAAGAGCGTAAATATCTGTATGTAAGACAGAAAGACGGCAAATTCCGAGAACAGGAGAAACTGAAGCGGCGTGTCCGATATGCCGACGGCCATGATCGCCTGGTTGATGATGCCCTCCTTACCCAGGAAGGGCAGCCAGGCCACCATGCGGATGACGCCGGAGGTCCAGAAGGGCACGACGCAGAGCAGGAAGAGGAGCAGCTTCGTTCTCAGCAGAATAAGGTCGAAAACAAGAAAATAGGCGAGCGTAAAGCCGAGAGCCGTCGTGATAGCCAGCGTAATCGCCAGCATCTTCAGCGTCTGCAAATAGTTGTCCAGAGTCAGGTTCTTGGAGAATAATTTAATGTAGTTGGAGAATCTCCAATCTCCCTCCACCATCATGAAGCCGTTGAAATGCCACAGGCTGATGATCAGGATCACGATCATCGGCCCGATCAGGAAAAACAGCAGCGTGATCAGCAGCGGCGAAATTTGCAGCGCCGTCGCGTAGCGACCGAAGAACGCGTTTGCCGCTGACATCAGCAGTGACTCTTCGACAATTCAAGCCTACGGGAATCGGAAAAAGAAGCGGGGGTGCGGGACGGCACGCCGCCCGGCACCCCCAAAATGCGTTCGCCCCTTACGCGGCGATGAACTCGTTCCAACGGTCGGTGAGGTACTCGTTCTCGTCCATGACCGAGTTCCACACCGCGACGCGGCCCATGCGGTTCTTGTAGGAGCCGCCGTCGCGCACCGCGCCCGGCTTCTCCATGAGATCGCCAAAGGGGCTGTAGATGTCGACCGTGGCGGGCTTGCCCTCGTACCAGAAGTCCCACTCCGCCTCGGGCAGGTGCTTCTGGGTATTGTCGGGCGTCACCACGTAGTAGCCCTGGCGGGCGAAGAACGCCCCGGCCGGCCCGGAGTGATACCAGGTCACGTAGTCGTAGACGGCGCCGAGCTTCTTGCCCTCGAGGTGGCGCGGCAGCAGGTGCCCGAGCGTCCAGGAGCGGTAGCCTTCCTTGAGATCCTGGTAGATGCACGGCACGCCCTGCGAACGAACCGCTGTCACCGCCGGCGACCACATGGACTGGATGACGACCTCGCCCTCGACCATGAGCTGGACCGACTCGTTGAAGGTCGACCAGAGGGCGCGCCAGTGGCCGGCGTCCTTGAGCTCGATGAGGCGGTCGATCGAGTAGTCGATCTCCTCCCGCGTCATGTTGCCCTTGTCGCCGTACTCGAGCTCTCCATTGGCCTGGAACGCCTGCGCGGCATCCATCAGACCGATCTGCGGGAAGGCCACGAGCGCCGACTGGCCGGCGAACTCGGGATTGATGATCTCGGCCCAGGAATCGATCGGCCGGCCGATCAGGTCGGGTCTGATTCCGAGCGTGTCGGCGTTGTGCAGCACCGGGTGGTTGGTGATCCACTTGGTCGAGCCCGCGTCGACGAAGTCGGTCGCCAGATGGTCGGAGGTGTAGGCCACCGTGCTCGGGTTCTGGCCGTCGCCGAACCAGGCATCCGGCCAGATCTTGCCGGGCGCCTTGTAAAGGTCGACCACCGTATCCCACTCGGGCAGCTTGGTGGTGTCCCAAGCCTGGAAGTTGCCCGACGGCCACATGAACTTCATCAGCATGTAGGGCGGCTCGAAGAGATCGGCCGAGTTCGGCTGGGTCAGGCCGCGCGCCTGGATCGACGGGATCTCGGCGGCCGTCTGGCGCACACCGAAGTCCAGGGCCTCGTTGGCCATGTCCTCGAGCGGCTTCATGTTGGACACCGCCATGCCGACGGTGCGAACGGTGATGTCCTTGATGTCCTGTGCCCATACGGTCGGGAAGCCACCACTAAGCGTCGTCGCCGCGGCAGCACCAGCCACAGCGGCCGTCCCCTTAAGGACCGAACGGCGGCTCACGCCCGTCTTGCTCTTGTCGCTACTGGTCTTGCGCATGCTTTCCTCCCTCGCCTGCGTTCCTCGAATGCTCGCCCCGTCGCCGGCCTGGACGAGTCTCCTCGGTCGATGCAGTGCGACGGCTGCCGGCAGCCGCCAGTGAATAGACGCTAGTCGAAAGTCTCTCCGATCAGGTTCTGGGCACCCGAGGCGCGTTCCATCATGCGCACATCCTCGCTGGCCCAGGTTACGGTGACCTCGTCACCCACCTTGGTCGGGTTGGCGAAATACTCGCGGTCCTCGATCACTGCAACGAGCTCTCGCTTCTGCTCACGGGTCATGGTGAGCTTGACCCAGTTGCCCTGATACTCGATGGCGTGGACCGTGCCGCCCAGCGTGTTGCCACGCTCCAGATCAACGCTTCCACCCGCCAAGTGTACCTTGTCGCGGCGGATGCCGAAATTCACTTCCTCACCGATCTGGTGGCCGTTGCGCGGCAGGTTGAAGTTGTCGCCCTCGGTGCCTTCGACCGTCACCAGCTCGTTCTCGACTCCCAGAACCTTGCCGGAAAACACGTTCCAGCCACCCATGAACTCGGCCACGTAGGTGGTGCGCGGCTGGTTGTATATCTCCGGCCCCGTCGCCGCCTGCTCGATGTGGCCGGTATCCATCACGACGACCATGTCGGCGATGGCCAGCGCCTCCGGCTGGGTGTGGGTGACGTGGATGAACGTGATGCCGAGGTCGATCTGGATGAACTTCAGCTCGGCGCGCATCTGCAGGCGCAGGAACTCGTCCAGCGCGGAGAGCGGCTCATCGAGCAGCAGAACCTTCGGGTTGGTGATCAGCGAGCGGGCCAGCGCCACGCGCTGCTGCTGGCCGCCCGAGAGCTGCGCCGGCATGCGGTCGGCCAGTGGGTCGAGCTGCACGCGCTGCAGCACTTCGAAGGCGCGCTCGCGCCTCTCGTTCCTGCCGACCCGCTTCATCTTCAGGCTGAAGGCGACATTGTCCAGCACCGTCAGATGAGGAAAGAGCGCGTAGCTCTGAAACATCATCGACGTGCCGCGCTGGCCGGTGGGCTTGCCGATCACCGACTCGCCGCCGATCAGCACGTCGCCCTCGGTCGGCACCTCGTGACCGGCGATGATGCGCAGCAGAGTGGTCTTGCCGCAGCCGCTCGGCCCGAGCAGGCAGCAGTAGGAGCCGTCGGGAATCGTGATGTCGATATCCTCGACGGCAACCGTGGGGCCGAACCGCTTGGTCACGCCCCTGATTTCTACGTCGCCACGTTCCGCCATAGCTCCCTGAGTCCCTATTAGCCCAAATAGGAGTCTCGCCGCTCCCTAGGGGCGCACGTCTTCCATACCAAGACAGATTGACATACCGCCCACGCGTCGCCGCCTCAAGCATTTTCTCGACCAACATGGCGAGATATGCTCGCCGCCCACACATTGGAGGACGGGAGTTGATGGCGATGGCGGACCAAGCCGAGACCATGGACAAGGAGCAGGAAGCGCTGATTCTCGACGGAATCGAGCGATTCCTGGACCGCGACGTCCGTCCCCACGTTGCCGCGCTCGAGCATGACGACATCTACCCGGAGGACATCGTCGAGAAGATGAAGGAGATGGGGCTCTTCGGCGCCACCATCTCCCAGGACCATGGCGGCCTGGGCCTGCCGATTACGACCTACGCCAAGATCATCGAGCGTCTCTCCCACACCTGGATGTCGGTGAGCGGGCTCATCAACTCCCACCTCATCATGGCCGCCGCCGTCGAACGCTTCGGCACCGACGAGCAGCGCGAGTTCTACTTGCCCCGCTTCGCCAGCGGCGAGCTCCGGGGCGGGCTCGCGCTCACCGAGCCCGACTGCGGCACCGATCTGCAGGCGATCCGAACCACGGCCAAGCGCGAGGGCAACAACGCCTACGTGATCAACGGCGCCAAGACCTGGATCACCAACAGCATCCACGGCTCCTGCCTTGCGCTCCTGGTCAAGACCGATCCCAATGCCGAGCCCCGCCACAAGGGCATGAGCCTCTTCCTCGCCGAGAAAGGCGAGGGCTTCCGCGTCAGCCGCAAGCTCCAGAAGCTCGGCTATCGCGGGATCGACACGGCCGAGCTTGCCTTCGAGGATTATCGGGTCGATACCGACAAGCTCATCGGCGGGGTCGAGGGCAAGGGCCTGCAGCATGCTCTCAGCGGACTGGAGCTGGGCCGCATCAACGTGGCCGCGCGCGGCGTCGGCGTCGCCCAGTCGTGCCTCGACGAAGCTGTTCGCTACTCCCAGGAGCGCAAGACCTTCGGCAAGGCGATCTGCCAGCACCAGGCGATCCAGATCAAGCTCGCCGACATGGTGACCCGCACGGAGGCCGCGCGGCTGCTCACCGAGCGCGCGGCGCTCGCCTACGAGACCGGGCAGCGCTGCGACATGGAGGCCGGCATTGCCAAGCTCTTCGCCACGGAGGCGGCGCTCGAGAACAGCATCGAAGCCATGCGCATTCACGGCGGCTACGGGTATTCCAAGGAGTTCCCGATCGAGCGGATGTACCGCGATGCCCCGCTGCTCTGCATCGGCGAGGGCACCAACGAGATCCAGCGGCTGATCATCGCGCGTCAGCTGATCGAGCGTAATCCGGCGTGAGCGACGACGTTGCCGCGGCGCCGCCGGCGGCCCCGATCCGGCTTCTCGCGGGACTCACCGTCGTCTCCATCGAGCAGTATGGCGCGGCCCCCTTCGGCACCATGTACCTCGCCGACCTCGGCGCGGACGTCATCAAGATCGAGAATCACAAGGCCGGCGGCGAGATGGGCCGCCACGTTCTGCCCTACGCTGAGGACGGCGACAGCCTCTTCTTCCAAACCTTCAACTGCAACAAGCGCTGCATCGCGCTGGACCTCAAGAAGCCGCGCGGCCGGGAGATTCTGGAGCGGCTGGCCAAGCGCGCCGACGCCCTCATCAATAACCTGCGGGGCGACCTGCCGGGCACGCTCGGGCTCGACTACGGGAGCTTCAGCGCGGTCAACCCGCGCCTCGTCTGCGTGCACCTCTCGGCCTACGGCCGCGACAACGAGCGCGCCGCCTGGCCCGGCCTCGATTACGTGATGCAGGCGGAGGCCGGCTACCTCTCCATGACCGGGGAGCCCGACAGCGTTCCGACCCGCTTCGGGCTCTCGGTGGTCGATTTCATGGGCGGCCTCACTGCGGCCCTCGCGCTGGTCTCCGGCGTCATGCGGGCACGCGCGTCGGGCCAAGGCATGGACATCGACACGCCCCTCTACGACGTGGCGATGAACAACCTGAGCTACCCTGCGACCTGGCACCTCAACGAAGGCTTCGAGCCCAAGCGCGTGGCGCGCTCGGGCCATCCCTCACTGGTGCCGAGCGAGCTCTACCGCACCGCCGACGGCTGGCTCTTCGTGATGGCCAACAAGGCGAACTTCTGGCCCGTGCTCTGCCAGGCCATGGAGCGGCCGGAATGGATTGACGATCCACTGATGCAGGACTTCGCCGCGCGCTACGAGAATCGGGACGAAGTCATGCGACGGCTGGAGGCGGTGTTCATGACCCGTACCACCGAGGCCTGGCTCGAGCGGCTCGCCGGCGCACTCCCCTGCGCGCCGGTCAACGACGTGGCCGGCGCGCTCGCCAGCGACTTCGCTGAGTGCCGGCGCATGGTGCAGGAGGTGCCGCATCCCGAACGGGGCACCATGCGCATGGTGCGCCAGCCGATCACGGTGGACGGCGCCGTCATGCCGCGCCGCGCCGCGCCCGCCCTCGGCGCCGACACCGCCGCCATCCTCACCGAGCTCGGCTACGGTCCGGACGAGATCGAAGCCCTTGATGCCGACGGCACGGTCCACCGCTCTGAAGACACGTAGCATCGACGGCCCCGCGGGCCGACTTCCGCATCATGCCGCATAGATGGTCTCGGCCGACTCGAGGATGGCCTCTCGGCGCAGATGATTTTGGCTCTGCTCGATTCCGCGCCGGCAGACGAGATCGACCTCGCGTCCGAAGAGCGTCTTGAGCTCTCCCTCCATGCGAACCATGTCGAAGAGTGTGTGGCGGGCGCTGTCCCCGAACGCGACCAGCACGTCGATGTCGCTGTCCGGCCCGAACTCCTCCCTCAGGACGGAGCCGAACAGCGCCAGCTCCCTCACCTGCCAGCGCTCGCAGAAGGCGGCGATTCCCTCGGCGGGCATGGCGATTCGCGCAGTCATGCTGGAAGGGCCAGAGCCGTGCCTCGTCAGGCGAGACTCAACAGCGCCGCGACCTCCGCCGGCGTCGAGCCCTGGTCGAGAGCCATCACCGCGTCGAGGGCGCGGTCGGCCCGGTCGGGCGCGAGCGCCATCGCCGCGTTGTCGCGGTACTTGGCGATGATCTCGTCGGCACTCAACGGTCGGGTATCGGCGCCGCGGTTGACCTGCTCTCGGTGTCGCAGCGTGCGGCCGTCGGCGGTGCGAATCACCACCTCGCCCGAGTAGTAGGTCGGGAACGCCGAGTCGGGATCGACGCGGTAGCTGACCTTGTCGCAGAGCGCGAGGACTGCCGGGTCGGTGTAGGCCACGGGCTCAAGCTCGGTGAGGGTGAAGCGCCCGCGCGCGAGCACGCTCGCGATCATGTAGTGGGCGCTGAACTGGGCCTCGTAGGCGCTTGCCGGGCGGCGCTTGGCGGCTTCGGGCTCGCACACCACGCTGACGCAGCCCTCGCCGATAAGGGCGTCCACGCTCTCGACATCGGCGGGCATGAGCCCGTGCTCGTCGCGCAGGGCCTGTGCCGCATCGCCCAGCGCGTGAACCAGGTGGCAGGCCGGATAGGGCTTGATGCCGATGCGCAGCATCTCCCAGTCCTCGCCGAGGCCGGCGGTGCACATCGCCCAGTCGATCTCCGCATCGTGGGCGCCATAGAGCGCATAGAGGCCGAAGCGCCCCTCGTAGGGCTCGGCCGGCCCCTGGAAACCCTGCTGGGCGAGGGCCGCGGCGCTGATCCCGCCAACCGCTGCCCAGCCGGGGTGCATCCGTTTGGTCCAGGCACCGTCGTCCAGGAACTGCAGGCTGCCCGAGGCCATGCTGAGCGCGATACCCTGGGCGTGCGCCAGCTGCGCCTCGGTCATGCCGGCAAGCCGGCCGGCCGCGAGCGTCGCACCGAACACGCCGACCATGCCGGTGGGATGGAAGCCCAAGCGATGGAAGCCGCCCTGTGCTGCGGCGGCGATCCTGGCCGCGCCCTCGATGGCCGCGAGATAGGCTTCCAGCATCTCGCGCCCCGAAGCGCCGTGCTGCTGGCCGGCGGCGAGCACCGTCGGCACTGCGCTCGTCGTGGCGTGGATCACACCGCCGACATGGGTGTCGTCATAGTCGAGGCCGTGGATGAGAAAGCCGTTCATCTGCGCGGCATCGCGCAACGGCAGCCTCGCGGGCATGCCGATGACGGGATAGGCGCCGTCGCCGGCAAGCCCGTGGATGGCGGTCAGCGTCTTGTGGCTGAAGTCGTAGCGGGACGCCGCGAGACCGATGCCCACCGCGTCGAGGATGTGCAGCTTGGCGCGCTCGACCACGGCCTCCGGCACGTCGTCGAGCGTGAGTTCGCGGGCGAAGCGCGCAAGCGTGCGCGCGATCGGCTCGCTCGGCGCGGGTTCGGGCTGTGGGGCGGTCGCTTCGGCGAGGGCCATTGGAAATCTCTGTCGTTGTGGGGGATCACCTGGGCCCACTCTACCACGACGGCACGCTTCTTTGGGCGCCGCTTCCGCTGTGCAATGGTGGCCGCGCCATGCACCGCCGCCCGGGAAGGAGACCATGACCGCGCAACTCGTCACGCCCGCGCTCTTCGACTTCCTGCGCGAGCTCGAGCACAACAACGAGCGGCCGTGGTTCGAGGCCAACAAGGCGCGCTACCGGGCCGAGGTGCGCGACCCCATGCTGGATTTAATTCAAGCCTTCGCCGAGCCGCTGGCGGAGATCAGCCCGCACTTTCGCGCCGATCCACGGGCGAACGGCGGCTCGCTCTTCCGCATCTATCGGGACACGCGGTTCTCGAAGGACAAGACGCCCTACAAGACCAACGTCGGCGCGCACTTCCGCCACGCCGCCGGCAAGGACGCCCACGCGCCGGGCTTCTATCTGCATCTGGAACCCGGCATGTGCTTCGCAGGCTGCGGCGTCTGGCACCCGGACAGCCCGACGCTCGGCAGGATCCGCGACGCCATCGTCGAGAAGCCGGACGAGTGGAAACGCATCACCACGGACGGCGCCTTCTGCCAGACCTTCCGGCTGGCGGGCGAGGAGCTCAAGCGCCCGCCGCGAGGCTACGATCCTGAACATCCGCTGATCGAAGACCTCAAGCGCAAGGACTTCGTCGTGATCGCCGACGTCGACGAAGCCGAGACGGTCCGCCCCGACTTTCTCGACCGCTTCGCGGCGATCGCGCGCGCCGGCGCCGAATTCACCAACTATCTGTGCACGGCCGTCGGCGTGCCCTTCTAGCAGGCGGCAGTCTCAGAGCCGGGCGACGGTCTCCGAGAATCGATCCCGCTTGAGCAAACGGCCGCGGCCCGACTGCAGGCCCTGGAACTCGACGTCGACGTGGGTATGCACGTCGCAGGCGCCATGACGCTACTCTTCCACGAGGCGGACCCGCCCTACTCTGGCTTGGAAGGCTCGGCCGCGGGCGGCGGCGAGCCCTTGTCAAACACAGGCAGGCCGTCGGGGAATTCGACCCAAGGATGCTTGCTCTCGTTCCAGACCACGCGCGCAGGCGCGAGCAGGCCGGGCTCGCCGAAGCAGCCCGCCGCGACTCCGTAGTGATCGGGGCGCAGCTCTGCGGTCCAGTAGACGCTCGTGCCGCACGAAGGGCAGAAGTTGATCGAGACCGTCAGGCCTGAATCCGCCACGCGCGTGTAGACCCCCGGCTCGCCCGCCGGCGAGACCCTCTCCTTGCGGAAGTATGCACCGACACCGAAGGGGCTGCCGGTACGGCGTTGGCAGGCGATGCAGCTACAGGCGATGACGAGATCGGGATCGCCCACCGTCGTTACCCGGACCTGACCGCATTGGCACGTCGCCTCGTGGGTGTCTGCGCCCGACATGGGTGTCCTCCGCCGCTCGATCCAATCGGTGCAGCTTAGCTGCCCGGTTGGCGCTCGCATACCGCCCGGATAGGGTTCTGAAATCATGCGCCCGGCAATCCTCAATCCGCTCTTCGCGCCGGCGACGGTGCTGCCGGGGGTCGGCGCCCGCACCGCTGCGGCCTACGAGCGTCTGGCCGGGCCGCTCGTGGTGCATCTGCTCTGGCATCTGCCCTCCGGCCTGATCGACCGGCGCCATGCGCCGAAGGTCGCCGAGGCCGAGGCCGGCACCACGGCGACGCTTACGGTCCGGGTCGATCACCACCAACCCTCGCCCGACCGGCGGCGCCCCGCCAAGGTCTATTGCTCGGACGAGACCGGGACCCTCACCCTCGTCTTCTTCCACGCGAAGGGCGACTGGCTGCGGCAACGGCTGCCCGAGGGCTCGGTGCGGGTGGTGAGCGGGCGCGTCGAGCGCTACGGCAGCGAGATCCAGATGGCGCATCCCGACCACATCGCGCCGCTGGATCAGCGTGAAAGCGTGCAGACGGTCGAGCCCATCTATCCGCTGGCGGCGGGGGTCACGCTGAAGCCGATGACCCGCGCGGTGCGTGCCGCGCTCGCGCAGGCGCCGGCGCTGGACGAATGGATCGAGCCCCGCCTGGTGGAGGCCCGCCGCTGGCAGCCCTGGAACCAGGCGCTCGCGGCCGCGCACGTGCCCGAAAGCGCCGCCGACCTGGAGCCGGACACCCCGGCCCGCTCCCGCCTCGCCTACGACGAGCTGCTGGCGAACCAACTGGCGCTGGCGCTGGTCCGACGCTCGGCCAGAGGCGGGCGCGGCCGTTCCATCAAGGGCGACGGCCGGCTCCGCGCCAAATTGGCAGAAACGCTCCCCTTCACGCTCACCGAAAGCCAGCGCGCCGCTGCCGCCGAAATCACCGAGGACCTCGCGAAGGAACGCCGCATGCTCCGCCTGCTGCAGGGCGATGTCGGCAGCGGCAAGACCGTGGTGGCGCTGCTCGCCATGCTGGTCGCGGTCGAGGCGGGCGCGCAGGCCGCCCTGATGGTGCCCACGGAGCTGCTGGCCAACCAGCACGCGGAAACGCTGGGCACGATGTTGGCGGACAGCGGCGTCTCCCTCGCCCTGCTCACGGGGCGGGAGAAGGGCCGCGCCCGCGAGCGGACACTGGCGGCGCTGGCGGCCGGCGAGGTCGATATCCTGGTCGGCACCCACGCGCTCTTCCAGAAGGGCGTGGAATTCAAGGACCTCGCGCTCGCCGTGGTCGACGAGCAGCATCGCTTCGGCGTGCATCAGCGCATGCTGCTCGCGCGCAAGGGGCCGGCGGCGGACCTGCTGGTGATGACCGCGACCCCGATCCCGCGCTCGCTCGTGCTTACCGCCTACGGCGATATGGATGTCTCTCGCATCGAGGGCCGCCTGCCGGGCCGCGCCGCCGTCGCGACCCGCGCCATGCCGCTGGACCGGCTGGAGGAAGTCGCCGCCGCCGTGCACCGGGCGCTCGGCACCGGCGCCAAGGTCTACTGGGTCTGTCCGCTGGTGGAAGAGTCGGAGGCGGTGGACCTCGCCGCCGCGACCGACCGGCACGCCGGGTTGGCGGAGGTCTTTGGCGCGCGCGTCGCGCTGATTCACGGCCGCATGAAGGGGCCGGAGAAGGACGCTGCCATGGCCGCCTTCGCGGGCGACGGCGCCGACATCCTGGTGGCGACGACGGTGGTCGAGGTTGGGGTCGATGTGGCTGCGGCCACCATCATGATCGTCGAGCACGCGGAGCGTTTTGGGCTCGCCCAGCTTCACCAGCTGCGCGGCCGGGTCGGGCGCGGGGCGAAGCCGGGGACCTGCCTGCTGCTCTACGCCGCGCCGCTCGGCGAGACGGCGCGCTCGCGGATCGCCATCCTGCGCGAGACCGACGACGGCTTCCGCATCGCCGAGGAAGACCTGCGCCTCAGGGGCGCCGGCGAGCTGCTGGGCACGCGCCAGAGCGGCATGCCGGCTTTCCACCTCGCCGACCTCGCCGTCCACGAAGAGCTGCTGTCGGTGGCGCGCGACGACGTGCGCCTCGCCCTCGAGCGCGACCCCGAGCTGGAATCGGAGCGGGGCCAGGCGCTGCGCACCCTGCTCTATCTCTTCGAGCGCGACATGGCGGTGCGCTACCTGCGCTCGGGCTGACCCGCACCATGGTGCGGTGCAGGAGGCCCGGCGCCTGCGCCAGGATCGCGCCATGCAGCACACGAGCGAGCCGCCCGCACCTCACGCCATCGCCGCCGCCTGTCCGGGGAAATTCCACTTGTCCCGCTCAATCCCGGCGAATCCCGCATAAAATTTGTGCCTGCGGCGGTGGGACGCGGAACCGGGCCGCGAGCGCGGCGAGCAATGCGGGCGGACCGCTCAGCCGGTCAACGTCGCGAAGGGGTTGCGGCCTTCGGGGTCCTCCACCTCCACGATCCAGACGTCCGGATCGAAGTCGATCTCGCGCGCAAGCCGTGCCTCGGCCTCTTCCTCCGGAATCCAACCCTCGCCGGTGGCGCGGCGCCAGTCGAGGTCGCCGTCGAGCGATTGAGCCCGGGCGAAGACCGCCGCCGTGCCGTCGAGCCGGCTGACCTTGACCAGCAGCGCGCCCGCGTCGGCATCGCCGCGCCGCCTGAGCGCTGCGAAGAGCAGCGCCTGCTGGCAATAGCGGAAGCCCGCCTGCACCAGCACCTCGGTCTTGAGTCGCGCCGCGCTCACGGCCGCTCGATCAACGCGTGGCGCAGGCGGTCGCCGGGCGCGATGCCGAGGCGTTGGGCGCTGCCGCCGATCATTTCGAGCACGAAGCGAACCGGCTGGCCGGAGTGTATCCGCTTCTCGGAGAGCGGTGTCGTTCGCTCGGCGACGGTGACGATGCGCCCGTCGATCTCGGCGAAGAACATGTCGAGCGAGATCAGCGTGTTCTTCATCCACATCGTGACCGGCCGCGTGGCCCCAAAGTCGAAGAGCATGCCGCGATCCGGCGCGAGTTCGGTGCGGTGCATGAGGCCGATGCCGCGCTCCTCCGGCGTGCCCGCAACCTCGACCTCTATGGCGTGGACGCCGGTGCCTGTCTCGATCGTCAGAGGCTCGAGGGGACCGCTCTCCGCCCGGACTGCCGAAGCGAAGAGAAGCAGACCGAGTGCGAACGCAAGAGTCGTCCTGCGGATACCGGCGATCGTCATGGCACGACCACGATGTTGCCGACGTGACGCTTGTCGATGAAGGCCTGCTGGGCGGCGCACAAATCGCGCAGCGGATAGGTCGCCGCCAGCACGGGCTCGATCTCGCCCCGCTCGATGTGGCCGACCACGTCCTTGAAGACATGACTCGGCACCACCGTCGAGCCGGTGAAGGTAAGGTCGCGCAGGTAGAAGGTTCGGAGGTCGAGCGTGACAATGGGCCCGGCGATGGCGCCGGAGCAGGTGTAGCGCCCGCCACGCACGAGGACGTCGATCAGCGTCGGCCAAAGGGGCCCACCGACGATATCGGCGACCACGGTGACCCGCTCGCCTTCCAGCGCCTCGCTCAAATTCTCCGGCGCGCGCGGCAGGATGCGATCGGGGCCGAGCCTCGCCACATCGGCGTGCTTGGCTTCGGCTGCCATCGCGATCACCCGGGCGCCGCGGCGCTTGGCAAGCTGGATCAGCGCACCGCCCACGCCGCCCGAGGCACCCGGGACGAGCACCGTGTCGTTCGCCTCCGCATTCGCGCGACTCAGCATGCCCTCGGCGGTGGTGTAGGAGCACGAGAATGTCGCGAGCTCGGCATCGGTCAACTCGGAATTGACGACCGCAATGCTGCGCACGTCGCAGGTGGTGTATTCGGCGAAGCCGCCGTCGATCTCCGATCCGAAATAGACGGCCTTGTCCATGTTCTCGGGCTCGGACCAGTCGCGCTGCCATCCGTCGACCATGACCCGTTGGCCGATCAGCCCTGGATCGGCGCTCGCGCCCACCGCGACGACTTCGCCCACCGCATCCGCGCCCTGGATGCGCGGGAAGACGATGGGGCGCCCGCCCCAGGTTGGGTCGCTGCCACTAGCCTTATCGTGGGCAGCGCCGGTCGTCGCCTCGGTCACGGCCTTCGAGTACCAGCCCGTGCGGGTGTTGACGTCGGTGTTGTTGAGACCGCAGGCGCCGACCTTGATCAGCGCTTCCATCGGCCCCGGCTCGGGCATGGGCCAGTCCTCGTGCCACGCGTACTTTTCGAGGCCGCCGTGACCCGTCAGCACCATCGCCTTCATCGTGCGGCTCATTCGCCGGTCGCCCCCTCAACCAAGGACCCTGTATGGACTTTCTGCTGGGCTGCGAACAGGTCTTTCGCCTATCGTGGCAACCGCCCATTCCGCATCTCCCTCAGTGACAAGGATCGACGGGGATGACCGGTCAAGACCCGCCAGCGCCCGTCCGTTCGCTCGACGCCCGCTATTACACCGATCCGGCCATCTTCGAGAAGGAGCGGCAGAGCCTGCTCTCCCGCACCTGGCAGTTCGCCGGGCACGAAAGCCAGGCGCGCAATCCCGGCGACTACTTCACGTTCGAGATTGCGGGCGAGAGCCTGTTCTGCATCCGCGGTCAGGACGGACTTCTGCGCGCCTTCTACAACGTGTGCCAGCACCGCGCGCATCGCCTGGTGGAAGATGCCGGCACGACCCGCGCAATCGTCTGCCCCTACCACGCCTGGTCCTACGAGCTGACCGGCGCGTTCCGCAGCGGGCCGAACGTGAACTCGGTTCCCGGTTTCGACGGCGCCTCGATCCGCCTGACTGACGTGCGGAGCGAGAGCCTCCACGGCTTCGTCTTCGTCAACCTGGATGACGACGCCGCACCGATGGATGCGTGGTACCCGGGCGTGCGGCAGGAGCTCGCCCAGTACGTGCCCGACATCGGGGCGCTAGCGCCGCTGGAATGGTTCGAGGTCCCGGAGGCATGCAACTGGAAGGTCTCGGTCGAGAACTACTCCGAGTGCTACCACTGCGTGCTGCGCCATCCGACATTCGCGACCGGCGTGATCCGGCCCGAGAGCTACGACATCCAGCCTGCGACGGAGGGCTACGTCCTGCGCCACATGACCGAGTGCCAGGACCTGGAGCTGATGAGCTACCCGATCGACCTGTCGGTCCCGCACGCCGGCGAATACCGCTCGTTCTTCCTCTGGCCGATGTTCTCGTTCCAGGTCTATCCGGGCAATGTGCTGAACACCTACCACTGGCGCGCCCACGACGTGGACACCTGCACCGTCTGGCGCGGCTGGCACACCCCGGGCGGTGCCGAGAGCGCGGTGATTCGGGAGCTTGCCGCGCAGGACCGGCAGACCACGGTCGCAGAGGATATCCGGCTGGTCGAAAGCGCGGCGAAGGGGCTGAAGAGCCGCGGCTACAGACCCGGTCCACTCGTGCTCGATCCGGCCGGCGGGCTCAACTCCGAGCACTCCATCCGAACGCTCCAGCAATGGATGCGGGAGGCGGTGGACGGTTAGCGCTGCGATGTGGCGCGGACGCTCCGCTTGTTCCGTGGCTGCGTTTCACTCGGTCGTGCCGTTGAAGGGCCGACGCCGCTTGAAGTCCTCCGCCATCTCGCCCTTGGTGACCATGCGCACACCCGAATGGGCGAGAATATGATCGATGAGCCGGGATGATACTGCGCCCTCACTCGGCCACCACCGAGCCCATCGGCGACAAGTGGCCAACGACCGGGACGCTTTCCGCCTTCTCTAGTCCCGGTCGTCGCGCTACCCTCCCGGCAAAGAGGACGGCGGCGGCCGGGCTCTCTGTCATCGCTCCGCAACCGGCGGGAGGACTCTGTGACCTTCAATTTGGCGCATATCCATCGCTTTCAAGTGGAGGCCGCCGCCACCAGCCGCTGCCGCCTGGAGGCCCGCACCCGCCAGCACACGGTGGTCATCGACGAGCCGGAGATCCGCGGCGGGAGCGACAGCGCCGCCACGCCGCTGGAGACCATGCTCTCCTCCTACCTGGCCTGCCTCAATGTCATATCGCACCTGATCGCCGACGAGATGGGTATCGAGATCTCCGACCTCTCCATGTCGCTCGACGCCGCGTTCGACACGACGGGCGTCCGTAATTCCGAACCCGCGACAGTGCCCTTCCCCGAAATCGCGCTGACCATGAACGTCACCACATCTGCCTCGGACGCCGATATCGCCCGGCTCCGCGAAGACCTCGAGAAGCGCTGCCCGGTGACGGTCATCCTCGCCCGCGCCGGCACGAAGATCGACGCCACCTGGAACGTGACCCGGCCCTAAGCGCGAGGCGAGCGGCAGGGCAGGCAAAAGTGGGAGCCGGGCCGCAGGCCCGGACGGCGCGACCGCGCCGCGCGCCGAAGGCGCGTAGCGTCGCGCAGCCACGCGCGCGGTACGCACGATCGAGCGGAGCAAGCGCATCGCGCGGTAACGCGCGCATGAGCGCGCGATGCGACTGAGGGATATGCGCAAGGCAAGACCCTGATATTATCGATGCGGCCGCGAGCGGCCTCCGGCCGACGGCCCCAAGAGATGGAGATGGCCCGTGATGGACGATGCCAGCAGCAGATCCGATAACGGCGGCAGCGAGAGCGCCGCGCCGATCAGCAACCCGAACTCTCTCGGCGCGCGCAACGTGGCCCACGTCGCCCACGGCTACGGCAACCTCGACGCGCTGGAGAGGACGCCGCCAATGGTCGTCACCCGCGGCAGCGGTGTCTCCATCATCGACGAGGAAGGCCGCGACTACATCGAAGGCGTTGCCGGCATGTGGTGCGCCAACTTCGGGTTCAGCGAGAGCGCCTTGGTCGATGCCGCGATCGAGCAGTTCAGGGCTCTCCCCTACTACCACTCGCTGATCGACAAGACGACCGAGCCCATGGGCCGCCTCGCCGAGCGGCTGAAGGCGTCGACCCATGTGCCGATGGCGAGGGTCTTCTTCGCCAACTCGGGCTCGGAGGCGAACGACACGCTGGTCAAGCTCGCCTGGTACTACCACAACGCCATCGGCAAGCCTGAGAAGAAGAAGATCATCTCCCGCTTCATGGGCTTCCACGGCGTCACCTGCGGCGCCGCCAGCGTCACCGGCATCCCGCAAATGCATGCGGATTTCGACCTGCCGGTCAACGACCGCTTCCTCAAGACCGATTGCCCGCATTTCTATCGTTACGGCGAGCCGGGCGAAAGCGAGGAGGACTACGCCTCGAGGCTCGCCACCAATCTCGAAGAGCTGATCGTGCAGGAGGGGCCCGAGACCGTCGCGGCCTTCTTCGCCGAGCCGGTGATGGGCGGCGGCGGCTGCATCGTGCCGCCCAAGACCTACTTCGAGAAGGTGCAGGCGGTTCTCGACAAGTACGAGATCCTGTTCTTCGCCGACGAGGTCATCACCGGCTCAGGCCGCACAGGCAACTGGCTTGGCTCGGAGACCTTCAACATAAGGCCGGACGGTCTCTCCCTCGCCAAGGGGTTGGCCAGCGCCTATCAGCCGATCTCGGCGGTCTTGATCAACCAGAAGCTCTACGACGCCATGCTCGCCCAGAGCCGCAAGTTGGGCTTCTTCGCCCACGCCTTCACCACCACCGGCCATCCGGTGGCAGTCGCCGTCGCGCTCCGCTGCCAGGAGCTGATGGAGGAGCGCGACGTACTCGGCAACGTGCGCCGCGCAGGCGGTCTCCTGCAGGAGCGCATCCGGGGCTTCGCCGATCACCCGCTCGTGGGAGCCACCCGCGGCGTCGGCATGATGGGCGCCATCGAGCTGGTGGCGGACAAGGAGACCCGGCGTTCCTTCGACCCCTCCTTCGGCGTGAAGACCTATGCGGTGGACCGCGCCCGCGAGCACGGCCTCATCATCAGGAGCGCGCTCGCCGGCGACAGCCTCGCCTTCGCTCCGCCCCTGGTGATGACCGAGGCCGAGGTCGAGGAGATGATGCGCCGCTTCACCCTGGCGCTGGACGACACCACCCGCTGGATCGAGGAGAACGGCCTCAAGACCAAGCAGGCGGCGTAGCCGCCGACGGGTGACGAGGCGGACGCTATCGAGCAACGAGGATCACGCGGAGTCTTCGCGCGGGTGACTCCCGAACTCCATATCGATCGCCTCAAGGACGCGGCGGTTCTCGTCAGCGAGATCGGACAGCGCTCCGAAGCCGGCCACCCACGGCGGCTCTTCGTCGTCGACGGTCCTGCCGCCTTGGCATCGGTGAAGCTTCTTTTCGAGCGCGTCGGTCACGTATCTCTTCAATGTGAGGGCGCGGGCGACAGACCGCCGTCCCTCAGCCCGCCGGGCTGAAGCCGTACTCCGACTTGAGGTCTGCCGTCAGCTTGTCGAGGCCGCGGGAGAAGCGGTCGATCACGTCGTCCACTTGCGCCGGCGTGATCGAGAGCGGCGGCGCGAACGAGGTCGAGTTGTGGCCGAAGAAGCCGCGCGTGATCAGCTTCTCCTCAAGGCACAGATCGAAAAGCCGGTGTGAGCAATCCCACTCCAGGTCGAGCTCTTTCTTGGTCTCCTTGTTGGCCACCAGCTCGATCGCGAGCATCAGGCCGTCGCCGCGAATCTCGCCCATCAGCGGGTGAGAGCCGACGCGCTCCTCGAGCTGCTGCTTGAAGTAGGCGCCGGTGGACGCGGCGTTCCCCACCATGTCTTCCTGCTCCATCAGCGCGAGGTTCGCGTTGGCGGCGGCGCAGGCGAGCGGGTGGGCGCTCGCCGTGTGCCCGTGGGCGAAGATCGGGATGTCCTTCGAGCCCTCGTGCAGCACTTCCCACACGCGGTCCGAGATCACCGAGGCGGAGAGCGGCACGTAGGCGCTGGTGATGCCCTTGGACAGCGTCATGAGATCGGGGTCGAGGCCGTACTTCTCGGTCGCGAACCAGGAGCCCAGCCGGCCGAAGCCGGTAATCACCTCATCGGCGATGAAGAGCACGTCATGGCGCTTGAGGACCGCCTGGATTTCCTCGAAGTAGCCCTCGGGCGGTGCCACGCAGGCAGCAGCCCCCATCACCGGCTCGGCGATGAAGCCGCAGACGGTCTCCGGCCCCTCCTGGATGATCTGCTCCTCCAGCGCGGCGGCCATGCGCTTGGAAAAGTCCCGCTCGCTCTCGCCGGGCTCGCCCTCCCAGAAGTAGTGCCCCTTCTCGGTGTGCAGGAAACCCGGCAGCGGCAGCCCGAAGGCCTCGTGCATGAGTGGCAGGCCGGAGAGGCTGGTCGCGAACCCGGTCACACCGTGATAGCCCATGCTCCGCGCGATCATCTTGCGCTTCTCGGGCTTGCCGCGGCAGCGCTGATACATCCAGGCGAGCTTGACGTTGGCGTCGTTCGCCTCCGAGCCCGAGCTTGCGTAGAGAATCCGGCTCATGTTGTCCGGCAGCAGATCCATGAGCCGGTCGCTCAGCCTGATCTGCTGCTCGTTGGCATGGCCCGCCATGGTGTGGAAGTAGGGAAAGCTCCGGGCCTGGTCGGCGATCGCCTCGCCAATTTCAGTCCGTCCGTAGCCCGCGTTGACGCAGAAGAGCGAGGCCATCGCGTCGATATAGGTATCGCCCTTGTTATCGGTGACGTAGATGCCATCGCCGTTGGTGATGATATGCGGGCCGGATTTCTCGTGCTCGTGGATCGGAGTGAAGGCGTGGAGCGTCGTCTCCACATCCATTTGCTCGAGGCTGAGATTGGTTGCGGCTTGCCCTTCCATCGGTCCCTCCCTTCCGCGCTTGGCGCCGGTCCGCCGCGCGGGTCGGCGCAGATGCTAACCGACGGGCGGCAGAGAGTCATGGCGCGGCGGGGGGCGCGGTGGGGGGGGGCGCGGTGGGGGCGCTCCCTCTCACGATCTGCTCACGCGCATCGTCGTGCGGTAGGATGGCAGCTTGGTCTGATTCGCCGATGCGGGCGGGAGGCAAGGGATGAGCCGCGATACGATCAGCGCGATATGCCGGACCTTCCCCGGCGCCGAGGTGTCGGATCCCTGGGGCGGCGGGCACGACGCCTGGAAGGTGGGCGGCAAGATGTTCGCTTGCATCGGCTCGAAGCTGCCGGGAGTCTCGATCAAGACCGACAGCATCGCGACCGCCGAGATGCTCATCGAGATGGGCGTCGGCCGCAGGGCGCCCTATTTCCACCGCTCCTGGATCAACCTCCCCTTGGATCTCCCGGAGGACGAGCTGCGCCACCGGCTCGCGGACTCATACCGCATCGTGCGCAAGGGCCTGACGCGCAAGGCGCAGGCAAGCCTCGCGCCCTTCGACTGAGAACAACCGACGAGCCGCGAACGCGGCGCGCAGCACCTTGCGGCTCGGCAGGTGCTGCCCCACTGTGGCCGCCGCCCAGAGAGCGACACTCCGTAGGAGGTTCCGCCCATGGACATGGTCACCATGAACATCATCGATTCGACGATGGTGTCCATCTGCCGCGAGATGGGCATCACGATGATGAAGACCTCCTATTCGACCATCTTCAACGAGGGCCTGGATTTCACCTGCGGCCTCGGCAACACGCGGGGCGAGCTGATCGGGGTTGCCGAGTTCAACCCCTCGCAGATCGGCGGATTGCCGCTCGTCCTGCAGACCTCGGCCCAGGAAATTCCCCACGACAAGGTCGAGGAAGGGGACGTCATTGTCCACAACGACCCCTACCGGGGCGGCATGCACACGCCCGAACACACCTTCATCAAGCCCGTGTTCTACCGGGGCGAGCTGATGGGCTACGCCGTCGCCATCGGCCATGTGGCGGAGGTCGGCGGCATGGTTCCCGGCGGCTTCGCCGGCGAGGCCACCGAGATCTTCCACGAGGGCATGCGCGTGCCCCCGGTCAAGATCAAGGAGCGGGGCGAGGACGTGGTCGAGGTGTGGAAGCTCATGCTCGCGAACTACCGCACGCCCCGCACCAACTACGGCGATTTTCGCGCGCTCATCAGCGCCGTCGACGTCGGCGCCGCCCGGCTCGCCGCGCTGATCGAGAAGTACGGGCCGGACACCTTCCGCAAGATCGTCGATGACCTGATGGACTACGCGGAGGCGCGGATGCGGGCGGAGCTCTCCGCCTTCCGCGACGGGGTCTACAGCTTCGAGGACTACATGGAGGACGACGGCATCGAGGACCGGCCCTACAAGATCCATGTCGATGTCCACGTCCAGGGCGACGAGGTGGTCGTCGACTACGGCGGCACGGACGGCCAGGCGCGGGGGCCGATCAACGCGGTGCTCTCGGTCGCGTGGTCCTCGGCCTACAACGCGATCCTGCACCTCACCGACCCGTCGATCCCCAAGAACTCGGGTTGCTTCCGCCCGATCAAGATCGTGGCGCCCGGCGGCTCTCTGGTGAACGCTGACTATCCGGCCACCTGCGTCGGCGGCAACACTGAGACCCACATCCGCATCGCCTACACGATCATCGCCGCGCTCGCGCAGTGCGTGCCCGATCGCGCCTTCGCCACCGACGCGGGCACGCACAGCAACTTCCTCTTCGGCGCCACCGACCCGCGCTCCGGCGACTACGTGGTCTGTTACGACTTCACCTGTGCCGCCTGGGGCGGGCGCCCCTTCGCCGACGGCAACGAAGTCATCAACTGTATCAACGGCAACTCGCGCATGGTGCCGATCGAGGTGTTCGAGGTGCGCTATCCGTGGATGATCGAGGAGTACGCGCTGCAGCCGGATACCGCCGGGCCCGGCCAGTACCGGGGCGCCCATGCGTTGGCCAAGATCTTTCGCTGCATGGACACCGAGATCACGGTGAGCTCGGTCTCCGACCGTCACAAGATGCGGCCCTGGGGCCTCCTCGGCGGCGGTCCGGGGGCGACGGGCGGGCTCTTCTATCAGGAAGCCGGCGGCAAGGGCTGGCGCCCCTTCACCGAAGCCTTCGGCAAGACCTCGCCCAGCAAATTCGCTAATGCCACGATCGGGCCGGGCGACCGCGTCCGGCTGATCGCGCCAGGCGCGGGCGGCTACGGCGATGTGGCGGAGCGCGACCCCGCCATGATCGCCGAAGACCTGAGCGAAGGCTGGATCACGCCGGAAGGCGCGCGGCGCGACTACCGCTACGGCTGACCGGCCGCGCCCCACACGACGATCGAATGACGATCTAAGTGTAGTGACGCCGTCGCGCGCAGGCCTATGATTGGATGCGCTCGACGCCCGACCTGGCGCACTCCTCGTCCTCCTCGCCGGTGCCGCCCCCCACACCGCAGGCGCCGATGACCTGGCCGTCGCGGATGATCGGCACGCCGCCCCGACCGAGGATGATGTGTCCGCCGTCGGCCGCGACGATGCCGCGGAAGGTCGGGTGGTCCGCACGCTCGGTGAGGTCGCCGCTCGGGCGGCCGAAAGCGGCGGACGCGGCGGCCTTGCCCTGGCTGCCGTAGACGGCGGCCCATATGGCGCCGTCCATGCGTTGAAACGAGACCAGCTTTCCGCCCGCATCGCAAACCGCGACGCAGACCAGGATATCGATGCTCCGCGCGTGCCTCATCGCGCCGTCGGCGATTTGGTTGGCTTCATCGAGCGTTAGCGTCATGGCAGTTCTCCCCTTTTTCGGCGGGCGTCGGAGGCGCCCTTACTCCGCTGCTTCCGAGAGCGGCTCCGCCCGCTCCGCCGCCGGCCCGTAACCGCCCCCGGTCGGCGTTTGCAGAACGAAGACGTCGCCGGGCCCGACATGGGTGCCGTCCCGCCCCTCCAGCTCCGTCACCGTGCCGTCCGCCCGCTCGATCCAGTTGCGGCCGCACTGGCCGGGCTCGCCGCCGGCCATGCCGTAGGGCGGCACGATGCGGTGATTGGAGACGACGACCAGTTCCATGTCCTCCAGGAAGCGGATACGCCGGTCGCAGCCGGAGCCGCCGACATAGGCTCCCCTGCCGCCGGAGTCGCGCCGCACCGAGAAGGTGTCGAGCATCACCGGGTAGCGCCATTCCAGCACCTCGGGGTCGGTCAGTCGTGTATTGGTCATGTGCGTGTGCACGGCCGAAGTGCCGTCGAAGCCCGGACCTGCGCCCGATCCGCCGCACACCGTCTCGTAGTACTGGTGCGTATCGTTGCCGAAGATGACGTTGTTCATCGTCCCCTGGCTCGCCGCGAGCACGCCCAAGGCGCCGAAGAGCGCATCGGTCACCGCCTGGCTGGTCTCGGTGTTACCGGCCACGACGGCGGCCGGATACTCCGGCGCCAGCATGGAGCCCATTGGGATTACGATGTTGATGGGCTTCAGGCAGCCCTCGTTCAGCGGGATGTTGTCGTCCACCAGGGTGCGGAAGACGTAGAGCACGGCCGAGCGGCACACCGCCGACGGTGCGTTGAAGTTGGTCGGCCGCTGGGCGCTGGTACCGGTGAAGTCGACGGTCGCCTCGCGCCTCTCCTTGTCGAAGCTGATCTTGACCTTGATCTTGCCGCCCTCGTCGAGTGGATAGGTAAACTCGCCGTCCGCCATCACGTCGATGACGCGGCGCACCTGCTCCTCCGCATTGTCCTGGACGTGACGCATGTAGGCGTGGACCACGTCGAGGCCGAACTGCTCGATCATGCGGTGGACCTCGCCGACGCCCCTGTTTCCGGCGGCGATCTGCGCCTTGAGATCGGCGACGTTGTGGTCGGGCTGGCGTGCCGGGTAAGGGCCGGCGGCGAGGTGTGCACGCAGCTTGTCTTCGAGGAAGACGCCGGCATCCACCAGCTTGAAGTTGTCGAAGAGGATGCCCTCCTCCTCCACGGTCCGGCTGTCGGGTGGCGTCGAGCCCGGCGTGCGTCCGCCGATATCGGCGTGATGGCCGCGGCTCGCGACGAAGAACAGGATTTCCTCCCCCGCCCCGTCGAAGATGGGCGTAATGACCGTCACGTCCGGCAAGTGGGTGCCGCCGTTGTAGGGCGCGTTCACCACGTAGACGTCGCTCGGCTTCAGCGTGCCGCGGTTCTCCTGCAGCACCGTGCGCACCGATTGGCCCATTGAGCCCAGGTGGATCGGGATGTGCGGCGCATTGGCCACCAGATTGCCGTCCGGGTCGAACAGCGCGCAGGAGAAGTCGAGCCGCTCCTTGATGTTCACGGAATAGGCGGTGTTCTCCAGCGTCACGCCCATCTGCTCCGCGATGGACATGAAGAGATTGTTGAAGACCTCGAGCATCACCGGGTCGCACTCGGTGCCCACCGCGAAGGTGCGCTCCAGGGGGACGATGCGGGTGAGCACGAGGTGGCTCTTCACCGTCAGCTCCGCCTGCCAGCCGGGCTCGACCACGGTCGTGGCCGTCTGCTCGCGGATGATCGCCGGGCCGGTGACGCGGTTACCGGGCAGCATGGCGTCCCGGTCGAACACCGGGGTGTCGTGCGTGCGCCCCTCCATGTGGGCCTTCACGGTCGCGAGTTGCGGAAGCGTGCCGGCTGCCGCGCGGTCGCCCCGGTCCGGCTCCCGGGTCTCCGCCATCACACCGATGCCTTCGACCGCCGCAGCTTCGACGATCAGCCTCTTCTGCGGCATGAGGAAGCCGTAGTGCCGGTGATGCGCGTCCTCGAAGCGCGCCTGCATCTCCTGCGGCGTGCCGAATTCGATAGCGTGCGGCGTGTCGCTCCCCTCGTAGCGGATGTGCGCCCGGCGCAGAATCTCGATGCGCTCATCGGGGATATCCTGCTCGCGCAGCTCCGCCTCGGCCTGCGTGGCGAGATCGTCCAGCTCCCTTGTCAGCTCCGGCATCAGCACGTCGTCGAGGGGCGCCTCGACGGCCCTCTCCCGGAGCGCACGGATGTCGGCGAGACCCATGCCGTAGGCCGAGAGCACGCCGGCGAAGGGATGGATCAGCACCGCCGTCATGCCGAGCGCATCGGCCACCAGGCAGGCGTGCTGGCCGCCCGCGCCGCCGAAGCAGTTCAAGGTATAGCCGGTCACGTCGTAGCCGCGCTGCACCGAGATCTTCTTGATCGCGTTGGCCATGTTCTCGACCGCGATCTTGAGGAAGCCCGCGGCGACCTCGGTGGGCGTGCGCTCGTCGCCAGTGGCCTCACAGATTTCCGCCGCAAGCTCTGAGAACTTTTGGCGGACCACGTCAGCATCCAGCGCCTCGCCCTGGCCGGGCCCGAAGACGTGCGGGAAGAATTCTGGCTGCAGCGTGCCCAGCATGACGTTGCAATCGGTGACGCAGAGCGGCCCGCCCCGCCGATAGCTTGCGGGGCCGGGATCGGCACCCGCCGACTCAGGCCCGACGCGATAGCGCGCGCCATCGAAGAAGCAGATCGAGCCGCCGCCCGCCGCCACGGTGTGGATCAACATCATCGGCGCGCGCATGCGCACGCCTGCCACCAGCGTCTCGAAGGCACGCTCGTAGGCACCGTCGTAGTGCGCCACGTCCGTAGACGTGCCGCCCATGTCGAAGGAGATGATCTTGCCGAAGCCGGCCTGCCCGGCGGTCTCCACCGCGCCGACGATGCCGCCGGCCGGCCCGCTCAATATCGCGTCCTTGCCCTGGAAGAGCGTGGCGTCGGTGAGCCCACCGCTCGACTGCATGAACATGAGCCGCGTACCGCCAAGCTCCGCCGCCACCTGATCGACATAGCGGCGCAGCAGGGGCGAGAGGTAGGCATCGACCACGGTGGTGTCGCCGCGACTCACCAGCTTCATCAGCGGACTGGTCTCGTGGCTGGTCGATATCTGGGTAAAGCCGATCTCGCGCGCGACTTCGGCCGCCGCCTGCTCGTGCGCGGGGAAGCGATAGCCATGCATGAAGACGATCGCGACGGAGCGGATGCCGTCGTCGTAGGCCTCCCGAAGCAAGGACCGCGCAGCCTCCCTATCCAAAGCGCTGAGCACGGTGCCATCCGCCATCAACCGCTCGTCCACTTCCACGACCCGCTCGTAGAGCATCGAGGGCAGCACGATCTGGCGGTCGAAGAGGTTGGGCCGCGTCTGGTAGCCGATGCGGAGCGCATCGGCGAACCCCGTGGTCGTCACTAGCAGGGTGCGATCGCCCTGGCGCTCCAGCAGGGCGTTGGTCGCCACCGTCGTCCCCATCTTGACGACGTCGATCTCGTCGCCCGGGATCGGCGCACCGGCCGTCACGCCCATCAGCTCGCGAATCCCCTGGATCGCGGCGTCGCGGTAATGCTCCGGGTTCTCCGAGAGCAGCTTGCGCGTCACCAACGCGCCATCGGGCCTGCGCCCCACGATGTCGGTGAAGGTCCCGCCCCTGTCGATCCAGAATTGCCAACGCGGCTGGGATTCAGCCATGTCGCGATACTCCTGCTATCGAAAGAACGGTGACTGGGCTTCCGCTCTCAGTCCACCAGAGCGATCTCGTCGCCGGCCTTGACCGGCCCTTCCTTGATGACCGCCGCGTAAACGCCTGCGAAGCCATCGCGCGTGCGGTTGACGTGCTTGAGCAGCGCGGGCGTGGTCTCGGCGGTCTCGGGGTGGATGGTGATGAACTTGCAGCGGGGGTCGCGCTCCACCACCATCAGCTCGACTGCGTCGCCCACCCTGACCCTACGGCCCACCAGCTCGTCCTCGTAGAAACCGCCATGCTCCGCCCAGTCGACGTAGAAGTTGGCGCGGAATTGCAGCTTGTGGAGATCGATGCCGGTCTCCTCGGCGAGCTGGCCCACGGTCTGGAGCGAGAAGAGCGTGACCGGCCGGCAATCGACCAGGCTGCGCTGAGTGAAGCGCAGCGAGAGCGCGCCCTTGGACCTGTCCTTCAACCCGTACAGGAAGGCCGGGTCCTCGATGTCCACGACCGAGCCGTCGGGGCGCTCGACCGCGACGGCGAAGGCCTCGGCCTCAGGGAAGGGCGCGTGGACATTGGCGGGATGGCCCATCGCCTCTTTCATGTTGTCGGGCTTGAGCGTGCCGTCGCGCTCCTTGAAGCGCGCCTGGTAGAGCACTAGGTTCTCCTGCTCCCGCGCAGTGTGCCAGGGGAACGACGCGGGCGCGGCGGTGGACGCGATCGCATAGACCCGATCGCCCATCAGCCCGGTGAAGGCCACGAAGATCTCGTCGACCTCCTCGCCCCGCATGCTTTTCACCGGATAGCGCCAGATGCTCTCCACCCTGCCCAACATTGCTCCGTCCTTTCCCGTTCTCGCGACCGCTGCCGGCCGTCCCCAACGGCCTTGTGTACACCATTGTAGGGGGACGAAAGTCATTGCGAATCCGGAAGATGCCGGGAAGAAGGCGGAAGAGGGCGGACGGTCAAGGGGTTGGCGGCGTTTCCGGGGTCTGGCGGGCCGGACGAAAGTCTTTGCGAATCCGGCCCGGAAAGGGCCGTGAATTGGCTGGAAACGGTGATTTTCGGGGCGTTTCAGGGGTGCTGAAAGGCCTGTATGTCAATCGGCTTTCAATACTGACCCCCGATCGGCGTGCAAAATTGACCCCCCTGAGTGGCACGGCGGAGGTTGTCCCGGTAGCCAATAGGGGGGACCCGCGCGGCTTCGTGTGGCGCCCTGCGCTACGCGGAGCGAAGCCGCGTGGGGGGTCCCTGTTGGCCCACCGGGGCAACCGGGCCGCAAGGGAGGCCGGCGGCGGGTCAGGAGCGGTTCTTGAAGCGCCAGCTCTCGTTGCCGGTCTCGATGATCTCGCAATGATGGGTGAGGCGATCGAGCAGCGCTGTGGTCATCTTGGGGTCGCCGAAGACGGATGGCCATTCGCCGAAGGCGAGGTTTGTGGTGATGACGATCGAGGTGCGCTCGTAGAGCCGGCTCATCAGATGGAAGAGCAGCTGCCCACCGGCCTGGGCGAAGGGCAGGTAGCCGAGCTCGTCGAGGATGACGAAGTCGCGGCGGACGAGCTGGTCTGCAGTGCGGCCCTGGCGTCCGGCGCGAAGCTCGGCCTCGAGGAGGTTGACCAGGTCGACGACGTTGTAGCACCGGCCGCGCGCGCCCTTGCGGATGCAGGACCGCGCGATGGCGACGGCGAGATGGGTCTTGCCGGTACCGGTGCCGCCGACCAGCACGATGTTGCGTTTGCCCTCGAGGAAGCCGCCGCCGGCGAGCTCCTGGATCAGGGGCTCGTTGACCGGCGAGGCGGCGAAGTCGAAGTCGGCCAGCTCCTTGACCGTCGGCAGCTTGGCGGAGGCCATCTGGTACTTGATCGAGCGGGCCCTCTTGTCGGCGATCTCGACCTGCAGCAGCGTACCGATGATCTGTTGCACCGGATGGCGGCGCTTGAGCCCGTCGGCAAGGATGTCGTCGTAAGCGGCGCGCATACCTGCGAGCTTCAGCTGGGTCATCATCTCCAGCACATCATGACGCTCCATGACCGGCCTCCCTCAGGCTGTCGTAGCGCTGACAGTCGGCTACCGGCTTGTGGCGAAGCTGCAGGCCCTCGGGCGTCGGGATGATTGCCGGCGGTGCCGGCTGGCGCTGCCGGGCGAGGATGTTGAGCACCACGTCGGCGCTGCAGGCACCGCAGTCGAGCGTCTCGGCACAGGCCGCCTCAACCGCCTCCAGTCCGTCCTCCAGCACCGCCGCGAGCACCTTGACGAACTGCCGGTCGCCGTCGTCGTGGCCCGCGAGCCGGGTTCGCAGGCGGCCGAGCGCGTTGGGCAACTGCCAGTCCTTGAAGGGCGCGCCATTGCGTAGCGCGCCGGGCTTCCGCGTCAGGATCGGCACGTAATGCCACGGATCGTAGACGAACCGGCCGCGCCCGAAGCTGCGGGGGTGCTCGGCAACGGTCTCGCCGTCCTGGCGGATGACGATCCGATCGGCATAGGCCCGCACGTCCACCGGCCGGCCGACGGCGCGGGCCGCGACGCTGTACTGGTTGTTGTCGAAGCGCACCAGACAGGTCTTCGAGACCGACACCTCGCTGGCATGGAAGCCGTCGAAGGGGCCGCGATACGCCATCAGGAAGGGCTGCTCCTCCTCGAACACCTGCCACACCGTCTTGCCCGGGATTGTCGGATGCGGATGCTTCTTGGCGTCCTCGATGCACCGATCCATCAGCCACTCGTTGATCTCGGCGTAGGAGCGGCCCCGCGGGATGGGCACGAACAGGCGGCCGCGAAGGTCACCCACCTGCTTCTCGACCTGCCCCTTCTCCCAGCCAGCCCCTGGCGTGCACGCCACAGGCTCCACCAGATGGTGCGAGCACAGCTCCTGGAAGCGGCGGTTGTAGTCCCGCTTCTTGCCCACGAAGATCGTGCTCACCGCCGTCTTCATGTTGTCGTAGATGCCCCGCCGGCAGACCCCGCCGAAGAAGCGGAAGGCACGCTCGTGCGCCTCGAAGACCATCTCCTGGCTCTCGCGGGGAAAGATCTGGACCAGATACATCCGGCTGTGGCACAGCCGCATGTGCGCCGCCTTCACCCTGGTCGTCGCGCCCGACAGACGCGCGTACTCGTGGCTCCAGTCGAACTGGTAGGCCTCGCCGGGATCGAAGATCAGCGGCACATAGGCCTGCGCCGGCGACAACAGCCGCCACCGGCGCCGCCAGGCCCTGGCATAGCGGCGAACCGCGTCATAGCCGCCCTTGTAGCCCAGCGACACAAGGTCTTCATGAATCCGCAGAAGAGACAGCCGATCCTTGCGTGCCTTCTTCTCGTTGGCCTTCAGCTGGCGCTCAAGCTCCTCCACCCACAGCCCAAGCTTCGGCATCGGCTGGATCTTGCGCTCGTAGCTGTGCGAGGTCGCATCGCCCCGCACCACCTTGCGTATCGTGTTCTTGGAAACCCTCAAATCCCGGGCGAGCTTCTTGATCGGAACGCCCTTCACCAGATGATCCCGACGGATCTTCGCGATCGTTTCCACAACCAGCATCTCCCCCACCACCCCGTCCGTCCAAACGACGAGGTGTGTTCATGGACACAAATCCAAGGGGGTCAATTTTGGACGCCGATCACCCCCAATAGGGGGTCACTTTTCCACGCTTAACAACACGCTCCTTCACGGCCCATGCACAGGCCGGTTTTTCCAGCCCGATTCAGCCCCGAAAACCAGACGATTTTCCAGGCCATTCGCAAAGACTTCCGGCCGCGATTCGCAAAGACTTTCGGCCGGCTACAACCATTATCGGACCTTCTTCCGGAATGAAGAGAGATGAAGAGGGATGATGCGGGATAAAGCAGGAATCCTGGGGCTATCGAACAGCCTCGCTGAGCGAAGCGGCCGCGAGTCCACTTGGCAGGGCGCGACCAGCACCCGAAATCTGTGACGCGGGCGCGTCGCCCGACCCTAACCGTTACCCGGATCGGTCGGCTTGTAGGTCAGCGCCACGCTCTTCGGCCGCCCCGGCATGCTGAGTTCCGTCACGGCCGCCGGGGTACGCGCGACGACCTCGCCGCGGCGGATCACCGCGAGCCGCGTCGCCCGCAGCCGAATCGCTTCGAGCGGGTCTGCGGCCTGCAGCACGACCATGTCGGCGTGGCAGCCGGGCTCCAGCCCGTAGCCGTCGAGGTGCATGATCCTGGCGGGGTTCACGGTGATCGCGTCGAAGCAGGCCCGCACCTCGTCTTCCCCGAACATCGCCGTCACGTGCGAGCCCATGTGCGCGACCTCCAGCATGTCGGCACTGCCATAGGCGTACCACGGGTCCATCACGCAATCCTGACCGAAGGCCAGTGTGATGCCGGCCTGGTTCAGCTCCGGCACACGCGTGATACCGCGCCATTTCGGATAGCTGCCGTCGTTGTCTCCCCACACCGCGATATTGGTGAGCGGATTGGGGATCACGTCGATCTCCGACTCAGCGATAAGCGGGATCAGCTTGCTGACAAAGTAGTTGTCCATGACGTGCATGGAGGTCAGATGCGAAGCTGCCACCCGCCCCTGCAGGCCGAGGCGGAGGGTCTCCCTGGAGAGCATCTCGATATGGCGCGACATCGGGTCGTCGGTCTCGTCGCAATGCATGTCGACGAGCAGCCCGCGCTCCGCCGCAATCTCCAGCAGCTCGGTCACCGACGCGGTAACGTCGGCCATGGTGCGCTCGAAGTGCGGAATGCCGCCCACGACCTCGACGCCCATGTCGAGCGCACGCTGGAACAGTTTCTGCGCGTTGGGATAGCGGTAGTAGCCCTGCTGCGGGAAGGCGATGAGCTGCAGATCGATGTACTGCGCGACCCGGCGCTTGACCTCGAGCAGCGCCTCGACGCCGACCAACCTCTCATCGCAGACGTCGACATGGCTGCGAATGGCCTGGATTCCCTGGGCGATCGCCATGTCGCAATAGGTCATCGCCCGCTCGACGATCGCCTCCGGAGTCAGAAGCGGCTTCAACTCACCCCACAGCTGAATGCCTTCGAAGAGGGTGCCGGACCGGTTGGTGCGCGGCAGGCCGCGCGTCAGCGTCGCATCCATATGGAAGTGGGCATCGACAAAGGGTGGCGTGACCAGCCGGTCCGTGGCATCGATCTCCTGCCCGGCTTCGGCCTGCAGTGCCAGCTCCACAGCGACGATGAGCCCATCCCGCACGCCGATATCCACGCCGACGCGTCCATCGGGCAGATTGGCGCCGCGCACGATCAAGTCCATCGTCATGTCATCTCTCCCCTTTCTGATCCGCCCACGGATCTTCCACCCGCGGCCAGTAGGGCTTTGCCAGCTTGGTGTAGGGAATCGCCGCGAAGTCGGGCGCGATGGCGCCGGGCGCCGCAACGTAGAGTATATTCTTCGCGATCGGGGCGAAGCCGGCGTGAAAGTGCTGAGTGGATTTCACCACCACGATCTTCTTGCCCGCCGGATCGAGTCCCACGGCGTCGAAAGCGTCGGGATGGAAGACCTGCGTGCGCACCGTGTTGAGCACGAGGTCGAGGCCCCCTTCCGCGCGCACCCACACTGCATCGCCGATCCTGTTGCGGGCCGCGCCGAAAGTCTGCGCGGCGCCGGTGACGATTCGTTCGACCGTCACCGCAAGGTCCACCGGATCGCCCGAGTCCGGGCCGCACTTGCCGCCGATGCGGAGCCGTAGCGAGGCCCCCTCCCCAGCTTCCATGCAGAAGCGCACCGCCACCGGGTCCCAGTAGAGCCCGCTCGCCGCGTCGCCGACGCCGCGCGCGATCAGGCGCTCCAGGATGAAGGTTGAATCGCTGGGCGCACCGCCGCCGGCGTTATCCGAGACATCCGCCAGCACCACCGGCCCGCCGTCGACCGCCAACGCCCGGTCGATGGCGTCGTCGATGCCGACAGCCGTGGGCCGCGTCTCCTCGCGCATCGCCCAGAGCCGGGCGCCGAGATCGGCAGCCAGCGCCGCCGCCTTACCCTCATCGCCGTCGGCCACCACCAGGGTCTTGGCGCCTACCTCCACAACATCGCCCCAAGGAAAGCCGTGTCCGAATGATGCGGCAAGGATTCCGTCGCTCCCCTCGCGCGCCTTCATGTCGTTGACGAAGGTCCGCATCGGCTCATCCGTGGTGCGCCACATGCTGATCATGCGGCAGTCGTGGGCGGCCATCACCGGCCGAGAGCGCCCGTGGGCCGCGTCGTGGCAGAGCCGGAACAGGTCATCCGCCCGCTCGCCGATGTCGATGTGGGGATACTCCTTGTAGGTGATGAGCGCCGTCGCCGCCTCCAGCATCAGCGGCGTGATGTGGCAATGCAGGTCGAGCTCGCCGCCGATCACCGCGTCCGAGCCGACGACCGCGCGCAGCCTGGCCAGCAGGTCGCCCTCGCAGTCGTCGTAGTCCTCCGCCACCATCGCGCCGTGCATGTTGACCAGCACGAGGTCGAGCGGGAGCGCGGCCTCGGCCTGCTCAAGGATGCGATCACGATAGCCCTCGTAGACGCGGCGGATCGTCCGCCCCGCCGGCTGGGCGAAGGCACAGAGCCCTTCGATGACCTCGTGCCCCTCCGCCTCGGCGCGCTCACGCCAGATGTGCAGGGGCAGGCTGAAGGGATTTGGCGCATGGCGCGTCGCATCGCCGTCGAAGACGGCCGTGTCCCGATACGTCTGCTCGCCCGTCGGCAGCGACGAGAAGGTGTTGGTCTCGGTCCCGAGACACGCAATGAAGACCCGCATAATCGCCATCCCTCCACGATCGTCTGCGCGGCGAGGCCCTTGCCCTTCGACGCCGGAACCCGCCCCGCGCGGGGAGGCTAACCCGCGCGGCTCGAACCCTCCAGGCGCGAGGCGCGGCCGCCACGGTCTCGCTCATGATCGGCGAGCGGCCAAGTCCAATGCCGGTTTGCAGTACCATTGCTCATTCGACTAGCCTTCGCCTTCCGCTCGCGTATCCGGCTTCGAGAACTCGGGGCTGAGGCCTGACCGAGTCCGCAGGCCTTACGAAGGGGTTGGCAAGCGCCATATGGAACTTCTCGCGGGCGTCGTAGGCGGGCTTGGCCTGTTCATCGTCGGGATGTGGCTCCTGACGGAGAACCTCAAGAAGCTCGCGAGCCGGCGGCTGCGCCAGATTGCGCATGGCTGGACCGGAAACCCGTTTGGACGCCCTGAACGCAAAAGGCAACCTTCGCCTTCGGTGCTGTGGTTGCCGGGTTTCGACGGGTCTGGACCGCCGCCTGGCGATCCCGAGATTGGGATTGAATGGCGAATGGTGATTTTGTCCTCGGTGACCAACACCTCCTTCACGATGAGCCGGACGATGCGCTGCCGTTCGGCGATGTCCAGGGTTTCGGCGGACGAGTGCAGCCGCGCCAGAAAGCCGGTCAGCGTCTCGGCGAGCCGGAGATAGGTCTCGCGATCCTTCGCCCGATCGACGGTGGATTGCAGTTCGCGATTCAGAGCCTGATCCTGACGACGGAGCTCGGACGTTCTGTCGCGCAGTTCATCGATTGTAATCAACTCCTCCTGATAGGCGTTGACCAGGCGGTCGATGCTTTTTCGGACCCGGATCAGACGGTGCCGCAGGTCGTTCTCGCGCTGCTGGTTTGGATCGGAAGCGCGGGCCGCCTGTAGTCGCCGGTCGATCTCGGCGCCGATCAGTGCTGGATCCTCGAGCAGGCGGACCACTTCGCCCCAGACGACGTCATCGAGCAAGTCCTGGCGCACCGGCCGACTGTCGCACACCGGTCCGTTGAGATGGCGCCAAGAGTCAGAACCCAGGCAGCGATAATAGGAGATCTTGCGGGCACTCGTCTGGGCCGATGTGCGAGACAGCGCGTAGCCGCATTTGCCGCACGAGACCAGTCCCTGGAGCACGCTGGGCGTCTTCGTGCGACGCGGCGCGTGGATCTTGTTCATCTCCAGCCGCTCTTCGGCCAGGGCGAAGGTCTCTTCGCTGACGATCGCCGGCACCGGGATCTCGATCCACTCCTCACGCGGTTTTTCGTGACCGCCGGTCGTGCCGCTGGCCACGCCGCGGCGCAGGCGCAGAGGACGTGTCACACATTTACGCGGCATCTGGCGGGTCTTGCCGAAACAGGCTTTCCCCTTGTACGCCGGATTGCGGAGCATCGCCCACACCGTCGAGCGTTCCCAGCGCGAGCGCCCGGTGGAGGTGGGTACCGCGCGCTCATTGAGCCTGCAGGTGATCGCGCCGATGCTCATGTGATCGCAGGTGTAGCAGCGGTAAACCTCGCGAACCACCGACGCCTGCGGCTCGACGATTTCGTAGAACGCATCGCTGTCCGGGGTTTTCTTGTGGTAGCGGTAGCCATAGGGCGCGCCGCCGAGGACGGCGATTTCGCCGCGTCGCGCCCGATGTCGCTTGCCGCGCCGGGAACGCTCCAGGATTTGCGCGCGCTCGTATTCCGCAATCATGCCCTGGAACTGGACGAGCAGATGATCTTCCGGGGTTTCCATCGACGGCGCTCTCAAGAACACGGTCTCGACGCCCTGACGGGCCAGCTCCTCGATGATCAGAACCTGGTAGGCATAGCGCCGGCTCATACGGTCCGGGGCATGGACCAGCACCGTGTCGATGCGCCCTTCCGCGGCGAGATCCCTGACCCGCTCGAGCCCCGGGCGTTCGAGAACGGCGCCGGTATAGCCGTCATCTTCAATGATCATGTCGGGCGCGACGCTGTAACCGTGGTCCTCGGCGTAGGCGATCAGGGCCTCGGTCTGGCTCGCTATCGTGTTGTCATCTCTCTGCCGCTCGCCGGAGACCCGCGCGTAAATGGCTGCGATCTTCATGGTCGTCTCCTATGTCCTGCGCTCGGACCGGGATTTGCCGTGAAACAGATTCTGGCGAGGGACGCGCGGTGACGCTCCAACCCCGAGGTCACGGCGTTGGCTGAGACCGCCAGGGTCGGCGCGGCGGAGACGAGCGGTGGACTTCCCCGATGTGGTCCGAAGCGGTCCCGCGTAGCCGGCTGACGAGATGCGGGCCGCTCAGGCGGCCTTGAGTTCCGCGCCTACGGGCTCGATGTAGCCGTAGCGGCGGAGCATGCGGATCCACCGAGGAGCGTTGCGCTTGACCATCAGAGCGTCGTAGTCGGCCGTGCGGTCGTAGTAGGGCCTGCCGGTCTTGAGCACCACATAGATGATGCGCAGCATCTTGTGAGCGCCGGCGACGATGGCGCGCTTGTAGCCGCGCCGGGCGGCGAGGGCGCGGTGATGAGCCTCGAACTGGCACCCCTTGGTTCGGGCCGCGCCGTGGGCACACTCGACGAGGCAGGCGCGCAGGGTCTTGGAGCCCATGCGGGTGCGTGCGTTGCGGCGCTTGCCCCCGCTCTCGTTGTTGCCGGGGCAGAGCCCGGCCCAGGCGGCGAAGTGCTCCTTGGAGGCGAACACGCCGATGTCGGGGCCGATCTCGATGAGGATGGTCGAGGCGGCGGTGCGGTCGATGCCGGGGATGGTGGTCAGCAGACGGAGCTGCTCCTCCCACGGTGTCATCTGCCCGTCGATCTTCCTGGTGTAGGACGCGATGCGCGCCTCAAGCGCGTCATGCTCCTCCAGCAGGTCGTTGAGCATGAAGCGGTCGTTGTCGCCCAGGCTCAGGGTGAGCGCCTCGCCGAGCCCCTCCAGCTTGTTCGCAACGTGGCTGGTGAGCGAGGCGAGGATGACCTCGCGCGCCGTCCCCTGCGCCAGGCCGTCGAGGATCTTCCGGCCGTTGACGCCGAAGACGTCGGAGAGGATGCCGCCGATGCGCGCACCGGCGCGGTCGATGATCTTCTGCACGCGGTTGCGCACGGCGGAGCGCTGCCTGACCAGGACGCGGCGCTGGCGGCTCAGTGCGCGCAGCTCCCGGAACGGCTCAGGCGGAACGTGGGAAGGCGTGCAGAGCCCGAACTGGCACACGCAGGCCAGCCACACGCTGTCCGCCACGTCGGTCTTGCGCCCCTTCAACTGCTTCACCTGACGCGCATGCACCAGGATCGCCTCGAGCCCGGCCGCCTCCAGGGCCGCGAAGGGCGCCTGCCAGTAGACCCCGGTCCCTTCCATCACCGCAGCCTCGACGCCGTGACCGGTCAGCCACGCGACCATCTCCTCCAGACCGCTCGGCAGCGTGCCGAAGCAGCGCGTCTCCACCACCGGCTCACCCTCGCCCTCACAGAGGCGAACCGTCGCGGTGATCTCCATCTTGTGCACGTCCAGACCCGCCGCGCGCGGCCGGACGACGTGCAAGCCTTCCGTCTTCATCGCCTTCCTCCTCATTTGCGCTCTCGCCACGGCGGCGTACGATCACGCCGTGGCATCGCCACGGTGGAGGCGGGGACAGCGGTCGGAAGAACACGCATCCGACGAGCGGGTGCGGTGCAATTTGCCGCGCGTCCACGGCCACGGGCCGGGTACAATACGGGGTGCGGAGCCGGCCGCCGGAAGCAGTTTTGTCATCGGGAACTACGTCACCGATATAACGACGCTCACACGTCCCCACCTCCGCCAATACCCATCCTGACACGGCAAATGGGTGCAAGCGCAAGGAAAACGTCAGCCGAACCGCTCCTGTTTCATGCCACGGGGTGGCTCAGAACCGCGGGGACCATGACTGTTTGCCGTGAAACAGATTCTGGCGAGGGACGCGCGGTGACGCTCCAACCCCGAGGTCACGGCGTTGGCTGAGACCGCCAGGGTCGGCGCGGCGGAGACGAGCGGTGGACTTCCCCGATGTGGTCCGAAGCGGTCCCGCGTAGCCGGCTGACGAGATGCGGGCCGCTCAGGCGGCCTTGAGTTCCGCGCCTACGGGCTCGATGTAGCCGTAGCGGCGGAGCATGCGGATCCACCGAGGAGCGTTGCGCTTGACCATCAGAGCGTCGTAGTCGGCCGTGCGGTCGTAGTAGGGCCTGCCGGTCTTGAGCACCACATAGATGATGCGCAGCATCTTGTGAGCGCCGGCGACGATGGCGCGCTTGTAGCCGCGCCGGGCGGCGAGGGCGCGGTGATGAGCCTCGAACTGGCACCCCTTGGTTCGGGCCGCGCCGTGGGCACACTCGACGAGGCAGGCGCGCAGGGTCTTGGAGCCCATGCGGGTGCGTGCGTTGCGGCGCTTGCCCCCGCTCTCGTTGTTGCCGGGGCAGAGCCCGGCCCAGGCGGCGAAGTGCTCCTTGGAGGCGAACACGCCGATGTCGGGGCCGATCTCGATGAGGATGGTCGAGGCGGCGGTGCGGTCGATGCCGGGGATGGTGGTCAGCAGACGGAGCTGCTCCTCCCACGGTGTCATCTGCCCGTCGATCTTCCTGGTGTAGGACGCGATGCGCGCCTCAAGCGCGTCATGCTCCTCCAGCAGGTCGTTGAGCATGAAGCGGTCGTTGTCGCCCAGGCTCAGGGTGAGCGCCTCGCCGAGCCCCTCCAGCTTGTTCGCAACGTGGCTGGTGAGCGAGGCGAGGATGACCTCGCGCGCCGTCCCCTGCGCCAGGCCGTCGAGGATCTTCCGGCCGTTGACGCCGAAGACGTCGGAGAGGATGCCGCCGATGCGCGCACCGGCGCGGTCGATGATCTTCTGCACGCGGTTGCGCACGGCGGAGCGCTGCCTGACCAGGACGCGGCGCTGGCGGCTCAGTGCGCGCAGCTCCCGGAACGGCTCAGGCGGAACGTGGGAAGGCGTGCAGAGCCCGAACTGGCACACGCAGGCCAGCCACACGCTGTCCGCCACGTCGGTCTTGCGCCCCTTCAACTGCTTCACCTGACGCGCATGCACCAGGATCGCCTCGAGCCCGGCCGCCTCCAGGGCCGCGAAGGGCGCCTGCCAGTAGACCCCGGTCCCTTCCATCACCGCAGCCTCGACGCCGTGACCGGTCAGCCACGCGACCATCTCCTCCAGACCGCTCGGCAGCGTGCCGAAGCAGCGCGTCTCCACCACCGGCTCACCCTCGCCCTCACAGAGGCGAACCGTCGCGGTGATCTCCATCTTGTGCACGTCCAGACCCGCCGCGCGCGGCCGGACGACGTGCAAGCCTTCCGTCTTCATCGCCTTCCTCCTCATTTGCGCTCTCGCCACGGCGGCGTACGATCACGCCGTGGCATCGCCACGGTGGAGGCGGGGACAGCGGTCGGAAGAACACGCATCCGACGAGCGGGTGCGGTGCAATTTGCCGCGCGTCCACGGCCACGGGCCGGGTACAATACGGGGTGCGGAGCCGGCCGCCGGAAGCAGTTTTGTCATCGGGAACTACGTCACCGATATAACGACGCTCACACGTCCCCACCTCCGCCAATACCCATCCTGACACGGCAAATGGGTGCAAGCGCAAGGAAAACGTCAGCCGAACCGCTCCTGTTTCATGCCACGGGGTGGCTCAGAACCGCGGGGACCATGACTGTTTTGCCGTGAAACAGATTCTGGCGAGGGACGCGCGGTGACGCTCCAACCCCGAGGTCACGGCGTTGGCTGAGACCGCCAGGGTCGGCGCGGCGGAGACGAGCGGTGGACTTCCCCGATGTGGTCCGAAGCGGTCCCGCGTAGCCGGCTGACGAGATGCGGGCCGCTCAGGCGGCCTTGAGTTCCGCGCCTACGGGCTCGATGTAGCCGTAGCGGCGGAGCATGCGGATCCACCGAGGAGCGTTGCGCTTGACCATCAGAGCGTCGTAGTCGGCCGTGCGGTCGTAGTAGGGCCTGCCGGTCTTGAGCACCACATAGATGATGCGCAGCATCTTGTGAGCGCCGGCGACGATGGCGCGCTTGTAGCCGCGCCGGGCGGCGAGGGCGCGGTGATGAGCCTCGAACTGGCACCCCTTGGTTCGGGCCGCGCCGTGGGCACACTCGACGAGGCAGGCGCGCAGGGTCTTGGAGCCCATGCGGGTGCGTGCGTTGCGGCGCTTGCCCCCGCTCTCGTTGTTGCCGGGGCAGAGCCCGGCCCAGGCGGCGAAGTGCTCCTTGGAGGCGAACACGCCGATGTCGGGGCCGATCTCGATGAGGATGGTCGAGGCGGCGGTGCGGTCGATGCCGGGGATGGTGGTCAGCAGACGGAGCTGCTCCTCCCACGGTGTCATCTGCCCGTCGATCTTCCTGGTGTAGGACGCGATGCGCGCCTCAAGCGCGTCATGCTCCTCCAGCAGGTCGTTGAGCATGAAGCGGTCGTTGTCGCCCAGGCTCAGGGTGAGCGCCTCGCCGAGCCCCTCCAGCTTGTTCGCAACGTGGCTGGTGAGCGAGGCGAGGATGACCTCGCGCGCCGTCCCCTGCGCCAGGCCGTCGAGGATCTTCCGGCCGTTGACGCCGAAGACGTCGGAGAGGATGCCGCCGATGCGCGCACCGGCGCGGTCGATGATCTTCTGCACGCGGTTGCGCACGGCGGAGCGCTGCCTGACCAGGACGCGGCGCTGGCGGCTCAGTGCGCGCAGCTCCCGGAACGGCTCAGGCGGAACGTGGGAAGGCGTGCAGAGCCCGAACTGGCACACGCAGGCCAGCCACACGCTGTCCGCCACGTCGGTCTTGCGCCCCTTCAACTGCTTCACCTGACGCGCATGCACCAGGATCGCCTCGAGCCCGGCCGCCTCCAGGGCCGCGAAGGGCGCCTGCCAGTAGACCCCGGTCCCTTCCATCACCGCAGCCTCGACGCCGTGACCGGTCAGCCACGCGACCATCTCCTCCAGACCGCTCGGCAGCGTGCCGAAGCAGCGCGTCTCCACCACCGGCTCACCCTCGCCCTCACAGAGGCGAACCGTCGCGGTGATCTCCATCTTGTGCACGTCCAGACCCGCCGCGCGCGGCCGGACGACGTGCAAGCCTTCCGTCTTCATCGCCTTCCTCCTCATTTGCGCTCTCGCCACGGCGGCGTACGATCACGCCGTGGCATCGCCACGGTGGAGGCGGGGACAGCGGTCGGAAGAACACGCATCCGACGAGCGGGTGCGGTGCAATTTGCCGCGCGTCCACGGCCACGGGCCGGGTACAATACGGGGTGCGGAGCCGGCCGCCGGAAGCAGTTTTGTCATCGGGAACTACGTCACCGATATAACGACGCTCACACGTCCCCACCTCCGCCAATACCCATCCTGACACGGCAAATGGGTGCAAGCGCAAGGAAAACGTCAGCCGAACCGCTCCTGTTTCATGCCACGGGGTGGCTCAGAACCGCGGGGACCATGACTGTTTTGTGAGTTTGATCGGGCACCAGGATCGCGTAGGCGTTGTGGAGTTTGGCGTCGAGCAGACGATCGAAGGCATAAGCGAGGTGAACCGTGGGCCGAGCGCCCAAGCGACGTTCAGCCATGCCGATCCGCGTCCGATAAAAAGCGTCTCAGCGCCCGCGCGACGATCTCCCCGATGGAGTGGCCGCTGCTCCTGGCGTGGGCTCGCAAGGTCTCCGCCAGAGTGCCTGGAATCTTGATGGTGATCGGGATCAGCTCTTCGGTCGGCTCGGCCGGCTGGCCCATGGCGCGCGCGTCCTGGACGTAGCGATAGGACTGACGCTGCGACAGCCCGAAGCGCTGCGACAGCCGTGCCACGGCTTCGCTCGCCGTGGCGCCCTGGGCGAGCAGCGTGTAGGCGGCATTGAGCCGCTCGACCTTCTGGGATCTTGTTGACCGGATCATTTGCCATAAGAATATTACCGTTTGCGGCGCAAGTCAGTCAAGGGACGGTCTCGCCATTCCACAATCTGACGTTCGAAGCGGAAGTTACCTTTTGCGTTCAGGGCGTCAGCGCGCAGCATGCGAGGTAATTTGCGAGGCGCGTGTTGCGCAGGACCGCGACGTTGGCGGCCCTGTACAGCTCGAAGTCGGCTTCAAGATCGGCGATCGGCGGCGGGCTGACCGCCACCGTGGGCATGATGAGAACGCCGTGCCGCCTGATCCGCGCGTGGAGACGCCCGGCGATCTCGGCAAGACCCTGCTTGGCCCGGTCGGCGTCGGTTGCTGACATCTGGGCGCCGGAGCGGATGCGCTCCTGGATGGGTGTGTAGACCAGCTCGGGCCGCGACTCGATCACGTCGTACCAAAGCGCGTGGCATTCGGCGGCGTGATAGGGGCCGAGTCGACCGACCAGCGCCTCGGCCTCATCGAACTCGGGCACCGGCGTCTCGTCGATGGTGCAGCCGGCGGCGCGCAGGCGCTCGACCGCGCCGCGTGAGGCCGCCTCCACGTGGGGATCCAGCGAGCCCCAGACGAGTGTGGTCGGGAACGCGAAACGGGTGCGCGAAACTGTGGCGCCTTCGAGGTCGGGCGCCGGGCGGTTGCCGGCGCCGAAGCGCCCGTCGAGCACGGCGAAGAGGGCGGCAGCGTCGGCCACGTCTTGGGTCAGCGGGCCGACCGTGTCCATGCTGGTGCTGAGCCCCAGCACGCCATCCAGCGGCAGCAGCCCAAAGCTCGTCTTAAGACCGACGAGTTCGTTCCACGCGGCAGGCACACGCACGGAGCCGCCCGTGTCCGAGCCGATGGCGGCGGCGGCAAGGCCGCGCGAGAGGGAGACGGCCGCGCCCGAGGACGACCCGCCGGGCAGGCGGGCGAGGGACTCGTCGAAGGGATTGGGCGGCGTGCCCAGCTTGGGATTGAGCCCGAGGATGGAGAAGGCGAACTCGCTCTGGTTGGTCTTGCCGAGGCAGACCAGGCCTGCGCGGGTGGCGCGCGCTAGAACCGTCGCATCGCGTCGGGCGACGCGGTCCGCCAGAGCCGGCGTGCCGTGGCCGGTGATGTCGCCGGCGCTGTCGTAGAGGTCCTTCCACGAGATCGGCACGCCGTCCAGCGGCGATTGTCTGAGGCCGGTCCGGGCACGCCGGTGGGCGGCGTCGGCCTCGGCGCGGGCGCGCTCGGCGGTGAGGCGCAGGTAGATCGCGCGGTCGCCGTCGGCAGCCTCGATCCGCTCGAGGAAGAACGCGGTCAGCGCACGTGGATCGATGGCGCGGCTCCCGATGCCTGCGCCGAGCGCAAGCGCGCTCATCCGATGCCAGTCGCCGCTCATGGCCGACCGCCTCCCGCCGCTCCCGTCTCCGCGCCCGCATTTGTAGTCGCTCCCGCGCCCCTATGACAGCCGGCGCTACAGGGCTGGACGGGGGGTGGCGCCCGCTTCCGTCGGATCGTGGGCTTTGCGCGCTTGCGCCTTCGGCGGCGCCCTCGCTAAACTCTTAACAGCAACCTGAAGATTCGGTCGGCGCGGTGCTCCACCCGTCGGCTGTTGTGCGACCTTCGAACCACAAGCAAGGGGAGGCGGCTCGATGGAGTGGTTTCACAAACGGAAGCAGACCAAGAAGCAGAAGTTCGATGAGGAGATCAAAGCCTCTGGCGGAATCGTCGATCCGCGCAACCCGTCGCGGCGGGGCTTCATGTCGATGGCCGGCACCGCAGCCATGGGTGCGATGGGCGTGGCCGGGGCCAACACCCTGGTGCAGCTGAACGGTGGCGCCAAGGCCGACGGCGAGCCGATCCCTGTCGGCGCCATGCTGCCCTATACCGGATGGGGCGCGGAGGATTCGCGCAACTTCGAGGCCGGCATCAACTTGGCGGTCGACGAGATCAACTCGTTCGGCGGCGTCCTCGGCCGGCCCCTCGAGGTCCATTTCGAAGACACCAAGGAGATCACCGCCGAGACGGTGACCTCGGCCGCGCGGCGCCTGATCGACCGGCACGAGGTGCACGCCATCATCAACGGCTACAACACGTTGTCGGTGCGTGCCGAGTACGACACCGTCGCGGATGCGGGGATCCCCTACATCCACGACAACACCCAGTACGGCCACCAGTTTTCGGTCAAGGACAATTTTGACCGCTACTATTGCATCTTCCAGGACGACCCGTCCGAGTACTATTACGGCTCGGGCCTGATCTACTTCCTGGACGAGCTGGAGAAGCTCGGCAAGTGGAAGCGGCCCAATAACCAGTTCGTGCTCTTCTCGGGCAGCATCGATTATGCAATCACCATCGCAGCGGCGATCCGCGACACGGCGCCGCAGTTCGGTTGGGATCTCGCGATCGACGATGTCGTGACCCAGCCGGTCGACGACTGGGGCCCGGCGCTGGTGCGTGCGCGGGAGATCGCCCCCGCCATCATCGCCGCGACCCACGGATTCCCGACCGATCAGACCGGCCTGGTCACCGGCTTCGCCGAGAACCCGACGAACAGCTTGGTCTACGTGCAGTACGCGCTGCAGCAGCGGGCCTTCCTCGATATCGTCAAGGAGACCGGCGAAGGCGTGTTCTGCTCGACCACGATCGGCACCCTGCAGGACGAGATCGGCAACGCCTTCTCGCGGAGGATTCGCGATCGCTGGGGTGAGGACATGACCCCGATGGTCGCGGGCCAAGTTTACGACTCTTACTATCTGTGGGCGATCGCGGCCGCCCGCGCAGGCGGCACGGGCGTGCCCTACGACGGCATCGAGCAGAACAAGAAAGTCTGCCACTTCCTCCGCGAATCGATCTATCGCGGCGTGGTAGGCACCATCCGCTTCATGTGGGGCCAGGCGGCGACGCCTTATCCGGCGGAGACCAACGACCCGTCGCTCGGCATGCCGACGATCATGATGCAGTGCCAGGATTGGACCAAGGACGTGGTCTTCGTCGGGCCGTCGCCTTACGATACGGCCGACTGGATGACCCCGCCGTGGACCACCGGCTAGCCCCCATCACCCCGGAGGCATAAGAACAAGAGCCGGGATCACGGTCCAGCCGATGGCTTCTGGGGAACGTGTACCGCTGCTGGCGTGCCGTAACGTCTTCAAGTATTTCGGCGCGCTGGCGGCGGTGAACGACTTTGATCTCGACGTACACGCAGGCGACGTGGTTGGCATCGGCGGCCCGAACGGCGCCGGCAAGACCACGTTCATCGACGTGATCTCGGGTATCAACCCGGCGACCAGCGGCGAGATCGAATTGGAGGGGCGGGATATTTCGAAGGTCCGCCCCGACCTCATCTGCCATCGCGGCATGGCCCGTACCTTCCAGCTCAATGCAGGCTTCGACTCGCTCACGATCCGCCAGAATGTGCTGATCGGCTCGGCCTTCGGGCTCGGCGACCGCGGCGTGCCGGCGGTGACCTTCTCACGGGCGATGCGCGAGCGGGTGGACCGTGCCCTTGAGCTCTGTCGGCTCACCGATCGAGCGGAGGCGGTCGCCCGCGACGTGCCCGTGCTGGAGCGCAAGCTGCTCATGCTTGCCAGCGCGGTTGCGACCGACCCCAAGCTGCTCCTCATCGACGAGCCGGTGGGCGGACTCAACCCGCATGAAGTCGACGACGTGATGGAGATCGTCCAAGGCCTCGCCGCCGAGGGCATGACGATCATCCTGATCGAGCATGTGATGCGCTTCCTGCTCCAGATTTCGACGCGGGTCGTCATCATGCATCACGGCGAGAAGATTTATGAGGGCAACACCCAGGGGCTGCTGAGCGACCGGCGCGTCGTCGAGGTCTATCTCGGCGAGGGCACGGCGGATCGCCTGCAGCACATGTTGGCAGACCGGGCGGCCGCCAATGGCTGAGCCGCTCCTCGCCGTTCAGAACCTACATGCGGGCTACGAAGGGCTGAGAGTCCTCAGGGACGTATCCTTCGACGTGCCCGAAGGAGGGCTCATCACTCTCCTCGGCCCCAACGGGCACGGCAAGACCACACTGCTGCGGTGCATCGCCGGTCTCCTCAGGCCGAGCGCCGGCCGGATTGAGTTAGCGGGACGGCGGATCGAAGGCGCCGAGGCGGAGACCGTGGTCGGGCTCGGCGTCGTCCTGATCCCGCAGGGCGACATGCTCTTCCCGGACATGAGCGTCTACGACAATCTCAGGATGGGAGCCTACCTGCCCCGGGTGCGCAAGACATTCGAGCAGGATGTCGAGAATATCTACACGATCCTGCCCCGGCTGAAGGAGCGCACGACGCAGCTCGCGCGCACCCTCTCGGGCGGTGAGCGCCGGATGCTTGCCATCGGCCGCGGCCTGCTCTCGGGCGGGCGCATTCTGATGATCGACGAGCCCTCGTTGGGCTTGGCCCCAATCGTTATCGACCAGATCTACGAGATCATCTCCGACCTCAAGGCGTCGGGGCGCACGATCCTCCTGGTGGAGGAGAATGCGAGCCGGATCATCGACATCGCCGACCGCATCCATCTGCTCGACACCGGCACAATCGTCTGGGCTGGTAACGGCGAGGAGCTGCATTCCAACCAGCAGATCCTCGAGACATACCTCGGCGGCTGACGGCATCGGCGACGCACAGTGAACTTCTTTATCCAGATCATCGTCAGCGGCCTCACCTTCGGGGCCATGTATGCGCTGGCCGCAGTTGGGCTCGCCCTCGTCTGGGGCGCGTTCAACATGCTCAACATGAGCCACGGCATCATCATGACGCTCGGCGCCTATTTCGTGCTCGTCTGGGCCGAGGGGTGGGGATTCCCTCTCTGGTTCGCGGGCCCCTTCGCGTTCATCGCCGGCGGGCTCCTGGGCGTGGCGATCTATTTCGTCTCGGCGCACTGGATGCTGCGCCAGAAGAATTTCGAGGTGACGATCATCATCGCCACCTTCGGCCTCGGCATGGCGCTGGAAGCGGGTCTGATGAAGATCCTGCGCGAGTGGTTCCAGGCCTCGCCCTACGCGCAGCCGCTCTCCATGGGCGCCAATTCGTTCCTCGTCGGCGACGTCCCGGTCAGCTATCAGCGCATCATCATCTGGGCTGTGGCCGTGGTGCTCATCGTGCTCGTCGGGCTCTTCCTGACCCGCACCACTATGGGCCGCGCCATCCGCGCGACCGCGCAGAACCGCGACGCCGCGCGCCTGATGGGCGTCAAGGTCAAGCGGGTCTATGTCATGGTGCTCGCGCTCGCGAGCGCGCTTGCGGGCGTCGCCGGCATCATGCTGACCTCGTTCAAGGACATCGTGCCGCTGATGGGCCAGACGCCGATGCTGAAGGCGTTCATCGTCATCGTGCTCGCCGGCCTCGGCAACTTGACCGGCGCGCTCTATGCCGCGCTTCTGATCGGCATGGTGGAGGCGGCGGTCAAGGTGCTTCTCGCCGACAAGTGGGGCTTCCTCGCCATGCTCGTCGTGGTGGTCATCGCGCTCATCTGGCGCCCCGCCGGGTTGTTCGGCAAGCACCAGATCGCACGGCAATGACGGCAGCACGATGAAGAACCGCGACTACATCCTCTTCGCCATCCTGCTGGCGTTGGCGGCGGCGTTCCCCTTCATGGGGATCCCCCGCTACATCATCGCGAGCGCGCTCCTGCTCTTCTGCTACGCGACCGTGGTCAGCCAGTGGAACCTGGTGTTCGGCGTCGCCGGCATCTTCTCCCTGGCGCAGCTCGCGATCTTCTCCTTCGGCGCCTACACGACGGCGCTGATGGGCCGCTACCTGGACTGGAGCCTGTGGCCCACCTTCCCCGTGGCCGGTGCCGCCGGAGTCGTCTTCAGCATCTTCATCGGCCTCGCCTGCCTGAGAATGCGGGGCATCTATGTGGCGCTGCTGACACTCGCCATCTCGCAGACCATGTTCGTGCTGATCCAGACCGATTCCAACTGCAGCGCGCTCAACAAGGCGATCAATCCGTCAACCTGCGTCTCGTTCACCGGCGGCGCGCAGGGGTTGGGAGACTTCGGCACCTTCGGCTGGCGCGAGGTGCTGGGCGGGCGCAACTGGATGATAGGCGACTACTACTCCATGCTGGGCCTGCTCATCGTCGCACTCGTCTTTACGGTGGCGATGACTCAGAGCCGCATCGGGCTTGCCTTCAAGGCGTTGCGCGACAATGAGGAGCTGGCCACCTCGCGCGGCGTGAGCGTCTTCAAGTACCAGCTCATCGTCTTCGCCGCCTCGTCCTTCCTGACCGCCATGGCGGGCAGCTTCTACGCGGCGCACTTCGGCTCGGTCGGCTCCAACCTCGTGGCCTTCCCGCTCCTTCTCTTCCTGATCTCGATGCTCGTGGTCGGCGGCATCGGCCGCACCTGGGGGCCGCTGCTCGGCGCAGGGCTGCTGATGGTCGCCGACGAGTTCTTCAAGGAGTTCTCCGACCTGCGCAATGTCGGCCTCGGGCTTGTGGTCCTGATCTTCATGATCTTCCTGCCGGAGGGTGTCGCCGGCGCGATCGAGTCGGTCAGCAAGTTCCTCCAGAGACAGGCGTTCGTCCAATACATCCAACGGCGATTGGCCGGGGCCCCGCGACGAGACTCGGCCGCGCCTGACTAGACTCACCGCGGAACGGACGCGATGGCGCGCCGACAGACCCGCATATACCTCACCGCGACGTTTCTGGGCTTGCTCCTGTGGGCAGGAGAAACAGTCGGCGCCGGAGCCGGCGACCCGCAAACCCCACGCTTCGTCGATATCGCCGCCGCGGCTGGCATCGAGCACGCCTATACCGGCGACTGGACGCACTACGTGGGCGGCGGAGTCGCCGCCTTCGACTGCGACCTCGACGACGACCCGGACCTCTTCTTCGCGGGCGGCGCCACGCCGTCCAAGCTCTATCGCAACGACGGCAGCCCGGGTGCGCTTCGCTTCTCCGCTCTAGCCGACAGCGAACTCGTCGAGATCGGCGTGACCGGCGCCTATCCGCTCGACATCGACGGCGACGGCCACATGGATCTTGCCGTGCTCCGGCTCGGCGCGAATCGGCTCTACCGTGGGCTCGGCGACTGCCGCTTCGCCGACGCAGGCGAAGACTGGAGAGTTCCCGGCGGCGACGGCTGGACCACCGCCTTCAGCGCCATTTGGGAGGGAGACAACCGCCTGCCGACACTCGCCTTCGGCAACTACGTCGATCGCGACATGTGGGCAGCCATGCACTCGCCCTTCGGCGATTCGGCGACCGGCGCGGCACCGACCCCGGCGTGCCCGGACAATGTCCTGTTCCGACCGGCGAGCACCGAGGCGGCGACGTACGGGCCGGCGGTGCGCCTCAGCCCCGGCCATTGCCCACTCTCGATGCTGTTCTCCGACTGGAGCCGTGCGGGACGCCCGGACCTGCGCGTCAGCAACGACCGCTTCTATCACGAGGACACCGGCGAGGAGCAGCTCTGGCACCTGGGCGCCGAGCCCCGGCTCTACGGCCGCGCCGACGGCTGGTCGCGCCTCAGGATTTGGGGCATGGGGATCGCCAGCCACGACCTCACCGGCGACGGTCTGCCTGACTACTTCCTCTCCAACATGGGGACGAACCGGCTGCGGACTCTCGCGCCCGGCAGCACCGGCGGGCCCGAGTTCCACGAGATCGCCTTCGAGCATGGCGTCGAGGCCACCCGCCCCCATGCCGGAGACGACGAGCGGCCGTCGACGGCCTGGCACTCGCAGTTCGCCGACGTGAACAACGACGGCTGGATCGACCTTTTCGTGGCTAAGGGCAATGTGGAGAAGATGGAGGAGGCCGCGGCGGACGACCCGAACAACCTGCTCTTAGGCCGTCCCGACGGGTGGTTCCGCGAGGCCTCGGTGGAGGCGGGTGCTGCCAGCATGCGGCGGAGCCGCGGCGGCGCCGTGATCGACCTCGATCTCGACGGCCTGCTCGATATCGTCGTCGTGAACCGCATGACCAACGTCGAGATTTTGCACAACCGAAGCTCCGTCAGCGGCCACTGGCTTCAAGTGATGCTGCGACAGGACGACGCCAACCGAAACGCCATCGGCGCCTGGATCGAGGTGCGTGCCGCCGGCCGCACTCAGCGCCACGAAGTGGTGGTCGGCGGCGGCCATGTCAGCGGGCAGGCCGGTTGGATTCACTTCGGCCTGGGCGCGGCAGAAGCGGTGGAAATTCGGGTCCAATGGCCGGACGGGACCTGGAGCCCGTGGCGGCAAAGCGCCAGCAATCGCTTCCTACTGATCGAGCGTGGGCGTAGAGTGGCTGCCTCGCGTCGGACTGGATGACAGGATGGACGACTGGATCGCCCGCAAGGACCTGATCGAGGCGCGGCGGCTCAAGGCGCTGTCGCGGCGCTCGGACCTCCTGGGCTGGTTCCAGGTGCTGAGCCAGCTCGGCGCTGCAGGGATTACCGGCTACGCGATCCACGTGCTGTGGGGGAGTTGGTGGGTCGCACCGCTCTTTGTGGCCCAGGGCGTGATCCTCTGGGGCTTCTGCTACGCGGGCCAGCACGAACTCGGGCATTGGACGGTCTTCCGCAACCGGACCCCCAACGACGCCTTCGGCCACCTGGCGAGCTTCCCCCGCTTCTATGCCCACAACTATCAACGCTTCTTCCATTTCGCCCACCACCGACACACCAAGGTCGCCGGTCACGATCCCGAGCTCCTGGTCCAGAAGCCGTGGACATTCGTGGCCTATCTCAACTTCGTGGCCGGTCTGACCCTTTGGATTGCCCTAATTCGCAACGTCGTGGAGCACGCCTGCGGTCATGCGCCCGAGACCTTTCTCCGGGAGAAGGAGCAGCGCATCGTGATCCGCGAAGCGCGGCTCTATCTGCTTGGCTATGCGGCGGTCGCCGTGCTCTCGGTCTACTTTGAGAGCTGGGCAGCGCTCATCTGCGTGTGGGGACCGATGATCGTCACCACGGCCTTCTATCGTCTGTATGTGGCGGCCGAGCACCACGGCCTGCCCAACGGGTGCGGCGTGATCGGGGGCACGCGCACGACCCGCGCCGGGCCGATCCTGCGCTGGCTGATGTGGCAGATGCCCTACCACACCGAGCACCACCTCTTCCCCGGCGTGCCCTTTCACAAGCTGGGCGCGCTGAGCCGGGAGCTGCGGGAGCGGCCGGACTCCAAGCTCGCCGGCATCAACAAGGTGGCGCCCGGCTACATCGCCGTGAACCTCAAGCTCCTCGCCATGCTATGGCGCGGCGAGGATCCCACCTTCCTGGCCGAAGCGGGGCGGGCTTAGCGAGCGGCAGGGAGGGCCCCTTGTGAGCGGAACCGACACGGCGGTTGGCGTGCGCACCATTCACGCCGGCCATCAGCACATGACCTGGGACAATGCGCGCGAGCCGGCGGCCACGGTCGCGCCGGGGGAGACCGTAGCGTTCGCGGAGGTCGATGCGGTGTGCGGGCAGATTGCCCCGGACTCCACCGCAGACGCGATCGCCAACCTCGACTTCGACCGGGTCAACCCCATCGCCGGGCCGATCTACGTGGAGGGCGCCGAGCCCGGCGACACCATCAAGGCGACCCTGGTGGATCTCGCGCCCTCGGGCTGGGCATGGACGGCGATCGTACCGGGCTTCGGCCTGCTGGCTGACGACTTCCCGGAACCCTCGCTCAACATCTGGTCCTACGACACGAGCTTTCGCGAGCCCGCCGCCTATTCCAGCATCGCACGCGTGCCGCTCAAGCCCTTCTGCGGCACCATCGGCCTCGCCCGCGCGGAGCCCGGCGGCTTCAGCACCGTGCCGCCCTACGAGAGCGGCGGCAACATGGACATCCGCGACCTCACCATCGGCGTGGACCTCTATCTGCCGGTGCAGGTGCCGGGCGGGCTCTTCTCGATCGGCGACCCTCATTGCGCGCAAGGAGACGGCGAGGTCTGCGGCACAGCGATCGAATCGCCAATGGCGCCGGTCGTCCGCCTCGACCTGATCAAGGGCGAAGGGCTGCGCTTCCCGCGCTTCGAGACGCCGGGCCCGGTCTCACGCCATCTCGACGCCAAGGGTTACGAGGTCACCACGGGGATCGGCCCGGACCTGATGGAGGCGGCGCAGAACGCCGTGCGCGGCATGATCGACCGGCTCGGCGCCTCACGGGGCTTGAGCGCGGCGGAGGCCTACATGCTGTGCAGCGTCTGCGCGGACCTGCGCATCAGCGAGATCGTCGACCGGCCCAACTGGGTCGTATCCTGTTATCTGCCGCGTATCGTCTTCGAGTAAGGGAGTCCGGCGCGGCCCGGGGATCTCAGCGAAGGGAGGAGCAAGATGAAGGTGGACGGCGCCTGCTTCTGCGGGCAAATCACCTACGAGGCGGAGCTCGACACGGACCGAATCCTGATCTGCAACTGCACGGATTGTCAGACGCTCTCGGGCTCGGCGTTCCGCACGGTCGCCTTCACCAAGGAGGACGCCTTCACCCTGCTCACCGGCGAGCTCAAGGTCTACGTCAAGGTCGCGGACAGCGGCAATCCCCGACAGCAATCATTCTGCGGGAACTGCGGCTCGCCCATCTATGCGACCTCGGACCCGGCCGGACCCTTCTACGGCCTCCGTGTCGGCTCCATCAAGCAGCGCGACCAACTGGTGCCGAAGGTCCACATCTACAACCGCTCGAAGCAGCACTGGCTCGACCAGATCCCCTCGCTCCCCACCATCGAGGAAATGCCCTAACTCCGCGCCGCGGTCATCGACGCAACAGCGCCGCGCCAGCTAGTTCCCGCCAGTTGCAAGGCACCGCCATGTCCGCGCCCATCGCTTTCTACACCAACCCGATGTCGCGCGGGCAGATCGCGCGCTGGGCGCTGGAGGAGACCGGTGCCGCGTACGAGACCGTGATCGTCGAATACGGCGCCGACATGAAGGCTCCGGCCTATCTCGCGATCAACCCGATGGGCAAGGTGCCGGCGATACGGCACGAAGGCCAGGTGGTCACCGAAGCGGCCGCCGTCTGCGCCTATCTCGCCGAGGCCTTTCCTGAAGCCGGGCTGGCGCCCACGGCAGAAGAGCGCGCCGCCTACTGGCGCTGGCTCTTCTTCGCCGCCGGGCCACTGGAATATGCGATTGCCTTCAAGTTCATGGGCCCGGAGGTGCGGGAGGAGCAGACTGCCAGGATCGGTTTCGGCACCTACGACGATGCGGTCGGCGCCGTCGATGCCCTGCTCGAGCGGAACGACTACGTCTGCGGGCGCCGCTTCACCATGGCCGACGTCTTCGTCGGCAGCCATATCGAATGGGGCCTCGAATTCGACACCTTGCCGAAGCGCCCGGCCTTCGAGGCCTATGCCGCACGGATCGCGACGCGCGACGCCCGCCAGCGCGCGCGGGAAATCGACCGGACCCTGATCGCCGAGCGGGAGGCCGCGAAGGCCTGAACCGAGCGAGCGACGTTCGCATCAGCCGGCGAAGCGCTCGTCGATTACCGTGAGCGAGGCGTCGAGCGCATCCGTCGCGGTGTCGATCTCCTCCTGGGTGATCGTGAAGGGCGGGCCCACCTTGATCGTGTTGGGCGAGAAGCCGCCTAGATAGACCCCGCGCTTCGCGTTCTCGGCCGCGACGATGACGTTGGGGTGCGTGTTGAGATCGCCGGTAAAGGGCGAATAACGATCCTCGGGCACGATCGGCTCGCCGTTCCCGTCGACGAGATCGAGGGTGTAGAAGAGCCCGCGCCCTGACACGCGGCCGACGCAGGGGTGCCCCTTGTTCAGCGCGTCGAGGCGCTCCTTGAGGTAAGCGCCGCGCTGGCGCACTTGCTGCATGATGTCGTTGGCGAGCATGTATTCGAGGTTGCCGACGATGGTGGCGCAGAGCAGCGGGTGGCCGTCCCACGTGCTGCCGGTCCACCAGCGCGCCTTCTCGAAGTGATCGGCAATGGTCTTGCTCGCGATCACGGCACCCACCGGCAGCGCCGAGCCGTTGATGCCCTTGCCGGCGGCCATCAGGTCCGGCTTGACCCCCGGCCAGTGCATGTAGCCGAACCATTCGCCGAGCCGCCCGAAGCCCGTGATCACCTCGTCGTCGATCCAGAGGAAGCCGTACTTGTCGCAGAGCGCGCGGAGCCCCGGCAGGTAGTCCATGTGCGGGAGCGTGCCGCCTGCGCCGAACATGGGCTCGCTGATGACGGCGGCGATGTTCTCAGACCCCACCGCACGGACGATATGCTCCGTCGCGTCGAGCGAGGGCAGAGGCCCCTCCCCTGCCCAGTCCTCGTGCTCCGGCGGCGGGATCGGGATGTAGCCGTGCGGCGGGAAGCCCGGCACGTCGGCAACGTCCGCGAAGCCGCCCTCGGTCGAGATGTTGTTGCGGTAGCCGCGCATCATGGTGGGCCCCACGGTCATGCCGTGGAAGGAGTGGGCCTGGGTCAGGATGACGCTGCGCCCGGTGTAGAGCCGCGCCATCATGATGCAGCTGTCGACCGCCTCGGTACCGGAAGGCAGGATGCGCAGCCTGCCGGCCCAACCCTCCTGCCCGAGGATGTCCGCGATCACGAGCTTCGCGGCGCGGGCGCGATACTCGTTCGCCATCGTATAGGTGACGTGGCCGTAGCGCTCCATGGCCTCGGCCAGCGCGCCGTGGATCGCCGGATGCCGGTGGCCCAGGTTGTCGGAGATCAGCTGGCTCATGAAATCGAGCAGCCGCGTGCCGTCGGCAAGCGTCAGATAGTTGCCGTCGGTGCTGTCGACCGCCGTGATGCTGAGCTCGTCCTCGGCCTGGAGGCCGTGCAGGTAATAGGCCCGGTCCCAACGCTCGAGTTCGTTCCAATCGCGTGCCATGACGTCTCTCCCCGGCCGGTCGCGCAACCCGGTCAGACTAGCCCACCCGCACGGATCACCCTACCCGCCGCTGCCCCGCCGCCGGTTTGACCCGAGAGGCCGGCTGCCTATCATGCGCGCCGTCCGGGCGCGGCCCGCAGCAAAGCAATAGGGAGATGGAGGAATGGCCAAGGGTAAGGCGGTCGTCGTCGGCGGCCTCGGTATGATCGGGCGCAACATCATCCAGGCTCTCGAGGCCGAAGGCGGGTGGGATATCGTCGGGCTGTCGCGGCGGCCGGCGAATTTCGAGACCAAGGCCACCTTCATCTCTGTCGATTTGCTGGACGACGCGCAAGCCAAGGAGAAGCTCTCCGGCCTCACCGACGTCACGCACATCTTCTACGCGGGCCTTTCCGGCGGCGTCGAGGCGGAGAACGTCGAGGGCAACCTCGCGCTCGTGGTCAACTCGGTCGGCGTGATCGAGCCGAACTCGCCCACGCTGGAGCGCGTGATCCTGGTGCAGGGCGGCAAGTACTACGGCGTCCACCTCGGCCCGCACAAGACACCCTCCAAGGAGACCGACCCGCGCCACCTGCCGCCCAACTTCTATTACAACCAGCAGGACTTCATCACCGGGCTGCACGAGGGGAAGTCCTGGCACTACACCATGCTGAGGCCCGAGGCGGTGGTCGGCTTTGCCGAGGGCATCCCGCTCAACACCGCCTCGCTGGTCGCGGTCTACGCCACCGTGTGCAGGGAGATGGACGTGCCCCTCAATTACCCGGGGCCGGAGGCGGCGTTTACGGCCTTCAACAAGTTCGTCGATGCCAGGCTGCTCGGGCGCTGCGCCGCTTGGGCCGCCCAAAATCCCGCCTGCGCCGGCGAGGCTTTCAACGTGACCAACGCCTCGGGCATGCGCTGGTGCAACCTCTGGCCGATGTTCACCGAGTATTTCGGCTGCCGGCCGGGCGTCCTCGTGCCGATGAGCCTCGCGGACTTCATGGCGGACAAGGGGCCGGTCTGGGACGAGATCGCGCGCAAGCACCAGCTCAAGCCGATGGCCTTCTCCGACCTTGGCGACTGGGGCTTCGCCGACTGGAACTTCGGCCGCACCTGGGACACCATCCTGGAAGATACCAAGCGCCTGCAGTACGGCTTCACCGAAGCCATCGACACCGACCAGAACTTCATCGAGATCTTCGACGACATGCGCGCCGCCCGGGTGATCCCCGCGGGCTAAAAGAGGGTGTAGGCACGGGGCGGGGCCACCCCTCCGCCTCCCGGGCCATAGGCCCGGACGGCGCGACTGCGCCGCGCGCGAATGCGCGTAGCGTCGTGCGCCCACGCGCGCGGAGCGCTCGATCGAGCGGAGCGAGCGCCCGGCGCTTGAGGGAAATGAACAAGTTGGGAGGAGCGGCGCTAAGACCCCGCCTCGCTCACCCCCTAAATCGGGGCTCCGGTAGGCCGGTGCAGCCCGTGCCGGTGACAGCGAAGATGCTGCCGGCCTGCTCTTGGCCCGCGAGCACCTCCTCGCTCAGGTTTACGCGTGCGCCGGTCACGTAAAGCACGTCGAGCGCGGCGCCGCCGAACATCGGGCAGGTGACCTGCTGGAAAGGCATCTCGACGGTGCGGTCGAGCGTGCCGTCCGGCGCGAATCGGGCGACGCACCGGCCGTTCCAGCGCGCGTTCCAGACGTAGCCCTCGGCGTCCACGGTGGAGCCGTCGGGGATGCCCGGCGCGGCACCGGGCCCGACGAAGACGCGCTTGTTGGAGATCGCGCCGGAGGCGGTGTCGAGGTCGTAGGCCCAGATCACGTCCTGGTCGAGATCGGCGTAGTACATGACATCGCCGGCCGGGCTGAAGGCGATCGAGTTGGAGACGACGATGCCGGTCTCGGTCTTGTGCAGGCTGAGGTCGTGGTCGAGCCGATAGAGCGAGCCGAGCGGGCGGCCCGTCATCGTGTCGTCCATGCTGCCGGCCCAGAAGCGGCCTTGCCGGTCGCAGCGGCCGTCGTTCATGCGGCTCTCGGGCTGGTCGGTCTCGACCTCGTGGATGGTCTCGACCGCGCCGGTTGCGGGGTCGAAGAAGCGGAAGCCGCCGTAGAAGGCGACCGCCATGCCGCCCTGCTCGCGCAGCACCAGCGAGCCCGGCTGCTCGTCCACCGGCACTTGTCTGTACTCGCCCGTCCCCGGCGTGAACCAGCTGATCGACTGGCCCTTGATGTCGAGCCAGTAAAGGCGCTGGTCGACGGGGCACCAGACCGGGCTCTCGCCGAGCTGGTCACGGCAATCGACCACGCATGCGACCTCTGCCATTGATGTTTCTCCCGATGCGTCGCCGCCTAGCGTTGCGGCAGGTTGAGGCGGAATTAGCCGCGGAAGCGGGGCTCGGGCAAGCCCGTGCAGCCGGTGCCGGTGACCGCGTAGATCCCGCCAGCCTGCTCCTGGCCCGCGAGCTCGTCCTCGCTCAGCCTGAAGCGGGAGGTGGTGACGTAGAGCACGTCGAGGTCGGGGCCGCCGAACATCGGACAGGTGATCAGCTGCAAGGGGATCTCGACGGTGCGGTCGAGCGTGCCGTCCGGCGCGAAGCGGGCGAGGCACCAGCCCTTCCAGCGCGCGCTCCAGACGTAGCCCTCGGCATCGACGGTCGAGCCGTCGGGCAGGCCCGGCGCGGAACCGGGGCCGGCGAAGACCCGCTTGTTGGAAATCGCGCCGGTGGCGGTGTCGAGGTCGTAGGCCCAGATCACATCCTGGCCGAGGTCGCCGAAGTACATGACATCGCCTTCGGGGCTGAAGGCGAGAGCGTTGGAGACGATGATGCCGGAGTCGGCCTTGTGCAGGCTGAGGTCGTGGTCGAGGCGATAGAGGGAGCCGACTGCGCGGCCGGTCATGGCGTTGTCCATGCTGCCGGCCCAGAAGCGGCCCTGCCGGTCGCAGCGGCCATCGTTCAAGCGGCTGTCGGCTACGTCCGTGTCTACCTCGTGGATGGTCTCGACCGCGCCGGTCTCCGGATCGAAGAAGCGGAAGCCACCGAAGAAGGCGACCACCATGCCGCCCCGCTCGCGCAGCACCAGCGCGCCGGGCTGCTCGTCCACCGGCACCTGCTTGTATTCGCCAGTCGCCGGCGCGAACCAACTGATCGTCTGGCCCTTGATGTCGAGCCAGTAGAGGCGCTGGTCGATGGGGCACCAGATCGGGCTCTCGCCGAGCAGGTCACGGCAGTCGACCACGCATGCGACCTCGGCCGTCATTCTCGCTCCAGATGAGTTGCCGCCCCGACGGCGCGGCTGGGCCGCCGCATCGCGGCGGCGACAGGCCGGGCTGGTGGGCGCTGCTGGATTTGAACCAGCGACCCCCGCCGTGTGAAGACGGTGCTCTCCCACTGAGCTAAGCGCCCGCCCGGCAGGCGATTAGAAGAATCGCGCCCGCCTCTGTCAAGGCGCTGCGACGCGTGCCTGCGAAACCTAGTCGTAGAGCACGATGCAGCGCACCTCGATGCTCCAGCGATCGGGGGCGTCCGGCGCCGTCATCGGGTCCTGGAAAGCGGTATGGAAGCTGAAGGTGCAGGGCGCGTCGGGACACGTCGCGTCCGCGCTTGCCCCCTCGGAGCGCGCCATGCCCCCCGCTGAATCCCACTGCTTGATCAGCAACGCCTCATCGCGGGTGAGCGCGGGATAGAAGTACCAGCGATGATCGTCGGCGTGCTTCGCAAAGTAGTTCTCGCCGATCCGGTCCGCGTAGTGAATCTCGAACACCACCAGATCGTCCGGATGCACGCTGACCGCATCGCAGAGCGCAAGCGGGTAGGTCGCGACCGGCTCCGCCGCGATGTTCCGCCAGAGATTGATGAGCGCGAACCGGCCCGAGTCGAGAGCGCGCGTCACATCCGCCTCGTCCAGCAGCGTTTCGCCCTCAGCGAGCTGCGTGCGATACGTGTCGTTGACGGCCGGTGGATTCGCGAGGTCGCGTAAGCGCTGCGGGCCGCTGGTCAGCGTGTAGTCGCCGTGCACGATCTGCGCGGGACGCTGCACCTGCTGCCCGCCCGCAATGCTACGACCGCTCAGCTTGCCGGCGGCCGAGCGCACGTTGTGGTCGAAGGCCTTGACGATGCGCGCGCCCGCGTGCTCCCGAACGATGTCGGCACAGTGCGGGTAGTAGCGACGCACGACCTGCTCGTGATCCAGAAAGTCGATCTCGAGGTCCGCCAGCGGCCGCTCGAGCATTTCGAAGCCGTTGGCTTCGAGGGTGCGGCGCTCGGGCTCCGCCAGGCCGCGCGCGTCATGAATCGTCATCTGCCGCTTGTCCACATCGGCGCCGACCCAGGGGGTGTCGTTGCCTTCGGTGTTCCTGTGCACGAACACCTTGCCGTTGCGGTAGAGCGAGGTCTCGACCGACGTCGCAAGGTAGGTCACCGCTCCGGTACGCACCGCGTCGGTCTGTGCTTGTTGCGCCACGTTCATGAGTAATCCTTATGCAAGCCAGCGCGCGAGATTAGCACGCACGAAGTCGTCGTCGGTGAGGTGCGGGTAGGCCGCCGAGACCCGGTCGATCTCGGCCGCCTGGCCGGGACTCAGCCCCTCCTCCGGGTCGAGGCACCAGATGCCGCGCATCAGCCCCTGGCGGCGCAGCACCTCGTGGCAGCCCGCGATGCAGCCCCGAAAGTCGTTGGCGACGTCGAAGAGCGCGGCGTTGCAGTCGGTGATCTGGGAGTCGAGCGCCAGAAAATCCGGATCGATCGCGCCCGCCTCCGCGGCCGCATGGGCGCGGTCCAGCAGCGCCACCGCCCGCTTGACCCAGACGTTCCAATGGCCGAGCAAACCGCCCCTGATCCGCACCGTGACCGCGTCTGCGCCGCGCATGAGGCGCCAGGGCGTGACCAGATCGAGCAGGATGTGATCGTCGTTGCCGGTATAGAGGGTCACGCGATCTTCGGCGCCAGCCTCGACGACACCACGCACCACGTCCAGCGTGCGGTAGCGGTTGAAGGGCGCAATCTTGATCGCCACCACGTTCTCCAGCGCGGCGAGGCGGCGCCAGAAGGAGGGTCCCAACACGACCCCGCCCACCGCCGGCTGCAGGTAGAAGCCGACCAGCGGGATGCGCCGGGCGAGCCGGGCGCAATGCTCCAGCCGCTCGTCTTCGCTGGCGCCGGCGAAGGCGGCGAGGCTCACCATCCCTGCGTGATAGCCGAGCCCAAGCGCAGTGTCCGCCTCGGCCAGAGCCTGCTCGGTCCGCCCGACCAGGCCGGCGATTCGCACCAGCGGTCGGTCGGTCCAGGCATCCGCGGTCTCGGCGACCAGCTTCAGCACCGGCTCGTAGAGCCCCGCCTCCCTGATCGCGAACTGCGTGGTGTGGACACCGACCGCGAGTCCGCCGGCGCCCGAGTCGATGTAGTAGCGGGAGAGCGCCCGCTGCCGCTCGGCATCCAGCCGGCGCTCGGCGTCGAGCGCGAGCGGATGCGCCGGGATCACCACGCCCTTGGCGAGCGTCGCCCGCACCGGCGCCGGCACGTCGACCCAGGCGAGGATCACGATGCCGCCGACGCGGAGAACACGCCGTCCCTCACCTCGTACTGGGTGGGCTTGGCGAGGCTCGGCATGTCACGGGCCACCCAGTCCGCCACCCAGTCGATCATGCGCCCGAGGGGCACGCGCGGATAGCCGAAGAGAGCGAAGGCGTGTTCAGCATTGGTGAGCCAGCCGGATGGCGCCTCTTCGCGGACCAGGACGGGCTCCTTGCCCAGCCGCTCGCCGAAGGCTGCCGCCAGCGCACGGATGCTCACGGTCTCGGGCCCGCTCACGTTGATCGGCGCAGTCGGCACGGCGCAGTGCTCGAAGCAGCGCAGCGCCATGGCGTTGGCGTCCCCCTGCCAGATGACGTTGACGTGCCCGGTGGCGAGGTCGACGGGCTCCCCTTCCCGCACCTTGCGGGCCACGTCGTGCAGCACGCCGTAGCGCATGTCGATCGCGTAGTTGAGCCGCACCAGGCAGCCCGGCGTGCCGTGACGGCGCGAGAAATACTGGATCAGGCGCTCGCGCCCGACGCAGGAGTTGGCGTACTCGCCGGGTGGCGGCGTCGGCGGTGTCTCTTCGGTCGCGCCCTGGTGGCGGACATCGACGAAGGGATAGACGCAGCCGGTGGAGAACGCGACGATCCGCGACTCGCGGAAGGTCTCGGCGACGATAGCGGGCAGGTAGGCGTTCATCGCCCAGGTCAGGTCGTCGTCGCCCACCGCGCCGAACTTGCGCCCAGCCATGAACACGACGTTGGGGAGCCGCGGCAGCGCGGCGACCGCGTCGCGATCGAGCAGGTCGCACTGGATGACCTCCACTCCCCAGGCGGCAAGTTTTTGGCGCACGCTCGGGTCGCTGAAGCGGCCGACGCCGACGACGCGCTTTGCGGGTGCGGCGCGCTTGGCGAGGCCGGCGAGCGTCGGCCCCATCTTGCCGCCGACGCCGAGCACGATGATGTCGCCGTCGACACGGGCGAGAGACGGAGGGAGGGCCTCGTCCGGCGTGGTCATCAGGTCTTCGAGCGCGGCCTCGTCGGCGATGCGCACGGGCCAGTCCGGCGCGCCGTTCATGACGTGAGCTCTGGGCGGCGGTCCGCACGGTAGGTCGCGATGGCGCGCCAGCGGTCGAGATCCTCCTGCGCGATGTCGATCCGCGCCACGGCGAGCCCCTCCCCTTCGGTGAGCGCCGCCAGGATCTTGCCCGAAGGGCCGGCGATGCAGGAATGGCCGAGGCTGGTGAAGGAGAGGCCGGGCGCCAGCTCCTCGACCCCGACGCGGTTGGCCATGGTGACGAAAGTGCCGTTCTCCAACGCGCGCGTGGCTGCGAGGCCTTGCGTCACCGGCCCGCTCCAGCCCCAGGTCTCGCGCTGATAGGCGTCGGCGATCCAGTTGGTGCTGTTGACGATGAGATCGGCGCCGAGATCGGCCAGGCGGCGCACATAGTCCGCGAAGATGAAGTCGTAGCAGACCGTCATCCCGACCTTGCCGAGCGGTGTCTCGACCACACACGCCTCGTCGCCGGCGCGGCAGCTCTCGCGCTCGCTCGCGAAGAGATGGGCCTTGTCGTAGACCGCGAGGCACTCCCCGTCGGGCCCGAACAGGAGTTGCGAATCGTAGACGCCGCGGTCACGCTGGGTGTAGGCGCCGACCGCCATGGTAAGCTCGTTCTCCCGCGCGATCTCGCCGAGACGCCGCGCGCTCGGCCCGTCCGACGGCTCCGCCAGGTCCGCGAGCCGGCTACCTAAGAAGTAGCCGGTGGTGGCGCATTCCGGGAAAACCACGAGGTCTACTTGCTGCGCTGCCGCGGCACGGGCGAAGCGGGCGATGGTTGCGAGGTTTCGCTCCGTGTCGCCGGTGGCGCAGTCCATCTGCACCACGGCCAGGGTCCAGGACACGCCGCTCATGCTGCCTCCCCGCTTCGCCGCTCCCGACCGCCGCGCTACTGGCTCCGCTAGTTCCTGAGCGGCTTGCCGGTCTCCAGCATGTGCTCCATGCGGGCGATGGTGCCGGGCGTGCGGATGAGCGCGAGCAGCGCCTCACACTCCAGCTCCGAGAGGCGGTCCTCCGGGACCTCACGGACCGCGTCGGTCTCGCCGCCTGTGAGCACGTTGCCGAGATGCTCCACCACCACCAGATCGTGGGCGGTCGCCTTGCGGGTCTTGGCGAGCCCCTTGACCGCCATCTTGAGGGCGACGCGCCCGGTCTTGCCCGGCAGCTTGACCACGGCAGGCTCGGGCGGCGTGTAGTCCTCCGCCAGCGCCAGCGCCCTGGCCTTGGCATCGGCCAGCAGCCGGTCGCGATTGGCGGTGATGCCGTCGCCCTCTCGCAAGAACCCGAGCGAGCGCGCCTGCTTCGCCGAGCGCGAGACCTTGGCGAGCCCGATGGTCTCGAACACCTTGGAAATCGCAGGCATCGCGCCGCCGAATCCGGTCCGGCCGGAGGTGAGACCACGCAGCATCATCTCCTTGCAGCCGCCCCAACCGGGCACGAGCCCGACGCCGGCCTCGACCAGGCCCATGTAGCTCTCGGCATGGGCCTGCACCGCGTCGCAGTGCAGCAGGACCTCGCAGCCACCGCCGAGCGCCATGCCCGACGGCGCGCCCACCACCGGGAAGGGCGCGAACTTGAGGCCCCTGAAGGCGGCCTGGCCCTGCTTCACCGTCTCCTCGATCATCGGCCAGGCGCCGACGTTCACGACGAAGAGCGCGAGACCCAGGTTCATGCCGACGGAGAAGTTGCTGCCCTCGTTGTGGATCACCAGCGCCTTCATCCCGCCGCCGACGATCTCCAGCGACTGTTCGACCAGCGCCATGATCTCGGTGTCGAGGGCATTCATCTTGGCGTGGAATTCGAGGCAGGCGACGCCGTCGCCGATATCCCAGAGGCTGGCAGAGCCGTTGCGGGTGAGCGGCTTGGTGCTGCGCTTGATGTCGGAGAGGAGCAGTACACCGTCGGGCCGCGTGAGCGGCGTGTAGCGGCCGCTGCCCGCGAGATGGTCCGCGCGGCCCTCGGCGATCCGATAGAAGCCGCCGGCCTCCGCCGCCGCCTGCAGTAGGGGCGGCACCTCCCTGCCCTCTTCTGCGAGTTTGTCCGCAAACCAGCCGGCACCCACCTCGTCGATCAGCTCGAAGGGCCCGCGCTTCCAGTTGTAGCCGAGGCGCATGGCGCGATCGACCGCCTCGACATCGTCGGCGATCTCCGGCACCAGGCCGGCGGCATAGGCGAGCGTTCCAGACATCACCTGCCATGCGTAGGCGCCGGTCTTGTCAGGGTGCTCGAAGAGGGCGCTGAGCGAGCGTCCGGCCTGCTCGATGCTCTCCAGCCGCGGGCGCCGGGCGGAACCGTACTCGCCGGTGGCGAGGTCGCGCACCTCCTTCTCTTTCTTCTCGGAGTCAGGCTTCAGCCTGTAGAAGCCGCCCTTGCCCTTGCGGCCGATATAGCCGCTCTCGATCATCTCCTTGATGAATTCGGGCTCGTCGTAGACCGCGTGGAAGGCATCGCTCTCGGGCAATGCATCCCGCAGGCTGCGGCCGACCAGGGGCATCAGGTCGAGGCCGACCAGATCGATCAGGCCGAATACGCCGGTCCTGGGCACGCCGATGGGGCGGCTGAGCACCGCATCGGCCTCCTCCACCGTCACCCCCTTCTCGACCGCCGCGCGCACCGCAGCAACGAGCCAGTAGGTGCCGATCCGGTTGGCGATGAAGCCCGGCGTGTCGTTGCAGGGCACGACGCCCTTGCCGAGCTTGCGGTCGGCGAAGTCGCAGACCGCCGCCACCGCATCCGCCCGGGTCTCGGGCCCCGCCACCACTTCCAGAAGCCGCATATAACGCGGCGGGTTGAAGAAGTGGGTGATGAGGAAGTCCTTGGCGAACGCCTCCGGCAGGCCGGCGAGCAGCATGCTGGAGGGGATGGTCGAGGTGTTGGAGGAGACGATCGAGCCCTTCTTCCGCGCGGTATCGATCTTGCGGTAGATGGCCTGCTTGGCGTCCACCCTTTCGATCACCGCCTCGACGATCCAGTCCGCGTCGCCGAGCAGGTGCAGGTGATCCTCGACATTGCCGGTGGTGATGCGCTTGGCGTCCGACTTCGCCATGAAGGGCGCGGGGTCGGTCTTGAGCATCCGCGCCACCGAGCCCTCGGCGAGCGCGTTCCGGTCTTTCGCACCGTCCGGCACGATATCGAGCAGCACCACGTCATGGCCGGCATTGGCGATGTGGGCGGCGATGCCGCCGCCCATCAGACCCGCCCCGATGACGGCCGCCTTCTGGATCGCCATCAGGCGGCCTCGAGCACGGTGGAGATACCCTGGCCGCCGCCGATGCACTGGGTGGCAAGCGCGTAGCGCTTGCCCTCGCGACGGAGGATCTGCGCGGCCTTGCCCGTGATGCGCGCGCCGGTGGCGCCGAGCGGGTGGCCGATGGCGATGGCGCCGCCGTCGATGTTCATGCGCTCCAGGTCGATGGAGAGCTCGCGCACGCAGGCGAGGGCCTGCACCGCGAAGGCCTCGTTGAGCTCGATCACGTCGATGTCGGACATCTTGAGCCCGGCGCGGGCGAGCGCCTTCCCCGACGAGACCACCGGGCCGTAGCCCATGATCTCGGGCGCGCAGCCCGCGACCGCGATCGCCTTGATGCGGGCGAGCACGGTAAGCCCGTTGCGCGCGGCGTACTCCTCAGTGCAGACCAGCACGGCGGCAGCGCCATCGGTCAGCGGCGACGAGGTGCCGGCGGTCACCGTGCCCTCGGCATCGAAGGCGGGCTCGAGGCCGACCAAGACCTCGGCAGAGGTGCCTGGGCGGATGCAGCCGTCGCGGTCGACCGTGCCCTCGCCGGTCTCGATTGCGATCACCTCGCCCTCGTACTTGCCGTCGCCCCAGGCTTGGGCCGCGCGGGCGTGGCTCGCGACCGCGAGGGACTCCTGCTCCTCGCGCGTGATCTGGTACTTGCGGGCGAGGTTCTCGGCGGTCTCGCCCATGGACACGTAGGCGCCCTCGTTCTTCTCGTAAAGATCGGGGTTGGGTGCCGGGTTGAAGCCGCCCATGGGCACGCGGCTCATGGATTCCACGCCCGCGCAGATAAACGCCTCGCCGGCATCCATGCGGACTGCGCCGGCGGCGATGTGGATCGCCTGCATCGACGAGCCACAGAAGCGGTTGACGGTGGCGCCGGCGACCGAGATCGGCAGCTCCGCGATCAGCGCCACGATGCGGCCTAAGTTGAAACCCTGTTCGCCCTCGGGAAAGGCGCAGCCGATGATCAGATCCTCGATCTCGGCAGGATCAACGCCGGTCTGGGCAAGCAGGCCCAGCACGACCTCGGCGGCGAGATCGTCGGGGCGCTTCTCGACCAGCGCGCCCTTGTGGGCGAAGTGAAAGGGCGAGCGGACATAGCCGGCAATGACGGCATTATTCATGGACTGGGGCCTCTTGCTTTGTCAGATGCTATGTGTGGCGGTGCCGGGCCGCGTTCAACCGGAGCCGGCGGCAGCCGCGCCCTGCTTGGCAGCCTCTTCGGCCACCAGCTCCTTCTTGGAGAGCTTGCCGATGATCGTCTTCGGCAGCTCGTCGCGGAACTCGATCTGCTTGGGCATCTCGATGGGCGAGAGCTTGTCCTTGAGGAAGTCCGTCAGCGCCTCGGTCGTCAGGCTCTCGCCGTCCTTGAGGCGGACGAAGGCCTTGACAGTCTGCTGGCGGCGGGCGTCGTCGATGCCGATGACCGTCACCTCCTGCACCGACGGGTGCTTGTAGATCGCCTCCTCGACATGACGCGGATAGATGTTGTAGCCGCCGGCGATGATGACCTCCTTGAGCCGGTCGATCAGATAGACGTAGCCGTCCTCATCGATGCGGCCGATATCGCCGGTGTGGAAGCGCCCACCGGCGAAGGCGCGTTTGTTCTCCTCGTCGCGCTTCCAGTAGCCCTTCATCACCTGCGGGCCCGAGATGCAGATCTCGCCGATCTCGCCTTGGGGCAGCACCTTCTCCGGATCGTCGACGGAGCAGATGTCGACCACCGTGCCGGGCACCGGCACGCCGAGCGAACCTTCGCGGCTGCCGCCGGGCGTGGTCGGGTTGCAGGTCGCGATCGGCGCTGTCTCGCTCAGACCGTAGCCTTCCACCAGCGTGCAGCCGGAGATTTCCTGGAACTTCTCCTGCACCTCGCGCGGCAGCGAGGCGCCGCCCGAGAGGCAGAGCTTGATGGAGGACAGATCGTACTTGCCCGCCGCGACGTCGGGATGGCCGTTGATGGCGATGTAAATTGTCGGCACGGCGGGGAAGAAGGTCGGCCGCTTCTTGTCGATGACCTTGAGCACGGTGTCGAGCTCGAAGCGCGGCAGCAGGATGATCTTGGCGCCGATCTTGATGCTGAAATTCATCACCACGGCCATGGCGAAGACGTGGAAGAGCGGCAGCACGCCGATCATGACCTCGGAGCCTTCGTCGGCGGCGGGCATCATCATCGCCCCCTGCGCGACATTCGCGCTCAGGTTACCGTGGGTCAGCATCGCGCCCTTCGAGGTGCCGGTGGTGCCGCCGGTGTACTGCAGCACCGCGATGTCGTCTTCGACCTCGACCTCGATCGGCGTCGGCCTGCCGGCGTTGTCGGTCAGCTTGCGGAAGAACACATGGCGGTCATCGCGCGGGATCTTGGCGATCTCGCTGCGCTTGACCAGGGGGAAGAGCAGCTTCTTGAGGCCCGGCAGCATGTCCGCCATGGGGCAGATCACCAGATGGGTAAGCCGCGTCTGGTCGAGCGCGATGCGGGCCTTGTCATAGAGGATCGAGAGGTCGAGGGTAACCAGGATGTCGGTCTCCGAATCCTCGATCTGGCTCTTGATCTCCTCGATGGCATAGAGCGGATTGACGTTGACCACCGTCCCGCCGGCCTTCAGCACACCGTAATAGACAGCGACGAAGTTCGTGCAGTTGGGCAGGAGGATACCGACCTTGGTGCCCTTGCGGACGCCGAGCTTCTGGAAGCCCTCGGCCGCCCGGTTCGCCAAATCGCCGAGCTCCCGGTAGGTCGTGACTTTGTCCATAAAGTCGATCGCGGGGCGGTCTCCGAAGCGGGCGACCGCATCGTCGAGCAACCGCTGCAGCGGCGCCTTCGGCAGCGGCGCGTTCCAATCGACATTGTCCGGATAGGATTTCTCCCAGGGATGGGCACTAACTTGCGCTTCGCTCTCCGCCATGCGCTCCGCTCCTTCTGCCCGGGATTCGCGGCCCCGCTCCGCCCTGTCCAGACGCGGGGAACACACTTTCGCGCACTATGGAAACCCGGTCTTCCGCCGTCAAGGCGGGAAAGCGAACGCAGGTTAGCTCCTCACCCGCCGGGGAGCGTTGACATCGAACAATGGGTCTCCATTCTGGCGTTATGACGAGCGGCGGCGCGCGATGCTGACCATCGGCAAGGACCCGGAGACCTGGCTGGTCCACCGCGTCCTCGAGCAGCGCGCGGCCGAGCGTCCCGACCACCCGGTTATGCACTGGTCCGGGCTGGACTACAGCTACGCCGCTATCAACCGCGAGGCCAACTGCATCGGCGCGGGCCTGGACTCGCTCGGGATCGAGCCCGGCGCCCGGGTTGCCGTGATGATGCAGAACTCGCCGGCGCACGTCTTCGTCTGGTTCGCCACCGCGAAGCTCGGCGTCGTCGAAGTGCCGATCAACACCGCCTACCGGGGCGACATTCTTACCCACATCGTGACCAGCGCGCGCGTGACCGCGATGGTGCTGGACGCCGAGTTCGTGCCCGTGGTCGCCCGGATCGCGGACCGTTGTCCGGGCCTCGGCACCTTCATCGTCTCCGGCGAAGACATCGAGGATGCGCGGCGCACGCTGCCAGGCGTCGTGCTCTCGCTGGAGGAAGTCGCGACGGGGGACGGCGCCGATACACCGCGCGCCGTCGAGGCGACCACCACGGCCTGCATCATGTTCACGTCGGGCACCACGGGGCCGTCGAAGGGCGTGGTCATCAACAACCACTTCGAGCTGTCGTTCGCCGTGGTCTTCAACGAGATCGTGGCGCTCCGTGCCGATGACGTGACCTACAACTTCCTCCCCTTCTTCCACATCGCCGGCAAGTTCATCACACTCGGCACCATGCTCGCGGATTGCCGGATGCTGCTTCGCCCGCGCTTCAGCGCGATCCAGTTCTGGCCGGACGTGCGTGCGCACGGCGCGACCGTGACGGTGGGCGTGGGCGGCATCTGCCACATGCTCTGGGCCGCGCCGCCGCAGCCGGACGACGCGGACAACCCGCTGCGCATGATCTACTCGGTGCCCAATCCGCACGAGGTGCAGGAGGAGTTCATCGAGCGCTTCGGACTGCAGCTGACCGAGGGCTACGGCTCGACCGAGGCCAACATCGTGGTCTACACCCGGCCCGACGAGCCGACGCCGAAGGGCACAGCCGGGCGTGCGGCGCCCTACTATGAGGTGGCGATCTTCGACGAGATGGACCGCCCGGTGCCCCCCGGCACGTCGGGCGAGATCGTGGTCCGGGCCAAGCACCCCTACGTTCTGATGGAAGGCTACGACGGCCTGCCGGAGGCGACGCTCGCAGCCTTCCGCAACCTCTGGTTTCACAGCGGCGACCGCGGCCACATGGACGAAGCCGGCTTCCTGTTTTTCCACGACCGGATGAAGGACGCCATCCGCCGCCGCGGCGAGAACATTTCATCCTTCGAGGTCGAGCGGATCGTCAACAAGCACCCGGATGTTGCGGAGACCGCTGCCATCGCCGTCCCCGCCGACGTGGGCGAGGACGAGGTGAAGATCGTGGTGGTGCGGAGCCCCGGCGCCGCACTGACGGAGGAGGCATTGCTGCGCCACTGCGCGGCCGAGATGCCTTACTTCATGGTCCCCCGCTTCATCGAGTTCAGGGGCGATTTGCCGCGCACGCCCACGCAGAAGGTGCGCAAGGTGGTGCTGCGCGAAGACGGCATCACGCCTGCGACATGGGATCGCGAGGCGGCCGGGTTCAAGGTGACCCGTGACGGGCTCAAGCGGCGTCTCTGAGCGGCGGCCCCACGCCGGCGCGGCATTCGCCGCCTACCAGGCGGGCCGAGGCGTCGAGGCGGAGGCCATCGGGCGCGCCATCCTCGCCCACGACCCGCGCGATGCCGGCGCGCACTATGTCTGCGGCCTCGTCGCCGCCGACCGGGGCGCCCTTGACCGGGCGCGCCAGGCCTTCGAGACCGCCGCGGCGCTCGCGCCCGACAAGGCGAGCCTGCGCATCACCCTGGGCAATCTGGCGCTGAGGCAAGGTGACGACGAGGCGGCCGAGCGGGCTTTCCGCCAGGCGCTCGCGCAGGCGCCGGGCTCGGTGGCCGCCCACACCAACCTGGGCGCGGCGCTGAAGCGGCAGGGGCGGCTGGAAGAGGCCGTGCAGTGCTACCGCGCAGGGCTCGCGCTCTATCGCGGCTCCGCCTGGTGGGGCACTGATCCGGCCGCCGGCACCGCGGTGCTCGACCCCGCCCAGCAGACGGCCTTCGAGAACGCTTCGCGCATCAAACTGGAACACGACCTCGCGCAGCTCGACTATCTGCGGGAGCGAGGCCGGCTTCCGCCCTCCCTTGCCGAGGCGCGCGAGAGCCTGCGCCGGGTGCTTGCCAATTTCGGCAGCGAAGACCGGCCGAGCGCGCCGCGTCCGCTTACAGAGGCCGAGCAACGGCAGATTTGCTCCATCTACAACCGGGTGATCTACCGCCCGCCGGAGGAGACGGCTACGCCCGCGCTCAACCCCCGCCTGGACGCGGACGCGATCGAGTGGCGCTACCACCAGACTGCGCCCTCCGTCGTCGTCGTGGATGATCTGCTCAGTGCGCCGGCCCTGGCCGCGCTCCAGAGGTTCTGCCTGGAGGCGACGATCTGGTTCGACTGCAAGGAGCATGGCGGCTATCTCGGGGCCTATCTGCATGATGGCTTCGACCACCCGGTGCTGATCGCGCTGGCCCGCGAGCTCGGGGAGCGGCTGGGCGGCGTCATCGGCGGGCACCGGCTCTCGCAGATGTGGGCGTTCTCTTACGGGCAGACGGGCAGCGGCACGCGCAAGCACGCGGACAAGGCCGCCATCAACATAAACCTCTGGATCACACCGGATAGCGCCTGCCCCGACCCCGAGGCGGCAGGCCTCGTGGTGCACGATGTCGCTGCACCGCCGGATTGGGGCTTTTCGGACTACAATCTGGACCCGGCGCTGCTGGAGCGCCTCGTCGCGCAAGAAGGGCGGGCGCCGGTGCGGGTTCCCTATCGCTGCAACCGAGCGGTGATCTTCGATTCGAGTCTCATTCACGAGAGCGGCGGCGTGCGCTTCCTGAATGGCTACGCAAACCGGCGGATCAACGTGACTCTGCTCTTCGGCGAGCGTGCGGAGGGTTGAGGAGACTCAGAGAGGTATCATCCTGTCCGGCAGCGCTACCGGCCCACGCAAGGGACAATCGACGGAGCAAACGAATGCTTAGCCATTGGCTGACCGAAGCCGGCCTTTCGCTGGACGACGCGGCACCGGCGCTGGAAGGCGACGCGCGCGCGGACGTCTGCATCGTCGGCGGCGGCTTTTGCGGGCTGTGGACGGCGATCCGCCTGAAGGAACGCGATCCCTCCATCGATATCGTGATCGTCGAGCAGGGCCTTTGCGGCAGCGGCGCCAGCGGGCGGAACGGCGGCTTCGTGCTGAGCTGGTGGGCCAAGTTCGGCTCGCTGAGAAAATTCTGCGAGTCGGACGAAGCGGTCCGGCTTGCCCGCGCCTCGGCCGACGCCGTCGGCGAGATCGGACGTTTCTGCACCGATCACGGCATCGACGCGCACTATCGCGGCGACGGTTGGCTCTGGGCGGCGACCAGCGCGCCTCAGGTCGGCTCATGGGACGCCCTGGTCAACACTCTGGAGCGCCACCAGCTGCATCCCTTCGAGCTCTGGGAGCCGGAGACGGTCAAGCGCCGCTCGGGCAGCGACAAGCACATCGCCGGCGTCTACGAGCCGACCGGCGCCACCGTGCAGCCCGCTCTGCTCGCGCACGGCCTGCGCCGGGTGGCCTTGTCGAAGGGCGTGCGCATCTACGAGCGGACGCCGATGATGAGCCTTCACCGCGGCCGCCCGCCGCGCGTGGTGACGCCACGGGGCATCGTGACCGCCGAGAAGGTGGTCATCGCCATGAATGCCTGGGCGACCATGCTCTCGGAGCTGCGCCGGACCATTGTCGTGATCTCGAGCGATATCGTGACGACCCGGCCGATGCCCGAGCGCCTCGCCGCCTCCGGCTGGAACGACGGCATGTGCATTTCCGATTCCCGGACGCTTGTGAACTACTATCGCCCGACCACCGACGGCCGCATCGCCTTCGGCACCGGCGGCGGGAAGCTCTCCTTCGGCAACCGGGTCGACGACCGGTTCAACGGCGCCTCGCCGCGGGCCCGCCAGGTCGAGGACTACTTCCGCCGGATCTATCCCGATTTCGGCGACGTTCCGATTGCGACCAGCTGGACCGGGCCGATCGACCGCTCTCTCAGCGGACTGCCCTTCTTCGGCCGCCTCGGTGGCCGGGACGACCTGCTCTACGGCCTCGGCTTCTCCGGCAACGGCGTAGGGCCGACCGCCGTCGGCGGGCGCATCCTCGCCTCCCTCGCTCTCGGCACGAAGGACGAGTGGTCTGAGTGCGGGCTGGTGCGCGAGGGCGCAGGGCTCTTCCCCCGTGAGCCGGTACGCTACGTCGGCGGCCGCATGGTGATCGCGGCGAACCGGCGCAAGGAGCGGCTGGAGGACGAGGGCCGCGCGCCAGGCCCGCTCACGGTCAAGCTCGCAGGCCTCGCGCCTGCCGGCCTGGTGCCGGTGAAGGGAGTTGATGCGCCGACGGCGAAGGCCTGAGGTGTGACCACCGAGCCGCCGGCACAGATTGGGACCCTCACCGCCCACGACGGCTTTCCGCTCCGCACAGTCGTCTGGCCCGCCCCGCCGGGCGGCGGGCGGGGAACGGTGGTGCTGCTGCAGGGCAGGGCCGAGTTCATCGAGAAGTACAGCGAGACCGTGGACGACCTCAGGGCCCGCGACTTCGCCGTCTTTGCGCTCGACTGGCGCGGCCAGGGCCGTTCCGGCCGGGTGCTGAAGAACCCACGCAAGGGTCACGTCGTCAGCTACGACGACTATCTCAAGGACTTCGACCTGTTCCTGGAGCGGCTGGTGGTGCCCCAGGCCCCGCGGCCAATCGTGGTGCTGGCCCATTCCATGGGCGGCCACATCGTGCTCCGTCACCGGGCCGAGCACGAGGCCCGCGCCGGTTCATACTTTGCCGAAGGGATTGCCCTCTCCGCCCCCATGGTGGACATCCTGATGAACCCCGTCGAGCGGGCTCTGGGCGCGGTGCTCACGGTCGCCGCCATGAGCGTCGGCCTCAGGAACCAGTACGTGCCGGCGCGCGGGACCTTCCCGCCGCCCTACGACGGCAATCCCCTGACCCGCGACCGCGCCCGGTACGCGCGCATGGAAACGCTGATGCACGAGAACCCGGCGCTCGCCATCGGCTGGCCCACGGTGGGCTGGCTCGCCGCCACCCGGCGCTCGGTGGCGATCCTGCGCAGCCGGGGCTATCCCGAGCGGATCGCGACGCCGGTGCTGATGATCAGCGCGGAGGCCGACAGGGTCGTCTCGAACAGGGCCCAGAAACGCCTCGCCGCGCGGCTGCCCGATTGCCGCCGGGAGATCATTCCCGACTCCCGCCACGAGCCCCTGATGGAGACGGACGAGATCCGGGCGCAGGTCTTCGCCCTCTTCGACGCCTTCGTGAACGAGGTGCTGGGGAGTGGGGCTCAGTCTCCCAACCGGTAGAAGCGCACCGCGTTGTCGTGGAAGAGCGCGCGCTGCTCGTCGGCAGAGAGGTCGGCGACGATGGTCTTGAACGAATCGTAGATCGCATCCGCGCCGCCATGCAGCGCTGCCACCGGAAAATCGCTCGCGAACATGCAGCGCTCGGTGCCGAAGGCGTCGATGGTGTGGCGGATGACGGGCCGCGTGCTCTCGGTCGTCCAATTGTGATCGTAGGCGCCGAGGTCCGAGATCTTGACCGCAACATTGGCGGCGCCGGCCAGCGCGCTCATACCCGCACGCCAAGCGGCGATGGCCTCGTCGTCCCGGTCGGCGGGGCTACCGGTATGGTTGAGGATGATCTGCGTGTCGGGGAAGGCCCGGGCGAGGTCCAGCGCGTCGCCGAGCTGGCCCGAGTAGATCATCATGTCGAAGGAGAGATTGTAGCGCCGCAGCAGCCCGAAGCCGCGCCGCCAGGCCGCGTCCTGCATCAAGTCGGCGCGCTCGTGGAAGGTCCAGGTCGGATTCTCGTGCCAGCTCAGGATCTCGCGGATGCCCCGCATGTTTGAGTGCGCGCAGTGGGCCTCCAGCACCCCTTCGGCATCCGGCTCCTCGAGCAGGGCGTAGGCGACGATGCCGTGGGGGAAGCCGTTCTCGTCGGCGATGCCCTGCAGCCAGCGGGTCTCGGCCACCGGGTCTTCGAGAAAGCTCGCCTGAATGTGGACCGACTTGACCAGGTCGATGCTTGCCATGTCCGCCAGGTAGTCGGCGAGCAGGTAGTCGCGGATGAGCGGCCCGGTGCTGCCGAACACCACCTCGCGCGGGCCGTCGGTGAGCCACGAATAGCGGCCCGAGCCCAGGTCCCAGAGGTGATGGTGGGCATCGATGATCGGGCCGTCGTAGAGGCTGCTCATGGCCTGCTCCGCTCTTCGGTCCAGCGTGCGCCGATGGCCGCACACGGGCGCCCTCAAGTCAAGACGAGGGCGGCCGGCGCAGGAGGATGTGGACAATCTCGTAACTCAGCACAGCCTCGTCCCACTGGTTGCGGACGTCGTAGGCCATGCGCAGGTAGCCGCGGTCGGGCTTCGAGCGCGAGGGCCGGGTTTCGGCAACGGTCGCGATGGCGTGGATGGTATCGCCCGGCCGCGCCGGCCGATGGAAGCGGACGTGATCGATCCCCGGCCCGCCGATGCAGGCCTGGTTGATCACGCCGAGCTCGTAGAAGAGGCGGAACCCCAGGGCCATGGTCTGGAAGCCGCTGGCGATCAGGCCGCCGTAGGGGCCATCGGCCGCGCCCGAGGCGTCGACGTGGATTGGCTGCGGGTCGAAGGCGCACGCGAAGGCGACGATCTCCGCCTCGTCGAGGGTCCATTCGCCCGTGACGAAGCGCTCGCCCTCCTTCAATTCGTCGAAATAGCGCGCGGCCGCGGGGGGTGCCGTCACAGCGTCGGGTTGTCGATCTCGAGCCCGTAGAGCATCCGCCCGTAGGTCGTGAAGTTCACGTCCTTGTTCTGGGTGAAGTGCTGATTGGCCACCATCATGTCGGTGTAGAGGTTGCGTAACTGCCCAGGTCGTCTGATTTGTCATTTTGGGCCAGTGGATTGAGGCGTTTCTCGTTCGGAGTTGGTGGAAAGGGCTTGACGGGAATTTCGGGAAATGACTCAACAACGACATGAGCAATCCCGAGTCGCCGCGCGGCCCTTCGACGGGAGCAGCGCCCGAAACGCCCGCGCAGAAGATCGCCCGCCTGGAGGAGGAGAACGCCCGGCTTCGGGAGGAAAATGCCTGGCTTCGGCAGCAGAACGCGCGGCTGGAAGAGCAAGTCGCGCGTCTCGTCGAGCGCATCGAGGAGTTGGAGCGCCGTCTCGGCCTCAACAGCGGCAACAGCGGCAAGCCGCCTTCGAGCGATGGGCTGAGGAAGCCGAATTCGAAGCGGCGAACCCGAAGCCTGCGCGGCAAATCGGGCCGCAAGCCCGGTGGCCAGCCCGGCCACAAGGGCAAGACGCTGCGCCGCGCCGATCACCCGGATCGGGTGAAGGATCACGTCCCGGCTTCCTGCAAGGGATGCGGTTCGCCGCTTTCGGACGCGGCCAGGGCGGGAACGCCCGTCGCCCGCCAGGTGTTCGATCTGCCCGAGCCGAGCCCCCTGGAGGTGACCGAGCACCGGGCGCATGCCAAGTGCTGCGGGCATTGCGGGACGGTGACCCGGGCGGCGTTCCCCGACGGGGTGTCGGCGCCGGTGCAGTACGGCCCGCGCATTGCCGGGGTGGCGGTCTACCTTCAGCACGCTCACTTCCTGCCGGAGGATCGGCTGTCGCAGGTGATGGCCGAGCTCTTCGGCGCGCCGGTGACGGCTGCGACGTTGGCGACGATGAGCGAGAGGGCGGCCGAGCGGCTGCGGGACGCGGCCTTGCACATACAGGACCTGGCGGCGGGCACGGCGCGGGTGAAACACATGGACGAGACCGGCTTGCGGATCGGCGGTCAGACGCAGTGGCTTCATGTGATCTGCACGCCGCTGCTGGCGGCGTACCGGGTCAGCGGCAAGCGCGGCGCCCTGCTCTCGGGTGTCTCCGGCATCGTCGTGCACGATCACTGGAAGCCGTACTTCGCGATGGAAGGGGTGGAGCACGGCCTGTGCAACGCCCATCACCTGCGGGAGTTGCAGGCGCTGGTGGACATCGAAGGGGAGGCTTGGGCCCGGCGGATGCAGCAGCTCCTGCGCCGAGCCAATCGCGCCGCCCGCATCGCGCTGGACAAGGATATCGCCGTTCCGGCGAGGCTTGTGGCGCTGATCGAGCGCCGATACGACGAGATCATCGCCGATGCGCTGGCCTTTCACGAGAGCCAACCACCGTTCTCGCCTGGCAAGAGGAAGAAGCGCCGGAAGCGAAGGATCGGTCACAATCTGGCCTTGAGGCTGCGCGACCACAAATGCGCGGTGCTCCGGTTCCTGATCGACCTCGAGGTCGGGTTCACGAACAACGAGGCCGAGCGCGACCTTCGGATGATGAAGCTGCGCCAGAAGATCTCCGGGGGCTTCCGGTCCGCGCAGGGGGCCGAGAACTTCGCCATCCTGCGCAGCGTCATCACCACCGCCAGAAAGCAGGGCTGGAATATCATCGAAGCCCTGACCAGCCCATCGGATCGGCTCATCGCCACCGTCAAGTGCGCGTAAGCTCACCTGGCACGGGTTCTCCAACAGCGGAGCCATTCTCATAAACGATCATGGTCGACGCCGTGCTGGACCACCCCATAGAATGAAAATCGGTGCCCGTCGCGCGGGCGGACTTCGGGCCACATCGGGGTAGCTTACCGGTCGCAGTCCGCAAGAGGGGCATCGTGAGCTGTGAAACCCGGCGACCACAGAGGAGCACACGGGCGTCGCGTGGGTAGCGTTGTGCCGAATCCCAGAGAATTTTCACAGCAAGAACCTGGGCAGTTACGAGGTTGCCGATCGAGCTCCTGGTGTAGACGCTGGCGGCGCCGGAGAGGTCCCAGATTGCGCGTGCCGCGTCCATGGCGATGTTGCCAGCGTAGGTCGCGCAGGCGCGGCAGCGGGCGCGTTCCTCAAGGTTCGGCACGCGGCCCTGCTCGATGGCGATGGCGCTGATCTCGTCGGCCGCCACTCTCAGCAGCTGCTTGGCGGAGTCGGCCGCGCACTTGGCTTCGGCGAAGCGGATGTGCTGCGAGGCGAAGGCGGAGACCTGCTTCTCCGCCATGATCGAGCCTTTCTTGCGCGCGATCTCGTTGTATTCGGCCACCATCTCGAGCGCGATGCCGACTGCGCCGCTGGTGATGCCGCAGCCGAAAATCGGGTAGCTGGGGAGCAGGTAGAGCGGGGTCTCGCGCCAGTGGCCGCCGGGCGACTCGCCACCACGCAGCGCCTCCATCGAGAGCGCCCGGTGCTCCGGCACGAAGAACTCCTTGAGCTGCACATCGTTGGTGCCGCTGCCGCGCAGGCCCAGCGCGTGCCAGGTGTCGAGGATCTCGATTTCCTCGCGCCTGATGAGAAAATGCAGGTGGCTCTCATGCTCGCCGAACCTGCCCTCCTCGTAGCCCGAGACAATGCACCAGTCGCAGGTGTCCACGCCGGTGACGAAGGGCCAGCGGCCGCTCACCCGGTAGCCGCCGTCGGCCCGCACGTATCGGCCCAGGCTCTGGATCAGGATGCCGGCGACCAGGGCCCTGGGATCGTCGCCCCAGACCTCGTCCTGCCCCTCGCGCGGCCACTGGGCCACCATGAAGGGGTGAACGACGTACTGCACCACCGCCCAGCCGGTCGAGCCGCAGGCCGCGCCGATCCGGGAGACGGCCTCGACGATGTCGCGCAGCGGCCCGCCGGCCCCGCCGTAGGCCGCAGGCTGCAGGATGCGGGCAACGTCCGACTCCCGGACCATCTCCCTGATCTCGGGCAGGACCGTGCGGTTCTCGCGGGTCTCGTCCCGCCGTTCGCGAAGGGCGGGCAAAAGGGCATCGAGATCGGCGCGCATGGCTCCCTTTCCTTACTCCACGATGATCGTGAGGGGGTCCGGCGGCGCGCATCATGGCCGTGCCGGCCGACAGGGACAAGGCTGGGCTGCGGTCCCCGAGCCAGCACACAAACCCGGATGCAGGAGCGGTTTGATTAGCGACCCTCGTGCAATGCGGGTTGCACTTGGACCAAGCCTTGACCAAGCACGAGGTGGCCGCTATGTCTTGATGCTCAGAAGCGATAGCACCGTCGCGGGAGATCAACATGCCTCGGACAGTCAATGTGGCAGACGCCAAAGCAAGGTTGTCGCACTTGATTGCGCGTGCGGAGGCCGGTGATGACGTAATCATCGCGCGAGACGGCGTGCCTGCAGCCCGCATCGTGCCCTTGGAAAGACCTGTTGGCGACACCATCGCTCTCTTGCGGCAGGAACGGGCGCAACGGTCACATGTCACCGCCACGGACATTCGCGCCACCAAGGAGCAGGGCCGCGCTTGATGGCGGTCGTCGTGGACGTGTCTATCGCCGCTGCCTGGTGCTTTCCCGATGAGCAGGCCGATGCTGCCGAGCGCGCACTCGACGAGTTGCCGCGGCTTGGCGGCGTGGTTCCGGGAATCTTCCGATATGAAATTCGCAATGTGTTGGTCGTGAACGAGCGGCGCGGCCGCATCGATCAGGCGGGCAGTGCCCGGTTCCTGATGCGCTTGCGGGACTTGCGCCTGCTTCAGGACGACGCTCACGACGAGGACACGGTCATGGCGCTTGCGCGCAAACACGGGTTGAGTGCCTACGACGCCGCCTACCTGGAGACTGCCCTTCGCCGCGGCGACAGACTGGCGACCCTGGACCGAGACTTGGCGAACGCTGCCTCAGCCGAGGGCGTTGCCCTGATCCATTGATGCCTCGAAGGTATTTTGCATGGCGTCGCCTGCGGAAGATTGTACTCTCCCGGCGCGCGGCGGAGGGCTGAGAGTGAGACCGGAGGGAGATAGGCATGGGTAAGACGGCGATCGTGATCGGTGTGGGCGCGGGCGAAGGGCTGGGTGCGGCAGTCTGCCGCATGGCGGCGAGCGAAGGGCTCCACGTCTTCGTCGGCGGCCGCACGGAGGCCAAAGTGGACGCAGTCGCGGACGCGATCAGCGCGGCCGGCGGCCAGGCCACCGCCGTCGTCGCCGACACTACCGACGAAGCCTCGGTCACCGCCTTCGTCGAAGCGGCGGAAGCACAGGGGCCGATCGATCTCGCCGTGTTCAACGCGGGCAACAACATGCCGGGCAACCCGCTGGAAATGGAGGCCGACTACTTCGAGACCTGCTGGCGCATCGGCTGCTTGGGCGGCTTCCTGTTCAGCCGCGAGGTGCTGCGCCGCATGGTGCCGCGCGGTACGGGCACGCTGCTGCTCACCGGCGCGAGCGCGTCCATGCGCGGCAAGCCCAACTTCGCCGCCTTCACCAGCGCCAAGGCCGGGCTCCGGGCGCTCGGCCAAAGCCTCGCGCGCGAATTCGGCCCGCAGGGCATTCACGTGGGCCACGTCGTGGTCGACGGCGGCATCGACGGCGAGCGGCTCAAGACCCGCGCGCCCGAGTTCGCCGCGCGGTTGGGCGAGGGCGGGCTGATCGGGCTGGACGGGCTCGCGGAGTCCTATCGCTTCCTTTACCGCCAACCGCGCAACGCGTGGACGCAGGAGCTCGATCTGCGTACCCACAAGGAGCAGTACTAGGCCCGCGGCGGCGATTGACAGGGCGGAACAAACGCCGCTTCTTGCCGCGATGTCGCAAGAGCTTCCGCTCGACGGCGTCCGCGTCATCGACCTCGCGACCTTCATCGCGGGGCCGTTCACGGCCGCCGTGCTCAGCGAGTTCGGCGCCGAGGTCATCAAGGTCGAGCAGCCGGGGCTCGGCGATCCGCTGCGCAAGTTCGGCTCGCCCAGCAAGCGGGGCGATGGCTACACCTGGCTCTCGGAGCAGCGTAACAAGAAGTCGGTCACCCTCGACCTGCGCCAGCCCGAGGGCGCCGCGCTCTTCATGCGACTGGTCTCCGAGGCCGACATCCTGTGCGAGAATTTCAGGCCGGGCACCATGGAGAAGTGGGGCCTGGGGCCCGACGCGCTCAAGGCCGTCAACCCCGGCCTCGTCATGGTGCGCATCTCGGGCTATGGCCAGAAGGGACCCTACAAGGACCGCCCCGGCTTCGCCCGCATTGCCCATGCCTTCGGCGGCCTGACGCATCTCACCGGCGTGCCCGGCGGGCCGCCGCTCACGCCGGGCTCCACCTCGCTGGCCGACTACATCTCCGGCCTCTACGGCGCGGTCGGCGCGCTGCTGGCGCTGCGCAGCCGCGAGGAGGCGGGCGGGCAGGTGATCGACATCGCGCTCTACGAATCGATCTTCCGCGTGCTCGACGAGATGGCGCCGCTCTATGCCGCCACCGGGTTCGTCCGCCCGAGGCTCGGGCTGATGACCAGCAACGTATGCCCCCACGGGCACTTCGAGTGCGGTGACGGCGGCTGGGTCGCGATTGCATGCACCAGCGACAAGATGTGGCGCCGCATGGCTGCGGTGCTCGGCCGCGACAATCTGGGCGAGGACGAGCGCTACGCCACCAGCGCCAAGCGGGTGGAAATCCGCGACGATGTCGAGGCCATGGTCACGGCTTTCACGCTCTCGCTGCCGCGTGACCGGGTGGTGGAGACCTGCAACGCGGGTGGCGTGCCGACGTCGCCCGTCTATTCCATCGCCGACATCTTCGAGGACCCGCACTACCAGGCGCGAGGCACCCTGAAAGAGGTCGTCGAACCGGAGACCGGCGAGGAGGTCCACGTTCCGAACGTGCTCCCCGCCATGTCCGAGACCCCAGGGCGGATCGAGAGTCTGGGGCCCAAGCTCGGCGCCCATAATGACGAAGTCTATGGCGACCTGCTCGGCCTCTCCGCCGAAGAGCGTAACGCCTTGCACGAGAAGGGCGTGATCTGAATGAGGGACCCGTGCCGGCTTTACCTGATCACGCCGCCCGAGATCGAGCTTGAGACGTTTGCGCCCGCGCTTGAAGCCGCGCTCGACGCGGGCGATGTCGCCTGCCTCCAGCTGCGGCTGAAGGAGGCCGACGACGACACGCTTCGCCGGGCAGGCGAGCGCCTGTTGCCGATATGCCAGGCGCGCGAGGTACCGCTGCTCATCAACGACCGGCCCGATCTGGCCGCAAGAATCGGTGCCGCCGGCGCCCACGTCGGCGCCGACGACGCGAGCTACGCGGAAGCGCGCGAGCGCTTGGGCGCGGACGGGATGGTGGGCGTGAGCTGCTACGATTCGCGCCATCGCGCCATGGAGGCAGCGGCCTCGGGCGCGGACTATGTCGCCTTCGGCGCCTTCTTCCCCACCGAGACCAAGACGCCGCGCGCGAAGGCGGACCTTCACCTGCTCAAGTGGTGGAGCACCCTGATGGTGGTGCCCTGCGTCGCCATCGGCGGCATCACGGCGGAGAACTGCGGACCGCTGGTGGAGAACGGCGCCGACTTTCTCGCCGTGATCGGCGGGGTCTGGTCGCATCCGGACGGGCCGGAGGCCGGCGTCAGGGCGATCAACGGCGCCATTGCCAGCGCGGGGGCGAGTTGATATAGCCTGCTGCCTCCCGCCACCGGCAGAACCCATGAAGATCAACGGCAACGCCATCCGCCCCGGCATGGTGATCGAGCATCAGAATCGCCTCTGGGTCGCGGTGAAGATTCAGCACACCCAGCCCGGCAAGGGCGGCGCCTACCTCCAGGTGGAGCTCAAGGACTTACGCGGCGGGAGCAAGCTCAACGAGCGCTTCAGGGCGTCGGAGAGCGTGGAGCGCGCACGCCTGGACCAGAAGCGCTACCAGTACCTCTACGAGGACGGCGACCTGCTCCACTTCATGGATCAGGACACCTACGAGCAGACCAGCCTCGCGCGCGACCTGATCGGTGAGCGCATGGTCTTCATGCACGAGGGGATGATCGTCACCATCGAATCCCATGAGGGCTCACCGCTCAGGGTGACGCTGCCGGACACGGTGGTGCAGACCGTCACCGAGACCGAGCCGGTGGTGAAAGGCCAGACGGCCGCGGCCTCCTACAAGCCGGCGCTGCTCGACAACGGCGTTCGCCTGATGGTGCCGCCGCACATCTCCGAGGGCGAACGTGTCGTGATCAACACCGCCGATTCGACCTATGTCGAGCGCGCCCGCGACTGACCGCCCCTCCCGCGGGCGCGCCTTGCGTCCGCCCCACACCACTACATGAAGAACGCCACACGATGTCCCGTCGCTCGCCGCTCGTAACGGTCATGGTCAACGCCGCTTACAAGGCGTCGCGCGACCTGATCCGCGATTTCGGCGAGGTCGAGAACCTGCAGGTCTCGCGCAAGGGGCCGGCTGACTTCGTCTCGGCCGCAGATCATCGGGCCGAGGAGACCATCGTCGCTGAGCTCCGCCGGGCACGTCCAAAGTTCGGCTTCCTGCTCGAGGAGGGCGGTGCGATCGAGGGCGAGGACTCCTCCAACCGCTGGGTCGTAGATCCCCTGGACGGCACCACCAACTTCCTGCACGGGCTGCCCCACTTCGCGATCTCCATCGGGCTGCAGCGCGACGGCAAGCCTTACGCCGGCGTGATCTACGATCCGGTGCGGGACGAGCTGTTCTGGGCAGAGAACGGCGCCGGCGCCTTTCTGAACAACCAGCGGCTCAGGGTCTCGGCCCGGCGCGCGTTGCCCACTGCGCTGCTCGCGACCGGGCTACCCTTCAAGGCACGCGAGCACTACCCGGGCCATCCCGCCATGGTCCGCCGGCTCGCTGGCGAGACCTCGGGTGTGCGGCGGACGGGCTCGACTGCGCTCGACCTCGCCTACGTCGCGGCCGGACGGCTCGACGGATACTGGGGATTCGGCATGGAGCCGTGGGACGTCGCGGCCGGCATCATAATCTTGCGCGAGGCCGGCGGCATCGTCACCGAGGTCGGCGGCGGCGCGGACTCGATGACAAGCGGCGACGTGCTGGCCGCCAACGGCCACCTGCACGGCCTGCTGCGGGAGGCTCTGGCCCGAACGGACAGTTGAGCGCACCCGGCTGGCGGTATGGCGCGCCTTGGGCGAAAATGCCGGCGCTTGTGAGACGCGGGCCTCGTGCCCACAAGGGGGACAGCCGGGTATGGACATCATTCTGAAGAACGCTCTCGTGGCGCACGAGGACCAGCCGGTGCGCGCGGCCGACATCGCCATCGAGGGCGAGCGCATCGTGGCGGTCGAGCCGGGGATCACGGCCGAGGCCGGCGAGACGATCGACTGCGGGGGCCGGCTCGTCTCGGGCCCGCTGATCGACCCGCACGTCCATCTCGACGCCGTGCTCACGGCGAACCTGGAACCCAACGTCACTGGTACGCTGCATGAGGGCATCGCCCTCTGGGGCCGGCAGAAGAAAATCCGCGACCTGGAATCGGTCAAGGCGCGGGCCAAGCAGGCGATCGACTGGGAGGTCGCCCAGGGCGCAGGCTTCATCCGCACCCACGCCGACACCTCGGACGAAGGGCAGCTCTCGATGCGCGCCCTGCTGGAGGTCAAGGACGAGGTGAGCGACCGGGTCGACCTGCAGATTGTGGCCTTTCCCCAGGACGGCATTCACTCGCATCCCGGCGGCCCGGAGCTCTTCCTCCGCGCGCTCGACATGGGGCCGGACGTGATCGGCGGCATCCCCCACAACGAGGCGACGCGGGAAGCGGGCGTCGCCAGCCTCAAGCTGATCTTCGACGAAGCGGAGAAGCGTGGCCTCCTGATCGACGTGCACTGCGACGAGGTCGACGACCCCAACTCGCGCTTCACCGAGGTGATGGCGCACGAGACCTATTACCGCGGCATGCAGGGCCGGGTGACCGCGAGCCACTGCGCGGCCATGCACTCCTACGCCAATGCCTACGCCTTCCGCCTCTTCGGCTGGCTCGAGAGGGGCGGGCTCAACGTCATCGCCAACCCCTTCGACAACCTGATCCTGCTGGCGCGGGAGGACACCTACCCCAAGCGCCGCGCGATGACGCGGGTGAAGGAGCTGTGGCAGGCCGGGATCACGGTCGGCATCGGCCACGATTCGATCATGGACCCCTGGTATCCGCTGGGGCGGGGCGACATGGTGCAGGCGGCGTCGCTCACGCTCCATGTCTGCCAGATGTCCGGCACGGCGGAGATCGACGCCTGCTTCGACATGGTGACCTGGAAGAACGCCGAAATCCTCGCGCTGGAGGATTATGGCGTGGCCCCCGGATGCCGCGCCGACCTCGCGGTGTTCGACGCCGCCAGCAAGGCGGACGTGCTGCGGATCAACCCGGCGTGCACCCACGTCTTCAAGCGCGGCAAGCTGGTCGCCGCGACCGCGCCGGCGAGCCGCACCGTGATGGGCCAGGCGGTCGACCTAACGCTCGGCAACTGAGCGCGGCATTCCGGAGAATGGAGAGAAACGATGGTGCAAACCTATAGCGCGCCGCTCCGCGACATGCGCTTCGTGCTCAACGAGCTGCTCGACGTGGGCGAGCTCGCCACGCTGCCCGGCTACGAGGACGCGACGCCCGACGTGATCGACGCCATGATCGAGGAGGGCGCCAAGCTCTGCGAGAACACGCTGCTGCCGCTCAATCGCTCGGCGGACGAGGAAGGCTGCCATTACGAGAACGGCGTGGTGCGTACACCCCAAGGCTACAAGGAGGCCTACAAGACCTTCGTCGATGCCGGCTGGACCGGCGTCACGATGTCGCCGGACTACGGCGGCAAGGGGCTGCCGCAGCTCATCAGCATGGTCTTCGACGAGATGGTGTGCTCGACGAATCTGGCCTTCGGCGTCTACCCGCTGCTCTCCAACGGCGCCGCCGCGGTGATCGAGCTCCATGCCGCCGAGGCGCTGAAGCAGGCCTATCTGCCGCACCTGGGCGACGGTACCTGGAGCGGCACCATGTGCCTGACCGAGCCTCACTGCGGCACCGACCTCGGCCTGATCCGCACCAGGGCGGTGCCCACGGGCGAGGGCCGCTACGCGCTCTCCGGCACCAAGATCTTCATCTCCGCCGGCGAGCATGATCTGACCGAGAACATCGTCCATCTCGTGCTGGCGAAGCTGCCGGACGCACCGCCCGGCGTGCGCGGCATCAGCCTCTTCCTGGTGCCGAAGCGCAGACTCAACGAGGACGGCACGCCGGGGCCGGCCAACGGGGTCTCCTGCGGCTCGATCGAAGAGAAGATGGGCATTCACGGCTCGGCCACCTGCGTGATGCACTTCGACGAGGCCGAGGGCTATCTGATCGGTGCGCCGCACAAGGGCCTGCGCTGCATGTTCACCATGATGAACGGCGCCCGCCTCGGCGTCGGCCTCCAGGGCCTGGGGCTGGGCGAGACCGCCTATCAGAGCGCCACGGCCTACGCCAAGGACCGCCGCCAGGGGCGCGGGCTCAAGGGTGCCGCGGAGCCAGAGGCGACCGCCGACCCGATCATCGTCCACCCAGACGTGCGCCGCATGCTTCTCACCCAGCGGGCCATCAACGAAGGCTCTCGTGCCCTCGCCTACTGGACGGCGCTGCAGCTCGACATCTCGCGCAGCCACGAGGACGCGGCGGTGCGCGAGGATGCCGACGAGCTGGTCCAATTATTGACGCCGATCATCAAGGCCTTCTTCACCGACTACGGCTTCGAGGCCACCAACCTCGCGATCCAGGTCCACGGCGGCCACGGCTACATCCGCGAGCACGGCATGGAACAGCTCGTGCGCGACGCGCGGATCTCCCAGATCTACGAGGGCGCGAACGGCATTCAGGCGCTCGATCTGGTGGGCCGCAAGCTGCCTAGCCGGGCCGGCCGCTACCTGCGGCACTTCTTCCATCCCGCCGTCGCCTTCATCGAAGAGAACAAGGACGATCCGGAGCTCGCCGACATCGTGGGCCCCGTGGGCAAGGCGCTCGGCAAGCTGCAGACCGCGACGCTGGTGATCGCCCAGCGCGGCCTGGGCGACCCGGAGGAAGCCGGTGCCGCGGCCTCCGACTATCTCAGGATGTTCGGGCTGGTGGCGGTCGGCTACATGTGGTGCCAGATGGCGAAGCTCGCCCGCGACAAGCAGAATGGCGACGCCTTCTATGACACCAAGCTCAAGACCGCCCGCTTCTACGTGCAGAAGATCCTGCCGGACACTGCCGGGCTCTTCCTCAAGATCATGGCGGGCAAGGGAAGCGTGATGGCCCACGGGGCGGAGGAGTTCTGAGCAGGGGCAAGCGCGCGATGACCGAGACCCACTCCCTCGACCGGCTCGCGGGCCGGGTTGCCGACGGGGCCACGCTGGCGCTGCCGCCGGACTATTCCTTCGTGCCGATGGCTGCTGTACGGGCGCTGGTGCGCCGCCGCGTGCGCGACCTGCACCTCGTCACGGTGCCGCAGGCCGGCATCGCGGCGGACCTGCTGATCGGCGCAGGCTGCGTCGCCACCGTCGAGACTGCGGCGGTGAGCCTCGGCGAGCTCGGCAACGCGCCCCGCTTCAGTGCCGCGGTCGAGGGCGGCGATGTGGCGATCCGCGACTCCACCTGTCCGGCGATCCACGCTGCGCTCCAGGCTGCGGAGAAGGGCGTGCCCTTCATGCCATTGCGCGGCCTGATCGGCTCGGATCTGCTGCGCGTGCGCCCGGACTGGCGGGTGATCGACAATCCGCTGGCGGAGGGTGGAGGCGATCCCATCGTCCTGCTGCCGGCGCTCAGGCCCGATGTCGCTCTTTTCCACGCGCCTTATGCCGACGAGCACGGCAACGTCTGGCTCGGCGCCCGGCGCGAGCTCGTGACCATGGCCCACGCGGCCAAGGAAACCCTGGTCACGGTCGAGGAAGTCGGCTCCGGCGACCTGTTGGCCGACGAAACACTGGCGGCGGGCACCCTGCCCGCGCTCTATGTTGGGGCGCTGGCCGAGGCGCCGCAGGGTGCTTGGCCCTTGGGCCTCTCCGGCCGCTACGAGCCCGACCGGGCCCACCTCGCCGACTACGCCCGGCTCGCGAAGAGCGAGGAGGGCTTCGCCGCCTACTGCGCGGCGCATGTGACGGACGCCGCGACGGACGATACGACCGGCCTCATCGCCGCCGAATGAACCCGGACAAGACCGCGCTCCTCATCGACGTCATCGCCGGGATGCTCGAAGGGCTCGGCCGTGTCGCGGTCGGGGCCTCGTCGCCCATTCCCGCTGCGGCCGCGTGGCTCGCGCGCGAGCGGGGCGGCGGCCAGCCGCACGTGAGCGTGCTCGGCAGTGGGGCGCACAGCGACATGACCGACGGCGGGCGGGAGCTCTTCGACCGCGCCGGCCAGGGCCGCATCGACGCCTTCTTCCTGGGCGGCGTGCAGATCGACGGCGGCGCCAACATCAATCTCATCGGCACCGGCCCGCATCCGACCGCAGACAAGCGCTTCCCCGGCTCCTACGGCTCCGCCTACCTCTACTTCGTGGTGCCGCGCGTGATCCTCTTCCGCGTCGAGCACACGCCCCGCACGCTGGTGGAGAAGGTGGAATTCGTGAGTGCGCCTGGCACGAGCCCACCCGCCGTCTACCGGCCGGGCGGGCCCTACGCGCTGGTGACCGGCCGCTGCGTCTTTCGTTTCGAGCCGGCGCGCAGGCGCTTCCGCCTCGCCTCGCTGCACCCGGGCCACAGCCTAGACGAGGTGCGCAGCGCCACCGGCTTCAAGTTCGACGCCGCCGACGATCCGCCCGTCACCCCTGCCCCGAGCGCGGAGACCATGGCGCTGATCCGCGGCCCCATCGGCGCGGCCCTCACCGACGTCTACCCCCGCTTCGCCGCCAAGTTTCTGGGCGACGAGCGGGCGGCGTAGGCCCGGTCTCGACCCTGTTGAGATCGGCCCTTGGATCGGAGCTTTGCAGGGACTATCTTACTTTTGCCTTACTACAGCGACCCGGAACTGAGCGATGTCGATCCCGGAGCGGCTCACCACCACCGTTTCGACCAAGGGTCAGGTCATCCTGCCCAAGGCAATCCGCCAGGCGCTGCATTGGGAGGCGGGGATGCGGCTCGTCGTGGAGAACACCCCCGAGGGCGTGCTGTTGAAGCCCGTGCCGGCCTTTGCCGAGACCCGGCCGGAAGACGTGTTCGGATGCCTTGAGAGCGCCGGCGCACCCAAGTCTCTGGCGGAGATGGAGGCAGGCGTTCTGGCGGAGGCGAAGCGGCGCCATGCTGGCAATTGATACCAATGTCGTCGTCCGCTACTTGACCGGCGACGATCCGACGCAGGCCGCCGTCGCGAGAGCCGTGATCGACGCGGGCCGTGTCTTTGTCAGTAAGACGGTCTTTCTGGAATGCGAATGGGTGTTGCGCGGCGTCTATGGCTTTACTGGAGGGGAGGTCGCAGCGGCCTTGCGCGGCCTCGCGGGGCTGCCGAGCGTTTCCGTGGAGAGTCCCATCCTGCTCGCGGAAGCTCTCGATCGTGCCGAGGCGGGGATGGATTTCGCGGACGCCCTGCATCTTGGCGCCGCCGCGCAGTGCGAGGCGATGCTGACCTTCGACCGCCACTTCATCGAGGCCGCCCGGGATACGCCAGTCAGGGTGACGCTCCCCCGAGCAAGCGTGTGAAATGCCGCGACACGCGAGGCGCGGGCCGCACTGCGGCGTGGTTGAGTTCGCGACTCGGGCAGCCCGGTAGCACGGGCCGGCGGAACGGAGTATCACTGCCGGCGCGGGCTGCAGGCGGCGGGGCGAAGAGCATGAAGCGCGTCCACATCGACATCTCGGTCACCGACCTCGACCGCTCGGTCGGGTTCTACACGAGCCTCTTCGGCGCCGGGCCGACGGTGCTGAAGCAGGACTACGGCGAAGACCTGGAGCCCGAGACCGGAGCGCCTGCGTCGGCCGCCTGACCACACCCATTCTCGTTCTTCAGGGAGCCCCCCATGTCGTCATCGAATCCGGCATTCCTCAACGCGACCGAAGCGTCCGCGGCGATCCAGGCCGGCCGGCTCAGCCCGGTCGAGCTCGTGGACGCTCTGCTCGACCGGATCGACGCGCACGAGGAGCGGCTGCACGCCTTCGCTGCGGTCTACCCTGAGGAAGCCCGCGCCGCTGCCGAAGCGGCACACAAGGCCATCCGCGCGGGTCACGGCGTCGGCCCCTGGCACGGGGTGCCGATCGCGCTGAAGGACATCATCGACATCGAGGGCCGCATCACCACGATCGGCAGCAAGCACTGGGCGGAGCGCATCTCGCCCACGACCGCGACGCTCGCGCGCCGGCTGATCGAGGCGGGGATGATCGTCATCGGCAAGGCCAACACCGTGGAATTCGCCATGGGCGGCTGGGGCACCAACCAGCACATGGGGACGCCGCGCAATCCGTGGGATGCCGAGGTGCATCGCGCGCCCGGCGGCTCCAGCAGCGGCTCCGGCGTCTCCGTCGCCGCGCGTCTCGCGCCGTGGGCCATTGGCACGGACACCGGCGGCTCCGTGCGAATTCCGTCCGCGTGGTGCGGGCTAGCCGGCCTCAAGGTGACTATCGGGCAGATCAGCGCCGCCGGCGTGGCACCGCTCTCGCACACGCTCGACACGCCCGGCCCCATGACCCGCTCGGTGGAGGACGCGGCCCGGCTTTACATGGTGCTGCAGGGCCCCGATCCCGCCGATCCGGCGACGCGGCGCCACGTGCCTGCGGACCCGCTTCCCGCGCTGCGGCGGGGGGTCGCCGGGCTGCGCTTGGGGGTCATGGCCGAGGCCGAGCGGCACGGCGTGGACGCCGACGTGCTCGCCAGCTTCGACGCCGCCATCGAGGTTCTCGAGCAGGCGGGAGCACGCTGCGAGACCCTGGCGATGCCGCGCTCTGCCGCCGAATACGGAAATCGCGTGGGCAAGCTGATCGGCACGGAGGGCTACTTCCACGTGGGCGCGTTGGTGGACGACGAGTCGCTCCCCATCGACGACGACGTGCGCCCCCGCATCCAGCCCAGCTCGGGCGCGGCGTCTCAGCGGTGGACTACATGGCGATGATGCGTACGCGGGACGAAGACAAGCGGGCCGCGCTCGCGGCGATGGAGGGCTTCGACGCCCTGCTCACGCCGGGCACGCTGACGGCGGCGCCGGCGGTCGCGGCCATCGACCAGAACAAGACGCCCGCCCACTTCACGCGCATGGTCAACTGGCTGGAATGGTGCGCCCTCGTGGTGCCCAACGGTGCTACGGCGAAGGGTCTGCCGACATCGCTGCACATCGTCTGCCGTGGCCGGGATGAGGCAACGGCGCTCCGCATCGGCTGGGCCTACGAGCAGGCCAAGGACTTGCACCTGCGTGTGCCGCCTCGGCTCGAGGCGTAGGGGCTAATTGTCACTGCGCACCTCCGTCTTCTCCGCCGGGTGCCCTCGATACGTTATTTTCCCCCACCTCACCCCGACCCTTTCCGCCTCCAAGGCGGAGAGGGTGTGACCGCAGCCTGCACCGACGAGGGCGGTGAGCCGCAGGCCCTGTCGCTGGCGCTCAATCGCTTTCGAGTCTCTCCGCAGGAGGGACGGTGTCGGTCACCAGATCGCGGATCACCCGCTTGTTGCGCAAGGGCTCCAGCGTCATGGTGCCGGGCCTGAGACGGGCCGTGCAGGCGTAGGCCGTCTCGCCATCGACCCGCATGGTGCACTCCTTGCACACGTTCGCGTTGGTGCAGCTGTAGCGGAAAGCCAGAGAGGGGTCGCGGTTCTCGCGCAGCCAGATCAGGCCGTCGAGCACCGAGGCGCCGGTCTCGTAGGGCACGTCGAAGGTCTCGATCTCCTGCGCGCGGCCGGTCTCGATGTCGAAGCCCACGGCGCCCGTGAGCCGCCCGTCGGCCTGTACCGGGTCGGTCGCGACGAGGCCGGAGATGCGCCTGATCGCGTCGACGCGGGCGATGCGTCGGCGGAGCGTGGCGGCGACGGCGGGGCCGGTATTGAGGATGTCCACGTAGCAGCAGCGCCGGCGCCGGTGGCCGGGCGCCGTGACCTGGGCGATGCGCCCGCCCTCGCGCGCCCAGCCGACCCTCCAGGAGTCCATCTCCCGGATACGCGTGGGACCCTCCTCGCAGAGCAGCGCGGCGAGCCCTGGATCACACAAGCCCCGCCCGGCCTCCAGCGTGTCCTCCAGGTGGTCCTCGACCGTGTCGGGCTCGGCCTCGCCTAGAGCGGCGGCGACGGTCATCTGCGCCATCACCGTGGCGCCGCCGCGCCCCACCATGTTGCGATCAGCAAGCACGATCCGGCCCGCACCCGCCTCGGCCGCGGCGAGCGCCGCATACTTGCCGGCGCCGCCCGCGCCAATCACGAGCACGTCGGTGTCGATATGGGCGGGCGTTTCGCTCATCGCTCCCTTCCGCGCCGCGCCGCCGGCCGCCGCGCGCCGATCAGAGGGGCGGGCGGCGCTGGTCCCAGGGCCGGGCGCGCTCATAGTCGGCGGCGGCGCGGAACACGCGCACGTCGTCGTAGGTGCGCCCCACGATCTGGATGCCCGTCGGCACGCCGGAGGACGCATAGCCGCTCGGCACCGCGGCTATCGGGCACTCCGGCACCAGATTGAAGGGGTAGCAGAGCTGCCATTGCACGTAGATGTCGCCCGGCCAGTTGGCGACGCTCAGGGTCTTGCCGTTGATGCGGAAATCCGTGTTTTCGATGTCGTGGTCGGCGGGCAGCGCCGGGATCGCGTTGGTGGGGCAAACCAGAATGTCGTACGCGTCGAGGATCGGCGCCAGCGTCTCGTACATCCGGCCGCGTACGGCGTTGCACTGGTAGAAGCGGCTCAGGCTGTGCTGGGAGCCGCGTTCGAGGAGACCGCGGACGAAGCCCTCCATCTCGAATTTCCAGCGGGGATAGAGGTGGCCGGCGGCAGCCCAGAAGAGGCCCTCCCAATGGGTAGTCCAGGCGTCCAGCACCGAAAAGTCCCAGCCGAGCTCCACCTCTTCGACCGTGCAGCCGAGGCTCCTGAACGCCTCCAGGGCGTCACGAGTATTCGCCTGCACCTCCTCGTCGATCTCGTAGTAGCCGAGGTCCATGGAGAAGGCGACCCTCCACCCCTCGATGGGGTCGAGCTCGCTCGGAATCTCCAGCTTGGGGCGGAGCGAGCAGATGTCGTCCGGGTGCGGCCCCGCCATCACGTTCTGCATCAGCGCGCCGTCGACAACGCTCCGCGTCATCGGCCCGTAGTGCAGCAGCGATTCTCGGGGGTACGCGCGGTCGATGGGGTTGCGGCCGAAGAGCGGCTTGTAGCCGAAATGCCCGCAGCAGGCCGCCGGCATACGGATCGAGCCGCCGCCGTCAGTGCCGTCGGCGAGCGTCGTCATGCCGGTCGCCACGGCCGCCGCAGCGCCGCCCGACGAGCCGCCGGGGCCGTAATCCAGGTTCCACGGGTTGCGCGTGTTGCCCCAAAGGTCGCTGCGGCAGTGCGGCGCATGGGCCATCTCGGGCGTGGTGGTGCGCGCATGCATGATCGCGCCCGCCTCCAGCAGCCGCGCCACGGTGGGCGCCGAGCGGTCGGGCACGTGGTTCTCGAACATGCGCGAGCCGAAGGTCGTGATCTCCCCTTCCACCGGATGAAAGTCCTTGATGACGATGGGGATGCCTTCGAGGGGGCGCGTGTCTGCGCCCGACGAATAGAGCGCCTCGGCCGCCTTCGCCTGCTCCAGCGCGCGCTCGTAGAAGGTGTAGGTATAGGCGTTGACCGCGGGATTGACCGCCTCGGACCGCGCGATCACGGCAGACATGAGGTCCACTGGCGAGAGCTCGCCCGACTTGAATTTGGCCAGCGCCTCGGTTGCGGTGGTGTAGCAAAGATCGTCCGACGCCATGATATCCTCCCCCGATCGCCTTTTTCGTTAGACGAACATCAAATCCGGCGAAGGACAATGGCCGAAACATCGTCGCCCATTCTGGAGTTGAACCACGTCTCCAAGCGCTTCGACCGCACGGTCGTCGCGGACGACCTGTGCCTGGGCATCGAGAAGGGCGAGTTCTTCACCTTCCTGGGCCCCAGCGGGTCGGGCAAATCGTCGACGCTTCGCATCATTGCCGGGCTGGCCAAGCCCGATTCCGGCCGCGTCCTCATCGAGGGGAAGGACGTCAGCGCGGTGCCGCCCTGGCGCCGCAACCTCGGCATGGTGTTCCAGCAGTACGCAATCTTCCCGCACATGACGGTGGCGGAGAACATCGCCTACGGCCTGAAGGTCCGCGGCATGGCGCGGGGCGAGCGCCAGCGCCGGGTCGAGGAGCTCGTGGACCTGGTCGGCCTATCCGGCATGGAGGAGAAGAACGTGACGCTCCTGAGCGGCGGCGAGCAGCAGCGCGTCGCAGTCGCCCGCGCGCTCGCGCCCAGACCCGCGATCCTGCTGCTCGATGAGCCGCTGGCGGCCCTCGACGAGAAGATCCGCCGCGAGATGCAGACCGAGCTCAAGCACCTCCAGCGCGGGACCGGCACCACCTTCCTCTACGTTACCCATGACCAGGAGGAGGCGCTCACCATGAGCGACCGTATCGCCGTGCTCAACCGCGGCGTCTGCGTGCAGTGCGACCGCCCGGAAGCGCTCTTCCGCCGCCCGCGGGCCCGCTTCGTTGCCGGTTTCTTCCGCGGCTGTAACGTGCTGGAGGCCCGGCTCGTCGCGCTGCGCGGGGCGGAGGCGGATATCGAGATCGCCGGCCAGATGGTGACCATCGAGCGGTGCGAGCAGGCGGAGCGCGGGCCCGGAGACTGCGATATCGCTCTCCGCGCCGAGAACATCCTGGTCGGCACGGCCGCGTCCAACGCCCCGGTCCGGCTGGACGCCACCTTGGAGGAAATGATCTATCGCGGCACCAGTGTGGACCATCACCTCATGTTTCGCGACGGCCAGAAGGCGATCGCGACCTCCACCAGGCGCGAGCTCGACTCAGCGCCCGTCGAGTTGACCATCGGCTTCCGCCGCGAGGACGTGATCCTGCTGGCCGAGTGACTGCTCGTCAGGCCCGCGCCCGCATCTCGCGCCGTGCCTGGCGGGCGCCCATGACGCTCAGCACCAGGACCAGGCCGAAGGTCACGATGATGAGCAGCCCCATCAGCGCGAAGAGCGTGGGCGTGAGGCCAATCTGCTTGAAGGTCGACCAGATATAGGTCTGCACCGTGTTGTAGGGCCCCTGCACCATGGTGGTCCTGATGGTCTCGTTGAACGAGATGATCATCGAGAAGATCGCCGCCCCCACCACGCCGGGGTAGATCAGCGGCAGCTCGATATCGAAGAAGGCGCGCCAGCGGTTGGCGCCGGTAATGTGGGCCGCCTCAAGCAGCACCGGGTCGAAGGTCGTCATCACCGTCAGCACGATGAGGAAGGCGAAGGGCAGCGCCCAGACCACGTGGATGACGACGATCGAGAAGAACGCCGACGGAATGCCGAGCTCGCGGAAAAAGAAGGCGGTGGCGATGCCCATGCTGATGCCGGGCACGAAGAGCGGCAACAGCATGAGGATGATGATGAGCCGGCGCACCTTCAGCTCGCGCACCGCCATCGCCGCCAACAGCGCCAGCACGGGCGTCACGATACCGACGATGACCGCCAGGATCACCGAGGTTTCGAAGGACTTTACGAGAATGGGATTGCTCCACATCTCGACGTACCAGCGCAGCGTGAACGACGGCTCGTCGGTCACCTGGCCGAACTGATAGCGCGCGGTGGCGGACAGGATCAGCGGCGGCACCAGCGGCGCGTAGAGGAAGACAAGCGCCACCAAGGTGACGATCCAGAAGACGGCGCGGCTGACGCGGGAGTCGCCCATCTACCCGCCCCGCGTCAGGATCTTGCCGAGGAACGAGCGCACGTCGAAGCCGAGATACCAGGCGACGAGCAGCGCGGTCATGACCGCCACCACCACGCTCGACATCGCCGCCGCCAGTGGATAGTGCAGCACCTCCATGGCGCTCGCGATGGTGTTGCCCATCAGCTCGTATCCGGCACCGCCCAGGATGAGCGAGACCGCGCTCTCCCCGAACACGCCGACGAAACCGAAGATCGCCGCCGCGAAGACGCCGGGCAGCGAGAGCGGCAGAGTCACGCGCAAGAAGGTGAGGAAGGGGTTCGCCCCCAGCATCCAGCTGGCCTCGATCTGGCGCCTGTCGATGCCCGCGAGCGAAAGCCAGAGCGGGAAGACCATGAAGGGCATGTAGGCGGCGACCAGCCCGACATAGACCGAGAAGTCGCTGAAGAGCAGCCAGTCGATCGGGCCGTCGCTCAAGCCCAGCCCGATGATCGCGTCGTTGATCGGCCCGTTGCGGCCGAGCAGGTATGACCACGCGAAATTGCGAATGACGTAGTTGACGAGGAAGGGAATGGTGATCAGCAGAAGGATCACACGCACCACATGGCGCGAGGCGAGGAAGGCGAGGAAGTAGGCGATCGGATAGGCGATGGCGAGGCCGATCGCGGTCGCCACCGGCGCCACCACCAGGCTCCGCTCGAGCACGATGGTGCGGACACCCTCGAAGAAATCGAGGTAGTTGACGGGTGTGAGGGCGGGCTCCACCGTGAAGCCCACCCTCTGCCAGAAACTGACCGCGACCGTGATCGCCAGCGGGCCGATCACGAACACCAGGACGAACGCGACTGGCAGGATCAGCAGCGCAAGACGCGGGAGGGCCCTGAGAGGCACGAGTCTATCGGCTCCCGGGCCGGCTGCCGTTGGGCGACATCACGTCAACGCCGGGACCCCGGGCGCCGCCTTTGGCACCCGGGGGAGCCGGAACCTGTCCGCCTGTGCTAGGCCGCCTTGAAGCGCGCCCAGGCCGCCTCGTGCTCGATGTAGGAGGCGGGCCAGCGGTTGTGCCAGATGCCGCCGAAATCGAGCTTGCGCTTCACGTTGGCATCGTTGGCGACGGCCGCCTCGGCCTCGCCTGTCGCGAAGGCGTCCGGATTGGCAGCGGCGAAGCCCGGCGCCTGCGAGTTGGTCATGTAGCCCCGCATGGCGCTGATCTTCGCCCCGTACCAGGGCCCCAGCATGAAGTCGAAGAGGTCGTAGACGGCCTGCGTGTGCTCTTCGGAGCGCGCGGGGTTGTTGGTGAGGTAGCCCGACATCGCCCACAGCAGGTAACCTTCCTTGGGCGTCGCGTAGATGCTGTTCGCGCCCTGCTTGTTGGCGACGATCACCATCGGCTCCCAACCGTCGAGCACGACGACTTCTTTGTTCAGCAACAGGTTGACCGCCTGCTCGAAGCTCGTCCACAGGACCCGGAACTGGCCCTCTTTCTTCTTCTCGATGAGATAATCGACGACCGTGTTGATCTCGTCCTTGGTCATGTCCACGGGGTTGCCGATGTCCGCGATCCCGGCGGCCTTCATGTGGATCGCCGTCTTGTAGCCGGCGGTGGTGTAGTTGTCCTCCAGCGCCACGTAGCCCTTGTACTGCGGATCGAAGAGGGCGCCGAAGGAGTCGACCGAGCCCACGCCGCCGGTCTCGTCCGGCAGGTAGCAGATCGACTCGCCTTGCAGGATGGTCGGGATCCCGTAGACCTGCCCCTCGTGGGCGATGTGCGGCCAGCCGGGTGCGCCGTCCACGAAGTACTGCGAGATGTACTCGTTCGCGCCCCAGTTCGGCATCCGGCTGGCATCCACCGGCAGGATAAGCCCGAGCTGCGCGAGCGGCTCCTGCACGCCGCCCACGATGTGAAGCGCGTCGTAGGCCGACGTGCCGCCGCCGCCGAGCAGGACGTTGATGATCGTGGCGGGCGCGTTGCCCACCGCCACCAGGTTGACGTCCCAGTCGGTCTTGTTCGTATAGCGCGACCAGTCGCCGGCCGGATCGCCGACTCCGATATCGGCGAGAGTCACCGAGCCCGAGGCCGCGAGCGCCTTTGACCACGGCGAGCCGGCCAGCGAGAGGCCGATCGCGCCGAGGCCGCCAAAGCCGCCTGCCTTCAGAAGAGACCGCCGTGTCAGGTCAAGCTTGCCCATGACTTACCTCCCTTGTTCGACGCATGCGCGGAGGCGCCACCGGGCGCCCCGGCATCATTGCGGTCGTCATGATAAGCCTTCGGCCAAGGCGAGTCGATTGACCGGGGTATCGTCCGGCATGTGGGTTGCGCGCCGATCGGCGCGATAAGCCTTTGAAGTGCCTTGATACTGCGAGGTCAAAGTCGCATGCCGAACAACAATATAAGCGGCATGAACCCGACTTACCGGTCCCGACGACCCGACTTGGGGTGTGTACAGCCCCCCGAGCGCTTCTGACAGCCGACCGCTCGGCGCGAATGATGTCGTGGCGCGTGACCTTCGCCACATGTCGCGAAGCGGGCGACGGCCGGACATGGCGGTGAGCCTGCTTCCGGTAATCCTTCACGGTGCGCTCGCGCACGCGGCCCGCTGCGATCCGCGAGGGCGCCCACCAGAATCCCCGCCAAAACAGGACGTTGGCGGGGATCGTTCGTTTTGGGAAGGGATCGACACAACTCTCGGATGCTGTGCAGGAGCCCTTTCGCGCCCGCATTAGGCGGCACGCTCAACTTGACGTGGTCGTTCCGTTTCCCGCAACCTCAGGGGTGGTGCAGACAGGAGCAGCGCCAATGGACGCGGTAGGCGAATTTCTCGATTCGACCGATCTGATCGGCGATGGACCGGCCCTGGCCGGGCGGCTCCGGCGCGACGGCTATCTCTTCCTGCGCGGGCTGGTGCCGCGCGATGCCGTGCTGGCCGTCCGACGGCGTCTGCTGGAGAAGGCGGCGGCGGGAGGCTGGCTCGACCCTGCACATCCGGTGGAGGAGGGCATCGCCAACACCGCTGCGTCCTGCAAGGATCCCGAGGATCGCTACATGCAGGTGTTTCGGAACCTGTGGGTCGACGAAGCACTGCATCGCCTCAGAACCCATCCGATTGTGCTGACGCTGTTCGAGAGCATCTTCGGCGAGCCGGCGCTCGCGCATCCGCTGTTCGTCCAACGCAACATCTTCCCGCAAAGCGAGAGCTTCGACTTCACCACCGGCGCGCATCAGGACAAGGTCCACATTGGCGGCGCAACCAATCACGCGATGTGGGTTCCCTTGGGCGATTGCCCGAGAGAGAAAGGGACGTTGGTGGTGGCGGCGGGTTCACACCTGGCGGGCGTGCTGGACACGAAGGTCGGCAACGGCGCCGGCGGTATGGACATCTGCGTGCCGATCCCCGGCCAATGGGTGAGCGGCTCCTTCGCGGCAGGCGATGTGCTGATCTTTTCGGATACCACCGTGCATCGCGCGCTGCCCAACCGCACGAACCAATTGCGGCAGTCCTTCGATGCCCGCTACCAGCCGGCAAGCCAGCCTATCGCCGAGACCAACATGAACCCCTATTCCGGTTGCGGCACATGGGAAGAGGTCTATGCAGGCTGGTCCTCCGACGACCAGACGTACTACTGGAAGGCGCTCTCCCCCCATGTCGTGCCGCTCGACCGAAGCTATTACGAACGCCGCGATCGGATGGCCTTCGAGATGGCGGAGAGCGGCGACGTGACGGCGCGCGACGCGCTGCTGCGCATCGTTCAGCGCGACCCCAACGAGGAGAAGCGTCAGCGCGCGGAGCAATTGCTGCGCCACCTGGCCGCCGGAGCGGCGCAACCGGACGGCAGCGGGTCCCTCGCCGCATCGACCTGAAGGGTCGACGTCCCGGCCGCCGCGGCATTGCTGAAAGGGCGCAGCCCCTTGCTCGGGCGCATGATCGGCGGGCCTGTCCCGCGTTTCCCACGCTCGTCTTCGCTTCCCCGGCAGCGCCGACTACAATCGATCGACCGAGGCAAGAAGATCGGGAGATCCGGGCGATGGAAATGGTCATGCGCAGCTACTCGAACGACTGGGTCGCCGATTCCATCATGCACCGCAAGGGCGTTGGCGGCGGCTCGTCGGGGGTCACGCACGAGCTGACCGAGGAGAAGCAGGGCACCTATCTCTACACCATCGGCCCCTACGCCGACCCGGTGCTCTCCATCGAGCCGGGCGACCGGGTGATCGTCGAGACCCGCGATGCCTTCGAGGGCAAGATCACGAGCGAGAGCGACGTGCCCTCGGAGCTGCTGGAGGTGCCCTTCCTCAACCCGCAATGCGGCCCGATCTTCATGGCCGGCGCCTCGAAGGGCGACGTGCTCGCCGTGCACATCGAGAGCATGGCACCGCGCGGCCCCCAGCCCCGCGGCACCTGCTGCATGATCAAGGAGTTCGGCGGCCTCACCGGCACCTACTACACGGCCACGCTCAACGAGCCGCTGCCCGAGAAGGTGCGCAAGGTGGTGGTCGATGAGGAGAACGTCTACTGGAGCGACCGGGTCACGCTCCCCTACAAGCCGCACATCGGCACGCTCAGCTGCTCGCCCCAGATCGATTCCATCAACTCGCTCACGCCTGACGATCACGGCGGCAACATGGATCTGCCGGACATGGGGCCCGGCACGATTACCTATCTGCCGGTGCGCGCGCCCGGCGCGCTGCTCTACATCGGCGATGCCCACGCCTGCCAGGGCGACGGCGAGGTCTGCGGCGTGGCCGTGGAGTACCCCACGACCACCACGATCACCGTCGACCTGATCAAGGACTGGACCATCGATTGGCCACGCCTGGAAGCCGACGACTTCATCATGACGATCGGCAGCGCCCGGCCGCTGGAGGATGCGACCCGGATTGCCTATCGCGAGCTGGTGCGCTGGATGGTCAAGGACTACGGCTACGACCAGTGGGACGCCTACACGATGCTGAGCCAATGCGGCAAGGTGAGGCTCGGCAACTTCGTCGACCCCAAGTACACCATGGGCGCGGCGATCTCGAAGACTTACCTGTAGTTCGCAGGTTGCGAGCTTGAGCGTTTCCGTGTGAAACGGAACCGCTCAAGCATTTTGTCGCTCACGGCAGCCGGCCTACAGCCGGCGCCTCCGCGAGGGCGCCGCAGGAGCGGCGGGCCGCGGTCGCGGCCTGTCGCGCGTCCGTCAAAGACGGACGCCCTCTAAGACGGCCGTTCATCCATGGACTCGATGTCGAACCCGGCGACCCGCTTGTACCTGCGGGAAACGTCCTCCATCTCCTCCAGCGAAACGTAGTCGCTGATGTTTTCGCAGTTCGGCGGGCAGCGCTCATCGACCAGGCGCAACACGTGCTCCGCCGCGAATTCGCGGTTCAGGCAGACGATCTCTGCCGTCGGCTCAAGGCGCTCCGCCTCATAGGCACGCAAGGCCTCCGGGACCTTCGGCTGCGTCCCAAGGGCGCGCGTCAGCGCACGCGCATCCAGAATCGCCTGAGCGGCGCCGTTGGAGCCGCTCGGATACATGGGGTGCGCCGCGTCGCCCAGCAACGTTACGCGGCCGAAGCTCCAACGCGGGACGGGGTCGCGATCGGCCATCGGAAACTCGAACACCCGCTCGCTCTCGCGGAAGAGCTGCGGCACGTCCAGCCAGTCGAAGCGCCAGTCGCGAAAGGCCGGAACGAAGTCGTCCTTCTTGCCTGCCCGGTGCCAGTCGTCCCAGTGCCATTCGGTCTTGCTCTCGTCGCGGATCTCGGCCACCCAGTTGATCAGCGACCTGCCGCGCGCGGCGGCCTCGCGGGAGATCGGGTAGACCACCGCCCTGATGTGCCAGTTGCCCGCGACGATCATCGTCCGTCCGTCGAGGAAGGGTTTCTGTTCGGTGACGCCGCGCCACATCGTGATCCCCGAGAAACGCGGCGGCCCCTCCTCGGGATAGAGCACGCCGCGGGTTCTCGAGTGGATGCCGTCCGCGCCGATCAACGCGTCGCCGCGCTCGCTGGCAACCGGAGTGCCGGTGGCGGGATCGACGAAGTGCGCCGTCACGCCATCGTCGTCCTGCTCGACGTGTGCGAGGCGATGGCCGGTCCGAATGGCAGATGCGCCCAGGCGCGCCTGCACTGCGCGCGCGAGACTCATCAGCAGGCGGCCGCGGTGGATCGAGTACTGCGGCCAGCGGTAGCCGGCACCCAGGCCGCGCGGCTCGCGCCAGATCGGCCGACCATACGCGGTGTAGTAAGCGAGTTCCCGGGTCTCGATTGCCGTTGACGCGAGCGCGGGCTGCACGCCCAGCGCGCTCAACTCGCGCACGGCGTGCGGCAGGAGATTGATGCCGACGCCGAGCTCCCTCAGCTCGGGGGTGGACTCGAAGACGACGGCATCGATGCCGGCCTCATGCAGGCTCAGCGCCGCCGTCAGCCCGCCGATGCCGCCGCCAGCGATGAGAACGCGCATCGCCTGCGTTCTCTCCGCGCCCCGCCGCTGCCGCCTTACTCCACCCGCACCTGGTCGCCCCTCTTCACCGTGCCGCCCTGGACGACGAAGCCGTAGACGCCCGCGCAGGGAAGAGACTCGCCGTCGAGCACGGGGACCGGGAGCGTGTTGTGCTCGACGATCGTGCGAAGGAGCTGCGGATCCTTCTCCAGGTCCTCCTGCGCAAGGGTCGGGACGGAACAGCGCGGCGTCGGGTCGGAGATGCGGAGCCGCACCTCGTCGCCGATGGCGATCTCGCGCCCGACCCAGTCGTTCTCGACGAAACCCCTTTGGCCCTCGGGCGTTGCGATCGTCACGTTGGGGCGAAAGCGGCGCGCGCTGAACTTCGATTCGGGGCGGAGCTCGGCGAGGCGCGCCATCGTCGCCGTTGTTATGAGATGCAGTGCCGCGTAGTCGGAGAACCGGCCCGCCATCATCAGCTCGCCGATGTCGACAATGGTCTCGTCGGCGGCGAGCGGGTCGAGGCGTTCGAGGCTGGGTGCCTCCGGGCGCTCCGTTGTGAGTGTGACCGGCCGCCCCAGCGTGCCGGAAAGGCGGGCATCGGGGTCGCCGCCCTCGCCCGAGACCGCCGTGCCATCGGGCCAGACGATGCGCACCGGCGGCAGCGGCGCGCCAGGCTGCGGCGGCGAGACGAAATCGGCGGCGAGGGCCATCAACCCGGCCCACTTCCTGGGCGTCTTGGCGCTCCCCACCCGGCCGCTCTCCCGGTCGATCACGGCATAGCCGCGGTCGCCCAGGATGCCGCCTTCGGCGACCAGCGCCTCGTCGATCTTGGTGCCGGCCATGGACTTGACTGGATAGCGCCAGAGCGCCTTGACGGTGCCGCCACTCGTGCCTTGCGAAGCCATGATCGCCTTTCTCCATGCTGCCAGTGAGTCGTCGTTCGGAAGTGCCCCATCAAGGGTCGTAGAGATCGCGGCTCCGGTGCCAGTCCTGGATGGACTGGTCCGGGTACTCCGCAAAGTGCGGGTCCCGCTTGCCGGACGGGATCCTGACCCAGCCCGGCGCATAGTCGACCATGATGTGGCAGCGCTCGGGCGCGGTCGGCAGGGCAGAGTCGATGGCCGACGCGAAGGGGTGGATCAGCTCGGGCCAGCGCGGGTCCCAGACCCAGAGCGCACTGCCGCAACGGTTGCAGAAGCGCCGCTCGGCCGGGCTCTCGCTGCCGTCCTCGAGCCGCGCCCGATAGACCTTGATGAAGCGCTTGCCCGTGACGTTCAGGGTCTCCGCATCGCCGCCGAGATTGATGGCATAGCCGCCACCACCGGCGGTCTTTCGGCAGATCGAGCAATGGCAATACATGTAAGGAAGCGGCGTCCTCGACTGGAGCGAAAAGCGAACCGCGCGGCAGTGGCACGAGCCTTCCATCAGCATGTGTTTCTCCCCCTGTTTGCGCTCTCGCGGGCGCTACACCGCCCTGGAGAAGTCTCCGGTGGCAGGGTTCAAGGCCCAGAGCTCGCCGTGGGCAATGTCGAACCAGGCGCCGTGCAGGCTGAGCCGGCCGCGATCTTCGAGGATGGAAACGCACGGGAAGGTCCGCAGGTTCGCGATCGAATGGCGTATGGAGGCCCGTTCGAGAGCGGTCTGCCGCTCGGCATCCGACAACGGGCCGCCGATCTCGATCTCGCTGGTGGCAGGCCCAAGCAGCTTCATCCACTCGCCGATGAAGTCGCCGGGAGAGAGTGGCTCCGCTGCAGGATGCAGGACCGCACGGATGCCGCCGCAGCGCCCGTGGCCGAGCACGACGATATGTCGGACCCTCAGACTTTGGACGGCAAACTCCAGCGCGGCCGAGGTGCCGTGATGGGCGCCGGTCGGCTCATAGGGCGGCACCAGGTTGGCGACATTGCGGACGACGAAAATCTCCCCCGGCGAAGCGTCGAAGATGGTCTCCGGCGCCGCCCGGGAATCGCAGCACGCGATGACCATGACCTCGGGTTTCTGCCCGTCCTCGGCGAGCGCGCGGTAGCGGGCATGCTCCCGGGCATAGCGGTCGTCCTTGAACGAACGGTAGCCATCGAGAAGCGCTCTGGGGAACTCGGTCATCGCGGGATCCGGCCATATTCATCGACGCGGCGGGCGCCACGTGGTGGGGCATATACGCGATCTTCGCCGAGAGTTCGACCGGATCGCTGCGCGGGACGCGCCCGCGCGCCATCGCATCAAGGCGTTCGGCGGGAGCGCGGGACCAGCATGCGGATCAGCGTCGAGCCCTTGTCGATGAAGGTGTGCTTGAGGGCCGCGCCGGCGTGAAGCCCGACGAGCGCGATGCCGCCATAGGCCAGGTAGTAGTGGAGATCGATGGCGAGGTCGCGGGTGCCTGCCGTGACATCGAAGAACGCGGGCAACTCGAAGAGCCCGAACATGTCGATGCCCGCACCCTCCGAGGTTGAGATCAGGTAGCCGGTGACCGGCAGCACGACCAGGAGCGCGCCCAGGATCCAATGCATGGCGGTGGCGCCGGCGCGCTCGTAAGCCCTCACCTCGGGCCCGAAGTCGGGCTTCCGGTCGGCGAGCTTCCAGCCGATCTTGGCCAGCGCCAGCGCCAGCACCACGATTCCGATGGCCTTATGGAGCGCGAGGGAAGCGTTGTACCAGGGATCGTAATAGGTGAGCCCCACCATCCAGGCGCCGAGCCCGACGAGGCCGATGAAGGCGACGGCGATGGTCCAGTGAAAGCCGATGGCGACGAGCCCGTAGTGGTCCTTGCCGCTGCTCCACATGGTTGCTACCGCCAGGAGACGTAACGCCCGCAGGCGCTAGTTACGAATGCCCTCGATGAAGAGGAAGAGCTCCATGGATTCGGCAGCCGGGCCCAGGTTGTAGCCCATGCCGTAATCCTTGCGGGCGAGCGTCACCGAGCCCTCGAAACCGGCGCGGTAGCCGCCCCAGGGTCCTTCCCTTCGCCCACCCTCTTGACGGCGATGGCGATCGGCTTGGTGACTCCGTGGAGCGTCAGGTCGCCGGTCATCACGCCGCCCTCGGCATCGCCCTCGTAGCCGGCACTGACGAAGGTCACCGTGGGGAACTCGTCGACGCTCAGGAAGTCCGACGAGCGCAGGTGCTTGTCGCGTTCCGCGTGGTTCGTATCGACGCTGGCGGGGTCGATCTCGACCGTGATGGACTGAGCCTCCGGCCCCGCCTCCGGATCGTACGTGAAGCTGCCCGACACCGTCTCGAAGGTGCCTATCATCCAGGAAAGGCCGACGTGGGAGATCTTGAACTGAACGAAGCTGTGGGCCGAATCGATCGAGTAGTCTGCGGCCTCGGCTGCCGGTGCCGTGAATGCCAGGACGGTCGCGGCCAGGGCGGCTCCGAGGGTGCGTTTAATCATGGCTCGAAGTCCTTTCGGCTGATTGTTCGCGTTACCAGGTGGCCGCACCGCGGAAATCCGGTCGCCCGTCTCTCACCAATACGACTGGGGAGGCGTCGTTCACGCCTTCTTATCCCCCGTGCGTGGCAGGTCGATGACCCGTCCGCCGTCCTTCCGTGGATCGAAATCGTAGCCCTTGCGCACCTCGACATTGCGCAGGATGACTTCGAGCGCCGTCGCGTCGAAGGGATCGACGTCGATCGGCGCGGCATACTTCGACTTGAGGCTGTGCAGCATCTCGCGTTCGTTGGGCATGAGGCTCTCCTCGACCGCTTCCGCAGCCTCGATCAAGCGCTGGAGCGCAACGAATGCGACCAGTTCGACCATTGCTCGACCCCTTCGCTATCGGTCCGCTTCAGCCCGTACTATCTCTGCCAGGTACAGTCGGCGATCATGACGACCCAACCGTCTGGCAAGTAGTCGACGTCGTAGCTGCAGATTCCTGTCACCCCGTCGTAAGGCCCTGTGCCGCCCAGGATTTCCATGGTGCCGGGCCCGCCGCTGCCCGCCTCGACGTCGCCCTCGCGCCGCTTGGAGAAGGTGTACCAGCGATCTCCCGAAGGCGCGGTCATCTCGCAGGGCACCTCAAGGTCGAAGCCCGCCTCCGAACGCTTGATGTAGACCACGCAGGTGGCGCGATCGTGCGTGCCTTCGACGAAGGGTGCGCCACTGCCCTCCAGAATGGTGACCACGCCGTTCAGGGTCCCGCCGGTGACCCTCCCGCCGGGTTGGTCGATGGTGGTGTAGTCCTGCACGTAGGTACGAATGATGCGGAGGCTGCCGCTCTCCTCCGCCGTCGCGATGTGCGCCGCACCCAGCATCCCTGCCCCGGCGACCAGCGCCGCGGCCATCTTCGCCGCTGCAACCATCTCTGTCCTCGCCTGTCGGACGATCAGTGGCGGAATGGTAAGGGCCTGGGTGCTACCGGTACAACCGGAGCGGCGGCTTGGTCTGGACGGTCGGAGATGCGTGCCGAGCGGGCGGCGCGCCTTCAGTCGTCTCCGCCCTTTCTGCCGCGCCCGCTCAGCGCATCGAGCTGGGCCTGCATCTTGTCGAGCCTGTCGAGAACGTCGCCGACATCCGCCGCCTCATCGCCCTCTCCGTCGGGCTTCGGCTCCTCCTGACGCTCGCCGGCGGGAAAGCCCGAGAACATCTCCATGGAGCGCTGCATCAGCGCCATGTTGCGCTCGGCCATGGCCTCGAACTCGTCGACCGGGAACATGCCGCCGAAGGTGCTGTTCATGCGCTCGCGCATGTCCCCCTGATTGCGCGCGAAGGTCTCCATGGCGACTTCGAGATAGCTGGGCACGAACGCCTGGACGTTGTCGCCGTAGAGCTGGATCAGCTGGCGCAGGAAGCTGATCGGGAGCATGTTCTGCCCCTTGGCCTCCTGCTCGACGATGATCTGGGTCAGCACCTGGCGGGTGATGTCGTCGCCGGACTTTGCGTCGCGCACGACGAAGTCCTCGCCCTTCCGCACCATGTCGCAGAGGTTTTCGAGGGTCACGTAGCTGCCGGTGGCGGTGTTGTAGAGCCGGCGATTGGCGTACTTCTTGATGACGATAGTTGCTTGGGCGGCCTCGTCGGCCCGGTCGGTCGCGGCCATCTCCCTGGCCCCCGCTCCGGCTATTCGGCCGCCTCCGGCAGCGGCGTATCCTCCCCGTAGCGCGCGACCCAGGAGGGCTCGAAGCCGTAGTCCCGCGCCGCGGCCCCGGCACTGACATAGCCCTCCATCACATCCTCCACCACGGCACGCGGGTCGCGCTCGCGCGGCTCGCCGTAGCCGCCGCCGCCCGGCGCCTTGACCGAGACCCGCTCGCCGGGGCGGATCGGCACGTTCGAGTACTTGCTGGTGGAAATCTTGCCGAACGCCTCGCCCACCGTGGTCCAGCGGTTGGCGCCTTCCTTCCGATAGAGCGTGGCGCCGGCAATGCCCGAGCCGCCTCCGTACAGGCCCCAGGCGACCTTCTTATGCTTGTTGGTCATCTGGCTGATCATCACATCGCCGGTGCAGAGCATGGTCTTGGAGATGCTCAAGCCGCCGCGATGGGCGCCGGCGCCGCCGGAATCAGGCCGCAGCGCATATTCCTCGACGATCCACGGGAAGCGCGTCTCGAACACCTCGGTCGGCGTGTTGGCGCAGTTGCCGTTGATCGAATCCGTGGCGTCGTTGCCATCGGCGAAGCTGCGTCCGCCGTAGCCGACATAGGAGAAGTCGAACGCGCCGATGGGCTCGTCGTTGCGCGCATCGTAGCCGCCGAAAACGAAGCAGCCGTGGGTGGTGCCTTCGGAGGCCATCACGCGGTCGGGCGCCGCCGGCGCCATCGCGCCCAGGATGATGGCGACGATGAGCGGGTGGGTCTCGGTATTGCCGCCGACTTCGGAGCCCGGATAGTCCACGTTCATCACGGAGCCGGCGGGCGCGATCACCCGGATCGGGCGGAAGCAGCCCGAGTTCTTCGGGATCGTCTGGTCGGTGAGATGCAGCATCGCGTTGTAGGACGCGGACCAGGCAACGCCCAAGGTGGCGTTGATCGGACCCAGCGCCTGCGACGAGGAGCCGGTGTAGTCGATCACCACCTCGTCGCCCTGGACGTGGACCGCGCAGCGGATGGTGTACTCCTTGTCCTCGATGCCGTCGTCTTCCAGCCCGTCCTCGAAGCGGTAGCAGCCGTCGGGGAAGGCCCCGATCTCGGCCCGCATGCGGGCCTCCGAATAGTCCATCAGGTCAATGACGGTGCGGTGGAAGGTCTCCCGGCCGTACTTGCCGATCAGCTCCTTCATCCGCGCTTCGCCGAGATCGACGGCGGAGATCATCGCCCTGAGGTCGCCGTAGTTCTGGCGCGGGGTGCGGACGTTCGCCAGCATCAGCTTCCACACCTCGACCATGTCTTCGCCGCGCTTCTTGATCTTGACCGGGGGCACGCGCAGGCCCTCGTGAAAGATCTCGGTGGCCTCGCCGGGGAAGCCGCCGGGCACCATGCCGCCGGTCTCGACGAAATGGCCGATGGCGACGGCAAAACCCATAATCTCGCCATCGACGAAGATCGGCTTGAACATGGTGTGTTCGGGCGTGTGCAGACCGCCCCGGTAGGGATCGTTGTGGACGATGACGTCGCCTTCGTCGATCTCGTCGAGCGAGATCTCCTTGACCATCGAGCGCACCAGCAGCGGCACGCCGCCGATCTGTGCCGGGCAGAACTCGGCCACGGCGATCATCTCGCCCTTGGTGTTGGCCAGCGCACAGGTGAAGTCCTCGGCCTCGGAGAAGATCGTCGAATATGCGGTCTTCTGCACGTTGACGCCCATCTCGCGGCAAATCGCGACCATGGCGGATTCGATGATGTTCATCGTGACCATATCCATGACGGATTCCTTTCTTCGCCCGCGCGCTCCCCGCCGGGGGGGGGGCTCAAGCCTGGCGCGCGATCTCGCCGATCAAAATATTTCCGTAGCGGTCGATCCGCACCGCCTGTCCGGGGCGGATGACGGTGACCGAGGCGGGCTCCTCGATCAGCGCCGGGCCTTCGAAGCGGTGGCCCTCCCGGAGTGCCGCACGATCGTGGACCGGAGTCTCCTGCCAGCCTTCCTCGAAGAGCACCCGCCGCGTCGCGACCGGCGCGGGCGCGCCCTCGGCCTGGCCGACTTCGGCGAGCCGCAGCTTGTCGGTCATCGAGACCGCCGTGACCTTGACCGAGGTCATCTCGATCTTCTCGCCCGGGATATCGAAATTGAAGCGCTCGCGGTGGGCCCGGTGGAAGGCTTCCCACACCACCGGCAGCGTGTCCTCGTCGAAGCGGTCGAAGGCGATGGGCACATCGAGCTCGTGATTCTGCCCGAGGTAGCGCATCTCCAGCGACCGGAGGACCTCGATGTTCTCCGTGTAGCCCTGCTCCTCGAGCGCGGCGACACTCTCGCGGATTAGATCCGAGAGCACGCGATTGGCGTGGTCCTGATCGAAGGCCGCCGAGGTCATCTGCGCCGTCCGCTCCAGGTCGACCCGCGCGTCGGTCATCAGGAAGCCGAAGGCCGAGAACTGGCCGGGGTGGTTGGGCACGATGCCGCTCGGGATATTGGCGTGGACCATGAGGTCGGCGACGTGAACCGGGCCCGCGCCGCCGAAGGCGAGCAGGGTGAAGTCGCGCGGGTCGAGGCCGCGTTCGGTCAGCACCGAGCGAAGCGCGCCGATCATGTTGTTGTTGGCGATCTGCACCATGGCGAGCGCGGTCTCCTCGACCGGCTTGTCGATCGCGCCTGCGACCCTGTCGATCGCCGCCGCCGCCGCGTCTGAGTCGAGCGCCATGGCGCCGCCGAGGAAGTTCGCAGGGTTGATGCGGCCGAGCACGAGGTTGGCGTCGGTCGCGGTCGCCTGGGTGCCGCCGAGGCCGTAGCAGGCGGGCCCCGGGTTCGCGCCCGCGCTCTCGGGCCCCATACGCAGCATGCCGCCCTTGTCGATCCAGGCCAGCGAGCCGCCGCCCGCGCCCATGGTGCGGATGTCGATCATGGGAATCTGGATCGGCAGGCCGAACTCGATCTCGAAGCTCGTGGTGAAGCTCTCGTTGCCGCCGACCACGGTCGAGACATCCGTCGACGTGCCGCCCATATCGAGGGTGACGAGGTGATCGACGCCGACGCTGCGGGCGATCTGTTTGGCGCCCACCACTCCTCCGGTGGGACCGGAGAGGGTCATCTGGATGGGGTGGCGGGCGGCCTCCTCCAGGGTCATCTCGCCGCCGTTGGACTTGATCGCGGCAACCTGGCGGGTGATGCCCTTGTCGTCGAGCCGCGTCCGCATGGCGCCCAGATGGTGGCCCACGACGGGCTTGATATAGGCGTCGGTGATGGTGGTGGAGGAGCGTTCGAATTCCTTCCACTTGGGCAGCACCTCGTAAGAGATGCTGACCGGGATGTCGGGGCACACTTCGGCGAAGATTTCCTGCGCCCTGCGCTCATGGTCGGGCGTCACGAAGGAGAAGAGGAAGTTGATGGCGACCGCCTCGACACGGCCGATGGCCTTGATTTCACGCGCGATGGCGCGGACGCGCTCGGTGTCCAGTTCCTGGTAAACCTCGCCCCGCGCCAGAATCCGCCCGTCCACCTCGTAGCAGTGGCGCCGCTTCACCAGCGGCTTGGCCTTGACCCAGGTGATGTCGTAGTGGCTCTTGCGCTTGCCGCGCTGGATGAAGGGGACGTCACGAAACCCGGTGGTGGTCAGGTAGGCGACCGTGGCGCCCTTGCGCTCCAGGATCGCGTTGGTCGCGATGGTGGTGCCGAAGCGGATATTGCCGATGGCGCCCACATCGCCGGAGCGGTCCAACCCGTCGATAATCCCGTCGATGGGATCGGCCGGGGTCGAGAGGGTCTTCCAGACGTCGACGGCCTGAGTGTCCGGATCGTAGCGAACGAAGTCCGTGAAGGTTCCGCCCACGTCGATCCCGACCAAGTCGCTCATGGTGCCCTGCCCCGTCGGCCGGCGGGTTGATCGAATGCGTCGCGCGGTGCCGCGCGCTCAGCCGGTCTCGTGGATGCCCTGCTTCGGCAGCGGAATGCGCGGCTGCTCGACACCGTCGGCCCGCGCCGTGAACCACTGGATGCACCAATCGGAGCAGAAGAGCTGATCCTTGCCCTTCACCGCGGCGGAGAGGCCCTCGTCATAGATGAGCACGCCGCAGTTGTCGCACTTCACGTAGCGTTCGATGTAATACCCGTTGTCCGAAAAGCGCATGCCGTTTCCCTCCCGTCCGGCTCCTGCGGCCGGCCTCAGCAAGCGGCCGGAGTGTGGAGAGAAGGGGCGCGCGAGTCAACGGGGTGGCAGCTTGGTATACATGAGCGCACTCGATCGGGGAGACACCCATGAGAGCGGCGACAAACCGGATTGCGACGCACCCAGGCGCTCTCTTGCGCGAACAAGTCAGCGAGATGGAACTTTCCGTTCATCGCATGGCGCGGGATATCGGCCTGCCGGCGACCCGCCTGCATGAGATCATCCACGAGCGGCGCGGCGTGAGTGCCGAGACCGCAATCGCGCTGGGAACGTATTTCGGTCAGAGCCCGGAGTTCTGGATGAACGCCCAGAAGACCTTCGAACTCTCCAAGGCTCTGGTCGAGAACGGCCCGGCGATACGCGCACGGGTGCGTCCGCACACCGTGAACCAGGCGGCCCCCTGAAGCGCTGCAGCCTCTGGCGAGTGGCTTATTCCGCCGCCTCGTCCGCGCCGGGGTCGTAGCCGTAGTCCCGCGCGGCCTCGGCCTCGCTCAGGTAGCCGCGGCTGAGGTCGGCGGCGACGCGCGATCGTAGGCGGGTGCGCGGATCGCCGAGACCGCCGCCGCCGGGGGTTCGCACCTGCACCGTATCGCCCGGTGCCAGGTGATAGCCCTCGCCCTTGGAGAGATGCGGCGGCTCCTCCACCACGTTGCCGCGGCGGACCTCGATGCGGTTGCATGCGCCCGGCAGGCCACCGGCGAGCCCGTGCGGGCCGGTGCGACCGTGATCCATCATGAACGACGCCTTGGCCTCGCCCCTGAGCAGGCGCACACGGTAGCTCACGCCGAAGCCGCCCCGGTGCCGCCCGGCGCCGCCGGAGCCCTCGCGCAACGCATACTCCTCGAACAGGATGGGGTAGTGCTGCTCCAGGATTTCGGCCGGCTGGGTCTTGGAAATGCCGACGGACGAGCAGCCGTTGGTGAGTCCGTCATCCTCCCACCAGCCGCCGTAGCCGCCGCCCGAGAAGATGTACATGACATAGCGGCGCCCCTCGGCCGGGTCTTCGCCGCCAAGGCTGAAATTGCCGCTGGTGCCGGCGGGAGCCGCGAACATGCGCTCCGGCATGGCCTGGCCCATGGCGCCGAACACCGCCTCCATGATTCGCTGCGCCGTCTCCGCCGCGCAGCCGGAGACGGGCCGGGGATACTCGGCATAGAGGAAGGTGCCGTGCGGCGGCGGCACGGCGATGGGGCGGAAGCAGCCGGCGTTGATCGGCACGTCGGGGAAGATGTGCTTGATCGCGCAGTAGACCGAGGCGAGCGTCGTCGCCCAGACCGAGTTGACCGGCCCTCGGCAGGGTGGGCTGGAGTCGGCGAAGTCCACCGCGAGGTCGCTGCCCCCCACTGTGACCCTGGCGCAGACTTCCAGCGGCGCATCGTCGACGCCGTCGGAATCCATGTAGCTGGAGAAGACGTACTCGCCGTCGGGGACGGACGCGATGTGAGCGCGCATCCGGCGCTCCGAGCGCTCCTTGAGCACTTCGATGGCGGCGTTCACGGTCTCCTCACCATGCTTGTCCAGCAGTTGGGTCAACCGCCGCTCGCCGACCGAAAGCGCGCCGATCTGGGCACGGATGTCGCCGATGCGCTCCTCCGGCACGCGGATGTTGGCGAGCACGATCTGCATGATGTCGTCGTCGAGCACGCCGCGCCGGTGGAGCTTGACCGGCGGCAGCCTGAGCCCCTCCTGCTGGATCTCGGTCGCCTGGGAGGGGAAGCCGCCCGGCACCATCCCACCGGTGTCGGGCCAGTGCCCGGTGTTGGAGAGATAGGCCCAGAGCCGGCCCCTGTAGAAGAAAGGCCGTACCATCTTGACGTCCATCAGATGAGTGCCACCGAAGTAGGGGTCGTTGACCATCACGATGTCGCCGGGCTCCAGATCGTCGCGCGCTTCGATCACCGCCTGGGTGGTGGACTGCATGACGCCGAGGAAGATCGGCAGGCCAAGCTCCCCCTGCGCGATGATCTGGCCGGTCCTGGGGTCGTAGAGCCCGTTGGAGCGGTCGAAGCCCTCCGAGATCACCGGCGAGAACGAGGTGCGCTGGTGCACCAGGTCCATCTCGCTCGCCACTTGCTGAAGGCCGCTCTCGATCACCGCCAGGGTGACCGGGTCGAATGCGCCGTCGGCGCTCGCCTGAACCTCCGCCGCAGCCTGGGGCACGGTGAGCACCAGGTTGCCGAGGGCGTCGGCACGGGCCTCGGAACCCGGCTCCACCAGGATCGTGGTGTCGAGTTGCTGGATGACCGCAGGCCCCGCGATCGTGGCGTCGGCCGGTAGCCGCTCGCGCCGATAGATGGGCGTCTCGACCCAGGCGCCGTCGAAGTAGACCGGGCGGGTCTCGACCAGCGCGGTGTCCAGCGTCGCTCCGCTCTCGTCGGCCGCGAGCGTGAGGTCGAGGGGCGGGCGGATGCCGCGCACGGTGGTCCGCAGGTTGACCAGGATCGGCTGCATCTCCGGCAGCACGATGTCGAAGCGCTCGCGGTAGAGCGCCGCGAAGGCGTCGCGGACGGCCGCTGCGTCGAAGCCAGCGTCTGCCACCGACACGCGGAAGACGTGGCTCTGGCCGCGGTAGAAGAGGTCCGCCTCGTGCTCGACCTCGACTGATGCGACGGTCACCCCTTCCTGGGCGAGCAGCGCCCTGCCCTCCGCCCCCTGCTCCGCCAGGATGCGGTCGGCTGCCGCCGGGTCCACGTCCTCGAGCGGCTGGTGCAGGGTGCGCACGAAGTCGTGGCGCACGTCGGCCAGCACGCAGCCGAGCGCGGACGTGATGCCGGGGTAGCGCGGCACCAGAACATGGGGCACGCCGAGCTCGCGGGCGATGGCTGTCGCGTGCATCGGCCCCGCGCCGCCAAAGGCGAAGAGGGCGAAATCGCGCGGATCGTGCCCCTTGTCCACGGAGACCAGCCGCGCCGCGCCTGCCATCTGGTGGTCCACCACGCGCAGGATCGCGGCCGCCGCCTCCGCCTCGTCAAGACCGAGCGGGTCTGCGATCTTGTCGCGGACGATGCGGCGCAGCTCGCCGATGTCCGGCGGGCTCTCGAGGCCGCCGATGGCGCCCGGGTCGATGCGGCCAAGCAGCAGGTTGGCGTCGGTCACCGTGGGCTCCTGCCCGCCCCTGCCGTAGCAGATCGGCCCCGGCGCCGCGCCGGCGCTCTCGGGCCCGACGCGCAGGATGCCGCCCTCATCGACCCGCGCGATGCTGCCGCCGCCGGCGCCAATGGTCTGGATATCCACCATCGGCACGCGGAGCGGCATGCCGTAGGCGATGTCCTTCTCCGTCGTCGTGGCCGGCACGCCGCCCTGCACGATGGCGATGTCGAAGCTGGTGCCGCCCATGTCGCAGCTGATGAGGTTGGGGAAGCCGGCGGCGGCGCCCAGGTGGGCGGCGGCGATGACGCCGGCGGCCGGCCCCGACATGACCGTCTGCACTGCCTTCTCGCCGGCGATACCGGCGGTCATCATGCCGCCGTTGCCCTGCATCACCAGCAGCTCGGACTCGACCGCGCCGGCCTTGAGCCGGGCCGCGATGCGCTCGAGATAGCGGGTCATGATCGGCTGGATGTAGCCGTTCAGCGCCGCGGTGCTTCCCCGCTCGAACTCCCGCACCTCGCGCAGGATGTCGGAACCCAGCGTGATGTGGACCTCGGGCCACACCTCGCGGGCAATCGCGCCGGCGCGCCGCTCGTGGTCAGGATTGAGATAGGCGTGGATGAAGTGGACGATCAGCGCCTCTGCGCCGGTCGCGCGCGCCGCCTCGACCGCCTCGCGCACCTCGTCTTCGTGGAGGGGGGGCACCACCGCGCCGGAGGCGTCGATCCTCTCCGCCACCTCGAAGCGGCGCTCGCGCGGCACGATGGGCTCGAAGCTGCCGAACATGCCCCACGGGTTGGGTCGGGTACGCCGGCCGAGCTCGAGCGTATCGCGGAATCCTTGTGTGGTGATGAGCGCGCAGCGCACGCCCTTGCGCTCCAGCACGGCGTTGGTGCCGACCGTGGTGCCGTGAACCACCGTCTCGAAGCCGCCCGCTGCCTCGCCGAGCGCGGCGAGACCCGCCATGAAGCCGTCAGACTGATCCGCCGGGGTCGAAGGCACCTTGGCGATGCGCATGCCGCCCGACGCCTGATCGACCAGCAGCAGGTCTGTGAAGGTGCCGCCGACATCGACCCCGAGCCGGCCGCGGGCGGATGCCTGGCTCATGCGTCGCCGGCGGCGCCCGCATCGGGCGCCGGCAGTCCCATGCCCTCCAACGCATCGCGCATCAGCTCCAGCGCCATCCGCAGCAGGCGGTATGAAGCCTCGGCGGTCATGAAGGCTGCGTGGGGCGTCAGCGTCACGTTCTCCAGCGCCGCCAGAGGATGAGTCCCGTCGATCGGCTCGTCGGCGAAGACATCGAGACCGGCGGCGCGAATCTTGCCGGCCTGCATGGTCTCGATCAGGGCCGCCTCGTCGATGACCGCACCCCGCGCGGTGTTGATCAGCATGGCGCCGGGGCGCATCAGGGCGAGGCGGCGGGCATCGACGATGCCCTCGGTCTCGTCGTTGAGGCCGAGATGAAGCGAGACAACGTGGGATTCCGCGAGCAGCGCGTCGAGGGTCTCGACCGGAGTGCAGGCGAGGTCGGCGGGCACGCCGCTACGGTTCCAGGCGATGACCTCCATGCCGATGCCGGCGCCGAGACGCACCATCTCGCGGCCGACTCCGCCGGTGCCGACGACGCCGAGGGTCTTGCCCGCGAACTCCACGCCGTCGAGCGTGCGCCAGGAGCCGGCGCGCAGCGCGCGGTCCATCCGCGCGGTCTGGCGGCCGCAATCGAACATCAGCGCGAGCGCGTGCTCGGCCACCGTGACGTCGCCGTAGCCCTTGATGGTGCGTACCTCGATGCCGAGTTTTTCGGCCGCCGCCACGTCGATGTAGCTCGATGCGCCGGTGCCCATGAAGACGATGACCTTCAGCGCGCGGCAGGCGGCCAGCACCTCCTCCGGCATGTAGGTGTGGTCGTTGATGACGCCGACCGCATCGCCGACGTAGGCCGCGACGTCGTCGCCCGGCACGTCGTCGATGGTCATGGCCAGGTCGGGAACGATGGCCTTGAGCTCCTCGTCGTAGAGCTCGGCCAGGAAGGAAGGACAGTCGAAGAAGATCGCGCGCACCGCTCGCCTCCAAGGATCGCTATGTACGGCCGATTGTAGCAGGCAGCGCGGCCACTCGCGTGGCCGGGCGTGCGGCGCCCTTCACGGCGTGCCCTCCGCTCGCCGTGGGGCCGCGACGCTTCGGCGCCGGGCGCCGGTGTTGACCAGCCAGATGCCGACCACCATGCAGGCCAGCGCCGCCCACACCCAGATGCTGAGCGTCTCGTCGAAGAGAATTAGCGCCCAGAAGATGCCGGCAGCGACCACCAGGTAGTTGAACTGGGCGAAGAACACCGCGCCGGCGCGCCGCGTCACCTCCTGGAAGCAGTAGAAGGTGATGCAGTGGATCGCCGCGACCCAGACCATGGCGCCGATGCCCTGCCATCCGGCGTCGGTGAAGAGATAGGGGCCGTCCGCAATCAGCATCACCGGCAGCATGCAGAGGGCGCCAACAAGCAGGATGCCGCAGGCGAGCGCGAGCGAATCCGTCTGCGGCGGGCGGTAGGCGGCGGCGACCACATTGGAGCCCGCAGCCGCGATCGCAGCCACCAGCGCCACCAGCATCCAGACCCAGGCGCCGGCTTCGGGCAGGGCCTGGTCGGGCAGCACGATCAGCAGCACGCCGCCCGCTCCGAGGGACAATCCCGCGAGGCTCAGCGCCTCGAAGCGCTCCATCCGTATGGCGAAGGACATCAGATAGGTGAGCCCCGGCACCAGGGTGAGCACCAGGGTGATCACGCCCGCCGGAAGCTCGCGCGCGGCAAAGGCGGTCGCGAGCACCGGCAACATCAATGCGAGCACGGCCAGGCGGGCGTACTGCAGCAGGTGTGCGCGGCTCATCGGCGGCAGCTTGCCGGTCACGGCGCCCACGATCAGCAGCGCGAGACCGGCGAAGAGGGCGATCCAGAAGGTATAGGCGAAGACCGGGAAGGCGACCCCGGCCGCGAGCTTGTTGGCCGAGAAGATGCCGCCGTACGAGATGCCGCCAAGGAGGAGCAGCAGCGTCGGAACGATGAGCGCGCGCCCGCGCAGGCGCCCGGTATCGGCCGTGCCGGTCCCCGGCGCGACGCCTTGCGTGGCGTTCTTATTCTCTGGCGGCGCTGCCGGCATCGGCCGCACGGTAGCGGCCGGGCACGGGCCTTGGCAAACCCGTGCGGCGGGTCTACATCGTGGGAGATGGCGAATTCGTGGCTTTGAAGGCGCGAGCGATGGCGGACCTGACAGTCCGAAACGTCAACCAGGAGCTGGTGGACGCCCTCAGGCGGCGTGCCGCTGCCAACGGTCGCTCCGTGGAGACAGAGCACCGGGAACTGCTAAGTGCGGCGCTATTGGGGGCGGAAAAGAACTTCGTGACGCGGGCCACCGCACTGCGGCAACGGCTGCATTCCTTGGTCGACACCACCCATGTCATTCGCGCAGACCGGGACGGTGAGTCGTGATCACCTCACTCCACCTTTTGGATTTCAAGAACTTCGAAAGTGAGGCCCTGCGAGTCGGCCCGTTCACCTTAATCGTCGGGGCCAACGCCAGCGGCAAGAGCAACATCCGCGATGCCTTCCGCTTCCTCCATGGCATTGGACGGGGCTATACGCTCGCTGAGATCATCGGTGGAAAGCGCCTCGGCGGCGGGCTTGAATGGGAGTCGATCCGAGGTGCTCCCCGGGAAATTGCGAGAGTGGAGAACGGCGTCTTCGCTCTAGGTGCAAATGTAACGGTGGCAAACGTGTACTTAAAATGTAACTACCCAGGTACCCCGCCGCCAGTTCTGAGTGCGTGCTGATGTTGCTTGCCGTCGGTGCCGTTTCGCCGTCGGCGCGTCGTTGATCTCCGCTTGACTGTATAGGTTCAGACTTCCTGACCTCTGCTGATTTTAGGTGACACGAGCCGCGCGGATTCCGAGGCCCCGTCGATGTCGTAGACTATGCGCAGACGGGTGCCGGGGAAGACCGTTTCGGTGGCGTTCAGGTCGCTCAGAACCGCATCGATCCAACGGTCGCAGGCGTCGTTTGCGAGGCCAAGAATGTGGACCCGCAGGAGGCCATTGCCAGGATCCGGCAGGATGTCGGCATCGGCGGTGAGCAGCGCTTGAAGCAGTTTCCGGGGATGGGGCTTGTGGCCCTGCGCCTGCATGACGGGAAGCATCATGCGGGTTTCGGCGCGGTAGGCGATCATCCGGATGACGTCGAGGAGGAGGCGCTCGCGCGCGGGCAAGGCATCGAGCTGCTCGGCTTCGTCGAGGTCGCCGGCCCGGCAGTGCTTGGGCGTCTCCCTGCGGCTGGCCCTGACGATGTCGCGGACATCCTGGAGGTCCCTGACTTCCCTCCTGAGTTCCGCCGTCGGCTGCTTCTTCCGGGCCGTGTCGGCGATGCGGTTGCGCAGGCGGCCAAGCTGGCGGTCGAGGCGATGGATTGCCTTGTCATAGGCCCGCCGCAGCGGGTTGACGACCATGGCGGCGGGATCGAGAGGCTCGAGCTCGTGGGTCGGCAGGGCGTCGAGATTGAACTCGTCACGCATGTACTTGAAGAAGTTCTCCTGCGACCAGCGCGAGAACATGGCGCCCGCAACCTCAGCCATCGGCTTGTGCGGATCGGTGGTGATCAGCGGCACCTGACGGCCGTTGTCGAGCAGGCGGCGGATCTGGCGCACCCTGAAGCCGTTCGGCAACGTCACCGGCTTCTCAGCCAGCCGCATGGTGGCGCTGCCGTCCGCCGCCGGTCCGTGAATGGGAACGGTCATCGCGCCGAAGTCCTCGGCCGGCCAGTCCTCGCCCCTGAAGTTCTTGTGCCAGGTCAGGCAGGCGACGCCGCGCCTCGCCAGCCGGCGGAACAGATCCGGGCTCCAGCCCTCGCGGTCGAAGACCAGGGTGAGCGCCGGCTGGCCGGGATGCTCGGCGGTCAGGTCCGGCGCCCCGGCGCCAACGATCCCAAGCTCCTGCAGCGCCGGCACCACGTCGGCTTCGATGGCCGCGACCATCTTCGGGTCCAGCGGCTTGTGCAGACAGAGCAGCGGCTTGCCGCCCAGAGCGTTGATCCAGTAGCTGGCGCTCGCCGGCAGGCACAGCTTCTCGCGCGAGACGAAGTGCTTGGGCAAGCGCCCCTTGCGGCCGGAGTAGACCTTGACGTGCCCGTCGATGGCCAGCGTCGCCCAGAGCTCCGGCTCGTCGGCGCCTGCCAGCGCCTGGCAAGGGCGAGCTGCCACGCCCGCACGCCGGCCTCGTCGTCGGCGATGAGAGCGATCTTGCGGCGCAGCGTCTTGACCTCGGGGCAGCGATCGAGGCCGAGAATGGCGCCCCATTCGCCCGGCGCCTGGTAGCGCAGGCTCTCGGGGTTGCGCACCCGCGCCAAGGTCATGAAGGCCAGGAAGAGCAGGATCGTAGGCAAGCCGTAATAGCCCTTCGGCAGCAATGGCAGGAGACCGGTCTCGGAGAGAAGACCTTCCTTCAGCAGGGCCGGCAGGGCGGCGAGCACGCCGCCGAAGCGGACACCGCGGGCGGCGGCGGCGAACTGCGGTTCGACCGGCCCCGCCTGTCCACAACTGGCCAGAACCCGAGCCGGAACATCGCAAGTCGCACGCCCCATCGGCGCCTGCCGGTCCCGCCGATCGCGCGCGCTGCGATCCGTTTGCGGCTGCGCTTCCAGCCCCGGCGCCGTCTCCGGCCCCGGGGCACCGGTACTCTCTTCATCGACACGGCCTTCAGGAGCCGCACCCGCGTCAGGCGGCGCAGCCAGCGCTGAGCGTCCGGGCTCCCCATCCGCCTCCGTGTTGCCGATCAGTCCCTGACGGCGCCACTTGTTGACCGATGGCGCTGACACGCCGAGAACCCGGGCCGCCGCAGAGCCGCTCAGGCCCGATGCCAGCAACGCCGTCGCCTTCTCCGCCAACTCCGGAGTGAACACCGACGGCCCGCGACCGCGCCGGGGCTTCATGAACCCCGCTTCGCCCTCGGCCAGGTAGCGCCGTCGTGCGCGCTGCACCGTCGCGCGCGAGACAGCGAAAGCGTCAGCCAGTTCCTGCGGCGAGACCGCGCTGATCGCCGCGAGGCGGCCGATCCGCAAGAGCATGGCCGTGCGGTCATCGGCGGCGTGGCTGTCAAAGGGAATGAGGTTGGAAAAGTAGGTGAAGGTGTCGTCCGAGATCAGGACGGCGAAGCAGCTGTTGCCGATCGAGACCGCCTCTGGAGGGCACATTGGGAGGGTACTGGGCATGGTTGAGACCGTGCAATTGGTATCAAATTATAATATCAGACCTCGGGCGCGACACCCAGCGAAAAACCGCCTGAAACAACCGAAATGTATCAGAATTCAAGGAGTTCCCGGCACGCTGCCCAGAACAGCCAGCATCACGAGGTCAGGAAGTCTGAGGTTATCTCGCCTATGGGTTGCACTCTCGCATGAGAGGAGCAGCCGGTGGGGTATTTCGGGTCGAAGGCGACGACCGGTCTGAGCCAGGCGCTGATTGCGCTGATGCCGCCGCACTCTGTCTATATCGAGAGCCATCTTGGGGGCGGGGCGCTGATGAAGCGCAAGCCTGCGGCCATGCGCTCGATCGGGATCGACCGCGACGAGCGGGCGCTTGAGGCCTTTGGCTGCGACTACCCGGTGGAGTTGGTGCACGGCTGCGCCCATTCCTTCCTGGCCTCGTTCCCGTTTCTGGGCCCGGAGCTGGTCTACAGCGATCCGCCCTATCTGCACGCGACCCGGCGTTCGTCGCAGCGCTACCGCTTCGAGTACGAGGAGGCCGACCACGTCGCGCTCCTCGAACTGCTCAAGGGTCTGCCCTGCCAGGTGATGGTCTCGGGCCACCCGTCTGCGCTCTATGACGAGCTGCTGGCGGGCTGGCGCCGGCTGGCGCTGCAGGTGACGACCCAGGCCCAGGTGCGGACCGAGGTCGTGTGGTTCAACTTCGCGCCTGACCGGGTGCACTGGGCGAGCTTCGCCGGCCGGAACTTCACCGAGCGCCAGTGCATCAAGCGCAAGGCGGCCAACTGGGGCCGGCGCTACGAGGCCATGCCGGCGGGCGAACGCCTGGCGGTGCTGGCCGCGATCATGGCCGTCGAGGCCGACGAGGGTTCGTGACAGTGTCGCGCTGGCACGAGGACCTCGCTGCCCACGACGAGGCCTTCGCGTGCCTGCAGGACCTTTTCACCCCACAATCCTTCGCAATGACCGCCGTCAAAGCCATTCGGGAATGGGGCCAGGGGTTGCTGCGCCTGAGCGCGGCCCTGGTCAAGGAGAACGACGCGCTGGAGCGGGAGAACGCCCGCTTGCGCGAGCGGATCGCCGAACTCGAGCGCAGCGCCGCGCTCGACAGCACCACCAGCTCCAAGCCGCCGGCCAGCGACGGTCTGAAGAAGAAGAGCGGTGACCGGGAGAAGCGCACCCGGAGCCAGCGCGGCAAGTCCGACAGGCCCAGTGGCGGCCAGCCGGGCCACAAGGGAACTACCCTGGAGCGGACCGCGACGCCCGACCATGTCGTCGATCATGATCCGTCCGCCTGTGAGGGCTGCGGCGCGCCGCTGTCGGACGCTGACCGTCACGGAGCCCCCGTCTGCCGGCAGGTCTTCGATGTGCCCGAGCCGCAGCCCCTCGAGGTCACCGAACATCGCGGCCATCGTTGCCTCTGCGCTGCCTGCGGCACCGTGACGACAGCCGTCTTCCCGAACGGCGTGAGCGCACCGGTCCAATACGGGCCGCGCATCACCGCGTGGGTGACCTACCTGCTGCACGCTCAGTTCATTCCCGAGAAGCGGGTCGCCGAGGTCATGAGCGACCTCTTCGCGGTCAAGCTCTCAACAGCCACCATCGTCGCCATGGGAAGGCGCACCGCCCGGCGCTTCGAGGGCTTCCTCGATCGCCTCGCGGAGATCATCCGCACCGCAGCCCCAGTCAAACACCTCGACGAGACCGGCATCCGCATCGCCGCCCGGACCCATTGGCTCCATGTGCTGTGCACCCCGTTGCTCACCATCCTGCGCGTCGCCACCGGGCGCAGCCACATCGACGAGAAGCTCAACGGCATCGTCATCCATGACGACTACGCCACCTACTTCGCTCTCGAGGGCGTGCGCCACGGGGCCTGCAACGCCCATCACCTGCGCGAGCTCCAAGCCCTCATCGAGATCGAGAAGGAAGACTGGGCAACGAGCACGCACCGGCTCCTCATCCGTGCCAACAGAGCCGCCCGCTTCGCCCACAAGAACGACCGCGACGTGCCCGCCTCACTGGTGGCCCGCATCTCGCGAGCCTGGGACCGCATCCTCGAACGTGCCATCGCCTCTCACGAAGAAATGCCACCGCTCCAGACCGGAAAGCGCGGACGACAAAAGCGCCGCATCGGTCACAACCTCGCCCTCCGACTCCAGAAGTACAAGGAGGGGTGCCTGCGCTTCCTCACCGATCCGCGAACCCCCTTCTCCAACAACGAGGCCGAGCGCGACCTCCGAATGGGCAAGCTGCGCCAGAAAATCTCAGGCGGCTTCCGCTCGATACAAGGCGCCCGCGACTTCGCAAACCTGCGATCCGTCATCGCCACCGCTCGAAAACAGCGCTGGAATGTCCTCGAAACCCTGGCGCACCCCGATCCAATCCAGCTGATCCCCGTATTGCGCTTCTGAAATCCTGCGCTGCTCCGGGAAAGCGCCGCCTGACCCCTGGCTGGTCAGAACCATCAATCCATCACGTCCGAGTGCTCGGCAGAATCAGACCTGGGCAGTTACCTTAAAATATTTTGTGGGAGCAGTACCGGAGTTGCTCGCTGGCAGTGGCTTTAGGATCGGTAGAGAGCGCCTGAGCGTGGGAAATTCAATAATCTACAGAAGAAGTCAGCAAGATTTTGAAGGAGAACTTTCCACAGTACTCCAGCCTATTGAACGTGCGTTTCGGCGTGACCAACCCATACTTACGCAAATTCAGAACTCCTGACATTACGCTGGTAAGTGATTGAATCATTGAGAATGTTTTGGGAACCGCCGGCCGACCTTCGTAATGTCAAGTGTTGAGGCGAAAAGATGCGGGACGAGCGGCAGAAAGAAGCGGTCAGAATAGCAGGGTATTCCAACTAATGTCAATGATATGGGCGCTGTAAAGGGGCCTCGTAGTGAGCAGCCGAACTCGCTTACAATGCGCGGCAAAGGGGCACAACGCGGTTCAGGAACATAGCCGATGCAGCTTCAGTTTCCGCTGTGGCCGGAAAACGCCATCGTCATCTCCGAGACGCTCGCAATGGTCGAAGAGGACGGAAGGGTCGTCTTTTTCAACAGCGCGGGCCCGATCTTCACCTATGCCGAAGACGATGCCCTCGGGAAACGCCACGCAATGGCGATGCTCACTGCACAGCGTCTGGTCTCAGCCGAAGCTCTGGCAAGGGCGATGGGTGTCAGCGGGCAGACCGTCCGGCGCAATCGTGACAAGTATCTCGACGGTGGGCTGGAGGCGCTCATCGCGAAGCCGCGTCCAAGAAAAGGATACAAGCTGGCCGGGGCCGAGCTCACCCTGGCACAGGAGCTGCTCGACGCAGGTGCGAGCGTGTCGGCAACAGGGCGTGCCGTCGGGGTCTCGGAAGGGTGCGTCAGGGCGGCGATCAAGACCGGCAAGCTGGTGAGGCCGGGCAAGCGGACGGCGCGAGGAGGCAAGGGTGCCGGGCCGGCGCAGGGTTCGGTTGCAGCTGCACCGGCGCCGGGCGCTCAGCGAACGGAAGCGCCGGTATCGTTGTCGCTCCCACAGGGCATCCTGGAGACCGGGCCGGGACCGTCGCTGCGTTCGGCGGCGGATGCGCAGTGCAGCGCCGGTGTTGCCGTCAAGCGGATTGAGGAACGGACTCTGGCGATGGCCGGCCGCCTGACGGAGGCGCCGATGCAGGTGCAGGCGGCGGAAGCGGTGCCGGGAGCCGGTGTGCTGCTGGCTGTAGACGGACGAAAGTCGTTGTGAATCGGGTTAAGGGGTGGAATCAGGCGGAATCGGGCGGAAGGTGGCGGAATCTCAAGGGGATGCGCGGCGGCACGGTGGCGGTGCGGCGGCTGGCGGGCGGACGGAAGTCTTTGCGAATCCGGTCTGGAAGCGACCGTGAATCGGCTGGAAACGATGATTTTCGGGGCGTTTCAGGGGTGCTGAAAGGCCCGTAAATCGGGACGGTTTCGGGGTATCGGATTCGGTCGGAAAATCCGGTGCGGGGCGCGGGTCCGGCGGCGCCCGTTCTCGAGGCTGGCGGCGGCCCGCGCCGGGCTACGGAATCGGTCCTGGAGCGGCGGGCGCCGCCGCGCTAGAGTGAGCGTGGCGACGGAAGCATTCGCAATACTCTCATGCCTTCGGGCGAGCGCGGGGGTTGTGGCCCGCCCGGCGCCGATTATTCCCCCTGAGCGCGTTGATCCTCGTCAAGCGCCGTCGCGCGGCTTTGAGGTCGTAGGGCTGCGCCTTATGGAGGGTCGCGAGGTAGGTCTCGGAGCCGTCCTTTGTCGCCTTGACGACGGCGCGCCGCAGGCGGCCGCTGTCTTCCATGAACCCGATGGCGACGCGCTCACCGGACGTGAACAGCTCCCCTTCGTCGAGGATGCGCTGGACGCGGGCGTAGTCCGTGGGTTCGAGGTCCGTGTGTCTGGCGGTTTGCTTTGCGGCGCTTTCGCCGGAGAGGCGGACGGTTCGGGAGCGTGCGCCGATGGCGGCGCGGACCGGGGCGGGGAGGACGGCGAGGGGCCAGTCGGCATCGGAGGCGCCGGTAAGGTGGCGGCGGAAGAGCGCCCCGTTCCAGGGTTGGCCTATGGCGGCGCGGGCGAGTTCGTCGGGGGCGGCGTCGATCTTCCGGATCAGGCGTGCGGCGCTGTCGCGCCCCGGCCGGGCCAGGCCGACGTTGTGCTGGAAGCCGGGGTCGATGCCGATCGGGACCCGGTGGATGCGGCCGGTTCGGCGGTTGGTCCAGGGCCGGGTGCGCCCGGAGAGCGGCGGCGGGCCTGACGACACTTTATAGCCGTAGCGCTCCAGGTCGTCTTCGGAGAGCTGCTGGACGATGCAGCGGCACTTCCATCCGTTGGGCGGGTAGTGGGTCTTCCAGAAGGGGTGATCGACGGGAAGGATGGTGCCGTGCCATGCGAGGTGGTCGGGCCTGGTGCGGGCGTCCTGGACGGCGACGTAGCGGAGCCAGGGCATGGCCTCCCTGAGGCGCTCGATGCGCTCCCATCGGCCGCGGGCGTAGGCCATGCGGATGTTGGTATCGAAGATTATGCGCAGGCGGCGGACCGAGCCGAGCTGGACGATGCGCGTCTTGCCGGTGAGGGGATCGGTCATGGGCTGCCTGCCCCACCATCCCTTGCGGACCAGGGTGGGCTGCAGCTCCCTGGCGAAGGTCTCGAAGGTTGTGCCGTCCGCGATGGCCTTGTCGGCGGCGGTGCGCAGGTCCTGGAGGATGTCGAGCTTCGCGGCCTTGGCGGCGGTGAAGGAGACCAGGTGCGCGTCTGCGTCGGTATCGCGCCAGTCGAAGCCTGTGTGGAAGCCCTTGGCGCGGAAGTGCTCGACGGCCTCTGCGGGGGGTACGTCCAGGATCTCGGGCGCGGGCATCAGCCCTCGCCCTCGTCGAGGCCTGCGTCGCCGGAGAGGCGGGCGGAGAATGCGGTGCGGCGGAGGCGGCGGGCGATGCGGTCTGCGTTCATGTCCTCCCAGAGCTGGCGCTCGTCGAGCGCGGCACGGAAGCGGCCGAAGCTGTCGGCGTTCTCTGCGGCCTCGAGCACGGGGGCGACGGCCGGCTCCACGAGGGGCTGCCAGTCTGCGGCGATCGCGTCCACGGCGTCGTCGATGGCGTCGTCGTCGCGGGGCGCCGGACCGGCGAGGCGCGCGGGGCGGGGATCGCCGCCTGGCGTCGGGGGCGCGTCGGGGGCTTTCTCCCATTCTCCGCCGTAGACCTGCTCGACATGGGCGGGGGTGGGGCGGAGGCCCGAGGTTCGGGCGACGGTCTCCTCGCGCCTGGCGCGGGCCACGAGGTCCTCGGGGGGCGCGGTGTTGCGGGCGAGTTCGGGCACGTCTGCGCCGGGGAAGTTCCATTGGGTGAGCCAGGCGGCGACGGAGTTGCGCAGCGCGGCGGAGAGCCGTCGGGCGTCGGCGGCGACGAGGCGCTCCAGCACCTTGGCCTGGACTTCGGCGGTGCCGCGCCAGGGTCCGATCTCGGAGGTTGCGCGCTGGCCGAGGACGGCGTCCGCGATCATGCCGTCGCCCAAGGCCTGGAGCGTCGCGGAACTGGCCGAGCTCTATCACGCGCGCTGGGGAATCGAGGAACTCTACAAGACCTCGAAACAGGCCATGGCCGTCGAGGCCTTCCACAGCCAGACCGAGCGCGGCGTCCGCCAGGAGCTCTTCGCCCACTTCAACCTCATCGCCATGACCCGGCTCTTCACCAACCGCAGCAACGCAAGCCTCGACGCCGAGCGCCCTGCCGACGGCAAGCCGGCGATGAAAGCCAACTTCAGCAACGGCCTCGCCACCGTCGCGCGCAACCTCGAAGCGCTGCTGCTGCGCCATACGGCGATGGTCGCCGAAACCCTCAGCCATGTCCTCTCCTGCATCAACCAGGCGCGTCAGCGCCCGCGCCCCGGCCGGTCCTGCGAACGCAGGTCGCGCAAACCCCGCGGCAAGTGGGCACGCGCAAAGCGGGCCGTCGCCTGAACACCTGAACGACAGAAACGCACGCAACCGACAGCGCAAGAACACGACTCCTTAAGTGAACAGTCGAAAACCGCTAAGTGAATGCCATTGCCTTGCGGCCGGAGTAGACCTTGACGTGCCCGTCGATGGCCAGCGTCGCCCAGAGCTCCGGCTCGTCGGCCTTGCCAGCGCCTGGCAAGGGCGAGCTGCCACGCCCGCACGCCGGCCTCGTCGTCGGCGATGAGAGCGATCTTGCGGCGCAGCGTCTTGACCTCGGGGCAGCGATCGAGGCCGAGAATGGCGCCCCATTCGCCCGGCGCCTGGTAGCGCAGGCTCTCGGGGTTGCGCACCCGCGCCAAGGTCATGAAGGCCAGGAAGAGCAGGATCGTAGGCAAGCCGTAATAGCCCTTCGGCAGCAATGGCAGGAGACCGGTCTCGGAGAGAAGACCTTCCTTCAGCAGGGCCGGCAGGGCGGCGAGCACGCCGCCGAAGCGGACACCGCGGGCGGCGGCGGCGAACTGCGGTTCGACCGGCCCCGCCTGTCCACAACTGGCCAGAACCCGAGCCGGAACATCGCAAGTCGCACGCCCCATCGGCGCCTGCCGGTCCCGCCGATCGCGCGCGCTGCGATCCGTTTGCGGCTGCGCTTCCAGCCCCGGCGCCGTCTCCGGCCCCGGGGCACCGGTACTCTCTTCATCGACACGGCCTTCAGGAGCCGCACCCGCGTCAGGCGGCGCAGCCAGCGCTGAGCGTCCGGGCTCCCCATCCGCCTCCGTGTTGCCGATCAGTCCCTGACGGCGCCACTTGTTGACCGATGGCGCTGACACGCCGAGAACCCGGGCCGCCGCAGAGCCGCTCAGGCCCGATGCCAGCAACGCCGTCGCCTTCTCCGCCAACTCCGGAGTGAACACCGACGGCCCGCGACCGCGCCGGGGCTTCATGAACCCCGCTTCGCCCTCGGCCAGGTAGCGCCGTCGTGCGCGCTGCACCGTCGCGCGCGAGACAGCGAAAGCGTCAGCCAGTTCCTGCGGCGAGACCGCGCTGATCGCCGCGAGGCGGCCGATCCGCAAGAGCATGGCCGTGCGGTCATCGGCGGCGTGGCTGTCAAAGGGAATGAGGTTGGAAAAGTAGGTGAAGGTGTCGTCCGAGATCAGGACGGCGAAGCAGCTGTTGCCGATCGAGACCGCCTCTGGAGGGCACATTGGGAGGGTACTGGGCATGGTTGAGACCGTGCAATTGGTATCAAATTATAATATCAGACCTCGGGCGCGACACCCAGCGAAAAACCGCCTGAAACAACCGAAATGTATCAGAATTCAAGGAGTTCCCGGCACGCTGCCCAGAACAGCCAGCATCACGAGGTCAGGAAGTCTGAGGTTAGACTGAACTTCCGGAGCGGATATTGAGCTAAGCCATTGCGGTTGCTTTGGAAAGCACCGTTTCGCGGAGTCGCGTACTGGGTACGCTACAGGCTGACGCCGAGCAGGTCGAGCGCCTGGCGCTGCAGCTTCGTCGGTTTGGTGACCAGGTCGAAGGGCGGTGCTCCGGGCAGTTTCGGCTGAACTCTGTTCCTGGCGATGGTCGCCAGGTCTTCGAGGAGGGTGCGGAAGCTATGCACCGGCACGCCGTCTGGTGTGCGCTTGGCGGCGGCCTTGCGCCGGGCCGAAGGCGAGGGCTTTGCCGGTGCGACGATGGAGGCGCGCGCGGCGTCCGCGCCCGCCGGGTCGTCCTCGTCGAACAGGATGGGGGCGAGCCTTTGGCGCATGTGCCACTCGACATGGTAGGCGAGCATGCACAGCAGGACGTGGGCGCGCACGCGCTCAGGCCGATAGTGGTGGATGGGCCGCACCTTGAGGTCGACCGTCTTGACGCTTCGGAAGGCGCGCTCGATGCGGCTCAATCCCTTGTAGGCGCGCACCGTGTCCTCGGCCCCGAGCTCGCGCTCGGACAGGCTGGTGCGGATGACGTAGAGGCCATCGAGCGCCGCCTCTTCGGCGATCCGCTCTGCGTTGCGCCGCCAGGCGAAGCCGTCATCGGCGATCTCCAGGTCGAAGTGCTTTCCGACCTTGTGCTTGCCGATGACCTTGCCCACGCGCAGCCCGATCTTGTCCTTGCCGGCGAGACGGCGCTTGTCGCGCCGGGTTGCCGCACGGATCGCGTCGAGATCGCTCTCGGTGGCCTGGAGCAGGGCCTCGCGCTTGCGCGCGCGCTCTTCGGCGAGCAGCGGGTTGCGGCAGGCGATCAGGCGCTCGCCGGGGAAGTCGGGATGATGGATCTCGGCCAGGGCGCGCTCGTCGAAGAGCGAGAGCTGCAGCGTCCCGCCGGAGGCCAGCTCGCGGATCGCCGGCGCCCGCAGCGCGCTGATCCACTCCAGCCCGGCCGGCTTCACCTCCTCGCGGATGCGCGCCTCGGTGAGCATGCCGCGATCGCCCACGAGAACGACCCGCGAAAGCCGGAAGCGCCGGCGCAGCTTGTCGATCTGCGTGCCCAGTGTGGCCGGATCGGCGGTGTTGCCCTCGAACACCTCCACCGCCACCGGGCAGCCCTGCGCGTTGCACAGAAGCCCGAACACGATCTGCAGCTTGCCGCGCTTGCCGTCGCGGGAGTAGCCGTGACGCGCCAGCGGACAGCAGCGCCCCTCCAGCCAGGTCGAAGTGACGTCGTAGAGCACCAGCGCGCCGTCCTCGAGATGACGCTCGGCCAGACCCCGCTCGATCCTGGGCTGGCGCTGCAGTAGCCAGTCCATCGCCTCGTAGAGCTCGTCTTCGCCGACCTCGCCCAGGGCGAGCGCCTCGCCGAGGCCGTGGCCAAGCGTGTCCTCGCTGAGCCCGCGCGCGGTGGCGAGCTTCGAGCGCGGCGCCACGATGCGGGCGACGATCATGGCCACCACGAGATCGCGCAGCCGCGAGCGCCTGGCGCCGATCAGCCGTTCCAGACCGAGGCCGCGCAGGGCGCCGAGCACCGCTGCCACATGGCCGAAGGGACGCGAGCGGGTGATGTCGAAGCCGTCGTGCTCGCGGATCGTCTCGCCTCGGGGCACTGCGGTTCCGCCGCGCAGCAGGATGCGCAGACCGTCGATCAGGTGCGGCGGCCACTTGGACAGATTGGCCAGGGTGCGTTTTCTGATTTTTCCGCCCGCGCGCCATGATTCGCGCAGGAGGATTGCGGGCGGGGAGTTCCGGTTTGGGACGCTCTCGATATACATGGGGACGGAACATAGCCCACCTCCCGCCTCATATCAACCACCTCTCTCCATTTACATGGGTACACTTTGCATCTGCGCCGAAGGCCGATACGCCCGTAAGATCAACGGCTTAGCCCCGAAAATCAGCCCATTTCCGGGGGGAAGTTCGGGTTAGACCAGATTGAAGATGAATTCGGGAACGACCGTGTTTTCCTCGCTGAGAACGCATGGGAGGAGATCGAAACCTGGGCTCTCGCGGGACTCACCCTACCCAGAGATTGGCGTTGGGCAGACATTCGCGCTGAGGTGCATGTCAAAGAGCGCTACTTCAAGATTTTGGCGGAAGAGCGCCGCGTGACCGACCGCCCGGGCGGTGGCCGCAAGGCGTTGGGCGAAGAGGCAGCACGCCGTATCGACGCAATCCGCTTGAAGTGCCCCGAGGACTTCGACAACCTGACCCGACGAATCGAGGCCAAGGTCGCTGTGTAGAGGGCACGGAGCGCGGGCACGACTTCAGAAACACGCCTCTTGTTCAGAAACACGCCTCCAGCAGCTTTCGGGTGTTTTCCGCCGTCATGGGGACCGGGTTGCCGCCGGCTGTGGGGTCGTCGAGGGCCATGGCGGTGAGGTCGTCGAGACGGTCTGCTGTGACGTCCATCGCGCTGAGGGTCTTGGGGATGCCCAGTGTCTCGCGCAGCTCCAGCACGCGCTCGTGGAAGGCCGGATAGCCGCCCTTGAGCCCGAGATAGGCGGCGGCATGGGTGAGCCGTTCCTCCACCGCAGGGCGGTTCATGTCGAGCACGTAGGGCATGACGCAGGCGTTGGTGGTGCCGTGGTGGGTGTCGAAGACAGCGCCAACCGGATGACTCAGCGCGTGGATCGCGCCGAGGCCCTTCTGAAACGCGGTCGCGCCCATGCTGGCAGCGGCCATCATGTGGCCCCGCGCCTCCAGATCGCTCCCGTCGGCGTAGGCGCGGCACAGGTTCTCATGCACGAGGCGCATCCCCTCGAGCGCGATGCCCTGCCCCATGGGGTGATAGAAGGGCGAGCAATAGGCCTCCAGGCAGTGGGCCAGGGCGTCCATTCCCGTGCCAGCCGTGATCGGCTTCGGCATGCCGACGGTCAGCTCGGGGTCGGCGATGACCACCGTGGGCAGCACCTTGGGGTGGAAGATGATCTTCTTCACCCGCGTCTCGGAGTTGGTGATGACGCTGGCGCGGCCGACCTCGGACCCGGTGCCGGCGGTGGTGGGAAGGGCGATACTGGGTGCAATGGCGTCCGCATCGGCACGGGCCCACCAGTCGCCCACATCCTCGAAGTCCCAGACCGGGCGGGACTGGCCGGCCATGAAGGCGACCATCTTGCCGAGGTCCAGCGCCGAGCCGCCGCCGAAGGCGACCACGCCGTCGTGGCCGCCTGCGCGGTAGGCGACGACGCCGGCATCGAGGTTCTTCTCGGTGGGATTGGCGTCGACTTCCGCGAAGACCGCGCGGCCGAGACCGCCCTCCTCCATGACGTCGAGGGCGGCTTGCGTCATCGGCAGCGAGGCCAGGCCCCGGTCGGTCACGAGCAGGGGCCTCTGGATCTTTGCATCGGCGCAGGCGGCCGGCAGCTCGGCGATGCGGCCCGCGCCGAAGCGGATGGCGGTGGGGTATGACCAGTTGGCGGTGAGCGTCATGGGATGACCTTCCTGGAGTGGAGAGGCTGGAACTGGACACGGGCGGACTATCCAGCGTCCGACGAAGACCTTCCATACAGCGCCTCGGTGATCACGGCGAGGGGAAGGATGAGCTTGAGCGGATCGTCCAGCAGCCGCAGGGCGCCGAAGCGCCGGTACCACTGCGCGGCGTTCCGATCCTGCGCGTCGATGGCAAGCGCCACACCGCCGACCTCTGCCGCAACGGCCAACGCACGCGCGCCGGCGGCCAGCAGCAGATCGCCGCCGAGCCCCCGGCCCTGTGCGGATCGATCGACCGCGAGACGCCCGAGCCGGAATACGGGCACTTCGTAGCGGCCGAGCCTCTTGGTCAGGCTCTCCGGCACATCGGCGAACGCGATGGCGCCGGGACTGATCGTGTAGAAGCCGAGAATGTGTGTTGGTTCCGTTGTCGACACGGCGACAAAGGTCTTGGCGCCGCCTGACTCGTGGTTCTGCCGGGCGTAGCGGCGGAGATAGGCGTTGAGGTCCTCAACCCCGCAATCGAAGCTCTTGCGGTCGTGATGGCGGCCGATGGGCTCTTCCCGCCAATCCACCAACGCGATTACGTCCTGGCGGCACGGCGGCGCGCGGCTTCCATCAGGGCAGGCGTGGGTTCGGGAGGATTCTCCAGCAGTGACAACACGCGCGCACTGTCGCGTTCGGAGAGAACGATGCGCTCGGCGCGGTCCATCACGTCCCGTGCGGCGGGAAGCGTGTTGCGCATGATGAAGCTGGTGAGGTCCAGCCGCTCGTGCGCGGCGGCGGCGGTCAGCAGCCGCTTTTCCTCCCTGGTCGCCCGCAGTTCAATCCGCTCTCCGCGCGGCGCAGCGGTCGCCGTCATGGCCCCTTCCTCATTTCCCCAATTATGTACGGAAGAGATACGGACAATAAGGGCCGAGTCAAGATGCGTCGGCTGACCGCACGGCCCGGAACTCACATAGTGGCCGGAAATTAGGGACGACTGCCTCCGATCGATGAAGGCAGCCGTCCCCCCTCGCTGGGCCCGCGTTCTGTCCTGGGCCCGGTTCCTGGTGTTCGTCTACGCGTGGAGCTCGATGTCTATCGGGACCGGGTCAGCCGATGTGCGATCCTGTCGCGTCCGGTTGCCTCGCTGCGCGAGGCAGGATGGATCGCTCTATCGTCTCCTCGGCTCGCCAGCGCCTCCTACGTCGGGGCGCCGACCACGAGATGCCTTTTTGTGCTCCACCTCCTGTCGCCGGGCTGCACTTGATGGCGGCGTTCAGCGACGCGGTCGAGAGTGCCTGCCTGGCGAGATCGCGTCCAATACCGAATTCTCATAATTGGCATAAGAGCCGCTTATGCCGTGGCAGCATCGCCCCGAGAGGTCGTTGTGATGGCTATGTGGGAGTAGGTCGCGCGGTATTCCTGCCGCTTACTCCTCGCGCATTGAGCGGTAGAAGAAGTCCGTCACCGGCTTGACCAGATAGCTCATCACCGAGCGCTCTGAGGTACGGATGTGCGCCTCGACCGGCATGCCGGGGGTCAACGCCAGATCCCCGGCCACCTGGATTGCTCCCGCCGAATTGCCCGTCTCATCCGCGCCACTCTCCCCGCCGGGGCCGAGCGGCCCATCCAGCGCAAGCTCGACCTCGTACCAGGAGGCTCCGCTCTCGGTATCGCGTACCGCGTCCGGCGAGACCCGCACCACGTGGCCGTCGAACTCCGGCGTCACGCGCGCGGGGAAGGCCGAGAAGCGCAGCTTCGCCGCCTGCCCCGGATAGACTTGGTCCACGTCGATCGGGTTGAGCTGCGCCATCACCACCAGCCCGGCATCGTCCGGCATGATTTGCAGGATCGGCTCGCCCGGCCGCACCACCTCCTGCGGCGCGAACACCGCGAGCCCGAACACCTCGCCCGAGACCGGCGCCCGCACCTCCATCCGGCCCAGGCTGTCGCGCACCGAGGCCAGGCGTTCCTCGACCTCGTTCTCCTGCGCCTGCACGTCGCGGGCCTGCGCCTCCGCCTGCTCGATGAGCCCTGCGTCGATTTGCAGAATCTGGATTTCGTACTCGGCTATCTTGCCCCGTGCGCGGGCGATGGAGGCCGTGACGGACCCCATCCGGCCCTTGAGATCTTCGGCGGCGCGCTCGACCGCCAGCAGCCTGTCCAGCCGCGTGAGTTGCTTGTCGAAGAGCGTGCGCTGGGCCTCCAGCTCGCGGTCGACCAGCCCGACCTGTTCCTGCAACGAGGCCGACTGGGCTTCGAGGCCGGCGATTTCCTCCTGCGCCTGCCCGATCCGCTCGCGGAACTGCGCCACCTCGCCGGCACGGGCAGCAGCCCGCGCCGCGAACAACCGCTCCTGGCCGTCGAGGATGTCCCGCGCCCGGGGGTCCGCCGCCGCCGTCGCCGCTAGCTCAGCGTCCCAGACGATGGCCGCCGCGCCCTAAAACTCGGCCTCCAGCCGGTTCCGCCGCGCCACGAGCTCGGCATGTTGGGCTTCGAGGATGGCTGCCTCCGAGCGCAGCCTCCCGTCGCTGAAGCACAGCAACACGTCGCCCTCGGCCACGCGGTCGCCGTTGCGCACCAGGATCTCGCTGACCGTGCCGCCCTCGATGTGCTCGACCACCTGGTTGTGGTTCTCGACCTCGACCCGGCCGCTGGCGACAACCGCGCCAGAGATCGAAGCGAGCACGCTCCAGCCCACGAGGCCGACGACCAGCACCACCACGCTGGCGAACCCGAGCACCAGCGCCCGCCCGGCCGAGAAGCGCCTGCGGGACGTGCGCGCCGTCATGGTGCGCTCTCCCCGATCAACTGGCTGACCGTGGCGGCGATCTGCTCGTCAGGGCTCTGCGCGGGAGCGGGCAGAGAGTCTCCCCTCTTCCTCACGCTCACCGGCAAGCGTTCGACGGGCGCCTTGCGGTCGCGCGCGGCGGGCACCGGACGCCCGCCCTCCATCAGATAGACTTGGCCGCACTGCGCGAAGGCGCTTTGACGATGGGCGACGACGACCGCCGCGCCGCCCCGCTCCTTGTGTCCCTGGACCGCGCGGGCGAGCGCCATGGTACCGACCGCATCCAGGTTGGAATCGGGCTCGTCCAGCACCACCACCACGGGCGAGCCATAGAAGGCGCGGGCCAGCGCGATGCGTTGGCGCTGCCCGCCCGAGAGCGCCGCGCCGCCCGCCGAGATCTGAAAGTCATAGCCGTCCGGCAGCCGCAGGATCATCTCGTGCGCGCCGGTACGCTTCGCGGCATCGACCACGTCCTCGTCCCTGGCGGCGGGCGAGAAGCGGGCGATGTTCTCGGCGACGGTGCCCCCGAAGAGCACCACTTCCTGCGGCAGGTAGCCGACGTGCTGGCCCAGCGTCTGGCCGTACTGATCGAGCGCTGCGCCGTCGAGCCGCACCGTGCCGCCTATCGGCCGCCAGACGCCCGCGAGCGCGCGGGCGAGCGTGGACTTGCCGGACGCCGACGGCCCCGCGATCCCCATCGCCTGCCCCGGTTCGAGCCGGAACGACGCGCCGCGCACCGCAGGCGCCCTCGCGCCCGGCGCCGCAACCGTGAGCGCCTGGGCTTCCAGGATGGCGCAGGGCTGGGGCAGCTCCGTGCGATGCTGCTCCGGCGGCGTTTTTTCCAGGAGTTCCGCCAGAGAGCGACGCGCCGCCAGCACGCGCTGCAGCTGCGGCCACTGCGCCACCGCCTGATCGATCGGCGCAAGCGCGCGGCCCAGCAGGATCGAAGCGGCGATCATCACCCCAAAACTCACCTGGCCGTGGATTGCGAGCCAGGCGCCGAGCCCCAGCATCATGGACTGGAGGAAGAGCCGGAGCGTCTTGGAGGTGACGTGGAAGAAGCCACTCCGGTCGGACGCCGCTAAGGTCCGCTCGAGCAACTCGTCCCTGTATTCGTCGGAGCGCGCGATCACCGCGTCCTGCATGCCGAGGCCGTGCACGGTCTCGCTGCCGGCCCGCATCTGCTCGACGAAGTGCGCGGAGCGGTTGTGCGCCTCGCTCACCTCGTGCTGCAGCCGCGCCGTCCGCGCCTGGTTGAGCAGGGCGATGAGCAGCAGCAGGATGCCCGAGAACACCGCCAAGGCGCCCAGCATCCAATGGAACATGAAGAGCGCGCAGAGGAACACCGGCGTCCACGGCGCATCGAAGAAGGCGAAGGGCCCTGAGCCCGCGAAGAAGCGCTGGATCGCTTCGAGATCGCGCACCCCGGTCGCGGGCCGGGACCGCTCGGCGGGTGCAATGGCGCGGGTCAGGATTGCCCGCAGCACTCGCGAATCGAGCCTGGCCTGAAGCCGGGCTCCGGCGCGAGCCAGCACGCGGCCGCGCGCGTGATCCAGAATCCCCATCATCAGGAAGAGGAAGGCGACGATGCCGATGAGCGTGACCAGCGTCGCCTCCGAGCGCGAGGCCAGCACCCGGTCGTAGACCTGGAGCATGAAGAGCGGCCCGGTCAGCATCAGGATGTTCACGAAGACGCTGAAGAGGCCGACCGAGACGAAGAGGCGCCGGCTCTCCGCTAGTGCGCCTCTAATCTCCCGATCGCCGTTCCGGCTCTCCGACATTGAACTGCTTCCCTATGGATTGACCGACCGTGTCATCTTTCTCAGCGCTCCTGCCGGCGCCCCCGCGCCCCTTGTTCCGGGTGGATCGAATGCTGTCTCTCTTGGAATTGGCGCCGGCGTGAGCGCCTTCAACGCCGGCCCGGGAATTATATTCTTATGGTTGCCCTAATATGCCTTAGCGGCAGTCCCGCGCCGGTGTGCGGTCCCGTCGCGTTGCGGCGGGGGCGGGGCGGACGCAGAATGGAATGGGCCGATGCGGGCCTCGCAAAGGGAGCGGAGAGCCTTTCATGGCAGGAGCGATGATCGACATTCCCGTCGCCGGCGGCGGCGAGTTCAGGGGCTATATGACGGTGCCGGAAGCGGGCAGCGGGCCGGGCCTGCTGATCGAGCAGGAGATTTTCGGGGTCAACGCGAGCCTGCGGGCGATCGCCGACCTTTACGCCGAGGAAGGCTATGTCTGCCTCGTGCCCGATCTCTTCTGGCGGATGGAGCCGGGCGTGGACCTCGGCTACGACCAGGCCGACTTCGCCAAGGCCTTCGGGTATTACCAGCGCTTCGACGTGGACCAGGGAGTCGCCGACGTCGGTGCCGCGGTCGAAGCCTTGCGGGCGCGGCCGGAGTGCACGGGCCAAGTGGCGGCGATGGGCTTCTGCCTCGGCGGCAAGCTCGCCTACCTCACCGCCACGCGGCACGACGTGGACGCGGCGGTCTCGTTCTACGGCGTCGGCATCGAGGAGGCGCTGGACGAGTCAGGGGGTATCGCTTGCCCCATGCTCATGCACTTCGCCGGCGAGGATGGGTTCGTCCCGCAGACGGCAGTGGATGCCATCTCGGACCACTTCGCCGATCGGCCGGAGGTGCGGATCCACGTCTATCCCGGCGTGGATCATGCCTTCTACAACCACGATCGGAGCGAGGTTTACCACCGACCGTCGGCCATGGTCGCTCATTCGCGCACCATCGCGCTGCTGCGGGGTGCGATCGGCCCCGCTTACGACCTCGAGAGGCTGTGGGATCGTCACCTCGACTACGAGTTCGCGACGCGGGACACCGACAAGACCATGGCCACCATGGTGGCCGAGCCCTACGTCAACCACATCCCGACAATGACCGGCGGCACCGGCGCCGACGCGCTGAGCCGCTTCTACGCCGAGCACTTCATCCCGAAGATGCCGAAGGACACGACGCTGACCCCGCTTTCGCGCACGGTGGGCGCGGACCGGGTGGTGGACGAGCTGATCTTCAGCTTCACCCACAACGAGGAGATCGACTGGATGCTCCCCGGCGTGGCCCCCACGGGCAAGAGGGTCAGCGTGCCGCTGGTCGCCATCGTGGCCTTCCGCGGCGACAGGCTCCATCACGAGCACATCTATTGGGATCAGGCCTCGGTGCTGGTGCAGATCGGTTTGCTGGAGCCGCAGGGGCTGCCTGTCGGCGGCGTCGAGACCGCGCACAAGGCCGCCGACGAGTCGCTGCCGTCGAACCGCCTGATCCCCGGCTGGTCCGACGACTAGAACGCCCGAGGCCGATGGCGGCGCACGCTCGGGCCAGCGAGGCATGAGCACGCTCGGCACAGCGTTGGAACGAGTCGAGGATGCGGCGCTGCTCATGGGCTGCGGCCGCTATATCGACGACATGCCGGTTGCGCCCGGCACGGGCCACGCCGCCATCCTGCGCTCGCCCCACCCCCATGCGCGCCTCTTGAGCATCGACACGGCGGCGGCAGAGGCGCTGCCGGGCGTGCATGCCGTGGTCAGGGGAGAGGACGCGCGCGCCTGGTCCACGCCCTTCCTTGTTGGTGTGCGCCAGCCCATGGAGCACTGGTGCATCGCCACCGACCGGGTGCGCTACGCCGGCGAGCCGGTGGCCATCGTGGTGGCGGAGGACCGCTACCGCGCCGAGGACGCGCTCGTGCTCATCGACGTGCGCTACGAGCCGCTGGACGCCATCGTCGATCCCGAGGCAGCGCTTGGCGCAGATGCGCCCGTGCTGCACGAGGCTGTCGGCAGCAACCTCATCAGCGAGCGGAGGTTCCGCTACGGCGAGCCGGAGGCGGCGTTCGAGGCGGCGGCGCACAAGGTCGCGACCACGGTGCGCTACCCGCGCAATTCCTGCACCCCCATCGAGTGCCTCGGCCTGATCGCCGCCTACGACCCAGGCGAGGACGCCTACGACGTGCTCTCTCACTTCCAAGGGCCACTCACGCTGCATCCGGTCATGGCGCGGGCGCTCAAGGTGCCGGGGCCGCGCTTCCGGCTGCGCTCTGTACCGGATTCCGGCGGCAGCTTCGGGGTCAAGCAGGCGGTCTTCCCTTACATCGTCGCGATGGCGCTGGCGGCGCGAAAGGCCGCGCGGCCGGTCAAGTGGATCGAGGATCGGCTGGAGCATCTGCTGGCGGCCACCTCGGCGACCAACCGGGTGACGCGGATCGAGGCGGCTGTGGAGGCGAACGGCAGGGTCACGGCGCTCCGCCTCGACCAGCTCGAGGATTGCGGCGCCTACCTGCGCGCGCCCGAGCCCGCGACGCTTTACCGCAACCACGGCAACCTCACGGGCCCCTATCAGATCGCCCATCTCGCGGTGAGGAACCGTGTGGTCGTGACCAACAAGACGCCCACAGGGCTCAACCGGGGTTTTGGGGGACCGCAGCTCTACTACGCGCTGGAGCGGCTGATGCAGCGCGTCGCCACAACCTTGAGCCTCGATCCGCTGGCGGTGATCCGGCGCAATCTGGTGCCGGCCGACGCCATGCCCTATCGCGCCGCCGCCGGCGCGGTGCTCGATGCCGGCGACTTTCCCGCCACCGTGGATTACGGCGCCGTCGAGGGAGCGCTCGACGCGCTGCGCGCCAAGCGCGACGCGGCGCGGGCGGAGGGGCGGCTCTACGGTATCGGCTTCGCCGCCGCGGTGGAATCCAGCATCTCCAACATGGGCTACATCACCACCGTGCTCAGCGCCGAAGAACGCCGCAAGGCGGGACCCAAGGACGGCGCCGTCAGCTACGCCACGGTGGCGGTGGATCCTCTCGGCGCCGTGACCGTGACCGCCGATTCGATCCCGCAGGGTCAGGGCCACCGCACGGTGCTGGCGCAGGTGGTGGGCGACGCGCTGGGCCTCGCGCCGGAGCAGATCACGGTCGCACTGGAGCACGACACCCAGCGGGACCCATGGTCCATCGCCGCCGGCAACTATTCGAGCCGTTTCTCGGGCGCGGTCGCGGGTACCGCGCACCTCGCGGCGGTACGGGTGCGCGAGCGCCTCGCGCGGATCGCAAGCCAGCAGCTCAACGCGCGGCCTGAGGACGTGCGCTTCGAGCAGGGGCGCATCTTCGCCGCCGGCAACCCGGGCAACGATCTCGACTTCCGCCGGGTGGCGTCGCTCGCCCACTGGTCGCCGGGCAGCCTTCCGGAGGGCGTGCCCCCTGCGCTGCGCGAGACCGCGCGCTGGACCCCGCCGGAGCTCACGCCGCCCGATGAGGACGACCGGGTCAACAGCTCGGCGGCCTACAGCTTCATCTTCGATTTCTGCGGGGTGGAGGTCGACCGTGCGACCGGCGCCGTCGCCATCGACCGCTACGCCACCACCCACGACGCCGGCCGTCGCCTCAACCCGGCGCTGGTGGACGGCCAGATTCGAGGCGCCTTCGCCCACGCGGTGGGCGCTGCGCTCTACGAGGAACTCGCCTATTCCGAGGACGGCAGCTTCCTCTCGGGCACCCTTGCCGATTACCTGGTGCCGACCGCCTGCGAGGTGCCGGACCCGCTCATCCTGCACCGCGACACCCTGAGCCCGGTGACGCCGCTCGGCGCCAAGGGCGTCGGCGAAGGCAACTGCATGACCACGCCCGTCTGCCTCGCCAACGCCGTGGCGGACGCGCTGGGAGCGGAGTGCCTGGACCTGCCGCTCACGCCGGCCCGCATCGGCGCCTTGATCCACGGGCCCGAGAGGCCAGAGCCGGCGGCCACGGGTTTGGAACAGAACTCAGGGCTATAGCGCCCCGTTGTCGAAGTTCGTATCCACTCGCGCACCATCACATCACGTCATGGCCGGGCTTGTCCCGGCCATCCATGGCATCGTCTCGCCGTCTCGGGGAAGGGCGCAACCACATGGATGCCCGGATCAAGTCCGGGCATGACAGCGTGTGTGTGGTTAACCCCAATTATTCACGGCGTGTCTGATTTTGGGGTGGCGGACGTAGCGTAAGCCGTTGCCATCGGGTAGGAATTCGTTGTCCGAGCGTCTTCCTCTCCGAACAACGAAAACGCCACGCCCGCCATGACCGACGATAGCCTTCTCCCCTTCGATCTGCCAAGCGTCCAACGCAAGAAGGTGAGTGCCGCCTTCGATGGTGGCCTGATCTCGTCTGACGGCGGCCTCGTCCTGTTGCGCGGGGCGGAGCGCCGCTTGCGCCTCGCCGAGACCCTGGCAGGCTGCATCCGCGACCGGCGCAATCAGGCGCAGGTGGTCCACTCGCTCTCGGCCATGCTGCGCTTTCGCATGCTGGCGATCGCCTGCGGTTACGAGGATGCCGACGACTGCGACGCGCTCCGCACGGACCCCCTGTTCAAGCTCGCCGCGGGCCAGGCGCCGGAGAGCGGGGGCGCGCTCTGCTCGCAGCCGACCATGAGCCGCCTGGAGAACGCACCGTCCCGCATCGAGGTGGCGCGCATGACGGCGGCGCTGGTCGATCTCTTCTGCCGCTCCTTTCCCGCCCCTCCCGCCGCCATCACCCTGGATATCGACGACACCTGCGATGCCGTGCACGGCCACCAGCAGCTCTCGCTCTTCCACGCCCATTACGACACGCGCTGCTTTCTCCCCGTCCACGTCTACCATGTGGAGAGCGGCAAGCCGGTGGCGGTCCTCCTGCGCCCGGGAAAGACGCCGTCCGGGCCTGAGGTCCGCACCCTGCTGAAGCATCTGGTCCGCCGTATACGCCGCCACTGGCCCCGCACCCGGCTCACCTTCCGCGGAGATTCCCACTACGGCCGCCCGCAGGCCATGGCCTGGTGCGAGGAGAACGGCGTCGACTACATCTTCGGCCTCGCGGGCAATCGCGCGCTGCATGCCCTCGCCTACGAGGTGGCCGACGACCTCAAGGTGCGCCGCGCCGAGGCCGGCGCAGACAGGATGCGCAGCTTCGCCGCCTTCGCCTACGCCGCCCGCTCCTGGGGCCGCGAACGCCGGGTCGTCGCCAGGCTAGAGGCGAGCACGCGCGGCTTCGACGCCCGCTATATCGTCACCTCGCTCAGCGGCGAGCCCCGCCATCTCTACGAAGTCCTCTACTGCGCCCGCGGCCAGGCCGAGAACCTGATCAAGCTGCACAAGGGCCAGCTCGCCTCGGACCGGACCTCTTGCCAAAGCCCGCTCGCCAACCAGCTCAGGCTGGTCCTGCACACCGGCGCCTACTGGCTCATGCTCGCCCTGCGCGACGCCATTCCCCGTGCTGCGCCGCTCGCCCGCGCCGAGTTCGCCACTCTCAGGCTGCGCCTGCTCAAGATCGGTGCCCGCGTCATCGAAAAGGCCGCCCGCATCCGTATCCACTTCTCCTCTGCCTGCCCGGACGCCGCCCTCTTCCGCCTGCTCGCAGGGCGCCTCGCAGCAGCAGGCCCCTGACCGCCGGGGCGCCGTGCCCCGTAAACCCGAACTCCCCCTCAACCCCCAACGCCTGTCACAACAAAGCTCGAAACCGGATGCCTATGGCGTCAGGGGGAAAGCTCACGCCGTGCCATCGTGACCTCCAAAGGCAACGCAGGATGAAGTAGGTCAGGTTAAATCGCTCGGAGAGCGCGCGGAGCGGTTCACCTGGATCCGAACCTCAAGAACCGCACAACTATTCCGACCCGTCGATTCTCGCGCTCTTCTTCAAGCGCTCAGGCAGCCTTCGACCGCCTCATAGAGGTTGCTCAGCAGTTCCTCGAAGGTCTCGCCCTGCGTCGCGCAGCCGGGGATTGCGGGCACCTCGGCCCAGTATCCCCCCTCTTCCGCCTCATGCACGATCACCTTCAATTTCATGGCTCGCTCCTCGCGGATACCGCCCTGCCGGCGGGCTCGGGGGACCGCGCCATGATACCAACGCGCCCCCGATCCGGGTATAGGGACGCCATGAAGCCTGCGCCCTTCGATTATCTGCGGCCGGACGACGAGGAGGAGGCGCTGGAGGCCCTTGCCGAGGCGGGGGACGACGCGCGGCTGCTCGCCGGTGGCCAGACTCTGATGCCGATGCTCAACATGCGGCTGGTGGAGCCGGCGGTGCTGATCGATATCTCTCGCCTGTCGGGACGCGCCGGTATCTGCGACGACGGGAGCCACATCGAGGTCGGTGCGGCAGCGACCCAGGCCGATCTGGAGACCTGGCCCGCACTCGGCCGGCGCGCGCCGCTGCTGGCCCAGGCGTTGCCCCTGTTGGGCCACGTGCAGACCCGGAGCCGGGGCACGGTGTGCGGCTCCATCGCGTTCGCCGACCCGAGCGCGGAACTGCCGCTCTGCCTGGCCGTGCTGGGGGGCGAGGTCATGTTGCGCTCGCGCGCGGAAACGCGAACGCTGCAAGCCGCCGAGTTCCAGACCGGGATGCTGTCCACCGCGTGCCGCGAGGACGAGATGGTGGCGGCGGTGCGCTTCCCTACCGCAGAGCCGGGCGCGGGCTACGCCTTCACCGAGTTCGCGCGCCGGCACGGGGACTTCGCCATCGTCGCCGTTGCCGCCATCGCGCAGGCGAAGGGCATCAGGATCGGTGTGGGCGGTGTCGCCGAGAAGCCGGCGGTGGAGGAGTGGCCGGCACTTGCCGGCAGCGCCCTGGACGATGCGCTGAACGCGCTGGCCTGGTCGCTGGATGCCGCCGACGATGTCCACGCCAGCGGCCGCTACCGGCGCGAGCTGGTACGAAATCTCGGCAAGCAGGTGGTGCTCGCGGCGCAGGAGGCGCGGCCGTGAAGCGGCTCGGCCAGGAGAGCCGCCATCGGGTGGCGCTCACCCTCAACGGCCGCGAAGCCCAAGGCTGGGCGGAACCGCGCATGCTGCTGAGCGATTTCCTGCGCCACGAACTCGGTGCCACCGGCACTCACGTGGGCTGCGAGCACGGGGTCTGCGGCGCCTGCACGGTGCGCCTCGACGGGGCCCCGGCGCGGGCCTGCCTGACGCTCGCGGTGCAGGCAGCGGGCCGGCGCGTGGACACGGTGGAGGGGTTGGCGCCGGAGGGCGAGCTGAACGACCTGCAGAAGGCGTTCCGCCGCCACCACGCGCTGCAATGCGGCTTCTGCACCGCCGGCATCCTGATGTCCCTCGACGCCTGGCTCGAAAGCCGGCCCACGCCGGACGAGGGCGAAGTCCGGGCGCTGCTCAGCGGCCACCTTTGCCGCTGCACCGGCTATTCGGGGATCGTCGCGGCGGCGCTGGACGTCGCGGAAGCGCGGCGGCGCGGGGATGACTGATCTGGGCCGCACGCTGATCGCGGCGGCGGAGCGGAACCCCCGTGCGCTTGCCGTGGTCGATGGCGAGCGGCGCTTCGACTATGCCGCGTGGCTCGATAGGGCCGCGCGCCTCGCCGCGGGCCTCGGCGGCCTCGGGCTCGCGCAGGGCGACCGGCTCGCGGTCATCATGCAAAACCGGTGGGAGATGGCGGCGCTCCACTGGGCCAGTCAGCTTGCGGGCGTCGTCGTGGTGCCGCTCAACTGGCGAAGCGGTGCGGAGGAACTGGATTACTTCCTTGAGGATTCGGGGGCTGCGGCCTTGGCGTTCGACGAGAGTGCTGCGGCTGCCGTTGCGGGCTCGGCCTGCGCGGTCCAGCTCCGCCGTATCGCGGTGGGCGCCTCTCCCGGCGGCACGGTCGATTTCGGCGACCTGCTGGCGGCCCCGGCAGAGGCCACGCCGCGCGCAGGCGAAGACGACCTCTCGCTCATGCTCTACACGTCGGGCACCACCGGGCGCGGCAAGGGCGTGCCGCGCACGCACCGCGCCGAGCGTGCCTCGGCACTCGCCCACATCGCGCAGAACTGCTATCGCGCGGGCGAGCGCACGCTCGGCGTCATGCCGCTCTACCACACCATGGGCGTGCGCTCGCTGCTCGCGATGGCGCCGGTGGGCGGTGCCTTCGTCTGCCAGCAGCGCTTCGACGCGGCCGGTGCGCTGCGGCTAATCGAGGCGGAGCGGATCACCGCCCTCTACCTGGTGCCGACGCTCTACTACGACCTGCTGAGCAGCCCGGGGTTCGACGGCGCTGATGTCTCCTCGGTGCGCAAGCTGGGATTCGCCGGGGCGCCGATGGCCGAGGGGCTGCTGCGCCGGGTCGCCGATGCCTTCCGGCCCGAGCTCTTCGTCAACCACTACGGCTCGTCGGAAATCTACACCTTCACCATCGACCAGAACGCGGCGGCCAAGCCGGGCTCGGCGGGCAAGGCAGGCATCAATCAGCGCATCCGCGTGGTCGAGATCGGCACCGACGACCCGGAGCGCACCGTCGACGCGGGCGTCGAAGGCGAGGTGATCGCGAGCCTGGAGAGCGAGGAAGCCTTCGCGGGCTACTGGCAGCGGCCGGACGCGGACGCGCGCGCGCTGAAGCAGGGCTGGTATTTCACCGGCGATGTCGGCTATTGCGACGGCGACGGCGATCTCTTCGTGACGGGGCGGGTCGACGACATGGTGATCACCGGCGGCGAGAACGTGCTGCCCGCCGAAATCGAGAGCGTGCTCTCGGTCCACCCGGCGGTGGCGGAGGCGGCGGTCGCGGGGCTCGCGGACGAACGCTGGGGGCAGAAGGTCGCGGCCTTCGTGGTGCGTAGCGGCATGGTGGACGCGGCGGCGCTCGACGCACACTGCCGCGCCTCGGTGCTCGCCGACTTCAAGCGGCCGCGCGCCTACGTCTTCGTCCGCGCCATCCCGAAGTCCCCGGTAGGCAAGGTGCTGCGGCGCAAGCTGATCGCGGGCGAGTACGACGAGGACAGTGAGTGCGGGGGCGGGAGAGGCGCGTGACAACCAAAAGTCCTCTTGACGATCTCGACGGTTTCCGGGTGGAGGTCGACCACGCGGCGGCGCGCGCCGACATCGTGCTCGACCGCCCGCCGCTCAACGTCGTGCGCATGCCGCAGCGGGACCAGCTTGCCGCCGTCTTCGCCGCGCTCGATGCCGACGAGGCCGTGCGCGTGATCGTGCTCCGGGCTGAGGGGAAGCACTTTTCCAGCGGCGGCGACATCCCCGGCTTCATGACGCGCGCGCCGGAGCAGCTCGCGGTACTGGCGCGCAACGTGGCTGCGCCGGAGCGCTGTCGCCAGCCGGTGATCGCGGCGATCCACGGCTACTGCTTCGGCGTCGCGTTCGAGCTGTCGCTGGCCTGCGACTTCCGCATCGTGACGGAGAGCGCGCTGCTCGGGCTGCCGGAGCAGCGAATCGGCATGATCCCGGGCTCCGGCGGCTCGGCCCGGCTGGCCCGGATGATCGGCATCGGGCGCACCAAGGATATGGTGATGCGGGCGAGGCGGCTCGCGGGCGCGGAAGCGCATGTCTGGGGCATCGCGCTCGACTGCGTGCCGGAGGATCGGCTTGCGGCCGTGACCGACGCGCTGGTGGACGAGCTCAAGGCGTTCTCGCCGCTCGCCCAGCGCACCGCGAAGAAGCTCCTCAACGAGGCCGAGGACGCGCCGCTCAGCGTCGCCATCGCCCTGGAAGGCGAGGCCTATGGTAGGCTGCGCTCATCGGCCGACTTCGCGGAAGGCGTCGCTTCCTTCACTGAAAAGCGCAAGCCGGTCTTCAAGGGAGAGTAGCGGTCGCATGGACGACGCACCGCCCCCCGCAGCGACGGGCGCCGACACGGACGTGTCGGAAGGTTCGGCTTCGCCCGCCCGCCTCCGGCGCTTTCACCTCGATCCGGTGGGCGGCATCGCCGGCGACATGTTCGCCGCGGCGCTGCTCGACGCCCGGCCCGCGCTTGCCGACGGCCTGCGCGCGACACTTGCCGGCCAGGACTTGCCGGCCTCTGTCGAGATCGCCATCGACCCGCATCGGGATTCGGCGCTGGCCGGTGTGCGCTTCAACGTGACGGCGCCGGAAGACGACGGGCACGGCCACGTGCGGCTGGCGGAGGTGCGCGCGCGGCTGGAGGCCGCCCGCATCGAGCCTGCCCTGCGCTCGCGGGCGCTCGCGATCTTCGTGTTGCTCGCCGAGGCCGAAGGCGCGGTGCACGGGGTGGACCCGGCGGAGGTCACCTTCCACGAGGTGGGTGAGTGGGATGCGACCGTCGATATCGTCGCTGCCGCATACCTGATCGAGGCGCTGGGCCCGGCCCGCTGGTCCGTCGGTCCCGTCCCGCTTGGCTCGGGCCGGGTGCGCTGCGCTCACGGCCTGCTGCCGGTGCCGGCGCCTGCCGTGGTGCATCTCCTGCGGGGGCTGGTCACACACGACGACGGCATCGAGGGCGAGCGGGTGACGCCCACCGGCGCGGCCATTCTCAAGCATCTTGCGCCGGACCCGGCGCCGGCAAGAGCGCCGGAGACGCTGGCGGGCGTCGGCACAGGCTTCGGCAGCCGCGCCTTGCCCGGCCTCAGCAACGTGCTGCGCGTTCTGGAGTTCGCGCCCGTCGCGCCGGCCGCAAGGCAGGAAGGGGTCGCGGTGCTGCGCTGCGAGATCGACGACCAGACACCGGAAGACCTCGCATTGGGTCTCGATCGTCTGCGGTCGCGCCCCGGCATCCTCGATGTCCTGCAATGGCCGGCCTACGGCAAGAAGGGCCGTATGGTGGCCGCGGTCCAGGTGCTTGCCGAGGCGGACGCGCTCGACGGGGCGCTCGATGCGGTCTTTGACGAGACCACCACGCTCGGCGTGCGCTGGTCCACGGTTGCCCGCAGCGCGCTCGCGCGGGATGCGGCCTCCCACAGCGATGCGCTCGGCACGGTCCGGGTGAAGCGCGCGCGCCGGCCGGCGGGCACCGTGACCGCCAAGGCGGAGCTCGACGACCTCGCAGGCAGCGCGGGCCACGCGGTGCGCGAAGAGCGCCGGCGCGATGCGGAGGCAGCGGCGCGTGGACGGGGCGGCGATGACTGAGCCGGCTTCCTCAGGCGCAGGCGCGCTGGGCGCGGTGCTCGACGGCGTTGGCCGCGCGGCGGTCGCGGTCAGCGGCGGAGTGGACAGCATGACGCTCGCGCTGCTCGCCGGACGCCGCCTGGGCCGAGAGAGCGCGATGTTCCACGCCGTCTCGCCTGCGGTGCCGCCGGAAGCGACCGAGCGGGTGCGCGCCTTCGCCGCGCAAGAGGGATGGCGGCTCACGGTCCTCGATGCCGGCGAGTTCGACGATCCCACCTATCGCGCCAACCCGGCGAACCGTTGTTATTATTGCAAAACAAACCTTTACGGCGCGCTTGCCGCCCGCACTGACGCCACCCTGCTCTCCGGGACGAACCTGGACGATCTGGGCGACTGGCGGCCGGGGCTCAAGGCCGCCGGGGAGCACGGCGTGCGCCATCCCTTCGTCGAGGCCGGCATCGACAAGGCAGGGGTCCGCGCCATCGCGGCGGGCTTAGGCTTTGACGACCTGTCGCAGCTGCCGGCCGCGCCCTGCCTCTCCAGCCGCGTCGAGACCGGGCTTCGCGTGGAGGCGGACGACCTCGCCTCGATCCACGCCGCCGAGCGCTATCTCACCCGGCAGCTTCGGCCCGAGACGGTGCGCTGCCGCCGGCGCAAGGCCGGCATCGTGATCGAGCTCGACGCACCGACACTCTATGCGCTGAGCGAGAGCCGCCGCGCCGCGCTCGGCGACACCGTCGCCGGCATGTTCGCCACGGGCGCCGAGGCCCGGCCGGTCAGCTTCGCCCCCTACCGGGTGGGAAGCGCCTTCCTGAGGCCTGCGCAGCCGGCGTGAGCACGCCCACCGCCATCACCCTCGATCTCGAGCGCCGCGCGCGCATCGGCATCGAGGAGGCCGTGCTCTGCGAGGGCAAGACGGCGGAGCAGCTGGCAGACATCCTCGCGCGGGCGGAGGAGGCGGAGCGGAGCCTGCTGCTGACCCGTCTCGCCGCGGCCCAACTCGACGCCCTGCCCGCGGCGCTGGCCGGGCGCATCGACTACGAGCCGCTGTCGCGCACCGGTGTCTTCGGCACGGTCGCGGCTCCAGAAGGGGCTCCGCGGGTCGCGATCGTCTCCGCCGGGACCTCGGACCAGCCGGTCTGCCGCGAGGCCGCCCGCACTCTCGCCTATCACGGCCACGCTTCCGCAGAGATCGGCGATGTGGGGGTGGCCGGCCTGTGGCGGCTGATGGACCGGATCGACGAGATCAGAGCCTATCCCGTCGTCATCGTGGTCGCCGGCATGGACGCCGCGCTGCCCTCTGTGGTGGGCGGGCTGGTACCGGGCTTGGTGATCGCGGTGCCGACGTCGACCGGCTACGGCGTCGCAAGCGGCGGGTCGGCGGCGATGATGGCCATGCTCGCCTCCTGTGCGCCAGGGGTGGCGGTGGTCAATATCGACAACGGCTACGGCGCCGCCTGCGCCGCACTGCGCGCGCTTCCGCTACTCGCCCGGGAAGATTAGAGCGCCTCCGTCACTGACGGTCGCGCGACAGGCCGTGAGCGATAAAGGTCAGCCCGCGAGGGCGCGGGCGGCGGCGGTGCGCTCGTGCAGCCCGCGCAGCGCGCGCAACTCGTCCGCAGTCGGTGCCGGGGTCACGGTGAGGTCGTCGGCGACCTTGAGCGGCCAGCCGGTGGCGGCCAGCACGTCGTCGAGTGCCACGCCTGGATGGGTGTGGGTGAGAACCAGCTCGCGGCTCTCCGCATGGGGTTCGAGCACGCCGAGATCGGTGATGACCGTGCTGGGCCCGCGGCCGGGGAGACCTGAACGCTCGCGCCAGTCGCCGCCGGTCAGGTGGCCGGCCGAGGTCACGAACTCCACCTTCTCCACGAAGCCGCGCTTCGACTGGCGCATGATGACGAAGACCTCGCCGGCGAGCCCGGCGATCTCCGGCGCGCCGCCGGCGCCGGGAAGCCGGGTCCTGGGCTGCGCGTAATCGCCGATCACGGTCGTGTTGATGTTGCCGAAGCGGTCGATCTGCGCTGCGCCGAGGAAGCCCACCGTGATGCGCCCGCCCTGCAGCCAGTAGCGGAAGATCTCGGCGGTGGAGACCACGAAGTCGGCGGTCTCGGCGAGCTCGCTGTCGCCGATGGAGAGCGGCAGCACGGCGGGCTTCGCGCCGACGGTGCCGGACTCGTAGATCAGCACGGCGTCGGGCGCGTGGCTGACCCGGGCGAGGTTGGCGGCGGCGCTCGGCAGGCCGATGCCCACGAAACACACGGTGCCGTTATCGACGAGCCGCGCTGCGGCGACGGTCATCATCTCGTCGGAGGAGAAGGGTTGCTCAGTCATGGGCGCAGTCATAGCCGCGCAGAGCCCGACCGCGAAAGGGCGAATTTGTCCGCGCCCGGCGCCGCCCTTGCCCGCGCTCGGCCGTTGCGATAGGGAGACCAGCGAGCGGCGGACGCGGCGCGCCGCGCACGGCGGGACGAGGGGCGGTGGCGCTGCTCACGGTCGAGAATCTGACCAAGATCTTCACGGTCGGCAAAGACGAGGACCTGATCGCGGTCAACAACGTCTCGTTCACGCTTGAGCGCGGCGAGACGCTGGGCTTGGTCGGCGAGAGCGGCTCGGGAAAGACCACGGTCGGCCGCTGCGTGCTGCGCCTGATCGAGCCTACCGAGGGGCGGATCGCGCTCGGCGACCAGCAGATCAGCGAGCTCGACCCGGCCGGACTCCGGGCGCTCCGGGCGCGGATGCAGCTCGTCTTCCAGGACCCCTTCGGCTCGCTCAACCCCAGACTCACGGTCTACCAGACGGTGGACGAGCCGCTCGCGCTGCACGACGTGGGGCGCGCCGAGCGCAGGCCCCGGGTCGGCGCGATGCTGGAGCGCGTGGGGCTCGGCAGCGACGTCTTCAACTACTATCCGGCGGACCTGACCGCGAGCGAGCAGCAGCGGGTGGGGATTGCGCGCGCGCTGGTCACCGAGCCCGAGTTCGTGGTGCTCGACGAGCCGACCTCGATGCTGGACCCCTCGGCGCGGGCCGAAATCCTGGACCTGCTCAAGGCGATCCAGAACGAGACCGAGACCGCCTACATCTTCATCTCCCACGACCTGACCTCGGTTGCGAAGATCAGCCACCGCATCGCGATCATGTACCTCGGCCACATCGTCGAGCACGCGCCCACCGACATCATCATGGAGAGCCAGCGCCACCCCTACAGCCGCGCCCTTCTCTCCGCCGTGCTCTTCCCCGATCCGCACCGCCGGCCCGACCCCTACGTGATCGAGGGCGAGATCCCGACGGCGATCAACCCGAAGCCCGAATGCCCGCTCTACGGCCGCTGCCCGATCCGCGAAGACGCCTGCCAAGACGCGGTACCGCCGCTGGTTGAGGTGGAGGCGGTGCACTATTCTGCCTGCCGGCGCTGGGACGACGTCGCGGCCTCGATGGCGGACGCGCGCGGTGCTGCGTAGCAAAGCCTGGAGCGGTGAGGCGGGCTGGTTCGCACCCGTCGATGACAAAATCGTTACCGCCAAATTTGAACGAGCGCTTGTTTCAATTTTCTTCTAATATCCGGCCGCGTGCCGGGACGCGCGCACCTGCGCGCGCGGGCCGACCCTGCGGTGCAGAGGGAGACTGAGGAGAGACGACATGACCTTGGGTGACATCACGAGACGCGGCCTCGCGGTCGCAGCCACTGCAGCGCTCGCCGCGCTGGTGGCAGCGGCACCGCCGAAGCCGGCCGCCGCCAATCAGGACACGATGGTGATTGCCATCGGCGCCCTGCCGCAGGGCATCGACCTCGACAAGCACGTGAGCCCGCAGACCTGGAGCATGGGCGCACAGGTGCTGGAGGACGGTATGAACTGGGAGTCGATCGACTTCCCCTTCTCGACAGGCGACGCCTGGGACCCCTCCACCATCCCGGGCTTCATGTATCCAGACTACATGGGCCAGAAGACCCTGGTGCCCGGCATCATCGAGAATTGCGAAATGGAGCCGGACGGCAAGCGCGCCGTCTATCACCTGCGCAAGGGCGTGATCTCGCCCTGGGGCAACGAGTTCACCGCCGACGACATGCTCTGGCGGATCGAGCGCGGCAAGGCCACGGGGGCGATCAACAATTTCCTCGAGTTCCTGCTCAACATGCCGGGCCAGACGATCAATCCGCCTGAGAGCGGCGGATACGCCAAGATCGACGACCATACCGTCGAGGTCACCTCGTCCGCGCCCATGCCGCTCGCCTGCAAGGGGCTGACCAACTACTACAACGCCTGGCTCGACTCCACCGAGATCATGAAGAACGCCACGGAGGAGGATCCCTGGGGCGACAAGTGGGTGTCGACCAACGGCGGCGGCTTCGGCGGCTACCGGGTGAGCGAGTGGACCGCCGGCAAGCGGGTCGTCATGGAGGCCAACGAGAACTACTGGCGCGGTGCGCCGGAGATCAAGCGCATCATCTACCTGGTGGTGCCGGAATCGGCCAACCGCGTGGCGCTGCTCAAGCAGGGCAAGGTGCACATGGCCGAGGGGCTGTCGCCGGACGAGATCGTAGCGCTCGCTGACGATCCGAACGCGCGCGGCGTCGCCGTACGCGGCAACCAGTCCATGTGGATGATGATCAACAACACGCTGCCGCCCTACGACAACGTGAAGGTGCGTCAGGCGATGAATCACCTCATCAACCAGGAGGCGATCATCCGCGACATCTACCACGGCATGATGAACCGCTGGCAGGGCGTGATGCCCAGCACCTATCCGGGCTACGAAGCGCACCTCAAGTACGACTTCAACCCGGAGAAGGCGAAGGCGCTCCTCGCCGAGGCGGGCTATCCTGACGGCTTCGACGCCGAGCTCTCGTTCGACGCGGCCGTTTCGGCAATGGAATCCATCGGCGTCCTGCTGCAGAGCGACTTCAGGAAGGCCGGCATCAACCTCTCGCTGAGGAAGCTGCCGACCGCCGCGAACTCGGACAACGTGATGGGCAAGCAGGGCTCGCTCGCGCTCTGGACGGACATGCCGATTCAGCCGGACATCAACTACGCGCTGAAGCTGGTGTGGCCGACCAACGCGCTCGTCAACTACCACAACTTCACCGACTCCAAGGTCGACCAGGTGCTGAAGGACGGCGAAGGCGTGGTGGACGCGGAAGCGCGCATCGCAGCGCACGGCGGCATCCAGGAGTATATTCACGACCTGGCGCCGCTGGGCTGGATCGGCGAGCACTATTTCGCCGTTGGCCTCTCGCGCAAGGTCAGCAACTTCCGCTGGTACACGACGCAGTACTACCACGTGGCGGAAATGAGCATCGCCGACTGACGGCGAGATTGTAGAGCGTCCCTCGGGACGAGCGCCGATGAAGGCGCCCGGCGGGGGCGGCGGGAGGAACCCGCCGCCCCGGCTTTCGTGCCCGCCTGCCGCTCTGGCGGCGGGCGCAGCATCCGCCCTGCGCGGCGTCGCGGGTTAGGCGGGCCAGGCCATGCGTCTCGCACTCTATATCGGGCGAAGATTTCTCTTCCTGATTCCCCAGGTCTTTCTGATCTCGTTCATCACCTTCGTGCTGGTGCGCCTGCTGCCGGGCGATCCGGCGCGGCTTTCGCTAGGCCCGCTTGCGCCCGAATCCTCGGTCGAGGCGCTGCGCGCCAAGATGTATCTGGACCGGCCCATCCCTGAGCAATACGTGATCTGGCTGGAGAACGCCTTTCAGGGTGATTTTGGCGAATCCTGGGTCAACAACACGGAAGTGGCGGACGATCTGATCAGCCGCATTCCGGTGACCCTGGAGCTCATCTTCCTCTCACTGTTCGTCGTCTTCCTGGTTCTGGTTCCGCTCGCCATCATTACCGCGAGCCGCACCAGAAACTGGATCGTGCGGATCTTCCAGAACGCCACCTTCGGCTACGGCATGCTGGCCGGTGCGCTGCCGGACTTCCTGCTCGGCCTGGTGCTGATCTTCTTCCTCTTCGCCGGCGCGGCTGGGCTGATGCCGGCGGAGATTCTGCCGGGCCCGGAGGGCCGGCTCGGCATCCTCGACTTCGAGCCGCCCTTCGTGACCGGCTCGATCCTGATAGATGCGGCGCTGGCCGGCGACTTCGAAATCTTCTGGTCGGGCTTCATGCACCTGATCATGCCGGTCTTCACCCTCGCCTTCGTTTACGGCGCTCCGATCTTCAAGATGCTGCGGAGCCAGATGGAGGGCGCGCTCAAGGCCGACTACACGACCTATGCGGAGGCCGTGGGCCTCGCGCCCACGATCGTGCTCACACGGGCCGCCCGGGTCGCCGCCGGGCCGACGCTGGTGATTACCGGCGTCGTGGTGATGTTCCTGCTCGGCGGCGCGGTCCTGGTGGAGCGCGTATTCAACTACGTCGGGCTCGGCCAGTACGCGATCAACGGCATCGTCACCGCCGATTACGCGCCCATTCAGGGCTTCGTCTGCTTCGCCGCGATCTTCACGATGCTGGTCTATCTCGCCGTGGACCTGATCCACTTCGCGATGGACCCCCGCATCAAGATCGGCGGAACCCAGGCCTAGGGGCGGGTCCCGGAGCCGAAGATGAATAGGACCAGCATCCCCCTCGCGTCATGGCCGGGCTTGTCCCGGCCATCCACAAGAGCGCCCCGGTCTCGCCCGGCACCACTGGATGCCCGGAACCAGTCCGGGCATGACGATGTGGGGCCAACGGTCCTCTCGCGCATTCGCGGGTTGGGACACTAGGGGCGGCGCGCGATGTTCTGGCTCCGCATCAAGCGCACACTCTGGGCGCTGCCGAAATGGCAGCTCGCCGTGCTGGTCATGTTCTTCGGGTGGATCTTCCTCACCATCTTCGGCCCCTATCTCGCGCCCTTCCCCACCGAGGTCGCCGAACCCACCACCCGCCTGCTGCCGCCCAGCGGCACCTACCCCTTCGGCACCGACGAGAACGGCATCGACATCTTCTCCCGCGTGCTGGCGGCGCCCCGCACCGACGTGGTGATCGGCGTCGTCGCCACCGCGATCTCGGTCTTCATCGGCACGCCGCTCGGCGTCATCGTCGCGCTCTACGAGAGCCGCGGCGGCGCCGGGTCCACCGCATTCGCCGAGACCTTCATGCGCGTGCTGGAGGTGATCCAATCCTTCCCCGTGTTCGTCTTTGCGATGGTGCTGGTGGCGGTCTTCGGCGGCAGCGTGACCAACATCATCATCGCCATCGCCTTCGTTAACACGCCAGTGTTCGTGCGCATCGTGCGCTCGGACGTGCTCTCGCTGGTGCAGCGACCCTTCGCCGAGGCCGCGCGCGCCGTCGGCAACCGCGAGGTGCGCATCGGCTTCCGCCACGTGCTGCCCAACGCCTTGCCGACGGTGATCGTGCAGGTCTCGGTCACGGTGGGCTTCGCCATCCTGCTCACCGCAGGCCTGAGCTTCGTGGGCGCCGGCGTCAAGCCGCCGACGCCCGAGCTTGGCGCCATGATTGCGTCCGGCGCGAAGTTTCTGGAGATCGGGCAGTGGTGGGCCGCGTTCTTCCCCGGCGTCGCACTTGGGCTGATCGTCTTCTCCTTCGGCATCTTCGGCGAGATCATGACCCGGGTGATGGAGCCGCGCGCAGTGAGGCGCGAGACCGACCGCCGCCGCGAGCACGCGCTGGAGACGGGCGGCGACGAGCCCGAAGTGCCCGAGGCCCCTACCCTCACTCTCTCACACATGAGCGAGCCGGTGCTCGCGGTCGAGCACTTGGGTGTCGTCGCGGTCGACTCGCGCCAAGCGCTGCTGAGCGAAATCCATCTCGCGCTCGAGGCCGGCCACAGCATGGGGATCGTGGGCGAATCCGGCTCGGGCAAGTCTGTGCTGGTGAAGGCTCTGCTGCAGCTGCTGCCGCCGGAGCTTGCCGTCACCTCGGGCTCCGTGCGCTACCTCGACCACGACCTGCTCACGATTGGCAAGGGCTCGATGCGGGCGATGCGCACGACGCAGATCGCGGCGATCCTGCCCAACGCGAAGTCGCAGCTGAACCCGCTCACCAACGTCGGCGACATGCTGCGCAGCGCGCTGCAGGCACACGAGAAGATCAGCGCGAAGGAGGCGCAAGTTCGCTCGATCCAGCTGCTGGAGATGGTGGGCATCGTCGATCCGGCGCAGCGGCTGAGCGCCTTCCCCCACGAGCTGAGCGGCGGCATGGCCCAGCGGGTGTGTCTCGCCATGGCGCTGATGTACCGGCCCAAGCTGCTCATCGCGGACGAGCCGACCGCAGGGCTCGACGTGACGATCCAGCGCCAGGTGCTCGACCTCACCCGCACGCTTGCCGAGGAGGCCGGCACGGCACGCCTCCTGATTACCGGCGACCTCGGCATCGCCGCGCATTACTGCGACACCGTCGCGGTGATGCAGGCAGGCAGGATCGTCGAAATTAACGAGACCGACCGTCTGTTCGACGCCCCCCGCCATCCCTATACCCAGCATCTGCTGGAGTGCGTGAGGGTATAGTCCGGCACGAAGGGCGGCGAGACGACAAGCGAAGCGGACGAGACGACCATGACGCGACATGTGGAGATCGCGGGCGGCGGGTTTACCGGGCTCGTCATGGGAACGGCGCTGGCCCAGGCCGGCTGGACCGCGCGGGTTCACGAGCGCACGGAGGAGATCCGCGCCTTCGGTGCCGGCATCTGGATCTGGGACAACGGCGTGCGTGTGCTCAAGGCCATCGGCGCGGCGGACGACGCGCTGGAGGGCTGCACCGAGGCGCCGACCTACATCAGCCGCGACGCCAGGGGCCGCTACATCGACGAGGTGCCCTTTGCGCCCATCACCAGCACCGACCGCTCGCGCATGTTCTGCATCACGCGCCAGCGGCTCCTGAGCGCGATCCTGGGCGCGGCACAGCGCGCGGGCGTGGAAATCATCACCAGCTCGCAGGCGACCGGCGCGCGGCCCGAGGGTGTGCTGATCACCGAAGGCGGGCGCGAGTGGCCGGCGGACCTGGTCATCGGCGCGGACGGGATCAACTCGAACGTGCGGGACTCGCTGGGCCTGTTGAAGAGCCGCAAGCCCCACGTGGATGGCGCCATCCGCGTACTCGTGCCGCACGAGCCGGGCTATGCCGATACCGAAGAGGGCCGCACCATCCGCGAATGGTGGAAGGGCTACCGGCGGGTGCTCTACACGCCCTGTAACCGCGAGGTGTTCTACCTCTGCTTCACCATGCTCGCGCGGGACAATGAGGCGAGCCAGATCCCCCTGCCGCGGGCGGTCTGGACCGAGGCCTTTCCGCACCTCGAATCGATGATCGGCCGCGTGCCGGACGAAGGACGCTACGACCGCTTCGAGACCATCAAGCTCAACGCCTGGAGCAAGGGCCGGGTGGCGATCGTGGGCGATTCGGCGCACGCGATGTCGCCGGGGCTGGGCCAGGGCTGTGGCACGGCGATCTCGAACGCCCTCTCGCTCTCCAACATGCTGCGCGAATCCGACGACATCGAGAACGTTCTGAGGCGCTGGGAGAAGCGCCAGCGCTCGATCTCCGAGCACACGCAGCTCTGGTCGACCATCACCTGGCCGCTCACGCTCTGGCCCCACTGGGCGGCGCGGATCTATTACAACATGCCGATCCTGCATCCCTGGATGCTGGAGCAGCGGCGCAAGCCGTCGGAGTTCTACGCCTACGGCACCGAGACGCAGGTGCGCTGGATGCCGCCTCATATGCGCCCAGAGGCCGAGGCGGCCGCGTAGAAGAGACGGCTCGGCGCGAAGAGACCATGACGCGACACGCGGAGATCGCAGGCGGCGGGTTCACCGGCCTCACCATCGGTGCGGTGCTCGCCCGAGCCGGCTGGACGGTGCGCGTGCACGAGCGCACGGCGGAGATCCGCGCCTTCGGTGCGGGCATCTGGATCTGGGACAACGGCGTGCGTGTGCTGAAGGCGATCGGCGCCGCCGACCACGCGCTCGACGGCTGTACCGAGGCGCCGACCTACATCAGTTGGGACGCCAGGGGCCGCTACATCGACGAGGTGCCCTTCGCGCCCATCACCAGCACAGACCGCTCGCGCATGTTCTGCATCACCCGCCAGCAGCTCTTGAGCGCGATCCTGGGCGCGGCGGAGCGCGCAGGCGTCGAAATCGTCACGCGCTCGACGGCGACCGGCGCGCGGCCGGAGGGCACGCTCATCACCGAGGACGGGCGCGAATGGCCGGCGGACCTCGTCATCGGCGCGGACGGAATCAACTCCAAGGTGCGCGACTCTCTCGGCCTCTTGAAGAGCCGCAAGCCCCACGTGGACGGCGCCATCCGCGTGCTCGTGCCGCACGAGCCAGGCTACGCCGACACCGAGGAGGGCCGCACGATCCGCGAGTGGTGGAAGGGCTATCGCCGGGTGCTCTACACGCCGTGTACCCGCGAGGTCTTCTATCTGGCCTTCATCATGCTCGCGCGCGACACCGAGGCGTCGCGGCTGCCCCTGGCGAAAGCGCTCTGGACCAAGGCCTTCCCGCACCTCGAATCGATGATCGACCGGGTGCCGGACGAGGGGCGCTACGACCGCTTCGAGACCATCAAGCTGAAGGCCTGGAGCGCGGGCCGGGTGGCGATCGTGGGCGATTCGGCGCACGCCATGTCGCCGGGGCTTGGCCAGGGCTGCGGCACGGCGATCTCCAACGCCCTCTCGCTCGCCAACATGCTCCAGGAATCCGATGACATCGACCGGGTGCTCGCGCGCTGGGAAGCGCGCCAGCGGCCGATCTCCGAACACACGCAGCTTTGGTCGACGATCACCTGGCCGCTCATTCTCTGGCCGCACTGGGCGGCGCGGATCTATTACAACATGCCGATCCTGCACCCCTGGATGCTGAAGCAGCGGCGCAAGCCGTCCGAGTTCTACGCCTACGGCACCGAGGGTCAGGTCCGCTGGATGCCGCCCTACCTGCGCAAAGAGGTAGGAACCGTGGCATAACAGGCCCCGGCAGGCGAGCGACCAAGCGCTTGCGATGTGCGGGAACATCGGCTCATGAGCGACGACGATGATCGTGTGGAGTCTATGCTGAACCCGCCGCACCTGGGTGAACTGATCCGCGAAAGCATGGAAGAGGTCGGCTGGAACGTCACGGAGACGGCGAGCCGCATCGGCTGCGAGCGTGGGACATTATCGCGTCTGCTGAATGGCAGAGCTGGCGTCTCGGCAGCCATGGCCCTGGCCCTGGAAGACATCGGCTGGGGCACGGCCGAGCACTGGATGCGGATGCAGGCGAGCTACGAACTGGCGCAAGCGCGGCGGCAACGGGCCGTTGCTCTTCAAGCAGCGGGGAGCGGGGTCGCCTGAAGTCGGCTTCAGCGTCTCTGCGTTGGCCGCCGCGGAGCGCTAATCCGCAGAGGGTGGATCAGGCGCGGCGCCGTGCCTGGTCGACGCAGGCGAGTGCGGCCATGTCGAGGATGGCGTCGGTATCGATCCGGTGCTTGGCGTAGAGCGCCGGAATGTCGCCGGATTCGCCGAAGCCCGTGACGCCGAGCGGATAGGCGCGGTGGCCGGCGACCGTACCGAGCCAGGAGAGCGCCGCCGGGTGGCCGTCGAGCACGGTGATGAGAGCCGCGTCGGGCGGCAACCGGCCGAGCAGGGCTTCGGCGTGGGTCGGCGGCACCGCCTCGCCCCTTGCGCGGGCCTGGGTCGCGTCCATCAAGTCGCCGTAGAGCCGGTCGGCAGAGGTGACGGCGAGCAGACCAACGCCCGGTATCTCGTCGGCCAGCGCCGCGTGGGCCTCCTGCGCCTCGGGCCCGATGGCGCCGGAGAAGGCCAGCGCCAAGGGGGCGTCCGGCGCGGGCTCCACCAGCCAGTAAGCGCCAGCCAGCAGATCGCACCGGAGCGCCGCGTCGATCTCGCGCTCGGGCTGGTCGATGGTGCGGGTGGAGAGGCGGCAGTAGAGCGCGCCGCCGTCCGGCTCCTGCAGGTGGCCGAAGCCCCAGAGCATGATCTCGGCGACCTCGTCGGCGAAGGCCGGCTCGAAGGAGATGAGCCCCGGCTGGCCCATGCCTAGCAGCGGCGTGCCGACCGACTGGTGCGCGCCGCCCTCGGGCGCGAGCGTGATGCCCGAGGGCGTGCCGGCCAGCATAAAGCGCGCGTCCTGATAGCAGGCGTAGTTCAGCGCATCGAGGCCGCGCGCGATGAAGGGGTCGTAGACCGTGCCCACCGGCAGCAGCCGGGCGCCGAAGAAGTCGTCGCTCAGCCCGAGCGCGGCGAGCAGGAGGAAGAGGTTGTTCTCCGCGATCCCGAGCTCGACGTGCTGGCCGTTCCGACTGAGCGTCCACTTCTGCATCGAGACCACCTTCTCGGAGCGGAAGACGTCCTCGCGGTCGGCGCGGTCGAAGATGCCGCGCTGGTTCACCCAGCCGCCGAGATTGGTCGAGACCGTGACATCGGGCGAGGTGGTGACGATGCGTTCGGCGAGCGGGCCCTCGCCCTTGCCGAGCTCGTTGAGGATGCGGCCGAAGGCCTCCTGCGTGGACATGCGGGGGCCGGGGCGGAAGGGCAGCGCGTCGGGCAGCGGCACGGCCAGCGCCGAATGCCGGCCCGGCTTGCGGTTGAAGGGGGCTGCCCCGATGAACGCCTCCAGGGTCTCATCGTCGAGCCCGAGGCCCGCGAAGCGCGACCATTCGGCGCCTTCGTCCACGTCCATCGCGGCCCGAAAATCGACCATCTGCTCTTCGTTCATGATGCCGGCGTGATTGTCCTTGTGGCCGGCGAAGGGCAGCCCGAAGCCCTTGATCGTGTACGCGATGAAGCAGTGGGGAAGGTCAGAATCGACCTCGCGCAGCGCCTCCAGTACCGCCTCCATGTCGTGGCCCGCGAGGTTGGTCATCAGATCCTGCAGGCCGCCGTCGTCGTAGTCCGCGAGCAGCGCCTTCATGCCTGCGACGTGGCCGATGTCCTGGCCGAGGCGTTCGCGCCAGGCGGCACCGCCCTTGAAGGTGAGCGCGCAGTAAAGCTCGTTGGGACAGTCGTCGATCCACTGGCGGAGCGCTTCGCCGCCGGGCTTGGCGAAGGCCGCCTGCTGGCGGAGGCCGTATTTGAGGATCACCACCTTCCAGCCGACCGCCTGGAAGAAGTCCTTGATCTTCTGAAACAATCGATCGGAGACGACACGGTCGAGGCTTTGGCGGTTATAGTCGATGATCCACCAGAGGTTCCGCACATCGTGCTTCCAGCCCTCCAGCAGCGCCTCGAAGACGTTGCCCTCGTCGAGCTCCGCGTCGCCCATGACGGCGATCATGCGGCCGAGCGGGCGCTGGTCGGGCGAGAGCTTGTGGGAGCGCACGTAGTCCTGGACCATGGAGGCGAAGAGCGTCATACCCACCCCGAGCCCGACCGAGCCGGTGGAGATGTCGACGTCGTCGCTGTCCTTGGTGCGCGACGGGTAGCTCTGGGCGCCGCCGAAGGCCCGGAAGTCTTCGAGCTTCTCGCGGGACTGATTGCCGAAGAGGTACTGGATCGCGTGGAATACCGGGCTCGCATGGGGCTTTACGGCGACCCGGTCGTTCGGCCCGAGCACGTCGAAGTAGAGCGCCGTCATCAGCGTCGCCACCGAGGCGCAGGACGCCTGGTGACCGCCCACCTTGAGCCCGTCGCGCACGGGGCGCAGATGGTTGGCGTTGTGCACCATCCACGACGACAGCCACAGCACCTTGCGCTCGAGCGCGTTGAGGCAGGCGAGGGTCTCCGGCGCGACGGCCGGCCTGTTGACGAGCTGGCTCATGGGGCCTCCCCTCCGCCAAGTCTAGCGCAGACGCACCGTCGCGGCCATCGCGGCGCCGGAACACGCCGGTGAGCAGGATGGCGCGCGACGAGATGACCCGATGAGCGCGCGCCTTCGCGGCGACGACGCGGCGGCGCGGGAGGCCGCCGCCATCACGCTCGCGGAATACGACAGCATGGCGGAGGCCTACCGCCGCGGCACGGCCGACCACGACGTGAGCCAGAACATCGGGGCCCTGCTCGACGCCATCGCGGGCGCACCGCCCTACGCGATTCTCGATCTCGGCTGCGGGCCGGGCCGCGACCTGCGCGTCTTCACCGAACTCGGGCACGAGGTCACGGGGCTAGACGGTGCGGCCGAACTGGTCGCCCTCGCCCGCGCGAAGACCCACTGCCCGGTGCTGCTGCAGGACTTTCTGGCCCTCGACCTGCCATCCGCGCAATTCGACGGGATCTTCGCCAACGCCTCGCTCTTCCACGTGCCGAGCAGCCAGATCGCGCGCGTGCTCGCCGACCTCGCGGCGGCGCTGAAACCCGGTGGCGTGCTCTTCTGCTCGAATCCGCGCGGCGACAACCAGGAGGGCTGGGTCGGCGGCCGCTACGGCTGCTTCTACGACCTGGAGACCTGGCGCGCCTACTGCACGGCCGCCGGCTTCGCCGAGCTCCACCACTACTATCGGCCGCCTGGCCGCCCGCGCCACGAGCAGCCCTGGCTCGCGACCGTCTGGCGCAAGCCCGAGGCCATCCAGACGACAGCCTGACCTGATCGACCTTCACCGGGAGAAAGCCATGCGAGTACAGATCATCCCTGCATGGGGCGGGGCCGAGAACTTCGAGGCCGCGACCCTGCCCGATCCCGTACCGGGCCCCGGCGAGGTGCTGGTGCAGATCGCCGCCAGCAGCGTCAACCCCGCCGACTACAAGCTGCGCCAGGCCGGGCCGCCGATCGCGCCCGAGCTGCCGGCGGTGCTCGGCTGCGACGCGGCGGGGCGCGAGCTGGCGGTGGGCGACGGCGTGGAGGGCTTCGCGCCGGGGGATGATGTCTATGGCTGCGTCGGCGGCGTGCGCGGGGTGCCGGGCTGCTACGCAGAGATGATCGCGGCCGACGCGCGGCTGCTCGCGCCCAAGCCTGCGTCGCTCACGCTCCGCGAGGCGGCGGCGCTGCCGCTGGTCACCATCACCGCGTGGGAGGGGCTCGGCCGGGCAGGCGTGCGCGAAGGCCAATCGGTGCTGGTTCACGGCGGGGCGGGCGGGGTCGGCCACGTGGCGATCCAGCTCGCGAAGGCGCGGGGCGCCGTGGTCTCCACCACCGTCTCCTCGGAGGCGAAGGCGGCGCTGGCCCACAAGCTCGGCGCCGATCACACCATCGACTATCGGGCCGAGTCGGTGGACGACTACGTCGCGCGGCTCACGGAAGGCACGGGCTTCGACGTGGTCTACGACGCCACCGGCGGCAGCGACATCGCCGCGTCCTTCCAGGCGGCGCGGCTCAACGGGCAGGTGGTCGCCATCGTCTCGCGATACGACGCCAACCTTGCGCCCATGCACATCAAGGGGCTCACGCTCCACGTGGTGTTCATGCTCCTCCCGATGCTGCACGATGTGGACCGCGCCGAGCACGGGCGCATCCTGCGGGAGGCCGCAGCGCTGGCCGTTGCCGGCAGGCTCCGCCCGCATCTGGACCCGCAGCGATTCGACCTCGCCTCGGTCGCCGACGCCCACCGCCACCTCGAAAGCGGGCACGCCGTGGGCAAGGTGGTGATCGACGTGGCGGAGGGTCTGGCTTAGCCCGCATTTCTTACACCGGACGATGGTGCGGTGGACGGCGGGGGTGGAGGGCGCAACATGCCGGCATGAGACGTGTGACCCTTGTGACAGGACCGATCCGGCGACCCGGACGTTGCAGGCGTATCGCAGGTGCCTCAATCTGCCCCTCGAACAACTGCGATTAACCCCCCTCCGCGGCCCGTTTTGCACCGCTTTGGCCCGCCATGAGCCACTTTGAGCCGCTCGCTTCGGACCACCTTGGGTCACTTTGGACCACTTTGAGCCACCTTGAGCCGGAATAAGCCGGAATAGGCCGCCAAAACATGTTTGGGCTTGTCCGCTCCGGGCCGGCGGCGCTCACCGGTGGCCTGAGGTTAGGCCGAAGCCTTACAATGGAGCGATCGAACAGGACGGCGGACCATGATCTTTCGCCAGCTCTATCACATGACCTCGGGCACCTATACCTACCTGCTGGGTGGCCGCGCGGGCGGCGAGGCGCTCATCATCGACCCCGTGCAGGAGCAGGTGGAGCGCTACCTCGCGCTGCTCGACGAGCTCGATCTCAGCCTCGCCAAGGTGGTGGATACCCATGTCCACGCCGACCACATCAGCGGCATGCCGGATCTCCGGGACCGCACGAAGTGCGTCACCGTCATAGGCCGGGAGGCACCGGTGGACGTGGTCTCGATGCGGGTCGGCGACGGCGATCCGGTCGAGATCGAGGGCGTCAGCCTGCGCGCGCTGCACACGCCGGGCCACACGGCCGAGTCCTACAGCTTCGCCATGGAGGACCGGGTCTTCACTGGGGATACCCTGCTGATCCGGGGCACCGGCCGCACCGACTTCCAGAACGGCGATCCGCTGCAGCAGTACGACTCGCTCTTCAACAAGCTGCTCACGCTGCCCGACGAAACGCTGGTCTACCCCGGCCACGACTACAAGGGTGACACGGTCAGCACCATCGGCGAGGAGCGGCGCTTCAACCCGCGCCTGCAGGTCGCCTCGCCCGCCGACTATGCGGCGCTGATGAAGGGCCTCAACCTCGCCAACCCCAAGATGATGGACGTGGCGGTGCCGGCGAACCTGCGCGTCGGCCGCGGCCAGGCGGACGAGGCGCACCCGGAGTGCGCGATGACCGCGCAGGAAGTCATGCACGGCCAGCGGCCCGACGACATCCTTGTCGACCTGCGGGAGGAAGGCGAGCGCGAGCGGGAAGGGGCGATCCCGAATTCCGTTCACGCACCCTACGGCCAGCTCACAGGCATGATCGGCTCGGGCGGGGCATTGCGCGCGCTGGCGGCGCGCCCCGGGCATCGGCTGGTCTACTACTGCGCCTTCGGCGAGCGCTCGGCGATGGCGGTCGACGCCTCGCGCGAGAGCGGGCTGGGGAACGTCTGCCACGTGATCGGCGGCATCGCCGCCTGGCGAGAGGCCGGCGGCACGACCGAAGAGTGCTGACCCTGCACCGGTATCGGCCGGGACCTGCGCTTGCCCGCAACCGTCACTCCATGTTTCAGTCCGGCCGGGTCATGGGGGGAGCGGAATGAAGCTCGGCATGTTCATGATGCCGGTGAACGATCACCGGCGGGACACCCACACGGTGCTCAAGGAGGACGTGGAGATCGCGGTCGCCTGCGATCGCCTCGGCTTCGACGAGTTCTGGATCGGCGAGCACTACACCACGCTGAGCGAGCCGGTGACCTGCCCCTTCATGTTCCTCTCCAACCTGATCGCGCGCACCGAGCGCATGAAGCTCGGCACCGGCGTGGTCAACCTGCCCCAGCGCCACCCGGTGCAGACCGCCGCCCACGCCGCGCTGCTCGACCACCTGAGCGACGGGCGGTTGATCCTGGGCGTGAGCCCCGGCGGGCTGGTCAGCGACTTCGAGATGTTCGGCGTGACCGACCTCCAGGTTCGCCGTGAGATGGCGGGCGAAGCCATCGAGACCGTGCTCAAGCTCTGGTCCACCGAGCCGCCCTACGACATCCGGGGCAAGTACTGGACCCTCAGGCTCGAGGACTATCACTGGCCGGACCTCGGCGTCGGCGCCATGATCAAGCCCTACCAGAAGCCGCATCCGCCGCTCGTGGCCTCGGCCATGAGCCCGGATTCTGGCGGCGTGCGTTCCGCCGCGGCGCGGGGCTGGGGCGTGATCTCAGCGAATTTCGTGCCGGAGTCCACCATCAAGAACCACTGGCAGGGCTTTTCCGACGGCTGCGCGCGGGCCGGCCGCGAGCCCATGCCGGCCGACTGGCGCGTCGCCCGCTCGATCTTCGTTGCCGAGGACGATGCCTGGGCCAAGGCCTATGTGCGCGACCCCGAGGGGCCCTTCGCCCACTACTACGGCTATTTGGTGACGCTGGTCAGGCGCGCCGCCTTCCACGCCATCATGAAGAGCGGGCCTGAGATGGCGGACGAGGACGTGACGCCGGAGTACGCCTGCGACGCCTTCTCCGTCGCTGGCGATCCGGACTCGGTGGCCGAGCAGATCCTCGCGCTGCGCGAGGAGGTGGGGCCCTTCGGCACCATCCTGATGACGGCGACCGATTGCCTGAACGAGACCCACAAGGCGCACCAGCTCAGGTCGATGCGGCTCATGGCCGACGAGGTCATACCCAGGCTCCGGCGCGCCCTCGGCGACCGGGCGGCGGCTTAGGCCGCAGCATCGGCGCCGAACGCGGCCGGCGCACCGGTCCACCAAGGCACATGCGGACGCGGGTCAAGATCTGCTGCATCTCGAGCGTCGCTGAGGCGCAAGCCGCCGTTGCCGCCGGCGCCGATGCCATCGGGCTGGTGTCGGCGATGCCGAGCGGGCCGGGGGTGATCGAGGAGGGTCTGATCGCCGCGATCGCCGCCGCCGCACCGCCGGCCTTGGGGACCTTCCTGCTCACGTCGAAGCTGGAGCCCGCCGCCATTACCGCCCAGCAGCGCCGCTGCGGGGTCAACACGATCCAGCTCTGCGACGCTCTCGACGCGAGCGCCTACCCGGCGCTGAGAGAGGCGTTGCCCGGCATTGCGCTGGTGCAGGTGATTCACGTGCGAAGCGAGAGCGCGGTCGCGGAGGCGCTGGACGTGGCCCCCATGGTCGACGGACTGCTGCTCGATTCCGGCAATCCGACCGCCCCGGTGAAGGAGTTGGGCGGCACCGGACGGGTCCACGACTGGGCGCTGAGCCGGCGTATCGTGGTGGAGGCCCCCTGCCCCGTCTTTCTCGCCGGCGGGCTCAACCCCAACAACGTGACCGAGGCAATACGCCACGTGGGCCCTTACGGGGTCGATCTGTGCACAGGCGTCCGCACCGAAGGCGCCCTCGATGCCGCGAAGCTCGCCGCCTACATGGGCGCGGTTGCCACGGCGGACGCGGGGCGATGACTCCCAAGTTCGCGCAAAAGCACGTATTGATGGATCAACAGTCACAGTCTCGGCCCCTTGAATGGCCGCTTCGGGGAGATGGACCATGAGCGAAGAGCTGCGCAATTTGATCGTTGAAACCCAGGATGCCTTTCGCACCGACCCGGCGGGGGCGCAGGCGACTTTCGAGTCGGTGTCATCCCTCGGCAAGGGCTTCCGCTCCGAGGTAGCGCTGCGCGACCACCGCCTGGTGGTGGACGAGCCGGAGAGCCTGGGCGGCACCGACACCGGGCCCAACCCGGTCGAATTGATTCTGGCGGCGCTCGGCACCTGCCAGGAGATCACCTATCGCGCCTATGCTGTTGTTAAGCGTGGAAAAGTGACCCCCTATTGGGGGTGATCGGCGTCCAAAATTGACCCCCTTGGATTTGTGTCCATGAACACACCTCGTCGTTTGGACGGACGGGGTGGTGGGGGAGATGCTGGTTGTGGAAACGATCGCGAAGATCCGTCGGGATCATCTGGTGAAGGGCGTTCCGATCAAGAAGCTCGCCCGGGATTTGAGGGTTTCCAAGAACACGATACGCAAGGTGGTGCGGGGCGATGCGACCTCGCACAGCTACGAGCGCAAGATCCAGCCGATGCCGAAGCTTGGGCTGTGGGTGGAGGAGCTTGAGCGCCAGCTGAAGGCCAACGAGAAGAAGGCACGCAAGGATCGGCTGTCTCTTCTGCGGATTCATGAAGACCTTGTGTCGCTGGGCTACAAGGGCGGCTATGACGCGGTTCGCCGCTATGCCAGGGCCTGGCGGCGCCGGTGGCGGCTGTTGTCGCCGGCGCAGGCCTATGTGCCGCTGATCTTCGATCCCGGCGAGGCCTACCAGTTCGACTGGAGCCACGAGTACGCGCGTCTGTCGGGCGCGACGACCAGGGTGAAGGCGGCGCACATGCGGCTGTGCCACAGCCGGATGTATCTGGTCCAGATCTTTCCCCGCGAGAGCCAGGAGATGGTCTTCGAGGCGCACGAGCGTGCCTTCCGCTTCTTCGGCGGGGTCTGCCGGCGGGGCATCTACGACAACATGAAGACGGCGGTGAGCACGATCTTCGTGGGCAAGAAGCGGGACTACAACCGCCGCTTCCAGGAGCTGTGCTCGCACCATCTGGTGGAGCCTGTGGCGTGCACGCCAGGGGCTGGCTGGGAGAAGGGGCAGGTCGAGAAGCAGGTGGGTGACCTTCGCGGCCGCCTGTTCGTGCCCATCCCGCGGGGCCGCTCCTACGCCGAGATCAACGAGTGGCTGATGGATCGGTGCATCGAGGACGCCAAGAAGCATCCGCATCCGACAATCCCGGGCAAGACGGTGTGGCAGGTGTTCGAGGAGGAGCAGCCCTTCCTGATGGCGTATCGCGGCCCCTTCGACGGCTTCCATGCCAGCGAGGTGTCGGTCTCGAAGACCTGTCTGGTGCGCTTCGACAACAACCAGTACAGCGTCGCGGCCCGCGCCGTCGGCCGGCCGGTGGACGTGCGGGCCTATGCCGATCGGATCGTCATCCGCCAGGACGGCGAGACCGTTGCCGAGCACCCCCGCAGCTTCGGGCGCGGCCGGTTCGTCTACGATCCGTGGCATTACGTGCCGATCCTGACGCGGAAGCCCGGCGCGCTACGCAATGGCGCGCCCTTCAAGGACTGGCAGTTGCCCAACGCGCTCGGCCGCCTGCGAACCCGGCTCGCGGGCCACGACGACGGCGACCGGCAGTTCGTCAAGGTGCTCGCGGCGGTGCTGGAGGACGGACTGGAGGCGGTTGAGGCGGCCTGTGCCGAGACGCTCGACTGCGGTGCCTGCAGCGCCGACGTGGTGCTCAACATCCTCGCCCGGCAGCGCCAGCCGGCACCGCCGGCAATCATCCCGACGCCCGAGGGCCTGCAGCTTCGCCACAAGCCGGTAGCCGACTGTCAGCGCTACGACAGCCTGAGGGAGGCCGGTCATGGAGCGTCATGATGTGCTGGAGATGATGACCCAGCTGAAGCTCGCAGGTATGCGCGCCGCTTACGACGACATCCTTGCCGACGGGCTCAAGCGCCGCCATCCGGTGCAACAGATCATCGGTACGCTGCTGCAGGTCGAGATCGCCGACAAGAGGGCCCGCTCGATCAAGTACCAGATGGCCTCCGCCAAGCTGCCGACGGTCAAGGAGCTGGCCGACTTCGACTTCGCCGCCTCGCCGGTCAACGAGCCCCTGATCCAGGAGCTCGCCGGCGGCGGCTTCCTCGAGGGCAAACGCAACATCGTGCTGGTCGGCGGCACCGGTACCGGCAAGACCCATCTCGCCGTCGCCATCGCGCGGTCCTGCATCCGCAAGGGCGCGCGCGGCCGGTGCTACAACGTCGTCGACCTGGTCAACCTCCTCGAGGCCGAGCTTCGCGCCGGACGCCAGGGCCGCACTGCAGACCAGCTCGTCCGCCGCGACTTCGTCATCCTCGACGAGCTCGGCTACCTGCCCTTCGCCCAGGCCGGTGGGCAGCTGCTCTTCCATCTGATGAGCCGGCTCTACGAGCGCACCTCGATCGTCATCACCACAAACCTCGCCTTCGGCGAATGGCCATCCGTCTTCGGCGACCCCAAGATGACCACAGCGCTGCTCGATCGCCTCACCCATCATTGCGAGATCATCGAGACCGGCAACGAGAGCTGGCGCTTCAAGAACCGCTCCTGACCCGCCGCCGGCCTCCCTTGCGGCCCGGTTGCCCCGGTGGGCCAACAGGGACCCCCCACGCGGCTTCGCTCCGCGTAGCGCAGGGCGCCACACGAAGCCGCGCGGGTCCCCCCTATTGGCTACCGGGACAACCTCCGCCGTGCCACTCAGGGGGGTCAATTTTGCACGCCGATCGGGGGTCAGTATTGAAAGCCGATTGACAGTCTCGGCGTCGTCGGGCGATTGCGGCCCTTCGTCGGCACGGGGAGACGGCGGGGGAACCGGCGTCTCCTCGGCCTGCGGTCCCTCTTCCTGGGCGGCGGCCGGCAGGGAGAGGAACAGCGCGAGCGCGGCGAGGAGAAGGCTGCGCCGCAGCGAGGTAAGCGTCATCGAGGGACCTTGGACTGCGCGCGGAGGGTCGGAAAAAGAGGGGCGGCCCGAGGGCCGCCCCGTGCACTCCGGTCATCTCCGGTTCGTCAGTTGTTACTCGTCCTTTGTCGCGCCGAAGGCGCCGACAACGGCCGTGACTGGGTTTTCGTCAGCGTCGCTATCATCAGGATCCGCAGTCTCGGCCCAGAACTGCCCGGCCACACCGCTCGGGGCGATAGCATCCCCAGCCGCATCGGCGGCCGGCCCGAAGAACATACCGTTCCACATTCCGGTCCAGGACACGCCGTCCGCCGAGCCGGTGGTAGCGGTAGCCCCAATGACCATATCGGTATTTCCATCCTGGGTCGTACCACCAAAGTCGAATGTGCCCAGCTCGACGACCCAGTCGTTCTCGCCACGACCTTGCGGATTTGCCATGTCCCCGGTATCGGCCCAATGGCATTCACTTAGCGGTTTTCGACTGTTCACTTAAGGAGTCGTGTTCTTGCGCTGTCGGTTGCGTGCGTTTCTGTCGTTCAGGTGTTCAGGCGACGGCCCGCTTTGCGCGTGCCCACTTGCCGCGGGGTTTGCGCGACCTGCGTTCGCAGGACCGGCCGGGGCGCGGGCGCTGACGCGCCTGGTTGATGCAGGAGAGGACATGGCTGAGGGTTTCGGCGACCATCGCCGTATGGCGCAGCAGCAGCGCTTCGAGGTTGCGCGCGACGGTGGCGAGGCCGTTGCTGAAGTTGGCTTTCATCGCCGGCTTGCCGTCGGCAGGGCGCTCGGCGTCGAGGCTTGCGTTGCTGCGGTTGGTGAAGAGCCGGGTCATGGCGATGAGGTTGAAGTGGGCGAAGAGCTCCTGGCGGACGCCGCGCTCGGTCTGGCTGTGGAAGGCCTCGACGGCCATGGCCTGTTTCGAGGTCTTGTAGAGTTCCTCGATTCCCCAGCGCGCGTGATAGAGCTCGGCCAGTTCCGCGACGCTCCAGGCCTTGGGGTCGAGGAGGGTGGTGGCGAGGATGAAGACCGTGCTGCCGATGCGGTAGCGGACCAGTCGCAGGCGCAGCGGGGTGGCGTCGACGTGCGGCGTCTTGCGGCGCAGCTTTCTCAGGGTGTCCTTTCCGGGAGCGACGGTGATCGGCGCGTCCGTGCGGCCGTCGGCGATGAAGGCGTCGAGGGCGGCGCCTGCCTTCTTCTTGATCCGGAACACGGGGTGCAGGCCGCGGGCGACATGGGCGTGCAGCATCTCCCAAGAGTAGTAGCCGCGGTCATAGACCACGATGTCGTTGGCCGAGAGCGCCTTGAGGTGGGCGAGGGCGGCCCTTCTTTCGTCGCCGTGCGCGACCAGGTCGAAGTCCACCGGGATGTTCGCGTGCAGCCGGTAGAGGCAACTCAGCAGGCCCTGCGGGTAGTGGGCCGCCTCGGAGGGCGTGCGGTAGCCGGCCTTGAGCAGCGGCCGCGGCAGGTTGAGCTTGGAGCCGTCGACCGCGAACACGCGGTGGCCCTTCCAGGCCGGGCCGTCGGCGCGCTTGAGGATCTCGGCGTGCAGCGTCTTGAACACCGCCTCGTCGACCTTGGCCCGCGCCATGCACATCGCCGAGGCCGAGACCGGCGCCGGCTGCGGCAGTGCGACGCCCAGGACCCGGCACTGCTCCCACAGCCCGGCCAGCGTCGTGGCGTAGCCCGCGCGGCCGTTCGAGAACGCCAGCCGGAAGATGAAGAGCATGACGAGAAGGGTGTCGAGGACCCGCCGGCGGCTCTGCCACACCCGGTCGTGATCGGCGGCCACCGCCGCCAGTGCGCCGATCAGGTCCTGCCACAGCGCCACGAAGGGATCGTCCGGCGCCAGCGCTGCCGGCCGTGTCCTGTTCCCGCGCCGCGCCGGCCGCGGGCCTTCGAGCAGGATCGAGCGGAAGTCCGGCGTCAGCGGGTAGACGTAGACGCTTTTGCGGGTCTTGCCCTTGCCGCCCCCGGTCTCGCCGAGACAGCGCCAGTTGGCCGCGCGGTAGCAGGCGCCGTCGAAGAGGCTGGGGTCCACGAAGGTCTCCACGAACGTCACAGACTACTATCTTGCAGGCTTCCGAGGCTCCTGAGCCCGTTCGCATTCGACGCTACAAGCATCCTTTCGACGGTGAGGCGATCGAGATTCTCGATCGGCGCAAAGGAGGTTACGGGGGCCGGACTCTGAAGGTTCGGATGCCGGACGGCAGCTGTTGTTGGATACCAGCGGCATGGACGAGCCTTGGAGCCCGTCCCGAGGATGCACCACGCCTGATCGGAGAGTTGTCTGATTTCCTCACCCTCCTTAATCTTCTGAATGACCTTGATGAGAGGGAACTCAGGCGCGATGGATGCGGAGCAGGAGTTGGCGCTGATCGCGCTGATGGAGTGGGAGGAGCGCCGGGACCGGTGGCTGGCGTTTCCGGCTCCGGACCGGGATCGCGTCGTGCAGGGTCTGGCCGATCTGATGGTTCGGATTGCGGATCGGGAGGCGGCCGATGACGGTCGATCCGTCGAAGATCACCCAGCGTCATCTTGAGCGTCTTGCAGTTGTCTACGTTCGCCAGTCGACACCCTTGCAAGTGAACGCGCACCAGGAATCGCAGCTGCGCCAATACGCGCTTGGCGAGCGTGCCCGGGAGATTGGCTGGCCGGCCGAGCGGATACGGACGATCGACGCCGATCTTGGCGAGAGCGCAAGCGAGAAGGCGCGCGGCGAGCGTGGCGGCTTTCGGGAGATGTGCGACCTGATCGCCCGGGACCATGTCGGGGGCATCTTCGGGATTGAGGTTTCGCGGCTCGCCAGGAACACGATGGAATGGTTTCAGCTTCTCGATCTATGTCGCAGGCACGACACGGTTCTGGTTGAGGACTGCCACATCTACTGCCCGAGCCGGGACGACGACTCCCTTGTCCTGGGGATCAAGGGAACCGTGAGCGCCGCTGAGCTGTCTCTTATTCGCGCCCGGATGGAGGGCGGAAAGCGGAACAAGGCGCTTCGTGGCGAGTTGTACTCGCGCGTTCCGATCGGATTTGTGCGGGATGGCTCGACTTTGCGGAAGGATCCGGATGCCCGGGTTCAGGCGGCGATTGCAACGGTCTTTGCGCGTTTTCGGCAAGCCGGTTCGGCCCGCCAGGCGACGATGCTGCTGCGTGAGGCGGGCGAGGATGTTCCCTCTCGCCGGCACCCGGGGGCAGCATTGGAATGGGGCCCGGCGCGCTATGAACGGGTGTACCGCATCCTCACCAACCCGGCGATGGGCGGCGCCTATGCCTACGGCTTCAAACGCGGCGTTGGTCACGGTGCGCCGCTGCGGCCGGTCCAGGAGCGCTGGGATATTCTTCAGCCGGAGAAGCATGAGGGATATGTCAGTTGGGCAGAATGGCTTGAAGTACAGGAGCAGCTGGCCCGCAACCACATGGCTCCGGACGGAGCCCGCGGCGCGGCGCGGGAAGGGTCGGCTCTGCTCCAGGGTCTCGCGGTCTGCGGCGGCTGCGGATTGCCGATGACCGTCTACTACAGCAAGACGGGCTGGGGGTATGAGTGCCGCAAGCGCGATGCTGCGCGCCGGCGCGGCGGTTGTTGGTCGACAGGCGGCAAGCGCGTTGATGCGGAAGTTGCCCGTCTGTTTCTCGATGCGGTCACGCCGGCGGGGGTGGAGGCGGCCCGGCAGGCGGCTTGTGATGTTGCTGAACGCGGCCTGCGCGCGTTGCGCCGTTGGGAGCTGGATCTTGAGCACTGCCGGTACGAGGCGCGGCTTGCCGAGCGGCGCTACAAGCAGGTCGATCCCGACAACCGTCTGATTGCGGCAACGCTGGAGCGCGAGTGGGAGAAGGCGCTTCGCGCCGAGAAGGCTGCACAGGAAGCGCTTGAGGCGGCACGGGCGCGTCAGCCCGCGGCCCCTGCCCCGGCGGTTTTCGAGGGTCTCGGCGCGCGCCTGTCGCAGGTCTGGGGGGCGTCGTCGACGACCATGCGCGAGCGCAAGCGCCTGCTCGCCTGCCTCCTCGACGAGGTGACGATCGAGCTTGCGCGACAGGAGCGTGAGATCATGGCAACATTGCGCTGGCGTGGCGGGCAGATCGACGAGATCACTTTGCCGATGCTCGCGGGCTCTCCGACACCCCGGCGCGATGAGCGCAGCACGGTCGAGCTCGTGCGCAAGCTGTCATGCTTTTACAACGACCGGGAGACCGCGAAGGTTCTCACCCGCCAGGGACGGCGCACAGCACGGGGTCTGGATTTCACGGCCGAGCTTGTTGGCAGCCTGCGTCGCCGCCATGGCATTGCGCCCTACCAGCCCGACGGGGACGAGCCGGTGCTCATGGGCGTTGCCGATGTGGCGAAGGAGATCGGAGTCTCGGATGACACCATCTATCGCTGGATCCGCGAGGGGCTGGTTCCGGTTGCCCAGCCCGATATCGAAGGTGCTCCTCTTCGGATCCGGATGACCCCGACCTTGCGCGAGCGCTTTCGTGAGGCGCCTCCGGAGGGGTTTGTTCCCCTCGCTGTGGCAATGGATCGTCTGGGTGTCACGCGGCAGACGGTCTGGGAACGGATCAAGGCGGGCAGGCTGGACAGCTGCCATGTGACCCGCGGCAAGACGCGCGGACTGTATGTGCGTTTGCCGGTCGAGGACGAACTGCCGCTGCTGCGCGGGCTCAACGGTGATGGGGGGTGACCATGCCCGGACCGTCAGGCAAAACGCCCGATGCAGATCCGCACCTCCAACGTGCGATACTGGAAAATCACGTCCGGCACGATGTAAAGGTCGCCGCGGCGGCAACAACGGAATCCAAACCGCCTTTTCTATCAATGCGGTAGAAACGCCCGCCCACCTGCACAACGGAGAAGCATTATGAAGCCTTCATCTCCACCAGAACCGGGCGCGCTCCGAAGCGCGCCTCCCAGTCGCCGGGCAGCTGGCGCAGCGCCATCGACAGCGCTTTCGACGCCAGGTTGTCGACCCGGACCCAGGGAAAGATCAGGAAACGCGTGTGACCCACGACCAGATCGAGGTGCTTGCGGAAGCCTTCCGCCGGCCACCCGATCCACTCGTCGCGGCAGGGCAGCGTGCGCGACGCCCGGGCAAACAGAAGGCAGCCCAGAGGCCGCCCGTGGCGGTCCAGGAGAAAATAGCGCAGATGCGCGCCGACCAGACGATGCAGCCCGAGATAGTGGTGGCGCGCGACGAACTCGTTCCACAGCCCGCCCTCCTCCTTGCCCGCCGCAATCGACAGGCGCAGCGGCATCAGCGCGGCCAGGTCCTCCGCGATCGCCGCGGCCGGCGCCGTCCGCTCGCTCCGGGCCATCGCCTCCTGCGGCCCCCGCACCTGCGCCTCGTCCCGCGCCGGCAGGGTCAGGATGCCCAGCCGCTCCAACTCCTCCAGCATCCGCAGGCAGACCGCGACACGGTTCCGCCCGCTCGGCGCGCGCCAGTTCAAATGCTCGCAGATCGTGTGCCCGAGCTCGTTGCGGCTGATCGCCGGAAACAGCGCCACCGTCTCCTGGATGTCGGCAATCTGCCGGCGGGTCAGACGTCTGCCGAAAAAGGTCGTCGACTTCAGCGCGGTGATGCGGGGGTCCATGGGCCGGCTCCACTGACAGGGGGACAGCCACAGTGTGCCAAAGCACACGCCGCCGGTCAATCCCCCTCGTGCGGGAAACGCCGAGACCGACAATCCACACAAGAAATCAACTCGTTACGACACCACCAAAAAAACCCCGGAACAATCTTCGCGCCAAATGAATGCCATTGGGTATCGGCCCCCAGAGCCACGCCATCGGTGCCCCGGAAGTTGTCGATGCGGCCGGAGATCATGTAGTCGACGTCCGGAGTGTTCGGGTCCACGCCATCGCTCGCCTTGTCGAAACCCGCTGTGCGAGACGTCAGCCGTTCCGGCTCCGAGTGTCTGGCTCGACCACGTCGCGACGATCGTGTCGGCACTGTTCGTGAGGGTGACCGTGCAGTCGTAATCGCTGTCGCACATGAACGTCACGCCCGCCCGCTCCGCGGTCATGCCGGCGGTAATCGGCACGTCGGTGGTGTCGCCGTTGAGCGGCAACGCCTCCAACAGCGCCGCGTGTTGCAAGGCCGTCAACATGATGTCCCCCGAGGCGGGCACGGGCACGGGCTCCATGGGCTCCATGGGCTCGACCATCGGCTCTGCCGGGTCGTCCCCACCACTGTGGACACAGCCGTACATGACGGCGGTGAGGGCGACGATCGAGCACGCCGCCATCAAACTGCGAGTCAGCTTCGTCTTTTTCATGGCTCCGAGGCTCTCCTTTGAAGAGGCCTCAATCTATAGGTCCCTCCCGAGGCCGACCTTCTATTGTTCTATCGCGCCAATCCCACGCCGGAATGCACACCAGTGTATTAACTCGCCGTTTTCGCGACTCTTTTTAGCCTCCCCGCCGTGACGACCCTGGAGCTTTCGCACCACAAACACGCCCTCGAACGCACTTCGACATGATGACGGTCGCTTGCGTAATGATGACGGCAGTACTGCGTTCAACCTCTGTTGGTTTCCTTCAACGACCGCTCCCTTCACCCGGGAGCGCTCCCACCCCTATGCCCTGCGGGCATAAATTTTGCCCAAATCGGCATTTTCATTTTTTCCCATAAGCCACTAATCGGCACGGTCCTGCTCGTGGCGCAGCCGGCTTCCTCGGCCGGCTAGCAGGACATCGGCGGACATTGCGTCAGAGACGTCACGGATCCCGCCGGTGAGACCGATGCGGCGCCGGCTTCGTTTGCGTAGCCGCAATGACCGGCGCCGCGCGCCCGATCCGTCCGCGCCACCGCATCCGCATCTCGACAATGCCGGGGCCAGCACGCCATGACCAAACGCACCGACCTCACCATCTCCAAGCGAACCGTCGACTCGCTTTCCGCCGAAACTCGGGACACGGTCTACTGGGATCGTGACCTGCCCGGCTTCGGCGTCCGCGTCTACCCCTCAGGACGAAAGGTCTACGTCGTCCAGTCTCGCGCGCGGGGCGCGCCCAAGCGTGTCTCCCTGGGCCGCCATGGCGAGATCACTCCGGATCAGGCGCGCAAGGAGGCCGCTGTCGTGATCGACCGCATCAAGAGGGGCATGGACCCGATGAACCCGCCGCCTGCGCCCGAGATCACCGTCGCCGATCTCGCCGAGCGATACATGAGTGGCCATGTGGCCCTGAACTGCAACGCCCACACCGCCGGCATCTATCGGGGCTCGCTTGAGAACCACATCCTGCCGGCTCTCGGCGCGATGCCGATCAGCGCGGTCGACGGCGGGCATGTGTCGGCGCTGCACTACGGGATGCGCGACACCCCCCGTGCCGCCAACCGGGCGCTTATGATCCTGAAGAATATGTTCTCCCTGGCGGTGGCCTGGGGCCTAGCACCAGAGGGCAGCAACCCCTGCCGGGCGGTGCGCAAATACAAGGAGCGCAAGCGCGAGCGCTTCCTGACGGTGGAGGAGTATCGTCGACTGGGCCGGGCGCTTACCGAGGCCGAAGCGAATGGCACGGTCTCGCCCTACGCGGTGGCGGCGCTACGTCTGCTGATGCTGACCGGGTGCCGACTGACCGAGGTCCTTACCCTGCGATGGGACGATGTGGACCGGACGGCGGGGGAGTTCCGGCTGCGTGCCGGCAAGACCGGGGCGCGCATGGTGCCGCTGACGCCTACCGCCGAGCGGGTGCTGGCGGGCATCCTCAGCGTTCCGGGCAACCCTTGGGTGATCGTAGGCAAGACACCTGGGGTCCGTCTGTCGAGCCTGACCCGGGAGTGGTATCGGCTTCGGGCGCTGGCCGGGCTTGAGGACGTGCGCATCCACGACTTGCGGCATTCCTTCGCCAGCCGCGCGCTGGCGCTGGGCGAGAGCTTGAGCATGATCGGCGGGCTGCTCGGCCATGCGGGCCTGGAGAGCACGGCGCGCTACGCCCATCTGGCGCGGGACACGGAGAGGGCTTCGGCGGCCAGGGTCGGCGCCAGCATCGGCGCCGACATCATGGCGGCGGCCGGCAGGGAATGAGGCCGGTTGGGGTGGCGAGGTTGCAAGGGCGGTCGATCACGCAGCGCACGGTCGAGGCGCTATGGGTGGCAAAGGACACTGTGTTCTGGGACGCCGCGCTGCCTGGATTCGGGGTGCGGGCTTATCCGTCGGGGTCCAGGTATTACATGGTGCAAGCGAGAGGGCCGGATGGTTCGAAGAGGGTGACGCTGGGCCGTCACGGAGTAATCACCGCCGATGAGGCGCGCCGGCGGGCGGCGGTGATCATCGCCCGCATCAAGGCGGGCGATGACCCCATTGCCTCGCCGACCGTGGCGACGCCTGGAGACGAGGCGACGGTGGCGGCTGTCGCGGCGCGTTATCTGCGCGAGCATGTGGCGGTACGCTGCAAGCCGACGACGGCGGCTGAATACAGGCGGGTGGTCGACATGCACCTCGTGCCGGCGCTCGGAGAGCTGGCGATCACGGCGGTCGGGCGGACGCATGTTGCCGACCTGCACTACGGGCTGCGCGACCGGCCGTCTACGGCGAACCTGGTCGTCGCGACCCTGTCGCGACTCATCGAGGCAGCGGCGGCCTGGGGAGTGGCGCCGGCAGGGAGCAACCCGTGCCGACACGTGCGGAAGTACCGGGTGGGCAGGCGGGAGCGGTTCCTGACGGACGCGGAGTTCCGTCGGCTCGGTCGGGTGCTGAGTGACTTGGAAGCCGAGGGGCGTGTGACGACGCATGCGGCGGCGGCGATCCGCCTGCTGATGCTGACCGGGTGCCGGCGCAACGAGATCCTGACCCTGCGTTGGGAGGACGTGGACCTGGAAGCGAAGGAGCTTCGGTTGCCAGACAGCAAGACGGGTCCTCGAGTGGTTTCCCTGTCGCCGGCGGCGGCGGCGGTTCTGGCGGCACTGCCGCGCGTTGCCGGCAATCCCTGGGTGATCCCCGGCCGCAAGCCTGGCGCGCGGCTGTCGGACATCTCCAAGCACTGGTCCCGAGCGCGAAGGCGTGCGGGTCTTGAGGACGTGCGCATTCATGACCTGCGCCACTCCTTCGCCAGCCGTGCGCTGGCGCTCGGTGAGAGCCTTCCGGTGATTGCCAGACTGTTGGGGCACGCCCAGGTTCAGACCACGGCGCGCTATGCACATCTGGCGCGGGACTCGGTCAAGGCGTCGGCGGCCCGTGTCGCGGCCAGCATCGGGGAGGATATCCTGCCTGCGGACTTCGGGCTGGATGCCGCCCCGGCGCCGATCGGGTCCGATGCCGTCTCTCCGGGCCGAGGGCTGTGAGGGCCGGGCTGTGAGATTCTATGGGGTGGGCGACGAGGTTGCATCACGTCGCCTTCGACTGACCTGAAGAAGGAGACCGCCCCATGTCTGGAACGAATGACCTGAGCCGCTCGCCCGTCGCCCTGGACGAGGGTAGCACGTTGATCGTGGTGGTCGAGATGAGCCAGTCGAGCTGGCTCGTCGCCGGCCTGCTGCCCGGCATCGGGCGCCGCCCGCTGAAGAAGCTCTGGCGGTCGACGAGGACGCGCTGTTGTCGCTTCTGCAGCGTTGGCGGGATGAAGCGGCGAAGGCGGGGCACCCGATCAAGCGCATCTGCGTGGCCTACGAAGCCGGGCGCGACGGCTTCTGGCTGGCGCGCTGGCTGCGAGCGCGGGGGATCGAGGCCTATGTGATGCACGCGAGCAGCATCCCGGTGAAGCGGGAGCACCGCCGCGCCAAGACGGACCGGCTGGACTGCCGCCTGCTGAAGCGCGCCTTTGTGGGCTGGCTTCGCGGCGAGGCCGAGCATTGCTGCATGGTAGCGATCCCCTCGCCTGCGCAGGAGGACGCCCGCCGCGCGCATCGCGAACGCGAGAGCCTGGTGGGCGAGCGCACGCGGGTGGTGAACCGGATGAAGGCGACGCTGGTCCGGCTCGGCATCCGAGGCTTCAATCCAGCGCTTCGCAAGGCGCCGGAGCGTCTCGAGGGTCTGCGCACGCCGGAGGGCGCGGCGATCCCGCCCAACACGATGGCCGAGCTGCGCCGGGCCATGGCGCGGCTTCGCTTCGTGACCGAGCAGATCAGGGAGATCGAGACGGCACGGCTGGAGCGGCTGGCGCGGGCGCCGGGCGAGCGCCATCACGCGATGGTCCGGCAGCTGTCCCGGATCCACGGTCTCGGCATCGAGACGGCGGACATGCTGGTCGCAGAGGTGCTGTCGCGCGACATCCCCAACCGGCGGGCGCTGGCGCGCTATGGCGGGCTGACCGGCGCGCCGGACGAGAGCGGCAAGCGACGACGGGAGAAGGGCCTGGCACGGGCCGGCAACGCCCGCGTGCGGCGCGCCATGATCCAGCTCGCCTGGCGCTTCCTCAGCTTCCAGAAGGACAGCGCGTTGGCGCACTGGTATGAGCAGCGCACCGCCGGCGGGCGCAGCGACGTGCGCAAGACCATGATCGTGGCGCTCGCGCGCAAGCTGCTGATCGCCTTGTGGCGCTTCGTCGCCCAAGGCGTCGTGCCGGACGGCGTCGTCTTCAAGGGCGCCGCATGAGCGCTGCCCCCACCACAGGCCGGCCGGGCACGAGCTGCCCCGTCCGGCCGTGAGCGATCCGAGGTGGCGGCACCCCGCCCCGGCCCTTGGCCCTCGTGCCGCAGGAGAGAATGGGCCCGCCGCCTCGGAGCTCGGCCGCCGATGCGTATCACTGCATCATGGTCCGGGTCGCAGACGACCCAACCGAATACAAGGGTGCGGCGCCCAAGCGGCGCCCGCGGCAGAGCTCCCCTCGGATCAGACGCCCGAAACCCACACCGATGCCTAAACCCAGGAGCACACATCGATCCGCTTGACAAAAAATCCCCATAAAAGGGCCGGGCGGTGGAGCGGCGCATCATGGGGCGGCAAGCACTGCGCTATATGTTAAGGAGACACCAGCGGCCCGGAGCAGTAGCCGGCGGGTGCGGTCGAGACGGTCGGTTTGGCGGGATCGCTTCTGAGCACCGGGTCATCGCCATCCGGCGCGGCAGGGCCTGGGTGCTTGACCACCCGCGATGCAGTGGATCGCCTCCGGCGCCGATCGACACCTTAGGGTCTTGCGGGGACACCCCGATTGGACGAGCACATGGACCCGCCGGGCAACCGGCTCCGGGTTATGCGGCGCGATGTGCTTTGACCGGCGGTGTACGAGGGATTTCCGTAACTGCCCAGGTCGTCTGATTTGTCATTTTGGGCCAGTGGATTGAGGCGTTTCTCGTTCGGAGTTGGTGGAAAGGGCTTGACGGGAATTTCGGGAAATGACTCAACAACGACATGAGCAATCCCGAGTCGCCGCGCGGCCCTTCGACGGGAGCAGCGCCCGAAACGCCCGCGCAGAAGATCGCCCGCCTGGAGGAGGAGAACGCCCGGCTTCGGGAGGAAAATGCCTGGCTTCGGCAGCAGAACGCGCGGCTGGAAGAGCAAGTCGCGCGTCTCGTCGAGCGCATCGAGGAGTTGGAGCGCCGTCTCGGCCTCAACAGCGGCAACAGCGGCAAGCCGCCTTCGAGCGATGGGCTGAGGAAGCCGAATTCGAAGCGGCGAACCCGAAGCCTGCGCGGCAAATCGGGCCGCAAGCCCGGTGGCCAGCCCGGCCACAAGGGCAAGACGCTGCGCCGCGCCGATCACCCGGATCGGGTGAAGGATCACGTCCCGGCTTCCTGCAAGGGATGCGGTTCGCCGCTTTCGGACGCGGCCAGGGCGGGAACGCCCGTCGCCCGCCAGGTGTTCGATCTGCCCGAGCCGAGCCCCCTGGAGGTGACCGAGCACCGGGCGCATGCCAAGTGCTGCGGGCATTGCGGGACGGTGACCCGGGCGGCGTTCCCCGACGGGGTGTCGGCGCCGGTGCAGTACGGCCCGCGCATTGCCGGGGTGGCGGTCTACCTTCAGCACGCTCACTTCCTGCCGGAGGATCGGCTGTCGCAGGTGATGGCCGAGCTCTTCGGCGCGCCGGTGACGGCTGCGACGTTGGCGACGATGAGCGAGAGGGCGGCCGAGCGGCTTGCGGGACGCGGCCTTGCACATACAGGACCTGGCGGCGGGCACGGCGCGGGTGAAACACATGGACGAGACCGGCTTGCGGATCGGCGGTCAGACGCAGTGGCTTCATGTGATCTGCACGCCGCTGCTGGCGGCGTACCGGGTCAGCGGCAAGCGCGGCGCCCTGCTCTCGGGTGTCTCCGGCATCGTCGTGCACGATCACTGGAAGCCGTACTTCGCGATGGAAGGGGTGGAGCACGGCCTGTGCAACGCCCATCACCTGCGGGAGTTGCAGGCGCTGGTGGACATCGAAGGGGAGGCTTGGGCCCGGCGGATGCAGCAGCTCCTGCGCCGAGCCAATCACGCCGCCCGCATCGCGCTGGACAAGGATATCGCCGTTCCGGCGAGGCTTGTGGCGCTGATCGAGCGCCGATACGACGAGATCATCGCCGATGCGCTGGCCTTTCACGAGAGCCAACCACCGTTCTCGCCTGGCAAGAGGAAGAAGCGCCGGAAGCGAAGGATCGGTCACAATCTGGCCTTGAGGCTGCGCGACCACAAATGCGCGGTGCTCCGGTTCCTGATCGACCTCGAGGTCGGGTTCACGAACAACGAGGCCGAGCGCGACCTTCGGATGATGAAGCTGCGCCAGAAGATCTCCGGGGGCTTCCGGTCCGCGCAGGGGGCCGAGAACTTCGCCATCCTGCGCAGCGTCATCACCACCGCCAGAAAGCAGGGCTGGAATATCATCGAAGCCCTGACCAGCCCATCGGATCGGCTCATCGCCACCGTCAAGTGCGCGTAAGCTCACCTGGCACGGGTTCTCCAACAGCGGAGCCATTCTCATAAACGATCATGGTCGACGCCGTGCTGGACCACCCCATAGAATGAAAATCGGTGCCCGTCGCGCGGGCGGACTTCGGGCCACATCGGGGTAGCTTACCGGTCGCAGTCCGCAAGAGGGGCATCGTGAGCTGTGAAACCCGGCGACCCCAGAGGAGCACACGGGCGTCGCGTGGGTAGCGTTGTGCCGAATCCCAGAGAATTTTCACAGCAAGAACCTGGGCGGTTACGGATTTCCTTGCGGCAAATTTGCGGAGGGCCTTGATTTTTGGGCTTGCATTGGCGGCTTGCTTGTGGCGTGCTTGTTGGACGGCACACTGGACGGCAAGGAGGATGCCGTAAGGATGTGCATGGAGGCTGCGGCGACACGGGGCGGAGACCCTGGACGGCCTTGGGTGGGTTCCATGGTTTCCCGGCATGACGGGCGGCGGAGACTGTCTGCTATGGTTCGGGGTATCTCTGGGAAGGACCTCTTGGAGGTACTGTGTTGATTTGCAACGCTATGGACATTGCCCGAGTCGTTATGTACGCTGGCGGTTGGAGTTCAACAATGCGAGGCCTCCGGGCGAGGCCTCTTCAAAGGAGAGCCTCGGGGTAGGGAATAAGGTACGCCCCGTGATTTCCAAGTGAAGTCAGCCACTTAGCCACAGAATCCACCCCTCTCATCGGCCCCCGGAATCGCCCGCCGTAATCACTGCGCAAGCGAGTGAATTCCAACTCCAGCGTAGCCCAGCGTACGCCTGTCGTGCCGAACCCGCTTCGCAAACCCGGAATGTAAGCGTTCCGAGAAGCCGTGGAGCGGGGCCTGCGCTTAGCGGCACGCCAACGTGCGGCCGATCATGACCGAGTGAGATTCTAACGGTTCAGGGCACGTTTCCAATCCCGTCGCAGAGGCCTTAGCCAGATGTCTTTCCTGGGTTTGTCGTAGAGCTTGTCCCGGTCGTAGCGCCCACGCCCCTGGGTGGTCCCGACGGGGATCCAGCCCGAGGCCCTGTAGACGGCGCCGGTGTAGCGCGGGGTCTCGACGAAGGTCTCGATGAGCACGGGCGTGGTGTTGTAGCGCTCGGTCCAGTCCTCAGGCAGGCGGCGGCGCACGAGAGCCAGGATGTGTGAGCCGAGGTTGGGAATCTCGATCCACGGCAGAATCAGGAACCTGGGGTTGTCCACCACCAGGGGGAGGTTCTTCTCGCGCTTCTGCGCCGTCCATCCGATGAAGTTGTCGCGCGGGGCGAGCTTCCAGGCGGCGGTGGAGAAGCCAAGCATGGCCAGCGGCCAGCCGTTGCGATCATGGACGGCGTAGCGCATCTGGGCGCCGACCAGGGTCTTGTATCCGAGGTAGTGGTAGCGGGCGACGAACTCGTTCCACAGCTTGCCCTCGCGCGTCTCGCGCACGACGGTGCGCAGGTCGAGCGGGCGGACCTCGCCGAGGGTGGTCGGTGCCGGGAACAACGGCGGCTCGGTTTCCGGTCCGAAGACGATGGGTCTGGGCCGGTGCTTCCGCCCCCTCGGCGGCGGCAGGGCGATCACGCCGTCGCGGTCCATGGCGAGCATGGTGACCCGGGCCATCATGTCCTTGAGGCCGCCGTCGGGCTTGAACCAGCCGATGCGCCGGCAGAACTCTCTCGACAGGGCCGCTCGGGTGGGCTGCGGATCGGTGGCGATCAGGGCGCGCAGCAGCGCCATCTCATCGGCGGTGAAGTCGCGTCCGTAGTAGCGGCACTCGACGGCGCCGCTCATTTCGGCGCCATGAACTCGCGCTTGCGCTCCTCGCTCATCGACCATGGCAGCCACGGCTCGAGGTCCTCGGGCGGCTGTCGACCGTTCTCGGCGCAGGCCTTCAACCACGCCTCCAGCCAGCGCAGCACGTCAATGCCGTTCATCGAGAGCGTGCCGACGACCGAGTACATCATCGCCGTGAACTCGGCACCCTTCTCGCTGTCGGAACCGAAGCTGAGCCCCCGCCCTATTGCCGGAGCGCGCAAGACCCTCTCGGCAAAATTATTCGTCAGAGGCACTTGCGGGTGGTCGACGAAGACGCACAGCCCCTCGCGATGGTTGAGAAGCGAGCGCAGTGCCTTGCCTTCGCGCGCGTGCTCCGGCAGAGCGGCCAGCTCTGCCTTGGCGTGAGCAAACAGGCTGTCGAGCGCCTTCTTCAGTGTTGTTAAGCGTGGAAAAGTGACCCCCTATTGGGGGTGATCGGCGTCCAAAATTGACCCCCTTGGATTTGTGTCCATGAACACACCTCGTCGTTTGGACGGACGGGGTGGTGGGGGAGATGCTGGTTGTGGAAACGATCGCGAAGATCCGTCGGGATCATCTGGTGAAGGGCGTTCCGATCAAGAAGCTCGCCCGGGATTTGAGGGTTTCCAAGAACACGATACGCAAGGTGGTGCGGGGCGATGCGACCTCGCACAGCTACGAGCGCAAGATCCAGCCGATGCCGAAGCTTGGGCTGTGGGTGGAGGAGCTTGAGCGCCAGCTGAAGGCCAACGAGAAGAAGGCACGCAAGGATCGGCTGTCTCTTCTGCGGATTCATGAAGACCTTGTGTCGCTGGGCTACAAGGGCGGCTATGACGCGGTTCGCCGCTATGCCAGGGCCTGGCGGCGCCGGTGGCGGCTGTTGTCGCCGGCGCAGGCCTATGTGCCGCTGATCTTCGATCCCGGCGAGGCCTACCAGTTCGACTGGAGCCACGAGTACGCGCGTCTGTCGGGCGCGACGACCAGGGTGAAGGCGGCGCACATGCGGCTGTGCCACAGCCGGATGTATCTGGTCCAGATCTTTCCCCGCGAGAGCCAGGAGATGGTCTTCGAGGCGCACGAGCGTGCCTTCCGCTTCTTCGGCGGGGTCTGCCGGCGGGGCATCTACGACAACATGAAGACGGCGGTGAGCACGATCTTCGTGGGCAAGAAGCGGGACTACAACCGCCGCTTCCAGGAGCTGTGCTCGCACCATCTGGTGGAGCCTGTGGCGTGCACGCCAGGGGCTGGCTGGGAGAAGGGGCAGGTCGAGAAGCAGGTGGGTGACCTTCGCGGCCGCCTGTTCGTGCCCATCCCGCGGGGCCGCTCCTACGCCGAGATCAACGAGTGGCTGATGGATCGGTGCATCGAGGACGCCAAGAAGCATCCGCATCCGACAATCCCGGGCAAGACGGTGTGGCAGGTGTTCGAGGAGGAGCAGCCCTTCCTGATGGCGTATCGCGGCCCCTTCGACGGCTTCCATGCCAGCGAGGTGTCGGTCTCGAAGACCTGTCTGGTGCGCTTCGACAACAACCAGTACAGCGTCGCGGCCCGCGCCGTCGGCCGGCCGGTGGACGTGCGGGCCTATGCCGATCGGATCGTCATCCGCCAGGACGGCGAGACCGTTGCCGAGCACCCCCGCAGCTTCGGGCGCGGCCGGTTCGTCTACGATCCGTGGCATTACGTGCCGATCCTGACGCGGAAGCCCGGCGCGCTACGCAATGGCGCGCCCTTCAAGGACTGGCAGTTGCCCAACGCGCTCGGCCGCCTGCGAACCCGGCTCGCGGGCCACGACGACGGCGACCGGCAGTTCGTCAAGGTGCTCGCGGCGGTGCTGGAGGACGGACTGGAGGCGGTTGAGGCGGCCTGTGCCGAGACGCTCGACTGCGGTGCCTGCAGCGCCGACGTGGTGCTCAACATCCTCGCCCGGCAGCGCCAGCCGGCACCGCCGGCAATCATCCCGACGCCCGAGGGCCTGCAGCTTCGCCACAAGCCGGTAGCCGACTGTCAGCGCTACGACAGCCTGAGGGAGGCCGGTCATGGAGCGTCATGATGTGCTGGAGATGATGACCCAGCTGAAGCTCGCAGGTATGCGCGCCGCTTACGACGACATCCTTGCCGACGGGCTCAAGCGCCGCCATCCGGTGCAACAGATCATCGGTACGCTGCTGCAGGTCGAGATCGCCGACAAGAGGGCCCGCTCGATCAAGTACCAGATGGCCTCCGCCAAGCTGCCGACGGTCAAGGAGCTGGCCGACTTCGACTTCGCCGCCTCGCCGGTCAACGAGCCCCTGATCCAGGAGCTCGCCGGCGGCGGCTTCCTCGAGGGCAAACGCAACATCGTGCTGGTCGGCGGCACCGGTACCGGCAAGACCCATCTCGCCGTCGCCATCGCGCGGTCCTGCATCCGCAAGGGCGCGCGCGGCCGGTGCTACAACGTCGTCGACCTGGTCAACCTCCTCGAGGCCGAGCTTCGCGCCGGACGCCAGGGCCGCACTGCAGACCAGCTCGTCCGCCGCGACTTCGTCATCCTCGACGAGCTCGGCTACCTGCCCTTCGCCCAGGCCGGTGGGCAGCTGCTCTTCCATCTGATGAGCCGGCTCTACGAGCGCACCTCGATCGTCATCACCACAAACCTCGCCTTCGGCGAATGGCCATCCGTCTTCGGCGACCCCAAGATGACCACAGCGCTGCTCGATCGCCTCACCCATCATTGCGAGATCATCGAGACCGGCAACGAGAGCTGGCGCTTCAAGAACCGCTCCTGACCCGCCGCCGGCCTCCCTTGCGGCCCGGTTGCCCCGGTGGGCCAACAGGGACCCCCCACGCGGCTTCGCTCCGCGTAGCGCAGGGCGCCACACGAAGCCGCGCGGGTCCCCCCTATTGGCTACCGGGACAACCTCCGCCGTGCCACTCAGGGGGGTCAATTTTGCACGCCGATCGGGGGTCAGTATTGAAAGCCGATTGACAACCAGCACGCGCCCGCGCCGGCTCCTGATGTCGAGCCCGGCGACGATGGCGTGGCGCTTGCCGTCGGCGCAGATCACGTCGACCGTGGTCGAGTCCAGCTCCCAAAGCTGATTGAGGCGCACGACGTGGGCGGCCGCGTCGCCGCCGGCCGGCTTGCGGTGCGAGCGGTGGCGGTCGGGATTGGCAACGGCGCTCACCTCGAAGGCGTGCCGGCGCCGCCAGTCGGCGAGCCAATGGCTGATGGTCGATCGCGCCGGGGCGTTGGCCGAAGCGGGCCTCAAGCGTGCGGTGGCAATGCTCGGCGGTGAGGTGCGAGGGATTGTGCGTGGCGAGCGCTTCCAGGGTCTCGCGCACGCGGCCTGCGATCTTCGGCGGCCGGCCGGTGGGCTTGCGGTCGAGCAGGGCGCGCACGCGGGCGCCTTCCGGCAGGCCCTTGACCTTGGCCCGCCAGCGGCCGACGACGGCGGCGGAGACCCCGGCCTCGTCCGCCGCCGTGGCATCGGCGGCGGCGCGCGGAATGCCAACGGCGATCAGGTCCTCGGCGCGGCGCAAGGCGGCGAGAGGGTGGCGGGCCTGGTCGCGCTGCGCCTCGGTGGCGCGCTCCCGGGCGTGATCGTGCGCGAGCTATTCCGGGGCCGATTTTTCGGCCGATTCGGGATCTATTCCGCCCCCTTTTTCCCGCCGTTCGACGCGACTTTCGGCGCCAATTCGACGAAGTTTTCGGCGGGCTACAATGAGAGGTAGAGAGAGACTGGGGGAGGTGGGGAATCCCTGCGCCGTTGCCGGCGCTGCCCCGCTTGCCTATGGTGCCTTCGGTTCACCGAGAGCACCCGTAGCTCAGCTGGATAGAGCGCTGCCCTCCGAAGGCAGAGGTCACAGGTTCGAATCCTGTCGGGTGCGCCAACCTTTTCACAGGCTTAGCCGCCTCTCGCTTTCCGCCCTTTGCCGTGAAACAGATTCTGGCGAGGGACGCGCGGTGACGCTCCAACCCCGAGGTCACGGCGTTGGCTGAGACCGCCAGGGTCGGCGCGGCGGAGACGAGCGGTGGACTTCCCCGATGTGGTCCGAAGCGGTCCCGCGTAGCCGGCTGACGAGATGCGGGCCGCTCAGGCGGCCTTGAGTTCCGCGCCTACGGGCTCGATGTAGCCGTAGCGGCGGAGCATGCGGATCCACCGAGGAGCGTTGCGCTTGACCATCAGAGCGTCGTAGTCGGCCGTGCGGTCGTAGTAGGGCCTGCCGGTCTTGAGCACCACATAGATGATGCGCAGCATCTTGTGAGCGCCGGCGACGATGGCGCGCTTGTAGCCGCGCCGGGCGGCGAGGGCGCGGTGATGAGCCTCGAACTGGCACCCCTTGGTTCGGGCCGCGCCGTGGGCACACTCGACGAGGCAGGCGCGCAGGGTCTTGGAGCCCATGCGGGTGCGTGCGTTGCGGCGCTTGCCCCCGCTCTCGTTGTTGCCGGGGCAGAGCCCGGCCCAGGCGGCGAAGTGCTCCTTGGAGGCGAACACGCCGATGTCGGGGCCGATCTCGATGAGGATGGTCGAGGCGGCGGTGCGGTCGATGCCGGGGATGGTGGTCAGCAGACGGAGCTGCTCCTCCCACGGTGTCATCTGCCCGTCGATCTTCCTGGTGTAGGACGCGATGCGCGCCTCAAGCGCGTCATGCTCCTCCAGCAGGTCGTTGAGCATGAAGCGGTCGTTGTCGCCCAGGCTCAGGGTGAGCGCCTCGCCGAGCCCCTCCAGCTTGTTCGCAACGTGGCTGGTGAGCGAGGCGAGGATGACCTCGCGCGCCGTCCCCTGCGCCAGGCCGTCGAGGATCTTCCGGCCGTTGACGCCGAAGACGTCGGAGAGGATGCCGCCGATGCGCGCACCGGCGCGGTCGATGATCTTCTGCACGCGGTTGCGCACGGCGGAGCGCTGCCTGACCAGGACGCGGCGCTGGCGGCTCAGTGCGCGCAGCTCCCGGAACGGCTCAGGCGGAACGTGGGAAGGCGTGCAGAGCCCGAACTGGCACACGCAGGCCAGCCACACGCTGTCCGCCACGTCGGTCTTGCGCCCCTTCAACTGCTTCACCTGACGCGCATGCACCAGGATCGCCTCGAGCCCGGCCGCCTCCAGGGCCGCGAAGGGCGCCTGCCAGTAGACCCCGGTCCCTTCCATCACCGCAGCCTCGACGCCGTGACCGGTCAGCCACGCGACCATCTCCTCCAGACCGCTCGGCAGCGTGCCGAAGCAGCGCGTCTCCACCACCGGCTCACCCTCGCCCTCACAGAGGCGAACCGTCGCGGTGATCTCCATCTTGTGCACGTCCAGACCCGCCGCGCGCGGCCGGACGACGTGCAAGCCTTCCGTCTTCATCGCCTTCCTCCTCATTTGCGCTCTCGCCACGGCGGCGTACGATCACGCCGTGGCATCGCCACGGTGGAGGCGGGGACAGCGGTCGGAAGAACACGCATCCGACGAGCGGGTGCGGTGCAATTTGCCGCGCGTCCACGGCCACGGGCCGGGTACAATACGGGGTGCGGAGCCGGCCGCCGGAAGCAGTTTTGTCATCGGGAACTACGTCACCGATATAACGACGCTCACACGTCCCCACCTCCGCCAATACCCATCCTGACACGGCAAATGGGTGCAAGCGCAAGGAAAACGTCAGCCGAACCGCTCCTGTTTCATGCCACGGGGTGGCTCAGAACCGCGGGGACCATGACTGTTTTGCCGAATAGCTGTCCAGTCGGACAGAAACTCCGAATTCGGCCGGCCGGACGCGCGCCGGTGCGCTGTCCCCTAGGTCGTACCTCGGTGCGACGGGCGGGGACATGTCAGGCGGGGGCGTTGAGGAAGTACCCGCTAGTCACGTGACTCCAAAGTTCGTGGCATAAATTTTGTTCGACCCTGAGGCAAAAGCGCTTGAGGGCGGCGCCGCCAGCGGCCGGCCCATAGCGCGTGCCATCGCGACGCCCTCCATTGTCACACCCAGATGGCCACTACGAAGGAAACTTACTTCAGTGCCAGATGGCTAGAGCGCGTCCGACTTTGACGGACGCGCAACAGGCCGCGACTGCGGCCCGCCGCCAATGCGGCGCGCCCGCGCAGGCGCCGGCCCCAGGCCGGCTGCCGTGAGCGATGAAGATCTAAAGATGCGCCTTGGGTCCCCGGCCGCCACCTTGCATCGCCTCGCGGCGGGCGATGTAGATGCCGCTGGTGACGATCAGCGCCGCGCCCAGCCAGGTCCACACGTCGACGACATCGCCGAACCAGAGGAAGCCGATCACCGCGGCGCCGATCAGCTGGCCGTAGTCGAAGGGGCCGACCACCGAGGCGCGGCCGTACTGATAGGCCTTGATCACCAGAAAGTGCCCGCCACCGCCGAACACGCCGAGGCCGATGAAGGCCCCCCAATGGACGAGCTCCGTCGGCCAGGTCCAGAAGAAGGGCCCGGCAGCCGTGGTCGCCACCAGCGCCACGATGATCGTGTAGATCGCGGTGGTGCGGTAGTCGTCCTGAGCCGCAAGCTGGCGGGTCTGGATCTGGAAAAGCGCGTAGGCGGCTGCGGCGCCCAGCACCAGCAGGAAGGACCAGTGGATGATCTCGCCGCCGGGCCGGAAGATCACCGCCGCCCCGGCAAAGCCCACCGCCACGGCGGCCCAGCGTCGGGGGCCCACCCGCTCCCCCAGCATCGGCACCGAGAGGGCGACGACCATGAGCGGCGCCGTGAAGAAGGCCATCGTTATGGCCGTGAGCGACACGTGCGAGAGCGCGGTGATGTAGAGCACCAACGCAACGAGCTGCAGCGCGGAGCGGATGAGCTGGAGGCCCGGCCGGTTGCTGCGCAGGATGCGGAGCCCGCCATAAGGTACAAAGAGCCCGAGCATCCATACCATGTGGACAACCGAGCGCATCCACATGATCTGCACGATCGAATAGTCGTTCGACAGGAGATACTTCACCAACGCATTGAGCAGAGGAAAGACGACGATCGCAACGAGGCACATGAAGAGGATGCCCCGGAAGGAATCGTCGATGCGGGCGGGGGCGATGGTCATCGTGCTGTTTTAGCCCGGAACTCTTGCCGGGGTCAGGTGGCCCTCTGCCTTAGACGCGCTTCCCGGTGGGCGATGTAGAGGCCGCTCGCGATGATCACGGCGGCGCCGACCCAGGTCCAGGCGTCGGGAACTTCGCCGAAAAACGCGAAGCCGAAGATGCTGGCGCCTACCAGCTGGCTGTAATCGAAGGGGCCGACCAGCGAAGCCTCGGCGTACTGATAGGCCTTGATGATGAAGTAGTGGGCGAGACCGCCCACCACGCCGAGCGAGAGGAAGAGCAGCCAGTCCACCGTGTTCCTGGGCATTTCCCAGAAGAAGGGCACCGCGACCGTGGCCACGATGAAGGCGGCGAGGATCGTGTAGACCGCCGTCGTGCGCGGATCGTCGTGGCCCGCGAGCTTGCGGGTCTGGATCTGATAGATGGCGTAAAAGAACGCACCGCCGAGCACGAGCAGCGCACCCCAGTGCACCGCATCGGCGCCGGGGCGGAGGACGATCAGGACACCGGCGAAGCCGACGAAGACCGCAGCCCAGCGGCGCGGCCCCACGCGTTCGCCGAGGAAGGGCACCGAGAGCGCCACCAGTATCAGCGGCCCGGTGAAGAGCACCATCGTGACGGTCGTGATCGGTGTCCAGAAGAGCGCGACCCAGATCAGCGTGAAGGTCACGAGCTGGGTCAGCGAGCGAATCGACTGCAGCCACGGGCGGCGGCTCGCGAAGAGCCTCGGCCCCATCGCCGGCATGAAGAGCACCACCATGAAGCCCAGGTGCACGACGCAGCGGAACCAGATGATCTGCACCATGTGATAGTCGGCGATGAGCGCCTTCACGAGGGCGTTGAGCCCCGGCAGCCCGAATCCCGCGGCCATGCACATGTAGAGGACGCCGACGAGCGGCGCGGCCGAGGCGGATTGCGGGGGGACCATGCGACCTTCTAGCCCGGATTTCTTGTCGAGATCAGGGCCTGCGCCTCATTCAGGGCAGACAAGCAGGCTGGAGTCCCAGAAAACCGGTCGTGTTTCGTTTCAAAACAAGGGTTTACGCGAAACTGGGTTTGTTTAGAAAATTTCATGGTTGCCGCGCCCTGCCTGCGCCCGGCGGGACACCGCCGCGCGCGGGTACGCGCGCTGAATCTGGACAGGAGCGCCCGGCAACCGGCGGGAGTCCGCCATTGACGGGAACCGGGCTGCGAAGCAGTCCGGACGGCGCGACCGCGCCGCGCGCGTAGCGCGGAGCCAAGCGAGCGGAGCGAGCACCCGGCGATTGAGGGAACTATCTAAAAACCCGCCCGCCGTTGAGGGAACCTATTAAACCACCGCCCGCGCCTCATTCCGGCCCGAGGGACAGGATCGATGTGGGCCCGGTGCGGAACACCCGCGGCGCAATTTCTGGCCAGGATTCGCCGGGCTCGGCTTCGGGGCGGGATTCACCGGGATCAGGTGGGATTAGGCTGGATGGCCGGGATTCCGCCGGATTCCACGGGTCCACCGGCACCGATGTGACGGTGCGCGGCGGCCGGGGCGGCGGGGGCGGGTCGCCCTCCACCGCCGCGCGGATCATGGCGACGGTTTCCGACGAGAGCCCCCCCTGGGGCTTGGCCTGGCCGGCGCTCTGCGCCGCCTTCTTCACCGCCTGCTCCCGGTCCGCGCGGAGCTTGTCGGTACCCTCGATGCGCTTGAGAGTGAGGGCGAGGCGGGCGAGCTCCTCTGTCGAGGCGGGCTCTTCCCGCTTGCTGAGGTCGGCCATGGTCGAGAGCACCATGGTCCGCAGGGTCTCGATCAGGAACAGCGCCGTGCGGCCTTCGGGGCGCTCGCCGAGCGCGTCCACCCACGCCTTGATGGTGCGGTCGGTCTCCTCTTGTTTGCGGATCAGGTCGCGCATGTTCTTGGCGTAGCGGCCGACGGCGGAGCGCGAGCATGTCTCGCCCCCGGCCCGGATGCGGGCGGCGATCTCGTCGATGGTGGCGCCGTCCGCGATGGCCGCATCGACGGCCTCGCGCAGCTCGGGCGCCAGGCGGTCGATGGAGGAGCGGCCGAATGCCGGGCCGGTCGGGGTCTTGGGGGCTTCGTTCTGCATGGCGGGGCTGTGCTCGCGGGCTGGTTCCGGGGTCATTCCGCAATGCTGCCCCGCCCCGCACGCACCCTCCACCGCACCATGGTCCGGGGTCGCTCGCGCCCGAAGGCTCGCGAGCGCGGAAGTAGAGTCACGCGCGCCCGTAGGGTCGCGAGCGCGGAAGTAGAGTCGCGCAAGCCCGTAGGGTCTCGCGCGCGGAATATAGAGTCGCTCGCGCCCGAAGGCTCGCGAGCGCGGAAGTAGACTCACGCGCGCCCGAAGGGTCGCGAGCGCGAGACACATGGCCGGGGGTTGCGACCGCTCCAGCCGCTAGCCCGCATTTTTCACCAGGGTCACGGCCTGCGTCGTGCCCAGGCGTTCGATCCGCTAGGAGCGGGCCGAAAAGCGTATCAGGGAATACGGTTGAGGCCCGCGACGACGCGGGCGGACGCCTGGGCGCGACCCGAAGGGCGGCGCTCTCCGGCCGACAGCGTGCGTCGCGACCCTTGCCCGATGCACCACATCGCGCTGCGCGCCGCTCCTACTCTGTCGGCCGGAGAACGCCGCGCAGACCATGACCGTGGTGAGAAATGCGGGCTAGGCGTTCAGGCGGCGGCGGGCGCTTCGGCGGGGAGCGGCGGCTTGCCCAGGATCATGTCGGCCGCCTTCTCCGCGATCATGATGGTGGGGGCGGCGGTGTTGCTGCTGGTGATGAGCGGCATGACCGAGGCGTCGACGACCCGGAGCCCCTCCGCGCCGCGCAAGCGCAGCTCTGCGTCCACCACGGCGCGCTCGTCGCGCCCCATGCGGCAGGTGCCGACCGGGTGCCAGACGGTGGTGAGGTTGGCCCTGATCCAGGCATCGATCTCGTCGTCCGACTGCGCCTGACTGCCCGGCGCGATCTCGTCGCCGCGGTAGGGGTCGAAGGGCGCCTGGGCCATGATCCGCCGCGCGAAGCGCACCGCGGCGCGCATCACCCGGCGGTCGGTCTCGGCGCTCAGCGTGTTGGCGTGGATTGCCGGCGCCGCGTGAGCGTCTGCGGCGGCGATGCGCACCTCCCCGCGGCTCTCGGGCCGGAGCTGGTAGCAGTGGGTGAGGAAGCCGTGCCGGCCCTGCTTCTTGCGGGTCACGTCGAGGGTGAGGCCGGGGATGAAGGTCACCTGCAGATCGGGCGCATCGAGCCCCTCGCGGCTGCGCGCGAAGCCGCCGGCCTCCAGCGCGATCGAGGTGCCGGGGCCGGTGCCGAAGAGGTAGGCGCGGAGGCAGGCGAGCGCCGCGCGGTCGGGCCGCAGCAGGTCGTAGAGCGCCACCGGCTGGGTGCAGGCAACTTGCACGTAGACGCCCGCGTGATCCTGCAGGTTGCGCCCGACATCGGGGCTTTCCGCCACGACGTCGATACCGAGAGACTTGAGATGCTCCGGCGCGCCAATTCCCGAGAGCTGCAGCAGTTGGGGCGAGTTGATCGTGCCGGCTGAGAGGATCACCTCGCGGCGCGCGCGGATCTCGCGCCGCTGCCCCCCTTGCCGGTAGGCGACGCCGACGCAGCGCCTGCCTTCGAAGAGCAGCCGCTCGACATGGGCACGGAGCACGACGCGCAGATTGCTTCGCTCCCGCACCGGCAGGATGAAGGCATGGCCGGTGTTCACCCGCCGCCCCCGGTCGACGCAGAAATCCTGCCGGCCGACGCCCTCCTGCACCGCGCCGTTGAAGTCGTCGTTGCGCGGCAAGCCATACGCCTCGCAGGCCTCGAGGAAGACGCCATAGAGCGGGTTTTCCGAGGCGGCGCGGTTCACGCGGAGCGGGCCGTCGCTGCCGTGATAGGCGTCGCGGCGGGAGCCGTGCCCCTCGGCCCGCTTGAAGTAGGGCAGCACGCTCTCGTAGTCCCAGCCGTCGAGTTCGCGCTGGCGCCAGCCGTCGTAGTCCATGCGGTTGCCGCGCATGTACATCATGCCGTTGATGGCGGACGTGCCGCCCAGCACCTTGCCGCGCGGCCAGGGGACGCGGCGGCCGTCGAGATGGGGCTCGGGCTCGGTCTCGTAGCCCCAGTTGATCGAGCGCATGAAGTAGACCAGCCCCGCCATCAGCGGGATGTGGATGAAGGGATGGCGCGCCTCGCCGCCGGCCTCCAGCAGCGCGACGCTGGTCCCGGGCTCGGCCGAGAGCCGGTTGGCCAGCACACAGCCGGCGGTGCCGCCGCCGATCACGACGAAATCATGCTCGTCCGCCATGCTTCCCCCTGCATAGACGCGAGGTCTGCCTTAGACTGCGCCGCCCCCACCCTTCAGCACGGACCCCGCCATGGCCTTCGACACCCTGTTCAGCCCGATCACCGTGGGCGCTCGCCAATTGCGCAACCGCATCGTCCATGCCGCCACCGTCACCGGCCTCGGCAAGGACCGCGCCGTGACCGACCGCTTGATCGCCTACCACGCGGCCCGGGCGCGCGGCGGCACCGCGATGATCGTGACCGAGCTGATGAACGTTCACCCCACCAGCAGCGGCGCGCCGATTCTGGTGAGCATCCACGACGAAGCCAACCTGGGGGGCCTCTCGCGCTGGGCCGAGGCGGTGGAGCGCCACGGCTGCCGGCTGATCGGCCAGCTCGGCCACATCGGCCGCCAGCAGCTCTGGGGCCTCGATTCCGTGCCGCGCAGCGCGTCCTCGCAACCCGAGACGCTCTATTGGAACAGCGCCCGGCCGCTCGGCGAAGACGAGATTCCGGGCATCGTCGCCGGCTATGCGGAGAGCGCGGAGCGGCTGAAGCGCGCGGGCTTCAGCGGGGTCGAGCTGCACGGCGCCCACGGCTATCTGATCGCGCAGTTCCTCTCGCCCGCCTGCAACGACCGGAGGGACGGCTACGGCGGCAGCCTCGAAGGCCGCACCCGCTTCATGCGCGAGGTGATGGCAGCGGTCCGCGCCGCCTGCGGCGACGACTTCATCGTCGGCATCAAGCTGCCGGCGGACGAGCGCGTGCCGGGCGGCATCGACCCCGACGAAGCGGAGCGCATCGCCCGCGCGGCCGCGGCCGAGGGCGTGCTCGACTATCTCGCCTTCAGCCAGGGCGCGTTCGGACCTGCGTTCGATACCCATCTGCCTGACATACATTACCCGCCCCGGCCCTTCCTGCCGCTTCACACGCGGCTTCGCGCAGCCGGCGGCGGGCTCCCGGTGATCGGCCTCGGCCGGATCGAATCGGCCGAAGCGGCAGAGACGGCGCTTGCCGAGGGCGCCTGCGACTTGGTCGGCTTCAGCCGCCTGTTGATATCGGACGCCGATTGGCCGCGCAAGACGGAGGCCGGCCGCGCCGGCGACGTCCGCGCCTGCACCTTCTGCAACTATTGCTGGGGCGAGATTCACGCGGGCAAGCCCATCCGCTGCTTCCAGAATCCCGTGCTGGCGAGCGCGGACGAGACCGATTGGCGGCCGCCACCGGCCGATGAGCCCAAGCGCTTGGTGGTGGTCGGTGCCGGGCTCGCCGGGCTGGAGGCCGCGTGGATCGCGGCGGCCCGTGGCCATGCGGTCACCCTGTTCTCGGCAAGCGCCGAGCCCGGCGGCGCGGCCCGCATCGAGGCCCTCCTGCCGGGCCGGGCGGAGGTGATGAAGACCGCCGAATTCCAGCATCGCAAGGCCGCAGAGGCAGGCGCCGAATTCCGCTTCGGCGAAACCGCGACGACGGCGGCGGTGATGGCGTGCGAGCCCGACGCGGTGATCCTCGCCGCGGGCTCGCAGATGCGCTGGCCGCCGGCGCTCGTCGAGGGCGCCAAGGCGGTCGATCTGAGGCAAGCCGTCGCAGCGCTGGCCGAAATCGATGTTCCGCCGTCGCCGGGCACTGCGGTGCTGCTCGACATGGACCAGACACCCGCCGTCTATGGCGCAGTGGAGTTGTTGGCGCAGCGCTTCGCCCGCGTCGTCCTGCTGACCCCGGCGGCGGAGAACGCCCGCTTCGTCAACCTGATGTCGCGCATGGGGGTCGAGCGCAGGCTCGCGCAACTCGGCATCGACGTGCGCCGGCTCACCGAGCCGATCGGGCGCCAAGGCGAGCGCGTCACCTGCCGCCACGTGATCACCGGCGCCGAGACGCTGATCGAGGATGTCGCGCTGTTCACCTATGCCACACCCCGTGCCGCGCGGGGGGAGCTTGCGGACGATCTGGCGGAAGCCGGGGTTCCCGTCACGCTCATCGGCGACTGCCTGCTACCGCGCGACGCCGCGTCCGCCATCCACGACGGCCACCGCGCCGCGCTTGCCCTGTGATCGCTACGTGAGCGAGTTCGCGGGGCGGCACAACATCCGGGAGAAGGACACCGCCGAGCAGATGGGCCACATCGCAGAAGGCATGGTGGGGAAGCGGCTGCGCTACCGGGAGTTGGCGCAGGGGTGACGGGATCAAGGGGTTGGGAGTAACTCGCGGCTCGCCATCAGCTCAACGATCACCCTCATTGTTCCACTTCTGCCTGAAGCTCAGGCAGTTCTAGCCACTGCAAGTTCTGGAGCCCTTCATAGAATGACCTCGCCATCGCAAGAGGAAGAGTCTTGCGATTTGTCAGAAGGAGGTTATCCATCATTCGTCTCATGTCAGCGAGGGCCTGCTTCAAGTCTGTTCTTTTCTGATTTCCTAGCGAGGATGTTCGTGATTCGATCGCGACTTCAAAAGCAGTCTCGAATTTTGTAAAGAGAGCAAAGCGCACAGCATCCGATGGGATAGGTGGCCGACCCTCTTCTGGAGGGGAAAAAGTTGGAGCGGAGAAGATTTTCTCGAAGTGAGTTGAGATAAGCCTTTGGATGTAATAAATCTGTTCTTCTCCCTCATCTTCTCCGATGTCCCCCTCATCCGATGTCTTCCCCGCCTCATGTCTCTTAATCTGTAAATCCTCCTTTTTCATATGCATTCCGTATAGCGCCATCGGAAAAGCAATGAACCCTGCGGCGACGGTAAAGATGTTCCTTGCCGCCTCCAATGTGGAGGTGTTCTCTGTGACTATAACGTCGAGATGAGCAAGAGTTCCTAGAGCAGCGACAAAAATGCAGGTTGACCAAACGACCACAAAGATGAACATTGGCTATGACTTGTCTACATCCCACTTGCTTATTCCAGCGAGCTTCGCGCTATAAAAGTTCACATGACCACACGATTTGCATACCAATAGTGCAAGTGGATAGGTTATCCCGTTCAAGCTCCACTCTTCTTCATTGGGATCCCATCGTGGGCAAGTCACCAAGGCAGGTGTGATCTCAACAGAGTCGGACTTGCATTCTCTGCAGCGCCTGCTTCCATGAACCTTGCGCCTAAGAAATCTTAAGAAAGTATCTCGCCAGTCATTAGTGGTCGGCTTGAGTGTGTCGTCTGTCACGCTCATGCTGCCCACACCTCCTTCACGATGAAGGTGTCGCGCAGAAATTCATTTCCGCAGATGGCGTCGGGCCGACTGGCAGGTGCCAGCATATAGACATTAGAGGAAAGGGAGTCTTCGATGAGCGAATCAGGCGGCTGATCGTCATCATCCGTTAATTCGTCATCATTACCCTTGATAGCATCACTTTCGTTCATGACACATCTCCCGTTGCTACAGGGAGCGTGCCCGCGCTAAGCTGCGCTTCTCGATTCGTCGCAGCGGCGGGGCTTCATCCCCGTTGGAAGTTACATGGGGCGGAGGCAGCCTGGCGGGGCTTGCCTCCGTTTCCCTTTAGAGGCGAAGTCTGTGCCTCCATCCGATCTCTGTCAATGCGGGAGCCGGCATTTCCCCGATATCCCCATGTTTCACAGCGGTCGGCGCATCCCAACGTCAAACCTGGCTCCCGCCAAACGCGGCGGTCAGATCGGATTGTCGTTACAGGCTCCAAATGACGAGGCTCGGGATCGTCCCGACCTGCGGGCTGCCGTGTGTGTGCGAGAACAAGTGTGCGCGGTCGCGCTGGGCGAGGCAATGGACTAAGTGATAGGTGGGGAACGACGAAGCTGGAAGCCAGGATCGCATCCCATGCCAGATAACTCTTCAGCCAAGGGTCAGCCGACCCCTGCGGCCAAGCCCGTGGTGCGCGTGCGCCCCTTCAGCTACCAGCCCAGCAAGCACGAACTGGAGGAGCCGGTCATCCTCCGCAAGCCCGATGGCTCTGCGCCTACGGTGGACGAGGTGGTTTCGGCTGTTCAACGCCCGGTCAAGGTGGTCGAGGACCCGGACGCTTAGCCGTCCCTGTGGCACTCTCGTATATAATCGTAACTGCCCAGGTCTGATTCTGCCGAGCACTCGGACGTGATGGATTGATGGTTCTGACCAGCCAGGGGTCAGGCGGCGCTTTCCCGGAGCAGCGCAGGATTTCAGAAGCGCAATACGGGGATCAGCTGGATTGGATCGGGGTGCGCCAGGGTTTCGAGGACATTCCAGCGCTGTTTTCGAGCGGTGGCGATGACGGATCGCAGGTTTGCGAAGTCGCGGGCGCCTTGTATCGAGCGGAAGCCGCCTGAGATTTTCTGGCGCAGCTTGCCCATTCGGAGGTCGCGCTCGGCCTCGTTGTTGGAGAAGGGGGTTCGCGGATCGGTGAGGAAGCGCAGGCACCCCTCCTTGTACTTCTGGAGTCGGAGGGCGAGGTTGTGACCGATGCGGCGCTTTTGTCGTCCGCGCTTTCCGGTCTGGAGCGGTGGCATTTCTTCGTGAGAGGCGATGGCACGTTCGAGGATGCGGTCCCAGGCTCGCGAGATGCGGGCCACCAGTGAGGCGGGCACGTCGCGGTCGTTCTTGTGGGCGAAGCGGGCGGCTCTGTTGGCACGGATGAGGAGCCGGTGCGTGCTCGTTGCCCAGTCTTCCTTCTCGATCTCGATGAGGGCTTGGAGCTCGCGCAGGTGATGGGCGTTGCAGGCCCCGTGGCGCACGCCCTCGAGAGCGAAGTAGGTGGCGTAGTCGTCATGGATGACGATGCCGTTGAGCTTCTCGTCGATGTGGCTGCGCCCGGTGGCGACGCGCAGGATGGTGAGCAACGGGGTGCACAGCACATGGAGCCAATGGGTCCGGGCGGCGATGCGGATGCCGGTCTCGTCGAGGTGTTTGACTGGGGCTGCGGTGCGGATGATCTCCGCGAGGCGATCGAGGAAGCCCTCGAAGCGCCGGGCGGTGCGCCTTCCCATGGCGACGATGGTGGCTGTTGAGAGCTTGACCGCGAAGAGGTCGCTCATGACCTCGGCGACCCGCTTCTCGGGAATGAACTGAGCGTGCAGCAGGTAGGTCACCCACGCGGTGATGCGCGGCCCGTATTGGACCGGTGCGCTCACGCCGTTCGGGAAGACGGCTGTCGTCACGGTGCCGCAGGCAGCGCAGAGGCAACGATGGCCGCGATGTTCGGTGACCTCGAGGGGCTGCGGCTCGGGCACATCGAAGACCTGCCGGCAGACGGGGGCTCCGTGACGGTCAGCGTCCGACAGCGGCGCGCCGCAGCCCTCACAGGCGGACGGATCATGATCGACGACATGGTCGGGCGTCGCGGTCCGCTCCAGGGTAGTTCCCTTGTGGCCCGGCTGGCCGCCACTGGGCCTGTCGGACTTGCCGCGCTGGCTCCGGGTGCGCTTCTCCCGGTCACCGCTCTTCTTCTTCAGACCGTCGCTGGCCGGCGGCTTGGAGCTGGTGGTGCTGTCGAGCGCGGCGCTGCGCTCGAGTTCGGCGATCCGCTCGCGCAAGCGGGCGTTCTCCCGCTCCAGCGCGTCGTTCTCCTTGACCAGGGCCGCGCTCAGGCGCAGCAACCCCTGGCCCCATTCCCGAATGGCTTTGACGGCGGTCATTGCGAAGGATTGTGGGGTGAAAAGGTCCTGCAGGCACGCGAAGGCCTCGTCGTGGGCAGCGAGGTCCTCGTGCCAGCGCGACACTGTCACGAACCCTCGTCGGCCTCGACGGCCATGATCGCGGCCAGCACCGCCAGGCGTTCGCCCGCCGGCATGGCCTCGTAGCGCCGGCCCCAGTTGGCCGCCTTGCGCTTGATGCACTGGCGCTCGGTGAAGTTCCGGCCGGCGAAGCTCGCCCAGTGCACCCGGTCAGGCGCGAAGTTGAACCACACGACCTCGGTCCGCACCTGGGCCTGGGTCGTCACCTGCAGCGCCAGCCGGCGCCAGCCCGCCAGCAGCTCGTCATAGAGCGCAGACGGGTGGCCCGAGACCATCACCTGGCAGGGCAGACCCTTGAGCAGTTCGAGGAGCGCGACGTGGTCGGCCTCCTCGTACTCGAAGCGGTAGCGCTGCGACGAACGCCGGGTCGCGTGCAGATAGGGCGGATCGCTGTAGACCAGCTCCGGGCCCAGAAACGGGAACGAGGCCAGGAAGGAATGGGCGCAGCCGTGCACCAACTCCACCGGGTAGTCGCAGCCAAAGGCCTCAAGCGCCCGCTCGTCGCGGTCGATCCCGATCGAGCGCATGGCCGCAGGCTTGCGCTTCATCAGCGCCCCGCCCCCAAGATGGCTCTCGATATAGACAGAGTGCGGCGGCATCAGCGCAATCAGCGCCTGGCTCAGACCGGTCGTCGCCTTCGACCCGAAATACCCCACCGGCTGCTCCTCTCATGCGAGAGTGCAACCCATAGGCGAGATAACCTCAGACTTCCTGACCTCGTGATGCTGGCTGTTCTGGGCAGCGTGCCGGGAACTCCTTGAATTCTGATACATTTCGGTTGTTTCAGGCGGTTTTTCGCTGGGTGTCGCGCCCGAGGTCTGATATTATAATTTGATACCAATTGCACGGTCTCAACCATGCCCAGTACCCTCCCAATGTGCCCTCCAGAGGCGGTCTCGATCGGCAACAGCTGCTTCGCCGTCCTGATCTCGGACGACACCTTCACCTACTTTTCCAACCTCATTCCCTTTGACAGCCACGCCGCCGATGACCGCACGGCCATGCTCTTGCGGATCGGCCGCCTCGCGGCGATCAGCGCGGTCTCGCCGCAGGAACTGGCTGACGCTTTCGCTGTCTCGCGCGCGACGGTGCAGCGCGCACGACGGCGCTACCTGGCCGAGGGCGAAGCGGGGTTCATGAAGCCCCGGCGCGGTCGCGGGCCGTCGGTGTTCACTCCGGAGTTGGCGGAGAAGGCGACGGCGTTGCTGGCATCGGGCCTGAGCGGCTCTGCGGCGGCCCGGGTTCTCGGCGTGTCAGCGCCATCGGTCAACAAGTGGCGCCGTCAGGGACTGATCGGCAACACGGAGGCGGATGGGGAGCCCGGACGCTCAGCGCTGGCTGCGCCGCCTGACGCGGGTGCGGCTCCTGAAGGCCGTGTCGATGAAGAGAGTACCGGTGCCCCGGGGCCGGAGACGGCGCCGGGGCTGGAAGCGCAGCCGCAAACGGATCGCAGCGCGCGCGATCGGCGGGACCGGCAGGCGCCGATGGGGCGTGCGACTTGCGATGTTCCGGCTCGGGTTCTGGCCAGTTGTGGACAGGCGGGGCCGGTCGAACCGCAGTTCGCCGCCGCCGCCCGCGGTGTCCGCTTCGGCGGCGTGCTCGCCGCCCTGCCGGCCCTGCTGAAGGAAGGTCTTCTCTCCGAGACCGGTCTCCTGCCATTGCTGCCGAAGGGCTATTACGGCTTGCCTACGATCCTGCTCTTCCTGGCCTTCATGACCTTGGCGCGGGTGCGCAACCCCGAGAGCCTGCGCTACCAGGCGCCGGGCGAATGGGGCGCCATTCTCGGCCTCGATCGCTGCCCCGAGGTCAAGACGCTGCGCCGCAAGATCGCTCTCATCGCCGACGACGAGGCCGGCGTGCGGGCGTGGCAGCTCGCCCTTGCCAGGCGCTGGCAGGCGCCGACGAGCCGGAGCTCTGGGCGACGCTGGCCATCGACGGGCACGTCAAGGTCTACTCCGGCCGCAAGGGGCGCTTGCCCAAGCACTTCGTCTCGCGCGAGAAGCTGTGCCTGCCGGCGAGCGCCAGCTACTGGATCAACGCTCTGGGCGGCAAGCCGCTGCTCTGTCTGCACAAGCCGCTGGACCCGAAGATGGTCGCGGCCATCGAAGCCGACGTGGTGCCGGCGCTGCAGGAGCTTGGGATCGTTGGCGCCGGGGCGCCGGACCTGACCGCCGAGCATCCCGGCCAGCCGGCGCTCACCCTGGTCTTCGACCGCGAGGGCTGGAGCCCGGATCTGTTCCGCCGGCTGGCGAGGCGCGGCGTCGCCTGCCTGACCTGGCACAAGAACTTCAGGGGCGAGGACTGGCCGGCCGAGGACTTCGGCGCGATGACCGTTCCCATTCACGGACCGGCGGCGGACGGCAGCGCCACCATGCGGCTGGCTGAGAAGCCGGTGACGTTGCCGAACGGCTTCAGGGTGCGCCAGATCCGCCGCCTGCTCGACAACGGCCGTCAGGTGCCGCTGATCACCACCGATCCGCACAAGCCGATGGCTGAGGTTGCGGGCGCCATGTTCTCGCGCTGGTCGCAGGAGAACTTCTTCAAGTACATGCGTGACGAGTTCAATCTCGACGCCCTGCCGACCCACGAGCTCGAGCCTCTCGATCCCGCCGCCATGGTCGTCAACCCGCTGCGGCGGGCCTATGACAAGGCAATCCATCGCCTCGACCGCCAGCTTGGCCGCCTGCGCAACCGCATCGCCGACACGGCCCGGAAGAAGCAGCCGACGGCGGAACTCAGGAGGGAAGTCAGGGACCTCCAGGATGTCCGCGACATCGTCAGGGCCAGCCGCAGGGAGACGCCCAAGCACTGCCGGGCCGGCGACCTCGACGAAGCCGAGCAGCTCGATGCCTTGCCCGCGCGCGAGCGCCTCCTCCTCGACGTCATCCGGATGATCGCCTACCGCGCCGAAACCCGCATGATGCTTCCCGTCATGCAGGCGCAGGGCCACAAGCCCCATCCCCGGAAACTGCTTCAAGCGCTGCTCACCGCCGATGCCGACATCCTGCCGGATCCTGGCAATGGCCTCCTGCGGGTCCACATTCTTGGCCTCGCAAACGACGCCTGCGACCGTTGGATCGATGCGGTTCTGAGCGACCTGAACGCCACCGAAACGGTCTTCCCCGGCACCCGTCTGCGCATAGTCTACGACATCGACGGGGCCTCGGAATCCGCGCGGCTCGTGTCACCTAAAATCAGCAGAGGTCAGGAAGTCTGAAGCTATACAGTCAAGCGGGGATCAACGACGCGCCGACGGCGAAACGGCACCGACGGCAAGCAACATCAGCACGCACTCAGAACTGGCGGCGGGGTACCTGGGTAGTTACAGCATGATAAAGAAGTGGCGCGGGTCCACCGGCGCCATTTGCCCGCGGCGGATCCACTCTTCCACCACGTGGGCGCGCTGGTCGGTGACGTCGCGGATGTGCTGGCGCTGGTGCCGCTCCAGGAACTGGGCACCGCGCAGGATCTCGTTGGCGAAGAAGCGGGACTCGGTGGCGTGGCGGCGGGAATACTCGAGTTTCGCGCGAATGTAGGCGGCGATGGCCTCACGGGGTTCGTGCTCAGGGACGATATGCTCGAAGGCGCGGTCCCATCCCTCGATCAGGCGCTCGATCACGGCCGTGTAGATGCTCTCCTTGGTCGGAAAGTAGTAATAGACGTTCGTCTTGGGCAGGCCGCTGACCTTCGCGATTTCCTTGATGTGCGTGCCGTGAAAGCTCTTGTCGGCAAAGAGGCCGACGGCGGCGCGCAGGATTCTCTCCTCGTTGCGGGCCCGGATACGCAGCGTCGGCGCCGCCGCCCCCGCATTTGCCTGCGCTCTCTTCGTCATGGATATCCCTCGCACTCTACGCCGGCGAGACCCACAGCCGGCGCCGTTCGCAGTCTAGCCCCGCATCCAGGCTGGGTAGAGAAAATACTTGACGTGCGTGTCAGGTTACCAAATCGTGGAACATGACACGCGTGTCAGCTTTTTGAGACCGTGGAGCGGTTGGACGCCATGGCGGTGCAACTGAGAACGGCGCTGCGGGAGACGCTGGAAGGCTGGCAGACTGACGTCGATCCGCTTTGGCGTGATGTGGTCCGCGATGTCGACCTGGCGTTCGACGATGTGGACCCCGCGCTCGAACTCGAGCCCTGGGAGCCGATCTTTCCTGCCCGTCGCGGCCGGACCTTTCCCGGTGCGCCGGCCGGCGCGCACATGCTGCGCGCCTTCGACCGGCTCGCGCCTGCGGCCGTGCGCTGCGTGATTTTGGGCCAGGATCCCTATCCCTGCCCGGCCTTCGCCACCGGCCGGGGTTTCGAGGCCGGCAACGTCACGTGCTGGCGGGAGCTCGACAAGATGTTCTCCCCCAGCGTGCGTGCGGTCATCCAGCTCATCGTGGCCGCCCGGACCGGGGAGGCCCATTACGCCCAGAGCTTTTCTCGATGGCCAGCGACACTGGCGGCCATCGAGGACGGCGCGATCGACCTGGAAGCGCCGGGCGCCCTTGCCGATCGCTGGGTGGCGTCGGGCGTATTGCTTCTCAACACCTCGCTCACGCTTTCGCGCTTCCAGCGCGAGGGCGATCCGCATCAAGTGCGGGGGCATCTGCCACTCTGGCGACCGCTGATGGTCCGGGTGCTCGACCATCTCGCGGGGAGGAGAACGCCGGTCGTCTTCATCGGCTTCGGCGACGCGGCGGCCGAGACTCTCGTGGCGGCGGGCCTCAGCGGGCCAGATGCAGGCGATACGGAGCGTGTCATCCTCCGCCCGCACCCGGCCTCGGCCGACGAGATCCTCGCGCAGGAGAACCCGTTCACACTCTGCAACAGGCGCCTCCAGGCCATGGGCGCGGCAGCAGTGAACTGGTAGCCGATGCCGCGTGCACGGGCAGCCGATTACATCATCGTGGGCGCCGGCTCGGCGGGCTGCGTGCTGGCGAACCGGCTCTCGGCCGATCCCGAATGCTCGGTGCTGCTGATCGAGGCCGGAGGCAAGGATCGCAATCCCCTGTTCCGCCTGCCAATGCTGATGGGAAGGCTGTTCCACTCCGGCATCTACAACTGGCGCTATCACACCGAGCCGGTGCCGAGCCTGGGCGGCCGCTCGCTCTACTGGCCGCGCGGCAAGGTGCTGGGTGGCTCGTCCACCATCAACGGCATGGTTTACGTGCGCGGCAATCGCCACGACTACGACCGGTGGGCCCAAATGGGCCTCACCGGCTGGTCCTACGAGGACGTGCTGCCCGCGTTCCGCCGCTCCGAGGGGCATATCGAGCGCGACGACGCCTATCACGCCACTGGCGGCGAGCTCACCGTCTGCCGCGCGCGCGGCGCCAACCCGCTCTTCGACACATTCGTCGAGGCGGGCCGCGAGGCGGGTCATCCCGTCAACGACGATTTCAACGGGTCCGGGCAGCAGGGCTTCGGCCGCTATGACTTCACCATCAGGCGGGGCAGGCGCTGTTCCGCCTCGACGGCCTTCCTGCGCCCCGTCCGACATCGCCGCAATCTGGCGATCGCCACCGATTGCCTGGTGCGCCGCGTGGTTGTCGAGGGTGGCCGCGCCACAGGGGTCGAGGTCTCTGACGGTGCCGGCGTTCGGACCATCCGCGCCGAGCGCGAGGTCATCCTCTGCGGCGGCACGGTCAACTCGCCTCAAATTCTCATGCTCTCCGGCATCGGGCCCGGCGACGAGCTGGGGCGGCACGGCATTCCCGTGGTCCACGAGCTCCCCGGCGTCGGACGCAACCTGCAGGACCATGTCGACTGCGTCCTCGCCTACACCTGCACCGAGCCCATCACCCTCTACCGGGACTTGCGGGCCGACAGGCTCATCCGCTCGGTGGCCGAAGGGCTACTATTCGGCCGCGGTATGGCCACGACCTTCCCTTATGAGGCGGGCGCCTTCCTCAAGAGCCGGGCGGAGATGGTGGCGCCGGACATCCAGGTGCACTTCATGCCGGCGCTGGAAAGTGCGGCCAACCTCCACGTCCCCAATCCCTTCAGGAAGGCACCGGTCGAGGAGACCCACGGCTTCAGCATGCGCGTGGGCCCGGTCAATCCCGAGAGCCGGGGCTGGATCGGCCTCGGCTCCGCCGATCCAGCAGCGCCGGCGCTGATCCAGCCCAACTACCTGCACGACGAAGCCGATTGCCGGACGACGATCGCGGGCATCCGCATGGTCCGCGACGTGATTGCGCAGTCGGCCTTCGATTCCTATCGCGGCCGGGAGCTTGCCCCCGGCGAGGCGGTGCAAAGCGACGCCGAGCTCACCGCCTGGCTCCGCGCCAACGCCATGACGACCTTTCATCCGGTTGGCACCTGCCGCATGGGCACGGACCCGATGGCCGTGGTGGACGCCCGCCTCGCGGTCCGCGGCATCGCGGGGCTCAGGGTCGCCGATGCGTCCGTGATGCCGGTCATCGTGAGTGGCAACACCAACGCGGCCGCCATCATGATCGGCGAGAAGGCGGCCGAATTCATGCAGGGTCTTGCCCAGCCTGCATCCGCCGCAACGGGGGAGATTGGGACATGATCGTCGAGCATCGCACCTACACCTTCCGCCCCGGCGCGGTGGACGGTTGGCTCAAGAAATACGAAGCGGAAGGTCTGCCCATCCAGAAGCGCCATCTCGGCCACTTCGTCGGTCTTTACGTCTCCGAGATCGGACGCCTGCACCGGATCGTCCTGATCTGGGCTTACGAGAGCCTGGCCGATCGCGAGCGTCGGCGGGCCGCGATGACCGCGGACCCCGCGTGGCAGGCCTTCATTCAATCCGTCTGGGCGCTCGACGCGATCCAGGAGCAGGACGTGATGGTGATGAACCCGGCGCCGTGCTCGCCGCCCATCGGCAATTGAACGGTTCGCCCGTGGGGTCTGCCCACGAATTCCGGCCTGGCGCAGCGGGCGCCCGAGAGAGAGAAGGAGAAACGCCATGTCGAACAAGCCGACGTTGAAGGATCGGAGTGCGATGCATGCTCTCGTCAGCCGCCGCCGCTTTCTGGCGGCTACCGCCGGTGTCTCTGCGATCGTCGGCACGGGTGCTGCGTTGCCCTTTGCGGCGCGCGCGGACACCGGGCTCGTCGCCCTGGTTCACACCCAGGCGGCTGGCGACAACGGCCCCATCGATTCCATGATGGGACGGCTCAACCAGCTCTCGGAGGCGCAAGGCTTCGAGACCCGAGCCATCTACGCCCAGGACCCGGCGACCTACGAGACCGTGCTCAGGACACTCGGCGATGCGGGTGCTTCCATCGTGCTCGGCACATTCCCGGTCATTTCCGAGGCATTCAAGGCGGTGGCCCCGCTCTATCCCGACACCAGGTGGATTCAGCTTTTCGGCGACCCCGTCGACCCGCCGATCGCGAACCTTGTGACGGTTTCCTACGACTACTACCTGGGCTGCTATCTGTCGGGCATCTTCGCCGCCCAAGTCTCGCAGTCGAAGCAGATCGGCTATATCGGCGGCATTAGCATTCCGCCGCTGAATGCCGACTTCAACGCGCTCAGAGCAGGCGTCCACGCGGTCAATCCGGACGCCACCGTTACCGCCGCGTTCGCGGGCTCCTTCCAGGACCCGGCCAAGGGCTTCGAGATCGCGAGCCAGATGTTCCTGGACGGGATCGACTATATCCAGACCGATTCCGCCGCGACCGACGGCGGTATCATCCAGGCAGCCAACGAGCGCGAGGGCGCCATGGTCAGCGCGCTCGACCCCGCTCAGTATCCGCTGGGACCCGGCTCGGTGATTGGAGTGGTCAGCCTCGACTTCGGCCAGTCGCTCCATAACGAGACCGGCGCGGCGCTCGCCGCCGACTGGCAGGGCGGGCGGCATGTGCCGACCGGCCTCGGCAGCGGCGTGATCGACTTCCTGCGCTCGCCGCTCTATCGGGAGCAGGGGCCGGCGGCAATCGTCGCCCGGGCCGACGAGGCGTGGCCCGCAGTCGAGGCGGCGCGGGCGGGTATCCTCGACGGATCGGTCACGGTGCCGTTCAATACGGAGCTCTGATCGCCCGTCCTGATGAGGAGGTCCCTTCGGGAGACATGACGGCGGCGGACCCGCCGGCCCTCCAGTGCCGCGGGATTCGCGTTACATACGGCGAGGTCACGGCGCTCGCCGAGCTTGAGATCGCCTTCGCGCGCGGTGCCATTCATGCCGTGGTCGGCCAGAACGGCGCGGGCAAGACCACCTTCGCCCGCGTCGCAGCCGGTCTCATTCGGCCCGATGCAGGCTCGCTCCATATCGACGGGCACCCGTTGCGTCTCGGCCGTGTGGCCGGCGCGCGTGCGGCAGGAGTCGAGCTGGTTCACCAGAGTTTTGCGCTGCCGCCCTCCTTTACCGTGGCGGAGGCGCTGGAGTTCGGTGCCGGCGGCGGTATCGGCCCCTACAGCCGTCGGCAAGTTCTCTCGCGTTGCCGCGAGCGCCTCGCTGCCCTCGATCTCGACGTCGATCCCCGCCGGCGCATCCGCGACCTGCCGGTGGAGGTGCAGCAGGGAGTGGAGATCGCCCGCGCGCTAGTCACCGATGCGCGGCTCCTGATTCTGGACGAGCCCACGGCGGTGTTGCCGCCCTCCGGCATCGAGGTGCTCTTCGAGCGTATCCGCAGCCTCAAGCGGCACGGGGTCACGGTGATCCTGATCCTCCACAAGATCCGTGAGGTGCTGGCGGTTGCCGACACGATCTCGGTGTTGCGCGGGGGCCGGCTGGTGGCGGGTCCCATCCCGCGCGAAGGCGCCGACGAAACGAGCATCGCCGAGATGATTATCGGTGGCGCGGGCGCCGCCTCCATCGGCGCCGACGACACGGATGCGCTGATCGGCACAACGCCCGTCCGGGGATCCGCTGTTCGCGGTGCGCGCTTGGGCGGGAAGTTCGTCCGAATGCCGGAAGCGATCCTCGAACTGGCGGGTGTGAGCACGGTGAAGGAGCCGGAGGAGTCGCCGCTCGACCGGGTCTCCCTCACGGTCAGGCCGGGGGAGATCGTCGGGGTCGCCGGGGTTCAGGGCAACGGCCAAGGGACCCTGGTAAAGGCGATCGCCGGCCTCGCCGACATGACGGGCGGGGACATCCATCTGGGTGGCGCGCGCGTAAGCCGCATGAGCCCCGCCTCCCGTCGCGCGCTGGGCCTGCGCGTCATTCCCTTCGAGCGCAACAGCGAGGGACTCAGCCTCACCAGCGCGCTGTGGGAGAACTGGTCCGTTCGCGACCTGATGCAAAGGCCGTTGTTCAGTCTCGTCGATCCGACAGCTCTGCGCCGGCGCTGCGACGAGGCTCTCAAGGCCTGGGGCGTGCGCTATGCGTCGGCGACACAGAGCGCAGGCGCTCTTTCCGGCGGCAACGCGCAGAAGGTGATCCTCGCGCGCGAGATCGACGAAGACGCGCGCCTGATCATCGCCGCGCAGCCCGCGCGCGGGCTCGATATCGGTGCCACCGCCTTCGTCTGGTCGGCACTGCGGGAGGCAGCCGAAGGCGGCTGCGGCGTGCTGCTGATCTCGTCCGATCTCGACGAGCTCTTCGACGTCAGCCATCGCCTGGTGGTGATGCTCTCAGGCCAGATCGCCGGCGAGTTCGCACCGCCCTACGACATCGCCGCGGTGGGCCGTGCCATGACCGGGGCGTCCGCGTGAGCGGCATGAGCATCCGCGCGGGCGCGGTAGTCCGCACTCTCGCCTTCATCGTGATTGCGCTCGCGCTCTGCGGCGTCGTCTTCGAGCTGGCCGGCTACTCCGCGCTTCTGATGTTCGAAAGCGTCGTCGAGGGCGCCTTCCTGCGGGCGGGCGGCTGGGCGCAGAGCCTGCGTTGGGCCTTGCCGCTCTTCATCACCGCGACCGGCGTCGCGATCTCATTCCGCTGCGGCTTCTTCAATATCGGTGCGCAGGGCCAGTTCTATGTGGGCGCCGTCTGCGCCGCCTTTGTCGCCGAGGGGCTCGGCGGCGCACCGGCCGCCCTCGTGCTGCCGGCGACCTTCCTCGCTGGCATGGCGGGCGGAGCGCTGTGGGCGCTCTGGCCGGGGTATCTCAGGCTTCGCTCCGGGACCGACGAGGTCATCACCACCTTGATGGGCAACTTCATCGCCACGCTCGTGCTGGTCTACGTCACCTCGGGCCCGCTCAAGGACCCCTCCGGCACCGGCCAGCAGGCGGCGAGCCCGCTGCTGCCCGCGGCCTATCGGATCAGCGATTTCCAGGGCATCTCGCCCGCGATCATCGGCATCGCGGTGGCCGTCGCGCTCGCCATGTGGGTGCTGGTCAACCGCACGCCCTTCGGCATGCTCGCGAGCCTCGCCGGGCGCAACCCGACCATGGTGCGCTTCCAGGGGGCGCGGCTCTGGACTCTCGGCCTCTCCAGCTTCCTGATTTCGGGCGCACTGGCGGGGCTTGCCGGCACCATCGAGCTCCTGGGCCCGACCGGGCGCATCGCGAGCGGCTTTCTGCCGGCCCACGGCTTCACCGCGGTGCTGATCGCGCTGGTCGCAAACCTTTCAGTGCTCGCGACGGCGGTCGTCAGCATGTTCTTCGGCGGCCTTGCGTACGCCGCGCTCTATCTGCCGATCCTGGCCGGGCTGCCGGCCGCTGCCATCGACATCTTCAACGCCTCCGTCGCGCTCTTCATCACTGCCAAGTCTGGGTTGCTGGATCGCCTCCTGCGCATGGCCAAGTTGCCGACATGACCGAGTTCCACGAGTTCATGGTGGCGATCCTGCGCTCCGGCACGCCGCTGGTTTACGTCACCATGGCAGGCGTCATCGCCCAGCGCGCAGGCGTCTGGCACCTCGGCCTCGAAGGCGTGATGATCATCGGCGCGTGCGCAACGATCCTCGGCATCGTGCTGACCGGTTCGTTCCCGGCTGCCATCGCGATCGCCTGCGTGCTCTGCGTCGCGGCCTCGGTCCTGCTCTGGTTCGTGATCGAGAAGCTGGGCGCCAACCCAATCATCGCAGGCCTGGGCCTCACGGGACTCGGAATCGGTGGGACGGCCTTGGCCGTTCAGTCGCTTTTCGGCAGCCTCGCTGCCGTGACCGCACCCTTCGGCGTGCCCCGGCTCGGTGCGTCCTTCGGCACTTACGGCGCGCTCTCGATCTTCGTTCTGATGATGCCCTTCGTCGTCTGGGGCATGTGGGTGCTGCTGCGCCGCACCCGCTACGGCCTGCGGCTTGCCGCCGTTGGCGAGCATCCGCTCGCAGCACGCAGCGTCGGCACCAGCCCGGCCAATGCGAGGCTCATCGCGCTGGGGGCCGGCGGCATCCTCTGCGCCATCGGCGGGGCCGAGCTCGCGGCAGGCGGCCTCACCATCTTCGCGCAGAACATGACCGCAGGCCGCGGCTTCATGAGCTTTGCCGCCGTCATCTTCGGCGCGGGGCATCCCGTCGGCGCGGCCTTCGCTGCGCTCTTCTTCAGCCTGGTGGGCGTCGCCGGAATCAGGCTGCAGCTTCTATTCGGCGCAAGCATCCCGCACGACGTGCTGCTCTCGCTGCCCTATATGGCGACGATTGCCGGGGTATGGATCAGCGGCCGGATGCGCGGCGGCGCCAAGGCCGCTACGCAGGCCTCGGAACTTCGCGACTATTAGCGCGGAGTGCTCTTCACAGCCGTGCCGAGAGAACGGGGGACGGCGCAAGTCAGGTCGTGACGACAATCTTTCCGCGCTGCACGTTGGTTTCCATGTACCGGTGTGCGTCCACGATCTGCTCCAGGGGGAAGGTCCGGTCAATGATGGGCTTCAAGGCGCCGGAGGCCACCTCATCATGCACGAAGGCGAAACAGGCGGCGCGCTTCTCCGGCAAGCGCATCGTGTCGTACAGGCTGTGGAACTTGAAGAAGAGCCGCTTTGCGAGCATCGGCAGGACGGGAATGTCGATCGGCTCGGTGCGCAGGTTGCCGTAGTTGACGATGAGCCCGTAGGGCTGCGCCGCCGCGACGAGATCGCCGATGAAGGCGCCGCCCACCGGGTCGTAGGCGATGGTGAAACCCTGGCCGCCGGTGATCTCCTTCACGCGGGTTTCGAGGTCCTCCTCTTCGGTGGCGATGACGTGATCGGCGCCGGCGCCGTGCAGAAATTCCGCTTTCACGGACCTGCGCGTGGCGGCGATAACCATGGCGCCGGCATTCTTCGCGATCTGCAGCCCGGCGAGCGCGGCGCTGCTGCTTGCCGCCGTGACCAGCACGATGTCGTCGGACGACACGCCGGCGTGATCGACGAGCCCGCCCCATGCGGTGCCGTACTGGCACCAGATTGCACCCGCCTCGATCGCCGAAATCCCGTCAGGATTGCGGGCGATGCAGAACGCAGGCACCACCGCACTCTCACCGTAGAGGCCATACTTCATGACCGAATCGCTGGTCCAATTGCCCCACTGGTCCCACGAATTGAAGGGAACGGCACCGGCGCGGTCGCCGATGGAGAAGCCCGAGACGCCGGGGCCAAGCGCATCGATCACACCGCTCGCCTCGATCCCGATGCGGGAGGGGAAGGTGGGGTTGGAGATGTAGGCACCGTTCCGGAACATGATCTCGGCCCGGTTGAGGCCGATCGCCTCGATCTTGAGGCGGACCTCGCCCTCGCCAGGTTCTTCGAGCGGCTCGTCGTGAACTTCCAAGACCTCGGGGCCTCCGTGACTGGCGAACCGAACGATGCGGGGCATGCGGCTGACCTTTCCCTGTGTTGAGCCTGTGCTGGCGTCGCGCTTGCGGCTCCGATCATAGGGCTAGCTGTGAATTCTGGCCACGGCCGTGGGATTGTTGGCGGTCCTAGAGCCGCCAGATTTTTCGGGACGTGGTGCGCGCGCTCCGGCAAGTCTTGGACGGAGAGCATCCGAGGCAGGGGGACTGGGTCTAACGCGACAATCCCACGTCATGATATGCCTCACCGCTATATGCATGACGTAATCGCCATGTAAATCGTTACTCACGGCACGAACGTCTGCAACAGACATATACATATTAGTTATATATTCCCACAAAACGATGTGTATAGAAGAATATCTTCCATAAGAATGGATATAACTTTACGTTATGTAATTTACGTATTTGGGTATAACGTTTTGAAAGTCCGTTGCGCCCCTTCGATTATGCTTGTATCACCTAAGTTATGCCCAAATCCGGCTCTTATCGGATGCCGCCGACGTCTGCGTTGGTAGCCTTTGAATGCGCCGCCCGGACCGGCAGCTTCGCTGCGGCCGCCAAGGAGCTGGGCATGTCGCAGCCCGCAATCAGTCGCCATATCGCAAACCTCGAGGAGCGGAATGGCGCGAAGCTGTTTGATCGATCCCGGACCGGGGTGAGGCTGACCGAAGCCGGACGACGCTTCCATACGGGCGTTGCTCCCGCACTCGGCATGATCACCAAGGCTGCCTCCGAGATCGCGACGGCTTCAACGGGCGAACAAGTGGTGATCGCTTGCTCCGACCCGGCGTCGCACTACCTGCTGCGGCCACGACACAACGAGCTTCGCGAAGCGCTCGGCGAGCGCACTCAAATACAGCCCGTGATTTTCCATCGATACGCGCGAAACCTGCCACTCGATCCGGTTCCCGATGTGGTCTTGGACTGGGAGTCCACCATCGGAGCGGAGGATCACGTGGTGCTTTTCAGGGAGGCGGTGAGGCCCGTTTGCGCAGCCGGGTTCGCCGCAACCCACGCGGATACCCTGGGTGGACCCGTCAGCGGCTGGGACGGACTGACGTTTCTCGAACCGGGCGGCACCGGCGGGAGTTGGGCGTCTTGGAAAGATTGGTTTCAAGCGTTTGGGCACCCTGAGCCTGCATCTCGTTTCATGAGCTTTGACAACTACGTCTATTCGCTGGAGGCGGCCGTCGAGGGGCAGGGCATCGCACTCGGCTGGAGGAACTTCGTCGATCGGCATCTTGAAACCGGCGCCCTCGTTGCGCTCGGCGATGGCTATGTCGAGAGCGACAACCACTTTTGCGGTGCGCTCACTGAACAGGGACGTGTCAGACCCATCGCACGAATGTGCCTCTCGTTTTTCGAGCGAAGTGCGTTTCTCCACGAGGACGCCTAGCCCGCACTTCTCACCAGGGTCATGGTCTGCGCGGCGCTGTCCGGCCGATAGGGTAGGAAAGCTGTGCAGCGCGATGTGGGGCATCGGGCAAACAGCTTGACGCACACTGTCGGCCGGAGAGCGCCGCCCTTCGGGTCGCGCCCAGGCGTCCGCCCGCGTCGCGCGTTCCACGCGCGCGGGAGCGCACGATGCGCGCCTCAACCGTATTCCCTGATACGCTTTTCGGCCCGCTCCTGGCGGATCGAACGCCTGGGCGCGACGCAGGCCGTGACCGTGGTGAGAAGTGCGGGCCAGATAGCGCCGCAGCGCGATGCGCCGCCCTTGCCCTTTGCTCCTGCGAGACTGCGCTGCCGAATTCTCTTCAAGTCGACGATGTGCGATGCACCATGTGCCTCGCGCACGCCAGGCGCAAAGCGCATCGACCCCATTGATTTGTGTAGGATACACGCTTGCTAAAAGCGCATGCCTGATGGGCATAATGGTGTAACTGCCCAGGTACCCCCTCTCTCTTATGGAACAAGCCAGTTCCTTTTGCGTCAACGCCCCCACGCCGCGGGGGTGCCTACTCTCTTGAGCGCGAGAGGATGATGAACGCCGCGTCGCGAACAAGATGAGAGGACAGCGATACTCAGGATGAGCCGGAGAAGTTCAGGAGCGCAGTATAGGGATCAGCTGCATCGGTTCCGGGTGCGCCAGGATTTGCAGGATGTTCCAGCCTTGCTTTCGAGCGGTGACGATGACGCTGCGCATTCCGGCGAAGTTGCAGGCGCCTTGCAGGGAGCGGAAGCCGCCTGAGATCTTCTCATGCACTTTGTTCATACGGATGTCACGCTCCGCCTCGTTATTCGTGAACGGCGTGCGCAGGTCGGTGAGGAAGCGCAGGCAGCCCTCCTTATGCTTTTGAAGGCGGCGCGCGAGGTTGTGGCCGATGCGGCGTTTCTTTCGCCCTCGCTTTGCGATCTGGAGCGGCGGTTGGGCCTCATGGAAGGCGATGGCTTCTTCGAGGATACGGTCCCATGCCCTTGAGATGCGGGCCACCAGGGAGGCGGGGACTTGACGGTCTTTCTCACGGGCGAAGCGGGCGGCCCTGCGCGCGCGCTGAAGCAGGCGGTGCATGCTCGCCGCCCATTCCTCCTTCTCGATGTCGATCAGGGCCTGGAGTTCGCGCAGGTGATGTGCGTTGCAGGCGCCGTGGCGGACGCCCTTGATGGTGAAGTAGGGGGCGAAGTCGTCGTGGACGAGGATGCCTTTCAGGTTCTTTTCGACATCGCCGCGTCCCTCGCCGATGCGCAGGACGGTGAGCAACGGGGTGCACAGCACATGGAGCCAGCGGGTACGGGCGGCGATACGCAGGCCGGTCTCGTCGAGGTGCTTGACCGGCGCCTGCGTGCGGATCAGATCGGCGACATGGTCGAGGAAGCCCTCGAAGCGCTGCGCTGTGCGCCGGCCCATGGCGGCGATCGTGGCAGTGGAGATGGACACCGCGAAGATGTCGCTCATGAGTTCGGCCAGACGCTTCTCGGGCACGAACTGGGCGTACAGCAGGTAACTCACCCAAGCGGTGATGCGAGGGCCGTACTGGACCGGGGCGGTGACGCCCGGCGGGAAGGCGGCTCGTGTCAGCGTGCCGCATGCGCCGCAGAGGCAGCGATGGGCGCGGTGTTCGGTGACCTCGAGAGGCTGCGGCTCGGGTACGTCGAAGACCTGCCGACAGGCGGGCGCGCCTTGCCGGTCGGCGTCCGAGAGCTCGACGCCACAGCCGGAACAGGTGGAGGGGTGGTGATCGACGACACGGTCCGGGCTGTCGCTCCGCGCGAGGGTGGTTCCCTTGTGGCCGGGCTGGCCGCCACTGGGCCCGCCGGACTTTCCGCGCTGGCTTTGGGTGCGCCTCTGGGCTCCGCTTTTCTTCTTGAGCCCGTCGCTGGCGGGGGGCTTGCTGCTTGTGGTGCTGTTGAGGGCCGCGCTGCGCTCGAGTTCGGCGATGCGCTCGCGCAGGGCCGCGTTCTCCTGCTCGAGTGCGGCATTTTCCCGGGCGAGCGCGGTGGCTGATCGCAGCAGCCCCTGCCCCCATTCCCGGACGGCAACGACGACAGTGGTTGCGAGGGATGATGGCTCGAGAAGCTCCTTCAGGCAGCAGAAGGCCTCGTTACGGGCGGCGAGGTCTTCGTGCCAGTGCGACACCGTCACGTGTCTTCGGCCTCGACGGCCATCATGGCGGCGAGCACGGCGAGGCGTTCGCCCGGCGGCAAGGCCTGGTAGCGCCGGCCCCAGTTGGCTGCCTTGCGCTTGATGCGCTGGCGGTCGGTGAAGTTCCGGCCTGCGTGGCTGGCCCAATGCATCCGGTCGGGGGCGTAGTTGAACCAGACGACCTCGGTTCGCACCAGACCCTGGGTCGTGACCTGCAGCGCCAGCCGGCGCCATCCCGCCAGCACCTCGTCATAGAGCGCCGACGGATGGCCCGAGATCATGACCTGGCAGGGCAGAGCCTTGAGCAGCGCGAGAAGCGCGACGTGGCCGGCCTCCTCGTACTCGAAGCGGTAGCGCTGCGCCGAGCGGCGGGTCGCGTGCAGATAGGGCGGATCGCTGTAAACCAGCTCCGGGCCCAGGAACGGGAACGAGGCCAGGAAGTCATGGGCACAGCCGTGAACCAGATCGACCGGGTAGTCGCAGACGAAGGCCTCGAGCGCCTGCGCATCGCGGTCGATGCCGATCGAACGCACGGCCGGCGGCTTGCGCTTCATCAGCGCCCCGCCCCCAAGGTGGCTTTCGATGTAGACGGAGTGCGGCGGCATCAGCGCAATCAGCGCTTGGCACAGACCTGCTGTCGCCTTCGAGCCGAAATACCCCATGGACCGCTCCCGTCACGCGAGAGAGCAGTCCATAGTCCCGCAACTCTATGAGGTCAAGAACCAATCGCGGTGGCAGAACCAGGCCGCGGCCGCCGCCATAATCACCGTCCTCAACTCAGGATTGGGGTACCTGGGTAGTTACATAATGGTAGAAAATTTCATTTGAAACTTGCCTGTCTTGTGCCCGCTATCATGGAAGTTTTTCTAACAATATCTGACATTCTCTGCCGTGCATTATTCTGCAAGGGTAACTCAGAAAATTGGCAGCTAAGGGCCAATATATCTTCCCCACTCCCTGACCGCCATTCGGATTATACGTCTGACATAAGCAGGTTAGGTCAGAACAGGCAGATCCGATATGTCGAATTACCAGGGAATTATTCCCTTCGACTGACTGGTACAAGCGGTGCAAATAGAAGAGAATAGCTGCCACTACTCTCCTGTACACCTCGATATAATTCGCTGCACTTGGCGGAATATTCATAAGAACTTCTTATTGAGGGAGTTAGAAATCCTTGCTGGACCATACGCCCCGGTATTGCCACATCCATACGTGAAGTGTGTGCAGTTAATTCCTGAAAGGCCGGGGCCGCAGATGTTCGAGAAACGAAACGACCTGGTAACTGCCCAGGTCTGATTCTGCCGAGCACTCGGACGTGATGGATTGATGGTTCTGACCAGCCAGGGGTCAGGCGGCGCTTTCCCGGAGCAGCGCAGGATTTCAGAAGCGCAATACGGGGATCAGCTGGATTGGATCGGGGTGCGCCAGGGTTTCGAGGACATTCCAGCGCTGTTTTCGAGCGGTGGCGATGACGGATCGCAGGTTTGCGAAGTCGCGGGCGCCTTGTATCGAGCGGAAGCCGCCTGAGATTTTCTGGCGCAGCTTGCCCATTCGGAGGTCGCGCTCGGCCTCGTTGTTGGAGAAGGGGGTTCGCGGATCGGTGAGGAAGCGCAGGCACCCCTCCTTGTACTTCTGGAGTCGGAGGGCGAGGTTGTGACCGATGCGGCGCTTTTGTCGTCCGCGCTTTCCGGTCTGGAGCGGTGGCATTTCTTCGTGAGAGGCGATGGCACGTTCGAGGATGCGGTCCCAGGCTCGCGAGATGCGGGCCACCAGTGAGGCGGGCACGTCGCGGTCGTTCTTGTGGGCGAAGCGGGCGGCTCTGTTGGCACGGATGAGGAGCCGGTGCGTGCTCGTTGCCCAGTCTTCCTTCTCGATCTCGATGAGGGCTTGGAGCTCGCGCAGGTGATGGGCGTTGCAGGCCCCGTGGCGCACGCCCTCGAGAGCGAAGTAGGTGGCGTAGTCGTCATGGATGACGATGCCGTTGAGCTTCTCGTCGATGTGGCTGCGCCCGGTGGCGACGCGCAGGATGGTGAGCAACGGGGTGCACAGCACATGGAGCCAATGGGTCCGGGCGGCGATGCGGATGCCGGTCTCGTCGAGGTGTTTGACTGGGGCTGCGGTGCGGATGATCTCCGCGAGGCGATCGAGGAAGCCCTCGAAGCGCCGGGCGGTGCGCCTTCCCATGGCGACGATGGTGGCTGTTGAGAGCTTGACCGCGAAGAGGTCGCTCATGACCTCGGCGACCCGCTTCTCGGGAATGAACTGAGCGTGCAGCAGGTAGGTCACCCACGCGGTGATGCGCGGCCCGTATTGGACCGGTGCGCTCACGCCGTTCGGGAAGACGGCTGTCGTCACGGTGCCGCAGGCAGCGCAGAGGCAACGATGGCCGCGATGTTCGGTGACCTCGAGGGGCTGCGGCTCGGGCACATCGAAGACCTGCCGGCAGACGGGGGCTCCGTGACGGTCAGCGTCCGACAGCGGCGCGCCGCAGCCCTCACAGGCGGACGGATCATGATCGACGACATGGTCGGGCGTCGCGGTCCGCTCCAGGGTAGTTCCCTTGTGGCCCGGCTGGCCGCCACTGGGCCTGTCGGACTTGCCGCGCTGGCTCCGGGTGCGCTTCTCCCGGTCACCGCTCTTCTTCTTCAGACCGTCGCTGGCCGGCGGCTTGGAGCTGGTGGTGCTGTCGAGCGCGGCGCTGCGCTCGAGTTCGGCGATCCGCTCGCGCAAGCGGGCGTTCTCCCGCTCCAGCGCGTCGTTCTCCTTGACCAGGGCCGCGCTCAGGCGCAGCAACCCCTGGCCCCATTCCCGAATGGCTTTGACGGCGGTCATTGCGAAGGATTGTGGGGTGAAAAGGTCCTGCAGGCACGCGAAGGCCTCGTCGTGGGCAGCGAGGTCCTCGTGCCAGCGCGACACTGTCACGAACCCTCGTCGGCCTCGACGGCCATGATCGCGGCCAGCACCGCCAGGCGTTCGCCCGCCGGCATGGCCTCGTAGCGCCGGCCCCAGTTGGCCGCCTTGCGCTTGATGCACTGGCGCTCGGTGAAGTTCCGGCCGGCGAAGCTCGCCCAGTGCACCCGGTCAGGCGCGAAGTTGAACCACACGACCTCGGTCCGCACCTGGGCCTGGGTCGTCACCTGCAGCGCCAGCCGGCGCCAGCCCGCCAGCAGCTCGTCATAGAGCGCAGACGGGTGGCCCGAGACCATCACCTGGCAGGGCAGACCCTTGAGCAGTTCGAGGAGCGCGACGTGGTCGGCCTCCTCGTACTCGAAGCGGTAGCGCTGCGACGAACGCCGGGTCGCGTGCAGATAGGGCGGATCGCTGTAGACCAGCTCCGGGCCCAGAAACGGGAACGAGGCCAGGAAGGAATGGGCGCAGCCGGGCACCAACTCCACCGGGTAGTCGCAGCCAAAGGCCTCAAGCGCCCGCTCGTCGCGGTCGATCCCGATCGAGCGCATGGCCGCAGGCTTGCGCTTCATCAGCGCCCCGCCCCCAAGATGGCTCTCGATATAGACAGAGTGCCGCGGCATCAGCGCAATCAGCGCCTGGCTCAGACCGGTCGTCGCCTTCGACCCGAAATACCCCACCGGCTGCTCCTCTCATGCGAGAGTGCAACCCATAGGCGAGAGAACCTATACAGTCAAGCGGGGATCAACGACGCGCCGACGGCGAAACGGCACCGACGGCAAGCAACATCAGCACGCACTCAGAACTGGCGGCGGGGTACCTGGGTAGTTACACGACCTGATCAAATTCCTCGCCGTTGCGGAGACCGGCGCCATTCTCTCCGCCGCCGACAAGCTCGGCATCACGCAACCTGCTCTCTCGCGCGTCGTGGCGCGGCTCGAGCGCCAGTTCGGAGGCCGGCTCTTCGACCGCATGTCCACGGGCGTTCGGCTCACGCCGCTCGGCGCCGTCGTCGCGGATCTGGCACGCCATATCCTTTACGAAATCGAGGCTGCCGAAGAGAAGATCACCGCGACGCTCGCGGGCCGCACCGGCAGCCTGCGAGTCACGGCTGGCCCCATGTGGATGCGGGCTGTGCTTCCCGATGCCATAGCCAAGTTCCACGAGACCTGCCCCGGTGTGGAGATCAAGCTGAAGACGACGCCGATGACCGAAGGCATCCGCCTGCTCGCCAACGGTGATAACGACATTCACTGCGGCGGCATCAACAGCAACGAACCCTTGCCGCAGTTCCTCAAGAGCGAACGCTTCCTCGACATGACCTGGGGCATCGTCGCCCACAAGGACCATCCGCTCCATACCGGAACGGTGAGCGATGACGCGCTCGCCCAGTACCCGTGGATCGACTTCGACGCACCCATGCGGGCGGATGCCGCCAACGGGCGGCCTTCGTTGGCCGGAGTCCTCGACCAGCTCTATGACAGGACGGGCAAGCGGGTGAAGACCGTCACGCGCGCCGGTTCCGCCGGCCTGTTCCTGATGACGGCAGGCCCCTACCTCTCCTGGCTGTCGCTGACCTTCCTGGAGCGCCTTTCCGAACATCCGCTCAAGCCCTTGCCGGTGGCATTCGGCACCTATCGTCACCGTACCGGAATGGTGTCGCGGCGCTCCTCCGACGATATGTCGCCGTTCGGGCGCTTCCGGGGAATCGTGCGCGACATTGCGTCGTCGCGAAACGCCTGAGCCCCGGCCTCGTTAGGAATCTCCCCCGCCTTCGTCCCTCGGGGTGAGCACGAGCGAGGCGGAGTTCAGGCAGTAGCGTAAACCCGTGGGCGCCGGCCCGTCGGGGAAGACGTGGCCCAGATGGGCGTCGCATCGGCGGCACACGACCTCGGTCCGGCGCATGCCGTAGCTCACGTCTTCCACCGTGCCGACGCTCGCGGCATCGACCGGCCTCGTGAAGCTCGGCCAGCCAGTACCGGAATCGAATTTGTCGCCGGAGTTGAAGAGGGCGGCGCCGCAACAGACGCAGGCATACTCTCCCGGCGTCTTCTCGTCGCAGTAGGCGCCCGCGAAGGGCCGCTCGGTGCCCCCCTTCCGGGCCACGTAGTACTGCTCCTCGGTCAGCGCTGCGCGCCATTCCGCATCCGTCTTTACCACCTTGTCCGCCATGATGCCTCCTCCGCATTACGCTGCCTCGCCCCGCTCCCTCGATTGCCGGGCTCACCGTGTATATATAGCGCCGGGCGGCGCGGGCAGGCGGCAAATTCTGGAGAGCCGTCCATTGATCGTTTGCCGGCAAGCGAAGGAGGCTCCCATGGCACGGCCCGCACCTGCGACAGTCAGCACTATTGCGTTGCTCGGCACCGGCACCATCGGGGCGAGCTGGGCGACGTACTTTCTGGCGCGGGGCTTCTCGGTCACGGCCTGGGACCCCGCTCCCGATACCGCCGCGCGCCTCAGCGCCTTCATCGACGCGGCCTGGCCCGCGATGGAGCGGCTCGGCGTCAGTGCAGGCGCCGACCCCGCGCGGGTGCGCGTGGTGGACCAGCCGGAGCAGGCGGTCGAAGGCGCGGTTTTCGTACAGGAGAACGCGCCGGAGGAGCGGGAGCTCAAGCGCGAGCTCTACCGTCGTATCGACCCGGTGCTGCCGGCGGGCGCGGTGCTCGCGTCGAGCTCGTCGGGGCTCCTGATCAGCGAGCTCCAGGAGGGCCTGCGCAACGCGGCACGCTTCGTCATCGGCCACCCCTTCAACCCGCCCCATCTCGTCCCCCTGGTGGAAGTGGTGGGTGGGCGCGACACCGACCCGGCCACGATCGATTGGGTTCTGGATTTCTACAATGCCCACGGTAAGCACGCGATCCGGGTGGAGCGCGAGGTGCCTGGCCATATCGCCAACAGGCTGCAGGCGGCGCTCCTGCGCGAGGCCTTTCACCTCTTCCTTTCCGGCGTGGCCAGCGCCGCCGACATCGACGCGGCCGTTGCCCAGGGCCCGGGGCTCCGCTGGGCCTTCATGGGGCCCTTCCTTACCATGCACCTGGCCGGCGGCGAGGGTGGCATGCGCGGCGCGCTCAACCACTTCGGGCCGGGGCTGGAAAACTGGTGGGCCGATTCTGGCACACCCCGCCTGGATGAGGGCGCGATCGAGGCCATGGGCCGCGCCGTGGACGACATGCTGGACGGCCAGTCGATCCCGGCGCTCGCGGCCGTGCGCGATGCGCGACTGCTCGCCCTGCTGGCGGCGCTGGAAGCATCTGCGCCACCGGCCGACGCGGGCTAACGTGCCAATTCTGTGTTCTTGATAACGTCCATTTGCCGTTCGGCGGAATCCAGCGTGCGCAGACAAGAGCGCGAAGAAGGAGAGAGACATGGCGATCGACGTTGCGAAGGTGGAGATCAAGTCAGTCTCGGACGCCTCCGGCCTGGAGGAGCTGATCGCATCGGGCCGCATGGCGGCGGATGAGGTCGTGGCCGTGATCGGCAAGACGGAGGGCAACGGCGGGGTCAACGACTTCACGCGCATCCTGTCGGACTCCGCCTTCCGCGGAGTCCTGCTCGAGCATGGCACGCGCGGCGAAGAGGAGGTCGGCGAAATCCCCATGGTCTGGTCAGGCGGCTGCGACGGCGTGCTCACGCCGCACGCGACCGTCTTCGCCAGCAACGATGAGACGGGGCCCGAGGATTCAGCTCGCCTCGCCATGGGCACCGCCATGAGCGCGCCGATCCTGCCTGAGGATATTGGTCGGCCCGCGATGGTGGAAAAGATCGCAGACGGAGTCCGCGCGGCGATGGCCGACGCGGGGATCAGCGACCCGGCCGACGTCCACTATGTCCAGACCAAGACGCCGCTGCTCACCATCGACACGGTGCGGGAGGCGCACACGCGCGGCGAGACTACGGCCTGCGAGGTGCATCAATCGATGGGGGTCTCCAACGGCACCACCGGGCTCGGCATCGCCGTCGCGCTCGGCGAGGTGGACATGCCCGGGGCAGACGAAATCTGCCGCAATCTGGATCTCTACTCCTCGGTCGCTTCGTGCTCGTCAGGCGTGGAGCTCGACCGCGGGCAGATCGTTCTCTTCGGCAACGCGCCCGGCGCCGGCGGTCGCTTTCGCATCGGCCACGGCGTGATGCGGGACGCCCTCGACATCGACGGCATCTACGACGGCATCCGCAATGCCGGTCTCGACCTGCCGGAGCGCCCGCGCGCCGCCGACCTGGGCGACAAGCTGGTGAACTGCTTCATCAAGTGCGAGGCCGACCGCACCGCCCGCCTGCGTGGGCGCCGCCAGATCATGCTGGACGATTCCGACGTTCACCATCACCGCCATTCCAAGGGTGCCGTGGGCGGCGTCGCGGCGGCGGCGATCGGCGATCCCGCGGTGTTCGTCTCGGTCGATGCGATGCACCAGGGGCCGCAGGGCGGCGGCCCGGTGGTGGCGATCGTCGACGTGGGCGCCTAGCCAGCATCGTATTCTCGCCCCGGTTCGCAACCCACAGAGCGAATCGCGCCGTTCCCGTCAAAGCCGTGAGATGTCCGGCAGCCTGCCAGCGGGACGCTGGTGCCCGCGGCCGGCATCGGCCATCATCGCGCCGCCCGGCAGCGCGGCAAGGAGAGGAGCATGATCACGAAGGGCATCGAGCAGCTGGTGGCCGAAGCGGAGGCCGAGATCGAGACCCTCTCGGCTACCGATGCCATCGCGCTGATGGACGACGAGGGCGTCGAGCTCGTCGATATCCGCGACATTCGGGAGCTGTGGCGGGAAGGCGCCGTCCCCGGCGCGCGTCACGTGCCGCGGGGCATGGTCGAGTTCTGGATCGATCCCGAGAGCCCCTACCACAAGCCTTTCTTCGCGAGCGGCAAGAAGTTCGTCTTCTTCTGCGCGGGCGGCATGCGCTCGGCGCTGGCAACGCAGGCGGCCCATAACATGGGGCTCGGCCCGGTCGCCCATATCGCCGGCGGCTTCGGCGCCTGGAAGGAGGCGGGCGGGCCGACCGAGGAGAAGCCGCGTCCCTAACCCGCACTTCCCACCACGGTCGCGGCCCGCGCCCCGCGCAGGGTGTGAGACAGGACTTGAAAATTTTTGGCGGGATTCGCCGGGATTAGGCGGGACAAGTGGGGTGTCGCGCACGCGCGCAGCGTCGTGCGCGCAGCATATGGCATTTCGCACGCGCGCTGCGTCGTGCATGCGGCGGATGGTATTTCGCACGCGATACGGTGTCGCGCGGACCTGGACCTCGCTCGCCCCCGATATTGACCCGCTCCTGTTATTCACGGCCCGATCGTGGCGCTGGTGCCCCGGCGTGGGCACCGCACCATGGTCCCGAGAGCGGGGAGGGGTGGGAGAAGCAGAGTCCTCCCGGTCCTGTCGGCCGGGCAGCGCCGGCCGCACCCTGACCAGACATGCGGGATAGGCCCCCGCCGGCCGGCCCTCCGCGCTGGGCCGGGCCGTTTGCGCCGCTCCTCGCCGCCTATAACACCCTGCCGCCGCCGGCGCGCGGCATGCTGCTGCTGCTGGGCGCCACCGTCGGCTTCGCGTCGATGCACGCGGTGATCCGCATCGCATCGAGCGAGCAGCACCCCTTCGAGGTCGCGTTCTTCCGCAATTTCTTCGGCCTGCTCTTCATCGCACCCTTCCTGCTGCGCCACGGTTTCGGCGCGCTGCGGACGCAGAGGCTGCCGCTTCATGCGGCGCGCGGCGCGGTCCACGTCTCGGCCATGATGATGTTCTTCTACGCGGTGCCGATCACGCCGCTCGGCACCATCGCGGCGCTGAGCTTCACGGCGCCGCTCTTCGTCACCGTTGCCGCGGTGCTGCTGCTGGGGGAGGCGGTGCGCATCCGGCGTATCGTCGCGCTGATCGCGGGCTTCGCCGGGGCCCTCATCATCATCCGCCCCGGTATGGCGGCGCTCGACCCCGGCTCGCTGCTGGTGCTTGGCTCGTCTGCCGTCTGGGCCTGCGCGATGATCCTGATCAAGCTGCTCTCGCGCACGGAATCGAGCCTGACGATGACCGCTTACATGGCGGTCTTCCTCACGCCGCTCTCCTCCATCGCGGCAGCCTTCGTCTGGCAATGGCCGAGCCTCGAAGACCTCGGCTGGTTCGCGCTGATGGGGAGCTTCGGCACCCTCGCCCATCTCTGTCTTGCCCAGGCCTTCCGCGAAGCCGACGCGACGGTCGTGCTCCCGGTCGATTTCCTCCGCCTGATCTGGTCGTCGCTCTACGGCTACCTGCTCTTCAACGAGGTGCCGGTGCTCTACGTCTGGATCGGCGGCATCGTCATCTTCGTGAGCACGCTCTACCTCGCCTATCGCGAGGCCAAGGTGGCGCGGGAGACCATCGCCGCCAAGGCCGGCGCGCCGCCGCCGAGCTGACGCCGTGCGGATTGGCGAGCGATCGATGGCCCCGCTATGCTGGCCTCACCCATGGGCTTCACCGCTGGAGAAGGTTCGATGCAACTCGGTCTTTTCACCATGCCGTTGCACCCGCCGGGCGCGAACTTCACCGCGACGCTCAAGGCGGACCTGGATCAGATCATCAAGCTCGACGAGTTGGGTTATTCAGAGGTCTGGATCGGCGAGCACTTCACGTGCGAGTGGGAGAACATCCCCGCGCCGGACCTGCTCATCGCGCAGGCGCTCCCGTTGACGAAGCAGATCAGGCTCGGCACCGGCGTGAGCTGCATCCCGAACCACGACCCCTTCGTTCTCGCCCACCGCATCGCTCAGCTGGATCACATGGCGGAAGGCCGCTTCAACTGGGGTGTCGGCATCGGCAGCTTTCCCGGCGACATGATGGTCTTCGGCTACTGGGGCGAGAACGCGACCATCAACAACGCGAGCTACACGCGGGCCGCGCTCGACACGATCCTCAAGCTCTGGACCGACCCCGAGCCCGGCGTCTACGAGAGCGACGGCTTTCGCTTCACTGTCCCCGAGACGATTACCGACTACGGGCTCAGGTTGCACGTCCGCCCCTATCAGAAGCCGCATCCGCCGATCGGAGTCGCCGGCGTCTCTGCGCGCTCGGGCACGCTGAAGATGGGTGCGGCCAAGGGCTATATGCCGATGTCCATCAACCTCGTGCCGCCGGTGCTGCTCAAGACCCACTGGGACGCGATCGAGGAGGGCGCACAGGCAGCGGGCCGCGCTCCCGACCCCGGCGCATGGCGCGTCGCCCGCGAGGTCGTGGTGGCGGAGACCGGCGCCAAGGCCCGAAAGCTGGCGATTGAAGGGGTTCTCGCGCGCGATTTTCGCGACTATTTCTTCCGCCTCCTGCCCAAGGTCGGCATGCTCCCGTTGCTGAAGAACGATCCGGACATGGCCGACAGCGACGTGACCATCGAGTACATGGTGGACAACGTCTTCATCGTCGGCAGCGTCGACGAGGTGGCGCAGAAGCTGAACGATCTCAGGGGCGAGATCGGCCCCTTCGGCACCCTGCTCGCCATGGGCCACGACTGGGAGCCCTACGAGGACTGGTACCAGTCCATGGCTCTGCTCAAGAACGAGGTGCTGCCCAAGGTTTCATAGCCGCAGGGCCGGCGCTGCTTCAAAGGGGAAGCCGGCTCGCCTCGACGAAGGGGGCGATGTCCGCTTCCGGGCGGGCGCCGTAGTGGCCGAGAATCTCGCCGGCGGTCAGCGCCGCAAGCCGCCCGCAGCGGGCGAGGTCGAAGCCGCGCGCCAAGCCTGAGAGGAAGCCCGCGGCGTAGAGGTCGCCCGCCCCGGTGGTATCCACGACCCGGCCGACTGGCGCGGCCTCGATGGTGTGGACCGCACCCCCGCCCGCAACCACCGAACCCTTGGCGCTGCGGGTGAGCGCGACGACGGCGCAGTCTGCCCGCGCCGCGTCGAGCGCCGCGTCGAAATCCGCGACCTCGTAGAGCGACATCGCCTCGTCTTCGTTCGCGAACAGGACATCGATGTGGTTCGCCACCAGATCGCGCAGCTCTTCCCGGTGGCGGTCGACGCAGAACGAGTCGGAGAGCGAGAGGCAGACCCGCCCGCCCGCGGCATGGGCGATTCCGAGCGCCTTGCGAAAGGCGTCCTTGGCTGCCGGCGGGTCCCAGAGGTAGCCCTCCATGTAGAGGAGCCGGGCGCGGGCGATGAAGTCAGGGTCGATATCGGCAGGCCCAAGCTCGACGCAGGCGCCGAGATAGGTCGTCATCGTGCGCTGGGCGTCCGGCGTCACGAAGACGAGGCAGCGCGCGGTCGCGGCACCCTCTGCCGCCGCCGGGGTGGGGAAGCTGACACCCGCGGCCTCGATATCGCGGCGAAACACAGCACCCGCCGCGTCGTCCCGCACCTTGCCGACGTAACCGGCCGCTCCGCCCAGCCTCGCCACGCCCACCATGGTGTTGGCGGCGGAGCCGCCGCAGACCTCCACCGCAGCCCCCATGCGCGCGCGGAGCGCATCGGCGCGGGCGCCGTCGATTAGGGTCATCGAGCCCTTCGGCAGGTCCTCCTTGGCGAGCAGCGAGTCATCGGCCTCGGCGACGGCATCGACGATGGCGTTGCCGATCCCGACGACATCCAGCGACCCCATCCGCGTCTCCTCCTAGGATTGTTGCCGCCGGCGCGGCGGCGGCGGGACTATAGGGCGCAGGCCACCGGCGGCAAAGCCGGCGCCACAACACGCTCATGCCCGTCGCTTTCTCCGTCTGGCGCCTCCCTGTATCCTCGCGCGGCTTCAGCGGAGGAGGGCTATGGCGAGTTCGATCGAGGCGCGAAAGACCAGACGCCGGTTGTGGGCTGGCGCGGACCCCGCACAGCGGGGAGACTTGGCGAACCGCGCCTACACCGGCGGCGATGCGTTGGTCGCGACCCTTCTCGACCACGGCGTGGATACCGCGTTCGGCGTGCCGGGCGAGAGCTACCTCGCCGTGCTGGAAGCGCTGCGGGCGGCGCAGGATCGGCTCCGCTTCGTCATCACGCGCCACGAATCCGGTGCCACCTTCGCCGCTTGCGCCTACGCCCGTCTCGCGCGCAAGCCGGGCGTCGCCTTCGTGACCCGCGGGCCCGGCGCCACCAATGCCTCCATCGGTATCCACACCGCGCGCCAGGATTCGGTGCCGCTCGTGGTCTTCATCGGCCAGGTCCCGTCGGATCAGCGCGGCCGCGAGTCCTTCCAGGAGATCGACTACCACCGCATGCTCGGGCCGATGACCAAGGCGGTGTTCGAGCCCCACGCGCCGCACGAGGTTGCGGCGGCGGCGGCGGAAGCCCTCGCCATTGCGACGGACGGCAGGCCGGGGCCGGTCGCGGTGGCGCTGCCGGAGGACGTGACCGAAGGCGAGACCAACGACGCAGCGGTGCCTGAGCCCCGCCCGCGCCGCGCCATTCCGGCCGCGCCCCACGACATCCGCGCCATCGCCGAGCGGATCGCGCAGGCCGAGCGACCCGTCGCGGTCGCGGGCGAGATGGTGGGCTTCGAGGGCGCCAACGAGGCGCTCGCCGCCTTCGCCGAGGCCTATGGCGTAGGCGTGCTCAGCTCCTTCCGCCAGCAGGGGGTGGTGCCGTGCGCGCACCCCGCCTATCTGGGGACGCTCGGCCTCGCGCTCCCGCCTTATCAGGAGGACCTGCTGGCCGAGGCGGACCTCCTGCTCGCGCTCGGCACCCGGCTCGACCTCGCCACAACGGTCGATGACCGCGTGATCCACGAGGCCCGCTTCGTGGTTCACGTCTATCCGGACGCGGACGCGCTGGCCGCCGCCGGGGCCGGCCTTCAGGTCTGCAGCGATGTGGTGCCGGTACTGGCCGGCCTCATCGCCGCGGCGCCCGAGGCGCCGCCTGCCCCCCGCAGCGCCTGGCGGGCGGCGCAGCGCGCGGCGTTCGACGGGTTCCGGCAGGAGTCCGCAGGGCCGGCGCTCGGTTCGGTCGATCTCGCCTCGGTGGTGCAGACGCTCGCCGAGCAGGTTCCGCAGGACGCCACCATCGTCAACGACGCGGGCAACTTCTCGACCTGGCTGCTGCGCCACTTCCCCTACGAACATCCGCTGGCCCAGGCAGCGCCGTCGGTGGGCGCGATGGGCTACGGCGTGCCCGGCGCGATCGGCGCCCAGCTCGCGAGGCCCGGCAAGCGAGTCGTGGCGCTCGCCGGCGACGGCGGCTTCGGCATGACCGGGCAGGAGCTGATTACGGCGGTCGGCAATCGCCTGCCGATCGTCGTGCTGGTGTGCGACAACGGCGTCTACGGCACCATCGCCATGCACCAGTACAACCGCTACGGCGCCGATGCGACCTACGGCGTCGCCCTCAGCAGCCCCGACTTCGCGGCCGCCGCGCGCGCCTGGGGCGCCGATGCCTGGACGGTCGAGACCACCGAGGCCTTCGCGCCTGCCCTGGAGGAGGCGCTGGCGGCGGACGGCCCCGCACTGATCCACCTCAAGACCGACATACGCGACCTCGCGGCCTCGGGCGCCAAGATGCAGTGACCATGGCCGCTGGCCACGACGAGACGGACGACGCGGCGGAGGCCGGCGAGGAAGGTCCGGCGCCGGAGGAAGCGCCGGTCGAAGCCCATGTTCTAAGCTCCATCTCCCAGGTGGACGCGGCCGCCTGGGATCGCTGCGCCGGCCCCGACAACCCCTTTGTCCGACACGCTTTTCTCGCCGTTCTGGAAGAGAGCGGCTCGAGCACGATCGAGACCGGCTGGCACCCCCGGCATATCGTCCTCAAGACCCCGCAAGGCGCTGTCCTCGGCGCCGTGCCGATGTATCTCAAGAACCATTCCTACGGCGAGTACGTCTTCGACCACGGCTGGGCGGACGCGTTCGCGCGGGCGGGCGGCCGCTACTACCCCAAGCTCCAGGTCTCGGTCCCCTTCACGCCGGTGACCGGGCCGCGCCTGCTGGCGCCACCGGGGCCGGGCTCGGAAGCGGTGCGGACGGCACTGCTCTCCACCTGTGTCGGCATCTGCGACCAGATCGGCGTCTCCTCGGTGCATATCACCTTCCCCACCGAGGACGAGTTCGACCTGATGGGGGACGCCGGGCTCCTGCAACGCACCGGCATCCAGTTCCACTGGCTCAACGAGGGCTACGAGAGCTTCGACGATTTCCTCGCGAGCCTCGCCTCGCGCAAGCGCAAGCAGATCCGCAAGGAGCGGCAGGCCGTCGCCGACGCCGGCCTCACGATCACGGCCCTGGCAGGGAGCGAGATCGAGGAGCGCCACTGGGATGCCTTCTTCGACTTTTACCAGGCGACCGGCAGCCGCAAGTGGGGGGTGCCTTACCTCACGCGCGAGTTCTTCAGCCTGCTCGGCGAGCGGATGGCCGACGCGGTGGTGCTCATAATGGTGGAGCGGGAGGGCCGGCCCATCGCGGGCGCGCTCAACCTGGCGGGCTCGGATGCGCTCTACGGCCGCAACTGGGGCTGTGTCGAGGAGCACCGCTTCCTGCACTTCGAGGCCTGCTACTACCGCGCCATCGACTACGCCATCGCCCATGGGCTGAAGCGCGTCGAGGCCGGCGCCCAGGGTCCGCACAAGCTCGCGCGCGGCTACCTGCCGGTGCCCACCTATTCCGCGCACTGGGTCGCCAACGAGAGCCTGCGCGATGCGGTCGCCCACTACCTCGACCACGAGACCCGGGAGATCGACCGCGAAATTTCCGTGCTGGAGCGGCACGGCCCCTTCCGCCAGAGCGACGACGCGGCGTGAACGGGACCCGCACCCGCAGGCCGCTTGCAGAGCGTGCGACAGCGCCCCAAGATCGCCCCCACACCAACCGCTGCCCCCGAGGAGAGACCGAATGGACGCCTCCAATCTCGACGCGCTGACCCGCGACGCGCTCGACTACTTCCTGTTCCCGCTCGCGAGCAAAGAAGAGATCCGCACGCAGGGTCCGATGATCTTCACCAGCGCCGAGGGGATGGAGATCACCGACGCAGGCGGCAAGACCTACCTCGACATGATGAGCTGCCACACCAGGGCAGGCTCCCTCGGCTACGGGCAGGAGCGCATCGCGCGCGCGATCTACGACCAGCTCGTGTCTCTCCACTACGCCGGCACCATCGCCAATGTCGTGGATGTCACGGTCAATCTCTCGGCCAAGATGGCGGACCTGGCACCGGGCTCGCTCACCTCGACGGTGTTCGCCGGCAGCGGTTCGGAAGCCAACGAGATGTCGATCAAGCTCGCCCGGCAGTATCACATCGCCAAGGGCGACAAGCCGCACGCACATAAGGTCATCTCACGCTGGAACGCCTATCACGGCGCCACCATGGGCGCGATCGGCTGCACCGACTATCTGGGCACCCGCGCCATCACCGAGCCGGGCGTTCCCGGCTACAGCCGCGTCCCCGCGCCTAACCTCTACCGCACGCCCTTCGGCATGGACCCCTCCGAGGTCTGCGACTACTGCGTGGACTTCCTGGAGCAGCACATCATCCACGAGGGGCCGGAGATGGTCTCCGCCTTCATCGCCGAGCCGGTGATGCAGGGAGATGGCGTGCAGGTGCCGCCCGACGATTACTTCGCGCGCGTGCGCGAGGTCTGCGACAAGTACGACGTCATGCTGATCGGCGACGAGGTGATCACCGGTTTCGGCCGCTGCGGCTACTGGTTCACGCTGGAGCACTGGGGTGTCGAGTGCGACATCATGAGCACGGCGAAGGCGATCACCGCCGGCTACTTCCCGCTCGGCGCGTCGACGGTAAGCCGCAAGGTGGCGGACACGCTGCCGGCCTTCAACCACATCCAGACCTACAACGGCCACCCCGGCGCCTGCGCCGCGGCGATGGCCACCATCGACATCCTGGAAAGCGATAACCTGATCGAACGCGGGCGGGAGACCGGCGCCTACTTCCTGGACGCGCTGCAGCGGCTCCGCGATCTGCCCATCGTCGGCGACCTGCGCGGGCTCGGCATGTGGACCTGCATCGACTTTACCGTCGACAAGGAGACCAAGGCGCCCTTCACCGACGACACGATCAAGGCGATCACCCGGCGCATGGCCGATCTCGGCGTACTCGGCGGCGAGGAGGGCACGGCCATCGAGTTCGGCCCGGCTCTCGTCGCGAGCCGCGAGGACGTCGACCGCTGCGTCGATGTGGCGGAGCAGGCGATCCGCGAGGTGATGGCGGACCGGAACCTGGGCTAGGCGCCAACTGGCACCGCTGGCTTGCCGGGGTCACGGTCCGCGCTGAGGAGAAGACGCCCGCCTCCGCCTGTCGCCCCTTCTCCGGAGGCCGCCCGTGCCGCTTCTGACCACCTGTATCGGCTCCTATCCCAAGCCGCCCTACGTGCCGCGCATGGATTGGATGCACGGGGGTCTCGAGGTCGGTGAGGTCGAGGGAGAGGCTCTATCGCCGGAGGAGCGGCAGGCCGCGTTCGACCACGCGACAAGGGAGGTCGTCGCCGAGCAGGCCGCCATCGGAATCGACATTCCGACGGACGGCGAAGTGCGCCGCGCCAACTACATCCACTACCACTGCAGCCATCTGGAGGGCTTCGAGCCCGACAGGCTGACGCTCTGCACCATGCGGGGCGGCGCCTGGATTGCCAAGGTTCCCACCTTCACGGGCAGGGTCGCGGCGCGCGCGCCCTTCCTGGTGCGCGACTGGAAGGTCGCGCAGGCGGCGACGGAGAAGCCCGTCAAGATCACCGTGCCCGGGCCGCTCACGATCGCGGATTCGACCGCCAATACCTTCTATCCCGACCGCCGGTCCTGGTGCGCGGCGCTCGCCGACGCGCTTAACGTGGAGATCAGGCGCCTGGCCGACGCGGGCTGCCGCCACATCCAGGTCGACGAGCCCCTCTTCGCGCGCCTGCCGGACCAGGCGCTCGACTTCGGGATCGAGAACCTGGAGCGCTGCTTTCACGGCATGCCCGGCGGCGTTACCCGCACCATGCACATGTGCTGCGGCTATCCCGACAAGCTGGACGAAACCGACTACGTGAAGGCCGACCCGGAGGTCTACCGGCGGCTCGCCGGCGCGGTGGAGGCCAGCATCGTCGACGCGGTCTCCATCGAGGACGCGCACCGGCACAACGATCTGTGCCTGCTCGACACCTTCTCCCGCACCACGGTCATCCTGGGCGTGGTCGAGATCGCCTCCAGCCGGGTCGAGACTGTGGACGAGATCGCAGCCCGCCTGCGCGCGGCGCTCGACCATATCGATACCGACCGGCTGATCGCCGCGCCCGATTGCGGCCTCATCATGCTGGGCTCCGAACTCTCGAAAGCCAAGCTCGGCCGCCTCGTCGAGGCCGCGCGCGCAGTCAGTCCAGGATCACGCCGGGGTTGAGGATGCCCTTGGGGTCGAGGGTGTGCTTGAGCGTGCGCATCAGCGCGATCTCCTCGGCCGTGCGGGCGAGCGGCAGGTAGGCGCGCTTCATCACGCCGATACCGTGCTCGGCGCTGATGCTGCCCTGGCGCGAGTGCACGGCGGCGTAGATCGCGTCGGCCAGCGCGGGCTCCATGGCGAGAAAGTCGTCGTCGGCGAGCCCCGGCTCCTGCGCCATGTTGACGTGGACGTTGCCGTCGCCGAGATGGCCGAAGAGCACCACCCGCACGCCCGCGAACCCCTCGGCCAGCGCTTCCATCTCGCCGAGGAAGGCGGGGATCACGCCGGGCGGCACGGTCACGTCGAACTTGTGGGTGAGCCCGCGGCGGCTCACCGCCTCGGTCGGCGCCTCGCGCACGCGCCAGATGGCCCGCGCCTGCGCCTCGGAGCCCGCGACCACGGCGTCGGCGATCAACCCGGCCTCCAACAGGCTTTCCAGTCCCGTGGCGAAGGCCTCGCCCGCGGCCTCGCCCGACGCGGATTCCTCCTCGATCACGACGAGGCTCTCGTGGTCGCCGTCGAGGGGGATGCGGAGGTCCGGATCCGCCGCCCGCACATAGGCCACGGTCTTGCCGTCGATGAACTCCAGCGACGAGAGGCGGGGGAAGCGCGCCCGCGCCGCCTGGAGCAGGGCGGGCAGGAGGTCGCGGCGGGCGAGCCCGGCGAGCGCGGTCTGAAACGCCTCCGGCGCCGGCTGCACCTGCAGCACGGCGCGGGTGATGACGCCCAACGTCCCCTCCGAGCCGATGAAGACCTGCTTCAGGTCGAGGCCGGTGTTGTTCTTCTTCAGGATGTTGAGGCCGCTGACGACCGTGCCGTCGGCCAACACGACCTCGAGCCCCCGCACCTGCTCCCGCATATGGCCGTAGCGCAGCACCTTAACCCCGCCGGCGTTGGTCGCGATCATGCCCCCGATCTGGCATGACCCGCGCCCGCCGAGGTCCACCGGCATGTCGTAGCCCCGCTCGGCGAGGTAGGTCTGCAGCGTCTCCAGCACGACGCCGGCCTGCACCCTGACGGTGGCCGAGGCCTCGTCGAACGCCTCGATCTCGTTCAGCCGCTCGACGCTCAGCACCACCTCGCCTGCGCGGGGCACGCCGCCGCCCACCATCCCGGTGTTGCCGGCCTGGGGCACCACCGGCACGTCGAGCTCGGTGCAGGCGGCCAGCACCGCCGAGACCTCCTCGGTCGTGCGCGGGCGCACCACCAGCGGCGCGTGGCCCGCGTACTTGCCGATCCAGTCCCTGGCGTAGCGGGCCGTGTCGGCGGGGTCGTCGAGATAGAGCGCCGGGTCGCCGAGCCTCGCCCGCAGCCTCTCGTGAGGTGCCGTCATCGTGCACTCCGTTCGGCAGGGGTGCGGTTTTGCGGCACTATGGGGCTGAGGTCAAACGGCGAGGGCGGAGCGCGGCATATGAGCGTCAAGGTGTTGTTTCTCGACTACGACGGCGTGATCGCCGACAGCATGGGGGCCAAGGCGGAGGCCCTGGCCGATGCTTTCGCACCCTATACCCAGGATCGCGCCGGGGTCGCCGACGGCTTCAGGCGCCACGCCGGGAGTGGCCGGGAGCTCATTTTCGACCGCATCTACGAGGACCTGATCGGGTCGCCGCTCGACGAGGCTTCGCGCCGGCGCATCTTGCGTGTGTTTCTCGCCCGCATCGACGCCATCAACGCGGCCATCCGCCTCTTCCCCGGCGTCCACGGCTTCATTGAAGGCCAGGCGGCGAAGCGGCTCGTCGCCGTGGTGACAGGCGTGCCGCAGGAGGAGGCCCGGCGGCAGCTCGAGCGCCTGGGCCTCGCACCCTTCCTCGCCTCGGTTCACGGGGCGACGCGCGAGACGCCGAAGCACATCCACATGGGGCGCTTCCTGGAGGCCCGCGCCATCGCGCCGGCGGACTCGCTCTTCGTGGGCGATTCCCACGCCGACATGCGCGAGGCAGAGCTGGCCGGCGTCCCCTTCGTCGGCATCGGCGAGGCGGCGTTCTTCGCCGAGGGCGCGCCGCTCGCCGTGCTTACCAGCCTGCCCGACCTCGCAGCCGTGCTGGACGAGTAGAGCCGCGCGCTCAGACCGGCACCACCGCGCCCGAGCGTGGGGCAGCGAGAAAGTCCAGGTCGCAGCCGCGGTCGGCCTGCTCGACATGGGCGAGGTGGAGCGCGAGATAGCCGCGCTCCGCGCCTTCCGGCGGGGGCGGCGGGCGCCAGGCCGCCCGGCGTGCATCGAGCGTCGCCTGCGGCACGTCCAGCGTCAGCGACCGCGCCGCCACGTCCAGCGTGATCCGGTCGCCGTTCTCCACCAGCGCGAGCGGGCCACCGATGGCGGCTTCAGGCGCCGCGTGGAGCACGATGGTGCCGAAGGCGGTGCCGCTCATGCGCGCATCCGAGAGCCGCACCATGTCGGTCACGCCCTGGCGAGCGAGCTTGCGGGGGATCGGGATGTAGCCGGCCTCGGGCATCCCCGGCGCGCCCTTGGGGCCCGCGTTGCGCAGCACCAGCACGTCCTCCGGCGTCACGTCGAGCGCGGGATCGTCGATCCGCTCCGTGAGATCGGCGACGGAGTCGAACACGACCGCGCGGCCGCTGTGCTGGCAAAGCGCGGGCGTCGCCGCCGATTGCTTGATGATCGCACTGTCCGGCGCGAGGTTGCCGCGCAGCACCGCGATGCCGCCCTCGGGGTAGATGGGGTCGCCCGGCTCGCGCACCACATCCTGGGCCCAGGGGTCGGGGGCCGCGGCGATCTCCTCGCCCAGCGTGCATCCGGTCACGGTAAGGCAATCGAGATCCAGCTGATCCGACAGCGCGCGCAGCACCGGAACGAGCCCGCCGGCCTTATTCAGGTCCTCCATATAGTGCTGGCCCGAGGGCTTGAGATCGACCAGCACCGGGGTCTCGCGGCTCAGCCGGTCCAGGCGGCTCAAGTCGAGATCGAAGCCGCAGCGCCCTGCGACGGCGGCGAGGTGGATCACCGCGTTGGTCGAGCCGCCGACCGCGAGCAGCACCGTGAGCGCGTTGGTGAAGGCGGCCGGCGTGAGGATGCGCTCCGGCGTCAGCCCTTCCGCAGCCATTGCCACGGCCCGCGCGCCGCTCTCGCGCGCGATGCGCTGGCGGTCGGCAAGCACCGCCGGGATCGCGGCGCTGCCCGGCAGCATCATGCCGAGCGCTTCCGCCGCGCAGGCCATGGTGCTGGCGGTGCCCATCACCATGCAGGTGCCGGCAGAGGGCATAAGCCGGCCGCCGACCTCGGCGATCTCGTCCTCATCCACGCGCCCGCCCCGGTGCGCGCCCCAGTAGCGCCGGCAGTCGGTGCAGGCGCCGAGGCGCTCGCCCCGGTGGCTGCCGGTCAGCATGGGCCCCGTGACCAGCTGGATCGCGGGCACGCCCGCGCTCGCCGCCGCCATGAGCTGGGCCGGCACGGTCTTGTCGCAGCCGCCGATCAGAACCACCGCATCCAGCGGATGGGCGCGGATCATCTCCTCCGTGTCCATCGCCATCAGGTTGCGGAAGAGCATGGTCGTCGGGTGCATGAAGGGCTCGCCGAGCGAGATCGTGGGGAAGGTCAGCGGCAGCCCGCCGGCGGCCGTCACCCCGCGCTCCACCGCCTCGATCAGGGCCGGCACCGTGCCGTGGCAGCTCACGAGCCCGCTGGCCACATTCGCGATGCCGATGACCGGGCGGTCCAGCTCGGCCTCGGTGTAGCCCATCGACTTGGCGAAGGCCTTGCGCAGGAAGAGCGAAAAGCCTGGATCGCCGTAGTCGGTGAGCTTGCCCCGGAGCCCGGTGGGCTTCTCCGTCATTTCGGCCTCCGCCAGTCGGTGGGTGGCGCGTCGGCCCTCACTCGGGCACGAGCCCGCAGCTCACACCGCCGTCGATGGTGAGCGCGATGCCGGTGACCCAACGCGCCTCGTCCGAGGCGAGGTAGGCGAAGCCCCCGGCAATGTCCGCCGGATCGCCCACGCCAAGCGGATGCAGCCCTGCGAGGCGTTCCTTGAACCCCTCCGGGTCGTCGAGCTGGGAGAGGTGGTAGTCCACCATCGGGGTCTGCACCCAGCCGGGGCAGACGCAATTGACCCGGATCTGGTCCCTGGCGCCGTCGAGCGCGAGGCACTTGGTCAGCATGACCACCGCGCCCTTGGAGGTGGCGTAGGCCACCTGCCCCGGCGTGCCGATAAGGCCTGCGACCGAGGCGGTGTTGAGGATCGCGCCACCGCCGCGCTCGCGCATGTGACCCCAGACCGCCTTGGCGCCCCGGTAGACGCTGGTGACGTTGACGTCCATCTGGCGGTCCCAGTCGGCGCGCTCGACCTCCTCCACGCTGCCGATCACGGCCTGACCCGCGTTGTTGACCAGGATATCGACGTGGCCGAGGGCCTCGATGGCGGCGGCCACCATCCCCGTCACGTCCTCGTCCTGCATGACGTCGGCCTCGATGGCGACGGCGCTGCCGCCGGCCTTCTCGACCGCGCGCACGGTGGCGACGTTGTCGTTGGCGCTGAGGCCCGCGCAGGCGACCGCCGCGCCTTCCCTGGCGAAGCGCAGCGCCGTGGCGCGGCCGATGCCCGAGCCTGCGCCGGTGACGACCGCGGTCTTGCCCTCGAGCCTCATGTGTCTCTGCTCGTCCTCATGGCCGCCGCAGGATAGCCCGGTGGCCTGGGGCCTGCGAGGGTTGACTCCGCGCCCTGCCAGCCGATAGGCCGGGCGAGATAGGGGATCGGGAGGCAATGACGCTCGAGGGGAAACACGCCATCGTCACCGGCGGTGGGCGCGGCATTGGGCGCGAGATCGGCCGCCGCTTCGCCGCCGAGGGTGCGCACGTGCTGCTCGCCGATATCGACGGCGAGCGCGCAGAGGCCGCGGCTGGCGAGGTCGTCTCCGCCGGCGGTCAGGCGACGCCCTGCACCGCCGACCTCGGTGAGCCTGCGGGCGCGCAGCACGTGTTCGAGCAGGCGGAGGCGTGCTTCGGCGACCGCCTCGACATCCTCGTCAACAATGCCGGCATCGCCCATCACGGCGCCTTCCTGGAACTTTCGTTCGAGGATTGGGAGCGGGTGCTGCGCAACAACCTGACCAGCGCCTTTCTCTGCGCGCAGGGAGCGGCGCGCGTCATGGCGGCGCATGGCGGCGGGCGAATCGTCAACATCGGTTCGATCTCGGGCCAGCGCGGCAGCTACGGGCGAACCGCCTACGGCGTTAGCAAGGCCGGCATCCACCAGATGACGCGCATCATGGCGGTCGAGCTCGGCCCGCGCGGCATCACCGTCAACGCCATCGCGCCCGGCCCCATCGACACCGGCATCACGAGCATGGGGCCGGATCAGGAGCGCCGCTACCTGGAGCGGATCCCGCTGGAGCGCTTCGGTCACGCCCGCGACATCGCCGGCACCGCGCTCTTCCTCGCGAGCGACGAGGCGGCCTACCTCACCGGCAGCGTCGTCAACGTGGACGGCGGCTTTGATGCCGCCGGCCTCATCTTCAGCTATACGGAACTCACCACGGTGAAGAGCGATGTCCGAGACCACTCCAAGAGCGACTGAGCCCATGCAGATCGACGGATGCGAGGCCTTCGTCACCGGTGCCGCCGGCGGCATCGGCACGCCCCTGGTGGCGGCCCTGGCCGCGCGCGGCGCCCGGCGCATCCACGCCGTGGACCTGCCGGCGGCACTCGCGAAGGCGGCGTTCCCGGAGGGTGCCGGTGTGGAGCCGCTCGCCCTCGACGTGACCGACGAGGCGGCGGTTCAGCGCGCCGCAGAGCGATGCGAGGGCGTTACACTCGTCATCAACAACGCCGCCATCGTCGCCTGGGAGGGCGTGATGAGCGCGCCCACCCTCGCGACGGCGCGCACCGTGTTCGAGATCAACTACTGGGGCTATCTGCACGTGGCCCGCGCCTTCGCCCCGGTGCTGGCGCGGAAGGGCGGCGGTGCGATGGCCAACGTGCTCTCCGAGGTGGCGCGGGTGAACGCGCCCTTCTGCGGCTCCTACTCCGCGAGCAAGGCGGCGGTCTGGTCCGCGACCCAGTGCATGCGGGCCGAGCTTGCCGCTCAGGGCACCCATGTGCTCGCGGTCTTCCCGAGCTCGACCGATACCCCGATGGTCGCGGGCTTCGGCGGCGAGAAGCAGCCGCCCGAGGCGGTCGCCGAGGGCATTTGCGACGCGCTGGAGGAGGGCGTGGAGGACGTCTGCATCGGCGCCCACTCGATCCAGACCGAGGCGCTGATGCGGAGCGACCCCAAGGCCGCCGAGCGCGAGTTCGCCGCCCTGCTCCCCGGCGCCGCCGCAATCCCCGACTAGCCCGGGCATCGCGGAGGTGGGTAGCAGGTACGTTATTCAAAGGGGATTATATGTAACTACCCAGGTACCCCGCCGCCAGTTCTGAGTGCGTGCTGATGTTGCTTGCCGTCGGTGCCGTTTCGCCGTCGGCGCGTCGTTGATCCCCGCTTGACTGTATAGGTTCTCTCGCCTATGGGTTGCACTCTCGCATGAGAGGAGCAGCCGGTGGGGTATTTCGGGTCGAAGGCGACGACCGGTCTGAGCCAGGCGCTGATTGCGCTGATGCCGCGGCACTCTGTCTATATCGAGAGCCATCTTGGGGGCGGGGCGCTGATGAAGCGCAAGCCTGCGGCCATGCGCTCGATCGGGATCGACCGCGACGAGCGGGCGCTTGAGGCCTTTGGCTGCGACTACCCGGTGGAGTTGGTGCCCGGCTGCGCCCATTCCTTCCTGGCCTCGTTCCCGTTTCTGGGCCCGGAGCTGGTCTACAGCGATCCGCCCTATCTGCACGCGACCCGGCGTTCGTCGCAGCGCTACCGCTTCGAGTACGAGGAGGCCGACCACGTCGCGCTCCTCGAACTGCTCAAGGGTCTGCCCTGCCAGGTGATGGTCTCGGGCCACCCGTCTGCGCTCTATGACGAGCTGCTGGCGGGCTGGCGCCGGCTGGCGCTGCAGGTGACGACCCAGGCCCAGGTGCGGACCGAGGTCGTGTGGTTCAACTTCGCGCCTGACCGGGTGCACTGGGCGAGCTTCGCCGGCCGGAACTTCACCGAGCGCCAGTGCATCAAGCGCAAGGCGGCCAACTGGGGCCGGCGCTACGAGGCCATGCCGGCGGGCGAACGCCTGGCGGTGCTGGCCGCGATCATGGCCGTCGAGGCCGACGAGGGTTCGTGACAGTGTCGCGCTGGCACGAGGACCTCGCTGCCCACGACGAGGCCTTCGCGTGCCTGCAGGACCTTTTCACCCCACAATCCTTCGCAATGACCGCCGTCAAAGCCATTCGGGAATGGGGCCAGGGGTTGCTGCGCCTGAGCGCGGCCCTGGTCAAGGAGAACGACGCGCTGGAGCGGGAGAACGCCCGCTTGCGCGAGCGGATCGCCGAACTCGAGCGCAGCGCCGCGCTCGACAGCACCACCAGCTCCAAGCCGCCGGCCAGCGACGGTCTGAAGAAGAAGAGCGGTGACCGGGAGAAGCGCACCCGGAGCCAGCGCGGCAAGTCCGACAGGCCCAGTGGCGGCCAGCCGGGCCACAAGGGAACTACCCTGGAGCGGACCGCGACGCCCGACCATGTCGTCGATCATGATCCGTCCGCCTGTGAGGGCTGCGGCGCGCCGCTGTCGGACGCTGACCGTCACGGAGCCCCCGTCTGCCGGCAGGTCTTCGATGTGCCCGAGCCGCAGCCCCTCGAGGTCACCGAACATCGCGGCCATCGTTGCCTCTGCGCTGCCTGCGGCACCGTGACGACAGCCGTCTTCCCGAACGGCGTGAGCGCACCGGTCCAATACGGGCCGCGCATCACCGCGTGGGTGACCTACCTGCTGCACGCTCAGTTCATTCCCGAGAAGCGGGTCGCCGAGGTCATGAGCGACCTCTTCGCGGTCAAGCTCTCAACAGCCACCATCGTCGCCATGGGAAGGCGCACCGCCCGGCGCTTCGAGGGCTTCCTCGATCGCCTCGCGGAGATCATCCGCACCGCAGCCCCAGTCAAACACCTCGACGCTGAGCGCGCGCGGATGGGGGCGATCTCTGCGACGGCGTTCTCGTCGACGCTGTGCAGGCGGACCAGGGGATCGAGGATCAGGAGGCGCGGTTCGATGCGCTCCACGGTCTGCTGCAGGCGTTGACGGTCGCCGGGCCGGTCGAGACGCAGGGTGGGCACGTCGATGACGGCGATGTCGAGTTCGTCGAAGGGGGTGGCGGCGGCGCGGGCGATCCCCTGCAGACGCTTGCGCACCCTGTGGCCGGCGTCCTCGGCGGCGAAGAGCAGCACGGTGCCGCTTGCGCTGGGGCGGTAGTGGCGCAGGCATGGGACGCCGGTGGCCACGGCGACGGCGAGATCGAGCGCGAGCAGGGATTTGCCGCACTTGGGCTCGCCGCCGACGATGCCCACGGCCTGCTCGGCCCACAGCGTGTCCACCATCCACTGTTGCGCCCGGGGGCGATCCTCGAGCTGCATCGGCGCCCGTGTCGGGAAGCCCTTCACCGCCGTGCCCTCTTCGGCTTGGCGGGCTCGCCCAGGATCTCCATGAAGAGCTTCTCGTCGAGAACCTCGCGGTTCTTCTCGGCGCCGGCGGCGAGCAGCATGTCGCCCATGACGGTAAGCGCCCTGGGGTTGCCGCCGGCGTGGGTGACCAGGGTGTCCTTGAGCTCTGCGCTCATGAGGCCCGGATTGCCGGCCTGCTCGACCAGATGGTCGAGCAGGGCCGCGAGGTCGCCGGCGTCTGCCTGGGTCATGACCAGGCGCTGGCGCAGGCGCGAGGCGATGGGCTGCAAGTCGGGCTGGCGGAGCCTGTCGATCAGGCGGCTGTCGCCGGCGAAGACGACCGAGAGGATGGCGCGCGAGTCGAAGTCGGTGGACGCCAGCAGGCGGATCTCGGAGATCACCGAGGGCAGCAGCTCCTGGGCCTCGTCGATGAGCACCACGGGCCGCATGCGGGTGTCGTCGACATGGGTGAGCCATCGCTCGCGCAGGTTTTTGAAGCTGGCCCAGCGGTTGTTGTACATCAGGTCGACGCCGAACATCCCGCCGATCTCGCGGTAGAAGTCGGACAGCCTGGAAGAGGGGTGGGTGATGGCACAGACCCTGAGCCCGTCCGAGCGGCCGAGGCGGTCGGCGAGCACGCGCAACGCCACGCTCTTTCCGGTGCCGGGCTCGCCGGCGATCAACGCGAAGCCGCCCTGGCGCACAAGATGATGCTCGATTCTGAGGCAGAAGCTGTCGACGGCGGGGCTCACCATGAGGCTGTCGACCGGAAGGTCGGTGGCGAAGGGGTTCCATTTGAGCCCGTAGAAGGTGAGCAGCTCGCGGTTCATGACGGATCTCCCTGATCGTCGTCCTCGCCCGGACCGGGCGTCTTGTTATGGGGTACCCAGGCCGGCGGCAGGCCTGTTGCGGCCTGGGCGTCGAGCACGCCCTTGAGCAGCGGCGGAAGTTCGCCGACGCCCGCGCTGGCGCCGCCATGGTCGCTGCCGGGTCTCGCAGGACGGCGGACGCCATCGGCGTTGCCGCGCTTGTCGAGGGGGTACAGCGTGCACAGCCGCTCGCCGCTTCGGCCTTCCACCAGATCGACGCCGCTGAGGTCCCAGCGCGCATAGCGGACCCAGAGCGTCCTCAGGTGGCGCCACGGCTGTGGCACCTGGTAGCGGATGCCCTCGACCGAGACGGTGCCGTCCGAGCGCCTGAGCGTGCGCTTCCTGGCGATGCGGAAGGCCGCCTTGAGCTCGTCCGAGGCGGGGCAGGGCCTCGATGCCTTGACGCTCCCGGCGAGGCGTTCATGCGGCGTCATGCCGAGCTCGCGGTGCACCCGCCGATGGTAGTCCTGCTCCAGCCAGGCTATGGTGGCGTCGTTGAGCATCTTCAGGGTGAGCGCGTCGACGCCTTCGAGCTGAGCCATCAGGCGGCCCTCGACCGTGCCCCAGAACGACTCGATTTTTCCATTTTGATGGGGGCTGTAAGCGAGTGTCGTGGCCCCCACGATGCCGAGGCGGTGCAAGCCCTCCTCGACCTCGCCCGCCGTCATCGGCCCGCCGTTGTCGGTCAGCAGGGACCTGGGCAAGTCCCTCTTCATGAAGGCCTGACAGAGCCCGTGGACGAAGACCTCGGCGGTCTCCTCCAGGTACCACTGCAGGTGGCAGCCAAGCCTGGAGTGGTCGTCGAGGAAGCCGAGCAGGATGGGCGTCTGCCATTCGCCCGACGCCGTCAGCACGCGGCGCTTGCCGTGGTGGAAGTCCCCGTGCCACAGCGCGTGACTGCGAGACACCTCGTAGCTAAGGACCTCGCGGGCTTCGACCGCCGGCTTGTCCTCACCCTCGTGCCACTTCCTGGGGCGCTCGCGCACCAGGCCGCGATTGCGCATCGCCCGCGTCAGCGTCGCGTAGGACGGCATCGGGCCGAGCTCGGGATGGGTCGCAACATGAGCCTTGAGGGTCTCGTAGTGGAGCTGCGCCGCCCACGAGGGATGGACCCGGTACTGCTCGCGCAGCGCCGCGATCAGCCCCGCCGACATGGACCGCTCGCGGCCGACGTCGGTCCGAGGCTTCCGGCGCAGCGCCTTGACCGGGTCCTGCTCCTCTGCCCGCGCCCGGTAGTACCAGCGCTCGATCGTCGAGGCCGCAAAGCGCACCGGCCCCTTGCCCGACGGGTGCTCCCAGTCGCGCTGCGACAGACGCTCGAACTCGGCCCCCAGCTGGCCTGCAGGCGGCGGTGAAGCCAGAAGCGGCCCCACCACCGCAAAGCGCAGCCGGGCCCACTTCTCGCGCCTGGCGCCTGCGTCGTCCTTGTCCATTCCGGCATCCCTCCCTCGCCGCATCGGAGAGATGCCCATGTAGAACGCCCTATCCGGGCGTGACAGGAACACTTTCTGCGGGCGGCGCCGAGCCATCGCCGAGCCCGCAATAGCCCGTCCACGGCTTGAACCAGATCAGGCTCAGGAACAGACGCTCACCGAAGCGTCCGCCCCGCATCTGCCGCAGCACGAAGAGCAGCGGCACCTCCTCGGGTGGCATCACCAGTTCGCCACGCTTCGCTCCCCAGGGCTCCGTCGCCGGGAACGCCTCCAGCCACCACTTCCGCCAGCGGCGCAGTGTGGCGACCGAGACCCCCCACTTCCGCTTGATCGTCTGCAACCGCACCCCGCCTCTCAGAACCAGTGCACTCAACAGAACGAACAGGGCGCCCAGATAAAAGCGGCGCCCGAAGAATCGTACCGATGGTGGGGTCGCTCGCAGGCGGCAATCCGCGCAGCAGAAGCTGAACCGCCGCGTGCCCTCTTCCCTCAACTCGGCTGCCAGACCGTACGGCTTGCGCGGATACGTCGCGCTGTGCAGCTTGCCGGGGCAGTGTCGGCAGCCCGCCTCGCGGCAGCGCGCCGCCTCGGCCTCATCGACCTCGCGCAGCCAGGCCCAGACCAGGGCGTTGCAAAGCATGGAGTGGCGGAAAATGTTGTGCGACATTGGGGCCGTCTCTGGCGATTGTGACCGTCACCACGAGACAAAGCCCCCCGGCGAACTTCTTGCAAGTTCGCCGAGGGGCACCCGCCCCAAAACCTCAACAAATCCGAGCGGATCAGGCCCCGATCCCCGCTGAAAGACCGCGCGCGCTCAGCGCCGCCATCAAGGCCATGGCCGACACAATCAACGCCATGATCGACGCCTTCGGCGATCCGAACGGCGTCGCCACCCTCGACGGCTCCGGCCTGCACCCCTTCCGCCAGATGCGGGGCGAGGTATTCACCGCCGCCGAGCGCACGCGGCTGGCCAACCTCAGCGAGCGCACGGCGCCGCCGCGTCCCGGGCCCGAGCCCGCGCCCCGGCCAACGCCGCGCGGGCGCAAGACCTTCACCTCGCCCGGCTCCGGGTACTGGCGCGCGCCCGCGGGCGTGACCCGCGTGCGCGTGCAGTTGCGGGGCGGCGACGGCGGCGACGGCGCCGGCGATAGCGGCTTCGAATACAACAGGGGCGCCGCGCCGATCAGCTGGACGGGCGGCGACGGCGGCGACGGCGGCTTCATCTACTTCGAGATCGCGGTCTCGCCGGGCACCTCCTACAGCTTGACCGTGGGAGACAACGGCGTGGACGGAGCGCGATTGAGGGACGGCGGCGACGGCAGCAACACCGCCGTCCTCGGCGGCACGGCGCGCGGCGGCAAGGGCGGCAAGAGAGCGTATGGCCGACGCAACGGCGCAGACGGCGCAGACGGAACCGCCTCCGCCCCCGCCGGCGCAAGCGGCGTCAGCCGCCACACCCAGCTCACCGTGCCCTCCCCGGTCTCCGCCGGCTATATCGTCATCGAGTGGGGCTGATCGCGATGCGCCGCACCCTCGTCCCCGCAGGCGGCGGCATCGACAGCACCGCCCTCGCCCTCCTCGTCCTGCGCGAGACCGAAGACGAGGTCGTCCTCTCCTGCTACCGCGAGCCCGCCCGCGAACTCCCGGAGCGCATCGCCCGCGAGCAGGCCGCAAGCGAGGCCGTCGCAGACTGGCTCTCCCGCAACGTCCGGCCCGTGCGCCACGTCAGCCGCGACGCCCTGCGCGTGGAGACCGGCCCCCGCGCAAGATGGCCAATTCGGGACGGGAGAGGATGGGAGGGCGTCTGCGACCCCACATTCGGCCCCTGGGGCATCGACCGATACGCAACCCACGCCGACGAGGCCGAGCGCCACCGCGCCGACCGGGTGATGCCCGGCATCACCTCGTGGGACACCGCCGACGACATGCACCGCATGTACTGGTATCCCGTCTACCGCGCGCGCACCGCCGTCCCCATGGAACTCCCCTTCTTCCCCGGCTGGGAGGACGGCGCGCAGTGGCCGCCGTCGCGGGACGACCCCTTCGGACCCGTCGCCGGGCGCTTCATGCTCCAGGCCCTGCTCCCGCCCGGGCTGGAGGCGCTCACCTGGCGATGCACCGTCGCGGCAGAGCCCTGCGGACGCTGCCCCCGATGCCGCCTCAACGCCTTCTTCGAGCGCTTCTGCCGGGGACGCCCGGCGGACGGGATCGCCCGCATCGACGACGCCCTCGAACGACACCGCGGCGCAGGCCGATGGTACGCCGACGCCGACCCCGGAAGATGGACCGGTCACGACGGATACGACGCCGCAGAACGCGCCGTCGAAGACCCCGAATGGTGGAAGGCCGAACTCGAACGCCCGTGCCGCCCCGGCGCCCGCCCCGGTCCCGACCGCGCCTGAAACCCTCACGCACCGCCCGTGCACGGGCCCTGAACCCCCCGCGCAGCGCTCCTTCACGGCCCATGCACAGGCCGGTTTTTCCAGCCCGATTCAGCCCCGAAAACCAGACGATTTTCCAGGCCATTCGCAAAGACTTCCGGCCGCGATTCGCAAAGACTTTCGGCCGGCTACAGCCGCCCTTCACACCGTACTCGGTGAAGGGGGACGGCGTCTCGACATGGCCGACGACGATTTCGACCGGCGACTCCTTGATGGTCGGGATTAAGTAGTCGGTCCAGAGCGCGGTCGTAAGTTGGCCCGCCTCGTCGTAACTGAATTCCTCGAAGAGCGCCGTGCCGATGCCGTTCACCGTGCCGCCCCGGATGTGCCCCTCCAGCGTCATCGGGTTCACCATCGTGCCGCAGTCGTGCACGGCGGCGTAGTGGAGGAAGTGCACCTGCCCGGTCTCGATATCCACCTCGACCACCGGGATGTGACAGCTGTGGCCCATGATCGGGTAGAAGATCCCCATGTGACGCTCCTCGGGGTCCGGGAGCGTCGTCACCGGATGGTCGTAGACATAGGTCGCGTCGAGCCCGCTGGTGAGGTCGAGGTCCTCGGGCATGCTGAGCCGGTAGTAGTGCGCCTTATCGGCGAGCTCGGCGATGCTCATCTTCATGTCGGGCACGCCCTTGACCTGCACCGCGCCGTCCTGAAGCGTGAGATCGCGGACATCGGCCTCCATCAGATGGGCAGCGATGCGAAGCAGCTTCTCGCGAATCTTGCCGGCCGCGCCGACGATGGCGCCGGTCACCATGACCGTGAAGCGGCTGCCGCCCGGCCCGGTCGAGTTGAGGCCCTGGTCGGTATCCGAATAGGTGATCTCGATATCCGAGGGGTCGATGGTGAGCTGCTCGGCCAGCACCTGGGCCGCCACCGTCTCCGGGCTGTTGCCCCAGAAGGGCGAGTGCAGGGTGACGAAGGCCTTGCCGGTGGGGTCGATCTTGACCGAGACCCCGTCCGGGGAGCTGGTCCACTCGACACCGGGCTCCAGGTTCCACATCCAGAACTCGGTGGCGCTGAAGACGCTTCGCTCCTGACAGGAGGCGACGCCGATGCCGATGTAGCGGCCCTCCTTGCGCGCTTCGGCCTGCTTCGCCCGCCAGCCGTCCAAGTCGGCCAACTTCAGCGTCTCTTCGAGAACGGCCTGATAGTTGCCGCTGTCGTACATGTTCCCAGTCGGGATCAGGTAGGGGAACTGGTCCGGCTGGATGAAGTTCTGACGCCTGAGCACGATCCGGTCGACACCGAGCTCGTCGGCCGCTGCATCCACGAGCCTCTCGATGACGAAGTTCGCGACCTCGGAGCCGAAGCCGCGATAGGCGCCCTGCTGGCACTTGTTGGTCAGCACCGCGGCGAGATCGACCTCGACGCTGTTGATGCGGTAGGGGCCTACGCATTGCGAGAGCGCGTTGCCGTGCTGGCCGACACCGAACTGCAGGTATGCGCCGTAATCGTCGATGATCCGGGTCTTGAGGCTGAGCAGCGTGCCATCGCGCTTGAGCGCGAGCTTGGCGTAGTAGACCCGGTCGGAGGCGTGGTTGTCGCAGCTCGTGGTGTTGTCGATCCGGTCTTCCATGAACTTGACCGGCCGGGCAGTCGCGCGCGCCAGCACCGCCGCTAGTACCGGGACCTTGTGCACGAACATCTTGCTGCCGAAGCTGCCGCCCGCGAGCGTCGGTACGATGTTGAGCTTGTGGGGCGCGACGCGGAGCGTGCTCGCGATCATCCAGCCGCAGTAGTTGTACATCGACGTGTTGCACTGGATGGTGAAGCGCCCCGCGCCCTCGTCGAAGCTCGCGACAGCGCCCACAGTCTCCAGCGGCTGGCCGCCTGAGCGCGGCCAGCGGAAGCGGCGCTCGATGACCAGGTCCGCAGCGGCGAAATCTTCTTCCACCGGCCCGAAGGTGAGCTTGCGCTCGAGCCCGATGTTGGTGTCGCCGCGCTCGGGGTGGAGGACGGCATCGCCCGTGGACGTCAACGCCTCCTCGGGATCGACCACCGGGGGCAGCGGCTCGTATTCAACCTCGATCAGGTCGCACGCGTCCTCGGCGATGTAGCGGTCCTCCGCCGCCACCGCCACCACCGCCTCGCCGACGTGGCGCACCCGGTCGTCGGCGATGACGCGCTGGAGCACCGGCGGACTCGCCCAGGTGGGGAGCGGATCGCACACCTCGGCGGCGTCGGCGCCGGTCATCACGCAGAGCACGCCGGGGAGCGCGGCCGCCTTGCTCACGTCGATGGAGACGATCCGTGCATGGGCGTGGGGGCTGCGCAGCACCGCGGCGTGCGCCATCTCCGGCATGTTGATATCGTCGGCATAGACGCCCTTGCCGACGAGGAGGCGCGGATCCTCCACCCGCTTCATGCTCTTGCCGATCCATTGCAGGTCGGCGCGGGGCTTCTCGCGCTGCCGGCTCTCGGGGATGTGACCGCGATCGGTCATGCGCCCTCCTCCCGCATCAGCCGCGCCGCGTGCTGGATCGACTCCACGATTGTCTGATACCCGGTACAGCGGCAGAGGTTGCCGGAGATCGCGTCCCGGATGTCTTCGACCGAAGGGTCCGGGTTCGCCTCCAAGAGTTCGACGGCGGTCATCAGTATCCCCGGTGTGCAGAAGCCGCATTGCAGGCCGTGCTTCTCCCAAAACGCCTGCTGCACCGGGTGCATCGCATCCACCGTGCCGAGCCCCTCGATGGTCTCGATCTCGGAACCGTCCGCCATCACCGCGAAGGTCAGGCAGGAACGGGCCGTCACCCCATCCATCATCACGGTGCAGGAGCCGCAGACGCCGTGCTCGCAGCCGACATGGGTGCCGGTGAGGCGCAAATCGTCGCGCAGGAAGTCGCTGAGCAGCCGCCGGGGCTCGACCGCGCGCTCGTAGGCCTTGCCGTTGACGGTGACGCTGATCGTCTCGCGCTCCATGGCTTTCCCCTCAGCCGCAGCGCTCGGCGGCCCGGCGCACCGTCCGCCCGGTCAACACGGCGATCGCGTCCCGCCGATAGGCGGCGTCGGCGTGGCTGTCGCTGTGCGGATTGACCGCGCCCGCGGCGGCCGCCGCAGCGGCATCGACGCGCGCATTGTCGATCGGCCCGCCGATGAGAACATTCTCCGCCGCTGTGAGTCTGGCCGCCTTCTCGCCGACCCCGCTCGCCACCACGCGGGCCGCCTCGCAGCGCCCCTTCGCAAGCCGCAGCGTGGTCGCGACCACGGCGATGGCGAAGTCGCCGTGCCGGTTGCTGATCTCGGCGAAGGCCCAACCGTCGGCGCCGCGGCCGGGAATGCGAATCTCCACCAGCATCTCGTCCTGTCGCCGCGCCGTCTCGTAGGTGCCGAGGAAGAAGTCCTCCGCCCCGACCTCGCGGCGACCGCTCACGCTCCGCAACACCAGCGTCGCGCCTGTGGCAACCATCACCGCCGGCGTCTCCGACGACGGATCGGCGTGGCAGAGATTGCCGCCGAGGGTGCCGCGATTGCGCACGGTATGGTGCGCGATCGATTCGTAAGCCTCAGTCAGCAGCGGGCAGCGCGCCTGAACCAGCGGGGAGTGCTTCACGTCGTTGTGCCGTGCCAGCGCGCCGATGGCGATGCCGTCGCCATCCTCCCGGATGTAGGCGATGTCGGGCACGCGGTTGATGTCGATGAGGCAGGCGGGCTTGACCATCCTGAGGTTCATCAAGGGGATCAGGCTCTGGCCGCCGGCCAGGATTTGGGCGTCTTGGTTGTCGGCAAGCGCCTGGAGCGCGTCGTCGACGCTCGCAGCGCGCAGGTAGCGGAAGCGTGCGGGTTTCATTGTGCGAGCGCCTCGCGGACCGCTCGCCTCGCTATCACGCCGATGAGGTGCGCGCGGTAGTCCCTGTCGGCGTGGAGATCCTCGTTGAGGTCGTCGCTTGCCACCGCGATGCCCTCGAGAGCCTCTTCGGCGAAGTTGGCAACGAGCGCCCCTTCCATCTCCGCCACGCGGAAGACGTGGGGCCTAGCGCCGGTGACCGCGAGGCGTACCGAGCTGCCCGAGAGCGATACCATCACCGCGACGATCGCGAAGCGCGAGGCCTGGTTGCCGAACTTGGCCCAGCCCGCACGCTCAGGCACCAGGAAGTCGACCGAGACCACGACCTCGCCATCCTCAAGCGCGGTCTCGTAGAGCCCGGTGAAGAAGTCGTCGGCGGCGATGGAGCGCCGGTCGGTATTGACTGTGGCGCCAAGGCCGAGCAGGCCAGCCGGGTAATCCGCCGCCGGGTCGGCGAAGCAGATCGAGCCGCCGATGGTGCCGCGGTTGCGCACCTGCACATCGCCGATGGAGCCCGCGAGCGCCGCGAGCGCCGGGATCGCCTCCCTTACCGCGGGCGACTCCGCGACCGCCACGTGCCGTGTCATCGCACCGATCCGAACGTGCCCGCCGTCCCGCTCGATCCCGGCCAGCGCCTCGATGCCGTTGAGGTCGATGAGGTCGGCGCACGAAGCGAGACGGAAGCGCATGGTCGGGAGCAGGCTCATGCCGCCCGCGAGCGGACGGCCGTCCTCGCTCGCGGCGAGCCGGGCCTTGGCGTCATCGAGCGAGACGGGCCGGTGGTAGCTGAAGGGATACATCGCTTCCTCCCCTCAGCCGTTGTCTTTGCGCCCGCGCGCGTGGGCGCGCGACGCCTCAGCACCGGCCGCGATCGATGCGACGATGTTGTGATAGCCCGTGCAGCGGCAGAGATTGCCTTCGAGCTCGCTGCGGATCGTCGCCTCGTCCGGCGCCTCGTGGCGCTTCGCGATGTCGATCCCCATCATCACCATGCCGGGCGTACAGAAGCCGCACTGCAGGCCGTGATGCTCCCTGAAGGCGGCCTGCATCGGGTGCATCCCGTCCGGACCGGCGATGCCCTCGATGGTGGTCACCTCGGCACCCTCCAGCTGCACCGCGAGCAGGGCGCAGGACTTCGCCGGCGTACCGTCCAGATGCACCGTGCAGGCGCCGCACTGGCTGGTATCGCAGCCGATATGGGTGCCGGTGAGCTTGAGGTTCTCGCGCAGGAAGTGGGCGAGGAGAGTGCGCGGATCGACCGTCGCCGTGACCTCCCGGCCGTTCACGGTGAAGCTGACTGACACCTTATCCATCACCTCTGCCTCAGCCCCGATCCCGGCCCTAGTGCCGCGCCCGCTTCGCGTCTTCGATGGCGCGCCAGATCTTCCTGGGTGTCATCGGCTGCGTGATCTGGCGCACGCCGAGATGCCAGAGCGCGTCGGTCACCCCGTTGCAGATGCAGGCGGGCGCGCCGATGGTACCGCTCTCGCCCGCGCCCTTGGCGCCGAGCGGGTTGCCCAACGCCCGCGTGAAGTGGGAATCGAGGCCGAAGGAGGGCACGTCCTCCGCATGGGGTATGGCGTAGTCCATGAAGGTGCCCGAAAGATATTGGCCGCTCTCGGCATCGTAGGCGCATTCTTCCATCAGCGCCTGGCCGATGCCCTGGACCAGCCCGCCGTGGACCTGCCCGTGCAGCACCATGGGGTTGATGACCGTGCCGACATCGTCCACCGCCCAGTAATTGCGGAGCGTTACCGCGCAGGTCTCGGGATCGACCAGCACGACGCAGAGATGGACGGCCGAGGGATAGGTGCAGTCGGCGGGGTCGAAGAACGAGGTCTCTTCAAGCCCGATCTCCAGATCAGGCGGCCGGTCGCCGGAATGATAGGAGGCGTTGGCTACCTCCGAGAACGCGAGCTTGCGGTCAGTCCCCTTGACCGTGAACTCGCCCTCGGCGAGGTCGAGGTCTTCCGGCGCGCACTCCATCATGTGCGCCGCGAGCCGCTTGGCCTTCGCCACCACCCGATCGGCGGCGGTGTAGACCGCCATGCCGGCGGTCGACAGCGAGCGCGAGCCCCAGGTGCCGATGCCCATGGGCACGCGGTCGGTATCGCCCTCCACCAGGTCGATATGGTCGATGTCGCAGCCGAGCCTGTCGGCCGCGATCTGGCTCCAGGTGGTCTCGTGGCCCTGCCCGTGGCTGTGGCTGCCGGCGAAGACGGTGATGCGCCCGTCCGGGTGCACGCGGACGCTGGCCACGTCGTAGCAGCCGACCTTGGCGCCGAGGTCGTTCATCATCTTCACGGGGCCGGCGCCGGCCATGTCGAAGAAGGCCGAGATGCCGATGCCCATCCACTGGCCCTCCGCCCTGAGCTTGGCTTGCTCGGCGCGGAGCGTGTCGTAGTTGGAGAGCGCCTTGGTCTTCTCCATGAGCGCCGGCGGGTCGCCCGAATCGTAGGTGATCCCGAGCGCGGTCTGGAAGGGGAATTTTTGGGGCGGGATCAGGTTGCGGGCGCGGAGCTCCAGCGGATCGATGCCCATCTCCTGAGCGCCGTTCTCTATCATGCGCTCGACCTGATAGACCGCCTCGGGCCGCCCAGCCCCGCGATAGGCGTCCACCGGCGTCGCGTTGGTGTAGACCGCGCGCACCGTCGTGTGGATCGCCGGGATGTCGTAGGCGCAGGACAGCATTGTGAAGTGATAGCCGTTGGTGATGCTCGCCTGCCACTGGCTCTCATAGGCGCCGAAGGCGGCGAGCGTCTCGAACTTCACGCCGAGAATCTTGCCGCTCTCGTCGAAGCCCATGCGGCCCACCGTGTGGTGGTCCCTCGCGTGCGTGTCGCCCAGCAGGCATTCGGAGCGCGTGCCCACCCAGCGCACGGGCCGGTCGCAGGCGATGGCGCCCCAGAGCACCAGCGCCTCCTCGGGGTAGTGGTAGAGCTTCATCCCGAAGCCGCCGCCGACATCGGGCGCGATCACCCTGAGCTTGTGCTCTGGAATGTGCAGCGACTTGGTGAAGTAGCGGCGCACGATGTGCGGCGCCTGGTTGGTGGTCCACACCGTGTAGCGGTCGTTCACCCTGTCGTAGTGTCCCAGGTAGCAGCGGGGCTCCATGGAGGCGGCGGTGATGCGGTTGGAGGGCACCACGACCTCGGTCACGTGATGGGCGGCAGCCAGCGCGGCCTCGGTCTCCTCCTTGCGCCCGTGCTCGGTAACCAGCACCTCGTTGGTGCCGAATGCGGGATGCACGAGCGGGGTCTCGGGGTCGAGCGCCCTGGCGGTGACGGTGTTGGCCGGCTTCTCCTCGTAACCGACCTCGATGGCCTCGGCGGCGTCGAGCGCCTGGTGGCGGTCCTCGGCCACGACCATGGCGACAATCTCGCCGACGCAGCGCACCACGCCATCGACACAAATCAGCGGCCTGTAAGCGGATCGAGCCTCCGCGCCGCTCCTGTCCTTGACCGGCCACACGCCCTCGGCATCGCCGTGGCCGGCAGCGGTCCAGTCTTCGCCCGTGAGCACCGCGAGCACGCCAGGCATCGCCGCGGCCTGCGCGGTCTCGACCCGCGTCACCGCCGCGTGGGCATGGGGAGTGCGGACGAAGGCGGCATGGGCAATGGGCTGGTCGAGGGTCACATCCTCGACGAAGCGCCCGCGCCCCCGAAGGAAGCGCTCATCCTCCCGGCGCAGAATCGCCTGCCCGATATACATGGCCCCCCTCCCCTGGCGCGCCGCTCTTGTCGGATCAGTCGTTCAGGCGGCGCTCCGCTGCTCCGCCTCGCGGATCATGCCGCGTAGCACCTTGGGCGTGAGGGGGAGCGATTCCACCTTGATTCCCAAGGGCTTGAGCGCGTCCTCGATGGCAGTTGCGATTGCTGGCGGGGCGCCCATGCGGCCGCCTTCGCCGCCGCCCTTGATGCCGTACTCGGTGAAGGGGGAGGGCGTCTCCACGTGGCCTACGCGGATGTCGACCGGCGTCTCCATCGGGGTCGGGTGCAGGTAGTCGCTCAAGAGCGCGTTCTGCAGCTGGCCGTTCTCGTCATAGTGGAAGTGCTCGTAGAGGGCGCTGCCGATGCCGTTCACCGTGCCGCCCCGCACGTGGCCGGCGAGCGTCATCGGGTTGACCATGGTGCCGCAGTCGTGGACCGCCACGTAGTCCAAAAACTCGACCTTGCCGGTCTCGATATCCACCTCGACCACCGGGATGTGACACATGTGGCCAACGATCGGGTAGAAGATGCCGAGATCGGTGCGGTCCTCCGACGGCATGGTCGTGACCGGGTGGTCGTAGACGTAGGCTGCGTCGATGCCGCTGGTGAGGTCGTGGTCCTCCGGCAGGTCCAGCCTGAAATAGTGGGCGTGGAGCGCCACCTCGGCCAGCGTCTTCTCCTTGCCGGGCACGCCCTGGACGCCGATCGAGCCCGCGCGGAACTCGAGATCGCTCGGGTCCGCCTCCAGCATGTGGCTCGCGACCCGCAGCATCTTCTCCTTGATCACGTCGGCAGCACCGCTGACGGCGCCCGCGATCATCACCGTGAAGCGGCTGCCGCCCGGGCCTGACGAGTTGAAGCCCTTGTCGGAATCGGCGTAGCCGACGGAGATGTCCGCCGGGTCCATCTCCAGCTTTTCGGCCAGCACCTGGACCGCCATCGTCTCCGGACTGTTGCCCCAGAAGGGCGCGTTCAGCGTGATGAAGGCCTTGCCGGTGGGGTCGATGTTGACGGCTACGCTTTCCGGCGAGCTCGAGAGCGTGAAGCCCGGGGTCTCGTTCGGATTCCACATCCAGAACTCGGTGGCGCTGAAGACGCTCCGCTCCTGGCAGGTGGAGATGCCGATGCCGATGTAGCGGCCCTCCTTGCGCGCCTCCGCCTGCTTCTGGCGCCAGCCCTCGTAGTCCATCATCGCCAGCGCCTTGTCGAGCACGGCGTGGTAGTTGCCGCTGTCGTACATGTTGCCGGTCGGCATGATGTAGGGGAACTGGTCCTGCTCGATCAGGTTCTGCCGGCGCAGCGCGATGGGATCGATGTCGAGCTCCTCGCAGGCGGCATCGACCAGACGCTCGATCACGAAATTGCCGACCTCCGAGCCGAAGCCGCGATAGGCCCCCTGCTGGCACTTGTTGGTGAACACGGCGGTGAGATCGACCTGGACGCTTTTGATCTTGTAGGGGCCGGTCACCTGCGCCATGGCGTTGCCGTGCTGGCCGACGCCGAACTGGAAGTAGGCGCCGTAATCGTCGATCACCTTGAGCCGCATGCTCAGCATCGTGCCGTCGCGTTTCAGCGCGAGCTGGGCGTCATAGAGGCGGTCCGACCCGTGGGCGTCGCCGCTCGTCATGTTGTCGATGCGGTCTTCCAGATACTTCACCGGCCGGCCGGCGGCGCGCGCGAGCGTGCCGGCCAGCGTGCAGACCTTGTGGCAGAAGAGCTTGCTGCCGAAGCTGCCGCCGGCGTCGGTGGGCACGATGTTGAGCCGGTGGGGCTCGACCTTGAGCGAGACCGCGATCAGCCAGCCGACGTAGTTGTACATCGAGGTGTTGGCGTGGATCGTGAACTTGCCGGTGCCGCGGTCGTAGTGCGCGGTGGCGCCGACGGTCTCGATCGGCGTGCCGCCGGAGCGCGGCCAGCGCAGCCTGCGCTCGATCACCAGATCGGCGGCGGCGAAATCCTCGTCCACCGTGCCGAAGTCGATGAGGCGATGGTGCGCGACGTTGGTGTCGCCACGCTCGGGATGGAGCACGGCATCGCCGGTGGAGGTCACCGCCTCCTCGAGGTCGACCACCGCCGGCAACGGATCGTATTCGACCTCGATCAGCTCGCAGGCGTCCTCGGCGATATAGCGGCTCTCCGCCACCACAGCGGCGACCGCCTCGCCCACGTGACGTACCTTTTCCACGGCGATGCAGTGCTGCGTCGTGGGCGGGCTGGAGAAATCGGCGCAGGGCCCCGTCACCTCCGCCGCCTCCGCGCCGGTCATGACGCAGAGCACGCCCGGCAGCGCCTCCGCCCTGGACTTGTCGATGCTCACGATGCGGGCGTGGGCGTGCGGGCTGCGGAGCACCGCCGCGTGCGCCATGTTGGGCAGCGACACGTCGTCGGCATAGGTGCCGGAGCCGGTGAGCAGACGGGTGTCCTCCACCCGCTTCATGCTGTGCCCGATGGCGAAATACTTGGACTTGGGCTTCTCGCGCTGACGCGATTCTGGGATGTAGTGGCGCTCGCGGGTCATTGCCCCTCTCCCTGCATCCGTTCGGCTGCGGCCTGCACCGCCTCCACGATGGTCTGATAACCGGTGCAACGGCAGAGATTGCTCGAGATTGCCTCGCGGATGTCGTCGAGGCTCGGGTTGGGCGTGCTCTCAAGCAGTTCGACTGCCGTCATCAGCATTCCGGGGGTGCAGAAGCCGCATTGCAGGCCGTGCTTCTCCCAGAAGGCCTCCTGCAGCGGGTGCATGTCGTCGACACCGCCGAGGCCCTCGATGGTGCGGACCTCCGATCCCGCCGCCTGGACGGCGAACATCAGGCAGGAGCGCGCGGCCTCGCCGTTGACCAGCACGGTGCAGGCGCCGCAGACCCCGTGCTCGCAGCCGACGTGGGTGCCGGTGAGCCCGAGCCGCTCGCGCAGGAAGTCGCTCAACAGCATGCGCGGCTCGGCCTCGCCGGCGCGGCGCTCGCCGTTGACGACAAGCTCGACGTTACGTGGCGTCGTCATCTCCGCCTCCCATCAGTTGCAGCGGGAGGCGGCATCGACGAGGGCGCGCCGGGTGAGGCTACGCACCAGATCGCGCCGATAGTCCGCGTCCGCGTGAAAGTCTTCGCTGGGGTCGATGCTGTCCGCCGCCGCCGCAGCCGCCTGGCGGAAGGCATCGTCGCCCGGCGCCGCGCCCCCAAGCACGTCCTCGGCGGCGCGCGCCCGGTGCGGCCCATCGCCCACGCCGGCGCAGACGATCCGCGCGCCCGTGCAGGCGCCCTCCGCTACTTGGAGCGTCGCGCCCACCGCCACATAGGCGAAGTCGCCCTTGCGAGGGCTCACCTCGTGAAAGCCTGCACCCTGGCCGGCCGGCGCGCGGGGCACGCGAACCTCGACCAGAATCTCGTTTGCCTCAGCCGCCGTGGAGAGCGTGCCGGTGAAGAAGTCTTCGGCAGCGACGGTGCGCGTGCTGCCTGCGCTTTGCAGCACCATCTCCGCATCGCTCGCCAGCGCCACCGCCGGCATCTCCGACGCCGGGTCGTTGTGGCAGAGATTGCCGCAGAGCGTGCCGCGGTTGCGGATCGGCCCGTGGGAGACATAGGGGTAGGCCAGAGCCATCAAGGGCGAGGCGTCGCGCACAGCGGCGGATTCCAGCACTGCCTTGTGCCGCGCCAGCGCGCCGACCCTGAGCTGCCCGTTCTCCAGGGTTACGTAATCGAGGCCGGGAAGGCGGTTGATATCGATCAGCACTCCCGGGTGCAGCGCCCGCAGGTTCAGCATCGGCACCAGGCTTTGGCCGCCTGCGAGCACCTTGGCCGCCTCGCCGTGCTCGGCGAGCAGCGCCAGCGCCTCGTCCAGGGTATCCGGACAGCAGTAGTCGAACGGTGGCGGTTTCATCCAGTCTCTCCCCTCTTCCGGCCCGCCGCCCGGTGGCGAGCCGGGCGTGGTACGCAGTCGGGTGGCAGTCTAGAGCAAGCCCGCGCCCTCTTCCAAGCCGAGCGCCGCGCCCCTTAGCGCGCGCCCCGCCGGTCGAATCCGGGATTTCCGCACAAGTGTGCGCTTACTCGGGATGTCGGGAAGGGCCGGGAGGCGGCCAAGCACTTGAAATGATTGGTCGGAGTGAGTGGATTCGAACCACCGACCCCCGCCTCCCGAAGACGGTGCTCTGCCAAGCTGAGCTACACTCCGACCGGCGCGCGGGGGCGCTGTGATCGTCGCCCCTGCGCGCGCTCCTTATAGCCCCAGGGGCCCGGAGCCGGCAAGCAATGCGGCGGTCGCCGCGTGCCCCGGCCTTGGCCCGTGCTGCTCCTCAGAGCGCGGGCCGCTTGTCTGCCCAGGGGCGCGCCTGCTCGAAGGCACGCGCGGCCTGGAGCACTGTCAGGTCGGCGAAGCGCTTGCCCACGATCTGCAGCCCGACCGGGAGGCCTCCGTCGGTAAAGCCGCAGGGCACCGAGGCGGCGGGGTTCTGGCTGAAGTTGAAGGGGTAGGAGAATTCGGCCCAACTGATCCAGTCCCATGGATGGGACGGCCAGTGCTCCGGTTGCAGCCGCTCGGCCGGGAAGGCCGGCACGGAGACGGCCGGCGTGAGCAGCAGGTCCCAGTCCTCGAAGAAGCGGTGCACGGCCTCCACGTAAGCCAGCTTGCGCGCCCGCGTCTCGATGTAGGTCGCGCCGGTCATGCCCTCCGCCGCCCGGATGCAGGCGACCAGGCCGGGGTCCATGCGGTCTTCGAACTCGGCGAGCAGCGGGCGGTAGCCGTGAAGATGGATCGGCCAGAGCAGGCGAATGATCTCCGGCCCCTGCGGGCCAAAGGGCAGCGCCGGGCTCTCCACCCTGCAGCCGAGCGATTGGAACGCGTCTGCGGCACTCTGCACCAGCGCCGCGACGTCGGGGTCGACGCGGGCGTGCCCGAGGTCCGGGCTGAAGGCGACCTTGAGGCCCGCGATCCCGTCGTCGAGCCTGGCCGGGTAATCGGCGGGCGGAGCCTCCAGGCTGGTGTGATCCGACGGGTGAGGGCCGGCCATCGACTTGAGCATCAGGGCGGCGTCGCCCAAGGTGCGGGTCATCGGCCCGACGTGGGAAACCTGATCGTTGTTCTGCACCGGCCAATTAGGCACCCGCCCATACGAGGGCTTCAGGCCGAATATGCCGCTGAAGTGCGCGGGCATGCGGATCGAGCCTGCACCGTCCGAGCCCTGGTGCAGCGGCCCGTAGCCTGCGGCCGCAGCGGCGCCGGCGCCGGCCGAAGAGGCGCCCGTGTTGTAGCCCTCTTTCCAGGGGTTGGAGGTGATGCCTGTGAGCGGGCAGTGACTCACGCCGGACCAGCCGAATTCGGAGGTGGTGGTCTTGCCGAGGATGATGGCGCCGGCCTCCTCGAGCCGGGGAATCACCGGGGCGTTCGCCTTCGGCACGTGGCCCTTCAGCGCATGGGAGCCGCGCTGCGTGGGGATTCCGGCGGTCTCTGTCAGGTCCTTGATGGTGACGGGCAGGCCGAAGAGCGCGCCTGCGGCATCGCCATTCATCAGCGCCGCCTCGGCGCGTCGCGCGGCCTCCCGCGCCCGCTCGGCGGTGAGCGTCGCGAAGGCGTTGACGCGGGGCTCGCAGGCCTCGATGCGGGCCAGCACGGCGTCGATCAGCTCGACCGGCGAGAGCTCCTTGCGCCGGATCAGAGGCGCAAGCTCGGTGGCTGGCGTGAAGCAGAGATCATCGGTCACCGGCGACTCCTCGGCGGTCGTGGATTGGGGGGCGGATCATGGCTGGCGCGGGCACCTGTGTCATCCCGCCCCGTCGACCAGCGTGTCACGCAGCAGGTCCTCGTCGAGCTCGGCACCGAGCCCGGGGCGGTCCGGCAACGTCAGCCATCCCTCGTCGTCGGCCTCGATGGTCTCCTTGAGGCAGAAGTCGCGCTGCGCCGGCACCCAGTCCGGCGGGTCGAAGGGGAACTCCAGATAGGGCGCGCCGCCCGTGCCGATCGTCAGGTGGGCGTTGGCGAGGAGCCCCAGGCCGCTGCCCCACGTGTGCGGCGTGAACATCAAGCCGGCCCGGTGTGCCGCCGCGGCGATGCGCGCGAGCCCGGTGATGCCGCCGGTGAACACGCAGTCCGGTTGCAGCACGTCGAGGCAGCCGCGCTCGATCAGCGTGTGAAACTCGTGGGCATCGCGGGTCACTTCGCCGCCGGCGATCCTGACTGCCGTCTCTGCGCGCAGCGCGGCCATGCCGGCGTAATCGCCCCGATGCAGCGGCTCCTCCATCCAGTAGACGTCGAGTTCGGCAAGCGCGTGCGCCACCTTGCGGGCGGTCGCGAGCTCCCACGGCGGCGCGGTGTCCCAGGACATGCGCCAGGCCTGGTTGCAATCGACCATCAGGTCGATATCAGGGCCCACCGCGTCGCGCACGGCGGCGGCACGTCCGATGTCGCGACGCCAGTCCTCGGTGGAAAAGCGCAGCTTGATGGCCCTGAATCCCCGGGCGACGAGCCCTCGCGCCGTCTCGCGGCTCGCGGCCTCGTCGCGCCTGAGCGCCGTCGAGGCATAGGCCTGCACCCGGTTGTCTGTGCCGCCGAGCAGGCGATAGACGGGCGCGTTCTCGATCTTGCCGCGCAGGTCCCAAAGCGCGAGGTCGAGCGGCCACCAGCGCCCGTAGTGGAAACAGAGGTTGTCGAGCACGGCGTGGTGGCGCTCGATGTCGCGGGGGTCGCGGCCGAGGAAGAGGTCCGCGTGCTCGGCGAAGCCCCCCATGGTATCGCCCGCCGCGACGCCCTCCAGCCCCTCATCGGTGCGGACGCGTACGAGGCTGATGGAAAAACTCTCGCGGGGCCTGCTGTCCCACGAGACCGCCACGGGCGGGTCGAGCGGAATGCGGTGACGCGTGATGTCGATTGCAGCGATTTTCATGGGCTAAAGGAGGTCGCGCAGCACGGGAACAAGCGGCGCATCGGCAGGCGGCATCGGGTAGTCGCGGAGCCGCGCGGGCCGCACCCAGCGGAGCTCCTGGCCTTCCTGCGGCGTCACGAAGCCCTTCCACACCCGGCAGACGTAGAGCGGCATGAGGAGGTGGAAGTCATCGTAGCCGTGGGAGGCGAAGGCGAGAGGTGCGAGGCAGCTCTGCTCCGTGTCGATGCCGAGCTCCTCGCGCAGCTCGCGGATCAGCGCGCGCTCCGGCGTCTCGCCGGCCGCGAGCTTGCCGCCGGGGAACTCCCACAGCCCTGCCATCGCCTTGCCCGGCGGCCTGCGCGCCAGCAGGACGCGGCCGTCGGCATCGACCAGCGCGACCGCAGCCACGAGGACGATCGGCAGCCCCCCTTCAGGAGCGGTAGTCGGCATTAATTTCGATATAGCCGCGGGTCAGGTCGCAGGTCCAGACGGTCGCAGAGCCGGAGCCCGCGCCGATCTCGACGGCGAGCTCGACCTCTTGCCCCTGCATGTGGCGGGCCGCAGCCGGCTCGTCGAATGCGGGATCGGCCACGCCGTCCTTGGCCGCGCGCTCGCCGCCAAGCCAGATCGAGAGCCGCTCCTGCTCGAAGGGCACGCCGGCCCGGCCGACCACCGCAACAATTCGCCCCCAATTGGGATCCTCGCCGGCGATCGCTGTCTTCACCAAGGGTGAGTTGGCGATGGCGAGCCCGAGCTTGCGCGCCGCCCCCTCCGACGCCGCGCCGCTTACCGTGATCGAGACCAGCTTTTGGGCCCCCTCCCCGTCCCGCACGATCTGCTGGGCGAGATCGGCGAGCACGGCTTCGAGGGCGGTTCGGAACCCGTGGAGCCGCGGGTCGCCCGCCTGCGCAATCCGCCGGTGCCGCGCGGCGCCGGTGGCGAAGAGCAGGCAGGTGTCGTTGGTCGAAGTGTCGCCATCCACCGTGATGGCGTTGAACGAGCGATTCACGCCGCGCCGGACCAGAGGTCCCAGCACCGCCGCCGGCAGATTCGCATCGGTGAACACGTAGGCGAGCATGGTGCCCATGTTCGGCGCGATCATGCCGGATCCCTTGGCGATGCCGTTGATGACGACCGGCACGCCTTCGATCTCGGCCGTGGCCGAGGCGCCCTTGGGGAAGGTATCGGTGGTCATGATCGCGGCTGCGGCCGTGGGCCAGTCGTCGTCTGCGAGGCGTGCATGAAGCGCCGGCAGCGCCGCAGTCAGCTTTTCCGCCGGCAACTGCTCCCCGATCACGCCGGTCGAGCTGACGAAGACCTCCCGCGCCTGGCACCCGACCAGCGCGGCGGCCGCATCGGCGGTCCGGCGCACGGCCGCATGGCCCTGCTCCCCGGTCGCTGCGTTGGCATTGCCCGCATTGACCACCAGCGCCCGTGCGACGCCATCGCCCTCCCCGAGCAGCGCGCGGCACCACAGCACCGGCGGCGCCGCCGTGTGCGAGCGGGTCAGAGTGCCTGCCACCGCCGTCTTCGGCGCAAAGGACGCGAGCAGAAGATCGGGCCGGCCCTGGTAGCGCAGCCGCGCCTCGGTGGCGGCAAGCCGAACCCCTGGAACGGGCGGCAAGTCGGGGAAGCGCGCGGGTGCAAGGGGGGATATCGCGGTCATCGACCTCTCCTGATAACGAGCCGCGCAACCATACAGGCAGAGCCCGAACGAGACGAATACCGCGCGCCGCGTTGACAGGACCGGAACGCGCGCCTATCTCTCGGTCATTGGCGTCGCTGTGGGCGGCGGCAGACGTCGGCTGTCGGGATGATGCCATGCTTCAGGGCCTTTCCAAGAAACTCTTCGGCACTGTCAACGAGCGCATCGTCAAGGCGCACGCTGCGCAGATCGACGCCATCAACGGCCTCGAGCGCTCGTTGGAAGCGTTGAGCGACGAGGAGCTCCGCGCCAAGACGCCCGCGTTCAGGAAGCGGATCGAAGCCGGCGAGACCGTGCAGGACCTGCTGGTCGAGGCCTTCGCTGTCACGCGCGAGGCCGCGAAGCGCACGCTCGGCCAGCGCCACTACGACGTGCAGCTCGTCGGCGGCATCGTCCTCCACCAAGGCAAGGCTGCCGAGATGGCGACCGGCGAGGGCAAGACCCTGGTGGCGACGCTGCCGGTCTATCTCAACGCCCTGGAAGGCAAGGGCGTGCACGTCATTACGGTGAACGACTACCTGGCCCAGCGCGACGCCGCCTGGATGGGCGAGATCTATCAGTTCCTGGGCCTCAAGGTCGGCTGCATCGTGCATGGCCTGAGCGACGACCAGCGGCGCGAGCAGTACGGCGCCGACGTCACCTACGGCACCAACAACGAGTTCGGCTTCGACTATTTGCGCGACAACATGAAGTTCACGCTGGAGACCATGGTCCAGCGCCCCTTCAACTTCGCCATCGTGGACGAGGTCGACAGCATCCTGATCGACGAGGCGCGCACGCCGCTGATCATCTCGGGGCCGTCCGAGGACAGCTCTGAGATGTACCAGCAAGTCGACGAGGTGATCCCCGAGCTACTCGAGGGCGACTTCGAGATCGACGAGAAGGCCCGCGCGGCGACCTTGACCGACGAGGGCGCGGAGCGGGTCGAGGCGCTGCTCGCCAAGCATGACCTGCTGAAGAGCCCCAATCTCTACGATATCGAGAACGTCTCGGTCGTGCACCACATGAACCAGGCGGTCCGCGCCCACAAGATGTTCGAGCGCGACACGGATTACATCGTGAACGAAGGACGCGTCGTCATCATCGACGAGTTCACCGGGCGCATGATGCCAGGCCGCCGCTTCTCCGAAGGGCTGCACCAGGCTCTCGAGGCCAAGGAGAAGGTGCGGGTCCAGCAGGAGAACCAGACGCTGGCCTCGATCACCTTCCAGAATTACTTTCGCATGTATCCGAAGCTCGCCGGCATGACCGGCACTGCAGCGACCGAGGCCGCCGAGCTCGGCGACATTTATCGCCTCGACGTGATCCAGATTCCGACCAACGAGCCCTGCATCCGGGAGGACCGCGACGACGAGGTCTACCGCACCGCCGGCGAGAAGTGGAACGCGATCGTCGAGCTCCTGCGCGACTGCCAGAAGCGGGGCCAGCCGGTGCTCGTGGGCACGACAAGCATCGAAAAATCCGAGCTGCTAGCGGAGCGGCTCAAGAAGGAATCAATAACGCACAACGTGCTCAACGCCCGCTATCACGAGCAGGAGGCGCACATCATCGCGCAGGCCGGCCGCGAGGGCGCGGTGACCATCGCGACCAACATGGCCGGCCGCGGCACCGACATCCAGCTCGGCGGCAACGTGGAGTTCCGCCTCGCCGACGAAATCGGCGAAGATGAGGATGAGGTGGCGAAGGAGCGGGCCACCGCCGACATCCGCGCCGAGGTTGCGGCCGGGCGCGCGAAGGTGCTCGCCGCCGGCGGGCTGCTGGTGGTCGGCAGCGAGCGCCACGAGGCGCGGCGCATCGACAACCAGTTGCGCGGCCGCTCCGGCCGGCAAGGCGATCCCGGCGCCTCGCTCTTCTTCCTCTCCCTCGAAGACGACCTCATGCGAATTTTCGGCTCCGAGAAAATGGACAGCATGCTGTCCAAGCTCGGGCTGAAGGAAGGCGAGGCGGTCGTCCATCCGTGGATCAACAAGGCGCTCGAGAAGGCGCAGCAGAAGGTGGAGGCGCGCAACTACGAGATCCGCAAGAACCTTCTGAAATTCGACGACGTGATGAACGACCAGCGCTCAGTGGTCTACGAGCAGCGCAAGGACCTGATGCGCACCGACGATGTCTCGGATACGGTCAACGACATGCGCCATGAGGTGGTCGAAGCCGTCGTCGACGACCACATCCCGGAGAAGGCCTACCCTGAGCAATGGGACCTAGACGGCATGCACGACGCCTGCCGGCGGCTGCTCGGCATCGACCTGCCGATCAAGGAGTGGGCCGCCGAGGAGGGCATCGCCGACGAGGAGATTCGCGACCGCATCGCCAAGGAATCGGATATCCACGCTGCCGCCAAGCTCGCAACCTACGGAGCCGAGGTCTGGCGCCTCGCGGAAAAGAGCCTGTTGCTGCAAATTCTGGACCAGAACTGGAAGGACCACCTGCTGACCCTGGACCACCTGCGCCAGGGCATCGGCCTCAGGGCCTACGGTCAGCGCGATCCGCTCAATGAGTACAGGGGCGAGGCGTTCGAGATGTTCGAGAGCATGCTCGCGAGCCTCAGAGAGCAGACGACCCAATTGCTCAGCCATGTCGAGCTGCGCATGTCCGGGCCGGATGAGGAGGACTCGCCCGTACCGGAGCGGCGCGCGCCGCAAATGCGGGAGACGCGCCGGGACCCGGCCCTTGCCGGGGCTGGCGCAGGCGGGGGCGCAGGTGCCTTCGCCGACGAGGCACCCGCACAGGCCGCCGCCGGCAGCCGCGCGCCGGCCCCGCGTCGCGTAGGCGAATCGGGTCAGGCGGCGGCGGGCCAGGGCACCGTCCGGCGCGCCGCCTTCGATCAACGGAATCCGGAGACCTGGGGCCGAGTCGGCCGCAACGCCCCCTGCCCCTGCGGCTCCGGCCTCAAGTACAAGCGCTGCCACGGCAAGCTCGCCTGAGCAGCCGGAGCTCCACCCTCTCCCGGAATTTACTGCCTGCGGAGCGCAGGCAGAGACTCAAATGATGATGCCGCCGAGTAAGCGGCGCCACTTGTTCTCGTGGTCGGTGCCGAGCACGAGGTCTTGGTCGGCTTCGATCACCGCCCAGTCGCCGCGCGCGATCTCCCCCTCCAACTGCGAGGGCCCCCAGCCGGAATAGCCGAAGAGCAGCAGGCTGCGGTGCGGCCCCTGGCCAAACGCGATGTCCAGCAGCGCCTCGAGGTTGGTGGTAAGCGCAAACGCGCCGGAGAGGACCCTGGTTCCGCGGATCGCGTACTCGGCCGAATGGAGCAGGAAGCCGATTTCCGGCTGGACCGGGCCGCCGTAATGCAGGGTAACGGAGCCGTTGCTCAGCGCGCCCAGGCCCTCATCGTCGAGATCGATGCCGAGCCGATCGAGAAGTCCCTCGATGGGCCCGGTGCTGACCGGCTTGTTGACGACCAGCCCGAACGCGCCCTTCTCGTCGTGATCGACGAGATAGATCACGGTCTCCTGGAAGCGCGGGTCGGGCATGTCCTCGCTCGCGACCAGCACCCGACCGGCCAGCCATGAGTCGGCCTGCGCGGCGCCGGCGGCGGCGCCCGCGACCAGGAACGCGATCAGGCCGAGGGCTCGCAACAGGCGCATGGCTTCGATCCTCAGGCGATGCCCAGCAGCGGGGGAAGCTCCGCGAGCGTCTTGATCTCGGCGTCGGGCGCCTCCGGGATACGCTCCTGCCCCTGGCCGAAGCGGTTGCACCAGGCAACGCGGAAACCGAAGGCGGCAGCGCCGTTGGCATCCCAGGCGTTGGACGACTGGAAGCTCACCTTGGCCGGCGGCACGCCGAGCCGATCCACCACCAGTTGGTAGACTGAAGGATGAGGTTTGAAGATGCCGACCTCCTCGACTGAGAGGACGGCGTCGAGACTATCGCCGATCCCCGCCGCCTCGACCGCCGATTCGAGCATCCCCGGCTCTCCGTTGGAGAGAATGGCGGTCCTCAGCCCCTGCGCCCTCAGCGTTGCCAGCGTTTCCGTCACTTCCGGGTAAGCGTCCAGGGTGCGGTAGGCCTCCATCAGCTGGGCGCGAAGCGCGTCGTCCTCGATACCGAGCTCCCCCATGGAGAAGTCGAGCGCGTCGCCGGTAACTTGCCAGAACCCCGTGTAGCGGCCCATCAGGCTGCGCAGCCAAGTGTACTGGAGCTGCTTGTGGCGCCAGAGCTCGGCGAGCGGCGCGGCCCTGTCGCCGAGCGCCGCAACGTGGCGCCCGGCCGCTGCGTTGTAGTCGAAGAGCGTGCCGTAAGCGTCGAAAACGCAGACCGCGATATCACCGAAGCGCGGATGGGCCATGCCCCTCCTCCTCCCGATGCCGGCAGAGTGTGCCGGGGCGCTGCGACAGCAATCGGGCCGGCGGCCGCGGCCGCCGCGTGTTCTTTCGCCCGCGACCCCGGTCTACTTGTGGCGGAAGATGATACGGCCCTTCGACAGGTCGTAGGGCGTCATCTCGACATCGACCCGGTCGCCGACGAGCACGCGGATGCGAAACTTGCGCATCTTGCCCGCCGGGCGCGCGATGATCTCGTGGCCGTTGTCGAGCGCCACGCGGAACATCGTGTCCGGCAGCTTCTCGCGAACCGTGCCGGAAAACTCGAGCAAGTCCTCTTTGACCATGGGCGAAGGCGCCGCTTCTCTATTCAAAGGACGACGCAGCCGATCGCGGGACAATTGTGCCGCGCCATGGGCCGCCGGGCCCGGGTTGTCGCATAGCGCGGCCGCTTTGTGAAGCGCGTTTCGGGCGGCTCGCGGAAGCAAGCGCTTGTCGTAAGGAAAATAACACCCGCTGCACGGTTGGCAGGCGAGGCCATGATGCTATTGTTGCGCCGCGCGAAAGGCGGCCGAACGTGGTTCTTGCAGACCTGCTCGACTGCCGCTCGCGGGTCGAAGCGAACTCATCGGAGCGGACTCGTCGGATGGCGCAGGTACGCCTCACCGGACTGACCAAGAGCTACGGTTCGGTGCACGCGCTTCGCGGCGTCGACCTGGAGGTCGACGACGGCGAGTTCTTCGTGCTCTTCGGGCCGAGCGCGGCCGGAAAGACGACGACGCTGCGGGTCATCGCCGGCCTCGAGAGGCCGGACGGTGGGTCGTTGACCGTGGACGGGCACGACATGACCGGCGTGCCCGTCAAGCATCGCGACACGGCGATGGTTTTTCAGAGCTTCGCCCTTTACCCCCACATGACGACCTTCCAGAACCTCGCGTATCCGCTGCGCGAGATGAAGATGCGACGCGCCGAGATCGACGCGCACGTGCGCGAGACCGCGGAGCTGCTGCGCATCACCCACACGCTCGACCGCAAGCCGGCATCGCTCAGCGGCGGCGAGCAGCAGCGGCTCGCCATCGGGCGCGCCATCATCCGCCGCCCGCGGCTCTTCCTCTTCGACGAGCCGCTCACCAACCTCGATGCCAAGCTCCGCCACGACATGCGCGCCGAGTTCAAGCGGCTGCACCGGGAGCTCGGCACCACCACGATTTACGCGACGCCAGATCAGCTGGAGGCGCTCGGCATCGGCGAGCGCATCGCCGTGATCCAGCACGGGCAGATCACCCAGGTCGATACCCCCGACCGGCTCTATGCCAAGCCCATCGACCGCCACGTCGCCTCGCTGATCGGCGACCCGCCCATCAATCTGGTCAAGGGCACACTCAAGCCGGGTGGGAACGCCGGTCCAACCATCGAGCTGCCGTTCATGGAGTTGGATGGCAGCGTCTGGGGCGAGAGGCTGCAGGCGCTCGACCCGGGAACCGAGCTCCTGGTCGGCATCAGGCCCCACGACCTCTCGCTGGTCGACAGCGGCGGCGACGGCGTGGCGGCAACGATCGAGATCACCGAGCCGCAGGGCGACATCACGATACTCGACCTTTCGGCGGCCGGCGTACCGCTCCGCATGGTGGTGGCGGAAGCGACCGGCGCCCGCTATACAGCCGGCGACAACGTGCGCATCGCGCTTGCCGGCGCGGATACACGGCTTTTCCTGAGCGACTCCGGCACCATGGTGGCATAGGATGCGGCGCGCCCGCCGGAGCGGCCGGCCGACACGATCGACGGCAGGCACCGCCGCGCATCGCGAGTAGACCCAGTGAGGGAGACAAGCATGAGACTCATGACGAAGGGCAAGGCGGCACTGCTCGCCGGCGCGGTGGCGCTGGTCGGCTCTGCCATGTGGGGAGGCCCCGCAAAATCCGAGGAAATCACCATCAACATGGCCGCGCCAGACTGGCCGCCGACCCGCATCATGCAGGACATGGCGAACGCCAGCTACATGGCGCCGAGCGGCAACGAAGTGAAGCTCGTGATCGACTTCATCCCGTGGCCCGATTACTACACGCGGCTCGCGGCCTCGCTGACCTCGGGCGAGGAGAAGTACCAGATGGCCGTCAGCGACAGCCAGTGGCTGGGCGCCAACATCGAGGGCGGCTACTACATGAAGATCAACGAGTTCATCGATGCCGACCCCGGTCTGCAGGCGGTGTTCGAGGATCTGCATCCCAACCTGGTCGCGTCCTATTCCACCTATCCGCATCGCACGGAAAACTATTACGGCTTCCCGCAGATGCCGGACGTGCTGGTGGTCTATTACCGCGAGGACCTGTTCTGCCACGAAGGCGAGATGGCCGCGTTCAAGGAGATGTACGGCTACGACCTGCCCTGCTCGCCCGAGGAACACAACGAAGTCCATTGGAATCAGGTGGCCGACTTCGGCGAGTTCTTCCGCCGGGGTTCCGGTGACTCACTGGGCGGCGAGACCCTGAACGACGACTTCTACGGGATCGCCTACCAGGCCGGTAAGGGCTACGACTTCTCCAGCATGCAGATCAACGGCTTCATCTGGCAGTACGGTGGCAGCATCTGGGACGAGACCATGGAGCCCGAGGGCCAGGCGCTCGGCGTCGTGAACTCCGACACCGCCGTCCAGGCGTTCGAGCATTATCTCTCGATGACCCAGCACATGCCGCCCGTGGTCCAGACCGGCACCATGGACATCTTCAAGGTCGACGAGCTGTTCCGCGAGGGCAAGGTCGCCTGGATCATCCAGTGGATCGGCTTCGGCGAGTCGGCGATTTCGCCGGATACCTCGAAGGTCCATGACAAGGTCAACTTCGCCAAGATGCCGGGCCTGCTCGTGGGCGACGAGATCGTGCGCTGGTCCAACATCGGCGGGCAGCCCTTCGTGCTGACCACCTGGAACAGCGACACGGTGGTCCAGGAGTCGCTCGACTTCTGCAAGTGGTGGCTCTCCACCCCGGTCCAGCACGAGTTCGCCTCGCGCGGCGGGCAGAGCGGTTTGAAGAGCGTCTACACCACGCCCGAGTACATGGAGTACCGGCCGTGGAACCACGCCTTCGGCCCGAGCCTCGACTGGCAGAGGGACGTCTGGCACATCCCCGAGTTCTTCGAGCTGCTGGTGCAGCAGCAGGAGGAATTCGACAAGGCGATTACCGGCCAGATCTCCGCCAAGGAGGCTCTGGACAACATCGCCGTGTTCCAGGATGACCTCCTGCGCGAAGCAGGGCGCATCGAGGACTAGTTGATCGAGGCGGTATCGGGGGCGGCTCCGCATCAGGGGCCGCCCCCTTTCCTTCTCACCGATTGCCCCAAACAATGCATTGACCGGCCCCTGAGTCATGGCCGCACCCACCTATCACGCCGAGCACGGCACGCTCCTGGAGCGCTTCTTCGAGCGCAACCGCGGGCCGCTTCTGGTCGCGCCGGCGCTCGCCGTGCTGTTCATCATGAACCTATTTCCGCTGCTCTGGTCGTTCGGCCTGAGCTTCTATCGGTATCGCGCGAACCGCATCAAAGAGCCCGAATTCGTTTGGTTTAAGAATTACCAGAAGGTGCTGACCGACCCGGTGGTCTGGGAGCGCTACCAGACGACGGCCATCGTGGTCGCGGTCGACGTGCTGTTGCAGCTCGTGGTGGGCTTCCTGCTGGCGCTCCTCTTCGAGAAGACCTTCCCCGGCCGCCGCGTGCTCCTGATGTTGGTGCTGACACCGATGATGCTGAGCTTCGTCGCGGTCGGCGCGTTCTTTCGCTACTACTACGAGCCGACCTTCGGGCTGCTGAGCCAGGCGATCAAGTCGATCACCGGCGAGCCCTTCATCCTGCTGGGCTCCGAGGTGGGCGCGCTCGCCGGCATCATCTTCGCCGACGTCTGGATGTGGTCGCCCTTCGTGATGCTGCTGGTGCTCGCCGGCCTCGTCAGCGTGCCGAAGCATCTCTACGAGGCCGCCGAGATCGACCGCGCCTCCTGGTGGCGGCGCTTCTGGACGATCACCTTCCCCTACATCCGGGGCCTGCTGCTGCTGGCGATCCTCTTCCGCACCATCGAGGCGTTCAAGCTCTTCGACATCGTGTTCCTGATCACCGAGGGCGGGCCGGGCACCTCGACGGAGACCATCGCGGTCTACGTCTATCGGGTGGCCTTCCAGTACTTCAAGACGAGCCAATCGGCGGCGCTCGGCTATATCCTGCTCTTCGTGGTCATCGTGCTGACCAACCTCTATCTCTTCTTCGTCAGACGACGGGCGGAAGAGGACGCTTAGGCCATGGCCCGTAGACGACGTGAAATAGGCAAGGCAGGCTGGCGCCGGACCGCGGTCTCGACGGTGATCAGCTTCATCTACTTCTTCCCGGTGCTGTGGATCATCCTGACCGCGTTCAAGAGCCACACGGACGCCCTCTCCACCCCGCCCAAGTTCATCTTCACGCCGACGCTGGAGAATTTTTCCAACGTCTTCTCCCGCGCCTACGAGCGCGGCGGCGCGGAGGTGGACACCGGCTTCGCTCTCTTCTTCTTCAATAGCGTCTTCATCGCGGGCGCCTCGGTCGCGGTCGCGCTGATCATCGGCACGGTCGCGGCCTACGGCTTCTCGCGCTGGCCGCTCAAGGGCAACGAGACCTACCTCTTCATCATCCTCACGACCCGGATGCTGCCGCCGATCATCGTCATCATCCCGATCTTCATCATGTTCCGGGTGAGCGGGCTGTCGGGCAGCTACATCGGCATCATCCTGCTTTACGCCGCCTTCAACCTGCCCTTCACCATCTGGATGATGAAGAGCTTCTTCGACGAAATACCGCGCGAGGTGGAAGACGCGGCGCGAATGGACGGCAGCTCGGAGATGAAGATCTTCTTCCGAATATGCCTGCCGCAGGTGAAGGCCGGCATCGCGGCGACCGCCGTCTTCGGCCTGATCCTGACCTGGAACGAGTTCCTCTTCGCTCTGCTGCTCACCGGGCGTGACACGCGAACGGTGCCGGTCGCCATGGCGCAGACCATCGGCGGCGATATCGGCGTGCGCTGGGGGCTGCTGGCGGCGATCGAGACGCTCTTCCTGATCCCTGTGGTGTTCGTGACCTTCCTGCTGCAGAACCAGCTGCTGCGCGGCGTCACCTTCGGCACCATCAGGCGGTAGCGGGCCCATGGCCGACATCGAGCTGCGCAACCTGAGCAAGCACTTCGGAACGCTCGCCGCGGTCGACGACATCGACCTCGACGTGGAAGCCGGCGAGGTGGTGTGCCTGCTCGGCCCATCCGGCTGCGGCAAGACCACGACGCTGCGCATGATCGCGGGCCTCGAGGACACGACGGCGGGCGATATCTTCATCGCCGGCACGCGGGTCAATGACCTCGCGCCCCGCGAGCGAGACATCGCCATGGTGTTCCAGTTCTACGCCCTCTACCCCAGCCTGACGGTGGCGGAGAACCTGGCCTTCCCGCTCCACGCCGAGAAGATCACCACTGAGGAGATCGACCGGCGGGTGCGCGAGATCGCGGCCCTTCTCGACCTCTCCCATGCGCTGAACCGCGTCCCCGGCCGGCTTGCGGAGGGCGAGAAGCAGCGCGTCGCGGTGGGGCGTGCCGTCATCCGCGACCCGCAGTGCTTCCTTTTCGACGAGCCCTTGAGCCGCCTGGACATTACCGTGCGCCAGGAGATGCGCGGGCAGATCAAGCAGCTTCTCAACGGCCTGCACAAGGCGACGGTGATCGTGACCCACGACCAGATCGAGGCGCTCACCATCGCCGACCGGATCGCGGTCATGCGCGACGGCATCATCGAGCAGGTGGCCAGTCCTCACGACATCTTCGCCAAACCCGCCAACGTCTTCGTCGCGGGCTTCATCGGCACGCCGCAGATGAACCTGGTGGAGGCCAAGGTCATCGATGCCGATGAGGATAGGGCGAGCGTGAATACGCTAGGGCAGGAGGTGCTCCTGCCATTACACGCAGAGGTCTCCCTGCAGGGCACCGTTGCGCGGCGCAACGCCCCGCTCACCGTGGGCGTGCGCCCGCGCGGGCTCGCGCCGGCGCCCGAGGCGGGCCCCACCACGATCTCCGGCCAGATCGATCTGATCGAGCCGATGGGGGCCGAGACCTGATCCATCTCCGCATCGGCGAGAAAGACCTGCGCGTCGTGACCAGCCGGGGACACCCGGCCGCGATCGGCGAGACCATGCACGTGGCGCCAACGCCGGGGCAGGTTCACATCTTCGACCACGACGGCGTGAGGATCGCGTCATGACCGACGCGCAGGTGGAGCCCCAGGAAACTCCGGCGGAGGAGAAGCCGGCACCGCGCAACATGTCCCGCCGCACGGCGCGCCTGATCGTGCTCGCGATCATCGCGCTCTGCCTGCTCGCAATCGTCTTCATCTTCCAGCCTGTGTACCAGCCGCTCTATACGGCTGGCTGCATCATGGTGGTGGCCGGCGGCCTGCTCTTCAATCTCGTGCCCTTCGCCAACACCCAGAACCCGGTGCGCCGCGTCTTGCGGGTTGCCGCCATCGTCGGCGCCATCCTGCTCGTCGCCGTTCTGGTCGCCATCGGCTTCGTCGAAATCCTGCTCTAGCATCGGCACGCGGGAGCGGCACACGATGACGAGAGACGACTACGTGGACCTGGTGGAGCGGCGCTACTTCGGGAATGTCGTGCAGGCCGACATCCCGGCTGTGGTCGCCTGCTTTACGGACGACGCTTCGGTCACGATCTATCACGGCGATGCTGCGCCGCGCTTCTTCAAGGCGCAGCCCAGCGCCGGTGAGACGCCGCTGCCGCGCTTCTTCGAGCATCTGCTCGCGAACTACGAGCCCCGGTTCACCGAGTTCGTCCACTACGTGGATGTGCCCAACGAGCGCTGCGCCGCGATGTTTCTCGTGACGCTGACGCCGAAGCCCGACTCAGCCTACAGCGACGCCGGCGTGCAGCGGCTGCGCAACTGCAACTTCTTCCGCTGCCGGGACGGTCTCATCCACGAGATGACCATCTACTACAGCAATCCCGGCAGCGCAGGCAGCGCAGACGCCCGCGGCTCCCGCCCCACCGGCTTCCCCCAGGCCTGACCCGCTCAGCGCTTGCACCATGGTGCGAGGCACGGCGCGAACCTCCCGTGCCACGATCGTGCCATGCCGTTCTCGAACAAACACACCGGCGCATGCAGAAGGGGAGCAAGCAGGCGGCAGGCCCTCACCGCGCGCGACCGATCCGGCCCGCGCGCTCGCTTATCCCACTTATCCCACTTACATCCCACTTATCCCACTTACATCCCACTTATCCCGGGAATCCCACATTAAAATTTTGTAACTGCCCAGGTCTGATTCTGCCGAGCACTCGGACGTGATGGATTGATGGTTCTGACCAGCCAGGGGTCAGGCGGCGCTTTCCCGGAGCAGCGCAGGATTTCAGAAGCGCAATACGGGGATCAGCTGGATTGGATCGGGGTGCGCCAGGGTTTCGAGGACATTCCAGCGCTGTTTTCGAGCGGTGGCGATGACGGATCGCAGGTTTGCGAAGTCGCGGGCGCCTTGTATCGAGCGGAAGCCGCCTGAGATTTTCTGGCGCAGCTTGCCCATTCGGAGGTCGCGCTCGGCCTCGTTGTTGGAGAAGGGGGTTCGCGGATCGGTGAGGAAGCGCAGGCACCCCTCCTTGTACTTCTGGAGTCGGAGGGCGAGGTTGTGACCGATGCGGCGCTTTTGTCGTCCGCGCTTTCCGGTCTGGAGCGGTGGCATTTCTTCGTGAGAGGCGATGGCACGTTCGAGGATGCGGTCCCAGGCTCGCGAGATGCGGGCCACCAGTGAGGCGGGCACGTCGCGGTCGTTCTTGTGGGCGAAGCGGGCGGCTCTGTTGGCACGGATGAGGAGCCGGTGCGTGCTCGTTGCCCAGTCTTCCTTCTCGATCTCGATGAGGGCTTGGAGCTCGCGCAGGTGATGGGCGTTGCAGGCCCCGTGGCGCACGCCCTCGAGAGCGAAGTAGGTGGCGTAGTCGTCATGGATGACGATGCCGTTGAGCTTCTCGTCGATGTGGCTGCGCCCGGTGGCGACGCGCAGGATGGTGAGCAACGGGGTGCACAGCACATGGAGCCAATGGGTCCGGGCGGCGATGCGGATGCCGGTCTCGTCGAGGTGTTTGACTGGGGCTGCGGTGCGGATGATCTCCGCGAGGCGATCGAGGAAGCCCTCGAAGCGCCGGGCGGTGCGCCTTCCCATGGCGACGATGGTGGCTGTTGAGAGCTTGACCGCGAAGAGGTCGCTCATGACCTCGGCGACCCGCTTCTCGGGAATGAACTGAGCGTGCAGCAGGTAGGTCACCCACGCGGTGATGCGCGGCCCGTATTGGACCGGTGCGCTCACGCCGTTCGGGAAGACGGCTGTCGTCACGGTGCCGCAGGCAGCGCAGAGGCAACGATGGCCGCGATGTTCGGTGACCTCGAGGGGCTGCGGCTCGGGCACATCGAAGACCTGCCGGCAGACGGGGGCTCCGTGACGGTCAGCGTCCGACAGCGGCGCGCCGCAGCCCTCACAGGCGGACGGATCATGATCGACGACATGGTCGGGCGTCGCGGTCCGCTCCAGGGTAGTTCCCTTGTGGCCCGGCTGGCCGCCACTGGGCCTGTCGGACTTGCCGCGCTGGCTCCGGGTGCGCTTCTCCCGGTCACCGCTCTTCTTCTTCAGACCGTCGCTGGCCGGCGGCTTGGAGCTGGTGGTGCTGTCGAGCGCGGCGCTGCGCTCGAGTTCGGCGATCCGCTCGCGCAAGCGGGCGTTCTCCCGCTCCAGCGCGTCGTTCTCCTTGACCAGGGCCGCGCTCAGGCGCAGCAACCCCTGGCCCCATTCCCGAATGGCTTTGACGGCGGTCATTGCGAAGGATTGTGGGGTGAAAAGGTCCTGCAGGCACGCGAAGGCCTCGTCGTGGGCAGCGAGGTCCTCGTGCCAGCGCGACACTGTCACGAACCCTCGTCGGCCTCGACGGCCATGATCGCGGCCAGCACCGCCAGGCGTTCGCCCGCCGGCATGGCCTCGTAGCGCCGGCCCCAGTTGGCCGCCTTGCGCTTGATGCACTGGCGCTCGGTGAAGTTCCGGCCGGCGAAGCTCGCCCAGTGCACCCGGTCAGGCGCGAAGTTGAACCACACGACCTCGGTCCGCACCTGGGCCTGGGTCGTCACCTGCAGCGCCAGCCGGCGCCAGCCCGCCAGCAGCTCGTCATAGAGCGCAGACGGGTGGCCCGAGACCATCACCTGGCAGGGCAGACCCTTGAGCAGTTCGAGGAGCGCGACGTGGTCGGCCTCCTCGTACTCGAAGCGGTAGCGCTGCGACGAACGCCGGGTCGCGTGCAGATAGGGCGGATCGCTGTAGACCAGCTCCGGGCCCAGAAACGGGAACGAGGCCAGGAAGGAATGGGCGCAGCCGTGCACCAACTCCACCGGGTAGTCGCAGCCAAAGGCCTCAAGCGCCCGCTCGTCGCGGTCGATCCCGATCGAGCGCATGGCCGCAGGCTTGCGCTTCATCAGCGCCCCGCCCCCAAGATGGCTCTCGATATAGACAGAGTGCCGCGGCATCAGCGCAATCAGCGCCTGGCTCAGACCGGTCGTCGCCTTCGACCCGAAATACCCCACCGGCTGCTCCTCTCATGCGAGAGTGCAACCCATAGGCGAGATAACCTATACAGTCAAGCGGGGATCAACGACGCGCCGACGGCGAAACGGCACCGACGGCAAGCAACATCAGCACGCACTCAGAACTGGCGGCGGGGTACCTGGGTAGTTACAAAATTTTCTTGTCTCGTCCCGCGTCGTGTTCCGTCACCGGGTGCTCGTTGCGCGTGCTCGGGCCCGGCGCTACAGTTCTCACTGTCGACGCGGCCCTCCGGGCCGAGCGACCGCCCGAACGACGGAACGGTCGGTCCTTGTCGGCGACGGTCGAGGCGCCGTGGAGGTGCGGGTGCGCTCGCTCCAGTCGGAACCAGCCTCACACACTGCAGGTTGAGGAGGAGGCGTGAGCCCCGCGGGGTCCGCGACGCGCGACGTGTGGCATGCAAGTGGCGACCGGCAACCGCGCCGGTCGGCGACACTCCGGACGCTTGGGCTGGTGTTCGCCAGTCTCCTCGCCTGTTGCTGGGCCGGGCCCGCAGCTGCCGAGCGGGTGATCGTGCTCGCGGCCGCGAGCACCGCGCACGTGATCGACGCGCTAATCGGGCAGTTCGAGGCGGGGCCTGGCGACAGTGTCGTGGCCTCCTACGCCGGAACCTCAGCACTCGCGCGCCAGATCGAGAGCGGCGCCCCGGCCGAAATCTTCCTCGCGGCCAATGCGGCGTGGATGGACTACGTGGACGCGCAAGGTCTGATCGAGCCCGGCAGCCGGCAGGTGCTCGCCGGCAATCGCCTGGTGTTCGTCACCGGTGACGCCAACATGGCGCCCTTCGAACCCTCGGCGGCGCTCGATTTTTCTGCATTGCTGAGCGGCGGGCGGCTGGCCATCGGCAACCCCGACCATGTACCGGCCGGCATCTACGCGCGCCAGGCGCTGGAAGCGCTGGGCCTCTGGCGCGACGTGCGGAGCCAGCTTGCGCCGGCGGCCGACGTGCGGGCGGCACTCGCGCTGGTGGCCAGGGGAGAGGCGCCGCTCGGAATCGTCTACGCCACCGATTCCGCCCGCATCGAAGGCGTGCATGTGGTGGGAACGATCCCGGCGTCGCTGCATGAGCCCATCGTGTATCCGATGGCCCTCATCGCGGGCCGCGTCTCGCCGCTGGTGACGCGCTTCTTCGAATTTCTCGCGGGGCCGGAGGGCCGGGCGGCCTTCGCCCGCGCCGGCTTCATCGTCGACTGAAAGACCGGGTGGATGGCGCTGACTCCACTGGAGGTCGAGGCGATCAGGCTCAGCCTGCGGGTGGCGGGCTGGGCGGTTCTGATCAGCCTGCCTCTCGGCATCGCTGTCGCCTGGCTGCTCGCGCGCTATCGCTTCCCCGGCCGAGAGATCCTCAATGGCCTGGTCCACCTGCCGCTGGTGCTGCCGCCGGTGGTGGTGGGCTTCGTGCTGCTGCTGCTGCTCGGCAAGCGCGGACCGCTCGGCGCCTGGCTCGACGACTGGTTCGGCATCACTCTCGCCTTTACCTGGCAGGGCGCGGCGGTGGCCTCGGCCGTGGTCTCTTTCCCGCTCATGGTCCGCGCGATCCGGCTCTCGATCGAGGGTATGGACCGGCGGCTGGAGACCGCCGCACGAACGCTGGGCGCCCCGCCGGTCTGGGTGTTCGCGACCATCAGCCTGCCGCACATCGCGCCTGGCATTCTGACCGGTGTCATCCTCGCTTTCGCCCGCTGCCTCGGCGAGTTCGGCGCGACCATCACCTTCGTTTCCAACATTCCCGGAGAGACCCGAACCCTGCCGCTCGCGCTCTACACTTATACCCAGGTGCCGAGCGGCCTGGACGGCGCCTTTCGCCTGATGGTGATCGCCATCGTCATCGCCTTTGCCGCACTGATCGGCTCCGAATTTCTGGCGCGCATCGTCAAGCGCCGGCTGGAGGGGTGATGCTGGCGGTCCAGGCGCGACTCACCCGGGGCGAATTCACGCTCGATGCATCCTTCGGCGCCGAGGCCGACGGCGTCGTCGCGCTCTTCGGCGCCTCGGGTGCCGGCAAGACCACGCTTGCGGACGCCATCGCTGGCCTCGTGCGGCCCGAGGCGGGACGGATCGCGCTCGAAGACCGCGTGCTCTTCGATGCGGAGGCCGGGATCGACCTCAAGCCGGAGCGCCGCCGGATCGGCTACGTGTTTCAGGACGGCCGCCTCTTCCCCCTCCTCAGCGTGCGCCACAACCTGCTCTACGGGCACCGCTTCGCGCCGCGCGACGGGCGTTATGCGACGCTGGAGAGGATCGTGACGCTGCTCGGCCTGGAGACGCTGCTGCAGCGCCGGCCAGGCACCCTCTCCGGCGGCGAGCGCCAGCGCGTGGCGCTCGGCCGGGCTCTCATGGCCCAACCGGAGCTCCTGCTCATGGACGAGCCACTGGCCGCGCTCGACGTGCCCCGCAAGGCGCAAGTCATCGACTACATCGAGCGGCTGCGCGACGAGATCGGCGTGCCCATCGTCTTCGTCAGCCATGCGGTCGACGAGGTGGCGCGGCTCGCGGGAACCATCGTGGTCATGGCCGGCGGCAGGGTCGCAGCGGCGGGCCCTGCCGCGGAGGTCATGGCCAGACTCGATCTCGACCCGCTGGCAGGGATCGAAGCGGCCGGCGCGGTGCTGGACGCCACCGTTCAGAGCCACGACGCGGCTTACGGGCTCACCGAGCTCGCGGTACCGGGCGGCACCCTGCGCGTGCCGCGCCTCAGGCTTGCTCCGGGACGCCGCCTCAGGGTCCGCGTGCGGGCGCGCGACGTCTCGCTGGCGACTGCGGAGCCGCGCGAGACCAGCGTCCTCAACGTCTTCCGCGGCCGGGTTGTCGAGATCGGACCGCGCCGAGGCGCCTCGGTCGACGTGGCGGTCGACATCGGCGCCCGGCTGACGGCGCGTATCACGGCTCGCTCCGCCGATACACTCGGCCTTGCCCCCGGCAGCCAAGTCTACGCGCTGGTCAAGAGCGTCGCGGTCGATCCGGCCTCGCTGGTGCAGGCTGAGCAGGACGGCTCCTGACCCGTGGGCGCTGGGGACTCGGAAGCGTCAGCCCCAGGCCTCACCCGCAGCGGGCTCTCGCACCTGGCGTAGGGGGCGGCAGGCAAGGCCAGTTGGAGCTCGCGGGAGGCACCGCTGTCTATGCCGGTCTGAAAGGAAGCTGTGCCTACGAGACCAGCTGTCTGGCGAACGATCAGGTCGTAACGACCACGGATTGCACCTGGCAGAGCGATTGATTGTCAGGGGACGAAGCATTCCACTCGTGTCGACGAGGGCGCCTGCGCGCGGGCTTGCGTAGGGCCCGCCAACCTGCAACGCTTCGCCGCGGCTATTCCTTGCAGTGGAGGTGGCTATGGGCGCGGCAACGCCAACCGTGCTAATCGACAACGAGCGCGTGCGCGTCACCGAGTGGCGCTTCAAGCCCGGCGAGGCGACGGGTTGGCACCGGCACGAATACGACTACGTGGTGGTGCCGGTGACGACCGGACACCTCCACCTCAAGGAGCCCGACGGCGAGCGCACGGTCCAAATTGTCCACGGCTCGCCCTATTACCGGGGTGAAGGAGTCGAGCACGACGTCATCAACCCGAGCGACACCGACGACGTGGTCTTTGTCGAGGTCGAGGTGAAGTAGGGCCGGCCCCGGCCATCGCGCCGGACCGGAGTCAACGAACCGTCACAATTCCGTATTATTTCCATCTTGGTGCGGCGTTAGCGTACGCCTGCCATCCCGGGAGGCCACGCGTGGGCGTGGCCGTCGCCATCGGGATGCGAGCGAACCCGGAGGACACGCCTTGACCAAGTCAACCCTCGCCATCGCGGCAGCGGCAGCTCTCGCGCTGACCGCATCAGTGGCGCTGACCAATGCTGCGGAGGCCCGCGATCAGATCAGGATCGTGGGGTCTTCGACCGTGTTTCCCTTCGCCACCGCCGTCGCCGAAGAGTTCGGCAAGACCACTGGGCACAAGACACCGGTGGTCGAGAGCACGGGCTCGGGCGGCGGGCTCAAGCTCTTCTGCGGCGGTGTAGGTGTCGACCATCCAGACGTCACCAACGCCTCGCGCCGGATCAAGACCTCGGAGGTGGAACGATGCGCCGGGAACGGCGTGACCGCCATCACCGAGGTCAAGATCGGTTATGACGGGATCGTGCTCGCCAACTCCAGGGCGACCGAGCCCTTCTCGATCACCCTGCAGCAGCTCTTCCTCGCGCTGGCGAAGGATGTCCCCTCGGACGGCGGAATAGTGCCCAATCCCAACCAGACCTGGAGTGAAGTCGACTCGTCGCTGCCTGCGGTCAAGATCGAGGTGCTCGGCCCGCCGCCGACCTCCGGCACGCGGGACGCCTTCGTCGAGCTCGCGATGGAAGGCGGCTGCAAGACCTTCCCCGACATCAAGGCGCTAAAGAAGCAGGACAAGAATGCCTACAAGTCCATCTGCCACGCAATCCGCGAGGACGGCGCCTTCGTCGAGGCGGGCGAGAACGACAATCTCATCGTCCAGAAGCTTGACGCCAATCCCAGCGCGCTCGGGATCTTCGGCTACAGCTTCCTCGAGCAGAACCGTGACAAGGTTCAGGGCAGCACCATCAATGGCGTCGAGCCGGACTTCGACACCATCGCCGACGGCAGCTATCCGGTCTCCCGCTCCATGTACTTCTACGTGAAGAAGGCGCATGTGGGCGTGATCCCCGGCATCGACGAGTTCGTCGCGACCTTCACCGACGAAGACGCCTGGGGACCCTACGGCTATCTGGCGGACAAGGGGCTTATCCCGCTCCCCGATGCGGAACGTGAGGCGATGCGCACCCAAGCTACCAGCATGGCTCACCTCTCGATGTAACCGGGCTCGCCACAAGACCCTGGAGTCGTGCTACAGCGGCGCCCGTTCCTCACCGGGAGCGGGCGCCGTTCTCAACCAGTGCCGCAGGACAATAGCCAACCGCAGGGGGAGCGACAGGAGCATGCGCGATGACGGATAGCCCGCTCATCCTCGTGATCGAAGACGAACCCTCGCTGACGACCCTGCTCCGTTACAATCTCGAGAGTCACCGGTTCCGCGTTGCCTCGATTGAGAACGGCGGCGACGCGATGAGCACGATCGCTTCGACCAAGCCCGATCTGGTGCTGCTCGACTGGATGCTGCCCGGAGTCTCCGGGATCGAGATTTGCCGCAAGATCCGGCGCGACCCCGAGACCCACAACCTGCCGGTCATCCTGCTCACCGCACGCGGCGAGGAAAGCGACCGCGTCCGCGGCCTCGACTGTGGCGCCGACGATTATGTGGTCAAGCCCTTCGTGATTTCCGAACTCATCGCTCGCATTGGCGCGGTGCTGCGCCGGGCTGCGCCGACGAGCGCGGCCCAATCGCTCGCCAGCGGCGACATCACAATGGACCTCGCCAGCTATCGCGTCAGCCGCAGCGGGCGCTCGATCCACCTGGGGCCGACCGAGTACCGCCTGCTGCGCCATTTCATGGAGCATCCGGGCCGGGTGCTCTCTCGTGACCACCTGCTTGAGGCGGTGTGGGGGCGCGCGGTGCATATCGAGCAACACACCGTGGACGTCCACGTTCGCCGTCTGCGCCAGGCGCTTAACGGTGACGGCGAGGTCGACGTGATCCGGACCGTGCGCTCGGCGGGCTACGCCTTCTCCGCCTAACGCCGCCCCCCTCAGCCGAACTCTGGCACCGTCGCGACCGCGCTCTCGCGCTCGTCGATGGCAGCCTGCCAGCGGGCGATGTTGGTCCTCGGGGCCAGCAGCGTCTCGCCCTCCGGCGTCATCTTCAGATAGTGAAGGACGGGCAGCACCATATAGTCCGCGACCGATGCCTCGTCGCCGGCGAAGCAGGTCCGGCCATCCAGTGCTCCCTCGAGCGCGACAAGCGCCTTGTCGGACTTGGGCACGCTGCTCTCCACCAACGCCTCGTCGGGCTCACCGCCCTGCGCGGGCACGACCAGGCGCTGCAGCACGATGTCGATCGCCGGGCGGTAGAGATACTGGATGAAGACCGACGTCCATTGCCAGCAGAGGGCGTTGGCGAGCGGGTCGGCCGGCTGCAGGGGCGGCCCGTCGAACGCGTGGTCGATGTAATTGCAGATCGCCAGCGACTCGTACATGCGCACGTCGCCGTGGGTCATGGCCGGCACCGACCCCCAAGGCTGCATCGCCTTCTGCTCCGGTGACTGGGGTGCGAGCGGATCGAGCTCGTAAGGGACTCCCTTCTCCATACACGCCATGCGGCAGGTGCGGACATAGGTGCTCAGCGGTGTGCCATGGATAATCGTAACTGCCCAGGTCTGATTCTGCCGAGCACTCGGACGTGATGGATTGATGGTTCTGACCAGCCAGGGGTCAGGCGGCGCTTTCCCGGAGCAGCGCAGGATTTCAGAAGCGCAATACGGGGATCAGCTGGATTGGATCGGGGTGCGCCAGGGTTTCGAGGACATTCCAGCGCTGTTTTCGAGCGGTGGCGATGACGGATCGCAGGTTTGCGAAGTCGCGGGCGCCTTGTATCGAGCGGAAGCCGCCTGAGATTTTCTGGCGCAGCTTGCCCATTCGGAGGTCGCGCTCGGCCTCGTTGTTGGAGAAGGGGGTTCGCGGATCGGTGAGGAAGCGCAGGCACCCCTCCTTGTACTTCTGGAGTCGGAGGGCGAGGTTGTGACCGATGCGGCGCTTTTGTCGTCCGCGCTTTCCGGTCTGGAGCGGTGGCATTTCTTCGTGAGAGGCGATGGCACGTTCGAGGATGCGGTCCCAGGCTCGCGAGATGCGGGCCACCAGTGAGGCGGGCACGTCGCGGTCGTTCTTGTGGGCGAAGCGGGCGGCTCTGTTGGCACGGATGAGGAGCCGGTGCGTGCTCGTTGCCCAGTCTTCCTTCTCGATCTCGATGAGGGCTTGGAGCTCGCGCAGGTGATGGGCGTTGCAGGCCCCGTGGCGCACGCCCTCGAGAGCGAAGTAGGTGGCGTAGTCGTCATGGATGACGATGCCGTTGAGCTTCTCGTCGATGTGGCTGCGCCCGGTGGCGACGCGCAGGATGGTGAGCAACGGGGTGCACAGCACATGGAGCCAATGGGTCCGGGCGGCGATGCGGATGCCGGTCTCGTCGAGGTGTTTGACTGGGGCTGCGGTGCGGATGATCTCCGCGAGGCGATCGAGGAAGCCCTCGAAGCGCCGGGCGGTGCGCCTTCCCATGGCGACGATGGTGGCTGTTGAGAGCTTGACCGCGAAGAGGTCGCTCATGACCTCGGCGACCCGCTTCTCGGGAATGAACTGAGCGTGCAGCAGGTAGGTCACCCACGCGGTGATGCGCGGCCCGTATTGGACCGGTGCGCTCACGCCGTTCGGGAAGACGGCTGTCGTCACGGTGCCGCAGGCAGCGCAGAGGCAACGATGGCCGCGATGTTCGGTGACCTCGAGGGGCTGCGGCTCGGGCACATCGAAGACCTGCCGGCAGACGGGGGCTCCGTGACGGTCAGCGTCCGACAGCGGCGCGCCGCAGCCCTCACAGGCGGACGGATCATGATCGACGACATGGTCGGGCGTCGCGGTCCGCTCCAGGGTAGTTCCCTTGTGGCCCGGCTGGCCGCCACTGGGCCTGTCGGACTTGCCGCGCTGGCTCCGGGTGCGCTTCTCCCGGTCACCGCTCTTCTTCTTCAGACCGTCGCTGGCCGGCGGCTTGGAGCTGGTGGTGCTGTCGAGCGCGGCGCTGCGCTCGAGTTCGGCGATCCGCTCGCGCAAGCGGGCGTTCTCCCGCTCCAGCGCGTCGTTCTCCTTGACCAGGGCCGCGCTCAGGCGCAGCAACCCCTGGCCCCATTCCCGAATGGCTTTGACGGCGGTCATTGCGAAGGATTGTGGGGTGAAAAGGTCCTGCAGGCACGCGAAGGCCTCGTCGTGGGCAGCGAGGTCCTCGTGCCAGCGCGACACTGTCACGAACCCTCGTCGGCCTCGACGGCCATGATCGCGGCCAGCACCGCCAGGCGTTCGCCCGCCGGCATGGCCTCGTAGCGCCGGCCCCAGTTGGCCGCCTTGCGCTTGATGCACTGGCGCTCGGTGAAGTTCCGGCCGGCGAAGCTCGCCCAGTGCACCCGGTCAGGCGCGAAGTTGAACCACACGACCTCGGTCCGCACCTGGGCCTGGGTCGTCACCTGCAGCGCCAGCCGGCGCCAGCCCGCCAGCAGCTCGTCATAGAGCGCAGACGGGTGGCCCGAGACCATCACCTGGCAGGGCAGACCCTTGAGCAGTTCGAGGAGCGCGACGTGGTCGGCCTCCTCGTACTCGAAGCGGTAGCGCTGCGACGAACGCCGGGTCGCGTGCAGATAGGGCGGATCGCTGTAGACCAGCTCCGGGCCCAGAAACGGGAACGAGGCCAGGAAGGAATGGGCGCAGCCGGGCACCAACTCCACCGGGTAGTCGCAGCCAAAGGCCTCAAGCGCCCGCTCGTCGCGGTCGATCCCGATCGAGCGCATGGCCGCAGGCTTGCGCTTCATCAGCGCCCCGCCCCCAAGATGGCTCTCGATATAGACAGAGTGCCGCGGCATCAGCGCAATCAGCGCCTGGCTCAGACCGGTCGTCGCCTTCGACCCGAAATACCCCACCGGCTGCTCCTCTCATGCGAGAGTGCAACCCATAGGCGAGAGAACCTATACAGTCAAGCGGGGATCAACGACGCGCCGACGGCGAAACGGCACCGACGGCAAGCAACATCAGCACGCACTCAGAACTGGCGGCGGGGTACCTGGGTAGTTACGGATAATCAGTGTCGCCATCGTTCGCTCTCCCACTCCGATCGGGTCGGCAGGGCCCTCCCCCGGCCGCGCGCGCCTATCTTGCATATCCCGCTCGGGGTTGCACCGGGTCCGCACCGTGAACGGGTCGTCGGTCGAGTTGTTCGCGCGCAGGCCGCTGACTATGCTCGCGGCAGCAGGATGGCCCAGCGCGGAGACGCGGCATGCTGACGATTACCGGCTATCCCGACCGGATCAGCGTCCGGCCGGGCGAGACCATCAAGTTCATGGTCAACTGCGAGCATCCGACCTATCAGGCGGACATCGTGCGCCTGATCTGCGCGGACGACACGCCCGCCGGGCCCGGCTTCAAGGAACGACCGGTCCGCACGCCGGTGAGCAAGCGCCACAAGGGGCGCAGGCAGGCCATCCACGCGGGCTCCTACGCCCTGGTGGAGAGCCGGCCGCTGCTGGAAACGCTCGGCAGCTTTACGGTTCAGGCCATGATCTGGCCGACCACGCCCGGCAAGGGCGAGCAGGGCATCGTCAGCAAGTGGGACCCGCGCAGCCGGTCCGGCTTCGCGCTCGTCATCGACGAGGCGGGCTCGGTCGCGCTCCGCCTCGGCATGGCGGACGGCACCGTGGAGCCGGTCTCGGTCGGCAGGCCGCTGCTCGAGCGCCACTGGTACCTCGCTGCGGCGAGCTACGATGCCGAGTCCGGCCAGGTCACCGTCTATCAGGAAGCGCTCCTGCCCTACGCGCGGGCCAACGACGGCGGCACGGCAAAGCGCAAGCTCGGACCTGCGGCGGCGGGGAACGGCGCGCCGATCGTCATGGCGGGGACCTTCAAGCGGCGCCAGAAGGGTCGCACGCTGGTGGACTCTCTCTACAACGGCAAGATCGATTCGCCCCGTCTGGTCGGCCGCGCTCTAGATCGTCTGGAGATCGAGCGCATGCGGAACGAGGCGGTCCCGGCCGGGCTCGCGCCCGACATCCTCTGCGCCTGGGATTTCTCGCGCGACATCACGTCGATCAGGATTTCCGACCGTTCTTCCAACCATTGCCACGGCGAAATCGTCAACCTGCCCGCGCGCGGCATGACCGGGTGGAATTTCTCGGGCGAGGAGATGTGCTGGCGCCACGCGCAGCATGAGTACGGCGCCATTCATTTCCACGACGACGATCTCTACGACGCGGGGTGGGGGGTGGACTTCGAATGGACCCTGCCTGCGCGCATGGCGAGCGGGGTCTACGCCGCGCGGCTCAAGGGGGCCGAGGAATACGTACCTTTCGTGGTGCTGCCGGCGCCGGGACGGGCTGCGCGCATCGCCTTCCTGCTGCCGACGGTCGAGTACATGGCCTATGCCAACGAGCATCTGGCCTTCGACGGCTCGCTCGGCGAGCTCCTCACTGGCCAGCTGCCGGCGCTCAACGCGCAGCAGCTCTTTCTCAACGAGCATCGCGAATACGGCGCGTCGCTCTATGACACCCATTCGGACGGCAGCGGTGTCTGCTATTCGTCCCGGCTGCGCCCCATCCTCAACATGCGGCCCAAGGCGGAGACGCCCTGGGCCTGCGCCGGCGAAGACTCGACCAACGCGCGCGAATTCATCCTCGACATGTACGTGGAAGACTGGCTCACGCACCTCGGCTTCGAGCACGACGTCATCACCGACGAGGACGTCCACCGCGAGGGCATCGACCTCCTAAAGCCCTACAACGTGCTGATCACCGGCGGTCACCCGGAGTACTACTCGAAGGCCATGCGGGACGCCGTGCACGGCTTCACCCAGCAGGGCGGCCGGCTGATGTATCTCGGCGGCAACGGCTTCTACTGGCGTGTCGCCATGCACAAGGAGCTGCCAGGCGTGATTGAGGTGCGCCGCTGCGAGGCCGCGATCCGCACCTGGGAGGGCGACCCCGGCGAGTACTATCACAGCTTCACGGGCGAATACGGCGGGATCTGGCGCCATCAGGGGGACTTCGCACCGCAGCGGCTGGCCGGTGTCGGCTTTGTCGCCGAGGGCTTCGACAAGTCCTCCTACTACCGGCGCATGCCAGGGAGCTTCGACCCCCGCGCGCGCTTCGTTTTCGAGGGAATCGGCGAGGACGAGATACTCGGGGACTTCGGCTATCACGGCGAGGGCGCGGCCGGCAACGAGCTCGATGCCACCGATTCCCGCCTGGGCACGCCCCCGCACGCGCTGGTGCTCGCTCGCTCGGAGGACCACACCGACCTCTATCTGGTGGTGAACGAGGAGGTGCTCGTGAACCATGCCGGCCTCGGCGGCACGGAGCACGAGAAGGTCAAGGCCGACATGGTCTTCTACGAGACGCCGAACGGCGGCGCGGTGTTCTCCGTCGGCTCGATCTGCTATCCCGCGAGCCTGCCGTGGAACGGCTACGACAACAACATCGCGCGGCTCACGACCAACGTGCTCCGCCGCTTCGCCGACCCAACGCCTTTCTGAGGACGCGCATCATGCCGGGCTATGTGATCGCCGATGTGACGGTGACCGATCCGGAGACCTATGCCGACTACCGGGCGCTGACACCCGGCTCGATCGCGGCCTTCGACGGACGCTTCCTCGTCAGGGGCGGCGATCACAAGGTCATCGCCGGTGGCTGGCAGCCCGGTCGGCTGGTGTTGCTGCACTTCGACAGCCCCGCACGTGCCGCTGCCTGGTACGACTCACCGGCCTACGTGGAAGCACGCGCGATCCGCCAGCGTGCATCGACCGGCCACATGGTCCATCTAGAAGGCGATGGAGCTGCACAGGGTGGCGGCCATTACGTGATCCTGCGCGGAGCGACCGAAGATTCCGACATCGATCCTGCAGGCGTCGCAGCTTGCGGCGGGCGGCTGTTGTCTTGCGGCCATGCCCCTGCGGTCAAGGAAGGCTCCTGGCCCGACGGCCGCATGACTGTCCTCGAATTCGACGACCGCGCTGCGGCGGAGTCCTGGCGCGAGTCGGCAGACGCCCGGCAGCTTGAGGGCGAGGCGCTTCTGGTCGAAGGCGCCTGAACCCAGCGTCAGGCAGGCGCGCCGACGATGCCGCGGTCATGCAGTGCGCCGATGGCGCCGTCGCTAAGGCCCAGCACCTCCGTCAGAATCTCGTCGGTATGCTGGCCGAGCCGGGGCCCCGGTTTGACGGCACCGCGCGGAGCGGCGGCGAAGTCCAGCGGTGAGCCCGGCGTGAGCACAGGCCCGATCCCCGGCTGCTCGACCCGCTGAAACAGCGGATTCGCCGTCGAGCAGAAGGGGTCTTCCTCCACCATCTGGGTATGGGTGCGAAAGGGCCCCCAAAGCACGCCGGCCTCGGTGAGCCGGTCGCCGACTTCCTCCAGGCTCAGCGATGCAAACCAGGGCGCGAGCGCGGCGCGAAGCTGCTCCCGCGCCTTCCAGCGGTCGGCCTCGTCGGCGAGGTTGACGCTCTGCTCCGACTCGATCTGAGCGAAGGTCTCAGTGAGCCCGGCCGCCTGGCCCAGCGCCTTGACGTGGCGCGGAGTTACCACCACCAGCATGACCCGGCGGCCGTCCTGGGTCGCGAAATCGCCGCCGAAGGTGCCGTACATGTCGTTGCCGATGCGCGGCCGCTCGGCGCCGTTGATCTCGACATCGCCGATGTAACCGAGCGAGCCGGTGATGTGATAGCCGACGTCGGCAAGGCTGAGGCGCACCTCCTGCCCCTCGCCGGTGCGGTTGCGGTGGCGCTCGGCGGCGAGCAGCCCGATGGTCGCGGTGAGGCCGCAGGTCAGGTCCCAGCCCGGCAGCACGTTGTTGACCGGCTCGTCCAGGTCCGCCGGCCCGGTCACGAAGGGCCAACCCATGCGGGCGTTCACGGTATAGTCGACCGCGACCGTGCCATCCGGGTTGCCGATGATACGGAGCATGATGAGGTCCGCGCGCCGGGCGCTCAGCGTCTCGTAAGAGAGCCAGTCCCCCACCTGCAGATTGGTGAGGAAAATGCCGGCCTCGGGCCCCGGCGCCGTGATCAGCGCGGCCACCAGCTCGCGCCCCTCCGCCTCGCGCAGATTGACCGCGAAGGAGCGCTTGCCCTTGTTCATGCCGGCCCAGTAGATGCTCTCGTTCTCCGGCGTAACCGGCCAGCGCCGGTAGTCGAGGCCACCGCCCAACGGATCGAAGCGGATCACGTCCGCTCCCATCTGGGCGAGCGTCATGCCGCCGAGCGGGGCTGCGACAAATGCCGAGCCCTCGACCACACGCAGCCCCTTGAGAATGCCGTTCACGCCCACTCCTCCCCGCTCTCTCCGCTTCACCGGCCCTGAAAGCCGGGCTGCGGCTACGGCGCTGTGTAGTGGTCGCGTAAGCCGTGATCAACCGTCGCTTTCGCGAAGCCTGAGACTTGGCGACGGATCGTCCTCGACGGCGCTCTCGCCGCCGGCAGGCGTTCGGCCGAAGAGAGCGGCAATGTCGCCCTGAATCGCGAGCAGGCACGGCACCAGAACCAGCACGATCAGGGTTACGCCGAGCAGTCCGAACACGATGGTGACCGCCATGGGCTTCAGGAACTGCGCCTGAAGGCTGGTCTCGAAAAGCAAGGGCGTGAGGCCGAAGATCGTCGTCACCGAGGTCAGGATGACGGCACGCAGGCGATCCCGCGCGCCGCCGACCAGGGCCTCCATCAGTGGTTCGCCGGCGTCAAGCCGGTCCTGGATTGCGCGGACGAGAATGATCGAATCATTGACCACGATGCCGCTGAGCCCGAGCAGCGCCATCATGCTCAGCACGGTGAGGTCGTAGCCCAGGACGAAATGGCCGAAGACGGCGCCGACCGCGCCGAAGGGAATCACGGCCATGACGAAGATCGGCCGGCTGTAGCTTGAGAACACCCAGGCCAGGATGAGATAGATTGCAACCAGGGCGACTACGGCGCCGGTCATCATGTCGCCCATGGTCGTCGCCTGCTCCTCGGCCTTGCCGCGCAGCAGGACGCCGACACCGTACTTCTGCGCAACCTCCGACAGCCCCTCGGCCTGGAGCGCGCCCAGAACCTCGTCGGTGTTGGTGAGCGACTCGTCGATCTCCGCGGTGACGGCGATCATGCGCTGGCCGTCCTCGCGGCGGATGCTCGCGAACCCGGTTGCCTCGTCGAAGTCAACCACTTCGGCGAGCGGCACTTCGACGCCGCCGGGGCTGCGCAAGTACAAGCGTCGGAGATCGCCTTCGGTGAGCGCGTCGTGCGGCAGGCGGACGCGGATCGCGACCTCCTCGTCGCCCCGTGCGAAGCGCCTCGCGATCACGCCCTCGAAGGCGGCGCGCACCTGGCCCGCGGTACTCGCGGTCGTGAAACCGAGGGCACGACCGCGGGAATTCACACTAAGGATTGTCTCCTGCTTGCCGTAGGGTGTGTTGTCCTCGATGTCGCTCACACCGGGGAAACGGCCGAGCAGCGCGCGCACCTCGCCTGCCGCTAACTTGAGCGTCTGCACGTCGTCGCCTGCGATCCTAATGTCGATCTCGCGACCGGGTGGCCCGGCCGCGCGCTCGAGGATCGTTATGGTCTCCAGCCCCGGCAACGGGCGCACTCGGCTGCGCCATTCCTCGATCAGGGCCTGCGTGCGTATGGTGCGCTGATCCGAGGGCTGCAGCTCGACCCGTATGGCACCCACGTGGTCGCCAGTACCGAGGAAGAAATTGTTGGAACGGGATGCCGGCTTGCCGACTTGGCCGAGGCTCATGACCACGAGGCCACCGGCGCCACCTGTCAGCGCGAGCTCGGCCTCGTCCAGCGCCCGCCCGAGCTCGTCCACCATGGCGGTTGTCGTCTCCCGCTTGGTGCCCTCGACGAAGGTGACGTTGGCGAGAACCGAATCCGCTTCCGGCGAGGGGAAGAAAATGAACGAGATGCGCCCGCCCCCGATCAGGCCCATAGACAGCAGCAAGAGGCCAATCGCCATGGCGATGGTCAGGTATCGCCAGGCGACGCAACCCCGCACGATGCGGGCGAAGAGCCCGTCGCGGAAGGCCTCAAAGCGCGGGTTGAACCATCGCGCGAATCTGTTCTCCTTGCGCGGATCGGCCCTCAGACCGATGCGCAAATGGCCGGGCAACACCACGAAGCACTCGATCACGCTCGCAACGAGAACGGCCACGATCACCAGGGGAATGGCGCCGATGATCTCGCCGATCTGGCCCGACACCATGAAGAGCGGCAGGAAGGCGGCGACGGAGGTCAGCGTCGCCGCCATCACCGGCGCGAACATCCGCCGCGCGCCGAGTTCCGCCGCGTCGGCCGGGCTGGCGCCCGCGGCGCGCTGGGTCACCGCATGCTCGCCGACCACGATGGCATCGTCCACAATGATGCCGATAGCCATGATGAGCGCGAACAGGCTCACCATGTTGATCGTCTGGCCGGTCAACATCATCACGCCGAGGGTGGCGAGCAGCGAGACGGGAATACCGACCGAGACCCAGAAGGCGACCCGCGTGCTCAGGAAGATGAACAGCACGAGCACCACCAGAGCCAGCCCGCTCGCGCCGTTGCGGAGCAGCATGTTGATGCGGTCGTCGATGAGCTCCGACGCATCGTCGTAGTGCTCGACGACCAGAGTCGGCGGCAGCGTCGGCTGCAACTCCTCGAGAAAGTCATCGAGTATGCCCGCCTGCTCCAGCGCATCGGACGTGCTCGCGCGTCGCACCTGCAGCTCGATGGCGGGATAGCCGGCCCTGAACGCGACCGTATCCCGCTCGTTGAAGCGTTCGCTGATGGTCGCGATATCGCGGAGGTGGACCTTGGCCCCATCCTGGCGCGCGATGATCTCGACCTGGCCGATCTCATCGGCCGATCTGGCGAGGCCCAGGCTTCGGATTTGCTTGTTGGTGCCGCCAGGGACGATGCCGGAAGGCAGGTCGGCCGAGCTCGTGCCAATCCGTGACGCGATATCGCCGAGTGTGAGATCGAGCTGGCGCAGGCGCCCCTCGCCGACCTCGACCCAGATCTCCTCTCGTCGGCTGCCGAAGAGGTCGACTTTGTCGACGCCAGCGGAAAGCAGACGCTCCCGGATGTCCTTGGCGTGGGCACGCAGCGCCGCCTCGGAGAACGGGCCCGAGACGACAATATTTCCTATGTTCTCGTAGAAGTAGAGGCGGTTGACGACCGGCTTCTCGGAGTCCTCCGGCAGCGTCTCGACCCGGCCCACGGCGTTCTCGACGTTGGCCAGCGCCGTATCGAGATTCGTCCCGGGCTCGAACTCCACGACGACCGAGCCGATGCCTTCCACGGACTGTGAGGAGACGCGCTTGACCCCGTCGAGGAAGCGGACTTCCGGCTCGATCGCCGCGACGATGTTGGTATCCACGTCCTCGGCGCTGGCGCCCGGCCAGGTCACGCTGACCGAGATCCATTCGACGGCGAAGGTGGGGAAGAACTGGGTGTTCATGCGCGCAAGCCCGAGCACGCCGAACAGGATCATCAGCACCATCACCAGGTTGGCGGCCGTGCGGTGGCGCGTAAACAGCGCGATCAGACCGCTACCGGTCTGGCTCATCGCACCTCAACTTTGACGCCGGGTCCGATCTCGGGGAAGCGGGTGGTCGCGACACTCTCACCGTCCGCGATCCCGCCGGACACCACCACGTCGTTGCCGACGCGCGCAAGCAGTGCCACCGGCCGGGGTTCAAGACGGCCGCTGACGACCGCATAAACCGTGTCGCCGCCCACCAACGCCGTTTCCGGCAAGCGCGCAGCCTCTCGGTACACGCGGTCCGGGATTCGAACTTCGACGAAGGCCCCCGGCCTGAGCGGAACCCGTGATGCCTCCTGCTCGATCCGAGCGTAGACCCTGACCCCGCCGCTCGAAGCATCAACCTCTCCATCCGCGCGCTGGACCACCGCGCTGAACGGGAAATTGCGGTCGCCTGCGCGCCACGTCACCTCGACAGGGCGCCCCCGTAAACCCGCCGCAGAGGATACGAGCCTCCCATAGTCCGCATCGCTCAGATGGATCAGGATATCCAGTCGTGTGTGGTCCAAGAGACGGACGACGCGGTCGTTCACCCCGAGACGCTTGCCCAGCGCCGCCGAAACGCCCGTGAGATACCCGTCGAAGGGCGCAACGAGCCGCGTCTTCGACAGGTTGCGCTCCGCTCGCTCCAACGCCACCGCGCTCCGCGCTATCACCGCCTCCTGCCGCGCAATGCGCGCGCGCAGGCCCGCAGTTCGACGCTCCGTCGCAGCCAGCGCCCGCGCCCGGTCGCTCCGCCGCACCAGGGCGTCGTCGACCGTTTTCTCCGAAGCCGTCCCCTTGGCGAGAAGCGCCTCGCGGCGGTCAAGCTCGCGTTCGGCCAACGCAAGCTGGGTGCGATCCTCCACCAGACCCGCTTCTTCCGCCCCAACCTCCGCCTTGGTCTCCGCAAGCTGCGCCCGGGCCTCGGCCAGCGCGGCCTCCGCCTCCGTCACCGCCGCGCGATACTCGAAGGGGTCGATCTCCACCAGGAGCTCGCCCGCCCGCACCGTGCCGCCGTTCACGAAGTTCTCGCCCACTGCCACGACCGGCCCCGCCACCAGGGCACGCAGCTCCACATCCCGCTGCGCCACCACCTCGCCGAAAGCGTCGATGGAGGGCTGGATATCGGCGATTTGGACGGTGGATGTGGCAATCGGCCTGGCCCGCTCCGCCGGCCCCGTGCGCTCGATCTCGGGCCGCGTCGCCTGCAGGTAGCCGACCGCCAGCACCGCACCCACCAACGTGAGCAGTGGCAGCACGATCTTCAGGAAGCGGTGGCGGCGACGGGCCAAGGGCGGCCTCTCGACTTCGTTAGAGCCGGGTCACAGGGGGAACGGTATCAACCCCGAGTTTCGTGACGTTGTCCATCCCGTAAAGAAATGTTAACCCGCGACGCTCGTCGGGACGGAGAGACCACCGGCGCGTGCGGCATCCGCTCGCGGGCGACCTTGTGCCGCGGCCAAGCCGCGGCAACAATCGCGCCCCGAAGAACGAATGGTGATGCGAATGTCCGGCACCCATTACGGTCCCATCGAGATGATCGAGCGGTTGGTCTCTTTTGACACGACCAGTCGCGAGTCGAACCTCGCGCTGATTCACTTCGTGCGCGATTATCTCGCCTCGCTGGGCGTCGATTCTACACTTATTCACGATGAAACGGGAAACAAGGCGAATCTTTACGCCACGGTTGGCCCCAGTGACGTGCCCGGAATTGCACTTTCGGGCCACACCGACGTAGTACCGGTGGACGGCCAAGCCTGGGACACTGACCCGTTCAGCGTCGTTGAAAAGGACGGTCGGCTTTACGGGCGCGGCACCTCCGACATGAAGAGCTTCAGCGCGATTGCGCTTGCCCTCGTGCCGGATTTTCTTGCACGCCCGCTCAAGACCCCGATCCATTTCGCGCTTTCCTTCGATGAGGAAGTCGGCTGCTTCGGGGCCCCGCTGATGATCGACCAGCTTGGCTCCGATCTCGGCGTCAAGCCGCATATCGTGATCGTGGGCGAGCCCACCAGCATGGCGGTCGTGAACGCCCACAAGGGGGTCTACAGCTTCAGGACCCACGTGCGCGGCCTCGAAGTTCACTCCAGCGCCACTCATCGCGGGGTGAACGCGGTGCAGTACGCGGCAACGCTCGTTCATTTCCTGACTGAAATCGCAGATGAAATGGCCGCGCGTGCCGAGCCCGAGAGCGGCTTCGACCCACCCTATACGACAGTCCACGTGGGCACGATTGGGGGTGGAACAGCGCAAAATATCGTGCCGCTCGACTGCAAGTTCACCTGGGAATACCGGTTGATGCCGGGGGCGGACCCCGACGAGATTCGTCGCCGTTTCGAGCGTTTCGCGGAGGAGACCGTGCTCCCCCGAATGCACGCGGTCGATCCCGGCACCGGGATCACCACTGAGTCCCGCGCCGTCGTGCCCGGCCTGGTGCCCGAGGACGGCTCGCCGGCGGAGGCGATCGTGATGGCGCTCGCGCGTACCAACCAGACCGAAGTGGTGGCCTACGGCACCGAGGCCGGGCAGTTCCAGGAAGCGGGGATCCCGACCGTGATTTGCGGCCCCGGCAGCATCCGCCAGGCGCATCAGCCCAACGAGTATATCGAGTTGAGCGAGGTCCGCGCCTGCGAGGCCTTCATGCGCCGCCTGCTCGATGAGGTGTGCGCGGCTTGACGGCGCCTGCGGCACGTTTTCAACCGTATTTCCACAGGTTACCCGCAGCTTTTCCACCGACTTATCCACAACTTTTCCACTGAGCAGCAGAAGGACTCGAGGAATGGGCGGCGCGAGCCTGGAGCGCGAGGGCGCGGTCGGCGTCATCACCATCGACAACCCGCCGGTGAACGCCATGAGCCCCGGTGTGCCGGGCGCGATTCTTGAGCGGCTGGCGGAAGCCCAGGCCGACAATGCGGTCGAGGCCGTGGTGCTGCGCTGCGCGGGCAAAGGCGGGCTCGCCGGCGCCGACATTCGCTCGTTCGGCACGCCGTGGCCCGAGGGGGAGCCCACTCTGCGCGACGTGATCCCGGCGATCGAGCGCTCTGCCAAGCCGGTGATCGTCGCCCTCAACGGCTATTGTCTGGGCGGCGGACTCGAATTGGCGCTTTCCTGCCACTACCGGGTCGCGAGCCGAAAGACCGAAGTCGGCCAGCCGGAGGTGTTGCTCGGCTTCCCGCCGGGCGCGGGCGGGACCCAACGCCTGCCCCGGCTCGCCGGCGTGGAGACGGCGCTCGCGATGATCGTCGACGGCACGCACGTCGCTGCTGAAGAGGCGGCCAAGAGCGGCATCATCGACCGGGTGATCGACGGCGACTTGCTCGAAGGCGCGCTCGCCTTCGCGTCGGAACGCATTGCTGCCGGGCCGCCGCATTCTCTCGCCCGTGAGCGGACGCCGGTGTTGAAGGACCCAGACATCTTCGCTGCAACGCGTAAGCGTCTCGAAGGGCGGGCACGCGGCCAGCGAGCCCCGATTGCATGCCTGGAGTGCGTCGAGATGGCGCTGACGCTCCCCTTCGACGAGGGGATCCGCAAGGAGCGGGAGATCTTCCAGGAATGCATGGTTTCGCCCGAATCGGCAGCGCTCCGCCACGTGTTCTTCGCCGAACGGGCTGTGCGCAAGGTGCCGGGTATCGACAAGGACACGCCGACCCGGCCCATCGAGCGTGCCGCCATCATCGGCGCCGGCACCATGGGCAGAGGCATCGCGACCTGCTTCGCCAATGCCGGGATCCCGGTGCGGCTCATGGATTCCGACTCCGGTGCACTCGAACGCGCGTTCGCCGCGATCCGTAGCGATTACGAGCGCCGCGTGCAGCGCGGCCGGATTGGCGCAGCCGATGCCGAGGCCCGCATCGGGTTGATCGAGCCAGTCGAGACCATGGACGGCGTTGCCGGTGCCGACCTCGTCATCGAAGCAGTGTTCGAGGAGATGCCGTTGAAGGAGGAGGTGTTCCAGACCCTCGATTCGGTGTGCGACGAGGGCGCAATCATCGCCTCCAACACCTCCTATCTCGATGTCAACCACTTGGCCGACTTGGTTCCCGGCCGCCAGGGCAACGTCCTCGGCATGCACTTCTTCAGCCCGGCGCAGGTGATGCGGCTCCTGGAGGTGGTGCGTACCGAATCGGCCTCGCCCGAGACGTTGGCCTCCTCGCTAGCCCTTGCGCGGCGGCTCGGAAAGATTGCGGTCGTGGCCGGCGTTTGTCACGGCTTCATCGGCAATCGCATGCTGGAAGGCTACACTTGGCAGGTGCGCTTCCTGCTGGAGGAAGGCGCGAGTCCCTGCGAGATCGACGCCGCGCTCACCGGGTTCGGGATGGCGATGGGGCCCTGCGCCGTCGCCGACCTCGCCGGCCTCGACGTGAGCTGGCGCAAGCGGAAGGCCGACGCGCACCTCCGCGATCCCTCCAAGCGTTACTCGGCGGTGGCCGACCGGCTGTGCGAGCGGGGCCGCTTTGGCCAGAAGACCGGCGCCGGTTACTACCGCTACGAACCCGGCAGCCGCACGCCGATACCCGACCCGGAGGTCGACGCGCTCATCGCTGAGGTGGCGGCGGAAAGCGGCATCGAGCGCCGCACCATCGGTCCGGACGAGATCGTCCAGCGCTGCCTCTACCATCTGGTGAACGAGGGAGCGCGGGTCCTGGAAGACGGCATCGCACTGCGCGCGAGCGACATCGACATCGTGTGGATCAACGGCTACGGCTTTCCCCGTTGGCGGGGTGGCGTGATGCACTGGGCCAACCACGTTGGGCTCGATGCCATTCACGACACCATCGCCGGCTTCGATGAGAGCCAGGACTATTGGGAACCGGCGCCGCTGCTGAGCCGGCTTGCGGCGGAAGGCAAGAGCTTCGCCGACTTCGACCGGGCCGCGTGAGGCCCACAGCAGAGGCCAGCGTCAGACCGCCGGCGCGCTCACCGTTTGGGCGAGAGTCCCGCGCCGCCGAGGTCGCGGCACACTCGCCGACTTGAGCTGCCCGCAGGCAGCCTGAATGTCGCGGCCGCGCGGCGCGCGCACCGGCGCCGCATAGCCGGCCCGGTTGACGATCGTGGCGAACTCCTCGATGGCCTCCGGCGACGAGCACGCGTAGGGCGCGCCCGGCCAGGGGTTGAAGGGGATCAGGTTCAGCTTGGCGGGGATGCCGGCGATCAAGCGCACCAGCTCGCGGGCGTCGGCCGGCGAATCGTTCACGCCCCTCAACATCACGTACTCGAAGGTGATGCGCCGTGCGTTGCTGGCACCGGGATAGCGGCGGCAGGAGTCGAGCAGGGTTGCGATCGGGTACTTGCGGTTGATCGGAACGAGCTCATCGCGCAAGTCGTCGCGAACAGCATGGAGCGAGACTGCGAGCCCGACGGCGAGCTCGGCGCCACAGCGCTCGATCATCGGCACCACGCCTGCGGTGGACAGCGTGATCCGCCGGCGCGAAAGCGCAATCCCCTCGGGGTCCATGACGATTCGCAGCGCCTTGGCGACATTGTCGTAGTTAAACAGGGGCTCGCCCATGCCCATCATCACGATGTTGGAGAGCAGGCGTGGGCCGCGCGGCGAGGGCCACTCGCCGTAAGCGTCGCGCGCGGTCAGAAACTGCGCGACGATCTCACCGGCGCTAAGATTTCGCACCATCCGCTGAGTGCCGGTGTGGCAGAAGGTGCAGGAGAGCGTGCACCCCACCTGGGAAGAGATGCAGAGCGCGCCGCGGTCCTCCTCCGGGATGTAGACGGTCTCCACATCGCGGCCGTCGACGAAGCGCAACAGCCACTTCCGCGTGCCGTCTGACGCGCGCTGCTCCGTCGCCACCTCGGGGCGCGCCAGGGTATGGCGCTCGGCGAGCTCAGCGCGGAGTGTGCCGCTGATGGTCGTCATCGCGCCGAACTCGACGGCGCCACGGTGGTAAATCCAGTGCCAGAGCTGCTTGGCCCGCATGCGCAGGCGGTCTTCCGGCACACCGACAACCTGCAGACGCTCGACGAGCTCGTCCCGCGAGAGCCCGATCAGGCTCTCGCGCGCATTCTCCGAGGCGTTCGCTTCGTTTGCTGAGTGGCCGTCCGTGACGGGCCTGGAGCCCGCAGCGGAGCGTGGGGCTACCGGCACGCCCTGATGATGGCGTCGTGGATCTTGGTAAAGCCGATGAGGGAGTAGCTGTCCTCGGAATACGTATTCTTGAGCGAGACACCGCGCACATTCATCTCGCGGCCGCGGACCATGGCCTTGACGACGTTAGCATCCGCTGCTTCGTCACTGACCCACGCATGCTCCCCGTGGGTGAGGTCGAAGTTGAACTGACGCCCGTCGATGGTCACCTTTACGGCCTTCCCTTCGGGATAGGGATAGCCCGAGGTCACGCTCACCTCCTCGGTCGTTCTGCTGCCCTGACGTCGAGTGACCATGACGTTGGGCGCACCGCGTCGCTTGTAGTTGCCCTTGGACTTCACCGGCTTCGAGTGCATGTAGCAGACCTTGGTACCGTCTCTCATGTAGCTGTGGGCTCTCCAATTCGCATTCTCGGCCAAGGGCTCGGGCTTCACCTGCGCGTTCGCCCCCTGGGGGCCCGCGAGCAGTGAAACACAAAGAAGGGCGGAGAACAGGAACGCCGGCGTCGCGGCGATGCGTCGGATCATGGCCTCTGAAAACCTATGAGAGACGGCGGCGCAGCATAACCAAATTGATGCTCGGCCGCCAGTACCTCTGCTCGGCAGTTCTCTTCACGATTTCGGATACGGGCGTCTGCCTGCCTCGGCTGCCTTTCCCTCCAACTGAATGCGCCGCCGCGAAGCGGTTTACGGCAGGCCCGACGCAGGCCATATAGAGAGCATGGCAATACTCAAAATCGCGCGCATGGGCCATCCCGTGCTGAGCCGCCCTGCATTGCCGGTCGCCAACCCGGCCGCGCCCGCGATCGCGCGCTTGATTGAGGACATGGTCGACACGCTGGTCGACGCCAACGGAGCCGGCCTCGCCGCGCCACAGGTGCACGTGCCGCTGCGACTCGTGCTCTTCCGCGTGCCGCCAGGCCGCGAGGCGGCCGAGGACGAGGAGGGCGGGGATAACGAGTTGGTATCCGAATCGGAACTCGAGTCGCCGACGGTCCTCATAAACCCCGTGATCGAGCCGATCGGTGAGAGCATGGTGGAGGACATGGAGGCGTGCCTCTCCCTCCCCGGCCTCGCAGGCATGGTGCCGCGACACGATCACATCCGCTATCGTTGGACGGATACTGAAGGCCGGAAGCACGATTGCGAGGCGCAGGGCTTCCACGCCCGAGTCGTGCAGCACGAGTGCGACCACCTGGACGGAATCCTCTACCCGATGCGGATGACCGACCTCTCGACCCTCACCTTCACCAGTGAACTGGGCCGCGCGGCGGCTGGGGAGGTCTAAGCCGTGTGGCGGGCGCTGCCTCTGGACGAGACCCGCGACCGGCTGCTGGGCGCGGCACTCCCTCACGTGCCCTTCGACGGCTGGTCCGAAAAGGCGCTTGCGGCAGCAGCGGCGGAGCTCGACATCGATCCAGACGAAGCGCGCCACGCCTTCCCCGGTGGGCCGGTCGCGCTCGTTGCCTATCACGCGGCTTACGCCGACCGCCGCATGGAGGACGCACTCGAAGAGGCCGACCTGACGGCAATGCGGGTGCGGGAGCGCATCGTGCACGCTGTGCGTCTTCGGCTCGAACAGAACGCAGCACACCGGGAAGCGATCCGCGCGGCGCTCCCCATCCTGGCGCAGCCCGCCAACGGACCGCACGCGCTTTCTTCCCTCTACCGCACCGTTGATGCGATCTGGTTCGCGGTCGGCGACAAGACGACTGACTTCGGCTTCTACACCAAGCGGGCCCTGCTTGCCGGCGTTTACCTGTCCACCCTGCTTTATTGGCTGAACGACGGGTCCGAGGGAGGAGAGGCCACCTGGGCCTTTCTCGACCGCCGCATCGCCGACGTCATGCGTATCCAGACTGCGCGCGCGCGATTCGGCGGCTTTCGCCCGCCCGGCTTCGGACTATTGCAGCGCCTACGCGAAGCCGCCCGCGCCGCAGCGGATCCCATGCAAGGGCATGGCCCGCAGAGGCCGTCGTAGAGAGCAGCCCCGGCACGGTCGCCGGCTCTTACACCAGAAGTTCGACCAGCAGGCCGTTGAGCAGCGGGCGACCGACGGCGGTTGCCCTCAGCCGCCCGTCGCGCCGCTCCAGGTAACCGGCCTCGACGAGGCGGGCGAGGCCAGCACGGTCGATCACCCGGTCCGGGTCGCAGCCGGTGCGCTGCCTCAAGTGCGCTTCGGACACCCCTTCCGCGAGTCGAAGACCCATCATCAGCATCTCGCGCGCCTGCTCCTGCGGGTCGAGGGCGCGAGTCTCGGCAGTGCCGTGGCCGGCACGCTCGACGGCAGCGAGCCAGGATTCGGGGCCGGCGTGCTGGCGAGTCGCCTGCCGGCCGCCCTCAGCAAACTGGATGCGACCATGGGCACCCGGCCCGACGCCCACATAGTCGTCATAGCGCCAATAGGCGAGATTGTGGCGGCTGGCATCGCCGCCGCGCGCATGGTTCGAGACCTCGTAGGCCGCAAAGCCGGCCGCCTCCATGACCTCTTGGGTCAGGTCGTACAGAGCGCGGCCGGTATCGTCGTCGGGCAGCGCGATCGTACCGTCGCGCTCCTGCCGCCAGAATGGCGTGCCTTTCTCGATGGTGAGCTGATAGAGCGAGAGGTGGTGGCCGGCGAAGGACAACGCCTCGGTCAGCTCGTCGCGCCAGGCCTCGGCGGTCTGGCCGGGCCTCGCGTATATCAGGTCGAAGGAGCTGCGCGGCATGATGCGCTGCGCCAGTGCCACCGCGTGCCGCGCCTCCGCCGCGTCGTGCCCGCGTCCGAGAAAATGAAGGGCGTCGTCGTCCAGCGCCTGCACCCCGAGCGAGACCCGGTTGATGCCGGCCGCGCGAAAATCCTCGAGGCGCGCCGCCTCGGTCGAGGTCGGATTGGCTTCGAGGGTGATCTCCGCGTCCTCTGCGAGGGTCCAGCACAGCCTCGCCCGGTCGATGACGGCAGCCGCGGTCTCGGGTGGCATCAGCGAAGGCGTGCCTCCACCGAAAAAGATGCTGGTTATCGTCGCCCCCGGCAGCAGCCCTGCGAAATGGGCGAGCTCGCGGAGCAGCGCACCCCGCCACCTGGCCTGATCGACACTTTCCCGGACATGGCTGTTGAAGTCGCAGTAGGGGCACTTGGAAAGGCAAAAGGGCCAGTGGACGTAAAGGGCGAGTGCCGGGACAGGCGACGCTTCGATAAGGTCCGATTCGGCGTCGTCGGTCACGGCCGGGACGGCAGGCAGGCTGCCTCCAATTGCTCGAAGGCGCGCGCCCGATGGGTCAGCGGCTGTTTCTCCTCCGGCAGCATCTCGCCGAAAGTGCGTCCGTGGCCGTCGGGGACGAAGATCGGGTCGTAACCGAACCCATGTTGGCCGCGCGGCGGAAACGTGAGGGTCCCGTCCACGCGGCCTTCGACGTTCTCGCAGTGACCATCCGGCCAACCGAGGGAGAGCGCGCAGACGAAATACGTCGCGGTGCCGCCGGTCTCGCGTCCGCGTGACGCAAGCTCCGCCTCGATGCGCGCCATCGCCACGCGAAAATCCTTCCCCGGGCCCGCCCAACGGGCGGAATAGATGCCGGGGGCATCGTCGAGCGCGGGCACCACGAGGCCGGAATCGTCGGCGAGCGCGGGCTCGCCGCTCGCCTCCGCCGCAGCGCGGGCCTTGAGCGCCGCGTTTGCGATGAATGTATCGCCGGTCTCCTCCGGCTCCGGGAGGCCCAGCGTCGAAGCGCCCACTGCCTCGATGCCGAGGGAGGCCAGCAGCGCCGCAATCTCGCGGACCTTGCCGGCGTTATGGCTCGCCACGATCAGGCGCGCCGCCACGAGACGACGGGCCATGGCGCCTAACTCACTCCGGCGAGGGCGCCCCGCTGCAGGGCGAACAGTTGCTCGGCGCCTGAACGAGCGAGTGCCAGCATGGCGATTAACTGGGCTTCGCTGAAGAGGGCGCCCTCCGCCGTGCCCTGCACCTCGACGATCCCGCCGCCGGCGGTAAGCACGAAGTTCGCGTCCGCCCCCGCCGTGCTGTCTTCGTCATAGTCGAGATCGAGCACCGCCTCGCCCTTGACGATCCCGCAACTCACGGCGGCAACCTGGTCCGTGAAGGGCAGGCTTTCGATGGCACCGCTCGCCACGAGGCCCTCAAGCGCCGCGTGGAGCGCCACATAGGCGCCGGTGATGGCGGCGGTGCGGGTGCCGCCGTCCGCCTGGATGACGTCGCAGTCGAGGGTGATCTGACGCTCGCCCAACGCTTTGAGGTCGGTCACGGCGCGGAGCGAGCGGCCGATCAGGCGCTGGATCTCCTGGGTGCGGCCGCCCTGGCGTCCCCGTGCCGCCTCACGCGCCGAGCGCGACCCGGTGGAGCGCGGCAGCATGCCGTACTCGCCGGTGACCCAGCCCCGCCCCTTGTTGCGGAGGAAGGGGGGTACACGGTCCTCCAGGCTCGCGGTGCAGAGCACCTGCGTGTCGCCAAAGCGAATCAGGCAGGAGCCCTCGGCGTGCTTGTTCACGCCCGGCTCGAGCTTGACCTCGCGCATTTCGTCTGGTTTGCGGCCCGATGGGCGCATGGCAGGTCCCTCCCCCCCTTGGCGGCGCGACACTATCGCGGGGCCCGGAGAGCGTCCACCCCAACCCAGCGCCGCGCAGACCATGACCGTGGCAAGAAGTTCGGTCTGGCAGTCTGTCGGACTTTGGGTCATCGATTGAGGATGGTCTTGTCGACGGTGGATTTGGCGTCGGTCCGAGCTATCGCCCGTCAGATACGCCGCCCATTGATCCATCAACAGGCGACGGCTCCCCGCGCCAGGCGGCGGTTCTCGAAGGCCTTGTCGCGGGCCTCGGCCAGACTGACGAGCGGGAATCCGCCCAGGCCGATGTCGCGGCGTTTTCCCTAAATCGCGATTCGCTGGATCCAGCTCTTGGAGCCCCCCGGTGCCACGTTCAGATAGAGCGTCGGGTCGGCCCGGTACATGCCGGGCTTCTTGAGCGCCTGCGCCTTCGCGGCCGTGAGCCGATTCATGCTTTCCCCACGTTTCCCCGCGGTTCGATTGGGGTGCTGTAGGGAATCGAACGGAAGAGACAAGCCAATTATTGGTGTTATAACAGTGAGTTATGGAACTTCCGGGAATGCCCCGGAATGCGCAAGAAGGGATCGTGGTGCCCGCGCCCGGACTCGAACCGGGACTCCCTGTCGGGAAACGGATTTTAAGTCCGTTGCGTCTACCAAATTCCGCCACGCGGGCCGGGGGACGCTGCGCCACACGATAGGAAGCGCGGCGGATGGCGGCAAGCGGCGTCGCGCAGCCAACCCGTTCATTTCCCTCAATCGGCGGATGCCGGTCTTTTTGATTTCCCTCAAGCGCCGCGCGCTCACTCCGTTCGCTGGGCTACGCGCCTTATTCGAGACATTCTGATGCATCACACTAAGCCTCTGAACAATGGCACTATTTCACAGTTCCAGTGATCCTTACTCAGCATTCTTTATCCTGCTTATCCGTGACACTCCGCCTGCGGGGATGTATGTTCTCAATATGTTCCGTATGGGGGGGGTCACGGTCATGAGGTTCAAGGTTGCATCGCGCGTGCGCGGTCTGAGCGACGAGGCGTTTCGCGAGGCCTTCGGCACCGAGGAGCAGTGCCGCGCGGCGCTGCTCCGGCTGCGCTGGCCGGAGGGCTTTGTCTGCCCCTGCTGCGGCAATCGGGAGCATTGCGTGCTGGCGGGTCGGGGTCTCTATCAATGCAACCGGTGCAAGAAGCAGACATCGCCCACGGCGGGCACGATCTTCCACGCGACCAAGCTGCCGCTGACACTCTGGTTCGCCGCCATCCACCTGATCGTGACGGCGAAGAAGGGCATCTCGTCGGTGGAACTCGGCCGCCGTCTCGGGGTCAAGCAGCCGACGGCCTGGGCCGTGAAGCACAAGATCATGGCGGTGATGGCGCGGCGCGAGGGGGAGACGGCGCTTGCGGGGCGGGTGGAGATGGACGACGCCTATCTCGGCGGGGTGCGCTCCGGCGGCAAGCGGGGCCGCGGCGCGGCGGTTGTGACGGACGGACTGGGCTGCTGGAGCGCACTCGACGAGATCGCCTGCAGCCATCAGGCGATCCGTACCGGGTCGGGCCGACAGGCGGCCCGCATGGCGCCGTTCAAATGGGTGAACACGACGCTCGGCAACATCAAGAGCGCGATCACCGGGACCTATCGCAAGCTCGGCCCCGACCATGCCGGACGCTATCTCGCCAGCTTCGCCTGGCGCTACAACCGGCGCTATCAACTCCAGACAATGATCCCGCGTTTCGTCCATAGCGCCGCACGAACACAGCCCATGCCCTATCGCCTCCTCATCGCCGGATGACTTTCAGGGATAAGCAGGTTCTTTATTGTACTGTGATCACCGAGTCAGCACAGATTGTTGTTAAGCGCGCGATGTTGACCCCTATGAGTCAAAAGAAAACAACTAGTTAGCGCGCCGATCGGCGTCCAATCCGCGCGCCGACCAACAACGGGGGAAGGCGTGCTGCCGCAGGACCTGCACATACTCCCGCCGTCGCGCTACGTCGGCTTGTGAATGTCGATGACCGTCCGGGCGGCGTCCTCGAATGTCGGAATGTCCGGCCGCCGCTTGAGCGCCAACGGATCGCCGCCAGCACGGGCCAGTTTGCGGTTGTCGAACGCCGCCGCGCGCGCTTCGGCCAGGGAGACCAGGGGATAGCCGCCGAGCCCGATGTCGCACCGCCGCCCTTGCACGACGGTCCGCAGGACCCAGGATTTCGCGCCGCTCGGCTTGACCAACAGATAGAGGCCGTTGCCGTCGCCATGCCGCCCCGCTTTCGTGACCGTCGCGGCGAACCTCGCATTCAGTCTACCCGCCACCGCCGTTCCCTCATTCGTTCCCACCTACGACATGAGGACAAGGTAGCGTTTGGTAGATATATCAAGCCGTCATTGGCACCGTAACCCTTGAGTGCTCATAGCTCTTCTGGCATTGCCTAGAATGCGGTGGCAGTGGGGATGCGGTCACTCCCTCCGCCACGCATCGCTGCCCGCATTTGCCCTGCCCTGCGACCGGGCGGGCTTCTTGCCGCCCCGCACGCCGCTGACAGCTTGAGAGGACGAATCGATGGAACTGTACGAGGCCATGCGCACGACCTTCGCCTGCCGCGACTTCACCGACGATCACCTGCCCGACGAGGTGATCCACGAGATGATCGAGAACGCCCGCTTCTCGCCGAGCGGTGGCAACCGGCAGGGCAACCGGGTCATCATCGTGCGCGACATGGCGACCCGGCAGCGGCTCTCCGACCTGACGGTGCCGGTCGCCAAGCGCTACCGCGCCCAGATGGACGCGGGCGAAAGCCCTTGGAGCGCTTACGTTCCGACCAAGCTTACGCCTGAGCAGATCGAGGCGACCTCGGCGCCGGCCATGCTGACCGAGCCGTTGATCAAGTCCTCCGTCGTGCTCGTGATCTGCGTCGACCTTAAGGTCGTCGCCGCGACCGATCAGTATCTGGACCGCGTCGGCGTGATCGGCGGGGCCTCCATCTATCCCTTCGCCTGGAGCCTGCTGCTGGCGGCGCGGCAGAACGGGTTCGGCGGCACGATCACGACCCTCCCCATCGCCCACGAGCCCGAGATAAAGACGCTGCTCAACATCCCCGACGATCACGCGGTCTGCGCGGTCATGCCCTTCGGGCGCCCGCTCAAGCAGCTCACCAAGCTGAGGCGCCGCCCGGTGGAGGAGATCGCCACCCGCGAGCGCTTCGACGGCGAGGCGTTCACGCAGAATTGATGCGTGCCTGCTGCATCGAATAGGGCGGCACAGACGACGAGACCCCGCAGGGACATACCCTGCGGGGTCTCATGCCTGCCGGCGGACCGCCTGCACCGGCGGCCCCGAAGATGGCTCCCCGGGCCGGACTCGAACCAGCGACCCAGCGGTTAACAGCCGCTTGCTCTACCAACTGAGCTACCGGGGATTATTGATCGCTCTTTGGCCGCTCACCTCCCGGCTGAACGTCCAATTGCACGCCCTATATAGCATCAAGCCGGCCGCCATTCCAGATACCGCCGCCTTGGCGGCGCCGGCGGCGGGGCCGGTTGCGCCGCGGTCTGAATCGTGGCAAATCTCGGCCGCTTGTGGGCGCATAGCTCAGTTGGTAGAGCAGCTGACTCTTAATCAGCGGGTCCTAGGTTCGAGTCCTAGTGCGCCCACCACCAAAACCTCAATAAAATCAGTCGATTAGGCGGCCCCGGAGAGGGGCCGCCAATACGCCGATGGGCAGCGTGTCACAAGGATGTCATGAAAAACAAAACTTTGGGGGCACCCCTTTCCATATGCTCTAGCCGTCACCACATATGCACGGCGGCGCATTACGACGCCGAGTGTGGCCAATCTGATAGGAGACCTCATCGTGACCCAAGAGTACGTGCTCAAGCCAGAAAATGAGAAATTCACCGTAAGTGAGCCCAAGAACTGTGTGATGCATGTGACCCGGGGCGAGTTCACCGCGGTCATCAACATTCACGAGAAGACCAACCAATACCGCGAGGCATTGGATGGTTGGGGTCTCGACCACAATACTCTTCAGGCCGCAATCGACTCGGCTTGTCGCCGCATTCTGAACAAGGCCGCCCAACCATCACAGAAAGAGCTGTGCGCAGGGATGGACGAGTTCTACAAGGGCCTCAACAAGTAGTTTCGGGTTCGAATCCTGCCGCCGGCACCAATCAAATCAACGAGTTATCGTGTAGTCTGGGAAGCTGCGGGACGCCCATGTCGCCGGATGGCGCCCTTGTCACCGCTCGCGCAGGTGGTCAAATCCGGGCGCGTGGCGTTATTCGGCCGCCGCCTGCCGGTCCAGCAGCCGCCGCCGACGGGTGGACAAGGACTGCACGGGGCGCCCGAACATGATGGCCAGTTCCCCCAGGGCACCGTACTTCACCCGGCCGGACCTTGGCTCGGTAGGCAGGGCCAACAGGTGCTCATCCTCCCGTTTCGTGTAGAAGCGCCATTGCAGCGGCGCCCTTGCGTCGCCGTACTGGTACTGCCGATTGACGTGCTTTGCGCACAATCCCCGCGCACGGTGCGGCCGGCCGCAGCCCGTGACCTCGCAGCGGCGCGTCATTCCATGAGAATCCCGCTGGCCGCCGCAGCGGCGGTCATGTCCATGCCGGCGCCGACCAAACTTTGAAACGCCCGCGCACGTCCCGCGATATCGCCCGCCCGTAGCTCTGCCCAGGACAGGGACACGTTGCCTTCCAGCTTGGCGGTAAGCTCGGTCTCGACCATGCGGCCTATCGGCGCGATGCAGCTGTGCATGGCCTGCCTGTACGCCTCGCGTGCGGCGGTCTCGCCTTCGGACGTGAACAGCGCCGGGTTCAATCCGCAAGCGCTGTAGACCTCTAGCGTGGCCCGCTGCATGAGCATAATCAGCCCGTCCGGGGGGGAGGCCCCGAACCTTTGCTGTTGCCACGTGGCCGCGCCGCTCCCGGCGCTGTCCCAATCGCCAAGCTCGGCAAGCAGGACCGCGCCCCCGGCGCCCTTGATGTCACCCTTGAGGCTGGCCACGGTCGGGTCATTGCCGCCGACCGGAATCGGCATGAAGCTGCCGCGCGGGCCGGATGCCTCATCGGCCAGGGCAGCCGCGACCTCAGCCGACAGCTTGCCCGCCAGCACGGCCACGCCAATCGGGCCATAGCCCTGCCACGCCCGCCCCGGATCGAAGGCATAGCGGAAATGCAGCACGCCTTCCGCCGGCACGGTGTCGGTCGTCTCGATCTTGTCGGGGCCGGCAACCGTCACCTGGTAACGCCAGGTCATCGGGTCGGCGCCCCCGCGCACGTCCCAATTCTGCGCAGGGAGCAAGCGCAGCCCGTCGCCCGACGTGTCGATTAGCAGCACAAGGTCGCCGGTGCGCATGAGGGTGCGGCCGATCAGGGACATGCAGCCCGGCGTGAGCGCGCCCTTGATGGTGTCGGGTGCCTCGACCTCGGCAACCGCGAAGCTGCGGCCGATGAAGCCCGCGCACGCCTCCAGGGCCGCCGTGGCGTGCGGGACGGCGGTCGCCGTGTTCGATTGCGCGTTCACGATCAGCGTGGTGAGCGCGTCGCTGTAGGACTGTGCGCGCGCCTCCAGGTCTGCAATGCGCGCCTCTAGCTTCCCCTGTCCCGGCCAGCGCATGTCAGACTCCTACCTCCCGGCGGTACTCGGCACGGATCATCGCGATAATCGCCGCGCGGTTGCTCGCAATGATGTCCATGGCCAATTCCGCGATGGTGTCCCGGCTGGGGCCGATGCGCAGGAAGCGGCCATAGAAGATGCCCCGCAATTCGATGGCCGGGCCGCGTTGCACGATCTTGAGAGAACGGGACAGCTTGCCCGTTCTACGCGGCACGCGGGATTTCAGGGCAGGGATCAGGAAACGCCGCAGCACCTTGGCGACGATCCGGCCAAGCACTTCCGGGTCGCGCGCACGCTCGATGAACCTTTGCAGCTTGCGCCCGCCCCGGATCGTGACGTGCACCCTGCCGGCGCTTGCGGAGAGGGGCATTACGTCACCTCCCGCACCACTTCGATTCCGATGTAGCGGCGCCGCGCGTCCGACTCACCTATGCCGGTCGCCTCCCACGTAAAGCCGAACTCATCAATGACGGATATCTCGGCAATTGACGCGCGGGCAAGCGCCTCAAACCATCGCACCGTGTACGAGCGGGCGGCCGTGACTAGCAGCCCGCCTTCCGTCTCCGCGTCCGACGATCCGGCGCCGCGCTGTTCGGCCCAAAGTTGATAGTCGGTTATAGGGCCGGGTGCAGGTTCCCCGAACTCGTTGACGGTAGAGGGCGCGCTGTGGCGCACCGTTATCCTGCGGTCGAGCGGCACGGCTTAGACCTTCACCACCAGGGTGCCGGATAGACGGCTGTTCGCCGCCGCCGACGGGAAGCCGATTAGCAGCTGCCGCGCGCTGTCCATTATCAGCTGCACGTCGAAGTTGCCGAGCCTGAAAACCGCGCCGCGATGATCGTCTGTCGCTGCCTCGGGATTCGTCACCGCGTCGTCTCCCGTCGCGCGCGCCGTGGCGGTCTCAAGCTCAGGAATATCAACGGTCGCCGACGCGGTCCGCTCATAGGTCCGGTCGATGGCTTGCGTGTCGTGGTCCCACTCGAAGTCGCGGGCAGAGACGTACATGAGCGGCTTGCCGGTGGGCACCGTTATGCCCGTGGCGACGAACGTCGGCGACGTCGTGTCGAAAGCGTAGGTATGTGTCGTACCCGGCGTGCCGCCACCCAGGCCGGCCAGGTCGTCTTCGGTAAGGATGCGCGCCCCGCCCGTCACGACGCGAATGGTCGCGCCCACCACAGACTGCGGCAGCCGCAGAGTCGACGTGCGGAAATGCCCGGCCACGCCGTTGACCGTCAGGGCCGTTTTGCCCGTGAAAGCGACGCCGCCGGCAATGTCTTCAACGAGCGGATCGCCCGCAAGCCATAGCCCGAGATAGAGCGTCGCGTCGGTATCGAGCGCCGGCGGAAATGGCGGGACCGTCATACCGCTTGTCGTGCCGAGCGCCGCGCCGTCTATGGGGTGCAGGCTCGCGCGCGTGAAAACCGCCGCGCTCATTGTGCGAGATTGATTCCAGCCGAGCCGCATGGCGACGGGCGGGCCGGGCAGCCGACCGTCTCGCACGTTGACCACCGCGCCATGACTGTCGATGACGCCCGCCACCTTGGCCAGCGGAACCGGAGTCGTGGCGTCGCGCGCCCATTGCGGAACGGCGGCTTCAACGAGCACGCGGATCAGCTGTGCCGACCAACCCCGAATCGCCGTAGCCGCGCCGTTCTGCGCTTCCGCCGGTGACGGCGGCATGAGCGCGTCCTGCTTTTCGTCCGCCGTCGCCTGCGCAGCATCGGCCGCCGCCTGCGCTTCCTGCGCGGCCGTGCGCGCCGATTCGTCGATACCGTCGCCGCCGGTCGGCAGGTCTTCGCGCGTCACACTGCCATCGGCCAGCGTCACGACAAGCGCGCCCGCATCGACCGCGACGCCGACAACCGGGTTCTCAACACTGCCGAGCGCTTCCTGCGCAGCGGCCACGGCGTCGCCAGTGCTGCCGAGGCGATGCACCCTGTAGCCCAACAGCATCCGACCGGCGCCGGAATTTCTGACCGCATTAGCGAACGCCGCACCCCGGCTCGCGTGCGGGCTGTCGTAGATGTAGCCGACGATGGCACGGGCCGCCTCGTTCACCACGGCTTCCGAGGTCAAGGCGTAGGCCGCGCCTAGATACCGCTCAATCTCGGTCGTGGCGTAGGTCAGCAGCCTCCCGACCTCGGCCAGTTCCTCCGTCGTCGTGCCGATCCTGTTGGCAGCCGCAACCTGCGCAGGGGTGATTGTGACCGGCATTAGAGTAGGACCGTTCGGGCGCTGGGCAGGGCGGGCGCCTCGGCCTTGTCGCGGACCTCCACGCCGTTGCCATAGGCCGCGTCGTCCACCAGGGCCGCCGCGTGGAGGCTGGCACGGCGCACAAGGCGCATCCCGTCGCGCTGCCCTTCCTCCAGCGCCCGAAATTCGACGCTCAGGCCCCGCAGGGTGGCGTTGCGCACCATGACCGCCGCGTCCCTGCCCCGGCTTGTGTCAGGCAACGCCACGTCGATCATGACGGCATTGCCGCGCTGTTCTGGCGTGAAGCGCACCACGGGTTGGCGTCGGTCGTGCGAGAGATTCAGAATCACGCCGTCGGCGGGCCACGTCAGCGCGCCGGCCGCGAACATTTCGGGCCGGTCCTTGGCCCGCGTCTCATACTCGGTAACTGCCCAGGTTCTTGCTGTGAAAATTCTCTGGGATTCGGCACAACGCTACCCACGCGACGCCCGTGTGCTCCTCTGGGGTCGCCGGGTTTCACAGCTCACGATGCCCCTCTTGCGGACTGCGACCGGTAAGCTACCCCGATGTGGCCCGAAGTCCGCCCGCGCGACGGGCACCGATTTTCATTCTATGGGGTGGTCCAGCACGGCGTCGACCATGATCGTTTATGAGAATGGCTCCGCTGTTGGAGAACCCGTGCCAGGTGAGCTTACGCGCACTTGACGGTGGCGATGAGCCGATCCGATGGGCTGGTCAGGGCTTCGATGATATTCCAGCCCTGCTTTCTGGCGGTGGTGATGACGCTGCGCAGGATGGCGAAGTTCTCGGCCCCCTGCGCGGACCGGAAGCCCCCGGAGATCTTCTGGCGCAGCTTCATCATCCGAAGGTCGCGCTCGGCCTCGTTGTTCGTGAACCCGACCTCGAGGTCGATCAGGAACCGGAGCACCGCGCATTTGTGGTCGCGCAGCCTCAAGGCCAGATTGTGACCGATCCTTCGCTTCCGGCGCTTCTTCCTCTTGCCAGGCGAGAACGGTGGTTGGCTCTCGTGAAAGGCCAGCGCATCGGCGATGATCTCGTCGTATCGGCGCTCGATCAGCGCCACAAGCCTCGCCGGAACGGCGATATCCTTGTCCAGCGCGATGCGGGCGGCGCGATTGGCTCGGCGCAGGAGCTGCTGCATCCGCCGGGCCCAAGCCTCCCCTTCGATGTCCACCAGCGCCTGCAACTCCCGCAGGTGATGGGCGTTGCACAGGCCGTGCTCCACCCCTTCCATCGCGAAGTACGGCTTCCAGTGATCGTGCACGACGATGCCGGAGACACCCGAGAGCAGGGCGCCGCGCTTGCCGCTGACCCGGTACGCCGCCAGCAGCGGCGTGCAGATCACATGAAGCCACTGCGTCTGACCGCCGATCCGCAAGCCGGTCTCGTCCATGTGTTTCACCCGCGCCGTGCCCGCCGCCAGGTCCTGTATGTGCAAGGCCGCGTCCCGCAAGCCGCTCGGCCGCCCTCTCGCTCATCGTCGCCAACGTCGCAGCCGTCACCGGCGCGCCGAAGAGCTCGGCCATCACCTGCGACAGCCGATCCTCCGGCAGGAAGTGAGCGTGCTGAAGGTAGACCGCCACCCCGGCAATGCGCGGGCCGTACTGCACCGGCGCCGACACCCCGTCGGGGAACGCCGCCCGGGTCACCGTCCCGCAATGCCCGCAGCACTTGGCATGCGCCCGGTGCTCGGTCACCTCCAGGGGGCTCGGCTCGGGCAGATCGAACACCTGGCGGGCGACGGGCGTTCCCGCCCTGGCCGCGTCCGAAAGCGGCGAACCGCATCCCTTGCAGGAAGCCGGGACGTGATCCTTCACCCGATCCGGGTGATCGGCGCGGCGCAGCGTCTTGCCCTTGTGGCCGGGCTGGCCACCGGGCTTGCGGCCCGATTTGCCGCGCAGGCTTCGGGTTCGCCGCTTCGAATTCGGCTTCCTCAGCCCATCGCTCGAAGGCGGCTTGCCGCTGTTGCCGCTGTTGAGGCCGAGACGGCGCTCCAACTCCTCGATGCGCTCGACGAGACGCGCGACTTGCTCTTCCAGCCGCGCGTTCTGCTGCCGAAGCCAGGCATTTTCCTCCCGAAGCCGGGCGTTCTCCTCCTCCAGGCGGGCGATCTTCTGCGCGGGCGTTTCGGGCGCTGCTCCCGTCGAAGGGCCGCGCGGCGACTCGGGATTGCTCATGTCGTTGTTGAGTCATTTCCCGAAATTCCCGTCAAGCCCTTTCCACCAACTCCGAACGAGAAACGCCTCAATCCACTGGCCCAAAATGACAAATCGTAACTGCCCAGGTACCCCCTCTCTCTTATGGAACAAGCCAGTTCCTTTTGCGTCAACGCCCCCACGCCGCGGGGGTGCCTACTCTCTTGAGCGCGAGAGGATGATGAACGCCGCGTCGCGAACAAGATGAGAGGACAGCGATACTCAGGATGAGCCGGAGAAGTTCAGGAGCGCAGTATAGGGATCAGCTGCATCGGTTCCGGGTGCGCCAGGATTTGCAGGATGTTCCAGCCTTGCTTTCGAGCGGTGACGATGACGCTGCGCATTCCGGCGAAGTTGCAGGCGCCTTGCAGGGAGCGGAAGCCGCCTGAGATCTTCTCATGCACTTTGTTCATACGGATGTCACGCTCCGCCTCGTTATTCGTGAACGGCGTGCGCAGGTCGGTGAGGAAGCGCAGGCAGCCCTCCTTGAGCGCGCGCGGTGCCCTGCCGCGACGAGTGGATCGGGTGGCCGGCGGAAGGCTTCCGCAAGCACCTCGATCTGGTCGTGGGTCACACGCGTTTCCTGATCTTTCCCTGGGTCCGGGTCGACAACCTGGCGTCGAAAGCGCTGTCGATGGCGCTGCGCCAGCTGCCCGGCGACTGGGAGGCGCGCTTCGGAGCGCGCCCGGTTCTGGTGGAGACCTTCGTGGACCCCAGCCTCTTCGACGGCGCCTGCTACCGCGCGGCCAACTGGCGCTGTCTCGGCGAGACCGGGGGCGGCAAGGGCAAGACCCGCAAAAGCGTCTACGTCTACCCGCTGACGCCGGACTTCCGCTCGATCCTGCTCGAAGGCCCGCGGCCGGCGCGGCGCGGGAACAGGACACGGCCGGCAGCGCTGGCGCCGGACGATCCCTTCGTGGCGCTGTGGCAGGACCTGATCGGCGCACTGGCGGCGGTGGCCGCCGATCACGACCGGGTGTGGCAGAGCCGCCGGCGGGTCCTCGACACCCTTCTCGTCATGCTCTTCATCTTCCGGCTGGCGTTCTCGAACGGCCGCGCGGGCTACGCCACGACGCTGGCCGGGCTGTGGGAGCAGTGCCGGGTCCTGGGCGTCGCACTGCCGCAGCCGGCGCCGGTCTCGGCCTCGGCGATGTGCATGGCGCGGGCCAAGGTCGACGAGGCGGTGTTCAAGACGCTGCACGCCGAGATCCTCAAGCGCGCCGACGGCCCGGCCTGGAAGGGCCACCGCGTGTTCGCGGTCGACGGCTCCAAGCTCAACCTGCCGCGGCCGCTGCTCAAGGCCGGCTACCGCACGCCCTCCGAGGCGGCCCACTACCCGCAGGGCCTGCTGAGTTGCCTCTACCGGCTGCACGCGAACATCCCGGTGGACTTCGACCTGGTCGCGCACGGCGACGAAAGAAGGGCCGCCCTCGCCCACCTCAAGGCGCTCTCGGCCAACGACATCGTGGTCTATGACCGCGGCTACTACTCTTGGGAGATGCTGCACGCCCATGTCGCCCGCGGCCTGCACCCCGTGTTCCGGATCAAGAAGAAGGCAGGCGCCGCCCTCGACGCCTTCATCGCCGACGGCCGCACGGACGCGCCGATCACCGTCGCTCCCGGAAAGGACACCCTGAGAAAGCTGCGCCGCAAGACGCCGCACGTCGACGCCACCCCGCTGCGCCTGCGACTGGTCCGCTACCGCACCGGCAGCACGGTCTTCATCCTCGCCACCACCCTCCTCGACCCCAAGGCCTGGAGCGTCGCGGAACTGGCCGAGCTCTATCACGCGCGCTGGGGAATCGAGGAACTCTACAAGACCTCGAAACAGGCCATGGCCGTCGAGGCCTTCCACAGCCAGACCGAGCGCGGCGTCCGCCAGGAGCTCTTCGCCCACTTCAACCTCATCGCCATGACCCGGCTCTTCACCAACCGCAGCAACGCAAGCCTCGACGCCGAGCGCCCTGCCGACGGCAAGCCGGCGATGAAAGCCAACTTCAGCAACGGCCTCGCCACCGTCGCGCGCAACCTCGAAGCGCTGCTGCTGCGCCATACGGCGATGGTCGCCGAAACCCTCAGCCATGTCCTCTCCTGCATCAACCAGGCGCGTCAGCGCCCGCGCCCCGGCCGGTCCTGCGAACGCAGGTCGCGCAAACCCCGCGGCAAGTGGGCACGCGCAAAGCGGGCCGTCGCCTGAACACCTGAACGATAGAAACGCACGCAACCGACAGCGCAAGAACACGACTCCTTAAGTGAACAGTCGAAAACCGCTAAGTGAATGCCATTGCGCAGGCGCCGGGTCGCGCCAACAGGCGCGCGGAACCAAAGAATTGCCGGCTGCCGTGAGCGAAGATGCGCCGGCTGGCGCGATGCGGCACACTGTCGCCCAATCTGGATTTGCGAACCGGGGAGACCACTGATGGCACGGGTCACGGAAGCGACGCCCGACGGCGTCGTGAGATTGGAGAACCGCTTTGCCGACGGCGCCGCCTTCGTCGAGGGCGCCTATGTGCCGATCGGCGAGGCGCGGATACCGATCCTCGATTGGGGCTTCACCCGCTCCGACGTCACCTACGACGTGGTCCCCGTCTGGGGCGGCAAGTTCTTCCGTCTCGACCACCATCTCGACCGCTTCGAGAAGAGCCTCGCCAGCGTCCGCATGTCCGTTCCTCACGAGCGCGACGAGGTGGTCGACATCCTGATGCGGCTCATGCGCCTCAGCCAGCTGCGCGACGCCTACGTAGAGGTGCTCTGCACCCGCGGGATGCCGCCCAAGGGCACCCGCGACCCCAGAGCCTGCGAGAACCGCTTCATCGCTCGCCGTCCCCTTCGTCTGGATTGCGGACGAGGAGATGCGTGCGCGCGGCATCAACCTGCACCTGAGCTCCTACCTGCGGATCCCGCCGGGCTCGGTGGACCCCACTGCAAAGAATTTCCACTGGGGCGACATGATCCGCGCGCTCTTCGAAAGCTACGAGCGAGGCTGCGACATGCCGGTGGTGGTGGACCTCGACGGCAACATTGCCGAGGGGCCGGGCTTCAACGTCTTCGCCGTGAAGGGCGGCACCGCGACCACGCCGGGCGGCACCTGCCTGGAAGGCATCACGCGGCGGACCGCGCTCGACCTGCTCGGTGAGCTGAACGTGAAGGGCGAGGTCGGTACCGTCTCGCCGGACGACCTGCGCGGCGCCGATGAGGTCTTCGCTACCAGCACGGCAGGGGGCATCCTGCCGGTCACCAGGATTGACCATGAGCCCGTAGGCGACGGCACCACCGGCCCGCTGACCGAAAGGCTGCGCGACCTCTACTGGGTGCGGCACGAGGACGACCGCGACGCCACCCCCATCGACTACGAGGGCTGAGCCGCAGAGCGCACGCACCTCAAGCGATTTCGCTAGCGGCTGTCGGCGGCGAGCTCGCGCGCCATGATGATCGGCGGCATTCCGGGGCCGAAGCGGGTCGGCACGGGGCCCGAGGCCAAGGCCGCGCTGCTGCGGGGTGCGGCGATCGTCGGCAATATCGTCGGAACCACCCTCGGCCCCGGCGGGCGCGCGGTGCTGATCGAGCGCCGCCACGCCCAGCCCTGGGTCTCCACCGACGGCTACACCGTCGCGCGCCACATCGACTTGGACGACCGCTTCGAGGACATGGGCGGGCGCCTGATCCGCCACGTGGGCTCGAAGGTGAGCGACGAGGTGGGCGACGGCTCGACCACCGCGATGGTGCTCGCCGCCGCGCTGATGGCGGAGGGCCACCGCGCTACGGCGGCGGGCGCCGATCCCATGAGCGTCATGCGCGGGATCGAGCGGGGGCTTGTCGCGGTCACGGCGGCGCTCGACCGCCAATCCCGCCCTCTCCCCGCGCGGGGCGGGCTGGAGCGCGTGGCCCGGCTCGCGTCGGGCGGCGACGAGGAGATCGCGCGCCACCTCGCGGACGCCATCGCGCAGGTCGGCCCCGACGGCGTGGTGACCATCGACGAGGCGCAGGGCGTGGAAACCGAGCTCTCGGTGCACGAGGGCATGAGCTTCGACAAGGGCTACGTGTCATCGAACTTCGTCACCGACTCCGACGACATGACGGCCGTGCTGGAGGACGTCTACGTGCTGATGCACGAAAAGACGATTTCCAGCGTCGACGCCATCGTGCCGGCGCTCCGTGCCTTCGCGAAGTCATCGCACTCGCTGCTCATCGTCGCCGAGGACGTGGTCGGCGAAGCACTGGCGACGCTGATCCTGAACAAGCGCGAGGGCGGGCTCCGCGTCGTCGCGGTCAAGGCGCCGGGCTTCGGGCGCTGGCGCAAGCCGATGCTGGAGGACATCGCGGTCATGACCGGCGGCCAGATCGTCACCGACGAGCTCGGCAACAAGCTGGAGAACCTGAAGCCGGCGATGATGGGCGCAGCGAAGCGCGTGCACGTGGCCCGCGACCGCACCACCATCGTGGAAGGCGCCGGCGATGCCCAGGAGATCGCGCACCGCTGCAAAATGCTCCGCCGCGAGGCCGAGGCCGAGAAGTACCTCAGCTTCGACCGCGAGAAGCTGCAGGAGCGCCTGGCCCGCCTCGCTGCCGGCATCGCCCACCTGCGCCTGGGCGGCGCGACCGAGGCGGAGCTGCGCGCCCGCAAGGAACACGCCACCGACGCGCTGAACGCGGCGCGCGCGGCGGCGGCAGAGGGCGTGGTGCCCGGCGGCGGCGTGGCCCTGGTGCAGGCGTCGCGCGCGCTTCGCACGATCCGCGCCGGATGCTCCGACGACGAGGCCATGGGCGTGAGCGCGCTGGACGCCGCCCTCAAGGCACCGATGCGGCGGATCGTGGAGAACGCCGGCGGCGAAGGCTCCTACGCCATCGCCCGCGCGCTGGACCAGGACAACCCGCGCTGGGGCTTCGATGCCGCCGAAAGGCGCTTTCGCGACCTCTCCCGTGCGAGGATCGTCGACCCCACGAGGGTGGTCCGCATGGCGCTCCGCACCGCAATCCCCGCCGCCGCCCGCGCCATCGCGGCGGAGGCAGTGGTCGCCGGCTTCCCCCGTCCGACCGACACCGGGAAACAGGCGCTACCGGAGGACGCCCTGCCGGGCAGGCAGAGCGAGGGATAGCCCCGACCTTGGTGCGGTGCACAGCACGCCGGGCCTCTGCCCTGCCCCTCAACTCCCCGAAGCAAGCGCGCGTGCCGGGTGCGCTGCGCCGCGATAAAGCACCTCTGCCTGCACCTCGACCTTGCGCTGCCACGCCGTGCGCGCCGCCGGGCTCATCTCCTCGACCGGGCGCGGGTCGACATCGAAATTGTGGAAGCGATCGACGCCCCGCACCAGCGTCGCGGATTCGCGCGGCTCGTGCTGCCAGGCATGCGTGGGCACGTATTCGATGAGGAAGACGATGCGCCGGTCGTCGCTTCGGTTGGGTCCGGAGGAATGGCAGATCGCGTTGTTGAAGAAGACCGCCTCGCCCGCCGCCAGCGGCAGCGAGACCGCGGCCGGCTCGTCGACGGGAGCGTCGATCTGCTGCTCGCGGGTGAGCATGCTGTCGGTGCCGAAGTGCTCGCGGTGCGGCAGCAGCGCCCCGCGATGGGACCCGGGGATCACGCGGAGGCACCCGGCGCCCTCGCCACAGTCGGAGAGCGCGAGGGCTGCGATCACCACGATCGGCTTGATGTCGCAGTAGGCGGTGTCCTGATGCCAGCCGGCGAAGGTCCTGCCGTCCGCCTCCTTGAGCCTGAGCGAGACGCCCCAGGCCAGGAGGTTGGGGCCGAGCAGGTCTTCCATCGGATCGAGCAGGCCGGGATGGCGGATGAATTCGTCGGTCCAGGGGCAGAGCAGCGAGGCGCCCTGGTCGAGCATGTGGCGGTCTTCCGGCCAGCGCCGCTCGAAGCGCTCCAGCTCGGCGCGGTAGTGCTGCGCCTCGCCCGCGCTCAGGGCGCGGAGCGGCCCGCAATAGCCCGTCTCGAAGAAGCTACGCCGCTCGGCCTCGCCCAACCGCTTCGGCATTCGCCCGCCAGCCTCACCGTGCCCTGCGCGCACTCATAGCAGGTTTCGCCCCGGCGGGTGAGGCGCGCGGCAGTTATTGTGGCGTCTTGAGGTGTAGCCGGCCCGCTAATTGAAGCCGCAGTCTTCCACGGTCGCGATCAGGGCGGACCAGATGCCGTCCCGCTCTCCGTAGCAGCCCTTGCGCCATTCACCTTGGTGGACATCGCCATCGGCGAAGCTCGCGGTGCCGAATCCGTGCGGCCTGTCGTCGTACCACGCGCCCTCGTAGCGGTGGCCGGCAGCCCATTTGTAGGTCCCCCTTCCGTGTCTCTTGCCGTCGCGCCATTCGCCTTCGTAGCGGGCGCCGTCGCTCCGTTTCAAGATCCCGTGCCCGTGCAGCTTGCCGGCTTCCGTGTGGCCTTCGTAAACGTACTTGCCGTAGCGGGTGCGCCAGACGAGCCTGCCCTCCCCCGAGACCTTGCCGTCCACGCAGGCGCCCGACCACGTGAAGGACTTACGGTCACTTTGGCCGTCATTCCACACTTGGCAGGGTCGGTTCTCGGTTACGGACCAGCGGGAATCGGACGATATCGTACGCGCCGAAGCCGAAGCCTCCCTCAAGAGGGGTGCGTAGATGAAGGCCTCGTCGCCGTCCCCGCGCAGGTCGATCCGCAGCCAGTCGCGGCCCTGAACGGCGCCGGTCACACGTACCTTGGCGCCCGCCTTCAGGACGTAGCGCACGTCATAGCTGGTGCCGGGGCCGGCTCGGACATTCGCCGTCTCCGCCACCTCCATCACGTGGTTGAGCGGATCGATCGTGTCGGCCTTCGCCGCGCGCGCGCCGATTACCCAGATCATGGCCGCGGCAAGCACCGCAGCCAGAATCGCGTGCGTTCTCATGGATCCCCCGTGAGCGCCTTGTTGGATCGGCGCTCTTACACCCTCGCCGGTAACGGCCATGAGCCGCTATGTCCGGCGGAGAATAGTACATGTTGCGCGCTGCCCCTACTCTCGCGCAGACGCCCGAAGCGGCAGATGGCGCGGGCCTTGCGCCGCCGGTGCGCCCGTTGCGAGGATGCGCACGCGGGTGACGAGGGCGCGGGGGACCGGGCGGTTGAGCCAGTATCAGGTCTCGATTGACATCGGCGGGACCTTTACCGACTGCGTGGTCTCGGACGGCGCGCGGCGCGCGGTGGTCAAGGCGCCGTCGACGCCGCCCGCGTTCGAGCGGGGCTTCATGGACGCGCTGGCGCTCGCCGCCCGCGCCTTCGACAGCGATCTCAAGGTCTTCCTCTCCCAGACCCAGCGCATCGTGCACGGCACCACCGTCGCCACCAACGCGCTGGTGGAGGGGCGCACCGGCACGGTCGGGCTGATCTGCACCGCCGGCCACCCGGACGTGCTGACCCTGCGCGAGGCGCCGCGCAAGCGCGCCTTCGACTGGCGCCTCGACTATCCCCGGCCCTTCGTCCCCCGCAGCCGCACCTTCGAGGTGCGCGGCCGGATCGACGCGCGCGGCAACGAGATCGCGCCGCTGGTTGAAGAGGACGTGCACGCCGCCCTAAAGCACTTCAAGCGCTGCCCGGTGGATGCCATCGCCGTCGGTCTGCTCTGGTCCGTGGTCGAGCCTGCGCACGAGCGCCGGGTGGGCGAGATCGTGGCCGAACTCTGGCCCGAGGTGCCGGTGACGCTCAGCCACGCGCTCAACCCGATCCCGCGCGAATACCGCCGCACCATCGCGACCGCCATCGACGCCTCGCTGCACGCCATCGTGCCCGCCTATCTCGGCCGGTTGGAGGGCGCGGTGCGCGAGGCGGGATTTGGCGGCACTCTGCTGGTCGCCAACGGCCAGGGCGGCATGATGACGGTGGGCGAGATCGCCGCGCGCCCGATCCACGCGGTGATGAGCGGGCCGACACTCGCCCCCATCGCCGCGCTGGCGCTTACGGACGAGTCCGACATCGTCGTCATCGACATGGGCGGCACGACCTTCGACGTGTCCGCCATCCGCGCCCGCGCGCTGATCCGCACCACCGAGGCGCCGATCATGGACGACCTGCTGGGGCTGCCCAAGATCGACGTGCGCTCGGTGGGCGCGGGCGGCGGCAGCATCGCCTGGGTCGATTCCGGCGGCTTGCTGCGCGTGGGGCCGGTGAGCGCCGGCGCCGATCCGGGCCCTGCGGCCTACGGGCGGGGTGGCGTGCGGCCCACCGTGACCGACGCCAACCTGGTGCTGGGGCTGCTCGACCCCGATTACTTCCTGGGCGGCCGGTTGCCCCTCGACGCGCAGGCTGCGCACCGCGCCGTCGGCAGGGTGGCGGACGCGCTCGGGCTGGCGGAGGCGGAGGCGGCCTATGCGATCCACGTCACCAGCAACGAGAACATGATCGCCGCGATCGAGGACATTACCGTCAACGAGGGCATCGACCCGCGCGAGAGTTTCCTGGTGGCGGGCGGGGGCGCGACCGCGTGCCACATCGGCGAGATGGCACAGGCCCTGGGCATCGAGCGCTTCATGGTGCCGGGGGTTGCTGCGGGGCTGAGCGCCTTCGGCGGGCTGGTCACGGACATCAGAGGCGAGGAGGCCGCGACGCTCCACACCAGCAACCGAAACTTCGCGCTCGATGCGGTCAACCGCACGCTCGCGGCGCTCTACGAACGCGCGCGGCGCTTCCTCGAGCGCGCCGGGGTGCCGGCGGCGGAACGCCGTTACGAATACGCCTTCCAAGCCCGCTACAAGTATCAGTCCTGGGAGATCGAGGCGCCCTTCGAGCCGGCGGATGGTGCGCTCGGCGCAGACGACGTGCCGGCGCTCTCGGACGCGTTCCACGCCATGCACGAGCGCATCCACACCATCCGCGAAGACGACGGCGAGGTCGAGTTCACCACCTGGACCGTGCGCGCCATCGGCACCGGGAGCGGCACCGCCACGGCAGCGGGACGGGCTGCCGCGCACCCCAGCGGGCGACTGCCGGAGCGAGGCACGCGCAGCGTCTTCCTCGGCGAGGAGCGGGCCTTCCGTGTGCTTCCGGTCTATGACGGCAACCTGCCGCCTGCGGGCGCCGAGGTTGCGGGCCCCGCCCTGATCGACAGCGATACGACCACCATTCTGCTGCTCGCCGGCCAGCGGGCGCGCACCGACGCAGGCAGCAACTTCCATATCGACACCGGCGGCGCTTGAGGGCACCGGCATGACAGAAACGCCCGAACGCTTCGACCCGCTGCTGATGGCGGTGCTCTCGCGCCGGCTGGAAGCGATCATCCGCGAGATGAGCAACACGGTGATGCGCGCATCGCGCTCGGCCGTCATCACCAACGCGCGCGATATGTCCTGCGGCATCCTCACCTACGACCACCGGCTGATCTGCGTCGAGGAGGCGATGCCGATCCACGTCAGCGCGCTGGAGCTCACGACCCGGCCGATCACCGAGCTCTTCGACGACGTGAAGGAGGGCGACGCCTTCTTCAACAACAGCCCCTATCACGGGGTCACGCACCACGCCGACATGACCCTCTGCGTGCCGGTCTTCGCCGACGGCGAGCCGCTCTTCTGGGTGCTCTCGCGCTCGCATCACGCCGATGTCGGCGCGCCGGAGCCCACCACCTACCTGCCCTATGCCGCAACGCTCTATCAGGAGGGCGTGCACTTCCCCTGCGTGCGGATTCAGGAGGGGCGCGAGGACAAGGCGGACATCGTGCGCATCGGGCTGCAGAAGATCCGCGCCCCCCACGTCTGGTACGGCGACTACCGCGCGCAAGTAGGCGCCTGCCGGATCGGCGAGCGCAGACTCGAGGCTCTGGTCGAGCACTACGGCATCGAGACCGTGCGCGCCTTCGTCGAGGCGTGGATGGACTATGGCGCGCGCCGGGCGGCGGCGGCGATCCGCGCGCTTCCCGCCGGCACCTGGCGCTACACCTGCAGCCACGACCCGATCCCCGGCGTCGCGGAAGAGGGCATCCCGGTCACGGCCAAGGTCACGGTCGAGCCCGAGGAAGGCTTCATCACCGTGGACCTCCGCGACAACCCGGACTGCGTGCCGGGCGGGGTGAATCTCTCGGAGGCCTGCGCCGCGGGCTCATGCCGGATCGGCGTCTTCTACAACCTCGACCCGACGATCCCGCACAACGAGGGCAGCGCGAGCCGCATCAGGGTGCTGCTGCGGGACGGCTGCGTGGTGGGGCGGCCGACCTTCCCGGCGGGCACTTCGGTCGCCACCACCAACGTCAACGACCGGCTCATCAACGCCGTGCAGTGCTGCTTCGCGCAGATCGGCGCGCCTCACGGGCTTGCGGAAGGGGGCGGCAACATGTCCGCCGGCCTCGGCGTGGTTTCAGGAATCGACGACCGGGACGGCAAGGCAGTGCCCTACGTCAACCAGTTCTGCGTCGGGCTCTCGGGCGGCCCCGGCACCTACGGGCACGACGGCTGGCTCACCTACGAGGCGCCGGACGGCGGCGGCGTGCTGGTGATCGATTCGATCGAGATCGACGAGGCGCAGTATCCGATCCTGATGGAGGAGCGCCGCATCGCTCCGGACACCATGGGCGCAGGGTGCTGGAACGGCGCGCCGGCAACCCAGGGCGCCTACCGCTCCCTCGCCGGCCCGGTCTCGGTCTTCTATTGCAGCGACGGCGATCTCAACCCGGCGCAGGGAGTCCTCGGCGGCGCGGCGGGCGCGCCCTCGCTCAACCGCAAGCGGGAAACGGACGGCACCTTCCGCACTCTCCCCTCCTTCCACGAAGAAGGGCTGAGCCCCGACGAGGCAATCCACTACCGCACCGTCGCCGGCGGCGGCTACGGCGACCCGGCCGAACGAGACCCCGCTGCGGTCGCCGAGGATGTCGCACGCGGCTGGCTCAGCATCGAGAGTGCTTTGAGCGTCTACAAGGTTGCGCTGGTCCGCGCCGAGAACGGCATCGATATCGTCGTCGACGAGGAGAGGACCCGCCTGCTCCGCGCCTGGGCCTGAAAACGGCGGGGCGGGGTGCCGGCCGGCGCGCTTTCTGCCAAGATGCGCGCCCGCGCGGCTCCGGCCGCAGCGGGCGGCTTCCCAGCAACGGACAAGTAACATGCACGGGCGCGACGTCTTCATGGAGAGCCTGCTGGCGCACGGGGTCCAGCACCTCTTCGGCAACCCCGGTACCACCGAGAGCCCGCTGATCGACAGCCTGGCGCGCTATCCGGGGATCGACTACGTGCTCACGCTGCACGAGGGCGTCGCCATCGGCGCCGCGAGCTACTATGCCCAGGCCTGTGGCCGTGCCGGGGTGGTGAACCTGCACGTCGCACCCGGCCTCGGCAACGCCATCGGCATGATCTTCGGCGCGCTCCGCACCAACTCGCCCATGGTGGTGACGGCCGGGCAGCAGGACACGCGGCTTCGCCTGCGCGATCCCATCCTGGGCCACGACCTGGTGGCCATGGCGGCGCCGGTGGTGAAATGGAGCGCGCAGGCCGAGAGCGCCGACGAGATTGCGCCCATCATGCGGCGCGCCTTCAAGATCGCCCACGATGCGCCCTCGGGCCCGGTCTTCGTCGCGCTGCCCATCAACGTGATGGAGCAGCAGACCGAGGTCGCCGCGCGTGCCGCCGGCCCGCTCTACCGCGCGCCGCCGCCGGATCCGGCGGGCGTCGCCGCCATGGCCCGGCACCTGCTGGCCGCGAACGAGCCCGCGATCATGATCGGCGACGATGTCGCGCGCACAGGCGCCGGCGAGGCCCTGGTCGCGCTGGCCGAGGCGACCGGCGCCGGCATCTGGACCGAGTTGATCCACCAGCACCAGCCGGTGCCCAACATGCACCCCAACTACCGGGGCCGCATCCCCGCCGACCCCGCCAACATCGCGAAGACCTTCGGCGGGGCGGACGCGGTGCTCATGGTGGGCGGCCCCTTCTTCGAGGAGGTCTGGTACGCGCCGGAGGGGCCCTTCCCGCCCGGTGCGACGGTGCTGCAGATCGAGGAATCGACGGTGCGGCTCGCCCGCAACCACGGCCTCGATGCGGGCCTGATCGCGGGCCTCACGCCCGCGCTGGAGGCGCTCTGCGCGCAGGTGGAGGAGGAGCGCTCGGACACCTACGCCGCAGCAGCAGCCGAGCGGAACGAGCGCTTGGCGGCGCTGCACGAGGAGGAGCGGGCCGACCGGCGCGCCCGCCTTGACGCCATCTCCGAGCGGCGGCCCATGCCGGTGCCGATCATGCTGGAAGCGCTGGCGGCGGCGGTGCCCGACGACGTGGTGATCGTGGAAGAAGCCATCACGGGCAGCCCCGAGATTCCCAAGGCCTTCAGCTTCGGCGGGCACGGGGACTACTTCTGCGGCCGCGGCGGCGGCATCGGCCAGGGGATCGCCGGCGCCCTCGGCGTCAAGCTCGCGATGCCGGAGCGCCCGATGGTGTGCCTCTCCGGCGACGGCTCGGCGATGTACAGCATCCAGGCGCTCTGGACCGCGGCGCACCACCGGCTGCCGATCGTCTTCGTGATCCTCGCCAATGCCGAGTACCGCATCCTCAAGCACAACCTCGACATCTACCGGCGGCGCTTCGACGTCGCCACGAACCATCCCTACGTGCAAATGGACCTGGTCGATCCCCCACTGGGCTTCGTCGAGATGGCGGCCGGGATGGGCGTCGCCGGCACCCGCGTCACCGAGCCGGACGAGCTGGCTGCGGCGGTGCAGAGTGCCCTCGCCGCAGGCGAGCCCTACCTGATCGAGGCCGCGGTCGAGGGCAAGATTTAGCCCCCCTTACCAAGGCCTTTATCCAGCCGCGCGCCACCCCCTTCACGTCATGGCCGGGCTTGTCCCGGCCATCCACGTGTTTGCCCGGGGTCCGGTGTGCCTGGCTGAGGGAGATGCCCGGAACGAGTCCGGGCATGACGAGAGGAATTGGCGGGTCGGGTCTTGCGGAGCGCGCTGCCGGCCGCTCCTTGCTTGGCCCGCGGGCGATGACGCATACTCGCCAGCCGTGAGCCGGCGCCGGCGTGGCAAGGGTGCCGCACGGCGCTCCACAAGCCACTCAGGGAGATAACCATGCATCCGAGAGCTGTTCTGGCAGCCGGCGTGCTCGGCGCGTTCGGTGTGGCCACGACGATGCCCGCCTTCGCGGAGACGGACTACGTCGCGAAGTACGGTATCAAGGAAGACATTCCGGGCCTCTGTTCCTACGCCTCGATCGACGCGAAGGACTATAGCGGCCACGAGATCACCATTCTGACCCACGCCGTGCCGGTGATGGGAGAGCCGGTGGCGCTGCACTCCAAGCAGTTCGAGGAGCTGACCGGCGGCACGGTCAACGTGGTGCACGCCCCCTTCGGCGAGCTCTACCAGAAGGTGATGATCCCCTTCCAGACCGGCCAGCACGTCTACGACATCGTCTACGGCGGCTCCTACTGGATCGGCGACTGGGCGCCGCACCTGGCGCCGGTGCCCCAGAAATATCTCGATACCGACGAGATGAAGGACATCACGCCGTCCTATCAGGGTGTCGCCAGCTGGAACGGCCAGCGCCTGCAGTACACCTTCGACGGCGACCGGAACTATTTTAAGTACATCCTGCCGCCCTTCGAGGACGCGGAGAACCAGGCCAAGTTCAAGGCCGAGTACGGCCGCGACCTCGCAGTGCCGACGACCTGGGAAGAGTACGCCGAGGTCGCCACCTTCTTCAGCGGCTGGGACTGGGACGGCGACGGCGAGCTGGAGTACGGCTCGACCGAGATCGTCAAGCGCGACGACGTGGCCTTCGCCAACTTCATCACCCGCGTCGCGTCCTACGCCAAGAACCCCAACGTCACCGGCGGCTTCTGGTTCGATCTCGAGACCATGACCCCGCAAATCAACAACCCGGGCTTCGTCAAGGGGCTCGAGATGTGGATGGACGCGCTGCGCTATATGCCGCCCGGCGGGATCAACTTCGGCATCGGCGACGAGATCTTCTCATGGGGCGGCGGCGAGTCGCTGATGAGCGTCACCTGGGACGATGCCTTCATCCAGGCGATGCAGCCGGATTCGCCGATCCGCAACAAGATCCGCGTCGGCACCCAGTACGGCCCCTCCATGGGCTCGCACAAGGTGTGGAACCGCGACAGCGGCCAGTGGGACGAGTTCGAGACCCCGTCCGTCGCGCCCTACGTGACCTGGGGCTGGGGCGCCGGCGTCTCCAAGTACAGCGAAGAGCAGGAAATGGCGTTCGACTGGTTCTGCTTCTTCTCGAACTACGCCAACACCAACCACGACCTGCTGATCGGCCGCTTCGGCGTCAACCCCTTCCGCACCAGCCACATGGACCCCAACTACTGGGAACAGGAAGCCGGCTGGGATCGCGCGGTGGCGGTGAGCTTCACCGACATGCTGCAGGGCATGGACACGAGCACCAACCGGGTCTTCGACCTGCGCGTGCCCGGCGTCAACCAGTTCTACATCGCCATGATGGCGAGCGTCGCCAAGGCGATGGCCGGCGAGATGACGGCCCAAGCCGCGCTCGACGAGGTCGCGGAGGAATGGACCCGCATCGCCGACCGGATCGGTGTCGACGCGATCCGCGATGCCTACAAGAACGTCGTCGCGCTCGAGGACAACGTTTCGCTGGATCAGGTCAAGTAGGACCGGCGAACATCGAGACCGACGGCAGGTTACGCATGAGGAGACCGGCGGGCTGAGGCCCGCCGGTCGTTCTTCGCCCGGCCATGCTGGACTCTCGCTACAAGTATATCTTTCTGCTCCCGGCGCTGTTCGCGCTGCTTGCGATCATCATCTTTCCGCTCATCTACACGGTGCGCCTCAGCTTCTCCGGCTGGGACGTGAACTTCCCCGAACTCGATTCCGTGGGCTGGGACAACTACGCCCGCGCCATCGCCGACGGCCGCTTCTGGGATTCCATGGGCACCCTCTATCTGATGGTGCTCTTCTGCATCGTCTTCGAATACCTGCTGGGCTTCGCGCTCGCGCTCATGCTGTGGAAGGACGTGCGCGCCGGGCGCTTCTTCCGTGTGCTCTTCATCGTGCCGATGTGCGTGACGCCGGTGGTGATGGCGGTGGTCTGGCGCACCATCTTTCACGAGACCCTGGGGCCCCTGAACGACGTGCTGAGCTGGTTCGGCATCCCGGGCGTGCCATGGCTGAGCAAGTCCGGCCCCGCCTTCGCCGCGGTCATCATCATCGACGTCTGGCAGTGGACCTCCTTCATGTTCATCCTGCTGCTCGCAGGGCTCATGTCGCTGCCGCGCGAGCCCTACGAGGCTGCCCAGATCGACGGCGCAGGGCCGATCCGCACCTTCGTCCACGTGACCTTCCCGCTGATGGCGCCGATCACGCTGGGCGCGCTGATCATCCGCCTGATCGAATCGTCCAAGCTGATGGAGACCATCTACGCGCTGACCTCCGGCGGCCCTGGCTCGTCGACCGAAACCACGAGCTATCTGCTCTACATCCGGGGGCTGCGGGAGTTTCAGATCGGCTACACCGCCTCGCTCTCGATCATCTATCTGGTGATCATGATCGTCGCGCTGACCATCTTCGCCCGCCTGTTGAGCCGCCTCATGATCGGCCGTCAGGGGCCGGTGCGCGCATGAACCCGCGTCCGGAGGCATCATGACCGGGCGCAGGGCCGACCTCTACCGGGTGCTCAAGTACGCCGCGCTCATCGCCTGGGCGGTCTTCGTGGTCGCGCCCTTCCTGTGGGCGCTGTCCACCTCGTTCAAGAGCGACCCCGGCGTGGTCGGCGGCGCGACCTACATCCCCTTCCTCGAATACGAGCCCTCGGTCGAGGGTTGGACATCGCTCTTCCGCGATACCAGCTCGGGCGGCATCAGCATGCAGGGGCCCTACCTTTCCAGCCTGGTGGTGAGCCTGATCTCGACCGGGATCGCGCTCTTCCTCGGCACCCTCGCGGCCTACGGACTCTCGCGCTTCACCTTCCGCGCCGGTCCGCTCGGCAACAACGACATCACCTTCTTCTTCATCTCCCAGCGCATCATGCCGCCGGCGGTGCTCGCGATCCCCTACTTCCTGCTGCTGCGCTTCACCGGCCTGCTCGATACCCACCTCGGGCTGATCCTGGTCTACGTCGCCATGCTGCTGCCCATCGTGGTCTGGGTGATGGTGGATTTCTTCAACACCGTGCCCATCGAGCTCGACGAGGCGGCGCTGATCGACGGCTGCAACCCGATCCAGGCGTTCTACCGGATCATCCTGCCCAACTGCGCGCCGGGCATGGTGGTGGCGACGCTGCTCTGCATCATCTTCTCGTGGAGCGACTTCTTCTTCGCGCTGACTCTCACCTTCGCCAAGGTGCAGCTGCTGCCGCCCACCATCGTGATCCTGAATTCGAACAAGGTGCCGTGGTGGAGTCTGAGCGCGTCCGCGCTGGTCTCGGTGCTGCCGCTGGTCATCATCGCGTTCGTACTGGAGCGCTACCTCGCGCGCGGCACGCTCGCCGGCGTGATCCGGGAGTAGGCCCGTGGCGGAAGTCGTAGTCAGCGGCGTCTTCAAGCGCTTCGGCCCGGTCGCGGCGCTGCAGGAGATCGACCTCACCGTCCACGACAACGAGTTCGTGGTGCTGGTGGGGCCGTCGGGCAGCGGCAAGTCCACACTGCTCAGGATCGTCGCCGGACTGGAGAGCATGAGCGAGGGCTCGGTCTCCATCGACGGCAAGGACATGGCCGGCATCGCGCCCAAGGACCGCGACGTGGCGATGGTGTTTCAGAGCCACGCCCTCTATCCGCACATGAACGTGTTCGACAATCTCGCCTTCAACCAGCGCATTCGGGGCGTCGATCGCAAGACCGTGGACCGCAAGGTACGCGAGGTCGCCGAGCGGCTGGAGATCACCGAGCTGCTGAAGCGGCGCCCGCGCCAGATGTCGGGCGGCCAGCGCCAGCGGGTCGCCATCGGCCGGGCGCTGGTGCGCGACCCCCGCATCTTCCTCTTCGACGAGCCGCTCTCCAACCTCGATGCCGAGCTGCGCGTGCGGCTCCGCACCGTGATCAAACGGCTGCACAAGGAGATGCGGCGGACCTCCGTCTACGTCACTCACGACCAGGTCGAGGCCATGACGCTCGCCGACCGCGTGGTGGTGCTTCGCGACGGGCGGATCGAGCAGATCGGCGCTCCCGACGAGCTCTACGAGCGGCCGGTCAACGAGTTCGTCGCGGGCTTCATCGGCTCGCCGGCGATGAACTTCCTGCAAGGCAGGGCGGCGGACGCCATCGTGCGAATCGGCGCGATGGAGGCGGCGGCCGCGGTTGCGGCGAGCGGCGCGGTCACCGTCGGCATTCGGCCCGAGGACCTGCTGCCCGAGGGCGCGGCGGACGAAGGCAGGTTGCGGGCGCTGGTCACCCTGGTCGAGCCCATGGGCGCTGACACGCTGGTCTTCTGCACGACCGACGAAGGCCAGGAGCTCACGGTCCGCCTGCCGCGCTACACGGCGGTCCACGAAGGCGAGACGCTGGCGCTCAGCCCCCGTGCCGGCGCCGTGCACCTCTTCGACCCGGAGACCGGGCAACGCTTGAACTTTAGCGAACCCACCACTGGAGGAAACCCATGAAGGCAGCGACGCTCCACGGTTACGACGAATCCCTCACCCAGTCCGAATTCGTGACTTTCGAGGATGTGGACGATCCGAAGATCACGAAGCCCACGGACGTGATCGTCCGCATCGGCGGCGCGGGCGTCTGCCGCACCGATCTCCACATCATCGAGGGCGTATGGAAGGGCCACGTGGATGTCGCCTTCCCCCACATCATGGGGCATGAGAACGCGGGCTGGGTGGAGGAGGTCGGCTCGGGCGTCGAAAGCGTCAAGGTCGGCGATCCGGTGATCTGCCATCCGCTGGTGACCAGCGGCCACTGCCTCGCCTGCCGGCGCGGCAACGACATGCACGCGGGCGAGAGCAGCTTCCCCGGCATCAACGCGCCCGGCGGCTACGCCGACCTCCTGCACACCGGCGAGCGTGCACTGATCAAGCTGCCCCAGAGCCTCGCGCCCAAGGATGTGGCGCCCTACACCGACGCAGGCCTCACCGCCTACCGCGTCGCCAAGAAAGCCGCACGCCATCTGGTGCCGGGCGAGTACGCCGTGGTCATCGGCGCCGGCGGTCTCGGCCATATCGGCATCCAGTCGCTCGCAGCGCTCTGCGCGGCCGAGATCATCGTGCTCGACCGCTCCGACCTCGCGCTGGGCCTCGCCAAGGAGTGCGGCGCCCACCACGTGGTGCGGGCCGACGACGGCGCGGTCGACGAGGTGCTCTCGCTCACCGGCGGGCACGGCGCGGAGGCGGTGATCGACTTCGTCGGCGAGGGCGATGCCATCGACAAGGGCCTCGCCATGACCCGCAACGACGGCTTCTACTACATCGTCGGCTACGGCGGGCGCGTCCAGATCCCGGCGATCGACATGATCGTCTCGGAGAAGACCATCGTCGGCAATCTGGTCGGCACCTATGCCGAGCTGGTGGAGCTCATGGCGCTCGCCGACCGGGGGCTGGTGACGCTCGCCACCCGCGAATACGCGCTCGCCGACGCCAACCAGGCGCTGCACGACCTCCATGCCGGAACGGTCAAGGGTCGCGCGGTGCTGATCCCCTGAGGGCACGCCCCAGGGGATATCGGCGGCGGATGGCATGACCGGGACCCTTGCGCAGGGCCTTGCGGCGGCGTGCCGGGAGCGCGGCGTGCGCCGCGCCTTCGGCGTGCCGGGCGGGGCCAGCAGCCTCGACGTCATCGACGCATTCGCCGCCGAGGGCATCGACTTCGTGCTGACCCACGGCGAGACCTCCGCCACCCTGATGGCGGCCGTCACCGCCGAGCTCGGCGGCGCGCCCGGCGTGGTGGTGACGGGCGTGGGTCCCGGCGCGGCCAGCGCCGTCAACGGCATCGCTTACGCCGCGCTGGAGCGCGCGCCCGTGCTGCTCGTCACCGATGCGCTGGCGGAGGCGGCGCCGGGCCACCACGCGCTGCATCAGCGCTTCGATCAGCGCGCCCTCTTCGCGCCGCTGGTCAAGGGCTATGACAGGCCCGAGCCGGGCGACGGGCCGAAGGGGATCGACAGACTGCTCGACACGGCCATGGCCCACCCGGCGGGGCCGGTGCAGCTCGACCTCACGACAGCGGCCGCCACCGCGCCCGCCGCGGGCACCGCCGCACCCGCGGCCAAGAGCCGGAGGACGGCGAAGAAAGCGCCCAAGGACTTCGACCTGGTCGCGCTGGCCGAGGCGCGCGCGCTGCTCGCCAAGGCTCAGCGCCCGCTGATCGTCGCCGGCATGGAGGCGCGCGGCCGCGCGGCGAGCGCGGCACTCAGGGTGCTGGTGCGCTCGCTCGGCTGCCCGGTGATGACCACCTACAAGGCCAAGGGCGCCGTCGCGGACGCCGACCCGCTGGTGGTCGGGTGCTTCACCGGGGCCTCGGCCGACGCGCGCTGCCTCGACCGCGCCGACCTGCTGATCTTCTTCGGCCTCGATCCGATCGAGCTTCTCCCCGGCCGCTGGCGCTTCGAGGGGCCGATCCTCGCGCTGGCGGCCCACGACGGCTACGACTATCCGGCGACGCCGGCAGCGGCGCTGACCGGCCCCCTCGACCGTTCCGCCGTGGCGCTCATCGAAGACCCGCAGCCGGCGGGCTGGTCGGAGCTTGAGATCGCCGCGCTCCGCAGCCGCCTTCGCGCGGGCTTCGCGATGACCGGCCTGGGCCGGCGCACGGCTGAGGACGTGGTGAGCGCGGTGCGCCATGCAGCGCCTGCGCGGGCGCGGCTTACCGTCGATTCGGGCGCGCACATGTTCTCGGCCATGGGCCTCTGGCAAGCCGACGAGCCCAACGACGTGCTGAAGTCGAACGGGCTTTCCACCATGGGCTTTGCGCTGCCTGCGGCCGTTGCCGCAGCGCTGGAGGAGCCGACGCGCCCGGTGATCGCCATGACCGGCGACGGCGGCCTGCACATGTGCCTGGCCGAGCTTGCAACCGCCGCGCGACTCGGCTGCCGGATCGCGGTCGTGGTGTTCAACGATTCCGCGCTTTCGCTCATCGACATCAAGCAGCAACGGCAGCAGCGGGAGAGCCGAGGCGTGCGCTTCGGCACGATGGACCATGCCAAGGTTGCGGCGGGCCTGGGATGCTGGGGTTGGAGCGTGGGCGCCACCGATGCCCCGGCGCCGGTGCTGACGGAGGCGTTCGCGCACGACGGGCCGGTATTGGTCGACGTGACGGTCGATCCCGAGGCCTATAGCGCACAATATGAGGCGCTGCGCGGCTGAGCGGCGCGTGAGGGAGCGGCCATGCCGGAACAGGCGATGTCGGACGCAGACGCGGTGCTCGCCGCCAACCAGGAGTTCTACCGGGCCTTCTCCGCCCGCGACCTCGCGGCCATGGATACGCTCTGGGCCAGGGAGACGCAGGTCGCCTGCATCCATCCGGGCTGGGAGGCGCTGGTCGGGCGCGACATGGTGATGGAGAGCTGGGCCGCGATCCTCGGCGGCCCGGGCGCGCCGCAGATCCGCTGCGAGGCCCCGCGGGCGTTCGTCCTCGGCCCGAGCGCCTTCGTGATCTGTCGCGAGGTGCTGGAGCAGGGCCAGCTCATCGCCACCAATGTCTTCGCCCGCGAGCAGGACGGCTGGCGCATGGTCCACCACCAGGCCGGACCCGGCGGCCAACGCCAGCCCGCGCCGCCCCCGAGCGAGCGCCCGCCGGGCCCGCTGCACTGACCGGACTGCATCGGACGATGCCGCCCGCTATCCCTGCCTGCCGAACCGAGACACGGAGAGCCCTGAGATGAAATCACGATCCGCCATCATGACTGCCCCCGGCGAGCCGCTGACAATCGACGAAATCGACGTGCCGGACCCCGGTCCCAATCAGGTCATCGTCAAGCAGACGGCCAGCGGCATCTGCGCCTCGCAGATCCACGAGCTGACTCTGATTCCGGAGGAGGGCTGCCCCTGCGTGCTCGGCCACGAGGGCGTCGGCGTGGTTACCCATGTGGGCAAGGATGTCACCCACCTGAAGGAAGGCGACTGGGCGATCACGACCTGGGTCCCCCGAGGGGGCTTCCCGGGCCGGGAATTCATCGAAGGCCTTGCACCGATCGGGACGTCCTTTCGGGACAAGGCGATAGACGGGCCGATCGGCACCTTTACCGAGCATTGCCTGGCCAGCGACCAGCTGGCGGTCAAGGTTGCGCCCGAACTCGCCACCCCGGAGAGCAGCATCGTCGGCTGCGCCGTGCTCACCGGCGGCGGCGCGGTGCTACACACCGCCAAGGTGCGGACCGAGGAATCCGTGGTCGTGGTCGGCGCCGGCGGTATCGGCCTCTGCGCCCTCAAGATGGCGTCACTGCTGCAGGCCTACCCCGTCATCGCCGTGGACCTGGACGATGAAAAGCTGGAGTTCGCCAAGCAATGGGGGGCGACCCACACGGTGAACGCCAGCAAGGTCGATCCGATCGCAGCGGTGTGGGACATCACCGGCAAGGGCGCCGACTACGCCTTCGACGCGGTGGGGACGGTGCCCACCCACGAGCAGATTCTCGACATGGTGCGGGGCGGCGGCCCGGGCGCCGACAACCTGGGCGGCATGGCGGTCATGATCGGCTGGCCACAGAAGGAGTTCAAGCTCAACGGCGAGCACTTCGTCTTTCACCAGCGCCAGTACCGGGGCAGCCACGGCTCGTCCATACCGGACGAGGACTTTCCCATGTACCTGCGTCTCTCCAGCGAGGGCAAGTTTCCGATGGACAAGCTGGTGACGCGCAGCTACGGCCTCGAGCAGATGAACGACGCCCTCGACGATCTCAGGGAGGGCCGCATTATCGGGCGCTCCATCGTCCGCTTCTAGCCGGCACTTCCCATAAGGGTGAAGGTCTCAGCGGCGTTCTGGCCGGCGCCGGTCTGGTGTATCGTGCCGCCATGAGCCTGAACACGCCGAGCCCGACCTTCCCCGCCATCGCGCTGCCGCAGTTTGAGAACGAGCCGCTGCCGCAGGTAGTGCCGGTGGCGCTGCGCCACCCGGTCGTGCCGGCGCTTCCCGATGTCGCCGCCGCCACGCGCGCCGCGCTCGATGCCTCGCGGCAGCTCACCACGCTCGCGGCCGGCGCCCGCGTGGCGATCACCTGCGGCAGCCGGGGCATCAAGAGCAAACCGGCGGTGGTCAAGGCGGCGGTCGCCTGGCTCAAGGGGCGCGGGCTCGACCCCTTCATCGTGCCCACGATGGGCAGCCACGCCGGTGCGGTCGCCTCGGGCCAGGTGTCGCTGCTGGCCGAGCTCGGCTTCACCGAAGAGGCCATGGGCTGCCCCATCGAGGCCAGCATGGAAGTGGTCAGGCTGAGCGAGACGAGCGCGGGCATCGCGGTTCATTTCGACCGCCGCGCCTTCGAAGCCGACGCGGTGCTCGTGGTGGGCCGGGTCAAGTCCCACACCTCCTTCGACCGCGAGGTCGAGAGCGGGCTCACCAAGATGGTCGCCATCGGCCTCGGCAAGGCGGAAGGCGCGCGCTTCGTGCATCGCCTCGGCGTGCGCGGCTACATGGAGGTGCTGCCCGAATGGGCTGCAATCGCCATCCGCGAGGCCCCGGTCGCCTACGGCATCGCCATCGTCGAGAACGCCGAGCGCGAGGCGGCGGTGATCGAAGGCGCCGAGCCGGAGGACTTCTACGAGACCGACGCCCGCCTGCTGAAGACCGCCAAGGGCTGCATCCCCAGGCTGCCCTTCGAGCAGATCGACGTGCTCGCGGTGGAGCGGATGGGCAAGAACATCTCCGGCACCGGCATGGACCCGGCGGTCACCGCGCGCTTCGACATCCGCGGGCGCCCGAACCCGCCGGCGCCGATGATCAGCAAGCTGGTGGCGCTGGGGCTGACGCCGGAGACCCACGGCAACGGCCTCGGCGTCGGCAACGCCGACTACACGACCAAGGAGGTCGCCGACAGCCTCGACCTCTACGCCATGTACATGAACGCCTGCACGGCGACCTTCACCGAGCGGGTGCGGATCCCCGCCGTGCTCGCGACCGACAAGGCGGCGCTGCAGGCCGCGGTCGGCACAAGCTGGCATCTCGACGGCGCAGACGCGCGGCTCTGCCTGATCCGCTCCACCCTGCACCTGGAGACGGTCCTGGTCTCGCCGCCGCTCGCGGCCGAGCTCAACGGGGCGGGCGAGGTGCTGGGCGAGGCCGAGGCGCTCCGCTTCGACGATGCGGGCCGCCTGCTGACCCGCTGCCCGGTGTGAGGGCGTGAGGGCGTCGTGCGCGGCGGCATAGTTATCGCGCTGGCCATAGCCGGGGTGCTGGCCGCCTGCATACCGAGAGGCACGCCGCTGACCCCTGAAGAGGCCCGGGTGGTGCAGGCGAGCCTGGTCCAGATGGAAGCGCAGGTGACCCAGCAGCTGCGGGACACCCTGGAGGCGCGCGGCATCCGCCCAGCAACGGCCGAGGAGGTCGTCGCCCGGCTTAGGGGCAACACCACCTCCATGTCGGGCGGGGGCGGCACCTTCGTGACCCACTATCTCGCCGATGGAACGATCAAGACCCAGCTCACGACCCTGAAGGGAGAATACCGCTCGGACGGCACGTGGACCGTGGACGAGGATGGCGTCCGCTGCGTCACCGTCGACGAGCTGCGCAAGCGCCGCGGGTACGACCACTATGACGGCCCGCGCTATTCGGGCAGATGGGCCACGGTGCACGAGACCAACTGCTACCAGGTCTACTTCGGGGGCGCGATCGAGTACTGGTTTCGGGTGAGCGGGCCGCACCACCTCGACAGCGGGGAATCCGACATCGTCCAGGGGCGCGCGTTCTACCTGTAGAGGGCCCCGGCGGAGCAAGGAGAGGCCGGCGCCTGCGGACTCGCCGGCGGGCGGCCGCTATACTGCCGGCTTCGAATGACAAGGGGGGACGTTGGGCGATGCAGCAGCGGAGCATCCCACTCGACGAGAGCATTCTCGAAGAGATCAGGAAGACACGCCGGGCCCTCGGCCAGGCGCGGCATCTGCCGGGCTTTCTCTACACATCGCCCGAGATCTTCGACTACGAGGTCGACACCATCTTCATGAAGGAGTGGCTCTGCATCGGCCGCGTGGAGGAGTTCGAGAGCGAAGGCGACTACCGGGCCATGCGGATCGCGGGCGAGCCCCTGCTGGTCTGCCGCGATGCGTCGGGCGCCCTCAACGCCTTCAACAACGTTTGCCAGCATCGGGGCGTCGAGGTGGCGACCGGCGAAGGCAACCTCAAGAGCTTCCGCTGCCCCTATCACTCCTGGGTCTACGACCTGGAGGGCAAGCTGCTCGGCGCGCCGCACACGAAGGAGGTCGAGGGCTTCGACTTCTCGACCTGCGCGCTGCAGCGGGTCAACCTCGACACCTGGGGCGGCTACATCTTCGTCAACTTCGACCCGGACTGCCCGAGCCTCGCCGACTATCTGGACGAGGACGGGATCAGGGAGTTCGCCGCGTTTCTCCAGCCCGAGAACACGCGGATGTCGGACAAGTACGTCTTCGACGTGCCCTGCAACTGGAAGTTCATCCCCGAGAACCTGATGGACATGTACCACGTGGGCGTGATCCACAAGGAAACCTTCGGCGGGCACTTCCCGGTCAACGACTTCCGCTTCAACCTCAAGAAGAAGGGCTACAACGCGGCCTACGAGAGCTTCACCATGGCGCCGAAGGGGGTCACGCTCTTCGACACCATGCCGTGGCTCAGGGGCAAGGTGACGGACAAGTTCGCGTGCACCACCTGGATCCGGCCGACCATGAACGTTTTCGGGCGGCACGATCTGATCCAGCCCTGGGTGGCGCTGCCGATCGACCACGCCACCACCCGGATTTTCATCTACACCCAGCTGCCCGACGCCTACTTCGACGAGCCCGCCTTCGAAGAGAAGAACAAGATCTACGCCGACTTCATCCGCCTGGTCGCGAACGAGGACCGGGCGATGCTGGAATCGCTCCAGAATGGGGTGGGCTCGCGCGCCTTCCGGCCGGGGCCGACGGTCAAGCTGGAGCGCGCGATTCACCACCTTCTCAACTACTATCTCGACAAGCTGTTGAGCGATGACGACGAGGCCCGCGCCAGGCGCCACCAGGACGGCGAGGACGCCCTGCGCGAGAGCGCCTCGCGCAACAGGGAGCCGCGCGACGGCGGCTACACCGCGCTGGTGAGCGCGGCGGAATAGGAGCCGGACTCATGGGCACACAGCAGGATCAGACACGACTGACGGAGTTGTTCCGCAAGAATCTCGAGCTCTGCGAGGTGGGGCCGGGCGAGACGGTCGCCGTCCTCTCGGAAGGCGACCAGCTCGGGAACTACAGGGAGGCGTCGCTCGCGGCCGCGCGCGACCTCGGCGCCGACGTGGCCGACGTGCACCTCCCCTCGGAGGGTGCGGAGGACCCGGCGGTCAGGATCGCCAACATCGGGCAGAACGCGCTGAGCAAGCACCCGGAGGCGATGCAGACCTGCAAGGACGCCGACATGGTGCTGGACCACATGCTCCTGCTTTTCTCCCATGAGCAGATCGCGATGCAGGAGGCGGGCTCGCGCATCCTGCTCATCGTCGAGCCCGTGGAGATTCTGGAGCGCCTGTTCCCGACCGCCGAGATGCGCGCACGCGTCGAGGCCGGGGAGCGGCGGATGCGGGCGGCGCAGAACCTGCGCTTCACCAACGACGCCGGCACCGACGTCACCTACACGCTCGGCGACAAGTTCATCCTGACGGAATACGGCTTCACCACCGAGCCCGGCCGTTGGGACCATTGGCCGGGGGGCTTCCTCGCGACGCTCGCGGCCGAGCGCGGCGTGAACGGGCGAGTGGTGATGGAGGCGGACGATATCGTCTTCCCGCTGCGCGAGTTCACCGGCGAGCGCATCGCCTTCGATATCGAGGGCGGCATGGTGACGGGGATCTCGGGCGGCGCCCGCGCCGACAACCTGCGCGGCTTCATCGAGGGCTACAACGACCCGCGAGCCTACGCGGTCTCGCACATCGGCTGGGGGCTGAACCATCACTGCATCTGGCGGCCCGACCTGCCGGGCATCGGCATGGACGGCCGCGCGCACTACGGCAACGTGCTCTTCTCGCTCGGCCCCGACACCGAGTTCGGCGGCGAGAACGACACTCCCTGCCACCTCGACCTGCCGATGCAGGGCTGCTCGCTCTGGCTCGACGACGAGCTGATCGTGGAGAAGGGCGCGGTGGTGCCGGAGGACATGCGGGCACCCGCTCACTGATCGCTCGAAGGGGGGGTAAAGGGCATTTGCGCTTTCGTCGCTGGCCCGTAATATGCCCGCCACACGGAGACGTGGTGGCATGGGCGCCGGTGAATTTACCGGCGCCCTCGCCGATATGGGTCCATGATCAGAGGGAGAAACGACCATGTGGAAACTGACTCTAGGCGCCGCCGTTGCGGCAGGCATGGCCATGACCGGCTTTGCCGCGTCCGACGCGCAGGCCCAGGACGACGGCGTCTGGTGGCCGGCCAAAGTTGAGATTTACAACCCGGCCTGCACCGACGGCGACCCGGCGTGCTGGACCGATCCCGCCAACCAGAGCCTCGAGGTCGTGGACTACGTGCCGCTGATGCCGGATGAGGTGGACGCGAAGCACCATATCTGCGTGTCCTTCCCCCACCTCGTGGACTCCTACTGGGTCGGCGCGGCCTACGGGATCATCGAGGAAGGCAAGCGCCTCGGCCAGAAGATCTCCCTGATCGAAGCCGGCGGCTACGACAGGCTGGAGAAGCAGCTCTCGCAGGTCGAGGACTGTATCGCGAACGGCGCCGAGATCCTCGTGCTCTCCGCGATTTCCGGCGAGGGCAACATCAAGCAGGTCAACGAGCTGCGCGCCAGGGGCATCAAGATTGTCGACCTGATCAACGGGATCAACACCGAGGTCGATGCCAAGTCGCTCGAGAGCTACTACAGTATGGGCCGCATCGCCTGTAAGTGGATCGCCGATCAACACCCCGCTGGCAGTGGCGTGGTCAAGCTGGCCTGGTTCCCGGGCCCGCCCGGAGCCAGCTGGTCAGTGGCCGGCAATCAGGGCTGCCACGACGCGGTCGTCGGCTCCGACGCCGAGATCATCTCGACCAAGTGGGCCCAGACCAGCAAGGAGGCCCAGCTCAGCCTCGTCGAGAACGTGATCCAGGCGCAGACCTCGGGCAGCGATGTCGATCTCGACTACATCGTTGGCGTGGCGCCGGCGGTGGAGAGCGGCATGGCCGCGCTCCGCGACCTGGGCCTGCAGGACGAGATCAAGCTCGTCTCCTACTACTACACGCCCGGCATGCATCAGTTCGTCGGCCGCGGCAGCGTCGCCATGGCACCGACCGACCAGATGATCATCCAGGCGCGGATCTCCATCGACCAGGCGGTCCGCCTGCTCGAGGGCAAGCCGTCGGCGACCGGCGGACGGCCCGAGTTCAACGACACCGGCCGGATGATCGAGCATGTGCAGCCGGTTGCGGCGATGGTGACGCCGGAGAACCACGCGGACTTCGACACCACCACGACGCTCGCGCCGCAGGGCTGGACGCCCGTGTTCAGCACCGACTAAGCCGTGCGTGCGTCCGACAAAGTACGAGACTGATGGAGGCCCATAGCAGTGGCAGAACCATCAGCCGCAGTATTTGAAGAGTCCCCGGAGCCTCTGAGCTCCGGGGACACCCTTCTCAGATTAGAAAATCTCTCGAAGCAGTTCCCCGGCACGCTGGCGCTGGACCGCGTCAATTTCGACGTGCAAGCGGGCGAGGTGCACGTTCTCTTCGGTGAGAACGGCGCGGGCAAGTCCACCCTGATCCAGATCGTCGCCGGCGTCCACCGTCCCTCCGGCGGAACCATCCACCTGCGCGGCAAGCCGACCGTCATTCACTCGGTGCACCACGCGCGCCAGCTCGGCGTGAGCGCCGTGTTTCAGGAATTCTCGCTGGTGCCGCAGCTCACGGTCGAGGAGAACCTGTTCCTCGGCGACGAGCTGACGCGCGGGCCGCTGCTCAACAAGAGGGCGCTCGCCCGCCAGGCGCGCGAGACGCTGGACCGTCTGGGCTTCCCGCTCAGGCCGCGCGACGAGGTGATGTACCTCTCCCGCGCCGAGCAGCAGATGGTGGAGATCGCCAAGGCCTTCCGCACCCGGCCGAACATCATGATCTTCGACGAGCCGACCGCCTCGCTCACGGAACGCGAGACCGACCGCCTCTTCGACCTGATCGAGCAGATCAAGGCCGACGGCATCGGCGTCATCTACATCACGCACCGGATGAACGAGATCAAGCGGATCGGCGACCGCATTACCGTGCTGCGCGACGGGGTGCATATCGACACGATCCCCGTCGAGGAGGCGTCCGATCAGAAGCTCGTCGAGCTGATGACCGGGCGCGTCATCGAGCAGATCTTCCCGGATATCAAGTGCAACCCGGCCGAGACCTTGCTTGAGGTCGAGGGCCTCGTCACCGCCAAGCACTTCGTGAACGACGTCTCGATCAACGTGCGGCGCGGCGAGGTGGTCGGCCTCGCCGGCCTGGTGGGATCGGGCAAGTCCGACCTGGGCCGCGCCTGCTTCGGGCTCGAGCGGATCATGGCGGGCAAGATCACCTTCGACGGCGACGTCGTCTACGACCGGGCCAAGCACGTGAACAAGCTCGGGCCGCGCCGGATGCTCGACCGCGGCATTTACTACCTGCCCTCGGACCGTCGGCAAGAGGGCCTGATCATGATGCAGAACGTGCGGGAGAACGTGGCGCTGCCCTCGCTCGGGCTTAATACCTTCTCGAACCTCCTCTTCCTGCGCCGGGCCAACGAGCGCAGGGTTGTGCGCGACATCGCGCAGAAGCTGGACCTGATGCCGCTCAACATCGAGCGCGACCTCGAGCACTTCTCGGGCGGCAACCAGCAGAAGGTGCTGGTGGGCAAGTCGCTGGTGCGCGACGTCAAGCTCTTCGTCTTCGACGAGCCGACGGTGGGCGTCGACGTCGGCGCGCGCGTCGCGATCTACGAGTTCATTCGCGATCTCTGCGAGGCGGGTGCCGGTGTCCTCCTGATCTCCTCGGACCTGCCGGAAATTCTACACCTGGTGCACCGCACCTACGTGATGTACCGCGGCGAACTGCGCGCCGAACTCGACCAGTCCGAAATCTCCGAAGAGACGGTGCTGCACCACTTCTTCGAGAAGGAGGATGAGGCGTGATCCGGAGGGAGAATTAATGGCCGATACCGCCCAGCAGCGCCCGACGCCGTTGGAGAGGGCGGAGTATTTCGCAACGCTCATTTTCGTCCGCGCGGGCGTGCTCCCCTGGTTCCTCCTCATCGCGATCGTCGTCTTCGCGGTCACCACCGACAACTTCTTCAGCAGCCGCAACCTGATGCAGGTCGCGCGCCAGGCGACCTATCTGACCATGGTGTCGATGGGCCAGATGGTCGTGCTGCTGACCGCGGGCCTCGACCTCTCGGTCGGCGTCATGTTCGCCTTGGTCTCGGTCATCACGGCGATGGCCATGGTCGGCGCGTGGGACGGCGGCACCGCGACCACGGGCGCGATCCTCATCGGCTGCCTTGCGGGCTTCGGCGCCGGCACCGCCATCGGCGTGGTCAACGGCATCGGCGTTGCGGTCTTCCGCGTGCCGCCCTTCATGATGACGCTTGCCATGTCGTCCATCGTCTTCGGCATCGCGCTCATGATCACCGGCGGCACGCCGATCTACGGCATGCCGGACGACTTCGCTAACGTCCTCGGCTACGGCAGGGGTCTCGGGGTTCCGATCCCGATCTGGATCACCATCGGGTTCATCATCCTGATGTACGTGTTCCTCAACTGGACCCGGATGGGGCGCTATCTCTATGCGCTGGGCGGCAACCTCAAGGCGTCGCAGCTCTCGGGCATCAGCACGCGCTTCTACCTCTTCATGGCCTACGTCGTGACCGCCGGGATCACGACCATCGGCGCCATCATGCTGACCGCGCGGCTGGAAAGCGGCGAGGGGAACATCGGCAAGGAGTATCCGCTGCTCTCGATCGCGGCCTGCGTGATCGGCGGGGTCAGCCTCTTCGGCGGCACCGGGCGCCTGCCCAACGTGGTGCTCGGCGCCATCTTCATCATCCTCGTGCAGAACGGCATGAACCTGCTGCGTATCAGCTCCTACATGCAGTTGGTGGTGATCGGCATCCTGCTCATCCTCGCGGTGATCGCCGACAACTACCGGCAGAAGCTGCTGCTCATGCTCAGGGACTAGTTCCCAAGAACCAGGGCTCAGAGTTTGGCGATGGCGACGACCGGACAGCTGCCCGTTATCTCAGGCGATTCCCACGTTATCGAGCCGGCGGACCTCTGGACCAAGCCGCTCGGCGCGCGCTACGGCGATGCCGTGCCGCACATGGTGTCCGAACACGCCGGCACCGAGGCCGATCACTTCTTCACGGGCTTCGAGTACGTTCGCGTGGACGAGATCGTGGAGGGCGACGAGGAGCTTCAGCGGAAGCTCGTGGGCTCGGGCACCGACCCGGCGATCCGTCTCGTCTGCATGGACGAGGACAACGTCGTCGGCGAGATCGTGAACTCGACCTGGATGCTCTACGCGATGCGTGCGCGGGACGACCGGCTGGTCGAGGACCTGTGCAGCGTGTTCAACGACTGGCTCGCCGAATACTGCAGCCATGCGCCGAAGCGCCTCTACGGCACCTCGATGATCCACATGGCGGACATCGGCTGGGCCTGCAAGGAGCTGGAGCGCAGCGCGAAGCGCGGGCTGAAGAGCGTCATCATCAACTGCGACGCCCGCCCCGAGTGGCCGCCCTTCCAGGACAGGCACTACGACCCCTTCTGGGCGCTCGCGCAAGAGCTGGACCAGCCGGTGACGCTCCACATCATCACCGGCAACGAGATCGACCCCTTCGTCCTGCACGGGCCTGAGCGTAGCAACGTGGCGCGCAGCGCCATGGGTGTGCTGGCGGAGGCCGGGCCCGTGCTGGCCAACGAATTCATCTTCGGCGGCGTCCTCGACCGCTTCGAGAAGCTCAAGCTGGTGCTCTCGGAGTACGAGGTCTGCTGGCTGCCCTACTGGCTGTTCCGCGCCAAGCAGATTCAGGATGACTTCGGCCCGGCGCTGGACATCCCCAAGGTCAAGCGGCCGGTCGAGGAATACTTGGGCCAGATCTATCACGGGCTGATCGACGATCCCTACCTGGACAAGGTGCTGGACGTGATCGACCCGAAGACCATCATGTGGGGCTCGGACTTCCCCCACGCGCGCTGCACCTACCCGAATACGATGACGGTGATCGAGCGCGTGTTCGGCCATCTCGACGAAGAGACCCGGCGCGACGTCACCTTCAACAACTGCGCCCGCTTCTACAACTTCGACCTGCCTGCGGCCTGAGCGGGCGCAAGCCCGCCTCTAACCCGATCAGCGCCAGCCCCGGTTCGCGAGGAGCGTCGCGAAGGGGTCCATCGCGCGCGCCTCTGCGGGCTTGATGCGCTCGGCCTCGCCGTCCGCCACGGTGAAGAACGAGAGCTCGCTGTGAATGCAACCGGCCGGGCAGTCGCCCCACGCGTTGCGAAAGACGAAGTGCCAGGTATCGCGCACCTTGGCCGCGTCAACATCGGGGCTACCCCCTACCGCCCACTCGGGCCGGGCGTAGTCGACGCCGTCGATCAGGAAATAGGCGAAAGTTGCCTCTATCACGTCCACGCGCTCGTCCACATCCAGGAAGGCGTAACCGCCAAAGCGGAGCGTCTCTGCAGCCCTGAGCCCCAACTTCGCATTGAGGGCATCGAAGGCCGCGTGCCCGGTGAGCGGTGGGGCGAGCGCGTTCTCGTCGTTCCACGTGCCGACAACGGTGTCTCGGAGCTCACCCTCGAGTCCAAGTATGATTCTCCCCGGCCTGTACTCCTCACGCACGAGAACGTCCGCCATCGCCGGATACGCGCGGCGGATAAGCGACAATGCCTGCTTGACCTCGCGACCGAGCGCGTGCTGGCGCTCGTCGCCCAAGAACAGGCCGCCGCCTTCCCTTCGAAGAATTCGGTCGGCCAGGAATTGGGCCTCGGCGTCGGCGGCTTCCCAGGGAGAGGGGTGGAGTAATGTCGCTTCGCCGGCCTCAACCGAGTCAGCCGGGGCGACCGCCGTCACGGAGCCGATCAGGACCATGGCGCAGCCCACGACGAGCGCCCGACGCAATCGCGGCGGGTGTCCTCCGTGCCGACGGTCCCTGTGAAGAAGCCGCAACGTCAGTCACCCCGGCCGTTGAGGCGATGATCTCACCCAAATTCGACGGAATTGTGGCGTATTCCGGACGCGCTGAGACGGGGCTTGACCGGATTCCGTCGCAATTCCGCTAGTGGGGAGCGGCGCAGGCGCCCACTGTGGGCCCAAGGGTGCGGCTTCGGCCAAACAACGATAGATTCCCAGGGATGGGACAGGCTTCAGACGGCGGCAAACCATGACGAAACGAAGCGGTCGCCGCGGCGGCGGGCGCGCTGCACGGCGCGCGGAGCGGACCGGCGGCGGGATCGAGCAGCTCCGCTACATCACGCGCGACATCCCCTCGGTCGGGCTGCTGACCGAAGAGGGGCTGGCGCTGATCGAGGAGAACGCGGACACGATCCTGGAAGAGATCGGGATCGATTTTCGCGATGATCCCGAAGCGCTCGCGCTCTTCAAGGATGCCGGCGCCGACATCGACGGCGAACGGGTGCGCTTTCCGCGCGGGCTTGCGCGCCATCTGGTCTCGACCGCGCCACCCACCTTCACGCAGCTTGCACGCAATCCTGAGCGATCGGTCGAGATGGGCGGCCGCAACACGGTGTTCGCGCCAGTCTATGGCCCGCCCTTCATTTACGACATCGAGAAGGGGCGGCGCTACGCCCAGCTCGAGGATTTCCAGAACATCGTCAAGCTCGCCTACATGACGCCGGCGATGCACCACTCCGGCGGCACGGTCTGCGAGCCGGTCGACGTGCCGGTCAACAAGCGCCACCTCGACATGGTCTACGCGCACATGCGCTTTTCCGACAAGCCCTTCATGGGCTCGGTCACGCACCCCGAGCGCGCGGCGGATTCGGTGGAGTTGGCGAAAATTCTCTTCGGCGCAGACGTGGTCGATTCCCAGGCCGTCATGGTCAGCCTGATCAACGCCAACTCGCCGATGACCTTCGACGCGACCATGCTGGGTGCGCTCAAGGTCTACGCCCGCGCCAACCAGGGCCTCCTGATCACCCCCTTCATCCTCGCGGGCGCGATGGCGCCGGTCTCGGTTGCGGGCACGATGGCGCAGACCCTGGCGGAGGCCATGGCCGGCATCGCTCTCGGCCAGCTTTGCCGGCCGGGGTCGCCGGTGATCTTCGGCAGTTTCCTGAGCTCGATGTCGATGCAGAGCGGCGCGCCGACCTTCGGCACGCCGGAGGCGACGCTCGCGATCTTCGGCCTGGCGGCATTGGCCCGGCGCCTCGGCGTCCCCTTCCGCAGCGGCGGGGCGTTGACCGCGTCGAAGCTGCCCGACGCGCAGGCCGCCTACGAGAGCGCGAACACGATGCTGCCGACGGTGCTTGCCGGCGTCAACTTCGTGCTGCACGGCGCGGGCTGGCTCGAAGGCGGGCTCGCGAGCGGCTACGAGAAGTTCATCATGGATGCCGACCAGCTCGGCATGATGCAGGTGCTGGCAAAGGGCTACGACCTCTCGGCCAACGGCCAGGCGATGGATGCGATCCGCGAGGTCGGGCCCGGCAGCCACTATCTCGGCTGCGCCCACACCCAGGCGAACTTCGAGACCGCCTTCTACCGCTCACCGGTTGCCGACAATTCGAGCTTCGAGCAATGGCAGTCGGACGGCTCCAAGGACACGGCGCAACGGGCGCACGATCTCTACAAGTCGATGCTGGCCTCCTACGAAGCGCCGCCCATCGACCCCGGCGTGGACGAGGCGCTCAAGGAGTTCATCGCGAAGAAGAAGGCGTCCATGCCCGACGCCTTCGCTTGAGTTAGAGCAGTGTCCGAACGGAAAGATTCGTACCCGATCGCTGCACCTTCGCTTATTCGCATGCCTTGCGATCCGGGCTTCCCCTCCTCACCCCAGCCCTCTCCTCCCCAGGGAGGAGAGGGAGAACGGGTGGCGCTGCCACGTTCCCCCTCCGCCCTCTGGGGGGAGGGGGACAGGGGGAGGTGGGCGCGTACGGCTCCGCCGTGATCCGGTAGGGCCGAGTAGTGCTCTAGGACTGACGACGGCGGCGATTGCGGCGGCGGCCGGCCGGTGCCGATGCTGCCTCTGCAACGGGCAGAGTGACGTGCTGCGGCAGGTGGACGTAGGTCGCCGTGCCGTGGGGGATCGCCATGGCGTCGACGAAGTGGCGCTGAAACGCGGGCTCGACGGCGGTCTCCACCTTCTCGACCTCGCGCACCACGGTCTCTATCTCCTCGCGCGCCGCGCAGTCGAGCAGCGCGATCAGCGCGCCCGTGCCGGCGGCGTTGCCCGCGGCGGATACCTTCTCCAGCTGGCAGTCGGGGATCACGCCGAGCACCATGGCGTAGAGCGGGTCGATATGGCTGCCGAAGGCGCCGGTCAGCACGATCCGGTCGACCGTCGCGATCTCGAAGCGGTCCATGAGCAGCCGCGCGCCGGCCATCAGCGCCGCCTTGGCAAGCTGAATGGCGCGCACGTCGTTCTGATGGATGGAGATCGCCGGCTCGCCCGGGTGGAGCAGATAGCGGAAGGTCCGCCCCTCCTCGACGATACGATCGGTCCGAGCGCGCGCCGCGCCGGCGATGGTGCCGTCGCCGAGCAGGATGCCGGCGAGGTACATCTCGGCCAGCGCCTCGATGATACCTGAGCCGCAGATGCCGGTGACGCCGGTGGCAGAGGTGGCCTCCTGGAACCCCTCCTCGTCGGACCAGAGCTCGCAGCCGATGACCCTGACCCTGGCCTCCAGCGTATCGCGGTCGATGCGCACGCGCTCGATGGCGCCGGGGGCCGCGCGCTGGCCGGCCGCGATCTGCGCACCCTCGAAGGCGGGGCCGGTGGGCGAGGACGCGGCCAGCAGCCGTTCGCTGTTGCCGAGCACGATCTCCGCATTGGTACCGACATCGACGACCAGAACCGTCTCGTCTGCCCGGTGCGGGGCCTCGGAGAGCACCACGCCGGCCGCGTCGGCACCGACGTGGCCCGCGATGCAGGGCAGCACGTAGACACGCGCGCCCGGATTGACGTCGAGGTCGATGTCGCTTGCCGGCAGAGTGAGCCCGCCGGAGGCTGCGAGCGCGAAGGGCGCGCCGCCGAGCTCGGTCGGGTCGATGCCGAGCAGCAGGTGATGCATGATCGGGTTGCCGACGAAGGCCGCGTTGAGAATATCGCTGCGCGCAATACCCGCTTCGTCCGCCACCTCGCCGATCAGCGCGTTCACCGCGCCGCGCACGGCCTCGGTCAGCTCGGCCTCGCCGCCCGGGTTCATCATGACGTAAGAGACCCGGCTCATCAGGTCCTCGCCGAAGCGGATCTGCGGGTTCATGCGCCCGGCAGAGGCCACGACGGTGGCGCTCGATATCTCGGCCAGATGGCAGGCGATGGTGGTGGAGCCGATGTCGAAGGCCGCGCCATAGGCCTGCTCGTGGAAGCCGGGCCAGAGGGCGACGATGCGTGTCGCCCGGTGGACCGCCACCGTCGCGGACCATTCGCCGTCGCGGAGCGCGCGCTGCAGGCCTTGCAGGACGTGCAGGTCGGACGTGAGGCCGCCGAGGCCCCACTGCTCGCCGAGCGCGTCCGTCAGGCGCTCGAAATCGCTGCGCGGGTTGTGCATGTCGGGCTCGGCGACCTCGACATAGTGCAGCCGGATTGCGGGATCGATGGTGTAGTCCCGCGCCTCGGCGCGCTTGCGCACGACCTGCTTGTGGACCTGGCTCTCGGGCGGGACGTCGATGACGACATCGCCCTCGATCAGTGCCGAGCAGCCGAGGCGCCGGCCGGCCGCGAGGCCGCGGCGGGCGGCGTAGCGGGCCTCCTTCTCGCCCGGTGGGCTCAGATGGCCGGGCGCGCTCTCGATCCCGAACTTGGCGAAGTGGCCGCTCCCGGCCTCCACCTGGCAGCGGCCGCAGAGGCCGCGGCCCCCGCACACGGAATCGAGGTCGACGCCGATGGAGCGCGCCGCGTCGAGGACCGAGGTGCCGTGTGCGAAGCGCCCGCGCTTACCGGAGGGCGTGAAAACGACGAAGGGGTGTTCGCTCATGCGCTTACGCGCTGACGGCAGCGCCCTCCCGCCGGCGCCGGCGCCCTTCGCGCCGGCCGCGCCTGCCCTCGCTGCCGTTCGCGCCCGCCGGCTCGCGGAAGCGCCTGAGCCAGCGCGCGCAATCGGGATCGTTGCCGTTCATCATGTCGGCGGCCATGACCGCGGCGACCTCCGCTTCGTGCAGCGGGTTCATGATGGCCGACGTGAGGCCCGAGCGCGCGGCCATGCTGAGGAAGGCCGCGTTCACGCTCGGCCGGTTGGGCAGGCCGAAGCCGATGTTCGACGCGCCGCAGGTGGAGTTGACCCCGAGCTCCTCCTTGAGCCGGCGCATGATGGCGAAGGCCTGCACGCCTGCCGTGTTGATGGCGCCGATCGGCATGACCAGGGGGTCCACCACCACGTCCTCCTTGGGGATGCCGTGGTCCATGGCGCGCTCGACGATCATCTTGGCGATCGCGAAGCGCTCGTCCGGGTCTTCGGAGATGCCGCTCTCGTCATTGGAGATGGCGACGACGGCGCAGCCGTATTTCTTCACCAGGGGCAGCACCGATTCCAGCCGCTCCTCCTCGCCGGTGACCGAGTTGAGCAGCGGCTTGCCCTGGTAAGCCTCCAGCCCCGCCTCCAGCGCGGCCACGATGGAGCTGTCGATGGAGAGCGGCACGTCCACCAGCGACTGCACCAGCCGGATGCAATCGGCGAGGATCTTGGGCTCGTCGGCGAGCGGCACGCCCGCGTTGACATCGAGCATATGAGCGCCGGCCGCGACCTGGGCCAGCGCGTCCTTTTCCACCCGCGAATAGTCGCCCGCCGCCAGCTCCGCCATCAGCAGCTTGCGGCCGGTGGGATTGATCCGCTCGCCGATGATGCAGAAGGGCTGGTCGAACCCGATCACCACCTCCTTGGTGGCGGAACTGAGGATGGTGCGTGTCATGGCGCTCCTGCTTCCTCGCCGGCTGCCGCCGCCCTTTCCATGAAACCCGCGAGCTCGCCGTAGCCCACATGGCGATGGACATAGCCGAGCCCCAAGCGCTCCGCCGCCTCGCGGGCCTTGGCCTCCAGAGCGTCGTCGCGGACCTGGGAGATGTAGACGCAGTTCGTGTAGTTGCCGAAGTAGTCGTCGCGCAGCTCGGGCCAGCGGTCCAGCCCCAGGCCTTCGATGATCAGCCGGTCGAAGTGGCGCACCATGTAATCGGTCAGGAAGAACTGGGTGGGATCGTCGTCGGTGATGGCGGCGAAGGCCTCCTGGCCGGTATAGAAGGCGTAGCAGTGCGGCCCCTCGATGCGCTCCACGCCTTCCTCCTCGATCACCTTGTCGAGCAGGCCGCCGGTGCCGCAATCGCCGTAGGCCACGAAGATTGCGCGATAGTCCGCCCTCTTCGCCCGGATCTTCGCGCGCACCGCCTCGGGGATCAGGTGCGGGCGGTTGTGCAGCTTGGCCGGCAGGCAGGTGATGTCGAGGTGATCGAAAGCGTTGGCCGCGCGGAAATCGACGATCTCGCGGGCGAGCGCGCCGCAGGCGATGACCAGCGCCCGGGCCGGGCCGGCGGACGCGAACGCGGCTTCGTCGTCGACCGAGAGGTCGGTGTGCTCAGGCGTCGCGGCTTCTACCATTGCGTGCTGCCCTCAAGCCGCGCCTGCGGTGGCGCGCAGGTTGTGGCGGCGCTTCATCAGCTCCTGGGCCGTCTCCACCGTGATTGCGGCGTCGGAGCAATAGGCGTCCGCGCCCACCGCCGTCGCGAACTCCTGGTTCAACGGCGCGCCGCCCACCATCACCACGTAGTCGTCGCGGATGCCCTTCTCCTTCATCGTGTCGATCACGACCTTCATGTAGGGCATCGTCGTGGTGAGCAGCGCCGACATGCCGAGGATGTCGGGCTCGTGCTCCTCAAGCGCAGCCAGGTAGTTCTCCACCGGGTTGTTGATGCCGAGGTCGATCACCTCGAAGCCGGCGCCCTCCATCATCATGGTGACGAGGTTCTTGCCGATGTCGTGGATGTCGCCCTTGACCGTGCCGATCACCATCTTGCCCGCGCGCGGCGCCCCGGTCTCGGCCAGCAGCGGGCGGAGGATGAACATGCCGCCCTTCATGGCGTTGGCGGACTTGAGCACCTCGGGCACGAAGAGGATGCCGTCGCGAAAATCGATGCCGACGATGCGCATGCCCTCGACCAGCGCGTCGGTCAGGATCGTGTAAGGCGTCCAGCCGCGCCCCAGCAGGATGTTCACGCCCTCCTCGATCTCCTCCCTGAGTCCGTCGTAGAGGTCGTCGTGCATCTGCTCGACGAGATCGGCGTCGCTCAGCTCGCTGAGAATGATTTCGTCGTCCGACATGACCACTGTCCTGATCCGGGCGTTGACGGCGCTGGGCTGTTGTTTATCGGCGCCGCACGCTTGCGTTGCAAACCCGCGTTGCAGGCCTGCGGCGCGGCACCTTAGCCCTGTTTCTCTTCAATCACATAGGGTGGGCAGTCTGTCCCAGACGCGACGCCGGCTTGCTGGCCTGCGACAAAGCCCCAAGATCGCCCGTCCGTGCCGCCCTGGGATAGGTTACAGAGACGCCGGTTCCGGCAAGTCGGCATCGACCGCGCGAAAGGGAGGCGAGCCGCTGGTCAACCGCTTCGTGTCGCGCGGCGCGTGCCCGAAGTGCAGACGGAACGACTTCGAGAAGTGCGATGCCGAGACGAACCCGGTGGCGAGCGCCACGTTGGTGACGGACATGCAGGTCTGCTGCAGCAAGGCGCGGGCGCGGTTGAGCCGCATTTCAAGGTAGTAGCGGCTCGGCGTGCAGTTCAGGTATTTCAGGAAGAGCCGTTCGAGCTGACGGGTCGAGAGGCCGATTTCCCGCCCCAATTGGGTCTGGCTGAGCGGCGCCTCGATGTTCTCCGACATCACGTTGATGGTGGCGAGAAGCTTGGGCTGGCTCACCGCGAGACGCAGACGCAGCGCCATCCTCTGGTGGTCGTCCTCGCCCCTGATCCGCTCCAGCACCAGGGCCTCGGAGACCGCGGCGGCCAGCTCGTAGCCGTGATCGCGGTTGATGAAGCTGAGCATCATGTCGGACGCCGCCATGCCGCCCGCGCAGGTGTAGCGGTTGCGGTCGATGACGAAGATGTCCTCGCTGACATCCACATTGGGGAAGTCCTCGATGAATCCCGGCAGGTTCTCCCAATGGATGGTGCAGCGATAGCCGTCGAGCAGCCCGAGGCGCGCCAGAATGTGGCTGCCCGTGCAGAGAGCGCCGATGTTCGTGCCGCGCCGCTCGATCTGCCGCAGCCAGACCCCGAGCCGTGCGTCCTCGAAGAGGTGGGTGTCGATGCCGCCGCAAACAAAGACCGTCGACAGGCGCTCGGCAGCGCCACCGATCGACAGGTCCGCGGCGACGCTGAGCCCGGCCGACGACGCGACGGCTTCGCCGTCCGCAGAGACGGTGCGCCACTCATAGAGCGTCTGGCCGCTGACGTAGTTGGCGAGCCGAAGCGACTCGATTGCACTCGAGAGCGCACCGAGCGAAAACTTCGGGACCATCAGGAAGCCGAATTGGCTTCCGGGATCGGTGGTCCTCATGGCATCGACGCCGGTCAGGCGCCTCCCCCCGCAACGCAATATTCAACTTACGACAACTCAGGACGGATGGGGCAATAGAATTCTTGCGCCAGTGCGCTGCCGGCCGGGTCGCTATTGCAGGCGCCCTCGCCCATAATCCGCGCCGCCATGGCCCCGCCTTCGTACCGCCCTCACCCGCCCGCCGCCGCGTGCGCGGACGGCCGCTACCGCATGATCGCATGACATCGTGACGGCGGCTTCGTGATGGAGAGCGCGGCCGCCTGGGGCGCGGGCTGCGCCCTCGCCTGGGGCCTCGCGGATATCTGCGCGCGCTTCTCCGGCCGCTCGGTGGGCGTGCTGGCGGCGACCTGCTCGATGATGGCGGTCGGCGGCGTGCTGATTGCGGCCATCATGGCGGCGACGGGCCAGCCCTTCGACTGGCGGCTCGACGGTATCCACTGGCTCGTCGGGATCGGCGCCGGCACCGTGATCGGCTCGCTCCTCTTCTATCACGCCGTGACCCACGGCCCGGTGTCGCTCGCCTCGCCGGTGGTGGCCTGCTATCCGGCGATCGCGGTGCCGATCTCGGTTGCCCTCGGCGCCCGACCCGACCCGCTCCATTGGGTCGCGATGATCGCCACCATGGCCGGGGTCTGGCTGGTGGCGCGGGCGACGGCGTCCGGGGACAGCACCGCACCGGAATATGCGCCTGCCGTGATGCGGCGGACCATCCTCTACTCCCTGGTCGCAGCGGCGGTCTATGCCGCCTCGCTCACGGCCGCCGACCGGGCCATCGACATCTACGGCCCCTGGCAGACCGTGCTGGTGGTTCGCATTTTCGGCTTCGCGGGGGTCGCGGCGATCCTGCTTGCCCGCCGCCGGCGCGTGCTCTTGCCGACGCGGGCCTGGCCGGTTCTGGCCGCATTCGGGGTCCTCGACACCATGGGCCACCTGCTGCTCTATTTCGGCCTCGAACTCCCCAACGGCGAGTACGCGATCGTGGCGAGCGTGGGTTACACGGTGGTGACGGTGTTGCTGGCGCGCCTGTTCCTGCACGAGCCGGTCTCGCGGCTGCAATGGGGCGGAGTCACCATGGTTGTCGGCGGCGTCGGGGTCCTCGCCGCGTTCGGGTAGAGGGTTCAGGTCTCGGTGAGCGCGTCGCGCAGGAGGCCACAGAGCGGCGCGTTGACCGCCGCAGGCTCCTCGGCGAGCGCCATGTGCCTGAGACCGGGCAGGATCGCGAGCCGGGCGCCGGGGATCAGCCCCGCCATGGCCCGCGCCATGGCGGGCGTGTTGCCGGGATCGTCCTCCCCGATCATGACCAGTGTCGGGCACGCGATCCGCTCCAGGCCGTGGACTAATTCGGCATCGCCCTCGGCGAGCACCCGGTAGATCTGCGGATAGAGGGCGGGAGCATCGACCTCTCGTTGCTGGCATTCGACGCAAATAGGAATGAGTTGCATTTGCTACGTAAGCCACTATGATTATGCAACGCGATTGCATTCGCATCGGTGATCATCGCATCGAGCAAGGACCCAACCGAGGGTGGAGAGCGGCATGGCCGACGGCGTCATTCATCAGGACATTCAATCAGTCACGCCGCGCCGCCCGGCCGCGTCGGGGATGACGATTCCCCGCCTCACCTTCGCCGAACAGCTTGTGCTCTGGTCCGCGCGCCGGCTGGCCGCCGCCGGCCATGGCGCCGCGGCCACCGAGACCGATGCCTCGGCCTGCCGACGCGATGTCCGAGCGCGCGTCGGCGGCGAGCTCAGCGTTGCGCTCTGCCCGACCGGCGGCCCCGCAGCAGCAGTCGAAGCGGCGGAGGCGCTGGAGCGAGCGCTCGACATCTTTGGCTGGGCGTACGCAGCCTGCGGCTCAACCCCATATGCTGCCGTTTCGTCAGCAATGACGAACGGCTCTTCCTGTCGTTCCTCGCGAGCTGCCAGGAAGGCGACCACCGCCACGCGGCCGCCCTCCTCTCCTGGTTCCTCCCACCGGCGGGGGTGAGAAGCGCGGCAGCCGATGGCGCCGCGTTCGCGAGGGCGCTGCTCGACGCCGGGTTCCAGCTGCCGCAGCGGCTCATGCTGACCGAGAGCGCGGGCTTCCCCACGAGTGTATCGGCGGAAGCGGCCGCGCCGCACACGCTGCACTAGGTCCCGGGCAAGCCAAGACGGGGGTGACAGGAGCGCTCACCCTATAACCCGCCGGCGCGCTTGCGAATCGCCCCGCTTCCGACCCACAATCGACCGGGGTTGGGCAGACTGCGAGCGTGTTCCATGCGTCGCGATTCGCGCGGCAGGCCTTTGGAGGCCGATAGCGACGGCCCGGCGGAAGCGGGGAAGCGCCTCTTTGCCGCGTACGAGGCCCGTCCGGCGTTCTATGACGAAATGTTCGAGGCCACCGGCGTGCCGCGCGCCCATTGCCGGGAGCTCTGCGAGGCGCTCGACGAGATGCGCCCGGCCGAAATCGCCGCCATGCAGGAGTATGCCGAGCGCTCCTTCCTGCACCAGGGGATCACGTTTGCGGTCTACGGCGAGGGCGGCGCGCAGGAGCGGATCATCCCCATCGACTTCCTGCCGCGGCTGCTCGACGCCGCCGACTGGGACCTGGTCGAGCGGGGCCTGAGGCAGCGGCTGGAGGCGCTCAACCGCTTCCTCGCCGATGTCTACGGGCCGGGGCGGATCATCGAGGACGGGGTGGTGCCCGTGGACCTGGTGCGGGGCTGCCCGCAGTACCGGGTCGAGATGCGGGGCCTGGAGGTGCCCCACGGCGTCTACGTCGCGCTCTGCGGCACCGACATCGTGCGCACCAACGACGGCTTCGTGGTGCTGGAGGACAACCTGCGGGTGCCGTCCGGCGTCTCCTACATGCTGGCCAACCGGCGGGCGCTGAAGACCAGCCTGCGCAACCTCTTCCGCCGCCACCACGTGCGTGGCATCGAGCACTACGGCAAGCTGCTGAGGCAGACCCTCACCGAGCTTGCGCCGCGCGGCGTCTCGGACCCCTGCATCGTCCTGCTGACGCCGGGCGTTTACAATTCCGCCTTCTACGAGCACATGTTCCTGGCGCAGGAGATGGGCATCGAGCTGGTGCAGGGCAGCGACCTGCTCGTCCACAAGGGATTCGTCTACATGCGGACGACCGCGGGGCTCCGAAAGGTGGACGTGATTTACCGCCGCATCGACGACGACTTCATCGACCCGGTGGCGTTCCGCGCCGATTCGCAGCTCGGCACTCCCGGCCTCTTCTATGCCTACAAGCTCGGCAACGTGACCATTGCCAACGCGCCGGGCACCGGGGTCGCCGACGACAAGAGCGTCTACGCCTACGTGCCCGAGTTGATCCGCTACTACCTGGGTGAGGAGCCGCTGCTTGCCAACGTCGAGACCCATCTATGCCGAGAGCCGGAGGCGCTGGAGTACACGCTCGACAATCTGGAGACGCTGATCGTCAAGATGGTGGGCGAATCCGGCGGCTACGGAATGCTGGTCGGCCCCCACGCCTCGCCCGCCGAGCGCGCAGCCTACGCCGGGGAATTGCGGAGGAACCCGGCCAACTACGTCTCCCAGCCGGTGCTCGACCTCTCGGTCTCGCCCTGCCTCACGCCCGAGGGCGCGGCACCCCGCCACGTCGACCTCCGCCCCTTCGTCCTGCGCGGGCGCGAGACGCGCCTCGTCCCCGGCGCCTTCTGCCGGGTCGCGCTGGTCAAGGGCTCCCTGGTGGTCAACTCGAGCCAGGGTGGCGGTGGCAAGGACCTCTGGGTGCTGTCGGACTAGGCACATGCTCTCGCGCAACGCCCAGGGCCTCTACTGGATGGGCCGCTACTTCGAGCGGGCGCAGCACGGCTGCCACCTGCTGGCGGAGCAGTTCATCATCATCGAGGACCGGCCGGTCGAGCAGATCGACCAGAGCTGGCGGCGCCTTTACATGGCCCTCGGCCGCACCCCGCTGGGCGGCCATCTGCAACCGCTTCCCGATGACGAAGACTTCATGCTGGCGGACGCCTACACCTTGGCCGACGATCTGACCTTCGAGCCGACCAACCCGGATGCGATCCGCAACTGCGTCGCGGCGGCGCGCGAGAGCGCCCGGCAGGTCCGCAACATCATCCCCGACAAGATGTGGTCCTCTCTCAACCTCGCCTACTTCGATCTACGCGATGTCGAGATGGAGGCCATCTGGAACAACCAGCCGGGCACCTTATACGACCGCACCGAGGGCGCCATTCGCACCGTCTCGGGCGTCGCCGAAGGCACGATTTACCGTGACGACGGCTGGCACTTTCTCCAGCTGGGGCGCTTCGTCGAACGGACGCAGCTCATCGCCGCGCTGATGAACGCACACATCGCGCTCTTCCCGACCGCCGCCCCCGACTGCGAAGCGGACTGGCTCTCGCTGCTCTGGATCTGCGAGGCGCACTTCGCGTACCGTCGGCTTTACTCCCTGGAGCTTCACCCGCCCCGCATGGTCGACTTCCTGGTCGCCGATCCTTCGCTCTCGCATTCGATCCGCCATGCTCTGGCGCGCATCGTGGAGGCGCTCGATGCCGTTTCCAGCGGCCCGCCGCTCCAGGTCGAAGCCGAACGCCGCGCGGGCCGCATGGCCGCCAGCATCGACCACGACTGGCCCGACCGCGACCGCGAGGACGACGACGCCACGCGCGCGGCGCTGCAGGAGTTTGGCCAGTCCTGCCGCCTGCTGCACAACGACATCGCGGCCGCCTACTTCAACTACGAGATCAAGGACGCGCCGTGAGCGAGGAAACCCCGTGAGCGGAGACACACCGCGGCGCTTCCTGGTCGAGCACCTCTCGGACTTCCGCTACCAGAAACCGGCGCAGGGCAGCCTGATGGTGCTGCGCCTGCACCCGCGGGCGGATGGCGGGCAGCATGTCGCCAACTTCGCTCTCGAGATCGAGCCCGCCGCCGCGCCGATCGCGTTCCAGGATCCCTTCGGCAACGCCTGTCACCTCTTCAACGTCCATCGCTCGCACGAGCGCACCACCGTGAAATCGCGGGCGGAGGTCGAGACCGCGCCGGCGCCGGACCTGCCTGAAGGGATGGAGGGCGACGCCTGGGGTGCGCTGACGGAACTCGCCGCGCCGCTCCAGCATTGGGAGTTCCTCGCGCCCAGCCAATTCGCGCGCTCGAGCCCGGCGCTCGAGGCATTCGTCGAGGACAAGGGCCTGCGCCGGGGCGGCGACCCCCTCTCCTCGCTACTGGAATTGGCCCGCGTGCTGCACGGCGCGTTCCGCTACGAGCCGGGCAGCACGGCGGTGGATTCGCCGATCGAGCACATCCTGGAGACCGGAAGCGGGGTCTGCCAGGACTACACCCACGTGACGATCGCCATAGCGCGCTCGTGGGGCATCCCGAGCCGCTACGTCTCGGGCTACCTGCACCGGGAAGGCGCGCCGGGCGAGCAGACGCCCGAGGGAGCGAGCCACGCCTGGGCGGAGTTCCTGCTCCCCGATCTCGGCTGGTTCGGGATCGACCCCACCAACGACACCATCGCCGATCACCGCCACGTCCGCATCGCCGTGGGCCGCGACTATGCCGATGCGGCGCCGACGCGGGGCGCCGTGTTCGGCGGGGGCGAGTCCCGGCTCGGCGTGGTGGTGAGAGTGGCGGAGGGCGGCGAGCCGGATCCGATCGCAGCGCCCAGGGCGGAGCGGCCCTTCCTCAGCGACGCCGCGCCCACCCCGGTGGTCCCGCAGGCCGGCGCCGATCAGTAAACGCGGCGGGTGCCCGCGTTGTGACACCGGGCAATCCCGCCTACCTTGAAGCGTAAGAGCAACGGGTCAGGCGACCGATCGTTCCATGCGTATTCCCGGCATCGACAAGGCGATAGAGAACCTCGGCAGGTGGGCGGCGAAGGACGAGTGGGAAGGGTATCAATCGGAAATATACGCGACCCACATCGATCCCGTCGCCGACGCCCTGGACATGTCCGGGGACGACATCGCCGACCTTCTCGGCGACAGCGCCTTCATGCTGCACGTATTCATCGTCGAGGATTTCTTTACCGCCCGCTTCGGCGAAGACGACCAGCAGAACGTCATCGACGACTATCTCAAGCGGCGCGGGTGGCGCGAAGCCGTTTCCGCCAGGCGCTACCTGGAGGCGCTGAAGGATTCCGTCGTGTCCCTCTACGAGGTCGTCGACGTCGATCCGGGTCGGAGCGTGACGGTGCGCGATCTGATCCTGGGTGGGGAGGCGGTGACGGTAAACGAGAAGCAGGGCTCGCAATCGTTGGCGCGCTGGGACCGTCTGGCGGCGCGCATCGTCACCGTGAACGGCAAGGAGCACTTCACGGGCGGCATTCTTCGCTTTCGCCACGAAGCGTCGCAGGAGCTCTTGTCGTTGTTCGACGAGATGGCGGAGCGGATGAAAGAGGAGTTGCTTGAGGCCGCCAAGGAGACGGGCGACGATTCGACGCCAGAGCTGGAATCGGTGCGGCGATATATCGTTCTGGGACTGCCCTGCGCACCGATATTCTCGGAGCACTGGACGATCGACGCGGTCATGCAGCTTCAGGCTCCCCTGCCGGAGCTTCGCAACAGCGACAACGAGGCGATCGTCTTCTCTGAAGTGCGCTTCCCGGTCGCGGGAGACGAGGCGAAGGTGGCCGCAGTGCTCGACGGGATCGAGGCGTTGGAGAGGGAGGAAGGCGGCGAGGCGCGCTGGGCCTGGCTTGCACCGGGTTCGCCCTTCGACCGGATGGATCGGGATCGCGAGGAAGCTCCGGCGGCCGAAGCGGAGGACACCATCCGCATGACGTCGCTCGGCAACGCCGCGTTGGCGCGCGGCACGCTGGTTCTCACCGCCAATTCGCGGGAACGGGCCGAGCGGGGGCGGGAACTCTTGGCGTCTCGTCTGGGCAATCTGGTGGGGAACCCGCTGATCTCGCACCAGGATCCGGAACAGGCGATGGCGGAGTACGCCGGGCAACCGGAGGACGAACCCGGACTTCCGCCCGAAGAGGCGGCAGGGATTATCCATGCCTACCTCGACGAGCATTACCGCCGCACCCTGGACGAACCGATTCCCATGCTGGACGGCAAGACCCTGCGGCAGGCCGCGGCGACGACGCCGGGCCGCGCACAGGCGATAGACTGGCTCAAACAACTGGAGAACAGGGAGCAACACCGCGCCGCGCAACAGGGTGAAAAGCCCTACGACACGGCCTGGATCTGGCGCGAGCTGGGGATCGAGGCGCCGCGGTAGAGCGTATCCGCTTTACGCGGAAACGCTCTAGCGTCTTGTCGCTCACGGCAGTCGGCCTGCGGCCGGCGCCTCAGCGAGGGCGCCGCTAACGCGGCGGGCCGCGGTCGCGGCCTGTCGCGCGTCCGTCAAAGACGGACGCGCTCTAGCCTGCATTTCCCACCAGGGCCATGGCGAGAATCGCAGGTTAGCGAGCCGCTCTATCTCGACGCATCGCCGATCGGCTGCTCGACGCGCGCCCGGAGGCCGCTCAACAGGCCCTCGATACCCTCGCGATTGACGACCGAGCTGAACTCGGCCCGGTGCGTGAGCAGCATGCTGATGCCTTCGACATAGAGGTCGACGACCTTGTGGCTCCCCTCCTTCGAGCGAACCCGAAAATCGAGCTCGACGGGATCGGCGCCGGAAGGCCGGGCGACCCGCGAGCGCACGATGGTGTCGCCGCTCGCGTCGGCGATGGCGGAGTGCACCGTGAACTGCTCGCCGCCATAGGAATAGGAATCGAAGCGGCTCGCGTAGACGCGCGCGAGAAAGTCGAGAAAGATCGCCGAGAATTCCCTGCGCTGCTCACTGGTGGCCGCCTTCCAGTGCCGCCCGAGCACGAAGCGGGTGACGAGCGGGACGTCGAAGCCCCTGACCATGACGTCGCGGAACGCGGCCTCGCGCTCCGCAAAGGTGCTCTTGTCCTTGTTCCCGAGGATGGCGATGACGTCGGCGCCGACACTCTGGACGAACGCGACCGCCCGGTCGTCCTGGGCGGATGCGCGCTCTCCTCCGGCCGCGACGAGGAGGGCAACGATCAAGGCGGTGGCGATGACGGTGCGTCGAGTTGGACGCTTGTAGTTCTTCGATTCCGTTCTTTTCGACATGACGACTGTCCGATCCCGACGAGCCGGCGAGCAATACGGGAGCCAGGCGCAATTCACAATCGTCCCTTCTCAGCCAAAGGAGACTGCGATCCCTTTCGCGCTCGGGGAGGGCGTCGCCCGGCGCGAGGCGGCCCGGGGCGCCCCGGCGGTTTCGCGAAGGGTGGAGGCTGTCAGCGGCTGCAGGACGGCGGAGGCCGTCGTGACCGCATGTTGCCAACCTGTGCCATAGTGATTCGTCGGACGTGTCGAGTCGATCCGCCGAGAGCCACTCCCCACGAGAAAGGAGCAGGAAGGTGGGAACATCGAGACTGACTTTGTTCGCCCCGTTGAGACTGGCAGCCGTCGCCATTGCCTTGTCCCTGGGCGTCGTCACGCAAGCGCAAGCGGCCGGAACCCATCCGGTGACAGGCGAGGCGTTGGCGGACGATCAGACCTTCACCTACCGCCTGCTCGACCAGTTCCCCACGCTCGACCCGCAGCTCAACCAGGACGTCTCCGGATTCCACGTGATTCGGGACCTCTTCGAGGGCCTGTTGAGCCAGGACGGGGACGGCAACCTCGTTCCCGGCGTGGCCACGAGCTACGCGGCGTCGGACAACAACACGACCTACACCTTCACGCTGCGCCAGGACGCCACGTGGTCGAAGGGCGACCCCGTGACCGCGCATGACTTCGTCTACGGCTGGCGGCGCGCGGTCGATCCCGCAACCGCCTCGCCCTACGGCTGGTTCGTCGAGCTCACCCAGATCGTGAACGCAAAGCAGATCCTGGCGGGCGAGAAGCCGACCGCCGAGCTGGGCGTGAGGGCGGTCGACGATCACACCCTGGAAGTGAAGTTGAACCAGCCCCTGCCCTACTTTCCGGCGATGACGACCTACGCCACGCTCTTTCCCGCTCCAGGCGACCATCGAGGCCCATGGGACGAAGTGGACGGCGCCCGACAACATCGTCTCCAACGGTGCCTACGTGCTCGAGGAGGTCGTGCTCAACGAGTTCCACACGCGGGTGAAGAACCCGACGTACTGGGGCGCGGACGGCGTCATCGTCGAGAGGGTCACGGGCCTCGTCATCAACAACGACAACCAGGCACTGACCCGCTACCGCGCCGGCGAGCTCGACCACCTGGAGCCGTTGCCCTCGGGGCAGTATCCCGCGCTCAAGGAGGAGCTGCCCGACGAGGCCGCGAGCGTGCCCCGCCTCTGCTCCTACTACTACGCCCTCAATCACAGCGAGAGCGGCAATGCGGCGCTGCATGACGTGCGCGTGCGCCAAGCGCTGAGCATGGCCATCGACCGCGACGTGATCGTGGACCGGCTGCTCAAGGGCGGCCAGTGGCCGGCCTACAACTTCACCCACCTCAAGACCGCCGGCTTCGCGATGCCGATGATCGCCTACGGCCAGCTGAGCCAGGCCGAGCGGGACGCCGAGGCCAAGCGGCTGATGGCGGAGTCCGGCGCAGAGGGCCTGACGCTCAAGCTGATCTACAACACCTCCGAGAGCCACAAGCAGATCGCCACCGTGATCGGCCAGATGTGGAAGCAGAAGCTGGGCGTCGCCACGGAGCTCGCGAACTTCGAGTGGAAGACCTACATCAACCTGCGCAAGGCTCAGGAGTTCGACGTGGCGCGCTCGGGCTGGTGCGGCGACTACAACGAGGCCTCGACCTTCCTCGATCTGCTCACCACCACGCATGGCGCGAACGACGGCAAGTACTCGAACCCGAGGGTGGATGAGCTGATGAGCGCGTCCAAGACCGCCGAGGACCCGAGCTCGATCTATGCCGAGGTCGAGCAGATCCTGGCCGAGGACATGGCCATCATCCCGATCTACCACTATGCGAACACCTTCCTGCTCTCCAGCGATATCAAGGGCTGGCCCTACAACAACGTGGAGAACAACTGGTATTCCAGGAACCTCTACCGCATCGCCAAGTGAGTGACGCCGTGCGGCTGCGGCACGCGTGCCGCGTCGCAAGCCCGCATTTCTCACCACGGTCATGGTCTGCGCGGCGCCTTCAGGGCGAGAGGGTAGGAGCGTCGTGCAGCGCGATGCGGGGACATCGGGCAAACGGCGCGACGCACCCTGTCGCCCTGAAGGCGCCGCCCTTCGGGTCGCGCCCAGGCGCCCGCCCGCGGCGTTGCGGGCCTCAACCGTATTCCCCGATACGCTTTTCGGCCCGCTCCTGGCGGATCGAACTCCTGGGCGCGACGCAGGCCGTGACCCTGGCGAGAAATGCGGGCTAGATGATCTACTACTTCCTCAAGCGTCTCGCCGTAGCGGTCCCGACGCTGCTGGTCCTCATCGTCGTTTCCTATGTGCTGATGTACGCAGCACCGGGCGGCCCCTTCGATACCGAACGCACCCTGCCGGCCGAGGTGATGGCCAATCTGCAGGCCAAGTACGGCCTCGACCAGCCGCTGGTCGTGCAGATCTGGCGCTACGTCGTCTCGATCGTGACCGAGTTCGATTTCGGCCCCTCGTTCCAGTACACCGACCAGACCGTCAACGAGATCATCCGCCAGGGCTTTCCCGTGACCCTCACCTACGGCGGCTGGTCGTTCCTCGCGGCGGTGCTGGTGGGCGTCTCGCTCGGCATCGCCGCAGCGGTCTACCACAACACCCTTCTCGACTATCTCGCCGTCGGCGTCTCGGTCGGCGCGCAGGTGCTGCCGAACTTCGTGCTCGCGCCGATCCTCACGCTGATCTTCACGCTCTGGCTCAACTGGCTCCCCGGCGGCGGCTGGCAGGGCGGGCACTGGCCCTACGTCATCATGCCGGTCATCGCGCTCTCGACCTCGTTCATGGCGTCCATCGCACGCATCACGCGCTCCTCCATGCTGGAGGTTCTGAACGCGGGCTTCATCCGCACGGCCCGCGCCAAGGGCCTCTCCATGCGGCGCATCGTGTTCCGCCACGCGCTGAAACCGACGCTGCTGCCGGTGATCTCGTTTCTGGGGCCCGCGTTCGTCGGCATGATTACCGGCTCGGTGGTGATCGACGTCTTCTTCGCGACCGGCGGCATCGGGCAGTTCTTCGTCAACTCGGCGCTCAATCGGGACTATCCGGTGATCATGGGTGTCACCATCCTGGCCGGGGCGCTTACCATCATCTTCAACCTGGTGGTCGATCTGCTTTACGCCTGGATCGACCCGCGCATCCGGTACTGACGTGTCGCCCCTCATCTTCGGACGACGCGCGATCCGCTCGTTCGCCGCCGCCGATGCCGAGAGCGCGGCGGGCGGCCGCTCGCTCTGGAGCGATGCCCGCAGACGCTTCTTCCGCAACCGTGCCGCCGTGGCGAGCCTCATCGTCCTGGTGCTCGTCGCCGTCTTCGCGATCTTCGGCGACCTGGTGGCGTCGTGGTCCAATGTGGAGATCGACTGGGCGATCCTCGGCAGCGTGGCGGAAGAGGGCGGCCCCTCGGTCGAGAACGGCCACTACTTCGGGGTCGACGAGCTCGGCCGCGACCTGTTCGCGCGCACGGTGCAGGGCACCCGCATATCGCTGATGGTCGGCGTCATCGGCGCGCTGATCTCGGTGGTGGTGGGGACGCTCTACGGCGCCACGGCGGGCTACTTCGGCGGCAAGCTCGACGGCGCGATGATGCGCGTCGTCGACGTGATGATGGCCATTCCCTACATGTTCGTGCTGATCCTCTTCATGGTCGTGTTCGGGCGCTCGATTCTCGTGCTCTTCATCGGCATCGGACTGATCAGCTGGCTCGACATGGCGCGGATCGCGCGCGGGCAGACTCTCAGCATCAAGAATCGGGAATTCGTCGAGGCCGCCGTGGCGATCGGCGTCCGGCCGGGCCGGATCATCCTGCGCCACATCATCCCCAATCTGCTGGGCGTGGTGATCGTCTACGCCACGCTGCTGGTGCCCTCGATGATCATCTACGAGAGCTTCATCAGCTTCCTCGGCCTCGGCGTGCAGGAGCCCGATACGAGCTGGGGCGCGCTCATCAACGACGGCGCGAGCCAGATGCAGTACGGCACGCTGTGGCAGCTGCTCTTCCCGCTCTTCTTCTTCGTCATCACGCTCTTCTCGTTCTTCTTCCTGGGCGACGGGCTGCGCGATGCGCTCGACCCGAAGGATCGCTGAGCCGTGACGCTGCTGAGCGTGCGCGACCTGCGCGTGACCTTCGAGACCGGCGACGGCAGGGTGAACGCCGTGAACGGCGTCGACCTCGCGGTGGACGCGGGCCAGTCGCTTGCGATCGTGGGCGAGAGCGGCTCCGGCAAGAGCCAGATCATGTACGCCATCATGGGGCTGCTGGCGCGCAACGGCGCCGCCGCCGGCTCGGTCGTATTCGACGGCAGCGAGCTCCTCGGCCTCGACGAGGCGGCGCTGAACCGCATTCGCTCCAGCCAGATCGCGATGATCTTTCAGGAGGCGATGACCTCGCTCAATCCCTACATGCGGATTTCGCACCAGATGATCGAGGTGCTGACGCTGCACAAGGGCATGAGCCGGCGGGACGCGCTCGCCGAATCGGTGCGCCTGCTGGAGGCGATGGAGGTGCCGGAGGCGAAGACGCGCATCGGCATGTATCCCCACGAGTTCTCGGGTGGGATGCTCCAGCGGGTGTTGATCGCGATGGCGCTGCTCTGCCGCCCGCGCCTGCTGATCGCCGACGAGCCGACCACGGCGCTGGACGCCACCGTGCGGGGCCAGATCGTGCGCCTGCTCGCGGACGTGCGCTCCACATTCGATACCGCCGTCATCCTGGTCACCCACGACGTCGGCATCGTGGCGGGGAACTGCGACGAGATGGTCGTGCTCTACGGCGGCCGGGTGATGGAGAGCGGGCCGGTCGCAAGCGTCTTCGCCCAGCCGCACCACCCCTATACGCGGGGCCTGCTGGACGCCGTGCCGCGGCTCGACCGGGACGACGAGAGGCTGCGCGCCATCCCGGGCGATCCTCTCAGCATGAACCTGCTGCCTGCCGGCTGCCCCTTCGCCGCGCGCTGCCCGCGGGTGGAAGACATCTGCCATCGTGAGCGGCCTGAGGGCACCCGGCCTGCGCCGGGCCGGCTGGTCGCCTGCCACCGGCCCCTGGAGGGTGCGGCATGAGCGCGCCCATGCTCTCGGTGCGCGACCTCTCGGTCACATTTCGCGTGCGGCCCCGGGGGAGTCCGCCCTGGACGCGGGCGCGGACGCTTCAGGCCGTCCGGGGCGTCAGCTTCGACCTCGCGCCGGCCGAAACGCTTGGTATCGTCGGCGAAAGCGGATCGGGCAAGTCGACCCTCGCCCGCGCCCTGATCGGCACGGTGCCCGCCACCGAGGGGCAGGCGCTCTGGCAGGGCAAGGATCTACTGGCGATGGGCGTCGAGGAGCGCCGCCCGCTGCGCCGCGACATCCAGATGATCTTCCAGAATCCGCTCGGCGCGCTGGACCCCCGGATGACCGCGGGCGAGATCATCGCCGAGGCGCTCACGACCCACGAGAGGCGCATGCCGCGCCACGAGGTCCGCGCGCGTGTCGCGGCAATGCTGGAGCGGGTGGGCCTGCTGCCCGAGCACATCAACCGCTACCCGCACGAGTTCTCCGGCGGCCAGTGCCAGCGCATCAACGTCGCGCGCGCGCTCATCGTCGAGCCCAAGCTGGTGATCTGCGACGAGCCGGTCTCGGCGCTGGATGTCAGCGTGCAGGCCCAGATCGTCAATCTGCTTCAGGACCTGAAGCGCGACCTCGCGCTCGCCCTGATCTTCATCTCCCACGATCTGAGCGTGGCGAAGCACATCTCCGACCGCATCATGGTGTTCTATCTCGGCCGCACGATGGAGTACGGGGCGGCGGGCGATCTCATTCGCAGGCCCCGCCATCCCTACACCCAGGCGCTCATCGCGACCGCGCCGGTGCCGGACCCCGAGATCGAGCGCGGGCGCGAGGTCACGGCGTTGAAGGGCGAGCTGCCCTCGCCGCTCGCACCGCCGTCCGGCTGCGTGTTCCGCACCCGCTGCCCCATCGCCCGCCCGGCCTGCGCGGACGAGGCACCGGCCATGCAGGCGTTCGGCCCCGATCACGTCGCGGCCTGCCCCTACGGCGAGCCTTCAAGGGGTGAGGCCGGTTTGGGATAGGCCGGGCTTCCTCGTATAGTCCGGGCGGGTTCCATGCGGGAGCGCGCCGCGATGCGCTGACCGAGGGAGGACGGCATGAAGCTCAGCACCGAACGCATACTCACGACCCATGTGGGCTCGCTGCCGAGGCCGCAGGACGTCTCCGACATGCTGCTCGCCAAGGAGAACGAGACGCTGGCCGACCAGGGCGCCTTCGACGCCTGCATGGTGAGCGCCGTGGCCGACGTCGTGCGCCAGCAGGTCGACGCCGGGGTCGACATCGTCTCCGACGGCGAGATGAGCAAGATCGGCTACTCCACCTACGTCACGGAGCGGCTGCACGGCTTCTCGGGCGACAGCGCGCGCAAGATGCCGCGGGACCTCGAGCTCTACCTGGCCTTCGCACAGCGCGTGGCCGCCCAGGGCGAGGCGCCGCAGGTCAGGCGCGCGCCCTGCGTCGGCGAGATCAGCCTCAAGGACGAGGCGCCGCTCAGGAAGGACCTCGCCAACATGGCCGCCGCGCTGGAGGGCGCCGGCGCGGCCGAGGGCTTCATGAACGCGGCGTCCCCCGGCGTCATCGCGTTCTTCCAGCCCAACCAGTACTACCCGAGCGAGGACGCCTACCTGGAGGTGCTGGGCGAGATGATGAAGTCCGAGTACGAGGCGATCCACGCCGCGGGGCTGGTGATCCAGCTCGACTGCCCCGATCTCGCCATGACCCGGCACAGCATCCACAAGGACAAGAGCGACGAGGAATTCGTCGCCCAGGCCGAGCGCAACATCGAGGTGCTGAACTACGCGCTGGAGAAGGTGCCCGCCGAGGCGGCGCGGATGCACCTCTGCTGGGGCAACTACGAGGGGCCCCACATCTGCGACATCGCGCTGGACGCGATCTACGACGTGGCGATGAAGGCGAAGCCGCAGGCGATTTCCTTCGAGGCTGCGAACCCGCGCCACGCCCACGAGTGGACCGTGTTCGCCGAGCGCGGCCTGCCGGAGGACAAGGTGCTGATCCCCGGCGTGATCGATTCGGTCTCGAACTTCGTCGAGCACCCGGCGCTGGTGGCGGAGCGCATCTGCCGCCTCGCCGATATCGTGGGCCGCGAGCGCGTGCTGGCGGGCGCGGACTGCGGCTTCGGCACCTTCGCGGGCTTCGGCCGGGTGGATTCGGAGATCGTCTACGCCAAGCTCGGCGCGCTTGCCGAGGGCGCAGCACTGGCCTCCGACCGGCTCTGGTAGGGGATGGCGGCGCCCCGCCGGGTGCTCGTCATCCGCCATTCGGAGATCGACCAGCCCGGCTTCTTCGGCGAGGTGATGGCCGAGGCCGGCATCGATTGGCGTGCCTGCGATCCCTGGCAGGGCGAGCCCTTCCCGCCGCTCCAGGACTATGACGCCCTGCTCGCCATGGGCGGGCCGCAGCAGGCGGACGAGGAGCATCTCTACCCCTGGCTCGGGCCGGAGAAGGCGCTGCTGCGGGACGCCGTGACCGGGGGCATGCCGGTGCTCGGCGTCTGCCTCGGCTGCCAGCTGCTGGCCGATGCCCACGGCGGCACCGTCGCGCCGCTGCCCGAGCCCGAAGTCGGCATCGTCGACTTCGCGCTCACCGATGCGGGCCGCGCCGACCCCCTCTTCGCCGGGCTGCCGGCGGCCCCGCTCACCATGCAGTGGCATCTGAACGCGGTCACCGCGATGCCGAGGCAGGCGGTCCTGCTCGCCACCTCCGAGGCCTGCGCGGTTCAGGCCTATCGGCTCAGCCCCCGCGCCTACGGCGTGCAGTTCCACATGGAGGTGGATGCGAAGCTGGTGGGGGCGACCGCGCTCTTCCCCGAATACGTCGCCGCGCTGGAGAGCCAGCAGGGCCAGGGCGCGTTCGCGCGCATGGTGGCCGACGCGGCTGCCAAGGAGGAGACGCTGCGCGCCAACGGCAGCCGGCTCTTCCGGAATTTCCTGGGGCTCATGGAGGCGGAGGCCAAGCGGCCGGCGGCTTAACAATAGGCGACGCGACAAGGAGAGAGGGAATGGATCGGGAATCAGCAACCAGAGCGGGCGCGCTCCTGTGGGAAGCCTGGCAAGGGCGCACGCAGATCGCGGCATTGCCGGCGGACTGCCGGCCCGGGACGCTGGCGGAGGCCTACGCGGTGCAGGAGGGGCTCGCGGCGAGCGCGGGCCTCGCCATCGCGGGCTACAAGATCGGCGCCACCAACGCGCAAGTGCAGGCGCGCTTCGGCGTGGACGCGCCCTTCTCCGGCCGCCTCTTCGCCGACTACGTGGGCGAAAGCCCGCTCCGCGTGCCCGCGAACACGGTGAACTTCTACGCGATCGAGGCGGAGTTCGACTTCGTGATGGGCCAAGCGCTCGCCCCGCGGGCCGCGCCCTACACGGGCGACGAGGTGCGCGCGGCGGTCGCCAGCGTGCACCCCGCCATCGAGGTGCCGGACTCCCGCTACGCCGACTGGCTCTCCATGAAGGCGCCGGACCTGATCGGCGACAACGCCATCGGCTGCCTGCTGGCGCTCGGGGCGGAGGCGGCGGGCATGCTCGACCACGACCTCGCGGGCCAGCCGGTGGTGGTCCGCATCAACGGCGAGGTGGTGAGCGAGGGCGCGGGCGCCAACGTCCTCGGCGATCCGTGGAACGTCATGGTCTGGCTCGCGAACCACCTGAGCGAGCGCGGGCTCACGCTGGAGGCCGGGCACATCGTGACCACCGGAAGTGCTGCCGACGTGGTGCAGTGCCAGCCGGGCGACACGGTGACCGCAGAGTTCGGCCCCATCGGCCAGGCGGAGGTACACTTCGAGGCGTGAGGCGCGCAGGGCTCAGCCCAACGCCGGCCGGCTGGAGTAACTTGCTTCGCTCCGACAAGACCGCCACAATTCCCAGTGGTCGGGCCGCGCGCGCCCACCTCCCCCTGTCCCCCTCCCCCCTGAAGGGCGGAGGGGGGACGTAGGCGACGCCGCTTTGCGCTCCCTCTCCTCCCTGGGGAGGAGAGGGCCGGGGTGAGGAGGGGTCGCGCGAAGGCGCGGCTCAGGGGAGGAGAGAGCGATGAGCACATCCACAGCCGAGGCTGCTGCGGCAAGGTTCAAGACCATCCAGCTCGTGCCGGGCGAGGCCGAGCTTCGCGTGCAGCTCGCCGCCGCCTACCGGCTGGTCGAGCATTTTGGCTGGAACGAGTCGATCTACGGCCACCTCACCGTGCGCGTGCCGGGGCCGGAGCGGCACTTCCTCATCAACCCCTACGGCCTGCGTTACGGCGAGGTGAGGGCGTCGAACCTGGTCAAGATCACGCTGGAGGGCGAGATCGTGGGCGAGAGCGAGTGGCCGGTGAACGCGGCCGGCTACGCCATACACGGCGCGATCCACAAGGCGGCGCCGGACGCGCACTGCGTCATGCACACGCACTCGCCGGCGGGCATGGCGGTGGCGGCGCTGGAATGCGGGCTGCTGCCGATCAGCCTGGATGCGACGCTCTTCCACGGCATGGTCGGCTATCACGCGTACGAGGGCGCGGTGGTGAGCGCGGACGAGAAGGCGCGGCTGGTCCACGACCTCGGCTGCAACCGCGCGCTGATCCTCCGCAACCACGGCCTCGTCACCGTGGGCCGGACCATCCCGGAAGCCTTCCTCTACCTCCACCGGCTGGAGACCGCGTGCAAGACGCAGGTGGACGCGCTCGCGATGAACGCGGCGCTCGTGCATGTGCCGGAAGAGGTGTGCGAGAAGTCCCTCCGCGAGATCGCCGATTTCTCCACCCACGTGGGCGACATCGGCGCGGTCGAGTTCCAGGCCTTCATGCGCATGCTGGATCAGAGGGATGCGGGGTATCGGGAGTAGGGGTGACAGAATGGGTAACCATGAGGGTGGGATCAGTGGGGCGAAGTGCCGAAGGACTGTTATCTCAAATTTTTTGACAGCGCCGTGACTGCTGAGCACTTGGTAACCGCCAATACTGAAAGGGAGATACAGGGGTGAACGATTATGTAAGGCCAGAACGAATTGACCTGAAAAACCACTCGGAACTTACTGAGTGTTGTTAAGCGTGGAAAAGTGACCCCCTATTGGGGGTGATCGGCGTCCAAAATTGACCCCCTTGGATTTGTGTCCATGAACACACCTCGTCGTTTGGACGGACGGGGTGGTGGGGGAGATGCTGGTTGTGGAAACGATCGCGAAGATCCGTCGGGATCATCTGGTGAAGGGCGTTCCGATCAAGAAGCTCGCCCGGGATTTGAGGGTTTCCAAGAACACGATACGCAAGGTGGTGCGGGGCGATGCGACCTCGCACAGCTACGAGCGCAAGATCCAGCCGATGCCGAAGCTTGGGCTGTGGGTGGAGGAGCTTGAGCGCCAGCTGAAGGCCAACGAGAAGAAGGCACGCAAGGATCGGCTGTCTCTTCTGCGGATTCATGAAGACCTTGTGTCGCTGGGCTACAAGGGCGGCTATGACGCGGTTCGCCGCTATGCCAGGGCCTGGCGGCGCCGGTGGCGGCTGTTGTCGCCGGCGCAGGCCTATGTGCCGCTGATCTTCGATCCCGGCGAGGCCTACCAGTTCGACTGGAGCCACGAGTACGCGCGTCTGTCGGGCGCGACGACCAGGGTGAAGGCGGCGCACATGCGGCTGTGCCACAGCCGGATGTATCTGGTCCAGATCTTTCCCCGCGAGAGCCAGGAGATGGTCTTCGAGGCGCACGAGCGTGCCTTCCGCTTCTTCGGCGGGGTCTGCCGGCGGGGCATCTACGACAACATGAAGACGGCGGTGAGCACGATCTTCGTGGGCAAGAAGCGGGACTACAACCGCCGCTTCCAGGAGCTGTGCTCGCACCATCTGGTGGAGCCTGTGGCGTGCACGCCAGGGGCTGGCTGGGAGAAGGGGCAGGTCGAGAAGCAGGTGGGTGACCTTCGCGGCCGCCTGTTCGTGCCCATCCCGCGGGGCCGCTCCTACGCCGAGATCAACGAGTGGCTGATGGATCGGTGCATCGAGGACGCCAAGAAGCATCCGCATCCGACAATCCCGGGCAAGACGGTGTGGCAGGTGTTCGAGGAGGAGCAGCCCTTCCTGATGGCGTATCGCGGCCCCTTCGACGGCTTCCATGCCAGCGAGGTGTCGGTCTCGAAGACCTGTCTGGTGCGCTTCGACAACAACCAGTACAGCGTCGCGGCCCGCGCCGTCGGCCGGCCGGTGGACGTGCGGGCCTATGCCGATCGGATCGTCATCCGCCAGGACGGCGAGACCGTTGCCGAGCACCCCCGCAGCTTCGGGCGCGGCCGGTTCGTCTACGATCCGTGGCATTACGTGCCGATCCTGACGCGGAAGCCCGGCGCGCTACGCAATGGCGCGCCCTTCAAGGACTGGCAGTTGCCCAACGCGCTCGGCCGCCTGCGAACCCGGCTCGCGGGCCACGACGACGGCGACCGGCAGTTCGTCAAGGTGCTCGCGGCGGTGCTGGAGGACGGACTGGAGGCGGTTGAGGCGGCCTGTGCCGAGACGCTCGACTGCGGTGCCTGCAGCGCCGACGTGGTGCTCAACATCCTCGCCCGGCAGCGCCAGCCGGCACCGCCGGCAATCATCCCGACGCCCGAGGGCCTGCAGCTTCGCCACAAGCCGGTAGCCGACTGTCAGCGCTACGACAGCCTGAGGGAGGCCGGTCATGGAGCGTCATGATGTGCTGGAGATGATGACCCAGCTGAAGCTCGCAGGTATGCGCGCCGCTTACGACGACATCCTTGCCGACGGGCTCAAGCGCCGCCATCCGGTGCAACAGATCATCGGTACGCTGCTGCAGGTCGAGATCGCCGACAAGAGGGCCCGCTCGATCAAGTACCAGATGGCCTCCGCCAAGCTGCCGACGGTCAAGGAGCTGGCCGACTTCGACTTCGCCGCCTCGCCGGTCAACGAGCCCCTGATCCAGGAGCTCGCCGGCGGCGGCTTCCTCGAGGGCAAACGCAACATCGTGCTGGTCGGCGGCACCGGTACCGGCAAGACCCATCTCGCCGTCGCCATCGCGCGGTCCTGCATCCGCAAGGGCGCGCGCGGCCGGTGCTACAACGTCGTCGACCTGGTCAACCTCCTCGAGGCCGAGCTTCGCGCCGGACGCCAGGGCCGCACTGCAGACCAGCTCGTCCGCCGCGACTTCGTCATCCTCGACGAGCTCGGCTACCTGCCCTTCGCCCAGGCCGGTGGGCAGCTGCTCTTCCATCTGATGAGCCGGCTCTACGAGCGCACCTCGATCGTCATCACCACAAACCTCGCCTTCGGCGAATGGCCATCCGTCTTCGGCGACCCCAAGATGACCACAGCGCTGCTCGATCGCCTCACCCATCATTGCGAGATCATCGAGACCGGCAACGAGAGCTGGCGCTTCAAGAACCGCTCCTGACCCGCCGCCGGCCTCCCTTGCGGCCCGGTTGCCCCGGTGGGCCAACAGGGACCCCCCACGCGGCTTCGCTCCGCGTAGCGCAGGGCGCCACACGAAGCCGCGCGGGTCCCCCCTATTGGCTACCGGGACAACCTCCGCCGTGCCACTCAGGGGGGTCAATTTTGCACGCCGATCGGGGGTCAGTATTGAAAGCCGATTGACATCCGGCGCGAAGCTCGGCCTCGAGGAGGTTGACCAGGTCGACGACGTTGTAGCACCGGCCGCGCGCGCCCTTGCGGATGCAGGACCGCGCGATGGCGACGGCGAGATGGGTCTTGCCGGTACCGGTGCCGCCGACCAGCACGATGTTGCGTTTGCCCTCGAGGAAGCCGCCGCCGGCGAGCTCCTGGATCAGGGGCTCGTTGACCGGCGAGGCGGCGAAGTCGAAGTCGGCCAGCTCCTTGACCGTCGGCAGCTTGGCGGAGGCCATCTGGTACTTGATCGAGCGGGCCCTCTTGTCGGCGATCTCGACCTGCAGCAGCGTACCGATGATCTGTTGCACCGGATGGCGGCGCTTGAGCCCGTCGGCAAGGATGTCGTCGTAAGCGGCGCGCATACCTGCGAGCTTCAGCTGGGTCATCATCTCCAGCACATCATGACGCTCCATGACCGGCCTCCCTCAGGCTGTCGTAGCGCTGACAGTCGGCTACCGGCTTGTGGCGAAGCTGCAGGCCCTCGGGCGTCGGGATGATTGCCGGCGGTGCCGGCTGGCGCTGCCGGGCGAGGATGTTGAGCACCACGTCGGCGCTGCAGGCACCGCAGTCGAGCGTCTCGGCACAGGCCGCCTCAACCGCCTCCAGTCCGTCCTCCAGCACCGCCGCGAGCACCTTGACGAACTGCCGGTCGCCGTCGTCGTGGCCCGCGAGCCGGGTTCGCAGGCGGCCGAGCGCGTTGGGCAACTGCCAGTCCTTGAAGGGCGCGCCATTGCGTAGCGCGCCGGGCTTCCGCGTCAGGATCGGCACGTAATGCCACGGATCGTAGACGAACCGGCCGCGCCCGAAGCTGCGGGGGTGCTCGGCAACGGTCTCGCCGTCCTGGCGGATGACGATCCGATCGGCATAGGCCCGCACGTCCACCGGCCGGCCGACGGCGCGGGCCGCGACGCTGTACTGGTTGTTGTCGAAGCGCACCAGACAGGTCTTCGAGACCGACACCTCGCTGGCATGGAAGCCGTCGAAGGGGCCGCGATACGCCATCAGGAAGGGCTGCTCCTCCTCGAACACCTGCCACACCGTCTTGCCCGGGATTGTCGGATGCGGATGCTTCTTGGCGTCCTCGATGCACCGATCCATCAGCCACTCGTTGATCTCGGCGTAGGAGCGGCCCCGCGGGATGGGCACGAACAGGCGGCCGCGAAGGTCACCCACCTGCTTCTCGACCTGCCCCTTCTCCCAGCCAGCCCCTGGCGTGCACGCCACAGGCTCCACCAGATGGTGCGAGCACAGCTCCTGGAAGCGGCGGTTGTAGTCCCGCTTCTTGCCCACGAAGATCGTGCTCACCGCCGTCTTCATGTTGTCGTAGATGCCCCGCCGGCAGACCCCGCCGAAGAAGCGGAAGGCACGCTCGTGCGCCTCGAAGACCATCTCCTGGCTCTCGCGGGGAAAGATCTGGACCAGATACATCCGGCTGTGGCACAGCCGCATGTGCGCCGCCTTCACCCTGGTCGTCGCGCCCGACAGACGCGCGTACTCGTGGCTCCAGTCGAACTGGTAGGCCTCGCCGGGATCGAAGATCAGCGGCACATAGGCCTGCGCCGGCGACAACAGCCGCCACCGGCGCCGCCAGGCCCTGGCATAGCGGCGAACCGCGTCATAGCCGCCCTTGTAGCCCAGCGACACAAGGTCTTCATGAATCCGCAGAAGAGACAGCCGATCCTTGCGTGCCTTCTTCTCGTTGGCCTTCAGCTGGCGCTCAAGCTCCTCCACCCACAGCCCAAGCTTCGGCATCGGCTGGATCTTGCGCTCGTAGCTGTGCGAGGTCGCATCGCCCCGCACCACCTTGCGTATCGTGTTCTTGGAAACCCTCAAATCCCGGGCGAGCTTCTTGATCGGAACGCCCTTCACCAGATGATCCCGACGGATCTTCGCGATCGTTTCCACAACCAGCATCTCCCCCACCACCCCGTCCGTCCAAACGACGAGGTGTGTTCATGGACACAAATCCAAGGGGGTCAATTTTGGACGCCGATCACCCCCAATAGGGGGTCACTTTTCCACGCTTAACAACACCCTTCAGCGCGTGAGTCCCGGCCAACCCCCCTTTGGCGATCGCTTTTAAATCATCGGGAACAAAGACCAGATGGACCATGCCGCCATCATCGAATGTCCCGACGAGCTCCCGCATACCGTCGTCGGGATCGGGTTCCAGTACGTCGACACATAGGATCTTCCAGGCCGCACATCCCAGCACGGCCACCTCGATGAACTGCGCCAGGTGACATGTCGATTGAAACAGCCGGAGATCCCCCTCCGCCGAAGCCCGCTCGATCACGAATCTCCTGATCGCAGCGCCTATCGCGGTGGGAAGCACTACCGCCGTGTGTCCCCTGAATCGAACCAGCGGCCGTCGTTCCAGCACCGTATGTCCCATCGATTGTGAGACCAGCACGTTCGTATCCTCGCCCTGGACGAGGAACGGGCCGAGAGCGTCGGGAGCGACCCCGATCGCTGCCAGCTCGTCGTCACGGAAACCGACATGCCCAGTCGATCGACTCACCGATGACGCACCGAGCGTAATCTTCTCTCCCGGTCGGCCTGCTGTTCGGGAATTCCGCGCAATTCCCGCGCGTTCGGCGACCGCCTCGCTCAACCGCAGCAACGCCATGACGTGCCCCAGCGTCTGCGATACCCAAGGTCTTTCTTGGACTCTGAGCAGCGTCTCCACACAGACCCGCACATACGCTGCGTTGTTCTGCCAACGACCCTCGAACAGTCGGGCGTTTCCGAACCACGCGTCCACATTCGAGACGAACACGTCCTCGACCGGGGTCTCAAGCTTCGTGATGGAGTCCTTGTAGATTGCGACGTTCAGCCACTCGCGCAGGTGCCGCCGATCCGGCGCCTTTTCGCCTCGGCAAGCAAGCGCTGCCAGATGGATCAGCGCTTCGATCCGGGCGCCCGCAACGTGATTCTCGCGCCGGGTCAACAGTCCGGCCAGCGGTGCCGCCACCAAGGGGAAGCTGAATTTCTCGAGACGCCTCACCACCTTGGCAAGCCGCACGGCCATGCTTCCCATCTCGCGCAACTCGCCAGTTGCGGTGCTCGCCATCAACGCCGCGGCGGCCTCGCAACTCGGATCGAGCGAATTCCGGCTCAAAGACGTCCTTCCTCCCTACCGCCACCGGTCAACCGTTCCCGAGGCATTTCAGGCGCATCCCACGTCCCGTCCGACCTTTTCGAGAACCCGAATGTCGGGATCCAGCCCCAGCCCGGCCTGGGGATGCCAGACGT
>CAXXVO010000009.1:392500-470377 GCA_963422645.2 Alphaproteobacteria bacterium
AGCCCTGGGCCGCCGCGCGCGGCGCATGAACCTTGGAGACCGCGCCGCCAGGCGAGAACAGCCCGATATCGGTGCCCGCAAAATCGAATTCGGCGAGGTCGCGCACCTCGAGAGTGTCGTCCTCGCCAAAGGAGACCTCCTTGCCGACCGAGGCGCGCGAAGCGAGTGCGATCACCTCGTCGGCGGGGAAGTCGCGCTCGGCCAGCACGGCGAGCAACTGGCGCCCGACATTGCCGGTGGCGCCGGCGATGGCGACGCGATAGCCCATCGGTTCTGTCTCCCTTCCGTGCGCTCAGGCGGCGCGTGCGTCGAGCGCGGCGAGGACGGCATCGCCCATGGCATCGGTCGAGGCCGCGGTCATGCCGTCCTGCATGATGTCGGCGGTGCGCAGGCCGCCGGCCAGCGTGTCCTGAACCGCCGCCTCGATGAGGTCCGCGTCGTCCGCGTCGTCGAAGGAATAGCGCAGCATCATCGTGAAGCTGAGCAGCGCGGCGAGCGGGTTGGCGAGGTTCTGGCCCGCAATATCGGGCGCGGAGCCATGCACCGGCTCATAGAGTGCCTTGCGCTGCCCGTCCGCGTCCTGCGAGCCCAGAGACGCCGACGGCAGCATGCCGAGCGAGCCGGTCAGCATCGCCGCGCAGTCGCTCAGGAGATCGCCGAACAGGTTGCTGGTGACGATCACGTCGAACTGCTTGGGCCGGCGCACCAGCTGCATGGCGCAATTGTCGGCGTACATGTGCTCCAGCGTGACGTCGGCATAGTCGGCCGCATGCAGCGCCGTCACCTCGTCGCGCCAGAACTTGCCGGATTCCATCACGTTGGCCTTCTCGACCGAGTGCACCCGGTTGCCGCGCCGGCGCGCGAGCTCGAAGGCGACCCGGCAGACCCGCTCGATCTCGGGTGAGCTGTAGATTTCGGTGTCGTAGCCTTGCCGGGTGCCGTCGGGGAGCGTGTCCACGCCGCGCGGCTCGCCGAAGTAGATGCCGCCGGTGAGCTCGCGGACGATCATCAGGTCGAGACCGCGCACCACCTCGTCCTTCAGCGTCGACGCCTCGACCAGTGGATCGAAGACCAGCGCGGGCCGCAGATTGGCGTAGAGGTCCATCTCCTTGCGGAGCCGCAGGATGCCCATCTCGGGCCGCGCGTCGCGGGCGACGTTGTCCCACTGCGGGCCGCCGACCGCGCCGAAGAGCACCGCATCGGCGGCGAGCGCATCAGCCATGGTCTCGTCCGTGAGCGGCGTGCCGTGGGCCTCGTAGCAGGCGCCGCCGACCAGCCCGCTGCTCACGTCGAAGGAGATCGAGCGCCGCGCCGAGAGCCACTCCATCACCCGCTCGACCTGGCGCATGACCTCGGGTCCGATGCCGTCCCCGGCAAGGATGAGAACCTGCTTGTTGCTGCTCATCGCCCCCTCCGCGCCCGTTGCGCCACGCGCCACCAACGCAAAGCGCCCGCAGGAACGCCCCGCGAGCGCCACGGCCGCCCGTCGTCGCGCGTTCCCTATAGGGTCAGGCGCAGCCGGTCAAGCGCGGCGGCGCCTTCGGAGTGCGGTGAACGCGCCGAGCTGGAGCGTTATCCGACCACACCGGATCACCTTGACTCGAACGACACCCACCTCCCCCTGTCCCCCTCCCCCCTCAAGGGCGGAGGGGGGACGAAGAATGCGCCACTCGTTCTCCCTCTCCGCCCCTGGGGGCGGAGAGGGCCGGGGTGAGGTGGGGTTTTCCGGACCGCAACGCGTATGAAATGGGGCACCTTGCGCCAACCGGATACGATCCCGTCTGATCGGATAGTGCGCTTGCCGAGAGACCGGAAGCTCGCAGCCGGATGCCGGTTGCGCCAGGGAGGCGCTGCTGTAGGCAGCCTCTCAATGCGCCTCGCAGGGCAAGGCGGCACTATCTATCCCCCGCACGAGCCGACGAATCGCGCAGCGGCACCCACGTACCAGGGCATCCGGCTTGCTGTTCCGTGAAACCCGACGTGGCCGCCGCCGCGCGTGACGGCGACGCAAAGGGGGGCGCGCTCGGCGACCGATGGCGGCGGCACCCAGGGATCGTCGTCGGCATGAATGACGAGCGTCGGAATTGCGAGCCTGTCCATGCCGCGAATGGGCGAGCATGAGGCATAGTAGTCCGCCGCATCGCGGAACCCGGCCTGCTTCGCGGTGAGCGCATCGTCGAAGTCCCGAATGTGCCGCGCGCCCTGAACCGCCGCGCGCACGGCCGCCGGCCCATTGCGCCAGAGCGGCGCTGTCTCTTGCTTGAGACGCTGGAGCAGCCAACGCTCGTAGAAGCGGTTGCGGGGGCGGGCGATCCGTTCCGCCGTCGCTATGAGATCGAGGGGCGCGGAGACCGCGACCACGGCCTTCACGACATCGGGCCGGCAAGGCGCCTCTGCCAGGCGAAGGGCGAGCGCACCGCCGAGCGAGAATCCCACGATCACGATGCCCTGGCGCCGAATACCGGGGTCGAGGTCGGCCACCGCAAGGCAGGCATCGGCGAGGTCCTGCACCCGGTCCATATGGTAGTGACCCTTGGCGAGCGAGCGGCCCGGCGGCGAGCCCCGGAGGTTGAGGCGGACCACCGGCGTGCCGTCTGCCACCCACGCATCTGCCGCTTGCAGCACGTGCCGGCTCGCCTCGCAGCCGGTGAGCCCCGGCACCAGGATCACGGCCGGCGCGGACGCATGCCCAGGATGGTAGCGCGCGACCAGACGGTCGCCGCTCCCGTCACTCAAGGGAATTTCAATGCGCTGGCCGGAGTCCGCCGGAACGCCCGCCAGCCTCCCTGGCAGGACGTTGCGTAGGGTCTGCAGGTCGGCGGTGACCCAGGGCCATCGGCGACGGAATGGTGCAGTCGCTACCATCCCCGCCAAACCCGCTGTCGCCGCGGCCGGGCTCGCGCGCTCGCTCAGTGCGATTCGCGGGGCACGGCGGCGCCGCGCTGGCCCACGAGGAAGTCGAGATCCACGCCCCGGTCAGCCTGCAGCACGTGATCGAAGTAGAGGCGCTGATAGCCGGAAAGCATGGGCGGCTCCGGCGGCTGCCAGGCCTCGCGGCGGCGCGCGAGCTCGTCGTCCGCGACATCCAGGTGGAGCCTGCGCCCGGCGACATCGAGCTCGATGGTGTCGCCGTCGCGCACCAGAGCGAGCGGGCCGCCGGCCGCGGCCTCGGGCGCCGTGTGGAGGACGACGGTGCCGTAGGCGGTGCCGCTCATGCGCGCGTCGGAGACCCGCACCATGTCGCGCACGCCCCGCTGGAGCAGCTTCCTGGGCAGGCCCATGTTGCCGACCTCGGCCATGCCGGGGTAGCCGCGCGGTCCGCAGTTCTTGAGAACCAGCACGCAGCTCTCGTCGACATCGAGGTCGTCGCGGTCGATGCGCGCCTTGTAGTCCTCGATGGTCTCGAAGACGACGGCGCGGCCCCGGTGCTGCATCAGTGCGGGCGTCGCGGCGGAGGGCTTGAGCACAGCGCCGCTCGGCGCGAGGTTGCCGCGCAGCACGGTGATGCCACCCTGGGCCGCGAGCGGGCTGTCGAGGGGCAGAATTACGTCCTCGTTGTGGCACGGGGCGTCGGCGCAGTTCTCGCCGATGGTGCGGCCGTTCACCGTGGGCGCGTCCCCGTGGATCAGTTCGCCGAGGCGGCGAATCACAGCCGGCAGGCCGCCGGCATAGTAGAAGTCCTCCATCAGGTATTGGCCGGAGGGCATGAGGTTGACGATGGTGGGGACGTTGCGGCCGAGCGTGTCCCAGTCGTCGAGGCTGAGCGGGATCCCGAGCCGGCCGGCGATGGCCAGGAGGTGAACCACGGCGTTGGTCGAGCCGCCGATGGCGCCGTTGACGCGGATCGCGTTCTCGAACGCCCGCCGGGTGAGAATCTGCGTAATCCGGACGTCATCGCGGACGAGCTCGACCGCCCGGCGGCCGGCAAGCTGCGCCAGCGCGCTGCGGCGGGAATCCACCGCCGGGATCGCGGCGTTGCCCGCCATGGCGATGCCGAGCGCTTCCGCCATGCTGGCCATGGTGGATGCCGTGCCCATGGTCATGCAGTGGCCGGGGCTGCGCGACATGCCGGATTCGGCGTCCGCGAAGTCCGCCGGCGACATCTCGCCGGCGCGCAGCTCCTCCGAGAACCTGAACACGTCGGTGCCGGAGCCCAATGCCTGCCCGCGAAAGCGCCCGGTGAGCATCGGCCCGCCCGAGAGCACGATGGTCGGCAGGTCGCAGCTCGCGGCCCCCATGAGGAGCGCCGGCGTGGTCTTGTCGCAGCCGGTGAGCAGCACCACGCCGTCGATGGGGTTGGCGCGGATCGATTCCTCCACGTCCATGCTGACGAGGTTGCGGAAGAGCATGGCCGTCGGCCGAAGGTTGCTCTCGCCGAGCGACATGACGGGGAACTCCACCGGCATGCCGCCGCCCTCGTAGACGCCGCGCTTCACCTTCTCGGCCAGCTGGCGGAAGTGCGCGTTGCAGGGCGTGAGCTCGGACCAGGTGTTGCAGATGCCGATCACCGGGCGGCCGTCGAAGAGGTCGGACGGCAGGCCCTGGTTCTTCATCCAGCTTCGGTGCAGAAAGCCGTCCTTGTCGGCCTTGCCGAACCATTGATGCGATCGCAACTTCTGCTTTGCCATGTGTCCCCCTCTTGGCTGCCGGCACCGTTGCCTCTTGGCGCCGGCCGGCCCACCCTATCGCAGAGTAGGCAGGCAGTCGTAAAGCCGGGCGGAGAGCAGCCGATGCGCGTGGTGAGTTGGAACGTCAACGGGATCAGGGCCTGCGTGAAGAAGGGGTTCGCGGATTTCTTGGCGCACACGGATGCCGACATCCTCGGCGTGCAGGAGGTCCGCGCGCAGCCCGAAGACATTCCCGCCGAGGCGCGTGAACCGGCCGGCTGGCACACGACCTTTTCGGCTGTCGAGCGGCGGGGATACAGCGGCATCGCCCTCTACGCACGGCTTGCGCCGGAGCGGTTGGAGACGTCTCTCGGCGAGGCTCGCTTCGATGCGGAGGGCCGCTACATCGCCGCCCACTTCCGCAGCGAGCGGGGGCGCTTTGCGGTGGTCAACGCCTACTTCCCCAATGGGAGCGGCAAGAACCGCGACAACAGCCGGGTCCCCTACAAGCTCGACTTCTACCGGGCGGTCTTCGAGCGGGTGCAGCGCATGCGCCGCCGCTGCCCGGTGCTGGTGATCGGCGATTACAACACCGCGCATCGGGAGATCGACCTCGCCCGGCCCAAGGCCAACGTCAAGACCAGCGGCTTCCTGCCCGTGGAGCGGGCCGAGATCGACCGCTGGCTGGAGGCCGGCTGGGTGGACGCCTTTCGCGCTCTGCATCCGGACGAGCCGGACCACTACAGCTGGTGGACGCAGCGGGGCGGCGCACGCGAGCGCAACGTCGGCTGGCGCATCGACTACGTGCTCGCCTCGCCGGCCGCGATGAAGCGGGTGGAGGGCGCCTTCATCTGGCCGAACCAGATGGGCTCCGACCACTGCCCGGTGGGCATCGATATTGATCTCTGAGGTGTAGCCGGGTGAGGTAGAAGAGTATCCGGCGTCTCGAGTCGCCTGTCCGAAGGTCCCGCCGATTCCTACCCGGCTTCGCAACGGTAACGCACCATGAAAATCCCGCTGACCTGCCTCGGCTTGAGTGCCGCGCTCGCGCTCGCCGCTTGCTTCCACCGAACGGACGAGCCCTCTGTTCGGGACATTCCCGACCTGCCGCTGCAAACCCCGCCTCAGGCGGGTCAGGCGCCCGTCGTGGCGCTCGGGGACAGGGTCCATGTCGGCGCCGACGTTGCGCCGCCGGCCGACGCGCTGCCGGAGGCTGCCCTTCATGGCGACACCAGTGTCTCACACGGCTCGGTGCGAGACGGCGTCGGCGCTACCGAGTTGATTGCCTACCTGGAGGCGGACTCTCGCCCGCCTCAGAGCGGGGAAGAGGAATACGGCATGCCCGCCGATACGATTCTCGAGGTTCCGGTCCTGCGCTTCGGCATGGCGCCGCCGACGATGCGGGTCGCGGATGGCACGCCGCCGAACCTGGTCGACGAGACGGTTCGCGCGATCCAGGTGATCAACGCGGCTCTGCCCCGGGACTGGCGGCTCGGGTTCAGCCCGGACCCTGCGCCCGCCGGCGCCATCCAGCCCCCGAACGGCGAAATCCTCGTGACGTTTGCCCGACAGGAGGACTGGCCGACGGAAGTCATGCCGCCGGACGGCGAGGGCATCGGGTTGGCGGAACCGCTCTACACGGTGGTGCAAACCGGGGACCCCGCGGTGCCCCTCAGGTTCGAAATCGCCGCGGGGCGGGTCTTCGTGGATCACACCCGAACCACGGGCCTCGAGCGGCTCGGCGTCATCGCGCACGAGATCATTCACCTGCTCGGCCGAAACCATGTCGACCCGGAACGCTTCCCGGAAACGATCATGGTGGGGGGCGGCAGCGAGGAGCTGACGGAGCACATTCTTCACCCGCTCGACCGCGAGGCCCTCCTCGCGGCGTATGGCCGCCTGGAGCCGGAAACCCTGCCGGGCGACCTCGCATCCGAACTGGGAGACTGGTCCGACACCTCCCTGCACGTGCGCGGCGCGGTTGACATTGGGGACGGCGAGATCGCGTTCGGCGCCGCGTTGAGGAACGGGCTGGCGCAGCCCTGGGCCTCCGGGCCATCGCCACACACCGCGCTCGCGGACAACGCCGAGCTCTCCGGCAGCGTCAGCTGGTCCGGCCGCCTGCTGGGCCTCACGCCGGACGCCGAGGCCGTCGCCGGCGCCGCCGCCCTCTCGGTCGATCTGCCGACGCTGGCCGGCAGGGCGGACTTTACGGCGCTGGAGCAATGGGCGGCCGATCTGGCGCCGGGCGATATGGGGACCGGCGCCATGTGGCACGACGGCGACCTCAGCTACACCATCGAGGTGCACGGCAACACCTTCGTGCAGACCGGCGGCGACGACGGCACCGTGACGGGCGCGTTCTTCGGCCCGGCCCACGAGGGCATGGGCGGCGTGCTCGAACGCGACGACCTGAGCGCAGGCTTCGGCGGAAACCGCTAGAGCGTCTTGTCGCTCACGGCAGCCGGCCGTTCTGCGATCTCGCGCGCCTACCGGCGCGACTGGCCGCACCATGGTGCGGTGCAGGGCGAACATCGTTTGCGCCATCATCGGGCCATGGGAGAGCAAAAACACCCCCGTCTTGCCCCGGCCTTCTCCGCCGCTTATCGCGTGCCGCTCAGGCTCCGGAGAGGGGGACGGGAGGAGATGGGCTCGTCGTCTGCGTCACTCTATTGTCGCGCGCCTGCGCGCGACTCAAACGCGGGTGACATCCCAGTTATCCCGCTTATCCCACTTAGTCCCACTTATCCCAGTTAATCCCGGGGAATCCCGCCGTAATTTTTCGAATTTTCCCGCGCGCTTGATCGACCGGAGCGGGCGCCAATGCATGATGCTGGCCGTGGCCACGGTGAGAAGTGCGCACTGATGCGGCCGGGGCGGTCGGGTAGAGCCGCCCCGGCCGACAATGTCAGCGGCGCCGGTTACTCGGTCGCGGTGTGGATCGGCGCTTCCGGGTGGAAAGCGTGGAAGGCGAAGGCGATGTCGTAGGGCACATCCTCGAGCCCGCCATCACCGCCCGGGCGCTGCACGACCACGTTGCCGACGTCCCTGCCCTCCGCGATCCTGCGGCTGTCGAGCGCGGAGTTCTGGCCGGATTCCCAGGTGATGACCAGGTCGTCCCGCTCGTAGCGGCCGGCGTCGCGGATGAGCTGAAGGCTCCAGGCCTCATCCTCCACCACCACCACGCGCGCGAGCGGCTCGATCCCCTCCGGCAGGTCGCCGTTGTAGAGGAAGGGGCGCGAAGAGGAATCGTAGCTGGCGTAGGGATTCATGCCGTAGGAGCGGGCGCCTGCGCGGCTCGGCACCAGGACCTTGCCGTCGCTTCCTACGCGCTCCTTGAAGCGGGCGAAGGATTCGACCCGCGCCGGCAGCCGCTTGAGCGCCGTGCCGGTATAGACGCCGACGATCCCCTCGCCGGTGAACTGCTGCCACCAGCTCTCGGTCTGGCGGTCGTACATCACGAGGTCGGAGTTGCGCAGCTTGCCGGTGGTGCCGAAATCCAGCACCGCATCGCCCACGCGGCGGTCGTACACCACGGCCGAATTGCAGAGCGGGCAGAACGTGACCGAGATCGGAACACCGCCCACCGTGTCGTTGACGATCTCGTGCCAGATGAGAACTTGCAGCGGATAGGCCCGTTCATCGTCGCCGACGACGAAGCTGATCACGGGCTCGGTGCCGGCCAGATCCTCGACCTCGGCAGCGGCCACGAAGACCGGATCGTCGATCGCGGGGATGCCGTCCTTGGGCGGCCCGCCGGACATGATCTCGTCGAACGAGATCGACGATTGGGAGAAATCCGTCTCCCCCCACTCGAACAACCAGCCCGACGGTGCCTCGCGCGCCATTGCGGGGTGAAGCGTGAGCGCTGAGACGAGCGCAAGAGCGGGAAGTGTTAGTGCTGAGAGTGCAAGGCTCCGCATTGGGGCATCCTCCGTCCAGTGACGGGTGGAATGTCGGATCTGCCGGGACGCAGCGCCAATCGCAATGCTTCAACTTGTCGTGACGTGGGGCGTCCCCTTACCGGGCCGCAGCCATCGCACGCTGGGCCATGACGCCCACCAGGTGCGCGCGGTACTCGGCGCTCGCGTGGATGTCGGAATTGAGCCCCTCGGGGGAGAGCGCCGGCAAAGTCGCGTCGGGGTCCAGTCCACCGCTCAACGCAGCCTCCATGGCGGACGCGCGAAACACGCAGGGGCCCGCGCCGGTCACGGCGATGCGCACGCCCGACGCGGTCTCCGCCGCCATCACCCCGACAATTGCGTAGCGCGACGCGGGGTTCGGGAACTTCGCGTAACCGGCCTTGCCTGGCCGGGGGAATTGCACGGCGGTGACAATCTCGCCCTCGTCCAGCGCGGTCTCGAAGAGGCCGGTGAAGAAGTCGTCCGCCGCTATGGCGCGCCGGTCGGTGACGACGGTGGCGCCGAGCCCGACCAGGGCGGCCGGATAATCCGCCGCCGGGTCGTTGTTGGCGATAGAGCCGCCGATGGTACCCTTGTTGCGCACCTGCGGGTCGCCGATCTTGCCGGCGAGCGCGGCCAGCGCCGGGATCGCGCCCTGTACCTCGGCGGACTCCGCGACGGTCGCGTGAGGCGTCAGCGCGCCGATCTCGACGGCATCGTCATTCACGGAGATGCGGATCAGCTCCGTGAGGCCGGCGAGGTCGATCAGATCGGAGGGCGCCGCCAGGCGCTGCTTCATCGTCGGCAGCAGCGTGTGGCCGCCCGAGAGATAGGCGCCGTCGTCCGCGCTGTTGAAGGCAGCGACCGCGTCTTTCACAGATGTCGCACGACGGTAGTTGAATGCATGCATGGCGCCGTCTCCTTTCGAATCAGACTATGGCCTCAGCCCCGATTTGGCCAGAGAGCGGTCACGGCGATGTCGCCTTTTGGCGGGCCGGCCCTCACCCGCTACCATGAACCCTCAGGTGAGAGGAGGCGCCGGTGGTGATGCTCAGGCGCGCCCAGATCGTCAATCTGGTCGAGCACAGCTACTACAGCAATATCGACTTCCGGCACCTCGGCACGGTGCTCGACTGCTTCGCCCACGACGCGGTGCTTTCGGTGGACGGCCAGAGCCACCGCGGCCGGGACGGCGAGATCAAGCGGTATCTCGTGCAGATGCTGTCGGATTATCCCTCGATCCGGCACGAAGTGCTCGACCACGAGGTGGACGAGGCCGGGCAGCGCTCCACCTGCCGCTTCACCCTCAAACTGGAAGACACCAAGGGGCACGCTCGGGAGACCAGCGGGCGGGCCGAGTTCCATCTGGGGAAGGGCAAGCTGGCAGCCGTCACAGTCGAGAGCGACAAATGCGAGACGCCGCTTGACACATGACGGCGTTCCGTCTGTTCTCCAAGGGTCATAGAAGGCGGGGTGCGGCATGGCTTCGGATATCGACATCTACAAGACCCAGAACTTCGGCAACCGGCTCGGCTTCGGCGAGAAGGCCGCGCTGCTGATCGTCGACTTCGTCAACGGCTTCACCGACCCGGCGAAGTTCGGCGGCGGCAACATCCAGGAGGCGATCGACGCCACCGTGGGGCTGCTCGCCTTCTGCCGGGAGCGCGGCGTGCCGGTCGCGCACACCCGCGTCATCTTCGCCGACGATGCCGCGGACGCGAACATCATGTGTATGAAGGTGCCTTCGCTCACGGGGCTGACCGAGGACGCGCCGGAGAGCCAGATCGTCGATTCGCTGGCGCCGCAACCGGGCGAGATCGTCGTGCGCAAGCGGGTGCCGTCGGCCTTCTTCGGCACCGACCTCGCGCCGGCCTTCGCCAGGATGCGGGTCGACACGGTGATGGTGGCGGGCTGCACCACCTCAGGCTGCGTGCGCGCGAGCGTGCTGGACGCCATGTGCCACGGCTTCCGCCCGGTGGTGATCAGCGATTGCGTCGGTGACCGCGCGCTCGGGCCCCACGAGGCCAACCTCTTCGACATGGGCCAGAAGTACGCGGACATTATCACCAGCGCCGAGGCCATCGCCGGGCTCTCGGGCGCGGTCGCGGCGCAAGCGGCCGAGTAGTCGCCGGCCGTGAAGGCGGTCGTCATCCGCGCCCACGGCGGCGTCGAGACCCTGCTCTACGAGGAGATCGAGACGCCTGAGCCGGGGCCGGGCGAGGTCCTGGTGCGCATCCGGGCGAGCGGGATCAATCACCTCGACCATGACGTGCGCGAGGGTGCCTCGGGCATCCCGGTGACCCTGCCGCACGTGCCGGGCTCCGAAGGCGTGGGCGAAGTAGCGGCCCTCGGCCCCGGCGTGAACGGCCCTGCGCCCGGCACCCGCGTCGCCATCGACTTCGCCCAGGGAGACCCCTTGTCCGAGCCCTGGCTGAGCGGCCTCGACGGCGTTGACTTTACCCACGGCCGCATCGGCGCGGGCCAATGGGGGACGCACGCCGAGTACTGCGTCTCCCACGCACTGTCGGTGATCCCGCTGCCGGACAGCCTCTCCTTCGAGACCGCCGCCGCCGGTATGATCGGGCTCGGCACGGCCTGGCACATGACGGTCGCGCTCGGCCGCGTGCAGGCGGGGCAGACCGTGCTGGTCAACGCCGCCGGCAGCGTGGTCGGCTCGTCGGCGATCCAGGTCGCGCTATTGCACGGCGCGCGGGTGATCGCGAGCGCAGGCTCCGCCGCCAAGCTGGAGAAAGCCAGGCAACTCGGCGCCGCCGAGACCATCGACTACACGCACCAGAGCATTCGCGACGAGGCGCTCAGGCTCACCCAGGGTCGCGGCGTCGATCTCGTGATCGAAAGCGTCGGCGGCGACGTGCTGCGCCAGAGCATCGACGCGGTCTGCTTCAACGGCCGCCTCGTCACCTGCGGGGCCCACGCGGGCGAGGAAGTGCCGCTCAACGTGATCGAGCTCTTCCGCAAGCACATGACGATCCACGGCAGCCACTTCGCCGGCCGGCGCGAGCTCGCGCACGTCTTCGCGTTGATGGCGGAGGGCCGGCTCGCGCCGGTGATCGATACCGTCTACCCCCTCGCCGAGATCCAGATAGCAGCGCGCCGCACCGCCGAGCGCGAGGTCTTCGGCAAGATGGTGCTGGTGCCTTAGCGCGTTTCCGTCGAACACGGAAACGCGCTCTCATTGTCGCTCACGGCAGCTGTCCGGCGGCCGGCGCCTCCGCGTCGCGCGTCCACGCGCGCGGACGCGCGATGGCGCCGCAGGAGCGGCGGGCCGCGGTCGCGGCCTGTCGCGAACCCGTTGGCGACGGGTTCGCTCCCGCCCCTACTTCGCCTTCCCCGCCTGGCCGCGCTTGAGGAACTGGCCGCCGCCCTCGCGGCCGAGCCATTCGCGGCCGTCGACAATCAGCTCGCCGCGCAGGAACACCTTGCTCACCCGGCCGGTAATCTCGCGGCCCTCGAAGAGCGAGTATTCGACCCGGCTGTGATGCTCGGCAGCACGGACGGTCCAGGTCTCGTCCGGGTCGAAGAGCACGATGTCGGCGTCGGAGCCCACCGCGATCGTGCCCTTGCGCGGGAAGAGGCCGAAGAGCTTCGCCGGCGCCGTCGCCGTCAGCTCGACATAGCGGTTGAGCGACATGCCGTTGCGCCGCACGCCGCCGTCGTAGACGAGCGGCATGCGGGTCTCGAGCCCGGGTGCGCCGTTGGGGATCTTGCTGAAGTCGTCGCGGCCGAGCTCCTTCGAGAGGCGCAGGCCCAGCACGTTCTCGCTGAAGCAGAAGGGGCAATGGTCGGTGGCGATGACCTGGAGGTCGTCGGTCTTGAGTCCGCGCCAGAGCGCGTGCTGATGCGCGGCGCCCCGGAGCGGCGGCGTCATCACGAACTTCGCAGCTTCGAAACCCGGCCGGTCGTATTCCTCGTCGGTGAGGAAGAGATAGTGCGGGCAGGTCTCGGCGTGAACCGGGAGCCCGCGATCGCGCGCCTCCGTCACGGCGTCCAGCGCCTCGCCCGCCGAGAGGTGCACGATATAGACCGGCGCCTCCGCGAGTTCCGCAATACGGATGACCCGGTGCGTTGCCTCGCCCTCCATGAGCGTCGGGCGGGTCAGCATGTGCCACTTGGGGCTGGTGTTGCCGGCCTCGAGCGCTTCCTGCACGAGCACGTCGATCACGTGCCCGTTCTCTGCATGGATCTGCACCATCCCGCCGTGGGCGCCCACCTGGCGCATCGTCTTGAAGATCTGGCCGTCGTCGATCATCAGCACGTCGGGATACGCGGTGAAGAGCTTGAAGGTGCTGACGCCTTCGTCGTGGATCAGGCTCTTCATGTCGACCAGGGTCTGGTCGTTCACCTCGGTGATGATCATGTGGGCGCCCATATCGACGGCGGCGACCGAGGCGCGCTCGTGCCAGTCGGCCAGGCCGGCGTGCGGGCTCGTCCCCTTCACCTGGGCGGCGAAGTCCACGACCGTGGTGGTGCCGCCGAAGGCCGCGGCCTGGGAGCCGGTATAGAAGGTGTCCGCCGTGCGCGCCGGCCCAAAATCCCAGTCGAGGTGCGTGTGCACGTCGACGCCGCCGGGCAGCACGAGCAAGCCCTGCGCGTCGTGCTCGGGAATCCCGTCGCCGACGGGCAAGCCTGTGCCGATCATGCGGACGCGGCCGTCTTCCATCAGAATGTCGGCCTTGTAGTCGTCCACTGCGGTTACGATCCGCCCGTTCCGAATTAGGGTCGCAGTCATCCTCGCCTCCCCCGGGGCGCAGACGGCCCCTCAGTCCCTGCCTGCCCATCATGCCGCGCCGGCCGGCACCCGTCCACGGCTTGCCACGGCTGCGGCCGCACCCACCGTGATAGGGTGATTGGACTGGAGGCATAACGGTGCATCTACTAACATCCAACTAACTCGGTGCACCCTGAGGGACTGGTCAGGGTCTTGGGCGCCACACTCCCGACCCGAAAGACATTCCCGGTCAGACCATCCGGGTGACCGATAAGCCGGGGACAACGCGCGTCGGCATCGACGCGAAACACGGGAGACTGACAATGACCATCGAGCAAAAGCTTCGGGAACTGGCGACCAAGAGCGGCATGACCCGTCGCGGCTTCATGCAGCGTGCACTCGCGCTCGGCGCGACAACGGCGCTCGCCACGACCTTGGCCAACCAGACCTTCGCCGCGGAACCAAAGAATGGAGGCCGCTTCAGGTGCGGCCTTGGGCACGGGGCGACCTCGGATTCGCTGGATCCGGCGACGTTCCTCGACCTCTACATGCAGACCGTGAACGCCAGCGCGCGGAACAACCTGACCGAGGTGGCCCAGGACGGCAGCCTGATCCCAGAGTTGGCCGAGAGCTACGACACCGCTGACGCCACGACGTGGCAGTTCAACCTGCGCCAGGGCGTCGAGTTCCACAACGGCAAGACGATGGACGCGAACGACGTCATGGCGTCCATCAGCCACCATCGCGGCGATACGTCTAAGTCGCCCGCCAAGGAGCTGCTCAAGTCCATCGTCGAGATGAAGGCGGAGGGCGCGAACGCGGTGGTCTTCACGCTGAGCGAGGGCAACGCGGACTTCCCGTTCATCCTGAGCGACTATCACATTCCGATCATGCCGGTGTCCGAGCACGGGGTGGATTGGCAGTCCGGCACCGGCACGGGCGCCTACGTGCTGGAGAGCTTCGAGCCCGGCGTGCGCTCCACGCTGAAGCGCAACCCCAACTTCTTCAAGGAAGGGTTCGGACACTTCGACGAGGTGGAGATCATCACCGTCGCCGACGTGGCGGCGCGCACCAACGCGCTGACCACCGGCGAGATCGACGCCATGGACCGGGTCGATCTCAAGACCGCGCACCTGCTGGAGCGCCAGGAGGGCGTGAGGCTGGTCGAGACCAGCGGCACGCAGCACTTCACCTTCACGATGCGCTGCGACACGCCGCCCTTCGACAACGTCGACGTCCGGCTCGCGCTGAAACACGCGATCGATCGCGAAGCCATCGTCAGGACGATCCTGCGCGGTCACGGCACTCTCGGCAACGACCATCCGATCAGCTCGTCCAACCGCTATCACGCCGGCAACCTCGCGCAGCGGGCGTACGATCCCGACAAGGCGAAGCACCACCTCAAGCAGGCGGGCATGGAGGGCCTTTCGATCGACCTCAGCGCTGCGGACGCGGCGTTTGCGGGCGCGGTCGACGCGGCAGTGCTCTACAAGGAGCATGCGGCCGCGGCCGGCATCAACATCAACGTGGTGCGCGAACCGGACGACGGCTACTGGTCCAACGTCTGGATGGTGAAGCCCTACTGCGCAGTCTACTGGGGCGGACGCCCGACCGAGGACTGGATGTTCTCGGTCGCCTACGCGTCGGACGCGGCGTGGAACGACAGCTTCTGGAATCACGACATGTTCAACCAGTTGCTGGTCGCAGCCAGGTCCGAGTTGGACGAGGCGACGCGGCGCAGCATGTACGAGGAGATGCAGTCGATCGTCAGTGACGACGGCGGCGTCCTCATCCCCATGTTCGCCAACTACGTCATGGGCCTCTCCGACAAGGTCGGGCACGGCCAGATAGCGGCGAACTGGTCGATGGACGGCTTCAAGTGCGCCGAGCGCTGGTGGTTCGTCTAGGTTAGCGAGCCGCCCTATGGCGGCATGATCCAAATCGTCATCATGGTGGCCCAGCGCTTTGCGCTGGGCCTCCTCACCCTTTTCGCCGTCTCGCTGATCATATTCCTCGGCGTCGAGCTGTTGCCGGGAGACATCGCCCAGGCTCTCCTGGGCCAGGGAGCGACCGAGGAGACGGTCGCCGCGTTTCGCAGAGAGCTCGGGCTAAACCTGCCGCCGCACGAGCGCTATATCGACTGGCTCGGCGGCATCCTGCAGGGCGATCTCGGTAAATCCCTCGCCAACAAGCGCGAGATTGCCGAGCTCATCGGCGTGCGGCTCGAGAACACGTTGTTTCTCGCCTTCATCAGCGCGGTCATCTCGATACCGCTCGCGCTCGCCTTGGGGATTCTGGCTGCGCTCTACCGCAACACGTTCTACGACCGCGCGGTCAACGTCTTCACGCTGTCATCGATCTCCTTTCCCGAGTTCTTCGTTGCCTACATCCTGATCCTGGTCATGGCGGTTCATCTCGGGTGGTTCCCGAGCATCTCCAACATCGGCCAGGAACTGGGGATTTGGGAGCGGGTCTACCGCACCGTGCTCCCGGCGCTGACGCTGACGCTGGTGGTGGTCGCGCACATGATGCGGATGACGCGCGCCGCGATCATCAACCTGCTGGCCAGTCCCTACATCGAGATGGCGACCCTCAAGGGCCTCTCGCGCGGGCGCATCATCGTCAAACACGCGCTCCCCAATGCGCTTGCACCGATCATCAACGTCGTCGTGATCAATCTCGCCTACCTGGTGGTGGGCGTCGTCATCGTCGAGGTTGTCTTCGTTTATCCGGGGCTGGGGCAGCTCCTCATCGACGCCGTGCGCGCGCGCGACCTGCCGGTCGTGCAGGCCACAGGACTGCTCTTCGCTGCCGCCTACATCCTGCTCAACCTGACCGCGGACGTGCTGTCGATCACGACGAACCCGCGGCTCCTGCATTCGCGCTAGGCCGAACTTCCCCCCGGAAATGGGCTGATTTTCGGGGCTAAGCCGTTGATCTTACGGGCGTATCGGCCTTCGGCGCAGATGCAAAGTGTACCCATGTAAATGGAGAGAGGTGGTTGATATGAGGCGGGAGGTGGGCTATGTTCCGTCCCCATGTATATCGAGAGCGTCCCAAACCGGAACTCCCCGCCCGCAATCCTCCTGCGCGAATCATGGCGCGCGGGCGGAAAAATCAGAAAACGCACCCTGGCCAATCTGTCCAAGTGGCCGCCGCACCTGATCGACGGTCTGCGCATCCTGCTGCGCGGCGGAACCGCAGTGCCCCGAGGCGAGACGATCCGCGAGCACGACGGCTTCGACATCACCCGCTCGCGTCCCTTCGGCCATGTGGCAGCGGTGCTCGGCGCCCTGCGCGGCCTCGGTCTGGAACGGCTGATCGGCGCCAGGCGCTCGCGGCTGCGCGATCTCGTGGTGGCCATGATCGTCGCCCGCATCGTGGCGCCGCGCTCGAAGCTCGCCACCGCGCGCGGGCTCAGCGAGGACACGCTTGGCCACGGCCTCGGCGAGGCGCTCGCCCTGGGCGAGGTCGGCGAAGACGAGCTCTACGAGGCGATGGACTGGCTACTGCAGCGCCAGCCCAGGATCGAGCGGGGTCTGGCCGAGCGTCATCTCGAGGACGGCGCGCTGGTGCTCTACGACGTCACTTCGACCTGGCTGGAGGGGCGCTGCTGTCCGCTGGCGCGTCACGGCTACTCCCGCGACGGCAAGCGCGGCAAGCTGCAGATCGTGTTCGGGCTTCTGTGCAACGCGCAGGGCTGCCCGGTGGCGGTGGAGGTGTTCGAGGGCAACACCGCCGATCCGGCCACACTGGGCACGCAGATCGACAAGCTGCGCCGGCGCTTCCGGCTTTCGCGGGTCGTTCTCGTGGGCGATCGCGGCATGCTCACCGAGGCGCGCATCCGCGAGGAGGTGAAGCCGGCCGGGCTGGAGTGGATCAGCGCGCTGCGGGCGCCGGCGATCCGCGAGCTGGCCTCCGGCGGGACGCTGCAGCTCTCGCTCTTCGACGAGCGCGCCCTGGCCGAGATCCATCATCCCGACTTCCCCGGCGAGCGCCTGATCGCCTGCCGCAACCCGCTGCTCGCCGAAGAGCGCGCGCGCAAGCGCGAGGCCCTGCTCCAGGCCACCGAGAGCGATCTCGACGCGATCCGTGCGGCAACCCGGCGCGACAAGCGCCGTCTCGCCGGCAAGGACAAGATCGGGCTGCGCGTGGGCAAGGTCATCGGCAAGCACAAGGTCGGAAAGCACTTCGACCTGGAGATCGCCGATGACGGCTTCGCCTGGCGGCGCAACGCAGAGCGGATCGCCGAAGAGGCGGCGCTCGATGGCCTCTACGTCATCCGCACCAGCCTGTCCGAGCGCGAGCTCGGGGCCGAGGACACGGTGCGCGCCTACAAGGGATTGAGCCGCATCGAGCGCGCCTTCCGAAGCGTCAAGACGGTCGACCTCAAGGTGCGGCCCATCCACCACTATCGGCCTGAGCGCGTGCGCGCCCACGTCCTGCTGTGCATGCTCGCCTACCATGTCGAGTGGCACATGCGCCAAAGGCTCGCCCCCATCCTGTTCGACGAGGACGACCCGGCGGGCGCGGACGCCGCGCGCGCCTCCATCGTCGCACCGGCAAAGCCCTCGCCTTCGGCCCGGCGCAAGGCCGCCGCCAAGCGCACACCAGACGGCGTGCCGGTGCATAGCTTCCGCACCCTCCTCGAAGACCTGGCGACCATCGCCAGGAACAGAGTTCAGCCGAAACTGCCCGGAGCACCGCCCTTCGACCTGGTCACCAAACCGACGAAGCTGCAGCGCCAGGCGCTCGACCTGCTCGGCGTCAGCCTGTAGCGTACCCAGTACGCGACTCCGCGAAACGGTGCTTTCCAAAGCAACCGCAATGGCTTAGCTCAATATCCGCTCCGGAAGTTCAGTCTAGGAAGAGCGGCGAGGCGCCAAGATGCGGGAGACCCTCAAGCATCTCCGAAAGTCGCCGTGGAGCGCCCGGTTCGGGCTGCTCGTCGTCAGCTTCTACGTGTTCGTCGCGATCTTCGGGCCCCTGCTGTCCCCCTACGGCGAATCAGAGATCGTCGGTTTCGAGTACGAGCCCTGGGGCGCCGAGTTCCTGCTAGGCACCGACAATCTGGGGCGCGACATGCTGACCCGCCTCATCTATGGCGCCCGCAACACCATCGGCATCGCGTTCCTGACGACCCTGCTGGCCTTCCTCATCGGCTGCGTGGCGGGCTTCCTGGCCGCCGTGGTGGGCGGTTGGACCGAGCAGGCGATCAGCCGCGTGAACGACATCCTGATGGCGATCCCGCAGCTCATCTTCGCGCTGTTGATCCTCACCATCGCCGGCACGTCGATCCCGGTCTTGGTCGTCGTCATCGCCGTGCTCGATTCCACGCGCGTCTATCGGCTGGCGCGGGCGGTCGCGATGAACATCGTGGTCATGGACTACGTCGAGGTCGCGCGCCTCCGGGGCGAGGGGCTGTGGTGGATCATGCGGAGCGAGGTGCTGCCCAATGCGCTGCCGCCACTGGTGGCCGAGTTCGGGCTGCGCTTCTGCTTCGTCTTCCTGCTGCTGAGCGCGCTCAGCTTCCTCGGCCTCGGCATTCAGCCGCCCACGGCCGACTGGGGCAGCATGGTGCGCGACAACGCCACGCTGATCACCTTTGGCGACTTCACGCCGATCCTGCCGGCGGCCTCCATCGCGCTGCTCACCATCGGCGTGAACTTCATCGTCGACTGGCTCCTGCACAAGTCGTCGGGGCTGAAGGATGCCTAGCGTGGGGAGCGAGAGCGGCGCGCGCGAGCCCCTGCTTACGATGACGGGACTCCGCATCGAAGGGCAGGCCGACGAGGAGTGGCACGAGATCGTGCACGGCGTCGACGTGGTGCTTCACCGCGGCGAAGTGCTGGGGCTGATCGGCGAGTCAGGGGCCGGCAAGTCCACCATCGGGCTCGCGGCCATGGGCTTCGCCCGGCCAGGCTGCCGGCTCACTGGCGGCGATATCGTGTTCGACGGTGTGGAGCTGCGCAGCGCCCCGCGAGATCACAATCGGGCCCTTCGGGGCGCCCGCATCGCTTACGTCGCCCAGAGCGCGGCAGCTGCGTTCAACCCGGCGCACCGGCTCATCGACCAGTTCACCGAGGCCCCGGTGCGCCACAAGATCAAGTCGCGGGCCGCAGCGGAGGCGGACGCCAAGGACCTTTTCGGCACGCTTCGGCTCCCGGAGCCCGAGAAGATCGGCTACCGCTATCCGCACCAGGTTTCCGGCGGCCAGCTTCAGCGCGCCATGGTCGCAATGGCCATGGCGTGCCGCCCCGACCTCATCGTCTTCGACGAGCCGACGACGGCGCTCGACGTGACCACGCAGATCGAGGTGCTGGCAGCGGTCAAGGACGTCATCAGGCAGCTCGATACGGCGGCCATCTATATCAGCCACGATCTCGCCGTCGTCGCCCAGATGGCGGACCGCATCATGGTGCTGCGCCACGGCAACCTCGTGGAAGAGGGAACGGCCGACAGCATCGTCAATCGCCCGGAGCAGGAGTACACGCAGCGGCTGCTCGCGGTTCGCACCTACCGAAAACCCGTCGCGGAGCCGACGCGGGAGGAGCCACTCCTGCGCATCGAAGGCATCGCCGCGCGCTACCGCCGGTCCGCGCGCGTGCTGGAAGGCGTCGATCTCGACATCGGCCGGCAGCGTACGGTCGCGATCGTGGGCGAGTCAGGCAGCGGGAAGAGCACGCTCGCGCGCGTCGTCACCGGGCTGCTGCCGCCGGAGGAAGGCCGGCTCGTGTTCGACGGCGACGTGCTGGCACCGGCGCTCGCCCGACGGCCGCGCGAGCAGCTCCGCCGCCTGCAGATGATCCATCAGATGCCGGACACGGCCTTGAATCCGCGCCAGCGCACGCGCGATGTCGTCGGCCGCCCGCTCACGTTCTATGCCGGGTTGCACGGCCGGGGACGCGAAGACCGGGTGCGCGAGCTCCTGACCATGGTCGAGCTCGAGCCCGAGGAGTTCATCGACCGCTACCCGGCCGAGCTCTCCGGCGGCCAGAAGCAGCGGGTGTGCATCGCCCGCGCGCTCGCCGCACAGCCGGACCTGATCATCTGCGACGAGGTGACATCGGCGCTCGACCAGCTGGTGGCCGAGCGAGTCCTGCAGCTCTTGCAGCGCCTTCAGGACGAACTCGGCGTCTCCTACATGTTCATCACGCACGATTTCGCGACCGTGCGGGCGATCTCCGACGAGATCGTGGTCATGTTCCAGGGACGCATCGTTGAGCAGGGCCCGAGAAACGACGTGCTGACGCCGCCTCACCACGAATACACGGACCTGCTGCTCTCCTCGGTGCCGGAAATGAAGATCGGCTGGCTGGATCGGACACTCGCAGAACGCAGGGAGGGTCAAGCGGATGGCAAAGAGGGCTTGAAGGGAGGCACGCCGCCCGCTCATAGTTGATATGACTTGGTCGGTCAGACCGAGGGTGTTGGCGGAAGGAGGACATGCCGTGGGTCGAGCTGCGAGATTGGCTGACGAATTGGCGGCTCTGAGCGACCCGCGCATGCAGGCGTCGACGGTGTGGACTCTGCCTGCGCGATGGTACGCCGATCCCGAGATCTACGAGGCGGAACGGCGGCGCATCTTCTCGCGCGAGTGGCTCTGGATCGGGCGCGAGACGGAGGTCGCCGAGCCGGGCCAGTACGTGACGGCCGCTCCTGCGGGGTTCCCGCTCTTCGTGCGCCGCGCCGAGGATGGCACGCTCCGCGCGTTCCACAACGTGTGCCGGCACCGGGCCTCCAAGCTGCTCACGGAGCCGAGCCGGCATTGCAACACCATCGAGTGCCCCTATCACGGCTGGCGCTACCGCTCGGACGGCGCGCTCGACCATGTGCCGCTCTTCGGCGAGGCGCCGGCGGACTACGGCACCCAGCTCGCCAGGGAGGACATCGGGATCGTGGAGGTGGTCCAGCAGAATCTGAACGCCGGCGTGTACGAGCGCGGGCCGCTCAGCCCGCGTCACGAGAACGGCCTCCTTCACTTCCACGAGATGGTGCGCGAAGCGATCGGCCCGGCGGTGGAAGCTTAGAACTTAGAGTTCGCTGACCGCGTGGGCAGCGTTCTCCAGCCATTCTGAGCGGACCCTAATCCCCCAGCCGGGGCCGCCCGGAATCTCGACCTTACCGTCCCGCGCAACCGGAATCTCGTCATAGATGCCGTATTGCCAGGGATAGAAGTCGGCCTCCTCGATGGAGAACTCGACGTAGGGCCCCGCGTTCTCCAGCGCGCCCATCAGGTGCAGGGTGAAGATCGTGACCAGAGACATGTTCGCGGCGTGCGGCGTGACCGGCATGCCGGCCGCCTCGGCCATGCGCGCAACGCGGAGGAAGCGCTCGACGCCACCCACGTAGCAGACATCGGGCTGGGCCACGTCCATCGTCCGGCTGTCGATCAGGAACTGCCAGAGGGTGAGGTTGTTGTCCTGCTCGCCGCCGGTCACGTCCAGCTCGAGCGCGTTCTTGACCTCTCGCGTCCAGGCCGGCTTCCAGTAGGGGCAGGGCTCCTCGAAGTGGCACACCCCATTCTCTTCCAGAACCTCGCCGAGCGCGATCGCCTGCTCAGGCGCGTAGCAGCTGTTCGCGTCGACCAGCAGCGCGACATCGTCGCCGAGCGCGCGACGGACCTCCCGCACGATCGCCTCGGAACGGCCGGGCCAATGGTCCCGCCCGCGGCCGCATTCCGCGCCCACGCGGAACTTGAAGGCGTCGTAGCCGTGACGCTCGCGCAGCCTGAGGAAGCGCTCGGCCTCCGCCTCCGGCGTGATGTCCCGCTGCATGCTGGAGGCGTAGACCCGAAGCGCGCGCGGAGAGCCGCCCAGGAGCGCGCAGACGCTCTTGCTCTCGAGCTTGCCGTGGAGATCCCAGATCGCGGTGTCGAGTCCGCCCAGCGCCCGGCACAGGTGTGAGCCCGGGAACTTGTGCTCCTTCTCGCAGATCAGGTCGAGCAGGTCCCCCAGTTCGTCGAGCGCCGAGATGTCCTGGCCGAGCGCCCAGGGCGCGATCTGCCGGTGAAGCACGGTTGCGGAAATGTCGGCATGGTAGGTCGAGACCTGTCCCCAGCCTTCGGCGCCATCGTCGCTGGTGACGCGCGTGAGGCCGACCTCGCGGGTGCAGAACGTCTCGATCTTCTGAATCTTCATGGGCCAGCCCACACCTGCTTATTCCGGAAAGACGATGACATGGCGCAGATCGCGGGAGCGCCGCGCAAGCGCGAGCGCTTCGTTGATCTCGTCCAGAGGCCCGCGCGAGGCAACCAGCTCGTCGAGCCTGAGCCGGCCGCTTCGATAGAGCCGGAACAGCCTCGGCACGTCGATGCGGAGTCTGGCGTCACCCATCTTGCAGCCGAGAATCCTCTGACCGAAGTGCGCGAGGTCGGTCGCGTTCAGGCTGACCCGCTGGTCGTGAGGCGGCATGCCCACCACCACCAGCGCCCCCTTTGGCGCAAGCAGCGGCAGCGCCCGCTCGATGGCCCGGGCATTGCCCACCGCCGTCATCACCACGTCGAAGCCGCGACCGTCGGTCAGCGCGAGCGCCCGGTCGGTGGCGTTCTCGCCCGTGGCGTCGATCGCGTCCGTCGCCCCGAATGCCCGCGCCTGCTCCAGCTTGTCGTCAGTGACGTCGATGGCCACGAGCGGTAGGGCGCCGGCGAGCGCAGCGCCCTGAACGCAGTTGAGACCGACCCCGCCGCAGCCGACCACCGCGACCGCATCGCCCACTTGCACCTTCGCGGTGTTGATGGCCGCGCCGAAGCCGGTGATGACACCGCAAGAGAGCAGGCAAGCGACATCGTCTGCGACCTGCGCCGGCAGCGTCACGACTTGCGAGATATCGACCACCACGCTCTCGGCGAAGCCGCCGACGCGGAGCCCGGCTCGAACCGGCCGGCCCTGCTCATCACTCAGACGCGGAGCGGAATCGATGCCGAACGCGGTCACGCACTGGGCCGGGCTGCCGGCCTCGCAGCATTCGCAGCGCCCGCACGAGCGCAGCAGCGAGACGAGCACGCGGTCGCCCGCACAGATGTCACCCGGCGGCACCGACGGGCCGAGGCCGGTGACGATTCCCGCCAGCTCGTGCCCGAACACGGCCGGCAGCGCGTCTCCCCCGCCCCAGCCGCCGTCCATGTAGGTGATGTCCGAGTGGCAGATCGAGCTTGCGCGCACCTTGACCCGAATCTCGCTGCCCTCGGGCGGCGCGAGCCGCAGCGTCTCGATGGAAAGCGGCTCACCGAATGCGCGGCAGACCGCGGCGCGTATCTCGATCGTGCCTGACGTCATGGCGCACTCGACCTCCCGATGCGAAGGAGGACGCAGCCCCGCGCTCCCCCGACCTCAGGCGCACACTGTCGGTGCAAGTCTTTCCTGACAAGCCAACCCGCGTGCCGATATTGCGCACGCTGGGCAGCTTTGCGAGAGTCGATCCGGCGCGCGGCGAGACGCTCGATCGCGCGCCGGGAGAGGACCACCGGAGCAGGGAGGTCACGACGCCGCTACTGGAGAACAAGGACCTCGCGGTCGCCGACATCTACGTGCCGGCCAAGCGCCGCCGGACGCTCAAGCAGGAGACGGTCGACGCGCTCGCCGAGAGCATTCTCGAAGACGGACTGAAGGTGCCGATCCTGGTGCGGCAGGACCGCTCGCGCTACGTGCTCGTGGAAGGCCTGCACCGGCTCGAGGCGTGCAAGGCGCTCGGCGAGGAGTTGATCGCCTGCACCATGGTCCAGGCCCGGAGCTGACGGGCGCGGCAGGCAGGCCGCGATGAGCCACGGATGAGGAGCGCATGAGCAAGGTCGGATTCGGCTTCCTCGATCATCCGGGGGTGCGCGAGCAGCTGAGGCTCGCCGCCAAGGCCGAAGCGCTCGGCTACGACTCGCTCTGGGTCACCGAGATCAGGCTTGCCCGCGACGCCATCTCGGTGCTGGGCGGCATGGCCGCCACTACCGAGCGGGTGCGCCTCGGCAGCTGCATCGTCAACAGCTGGACCCGCGGCCCGGCGCTCATGGCCATGACCTTCGCCACCCTCGACAACCTCGCGCCGGGGCGGATGAACCTCGGCCTCGGTGCCTACTGGGACCCGCTCGCCTGGAAGCAGGGCATCGATCGCCGCAAGCCGCTCACCCAGATGCGCGAGTACGTGGGCGTCCTGCGCCGGCTGCTCGCACTGGAAGACGGCGTCACGCATGAGGGCGAGCTGGTCACGGTGCGCGATCTCACCCTCGACCTCGGCCACGGCGACCCGCGCACACCACCGGCCGTCAGGATCTTCATCGGCCCCACGGGGCCCCGCATGATGGAGCTCTCCGGCGAGATCGCCGACGGGGTGCTGATCAACGGTATCCTCTCGCCCGCCTACACCAGCCGCTCCCTGGAGCGGATCGCCGCAGGTGCCGCGCGCGCGGGCCGGACGCTCGCCGACGTGGAGAAGCTGCAGCTCGTCAACATCTCGATGAACGAGGACCGGGACAAGGCGCTCTACGATGCCAAGCGCGTGGTGACCCAGTACCTGGGCCAGCAGCCGCACTTCGCCAAGGCCTGGGAGATTCCGGAGAATCGTGTCGCCGAGATTTCGCGCGTCATGGGCGGCTGGCCGCCCAGGCCCGGCGGCATCGAGGATGCCATGGCGCTGGTCGACGACGCGCTGGTGGGCGAGCTGATCGCCTACGGCACCCCGGACGAATGCGTGGCGAGCGCCCAGCGCTGGCTCGACACCGGGCTCGATCAGCTCATTCTGATTCCGCTCAGCCGAAACTACGACGAGATCCTGGAGGTCTTCGCGCCGTGAACGCGGAGGCGTTGCGCGCCGCCGTGGACGCGCGGCTGCCGCTGGCGGACTCGCTCTTCGACGAGATCCGCGCGGCCAGCGCGGCGGAAGCCGGTGTGACCCGCCCGGCCTGGAGCGCCGAAGACCAATTCGCCAGTGACCGCATCGCGGACGCTGCGGTCGCGTTTGGGCTGGAGGCGGCTTACGACCACGCGGGCAACCTCTATTGCACGCTGCCGGGCCGGGACCGGCGCGCGCCTGCCGTCCTCACGGGCTCGCACACCGATTCCGTGCCGACCGGCGGGCACTACGACGGGCTCGCCGGCGCGGTCGCCGGCCTCGTAGCACTCGCCGCGTTTCGCGATATCGGCTGGCAGCCGGGCTGCGACGTGTCCGCCATCGCCACGCGCGCGGAGGAAAGCGTCTGGTTCGGCATCCCCTTCATCGGCGCCCGCCTCGCGCTCGGCTCGCTCTCCCACGACCACCTGGATTCGCTGCGGCGTTCTGATACCGGGCGCACGCTCGCGGAGCACATGGCGGCCCTGGGTCTCGATGCCGATGCGCTCCGCCGCGAAGAGGGACCCCGCCTCTCGCCCGCCAACGCCTGCGCCTTCCTGGAGCTCCACATCGAGCAGGGGCCGGTGCTGGTGGCGGAGGGCGCGCAGGTGGCAGTTCCCACCGTCATTCGCGGCAATGTGCGTTGGCCGGACGCAAGTTGCCTCGGCCGCTACGACCATTCCGGTGCCACGCCCCGCGACCACCGGCAGGACACCGTGCTGGCCGCAGCCGAACTGGTTCAGGCGCTGGGGGCGTTCTGGATCGCGCGGGAGGAGAGCGGCGAGCCCGACACCGTGTTCACCGTGGGCAAGTTCTTCACCGATGGCGCCCACCACGCTATGACGAAGGTTCCCGGCCGCTGCGACTTCACCCTCAACTTCGGCGGCACGAGCCAGGCCTTTCTCGATGCGTGCCGGGCCGAGGTCGAGGCCCGCGCTGTGGAGATCGCCGCGCGCCGGCGGGTTAGCTTCGACCTCGGGGAGTGCGTCGGCGCCGCGCCGGCGCCGCTGGATGCGTCGCTCCGCGCCGCACTCGAAGACTCGGCGGCGGCGCTGGAAATACCGACGCGGCGCTTCGCCACCGTGGGCCACGATGCCGCCGTCTTCCAACGTGCGGGCATTCCGGCCGCGATGGTGCTGGTGCGCAACGCCCACGGCAGCCACAACCCGGACGAGGCCATGACGCTCGACGACTTCGGCGCGGGCGTTGCGGTGCTCGCGGCCGCGATCGCACGGCTCGCCGCTTAGCGGCCCGCATGAGGAGCGAGGGATGACCAACATTCACACCGGCGGCTGCCTCTGCGGCGGCGTCAGGTACCGGGCGACAGGCCCGCTGCGCCCGGTCATCGCCTGCCACTGCACGCAGTGCCGCAAGACCTCCGGCCACTTTGCCGCCATGACCTCGGTGCCGCTGGCCCGCTTCGCCCTCGAATCCGACGCGACCCTGGTCTGGTTCCACTCCTCGGAGATTGCGCGGCGCGGGTTCTGCAGCCGCTGCGGTGGCAATCTGTTCTGGGAGCCGGCGGGCGAGGGCCGGGTCTCGATCACCGCGGGTACGCTGGACGGCGCGACCGGGCTCGCCATCGAGCGTCACATCTTCACCGAGGACGCCGGCGACTATTACGACGTGCCGGGGCACTAGGAGAGAAGACGCATGTACGACCTCGTGGTCCGCGGCGATCTCGTGCTCCCCGACCGCGTGCTCGCGGGCGGCTTCCTCGCGGTCCGCGACGGGGTCATCGGCGCGCTCGGCACGGGCGACGCGCCGGAGGCGGCGGAGACCGTCGATGCGGCGGGCCGGCTGATCTTCCCCGGCGTCATCGACGGCCAGGTCCACGCCGGGAGCTGCGAGGGGATCGCGGGGCTCGGCGACGCTTCGATGGCGGCGGCGGCGGGCGGCGTCACCACCATCGTCGACATGCCCTTCGACGACCCACTGCCGGTCAACTCGGTCGAGCTGCTGCAGGCCAAGGTCGAGACGCTGGAACGGATCGCCCACGTCGACGTCGCGCTCTACGGCGCGCCGAAGAAGGGCGCGGATACAGAGGGCATCGCGGAGCTCGCCGACGCCGGGGTCTGCGCCTTCAAGGTGTCCACCTACGAATACCACCCCGTGCGCTTCCCCGGCTACGACATGGGCGAGCTCTACGAGCTGTTCCCCGCGATCCGCGACACAGGACTTTCCGTTGCCTTCCACAACGAGGACGCCGCGATTGTCCGCCGCCTGACGCAGCGCTTCCTCGACGAGCGGCGTAACACGCCGGAGAGCCACGGCGCCGGCCGGCCGGCGGTCGCCGAGGTGGTGGCCAATGCGGCGGTCTTCGAAATTGCGCGGGTGACGGGCGTGCGCTGCCACATCGTGCACAGCTCGCTCGCGCGCGGCATCGAACAGGCGAAGCGCTACCGCGAGGAAGGTGTCAGGGCCACCGCCGAGACCTGCGTGCAGTACCTGGTGTTCGAGGAGGGGCAAGTGCTGACCATGGGCGCCAGGCTCAAGCAGAACCCGCCCATTCGCCCGGCCCATGAGCGCGAGGCGCTGTGGGAGAAGGTCGTGGCCGACGAGGTGGATTTCGTCTCGTCCGATCACGTCGCCTGGCCGCTCTCGCGCAAGTCGAACCCCGAGTTCTCGGAGAACGGCTCGGGCGTGCCGGGGCTGGAGACGCTCTTCGCCGCGCTCTACACCGGCATGGTGACCGAACGGGGGCTTGCGCCGAGCCGGGTGGCGGCGCTGCTCTCCGAGCGTCCGGCGCGGCACTTCGGCCTCTATCCGCGCAAAGGCGCGCTCACCCCGGGCGCCGACGCTGACTTCGCCATCGTCGCCCCCGCCCCCTGGACCTTCGATGCCGCCGGCATGGCGTCCCAGGTCAAGTGGAGTCCCTACGACGGCATGACCTTCGGTGCGCAGGTGACGAGCACGTACGTGAGGGGCACGCCGGTCTACGCCGCCGGCGAGGTCATCGGCACCCCCGGCACCGGCAAATTCGTTCGTCCGGTCTGAGAAAGAGCGCTTCAGCACATTTGACTCGCGTCGTCGTCTGGAATGGATTGTTGCGCACAAAAATGTGCGCATCTATTCTTGACCGATGCTGGCGACGCCTCACACTGTCGCGGCATGAACGGGAGGCAGTTCATCGCGAGAGTGCGCAAGTGGGCGAGGAGCCGAAATATTGAGGTGCGCTTCGTGGCATCCGAAGGAGCTGGTTCCCATGGAACGCTCTATGCGGGCAAGCGCAGAACCACCGTCAAGGACCGAAAGAAGGAAATCGGTAACTGCCCAGGTTCTTGCTGTGAAAATTCTCTGGGATTCGGCACAACGCTACCCACGCGACGCCCGTGTGCTCCTCTGTGGTCGCCGGGTTTCACAGCTCACGATGCCCCTCTTGCGGACTGCGACCGGTAAGCTACCCCGATGTGGCCCGAAGTCCGCCCGCGCGACGGGCACCGATTTTCATTCTATGGGGTGGTCCAGCACGGCGTCGACCATGATCGTTTATGAGAATGGCTCCGCTGTTGGAGAACCCGTGCCAGGTGAGCTTACGCGCACTTGACGGTGGCGATGAGCCGATCCGATGGGCTGGTCAGGGCTTCGATGATATTCCAGCCCTGCTTTCTGGCGGTGGTGATGACGCTGCGCAGGATGGCGAAGTTCTCGGCCCCCTGCGCGGACCGGAAGCCCCCGGAGATCTTCTGGCGCAGCTTCATCATCCGAAGGTCGCGCTCGGCCTCGTTGTTCGTGAACCCGACCTCGAGGTCGATCAGGAACCGGAGCACCGCGCATTTGTGGTCGCGCAGCCTCAAGGCCAGATTGTGACCGATCCTTCGCTTCCGGCGCTTCTTCCTCTTGCCAGGCGAGAACGGTGGTTGGCTCTCGTGAAAGGCCAGCGCATCGGCGATGATCTCGTCGTATCGGCGCTCGATCAGCGCCACAAGCCTCGCCGGAACGGCGATATCCTTGTCCAGCGCGATGCGGGCGGCGCGATTGGCTCGGCGCAGGAGCTGCTGCATCCGCCGGGCCCAAGCCTCCCCTTCGATGTCCACCAGCGCCTGCAACTCCCGCAGGTGATGGGCGTTGCACAGGCCGTGCTCCACCCCTTCCATCGCGAAGTACGGCTTCCAGTGATCGTGCACGACGATGCCGGAGACACCCGAGAGCAGGGCGCCGCGCTTGCCGCTGACCCGGTACGCCGCCAGCAGCGGCGTGCAGATCACATGAAGCCACTGCGTCTGACCGCCGATCCGCAAGCCGGTCTCGTCCATGTGTTTCACCCGCGCCGTGCCCGCCGCCAGGTCCTGTATGTGCAAGGCCGCGTCCCGCAAGCCGCTCGGCCGCCCTCTCGCTCATCGTCGCCAACGTCGCAGCCGTCACCGGCGCGCCGAAGAGCTCGGCCATCACCTGCGACAGCCGATCCTCCGGCAGGAAGTGAGCGTGCTGAAGGTAGACCGCCACCCCGGCAATGCGCGGGCCGTACTGCACCGGCGCCGACACCCCGTCGGGGAACGCCGCCCGGGTCACCGTCCCGCAATGCCCGCAGCACTTGGCATGCGCCCGGTGCTCGGTCACCTCCAGGGGGCTCGGCTCGGGCAGATCGAACACCTGGCGGGCGACGGGCGTTCCCGCCCTGGCCGCGTCCGAAAGCGGCGAACCGCATCCCTTGCAGGAAGCCGGGACGTGATCCTTCACCCGATCCGGGTGATCGGCGCGGCGCAGCGTCTTGCCCTTGTGGCCGGGCTGGCCACCGGGCTTGCGGCCCGATTTGCCGCGCAGGCTTCGGGTTCGCCGCTTCGAATTCGGCTTCCTCAGCCCATCGCTCGAAGGCGGCTTGCCGCTGTTGCCGCTGTTGAGGCCGAGACGGCGCTCCAACTCCTCGATGCGCTCGACGAGACGCGCGACTTGCTCTTCCAGCCGCGCGTTCTGCTGCCGAAGCCAGGCATTTTCCTCCCGAAGCCGGGCGTTCTCCTCCTCCAGGCGGGCGATCTTCTGCGCGGGCGTTTCGGGCGCTGCTCCCGTCGAAGGGCCGCGCGGCGACTCGGGATTGCTCATGTCGTTGTTGAGTCATTTCCCGAAATTCCCGTCAAGCCCTTTCCACCAACTCCGAACGAGAAACGCCTCAATCCACTGGCCCAAAATGACAAATCAGACGACCTGGGCAGTTACGGAAATCGGCAAGGGACTGCTCGCCAAGATGCTCACCGACCTTGAGATCGACAGGGACGACTTCTAGGGAACGGAACGGCACAGGTGTCCCCGGAGACCGAACGCATGCCTGACACCTACAACTATCCTGCCGAAATCGAACGCGACGAGGACGACCGGTATGTCGTCACGTTTCCGGACTTCGGATGGGGTGCGACGGACGGCGCCACACGCGAGGAGGCGCTCCTCGAAGCCAAGGATTTGCTGCGCGAGCTGATCGCAACTGCGATTCGGGAGGATGAGACCCTGCCGGAGCCGTCGCGCGCCGGTAAGGGGAGACCCCTGGTCGTCCCGCCGGTGCAGATCGCGCTGAAGGCGGCCCTTTACGAGGCTTGGCGCCAAGCCGGCATTTCGCAACGCAGCCTTGCTCGTGACCTCGATGTCGCCGAAAGCGAGGTGCGGCGAATGTTAAATCCGGAGCATCACACCAAGGCTGCAACGATGGATCGCGCCCTGCGCCAGCTGGGGAAGCGCGTGACCGTCACTGTCGGCGAGGCGGCCTGATCCACTCCCATAGGCTCACAACGCTGAGGGAAATTGGGGTGGTCAAGAGCGGGGCCATCGTTGGCGGGCTCGTCTACAACCCTAGCTTGGTGCGTAGCTCTCGCGGGCGCCGAGGCTGGAGCCGCCGCAGACCATGATCGCCTGCCCGGTCACGAATGAGCTGCGCTCGTCGAGGAAGAACGCGATGGTGTGGGCCATGTCCTCAGGCGTGCCGATGCGGCCGGCCGGGATCGCGGCGAGCGCGGCCCTGGTGCGGGGCGAGTCCGGCGGGTTGGCCTCGACGTAGAGTTCGGTCGCCGTCGGGCCGGGGCAGATGCAGTTGACCGTGATGCCGTCGCCGCCGAGCTCCAGCGCCCAGGTGCGCGTGAGCCCGATCAGCGCCGCCTTGGTCGCGGCGTAGTTGGTGCGAAGCTCCTTGCCGCGCACCGAGCGGCTGGAGACGTTGACGATGCGCCCGAAGCCTGCGGCCCGCATCCCCGGCGCCAGCGCCTTGGTGCACTGGATGGCCGAGCGCACGTTGAGCGCCATCAGGTAGTCGAAATCGTCGAGGGTCGCGTCCTCCAGCAGGGCCGGGCGCACGGCGCCTACGTTGTTGACGAGCCGCGTGATGGTGCGGCCTGCGAGCGCCTGCCCCAGCGCGCGAGCCGTGGCTGCGGTATCGGCGAGATCCACCGCCACGAACTCATCCACCGGGTCTTCCGGCTCCAGCACGTCGAAGACCACGACCCGGCAGCCCTCGGCGCGGAGCCTCGCCGCCGTCGCCCGGCCGATCCCGCGGGCACCGCCGGTGATGAGGGCGAAATCGGTCGTCGCCCGCCCTCCCCTGCGCGTGCGACTGGCGGCCCTACTCCGCCGCGGCCCGCGCGCCGATGGAGGCGTTGACCTTTGGCATGACCTCTTCGGCGAGCAGCGACATGGAGCGCTTCATCCGCTCCTTGTCGGTCCAGTCCTGCGCGGTCAGCATCAGCGTGCCGAAGTGGCCGATCTCTTCCCTCAGCGCCAGGATCTTCTCGGCGACCGTCTCCGGGCTGCCGTAGATGGTGTAGCTGTCGCGGATCGCCTCGTGCGTGAGCTCGGCCGGGTCGTCGCCCTGGTTGACGACGAAGGGCCCCTTCATCTCGGCGCGCTCGAAGATCCTGAAGAGGTAGCTGAAGTACCAGTCGGTGCTGTCCTCGGCCTTCTTGACGAAGGCCTCGGCCGCCTCGTCGGTCTCGTCCACGTGCACGTTGCGCGCGACGCGCCAGATCTCGGGGTCGGTCGAGTGGCCCGCCTTGGCCGCGGCATCGGCATAGACCTGCCAGTGGGACTTGGCCGACCAGGTGCCGATGAAGTTGGCCGAGATCGGGATATAGCCGCGCGAGCCCGCGAACTTGATCGAGCCCGAGAAGGGGCTCATCGCCGAGATGGCGATGGGCGGATAGGGCTTCTGATAGGGCTTGGCCATGTAGCCCAGCCCGATATCCTCGTAGATCCAGTCCTTGAGGGAGATCTGCCAGTGCTTGCCGTCGTAGCTGTAGGGCGGATCCGAGGTCCAGATATCGACCATGATGTCGATGGCCTCGATCATCATCGAATTGCGGTCCGCGTCCATCACGCCGAAGACCTCGAAGTCGGGCGGCAGCCCGCCGGGGCCGAGGCCTGCGATGAAGCGCCCCTTCGCCAGGTGATCGAACATGGCGATCTGCCCAGCCGTCACCGCCGGGTGATACTGCGGCAGGCAGATCACGCCCGTACCGGCGACGATCTGCTTGGTGTGCGGCAGGACGTGGGCGAGGAAGAGCAGCGGCGAGGTGATCTGCTCGGACTTGGAGCTGTAGTGCTCGCCGACCCAGGCCTCCGAGAAGCCGAGGCTATCGGCATGGATGATCGCCTCGATATCCTCCATGAGGGTGGTGTGATAGTCCCTCGTGTGATTGTGGATCGGCATCATGAACAGGCCCAGCTTCATCGATCTCCTCCCTTGCCCCGCGGCGATGTGCACACGAACCCTTGGCCCGCCCGTCACCGGGCAGCCGGGCGCACCATATACCATCGCATGCGCCGCCGCACGCTGGCGCAGGAAGCCCGTGTGACGCTGCGAGGCGTGGCGTGATCGGGGCTGGGGCCGTGCCCGCGCATGAGCGTCGACGGGCGCTGCGGGCGGCGCTCGCCAGCGGCGGGCTGCTGCGCTTCCCCGGCGCATTTGCGCCGATCGTGGCGAAGCTGATCGAGCGCCAGGGCTTCGACGGGGCCTACGTCTCCGGTGCGGCGCTGGCTGCCGATCTCGGCCTGCCGGACATCGGGCTGGTGACTCAAAGCGAGGTCGTCGCCCGCGCGCAGGCGATCGTGCGGGCCTGCACTTTGCCTGTCATCGTGGACGTCGACACCGGCTTCGGCGCCCCGCTCAATGCCGCCCGCACCGTGGCGCTGCTGGAGGAGGCCGGCCTCGCCGGCTGCCACCTCGAAGACCAGGAGAGCCCGAAGCGCTGCGGCCATCTCGACCGCAAGACCCTGGTGCCGACGGCGGAGATGGTGCGCCGCGTGCGCGCAGGGCGCGAGGCCCAGCGCGACCCGGACTTCCTGCTCATCGCCCGCACCGACGCGCGCGGGCCCGAGGGGCTGGAAAAGGCGATCGACCGGGCCAAGGCTTACGTCGATGCGGGCGCGGCCATGATCTTCCCCGAGGCGCTGCAGGACGAGCGCGAGTTCGAGGCCTTCCGCGCCGCCGTCGACGCGCCGCTGATGGCCAACATGACCGAGTTCGGCAAGTCGCCCCTGCTCTCGCGCAAGGCGCTGGCGGGCCTCGGCTACAACTTGGTGATCTACCCGGTCACGACCTTCCGTCTCGCCATGAAGGCCGTGGAGGACGGGCTCCGGGACCTCGACGAGGGCGACGATCAGCCGGGCCTCGTGCCCCGCATGATGACCAGGGCGCACCTCTATGACATCGTGGACTACGCGGGCTACGGGCGCTTCGACAGCGCTGTCCGCGATTTTTCCGAAGAGTGAGCGCGTTCTACAATAGCGTCGGTTGAAGGGTCTCCGATGACACAGCTCCCAGCAGACGGCGCCCTCGCGCGCTTCACCGTGCTCGACCTCACCCGCTACCGGGCGGGGCCGACCGCGGCGCGCCAGCTTGCAGACTGGGGCGCCGACGTGATCAAGATCGAAGCGCCGGGGACACCGGGGACGGCGAGCGATCCGATCAAGGCCCGGCATGGCCCGGACTTCCAGAACCTGCACCGCAACAAGCGGAGCCTCACCCTGAACCTCAAGGAGCCCAACGGCGTCTCCATCTTCAAGCGCTTGGCGGAGAGCGCCGACGTGGTGGTGGAGAACTACCGCCCCGACGTGAAGCACCGGCTCGGCATCGATTACGAGACCCTCAGCGCCCTCAACCCCCGCCTGGTCTATGCCAGCCTCTCGGGCTTCGGTCAGGATGGCCCTTACGCGAAAAGACCGGGCTTCGACCAGATCGCCCAGGGCATGGGCGGGCTCATGTCGATCACCGGCGAGCCGGGCCGCGGGCCGATGCGCGTCGGCATCCCGGTCGCCGATCTCAGCGCCGGGCTCTATACGGCCATCGGCATCCTGGTCGCGCTGCTGGAGCGCGAGCACTCGGGCAAAGGGCAGTGGGTGCAGTCCTCCCTGCTGCAGGCGATGATCGCCCAGCTCGATTTTCAGGCCGCGCGCTACTTGTTTGAGGGCGAAGCACCCGGCCAGGCCGGCAACGACCACCCGACCAGCATCCCGACCGGCGTGTTCGAGACCGCCGACGGCCACATCAACATCGCGACCTCCGGCGGCGCCATCTACGAGCGCCTGTGCGAGTCACTCGGCATGCCAGAGCTGATCACCGACCCACGCTTCGCCACCGGCGACGGCCGCTCCAGGAATCGGGGCGCGCTCAACGCGCTCATCAACGAGCGCACGCGCACCAGGCCGAGCACGGATTGGGTGGAAGCATTTAACCAGGCCGGCGTCCCCTGCGGGCCGATCTATGCCATCGACGAGATGTTCGCCGACCCGCAGGTGAAGCACCTCGGCATGGCGCACCCTGTCGAGCACCCGACCCTCGGGGAAACGCACATCGTCTCCCAGGCGGCCCGGCTCAGCCGGACGCCCTTCAATGTGCACGGTGCGACGCCGGAGCTCGGCGCCCACACCGACGAAATCCTGGGGGCGCTCGGCTACGGTGCGGCGAACATCGCGGACCTGCGGGGCCGGGGTGTCGTGTAGCCTCGGCGCCGCGCCTCTCCCCTGCATGCTTTTCAGGAATATCCGATGACAGATCAACTCCTTGTCGATACCGACGGCGCCGTCGGCTGGATCACCTTCAACAACCCGGCGAAGCACAACGCGCTCTCGGTCGCCATGTGGCGCGCGCTGCCCGAGGCGCTGGACCGGCTCGAGGCGGACCCCGCGATTCGCGTGATTGTGCTCAAGGGCGCGGGCAAGAAGGCCTTCGTCTCGGGCGCGGATATCTCGGAGTTCGCGACCGAGCGCGCGAGCGAGCAGGCGGTTGCGGCCTATGACGAGCTCGCCGAAGGCGCGACCCATCGGCTTCGCAACGCGGACCGGCCGACCATCGCCATGATCCGGGGTTATTGCATGGGGGGTGGCCTCGGCCTCGCCATCGCCTGCGACCTGCGGATCGCCGGCGCAGGCGCCACCTTCGCGATCCCCGCCGCACGGCTCGGTGTCGGCTACCGGATCGGCTCGCTCCAGCTGCTGACCGATCTCGTGGGGCCGGCCTTCGCCAAGGAGATTCTGATCACGGCGCGGCGCTTCTCCGCTGCGGAGGCCGAGCGCATCGGCCTGGTCAACCAGGCCGTCCCCGACGATTCGCTGGACGAGACCATCGAGCGCTACTGCGCCGGCATCGCGGCCAACGCGCCGCTTTCCATGCGCGCGAGCAAGCGCATGATCGCTGAGCTTGCGCGGGGCGGCGCCGAGGGCGTGGACTCGGCGCTCTGCGAGGAGCTGGTGACGGCCTGCTTCACCAGCGAGGACTACACCGAGGGGCGCACCGCGTTCATGGAGAAGCGGGCGCCCAAGTTCACGGGCCGCTGACCCCCACGCTTCGCTGCAAGCGCAGGCCGCATCGCGCGGGAGCGAGACGCGGGCGCCGCACGAATGCGTGTTCCGAAGCCGTGACCTCCCGGTGCCACGCCCATGGGGACCACAGGCCTGTCAGGGCGGCGTCTTGCGAACACGGCAAATCAATTGTTTCCGGCCTATTCCGGCTTATTCCGGCTCAAAGTGGCTCAAAGTGGTCCATAGTGGCTCAAACATGGCGGTTCAAAGTGGCTCAAAGCGGCCAAAAGCGGACCGGGCGGCGACCCTCCCCGCTCGTGCTACCGACGACGGTGCGGGCCCCTTCATCCTCTTTCCGCCGGTGGCGCCCCGCTCGCTTTCGTCCTGAATGGTCTTGTGCTGCATGGCCTAAGGGTGGCGCGTGCGCCACGCCCTGTGCACCGCACCATGGTTCGGGGCGACGGCGGGCAGATCACCGCCGTTGCGGCAAGTCCGCCCTAAATCCGTTCCGAGAGCCAGATCGCGAGTCGGGTGCCGCGCTTGACCGCGACGGAGAGCGCCCCGTAGCCCGGCGCCTGCTCGGCCCCGTGGGCGAGTCCGGTCTGGCGGTGATGGGCCTCGTCGGCGCCGAATTCCTCGAGCGTCTGGCGCAACTCGGCCTCGTCCTCGCCGAGGCGGCTGGCCTGGCCCGCGTAGTGCTCCTCGATCACCTCCTCGACCGCGACGGTGCACGCCATCGCCGCCCGCTCGCCGAGCAGCGCGCTCGCCGCGCCGAGCGCAAAGCCCGCGGCATGCCAGACCGGGGAGAGCAGGGTCGGCCGCACCCGGCGCTCCACCAGCAGGGCGTCGAAGGCATCCAGATGCGCCTGCTCGGCCTCGGCCATCTCGCGGATCGCGGGCGCGGCGCCGCTCTTGCCCAGCACCGCAAGCTGGCCGTCGTAGATCCGCTTGGCGCCGTACTCGCCGGCGTGATCCACCCGGATCATGCGGGCGATCGTCTCCTCCCGCGTCGGGTCGCCGGGCAGCCGGTCCTCGCCCGTGACGGCGGGCCGCGCCTCTTCGCGCCTCTCGTCCTTGTTCATGCGCCTGCCCTCCAGAGCCGGACCGCACCGAAGCTCGCCACCGCCGCCATGATGACCGAGGCGATGGCGTTCCAGCCTGCGAGCGAGACGCCGATCAGCGACCACGGCACCTCGTCGCAGCGGGTGAGCGGCGCGTCCATGACCTGGGCCCGGATGTCCTCGATCGTGCCGCCGCTCATCGGCGCGGCGCACGCGCTCGCGAACCAGCCCTGCTCGACCCCCACATGGTAGACCCCGTAGCCGGCGCTCACCAGGAGCGCGAGGCCGCAGAGCGCGAGCAGCCCGATCCGCACCCGCCCGCCTGCGACGATGGCGGCGACGAGGCCCAGCCCGAAGACGGCGAAGTGGGGATAGCGCTGGATCAGGCAGAGCGGGCAAGGCGCGAGCCCGCCCACGTGCTGGGAGAGATAGGCGCCGAGCAGCAGCGCGGCGCTCGCCGCCGCAACGAGCAGAGGAATGGCGCGCTCGCCCGCCCACCGCTGCATCGCCGCAACCAAGGGGCTAGGTGGCGGCGCCCGCCGCCAGATCGCGCCGCACGATCGCAGCGCTGATCATGGTCATCACCACCTCATCGCGCTGGTTCAGCACCTCCATCCGGTAGCGCACGATTCCGCGATCCGGGTTCGAGCGGGACGCCCGCGTCTCCAGGATTTCGCCGCGCGCGCGGAGGGTATCGCCCGGGCGGACGGGCTGGAGCCAGCGCAGCTCGTCGACTCCCGGCGAGCCGATGCTGATCTCGGGCACGAACACTCGGGTCTGGAAGAACAGGCGCAGCGCCACGGCGATGGTCTGGATGCCGCTCGCGATGAGCCCGCCGTAGGGCCCCGCCTCGGCATAGGCAACATCCATATGGAAGGGCTGCGGATCGTAGCGGAAGGCGAAGTCCAGAATCTCCGCCTCACTCAAGGTCTTGCCCGCAGTCTCGAACCGCGCGCCGGGCCTTATGTCGTCGAAGTACCAGTTGTACATAGGAACCCCTGATGACGCGTGACTAATCTAGGAAGCGCCGGGCCGAGCGCCAAGCGCGGGTGCCTCAATCGGCGTCGCGAACCGCAATCATCTGCTCGAAGCCCCGCTCCAGGTCGGCGATGAGGTCGTCCGGGTCCTCTAACCCCGCATAGATGCGGAGCAGCGGATAGGTCGGATCCCACTGGGTCGCGTCCCTGAGCTTCCAGGGATAGGTGGGGAGCGCCAGGCTCTCGTAGCCGCCCCAGGAATAGCCGAGCCCGAAGAGCGCGAGCGAGTCGAGAAAGGCGTCGACCGCCGGCTCGGGCACCGGCTCCAGAATCACGCCGAAGAGGCTGGAGGCGCCGGAGAAGTCGCGCTTCCAGAGCGCATGACCGGGGTCGTCCTCCAGCGCTGGATGGAGCACCCGCCGGACCTCGGGGCGCGCCTGGAACCAGCGGGCGAGCGCGAGACCGGTCTCCTGGTGCCGGTGCAGGCGGACAGAGAGCGTGCGCAGGCCGCGCAGGCCCAGATAGCAGTCGTCCGGCCCGGGTGCGGCACCAAGCTCCTCGAAGATGCGCCGCACCGGCTCGACCTGAGCTTCGGTGGTGGTGACCGAACCCAGCATCGCGTCCGAATGGCCCACGATGTACTTGGTGCAGGCCTGGATCGAGACGTCTGCGCCCAGGGCGAGAGGCTGACAAAAGAGCGGCGAGGCCCAGGTGTTGTCCACGATCAGCACCGCGCCCCGCTCATGGGCAGCAGCCGCGAGCGCCGGAAAGTCCTGGATCTCGAAGGTGAGCGAGCCGGGCGACTCGCCCACCACCACGCTGGTGTTGTCGCGCATCAGGTCCGCGATGCCGGCGCCGATGCAGGGGTCGTAGAAGGCGGTCTCGACCCCCATGCGCTTGAGCAGCCCCTTCGCGAGGCTGCGCGTGGGCCCGTAGGCGCTGTCGGTCATCAGCACGTGGTCGCCGCTCTTCACGAAGGCGAGCAGCGCGGCCACGATCGCAGCCTTGCCGGAGCCGAAGAGATAGGTCCGGTAGCCCTGCTCCAGCGCGGCGATGGAATCCTGCAGCGGGAAGGTCGTGGGCGTCCCGTAGCGGCCGTAATAGGTCTTGCCGTACTCGCGCGGGCCGAAGGTCGCCTCCTTCAGCGCCGCCGCGGTCTCGTGAAGGATCGTCGACGCGTGATAGACGGGCGGGTTGACCACGCCGTGGTTCGCCGCCGGGTCGCGCCCGAGCACCGAGAGCAGAGTCTCGTCCCGGTAGCGCCCCTTCGCGCCGCTCTCCTTGCTCATGGCCAGCGCCCGCGAGGACGAGCCCTCAAATGTCCGCGAAGCAATGGGTTTCTGCAGCGCCGCCGGGATGCGTCACCGCGCCCTGGTAGGCGGGGCCCACGGTCACCGCGTACTTCCAGAGCACGCCCGCCTGATAGTCGTGCGAGCGCTCCGTCCAGGACTTGCGGCGCTCCGCGAGTTCCGCGTCGGAGAGCGCCACGCTGAGCTCGCCGCTGGTTGCGTCGATGGTCACCTGATCGCCGTCGCGCAGCAGGGCGATGGGACCGCCGACTGCGGCCTCCGGCCCCACGTGGCCGATGCAGAAGCCCCGCGTCGCACCGGAGAAGCGGCCGTCGGTGATGAGCGCGACCTCTTCGCCCTTGCCCTGGCCGTAGATCTGCGAGGTGACGGCCAGCATCTCGCGCATGCCGGGGCCACCCTTCGGCCCCTCGTAGCGGATCACGATCACGTCGCCCGACTTGTAGTCGCGGCTGACGACGGCCTTCATCGCCTCCTCCTCGGTGTCGAAGCAGCGCGCAGGGCCGACGTGACGCAGCCGCGTGAGGCCGGCCACCTTCACGATTGCCCCTTCCGGCGAGAGGTTGCCGCTGAGCCCGACCACGCCGCCGGTGGGCGAGAGCGGCGCAGCGGTCGGCACCACCACGTCCTGCTCGGTGGGGAACCTCACGTCCGCAAGGTTCTCGGCGAGTGTCTTGCCGGTCACGGTCAGGCAGTCGCCGTGCAGGTAGCCGCCTTCGAGCAGCGCCTTGAGCACGACGGGCACGCCGCCCACCTCGAACAGGTCCTTCGCCACGTAGCGTCCGCCCGGCTTGAGGTCGGCGATGTAGGGCGTGCGCTTGAAGACCTCCGCCACCGCTGCGAGGTCGAAGTCGATCCCCGCCTCGTTGGCGATGGCGGGCAGGTGCAGGCCTGCGTTGGTCGAGCCGCCGGTGGCCGCCACCACCGTCGCCGCGTTCTCCATCGCCTTCCGCGTGACGATATCGCGCGGGCGGATGTTGCTCTCCAGCAGGTCCATGACGCAGTTACCGGAGGCCACGGCGAACTCGTCGCGGGACTCGTAGACGGCGGGAGCTCCCGCCGAATGCGGCAGCGCAAGCCCGATCGCCTCGGAGACGCAGGCCATGGTGTTGGCGGTGAACTGCCCGCCGCAGGAGCCGCCGGAGGGACACGCCACCGCCTCGAGTTCGGCCAGATCCTCCTCCGTGACATCGCCCTCGTTGAGCTTGCCGTAATACTCGTAGACGTCCATGACCGTGACGTCCTTGCCCCGGAAGCGCCCCGGCAGGATGGAGCCGCCGTAGAGGAAGACGCCCGGCACGTTGAGCCGCACCAGCGCCATCATCATGCCGGGCAGCGACTTGTCGCAGCCGGCGATGCCCACCAGCGCGTCGTAGGAGTGCCCGCGCATGGTGAGCTCCACCGAATCGGCGATCACGTCGCGCGAGACCAGCGAGGACTTCATGCCCTGGTGGCCCATGGCGATGCCGTCGGTCACTGTGATCGTGGTGAACTCGCGCGGCGTGCCGCCCGACTCATCCACCCCCGCCTTCGCCGCCAGCGCCTGGCGGCGCAGCGTGATGTTGCAGGGCGCGGTCTCGTTCCAAGTGGTGGCGACGCCCACGATGGGCCGACTCATCGCCTGGCGAGAGACGCCCATGGCATAGAAGAACGAGCGGTGCGCCGCGCTCTTCGCCCCTTCGGTGATGTGCCTGCTCGGCAGCTTCGACTTGTCGAATTTCGTGCTCATGGCGCCCTTCCCCCTCGCACCGCCCACCCGCTCGGGGCGGCGCGCCAAATTCCGCGTGGTCCGGCCCGGTCAGGCCCGTCCCGCCGGCGCAGGGCTTACTCGCCCCCGTAGGCTTCGGTCAAGCCGCGCGTGCAGTTACGGCGCCGTCACGACGCCGCGATACGTTCCAGCGCGGCCTTGAGCCGGGCCTCCGCCGTGCAGGCCTCGTCGAGGCGCACGCGCTGCTCTTCGACGACGTGTGCGGGCGCGCGCGCCAGAAACTGCTCGTTCGCGAGCTTGCTCTCCAGCTTGGCGCGCTCCTTGCCCAACTTGCCGAGCTCTCGGTCGAGCCTCGCGCGCTCCTTGTCGAACTCGATCACGCCGGCGAGGGGCAACACGATGGTCGCCTCGTCCAGCATCATCTGCACCGAGCCGGATGGCACGTCGCCGTCCAGCGCCTCGGCCTCGCTGAGCCGGGCGAGGCGGGCGATGACCTCGCGGTGGCGATCGAGCCGTGCCGCCGTCTCCGCCGCGCACCCGCGCAAGCCGAGCGCGATGCGGGCGCCGGCCGGCACGTTCATCTCGGCCCTGACGGCGCGGACGGCGGTGACCAGCCGCACCACCCAGTCCATCTCGCGCGCGGCGTCGGTGTCGCCGATGCCTTCGTCGAACGCGGGCCAGGGCGCCGCGATCAGGGTGCCCTCCCGCCCCTCGTCGATCCGGCCCCAGAGCTCTTCGGTCACGAAGGGCATGAAGGGATGGAGCAGGCCCAGAATGGTATCCAGCACCCACGCGGCGGTCGCGCGGGTCTCGTCCTTCGCCGGCCCGTCGGGGCCGGCGAGCGTGGTCTTGGAGAACTCCAGGTACCAATCGCAGAAGACATCCCAGGTGAAGTGGTAGACCGCGCCGGCCGCCGCGTCGAGGCGGTATGAGTCGAGCGCCGCGGTCACGTCGCGCGCGGCGCGGGCGGCCTCGCCAACGATCCAGCGGTTGATCTGGCCCTCGGCTTGAGCGGGGGCGAAGCCGGGGACCGGCTGGCACCCGTTGGCCTCGCAGAAGCGCGCGGCGTTCCAGAGCTTGGTGGCGAAGTTGCGGTAGCCGGCGACCCGGCTCTCGGCGAGCTTGATGTCGCGTCCCTGCGCCTCCATCGCCGCCAGCGTGAAGCGCAGCGCGTCGGCGCCGTACTTGTCGATCAGCGCGAGCGGGTCGATCACGTTGCCCTTGCTCTTCGACATCTTCTGCCCCTTCTCGTCGCGCACCAGAGCGTGGATGTAGACCGTGCGGAAGGGGATATCGCCCATGAAGTGCATACCGAGCATCACCATCCGGGCGACCCAGAAGAAGATGATGTCGAAGCCCGTGATCAGGTCGCTGTTGGGGTAGTAGGTCTCGAGCGCCTCGGTGCGCTCGGGCCAGCCGAGGGTCGAGAAGGGCCAGAGCCCTGAGCTGAACCAGGTATCCAGCACGTCCTCGTCGCGGCTCAGCGGTTCCGCCCTGCCGTAGTGCTGCGCCGCCTGCTCCTCGGCCTCGGCCTCGGAAGTCGCGACGAAGACATGGCCGTCGGGGCCATACCACGCCGGGATGCGGTGCCCCCACCAGAGCTGGCGTGAAATGCACCAGGGCTGGATGTTGCGCATCCACTCGAAATAGGTGTTGGTCCAGCGCTCGGGCACGAAGCGGATGCGGCCGTCCTCCACCGCCCCGATTGCAGGATTGGCCAGCGTCTTGGCATCGACGTACCACTGGTCCGTGAGCCACGGCTCGATCACCGCGCCCGAGCGGTCGCCGTGGGGCACGGTGTGGAGGTGCGCTTCGATCGCCTCGATCAGGCCTTGCGCTTCGAGGTCGGCGAGCACGCGCTCGCGCGCCTCCATCCGGTCGAGCCCTCGGTAGGCCTCGGGCGCGTTCTCGTTGATCCGGGCCTCGGCGTCGAACACGTTGACGACCTCGAGGTCGTGCCGGCGGCCCACCTCGAAATCGTTGAAGTCGTGGGCCGGCGTGATCTTCACCGCGCCCGAGCCCTGCTCGGGATCGGCGTACTCGTCGGCGACGACGGGCATGCGGCGGCCGACCAGCGGCAGTATGGCGTGACTGCCGATGAGGCCCCGATAGCGCTCGTCTTCCGGGTGCACGGCGACGGCGGTATCGCCCAGCATGGTCTCGGGCCGGGTGGTGGCGACGACGATGTGCTCGCCGGGCCGTCCCTCCAGCGGATAGCGGATGTGCCAGAGCTTACCGTCCCGCATCTCGCGCTGCTCGACCTCCAGGTCAGAGATCGCGGTGCCCAGCACGGGGTCCCAGTTGACCAGGCGCTTGTCGCGGTAGATGAGCCCCTGCCGGTAGAGACTGACGAAGACCTCGATCACCGCCCGGCTCAGGCCCTCGTCCATGGTGAAGCGCTCGCGCGACCAGTCGGGCGAGGCGCCGAGGCGACGAAGCTGACGGCCGATGGCGCCGCCGGATTCGGCCTTCCAGGACCATACCCGGTCGATGAAGGCCTCGCGGCCGAGGGTGCGACGGTCCCTGCCCTCCTCGGCAAGCTGGCGCTCGACCACCATTTGCGTTGCGATGCCCGCGTGGTCCATGCCGGGCTGCCAGAGCGCGTTGCGGCCGGTCTTGCGGCGATAGCGGGTAAGCACGTCCTGCAGCGTGTTGTTGAGGGCATGGCCCATGTGCAGGCTGCCGGTGACGTTCGGCGGCGGCATCATCACGCACCAGGGCTCAGCCCCGCCGGGGCGCCCGGCAAAGCCGGCGCTCTTCTCCCAAAGGTCGTATAGACGGCCCTCGAAATCGGCAGGCCGATAGGTCTTCTCCAGCATCGTCGTCTCGTAACCGTTTCAGGGAGATAGGGCTAGTGTGGCAGCAGGAGGAAAGGCACCCGTCGGGAGCGTCTCACTCGGGTTCGGACCGGTCAGTCGCGCGTTCGAGCTCGCGCTTGACCATGCGCTCGACCATCGGCGGCATGTGGGTGTCGAGCCAGGTCTGGAGCATCGGCCGAAGCGTCTCCAGCACCTGCGCCTCGGTTGCCGGGCCGCCCGCTACGGTCCCCGGCGGGTTCGAGTCCGACGGAGTGCCCTCGCGCGCCCGGTCCAGATGGATCACGTTGCCCTGCTCGTCCACCATATCGACCAGGTCGAGGATGTCGTCCTTATCCTCGCCCCCGACTACCTCCGGCGCGGACGCAGCTTCCGGTGAAGCCTCGCCATCCGGGCTCGGCGCGCGGCCCTCGCCCTCGGAGACGATCCGGCCGATGGACTCGAGGATCTGCTGCTTCGAAAGGTCTGTGCTGGACGTTTGACTGGTCATGGACCCGTGCCGCCGGGCGCTTGACGGTGCTTGGCGCCGAGCCTAGGCCAATCGGTCCGCGATTGCCACCGCGCGGGCCGGCATTTGGGTGGCGGCGGTCGCTTTGGGCGCCATGCTGACCTATAATGCCGCGAGTCACACGGCCGCGGAGAAGCAGGCCCCCGTGCCGGCATCGACCCTCGAACAGCGATGCGCCGAGATCGGTCTGAAGATGACCGAGCAGCGGCGCGTGATCGCGCGCGTCCTCTCGGACGCGAACGACCATCCCGACGTGGAGGGGCTCCATCGGCGCGCGACGGCCATCGACCCTCGCATCAGCCTGGCGACGGTCTATCGCACGGTGCGACTCTTCGAGGAGTGCGGCCTGCTGGAGCGCCACGATTTCCGCGACGGGCGGGCGCGTTACGAGGAACACCCCGACGAGCACCACGACCACCTGATCGACCTCACGTCGGGCAAGGTGGTGGAGTTCCAGAACGAAGAGATCGAGGCACTCCAGGCCGCTGTCGCCAAGGCGCTCGGCTACAAGCTCGTGGATCACCGGCTGGAGCTTTACGCTGTCCCGTTGGACACGCCAGAGGATTAGCGCAGGCGGGAGCCCATGACCGACGATGATTTCATGGCCGGGATCGTCGCCGGGAACCTTGAGGTCCGCCTGGCGCGCTCACCGGCAGATGTGGACGCCGTTCAGGCGTTGCGCTACCGCGTGTTCTACGAGGAGATGGCGGCCGATCCGAGCAGCGAGATGGCGGCGCGCGAGCGCGACTTCGACCGCTTCGACGCCTATAGCGATCATCTCATGGTGATCGACCACGAGCGCAGCGCCGCAGACAAGGTGGTGGGCACCTACCGGCTGCTCCGCCGCTCGGTGGCGGACGCCCACGGCGGCTTCTATTCGTCCTGGGAGTACGACATCGACACGATTATCGCCCAACCCGGCGAGATCCTGGAGCTCGGCCGCTCCTGCGTCGATCCGGCCTACCGAAAGGGCACCACCATGACCCTGCTCTGGCGGGGCAACGCGGCCTACGTGCTGCACTACGACGTGCCGATCATGTTCGGCTGCGCCAGCTTTCCGGGCACGGACCCTCAGGAACACGCCGTGCCGCTCTCCTACCTCTATCACCACCACCTTGCGCCGCCGGCGCTCCGCCCGCGCGCGCGAGACGAGCACTACGTGAACATGGACCTGATCCCCAAGGAGAAGTTGGACAGGCGCGCTGCGCTGAGGGCCGTGCCGCCGCTGATCAAGGGCTATCTCAGGCTCAACGGCTTCGTCGGCGACGGCGGAGTGATCGACAGGCAATGGGGCAGCGTCGATGTCAGCATCGTCGTCAAGACCGACCTCGTGACCCAGCGCTACAGGGACAAGCTCACATGATCGCCTTCGCGGTGCTCCTCCGCTTCTTCGGCTGGACCGTCTGCCTGATCCCGCTTCAACTTGTGCTCATGGCAATCCGGGCGCCGCTCTCGAAGCGTCTGCCCATGGTCTGGCACCAGGGCGTGTGCCGGATCTTCGGATTCAGGATCGAGCGCTACGGCACGGTGTCGCGGACCGTACCCACTCTCTTCGTCTGCAATCACACGTCCTACCTCGATATCAGTGCCCTTGGCTCCGTAGTGCCGGGAAGCTTCGTCGCCAAGGCGGAGGTGCGCAGCTGGCCCTTGTTCGGCTTCCTCGCCATCCTGCAGCGGACCGTGTTCGTCGAGCGCCGGGCGTCGCGGACCGCCCATCATCGCGACAACATGACCGCACGGCTCGAGACCGGCGACAACCTGATCCTGTTTCCGGAAGGCACCAGCAACGACGGCAACAGGGTGCTCCCGTTCAAGAGCGCCTTCTTCGGCAGTGCCGAGAAGCCGGTCAGGGGCAAGCCGCTCGTGGTCCAACCGGTCTCGATCGCCTACACGCGGCTGAACGGGATCCCCATGGGACGACCCTACAGGCCCTTCTACGCGTGGTACGGCGACATGGAGCTCGCCGGTCACCTTTGGAATGTCGCGGGCCTCGGCAACGCCACCATCGCCATTCAATTCCATCAACCGGTGACCATCGAGCAGTTCCGCTCCCGCAAGGATATGGCCGAAGCCTGCCAGGCCGCGATCGCCGACGGGGTCTCCCGCGCGATCAGCGGCAAACTCACTCCGCCAATCAGGAAACGTTTCTGGGCGCCAAGGCCCGCCTGAGCGGTCGGACCTCGCCGACCGCAGCGGGCAGGATCGCCCGACGGAGCGTGAGCGCGTCCACGGCCCGGGCTTCAGGCTTGGCGTAGTAGCCGGGCCGGCGCCCGACCGGGGCAAAGCCCAGGGCCCGGTAGAGACGCAGCGCGGCGTCGTTGTCCTCGGCGACCTCAAGATAGAGCGTGCGGAGGCCGCGCCGGCTCACCCCCTCGATCGCGGCGTTCATCAGGGCGCGGGCGACGCCCTGCTGGCGGGCCGACGGGGCCACACCGAGCGACAGCACCTCGGCGCGGGCGCCATTGCTGCGGCCCAAGACGAAGCCCAGCGGCTCACCCCCCTTCCGCCAGAGGAGGCCGAACCCGCCCCGCGCCTGGGCGATGCGCCCGATCAACTCCGGCTGCCACGCTTCGTCGAAGCAGCGCGCATGGAGGGCGGCAACCGCCGGCAGATCGCCTGGACCAATTGCCTTGATCGGCGCCGCCGCGACGCTGGGCCGCTCACGCATGCGACGCTCTTCCCGTGACGGGCCTCGCCCGTGGCCGCGCTCCCGCCTCCCGCAGATAGAGCGGCCGCACGGCAGTGTCTTCACCGCCCCCCGCTTCAGCGCGGGCGGCGGCACGGCGCACCAGCACGCGGGCATCGGGCGTGGGCGAGCAGGACGCCGGGCGCGCATCGACCGCTGGCGTCAGCGCCGCGAGCGCAACCGCCTGCCCCGTGCCCGCCACGATGAGCGGGCCGCCGGTCTTCGCCTCCGCCACGAGCTCGGGCAACGCCTCCGCGTCGATGGCCCGGGGTTCAAGTATCGCGCTCAGCGAGCGGTCGAAGAGCTGGACGTAGAGACGCTCCCGCCCGGCATCGAGCACCGCGAGAACCGCCCCATCGCGCTCGGCTGCAGGAACGCCGGCGGCCAGAACTTCCAGCGTGGAGAGCCCGATCAAGGGCCGCTTCAGCGCGAGCGCCAGTCCGCGTGCCGTCGCCAAGCCGATCCGAATACCGGTGAACGAGCCGGGGCCGACCGTGACGGCGAACCGGTCCACCGCAGCGAGCGCGATACCTCCCTCTGCCGCGACCTCGCGCAGCATGGGCACGAGCGCCTCGGCGTGCCGGCCGCCTGTCTCGATACGCCGGCGAGCCCTCACCTCTCCCCGCGCCCAGAGCGCGGCGGAACAGGCCGGCGTCGCCGTGTCGAACCCGAGTAGCGTCAACCCGTCCGAGGCCATGAGCCGATCGCTGCCATCCCTTTGCTCGCGGCGGCTCTAGCACCCGCCCGGCTGCGCCCGCAACCATGCAACTCAGGGCATGCCGGTGCTATGTTGACGCACTTGCCCTTCGCCGCGACATTTCCGGGCCCATGACCGATCTGGTCGAGATCGCACCGCCGCGCTTCGACGTATCGCTGGCGCTCGCCTACGCCACCGACGACAACGTCACCGGCCGCCCGATTTATCGCAAGGCGGCGTGCTACCTGCACCGCGACGCTGCGTCGCTGCTCAACCGTGCCATCGACCTTGCCGACACCCAGGGCCTGAAGCTGATCATCTTCGACGGCTATCGGCCAGTGGAGGCGCAGTGGGCGCTCTGGCGGCAATGTCCGGACCCGACCTTCCTCGCGGACCCGCGGCGCGGCTCGCCGCACTCGCGGGGCGTCGCGCTCGATCTCAGCCTTGTGGATCGGGAGACCGGCGTGCCGCTCGACATGGGCACCGGCTTCGACGACCTGACGCCGCGCGCATTTCACGGCAGCACCGCGCCGACGCCGACCGCCCAACGCAACCGGATGTTGCTGCTCGGCCTGATGGCGTCGGCCGGTTGGGATCACTATCTCAACGAATGGTGGCACTACCAGATGTTCACGCCGCGCCGGTATCCCCTGCTCTGGGACTCCGCCGCAGGCACTGGATTAATGGACCCATGACCCTAGACTGGCTTCTGCGCTCAGGCCGCGCCGCGTGCATCGCCTTCTCCATGGCCGTCACGATAGCCACCGGCAGCGCCGCCGCCAGCGCCGCCGACTCCGCGGTGATCCTGCAATACCACCGCTTCGGCGAGGTCGCGTACCCGTCGACGAGCGTGACGCTCGACCAGTTCGAGGCGCACATCGAGCACCTCTTGAGCGGCGGCTACACTGTGCTGCCGGTTCCCGAAATCCTCGCCGCACTCGACGCCGGCCGGCCGCTCCCGGATCGCGCCATCGGCATCACCGTCGACGATGCGACGCGTTCGACCTTCCTGGAGGCGTGGCCCCGCCTGGAGGAAGCCAGCTTCCCCTTCACCGTGTTCGTCTCCACCGATCCGGTCGACCAGGGCCACGCGGGCATCATGAGTTGGGACGAGCTTCGCCAACTGGTCGCGGCCGGCGTCACCATCGGCAATCACGGCGCCGCGCATGGGCGCATGTGGCAGAACGACGGCGCAGCAAACAGAGAAGACCTCGAGAGAGCGCGCCGACGGATCCAGGAGGAGCTCGGCATGGACGCCGCGCTCTTCGCCTACCCCTACGGCGAATGGAACGGCGCGCTACGCGCGCTCGTCACGGAGCTCGGTTTCGCCGCGGCCTTCGGCCAGCACTCGGGCGTCGTCGGGGCGCACTCGGACAGGCTCAACCTCCCGCGCTTCGCCCTGAACCAGAATTACGGCGACATCGATCGCTTCAAGCTGATCGCGGACACCCTGCCGGTCGGCGCCCGTGCCGTGACCCCGACGGATCAAGTCCTAACGGAGAATCCGCCGACCGTCGGCTTCACGATCGAGCCGCCGCTGGCCAACCGCGACAGTCTCGCCTGCTTTGCGTCGGGCGGTGTTGGCGCGAGCCTCGACCATCAGGAGGGCGGCCGCGTGGAGGTGACCTTCGACCGGGCGTTTCCGCCTGGCCGGGCCCGGCTCAATTGCACAGCTCCCGCCGGAGGCGGGCGCTGGCACTGGTTCGGCCTGCAGTTCGTTGTGCCCTGACGCCCGGGCTGCGCCGATCAGATAGGCGGTCGCCCGTTCGGCGGGCTGATCACCGCCGTCCACTGGCGGTTGTTCAACCACGCCCGGTCGAAGTCGCCAAGCCGGTTCTGGCGGATGATTTGGCGGATGGTCTTGACGTAGGCCGACCGTCGCTCCGAATAGCTCCGCAGCTCGCCGGCCAGGGCGTAGCCGTCGAGTCGGTCGCCGTGGCGCAGCTCAGCCCGCCGGCGGCGGAAGTCCTCGTAGGCCCAATGGCTGTTGAGGTTGTGCACATAGGCGCGCACCGCCGCGAGCAGATTGTCGTGGCTGCGCACGCGATGACGCCTGTCCGCATCGCGTCGCGCGGGCACCATGCCCGGCTTGGCGTTGTAGGTGTATTGACCGAAGAGCGCGTTGCCCTCCCGCACGAAGCGAGAGGAGCCCCACCCCGTCTCCTCCGCCGCCTGTGCCAGCGCCAGCGAGGGCGGCACGATATCCATCCGGTTCAGCAGGTCCTGCACGTCGAGCGGGTCCGCACCGTAGAGATCGGCCGTGGCGATGAGCCATTCCCGGTCTGCGGGCGCGAGCGCGTCGGCGGGAGAGAGCGTGTCGGCCCGCGTGAACCTGTCTGCCAGTCGCTCCAGCCGCCAGCGGGCGGAGGTGATCTCCTCGTTGACCTGAAGGATGATCGGGAGGACCGCCTGAACGAAGAGATGCTTCTTCGCACTGACGGGCGACATGTCGGCGAGATCGCGCGGGAGCGCCTCGAGAATGAGGCGCGGCACAGGGCTAACCGTCGCCCGCACCTGGTCGAGGTCGTAGCCGATCGCCTCGAAGCGCGCGACGACGGCGTTGGCTGAAGTGCCCCTCGTTGGGGGCTTGAGCACGACCGACGGTATCGTGTCTGTCGTGCCAGTATGCACCAGCTTGCGAGGCTTCGACACCAGCGGGGGCGGTGGCGGATCTTCAGCCTGCAGCGCCCCAAGCCGCATGATCGTCGGCGCGTAGCGGGGCGAGGCCGCAATCGGCCGATCGGGCAGCGTCGTTGCCTCTCGCCACGCGGCCTGCCGCGAATCGCCGGGAGGCACGGGAGCCAGTGTGAGAAGCCGGCCAATCGCTGCGGGCGGATGAATATCCCGAGGTATCGCCCCCGACAGAGAGAAGACGAACTTGATGCGGCCGGGCACTGCAGGCATCGCGTCGGCAGGTGCTGGATCTTCTGTCGTCGCGCCTGTGATCGAGTCCATTCCTGCGACGAGGAAGCTCAACGGCGACGCGCCGCGAGCAGCGGCTGGCTTGATCGGGTCGACGCCGGCCGCGGTCATGGCGAAAGCCGCGAGCGCCGCGACCCCCAGCGCGCCAAGCACCGGCCAGGGGGCAACCCTCGGACCGCTCGCCAACTTCGGCGGCAATGCCTCAAGTGCACGCCGCCGGAACAACGGGGCACTCCCCCTCCGCGCGCACGCGGAGGCCCGCCCCTCGGCACTCAACAAAACGCCCTATCTCCCTCCCCGGGCTTCGCCGGGAACGCACGAGCCGCACTAGACGGCGCGCACCTCCACGACTTCCGGGATGTAGTGTTTCAGCATGTTCTCGATGCCCATCTTCAGGGTCATGGTCGAGCTGGGACAGCCCTGGCACGATCCCTGGAGCTGAAGCATCACGACGCCGTTCTGAAACCCCTGATAGGTGATATCCCCGCCGTCCTGTGCCACCGCCGGACGCACCCGCGTATCCAGCAGCTCCTTGATCTGGGAGATGATCTCCGAATCGGCGCCGTCGTCCGCCACCTCCTCTGCCGTCTGCGCGGCATCGTCGAGGAGCAGCGGATGGCCCGCCACGAAGTGTTCCATGATCACGCCGAGGATCACGGGTTTCAGTAGTTGCCAGTCGGCATCATCGGACTTGGAGACAGACACGAAGTCGCCACCGAAGAAAACGCCGGTGACTCCCTCGACCTGAAACAGCCGCCGCGCAAGCGGCGAACGCTCCGCCGATTCGACATCGCGGAAGTCCGCAGTCCCAGTCGACATCACTGCCTCTCCGGGCAGAAATTTTAATGTCGCCGGGTTCGGGGTCCGCTCGGTCTGGATGAACATGCTTTTCCCAACCCTGCCCATAATGGGCGCCTAACCGTTGTCCAGAGTGCGGATAACGTCAAGGCCAATGGTTATACCACTGAATTGTGGTGCATTTCTGCGTATTGCACAGGTTATTCACAGAGCAGGATTGCACCCTTGGCACCCCGTAGCCCGGGTATTGCAGCGGCTACGTCAGATCCTGGAGCTGTTGCTCGTCCAGGTTTCCGGGCACGACCACGAGCGGGACATTGAGCTGACCGGCGAGCTGACCGGCGAGCCATGAAATCAGCGATCCGTGCCCCTGATCGGGCGGGGCCGCGCCGACGACGAGCAGGTTGATGGCCTCGTTCTCGTCTATGTGGCCCAGGATCTCATCACCGATTGCGCCCTCGCGCACCGCCACGCTGGGCGGCTCTGCGGTGACCTCCTCCACCTTGGCGGCGATGGCGTTGAGGAGGGCTTCCGCCTCCTCCCGCGTCTCCTGCCGCATCAGCTCGCCGACCGCGGCCCAGTGCTGGAACTCGGGCGGCTGCACGACGTGAAGAAGTGCCACATGGCCACCGGAATTCTTGGCGCGCAGCGCGGCGAATCGTGCCGCGACTTCGGAATGGCCATCGTCCGCGACGCAGACCAGGAAGGTGACCTGCCCGGCGACATGGGCTGCGTCCGTTTCGGGCGGCGCTTGTTCGGTCATGGCATCGATCCCACCGCGTCCTCAGCCCTTGCGGAAGGCGAAGCTGCCCAACAATCCTGCCATCAGCGCGAGCGCGATAGCAATGACGCCGTAGAGGGCCTCGTCCGCCCGCGCGAAGGTGGAGATGTCCGCCGAGAATCCCGCCTTCTCGATGCTCAGCGCCGCCGAGCGCGTGCTGAGCACTTCGCTGTCGACCAAGAGCATTGCCTCGACCACATAGTCGCCGGTCGGCACGTGGGCGGGCAGGTCGATCGTTGTGCGGAACAGGCGCTCGTCGATGAACTCCACGACGCCCGGCGCCGATCTGTAGAGGGAATCGCGCTCCCGGTCGCGGTGCAGGGCGGCGCGGAACTCATCCGCGTCACCCGACGTATCGAACCAGATGGCCTCCAGCAACACGCGCTCGGAGCCAAGCTGCTTGCGGTCAAGCAACTCGACGGGGGCGATCTCTTCGAGTGGCCCTGAGGTCGCGACGAAGTAATAGCCGGGCACGTTGCGGAAGGCGATCGACTCCCGGTTGACCCAGACACCGACCGACCGCCGCTTGCGGCGCACCACCACCGGCTCCTCGGGCCCGCGCACGGAAACCACGACATCGCCCGCCACGTCGGTCGCGCCGAAGAGCAGGATCGAGGTGCCCGCGAAGTTCGAATCGATCTCGATGCGCTGGGTCGAGAGCGCGATCAGCAAGGGCTCGTCATGCTCCTGCGCGACCGCGCTGCTGGTCGCCGGCATCGCTATCGCTGCGGCGACAACCGCCATCCCGAGCAGTTGCAGCACGCGCCGCATCAGTTCCCCCACAGCGGTGCGACGGCGAAGGGGTCGTCCGGCATCACCACCAGCGAATAGGCCAGCCGACCGCCCACCGCGAGCACCATGAGTGCGAGCAGGCCCCGGAGATGCTCCGCCCGGATGCGCCCGCCGATCCGCGTGCCGTACTGGGCGCCGATCACGGCACCGACCGCCAACAGGAGGCCGAGGATGATGTCGACATTGTTGTTGTTGATGGCGTGGGCGAAGCACGAGACCGAGCTGATCACGATGATGCCGAGCAGCGAGGTGCCCACCACCACCGCCGTCGGCATGCCGATGAGGTAGATCATCGCCGGCACCATGAAGAACCCGCCGCCCACACCCATGATGGAGGCAACGATGCCCATGAGAAAGCCGAGCAAGAAGGGCGGGATCGCGCTGACGTAGAGGCGGGAGCGCCGGAATCGGAGCCTGAGCGGCAGCCCGTGAATCCAGGTGTGGACGTGGGCCTTGCGGCGCGCCGTACGCTGGCGCCGCACCGTTGCTCTCACGCTCTCGACCGCCATCAAGCAGCCGACCACCCCGAGAAACACGACGTAGGAGAGAGACACCACCAGGTCGATCTGGCCGGCATCGCTCAACAACCTGAAGATGTAGGCGCCGAGCCAGGCGCCGCCTGCGCCGCCGCAGGAGATCAGCGCACCGATCAGGAAATCGACGTTGCCTCGCCGCCAGTGCGCCATCGTGCCGGAAACCGACGATGCGATGATCAAGTTGGTGCCGGTGCCGACGGCGACCGAGGGCGTGACGCCGAGGAAGATCAGGAGCGGCGTCATCAAAAAGCCGCCGCCCACGCCGAACATGCCCGACAGCAGGCCCACGCCCCCGCCGAGCACGAGCAGAATCAGCGCATTGGCTGAAAGCTCGGCGATCGGGAGGTAGATCTCCATCGAAAAAACAGCGTGGTGCGTGTGGGGATACGCACGTTACATGCGCCTCACGCTCAAGTTGCGCAAGCGAAAAGTCTGTAATCGTGCAGCATTTTCGCCGGATTGGGCCGCAGAGCGCGGCCCGGCACTGCTCAGGCGTCGAGCAGCCCCATGATGCGCCGCACTTCGGCGAGGTTGGCGTCCGCGATCTGCCGGGCGCGCTCGGCACCGTCGGCAAGCACGCCGTCGATGTAGCCGGGGTCCGCCAACAACTCACGCATGCGTGCGGCGAGCGGGCCGAGTGTCTCGATCGCGAGATCGGCGAGCTCGCTCTTGAAGTCGGCAAAGCCGATCAGGGAATGCTCGGCGGCCACTCTCTCGATGGGCTCGTCGACGAGCGCGGCGTAGATGCTCAGCAGGTTCGAGGCTTCGGGCCGGCGCTCGACGTCGTAAGCGAGACCAGGCTCCGAATCGGTCTTCGCGCGTTTGATCTTGAGCGCGATCGTGTCGGCGTCGTCGGTCAGATTGATCCGCGCGTACTCGGACCCGTCCGACTTGCTCATCTTCTTGCGCCCGTCTCTCAGACTCATCACCCGCGTGGCGGCGCCGAAGATCATCGGCTCGGGCAGGGGGAAGAATTCCCGGTCGTAGGCGCGGTTGAAGGCGCTGGCAATATCGCGGGAGAGCTCCAGGTGCTGCTTCTGATCCTCGCCCACCGGCACGGCGGTCGCGTGGTAGAGCAGAATGTCGGCCGCCATCAGCACCGGGTAGGCGTAGAGGCCGAGGAGCGCACTGTCCCGCTTCTTTCCCGCCTTCTCCTTGAACTGGGTCATGCGGTTGAGCCAGCCGAGCGGGGTGAAGCAGTTGAGGATCCAGGCGAGCTCCGCATGTCCCGTCACGCGGCTCTGGTTGAAGATGATGCAGGTCTTGGGGTCGAGCCCGGAGGCGATCAGTCCGGCGGTGACCTCGCGCGTGTTGTTCGTGAGCTCTTCCGGATCCTGCGGCACCGTGATCGCATGCAGATCGACAATGCAATAAATGCAGTCGTATTCCCGCTGCATCGCGACCCAGTTCTTGATCGCGCCAAGGTAGTTGCCGAGGTGCAGGTTGCCGGTCGGCTGTACGCCGGAAAAGACCCGCTTCATGTCAGGAACGCTCCGCCGGGGGCGCGCCTTATCGCGCCCTCGCGCGGCGCCGTCAACCTTGGCCTTGGTCTTGGCCTTGCCGCCGGGCCAACAGCGCGCGCATTTCGCCCACCGATACGACACCTGAGACGATGGCGAGAGCGCCATAGGCGGCCAGGCCGGCGGCGACGAGAGCCGCGAGCGCCGCAATACGCATGCCCCCCGTCTCGAGGGCCATCTCCAAGGCAAGCGCGAGCGCCCAGAGTACGACCGCCATGCCCGCAGAGGCCGCGATCATGCGCGGCAGCCGGCGCCTCAGCCTGCGGTCCGGCTTCAGGAAGCCGCGCCGGGCGAGGCCGGCAGCCAGCAGGCCGACATTGAGCCAGCCGGCGAGCGTGGTCGCCAGCGCGATCCCGACATGGGCGAGCGGCCCCATGAGAGCGAGATTCAGCGCGACATTCACCACGAGGCAGAGAACCGCAATGCGCACCGGCGTCCTGGTGTCCTGACGCGCGAAATAGCCGGGCGCCAGAACCTTGATCAGCACGAACGCGGGCAATCCCGCGGCGTAGGCGATGAGCGCGCCGGCCGTGGCGTCGCTCTCCGCCACGCCGAACGCGCCGCGCTCGAACAGGACCGCGATCACGGGGCTCGCGATGACGACGAGCGCGACCGCCGCCGGGATCGCCAGCAGCAGCGCCATCTCGATCGCCCGATTGAGGCTGTTCGCCGCATCGTCGGTATCGCCCGCGCGCAGCTGCCGGCTGAGCAGGGGTAGCAGCGCCGTCCCCACGGCGACCCCGACGACGCCGAGGGGAAGCTGATTCACGCGGTCGGCGTAATAGAGATAGGAAACAGAGCCCGGCGGCAGCAGCGATGCGATGATGATGTCGACGACAAGATTGATCTGCGCGACGCCGGCGCCGAGTGCCGCCGGCGCGGCGAGAAATAGCAGGCGCTTGACCCCCGGTGTGAGTCGGGGCCAGCGCAGGCGAAGCGACATGCCTGCGCGTGAGGCGGCGACGATCAGCCAGACGAACTGCACGATCCCGCCGACCGTGACGCCCACGGCCAGCGCATGCCCGGGCGTCTCGGTCCAGTGCGCGAGTCCGAGCAAGGCCCCGATCAGGCAAAGATTGAGCAGGATCGGCGTGGCTGCCACAGCAGCGAAGCGATAGAGCGAGTTCAGCACCCCGCCGAGGAGGGACACGAGCGAAATCAGGAGGATGTAGGGGAACGTGAGCCGCGTGAGCTGCACGGTCAGATCGAGCTTGCCGGGCTCGTCCGCAAAACCCGGTGCCAGCGCGTGCATGAGCCACGGCATCACGATCTGGGCTGCGATGACGAGCACGAGCAGCGTCCAGAGCAGGACGGTCAGCACGTCTTCCGCGAATGACTTGGCCGCCTCCCGCCCGTCGCGCTCCAGAGTGCCGGCGAAGAGCGGCACGAAGGCCGCGTTGAACGCACCCTCCGCAAACAGCCGCCGCAGGAAGTTGGGCAGCTTGAAGGCGACGAAGAAGGCATCGGCCACAGGGCCTGCGCCGAGCACCGAGGCAATCAGGATATCGCGCAGGAAACCGAGAACGCGCGAGCCCATGGTGTAGCCGCCGACCGTCGCGGCCCAGCGGGCAAGTGCCATCGTTCGCGCTGCTGGCCTGCGGGCGGCCGACCGCTCAGCCGGCCGCGCGGCGAAGCGGCGCGGGATCGTCCGCGCCCCTGCCGGGCGCGACGCCGGACTGGCGCTCGAGCATCTCGGTCAGGCGACCCTGCACCTGCACGAGCTGTGCCTCGCGGGAGAGCTTCAGGCCGAAGCGGTCCCTCACGTAGAAGACATCGACGGCACGGGAGCCGACCGTCGAGATATGCGCCGAGCCGATCGAGACGCCGCAGGCGCTGAGCGTCCGCGTGATATCGTGGAGAAGCCCCGGCCTGTCGCGCGCGCTCACCTCGATCACCGTGTAGCCGCGGCTCGCGCCGTTATCCACGAGGACATGCGGCTCGAGGGCGATCGGGGCGGAGCGCACTGGCTGCGGCGCGGCATCGAAGGCCGCCTCATTCGCACCTCCGGCACCTGCGTGATCTTCGGAGAGGGCAAGGACAACGCTTTGCTTGAGCCGCTCCAGACGCTCTTCGTCGCGGATCGCGCCGCCATCCGCGGCTTGAATCCAGATCGTGTCGATGGCCATCCCATCGCTGGTGGTGAAGACGCGGGCGTCGACGATGTTGGCGCCCGACGTCGCCATCGCGCCGGCAATGGCGGCGAACAGGCCGATGTAGTCGGGCGTATAAAGCGTCATCTCCGTCGCTTCTCTGGCCTGATCGATACGGGTCTCGACCAAGGGCCCCCTGCCCCCGCCTTGCACGAGGCGAGCATGGCGCTCCCGCACCGCGCTATCGGTGGACAGCCAATAATTCACCGGAAGCCTGGCCTCGAAGTACGCGATGTCGGCCTCGGTCCAGTCCTCGAGGCGGGCACGCAGGGCCTGCCGGGCCTTTGCCACTCGTGCTTCCCGGTCCTCGGCCTCGCGGCCGCCGGCGAGCACAGCCTCGGCCCGGTGGTAAAGCATGCGCAGGAGCGAGCCTTTCCACGCCGTCATGCGCCCCGGTCCCACGGCGGTGATGTCGGCGGCGGTGAGCACCAGCAGAAGCCGCAGGCGCTCCAATGAACGGACCCGTCCGACGAAATCGTCCACGGTGCGCGGATCGTTAGGGTCGCGTTTGAACGCGGTCATGCTGAACAAGAGGTGCCAGCGCACGAGCCAGGCGGCGGTCTCGACCTCGTCCGGCGTGAATTCCAGCCGGGTGGCAACCTCGCGCGCGATATCGGCGCCGATCTCCGAGTGGTCGCCGCCCCGCCCCTTCGCGACGTCGTGCAGGAGGATCGAGAGATAGAGCACGTCGCGCATTCGCAGCTGGTGAATGAGGGTGCTGGCGAGCGGGAGCTCGTCTGAGAGCGCGCCGCGCTCGATGGCGGCGAGTACGCCGACGGCCCGGATGCTGTGCTCGTCGACCGTGTAGACGTGATAGAGATCGAGTTGGGTCTGCGCGACGACACGGCCGAAATCCGGCAGGAAGCGCCCCATCACCCCGGCCTCGTTCATCATCCGAAGGATTTTGTCGGGGTTGCGCCGGTCGGTGAGGATCGCGCGGAAGGCGCGGTTGGCCTCGGGGTCGTCGCGCACCTCTGTGGTGATCAACCCATGCCCTTGATGAATCAGGCGCAACGTCGCCGGGTGAACGTCGCGGCCTTCGGTTTGCGCTCGGCGGAAGATCGTCACGAGCCGCACCGGGCGCTCGTTGAACGTGTCCTCGCCGACTGCGGCGATACGCCCGCCCGAGACGAAGAGCCCGTCGCGGGCAGGTCCCGTCTCCGTGCCGGATCGGTGGACCGGAGCGGTGTGGAGCCGTTCCGCCTCCAGCACCGCGCAGAAGACCCGCGTGAGCTCGCCCACCTCCTTCGCCACAAGGAAGTAATGTTTCATGAACCGCTCGACGGCCAGATTGCCGCGGCGCGGCCCATATCCCATGCGCACCGCAATTTCCGGCTGTCGGTCGAAGGTCAGGCGGTCCTCCGCGCGGTCGCAGACGATGTGGAGGTGGGCGCGGACCCTCCAGAGGAAGTCTTCCGCCTGCGCGAAGCGATCGTACTCGTGCTGACTGAGCACGCCGCGCCCGACGAGCTCGCCGAAGCGGTCGACGCGGAAGAGGTACTTCGCGATCCAGAACAGCACGTGGAGGTCGCGCAAGCCTCCCTTGCCGTCCTTCACGTTGGGCTCCAGGAGATAGCGGGAACCGCCTGCGCGCACGTGGCGCTCGTCGCGCTCGCGGAGCTTGGCGGCGACGAACTCGGCCTCGGTGCCGGGCACCTGCTCGGTGAGAAAACGCCGGCGGAACCCGTCGTAGAGAGCCTCGTCGCCCCACACGTGGCGCGATTCGAGCACGGAGGTCCAGATCGTCATGTCTTCGCGTGCGCGCCGCAAACAATCGGCGACCGAGCGGGTTGCATGGCCGACGGAGAACCCCAAATCCCACATCATGTAGAGCAGATGCTCGATGATCTGCTCGCCGCGGCCGGTCAGCTTGTATGGATGCAAGAAAAGGATATCGATATCGGAATGGGGCGACAGCTCGCCCCGGCCGTAGCCGCCAACCGCCACCAACGAAAGACGGTTGGCGGTGGTCGGATTCGGCTCGGGGTAAATCGTGCGTGCCGCGCGATCGAGCTGCACGCGGAGCAGAAGGTCGATCAAGGAGGTTTGGGCCACGACGATCTCGGCGCCCGACGCTCCTGCATCGAGGCGCCGGCAAAGCTCCCGGCGGCCATCGTCCCGGGCACGCCGCAAGAGTTCGAGGACGCCCTTTCGATCGTCTCGCCCGAGCCCGGCGATCGCCCCTGCGAGAGCCCGTCGGTCGAAGAGCTCCTGCCTCGCTTCAGGCGCGTTCATCGCTGCCGGCACGGGCCGCAGGCTGCCCTGGGCCGTCCCTCGCCGTTACACAATCCGTGCGCCGAGCCGGGTCCCATAGCGTTGCGACGTGCCCCCATCTGACGAACGCCCGCACGCTCACAGGAATTGCGGGGCGCAGGCGGCGCGGTCATGTATAATCCCGCGCGGCGCCGCGATCGCCCCTCCAATTCGATTGCCCGGCGTAGCTCGGCCTCGCGCCTTCGTTCAATCATAACCACTCGTCTGCCACCATGGACCTGCTCGTCGACAAACTAAACTATATTTGGCCCTTTCTCGCGGTGATCACGCCCGTCGTGTTCTTCCACGAGCTCGGCCATTACCTCGTAGCCAGGCTCAACGGCGTGCGCGTGGAGGTGTTTGCGGTCGGCTTCGGGCCGGAGCTTCTCGGCATCGACGACCGCCACGGCACGCGCTGGAAGCTCTGTGCGCTGCCCCTCGGCGGCTACGTCAAGTTCCACGGCGACGCCGACGTCGCCAGCTCGTCCGCCGAGGAAGACGACGGGCCGCCGCCGGCCGACTCATTCTTCGCCAAGTCCGTGGGGCGGCGCTCGGCCATCGCGTTCGCGGGCCCAATGGCGAACCTGCTGCTGGCGGCGGCGATCTTCGCCATCTTTTTCATCGTCGTCGGACAGCGCTACACGCCGGTGGAGATCGGTACCGTACGCGCGGGAAGCCCGGCGGCGGTCGCCGGGCTGCAGCCGGGCGACAGGCTGGTCGAGCTGAACGGCAGCCGCGTCGAGCGGTTCGAGGAGCTGGAGTTTGCCCTGCTCCAGAGTCTGGGCGAGCCGATCACGCTGGCGATCGAGCGCGGCGGCGCAGAGCTTGAGTTCGCGGTGAAGCCGGAAATCATCGAGGTGCTGGACGCCTTCGACCGGCCGCAGCAGCTGGGCGATATCGGAGTCCGGCCCTTCATGCCAGCCTCGGTCTCGCAAGTGGTCGCAGATAGCCCGGCCGAGCGGGGCGGCCTCCAAGCGGGCGATGACATCGTCCGCATCGGAGACGTGGCGATCGAGAGCTTCGATCACCTGCGCAGCATCGTGGAACGGAGCGCGGGCGTGCCGCTCACCTTCGTCGTTGAGCGGGACGGGCGCGAGGAGACGTTGACCGTGATCCCGAACGATGTGAACGGGACGGGGCGGGTTGGCGTTTACCCCCAGGATCAGTCAGCGTTCCGCGATCTAGGGATTGGCGAGTCGATCTGGGCCGGCGTCGAACACACCTATGCTTTGGCCGCCGCCAATCTCCGCGCGGTTGGCCAGATGATCGTCGGCACCCGCTCCACCGAGCAATTGAGCGGTCCCGTCGGCATCGCCGTCATGTCGCGAAGCGTGCTCGAACGCGGCGTCGCCGGCTTCGTGGAGTTTGCCGCACTGATCTCCATAGCCCTCGGGCTGATCAATCTGTTCCCGATCCCGCCGCTCGACGGCGGACACCTGCTTTACAACGGCTTGGAAGCGCTGTTCCGGCGCCCGCTAAACGCCCGGATTCAGCAGATCGGCACGATGGTCGGGCTAACGCTCGTTATCGCATTGATGGTATGGGTGACGACGAAGGACATAATTGGTCTGACCTCATGACCCGGCGAGCAAAGCAAATGCCTGGAACGAGAACGGCAGGTTCAAGGGGCCGGATGCGACACGTCGCCTGGCTGGCGGCGGTCATCATCGGCGTGTGGATGAGCGCGGCCACGGCGCAAGCGCAGACGATCGACTCCGTGCTCGTCGAGGGGAACGAGCGTATCGAAGCGGATACCGTGCGGTCCTATCTGTCGGTCGGCCCCGGAGACGCGTTCGATTCCAACGCGGTCAACCAGTCCCTCAAGAGCCTGTTCGAGACCGGCCTGTTCGCCGACGTGGCCATCCGGCAGGAAGGAAATGCCCTGGTCGTCAGCGTTGTCGAGAACCCGATCATCAACCGGGTGGTCTTCGAGGGTAACGACGCGATCGGGGACGAAGAGCTCGAGTCCGAGATCCAGCTTCAGCCGCGGGTGGTCTACACCCGGCCGCGGGTGCAGGAAGACCTGCAGCGGTTGACGGAAATCTATCGGCGCAGCGGCCGCTTCGCCGCCACCATCGAGCCCAAGGTCATCCAGCTTCCGCAGAACAGGGTCGATCTCGTCTTCGAAGTGAACGAGGGGCCGGTTACCGGCATCCGGCGGATCAACTTCATCGGCAACAGCCGCTTCAGCGACAGCGCCCTCAGGGACGTCATCCAGACCGTGGAGAGCGCCTGGTATCGCTTCGCCACGAGTGCCGACACTTACGATCCGGACCGCCTGACCTTCGATCGCGAGCTGCTGCGCCGGTTCTATCTCGCCAACGGCCACATCGACTTTCGCGTCGTCTCCGCGGTCGCCGAGCTCACGCCCGACCGCAGCGATTTCATCGTCACCTTCTCGATCGAAGAAGGAGAGCGCTATCGGGTGGCGGCCATCGATGTCGAAAGCCAGCTGCGGGACCTCGCGCCGGAGCAACTTCTACCGACCGTCGAGATCGAAGCGGGCGATTGGTACGACGCAGAGCAGGTCGAAGAGACGCTGGTCGCGCTCTCGGAGCTCGTCGGCAGCCTTGGTTACGCGTTCGTCGACGTTCAGCCTCGCGTCGAGCGCGACCGCGAGGCCACGACCGTCGAAGTGACGTTCGAGATCGACGAGGGCCCGCGGGTCTACGTCGAGCGCATCGACATCGTGGGCAATGTCCGCACCCTTGACGAGGTGATCCGTCGCGAGTTCCGGCTGGCCGAGGGCGACGCCTTCAATTCGGCGCTCATCCGCCGCTCCCGCCAACGCATCATGAACCTGGGATTCTTCGACAAGGTCGACATCGGCACCGGCGCAGGCTCGGCGCCGGATCGTTCGGTGCTTAGGGTGGAAGTCAGCGAAGTGCCCACCGGCGAGCTCAGCTTCGGCGCTGGCGTCTCGTCGGCGGACGGCGTCCTCGGCGATATTGCAATTCGGGAGCGCAATCTGCTTGGCCGTGGCCAGGATCTCCGGCTGGCGCTAACGGCCTCGGCCCGCCGCCAGGAGATCGACCTGAGCTTCACCGAGCCCTACTTCTTGGACCGTGATATCGCCGCCGGGTTCGACGTGTTCAACAGGACAATCGATCTGCAGGAGGAGAGCTCGTACGATCGCGACACCATCGGCTTCTCGGTACGAGCGGGATATCCGTTGGCTGAGCGGCTGCGGCATACCGTCGCATACACGCTCAAGCACGACGAGGTGAGCGAATTCGCGGCGGACACGTCGCGGTTCATCCGCGAATTGGAGGGGGAGACAACCACTTCGGCCATCTCGCACAGGCTGAGCTACGATCTGCGCGATAGTCGTATCGACCCCACTGAAGGGTACTTCGTCCGTTTCGGGCAGGAGCTCGCCGGGCTCGGCGGCGACACCCAGTACCTCAAGCATACCCTTACCTATGGCCACTTCTACTCGATAGCGGATGGCTGGGTCCTGAGCGGCGTGCTTCGAAGCGGCCATATCGTCGGCCTTGATGACGATGTTCGAATCGTCGACCGGTTCTTCCTCGGCGGCCGCACTCTCCGGGGATTCGAACCAAGCGGTGTGGGGCCCCGCGACGAGAGGACCGACGATTCGCTCGGCGGCAATCTGTTTTATTCGGTGTCGGGCGAGTTGGGCTTTCCGCTGGGCCTGGCCGACGAGCTCAACCTGCGAGGCGCCATCTTCGTCGACGTCGGCAGCCTCACCACGATCGACGTCTCGGGGCCAGAACTTTTGGACGAGGCCTCGCCGCGGCTCTCGGTGGGCGTCGGGCTCAACTTCCGCTCGCCGATCGGTCCAATTCGGCTGGACTTCTCACAAGCCCTGATCCAGGAAGAGTTCGATCGAACCGAGAACTTCCGCTTCAGTTTCGGAACGAGGTTCTAAGATGCATGGCTGGAGGCGGCTCTCGCTCGTCCTTGCGCTCGCCCTTGCGAGCGCGGTGATTGGCAATACCGGCGCTTGGGCGGAGCAGCACGGAACCCGCGTGGCCGTCATCGAGATGGCGCGAATTCTCGAAGAGGCGTCGGCGATCCACTCGATCCGTAGCCAAGGCGAAGCGCAGCGCAATTCGTACGCCGAGGAGACGCAGCGGGAATCGGTGCGGCTGCGGGAAATCCGTGACGAGCTCCAGCAGCAGGCGACGCTGCTCGCGCCCGCAGCGCTCGAGGAACGGCAGCGGGCCTTCAATGCACTGGTGGCTGCGGCCGATCAGAGGGCAAAGGCCCAAGGGCAATTCCTGCAGCGCGCTGTGGCTGAGGGTGAGGTCCGGTTTCGGGAAGCCCTCGGTATCGTTGTCGAGGCCGTCGCGACCGAGCAGGGAATCGATGTCGTGCTGCCGGTTCACGTGTCCATATTCGCCGTCGACGAGTTCAATCTGACCAATCTGGTGATCGGACGATTGAACGAAGCGTTTCCCGAGATTGCGCTGACGTTCGACGAGAACTGATGCCCGATCCACGCTTCTACGCCGTGGCGGGGCCGTTCACGCTGGCCGAGATTGCCCAGGTCGCGGAGGCACAGCTCACGGCGGACGCCGACCCCGAGAGACGGCTCAGTGACGTTGCACCGCTCAGCCACGCCACGCCGGAGCACCTGAGCTTCCTCGTGAATTCAAAATATGTCGAAGAGTTCGCCGCCTGCCGTGCAGGCGCCTGCATCGCGCCCGCGACGTTGGTTCACCGCGCGCCGGCTGATGTGGCGGTTCTGACCAGCGAAAACCCCTACAGGTCCTTCGCGCTGGCCGCCCAGCTCTTTCATCCGGTTCCGGCGCCGGAGCCGGGGGTGCACCCGGCGGCGGTGATCCACCCGACGGCGGCTCTCGGCCCGGGGTGTCGTGTCGAGGCCGGTGCCGTAATCGACGCGGGCGTGCGTATCGGCGCCCGCTGCCTGATCGGAGCCAACGTCACGATCGGCCCTGCCGTCGAGATCGGCGACAACACACGGGTCGAGGCCGGCGCCTCTCTCAGCCATTGCCTGATCGGCGCGCGGGTATCGATCTTCCCCGGTGTGAGGATCGGTCAGGAGGGGTTCGGCTTCGCGATCGATCGAGGCGGACACGTAAGAATTCCGCAACTCGGCCGTGTCCTGATCGAGGACGATGTCGAGATCGGCGCCAACACCACCATCGACCGCGGCTCCGGCCCCGACACTGTGATCGCCCAGGGGTGCCGGATCGATAATCTGGTGCAGATCGCACACAACGTCCGTGTCGGGAAGGGCAGCGTGATTGCCGCCCAGAGCGCGGTGGCCGGCAGCGCCAGGGTCGGCGAATTCGTTCAGCTTGCGGGCCAGGTGGGTGTGGCGGACCACCGCGCGGTCGGCGACGGCGCGCGCCTCGCCGGCCAGACCGGCGTCACCCGCGATATTGAGCCGGGCGGGACCTATGGCGGCACGCCCGCCGTGCCGATCCGGCAATGGCACCGTCAAAGCGCGCATCTGGCGCGTCTGGCAAGAGGCAAAGCGGCACCGGAATGAACGAGACAGCACCGAGGGAAACGGTGGAACGCATGGACATCGAGGAGATCCTCCATGCGATCCCGCACCGCTATCCGTTCCTCATGATCGACCGCGTGATCGACGTGGTTCCTGACGTAAGCGCCATCGGCATCAAGAACGTGTCGATCAACGAATCGTATTTTCACGGCCACTTTCCACGCCGGCCGGTCATGCCTGGTGTGCTGATCATCGAATCGATGGCGCAAAGCGCTGCCGTGCTCGTCGTGGCGACGCTCGGACCCGCCATGGCCGGCAAGCTCGTCTACTTCATGTCGGTCGAACATTGCCGCTTTCGACGGCCCGTTGTGCCGGGCGATCAGCTCTTCATTCATGTCATCAAGAAGCACCGCCGCCGGAACGTGTGGAAGTTCGAGGCCAGGGCAGAGGTGGAAGGCCAAGCAATCGCGGAAGCAACGTATTCGGCGATGATTCTGGAAGACACCTGACGTGACGGATATTCACCGCACCGCGATCGTCGAGCCGGGCGCAGAATTCGGCGACGGCGTCAGTATCGGCCCCTATTGCATCGTGGGGGCCAATGCCGTTCTCGATGACGACGTCCGCTTGATCTCGCACGCCATCGTTACCGGGCGCACGTCGATCGGAGCGCGCACCAGCATCTATCCCTTTGCTTCGATCGGCCATCCGCCCCAGGACACCAAGTACCGGGGCGAGCCGTCGCGTCTTGAGATCGGCGCCGACAATGTCATCCGCGAGCATGTGACCATGAACCCGGGGACGCCCCACGGTCGCATGCTCACGCGCGTCGGCAACAACTGCCTGTTCATGATCGCGACCCACGTCGCCCATGACTGCATCGTCGGCGACCATGTCGTCATGGCCAACAACGCGACCTTGGGCGGCCATGTGAGGGTGGACGAATGGGCCATCATTGGTGGCCTCGCCGGCATTCATCAGTACGTCCGCATCGGGCGCCATGCGATCGTCGGCGGCATGTCCGGGGTCGAGCACGACATCATTCCCTACGGCTCGGCCATGGGCGACCGCGCACGGCTTACCGGGCTCAACCTGATCGGGCTCAAGCGCCGGGGCTTCAGCCGCGACATTGTCCACGATCTCAGACGCGCTTTTCGCCTGCTCTTTGCGCACGAGGGAACCATGTCCGAGCGGCTCGCCGACGTCACCGAGCTGTTTCAGGACAATGAGCCGGTCATGGACATCGTCGACTTCATGCAGCTCGACCGGGAGCGCTCGATCTGTCAGCCACGGGACGATGGCAGCGAGTAGGCTCGGGATCATCGCGGGCAGCGGGCCGCTACCCGGCCTCATCGCGCGGGCGTGCGAGGGCGAAGGCCGCGAGATCCTGGTCATCGCCTTCGAGGGCGAAACGGACCCTGCGACCTGCGCGGGCGTTCCTCACCGCTGGCTCGGGCTCGGCGCGGTGGGCACCCTGCTCAAGTCTCTGCGGCAGGCAGACTGCCGCGAGGTGGTGCTCGCCGGGGCGATCCGCCGGCCCTCGCTCTCCTCCATCAGGGTCGACTTGCGGGGCATGCGCCTCATGGGGCGCATCGCGCGGGCGAAGGCCAGGGGCGACGATGCGCTCCTTTCGGTCGTGATCGAAGAGCTCGAGGCGGAGGGCTTTAGCGTGATCGGCGCCGACGACCTCATCGCAACGCTCTGCGCGCCCGCCGGCGTGATCGGCGAGCGCGCGCCCGACGAAGATGCCGAGCGCGACATTGCAATCGGCATCGAGGCCGCTCGTGCGCTCGGCGCGCAGGATATCGGGCAGGCCGTCGTGGTGCAGGCCGGCCGGGTGCTCGGTGTCGAAGGGGTCGAAGGAACCGACGGGCTAATCGAGCGCTGCGCCGCGCTTCAGGAGGCAGGGCCGGGCGCCGTGCTGGTCAAGATGAAGAAGCCGGGTCAGGAGCGCCGGGCCGATCTGCCGACGATCGGGGTGACCACGATCGAGAGGCTCGCCGAAGCCGGCTTCCGGGGGGTCGCAGTCGAGGCCGGCGAGACGCTGATCCTGGAGCGCGCGCAGGCGATCGCGCGCGCCGACGAGCACGGCGTGTTCATGGTCGGCGTGAGCTGACGGCGGGAATGGATCGAGACGCGCCGCTGATCTTCCTGATCGCCGGCGAACCGTCCGGCGACCTTATCGCCTCCCGCCTGATGGTCGCGCTCAAGCGGCGCACCGGCAATCGCGTGCGCTTCGCCGGCATCGGCGGCCCGCTCATGGCCGAGCAGGGGCTGGAAAGCCTCTTTCCCTACTCCGAACTGTCGTTGATGGGCTTTCTGGAGGTCGTCCCCCACATAGCGCGGCTGCTCGGGCGCATCCGAGCCACGGGGCGCACCGCCCGCCGGCTGCAGCCGGCAGCCTTCGTCTCGGTCGACGTGCCGGGCTTCGCGCTCCGCGTCGCACGCAGGCTGAAGGGCGCGGGCTTTCCCCTGATCCACTACGTGGCGCCAACGGTCTGGGCTTATCGGCCGGGGCGCGCGGCCGAGATCGCGCGCTACCTCGACCACGTGCTTTGCCTCTTCCCCTTCGAGCCGCCCTATTTCGAGGCCGTGGGCCTGGATGCCAGCTTCGTCGGCCATCCCCTGATCGAGGAGCCCATCGGTGAGGCCGACGGGCCGGGCTTTCGCCAAAGCCTGGGTATCGCGCCCGCACAGCCCGTGATCGCTGCCCTGCCGGGCAGCCGGGCGAGCGAGTTGCGCCGGCACGAGCCGGTGTTTGCGGAAACCGTGCGCGCGCTGGCTCAGCGCATCGAGGGGCTCCGCGTCCTGGTGCCGACGCTGCCGCAAAACCACGCGGCCGTTGCCGCCAAGACCGCGTCGTGGGGCGCGCCCGTGACCGTGGTGGAGGGCAAGGCCGAGAAGTACGCCGCCTTTGCCGCCTGCGACGCGGCGCTCACCGCCTCCGGCATGGCAACGCTAGAGCTGGCGCTCGCGGCCATTCCCATGATCGTCTGCTACCGGGTGAACCCGCTTACCGCGGCGATCGCGCGGCGCATCCTCATCGTGCCGCACATCGCGATGCCCAACATCATCGCCGAGCGCCGGGCGGCACCGGAGTTCGTGCAGCGTGACTGCTCCCCCCAGCGCCTGGTGCCGGCGCTCGAACAATTGCTGCGGGATTCCGCCCAACGGCACGACCAAATCGAGAGTTTTCGGGAGATCGCCGCCCGGCTCGGGCGCGGCGGACCGCCGCCAAGCGAACGCGCCGCCGAGGTGATTCTGGACGTCATTGAGACGGGCGCGTCCCGTTTCAACGGGCGCTAATCCCGATTTCATAACTACGTCATGGCCCTTTCGCTCGCTCTCATCCTGATTGCCGGCATCAATTTCAGTCTGCTGATCCCGGTCAACAAGATCGCGGGCGACGCCGGCTTCCCGCATTTCGCCTATGTCTTCTGGTACGCGCTCGGCGCCGGGCTGATTCTGCTGGTGCCGGCAGTGATCCGCCGCGAGCTACCGCAGCTCACATGGCCGCACCTCAGGCTCTATTTTACCAGCGCAGCTTTGGGCTTCGCCTTTCCCTTTGCGCTGCTCGCCTTCATTGCGACCAAGCTTCCTTCCGGCGTTACCGTCCTCCTGATCACGCTCACGCCGCTCTTCACCTATTCCCTCGCGGTCCTCGCTCGGCTCGAGCGCTTCCAGCCGATCTGCGCGGTAGGGCTGCTTGCGGGAATCGGCGGGGTTCTCCTCATCGTCGTCCCCGGCGACAGCCTGCCCGCGCCGAGCATGGCCGTCTGGTTTCTCGTCGCGCTGCTCATCCCTTTCGGGTTCGGCGCGCTCAACGTGATCGTCGAGCGCTTTCGTCCACCAGAATCGTCCTCTCTGGGTCTCGCGATCGGCAACCTTTTCGCGGGCGCGCTCTTGCTGATTCCCTTTCTGCTGGCAACCGGCCAGCTCTACCTCTTCCCCGGACCGACGCTGGACGGCGACCTCGCGCTCGGCGCCGCGGTCGTCATCAACGCGATCATGTGGCCGATGTTTTACGTCATCGTGCGCCGAGCCGGCGCCTCGCTCTTCTCCATCATGACCATCATCGGTGTGGTCGGCGGCATCGGCTGGGGCATTCTCTTCTTTGACGAAATCCATTCGGCCTACGTCTGGGGCGCGGCCGGGCTCATGCTCACCGCCTTCGTCATGATGGTAATCGGCTCGATTTTGTCTCGCCGGCGCTCCGCCCGCGCCGACTGACCGCCCGTTTCTGGGTCTGGAGAAAGGCTCACGTCACGGCCGCCGCCGTGTAGCCATGGAGAACTCCTGAGACGACGTTCACTGACTCACGGGACGTCGATCCGGGTGTAGGGGGACGAAAGTCATTGCGAATCCGGAAGATGCCGGGAAGAAGGCGGAAGAGGGCGGACGGTCAAGGGGTTGGCGGCGTTTCCGGGGTCTGGCGGGCCGGACGAAAGTCTTTGCGAATCCGGCCCGGAAAGGGCCGTGAATTGGCTGGAAACGGTGATTTTCGGGGCGTTTCAGGGGTGCTGAAAGGCCTGTAAATCGGGGCGGTTCCGGGGGTGGGACCGACTGGCTGATGCTGCGCCGGCCCGAAGGGGCGCTCGAGACCGTGCGCGCCCATGCCGGCCCGCCCGGCTCCGACGCGCGCGCGAACGGCGCCGAAACCGCCCGCGTGTGGACGACACCCGCGCCGGAGGACGGAATCGGCGAGCCCGTCGACACGCTCTGGCGCCTCTATCCCGCAGGCGCCGGGCCGGCGAAGGTGAAGGTCGTGGGCGTCAGCCCCAAATCCGGGGACCGGGTGCGCCTCGAGGCCGTCGACGAGGTCGGCGCCTACTACGCCGCCGCCACCGCCGACCTCTCGGTCGACCTGCCGCAGATACGGAGGAATCTGCCGCGGGTCCTGCACGCCGCCGTCTCCGAGACCCTGATCCGCGTCGGCGCGGCCTTCCTCGTCGAGATCGCGCTCTCCCTCACCGTCGCCGGCGACTGGCGCGGCGCCGAGGTCCGCGCGTCGTGGGAGCGCCGGCCCATGCGCACCGTCGCCAGCCTCGACGGCGGCGACACGGAGGCGCGCTGGACCAGCCCGCCCGAGGGCTGGATCGAGATCGTCGTCCTGCCCCGCGGCGGCGGACCGCCGCACCGCACCGCATATACGATCCGCGGCCTGCGCACGCCCCCCGGCGCCGTCACCGAGGCCCATGTCGAGCGCCTCGGCGACGGAACCCGGCGCTTCCGCTGGGCCGAGCCGCCCGACCCCGACCTGCTCGGCGTCCGCATCAGATACGGACCCGCGCCGGCGTATCCCGCAGACCCGGGCACGCCGTGGGAAGAGCTGCGCGCGATCCACCGCGGATGGCTCACCGCAAGCCCCTGGGAGGCCGTCGAGCCCGCCGCCGGCGACTGGCTCTTCTCCTTCCGCGCCCTCGACACCGGCGGGCGCTACGGCCCCGAGAGCCGCGTCACCGCGCGCCTCGGCGCCCAGCGCCGGGGCGAGAGCCTGTTCTGGGCCTGTCCCAGCGCCGAGGGATGGACCCGCGGCACGCTCGCCGGCGCGGCCCTCGACTTCTCCTGGGCCGATCCCGCCACCGGCGCCGCCGACTACGCCTGGCGCGAACTCGCCTCCTGGGACGCATGGACCGGATGGGCGCTCCCCGGCGCGGCCTGGGCGGCCGCGCCCACCGTCTACACCTCCATGCCGGCAGACCTCGGCCAGGACGGCGTCGTCTCGCTACTGACCTGGGAGTCCGATTCCCCTGTCCAGCCGACGGTGCGCGTGCGCGCCGCCGACTACCGCGACGACCTCGACGACGCCGCCTGGACCGGCTACGCCGCCGGCGACGCGATTACCGGTCGCGTGGTCCAGGTCGAGTGGACCTGGACCTGGGAACGGGGGCAGATTCCCACCGTCAAGTACCTCTGCTTCGGCCTCGCCCGCGCCCATATCGCCGCGCCGGCGAGCTGAGTGGGCGCGAAAGGAAACCCAATGACCGCATGGCCCACCCGGAAGATCGACACCACCCACCTCGACCAGGACAGCGATTCGCCCGCCCACGCCCGCGCCGCCATCAAGGCCATGGCCGACACCCTGAACGCCATGATGGACGCCGCCGGCGATCCGGGCGGCGTCGCCACCCTCGACGACGGCGGCGAGCACCCCTTCCGCCAGATGCGGGGCGAGGTGTTCACCGCGGCCGAACGCACGCGGCTGGCCAACCTCGGCGCCAGCCCCGACCCGCCGCGTCCCACGCCCACGCCGCCGCGTCCCACGCCCACGCCGCCGCGTCCCACGCCCACGCCGAGCGGGCGGAAGACCTTCACCACGCCCGGGACATTCTACTTTAAGGTGCCCTCGGGCGTGACCCGCGTGCGCACGCAGTTGCAGGGCGGCAGCGGCGGCGACGGCAGCGACTATAGCCGCACCGTCAGCGGCAGGGGCGGCTCGAGGACCACCACCTGGCGTGGCGGCGAGGGCGGCGACGGCGGATTCATCTACTTCGATATCGCGGTCAGGGCGGACGGGACCTACCCCCTCATCGTCGGAGGCAACGGGGCGGACGGAGCGCGCGGCAGGGACGGCGCCGACGGCGGCGACACCACCTTCCTCTACGGCAGGGCGAGCGGCGGCAAGGGCGGCAAGAGAGCGCAAAACAGCCGCAACGGCGCAGACGGCGCAGACGGAACCTCCTACGCCCCCTTCAGCCCAGATGTGGGCTCCCGGAGCAAGCAGGTCCAGCTCGTCGTGCCCTCCCCGGTCTCCGCCGGCTATGTCGTCGTCGAGTGGGGCTGATCGCGATGCGCCGCACCCTCGTCCCCGCAGGTGGCGGCATCGACAGCACCGCCCTCGCCCTCCTCGTCCTGCGCGAGACCGACGACGAGGTCGTCCTCTCCTGCAACCGCGCCCGGATCGCCGCGCCGGCGGGCTGAGCGATCGCGAAAGGAAGCCCCATGACCGCATGGCCCACCAGGAAGATCGACACCACCCACCTCGACCAGGGCAGCGATTCGCCCGCCCACGCCCGCGTCGCCATAAAGGCCATGGCCGACACAATCAACGCCATGATCGACGCCTTCGGCGATCCGGGCGGCGTCGCCACCCTCGACGGCTCCGGCCTGCACCCCTTCCGCCAGATGCGGGGCGAGGTGTTCACCGCGGCCGAGCGCACGCGGCTGGCCAACCTCAGCGAGCGCACGGCGCCGCCGCGTCCCCGGCCCGATCCGACGCCCACGCCCCGGCCCACGCCGCGCGGCCGCAAGACCTTCACCTCGCCCGGCTCCGGGAACTGGCGCGTGCCCGCGGGCGTGACCCGCGTGCGCGTGCAGTTGCGGGGCGGCGCCGGCGGCGACGGCGGCAGCTATACCCGCATCACCTCCGGCGGCAGGGGCCCCGAGAGGCGCACCACCTGGCGTGGCGGCGACGGTGGCGACGGCGGCTTCGTCTACTTCGAGATCGCGGTCTCGGCGGGCCGCTCCTACTTCTGGTCTGTTGTTAAGCGTGGAAAAGTGACCCCCTATTGGGGGTGATCGGCGTCCAAAATTGACCCCCTTGGATTTGTGTCCATGAACACACCTCGTCGTTTGGACGGACGGGGTGGTGGGGGAGATGCTGGTTGTGGAAACGATCGCGAAGATCCGTCGGGATCATCTGGTGAAGGGCGTTCCGATCAAGAAGCTCGCCCGGGATTTGAGGGTTTCCAAGAACACGATACGCAAGGTGGTGCGGGGCGATGCGACCTCGCACAGCTACGAGCGCAAGATCCAGCCGATGCCGAAGCTTGGGCTGTGGGTGGAGGAGCTTGAGCGCCAGCTGAAGGCCAACGAGAAGAAGGCACGCAAGGATCGGCTGTCTCTTCTGCGGATTCATGAAGACCTTGTGTCGCTGGGCTACAAGGGCGGCTATGACGCGGTTCGCCGCTATGCCAGGGCCTGGCGGCGCCGGTGGCGGCTGTTGTCGCCGGCGCAGGCCTATGTGCCGCTGATCTTCGATCCCGGCGAGGCCTACCAGTTCGACTGGAGCCACGAGTACGCGCGTCTGTCGGGCGCGACGACCAGGGTGAAGGCGGCGCACATGCGGCTGTGCCACAGCCGGATGTATCTGGTCCAGATCTTTCCCCGCGAGAGCCAGGAGATGGTCTTCGAGGCGCACGAGCGTGCCTTCCGCTTCTTCGGCGGGGTCTGCCGGCGGGGCATCTACGACAACATGAAGACGGCGGTGAGCACGATCTTCGTGGGCAAGAAGCGGGACTACAACCGCCGCTTCCAGGAGCTGTGCTCGCACCATCTGGTGGAGCCTGTGGCGTGCACGCCAGGGGCTGGCTGGGAGAAGGGGCAGGTCGAGAAGCAGGTGGGTGACCTTCGCGGCCGCCTGTTCGTGCCCATCCCGCGGGGCCGCTCCTACGCCGAGATCAACGAGTGGCTGATGGATCGGTGCATCGAGGACGCCAAGAAGCATCCGCATCCGACAATCCCGGGCAAGACGGTGTGGCAGGTGTTCGAGGAGGAGCAGCCCTTCCTGATGGCGTATCGCGGCCCCTTCGACGGCTTCCATGCCAGCGAGGTGTCGGTCTCGAAGACCTGTCTGGTGCGCTTCGACAACAACCAGTACAGCGTCGCGGCCCGCGCCGTCGGCCGGCCGGTGGACGTGCGGGCCTATGCCGATCGGATCGTCATCCGCCAGGACGGCGAGACCGTTGCCGAGCACCCCCGCAGCTTCGGGCGCGGCCGGTTCGTCTACGATCCGTGGCATTACGTGCCGATCCTGACGCGGAAGCCCGGCGCGCTACGCAATGGCGCGCCCTTCAAGGACTGGCAGTTGCCCAACGCGCTCGGCCGCCTGCGAACCCGGCTCGCGGGCCACGACGACGGCGACCGGCAGTTCGTCAAGGTGCTCGCGGCGGTGCTGGAGGACGGACTGGAGGCGGTTGAGGCGGCCTGTGCCGAGACGCTCGACTGCGGTGCCTGCAGCGCCGACGTGGTGCTCAACATCCTCGCCCGGCAGCGCCAGCCGGCACCGCCGGCAATCATCCCGACGCCCGAGGGCCTGCAGCTTCGCCACAAGCCGGTAGCCGACTGTCAGCGCTACGACAGCCTGAGGGAGGCCGGTCATGGAGCGTCATGATGTGCTGGAGATGATGACCCAGCTGAAGCTCGCAGGTATGCGCGCCGCTTACGACGACATCCTTGCCGACGGGCTCAAGCGCCGCCATCCGGTGCAACAGATCATCGGTACGCTGCTGCAGGTCGAGATCGCCGACAAGAGGGCCCGCTCGATCAAGTACCAGATGGCCTCCGCCAAGCTGCCGACGGTCAAGGAGCTGGCCGACTTCGACTTCGCCGCCTCGCCGGTCAACGAGCCCCTGATCCAGGAGCTCGCCGGCGGCGGCTTCCTCGAGGGCAAACGCAACATCGTGCTGGTCGGCGGCACCGGTACCGGCAAGACCCATCTCGCCGTCGCCATCGCGCGGTCCTGCATCCGCAAGGGCGCGCGCGGCCGGTGCTACAACGTCGTCGACCTGGTCAACCTCCTCGAGGCCGAGCTTCGCGCCGGACGCCAGGGCCGCACTGCAGACCAGCTCGTCCGCCGCGACTTCGTCATCCTCGACGAGCTCGGCTACCTGCCCTTCGCCCAGGCCGGTGGGCAGCTGCTCTTCCATCTGATGAGCCGGCTCTACGAGCGCACCTCGATCGTCATCACCACAAACCTCGCCTTCGGCGAATGGCCATCCGTCTTCGGTGACCCCAAGATGACCACAGCGCTGCTCGATCGCCTCACCCATCATTGCGAGATCATCGAGACCGGCAACGAGAGCTGGCGCTTCAAGAACCGCTCCTGACCCGCCGCCGGCCTCCCTTGCGGCCCGGTTGCCCCGGTGGGCCAACAGGGACCCCCCACGCGGCTTCGCTCCGCGTAGCGCAGGGCGCCACACGAAGCCGCGCGGGTCCCCCCTATTGGCTACCGGGACAACCTCCGCCGTGCCACTCAGGGGGGTCAATTTCAGACTTCCTGACCTCTGCTGATTTTAGGTGACACGAGCCGCGCGGATTCCGAGGCCCCGTCGATGTCGTAGACTATGCGCAGACGGGTGCCGGGGAAGACCGTTTCGGTGGCGTTCAGGTCGCTCAGAACCGCATCGATCCAACGGTCGCAGGCGTCGTTTGCGAGGCCAAGAATGTGGACCCGCAGGAGGCCATTGCCAGGATCCGGCAGGATGTCGGCATCGGCGGTGAGCAGCGCTTGAAGCAGTTTCCGGGGATGGGGCTTGTGGCCCTGCGCCTGCATGACGGGAAGCATCATGCGGGTTTCGGCGCGGTAGGCGATCATCCGGATGACGTCGAGGAGGAGGCGCTCGCGCGCGGGCAAGGCATCGAGCTGCTCGGCTTCGTCGAGGTCGCCGGCCCGGCAGTGCTTGGGCGTCTCCCTGCGGCTGGCCCTGACGATGTCGCGGACATCCTGGAGGTCCCTGACTTCCCTCCTGAGTTCCGCCGTCGGCTGCTTCTTCCGGGCCGTGTCGGCGATGCGGTTGCGCAGGCGGCCAAGCTGGCGGTCGAGGCGATGGATTGCCTTGTCATAGGCCCGCCGCAGCGGGTTGACGACCATGGCGGCGGGATCGAGAGGCTCGAGCTCGTGGGTCGGCAGGGCGTCGAGATTGAACTCGTCACGCATGTACTTGAAGAAGTTCTCCTGCGACCAGCGCGAGAACATGGCGCCCGCAACCTCAGCCATCGGCTTGTGCGGATCGGTGGTGATCAGCGGCACCTGACGGCCGTTGTCGAGCAGGCGGCGGATCTGGCGCACCCTGAAGCCGTTCGGCAACGTCACCGGCTTCTCAGCCAGCCGCATGGTGGCGCTGCCGTCCGCCGCCGGTCCGTGAATGGGAACGGTCATCGCGCCGAAGTCCTCGGCCGGCCAGTCCTCGCCCCTGAAGTTCTTGTGCCAGGTCAGGCAGGCGACGCCGCGCCTCGCCAGCCGGCGGAACAGATCCGGGCTCCAGCCCTCGCGGTCGAAGACCAGGGTGAGCGCCGGCTGGCCGGGATGCTCGGCGGTCAGGTCCGGCGCCCCGGCGCCAACGATCCCAAGCTCCTGCAGCGCCGGCACCACGTCGGCTTCGATGGCCGCGACCATCTTCGGGTCCAGCGGCTTGTGCAGACAGAGCAGCGGCTTGCCGCCCAGAGCGTTGATCCAGTAGCTAGCGCTCGCCGGCAGGCACAGCTTCTCGCGCGAGACGAAGTGCTTGGGCAAGCGCCCCTTGCGGCCGGAGTAGACCTTGACGTGCCCGTCGATGGCCAGCGTCGCCCAGAGCTCCGGCTCGTCGGCCTGCCAGCGCCTGGCAAGGGCGAGCTGCCACGCCCGCACGCCGGCCTCGTCGTCGGCGATGAGAGCGATCTTGCGGCGCAGCGTCTTGACCTCGGGGCAGCGATCGAGGCCGAGAATGGCGCCCCATTCGCCCGGCGCCTGGTAGCGCAGGCTCTCGGGGTTGCGCACCCGCGCCAAGGTCATGAAGGCCAGGAAGAGCAGGATCGTAGGCAAGCCGTAATAGCCCTTCGGCAGCAATGGCAGGAGACCGGTCTCGGAGAGAAGACCTTCCTTCAGCAGGGCCGGCAGGGCGGCGAGCACGCCGCCGAAGCGGACACCGCGGGCGGCGGCGGCGAACTGCGGTTCGACCGGCCCCGCCTGTCCACAACTGGCCAGAACCCGAGCCGGAACATCGCAAGTCGCACGCCCCATCGGCGCCTGCCGGTCCCGCCGATCGCGCGCGCTGCGATCCGTTTGCGGCTGCGCTTCCAGCCCCGGCGCCGTCTCCGGCCCCGGGGCACCGGTACTCTCTTCATCGACACGGCCTTCAGGAGCCGCACCCGCGTCAGGCGGCGCAGCCAGCGCTGAGCGTCCGGGCTCCCCATCCGCCTCCGTGTTGCCGATCAGTCCCTGACGGCGCCACTTGTTGACCGATGGCGCTGACACGCCGAGAACCCGGGCCGCCGCAGAGCCGCTCAGGCCCGATGCCAGCAACGCCGTCGCCTTCTCCGCCAACTCCGGAGTGAACACCGACGGCCCGCGACCGCGCCGGGGCTTCATGAACCCCGCTTCGCCCTCGGCCAGGTAGCGCCGTCGTGCGCGCTGCACCGTCGCGCGCGAGACAGCGAAAGCGTCAGCCAGTTCCTGCGGCGAGACCGCGCTGATCGCCGCGAGGCGGCCGATCCGCAAGAGCATGGCCGTGCGGTCATCGGCGGCGTGGCTGTCAAAGGGAATGAGGTTGGAAAAGTAGGTGAAGGTGTCGTCCGAGATCAGGACGGCGAAGCAGCTGTTGCCGATCGAGACCGCCTCTGGAGGGCACATTGGGAGGGTACTGGGCATGGTTGAGACCGTGCAATTGGTATCAAATTATACTATCAGACCTCGGGCGCGACACCCAGCGAAAAACCGCCTGAAACAACCGAAATGTATCAGAATTCAAGGAGTTCCCGGCACGCTGCCCAGAACAGCCAGCATCACGAGGTCAGGAAGTCTGAATTTTGCACGCCGATCGGGGGTCAGTATTGAAAGCCGATTGACAAGCATAAGGAGGGCTGCCTGCGCTTCCTCACCGACCTGCGCACGCCGTTCACGAACAACGAGGCGGAGCGTGACATCCGTATGAACAAAGTGCATGAGAAGATCTCAGGCGGCTTCCGCTCCCTGCAAGGCGCCTGCAACTTCGCCGGAATGCGCAGCGTCATCGTCACCGCTCGAAAGCAAGGCTGGAACATCCTGCAAATCCTGGCGCACCCGGAACCGATGCAGCTGATCCCTATACTGCGCTCCTGAACTTCTCCGGCTCATCCTGAGTATCGCTGTCCTCTCATCTTGTTCGCGACGCGGCGTTCATCATCCTCTCGCGCTCAAGAGAGTAGGCACCCCCGCGGCGTGGGGGCGTTGACGCAAAAGGAACTGGCTTGTTCCATAAGAGAGAGGGGGTACCTGGGCAGTTACACTAATTGAGCGTGCTTGCCCTGCACCTAATGTCTTCAACACTAAATGACTGGCTCCCGGCCTGGAATGACAAATTAATTCGGACAGGAATAGGGTTTCTGATATTGTCAGCATAGACCGCCCCGCAAACATGGGTCTCTGCCGCGTCCCGGCAACCTATCAGTAAGTCGTCCTGAAGGCGTACGGCAGCGCCGGG
>CAXXVO010000010.1:0-90302 GCA_963422645.2 Alphaproteobacteria bacterium
ATGCCGCGCACCTCCGATCCTGCATAGGGCTCGGCCGCCTCCTCCAGTGACCAAGCGTGCGCCTCATCGGCATCCAGGGGCGCCCCGGCGAGAACGCCCGCCAGCGCAGCGGCGCAGACTCCGAGCGCGATCTTGTTCATTTTCGACATTGCTGTCCTCCCTTCTTTGTACAGGTCAATTGCCTCTACGAAATTCTTTGGTAACTGCCCAGGTTCTTGCTGTGAAAATTCTCTGGGATTCGGCACAACGCTACCCACGCGACGCCCGTGTGCTCCTCTGGGGTCGCCGGGTTTCACAGCTCACGATGCCCCTCTTGCGGACTGCGACCGGTAAGCTACCCCGATGTGGCCCGAAGTCCGCCCGCGCGACGGGCACCGATTTTCATTCTATGGGGTGGTCCAGCACGGCGTCGACCATGATCGTTTATGAGAATGGCTCCGCTGTTGGAGAACCCGTGCCAGGTGAGCTTACGCGCACTTGACGGTGGCGATGAGCCGATCCGATGGGCTGGTCAGGGCTTCGATGATATTCCAGCCCTGCTTTCTGGCGGTGGTGATGACGCTGCGCAGGATGGCGAAGTTCTCGGCCCCCTGCGCGGACCGGAAGCCCCCGGAGATCTTCTGGCGCAGCTTCATCATCCGAAGGTCGCGCTCGGCCTCGTTGTTCGTGAACCCGACCTCGAGGTCGATCAGGAACCGGAGCACCGCGCATTTGTGGTCGCGCAGCCTCAAGGCCAGATTGTGACCGATCCTTCGCTTCCGGCGCTTCTTCCTCTTGCCAGGCGAGAACGGTGGTTGGCTCTCGTGAAAGGCCAGCGCATCGGCGATGATCTCGTCCGTATCGGCGCTCGATCAGCGCCACAAGCCTCGCCGGAACGGCGATATCCTTGTCCAGCGCGATGCGGGCGGCGCGATTGGCTCGGCGCAGGAGCTGCTGCATCCGCCCGGGCCCAAGCCTCCCCTTCGATGTCCACCAGCGCCTGCAACTCCCGCAGGTGATGGGCGTTGCACAGGCCGTGCTCCACCCCTTCCATCGCGAAGTACGGCTTCCAGTGATCGTGCACGACGATGCCGGAGACACCCGAGAGCAGGGCGCCGCGCTTGCCGCTGACCCGGTACGCCGCCAGCAGCGGCGTGCAGATCACATGAAGCCACTGCGTCTGACCGCCGATCCGCAAGCCGGTCTCGTCCATGTGTTTCACCCGCGCCGTGCCCGCCGCCAGGTCCTGTATGTGCAAGGCCGCGTCCCGCAAGCCGCTCGGCCGCCCTCTCGCTCATCGTCGCCAACGTCGCAGCCGTCACCGGCGCGCCGAAGAGCTCGGCCATCACCTGCGACAGCCGATCCTCCGGCAGGAAGTGAGCGTGCTGAAGGTAGACCGCCACCCCGGCAATGCGCGGGCCGTACTGCACCGGCGCCGACACCCCGTCGGGGAACGCCGCCCGGGTCACCGTCCCGCAATGCCCGCAGCACTTGGCATGCGCCCGGTGCTCGGTCACCTCCAGGGGGCTCGGCTCGGGCAGATCGAACACCTGGCGGGCGACGGGCGTTCCCGCCCTGGCCGCGTCCGAAAGCGGCGAACCGCATCCCTTGCAGGAAGCCGGGACGTGATCCTTCACCCGATCCGGGTGATCGGCGCGGCGCAGCGTCTTGCCCTTGTGGCCGGGCTGGCCACCGGGCTTGCGGCCCGATTTGCCGCGCAGGCTTCGGGTTCGCCGCTTCGAATTCGGCTTCCTCAGCCCATCGCTCGAAGGCGGCTTGCCGCTGTTGCCGCTGTTGAGGCCGAGACGGCGCTCCAACTCCTCGATGCGCTCGACGAGACGCGCGACTTGCTCTTCCAGCCGCGCGTTCTGCTGCCGAAGCCAGGCATTTTCCTCCCGAAGCCGGGCGTTCTCCTCCTCCAGGCGGGCGATCTTCTGCGCGGGCGTTTCGGGCGCTGCTCCCGTCGAAGGGCCGCGCGGCGACTCGGGATTGCTCATGTCGTTGTTGAGTCATTTCCCGAAATTCCCGTCAAGCCCTTTCCACCAACTCCGAACGAGAAACGCCTCAATCCACTGGCCCAAAATGACAAATCAGACGACCTGGGCAGTTACATTCTTTGTTTTGTTGGGGAATTGACGCTCAAAGCATCAACTCGGACGTTAGCCCGGATTTCTTGCCCATGTCACGGCCCGCGCCGCGCCGGGGCGCGCCGCGCAGAAAATCCGCTCACCAATTCATGTGGGCCTGGACCGCCTCGTCGGAGACCCGGCCCGCGGCGACGTCGGCGAGAGCCTGGTCGATGATGGCGAGGCCCTCGGCGCATTCCGCATCGCTCAAGTTCAGCGGCGGCGTGATCTCCAGCACGTTGGCTGCGAGCCCGACGTAGATGAAGCTCGCCCCGAGCTCGTAGGCGCGCAGGATCACCTTGGCGGTGGTGGTGGCCTCGACCGGCGTCTTGCTTTCGCGGTCCTGTACCAGGTCGACGCCGATCGCGAGGCCGCGCCCCCGCACATCGCCGATCATCGCGTGACGCTCGCCGAGCGCGCGCAAGCCGTCCGCCAGCTGCTTGCCCATGCACGCGGCGTGGGCCGGCAGGTCCTCGTCGAGAACGGTGCGCAGCACGGCGAGGCCCGCGGCGGTGCAGACCGGGTTGCCGCCGGTGGTCTGAATCGCGAATGCCGGGCGGTGGTCCAGAATGTCCGCGGGCCCTATCACGGCGGAGAGCGGCAGCCCGCCGCCGATCCCCTTGCCCAACACCACCAGATCGGGGGTCAACCCCTCGTGACTGAAGGCGTGGAACAGCCCGCTGCGCCCGCAGCCGACCTTGACCTCATCCAGCACGGTGAGAATACCGTGTTGCCGGCAACGCTCCTCCAGCGCCTTCAGGAAACCGGCGGGCGGCACGATGAGCCCGCCGTCGGACATGACGGGCTCGATGAAGACGGCGGCGACCTGCTCCGGCGGACACGTGGTCTCGAACTGGTAGTCCAGCATGTCGAGCACCTCGTCCGCCGAGAAGCGCGGCCGGTAGGGATCGGGATAGGGCAGCAGCACCAGGCCCGGCCTCGGCAGGGTGTGGGTCATCGCGGTATGGCCCGAGATCGCCATGGAGCCCGCGACGCCGCCATGGTAGGAGCCGATGAACGAGATGAAGCGGGGCCGGCCGGTGGCGGCCTCCAGCACGCGCGCGGCGGCATCGTTCGCGTCCGAGCCGGAATGGCCGAACCAGACGCGCCGCTCGCCACTGCCGGGTGTGACCTGAAGCAACGCTTCGGCGAGCGCGGCGGCAGGCTCGTTCGGGTACATCAAGAGGCTCGCGCCCGCCATGTCGGTGAGCGCCTTGGTCACCGCCTCGGTCACCGCCGGGTGCGCGTAGCCGAGGCTCGCAGCGGTGGCGGAAGCCGAGAGATCGAGAATGCGCCGCCCGTCCTCGCTGGTGAGGTAGGAGCCCTTGCCGCCGCGGGCTGCCAGCGGATTGAAGCGCAGTTTCTGGATCTCCGCGATTGCGGCCGTGTCGCGCTGGCTCAGATCGTCGTTCGAGCGGGCCATGGTTCGCGCTCCTTCATCGAAGTCTGCGCGCCAGCGTCATGCAAGCGCAGGCTGTGAGGAGGCGCTGGATGGTCGAGGCCACACCGGCGCTCTCTCTCCCAGCCGGCATTTTGCATCCCGGTGCGGGCCGCGTCATGCTTGGATGCCGTGGAACTCACACGATGAGCGCGAGGACAAGGCGATGACGGGTGATTCGAGATACGACGTGCTGTTCGAGCCCGTTCGCATCGGGCCGAAGCAGGCTCCCAATCGCTTCTTCCAGGTTCCCCATTGCAACGGCGCGGGCTCCCACCGGCCAGGCGCCCAGGCCGCCTTTCGGGCCATGAAGGCCGAGGGCGGTTGGGGCGTCGTGTGCGTGGAATATTGCTCCATCAACCCGGAAACCGACGACACGCCGCATACGAGTGTACGTCTGTGGGACGAGGGCGACGTCATCAATCTGCGGCACACGACGGAGAGCGTGCATCGCCACGGCGCCCTGGCCGGAATTCAGCTGTGGTACGGGGGCGGTCACGCGCCAGTGCGCGAAACCCTCGCGATCCCGCGCGGCCCCAGCCAGATGCCCTCCGAGACCGCTTACCAGAACTACTGCCATGAGTGCGACGAAGACGACATCCGCGAGCTTATCCAGATGTATGTCGACGCCGCCAAACGCTCCGAGGACGCAGGCTTCGACTATGTCGAGGTGATCGGCTCCGATTCCTCGCTCCCCACCCAGTTCCTCCAGCCGATGTACAACAAGCGCAGCGACCGCTGGGGCGGCTCATTCGAGAACCGCGCGCGCTTTTGGGTGGAAACCATGGCGGCGCTCAAGCGCGCCGTGGGCGACCGCGTCGCCGTCGGCACGCGCATCGCGATCGACAATTTGCTGGGGCCAGCGGGTCTGGAATTGGAGGAAGGTCTCAAATTCGTGGAGTTGGTCACGCGCGAGGGTGTGTGCGACCTGTGGGACATCAAGATTTCATACTTCATGGAGTGGGGCAACGACGCCGGCCCCTCGCGCTTCTTCGAACCCGGTTATCAGACCTGGGCCACGAAGGCGGTCAAGGAGGTGGCGAATGTCCCTGTGGTCGGGGTGGGGCGGGTCACCAGCCCCGACGACATGGTGCGCATCATCCGCGCAGGCGAGGCGGACCTGATCGGCGCCGCGCGGCCGTCGATCGCCGATCCCTTTCTTCCCCGCAAGATCCGGGAGGGCAGGTCGGACGACATCCGGGAGTGCATCGGCTGCAACATCTGCGTCTCCCAGTTCAATCAGGAGGCCCCGCTCATCTGCACCCAGAACGCGACGGCGATGGAGGAGTACCGGCGCGGCTGGCATCCCGAGCACTTCGACAAGGCAGCCGATCCCTGTTCGGTGCTCGTCGTGGGCGCCGGCCCCGCAGGGATGGAATGCGCGCGCGTGCTCGGCGAGCGTGGCTACGACGTTCACCTGCGCGAGCGCGAGGACGAGATCGGCGGGCACATCCGCCAGGTCATGCGCTACCCGGGCCTCGCGGAATGGGGCCGCATCATCAGCTACCGGCAGACTCAGATCGACAAGCTCAAGACCGTCGAGGTCCATACCGGCGTCGACGACATGACCGCCGGCAGCGTGCTCGCTTACGGCGCCGATAAGGTCGTGATCGCGGTCGGCGCCCAATGGGTCACAGATGGCCTCAACGCCGTCAGCTTCGGTCCGATCGATGGCGCCAGCGCCGAAACCCCGCAATTCTGCACACCCGAGCAGGTGATGAACGGAAAGGACATCGGCGATCGCGTGGTGATCCTGGACGGCGACGGTTACTTCACCGGCGTCGCGATGGCGGAAATGATGGCGGAGAGAGGCAAGCAGGTCTCTGTCGTCACCCAGTTCAACGAAGTCGCCCCATTCTGTCAGAACACCCTCGAAGGACCGAACTTGCAGCGGCTTCTCTACGAGCAGGATGTCCAGTGCTACCCGCTTCACTGGGTCGAATCCCTATCCGTCAACAACACGATCAAGGTCGAGATCGCGTACGCCTATCGCGACAGTCCCCGTATCGAGCTGCCGCCGCGAACGGGCCACGTGCCAAGGCGCCTCGGCACCGAAACGACGACGCTGGAATGCGATACCGTGATCCTCTGTACGGCGCGTCAGTCGAGGACCGAGCTGTTTACATCGCTCAAGGCGCGTAAGGACGAGTGGTCTCTGAACGACGTGCAGGCGGTCTATCACGTGGGCGACTGCCACACCCCGAGATTCATCCAGTTATCCGTGTTCGAAGGGCACCGGCTAGGTCGCGAATTCGAGTCAGATAATCCGCAGTATCCGCTTCCCTTCATCAGTGAGAAGCACATCTGGGGAAACGAGACCTACCCGAAGAGGGGATAGGGGGGCACCGTACCCATATCACGGTCCATCTGCTTCTTCCTCGCCAAGAGCGTCATCCAAGCTCCATCCGCGCGCGGATTGGCTGACGTCTTAGGCAGGGGAGGTTGAGCTTGGGCGGCAGTCGGAGCAGGGGCGCGCGTTCTGGACCTACGGCGACGTTAATTCAGACCGGGACTTCGATCGAATGTCGGTCTCGGTGGTTGCGGGCCACCGTAACCAAGACAAGCCCTTGAAAACGTTTCATTTTCAGGAGATTTTTCATGTCCGCGGATTGGCCAATTTAGGAAGCTGGCAAACATTTCGTTTCAAATAGAGGACGCCAAGAGCGGGCGCATGCGTCACCATCGGGGGTGTCGGGAGTGAGAGGGTGTTCGTTCGGTCATCGGGTGATGCCATCGCCGGGCCGGCGGCGATTTCGGGTTCTGCCCGGCCGAGGATGGCTGGGCTCGGTAGATTGCTCACCGCCGTCACCCGCTTAGCGAACGAATATTGCGCCAGGGTAAGCCCTGGAGAGGAGGATGCCATGAACTGAAACCTCTCGTAGCGATGCAGCGGGTTCGACTCCCGCCCGGCAAAGGCGCAGCCCGCCAGCCGGAAGCGAGTCTTGCATGGCGCGCGGCAACGCCCGTCGCGTGAGGCGTAGACAGCAGGCGATGAAGCGGCGGAGTAAGCCTCGAAATCGTTAAATCGACGACGCCTTCATTGTTATTCGTGTGGGGGCAGCACCGGAAGCACCGCTATCGGCGAGGCGCAATGGGTCGTCCGGGGTCGTAGACCGGCGCAGAGTCACGGGATGGATCGCCAGGAAACCTGGGAGATCCTGCTCTTGCCCGCGGGCAAGGACGCTGGAAGAGGGGACGGCCAGCGTGACCAATTCAGACCCTGGCCCGCCCTTGGGCCTGCACAACGGCGGGAGCGCCCCAGAGCGGATCGCCGGTGCAGTCCTGAGAGGGCAGCGCGAGGCGAGCCAGGCCAAGGAGGAGATGGTCGAGGCCAACCTTCGGCTCGTGGTCTCGATCGCCAAGAGGTACCGGAACCGGGGCCTCAAGTTCCTGGACCTGATCCAGGAGGGCAATGTCGGGCTGATGAAGGGCGCGGACAAGTTCGACTACCACCGGGGCTTCAAATTCTCGACCTATGCGACCTGGTGGATCCGCCAGTCGATCACCCGCGCAATTGCCGACACGGCGCCCACGATCCGGGTTCCGGTGCACATGGTGGAGACGGTCACCAGACTGAAGCGCCTGTCCTGGCAGATGGGGCAGGAGCTCGGGCGCGAGCCGACCCCGGAGGAGCTTTCGGAACGCCTGCGCATGCCGCTTCACAAGGTGCGCCAGACGCTGAAGGTTGCGCGGGAGCCGATCAGCCTGGAGACACCGATCGGCGAGGAGGAGGGCGGCCAACTCGGCGACCTGATCGAGGACGAGGACGCGGTCCAGCCTCTGGACGCGGCGATCGATTCCGATCTGCGCGATGCCGTGAGCCGTGTTCTGGAGAGCTTGACGCCGCGGGAGGAACGCATCCTGCGGATGCGCTTCGGCATCGGCACGACGAGCGACCACACCCTCGAGCAGGTCGGCCAGCAGTTCTCCGTCACGCGCGAGCGCATCCGCCAGATCGAGGCCAAGGCGCTGCGCAAGCTGAAGCACCCGTCACGGGCACGCGCGCTGCGCAGCTTCCTGGAACAATAGAGCGCGTCCGACTTAGACGGACGCGCGACAGGCCGCGACCGCGGCCCGCCGCGAATGCGGCGCGCCCGCGTAGGCGCCGGCCGCAGGCCGGCTGCCGTAAGCGACAAAGATCCAGAGCGTTTCCGTGTAGTGGTTAGACTTTGAGATTTTGTTGTGCGTGATGGCGACCGATGCGGAGTGGTCGCGGATGCGCGGGAAGGCGCAGGAGGAAGGGACGTCGTGCTCGGAATTCATCGTGCGGCGCTGCCTGGTTGAAGCGGAGCCCGCCGCGCCTGATCCCGCTCTGCCGGCGCCGGTGCTGCGCCACATCGCGCGCTCGGTGCTGGCGCTGGGGGATATGGAGCGGCTGCGGTCGATCGGGGAGGGCTCCGAGGGGGACTGGAACGCGGCGCTCGCGCGGGCCGATCGCTGGCTTGACGGAGAGACGGCTCTGGGGTGATCGGGAGGGCGCGGTGAGACTCGCGAAGCAGCGCGGCATCCACTGCACGCCAGAGAAGTGGGAGCGGATCCGGCGGCGCGCCCGGAAGGCGAATTTGTTGATCTCGCGCTTCGGCGAGCTCTGCTGCCGGCGCGCGGCGGAAGCGTTGGGCGCACCGCCGTCGGTGCCGCCGGGCCATCCGCTGGCGTGGCCTGAGGACGACCAGCGGCGCCTGCTGGCGCACAGTCTTGCGGTGCAGCGCAGGACGCGTGTTTCGATCCAGGCGCCGGGGGGAGAGCGCGTCGACCTACCGCTCGATGCGGTGATCCGCTTCCTGCTGCTGTGCGAGGAGGAGGGCAATTGAGCAAGCCGAGAAAGAAGCCGCCCACGCGCGAGGAGTCGCGCGGGAGGACGTACACGATCTCGTGCACCGAAGAGCAGTGGGCGGCGATTCAGGACGGAGCGGAGCGGGCCGGCAAGAACGTCTCGACGTGGTACGTCGAGTGCGCGCTGACCGTGGATCCGTGGCCCAGGAAGCACCGCCGGCTGGTGCTGAACGAGAGGGAGCAGCGCCGCCACGCGCGGGCGGTGGCGGCGAGCGCCCGGAACCTCGGCGTGGACGAGGCGGGCGGGGCCGGCGATGTCGGGGCCGATCTCAGGGCGCTCATGGCCGCGCGACTGCGCGGGATGGACCGGCGCGGCCGGCGCGCGGACGCGCTGGCGTTGTTGCGCCGGGCGTTCGGCGACGAGGCGGCGCAAACCGTCGCCGCGGCGTTCATACCGGACGCGCCGGCGCCGGCACCCGCGGCGCCGGCGGAGAGCCCGGACAGTAGCGGGGCCGAGGCGCCGCCCAAGGCAGCGCCGCAGGGCGAGCTGTTCCCTACCGACGACGATTAGCAAGCGCCCTCGTCTGCTGCATTGCGGCGGTTGCGTGCGTCGAGTCTTGGCGAGCGGTCCGGGGCATCGTCGCTGCGTTCGGCCGCGAGGCCGCGGGGGCGCCGGCCCGTCCGCCGAATGCGGCACGTGAGCGCGCGTCCGGATCGTCACCGGCATGGTCCGATCCCGCTGCGGGCGCTCACGCGGCGGCGGTTCCGGCGCCCGGCCTCCGCCAGCGCCGGAGCAGGTCGAGGGCGATATCAGCCGTTATCGTCTCGCGCTGGCGGTCGATGCCCTTGCCCCTCGATCCGAACTCCCGGCCCTTCATCTTCATCACCGGCCCGAGGCGCCGCATCCGGGGGTGGGTGCGCTTCTTGCTCTCTTCGTACTTGCGATCGTTGAACCCCATGACCTCGATCACGTATTGCGCCAGGTAGCGCGGATCGAAACGCCCGAGGTAAGGCGGGTCGTCCGGGCCGACCGGCACGTGGCCATGCGTGCTCGGGCGGACGACGCTCAGCAGGAAGTCCGGCTCGCAGGTGCCGGCGGTCGTCTCGATGAGGGCGACCGGCTTCTCGAGCTCGATGCGGAGAGGCCCGCCGAGCAGGGCGGCGAGCTCCGGGTTGCCGGCCAGCGTCCCGACCAGCCGCCGGAGCGCGCCGAGCGCCTGCCGCTCGTAGTCCGAGTCGACCGGAACCGGGCAGTCGAGCGCGACGATCGGCCGCGCGCAGGCGTCCACGCACGCCCACCTTCCCGTCGAGCGGTCGACGGCCCCGAGGAAGAGGTAGGGCCCGATCACCGGCCGGCCGCCGATGCGCGGACGTCGGCGGCCTCGGGTCGATCGCCGGCAGCCTGGTCGGCGGCGTTCTGCTCGGCATTACGCAAGTTCTCGCCGGGACCTATTTCGGCCCCTCCGCGCAACTCGTCGCCGGCTACATGCTGATCCTGTTCGTGCTTGCGGTGCGGCCCCAGGGGCTCTTCTCGCGATGATCGCGCGTGCCCTCAATTTCGCGCTGACCGGCTGGTCTGGCCGGGGCTTGCTCGCCCTGCTCTTCGCATTCGCCATTGCCCTCCCCTGGCTGGTCGGCGATCAGAGCTATGTGACCTATCTGGTGTTCACGTTCTTCGTGTTCGCCGTGTTCGGTCACGCCTGGAACCTGTTGGCCGGCTACTGCGGTCTGCTCTCCTTCGGCAACCAGGTCTACGTCGGCATCGGCGGCTTCGCCCTGGCGATCATGTTCTATTACGGCGGCATCAACGTCTGGCTGGCGCTGCCGATCTCCGGAATCGTCACTGCGGCTTTCGCCTTTCTGCTTGCAACGCCGGTGCGGGAAAGCCTGGTGGGCATCGGAGTCTGGAAGCCCGTGGCGGTCGCCGGCGTGCTGTGGGCCGGCTACGAGGTCGCGCTTGGCTACTTTCCCGAGGCCGACATCTTCGGCGAAGTCTATATCCGCCGCGTCATCATCCTCCTGCTGATCTTTCTCGGCGCTCTCCCTCTGCTGCGCCTGCAAGGCGCCTATTTCGCGGTCGCAAGCTGGCTGATCGCGGCCGCGGTGGGCTCGATCTTCAACGAGTGGAAAGTGGTCGGCGCCGGCGGCGGCATGCAGATCAAGACCGATGCCACGCAGATCGAGATGTACTACGCCGGCCTCGGGTTGCTCGTGTTCGCGACCGTGGTGATCGCACGGCTGCTCAAGAGCCGCTACGGACTCGCGCTGACCGCGGTGCGTGACGATGAGGAAGCGGCGCGGACCGTCGGCATCGATATCCGCAAGGTGAAACTGATCGTCTTCGTGGTGGCGGGCGGGCTCAGCGGCATCGCGGCGGGCCTGTTCTACATCGACGCGGTGATCATCACGCCGCCGTCCGCATTCACGATCTTCTGGTCGGCCTATTTCGTCTTCATCGTCGTCGCCGGCGGCATGGGCACCCTGGCCGGCCCGATCATCGGCGCCGCAATCTTCGTCGTCGTCGACCGCGTGCTTTCCGGCTTCACCGAGTACCCGCTGCTGGTCCTCGGATTCGCCGCCGTGGTCATCATTTTCGTCATGCCCCGGGGCGTCATGGGCATCGTCAACGCGCTGCGCCATCTGGACGATTCGGCCACCGGCCGCAACGAGTTGCTCGAAGCGCTCGGCATCGGCGACCAGCTTCAGCGCACCCTCTTCTTCGCCAGACGGCGGGACACGAAGCCGGGGGTGGTGGCGGCCCTGCTGGTTCCGGGCAGCCCCCTGCCGCTCCTCGCCCGCGACAATCCGCCGTGGAGGGAGATTGCGGACGGTCTCGAAGGCGCAGCCGCTGCGCTACGCGAGGCGGAACCCGACGTCATCCTGATCTACTCGACCCAATGGCTCGCCGTTCTCGACCAGCCCTGGCAGACCCGGCCGCGCGTCCGCGGCCTCCATGTCGACGAGAACTGGTACGAGTATGGCGAGATCGACTACGACATCGAGATCGACACCGAACTCGCTGAAGCGTGTATCGGCGGTTGCCGCTCCCTCGGGATCAAGGCTCGCGGCGTCGACTATGACGGCTTTCCGATCGACAGCGGCAGCATTGTCGCCAATCGCTTCCTCAACGCGGACGGTGCCCACATGGTCGTCTTGGCGGCGAACAACCTCTATCACGATTGGGAACTGACGCTGAAGCTCGGTGAGATGGCGGCGAACCAGGCGGTGCGCCTGGGCCGCCGGGTCGCCGTGGTCGGCGTCGGCGCTCTGTCCGGTTCCGCCTTCCGGCACGAGATCGATCCTGCCGACGATCGCATCGCGAGCACGAGCGAGGATGCGTGGAACCGGCGGATGCTCGACTTGATGGTCAAGGGAGATGCCTCGGCCATCAAGGCGCTGATTGCGGACTATACGCGCGAAGCCCGCGCGGACATGGGTTTCAAGCATTTCGCGTGGGTTCTCGGCGCCATGGGCGGCCGCTTCCATAGCGCGACGCTTCACGCCTACGGCCCGATCTATGGAAACGGCGCGGCGGTGGTGGAGTTTCACACGAGCGAAGAGGCCGCGGCTCTTGCGGCCACGCGGCGAAGGCGCCGGCGTCGGCGGGCTCAGCCGGGGCGGGACGCACAAGTCCGTTCACAGGACGACGCCCGCGCCGGCAGGCGAGGGCTCTTCCGTTGGCTCCCGGCGGGTTCGCGGCGAGTGGCACCGACCGAACGCCCGTCGGCAGCGCCACCCTCGGCGCCCCCACCGCTTCCTGCGCGCCGGCCATCTGCAACGCGGACCGGCCCCGCTCTCTATCGCTCGTTCCGCTCCCAGGCGGAAATCGACGAGCAATACGACGTCGAGAGCAGCGTGCCCGATTTCGGCCGCTACGTGGACTTCTTCCTCTCGAACAGCCAGCGCGTTCGCAAGAAGCTCGAGCCGCGGCTCGACGTGCCCTTCGGGCCGACGACAGCCGAGACCCTCGACATCTATCCGGCGGCGCGGCCCGATGCGCCGATCCACATGTTCATTCACGGTGGCTACTGGCACTCGCTGAGCAGCAAGGAGTTCAGCTTCGTGGCCGAGGGCCTGGTCGCGGCAGGCGTGACGGTGGTGATCAACAACTACGCGCTCTGCCCGGAGGTCACGATAACGGAGATCGTGCGGCAGAACCGTGCTGCGGTCGCATGGCTCTATCGCAACGCTGCGAGCTTCGGCGGCAATCGGAGCCGTGTCTACGTCTCGGGGCATTCGGCCGGCGGCCACCTGACGGCCATGTTGCTCGCGACCGATTGGGAGCGCGATTTCGGCCTGCCGCACGACCTCGTCAAGGGCGGCACGGCGATCAGCGGCCTCTTCGACCTGGAGCCGTTCGTTCATTCCTGGCTGCAAACCAAGCTGCGCCTGACCGCCGAGGAGATCGATCGGATGAGCCCGATCCGACACATCCCGGACCGTGCGTCCTCATTGATCGTCACGTTCGGCGGCGACGAATCCGCAGAGTTTCGCCGGCAGTCCGAGTCTTTTCTCACCGCCTGGAGCGAGAAGGGCCTCGACGGCCGCTATCTCGACCTGCCTGGCCGCAACCATTTTACGGTGCTGGAGGACTATATGGTGTCTGACAGCCCGCTCTGCCGTTCGATCCTGCGGCAAATGGGTGTTGCTTGAGAGCATGATGGTGTCGGCCCGGGGACACGACCGCGGAGAGTGAACGCAGGCTGCGCTTCTCTCTTCTCCCCCTGATCCCCCTCGCGCCGGGAGGCGCAGGAGCCAAGCGAGCGGAGCGAGCGCCCGGCGATTGAGGGAAATGAGTCTGTGGAGGAGAGGGTCGGGGGCGAGGAGGGGTCCGACCCGGACTCCTGCCGATTCTGGAGACCATGGTGCGGCGCAACGCGCGCACCGGGCGTGTCAGGGTCGGGGTATGACGTGCAGAAACGAAGCGCCCTCGATCGATGTCACTGTCGCCGCCCGTCCCACTTATCCCACTTATCCCACTTGAATCCCACTTATCCCGGGAACCGCTTATGCACATGGCTCCGGCTTGCTCAACATGTTGTAGGTAAGGGGTTTTGCATTGGTGGCGAGGCGGAAGAGCGAGCGGAAAGCAGCGTGGCGGGTTTTGCGGCGGTTGAAGCGAAAGACGAACTCATCGAGATAGGCCTGCAGATGCTTGCGGCGCAGCCCGTGGTAGACGCCTCGCGCCCATCCTTTGAGGTTGGAGAAGACTTGGTGGATCCACGGCAGGACGAGGTGAGCGGCGGTCTTCCCGACGACATGGACATTGTGGCGATCGGCGGGAACCGCAGCGTAGCCGGACCAGCCGTCGGTTTTCGCGATGGCGTCGGGATCGGCGGCGGTTTCGATGAAGCGGCCGAGGTCGGCGGCGCCGTAGGAGGAGATTTCGGCCAGCCGCAGGCGGCCCGGGATGGTTCCATCCCCCAGTTCGATGGCGCCGATGATCAGCATCTTGCCGTCGTGGCTGCGCCCCTGCCCGCCGCCGGGGGGATCGTTCCTGGTCCGGAATGGAAGGCTGGCCTCGTCGATTTCGACCAAGCCCGACAACGGGTTGCGCTCGGGGTCGACCATGCTGGCGCGCAGCTTGTGGACGAGCAGCCAGGCACTTCGGTACGAGCCGATGCCGAGTTGCTTCTGGAGTTGCAGGGCGGAAATGCCGTTGGAATGGGTCGCCATCAAGTAGGCGGCCCAGAACCAGACGGTGAGCGGCAGCTTGCTGGCGTGCAGGATCGTCCCGGCCGTCACCGAGGTCTGCCTGCGGCAGCCGGCGCACTCGAAGGTGTGTGCCTTTCTGCGCAGCGCCCATCCCTTTTCATGGCCGCACGCGGGACAGACGAAGCCGTCCGGCCAGCGCATTTCGATCAGCCAGGCGGCGCAGGCGTCATCGTCCGGGAACATGCGCTGGAAGGCGAGGAGGCTGTCGGGGACCTGGTTCATGTGGTGGCTCCGCCGTCAGGAACGTATAGGGAACATTCTACCCGCTCCCCCGCCCTAACCTCAACCTCAACATCTGGTGGCCAACTCTCGTAACCGGAGCCACGTGCATAAGCGGTTCCCGGGAATCCCGCCAAAAATTAACTCCCACGTCTCGCGGGATGGGCACCGGAGCCGCAGGGATCAGTCGATCAGCAACTCGCTGCTCGCCACGGTCCAGCCGATGACGGCCTCGGCCCCGTCGGCGAGATCGGGCTGATCGGGTCGGTTGGGCACTTCGGCAACGATCTCCTGCCCCTCCAGCTGCATCCGGTAGCGGATGATCGCGCCCTGATAACTGCGATCGAGCACGGTGGCGGTGACCTTGGTGCCGTCCACGGCCTCGGCGGCGGCGCCGATCAGCACGCGCTCCGGCCGGACCACGAAGCCGACCTCCTGGCCGGTCTCGATCCCGTCGCGCCGCGGTGCGGCGAACTCGACCCGGCCCACGGCCACGCGACATTCGTCCCCGCTCACCGCCGCGACGCGGGCTTCGAGGATGTTGGACTCGCCGATGAAGTCGGTGACGAAGCGGTCCGCCGGATGCTCGTAAATCGTATCGGGCGCGCCAATCTGGACAACCTTCGCGCGGTTCATCACCGCGATCCGGTCCGACATGGTGAGCGCCTCGCCCTGATCGTGAGTCACGTAGACGGTGGTGATGCCGAGGGAGTGCTGCAGCCCCTTGATCCAGTACTTCATTTCCTCCCTGAGCTTCTTGTCGAGCGCGCTCAAGGGCTCGTCGAGAAGCAGGATCTTGGGCTCGGTGATAAGCACGCGGGCGAGCGCCACGCGCTGCTGCTCCCCGCCGGAAAGCTCGCGTTGGTAGCGCCGCTCGTAGCCGTCGAGATTGACCTGTTCCAGCGCCTTGCCGACGCGGCTGCGAATCTCCCGCTTCGGCACCTTCCGCATCTTCAGGCCGAAGGCGATGTTGTCGAACGCCGTCATGTGCGGAAAGATCGCGTAGTTCTGGAAGACGATGCCGATGCCCCGCTTCTCCGGCGGAAGCAGGGTCATGTCCTCGCCGCCGATGAAGACGCGGCCCTGGTTCGGGCGGACGAAGCCCGCGATCATGCGGAGCGTCGTGGTCTTGCCGCAGCCGGAGGGTCCGAGGAGGGAGAAGAACTCCCCCTCCTCGACCCGGAGCGAGACGTCGTCGACCGCGAGGGTCTCGCCGTAGCGCTTGGTCAGGCTCGAAAGCTCGACGTCGGACACGCGCGACCCCTCTCAGTCATCCGGCCCGGCAACGATGGATCAGCCGCCGAAGATCTCGTTGGTGGTCTCGACGATGTCGTCCTCGTTGTCGAGATACCAATTCCAATCCGGGATCCAGAGCCCTTCCATGGCGCCGGCCGTGTTGACCACGCCCTTGCTTGCAAGGCTTTCCGCCACCGGCGCCGTGCCGTTGGTCGGCCGCAGGTAGAACGTGCCGCCGGCCTTCTCCTGGTAGCCGGGGTCGAGCGCCTCGTTCATCAGCGCAAACGCGAGCTTCTTCTGTATCGGATCGGAATAGCGGCTGATGGTCTTGGTCTGGGTCAGGATCGGTTTGGAGCCCCAGATGACGGGGGCGACGGAGATGCCCTTGTCCATCTGCAGGTAGACCTCGCCTTCCCACTGCACGCCGAGGTGCACCTCGCCGCGCTCCACCAGGGTCTGCATGTTGCCGGTGAAGTCGCTGATCTTCATCGGCTTGGCGCGCTCCATGGCGTCGAAGCCGGCGTCCAGGTCCTCCGGCCCCTCGCCCCAGGCGGCGCTGGCGGCGATGAAGAACACCATCTGCAACGTGTTGGACGTGATGTAGGTGGCGCGATTACCGGCGAAGCGGTCCTCCCAGAAGGACTTGAAGTCGGCGGGCGCGGGATCGACCAGGTCGGTCCGGTACACGTAGGCGTACTGGCCGAAGGCCCAGGTCACGCCGATGCCGTTGCCGAAGGCGAAGTCCCAGCAATCCGCCGCGTGCGGAACGTTCGCCTTGATGTCCTCGATCGGCAGGAAGTAATCGCCCGCCCGGGCGGTCTTCATCATCTCGGGCAGGTTCCAGTTGCACATGTGGAAGGCCGGGTCCTGCGGCCCGCTGGCGACGTATTTCGGGAACCAGGGCCACGAGGAATCGTAGGCGATGGTGCAGTTGTAGGTCTTCTCGAAGTTCTCGATCACCGCGCCGCGGACGAACTCCTCCCAGAAGCCGCCCCACTCACCGAGGATGAACGTGGCGCCGCCGGCATCGAAGGGCTCACCGTCCCAGTGGACGTCCTGCGACCAGGCGTGGTTGATGTTGAAGAGGCCGAATTGGGTCGAGGCCGCGGCTGCGCCGCCTGCCGCGAGCCCCTTGAGGACGGTGCGCCGCGAGGGCTTGGAAGTACGTTTGACGGTCATCGTTCAGTCTCCCTTTGTCCGGTTACGAGAACTTGATTCCGGCGAAGCGCCGGATGTTGATGAGTCGCGAGGTGAGCAGCATCGAGATCACGACCAGCGCGATCGCGAAGATGCCCGCCGCCGCCGCCGTCGGCTCGAAGGTGTATCTGAGCGAAATATAGAGGGCGATGGGCAGCGGCGTGTAGTTCGGCGTGCTGAGAAAGAGCGAGACGTCGAACTGCCCGAAGGACACGATGAAGGCGAAGATCGCGCCGGCAGCGACGCCGGGCCCGATGATCGGCAGCGTCACTCGGCGGAACGCCGTCCAGGGGCTGGCGCCGAGGCTGCGCGCGGCCTCCTCCAGCGCGATATCGAAGTTGAAGAGCGCCGCCGACACGGTGCCGATCACGTAAGGCGCCGTCACCAGCACGTGGCCGATGATGAGCCCGGGCAGTGTGCGAGAGAGCCCGATGCCGCTCGAGACATAGAAGACGTAGAGCGCGAGCCCCAGCACGATCCCCGGCAGAATCAGCGGCGAGAGGAAGTAGGCCCTGAGCAGGTTGCGGCCGGGGAAGGTCATGCGCGTGAGAAAGATCGCCGCCATGGTACCGAGCGTGGTCGAGATCACCATGACCACCACGGCGAGCCACAGGCTGAAGACGTAGGCGTCGAGGAATTCGCTCGCCTCGAAGAATGCGAAGATCCAACGGAGCGAGAGCCCCTCCGGCGGCCAGGTCAGGTGATCGCCGGAGTTGAGCCCGGCCAGCACTACGATCACGACGGGAAGCAGGAGGACGACAAAGGCGAGCCACGCGCCGATCTGGAGCGGCAGCGCGACCGCCGGCTCCTCGCGCGGCCCCTTCCGCCGGCCGAAGGGATTCCAGCCGCCGCCGCGCGGCGCGGGGCCTGTGTCCGTCACCATCTCCGCCATCTCAGGCCCGCCCGCCCGCGGTGCGCGCCGCGAAGCGCTGATAGACGTAGACCGCGATCATGCTGGTGACGAAGAGCACGACCGCGATGGTCGCGCCGAACTGCCACTTACCCATCTCGGCGATCTGCTGATAGATGTGGAGCGGCATCACGATCACCTTCCAGCCGCCCATCAGCGCCGGCACGACGTAAGACGAGATCGAGATCGCGAACACCAGCAGCGTGCCGGCGAGGATGCCCGGCATGCTGAGCGGGAAGGTGATGCGCCAGAAGGTGGTCCAGCGGTTCGCGCCCAGGCTTCGCGCCGCCTCCTCCAACGAGGGGTGGATGCTCCTGATGATGCCGATCAGCGAGAGCACCATGAAGGGCAGAGTGAACTGGACGAGCCCGACCACGGCGCCGAAGAAGTTGTACATCAGCGGCAGCGGCTCGCGGATGACGCCTATGTCCTTGAGGACGCCGTTGATGATCCCGTTGTCGCCCATCAGAACCATCAGGCCGAAAAGGCGGATCACCATGTCGAGCTGCATCGCGCTCAGCACGAGGATCATATAGAAGGTGTTGCGCCCGGGATGCCTGGTCTTGGCGACGAAGTAGGCGAGCGGGTAGCCCAGCGCCAACGTAACGACCGAGACGATCGCCGCCAGCCCGATCGAGCGTATCGCCGCCTCGTAGTAAAGCGAGCGGTTGAAGAAGCGGATGTAGTTCTTGAGCGTGAAGTCCCACTGGATATCGACCACGCCCGCGACCGACTTGTCGAAGGAGATCAGGAACAACGAGACGGTCGGGACGACGAAGAATATCAGGAAGAAGACGAAAGCCGGCAGCACCAGCCAGAAGAGCCGGGAGTCGGCGAGAATGCGCCTGAGGTCGGGCAGCGGGGACGTGCGCTCCGCTTGGGCCTCGGCGAGTGCCATCGTTCCCTTCGTTCCCTAAGTGCTCAAGACGCCCATGTTGGCCCCAATGCCTCAAGCGAACCAGCCCGGCGACGTCACATCCTGAACGGGTCAGGTCGTGACGGACGCCAAGTCTCGCCGACCGTCCATGACCATAGCATCCCTATTCGGTCTGCCGACATCAACGCCGATTGGCATTACGCTATCGGGCACGGGAAACGCGACGCTCGAATCTAGGCAGCGTGCCGGCCGCGAGTCAGTCGGCGAAACGGATAGGTTCTCGACTCGTTCGGATAGGTAATCGTGCTCGAGAGAGACCTGCTGAAAGGATTGGCGCGCCCGGCAGGACTCGAACCTGCGACCCCAAGCTTAGAAGGCTCGTGCTCTATCCGGCTGAGCTACGGGCGCCGACCCCGTACCTATCACGACCGGCCCCAAATGTGATCGACCATCAGCGTATCCGCCCGGCTCGCGCTCGCCATGCGCTCAAGCTGCGGCCGCGCGCTCCGCGAGCCAGCGCTCGATGCGGGCGATGGATTCCTCGATCTCCTCGGTGCTCGCGGCATAGGAGAGGCGGAGGTAGCCCTCGCCGTAGGCGCCGAAGCTGGTGCCGGCGATGGTGGCGACGCCGGCCTCCTCCAGCAGCCCGTCCTGCAGCGTGCGCGTATCGAGCCCGGTGCCGGTGATGTTGGGCATGGCGTAGAACGCACCGGCGGAATCGACGCAGGTGACACCCTCGACCCGGTTGAGCGCGGCGACGATAAGCTTCCTCCGCTCGTCGAAGGTTTGGCGCATGATCTCGACCGAATCCTGCGGCCCGGTGAGTGCCGCCAACGCCGCGTGCTGGGTCGGCGCGTTGACGCAGGAGTTGCAGTTGATCGCAAGCCGCGTCGCCTGCTCCGCAAGCGATGCGGGCCAGACCCCGTAGCCGATGCGCCAGCCGGTCATCGCGTAGGTCTTGCTCCAGCCGTCCAACACGATCACGCGGTCCCGAAGCGCCGGATAGTCCAGCATCGTGACGTGCTCGCGGCCCTCGTAGAGCAGCCGGCTGTAGATCTCGTCGCTCATGATCGCGACATGCGGATGGGCCTCGAGCCCTTCGGCAAGCCGATCGAAGGTCTCGCGGGGCACCACGCCCCCGGTCGGGTTGGCCGGGCTGTTGAGCATGACCAGCCGGGTGCGCGGGGTGATCTTGGCCAGCACCTCGTCCGCATCGAAGGAGAAGCCGGTCTCCTCGTAGAGCGGGATCGGCACTGGGATCGCGCCGGAAAACTTGATCGCGGATTCGTAGATGGGGAAGCCGGGATTGGGATAGAGGATTTCGGCCCCCTCTTCGCCGAACATCAGCGCGGCGAAGAACATCGTGACCTTGCCGCCCGGCACCACCACGACATTGTCGGGATCGACCTCGCAGCGACGGTAAGTGACGATATCCGCCGCCACCGCCTCGCGCAGCGCCGGGATGCCGTTGGCCGGGGTATAACCGTGGTGGCCGTCCGCAAGCGCCTTGCGGCCGGCCTCGACGATGTGCTCAGGCGTGCGGAAATCGGGCTGCCCGATTCCGAGATTGATGATGCTGCGCCCGGCCGCCTGCAAGGCGCCTGCGCGGGCCAATACATCGAAGGCGGTCTCGGTCCCGAGCCGCCCCATGCGCTCGGCGGTCTGCACGTGCGCCTCCCTGTCCCAACTCAAGGCCGCGCATGATGCCATCAAAGGAGGCGGCGCGGAACCGGACCTGCGCTATCATGCGCCGCCGACAGAGTTTAAGGTCCGTGCCGGCCTGGCACGCTTAGGGGAGCGCGATGAAGAAGATCGAAGCTGTCATCAAGCCGTTCAAGCTCGACGAGGTGAAGGACGCCCTGCACGAGGTCGGGCTGCAGGGGATCACCGTGACCGAGGCCAAGGGCTTCGGCCGGCAGCGGGGCCACACCGAGCTCTACCGGGGCGCCGAGTATGTGGTTGATTTTCTACCCAAGGTGAAGATCGAGATCGTGCTCGAAGACAACATGGTCGAGCGCGCGGTCGAAGCCATCTGCGAGGCGGCGGCGACCGGGCGCGTGGGCGACGGCAAGATCTTTATCGTGCCGGTCGAGGACGCGATCCGAATCCGCACTGGCGAACGTGGCCGCGAAGCCATATAAGCGCGCCAGCGCGTCGATGCCGGATGCGGCAGGCGCGGAGAGGACAGGCCGAGCGGGCGATGGAGCAGTGCAATGAGTGATGCGGACAGCGTCTTGGAGATGATCGAGAAGAACGAAATTCAGTTCGTGGATTTCCGGTTCACTGACCCACGCGGCAAATGGCAACACATGACCCAGGCGGTCCGCACGGTCGACGAGGACATGCTGACCGACGGGATCATGTTCGACGGGTCCTCGATCGCGGGCTGGAAGGAGATTCACCAGTCGGACATGGTGCTCATGCCGGACCCGGCGAGCGCCGTGATGGACCCCTTCTCGGCGCTGCCGCAGCTGATCCTGACCTGCGACGTGATCGAGCCGTCCACCGGGCAGTCTTATCACCGCTGCCCGCGCAGCGTTGCCAAGCAGGCAGAGGTGTATCTGGCCTATTCCGGGATCGGCGATACCGCGTACTTCGGGCCGGAGGCCGAGTTCTTCGTCTTCGACGACGTGCGCTTCAAGGTCTCGATGAACGAGACCTACTACATGCTCGACCAGGAGGAAGGCCCTTACAACACGGGCCGCGCCTACGAGGAGGGCAACTACGGCCACCGCCCGCCGACCAAGGGCGGTTACGTGCCGGTGCCGCCGGTCGATTCCATGAACGACATGCGGGCCGAGATGGTCACCCACCTGGCCGGCATGGGCGTCAAGGTGGAGAAGCACCATCACGAGGTTGCGCCCAGCCAGAACGAGCTCGGCGTCGAGTTCGGCACCCTGCTCCAGGCCGCCGACCAGCTGCAGATTCAGAAGTACGTGGTGCAGATGACCGCCCACAGCTACGGCAAGAGCGCCACCTTCATGCCGAAGCCCATCTTCGGCGACAACGGCTCCGGCATGCACGTGCATCAGTCGATCTGGAAGGACGGCAGGCCACTCTTCGCGGGCTCGGGCTACGCCGACCTCTCGGACATGGCGCTCTACTACATCGGCGGCGTGATCCGGCACGCCAGGGCGATCAACGCTTTCACCAACCCGTCGACGAACAGCTACAAGCGGCTCGTGCCGGGTTACGAGGCGCCGGTGCTGCTCGCCTACTCGGCGCGCAACCGCTCCGCCTCCTGCCGCATTCCTTACGCGGCGAGCCCCAACGGCAAGCGGGTGGAGGTGCGCTTCCCCGATCCCTCGGCGAACCCCTACCTCTCCTTTGCGGCGATGCTGATGGCGGGAATCGACGGCATCGAGAACAAGATCCATCCCGGCGATGCGATGGACAAGAACCTCTACGACCTGCCGCCGGAGGAGCTGAAGGACGTGCCGACAGTGTGCGGCAACCTGGGCCAGGCGCTCGACTCGCTCGACGCCGACCGGGATTTCCTGAAGAAGGGCGACGTGTTCACCGACGACCTGATCGATGGCTATATCGAGCTCAAGCGGGAGGAGCAAACGGCCTTCCTCATGGCCCCGCACCCCATCGAGTTCGAGATGTACTACTCGGTCTGAACGGGGGGTGCGGACGACGCAGCGCGCCGGACGCGCCCGGCCCGCCTGAACGACCGCAACTGCGCCGCGGCCGTGCCAATTCAGATCGCCGTCGGCCTCGTGCTCGGGGCCGTCATCCTCTATCCAGCGTTGCGCATCTGCGCGCGCGCGGGCCTGCGCTGGCCGATCGCGCTCGTGGTGTTCGTGCCCCTGATCGGGCCGCTGATCCTGCTCGCGCTGCTTGCCTTCATGATCTGGCCCAACGACCGCTACGGAAAGCGCTGAACCGTGGTCGGCGTCCTGCAGTACCTCGCGGTCGTTGTCATCGCGATGTGGATGTTCTGGCGCATCTTCCACAAGGCCGGGCGCAACCCCTGGTGGTCCCACGTCATGGTATTCGCGTTCGTCGGCCTCTTCACGCCGCTTCCCATCGGCTTGGGCCTCCTGTTCGGCGTGCCGGTGCTCATGATCTGGGTCTTTGCATTCTTGCCCTGGCCCTCGATCGACAACCCGCGCCCGCTCCCTGATACGCCGGGCTACGATCCGCCGGAGCCTGAGCGATTCACAGGGCGTTTCAGACGAACCACACGGCCGACCGAGACGACGGACCGAAGGAGCCGCGGGATTACTCGCCGGCCGGCAAGGAGACGAGACGATGAATGAGGCGCCGAAGAAGGTGGTGCTCGCCTATTCCGGCGGGCTCGACACCTCGGTCATCCTGCGCTGGCTGCAGGAGACCTACGGCTGCGAGGTGGTCACCTTCACCGCCGACATCGGCCAGGGCGAGGAGCTGGAGCCCGCACGCGCCAAGGCGGAGACGCTCGGCGTGCGCGACATCCGCATCGAGGACCTGCGCGAGACCTTCGTGAGTGACTACGTGTTCCCCATGTTCCGGGCCAACGCGATCTACGAGGGCGTCTACCTGCTCGGCACCTCGATCGCGCGGCCACTCATCGCGAGGCGCCAGATCGAGATCGCCCGCGAAACTGGCGCCGACGCGGTGGCCCACGGCGCCACCGGCAAGGGCAACGACCAGGTGCGCTTCGAGCTCGGCTATTACGCGCACGATCCCGGCATCCGGGTGATCGCGCCCTGGCGCGAATGGGATATCGATTCCAGGGAGGCGCTGGTCGAGTACGCGGAGAGGCACCAGATCCCGATCCCGCGCGACAAGCGCGGCGAGCCGCCCTACTCCACCGACGCCAACCTCCTGCACATCTCCTACGAGGGCAAGGCGCTGGAGGACCCGTGGGTGGCACCGGACGAGAGCATGTTCACCCGCTCGGTCTCACCCCAGAGCGCGCCGGACCAGCCGACCGTCGTCGAGATCGAGTTCGAAGCCGGCGATGCGGTGGCGGTCGACGGCGCGACGCTGAGCCCGGCGGCGCTGCTTGAGCGACTGAACGAGCTGGGCGGCGCCAACGGGATCGGCCGGGTCGACCTGGTCGAGAACCGCTTCGTCGGCATGAAGTCGCGCGGCGTCTACGAGACTCCCGGCGGCACCATCCTGATCGCCGCGCACCGCGCCATGGAGAGCCTGACGCTCGACCGCGCCGCGGCCCACCTCAAGGACGAGCTGATGCCGCGCTATGCCGAGCTCGTCTACAACGGCTTCTGGTTCGCGCCCGAGCGGCGGATGCTGCAAGCGGCGATCGACGAGAGCCAGCGGGGTGTCACCGGCACCGTGCGGCTTGCACTCTACAAGGGCTCGGTCACGGTCGAGGGCCGCAAGGCGCCCGTAAGCCTCTACAGTGCCGAGCACGCGACCTTCGAGGCGGATTCGGTCTACGACCAGCGCGACGCCGAGGGCTTCATCAAGCTCAACGCCCTCCGCCTTAGGCTGGGCAGGACGGGCGAAGAGAGTTAGACCGCATCCCTGCTGAGGGGAACATCTCCGGCTCCTATCACTGGGTGTCACTCGCCCCCGCTTGGGCGCTCGACGCATCGGCAAGCATTCCGTGGGCCTGTGCCCACTCTCGCCACTCGACAAGTTCTTCGTCCACTGCCTCGAGCTTTTCGATCAGCGCGTGATTGTCCGCGAATATCATCAGGTTGTCGCAGGACCAGCGGGCTGAAGGGGCGATGAGGCCGTCAAACCCCAAGAAGACAAGAGCCGCGCCGATCTTCTGCGTTCGGTCGTAGTCGCGCTCCCCATAGCGCGCCGAGTCCACGCCGAGCGTTCCAAGATCGGCGCGGACAAGCCGTATCATGCGCGCCGTCGAAACGGCGAGCCGCGTTACCTTGATCGGACGCGGCCCCGGTATCGGCGTCAGTTGCGCCAGAAACGAAGCGACCTCGGCAAGTGCGCCATCGCGTTCGAGGCTGGTGTAGAGAACGGAATGCCCGGTGTTTCCGTCAGGCGGTGGTGCCCATCGCCCGCCGCTAATGGATGCCGCGACCGGATCCGCATTCGTGCGTGTTGCGCGGAAGACCTCACCCTGGAAACGTTCCGAGCCAAACGCGCTCAGGGGATCCAGGAGATCCGGATCGTGGATCATACCGGCAAGGTCGATGCTGCTTACATGTACACGCCTTCGCGGAGCTGATTAGCCAGTCGGCGTACTTCGTCGATTCGCCCAGCCTGGATCAACTCGGCCGGCGACATTCCGCGCAGGAGCTTCTGCGGCGCAAATATCCACTGACGGGCTTCGTTCGGTTCGTAAAAGTCCGATAGCTGGTCGACGATGAACTCCAGCTCCAGAAGGGTCTTTTCGGTTCTTGAGTGGGGATAGGCACGGCCCTGATTCCAGCGCGACACCGTCTCCGGTCGTGTGCCAAGCAGGTTGGCCACCTCGACGTGCCGCATCGCCCCCTTGGCGGAGATCGACCCCAATCGCCTCGCGATCGCATTGCCTGCGAGCGCCGTCTTTTTTCGTGCTGTCGTCGTTGGTGCCAATTTCCACGTCCATCGTTCGGTGCGCCGCCAACCCAAAACGCCGGTCAGAGTGGGCGACTGATCCTGGAACTCAAGAGCAATACCTGTCGGTCAAACACTGATGTTGCGTTTTCGATTGCGTATTATATTGATATTTTGGTTGATATATCAAGACTCAGTCTGCCACAGACTCAATCCGCCACAGCGACATCCGGCGCAGGCGGGCCGCGCCTGCGCGTCACTCCGGCTCTTCGATCCCGTGGCGGCGGCAGGCGGCGGTGAGTGTGTTCTTCAAGAGGCACGCGATGGTCATGGGCCCGACGCCGCCCGGCACAGGGGTGATCCAGCCCGCGTTCTCGACCGCCTCTTCGAAGCAGACGTCGCCCACCAGCCTGGTCTTCTCGCCCGCCTGCACGCGGTTGATGCCGACGTCGATGACCGCAGCGCCGGGCTTGACCCAGTCACCCCGGATCATCTCGGCCCGCCCCACGGCGGCGATCAAGACATCGGCGCGGCGGCACTCGCCCGGCAGGTCCTGGGTGCGCGAATGGCCGACGGTGACGGTACAGTGCTCGCGCAGCAGCAGCGATGCCATCGGCTTTCCGACGATGTTGGAGCGGCCGACGATCATCGCCCGCTTGCCCTTCAGCTCGCCCACGAAGTGACGCAGCATCAGCATGCAGCCGAGCGGTGTGCAAGGCACCAGGCTGTCCTGCCCCGTGGTGAGCCGGCCCACGTTGACGGTGTGGAAGCCGTCCACATCTTTGTCCGGATTGATCGCATTGATGATCGCGTTGGAGTCCACCTGATCGGGCAGGGGAAGCTGGACCAGAATGCCGTGCACGGCATCGTCGGCGTTCAGCCGCTCGACCGTCTCCAGCACCTCCTGATGGCTCGCGGTCGCAGGCAGGCGGTACTCCTGCGAGTCCATACCGGCGGCAGCCGTCGCCTTGCCCTTGTTGCGAACGTAGACGTGGCTCGCCGGATCGTCGCCTACGAGCACGACCGAGAGGCCCGGAACGAGGCCGTGGCTCTCCTTCAGGAGCGCGGCCTTGCGCCCGACCTCGGCCCGGATGTCGGCCGCGAATGCCTTGCCATCGATGATGACCGCGTCGCTCATGGGAAATCCTCGCTTGGGGCTGGACGTGCTCCGATCCGGCTGGCGCGCTGGCCCGCCGGTCTCGAACGACTCAACTGACGATGTTGTCCACGATGAGATCGCGGAGGAAGTAAAGGATCAGAATCAGGATGATCGGCGATATGTCGATGCCGCCGAGATTGGGGATGATGCGCCGGATCGGCCGGAGCGCCGGCTCGGTGATGCGGTGGAGGAAGCTCAGCAGCGTGAACACGAAGCGGTTGCTCGTGTTGATGACGTTGAAGGCCACCAGCCAGCTGAACACCGCCGATGCGATCAGCAGATAGATGTAGATCGAGAAGACGACGTGGATGAGTTCGGCCAACGCGTTCATCGCCGGGCACGTCTCGGTGATTGCGGGGCGGGAGGCGGAATCCAGAGCCGGAGTATATCGCAGGGGCCGGGGGGCGCGAGTCCCTTATGCGCGCGGGCCGGAGACCGAGAGATGCGCGCTCGCATACACCTCAGAGCGACCAGGCGCAGCATGTCGGGATCGTGCGCGGCGTCCGCCGCATCGCCCGTGCGGTCGACCCCGATGCCGGGGATGTCGCTCAGCCTCGATACCGTCATCGGCTGCGAGCCGCAGCGCTGGTTGCTGGCTCGGAGCGCTCAGTCCGCGTGGCGCGGGATGAAGTTCGACCAGGCCATGACGTAGGGGTGGGAGCTGACCTCGACGATATTGCCCCACGGATCCTCACAGTAGCAGACCTTGTAGGGCTTATCGGGCCAGAGCTGCCACACCCTGCTGCGCTGCTTCCCGCCGCTCTCGTCGATCCGCTTGGCCAGGCCCTCGATGTCGGGATCGAGAATGCAGATGTGGAAGATGCCGGTCTTCCAGTAGTCGAAATGCTCCTCCTGCGGCGCGTTGGCGACGAATTGGAAGAGCTCGATGCCGACCCCGTCGGCGGTCGCCAGATGGGCGATCTTCATGCCCTTGAAGTCGGCGCCGAAGATGTCGCCGACCACCTGCCCGAAATGGCTGTCGTCGGCATAGCCCTCGACCGGCTCCATCAGCACGTAGCAGCCGAGGACGTCACGATACCAGGCGACGGCAGCATCGATATCGGGCACCGAGATGCCGACGTGATCGAGCGCTCGCGCCGGCGCTCCCGCTGGTGCCGTCTGGTGGCCCTGCCCTTCTGTCATGTCCTTGTCTTCGGTCATATCTGCTCTCCTTCGCGGGCGGACCCTATCGACCGGCATCCAGCGGCACAAGCGAGAGCCGCGCCGCCTGCCCGCCGTGTTCCAGACCGCGATTTGACCGCACGCGCGCCCTGATATTCGATGGGTTTCCGCTCAACGAGGCACGAGGAGAATCCATGGGCGCTATCGGAAGGCTCGGTCCCAACGAATCGCTCATCGGACAACAGGGCTCGCGCACGGCGCTGTCGACGCCCGCGCTGGTGCTCGACCTCGACCGGCTGGAGCGCAATATCGCCTACCTCGCCAACTACCTGGGCAAGGCCGGCCACGGAGTCCGGCCGGTCGCCAAGATCCACAAGTCGGTGGAGGTGGCGAAGCGCCAGATCGAGGCCGGCGCGCTCGGCCAATGCTGCGCGACGCTGGCCGACGCTGAGGTCATGGCCGATGCGGGGATCCCGGGCGTGCTGCTCTTCTCCCAGGTCGTGACCGAGCCCAAGATCGCCCGCCTCGCCGCGCTCAACGTCCGCGCCGAGGGGCTGCTCGTCGCCGTGGACGATGCGGCCGTGGTGGACCGGCTCGCCGGGGCCGCACTCGCGGCCGGCAAGCCCCTCCGCATGCTGGTGGACTTCGAGGTGGGCGGCCGGCGCACCGGGCTCGTTGCGGCGGACGATGAGCTCGCTCTCGCGCGCCACATCGCCGAAACCGAGGGCGCGGTCTACGCCGGCGTGCAGGGCTACAACGGCTCGTTCCAGCGCGAGCCCGACTTCGACGCCCGCCGCGCCGAGCAGGAACGCTGCACGGCGCCGCTCGCCGCGCTTTGCGAGCGCCTCGGCGCGGAAGGCCTGGCGCCCGGAATCGTCTCCGGCGGCGGCACCGGCACCTATGCCATCGACGCGGCCGCCGGCCTCTTCACCGAGTGCCAGGCGGGCAGCTACATCTTCATGGACGTGAACTACGCCGATACCCCCTTCGAGCCCGACAACCCGCATCCCTTCGAGACCTCGCTCTTCGTCCACACCACGGTGATCAGCGCGCGGGACGAGTTCGCGGTCACCGACGCCGGGATCAAGGAGCTGCAGCGCGAGGAGTTCCCGCCCCGCGTCGCCGCAGGCGCGCACCCGGGCTCCCTCTACGAGCTGGTCGGCGACGATATGGGCCGCGTCACGGTGCCGGAGGGCGCGCGCCTGCCGCAGGTAGGCGACGCGCTGGAATGCATCTCCCCGCACTGCTACCAGACGCTCCTTCTGTACGATGTCTATCACTGCGTGCGCGGCGACACGCTGGTAGACATCTGGCCGATCGAGGCGCGCGCCCAGTGGTGAGGAGAGGCACGATGGGCGTGCACACACCTGATTCCGACGCACCGCAACGGGGGAGAGCGCGGACCGTCCGTCTGTGCATCGCCGGCATTGCGGCCATGGTCGCGGCGGCGATGAGCGCGGGCACCGAAGCCGCAGCGACCGAGGGCCTCTATCTGCGGCTGGGAATCGGCTTCGACCGCCCGGCAGAGACGGAGTTCCTCGACAAGAACTGAGAGAGCGAGTCTCCGGTCCCGCTCTACGGTTGCGGCCCCGGTACCGACGGGGCGCCGTATCGTTCGGTGGGGGAGTTCGGAACGGTGACCGCACTCGAAGTCGGAATCGGCGGCACCGTCGCGCCGGCGCTGAGCCTGGAAGCTTTCGTCGAGTACCGCCCAGGCCTCACCTTCAGCGGGCGAGCCAACTTCCTGGCGCCAGAGCGGCGACAGGCGGTATCGACCGACCTATCGGTCCTGTCCGGGATGGTTGCCGCCTACCTGGAGCTTCCGGCACTGGGCTTGCCGAGGCTCGGCCCCTTCGACCCCTTCGTGGGAGTCGGGGTTGGCGTCGCCCGGGTCAAGACAGGCGAGACGCGGATGATGTTCCCGGCGACGACGACAATCGTGCCGGGCGCGCGCCGGTCCGATTTCGCCTGGATGCTGACGGCGGGCGTCGCGACGGCATTGAGCGAGAGCGCGACGCTGGAGGTCGCGTGGCGATACAGCGATCTCGGCACCGCCGAGACCGCCACGGGCGGCGGCCGGGTGGTGTGGCGTGACGGGAGCAGGGAGCCGCTTATACTCGATCAGGCTGCGAGCGAAGCGTACTTAAAACGTAACTACCCAGGTACCCCAATCCTGAGTTGAGGACGGTGATTATGGCGGCGGCCGCGGCCTGGTTCTGCCACCGCGATTGGTTCTTGACCTCATAGAGTTGCGGGACTATGGACTGCTCTCTCGCGTGACGGGAGCGGTCCATGGGGTATTTCGGCTCGAAGGCGACAGCAGGTCTGTGCCAAGCGCTGATTGCGCTGATGCCGCCGCACTCCGTCTACATCGAAAGCCACCTTGGGGGCGGGGCGCTGATGAAGCGCAAGCCGCCGGCCGTGCGTTCGATCGGCATCGACCGCGATGCGCAGGCGCTCGAGGCCTTCGTCTGCGACTACCCGGTCGATCTGGTTCACGGCTGTGCCCATGACTTCCTGGCCTCGTTCCCGTTCCTGGGCCCGGAGCTGGTTTACAGCGATCCGCCCTATCTGCACGCGACCCGCCGCTCGGCGCAGCGCTACCGCTTCGAGTACGAGGAGGCCGGCCACGTCGCGCTTCTCGCGCTGCTCAAGGCTCTGCCCTGCCAGGTCATGATCTCGGGCCATCCGTCGGCGCTCTATGACGAGGTGCTGGCGGGATGGCGCCGGCTGGCGCTGCAGGTCACGACCCAGGGTCTGGTGCGAACCGAGGTCGTCTGGTTCAACTACGCCCCCGACCGGATGCATTGGGCCAGCCACGCAGGCCGGAACTTCACCGACCGCCAGCGCATCAAGCGCAAGGCAGCCAACTGGGGCCGGCGCTACCAGGCCTTGCCGCCGGGCGAACGCCTCGCCGTGCTCGCCGCCATGATGGCCGTCGAGGCCGAAGACACGTGACGGTGTCGCACTGGCACGAAGACCTCGCCGCCCGTAACGAGGCCTTCTGCTGCCTGAAGGAGCTTCTCGAGCCATCATCCCTCGCAACCACTGTCGTCGTTGCCGTCCGGGAATGGGGGCAGGGGCTGCTGCGATCAGCCACCGCGCTCGCCCGGGAAAATGCCGCACTCGAGCAGGAGAACGCGGCCCTGCGCGAGCGCATCGCCGAACTCGAGCGCAGCGCGGCCCTCAACAGCACCACAAGCAGCAAGCCCCCCGCCAGCGACGGGCTCAAGAAGAAAAGCGGAGCCCAGAGGCGCACCCAAAGCCAGCGCGGAAAGTCCGGCGGGCCCAGTGGCGGCCAGCCCGGCCACAAGGGAACCACCCTCGCGCGGAGCGACAGCCCGGACCGTGTCGTCGATCACCACCCCTCCACCTGTTCCGGCTGTGGCGTCGAGCTCTCGGACGCCGACCGGCAAGGCGCGCCCGCCTGTCGGCAGGTCTTCGACGTACCCGAGCCGCAGCCTCTCGAGGTCACCGAACACCGCGCCCATCGCTGCCTCTGCGGCGCATGCGGCACGCTGACACGAGCCGCCTTCCCGCCGGGCGTCACCGCCCCGGTCCAGTACGGCCCTCGCATCACCGCTTGGGTGAGTTACCTGCTGTACGCCCAGTTCGTGCCCGAGAAGCGTCTGGCCGAACTCATGAGCGACATCTTCGCGGTGTCCATCTCCACTGCCACGATCGCCGCCATGGGCCGGCGCACAGCGCAGCGCTTCGAGGGCTTCCTCGACCATGTCGCCGATCTGATCCGCACGCAGGCGCCGGTCAAGCACCTCGACGAGACCGGCCTGCGTATCGCCGCCCGTACCCGCTGGCTCCATGTGCTGTGCACCCCGTTGCTCACCGTCCTGCGCATCGGCGAGGGACGCGGCGATGTCGAAAAGAACCTGAAAGGCATCCTCGTCCACGACGACTTCGCCCCCTACTTCACCATCAAGGGCGTCCGCCACGGCGCCTGCAACGCACATCACCTGCGCGAACTCCAGGCCCTGATCGACATCGAGAAGGAGGAATGGGCGGCGAGCATGCACCGCCTGCTTCAGCGCGCGCGCAGGGCCGCCCGCTTCGCCCGTGAGAAAGACCGTCAAGTCCCCGCCTCCCTGGTGGCCCGCATCTCAAGGGCATGGGACCGTATCCTCGAAGAAGCCATCGCCTTCCATGAGGCCCAACCGCCGCTCCAGATCGCAAAGCGAGGGCGAAAGAAACGCCGCATCGGCCACAACCTCGCGCGCCGCCTTCAAAAGCATAAGGAGGGCTGCCTGCGCTTCCTCACCGACCTGCGCACGCCGTTCACGAATAACGAGGCGGAGCGTGACATCCGTATGAACAAAGTGCATGAGAAGATCTCAGGCGGCTTCCGCTCCCTGCAAGGCGCCTGCAACTTCGCCGGAATGCGCAGCGTCATCGTCACCGCTCGAAAGCAAGGCTGGAACATCCTGCAAATCCTGGCGCACCCGGAACCGATGCAGCTGATCCCTATACTGCGCTCCTGAACTTCTCCGGCTCATCCTGAGTATCGCTGTCCTCTCATCTTGTTCGCGACGCGGCGTTCATCATCCTCTCGCGCTCAAGAGAGTAGGCACCCCCGCGGCGTGGGGGCGTTGACGCAAAAGGAACTGGCTTGTTCCATAAGAGAGAGGGGGTACCTGGGCAGTTACCTTAAAACGCCATGGGATTCGCTTCTCTCTGCGCCAATTATTCGTAACTGCCCAGGTTCTTGCTGTGAAAATTCTCTGGGATTCGGCACAACGCTACCCACGCGACGCCCGTGTGCTCCTCTGGGGTCGCCGGGTTTCACAGCTCACGATGCCCCTCTTGCGGACTGCGACCGGTAAGCTACCCCGATGTGGCCCGAAGTCCGCCCGCGCGACGGGCACCGATTTTCAGTAACTGCCCAGGTCTGATTCTGCCGAGCACTCGGACGTGATGGATTGATGGTTCTGACCAGCCAGGGGTCAGGCGGCGCTTTCCCGGAGCAGCGCAGGATTTCAGAAGCGCAATACGGGGATCAGCTGGATTGGATCGGGGTGCGCCAGGGTTTCGAGGACATTCCAGCGCTGTTTTCGAGCGGTGGCGATGACGGATCGCAGGTTTGCGAAGTCGCGGGCGCCTTGTATCGAGCGGAAGCCGCCTGAGATTTTCTGGCGCAGCTTGCCCATTCGGAGGTCGCGCTCGGCCTCGTTGTTGGAGAAGGGGGTTCGCGGATCGGTGAGGAAGCGCAGGCACCCCTCCTTGTACTTCTGGAGTCGGAGGGCGAGGTTGTGACCGATGCGGCGCTTTTGTCGTCCGCGCTTTCCGGTCTGGAGCGGTGGCATTTCTTCGTGAGAGGCGATGGCACGTTCGAGGATGCGGTCCCAGGCTCGCGAGATGCGGGCCACCAGTGAGGCGGGCACGTCGCGGTCGTTCTTGTGGGCGAAGCGGGCGGCTCTGTTGGCACGGATGAGGAGCCGGTGCGTGCTCGTTGCCCAGTCTTCCTTCTCGATCTCGATGAGGGCTTGGAGCTCGCGCAGGTGATGGGCGTTGCAGGCCCCGTGGCGCACGCCCTCGAGAGCGAAGTAGGTGGCGTAGTCGTCATGGATGACGATGCCGTTGAGCTTCTCGTCGATGTGGCTGCGCCCGGTGGCGACGCGCAGGATGGTGAGCAACGGGGTGCACAGCACATGGAGCCAATGGGTCCGGGCGGCGATGCGGATGCCGGTCTCGTCGAGGTGTTTGACTGGGGCTGCGGTGCGGATGATCTCCGCGAGGCGATCGAGGAAGCCCTCGAAGCGCCGGGCGGTGCGCCTTCCCATGGCGACGATGGTGGCTGTTGAGAGCTTGACCGCGAAGAGGTCGCTCATGACCTCGGCGACCCGCTTCTCGGGAATGAACTGAGCGTGCAGCAGGTAGGTCACCCACGCGGTGATGCGCGGCCCGTATTGGACCGGTGCGCTCACGCCGTTCGGGAAGACGGCTGTCGTCACGGTGCCGCAGGCAGCGCAGAGGCAACGATGGCCGCGATGTTCGGTGACCTCGAGGGGCTGCGGCTCGGGCACATCGAAGACCTGCCGGCAGACGGGGGCTCCGTGACGGTCAGCGTCCGACAGCGGCGCGCCGCAGCCCTCACAGGCGGACGGATCATGATCGACGACATGGTCGGGCGTCGCGGTCCGCTCCAGGGTAGTTCCCTTGTGGCCCGGCTGGCCGCCACTGGGCCTGTCGGACTTGCCGCGCTGGCTCCGGGTGCGCTTCTCCCGGTCACCGCTCTTCTTCTTCAGACCGTCGCTGGCCGGCGGCTTGGAGCTGGTGGTGCTGTCGAGCGCGGCGCTGCGCTCGAGTTCGGCGATCCGCTCGCGCAAGCGGGCGTTCTCCCGCTCCAGCGCGTCGTTCTCCTTGACCAGGGCCGCGCTCAGGCGCAGCAACCCCTGGCCCCATTCCCGAATGGCCTTGACGGCGGTCATTGCGAAGGATTGTGGGGTGAAAAGGTCCTGCAGGCACGCGAAGGCCTCGTCGTGGGCAGCGAGGTCCTCGTGCCAGCGCGACACTGTCACGAACCCTCGTCGGCCTCGACGGCCATGATCGCGGCCAGCACCGCCAGGCGTTCGCCCGCCGGCATGGCCTCGTAGCGCCGGCCCCAGTTGGCCGCCTTGCGCTTGATGCACTGGCGCTCGGTGAAGTTCCGGCCGGCGAAGCTCGCCCAGTGCACCCGGTCAGGCGCGAAGTTGAACCACACGACCTCGGTCCGCACCTGGGCCTGGGTCGTCACCTGCAGCGCCAGCCGGCGCCAGCCCGCCAGCAGCTCGTCATAGAGCGCAGACGGGTGGCCCGAGACCATCACCTGGCAGGGCAGACCCTTGAGCAGTTCGAGGAGCGCGACGTGGTCGGCCTCCTCGTACTCGAAGCGGTAGCGCTGCGACGAACGCCGGGTCGCGTGCAGATAGGGCGGATCGCTGTAGACCAGCTCCGGGCCCAGAAACGGGAACGAGGCCAGGAAGGAATGGGCGCAGCCGTGCACCAACTCCACCGGGTAGTCGCAGCCAAAGGCCTCAAGCGCCCGCTCGTCGCGGTCGATCCCGATCGAGCGCATGGCCGCAGGCTTGCGCTTCATCAGCGCCCCGCCCCCAAGATGGCTCTCGATATAGACAGAGTGCCGCGGCATCAGCGCAATCAGCGCCTGGCTCAGACCGGTCGTCGCCTTCGACCCGAAATACCCCACCGGCTGCTCCTCTCATGCGAGAGTGCAACCCATAGGCGAGAGAACCTATACAGTCAAGCGGGGATCAACGACGCGCCGACGGCGAAACGGCACCGACGGCAAGCAACATCAGCACGCACTCAGAACTGGCGGCGGGGTACCTGGGTAGTTACGATTTTCATTCTATGGGGTGGTCCAGCACGGCGTCGACCATGATCGTTTATGAGAATGGCTCCGCTGTTGGAGAACCCGTGCCAGGTGAGCTTACGCGCACTTGACGGTGGCGATGAGCCGATCCGATGGGCTGGTCAGGGCTTCGATGATATTCCAGCCCTGCTTTCTGGCGGTGGTGATGACGCTGCGCAGGATGGCGAAGTTCTCGGCCCCCTGCGCGGACCGGAAGCCCCCGGAGATCTTCTGGCGCAGCTTCATCATCCGAAGGTCGCGCTCGGCCTCGTTGTTCGTGAACCCGACCTCGAGGTCGATCAGGAACCGGAGCACCGCGCATTTGTGGTCGCGCAGCCTCAAGGCCAGATTGTGACCGATCCTTCGCTTCCGGCGCTTCTTCCTCTTGCCAGGCGAGAACGGTGGTTGGCTCTCGTGAAAGGCCAGCGCATCGGCGATGATCTCGTCGTATCGGCGCTCGATCAGCGCCACAAGCCTCGCCGGAACGGCGATATCCTTGTCCAGCGCGATGCGGGCGGCGCGATTGGCTCGGCGCAGGAGCTGCTGCATCCGCCGGGCCCAAGCCTCCCCTTCGATGTCCACCAGCGCCTGCAACTCCCGCAGGTGATGGGCGTTGCACAGGCCGTGCTCCACCCCTTCCATCGCGAAGTACGGCTTCCAGTGATCGTGCACGACGATGCCGGAGACACCCGAGAGCAGGGCGCCGCGCTTGCCGCTGACCCGGTACGCCGCCAGCAGCGGCGTGCAGATCACATGAAGCCACTGCGTCTGACCGCCGATCCGCAAGCCGGTCTCGTCCATGTGTTTCACCCGCGCCGTGCCCGCCGCCAGGTCCTGTATGTGCAAGGCCGCGTCCCGCAGCCGCTCGGCCGCCCTCTCGCTCATCGTCGCCAACGTCGCAGCCGTCACCGGCGCGCCGAAGAGCTCGGCCATCACCTGCGACAGCCGATCCTCCGGCAGGAAGTGAGCGTGCTGAAGGTAGACCGCCACCCCGGCAATGCGCGGGCCGTACTGCACCGGCGCCGACACCCCGTCGGGGAACGCCGCCCGGGTCACCGTCCCGCAATGCCCGCAGCACTTGGCATGCGCCCGGTGCTCGGTCACCTCCAGGGGGCTCGGCTCGGGCAGATCGAACACCTGGCGGGCGACGGGCGTTCCCGCCCTGGCCGCGTCCGAAAGCGGCGAACCGCATCCCTTGCAGGAAGCCGGGACGTGATCCTTCACCCGATCCGGGTGATCGGCGCGGCGCAGCGTCTTGCCCTTGTGGCCGGGCTGGCCACCGGGCTTGCGGCCCGATTTGCCGCGCAGGCTTCGGGTTCGCCGCTTCGAATTCGGCTTCCTCAGCCCATCGCTCGAAGGCGGCTTGCCGCTGTTGCCGCTGTTGAGGCCGAGACGGCGCTCCAACTCCTCGATGCGCTCGACGAGACGCGCGACTTGCTCTTCCAGCCGCGCGTTCTGCTGCCGAAGCCAGGCATTTTCCTCCCGAAGCCGGGCGTTCTCCTCCTCCAGGCGGGCGATCTTCTGCGCGGGCGTTTCGGGCGCTGCTCCCGTCGAAGGGCCGCGCGGCGACTCGGGATTGCTCATGTCGTTGTTGAGTCATTTCCCGAAATTCCCGTCAAGCCCTTTCCACCAACTCCGAACGAGAAACGCCTCAATCCACTGGCCCAAAATGACAAATCAGACGACCTGGGCAGTTACAATTATTCTAATGAAGAATAGCGGCAGGCGGTGAACTGTCAATCGGCTTTCAATACTGACCCCCGATCGGCGTGCAAAATTGACCCCCCTGAGTGGCACGGCGGAGGTTGTCCCGGTAGCCAATAGGGGGGACCCGCGCGGCTTCGTGTGGCGCCCTGCGCTACGCGGAGCGAAGCCGCGTGGGGGGTCCCTGTTGGCCCACCGGGGCAACCGGGCCGCAAGGGAGGCCGGCGGCGGGTCAGGAGCGGTTCTTGAAGCGCCAGCTCTCGTTGCCGGTCTCGATGATCTCGCAATGATGGGTGAGGCGATCGAGCAGCGCTGTGGTCATCTTGGGGTCGCCGAAGACGGATGGCCATTCGCCGAAGGCGAGGTTTGTGGTGATGACGATCGAGGTGCGCTCGTAGAGCCGGCTCATCAGATGGAAGAGCAGCTGCCCACCGGCCTGGGCGAAGGGCAGGTAGCCGAGCTCGTCGAGGATGACGAAGTCGCGGCGGACGAGCTGGTCTGCAGTGCGGCCCTGGCGTCCGGCGCGAAGCTCGGCCTCGAGGAGGTTGACCAGGTCGACGACGTTGTAGCACCGGCCGCGCGCGCCCTTGCGGATGCAGGACCGCGCGATGGCGACGGCGAGATGGGTCTTGCCGGTACCGGTGCCGCCGACCAGCACGATGTTGCGTTTGCCCTCGAGGAAGCCGCCGCCGGCGAGCTCCTGGATCAGGGGCTCGTTGACCGGCGAGGCGGCGAAGTCGAAGTCGGCCAGCTCCTTGACCGTCGGCAGCTTGGCGGAGGCCATCTGGTACTTGATCGAGCGGGCCCTCTTGTCGGCGATCTCGACCTGCAGCAGCGTACCGATGATCTGTTGCACCGGATGGCGGCGCTTGAGCCCGTCGGCAAGGATGTCGTCGTAAGCGGCGCGCATACCTGCGAGCTTCAGCTGGGTCATCATCTCCAGCACATCATGACGCTCCATGACCGGCCTCCCTCAGGCTGTCGTAGCGCTGACAGTCGGCTACCGGCTTGTGGCGAAGCTGCAGGCCCTCGGGCGTCGGGATGATTGCCGGCGGTGCCGGCTGGCGCTGCCGGGCGAGGATGTTGAGCACCACGTCGGCGCTGCAGGCACCGCAGTCGAGCGTCTCGGCACAGGCCGCCTCAACCGCCTCCAGTCCGTCCTCCAGCACCGCCGCGAGCACCTTGACGAACTGCCGGTCGCCGTCGTCGTGGCCCGCGAGCCGGGTTCGCAGGCGGCCGAGCGCGTTGGGCAACTGCCAGTCCTTGAAGGGCGCGCCATTGCGTAGCGCGCCGGGCTTCCGCGTCAGGATCGGCACGTAATGCCACGGATCGTAGACGAACCGGCCGCGCCCGAAGCTGCGGGGGTGCTCGGCAACGGTCTCGCCGTCCTGGCGGATGACGATCCGATCGGCATAGGCCCGCACGTCCACCGGCCGGCCGACGGCGCGGGCCGCGACGCTGTACTGGTTGTTGTCGAAGCGCACCAGACAGGTCTTCGAGACCGACACCTCGCTGGCATGGAAGCCGTCGAAGGGGCCGCGATACGCCATCAGGAAGGGCTGCTCCTCCTCGAACACCTGCCACACCGTCTTGCCCGGGATTGTCGGATGCGGATGCTTCTTGGCGTCCTCGATGCACCGATCCATCAGCCACTCGTTGATCTCGGCGTAGGAGCGGCCCCGCGGGATGGGCACGAACAGGCGGCCGCGAAGGTCACCCACCTGCTTCTCGACCTGCCCCTTCTCCCAGCCAGCCCCTGGCGTGCACGCCACAGGCTCCACCAGATGGTGCGAGCACAGCTCCTGGAAGCGGCGGTTGTAGTCCCGCTTCTTGCCCACGAAGATCGTGCTCACCGCCGTCTTCATGTTGTCGTAGATGCCCCGCCGGCAGACCCCGCCGAAGAAGCGGAAGGCACGCTCGTGCGCCTCGAAGACCATCTCCTGGCTCTCGCGGGGAAAGATCTGGACCAGATACATCCGGCTGTGGCACAGCCGCATGTGCGCCGCCTTCACCCTGGTCGTCGCGCCCGACAGACGCGCGTACTCGTGGCTCCAGTCGAACTGGTAGGCCTCGCCGGGATCGAAGATCAGCGGCACATAGGCCTGCGCCGGCGACAACAGCCGCCACCGGCGCCGCCAGGCCCTGGCATAGCGGCGAACCGCGTCATAGCCGCCCTTGTAGCCCAGCGACACAAGGTCTTCATGAATCCGCAGAAGAGACAGCCGATCCTTGCGTGCCTTCTTCTCGTTGGCCTTCAGCTGGCGCTCAAGCTCCTCCACCCACAGCCCAAGCTTCGGCATCGGCTGGATCTTGCGCTCGTAGCTGTGCGAGGTCGCATCGCCCCGCACCACCTTGCGTATCGTGTTCTTGGAAACCCTCAAATCCCGGGCGAGCTTCTTGATCGGAACGCCCTTCACCAGATGATCCCGACGGATCTTCGCGATCGTTTCCACAACCAGCATCTCCCCCACCACCCCGTCCGTCCAAACGACGAGGTGTGTTCATGGACACAAATCCAAGGGGGTCAATTTTGGACGCCGATCACCCCCAATAGGGGGTCACTTTTCCACGCTTAACAACACTTCAGGCAGCAGAAGGCCTCGTTACGGGCGGCGAGGTCTTCGTGCCAGTGCGACACCGTCACGTGTCTTCGGCCTCGACGGCCATCATGGCGGCGAGCACGGCGAGGCGTTCGCCCGGCGGCAAGGCCTGGTAGCGCCGGCCCCAGTTGGCTGCCTTGCGCTTGATGCGCTGGCGGTCGGTGAAGTTCCGGCCTGCGTGGCTGGCCCAATGCATCCGGTCGGGGGCGTAGTTGAACCAGACGACCTCGGTTCGCACCAGACCCTGGGTCGTGACCTGCAGCGCCAGCCGGCGCCATCCCGCCAGCACCTCGTCATAGAGCGCCGACGGATGGCCCGAGATCATGACCTGGCAGGGCAGAGCCTTGAGCAGCGCGAGAAGCGCGACGTGGCCGGCCTCCTCGTACTCGAAGCGGTAGCGCTGCGCCGAGCGGCGGGTCGCGTGCAGATAGGGCGGATCGCTGTAAACCAGCTCCGGGCCCAGGAACGGGAACGAGGCCAGGAAGTCATGGGCACAGCCGTGAACCAGATCGACCGGGTAGTCGCAGACGAAGGCCTCGAGCGCCTGCGCATCGCGGTCGATGCCGATCGAACGCACGGCCGGCGGCTTGCGCTTCGTCAGCGCCCCGCCCCCAAGGTGGCTTTCGATGTAGACGGAGTGCGGCGGCATCAGCGCAATCAGCGCTTGGCACAGACCTGCTGTCGCCTTCGAGCCGAAATACCCCATGGACCGCTCCCGTCACGCGAGAGAGCAGTCCATAGTCCCGCAACTCTATGAGGTCAAGAACCAATCGCGGTGGCAGAACCAGGCCGCGGCCGCCGCCATAATCACCGTCCTCAACTCAGGATTGGGGTACCTGGGTAGTTACATGTACAGAACAATTGGATCGCCAGTCTCAGGGTTGGCAAGATTCATGGAAATCATTGGAAAGGTTCGTCCATCGGCTGCCCTTGGTCGAACTACACGAAAGCCCGTCAGCTGAGCTATCGGCGCTGGAAACTCTGTAACCGTCATCGCTATACCTTGATTCTCTTCGGCTTATTCGGTCTCGCACTCGATGAGCACGTCATCCGGGAGGGACACGGTGAGCGGCTTGGTGCAGTCCACCCCGAGGATGATGCGCTCGGTCGCTAACTCCTCGACCGGTTCGGCCGCTTCGACGATCGGGGTATTGGGCTCGCGGTCCTTGCTCTCTTCGGCTGCCGCCGAGGCGGCGAGGGGAAGGAGGATGGCCGCGAACATAGCCACACCCAGCTTCCTGGTGGTGGTCATCGACTTGCCGCAGCGGCTCATATTCAGAACTCCTGACATTACGCTGGTAAGTGATTGAATCATTGAGAATGTTTTGGGAACCGCCGGCCGACCTTCGTAATGTCAAGTGTTGAGGCGAAAAGATCAGACTTCCTGACCTCGTGATGCTGGCTGTTCTGGGCAGCGTGCCGGGAACTCCTTGAATTCTGATACATTTCGGTTGTTTCAGGCGGTTTTTCGCTGGGTGTCGCGCCCGAGGTCTGATATTATAATTTGATACCAATTGCACGGTCTCAACCATGCCCAGTACCCTCCCAATGTGCCCTCCAGAGGCGGTCTCGATCGGCAACAGCTGCTTCGCCGTCCTGATCTCGGACGACACCTTCACCTACTTTTCCAACCTCATTCCCTTTGACAGCCACGCCGCCGATGACCGCACGGCCATGCTCTTGCGGATCGGCCGCCTCGCGGCGATCAGCGCGGTCTCGCCGCAGGAACTGGCTGACGCTTTCGCTGTCTCGCGCGCGACGGTGCAGCGCGCACGACGGCGCTACCTGGCCGAGGGCGAAGCGGGGTTCATGAAGCCCCGGCGCGGTCGCGGGCCGTCGGTGTTCACTCCGGAGTTGGCGGAGAAGGCGACGGCGTTGCTGGCATCGGGCCTGAGCGGCTCTGCGGCGGCCCGGGTTCTCGGCGTGTCAGCGCCATCGGTCAACAAGTGGCGCCGTCAGGGACTGATCGGCAACACGGAGGCGGATGGGGAGCCCGGACGCTCAGCGCTGGCTGCGCCGCCTGACGCGGGTGCGGCTCCTGAAGGCCGTGTCGATGAAGAGAGTACCGGTGCCCCGGGGCCGGAGACGGCGCCGGGGCTGGAAGCGCAGCCGCAAACGGATCGCAGCGCGCGCGATCGGCGGGACCGGCAGGCGCCGATGGGGCGTGCGACTTGCGATGTTCCGGCTCGGGTTCTGGCCAGTTGTGGACAGGCGGGGCCGGTCGAACCGCAGTTCGCCGCCGCCGCCCGCGGTGTCCGCTTCGGCGGCGTGCTCGCCGCCCTGCCGGCCCTGCTGAAGGAAGGTCTTCTCTCCGAGACCGGTCTCCTGCCATTGCTGCCGAAGGGCTATTACGGCTTGCCTACGATCCTGCTCTTCCTGGCCTTCATGACCTTGGCGCGGGTGCGCAACCCCGAGAGCCTGCGCTACCAGGCGCCGGGCGAATGGGGCGCCATTCTCGGCCTCGATCGCTGCCCCGAGGTCAAGACGCTGCGCCGCAAGATCGCTCTCATCGCCGACGACGAGGCCGGCGTGCGGGCGTGGCAGCTCGCCCTTGCCAGGCGCTGGCAGGCGCCGACGAGCCGGAGCTCTGGGCGACGCTGGCCATCGACGGGCACGTCAAGGTCTACTCCGGCCGCAAGGGGCGCTTGCCCAAGCACTTCGTCTCGCGCGAGAAGCTGTGCCTGCCGGCGAGCGCCAGCTACTGGATCAACGCTCTGGGCGGCAAGCCGCTGCTCTGTCTGCACAAGCCGCTGGACCCGAAGATGGTCGCGGCCATCGAAGCCGACGTGGTGCCGGCGCTGCAGGAGCTTGGGATCGTTGGCGCCGGGGCGCCGGACCTGACCGCCGAGCATCCCGGCCAGCCGGCGCTCACCCTGGTCTTCGACCGCGAGGGCTGGAGCCCGGATCTGTTCCGCCGGCTGGCGAGGCGCGGCGTCGCCTGCCTGACCTGGCACAAGAACTTCAGGGGCGAGGACTGGCCGGCCGAGGACTTCGGCGCGATGACCGTTCCCATTCACGGACCGGCGGCGGACGGCAGCGCCACCATGCGGCTGGCTGAGAAGCCGGTGACGTTGCCGAACGGCTTCAGGGTGCGCCAGATCCGCCGCCTGCTCGACAACGGCCGTCAGGTGCCGCTGATCACCACCGATCCGCACAAGCCGATGGCTGAGGTTGCGGGCGCCATGTTCTCGCGCTGGTCGCAGGAGAACTTCTTCAAGTACATGCGTGACGAGTTCAATCTCGACGCCCTGCCGACCCACGAGCTCGAGCCTCTCGATCCCGCCGCCATGGTCGTCAACCCGCTGCGGCGGGCCTATGACAAGGCAATCCATCGCCTCGACCGCCAGCTTGGCCGCCTGCGCAACCGCATCGCCGACACGGCCCGGAAGAAGCAGCCGACGGCGGAACTCAGGAGGGAAGTCAGGGACCTCCAGGATGTCCGCGACATCGTCAGGGCCAGCCGCAGGGAGACGCCCAAGCACTGCCGGGCCGGCGACCTCGACGAAGCCGAGCAGCTCGATGCCTTGCCCGCGCGCGAGCGCCTCCTCCTCGACGTCATCCGGATGATCGCCTACCGCGCCGAAACCCGCATGATGCTTCCCGTCATGCAGGCGCAGGGCCACAAGCCCCATCCCCGGAAACTGCTTCAAGCGCTGCTCACCGCCGATGCCGACATCCTGCCGGATCCTGGCAATGGCCTCCTGCGGGTCCACATTCTTGGCCTCGCAAACGACGCCTGCGACCGTTGGATCGATGCGGTTCTGAGCGACCTGAACGCCACCGAAACGGTCTTCCCCGGCACCCGTCTGCGCATAGTCTACGACATCGACGGGGCCTCGGAATCCGCGCGGCTCGTGTCACCTAAAATCAGCAGAGGTCAGGAAGTCTGAAGATGCGGGACGAGCGGCAGAAAGAAGCGGTCAGAATAGCAGGGTATTCCAACTAATGTCAATGATATGGGCGCTGTAAAGGGGCCTCGTAGTGAGCAGCCGAACTCGCTTACAATGCGCGGCAAAGGGGCACAACGCGGTTCAGGAACATAGCCGATGCAGCTTCAGTTTCCGCTGTGGCCGGAAAACGCCATCGTCATCTCCGAGACGCTCGCAATGGTCGAAGAGGACGGAAGGGTCGTCTTTTTCAACAGCGCGGGCCCGATCTTCACCTATGCCGAAGACGATGCCCTCGGGAAACGCCACGCAATGGCGATGCTCACTGCACAGCGTCTGGTCTCAGCCGAAGCTCTGGCAAGGGCGATGGGTGTCAGCGGGCAGACCGTCCGGCGCAATCGTGACAAGTATCTCGACGGTGGGCTGGAGGCGCTCATCGCGAAGCCGCGTCCAAGAAAAGGATACAAGCTGGCCGGGGCCGAGCTCACCCTGGCACAGGAGCTGCTCGACGCAGGTGCGAGCGTGTCGGCAACAGGGCGTGCCGTCGGGGTCTCGGAAGGGTGCGTCAGGGCGGCGATCAAGACCGGCAAGCTGGTGCGGCCGGGCAAGCGGACGGCGCGAGGAGGCAAGGGTGCCGGGCCGGCGCAGGGTTCGGTTGCAGCTGCACCGGCGCCGGGCGCTCAGCGAACGGAAGCGCCGGTATCGTTGTCGCTCCCACAGGGCATCCTGGAGACCGGGCCGGGACCGTCGCTGCGTTCGGCGGCGGATGCGCAGTGCAGCGCCGGTGTTGCCGTCAAGCGGATTGAGGAACGGACTCTGGCGATGGCCGGCCGCCTGACGGAGGCGCCGATGCAGGTGCAGGCGGCGGAAGCGGTGCCGGGAGCCGGTGTGCTGCTGGCGCTGCCGGCGGTGCTGGATCAGGGCCTGTTCGCGGCCGGCGAGCAAGCCTACGGCCATCTCAAGAAGGGCTTCTTCGGTCTGTGCAGCGTGCTGTTGTTGCTCACCTTCATGGCGCTGCTGCGGATACGCACGCCGGAGCAGCTCAAAGCCCATGCGCCGGGCGAACTCGGCCTGCTGCTCGGCCTCGACCGCGCGCCGGAGGTGAAGACCTTGCGCCGCAAGCTCGCGGAAATCGGCGCCATGGGCAAGGCGCGCCACTTCGCCGATGCGCTGGCCCGGCGTTGGGCGCGCCCCGAGGCGCTGGGCTATCTCTATGTCGACGGCCATGTCCGGCCCTATCATGGCCGCAAGTACAAGATCCCGAAGACCTGGTCGCCGCAGCGTCGGCTGTGCATGCCGGCGACCTCCGATACCTGGGTGAACGACGCGCAGGCGCAGCCCTGGTTCTTCGTCACCGCCGAAGCCAATGACGACCTGCTGTCGATGCTTGAGAACGCGGTTCTCCCGAAAATCCGCGACGAGGTCGGCGCCGGGCCGCGGCCGACCGTGGTGTTCGATCGCGGCGCCTGGAGCCCGGCTGCCTTCCAGCGCTGGTCGATCGCCGGCTTCGACATCATGACCTATCGCAAGGGTCGCTACGCCCCCTGGCCACAGCAGGACTTCGTCACCGTTGTCGATCCGAGCGGCCGGCAGAAGGCAGGCAAGCCGATGACCTGGAAGCTGGCCGAAAAGCCGCTCGCGCTCAGCACCGGGGGCGGTGACTCTCTGACAGTGCGCGAAGTTCGCAGGCTATGCGACAACGGCCACCAGACCTCGATCGTGACCACGCGCACCGACCTGTCGACCGGCGCCGTCGCCGCCCGGATGTTCGCGCGATGGCGGCAGGAGAACTACTTCAAATACATGCGCCAGGAATACGCCCTCGACCATCGGTGCAGCTATGCCGCAGAAGCCGCAGACCCCGACCGCCCGATGGCAAATCCTCAGATCAAGGCTCTGGAGAAAAGCCGGAAGATCGTGAAGAAGGCGCTCGACAAGCTTCGCATTCGCTACGGCGAACTGCGCGACCGGAAGCCGAGCGATCCGGACCTGCCGGACATCAGGGAATGGATCGGCGAGTTCGACCGTATCCTCAAGGAGATCCGGGCCGGGAAGAGAGCCTTGCCGAAGAAGGTGTCGGCCAAGACCGTGATGGACGAGGCGGACATCGTTCGTCTCGAGATCGAACGCAAGCGCTTCACCGACCTGATCCGCATGATCGCATACCGCGCCGAGAGTGCGATGCTGCCCATGATCGCACCGCTGTTCATGCGCGATGCCGAGGAGGGCCGCACTTTCCTCAAGGCGGTCTACCAGCTTCCGGCCGACATGATCCCGCGACCCGAACGACAGATACTCATCCTCCGCTTCCACTCCATGGCCAACCCGCGATTCAACCGCGCTCTCGCTCATCTCTGCGAAAATCTCACCGCCGAATCGCACCTCTATCCGGGAACGCAACTCCGATTCGTCTTCCAGCCCCCGGCTCTTTCCGCCATTTGAAATTGCACCATGTCAGGAGTTCTGAACCTATACAGTCAAGCGGGGATCAACGACGCGCCGACGGCGAAACGGCACCGACGGCAAGCAACATCAGCACGCACTCAGAACTGGCGGCGGGGTACCTGGGTAGTTACTGCCAGACGTTCGATAAGCAACAATGAATCGGGTGCCGGGAACCACCGACCGCACGCCGACATCGCGCCGCGACTGAGGCGGCCGGCGGGGCGTGCTTTGGCCTGTGTCGGCCTGTATGGTGGCGCCGCGTCGGCGGGACGGAGAGGGAGAAGAGAGATGGTTGAGTTGCCGGATCTGGCCAGACGGCTGCTGGACGGGAAGAATTTCGCGACCGTGGCAACCGTGATGGGGGACGGCCGGCCCCAGGCCTCCGTCGTCTGGATCCATACCGACGGCCCGCACATCGTCTTCAACACGGCGGAAGGGCGCGTGAAGCCCCGCAACATGCGCCGCGACGCGCGGGTCGCGATCGCCGTGTTCGGCATGGAGAACCCCTACCAGCAGGCGATGATCCAGGGCCGCGTGGTGGCGATGGAGCACGAGGGCGCCGAAGAGCACATCGACGCGATGACCAAGAAGTACCTGGACCTGGATAGCTATCCCCACCGCAAGGAGGGCGAAGAGCGAGTGATCGTCAAGGTCGCGCCCGAGAAAGTCGCGCTGATGGAGTAGTTGCCGCCTGCGCCAGGACGAGGGGAGTTGAGCGATGAGGCTAGAAGGCAAACGGGCACTGATCACGGGCGCGCTTGGCGGCATCGGCCGCAAGGTCGCCGAGCGTTTCGCCGCCGAGGGCGCCGAGCTCGCGCTGGCGGACGCAGCCTCGGGCGAGAGCCCCGTGGCTGGCGCGCGCTGCTATCAGGCCGATCTCAGCAGCGTCGCGGCGTGCCGGCGCCTCGCGGCCGAGGTCGAGGCCGATCTCGGCCCCATCGACTTGCTCGCCAACTGTGTCGGTGTCTTCGAGCAGATGCCCTTCGACGAGATCACGGAGGAGAACTGGGATCGCAACGTCGACATCAACCTGAAGGGCGTGTTCTTCCTCATCCAGGCCGTGGTGCCGCAGATGCGCCAGCGCGGCGGCGGGCGCGTGGTCAACATCACCTCGATCGCCGCGACCCAGGGCTTCGCCAACGCCGAGGCGTATTGCGCGGCCAAGGGCGGGCTCCTCAACCTCACACAGGCGTTGGCCATGACGCTCGCGCCCGACGGCATCAACGTCAATGCGGTGGGACCCGGCTTCATCCGCACGCAGATGACCGAGCACCAATGGACCGACGACGCCTTCAACGCCGGCCTCGCCCGTATGCTGGCCACCCGCAAGGGCTACATGGAGCCCGACAACATCGCCGCAGCCGTGCTCTTCCTCTGCTCCGACGATGCCGCTCATATCCACGGCACCAATCTGCGTGTGGACGACGGCTGGCTCTCCGGAATCGCGGGCGCCGCATTTACGTGAGGCCGGCTGCGGCCCTTATGACGGGACCCTTGCGATGAAGTTCGGTCTGCTCTTCGCTCACCAGGTGCCGCCGGAGAGCGGCATTTCGAGCCAGGAAACCTACCGGGACATGCTGCGCTGCCTGCCGTGGGCAGAAGAGCTCGGCTACGTCTCCGCCTTCCAGTGCTCCCACCACATCCAGAAGGACGGTTTTTGCCCGGGCCCGCTGGTGGCGATGGCCGGCGCCGCGGCGGTCACCCAGCGGATGCGGATCGGCACGGCGGTTCTGCTGGTGCCGCTCTACGCCCCGCTCAAGCTCGCCGAGGATGTCGCGGTGATCGACAACCTCTCGGGCGGGCGCTTCGTCTTCGGCGTGGCGCCGGGGTACGTCACGCAGGAGTTCGCGGCCCACGGCGTGCCGCGGGAGGAACGCGTCGGCCGCTTTGAGGAAGCGCTCGATCTGATGGTCCAGGCCTGGACCGGGGAGCCTTTCTCCTTCGAGGGGCGCTACTACCGGGTGCCGGAGGGGCGGGTGACGCCGAAGCCGGTGCAAAGCCCGCATCCGCCCATCTGGTACGGGGTCTCTGCGCCCGGCTCTCTGCGCCGGGCGGCGGCGCGGCGCTCAGTGCAGATCATGTCGCCGCGCCACGGGCTCGCCGAGCTCGAAGCCCACTTCGAGCCATACGAAGCGGCTGCCGAGGCCGCCGGCTGGGAGATTCCGGAGCGGCCGATCATCCGCCAGGTGTTCGTCGCGCCGACCATGGCGGAGGCGGAGGCGAAGGCCGCACCTGCGGTGGACTACCTCTACCGCGAGCTCTACGGCGCTGCGTCGGCCGCCGGCGACCGGGTGCTGCGGCGGGACGACGGCAGCGTGATCGACGACCCCACCGAGGTCGCGTTCACGACCTTCAAGGACCGCTACATCATCGGCGATCCGGACTTCGCGATCCGCAGCATTCGGGACTATCAGGCGGCGGTGAACCCGAGCGAGATGATCTGCTGGATGCACATGCCGGGCGTTGCCGGCGCCGACGCAAAGGCCTCGGTCGAGCTCTTCGCCAGCGAAGTGATGCCGCACTTCCGATAGATCCGCGTTTCCGAACAATCAGATAATGTGGTCACACTGTGGTCTTGCACCCGGTCTCCCTGCGGCGTAGGGTGGGAAGGTCGCTCAGTTTCCAGGAAGCATCGGCTATGGAATACGCCTTGCGCGATGCCAAGGCTCACCTTTCCAAGCTCATCAGGGACGCTCAGAACGGCAAACGTGTGGTCATCACCAAGCACGGCGAGCCGGTTGTCGAACTCGTGCGCTGCGCGGGGCGGGGCGGAATCGACTTCGACAAGCTGGAAGCGGACCGCCGGCGCCTTGGGATCGAGGACGCCTCCCCGGAAGAAGCCGAGGCGATGATCGCCGCCTTTCAAGATCCGGCGCTGAGCCGCCGGGTGCTCGGACTCGAAGACAAAACAGTCATGGTCCCCGCGGTTCTGAGCCACCCCGTGGCATGAAACAGGAGCGGTTCGGCTGACGTTTTCCTTGCGCTTGCACCCATTTGCCGTGTCAGGATGGGTATTGGCGGAGGTGGGGACGTGTGAGCGTCGTTATATCGGTGACGTAGTTCCCGATGACAAAACTGCTTCCGGCGGCCGGCTCCGCACCCCGTATTGTACCCGGCCCGTGGCCGTGGACGCGCGGCAAATTGCACCGCACCCGCTCGTCGGATGCGTGTTCTTCCGACCGCTGTCCCCGCCTCCACCGTGGCGATGCCACGGCGTGATCGTACGCCGCCGTGGCGAGAGCGCAAATGAGGAGGAAGGCGATGAAGACGGAAGGCTTGCACGTCGTCCGGCCGCGCGCGGCGGGTCTGGACGTGCACAAGATGGAGATCACCGCGACGGTTCGCCTCTGTGAGGGCGAGGGTGAGCCGGTGGTGGAGACGCGCTGCTTCGGCACGCTGCCGAGCGGTCTGGAGGAGATGGTCGCGTGGCTGACCGGTCACGGCGTCGAGGCTGCGGTGATGGAAGGGACCGGGGTCTACTGGCAGGCGCCCTTCGCGGCCCTGGAGGCGGCCGGGCTCGAGGCGATCCTGGTGCATGCGCGTCAGGTGAAGCAGTTGAAGGGGCGCAAGACCGACGTGGCGGACAGCGTGTGGCTGGCCTGCGTGTGCCAGTTCGGGCTCTGCACGCCTTCCCACGTTCCGCCTGAGCCGTTCCGGGAGCTGCGCGCACTGAGCCGCCAGCGCCGCGTCCTGGTCAGGCAGCGCTCCGCCGTGCGCAACCGCGTGCAGAAGATCATCGACCGCGCCGGTGCGCGCATCGGCGGCATCCTCTCCGACGTCTTCGGCGTCAACGGCCGGAAGATCCTCGACGGCCTGGCGCAGGGGACGGCGCGCGAGGTCATCCTCGCCTCGCTCACCAGCCACGTTGCGAACAAGCTGGAGGGGCTCGGCGAGGCGCTCACCCTGAGCCTGGGCGACAACGACCGCTTCATGCTCAACGACCTGCTGGAGGAGCATGACGCGCTTGAGGCGCGCATCGCGTCCTACACCAGGAAGATCGACGGGCAGATGACACCGTGGGAGGAGCAGCTCCGTCTGCTGACCACCATCCCCGGCATCGACCGCACCGCCGCCTCGACCATCCTCATCGAGATCGGCCCCGACATCGGCGTGTTCGCCTCCAAGGAGCACTTCGCCGCCTGGGCCGGGCTCTGCCCCGGCAACAACGAGAGCGGGGGCAAGCGCCGCAACGCACGCACCCGCATGGGCTCCAAGACCCTGCGCGCCTGCCTCGTCGAGTGTGCCCACGGCGCGGCCCGAACCAAGGGGTGCCAGTTCGAGGCTCATCACCGCGCCCTCGCCGCCCGGCGCGGCTACAAGCGCGCCATCGTCGCCGGCGCTCACAAGATGCTGCGCATCATCTATGTGGTGCTCAAGACCGGCAGGCCCTACTACGACCGCACGGCCGACTACGACGCTCTGATGGTCAAGCGCAACGCTCCTCGGTGGATCCGCATGCTCCGCCGCTACGGCTACATCGAGCCCGTAGGCGCGGAACTCAAGGCCGCCTGAGCGGCCCGCATCTCGTCAGCCGGCTACGCGGGACCGCTTCGGACCACATCGGGGAAGTCCACCGCTCGTCTCCGCCGCGCCGACCCTGGCGGTCTCAGCCAACGCCGTGACCTCGGGGTTGGAGCGTCACCGCGCGTCCCTCGCCAGAATCTGTTTCACGGCAAACAGTCATGGTCCCCGCGGTTCTGAGCCACCCCGTGGCATGAAACAGGAGCGGTTCGGCTGACGTTTTCCTTGCGCTTGCACCCATTTGCCGTGTCAGGATGGGTATTGGCGGAGGTGGGGACGTGTGAGCGTCGTTATATCGGTGACGTAGTTCCCGATGACAAAACTGCTTCCGGCGGCCGGCTCCGCACCCCGTATTGTACCCGGCCCGTGGCCGTGGACGCGCGGCAAATTGCACCGCACCCGCTCGTCGGATGCGTGTTCTTCCGACCGCTGTCCCCGCCTCCACCGTGGCGATGCCACGGCGTGATCGTACGCCGCCGTGGCGAGAGCGCAAATGAGGAGGAAGGCGATGAAGACGGAAGGCTTGCACGTCGTCCGGCCGCGCGCGGCGGGTCTGGACGTGCACAAGATGGAGATCACCGCGACGGTTCGCCTCTGTGAGGGCGAGGGTGAGCCGGTGGTGGAGACGCGCTGCTTCGGCACGCTGCCGAGCGGTCTGGAGGAGATGGTCGCGTGGCTGACCGGTCACGGCGTCGAGGCTGCGGTGATGGAAGGGACCGGGGTCTACTGGCAGGCGCCCTTCGCGGCCCTGGAGGCGGCCGGGCTCGAGGCGATCCTGGTGCATGCGCGTCAGGTGAAGCAGTTGAAGGGGCGCAAGACCGACGTGGCGGACAGCGTGTGGCTGGCCTGCGTGTGCCAGTTCGGGCTCTGCACGCCTTCCCACGTTCCGCCTGAGCCGTTCCGGGAGCTGCGCGCACTGAGCCGCCAGCGCCGCGTCCTGGTCAGGCAGCGCTCCGCCGTGCGCAACCGCGTGCAGAAGATCATCGACCGCGCCGGTGCGCGCATCGGCGGCATCCTCTCCGACGTCTTCGGCGTCAACGGCCGGAAGATCCTCGACGGCCTGGCGCAGGGGACGGCGCGCGAGGTCATCCTCGCCTCGCTCACCAGCCACGTTGCGAACAAGCTGGAGGGGCTCGGCGAGGCGCTCACCCTGAGCCTGGGCGACAACGACCGCTTCATGCTCAACGACCTGCTGGAGGAGCATGACGCGCTTGAGGCGCGCATCGCGTCCTACACCAGGAAGATCGACGGGCAGATGACACCGTGGGAGGAGCAGCTCCGTCTGCTGACCACCATCCCCGGCATCGACCGCACCGCCGCCTCGACCATCCTCATCGAGATCGGCCCCGACATCGGCGTGTTCGCCTCCAAGGAGCACTTCGCCGCCTGGGCCGGGCTCTGCCCCGGCAACAACGAGAGCGGGGGCAAGCGCCGCAACGCACGCACCCGCATGGGCTCCAAGACCCTGCGCGCCTGCCTCGTCGAGTGTGCCCACGGCGCGGCCCGAACCAAGGGGTGCCAGTTCGAGGCTCATCACCGCGCCCTCGCCGCCCGGCGCGGCTACAAGCGCGCCATCGTCGCCGGCGCTCACAAGATGCTGCGCATCATCTATGTGGTGCTCAAGACCGGCAGGCCCTACTACGACCGCACGGCCGACTACGACGCTCTGATGGTCAAGCGCAACGCTCCTCGGTGGATCCGCATGCTCCGCCGCTACGGCTACATCGAGCCCGTAGGCGCGGAACTCAAGGCCGCCTGAGCGGCCCGCATCTCGTCAGCCGGCTACGCGGGACCGCTTCGGACCACATCGGGGAAGTCCACCGCTCGTCTCCGCCGCGCCGACCCTGGCGGTCTCAGCCAACGCCGTGACCTCGGGGTTGGAGCGTCACCGCGCGTCCCTCGCCAGAATCTGTTTCACGGCAAACAGTCATGGTCCCCGCGGTTCTGAGCCACCCCGTGGCATGAAACAGGAGCGGTTCGGCTGACGTTTTCCTTGCGCTTGCACCCATTTGCCGTGTCAGGATGGGTATTGGCGGAGGTGGGGACGTGTGAGCGTCGTTATATCGGTGACGTAGTTCCCGATGACAAAACTGCTTCCGGCGGCCGGCTCCGCACCCCGTATTGTACCCGGCCCGTGGCCGTGGACGCGCGGCAAATTGCACCGCACCCGCTCGTCGGATGCGTGTTCTTCCGACCGCTGTCCCCGCCTCCACCGTGGCGATGCCACGGCGTGATCGTACGCCGCCGTGGCGAGAGCGCAAATGAGGAGGAAGGCGATGAAGACGGAAGGCTTGCACGTCGTCCGGCCGCGCGCGGCGGGTCTGGACGTGCACAAGATGGAGATCACCGCGACGGTTCGCCTCTGTGAGGGCGAGGGTGAGCCGGTGGTGGAGACGCGCTGCTTCGGCACGCTGCCGAGCGGTCTGGAGGAGATGGTCGCGTGGCTGACCGGTCACGGCGTCGAGGCTGCGGTGATGGAAGGGACCGGGGTCTACTGGCAGGCGCCCTTCGCGGCCCTGGAGGCGGCCGGGCTCGAGGCGATCCTGGTGCATGCGCGTCAGGTGAAGCAGTTGAAGGGGCGCAAGACCGACGTGGCGGACAGCGTGTGGCTGGCCTGCGTGTGCCAGTTCGGGCTCTGCACGCCTTCCCACGTTCCGCCTGAGCCGTTCCGGGAGCTGCGCGCACTGAGCCGCCAGCGCCGCGTCCTGGTCAGGCAGCGCTCCGCCGTGCGCAACCGCGTGCAGAAGATCATCGACCGCGCCGGTGCGCGCATCGGCGGCATCCTCTCCGACGTCTTCGGCGTCAACGGCCGGAAGATCCTCGACGGCCTGGCGCAGGGGACGGCGCGCGAGGTCATCCTCGCCTCGCTCACCAGCCACGTTGCGAACAAGCTGGAGGGGCTCGGCGAGGCGCTCACCCTGAGCCTGGGCGACAACGACCGCTTCATGCTCAACGACCTGCTGGAGGAGCATGACGCGCTTGAGGCGCGCATCGCGTCCTACACCAGGAAGATCGACGGGCAGATGACACCGTGGGAGGAGCAGCTCCGTCTGCTGACCACCATCCCCGGCATCGACCGCACCGCCGCCTCGACCATCCTCATCGAGATCGGCCCCGACATCGGCGTGTTCGCCTCCAAGGAGCACTTCGCCGCCTGGGCCGGGCTCTGCCCCGGCAACAACGAGAGCGGGGGCAAGCGCCGCAACGCACGCACCCGCATGGGCTCCAAGACCCTGCGCGCCTGCCTCGTCGAGTGTGCCCACGGCGCGGCCCGAACCAAGGGGTGCCAGTTCGAGGCTCATCACCGCGCCCTCGCCGCCCGGCGCGGCTACAAGCGCGCCATCGTCGCCGGCGCTCACAAGATGCTGCGCATCATCTATGTGGTGCTCAAGACCGGCAGGCCCTACTACGACCGCACGGCCGACTACGACGCTCTGATGGTCAAGCGCAACGCTCCTCGGTGGATCCGCATGCTCCGCCGCTACGGCTACATCGAGCCCGTAGGCGCGGAACTCAAGGCCGCCTGAGCGGCCCGCATCTCGTCAGCCGGCTACGCGGGACCGCTTCGGACCACATCGGGGAAGTCCACCGCTCGTCTCCGCCGCGCCGACCCTGGCGGTCTCAGCCAACGCCGTGACCTCGGGGTTGGAGCGTCACCGCGCGTCCCTCGCCAGAATCTGTTTCACGGCAAAACAGTCATGGTCCCCGCGGTTCTGAGCCACCCCGTGGCATGAAACAGGAGCGGTTCGGCTGACGTTTTCCTTGCGCTTGCACCCATTTGCCGTGTCAGGATGGGTATTGGCGGAGGTGGGGACGTGTGAGCGTCGTTATATCGGTGACGTAGTTCCCGATGACAAAACTGCTTCCGGCGGCCGGCTCCGCACCCCGTATTGTACCCGGCCCGTGGCCGTGGACGCGCGGCAAATTGCACCGCACCCGCTCGTCGGATGCGTGTTCTTCCGACCGCTGTCCCCGCCTCCACCGTGGCGATGCCACGGCGTGATCGTACGCCGCCGTGGCGAGAGCGCAAATGAGGAGGAAGGCGATGAAGACGGAAGGCTTGCACGTCGTCCGGCCGCGCGCGGCGGGTCTGGACGTGCACAAGATGGAGATCACCGCGACGGTTCGCCTCTGTGAGGGCGAGGGTGAGCCGGTGGTGGAGACGCGCTGCTTCGGCACGCTGCCGAGCGGTCTGGAGGAGATGGTCGCGTGGCTGACCGGTCACGGCGTCGAGGCTGCGGTGATGGAAGGGACCGGGGTCTACTGGCAGGCGCCCTTCGCGGCCCTGGAGGCGGCCGGGCTCGAGGCGATCCTGGTGCATGCGCGTCAGGTGAAGCAGTTGAAGGGGCGCAAGACCGACGTGGCGGACAGCGTGTGGCTGGCCTGCGTGTGCCAGTTCGGGCTCTGCACGCCTTCCCACGTTCCGCCTGAGCCGTTCCGGGAGCTGCGCGCACTGAGCCGCCAGCGCCGCGTCCTGGTCAGGCAGCGCTCCGCCGTGCGCAACCGCGTGCAGAAGATCATCGACCGCGCCGGTGCGCGCATCGGCGGCATCCTCTCCGACGTCTTCGGCGTCAACGGCCGGAAGATCCTCGACGGCCTGGCGCAGGGGACGGCGCGCGAGGTCATCCTCGCCTCGCTCACCAGCCACGTTGCGAACAAGCTGGAGGGGCTCGGCGAGGCGCTCACCCTGAGCCTGGGCGACAACGACCGCTTCATGCTCAACGACCTGCTGGAGGAGCATGACGCGCTTGAGGCGCGCATCGCGTCCTACACCAGGAAGATCGACGGGCAGATGACACCGTGGGAGGAGCAGCTCCGTCTGCTGACCACCATCCCCGGCATCGACCGCACCGCCGCCTCGACCATCCTCATCGAGATCGGCCCCGACATCGGCGTGTTCGCCTCCAAGGAGCACTTCGCCGCCTGGGCCGGGCTCTGCCCCGGCAACAACGAGAGCGGGGGCAAGCGCCGCAACGCACGCACCCGCATGGGCTCCAAGACCCTGCGCGCCTGCCTCGTCGAGTGTGCCCACGGCGCGGCCCGAACCAAGGGGTGCCAGTTCGAGGCTCATCACCGCGCCCTCGCCGCCCGGCGCGGCTACAAGCGCGCCATCGTCGCCGGCGCTCACAAGATGCTGCGCATCATCTATGTGGTGCTCAAGACCGGCAGGCCCTACTACGACCGCACGGCCGACTACGACGCTCTGATGGTCAAGCGCAACGCTCCTCGGTGGATCCGCATGCTCCGCCGCTACGGCTACATCGAGCCCGTAGGCGCGGAACTCAAGGCCGCCTGAGCGGCCCGCATCTCGTCAGCCGGCTACGCGGGACCGCTTCGGACCACATCGGGGAAGTCCACCGCTCGTCTCCGCCGCGCCGACCCTGGCGGTCTCAGCCAACGCCGTGACCTCGGGGTTGGAGCGTCACCGCGCGTCCCTCGCCAGAATCTGTTTCACGGCAAAACAGTCATGGTCCCCGCGGTTCTGAGCCACCCCGTGGCATGAAACAGGAGCGGTTCGGCTGACGTTTTCCTTGCGCTTGCACCCATTTGCCGTGTCAGGATGGGTATTGGCGGAGGTGGGGACGTGTGAGCGTCGTTATATCGGTGACGTAGTTCCCGATGACAAAACTGCTTCCGGCGGCCGGCTCCGCACCCCGTATTGTACCCGGCCCGTGGCCGTGGACGCGCGGCAAATTGCACCGCACCCGCTCGTCGGATGCGTGTTCTTCCGACCGCTGTCCCCGCCTCCACCGTGGCGATGCCACGGCGTGATCGTACGCCGCCGTGGCGAGAGCGCAAATGAGGAGGAAGGCGATGAAGACGGAAGGCTTGCACGTCGTCCGGCCGCGCGCGGCGGGTCTGGACGTGCACAAGATGGAGATCACCGCGACGGTTCGCCTCTGTGAGGGCGAGGGTGAGCCGGTGGTGGAGACGCGCTGCTTCGGCACGCTGCCGAGCGGTCTGGAGGAGATGGTCGCGTGGCTGACCGGTCACGGCGTCGAGGCTGCGGTGATGGAAGGGACCGGGGTCTACTGGCAGGCGCCCTTCGCGGCCCTGGAGGCGGCCGGGCTCGAGGCGATCCTGGTGCATGCGCGTCAGGTGAAGCAGTTGAAGGGGCGCAAGACCGACGTGGCGGACAGCGTGTGGCTGGCCTGCGTGTGCCAGTTCGGGCTCTGCACGCCTTCCCACGTTCCGCCTGAGCCGTTCCGGGAGCTGCGCGCACTGAGCCGCCAGCGCCGCGTCCTGGTCAGGCAGCGCTCCGCCGTGCGCAACCGCGTGCAGAAGATCATCGACCGCGCCGGTGCGCGCATCGGCGGCATCCTCTCCGACGTCTTCGGCGTCAACGGCCGGAAGATCCTCGACGGCCTGGCGCAGGGGACGGCGCGCGAGGTCATCCTCGCCTCGCTCACCAGCCACGTTGCGAACAAGCTGGAGGGGCTCGGCGAGGCGCTCACCCTGAGCCTGGGCGACAACGACCGCTTCATGCTCAACGACCTGCTGGAGGAGCATGACGCGCTTGAGGCGCGCATCGCGTCCTACACCAGGAAGATCGACGGGCAGATGACACCGTGGGAGGAGCAGCTCCGTCTGCTGACCACCATCCCCGGCATCGACCGCACCGCCGCCTCGACCATCCTCATCGAGATCGGCCCCGACATCGGCGTGTTCGCCTCCAAGGAGCACTTCGCCGCCTGGGCCGGGCTCTGCCCCGGCAACAACGAGAGCGGGGGCAAGCGCCGCAACGCACGCACCCGCATGGGCTCCAAGACCCTGCGCGCCTGCCTCGTCGAGTGTGCCCACGGCGCGGCCCGAACCAAGGGGTGCCAGTTCGAGGCTCATCACCGCGCCCTCGCCGCCCGGCGCGGCTACAAGCGCGCCATCGTCGCCGGCGCTCACAAGATGCTGCGCATCATCTATGTGGTGCTCAAGACCGGCAGGCCCTACTACGACCGCACGGCCGACTACGACGCTCTGATGGTCAAGCGCAACGCTCCTCGGTGGATCCGCATGCTCCGCCGCTACGGCTACATCGAGCCCGTAGGCGCGGAACTCAAGGCCGCCTGAGCGGCCCGCATCTCGTCAGCCGGCTACGCGGGACCGCTTCGGACCACATCGGGGAAGTCCACCGCTCGTCTCCGCCGCGCCGACCCTGGCGGTCTCAGCCAACGCCGTGACCTCGGGGTTGGAGCGTCACCGCGCGTCCCTCGCCAGAATCTGTTTCACGGCAAGAATAGCGGCCGAACACCGATGCGCGTCCTTCTCGATACGTCATACCTCTATAAGCTCATGCGGGCCCATGGTTGGATTTCCGAGCTGGAGCGTCGGTTCTTCGACACGTGGGAGGCACGGCTCTACGTGAGCGCCGTGTCGATCTGGGAGATGCGCCTCAAGTTTCGCGCCATACATCCGTCCGGCGAGCGCAAGAGCCCTTACGATCCGAACGATGTGGTCGCCGCGCTCGAACGGCAGGGGGTGACGTTCCTGACCATGACCGCGCGGCACGCCGCGTGCGATCTCGAGACCCCAATTCCTCACAAGGACCCGTTCGACGAGCTTCTTCTGGTGCAGGCCCAGGAAGAGGGGCTAAAACTCCTCACCGACGATCGTCGACTCATCGGGCACCCCCTGACCATCACGGCATAGCATGAGCGCAGGCGACGACTTTATTCGGGCGGTGGTCCGCGCCGACCTGGAAGCCGGGCGGCATGACGAGGTGGTGACCCGCTTCCCGCCCGAGCCCAACGGCTATCTCCACATCGGGCACGCCAAGTCGATCTGCCTCAACTTCGGCGTGCCGCAGGAGTTCGGCGGGCGCTGCCACATGCGCTTCGACGACACCAACCCCACGAAGGAGGAGCACGAGTTCATCGAGGCGATCATGGCGGACGTGCGCTGGCTCGGCTTCGACTGGGGCAGCCATCTCTATTTCGCCTCCGACCATTTCGAGCGCCTCTACGCGTGGGCCGAGCACCTGATCCAGATTGGCGACGCCTACGTGGACGATCTTTCGGCCGAGGAAATCCGCGCGCACCGCGGCACGCTGACCGAGCCCGGGCGCGACAGCCCCTATCGCACCCGCCCGGCGGCGGAGAGCCTGGATCTCTTCCGCCGCATGCGCGCGGGCGAGTTCGGCGAAGGCGCGCGGGTGCTGCGGGCGAAGATCGACATGGCGTCGGGCAACATCAACATGCGGGACCCCGTGCTCTACCGCATCCTGCACGCTGCCCACCCGCGCACCGGCGATGAGTGGTGCATCTATCCCACCTACGATTTCGCCCACGGGCAGTCGGACGCGATCGAGGGCGTGACGCATTCGCTCTGCACGCTTGAGTTCGAGGACCACCGCCCGCTCTACGACTGGCTTATCGAGCACCTGCCGGTGCCGATGGTGCCGCGGCAGTACGAGTTCTCGCGCCTCAATCTCAGCCACACCCTGCTCTCCAAGCGGCGCCTCACGCAGATGGTGGAGGAGGGCCGGGTGGACGGCTGGGACGACCCCCGGATGCCGACCCTGCGCGGCCTGCGCCGGCGGGGTGTGCCGCCCGAGGCGATCCGCGACTTCGTGGGCCTGCTCGCCATCTCCAAGACCAGCGACAACCTGGTGGAGCAGGCCATGCTCGACCATGCGGTGCGCGAGCGGTTGAACAAGACCGCGCCGCGCCGCTTCGGGGTGCTCAAGCCGCTCAAGCTCGTGATCGAGAACTACCCGGAAGGCGAGGGCGAGTGGGTCGACGCCCTCAACAACCCGGAGGACCCGGATGCGGGCACCCGGCAAGTCCGCTTCAGCCGCACCCTTTACGTCGAGGCCGACGACTTCATGGAGGACCCGCCCAGGAAATTCTTCCGGCTGGCGCCGGGCCGCGAGGCGCGGCTGCGCTACGGCTACCTCGTGACCTGCCAGGAGGCGGTCAAGGACTCCTCGGGCGCCGTCACCGAGCTTCGCTGCACCTACGACCCCGAGACCCGTGGCGGCCAGGCGCCGGACGGGCGCAAGGTGAGGGGCGCGCTGCACTGGCTCTCGGCGCAGGACTCGGTCGAGGCCGAGGTGCGGCTCTACGACTCCCTCTTTACCGAGCCGCTGCCGGGTACGGACGGCGGCGCGCTGTGGGACGACCTCAATCCGGCATCCCGCACCGTGCTGACCGGCTGCCGGCTCGAGCGGGCTCTCGCCGACGCGGCGCCGGGGGAGACAGTGCAGTTCGAGCGCCAAGGCTATTTCTGCCCCGATCCGGTCTCCACCCCGGACGCGCCGGTCTTCAACCGCACGGTGGGCCTGCGCGATTCCTGGGCACGGGCGCAGAAGCGGGCGGTGAGCCAGGGCTGAGCCGCTCCCTGCACCAGGGACTTGGTGGACGTCGGGGCCGGCACGTTTTCGGGAACTGACGCTCCTGCTTGCTCAACGCCCCGGAACATGGTGCCCGTCGCGGCGCTGGCCTTGACCGAGGTGAAGGTCGTGCCGAACCCGGGTTCGGGCGTGAACTACACCTGATTGCGGAACCTTCGAGGCCGGCCGCAGCCCGAGGCGTCAGGTGCTTGTCATCGAACACGCGCCATGAAAGGTTTCGTCGCAGCGGCGGGAGCAGCTGGGTGGCCGATGAGTTGCAAAGGGTCGAACTGGTCATATTCGACTGCGATGGAGTCATCGCCGACAGCGAGGTCATCAGCGCAAGGCTCCTGGTCCGACAGCTCCTGCCCTACGGCATATGCATCGACACCGATTACGTCTTTCGCAACTTTGTCGGCAGGAGCTTCCCCGTCGCGGCCGGCATCATCAGCGAGCGTTTCGGAGTAGCGCTGCCCACCACGTTCGAGAGCGATTATCGCGCGGCGCTGCGCGAGGCCTTCGCCGAGAGTCTGCAGGCCACGCCCGGATTGCCCGACGTGTTGGATCAACTGACCTGCGCCTCTTGTATCGCGACCAGCTCGAGCCCACAGCGTGTGGCCTATACCCTGGAGATCCTCGGACTCACCGACTATTTCGGCGCCGATGTCTTCACGGCGTCCCAGGTTGCGAAGGGAAAGCCGGCGCCCGACCTCTTCCTGTTCGCAGCCCGCGAGATGTCGACGCCGCCGGAGCGCTGCCTGGTAATCGAGGACAGCGTTGCGGGGATCGAAGCGGGGCTGGCGGCCGGCATGAAGGTCTGGCGTTACGTGGGTGCATCGCATATCGCCGATCCCGCCCAGGCGCGCGATGAGACGCCGGCTGGCGTGACTGTCTTTGACAATTGGGACCGCTTTTACGTATTGGCGCCTGAACTGAGGGCGTGACAGAGCGAGCATGGCCAGGACCAACGGCGGCAACCGTCTGGACGACGCGGCTCGGGCCGGATGGCTCTACTACGTCGCGGGCAACACCCAGGACGAGATCGCGCACAAGCTGGGCGTGTCGCGGCAGTCTGCGCAGAGGCTGGTGTCGCTGGCGGTCAGCGAGAAGCTGATCAAGTTCCGACTGGATCACCCCATCGCACACTGCATGGAGCTTTCGGCGCAACTGAGTCGGCGCTTCGGTCTGCAATCCTGCGAGATCGTGCCGTCGGACCCGGGCGCGCCCGAGTCGATCACCGGCGTTGCCATTGCCGGCGCTGCGGAGATGGAGAAGCAGCTCGATACGAAGACGCCCAGGGTCATTGCAGTGGGGACGGGTCGCGTCCTGCGCGCCTGCGTCGAGCAACTGCCGTCGATGGATTGCCCGCAGCATCACCTTGTTTCGCTGGTCGGCAATACGATGCCCGATGGGTCCGCCACCGCCTACAACGTCGTGGTGCGCATGGCCGAGCGTGTCGGCGGCCGGCACAACCCGATGCCGCTCCCCGTGCTGGTGCGCAAGCCGGCCGAGCTCCCCATACTGCACAGCCAGGAACCGGTGGCGAAGACGCTTGGGCTGTGCGCCGACGCCGGCGCGACCTTCGTCGGGATCGGTCACATCGATGGCTCGGCGCCGCTCACGGTGGACGGGTTCATCACCCATGAGGAAAGCCGGGCGCTCATCCGCATGGGCGCGGTTGGCGAGATCGTCGGCTGGGTCTTCGATTCCAGGGCAGGCTGATCGAGGGCCTGACCAACGATCGGGTTTCGAGCGCGCCGCTGGTGCCCGCAACCCCGCGCCCGATGATCGGGCTCGCCGTCGGCGAAGTCAAGGTCGCCGCGATTCTCGGAGCCATGCGCGGCCAGCTCATCAACGCGCTGGTCACCGACGAAGCGACGGTCGAGGCGATTCTGGCGCACGCCTGACCAGCTTGGAGCGTTTCCCTTTCACACGGAAACGCGCACCTTCGGTTCTACGCAACTGATTCGATTGCGATTGTCTTCCGTATCTATTGCCACAGGGCGCGGAATTCAAGCCTGTCAATCGGCTTTCAATATTGACCCCCGATTGGAGATGCCGTAATGGGGCTTGGCGCCGGCGTGCAGCGTCTCGGCCTGTCGCGATGACGGCGAATCGGTTGTCGTTGCCCTTACACGCGTAGCGTGTTCACGGGGTCTTGCCGCAAGGCGCGCCCCAATTCCTCTGGAGGAAAGGGCAACGACAATGGACGTCTGTATCGGGCTGGATGTATCGCTGGCAAGCACGGCGGTTTGCGTTCTCGACGAGAAGGGCAAGATCGCGACCGAGGCGCAGGTCGCCAGCACGCCTGAAGCGCTGGTTGGGTTCCTGCACAAGCTGCCGCACGAGATCACCGCGATCGGTCTCGAGGCCGGTCCCTTGTCCCACTGGTTGCACAAGGGAATGACCGACGCCGGCTTCGAGGCCGTGTTGATGGAGACCCGGCAGGTAAAGGGTGCGCTGAAGGCCATGCCGATCAAGACCGATCGCCGGGACGCCGAGGGCATCGCACGGCTGTTGCTGATGGGGTGGTTTCGGCCGGTGCACTGCAAGTCGGTGTCATCGCAAGAGATGCGAGCCCTCCTGACCTCGCGCAAGTCCGTGCTGGACGCGATCATCCGCCTGGAGGTCTCGCTGCGCGGCGTCCTGCGTAACTTTGGCCTGAAGCTGGGCCTGATCTCGAAGGGCCGCTATGAGGCCCGAGTGCGGGAGTTGGTCGCCGGCAACGCGATGCTGGAAGCGGCAGCCGAACCGATCCTGGGCGCGCGGGCGGCCCTGCGCCGCGAGTTCGCCGAGCTGGAGAAGCTGGTCCGCACTCTGGCAAGGCAAGACAGGGCATGCCGCCTGTTGATGACCATGCCGGGCGTGGGGCATGTCATAGCCCTGACCTTCAAGTCCGCGATCGACGACCCGGAGCGGTTCCGAAGATCGAAGGATGTCGGCCCCTGGGTAGGGCTGACGCCGGCGCGGGAGCAGTCCGGGGAGAGGGATATTGTCGGCCGGATCACCAAGGCCGGCGATGCCGGTCTGCGCGCGGCTCTTTACCAAGCCGCAACGGTGATGCTGAACCGCACAGGGCCGAACTGGCTGAAGGCTTGGGCGCTACGTTTGGCGAAGCACAGGGGCAAGAAGCGCGCGACCGTTGCCTTGGCCCGGCGCATCGGTGTTGTGCTTCACCGAATGTGGCGGGATGGAACCGAGTTCCGCTTTACGCGCGAGGAAGCGATGGCGCTTCGGACGGCATAGGCGCGGCTGCATCCCATCGGCAGTCAGCGAGGAGAGGAGGAAAGAGCCGCGCCTGAAGGTGGGCGAGCCACCAACGTCCCCTCGCCGGGACGCGGTCCCCGATGATGCACGTGGGCCCACTTGTTTGCCGAACCGGCCTGTCGTGTTCGAGCACGCTGTGGAGATAGGCACTCGGGAACCGATTTGGACTGGGCATGATGTTGGCAGCCGATGCGCTGACCACGGACAGAAGCGAGAACCCGGCGAAGGACACAAGACGTTGAGCAAGCGCGAGATCGATACGGTCGGCCCCATTGCACCTGACACCGGCAACCTCCTCCGCGCCTCACCCGGCGCCTCATAGCCAGGCCGAAGGAGCCCCTACACCACGCCAGGAAAACAACTGATTGGCGCGACAATGATCTATTGAAAATCGAGCTTGACGGGAAACGCCCCATTACAGAAGTGGGCCCCTGGGGTCGGGCAACCGGGGCCGGCGCCGTCGAGAGAGTGCATTGCGGCATCGGCACGGGTATCCAGCCAGCGCTCGACGCCTGCTGCGACGGCTTCGCTGTCACCGGTGTAGGTGCCGTTCAGCCAGCGGGTGATGCTGGAGCCCTTATGGGCTGTGAGCGTTCTGCCAAGTCCGGTGAAGGGTCGAAAACGCATGGCCTGAGGCGCTGGCCATCGAGTGCGGCCTCCCGATCCCGGGTACTTCAGCCGAAAACCGCACGCCCGCCTGTGAGGACCACTACCTCTCCGACCTTCGCCTGGAAGAACAGCCCGGCGCCATTGCCATCTGCGGTCACGTCGATCGCATCCCCTGGCATCACCGGTGCTGCGAGGCGCGCTTCGAGGCGTCTGAGTTCGCTCGGGTGAGCCCCCGCCGGCTCGGCGAGCATTCGCGCCGCGATCCCGAGTGTGCAGAGGCCGTGGAGGATCGGTCGATCGAAGCCGTTGGCGCGCGCGACCTCGATATCGATGTGGATCGGATGCAGGTCACCGGTCAGCCGGTAAAGCGCCGCCCGGCTACGATCGGTCGCGTGGCGGCCTTGCCAGGACGGCTGCCATTCCTGAGGCGTAGCCGACGGCCCCCGCTCGCCTCCCCAGCCTCCGCGCCCCGGCAGGAAGATGCCGTAGCGCGCCGTGAAGAGCTCGCACTCCACGACGATGGTGACAATCGCCGCCTTGCCCTTGTCCCATACCTCGGCGACCCGTCCCCGAGCCTCGAACGAGCCGTTGCGGGGCATCGGCGCGTGCACGTCCAGGCTCTGGGCAGCGTGGAGTGACCTGTTCCGGTCGTAGGCACCGAGGCCGCCTGCCGATTCGACCGCCCAAAGGCCGAGGGCGCAGGCGTAGGTCGGCAACACCCTGAGGTCCCGCTCGTAGACGAGCTCCGTCTCGTCGCTCGAGGCCCCGACGGCGAGCGCATAGAGTATCGCGTCGCGCGTGTCGTAGCCGATGGTTCGGGTGCCGAGATCGTGCCCGGCCAGATCCTTGAGCTCCATGGGGTCGCGGTCTCCTCTATGCCGCCGCCGAGGCGCCGCTTCGCGCCTTTCAGACCATGAGGTAAGCGGCGCGGATTTCCTCGTTTTCGGCGAGTTCCGCCATCGATCCCTCGTAGCGGATGCGGCCTTTTTCGATGATGTAGGCGCGATCCGAAACCAGGGTCGACAAATGGAGGTTTTGTTCGGAGAGCAGAATCGACAGACCCTGCGCCTTCAGGTCGAGGATGGTCTTCGCCACCTGCTCGACGATGACGGGTGCGAGACCCTCAGAGGGCTCGTCGAGCAGCATGGTCGTTGGGTTGCCCATCAGCGTGCGTGCGATGGTCAGCATCTGTTGCTCCCCTCCGCTCATCAAGCCTCCGAGCCGGTCGCTCATCGCCGCGAGGTTAGGGAACAATGCGAAGAGCTTGTCGTGCGTCCACTCCGGCGCATTCTCGCGCCGGGGCTGGCGACCGACCTCGAGGTTCTCGGCGACGGTCAGGCTGGTGAACACGCGGCGGTCCTCGGGTACGTATCCCAGCCCGAGACGGCTGATTTGGAAGGGCTCCAACCCCTGTATCGGCTTCCCCTCGAAGGCGATTTCGCCCTTCGCGGGAGGGACCAGGCCGATGATCGACTTGATCGTCGTCGACTTGCCTGCGCCGTTGCGGCCGAGCAGCGCCACGACCTCGCTTCGACGAAGCTCGAGCGATACCTCGGACAGGATCTGCGCCCGACCGTAGAAGGCGTCGACACCGCTCAACTCCAGGACCGGGGCGCCTGTCGCCTCGGTCATGAGATTTCCACACCATGCGTGGCGCCGCTGCCCAAGTAGATCTCCTGGACCTTCTTGTTCGAGCGCACCGCCATCGGCGGGCCCTCGGAGATCAGCTCTCCCCGATCCAGCACCATGATTCGGTCGGCGTGGGTGAAGACCACGTCCATGTCGTGTTCGGTGAAGAGAACGGCGATGTCCCGTTCGTGCACGATCTCGGCGGTGAGCTGCATCAACTCCATGCGTTCCCTGGGCGCCATGCCCGCGGTGGGTTCGTCCATCAACAAGAGTTTGGGATCGTTCGCCAGCGCGATCGCAAGCTCGACCCGCTTGAGGTCGCCGTAGGCCAGCACCCCACAGGCTCTGTCGTATTGCTGGTCCATGCCGACGCGTTCCAGCAGCGCCATGGCCTCGTCGATGTAGTGGTTCTTCGCCGGCCGCCACAGCTCCCGTGACCGGCGATGGTAGTTGATCAACACCATTTGCACGTTCTCGCGCACGGTCATCGACGCGAAGGTCGCGGTGATCTGGAATGTCCGCCCGACGCCGAGCCGCCAGATGGACTGGGGCGGCAGGCCCAGAATGCTGCGGCCGTTGAGCCTTACTGAGCCGGCATCCGGTCGGAGCTGGCCGTTCAGCATGTTGAAGCAGGTCGTCTTGCCCGCGCCGTTGGGTCCTATCATGGCCAGGAGCTCGCTCGACGAGAGCGTGAACGAGACCCGCTCCACCGCCTGCACGCCGCCGAACGACTTGCTCAGCGCTTCGACCTCTAGCACCGGAGCGCGCTCGTGCAGTGCCGCAGTCATGTCGCCATTTCCTCCGGCCGCACCAGCCGGAGTCGCCGCCCCAGACGCGTGCCGGCGAAACCGGCGAGCCCCTGGGGAAGCAGCAGCACCAGGGCGATGATGGTCACGCCCAGCAGGAAGCGCCAATAGCTGAGGACGCTGAAGAGATCGTTGAACCAGGTCAGCGCGGCGGCGCCGAAGATCGGGCCGAAGAGCGACTGCACACCGCCGAAGAGCACCATCAACAGAGCGTCGAAGGAGCGCGCGATTTCCAGCGTCGTCGGGAAGATGCTGCCCTTCGAGAACAGGAACAGGGAACCGGCGAGGCCCGCAAAGGCGCCGGAGACCGCAAACGCCAGCCAACGATGACGCGTAAGATCGATGCCGATCGCGGCAGCCCGCAAGGGCGAGTCCCGGCCGGCGCGCAAGGTGTAGCCGAAGGGCGCATACAGGATGCGTCGCATGATCCAGAGCGCGGCCACGCTCAGCCCCACGGTGATGTAGTAGTAGGAGACACGCGTACTCGCCCATTGCGACGGCCAGATGTCGTTCAGGCCGTCGTCACCGCCGGTGATCTTGAGCGGCGTGCCGAACTCGTCTGCGATCCCAAAGGACTTGAGCACGCTGCCCGGCATGTCCTGGAACACGAACGCCCATGCGATCTGCGCGAAGGCGAGCGTCAGCATCGCAAAGTAGACGCCGCTCAGACGCACGCAGAACCAGCCGAACAGAAATGCGAGCAGCGCCCCGCCGACCGGCGCGGCCCAAAACGCGAGCTCGAAGGGTGCGTCCGCGAATTTCACCAGGAGCGCGGCCGCATAGGCACCGCCACCGAAATACGCAGCGTGGCCGAAGCTGACCATCCCGCCCGGGCCCATGATGAAATGGAGCGCGGCGGCGAACAGCACGAAGACCATGATCTCGATCACCAGGACCAAGGTGAACGTGCCGACCACCTCGGGGAAGACGAGGTGCACGATCGGAAGCACGAGGAGCACCGCGCAAGCCGCGCCGGCCAGGGCACGCACCCGCGGCAACGCCGGGCGCAGCGGCTGCTCGGGCGGACCGGAAGGAATTTGAAGTACTGACTCCGGTATGCCGAGCAGCCCCCACGGCCGGAAGATCAGGACCACCGCCATGACCAGGAACATCAGCACCAGCGTCGAGTTCGGCAGTATCTGGATGCCGAAGGTCTGGAGGACGCCGAACAGCACCGCGGCCCAGAAGGCGCCGAAAATGCTGCCCATGCCGCCCACGACGACCACGACGAATGCGACAGCGAGGATATTGAAATCCATCAGCAGGTCGGCGCCGCCCTTGGGAATCTGAACGGCGCCACCGAGCCCGGCGAGGGCGGAGCCGAGAAAGAGAACACCGGTGAACAACCAGCGTTGGTTGACGCCCAGCGCCGCCACCATCTGCCGGTCCTGCGTCGCGGCCCGAACCAGCGTGCCCCAACGCGTCAGCTTGAAGAGCGCCCACAGGCCGATCAGCACCAGCGGCGATATCGCGATCAGGGCCAGATCGTATTCGGGAATCGGCTTGCCGAGGATATTGATCGCGCCCTTGAGGCCAGGGGCCTGCGGGCCGACCAGGTCTTCCGATCCCCAGACCCACAGAGTCACGTCCTGGATGACCAGGATGACCCCGAAGGTCGCGATCAGCTGAAAGAGCTCGGGCGCCTTGTAGATCCGGCGAAGCAGCAGGATCTCCATGACCACGCCGATGAGGCCGACGGCGACGGCGGCGATCAGTACGGCGGCCCAGAATCCAATCCCCGTGGAGCCGATCGTCTGGACCAACGTGTATCCGATATAGGCGCCCAGCATATAGAACGAGCCGTGGGCGAAGTTCACGATCCGGGTCACCCCGAAGATGATCGACAACCCCGACGCGACCAGGAACATGGCCGCGGCGCTGGATAACCCCGTCAACAGGCTGACAATGAAATCCGCCACGCTCCGGCTCTTCCGCTCAGACCGCTCTTGTTCCAGACGGCAGCATCAGGAGCCGGCTGGCCGGCCCCTGACGATGCGCCGGTTCAGCCTCCGCTGCGCAGTTTCCGGACCTCGTCATCCGACGGCAGGTAGTCCGCGCCGTCGAGGTACTTCCAGTCGACCATGACGCCCTGTCCGTCGCGCAACGTGGTCCAGCCGACATAGGCCCCCATTGTCGATTGATGATCGATCGCCCGAACGTGATGGGCCCGGTCGGCGCATCGAAACTCAGCCCTTCCATGGCATCGACCATTTTCTCCGTTTCGGTCGAGCCAGCCCGATCGAACATTGCCTTGATTGCCAGCATGGTGTTGTAGCCGACAACCGAGCCGATGCGCGGATAGTCTTCCCAACGCTGCTGATAGGCGTCCAGGAACGCCTGGTGCGCCGGAGTCTCGATGTCGTACCAGGGGTAACCGGTAACCAGCCAGCCCTCCGGTGCCTCGTCCTTCAGGGGATCGATGTACTCGGGCTCGCCGGTCAGCAATCCGACCATCAGCCGCCCCTCGAAGAGGCCGCGCAGCCTGCCCTCGCGCGCGAACTTTGCGAGATCGCTGCCAAAGGTGACGTTGTAGATCGCGTCCGGTTCCAGGCGCTTGAGTGCCTCGACCTCGGCCCCGGCGTCGATCTTGAACAGCGCCGGCCATTGCGAACCGACGAACTCCACATCCGGCCGCAACTCCGTCAACACCCTCTGGAACGCCGCGACAGCATCCTTGCCGTAGGCATAGTTGGGCGCGATGGTTGCCCAACGCTTGGCGTCCTCATCCTTCGCTGCCTCGACGGCAAGCATCGCCGCCTGCATGTAGGTCGACGGGCGCAGCCGGAAGGTGTAGCGGTTGCCCTGAGCCCAGACCAGGGCGTCGGCCAGCGGCTCGGCCGCGATGTACAATTGCTGGGTCTGCTTGGCGTAGGCGGTCAGCGCCAGCCCGACGTGGCTGAACAGGGAGCCCGAGATCAGGACCACCTCGTCGCGGTCGAAGAGCCGCTCGGCCACCTTGACCGCCTCGCCCGGTTTCCCCTGATCGTCGTGCGATATGAGTTCGAGCTGACGCCCGAGGACGCCGCCCGCGCTGTTGATCTCCTCGATCGCGAGAATTGCCCCTTGCCGGTAGGGAACCGTGTGTGCCGGCAGCCGCGTGTACGAGTTGATGTCGCCGATGCGAATGGTCTCCGTCTCGGCGGTCGCGGACCCGGACCAGACCGTCACGCCGGTCGCGAGCACGGCGGCGGCGGCGGTCACCCTTAGAAGCGTTTTGAATGGTCTCATCTTCTCCTCCCAATGAATCAATATCTCGCGCGGTAAGCGCCTGTCAGACGAATTCCTCGAAGGCCGCGCCACGTTGACGACCGGTCCGAACCCGGCGTCGGGTGACGGGGCGTATTGGCACGGACGACATCATTTCATTGGGTCCCTCCCCTTCGTCATGAGGGCGATCCGAGCGAGCCGATCACGCCAGCCCCAGACGCGCCTTCGCCTCTTCGATCCGCTCGCGTCGCTCCGTCGAGCCGAGGATGTCGAGGTGCACGCGCTCCCACTCATCGAGTCGGGCGCAGCCCCCCTCGAACTCATTGAGCAGCTTCTTGGTGGCCGCGACGGCGTGGGGCGAGCGAGCCGATACCCGCTCGGCCAGCGCCCGCGCCTCGGCCCTGGCGCTGCCCTCGCCGACGACACGGGAAACCAGGCCCATCTCCGCCCCGGTTCTGGCATCGATCCGCTCGCCAAGTAGAAGCAGCCATCTCAGAGCGGCGGGGTACAAACGAAGGCGGAGGCGCGCCACGGCGCGTGGATCGTAAAGCAGGCCGAGATGCGTCGCGGGAATCGCGAAATAGGCTCCCTCGGCGGCCACGATCGCGTCACAGTTCAGTGCCAATACAAGCGCGCCGCCGATACATGGACCCTCAACGGCCGCGATGACAGGTGCCGGGCAATCACGAATCGATGCGGCGGCGCGCGCTATGGCGTCGTCCACGGCACGGTCGTCGATCGTGCCCGTCAGCTCGGTGAGATCGGCGCCGGCGCTGAACCCGTCGCCGGCGCCGGCGAGAACCACCGCCCGGATGTCACCTGCGCGAGCATCGCCAATCGCCTGGCTCAGCGCCAACAGAAGCGAGCGGGACAGCGCGTTCCGGCGTCGGGCGTTCTCGAGCGTAACCTCGAGCACACCGTCGTGCGACAATGTGGCTATGTGCCCGCTCACGAAGCCGCCTCTACCGCCGGCCGCGGCGCCGGATCGCCCATCAGGCTCCGGTCGAATGCGATCGCCTCTTCCACATCTTCGGCAAGATCGAGAAGCCTCTCGTCCGCGTTCAGCGGCATGACGAGTTGCAGCCCCACGGGCAGACCGTCGGCCAGCCCGCAGGGCAGCGATACGGCGGGATTGCCGGAGACATTGAAGGGCACAGCGAAGGGGAATGCGCCCCAAAGCCAGTCCACCTCGCGGCCGGCGATCCGCTTCGGCCGCTGGTCGAAGGGAAAGGCGGTGACGGCCGTTGCCGGTGTCGCAATCGCGTCCCAGGTCTCGAACAACGCCGCCATATGGCCGCGATAGCGGAGATGCGCGGCGCGGCCAGCCGCAATCTCGTCGTCGGTGAGTGTCAGTGCCGCCGCCAATGACTTGCGTACATAGTCGCTCAGCACGTCCGGGCATCGCTGGAGCAGGTCTCCGCGCTCGCGGCGTTCCTCGGCGAGGACGAGCGGCCCGAAGGCTTGGTTCCAGCCTTCGAGGGGCAACGCGGTCTCGACCACTTCGTGGCCCAGGGCCTCGAGATTCGCGACGGCAGCTCCGACGGTCGTCGCGACTCCAGGGTCGACAGGACGACCTTCGGGGCGCGGACACCAGGCAATGCGCAACCCTTTTCCCACGCTGCCACGGCTCATCCCGCGACCGAGAAGTGCGCCCAGGAACGCCCGCGCATCGGCCGCGCGCCTGGCCAATGGACCTGGACTAACGAAATCCGACATCGCCGGCAGACCGCCTTCGTCGGGGCAGAGGCCGTAGGTGGGTTTGAATCCGAGCAATCCGGTGAACGATGCCGGAATGCGGATCGACCCGCCGCCGTCGGCGGCCAGCGCGACGCTGGCAAGCCCGGCCGCGACCGAAACCGCCGCGCCGCCGCTCGAGCCGCCCAGTGTGCGCGTGGTATCCCACGGATTGCAGGCCTCGGGGCCGAGGCGGTTGTCGCTGGTTGCCGACTGGCCGAACTCGGCGGTGTTGGTCTTCCCGGTGAACATCGCGCCCGAGGCTCTCAGCCGGCGAACGACCCCGCTGTCCTGCTGCGTGAGGTTATGGCGGTGCACGACCGAACCGAAGGTCGTCACCGCCCCGGCAAGCGGGTAGGTGTCCTTGATCGAGATCGGCACGCCGCTCAGCGGCAACGCCCGGCCGGCCCGGTACGCCGCCTCGGCCTCGCGTGCCTGGCCGCGCGTGAGATCGTCGAAGCGGACGAGATAGGCATGAAGCGACGGATTCAGTCGATCGGTTCTCGCGAGCACCTCATCCGCCACCTCGACCGGCGACAACAGGCCTTCTCGGTAGGCCTCGATCAGCGAAGCGATCGGCCAGCAGATCGGGCTCTCGCTACCGCGATCAGGCATTCGGAGACACGCCTCCGCTGATGCCGTACACCTCTCCGGTGATGTATCCGGCGCGGTCGCTGATCAGGAACGAAACCAGGTCCGCGATGTCCTGGGGCTGTCCGACGCGGCCGACCAGAGACCGTGATTCCGCGTAGCCGTCGAAGAACTCGTCGGGGTAGATGCGGCGCAGAAAGTCGTTGTAGATCAGCCCCGGCGCCACGGCATTGACGCGGATGCCGTGCCGTCCGTTCTCAGCGGCAGCGACCCGTGTGAGCGCCAGAATCCCTGCCTTGGCCGCGGAATAGGCGGCGCCGTGCTCGGTCGTCATTTCCCAGGCCGCAATCGACGAGATGTTGACGATGGCCCCCGCGCCTTGCGCGATCATGTGCGGGAGTACGCGACGCATGGCGTAAAAGGTGCCGTTCAGGTCGACATCCAGACAGCGCTTCCAGGTTTCGGGCGTCATCTCGGCGACCGGCTCGATCTTGCTCCACCCCGCGTTGTTGACGAGGGCGTCAATCCGGCCGCGCCGCGCGACGACGGCATCGGTGACGGCACCCACCGCGTCGAAATCGGTCACATCGAGCGGCATCGACAGGAACTCTCTGCCGTGTTCATCGGCGAGTTGCCCGGCGAACGCGTCGCAACGGCGCTCGTGGGCGTCCGTTATCACCACGTCGTAGCCGTCGGCGGCGAGCCGGCGCGCAATCGCGGCACCGATCCCGGCACCGGCCGCCGCGGTGACGAGTGCCACCCGGCGTTCTCCCTTGTGTTCATCTGACGCCGGCATCTCTGCCTCCGCTTAGTCCGCTTTGAGCTGGGGAATCACGTGCTTGCCGAGCTCTTCCAGCCGACGCATGCGGCCGCCAGAGAGCAGGGCGAAGCTGATGCGATCGATGTCGACCGTCGAGAGCTCGTGCAACCGCGAGAGGCAATGATCCCGATCGCCGCTGATCGTCACCGAGCGCACGAACTCCTCGCTCACGATCTCCTTGTGCCCGGCGCGCAGCGAGAGGTGTTCCTCGTAGTGGTAGGCCTCCTCGGCGGCCTTGAATTCGGGCCGGAAGCGCTCCCACCCCGGCGGCATCGCCTTCCAGACGGCGAAGGTCGCGGCCTGGCTGGTGGCCCAGGCGCGGACATCCTGGACCGCTTGTTCGGCATCCTCGTCGATGCTCATCGTGACGATGAGATCGATCAGGATGTCCTCGCGCTTGCGCCCGGCCTTTCGAAGACCCCGGTAGATGTATTCGAGCTGCCAGTTGCAGAAGTCCGGGTCGGCCGCGCCCATCAGGACGGCGCCGTCGCAAAGCTCGCCGCATAGCTCGAGCATGCGGGGCTGGGAGACGGCGAGATAGATCGGGATCTGTCGACGCGCGGTGGCGAGACGCCCCTTGGCGCCGGCGAAGTCGACCTCGTCGCCCGAGAACAGCTCGCGAAACAGCTCTATGCCCTCCCGAAGTTCTGCGATCCTGTTCGGCTTCTCGCCGATGGAATGGACGGCCACCCAGCCCGCGCCGAGGCCCAGCAAGGCGCGTCCATCGGAAAGCTCGTCGAGCGCGGTCGTGGCGTTGGCGGTAACCGTCGGATGACGCGTCCGAAGGTTGGTGACCGCGCAACCGATCTCGATCGACCCGGTCGCCATCGCCGCAACGTTCATGGCCGCGTAAACGTCCTTCATTCCGAGCTGATGATCGATGAACCACAGCGCTTCGAAGCCGAGATCCTCGACCCTCTTCGCGATCTCCCCGACCTGGGCGAAGGTCTCTCGCGGGCTGACTCCTCTTGAAATTCCGAACCTCTTGACCATCAGGCGTTGCTTTCGAGTGCGTTGCGAATGGCCTGCGCATAGGCCTCGGGTTGATCGACGCTCATCAGATGCCCGGCCCCAGCCACCTCGTGATAGGTTCCGTGGCGCAGGGCGGCGATCATGATGTCCGCGGCCTTGCGCGGGCAGAACACGTCGGCCTCGCCGCCGATCACATGGACCGGGCAGGCGATGTCCGGCAGGACTTGGGTGAGGGGCTCCTCGTTGAGCCGCGCCATCGCACGCGCGGCATTGACGTAGCCATCCCCGGTGCCGATGGCCTCGAGGCGCCGGGCCGTGACTTCTTGGAGCCGGTCGCCGGCGACGACGAGCTGCTGGCGGGTATCCTCCTTCAGCGCGCTGCCAAAACTCGAGAAATCGCTCCGAATCGTCTCGATGCGCTCACGGAAGAACTCGGCGGCGCGTCGTCCGACAACGGTCGAGGTGCCGGCGACCGTGGCTCGGGTCACCAGATCGGGCCGCCTGGCTGCGACCCAGAGCACCACAGCGCCGCCGAGCGAGTAGCCGATGCAGTGAGCGGCACCCGTCAGCGCCTCGAGGAAGGCAATGAGGTCGCCGCCCAGCTGTTCCAGCGTGCCTTCGGCCTCGCCCAGGTCGGTTTCGCCGTGTCCGCGAAGGTCGTAGGCGTAGGTCCTGAAATCGCTCAGCCGGCGCTGGACGTCCGCCCAGCTGCTCCGGTCCTCCGCAAGGCCGTGGACCATCACCGCCGGCGGTCCCTTTCCCATGCGCGTGTAGCCGATGTCGATGTCGGCGAGCCGGGCCCTCATGCCCCGCCACCGGATACTGAGCCATCGCCGATCACGATGGCGCGGAGGTCGGCCTTGCGGATCTTGCCCGCCGGCGTCATCGGCATCGTATCGACGATGCGCAGGACCTCGGGCCAGTGATGCTTCGGCAGGCGCTTCGCTCGCGCGTGGGCGATCAGGTCGTCGAGGCTCGGGGCCTTTCCGTCGGGTACAACCACCGCGCCGATGCGTTCGCCCAGGCGCTCGTCGGGATGGCCGATGACGGCCACGGCATTGACGCCCGGATGGTCGGCGAGCGCATTTTCGATCGGCGCCGGTGAGATGTTGACGCCGCCTCGAATGATCAAGTCTTTCAGCCTGCCGATGATGCGCACGTACCCGCCGGCATCGATTCGCGCGAGATCGCCGGTGCGAAAGAACCCGTCGTCCGTGATCAAGGAGTCGTAGAGGTCCTGCTGGCCGAAATAGCCGATGAAGACGCCCGGCCCGCGCATGGCCAGCTCTCCCTCCTCACCCACGGGCAAGGTGCTGCCCTCGGCGTCGAGGCAACGCAGTTCGAGCCCTGGCAGTCCGATGCCAGCGGTACTCATCAGTTTCTCGCGGGGGCTTTCGCGGACGCAGGTAACGAGCCCGCCCTCGGTCATGCCCCAGAGGACCGTCAAAAAAGTGTTCGGAAATTGGAGCTGCGCGGCCTCCATCAGTGACGACGGCACCTGCGCGCCGCCGCATAGAAACGAGCGGAGCGGTGCCAGCTTCGGTGTTGAGCGTGGCCAGCGCGCGTCGACCAGATCCTTCAGAAAGGGCGTCGCCGCGGCGGTGAACGCACAGCCGAACTCCTCGATCATTTCGAGCGCCTGCTCGGGATTCCAGACATCCTGAAGCACCAGCGGCGCGCCAGTATGGAGCGCTAATCGGGTGCCGTGGATGGCACCAATGCTGTGCCCGAGGGGAGAGGCGAGAAAGATCGGCGCATCCGGGCCAAGTGAGAAACGCTTCGTGAACGCGATATTCAGCGCGGCGAGGGTGTCTTCGCTGTGCATGACGGCCTTGGGCCGGCCAGTCGTGCTTGACGTGAACATGATGTGCGCGAGGTCGGTGGCGCTTGCCGCCAAGGGCGCTCCTTGATTTGCCGGCGCCATCCGCCACGTCCCGACGGAATCGTCGAACAGGAAAACGCCCAGCCCATGCCCGCAGGTCGAGGCGGCTTCCCGGGCGATATCACCCAGCCGCGCGCTACCGTGGCGTTCCAATGAAATCAGCGCCCGCGCGCGCGTCAGTCGGGCGACGTGGGCGAGCGTTTCGGGATCGGTTCGGGTCGGCAAGCTCGCGGGTATGGCGCCGAGCCGAAGCAACGCGACGAACGCGACCTGCCCGTCAACGATGTTCGGCAGAAGAAGGATAACGATATCGCCGCGACCGATTCCGCCCTCTTCCAGCTTTTCGGCGAGGCGTCCGCCCTCCCGCCACAACATGCCGTGGCTGAGTCGTTGCCCGCTTGCATCGGCGACGGCGAGGCGGTTTTCAAAGCGCTGGGCGAGGACGGAGTAGCGGTCGCACAAGCGCTCGCCCGACCACCACCCCTTCGCGCGGTACCGGCGTTCACGTTCGGCGCGGTTGGCGGCAGCGGTATCCGAAAACGCTGCGCGCGTGGATTGCGGGCTTTCCGGATCCCCGAGACGCAACTCACTCATTCGCCGCTCCCGTTGCCCGCCCGGAATCACCGAATTTCCACTGCCACCCCACTCGCGTCCAGCGTAGACCCGCTTCAAGTCGAATTCAAGATGATGACGTCGCTTTTTTGTAACTGCCCAGGTCGTCTGATTTGTCATTTTGGGCCAGTGGATTGAGGCGTTTCTCGTTCGGAGTTGGTGGAAAGGGCTTGACGGGAATTTCGGGAAATGACTCAACAACGACATGAGCAATCCCGAGTCGCCGCGCGGCCCTTCGACGGGAGCAGCGCCCGAAACGCCCGCGCAGAAGATCGCCCGCCTGGAGGAGGAGAACGCCCGGCTTCGGGAGGAAAATGCCTGGCTTCGGCAGCAGAACGCGCGGCTGGAAGAGCAAGTCGCGCGTCTCGTCGAGCGCATCGAGGAGTTGGAGCGCCGTCTCGGCCTCAACAGCGGCAACAGCGGCAAGCCGCCTTCGAGCGATGGGCTGAGGAAGCCGAATTCGAAGCGGCGAACCCGAAGCCTGCGCGGCAAATCGGGCCGCAAGCCCGGTGGCCAGCCCGGCCACAAGGGCAAGACGCTGCGCCGCGCCGATCACCCGGATCGGGTGAAGGATCACGTCCCGGCTTCCTGCAAGGGATGCGGTTCGCCGCTTTCGGACGCGGCCAGGGCGGGAACGCCCGTCGCCCGCCAGGTGTTCGATCTGCCCGAGCCGAGCCCCCTGGAGGTGACCGAGCACCGGGCGCATGCCAAGTGCTGCGGGCATTGCGGGACGGTGACCCGGGCGGCGTTCCCCGACGGGGTGTCGGCGCCGGTGCAGTACGGCCCGCGCATTGCCGGGGTGGCGGTCTACCTTCAGCACGCTCACTTCCTGCCGGAGGATCGGCTGTCGCAGGTGATGGCCGAGCTCTTCGGCGCGCCGGTGACGGCTGCGACGTTGGCGACGATGAGCGAGAGGGCGGCCGAGCGGCTTGCGGGACGCGGCCTTGCACATACAGGACCTGGCGGCGGGCACGGCGCGGGTGAAACACATGGACGAGACCGGCTTGCGGATCGGCGGTCAGACGCAGTGGCTTCATGTGATCTGCACGCCGCTGCTGGCGGCGTACCGGGTCAGCGGCAAGCGCGGCGCCCTGCTCTCGGGTGTCTCCGGCATCGTCGTGCACGATCACTGTGTAGACGGACGAAAGTCGTTGTGAATCGGGTCAAGGGGTGGAATCAGGCGGAATCGGGCGGAAGGTGGCGGAATCTCAAGGGGATGCGCGGCGGCACGGTGGCGGTGCGGCGGCTGGCGTGCGGACGGAAGTCTTTGCGAATCGGGCCGTGCAGAGGCCGTGAATTGGCTGGAAACGGCAATTTTCGGTCATGGGCACAGCCGTGAACCAGATCGACCGGGTAGTCGCAGACGAAGGCCTCGAGCGCCTGCGCATCGCGGTCGATGCCGATCGAACGCACGGCCGGCGGCTTGCGCTTCATCAGCGCCCCGCCCCCAAGGTGGCTTTCGATGTAGACGGAGTGCGGCGGCATCAGCGCAATCAGCGCTTGGCACAGACCTGCTGTCGCCTTCGAGCCGAAATACCCCATGGACCGCTCCCGTCACGCGAGAGAGCAGTCCATAGTCCCGCAACTCTATGAGGTCAAGAACCAATCGCGGTGGCAGAACCAGGCCGCGGCCGCCGCCATAATCACCGTCCTCAACTCAGGATTGGGGTACCTGGGTAGTTACGAATTTTGTAACTGCCCAGGTCGTCTGATTTGTCATTTTGGGCCAGTGGATTGAGGCGTTTCTCGTTCGGAGTTGGTGGAAAGGGCTTGACGGGAATTTCGGGAAATGACTCAACAACGACATGAGCAATCCCGAGTCGCCGCGCGGCCCTTCGACGGGAGCAGCGCCCGAAACGCCCGCGCAGAAGATCGCCCGCCTGGAGGAGGAGAACGCCCGGCTTCGGGAGGAAAATGCCTGGCTTCGGCAGCAGAACGCGCGGCTGGAAGAGCAAGTCGCGCGTCTCGTCGAGCGCATCGAGGAGTTGGAGCGCCGTCTCGGCCTCAACAGCGGCAACAGCGGCAAGCCGCCTTCGAGCGATGGGCTGAGGAAGCCGAATTCGAAGCGGCGAACCCGAAGCCTGCGCGGCAAATCGGGCCGCAAGCCCGGTGGCCAGCCCGGCCACAAGGGCAAGACGCTGCGCCGCGCCGATCACCCGGATCGGGTGAAGGATCACGTCCCGGCTTCCTGCAAGGGATGCGGTTCGCCGCTTTCGGACGCGGCCAGGGCGGGAACGCCCGTCGCCCGCCAGGTGTTCGATCTGCCCGAGCCGAGCCCCCTGGAGGTGACCGAGCACCGGGCGCATGCCAAGTGCTGCGGGCATTGCGGGACGGTGACCCGGGCGGCGTTCCCCGACGGGGTGTCGGCGCCGGTGCAGTACGGCCCGCGCATTGCCGGGGTGGCGGTCTACCTTCAGCACGCTCACTTCCTGCCGGAGGATCGGCTGTCGCAGGTGATGGCCGAGCTCTTCGGCGCGCCGGTGACGGCTGCGACGTTGGCGACGATGAGCGAGAGGGCGGCCGAGCGGCTGCGGGACGCGGCCTTGCACATACAGGACCTGGCGGCGGGCACGGCGCGGGTGAAACACATGGACGAGACCGGCTTGCGGATCGGCGGTCAGACGCAGTGGCTTCATGTGATCTGCACGCCGCTGCTGGCGGCGTACCGGGTCAGCGGCAAGCGCGGCGCCCTGCTCTCGGGTGTCTCCGGCATCGTCGTGCACGATCACTGGAAGCCGTACTTCGCGATGGAAGGGGTGGAGCACGGCCTGTGCAACGCCCATCACCTGCGGGAGTTGCAGGCGCTGGTGGACATCGAAGGGGAGGCTTGGGCCCGGCGGATGCAGCAGCTCCTGCGCCGAGCCAATCGCGCCGCCCGCATCGCGCTGGACAAGGATATCGCCGTTCCGGCGAGGCTTGTGGCGCTGATCGAGCGCCGATACGACGAGATCATCGCCGATGCGCTGGCCTTTCACGAGAGCCAACCACCGTTCTCGCCTGGCAAGAGGAAGAAGCGCCGGAAGCGAAGGATCGGTCACAATCTGGCCTTGAGGCTGCGCGACCACAAATGCGCGGTGCTCCGGTTCCTGATCGACCTCGAGGTCGGGTTCACGAACAACGAGGCCGAGCGCGACCTTCGGATGATGAAGCTGCGCCAGAAGATCTCCGGGGGCTTCCGGTCCGCGCAGGGGGCCGAGAACTTCGCCATCCTGCGCAGCGTCATCACCACCGCCAGAAAGCAGGGCTGGAATATCATCGAAGCCCTGACCAGCCCATCGGATCGGCTCATCGCCACCGTCAAGTGCGCGTAAGCTCACCTGGCACGGGTTCTCCAACAGCGGAGCCATTCTCATAAACGATCATGGTCGACGCCGTGCTGGACCACCCCATAGAATGAAAATCGGTGCCCGTCGCGCGGGCGGACTTCGGGCCACATCGGGGTAGCTTACCGGTCGCAGTCCGCAAGAGGGGCATCGTGAGCTGTGAAACCCGGCGACCATAGAGGAGCACACGGGCGTCGCGTGGGTAGCGTTGTGCCGAATCCCAGAGAATTTTCACAGCAAGAACCTGGGCAGTTACGCTTTTTTTATTGACATTCATTTTTACTGACCGTCATTCTTTCTCTTGCTACCTTCCTGGCACGACCGGGAACGGGGGCTTCCACGGGGCCACCCGGGAACAACCGGGACACCACCCGGAGAACGGCCGGTGAAGAGCGCGAGCCGGCGACGCTCCAGGATTTGCGTTGCGCGAAACGGGTGGAGGTCGCTGGAATGGCGGCGCAGACGACCCAATTCCCGACCACACCCAAAGGCCGGCGTACGCGCAGCCGTCTCCTGGCGAGTGCGCGACGAGTGTTGGCTCGGAACGGCTATGTCTCCCTCAAGATGGTCGACGTTGCCGAAGAGGCGGGGGTATCGCTCGGCGCTCTCTATCGCTATTTCCGCAATAAGGAGGATCTCTTCAGGGCCTTGGTCGAGGGCATTCACGAGGCATTGTTCGAAGCGAGTCGAGCGCCGAACAAGCAACTGGCAACCGACTCCAAGGGGGCCTTACTCGAAGCAAACCGCGGCTATCTCGCGCTCTACAGCGAAAATCGCGACGTGATGCGCGCCCTTATCGAGGCCTCCACGGTTGACAAGCGCTTCCGCAGCGTTTGGTGGGCGATGCGGAACCGCCATGTCGATCGCTTCGTGGGCGCCCTCAAGGCGAAGTGCGGGATAGAGGTGGTAGACGGCGTTCCGGCCCGCCTGGTCGCGGAAGCCATGGCCGCGATGGTCGAGCAATGCGCCTATGTCTGGTTTGCGCAGGAGGAACAACTGAACGAGAAACCGGTCTCCGTCGACGACGCCGCAAAGATCGTGACCCGGGTATGGCACAACGCCTTTTTCGAGCCTGATGCACGTTCAGACGTCGCAGCCGAAGCCGGCCGGGCAAAGTCGTCAATCAAGGACCTGTAGAAGGCCGCCATTTGTCCGTGGGCTTCGCGCGAGACCCTGGCGGTCCGGGTCCGGCGCAAGCTCTCCTCCACTGATGTCATCGATGTTCTGACCGACTTGTTCAACCTGCGCGGTATCCCGGCCTGTGTCAGGTTCGACAATGGCCCGGAGTTCGCCGCCGAGGCCGTCCGGGGATGGATCACCGCAGCCGGCGCCCGGACCGCCTTCATCGAGCCGGGCTCGCTCTGGAAGAACGGATACATCGAGAGCTTGAGCCCGCGGCTGTGGGGCGAGCTGAGGTGGCCCCGGAAAATCGGACAGGTCGCTAACCTGACCTATTCATCCTGCGTTGCCTTTGGAGGTCACGATGGCACGGCGTGAGCTTTCCCCCTGACGCCATAGGCATCCGGTTTCGAGCTTTGTTGTGACAGGCGTTGGGGGTTGAGGGGGAGTTCGGGTTTACGGGGCACGGCGCCCCGGCGGTCAGGGGCCTGCTGCTGCGAGGCGCCCTGCGAGCAGGCGGAAGAGGGCGGCGTCCGGGCAGGCAGAGGAGAAGTGGATACGGATGCGGGCGGCCTTTTCGATGACGCGGGCACCGATCTTGAGCAGGCGCAGCCTGAGAGTGGCGAACTCGGCGCGGGCGAGCGGCGCAGCACGGGGAATGGCGTCGCGCAGGGCGAGCATGAGCCAGTAGGCGCCGGTGTGCAGGACCAGCCTGAGCTGGTTGGCGAGCGGGCTTTGGCAAGAGGTCCGGTCCGAGGCGAGCTGGCCCTTGTGCAGCTTGATCAGGTTCTCGGCCTGGCCGCGGGCGCAGTAGAGGACTTCGTAGAGATGGCGGGGCTCGCCGCTGAGCGAGGTGACGATATAGCGGGCGTCGAAGCCGCGCGTGCTCGCCTCTAGCCTGGCGACGACCCGGCGTTCGCGGCCCCAGGAGCGGGCGGCGTAGGCGAAGGCGGCGAAGCTGCGCATCCTGTCTGTCAATCGGCTTTCAATACTGACCCCCGATCGGCGTGCAAAATTGACCCCCCTGAGTGGCACGGCGGAGGTTGTCCCGGTAGCCAATAGGGGGGACCCGCGCGGCTTCGTGTGGCGCCCTGCGCTACGCGGAGCGAAGCCGCGTTGAGCGTGCGCCCAGCATTTGATGGTGCGGTTTTCGGATTATTTGATGTTCGTGATGCGGCGCTTGGTTGATCTGCGAGAGCGGTGAGTGGCCTGGCTTTCATCGAGACCGCAGGAGCATCTCGTTCCAGTCCTTGGCGTGTCGTGGGCGCAACCTTTTCACCCTTGGATCGTTGAGCACGAGATGCTCGGCGGCAGTGTCGCCGGCGCTGTCTGCGTCGTAGGCACAGACGATGCGACGTGGCTTCCACTCCTTGATCCAGGGCGGGACCGAGCTGGCGATGCCGGCGGTTGAGGCGACGACGGCGCCGTTCTCGCGCGTCCCCTCGACGCGCAGGCTTCGTGCAGAGATGGCGTCGACGGCGCTCTCGGTGAGGATGACGAGGGCGGGCTGGTTTCGGTCGCAGTGGAGCCAGAAGCCGCCACGCGCCTTGCGCGATCCCGGGGCCATGCCCCTGAAGCGTTTGCCGTGAAACAGATTCTGGCGAGGGACGCGCGGTGACGCTCCAACCCCGAGGTCACGGCGTTGGCTGAGACCGCCAGGGTCGGCGCGGCGGAGACGAGCGGTGGACTTCCCCGATGTGGTCCGAAGCGGTCCCGCGTAGCCGGCTGACGAGATGCGGGCCGCTCAGGCGGCCTTGAGTTCCGCGCCTACGGGCTCGATGTAGCCGTAGCGGCGGAGCATGCGGATCCACCGAGGAGCGTTGCGCTTGACCATCAGAGCGTCGTAGTCGGCCGTGCGGTCGTAGTAGGGCCTGCCGGTCTTGAGCACCACATAGATGATGCGCAGCATCTTGTGAGCGCCGGCGACGATGGCGCGCTTGTAGCCGCGCCGGGCGGCGAGGGCGCGGTGATGAGCCTCGAACTGGCACCCCTTGGTTCGGGCCGCGCCGTGGGCACACTCGACGAGGCAGGCGCGCAGGGTCTTGGAGCCCATGCGGGTGCGTGCGTTGCGGCGCTTGCCCCCGCTCTCGTTGTTGCCGGGGCAGAGCCCGGCCCAGGCGGCGAAGTGCTCCTTGGAGGCGAACACGCCGATGTCGGGGCCGATCTCGATGAGGATGGTCGAGGCGGCGGTGCGGTCGATGCCGGGGATGGTGGTCAGCAGACGGAGCTGCTCCTCCCACGGTGTCATCTGCCCGTCGATCTTCCTGGTGTAGGACGCGATGCGCGCCTCAAGCGCGTCATGCTCCTCCAGCAGGTCGTTGAGCATGAAGCGGTCGTTGTCGCCCAGGCTCAGGGTGAGCGCCTCGCCGAGCCCCTCCAGCTTGTTCGCAACGTGGCTGGTGAGCGAGGCGAGGATGACCTCGCGCGCCGTCCCCTGCGCCAGGCCGTCGAGGATCTTCCGGCCGTTGACGCCGAAGACGTCGGAGAGGATGCCGCCGATGCGCGCACCGGCGCGGTCGATGATCTTCTGCACGCGGTTGCGCACGGCGGAGCGCTGCCTGACCAGGACGCGGCGCTGGCGGCTCAGTGCGCGCAGCTCCCGGAACGGCTCAGGCGGAACGTGGGAAGGCGTGCAGAGCCCGAACTGGCACACGCAGGCCAGCCACACGCTGTCCGCCACGTCGGTCTTGCGCCCCTTCAACTGCTTCACCTGACGCGCATGCACCAGGATCGCCTCGAGCCCGGCCGCCTCCAGGGCCGCGAAGGGCGCCTGCCAGTAGACCCCGGTCCCTTCCATCACCGCAGCCTCGACGCCGTGACCGGTCAGCCACGCGACCATCTCCTCCAGACCGCTCGGCAGCGTGCCGAAGCAGCGCGTCTCCACCACCGGCTCACCCTCGCCCTCACAGAGGCGAACCGTCGCGGTGATCTCCATCTTGTGCACGTCCAGACCCGCCGCGCGCGGCCGGACGACGTGCAAGCCTTCCGTCTTCATCGCCTTCCTCCTCATTTGCGCTCTCGCCACGGCGGCGTACGATCACGCCGTGGCATCGCCACGGTGGAGGCGGGGACAGCGGTCGGAAGAACACGCATCCGACGAGCGGGTGCGGTGCAATTTGCCGCGCGTCCACGGCCACGGGCCGGGTACAATACGGGGTGCGGAGCCGGCCGCCGGAAGCAGTTTTGTCATCGGGAACTACGTCACCGATATAACGACGCTCACACGTCCCCACCTCCGCCAATACCCATCCTGACACGGCAAATGGGTGCAAGCGCAAGGAAAACGTCAGCCGAACCGCTCCTGTTTCATGCCACGGGGTGGCTCAGAACCGCGGGGACCATGACTGTTTTGTTCCGGGCTGCGGCGCGGTGCCGAGGATCTCGGCGCCGGTCGTGTGCCCGCTGGCGTTTCGGCAGATGAAGACGGCGTTGATCCTGTCATCGGCGTAGAGGAGGCCTCGGCCGTGGCAGGCTTCGAGCACGTCGGTGCCGATAGCGCGTTGGCGGATGAGGGCGTCCCGGACCCTGGGCCAGGCGCGGGGACTGGGCCTTGGCAGCCGCAGGCGTCGCGGGGCGGCTGGGATGGTGGTGATCTCCCTCCGCCCCTCATGGCTTCCGAGGAAGCGGAGGGCTTCCGGGAAGCGGCATCCCGTCGCATGGATGACGAGGTCGATGGCGCCACCCCCTCCCGTGCCGCGCAGGTGATCGAAGAACTTCTCGCCGTTGATGCTGATGACCGAGCCCCCGCGCTTGAAGCGCGCCCGGTCGGTCGGGTCTCTGCGGTAGCCGAGGGCGGCGGCGACCCGGTCGAGGGGGATGTTGCGGCAGGTGGCCAGGGGATCGCCGCCGCTCATTGCCGGGTCCCGGCGAAGGTCTGCTTGGAAGGGAGGCTGACGGCGTTCCCGTTCCTGTACCCTTCAACGCTTAAGAGTTCCGGGAACGGGAACGGGAACGCCTCATCCCGCACTTCCGTTGATGGCGGCAGGGGATTGCGGCTCCCGGTGCGCCTCGGCGGCTGCGAGGCGATAGCCACCCCTGGGCGCCCGTTCGATGCGCCCCTCCCTGGTGAGGCTCTCGATGGCGGCAACGACGGTGGCGTTGCGGGCAGCGGCGCGTGAGCGGATCTGGGCTTTCGAGAGCGGCTTTTCGGCCTGCTCGATCGCCTTGAAGACGCGCTGCTCGACGGTGGCGGGCTCGTGCCTGTCTTCATCTGCCGCGTCCTGGTGCAGACGGAAGGCCGGCCCATGTCCGCCGTCGACGAGTTCCAGCTCGATGTCGTTGAGGCCCCGGGCGTCGCGCTGCTCGACCGTCATGACGATCTTCTTGTCGCGCCGGCGCAGGTACAGATTTGAGTCACCCCAAGCGTGCAGCTCGCTGCTCCCGCGCAGGGCCTGCCCCGGCCGGGTGCCGCCGCTCTTGCGGGCGTGGTGGACGAGGAGGACGGCGGTTTCGAAGCGGCGCTGCAGTTCGCGCAGGAAGCCGAGGATGGGGGCGATCTCTGCGACGGCGTTCTCGTCGACGCTGTGCAGGCGGACCAGGGGATCGAGGATCAGGAGGCGCGGTTCGATGCGCTCCACGGTCTCCTGCAGGCGCTGACGGTCGATGCGCTGGTCGAGACGCAGGGTGGGCACGTCGATGACGGCGATGTCGAGTTCGTCGAAGGGGGTGGCGGCGGCGCGGGCGATCCCCTGCAGACGCTTGCGCACCCTGTGGCCGGCGTCCTCGGCGGCGAAGAGCAGCACGGTGCCGCTTGCGCTGGGGCGGTAGTGGCGCAGGCATGGGACGCCGGTGGCCACGGCGACGGCGAGATCGAGCGCGAGCAGGGATTTGCCGCACTTGGGCTCGCCGCCGACGATGCCCACGGCCTGCTCGGCCCACAGCGTGTCCACCATCCACTGTTGCGCCCGGGGGCGATCCTCGAGCTGCATCGGCGCCCGTGTCGGGAAGCCCTTCACCGCCGTGCCCTCTTCGGCTTGGCGGGCTCGCCCAGGATCTCCATGAAGAGCTTCTCGTCGAGAACCTCGCGGTTCTTCTCGGCGCCGGCGGCGAGCAGCATGTCGCCCATGACGGTAAGCGCCCTGGGGTTGCCGCCGGCGTGGGTGACCAGGGTGTCCTTGAGCTCTGCGCTCATGAGGCCCGGATTGCCGGCCTGCTCGACCAGATGGTCGAGCAGGGCCGCGAGGTCGCCGGCGTCTGCCTGGGTCATGACCAGGCGCTGGCGCAGGCGCGAGGCGATGGGCTGCAAGTCGGGCTGGCGGAGCCTGTCGATCAGGCGGCTGTCGCCGGCGAAGACGACCGAGAGGATGGCGCGCGAGTCGAAGTCGGTGGACGCCAGCAGGCGGATCTCGGAGATCACCGAGGGCAGCAGCTCCTGGGCCTCGTCGATGAGCACCACGGGCCGCATGCGGGTGTCGTCGACATGGGTGAGCCATCGCTCGCGCAGGTTTTTGAAGCTGGCCCAGCGGTTGTTGTACATCAGGTCGACGCCGAACATCCCGCCGATCTCGCGGTAGAAGTCGGACAGCCTGGAAGAGGGGTGGGTGATGGCACAGACCCTGAGCCCGTCCGAGCGGCCGAGGCGGTCGGCGAGCACGCGCAACGCCACGCTCTTTCCGGTGCCGGGCTCGCCGGCGATCAACGCGAAGCCGCCCTGGCGCACAAGATGATGCTCGATTCTGAGGCAGAAGCTGTCGACGGCGGGGCTCACCATGAGGCTGTCGACCGGAAGGTCGGTGGCGAAGGGGTTCCATTTGAGCCCGTAGAAGGTGAGCAGCTCGCGGTTCATGACGGATCTCCCTGATCGTCGTCCTCGCCCGGACCGGGCGTCTTGTTATGGGGTACCCAGGCCGGCGGCAGGCCTGTTGCGGCCTGGGCGTCGAGCACGCCCTTGAGCAGCGGCGGAAGTTCGCCGACGCCCGCGCTGGCGCCGCCATGGTCGCTGCCGGGTCTCGCAGGACGGCGGACGCCATCGGCGTTGCCGCGCTTGTCGAGGGGGTACAGCGTGCACAGCCGCTCGCCGCTTCGGCCTTCCACCAGATCGACGCCGCTGAGGTCCCAGCGCGCATAGCGGACCCAGAGCGTCCTCAGGTGGCGCCACGGCTGTGGCACCTGGTAGCGGATGCCCTCGACCGAGACGGTGCCGTCCGAGCGCCTGAGCGTGCGCTTCCTGGCGATGCGGAAGGCCGCCTTGAGCTCGTCCGAGGCGGGGCAGGGCCTCGATGCCTTGACGCTCCCGGCGAGGCGTTCATGCGGCGTCATGCCGAGCTCGCGGTGCACCCGCCGATGGTAGTCCTGCTCCAGCCAGGCTATGGTGGCGTCGTTGAGCATCTTCAGGGTGAGCGCGTCGACGCCTTCGAGCTGAGCCATCAGGCGGCCCTCGACCGTGCCCCAGAACGACTCGATTTTTCCATTTTGATGGGGGCTGTAAGCGAGTGTCGTGGCCCCCACGATGCCGAGGCGGTGCAAGCCCTCCTCGACCTCGCCCGCCGTCATCGGCCCGCCGTTGTCGGTCAGCAGGGACCTGGGCAAGTCCCTCTTCATGAAGGCCTGACAGAGCCCGTGGACGAAGACCTCGGCGGTCTCCTCCAGGTACCACTGCAGGTGGCAGCCAAGCCTGGAGTGGTCGTCGAGGAAGCCGAGCAGGATGGGCGTCTGCCATTCGCCCGACGCCGTCAGCACGCGGCGCTTGCCGTGGTGGAAGTCCCCGTGCCACAGCGCGTGACTGCGAGACACCTCGTAGCTAAGGACCTCGCGGGCTTCGACCGCCGGCTTGTCCTCACCCTCGTGCCACTTCCTGGGGCGCTCGCGCACCAGGCCGCGATTGCGCATCGCCCGCGTCAGCGTCGCGTAGGACGGCATCGGGCCGAGCTCGGGATGGGTCGCAACATGAGCCTTGAGGGTCTCGTAGTGGAGCTGCGCCGCCCACGAGGGATGGACCCGGTACTGCTCGCGCAGCGCCGCGATCAGCCCCGCCGACATGGACCGCTCGCGGCCGACGTCGGTCCGAGGCTTCCGGCGCAGCGCCTTGACCGGGTCCTGCTCCTCTGCCCGCGCCCGGTAGTACCAGCGCTCGATCGTCGAGGCCGCAAAGCGCACCGGCCCCTTGCCCGACGGGTGCTCCCAGTCGCGCTGCGACAGACGCTCGAACTCGGCCCCCAGCTGGCCTGCAGGCGGCAGTGAAGCCAGAAGCGGCCCCACCACCGCAAAGCGCAGCCGGGCCCACTTCTCGCGCCTGGCGCCTGCGTCGTCCTTGTCCATTCCGGCATCCCTCCCTCGCCGCATCGGAGAGATGCCCATGTAGAACGCCCTATCCGGGCGTGACAGGAACACTTTCTGCGGGCGGCGCCGAGCCATCGCCGAGCCCGCAATAGCCCGTCCACGGCTTGAACCAGATCAGGCTCAGGAACAGACGCTCACCGAAGCGTCCGCCCCGCATCTGCCGCAGCACGAAGAGCAGCGGCACCTCCTCGGGTGGCATCACCAGTTCGCCACGCTTCGCTCCCCAGGGCTCCGTCGCCGGGAACGCCTCCAGCCACCACTTCCGCCAGCGGCGCAGTGTGGCGACCGAGACCCCCCACTTCCGCTTGATCGTCTGCAACCGCACCCCGCCTCTCAGAACCAGTGCACTCAACAGAACGAACAGGGCGCCCAGATAAAAGCGGCGCCCGAAGAATCGTACCGATGGTGGGGTCGCTCGCAGGCGGCAATCCGCGCAGCAGAAGCTGAACCGCCGCGTGCCCTCTTCCCTCAACTCGGCTGCCAGACCGTACGGCTTGCGCGGATACGTCGCGCTGTGCAGCTTGCCGGGGCAGTGTCGGCAGCCCGCCTCGCGGCAGCGCGCCGCCTCGGCCTCATCGACCTCGCGCAGCCAGGCCCAGACCAGGGCGTTGCAAAGCATGGAGTGGCGGAAAATGTTGTGCGACATTGGGGCCGTCTCTGGCGATTGTGACCGTCACCACGAGACAAAGCCCCCCGGCGAACTTCTTGCAAGTTCGCCGAGGGGCACCCGCCCCAAAACCTCAACAAATCCGAGCGGATCAGGCCCCGATCCCCGCTGAAAGACCGCGCGCGCTCATCGTCGCCATGGGAAGGCGCACCGCCCGGCGCTTCGAGGGCTTCCTCGATCGCCTCGCGGAGATCATCCGCACCGCAGCCCCAGTCAAACACCTCGACGAGACCGGCATCCGCATCGCCGCCCGGACCCATTGGCTCCATGTGCTGTGCACCCCGTTGCTCACCATCCTGCGCGTCGCCACCGGGCGCAGCCACATCGACGAGAAGCTCAACGGCATCGTCATCCATGACGACTACGCCACCTACTTCGCTCTCGAGGGCGTGCGCCACGGGGCCTGCAACGCCCATCACCTGCGCGAGCTCCAAGCCCTCATCGAGATCGAGAAGGAAGACTGGGCAACGAGCACGCACCGGTGCCCTCCGTCGCCGGCTCCCCGGTGGCACCCACGGCCACCGTCACCACCGTCGCCGATGTCCGCGGCGTTGCGTCGAGCTCTGCGGTCACCGTCACTTGCGTCGCCCCGGCATCTTCGGCGACCGTCGGTGCGCTCACCGTCAGCGTTACCTTCGAGGACGCCGTCTCGTCTTCGGTCACCGTCACGACAACGTCGGTGGCGTTTACCGAGCCATAATCGCCTCCCGACACAGCGTGTTCGATCGTGGCCGTGTCGGCATCGGCATCATGGGCCGCTTCGACCGTCACCGTCTGCGCCGTCGACCAGTTCCCGGTCGTGAACGTCAGAGGCGACGGCGCCACCGTCACATCCGAACTCCCGCTCCGCGACAGCACCACCGTCACCGGTCCGGTAGGCTCGGAGGTGAGCACCACCGTGTAGGTATCGTCGCCGCCCTCCGCCACCGCCAGCGTTGTCGGCGAGACGTCCACGCCGCGCGTGTCGTTGTCGGCGATCGTCACCTCGACGTTTGTCACCGTCAGGCCCTGGACGGTTCCGCCGATGGTCAGCGCCTCATCCGCCTCATCGATGTCGTCGTTCGCCGGCGTCAGCGTGAAGTCCACCGTCGCCGAGGTCTGGCCCGCGGGGATCGTCAAGGTCAAATCGCTGACGCCGGTGTAGTCGGTTCCCTCCGTCGCCGCGTCGCCGGAGGCGCCCACCGACACCGTCACCACGGCGGCGGCCGCCAGGGGGATCCCGTTCAGTTCACCGGTCACCGTCACCTGGGTCGCTCACCAGCGTCCTCGGCAACCGTCGGCGCGCTCACCGTCAGCGTCACCTTCGTGGATACCCTGTCGTCGTCGGTCACCGTCACGACCACGTCGGCGGCGACCACCGAGCCGTAGTCGGCGCCCGATACGGTGTGTTCGATCGTCGCCGCGTCGGCGTCGGCGTCGGCGTCATGGGCCGCCGAAACCGTCACGTCCTGCTCGACGTTCCAGTTCACAGTGGTGAACGTCAGGCTGGCAGGATTCACCGTCACGTCGGAGCTGCCGGTCACCGACGGCATCACCGTCACCGTCCCCGACGGCTGAGCCGTCAAAAACACACTGTAATAGTCGCTCCCGCCCTCAGCCACGGGCAGCGATGTCGGGTCAACATCGACTCCGAGTACATCTACTGCATTCACCCCGTGGCCGGAAAAGGGTGTCGTGACCATCGTGCCGCCGTTAGCTCGCACCAACAGGGGAGCCTTGTCCGCAACATCGCCATGCTCCTGCCTGATGATGAACCCGCCGTTCCAGGTGATGGCGTGGTTGTTCACCTGTATCCCGTCCGGATCGGAGTCGCTGGCCTGGACCACGTACTCGAAACGCACGACATCGTCTCCCACCGTGGTCGTGTAAGCCGCCTGACGGGTTGTAGTCCCGATGACGACGCCGAGCGTGGGCGTGCCGCCGTCGGTGAAGACGCTCACCTTGCGGTCGAAGGTCAGGTCGATCTTGATGGTTTCGCCGGTCGCGTAACTGGTGCCGGATGCCGGCGTTGAAGCCACGGTAACGCTGTCCACCTCCGGACGGACGTGAATCTTGTGGCCGCTTCGTGCCTCTATCGCGGCGTAATCCAGGTCCGCGTCCACGGCGCCCGCCTGGTTCTTGATCGCCCCGCCGTTACCGAGGACAATCCCGTTCCTGGGGAAGATGACCCCGTCATGGGAATAGTCGGTGGCCTTCACCGTGTAGGAGAACACCAGCGCCGTCGCCGTGCTGTCGGCAGCGACGTAACGGGGCTTCACCGTCATCGCCCCTTCGACGAGTCTCATTTTGATTTTGGGCGTTCCGGTCACCGCCACGGCCTCCGAGAACGTCACCGTGACCTTGATCGCGTCGTCCTTGACATATTCGCCGTCGCTGCCGGGATCCGAGGTGACTGCCACGCTTTCGACCACCGGGATGGTGGGGCTGGTGAAGTTGCCGACCCGGAAGACGCCGGAGAGCGCTAGGAAGCGCGATTCCGCCGTACTCAAATTGCTCGTCCCGCTCAAGGTGTGGGCGGTGTCACCGATCATCGTCGCGGTACAGGAGGCCGCACCGAGAGGTTGATCAGTCGTGCCGTCGTCGGCCGTGCCGGTACAAATGACTTGATCCCGGCGGTTCTGGGAAATTAACGTGCCATCCTCGAGTCTCGCGGAGAGGGCGCTTGTCCAGGAACCGTCGTAGAAATCGCCGTAGTTATTCGCGACTTTCGCGCCGTTGAGCCAATAGATCGGGA
>CAXXVO010000011.1:0-180885 GCA_963422645.2 Alphaproteobacteria bacterium
CGTCGCTTCGTCAGTCACGACCGAAGCGCATCGGCACGCGCCCTCCCTCACAGAACGCGCACCGATCATCGCCGGGTCTGCTCCCGGCGACGCCGATGCGCGCTGGATGAAAGCTTAGACGAATCGGGTGCTTCCGCGCTTCCCCAACACTGGGGAGATTTGGCGGTTTTTTTGCGGGGTGTCTGGGATTTACCGGAAGGAGGACCAGGTCACAGCGCCGAACCGCGGCCGCTCCCACCTTCAGCGCCGGGACTCCGGAGCGCCGGCCAGCGACAGCACAAGCCGCAACAGCTCCGCCTGCCGCGACAACCCGTGCCTGGCGAACATGTGCTTCACATGCGAGCGGATCGTGCTTTCGGCGACATCCTGTGTTGTTCGGCGTGCAATTTTGCCCCCCAGTATCGAGCAACTTCAATAGCTTATCGCGCCGATCGGCGCGCAACCCACGCGCCGAACAACACACGACCTCGCTCTTGCGACATCCAGTCAGCAACAAGAGCCGGATGATGTCCGCTTGCCGCGCCTGTGAGGGCCGCGCACTGCCATAGTCGTCCAGCGCGCGGTGTAGGCAACGGACTTCCGCGCGACAGGAAGCGGGTGAGCTTCGGACGGGGGTTCCGCTTGATGCCCCGGGCCGGGTTCGTCTGGAGATGACCGCAGTCGACCGCACGGTTCAGCAATCTGTGGAGCAGGCTCAAGGCGTGGTTGGCCCCACCCGGCGCAGTCCGGCTATACTCATCGAACCAGTGAGTCACGCTGGCACGGGTGATCCGATCCAGCGGCAGCGACCCGAAGGCCGGCAGCAGGCGAGCCCTCACGACCAAGCGCCCGCCCTTCCTGGTGGACGGTTTGCATCGGTCGAGGCGCAAGCACGCCGAGTCCGCGACGAATTCCCCGAAGGTCGGAACCGGGGCGCGCGCCGTTCGGTCCAGCCGTGCCCCGGTCTCGATGGCGAGGCACCTGCGGCGCGCCTCCTCGACGCTCGTCAACGCGGCCGACCCGAGCGTGATCCTGCGGGCGCCGTCATCGCCCCTCCGGCAATACACGAAGCTCCGGTGTCCCGACGGCCGCACACGCACACCGAGACCTGCATGGCGCGCGTCCCAGATCGTGTACTCGCGGGACGCTGGTATCAGTTTCGCAACGGTGGCGTCGGTCAGGCGCCTCTTCTTCGCCGTCATGCCTCAGCACTCCAGAGCTGCGCCGACGGTATCGACTGCCCGGCGCACCATTGAATCGGCGAGGTGGGTGTACTTGAGCGTCGTCTCCGGATCGCGGTGCCCGAGCAGCCTGCCGATCGTCAGCACCGTCTCGCCCTGCGTCATGGCGATGCTGGCGTACGAGTGACGCAGATCGTGAAGGCGGACATCGCGCAGGTATGCTTCCGCTCTCACGCGATACCAGAACTCGTCGATCCGCGACGCAGTCAGATGGCTGTCCGTCCGCGGCGAGGGAAAAATCCAGATCGTCCTGCGGGGCAGGCCGTCGAGGATCGCGCGCGCGGCGGACAAGAGCCAGACCGTGCGCGGCCCAGTCTTGCTGTCCGGCAGAAACATCTTGCCCTCGCGGTAGAAACGCCACTTCAGGGTGACGATTTCGCTCTTGCGGCAGCCGGTGAGCAGCAGCAGCCGTACGATCGCCACGGCCTGCGGGTGGTCGGCTTCATGGCGTGCCAGCACCTCGCCCAGCCGGCGGATTTCCGGGGTCGACAGGAAACGCTCCCGCCCCTGACGGCGATAGCGCCTGATGCCCGCGCACGGGTTGGTTCCTTCCTGCCGGTATCCGTAGACCTCGGCCTGGCGCATGATGACTGACAAGATGGGGGCTGACCGGTCGGCCGATGCTGGGGTATTGTGGAGCGATGCGAACCAGCGCCGGACGTCGTGGACGTCGATGTCGGCGATTGGGCGCCCCTCGAACCAGGGTAGGATATGGTTGCGGTAGTAGTTCCGGTTGACCTTGATGGTCGAGGGCTTCCGGTTCCGGACGTAGCGCCGGAACACTTCGTCGGCGACGGCCTCGAACAGGATGTCAGGCGCTGCTTCCGAGCCTTCTTCGATTTCTTCACGGATCGCGGCAAGCAGGGTCCTGGCCCGGTCGCGGGCTTCGTCCGCACGGATGGACCCGGCCTGACCGACGATCTTCCAGACCCGCCGGCCGCGGTGCTGACTATGTATGAAGGTAACTGCCCAGGTTCTTGCTGTGAAAATTCTCTGGGATTCGGCACAACGCTACCCACGCGACGCCCGTGTGCTCCTCTGGGGTCGCCGGGTTTCACAGCTCACGATGCCCCTCTTGCGGACTGCGACCGGTAAGCTACCCCGATGTGGCCCGAAGTCCGCCCGCGCGACGGGCACCGATTTTCATTCTATGGGGTGGTCCAGCACGGCGTCGACCATGATCGTTTATGAGAATGGCTCCGCTGTTGGAGAACCCGTGCCAGGTGAGCTTACGCGCACTTGACGGTGGCGATGAGCCGATCCGATGGGCTGGTCAGGGCTTCGATGATATTCCAGCCCTGCTTTCTGGCGGTGGTGATGACGCTGCGCAGGATGGCGAAGTTCTCGGCCCCCTGCGCGGACCGGAAGCCCCCGGAGATCTTCTGGCGCAGCTTCATCATCCGAAGGTCGCGCTCGGCCTCGTTGTTCGTGAACCCGACCTCGAGGTCGATCAGGAACCGGAGCACCGCGCATTTGTGGTCGCGCAGCCTCAAGGCCGGATTGTGACCGATCCTTCGCTTCCGGCGCTTCTTCCTCTTGCCAGGCGAGAACGGTGGTTGGCTCTCGTGAAAGGCCAGCGCATCGGCGATGATCTCGTCGTATCGGCGCTCGATCAGCGCCACAAGCCTCGCCGGAACGGCGATATCCTTGTCCAGCGCGATGCGGGCGGCGCGATTGGCTCGGCGCAGGAGCTGCTGCATCCGCCGGGCCCAAGCCTCCCCTTCGATGTCCACCAGCGCCTGCAACTCCCGCAGGTGATGGGCGTTGCACAGGCCGTGCTCCACCCCTTCCATCGCGAAGTACGGCTTCCAGTGATCGTGCACGACGATGCCGGAGACACCCGAGAGCAGGGCGCCGCGCTTGCCGCTGACCCGGTACGCCGCCAGCAGCGGCGTGCAGATCACATGAAGCCACTGCGTCTGACCGCCGATCCGCAAGCCGGTCTCGTCCATGTGTTTCACCCGCGCCGTGCCCGCCGCCAGGTCCTGTATGTGCAAGGCCGCGTCCCGCAGCCGCTCGGCCGCCCTCTCGCTCATCGTCGCCAACGTCGCAGCCGTCACCGGCGCGCCGAAGAGCTCGGCCATCACCTGCGACAGCCGATCCTCCGGCAGGAAGTGAGCGTGCTGAAGGTAGACCGCCACCCCGGCAATGCGCGGGCCGTACTGCACCGGCGCCGACACCCCGTCGGGGAACGCCGCCCGGGTCACCGTCCCGCAATGCCCGCAGCACTTGGCATGCGCCCGGTGCTCGGTCACCTCCAGGGGGCTCGGCTCGGGCAGATCGAACACCTGGCGGGCGACGGGCGTTCCCGCCCTGGCCGCGTCCGAAAGCGGCGAACCGCATCCCTTGCAGGAAGCCGGGACGTGATCCTTCACCCGATCCGGGTGATCGGCGCGGCGCAGCGTCTTGCCCTTGTGGCCGGGCTGGCCACCGGGCTTGCGGCCCGATTTGCCGCGCAGGCTTCGGGTTCGCCGCTTCGAATTCGGCTTCCTCAGCCCATCGCTCGAAGGCGGCTTGCCGCTGTTGCCGCTGTTGAGGCCGAGACGGCGCTCCAACTCCTCGATGCGCTCGACGAGACGCGCGACTTGCTCTTCCAGCCGCGCGTTCTGCTGCCGAAGCCAGGCATTTTCCTCCCGAAGCCGGGCGTTCTCCTCCTCCAGGCGGGCGATCTTCTGCGCGGGCGTTTCGGGCGCTGCTCCCGTCGAAGGGCCGCGCGGCGACTCGGGATTGCTCATGTCGTTGTTGAGTCATTTCCCGAAATTCCCGTCAAGCCCTTTCCACCAACTCCGAACGAGAAACGCCTCAATCCACTGGCCCAAAATGACAAATCAGACGACCTGGGCAGTTACGTATGAAGTATCGCTTGGCACCTGAGGGCAGGACCCTTATGCCGAAACCCTTGAGGTCGCGGTCGCGGACGTTGTAGGTGGACCTGCGAGGCTTGAGTGAATGGACACGGCGTTCGTTGAGGCGCACGGTTGTCATTGGTTCTCCTCCTGCGCTCTGTTGCAGCCGGGGAGAAATCACGGACTGATTCCGCGATTTCCAGCCCAGACAGGAGGAAAAAGCAACGCTATATCAGTAGGTTAGAACCATCGGTGCGATACGGGGTGTGGCGCAGACAGGTAGCGCATCTGCTTTGGGAGCAGAGGGTCGCCGGTTCAAATCCGGCCACCCCGACCAGCGTCAGGCGGAATCTCTTTTCGCCGTCAGGCCTCAGCCGATGGCGAAGCTCTCGCCGCAACCGCAGGTGCTGGTGACGTTGGGGTTGTTGAAGACGAATGTGGCGCTGAGCTTGTCCTCGCTGAAGTCGAGCTCGGTGCCGATCAGGAACATCACTGCCGCCGGGTCCACCACGACCGTTACGCCCCGCTGCGCGATGACCTCGGCGCCAGGCGAGGCCTCCTCCGCATAGTCCATGGTGTAGGACATTCCGGAGCAGCCGGCGTTCCTGACCCCGATCTTGATCCCGAGGGCAGGGGCGGCGTCGGGCGGCCTGAGCGACATCAGGTGGTTGATGCGCTCTGCGGCGCGCTCGCTGATGGTGAGGATGTCCTTCATCTTGTATTCCGCGCGTCCGATGGGGGTTACATGAAGCCGAGTTCGAGCTGGGCGGCCTCCGACATCATGTCGGGGTTCCAGGGTGGATCCCACACGAGATCGACCTCCACATCGCCGATCCCCTCCACCATGGCCGCGACAGCGTGCTGGACCATGCTGGGCATGCTGCCGGCCACAGGGCAGCCGGGCGTGGTCAGTGTCATCGATATGCGGGCGTCGTTGGTCTCGTTCAAGGCTACGTCGTAAATGAGGCCGAGCTGGTAGATGTCCACCGGTATTTCCGGGTCGTAGACCGAGCTCAAGGCCCGCGCGATCTGCCCCGCGAGCGGGTGGTCGGGGCTCAAGCCCGGCGGTGTCGGCAGGGTGTCGGCGGTCTCGGGCGCGGCCTCGACCAGCTGCGGCACGAGCCCGCCGCCGCCGATGGCACCGGGCGGCCCCTCCGGAGACCAGGCTTCGTAGCTCTGCGGCCCGCCGGCGGGCGACGGGGGCGGCGCGGGGGGAGTCTCGACCGCTTCGGGCGGAGCAGCCGTCTCAGGCTCCGCCTCGGGCGGCCGCTTCCTGCGGAACAGGTTCATCATTCCGTGGTGACCTCCTCGACCTCGCCCTCGCCCTCGAGCGCCGCCTTCATCGTGTGCCAGGGCAGGGTCGCACACTTGACGCGCATCGGGAACTCCCGCACGCCGGCAAGCACGATCAGCTTGTCCAGATCGGGGGTCTCGAAGCCCGCCTCGCAGGCAGGCTCCGTCGACGCCACCAGTGCGTGGAACTCGGCGAACATGGCCTCCACGACGTCGATCGACTTGCCGCGCAGCAATTCGGTCATCATCGAGGCCGACGCCATCGAGATGGCGCAACCCCGGCCCTCGAAGCCGATGTCCGTGACCACACCCTTAGCCACGTCGACGTAGATTGTCACCGTGTCGCCGCAGAGCGGGTTGTGACCGTGGGACTCGCCGGTCACCGCCGGCGGCTTGCCGAAATTGCGCGGCGACTTGCCGTGATCGAGGATTACCTCCTGATAGAGCTCGCGCAACTCGGACATCAGCCGAAAATCTCCCGCACCTCGTCGAGCCCATCGACCAGGCGGTCGACGTCGGCACGCGTGTTGTAAAGGCCGAAGGAGGCCCGCACAGTGCCGGCGATGCCGAAGTGGTCCATCAGAGGCTGGGCACAATGATGGCCGACCCGCACCGCAACCCCGGCCCGGTCGAGGATCGTGCCGATGTCGTGGGGATGCACGCCGTCCATAGTGAAGGAGACGATGGCGGCCTTCCCCGGCGCCGTGCCGTAGAGGCGCACGCTATTCAGCGCGCTGAGCCGCTCGGTCGCGTAAGTGAGCAGGTCGTGCTCGTGGGCAGCGACAGCCGCCGGGTCGAACGAGGCGACGTAGTCGATTGCGGCATGAAGGCCGACCGTGCCGGCGATGGGCGGCGTGCCGGCCTCGAAGCGCGCAGGCGGCGGGGCGAAGGTCGTGCGCTCGAAGGTGACACGCTCGATCATGTCGCCGCCGCCCTGGTAGGGCGGCATGGCGGCGAGCAGCGCCTGCTTGCCGTAGAGCACGCCGATGCCGCTCGGCCCGTAGAGCTTGTGGCCCGAGAAACAATAGAAATCCACGTCCAGCGCCTGCACGTCGACGGGGCAGTGCACGATGCCCTGGGCGCCGTCGATCAGGACAAGCGCACCCTGGTCGTGCGCGATGCGCACGATCTCGTCCACCGGCAACACGGTGCCGAGCGCGTTGGAGACGTGGGTGAGAGCCACCAGCTTTGTGCGCGGCCCGACCAGCGCCTCGTAGGCATCGAGCGGGAAGGTACCGCGCTCGTCGGTCGGGACCACCTTGAGCACGATGCCGGTGCGCTCGCGCAGCAACTGCCAGGGCACGATGTTGGCGTGGTGCTCCAGCACCGAGAGCACGACCTCGTCGCCCTCACCGAGGAAGGCCCCGCCCCAGCTCGTGGCGACCAGGTTGATGGCTTCCGTCGCCCCCTTGGTGAAGACGATCTCGCTCGCCGAGCGGGCGTTGACGAAGCGCTGCACCCTGGCGCGCGCGCCCTCGTAGGCGTCGGTCGCCTTTGCGCTCAACTCGTAGACGCCGCGATGGATGTTGGCGTACTCGGCCTCGTAGCAGCGCGATAGCGCATCGATCACCTGACGCGGCTTCTGGGCGCTCGCGCCGCTATCGAGAAAGGTCAGCGGCTTGCCGTGAACGGTGCGCGAGAGGATCGGGAAATCCGCGCGCACCCGCTCCACGTCGAAGGGCGCGGCGGCTGCCGAGGGTTCGAGGCGCCGGGCGGGGGCGGTGTTCACGACCGGCCTCCGTCCATCCAGGCGGCAACCTGTTCGGACAGCACGGCACGGGTCGGCTCGTGGCCGATCTCCTCCTGCAGTTCGCCCATGAAGCCTTCGACGATCAGCTTGCGCGCGGTGTGCAGGTCGAGGCCGCGCGAGCGCAGGTAGAAGAGCTGATCGTCCTCCGGCTCGCCCGCCGTCGCCCCGTGGCTGCACTTGACGTCATCGGCGTAGATTTCCAGCTCGGGCTTGGTGTCGATCTCGGCCTTGCGCGAGAGCAGCAGCGTGCGGTTGAGTTGGTGGCCGTCGGTCTTCTGGGCGTCCTGGCGCACGATGATCTTGCCCTGAAAGACTCCGCGCGCCCTACCGTCGAGCACGCCCTTGTAGACCTCGCGGCTCTCGCAATTGGGCAGGGCGTGGTCGATCACCGTGGTGTTGTCGACGTGCTGGCTGTCGCGTGCCATGTAGCCGCCGCGCAGTTGGCAATTCGCGCCCTCACCGTCGAAGCGGACGTGGATTTCGTGGCGCGTGAGGCGGGCGCCGAGCGTCAGCAGATGGCTCTCATAGCGGGCCTCACCAGCCAGCGCCGCCTTGGTGAGCGCGGTGTGATAGGCGTTCTCGCCTTCGATCTGGAGCTTGACGTGACTGAGCCTGGCGCCTTCGCCGACCTGGATGTCGGTAAGCGGGTTGGACCACGTCGGCGTACCCGCCGGCCCCTCGTGGCACTCGATCAGGTTGAGGCTGCTCCCTGCGCCCAAGCGCACGATGACGCGCGGGTGGTAGGCGAGCGGCGCGCTTCCCGGCGCGGCGACGAAGCGCAGCCTGATCGGCTCGTCGATGACGGCGCCGGGCGCGCTCTCGACGATGCAGCCGTCGGCCGCGAAGGCCGCGTTGAAGGCCGCCATGAGATCGCCGTTGAGGGACTCTGCGCGGCCAATCAGACCCTCGATCCGGGCCGGATCGTCGGCCAGGACTTGGGCCAGCCCGCGCACGTGCAGGCCCTCCGGCAGGCCTTCGAGCCGCGAATGGCCCAACGACAGCCGCCCGTTGACGAAGACCAGCGAGGGCCCCTCCAGTGCATCGAGGGCGCCAGGCCCGAGATCGGCTGGCCCAACCTCGGTCTCGATCGATGCCGGGGGCGAGAATTCGAGTTCGGCGAGCGGTGCGAGGCTGGTGTACTTCCACGCCTCCATGCGGGTACCCGGCAACCCATCGGCGCTGAGCCGGCGGCCCTCGTCGCGCAGCGCGTCGAGCCAGGGCAGGCCCTCGCCCGGCAGCGCCGCCGCTACGGCGCCGGGTGCCGGATAGTCGAAGGGAATGGTCCGTGGCGCGGGCATGGCCGGTCGCTCCCGCTCAGGCCGCCGCGCTCGGCTCGAGCCCGAGCACGGCATAGCCGCGGCTCTCGAGCTCCAGCGCGAGCTCGCTTCCGCCCGAGCGCACGATGCGGCCGCCCGCGAGCACGTGCACCTTGTCGGGCACGACGTGGTCCAGCAGCCGCTGATAGTGGGTGATGACTACCATCGCCCGCTCCGGCCCGCGCAGTGCGTTGATGCCGTCGGCGACGACCTTCAGAGCGTCGATATCGAGGCCGGAATCGGTCTCGTCAAGGATGGCGAGGGAGGGTTCCAATAGCGCCATCTGAAGCATCTCGTTGCGCTTCTTCTCGCCGCCGGAGAAGCCGACGTTGAGGGCGCGCCGCATCATGCCGTCGTCGATGCCGAGCGCCGTGCGCTTGGCCTTGACCAGCTTGAGGAACTCCATCGCGTCGTATTCCTGCTCGCCGCGATGCTTGCGACCGGCATTGACCGCCGTCTTGAGAAAGGTCGCGCTGCCCACGCCCGGTATCTCCACCGGATACTGGAAGGCGAGAAAGACGCCGCTGCACGCCCGCTCCTCGACACTCATGGCGAGCAGGTCGTGGCCCCGGTAGGTGATCGAGCCCTGCGTCACCTCGTAGCCCTCGCGGCCGGCAATCACGTAGGCGAGCGTGCTCTTGCCCGAGCCGTTCGGCCCCATCACCGCATGCAGCTCGCCCTCGTTCACCGAGAGGTCGAGGCCGTTCAGGATCGGCTTGCCGTCGACGGTCGCGTGCAGGTTTTCGATCGCTAGCATGGGATTCGACATGTCTGTTCTGTTCCGTACTGTCCGTCCTGGCCGACCGTCTTAGCCGACGCTGCCTTCGAGGCTGATGGCCACGAGTTTTTGGGCCTCAACGGCGAATTCCATTGGCAGCTCCTGCAGCACCTCGCGGCAGAAGCCGTTCACGATCAGCGCAACCGCGTCCTCCTCGCCGATCCCGCGCTGCCGGCAGTAGAAGAGTTGGTCCTCGCTGATCTTGGAGGTAGTCGCCTCGTGCTCGACCCGCGCCGTGGGGTTGCGGGATTCGATGTAGGGCACGGTGTGGGCTCCGCATTCCGCACCGATCAGGAGCGAATCGCATTGGGTGTGGTTGCGCGCGCCTTCGGCCTTGGGCTGGATGCGGACAAGGCCGCGATAGGTGCTGTCCGACCGCCCGGCAGCGATGCCCTTGGAGACGATCCGGCTCTTGGTGTTGCGGCCCATGTGGATCATCTTGGTACCGGTATCGGCTTGCTGGCGATTGTTGGTGATGGCGATGGAGTAGAACTCGCCCACCGAATTGTCGCCCTGCAGGATGCAGCTCGGATACTTCCAGGTGATCGCAGACCCGGTCTCCACCTGGGTCCAGGAGATCTTGGCGTTGGCGCCGCGGCAGGCGCCGCGTTTGGTCACGAAGTTGTAGATCCCGCCCTTGCCCTCGGCGTCACCCGGATACCAGTTCTGCACCGTGGAATACTTGATTTCGGCGTCGTCTAGCGCGATCAGCTCGACGACGGCCGCGTGGAGCTGGTTCTCGTCCCGCATGGGCGCCGTACAGCCTTCGAGATAGCTCACGTAGGAGCCCTCGTCCGCGATGATCAGTGTGCGCTCGAACTGCCCGGTGTTGGCCGCGTTGATGCGGAAGTAGGTGGAAAGCTCCATCGGGCAGCGCACGCCCTTGGGCACGTAGACGAAGGAGCCATCGGTGAAGACCGCCGAATTGAGCGTCGCGAAGAAGTTGTCCGAATAGGGCACCACGGAGCCGAGGTAACGCTGCACCAGCTCGGGGTGCTCCTTCACCGCCTCCGAGATCGCGCAGAAGATGATGCCCATCTCGGCGAGCTTGTCCTTGAAGGTGGTGGCGACGGAGACGCTGTCGAACACCGCGTCCACCGCGACCCCAGCCAGCATCTCCTGCTCCTGGAGCGGGATGCCGAGCTTCTCGTAGGTCTTCAGCAGCTCGGGATCGACCTCGTCCAGGCTCTTGGGCCGGTCGGAGTCCGACTTGGGCGCGGAGTAGTAGCAGGCGTCCTGATAATCGATGGGCGGATAGTGCACCTTGGCCCAGGTCGGCTCCTCATCTTCCATTTCAAGCCAGCGCTCGAACGCCTTGAGACGCCACGCCAATAACCACTCGGGCTCGCCCTTCTTGGCGGAGATGAAGCGGATGGTACCGTGATCCAGGCCGAGGGGCGCGGAGTCGGACTCGACGTCCGTGACGAAGCCGTACTTGTAGCGCTCGCCGGCGTAGGACTCGACTGCCTGCGCGGCATCCTGCTGGGCGCTCATGAGGCGTGCTCCCGGCCCGCGCTCTGTGCCGGCGCAGGCAGCTCGCCCACGCCCTCTGCGGCTTTGGCCATGTCAGCCAATGTCACCTCCTCCAGCGCCACGCGGATCGCGTCACTGATCTTCTGCCAGGGCCCACGCACCGAGCAGAAGCTCTCCAGCTCGCAGATGCCGGAGGGGCCGTCGAGGCAATCGGCGAGCGAGATCGGCCCGTCCACGGCGGCGACCAGGTCCGCGACCGAGACCTTCTCAGGCGGGTATGCCAGCACGTAGCCGCCCTTGGCCCCGCGGTGCGAGGTCAGGATGCCGGCCTTCGCCAGCAATTTCAGCAGCTTGCTCGCGCTCGGCTGGGGCACGCCGGTACGCGCCGCGATGCTCGCAGCGGTGTGCCGGGCGCGCGGTTCGCGCGCGATATGGGTCATGGCCACGACACCATAGTCGGCCATGCGGCTGACGCGGATCATGCTTTACCCCCCTCGCAATCGCCCCGCTCGCGCTCCCGCCCGGGCAGGCGTGATGGGCATATAGGACGAATTCAGTCCGCTTTCAATAGGGAATATCACCGAGTTGTCAATTGACGCGGATAAGGCGATGCGTGCGGCTCCGCAGGCCCGATTCAGGACGGCTCGGTACCCGCCTCTCTCAACAGCCTAGCCACATCGCGGCGCAGGATGGGGAGCTTTGCTTCGACCACATCCCACACCAGACGGTCGTCCACATCGGCATAGCCGTGGATGAGGATGTTGCGGAATGCCACGATGCGACGGTATTCGCCGATTCTACCAGCTATCTCTTGGTCGAGCCTCGCCAGCCGAGCGGTGGCCTCGCCGACAATCTCGAACTGGCGTTCTACCGCCGCGCGCAGCATGGCGTCGCGCTCTTAGTCCGCGAACGCCTTGTCCGCGGTGAACTCCCTCAGCAGCTCGACGGCGCGCCAAATGTCGTACAGATATTTCTGCGCCTCAGGCTTCATAGAGCGGTGCGCTGGTCTGCTCGACCGATTGCCGGAAATAGGGATTCTTGATGGCAGAGCCTACGACCAACTCGACGGGACCGCCGAGAAGCCGCTCCAGATCTTCCAGAAGGCCGAAATAACTGTCCGCATAGGAACCGGCCGGAAGCGGCTGAAACTCCACGACAAAATCGAAGTCGCTCGTACTGGATTGGTGCCCGCCGGTTGCCGCCGAGCCGAAGAGCGCGAGACTCATGACGTGGTGCCTGCCGCACAACCGCTCGATATCGGCTGCGCGCTCGGCGACTGCGGCGATCATTGGTGCCTCTCGCGTCTCGCCAGACGATCCAGAGAACGAAACACATATGAGTTTACAGGACGCATTGGCAAATGCCTTCGTCGAAACTCTTACCTCATTCCGCAGCCCTTCGAGTCTCCCGTTCGGCGCGGGAGCCTGCTATGAGGGCGCGACAGAAGCGGAGGAGCCATGACCGAGCCACTCTGGACGCCATCGGGAGAGCGCCTGAAGAGCGCCCGTCTGGGCCGCTTCATGGCCGACGTGCGCGCCACGTGGGACGTCGATGCCGCCGACTACGGCGCGCTGCACGCCTGGTCGATCGCCGAGCCGGCGCAATTCTGGCGCTCGATGTGGGACTTTGCCGGCATCATCGGCGATGGGCCGGGCGAGCGCATCGTGGTCGACGGCGACCAGATGCCGGGCGCCCGCTGGTTCCCCGACGCGAGACTCAACTATGCCGAGAACCTGCTGCGCCGGCGGGACGAGGCGGACGCACTGGTCTTCTGGGGCGAAGACCGGGTCAGGCGGCGCCTCAGCTTCGCGGACCTGCACAACCAGGTTTCACGCATGGCCCAGGCGTTGGCGGCCCGCGGGGTCCGCCAGGGCGACCGGGTCGCGGGCTACCTGCCGAACATGCCGGAGACCATCGTCTCGGCGCTGGCGGCGGCGAGCCTCGGCGCGGTCTGGTCCTCCTGCTCGTCGGATTTCGGCACGCGCGGCGTGCTCGACCGCTTCGGCCAGATCGCGCCCAAGGTGCTGATCGCCGCCGACGGCTACTTCTACGGCGGCAAGACCTTCGACCGCCGGCCGCAGCTGCGGGAGATCCTGGCGGAGCTTCCCACCGTCGAGCACGTGATCGTGGTGGCTTACGCGGAGGAAAGCCCCGCGCTAGACGGCATCGGCAACGCATCCCTCTATGGCGCAGCGCTCGACGAGCAGCCCGGCGGGCCGATCGACTTCGTGCGCGTACCCTTCGACCACCCTCTGGTCATCATGTTCTCCTCCGGCACCACCGGCGCACCGAAGTGCATCGTCCACGGCACCGGCGGCACCCTCCTGCAACACATGAAAGAGCACGCTCTGCAGAGCGACATCGGGCGCGGCGACCGGGTGTTCTACGCCACCACATGCGGCTGGATGATGTGGAACTGGCTGGTGAGCGCGCTGGCCTCGGAGGCGACGCTGCTGCTCTACGACGGCTCGCTCTTCCACCCCGACGGCAACGTGCTCTTTGACTATGCCGACGCCGAGGCCATGACTCTTTTCGGCACCTCTGCCAAGTACTTGGACGCTGCGGCTAAGACAGGAATTGAATCGAAGCGCACCCACAATCTCGGCGCGCTCCGCACCATGACCTCCACCGGCTCGCCACTCGCGCCAGAGGGGTTCGACTACGTCTACCGCGCCATCAAGGACGACTTGCATCTCGCCTCGATCTCGGGCGGCACGGACATCATCTCCTGCTTCGCACTGGGCAACCCGATGGGCCCGGTCCGGCGCGGCGAGCTGCAGGCCTTCGGCCTCGGCATGGCGGTGGACGTCTTCGACGATGCCGGCAGGCCGGTGCAGGGCGAGCCGGGCGAACTCGTGTGTACACAGCCCTTCCCTTCCATGCCGATCTCGTTCTGGAACGACCCGGACGGCGCCAAGTATCACAGCGCCTACTTCGACCGCTTCGACGGCGGCGTCTGGTGCCACGGCGACTGGGTGACGCGCACCGAGCACGACGGCCTGGTCATCCACGGCCGCTCCGACGCGGTGCTGAACCCCGGCGGTGTGCGCATCGGCACGGCGGAAATCTACCGCCAGGTCGAGCAGTGCGACGAGGTGCTGGAGGCCATCTGCATCGGTCAGGACTGGGAGGGCGACCAGCGCATCGTGCTCTTCGTCCGACTGCGCGAGGGCATCGCGCTGGACGATGCGCTCACCGACACGATCAAGAGGCGTATCCGCCGCGAATGCACGCCGCGCCACGTGCCGGCGAAGGTGATCCAGATCGCCGATATCCCGCGCACTCGTTCCGGCAAGATCACCGAGCTTGCGGTCCGCGACGTGATCCACGGCCGCGCGGTCAAGAACCGCGAGGCACTGGCGAACCCCGAGGCGCTGGCCCTCTTCGAAAACCTTCCGGCACTCCGGACGTAGCACTGTAACGCATGCCGGTGGCGTTCCGTGCACGACCGGTTCGACCATTGACACCCCGAAAACAAACGTTCACTTTGCCGCCCACCGGCGGAGGGAGACCGCGCGGGAATCCACGCGCGGGCTGCGACGTTTGCCCCGCCCCACCCAATTGACGCCATCGTCCGACACTCGCAAGGAGGAGCACCGCATGTTCTCTATGCCCAAGAAGGCGCTGTACAAGCCGATCAGCCGACGCAAATTTCTCGAGCTCGGAGGCGGTGTCGCAACCGTGCTCGGTGCAGGCTCGATCGCGGTCGGCATGAACTCGGTCATTACGCGCCGGCCGGTCTATGCCTCGTCGTCCGACGACGCCAAGTGGCGCCAGTACGAGGGCTCGAAACTCGTCTTCATGTCCGAGAACACGCCGCCTTCCTTCGCGATCCGCGACAACATCCAGGCGTTCTACGATCTCACCGGCATCGAGGTGGAGATCCTGACCGACGGCCTGCCGACCGTGCAGCAGAAGGTCGGCATCGACCTCAGGAGCGGCCAGGCCGACTATCACCTCAACTACGTGCAGGACAAGCCGATCGGCTCGCCCTTCGCCGACTTCTACGCCGACCTGAACGAGTTCTCGGTGGACGACACGCTGCCGCTCGACCCGCAAGGCTACGGCAGCGACGTCTGGTTCGAGAATTTCCTGGATGCCTGCGGCGTCTACTACGAACGCGGCCCGATCCGCGCCTTCCCCTATGACTGCGCGGTCTCTTGCACCTTCTACCGGCAGGACCTGTTCGAGCAGCTGACCAAGGACTTCGAGGCCGACTACGGCTATCGCCTCGAGTTCACCGACGACACCACCTACAAGAACATGGTCGATATCGCCGAAACCGCTTATGCACAATGCTCCGGTGAATCGCACATGTAGCGCCTGGCGGGCCTGGAATAGTCGACATTGGAGGCAACATCGTGTGCCACCGGAGTTATGTGCATAAGCGGTTCGCCGAATTCTTCCGCAAGATGCACGAGCGCGATGCGTCCATCCCTTACGGTTACGCGCAGCATCACGGCTCGTTCGGCTGGACCACGCAGCTCGACATCCAGCGGCACATGTACGCGCAGAACCAGTGGCTCGACTTCGCGGTCGACGACACGCTGGGCTCGAAGAACCCCGGCCCGACCAACTGGGGCGACGCCCAGTCGGTCAGCGCGATGGACGGCTACAGGGCGCTCGCCGAAGTCTCCCATCCCGACAACCTGACCAACGGGACCCTGGAGCTGAACACGGTCTACGCCGCCGGCGGCGTCGCCATGCAGATCCAGTATCACGAGTTCGCGGCCTCGGTTGAGGATGCCGAGCAGTCCGTCGCGGCCGGCGGCAAGACGGCTTACGCCATGGGGCCCAAGGGCGCCGTCGAGTGGAACACCGACGGCAGCGACAATGTCGTCAACGCCACCAACTGCGGCATCGGCGGCATCGGCATCAACGCCGGGGCAGACATGGACCTCCAGCGTGCGGCGTTCATCTTCGCGAGCTGGGCCTGCAGCCACGACACGCAGCTCATGGTCCTGCAGGGCGTCGGCGGCACGCCCACCCGCAAGTCCGTCCTCGACGTGCCGGAGGTCCAGGCAGCGCGCAACCGGCCCACCACCATGCCGAACGCGCTCACCTTCGAGGCGGTCTACGACAAGGGCATCCACTCTCCGAACATGGTGCTCGGGCCGAAGCTGCCGAAGTCGAACGAGTATCACGAGATCGTTCGGGTCGGCACGCAGCAGTGCATCTCCGGCGAGCTTTCGGCTCAGGAGGCGTGCGAGTCCATCAGGGACGAGCTGGACTCCATCCACGACGTCTAGGTAACACCGCTCCGCTCGAGGGGCGCCGGCATCCCGGCGTCTCTCGGGCGGTTTGCGGATTCTGATCAACGCAGGCAGCAGCCGGCCGCGGGCGGCGAAACGACGCGGAGACCCAGCGCATGGCCAACATCGCGAACATCGATGTCGCGGATGGCGTCGTGCGCGGTGTGCGGACGATCGATTACGTGCCGGAGAACTTCAACCACCGGCCGCCGCGCTATTACCTGCTATGGCTGATGCTGCCGGCGATCCTGCTGCTGGCGGCGATCTCGCTCTATCCCCTGGTCTGGCTGATCTACATGTCCCTGCACGAGGTGCAGCTCGCGCCGGGCAAGTCGGACGTATGGGCCGGCATCGACAACTTCTCCCGGCTCGCGAGCGACAAGAAGTTCCAGCGCGGCTGGCTCACCCTCTTCAAGTACAGCGCGCTCTGCCTCTCAGTGGAGATCAGCCTCGGCGTTCTGGTGGCGGTCATCCTCAACAACAATCGTTTCGAGAAGATCCTCGTTACCATTTTCCTGATGCCGATGATGATGGCGCCCGTCGTCGCCGGCTTCCTCTACATGTTTCTCTACAACGGCACCTTCGGCTGGTACTTCTGGCTGCTGCAGAGCATCGGCCTGCTGGAGAGCGGCTCGATCCTCGGCAACAAGTTCTGGGCGATGTTTGCGATCGTCGCGACCGACGTCTGGCAATGGACCCCGCTCATCGCGCTCATCACGCTCGCCGGCCTCAAGCGCGTGCCGCAGGAGCAGGTTGAGGCTCACATGGTGGATGGCGCGGGACCCATCCGTAACTTCTTCAGCGTCGCGCTGCCCAATCTCTACCCCTTCCTGCTGATCGCGATCCTGCTCCGCTTCATGGACAACTTCAGGTTCATCGACACGATCCTGATCATGACCGGCGGTGGCCCCGCCAACGCGACCAAGATCCTGCCGACCTACTTGTTCGACGTGTCGTTCAAGTTCTTCGAGCTCGGCCGGGGCGCTGCAATCGCGTTCACCCTGCTGCTGCTGACGATCCTGCTGGGCCTCGTCCTGACCATGGTGTTCGAGGACCCGACCCGCAAGATCAGAACACAGGGCAAGGACTAGGCGATGGCGTCGCGCGAGATCGTCACCTATCGGTCGCCGCTGCGCACCGCGCTGAAGACGCTTGCGATCATTTTTCTGGTCTTCTTCTTCGTCTGGACCACCCTGCCGCTGCTGATCATGGTGGTTTCGTCCTTCAAGGACCTGCTGGACGCGTTCAAGCTGCCGGCGGTCGGCGATTTCGGCGGGGTCGGCGTAATGTTCGACTTCAAGCCGACCAGCACGCACTACGTCGAACTCTTCACCGAGAAGCACTTCGGCACCTACCTGCGCAACAGCCTGATCGCGTCGTTCGGCTCGGCGGCGGTTTCGGTCTCGCTGGGCTCGATGGCAGCCTACGCGCTCTCGCGGGCGGAATTTCGCGGCAAGCGCGACCTCCTCTTCTGGATCATCTCGACCCGCATGGCGCCGGTGGTGGCGGTCATGGTGCCGCTCTACGTGATCTTCCGCTCGTCGGGGCTGGTCGGCACCCTGCCCGGCCTGATCCTCGCCTACACCACCTTCAACCTTCCCTTCGCCATCTGGATTCTGAAGGGCTTCTTCGACAACGTGCCTTATGCGATCGAGGAAGCGGCGCAGTGCGACGGCTGCACCCGCTGGCAGGCGTTCAGGCTGATCATCCCGCTGGTGGCGCCGGGGCTCGGCGCCTTCATCGTGCTTTGCGTGCTCTTCGGCTGGAACGACTTCCTGTTCGCCACGATCATCGGCTCGGGCGGCGCCAAGACCCTGCCTGTGGCGACCGCCGAGCTGGTCCAGCCGGTCAAAATTCAGTGGGGCATGATCATGGCCGCCGGCGTCGTAACGACGGTGCCGATGATGTTTCTCGGCCTTCTGATCCGGCGTTATCTCGTCGCCGGGCTGACCATGGGCGCGGTCAGGGAATAGGGCCGGAGAGCGGGAACATGCCTGTCTGGGGGTACTGATGGCTACGGTTACGATCTCCGACGTCTGGAAGTATTACGGCAAGACCATGGCCGTAAAGGAGCTCAATCTCGAGATCCGGGACAACGAGTTCATGTGCATCCTCGGGCCCTCCGGCTGCGGCAAGTCGTCGACGCTGCGCATGCTCGCCGGCCTGGAGTTCATCTCCTCCGGGGACATCTATTTCGACGACGTGCGGGTGAACGACCTGCCGCCGCGCGATCGCGACATCGCCATGGTGTTCGAGAATTACGCCCTCTACCCCCACAAGACCGTGTTCGACAACATGGCGAACCCGCTCAGGCTGCGGCGTACGCCCAGGGACGAGATCGAGCGCCGCGTGCGCCGCGCCGCAGAGATTCTGGAGATCGACCCCCTGCTCGGCCGCAAGCCGGTGGAGCTCAGCGGCGGGCAGAAGCAGCGCACGGCCATCGGCCGCGCCATCGTGCGCGAACCCAAGGTCTTTCTCTTCGATGAGCCCATCGCCCATCTCGACGCCAAGCTGCGCTCCCACATGCGGGGCGAGCTCAAGCACCTGCAGCGCGACCTCGAGACCACGACCGTCTACGTCACCCACGACCAGCTCGAGGGCATGTCGATGGCGGACCGGATCGCGGTGATGCACGAAGGTGTGCTGCAGCAGCTCGGCACGCCCGAGGAAATCTACAACCAGCCTTCCAACGAGTTCGTGGCGGGCTTCGTCGGCGAGCCGCCCATGAACTTCCTCGACTGCACCTTGGAGCAGACCAACGTCGGGCTCACCGTCGTGCATTCGGGCTTCCGGCTCGCGCTCACCGAGCAGCAGGCCAGTCTGCTCACGGCCGGCGGAGCCGAGGCCAACGTGCGCATCGGCATCCGCCCCGACAATCTGGCCATCGAGCCGGGTGCCGACGGCTCGCTGGATGTGCCGGGCGAGATCTTCGTCACCGAGCCGCTCGGCGGCGACATGATCGTCGAAGTCACCATCGGCGGCGACCGGGTGATGGTGAAGACCAAGATCGGTCCCATGGGAGGGCCCGGCGATCCCTGCCGCATCGGCTTCGATGTGGACAAGCTACACGTCTTCGACATAAGCACCGGCGTCGCCTATTTTTAGGGCCGAACGCCCCCACGCAGGCAGAGAGGAGCCACTCGTATGCAGCTCAGCAAAGACCAATTGTTGACGGCCTATAGGACCATGCGCACGATCCGCGAGTTCGAGGAACGCCTTCACATCGAGTTCGCGACCGGCGACATCCCGGGTTTCGTGCACCTCTATGCCGGCGAGGAGGCGAGCGGTGTCGGCGTGTGCCTGCATCTCGACGATCGCGACCGCATCGCAAGCACCCATCGCGGCCACGGCCACTGCATCGCCAAGGGATGCGACGTGGACGGCATGATGGCGGAGATTTACGGCCGCAAGGACGGCCTCTGCGCCGGCAAGGGCGGCTCCATGCACATCGCCGACCTCGACAAGGGCATGATGGGCGCGAACGGCATCGTGGGCGGCGGCCCGCCGCTCATCTGCGGCGCGGGCCTCGCGGCGAAGCAGCTCGGCACCGGCGGTGTCGCCATCGCCTTCGTCGGCGACGGCGGCTCGAACCAGGGCACCACCTTCGAGAGCCTCAACCTGGCCTCGGTCTGGAACCTGCCCTGCATCTTCGTGATCGAGAACAACGGCTACGCGGAATCGACCTCGTCGAAGTGGTCTATCGCCTGCGACGATGCCGCCGACCGGGCCAGCGGCTTCAACATGCCGGGCGTCGTGATCGACGGCCACGACTTCTTCGCGGTCCACGAGGCCGCCGGCGAGGCCATCAAGCGCGCGCGCGAGGGCGGCGGCCCGAGCCTGCTGGAATGCAAGCTCAACCGCTACTACGGGCACTTCGAGGGCGACGCCCAGACCTACCGCGGGCCCGATGAGGTCAAGAAGCTCCGCGAGACGCGGGACTGCCTCGCCATGTTCCGCGAAAAGGTGACCGGAGCCGGCCTGCTCGACGCGGCCGATCTCGACGCGATCGACAGCGAGGCCGAGGCCCAGGTCGACGGCGCGGTCGCCAAGGCCAAGGTGGCACCGTCGCCGACGGCCGCCGATCTTCTTACCGACGTCTACGTGTCCTACTGAGCGAGGGAAAGAATCATGGCACGCACAGTTACCTACCAGCAGGCAATCAACGAAGCCCTCGCCCAGGAGATGGAGCGCGACGAGACCGTTATCATCATGGGCGAGGACGTGGCAGGCGGTCTCGGCACCGATGGCGAACGCGACGCCTGGGGCGGGCCGCTCGGCATCACCAAGGGGCTCTTCGGCAAGTACGGCGATCGGGTCATGGACACCCCGATCTCCGAGTCCGCGTTCATCGGTGCCGCCGTCGGCGCGGCGACCGCAGGGCTCCGCCCGGTGGCCGAGCTGATGTTCATCGACTTCATGGGCGTCTGTTTCGACCAGATCTTCAACCAGGCTGCGAAGTTCCGTTACATGTTCGGCGGCAAGGCCGAGACCCCGGTAGTGATCCGCACCATGTACGGTGCCGGGCTCCGCGCCGCGGCTCAGCATTCGCAGTGCCTCTATCCAGTGTTCACCCACATCCCCGGGCTCAAGGTCGTGACCCCGGCGACCCCTTACGACGCCAAGGGCCTGTTGATTCAGGCGATCCGCGACAACGACCCGGTGATCTTTTGCGAACACAAGGCGCTCTACACGCTGGAAGGCGACGTGCCGGAGGAGCCCTACGCGCTCCCCTTCGGCGAGGCCAACATCGTGCGCGAGGGCGATGACGTCTCGATCGTGACACTCGGCCGCATGGTCCACGTGGCGTTAGAAGCGGCGGAAGCACTCGCCGGCGACGGCATCGAGTGCGAGGTCGTCGACCTGCGCACCACCTCGCCGCTGGACGAGGAAACCGTCATTGAAAGCGTGGAGAACACCGGGCGTCTGGTGGTGCTCGACGAGGCGCACCCGCGCTGCAACATGGCCACCGACATCGCGGCGATGATCTGCGAGAAGGCCTTCAACTCGCTCAAGGGGCCGATCAAGCAGGTGACCGCCCCGCACACCCCGGTGCCCTTCTCGGATACGCTCGAGGATCTCTACATCCCCAACGCCGCGGCGGTGCAGAAGGCCGTGAAGGCAGTGATGGAGTCCAGCAAATGAGCGACGGCATTCGCACCCTTTGCATGCCCAAATGGGGCCTCTCCATGAAGGAGGGGAAGGTCGCCGGCTGGCTCGTCGGCGAAGGGGACTCGATCACACCGGGCGATGAGATTGTCGACATCGAGACGGAGAAGATCTCCAGCGCGGTCGAGGCAGCCGACCCCGGTGTGTTGCGGCGTTGCGTCGCCCAGGAGGGCGACGTGCTGCCGGTGGGCGGCCTGCTCGGCATCGTCGCCGACGAGAGCGTCGCCGATGCCGATATCGATGCGTTCGTCAGCGACTTTCTGGCCAACTTCGTGCCACCCGAGGACGACGACGAGGACAGCGGACCGGCGACCGAGACCGTGGAGGTCGCGGGGCGCGCGATTCGTTATCTCACGCGGGGCGAAGGCGGCACGCCGGTCATCCTGATCCACGGCTTCGGCGGCGACCTCAACAACTGGCTCTTCAACCACGAAGCGCTCGCCGCCAAACGCGTGGTCCACGCCCTCGACCTGCCGGGGCACGGCAGCTCCAGCAAGGACGTGGGCGACGGGTCGGTCGACTTCTTCGCCGATATCGTCACCGGCTTCGCCGATGCGCTGGAAATCGAGTCCGCTCATCTCGTGGGCCACTCCATGGGCGGTGCCATCGCGCTCGCCGTGGCCCGCGCGACGCCGGAGCGCGTCGCGTCGATCACCTTGATCGGGAGCGCCGGCCTCGGTCCCGATATCGACGGGGACTATCTCGAAGGCTTCATCTCAGCCGAGCGCCGGAAGGACCTCAAGCCCCACGTCGAGAAGCTCTTCAGCGATCCTGCGCTGGTCACCCGCCAACTCATCAACGATCTGCTCGCCTTCAAGCGGATCGACGGCGTCACTGCCGCGCTTGGGACAGTCCGGGACGCCTTCGCGCCCGGCGGCGCCCAGGCAGAGGCGATGCGCGATGTGGCGGGCAGCGTGCCGACCCTCGTCATCTGGGGCGCCGGCGACCAGATCATCCCAGCCTCCCATGCCGACGGCCTGCCGGAGGGCGTGGACTGCACGGTGATGGAGGGCCAGGGCCACATGGTGCAGATGGAGGCCGCCACCGAAGTGAACCGGCTGATCGACGAGCGCGTCGGCTGACCCTTCGGAGAATCCCCTTCGAGCGATGGGCCGCGTCCGCCACGGCGGAGGCGGCCCATTCCTTTTGGCACCGGACATGGCGCCCAAGCTCGCTCGCTTGGCTATACTGCGCGAATGGGCGAATCGCAGGCACCGGCCGCCGGGCGGCCGCCGCAGCTCTTCTGCGGCGATATCGACATCAGGATCGCGGGCGACGGCACGTGGTTCCACGAAGGCTGCCCCATCGGCCGGCTCCCGCTGGTCAAGCTCTTCGCGAGCGTGCTCAGGCGCGAGGACGACGATTACTGGCTGGTCACGCCGGTGGAGAAGGCGCGCATCGTGGTCGACGACGTGCCCTTCATCGCGGTCGAGATGGAGGCCGAAGGCAAGGGCGCGGGCCAGCGCCTGCGCTTCCGCACCAATCTGGACGAGTGGGTGAGCGCCGACGCCGCGCATCCCCTCACCTTTCGCTCCCTGCCGGGGTCGGACGAGAAGGCGCCCTATCTCACCGTCCGCGAGGGCCTGGAGGCGCGGGTGGCGCGCGCCGCCTACTATCCGCTGGTGGAGCTCTGCGTCGAGCGGGAGATCGAGGGCCGCCCGGTGCTCGGCGTCTGGAGCGAGGGCGTGTTCTTTCCCTTCGACGACTCGGCCTGAGCGCCCGACGAGCCTCGTCGATGCAAGCCGACATTCTGCGCGCCGTGGCGCAGCAAGCGCCGGGGGCGCCGGATCAGCCGTGGGAGGCAGTCATCGCCGCGGCGGAACGCGCGCCGGCTGCCCGGGTGCCGGGCTCGCTCCGTTACAGCGAAGAGTCCTGGGGCCGCCTGCCGCCCTCGGAGCCAATCACGCCCGCTGCCGTGCTCGTTGCCGTCATCGAGCGCGACGGCGCGTTCTCGGTGCTGCTTACCCGCCGCGCCGAGCAGCTCGCGCGTCACGCGGGCCAGATCAGTTTCCCCGGCGGCCGGGCCGACGCCGAGGATGGAACCCCACAGAGAACGGCGCTCCGGGAAGCCGAGGAGGAGATCGGGCTTCCCGCAAAGCAGGTCGCGATCGTCGGCCGGCTGGATGACTATCTGGTGGGCAGCGGCTACCGCATCACGCCCCTCGTCGGCTTCGTCTCGGAGCCGCCGGACTTCGAGGCGGATATCCGTGAGGTCGCCGAGGTCTTCGAGGTGCCGCTCTCCTTCGTGCTGGAGCCCGCCAACTACCGGCGCGACAAGATGACCATCGGCGGGGTCGAGCGCCGTTTTTACGTGCTGCCCTACGAGGCGTATCATATCTGGGGCGCTACGGCGGCGATCCTTGTCAACTTCCGGGATGTGGTGCGCGCATCATGATGAGAACCACCCTGATCCATATCCTGATCCTGCTCGCGCCGACGATCCTCTACATCGCCTTTCTCATCCTGACGCGACGGGTTCAGATGAGCCGCAGCGGTGCTGCGGCGCAGCTACGCAAGATGCCGTGGGTCAGGCTTCTCGGCGGCGGCCTCGTGCTGGCGGCGGCGAGCCTGGTGGTATGGGCGTTGACCGTCGGCAGCGACCCCGAGGGCACCTACGTACCGGCGCGCATCGTCGACGGCGAAATCGTCCCCGGCGAGGTCATCGACTGAGCACTCGTTCGGTGGAGAACACCGTCCACGCACCCTGGATAAGGGCGCCGGCCACCTGCGCGGTGATCGACGCTCTCACGGTCGAAGGCGCCGATGTCCGCTTCGTCGGCGGTTGCGTGCGCGACGCGCTGCTCGGGCGCGAGAGCGCCGATATCGACATCGGCACGCCCGATCCGCCAGAGCGGGTGTTGGCGCTGCTGGAGAGCGCCGGCATCGAAACCCGCACCGTCCCGCGCGGCATCGAGCACGGCACGGTTACCGCGCTTGCCGGCGGCGAGCGTTACGAAATCACCACGCTCAGGCGCGACGAGCGCACCGACGGCCGCCATGCCGAGGTCGCCTTCTCCGACGATTGGCAGGAAGACGCGGCGCGCCGCGACTTCACCATCAACGCCATGAGTGCTGCGCCGGTCGGCGCGCTGCACGACTATTTCGGCGGGCGGACGGACCTGGAGGCCGGACTCGTGCGCTTCGTCGGCGACCCGGCGACCCGCATCGCCGAGGACCACCTGCGCCTGCTCCGCTTCTTCCGCTTCTACGCCTGGTACGGCAAGGGCGAGCCCGATTTGGCCGCGCTCGAAGCCTGCAAGGCTGCTGCGCACACGATCCCGTCCCTCTCGGGCGAACGCGTGCAGGCCGAAATGTTGAAGCTGCTGAAGGCCGAGAATCCCGCGCCCGCGGTTCGCGCGATGTGGAACATGGGAGTGCTCACCGTGTTGCTCCCCGAGGCACATGGAACTGAGCTCTTTGCCAATCTGGTTAACATCGAGCTCACCCTTTCCATGCCCGCCGACCCTATCAGGCGGCTCGCTGCCCTGATCGCCCCCGCACAACGCGAAGAGCGCGACGACGCCATCTTCCGTGAAGCACACACCTCCCGCACCGACGCGGTCGCTAAGCAGGTCGCGGCCCGTTGGCGCCTTGACGCCGACGACGGCGCCCGCCTCGCCGCTTTGTGCAATCTACCCGCAATGTTCGACTTCACTGCTAATCGGCACTCCCGGCAGGTTCTGCTCTACCGGCTGGGCCCGGACTATTTCCAGGACGTGACGCTGATGACCTGGGCCCTGCAGGACGACATCAAGAATGATAGTGCGTGGACAAAAATGCTGGATGAGGCCTCGAAATGGGAGGCCCCGACGTTCCTCTTGAATGGCGCCGACGTGCTGGAGCGCGGCATCCCGGAGGGGCCGGAGGTCGGCCGGCTTCTCCGCCAAGTCGAGGACTGGTGGATCGAGAACGACTTCACGCCCGACCGCAAGGCCCTACTCGACCGGCTCGACGCCCTCGTCGACGAGCGCCCCAGGGAGTGACCGCCCGCCCCCTGGCATCGAGATCGAGACGCTTCTATCCGCTCGTACCCTGCTTCCAGCTCGTCATGGCCGGGCTTGTCCCGGCCATCCATGCAACCGCCCGCCCATCAACGGAGCAGTCCGACAAGATGCCCGGAACATGTCCGGGCATAACGATGTGAGGGGCGCCCCTACTCCGCCGCTTCGGCGGCGCCGTCGAGGCCGTAGTGCTCCCGCGCCGAGGCGGAGGAGATATAGCCTTCGGCGACGTCCTCGATCACCTGCTCACGCGAGCGCTGGCTCGGATCGCCCCAACCACCGCCCCCGGGAGTCTGGAAGCGGATCGAATCGCCCGGCCGGATGCGGACGTTGCTCCACTTGCTGGGGCTGGCCTTGCCGAAGGCCTCGTCGATCATGTGCCAGCTTGTCGTGTTCGCCTGCTGATACCAAGTGCCGGCAAGCCCACCGGGCTGGCCGCCACCTAGCCCCCAGGGCCGGTTGCGGTGGCGGTCCGACATCTGGCTGCCCATGATCTCGATATCCAGGCTCTTGAGCGTGCGCTGGGTGCTGAGCCCGCCGCGATTCAAGCCGGCCCCGCCGGAATCCTGTACCAAGATGTAGGACTCAGTGCGGAAGGGGAAGCGGGTCTCGAACACCTCGACCGGCACCACCCGGCAGTTGCCGTTGATCGAATCGGTGGCGTCGTTACCGTCGGCGAAGCTGCGCCCGCCCCAGCCCGAGAGCTCGATGGCGTAGCACACGAACGCCTCGCCGCTCTCCTCATCGGTGCCGCCGAAGACGAAGTTGGTGTGCGTCGCGCCTTCCGCCGCCATCGTGCGATCGGGCAGCGCCGGCGCCAGCGCGCCGATCACGGCGCCCGCGATCTTGCAATGGGTCTCGGTGTTGCCGCCGACCTCGGGCCCGGGATAGTCGACGTTGAGCAAGGTGCCGGGCGGCGAAACCACGCGGATCGGGCGGAAGCAGCCCGAGTTCTTGGGGATGGTCTCGTCGGTGACTTGCAGGATGCCGTTGTAGGCGGCGGAGTAGGAGACGCCGAGGGTGGCATTGATCGGGCCGAGCGCCTGTGGCGAGGTGCCGGAATAGTCGATCACCACCTCGTCGCCCTGGACGTGAACCGCCACCTTGATGTCGTAGGGCTTGTTCTCGATGCCGTCGTCCTCGACCTGGTCCTGGAAGCGATAGACGCCGTCCTCGATGGCTCCGATCTCCGCGCGCATGCGGCTCTCGGAGTAGTCCATCAGGTCAAGCACGTTGCGGCGGAACTGGTCCTTGCCGTACTTGCGGATGAGCTTCTCAAGCCCGCGCTCGCCCACGTCTACGCCTGCAATCAGCGCGCGCAGGTCGCCGTAGTTGTAACGGGGGGTACGGACATTCGCGAGGAGCAGCTTCCACACCTCCTCCACGTCCTCGCCGCGGCTCATGATCTTGACCGGAGGTACACGAAGTCCTTCCTGGAAGATCTCGGTCGCCTCGCCCGCGAAGGCGCCCGGCACCATGCCGCCGATCTCCTGCAGATGGCCGATGGTCATGGCGAAGCCCATGAGCTCGTCATCGACGAAGACCGGCTTGATCAGCGTATGCTCGGGGCAGTGCAGGCCGCCTCGGTAGGGGTCGTTGTGGCAGATCACGTCGCCGGGCTCGAGGGTCTCCAGCGGGATCTCCTTGACGCAACTCCGCACCAGCAGGGGCACGCCGCCGATCATAGAGGGGCAGTATTCGGCCTGCGCGATCATCTCGCCTTCGGGGCTCGCCAGCGCGCAGGTGAAGTCCAGCGCCTCGTTGAAGATCGTCGAATACGACGTCTTCATCAGGACGATGCCCATCTCGCGGCAGACCGCGGTCATGGTCGAATCGATGATCGACATGGTGACCATGTCGACGTTGGGCTTCTCGGTCATGATCAGGACTCCTCGGCGATGCGGCCGATCAGAAGATTGCCGTACTGATCCACCTTCATGGGTTGGCCGGGGCGCAGCACAGTCACCGAGACCGGTTCCTCGATGACCGCAGGCCCGGTGATCGCGTGGCCGTCGCGCAACTGAGCACGGTTGTAGATCGGCGTTTCGTGGCGCCCGTCGTCGAACACGACCGAGCGCGTGGTCACAACCTCGGGTTCGCCCTCCGCCTTGCCGATTGTGGCGAGGTCGAGCTTCTCGGTGAGCGAGACGACGGTGGCCTTGACGGTAATGACCTCGATCACCTCGCGCGGAATGTTGAAGCCGAAGCGCGCGTGATGCATGTCGTGGAACGCCTGCCAGACCTTGGGCGTGGTCTCGTCGGTGAACGAGTCGAACGCGACGGGAATTTCCAGCTCGTAGTTCTGGCCGAGATAGCGCATCTCCAGCGAGCGGTAGATTTCGATGTTCTTGACGTAGCCCTGCGCCTTCAGCTCGGCGATGCCGGTCTCGATCAGCGCGCTCATCACCTCCGATGCGCGCACCTGGTCGAAGCGCTTGGACGTCATCTGCACCGTGCGCTGCACGTCGACGCGGGCGTCGGTGAGGATGAAGCCGAAGGCCGAGAACTGGCCGGGATAGTTGGGAATGACGCCAGACGGGATGCCTGCGTCGTTCATCAGATCGGCCGCGTGCAGCGGGCCTGCGCCGCCGAAGGCGAGCAGCGCGAAATCGCGGGGGTCGAGACCGCGCTCGATCAGCACCGAGCGGAGCGCGCCCACCATGTTGTTGTTGGCGATCTGCACGATGGCCAGTGCCGTCTCCTCGGCGGTGCGCCCAAGCGGTCCGGCGACGCTCGCGATCGCCTTCTCCGCCGCCTGGAGATCCAGGGCCATTTCACCACCGAGGAAGTTCTCGGGGTTGATGCGGCCGAGCAGCAGGTTGGCGTCGGTGACCGCCGGGCGCTCGCCGCCGGCGCCGTAGCAGGCGGGGCCGGGGTTAGCGCCCGCGCTCTCGGGCCCCACGCGCAGCATGCCGCCCTTGTCGATCCAGGCGATGGAGCCGCCGCCGGCGCCGATGGTGCGGATATCGATCATGGGGATCTGGATGGGGACGCCGAACTCCACCTCGTAATCGGTGGTGAAGTTCTCCTGACCGCCAACGATGGTCGACGTGTCGGTCGACGTGCCGCCCATGTCGAGGGTGACGAGGTGGCTGATCCCGCTCAGCTTGGCGACATGCTTGCCCGCAATCACGCCGCCGGTGGGGCCGGACACGGTCATCTGGATCGGCGTGCGCTGCGCCGCCTCCAGAGTCATCTCGCCGCCGTTCGACTTGATGACCACGGCCTGATCGGTGACCCCGCTCTCCCTGAAGAGCTCCCGCAGGCTCGCGACCTGACTGTTCACCACCGGCTTGACGTAGGCGTCGGCGATGGTGGTGGATGCGCGCTCGTATTCCTTCCACTTCGGCAGCACGTCGTAGGAGATGGAGATCGGAATATCCGGCAGCTCCTCCTCCAGAATCTCCTTGGCGCGCCGTTCGTGATCAGGCGTCACGTACGAGAACAGGAAGTTGACGGCCACCGCCTCGATGGAGCCTTCCTCCCTGATCTGTTGCGCGATAGCGCGGACCCCGTCCTCGTCGAGCGGCACATGGACCGTGCCGTCGGACATGATCCGCTCGTTCACTTCGTAGCAGTGACGGCGCTTCACCAGCGGCTTCGGCTTGATCCAGGTGATGTCGTAGTGGCTGCGCCGGTTTCCCCGCTGGATGAAGGGAATGTCGCGAAAGCCCTCGGTGGTCACGTAGGCCACCTTGGCGCCCTTGCGCTCCAGGATCGCGTTGGTGGCGACCGTGGTCCCGAGCCTGATGTTTCGGATGTCCGACGGCGCCTCGAAACGCCCGAGGCCGCCCAGGATGCCTTCGTTGGGGTCGTGAGGCGTCGACAGGATCTTCCAAACATCGATCGCCCTGGTCTCAGAATTGTAGCTCACGAAATCAGTGAATGTACCACCCACATCGATCCCGACCAGATAATCTGTCAACGCCACTCTCCCACGCGTTAAAGCGCGCGCCGGGCCAATCGGACTCGACGACGCACCGGTTCGATCATATCCCGGCCTCCCCGTGTGCCGGACGGCAGAATGTTATGGGGAGAGCGGCCCTGAGGCAACCGCGCCTCCCCCCCGCGCCTCCCCGCTCGCGATCTCGGACTCTCAAGCTCCGTTGCCAGACACCCGCCTGCTTTGCGTGAGCTCGCCATGCCTTGACTCCGGGCAGCGCATCAAAGATTGACGGGCCTCGGTCAGCACTCCCGTGGAGTCGCATCATGCACTGGCTCTTTCTCGCCTTCGCCATAATCTTCGAGGTCGGCGGCACGACCTCCATGAAGCTGAGCGAGGGGCTGACCAAGCCCGTCTTCACGGCGCTAATATTCATCCTCTACGGCGCCAGCTTCGTGTTGTTCGCGCTTGCACTGAAGAAGCTCGACCTCGGCCTGTCCTACGCAATCTGGGCAGGCATCGGAACGGCGGTAATCGCCGTGATCGGCTACGTCTGGTTCAAGGAGCCGATGGGGCCGCTCAGAATCGGCTCCATCACCCTCATCATCATCGGCGTGGTCGGGCTCAACCTCTCCCGCGGCGCACACTAAGCGAACACCGCGTCGAAATTGCGCCGCAGGGCGCGGTCGACGTCCGCCATCGTGGCCTCGACCCCGAGCGCGGCCAGCGAGGTGACGCCGTGCTCGCGAATGCCGCAGGCGACGATGCCCCGGTAGTGGGCGAGATCGGGCGCGACGTTCAGCGAGATGCCGTGGAAGGTGACCCAGCGGCGCACGCGCACCCCGATCGCCGCGATCTTGGCTTCGCCGCCCCCCGTCTCGACCCAGATGCCGACGCGGCCGGCGCGGCACATGCCGGTCACGCCGAACTCGGCAAGTGTGCCGATCAGCCACTGCTCCAGATCGCGCACGAAGCAGCGGAGGTCCATGCGCCTGCGCCCGGCGAGGTCGAGCATGACGTAGGCAACCCGCTGACCGGGGCCGTGATAGGTGTACTGGCCGCCGCGGCCGGTCTTGAAGACCGGCAGACCCTGCGAATCGAGCAGGTCATCGGCTCTCGCGCTCGTGCCGGCGGTGTAGAGCGGCGGGTGCTCCAGCAGCCAGACACGTTCCGGCGCCGAGTGCGCGAGAATGCCGGCGACCCGCTCCTCCATAGAAGCGACGGCATCGGGATAGGGCACCGGTCCCGGCGCAATCGACCATTCGACCGCCGGCAAGTCGGCAGCAACAGCGGTGCCGGTATCGCTGCGTGCTGGTCTAGCTGTCGCCATCGCCCTTACTGTCCGCCGCCGGTGGCGCTTCCCCGGCGGCGACGGCGAGCCATTCGTCCTCGCTCAGCACCGCCACGCCGAGCGCCTCGGCGCGTTTCAACTTCGACCCCGCATCCTCGCCCGCTACCACGTAATCGGTCGACTTTGATACGGATCCCGCTACCTGCGCCCCCAGCGCCTCGGCCCGCGCCTTGGCCTCGAGCCGCGTCATCTGCTGCAGCTTGCCGGTGAAGACGACCGTCTTGCCGGCTACGGGCGAATCGGCGGTCGGCGCCTCGAAGGGCTCGATGTCGAGGCGCTCGCAGAGCGCGTCGAGGATTGCGCCGTTGCGGGGTTCCGCCACGAATTCGACGATGGCGTTGGCAACCACCGGGCCGATCCCGTCAACATCGGTCAACGCCTCAAGGCTCTCGCTCTCGGGCTCCGAGGCCGCATCCATCGCCGCGCGCCAGTCCTCGACGCTGCCGTAGCGGCGCGCGAGCAGGCGCGCGGTGGTCTGCCCGACGTGGCGGATTCCCAGCGCGTGAATGAAGCGGTCGAGGGAGATGCGCCGGCGCGCCTCGATGGCGCGATAGAGATTGGCGGCGGAGGTCTCGCCCCAGCCCTCGCGCTCGGCGAGCTTCGGGAACTCTTCGGTGCCGTCCTTCGTCTCCAGATCGAAGATTTCGGCCGGGCTTTGCACCCTTCCCTCCGCATAGAACGCCTCGATCTGCTTGGCCCCGAGGCCCTCTATGTCGAACGCGTCGCGGGCGACGAAATGGCGCAGCCGCTCCAGCGCCTGGGCCGGACAGACCAGGCCGCCCGTGCAGCGCCGCACCGCCTCGCCCTCCTCCCGCACCGCGTGGCTGCCGCATTCCGGGCAGACGTCGGACGGCACGAAGGGCTCGCTCCCGGCCGGCCGCTTCTCCTCGATCACGCGGACGACCTGCGGGATCACGTCGCCGGCGCGCTGCACCACCACCCTATCGCCGGCACGGATGTCCTTGCGCGCGATCTCGTCCTCGTTGTGCAGCGTCGCGCGGGAGACGGTGACGCCGCCGACATGCACCGGCTCCAGCTCGGCGACCGGGGTCAGCGCCCCGGTGCGCCCGACCGAGATCGAGATGCGGTGGAGCACGGTCTCGGCCTGCTCGGCCGGGAACTTGTAGGCGATCGCCCAGCGCGGCGCACGACCGGCGGCACCGAGGCGCTCCTGCCAATCGAGGCGGTCGATCTTGAAGACGACACCGTCGATCTCGAAGTCCAGCGAGGGCCGCGCAGCCTCGATTTCCCGATGAAGCGCGCGCGCCTCGTCGAGTCCGGTGCAGCGCCGGGCGAGCGGTGCCAGCGCGAACCCCCATGCATCGAGCCGTGCGAGAACGTCCTCGTGCCTTTCGCCCAGCGATTCGCTCGCCTCGCCCCAGCCGTGGGCGAAGAAGCGCAGTCGCCGCTTTGCGGTGAGCGCCGTATCGATCTGGCGCAAACCGCCCGAGGCCGCGTTGCGCGGGTTGACGAACGCCGCTTCGCCTTCCGCCTCCCGCTCGCAATTCAGCGCCGCGAAGTCTGCAAGCGCCATGTAGACCTCGCCCCGGACCTCGAGCCGCTCCGGCACGTCGGAGCCGCTGAGAGCATGCGGCAGGTCGCGCAGCGTCATCAGATTGGCGGTCACGTCCTCGCCGGTCTCGCCATCACCCCTGGTGGCGCCGAGCACGAGATTGCCCGCCTGGTAGTGCAGCGTCGCCGAGAGACCGTCGATCTTGGGCTCGCCGTAGAGCACCACCGCCTCGTCGTCGCCCAGGTTGAGGAAGCGCCGGACGCGGCCCTCGAACTCGGCCAGATCGTCGTCGTCGAGGGCGTTGCCGAGCGAGAGCATGGGCCGGCTGTGGCGAACCTTGGCGAAGCTCGACGAGGGCGGTGCGCCGACGCGCTCGCTCGGGCTGTCGCTACGCTTGAGATCGGGAAAGCGCGCCTCAATGGCCTCGTTGCGCCGCCGCAACAGGTCGTACTCGGCGTCGCTGAGCTCGGGCGCGGAGTCGTCGTAGTAGAGCAAGTCGTGGCGCTTGATCTCCTTCGCCAGCCGCTCAAGCTCGCGTTCCGCCGCGTCGCGGGTGAGCTCCTCGGGCGGTGTCGTCTCGTCGCTCATGCGCTGGCTCGAGATAGCAGACTGTCCGCCGCGGCGCGCGCCTCCTCGGTGACCTGCGCGCCCGACAACATGCGCGCGATCTCCTCCTGCCGCTGATCCTCCGTCAACAGTGCGACCCGTGCCGTGGCGCCATGCTCTTCCTCAGCTCTGGTGACCCGATAGTGATGGTCGCCGCGCGCCGCGACCTGGGGAGAGTGAGTAACCACCAGAACCTGAACATCCTGCGCAAGCCGCGCCAGGCGCTCGCCGACGGCATCGGCGACCGCGCCGCCGATGCCGCGATCGATCTCGTCGAAGACCAGCGTCGAGAGACCCGCCGCGCGCGCGAGGCAGACTCTGAGCGCGAGCAGGAGCCGCGCCCGCTCGCCGCCGGAGGCGACCTTCGCCAGCGGCTGCGGCTCCGCCCCGGGATCGGGGGCGAGCATGAAGCGGCCGCGATCGATTCCGGTCCGGCTCTCTGCCCCCTCGGCGACCGGGGCTAGCGCCGTGCTGAAGTGCGCGCGTGCGAGCTTGAGCGGAGCGAGCTCGCCCGCCACAGCAGAGTCGAGCGCACGCGCTGCGCACTGGCGGGCGCTCCTCACGGCCTCGGCCTTGTCGCGGTATGCCCGATGCGCCGTCTCGGTCGCCGTTCCGAGCGCTGCGAGGCGATCGGCACCGCCTTCGATCAAGTCGAGTTCGCCCCGCAGCCTTATCAACAACGCCGGCAGGGAATCGGCCTCGGTGCGATGCTTGCGCGCGGCGGCTCGTAGCGAAAAGAGGCGCTCTTCCACCCTTTCGAGCCGCCCGGGGTCCGTGTCGAGCGCCTGTTGCGCCGCGCCCAGGGCGCCCTCCGCCTCCTCCGCCTCGATCGCCGCCCGCTCCAGCGTCTCGAGAAGGCCGTCCAGCGCTCCGGCCGCGACCGGGGCGACGCGCTCGATTTCGCGGCGCGCCGCCCGGAGGCGAGCGCCCACGCCGCTCTCCCCGGCGATCCCGGCCGACGCCGCATCCAATGACTCGGCAATCTTCTGGCCGTTCAGCAGCATTGCGCGCTCGGCGGCGCGGCGCTCTTCCTCGCCGCTCTCGGGTGCGAGCGCCTCCAGTTCGGAAACCGCGTGCCGAAGATACTCCTCCTCCCGCCGCGACGCCTCCCGCGCAGCCTCCGCCTCCTGCTCTTCCGCCTGGGCGGCCCGCCATGCCGCATGGTCGGTTGCGAGGCCTTCCCGCTCCTCCCCGTGCCCGGCGAAGTCATCCAGCATGGCGAGGTGCTTCGCGGGGTCGAGCAGCCCGCCCTGCTCGCTTTGGCCGTCGATTTCGACCAGCAGGCTGCCGATTTTTCTCAGCAGGGCGAGTCCCGTCGGCGTATCGTTGACGAAGGCGCGGCTGCGCCCGTCGGCGCCGATCACGCGGCGCAGCAGGAGCTCGCCGTCACGGTCGAGGTCGTGCTCGGCCAGCAGAGCACGGACCGGGTCTGCGCCGTCGATGGCGAACACGGCGACGATGCTGGCGCGTTCGCTGCCGCGCGCCACGACTCCCGACGTCGCTCGCGCACCGAGCGCGAGCCCCAGGGCATCCAGCAGAATCGACTTGCCGGCGCCCGTCTCTCCCGTAAAGACCGCCATACCGGCGGCGAGGTCGATATCCAGGCTGCTGATCAGAACATAATTGCGGATCGAGAGGCGCCGAAGCATCTGCCCGCGTCAGAACACGTCGCCGAAGACCCGGCTGATCCAGGACTCCTCGTCGACCTCGGGCTTGAGATCGGAGTCGACGAGCAGGGCATAGCTGTGCTGGTACCACCGGCTGCCCGGGTAGTTGTGGCCGAGGACGGCGGCCGAGGTCTGCGCCTCGTTGGGCACGCCGAGCGCCAGATACGCCTCGGTCAGGCGGTGCAGCGCCTCCGGCGTGTGACTCGTGGTCTGGTATTGTTCGACGACCATGCGGAAGCGCCCGATCGCCGCGATGGGGTTCTCGCGGCGCAGGTAGTAGCGGCCGACGGTCATCTCCTTGCCGGCGAGATGATCGCGCGCCAGATCGATCTTGAGGCGGACATCGCGCGCATAGACGCTGTCGGGAAAACGGCGCGCCACCTCTTCCAGCGCCTGCAACGCACGCGCCGTCGCCCCCTGATCGCGGCCTACGTCCGAGATTTGTTCGTAATGGGACATGGCGACCAAGTAGTAGCCATACGCGGCGTCGCGATGGCCCGGGTGCAGCTCGACGAAACGTTCGGCTGCGGCGATGGCCTCGTCGTAGCGATTGCCCTGGTAATAGACGTACGCCGACATGATCTGCGCCCGCGTCGCCCACACGGAATAGGGGTGCTGGCGCTCGACCTCGAGGAAGCCCGTCGCAGCGTCCTCCAGGTCGTCGTCCAGCAGGCTGTCCATCGCCTCGTTGTAGAGCTCCTCGACGGAACGTTCGACGTAGGCCCCCTCGTCTCCCGTCGCACAGCCCACGAGCAGTGCCAAGACCAGCCCGATCGACGCTACAAGCGCCACCGGGGTGGCGGGAACCAACGTGCGCATTCGCCTCATGACTGGCCTTGCCCCTCATGCTCGACCAACTCGTCGGCCGGCTCTTCAATACTCTCCTGCCTCGCGGCTTCTTCGGCGGCGGCGGCAGCGGCGGCCTCCGCGATGCGGTCTTCCCGCACCTCTTCCAACGCCTCCACCAGATCGCGCGTGATCTGCGGTACCATGCGCAGCCCATTCTCCCTCAAGAAATGCCCGGTCGCCTCGATAGTGAGCTGGCCGGCGACTCCGTCCACCGCCGCATCATAGTATCCCAGCGACTTCAGCAGCCGTTGCGCGTAAATGGCGGAATCGCGGAATCCGTTCGCAGGCCTCGGCAGGGCAACGCCGAAAGTGGGCTCCTCCGCTGCGTCCTCGGCGTCTGCTTGGGCCAGGAACTCGGTGCTCAGCGAATCCGCCTTGGCACGCTCCTGCGGCGATATCAGGCGGCTGAGCCGGTCGCGGTAGTTGATCGCATCTTCGCCGGCGGGGCCTTCGGCATGGGCGGCGAGGCTGAACCAGGCCATCGCCCGGATCAGATCTCGCTCGACGCCGAGGCCATTGGCATAGAGAAGGCCGAGGCCGTTCTGCCCCAGCGCGTCGCCCTGCACGGCAGCGGCCTTGTACCAGTGGTAGGCCTGTTCGAAGTCACGGGTCACGCCCCGGCCGAGGTAGTGAAGCGCCGCCAGATTGCTCTGGGCGATGGCGAGACCCTTGCGCGCCGCACGGCGGTACCACACGACCGCCTTGTCGTAGTCCCGGACGCCGAGCAATCCCTTCTCGTAGATGAAGCCGAGATTGTTCATGGCCCGCGCCTCGCCGGCGTCGGCGGCGCGAGTGTACCACTCCCGCGCCTGCCCGATATCCCGCGGTGTACCCAGCCCTTCGTCGTAGAGGGTCGCCAGATTGTACTGGGCGTCGGTCAGGCCCTGCTCGGCCGCGCGATGGTACCAACCCGCAGCCGTCGCATGATTCTGGGTGACTCCGAGCCCGCGGTCGTAGGCGACGCCAAGCTCGTACTGGGCCTCGGCGAGACCGCGCCGCGCGGCGGTTTCGAGAAGCTTGATCTGCTCCTCATCCGGCTCGGGCTCGAGCACACCCGTGCGTTGCAGACGCGCCAATGCGAGCCGGGCAAGGTCGACCCGTCGCGATGCCGCGGCGCGGTACCAGCGCGCCGCCTGCTCGGCATCAGCTTCCACGCCAAGGCCGTTCTCGTAGAGCGTACCCAGGTTGAACTGCGCGTCGACGTCGCCGGCGTAGGCGAGCGTGGACCAGATGGCGCGGGCCGCGCCGTAATCTCCCTGCCGAAACGCTTCATAGGCCTCGAAGAAGTCCGCCGCCGCTGCCTTCGGTGTGGCGCATGCAGACATGCAAAGCGCTGCCGCCCCCACGCAGGCAGTCAACGCGAATGTCCGGAATGCTCGCAAGGAGTCGCGGTCCATGCCGTTGGCGGAACCCGATCGTTGCTGCGCGGCGCACGGCGCCGCAGCCCCTGCCTCACCTTGCACGCCTGTTCTCGATCGTCAATAAACTGTTGCATGCGCCTGCGGATATTCCAGATCGATGCGTTCGCCGATGCGGTGTTCGGCGGCAATCCGGCTGCGGTGTGCCCCCTGGAATCGTGGCTCGACGATGCCAAGCTGCAGGCCATCGCGAACGAGAACAACCTGTCGGAGACCGCTTTCTTCGTGCCGGATAAGGGTGCCTATGCGTTGCGCTGGTTCACGCCCTTGGCCGAAGTCGATCTGTGTGGTCACGCGACCCTCGCCAGCGCCTACGTCGTGTTCCATCATCTGCAGCGTGACGCCGATTCGGTCGCCTTCGAGACCAGGAGCGGCCGCCTCGAGGTGACCCGCGGCGACGACGGTCTCACCATGGATTTCCCGGCGCTGGCCGCGCACCCCGTCGAGTCGCCGGCCGGCCTTGCCGAGGGTCTCGGTGCCGCGCCCGAAGCAGTGTTTGCCGACATGGACTATCTCGCGCCCTTCGAAACCGAAGCCGAAATCAGAGCGATCCAGCCCGACATGACGGCGTTGGCCCGCCTCGACGAGCGGCGCGGGGTCATCGTGACCGCGCCGGGCGAGAGCGCGGACTTCGTCTCGCGCTTCTTCTGCCCCCGACTCGGGGTTCCCGAAGACCCGGTCACCGGGTCCGCCCATTGCATGCTCGCGCCGTTCTGGGCGGAACGCCTGGGCAAGACGGTCCTTCACGCCCGTCAGGTCTCGGCGCGCGGCGGGGCGGTGCGGTGCACGGTCGCAGGCGACCGTGTCCGGCTCGCCGGCCGCGCCGTGCAGTATCTCGAGGGGACGATCGCGGTCTGAGCCCGAGAGGCCTGTACCGACCGTTCCGCCCCATGAAGCCCAGCGTCCGTCCCGACAACCCGCTCTTCTCCTCCGGGCCCTGCCCCAAGCGCCCCGGTTGGTCCGTCGACGTCCTTTCGGGCGCGCTCCTTGGCCGGTCTCACCGGGCAAGAGAGCCATTGGCGCGGATTCAGGAGCTGCTGGAGCGCTCGCGCGCGCTTCTCGGCCTGCCGGACGAGTGGCGCATCGGGATCGTGCCGGGCTCCGATACGGGCGCCATCGAGATGGCCATGTGGTCGCTGCTCGGCCCGCGTGGAGTCGACCTTCTGCGCTGGGACAATTTCGGCGCGCTCTGGGCTTTTGACGGCGAGCGCGAGCTGCGCCCGCTGGATGCACGGGTAATCGACGCGCCTTACGGCCGCCTGCCCGATCTCGCGCAGGTCGACCCGAAGCGCGACACGGTGTTCGTCTGGAACGGCACCACGTCTGGCGTACGGGTGCCTGACGCAGAATGGATCGCCGCCGACCGTGCAGGGCTCACGCTCTGTGACGCCACCTCCGCCGTCCTCGCCTATCCAATGGACTGGACCAAGCTCGATGCGACCACCTACTCGTGGCAAAAGGTGCTGGGCGGCGAGGCCGGGTTCGGCATGCTGATCCTGGGTCCTCGGGCGGTGGAGCGGCTGGAGAGCGAGGCGCCGCCCTGGCCGGTGCCCCGGGTGTTCCGGCTCACGTCCGGCGACGGCAGGCTCAACGAGGGCATATTCCGGGGCGAGACCATCAACACGGTCTCGATGATGGCGGTCGAGGATGCGCTCGACGCGCTCCGCTGGATCGAATCGATCGGCGGCCAGCACGGCATGATCGCACGGTCACAAGCCAATTTCGGTGTCATCGATGCATGGGTCGCCGAGCGCGAGTGGGTCGACTTCCTGGCGGAGGCGCCGGAGACCCGCTCGCACACATCGGTGTGCCTCAGCATCGCCGACCCCTGGTTCAACGACCTCGGCACCGACGAGCAGTGGGACGCGATCAAGCTCATGTGCGCGCTGCTGGAGTCGGAGAGCGCCGCATATGATATCAAGACCCACCGGGCCGCTCCGCCGGGGCTTCGCATCTGGTGCGGCGGTACGGTTCAGCGCGGCGATCTCGAAGCACTGACTCTGTGGCTCGATTGGGCCTGGGACGAGATGCGCCGGCAGGGAGCGGGCTGAACCGCCCAGCCGCAGGGACCGGACGCGATGCCGAGAGTCCTGATAGCAGACGAGGTCAGCGAGGTCGCCGTGCAGGCGTTCGCAGAGCGCGGCATCGAGGTCAGCGTGCGACCGGGGCTCGCGCCCGCGGCGCTGGCCCAAATCATCGGCGACTATGAGGGCCTGGTCGTCCGCTCCGCGACCAGAGTGACCCCGGACCTGCTGTCGCAGGCGATCCGGCTCAAGGTCATAGGCCGGGCGGGCACCGGCGTCGATAACGTCGACATAGACGCAGCAACCAAGCGCGGCATCGTGGTCATGAACACGCCCCACGGCAATTCCGTGACCGCGGCCGAGCACACCATCGCCATGATGTGCGCGCTTGCGCGGCGCATTCCGCAGGCCGACCGCTCCACCCGCAAGGGCAATTGGGAGCGCGGCCGTTTTATGGGCGTCGAGCTTCGCGACAAGACGCTTGGAGTCGTGGGCTGCGGCACCATCGGCGCCATCGTCGCGACCCTCGCCCAAGGGCTCAAGATGCGGGTCATCGCCTTCGACCCCTACCTCGCGCCGGACCGCGCCGCCTCCCTCGGCGTGGTCCTGGCGACGATGGACGAGTTGCTCAACGACGCCGACGTCATCACCTTGCACGTCCCGCTCACGGACGAGACGCGGGGGATCATCGACGCCGACGCGCTGGCCAGGACCAAGCCGGGCGTTCGCATCGTGAACTGCGCGCGGGGCGGGCTGGTCGTGGAGGCGGACCTCATGCGTGCCATCGAGAGCGGCCATGTGGCAGGCGCGGCGCTCGACGTGTTCGAGGAGGAGCCGGCGCAGGAGGACAACCCGCTCTTCGCCCTGGACGAGGTAATTGCGACCCCTCACCTCGGCGCCTCCACGGTCGAGGCGCAGGAGAATGTGGCGCACCAGATCGCGCAGCAGATGGCCGAGTACCTGCTGACCGGAACGGTCCTGAACGCGGTCAACACGCCCTCGGTCGCGCCTGAAGACTTGGCGAAGCTCGGCCCCTACCTGACCCTGGCCGAGCAAATTGGGAGCTTTGCCGGCCAGATCGCTGAAGGCCGCATCCGCGGCGTCACGGTCGCCTACGAAGGTCAGGCCAGCGCGCTCGATTCGCGGCTGCTCACCGCCGCCGCCCTCCAGGGCCTGCTCGCCCCGCGTCTGGACAATATCAACATCGTCAACGCCCCCTTCATCGCCCGCGAGCGCGGCATCGCGGTGCGCGAAATCAAGAGCGCGACGACGGCGGATTATCAGACCCTCATGCGCGTGGAGGTTCTGTCGCAGGATCAGCCGCAGGCGGTGGCTGGCACGCTCATCGGCCGCGGCGGGCGGCGAATCGTGGAAGTCGAAGGAATCGAGGTCGAGGCCGAGCTCGGCCCGCACATGCTCTACTTCACCAACGAGGACAGGCCGGGTCTGATCGGCACGGTGGCCACCGTCCTCGGCGAGGCCGGCATCAATATCGCCACCTTCAACCTGGGGCGCAGGGAGCCGGGCGGCGATGCGATCGGCCTCATCGGCGTGGATTCGGTGGTGCCCGACGACGTGGTCGCCAAGCTGCAGGCCCGCGCCGCGGTCATCGACCTCAAGCGCCTGAACTTCTGACAGCAGCGGACCTTCGGCTTAGCCGATGGGCCTGCGGCAAGGAAACGACGGATCGACGACATGGGCCTCGGGCTGACGATCATCGCCATCGTGCTGGCGGCTCTCGCGGGCGCGGTGGTCTGCTTTGTCACACTCGTGCTCCCATCGACGCGGAGAGCGGCGCGGGAGCGGGAGGCGCGTGCAACGGAGACCGCCCGCCTCGCTGCCGCTGCCGAGCGTGTGCCAGGGCTCGAAGGAGAGAACACCACGCTGCGAGACCGGCTTCAGGACATCGACAGGAAGAAGGCGGCGCTCGAAGCGGCGTTGGAGGCAGAGCGCAAGAGCCACGAGGCGCGTGTCCAGGAACTCACGCGGATGGGCGCCGAGCTCGAGAAGAAGTTCGCGGGCCTGGCCTCGGAGGTGCTCGGCAAGAACAGCGAGAGCTTCCTGAAGCTCGTGAGCGAACGGTTCGAGAAGCACAGCGCGGGCGCCAAGGACGACCTGGAGAAGCGCCGCGTCGCGATCGAGACCCTGGTCAAGCCGCTGGGCGAAAGCCTTACCAAGTTCGAGCACAAGGTGGACGCGATCGAGAAGGCGCGCGAGGGCGCCTACCGGGCCATCAGCGAGCAGGTGAAAAGCCTGGCGGAGGGGCAGACGGGCCTCCGCACGGAAACCAGCCGCCTCGTGCAAGCGCTCCGGCGGCCCCAGACCCGCGGGCGCTGGGGCGAGTATCAGTTGAGGAACGTGCTCGACATGGCGGGCATGACCGAGCACGTGGACTTCGTGGAGCAATCGACCATCGAGGGCGAAGAGGGCCGGTTGCGGCCGGACGTGATCATCCGCGTTCCCGGTGGCAAGTCGATCATCGTCGATGCGAAGACTCCGCTCGACGCCTATCTCAGCGCCGTGGAGGCGCCCGACGAAGAGGCGCGCGAGCGCTTCATCGGCGATCATGCGCGCCAGGTCCGCGACCACGTGCGCGCGCTCTCATCGCGGGACTACTGGAAGGCCCTGCCCGAGACGCCCGAGTTCGTCGTGATGTTCGTGCCCGGCGAATCATTCTTCACCGCAGCGATCGAGAGCGATCCCGAGTTGTTCGAGAATGCCGTGCGCCAGCGGGTCCTCATCAGCACACCGACCACCCTCATCGCGCTGGTAAAGACCATCGCCTATGGCTGGCAGCAGGAGAAGCTGGCTGAGAACGCGCAGGTGGTGGCGTCTCAGGGCCGCGATCTTTACGAGCGGATCAAGGTCTTCGGTGGGCACATGGGCGATCTCGGCAAGTCACTGCGGCAGACGGTGGACCGCTACAACAAGGGCGTAGGCTCGCTCGAGAGTCGCGTGCTACCCGCCGCGCGCAAGTTCGAGACGCTGGGCGTTACCCCAGCCTCGTCCTCGATCCCGACGCTGGAGCCGGTCGAACTCGACCCCCGCGAGGCTCAGGCGGAGGAGCTGGTCGAGCCGCCGGCCGAAGAAGCGGCCGAATGACGTTCAACAGAGACGGCTCGTCTCAGCACTCCGGCATGTTCACGGCGAGGCCGCCGAGGCTGGTTTCCTTGAACTTGGCGCTCATTTCCCGCCCGGTCTCGCGCATTGCCTCGATGCAGTTGTCGAGCGGCATGAAGTGGGTGCCGTCGCCCCTGAGCGCGAGCGAGGCGGCGGCGACGGCCTTGGTCGCGCCGATGCCGTTGCGCTCGATGCACGGCACCTGGACGAGGCCGGCGACGGGGTCGCAGGTCATGCCGAGATGGTGCTCGAGCGCGATCTCGGCCGCGTTTTCCACCTGAGCCGGCGTGCCGCCGAGCACTGCGCAGAGACCGGCGGCGGCCATGGCGGCGGCGGAGCCGACCTCAGCCTGGCAGCCGGCATCGGCGCCGGAGATCGACGCGTTGGCCTTGATCAGGCCGCCGATCGCCGCGGCGGTGAGCAGGAATTCCCCGATCCGCTCCGTCTCGGCGCCAAAGCAATGGTCGAGGTAGTAGCGCAGCACGGCCGGGATCACGCCGGCGGCGCCGTTGGTGGGCGCGGTGACCACCTTGCCTCCGCCGGCGTTTTCTTCGTTGACCGCCATGGCGTAGACGGTGAGCCAGTCGGAATAGACGTGCGGCTGGGCGCTGTTGGAGCCCTGCTCATCACAGAGCTGTTCGAAGAGCGCACCCGCCCGCCGCTTCACGCGCAGCCCGCCGGGGAGCTCGCCCTGGCCTGAGATCCCGCGATCGATGCAGGCGTCCATGGCACCCCAGAGCGCCGCGAGCCCGGCATCGACCTCGTCATCGGAGCGTGTGGCGCGCTCGTTCGCCAGCATCATCTCGGCGATGGAGTTGCCGCTTTCTTCCGCCATCCGCAGCATGGCCGCGGCGTTCTTGAAGGGGAAGGGGACCTGCCCGTCCTGATCGTCTCCGGCGTCCTCCGCCCCCCGGGCGAGCTCTTCGGCCGTCACGATGAAGCCGCCGCCGATCGAATAGTAAATCTGGCTCAGATAGCCCACGCCCTCGGCGTTGACTGCATGGAATTCCATGCCGTTGGGATGGCCCGGGAGCGGCGGGCCATAGTCGAAGAAGATGTGGTGGTGCGGATCGAACACGATCGTGATGCCGCCGAGCGAAGGCAGAGTCTTGCTCCCCCTGAGGACCGCCACGTCAGCCTCGGCCTTGTCGATATCGATATCGCCGGCGCGGTGGCCGAGCAATCCGTACACGATCGCCCGATCCGTCGCATGGCCCCTGCCGGTGAAGGCCAGTGAGCCATGGAGCGAGACGTGAATTCGCAGCCATGAGTCGGGCGGCGGGTCCGTTGCGACCCGCTCCGCCAGCAGCGCGAGGAATGACTCGGCAGCCGCCATCGGCCCCATGGTGTGGGACGAGGACGGGCCGATCCCGACCTTGAAGATTTCGAAGACGCTCAGGTGCATCGTGACGATGCTCGCCGATTGGCAGGGTCCCGCTGGCTTGCAGGCGACCTTCTACCGTCAAGTGGCGACGGCGGCGACCCGTTGCAAGACACCCATGCATGCCGCAGTCGCATGGGTGGGCCACCCACTCCTCATAGCGATCGGATCCCATAGTAATGTAATTGTCGGATACGCGGGTGTCGGCGAAGATGCGGCGAGACCGGCGCCCGAGGGAGTCGAGACTGGCCCCTTCAGGCGCGCCGGCGCGAAGCAAGCGTCGCGCCGCGGCCAACACGGCACGCGGGCGGGACGCAGGAGGAGAGCCATGCGGCGCATCGGAGTGGATGTCGGCGGTACCTTCACGGACCTGATTCTGGTCGACGAGACAGCAGGCGCGATCACGGTCGACAAGGTGCCGTCCACGCCTGACGATCCGGCGCGGGCGGTGATGACGGGCGTGGACGCGCTCTGCGGCAAGGCCGGTGTCAGCCTCGAGGCGGTGGACCTGCTGCTGCACGGCACCACGGTGGCGACCAACATTGCCATCGAGCACAAGGGCGCCGAGGTCGGCCTGATCACGACCGAAGGCTTCCGCGACATTCTCCACATCGCGCGCCACAAGAAGCCGCACAACTTCTCGCTACAGCAGGAGCTGCCGTGGCAGTCGCGGCCGCTGGTCAGGCGCCGCCACCGGCTCACGGTCAAGGAGCGGGTCACCGCACCCAGGGGAGAGATCGTCGTGCCGCTGGACGAGGCGGAGGTGCGCGAGCGCGCACGGGCGCTGCGTGAGGCCGGCGTCGACGCCATCGCCGTCTGCCTGCTGCACGCCTACCTCAATCCGGCGCACGAGCAGCGCATCAAGCAGATCCTGCAGGAGGAGTGTCCCGACGCCTATCTCTCCGTCTCCAGCGAAGTGCTGCCGCTCTATCGCGAGTTCGAGCGCTTCTCGACCACCTGCCTCAATGCCTATGTCGGCCCCCGCGTCGGGAGCTACGTCGGGCGGCTGGAGTCCGGCTTGAAGGACGCGGGGCTCGCGCGCGGCGTCCGCCTCATGCAGTCCTCAGGCGGCATGACGACCGCAGACAGCGCAGTCGGCGGCCCGGTCAACCTGATGATGTCCGGGCCGGTGGCAGGGCTGATCGGCGGCATCTGGGCCGGCAAGATGGCCGGCTACGACAATGTGTTCACGCTCGACATCGGCGGCACTTCGGCAGACATCGGCGTGGCCGCCGACGGCGCGCTCAGGATGCGCCACCTGCTCGACACCAAGGTCGGGGACTATCAGGCGATGATCCCGATGGTCGATATCGACACCATCGGCGCGGGCGGCGGCTCCATCGCCTATGTCGACGAGGGCGGCATCTACCGCGTGGGCCCGCAATCGGCCGGTGCCGATCCAGGCCCTGCCTGCTACGGACGGGGCGGAGCCGAGCCCACCTCCACCGATGCGCAGGTGGCGCTCGGCCGGCTCCGCACCGACCGCGGCCTGGTCGGCGGCAGCATGACCCTGCACGCGGACCTTGCCCAGGACGCGCTGCAAGGGCTCGCGGGCACGCTCGACATGTCGTTGGAGGAGACCGCGCTCGGCGCGCTCCAGATCCAGAAGTTCAGCATGGTGCAGGCCATCGAGCTCAACAGCGTGCGGCGCGGCTACGACCCGCGCGACTTCACCCTCGTCGCCGCGGGCGGCGCCGGCCCGCTCTTTGCCTGCGACATCGCGGTGGAGCTGGAGATCCCGAGGGTCCTGGTGCCGCCGCATCCCGGCATCCTCTCGGCCACCGGCCTGCTGGCCACCGACATGCAGCACGAGTTCGTCACCACCGAGCGCCAGCCGCTGGCGACGCTCGACCGCAACCATCTGGCCGAGCGCTTCGAGGAACTGACGAGCCAGGCGCTGGGGGGGCTGGAGGCCGACGGCGTACCCGAGGGCGACCGCCTGATCCGCCGCCTCGCCGACTGCCGCTATGCCGGCCAGGGCTACGAGGTCCGCTTCGACGCGCCGACGGGCGAGATCGACGACGCCTGGATCGAGGAGCTGGCCGAGCGCTTCCATCGCGCCCACGACGCCGAATACGGCCATCGCTTCGATGCCCCCGTCGAGATCATCAACATCCGCGCGGTCGCCATCGGCCGCATCCCGGACCTCGACTGGCCGGAGATCGAAAGCGGCGACGGCACGGCAACGCCACTCTTGCGCCAGCCGGTGGTGTTCGAGGTGGAAGGCAAGGGCGAGACCCACGAGACGCCCTTCTACGACCGCGCCGCGCTTTGCGCCGGGGACCGGATCGCGGGCCCCGCGATCGTCGAGCAATACGATCAGACTTCCTGACCTCTGCTGATTTTAGGTGACACGAGCCGCGCGGATTCCGAGGCCCCGTCGATGTCGTAGACTATGCGCAGACGGGTGCCGGGGAAGACCGTTTCGGTGGCGTTCAGGTCGCTCAGAACCGCATCGATCCAACGGTCGCAGGCGTCGTTTGCGAGGCCAAGAATGTGGACCCGCAGGAGGCCATTGCCAGGATCCGGCAGGATGTCGGCATCGGCGGTGAGCAGCGCTTGAAGCAGTTTCCGGGGATGGGGCTTGTGGCCCTGCGCCTGCATGACGGGAAGCATCATGCGGGTTTCGGCGCGGTAGGCGATCATCCGGATGACGTCGAGGAGGAGGCGCTCGCGCGCGGGCAAGGCATCGAGCTGCTCGGCTTCGTCGAGGTCGCCGGCCCGGCAGTGCTTGGGCGTCTCCCTGCGGCTGGCCCTGACGATGTCGCGGACATCCTGGAGGTCCCTGACTTCCCTCCTGAGTTCCGCCGTCGGCTGCTTCTTCCGGGCCGTGTCGGCGATGCGGTTGCGCAGGCGGCCAAGCTGGCGGTCGAGGCGATGGATTGCCTTGTCATAGGCCCGCCGCAGCGGGTTGACGACCATGGCGGCGGGATCGAGAGGCTCGAGCTCGTGTGTAGCCGGCCAGAAGTCTTTGCGAATCGCGGCCAGAAGTCTTTGCGAATGGCCTGGAAAACGTAACTACCCAGGTACCCCAATCCTGAGTTGAGGACGGTGATTATGGCGGCGGCCGCGGCCTGGTTCTGCCACCGCGATTGGTTCTTGACCTCATAGAGTTGCGGGACTATGGACTGCTCTCTCGCGTGACGGGAGCGGTCCATGGGGTATTTCGGCTCGAAGGCGACAGCAGGTCTGTGCCAAGCGCTGATTGCGCTGATGCCGCCGCACTCCGTCTACATCGAAAGCCACCTTGGGGGCGGGGCGCTGATGAAGCGCAAGCCGCCGGCCGTGCGTTCGATCGGCATCGACCGCGATGCGCAGGCGCTCGAGGCCTTCGTCTGCGACTACCCGGTCGATCTGGTTCACGGCTGTGCCCATGACTTCCTGGCCTCGTTCCCGTTCCTGGGCCCGGAGCTGGTTTACAGCGATCCGCCCTATCTGCACGCGACCCGCCGCTCGGCGCAGCGCTACCGCTTCGAGTACGAGGAGGCCGGCCACGTCGCGCTTCTCGCGCTGCTCAAGGCTCTGCCCTGCCAGGTCATGATCTCGGGCCATCCGTCGGCGCTCTATGACGAGGTGCTGGCGGGATGGCGCCGGCTGGCGCTGCAGGTCACGACCCAGGGTCTGGTGCGAACCGAGGTCGTCTGGTTCAACTACGCCCCCGACCGGATGCATTGGGCCAGCCACGCAGGCCGGAACTTCACCGACCGCCAGCGCATCAAGCGCAAGGCAGCCAACTGGGGCCGGCGCTACCAGGCCTTGCCGCCGGGCGAACGCCTCGCCGTGCTCGCCGCCATGATGGCCGTCGAGGCCGAAGACACGTGACGGTGTCGCACTGGCACGAAGACCTCGCCGCCCGTAACGAGGCCTTCTGCTGCCTGAAGGAGCTTCTCGAGCCATCATCCCTCGCAACCACTGTCGTCGTTGCCGTCCGGGAATGGGGGCAGGGGCTGCTGCGATCAGCCACCGCGCTCGCCCGGGAAAATGCCGCACTCGAGCAGGAGAACGCGGCCCTGCGCGAGCGCATCGCCGAACTCGAGCGCAGCGCGGCCCTCAACAGCACCACAAGCAGCAAGCCCCCCGCCAGCGACGGGCTCAAGAAGAAAAGCGGAGCCCAGAGGCGCACCCAAAGCCAGCGCGGAAAGTCCGGCGGGCCCAGTGGCGGCCAGCCCGGCCACAAGGGAACCACCCTCGCGCGGAGCGACAGCCCGGACCGTGTCGTCGATCACCACCCCTCCACCTGTTCCGGCTGTGGCGTCGAGCTCTCGGACGCCGACCGGCAAGGCGCGCCCGCCTGTCGGCAGGTCTTCGACGTACCCGAGCCGCAGCCTCTCGAGGTCACCGAACACCGCGCCCATCGCTGCCTCTGCGGCGCATGCGGCACGCTGACACGAGCCGCCTTCCCGCCGGGCGTCACCGCCCCGGTCCAGTACGGCCCTCGCATCACCGCTTGGGTGAGTTACCTGCTGTACGCCCAGTTCGTGCCCGAGAAGCGTCTGGCCGAACTCATGAGCGACATCTTCGCGGTGTCCATCTCCACTGCCACGATCGCCGCCATGGGCCGGCGCACAGCGCAGCGCTTCGAGGGCTTCCTCGACCATGTCGCCGATCTGATCCGCACGCAGGCGCCGGTCAAGCACCTCGACGAGACCGGCCTGCGTATCGCCGCCCGTACCCGCTGGCTCCATGTGCTGTGCACCCCGTTGCTCACCGTCCTGCGCATCGGCGAGGGACGCGGCGATGTCGAAAAGAACCTGAAAGGCATCCTCGTCCACGACGACTTCGCCCCCTACTTCACCATCAAGGGCGTCCGCCACGGCGCCTGCAACGCACATCACCTGCGCGAACTCCAGGCCCTGATCGACATCGAGAAGGAGGAATGGGCGGCGAGCATGCACCGCCTGCTTCAGCGCGCGCGCAGGGCCGCCCGCTTCGCCCGTGAGAAAGACCGTCAAGTCCCCGCCTCCCTGGTGGCCCGCATCTCAAGGGCATGGGACCGTATCCTCGAAGAAGCCATCGCCTTCCATGAGGCCCAACCGCCGCTCCAGATCGCAAAGCGAGGGCGAAAGAAACGCCGCATCGGCCACAACCTCGCGCGCCGCCTTCAAAAGCATAAGGAGGGCTGCCTGCGCTTCCTCACCGACCTGCGCACGCCGTTCACGAATAACGAGGCGGAGCGTGACATCCGTATGAACAAAGTGCATGAGAAGATCTCAGGCGGCTTCCGCTCCCTGCAAGGCGCCTGCAACTTCGCCGGAATGCGCAGCGTCATCGTCACCGCTCGAAAGCAAGGCTGGAACATCCTGCAAATCCTGGCGCACCCGGAACCGATGCAGCTGATCCCTATACTGCGCTCCTGAACTTCTCCGGCTCATCCTGAGTATCGCTGTCCTCTCATCTTGTTCGCGACGCGGCGTTCATCATCCTCTCGCGCTCAAGAGAGTAGGCACCCCCGCGGCGTGGGGGCGTTGACGCAAAAGGAACTGGCTTGTTCCATAAGAGAGAGGGGGTACCTGGGCAGTTACTGGAAAACAGGCTGATTTTCGGGGCTGATTCGGGCTGGAAAAACGGCCTCTGCATCGGCCATGCACGGGCCGTTCAGGGGCGCGGAATTCGGTGTGCACGGCCCCTGCAAGGGTTCTATTCCGCCTTCTCCTCCGCCTCGGGCGCGGGGGGCTGGGCGGGCCCGGCTTCGGGCGGGCGCCAGTGTCTGTCGTCGGCTGCGTCGAAGCGCTCGAGCGCGCCCGCGTCCATGGTTTCGATGCGCTTGCGGAGCGCGCGGCAGAGCCGGCGCAGGCGGTCGCGTTCGGCGTCCTGCTCCTCGGTGGCGGCGCCGCGCAGCCGCCGTCTGGCCTCGTGCTCCCAGCTCCTCGCCCCGTAGGCCTTCCGGATGCGGCGGGTTGCCTCCCGGTCGACCCCTTGCGCCCTTTCTTGCCGGAGGTCTTCGGCGGCGGCGCGCTCGCCCGCTTCGGCGATCATGGCCCATGCCGGCTTGGGGCTGGCGTCCGGGTCGGGGCCGTAGTCCGGCAGGCCGGGGATCGGGTTCCAGCCGTAGGCCTTCCATGTCGCCTCGTCGAACATCGTGTCGATGCCGCCGGGGAAGGAGCCCGGCAGGAAGCCGTGGGGCGGACGCAGGCCGTCGTGCGCCATGAGCCGGCGGATCGCGTCCTGGATGTCGATCACCGTGTCATCCTCCGTCGGGCCGGGCGAGGGACGAGAACCTCTCTCCGTTCGACTGCGCCCACCATCGCACGAGCGAGCGGCGGATGCCGGCGGTGGCGGGTGCGACCCTGTGCCACCAGTCTGCGGGGAAGAGGACGAGCGATCCCGGCGGCGGGTCGATCCGTACGGGGCGGCGTTTCCGGCCCGGGTCCTGGAAGACCATGTCGCCGCCGGCTGCGGCGCGTTCGACGATGAGGCTTGCGGAGACGGTCCGGTCGAGGGTGTCGGGAACTCCCCGCCCTGCGTACTGGTCGACGTGCCAGAGGCAGGCCTGTCCTGCGAAGTAACAGTTGCAGACGGCGGGCGAGGGCGTGTCCGCGCGTGCGTTCAGCACCTCGCGGGCGTAGTTGCGGGCGAGGGCGTCCAGGGCGTCGGTGCAGTCTGCCGGGAGCATCCCGTCGGGCAGCCATGCCTCGTAGCAGTCGTCCGCGCCGGGGCCCCGGCGCGCGAGCGCGAGCCCGTTGACGGCTCGCTCGACCTCGGCCATTGCTCGAGGGCCGATGGCTGCGCGGACGACGCGAATGGGGGGGGTGGAACCCTCTCCGGGCTCGACCGGGGTTGATTCGCGGGGGTCTCTCACGCCGGGCACCGCCGTCGAATCTCCTAGGACGCCCGATGGGTGTAGGTGACCGACCAGGGGCCTCGTGATCCTGCGTCCATCGCCAGGGTCGTGAATCTAGCGCGGACGTAGACCGCGCCGGAGAACGGCGCCTGCCATACTATATAGTGAATATTGGATCACTAGTGTCCCAAGAAAATTGGAGAGACCCTTGTTAAGTTATTGACAAAGCGCGATTAAGCGCCATTTCGCGCTGTTACCGACTTGAAGTGGCCGGCGCGAGTGCCGAGGCTGGGTTCTCCGATCCAGAGGGAGCCCGGTCATGTCCACGGGACAACTTGTCTTCTCGCAGGTGATGGACCATCTGCCCCTGCATTCGTTCCGCAAATGCGTCGAACAATACGATGGTAATCGGTACGTCAAATCGTTCTCATGCCTGAGCCAGTTTTTCTGCATGGCCTTCGCACAATTGTCCTATCGAGAAAGCCTGCGCGACATCGAGATTTGTCTGCGTGCCCAGAATAACAAGCTTTATCACATGGGAATTCGGGGACCGGTCTCGCGCAACACTTTAGCGAACGCCAACGCGCAACGCGACTGGCGCATCTATGCCGAGTTCGCCCAGGAACTGATCGACATCGCACGCCCACTCTATGCCGGCGAGGACCTCGGTCTTCAACTCGACAATACCGTGTACGCTCTCGACGCGTCGACCATCGATCTGTGCCTGTCGGTCTTCCCCTGGGCTCTGTTCCGCTCAACCAAGTCGGCCGTCAAGCTTCACACTCTCCTTGACTTGCAGGGCAGTATCCCGGCCTTCATTCACATCTCCGACGGCAAGCTCGGCGATGTGAATGTCCTGGACATCATCATTCCGGAGCCCGGCGCCTTCTACATCATGGATCGCGCCTACCTCGACTTCAAGCGCCTCAACGCCCTGGATATGGCGGGAAGCTTCTTCGTCATCCGCGCAAAGGCCAACACGAAATACCGGCGCCAATACTCCCGTACCGTCGACAAAGACGCCGGACTGCGTTGCGATCAAACCATCGTCCTGACCGGAAAGGCGAGCAAAAGCCGCTACCCAAAGCCGCTCCGCAGGGTCGGCTACAAGGATACTGAAACCAACAAGACCTTCAACTTCCTGACCAACAACTTCGCTGTTCCGCCCCTCACCGTCGCAGAGCTCTACCGCTATCGCTGGCAGGTCGAACTCTTCTTCAAATGGATCAAGCAAAACCTCCGCATCAAGGCCTTCTTCGGCACCTCCGAAAATGCCGTAAAGACCCAAATCTGGATCGCAGTCTCCGTCTACGTCCTGATTGCCATCATCAAGAAGAGGTTGAGACTCGATGCCAGCCTCTACACAATTCTACAGACCCTGAGCCTCACCCTGTTCGAAAAAATCCCGCTCAATGCGCTACTTACGCATAAGGCACTCCCGGTGGGCCAGAGCCGCGAAGATAAGCAACTGATTCTATTGTAGTTTTAATGGGACACTAGTGATATTGGATAGGTATTTGTCGAAATGCCGCGTCGGCGACGAGAATAGCCTGCTCGAGGCGACCTCGAAGGTGACGTAGTGCTTGCCGGAGGTCCCATCCACGCGCAGGCCGGTATTAGTCGGCCTTCTCCGGTTGAACGTGGGCGCCGGGATCACGGTCGTCGGTGTCGGTGTCGGTGTCGGTGTCGGTGTCGGTGTCGGTGTCGGTGTGGGTGTCGGTGTGGGTGTCGGTGTCGGTGTCGGTGTCGGTGTCGGTGTGGGTGTCGGTGTCGGTGTCGGTGTCGGTGTCGGTGTCGGTGTCGGTGTGGGTGTCGGTGTCGGTGTGGGCTGGCCCGCTCCTGCCGGATCGGTCAGCCCCCAGACATAGTTCAACGTCCCGGAGCCGTGCCATTCGCCGCTATTATAGCCAAGCGAGAGCACCCCTCGGCTGAAGCTTGCCCGGCCAAGCGTGGGCGACCAGTTTGCATCGGCGCCGGTGACACCCTGCAGCTGCTTCCGCGCTGTGCTCAGCGCGGCCACCCGCACCGATACCTGTTGTTAAGCGTGGAAAAGTGACCCCCTATTGGGGGTGATCGGCGTCCAAAATTGACCCCCTTGGATTTGTGTCCATGAACACACCTCGTCGTTTGGACGGACGGGGTGGTGGGGGAGATGCTGGTTGTGGAAACGATCGCGAAGATCCGTCGGGATCATCTGGTGAAGGGCGTTCCGATCAAGAAGCTCGCCCGGGATTTGAGGGTTTCCAAGAACACGATACGCAAGGTGGTGCGGGGCGATGCGACCTCGCACAGCTACGAGCGCAAGATCCAGCCGATGCCGAAGCTTGGGCTGTGGGTGGAGGAGCTTGAGCGCCAGCTGAAGGCCAACGAGAAGAAGGCACGCAAGGATCGGCTGTCTCTTCTGCGGATTCATGAAGACCTTGTGTCGCTGGGCTACAAGGGCGGCTATGACGCGGTTCGCCGCTATGCCAGGGCCTGGCGGCGCCGGTGGCGGCTGTTGTCGCCGGCGCAGGCCTATGTGCCGCTGATCTTCGATCCCGGCGAGGCCTACCAGTTCGACTGGAGCCACGAGTACGCGCGTCTGTCGGGCGCGACGACCAGGGTGAAGGCGGCGCACATGCGGCTGTGCCACAGCCGGATGTATCTGGTCCAGATCTTTCCCCGCGAGAGCCAGGAGATGGTCTTCGAGGCGCACGAGCGTGCCTTCCGCTTCTTCGGCGGGGTCTGCCGGCGGGGCATCTACGACAACATGAAGACGGCGGTGAGCACGATCTTCGTGGGCAAGAAGCGGGACTACAACCGCCGCTTCCAGGAGCTGTGCTCGCACCATCTGGTGGAGCCTGTGGCGTGCACGCCAGGGGCTGGCTGGGAGAAGGGGCAGGTCGAGAAGCAGGTGGGTGACCTTCGCGGCCGCCTGTTCGTGCCCATCCCGCGGGGCCGCTCCTACGCCGAGATCAACGAGTGGCTGATGGATCGGTGCATCGAGGACGCCAAGAAGCATCCGCATCCGACAATCCCGGGCAAGACGGTGTGGCAGGTGTTCGAGGAGGAGCAGCCCTTCCTGATGGCGTATCGCGGCCCCTTCGACGGCTTCCATGCCAGCGAGGTGTCGGTCTCGAAGACCTGTCTGGTGCGCTTCGACAACAACCAGTACAGCGTCGCGGCCCGCGCCGTCGGCCGGCCGGTGGACGTGCGGGCCTATGCCGATCGGATCGTCATCCGCCAGGACGGCGAGACCGTTGCCGAGCACCCCCGCAGCTTCGGGCGCGGCCGGTTCGTCTACGATCCGTGGCATTACGTGCCGATCCTGACGCGGAAGCCCGGCGCGCTACGCAATGGCGCGCCCTTCAAGGACTGGCAGTTGCCCAACGCGCTCGGCCGCCTGCGAACCCGGCTCGCGGGCCACGACGACGGCGACCGGCAGTTCGTCAAGGTGCTCGCGGCGGTGCTGGAGGACGGACTGGAGGCGGTTGAGGCGGCCTGTGCCGAGACGCTCGACTGCGGTGCCTGCAGCGCCGACGTGGTGCTCAACATCCTCGCCCGGCAGCGCCAGCCGGCACCGCCGGCAATCATCCCGACGCCCGAGGGCCTGCAGCTTCGCCACAAGCCGGTAGCCGACTGTCAGCGCTACGACAGCCTGAGGGAGGCCGGTCATGGAGCGTCATGATGTGCTGGAGATGATGACCCAGCTGAAGCTCGCAGGTATGCGCGCCGCTTACGACGACATCCTTGCCGACGGGCTCAAGCGCCGCCATCCGGTGCAACAGATCATCGGTACGCTGCTGCAGGTCGAGATCGCCGACAAGAGGGCCCGCTCGATCAAGTACCAGATGGCCTCCGCCAAGCTGCCGACGGTCAAGGAGCTGGCCGACTTCGACTTCGCCGCCTCGCCGGTCAACGAGCCCCTGATCCAGGAGCTCGCCGGCGGCGGCTTCCTCGAGGGCAAACGCAACATCGTGCTGGTCGGCGGCACCGGTACCGGCAAGACCCATCTCGCCGTCGCCATCGCGCGGTCCTGCATCCGCAAGGGCGCGCGCGGCCGGTGCTACAACGTCGTCGACCTGGTCAACCTCCTCGAGGCCGAGCTTCGCGCCGGACGCCAGGGCCGCACTGCAGACCAGCTCGTCCGCCGCGACTTCGTCATCCTCGACGAGCTCGGCTACCTGCCCTTCGCCCAGGCCGGTGGGCAGCTGCTCTTCCATCTGATGAGCCGGCTCTACGAGCGCACCTCGATCGTCATCACCACAAACCTCGCCTTCGGCGAATGGCCATCCGTCTTCGGCGACCCCAAGATGACCACAGCGCTGCTCGATCGCCTCACCCATCATTGCGAGATCATCGAGACCGGCAACGAGAGCTGGCGCTTCAAGAACCGCTCCTGACCCGCCGCCGGCCTCCCTTGCGGCCCGGTTGCCCCGGTGGGCCAACAGGGACCCCCCACGCGGCTTCGCTCCGCGTAGCGCAGGGCGCCACACGAAGCCGCGCGGGTCCCCCCTATTGGCTACCGGGACAACCTCCGCCGTGCCACTCAGGGGGGTCAATTTTGCACGCCGATCGGGGGTCAGTATTGAAAGCCGATTGACACTCGGGCGCGACACCCAGCGAAAAACCGCCTGAAACAACCGAAATGTATCAGAATTCAAGGAGTTCCCGGCACGCTGCCCAGAACAGCCAGCATCACGAGGTCAGGAAGTCTGACGATACGACCGTGGTGATCCCGCCCCGCTGCGAGGCGGCGATAGACGCGCGCGGCAACATCGTGATCGACTGCGCAAGCGCCGTGGCACAGCACGGGCACGACCTGGCTGCGCCGATCATGCAGCGCGTCATCGGCGGCGCCTTTACCGCCATCGCGCAGGAGATGGCGGGCGTGCTCTACCGCATGTCCTATTCCTCGATCATCCGCGAATCGGAAGACCTCGGCGCCGGCATCTTCGACCGCGACGGCCTCATGCTGGCGGAATCGGAATCGACGCCGATGTTCATGGGCGCGATGCCGCGCATCGTCCAGAACGTGATCGAGCTGCTCGACGGCGACATCCACGAAGGCGACATCATCTTCCACAACGACCCCTACTACGGGGCCACGCATTCGCCGGACTGCGCCATCGTGATGCCGATCTACCGCCGGGACGAGCTGGTCGGGTTCGCGGGCGCGTCGGCCCACCTGCTCGATATCGGCGGCGCCTATCCGGGGCTCAACATCGACGCGGTCGACATCTACGCCGAAGGCAACATCTACCGGGCCGTGAAGCTCGCGATAAAAGGTGTGCGGCAGGATGGGCTCTGGAAGCACATTCTGGAGAACATGCGCACGCCGACGCCCAACGAGGGCGACATCCAGGCGATGATCGCAGCCTGCGAGCTCGCCAAGCGACGCTATATCGATCTCATCGAGCGCTACGGGCAGGGTGCCGTCGACGCGGCCGGCCAGCACTGGATGAGCTATTCGGAGCAGATGCTCAGGCGCGAGATCGCCAAGATTCCCGACGGCGAATACGAGACCGGGCTCGGCTATCTCGACGACGACGGGGTCAACCGGGGCCGCAAGCTGCCGGTCAAGGTCAAGGTGATCATTGAAGGCGACGAGATCACCTACGACCTCACCGGCTCCAGCGACGAGGTGCCGACCGGCTACAACGTTCCCTTCGAGGGCACGACCTGCTCAGCCATGTCCTTCATCACGCGGATGATCTTCCTCGATACCGTGACGCACCCGGTCTACGTGCCGCAGAACGAGGGTATGACCCGGCCGATCAACGTGATCGCGCCCAAGGGCTCGATCTTCAATCCCAATTTCCCGCGCTCCTGCTTCGCCCGCTTCTGCCAGATGCAGCGCGCCGTCGACCTGGTGCTCCGCGCGCTCGCCCCGGTGGTGCCCGAGAAGGTGACCGCGGGCAACTCGGCGCACCTGCACTTCATCTCCTACTCCGGCTTCGACACGGATCAGGGCGAGTACTGGGTCTATCTGGAGGTCGACGAAGGCTCCTACGGCGGCCGCCCGGATCGTGACGGCATGGACGCCGTGGATTGCCTCATCGCCAACACCCGCAACAACCCGATCGAGGAGCTGGAATGGCGCTTCCCGATCCGCACCGAGCGCTACGAGCTGCGCAACGAGTCCTGTGCCGCCGGCAAGTGGCGGGGCGGCATCGGCATGGTGCGGGTCAACAAGATGCTGGTCGACACCATCGTCACCTGCGAGGGGGAGCGGCACGAATCCGACGAGCCTTGGGGAGTCTTCGGCGGCATGCCGGGGCTGAACGCCTCCGTGGTGCGAAACCGTGGCGGGGCGGACGAAGAGGCGTGGCCGTCGAAGTTCACCGGCTTCCGGCTCGCCGCAGGCGACAGCATCGAGATCACGGTGCCCAATTCGGGCGGCTACGGCGATCCGCTGGAGCGCGACCCTGCGCTCGTGCTCGCGGACGTGTTCGACGGCTTCACCACCATCGAGCGCGCGCGGAACGACTACGGCGTCGTGATCGAACCGGCACCGATGCGGCTCGATGAGGAGGCGACCCGCCGGCTACGCGCCGAACGCTCCGGCGCAGCACGCCAACCGGCGCCGGCCTGAGGAAAGGACCGAGGGGCTTCCCCGACAAGGCCGAGGCTATCCCGCCTGCGCCCCAATGGCATTCATTTGGCGCGAAGATTGTTCCGGGGTTTTTTGGTGGTGTCGTAACGAGTTGATTTCTTGTGTGGATTGTCGGTCTCGGCGTTTCCCGCACGAGGGGGATTGACCGGCGGCGTGTGCTTTGGCACACTGTGGCTGTCCCCCTGTCAGTGGAGCCGGCCCATGGACCCCCGCATCACCGCGCTGAAGTCGACGACCTTTTTCGGCAGACGTCTGACCCGCCGGCAGATTGCCGACATCCAGGAGACGGTGGCGCTGTTTCCGGCGATCAGCCGCAACGAGCTCGGGCACACGATCTGCGAGCATTTGAACTGGCGCGCGCCGAGCGGGCGGAACCGTGTCGCGGTCTGCCTGCGGATGCTGGAGGAGTTGGAGCGGCTGGGCATCCTGACCCTGCCGGCGCGGGACGAGGCGCAGGTGCGGGGGCCGCAGGAGGCGATGGCCCGGAGCGAGCGGACGGCGCCGGCCGCGGCGATCGCGGAGGACCTGGCCGCGCTGATGCCGCTGCGCCTGTCGATTGCGGCGGGCAAGGAGGAGGGCGGGCTGTGGAACGAGTTCGTCGCGCGCCACCACTATCTCGGGCTGCATCGTCTGGTCGGCGCGCATCTGCGCTATTTTCTCCTGGACCGCCACGGGCGGCCTCTGGGCTGCCTTCTGTTTGCCCGGGCGTCGCTGAGCTGCCCTGCCGCGACGAGTGGATCGGGTGGCCGGCGGAAGGCTTCCGCAAGCACCTCGATCTGGTCGTGGGTCACACGCGTTTCCTGATCTTTCCCTGGGTCCGGGTCGACAACCTGGCGTCGAAAGCGCTGTCGATGGCGCTGCGCCAGCTGCCCGGCGACTGGGAGGCGCGCTTCGGAGCGCGCCCGGTTCTGGTGGAGACCTTCGTGGACCCCAGCCTCTTCGACGGCGCCTGCTACCGCGCGGCCAACTGGCGCTGTCTCGGCGAGACCGGGGGCGGCAAGGGCAAGACCCGCAAAAGCGTCTACGTCTACCCGCTGACGCCGGACTTCCGCTCGATCCTGCTCGAAGGCCCGCGGCCGGCGCGGCGCGGGAACAGGACACGGCCGGCAGCGCTGGCGCCGGACGATCCCTTCGTGGCGCTGTGGCAGGACCTGATCGGCGCACTGGCGGCGGTGGCCGCCGATCACGACCGGGTGTGGCAGAGCCGCCGGCGGGTCCTCGACACCCTTCTCGTCATGCTCTTCATCTTCCGGCTGGCGTTCTCGAACGGCCGCGCGGGCTACGCCACGACGCTGGCCGGGCTGTGGGAGCAGTGCCGGGTCCTGGGCGTCGCACTGCCGCAGCCGGCGCCGGTCTCGGCCTCGGCGATGTGCATGGCGCGGGCCAAGGTCGACGAGGCGGTGTTCAAGACGCTGCACGCCGAGATCCTCAAGCGCGCCGACGGCCCGGCCTGGAAGGGCCACCGCGTGTTCGCGGTCGACGGCTCCAAGCTCAACCTGCCGCGGCCGCTGCTCAAGGCCGGCTACCGCACGCCCTCCGAGGCGGCCCACTACCCGCAGGGCCTGCTGAGTTGCCTCTACCGGCTGCACGCGAACATCCCGGTGGACTTCGACCTGGTCGCGCACGGCGACGAAAGAAGGGCCGCCCTCGCCCACCTCAAGGCGCTCTCGGCCAACGACATCGTGGTCTATGACCGCGGCTACTACTCTTGGGAGATGCTGCACGCCCATGTCGCCCGCGGCCTGCACCCCGTGTTCCGGATCAAGAAGAAGGCAGGCGCCGCCCTCGACGCCTTCATCGCCGACGGCCGCACGGACGCGCCGATCACCGTCGCTCCCGGAAAGGACACCCTGAGAAAGCTGCGCCGCAAGACGCCGCACGTCGACGCCACCCCGCTGCGCCTGCGACTGGTCCGCTACCGCATCGGCAGCACGGTCTTCATCCTCGCCACCACCCTCCTCGACCCCAAGGCCTGGAGCGTCGCGGAACTGGCCGAGCTCTATCACGCGCGCTGGGGAATCGAGGAACTCTACAAGACCTCGAAACAGGCCATGGCCGTCGAGGCCTTCCACAGCCAGACCGAGCGCGGCGTCCGCCAGGAGCTCTTCGCCCACTTCAACCTCATCGCCATGACCCGGCTCTTCACCAACCGCAGCAACGCAAGCCTCGACGCCGAGCGCCCTGCCGACGGCAAGCCGGCGATGAAAGCCAACTTCAGCAACGGCCTCGCCACCGTCGCGCGCAACCTCGAAGCGCTGCTGCTGCGCCATACGGCGATGGTCGCCGAAACCCTCAGCCATGTCCTCTCCTGCATCAACCAGGCGCGTCAGCGCCCGCGCCCCGGCCGGTCCTGCGAACGCAGGTCGCGCAAACCCCGCGGCAAGTGGGCACGCGCAAAGCGGGCCGTCGCCTGAACACCTGAACGACAGAAACGCACGCAACCGACAGCGCAAGAACACGACTCCTTAAGTGAACAGTCGAAAACCGCTAAGTGAATGCCATTGGCCTGCGCCCGGCGTGTGATAAGAGAGCAAAACGCAAGCTGATCGCACGATGTAGGGAGAGGACACATGATGGGCGGTATTTCCGAAGCTTACGGCTCACTCGACGGCATGGGGCTCGCCGCCCTGGTCAGGAAGGGAGAGGTCTCGCCGAGCGAGGTGCTCGAAGAGGCGATAAGCCGCGCCGAGGCGGTCAATGGAACGCTCAACTTCCTCACCTACAAGGCTTACGAGGAAGGCCGCAAGATGGCGGCCGACCCGGCGCTCCCCAATGGCCCTTTCAAGGGCGTGCCCTGGCTCGTGAAGGAGATCGCGACCGATTGGACTGGGCTGCAGAACACCAACGCCTGCCCCTACTTCAAGGACATCGTCTCGACCAGCGACAGCGAGCAGGTGAAGCGCGTCAAGAAGGCGGGCTTCGTGCTGCTCGGCAAGTCAAACTCGCCGGAGGCCGGCTGGGCGCTCTCCACCGAGCCCAAGATGTACGGCCCGACCCTCAATCCCTGGGACACGTCGCGCACGCCCGGCGGCTCCTCCGGCGGCTCGGCGGCGGCGGTCGCGGCCCGCGTGCTGCCGCTGGCCGAGGCGAGCGACGGCGGCGGCTCCATCCGCACGCCCGCGTGCCATTCCGGCCTGGTCGGCCTCAAGCCCGCGCGCGGGCGCATCACGATGGCGCCGGGCGCGGACTTCTGGTACGGCGGCGTCACCTTCCTCTGCGTCTCGCGCTCGGTCCGCGACACGGCCGCTTTCTTCGATACCGTGGGTGGGCCGCTCCCCGGCGATCCCTACTACGCAGTGATGCCGGAGACCCCCTACCTCGACGAGATTGGCAAAGACCCAGGCTCGCTCTCGATCGCCATGGTCACCGCCTCGCCCGAGGGCTGCACTCCGGTGGACGCAGAAGTGCGCGAGGGGATCGAGAACACCGGGAAGCTGCTGGAGAGCCTCGGCCATCGGGTCACGCCGGAGGCCGTGCCCTACGACTTCTGGCCGCTCTACGACGCCTACATGCGGATCGGCGCCGTGGTCACGGCGGCCTGGTTCGATGGCTCCGCCGAACTCGTCGGCCACACCCTCAGGCAGGACGAGACCGAGAACCTCTATTGGACAACCATCGAGAGGGGTCGCAGCACCTCGGCGGTCGATCACCACAACGATGTCGCTCAACTGCGCGCCATGTGCCGCGACATCGTGGGCCGCATGGCCGCCTACGACGCATGGCTCTGCCCGGTGGTGCCGATGGTGGCGCGCAAGATCGGCTACTACGACATGTCCCGCGATTGCGACGACTACAACGCGAACATCATGGGGCCGGATTGCGCCTTCACCCAGCCTTTCAACGCGACCGGCTCTCCCGGCATCTCGTTGCCGCTACACTGGACGGCCGACGGCGTGCCGGTGGGCTCCCAGCTGGTCGGGCGCGACCTCGACGAGGCACTGCTCTTCCGCCTCGCCGGCCAGCTCGAACAGGCGCAGCCCTGGATTGATCGCATTCCGCCGGTCAACGCGGGGGCGTGATCGCTCCCTCGACCGGTCAGACAACGAGACACCACAGGAGGCCAAGACCCATGAGAAAATCACTTAGCCTGTTGACGGCAGCGGTTGCAGCGATGGCGCTGGCAACGGCTGCCCATGCCGAGACTCTCAAGGTCGGCATGATCACGACACTCTCCGGCGGCGGTGCCAGCCTCGGCATCGACGTGCGCGACGGCTTCATGCTCGCCGTCAAGCAGGCCGGCGCCGATATCGAGGTGATCGTGGATGACGACCAGCGCAAGCCGGCGCCGTCCAGCTCGCCGACAAGATGATACAAAGCGACAAGGTGGACGTGCTGACCGGCATCATCTGGTCGAACCTCGCCATCGCGGTCGTGCCCGCGGCGGTGCAGCAGGGCAAGTTCTACCTCTCGCCCAACGCTGGCCCTTCGCTCCTCGCCGGCGAGCGGTGCCACGCGAACTACTTCAACGTTGCCTGGCAGAACGACAACCTGCACGAGGCCGCAGGCGCCTATGCAAACAGCGCAGGGTTCGCCAACAGCTTCATCCTCGCGCCAAATTACCCCGCCGGGAAGGACGCCCTGACCGGGTACAAGCGGCTCTACGAGGGCGAGATCGTGGGCGAGGTCTACACCAAGCTGGGCGCGAACGAGTACGCGGCCGAGATCGCACAAATTCGCGCTTCGGGCGCCGAGAGCGTGTTCTTCTTCCTGCCCGGCGGCATGGGGATCGCCTTCCTCAAGCAGTATGCGCAATCCGGGCTCGACATCCCGCTGGTCGGCCCCGCCTTCTCCTTCGACCAGGGCATTCTACAGGCGGTGGGCGAGGCCGCAGTCGGCGTGAAGAACACCTCGCAGTGGTCCAAGGATATCGACAATCCGACCAACAAGGCCTTCGTCGAGAGCTTCCAGGCCGAATACGGCCGCCTGCCCTCGCTCTACGCGAGCCAGGGCTTCGACACGGCGAACCTGCTGGTCTCGGCCATGGGCAAGGCGAGCGTCTCGGATGCCGATGCCTTCCATGCGGCGTTGGAGGCGGCCGACTTCAGCTCCACGCGCGGTGCCTTCTCGTTCGCGTCGAATCACCATCCGGTGCAGGACATCTACGTGCGCGAAGTGATCAAGGAAGGCGATGTCTTCACCAACAAGATCATCGGCACGGCGCTGACCGACCACGCCAACGCCTATATCGAAGACTGCGCGATGTAACCTGCGTGCACGCGGGGAACGGGCCGTTTAGCGCGGCCCGTTCTTTTTATCCGGGCTAACGAGTTGGCGGTCTCGCTCATCGTCGAGCAGCTCCTGAACGGCCTTCAGTTCGGCTTCATGCTCTTTCTGATGGCCGCAGGGCTGACGCTCATCTTCGGCGTCATGGGCCTCATAAACCTGGCTCACGGCTCGTTCTACATGATCGGCGCGTTCGCCTGCGCGGCGGTCGCAGCCGCAACCGGCTCCTACTGGGTGGGGCTCGCGGCGAGCCTGGCGGCGGCCGCGGCAGCCGGCGCCGTCGTCGAGATCGTCGTGATCCGGCGGCTCTACCGCCGCGACCATCTGGATCAGGTGCTCGCGACCTTCGCACTGATCTTGGTCTTCTCCGAAGGCACCCGCTGGGTGTTCGGCTCCTTTCCGCTCTATCTCACCGTGCCCGAGATTCTCTCGGGCCCGGTCGCGCTGCCGGGCGGGATCGACTACCCGCTCTTCCGCTTCGCGATCATCCTGATCGGACTGCTGATCGCCGTCGGCCTCCACCTCCTGATCACGCGCACGCGCCTCGGCATCCGCATCCGGGCCGGCGAATCCGACCGAGAGATGATCGCCGCCCTCGGTGTCGACATCCGCAAGCTCTACACCACCGTGTTCGCGCTCGGCGCCGCGCTGGCGGGCTTCGCGGGCGCGCTGGTGGGCACGCTTCAGTCAGTGCAGGTGGGCATGGGTGAGCCCGTGCTGATCCTGGCCTTCGTCGTCATCATCATCGGTGGCATCGGCTCCATCGGAGGCGCCCTGGTCGGCGCGCTGCTGGTGGGGCTTAGCGATACCCTCGGGCGCTTCCTGCTGCCGGTCGCGTTTGGCACGTTCATGGAATCGTCGAGCGCCACTAACGTCGGCTCGGCGCTGGCCTCGATGTTCATCTACATCCTGATGGCGCTGGTTCTCTTCCTACGCCCGACCGGCCTGTTCGGACTCAAGGCGCACTAGGATGAGCCGCGAGGCGGCCATCAGCCTCCTGATCGCGGCCGGGCTGCTTGCCGCGCCGCTGCTCGGCAACGCCTTCGACGAACCCTTCGTCATCACGCTGGCGACGAAGGTGGCGATCCTCGGGCTTGCCGGCACCGGGCTCAATATCGCCCTCGGCTACGGCGGAATGGTCTCGCTCGGCCACGCGGCGTTCTTCGGGCTAGGCGGCTATGCGGCCGGCATCCTCGCGAGCCACGCGCTCAACTACGAGCCCCTCTTCACCGCGCCGCTGCTGGTCGAAGGCACGACGCAGATGCTGATCATCTGGCCCGTCGCAATCGTCGTCAGCGGCGTCGCGGCGCTGGTGATCGGCGCGCTCTCCTTACGCACCACCGGCGTCTTCTTCATCATGATCACCTTGGCCTTCGCCCAGATGGTCTACTACTTCGCCATCTCGTGGCCGGCCTACGGCGGCGAGGACGGGCTCTCGATCTACATCAGGAACGAGTTTCCGGGGCTCAACACGCTCAACCCGCTCCACTTCTTCGTCATCTGCTACGTCCTCCTCATCCTTGCGATCGGCTTTTCCTTCCTGCTCTCGCAGTCGCGCTTCGGGCTCGCGCTGGGCGGCGCGCGGCAGAACGCGCAGCGGCTGGCAACCGTGGGCATCAGCCCCTTCCGCGTGAAGCTCACCGCCTTCGTGATCTCGGGCATGATGGCGGGGCTCGCCGGCGCGCTCTATGCCGACCTCAACCGTTTCGTGAGCCCGTCGATGCTGTCGTGGCACACCTCGGGCGAGATCATGGTGTTCGTAATCCTGGGCGGCACGAGACGGCTGTTCGGGCCTGCCGCCGGCGCCGCGCTCTATATCGTGCTGGAAAACACGCTGGGCGACGTCAGCGAGCACTGGCTTCTGCTGCTCGGCGCGCTGCTGGTCGCGCTGGTGCTCTTCGCCCGCGGCGGAATCATCGGCATTCTCGCAGGCCAACCCCGCCATGCCTGAGCCGATCCTCCAGACCGAGAAGCTCTCCAAACGCTTCGGCGCGGTGGTCGCGAGCGACGAGGTAACGCTCGACCTCAAGCCCGGCGAGATTCACGCGCTGATCGGCCCCAACGGTGCGGGAAAGTCCACCGTCATCAAGCAAATCGCGGGCGAGATCCGGCAGGACGGCGGCTCGATCCGCTTCGCCGGCCGCGACGTCGACCGCCTGGACATGGTGGCGCGCGCCCGGCTCGGGCTAGCGCGGACCTTCCAGGTCTCATCCGTCGCGCCGGAGTTCTCGACGCTGCAGAACGTCATGCTGGCGATCCAGTCGGTGGAGCGGAAGACCTTCCGCTTTGTCAGGCCGGCACTCAGGGACACCCCGCTGGTCGAGCAGGCGATGTCCCATCTCGTGCACCTCCTGCTGGACGACAGGGCCGAGATCCGCGCGGGCGATCTGTCGCACGGCGAGAAGCGGGCGCTGGAGATCGCCATCGCGCTCGCGCTCAGGCCCAAGGCGTTCCTGCTCGACGAGCCCATGGCGGGCATGGGGCCGGAGAACACGGCGAAGCTGATCGAGATTCTCGACGGGCTGCGGACAGAGGCCCCGATCCTGCTGGTCGAGCACGACATGGATGCGGTCTTCGCCCTTGCGGACCGTATCTCCGTCATCGTCTACGGCCGCATCATCGCAAGCGGAACGCCGGAGCAGATACGTGCCAACGAGGAGGTGCGCCGCGCCTACCTCGGGGACGAGGGCCATGACGGCCCTGCTTGAGGTCGCGGGCGTCACCGCCTTCTACGGCTCCTCGCAAGCGCTCTTCGGCGTCGACCTTGCCGTCGGCGAAGGCGAGGTGGTGGCGCTCATGGGCCGCAACGGCATGGGCAAGACCACCACCATCAGGACGATCTGCCGCATGATGCCGCACCGCGAAGGCCGCATCGCCTTCGCCGGCCACGACCTCGCGCGCCTGCCCTCGCACAGGGCGGCCTGGCTCGGCCTCGGGCTGGTGCCGGAGGGCCGGCGCTGCTTCCCAACTCTGACAGTACGCGAGAACCTGATCGCCGCCGCCCGTCCCGGCCACTGGAGCTTGAACCGCGTCGTGGCGCTCTTCCCGCAGCTGGCGGAGCGCCGCAATCAGAAGGCCAACACGCTCTCCGGAGGCGAGCAGCAGATGCTCGCCATCGGCCGGGCGCTGATGACCAATCCCCGGCTGCTCATCCTGGACGAGGCAACGGAAGGGCTCGGCCCCCTCATCCGCCGCGAAATCTGGTCGGTGATCGCGACGCTCAAGGAGGCAGGCCTTTCCATCCTCGTCGTCGACAAGTCGCTCAAGGAGCTCACCGCCGTCGCCGAGCGCTGCGTGATCCTGGAGAAGGGCGCGACCTGCTGGTCCGGCGCCAGCGCCGACCTCACGCCGGCATTGACCGACCGATACCTGGGGGTTTGAGGCCGCCGCCCCTCAGAAGCTGATCGTCTTGAAGGCCTTGGTCTGCGCGGTCATCGCGACCTCAGTGGGCAGGCGCTCCATGCTGCTCGCACCGTAGAAGCCGTGCACGTGCCGGGCGTTCTGCAGCACATAAGTCGCGTCCTCGGGCGAGGCGATGGGCCCGCCGTGGCAGAGCACGATGACGTCCTTGCGCACGGCCATGGCCGCGAGTGCCCACGCGTCGATCAGCGAGACGCACTCCGCCAGCGACTTCGCCGTCTGCGCGCCGATGGTGCCGCTCGTGGTAAGCCCCATGTGGCAGACGATGATGTCGGCGCCGGCCTCCGCCATGGCGACCGCGTCGTCCTCCGAGAAGACGTAGGGCGTGGTGAGCAGGTCGGCCTCGTGCGCCGCGCGGATCATCTCGACTTCCGGGCCGAAGCCCATGCCGGTCTCTTCCAGGTTGGCGCGGAAGACGCCGTCGATGAGGCCGACGGTCGGGAAGTTCTGTACGCCCGAGAAGCCCAGCGCCTTCAGCTCGTCCAGGAACCGGTCAAGCACCATGAAGGGGTCGGTGCCGTTGACGCCCGCCAGCACCGGCGTGTGGTGCACGACAGGGATCACCTCGTGGGCCATCTCCTTCACGATCTCGTTGGCGTTGCCGTAGGCGAGCAGGCCCGCAAGCGAGCCCCGCCCGGCCATGCGGTAGCGGCCCGAGTTGTAGATCACGATGAGGTCGATGCCGCCGGCCTCCTCGCACTTGGCCGAGAGCCCGGTGCCCGCGCCGCCGCCGATGATCGGCTCGCGGCGGGCGACCATGCCCTGAAACTTCTCCAGCAGCGTTCGGCGGTCCATGCCCGGCACCGGCGCTCTCCCAGGGGCTCAGGCGGCGATCTCGTTCCAGCTCTCGATGAGAGCCTGGGCGAAATCGGCGTCGTTGATGTGGAGGGGCAGGCGGATCAGGCGCCTTGCCGGGGTCTGCTCGACCGTCCGCTCCAGCGCCTCGAAGAGGGCGGCGTCGGCGTCCGGGTCGTGAAAGGGCATCCCCGGCGCGTCGATCAGCGAGACCCCCTGCTCCGGGATCAGGAAGCGCACCGGCCCCTGGCAGGCGTTGAGCTTCGCCCCGATCCATTCGCCCATGGCGCGGTTCTCCTCCGCCGTCGTGCGCATCAGCGTCACGTTGGGATTGTGGATATGGAATGTGCGGCCTTCGTATTGCGCGGGCACGCTCTCGCGCGCGCCGAAGTTCACCATGTCGAGCGCCCCGCAGGAGCCCACGTAGGGCAGGCCGGTCCGGGCGAAGGCGCCGAGCCGGTCCCCGCCCGCGCTGAAGACGCCGCCCATCAGGTGGTCGCACACCTCCGTCGTGGTGCTGTCGATGCAGCCCATCACCAGGCCGGAGTCGACCAGCTTCTCCATCGACTGCCCGCCGGTCCCGGTCGCGTGGAAGACCAGGCAGTCGTGGCGCGTCTCCAGCGCCGCGCGGACCATGTCGACGCAGGGCGTGGTCACGCCGAACATGGTGAGGCCGACGGCGGGCTTGTCCTCGGCCGCCGGCGCCTCGCCCCGCATCATGCCGGCGAGCGCGTGCGCCGCGTTGGAGAGCACCACCCGAGAAATCCGATTGAGCCCGGCGATGTCCACCACCGAGTACATCATGGTGATGTCGTTGGGCCCGACGTAGGGCGCGACGTTGCCCGAGGCGACGGTCGAAACCAGCACCCTCGGCACCCCGATGGGGAGCGCCTGCATGCCGATGGAAACGAGCGCGGTGTTGCCGGAGCCGCCGGCCCCGATCACGCCGCCGATGTCGTCGCGCGTCGGCAGGAAGCGCGCCAGCGCCTCGCCCATGGCGGCGACCGCCTGACCCCGGTCCTCCAGGCCGAGCACCGCGTCGGCGCCCTCCGGATGGTGGGCCGCGACCTCCGCCGCGCTCACGTCCACGCCGGCGGGCCGGTCGGCACCTCCGGTACCCACGTCCACGACGCACGCCTGCACTCCGTCCGCCGCGAGCAGGTCGCGGATGTAGAGCAGCTCCGCGCCCTTGGTGTCGAGGGTGCCGACGATATAGGCCCGCGTCATCGCCCCGCTCCCGCGTCTTCCCTGCGCGCGCCTACTCCACCGTCTTCAGCACGCCGCCGATGGTGTCGAAGATGCGGTCGATCTGGCTCTTCTCGACGATCAGCGGCGGCGAGAGCGCGATGGTGTCGGCGGTGACCCGGATCAGCAGGCCCTCGTCGAAGCACTTTTGGAAGGTCTCGACGGCGCGCGCGGTGGGCGCGCCGGGGCGCGGCTCCAGCTCGATGCCGGCGACGATCCCGAGGTTGCGCAGGTCGATCACGTGGTGGCCGCCCTTGAGCGACCAGAGCGCGTCCTCCCAGTAGGGCGCGAGCTCGGCCGCGCGCTCGAAGAGCCCTTCCTCCCGGTAGACGTCGAGCGTCGCGATTCCCGCCGCCGACGCGAGCGGATGGCCGGAATAGGTATAGCCGTGGAAGAGCTCGATCCCCTGCTTGGTGTTCTCGAGGAAGGCGTCGTAGATCTTGCTCCGGCAGAACACCGCGCCCATGGGGACGGTCGCGTTGGTGAGCCCCTTCGCCGTGGTCAGGATGTCCGGCTGCACGTCGAAGTAGTCGGCCGCGAAGTTCGCGCCCAAGCGCCCGAAGCCGGTGATCACCTCGTCGAAGATCAGCAGGATGTCGTGCCGGTCGCAGATTTCCCGCAGCCGGCGCAGGTACCCTTTGGGCGGCACGAGCACGCCGGTGGAGCCCGCCACCGGTTCCACGATCACCGCGGCGATGGTGGAAGGATCGTGCAGCGCCGCCAGCCGCTCCAGGTCGTCCGCCAGGTGCGCGCCCCACTCGGGCTCGCCCCGGCTGAAGGCCTGCTGCTCCAGGTCGTGGGTGTGGCGGATGTGGTCGACGCCCGAAAGCAGGCTGCCGTAGAACATCCGGTTCTTGACGATACCGCCCACGGACGTGCCGCCGAAGTTGGTGCCGTGGTAACCGCGCTCGCGACCGATCAGCCGGGTCTTCGAGCCCTTGCCCCGCACGTAGTGATAGCCGAGGGCGATCTTGAGCGCGGTGTCGGCCGACTCCGAGCCCGAGTTGGTGAAGAACACGTGGTCGAGATCGCCGGGCGCGACATCGACCAGCCGGTTCGCGAACTCGAAGGCGGCCGGGTGGCCGAGCTGAAAGGTCGGCGCGAAGTCCATGCGCTCGGCCTGCGCCTTGATCGCCGCCACAATCTTCTCGTGCCCGTGGCCCGCGTTGCAGCACCAGAGCCCGGCGGTGCCGTCCAGGATCTCGCGTCCGCCGGGCGTGTAGTAGTGCATGCCCTTGGCGCGCGTCATCAGGCGCGGCTTCTGCTTGTAGCCCTTGTTCGCCGTGAAGGGCATCCAGAAGGCTTCGAGATCGTTGGGATTGTCGGGGTAGTTGATGTCGTCGAGGTTCATGGACCGGGCACCTGGAATCGTGGTTGGCGTGGAAGCGCGCGATCCTAGCCCGGAACTCCCGCCGCGGCCACGGCCCGCGCGCCATCCACCGACGCGCGCTGGCGCGCGATGGGGACGGTGCGGGCAGCCAACAAATTTCTTGGCGGGATACGCCGGGATCGAGCGGGACAGGAGGGATGGCCTGCTTGCGCTCTTACCTGCGCGAAGGGACCAACACGCGGCACGCGATGCCGTGCGGGCGCTGAGGGCCCGCCTATCTCCCCCGTCGCGGCCCATTCGATCTTGCACCCCATGCCGCGATGCTGGCGCACCTGCCCCGCGCCGTACCCCGCACCATGGTCCGGCTCGCGGGCGCGGTCAGGTGATGTCTCGCGCGCGAGAAGACGATCAATCCATGCCGCGCTAAACCGCGTCCTCCCGCTCCCGCCAGTGACGGGCGATGTCGATGCCGCGGCAGAGCCAGACCCGGTCCTGGGTCAGCACGTGGTCAATGAGTCCCCGCAAGGCAGCGAAACGGCCCGGACGGCCACGATCTAGAACCCGTCGGGTCTCATCCAATACATGCCCTTGGCGCTCGTCATCCAAATAGTACCTCTCCCTGCGGCGGCCGCTAATTCAATCAGCGGCAACGACCGGATACGGAAGGTGCCGTCGAACTCCAACCTCAGAACTCCTGACATGGTGCAATTTCAAATGGCGGAAAGAGCCGGGGGCTGGAAGACGAATCGGAGTTGCGTTCCCGGATAGAGGTGCGATTCGGCGGTGAGATTTTCGCAGAGATGAGCGAGAGCGCGGTTGAATCGCGGGTTGGCCATGGAGTGGAAGCGGAGGATGAGTATCTGTCGTTCGGGTCGCGGGATCATGTCGGCCGGAAGCTGGTAGACCGCCTTGAGGAAAGTGCGGCCCTCCTCGGCATCGCGCATGAACAGCGGTGCGATCATGGGCAGCATCGCACTCTCGGCGCGGTATGCGATCATGCGGATCAGGTCGGTGAAGCGCTTGCGTTCGATCTCGAGACGAACGATGTCCGCCTCGTCCATCACGGTCTTGGCCGACACCTTCTTCGGCAAGGCTCTCTTCCCGGCCCGGATCTCCTTGAGGATACGGTCGAACTCGCCGATCCATTCCCTGATGTCCGGCAGGTCCGGATCGCTCGGCTTCCGGTCGCGCAGTTCGCCGTAGCGAATGCGAAGCTTGTCGAGCGCCTTCTTCACGATCTTCCGGCTTTTCTCCAGAGCCTTGATCTGAGGATTTGCCATCGGGCGGTCGGGGTCTGCGGCTTCTGCGGCATAGCTGCACCGATGGTCGAGGGCGTATTCCTGGCGCATGTATTTGAAGTAGTTCTCCTGCCGCCATCGCGCGAACATCCGGGCGGCGACGGCGCCGGTCGACAGGTCGGTGCGCGTGGTCACGATCGAGGTCTGGTGGCCGTTGTCGCATAGCCTGCGAACTTCGCGCACTGTCAGAGAGTCACCGCCCCCGGTGCTGAGCGCGAGCGGCTTTTCGGCCAGCTTCCAGGTCATCGGCTTGCCTGCCTTCTGCCGGCCGCTCGGATCGACAACGGTGACGAAGTCCTGCTGTGGCCAGGGGGCGTAGCGACCCTTGCGATAGGTCATGATGTCGAAGCCGGCGATCGACCAGCGCTGGAAGGCAGCCGGGCTCCAGGCGCCGCGATCGAACACCACGGTCGGCCGCGGCCCGGCGCCGACCTCGTCGCGGATTTTCGGGAGAACCGCGTTCTCAAGCATCGACAGCAGGTCGTCATTGGCTTCGGCGGTGACGAAGAACCAGGGCTGCGCCTGCGCGTCGTTCACCCAGGTATCGGAGGTCGCCGGCATGCACAGCCGACGCTGCGGCGACCAGGTCTTCGGGATCTTGTACTTGCGGCCATGATAGGGCCGGACATGGCCGTCGACATAGAGATAGCCCAGCGCCTCGGGGCGCGCCCAACGCCGGGCCAGCGCATCGGCGAAGTGGCGCGCCTTGCCCATGGCGCCGATTTCCGCGAGCTTGCGGCGCAAGGTCTTCACCTCCGGCGCGCGGTCGAGGCCGAGCAGCAGGCCGAGTTCGCCCGGCGCATGGGCTTTGAGCTGCTCCGGCGTGCGTATCCGCAGCAGCGCCATGAAGGTGAGCAACAACAGCACGCTGCACAGACCGAAGAAGCCCTTCTTGAGATGGCCGTAGGCTTGCTCGCCGGCCGCGAACAGGCCCTGATCCAGCACCGCCGGCAGCGCCAGCAGCACACCGGCTCCCGGCACCGCTTCCGCCGCCTGCACCTGCATCGGCGCCTCCGTCAGGCGGCCGGCCATCGCCAGAGTCCGTTCCTCAATCCGCTTGACGGCAACACCGGCGCTGCACTGCGCATCCGCCGCCGAACGCAGCGACGGTCCCGGCCCGGTCTCCAGGATGCCCTGTGGGAGCGACAACGATACCGGCGCTTCCGTTCGCTGAGCGCCCGGCGCCGGTGCAGCTGCAACCGAACCCTGCGCCGGCCCGGCACCCTTGCCTCCTCGCGCCGTCCGCTTGCCCGGCCGCACCAGCTTGCCGGTCTTGATCGCCGCCCTGACGCACCCTTCCGAGACCCCGACGGCACGCCCTGTTGCCGACACGCTCGCACCTGCGTCGAGCAGCTCCTGTGCCAGGGTGAGCTCGGCCCCGGCCAGCTTGTATCCTTTTCTTGGACGCGGCTTCGCGATGAGCGCCTCCAGCCCACCGTCGAGATACTTGTCACGATTGCGCCGGACGGTCTGCCCGCTGACACCCATCGCCCTTGCCAGAGCTTCGGCTGAGACCAGACGCTGTGCAGTGAGCATCGCCATTGCGTGGCGTTTCCCGAGGGCATCGTCTTCGGCATAGGTGAAGATCGGGCCCGCGCTGTTGAAAAAGACGACCCTTCCGTCCTCTTCGACCATTGCGAGCGTCTCGGAGATGACGATGGCGTTTTCCGGCCACAGCGGAAACTGAAGCTGCATCGGCTATGTTCCTGAACCGCGTTGTGCCCCTTTGCCGCGCATTGTAAGCGAGTTCGGCTGCTCACTACGAGGCCCCTTTACAGCGCCCATATCATTGACATTAGTTGGAATACCCTGCTATTCTGACCGCTTCTTTCTGCCGCTCGTCCCGCATCTTTTCGCCTCAACACTTGACATTACGAAGGTCGGCCGGCGGTTCCCAAAACATTCTCAATGATTCAATCACTTACCAGCGTAATGTCAGGAGTTCTGAACCTAGACTCGCGGAGGGATCTCTGGCTTCATCCGCTTGACTAAGTCTTTGTCGATCTTCGAACAAATGTCTTCGTTCAATAGTATTTTACCAGTCGAACACTGACCCACGCCCAGTCCAAGACGGAATAGTTCAAATCCTGACCGCGTTGGAGCTACTACAATTCCGGGCGTCTTGACCCAATCGAATTTTACATGTTCCGCATCTCCCCAAGCCATATTATTCGATATTAGCCCGTCATCCATGAGTCCATGCAAAGAGTGAGAAATTGTATCCGAGCTGCGTTCCTGTAACTCTTCTGGCCTCGCGTCGTCATAGACACCCATTTCGCGCAGATAGGAGTCAAAGGACAAAAGTATTTGAAGTTTCTGGACTTGTCTGTTGTCATTAATATTAGCTCTAGATCCGAAGTGCCCGATCAGAACACAAGAATAAATCAAGTAATGCGACTTAATTTGCGCAGACGACATATTTTGTATTATCTTTAGCGCCCTGATGCCTCGATCGTCTCTTCCATCTCGTGTCCTCGATGCGGCAAGTATCAGACTTCCTGACCTCTGCTGATTTTAGGTGACACGAGCCGCGCGGATTCCGAGGCCCCGTCGATGTCGTAGACTATGCGCAGACGGGTGCCGGGGAAGACCGTTTCGGTGGCGTTCAGGTCGCTCAGAACCGCATCGATCCAACGGTCGCAGGCGTCGTTTGCGAGGCCAAGAATGTGGACCCGCAGGAGGCCATTGCCAGGATCCGGCAGGATGTCGGCTGTGGGCGGACGAAAGTCGTTGTGAATCGGGTTAAGGGGTGGAATCAGGCGGAAGGGTACGGAAGATGGCGGAATCTCAAGGGGATGCGGGGCGTCGTCAACGGCGGGTGCGTCGCGGCGGGCGGACGAAAGTCTTTGCGAATCCGGTCTGGAAGCGACCGTGAATCGGCTGGAAACGATGATTTTCGGGGCGTTTCAGGGGTGCTGAAAGGCCTGTAAATCGGGGCGGTTCCGGGGGTGTCGCAAGACCCCTGAAACGCCCCGAAAATTGCCGTTTCCAGCCAATTCACGGCCTCTGCACGGCCCGATTCGCAAAGACTTCCGTCCGCACGCCAGCCGCCGCACCGCCACCGTGCCGCCGCGCATCCCCTTGAGATTCCGCCACCTTCCGCCCGATTCCGCCTGATTCCACCCCTTGACCCGATTCACAACGACTTTCGTCCGTCTACAGCCGGCTCGTCGGCATCGGCTCGCTGCTGGTGCGCCACGCCGGCGGCGGCGGGGCCGACACGCTCGACGGTAACATGATCGTGCCGATCGACTTGTTGCCGCCGATCCTGGACGACATGCAGACGCTGGGCCGCACCCAGCACCCGCCGCGGCCTTGGCTCGGCGCCTATGTGACCGAAGTCGACGAGGCGCTCGTCGTCGCCGGCCTCGCGCCGGAGGGGCCGGCCGAGCAGGCGGAACTGCAGGTCGGCGACCAGGTGCTCGCGGTGAACCGACAGCCGGTCAGCAGCCTTGTCGAGCTCTTCCGCAGCGTCTGGGCGGTGGGCGCGGCGGGCGTTGCCGTGCCCCTCACCGTCATGCGGAACGGCGAGCCCCACGAAGTGCGGGTACTGAGCGCAACCCGCGACGAGTTTATGAAGACCCCGCAGCTGCACTGACGACGCCGGGCGTGAGCCAGGCCGCGCCGCGCAGGCCGCTCTCCGGCCCGAAGCGCGCGCGGACCAGCCGGGTGGTGGGCCGGGCCACGCTCGCGTGCTCGCCCCAGGCGGCAGGCACGAGGCGATAGAGCGCCGCGATCTCCGAAAGGCCGCCGCCCAGCACAATCACGTCGGGGTCGAGCAGGTTGATGACGCCGGCGAGCGCTTGGGCCAGGCGCTCGGCATAGCGGGTCACGGCGTCCGCCGCCCGAGCCTCCCCTGCCGCCGCCCGCGCGCCGATCTCTGCGGCCGTGGCCTGGCCGCCGCCAAGCGCAGCGTAATCGCGCGCGAGCGCCGCCCCGTTGAGCCAGGTTTCGACGCAACCTTGGGCGAAGCGTCCGCAGGCGCAAGGCACGCCGGCTCCCTCAGGCGTGGGCCACGGGTTGTGCCCCCACTCGCCGGCGGTGGCGTTGGCGCCCACCAGGGCCTCGCCCCGCACCACCAGCCCACCGCCCACGCCAGTGCCGAGGATCACACCGAACACCACCTCCGCCCCTGCGGCGGCGCCGTCGGTGGCTTCGGAGAGGGCGAAGCAGTTGGCGTCGTTGGCGAGCGAGACCGGGCAACCCAGCCGCACCTCCAGGGCCCGGCGCAAGGGCTGCCCTTCGAGCCAGGGCAGGTTGACGATCATGCTGATCTCGCCGTCCCGGGTGATGATGCCGGGGAGGCTCACGCCCACGCTGGGCGCGTGCACGCCTGCGCCCGCGAGCTCAACCACCATATCGGTGACCGCGTCGACCATACCGTCGAAGCTCCTCGGCACCGGCCGGCGGAAGCGCGCGCGCTCCTGCCCGTCGTCGTCGAGGCCGATGGCGGCGAGCTTGGTGCCGCCGATATCGAAGCCGATGTGCATCGTCCCCTACTGTACCCCCAATGTGTCGCTGCGCTCCCCGCCGATCCAGGTGGCGCAGACGTGGAGGTCATCGTCGAGCCAGACCAGATCGGCGTGGAGCCCCGGCGCAAGCCGGCCCCGGCTCTGGGCAAGCCCGAGAAAATCCGCCGGATAGGCGGCGGCCATGGCCAGGGCCTCTTCGAGCGGGATGCCGGCGTGGGCGACGCAGTTCCTCACAGCCTGCCCCATATCCAGAAGCGAGCCGGCGAGCCGGCCGTCGGCCGTGCGCAGGCAGCCCTCCACCGCACGCACGCACTCACCGCCCAGGCTGAATTCGTCGAGGGCAGGTGCACCGACGGGCGCCATCGCGTCGGTGACCAGAAACAACTTGCCGCGGGGTTTCGCTCGCCATGCGAGACGGACCACGTCCCAATGCACGTGGACGCCATCGACGATGATGCTGCAGGCGAGGTGGTCGCGTGTGAGCGCCTCACCGGCAGAGCCCAGCTCGCGGTGGCCGAGGGGGCTCATGGCATTGAACAGGTGGGTCACGCCGCTCAGCTTCGGTGCCGCCATATGGAAGGCATGGGCGTCGGCCTCGGTGTGGCCGGCGGCGACGATGACGCCGCGCTCCGCAAGCGTGGTGATGTGGTCGAGCTCCACGCACTCCGGCGCAAGCGTGACGAGGGTCCGCCCCGCGCCGAGCGAGGCGAGCAGGTCGATGTCGTCGTCGCCCAGCGGTGCGATTGCGCGTGGGTCGTGGGCCCCGCGCCGCGCCAGGTTGATGTGGGGACCTTCGAAGTGAATGCCCAGAACCCCCGGCACGGCCCGATCGAGCGCCCCCCGCACCGCTTCAACCGCCCGGACCATGTCGTCGCGCGGGCCGGAAATGAAGGTCGGCAGGAAAGCGGTGGTGCCTGAGGCGCGATGGGACCGGCCGATCGTGGCAATGGTCGCTGCTGTCGGTGCGTCGTTGAACATCACGCCGCCGCCGCCATTGACCTGGAGGTCGATGAACCCGGCGGCGAGCGTGCCCCCCGCGAGCCGCGTGATGCGCGCTTCAGCGGGGATCGCGTCCTCCGCCACGATGTCGCGGATGGTGCCGCGCTCCAGCAGCAGGGCGCGGCCGGAGACGAAACCTTCCGGCGTGTGCAGCCGGGCACCGGTCAGGGCTTCCATCGGCTCTCTAGCAGCCTCTGCCGGGAAACGGGTTCGCCGGCGCGAGGCGGAATGTTAGTGTCGGTGCGAAGATCACGGAACCGGGTGTAAGCCATGCTGCGCGCTGCCTCAATCGGGATGGGCTGGTGGTCCGACGAGCTTGCGGACGCCGCACAGGGAAAATCCGATGCAATCCGCATTGTGACCTGCTTCTCCCGGTCGGAACAAAAGCGCGCAGCCTTTGCCGAAAAATACGGCACCGCCCAGCACGAGTCCTACGAGGCGGTGCTCGCCGATGACTCGATCGACGCGGTCATCCTGACCACGCCGCATTCGATCCATGCCGAGCAGGTGATTGCGGCGGCGGCGGCCGGCAAGCACGTCTTCTGCGAGAAGCCCTTCACGCTGACCCGTGCAAGCGCGCAGGAGGCCGTGGATGCCTGTGCCGAAGCCGGCGTGGTGCTCGCGGTCGGGCAGAACCGGCGCTGGCACAGCGCCACCCGCACGCTGAAGGCGATGCTGAGCGCGGGCGACTTCGGCACGGTCCTCCATGCCGAGGCGAACTTCTCAGTGCCGAGCGCGCTCAGCTACAAGACGGGACAATGGCGCGTCAACCGGATCGAAAGCCCGGCCGGCTCGATCACCGGGCTCGGCATCCACATGATCGATGCCCTCGTCTATCTGCTGGGGCCCATCGCGCGAGTGGCGGCGCAGGCCCACCGGCGCGCGGTGCCAGTCGATATCGACGACACGACCTCGGTGCTTTTCCTCTTCGAGTCAGGAGTCTCGGGCTACCTCGGCACCATGTTCGCCTGCCCCCACGCCTCGTACATCAACGTCTACGGCACCGGCGGCAACGCCTTTGCGCAGATCGACAACAGCCAGCTCATTCTCCAATCGGCGGACGGGGTCAGGCGCGACGAGCCGATCGAGCCGCTGGATACGCTCAGGCTGGAGCTCGACGAGTTCGCTGCAGCCTGTGCCGGCGAGGCGCAATTCACGGTTCCGCCAGAGGACGCCGTACACGGCATTGCCGTGATGGAGGCCCTGGTCGAGGCCGCGGCCACCGGCCAGTGGGTGGAGGTCGCCGGCGGGGGCGGGGCGTGAGCGCGCGTCACACCTTCTTCTGCATCGACGGCCACACCTGCGGCAATCCCGTGCGCGTGGTGGCGGGCGGCGGGCCGACGCTCTCGGGCGCCACCATGAGCGAGCGGCGCCAGCACTTCCTCCGCGACTACGACTGGATCCGCCGGGCGCTGATGTTCGAGCCCCGCGGCCACGACCTGATGTCAGGCGCGGTGCTCTATCCTGCGCTCTCGCCCGATGCCGATATCGCGCTGCTCTTCGTCGAGACCTCGGGCTGCCTGCCGATGTGCGGCCACGGCACCATCGGCACCGTGACCATCGCGCTCGAACACGGCCTCGTCGCGCCGCGTGACGAGGGCACGTTGGTGCTGGACACGCCGGCGGGCCGGGTCGAGGCACGCTACCGGCGCAACGGCACGCGCGTCGAAGCCGTGCGCATCACCAACGTGCCGAGCTTCCTGGCGGAGACGGGGGTTGCGGTGGAGTGCCCCGGTCTCGGTCCTCTCACGGTGGATATTGCCTACGGCGGCAACTTCTACGCGATCGTCGATCCGCAGCCTGGCTATGCCGGGATGGAGGCGTTCTCGGCGGCCGAGCTGCTGGCGATGAGCTCCGGCCTGCGCGAGGCCTGCAACCGGGTGGTGGAGTGCATCCACCCCGACGATGCGTCAATCGCCGGCGTCAGCCACGTGATGTGGACCGGCGCGCCGCAAGACCCGAGCGCCCATGCGCGCAACGCGGTCTTCTATGGCTCGGGCGCGCTCGACCGCTCCCCCTGCGGCACCGGCAGCTCGGCCCGCATGGCGCAGTGGGCGGCCATGGGCAGGCTCGCGCCCGGCGACGAGTTCGTGCATGAGAGCATCATCGGCAGTCTGTTCCGCTGTCGTGTCGAGAACACGACGAAGGTGGGCAATCACGATGCGATCGTGCCGAGCATCGAGGGCTGGGCGCGCGTCACCGGGCTCAACACCATCTTCGTGGACGAGGCCGACCCCTTCGCCCACGGATTCCAGGTGACCTAGGCCGATACGACCCGAGCATAAGGCAGAGATATATCAATTATGAGAAATCTATATTGGACGGCATGCCCAGATCTCGGCAATGTTGGGCTGCTCGGTTGGGTGCTGCGATGGAATGCACCCCGGCCTTGGCGGATAGCGCACGTCGGCACAACGCGTAAGGCGCGCGTTGAGGGAGACGAGAGAATATGACCACGTCCGCCAATCGGAAGCCCGAGCGCATCCATCGAGTGCTGGCGCGCTGCATCGCGCCTGCCTTCGCCGTGCTTGTCACCGGCACCCTCGGCCTGGGGTGCGCGGCTTACGGCGATGCGTCGGACGACGCGTCGTCGGGCCCGCAGTCGAGCGATCCCGCCACCGGTGCCTCTGCAACCTATTCCGTCACATATAGGGGTGCGTGGACATCGACTGCCACGCCAGGGGGCGTCCCCGATGGTGCGCACTTTTCGCCGCTGATCGGCGGCGTGCACAATGCCGCCGTGGCGTTCTTGGAGACCGGCGGAACGGCCACAGCGGGCATCGAATCCATGGCGGAGCGCGGTCGCACCGCCACCTTGACGAAAGAAATCGAAGCGGCCGGAGCGAATGCGCTGAGCGTGCTGCGCAAGGAGTCGGGCTCCGGCGCAACGGACTCGTCGACCTTCGACTCAGTCGTGCTCACCGCCGACCATCCCCACATCACAGTGCTCTCGATGATCGCGCCGAGCCCGGATTGGTTCGTCGGTGTCTTCGGTCTTTCCCTGCTCGATGCCGAGGGCGGCTGGGTCGAGGCGCTGACGGTGGACCTCCATCCATGGGATGCCGGTACGGAGGAGGGGGACGAGTTCTCGTTCGACAATGCCGCGACCGTGCCGCAGGGCACCATCACCAGCCTCCGGGGTGCGAGCATGTTCTCGGATGCGCCGATGGCGACGCTGACCTTCACCCTCCAGTCGGCCGAATAGGATGACCGGAACCCCCGCCGCGGCAACCCAACATAGCGTCGAGCCCTCCACCGACGCGGACCCCGATGGCGCGTCATGAAGCGCCGCTTGCCGCTGCTCGCAGCTCTGCTGCTCGCAATCGCAATTGCCGCGTCCACGCTGACTCTGGGTTCGCGCGCGTCTGCAGACGAGTACAGCGATGCCATGCTCGAAGGTTTCGCCTCCGCCGCCATCGAGGTCAGCAAGCGGATTGAGGTTTGGCGGCCTCTCATCGAGAGCGCGGTCGACGAGAACCAGCGCGAGGCCCTGATTGAGGAGGCGCAGGCCGATCTCGCGCGCGCCATCGAAGAGACGGAAGGCATCGACGAGGACGAGTACTACGCCATCTACGAGGCCGCGCGGGATGACGAGGCGCTGCGCAGGCGAATAGACGAGATCTTCTCCGCCTACTTGCAACGCCCGCAGGCCCCTCGCGCCGAGTGACCGCGTATCGAGGAACAGAAGGCCGATGAAGATCAGGAGCATCACGGCGCGCTGGGTGCACGTGCCGATCCCCAAGGCGCAGCAGCATAAGAGCGACCTCGGCGTCGCCGACTTCTTCGACGCCACCATCGTGCGGGTCGAGTCCGAATGCGGTCTCGTGGGTTGGGGCGAGGCGAAGGCCTCGGTCGGCAGCATGGGCAACAACGCGGCGCTGGCTGCGCTGATCAACCGCGATCTGGGCCCGGCGCTGATCGGCGAGGACCCGCGCAATCCGCGCCGATTGTGGGAGATCGGCTATAGCGGCAGCCGTGCCCATTTCGCGCTGACCCGCGGCCAGGCCTTCCCGGTACTGGACCGTCGCGGCAGCCGGATCAGCGCCATCGGTGCCATCGACATGGCCTGCTGGGACATCCTGGGCCGCTCCCTCGGGGTGCCCGTGTGGCAGCTGCTCGGCGGCAAGTGCCGGGATGCCCTGCCGGCTTACGCCTCCGGCGGCTGGGCACCGGCCGAGGCCATCGGCGCGCAGCTGGAAGGCTACATAGCGCGCGGCGGCTTCAGCGCGGTGAAGATGCGGGTCGGCGCGGGCGACGGCGACGTCATCACCTCGGTGCGCCGGGTCCGGGCCGCGCGCGCGCATCTGGGCTGCGACATCCAGATCATGGTGGACGCCCACGGCACCCTTTCGGTCAAGGAGGCGCTCCGTTTCGTGCGGCTGGTGGAGGGTTGCGGTCTCGCCTGGTTCGAGGAACCGGTGAATGTCGACGACAAGGCCGGCATGGCTACCGTGCGGGCTGCGAGCGACATCCCCATCGCCGCGGGCGAGAGCGAGTTCACCCGCTTCGATTTCCGCGAGCTTCTGGAGCATCGGGCCGTTGACTACTTCCAGCCCGATCTCGCCATTGCGGGCGGCATTACCGAGGCCATGCGGATCGCAGCGCTGGCCGAGAGCCACGGCATCAAGCTCGCGCCCCACCTCTGGGGCGGCGCGCTCAACTTCGCGGCCGGGCTCCAGGTCATGGCCGCCTCGCCTGCGGCGGTCATCGCCGAGTACTCCCTCGGCGCCAACCCGCTGCTCCACGATCTCGCCGAGGAGAATTTCGAGGTGGTCGACGGCATGATCGCCATCCCCGACCGGCCCGGCCTCGGCGTCACCATCGACGAAGAGTATCTCGCCGCGCACACGGTGGATTAACTCGCAACTCTCACCGGGGTCATGGTCTGCGCGCAGTTCCGGCCTTCTCAGTCGGGCAGCGCCCTATCGACCACGACCCTGATGAGACGTGAAGGCCACGCTCCCCCATGGTTGACGGACCGGTGCCGGTGACCTCGGTGAGAAATCCGGGGTAGGCTCACCTCCGAAGGGGAGGCGGAGACATGACGGACGAACACCAAGCCGCCGGGCATCGCGTGCAAGTGGAGGTGCGGAGCAACGACGACCCCACCTTCGACCTCCGGCCCGCGCACCAGAGCGTGTTTCACGACGGGGCCCGCCCGTCATTCATCGAACTGCCGGTCATCCGGCGCCGCTGATCGACGAGAGGAGGACCCACCGATGGCCGACGATCGCACCTACCTCACGCCCGCGAGCGAAGCCTGGATGAGCGGCCGGCCGGCCTCCGCGGTGGTCAGGGTCGGCGACCTCCTGTTCCTCTCCGGCCAGGGGAGTTTGACCGACGACGGCCGGGTAGCGGACGCAGGCGACGTCGAGGCCCAGACGCGAAACGCCTTCGCCAGGGTGAGCAAAGTGTTGGAGGCGGCGGGCGCTGGCATCGACGACGTGCTCGACGTGATGACCTTTCACAAGGACCCGCGCACGATGGACGCTGCCTTCGGCGTCGGCCGCGACGTGTTCACCGCCCCCTACCCGGCGTGGACCGCGCTCGGCATGGTGGGGGCGCACGATCCCGGCCTCGAGGTCGTCGTACGGGTGGTCGCTCACGCGGGCGCCGGCGAGAAGCAGGGCGTGACCCCGGCGGGTTTCGGCTGGATGGAGGGACTTCCGCTATCGGCCGCCTGTCGCAAGGGCGATTACCTGTTCACCAGCGGCATCGTGGCCGCCGCCGATGGTGGGGCGGTGGTGGCGCCCGCCAACCACATGGCGCAGGCGCGCTTCTGCTACGACCGGCTCAAGGACGTGATGCAGGCGGCGGGCGGCTCGCTCGACGATATCGTCGACATGATCTGCTTCAATCACGACGCCCGCGGCATGGACGCTGCGGTCGATACCTGGTGCAACGAAACCGTCGAGGGGCTCCCCATCGACGAGGCCACGTCCTACACCGCGATCGGGATGACCGGCCTGCATCGGATAGGCCAGGTCGGCTGCTACCGCGCCATCGCGGACTTCAGCGCTGGCCCCCGGGTCGCGCACAACCTGCCGAGCATTCACTGGCACGACCAGCGTATCTCGGGTGCAAGCCGCAAGAAGCATGGACGCCTGATCGGCATCTCCGGCCAGGTCGCTTCGGACGGGCAGCAGAACATCATCGCCCGGGGCGATGTCGCCTCCCAGGCGCATTACTGCTTCGGCCAGATCCGGGGCGTGCTGGAGAAGCACGGCGCAAGCCTCGACAACATCGTCGAGATCGTCTCCTTCCACAAGGACCCGAGGGCGTGGGAGACCGTGATGGCGGTGGGCAGCGAGTTGTTCGAGCCTGGCCGCGGCCCGGCCTGGACGCCCGTCGGCTGCACCGGGCTCTACCTCGAAGGCTACCTGCACGAGATCTACGCGATCGCCATGGAGTGAAGGCGCGGACGCCGGCCAAGGAGAAAGAAATGATCACGCTTCATAATCCGGATACGGTCGTGGCGCCCGCGTCATTCTACAGCCAGGCGGCGGAGGTGGGGCCGGGCAAGCGCTGGCTCCACATCTCAGGCCAGGTGGGCGCTGCGCCGGACGGGACGCTCCCGGCTGGCTTCGAGACGCAGAGCGATCAGGTCTGGCGCAACATTGAGGCCCTGCTTGCCGCCGCCGACATGACGATGTCGAACCTGGTGATCGTGCGGGCGCTGCTGGTGGACCGCGCCCACCTCGGGGCTTACCGGGAGATCAGGGACCGCCACCTGGAGGGCCATCAGGCGGCGTCGACGCTCCTGATCGTGGCCGGCCTTGCCGATGAGCGCTGGCTGATCGAGATCGAGGCGCTGGCCGCCGCCGATACCTGATCGGGCGGCTATCGGGCGGCGTCGACCTGATCGCCTGCAGCGGCGCCCGCGCCGTTCTCGGCCGAGGTGATGGCGCATTCGGACTCGCGCCACCAGAGCTCCTCCAGATTGGTGACATCGACGCCACGGTCCCATATCCGCGCCTTGACCGGGCCGATATCGGTATCGAGGGTCTGGTCGAGATACTTGCCCTTGTAGATCGTCGCACCGCTGGTGCACGGCAGCGCGTTGACGCCGGGCTCGTCGACGGTGGCACCGCGGGGCGCGAGCCTGATCCGCTCCGCCCGCACCGCGACGCAGGCGGGCGCGCCTCTCTCTGCCGGTCCGGTGCCGCTCCAGGCGCCGCTGATCACGTGGCTGCCGATGCGCACGCTGGCCGTGCCCTTCTGTACGCCCTCGATGGTCCCTTCGAGTAGGTTCTCCACCCCCATGAAGTCCGCGACGAAGCGGGTCGCCGGTCGGTCGAACAGGTCGGTCGGCGGCCCCTCCTGCACGATCCGCCCACGCCGCATCAGGATGATCCGGTCGCTCATGGTGAGCGCCTCTTCCTGGCTGTGGGTGACGTAGATGAAGGTGAGGCCGAGCTTCTCGTGGAGGTCGAGGAGCTCCACCTGCATGTCGACGCGCAGCTTCTCGTCGAGCGCGCCGAGCGGCTCGTCGAGGAGCAGGATGGCGGGTGCCGTCACCAGCGCGCGGGCCAGCGCCACCCGCTGGCGCTCGCCGCCGGAGAGCTGGTGCACGCGGCGGCCGTACTTGTCCAGGAGCCGCACCAGGGCGAGCGCGTCCTCCGCCCGCTTGCGGCGCTGGTCCTTGTCGATGCCACGAACGCGGAGCCCGTACTCGACGTTCTGGCCGACCGACATGTGGGGGAAGAGCGCGTAGTGCTGGAATACCGTCGTGCAGTTGCGCCGCGACGCCGGGATGACCGAGACATCCTCGCCATCGATGGCGATGCGCGCGATCCGGGTGGGGCGCTCGAGCCCGGCGACGATCCTGAGCAGCGTCGTCTTGCCCGAGCCGCTCTCCCCCAGCAGGGTGAGGAACTCGCCCCGCCGCGCCGTGATCGACACGTCGTCGAGCGCGACCACATCGCCGAAGCGGTGGGTCGCGTGCTCGACCTGCAGGATCTGATCGCCGCCGGCCCTAGCAGTGCGCGGCGCGGCTGCCTCACTCGTCGCCATGTCGGCCACCTCCGAAGGCAAGCTTGATCGAGAGGAAGCTCGGCCCGATGTTCATGATCGTCACCAGTATGCTCTTCGCTTGGATCTGCGGCACGGTCGCGTTGTGCGCGCCCGATTGTATCCACAAACGGTGTGGCAGTGTGTCTTGTCCTGCACCCATGAAGATACTGAAGGGCAGCCCGAAGAACGACAGCAAAAGGGTGAAGAAGCCCGCCGCGCAGATGGCGGCTTCAGGATCGGCACCTCGATCACGCACGCCGCCGACGTGATGAGGGCGAGAACGATCGAAAGCAGCAATGGATCGCCGACCCGGACTATGCTGCCATGGGCCACGCCGTCGTGCGTGGTGATGTCAGCGCAGATTGCATCCTCGCACCAAGTGAACGTCCAGTCGCCCCCGGCCTTGTTGGCCTCCCGCACCGCCGGCTGCCAGCACCGGATGGTGTCCCGCGCGTTCTCGAGCGCCTGCAACCCGTGCTCACGTCGCCGAGGCGCCTGACTCGCTGGGTCCCGCCTCCTGCAGATGTGTCAAACCCAATAACCGCTAGTCGTCCCAATGCCCAGTATCAAGTATCCGTGACAACACCCAAAATGTCGTTGACATGGCAATACCGTGGCCACAGGATTGGCTTTCGATCGCGCAACGCAAGAGCGATCACGCCAACCAGAGCTGCAATTGGCGCAAGAATGGGAGTTTCGCGAGGTTAAGACGGCACAGAATAGTCAGCGGCATTGCTTCGCTAACCGAACTGACTACAATGACCAATAGGCACCGTCTCGCGATCATTATACCCCGTACTTGCGGCTGGTGGCGCTGGGGTCGCGTTATTTGAGAGGCGGATTGACAAGGTATTGGAGGGCTCTGCATCTTGCTGACCCGTAACGAGAAGGCGCCCATTCAGCGAGCATGGCATGATGTTCGTTGATGGCCAGCGACTCTGTAAGCGGCAATTCCACGCTAATACCTTGTATGTTAATTAATACGGCATTGGCCCAAATAAAATGCACGCCTCAGCCACGATGATCCCAGGATCTTCTCAAAGACAATGGGATCGCGAGGGCTTGGACTCTGTATTGTTTGGGATCGATAAAGTGCTTCGGGTGTGGGGACTGCGCGGCACAATTGAAGCACCGAACATCCGGATGTATACACGAGGTTGGGTGTCTGGATGACAAACGCTACTCCAGATATCGTGGTGTTTGACCGCGTTCAAAAAAGCTACGACGGCGAGACTCTGGTCGTCAAGGATCTCAATCTAAGCATCAAGACCGGCGAGTTTCTTACGATGCTGGGTCCTTCTGGGTCCGGTAAGACCACCTGCTTGATGATGCTGGCCGGATTTGAGCCGGCCACTCATGGCGAAATCTACTTGAACGATCGGCCGATCAATAAGGTTGCGCCTCATCGACGAAATATCGGGATGGTCTTTCAGGACTACGCGTTGTTTCCACATATGACAGTGACGGAAAACCTGGCGTTCCCTCTGAAAGTCCGCAGGATTTCCAAATCGGAAGTCGAGGCGAAGGTCAAGCGTGCGCTCGACATGGTTCGCCTGCCGGAGTTCGGCAGCCGACGGCCCGGTCAGCTATCCGGCGGGCAGCAACAACGCGTGGCGGTAGCGCGGGCATTGGTATTCGAGCCCGATCTGGTGCTTATGGATGAGCCACTCGGCGCTTTGGACAAGAATTTGCGGGAGGAAATGCAGTACGAAATCAAGCATCTCCATGAAGAACTCGGCGTGACCGTGGTTTACGTGACTCATGATCAGGCCGAAGCTTTGACCATGTCCAATCGTATTGCCGTTTTTAATGATGGCGTCATTCAGCAGCTTGCAAGTCCCAGCGCGCTTTATGAACAGCCGGAGAATGCCTTCGTTGCGCAGTTCATCGGCGAGAACAATCGTTTATGCGGCAGAGTCAAGGCGGTCGAGGGGCAGCATTGCCAGGTAGATTTGGATGGCGGCGGCACCATTCGTGCCCTCAATGTAAGGGTTGAAGGAGCGGGTTCACGCACGACGCTCTCGTTGCGTCCCGAGCGCGTCATCATCGCGCCCCATGAAGAGGAAAAGTGCAACAGGATCGTCGGTCGTGTTCAGGAATTGATCTATCTGGGAGATCATATCCGTGCGCGGCTGTCTGTCGCAGGAACAGACGAGTTCGTTGTGAAGATTCCGAATACAGATAGGCATGGGGCGTTGCGCGCGGGCATGGACGTTGACCTGGGCTGGGCTCCAGATGATTGCCGGGCATTGGATGCTCCAGAGGAGGTAGCTGCGCCCGGTTAGAGCAGATCAAGGCGCGTCGGCTTGGCCGAGGCGAGGCTTGAGAACCCGCCGGTGTATCCGGCAAACGAGAGGGGAGTAAGCAGAGATGAGATGGCTATTGAGCACGACTGTCGTTGCCGCTGGCGTCGCGTTGGCAGCCGGCAGTGCCCAGGCGGTCGACCTCACGATCGTGTCGTGGGGCGGCGCCTATACGGCGAGCCAGCAGAAGGCCTATCACGACCCCTATATGGCGGCGAATCCGGACGTCAGCATCGTCAATGACGACAACGCCTCCGAGGGACTGGCCAAAGTAAGAGCCCAGGTCGAATCGGGCAACGTCACCTGGGACATCGTCGACATGGTCGCGTCCGACGCCATTACCGCGTGCGACGAAGGCCTCATCATGGAAATCGATCCGGATACGTGGCTGGCAGCAGCGCCGGACGGGACTCCTGCGTCGGAGGATTTCTTCGCCGGCACCCTGTCGCCGGGTGGCACCAACTGCTTCATCCCGCAGATCGTCTATTCCACGACTTTCGGCTATCGCACTGACGTCTTCGAGGGTGAGCAGCCGTCGACAATTGCCGACGTGTTCGATCTCGAGAAATTTCCTGGCAAGCGGTCGTTAGAGAGAAAACCCATCAACAATCTCGAGTGGGCGCTGGTCGCCGATGGCGTGGCACCCGCAGATGTGTACGACATGCTCAGCACGCAAGAAGGCGTGAAGCGTGCCTTGGCCAAGTTGGATACCATCAAGGACCAGGTGGTCTGGTGGACCAAGGGCGCGCAGCCGCCGCAGCTGCTGGCGGACGGCGAGGTCGTCATGGCCTCGGCCTACAACGGTCGTCTCTTCTCGGCCATCGCCGAAAAGAATCAGCCCATAGCCATGATGTGGGACCGGCAGATTTTCGATCTCGACGGCTGGGTCGTGCCGGTGGGTGTCAAGGATCTCGACGCGGTGAAGCAGTATCTCCACTTCGCCACCGACACGCAGCGCTTGGCGGACCAGGCGAAGTTCATCTCCTACGGTCCGGCCCGCTATTCGTCGGCGCCATTGGTGGGCAACCATGCCGATCTCGGCATCGACATGAAGCCCCACATGCCAACCGATCCCAACAATGCCGCGACCATCTTCGACTTCGACTACGTCTGGTGGGCCGACCACCGGGCGGAGCTCGACGAGGTGTTTAACACTTGGCTCGCCAGGTAGCAGAGCCTGAGTGGGACGGGACGCACCGAGTGCGTCCCGTCCCCATTTCTCCGAGGCCCTTGAGCAAGACGTAGGCCTGCACGCATGTCGACGGTCGACGATAACGTCCTGCGAACCGCCGATGGCGTGCCATTGAAAACGAGCCTGCGGCGGGCGACGGCCCGCAGGCGCATTCGTACATTCTTGCTGGTCGTCCCCATTCTGGGGTTCTTACTGATCACATTTGTTTTTCCCGTTATCGATATGTTGTTTAGAAGCGTCGACAACCAAATCGTTTCGTCGGTGCTTCCCCGCACGACACTGGCAATTCAAAGCTGGGATCCTGGGAGTGGAGAGCTCCCGTCGGAAGTCGTGTACGAAGCTCTGGTGCTGGATGTTCAAGAGTCATTCAAGGATAAGAGGTTGGGCCGTGCCGGGCGGCGCTTGAATTACGAAAAGTCCGGGGTGATGAGCTTGTTCCGGAAATCGGGACGGCGAGCAAAACTCATAACCGATGCCCCCTTCAAGGACCAGGTCATAGCGATTGACGAACGATGGGCAGACCTGGCAACCTGGCAACTCATTTATCAAGAATCGAGCAAAGTAACCGAAAGCTACTTCTTATCGGCTGCCGACCTTCGGGTTGACTACAAAGGTGAAATATCCTGGAAGGCAGAAGAACGACGAATATACCTGTTTTTATTCTACCGCACATTGTGGATGAGCGGGCTCATCACGATATTCTGTTTGCTACTCGGCTATCCGATTGGCTTCCTTCTGGCGACGTTACCGCCACGCCGCAGCAATCTCTTGCTCATACTCGTCCTGCTGCCGTTCTGGACGTCTCTGCTGGTCAGGACGACTGCGTGGATCGCACTGCTTCAGTCCGAGGGCGTGTTGAATGACTTGATGGTATTCACGGGTATTATTTCCGAAGACGGTCGCCTGCAGATGATTCACAACCAGTTCGGTACGTTCGTGGCGATGACGCATATTCTCTTGCCGTTCATGATTCTGCCGCTCTACTCGGTGATGAAAACCATTCCGTCCTCATATATGCGCGCCGCACGGTCTCTGGGCGCATCGCCATTCACTGGCTTCATCAAAGTCTATATGCCCAATACCGTGCCGGGGATCGGTGCCGGCTGCATTCTGGTCTTCATTCTGTCGATCGGCTATTACATCACGCCCGCGCTTGTCGGAGGACGAACCGGTACATTCATCTCGAATATCATCGCGCTTCATATAAGCGAGACGTTGAATTGGGGCCTGGCGGCTGCGCTGGGCGTGATTTTGTTGGCACTCGTCCTGTTGCTCTATTTCCTCTATGACAGGATCGTCGGCGTCGCCAACATGAAGCTCGGATAACGCGTATGCCGCCGCCGCTGCACGCAACGCACTCGGAACGAGTTTGGTACTATTCGTTTCGAACGCTGTGTGTGCTGATTTTCATCTTCCTGGTCGGCCCTATTTTTGTCATTATACCGCTCAGCTTCAACGAACTTCCTTACTTTACGTTCACGCCGGAAATGCTTGCCTTCGATCCGGCAGGTTACAGCACGAAGTGGTACCAAGAGTTTTTTGCGGAGGACTCATGGCAAAGAGCGGTACAAAATAGCTTCCTCATAGCGGTATTTGCCACGCTCATTTCGACATTCCTCGGCACCCTGGCGGCGCTCGGGCTAAGCCGACCCGAAATGCCTTTCAGAAAAACCATCATGGCGTTGTTGATATCGCCGATGATTGTGCCGCTTATTATCTCTGCCGCGGGCATGTATTTCTTCTATGCTCGGATCGGACTGGCGTCGACGCACATCGGCGTCATCCTCGCCCATGCCGCATTAGGTATCCCGTTCGTCATTATCACGGTGACGGCGACCCTGGTGGGCTTCGACCACTCGCTGACGCGCGCGGCCGCGAGCCTCGGGTCGAGCCCGACGCGCACCTTCTTCGTGGTGATCGTGCCGCTGATCCTACCAGGCGTCATATCGGGCGCGCTGCTCGCGTTCATCACCTCCTTCGACGAGGTGGTGGTCGTGCTGTTCGTGGGCTCGGTGGATCAGCGAACGATCCCCTGGAAGATGTTCTCAGGGATTCGCGAGGAAATCAGGCCGACCATTCTGGCGGTCGCCACGCTCCTGGTGGTCATATCGATCGTGCTCTTGACGATGGTCGAGCTCTTGCGCCGACGGAGCGAGCGGCTGCGCGGGATTCGCTCGTAACGCAGCGCACGAGCCGGGCCGATCGCGAAGCGCTGAGAGAATCTCCCAAATGTTCTTGCAATGTTCCATGCTGCCACCTACGCTGTGGCGATGAGGGAGGTGCGCAAGGGGCGAGGGGCGGCGAGCAACCCGAGCGGGCGCTACGAGCGCCACCGGCGCGATGCCTTCGACGACGGTTGGGATACCATCGACGAGGCACAGGCGCCGCTTCGAACCGAGGTGCGGCCCGATGCCAGCCGCACGGTGATCACCCGCAACAACTCGCCCGATCTCGGTTTCGACCGTTCCATCAATATCTATCGCGGTTGCGAGAACGGCTGCGTCTATTGCTACGCGCGTCCCACGCATGCCTATCTCGGGCTCTCACCGGGGCAGGACTTCGAGAGCCGCATCTTCGTGAAGCACGAGGCCCCGGCTCAACTCGAGCGCGAACTGGGCCGCCCCGGCTACGAATGCCGGATGATCGCGATGGGCACCAACACCGATCCCTACCAGCCGACCGAGCGGCGCCTCGCGCTCACGCGGGGCGTGCTCGAAGTGCTGGACCGCCACGATCATCCTGTCGGCATCGTCACGAAGTCGGCGCTGGTCACGCGCGATGCGGACATCCTCGCCCGGATGGCGCGGCGCCGGCTCGCCACGGTCGCGCTCTCGGTCACGACACTGGACCGCGACCTCGCTCGCGCCATGGAGCCGCGGGCGTCCACGCCGGCGAAGCGCCTGGAGGCGATCAAGGCGCTGAGCGATGCCGGGGTGCCGGTGGGCGTGATGGTGGCGCCCATCGTCCCCGGCCTCACCGACCACGAGATGGAATCGATTCTCAACGCGGCCAGCGAGGCGGGCGCCGGCCGCGCGGGCTACGTCCTCCTGCGGCTGCCTCTGGAGGTCCGGGAGCTCTTCCTGGAGTGGCTCTCGGTCCACGCGCCCAACCAGGCCAAACGCGTCGTGTCCCTGTTGCAGGGGATGCGCGCAGGCCGGCTCAACGATGCTAACTTCGGCTCCCGCATGACCGGCGCCGGCCCCTACGCCGACCTGCTGGCTGCGCGCTTCGCCGCGGCGACGCGCCGTCTCGGACTCACGCGGCGGGGGCCTGACCTCGATACCGGGCGCTTCCGCCCGCCTTCCCGCGACCCGGCGCAACTCACCCTATTCTGAGCCGCCGGCTCGCGCGCCATGCGTGTTAGAACGGTTTCATGGCAGGGAGGCGCAAGCAGCGGGAGCAGCCCGATCTCTCGCTGGAACGCACGGCCGGCGGGCGTGTGGCCGGCGTCGACGAGGCCGGGAGGGGCCCGTGGGCGGGGCCGGTGGTCGCGGCGGCGGTCGTGCTGAATGCCGAGGACTTGCCGCCACAGCTACGGGCGACGATTACCGATTCCAAGCTGCTCACGGCGGAACGGCGCGCAGCGCTCCAGCCGGCAATCCTGGCCTGCGCCGATGCTGCCCTCGGCATTGCCAGCGTCGCCGAGATCGACAGCATGAATATTCTTCAGGCTACGCTGCTCGCCATGCGCCGCGCCGTCGCCCGCCTCGCCCACGCTCCCGACCTGGCACTGGTGGACGGCAACCGCGCGCCCCAGTTGCCTTGCCCGGCGAGGACCGTGGTGGGCGGTGACAGCAAGAGCCTCTCGATCGCCGCGGCCTCGATCGTCGCCAAGGTGACCAGGGACCGGCTGATGGCGCGCCTCGCGGCAGACTATCCGGACTACGGCTGGGAGCGGAACGCCGGCTACGGCACGGCGAAGCATCAGGCCGCGCTCGCCCGGCTCGGGCCCTGCGTGCACCATCGGCGATCCTTCCGGCCGATCCGTGAACTCTTGGATGGCCGCTCGTGAGCATCCCGGTATCCGACGACGACCTCGTTCTCCATCCACCGGGCATTCTGCGCTGGTGCGGTCGCCGCTTCGCCTGCACCATCGGGTGGGGCGGGGTGCGGACCAACAAGCGCGAGGGCGACGGCGCGACGCCCGCTGGCCGCTTCCCCCTCCGCCGGGTTCTCTATAGGCCCGACCGCTTGGCGCCACCGCGCACGGCGCTTCCCATCGCGCCCTTGAGCCCGCGCGACGCCTGGTGCGACGATCCCGGCCACCCGCTCTACAACCGGCCGCTGCGCCTGCCCCACCACGCCCGCCACGAAGAGCTGTGGCGGGCGGACCGCGTCTACGACTTGATCGTCATTCTCGGCCACAACGATGCGCCCGTCGTATCCGGGCTCGGCAGCGCAGTGTTCCTGCACGTGGCCCAGCCGGACTACGCGCCGACTGCAGGATGCGTCGCCGTGGCGGCGGGCGATCTGCTGACGATCCTGGCCGGCGTGGACCCCCAGACGTGGCTCCGCGTGCCGCCCGTAGTGGCTCCGCGTTAAGGCGTGGGCCGGGTCCCGAATATCGCCGTGCCGATCCTGACGTGGGTGGCGCCGAGCGCGATCGCGGTCCGGTAATCGGCTGACATTCCCATGCTGAGGCCTTCGAGCCCGTGGCGCGAGGCGAGCTTCTGCAGCAGCGCGAAGTGGGAGCCGGAATTCTTGGCGGCGGGCGGGATGCACATGAGCCCGATCACCGGCAGCATCAAATTGTCTCGGCACTGCGCGACCAGCGCGTCGAGGCCATCCGGCAGCACACCGGCCTTCTGTGGCTCGGCGCCGGTGTTGACCTGGATGAAACAGTCTGGGCGCTTTCCCTGGCGATCCATCTCGCGGGCGAGCGCTGTCGCGAGCTTCGGCCGGTCGATCGCGTGGATCGCGTCGGCGACCGCTACCGCGTCCCGCGCCTTGTTGGTCTGTAGCGCCCCGATATAGTGGAGCACCGCACCGGGCCATTCGGCGCGGAGAGCCTGCCACTTCTCGCTCGCCTCCTGCACCCTGTTCTCGCCGAAGGTCATGTGGCCGGAGGCGAGCGCGGGCACAATCCGGCTTACAAGGTGACCCTTGGAGACCGCGATCAGCGTAATCTCGTCCGGGTCGCGTCCGGCAGCGCGCGCCGCGTCCTGGACCTCGGCGGTGACGGCGGCCAGATTGGCCGGGACATCGACGGTCGCCGAGCCGTCTCGGGCGGGAGCGGGAGATGCGTGCACCATGGGCACCTGAGTCGAGCGAGCGATGGGAACGCTAGCAGAGGCAGCGGCGAGCCTCAAACGATCGGCAGGGAGCACCTTGCCCGCGCTAATCCTGATGACCGACGAGGCGCGGCTCGCCGATCCGCTGCCGGCTGTCCGCGCGCTGCCGGCGGGGAGCGCCATCATCCTCCGCCACTATGGCGTGCCGGAGCGCGCAGTGCTGGCCCGAGGGCTGGCCGCCATCGCGCACCGGCGAGGGCTCGTTCTGCTGGTGGGGGAGGACCCCGTGCTCGCGCGACGCGTCGGCGCGGCAGGTGTCCATCTGCCGGAGCGCGCCATTCGTCGAGCGGGTGCGGTGCGCTGGCAGCGTGACTGGCTCATTACTGCCGCCGTCCACTCCCACGCGGCACTGGCGTCGGCTGCGGCTTGCGGCGCGGACGCGGCCCTGCTTTCCCCCGTCTTCGCCACGACGAGCCATCCGGACGCCCGCCCCCTCGGGCTTCAGCGCTTTGCGGCTCTCGCGCAGGCGAGCCCACTCCCGGTCTATGCTCTCGGCGGCATCGACCGCGCCCATGCGGACCTGTTGTGCGGCAGTGGCGCCGTCGGCATCGCCGGAATCGGCGGGCTTATACCGCAGAGTCCCAGTCTGTGAGCGCGAAGTGCCGGTCGATTTGGTCAATCAGCGCCTGTAGCGCCCGTTCGACCGGCCGGTCCCCTGCGTGGACAGTGAGCTCCGGCCGATCCGGTGGCTCGTAGGCCTCGTGGATGATGTATACGTTTTCGGTCTCGAGGGCGTCGAGGTTGGTGCCAACCGTCGGTACCGCTTATTCCTTCTGCTCAATCACGAGTCCGCTTCAGAGCCCTGCGCGCCCTCAGCATCGTTCTTGTAACCGGCTGGCACATAGCCGAAGCGCTCCATCTGAATGCGGTGTCGCTCCACTACCCGATGGACTTGGATATCGGTGAGAACGTGGCGCCAGCCATCCACCTTCCCCGCGCGGAAGAACCTTTGCTGCCTCGAGCTACTCTCGACAAAGCCCGAGCGATCCTCTTGAGCGCGTAAGGCTCGGAAGGACGCGTGACGAATGGCCTGCTCAATGCGCTGCCGCGGCGGCTTGAGGCCCAAGAATCGCGCGATTGCGCGAAAGGTGGGTCCGGGACGGCGACTCATGTCTTCGTAGCGCACAACGTGGGTGGCGGGATCGGGTCTACCCGTCCAGCTCTCCACATGGGTGGACCAGTCGCAGCGATGTTCAGGCACACTAGTCTCTGATGCAGACGTCGTGAGACCAACGATTTCCATTTCGCTAATGACGTCTTCCACAGGGCGGTCGACGTGATCGGCGTAGGAGAGAGCCACGTCGAGAGGATTGCGTACGACGTAAATCGAGCCTGCGGTGACACTCTGGGTGATCATGTGCGTGCCGTCGACCTCAACAAACGCGTTGTGTGTCTTTACCAAGGCTGTGTCCCGTGCCATCTCGGCGAGGAGCGCGTGCACTTTGGGCCTAAGGCTTGCAAGATCGGCTTCGCTCAGGTCTTTGGGTGAGCGCGGATCAAGACGTTCATACCAAACCGCATCGCTGTCGACGGGTGAAAATTCCGACATCCTGTTAATGTCGAAGGGCGTGCTTGGATTGTGTAGCAGGTTCAGAAGGAAGGCGCGCAGCCATGTGTTGCCGGACTTGGGGTAGGAAGCTAGCCACAGAATTTTGCTCATAGAAGGCGGCCCCTGTCAGGGGTGCAAGGCGGGCATCTAACTGAGGACAGCGCGCGCCAGGACGGTATAGAACGGTGCGAGGAGGGCGCGCGCCAGCATCCTAGAGGGCCGGTGGTCCGCTCTCGAGGGTGATGATGTCCACTGCCGTGCCGCGCTCGGCTGCCGGCGCGTGGGGCGGCCGGACCACGAGGCATTGTGCCTTCACCAGCAACGACAGCATCGAGCTGTCCTGCTTCGCGAAGGGCGTGGCGATGAGCGCGCCGCTCTCGCCACGGGTGAGTGTCCCGCGAAGATAGTCCTCTCGCTCGTCGTTCTCCCCGACATCGGCGCCCAGGCTCGCACGCTGAACCATCGGATGCGCGCCTTCGTCGGTGCCGAGCATGCGCGCCATTGCGGGCCTCAGGAAGATCAGCGCGCAAACCAGCGAGGAGACCGGGTTGCCGGGCAGACCGAGCAGGCGGGTGCCGCCCACGGTGCCGAACATCAGCGGCTTGCCGGGCCGCATGGCAATTTTCCAAAAGTCGAGGGCGAGCCCTTCATCCTTGAGAGCGTCGCGAATCAGGTCGTGCTCGCCCACCGAGGCGCCCCCGGTGGTGACCAGCAGGTCTGCACCGCGCGCGCCGGCGGCGTGGCGCACGAGGGACTCCGGGTCGTCGCGGGCGATGCCGAGGTCGATGGCCTCTCCGCCGCAGTCTTCCACCACCGCCCTGAGCGCGTGCGTGTTGGAGCTTACGATCTGGTTGGCGCCCAGCGGCTCGCCGGGCATGACGATTTCGTCGCCGGTGGCCAGCAACGCGATGCGCGGTTTGCGGCGGACCGTGAGCCACGGCTGGTTCATGGCGGCGGCGAGGCCGATAGCGCGCGCGTCCAGCCGCCGCCCCGCAGGGACTCCGACCTCGCCTGCTCGAAAGTCGAGGCCGGCGGGGCGGATGTAGCGGCCCGCCGGCGCGCCCGCGCGCACGGCAATCGCATCGCCGTCGGCTTCGGTGTTCTCCTGGATCACGATCGTGTCGGCACCGTCGGGCACCGGGGCGCCGGTGAAGATGCGCACCGTCTCGCCGGGGCCGACCGTGCCCTCGAATCGCGCACCGGCCGGCACGCTGCCAATCTGGCGCAGTGTGGTGGGCGGATCCGCAACGTCGGCAGCGCGGGCAGCATAACCGTCCATCGCCGAGACGGCGAAGGGCGGCTGTGTGATGCGGGCGACAACATCCGCGGCCAGAACCCGGCCATGGGCCGCAGCCAGCGGAACGGTCTCTGCCGGCAGCGGCGAAAAGGCGGCGGTGATGCGGGCGACCGCGTCTGCGACCGGAATCATCGGTCAGGGCGCCCGGAATTCGCGCGACCGGCCGCCCGCCTTGTGGGTGAGCCGCACATCGGTGATGCGCATGCCGCGATCGGCGGCCTTGCACATGTCGTAGACGGTGAGGGCGGCGACGCTGGCAGCGGTCAGTGCCTCCATCTCGACCCCGGTACGCGCGGTGATGCGGCAGCTGGCTTCGATGTCCACGGCTCCCGCCGCCTCGTCGCAGGCGAGGGTCACGTCGACGGCGCTGAGCGCGAGCGGATGGCAGAGCGGGATCAGGTCGGCAGTCCGTTTGGCGGCCATGATGCCGGCGAGGCGGGCGACACCGAGAACGTCGCCCTTGGCGACACCGCCTTCCTCGATCAGCCGCACGGTCGCGGGCTTCATCAGCACCCGCGCCCGCGCCGTCGCGCGGCGCTCGGTGACCTCCTTCTCCGTCACGTCCACCATGCGCGCCTTGCCCTCGGCGTCGATGTGAGTGAGCCGGGTCATCGCTCAGCCCTCTGCCGCCCGTGCGCCCGGAGCCGCGCCGGATACGGGCGCGAGTAGCGCCGCCGTCGCCGCCGCGACATCGGCCTGGCGCATCAGGGATTCGCCGACCAGGAAGCGGCGCACACCGAGCACCGTCATGCGCGCGATGTCGGCCGGGCCGTGCAGACCGCTTTCGCAGACGATCGGCGGCCCGTCGGACGCGAGCGGCGCGAGGCGCTCGGTGGTTGCGAGATCGACCTCCAGGGTCTTCAGGTTGCGGTTGTTGATGCCGAGCAGCGAGGCCTCGAGCCCGAGCGCCCGCCAGAGCTCGTGCTCATCGTGGACCTCCACCAACGTGTCCATGCCGAACTCCGCTGCGGCTGAGGCGAGCTCGGCGGCCTGGTCGTCGCCGAGGGCAGCCATGATGAGCAGGATGCAGTCCGCGCCCAGCGCCCGCGCCTCCACCACCTGGTAGGGGTCGAGCATGAAATCCTTGCGCAGCAAGGGGAGAGAGACCGCCTCGTGTACCTCCGTGAGAAAGCGGTCTTCACCCTGGAAGTAGTCCTTGTCCGTCAGCACCGAGAGGCAGGCTGCGCCGCCGCCGGCATAGGCGGCGGCCAGCGCCGGCGGGTTGAAATCCGCACGGATCAGGCCCTTGCTCGGCGATGCCTTCTTGAGCTCGGCGATGAGCGCGGGGCGGCCCCGTTCGGCCACCGCGGCGAGCGCTTGAGCGAAGCCGCGCGGTGGCTCGACCGCCTGCGCGCGTTCCGCCAGCGCCGCCTGGGAGACGGCCCGCTTTCGCGACGCCACGTGATGGCGCTTGTCGTCGCAGATCTTGGCGAGGACGTCGCTCATCGGCCGGCGGCTCCCTGGGCCTCGGCGCGCGCGCCCCGGCCGCTGATCTCCACGAGCCGGTTGAGCGTGGACTGTGCGTTGCCGCTGTCGATCGCTTCTGCGGCCGTGCGCACGCCCTCCCGCAGATCGCCGGCACGTCCGGCGACGACGAGCGCCGCGGCGGCATTGAGCAGCACGATATCGCGCGCCGGGCCGGGTTCGCTGGCGAGCACGGCGCGAACGATGCCGGCGTTGTGGGCCGCATCGCCGCCCTTCAGGTCCTCCGGCGCAGCCCGCGGCAGGCCGGCGCCCTCCGGCGCGACCTCGAAGCGGCGGATCGTGCCGCCGTCCAGTTCCACCACGGCAGTGGGCCCCGTGGTGGTGAGCTCGTCCGTGCCGTCGCTGCCGTGGACGACCCAGACCCGCTCGGAGCCCAGATTGCGCAGCACTTCGGCCATGGGCGCCGTCCACTTGGGGTCGAACACGCCGATCACCTGGCGCTTGGCGCCGGCCGGGTTGGAGAGCGGGCCCAGCAGGTTGAAGACGGTGCGCGTGCCGAGCTCGACGCGCGTCGGCCCCACGTGGCGCATGGCGCCGTGGTGCCGGGGCGCCATGAGGAAGCCGATGTTGGCCTCCCACAAGGCTTCGCGGACGAGCGCCATGTCCGCGTCGATGGTGACGCCGAGTGCGGCGAGCAGGTCGGCCGAGCCCGAGCGCGAGGAGAGCGCGCGGTTGCCGTGCTTGGCGACCGGCACACCGCAGCCTGCGGCGACGAGCGCTGCGGCGGTCGAAATGTTGAAGGTGCCCTTGGCGTCGCCGCCGGTGCCGCAGGTGTCGATGGCGCCCTCCGGTGCGTCGATGCTGAGGGCACGGGCGCGCATCGCCTGCGCGCCGCCGGTGATCTCGTCGACCGTCTCGCCCCGCACGCGGAGCGCCATGAGAAAGCCGCCCATCTGCGACGGCGTCGCTTCGCCTTCCATCATCGCGTCGAAGGCGGTGCGCGACTCTCCGACGGTGAGCGCCGCGCCGCTCGCGACGCGCCCGATGAGCGCCTTGAAGTCGGTCGAGTCCGTCATGGAGGTCAGAAGCCCGCTCGCTCGCCCACCGCCAACAGGCGACACCGCCCGGCAAATGCGCCCCGTGTTATAGCCGGTTCTCGGTCAAACGCCATGCGGTGCACGATGACGTTCAACGATTGCTCCCGGTCTTCCCTAATGAATCCAGATTTCCGCTAAATTCAGACTTCCTGACCTCGTGATGCTGGCTGTTCTGGGCAGCGTGCCGGGAACTCCTTGAATTCTGATACATTTCGGTTGTTTCAGGCGGTTTTTCGCTGGGTGTCGCGCCCGAGGTCTGATATTATAATTTGATACCAATTGCACGGGGTCTCAACCATGCCCAGTACCCTCCCAATGTGCCCTCCAGAGGCGGTCTCGATCGGCAACAGCTGCTTCGCCGTCCTGATCTCGGACGACACCTTCACCTACTTTTCCAACCTCATTCCCTTTGACAGCCACGCCGCCGATGACCGCACGGCCATGCTCTTGCGGATCGGCCGCCTCGCGGCGATCAGCGCGGTCTCGCCGCAGGAACTGGCTGACGCTTTCGCTGTCTCGCGCGCGACGGTGCAGCGCGCACGACGGCGCTACCTGGCCGAGGGCGAAGCGGGGTTCATGAAGCCCCGGCGCGGTCGCGGGCCGTCGGTGTTCACTCCGGAGTTGGCGGAGAAGGCGACGGCGTTGCTGGCATCGGGCCTGAGCGGCTCTGCGGCGGCCCGGGTTCTCGGCGTGTCAGCGCCATCGGTCAACAAGTGGCGCCGTCAGGGACTGATCGGCAACACGGAGGCGGATGGGGAGCCCGGACGCTCAGCGCTGGCTGCGCCGCCTGACGCGGGTGCGGCTCCTGAAGGCCGTGTCGATGAAGAGAGTACCGGTGCCCCGGGGCCGGAGACGGCGCCGGGGCTGGAAGCGCAGCCGCAAACGGATCGCAGCGCGCGCGATCGGCGGGACCGGCAGGCGCCGATGGGGCGTGCGACTTGCGATGTTCCGGCTCGGGTTCTGGCCAGTTGTGGACAGGCGGGGCCGGTCGAACCGCAGTTCGCCGCCGCCGCCCGCGGTGTCCGCTTCGGCGGCGTGCTCGCCGCCCTGCCGGCCCTGCTGAAGGAAGGTCTTCTCTCCGAGACCGGTCTCCTGCCATTGCTGCCGAAGGGCTATTACGGCTTGCCTACGATCCTGCTCTTCCTGGCCTTCATGACCTTGGCGCGGGTGCGCAACCCCGAGAGCCTGCGCTACCAGGCGCCGGGCGAATGGGGCGCCATTCTCGGCCTCGATCGCTGCCCCGAGGTCAAGACGCTGCGCCGCAAGATCGCTCTCATCGCCGACGACGAGGCCGGCGTGCGGGCGTGGCAGCTCGCCCTTGCCAGGCGCTGGCAGGCGCCGACGAGCCGGAGCTCTGGGCGACGCTGGCCATCGACGGGCACGTCAAGGTCTACTCCGGCCGCAAGGGGCGCTTGCCCAAGCACTTCGTCTCGCGCGAGAAGCTGTGCCTGCCGGCGAGCGCCAGCTACTGGATCAACGCTCTGGGCGGCAAGCCGCTGCTCTGTCTGCACAAGCCGCTGGACCCGAAGATGGTCGCGGCCATCGAAGCCGACGTGGTGCCGGCGCTGCAGGAGCTTGGGATCGTTGGCGCCGGGGCGCCGGACCTGACCGCCGAGCATCCCGGCCAGCCGGCGCTCACCCTGGTCTTCGACCGCGAGGGCTGGAGCCCGGATCTGTTCCGCCGGCTGGCGAGGCGCGGCGTCGCCTGCCTGACCTGGCACAAGAACTTCAGGGGCGAGGACTGGCCGGCCGAGGACTTCGGCGCGATGACCGTTCCCATTCACGGACCGGCGGCGGACGGCAGCGCCACCATGCGGCTGGCTGAGAAGCCGGTGACGTTGCCGAACGGCTTCAGGGTGCGCCAGATCCGCCGCCTGCTCGACAACGGCCGTCAGGTGCCGCTGATCACCACCGATCCGCACAAGCCGATGGCTGAGGTTGCGGGCGCCATGTTCTCGCGCTGGTCGCAGGAGAACTTCTTCAAGTACATGCGTGACGAGTTCAATCTCGACGCCCTGCCGACCCACGAGCTCGAGCCTCTCGATCCCGCCGCCATGGTCGTCAACCCGCTGCGGCGGGCCTATGACAAGGCAATCCATCGCCTCGACCGCCAGCTTGGCCGCCTGCGCAACCGCATCGCCGACACGGCCCGGAAGAAGCAGCCGACGGCGGAACTCAGGAGGGAAGTCAGGGACCTCCAGGATGTCCGCGACATCGTCAGGGCCAGCCGCAGGGAGACGCCCAAGCACTGCCGGGCCGGCGACCTCGACGAAGCCGAGCAGCTCGATGCCTTGCCCGCGCGCGAGCGCCTCCTCCTCGACGTCATCCGGATGATCGCCTACCGCGCCGAAACCCGCATGATGCTTCCCGTCATGCAGGCGCAGGGCCACAAGCCCCATCCCCGGAAACTGCTTCAAGCGCTGCTCACCGCCGATGCCGACATCCTGCCGGATCCTGGCAATGGCCTCCTGCGGGTCCACATTCTTGGCCTCGCAAACGACGCCTGCGACCGTTGGATCGATGCGGTTCTGAGCGACCTGAACGCCACCGAAACGGTCTTCCCCGGCACCCGTCTGCGCATAGTCTACGACATCGACGGGGCCTCGGAATCCGCGCGGCTCGTGTCACCTAAAATCAGCAGAGGTCAGGAAGTCTGAACCTTGGGCGGAGAAATCGTATCTTCACCCCAATAGTCCAAGTAGCGCTCGACATCGACGTTGCCTATCTTGAACATCATTGTCGGGTTCTGGATGACGCCGTTGTTGCCCTTGGTCGTGTGCAGACCCATCTTGAAGACGGCATCGGCATCGCCGCTGGCGTCGACGACCCGCTCGGCGCTCACTCTGGTGTAGCCGGACTTGGTGTGGAGAACGAGACCGGCAAGGGCGTCGTCCGCCATGATCACGTCGATCATCTGGGTATGGTAAAGGGCATCGACACCCGCACTCCGCACCAAATCAGTGGCGACTCGCTTGTATGTGGCGCAGTCGTGCGTGACGACCCAGGTCTTGCCGTAGATCTGCGGCCGGGTGACGCCTCCCTCCGCGTCGAGCGCCGCGCGAAAGCGCTCGGCAAACCCGAAGATGACCTGCTGCGGCTGCGCCATGCGCGGCTCCTCGACCGTCATGTAGAGGCCGCAAACGGTGCCCGACATGCCGGAGACCGCAGCGCCGCCGCAATAGCCCAGACGCTCGATCAGGAGCGTCTTGTGTCCCAGCTCGGCGGCGGTTGTGGATGCGGCGATCCCGGCAGGGCCGCCACCGACGACCACCACGTCGTAGTGGCCGAAGTGGGGCACGTCCTCGAAGGCGGCGGCGCCCAGACGGCCGAGAAACCGCTCCATGCCGGCAACTCCAGAGAGAAGGCGGCGCATTTGGCGCACGGTTGTCGCACGCGCGCAACCGAATTCCAGACCCTTCCTCCTGTCGCCGATTGCGGTCCGCGCCGTTATCCTTCACCAGCGTGTATTCGACGGGCCGCGCGCCCCTCGGCGATGGGTGGTCACATGTCTCAGACGGCGCCGCTTCCCGATGACACCACGAGCGATCCGCTGCTGCGGCCCTTCAGGCTGAAGCACCTCACGCTCAAGAACCGCATCATGAGTACCAGCCACGCCTGCGGGCTCGTCGAAGACGGCATGCCGAGCGAGCGCTACCAGCGCTATCACGAGGCGAAGGCGAGGGGCGGGCTGGCGCTCACCATGTTCGGCGGCTCGTCCAACGTCTCGCCCGAATCCGCGTGGCAGCTACCGCAAATCAACCTCTACGATGAGCGCGTCGTCGAGCATTTCCAACGGTTCTCGGGGCGCATCCACGCCCACGGCGCCGCCCTGATGTGCCAGGTGAGCCACGTTGGCGGGCGGGGCGAGCCTTATGCAGGAGCGGCGTTGGCGCCCATCGGCCCGTCGCCCGTGCGCGAGACCCTGCACCGAGCCTTCGCCAGTGAGATGGACGAGCGCGACATCGCGCGCGTTGTGGCCGACTTCGCCGAGGCTGCGTCGCGGTGCAAGGAGGGCGGTCTCGACGGCATCGAGACCTTCGCCGGCGCCCATCTCATCGGCCAGTTTCTCTCGCCCGCAACCAATCGGCGCAGCGACAAGTTCGGCGGCTCGGTCGAGAACCGCTGCCGCTTCGGGCTGATGGTGCACGAAGCGATCCGCAAGCGCGTGGGCGACGACTTCATCGTCGGCATCCGCTTCGTCATCGACGAGGCGGGCCCCCACCACATCGCGTTCGAGGAGGGCCTGAAGATCGCCGCCATCTTCGAGGCGTCGGGCACCATCGATTTCTTCAACGCGATCTACGGCCGCATCGACACGGAACTCAAGCTCGCGGTGGACTGCATGCCGGGCATGGCTTCGCCCGAGGCGCCCTTCCTGGCCCGCGCCGGGGCCTTCAAGCAGGCGGTGGGGCTCCCGGTCTTCCACGCCACCCGAATCACCTCGCTGGAGACGGCGCGGCGCGCGATCCGCGACGGGCTGCTCGATATGGTGGCAATGACCCGTGCGCACATCGCCGACCCCGAGCTGGTCGCCAAGCTCGCCCGCGGCGAGGAGGCGCGCGTGCGCCCCTGTGTCGGCGCGACCCATTGCATGAGCCCGCTGCGCCCGACCTGCATTCACAATCCGTCCACCGGCCACGAAGGGGCGTTGCCGCACGCGATCGAGCCGGCGGAGAAGCGACTCTCCGTGCTCGTTGCGGGCGGCGGGCCGGCCGGGCTGGAGGCCGCGCGGGTCTGCGCCGAGCGCGGCCACGATGTGCGGTTGTGCGAGGCCTCGGAGAGGCTCGGCGGGCAAGTGCTGCTGGCCGCGCAGGCAAGCTGGCGCAGCGAACTTGCGGGGATCGTCGAGTGGCGAGTCCGCGAGCTGGAGCGGCTCGGAGTCGATCAACGTCTCAACTGCTCCGTCGAACCCGCTTCGGTCGAGAACGATGCCGATATCGTCATTGTCGCGACCGGCGGCGTTCCCGATCTCGACTGGATCGAGGGTGCGCAGCACTGCACCAGCGTCTGGGATGTCCTCACGGGCGCGGCGAGCGCAGCCGAGGATTCGATCGTCTACGACGGGACCGGCCGTCACGCAGCGCTCACGGCGGCCGAGGCGATCCGGCAAGCTGGCGGAGAGGTCGCGTTCTTTGGCCTCGATGGGCACCTCGCGATGGAGATGTCCTACGCGGAACAGGTCATCTGGCGCCGGCGCACCTACGAGATCGGCATCCAGCCAAAGTTCGACCGGCGCCTGGAGCGCGTCGAACGCGAGGGCAACCGGCTGCGCGCGACCTTTCGCAACGAGCTCACCGACGAAGTGGAGGAACACGAGACTGGCCGGATCGTGGTCGAGCACGGGACGCGCCCGGCCGACGCGCTCTTTCAGGGCCTCGTGGATCGCTCCTCGAACCGTGGCGTGGTCCATCAACGGGCTCTGCTCGCGGGCGTGCCGCAGCCCGAGAGCGGAAGCGACGGGTTTGCGCTCTTCCGCATCGGCGACGCTGTCTCCAGCCGCAATATCTACGCCGCGGTGCTCGACGCGTTCCGTCTCTGCCGCACCTTGTAGGCGGCGGGGGAGGGTTCAACCCCACCGCCGATGCCCGTTACGGAGACGCGCGGGCGGCGCGCCGGCCACGCACGAGTTGCGACAGGAAGACCAGGCCCAGCAGCGCCAGACCGGCGGGATAGATCAGCTCCTTGGGCGGCAGGTCCGTCTGCTCCACGTCCACGCCCGTGACGTAGTCGCCCCAGTCGATGCCCGCCTGCTCCGCCATGCCGTTGAAGGCGAGGTCGACCACGGCGTAGCGGCCATCCTCCTCCCGCTCCAGCCCGACCCCGAAGGTCTCCGCCGGCGTCGCTGCCTGGTCCGCCGGAGTTTCCATGACGAACAGCTTGTAGCGCTCGCCGTAGTCGGTCTCCCGCGTGACGTGGAGGCGGACCTGGCGGCCGGGATCGGGCGTGAACTCGCCGGAGGCGAAGGCCTGGTACGCGACCGGCTCGAAGGGCGGCACGATGTGGTCCATGAAGAAGCCGGGGCGGAACAACATGAAGCACGCTGCGGCGAGCAGAAGCGCCTCGTACCAGCGCACCTTGACGAACATCCATCCCTGGGTGAGCGAGCTGAAGGCGAGGATCGCGAGCAGCGACATGACTGCCACCAGGGCACCGTGCCAGATGCTCTCGACACCGATCAGCAGCAGCTCCGTGTTGAACAGGAAGACCAGCGGCAGGATGGCAGTGCGGATGTCGTACATGAAAGACTGTACGCCGGTCTTCAGCGGATCCGCCCTGGATATGGCCGAAGCCGCGAAGGCGGCAAGGCAGACGGGTGGCGTCGAGTCCGCCAGCAAGCCGTAATAGAAGACGTAGAGGTGGACGGCGATCAGCGGCAGGACAAGACCCGATGCATTGCCCAACTCCACGAGCACGCCGGCCAGCAGGGAGGCGACCACGAGGTAGTTGGCGGTCGTCGGCAGGCCCATGCCGAGGATGATGCAGAGGATGGCAGTCAGCCCGAGCAGGATGTAAACGTTGCCGCCGGCGATCGATTCGACGACGCCCACCATCGCGTTGTTGAGGCCGGTGGACGAGACCGCGCCGACGATGATGCCGGCGGCGGCGACGGCAACGGCGATACCCACCATGTTGCGCGCGCCTGCGACCATGCCGATGTAGATCTCGGTAAAGCCGTCGCGTAGCGCCTCGACCATCGGCTGGCCGCCGCCGCGGATCGACGCGATGATTCGCCTGACGACGATGATCACCATCACCGAGAGGATCGAATAGAAGACTGCGCTGTGCGCGCTCCAGCGCTCGACCATCAGCAGATAGACCAGAATGAAGATGGGTATCAGGTGATGGGCGCCGCTGAGGAAGGTCGTGCGAAACGGCGGGATTTCGGCCCGGGGCAGGCCGGAGAGGCCGAGCTTCTTGGCTTCCAGGTGGGAGATGTAGAGCAGCGCGATATAGCTGAGCACGGCGGGAATCGCCGCGGCCTTGACCACCTCGAAATAGGAAATGCCGATGAACTCGGCGATGATGAAGGCGGCCGCACCCATGATCGGCGGCATGAGCTGGCCGTTGGTGGACGCCGCGACCTCGATGGCGCCGGCCTTCACCGCAGGCATGCCGATCCGCCGCATGACGGGGATGGTGAAGGTGCCGGTGGTGACGACATTGGCGATGGACGAGCCGGAGACCATGCCGGTCATGCCGGACGCCAGGATCGCCGCCTTGGCCGGCCCCCCGGTGTAGCGCCCCACCATGGCGAAGGAGAGCGCAAGGAAATATTGCCCCGCTCCGGCCTTGTCGAGCAGGGAGCCGAAGAGCACGAACAGGAACACGAAACTGACCGAGACGCTGAGCGGAATGCCGAAGATCGCCTCGCCCGTGAGCCACTGATAGCCGATCAGCCGGTTCAGACTCAGCCCCTTGTGAGAGACGATGTCCGGCATCGACTGGCCGAAGATCGAGTAGACGAGGAAGACCGCGCAGACGATGACGAGCGGTATCCCGATTGCCCGCCGCGTCGCGTCGAGCAGCAGCAGGATGCCGACACCGCCGAGGATGGCTTCGACTGGGATGCCGTTCCAGACGTAGAGAAGCCCGTGACGGGAGACGAGACCGTCCCAGCCGAAGAAGAGGTAGAGGGCGGCGATGCAGCCGACGAGCGCGCAGGCGATGTCCCACGGCGGCAAGCCGCGCTCGCTCCAGCGGCGTGTCATCGGGTACATCAGGAAGCAGAGCAGCATCGCGATCGACAGATGAATGCCGCGTGCCGGCACGTCGCCAATAATGGCGAAATCGAACATGAAGGGCAGAGGCGAGGCGATCCAGAGCTGGTAGACCGACCACAGGAAGCAAAGCAGGCTTATGAGCAATGCCAGGCGCGGCCCCTGCCGGCGCCCCTGGTACTCGACCTTCTCCAGAGTCTCTTGAACTTCAGCGGGCGTGGCCGCCGCGCTTGGCTCACTATTCGTCACGGGCGCCCCTGTCCGGCGCGTGCGTCCCTTTGCGTTGTCCGCCTCGGGACAATCTGAAAGCGAACGGCCGGCACCTGTTCAGGGGTGCCGGCCGTCATGATCGCGAGGGCTACATCCAGCCCTGTTCCGCGTAGTACTTCGCCGCGCCCGGATGAATCGGCGCGGACAGACCGTTCTTGATCATGTTGGCGGGATCGAGGTTGGCGAAGGCGGGATGCAGCGACCTGAAGTCGTCCAGGTTCTCCATCACCGCGCGGGTGACCTCGTAGACCACATCTTCGGGAACGTTCTCGTGGCTGACGAAGGTCGCCATCACGCCGAAGGTCGTCACGTCGCTGGTTGTGGTCTTGTAGGTGCCGGCCGGGATCGTGGTGAAGGCATAGTAGGGATTCTCGGCCACCAGCTTCTGCTCGACCTCACCGTTCAGGTTGACGATGTAGGCATCGCAGCCGTCGGTCGCCACGGACACGCCGGCATTGGGCACGCCAACCGTGTAGCCGTAGGCGTCGATCTTGCCGTCGCAGAGTGCCTGGGACTGCTCAGTCGAGGTCAGCTCCGTCGCCGCCGCGAAGTCGTCGGCGGTGATGCCGTAGCCTTCCATCAGCACCTCGGTCGTGCCGCGCTGGCCGGAGCCGGGATTGCCGATGTTCACCCGCATCCCCTTCGTCTCGGTGAAGGAGCCGATCTCTGTGCCCGCGCCGGCAATCAGGTGGAAGGGTTCGCCGTGCGCGGAGAAGACTGCGCGCAGGCCGGGGCAGTTCGTGACCTTTTCGGAACTGCCGTTGACGGCATGGAACTGCCAGTCCGACTGGGCGACGCCGAAGTCGAGCTCGCCCTGGCAGATCTGGCCGATGTTGTAGGTCGAACCGCCGGTAGACGGAGCGGCGCAGCGGATGCCGTGCTTGCGGCCCGACTTGCGGCCCTCGGCGGCCTCCTTGTGGACCATGCGGCAGACCGAGTTGCCGACCACGAAATAAACGCCGGTCGGGCCGCCGGTCCCGATGGAGATGAACCTCTTCTCCTGCGCGCTCGCCTCGTTGGCGGCGCTGAAGGTCGCGCCCATAAGGGCGACGGCGGCCAGCGCGCATGTGGTGAGTCTGAGTAGCGTCATAGTCTGTCCTCCCTGAGAGTGCGGAGTTGGAATATTACACGTCAATGCGGGCCAGATACATGCTAACGATTAATGGTAACTACCCAGGTACCCCGCCGCCAGTTCTGAGTGCGTGCTGATGTTGCTTGCCGTCGGTGCCGTTTCGCCGTCGGCGCGTCGTTGATCCCCGCTTGACTGTATAGGTTCAGACTTCCTGACCTCTGCTGATTTTAGGTGACACGAGCCGCGCGGATTCCGAGGCCCCGTCGATGTCGTAGACTATGTGTCAATCGGCTTTCAATACTGACCCCCGATCGGCGTGCAAAATTGCCCCCCCTGAGTGGCACGGCGGAGGTTGTCCCGGTAGCCAATAGGGGGGACCCGCGCGGCTTCGTGTGGCGCCCTGCGCTACGCGGAGCGAAGCCGCGTGGGGGGTCCCTGTTGGCCCACCGGGGCAACCGGGCCGCAAGGGAGGCCGGCGGCGGGTCAGGAGCGGTTCTTGAAGCGCCAGCTCTCGTTGCCGGTCTCGATGATCTCGCAATGATGGGTGAGGCGATCGAGCAGCGCTGTGGTCATCTTGGGGTCGCCGAAGACGGATGGCCATTCGCCGAAGGCGAGGTTTGTGGTGATGACGATCGAGGTGCGCTCGTAGAGCCGGCTCATCAGATGGAAGAGCAGCTGCCCACCGGCCTGGGCGAAGGGCAGGTAGCCGAGCTCGTCGAGGATGACGAAGTCGCGGCGGACGAGCTGGTCTGCAGTGCGGCCCTGGCGTCCGGCGCGAAGCTCGGCCTCGAGGAGGTTGACCAGGTCGACGACGTTGTAGCACCGGCCGCGCGCGCCCTTGCGGATGCAGGACCGCGCGATGGCGACGGCGAGATGGGTCTTGCCGGTACCGGTGCCGCCGACCAGCACGATGTTGCGTTTGCCCTCGAGGAAGCCGCCGCCGGCGAGCTCCTGGATCAGGGGCTCGTTGACCGGCGAGGCGGCGAAGTCGAAGTCGGCCAGCTCCTTGACCGTCGGCAGCTTGGCGGAGGCCATCTGGTACTTGATCGAGCGGGCCCTCTTGTCGGCGATCTCGACCTGCAGCAGCGTACCGATGATCTGTTGCACCGGATGGCGGCGCTTGAGCCCGTCGGCAAGGATGTCGTCGTAAGCGGCGCGCATACCTGCGAGCTTCAGCTGGGTCATCATCTCCAGCACATCATGACGCTCCATGACCGGCCTCCCTCAGGCTGTCGTAGCGCTGACAGTCGGCTACCGGCTTGTGGCGAAGCTGCAGGCCCTCGGGCGTCGGGATGATTGCCGGCGGTGCCGGCTGGCGCTGCCGGGCGAGGATGTTGAGCACCACGTCGGCGCTGCAGGCACCGCAGTCGAGCGTCTCGGCACAGGCCGCCTCAACCGCCTCCAGTCCGTCCTCCAGCACCGCCGCGAGCACCTTGACGAACTGCCGGTCGCCGTCGTCGTGGCCCGCGAGCCGGGTTCGCAGGCGGCCGAGCGCGTTGGGCAACTGCCAGTCCTTGAAGGGCGCGCCATTGCGTAGCGCGCCGGGCTTCCGCGTCAGGATCGGCACGTAATGCCACGGATCGTAGACGAACCGGCCGCGCCCGAAGCTGCGGGGGTGCTCGGCAACGGTCTCGCCGTCCTGGCGGATGACGATCCGATCGGCATAGGCCCGCACGTCCACCGGCCGGCCGACGGCGCGGGCCGCGACGCTGTACTGGTTGTTGTCGAAGCGCACCAGACAGGTCTTCGAGACCGACACCTCGCTGGCATGGAAGCCGTCGAAGGGGCCGCGATACGCCATCAGGAAGGGGGCTGCTCCTCCTCGAACACCTGCCACACCGTCTTGCCCGGGATTGTCGGATGCGGATGCTTCTTGGCGTCCTCGATGCACCGATCCATCAGCCACTCGTTGATCTCGGCGTAGGAGCGGCCCCGCGGGATGGGCACGAACAGGCGGCCGCGAAGGTCACCCACCTGCTTCTCGACCTGCCCCTTCTCCCAGCCAGCCCCTGGCGTGCACGCCACAGGCTCCACCAGATGGTGCGAGCACAGCTCCTGGAAGCGGCGGTTGTAGTCCCGCTTCTTGCCCACGAAGATCGTGCTCACCGCCGTCTTCATGTTGTCGTAGATGCCCCGCCGGCAGACCCCGCCGAAGAAGCGGAAGGCACGCTCGTGCGCCTCGAAGACCATCTCCTGGCTCTCGCGGGGAAAGATCTGGACCAGATACATCCGGCTGTGGCACAGCCGCATGTGCGCCGCCTTCACCCTGGTCGTCGCGCCCGACAGACGCGCGTACTCGTGGCTCCAGTCGAACTGGTAGGCCTCGCCGGGATCGAAGATCAGCGGCACATAGGCCTGCGCCGGCGACAACAGCCGCCACCGGCGCCGCCAGGCCCTGGCATAGCGGCGAACCGCGTCATAGCCGCCCTTGTAGCCCAGCGACACAAGGTCTTCATGAATCCGCAGAAGAGACAGCCGATCCTTGCGTGCCTTCTTCTCGTTGGCCTTCAGCTGGCGCTCAAGCTCCTCCACCCACAGCCCAAGCTTCGGCATCGGCTGGATCTTGCGCTCGTAGCTGTGCGAGGTCGCATCGCCCCGCACCACCTTGCGTATCGTGTTCTTGGAAACCCTCAAATCCCGGGCGAGCTTCTTGATCGGAACGCCCTTCACCAGATGATCCCGACGGATCTTCGCGATCGTTTCCACAACCAGCATCTCCCCCACCACCCCGTCCGTCCAAACGACGAGGTGTGTTCATGGACACAAATCCAAGGGGGTCAATTTTGGACGCCGATCACCCCCAATAGGGGGTCACTTTTCCACGCTTAACAACACCTTTTCACCCCACAATCCTTCGCAATGACCGCCGTCAAAGCCATTCGGGAATGGGGCCAGGGGTTGCTGCGCCTGAGCGCGGCCCTGGTCAAGGAGAACGACGCGCTGGAGCGGGAGAACGCCCGCTTGCGCGAGCGGATCGCCGAACTCGAGCGCAGCGCCGCGCTCGACAGCACCACCAGCTCCAAGCCGCCGGCCAGCGACGGTCTGAAGAAGAAGAGCGGTGACCGGGAGAAGCGCACCCGGAGCCAGCGCGGCAAGTCCGACAGGCCCAGTGGCGGCCAGCCGGGCCACAAGGGAACTACCCTGGAGCGGACCGCGACGCCCGACCATGTCGTCGATCATGATCCGTCCGCCTGTGAGGGCTGCGGCGCGCCGCTGTCGGACGCTGACCGTCACGGAGCCCCCGTCTGCCGGCAGGTCTTCGATGTGCCCGAGCCGCAGCCCCTCGAGGTCACCGAACATCGCGGCCATCGTTGCCTCTGCGCTGCCTGCGGCACCGTGACGACAGCCGTCTTCCCGAACGGCGTGAGCGCACCGGTCCAATACGGGCCGCGCATCACCGCGTGGGTGACCTACCTGCTGCACGCTCAGTTCATTCCCGAGAAGCGGGTCGCCGAGGTCATGAGCGACCTCTTCGCGGTCAAGCTCTCAACAGCCACCATCGTCGCCATGGGAAGGCGCACCGCCCGGCGCTTCGAGGGCTTCCTCGATCGCCTCGCGGAGATCATCCGCACCGCAGCCCCAGTCAAACACCTCGACGAGACCGGCATCCGCATCGCCGCCCGGACCCATTGGCTCCATGTGCTGTGCACCCCGTTGCTCACCATCCTGCGCGTCGCCACCGGGCGCAGCCACATCGACGAGAAGCTCAACGGCATCGTCATCCATGACGACTACGCCACCTACTTCGCTCTCGAGGGCGTGCGCCACGGGGCCTGCAACGCCCATCACCTGCGCGAGCTCCAAGCCCTCATCGAGATCGAGAAGGAAGACTGGGCAACGAGCACGCACCGGCTCCTCATCCGTGCCAACAGAGCCGCCCGCTTCGCCCACAAGAACGACTGCGACGTGCCCGCCTCACTGGTGGCCCGCATCTCGCGAGCCTGGGACCGCATCCTCGAACGTGCCATCGCCTCTCACGAAGAAATGCCACCGCTCCAGACCGGAAAGCGCGGACGACAAAAGCGCTGCATCGGTCACAACCTCGCCCTCCGACTCCAGAAGTACAAGGAGGGGTGCCTGCGCTTCCTCACCGATCCGCGAACCCCCTTCTCCAACAACGAGGCCGAGCGCGACCTCCGAATGGGCAAGCTGCGCCAGAAAATCTCAGGCGGCTTCCGCTCGATACAAGGCGCCCGCGACTTCGCAAACCTGCGATCCGTCATCGCCACCGCTCGAAAACAGCGCTGGAATGTCCTCGAAACCCTGGCGCACCCCGATCCAATCCAGCTGATCCCCGTATTGCGCTTCTGAAATCCTGCGCTGCTCCGGGAAAGCGCCGCCTGACCCCTGGCTGGTCAGAACCATCAATCCATCACGTCCGAGTGCTCGGCAGAATCAGACCTGGGCAGTTACGATTAATGATGGCTCAATTCGTGAATCGTATGCATTGTGATAGAATCCTTCCCGGTTCGCCTTGGAGGTCAGGCAGATGGATCACGAGCGGTTTCGGGACTGGTTCTCGCGTGTCGATGAGTTGACGGCGGCGCAGCGCAAGGAGGTCGGGGCGGTGCTGTCGGAGCCTCCGGAGGGCGCGGCCTCGCTGGCGGCGATCGAGCTGGGCGTGGATGACGAGCGGCGCTGTCCGCATTGCGGCGCAGGCGGGGCGGTGTCGCGGGGCACAAGGCGCGAGGTCTTCGCCGCTTCCGGTGCAAGGACTGCGGGAAGACCTTCGGTGCACTCACGGGCACGGCGCTGTCAGGGCTGCACCACAAGGAGCGCTGGCTGGCCTTCGGCGCCTCGCTTGCCGAGGGCGAGACGATCAAGGAGTCCGCCGAGCGCTGCGGGATTGCGCCGAGCACGGCGCATCGCTGGCGCCACCGCTTCCTGGCGGCGGTTCGGCAAGCGCCGGACCGGCTTGCCGGGATTGTCGAGGCCGACGAGACCTTCGTTCTCGAGAGCCGCAAGGGGGAGCGGAAGCTGGATCGCAAGCCGCGCCGTCGCGGCGGCAAGGCCCGCAAACGCGGCCTCTCGCGCGAGCAGGTGCCGATCCTGGTCGCCGCCGACCGTGCGGGCGAGACCCTCAGCCATAGCCTGCCCGCCCTCAACGCAAAGAGCGTGAAGGAGGTGCTGGAGCCGGTCGCAGCGGATGCGCTGCTCGTCTCCGACGCCAAGCGCTGCTATCCGCCCGTCGCGGCGGCGCTCGACATACCTCACGAGAGCATCAACGCTTCTGCTGGCGAGCGGGTCCGGGGCGCGCTGCACATCCAGACGGTCAATAGCCGCCACAGCCAGATCAAGGGCTTCCTGCGCGGCTTCCGCGGCATCGCCACCAAGTACCTGGACAGCTATCTGAGGTGGTTCCATCTCATCGAACTCGGCGATCAGCCATCGCCCAGAGCGTGCCTCGAGGCGGCGATGGCCAGACCGCGCCTACGCTTTGCGAATTGAGCCTTAATGATTGGGCGCTGCACCGGCGAGTCCGACGAGCATCATGCCATTATGAAGGAGCGGAAGCGGCGTGCCACGTCGCGGGGCGATACCGAGGGGCGCCCCAGCTCGGCGACAGAGCCGGGCGCGATCAGCGCATGGATCAGTACTGGCCTCGGGCTGCCGGTGAATGACGCCTCCAGGGCTTGGACAAAGCTCGATTCACTATCGCACCGGTAGGCCATGGGGTAGCCGCAGGCTTGGGCGACGGCGGCAAAGTCGACGTTGGGAGAGACGGTTGCCTGCCCGCCGGTCGAATCATGCACGCCGTTGTCGAGCAAGACGTGAATCAGATTGCCCGGAGCGTGGGCGCCGATTGTGGCCAGCGTACCGAGCTTCATCAGAGCCGCACCGTCCCCGTCCAACACCAGTACGGGGCGGGCCGTGTTGAGCGCGATGCCGAGGCCCATCCCTGACGCGCAGCCCATGGAGCCCACCTGGTAGAGCTGCTGAGGGCGGTCTTCGAGCGTGAACAGCTCCCGCCCGGTCTTGCCGGTGGTCGCGACCACCGCGGCCTCGGCGGGCACGAGCGCCTGAACGCAGCGCAGGAGGTCGATTCGCGCCGGCCGTTCGCCACCCTGACGGATGTCTTTGACTTGACCGCGCGCGTGGACCGGCTGGTCCGGCTGATCGAGGCCGTCGTCGCGCACGCTGCCCTTCTCCATGACGAGGGCAAAGGGTAGCTCGTCCGCCGCCATGGCCTGCTCGGCCCGGTCGAGCGCCGCCGGCACGGCCGCGGTCTCCTTGGGAAAGCCGGTATGGCCGATGGCGATCGTATCGAGGAGCGATCCCATCACCTCGCCCATGAGCTCGTGCTGGGGTTCATCCCTGAGCCCCGGCTGCCCACGCCAGGTGACAATCAAGAGCGTCGGAATGCGGAAGGGATGGTTGAGCGAGGTGAGCGGGTTGACGGTGTTGCCGAGGCCGGAGTTCTGACACATCACGACCGTGCGCCTGCCTGCGAGCCAGGCGCCCGCCGCCACCGCCACGGCCTCGCCTTCGCTCGCCGCACCCACGTAGCTGAGAGCCGGATCGGAGATCACCCGGTTGATCAGCGGCGTGAGGAACGAGCAGGGGACGCCGGTATAGAACGAGAACCCGCGATCCCGCGCGGGCTCCAGGAAGGCGTCGGCCTCAATCATTCGGGTGTCTCCGGAGATGGACAATTGAAGGATGATAGACTCCTGCGATGCCTGGAGGCACAGGCGGGCGGCAAACATGGAAATTTGGCTGTGTGTCGCTTGTCAACTGTCAGGCGCCATTCTACCGTGTAGTAATGATTGCGTCGTTCAGGCATCGGGGCCTGAAGGCACTCTACGATGGCAGGACGGCCCGATGGGTAGCACCAAACCACGTCCAAAGATTGAGAGACATTCTGGCGGCTCTCGACAGCAGTCATGGACCGGACGCTATGAACCTGCCCGGGTTCCGTTTGCATGAGTTGAAGGGAAGGCTGAACGGCCACTATGCGGTTTCGGTCTCCAGCAACTGGCGTGTGACCTTTCGTTTCGAAGACGGATCGGCGGTCGATGTAGATTACGTCGACTATCACTGAGGAGACGGGACATGGCGATGCACAATCCGCCGCATCCGGGTGGGATCGTGAAGCGGCAATGCCTGGAGCCCCTGGGACTTACCGTGACACGGGCTGCTCGGGGACTTGGGGTCACGCGCCAAGCACTCTCCGAACTCATTAACGAGCGCACGGGCGTTTCGATCGACATGGCAATAAGGCTGTCAAAAGCCTTCGGTTCGACGCCTGAGACCTGGCTTGGAATGCAGATGGCCTATGATCTTTGGCAGGCCCGCGACCGCGCTCAGCGGATTAAGGTGGAGCGCTTTGCTGCGGCCTGACAGCCGGGCACACCTTTATTCGTCGTCTGTCGGACGAGGACATCACCATTGACAGGCGCCGACGTTCGATAGACGGTCGGGGACAGTGGTCCGGGTGCATTGCGCCCGCGCGTGCCGCCGCCACGACCCGGGAGGCGACCGGTTGCGCCGCTATCTGCTCCTCTACCGGTTCCTGATCGTCAATATCGTGGGCGCGGCCCTGCTCGGGCTCGCCGGCGCGCAGGGCTGGATCGCGCGGATTGCCGAGGCGGACCCCACCGGCCTCGTCTTCGTCATTTTCGGCGTCTTCGCGGTGGGCCTGGCGCTATGCGGCTACCGCCTGTTCAAGACCAGCGCGGCTCTCAACCGGCTGGAAGAGAGCGGGACGGTGGACCTTCCCGACAAGTGGACCCGCGCGCCCGTCCGCCCTGAGTTCATGGCCGAGGCCCTCAAGGCGCGGCTCTTCAGTCGCATTGCCGTGGTAAGGCAGATCGCCGCTGCGCTGGTCGTGCTCGGACTGATCGGCACGGTGGCGGGATTCATCATCGCGCTCTCCGGCGTCTCGGCGGAAGACGCCGGCACGCTTGCCGCCGTGCAGCCGATGATCTCCACCCTCATCAGCGGCATGTCGGTCGCTCTCTACACCACCCTGGAAGGGGCTGTGCTGGGCCTGTGGCTTACCGTTATAACTACCGTATGCTGGCGACGGGCACCTCCACACTCTACAGCGAGCTTCTCGCGGCCGATGGACGAGTTTGACGACGACAGCGGCACGATCTTCCGCTACCGCATCGGCAGCACGGTCTTCATCCTCGCCACCACCCTCCTCGACCCCAAGGCCTGGAGCGTCGCGGAACTGGCCGAGCTCTATCACGCGCGCTGGGGAATCGAGGAACTCTACAAGACCTCGAAACAGGCCATGGCCGTCGAGGCCTTCCACAGCCAGACCGAGCGCGGCGTCCGCCAGGAGCTCTTCGCCCACTTCAACCTCATCGCCATGACCCGGCTCTTCACCAACCGCAGCAACGCAAGCCTCGACGCCGAGCGCCCTGCCGACGGCAAGCCGGCGATGAAAGCCAACTTCAGCAACGGCCTCGCCACCGTCGCGCGCAACCTCGAAGCGCTGCTGCTGCGCCATACGGCGATGGTCGCCGAAACCCTCAGCCATGTCCTCTCCTGCATCAACCAGGCGCGTCAGCGCCCGCGCCCCGGCCGGTCCTGCGAACGCAGGTCGCGCAAACCCCGCGGCAAGTGGGCACGCGCAAAGCGGGCCGTCGCCTGAACACCTGAACGACAGAAACGCACGCAACCGACAGCGCAAGAACACGACTCCTTAAGTGAACAGTCGAAAACCGCTAAGTGAATGCCATTGCCCGGCGGCGAGGGTGAGTTCACTCGGGTCACGCTCAGGCCGCGCGTGACGATCACGCCGGAGAGCGATGCCGAGGCCGCGGCACGCCTGCACGAGCAGGCCAACGCCAACTGCTTCGTCGCTCGCTCGGTCAACTTCCCCGTACATCACGAGCCCGAGATTCTCAGCGCTTGAGCAGTGCGGCGCGCTATGGTGCGCCATCGAGTCGACGGGAGCAGAGGAGGACGAACGATGGGCGGGTTCGCGGAGTACGAGTCTTACGATGCGCTCGGTCTCGCGGCGCTGGTGAAGGCCGGCGAGGTCAGTGAGACCGAGGTGCTGGAAGCGGCGATCGCGCGCGTGGAATCGCGCAACCCGACAATCAACGCGGTCGTGATGGAGCTCTACGACCACGCCACGCAGGCGATCGAGGCAGGCCTGCCGGAAGGCCCGCTCAAGGGCGTGCCCTTCCTGCTCAAGGATCTCGGCTCGGCGCTCGCAGGCGCCAGGACCGCGCGCGGCAGCCGCTTCTTCGCCGACCTGCCGCCTGCGACAGAGGACAGCGTCCACGTCACCCGCCTCAAGCGGGCCGGCATGGTGATCTACGGCAAGACCAGCACCTGCGAGCTTGGCGCCAGCCTCACCTGCGAGCCGCAGCTCTACGGCCCCTCGCGCAACCCCTGGGACCTGGAGCGGACTCCGGCGGGCTCCAGCGGCGGCGCTTCGGCAGCGGTCTCAGCCCGCTTGCTGCCCATCGCCCACGCCTCCGACGGCTTCGGCTCGATCCGCGCGCCGGCGGCTTCCTGCGGCCTGGTGGGCCTGCGCCCGACCCGGGCGCGCAACACCATGGCGCCCTACTTCGGCGAATCGCTCGGCGGGCTCGCAATCGAGCACGCGGTATCGCTCACGGTCCGAGACAGCGCGGCGCTCCTCGATGCCACGTCAGGCCCCGCGCCCGGCGATCCCTACATCGCGCCGCCGCCTGCCCGCCCCTTCCTCGAAGAGGTGGGCGCCGGTCCCGGCACGCTTCGCATCGCCTTCACCAGCAGGGCGCCCAACGGCGCGCCGGTGGTGGCCGACTCGTTCAGGGTCCTGCAAGAGACCGCGTCGCTCTGCGAAGACCTCGGCCACCGGGTCGCGGAAGCCGATCCCGCAATCGACAGGGCCGACGTGATACCGACCTTCCACACCATCAGCGCGATCCAGATCCTCTACCTGCTGCGCGCACATCCCTCGGGCCGCACGCCTGCGCCGGGCGAGCTGGAGACCGTGGTCGCCGACAGACACGGCCAGGCTCGCCGAGACCATCGACGGCACGACTTACATGGCTGCGGTCCACACGGCGCACCGCATCGGCCGCCAGATGGCGGCGTTCCACGCGGACTGGGACGTGCTACTCACCCCCGGGCTCGGCACGCTGCCGCCCAGGCTCGGCTGGATGGACATGATGATGGAGGACCTGGAGGAATACTGGCGCCGGGTATTCGAGTTCAGCCCCTTCACGGTCTGGTTCAATCTCACCGGCCAGCCGGCCATGATGATCCCGTTAGGCACGACCGAGAGCGGCTTCCCGGTCGCCGTGCAGGCCATTGCCCGCCACGGCGACGAGGCGACGCTCTTCCGCCTCGCCGCTCAGCTGGAAGAAGCGCGTCCCTGGATCGACCGCCGCCCGGCGTGGACTACGGCGGGCTAAGCCCTGACCCGCGACTTCTCGGGATCGTAGAAGGGAAACTGCACGACCACCGCCTCGAGGCGTTTCTGCACGCCGTCGAGCTGGCCGACCTCGACGGCGGTCCCGAGCGCGGCGTGTTCCACCGCCATGCGGCAGAGCGCGATGGACTTGCCCGAGATCGGCGAGCGGGCGCCCGACGTGACCACGCCGACCCGGTGGCGGCCGACGATCACGCCATCGCCGTGGCCCGCCACCTCGTCGCCCGTGAGCTCCAGGCCCACCAGCACGCGCTGCGGGTTTGTCTTGCGTTTGACCAGCGCCGCCTTGCCGCAAAAGTCGTCATCCTTGGACTTGAGCGGCACCGTGAAGCCGATCCCCGCCTCGAAGGGGTCGGTCTGATCGTCGAATTCGTAGCCTGAGAAGATCAGCCCCGCCTCGATCCGCAGGATATCGAGGGCCTCCAGGCCGAGCGGGCTGAGTCCGTGCGGCTCACCCGCCGCCCAAACCGCATCCCACACCGCTTCGCAGTCCGAGGGGTGACAGAAAATCTCGTAGCCGAGCTCGCCGGTGTAGCCCGTCCTCGAGACCACGAGCGCTGGCCCGTCCGGATCGCCCAGCCGGCCGATGGAGAAGCGGAACCACCCAAGCTCGCCGATGCTCGGCTGGGCCGGCGGGGTCCACACGACCTCGCTCACCAGCTGCCTGCTCAGCGGCCCCTGAACAGAGAGGTTGTGGAGCTGGTCGGTGGACGAGCGGACCCAGACGTCGAGGCCGAGCTTTTCGGCCTGCTCACGCAGCCAGACGCCACCCTGATCGCAGCCGCCGATCCAGCGGAAGTTGTCCTGGCCCAGCCGGAACAGGGTCCCGTCGTCGAGCATGGTGCCGGTGTCGTAGCACATGGCGGTGTAGACCACCTGGCCCACGGCGAGCTTGCGCACGTTGCGGGTGAGGCAGTGCTGCAGCAGCGCCTCCGCCCCCGGCCCCAGCACCTCGAACTTGCGGAGCGGCGAGAGATCGATGGCGGCGACGCGCTCGCGGCAGGCCCAGTACTCGGCGATGGGCCCGACACCGGTGTAGCTGTTGGGCAGCCAGTAGCCGTTGTACTCGACGAGATCGCGCGTGCGTCCGCTGGTGCGGGAGTGGAAGCCGGTTTCCTTGGTCATGGTCACGTCCGCATCCGGTTGTTTGTAGTGGCCGACGGCGCGCGTGAAGGACTGCGTCTCCGGATAGACGCGCACGTGGATGTCGGTGGGGTTCCAGCCGTTCGCCGCGTCGATGTCGTCCGGGCAGGCGGAAGAGACGCAGACCAAGTCGGTCAGCGCCCGCAGCAGAACGTAGTCGCCGGGGCGCGACCAGGGCTCGTCGAGGGTAAAAAGGTTCTCGCCGTCGACGACCGTGTTGTAGAAGAAGTTCATCGCCATCCAGCCGCGCCGGGGCTGAATCGCATAGGTCTCCAGGGCCGCATTGAAGTTGTCGGAGCAGTTGGCGTGGCCGGGGTAACCCTGGTCTTCGTAGTACTTGGCCATGCAGGCCAGCCCGAAGGCGTCGTGGCGCATGCAGGTGTCCTGCACCACCTCGAGCAACGCCGCGAAATCCTGGTCAAGATACTTCGCCCGCTGCCCCGGATGGGGATAGCCGAGCCCCATCAGCGAGCGGGTCGTGGTCACGTCGAGGCAGCGCTCGACACCCTCGTCCAGCCGTGCCCGGTGGAACGCCTGGAAGTCCGTGCACTGGCGCCCCTCGACATCGATGACCTGGATCCACTCGCCGGCGCGCACCTCGTAGCTTCCAGCCGTGCGGCGGTCGATCCGCTGGTCGAGGCGCGGGTCCGCCAGCGGCTCGGGCAGGACCGCTTCGCCGGCCGGCGCGGCGCCGGCGGCACGCTCGACGAACACCACGATCGGCGTCGGCGGGTCCTGCCCGTCGGCCGCCATCGGTGCGCCGGGCGTCGCCACGATCACCGCGCCGGCGCCGCTCGCGGTGAATGACGCCTCTTCGCCGGCGCGGCTCTCCGGCCCGAACAGATCGAGAGACGAGGCACCGGCGAGGTCCCGGTCGATGCTGGCGACACCCTCGGCAACCAGCCGGCGCAGGCCGGCGGCGCTTCCCCCTGCCCTCGCCCCCAGCAGGTCTTCGGCAAGCCGGCCGTCGTCCGCCAGGCAGACAAGCTCGCAGGCCTGCCCGCCTTCGGCGTTGATGAGACGGATGACGTCGCCGCCCTCAATCCCTATGGCCCGCGCGCTTCGGCCCGGAACGACATGGCGTTCCACCCCGGGCGGGAGAGCGAGCAGGCCGGGCCGCCGCACGCCGCGGGACAAGCGAACTTCGCTGGCCGAAACGAGTTCCATGACGTGCGCCTTTCCGCAAATCCGCTCAGGCCAGGCCCAGCTGGCGCCGGCGCTGCTCGGACCACTCCACGACCAGGCGATCGACCGTGAGACCGATGAACGCCACGCAGAGGCCGATCACGAGGCCCTTGCCCGCGTCGGCGAAGGTGAGCGCCCGGAAGATCTCCTGCCCGAGGTCCTTGGTCCCGATGAAGGCGGCGATGATCACCATGAAGAGCCCGAACATGATGGTCTGGTTGACCCCCAGCATGATCTCGGGGAAGGCCAGCGGCATCCGCACCTTCCAGAGGATCTGCCGGGGCGTGCAGCCGGCGGTGATCGCCGCCTCGATGGTCTCGTTGGGCACGCCGCGCAGGCCGAAGATCGTGTAGCGGACGATGGGGATCGCCGCGTAGATCACGATGGCGGTAATCGCCGCCACGTCGCCCACCTGGAAGAGCATGATCACCGGGATCAGGTAAATGAACGACGGGAAGGTCTGAAAGGTATCGCAGAGCAGCTGCACGAAGCGGGTGCGTCGCGCCGTCTTCGATGCCCAGATGCCGAGCGGCAGCCCGAAGATCAGGCAGAGGATCAGCGCGAAGAAGACCATATAGGCGGTGATCGTCGCTCGCTCCCAGAAGCCCGTGAGCGCGATGAAGGTGACGAAGCCCGCCGTCGTCGCCGCCAGCCGCGGGCCCGCGAGGCGCCAACCGATGGCGCCGGCCAGCGATGCCACCGCAATCCACGGCATCCACTGGAAGCCCGTGCGCAGCGGGATCAGCACGTGAACGAGCAGGCCGTCGCGAATGACGGAAAGCGGGTCGTAGAGCGCGAACGTGACGGCATCGACGACCATGTCCCAGAAGGGCGCGGTGGTGATCGTTGCGGACCTGGGCAGCGTCTGGGCGTAGGGCGTCAGCAACGACGCGACGATCGACACGACAATGACGACCGCGGCAACCGTCAGATAGGGATGCACGCGCCAGAAGGGGCCGTCGGGGCGACGCTCGGGCTGCTTCTCGGAGAGCGCCCGGCTCAGCCGGTCGAGCATCACCGCCATCAGCACCACGGCGACGCCGTTCTCCAACGCCTGCCCGAGACGCAGGCTCTGAAGGCGGAAGAGCAGGTCCTGCCCCAGCCCCTTGGCGCCAACGAAGGAGGCTATCACGACCATCGCCAGGCACTGCATGATGACCTGGTTGACGCCGAGCATGAGCGAATCGCGCGCGGCCGGAATCTCGACCCTCAAGAGCATTTGCCAGCGCGTGCAGCCGGCCATCACGCCGGCCTCGCGCACTTCCTCGGAAACGCCTTTGAGTCCGAGGACAGTGAGCCGCGTCATCGGCGGTATGGCGAAGAGGATGGTGGCGATGGCGCCGGCCCGGTGAGAGACGCCGATGAAGAGCGCCACCGGGATCAGGTAGGAGAAGTGAGGCAGCGACTGCATGACGTTGAGGATCGGCCACAGCACCCGCTCGAAGGGCGGCGACTTGGCCCCCATCACGCCGAGTACAAGGCCGACGGCGGCTGCGATCGGCGCCGCGACCAGGACGACGGAGAGAGTCGTCATCGAGAGCGACCATTTGCCGAAGAGGGCGAAGTAGACGATGCAGCCGCCGGCCAGCAGCGCGAGACGCCAGCCCTTCAGCCACCAGCCGAAGACCGCGGCGAGGCCGGCGATCATCACCCATGGGATGGCGGGGATACCGATCGACTTGAAGCCGTCCGCAAGCAGGCCGTGCACGATGTCGAGCGGCCACTCGATTCCATAGGCGATCGCCCGCGTCACGTCCTTGACCGTGAAAACGCCGAAGAGCTCGTGCTTGTGGAAGACGTTGACGACGACGTTGATCCAGTCGATGAAGGGCACCGCGATATCCCTGGGCCAGACGATCCCGGCCTCAGGCAGAATGGGCTTGAGCGCGAGCAGAAGGACGAAGGGCACCAGAACCAGCAGCGGCCCCGCCCCCGGCATGCGCCAGAGACGACGGGTCGCCGCCAATGAACCTGCGATCGATACCCCGGCGGTTCGCTCTGCGGCCATGGCCTTATGAGCGGTCGGTGTACATCGCGTGGACGAGACGGAAGCGGTCGACCACGCCGATCGTCTCGCCCTTCTCGTCGACGACCGCCACCGGGCGCTCGGCCTCGATCACTTGCGGCGCGGCGTCCGCCAGCGTGGAGTCCGCCCTGACCTCGCCTTGCGTCGTCTCGCCCGCGGCAGCGGGACGCACCGCCGTCGCCACGGTGAGCAGGCGATCCCGCGCCACGTCCTTGGTGAACTCGCGCACGTAGTCGGTCTCCGGGTTCTCGATCAGCTCGGTGGCGGTGCCGGCCTGCTCGATGATGCCGTCCTTCATGATGATGATGCGGTCGGCGAGCCTGATTGCCTCATCGAAGTCGTGGGTGATGAACAGGATCGTCTTCTGCAGCATGTTCTGCAGGCGCAGGAACTCGTTCTGCATCTCGCGGCGGATGAGCGGATCGAGGGCGGAGAAGGGCTCGTCGAGGAACCAGAGCTCGGGCCCCACCGCGAGCGAGCGGGCGATGCCGACGCGCTGCTGCTGCCCGCCGGAAAGCTCGCGCGGGTAATAGCGCTCGCGTCCTTCGAGGCCGACCAGCTCGATCATCTCGTGGGCACGAGTCTCCCGCGTACGGCGGTTGATGCCCTGGACCTCGAGCGGGAAGGCTACGTTCTGCAGCACCGTGCGGTGGGGAAGCAGCGCGAAGTGCTGAAACACCATGCCCATCTTGTGGCGGCGCAGCTGCGTGAGTTCCCGATTGGTCGCCTTGAGCAGGTCCTGGCCCTCGAACACGATCGCACCGGCGGTGGGCTCGATCAGGCGCGCGAGGCAACGGAGCAGCGTGGACTTGCCGGAGCCCGAGAGCCCCATGATCACCAGGATTTCGCCGGCGTTAACCTCCAGCGAGGCGTCGCGCACGGCGGGGATGTAGCCTTCTTCCAGAATGACGGCGAGGCCGGGCGTGCCCCCGTGCCTGTCCATGAACGACCAGGGCTTGGGGCCGAACAGCTTCCAAACGCTGCTGCATGTCAGAATCGGCTCGGCCAAATTGTGTCTCCACCGTTGCGGCGGAGCATAGGCCGCTGCCCCGCCCTGTCGGCGCTGCGCCTCGTCGCCCGCGGCGCGGGGCGAGACGACCGTACGCCGGTACTATGTGCCGGCAGGAGCGTGAAATAAAGCGAGGGCGCCGCCACAGGGAGAAAAGGCGGCGCCCTCGTTGCCAGCGGCGCTAGGCTAGTTCACCCAGGACATCCACTTGGCTTCATTGTCGGCCATCCACTGGTCGGCCGCCTCTTCGACCTCCATGCCGTCGATGTCGACGAGCTTGGACATCACCGCGATATCAAGATTGGACAGGTTCATCTTCGAGACGATGCCATAGGCCGTCGGCCACTTGTCGGGCATGCCGTTCCAGACGCCGATCTTGAGATAGCCGTCCTTCGGGTTGCCGCAGTCATAGGTCATGTCGGGGTTGGGACCCCAGGCCGGGTCGTCCTTGCAGCCCTCGCCATACTCCGGGAACTCGACGAACTTGCCGTCGTAGATCGCCTCGATGAAGTTGGGCGTCCAGTTGAAGTGCACGATGGGCGCCTTGCGCTCGAACGCCGATGCGAGCTCCGCCCAGATGGCCGCTGCCGAGCCAGCGTTCACCACCTCGAAGTCCATGCCGAGGCCTTCGACACGCTCGGCGTCGTGCTTCAACCAGTCCACCGGCCCACCGAGGAAGCGACCCTTCGGGGCCGTCTCGGCAGTCGAGAACATCTCGGCGCAGGCATTCAGCGCCTCCCAGTCGGGCAGGCCCGGGCACTGCTCCTCGACATAGCTGGGATACCACCACTCTTCGCGGGTCTTGGCGTCGTGAGTCGCGGTGTCGATCACGCAACCTTCGCCAACGACCTTCTCGAACGCCACGCCGAACGCGCCCTGCCAGACCTCGTGGACCACGTCGATGTCGCCCTCGCACATAGAGGTGTAAACCACCTGGCTGTCGGCGGGGATGAACTCCGTGGCGAAGCCCTGGCCGTTCAGAATCTTGCCCAGGACATGGGCACCCACGATCTGGCTCGACCAGTTGTGGATCGGGATCTTGATCGGGTCGTCGGAATCCGCTGCCTGAGCCACGCCGGACACGGCGCCCGACAGGCCGATCGCGGCCCCTGCGACGAGCGCAATTGCCCACCGTCTCATATTCGTACCCACCATTGTCGCCTCCTCATTAGTTACACGCATGCCCATGCTATCGTGCGGGGGATCCCGCTCCGAGCTTGCAAGCCTAGAGGGGCGTTGTGAACAAGACACACCCTTGCGATAAACAGCCTGTAAAAGTTCATGAAAGATGTGAAAATGCAGAGGAGATCGAGGCGCGGGGCCCGGAGATGACCGACCCCTTTCATATCGTCGTGGTCGAGGACGACGCCGTGACCCGCACCAAGCTCGCCGGCTATGCCCAAGCGGCAGGCCATCGGGTGAGCGAGGCGGAGGACGGCCAGGGCATGTGGCGCATCCTCGAGAAGGATGCCGCCGATCTCATCCTGCTCGACATCAACCTGCCGCGCGAAGACGGCCTCGATCTGACCCGCAAGCTGAGAGCACAGAGCAACGTCGGGATTATCCTGGTCACGGTGCGCGACGACGAAGTGGACCGGATCCTCGGCCTGGAGATCGGTGCCGACGACTACATCACCAAGCCCTTCAACCCGCGGGAGCTGCTCCTGACTTCGACGGTTGGGCCGGATTTTGGCTGATCTCCCGTCTGGAGTTTTCTGCAAAGACAATGACTTAGAAGTTGCGGTGCGGTCAAGCCGCTTTGTAGTGCCTAGTAGGTATATGTGGTTGTCGATACCCCCGCCGCGCGCTACACTTTCCCCGTGTTCGTTCGCATCAAGACCACGCCCAACAGCCCGCGACGCTCGGTCCAGCTCGTCGAGGCCGTGCGCGACGGCGGCAAGGTCCGACAGCGCATCGTTCGCCACATCGGCGTGGCCATGGACGAGGACGAGCTCGAGCGCCTGAGGCAGCTCGGCGAGTACGTCAAGGCGAAGCTGGAGGACCAGCGCCAGCCTTTGCTGTTTGCGCCCGAGAAGATCGCAGACCAGGTGATCCGCGTCGGACGCCAGGGCGACGGCAAGCAGGAACTCCCGGTCGATCTCAAGCAACTCGAAGAGGAGCAGCGCCTGATCACTGGCGTCCACGAGGTCTACGGCGAGATGTACCGCCTGCTGGGCCTCGATGCGCTGCTGCCGCGATCGCGCTACCGGGCCTCGCACGACGCGCTGTTCCACGTGGTGATGGCACGCATCGCCAACCCCGACAGCAAGCGGGGCAGCGTGCGCCGGCTCGAGGAGGACTTCGGCGTGAGCCTTCCCCTTGAGAAGGTCTACCGCATGATGGACCAACTCGGCGCGACCGTGATCGAGCGTCTGCGCACGCAGGTGGGCGAGGCGAGCCGATCGCTGCTGCCGGAGCCGGTCGCGCTCCTCTTCTTCGATTGCACCACGCTCTACTTCGAGACCGCGGTTGAGGACGAGCTTCGCCAGCACGGCTTCAGCAAGGACGGCAAGCACAAGGACTCGCAGGTCCTGCTGGCATTGATGGTGACGCGCGAAGGGCTGCCGATCGGCTACGAGGTCTTTCCCGGCGCCACCTACGAGGGGCACAGCCTGGTCCCGGTCTTGCAGGACATGCAGCGCCGCCACCAGGTGGAGCGCACGGTGTGCGTGGCCGACCGGGGCATGCTGAGCGCCGACAACCTCGACGCCATGGACACGATCGGCGGCGAGTACGTCGTCGGCGCGCGGCTGCGCAAGCTGCCGCTCGCGCTGCGGAAGCAGATTCTCGACCCGGGCACCTATGCCCCGCTGGAGGGCCCGGAGAAGCGCCGGGTCGGCGAATGGGAGCACAAGGGCCGGCGCCTGATCGTCGTCTTCTGCCCCGTGCGCGCGCGCACGGACGCACACGAGCGCCGCAAGCAGGTGGAGCGCCTGCTCGACAGGCTGGCCCGCAGCGACAATCCGAAGGAGCTGCTCTCCAATCACGGGGCGAAGCGCTTCATCGCCGTCGAGGGCGAAGCCCGGCTCACGGTGAACCCGGAGAAGATCGCCGAGGCCGAGCGATGGGACGGGCTCGCCGGCGTCATCACCAATCTGCGCGACGCCAGCGTCACCGAAGTGATGTCTCACTACCACGGGCTCTGGCAGGTCGAGGAGAGCTTCCGGATCACCAAGCACGACCTGCGGGTGCGCCCCATCTGGCACTGGAACCCGGACCGGATCCGCGCCCACATCGCCATCGCCTTCATGGCCTTCGCCTGCGTCCGCCACCTCGCCTACCGCGTCGCCATCCAGAAGCGGCGGATGTCCCCGGAAGTCATCCGCTCCGCCCTCGTCCACCGCCAATGCTCGGTCCTGCGCTGCCGCCAATCAGGCAACCGCTACGTCATCCCCTCCAAGCCGACACCGGCGGCGGAACAGATCTATGCGACCATGGGGCTGCCCCTGACGATCACCCCGTACCAGCTCGACTGACCGCCGACGAAACCCGGCCCGGTCTCGCAGCGCCGCCGGATGTAGTGCCTGGCCGGAAATGAGAACCGGCCAATTTCAAATACTTACGCGAATCAACCGTCGAAGTCAGGAGTCATTTCCCGAAATTCCCGTCAAGCCCTTTCCACCAACTCCGAACGAGAAACGCCTCAATCCACTGGCCCAAAATGACAAATCAGACGACCTGGGCAGTTACCATATTCGATGGCATCTAGATGTGGCACTTGACAACCGACGCTCTGTTGATCTCGCGCTCTTGGCCAGAATGGCCGGAAGTTCCCTTCCGGCCATGGAAAGCCCCTTGCTCCTGGGGTTGCGGCGCGTCACCCGAAGGGCCGAAGCGCAGCGGAGGAGCCGCGAAGCGGCTTGACGCGCCGCAACCCCAGGTGCCCGATGCTACATGTAGTGGGTGATGATCCCTTCCAAATGATCAAATACCCGCGCTTTTGCGAGATCGACAACAATGTCGGATTTACAGTTGCCGCTAACAAGAGAATCTGCGAACCACTTGTCGGTTTGCCAACTAAAGTATGGCTTTCCAGCTCAATGGGATCCCCTGACACACGCAAGCACTATGCCGGTGCGACCGTTTGGCGATGAGGTCGAGACGGTTCCGAGGTGACCAGCAGTTCTGCATTATACTTGAGCAGTGTCGGCCCGCCCCAGTGGTTCCAACATCGTCTGAACCAGACTATCCATTTCACCCTTGGACGGTTTCAGATCTCAAGCAGCATGTCCAATGTCTGCTCTTCGATGTTCTCCAGCGCACCCAAGTCCGCGACGACGGAATAGTCTGCTCGCATGACTACTGCTCGGATTACGAGTGCGTTCGGCAAATTTCCCCGATAGCCTGCTTCCACCCCCGGGATGATGGTCCCCTGCCATGGTTCGCCCGATCCTATTCCTACACGCCGATCCACTTCCTGATTCCACACCCCCCTCAGCGTCTCTGCGTCAACAATGTCCTTTTCGCCGGCCTCACGATCAATCTCCAGCCATACGGAAAGGTCCGCATCGTGGGTCGCACCAAACCACTGCGCCCAGTTATGCCACTGGTTCCATTCGTCCCTCGCAGATGGTCCGAAGTCAAACAGACTTACCCAACCACGCGCGCTGACGAACGAACCCTTGAATCGGTTTCCCGGAGTGATAAAACCACCCCGCCGAATTCCCCGGAACCCGTCCACACTTGTCGCATGCCACAGCCCTCGGTCCAGTACGGCCCAAGCTTCGGGTCCACATCCTCGATCTTCCACAGATTTCGTTCCTCTACGTCTTCACGAGTAACACCGGAAAAGTTCCAAGGTCATGCAAATCGACGCCATCCTGATCCGCGCCAATGGCAGCTGGGCGCGCTCAGTCGGTTCTGTGACCAGTCAATAGCTACCAGTCAGTCCTCATCAATTGGGCGAAATCACGTCGAGACAGGACTTCCGTGCAGTCACGCCAATCCTTAGCGGAAGGCTCTGTAGTTGCCTTGTAACGAAGATCGAAGCCGGTGGCCTCCCGCTGCGCGCTAATGTACTCGTCCATCTTCTCTCCCAGTGTTTCAATGTTTTCTATCCACTCATCTTTGATCGTGTCCGGCAGGGAACCGAACAAGTTGAAGCGGTCGCGCATGCGTTCTGATAACCGGTCATAAACTTTTTCGTCAACGGTCTTCTCGTTTACAAGATTTAGCATATCGACCTTTTCTCGAGCTTGGCCGAACCGCTTGATCCGGCCGATGCGCTGCTCTAAGCGCGTAGGATTCCAGGGCAAATCAATGTTGATAAGCGTGCTCAATGTTTGGAGGTTGAGACCTTCGCTAGCGGCGTCGGTCGCAACCATGATTTTGATCTCATGTTCGGCGACCATTTTCTTTAGTGTCTCGCGTTCTATGCTAACACTGTCTCCCTTCTGATAGAGACGAGTGCGGGACGCGCCAGCATACAGACCAATGGCGAGGTTTGGATACCGAAGTGCTAGCGAGTCCGCCATCCATATCGCTGTGTCAAAGTACTGACTGAAGATGATCACTCCATGGTCTAGCCATTTCTCGCGATTCAAGAAATGAATTGTAGCCTGAAGCTTTGGATCGCTCTGAATTCGCTCTAAGCGTTCGATGAGACGCTCCAAAGCCATTCTCTCATCCGAGCTCTCAACCGCAAGCTCGATGACTTGTTCTTCCGTTTCTTCCTCGACGGTGCGACCTGACAGAAGCGTCTTAGCGGTGCTCAGCCCTGCAGCTATGCTGGAGCACATACGTTGCTCCACGAGGTTCTTCATGAATCCGCTGCCCTTGCCTCTCCGGGAGAGAGCTTTCCCAAAAGCCCGGGCCTCTTGGTACGCTTCCCTGAAATCGTCATTTGTGCGAAGAGCCCTGCCTTCGAACAAGGCGTCAAAGAGCTGGACATCGCGGATGTACTGCCGGTCAGGGTGCAGATCTACGCCAATCCGTGGCAGTAGACCGGCGTCTTCGAGGTCAGATCGCTTGCGCAAAACGATGTGCCGTATGAAGGGATTCTCACGCTGGAAAAAAGCGGCGCCCGACATGTCGCGCTCCAGCTCCTCCTCTAAGATCTCCCGCGTGTCACCCGACAAATCAAGCAGGGTTGCGCCGCACTCAGTCTGCCTATCCGCAAGACCAAGATCCTGCCGGATGGCACCAAAAAGTCTTCTTGCCTTTGGTTCATCCGTTGAGTTGACAACTGGCAATGGCGAGCGGAGAAGGTTCCAACCCAAATCGGGTTCCACGACTTGAGTATGCCCAGCAATTAGGGGGAGAACCGCATCGGGCTGATGCCACCAAGCGTAGTCGTTTCCAAGAACAAAGTTCCCTTTCCCTTGATGGAGAAGGCGCATAAGATCCCACAAATCTTCCGAGCGCGTCTGGATTGGGGTGGCAGTTCCTAGAAGCACATGATCGCTTCTCTCTGCGATAGCTCTGGCAAATGCGAGGAGTTCGTTAGGTGTGCCTGCGTCTCGCCCGAAACCTTGGCGACTTCGCGCCTTGTGCGCTTCATCAAGTATGATAAGACCAAAGCGGAGCCCCAATAAGTGCTGCTTTTCCAAGCTATCGCGCATCATCAGGCCAGTTGACACAATACCAATTCGAAGTGGACAGCGTACGATTTGCTCTCGCCCTACCGGAGCAATGGCGCGATCGTCGTGGTCGAGCCAAACCTTCTTCTGAGTATCCCAGCGCGCGCAAGGAATACCCAACTTGTCGATCATTTCCGTCTGCCACTGTTCGCAGAGTGTTGCAGGTGCAAAAATGACGACAGGTTTTTGTCCAATGTTTGATTTATCTTGAAGGAGGCATAGGGTGAGAGCTGCGGTGCCCAGCGAAAGGGTTTTTCCAAGGCCAACTTCATCAGCCAACAACAGTCGAACTATGCCATGATTGGAGTAGTGGCGCAGGCACTCGGTCAGAAAGCCCTGCTGCCAGGGTTGAAGTGAGAAGCCTTCTCGATAAAGCGGAGCCTCGATGAGCGCCGCAGGTGCAATGTCTGCGGAATCTTCGATCTCGTCGAATAGGACCTCGCGACGATAGCCACGCCGGTGAACCTCTCGGATGACAGCGCGCGGCAGCTCCTTGGAAGCATTCCAGAGGAACTCGAACTCTTCCTCGATCCAGACAACGCCTTCTGGCGACGAGTCCTCCCAGAGAATTTCGTAGTGGCGCTGCCAGCCACTGCTGGTCTCGTTCATCGAACCGATGAATCCGAGCTTTCTCCCATCCTCACACTCAATCACCCCGGCCTTGCCATGGAGGAAGCCGCACACATTGTCGGGGGCAACCCGGACCGCCTGGCCGTGCTTCTGAAGAAACGTGTCCAGTCGGCGATACCGCTCTCGGTTCAAGAGCGCTTCCGCCTCAAGCCCGCGTTCATTCCACCGCCCGATCAACTTGGCTTCTCGGAGCTTCGCGATCCTCAGATCATCAGGGTGAATATCGACATTGCAGACGATCCTTACTTCCGGAATGTGGTCCAGCAGTTCGCCGGCCACTTCGAAAAGCGAGCTAGTGAAGTAGCCGGCGATCCGCTTGTAACTGCGAGCACCCTTGAGGTGCTCGAACAGCACCGTTTGATCCAGACGATGTGTCCGTGAAGAGAACCGACGAATGGCCATGTCGCGGGCCTCTCCCTGAGCGCGCTACTGGTTGAACGCGCGGAGGTTCTTGATCCGTCCGCCGAGAATCTCGGCTGCGTCCCGCACTTCTTGCTCAGGCGCCCTCCGCTCGATGAACGAGAGCATGTCGATCAGCAGCGGACGCACCTCGAGGAAATCCGGGAGGTCTTCCTGGATCTGGCTGACGACCACGGACGGTTCCACTTCCGCTAGAAGCTGCTGTAGGCCGATTATCAGCCGTCCGAGCCAAGTCGGCCCGATCTCCGTGCTGTCCGTCAGGTCGCGGGATGTGAACTCGGTCACGCGCTTCAGGCGAGCGCTGTTCGCCGCCATGTTCCCCATGACATTTCCGTAGTCAGCAACCCGAAACGCCTTTGCGAAGTTCTGATAGTTGTCGAGCTTGCTGGCGCCCGTCGTTTCCATGTCTATCATGCGGAACAAGAACCGCTGGATGCCTGACAGACGGGACCAAGTCTCAGCTTTCAGCCCCTCTGGCACGAGAAGGCTATTGGCCGCCTCAGCCGCCTGCTGGACGATCTCATCGACGACCGTCTCCTCACCCCGCTGACGCGGACGCAGGGCGAAACTCGTCACGTCCTCTCCACCGATCTGCGTGTAGGACGTCAAGACCTTCAGGGCTGCGGCGAATCCCGCCATCTGAAGATCGGCGTCGTTGAAAACCGACTCACCGAGCTTGTCCTTCACCTCCTCATTGAGGTGCATCATGCTCTCAATTTGCCGCTCCACTTCGGTACGGACGGCTGGGAGGATGCGTTGCTTGAAGCCAGGGCGTTCGCCCGCTGGCCGCTTGCGCAGCATCAGGATGACTGTGCCCTGGACGTAGCCCCCCTTCTTGAGCTCGGAAGTCGTTTCAGTGGCGATGTACCAGGCCGCTATCACCTGCAGGCCCGCAGCCCAAAAAATGCCGACCATGTCGGACCAGACGCTGGTGTCCTGATGGGTGAACATCACGCACTGCATGCCGTTGTCCGGCATGTGCTCCGCCATCGCCCGGTAGGCGTCGACCATACCGCGCCTGAAATCGTCGCCAGAACCCTTGATCGCAAATGCCCGGCGCGAATCCCAAGTCCAGTCACGGAACTCCTTCGGCGGGTTCCGTCGCAGCCAGGCGATGAAGAATTCCGTGATCTCGTGGTAGTTCACGGCGTCGGCGTACGGCGGATCGGTCACCCAATATTCGCAGCTGCGCGAAAGCTGATTGGCGGGAGCGGAGACGACCTCCCGTTCGACATCGGGCAGTGCCTCCTCCGCCATTCTGAACGACCCCGTGCCGTAGCCTGCCCAAGACCGGGTGGCATAGTTGTAGAAGGTGTTGAGCGCTTGGTTTGAGAACACGCCTTTGGGACCTCCGAGCCCGCCCCCTTGTGATGTTGCCCACCGGCACAGTCGTGAGTTGAAGTCGGCCATTTTTGCGACGTTCAGCCATCCAAGCGGTGCGCCTGGTGACTCCCGCCACGCTTTCAGCGCCAAGGCCTGCAGAAGCAGTTGTCGTGGGTTGAAGAGATGGTGCCAGTAAGTCCAGCCGCGGGTCCGGATGGGCTCGTCTGTCTTGGCGCCAGGTTCGATCTGCATGTCTGGCGTCAGGCCATCGGCTTGCCAGGCTGCAAGGTTGTCCGCCACGATCTGTTCGACCTTGCGTTCCCGCTCCAAGTCGGCCTCGGTCACACTGCGGAAGTAAGTGATCTGCCGCGGCTCGTAGATCGAGTTCTTCGTAATCCATTGGATGGCGTAGAGCCGCTCCTGGAAGATGTCGTCTTCGCGCGGATCAAAATCAAGCTTCTCCCAACGGCGCAGCCTGTTGGAGGTTGCCCCATCCGGGCCGCGATAATCCCCGCGAAGGGTCTTCACGGGAGCCCGATAGGTCTTTCCGTCCAGTCCGTAGACGAGGGCGCCGCCGTGGATCGTACCCCTTTCGGCAGCCTTCAGGTCTTTTGCGGAGACGTTGCTGACCACCTCGATCTCGAAGCGCTTTTTCGAGTGATTGGGTGTCAATTTCGCGATGGCGCCGAGTTTCGGCGAAACGATCCTGCTAGGCAGCATTGGCACCATCCAGCCGGTCTCCGGGCACCTGGTTTCGAGGCAGTACAGGTACGCTTTGCCGCGGTTCCCCTTATCGTCATGCTCGACTCCGAGACGGATCAGTTCTTTATCAACCTTTTCAATGACCGTGTTCTGGGCCTCTTCGAACATTGCGCGGCGCTTCTTCGGTGCGCCAATGATGTTTATCGCACCCCAAGTGAGCATGCAGGCGATCGGGTTTAAATCGGCAGCGTAGGCATCGCAGCCCATTCGCGCGGCTTCAAACGGAATGGAGCCACCACCGGAGAAGGTGTCGCCAACGCGCGGTCTATGCCCGAAACGCAAGAAGCCAAGCTGTTCGACAAGCTCAGGTAAGGAGCTGGCCTCGATTCCCCATTGCTCATAATGCTCATTCACAGCGGGCCAAATCGGAGCGTATAGCCAGTTCTGATCTACCTCTTCCGGACGCTTGCAGAAGCTGGCTTTCTCTTCATAGGTCGCAAATGTCGCAAGCGCCTGTTCGATTAGCCGGAGTTTCGCATCGTCCAGTAAGTCGCGTGCCCAGCGGAGCGAGATACCTTCTTCATCTGCGTCGAACGGACACTCTAGGTTCAGCAGCCGGTCATCCTCGAGCAGCTCGTCACGGTCTTTGAAGGTGAAGTAGTCCCAAGGGTTCGACAGCGTGATGCGGGCCGCGATGTGCTTTGGCTTGAGGACGTTCTGGATGAACGCGCGCCGCGCAAGCCCATGGTCGTCGAACGCCATGAGCTTCTCGAAGATCCCGAGGTCTTTCTCGCTGTCGCCTGTCTGCGGCAGCAGCGATCCCAGCACCACGGCACGCACCAGGATAAGTGGTTTGCGGCCCTTCCAGTAGGAGCCGAGGCTCGTCAGCGTCTGAGCGGCGACCGCTTTCCGCTCCGACTGAGCTTCGAAAGACACCTTCTGCGCGGGGAAGACCGCCTGGATCAGGGCGGGTACATCTTTCAGGGAAACTGAAGTGACTTCGTTCATTCAGGTCTCATCATCAAAAAGGTCGAGCGTCGGTCGATCGCTGGCCTTCCCGATTTGTCGTCTGGCGCAGGGCTGCATAGCGTCACTCTGCGCGACATCTCCCAACGCATGCTTCAGGGCGAGTCGCCAGCCGCGGCCGCCATCTTTCACCGTTCCGGTGGCCATGGCAGTCATGCCGAAGAGCCACCACCGTTCCTCCGGCCGAAGCGCCAGCCAGTTGCGGACGGCGACAGGGATCTTTTCTATCTCTAGGTCCTCGACCGCCCACGCCAGAACGCAGATCTCCTTGCCGAGCAAACGGTCGACAGGGTTTTCACCTACTTTCCAGGCAGATGTCCTCAACCCGTGCGCCTTCAGCCGTGCATTGAACGCGCGCTGGACTTCGCTGCGGATGGCAGTCCAACGCGGGCGTTCGAGCACGATGCGATCCATGACGGCGAACTCATCGCTGCTGGCTTGCATCCCGAGGTATTCGCTGATCTGGACTTTGCCAGAGTTCGCCGAAGGAATCCGGACCTTGAAGTGGTGAGGGTCCGAGGTCGCAGGCACGCCAAACCCGAGCGTCGGATTCGCCTCACGGCCGTCCCTGGCGTCCAGGTTCGTCCTCCTGCCTGCTGTCTGCCCTCTGGACATGCCCTATGCCTCCTGCACCACGTCCCCGGGTCTTAGATCGAGACCCGCGATCTTGGCGAACTCCTTCGCGGCGAAACCGTTCTCGAACTGGACGCCGTCGCTAATCGTAATGGCGACCGGCGCCTGAACTTCCTGCAGGACCTCGCGAAGGCTGTTGACCACGCCTTCGATCATTGCAGCCGTCACTGAACGCTCTTGGAAGCGGACAGTGACAGTATTCTCACCTTCACCGATCTCAATTCGAACGCCCTTGAAGAGCGTGCTCGCGTTTTCCTTGAACGTGTTGATGACGCCGTAGACCCGGTCGGTTGTATCGAGAGACACTCGCTTGCCCTGAAGCCGGGCCGGCTTCGTATCGTCAATCTGAATCCGTTTGTCCCCGCTCGCGGGGATCTGGAAATCAGCCGAATTGTTAGCCTCGCCAGCGCGGGCGTAAACGAGCAGGCGGACAGCCTCAGGCCCGATTTCGAATGGCTCGCTGTACTCGATGCCGTCCTTGGGATTGGACCCGTCGAGCGAATACGTAATGAACGCTCGAGGGGTCGATTGCAGCGTCACGCGGCGTTTATCGGCTGCGGGATCAACCTGGTGCCGGATCTTCAGCTCCGCTACCCAACGAATCGGCGGACCGCTTTCAAATTTCCCTGTCGGCTCGTTGACCCAAAAATAGAGCGAGCCTTCTCCAGTGGAAAAATTGTCCATGTCCTCGACCTTCGGATCAGTTTCACTGACCTCCGGCTTCGTCGAGTAGTGGATGATAGGGCTGTCGCCCGCGTTTCGCGGTGTCAGGCTGAGCAGGGACTCCCCGGTTTCCGGATTGTTGCCCTGAACTGATACGTTCACCGTCGCTTTTTCTTTCGGGAACGGCCCTTTCTCGATGTAGCCGTTCTCCCCAAAGCGCCATCGCCCTTGCTTAAGCGCCTCCGTCTTCAGAGTATCCATGCCCCCGGAACCCGGCATCCAAGGCCACACCGGAAGGCTCTTCCCGCGACTAAGGACGTCTTTCCACGGGGTGCGACGATTGTCTTTGCCCGAGGGCCACAGATACTCCTCAGCCATCGCAAAGTACGGACTAAAGTCTTCTGTCATATCGAGCGCTAGCTTGTAGTTGGCGCGTGGGCTGGCGAGCAGCTTCTCGATCTGAACTTCAGCCGACTGGTCCCCGTCGCCGACTTTCAGGCCGTTGTCGATGGTCACGGCGACGAGCCGCTCGCTTCCGTCCGTTTCCTCAAGAGCGGGGAAGTAAAGACGGTTGTAGCCAGCTGATAGGGCCTTGTGAAAGCGGTCCACCGCTTCCTCGAAACGATCTCGCGCCTCTTCATAGAGGGTATCGCCTGACTTCAGTCTCTTGGAGATTTGCTCGATCGCATAGAGCTCCCGCAGACGGTCTTCCACAGCGTCAGCAAGATGACTGTCCTGACCAGTCAAGACTAGCAGGTTGTTCTTTTCCTGTTGATAATTGAAGAAGTTTTCGAGCTCACTCGGAGGCATACGGCCATCTGAACGGATCACGATCAGCACTCGTGGACCGGAAAGACGCAATTCTTCCAGTTTCGGAAGGACCTGCAGTTCTTGGTATGCGTGTTTGCTAGCAGGCTGAAGAATGCCCACAAGCCGATTCACCAGGGCTTGATCGATCTTTGGCTGCGGTACCTCCTTCGCGGTACGTTCGATTTGGCGTGAGAGGTTCTCAGTCTCCTTGATCAAGAAGCGCTGTTCCTCGCGATGCAGATACCACGCATGTTCGCGCAAGCGCTCAAGCGCGGCTAAGAACTCATCGGGCTTTCGGTTCGGGGCTGCGAGAAATTCAATGATCTCGCTGTCAGACAGACCAATTCTTCCCCCAACCGCGCGCGAGAGCGAAGCTGCAAGCAGCAAGGTCATAACTTGTTGAGCGGCGTCTGTGCCCAGCTCGGCATCGACAGTTTCTGAGATTGCGTTGCCGCTGTCTGCAATGTCACGGGTGACGGCAGGCAACAACTTGGGGGCGATCCGCTCGACCTCATCCCGGGCTTGGTCGTCATTAAGATCAATGTGTTGGGTACCAATGAGGAAGACATCATCCAACGTCCGCTGCTCAACGCTCTTTAGAAGACGAGCAGTGAACTGCATAAGGCCGCGCGTCTGGCGGAACCCCTCGTTTTCCTTGAAGAGCGCTACAAGGTGCTTGAAGGAGGGGTGGAACGGGTAGGTCTCACGGACTTGCTCTGCGATTTGCTCGATGCTCGACGCCACGATGTACCCGCCGTCCTCCGCTTTCTTGACCTGTTGCGCGTATTCCTCGGCGATATCCGAAATCGTTCTCTCGTCGGGCAGTTTATCGATTAGTCGCTTGTTAAGAATTTCGTAGATTTCGTTTCCAGCTAGTTGCACGGGAGTAATCGTCATTGCCTGACGCCGCGCCTCTTGCTGAAGGTTTGTAATAGCCTCAGATAACGCCTTACTTTGTGACTTATAGCTTCCAGAGAGATTCGCGATGACAATCGCACAATTAGGAAGTTCCAAAGCCGCGCTCATCAACGAGCTGAGGCTATAAACGACCATGTCGGCCAATGTGCCCGTACCTACAGCTTGTGTTGCGGCGTTCTGGAGGTAGGGTGGAAGCTCGTCAAGAAGTATCAGCGTTGGGATGTCGCCGATAATTTCCTTCCATTTCCGTTGATCGACGGCCTTGGGACCATTCGCCCAGTGCGGACGAATCGCCTCGTCCGCGCTGAGTTGAGTAGCGATCTCACCCCAAATATAGTTATCCGGATTATTTCTTCCGTTGAACGCTGCAATCCGAGCCTCGTCAAATTCGACCCGGTCATTGAGCTCGGAGCGAAGAACTTCTGCTCGTAGATAAGGATGGCGTGCCAGAAGGCCGAGCGCAATCATCATGTGGGTCTTACCACCGCCCATGGCTTGAGTTAGCTCAAAGACCGCTTGATCTGACTTTCCGGATAGACGCAGCATTCCCTCTTTGAAGAGCTGCTCCATTCCGTGTGTTACGTAATTCCGAGCGAAGAACTCTCGTCCATCGCCATGGTCAGCAATCAAATCAGCAAGGTGCTCAATTCCTTCAGCCATCCGGTAATCTCGGATTGCCGGATTAAATGTGCATGCTTGCTTTACTGTCTTGATCATTCTGATTGTCCCACCTGACTTTCGGACTTAACTGAGTCCTTCACAAGAACACCGTTTCGCTGGTAGTAAGCGAAGATATTGACCTCGACCAATTTGTCGATAGAGCGATGCTCCTCCCGCGCGGCGGCGCGAAGCATGTCGTTCACACTCGGCTCTATACGGAGCGTAAGCGTTGCGGTCTTGTTCTCCACCGTCACGGCTTCTCGGGAAAGCTGCGAATGTACCGCATTTCGCAGTATCACATTGCAGTCTGGATTGCCTAATCAAAAGCGAATCAAGGGACAGCACAGGAAGTTCCGGTTGGGTCAAGTGCGAGAAGTGCTGGATATTTTGGTTTGGCGTGCTGGAGCTGAGGCCTTTGTGCCGAGGCCGTTGGCGGCCTCGTATTCTCGGTCGATCTCCTCTCTGACGGCGCGCATCTGACGACGCTCGAGCTCGCTGACTCTGATGGCGCGCCAACGCTCGGCGGCGCGGATCATGGCGCCGAACATGAGCTTGAGCACGGCCTTCTCGCCGAAGGCGTTGGGGATGATCTTGAGCCGCCGGCGCTCCTCGACGAACAAACGCTCGAGGAGGTTCGTGGTGCGGATCGCGCGGCGGTGCGCGATCGGCATGCGCAGATGCGCGATGCAGGCCTCGAAGTCATCCATGAAGCAGGCGCCCGCACTCGGCAGTTCGGCCTGGTAATCGGCGACCACACCGCCGGCGAGATCGCGGGCGATGGCGCGGGAGGGGGCCTGGTAGGCAGCGATGACGCGAGCCTTGAACTCCGGCCAGAGGTCGTCCGGCACCTTGGCAGCCAAGTTCCGCATACGATGGGCGAGGCAGCGCTGGCGCTCCGAGCGCGGGAAGCAGGTCTCGATCGCCTTGACGATGCCCGGTGCGCCGTCCGAGACTACCAGCAGAGGATCGCCGAGGCCGCGCCTGCGCATGTCCTGGAAGAACGCGCTCACCGTCTCGGCGTCCTCCTTGGAGCCCGCCATCAAATGCAGCAGAACCTTGCCGCCAACCCACGTGAAGCCCCAGGCCGCCAATACTGGCTCGCGCTTCTGTCCGGGCCGGATGCGCTCGGCGATGCCGTCGACGAACAGATAGGCGATGTCGTACTCCGACAGATCGCGGTCGGCGAACTCCTGGTAGTCCGCCCACAGCCGCTCGCCGATCTCCGAGACCGCACTCCGCGACAGCAACAACCGTCCGCTCTCGTCCCGGAACGCGTCCTCGATGTCGCGCACGCTCAAGCCGCGAGCCAGAAGTTCCACCGCCAGGTCCTCAAGCGCCTGGGTGCGGCCCTTCAGGCTCTCGCGGATATCCGAACGGAAGGGCTCCTCACGACCAGCGATCTGCGGTGCCGCGTAGTCCACCAGCCCCTCCGCCGTCTTCAGGCGACCCATGCGCACGCCGTTGCGCCAGCCTTGGCCGGGGGACGCGCCGTGCTCGTAGTAGTCGCGGCCGAGTACGTCCCGGCTCTCGGCCTCCAGCGCCTCCTCGACAATCAAACGGGTCGCCAGCTTCACCAGCTCGGCACGCCCGTCCGCCGACGACAAACGGCCTTCGATCAGATCCGAAAGGGATTCGCGCGTGCGCATCGACGCGGGTACTCTCTTCGACATGGGGTGCCTCCTTGCTGGCGCCGGCGGCAACCGGCACCGGTTGGTGAATCCTCAGCGAGGATGCACCCCAACCTAAATTTCCAGCAAGTCTAGGACTTCACCTTCCGGTTGGCCGCCCGAACCCAGAGGTCCCCTGAACATGGTGGAGAACGATGGCCCTGACTACCATGAAACCCGCGCCCCGGCGATCTCGGTCCGGATGAATCTGGTGACGGGTGTGTGATCCGCCGCTGCCCAAATACGGCGGCCCCGGAGGCGGGAAGCAACAAATTGTGACGGAGGTGCAGGAGCCTTGCCTCTCGGTGCCGATGCTGGCACAGCGCTACGCCGACGAGACACGCTGCATCCGGGACACCGCGTCCCGCAGGCGCTCCCGTCCGTCTCCGATGCGGTCGAGATGCGCGCCGTAGGTCGCGGAATCGTCGAGGATCGCGCGGCACGCCGGCAGCAGGCGTTCGTTGCGTTCCAGCCAGATCGGCCAGGAGCGCAGCTCCTGTGGCCGGATGTCGAGGTCGCGGGCACGCCAGGAAATGGTCCTGTAGCGCAGCCAGTGGCGTCCCGCCGCGCCTGCTCGCTCTCACCCACGGCGTCCTGCCGCGTGCGGTGCGTGGTCCTGGCAGTGACGGAGCGCAGGTAGCTCCCGGCGCGGGCATGCACCTCGCGCAGCTCCCGCAGCTCGCCTTCGCCGATGCCGTCGTGCTCCGAGAGAAGCCGTTCGAAGGTCCGGGGCCTGGTCCTGAAGGATGCGGCCTACCTCATCAGCGCGCCGCTCCGGTCGAGGGTCTCGCGGAAGACGCGCACCTCGTCGGGGGCGGCGAGCTTGAAGCTGACGTCGGTGCGATAGCGTCCCATTGGATGGTTCCCCTTCGGCGGTTGCGGCGGGTTCTCTCTCTCCATCCCCCGCCTGGCTCACGCCAAGTCGCGCCGCCCTCGCTCTCCTGCGAAGCGGAGGACCGGCGCGAGGCGGGCGGCGAGCGCGGCGGAGCCGAGAGCGACCAGATCGTCGTTGAAGTCACCGCCCTCGGGGGCGATGATCTGGGCGACCACGCCCGTCCGTCCGCAGCGCCGGGCGAGGCGTTCCCCCGCCCGCTCCCCTTCGATGTCGTTGTCTCGCGCGATGACGAGGCGGGCTGTGGCGGGCGGAGGCGCGAACACGCCGAGGCTCCCGGCCGAGAGCCGGGTCGTCGTCCCCGCCGACATGCTGGCGGCGATGTTTCAGCAGGGAGCAAGCTACGAGGGCGATCCGCAGCTCTATACCCACTGCGTGATTTTCAATGTCGTCAGAACCTGCCGCGACGGCCGGTACCGCTCGCTTCACCAGAAGCCGGCCTACTTCCGGAAGATGGCGGCGGGTGCCGCTTACCGCAATGCGCTGGCCTGGAACCTGCGGACGCGTCTCGGCATCCGCATGGAACAGTACGGGCCGGACGGCGCCTTCACGCGGATCGCCGGCATCCCGGAGGCGCTGGTGGCTCACTGGTCGAAGCGGCGAAAGACCATCGCAAAGTCCGGCGGTGCGGGATCGTGCTACAAGTTGGACTATCGAGTCAGGGCGCTGGGAGGGGCCAAACGGCATGAGCGCTGGAGTAGCGAGTGCGCCGACTTCGTGGATCCTGGGGAGCTGATCGGCTCCTTGATCGGGCAGGAGGTTGGACAGCCGCCCGATACCCCTTTTGAACGGGCGTCGTGCACGGATGCCGTGCTCGCGAGGCTGGCCGCCCGCACCGAGGGCGTCCGGCTGTGCCAAGTCGTCCAGGCAGTGGAGAATGCGGCCGCCGGCCTGTTCGATCGGGCCGCGACCGCGGATATCCTCGCGCGTGTTCTCCAGGCGGGCATGGTGGTGCGCCGGCAGTGTCGAGATGGGCAACGAACGGCGGGTATGGCGGCAGCCATGATTGCCGGCCCGTTGCGGTGGACGAGACAATGGGAGTTGAGATCGGCTGGTCGCAGACGGGTCGCATCCGCGTTCGGGGATTGAGACGTATGACACTCGGTGCTATATCACGCGGCATGACGGGAAAGGCGCGCGGGGCTCGGATTGCGCACGTTCAAGACCAAGCCGTTCGGGCGCTTTGCCACTCGCGAGGAGATCGAGGACGGCGCACTGTGCGAGGCCGTGGAGCGCGCGGCGAAGGGCTTGATCGGCACCGACCTGGGCGGCGGCGTCATCAAGCAGCGCATCGCCCGTCGGGGACAGGGGCGGTCCGGCGGGTTCCGCGTCATCGTGGCGTTTCGTCGTGGAGAGCGCGCTTTCTTCGTCCACGGGTTCGCGAAGAGCGATCGGGAGAATTTGCGCCCTAGGGAACTCACGGCGTTGCGGTCCCTGGCGAACGAGATGTTGGGATTGGACGCCGCCGGCCTGGAAGCGATGCTGACGAACGGGACGATCAGCGAGGTGGACTGCGATGACCAAGCGGTATGAGAGCGAGGTGCTGGCGTCGGTGCACGAGACGGCTCTGGGCATGACGGAAGCGGGCGTCATGTCGAAGCGGACGATGAAGGCGTTCGACGAGCTGTGCCTCACGCCGGTGGAGGACATGCCGCCGGAGCGGATTCGTGAAATCCGGCTTCGCGAGAACGCGAGCCAGGCGGTGTTCGCCCGCTATCTTAACGTGACCACGGGTCTGGTGAGCCAGTGGGAGCGCGGCGAGAAGCGCCCGCGCGGCGCGTCGCTGAAGCTGTTGACGCTGGTGGCGAAGAACGGCCTCGGGGCGGTCGCGTGATGCCAAATGCGGCATGCAACGACTGGAGTACGATCGACTCCGGTGACTATCCGATTACGGAATTTGTATCAGAAAAATACTATCAATGATTGCAGTGGGTTAGATGGCTACGCCGCACAAGTATGGCGCAGGTCATGAAGCCGCACGTCGCGCAAGTCGGCTTCCCCGCGGATCCGTCGCCACGTCTCGTCGAGGCCGTTATGGCTGAGGGGGCCGTTCGTCATCGGCGAAGGGAAGATCCAGCTTGCCGTCTGCGGCACGCGGTCCAGGACCGCGCGGGCGGCAGACGACAGCCAGACCGTTCGCGGCCCGGTTTTGCTGTCCGGCAGGAACAGCTTGCCCTCCCGCCGGTAGCGCCACTTCAGCGTGCGAACCTCGCTCGCGCGACAGCCGGTCAGCAACAGCAGCCTGACGATGGCGACCTGCTGCGGACGGTGGGCCTCGAAGCGGTCGAGCACCGCCGCCAGGCTGCGCATCTCCGCCGCCGACAGGAACCGTTCGCGTCCCTCGCGCCGGTATCGCTTGATGCCCCTGCACGGGTTGCTGCCTTCCGGGCGATAGCCGTAGATCTCGGCCTGGCGCATGATGACGGACAGGATCGGAGCGGCCCGGTCCGCCGCCGCGGGCTTCGCGTGGAGCGAGGCGAACCACTGCCGCACGTCGCGGCTGTCGATGCCGGCGATCGGGCGGCCCCTGAAGCACGGCAGGATATGGTTGCGGTAGTAGTTCCGGTTGACCTTGAGCGTTCCGGGCTTCCAGTTTCGCGCGTAGCGCCTGAAGACCTCGTCGGCAACGGCCTCGAACAGGGCTTCTTCGGGCGATGCGGGCGCGTCGCCGCCTCGCCGGATCGCGGCGAGCATCGTCGCGGCCCGCGCGGGCTTCATCGGCGCTCGCGCTCCCGGCGCCGGCGACGGTCTTCCAGATGCGCCGGCCCTCGTATTGGCTGTGGATGAAGTGGCGTTTCTTTCCCGACGGCCAGACCCGCAGGCCGAAGCCCTTCAGCTCCCTGTCGCGCACATCGCAGGCGGAGTTGCGGGGTTTCAGCGCATCGACCCGGCGCTGGTCGAGCTTCACGGCAGGCATGGGCTTTTCCTCCCCCGAACGGTTGCAGGCGGGGCGGAAACACCTCTGGAATCCGCCCCGATCCACATCTGCGGGAGGAAAAAGAAGGCTCAATTCGTGAATCGTAGGCGTCGTGGTAGAATCTTTCCGGATTCGCCCTGGAGGTGTCAACGCCGGATGAAGATTCGGCCAGAGGGCGGCGCAAGAGACTGCCACTCTGGGTGATGCGTGGTTGTGACGGTTTTTCGGCGGGCGCGGTCCGTGGAGCCATCCAGAGCTCAAGCTGTCGTAGCGCTTGAGGCGGCCCTTGACCGGCAGGCCGCTATGGAGCCTTTCCAGCGCCGCCTCGAAGCGGTTCCGCCTGAGGCCGATGATCGCGTTCTCGGCCTTCTTCTTGCCCTCGCTGACGACGTAGAGCCGCGCCTCGCCGTCCTCGCTGGCAAGCCGCCAGGCGCGCACCTCGTGCCGCGCGCTGGTGATCAGCAGAGCCTCGGGCCCGCCCTCGGGCAGCGGCGGCCTGGCGCCGCGGCTGACCGCGATCCAGTCGTAGCCCTGCTCGCCCAGCCACGCGACGTTCTCCTCGGTGGCGATGCCCGCGTCCATGACCACCGTGGGCTTCGGCGCCGTGCCGCCGCACACCGCCTCGAGCCTGACCAGCGCGTCCTCCAGCGTGCCCGGCTCGCTCACGTTGCCCGGCAGGATCTCGCAACTGCGCGGGAAGCCTGCGCCGTCGAGCGCCAGCGCCAGCGTGATCAGCGGACAGTCGTCGCGCTTCTGCTTGGAGCGCCCGAACCTGGGAAGCTGGCCGTGGGTGTGGCCGTGGTAGTGGACATTGGTGAGATCGTAAAAGGCGATCGTTTCGGGCAGGTCGAGCAGCGCGCGCTCGCGGTTGAACAGCTCCCGCTGAATGGCGGCCCGGTGGCGCCAGAGCAGGTCGCCGATGCGGTAGAGCGTCTTGCGCCGCAGCGCCTTGCGGTCGCCCTCCAGCCCCAGGAGCTCGGCGGTCGCGCTGTCGCGGCGCAGCCAGCGGCTGGTGTCACGCTCGCTGGCGGGATGGACCATCCTGGCGACGATCAGCGCGCTGGCGATGCGCCCGTCGCGGCCCTTGATATCGAGGCCGTGGAGGATGTCGGCGAAGCCGAGGTCGTCGAGGGCCTTGAGGCACAGGCGCTCGCAGCCGACCGTGCGCGGGTTCTCGTGCTCCAGGGTATCGAGGTCGACGGTGGCGATGTCGGGCTTGCGCGCCTCTTCCTGTATCGCCTCGGGGCGGAACCCCCTGGCCCTGAGCTTGGCGACGATGTCCTCGGCTGCGGCCTGCACGTCCGGCGCGGCTTCGAGCAGCGGCGGGCGGCCGTTGAGCAGCGCCTCGGCGAGTCCGGCAACTTCGCGCCATTTCTCCTTCGGCACCGGATAGTCGGTGCCGAGGTTGAGAAGCGTGCGCTGCCTGACCTTGTCGCCGATGCGCTGCGAGAGCACGAGGCGATGGCTGCGGACCGGCTTGCCTTCGGTAGTGTGGGTCTTGGTTGCCCTGATGAACATGTCGCCCGGCACGTTTTGGTCGTGGCGGGTTCAGATATGTCGGCTTTGGTGGTGGGGTCAAGGGAAATCCTGCAAACCCACCATTCCCTGGCACTACAAAGGGAGTTCGAGACGGCAATCGCAAATGTAGGGGCGTGCCCTTCTCGTCAACGCTATATCTGGTGTGTCAGCCGGAAAAACCTGGCCAATTCGGCCCCGAACAAACGGAAAAAGTGCCAACTTGGGATGAGAAGATCTCAGGCGGCTTCCGCTCCCTGCAAGGCGCCTGCAACTTCGCCGGAATGCGCAGCGTCATCGTCACCGCTCGAAAGCAAGGCTGGAACATCCTGCAAATCCTGGCGCACCCGGAACCGATGCAGCTGATCCCTATACTGCGCTCCTGAACTTCTCCGGCTCATCCTGAGTATCGCTGTCCTCTCATCTTGTTCGCGACGCGGCGTTCATCATCCTCTCGCGCTCAAGAGAGTAGGCACCCCCGCGGCGTGGGGGCGTTGACGCAAAAGGAACTGGCTTGTTCCATAAGAGAGAGGGGGTACCTGGGCAGTTACGGGAAACCTTTGATCGCGAGGGGACGATTAGTATGAATGTACCAGGAACAAGAGTAACGCCAAAACTCGCCGTATACGTAGCTAGCGAGTTTTTGAAAGAAGTTCCCGGATTAGTGCCCTCGGCGGATATCAAGTCAGCGAAATGTATTGATGCGAGGAACGGCGATGTAGTTTTTGATATTAGGATTCACGTTTAGCCTGACACCTGAGCGGACTATTCGGGCAAGGTCTGCCTTATGGGCCGTCGACGAGCTTCGCCGAAGGCGGTTCCTCTAGCCTTGATGGACGCGATGATGAGCGTGGAGTGCGCGGCGCAGGGCTATGCCGTCTGTCGCTGAGCGAATGGTGAGGCGTACGGCAATCCGCCGTCAAATGGTCCGTAGAGGGTAGCCTGCTCGACCTCGGCCGAAGCAAGCTCATTGCCCCCCTTTTGCCAGCCAAGATCGCATTTGAGTTTCTCGCGCTGTGCGGCCGAAGAGCTGGCGCTTGGCCTCCGCCACGAAGGCGTTGCCGGGGCCCACCAGCATGTCCACCGGTGCGATGCTGCCGGTGCCGAGCGCCATGGCGCCCACTGCCTGGATGCCGCCCAGCACATAGATCTCGTTGGCGCCCGCAAGGTGCTGGGCTGCGACGATCGCAGGCGCCGGCCTGCCCTCGAAGGGCGGCGCGCAGGTTGCAATGCGCTCGACGCCCGCCACCTTCGCCGTCACCACCGACATGTGGGCGGACGCCACCATCGGGTACTTGCCCCCCGGCACGTAGCAGCCGACCGCGTTAACCGGGATGTTCTTGTGACCCAGCACCACGCCGGGCAAAGTCTCGACCTCGACATCCTGCAACGCGTCGCGCTGAGCCTGCGCAAAATTGCGAATTTGCTCCTGGGCAAAGAGGATGTCCTCGCGGTCCTGACCTGGCAGCCGATCCAGACAGGCTTCGATCTCCGCCTCGCTCAGCTGAAAGTCACCGCGCTCCCAGCGGTCGAACTTGATCGACATCTCGCGCACGGCTGCATCGCCCCGCTTCGCGATGTCGTTCAATGCGTCTTCCACGACGCGGCGGACCTTCTCGTCCGCTTCCGCGGCTTCCGCATCGCTGATTCCGGTCTTCAGGTATCGAGGCATCGGCGATCCTGCTTTCTGTTGCGCGCCTTACGGCGCAAGCACGCACGTGCAGCCGAATGGCGGTCGGGGCTCAAGTCTCGACGGTGACACCCCGCCAGAAGGCGACATGGTCCCGGATATTCTCGGCCGCAGACTTGGGGTCGGGGTAATGCCACGCGGCATCGGCGTTGCGCGCGCCGTCGACCTCGACCGAGTAGTAGTGGGCCGTGCCCTTCCAACCGCAGATGGTCGTGGTGTCACTCGGCGTGAGGAACGCGCGGTTCACGGTCTCCGGCGGGAAATAGACGTTGCCCTCCACGCTCTCTCACGTCTCGGACTCCGCGATGACCTGCCCCTGCCAGAGTGCGCGCGCCATGCCGCGGTCCCCCTCGTTTCTCTCGTCGCCTACGTCTGCGGCACCCACTTGATGATGTGCTGGGCGACGGCGACGGTCTCGCCGCGCTGGTTGACCACCTCGATGTCGGAGAGCGCGCGGCGGCGCTCCTCGTCGATCTCGGCGACCGTGTAGGTCACGCTCACCGTGTCGTTGATAAAGACCGGCGCGGTAAAGCGAATGCGGTCGTAGCCGAGCGAGACCGGGGTCTCGTCGCTCCCCTTCTCGTCGCATCGGGCGATCATCATGGTCGACGTGGTCGACATGAAACCGACCAGGAGAGCCCCGTGGGCGATTCGGTGCCCGTAGGACGTCTCGGACATGTAATGCTCGTTCACGTGAAGACCGTTCAGATCGCCGGTGATGCCCGCGAACAGGTAGACATCGCTTTCGCCGACGGTCTTGGAAAACGTCACCTGCTCGCCGACGCTCACGTGGAAGTCGGACATCCCTCGCTCCGAGAATCGATTGGCTGACTTCGCTCAGGCGCCGCGGGAACCCCCGGTCGCAGACGGTCAAAGGCCGGCGGGCTTGCCCCAAGCGTCGGCGAAGACGAATTCGTCGAAAGGCCGCCGCGTGCGCGCTGAGATCTCCATTTCGCGGAGATCGTCGGGAAGAGAATCCGGATCCCCGGGATAGCCGATGGCGATCCCCGTCACGGGGTCGTAGCCCTCCGGCACACCGTACACCTCCCGGATCTTGTCCGCCTCGATGCCGGCCATCTGATGGGTCGCGTACCCGAGCTCCGTGGCTTGCAGCACGAGCTGACAGGCGGTGAGCCCGATATCGTGAACGCAGCAACTGTTGGGCGAATTGTTGTGGTCGAATGTGCGCTTGGTCACGGTGAGGATGAGCAACGAGGCATTCCGCGCCCACACCTGGTTGCCCGGCACCAGGCAATCGAGCAGCTGCGCGAAGCGCTCTTCGTCGTCCCTGGTCGCGACCAGGAAGTGCCAGGGCTGCTGGTTGAAGCTCGACGCCGCCCAACGCGCGGCCTCCAGGAGCGTGAGGATATCCGCACGAGGCATCGCGCGCGGCTCGAAGGCGCGGGGACTCCAGCGCCGTCGCATCACGTCGTTGATCGGGTGTTCGGCTGCCGCCGGCTTCTCCATGTCCTCACTCCTCCACCATCGGGGCGGTCACTACTCCGACCACAGCCACTCGCCCGGCTCCTCCCGCACGCTGCGGTAGTACGCCTCCGGGTCGTACAAGTCGACCGGGAGGCCGAGCTGTTGCGCGGTCAACGCGCCGATCGCCGCCTTCAACTGATAAGCGGCGACGATCTCCTCCCGCTGCGCCCGGACCAGGTTGATTTGCGCCTTGAAATGCTCCTGTTCCGCGTCCAGCACATCGAGCGTGGTGCGCAGGCCGACCCGCGTCTCCTGCTCGACGCCGTCCAGCGCGACAGCCGCCGCGGCCACCTGCGACTCGAACGCGGCGATCTGCGCCCGTGCCGAGGTGAGCGCCCGCCAGGCCTGGGCGACCATCTCCTGCACCGTGCGCCGGGACTCGTCCAACTCGAGGAGCCGCTGCGACGCAATCTGCTTGGATTGCCGAATGCGCGCATTCGCGGCACCGCCCTGATAGAGAGGCACGCGCACGCTGGCCCTGATCGAGGCATCGGTGGTCTGATCGATGAGGTTCGAGTTGTCGAAGCGCTGCCGCAAATCGCCAACGATGGAGATCTGCGGCCTGAGCGCCGCAGATGCCGCCCCGATATCCGCCTGTGCCGCCTGGGCGATGAACGACGCCGCTGTGATCGAGGGGTTGGCGTCGTTGGCAGCGGCCAGCGCGTCCTCTTCGGATTCGGGCAGGCCCATGGGAACCGGCGGCCAGGAAAGCGTGCTCGGCACCTGACCTGTCACCTGCTGATACATGGCGCGGGCGGACATCATGCCGCCCTCGGCCGCCACCCGTTCCGCACCCGCCTGTGCCAGCCGGGCCTCGGCCTGTGCCACATCGGTCCGCGTCACCTCGCCGACCTCGAGCCGGTCCATCGCGGCCTGAAGCCGGCGGCGCACCACTCTCTCGCTGCTGCGGCTGAGCTCGATCTCGGACAGAAAGCGGAGCACGTCCATGTAGGCGGTCACCGTGTCGAGCAGGATCGACTGCTCGACCGCCTGGAGCTGCGCCCGGCCAGCGTTGACCCGGTTCTCGGCCGAATCGATCTGCGCGGAGACCCGTCCGCCCTGGTAGAGGGGCGCGGTGGCCGTGAGCCCGACGCCGTGAGGGGCGGTGGTATGGCTCCCGGCGTTGGGAACCATGCCGTCGGTCCTGCTGTAGGAGGCGCCGATGTCGCCCGCGATCTCCACCGTGGGGCGCCAGCCAGCCAGTGCCGCCGGCACCTCCTCGTCCACCGCGCGAAGCCGGGCGCGCTGGGCCTGCAAGGCCGGGTTGTTCTGGTACGCGTACACGAGCGCGTCTTCCAGAGTCTGCGCGGCGGCGCCCTGAGTGAACGCCAACGCGCCAGCGAAGAGCGCGCCGGACAGGACGCCAAGCGCGATTGTTCCGATCGAGGAGTGCCGTCGTCTGCGAGTCATGGGCCGCTCCTTTCAGTAGGTCGGCATGGCGGGATCGACCGTGCGAGCCCAGGCATCGATGCCGCCTTCCAGGTTGACCGCATTGTCGTAGCCGAGCCGCTGGAGCCATGCGGTGACCTGACCGCTCCGCTGGCCGTGGTGGCAAAGCACCACCAGCGGCCGATCCGCCGGCAGGGATTCGACCCGATCAGGCAGCTCGTTCATGGGGATTGTCATGGCCTCGGGCAGCGCACCGAGCGCCACCTCCCAGGGCTCGCGCACATCGAGCAGCGCGTAGGCCTCCGGCCCGGCGCGCAGCGCCGCGAAGTCCCCGACCGAGAGCGCCGGCACCTCTCCCTGCATGGACCTAGAACTCGAATTGCGCCGGCCGGACGATGCCCGGAAGCGGCGGCAGCGACGCTTCGAACAGGGAGCGGCTGGAGAGCGCCCCCCGGTGCCGCGCCCAGAGGGTCGCCTGCCCCACCCTACCGGGCTCACGCACGACACCCACGATCCTGCCCGCCTCGGCAAGCTGGTCCGCCAGCGCCTGCGGCAGGTGATCGACCGCACCGCCAACCAGGATCACGTCGTAGGGCGCCTGCTCGTCAAAGCCGTCGGCGAGCGGGCCGGTCACGACGATCGCATTGTCGGCGCCGACGGCGCTCAACGCCTGTTCAGCCTCGGCCGCCAGCGATTTGTCGGTGTCCAGCGCGATCACGGTGCCCGCGAGGCGGGCCATGACCGCCGAGGCGTAGCCCGTGCCGCAACCGACATCGAGAACCATGTCACTCGCCCTGATCTCGGCCTCTTGCACCAGCCGCGCGAGCACCATCGGCTCCATCAGGTAGCGGCCGGAGGCGATCTCCACGTCCTCGTCCACATAAGCGACGCCTCGCTTGGCGCGCGGGACGAAGAGCTCGCGGGGTATCTCCTCCATCGCCTCGATCAGCCGCTCATCGGTAACGCGGTTGGTCCTGATCTGGCCGGAGACCATGTTTTGGCGCGCGACGGCGTGGTCGATCATCTGGTGGAAAATCCGTTGGAGACAGGGGTTGCTATTTCATTCTAGTGCGTATTGCCGGCGAATGGCAACGCAACTGCAAAGGCGGCACAATGATCGAGACGCCGCAACATGACTCGACCGTGACCAATACTTACAATATGTCGTAGCTATACCCGGCGTACCATCGCTATATATTGGTATTTCTGTCTAATGGTGCGCGCTGTTGGCCGAGAAATACTGTGGCACGACAGGGAGCCTTCGCCGCACTACGAAGGCGGCCATCGACCGCCGAGGCGTCGCTCAGCCCCGGCGGGCGCTACCCTTCGACTTTCGCTTCGGCGGCGGCCCCGAGGGACCCGCCACCAGGTTGCCCTTCTCGCTGAACAGGAAGCAGTGCTCGGGCGGGTAGCCCACCGTCTCACCCTCGCGCTCGATGTGCTCCGGCCAGATGGCCAGGGTGGCGCGCTCGCCGGCAGCCGCCTCGCCCCCCTCCCACGGAATTGTGAGGATGTCACCGTCCTTGAGACGCACGGTGATCGCGTCCGGCTCCGTGCCCATCACGCGCGCGGCGCGGAGTCTTGCACCCAGGAGCTTGGCGACCCGGCGGGAGGCGGGCCATTGGTGGATTCGCTTCGGACTGCCCATTTGCAGCCTGCTACCTTCGTCGAGGACGACGACCCAGTCGGCGAGGTCGTCAAGGTCATCGACTGCGCCGGTGGCATAGACCACGGTGCGCCCGAACTCGTCCCTGAGCCGCTTCATCTCGCTGATTGCGAGCCTGCGCAGGACCGGGTCTTCCTCCGTCGGCAGCTCGAAGAGGTAGACCCCGGGGTCGCGCACCAGCGCGCGTGCAAGGCCGATCTTGTAGCACTGAACGTCGGTGAGCTTCTTGGGGCGCAGCGTGAGAAGGTCGGTGAGTTCGAAGTGCTCGCTCACGGCAAGCACCCGCGCCTCGATGGTCTCCCGGTCGAAGCGGGCGATCCTGAGCGGATAGGCGATATTCTCCAAGGCCGTCTTGTGCGGCATCAGCGCGGCGGTGCGGAAGACCGTCGCCGCCTCCCGAATCCCGGCACTGTGCCCGAGCACGTCCTCGCCGTCGATCAGGATGGAGCCGCCTTGCGGTTTCTCGATCCCCGCGATGACCTTGAGCGCCGTGAGGCGGCCCGACTCGTCATCGCCCAAGAGCGCGGTGATACGGCCCGACGGTGCTTTCAGACTCAACTCGTCGAGGATGATACGCCGGTGGTGCCAGCGATCGACTTTATTCAGCTCAAGCTCGGCCATTGCTCGCCCCGCTATACTTCGAGCACGATTTTGCCGAAGACTGCGCGCGCGGCAAGTCGTTCGTGGGCGGTGCGCATCTCGGCCAGAGGCAAAATCTCGCCGATCACCGGCCTGAGCTTGCCCTGCTCCATCAGGCGCAGGACCTCGTGGTTGGTCGACTTCGGCGCGAAGTGGCAGCTCGTCATGGTAATCTGCTTGCGGAAAAACTCGATCATATCGATCTCGACCTTCTCGCCCGCATGCGCGCCGCAGGTGGCGAGCCGCCCGTTGAGCGCAAGTGCGTCAAGGCTCTGCTGTAGCACCGAACCGCCCACCATTTCGATACAAACATCGACGCCGCGGCCTTCGGTGAGATCGCGCACGGCGTCGCCGATCGCCGGCGTCTCATTGTAGTTGATGACCTCGTCTGCACCGAGCTGACGGGCACGCGCGAGCTTCTCGTCGGAGCCGGCGGTGGCGATGATCCGCGCGCCCGCGACGCGCGCGCACTGGATCGCTGCCGAACCGACGCCGCTGCCGGCGGCGTTGATGAGCACGTCCTCGCCCTGGCGCACTTGCGCCTTCTTCACCACCAGCTCCCAGGCCGTGGCGAAGGCGACCTGCCCCGCTGCTGCGTCGAGCGCCGAGACGCCGTCGGGAATTCGGAGCACGTTGTGGTGGGAGACCGTCACGTATTCGGCGTAGGTGCCCCAGCAGGTCACGCCCAGCTTCTCGAAATCTAGGCAGATGTTGTCCATGCCGAGGGCGCAGTTGCACACCCTGTGCCGGCAGAGGCCGGACGTGATCGTGAGGAAGGGCATGACGCGGTCGCCGGGGCGAAAGGCGCTTACCGCGCTGCCGGTCTCTGCGACCGTGCCGGCGCCCTCCACGCCCAAAATGTGCGGCATGTCGAGGCTGAGATAGCCGGAGATGCCGTCGCAGACGTCGAGGTCGAAATGGTTGAGGCCCACCGTCTCGAGGTTGATGAGGACGTCATCGGGGCCGACCGCCGGCGTCTCGATGTCCTCGCAGACGAGCTCCTCCGGCCCGCCGTGGCGGTGGATGACGACCGCCTTCATGCCTGTGCGCTCCCTTTGGCTGCGGGTCGCCGCCTTGCCCCGGGATACTCGGCGTCGGCCACCCTCTCGCTCTGGTCCGCGTCGGGCGGACCCTTGAGCTCCACCGTATTGCCGTCCGGGTCGGTGAGGTAGAGCGAGGGCCCGTGGCCGTCGGCGCCGTAGCGCCGCGCGATCTCGCCCGCCTCGACGCCGCGTCGCTTGAAATAGCGGCGGAGCTTCTGCTCGTCGAAGGCGGCGAGCTTGAGAGCGAAGTGCTCCATGTTGCGCCGCGTCTTGCCCGGCGCGCCCCCGCCGGGTTTGCCGGCCTTGCTCGCAACGGGAACCAGGTCGATCAGGTTTGTACCCGCGCGCAGCTGGTAGAGCCCGAAGTTCTCGATCCGGCGCTCGACCGTACAGCCGAGCACCCGCCGGTACCACGCCAGCGAGGCCTCGATGTCCGCAACCCGGAGCACGACGTGGTCGAGGCCCAATACGTCGACGGGGCTCGGGCGCGCGGCGGAAGGCACGGTCTCTCCTTGGTCTCGGATGGGTACGGTGCGGCGCTCAGGCTGCGATCAGCCGGGCGCTCTGGCGCTCGCGCGGGGTCTCCCGCATCACCGCGGCCATGTCGGGCTGGTCGTCGGCGCCGAAGGGCGTGAGATGGCGGCCGGTGAACGAGACTTCCAGGCCATCGTCACGGAAGGGATAGGGGTCGAGGCTGTATACGCCGTCGCCGAGCGCCCGAACCTCGATATCGACATCGTCGGCGACGCCGCGCGGCACGTTGGCGAAGGTGCTCTCCCCGCGCCCTTCAGCGTGGACGCAGTTGAAGTAGAGGGCGAAGGTGTCGAAGAACTGCAGCGCCTTGTAGTTGGCGAAGAGCTGCTCGTGCTCGACCCAGGGCGCGGTCTCGGGATCGTCCTGCAGCACGGCGGTGAGGCGCTCCTGCCGCTGGCTCTCGGTGCTCAGCATGGTCTCGGCGGCGAGCCGATGCTCTTGCGGCACGATGTCGATCAGCACCTTGTCCGAGAGGCCGTAGCGCCCGTTGTAGAGGCCCCAGATGTGCATGCTGTCCAGCAGCCCGCAATAGGCGTGGTGCGCCTCGTTGTACTCGGGCGAGCGGCAGCCGGTCAGCGTGATAATGGGGATCGGCGTCTCCACCAGGTTGTAAGGCAGCCCGGTCTTGGGATCGAGAGGCGGGTTGTCGTCGAGATCCTTCCAGCCCTTGTCGTGCCAGCGGCAGGCATAGAGGAAGTAGTCGCGCGGCTCGGGCTGAGCGAAGCTGTCGTTCCCGAAATTCTCGGCGAATTGGCTCGCGAGCTGGAGATGCTCGTCGAGAGTGATGGCGAAGCGAGCGCTGTCCTGCCGTGCTTCTGCCTGGGTCTGGATGATCATGGCGTCCCCCCTGCGTTCCCATCGATCGCAATGGCGGCAAGGCTTGCGCGACCCTATCAAAGGCACGGGAGCGAGTCACGGCGGGCAGAAGCGATGGACGCGTCACATGAAGCTGTGGGGGTCGATGTCCACCTGGAGGCGCGCGCGGGCACGCCGGTCGAGCGCGGTGAGCCATCTCCTGAGATGCGGTTGGAGCAGCACGCCGCGCGGCGCCTTGAAGAGGAGGCGAAAGCGATGGCGGCCGCGCAAGAGCTTGAGCGGTGCCGGCGCAGGGCCGAGCACCTGGATGCCGAGCGTCTTCTCTTCGGCGCGCGCGGTGCGTGCGAGGGCCGACGCGGCGCGTAGGGTCTCGGACTCGCTGGGGCCGGCGGCGATGACCGCCACGAGCCGGCCGAAGGGCGGCAGGCCGTGGGCTTCGCGGGCGGCTGCCTCCTGCGCCATGAAGGAATCGCGGTCGCCGGCGGCGAGCGCCTCGATCACCGGGTGCTCGGCGGCGTAGGTCTGAAGCACCACCCGGCCGGGGCGCCCGCCGCGCCCGGCGCGCCCGCCCACCTGGTGAAGCAACTGGTAGGTGCGCTCGGCGGCGCGCATGTCGCCCCCCGCGAGGCCCAAGTCAGCGTCCACCACACCCACAAGGGTGAGCTGGGGGAAATGGTGTCCCTTGGCCACCATTTGAGTGCCGATCAGCACGTCGATCTCGTGGTTCACGACGGCATCGACCAGATCCTGGACCTGACTGGGACCGCGCACCGTATCGCTGGTCAACACCACCCAGCGGGCGCCGGGGAAGGCCTCGTCCACCTCCTCGGCGAGCCGCTCTACCCCCGGCCCGCAGGCCGCGAAGCTCCCCTCCGCCTCGCAGGCAGGGCAAGCCTCGGGCTGCGCGCGCTGGAGCCCGCAATGGTGGCAGTCGAGGGTGCCGGCGAAGCGGTGCTCGACCAGCCAGGCGCTGCAATTCGGGCAGTGGAAGCGGTGGCCGCAGGCGCGGCAGAGCGTGAGCGGCGCGTATCCCCGCCGGTTGAGGAAGAGCAACGCCTGCTCGCCGGCGTCCAGGGTCTCGGCGAGAGCCACGCGCAGAGCCGGTGCCAGCCAGGTGCCGCGCGCCGGCGGCGTCTCACGCAGGTCGACGGTCTCGATCGCCGGCAACTGTGCGCCACCGTGCCGGTCCGGCAGGCGCTCGCATCGGTAGCGGCCATTCTCGACGTTGACCACCGTCTCCAGCGAGGGCGTGGCCGTCGCCAGCACGATCGGGCAGCCCTCGAAGCGGGCGCGCACCACCGCCATGTCGCGGGCGTGGTAGACGACGCCGTCCTCCTGCTTGAAGGCGGTGTCGTGCTCCTCGTCGACCACGATGAGACCGAGACTGCGGAAGGGCAGCCAGAGCGACGAGCGCGCACCGACCACCACCGGCGCCCTGCCCTCGGCGACGGCGCGCCAGGTCTCGCGCCGCTGGCGCGTGCCAAGCTCGGAGTGCCAGACCGCAGGGTCGGCGCCGAAGCGTTCGCGAAAGCGCGCGAGCCATTGGGCGCTGAGCGCGATCTCGGGCAGCATCACCAGCACCTGATGACCTCGATCGAGCGCGGCCGCGATGGCCTCGAAATAGACCTCGGTCTTGCCGGAGCCAGTCACACCGTCGAGGACGGTGACCGAGAACGCCTGGGCGGCGACCGCCTGCCGCAACGCCTCGGCGGCGGCTCCCTGCGCCTGGGACAAGACGGGACCCGCCCGGGACGTGTCGGGACGGCCGAATGCCGCGACCTCCCGCATCGTGACCGCCTCGATCGCGCCGAGGGTGGCCAGGCCGCGCACCACGCCTGCGCTCACGCCGGCCTCGCGCGCGATCTCGGTGGCGATGCGCGGGGGCCCCTTCTGCAGCAGCGCGATGACGCGCTCCCGCGCCGCCGTCATGCGCGGCGCCTCGCCCTGCCCCAGCCGATAGGCGGTGCGCACCGGCGGCGACTCCACGGCGCCGGGGACGCTCATCGCCATGCGAAGAACGGACCCCCGGTTGGTCAATGTGTATTCGGCCGTCCAGTCGACCAGTTGCCGGAGCGGCTCGGTCATCGGCGGTGTTTCCAGCACTGCGGTCACCGGCTTGAGGCGGGCTGGATCGACGTCGCCTTCCCCCTTGCCCCAGACCACGCCGACACGCTCCAAACGGCCAAGGGGCACGCGCACGAAAGCGCCGGGAGCCACGGCGGGCGCGAGATCGGCAGGCACTGCGTAGTCGTAGGCGCGCTCCAGCGGCAGCGGCATGAGGACGGCGACGGTCTTGTGCGCGCCCTCCTGGCCCCCGCCTCCGCCCTCGGCCGACCCGCTCACGGCGCCCTGCCGGCGGCGGCGCGATGGAAAGGGCGCATCGGACGTGCTAAGAGGCCGACCCAATTCGCCGCTGGCCCGAAGCCGATTCGAGTCGTGGATGCTGCGCTCATGCTTTCGTCCTGCATCACTCGCGCGACGGCGTCCAGCCCGATGACTCAAGAGGCCGGCGTCGGCTGGCAACTCTCGCACGGAGCGGTGGCATGAAGTTTTTCGTGGATACGGCGGACATCGCCGAGATCGAGGATCTCTCCGCGACCGGCTTGCTCGACGGAGTGACCACCAATCCCTCGCTCATCGCCAAGAGCGGCGGCGACTTTTTCGAGGTGATCCGGAACATTTGCGACATCGTGCCGGGGCCGGTGAGTGCCGAGGTCACTGCGACCGACGCTGAGACCATGCTCTCGGAAGGTCGCACCCTAGCCGCCATCGCGCCCAACGTCGCGGTCAAGGTGCCGCTCACCTGGGACGGGCTCAAGGCCTGCCGCGCGCTCAGCCAGGGCGGCACCAAGGTCAACGTCACCCTCTGCTTCTCGCCCTCCCAGGCGTTGCTGGCGGCGAAGGCCGGCGCCGCCTTCATCTCGCCCTTTGTCGGCCGTCTCGACGATATCAGCCAGGACGGCATGGGCCTGATCCGCGAGATCGCGACGATCTATCGCGCCTATCCCGACACCATCGGCACCGAGATCCTGGTGGCTTCGATCCGCCACCCGCTCCACGTCGTGGAGGCCGCGAAACTCGGCGCCGACGTGGCGACGCTACCGCCGGCAGTGCTGCGCAAGCTCGCGAGCCACCCGCTCACCGACAAGGGCCTCGACGCCTTCCTCGCCGACTGGCAGAAAACGGGGCAGTCGATCCTGCCATGACCAGCCCTCTACCGGCCGCAGCCGACCTGGCGACGGCGGTGGAGACCTGGCTCGGCCGCCTCGCCGACGAGCGGCGACGCTCCGACAACACCGTCGCTGCCTACCGGCGCGACCTCAACGACTTCCTGGGCTTTCTGGCTGAGCATCGGGGCGAGGCACCCAACCTCGCTGTGCTCGGCGCGCTCGGCGTGCGCGACGTGCGCGCCTGGCTCGCGCGCCGGGCGGCGGAAGGCTACGCGAAGACCTCCACCGCACGGGCGCTATCGGCGGTCCGAGTCTTTTTCCGTTTTCTGGAACGCGAGGGCGTTCCCGTGTCCTCGGCGCTCTCTCTGGTGCGCGCGCCGAAGACGCCGCGCGGCGTGCCGCGCCCGCTCACCGAGAGCCAGGCCAAGGCCGTCGTCGAGCTGAAGGGGGGGAGCGGCGGGCCGCCCGACTGGACCGCCCGCCGGGATACCGCGGTGCTGCTACTGCTCTACGGCTGCGGGCTCCGCATCGGCGAGGCGTTGGGGCTGGACCGCGCCGATATGCCGGCAGAGGGCGCTGCTCCGCGCAGCCTGATGATTACCGGAAAGGGCGGCAAGGAGCGGGTGGTGCCGGTGCTGCCCGTCGTTGCCGAGGCAATCGCAGACTACCTCGCGGCCTGCCCGCACCGGCTGGAGCCGGAGGATCCGCTCTTCGTCGGCGTGCGGGGCAAGCGGCTTCAGCCCCGCCTGGTGCAGCACACGATGGCGCGGCTGCGCGGTGCGCTCGGCCTGCCGGCATCGGCGACACCGCACGCGCTCCGCCACAGCTTCGCCACCCACCTGCTCGCAGGCGGTGGCGACCTGCGCACGATCCAGGAGTTGCTCGGCCACGCGAGCCTCTCCACCACACAGCGCTACACCGAAGTCGACGAAGCCGGGCTCCTCGCGGCCTACACGGCAGCGCACCCGAGGGCGGGCTGAAGGCCTGCCCCGGCGCCGGGCGGCGCCGGGCTCAGACGATCGCGCTCAGGCGGCCCGCGCCGGCTTTAGCGATTCGTAACTACCCAGGTACCCCGCCGCCAGTTCTGAGTGCGTGCTGATGTTGCTTGCCGTCGGTGCCGTTTCGCCGTCGGCGCGTCGTTGATCCCCGCTTGACTGTATAGGTTCTCTCGCCTATGGGTTGCACTCTCGCATGAGAGGAGCAGCCGGTGGGGTATTTCGGGTCGAAGGCGACGACCGGTCTGAGCCAGGCGCTGATTGCGCTGATGCCGCGGCACTCTGTCTATATCGAGAGCCATCTTGGGGGCGGGGCGCTGATGAAGCGCAAGCCTGCGGCCATGCGCTCGATCGGGATCGACCGCGACGAGCGGGCGCTTGAGGCCTTTGGCTGCGACTACCCGGTGGAGTTGGTGCACGGCTGCGCCCATTCCTTCCTGGCCTCGTTCCCGTTTCTGGGCCCGGAGCTGGTCTACAGCGATCCGCCCTATCTGCACGCGACCCGGCGTTCGTCGCAGCGCTACCGCTTCGAGTACGAGGAGGCCGACCACGTCGCGCTCCTCGAACTGCTCAAGGGTCTGCCCTGCCAGGTGATGGTCTCGGGCCACCCGTCTGCGCTCTATGACGAGCTGCTGGCGGGCTGGCGCCGGCTGGCGCTGCAGGTGACGACCCAGGCCCAGGTGCGGACCGAGGTCGTGTGGTTCAACTTCGCGCCTGACCGGGTGCACTGGGCGAGCTTCGCCGGCCGGAACTTCACCGAGCGCCAGTGCATCAAGCGCAAGGCGGCCAACTGGGGCCGGCGCTACGAGGCCATGCCGGCGGGCGAACGCCTGGCGGTGCTGGCCGCGATCATGGCCGTCGAGGCCGACGAGGGTTCGTGACAGTGTCGCGCTGGCACGAGGACCTCGCTGCCCACGACGAGGCCTTCGCGTGCCTGCAGGACCTTTTCACCCCACAATCCTTCGCAATGACCGCCGTCAAAGCCATTCGGGAATGGGGCCAGAGGTTGCTGCGCCTGAGCGCGGCCCTGGTCAAGGAGAACGACGCGCTGGAGCGGGAGAACGCCCGCTTGCGCGAGCGGATCGCCGAACTCGAGCGCAGCGCCGCGCTCGACAGCACCACCAGCTCCAAGCCGCCGGCCAGCGACGGTCTGAAGAAGAAGAGCGGTGACCGGGAGAAGCGCACCCGGAGCCAGCGCGGCAAGTCCGACAGGCCCAGTGGCGGCCAGCCGGGCCACAAGGGAACTACCCTGGAGCGGACCGCGACGCCCGACCATGTCGTCGATCATGATCCGTCCGCCTGTGAGGGCTGCGGCGCGCCGCTGTCGGACGCTGACCGTCACGGAGCCCCCGTCTGCCGGCAGGTCTTCGATGTGCCCGAGCCGCAGCCCCTCGAGGTCACCGAACATCGCGGCCATCGTTGCCTCTGCGCTGCCTGCGGCACCGTGACGACAGCCGTCTTCCCGAACGGCGTGAGCGCACCGGTCCAATACGGGCCGCGCATCACCGCGTGGGTGACCTACCTGCTGCACGCTCAGTTCATTCCCGAGAAGCGGGTCGCCGAGGTCATGAGCGACCTCTTCGCGGTCAAGCTCTCAACAGCCACCATCGTCGCCATGGGAAGGCGCACCGCCCGGCGCTTCGAGGGCTTCCTCGATCGCCTCGCGGAGATCATCCGCACCGCAGCCCCAGTCAAACACCTCGACGAGACCGGCATCCGCATCGCCGCCCGGACCCATTGGCTCCATGTGCTGTGCACCCCGTTGCTCACCATCCTGCGCGTCGCCACCGGGCGCAGCCACATCGACGAGAAGCTCAACGGCATCGTCATCCATGACGACTACGCCACCTACTTCGCTCTCGAGGGCGTGCGCCACGGGGCCTGCAACGCCCATCACCTGCGCGAGCTCCAAGCCCTCATCGAGATCGAGAAGGAAGACTGGGCAACGAGCACGCACCGGCTCCTCATCCGTGCCAACAGAGCCGCCCGCTTCGCCCACAAGAACGACCGCGACGTGCCCGCCTCACTGGTGGCCCGCATCTCGCGAGCCTGGGACCGCATCCTCGAACGTGCCATCGCCTCTCACGAAGAAATGCCACCGCTCCAGACCGGAAAGCGCGGACGACAAAAGCGCCGCATCGGTCACAACCTCGCCCTCCGACTCCAGAAGTACAAGGAGGGGTGCCTGCGCTTCCTCACCGATCCGCGAACCCCCTTCTCCAACAACGAGGCCGAGCGCGACCTCCGAATGGGCAAGCTGCGCCAGAAAATCTCAGGCGGCTTCCGCTCGATACAAGGCGCCCGCGACTTCGCAAACCTGCGATCCGTCATCGCCACCGCTCGAAAACAGCGCTGGAATGTCCTCGAAACCCTGGCGCACCCCGATCCAATCCAGCTGATCCCCGTATTGCGCTTCTGAAATCCTGCGCTGCTCCGGGAAAGCGCCGCCTGACCCCTGGCTGGTCAGAACCATCAATCCATCACGTCCGAGTGCTCGGCAGAATCAGACCTGGGCAGTTACAGCGATTCAATGTGGGCAAGCATGGTGTCTGCGTCGGAGACCTCGAAGGGATCTCCCGCCGCGTTGTCGCAAAGTCCCGGCTCCACGAACATCTTCGTGATCTCGCCGTCCTCGACCAGCATGGAATAGCGCCAGCTGCGCAGGCCGAATCCGAGATTGTCCTTGTCCACGAGCATGCCCATGCGCCGCGTGAAGGTGCCGCAGCCGTCCGGCAACAGGGTGACGTGCTCGGCCCCTTGATGCTTGCCCCACTGGTGCATGACGAAGGCGTCGTTCACCGAGAGGCAAATGACCTCGTCGATGCCGGCGTCCCTGAAGCAATCGTGCAGGGCTTCGTAGCCGGGCAAGTGGGTGCTGCTGCAGGTCGGCGTGAAGGCGCCCGGCAGCGCGAACACCACCACACGCCGGCCGGCGAAAATCTCGGCGCTGGTCCGGTCCTGCCAACGGAAGGGGTTCGGCCCCTCGACGCTCTCGTCACGAACGCGGGTCTTGAATGTCACCTCTGGTACACGCATGTCACTGGCTCCTGCTCCGGAATGGGTCGTGTTCTGCAAATAAGAACTATTCCAATATACGTCAAGGGAGAAGACAGGTTTTTGTTCGCGATTTGTCGCAGAGGCGCCGGAGCGCGAAACGAGACCAACGAAGGAGCCCGGCGCTCGCCGCAACGCCGAAGCTACGGCGTGAGCGGATTCAGTGTCGTCAACCCTTCGTTGGTTGCCGCTTCGCAGAGGCGCGCGTCCGCGCAGACGAAGGTCACCGCCTCCGGCATGCCCTCACGCACGACCAGACAGCCCGCGAGTTGAAGCGCGTCGTAGGCGCGGAGCGGGTGCCGGTCGATCAGCCGGGCGGCCTCCTCCATCACCGCTGAAGTCGAGGGCTGCACCAGGAAGAGCGCCGAGGTGTCGTCTTCGATCCGCCTGAGCACAAGAACCGCGTCCGCCGCTGCGATGTCGCCTTCACGCTCGCGCCGGCGAACTGCCGACCGGGGTGAGGTCCAGGATGACGATCCGGCCGGCGGTGACCTCTTCCGCGACGCTGACGACCCGCTCCGTGCCCTCCTCCGCGATGTAGAGCTTGAGCAGTGCGCTCGTGTCGAGATAGATGCTCGCCATTCGAACCGCCTAGCGTCTGTCGCCGAGAACCGTGTCTGCGATCGTACCGCCTCGTATGGGGATCGGCGCGAAGGCAACGCCCCTCTTTGCGGTGTCTGTCTGGAACCGCGGATGCCGCCGATTGACCCTGATTGCGGTGACCGGGTGAAGCGGGTTGTTCGGGTTGGGAACCTGGCTCGTCAGGATCAATCGCTGCCCGGTCGCGTGGCGCAACAGGACACCGTTATCCCTCGGGTCGCTGGACCATTCGCGGCCACGCGAAGGAAGATACTGGTCGCGGAACCATTTCAGGCTCACTAGTGTCCCATTAAAACTACAATAGAATCAGTTGCTTATCTTCGCGGCTCTGGCCCACCGGGAGTGCCTTATGCGTAAGTAGCGCATTGAGCGGGATTTTTTCGAACAGGGTGAGGCTCAGGGTCTGTAGAATTGTGTAGAGGCTGGCATCGAGTCTCAACCTCTTCTTGATGATGGCAATCAGGACGTAGACGGAGACTGCGATCCAGATTTGGGTCTTTACGGCATTTTCGGAGGTGCCGAAGAAGGCCTTGATGCGGAGGTTTTGCTTGATCCATTTGAAGAAGAGTTCGACCTGCCAGCGATAGCGGTAGAGCTCTGCGACGGTGAGGGGCGGAACAGCGAAGTTGTTGGTCAGGAAGTTGAAGGTCTTGTTGGTTTCAGTATCCTTGTAGCCGACCCTGCGGAGCGGCTTTGGGTAGCGGCTTTTGCTCGCCTTTCCGGTCAGGACGATGGTTTGATCGCAACGCAGTCCGGCGTCTTTGTCGACGGTACGGGAGTATTGGCGCCGGTATTTCGTGTTGGCCTTTGCGCGGATGACGAAGAAGCTTCCCGCCATATCCAGGGCGTTGAGGCGCTTGAAGTCGAGGTAGGCGCGATCCATGATGTAGAAGGCGCCGGGCTCCGGAATGATGATGTCCAGGACATTCACATCGCCGAGCTTGCCGTCGGAGATGTGAATGAAGGCCGGGATACTGCCCTGCAAGTCAAGGAGAGTGTGAAGCTTGACGGCCGACTTGGTTGAGCGGAACAGAGCCCAGGGGAAGACCGACAGGCACAGATCGATGGTCGACGCGTCGAGAGCGTACACGGTATTGTCGAGTTGAAGACCGAGGTCCTCGCCGGCATAGAGTGGGCGTGCGATGTCGATCAGTTCCTGGGCGAACTCGGCATAGATGCGCCAGTCGCGTTGCGCGTTGGCGTTCGCTAAAGTGTTGCGCGAGACCGGTCCCCGAATTCCCATGTGATAAAGCTTGTTATTCTGGGCACGCAGACAAATCTCGATGTCGCGCAGGCTTTCTCGATAGGACAATTGTGCGAAGGCCATGCAGAAAAACTGGCTCAGGCATGAGAACGATTTGACGTACCGATTACCATCGTATTGTTCGACGCATTTGCGGAACGAATGCAGGGGCAGATGGTCCATCACCTGCGAGAAGACAAGTTGTCCCGTGGACATGACCGGGCTCCCTCTGGATCGGAGAACCCAGCCTCGGCACTCGCGCCGGCCACTTCAAGTCGGTAACAGCGCGAAATGGCGCTTAATCGCGCTTTGTCAATAACTTAACAAGGGTCTCTCCAATTTTCTTGGGACACTAGTGTTTCAGGCTGACGAATTCCCGCGCACTTTCGACCTCCGCAAGATCATCAAGAAGCTGGTCTATAGCCGTCCCGTAATCGAGCGCACCTGCCCTGCCGCCATCACCTTGGGGCACTTCCGCATCGCCCGGGTGACCGACGTCCCGCGGTTCGTCAGAGGCGACGAAGCGAATAACCACTTCGCAAGCCTCCGGCTCGAAGTAACTGGCGTCCGCATCCCTGCGGATCTTCCTGTACTGCTTCCCGCTCCGGTAGCGAATGCTCACCTGGGGCTCGTAGCCACCCAACGGTAAGTGCCGCAATCCCTGCAGCGCCGGCGGCAAGGCAGACCCACTCAAGCTCTTGAGGTTGGCAAGGCTTTGCTCGATTTCAAACACAACATCTTGAATTTGCATTATATTCTCCATTTACTATCGTGTTTATATCTAGATCATTTCCAGATACTAAATGTATTGTGTCACGCTTCTTCGAGATATCAAGCGGAAAATCGTGGAGTGCGGCCCTCGGTGCGAATCGAGGCACACGGCCACGGTGGTGCCGGGGCGGCACCTACAACCGGCAGGCGTTGCGGCAGGCAGCGGCGCCCTGCCCTACTCCGCGGCCTCGGCGATGTCGTCGGCTGTACCGAAATGGCTGAACATGCCGGTGAAGCGCTTGCGCTCCGGCGGGCGGTAGGTCTTGCGCTTGCTGGTCTTGAGCCCGAGGCCCACCAGCAGCTCCGCCTGCTTGGTGGCGCAGACCACGCCGTCGAGGATCGGCACCCCGAGCTCGGCTTCGAGTTCGGCGGCAAACCGGGCGAAGCCGGCGCAGCCGAGGCACACGGCCTCCGCATCGTCCTCCGCCACCGAGCGGCGCACCTCGTCACGGAGCTTCTCCATCGAGCCTTCCGGGTCGCGCTCGATGTCCAGCACGTAGAGCGGCAGCGTGCGGATGGCGACGATGCGATCCGCCATGCCGTAGCCGTGCACCATCTCCTCCAGCAGGGTGCGGACACGGGGAATGACCGAGACGATGGAGAAGCGCGCCGCCACCATGGAGGCGGTGTAGAACGAGGCCTCGGCGATGCCGACGACCGGCTTCTCGGTCACCTCGCGCGCGGCGTGAAGGCCGGGATCGCCGTAGCAGGCGATGACGTAGGCGTCGACGCCTTCGGCCTCGCCCTTGCGCACCTCGTCGAGGACGCCGCAGGCCGCGACCTGCTCGTCGTAGAAGCTCTCGATCGACTCCGGCCCGAATTCAGGGCTCACCGCCACGATCTCGGTGCCGGCGCTGGCGACTGATCGCGCCGCCTCGCCAATGCCTTCGGTCATCTCCAGCGTGGTGTTGGGATTGATCACCTTGATCTTCATCGGTGGCTCTCCCTTCATGTCCCTCGTGCGGATGCCATCGGCGGGCGCGCCGCGCGGCGGCTCTCACCCGCCCACCATCATTGGCCTTATCCGGTCCTGACTCAACCTCGCATCCCGCGGCGATCAGCCGCGATCGGACGCCGGATGCGCGGTCTTGACGCCGCCCTCGGCCCACCAGATGGCTCCCAGCGTGGCCAGCCCCGAGACGGCGAAGGCGCCGATCAGCGTGTACATGGTCCCGTCGAAGCCCTGGCCGACCACGGCCCCCAAGGGCACCGAGATGAAGGTGGCGAGCGACGCGATGACTGCCGCTCCCACGCCGGCAATATGGCCGAGAGGCTCCATGGCCAGCGCGTTGAGATTGCCGAAGAGCAGGCTGACGCTCACGAAGACGGTGAGGAGATAGCACATGAAGAGCCAGAATGGCGGAAGCCCGTCGAAGGCGAAGGCAACCGGGCAGGCGACGAGCGAAATCAACGCGATGGCGCCGGCGGCGAGCTTGGAGAGCCGGCGCATGCCGTAAGTCATCACGAGGCGGCCGTTCACGATCGAGCCGGCCCCGAAAGAGAGCGCGAGCACGCCGAAATAGAGAGGAAAGAGGGTGCCGGTTCCGTAGGAATCCTGAAAGACCTGCTGGGCGGAGCCGAGATAGGCCACGAAGGGCGCGAACACGAAGCCCGTCGCGATGGTGTATCCGAGCGCGGTCCGAATCCTCAGTATCTCACCCACGGCCTGGCCGATGGCACGCAGCGAGAAGGGCCGGCGCCGCTCGACAGGCAGGGTCTCCGGCTGGCGCAGCGCAAACCATGCGAAGACGATCACGGAGATGACGAGGAAGGTGATGAAGATCGCACGCCAGCCCCCCAGGATCAGCAGCCCCTGCCCGAGTGCCGGGGCGACCGTCGGGACCATGATGAACACGGCCATCGCGAACGACATCAGCTTGGCCATCATCCGCCCCTCGTACTGATCGCGCACGAGGGCGATGGTCACGATGCGGGGCCCCGCCACGCCGATGCCCTGCAGCACACGGCCCGCGATCATCACCTCGAAGGAGGGCGCGAAAATGCTCACAAGGCAGCCGATCATGAAGAGGGCGAGGCCGGCATGAACAGCGGGTCTGCGCCCGATGCTGTCGGAGAGAGGGCCGAAGAGCAGCTGGCCGATCCCGAGCCCCAGAAAGAGGGACATGATGACCATCTGGACGTCGTTCGGACGCGAGACGCCGAAGTCGCGGCCGATTGCGGGCAGCGCCGGCAGCATCGCGTCGATCGCCAGCGCGACCAGCGACATCAGCAGCCCGACGAGGGGCACGAACTCGGCGGTGCGAAGGGCGCGGCCGCGCTCCGACTGGCTCATTCTTTCCCCTTGCTCGCCGCCGTGATGCTCCACCCGCCGGCAACGGCACGCGGCGGTCGGACGGCGGGTTCAGGCCGGATTTCTTGTCAGGGTTATGGTCTGCCCGGCGCCCTTCGGACTAGGGCGCAGGACTGCCACGCCGGGCCGCAGTGGCCGTGCTGTCGAGGGCGCCGTCTTCGGTGACGACAACACCATAGTCGCTCTCGGCAGTCTCACGAGAGATGTAGCCGTCCCGCACGTCCTCCGCCACGGCGTCCGCCGGGCGCTCGGCAGCCGAGCCATAGCCGCCGCCGCAGGTGCCGGTGAGCGTCAGGCTCTCCCCGGCCTTGACTGCCCGGTTCGGCATCATCGAAGGGAAGGGAATGTCTTCGCCGTCGGCCTGGTGATAGACCAGCGCCGCCTCGCGGCCCTCGGCACCGCCCTTGAGGCCCCAGGGGCGGAAGGCGTGGCCGTCGCCCTCGACCGAGATGAAGCTGTCGGCGAGAAACGAGACCTCGCGGACGGACCCGATGCCGCCCCGCCAGCGCCCGGCTGCCGCCGCATCGTTGCGCAGCTCGTAACGCCGGATGCGGAGCGGCAGGTGGGACTCGATATCCTCGATCGGGTTGTTGCGGGTGTTGGCGTAGAGGGTGTCCACCGCGTCCATCGCATCCTTGCCGGCGCGGCCGCCGTAGCTGCCCTCGTGGATGTCCATGTGCACCCAGTGGCCGCCGTCCTTGATGCCGGAAAATGCAATCACCTTGAGGTTGCCGACACCGGCCGAGACCTTGTCGGGCACCGCCTGGGCCAACGCCTTCATCACCGTGTCGGCGACGATATTGCCGGAGACGAAGCGCGCGATCGTAGGCGCCGGGAAGGTGGGATTGGCGATCGTGCCCTCCGGCGCCTTGATGGTGATGGGGCGGATCAGGCCCGAGTTCTGCGGGATCTGGCCGAAGCTCTCGCTGTCCAGCAGGATCGAGCGGACGGTCAGCCAGATTGCGCAGTCCACCGTGCCTTCCAGCGGCATGTTGATGGGCCGGTCGTCGCACTGGCGGGCGGTGCCGTCGAGATCCACCACCAGCTCGCTGCCCTTCACGGTGACCGCGACGGCGACCTTGAAGTGGCGCCGGTCGGGGTCGTCGAGGAAGCCGTCGACGTGGCCCTCAGCCCGGTAGGTGCCGTCGGGCAGCGCCTCGATCGCCTGGCGCATGAGCCGCTCGGAATAGTCCATGAGCGCGTCAGCCGCCGCCTCCACGGTCGCCAGGCCGTGGCGCTCGATCAGCGCGAGGTAGCGTTCGGCGCCGATCCGGCTGGCGGCGACCTGCGCCTCCATGTCGCCCACCACCATGTCGGGCGCGCGGATGTTGTCGCGCATCATGTGCCAGAGCACCTCATTGGCGACGCCCCGGTCGTAGGCCTTGAGCGCCTTGAACTGGAGTCCCTCGGCGTAGGCATCCATCGCATCGACGATGCCGCAACTGCCGGGGCTGAGCGCGCCGATATCGAGATGGTGCGCCGTAGTGACCGCGTAGCCCACCAGCGCGCCGTCGTGGAAGACCGGCACGATGAAGGCGACGTCCGGCCCGTGGCTCGCGCCGTGATAGGCGGAGTTGTGGATGATGACGTCCCCCTCGCGCAGGGTCTGGCCGCGCTCCTCGAGGATCTGGTTCATGCCCTTCACGTAGCCGGGGATCGGTCCTGACTGCAGCGGCGTCGAGTGCTTCGATTCGCAGAGCTGGCGGCCGTGGCGGTCGATGATCGCCGCCCCGAAATCCTCTGATTCGCGGATGATCGAGGAATAGGACATGCGCATGAGCTTCCAGCCCATCTCGACCGCGATGTTCTCCAGCGCGCCCTGGATCACGCTGGCGGTGACCGCGTCCATGGGGCGGATGTTCGGCGTATCTGCCATGATCTAGTCCTCCTCGCCCAGGCGCAGGATCAAGTTCGCGCTCGTGTCGACGCGCACCGACCAGCCGGGCGGCACCACGGTGGTGGCATCCGTTTGCAAGATGATCGCGGGCCCTGCGAACGGCGCATCCACCGGCAGCGCCTCGCGCCGATAGAACGCCGTGTCGTGGCCTTCGAGCGCGCCGTTCACGCGGAAGACCGAGCGCGCGGTCTTGACCCGCGCCTCTTCCAGCGAGCCGCCCGCCGGCGCAGGCGGTGCCGCAATCTTGGGCATGCGGCCGACGCCGGTGATGCGGATGTTCACGATCTCGATGGGGCTCTCGGTGAAGCAGTGGCCGTACTCCTGCTCGTGCAGGGAATGGAAGGCCTGCCAGACCTCTTCCAGCCCGGCCTCGTCCAGCTCGCCCGCCGGGAAGGCCACGCGCAGCTCGTAGCCCTGGCCGACGTAGCGCAGATCGCCGGCACGGCGCTCCTCCACCCGGTCCGCGCCGAGGCCGGCGGCCTCGTACTGGGCCATGAGGTCGCGGCCCAGTCTGGCGAAGTCGCCGTTGATCCGCCCGATATCGACCGCGCCCTTGACCTGGAAGGCGGTCATGATCTGGTCGTACTTGAGGTCGGTGGTGAGCAGGCCCGCCGCAGAGGTGATGCCGGGATGCGGCGGCACCACAACCTCGGGCACGTCGAGCATCGCCGCGACCTCGGCACCGTGCAGGGGTCCGGCGCCGCCGAAGGCGACCAGCGAGAAGTCACGGGGGTCGAGGCCCTTCTGCACCGTCTTGGAGCGGATGGCGTTCGCCATGTTGGCGTTCACGATGGTGAGCACGCCTTCGGCGGCCTCATGCTTGTCGACGCCGAGCACCTCGGCGAGGTCCGTGATCGCGGTATCGGCCCGCTCGGGCGCAAGGGTCATCTCGCCGCCGAGAAAATTGTCCGCATCCAGCCGGCCGAGCACGAGGTTGGCGTCGGTGACCGTGGGCGAGGCGCCGCCCCTGCCGTAGCAAGCGGGGCCGGGCTCGGAGCCGGCACTCTCCGGCCCGACCTTGAAGGCGCCGCCGGCATCGGTGCGGGCGATGCTGCCACCGCCGGCGCCGATGGTCGTGATGTCGATCATCGGCACGAGCACGGGGTAGCCGCCGATCCAGGTATCGCGCGCGGTGGCCTCGTTGTAGCGGCCGTCGATCACGATGCCGATGTCGGCGCTGGTGCCGCCCACGTCGAAGGTGATGAGGCGCCGGCGGTCGGAATGCTCCGCCGCCCAGGCGCCGCCGAGCACGCCTGCGGCCGGCCCCGACATGAGGGTGATGACCGGCACGTCCGCCACCATCGCCGCGGTCGCAACGCCGCCGTTCGAGCCCATGATGTGGAGGTCGCCCGGGATGCCGGCCTGCTTCAGCCGGTCCTCGAAGCGGCGCACGTAGTTGCGCACCTTGGGGCCGATGAAGGCGTTCATCGCCGCCGTGGTGAAGCGCTCGAACTCGCGGAACTGGGGCGCGACCCGGGCCGAGGTGGTGACGAAGGCCTCGGGCCATTCCTCCAGCACGATGGCCCGCGCGCGCTCCTCATGGGTCGGGTCGATGTAGGCGAAGAGGAAGCAGATGGCGACCGCCTCCACGCCCTTCTCGCGCAGCGCGCGCGCGGCCTGGCGCACGCCCTCTTCGTCCAGCGGCTCCAGCACGTCGCCCTGCGGGGGCACCCGCCTCTCCTTCACGGTGAGGCGGTGGCGGCGGCGCACTAGCGGGCGCGCCTGCCACGGGATGTCCTGCATGATCGAGTAGTTCTGGGGCCGCTGGTGACGGCCGATATGGATGATGTCGCGGTAGCCGGCCGAGGTGATCATCCCGGTCTCGGCGCCGTCGTACTGGAGCACCGCGTTGGTCGAGATCGTGGTGCCGTGGAAGACGTGGGCGATGGCGTCGGGCGCCGTGCCGCTCCGCTCGCAGAGCGCGGCGATGCCCGCCGCGGCGCCCTCCGAAGGGTCGTCGGGTGTGGTGGGCACCTTGTGGATCGCGCTCTCGCGCGTCTCGCTATCGGTGATGATGAGGTCGGTGAAGGTGCCGCCGACGTCGACGCCGATCAGCTTCATGGGCCGTCCGCTCGCTGTTGCGGCCCGGCGGCCGCACGTGTTCGTTGCGCCTTAGCCGCCGGGGGCCCCCGGCGGCGGCGCAGTGTCTTACCCGCGCCCGAGCGGGTCAAGCGGCCCCCGCCACGCACCGATGCGCGGGAGACGCGCGGCGCCTATACTGGCGCGCCGTCACGACGGGGGCGAGGATGGCAAGGGAACGCATGCCGCGCTGGAAACGGCGGACCTACAACATCGCGGCGCTTCGGGCTCAGGCCCGGCGAGTGTTGCCGCGCGCGGTCTTCGATTTCGTCGACGGCGGGGCGGGCGACGAGCACACACTGCGCCGGAATGCCTCCGCCTTCGACGACTTCGCCCTCTATCCGCGCCCGATCGGCGGCACACGCGAGCGCGATCTCTCTACCACGCTCTTTGGCCGGCAGATTTCTATGCCGCTCATCGTCCCGCCCACGGGGCTTGCCGGGCTGCTGTGGCCCGACGGCGAGGCCGCCTCGGCGCGCGCGGCGACCAAGGCCGGCTCGATCTACGCCCTCAGCCACGGCTCGGTCTGCAGCCTGGAAGAGTTGGCCGAGAACGACGTCGAGCCCCTCTGGTTCCAGACCTACATCTTCAAGGACCGCGGGCTCACACACGAGATGGCGGCGCGCGCGGCGGCGTCCGGTTACGAGGCGCTGATCGTGACCGTCGACACCCAGCTCCTCGGCAACCGCGAGCGCGACATTCGCAACGGCTTCGTCATTCCGCCCACGATGTCCGCCCGCGAGGTCGCCAACATGGCGACCAAGCTGGGCTGGCTGTTCCGGATGCGGCGTGTCATCCCGAACATCACCTTCGGCAACTACCGCAGGGCGGACGGCGGCGAGGACCTCACCGCCCTCGCCCAGCGCATGTTGCGGCTGCCCGACCCCGGCATGCAGTGGCGCGACATCGCCGACCTGCGCGCGGTCTGGAAGGGGCCGCTCCTGCTCAAGGGCATCCTTCACCCAGCGGATGCCGTCGAGGCGGTGGCCAACGGCGTGGACGGGATGTTCGTCTCCAACCACGGCGGCCGGCAACTCGACGGTGCGGCGAGCGCCCTCGACGCGCTGCCGGCGGTGGCGGAGGCAGTGGGGGGACGCGCCGCGGTAATTCTCGACGGCGGCATCAGGCGGGGCGCCCATGTCGTCAAGGCGCTGGCGCTGGGCGCGGACTGCTGCTCCATCGGCAGGGCACAGTTCTGGGGCCTCTCGGTCGCTGGCGAGGCGGGAGTGGCGCATGTGTTCGACATCTTCCGCCGCGAGCTCGACCTCACCATGGGGCTCTGCGGGCTCCCCAACATCGCCTCGATCGGGCCGGACGTATTGGCGCGGGACCGCACGGCGACGGAGACGGCCCGGCTCGCTGCCGCGAGCGAGGCCGTCGCAGCAGTGGCCGTTGCGGTGGCGGAGTCGGGGAACGCCGCCGACAACGGCGCCGGCGAGGGCACCGAAGAGAAGACCGAGCCAGTCGCCGAGACCGGCGGCCCGGCAGGGCCGGAGCCCACCCGCTACGGCGATTGGGAGCGCAAGGGGCGCGCCATCGACTTCTGATTTGATACGGGCGCTTCCTATCCCCCGTGGCGGGCGGACCAGCCTTCGGGGTCGGCGAGGAAGGCCCGGACCTCGCTGAGTCCCTTCTCGTCGATACGGCCGCGGCTAAGCGCCACCGCGAGCAGCGTTTCGAGATTGCAGATGGCGGTGAGCGCGAGGCCGGCCTCTTTCAGCGCCCGTTGCGCCGATCCGCCCGCGCGCGAGAACAGCACGCTCACGCCGTCCACCTCCGCGCCCGCGTCGCGCAGCGCGCGCGCGAAGGCGAGGATGCTACCGGCGGTCGAGATCAGGTCCTCGATCAAGTGGACGCGCTCGCCGGCGACGCTTCCGCCCTCGATGCGGCCTGCGGTGCCGTGTCCCTTGGCCTCGGTCCGGACGTAGACCATGGGCAGCGCCAGCCGGTCGGCGACGAGGGTGGCGAAGGGAACGCCGGCGGTGACGCCGCCGGCGACGACCGTGGTGGCGGGCTGCGGCACGGTGGCCGCCAACGCCGCCGCCGACTGCGCGCGTGCCTCGGGCCGCGAGAGGATCAGCCGGCAATTCACGTAGAAGGGTGCCAAGAGCCCCGAGGTGAGGCGGAAGGGCGCCTCGGGTCGCACCAGGAAGGCGCCGGTATCGAGCAGAACCGCCGCGATCTCTTCCGCCGCCTGGCTCATCCCTGCCCCCTGCTCTCCCGCTCTGCGGTCGTCCCGCGCCCGGTGCGAGGGTAGACTATTCGGCCCGGGACAGGATGCTCATGCCGAACGTTGCTCTCTATTGCGCCCTGGATGCGCGGGACAGGCCTGCGGTCGAGCGGCTGGCGCATCTGCTTGCGCCGGCGGTGGGCGGCCTCAAGCTCGGACTCGAGTATTTCTGCGCGAACGGACCGGAGGGTGTAAGCGCGGTGCGCGCCGCCGGCCGGCCGCTCTTCCTCGACCTCAAGCTCCACGACATCCCGAACACCGTCGCGGGCGCCGTGCGCAGCGTGGTCGCGCTGGAACCGCACTATCTCACCATCCACGCCGGCGGCGGCGTCGCCATGATGCGGGCGGCGCGCGAGGCCGCGGAGGAGGAAGCTGCGCGCCGGGGCGTCGCCCCGCCCAACCTGCTTGGCGTGACCGTGCTGACCAGCCTCGACGCCGAGGCGTTGGCGCGCCAGGGCATCGCGGCCTCCGCTCACGATCAGGTGCTGCGCCTTGCGACGCTGGCCCACGAATCCGGGTTGGCCGGCGTTGTCGCGAGCCCGCACGAGGTGGCGACTCTGCGCGCGGCGCACGGCCCGGACTTCGATATCGTGGTCCCGGGCATTCGCCCGGCATCCGGCGCCGGCAGCGGCAAGGGCGATCAAGCGCGGGTGGCGACGCCGGCCGATGCGGCGCGCGGCGGCGCGACGGCGCTGGTCGTCGGCCGCCCGATCACGCAGGCGCCCGATCCACTTGAAGCCGCGCGGGCCATCGTGGAGGAGATCGCGGTTGTATCGTGACCGCGTGCAGTTGGCGCGCGGTGGTCGGCGCCCACCGCGTCGCTTAGCGAGGCAAAACCGTCGGCCGCGAGCAGCCGCGCGAGCCCTTGCGTGATTTCGCCGACGAGACGCGGCCCCCGATAGACCAGCGCGGTGTAGAGCTGGATCAGGCTCGCGCCCGCGCGGATGCGGGCGTAGGCCGCCTCCGCTGAATCGATCCCGCCCACGCCGACCAGCGGCAGGCGGCCATCGCTCAAGGCATAGGCGCGCCGTACAACTTCAAGCGCACGCGGCGCCAGCGGCGGGCCGCTGAGGCCGCCCTCCTCCCCCCGCTGGCGTGAGACCAGGCCGGGCGGGCGCGCGGTCGTGGTGTTGGTGAGGATCAGGCCGGCGATGGGCGCGCCCTCGATGGCCTCGAGCAGCGCCGTCAGGGGCTCGTCGTCGATCTCCGGCGCGAGCTTGAGCAGGATGGGGGGCGGTTCGTCGAGGCGGGCATGGGCATCCGCCAGCGCCGCCAGCAGGCGGTGGAGCGCGTCGCCCACCTGCCACGCCCGCAGCCCCGGCGTGTTGGGCGAGGAGACGTTCACCGCCACGTAGTCGGCCAAAGGGGCCACGCGCGCGAGGCCGGCGGCGTAGTCGCGCGCGGGATCGGTGCTCTCCTTGTTCACACCGATATTGATGCCAAGCGGGCGCTGAGACTCGCCGTGAGTGCGGCGCCATCGGTCCAGCCGTGCGGCGGCGATATCGAGGCCGGCGCTGTTGAAGCCCATCCGGTTGATTAGTGCGCGCTCGCGCCTCAGGCGGAAGAGTCTGGGAGGGGGATTGCCCGGTTGCGGCCTGGGCGTGACCGTGCCGACCTCGCCAAAGCCGAGGCCAAGCTTCGCCGCCGCGTCGGGGCATCGAGCATCTTTGTCGAAGCCGGCGGCGAGCCCCACTGGCGTTGGGAAGCGCAGACCCCAAAGCGAAACTGCGAGCGCAGAAGCGGGCGGCGTTGTCGGCAGCCGGCCAAGCCTGAGCAAAGCAAGCGCGGAGCGTGCCGCCATCTCTGGCGGTAGAAGCCTGATAACAGCGGTGGCGAAGTCGGCGTAGGAGATGCTGGCCCCCCACTGAGGGTGCGGCGAAATCCTATCTGAGTGGGTTACGTCTCGCCAGCCGCAGACTCCCTCGTGACAGCAGCCACCGGCACCTCAGCCCGAAGATCGATATGAACACTCTCGACGCGTCGTCCAACGCACTATCATGAGTCAATTCTGACTCAGCGCACAACTATATGAAATGACACACAAAATAGTCCTATTAGGATACGGATAAACTCTGCACGCCTGCATCTAATTCGCAGCGGCGAAGAGCGTGCGCCCGTCCACCACCGTGCGCAGGACCCGGCCCTGCACCGGGCGGCCGTCGAAAGGCGTGTTGCTCGACTTGCTGCGAAAAATGTCCCGGTCGATTCGCCAGGGCGCATCGAGATCGAAGAGTACGAGGTCGGCCGGGGCGCCGCGCCGGAGCCTGCCGGCGTCGATGCCGAGCAGGTCGGCGGGCGCCGAGGTGAGACGACGCAGCACTTCGCGGAGCGGGAGATGCCCGCCGTGGTAGAGCTCGAGCGAGAGCGGCAGCATCGTCTCCAGCCCGACGATGCCGTTGGCCGCGCGCTCCATCGGCACGCGCTTGCTCTCCTGATCGTGGGGCGCGTGGTCGCTCGCGATGGCGTCGATGGTGCCATCCTTCAGCCCTTCGACCATCGCCCTGCGGTTGGCCTCGCTCCGGAGCGGCGGCGCCATCTTGGCGAAGGTGCGGTAGTCGCCGACATCGTGCTCGGTGAGGGCGAAGTGGTGCGGGGCCACCTCGCAAGTGACCGGCAGCCCTGCGCGCTTGGCGCGGCGCACCGCATCCACCGCGCCGGCGGTGGAGATGTGGGCCACGTGATAGCGGCCGCCGGTGAGCGCCACCAGGCGGATATCGCGCTCCACCACCACGATCTCCGATTCGTCGGGGATACCGGGCAGGCCGAGCCGGGTCGAGACTTCTCCCTCCGCCATGCAACCGCAGCTTGTGAGCGAGAGGTCTTCGGCGTGCTGGCTCACGATCAGGTCGAAGGTGCGCGCATAGCTGAGCGCACGGCGCATCACCTGGCTGTCGGCGACCGGGAGCCCATCGTCGGAGAAGGCGACGGCACCGGCCTCCGCCAGCATCCCCATCTCTGTGAGCTGCTTGCCTTCCAGCCCCTTGGTCACGGCGCCGAAGGGGTAGACCTTGACCCCCTTGGCCTCGCGCGCGCGGCGCTGGACGAACTCGACCAGCGCCACGTCGTCGATCACGGGCTTGGTGTTGGGCATGCAGGCGACGCTGGTGACGCCGCCGGCCGCCGCTGCGAGGCCGCCGGTCGCGATGGTCTCCTTGTGTTCGTGGCCGGGCTCGCGGAAGTGCACGTGCATGTCGATGAGGCCTGGTGCGAGGCAGTGGCCGCCGCAATCGACCGTCGCGATCCCGTCCGGCACGCCGGCGGCGAAGAGTTCCGGGCCGAAATCGGCGATCACGCCATCCTTTGCTAGAAGCGCGCCGGCGCCGTCAAAGCCGCTGTCCGGGTCCAGCAGGCGGGCGTTGACGTAAGCGGTGGGCTGGTCGTGGATCACGCGCGGCTCTCCGGGTCAGAACACCGGCGCCGGGCCGAGATTGCGGCTCAGCGCGTCGAGGCAGCCCTGGCGCACGGCAACGCCGAGCTCGACCTGGTCCAAGATGGCGCTCCGCGTGATGTCGTCGGCGACTTCGCTGTCGATCTCGACGCCCCGGTTCATGGGCCCGGGATGGAGGATCAGCGCGTTCTCGTGCGCCTCGGCGAGCTTGGCGCGGTCGAGGCCGTAGAAGCGGAAGTACTCGCGGACGGAGGGCACGAAGGTGCCCTGCATGCGCTCCTGCTGCAGGCGCAGCATCATGATGACGTCGCAGCCCGCGAGCCCCGCACGCATGTCGTGGAAGACTTCCACGCCCATGCGCTCGATCGCCGCCGGCACCAGGGTCGGCGGCGCGATGATGCGGACGCTGGCGCCCATGGTGTTGAGCAGCAGGATGTTGGAGCGGGCGACCCGGCTGTGCATCACGTCACCGCAGATGGCGACCCGGAGCCCCTCGATCCGGCCGAAGCGGCGGCTGATGGTGAGCGCGTCCAGCAGCGCCTGCGTGGGATGCTCGTGGCTGCCATCGCCGGCGTTGATCACCCCGCACTCGACGTGATTGGCGAGCAGCCGGGCGGCGCCGGCATCCGGATGGCGCATCACCAGCATGTCCGGGTGCATGGCGTTCAGCGTCATCGCCGTGTCGATGAGCGTCTCGCCCTTCTTGATCGCCGAGCTCGCCACCGCGATGTTGATGACGTCGGCGCCGAGCCGCTTGCCCGCAAGCTCGAACGAGGTGCGGGTGCGGGTCGAGGTCTCGAAGAAGAGCAGCACAACCGTGCGCCCGCCGAGCAGGCTCTTGCGCTTCTGCACCTCGCGGTTGAGCGCCACGTAGCCGTCAGAGAGATCGAGCAGGTGAGTGATCGCGCCGGCCGAAAGCCCTTCGATCCCCAGCAGATGCCGGTCGCCGAAGATCGATGGCAGGAGCGCAGGCTGCATCGCTACCTGTTGTAGGCGCGCCCGCGTCGATATGCAAGGTCTAGTGGTCTCTAAACTGTAACGTTAATCGGGGAAGGGCATCTCGAAGTGGCTGTCCACCGTGGTGTAGTCGGCGTAGCCGAGACACGCGTTCTCGCGGAACGCCGGCCGGAGCTAGGCCTTGGGCCTCTGGATGAACTCGACCGTGATGCCGTCGGGATCGCGGGTGTAGACCACGAGGCCACCCTTGTTGGGCCCGGCGTTGACAACGATGGGGTCGCCCAGAGGCTCGGAGCCCGCGGCGCGGGCAGCCGCGATCGCTTCGTGAATGTCGTCCACGTCGAAGGCGATGTGGGCGAAGCCCGCGTCGCAGGGGCGCGACTCGACCCGGCCGCGGTCGGCAGGGCCGCGATACTCGATCAGCTCCAGGCGATGGCCCGGTGCCTGCAGGTAGGCGACCTCGATGTCCGCGCCGTCGACGCCCACCACCTGCTCGATGAACGTGGGATCGCGCGGCGAGCGATTCAGCAGCGTGAAGCCGAGCGCGCCCTGGAACAGGCCGATCGCGCGGTCCAGGCTGGAGACCGTGAAGCTGGTGTGGTTGGTCGCCGTGATCGTGAACCCTGCCATCGTCGCTGCTCCTCCCAGTGGCCGCGGCTGCGCGCGGGCCGAGCCTATCACACGAAGGGGCGCCGGGCCGGCTTGCGAAGTGCCTCCAGATTGACAAGCTCTCGCTGGTACCACAGATGACTCTGGTGGAGCGATCCCGATGCATGTCCATCGACGGGAAACCGTCTCGGTAGTATCGTGGAGCGGTGGTTCGGTTGCCAAATACGGAGAGGAACCATGATCTCCGACCAGACGAGAGGCGCGATCTGGCAGGGCCTACTCGATATGGCGCGGTGGTCCAGGTACTACGACGCCACGGCGAGACGCTATCAACTATACCGCAACTTCTTGAGATTTCTCCTGGCCTTCCTGGGAATCGCCACAGGAGTCACTCTAATCGACCAAATTCCGGCTGGTTTCGCGGCATATCCGGGGATCGCGATACTTGCCGTCACAATCTGGGATCTGGTGGTCGATCCGGGAAAGAAGGCCGCGATGCTGGGATCCGTTAGCAAGGATTTCACCGAGCTTGAAACAGAGTATCGCAGTCTCTGGGAGAGCGTCTACGCAGATCGAATCGCGGAGGATGAGGCCGTGAATCGGTCTGAAAACATCATGCGGCGCGCCACCGCAGCCGCCAACCGACTGGATATCCACACCAATAACAGAACCAACGAGCGTTGCGCAGAAGCCGCGTACGAGGCCGAGGCGAATCGATATGCCGCCTAGGTCGGGACCAGATGAGCAATTTGGACCGCCGCCGAGACCACCCAAGCCACAGCCCCCTCCTCCACCTCCGCGCCCGAAGCCCTAATCCCGGCGGGCACGTTTGTGCGAAGGCCGAGACGCGGGAGACAGCGGCGTTGCGCACGCTGCTATTGCGTCGCCGCGAGGGCGCGTTCGTCGGCGCACAGGGGATGGACGACCGGCGGGCGGGAATGATCACCGACAAACGGCGCACGCATAGATTCTCGTCTTGAGTTCTCGGTCAAGGTCGATCGGGCAGGATCACGTACGACACATGATGACGCGGCTACTCGAAAACGATAGCCCGTGATCGATCCAGGAGCGCGTTGAAGATTCCGGCAAAGAGCGCCGGCGTTCACTCCGCCGCCGGTGCGCCGGCGTCGAGCCCGGGCCGGACCAGATCGCTCGCCGCCGCGCGCCGCTCGTAGCGCCGGGCCGGTGCGTTCACGACCGGGGCGAGCGGCGCCGCATCTTGGGCTGCCTCGCGGCGTGCGGACGGTGCCCGTTCATAGAGCGTCGTCCGCTGTACCGGCGTGCGTCCCATGCGCTCGACCAGCGCCTCGATCTCCTCCGGCGGGAACTCCTGCCCGTGGCTTGCGCCGGCGGCGCGGGTGATCGATTCGTTCATCAGTGTGCCGCCGATATCGTTGGCGCCGGCGCGGAGGCAGGCGGCGGCGCCCTCCCGCCCCATCTTGACCCACGAGGTCTGGATGTTGGGGATGACCGGGTGCAGCGCGAGCCGCGCCACCGCGTGCGTGAGCACCGCCTCACGCCAGGTCGGCCCCCGCCTCGCGCGCCCCTTGAGGTAGAGCGGCGCCTCCATCGCGACGAAGGGGAGCGGCACGAACTCGGTGAAGCCTCCGGTGCGCTCCTGCAGGGCGCGGACGCGCGCGAGATGCCGCGCCCAGTGACGCGGCTCGTCCACGTGGCCGAACATGATCGTGGCGGTGCTGCGCAGCCCCAGCGCGTGCGCGGCCTCCATCACCGAGAGCCACTGGTCGGTCACGATCTTGTCGGGGCAGATGACGGCACGGACCTCATCGTCGAGGATTTCGGCGGCGGTGCCGGGGAGCGAACCCAATCCCGCCTCCTGCAGCTCGGCGAGGAAGTCGGGCACGGTGCGGCCGAGGGTCGCGGCGCCTTGCCAGATCTCCAACGGCGAGAAGGCATGGACGTGGATCGCAGGCTCGACCGCCTTGATGGCGCGGCAGATCGCGAGATAGGTCTCGCCGGTGTAGTCGGGATGGATGCCGCCCTGGAGGCAGACCTCTGTCGCGCCCCGTGACCAGGCCTCCTGCACGCGGCGCACGATCTCGTCGGTCGTCAGATCGTAGGGCCGGCCGCGCAGGTTCTCGCTCAGCTTGCCCTTGGAGAAGGCGCAGAACTGGCAGCGGAAGTAGCAAACGTTGGTGTAGTTGATGTTGCGGTTCACCACGTAGCTGACCTGCGGCCCGCTGACGCTCGCGCGCAGCTCGTCGGCGGCGGCGCAGACCGCGTCGAACGCACTGCCGCGCGCTCCGAATAGCCGCACCAGGTCGTTCTCGCCGAGCTCCTCGCCAGCCTCGGCCCGAACCAGGAGGCGCTCGATGTCAGGCGCCACGACCGCCGGGGTGGGTGCGCGATCCTCTGGTGGCGGCTGGCCCGCGCCCGTGACCCACGCATCGGTGCGGGGATAGCCCTCGGAATCGACCAGCTTGAGCACGCGCGTCTGCAGCGCCGGATCGAGCCAGCGCTCGCCTGCAAGGGCGTAGGACGGATAGATCGTGAGCCGCTCGGCCAGCGTCTTGCCGGCGGCGGCGGTCTCGCGCGCGAGCGCATCGAGATGCGGCCAGGGCGCCTCGGGATTGACGTAGTCCTGCGTCACCGGCGAGACGCCGCCCCAGTCGTTGATCCCGGCAGCGACCAGTTGCGGCAGCGCGCCGGGGCTCAGGTTGGGCGGCGCCTGGATGTTCGCTTCCGGCCCGAAGAGGATGCGGGCTGTCGCGATGGTCCAGAGCAGCTCGTCGAGGCTGGGTTCCGGTGCCTCGGACATCCGCGTCCCCGGCTTGGCCCGGAAATTCTGGACAATGATCTCCTGGATTTGCCCGTGGGCGTCGTGGGCATCGCGCAGAGCGACCAGGGCCTCGATCCGCTCCTCGCGCGTCTCGCCGATGCCGATGAGGATGCCTGAGGTGAAGGGCACCGCCTCCTCACCGGCGAGGCGGAGTGTTTCCAGCCGCGCGGCCGGGCGCTTGTCGGGCGAGCCGTAGTGCGGCCCACCCTTGTCGGAGAGGCGCTCGGACGCGCTCTCCAGCATCATGCCTTGCGATGCCGAGACCTCCCGCAGCGCGCGAAAATCGTCCCGGCCCAGCACGCCCGGATTAAGATGGGGGAGCAGCGTTGTCTCCTCCAACACCAGCTTCGCCATCGCCGCGAGGTAGGCGAGCGTGCTTTCGTAGCCGAGCGCTTCCAGTCCCTCCCGCGCCGCGCGGTATCGCAGCTCCGGCTTGTCGCCGAGGGTGAAGAGCGCCTCCTTGCAGCCGGCGGCGGCACCTGCCTCCGCCACTTGCAGCACCTCGTCTGGCATCAAGAAGGCAGTCTCGCCCCGGCGCGGCGGCCGGGCGAAGGTGCAGTAGTGGCAGACGTCGCGGCAGAGATGGGTGAGCGGGATGAAGACCTTGCGCGAGTAGGTCACGACGTCGGGATGCGCCCGGTCGCGGAGCGCGGCCGCGCAGTCGAGCAGCGGCGTGAGTTCGTTCTCCGCGGCGAGTGCAAGGGCCTCGGCCGCCTCGGGGCGGCGGCCGTTCCGCACCGCCTCGAGCAGATCGCGGGTTGCGTCCTGCATCCGCCTCAGGCCGCGTCGGTTACCAGGAGGCGTTCGGCGATGCCGCTCTCGCGCAGATAGTCGAGGGTACGGCCCGGCACCGGCCGCGCGGCGAAGGCGCGGAGGTCGTCGGGCGTGTCGATGTCCAGGCCAAGGCCCGGCAGCGGGAGGATCCGGGGCGCGATGCCTTGCGCCCGTGCCGCCGCGCAATGCGGCCCGAAGCTGTCGTGGCCGAAGTGGAAGGGCAGCACGGCGGGTGGCGAACAGAGCACGCAGTTGGTGCCACGCCGGTCATGCGCCGGCACCAGAGTGACGGCCGGCCGGCCGGCGCCCGTTCCCTCGTGCGCTGCCAGTACCGCCTCGATCTCGTCTGCGCTGGCGCCCGGTACGTCGCCCGGCACCTGGAGCAGGCTGTCGGCCCCTTCGCGGCTGAGCGCCGCGGCCGCTCTCTCCACCGCTGCGCTCTGGCCGTCGTTGGAGGGCTCGGTGAGCAGCCGCGCGCCGTGGCGTTCGGCGAGCGCCGCTGCCCTCTCGTCCCGCGTCACCACCACGATGTCCGACAATCCCGGCACGCGCGCGAGGGTCTCCAGCACGTCTTCCGCCATGGCGAGGGCGAGACGCTGGCGCTCGGCCGCAGTGAGGAAACCCGCCAGCCGCTGCTTGGCGTCGCCCCTGTCCTTGACCGGAAGGACCGCCCCGATCGTCACATCGCCATCCCTTGGGCTATCCCCAGGGCCCTCCCCCGGCGCCGGCAAGCCGCGTGCCGGATCGCGACGCTAGGAAAAAGGCCGAAACCTGTCAAACCACACGCGCCGCGCGGCCGGGGCAAAATGCGCTCAGGCCATGGTTCTGCGAACTGCGGCCTCCACGTCCTCGACCTTCGGCATGTAGAGGTCCTCGAGCTCGGGCGCGAAGGGAACCGGGCAGTGCGGCGCCGTCACCTTCTCGATCGCGGCCTTCAGCGACTTGAACGCCTTCTGCGCCACGATGGAGGAGATGTCTGCCGCCATGGAGCAGCGCGGGTGGCTCTCGTCCACGACGACGAGACGGCCGGTCGCCTCGACCTCTTCGATGATGGTCTCCTCGTCCAGCGGCGAGACCGTGCGCGGGTCGATCACCGTGCAGGAAATGCCCTCGTTCGCCAGATTGTCGGCGGCCTCAGTGGCCAGATTCACCATCTTGCCGATGGCGACGATGGTGACGTCGTCGCCCTCGCGAACCACGTTCGCTTCGCCGAAGGGGACCGTGTAGGCCTCGTCGGGAACGTCGGCCTCGTCGTCGTACATCGCCTTGTGCTCGAAGAAGACGACGGGATCGTTGTCGCGAATTGACTGGATCATCAGCCCCTTGGCGTCGTAGGGGTTCGAGGGGACGACCAC
>CAXXVO010000012.1:0-299872 GCA_963422645.2 Alphaproteobacteria bacterium
ACGAAGGCTCTCGCGCGTAAGCGCGGACGGGTACAGGCGAAAGGTTCGGTCGTCAGCGGACAACCCGACGAACCGGCGGACTCGACCGTCGATCTCATCAAGGATCTCTCTGAGCTGCGGAATTGCATCGATGGCCGGATCCAACTCCTCCATCGAGTCAAGCGTCTGCTCCCACATGGCGGATCGATCATCGTCCTTGAGCTTCAGAATGATGTCGAGCAGGGAGCCTCGTTCCAGGCTGAGCGCTCTGGCCCCGGTCCTCAGCGCTCGCAGATAGATGAACCCGAATTGCCGCTTTGCCGCGCGCGTGACCCTTACCCGGCGTGCTTCGTCATCCACCGGCGGACTGGCGAAGTAGGTCTCAGCCCTGAATTCGTCCTCCTCAATATCATAGGCACCTTCGAACTTGATCCGAAGAGCCGGCACGACTTCGTCACCGTCGACATCTTCCGGAGCAGCCGTCTCATCCAGGAGCTCGTCGGTCGCTGTATTCCAATACTCGAGATGAATCCGGAACCTGGTGAGAACGTCCTTCGTCAGGTTGGTAAGCACGACTTCCAATTCGACAAGGATGGGAACTCCATCGTCGCCCAGGTAGCGGCGCTCAAAGAAGTCATGCTCGTCTATTGGGCTGCTTCGAGACAGGCGATCCGGCCCGAGCAAGAGATCCAAAGCCTCACAGAGGGTCGACTTGCCGACGCTGTTTCCGCCAATGATGACGGTGTGACCGGGGAAAAGGACTTCACCGTCGGCGACGCTGCGGAAGTTTGAGAGCTTGAGGCGGCGTATCCTCATACATCATCCCCGGGAGGCCCGGCCGGCGCTGGAGGGTTACCATATTCTATGGCAGAGTGGATCACGATAGTGGCAGCTTAACGAGATATCGATTCCCGATCAGGGACATGAAATGCTCTTCGATCCGGCGCGCGACAGACTGCGAATCCACGAGCAGGCCGAGTTCGATGTTTCGTTCCTGCGCCGCTTCCGTAAAATTGGCCGACGTCACGAGCGCTTGCCGACCGTCAATGACCACGCACTTGGCATGCATCGAACTGGCCGTGCGGCCTGCGGGTTCCAGCGACCGGGGGTCGTAGTAGACGCGCGGCAGGCGATTGCCGGGCCATTCGTTGCGAACGAATTCGTTTGCGAAGCGCCGTAGGATGTCGCGGTCGATGGAAGTATCGCCGTGCTGACGGCGGACATCGATGCACAGGGTTGCCTCAAGAGACTCGTCGTTGTCGAGCCGGTCGGCCAAGGCCTTGAACACGGATTTTCCCTGACGCACCGCGAAACCGACGGCCAACGCTCGCTCGCGCGCCTTGCCGAACAGTTGTCGCATGACGACGCTGGTATCGCGTGCGCTGCCGGTCGCATCCGGGCCGCTGACGACCACTTCGACGGGCAATGAGGAGCCGCCGGTCGATTGTGCACCGGCGGCGAAGGCGCGAAGCAGGAGCGCGATGTGGGCGGACGGCATGTCTCTCGCGATGAGTTCCCCGACGTATTGCGCCAGCAGTGCGGCGTGATCGGCGGCGATGTGGTCGCGCAGCGACAGCGCAGTCACGGGCGGTGACAGAAGCCCGGCCTCCAGCAGACCGGCCAGTCGGATGAGATCCTGACCGTCGGCTGCCGACAGGGCATCGAATTCCGTCACGACCCGTGCTCGGAGAGATCGAAGAACGCGGCATCCCCGGGACCGACTGTCGGAACGACAAGCGCCCGGTCGAGGAAATCGTTGCGGTGCTCGCAGCTCGTCTCCGAGGTCAGCAGGCAACCGTGGCAGGCGGCTCCCTGCAACAAACGCCCCTCGAACTGCGAGTTTGGTCCATGTTCCGCGCACACCGGGTCGTTGGAGCACAATCGGCCGTCGTCGACGGCGCGACGAAGATGGGCGTCGAGGCGCCGGCCCGTTTCCACCAGCCCGCCCAGCGTCCCCTCGGAGTCCGACGATCCCGTGTAGATCAGGATGCCGTAACCGTCTTCACTGGCATAGACGCGTTCGCGCAAAGAGCTGGCCGGGTAGCCGCAATCGAGTGCGATCGAGGTCATCAGCATGTGCGAGAGGGAGTGGAGCATGACATAGGCCAGTCCGGGGAACCCGTCTTCGGGGCGATGGCGCTCGGCGGCCCATGCGCGCCAGCCCTCCAGAAGCCGGCGTCCGCGATCCTGGACGCCGGGTCGGGCGAGCCATTTCTCCATCGCCTCGGCCCTGAAGGAAAGAAAGATTCCCTCGCCACGATTCTCAACCGCGGGCAGCCAGGTGATGGTTTCGGCGAGCGATGCCCTGGCCACGTCCAGGTCGAGCTCCCCGTCCTTGTCCGGGCTGATCGCCTCGAAACGGGTGAACCCGAGCAGCGCCACGACTTCGCGCAGCCGGTGCACCAGCACCAGCTTGTCGATGGCCGCGAGCAGGAGATCCTGGTCTGGATCCCAGTCCACGCGCGCCAATGTTTCGGCAAAGAACCTGGAACGCGGATCGTCTTCGCCGATGAAGTTGTCGCCCTTGTCGAGTATCTCGAACTCGGCGGTCTTGACTGGAACGTCCTCCCGCTCTCCCTCGCCGTGTTGGCGGCGGTATTCGGCGAGCACGGTCTCGTCGTCGGTGTCGGCGAACGCGGCGGCGAGCTCCGGAAGCATCCGGAAGTTCTGCAGTGCGCCCAAATCGTCGGCCGCTTTCAGCCGGTCGTAGTGCGCCGAGACTTTCGCGGCCATCCCGGCGTCGAACTCCGGCAGCGAGATGACGCTCATCGTCTGCGGGAAATACGCGTTGCTCGCCGTGCGCACGAGCAGCCGATAGGGCTCGCCGCAGGCTTCCCGCGCGAATTGCCCGATCCACGGCCTCTTGCCCTCGCAGTGGCCGAGGGCGCCCGTGCCGGGGCCCGAGGCCTCGTAGAGCGAGCGCTCCTCGCCGCAGTCGCAAACGCCGAAGGTATCGCCGATGTCCGCGCCCGTGCCGCGTTCCTCGAGCCAGAGCGGGCGCTCGCATGTCCTCCCGCTCTGGTGGACGAACCGGCGCCAGTCCAGATCATCGATATGGCCGCGTCGGCAGCCGCAGACGAACCGTACAGGGACCACCGGCTTGCGCTTGCCGTCTTCGTCGCGGAACCGGCGTCTGTCCAGGTGGCCCCATCGAACCAGTCGGCGGCGGCGCCACTGCGGGTCGCGGGGCGAGGGTCTGGCGTCCTTGACGATGAACCAGGTCGGGAATATGCGTGCGCCGACGGGCGCGGTCTGTGGGGCGTTCTCCTCGTGGCGCGGCGGCGTCCAGAGCTCAAGCGAGGGGAGGTCCAGCAACCGCCGAAGCTTGGCGGCAAGACGCGGCTCGTCGACCTTCTCCCGCCGCAGGTGGGACCAGTCCTGAAGGCCGGAGACAATGATCGAGTGGTCGGGAAGGTCGATCATCGCTCCCGGCCCGTAGGTCGTGATCAACTGGCTCTGGCGAATTATGTTGTCGGCCATCGGGCGCCTACTGGATATCCTGACCTTCGGGGGTCTTGATGCCGAGCAGCACGCCCGGTTCGACGTCGCGCAACGAACGCGGCGCCCGGAATCGAAGCTGCGTGTCGTTGAGCACATCGCGGTCCGGGTCGATCATCTCGCGCAACAGGGGCGTGGACGTGCCGCTGTCTCGGCCCCGTGCATAGCCGAACGCCACCCCGCCCTGTCCGGCTTCGTGGGCGAGCCTCGCCCAATCGTCGACGAGGCTTTGGACGCGGTTTCCGACATGAGCGGCGAAGCCGTCGGGAAGTCCGTCGGCATGATTGCGCGCCCGTTCGCCCACCGCCCGGGCCAGGGCGGCGGTCTCCGTGCCGTGGTTCTCGACGCTCCCCGCCGCCAGCATCGGGGTCAGCTCCGGGACGCCGAGCCTTGCCAGGGCAACCGTGACCGCCGGCAGGGCGCGGTCCATGGCGCGCGGGGAGAATGGGGTGACGCTGCTCGCCTCGACGCCGCGATAGAAGGACTCGTGCCAGACGGCGAATCGCTCGTAGTGCGAGCGGTCGCGCGGCTTGTGGATATTGAGAAGAGTCACGACCAGACCGGGCCGTGCGGGGTCGCGGCCGACCCGGCTTGTGGCCTGGATGTACTCGGCCGTGGTCTTCGGCTGACCGGAGACAAGCATCAGACCGAGCCGCGTAATGTCGAGACCGACGGAGATCATGTTCGTGGCCATAGCCACGTCCACATGGTCGCTGTCCGCGAAGCCGAGGGAGAGCCGACGCTTGGCTTCGGCGACATCGGCGGTCCCGACACGCGAGGTCAGCTCGACCGGCTCGAAAGCGATCTGTCGGTTGGCGAACAGCCCGTCTGCCTCGTCGAGGCGTTTGCGGTTGGCGTAGGTCAGGAGGCGGGAGCCGATCTCGTCCTCGACGATGCGCCGCGCGCTGCCCAGCTCGCGCAGGGCGTTGAAGTACGCGACGGCCGTCATGTACGGATCGGCGGGATTGATGCCGGCGCCCCTCGCCGCGGCGTCCCAGGCGGCCTGCGCCGCGGCAATCAGCGTGATCGTGCTTCGCAGGAAGATGACCTTCGGTCCCCGCCCCTGCGCGGCGATGCCGAGATAGAGCCGCGCGTTCGCTTGGTCTTCCGGGACCTGCCTGGCGAAGAACGAATCCCGCCGATCGATCCCGGGAGCGGGGAACACCGCCACCAACCGGCGGTCGAAAAGGGCGCGGATCTGCTTGGTCGCCAAGCGCACGGTCGCGGTCGATGCAATGATCTTTGGACGCACTTCCCCGCCGTCGATGGCGCGTCGGCAAAGATGGTCCACGGCCGTCTCGTACAGTCCCGCCATGGTGCCGAGGGGGCCCGAGATGAGATGCAGCTCGTCCTGGATGATGAGATCGGGCGGGCGCGGATCGTTCGGATCGCCGCCCCGGAAGAATCCCGCCGTCTCTCCGCTCCACGGCATGGCGGCGAACTTGTCGGCGGTCGCGATCATGAAGGCAGGCAGGCGTCCGTAGATGGGCTCGTCCACCGCGACGATCGGCAGGTGGCGCCTACGTCCCGCGAAGTCGCAGCGCCGGCTCGCACAGCACACCAGCAGGTTTGTCGGGCTGTCGGTATCGGGCGTGAGCCGGAAGGAATGTTTGCTGAACTTCGTGCCGCACCAGGGACACCGGTCCAGGGGCAACGGAGGGTCGCGGGACGTATCGCGGGCAAAACGCAGGGTCCGGGCGCGTGCGGTCTTGTCGGACGAATCGCCCTTCCGGCCCATGTGGTTGGGCGTCGCCGCGCGGCCCACCCAGAGCGCAATCTCGAACGGCCAGGCGCCGAGCCGGTCCGGCGCTGCCTCGCGTTCCAGCTCAAGGGCGCAGATCAGCGCCGCGGCACGCCCAAGCTGGTCAAGGGTCAGGAGCCGGAGCGTGTAGCGCATCAGCACCGAGAGGCCGCGATGCACGGGGTCGGGATCGCGCAGCCGGCGAAGGACCAGCGTGAACGCCGCCAGTCCGAGATAGGCTTCCGTCTTGCCGCCGCCGGTGGGGAAGAACAGGAGGTCGACAATCTCGCGCTCGACATGGGTGGGCTCGGCGATGCCGCGCAGGTTCATCAAAATGTAGGCGAGCTGAAAGGGGCGCCAAGCGGGCGGGTCTGCCGCCTTGGGCGCGATGCCCTCCTCCTGCGCCCTTCGCCGCCGGGCCGCCGCGGCCATGGCGCGGTTTGCGATGCGAAACGCGTCCAGCAGATCGGGATCGTCGAGCAGGTCGATGCCGGCCTGGATGCGACCCGCCGCACGGGTGGCCCGGCTCACCAGCTCGTCGGCGACCTCCCTTCGTCGGTCCGAGAAGGCTTGTGCGTGTTCGCTCTGGCATTCGATCCAGGCACGATAAGCGTCGACCAGCGGGGCCAGTGAGCGCTTGGCATCCGCCGCATCGTTCAGCGCGCCCAGCGCCTCCATGCCGAACTCGACACCGGGGATATGCGACGGTTCCACACGCTCCACCACGGCCCGGGGCATCCACTCGGTATGCACTAGGCGACATTCGCCATCGGTCGTTTCGGCGCGCACGGAAACGTTGTGGCCGACGGCGTATTCCGCCGCGTCCCGATAATGCAGGTCGGCGAGACGCTCGTCCCAGTCGTCGCTGTCGAGGCCGCGCGGATCGCGGCGCGGGACGAACGGCCCGTCCGCTTCCACGGTCATCTCGACCTGGAACGCGAAAGCGGTGTCCTGCACATCGTCGTCCTCAGCGGGCGACCTTCGATTGACGGCGAACAGGGAAACAGCGCGGATGTCGCGATTGCCTTCTATTCCTCGTACCCGCGTTGGCCGAACCAGGCAGGCAAGCTCGAGACCACCGCTCTCCGGCACGTCGAACCGAACCGGCGTTCCAACTTGAACCGACTCGAGATCGACATCGACGGTGGCTGCACGTGGTCGGCGGACCCAAGGCGCGAATCGGCGCCGGGCTGTCCCTGCGTCCGCTTCGCCGCCGGGTTCTTCGCTGACGTCTACGGCATCGCTTGCCGTTTCTTCTTCGGGTGTGTAGTCGCCCCAGGAAAGCGTGATACGGAGGCGTTTGGCGGCCGCGTCCACCAAAGCGCTGAGCCCCATGGACGAGGGCAGAAAGACGCGCTTGCTGCTGCCCCGCTCCGGCGCGCTTGCGTCGGTGGTGGCCTGTGTCGGCTCGGACGGCTCGTCGAGCTCTTCTTCAGCGTCCTGCGCCCGTTGCGCGTCCGGCGCGCCCGTCGGCGCCAGGAAGCCGGTCAGGTACCAGCGGACTGGCGCATGTGGCAGGCGCTCGTGCTGAAGAGCCTCGTCTCGCGGGCGCGGTCCGATCAGGTCGAGCCGCAACGCCTCCACCAGATAGTCGCGGACGGAGGCACTGTCGCCGAAGGTGGGGGTAGGGGCCGAGCTCATGAGGCGGCCCTGAAATTCCCGACCCGAAGGCGAACATCGCTTCCGGCCATCCGTTTCTCGGCCGCGCGCTCGGCGTTCAAGGCCAGAAGACGCGCGAGCACCTCGTTGCGGACTTCATCAGGCCAGCGGTAGCGCCAGGGCTTCTTCTTCCTGCCCCGGGTCTCGTCGCCGATTGCGTAGTCGAGCAGAAATTCGCAGTCGGTCGGGATGTCGTCCCAGCCGTAGACGTGGAGGACGGCACGGTCCATCGCCGCATGAAGCCTGCGCAGCTCAGCTATCCGTGCGTCACGCTCGTCGGGATCGTGGAAGCGGTTGTAGGTCTTGGTGAGGCCCTCGTCGTTCTCGACCATCAACGCGGCGCGGAAGTCGTAGTACGTTCTGCCGGCGGCTTCGATGTCGGGGTGGGTCTCCCAGCCTTCGGGGAAGGGGAAGGACTCGAAGCAGTCGGATGGGGTGTAGCGCAGATCGTCCTTCATCGACGAGCCGAAGAAGCGCGCCCAGATCTCGTGGGGGCGAGACTGGAGGGCGCAGAAGGCGGCGTGGGTGGTGAAGGGGAAGATGATCGTCGTTTCTGCGTAGACCATGCTGTTCGGTAGAAACGCGAACGCCGCGTGCTGGCCGATCCTGGAGATTGCCAAAGCCCGTTCAAGCCCTGCGGTGGAGGCATACAACTCCTTGGCAAGCGAGCCGTATTGCCACCAGAACTTGGCACGTTTACGCCCGATAGCATTATTGGTGAGGTGCGCACGCTCTGGCTTCGCCCGCTCCTCAACAATCTCGATCAACTCCGGCCAGTCCGCCGCCACTGGCTCGGGGTAGTCCAGCGGTACGATCCCCTCGCGGCGCCAGTTTCGGCGCTGATCGCCGGCGGCGTCCCGCCAGGTCGCGCCAAGATCGGCGCGGCGTAGCGGCCAGTCGCGGAAGTTGATGGCGTAACGATGGTGTGCGTGGGTGGGGCTGGTGTTGATCTCCTCGCCGCCGATGTAGGGGAAGATGACATCGCGGTTGCGCGGGTCTTCCTCGACCAGTCGCCGCATCTCGACGAGCGGCGTGGCGACACCCTTCCTGTCGGTGTCGTCGAAGGTGAAGCCCATGCCGAGAACATAGCTGCCCACGAAGCTCTTGCCGGCGTTCGCCTTGAGCCTTTCCGGGTCGTCATGACCGCCGTCATGGAACAGGAACGCGGAGATGGTTTCCACGTCCCGCCCATCCAGCGTTCGCGGACCGGACCGGGCTCCCTTGGCGATATGAATCACGCTCACCACCACGGCTGCCTCGCCGGGCCACTTGAGCCGACGCCGGGCACGGTAGATGTGGCCGCCGTTCTTGCAGATCCAGCGCAGGCCGGTCGAGCGCGTATCGCCCTGCCCAATGGTATTCGTGGCGATGAGACCGAGCGTGCCTCTCTCCCGCAAGAGGTTGAACGCGCGACGGTAGAAATGCGCCACGAGGTCGGAGTTGCCGTGGCTCCCGGCATGAATCTGCTTAAGCCAGTCGGGGTAGCCGGCGGCGTTTGCAGCCGCGACTGTATTCTTGCCGGCGAATGGCGGGTTGCCCACGACCGCATCGAAACCCGGGTTCTCGCGGTTGAACACCTCAGGAAACTCCAGCTCCCAGTGAAAGGGTTCGACCGGCAGTCTCGTCGCCGCGCCCGACGCGGCTGCGGCTTGGCCCGCCTCAAGCAGCAGACCCGCAAATGTGAGTCGCTTGCTCTCACGCTCCTTCGGTTTCCCTCCTTCAAAGAACGCTGTCAATACCAGGTCGGCGACCTCGCGAACGTTCCCGAGTTCGCGGTCGGCTTCGTCCAGAAGTTCACGCAGTTCGTGTTCGGGAGCCCCGTCGCCGAGTTCGCGGATCAACTGGCGCAATTCTGAAACCTGCGCCACATGCCTCTGGACCTCCGGTGTCTCTGTACCGAACTGAAAGCGCGGCGCCTCCGCATCCCAATGGAATCCTTCGATCTGGTTGCGGGTGAGGCCAACCAGCGAATCCCCGTGACGCAGGGTGTGATTGATGAAGGTGAACTCATGATCGCGTGCGAGCGTGGCCAACCACAGCGCCAGCCGCGCGAGGTCGATGGCCATGGGATTCCTGTCGACGCCATAAAGGCAACGCTGGGCGACGAGACGCCGGGCGTGAAGCAGCTCATCCTCGTCGGCGGGCAACTGCGGCGGCCCGCCGTGTTTGCTCCAGGCTTCGACCAGTCGCTCGGACAGTTGGCGGCAGGCCTCGACCAGAAAGGCGCCCGAACCCGTCGCCGGATCGAGTACCTTGAGATCGAGAATGTCCCGTGGTCGAGCGTTCGGCCCCAAGCGTTCTAATATTGGCCGCAGGGCTTCGGAAACGATCGGCTCGGTAAGGGAGCGGGGCGTGTAATGGCTTCCGGACCGTCGGCGCTCGTCCGTGGGCTGAAGAACGGGCGTTCCGCCGGGCACGATGTCTGGCGTTACATCTCGGTCTACCGCTCGTTCGAGAGCAGCCACGACATCTTCGGCCGTGGATGCGCCGCGGAGCGCGGCGGCGGCGATGCCCGCCAGTTTCCGGTCGGTCCGATCCTGAAGCTCTCTGGCTCGTTTGCTGCCGTCCAGTTCGAGCAGGCTGTCGAGATCGACGATGACTGCGGCACCGGTGCGTTTCGGCGACGCCACGGCGATGGAGCGCCCGGTCGTCAGCTCGACGCGGAATCCCATGACGGCCTCGTAGACCGAACCGATCTGCTCGACATCAAGCGTGCGGTAGGACAACCGCTCGCCGTCCAGCACCATGAGCGACCGCAGCACATTCCAGACGGTCGCGTCAGGGACCATGGGAATCGCCGGGTCGTCGCCCACTCCGCGACCTTCGAGGAACGGAAACCGGTCCGGATTGAACAGCGTGCCCTTACGCGCGACGAAAGAGAGCCCGGCGTGTCCGCCGCCGCCATGAATCAGACGGAACAACGCCAGCAGCTGCGCCCAGGCGCCGAAGCGCTGGTCCATGGTGTCAGGCCACGCCGCCGCATCGGAGCGCAGCCGGGCGAACAGACCGCCGAGGGAATAGTGCTGCTGGTAGACGGGATGGGCGGGCATGAGACCTCGGTCTTCGGCGTAGAGCACGAAGACCAGCCGCATCAGCGTCGCGATCAATCCGCCGTAAAGGCGATCGGGATCGCGCCGCGCCAGCTCGGTGATCGTCCCAGCGCCGCGCCTGTCCGCCGTGACGAAGCCGCGCAGCAATTCGTGGAGCGCTGCAAGCACCTGCCGGGACAGTCTCGTGGAAACCTCGGCCTGCGCCTCGCGGCTCCTCGCCAGAAGTGCTGGCAGTCGAGCCTCGGCGTCGCCGCCGAAAAGCGCCTCTGCCGACAGCAGCATGTCGAACGCGGCCAGGATGGGCCGGCCCGCCGACAGCGCCATCTGGGCGAACTCGAAGGTGATATGCCCGGACGACTCGCCTCGCGGCGCATAGATCAGGCGGATTTGCTCGTCGGTGCAGAGCAGGCCCGTTGGAACGCCGGTTTCCCGTAGCAGTCGTTCGAACCGGGCATGACGGCTCGCATTCCAGCCGGCGCCGTCGTCGGGCGGCTGGTCGAAATCGACGCCTTCGTCCTCCACCCGGACGAGCATTGTCCATGCCGGGTCTGTGTCCCGGTCGCCCGGTACCGCCCAGGTGGGTGCGAGCACAGCTTGCAACTCCGGCAGGGAAATATCGAGCGTCTCCCGATGACTGGCCGAATTCACGAGGTCATCGTCCTCCCAGCCCAACCAGTCCACGAACACTTTGCGCAAGTCGGGCGCACGCCAGCGGGCCGTGGCGCCAGTCCCATCCTCCTCAAGCAGTTCGCGAAAGTCCCGCTGCCGCCCCGAGATGTTGCGGTCGGGAACCACCTGGGCGTCGACCATCACGGTCGGCGCGACCACGAGGCCCACGGGCTGAACGAAACCCAGCCATTCCTGGTGGGCGAAGATCAGGTTGCGGCGTTCGCGATCCGCCATGATCTACCCCGTCCGCGGCCAGAGGTAGACGAGGCCGAGCGGATCGACGCGGATGGCGCGCACCGTGTACGCATCGGCGATTCGGGCCGGTTCGGTCTCGAGCTCGGTCTCGATGGCTTCGAGGCGCCGCGTCCAGGCGCGACGGTCGGCCTCGCGCTGGCGACATTCGGCCTCGTCGAAGTCGAGCGCCATTTGCCGGTCATCCTTGCCGGCCGCTTCGGCGATCCTCTTCCGCTGGCGCTCGAGCAGTTCGATCATGCTGCGCTGTTCGGTTTCCGACCGTTCGGCAAGCCGTCTCTTCGCAAGCTCCGCGAATTCGTCGGCGCGGCGCTCCAGATGCGGCAGCAGATCGGCGATATCGGCTTGCGCCGAAGCCGCGAGACGTGCTCGGACTGGATCGGGCACGCTGTCCCGCCCCGCTTCGTCGAGCGCCTTCTGCAGGGAAGCCAGTGTCGTCTGCTCGCCTGCCCGGCCGTAGGGCGAGAGCGCGCCGTGTCGCCGCACCGGATCGATCCAACGTGCCGTCACCGGCACGATCTCCTCGTGCAGGCGCGCCGCGCGTGGACCGTAGACGGCGAGCCGGCCGAGCAGCACGACACGCGGGATCGCATCGGGGGCGACCGTCAGACAGGCCTTGGACAGATCGTGATGGATCAGGCCCTGTGCGGTGAACCGGCCGAGCAGGCGTCGGGCCACGCGGTGTTCGAGATGCAGGTGCACGGCGTTCTCGCCGAGACGTCCGGTGTCTTCGAAGGCCACGGGCCGGATGGCGGCCCGGCGGCGCCATTCCCCGAGGCTCTCCCCTCTTTGCCTGCGCGCGCGCAACGAATCGAGTGCCGCGGTCCAGCCGGGATTGCTCGCAATCGCATGGTCTGCAGCGGGAAATATGAAGCGGCGCGGAGTGTCCGGCTCCCGCTTCTGCTCCCCATCGGCCTCGGCGATTGCGGGAACGCCGGCGAGTCTCAAGCTCATCGACAGGGTCTGGCGGAACTGCGGCGCGGTGAGGCCGATATGGGTGCGCGACCGCTCCAGGCGAGTACGCAGGCTATCCACTTCCGCGCGCAGCCTGTCCTGGCGAAGACGCGCGTCCTCAAGCTCGTCCTCGACGGTTCGCCGCCGTTCTCCGGCCGACAGGTCCCGGATGGAGGCCGTGAGACCGTCGATCCCGTCACGGCGCACGCCTTCCTTGCCGATGGTCCGGGCAACACGCGCTTCAAGCACCTTCGCGGCGCTGCCGAGCTCCTCACGAATGCGTTCTACCTTGTCCACCAGCACCTGCAGGACGCGATCTTCCGGCCGTTGGACGAAGACGAAGCAACGGCAGAACACCTCGTCGGCGGGCTGCAGCTTGCGGTCGATGCGACCGTTGCGCTGATCGAGACGGCTCGGGTTCCAGGGCAGGTCGAAGTGAAACAGATCATGACAGTGGCGTTGGAGATTGAGGCCCTCCCGCGCCGCGTCGGTGGCGATAAGAATGCGCAGCGGGTGGTCGCCCGGCTCGGCGTTGAAGGCGTGCTTGATGTCTTCCCGCCTGTGCCGGGAGGTCGTCCCCGTGAAGGTCGCGATCCGTTCGCGTGCCTTGTCGGAATGCATGATGGCCTCGTTCAGGCAGCGCTCAAGCCAGCGGCGCGTGTCTTCGTATTCGGTGAAGATGAGAAGGCGGCGGTCGTTCCACCGCGGAGGCGCGGCCTCGGGCGCTGATAGAACCGGGCACATGTTGGCGTCGATCCACTCGACGATCCTGCGCACGCGCGGATCGGCATCGTAGCGGTTTGCCTCGGCGATCTCGCGCATCTCGTCGACAAGGGCAAGTTCGCGCATCAACGCGGCCCGGGTGTCCGCCCGGCCGCTGTCGCTCGATGCCGCTGTTGCCTTCGTCATCAGATCGGCGAAGTCGAGCTCGGACGGATCGGATTGTCCCGCGTCATCCGGCGTGTCGGTTTCGTGGTCGTGATCGACCGTGCCCGCGATCCCGGCGTCCGGATCCGCGCCGACGGTCAATCGTTCGAGATCGGCCTGCAGCGCAGCCGATACTCCGGGGGCCGCCGCCGCCCGTTCCAGAGCGCGTGCCACGCTCTTCCGATGTACCGTGAGCGTCTTCGCGAAAGCCTCGATGGACGACAACAGGCGCTTCTGCAGCCCGCCGACCACCAGCGCGCCGGCGGTCTGCTGCGACCGCGATTCGTTCTTGAGCCGTCTTTCCCGCTCAAGCCGATAGGCGTCCAGCATCTTCGGCAACACGAGCTCGGGCGCGTCGGGCGGCAGTCCGTCGATTTCGGCCGGGTCCACGGTGCGTTTCGGAAACCCGCCTTCGAGCGCCCGGATATCGGACTTGAGCCGCCGGATCAGCACTTCGTCGAGCTGCCCTTTGAGCACGCGGACCCCGCGGCAGAAGCGTTGCGGATCGAGAATTTCGAGCAGGGCGGAGAAGCTGTTCGAATGCCCGTTATGCGGCGTCGCGGAAAGGAACAGGCGGTGTTCGAAACGGGGCGCAATGTCGCGGACGGCACGCGTGATCTGCGAGTCGATCGCGTAGCGCGCACCGCTCGCGGGCGCGGCGTTGTGCGCCTCGTCCAGGATCAGCAAGGTCTGCGGCGCGAACTCTCCAAGCCAGTCGCGCAGGCCCGAGGCGTAGGTCTCGTCGATGAGCAGGCGATGAGAGATCAGGAAGCGGGAGTGGGTGGTCCAGGGGTTGACCGAAAATCCGCGCTCGCGGCGCATTCGCGTCACATACGCCCGGTCGAGAATGGTGAACGTGAGGCCGAAACGGGCCTCCATCTCGTCCTGCCACTGATCGAGCATCGCGGGCGGGCATGCGACCACAATCCGGTCGATGCGGCGGCGCAACAGCAGTTCGCGCGCGATGAGTCCCGCCTCGATGGTCTTGCCGAGCCCGACGTCGTCGGCAATGAACAGGTTGACGCGCGGCAGCCGAAGCGCCTTTCGCAGCGGGTCGAGCTGGTAGGCGTCGATGCGGATGCCGGCGCGGAAGGGCGCCTGAAAGAGATTGGGGTCGGTCGCGGTCACGCAGTTCCACGACAGGGTGCGGAGATAGGCCGCGAACAGCGCCGGGTCGTCGAAGCCCTTGTCCGCCACGGCGGACCAGCCGCCGTCCTCCAGGATGCGGGCGTCGATCTCGTGTTCCCACAACACCGCCAGCGGCTCGCCCTGCGCGTCGTCGTCAAGGCACGACAGATCGACAAGCATGGCTTCATCGGGTGACGGCGGCGGCGTCACGTTCTCGACGAGGTAACGGCGTTGGCGGACCAGGGCGATGCGTCCGGGTTCGGGAGAGAGCGCCGTCATGCCTTCGTCTCGTTAGCCCGAACCTCGAGCAGGGCGCATCGTTCCATCAACATGTCGAACGGCTCGCTGTCGTCGAGCAGCATGCCGTCCGCCAGCATTCTCGCGTAGTCGTCCGCGAGCACGGCGTGGGCGGCGCCTTCGGGAACGAGCTGAAGGTGTCCCGAGACTGCCGCCTCATAGTCGATTCGTACGCCGCGGGCGTCGTTCTCGGCGAAGAACATCGCCTTGTGGCGGGCGACCGACAGCGCGAGGGCGCGGTCGGCGAACGCTTTTGCCGCGATCCCGGCCTCGTCGAGGCGCGCAAGATCATGCCAGTGCCTCGACAGACGCTCGCCGCGCCGGCGCTCCTGGCGGCAGAAGACATGGATGGCGGTCGCTTTTTCCCAGAAGGTCCGTTCCGCCAGCATGACGGTGGGGTGCGCTTCGGGAAACGCGAGACCGGGAAGATAGGCGGCCGCGTCGCACACAACGGGCCGATTTGCGTGAGGCTCGCCCGTCGATCGAGCGCCGAACTCGACGATAACTTCCGGGGCGACAAACCCGCTTGTCCCGAACAACGGTTCGTACGCGACGTAGAGACGCTCCGCTTCCACTCTGCACGTTGCTACGAATCCGGCGTCGGAGAGACCTTCTTCAACAATGGGGCAGGCCTCGTCCCGGACCCATTGTGCGAGGCGGGAACGGATGGCTCGCGTCCAGCTCTTCTCCTGGCTGCGCGTAGGCGGAAGCGCTTCGTCGCCGGCGCCGGAAACCAGATCCGGCGCAAACGCCCGGATATCGTAGGTGATGTCGACGTCTTCGGAGAATCGGCGGATCGTGCGCCACACCTTCGACAGCGACGTGCCGCCTTTGAAGATCAGATTCCCGGCGAACGGCGCATCGAAAAGGACGCCAAGGGTCGCGACGACCCAGATGTCCTTCTCGAGCAGATGAGCCCGGTGCTTCCCTTCTTCCTGAGCGACCCTCAAGGCATGGCGGCGGTCGTCGGCCGAAAGGCTCTGGAAAGGCGTCTCAGCCATGCGCAAGGCGCGCGCTCAGCGGTTCAGCCATCCAGATGGGCATGACGGCCCGGGCGACCGCAAGCTCTTCCCGATCTTCATCGGAGAGCATGGGCAGGACCGCTTCCAGGCCATCCTCGACCTCTTCGGGACCGAGCCATGTCAAGGCGCGGATGACCTCGCCCGCCTTGCGGTGCGGCGCCGCCAGTTGCCAGCGTGGCGCATGACGCAGCTCCACGATGGACGAGCCGAAGTGCAGCCGGCGGTTGGGACCGGAGGTGAGATAGACCTCGCGGACCGGATTCTGCGTGGTCAGGCGCAGGCGATTGGCCGCGGCGCCGCCGCACGGCACGATGGTCTCGCCCCAGAGCGCCGAAAGGGCCTCAAGAGCCTTTCCGGTGCGCGGCGCACACTGTCCGAAGCGGGTCTCGATCGGGCGCATGTAGACGCCTTGGCAGATGCGCATGAGATGGCCCGAGCGCGCGAGGCGCGACAACGCCTGGTCGACGGCCGCCCGGTTGCCGAGGTGCAGCAGGGCGGCCGGACACAGCGGCGTGGCCTCCGGCAGGGCCTCGGCATGCTCCATGATGCGACGGGAAAGGCCGCGCATGATCGTATCTCCATGCTCAATCTGTCAGAAATCTAGTGGCAAGACTATCGCGATGCAACGCCGGACACAATCAATTCCGAGCCCGCACGGAGGGATACGGAAGACGCGTCGCGTGCGTCGTGCCATCGCGCCGGAACCCCGGGACGAGTCGTTCCGCCTACTCGGACCCTTGTTTCGGGCTGGATCCTGACGCCGCCGCGTCCGGAGACGGCGATGGGTTGATGGTGGACTCGGGCACCAATGTCGAAACGAACTTCAGAATTTCCTCGACCTCATCCTTGCGTCCAGCCGCGATGAGATCGCGCCGGAGGACCTGGGCGGCAAACAGCGCGGCCTTCGCAACCTGGTTATCGAGCTCGGTGCGCGGCCATTCGCGCCGGTCGAGGGCCTCCATGACGAGCTCGACCACGAGCCGGTTGGCCGAAATATCTCGATCCTTGGCGGTTTTTTCGATGCGCGCCCACTGCTCCGGCGTGACCCGGATGGTCCTCGTCAACGTCTCCGCCATCGGCTGATCCATCCTCCTCGGCAAGATTCGATCACGGTACGGTACGACAGCTTCGCCGGAATTCGTAGCGATCGGTGCATCGACAGACTTGGCTCGGTGTGATTGGGGCGACCCAAGACGCCTTCGGTGTCGTCGTCAGATTGAGCGCCGTCAACAGCGAGCGCAACCGGGCGCGCAGTCAGATTGAGTGCTCCATAGGAAGTCTCCTCGACCGACGCGCATGCTCCGTGACACGCCGTGCGCCCGATCGGACGCACGGCTCGCAAGGCGTTGATTCGGCAGGTAAATTCCGGCACTCAAACTGAGTGTTCCGCGCTACCGATCGCTGACAACTTTTCCCGGCAAGCGCCTGTCGCCTCATGTCGTTGAAAACGCAGGGGATATATGACAGGCGCGCGCTTGGGCTACACCGGCAGCCTGCTGCGTGGGGTGTGAGACCCAAGGCCGCCCCCGTGCGGTCGGGACGGCCGGAGTTGGGGCATCAAGGTTCGGGGAATCGGCGCCGGAGGACCCGGCGGGATGGAGCCGCGGCGGCGAATGAGCGGCGGGCGGTGCGGCCGGAGCCGCGGGCAGTCGTGCTCGGCACGCTGCCGAAGGCGATGGCGGAGCTGCCCGCACTGGTGCTGCCAGCGGTGCATGGCGCAGTGCGGAGCGCGGTGCACGGCGAAACCGTCACCGGCGACGCACGGAGCGCCGGGGCGACGAGCCGAGGCGCTGCCCGCAGCCGGCGCAGCTGGCCAGGGCGAGCGAGGCATGGTCGCTGACGAGCGCGGCGCGTAGCGCCGACGCGAGGAGTGAACGGCGGCGAAGACACCATTGCCATCGAACTTTGCTGCGGGCGCGTCGGATCGGCAACGGCGGTGAGCGGAGCGAACCGCCGGGCAAGCGGAGCGCGCAGTGAGCAGAGCGAACGGAGGCGCGAGGGATACCCGCCCGAAGGGCCGAGACCGCTTTAGCGGGCTCGGCAGGGTAGCCCGGTCGCGAAGCGACGCGCCCGGATTCATCGTATCGACCGCCGCACGGTTCATCATGTTCGGCACCATCACCACCGACACCATCGGCATCGTCATTCGCATCGTGGTCACCGTTTCCGTCATCGCGGTCGCCACCAGCATCGTTGTGGCCGACAGCGTTGTCGAGCATCGATTGTCGCGGAACGGAGCGACAGCATGAAGCCGCGCGCGTTGCCGCTGGTGACGCACTGCGGGTTCGAGACGGCGGGGCGTAAGAGCGGCGGAGCCGCCGCGCAGCGCGACGCCGCAGGCGGCGCGCGAAGCGAAGGCGAACGTGGCGGCTGGCGCTGCGGTGGTGTCTGACCAAAGAGAAAGGGCCGCGCCGCCGGAGTGGCGACGCGGCCCGTGGTGGCGATGGCGCTCAGGCCGCGCAGCGCTGCACCGGGATGCCGAGCGCGACGGCCTTGTCGACGAGGTTGTCGGTGATGCCGGAGCCGGGGAACGCGATGACTCCCTTCGGCAGGAGGTTCAGCAACTCGTCGTTGCGCCGGAACGGTGCGGCCCGTCCGTGTGCGTTCCAGTCGGGCTTGCACACCACCTGATGGACGCCGTTGCGCTCCGCCCACTGCGCGGCGATGCGCTCGACGCCGGGCCCGCCGCCGTGCACGAGCACCATGTCGTCGTACTTCGCCTTCGCCTTCTCGAGCCTCGCGATGACGGCGCCGGCGTCCGAGACGTGCTTCCCGCCCGCGATGGCGACCAGCGTTCCCTCGGGCAGGTGCGCGCGCATCTCGCGGTCCTTCCTCGCGCGCATGAAGTCGCGCGCGTCGATGGCGGCCGAGGTGAGCTTGCCGGTCTGGCTGGTGTGGCTGCCGCGTCGCGGGCGCCAGGTGTCGCCGGTCTCGGCGCGGTAGGCGTCGGCTGCGGCGTCTCGCATCTGCTCGAACGCGTCGCGGCGGTCGCCGAAGTTCTGCGCGCGGTGCGTCGTGAGTTCGAGTTCCCTCGCGTTGATCTCGGTGCCGTCCTGCGCGCGCTGGAGGTCGCGGATTTCGGGCGCGAGGCGGTCGACGCTGCGGTCGAGTCTCCGCACCTGGGCGTCGAGGCAGTTCACGAACCCCCAGAGCAGGCTCTCGCGCTCGTCGGCGAGCTGGAAGCCGTCCGGTGCGACGCCTTCTGCGATGATGCGGAACGCCTCGCTCACCGCGTCGATGGCGTCGTCGCGGTCCCAGACATCCCTCGGGTCGAACTCGTCGCGTTCCGGAGTGGCGCCGAAGAGCTGAGCGTTCTCGCAGACGGTGGCGGTGACTGAGTGATTCTGAGTGTCGATGCGGTCGATGTCGTACATGACTGTCTCCTGAAGTGAGAGTGAAGAGCCTTGTGGCCCGTGAAGCGCCGGGGCGTTCGATTCCCGACGTTGGCCTATTGGTTCACGCGCGCGCAGGGGAGCCACCGGGGCCGCAGGGCATGGCCCGTCGGTGTGCGCGAGTGGTGCGGGCGCAGGGAGCGAAGCGACTGAGCCACGGTCGCGCGCACCGATGGGACTAGGCGCGCCAGCGCCGTTGCCCTGCGAGTCCCGGCCGGAGCGAAGCGGAGGACCCCGCAGGGGTTGGCGCACTGAGCACGTGTGGGACAATGGGCCAACGTCGGGAAGAGAGCTCCCTCCCCCATGGCCGCTCTTTGGCAAGCGGAGCGCGCAGGGAGCGCAGCGACCGGAGGCGCGAGGGATACCCGCCCGAAGGGCCGAGACCGCGCCAGCGGGCTCGGCAGGGTAGCCCGGTCGCGAAGCGACGCGCCCAATTCTTTCCACGAATGCCGCACCACCGGTCGTGCCTGCAATGACGAAGCGAGGTCACTTCGCTCACGCGGCATCGATGGAGTAGAGGTCCTCGTCGGAGGACGCGAGGACGGTCTGCACTGGCATGGTGGCGCGCAGCACGATGATGTCGTTGCCCACCGGTTTCTTGATGGCCTCGTAGAACGCGGTCCAGGCGTCGTCCCTCTCCTTGTGCGCGGAGAGCACGTCGCCCGGGAGGGGAAGGTCGGTCTCCAGCGCGTAGAAGACGGTGGCGTCGACCGCGAGGACCTCGTAGCGCGCCGGGATGTCGGGGTCGCTTTGCCAGAGCGTGGCGCCGGTGTGGCGGTCGAGGACGACGGTCTTGAGCTCGGGGTGTTCGCGGACCCGTCGCCGGGCCTCGTCCCAGGCGGCGCGCTTGTCGTCGATGCGCGCCGGCGGGTCGAAGAGGTCAATCCAGTCCTCGTCGATGGTGCGGATGACGTAGCGGGGCGCCATCCGGATCGTGCTCGGGTTCGCGGGGGCGTTCATGGACTCTCCCTCCTCTCTCCATGTGGGCTTGCCCACCCTCCCGCTCTCCTCTTCCTCCCGCGAAGGGCGCGCGGGGCGCGGTCAGCGCACGCGCCCGACGCCCCAGAAGGGGTCGCCGTGCGCGCCCCAGGGCGTGGCGGAGCGCGCGCTCGCCGGTGGCGAGCAGCCGCGCGGTGTCGGGGCGCTGCGGAGCGAAGCGGAGCAGCAGCCTTGCGGCCCTGCGCGCGAGCTTCGCGTCGTCCCAGTCGCCGCGCGGCGGATGCGCTCGGCCGCCGGCGGCGAAGTTCGAGAGCCACCCCCACTGGGGGGCAGCGCGACCAGAACAGAATGGGCCGGTCGCAAGCGGCACGGGCGCGAAGCTCGGCGGTGGCCCAGGCCGCCGCGCGGGCGAGTACTTCTCCATGGCACCTGGAAGGCCAGCAGTGGCAAGCCAGGTCGCGGGATTCGAGCGAAGCGAGATCCGCGAGGGCGATTGCGCCCGAGCGGATCTGGCGCCAGAGATATGCGCGGTAGCGTGCAATCACCTCGTCCCTTGTTCCGTCTTTTCCCACGACAAACGGGTTGCCCCAGCGGGTGCGGCGGTCGATGCGCACCGCGCCGCGCGCGACGGCATCGGGCTCGTGCTTCAGATTGACGATGCGGGCCATGCTCCCTCTCCCTTCACTGCTCTCGACCTCAGCCAGCCGAACACTCCCACTCGCACGAGCCGGTGCGGAGCGGAACGCGGAGCAGCGGCGAGAGACGCGCGGCGAGCGCGTCGCGGCCGAGTGCAACAAGGTCGTCGTTGAAGTCGTTGCCTTCGGGCACGAGGCACAGGGCGGCGACGCCCGCCCGCGCGCAGCGCCGGGCGAGGCGCATCGCCGCCCGCTCCCCTTCCTCGTCGTTGTCGCGCGCGATGAGGAGCCGCGTCAGCCCAGGCGGAGGCGCGAACGCGCCGAGGCTTCCGGCGGAGAGCGCGGCGGCGGCCTTCATTTCGGGCACCGCGGTGACGACCGACAGCACCGTCTCGATGCCCTCGCCGACGAGCAGCGTCGCGTCGGGGCGGCCGAAGCGCACGGCGCGTCCGTAGACTGTCAATCGGCTTTCAATACTGACCCCCGATCGGCGTGCAAAATTGACCCCCCTGAGTGGCACGGCGGAGGTTGTCCCGGTAGCCAATAGGGGGGACCCGCGCGGCTTCGTGTGGCGCCCTGCGCTACGCGGAGCGAAGCCGCGTGGGGGGTCCCTGTTGGCCCACCGGGGCAACCGGGCCGCAAGGGAGGCCGGCGGCGGGTCAGGAGCGGTTCTTGAAGCGCCAGCTCTCGTTGCCGGTCTCGATGATCTCGCAATGATGGGTGAGGCGATCGAGCAGCGCTGTGGTCATCTTGGGGTCGCCGAAGACGGATGGCCATTCGCCGAAGGCGAGGTTTGTGGTGATGACGATCGAGGTGCGCTCGTAGAGCCGGCTCATCAGATGGAAGAGCAGCTGCCCACCGGCCTGGGCGAAGGGCAGGTAGCCGAGCTCGTCGAGGATGACGAAGTCGCGGCGGACGAGCTGGTCTGCAGTGCGGCCCTGGCGTCCGGCGCGAAGCTCGGCCTCGAGGAGGTTGACCAGGTCGACGACGTTGTAGCACCGGCCGCGCGCGCCCTTGCGGATGCAGGACCGCGCGATGGCGACGGCGAGATGGGTCTTGCCGGTACCGGTGCCGCCGACCAGCACGATGTTGCGTTTGCCCTCGAGGAAGCCGCCGCCGGCGAGCTCCTGGATCAGGGGCTCGTTGACCGGCGAGGCGGCGAAGTCGAAGTCGGCCAGCTCCTTGACCGTCGGCAGCTTGGCGGAGGCCATCTGGTACTTGATCGAGCGGGCTCGGCCGGGGCGCCGAAGTAGCCCGCGAACTTCTCCATCAGCGCGTCGGCGTCGCGCTTGACGCGCACGCGCGCCGCCGGGTCGAAGCTCTTCGACGGCCGCAGCGAATCCGGGTCGACGCCCGCGATCTTCTCCCTCACCTGCTCGCAGAGCCGGGCGAGCTCGTCGTCGCCGAAGATGTTGAGGCGCGGCACCACGTCGACCAGATCGCGGATGTTCGAAATCATCGAGTCCCGGAACACCAGCGGCTTGCCGTTCCCGTCCTCCCGCAACCGGTCGGAGACCCGCTCGACCGCCTCGCCGAGGCGACGGTAGAGGTCGCCCACGGCGTCGTGCAGGCGCTCCTCGATCTGGCGCTCGATGTCGCGCTTCACGCGGTCGGTGTCGTCGGAGGCGAGCTTCGCCATGAAATGGTCGGCATCCGGCACCGGGGTGATGCGGTAGCGGATGGCGAACTTGCCCCGCAGTGCCTCCTTCGAGGGGTAGTCCTCGATGCGGAAGAGCCTGCCGAGATCGATGCGCGCCTGGTCGACGTTGTTGTCGTAGTCCTCGATGAAGCGGGCGCGCTCGCGCACCATGCGCTCCGTGAGCCCGTCCATCAGCTCGGTGTAGCGCTCGTAGTTGGCGACGGTGAGCAGCCGGCCCCCCTGGTCGTCCCAGGGCAGGGTCTGCTCGTAATGCGTGGTCCTCGCCTTGCTCACCGTCGAGGTGAGCGCCGCAAAGGCGCACTTCGGCAACAGGCGCTTGTTGTAGCGCCCGGCGCTCGCAGCAGCGTCATGGGCGGCCGCGACGTGGTTGCTCGCGGCTCGGTCGTAGAGCCGGCCGGACCAGGCGGCGATGCGCAGGCTCACGAGCATGGCGTCGTCGGTGAGATTCATGGGGGCCTCCTTGTCGGTCAGCGGTGTGTCCACGCCGGGACGTCCAGGGCGGCGGCAAGCTTGCGTTTCGCCGCCATGAGGCTCGGCGCGCGCACCGCGTAATCACGCGACGGCGCGTCGCCGGCCGGGTAGTGGGTGACTCGCCAGACCATGCCTGCCTTCCTCATTGGGTCCGGGCCGCGGCCCAGCGGATGAAGGCCGGCGAGCGCTGCAGCGCGGGCTCGCGGCGGATGCACGAGCCGACCAGAAACTCGCCGACCTCCCGACGCAGCCGCGTGGCGTAGGTCACGATGGCGTCGAGGTTCACATCGGAAGCCAGCCGGTAGAGCGATCCGCAGAGCGCGATCAACGCGCTCGCGTTCTCCGGAACCTCGGCGTTGCCGGGATCGTCGATGACGGCCCTGGGGTGCGGCAGTTCGCGCCACACCTTCAGGAAGGCCGCGAACTCGACGGCCGCGGCCTCGCCGACGGCGCCCCGGAACAGCGCCCGCTCGGACGCCGGGTCGAGGCCGTTCCTGCGGCGCACGATGTTGCTCGCGAACTCCCAGGTCCGGGGACACGCGAAGGCGCGTTCCTTCGACTGCGGGTCGAAGTTGTGCAGGAGCTCCGGCCTCAACTGGATGAAGAACAGCACCTCCGGCGCGATGTCGTTGGTCGCACCCCAGGCGCACCAGTCGGCGGCGTCGACCCGGATCTCCAAGTGAACGAAGCGGCTGGCGAGCGGGGTCGGCATCCGGTGCACTACCGGTCGCTCTCCCGGTTGCCGCAGGCGATCAGCGAGGCGCCCCCGGGCAGTTCGTACTCGCCGACCTTGCGGTCGAGCACGAGCTGGTAGAGCGCCGCCTGGACCATCGGCACGGCCGAGGGCAGCTCCTCGAGGTTGATGAGCCAACGTCCGGTATCGTCCGAGGGCGGCAGGAAGCCCGGCGGCGCCCAGCGGGTGCGCCCGGCCTCGTCGCGCCACGGAATGCCGCGCAGGTCCACGGGGTCGAGCAGGAGCGCGCGGACGTCGACATACTCGCGCCCCGCGTCGGCGGCGACCTGCTGTGCGATCTGCGACTTGGCGGCGCCGGGCGGGCCCCAGACGATGCAGGGCTGGCGGGCATCGACCAGCATCGCGAGCGTCGGGGCCAGCTCGCTCGGGCGCAGCGTGTAGTCCGCGGAGATGGTGTCGGGTTCGGTCATGGGCAGGCCTCCGGATGGCGGGGGAACGGCGAAGGCCGGGCCTCTCCGGCGTCCGGCCCTTCGCCCCTGCCCAGGCCCCGCTCGCGCTCCTGTTGCCGCCGGGCGAGCGACGGGCGCACGACGGCATTGCCGGAGAAACAGTGGTCAGGCGGTTGGTCGTGAGGCTCCCGCAACGCCGACGCCGCTGGCAAAGTGGCCAGCGCAGGCGCTCTCTGCCCGGCCGCGGAATCGGAACGACCTGCAGGCCGATGGAATCGGCAGGTCGGGCCGGCGGGCCACTACACGTTGGGATCGGCGCCGACGGGCGCGACCGGAACACCGGTCAACGCCGGCAGGGGGGACGCGCGAGGGCGACAGCGTGTGGCCGATGCGCTGCTCCAGCGCGACGTAGTCTCGATAGAAGACTGGCCGGAGTTCGGCCGCGCGTCGCAGATCGGCGCGCGAGGCGAGGACGGAGAACAAGGCGATATTGGAGTGTTGGCCGCTCGTCAGCGTCTCGAAGACGCGCCGATGCTCGGAGGTGATGTCGGTCGACATGGCGGGATCCCTGGATGATGGGCGCAGGGGGAGGCGCGGCGGCCTCGCTCGGCCGCCCGCGCCTCGACCGGCCGACCCGGGACTCCGCCTCCCGCCGGCTCGACGGCAAGCGCGGTCATCGCGCTGCGGACTATCGACTGGCCCGCCGCACCGGAACCGCCGCGAGGATGGGCAGGTGTCGCGGCCGCGTGACGGATGGCTGAGCCGTCCAAATGCGGCGTATTCGCGATGCCCGGGGGAACTCGCAGCCCCCGCCCCACGGGCGGTGGGCAACGGGGCGAAACGAGGACAACGGGTTGGATAGGCCGTCGCCGGTCCGGGGGTCCGCATGCATGACGAACCTCGCCGACAGCGCACGGGCTCGGGGCCTACACGGAGCGTGCCTCACGCCGACGGACGGCTCGAATGCTCTCGCGTAGCCTTCTTGGCGCGCCCCGGGAACCGTCCAGGCTCCTCCCTGAGGGCCAGCAGGGAATGCCGACCAAGGGGCGCAACTCATTCCGGACTGGCGCCGCTCCCGCGCCCGCGGGTAGCCTCCGGACCATGTGCGGGCGGTTCACTCAACGCTTCTCATGGTCCGATGCGCATGCGTTTCTGCGCCTGAAAGGCCCGGCGTTGAATCGTCGTCCGCGCTACAACCTTGCCCCGAGCCAGAGCGCCGCGGTGGTGCGGAGCGACGCCGATGGGCGTCGTCTCTCCATGCTGCGCTGGGGGCTCATTCCGGCCTGGGCGAAGGAGCCGAACATCGGCCACAGGCTCATCAACGCGCGCGCTGAGACCGCCGCGGCGAAGCCTTCGTTCCGGGCGGCGTTCTCGAAGCGCCGGTGTCTCGTCCCGGCCGACGGGTTTTACGAGTGGCGGCGCGAGGGTTCGGTCCGCCAGCCCTGGCTCATTGCCCCGCGCGACGGAGAGCCGATGGCGTTCGCCGGACTATGGGAGCGCTGGCGGATGCCTGAAGGCGCGGAACTTCCAGGCTCGCTCGCCGCGTGCCGGCCGGGCGATGTCGTCGAGACCTTCACCATCCTCACCACCGAGGCGAACGAGACCATGCGGGCGCTTCACCATCGGATGCCTGCGATCCTCTCGCCGGAGACGTTCCCGCATTGGCTCTCGGGAGAGGACGTCGAACTCGGACCCGCGTCCGAGGACCTGCTCGTGATGCATCGGGTGGGGCTCGGAGTGAACAACACGCGCGACGACGGCCCCGAGTGCGTCGTCGCGCTTGCGCCGGGGCAGGAACATGGTTGAGAAATGCCAGGGGCGGCGGTGTGCCGACCTCGCGGCGCTTGCCGGACGCACTCACTCACACACGATGCCGTCGCCATCGCCGTCGCGCATGTAGCGGTACGCAGGGTGATCGCGATGAATGGGCGCGATACCGTGACGGCGCGCCTCCTTGCAGGTAATCCGGCCGTTACGGTTGTCGTCGTAGCGTGCGAGGGCATCTCTGCCGTCGCCCGGATTCGTGGCGGCGCCGGGATCGGGCGTGGTGGTCGTGTGGCAGATCATGGGCTCCATCGCGGTGCTCCCGCATCCGACGAGAACCCGCTCCAGCGCGTCCGCCTCGCGGCGGTCGATGGTGAGGCCATAGGCGCGGCGCACCTCGACGATGCGGGCCGCGAACCAGCACCGGTTGCGGGCCGGAAGCCACTCCGCAGCGTCCCTGGCGCTCTTCGCGTAGCGGTTCACGCTCGGCGAGGCCAGGGTGAGGTTGCGAAGGTCCGTGGCGAAGCGCGTCCGGGTCGCCCGGTCAGCGGCGCACAGTCCCGAATCGTGAGCTTCGCTCGTGGCGACGACGTGTTCGATGTCCGTTTCGGTCGTGGAGGCGAAGCAGGTGCCGGTGTAGGGGCCGTAGACCGCACCAAGACGGCGAACGATCTGGCGCTCGATCGACGGTGGATAGCGGTAGTCGCGCTGCCTGTCGTAGGCGGAGCAGCGATGCTCGGGCGCCACCGTCAGGCCGCGCCACGTCTCGGCCCAGGCAGTGTCGGGAAGCGCCAGGACGGCAAGCGCAGCAAGACAGCACGCTGTGAATGCGCGGCGGGCGACCATGGTCCCGGTCATGCTGTCTTGCCGCCGCCCGCCAGATCCGCCCGGAGGCTCGCGGCGACGCGCGCGGCCGAAGCCTTCACCGAGTCCTGGGCGAGGTGGGCGTAGCGCGCCGTCGTCTGCACCTTCCGGTGGCCGAGCAGCTTGCCGATCATCGGCAGGCTCTCGCCCAGCGCCAGGGCGCGGGATGCGAACGAGTGTCTGAGATCGTGGATACGCACATCCTTGAGGTCGGCCCGCGCCCGCACGACGAGCCAGGCGTTGTTGAGATCGCTCAGCCGCGCGCCCGGCTTCGCGCCGACGATGACCCAGGGATTGTCGGGGAGACGCGGCAGGGCCTCGAGCACGCGTTGCGCCGCCGGCGACAGGGCGACGGACCGCGCGCCCGTCTTGGCGTCGCGCAGCCGGAGCTCGCCCGCGTCGAGGTCCACGTCCTCCCAGCGCAGCGTCAGGATCTCGTTGCGCCGGCAGCCGGTGAGCATCAGCAGGCGAAACGCCGCCACCGCGCTCGGATGGACCCTGCCCTCCGCCTCGACCTCGTCCAGCACGCGCCCGAGGCGGCGGAACTCCTCTTCCGACAGGAAGCGCTCGCAGCTCTTCTCCTTGTACTTGCGCACGAACCGGCACGGGTTGCCGCCCTCCGGCGCGACCCCCCATAGCTCGGCCATGTAGAAGAGCCGCGAGAGCATGTTGACGACCTGGTTCGCCATTGTCGGCGTCTCGTGCAGGCTGTAGTGCAGCGACGACACCCGCTCGCGCCCGATCTCGCCGAGACGCAACTCCCCGAGCGCAGGCAGGAGATGGCGGTCGAGGATGTGCCGACACTGCCGCACCGTGGTGGGTTTGCAGCGCACCATCACGTGTTCCCGCATGTAGCGCTCGGCCACTTCGGTGACCGTCGGGCCGGCATCGGACTTCGAGGCGCCGTTGCCGAGGACCGGCTCGTTGCCGGCCTTGATGTCGGCGATGACCTGCGCCGCCTTGCGCCGCGCCTGCTCCGCCGTGATCAGCCCGTGCCGGCCGACGGTCAGCCGCCGCGACTTCCCGTCCGCGCGCGTCTGCACGAGATAGACCCTGGAACCCGACGGATAGACCCTCACGCCGAAGCCCTGAAGCTCGGAGTCCCAATAGACTGCTTCCCGGTCCCCGACCGGGAGCGCCTCCACGGTCCGCCGCGAGATCGTCGCGCTGTCGAGCCTTGCCATCGCGCTACTCCGTCAGGATGTCCGCGCCGATGCTCTCGGCGACCTTGGCCGTCGACGCCCTGACCGACTCCCGCGCGAGATGGGCGTAGCGCGCCGTCGTCTCGATCTTGTTGTGGCCGAGCAGCTTCCCGATCATCGGCAGGCCTTCGCCGATCGCGAGCGCCCGCGAGGCGAACGTATGGCGAAGATCGTGAAGCCGGACGTCGTCGAGACCGGCGTGCCTGCGAATGCGATCCCAGGAGTCGTTGATGTTGACCTGACGAGTGCCCTTCTTCCGGCCGGGGAATACCCACGGATTGCCGGCGACGCGCGGCAGCGCCGCCAGGACCTCCGATGCCGCCGGCGGCATCGGGACGATTCGCCCTCCGGTCTTGCTGTCGCGAAGCCGCATCTCGCCCGCCTCGAAGTCCAGGTCGTCCCAGGCAAGCCCCATGATCTCGTTGCGTCGGCATCCGGTCAGCACCAGCAGCCGGATCGCCGCCGCCGCGTGCCGCGAGGCGAGGCGCTTCGCGGGCGCGATGTCGAGGGTTCGGCCGAGCCGTGCGAGCTCCGCGGGCGTCAGGAACCGCTCCTTGTGCGGATCGACCTTGTAGCGGCGCACCGACCTGCACGGGTTCCGGCCGGGCGGGCGCATCTCCCATTGCTCGGCCAGGTTGAACATCTTCACCAGGATGTCCACGCACCGGTTCGCCACCGTCGGCATGTCGCTCAGATGGAACTGGAATTTGAGGATGTCCTTGCGCTCGACGTCCGCTACCCGCAGTTCGCCCAAGCGCGGCACGATGTGCTTGCTCAGCATCAGACCGTAGTGCTTCACGGTATTGGGCTTGCAATGCATCGCGACGTATTCGCGCCGGTAGCGCCCGGCGAGGTCGGCTACCGTCGGCGGGGCCTCGGGTTCTGGCTCTAAGGGAGGCAGCCCGGCCTTGATGCGCGCGATGACCTTGGCGGCCTCCTTGCGGGCCTGGTCGGCCACGATGTCGCCGTGGCGGCCCACGGTGACGCGTCTGGACTTGCCCTTCGAGCGGGTCTGGACGACATACACCTTGCGCCCCGAGGGGTAGACCCTGACGCCGAAGCCCGGCAGCTCCCGGTCCCAAAACACCGCGTCCTTGCCGTCGACCGCGAGCCGGTCCACGATGCGCTTGGAGAGGGTTCGGTACTGGCGTTCGGGCATGTCCCGGTTCCTGCGACAGGGGCCGTCGCCGGAGCGCGGATCGGATCGCCGCGAGATGCGGGTATTTTCGCGTAAGCAACCCGAAAGCGACCGGCTCGAAATCGGGGCGCATTGAAGCGCATCGGAGGCGGGAATGCAAGGGGCAAGCTGCGCCATGAAAATCGGAAATATAGATTATTTACAATGGTTTATATCGGATGAGCGCAAATCCACGCATTCCGGCGCAAGTGGGTCAGGGTGTCGGATAGAATGAGCTTTCTTCTGGACACGAACGTCGTCGTCGCCGCATTTCGAAGCCGCCGAGGGGCGAGCAACGCGCTTCTCAGGCTGGTCGACGCGCAGCGCGTGACACCCTTGTGCTCCACGGCTTTGTTCCTGGAGTACGAGGCGGTCCTCAGCCGCACAAAGACGCGCGCCACGACGGGACATAGCCTCGATGACGTCGCCGCGATCATGCGTGCCCTTGCCGCACGTTGCGAGCCGGTGGACATATCCTTCCGGGTCCGACCCATGTTGCGCGACGCAGACGACGAAATGGTCCTCGAAGCAGCGCTTAACGGGCGAGCCGACGCCATCGTGACTCACAATGTCAGGGACTTCGTGTCGATCCGTGACCTGGGGCTTGAGATCGCGACCCCGGGCGACATCGTAAGGAGACTGCTTCCATGACGGATCCTCGGCGTTACAAGTATCCGTTGCAACTGCCGGCGTCCTTGAAAGACACGGCTGCACGCCTTGCTCGGGAAGATGGCGTGTCTCTCAACCAGTGGATTGTTGCAGCCGTTGCGCAGAAGATTGGCGCCGTCGAAACTGCAGAGGCTTTCCTGCGAGAGCGAGCGGCAGGTTCAGTCTCGGGCGACTTGACGCGCTATCTGGAAAAGGCGCCCGATGCGCCGCCTGAGACGGGTGACGAACTGTCGCGCTGACTCCCCTCGCCCGTACCGCATGACGAGCCCATTCCGAGCCAGCGAGGATCGACCATGGCCTATCTTCTCGCCATCCATGTCCTGAGCGCCGTCGTCTGGGTGGGCGGCATGTTCTTCGCCCTGCTCGTGCTGCGGCCGGCGGCAGGCCCGCTGGAGCCTGCGGTGAGGCTCGCGCTCTGGCGCCGGGTGTTCGCGCGTTTTTTCCCGGCTGTCGGTGTCTCGGTGCTGGCAATGCTCGCGACCGGCCATGCGATGATCCTGGTCGAGCTCGGGGGTTTCGGAGCCATCGGGATGTCGGTGCATCTGATGGAGGGCACCGGCGTTCTCATGGCGCTGCTCTATCTCTGGCTTCTCGTCGGCCCCTATCGCCGCTTCCTGAGGGCGCTGGATGCGGGAACGCTCCCGGCCGCCGGCCGCGCGATCGAGAGCATCCGCTGGATCATCACCGTCAACCTGGCGCTTGGCGTCGTGACCCTGGTGCTCGCCACCACCGGCCGCTATTGGGGCTGAGAGACGCGGGCGCATTCGGCCAAGTTCCTTACTGGCGTGCGACCACCTCACACACAACTTTTTGTGAATAGGAAATGAAGAATGCCACAATACTGTATTGCCTGTAGGGCAACAGTATTTCTAATACGAAATCGCAGCGGGATCAAAAAATACAACAGTGAAACGCACTAATATTACGAAGTGTTAATTTGACATTTCACGCCTTCACGACCGATATAGGGTGAAGGGGGGTTCCATGTTTCGATCGTTCTTTCTTTCTCGCGAATGGTCGCTCTGGGCCTGGGGCGGCATGGCGATCATCGTCGGCGGCACCTGGTATCAGGTGCAGATCGACGTACAAATCAACGAGTGGTTCGGCGAATTTTACGACGGCGTTCAGAAGGCGCTGGGCGAACCCGGCAGCATGACCATCGAAGAGTTCTACGCGCTGCTCCTCTCCTTCGGTCGCATCGCTGGCATCTACATCGTCGTCGCCGTGATGCTCAGCTTCTTCACCAAGCATTGGGTGTTCCGCTGGCGCCATGCGATGAACGACTTCTACATGGCCCGCTGGGGGCGCCTGCGCGACATCGAAGGCGCCAGCCAGCGCATCCAGGAAGACACCCGCCGATTCGCGATCATCATGGAATCCCTGGGCAGCCGTCTGCTCGATTCCGTCATGACGTTGTTCGCCTTCCTGCCGATTCTCTGGCAGCTCTCGAAGTCGATCAAGGTGGTGCCGGTGATCGGCGAGCTGGATCACTCGCTGGTCTACGCCGCCATCATCTTTGCGCTCTTCGGCACGGCCGTGCTGGCGGTCGTCGGCATCAGACTTCCGGGACTCGAGTTCAACAACCAGGTGGTCGAGGCCGCTTACAGAAAGGAACTCGTGTACGGCGAGGACCACGAAGAGCGCGCCGATCCACCGACGGTGCGGGAGCTGTTTTTCAACGTCAGGCGAAACTACTTCAGGCTATTCTTCCACTACATGTACTTCGATATCGCGAAGTGGTCGTATCTGCAGTTCGGCGTTCTGGTTCCCTATGTCGCTCTTGCGCCCACCATCGTCGCCGGCGCCATCACCCTCGGTGTGATGCAGCAGATCGTCCGTGCCTTCGGACGTGTAGAGGGCTCGTTCCAGTATCTCGTCCACAGCTGGACAATCATCGTCGAGTTGATCTCGGTCTACAAACGCCTGCGTGCGTTCGAGGCGGCACTCTACGGCCGGGGGCCTTATGCGGGACCCCCTCCATGCGGCCCTAAATAAGTCCGGCTGGTAACGCTCAGTCGAACACCGGCGTGCCGTGGGCGCCCGATTCCCGCAGCGCCCAGTAGAGGCGGTCGAGCCGTTCGGTGACCGGGCCGGGGCAGGGCAGCGGCAGCCGGCGGCCGGCAATCTCGCGCACCGCCAAGGCGCCGCCGGCGGTGCTGCAAGTGAAGACCTCGTCTGCGGCGTAGAGGTCGAAGGCAGTAAGATCGCATTCCTCAAGCGGGAGACCTGCGTTCCTGGCGAGCTCGATGAAGGTCTGGCGCGTGATGCCGCGCAGCACATTACGTCCCGGCGTGTGCACCACGCCCTCCTTCACCACGAAGATGTTCGACGCCGGTCCCTCGCAGGCATAGCCCGCCCGGTCGAGCCAGATGACATCGTCGTAACCGGCCTCCAGCGCTTCCAACCGCGCCATCTGCGAGTGAAGCCGGTCGAGGCACTTGTAGCGGGCATCGAGCGTGTCGGGGGAGAACGCCCGCAGATGGGTGATGTGGAGGCGAATGCCTGTGCGCCGTGTCTCCTCGTCGGCGAGGAAAATGTATGGCGCGGCCCAGACGATGCGCGTCGGCTCGAAGTCGCGTGGATCGGCGACGACCGCGTTGGGCGCGCCGCGGGTCACGATGAAGCGGATGCTGGCGTCGCGCAGCCCGTTGCGCCGGCAGGTCTGGATGATCGCCGCGCGCCAGTTGTCGCGGGGCATCTTGGTTTCCAGCCGCGTCGCGCGCAGCGAATCGAAGAAGCGATCGATGTGCTCATCGAGCCTGAAGATCGATCCGCGCCAGGCTGAGACCACGTCGAAGACCCCGTCGCCGAGGAGGAATCCTTGGTCGAGCACGGAGATCTTGGCCTCGCTGAGGGGCACGAAGTCGCCGTTCAGGTAGACGATGGGCTCGTTCGGTGTCTCCACCATAGCGCGTACTCCGTAGCCTCTCGGGAAACATCGGTGGCGGCGAAGCCGAGGCCGATCCTCACTCGCGCCGCTGCTCGCCGGCACGCCCGGCAGCCGGTCGGCCTGCGCCTCCCCGCAACGCGAGCAGCTGCCGGCGCCCCCAATCCCACACCTGCTCCAGCCCGCCAGCGGCGCCCTGCGGCAGGAGCACGACGATGGCGACGATCAGCGCGCCGTAGCCCATGTTCCTGATCTCGACGAAGTCCTTCATGCCCTCGTCCGCGAGCATCACCAGGGCGGCGCCGAGGATCGGCCCCCAGGCCCGCCCGAGGCCGCCCACCACCATCATCGAGATCAGGAAGAGAAGCAGCGGCAGCGACAGAACGTTGGCACCCATGACCCGGAAGTGCCCGGCGAAGACACCGCCCGCGAGCCCGGTGAAGAAGGCCGACATCGCGAACACGAGGAGCTGATACTTGAAGCGGTTGAGCCCGCGGGAGACGCCGTATTCCGGGTTGTCGCGCAGCGCCCGGAAGGCGAATCCCAGCGGGCTGCGAATGATGGCGAAGGAGAACACCGTCGCCAGCACGAGCAGGAAGAGGGAGAGATAGTAGTCGCCCTTCAGGTACTCGCGGCGGCCGAGCAGCTCGCGGAAGCCGAAGTCGCCGAACTTGGCCAGGCCGCGCGTGCCGCCAGTGAAATTCCGGCAGGTCACGCCCTCCATGTAGAAGCAGGCGGTATCGGTGATGATGAGCAGGTACATCACCTGGGCAATGGCGAGCGTCAGCAGCGCGACATAGGGCCCGCGCAGCCTGAGGCAGGCTAGTCCGATGATGATGCTGAACAGGATCGACCCGATCCCGGCAAGCACCAGCGTGAACCAGAGCGAGATGCCAAGGTAGAGCCCCATCATGCCGGTGGCGAAGCCGCCGAAGGCGAAGATCGCCATCTGAGCGAGCGAGAAGATGCCGGCAACGCCGAACACCAGGTTCCACTGCGAGACCACCGTTGCCCAGATGAAGAAGAGCGTGAGCTGGCCGATGAAGTAACGCGACGGCCCGAGCAACGGGATCGCGATCATTACCGCGATCAGCACCACGCCGAGGGCGACATCCCGCCGCCAATTGGGGGCCGTCTCGAACATCAGACGCGGCGCACCTGGCGGCGCCCGAACACGCCGTAGGGGCGCCAGATGAGCGCGATAATGACCAGCAGCAGCAGCGCCGGGAAGCCGAAGCGAACGCCGACGGCGAACTGCACCGCGGACTCGAACAGGCCGAGGACGAAGGCGGCGATGAGCGCGCCAGGCACGTTGCCGAGCCCCGCGATCACGCAGATGATGAAGGCCTTGAGCATGGGGTCGTAGCCCATGGTCGGCGAGAGCGTGGTGATCGAGCTCAGCATCACGCCCGAAATCGCGGCAACGACGCCGGCGATCCCCATCACCTGGGCGAAGATCCGCCCGACATTGACCCCCATGAGCTGGGCCGCCTCGCGGTTCAGCGCCGTCGCGCGGATGGCGCGGCCCATGCGGGTGCGCGAGAGCAGCGTCGCCACCAGCAGCATGGTGACCACCGCGAGGACCAGGATCACAACGTTCTGGAAGCGGATGAAGACGCCGGAGACGAAGAAGCCCTCCTCGATGGAGAAGGGTTGGAGGAAGGGATAGGCACCGTAGATCAGCAGCGTCACCTGCTCGAGAAAAATGGCGAGGCCGACGGTCGCGATGATGACGTTGGTCTCGAACGCGGGGTGCCGGTACATGAAGCGGAAGATGATGTGGTAGATCGCGAGCCCCACCACGAAGCTCACGATCATCGCCGCCGGCAGGCCGAGATACCAGGGCAGTCCCACGTGGAGCACTGCCGAATAGGACGCGTAGCCGCCGATGGTGAGCAGTGCGCCGTGCGCCATGTTGAGCACGCCCATCGCCCCCCACACCAGCGAGAGCCCGATGGAGCTCGCGGCGTACATGGCGCCGAGCGTGAGCCCGCTGACGAGAATTTGGACGAAGGTTTCCACCGCGCCGCCTCAGGCCCCGAGATAGGTCTCGAGGATTTCCTCATGGAGATCGAGCTCGCTGGCGGTGCCCTGCCAGACGAACTGACCGTGGTCGAGCAGATAGATGCGATCCGCGAGGTCGGCGACGCGGCTCGCGTTCTCCTCCACGAGCAGGATCGTCCGTCCGGCCTCTTTCAAGGCCCGGATTAGGCCGTAGATGGTGTCGATCGCGATGGGGGCCAGGCCCAGCGAGGGCTCGTCGATCAATAGGATGCGCCCGCCCGTCATCATCCCGCGCCCGACCGCCAGCATCCGCCGCTCGCCGCCGGAGAGCGTGGACGCAGTCTGGCCCTCCCGCTCCTCGAGCCTGGGCAGCAGCGCGTAGACCTCCTTGAGGTTTGCGTCGGCCTGGCGGTAGGGCGCCGGCAGGTAGGCGCCCATGAGGAGATTGTCGCGCACCGTCATCTCCGAGAAGATCATGTCGCCCTGCGGGATGTGCACGATGCCGTGCGCCACGATCTGGTCTACTCGCGCGCGACCGAGCGCCTTGCCGTCGAAACGAATCTCGCCCGCCATCGGGTGAATCAGGCCGGAGACGGCGCGCAGCAGCGTCGTCTTGCCGTGGCCGTTGGGGCCGATGATGGTGATGAGGCCGCCGTCCGGCACCCCGAACGAGATGTCTCGCAGCACGCGCTGGCCGTGATAGCCGGCGTCGAGCGAGTCGACCTCGAGCAGCGGCGTGCTCATGCTCCCCTCACGGGCTTGCTCATGGAGCACTTGGAGCACCCTCGTCGGGCGACGGATCGTCTTCGAGCAGGTGCCTGAGCCGCCGCGACGAGCCCTCCCCCAGATAAACGTCGACCACGGTCCTGTCGTAGACGAGGCCGGAGGCCGATCCTTCGAAGATCTTCTCGCCGTGGTGCATGATGAGCACCCGGTCCGAGAGCCTGACCAGAAAGCGCATGACGTGCTCGATGAGCATGATGGTGAGGCCGCGCTCCTTGAGCCGCCGAACCAGGGCCATCACGTCGTCGATTTCTTGCGGATTGAGGCCGCCGACCGGCTCGTCCATCAGCAGCATCTTGGGCTGGGTCGCGAGCGCGCCCGCCACCATCAGCAGCTTGCGGTGATAGACGGGGAGCGTCCGCACGGTCTCGTGGGCGACCGCATCGAGGCCGACGAACTCCATCGCTTCATCGGCAAGGCGCTGGGTCTCCCGGTCGAACTTCATGCCGGGAACCAGCCGATTATGACGCCCGAAATAGGCCGCGATCAGCGTGTTCTCGCGCGCCGAGAGCGTGTCGAAGCCGGCGTTCAGTTGAAAGGTGCGCGCCATGCCGAGCCGGCAGGTGCGGTCCGGCGTCGCGCGCGTGATCGACTGGCCGTCGAAGGTGATGCTGCCGGCGGTCGCCGGGTTGAGGCCCGAGATGACGTCGAAGAGGGTCGTCTTGCCGGCGCCGTTCGGCCCGCCGATCCCGAGCGCCTCGCCCGGGAAGACGTCGAAGGTCATGTCGCGAACGGCGGCCAGGGCGCCGAAATACTTGTCGACGCCCTGGCAGGAGAGCAGCGGCTCAGGCGCCGTCCGCTCCATGGCAGGTCTTAGCCGCTAATCCACGGCGGGATTTGGAACGAGGCCGTCTCGTAGGGCTCCGGCGCGATCAGCTTGCCCTGCTCCAGGTGGTTCTGGACCTGGAGGAACTGGTGAGGCATGCCGAGCGAGGGATCGCGGGTCTCGGTCGGATAGGTCCGAGCCGCCTGGTAGGGCAGCACGAACGCCGTCGCCCCCTGCACGCCGCGATAGATGTTGCGGCGAATGCGATCGCACACCTTCTCGTTCTGCTCGAACTCGCCGGGTGCCCCGGTGCCGCCGGCCATGGCCGACGCGATCGCCCAGTAGTGGCACGAGTCGTAGGGCTGGGAGCCGGTGAGCGGGCTCGCGCTCTCACCGAACTTCGAGTTGAAGCGCTGGAAGTAGTCTTGGCCAATCTCGTCTTGCAGCGCGCCGACCACGGTGGCGAAGAGCACCCCGTTGGTAGCCTCCTTGCCGATCTCGCGGAAGGCCGAGAGCAGCGGACCGTACTGCATGTAGACCAGGCTGTTGGTCGGGTTGGGCACGAACTGCGTCATGAACTGCGCGAGATCCTGCGGCACCCAGTGGGTGATCGCGATGGCCGCCGGCGGGTCGTTACGGATCTTCTGCAGCGTCGGCCCCCATTCGGAGATCGGCACCACCACGGTCTCGTAGAGGCTGATCTCCCAGCCGTACTTCTCCGCCGAATCGCGCATCGCGTTGGCGATGACGACGCTGTAGTTCTGCGAGCCGGTGACGATGGCGACCTTCTTGTTGGGCGCTTCCCACTTGCCGGTGTCGTTGAGGTCACTGATGAACTTCATGAAGCCCTCCCCGTACCAGTACTCGGCGGGGTCGGCCATGAAGTTGCTGAAGTAGGTCTCGGGATCGTTGCCCACCGTCTCGTGATGCACGATGTCGGTGTTGTGGTGGAGATAGGGCACACCAGCATCGGCGATCGTGTCGTATTCCGCCGTTACGGCGCCAGTGTTGTAGCCGTTGATGATGGCGTGGACCTCGTGACGGTCGATCAGGCGCAGCATCGCCGGGATGATGTTGTCGGCGCCCTGTTCCTTGCTGTCCTCGAAGACCGGCGCCAGCGGCCGGCCGAGGATGCCGCCCATCATGTTGATCTCTTCGCAGGCGAGCTCGAGTCCGCTCTTGAACGAGAGACCGTCGGCGGCGGCCCAGCCGGTGAGCGGCACGCAGCCGCCGACCGGGATGGGCTCGCCCTCGGCGCGGGCGCCGTCGTTGATGTCGGCAAGCAGGCCGCTGGTCATGGCGGCGGCGCCGAAACCGGCAAGCCCCGCGCCTTTCATGAAGTTCCGTCGGCTCGCGATGAAGCGCTTCCGCGCGCCTTCCTCTCTACGTGTTCCGCGGCGTCGAATGATCATGGTCGTCTTCCTCCCTCTATGCGCCGGACATTTGCCCGTGTGCGCAATGGCCTTCCCGACAAGCGAGAACCTTTCGCCGTCGCACGCTGTCAGCGGAAGTCTGCCCCGCTATGCAGCAGTTCGCAATTGGGGAACACGAATCGTCATAACGGTCGGAGCGCCGTTGCAAGGGGCGAGGGCAGCGCCCACCTCAAGCGGACCATGCTGCGCGGAGGACACGGGGTCCCCGGCGCAGCCAGCAACAGGCGGAATGGCGGGATGCGCCGCCCCGCCTATGAAGGAGAGCAAGCACATGAAATATCTCTTTGGGTTGACGGCATTCGCTGCCGTCGTTGGCCTGACGACCGGCGTGAGCCTTGCGTCATCGCATGTGACCTACGAGGTAACGGTCACCAACAACATGGACGAAGAGCTTCTCGCGCCGGTGTTGGTGGCGCCGGTTTCCGAAGACGGCAAGATCTTCGTCGAGCGCTACGTTTCGCCGGAAGCGGAGCACCAGATCCTGACCGGAGACCCCGGAATGCTGGCGGAGGCGATCGGCGACGATGCCGCCGTCGGCCACGGCATGGACGGCCCCCCCGGCGTTCTGCTTGCGCCGGGCAAGTCGATCACCTTCGAGGTGGCGAGCCACGCGGGTGAAGTTCGTGTCCTGGCGATGGTGGCTCCCACCATGTACGAGGACCACTACGTGACGGCGGTCGTCTCGTTGAACGGCGAGCCCATGTCCATCGGGCTCGACCGCTTCGACATCGGCTACGATGAGGGCCGCAAGACGATCGAGCCCGTCGCCATCGCCGTCGCGACCGTCGAGGTCAGCGAGAAACAGAGCTACTGAACGCTCGTTGGGCGCCGGCCGGTCGGGAAACCGATCGGCCGGCGTCGCATATTCGAGGCGTCATTGTTAAGTTCGGGTCGTACCGTCGGGACGGCAGGAGCGAGGCATGACCCGAGAACACACCTACAGCGCATCGGTGACCTGGACAGGAAACAGCGGCCAGGGCACGGCCGGCTACAAGGCCTACACGCGCGACCACGACATCGCCTGCCCCGGCAAGCCGGTGATCCGGGGCTCGGCGGACCCCGCCTACCGGGGCGACGCGGGCCGACACAATCCCGAGGACATGCTGGTGGCCGCGCTCTCCGCCTGTCACATGCTCTGGTACCTGCACCTCTGCTCGGCTGCGGGCGTCGTGGTCGCGGCCTACGAGGACGCGGCCGAGGGCGTGATGCAGACGCATCCCCCCGGCGCCCCAATGGCATTCATTTGGCGCGAAGATTGTTCCGGGGTTTTTTTGGTGGTGTCGTAACGAGTTGATTTCTTGTGTGGATTGTCGGTCTCGGCGTTTCCCGCACGAGGGGGATTGACCGGCGGCGTGTGCTTTGGCACACTGTGGCTGTCCCCCTGTCAGTGGAGCCGGCCCATGGACCCCCGCATCACCGCGCTGAAGTCGACGACCTTTTTCGGCAGACGTCTGACCCGCCGGCAGATTGCCGACATCCAGGAGACGGTGGCGCTGTTTCCGGCGATCAGCCGCAACGAGCTCGGGCACACGATCTGCGAGCATTTGAACTGGCGCGCGCCGAGCGGGCGGAACCGTGTCGCGGTCTGCCTGCGGATGCTGGAGGAGTTGGAGCGGCTGGGCATCCTGACCCTGCCGGCGCGGGACGAGGCGCAGGTGCGGGGGCCGCAGGAGGCGATGGCCCGGAGCGAGCGGACGGCGCCGGCCGCGGCGATCGCGGAGGACCTGGCCGCGCTGATGCCGCTGCGCCTGTCGATTGCGGCGGGCAAGGAGGAGGGCGGGCTGTGGAACGAGTTCGTCGCGCGCCACCACTATCTCGGGCTGCATCGTCTGGGGTCGGCGCGCATCTGCGCTATTTTCTCCTGGACCGCCACGGGCGGCCTCTGGGCTGCCTTCTGTTTGCCCGGGCGTCGCGCACGCTGCCCTGCCGCGACGAGTGGATCGGGTGGCCGGCGGAAGGCTTCCGCAAGCACCTCGATCTGGTCGTGGGTCACACGCGTTTCCTGATCTTTCCCTGGGTCCGGGTCGACAACCTGGCGTCGAAAGCGCTGTCGATGGCGCTGCGCCAGCTGCCCGGCGACTGGGAGGCGCGCTTCGGAGCGCGCCCGGTTCTGGTGGAGATGAAGGCTTCATAATGCTTCTCCGTTGTGCAGGTGGGCGGGCGTTTCTACCGCATTGATAGAAAAGGCGGTTTGGATTCCGTTGTTGCCGCCGCGGCGACCTTTACATCGTGCCGGACGTGATTTTCCAGTATCGCACGTTGGAGGTGCGGATCTGCATCGGGCGTTTTGCCTGACGGTCCGGGCATGGTCACCCCCCATCACCGTTGAGCCCGCGCAGCAGCGGCAGTTCGTCCTCGACCGGCAAACGCACATACAGTCCGCGCGTCTTGCCGCGGGTCACATGGCAGCTGTCCAGCCTGCCCGCCTTGATCCGTTCCCAGACCGTCTGCCGCGTGACACCCAGACGATCCATTGCCACAGCGAGGGGAACAAACCCCTCCGGAGGCGCCTCACGAAAGCGCTCGCGCAAGGTCGGGGTCATCCGGATCCGAAGAGGAGCACCTTCGATATCGGGCTGGGCAACCGGAACCAGCCCCTCGCGGATCCAGCGATAGATGGTGTCATCCGAGACTCCGATCTCCTTCGCCACATCGGCAACGCCCATGAGCACCGGCTCGTCCCCGTCGGGCTGGTAGGGCGCAATGCCATGGCGGCGACGCAGGCTGCCAACAAGCTCGGCCGTGAAATCCAGACCCCGTGCTGTGCGCCGTCCCTGGCGGGTGAGAACCTTCGCGGTCTCCCGGTCGTTGTAAAAGCATGACAGCTTGCGCACGAGCTCGACCGTGCTGCGCTCATCGCGCCGGGGTGTCGGAGAGCCCGCGAGCATCGGCAAAGTGATCTCGTCGATCTGCCCGCCACGCCAGCGCAATGTTGCCATGATCTCACGCTCCTGTCGCGCAAGCTCGATCGTCACCTCGTCGAGGAGGCAGGCGAGCAGGCGCTTGCGCTCGCGCATGGTCGTCGACGACGCCCCCCAGACCTGCGACAGGCGCGCGCCGAGACCCTCGAAAACCGCCGGGGCAGGGGCCGCGGGCTGACGCGCCCGTGCCGCCTCAAGCGCTTCCTGTGCAGCCTTCTCGGCGCGAAGCGCCTTCTCCCACTCGCGCTCCAGCGTTGCCGCAATCAGACGGTTGTCGGGATCGACCTGCTTTTAGCGCCGCTCGGCAAGCCGCGCCTCGTACCGGCAGTGCTCAAGATCCAGCTCCCAACGGCGCAACGCGCGCAGGCCGCGTTCAGCAACATCACAAGCCGCCTGCCGGGCCGCCTCCACCCCCGCCGGCGTGACCGCATCGAGAAACAGACGGGCAACTTCCGCATCAACGCGCTTGCCGCCTGTCGACCAACAACCGCCGCGCCGGCGCGCAGCATCGCGCTTGCGGCACTCATACCCCCAGCCCGTCTTGCTGTAGTAGACGGTCATCGGCAATCCGCAGCCGCCGCAGACCGCGAGACCCTGGAGCAGAGCCGACCCTTCCCGCGCCGCGCCGCGGGCTCCGTCCGGAGCCATGTGGTTGCGGGCCAGCTGCTCCTGTACTTCAAGCCATTCTGCCCAACTGACATATCCCTCATGCTTCTCCGGCTGAAGAATATCCCAGCGCTCCTGGACCGGCCGCAGCGGCGCACCGTGACCAACGCCGCGTTTGAAGCCGTAGGCATAGGCGCCGCCCATCGCCGGGTTGGTGAGGATGCGGTACACCCGTTCATAGCGCGCCGGGCCCCATTCCAATGCTGCCCCCGGGTGCCGGCGAGAGGGAACATCCTCGCCCGCCTCACGCAGCAGCATCGTCGCCTGGCGGGCCGAACCGGCTTGCCGAAAACGCGCAAAGACCGTTGCAATCGCCGCCTGAACCCGGGCATCCGGATCCTTCCGCAAAGTCGAGCCATCCCGCACAAATCCGATCGGAACGCGCGAGTACAACTCGCCACGAAGCGCCTTGTTCCGCTTTCCGCCCTCCATCCGGGCGCGAATAAGAGACAGCTCAGCGGCGCTCACGGTTCCCTTGATCCCCAGGACAAGGGAGTCGTCGTCCCGGCTCGGGCAGTAGATGTGGCAGTCCTCAACCAGAACCGTGTCGTGCCTGCGACATAGATCGAGAAGCTGAAACCATTCCATCGTGTTCCTGGCGAGCCGCGAAACCTCAATCCCGAAGATGCCCCCGACATGGTCCCGGGCGATCAGGTCGCACATCTCCCGAAAGCCGCCACGCTCGCCGCGCGCCTTCTCGCTTGCGCTCTCGCCAAGATCGGCGTCGATCGTCCGTATCCGCTCGGCCGGCCAGCCAATCTCCCGGGCACGCTCGCCAAGCGCGTATTGGCGCAGCTGCGATTCCTGGTGCGCGTTCACTTGCAAGGGTGTCGACTGGCGAACGTAGACAACTGCAAGACGCTCAAGATGACGCTGGGTGATCTTCGACGGATCGACCGTCATCGGCCGCCTCCCGATCCGCAATCCGAACCATCAGATCGGCCAGACCCTGCACGACGCGATCCCGGTCCGGAGCCGGAAACGCCAGCCACCGGTCCCGGCGCTCCTCCCACTCCATCAGCGCGATCAGCGCCAACTCCTGCTCCGCATCCATCGCGCCTGAGTTCCCTCTCATCAAGGTCATTCAGAAGATTAAGGAGGGTGAGGAAATCAGACAACTCTCCGATCAGGCGTGGTGCATCCTCGGGACGGCTGAGCGTGCGCCCAGCATTTGATGGTGCGGTTTTCGGATTATTTGATGTTCGTGATGCGGCGCTTGGTTGATCTGCGAGAGCGGTGAGTGGCCTGGCTTTCATCGAGACCGCAGGAGCATCTCGTTCCAGTCCTTGGCGTGTCGTGGGCGCAACCTTTTCACCCTTGGATCGTTGAGCACGAGATGCTCGGCGGCAGTGTCGCCGGCGCTGTCTGCGTCGTAGGCACAGACGATGCGACGTGGCTTCCACTCCTTGATCCAGGGCGGGACCGAGCTGGCGATGCCGGCGGTTGAGGCGACGACGGCGCCGTTCTCGCGCGTCCCCTCGACGCGCAGGCTTCGTGCAGAGATGGCGTCGACGGCGCTCTCGGTGAGGATGACGAGGGCGGGCTGGTTTCGGTCGCAGTGGAGCCAGAAGCCGCCACGCGCCTTGCGCGATCCCGGGGCCATGCCCCTGAAGCGTTTTGTTCCGGGCTGCGGCGCGGTGCCGAGGATCTCGGCGCCGGTCGTGTGCCCGCTGGCGTTTCGGCAGATGAAGACGGCGTTGATCCTGTCATCGGCGTAGAGGAGGCCTCGGCCGTGGCAGGCTTCGAGCACGTCGGTGCCGATAGCGCGTTGGCGGATGAGGGCGTCCCGGACCCTGGGCCAGGCGCGGGGACTGGGCCTTGGCAGCCGCAGGCGTCGCGGGGCGGCTGGGATGGTGGTGATCTCCCTCCGCCCCTCATGGCTTCCGAGGAAGCGGAGGGCTTCCGGGAAGCGGCATCCCGTCGCATGGATGACGAGGTCGATGGCGCCACCCCCTCCCGTGCCGCGCAGGTGATCGAAGAACTTCTCGCCGTTGATGCTGATGACCGAGCCCCCGCGCTTGAAGCGCGCCCGGTCGGTCGGGTCTCTGCGGTAGCCGAGGGCGGCGGCGACCCGGTCGAGGGGGATGTTGCGGCAGGTGGCCAGGGGATCGCCGCCGCTCATTGCCGGGTCCCGGCGAAGGTCTGCTTGGAAGGGAGGCTGACGGCGTTCCCGTTCCTGTACCCTTCAACGCTTAAGAGTTCCGGGAACGGGAACGGGAACGCCTCATCCCGCACTTCCGTTGATGGCGGCAGGGGATTGCGGCTCCCGGTGCGCCTCGGCGGCTGCGAGGCGATAGCCACCCCTGGGCGCCCGTTCGATGCGCCCCTCCCTGGTGAGGCTCTCGATGGCGGCAACGACGGTGGCGTTGCGGGCAGCGGCGCGTGAGCGGATCTGGGCTTTCGAGAGCGGCTTTTCGGCCTGCTCGATCGCCTTGAAGACGCGCTGCTCGACGGTGGCGGGCTCGTGCCTGTCTTCATCTGCCGCGTCCTGGTGCAGACGGAAGGCCGGCCCATGTCCGCCGTCGACGAGTTCCAGCTCGATGTCGTTGAGGCCCCGGGCGTCGCGCTGCTCGACCGTCATGACGATCTTCTTGTCGCGCCGGCGCAGGTACAGATTTGAGTCACCCCAAGCGTGCAGCTCGCTGCTCCCGCGCAGGGCCTGCCCCGGCCGGGTGCCGCCGCTCTTGCGGGCGTGGTGGACGAGGAGGACGGCGGTTTCGAAGCGGCGCTGCAGTTCGCGCAGGAAGCCGAGGATGGGGGCGATCTCTGCGACGGCGTTCTCGTCGACGCTGTGCAGGCGGACCAGGGGATCGAGGATCAGGAGGCGCGGTTCGATGCGCTCCACGGTCTGCTGCAGGCGTTGACGGTCGCCGGGCCGGTCGAGACGCAGGGTGGGCACGTCGATGACGGCGATGTCGAGTTCGTCGAAGGGGGTGGCGGCGGCGCGGGCGATCCCCTGCAGACGCTTGCGCACCCTGTGGCCGGCGTCCTCGGCGGCGAAGAGCAGCACGGTGCCGCTTGCGCTGGGGCGGTAGTGGCGCAGGCATGGGACGCCGGTGGCCACGGCGACGGCGAGATCGAGCGCGAGCAGGGATTTGCCGCACTTGGGCTCGCCGCCGACGATGCCCACGGCCTGCTCGGCCCACAGCGTGTCCACCATCCACTGTTGCGCCCGGGGGCGATCCTCGAGCTGCATCGGCGCCCGTGTCGGGAAGCCCTTCACCGCCGTGCCCTCTTCGGCTTGGCGGGCTCGCCCAGGATCTCCATGAAGAGCTTCTCGTCGAGAACCTCGCGGTTCTTCTCGGCGCCGGCGGCGAGCAGCATGTCGCCCATGACGGTAAGCGCCCTGGGGTTGCCGCCGGCGTGGGTGACCAGGGTGTCCTTGAGCTCTGCGCTCATGAGGCCCGGATTGCCGCCCTGCTCGACCAGATGGTCGAGCAGGGCCGCGAGGTCGCCGGCGTCTGCCTGGGTCATGACCAGGCGCTGGCGCAGGCGCGAGGCGATGGGCTGCAAGTCGGGCTGGCGGAGCCTGTCGATCAGGCGGCTGTCGCCGGCGAAGACGACCGAGAGGATGGCGCGCGAGTCGAAGTCGGTGGACGCCAGCAGGCGGATCTCGGAGATCACCGAGGGCAGCAGCTCCTGGGCCTCGTCGATGAGCACCACGGGCCGCATGCGGGTGTCGTCGACATGGGTGAGCCATCGCTCGCGCAGGTTTTTGAAGCTGGCCCAGCGGTTGTTGTACATCAGGTCGACGCCGAACATCCCGCCGATCTCGCGGTAGAAGTCGGACAGCCTGGAAGAGGGGTGGGTGATGGCACAGACCCTGAGCCCGTCCGAGCGGCCGAGGCGGTCGGCGAGCACGCGCAACGCCACGCTCTTTCCGGTGCCGGGCTCGCCGGCGATCAACGCGAAGCCGCCCTGGCGCACAAGATGATGCTCGATTCTGAGGCAGAAGCTGTCGACGGCGGGGCTCACCATGAGGCTGTCGACCGGAAGGTCGGTGGCGAAGGGGTTCCATTTGAGCCCGTAGAAGGTGAGCAGCTCGCGGTTCATGACGGATCTCCCTGATCGTCGTCCTCGCCCGGACCGGGCGTCTTGTTATGGGGTACCCAGGCCGGCGGCAGGCCTGTTGCGGCCTGGGCGTCGAGCACGCCCTTGAGCAGCGGCGGAAGTTCGCCGACGCCCGCGCTGGCGCCGCCATGGTCGCTGCCGGGTCTCGCAGGACGGCGGACGCCATCGGCGTTGCCGCGCTTGTCGAGGGGGTACAGCGTGCACAGCCGCTCGCCGCTTCGGCCTTCCACCAGATCGACGCCGCTGAGGTCCCAGCGCGCATAGCGGACCCAGAGCGTCCTCAGGTGGCGCCACGGCTGTGGCACCTGGTAGCGGATGCCCTCGACCGAGACGGTGCCGTCCGAGCGCCTGAGCGTGCGCTTCCTGGCGATGCGGAAGGCCGCCTTGAGCTCGTCCGAGGCGGGGCAGGGCCTCGATGCCTTGACGCTCCCGGCGAGGCGTTCATGCGGCGTCATGCCGAGCTCGCGGTGCACCCGCCGATGGTAGTCCTGCTCCAGCCAGGCTATGGTGGCGTCGTTGAGCATCTTCAGGGTGAGCGCGTCGACGCCTTCGAGCTGAGCCATCAGGCGGCCCTCGACCGTGCCCCAGAACGACTCGATTTTTCCATTTTGATGGGGGCTGTAAGCGAGTGTCGTGGCCCCCACGATGCCGAGGCGGTGCAAGCCCTCCTCGACCTCGCCCGCCGTCATCGGCCCGCCGTTGTCGGTCAGCAGGGACCTGGGCAAGTCCCTCTTCATGAAGGCCTGACAGAGCCCGTGGACGAAGACCTCGGCGGTCTCCTCCAGGTACCACTGCAGGTGGCAGCCAAGCCTGGAGTGGTCGTCGAGGAAGCCGAGCAGGATGGGCGTCTGCCATTCGCCCGACGCCGTCAGCACGCGGCGCTTGCCGTGGTGGAAGTCCCCGTGCCACAGCGCGTGACTGCGAGACACCTCGTAGCTAAGGACCTCGCGGGCTTCGACCGCCGGCTTGTCCTCACCCTCGTGCCACTTCCTGGGGCGCTCGCGCACCAGGCCGCGATTGCGCATCGCCCGCGCTCAGCGTCGCGTAGGACGGCATCGGGCCGAGCTCGGGATGGGTCGCAACATGAGCCTTGAGGGTCTCGTAGTGGAGCTGCGCCGCCCACGAGGGATGGACCCGGTACTGCTCGCGCAGCGCCGCGATCAGCCCCGCCGACATGGACCGCTCGCGGCCGACGTCGGTCCGAGGCTTCCGGCGCAGCGCCTTGACCGGGTCCTGCTCCTCTGCCCGCGCCCGGTAGTACCAGCGCTCGATCGTCGAGGCCGCAAAGCGCACCGGCCCCTTGCCCGACGGGTGCTCCCAGTCGCGCTGCGACAGACGCTCGAACTCGGCCCCCAGCTGGCCTGCAGGCGGCGGTGAAGCCAGAAGCGGCCCCACCACCGCAAAGCGCAGCCGGGCCCACTTCTCGCGCCTGGCGCCCGCGTCGTCCTTGTCCATTCCGGCATCCCTCCCTCGCCGCATCGGAGAGATGCCCATGTAGAACGCCCTATCCGGGCGTGACAGGAACACTTTCTGCGGGCGGCGCCGAGCCATCGCCGAGCCCGCAATAGCCCGTCCACGGCTTGAACCAGATCAGGCTCAGGAACAGACGCTCACCGAAGCGTCCGCCCCGCATCTGCCGCAGCACGAAGAGCAGCGGCACCTCCTCGGGTGGCATCACCAGTTCGCCACGCTTCGCTCCCCAGGGCTCCGTCGCCGGGAACGCCTCCAGCCACCACTTCCGCCAGCGGCGCAGTGTGGCGACCGAGACCCCCCACTTCCGCTTGATCGTCTGCAACCGCACCCCGCCTCTCAGAACCAGTGCACTCAACAGAACGAACAGGGCGCCCAGATAAAAGCGGCGCCCGAAGAATCGTACCGATGGTGGGGTCGCTCGCAGGCGGCAATCCGCGCAGCAGAAGCTGAACCGCCGCGTGCCCTCTTCCCTCAACTCGGCTGCCAGACCGTACGGCTTGCGCGGATACGTCGCGCTGTGCAGCTTGCCGGGGCAGTGTCGGCAGCCCGCCTCGCGGCAGCGCGCCGCCTCGGCCTCATCGACCTCGCGCAGCCAGGCCCAGACCAGGGCGTTGCAAAGCATGGAGTGGCGGAAAATGTTGTGCGACATTGGGGCCGTCTCTGGCGATTGTGACCGTCACCACGAGACAAAGCCCCCCGGCGAACTTCTTGCAAGTTCGCCGAGGGGCACCCGCCCCAAAACCTCAACAAATCCGAGCGGATCAGGCCCCGATCCCCGCTGAAAGACCGCGCGCGCTCAGAAGGCCGGTCCGACGCCGACTGGCCCGCGGCCGTGCTCGGAGGCCCGGTCATGGCCGCCATCGGCGCACGCTCCCGAACCGCCCGCCTCTCCGCAGAAACCGCCGCAAAGCAGGCCAGGAGACACCCCGATCTCGAACCCGCAGACTACGCCCGCGTCCAGCGCATCCTCGATCAAGGGGAGATGTTCGTGGAGGACAACGGCCGTTTCGCGCAGGGCTTCCTCGAAGAGGACGGGCGCCTGTGGAAGGCCGTCGTCAAGTCGGCCGCAGGTGGCGACGAGGCCTACATCGTGAGCCTGCACAAGGCGCAGCCCCATAACCTCGACGCCGCGCGCCGGCGCCTGAAGCGGATTGTCGGGGAGGGAGGTTGACGCCGGGCGGGTCGTAAACCCCGCGCTCGCCCGAAGGCATGAGAGGACTACGAATGCTTCCGGCGTCGCGCCCGACCCTACGCGCCGCCGCACGCCACCTCAAGCCGATTCAGCGCCCCGGCGCGGGCCGCCGCCAGCCTCGCGGGACGGGCGCCTCGCCCCGCACCTCGCACCGGATTTTCCAGCCGAATCCGATACCCCGAAACCGCACCGATTTACGGGCCTTTCAGCACCCCTGAAACGCCCCGAAAATCATCGTTTCCAGCCAATTCACGGCCTCTGCACGGCCCGATTCGCAAAGACTTCCGTCCGCACGCCAGCCGCCGCACCGCCACCGTGCCGCCGCGCATCCCCTTGAGATTCCGCCACCTTCCGCCCGATTCCGCCTGATTCCACCCCTTGACCCGATTCACAACGACTTTCGTCCGTCTACAGCGCTGCCGCCGTGATAGGCACCGACGAAGGAGAGGATGCCGCGGCGCTGCGTCGCCGCCTCCAGCAAACGCACCACGGCGTCGTTGGCGTCGGAGCCGGCATGACCGAACCAGACCCGCCGGTCGCGGTCGTCGGGCAGACGCGCCAGCAGGTCCTCCGCCAGCCCGACCGCGTTCCCGACGGCGCACGAGGCGAGGCTGACCGCACCCATGTTGCCCACAGCCTCGCTCACCGCTTCGGCCAGCGCCGGATGGCTGTAGCCGAGACACGCCGCGCCCCACGAGGCGCTGAAGTCGAGCACGCGCCGGCCCCCCTCCTCGATCACGTAGGAGCCCTCGCCGCCCACGGCGGTCGCCGGGAAGAAGCGAAGCCGCTCGATATCGGCGATGGTGCGCCCGTCGCGGGCCAACAGGTCATCGGTCATGGCGCGTTCCAGCTTCGATGTTCGCTTTGGGTGTGCGGGCGGAGAGTCAGATAGGCGGGAGCACGTCCCGCCAGGGATTGGCCGCTTCGTAGGCCGCCGCGGCCTGGAAGACACTCAGGTCGTCGTAGGTCCGCCCGACGATCTGAATACCGGTGGGCAACCCGGCAGACGAAAGGCCGCTCGGCACCGCGATCACCGGGCATTGGCTCACCATGTTGAAGGGGTAGCAGAGGTTCCAGCCCAGATAGGCGTGAACCGGCTTGCCGTTGACCCGGAAATCCTCCGCGCCGCAGTCGTGCTCCGCCGCCACCGTCGGCACGGCGAGCGACGGGCAGACCAGCACGTCGCACTCGTCCAGAATCGGCGCCAGAGAGCGATACATCGCGCCCCGCACGATGTTGCAGCGGTAGAGCGTCCCCGCCGTGTGCGCGCGGCCGTTCTCGATGATACCGACCATGTAGGGGTCCATCTCGTCGCGCCACTCGTCGACCATCCCGCCGAGGCTCGACGCCGCCATGCCCTCCCAGTAGCGGAGATAGGGATGGGGCAGGTCGAACCCGCCCCAATCCGGCGTCACCTCACGAATCGTGCAGCCGAGGCGGCGAAACACGTCCACCGCGGCCTCCGTGTTGCGGGCGACCTCGGGGTCGATCTCAAACATGCCCAGGTCCATCGAGAAGCCGACCGTCCAGCCCTCGATCGGCGCATAGCTTTCGGGCAAGACGATCCGCTCCTTGAGCGAGCACATGTCGTCGCCGTGCGCGCCCGACATCACGTTCTGCATCAGCGCAGCGTCGCCGACGCTCCGCGTCATCGGCCCGTAGTGGAGCAGCGACTCGATAGGATGATCGACGTCGAGAGGATTGCGCCCGAAGGGCGGCTTGTAGCCGACGATATGGCAGGCGGCGGCCGGTATGCGGACCGAGCCGCCGGCATCGGTGCCGTCGGCGAGCACCGTCATGCCCGCAGCGAGCGCAGCCCCGGCACCGCCCGACGAGCCGCCGGGGGCGTGCTCCAGGCTCCAGGGGTTGCGGGTAACGCCCCAGAGCGGACTTGCGGTGATCGGCGCGTAGGCGAACTCCGGCGTGGTGGTGCGCGCGTGCATGATGCCGCCGGCGTCGAGCAGACGGGCGACGGTGGGCGCGGAGCGCTCGGGCCTGTGGGTCGCGAACGCCTTCGAGCCGAAGGTCGTGAGCTCGCCTGCAACCGGGTGAAAGTCCTTGATGGCGACAGGAATGCCTTCCAGCGGCCGCGCCTCCCCGCAAGCGTAAGCCGCCTCTGCCGCGCGGGCCTGGTCGAGGGCGCGCTCTGCATGCACCTCGGTGAAGGCGTTGAGGGCGGGGTTGACGGAGTCGATCCGAGCCAGAGTCGCTTCCATGAGAGCGACCGGCGAGAGCGACCCGGTTTTGAACGCGGCAATCGCCTGGGTGGCGGTGAGCGTGCAGAGCTCGCGCGCGGATAAGGTCATTCTCTACCCTCGGCCCTACGGCGCAGCCCCGGCCTGCCAACTAGCTCCGAGCGCCGCCGTAGCGCCGCTCGCGGCGCTGGAACTCGCCGATCGCCTGATCGAGGTGCTCCAGGGTGAAGTCGGGCCAGAGCGTCGGCACGAAGACAAGCTCGGTATAGGCCGATTGCCACAGCAGGAAGTTGCTGAGGCGTTGCTCGCCGCTGGTGCGAATCACCAGATCGAGGTCCGGCAGATCACGGGTTTGGAGATGGCGCTGGAACGTCTCTTCCGAGAGCGTGTCCGCATCGAGCACACCGTCGCGGACCTGCTCGGCGATCCGGCGCACCGCATCGACGATCTCCTGGCGCCCGCCGTAGTTGACCGCGACCGTGAGCGTAAGCTTGGCGTTGTGCCGGGTGCTTTCCTCGGCCTCGTCTATGAGGGCGTTGATCTCCTTGCTCAGCCGCGCGCGGTCGCCGATGAAGGCGATCCGGACGCCATTGCCGTGCAGGTCGGCCACCTCGCGGCGCAAGTAGAGTCGCAGGAGCCCCATGAGGTCAGCGACCTCGCCCTGGGGTCGCTTCCAGTTCTCGGATGAGAACGCGTAGATGGTGAGGTATCGGACGCCCCGGTCGGGGCAGCCTCTCAGGATCTTCTTCACGACCTCGGCGCCGCGCCGGTGCCCCGCAGCTCTCGGCAAGCCGCGCGCCCGTGCCCAGCGCCCGTTGCCGTCCAGAATGATGCCGACATGCAGGGACGTGTCCTGCCGGTCGGCGAATGACTGCGCGAGCGCCATGTCTAGACCTGCAGAATCTCCTGTTCCTTGGCCTCGAACATCTCGGTCAATTTCTTGACGAACCCGTCGGTCATCTCCTGAATCTCGTCCGCCCAAAGTCTGGATTCGTCCTCGCCGAGCTCGCTCGCCCGCTCCATCTTCTTGAGCTGGTCCATGCCGTCGCGCCGCACGTTGCGCACCGCCACCTTGGCCTGCTCGGCATACTTGGCCGCAACCTTGGCGAGTTCGCGGCGGCGTTCCTCGTTCAGCTCCGGGATTGGAATGCGGAGCGACTGGCCATCGACGATCGGATTGAGCCCGAGATCGGAGGAGCGAATAGCCTTCTCGACGGCCTTCACCTGAGTCTTGTCCCAGACCTGGACCGAGAGCATGCGCGGCTCGGGGACACTGATGCTCGCGACCTGATTGAGGGGCATCTCCGTCTCGTAGGCCTCGACCACGATGGGCTCCAGCAGGCTCAGCGAAGCCCGCCCGGTGCGGAGCCCCCCCAACTCCTTCCGCAGGGCTTCGACGGCGCCCTTCATCCGGCGTTCCAAGTCGTCGAGATCAGGATCGGCCATCGCGGCAGCCCTAGTCAGAGATAAGGGTGAAGGGTCCATCCCCGTCCAGCACGGCGGCAAGCCCGCCCTTCTTCTGAATGGAGAATACCACAATCGGAATTTCGTTTTCCCGCGCCAACGAGATCGCCGACGCGTCCATGGCCTTCAGATCCTTGGAGAGCACGTCCATGTAGGAGAGTCGCTCGAAGCGCGTCGCATCGGCATCGACCTCGGGGTCGGCCTCGTAGACTCCGTCGACCTTTGTGCCCTTGAGCAGGGCGTCGCAGCCCATTTCCGCAGCGCGCAGGGCCGCCGCTGTATCGGTGGTGAAGAAGGGATTGCCGGTGCCGCCCGCGAAGAGCACGATCCGCCCCTTCTCCAGGTGGCGCTGCCCACGCCGGCGGATATAGGGCTCGCAGATCGGCGCGATGGGGAGCGCGGAGAGCACCCGGGTCTCCTTGCCCATGCGCTCCAGGGCATGCTGCATGGCGACCGCGTTCATCACCGTCGCCAGCATGCCGATGTAGTCGGCGGTCGCGCGCTCCATGCCCGCGGCGGCGTCGGATGAGCCGCGGAAGATGTTGCCGCCACCAACGACTGCGCAGATCCCCACGCCCCTGTCTTGAACCTCGGCGAGCTCGCCCGCGAGCCGCTCCACCGCGTCACCGTTTATGCCGTAGGGCTCGTCTCCCCGCAGCGCCTCGCCGGAAATCTTCAGGAGGATGCGCTTGAAGCGGGGAGAAGCGGTCATCGAAGGCTCCGGGCCGGGAGGCTTCCGCTCAGGAACCGAGTTGCTCGGCGACTTCGGCGGCGAAGTCCTTGCTGTCCCGCTCGATCCCCTCGCCCAGCTGGTAGCGGACGAAACCGCTCACGGAGACCGGGGTGCCGAGCTCGCTGGCAAACCTCTCCAGCATCGCCTTCACCCGTGTCTCTCCGTCGAGAACCCAGGTCTGCTCGAGCAGAACGACCTCCTCGAAAAACTTGCGCAGCCTGCCCTCGATCATCTTCTCGATGATCTTCTCGGGCTTGCCTTCGGCGCGCGCCTGCTCGGCGAGGATCGCGCGCTCGCGCTCGACCATCGCCTGATCGAGCGAATCGCGCGAGACCGCATGCGGGCTCGCAGCCGCAATGTGCATGGCGAGCTCATGGGCGGGGCGCTCGAGGCTCTCGACAGGTGCGTCGGCTTCCACCGCGACGAGCACGCCGAGCCGGCTCAGCCCCGGCGTCGCCGGCATGTGGAGGTAGTCGCCCACGGCGCCTGCCGGCATGTCGAAAACCGCCGTCCGCCGCAGCTGAATGTTCTCGCCGATGGTGGCGACGAGATTGGTGATCTCCTCGGCCACCGTGCGGCCCGTTCCCGGATAGGACGCCGCAGAAAGGCGCTCGATATCGCCGTCGCAATCCAGTGCCAGCGTCGCGACCTCGCGCACCACCGCCTGGAAGTCGCCGTTGCGCGCGACGAAGTCGGTCTCGGCGTTGATCTCGACCATCGCCGCCTTGCCCGGCGCCGTCGCCAGCCCGATCAACCCTTCGGCTGCGGTGCGGCCGGCCTTGCGCTGAGCTTGCGCCAGGCCGCTCTTGCGCAACCAGTCGACCGCTGCTTCCAGCTCGCCGTCGGTCTCGGTCAGCGCCTTCTTGCAATCCATCATGCCGGCGCCGGTCTTCTCGCGTAGTTGCTTGACCAGCGCGGCCGTGATCTGAACCATCGCTCGCTACTCCCAAGTGTGCGGCGCGATCACGCGCCCGCCGCCTGCTCTGCCTCACCGCCCTCCGGCGCTGCGGATGCCTCGGCCGCCTGAGCCGCATCTGCCGGTTCCGGCGTTTCCGATGCTTCCGGCGCGCCCGACGCGCTGGACGACTCCGGCGTTGCGTCGGCGTCGGCAGGTGCCTCGGCGGGCGCTTCCGCAGCCGCATCGCCATCGGCCGGCGCGGCTTCAGCCGCGGCCGCTTCGACCGGTGGCAGGTCCTCGGCCAACCCCTCCTCGGCGGCGCCGATGTCGGCGCCAGAGGCAGCGAGCTCCACCTGCAAACCGTCGATGACAGCGCGGGCAAACAGGTCGCAGTAGAGATTGATCGCGCGGATCGCGTCGTCGTTGCCGGGAATCGGATGAATGATGAGGTCGGGGTCGCAGTTGCTGTCGACGATCGCGACCACCGGGATGCCCAGCTTGCGCGCCTCCAGGATCGCGATGTCTTCCTTGTTGGTGTCGATGACCACGAGCACGTCCGGCACGCCGCCCATGTCGCGGATGCCGCCGAGCGCGAGATCGAGCTTGTTGCGACGCCGGACCAGCTGCAGCATTTCCTTCTTGGTCAGGCCGGCGGACTCGTCGGCGAGTGTCGCCTCCAGATCGGCGAGGGTCTTAATCGAGCCCGAAATCGCCTTCCAGTTGGTCAGCATGCCGCCCAGCCAGCGGTGGTTGACGTAGTACTGCCCGCAGCGGCGGGCGGTCTCCGCGATCGGGCGCGAGGCCTGCCGCTTGGTGCCGACGAAGAGGATGCGCCCGCCCCCGGCAGCCACGTCGCGCAGCGCGACCAGCGCCTGGTGAAGAAGCGGCACCGTCTGCTCCAGATCGATGACGTGAACCTCGTTGCGCGCGCCGAAGAGGTAGGGGCGCATCTTCGGGTTCCAACGCCTGGTCTGGTGTCCAAAATGCACGCCGGCCTCGAGCAGCTGGCGCATGGTGAATTCTGGCAATGCCATTGGTCGTCCTTTCTCCGGTTCCTCCTCCGCGGATCATGCCCCTGCTTGGCCGGGCACCGGATCGGCACTCATGTCAGGAATGCCGTCATCCGCGTGTGAATTCCTGCTACACGCAGGTGAGGGCTTGATAGCGCCGGTGCCCCCGGCGCGCAAGGCCCCAACCGGCCTTAGCCGGCCCGCGCCGCCGGGAGCTCCTGGACGGTCGTGACCCCGGCGAGCGCGCCGATCTCACCGCCGAGAGAGGGGCTGAGCGTGTAAGATTCGGGCAGCTCGACCTCGACCGTGCTGTCCCCGCCGGTCTCGACGAAGAGCGCGATTCGTCCGCCGCCCGCCGGACGGCTCGCGAGAATTGCACCCAGAGGCTCCAACGCGGCCGGATCGTGGACAAAGACCGCGAGGCCGGTGAGATTGCGCGTGAGCCGGGCGTCCAGATCGTCGAAGCTCTGGGCCGAGAGCTTGACCTCGTCCCCCTCGATCCGGGCCTGTGCGGTCACCAGCACCGGCTTGCCGGGCTCCAGCATGCTGCGCCCGTCGCCGTAGGTTTCGCGGAAGGCCGCCACCTCGAAGCTGCCGCTCGGGTCGGAAAGCTGGATGAAGGCGTAGCGCCGCGAGCCCGGTCCGCGCTCCCTGACCGAGAGCACCACGCCGGCCAGGCGGAAGCGCGTGATACCCCGCGCCACCTGCTCCGCCATCTGGGCGGCGGGCGTGACCGAGAGCCCCTTGAGCGCCGCCTCGTAGGAATCGAGCGGATGGGCGGAGAGATAGAAGCCGACCGCCTCCTGCTCGGCCGCAAGTCTCTCGTCCTGGTCCCAATCCGCCTGCTCCGCCAGGCACGGCCGCGGAGCGAACGATGCATCGGCATCGTCGAAGAGCGAGGCTTGCGAGCGAGAGAGCCTGGACGAGTTAGCGAAGGCGAGAAGCACCTCAGCACCCTCCGCCATCTGCCGGCGGTTCGGCGTGAGGCTGTCGAAGGCGCCGGCCTTCGCCAGGTTCTCGATCTGGCGGCGGTTGATCTGGTGCGGGTCGACCCGGCCGGCGAAGTCGAAGGGGTCGGTGAATGGCCCCTTCGCCTCCCGCTCGTCCGCGAGCGCCGTCATCGCCTGCACGCCGACATTCCTGACTGCGCCGAGCGCATAGCGGATCGCCTTGGTGTCGTCGGCCCGGATCTCGACCGAAAACGTCGCCCGCGAGGCGTTGATATCGGGCGGCAGCAAGGCAATCCCGAGCCGCTCCAGTTCCCGGCGGAACACCTCGAGCCGATCGGTATTGTTGAGCTCCAGGCTCATCGAGGCGGCCAAGAACTCGACCGGGTGATTGGCCTTGAGATACGCGGTCTGGTAGGCGACCAGCGCGTAGGCCGCGGCGTGGGACTTGTTGAAGCCGTAGCCGGCGAACTTCGCCACCAATTCGAAGATGCGGGTCGCGTCGCTGCGGGCGACATCGTTGGCAAGCGCGCCGTTCACGAAGGTCTCCCGCTGCGCGTCCATCTCCGCCTTGATCTTCTTGCCCATGGCGCGCCGCAGGAGGTCGGCGGAGCCCAGGCTGTAGCCGGCCAGAACCTTGGCGATCTCCATCACCTGCTCCTGGTAGATGATGACGCCGAAGGTCTCCTCCAGCAGGCCGGTCAGCATCGGGTGCAGATAGTCGGGCTTCTCCTTGCCGTGCTTGCAAGCGATGTAGCGGGGAATGTTATCCATCGGCCCCGGGCGGTAGAGCGCGACGAGGGCGATGATGTCCTCGATGGAGTCGGGCTTGAGGCTGCGCAGCGCGTCCCTCATGCCCGTACTTTCAAGCTGGAACACTCCCATGGCGGCGCCGGCGCCCAGCATCTCGTATGTCTTCTCGTCGTCGAGCGGGAGCGAATCGATATCGATATCGACCCCGGCCTCGCGCAGCATCGCGCTCGCGTGGTCGAGCACCGTGAGCGTCTTCAGGCCAAGCAGGTCGAATTTCACGAGCCCGGCCATCTCCGCGTACTTCATGGAGAACTGCGTTGCCGGCATCTCCGAGCGCGGGTCGCGATAAAGGGGCACGAGCTCGCTGAGCGGCCGGTCGCCGATCACGATGCCTGCAGCGTGGGTCGAGGCGTGCCGGTACAACCCTTCGAGCTGGAGCGAAATTTCGATCAGGCGCGCGACCGTCGCATCGTCGTCGCGCTCGGCCTGGAGCCGGGGTTCGCTGTCCAGCGCCTGCTGCAGGGTCGCCGGGTTGGCCGGATTGTAGGGGATCAGCTTGCAGAGCCGATCCACGCGGCCGTAGCCGAGGCCCAGCACGCGCCCGACATCGCGGAGCACGGCGCGGGCCTGGAGCTTGCCGAAGGTGATGATCTGGGCGACGCGATCCTTGCCGTAGCGCCGGCACACGTAGCCAATCACCTCGTCACGACGCTCCGGGCAGAAGTCGATGTCGAAATCGGGCATCGACACCCGTTCGGGATTGAGGAAGCGCTCGAACAGGAGGCCGAAGCGGAGCGGGTCGAGATCGGTGATGGTGAGCGCCCACGCCACCACGGAGCCCGCGCCGGAGCCCCGGCCAGGGCCGACCGGAATCCCCTCCCCCCTGGCCCAGCGCACGATATCGGCGACGATGAGGAAGTAGCCCGCGAACTGCATCTCGCTGATGACGCCGAGTTCGTAGGCGAGCCTCTCCCGGTAGGGCGCCGCGGCCTCCTCGCGCGCCGTATCGTCCATGTCGGCGCGGTAGACCTGGGCGGCGAGCCGGCGCTCCAGTCCCTCCTCGGCCTGGGCTCGCAGGGTATCGGCCTCGCTCACGTCGGCCGCGATGGGAAACACCGGCAGGATTGGCTTCCGCGTCTGCGCCATGACAGCGCAGCGCCGGGCGACGGCCAAGGTATTGTCGACGGCATCCGGCAGGTCGGCGAACAGCGTGCGCATCTCGTCGGCCGGGCGGAAGCGGTGCTGCGGTGTGAGGCGGCGCCGGTTCTCGTCCTCAACGTGGCTGTTCTGGGCGATGCAGAGCAGCGCGTCGTGGGCCTCGTAGGTCTCGGCGCGCAGGAAGTAGGCGTCGTTGGTCGCGACCAGCGGCAGGTCAAGCTCATCGGCGAGCGCGATCAGCCGCGCCTCGATTTGCTCCTCCTCGGCCAAAGCGTGGCGCATGAGCTCGACATAGAGCCGGTCCGGAAAGATCTCGCCGAGCCGCATTAGCAACGCGCGCGCGGCCTTGACCTGGCCGTCGATGAGGAGACGTCCGACCGGCCCGGCGGGGCCGCCCGTGAGCGCGAGCAGACCCTCTGCCCGCGCCGCCAGCTCGTCGAGGGTGACCAGAGGCTGCCCGCTGGCGCCGCCCTGGAGGTAGGCGTGGCTGGTCAGCGCGGTCAGGTTGCGATAACCGGTCTCGTCCTGGGCGAGCAGCAAGAGCCACGATGCCGCGCGGTCCTGCTGGCCGGGCTGCTCCGTGCGCGTGCCGATCGCGAGGTCGCAGCCCATGATCGGCTGTACGCCGGCCCCGATGCAGGCCTCCGAGAAGGCCAAGGCGCCGAACATGTTGCCGCGATCAGCGATGGCGCAGGCCGGCATCCGCCACTCGCGGCAGGTCTCGACCAGCCCGTCGAGCCGGATCGCGCCTTCCAGCAGCGAGTAGGCGGTGCGAACCCTGAGGTGGACGAAATCGGCGTGGCTCATGGCAGGACCCTAACGAATCGCTGAAGGGTACGAATGCACGATAGATGCCACAGGGCGGCGTGAGCGTCACGCGCTGCGGCCGCACGCGGAACACGAGACAGTGTGCGATGGCTCGGCGGGGCGCGCTTTGGTAGACTTGGCGTCTTGGCGAATTGACTGGGAGCCGGGCATCATGGACGAAAGCGGAGAGGCACGCATTTTCGAGCAGGAAACCGACCTGCGCGAGACCATGGGCGAGACCATGGAAATCTCGGTGAAGAAGTGCATCCCCTCGCTGGACAAGCACTGCAGGGAGTTTATCAGCCGCTCGCCTTTCCTCTGCATCGGCACCAGCGGCGAAAGCGGCCGCGCCGACGTCTCGCCGCGCGGCGACCCGCCGGGCTTCGTTCAGGTGCTCGACGACAACACGCTCTTTATCCCGGACCGGCCCGGCAACAACCGGCTGGATACGATGACCAACATCATCGAGAACCCGAACGTAGGCCTGCTCTTCCTGGTGCCCGGCTTTGACGACACGCTGCGGGTGAACGGCAAGGCGACGATCGTCCGTGATGACGCGCTGGCGCAGGCTGCCGTGGTCAACAAAAAGGAGCCGAAAGTCGGCATCAGGGTCGAGGTCCAGGAGGCCTTCCTGCACTGCGCCAAGGCGTTCAAGCGCTCTCGGCTCTGGGACGAAGAGAGCAGACAGAACCGCCGCGAGATGCCGTCGCTCGGCCGGATAATCCTGGAGCAGACGGCGCCGCCGGAGGAGCCGCCCACCGAGGAGACGGTCAAGGAGACCGACGAGTTCGTCGAGGAGAACTATCGCACCGAGCTCTACTAGAGGCCGGGCGGCGGGAAGTTTCTTCCTGTCCGACCGACGCCTGAGCCGAGAGACCGGCACCGCTCGGTGCATACCAGCAGCAGGAGCTTCACCATGGAACGGATCGATGTCAGCCCCGAGTACATGGAGAGCGAGCGCGTCGCCCGCTTCAAGGACCTGAAATCGAGCGGCCACGCGTTCGTCGATGCGCTCATCCCGGGCTATGAGCGCGACATCTACAACATCATCGGCCGCGGCGTGGTCGAGGACAAAGAGCTCAAGCCTCCGATCACCGACAACCGCGACTTCAATGTCGGCCTGATCAAGGCCGAGCCCGGCAAGGGCGCCTCGTTGCACATTCACGAGACCAACGAGGTGTTCATTCCGCTGACCGGCAAGTGGGGCATCTACTGGCAGAACAGCGACGGCCAGCGCCACGAGGTGGTGCTGGAGCCCTACGACACCGTCTCGGTCCCCATCGGTGCGAGCCGGGGCTTTCGCAACGCGGGCGACCAGACAGCGCTCATGCTGGCGGTGGTCGGCGGCACCGATCCGGGCAAGGTGCACTGGCCCGAGGAGACCATCGAGGAGGGGCAGCGCCACGGGATCGGCCTCGACGAGCACGGCGACCTCGTGCTGCTGGAGGGCGCCCAAGCGGCAGAGTGATCGCCAACGCGGCCACAGCTGAGGCGCGGAACACCCGCACTGCCGCACCGAATGGCGCGCTGAGCGCACGATCGAGCGGAGCGCCCGCCCGGTGATCGAGGAGAATTAAAATGAGTGGCGGGACGTCCCGCGTTCCCCGCCGCTTGACACCTTGTAACCACACGCTAATGTCGCCGCGTCCACGACACCAGAAAGCCGAGCGCATCCAATGGCCAAGGCCAACAGCATCCTGATCAAGCTCGTCAGCTCGGCGGGTACGGGGTTCTACTACACGACGCGCAAGAACCCGCGCAGTCAGACCGAGAAACTTTCGCTGCGCAAGTTCGACCCCGTCGCCCGCAAGCACGTGGTCTTCAAGGAATCGAAGATCAAATAGAACCCGCAGGATCCGGCATGTCATCCGGAGGGCACCGCCGGCGCGTCGGCGGTGTGACCATTGCTGCGGCAGGTTTGATTCTGTCGCTGACTCTCCTGCATGTATCCACCACCGCGTGGGCGGATATGCAGGCTGGCTGGCAGGCGTACACAGCCGGCGACTATGAGACCGCGATCGGCGAATGGCAGCCACTCGCCGAGGCCGGTGACTATCAAGCGGCGTACGCGCTTGGCATGGCCTATCAGATCAAGGGCGAGCCTATGCAGGCGGTGCCCTGGTATGAGCAGGCAGCCAGCGCGGGGCTGACCGAGGCGCAGATCCTGCTCGGCACGATTTTTGCGCGCGGCAATGACGTGCCCCGCGATCTGGTGCGCGCCTACGCCTGGCTCTACAAGGCAGCCGAGAAGAAGAGCCCGAACGCCCAGCTCATTCTCGAGTCCGTCGCGGGTCTGATGACCGCCGAGGAGATCGAAGAAGCGAAGGCGCTGAGCGCGACGCTATAGAGCGCCAGTCTTGCGGCAGTAGCCTGCCCGGCGGCCTGTACAAGCCCCTTTCCCCATCAAGATTGTCTTCCCAACCGCGGACACATGCGCAAGCCGACGGGCCGAAATTGCGCCCTTGGGCGGTCTTGCCTAGAGTCGAGCCCGGTACGTTGCGCGAGGGTACGCATTGGCTCGTCCCGACCTGGCGACCCGCTTCCTGGGCTTGAACCCGAAATCGTCCGCCGGGCGATTCCTTGGCGCCGTAGAGCGCGCGATCATCGACAATCCCACCGTCTTCACCGCAGGCATCCTGCTGCTGCTGTGGCTGATCCTGTCGCAGCTCTCGCCCTACTTCTTCACCGTCAGAAACCTGTTCGAGATTACCGTCCAGGCGGCCGTTATTGCGCTGATCGCGGTGGGGCAGACCTTCGTCATCCTCTCCAAGGGAATTGATCTTTCCGTCGGCGCGATCCTCGCCGCCTCCGCGGTCACGTCCACCATGGTCATGGATGCCGGCTACGGTCTTGCCGCCGGTGTGATTGCCGGGATCGTCGTCGGCGCCTTCTTCGGTGCGGCGAACGGCGTCGCAGTCGGCTACATGCGGATTCCGCCTTTCGTCGCGACTCTGGGCATGATGGGGATCGCCCGCGGCTACGCGCTGATCATCACGGAGGGCATTCCCATCTTCAGGGTGGCGGATGGCTTCGAGATCCTGGGCCAGGGGCGTATCTGGGGTGTGGTGCCGGTGCCCACCGTTGCGACGCTCGGGCTCTACGCGATCGGCGTCTTCGTGCTGCTTCGCACTCGGCTCGGCCGCTACACGGTCTCGATCGGAAGCAACGAGCAGGCCACCAAGTTCTCGGGCGTCAACATCCCGCTCTATCTGATCCTGATTTACGGCCTGAGCGGCGTCACTGCCGGCATTGCGGGGCTTACCGAAGCCTCGCGCATCGGCAGCGGACAACCGGCAGGCGGCGTGGGCTACGAGCTCGACTCGATCGCGGCCGTGGTGATCGGCGGAACCAGCCTCTTCGGTGGTCAGGGCAGCCTGATCGCCTCGCTGATCGGGGCACTCATCATCGCCACGTTACGCAACGGGCTCAACGTGCTCGGCGTCTACGCCTTCTGGCAGCTAGTCGCCATCGGTGCTATCCTGATCGGCGCCGTCTACATCGATAATTGGCGGCGATTGAGGCGCGGCGGAGAAGAATAAGAAGGAACAGAGGGGGCCGCGCGTCGCAAGCGGCGACAATGCCGCCAGGGAGGAGAAAACATGAAGAAGCGCTCACCCGTATCGAAGACCATTCGAGGCCTCGCGGCAGCAGCCGTGATCGCCGCATTCTCGGCGGTGGGGTTCGCGTCTGACGCAACCGCAGCCGACAAGACGCTGGCGTGGATCCCGAAATCGACCGATTCGTCGTTCTGGCTCGCCATCAAGCGGGGTGCCGAAAAAGCCGGCGCGGAACTGGGATACGAGGTCCTCTACGTCGGCGTGCAGGACCAGACCAACATCGCCGGCCAGATCAACCTGGTCAACGACATGGTCACCCGCAGGATCGACGGCATTCTGATCGCCGCGACCGATGCCAAGGCGCTGTCCGACCCGGTGACCAAGGCCATCGAGGCCGGCGTGCCGGTCATCACGGTGGATTCCGGCATCGACCCCGACACCTCGCTCGCCTACATCGCCACCGACAACATCGGTGCCGCCGAGGCCGCCGCGGAGCATCTGGCGGGGCTGATCGGCGGCAAGGGCAAGGTCGGCGACATCGGCATCACCGCCGGCTCCCAGACCGGGTACGAGCGCGAGAACGGCTTCCTCGAGCAGATGAAGAACTATCCCGATATCGAGGTGGTGCCGGTGCAGTACTCGGGGTGCAGCCCGGCCAAGGCGCTGAACATCGCGACCGACCTGTACACCGGCAATCCCGACCTCGTCGGCTTCTATGGCGCCTGCGACGGCGCCGGCACCGGCGCGGGTCAGCTCGCCAAGCAGAGAGAGCTCGATCTCCGCATCGTCGCCTTCGACAGCTCGGCCGAAGAATTCGAGTTGTTCAAGGAAGGCTACATCGACGCACTCATCCTGCAGGACCCGTTCAAGATGGGCTATGACGGCGTCTATGCCATGGACCAGATCCTGAAGGGCGGGACGGTTGAGCCGCGCGTCGTGGCGATTCCGGCGCAGGTGGTGACGCTGGAGAACATGAACGAGCCCGCCATCCAGAAGCTGCTCACCGACATGGAGCTTCTGTAATCGTACCCACGGCCGGGCGCGGCGCGCGGCCGCTCGCCCGGTGACGCAAAGGAACGGGCCTCCACTGCGTTTCGGCGTAGTGGAGGCCCACGTCGCCGTAGCAAGAGGAGAATCGACGATGACACCGAAGTTGCACAGAACGGCTCTATCGGCGCTCGCTGCGATCGGCCTGGCCGCGGTCATCACCGGCGCTCAGGCGCAGGAGATCGACACGATCGCGGTATTGGTGCCAGAGCAGGGCACCGACTACGGCTGGAACCAGCAGGGCGTGGACGCGACCCGGGCGGTCGGCGAGGCCATGGGGCTCGAGGTGATCGCGGCCGAGGGCCTCGGCTACGGCGACGTGCGGCCGACGCTGCGCGAGCTCGCGGCGGAAGGCGCCGATCTGATGATCGCGCACGCCAGCGGCTACAACACCGCAGCACCCGAGATCGCCGCTGAGACCGGGGTTGCGGTCGCAATCGTGGACAGGCCGGAAGACATGGTGGCGGGCCTCGTCGCCGACTACACGCTGAGCGGGCATCACGGCGCCTATATGGCCGGCATGCTGGCGGCGCAGCTTTCGCGCACCGGCACGCTCGGCATCGTCGTCTCCGGTGAGCCGCCGTCCTGGAACTCGCAGTCCGCCGGCTTCGCCATGGGCGCACGCGCGGCCAATCCGGACGTCAACCTGCTCTACGCGGTGATCGGCCCTGCGGCCTATGCCGATGCGGCCGGTGGCAAGCGGGTCACGGAATCGGTCATCGCCGCCGGCGCCGACATCGTCTTTGGCCAGGGCGACGGCTCCACCTTTGGCATGCTCCAGGCGGTGGAGACGGTGCCTGCGGCCGATGGCGGCAAGGTGCTCTTCATCGACGTGATCGGCGACAAGAGCGAGATCGACAAGGGCCACCTGCTCTCGTCGGTGGTCTGGAACATGGTGCCGGTCTACACCGCGATGGTCGAAGACCTGAAGAGCGGCACCTTCGGCACCGTCGGCTACGCCATCCAGCTTGCGGACGATTCGGTGCAGCTGCTGCGGACAGCGCACATCTCTGACGAGATGTGGGCGGGGCTGATGGACGTCCGGGCCCAGATCATCGCGGGCGAGATCGACGTGCCGGCGGTCTGGGAAGCCACGGAGGTGCGCGCCCTGATGTCGTCGGTCGAGGCGGCTGAGTAGCGCACGCAGAGACAGCAGGCGGCGCCCGGCCGCGAGGAATCGCACGCCGGGCGCGCCTGCCCTTTTTCTCCGGGGGTGCTGCGGCGCCCTCCCGCCCGAACGGACGCCCGTGGCCTGACTATGGCCTCCCCTCCCCTTGAGCACGCCGGCGGCACGGCCGAGCCGATCGTCGTGCTGCGGGATATCACCAAGCGCTTCCCCGGAGTCGTCGCCAACGACGCGGTCTCCATCGCCGTCTACCCGGCGGAGGTCCACGCCCTGCTGGGCGAGAACGGCGCCGGCAAGTCGACGCTCATTTCCATCCTCTCAGGCATGCAGCGCCCCGATTCCGGCGCGATCGAGATACGCGGCCGCGAGACCCGGATCGCGAGCCCGCGCACCGCGCTCGACCACGGTATCGGCACCGTCTACCAGCACCCCACCCTGGTGCCGACGCTCACCGTGCTCGAGAACCTGATGCTGGGGTCCTCCTGGCGCGCTCCCATGAACCGGGCTGCAACACGCACGAGGCTGAGTGAGATCGCCGGCTTGCTCGGCATCGCGCTACCGGAGGACGCGCCTCTCGGCTCGCTCTCCCTTGGCCAGCAGCAACTTGTCGAAATCGTCAAGGCGCTGTGGCGGGGCGAGAGTGTGCTGATCCTCGACGAGGCGACCTCGATGCTCACCCCGCAGGGCGTCGAGGACCTCGGCCGCGTGATCGGGCGGCTGCGGGATGCCGGGATCGCAATTCTGTTCATCACCCACAAGCTGCACGAGGCGGTGAGCTTCGGCGATCGGGTCTCGATACTCAGACAGGGCCGCAAGGTGGGAGAGCTCCAGCCGGAAGCGCTCGCCGAGCTCGCGCCGCAGGAAGCCATCGACCACATCGTCGACCTGATGTTCGGTGCCGCCGCCGACGGCGCCGTGCCGGAACGGAGCCGCGCCCAGCGGGAGGCCGCGCCGGGCGAGCGGGTGGTGATCGCGGTAGAGGGCCTGCGCCCGTCCGACAGCCCTGCGGCGGCCGGCGATGCCGGCGTGAGCTTCGCGGTGCGCGAGGGCGAAATCTTCGGCATCGCCGGGGTCGACGGCAACGGCCAGAAGCAGCTCGCCGAGTCCATCGCCGGGCAGCGCCACGCGGACGCCGGCCGCATCGTGCTCGACGGCGCAGCCATCGAGGGGCTGAGCGTGCGCCAGCGCCAGCACGCGGGGCTCCGCTACGTCACCGACGACCGGCTCGGCGAAGGCACCGTCTCCGCCTTCCCCGTCGGCCTCAATCTGCTGCTGAAGCGGATCGGCGACGAGCCCTTCTGGCGCCACGGCATCATCCGAAACGCCGAGGTGGAGCGCCACGCGCGGACGCTCATCGCCGAGCACGACGTGCGCGTGCCGGGCCCCGAGACCCCGCTCGGGCATCTCTCCGGCGGCAACGTGCAGAAGGCGCTGCTCGCCCGCGAGCTCGACGACCAGCCCATGGCGGTGATCTACAACAAGCCCACGTATGGGCTCGACCTGAACAACATCCGCCGCGCCCGCCGCGCGATCTGCGAGAACGCCGACCAGGGTGTCGCGACGATCCTGATCTCCACTGACCTCGACGAAATCCTGGAGCTCTCGGACCGCATCGGCGTCATGCTCGACGGGCGCATGGTCGGCGTCGTGGACAACGATGGCGACGCGGCACGCCGGGTCGGCGAGCTCATGATCGGGGTCGGCGCCCAGGCGTGAGCGCGCGATGACACACGCGCCGACCGCACACGAGGAGCGGCCCGCCCCCGGCGCAACCGCGTTGCTCCGCTGGGCCGTGCCGGTCGCGTCGGCGCTGCTGCCCATCGTGCTCGCGCTCGGCGTCGGCGCGCTGATCCTGCTGGTCCTCGGCGCCGACCCGGGCGCCTTCTATTACAACATCATCAAGCGCGGCCTCCTGAGCTGGATCGGGCTGCAGGACACGATCACCCGCTGCGCGCCGCTGCTGCTGCTGGGCGCGAGCCTGATCGTCGCTTTCCGTGCCGGTCTCTGGAACCTCGGTGTCGACGGGCAGTTCCTGCTGGCCGCGGTGATCTCCGCCGCGCTCGCGCCGGCGCTGGTCACGGTCCTGCCGATCTGGCTGGTGCTGCCGCTGGTGATGCTGGTGGCGATGGCCGTCGGTGCCCTCTGGTCGCTGCTGCCGGCTGTGCTCAAGGCCTATTACGGCGTCAACGAGATCGTCACCACGCTGATGATGAGTTTCCTGGGGATCAGCGCGGCGAACGTGCTCATCAAGCTTCCCTTCGACGACCCCACCACCACCGTGCCGCAGACCGAGACGCTGGCGACCGACGACCGCCTGCCGCGCCTCTTCGACAGCACGATCAACGTGGGCGTGATCGTCGGCCTTGCGGTGATCCTGTTCATCCACTGGCTGATGACGCAGACGTCGTTCGGCCTGCGTCTGCGGCTGGTGGGCGCGAACCCGCGCGCTGCGGTGCATGTGGGGCTGCCGCTCGGCGCGCTGATGGTCGCCGTGTTCGCGCTGAGCGCCGGCCTTGCCGGGCTCGCCGGCTCGGTCGAAATCCTCGGCGTCTGGGGCAACGTGCGGGCCGACTGGAACCCGGCCTATGGCCTGATGATCATCCCGCTGGTCTTCCTCGCCCGCTTCAACGGCATCGCCGTGATCGGCTTCGTCTTCTTCTTCGCCGTGCTCTCCATCGGCGGCGAGACAGCCTCGCGCAAGGCGGGGCTCCCCAACTACTTCATCCTGGTACTGGTGGCGCTGATGCTGGTCTTCCTGGCGCTCACCGAATGGCTCGGCCACCGCCGCCAGATGGCGGCACGGGACTGAGCGGCGATGTCGCAGGGCCTGCTCAGCGACGCCTTCCTGATCTCGCTGATCGCGGGTGCGGTCGCGGCCGGCGTGCCGCTGCTGCTGGCCGGGCTCGGCGAGCAGGTCTCGGAGAAGGCCGGCGTGCTGAACATCGGCATCGAGGGGATGATGCTCTTCGGCGCCTACGCCGGCTTCGCCACCGCCTTCGGCACCAACTCGCTCTGGCTCGGATTCCTGGCGGGCGCCGCAGCCGGCCTCGTGATGGCGATGCTGATGGCCCTCTTCTGCGTGCGCTTAGGGCTAAACCAGATCGTGATCGGGATCGCGCTCACCCTCGGCGCGGACGGCATCACCGCCCTCCTCCACCACGTGCAGTTCAGCCGCACCTATCCACGCCTGCCGCGGGTCGAGACGGTGGACATTCCGGGACTCAGCGAGATTCCGATCGTCGGGCCGAGCCTCTTCGCCCGCCACCCCATGGTCTACATCGCGGTCATCCTGGTGCTGGTCCTCGCCTATCTCTTCCGCAACACCCATGTCGGGCTCAACCTGCAGGCGGCGGGTGACAAGCCCGATGCCCTCGACGCGGCCGGGATCAGCGTGACTGCGACCCGCACCTGGTCGGTGCTCTTCACCGGTGCGATGGCGGGGATGGGCGGCGCCTACATGGCGATGATCGGGGCCGGCATCTTCGTCCCCTTCATGACCGGCGGGGCGGGCTTCATCGCCATTGTGCTGGCGATGCTCGCGCGCGGGCGGCCGATCTGGGTGCTGATCGGCGCCCTCCTCTTCGGCGCGAGCCTCTCGCTCACCACCGCGCTGCAGGTCGGCGGCGTCAACGTGCCTACGGATGTGGTGCAGATGCTGCCCTTCCTCATGGTGATGATCGTGCTGGTGCTCTTCGCCCGGCGCGCGAGCCTGCCGGCCGCGCTCGGCCTGCCCTACGTGCGCGGGCAGCGTTAGACTGGAGGGATGCAGGGAGCGAGGCGATGAAAGAGACGCGGGTCTTCATCCTGGACGGCGGCACGCTGGTGATCGACGGCTTCCACATCTACTGGAACCGGGGTCCGGCGGGCGAGGTGCGCTTCCCGGTCTATAGCGTGCTGATCGACCATGCCGACGGGCTCTACCTCTTCGATACCGGCTTTGACTGCGACCACGTCAACGCCGTGCTGCCCTTCGAGAAGCCGATCCAGTCGGATAAACAGTCGCTGGTCGGCGCTCTCGCGCTCGCGGGCTACCGGCCCCAGGACATCGATTACGTCGTCAACTCGCACTATCACTTCGACCACTGCGGCGGGAACCGCCATCTGCGCGAGGCCTGCACGGTCTGCCATGCGCTCGAGTTCGCCCAGTGCTCGGCTCCCGAGCCCTTCGAGCTGCTGGGCTATTCCGACATGCGCTTCCACGCGGACCTCTACCGCGAGCGCCTCAAGCGCGAAGGCCGGGAGGTGCCGGCCGACCCGGAGAGCGACATCTGGACCCCGCGTGTCGAGCTCGTGAGCGGCGATCAGGAGATCGCCAAGGGCCTGCACCTGATCGAGACGCCGGGGCATACCGCCGGGCACTACAGCCTGCTGGTCGAGCTCGCCGGGAGGCGGCCGATGCTCTTCACCGCCGATGACGCCTACACGCGCAAGGGATTGGAGCAGGAGATCATCCCGAGCTTCCACCTGGACCCGGTGAAGGCGGTCGCCTCGATGAAGCGGCTCAAGGACGTTGCGGTGGAACGGGATGCCGAGATCTTCGTCGGCCACGACGGCGAGGCCTTTGCCGGCTACGACACTGCGCCAGCCTGGTATAGCTAGCCGGCAGGCGCGGGAGCAGCAGTCGTGATCCGCGCGCTGGTCGCAGAGCTGCAGGCCGACGCCCTCTCGGCCAAGCTTCCCGCTGCGCTCTCCACCGGACTCGTGGTGGCGGTGATCATGCTGGTCTCGGAGGCCGCCATCGCCTCCATCATCTTCTCGGGGCCCCTCACTCCCTTCATCCCCCAGGGTACCGGCGCGATCCTCTTCGGCACGCTGGTGATGTGCCTCATCACGGCGCTCTCCAGCACCTACAAGGGCATCATCTCCGCCCCCCACTTCGCGCCCGCTGCGGTGCTGCTGACCATCGGCGGCACGGTCGCGGTCAGCCTCGCATCCGCCGGCGGCACGGCGGTGTTCGCGACGATGATCGTCATCCTGGGACTCACCACGGTGATCTCGGCGATCATCTTCCTGCTCATCGGGCAGTTCCGGCTGGCCCATCTGTTCCGCTTCATGCCCTACCCCCTGGTGGGCGGATTCCTCGCGGGCATCGGCTGGTTCCTGGCCAAGAGCAGTGTCGCGGTGTCGTCCGGGATCAGGCTCGACTGGGAGACCTTTCCGCATCTGGCGGAGATCGACACGATCCAGAGGTGGGCGCCGAGCGTCCTCTACGGCTGCGTGCTGCTCGCCATCTCGAAGATCCGCGCGCACTACCTGATCCTGCCCGTTTCGGTGGTGATCGCCGTCGGGCTCTGCCACGCGGTGCTCTACGCGCTCGACATTTCGCTCGCCGAGGCCACCGCAGCCGGCATCCTCTTCGTGGGCATTCCGGCCGAGTCCACCTGGCCACCCATCGGTCTCGGCGACCTCACGCATGTGGACTGGGGGGTGGTGGGATCCCAGCTACCGCTCATCCTGGGCGCCATGCTGGTTGCGCTGATCGGTGTCGTCCTGCATGCGGGCGCCATCGAGCTCGTGACCGGCGTTGAGATCGACCTGAACCGGGAGTTCCGGGCCGAAGGCGCCTCGTGCCTGGTGGCCGGCATCGGCGGCAGCGCGCCGGGCTGCAACACCTCGCCCGTCTCCCTCATCAGCCACGCGACCCGGGCCGACACGCGGCTTACGGGCGTGGTCGTGGCCCTCATCGTCGGCCTGATCCTCTTCGTGGGCGGCGAGGTGCTGGCGATCCTGCCCACGCCGATGCTGGGCGGCCTGGTGCTCTTCGTCGGGCTCAACCTGCTCTACGACTGGCTGGTCACGAACCGCAGGACCCTGCCCTGGCTGGACTACGGCACCGTTCTCGTCGTCTCCCTCATCATCGGCATCTTCGGGTTCCTGGAAGGCGTGGCGGTGGGGATGGCGGCGGCCGTGATCTTCTTCGTGATGCGCTTCAGCAAGGTGAGTGTCATCGACGCCGCGTTCACCGGACGCGAGTTGCGGAGCAAGAAGACCCGCTCCGTCACCCATCGCGCCATCCTGCGGAACCAGGGCGAGCGCCTGCGCGTCCTGCGGCTGCGCGGCTACATCATCTTCGGCAACGCCGCCGCCATCGGCGGCTGGATCAAGCAGGCGCTCAAGGACGACCCGCCGCCGCACTGCCTGCTGCTGGACTTCGCCGCGGTCTCGGGCTTCGACAGCTCCGCCGCGAACGTCATGAGCCGCGCGATCCGCGCCGCGCATGGACGGGGGACCCGCGTGGTGCTCAGCGCGGCTCCAGCGCACGTGCGCACCATTCTGCAGCGCGGGCTGCCGCGCCCCCTGTGGCAGGCGCTGATCGTGGAAGAGGATCTCGACCGCGCCCTGGAGCGCTGCGAGGACCAGGTCATCGCCGAATGGGACCGGCTCCACGGCGACTCCGACGCAGCGCGCGCGGCTGTAGGGGGACGAAAGTCATTGCGAATCCGGAAGATGCCGGGAAGAAGGCGGAAGAAGGCGGACGGTCAAGGGGTTGGCGGCGTTTCCGGGGTCTGGCGGGCCGGACGAAAGTCTTTGCGAATCCGGCCCGGAAAGGGCCGTGAATTGGCTGGAAACGGTGATTTTCGGGGCGTTTCAGGGGTGCTGAAAGGCCTGTAAATCGGGGCGGTTCCGGGGGTGCGGATTCGCCGGCAAATCCCGGTGCGGCGCGGTGCTTCGCCTCGCCCGGTCTACGATGCCGGCGTTGTCCCCGCGCCGGCCTCCTTCCCTTCGAGATCGGCGCGCCGCGGGTCGCGTGCGATCTCCTCGTCGGAGAAGGGCTTTCGCCCGGGGTTCCCGACCTCCCAGCTTTCCATCCATGGCAGCGACTGGCATCCGCAGTTGATCGTCTCGGCGGCGGGTCCGGCGGGATCGCGGGGGTACATGAGCGTGGCGCCGCCGACGTCGAAGGGCCTGGCGGCTTCCCTGGTCTGTCCGTCGACGGCGTCGTGGGCGATGCGGCTTCTGAGCTTTCCGGAGCGTCGCCACTGCTTCCTCAGCCCCGGCAGGATCCCGGCGGCCTGCTCCATGCGCTGCTGTCCGGCCATGGAGTATGCGCGGCCGAGCTCGGTCCGCACGATTGTCAGGGCGCGGGACCTGCCGCCGGTCTTGAGGATGGCGGCGACGCGTCCGGTGGTCTCGCCGACGGGGACCGAGCCGGTCATGGCGAGGCCGAGCTGGGTGTTGACGCGGTCTGCGAGGGCGGCGGTGACGCCCTTCATCTTGTCGGTGAGGAAGGATCGCATGGCGAGGAGCTGGCGGGTGTCGACCCGGGGCAGGACGGCGGCGATGCGGAAGTCGGGGGCATCGAGGCGCATGGCGGCGTCGACGGGGGCGTCCACGGTATCGATGCCGGCGTCCCAGGCGCGGGTTGCGCCCTCGGCCATGGCCTGCCCGGCGTCTGCGCCGAGGCTGTCGAGGGCGTCCCGGACGGAGGCCTGGAGGGATGGCAGCGCCCATGCCTGGTAATCGGAGGGCGCGCCGGCGAGGGTGGCCCGGATGTCGCGCTCGGCGCGCCCGAGGATGCGGCCGACCTCGGCGGCGGTGTCCTTCTGGATGCGGGGCAGGGCGCGGGCGCGGCGGGATCGCTCGCCCTTGAGCCTGCGCTCGCGCTGACGGTCGGTAGCCACGTGCTACGCCTCGCCGTCGTCGGCGTCCTCGTCCTGCGGGGGCTCGCGGAAGGCGTCTTCTTCGGCCCGTCCGGCGGCGTCTTCGCGCGCCGCCTCGAGTTCGGCGTCGGCGTCGATCTCGACGCCGAGGCGCCCGGTGAGCGCGCGCGGTCTTTCAGCGGGGATCGGGGCCTGATCCGCTCGGATTTGTTGAGGTTTTGGGGCGGGTGCCCCTCGGCGAACTTGCAAGAAGTTCGCCGGGGGGCTTTGTCTCGTGGTGACGGTCACAATCGCCAGAGACGGCCCCAATGTCGCACAACATTTTCCGCCACTCCATGCTTTGCAACGCCCTGGTCTGGGCCTGGCTGCGCGAGGTCGATGAGGCCGAGGCGGCGCGCTGCCGCGAGGCGGGCTGCCGACACTGCCCCGGCAAGCTGCACAGCGCGACGTATCCGCGCAAGCCGTACGGTCTGGCAGCCGAGTTGAGGGAAGAGGGCACGCGGCGGTTCAGCTTCTGCTGCGCGGATTGCCGCCTGCGAGCGACCCCACCATCGGTACGATTCTTCGGGCGCCGCTTTTATCTGGGCGCCCTGTTCGTTCTGTTGAGTGCACTGGTTCTGAGAGGCGGGGTGCGGTTGCAGACGATCAAGCGGAAGTGGGGGGTCTCGGTCGCCACACTGCGCCGCTGGCGGAAGTGGTGGCTGGAGGCGTTCCCGGCGACGGAGCCCTGGGGAGCGAAGCGTGGCGAACTGGTGATGCCACCCGAGGAGGTGCCGCTGCTCTTCGTGCTGCGGCAGATGCGGGGCGGACGCTTCGGTGAGCGTCTGTTCCTGAGCCTGATCTGGTTCAAGCCGTGGACGGGCTATTGCGGGCTCGGCGATGGCTCGGCGCCGCCCGCAGAAAGTGTTCCTGTCACGCCCGGATAGGGCGTTCTACATGGGCATCTCTCCGATGCGGCGAGGGAGGGATGCCGGAATGGACAAGGACGACGCGGGCGCCAGGCGCGAGAAGTGGGCCCGGCTGCGCTTTGCGGTGGTGGGGCCGCTTCTGGCTTCACCGCCGCCTGCAGGCCAGCTGGGGGCCGAGTTCGAGCGTCTGTCGCAGCGCGACTGGGAGCACCCGTCGGGCAAGGGGCCGGTGCGCTTTGCGGCCTCGACGATCGAGCGCTGGTACTACCGGGCGCGGGCAGAGGAGCAGGACCCGGTCAAGGCGCTGCGCCGGAAGCCTCGGACCGACGTCGGCCGCGAGCGGTCCATGTCGGCGGGGCTGATCGCGGCGCTGCGCGAGCAGTACCGGGTCCATCCCTCGTGGGCGGCGCAGCTCCACTACGAGACCCTCAAGGCTCATGTTGCGACCCATCCCGAGCTCGGCCCGATGCCGTCCTACGCGACGCTGACGCGGGCGATGCGCAATCGCGGCCTGGTGCGCGAGCGCCCCAGGAAGTGGCACGAGGGTGAGGACAAGCCGGCGGTCGAAGCCCGCGAGGTCCTTAGCTACGAGGTGTCTCGCAGTCACGCGCTGTGGCACGGGGACTTCCACCACGGCAAGCGCCGCGTGCTGACGGCGTCGGGCGAATGGCAGACGCCCATCCTGCTCGGCTTCCTCGACGACCACTCCAGGCTTGGCTGCCACCTGCAGTGGTACCTGGAGGAGACCGCCGAGGTCTTCGTCCACGGGCTCTGTCAGGCCTTCATGAAGAGGGACTTGCCCAGGTCCCTGCTGACCGACAACGGCGGGCCGATGACGGCGGGCGAGGTCGAGGAGGGCTTGCACCGCCTCGGCATCGTGGGGGCCACGACACTCGCTTACAGCCCCCATCAAAATGGAAAAATCGAGTCGTTCTGGGGCACGGTCGAGGGCCGCCTGATGGCTCAGCTCGAAGGCGTCGACGCGCTCACCCTGAAGATGCTCAACGACGCCACCATAGCCTGGCTGGAGCAGGACTACCATCGGCGGGTGCACCGCGAGCTCGGCATGACGCCGCATGAACGCCTCGCCGGGAGCGTCAAGGCATCGAGGCCCTGCCCCGCCTCGGACGAGCTCAAGGCGGCCTTCCGCATCGCCAGGAAGCGCACGCTCAGGCGCTCGGACGGCACCGTCTCGGTCGAGGGCATCCGCTACCAGGTGCCACAGCCGTGGCGCCACCTGAGGACGCTCTGGGTCCGCTATGCGCGCTGGGACCTCAGCGGCGTCGATCTGGTGGAAGGCCGAAGCGGCGAGCGGCTGTGCACGCTGTACCCCCTCGACAAGCGCGGCAACGCCGATGGCGTCCGCCGTCCTGCGAGACCCGGCAGCGACCATGGCGGCGCCAGCGCGGGCGTCGGCGAACTTCCGCCGCTGCTCAAGGGCGTGCTCGACGCCCAGGCCGCAACAGGCCTGCCGCCGGCCTGGGTACCCCATAACAAGACGCCCGGTCCGGGCGAGGACGACGATCAGGGAGATCCGTCATGAACCGCGAGCTGCTCACCTTCTACGGGCTCAAATGGAACCCCTTCGCCACCGACCTTCCGGTCGACAGCCTCATGGTGAGCCCCGCCGTCGACAGCTTCTGCCTCAGAATCGAGCATCATCTTGTGCGCCAGGGCGGCTTCGCGTTGATCGCCGGCGAGCCCGGCACCGGAAAGAGCGTGGCGTTGCGCGTGCTCGCCGACCGCCTCGGCCGCTCGGACGGGCTCAGGGTCTGTGCCATCACCCACCCCTCTTCCAGGCTGTCCGACTTCTACCGCGAGATCGGCGGGATGTTCGGCGTCGACCTGATGTACAACAACCGCTGGGCCAGCTTCAAAAACCTGCGCGAGCGATGGCTCACCCATGTCGACGACACCCGCATGCGGCCCGTGGTGCTCATCGACGAGGCCCAGGAGCTGCTGCCCTCGGTGATCTCCGAGATCCGCCTGCTGGCGTCCACCGACTTCGACTCGCGCGCCATCCTCTCGGTCGTCTTCGCCGGCGACAGCCGCCTGATCGACAGGCTCCGCCAGCCCCACATTCGGCCCCTGGGGCCTCGACCGGTACGCAACCCACGCCGACGAGGCCGAGCGCCACCGCGCCGACCGGGTGATGCTCGGCATCACCTCGTGGGACACCGCCGACGACATGCACCGCATGTACTGGTATCCCGTCTACCGCGCGCGCACCGCCGTCCCCATGGAACTCCCCTTCTTCCCCGGCTGGGAGGACGGCGCGCAGTGGCCGCCGTCGCGGGACGACCCCTTCGGACCCGTCGCCGGGCGCTTCGCGCTCCAGGCCCTGCTCCCGCCCGGGCTGGAGGCGCTCACCTACCGGTGCACCGCCGCGGCAGAGCCCTGCGGACGCTGCCCCAGATGCCGCCTCAACGCCTTCTTCGAGCGCTTCTGCCGGGGACGCCCGGCGGACCAGGTCGCCCGCATCGACGACGCCCTCGAACGACACCGCGGCGCAGGCCGATGGTACGCCGACGCCGACCCCGGAAGATGGACCGGTCACGACGGATACGACGCCGCAGAACGCGCCGTCGAAGACCCCGAATGGTGGAAGGCCGAACTCGAACGCCCGTGCCGCCCCGGCGCCCGCCCCGGTCCCGACCGCGCCTGAAACCCTCACGCACCGCCCGTGCACGGGCCCTGAACCCCCCGCGCAGCGCTCCTTCACGGCCCATGCACAGGCCGGTTTTTCCAGCCCGATTCAGCCCCGAAAACCAGACGATTTTCCAGGCCATTCGCAAAGACTTCCGGCCGCGATTCGCAAAGACTTTCGTCCGGCTACAGCGGCGCTCTTCGGGCTCTCCATCGACCGTGCGATGCAGGAGGTCGAGAGGCTGGCCCGATTCGAGGAATTGACTGAGCGTCTCGATCCCTGGCTGGAGGCGCGCGCCTTCGAGGCCGACGCAACCATCGTGACGCAGGGCGAGGAGCAGGAAGGCATGCTGCTCGTGACCGAGGGCAGAGCGATCGCGCGCGAGGGCGACACCGGCGCACGGATGGCCGAGCTCGGACCCGGCGATGCGCTTGCCGCCGAAGCGGCGTTCGTCCCTTACGTGCCGCAGGTCTCGGTGGTGGCGGCGACGCCCTGCCGCGCCGCCCTGATGACGCCAGCCGCCCGCCGCGCGTTGGAGCGCGACGACCTCGCACTCGCCGTCGAGCTGGACAGGTACCTGATCGAGACGATCTCGGCGCATTAGAGCGCGTCCGTCTTTGACGGATGCGGGACAGCACTTGCGTTCTGCATGTTTTGAGACGGCAATCGTCCGACGGTTGGGTGTGCCGGCGCGCGACCGTCGAGAGGCGTGCGCGGCGGCGCACTACAGTCAACCCCGCAACATGGTGCGGTGGAGGGCGCGGGGCTGCCGCGTCAGCATCGCGGCATGCAAAACCTGAACCGACCCATCAGAATCGGCGGGCGCTCCTCCATCGACCGCCTGCCGTCCAAACTCCGCGAGGCCGTCGATCAAGCCATCGCGGACGGCGCCACCATCGACGACATAACCGCCCTCATCCGGGCCGAGGGCGGCTCCTGCTCGCGTTCGGCCGTCGGCCGCTATTCCAAGAATATGCGCGCCCTGATCCGCGAACAGCAGGAGTTCGACCGCGCGATGAGGATCTGGGTGCGGGAACTCGGCGAGCGCGCGGAAGGCCGCGCCGGGCTTATCCTGATCGAGACCCTGCGGACGATGGTGCTCTCCAGCATGGCCGAACTCAGCCAACGCGGAGAGCCTGCGCCCATGCGAGAACTTGCCCGCCTCGCCCTCACCCTCAAGCGCATCGAAGGCACCGACAAGCTTCGCCTCGAGCGGGAGCGCACGACGGCAAAGCCGGCACCCGTCGGCGGGGCCAAGCCCCAGGGCGGCCTCTCGCCGGAGACCGCCGCCGCCATCCGCGAGGTCGTGGAGGGCCGGCCCGAGCCGCCCGACCGCACCCTCACGTCGGTGCCGGTCGATGCCTGGGCGCCTGCGAGTTCCCGGCCATCCAGCTTAATCCCACCTGATCCCGGACAGAAATTCCCGGTTCGCTCGGGGCGGAGGGCGGCGGTGCGGCGCAACTCTGCCGCAAGCCCGGATCAGGCGTCCGGCAGCCGGTAATCCTGAAACATCTCGCGCAGGCGCGACTTCTGAATCTTGCCGGTGGCGGTGAGCGGCAGCTCGTCGACCAGCACGACGTCGTCGGGCAGCCACCACTTCGCGACCCTGGCCGCGAGGTAGGCGTTGATGGTGTCTTTGTCGGGCGTGCAGCCGTCCCTCGGCACCACCACCATGAGCGGCCGCTCCTCCCACTTGGGATGGAAGATGCCGATGACCGCGGCCTGCTTCACGTCCGGGTGGCCGACCGCCGCGTTCTCCAGGTCGATGGAGCTGATCCACTCGCCGCCCGACTTGATCACGTCCTTGGTGCGGTCGGTGATCCGCATGAAGCCGTGCTCGTCGAGGGTGGCGACGTCGCCGGTGGGGAACCAGCCGTTCTCGTCGAGCCGGTCCCCGCCCTCGCCCTTGAAGTAGCCGCTGGCGGCCCAGTTGCCGCGCACCCACATGTCGCCGAATGTCTTGCCGTCGCGCGGTACCGGCGCGCCGTCGGCGTCGGTGATCGTGAGCTCCAGGCCGAACTGCACGCGGCCTTGTTGACTCAGCACCGCCTGGCGCTCCTCTTCGGTAAGCGCGTCGATTGCCGGAGTCGCCGTCGCCATGGTGCCGAGCGGCGAGGTCTCGGTCATGCCCCAGAGCTGGTGCACCGTCACCCCGTAGGGGTCGGCCAGCCGCTCGATCATCGCGCGCGGCACTGCCGAGCCGCCGATGGCGACACGCTCCAGGCTTTCCACCGTCTTGCCCTTCTCGTCGAGATGGTCGATCAGCATGGTGAACACCGTCGGCACGCCGAGGGCGAAGGTCACTCCCTCCCCTTCGATCAGCTCCTGCAGGCTCTGCCCGTCCATCTGCGTGCCGGGCAGCACCAGGCCTGCGCCGGAGAGGCAGCCGAGGTAGGGCAGCGACCAGGCGTTGCCGTGGTACATCGGCGCGATCGGCATCAGCACGTCGTGGGCGGAGATTCCCATGGCGCTGTTCTGGCAGGCAGCCATGGCGTGCAGCAGGGTCGAGCGGTGGCTGTAGAGCACGCCCTTGGGATTGCCCGTCGTGCCTGAGGTATAGCAAAGCGAGGACGCGGCGCGCTCGTCGAAGACCGGCCACGCGTAGTCCCCACTCTCGGCCGCGAGCAGGGTCTCGTAGCAGAGGACGTTGGCGAGCGCGATCTCGGGCATGTGGTCTTCATCGGCCATCACCACGACCTGCTCGACCGTGGTGAGCTGATCCGCGATGCGCTCTACCAGCTCGACGAAGGTGAGGTCCACGAAGAGCACCCGGTCTTCCGCGTGGTTGATGATGTAGACGATCTGCTCGGTGAAGAGCCGCGGGTTCACCGTGTGCAGGACGGCGCCCATGCCCGAGACCCCGTAGAAGAGCTCCAGGTGCCGGTAGCCGTTCCAGGCCAGCGTGCCGACCCGGTCGCCGTGGCCGATCCCGAGCCGCGCCATGACGTTGGCGACGCGCCGCGCGCGCCCTTCGCACTCGGCATAGCCGTAGCGGTGGATAGGCCCCTCGACGGTGCGCGAGACCACCTGGCGGTCGCCGTGATACTCCGCCGCATAGCGAATCAGCGACGAGATCATCAGCGGGATCTCCTGCATCAGGCCGTGCATGGCTCCTCCCCTCGATCGGTCGGCCGGGGCCGCTCCCCTCGCGCCATTATCGGCTGCCGCCGCGCCGGTCGAAAGACTTTCCGGTGCGTCGCTGATATTCTCGCCGCCCTTGCAGGGAGCGGCGCATGGTCGCGCTGCGGCGTGGGAGAGCGGGGAGGAGAGGATCGTGAAACTGGAGGGAAAGACGGCGCTGATTACCGGCGGCTCTTCGGGCATCGGCGAGGCGATCGCGGTCAGATTCGCGGCCGAAGGCGCGCGCATCGCGGTCGCGGCTTCCTCGAATCTGGCCAAGGCCCAGGCCGTGGTGGAGAAGATCGAGGCATCGGGCGGCGCGGCCCAGGCCTTTGTCGCCGACGTGCGCGACGTGAGCTCGGTCAAGGCGTTGGTCGGCGACGTGAAGGCAGCGTTCGGCCGCATCGACATTCTGGTCAACTCGGCCGGTATCTTCGAGCCGACGCCGATCGGCGAGACCACCGAGGCCGAGTACGACGCCACCATGGACATCAACGTGAAGGGCACCTTCTTCGCGATCAACGAGGTGGCGCCGGTCATGATCGCGCAGGGCGGCGGCAAGATCGTCAACCTCTCGTCGGTGACGGGGGTGATGGGGTTCAAGACCTTCTCGGTCTATTGCGCGTCGAAGGCCGCGATTAACTACCTCACCCGCGCGCTCGCGCTGGAGCTCAGCCCCCACAACATCGCGGTGAACGCGATCCTGCCCGGCAACACGGCGACACCGATGAACGTGAAGATCCGCACCGAGCCGCAGTTCGAGGAGATGCTGGAGGGCATGACCGCGGTGACGCCGAGCAACCGGACCTATTCGGAGCCCGACGACATGGCGTCCGCCGCGCTCTTCCTCTGCTCCGAGGATGGCCGTGCCGCCCACGGCTCGCTCATGCTGCTGGACGAGGGCATCTCCTGCGGCCTCTGATGAGCGCACACGCAGAGGAGGCCGCCCCGGCCGGCAAGCTCTACACGGTGATAACCCATCTCGCGATGGAGTCGCCGCCGGAGCGGGCGGTCCCGCCGCCGCCGGCCCCCGGCCTCACCATCGATCGGCGCCGGACCATGCCGGTCGCCGACTACCTGCGTCTCTATCACGCGATCGGGGACGACTGGCTCTGGTGGAGCCGGCTAACGTGGGATGAGGCCAAGCTTGCCGCCAATCTCGCCTCGGACGAGACGGAAGTCTACGTCGCCGAGGCCGACAGCGAGGAAATCGGCCTGATCGAGCTGAACCTGCGGCCTAAGCCCGATATCGAGCTGCGCTATTTCGGCCTGATTCCGTCGTGGACCGGCAAAGGCCTCGGCGGCTGGCTGCTCGCCCACGCGCTCGCCGCCGCCGGGCGCCATCGTCCCCGCCGCATGATCCTCAACACCTGCACCCTCGACCATCCCGCCGCCCTCGCCTTCTATCAGAAGTACGGCTTCGCCATTACCCACAGCGAGGTGGATATCGTCGACGACCCCCGCCTCGTCGGTCTCCTGCCCCGAGACGCGGCTCCCCAAATCCCTCTCGCCCGGCACGCCGAGGGATGATGAGGCGCGCTTGTCGCCCGGCACTCCCTCTCGCTAGATTGGATCCATGACTGATTCGAAGAGCGACACGGCGGCGCGGGCCATCTGGAAGGCCTGGAGCGGCCATCACCTGATCGACGGCCTGCCCGAGGCGTGCCAGCCTGGCACCACCGCCGAAGGCTACGACGTGCAGGACGCGCTCGCGCGCCTCGCCGGCGCCACGCCCGTGGGCTGGAAGATCGCGGCCACCAGCGAGGCCGGCCAGAAGCACATCGGCGTGGACGGCCCCCTCGCCGGGCGCCTGTGGGAGAGCAAGCTCCACCAGAGCGGCACCAAGCTGCCCGCCGGCCACCTGCACATGGCGGTGGTCGAGGCGGAGTTCGCGTTCCGCATGGGCCGGGACCTGCCCGGCGGGGACGGCGACTACTCGGTGGCCTCGGTGATGGACGCGGTGGCGGCGCTGCATCCGGCCATCGAGATTCCCGACTCACGCTTCAGGGACTTCACCGTCGTGGGTGCCGCCCAGCTCATCGCCGACAACGGCTGCACCGAGTACTGCGTGCTGGGACCGGAGGCGCCAGAGAGTTGGCGCGAGGTCGATCTCGCCGCTCATCCGGTCGTCGTCTCCATCAATGAAGAAGAGGCTGCCACCGGCAAGGGCGCGAACGCGTTGGGCGACCCGCGCATCGCGCTCACCTGGCTCGCCAACGACCGGGTCCAACACGGCGTGCCGCTTGCGGCGGGCGACGTGGTCATCACCGGCACCTGCATCGTTCCCGCGCCGATCGCGCACAAGAAGCACGTGCGCGCCGATTTCGGGGCCCTCGGCGCGGTCGAGGTGGCGCTGGCGTCGTTCTAGCTGGGGTCGGACTCGGCTTCTGCCGGCCGGCGGGCCTTGACGAGCCAGCCGAGCAGCAGGGAGAACGCAGTGGGACGACTGGCGACCGATATCGGCGGGACCTTTACCGATCTCGTCCACTTCGACGAGGGGACCGGCGCGCTCAGCGTCGCCAAGTCGCTTAGCACGCCGGATGACCTGACGCGGGGCGTGCTCGACACCATCGATCAGGCGGAGCTCGACGCCGACGTGGTGGACTACTTCGTCCACGGCGGCACGACCGTCATCAACGCCATCACGGAGCGAACGGGCGCGAAGACCGCGCTGGTCACCACCGAGGGCTTTCGCGACGTACTGGAGATCGCGCGCGGCAACCGCCCCGATCTCTACAACCTCCGTTACCGCAAGGAGGTCCCCTTCGTGCCGCGCCGGCTGCGCTTCGAGGTGCGCGAGCGAGTCGACGCCAAGGGTCGCGTCCGCGTTCCGCTGCATCTCGAAGACCTGGACCGCGTGGTCGAGGTATGCCGCAACCAAGGGGTGGAAGCCATCGCCATCCAGTTCCTCCATTCCTACGCCGCGCCTGCGCACGAGGAGGAAACGGCGACTTATCTGCGCGAGCGGCTCAACGGCGTCGCGATCACCGCCTCGCACGAGATCACCCGTGAGTGGCGCGAGTACGAGCGCGCGAACACGGCCGTGCTCAACGCCTACGTCCAGCCCATCGTGCAGCGCTACTTCGACACCCTGGAGGCCGGCATCGACAGGCTGGGGCTCGACTGCCCGATGATGGCGATGCAGTCGAACGGCGGCACGACGAGCTTCAGCTGGGCCAGGGAGCACCCGATCACGCTGCTCGAATCGGGGCCGGCGGCGGGCGTCAACGGCGCCGCCCTGATTGGCCGGCTCTGCGACGAGCCCGACGTGATCTATCTCGACATCGGCGGCACCACCGCCAAGTGCTCCACCATCGAGGGCGGCGAGCCGAAGATCACCACCGACTACCGGCTGGAAGCGACGCGCATCCGCTATGGCTACCCGGTGCGGGTGCCCGTGATCGACATCGTGGAGATCGGCGCGGGCGGCGGCTCCATTGCCTGGTTCGACGAGGGCGGCACGCTCAGCGTGGGCCCACGCAGCGCTGGCGCCGATCCGGGGCCCGCCTGCTATGGCCGCGGCGGCACGGAGCCGACCGTGACCGACGCTAAGCTCATCACCGGCGTGCTCAACCCGGCGAACTTCGCGGGCGGGCGGCTCTCCCTCGATGTCGACCGCGCGCGGGCCGCCATGGGCAAGATCGCCGAAGGGCTGGGCTGCAGCGTTGACGAGGCGGCGGTCGCCGTGATTCGTCTGGTCGATGCCAACATGATCAACGCGCTCAAGCTGGTCTCGATCCAGCGCGGCCACGATCCCAACGACTTCGCGCTGATGGTGGGCGGCGGCGGCGGCGCCATGCACGGCGCAAGCCTCGGCCGCGAGCTCGGCGTGAAGGAGATCGTGGTGCCGCGCTATCCTGGCCTCTTCTCGGCCTGGGGCATGCTGGCGACCGCACCTCGCCGGGACTTCGTGCGCACCGCGCTGCAGCGCGCGGATGCGCTCGACATCGCGGACCTGCACGCGCTCTTCGCCGAGCTGCACGCGGAAGCGGAGCGGTACTTTGCGTCCGAAGGGGGCGAGGGCACGCTCACGACCGCCTGCCACATCGACATGCGCTATGGCGGGCAGGAGCACGCCGTGACGATCCCCATCGACCTCGACCGGGCGAGCCGCGAGTCGATCCTCGACGCCTTCCATGCTGCGCACGAGCGCGCCTACACATTCCGCCTCGCGGACACGCCGGTCGAGCTCGTGACCTTCCGTCTCACCGCCACCGCCGATGTCGCCCGGCCCGAGCTCACACCCTGGGCTGCGGAGGGCCGATCCGCCCAAGCGGCGGCGCGGGAGGGGCGCACAGTCGATTTCGGCGAGGACGGTGAGCACGAAAGCGCCGTCTACGACCGGGACCTGCTGCCGCCGGGCTTCGACGCGGACGGCCCGCTCATCGTGGAGGAGCCGTCCTCGACCACCCTGGTCTGCCCAGGCCAGCGCGTCCGGGTAGACGATTTGGGCTTCCTCAGAATTACCGAGGCATGATCCGGCGGTGACCGGGGCTGCCGCCATGCGCGCCATGGTCTATCGCGGCAATGGCCCCGCGCTCACCCTGGAGCAGCGGCCGATTCCGGAGCCCGGCGCGGGAGAAGTCCTGGTTCGGGTTTCGGCTTGCGGGGTCTGCCGCACCGATCTTCACGTGGTGGACGGCGACCTCACCGAGCCTCGGCTTCCAGTGGTGCCGGGGCACGAGATCGTGGGGCGCATCGCGGCCCTCGGCGTGGGCGTCGAGCGCTTCGGCGAAGGAGAGCGCGTAGGCATCCCCTGGCTCGGCTGGACCTGCGACGCCTGCCGCTATTGCCGGAGTGGCCGGGAGAACCTGTGCCCAGACGCGCGCTTCACCGGCTACACCCTGGACGGCGGCTACGGCGACTTCTGCATCGCCGACGAGCACTACTGCTTCCCCCTCCCCGGCGATCGCGATGACGTCCATTCGGCGCCGCTCCTCTGCGCCGGGCTGATCGGCTATCGCGCCCTCGTGATGGCGGGCGATGCCGAGCGCCTCGGTCTCTATGGCTTCGGTGCGGCAGCGCACATCATTGCTCAAGTCGCGCGGGCCCAGGGTCGCCGCGTGTTCGCCTTCGTCCGGCCGGGCGACCAGGCGGCCATGGACTTTGCCCGCAGCCTCGACGCCGAATGGGCCGGCGCATCGGACGAGGCGCCGCCGGAGGAGCTGGACGCGGCGTTGCTCTTCGCGCCCGTGGGCGCCTTGGTGCCGGCCGCGCTCAGCGCCATCGCGCCGGGCGGAACCGTGGTCAGCGCCGGCATCCACATGAGCGACATTCCCGCGTTCCCCTACGAGCTCCTGTGGCGGGAGCGGCGCATCGTCTCGGTCGCCAACCTCACGCGACGCGACGGTGAAGAGTTTCTGACACTCGCCGCGAAGACCGCGATCGAGATGCACGTCGAGCCCATGCCGCTCGCCGAGGCCAACACCGCCCTCGACCGCCTGCGCGCAGGCCGCCTTCAGGGCGCCGCCGTGCTCACGATGAACGAGAACGGCTGAGGCTCAGGCAGCGACACCCATCTGGGCCATCGTTGCCCGCGTGAGCTCGCTGTCGGGCTCGCGCAGCTGGTCGGCCATGGTGAAGTGGTTGAAGCCGGGGAGCTCGAGCCGGCTGAGCGGGTAGCCGTGCGCCTCCCACACTGCCGCCATGGCGTTGGCCTGACGTTCGTATTCCTCTGATTCGATGTCGCCCGAGACCAGCATGAGCGGCGCCGCCACAGGGTAACGCTGCGCGACCGGGCTGTTCCTCTGCGCCTCCGCTTCGTCCAAGCCGACCTTGTCGTTGAGGTAGCAGAGCCGGATCGGCTCCAGATCGTAGATGCCCGAAATCGAGACCGCGCTCTTGACGAGGTCGGCCGGGAGGCCGGCGCCGAAGGCAGGCCAGTCGGTCGCGAGCAGCATCGCGGCGAGATGACCGCCGGCCGACTGGCCGAGCGCGTGGATGCGCGAGGGATCGCCGCCCAACGATGCCGCGTTGCGCCAGACCCAGGCGACAGCGGCGCGGTTCTGCCGCACGATCTCGTCCATCCGGTAATCCGGGGCGAGGCCGTAGTTGATGACGACCGTCGCCACACCATGGGGCAGGCCCCCCTCGGCCACGAAGCTGTCGTGATGCTTGTCGAGCGAATACCAGTAGCCGCCGTGGATCATGACCAGGATCGGGGCGTTGTGCTCTTCGGCCGGGAAGAAATCGAGGGTCTCGACAGGGAGATTGCCGTAGGCGATGTCCCGACCGCCCGGAAGGGCTGCGCGGGTCTTCGCGCTCCAGTCCAGCCAGCGCTCGAAATGGTCGACGTAGTCGGGGATTCGCGCGCGGTTGTTGTACTGCGCGTCGAGCGCCGCTCGATCGTAGCCGCGGTAGATGACCTCTCCGCTCATCCAGCCCTCCCGATAGCTGCCTCCCGGAAGTGTAGCCATTTTCCGCCCCGGCCATCGACCGCAGCCGGATGGCGCACTAAATTGCATTCGAGCACAGTCAACGCACACGAGAGGAATTGGCCCATGCCGCGCTTGGTCCGCACAGCCATTGCCGTTATGGCCGCGGCAGTTGTCTTCGCCGCCCCGTGGATCGGACTGCCGGCCGCGCAAGCCGCCTCTATCGGGGGCCCTTTCGAGCTCATCGACCACACCGGACAGACGGTCACCGAAGAGAGCTTCGACGACCGCTACCTGCTGGTCTATTTCGGCTACGCCTATTGCCCGGACGTTTGCCCGACGGAGCTGCTCATCATGGGCCAGGCTGTGGACGAGCTCGGCGAGCTCGGCCACGAGGTCCAGCCCCTCTTCGTCTCGGTCGACCCGGAGCGCGACACGGTCGAGTACCTGGCCGAGTACGTGCCTGCGTTCCACCCCCGTCTGGTCGGACTGACGGGCAGCGACGAGCAAATTCATGCCGCTGCCAAGGCCTACCGCGTCTACTACCGTCTCAACGAGCCGGACGAGGACGGCGCCTACCTGGTCGATCACACTTCCTACATCTACTTCATGGATTCCGACGGCGATTACCTGACCCACTTCGTCTTCGGGCAGGGTCCGGAGAAGATGGCGGAGGTCATGCGCAAGCACCTGGATTGAGCGGGCGGAACCGAGCGGGCGAATGGCGGATTCGGGAGACGGCACCGCCGCAATCGTTGCAGCGCGGGAGCGCGAAGAGCGCCTGCGCTCGATCACCCGGACTGCGCCGGACGCCATCGTCATCATCGACGAGAGCGGCACCATCGATACGGTCAACCCGGCGGCGGAGCGCCTCTTCGGCTATTCCGGTGCCGAGCTGGTCGGCCAGAACGTGAAAATCCTGATGCCCTCGCCCCATCGGGAAGCCCACGACGCCCACCTCGCGCGCTATCGCGAGACCGGCCAGAGGCGCGTCATCGGTATCGGCCGCGTCGTGGTCGGCAGGCGCAAGGACGGGACGACCTTCCCCGCGCGTCTCGCTATCGGCGAGATCGAGCTCGACCAGGGGCGGCTCTTCACGGGGTTTCTCCACGACATTACCGAGCGGGAGAACATCCAGCGCCGCGCCGGTATCCTCCAGCAGGAGCTCATGCACGCCTCGCGGCTCTCCGCCATGGGCGAGATGGCGTCGGGGATCGCGCACGAGCTGAACCAGCCGTTGACGGCCGTCATGAACTACACGAGGGCAGCGCGGCGGCACCTCGACCGCGCCGAACCGAACCCCGCGTCCATCGCGGACCTCGTGGACAAGGCGGGCCAGCAGGCCGAGCGGGCTGCGGAGATCATCAAGCGGCTGCGGGGCTTCATCAAGAAGGATGAGAGCGAGCGCCGCCTCGAGCCGATCAACGCGGTCGTGGAGGAGGCGGCGGCGCTGGCCCTGATCGGCGCGAGCGACCGCGACATCGAGTTGATCTTCTCCCTGGACGATACGCTGCCGCCCGTCCTTATCGACCGCATCGAGGTGCAGCAGGTCGTGCTCAACATCCTGCGCAACGCGATCGAGGCGTTCGAGGGACCGGACGAGCGAAAGATCCGCATCGCGACCTGGGCAGCCAGCCTCCGGCAAATCCAAGTCGATATCAGGGACAATGGCCCTGGCCTGGCGCCCGGCATCGTGGACAATCCCTTCCGCCCCTTCCAGACCACAAAGGAGGACGGCTTGGGGATCGGCCTCGCCATCAGCCGCACGATCATCGACGCCCACGGCGGGCGGCTCTGGGCCGAGAACGCGCCGGAGGGTGGTGCCGCCTTCCACTTTCTGCTGCCGGTCGGAGGCGGAGCCGATGAATGACCGTGCCGCCGCGGTCGCCGTCATCGACGACGATGACGCGGTGCGCGATTCCCTGAGCGCGCTGCTGGAGGCCGCCGGCTACGACGTCGATGCCTACGAGTCGGGACAGGCCTTCCTGAACGCGCTGCCCCCGGCCTTGCCCGCCTGCGCCCTCGTCGACGTGCGGATGCCGGAAATGGACGGGCTGGAGCTGCAGCAGCGGCTGGCCGACGCGGCGCCATCACTGCCCGTCATCATCATCACCGGCCACGGCGACATTGCGATGGCGGTCAGGGCGATCAAGGCCGGCGCCATAGATTTCGTCGAAAAGCCGTTCACGGACCGCACCATTCTCGACGGTATCTCGCAGGCCTTGGCATTGCGGGAGGAAACGCTGAGCCGCGAGGCGAGACGCCTCGACGTCGACCGACGGCTCGACCGGCTGACCGCGCGCGAGCGCGAGGTCTTCGAACGGCTTGTCCGGGGCAGCTCCAACAAGGCCGTCGCCCGCGAGCTTGGTATCAGCCCACGCACGGTGGAGGTGCACCGCGCGCGGGTGATGGAGAAGCTGCAAGCACCGAGCCTCTCGCATCTGGTCCGCATGGCCATGATCGCACAGGTGGACATGGGCGATATCTGATCGTCCCACCGCGCGCGCCGGGGCACGGCACCCACGTAAGGGATAGTCCCTACGCAACCACCCGAATTACGTAGCGCGGCAAGAGGCACCACATTCCCTGCCGGAAACCCCGAAACGGACGCGGGGAGGAAGCTCCAGAATGAGGGTTGCCGCGACACATCCAATAGCCGATCCGGTCGATGCTCGCGCGCCTGGCACGGCGTTCAGCCGGCTAGACACCATTGGCGTGATCAAGCATCTCACCCCCCATGAGTCGCTTGCGCTCGAAGGCGACTCGGCCGACCGCCTCCACCGCGTCTTGAGCGGCACCATCGCCGGCTACAAGGCGACGGCAGACGGGCGCAGGCAAATCCTGACGTTCTTCTTCCCCGGCGATCTGGTGGGGCTCACTGTGGGCGAGCACTACGCTTACAGCGCCGAAGCGGTCGATCACGCCAGCGTCCGCTCGGTCCCCCATACACGGCTGAGAGAACTTGCGGCGCAAACGCCGGCGCTGCAGGAAGGCCTGCTTTCGGCTTTACGCTGGGAGGTAGCGGCGGCGCAGGAAAGGCTTCTCTGGCTTGGACGCAAGACGGCGCGGGAGCGACTGGCCGGCTTCCTCCTGGAATGCGATGGCCGCATCGGGCAGCGCGACAAGGAAGGACGGCGCTCCGTCCCGTTGCCGATGAGCCAGCTCGAGATCGGCGACTACCTGGGCCTCGCCTCCGAAACGGTAAGCCGGACTCTCGCCGAGCTGGTGCGCGACGGCGCCATCGACATCGTGCGGCCCTTCGCCGGCGTCATCATCCGCAACCGCCGCAGCCTCGAAGGGGCAGCAGACGAAAGCGCGCCGCCCGCCAACGCTCAACCCTGAAGAGCGGCAGTACGCCGGCCGACGCCGGACATACTCGGGCCGCGTCCAGCCCAGTGATAGACTCGGACGATGACCGTTCTCCCGTCCCGCATGCTGCGGCTGTTTTCGCTTGCAGCCTGCTTGCTCGCTCCGGCCGCCGCCTTGGCGGAACCGGACATGCCGTCGCCGGCCGGCGACCAGGAGATCGAACGCAGCGCCGCCATGGCCCTCCGGCTTAGGGCAACGCCGGACGCCGGCGTGGAGGGCCGGTCCGTTCTGCTCACCATGGCGGTTCAGGGTCACGCGTCGTCCCAATACCAGTTGGGGCTCATGCTCCTCGAAGGTAGGGGAATCGATCGCGACCATGCGGGGGGCGTTCAATGGCTGGAGCGCGCCGCGTCCCGGGGCCACGAGGGCGCACTTGCCCACCTTACCGGGATGGCCGCGCGCGGCGACGTGGCGGCGCACCTCGCCCTCGGCTTGATCGCACGCGACCACGCCCGCAGCGGCAGGGCGACCATGCGGCACTTGGGCGCAGCCGCGGCGGCCGGCGATCCGCAAGGGCTGCTTGCGCTCGGCGAGCTCTACCGAGCAGGCGATGCGCTCGAGACCGACGAGGCCTACGCCGCCATCCTGTTCCGCGCCGCTGCGGAAGCCGCCATGAATGCGGTGCAGCGCGCGCGGCAGGAGGCAACAGCCGGCATCCTCGGCCCTGACTCCGACGAATGGCTGGAGGTCGCCGTTGGCCGCACGCGCGCCGCGCATGCCTCCCCACCCGGGCGCGACGCCGATCAATCGGAATTCTTCGCACGCTACTGGGTCGGGCTGGCGCTCCTAGTCGGCGCCGGTACGAAGGTCGACACGCCGCGCGGCATTGCCCAACACCGCGCTGCTGCCGAGCGCGGTTTCGATCTCGCCGAGTACAGCTTGGGGCTGCTCTACGAGCGGGGCCATGGCCTGCCCCGCGACCTCGATAGTGCGCGGCACTGGTTGGCTCGTGCGGCGGCCCACGGCCACCCGCTTGCCGACCTGGCGCTATAGGAGATCAGCCGTCGCGGTGGGTGCGTTCGTGGCGCTCGTGGCGCTCTTGCGCCGCGAGACTGAGCGTCGCGATGGGGCGGGCTTCTAGTCGGCGGATGCTGATGGGCTCAGCGGTTTCCTCGCAAAAGCCGTAGCAGCCGTCGTCGATGCGCTGCAGCGCAGCCTCGATCTTCGAGATCAGCTTGCGCGCGCGGTCTCGGGTGCGAAGCTGAACCGATCGCTCGGATTCGACGGCGGCGCGATCCGCCAGGTCGGGCTCCTGGCTGGTATCGAGCTTGAGCTTCTCGAGGGTCGCATCGGTTTCGTCGAGGATGTCCTGCCGCCACATTTCCAGCTTGCGCCGGAAATACTCCCGCATCCGCGGCGACATGAACTCCTCTTTGCTCGTCGGCTTGTACTTGGCCGGGAGCTCTTCTCGATTCTGCGCCACTGCCCTGCCGTATTCCCCTTGAAATGGGCGCGGAGTATAGAAATGCACCAGCGTCTCGGCAAGGCATTCTGACGCCCTCTCCCGACCGGGATTGCGATTTCGGCATGAGGTGAATTCACATTTTATTTCAATGAGATATATTGACATCTCGACGTAGTCTGGAGCGCCTCAGCGCCCGAAATGGTCGACACAGCGTCGTGCGGCTATCATGCGGAAGCCGCAGGCGGTTGCCCGCGGTGACAGATGGGTGAGAGGGGAGCCAATGGTCTACGGACTTGCGCCAGGCGACTGGGTCAGGAACCCGCAGGCGCCGGACTGGGGGCTCGGGCAGGTGCAGTCCGTGATTGGCGACCGGGTGACGGCCAACTTCGAGAATGCGGGCAAGCGCCTGATCAACGCCGCCGTGGTCAGCCTCACGAAGGTCGAAGCGCCCGCGCCGCTCAACGAGGAGGCGTTCTGAGCAACCCGCTTCGCTGCTCTGTGGCGCCGGCCGGGTCACCGACGTTCAAACTAGGTCTCGACCCTTGCCCGGCTAGGTGTTAGGCATCGGTGCCAGTTCGGCGCAGTGACCGCCGATTGCGGCGGCAGAATCCATTTGAGGAGTGTAGGTGGCTTTTTCGGGCGGAACTCAGGCTCCCAGACACCCGGGTAGTGGGCGGCGCAAGGCGCGCTACATCGAGAAAGGCCGGCAAGTCGATCCCGCGGCGCAGGACGAGATCCGTACGCTGCTGGGGGACGAGCCGCGACGCCGCGACCTGCTGATCGAGCACCTGCACACGATCCAGGACCGTTACGGCTGCCTCTCCGCCCGTCATCTCGCGGCACTGGCGGCCGAGATGCGCCTCGCCATGGCCGAGGTCTACGAGGTTGCGACCTTCTACGCCCACTTCGACGTCGTGATGGAGGGCGAGAGCCCGCCCCCGCCGCTCACGGTTCGGGTCTGCGACAGCCTTACCTGCGAATGTCTCGGCGCGCCCGCACTGCTGGATTCGCTCCCCGGCGCCGCAGGCGATGCCGTAAGAGTGGTACGGGCGCCCTGCATGGGGCGCTGCGAGGAGGCACCGGTGGCCGAGGTCGGCCATCGCCACGTCACCGGGGCGACCGTCGACTCGATCCTTGCCTGCATCGAGGGAGGGGACCATTCGCCGGCCATTCCGGCTTACGTCGATTTCGCGGCTTACGTCGCGGGCGGCGGCTACGCGGTGCTCAAGGAATGCCTCTCGGGCGCGCGGTCCGTCGACGACGTGATCGCGGCACTGGAGGGGAGTGGCCTCAAGGGTAAAGGCGGCGCGGGCTTCCCGACCGGGCGCAAGTGGCGCTTCGTCCGCGCCGAGGCCGGTCCCCGGCTGATGGCGGTGAACGCGGACGAAGGCGAGCCCGGCACCATCAAGGACCGGGTCTACATGGAACAGGACCCGCACCGCTTTCTCGAAGGCACGCTGATCGCCGGTTGGGCGGTGGAAGCCGCCGAGTGCTACATCTACCTGCGCGACGAGTATCCCGGCATCCGCGAGGTGCTGCTGGAAGAGATCGCGAAGCTCGACGCTGGGGGCCTTACGGCACAGACCAAACTCATCCTCCGCCGGGGTGCGGGCGCCTATATCTGTGGCGAGGAGTCCGCGAAGCTGGAGAGCATCGAGGGCAAGCGGGGAGAGCCCCGGCACAAGCCCCCCTTCCCCTCCCAGGTCGGTCTCTGGGGCAGGCCCACGCTCATCAACAACGTCGAAACGCTCCACTGGGTGCGCGACATACTGGAGCACGGGCCGCACTGGTTCGCAGACGAAGGCCGCAACGGGCGCTCCGGCTTTCACAGTTTCTCGGTGTCAGGCCGGGTGAAGGAGCCGGGAGTCAAGCGCGCGCCGGCGGGCATCACCATGAACGAGCTGCTGGCCGAATACTGCGGCGGCATGGCCGAGGGCCACACTTTCCGCGCCTACCTGCCCGGCGGCGCCTCAGGCGGCATCCTGCCCGCCTCGATGGCCGACCTGCCTCTCGACTTCGGCACCCTCGAGGAGCACGGCTGCTTCATTGGCTCGGCAGCGGTCGTGGTGCTCTCCGACAAGGACGACTTGAAGAGCGCGGCACTCAACCTGATGCGCTTCTTCGAAGACGAGAGCTGCGGGCAGTGCACGCCCTGCCGCGTCGGCACCGAGAAGGCGGTCGGGCTGATGGGCAACGGACACTGGGATGCGCCGCTCCTGCGCGAGCTGAGTGCCGCCATGGCCGACGCCTCGATTTGCGGACTTGGACAGGCGGCGCCGAACCCGCTGCTCTCCATCCTGCGCTACTTCCCGGAGGAGCTCGCATGAGCGACGTGATCCGCTTCACGCTCGACGGCCGGGCCGTTACTGCACAGCCGGACGAGACCATCTGGCAGGTCGCCAAGCGGACCGGGATCGACATTCCCCATCTCTGCTACACGCCCGAGCCCGGCTACCGGCCCGACGGCAACTGTCGGGTCTGCATGGTGGAGATCGAAGGCGAGCGGGTGCTTGCGGCCTCCTGCATCCGCAAGCCGGCGGATGGGATGGTGGTCCGCGTCGATGCGGAGCGTGCGGTGCGCTCCCGCGACATGGTGATGGAGCTGCTGCTCGCCGATCAGCCTCCGCCAGAGTCCAGCCACGACCCGTCCTGCGAGCTTTGGGATTGGGCGGGAACGATGGGGCTTTCGACGAGTCGCTTCGAAGCGCGGCAGTCCCCGACACCCGACCTCAGCCATACGGCGATGGCGGTCAACCTCGATGCCTGCATCCACTGCACGCGCTGCGTGCGCGCCTGCCGCGAAGTGCAGGTCAACGACGTGATCGGCATGGCAGGCCGGGGCGCGCGCAACAAGATCGTCTTCGACTTCGACGATCCGATGGGCGAGAGCACCTGCGTCGCCTGCGGCGAGTGCGTCCAAGCCTGCCCCACCGGCGCGCTGATGCCCGCCAAGGAGGTCGGCAAGGAGGAGCCCGCCAAGCAGGTCGACAGCGTCTGCCCCTATTGCGGCGTCGGCTGCCAGCTCACCTTCAACGTCAAGGACAACAAGATTCTCTGGGTGGACGGCAGGGACGGCCCGGCCAACCACGGCAGGCTCTGCGTCAAGGGCCGCTTCGGCTTCGACTACGTCAATCACCGGCACCGGCTGACCACGCCGTTGATCCGCCGGGAAGACGCACCGAAGTCGGCCGATATCGACATAGACCCGGCGAATCCCTTTGCCCACTTCAGGGAAGCCAGCTGGGACGAAGCACTCGAAGCAGCAGCGGCGGGCTTGCGGCAGATTCGCGACCGGCACGGCGCGAGCGCGCTCGCCGGCTTCGGCTCCGCCAAGGGCTCGAACGAAGAGGCCTATCTCTTCCAGAAGCTCGTGCGTGCGGGTTTCGGCACCAACAACGTCGATCACTGCACCAGGCTCTGCCACGCCTCGTCGGTGGCGGCGCTGCTGGAATGCATCGGCTCCGGCGCGGTCACCGCCAGCTTCAATCAGGTCGAGCATTCCGACCTCATCATCGTGATTGGCGCCCAGCCGACCACGAACCATCCGGTGGCCGCCACCTTCTTCAAGAACGCGGCGAAACGCGGGGCGAAACTGATCGTGATCGACCCGCGCGGCTCGGCGCTCGCCCGCCACGCGAGCCACTTCCTCCAGTTCAAGCCCGGCACTGACGTTGCTCTGCTCAACGCGCTGATGCACGTCATCGTCGAGGAAGAGCTTTACGACCGGCAATACGTCTCGGCCCATACGGAAGGGTTCGAGCAGCTGAGAGCCCACCTCAAGGACTACGCGCCGGAGGAGATGGGGCCGCTCTGCGGCATCGAGCCCGACGTGCTGCGCGAGGTCGCGCGCCTCTACGGACGTGCCGAGGCGGCGATCATCTTCTGGGGCATGGGCATCTCCCAGCACATCCACGGCACCGACAATGCGCGCTGCCTGATCTCGCTGGCGCTGATCGCGGGACAGGTGGGCCGCCCCGGCACCGGCCTGCACCCGCTGCGCGGGCAGAACAACGTGCAGGGCGCCTCCGACGCCGGGCTGATTCCGATGATGTACCCCGACTACCAGCGGGTGACCGACCCCACCCGGCGCGAGCAGTTCTCGGATTTCTGGGAGGCCGAGCTCGACCCCAACGCCGGCCTCACCGTGGTCGAGATCATGAACGCCGCCCACGAGGGCCAGGTCAAGGGCATGTACATCATGGGTGAGAACCCGGCGATGTCGGACCCCAACCTGCGGCATGTGCGCCAAGCGCTGGCCTCGCTCGACCATCTCGTCATCCAGGAGCTCTTCCTCACCGAGACCGCCTGGCATGCCGACGTGGTGCTGCCGGCCTCGGCATGGCCGGAGAAGGACGGCACGGTCACCAATACCAACCGCCAGGTCCAGATGGGCCGCGTCGCGCTCACCGCGCCCGGCGGCGTCAAGCAAGACTGGTGGATCATCCAGGAACTCGCGCGCCGCATCGGGCTCGACTGGGATTATGACAGCCCGGCCGATGTCTTCGCCGAGATGAAGGGCTGCATGCCCTCGCTCGACAACATCAGTTGGGAGAGGCTGCGCCGCGAAGGCGGCGTGACCTATCCCTGCGAGGGCGAGGACGAGCCCGGCCGCGACGTGATCTTCGAGGACGGTTATCCGACCCCGAGCAAGCGCGGCAAGCTCGTGCCCGCCGGGATCGTGCCGCCGGACGAGACGCCCGACGACGAGTTCCCCATGGTGCTGACCACCGGCCGCATGCTCGAGCATTGGCACACGGGCGCGATGACCCGGCGCGCCACGGTGCTCGACCACCTGGAGCCCGAAGCGGTCGCCCATCTCGCGCCGGCGGAGCTGGAGCGCATGCACATCGAGCCGGGCGCGCCGATCACGGTGGAGACCCGGCGGGGCGCCATCGGCCTTCGCGCCCGCGCCGATGCCGGGGTGCCTGCCGGGGTGGTCTTCGTCCCCTTCTGCTTCGCCGAGGCCGCCAGCAACATGCTGACCAACCCGGCCCTCGACCCCTTCGGCAAGATTCCCGAGTTCAAGTACTGCGCCGCCCGCGTCACCCCGGCAGAAGCCCCTGCCGAAGCGGCTGAGTAGGACTTGGCGCGAATATCATCGCGGCGCCGCATGACCGCCTGAGCCTGCCGCAGGGGTCAACCCAAGGCCCCGGAACATGGTGCGGTGCACAGCGCACGCCGCCAGCCTCAGTGTCGCGCCATGAGGCACAAGAGAGAGCGGGCCGAGGCAGGCGGAGCCGGCATGAGCGGGAGCTCGTCGCTGGGGCGGCTGCGTCCCGCACTTCGCTCTAACGCCGTCGACGCCCCTATCAAGGACAGCGGCGGCGGCGACTCGGGACTCCCGCTTATCTCGCCAAATCCCGGCGAATCCCGCAGAAGAAATTGTGTCGCCGTCTCACTCCGTGCGCGACAAGCAGGGCATGACGCAGGCCGCAACGGTGTTGAGAAAGCCAGGTCGGGGACGGCGGCGGGTCGGTGCCCGCCCACTCATTTACGACGGACCACCCCGGCCGGAGAGAGGCACGACCGTCGTGGAGACGGCTTCGGCGGGAACATTCTCGTCGGACTCTTCGGCGTCATCAGGCGCACACCCGGCCTCCTCCCCCAAGGGCAGTCGAGCGGGCGCTTCGCCTGCCCCCTCCGCCTCAGGATCGGCGCTCTCCAACAACCCGGCGGCCTCCAGCTCGTCGACGCCGGGAAGGTCGTCGAGGCTCTCCAGCCCAAAATGTTCCATGAATGCCGGCGTGGTGACCCAGGTCACGGGGCGGCCCGGCGTGCGCCGGCGCCCCTTGGGCGCGATCCAGCCGGCTTCCAGCAGGATGTCGAGCGTGCCCCGCCCCAGGTGGACGCCCCTAATCTCCTCCACCTCCGCCCGCGTCACCGGCTGGTGGTAGGCGATGATCGCGAGCGTTTCCAGGGCCGCGCGAGAGAGGCGGCGGCGGACGACTCGGTGCACGGCCAAGTGATCGGCCAAGTCCGCTGCGGTGCGGAAGGTCCAGCCGCCCGCGACCTTCGCAAGCTGGATACCGCGGTGCTCGTAGTAGGCGGCAAGCGCTGCGAGCTCCGCCTCGATATCGGTGCCCTCCGGCACTTGCGCCGCGAGCGCCGCGGCATCGACCGGCCGGCCGGCCGCGAAGATCATGGCCTCCATGATGCGGCGTGCGTGGGCCGCACGCTCCTCATCCTCGGTGGGCTCTGCGGACAGCGACGCTTCGTGGGGTTCGGTCATGTCTCTTCCCGCCTCCGGCGGAGGTAGATCGGGCCGAATGGCTCCATTTGGCGGATCTGCAGATGGCCCTCACGCGCGAGCTCCAGCGACGCCGCGAAGGTGCTCGCGAGGCCTGAGCGGGCGGACGCTTCGCTCTCGGGGCTGGGGCCGCGGGGCAGGAAGCGCGCCAGGGTCTCCCAATCCGGCGTGCTGCCCAGCAACTTCGAGAGACGCTTGTAGGCCTCTTCCATCGAATGATAGGCGCTGAGCTCGATCAGCAGGCCGAGAGGCTTGCGGCGGATGCGATGAAGGGCGTAGGCCCTCAGCAGCTCGACGAGCGTGCTCTCGTGCAGCGCCTCCTCATGGACCGGCAGGCCCTCGGCCGCGCCGGCGGCGAAGATGTCTCGCCCAAGCTGCGGGCGGTCCATCAGCGCGGCCGCAGCGTCCCGCATCGCAGCCAGGCGCCGCAGCCTGAAGGCGAGCGCGGCCGCCATCTCGGGCCCGCTCGGCTCTTCGTCCTCGATCTCCTCGTCGGGCAGGAGCAGGCGCGACTTGAGGTACGCGAGCCACGCCGCCATGACCAGATAGTTGGCCGCGAGTTCCAGGCGAAGCCGCCGCGCCTGGGCGACGTAGGCCAGGTATTGCTCGGCCAGCGCCAGAATGGAGATGCGCGCGAGGTCGACCTTCTGATTACGGGCGAGCGTGAGCAGCAGGTCGAGAGGCCCTTCGAAGCCGTCAAGATTGACGATCAGCTGTGGCTCGTCGCCGGCGGCACGAGGATCACGCGCGGGCGAAGCCTCCGCGCTGGCGTCGTCTTCGAAGGGTGTCAGATCGACCATGACACCAATGCCTCCACACCGAAGAGTTCGACGATCAACTCGAAGCCCGCGGCCGTCGGCGGTAGCACGATCGCGGCCAACGGGCTGAACGCGCTGCCGAACTCCGCCGCTATCAGCGGCACGATAAAGAACGCGACCAGCACGGCAACTATACCGAAGCGCTCGAGTCGCGCGAAACGCTCGGCGTGGCGCGGCGGCAGCAGCCCATGCACCACGCGTCCGCCGTCGAGCGGCGGCACCGGCAACATGTTGAAGATGGCCAGCACCAGATTGATCACGATGCCGAGCGTGAACGTCGTCTGCCACCACTCGGCCAGCAACGCCGGAAACGCCGGCGCAGCATGGAGCAGGACTGCCGAGACGCAGGCCAGGAGAATGTTCATCCCCGGCCCGGCGAGCGCCACCAGGACCATGCCGCCGCGCGGGTTGCGGAGCCTCGCCGGATTGACTGGCACCGGCTTCGCGAAGCCGAACACGAAGGGCGCGCCGAGAGCGATCAGCGCTCCCGGCAACAGAATGGTGCCCACGGGATGAACGTGCCTGATTGGATTGAGCGTGACCCGGCCGAGCCGCTTCGCCGTGTCGTCGCCGAGCTTGAGCGCGGCCCAGCCGTGGGCGGCTTCGTGCAGCGTGATGGCGAAGAGCACCGGTATGACCCAGACCGATGCGGCGAGGAGCCACGCCTCGGTCACTGGGGCGACACCCGGGCCAGCAAGGCCTCCAGCTCGAGGCGGCCAGCGGCCTCGTCGAACGAATCGGGCTCGTGCCGCGCAGATCGCATGCAGTCGAAGCGCTCCCGCGCGCGGCCGGCGAGCCGTGGCACCGCCGCCACGACCTCCTCCATTTCGGTACGCTTGCCGTTGCAATGAAGGGCCAGGTCGCAGCCGGCCGCGAGAGCGGCCGCAGCCCGCGCGCCAACCGGCCCGATCAACGCTCCCATGGAGAGGTCGTCGCTGAAGAGCAGGCCGTCGAAACCGATCGCGCCCCGCACGGCCTCGTCGATCACGGCCTTGGAGAGCGTACCCGGTCGTTCCGCGTCGAGCGCCGTGTAGCAGACATGGGAGGTCAGGCCCGCCGGCACGTCACGCAGGGCCCGAAAAGGCGCGAAATCGAGGGTGCGGAGCGAGGCGAGCGAGGTATCGACGCGCGGCAGTACCGCGTGACTGTCGGCAGTCGCCCGGCCATGCCCGGGCATGTGCTTGACCGCAGGCACGATGCCGCCCGCACGCAAGCCCTCCGCAACCGCGCGGCCCAGCCGGGCCACCGTGTGCGGATCGGCACCGAGCGAACGGTCGCCGATGACCGTGCTGGCCTCAACGAAGCGGAGGTCCAGCACCGGGGCGCAGTTGACCGTGATCCCGAGAGGATAGAGGTCCGCTGCCACCAGTCGGGCGCTCAGCGAGGCCGCGCACACACCGGCAGCCCCGTCGATCTCCGCCAACGCACCGAGTAGCGCCGGCGGCGGCGGCGCGCGCCAGTGCGGCGGGCCGAGGCGGGCCACCCGGCCGCCCTCCTGATCGACCAATACCGGCGCGTCGGGTCGCGCGACCGCATCGCGCAGTGAGGCGACCAGGGCCCGCACTTGTTCCGGGCTCTCGCAGTTGCGCTTGAACAGGATGAAGCCCGCCGGATCGGCGTCGGTCATGAAGCGGTACTCGCTTGCGTCGAGCGCTGTGCCCGCGCAGCCAAGCACCACCGCCCTCGGTGCGGCGTGCGACGTCACGCCCGCCTCAATCCCGGGGCACGAAGCAATCGAGCCCGCGCGTCTTCAGCTGCGCACAGACCCGCTGCGCCGCCGCTTGGTTGCTGAGAGGGCCGGCGCGCAGCCGGTAGGTGATGCCGCTGGCGCCGCTGTCGACGGGCATGATCAGCGGGCTGAGGCCGATCAGCACGTCCTCGTGGCGGCGGCGCAGCATCTCCCAATGACCCTCCAGCGGCCCTCTGGAATCGGCGGCACCGAGCTGGACGTATCGCCAGGTGCGGGAGTCAGATTGCACCGGCGCTGGCGCAGTATCCTGCGGGGCGGCGACGGTCTCTTGGATCGTGCGCTCGGCCGGCGCTGCCCTTGCGACGCGGGCCGGCTTGTAAAGCGGCAATGGCACCGGGTCCTCGTCCTCCGAAAGCAAGGGTTCGGACGGCGCCTCGGGCTCTCGCTCTTGCTGCAGCAAGTCCTCGATCAGGGCCAGTGTTTCGGGCTCTAGCTCCGGCAATTGGTCGTCTGCGACCTCTGGCTCGGCTTCCGGCGGAAGAGCTTCGCTCATGGCTGGTTCACCGAGATCCGGTAGCGGGGATTCCTCGATTCGAGCAGCCGCCAGCGTTCCCGGCTTGGGCGGCGGCGGCAGCAGGATCCCGTCGATTTCCGAAATCTCCGATTCGAGCGGAATCGCCTCCTCGACCGAGATAGGATCCGCCGGCGCCTCGGATTCCGTCAGGAGTTCTTCCTGGACCCCGGCGATTTCGGGCGCCTCGGGCTCAACCGGCGTCGCCTCCTCGACCGGCGGGGGCGCCGGCTCGTCGACAATGACCGTATCCGGTTGTTGCGTCGCGACCTCGTTCGCCGCACCGGATGCCGCAACCGCGAGCTCTTCGGCGCGGTCGGCCTCGGGCAAGGGCGGGCTCAGGGGCTCCTCCGGCGGCGGCAGGATCCGCTCCGGCGCTTCCTCGGGATCGGCCGTCGTCAGCGTCTCGTAGATCAGCGTGCCCTGGTTCGGAATCTCCATGCCGCCCGGATCATCGGGTCGGACCTTCCACGGCTCAACCGATGCGGCAATGAGCGGCACCGAAGTCTCGTCGGAGGACGATGGCCCGCCCCCCATACGCTCCGTCACCGCCCACGCGCCGCCTGCGAGCACTGCAGCGCCCAGGAGAAGCCACACCGGGAGCAGTCGAGGGCGCCTGCTCTCGGCCCCTTCCTCGCCGGCGGGCTCCGCCGGCTCTTGCTGCTCCTGCGGCTCTTGCGGGCTCGGCGGCTCGGGCGCCGACGGGGCCTCGGGGCCGTCTTCGCCGCTCATCGCATCTCCTGCACCGGCTCGACTCCGAAGAGCGCCAGCCCCTCCGCAATAACGATCTTGACGGCGCTGATCAATGCGAGCCGAGCCCGCGTCTCGTCCGGCCGCTCGCCATCGACAATGCGAAGCCGCGGGTCGTCCTTGCCCCTGGTCCAGAGCAGATGAAAGTCGGCCGCAGTCTCATGCAGATAGAAGGCGATACGATGCGGCTCGTGGGCCAGCGCGGCGCCGGCCATCACCCGCGGCCACTGACACAGCCGCCGGATCAGATCCAGCTCGGCTGGATCGCTCAGGCAAGAGAGATCGGCGCACGAGAGAAGGGCGGGCGTGAGCTCGGCTTCAGGCACGATCTCTGCTCCGCGGCGCAGCGCCGAGCACGCCCTGGCGTGGGCGTACTGGACGTAGAACACCGGGTTGTCCCGCGACTGCTCCAGGACCCTGCGAAGGTCGAAGTCAAGCGGCGCGTCGTTGCGGCGCGTCAGCATGATGAAGCGGACCACATCGCGGCCGACCTCGTCGACGACGTCGCGAAGCGTCACGAAGCGCCCCGCGCGCTTCGACATCGCCACCGGCTCGCCGCCGTCCAGCAGCTTCACCATTTGGCATATCATCACATCGAGGGTCGCCGTCTCCTCGGAGAGCGCCGAGACGGCAGCCTTCATCCGCTTCACATAGCCGCCGTGGTCGGCGCCCCACACGTCGATCAGGTCGCTGAAGCCGCGCTCGATCTTGTCGCGGTGATAGGCGATATCGGTGGCGAAGTAGGTCCAGGTGCCGTCAGACTTTCGCAGCGGCCGGTCAGTGTCGTCGCCGAAGGAGGTGGCGCGGAAGAGGTCCTGCTCGCGTGGCTCCCAGTCCTCGTCGCGCTTGCCCTTGGGCGGCTCCAGCACGCCGCGATAGATCAAGTCGCTTGATTCCAGAGCGGCATACGCGTCATCCACTCGGCCTTCGGCGACCAGCGCGCGCTCCGAGCTGAACACGTCGTGCCGCACGCCGAGCGCATCCAGATCTTCTCGTATGAGGTCCATCATGGCGTCGATGGCGAAGCTGCGGACCTCCGGCAGCCAGGTCGATTCGGGCTCCTCCAGCCAACGCCGGCCGTCGCGTGCGGCGAGTGCCTCGCCCACGGGCACCAGATAGTCCCCCGGGTAGAGCCCCTCGGGAATGGCGCCGATGGTCTCGCCGCACGCCTCGCGGTAGCGGGCATGGACCGAGCGGGCGAGCGTATCGACCTGCGCGCCGGCGTCGTTCACGTAGTATTCCCGCGTCACGTCGAAGCCCATGTGCGAGAGCAGATTGGCGAGCGCGTCGCCCACCACCGCTCCCCGTGCATGGCCGACATGGAGCGGCCCGGTGGGATTGGTGGAAACATATTCCACGTTTATGCGCTGCCCTTGACCCAGGTCATGCGCACCGTATCCGGGCCCGGTGACGAGCAGTTCGGCCAACCGCTCCCACCAGAATTCGTTGGTGAGCCTCAGGTTGACGAAGCCGGGTCCGGCAACCTCGACCGCGCGAATCTGCGGATGCACTTGCAACCGTTCCGCCAGATGCTCGGCGATCTCGCGCGGCTTGCGGCGCGCCTGCCTGGCGAGCACCAGCGCCGCATTGCAGGCCGCATCGCCGTGCTCCGCATCGCGCGGCGGTTCGACAAGGACCGCCGAAAGATCGAGCCCCGCGGGCAACGCGCCGGCATTACCCAATGCTTCAATCTCTTCGCGAATAACGCCCGACAAGTAGCTGAAAACATTCATCTCCACAGCACCGTATCGAAGAGATCGCGATGTTCCTGGATGGCGAAGCGATCCGTCATTCCGGCGACGTAGTCGGCAACCACGCGCGCTGTACTCAATGTTCGCGGACCGTCGCACCGGGTCCGCCACTCCTCCGGCAGGCACTGCGGCTCCTCGATGAAGAGCTCGAAGAGCTCGCGCACGGTCCGGCGCGCCTTGCTGGCCATCCGGTTGACCTTGTGATGACGATACATGCGCTCGTGCAGAAAGGCCTTCAAGGCCTCACCGTGGTCCTGCATCGTCGCCGAGAAGGCGATCAACGGTGCGCCGTGGTTGCGCACGGCCTCGACGTCCCCAAGCCCGGCTTCTGCCAGGCGCCGCCCGCTGGAATCGATCACGTCTTCGACCATGGCGCCGATCATGCGGCGGACCATCTCGTGAATCCGGCGGCTTTCCTCGCCGCCCGGATTATCGGTGGTCACGTCTTTCAGAATCGTCCCCACCAGGGGAACGTCCCGCAGGTCATCGACGGCGAAGAGGCCCGCGCGCAGCCCGTCGTCCACGTCGTGATTGTTGTAGGCGATATCATCTGCCAGCGCAGCGATCTGGGCCTCCAGGCCGGCGTGGGTGTCGAGCTCCAGATCGTGCCGGCCCGAGTAGGTCTCGATGGCGCCGGGGGTTGCATCCGCCGGACGCGGGCCATTGTGCTTCGCCACCCCTTCCAGGGTCTCCCAGGTCAGGTTCAGGCCGTCGAAGTCGTTATAGCGCTGCTCCAGGGCGGTCAGGATGCGCATGGTCTGCGCGTTGTGATCGAACCCGCCGTAAGCAGCCATCGCCTGGTCCAGCGCGGCCTCGCCGGCATGGCCGAAGGGCGGGTGCCCGAGATCGTGAGCCAGCGCGAGCGCCTCGGCGAGGTCTTCGTTCACACCGAGCACGCGGCTGATCGAGCGCGCGATCTGCGCCACCTCCAGGCTGTGTGTCAGCCGGGTGCGGTAGTGATCCCCCTCGTGATAGACGAAGACCTGGGTCTTGTGCTGAAGCCGACGGAACGCCGCGCAGTGGATGATCCGGTCGCGGTCGCGCTGAAAGGCCGTCCGCGTGCGGCTTTCCGGCTCCTGATGGTGGCGCCCGCGGCTCCGCTCGGGGAACGAGGCGTAAGGGGCTGCCGCGAATTGCAGGGCAGATGTCGCCACACCTGACGCAGAGATGGCGCTCGTGCTCAAGCTCACATCTCGCTTTCAGGCCCGCGGATCGCGTGCAGCCGCTTGGTCGGCAGCATGATCGGCGGCGGCACCGCGTAGAAGGTGTGGACCTCCGGCGCGGCCTCCTCCGATTCGGCCTCATCGCTACCCTCTTCGGCCGAGCGGATCACCACATCGTGGCCCGAGCGCCGGGTCTCGCGCATGACCGACTGAAGCCGCTGGGCCGCCGCCTGGTCCCAGGGCAGCGCATAAAAGCGCGGCGTTCCATCGACGGAAAGCCAGAGATAGATCGCTTCGTCCTCGCGCAGTGCGGCCGAGAGCACCCGCGCGCCCGCTACGCTCTCCAGTTCGGAGGAGAGTGTCTTCGGCCGCGATAACAGCATTGAATAGCTGAAATAGCCGATCACGACGAGGGCGGCGAACAGGACCACAGCAACGGCTTTCCAAAGCGCCCGTCGCCGGGACCAGACCGCGATGCTCGCGAGCGCAGCACCTACAAGCGCCAGGACGATGTAGAGGTAGGCGAAGCTATCCACCCGGCCGCACCTCGCGAGAGCGGAGCTGGGATTGCGCGTATTCCCGTATCAGCGAGAGCCTGACGTCGTTGGCGCTGCCGTGTACGAGCGCGCCCTTGCCGGTCAGTGCAAAGCGGAACACGGTCGTCTCGTGACGCGGATAGCGCAGCTCGACCTCTTTATCGAGGATCGGAGTCGGCCTGTCCTCCCCTTCGCGCTTGACGCTGACTACGACCTGGACCTGCACCGGCGTCGGGCGAATGGGGTCCTCCAGACGGTAAGCCTGGACGTTGACGATCCACTCGCCGGGCACGATGCCCCGACTGTAGACAATCTGTAACTGCCCAGGTCTGATTCTGCCGAGCACTCGGACGTGATGGATTGATGGTTCTGACCAGCCAGGGGTCAGGCGGCGCTTTCCCGGAGCAGCGCAGGATTTCAGAAGCGCAATAAGGGGATCAGCTGGATTGGATCGGGGTGCGCCAGGGTTTCGAGGACATTCCAGCGCTGTTTTCGAGCGGTGGCGATGACGGATCGCAGGTTTGCGAAGTCGCGGGCGCCTTGTATCGAGCGGAAGCCGCCTGAGATTTTCTGGCGCAGCTTGCCCATTCGGAGGTCGCGCTCGGCCTCGTTGTTGGAGAAGGGGGTTCGCGGATCGGTGAGGAAGCGCAGGCACCCCTCCTTGTACTTCTGGAGTCGGAGGGCGAGGTTGTGACCGATGCGGCGCTTTTGTCGTCCGCGCTTTCCGGTCTGGAGCGGTGGCATTTCTTCGTGAGAGGCGATGGCACGTTCGAGGATGCGGTCCCAGGCTCGCGAGATGCGGGCCACCAGTGAGGCGGGCACGTCGCGGTCGTTCTTGTGGGCGAAGCGGGCGGCTCTGTTGGCACGGATGAGGAGCCGGTGCGTGCTCGTTGCCCAGTCTTCCTTCTCGATCTCGATGAGGGCTTGGAGCTCGCGCAGGTGATGGGCGTTGCAGGCCCCGTGGCGCACGCCCTCGAGAGCGAAGTAGGTGGCGTAGTCGTCATGGATGACGATGCCGTTGAGCTTCTCGTCGATGTGGCTGCGCCCGGTGGCGACGCGCAGGATGGTGAGCAACGGGGTGCACAGCACATGGAGCCAATGGGTCCGGGCGGCGATGCGGATGCCGGTCTCGTCGAGGTGTTTGACTGGGGCTGCGGTGCGGATGATCTCCGCGAGGCGATCGAGGAAGCCCTCGAAGCGCCGGGCGGTGCGCCTTCCCATGGCGACGATGGTGGCTGTTGAGAGCTTGACCGCGAAGAGGTCGCTCATGACCTCGGCGACCCGCTTCTCGGGAATGAACTGAGCGTGCAGCAGGTAGGTCACCCACGCGGTGATGCGCGGCCCGTATTGGACCGGTGCGCTCACGCCGTTCGGGAAGACGGCTGTCGTCACGGTGCCGCAGGCAGCGCAGAGGCAACGATGGCCGCGATGTTCGGTGACCTCGAGGGGCTGCGGCTCGGGCACATCGAAGACCTGCCGGCAGACGGGGGCTCCGTGACGGTCAGCGTCCGACAGCGGCGCGCCGCAGCCCTCACAGGCGGACGGATCATGATCGACGACATGGTCGGGCGTCGCGGTCCGCTCCAGGGTAGTTCCCTTGTGGCCCGGCTGGCCGCCACTGGGCCTGTCGGACTTGCCGCGCTGGCTCCGGGTGCGCTTCTCCCGGTCACCGCTCTTCTTCTTCAGACCGTCGCTGGCCGGCGGCTTGGAGCTGGTGGTGCTGTCGAGCGCGGCGCTGCGCTCGAGTTCGGCGATCCGCTCGCGCAAGCGGGCGTTCTCCCGCTCCAGCGCGTCGTTCTCCTTGACCAGGGCCGCGCTCAGGCGCAGCAACCTCTGGCCCCATTCCCGAATGGCTTTGACGGCGGTCATTGCGAAGGATTGTGGGGTGAAAAGGTCCTGCAGGCACGCGAAGGCCTCGTCGTGGGCAGCGAGGTCCTCGTGCCAGCGCGACACTGTCACGAACCCTCGTCGGCCTCGACGGCCATGATCGCGGCCAGCACCGCCAGGCGTTCGCCCGCCGGCATGGCCTCGTAGCGCCGGCCCCAGTTGGCCGCCTTGCGCTTGATGCACTGGCGCTCGGTGAAGTTCCGGCCGGCGAAGCTCGCCCAGTGCACCCGGTCAGGCGCGAAGTTGAACCACACGACCTCGGTCCGCACCTGGGCCTGGGTCGTCACCTGCAGCGCCAGCCGGCGCCAGCCCGCCAGCAGCTCGTCATAGAGCGCAGACGGGTGGCCCGAGACCATCACCTGGCAGGGCAGACCCTTGAGCAGTTCGAGGAGCGCGACGTGGTCGGCCTCCTCGTACTCGAAGCGGTAGCGCTGCGACGAACGCCGGGTCGCGTGCAGATAGGGCGGATCGCTGTAGACCAGCTCCGGGCCCAGAAACGGGAACGAGGCCAGGAAGGAATGGGCGCAGCCGTGCACCAACTCCACCGGGTAGTCGCAGCCAAAGGCCTCAAGCGCCCGCTCGTCGCGGTCGATCCCGATCGAGCGCATGGCCGCAGGCTTGCGCTTCATCAGCGCCCCGCCCCCAAGATGGCTCTCGATATAGACAGAGTGCGGCGGCATCAGCGCAATCAGCGCCTAGCTCAGACCGGTCGTCGCCTTCGACCCGAAATACCCCACCGGCTGCTCCTCTCATGCGAGAGTGCAACCCATAGGCGAGAGAACCTCAGACTTCCTGACCTCTGCTGATTTTAGGTGACACGAGCCGCGCGGATTCCGAGGCCCCGTCGATGTCGTAGACTATGCGCAGACGGGTGCCGGGGAAGACCGTTTCGGTGGCGTTCAGGTCGCTCAGAACCGCATCGATCCAACGGTCGCAGGCGTCGTTTGCGAGGCCAAGAATGTGGACCCGCAGGAGGCCATTGCCAGGATCCGGCAGGATGTCGGCATCGGCGGTGAGCAGCGCTTGAAGCAGTTTCCGGGGATGGGGCTTGTGGCCCTGCGCCTGCATGACGGGAAGCATCATGCGGGTTTCGGCGCGGTAGGCGATCATCCGGATGACGTCGAGGAGGAGGCGCTCGCGCGCGGGCAAGGCATCGAGCTGCTCGGCTTCGTCGAGGTCGCCGGCCCGGCAGTGCTTGGGCGTCTCCCTGCGGCTGGCCCTGACGATGTCGCGGACATCCTGGAGGTCCCTGACTTCCCTCCTGAGTTCCGCCGTCGGCTGCTTCTTCCGGGCCGTGTCGGCGATGCGGTTGCGCAGGCGGCCAAGCTGGCGGTCGAGGCGATGGATTGCCTTGTCATAGGCCCGCCGCAGCGGGTTGACGACCATGGCGGCGGGATCGAGAGGCTCGAGCTCGTGGGTCGGCAGGGCGTCGAGATTGAACTCGTCACGCATGTACTTGAAGAAGTTCTCCTGCGACCAGCGCGAGAACATGGCGCCCGCAACCTCAGCCATCGGCTTGTGCGGATCGGTGGTGATCAGCGGCACCTGACGGCCGTTGTCGAGCAGGCGGCGGATCTGGCGCACCCTGAAGCCGTTCGGCAACGTCACCGGCTTCTCAGCCAGCCGCATGGTGGCGCTGCCGTCCGCCGCCGGTCCGTGAATGGGAACGGTCATCGCGCCGAAGTCCTCGGCCGGCCAGTCCTCGCCCCTGAAGTTCTTGTGCCAGGTCAGGCAGGCGACGCCGCGCCTCGCCAGCCGGCGGAACAGATCCGGGCTCCAGCCCTCGCGGTCGAAGACCAGGGTGAGCGCCGGCTGGCCGGGATGCTCGGCGGTCAGGTCCGGCGCCCCGGCGCCAACGATCCCAAGCTCCTGCAGCGCCGGCACCACGTCGGCTTCGATGGCCGCGACCATCTTCGGGTCCAGCGGCTTGTGCAGACAGAGCAGCGGCTTGCCGCCCAGAGCGTTGATCCAGTAGCTGGCGCTCGCCGGCAGGCACAGCTTCTCGCGCGAGACGAAGTGCTTGGGCAAGCGCCCCTTGCGGCCGGAGTAGACCTTGACGTGCCCGTCGATGGCCAGCGTCGCCCAGAGCTCCGGCTCGTCGGCGCCTGCCAGCGCCTGGCAAGGGCGAGCTGCCACGCCCGCACGCCGGCCTCGTCGTCGGCGATGAGAGCGATCTTGCGGCGCAGCGTCTTGACCTCGGGGCAGCGATCGAGGCCGAGAATGGCGCCCCATTCGCCCGGCGCCTGGTAGCGCAGGCTCTCGGGGTTGCGCACCCGCGCCAAGGTCATGAAGGCCAGGAAGAGCAGGATCGTAGGCAAGCCGTAATAGCCCTTCGGCAGCAATGGCAGGAGACCGGTCTCGGAGAGAAGACCTTCCTTCAGCAGGGCCGGCAGGGCGGCGAGCACGCCGCCGAAGCGGACACCGCGGGCGGCGGCGGCGAACTGCGGTTCGACCGGCCCCGCCTGTCCACAACTGGCCAGAACCCGAGCCGGAACATCGCAAGTCGCACGCCCCATCGGCGCCTGCCGGTCCCGCCGATCGCGCGCGCTGCGATCCGTTTGCGGCTGCGCTTCCAGCCCCGGCGCCGTCTCCGGCCCCGGGGCACCGGTACTCTCTTCATCGACACGGCCTTCAGGAGCCGCACCCGCGTCAGGCGGCGCAGCCAGCGCTGAGCGTCCGGGCTCCCCATCCGCCTCCGTGTTGCCGATCAGTCCCTGACGGCGCCACTTGTTGACCGATGGCGCTGACACGCCGAGAACCCGGGCCGCCGCAGAGCCGCTCAGGCCCGATGCCAGCAACGCCGTCGCCTTCTCCGCCAACTCCGGAGTGAACACCGACGGCCCGCGACCGCGCCGGGGCTTCATGAACCCCGCTTCGCCCTCGGCCAGGTAGCGCCGTCGTGCGCGCTGCACCGTCGCGCGCGAGACAGCGAAAGCGTCAGCCAGTTCCTGCGGCGAGACCGCGCTGATCGCCGCGAGGCGGCCGATCCGCAAGAGCATGGCCGTGCGGTCATCGGCGGCGTGGCTGTCAAATTGGGAGGGTACTGGGCATGGTTGAGACCCCGTGCAATTGGTATCAAATTATAATATCAGACCTCGGGCGCGACACCCAGCGAAAAACCGCCTGAAACAACCGAAATGTATCAGAATTCAAGGAGTTCCCGGCACGCTGCCCAGAACAGCCAGCATCACGAGGTCAGGAAGTCTGAACCTATACAGTCAAGCGGGGATCAACGACGCGCCGACGGCGAAACGGCACCGACGGCAAGCAACATCAGCACGCACTCAGAACTGGCGGCGGGGTACCTGGGTAGTTACATTCGAAGTACATCGTGCTCTGGGCGATCAACACCATCAGCACCAATCTGCACCATTGGCCCTTCATCGCGGAGGCCCAGCGCCGCGGCGCCAAGGTGGTCGTGATCGATCCGGTCGCGACGCGCACGGCCAAGCAGGCCGATTGGCACTTGCCCATCACGCCCGGCACCGATGCCGCGCTGGCGCTCGGCATGATCAACGTGATCATCGCGGAAGACCTGGTCGATCACGACTATGTCGAGAAGTACACGCTGGGCTACGACGAGCTGAAGGAGCGCGCGGCGAGCTTCCCGCCGGACGCGGTCGCGGAGATCACCGGGATTGCGGCCGACGACATCCGCACGCTCGCGCGCGAATTCGCCACCACACAGCCTTCCGTCATCCGCATGGGGGTCGCCATCGAGCGCAATGCCTCCGGCGGCAACGCCGTGCGCGCCATGTCCTGCATCCCCGCTCTGGTCGGCTCGTGGCGCCATTGCGGCGGCGGCATCCTGCACATGCCGATCTGGGCGTTCCCGGTGAAATGGGACGACTTGAGCCGGGGCGACTGGATTCGCGAGGGCACGCCGGTGGTCAATCAATGGCGGCTCGGTGCGGCGCTGGCGGGCGAGCTCGAGCACAAGGTCAACTCGCTCTTCGTCTACAACTCGAACCCGGTGGTGGTGGTGCCGGAGCAGGACAAGGTGCTGCAGGGCCTCGCGCGCGAGAATCTTTTCACCGTGGTCAGCGAGCACTTCATCACCGATACCGCGCGCTACGCCGACATCGTGCTGCCGGCCACAACGCAGCTCGAGCAGTTCGACGTCATGTTCTCCTGGGGGCACCTCTACCTCACGCTCAACGTGCCGGCGATCGCGCCGCTCGGCGACTCGGTGCCCAACACCGAGATGTTCCGCCGCCTGGCCCGCGCGATGGGCTTCAACGATCCCTATTGGGATCGGACGGACGAGGAGATGGCGCAGGACGCGCTGGACTGGAGCAACCCCGTGCTCGAGGGGATCGATCTCGACGGCCTGCGCAAGACCGGCTACGCCCGCCTCAAGGTCGGCTCGCCGGAGGAGTTCGTCCCGCACCGCGAGGGCAACTTCCCGACGCCTTCCGGCAAGGTCGAGTTCAAGTCCTCCATGGCCGAGGGCGTCGGCAACATGGTGTTGCCGCTCTTCCGCCAGGGCCATGCCGCCGATCAGTCGGGCGAGGCGCTGGATCCCTTGCCCAACTTCATGTAACTGCCCAGGTCGTCTGATTTGTCATTTTGGGCCAGTGGATTGAGGCGTTTCTCGTTCGGAGTTGGTGGAAAGGGCTTGACGGGAATTTCGGGAACCGCTTATGCACATGGCTCCGGTTCGATCAACATGCTGTAGGTAAGGGGTTTTGCATTGGTGGCGATGCGGAAGAGCGAGCGGAAAGCAGCGTGGCGGGTTTTGCGGCGGTTGAAGCGAAAGGCGAACTCATCGAGATAGGCCTGCAGATGCTTGCGGCGCAGCCCGTGGTAGACGCCTCGCGCCCATCCTTTGAGGTTGGAGAAGACTTGGTGGATCCACGGCAGGACGAGGTGAGCGGCGGTCTTCCCGACGACATGGACATTGTGGCGATCGGCGGGGACCGCAGCGTAGCCGGACCAGCCGTCGGTTTTCGCGATGGCGTCGGGATCGGCGGCGGTTTCGACGAAGTGTCCGAGGTCGGCGGCGCCGTAGGAGGAGATTTCGGCCAGCCGCAGGCGGCCCGGGATGGTTCCATCCCCCAGTTCGATGGCGCCGACGATGAGCATCTTGCCGTCGTGGCTGCGTCCTTGCCCTCCGGTGGGAGGATCGTCTTTGGTCCGGAATGGAAGGCTGGCCTCGTCGATTTCCACCAGGCCCGACAACGGGTTGCGCTCGGGGTCGACCATGCTGGCGCGCAGCTTGTGGGCGAGCAGCCAAGCGCTGCGGTAAGAGCCGATACCGAGCTGTTTCTGGAGCTGCAGGGCAGAGATGCCGTTGGAGTGGGTCGCCATCAGGTAGGCGGCCCAGAACCAGACGGTGAGCGGCAGCTTGCTGGCGTGCAGGATCGTCCCGGCCGTCACCGAGGTCTGCCGGCGGCAGCCGGCGCACTCGAAGGTGTGTGCTTTTCTGCGCAGCGCCCATCCCTTTTCATGGCCGCACGCGGGACAGACGAAGCCGTCCGGCCAGCGCATTTCGATCAGCCAGGCGGCGCAGGCGTCATCGTCCGGGAACATGTGCTGGAAGGCGAGGAGGCTGTCGGCGACCTGTTTCATGTGGTGGCTCCGTCGGCAGGAACGTATAGGCAACATTCTACCCGTTCTCCCGCCCTAACCTCAACCTCAACATCTGGTGGCAAACTCTCGCGACCGGAGCCATGTGCATAAGCGGTTTTCGGGAAATGACTCAACAACGACATGAGCAATCCCGAGTCGCCGCGCGGCCCTTCGACGGGAGCAGCGCCCGAAACGCCCGCGCAGAAGATCGCCCGCCTGGAGGAGGAGAACGCCCGGCTTCGGGAGGAAAATGCCTGGCTTCGGCAGCAGAACGCGCGGCTGGAAGAGCAAGTCGCGCGTCTCGTCGAGCGCATCGAGGAGTTGGAGCGCCGTCTCGGCCTCAACAGCGGCAACAGCGGCAAGCCGCCTTCGAGCGATGGGCTGAGGAAGCCGAATTCGAAGCGGCGAACCCGAAGCCTGCGCGGCAAATCGGGCCGCAAGCCCGGTGGCCAGCCCGGCCACAAGGGCAAGACGCTGCGCCGCGCCGATCACCCGGATCGGGTGAAGGATCACGTCCCGGCTTCCTGCAAGGGATGCGGTTCGCCGCTTTCGGACGCGGCCAGGGCGGGAACGCCCGTCGCCCGCCAGGTGTTCGATCTGCCCGAGCCGAGCCCCCTGGAGGTGACCGAGCACCGGGCGCATGCCAAGTGCTGCGGGCATTGCGGGACGGTGACCCGGGCGGCGTTCCCCGACGGGGTGTCGGCGCCGGTGCAGTACGGCCCGCGCATTGCCGGGGTGGCGGTCTACCTTCAGCACGCTCACTTCCTGCCGGAGGATCGGCTGTCGCAGGTGATGGCCGAGCTCTTCGGCGCGCCGGTGACGGCTGCGACGTTGGCGACGATGAGCGAGAGGGCGGCCGAGCGGCTTGCGGGACGCGGCCTTGCACATACAGGACCTGGCGGCGGGCACGGCGCGGGTGAAACACATGGACGAGACCGGCTTGCGGATCGGCGGTCAGACGCAGTGGCTTCATGTGATCTGCACGCCGCTGCTGGCGGCGTACCGGGTCAGCGGCAAGCGCGGCGCCCTGCTCTCGGGTGTCTCCGGCATCGTCGTGCACGATCACTGGAAGCCGTACTTCGCGATGGAAGGGGTGGAGCACGGCCTGTGCAACGCCCATCACCTGCGGGAGTTGCAGGCGCTGGTGGACATCGAAGGGGAGGCTTGGGCCCGGCGGATGCAGCAGCTCCTGCGCCGAGCCAATCGCGCCGCCCGCATCGCGCTGGACAAGGATATCGCCGTTCCGGCGAGGCTTGTGGCGCTGATCGAGCGCCGATACGACGAGATCATCGCCGATGCGCTGGCCTTTCACGAGAGCCAACCACCGTTCTCGCCTGGCAAGAGGAAGAAGCGCCGGAAGCGAAGGATCGGTCACAATCCGGCCTTGAGGCTGCGCGACCACAAATGCGCGGTGCTCCGGTTCCTGATCGACCTCGAGGTCGGGTTCACGAACAACGAGGCCGAGCGCGACCTTCGGATGATGAAGCTGCGCCAGAAGATCTCCGGGGGCTTCCGGTCCGCGCAGGGGGCCGAGAACTTCGCCATCCTGCGCAGCGTCATCACCACCGCCAGAAAGCAGGGCTGGAATATCATCGAAGCCCTGACCAGCCCATCGGATCGGCTCATCGCCACCGTCAAGTGCGCGTAAGCTCACCTGGCACGGGTTCTCCAACAGCGGAGCCATTCTCATAAACGATCATGGTCGACGCCGTGCTGGACCACCCCATAGAATGAAAATCGGTGCCCGTCGCGCGGGCGGACTTCGGGCCACATCGGGGTAGCTTACCGGTCGCAGTCCGCAAGAGGGGCATCGTGAGCTGTGAAACCCGGCGACCCCAGAGGAGCACACGGGCGTCGCGTGGGTAGCGTTGTGCCGAATCCCAGAGAATTTTCACAGCAAGAACCTGGGCAGTTACAACTTCATTCCGCGCAATGAATCGGCGGAGACCAGCCCCGAGCTCGCCGCGCGCTACCCGCTCAGCATGCTGTCGCCGAAGCCTCACGCCTTCCTCAACTCGTCCTTCGCCAACATGCCGACCCAGCTGCACCATGCCGGCGAGCAGTTGGTGATGATCAATCCGGGCGATGCGGGCACCCGCGGCATTGCCGACGGCGACACGGTGCGTGTCTACAACGATCGAGGCACCTTCGAGGCGATGGCGCGGGTGAGCGAAGACGCGAGCCCCGGGGTCGTGGTCGCGCCGCTCGGCTACTGGGCGGAGCGCAGCCCAAACGGCCGCACGGTGAACGCGATCAACCCACCGGCCTTCGCCGACTACGGCAACGCGCCGACCTTCTCAGACACTCTGGTCGAGATAAGCGCCGCGTAGTCGGGACTGGCGCCTCGACCCGACGCGGTAGTGGCGACCGCCGCGAAGGTCAGAGCAACGGGTTGTCGCTTTCCAGGCCGAGCGCGAGCCGGCCGTAGGTGAGGGCGTTGGGGTCCCAGGTCTGGGTGATGTGGGCCGAGCCCGCGTGGATGTCGCGGAAGGCACGCGAGAGCGGGTTGCGGTCGTAGACCCCGCCGCCGCCGCTTGCAGCCGTGATCAAATCCACCGCCTGACAGCAGAGCTTGGCGGCGTAGGCCCCTTCGGCCCGGTAGCGGGCGCGGGCCTCGGCATCCGGTAGCGCGCCGCCCTCGGCGATCGCCGTCGCCTCGTCGCAGTTGCCGAGATAGATGCGCCGCGCGGTCGCCACGGCGGCGCGTGCCTCGGCGATCTTGACGTGGATGGTGCCGAGCTCGGCGAGCCGCTGGCCCGAATAGTGCGCGGCGCGCGTGCGGGTGGCCTCGACATAGCCCTCCACCGCCCCCTCGGCGATACCGAGCACCGCGGCGCCGACCCAGGTGAAGAACATGGCGAAGAGCGGCAGCCGATAGACCGCGCCGGTGTTCACCGCGTTGCCGGGTGCGGCGCCGTGGCGGGTGTCCGATGCGTCGATGGTGCGGTATTCGGGCACGAACACGTCGTCCACAGCCGCGTCGTTGCTGCCGGTGCCGCGCAGGCCCGAGGCGTGCCAGGTGTCGAGGATGGTATAGTCGTCCTTCGGCACCAGGAAGATGCGGAACTCCTGCGGCTCCTTGTCCGTCACCATGGCGGCGAAGAAATTGGCGCAGGCGTGGTCGATGCCGCTGCCGAAGGGCCAGCGCCCGTTGAGGCGATAGCCGCCGACCTCCCGCGTCGCCTTGCCGCAGGGGAAGATCAGGTTGCCCGTGAGCAGCGCGTCCTTGTCCGCGTCCCAAATCTCGCTCTGCGCTCGCTCGGGCCAGAGCGCGAGCTTGAAGGTGCAGCTCGCGAGGTTGCAGTAGACCCAGCCGGTGGAGGCGCAACCGCGGGAAAGCAGCGCCACGATCTCCATCATCGTGCGGTAGCCCACCTCGGAGCCGCCGAGACGCGAGGGCAGCGTCGCCCGTATCAGGCCGCTGTCTACGAGATCGGCGATGGATTCGTCGGGGATGCGCCGCAGGGCCTCGGCCTCCGGCACACGCTCGCGCAGCGCAGGGATCAGCGCTTCCGCGCGGACGAGAAGCGTCTCCCGGTCGAGCGCCGCCATCGCGCTTCGGCGGGGCTACTCGGCTGCGGCCTGCTGCACGACCCTCTGCCGCGCCTGGGGCGGCTTGTGATAGGCGCCGTCCTTCATGACCATGAGGATGTTCGCTTCGTCCTGGAAGAGCGTCAGGTCGGCGAGGGGGTTGCCGTCGATCAGCAGCAGGTCGGCGAGGCAGCCGGGCTTGATCCGGCCCAGCTCGTCCGGCGCAGCGAAGGCCTGGGCGCCGTAGTGGGTGGCAGCGCGCAGGATCTCGTAGGGCTTCATGCCGAGGTAGTTGGTGAAGTGCTCGAAGTCCCGCGCCATCTGGCCGTGGGGCGTCCAGGGGAAGCCGTAGTCGCCGAAGGGCAGCACCTTGATCCCGCGGGCGTGCATCTTCTTCAGCGTCTGGGCCCCGATCTCGAGCTCGCGGAGGAAGCCCCAGGACTCGGCCTCCTCAGGCGAGATGCCGAAATCGCCGGCCTCGTAGGCGGTCGCGTGGGTGAAGCCGATGGCCGGCACCACCCAGTGCTTGTCCTTGTGCTCCTCCAGCAGGTCGAGGGATTCCTCGTCCGCGTAGGTCGCGTGATAGATCAGCTCGATCCCGTACTTGACGCAGAGCCGGATCGATTCCGGGTTGCGCGCGTGCGCGGCGAGCCGGCGGCCCCGCTGGTGCGCCACGCGAGCGCCGGCGGCGATCTCGTCCTCGTCCATCGCGCTCTGGGTGGCATCGCAGGCGCCCGGAATCAGGTGATCGCCCGACGGCATGAGCTTGATGATGTCCACGCCTTCGCGGACCAGCATGCGGCAGGCCTGGCGGATCTCCTCGGTCCCGTCGGCCAAGAGCGAGAGGTCGTTCTTGTAGTAGTGCAGCATGCGCTGGTCGCCGAGGCCGCCGGTGACCGTGATCTCCGGCGAGCACGCGCGGTAGCGTGGGCCGGGGATGCGGCCTGCGTCGATCTCGTTCCGGATCACGACATCGAGGCGGGTCTTCGCCGCGCCCGCGCCCACCGCCGCCGTCACGCCGTGGTCGATGATCGTCCTGGCGTTGTGCATGGTGATGAGCGTGTGTTCCTCGGGCGGAATCTCGGACATCGATTGCGGTCCGGTGTAGCTCATGTGGCAGTGCGCGTTGACGAGGCCCGGCATCAGCGTCGCGCCCTCGCCGTCCACCACCGCAGCGCCCCGCCGCGACAGCTTCTGGCCGTTCCTCGCGACCTTCTCGATGCGGTTGCCCTGAATCGACACCTCGCCCCGATAGGGCCTCTTGCCGGTGCCGTCATAGATGCTGATGTTGGTGAAGACGGTGCGCGCCATGTCCCCTTCCTCCCTGAGTACCATGATCGCAGAATCTCTTATGCTCGCGCGAAGCCGCGCGCCCGTCAATGAACGCGAGGCGCTCGCACACCGGGGGCTTGACGGGTGCCGCCAAGGGGCGCCATATCGTCTGTGACCCCGCGAGCGGGAGAAGGCTGCACGATGGCTCCGACACGCAGGGATGTCTTGCTGCTCAGCGCCTCCGCCACCGCGGTTGCGCTCCTTCCTGCCGGTGCGGCCGAAGCCTCGAAGGGCGTCTGGCAGGCCATCGACGAATTCACGGGCGGCGCGCTGCGCCTGGAAGGCGGCGTGCTGCTCGATGCGCCGGAGATCTTCGACAACGGCGGCGCCGTGCCGATCCGGGTCGTGGCCGAGGGCGCTCGGCGCATCGCGCTCTTCAACGACGGCAACCCGAATCCCGGCGTCGCGGTCTTCACGTTCGGGAGGCTGGTGACGCCGGAAGCCACCATCCGCATCCGGCTGGCCCAGAGCCAGACCGTCTATGCGGTGGCGGAGATGGAGGACGGCACGTTCTACCAGGCCACCCAGAAGATCGCGGTGACGGTCGGCGGCTGCGGCTGAGGAGCGGGCAATGGCTGAACCCACGCCGCGCGTGAAGCTGCCGAGGTCGATCGAGCCGGGCGTCCCCTTCACGATCAAGACCCGGATCACCCATCCGATGCACACCGGCGAGCGCCACGACAGCGAGGGCGCGCTCGTGCCCCGCCGGATCATCAACCGCTTCGTGGTGAGCTACAACGGCGAGGTGGCGATTTCCGTCAACCTGGAGCCGGCGGTCTCGGCCGATCCCTACATTCAATTCGAGATGGCGGTCCCGGGCTCGGGCCTTCTGGAGTTCCGGTGGTTCGACGATGACGGCTCGGTCTACAGCCTTCAAAAGCGGATCGACCTCGGCTAGGGCCACCGTGGGACACCGGCCGTGGAGCGCTGGTGTTGCGGCGTGTCTCGCCTCCGGGCTGCTCGCCGTGGCACTTCTGCTGGTACTCCCCGCCGCCGACGCATGGGGAAGCGACGCCGAGCGCGGCAAGGCGCTCTTCGGCCAATGCAAGCGCTGCCATCAGGTGGGCAGCGGCGCGGAACACCGGATCGGCCCGCACCTCAACGATGTCTTCGGCCGCGCGGCCGGCGCGCTCGCGGACTATCGCTACTCCAAGGCGATGCAGGAAGCCGGCGCCGGCGGCCTGGTCTGGAGCGAGACGGCGCTCGATGCGTTCCTCGCCGACCCGCCCGCTCTCGTGCCGCGCTCGCGCATGAGTTTTGGGGGCATGGAAGGAGCGGAGGACAGGGCGGACCTCCTGGCGTGGCTGCGCGGCTTTTCGGGTGCCCACACCGATTCCTCACCGGCGGAGCCCACCGCCACGCCCGAGGAATACGGCCTCGACCCGCAGATCCTCGCCATCGAGGGAGACCCCGAATACGGCGCCTATCTCGCAGGCGAATGCATCACCTGCCACCAGGTAGACGGCGCCGCCGAGGGCATCCCATCGATAACCGGATGGCCGCTCGATGACTTCGTGATAGCCTTGCAAGCGTACAGGCACGGAAAGAGGGAGCATCCCGTCATGCAGATGGTGGCCGGACGCCTCTCGGACGAGGAGATCGCTGCCCTCGCCGCGCATTTCCACAGGGCGGAAGACAGCCCGTGAGCCAGGGGAACCACGTCATGAGCAAAGCGAAGGGAAAGAAGGGCTTGAACCGGCGCCACTTCCTTGCATCTGCAGCTGCGGCGACCGCGGCGGTTTCGGCACTGTCGGCGCCCACGGTGCTCGCGCAGGGCCGCCCGCGCGTCGTGGTCGTCGGCGGCGGCGCAGGCGGTGCGACGGCGGCACGCTACATCGCCAAGGATTCCAAGGGTGCGATAGACGTGACGCTCGTGGAACCGAGCCGCGCCTACTACTCCTGCTTCTTCTCGAACCTCTATATCGGCGGCTTTCGCGAGTTCGCGTCGATCGGGCACAGCTACGGCGCGCTGGCCGCAAATCACGGGATCAACGTCGTGCACGACTGGGCGGTCTCCATCGACCGCGACGCGCGGAGCGTGGGGCTCGCGGGCGGGGGCAGCCTCGCCTACGACCGCCTCGTGCTCTCGCCGGGCATCGACTTCCGCGCTGGCTCCGTTCCCGGATGGGACCTGTCGCAGCAGAACCGCATGCCGCACGCCTACAAGGCCGGCTCGCAGACCCAGCTCCTCAAGGCGCAGATCGAGGCCATGCCCGAAGGCGGCACCTATTGCATGGTCGCACCGCCGAACCCCTTCCGCTGCCCGCCGGGGCCCTACGAGCGGATCTCGATGGTGGCCCACGTTCTGAAGCAGTCCAATCCGACGGCGAAGATCATCATCGTCGACCCCAAGGAGAAGTTCTCCAAGCAGGGGTTGTTCGAGGAAGGCTGGCAGCGCCACTACCCCGGCATGGTCGAGCGCATCGGCCCGGACTTCGGCGGCGACAAGGTCGAGGTGCGGCCCGAGGCCATGGAGGTGGTGGTGGACGGCGAGGCGATGAAGGTGGATGTCTGCAACGTCATCCCCGGGCAGCAGGCGGGGCGCATCGCGGCCATCGCGGGCATCACCAACGAAGCCGGCTGGGCGCCGATCGTGCCGCACACCATGCAGAGCCGGGCGGACGAGAACATCCACGTGCTGGGCGACGCGGCGCACCAGGGCGACATGCCGAAGTCGGGCTTCTCGGCCAACAGCCAGGCGAAGGCCTGCGCCATGGCGGTGCGCGGGGCGCTTACCGAGTCCTCGGTGTTCCCGGCGCGCTTCTCCAACACCTGCTGGTCGCTCATCGCCACCGATGACGGCGTCAAGGTCGGCGCCACCTACGAAGCGACCGACGAGAAGATCGCCAAGACCGACGGCTTCATTTCCAAGACCGGGGAAAGCGCGGAGCTGCGCAAGGCGACCTACGAGGAATCGCTCGGCTGGTACGCCGCCATTTCCGGCGACATGTTCAGCTGATCGTCTTGACGACGCCGCTTTAGCGAGCGGCCAGTAACACGCCTGTGGCCCTCGCGCTCGCTGCCATGGCGGCGAGCGCGAGCAGGGCGGCGAGGCTCGCGGTCGAGACGCCGGAGAGACCGGCGCCGACCGTGCAGCCGCCCGCCAGCACGCCGCCCACGCCCATCATCACGGCGCCGGCGAGGTAGCGTCCGGTCTGCCGCGGCCCCTCCAGGCTTTGCCAGCGGAATTCGCCGGCCGCCAGCGCCGCGGCCAGGCTGCCGAGAAGGACGCCCGCCGCGAGGCCGGTGCCGAAGCCGGCCGGAATCGAGGTCGCCGCCACGGCCCAGAAGAGCGTGTCCGCCATCGGGCCGGTGAAGCCCATGGACTGTGCGGGGATCGGGTCGAAATCGTCCAGCAGCACGAACCCCGTGCCGATCCAGCCGAGCGGCACCAGCAGCCCGATTGCGGCCGCCATCGCCAGATGCGAGATCCGCGCACGGGAGAAGAGCGCGAAGAGAAACGCGGCGCCCGCAATGATGAGCGGCCAGACCTCGCCCCCGGGCCAGGCCGAGAGCGCGGACACCGCGCCGCCGGGAAGGGTGGCGTCGCCCACCGCCACGCGGATCGGCGCCAGCGCGCCTTTCATTACCGCATGGGCGGTGACGGCGAAGACGATCAGTACGAGCAGTGCGCGCAGATTGCCGGTGCCGACCAGCACCGTGAGGCGCGAGACGCAGCCCCCCGTTAGCACCATGCCGGCCCCGAAGAGCGCCCCGCCCAGAAGCACGGACGCGACCGGCAGGTCGGCCGCGAGAAAGCGGTGCGCTTCGAGGGAGATCAGGTCCAGGGCGACCGCGAGCCGGGTGCCGGCGATCGCCGTCGCCAGCGCCATGACCCAGGTGCCAAGCGCCGGCAGGCAGTCGCGCCACTCGCCCACCAGGCTGCGGCGCAGGCAGAAGGCGCTGCGCTGCGCCAGCGCGCCGTAGGCCAAGCCCAGCACCAGCCCCAGCAGGACAGAGGCCGTGATCGGCGTCAGCTCCTCGAACCCGAACTCCTCGAACATGGGGAAGCGCCTCCTCCCGGCCGGGACGCCGTCGGGGCGTCCTCACCGACGGTTGAGTTCACGGCCGTTCTGGGCTATCTCCAGTGAGCCGCGTCCCCATCGTCTAGTGGCCTAGGACACCGGCCTCTCACGCCGGAAACGGGGGTTCGAGTCCCCCTGGGGACGCCATCTATTCCGATTTTCTGGCGCTTGTCACGGGCCTAGGCCCGCTGACCCCTCTGCGCCGTCCATATCGCGCCCGCCCTTGAGGGACATGATTAGGGGGGTAAAGAGGGCCGGACCGCAGGTCCGGAGCGCGCGACTGCGCGCCGCGCCGAATGGCGCGTAGGCAAGCGAACGGAGTGAGCGCCCGCCGTCGAGGGAAATGAATAAGGGTAAAGAGAACCGGACCGCAGGTCCGAAGCGCGCGCCTGCGCGCCGCGCCGAATGGCGCGTAGGCAAGCGAGCGGAGCGCGCGCCCGCCGTCGAGGTTTAAAAAAACTAGCGCCCGGCTACGGCCGATAGGTCGATCCCGCCCCGTCCCTCACCATGCCGAGGGGTCGAGGGGAATCTCCGGTGGCCACAACTCGCCGCCCCAGGCCCAGCGATTGGGGCGCGCGATATGCGGAACGTCGTCCGCGTCCTGCGCTCTGCGCGCGTGGCCGACATCGTGCGCTCTGCGCGCGTGGCCCATATCCTGTTCTTCGCACGCAGCTCCCGCGTCGGGGGCCTCTCGTGCGTCCTCCGGGTCGCGCTCTTCATGCGCGTCTTCGGAGAGATGCGCGTCCCGCGCGCCGCCCCCATCGTGCGCTCCGCGCACGTGGCCCACATCGTGCGCTTCCGGCTCTCCCCAGGCGAAATGCCCGGCGCTCGAGTCCGGCGATGGCTCCGGCGGGGCGGCCTCGGGCCCGGCAGGCGCGTTGGCATCCGGCCAGGCCTCCCACGGCTTCGAGCCGAGGCGCTCGGGGTGGAACCCCGCCTTGATGGCCGGGCCGAGGAGGGCCCTCATTTCCTGCGTGGAAGGGGGCTTGCGCGGGGCCTGAGGAGCGGCGCTCTCGGCCGCCGTCCGCTCCCCTTTGAGGCGGTGCTTGTCGACGACTTCGATGCGGTGGAGCGCAAGCGCAAGACACGCGATCTCGTCCGGCGAAGGCGGCTCCTCGCGCGCGGCGAGCTCGCCCATCTTGAGCAGCAAGAGCGACCGCACGCCCTCGACGGCGAGGCGTGCGGTGTGATTCTCTCTACCGGGTCCCTGCCTCTCCGCCCATTCCGCGGCTTGGGCGCTGACCTCGCGCTGCAGGTCGATCAGGCCGTGAATGTGTGCGGTGAAGAAGTCGTCGGCGGAATCCGAGCTCTCACCCTCGTGCGGATCCGCGCGGAGGAACGCGGTCGGGCGAATACTTGCCGCGATTGCGTCGACGGCAGCACCGTCTTCGATCTCTGCCGCAGCGCCCTCCCGGCCCGCGTCCTGCGCCGGCTCGCCCGCCGAGCCCCCGCCCGTCTCGCCCCTGCCGCCCTGTCGCCTCATCATGCCCCGCCGCCTGCGTCGCTCGCGATTCATGCCGCGATCCTGACGCGTCCGCCTCCGCCCTGTGCACCGCACCATGGTGCGGGGGGTCGCTCGCGCCCGAAGGGTCGCGAGCGCGAAACAAGTCGCTCGCGCCCGAAGGCTCGCGAGCGCGAAACACAAAAGCCGCGGGTCGCGCACGCCCCCACCACAGGTCATGCCCCGACATGCCCGGACTCGTTCCGGGTATCCGGGCATCCCTCGCCACCAACCGCCACTTCGTCATGCCCGGACTTGATCCGGGCATCCACGGCTTCCTGCAAGGCTACGGCAGGGTTTCGAAAAGATCGTCCCAATTGGGGTTCTGTTTGCGGATGAGTCTGACCTTCCAGGCGCGCGGCCAGTGCTTCAAGGTCCGCTCTCGCTGAATGGCTGCGGCGATTTCCTCGTGCCGTTCCGCGTAGACAAGCCGGGTCAGGTCGTACCGCTTGGTGAACCCTTCAAGCAGTCCTTCGCGATGTTCCCACGCCCTGCGCACGATGTTGCTGGTCATGCCGAGATAGAGCGTGCCGTTGGGTCGATTGGTCATGATGTAGACCCAGCCCGCGCCCTTTCTCATGTCCTTATGCTGCAAGCCGTGGATGCCCGGAACAAGTCCGGGCATGACGATGCAAGGAACCGGCCTTGCGGATGCGGGCATCATGGCGAAGCGCGCCATGCGGGAGCCCGGCGAGATGTGCCCGACGCCCGCCCACGACATGCCGACCGAGACGATCCGGGCCCTCCGCCCGCACGAGACCGCCAGTCAAGCGGTGCTCGCGCGTCACCCGAACGTGACCACGAGACTGGTGAGCCAGCTGGAGCGGGGCGAGAAACGCCCTCGCGGCGCCTCTCTCAAGCTCCTGACCCTGGTGGCGAAGAGGGGCCTCAGCGCGGTCGTGTGAGGGTGGTTGCTGGACAACACGCAACAGTTGTGAAGTAACGGCGCACGAGCCATCATAAAATCAGACTTCCTGACCTCGTGATGCTGGCTGTTCTGGGCAGCGTGCCGGGAACCCCTTGAATTCTGATACATTTCGGTTGTTTCAGGCGGTTTTTCGCTGGGTGTCGCGCCCGAGGTCTGATATTATAATTTGATACCAATTGCACGGTCTCAACCATGCCCAGTACCCTCCCAATGTGCCCTCCAGAGGCGGTCTCGATCGGCAACAGCTGCTTCGCCGTCCTGATCTCGGACGACACCTTCACCTACTTTTCCAACCTCATTCCCTTTGACAGCCACGCCGCCGATGACCGCACGGCCATGCTCTTGCGGATCGGCCGCCTCGCGGCGATCAGCGCGGTCTCGCCGCAGGAACTGGCTGACGCTTTCGCTGTCTCGCGCGCGACGGTGCAGCGCGCACGACGGCGCTACCTGGCCGAGGGCGAAGCGGGGTTCATGAAGCCCCGGCGCGGTCGCGGGCCGTCGGTGTTCACTCCGGAGTTGGCGGAGAAGGCGACGGCGTTGCTGGCATCGGGCCTGAGCGGCTCTGCGGCGGCCCGGGTTCTCGGCGTGTCAGCGCCATCGGTCAACAAGTGGCGCCGTCAGGGACTGATCGGCAACACGGAGGCGGATGGGGAGCCCGGACGCTCAGCGCTGGCTGCGCCGCCTGACGCGGGTGCGGCTCCTGAAGGCCGTGTCGATGAAGAGAGTACCGGTGCCCCGGGGCCGGAGACGGCGCCGGGGCTGGAAGCGCAGCCGCAAACGGATCGCAGCGCGCGCGATCGGCGGGACCGGCAGGCGCCGATGGGGCGTGCGACTTGCGATGTTCCGGCTCGGGTTCTGGCCAGTTGTGGACAGGCGGGGCCGGTCGAACCGCAGTTCGCCGCCGCCGCCCGCGGTGTCCGCTTCGGCGGCGTGCTCGCCGCCCTGCCGGCCCTGCTGAAGGAAGGTCTTCTCTCCGAGACCGGTCTCCTGCCATTGCTGCCGAAGGGCTATTACGGCTTGCCTACGATCCTGCTCTTCCTGGCCTTCATGACCTTGGCGCGGGTGCGCAACCCCGAGAGCCTGCGCTACCAGGCGCCGGGCGAATGGGGCGCCATTCTCGGCCTCGATCGCTGCCCCGAGGTCAAGACGCTGCGCCGCAAGATCGCTCTCATCGCCGACGACGAGGCCGGCGTGCGGGCGTGGCAGCTCGCCCTTGCCAGGCGCTGGCAAGGCGCCGACGAGCCGGAGCTCTGGGCGACGCTGGCCATCGACGGGCACGTCAAGGTCTACTCCGGCCGCAAGGGGCGCTTGCCCAAGCACTTCGTCTCGCGCGAGAAGCTGTGCCTGCCGGCGAGCGCCAGCTACTGGATCAACGCTCTGGGCGGCAAGCCGCTGCTCTGTCTGCACAAGCCGCTGGACCCGAAGATGGTCGCGGCCATCGAAGCCGACGTGGTGCCGGCGCTGCAGGAGCTTGGGATCGTTGGCGCCGGGGCGCCGGACCTGACCGCCGAGCATCCCGGCCAGCCGGCGCTCACCCTGGTCTTCGACCGCGAGGGCTGGAGCCCGGATCTGTTCCGCCGGCTGGCGAGGCGCGGCGTCGCCTGCCTGACCTGGCACAAGAACTTCAGGGGCGAGGACTGGCCGGCCGAGGACTTCGGCGCGATGACCGTTCCCATTCACGGACCGGCGGCGGACGGCAGCGCCACCATGCGGCTGGCTGAGAAGCCGGTGACGTTGCCGAACGGCTTCAGGGTGCGCCAGATCCGCCGCCTGCTCGACAACGGCCGTCAGGTGCCGCTGATCACCACCGATCCGCACAAGCCGATGGCTGAGGTTGCGGGCGCCATGTTCTCGCGCTGGTCGCAGGAGAACTTCTTCAAGTACATGCGTGACGAGTTCAATCTCGACGCCCTGCCGACCCACGAGCTCGAGCCTCTCGATCCCGCCGCCATGGTCGTCAACCCGCTGCGGCGGGCCTATGACAAGGCAATCCATCGCCTCGACCGCCAGCTTGGCCGCCTGCGCAACCGCATCGCCGACACGGCCCGGAAGAAGCAGCCGACGGCGGAACTCAGGAGGGAAGTCAGGGACCTCCAGGATGTCCGCGACATCGTCAGGGCCAGCCGCAGGGAGACGCCCAAGCACTGCCGGGCCGGCGACCTCGACGAAGCCGAGCAGCTCGATGCCTTGCCCGCGCGCGAGCGCCTCCTCCTCGACGTCATCCGGATGATCGCCTACCGCGCCGAAACCCGCATGATGCTTCCCGTCATGCAGGCGCAGGGCCACAAGCCCCATCCCCGGAAACTGCTTCAAGCGCTGCTCACCGCCGATGCCGACATCCTGCCGGATCCTGGCAATGGCCTCCTGCGGGTCCACATTCTTGGCCTCGCAAACGACGCCTGCGACCGTTGGATCGATGCGGTTCTGAGCGACCTGAACGCCACCGAAACGGTCTTCCCCGGCACCCGTCTGCGCATAGTCTACGACATCGACGGGGCCTCGGAATCCGCGCGGCTCGTGTCACCTAAAATCAGCAGAGGTCAGGAAGTCTGAAATTATGTCGCTTGGGCAGTTTCAAGCCAATCAATTGTTCTTGGACGCATTCATCTCTGTTGTTAAGGAGAAGGGGTTTTACGTAACACTTGGCGACTATGACCGTGACAAGAAAATTATCCTCAACGCTTCGGCTAGATGAATCTTAGGTAGCATTTCTGTGGGAACAACTGTTGAGAACAACTTGCATCGCTATTGTTGCAGAGGAGACAATTGCGTCGACAGTCGTGTGTCGCGCCGGGGTCATTTCGCCGTCCTCTCTTACCTTCGGGCGAACGCGGGGGTTGCATCTCACCCGGCGCCGCCGCATCCTGCCGTGGCTCCGGGTGCGCGGAGTCGTGCCATGAGAGTACCGCGCGTTCCGTGCGCCCGGAGCACCGCGCCTTCGGCGTGACGCAACGAGGAGGTATCGCAATGCCGGCTGACGATCTGAGCCTCGCGATACGCATCCGTGCCGACACGCAGCAGGCGGCGGACGAGATGGGCAAGTTCAACGGCCGCCTCGACGATGCGGGCGGGCCCCGCCGCGAGAGCGCCGCAGTCGCGGCCTGTCGCGCGTCCGTCCAAGTCGGACGCGCTCTAAGTCCCAGCGTGGAAGCACCCGATGGACCGCTCCATCCGAATATGCCGCCCGCGCCGAACAGGCACGCCGCTGCCGCCACTCCATCGCTCGATTGGTTTTGGACCGGTGCACCGCGGGAGGCAGAGGCTAACGAACAAGAGGCCGCTCAGGGATGCTATTGCTGATCGCAGAGTGAGTGTGGAACTCGCTCTCTATCGAAGCGACCAAATCGTCAACGTCGTTCTCGTCGACCACCTCCGCCTTGAACGGCACTTTCCCCAGGATCGCCTTGGCCTTTTCGTAGGCGTCCATGAGCGACGTGTCCTGAGGGCGGCCCAGCAAGAAGTGAAGCTCGATCTGCTCGGACGCTCCGTCGTGAACGGCTGCCAGGTGGCCAAGCCATCTGCGCGCCTTGACCTTGATGCCTTCGGCATCGGCGAGATCCAGTGACAGTGCCTCGTACGCGTGCCACTGTCCGTTCTTCCACGCCCTCTCGAATTCAATCCGGTCCTGCGCGCCTACCACCGCCTTGGTTTCGAATGGGACGTCGATGCCACGTTCCGTGAGTTTGTCGCGGACGGGCCGCCAGATGTCTTCATCCGTCCTGCGTTTGTCCGCCTTGAGGTCGTACCGAGCTACGTAGCGTGTGTAGAGACGCTCGAACGTCTTGGCAGGATCAGCGGTCAGCCCTGTCCCGACCGGCGACCACTGGAGTGCACTGTCGTCGTTGGGGAGAACCTTCAAGGCATGACAGCGGGCATCGGCGTCCTCATCGAACAAGGGCGCGTTGCTCGCCTGCTTCGCGACAGCCGCAACGCCGCGGTCGACCGCGCGCATGGACATTACGAAGGCACTGCGGTCCAGGTCGGGAAAGGCCTGCTTCAGCCGGCCGATGGTCTTGCGTGTGCGCACCTTCAGGAACTCGGCCTTCGGCGCGTGCATGACGACGCCGACGTTGAGTGCTTCTCCCGACACGACGTCATGGACGTAGCGCAGCACCGTGTAGCTGTAGGCTTGCTTCTCGGTCATTGCAGCACCCGTTCCACCTCGGCGATCACTCCGTCAAAATTATCCTTGGCATCCCGGACCCGGCCCAGCGCCTCGTCGATGGCCGGAAGGGCTTCGCCCCATTCCGGCGGGATCGCCGCTCTGTACTCTGACAGACGATCATCCGATATCGCGGACCATAGCGCCGCAAGCGAGGCAAAGTCGAGGCGATGCCGCTTGAGCTCGCTGGCGAAGATGTGTCCGTCGACTTCGCCAAGCCGCCGAAGCGCGCCGGCTTGCCAGGGAGGTTGCCAGCCTAGCAGTCCCACCGTTCGGGGGAACGCCAACTCGTGATCGATCAGGCGAAGGTCGTTTCCGGATACGAGGCAGTTCGGGTTTGACGGCCTCCTGTCGGCGTTGTCGATGACGGCGTCGAACACCAGCGCCCCAAGCGCCGCAGGCAGCATGGCATCGGTTACGCGGGTGCCGGTCGTCCACACACCGAACTGCTTTTCGACACTCTTGGAGCCGAACCCCACAGGAGAGCTATTCTGAAGACGGCTTGCAATGTCGCCATCTTTTAGGGCCGAAGCCAAATCGGAAGGAATCTCGACAAGATAGGGGGTGGGCACGGGCAAATTCAGGTCAACCGCGAGGCAAGCCGCCACGACTTCCCGAGCCAGATTGACAACCCCCTCGAAACAACCTGCCGACAACTTGCAAAAGACCTCGAGCGGCTGATCGGATTCGGCCTCGCACAGCACTATTATTGGTCCAGTCCGTCCAGAATACGCTTGCCGTACCACCTCGTCGGCCGTCACACGGCTGATCATCCGGCCTCCCCGGCGAATACCTGCCTCAGCAGGGTGTCCGCGCCTTCTGTATCGCCCGGTTCGGTCTCATCCTGCTTGGTCTCCGGGCGCGCGGAGCCCCGCGGCCATCGTAACGCGGACCTCCGGCGCGAACAGTTTCAGACTTCCTGACCTCTGCTGATTTTAGGTGACACGAGCCGCGCGGATTCCGAGGCCCCGTCGATGTCGTAGACTATGCGCAGACGGGTGCCGGGGAAGACCGTTTCGGTGGCGTTCAGGTCGCTCAGAACCGCATCGATCCAACGGTCGCAGGCGTCGTTTGCGAGGCCAAGAATGTGGACCCGCAGGAGGCCATTGCCAGGATCCGGCAGGATGTCGGCATCGGCGGTGAGCAGCGCTTGAAGCAGTTTCCGGGGATGGGGCTTGTGGCCCTGCGCCTGCATGACGGGAAGCATCATGCGGGTTTCGGCGCGGTAGGCGATCATCCGGATGACGTCGAGGAGGAGGCGCTCGCGCGCGGGCAAGGCATCGAGCTGCTCGGCTTCGTCGAGGTCGCCGGCCCGGCAGTGCTTGGGCGTCTCCCTGCGGCTGGCCCTGACGATGTCGCGGACATCCTGGAGGTCCCTGACTTCCCTCCTGAGTTCCGCCGTCGGCTGCTTCTTCCGGGCCGTGTCGGCGATGCGGTTGCGCAGGCGGCCAAGCTGGCGGTCGAGGCGATGGATTGCCTTGTCATAGGCCCGCCGCAGCGGGTTGACGACCATGGCGGCGGGATCGAGAGGCTCGAGCTCGTGGGTCGGCAGGGCGTCGAGATTGAACTCGTCACGCATGTACTTGAAGAAGTTCTCCTGCGACCAGCGCGAGAACATGGCGCCCGCAACCTCAGCCATCGGCTTGTGCGGATCGGTGGTGATCAGCGGCACCTGACGGCCGTTGTCGAGCAGGCGGCGGATCTGGCGCACCCTGAAGCCGTTCGGCAACGTCACCGGCTTCTCAGCCAGCCGCATGGTGGCGCTGCCGTCCGCCGCCGGTCCGTGAATGGGAACGGTCATCGCGCCGAAGTCCTCGGCCGGCCAGTCCTCGCCCCTGAAGTTCTTGTGCCAGGTCAGGCAGGCGACGCCGCGCCTCGCCAGCCGGCGGAACAGATCCGGGCTCCAGCCCTCGCGGTCGAAGACCAGGGTGAGCGCCGGCTGGCCGGGATGCTCGGCGGTCAGGTCCGGCGCCCCGGCGCCAACGATCCCAAGCTCCTGCAGCGCCGGCACCACGTCGGCTTCGATGGCCGCGACCATCTTCGGGTCCAGCGGCTTGTGCAGACAGAGCAGCGGCTTGCCGCCCAGAGCGTTGATCCAGTAGCTGGCGCTCGCCGGCAGGCACAGCTTCTCGCGCGAGACGAAGTGCTTGGGCAAGCGCCCCTTGCGGCCGGAGTAGACCTTGACGTGCCCGTCGATGGCCAGCGTCGCCCAGAGCTCCGGCTCGTCGGCCTGCCAGCGCCTGGCAAGGGCGAGCTGCCACGCCCGCACGCCGGCCTCGTCGTCGGCGATGAGAGCGATCTTGCGGCGCAGCGTCTTGACCTCGGGGCAGCGATCGAGGCCGAGAATGGCGCCCCATTCGCCCGGCGCCTGGTAGCGCAGGCTCTCGGGGTTGCGCACCCGCGCCAAGGTCATGAAGGCCAGGAAGAGCAGGATCGTAGGCAAGCCGTAATAGCCCTTCGGCAGCAATGGCAGGAGACCGGTCTCGGAGAGAAGACCTTCCTTCAGCAGGGCCGGCAGGGCGGCGAGCACGCCGCCGAAGCGGACACCGCGGGCGGCGGCGGCGAACTGCGGTTCGACCGGCCCCGCCTGTCCACAACTGGCCAGAACCCGAGCCGGAACATCGCAAGTCGCACGCCCCATCGGCGCCTGCCGGTCCCGCCGATCGCGCGCGCTGCGATCCGTTTGCGGCTGCGCTTCCAGCCCCGGCGCCGTCTCCGGCCCCGGGGCACCGGTACTCTCTTCATCGACACGGCCTTCAGGAGCCGCACCCGCGTCAGGCGGCGCAGCCAGCGCTGAGCGTCCGGGCTCCCCATCCGCCTCCGTGTTGCCGATCAGTCCCTGACGGCGCCACTTGTTGACCGATGGCGCTGACACGCCGAGAACCCGGGCCGCCGCAGAGCCGCTCAGGCCCGATGCCAGCAACGCCGTCGCCTTCTCCGCCAACTCCGGAGTGAACACCGACGGCCCGCGACCGCGCCGGGGCTTCATGAACCCCGCTTCGCCCTCGGCCAGGTAGCGCCGTCGTGCGCGCTGCACCGTCGCGCGCGAGACAGCGAAAGCGTCAGCCAGTTCCTGCGGCGAGACCGCGCTGATCGCCGCGAGGCGGCCGATCCGCAAGAGCATGGCCGTGCGGTCATCGGCGGCGTGGCTGTCAAAGGGAATGAGGTTGGAAAAGTAGGTGAAGGTGTCGTCCGAGATCAGGACGGCGAAGCAGCTGTTGCCGATCGAGACCGCCTCTGGAGGGCACATTGGGAGGGTACTGGGCATGGTTGAGACCGTGCAATTGGTATCAAATTATAATATCAGACCTCGGGCGCGACACCCAGCGAAAAACCGCCTGAAACAACCGAAATGTATCAGAATTCAAGGAGTTCCCGGCACGCTGCCCAGAACAGCCAGCATCACGAGGTCAGGAAGTCTGAGTTTAGCGCGTGCATTCGGTGCGATCGTGTTAGTGCGCGCGTTCCGCGCGACGCCGGCCGAGACCCTCACTCAGCGTCAACCTCGATCATCAGCCGGCAATGGTCGCTCGGACCCCATTCGTCCGCCCTGTTGAGCGCGCGCACCTTCACCCGTTCGTGGAAGCCGCGCGAGGCGATGGCGTAGTCGAACTGGCGGTTGGCCTCTTCCGGCTTGCGCCCGGTTTGCACCCACGTCGGCACGTTCTTCGTGTCGGGCGGCACGTCGGGTTGAGGCCCGGAGGGCTGCCATCCATGCGGCGCCTGCGGGCCCAGGAGTTCCAGGCCGAGCGCCGCCACCCGGTCCCAAAAGGCGCGCTCGCGCTCGGGCAGCGCCAGTGTGTTGCCCGTCGCGCCATAGATCATGTTCAGATCGCCCGCCGCGAGAATGCGGTGCCGGGACGGGTCCTCGTGGCCGATTAACCCGCATTTCTCACCACCAACACGGTTGGGCGCGCCGTCGCGCATAACCATTTCATTTCAATAGCTTGGGAGAAGACACGAGCGTGCGCCCGACGCCGGAACGAGGAAAATAATCACCCAGTAACCACCCCGAAGTAAACTCCAGACCACTCCTGACCTCAAAAGCCCGCGGAAACCCTGGCAGCGGGATCGCCGCCCCGTCCTCCGCAGCCGCGCACGGCCCAGCCATGCCGTCGCCCATCCGGGCCTCGGCGGCGCCGCAGGGCCGCCCGGCCCGGCGGCGTGCGGCCCCCCGCCTGCAACCCGCATCACGATCCTTGCTCCGCGCCGGCGCCCTCACGCCGGCAGGAGGGAGAGCCCGGCCTGAAGCGGGGCGCGGCGTGCGGCGTCCGGCGAGAGGCGTCCTCGCCGCTTCCACTCACAGGCTAGCGGGAGGCGGCACATGCAGATCAACGGCACACTCCATGGAAACGCCCGAACCTACCTCACCCACCTGTTCGGGCAAGGGCTCGATGACCAGCGCTACGTGGTCGAGCGGTACCTGTCCGACTACTAGGGCCAGATCCGGCCCTGGCGGCCCGGCAAGGGATCGAAGGGCGGACGCAAGCAGGCGCGCAAGGCGATGAGCTTGCGGGCCGTTCAGCGGCTGCGGCCCGAGCGCCACGAGGTCATCGTCTGCACCGGGGTCAACCTGACGGACTCGGGCATGCAAATGTGGGGGAGCTACGCGGCGGGCATTTTCGTCGACGCCCGGCGCCGCTGATCCACCGTCGGCGGGGTGTCCGCTGCGGGCGCCCCGCCGCCTCTTCGTCTCTCCCTGCCGTCTTCAACGACCGGGCTCGCCATGGCACGATGCGTCTCGATCCCCGGCATCAGCCCTCTATCCCGGACACGACCATGCCCGAAGCCGATCTTCTGCAAGCCTGCCTCGACGAGCTCGACGGCTTCGACGACTTCCTCGACCGAAGGGAGCTGGCGGAGGAGCACGCGCCGGTGCTTCTCGGCAGGACGGGCATCGCTTCCATGCTCGCCGCCCGCATCGCGCGGACCGCGGACCCGGAGCGCAACGCTCCGCTCGACCTGTTCGGGGTCCTGGTCGAACGGGCGCAACGCGATGCCGAGAACCGACGCCGCTTCGGCGAGCCCTTCCTCGCCGAGGCGCGCGGCGCCATCGATACCCAGCCTGCGGCTGCCAAGGCCCAGTCCCCGCGCCTGGCCCAGGGTCCGGGACGCCCTCATCCGCCAACGCGCTATCGGCACCGACGTGCTCGAAGCCTGCCACGGCCGAGGCCTCCTCTACGCCGATGACAGGATCAACGCCGTCTTCATCTGCCGAAACGCCAGCGGGCACACGACCGGCGCCGAGATCCTCGGCACCGCGCCGCAGCCCGGAACAAAACAGTCATGGTCCCCGCGGTTCTGAGCCACCCCGTGGCATGAAACAGGAGCGGTTCGGCTGACGTTTTCCTTGCGCTTGCACCCATTTGCCGTGTCAGGATGGGTATTGGCGGAGGTGGGGACGTGTGAGCGTCGTTATATCGGTGACGTAGTTCCCGATGACAAAACTGCTTCCGGCGGCCGGCTCCGCACCCCGTATTGTACCCGGCCCGTGGCCGTGGACGCGCGGCAAATTGCACCGCACCCGCTCGTCGGATGCGTGTTCTTCCGACCGCTGTCCCCGCCTCCACCGTGGCGATGCCACGGCGTGATCGTACGCCGCCGTGGCGAGAGCGCAAATGAGGAGGAAGGCGATGAAGACGGAAGGCTTGCACGTCGTCCGGCCGCGCGCGGCGGGTCTGGACGTGCACAAGATGGAGATCACCGCGACGGTTCGCCTCTGTGAGGGCGAGGGTGAGCCGGTGGTGGAGACGCGCTGCTTCGGCACGCTGCCGAGCGGTCTGGAGGAGATGGTCGCGTGGCTGACCGGTCACGGCGTCGAGGCTGCGGTGATGGAAGGGACCGGGGTCTACTGGCAGGCGCCCTTCGCGGCCCTGGAGGCGGCCGGGCTCGAGGCGATCCTGGTGCATGCGCGTCAGGTGAAGCAGTTGAAGGGGCGCAAGACCGACGTGGCGGACAGCGTGTGGCTGGCCTGCGTGTGCCAGTTCGGGCTCTGCACGCCTTCCCACGTTCCGCCTGAGCCGTTCCGGGAGCTGCGCGCACTGAGCCGCCAGCGCCGCGTCCTGGTCAGGCAGCGCTCCGCCGTGCGCAACCGCGTGCAGAAGATCATCGACCGCGCCGGTGCGCGCATCGGCGGCATCCTCTCCGACGTCTTCGGCGTCAACGGCCGGAAGATCCTCGACGGCCTGGCGCAGGGGACGGCGCGCGAGGTCATCCTCGCCTCGCTCACCAGCCACGTTGCGAACAAGCTGGAGGGGCTCGGCGAGGCGCTCACCCTGAGCCTGGGCGACAACGACCGCTTCATGCTCAACGACCTGCTGGAGGAGCATGACGCGCTTGAGGCGCGCATCGCGTCCTACACCAGGAAGATCGACGGGCAGATGACACCGTGGGAGGAGCAGCTCCGTCTGCTGACCACCATCCCCGGCATCGACCGCACCGCCGCCTCGACCATCCTCATCGAGATCGGCCCCGACATCGGCGTGTTCGCCTCCAAGGAGCACTTCGCCGCCTGGGCCGGGCTCTGCCCCGGCAACAACGAGAGCGGGGGCAAGCGCCGCAACGCACGCACCCGCATGGGCTCCAAGACCCTGCGCGCCTGCCTCGTCGAGTGTGCCCACGGCGCGGCCCGAACCAAGGGGTGCCAGTTCGAGGCTCATCACCGCGCCCTCGCCGCCCGGCGCGGCTACAAGCGCGCCATCGTCGCCGGCGCTCACAAGATGCTGCGCATCATCTATGTGGTGCTCAAGACCGGCAGGCCCTACTACGACCGCACGGCCGACTACGACGCTCTGATGGTCAAGCGCAACGCTCCTCGGTGGATCCGCATGCTCCGCCGCTACGGCTACATCGAGCCCGTAGGCGCGGAACTCAAGGCCGCCTGAGCGGCCCGCATCTCGTCAGCCGGCTACGCGGGACCGCTTCGGACCACATCGGGGAAGTCCACCGCTCGTCTCCGCCGCGCCGACCCTGGCGGTCTCAGCCAACGCCGTGACCTCGGGGTTGGAGCGTCACCGCGCGTCCCTCGCCAGAATCTGTTTCACGGCAAACGCTTCAGGGGCATGGCCCCGGGATCGCGCAAGGCGCGTGGCGGCTTCTGGCTCCACTGCGACCGAAACCAGCCCGCCCTCGTCATCCTCACCGAGAGCGCCGTCGACGCCATCTCTGCACGAAGCCTGCGCGTCGAGGGGACGCGCGAGAACGGCGCCGTCGTCGCCTCAACCGCCGGCATCGCCAGCTCGGTCCCGCCCTGGATCAAGGAGTGGAAGCCACGTCGCATCGTCTGTGCCTACGACGCAGACAGCGCCGGCGACACTGCCGCCGAGCATCTCGTGCTCAACGATCCAAGGGTGAAAAGGTTGCGCCCACGACACGCCAAGGACTGGAACGAGATGCTCCTGCGGTCTCGATGAAAGCCAGGCCACTCACCGCTCTCGCAGATCAACCAAGCGCCGCATCACGAACATCAAATAATCCGAAAACCGCACCATCAAATGCTGGGCGCACGCTCAGCGGAAGCCCCCGGAGATCTTCTGGCGCAGCTTCATCATCCGAAGGTCGCGCTCGGCCTCGTTGTTCGTGAACCCGACCTCGAGGTCGATCAGGAACCGGAGCACCGCGCATTTGTGGTCGCGCAGCCTCAAGGCCAGATTGTGACCGATCCTTCGCTTCCGGCGCTTCTTCCTCTTGCCAGGCGAGAACGGTGGTTGGCTCTCGTGAAAGGCCAGCGCATCGGCGATGATCTCGTCGTATCGGCGCTCGATCAGCGCCACAAGCCTCGCCGGAACGGCGATATCCTTGTCCAGCGCGATGCGGGCGGCGCGATTGGCTCGGCGCAGGAGCTGCTGCATCCGCCGGGCCCAAGCCTCCCCTTCGATGTCCACCAGCGCCTGCAACTCCCGCAGGTGATGGGCGTTGCACAGGCCGTGCTCCACCCCTTCCATCGCGAAGTACGGCTTCCAGTGATCGTGCACGACGATGCCGGAGACACCCGAGAGCAGGGCGCCGCGCTTGCCGCTGACCCGGTACGCCGCCAGCAGCGGCGTGCAGATCACATGAAGCCACTGCGTCTGACCGCCGATCCGCAAGCCGGTCTCGTCCATGTGTTTCACCCGCGCCGTGCCCGCCGCCAGGTCCTGTATGTGCAAGGCCGCGTCCCGCAGCCGCTCGGCCGCCCTCTCGCTCATCGTCGCCAACGTCGCAGCCGTCACCGGCGCGCCGAAGAGCTCGGCCATCACCTGCGACAGCCGATCCTCCGGCAGGAAGTGAGCGTGCTGAAGGTAGACCGCCACCCCGGCAATGCGCGGGCCGTACTGCACCGGCGCCGACACCCCGTCGGGGAACGCCGCCCGGGTCACCGTCCCGCAATGCCCGCAGCACTTGGCATGCGCCCGGTGCTCGGTCACCTCCAGGGGGCTCGGCTCGGGCAGATCGAACACCTGGCGGGCGACGGGCGTTCCCGCCCTGGCCGCGTCCGAAAGCGGCGAACCGCATCCCTTGCAGGAAGCCGGGACGTGATCCTTCACCCGATCCGGGTGATCGGCGCGGCGCAGCGTCTTGCCCTTGTGGCCGGGCTGGCCACCGGGCTTGCGGCCCGATTTGCCGCGCAGGCTTCGGGTTCGCCGCTTCGAATTCGGCTTCCTCAGCCCATCGCTCGAAGGCGGCTTGCCGCTGTTGCCGCTGTTGAGGCCGAGACGGCGCTCCAACTCCTCGATGCGCTCGACGAGACGCGCGACTTGCTCTTCCAGCCGCGCGTTCTGCTGCCGAAGCCAGGCATTTTCCTCCCGAAGCCGGGCGTTCTCCTCCTCCAGGCGGGCGATCTTCTGCGCGGGCGTTTCGGGCGCTGCTCCCGTCGAAGGGCCGCGCGGCGACTCGGGATTGCTCATGTCGTTGTTGAGTCATTTCCCGAAATTCCCGTCAAGCCCTTTCCACCAACTCCGAACGAGAAACGCCTCAATCCACTGGCCCAAAATGACAAATCAGACGACCTGGGCAGTTACGACTCGGGAGAAAGCGGAGCAGGCCGAGGCTGCGGCAGATAGAGCAGACGAAGCGCGGCCAGGATCGCCGTAAAGACCACCATCGCGCCCACCTGATGCGCCGCGCCGAGCGGCACCGGCACGAAGGTGAGCAAGGTGACGATCCCGAGAACGAACTGGCCGAGCACCGCCCCTGCCGCCGCGTGAAGTGCGACCCGGGCTGGCGACGGCCCCAGCCAACGCACCGCGGCGGCCCAGAGCAGGATCACGACCAGAGCGGTGAGCATCGCCAGCAGGCGGTGGTCGAGCTGCACCAGCGGCACGTTCTCGAAGAAGTTCCGCCACAGCGGCTCGATCAGGAAGATGTCCGGCGGCACGATGGCATCGGCCATCAGCGGGAAGGTGTTGTAGGCGAGACCCGCGTCGTTGCCGGCGACGAAGGCGCCCGAGATGATCGTCAGGAACACCAGTCCCGTGGCTCCCCACACGGCGGCCCGCCACCGGCCTGCCAGCCGGACGCGCTCGACCGCGCCTCCCATCAAGAGACCGAGCGCGACCCAGATCAGGCAGCCGTAGATTGCCACCGCGAGGCCGAGATGGGCGGCGAGCCGGTAGGGGCTGACGTCGGGGCGGTCCACCAGCCCGCTCTGCACCATGTACCAGCCGAGCAGCCCTTGAAGCCCGCCTAGAATCCCGATGGCGAGCACCTTGAGCGCCAGCGTCCGGTCGAAGGCGCGTCGGATCAGGAACCAGAGGAAGGGCAGCGCAAAGGCAATGCCGACGATGCGCCCCAGCAGCCGGTGCGCGTATTCGAGCCAGAAGATTCCCTTGAACTCGTCGAGGCTCATGCCCCGATTGATTTCCTGATACTCGGGGAAGCGCCGGTAATCGGCGAAGAGCGCCTGCCACGCCTCCTCGCCGAAGGGCGGCAGCACCCCCACCAGCGGCCGCCAGTCCACGATCGAGAGCCCGGCGTGGTGGAGACGCGTGATCCCGCCGAGCACGACCATCGCGAGCACGAGGCCGGCCAGCGCCAGCAGCCAGCAGGCGACGCTACGGCGGCGTCGCGCGGCCCGCTCGGGTGCGACGCCGCTGCGGCGGGCAGGCCGGAGGGCCGCGGCGTCCACGCCTGATTCGGGAGGTGTCGGCGAAAGCGGCTGCGGGCGCGTCAGGCGCCGGGATGCTGGGCGGAGCTGTCGATATCTCCTGCCCCGTCCGCATCACTCACGCCGCCCGCATCGTCGCGACGCGGATAGCGCTTCGCCACGTAGTCGGCGACGATCTTCTGGAACTCCTCGGCGATGCCCGCACCGCGCAGCGTCAACGCCTTCTTGCCATCGATGAAGACCGGTGCCGCCGGCGCCTCGCCGGTCCCCGGCAGGCTGATGCCGATATCGGCATGCTTGCTCTCGCCAGGGCCGTTGACGATGCAGCCCATGACGGCGAGTTGCATGGTCTCGACCCCTTCATAGTTCTCGCGCCAGAGCGGCATCTGCCGGCGCACGTAGTCCTGAATTCGCTCGGCGAGCTGCTGGAACACCGTGCTCGTGGTGCGCCCGCAGCCGGGGCACGCCGCCACAAGGGGCACGAAGGAGCGGAACCCCATGGTCTGGAGAATTTCCTGCGCGACGATCACCTCCTGGGTGCGGTCGCCGCCGGGCTCCGGCGTGAGCGAGATGCGGATGGTGTCGCCGATGCCCTGCTGGAGCAGGACCGAGAGCGCGGCGGTCGAGGCCACGATCCCCTTGGAGCCCATGCCCGCCTCGGTGAGCCCGAGATGGAGCGCGTAGTTGCTGCGCGCGCCGAGCTCGCCGTAGACCGCGATCAAATCCTGCACCTGCGAGACCTTGGCCGAGATCACGATCTTGTCTCGCGCGAGCCCGATCTCTTCGGCCAGCGCCGCGCTGCGCAGCCCCGACTCGACCAGCGCTTCGCGCATGACCCCGGCGGCATCCTTGGGCTCGGGCCGGGCCGCGTTCCGGTCCATGAGCTGGGCCAGCAGGTCCTGGTCGAGGCTGCCCCAGTTGACCCCGATGCGCACCGGCCGGTCGTACTTGAGCGCGACCTCGATCATGGTCTGAAATTGCCGGTCGCGCTTCTCGCGAAAGCCGACGTTACCCGGATTGATCCGGTACTTGGCCAGCGCCTCGGCGCACGCCGGATACTCGGTGAGCAGCCGATGGCCGTTGTAGTGAAAGTCGCCCACCAGCGGCACTTGGCAGCCGGCCGCCTCCAGCCGCTCCCGGATGTCCGGCACCGCGGCGGCAGCCTTCGGCGTGTTGACGGTGATGCGCACGATCTCCGAGCCCGTGTCGGCCAGCGCCATGACCTGCTCCGCCGTGGCGTGGGCGTCCTCGGTATCGGTATTGGTCATGGACTGGACAACGACCGGCGCGCCGCCGCCGATCGTGACGCTGCCGACCCGCACACCGACGCTCTCGCGCCGTCCCTCACCGGAGCCATTCGTCGCCATATCTGCTCCTCCAGCCGGTCAGGGACTCCATCGGCCGCTGTCTACCACAGCCCGCCTACGCCAGCCACCATACCGGCTATCTCGAACTTCGGAGCCCGGATTCGGGCGTCCGACATGCACAAGTTCCGCGTCAACGCAGGTGCCTGAATCTCGCAATCTATGAACTACTACGGGTCGATCCGAACGATACGCTCACTGAACCAAGCAGTCAGTTCTTCGTACCCCATTTCGCCCTTGGCAACAGCGAGAATTATTTCGACGACTTCTTCGTCAGTTTCGACGAATTCATAACCGCTGCGTTGCACCAATAGCTCGACCAAGTACAAAGCCGTACGCTTGTTCGCATCTATGAAGCCGTGATTGCAAACGACGCCGTGAAGCAGAGCGGCTGCCTTTTCCTGTATTCGTCGATGGTAACCGTCGTAGGGGCGGGCGAGCGCGGACAGAATGCCGTGTTCGTTCAGGAGGCCAAGTCTGCCGCCATCCTTCAGCGCTTCCTCGTGGCCATGAACCGCATCGGCCCACGTCACCCGGTAATGCCTCTTACCGATTTGCCAGCACCTTCATGGCCTTTCTCCGCTTCACCGAGGTCTTTGTGATCACACGTTTGGAAGTCGGTGAAACAGGGAGCGTCTTGGGCTTAGTTGATGTGCCTCGCTTGTTCGAGATCGCAGGAGCGGCCTTGCTGTGACAGCTGGGCCTCGGGCCTCCTGACCGTGATGTGTTCTGCTTCTCTTGCATGACATTTCCCCTCTGACCGAAAAATGCACATCGTCGCGCGTCGTATCAAGTCCGGGAAAGGCGCTGTTGTGACCGCAGCTGACATCGGCGCCGCACCGCCTTCCCTACCCCAGCACCTTCTCCTTCGCGCGGTGGAGGAAGGCGGTGGCGGACGCGATGGTCTTCTCCGGGCACTCGACCAAATCGGCGTGGCCGATGTCCTCGTAGACGATCGCCTCGCAGCCCGGCACGTTGTCCACGACCCATTGTGCACCGGCACCGTCCGGCCCGGTCAGTATGGGCGTGAGCATGTCCTTGGCCGCGGTAATGACCAGCGTCGGGTTCTTGATCTGCTTGCAGTCCTCGCGCAGGTCCATCTCCTCCATGGCGATGCAGGCCTGGACCACGGTCTCCACCGCGTTCAGCCCCACGATGGTGCGCACCATCTCGATCAACGGCTGGCCGTTGGGCCCGTCGAGGAAGTCGGCGCCGACGGCCTGGGTCACCACGTGATCGGCGAATTCCGGGCCGCAGCCCCAAGTCTGCGCCATGTGGCGCCAGGTGCGGAACATGATCCGGCGCATGGTGTCGCACTTCGCAAAGGCGCAGTCGCTGACCGCCCCGATGCAGCGGTCGGGATACTTCGCCGCGAACTTCAACGCGATCATGCCGCCGGCCGAAGTCCCCATCACATGTGCGCGTTCGATCCGAAGCTCGTCGAGCAGCGCCGCCAGGTCGTCCGCCCAGATATCGAGGTCGTATTGCATCAAGGGGCGGTCGCTCTGGCCGTAGCCCCGCTGGTCGTAGCTGATCAGCTGAAAGGTTTCGGCGAGCCCCTCCCACACCATCGCGAAGTTCTGGCGCCCGAAGAGCGAGCCGCCGATCAGCGCCAACGGGTCGCCTTTGCCCATCAGCTCGTAGTACATATTGATTCCGTTGGCCATGACCTTCGGCATGACGAAATTCTCCCCCTCAACAGCCCCCTTCGTCGGGGGCTCGGTTGCATGATGGCCCGAGAGCGCCCGTGAACATAGCATCGGAATGGAAGGAGGCGGCGCGGCCTCCCCTGCCTGCGGACGAGGCGGTGCTCGCTCTCTGCTGGGAGCGCTGGCGCGAGAACGCGGCCTGGAGCGAGGACGAGGGCCTCATCGCCTTCGCCGAGGCGTGCGAAGGCGATGCCACCGCCAACGCGCTGCTTGGCGCGCTCTTCGGCAACAGCCGCTACCTCAGCCATTGCCTCACCGCCGACCAGGACTTCGCGCGCCTGTTGATCGAGCGGGGGCCGGGTGCCGCCTACGCCGCCGCCCGCGCCATGGCGGCGGACACCAGCGTCCTCGGCGACGAATCGCGGCAACAGGTGATGAAGCGCCTGCGCGTGGCGAAGCGCCGCGCGAGCCTCGCCATCGGCATGGCCGACATCGCCTCGGTCTGGCCGCTGGAGCGGGTGACCGGCGCGCTCTCGGATATCGCCTCGGTCACGCTCAGCGCCGTCTGCGCCCATCTGCTGCGCAACCTGCACGATCGCGGCAAGCTCGCGCTCCCCGAGCCGGAGGCGCCCGAGCGAGGTTCCGGCCTCATCATCCTCGGCATGGGCAAGCTCGGCGCAGGCGAGCTCAACTATTCGAGCGACGTCGACATCATCGTCCTCTTCGACGAGGAGATCGCGTCCGACCCGAGCGGCGACGGGCTGCAGCAGACCTTCGCCCGCCTCGCCCGCAACCTGGTCACGATCATGGACGAGCGGACCGCGGACGGTTACGTCTTCCGCACCGACCTCCGCCTCCGCCCGGACCCCGGCTCCACCGCCGCGGCCCTCTCGGTCCGCGCCGCCGAGGCCTATTACGCGACCACCGGCGAGAACTGGGAGCGGGCCGCCATGATCAAGGCGAAGCCCGTAGCCGGCGACATCAAAGCCGGCAACGGCTTCCTCGAGCGGCTCGAGCCCTTCATCTGGCGCCGGCACCTCGACTTCGCCGCAATCCAGAACATCCGCTCGATCAAGCGCCAGATCGATGCCCACCGCGGCACCGGCCAGGTCGCCGTGGTCGGCCACAACATCAAGCTCGGGCGCGGCGGCATCCGCGAGATCGAGTTCCTTGCGCAGACCCAGCAGCTCATCTGGGGCGGGCGCGATCCTGCGCTGCGCGTGCGTGGCACGCGGGAGGCCTTCGACGGGCTCGTTGCCGCCGGCCACGTGCGCCGCCGGGCGGTGGACGAGCTGATGGAGGCCTACACCTTCCACCGCACCGTCGAGCACCGGCTGCAGATGGCGGACGACCGCCAGACCCACAGCCTGCCGGACGACGAGGGCGGCGTGGCGCAGGTCGCCGTCTTCCTGGGCTATGACAATCTCGACGACTTTACCGAGGCGCTGCTTGCCCGCCTGCGCACGGTGGAGCGCCACTACATGGCGCTCTTCGAGGAAGAGCCCGCGCTCACGACCGAGGGCACTCTCGACTTCAGCGGCGCCGGCGACGGCGATGCCACGCTGGAGACCCTCGCGGCCATGGGCTACGCGCATCCGGAGCGCGCCTTCGAGACGCTGCGGGCTTGGCACGAGGGCCGCTACCGCGCTGTGCGCGGCGAGGAAGCGCGCGAGCGACTGGCGGAGCTGCTGCCGACGGTCCTGGACGTCTTCGCCGCCTGGCCGGTCCCCGATTCGGCGCTCGCCCTCTTCGACGGCTTTCTCGCGCGCCTGCCCGCCGGCTCCCACCTCTTCTCCATGTTCGCGGCCCACCCCGAACTCTTCGATCTGATCACGGAGATCATGGGTTCTGCCCCTCGCCTCGCCAATTGGCTGGAGCACCGGCCCATGCTGCTCGACAGCGTATTGAGCCGCGAGTTCTCCGACCTAGACGTGCCGGACGCCGACGATTTGGGCCCCGAACTCGCGATCATCGCGCGGCGTGGCCTCGTTCGCGTGTTCTACCAGCGCGAGTTCGGCACGGAGGAAATTAGGTCCGAGCTCGCCGACGTGGCGCTCCGCGCGCGCGACGTGCAGGACTTCCTCGACTCCGAGCGGCGCTGGGCCAACGACAAGATCTTTCACATCGGCGTGCACATGCTGCGGGGGCTGCTCTTCCCGGTCGAGGCTGCGATGCCGCTCTCCGACATCGCTGATGCCTGTCTCGGCGCCGCGCTCCCCGTCGTCGCCAATGCCTTCGCCGAGACGCACGGCCGGCTGCCCGGCGGCCGCTTCGCCGTGGTCGCTTTGGGCCGCCTCGGCAGCCGGGAGATGACGGTGACCGCCCCGCTCGACCTCATTCTGGTCTACGATCATCCGCCGAACGCCGAGGAGTCCGACGGGCGCAAGGCGCTCCGGCCCGACCGCTACTACGGGCAGCTCAGCCGGCGCTACGTCGCTGCGATCCGTGCGGCAACGGCGGAGGGCACGCTCTACGACGTGGACATGCACCCACGCCCATCCGGCAACGCCGGGCCCATCGTCACCTCGCTCGACTCCTTCATCGAGCATTTTTCTGCCGGCGTTCCGACCTGGCAGCACCAGGCGCTCGCCCGCGCGCGCGTGGTCTGGGCCGAGGGCGACCTGGGCGAGCGCTTCGAGGAGGCGCGCCGCACCACCCTCAGGCAAGCGCGTGAGGCGGAAGATCTCTCCGCCCAAATCGCGGGCTTACGCGAGGACTTGCGCGGCGGCGATCCCGGCGACGACATTTGGGATATCGAGCAGAAGCGCGGCGGCCTGATCGACGTCGAGTTCATCGCGCAATACCTCCAGCTGCTGCATGCGGCCGAGTCCGAGGCGGTGCTCGCCGGCGACCCGGTCTCGGTCTTCGAGGCTGCGGGCAAGCACGGGCTGATCGAGCCCGAGACCGTGCGCGAGCTCGCGGACGCGACGGTGCTGTGGCGCAACCTGCATGGCATCCTGAGCCTGACAGTGGAGGAGGAGCGCTTCGTCGAGGCGACCGCACCGCCGGCGCTGCTCGCGGTGATCGAGCGCGCCTGCGACGTCACCAATATCGACTCGCTCAAGGAGTCGATGCGGGAGACCACGGCCCGCACCGCAGGCCACTACGATCGCCTGTTGGGAAACGGCACGGGCTGAGCGCCGCGGGCAGGCCCCTGGTGAGAGCTCTGGACTAAAACCGATCCGGCCGAAGGCCCGTCATGTCGATCTCGGGCTCCCGGCCCGAGACGATGTCCGCGATGATCCGGCCTGAGCCGGAGGAGTAGGTCCAGCCGGTGCTGCCGTGGCCGGTGTCCAGGTAGAGACCGGGGACGGCAGTCTTGCCGATGATCGGCAGGCAATCCGGCGTCATCGGCCGGAAGCCGATCCAGCGTTCCGCCTTGCTGCGATCGCCGCAGCTCGGGAACACGGCCATCGCCGCGTCCAGCGTCGCGGTCGCCCGGTCGGCGCGAATGGTGGCATTGTGGCCGTCGAGCTCGGCCGTTCCGGCGCAGCGCAGCCGGTCGCCGAGGCGGCTCATCACGATACGCCGGTGGCCGTCGTGGATGGCGCGGGTCGGCGCGCCGTTGTAGCCCTCGGTGGGGACGGTCACCGAATAGCCCTTGAGCGGGTAGATCGGAGCCCGCACGCCAAGCCGCTTGAGGAAGCGCGCGCTGTAACTCGCCAGGCTCATCACCACGGCGTCGGCCTCGATAACCCCCTTGTCCGTCTCGGTCCCGGTCACGCGCCGGCGGTCGCCGCTCAGCCGCTTCACGGTCTCGCCGAAGCGGAAGGTCACGCCGTTGGCAGCCGCAGCCGCAGCAAGGGAAGCCGTGAACTTGTGCGCGTCGCCCGATTCGTCGTTCCGAAAGAAGGTGGCGCCCGCGAATTGATCCGCGGTCTGCTGCAGCGCCGGCTCGGCCTCGAGCATCTGATCCCGATCCAGGCGTTCGGGATGGAAGCGGGTGTCCGCCATCCGCGTCTCGTAAGCGTAGGACGCGTCCAGCTCCGTCTCGTCGCGGTAGAGGTGGAGCACCCCCTCGGCGCGCTGGTCGTAGGCGATCCCCTCCGTCTCGCGCAACGTCTTGAGGCAGTCGTAGCTGTAGGTCGAGAGCCTGAGCGAAACCTGCTGGGAGCGCTCGAATTGCGCGCGCGTACAGTGGCGCAGGAAGCTCACGGCCCAGCGCCATTGAGCGAGATCGGGGCGGAGGCGAAACAGATAGGGCGCATCCTCGCGCCCGAACCACTTGATCAGCATGCGGGGCACCTCGGGGTGCGCCCAGGGCCGCGAGCTGTAGGCGCCGACGATGCCGCCGTTGGCGAAGCTGGTCTCCAGACCGGCGCCGGCCTGGCGCTCCACCACCGTAACCTCGTGGCCGGCCTGGTTCAGGAAGTAGGCCGCCGCGGTGCCGACGACCCCGGCGCCGAGCACCAGAACCCGCACGCCCCGCCTCCGGCCGCCGGCGCAATCGTCCGTGCGCGGTCTATTCGATCACCACCGCGAGCTGGCCCACGTCGACGGCATCCTCTTCCTTGACGTGGAGGGCCTTGATCACCCCGTCGTTCTCGGCGTCGTGGGGCACCTCGGTCTTCATCACTTCGAGAATGAAGAGCGTATCCCCGGCCTTGACCGAATCGCCCTGCTTCACCAGGACCTTCCACACGTTGCCCGGCGCCTGGGTCAGAACCTCCTCCGCCATCGACCGATCTCCTCTTATTCGATGCTGTCGAGCGAGCAGGCCTCGTCGAGGGTGAAGCGCAGCTCCTGCGCCTCCCCCACCGAGACCTCGCGAAACTTGATGTACTCGTTGGGCTTCATCTGGCCGAGCTTCCAGAAGGCGGCGGACGGCACCGTGTAGGGGCAGATGAAGCCGCCCATGCTGGGGCCGTCGTTCATCAGGATGATCGGCGTCTGGCCGCCCAGGTTGACCGCGCCCAGCGGATAGCCTTGGTCGATGATGTTGGACGGAAAGTCGCCGTGCTCCGGCGCCTTGTCGGTGGCCTTCTCGGTGAAGGTCCAGTCCGGCCCGCTCAGGCGATAGCCCGTGCGGTCGCTCCGCGCCTCCAGCATCCAGGCCGTCTCGATAAAGCGCTCGTGGCCGGCGTCGTCGATCCAGTCGTCGTTGGGGCCTCGCACCGCCTGGATTTCCCAGGTCTTGCCGCCCGGGAAAGCCGGCCGCGCGCGATCCGCAACCCGCCGGCCCGGCGTGCCTGCGGCCTCCCTCACCGGGAGCACCTGCCCCGCCTGCACCGCGTGGCCGTCGAGCCCGCCGACTCCGGCCTTGTGGAAGGTAGACGCCGAGCCCAGCCACTCCGGTGCGTCGATGCCGCCCGCCACTGCGAGATAGCCGCGGGCGCCCGCGACCGCCGGCCCCATCACGAGGGTCTGCCCGGCCCCGACGGCGACACTCTCCCACATCGGGATCGGCTGTCCGTCCACGATCGGGCGCATGTTGGCGCCGGTCACCGCGATCATGCCGCTGCGCTGGAAGCGGATGGTCGGCCCCATGAACTGGGCCTCCAGCCCCGGCGCGCCCTCGTCGTTGCCCACCGCCAGATTGGCGAGGCGGAACGACCACATGTCCATCGGGCCCGAGGGCGGGAAGCCCTGGTTCCAGTAGCCGACACGACCGGGGTAATCCTGAATGCTGGTCTCGAGTCCCGGCTTGACGATCTCAAGCATGAACGCGCTCTCCTGGTGTACTGGTGTCGTGTTTCCGTTGTTCATTCCGAACCAGTGGGGTTGGCGAACGACCTCTCACACCAAGCCTCTGCCACACACCGTCATGCCCGGACTCGTTCCGGGCATCTCTCTCAGCCAGACCCACCGGATGCTGGGACATGCGTGGATGGCCGGGACAAGCCCGGCCATGACGTGTTGGGGGCACCGTATACATGGATAGTGACTTCTCGTACCGGTCACTAGTGAAGGTGCTTGAGGTACTGGGCCACGAAATCGAAGCCGATGAGCTTGCAATAGAGCCCCATCAGCCGCTCCGTCGTCGGGCCGGGGATCCTGCGCTCGGCGAAGGGCACGTCGTTGATGGTCGCCACCGGGCAGATGCAGAAGCTCGTCGACGTAATGAATGCTTCGTCGGCGCCGTGGGCGTCGAAGAGATCGAGGTCGCACTTCACCACCTCGATGTCCGCCTCCGCCGCAAGCTCCAGCACGGTCTCGCGGCTGATGCCGTTGAGCACGTAGCGATCCTGCGGGGTGTAGAGCACACCGTCGGTGACGAGAAAGATGTTGGAGCCGACGCCTTCGCTGAGATTGCCATTGTGATCGAGGAAGAGTGCCAGGGCATTGGGGTCGCGGCGGCGCACCTCGTCGTTACCGACGAAGAGACTCAGGTAGTTGTGGGTCTTCGCCCGGGGGGAAATCGAATCGGGCGCCGCGCGGCGGTTCGAGGGAACCATCAACGGAATCCCGTCGCGGTAATAGTGGGCGCGCTGGGGAATCGGAAGCGGCGTGCAGTCGATGATGAGCACCGGGTCGGTCGAGCCGTGAAAATCGCCCCCCGCCGGCTCGAGACCGCGGGAGATGCGCTGGAAGACCCAGTAGTCCTCGTCCGGCCCCAGCAGGTGGAGGTTGCGGGCGAGCACCTCCTCGGTGTGGCGCTTCATCTCCGACGGCGCCATGCCGGGGTCGATCCGCAGATAGCGCAACGTCTTGTAGAAGCGCACGATGTGCTCTTCCAGCTTGAAGATGCGGTGCCCGAAGGTGCGGGTGGTATCGAAGGCGCCGTCGCCGTAGCGGAAGCTCCGGTCGCGGAAGGAGACCAGGGCCCGGCTCTCCGGCACGATCTCCCCGTTGAAGTAGCAGACCCGCTCGTTGGCGCGCTCAACGACCATCTCTTCGCCCCCTGCCTCTGGCGACTCCCCTGCCCGTCGGCGCGCGATCATGGCGCAAAAGCCCGACGGGTGCGAGTGCCCTCCGCGCGACCCTTATATGACACGCGGCGGCCGGCGCACCACCAGGCAGCGCGCCAGCATGTCGTGCAGTCCCTGCTTGCGGCGGGTGAACGCGATCGCGATGCAGGCGGCGATGGCGGCGAAGCCCACGATGAAATTGAGGCCGACGACCATGCTGACGAGGCCGGGCAGCCAGAGGGGCCAGCAGCGATAGCTCGCCCTGAGCAGCGAGATCCGCCCGCCGTCGAGCCCCGTGACCCGAAGCCCCAACATGCGCTTGCCGAGCGTCGCCTGCGCCGGCCCGGCCTCCTGCAGTGCCGTGTAGACCCCCAGCGCGATGCCGAAGACGATGGAGCCGAGCCAGGAGAGCGCGTAGCTCACCACCTCCAGACGCGCGCCATCGCTCTCGGAAACGTGCGTCGTGTTCTCCACCAGATCGGGCCAGAGGAACGATCCGACGAGGTAGACGCCCACCAGCACGATGATCGTATCGATGACCCACGCCGCGACACGTCGCCAGAATCCGGCGGGGATGACGCCGATGACGCCGCCCTCGGGCGCCTCGTCAGTCATGGGCCCCTAACGTTGGAAGGGCCGCCCGGCTGGGGCGGCCCTTCCCCGTCAATCCGCGATCCGCAGATCGCGTCGTCACCGTCAGCCGTGGACCCCATCGCAGGGGGAGATCCAGATTGCGGTGACCGCCGATCGCGGTTTACGACAGTCAGACACTAGGATCACCTCCTTTCGTTGTTGACGACATCTGGTATATGGCGCGCGCGTTCCAGCGGTGCAAGCACCATCTAAAGGGTCGTGCGATCCCCGCTGTCCCACCACGCCCTGAACATGGCATAGGTCTCATCGCCCAGCAGGCGCCGGTAGGGGAGGCTGCGCTGCTCGCTCGCAGTCGCGACCTCTTTGTCCAGCCCGGCGATGTCGATCCCGAGGTCGGCCGCGTGGGAGAGCAGATTGCCGTAGAACACCCGGTCGATTCGCGCCCACCAGATCGCCGCCGCGCACATCACGCAGGGCTCCCAGGTCGTGTAGAGCACCGAGCCAGAGAGGTCCCAGTTGCCGGTGCGCTGGCCCGCATCGCGGATGGCGTTGATCTCGCAGTGGCCGGTGGCGTCGTGGGTCTCGGCCACGTTGTTCCAGCCCTCGCCGATCACCTCGCCGTCCTTCACGATGATGGTCGCGCAGTAGCCGCCTTCGCCCGCCGCCATCTTCTCTTCGCAGAGCGCGATGGCGCGCCGCATGTAGCCTTCGTGGTCCATCGTCCCCTCCCTCGTCAGCGCTTGGCCTCGGCCACCGCCTCCGCCAGCACGCACAGGATTTCGAACATCATGGTCGCGCCCACCAGCGCCGTGTTGCCGCTGGGGTCGAAGGGCGGTGCCACCTCCACCACGTCGCCGCCCACCAAGTTCAGGCCGCGCGTGCCGCGCAGCATGCGTTGCGCCTCGTGGGTGGAGAAGCCGCCGATCTCGGGCGTACCGGTGCCGGGCGCGTAGACCGGATCGAGCCCGTCCACGTCGAAGCTGATGTAGGTCGGGCCATCGCCGACCACAGCGCGCGCCTCCGCCACCACCTTCTCCCAGCCGAGATCGAAATACTCCTCGATGGTGACGACGCGCATCCCCGAGTCGTAAGCGAAGTCCAGGTCGTGGAGATCGTAGACCGAGCCGCGAATGCCGATCTGGATGGTCCGCTTCGGGTCCAGCAGCCCCTCCTCCACCGCGCGGCGGAAGAGCGTGCCGTGGGTGATCGTGTGGCCGCCGAAGTAGCTGTCCCAGGTATCGGAATGGGCGTCGAAGTGGATCAGGCCAACAGGACGGTCCCTGGCGATGGCGCGCATGATCGGGAGCGTAATCAGGTGGTCGCCGCCGGCCGAGAGCGGCACCGCGCCGGCGGCATGCAGGTCGGTGAAGAAGCGCTCGATGCGCCCGATGGTGTCGTGCAGGTCGATTGGATTGATGCTCGCATCGCCGCAGTCGGCGACCCGGCAAAGCTCGTAGGGGCAGATGCCGAGGATGTGATGGGTGCGCCGCATCAGGCTCGACATGTTGCGAATCTCGCGCGGGCCGTGGCGGGCGCCGGCACGGTTGGTGGTGCCGTTGTCCCAGGGCACACCCAACAGCGCGATATCCACGGCCGAGAAATCGGTGACGTGGGGTAGCCGCATGAAGGTCGGTATCCCGCTGAAGCGCGGCATGTCCATGCCGCTGACCGGCTCATAGAAGCCCTCGCTCATGGCTGGCGTTCCCTTCCCTATTCGGCGGCGATGTCCTGGCGTCGCAGTCCGAAAATCTCGATCAGCGCGGCGCTCATGCCGTCCACGTAGTCGGCGACGAAGCGCTCGCCCTTCTCCGCCGTCGCGGCAACGGAGGGCGAGAGCGCCCCGGTCCAGGGCACCCGCGACGTGTCCGTCGGGTAGATGTCGTAGAGCGGGAAGTCCGCCGGCGGATGGTCTGGCGCCTTCGTCATGTCCACGAGCTTCGGGTAGAGGTGCAGCATGACCGAAGTCTCCATCAGGCCCGCGTGTTCCAGCGGCCATCCGGGGAAGCCTTCGGGCCATGCGGCCTCCATGGTCTCTTCGGTGACATATTCCCAATAGGGGATCTTGGCGATCCTCATGTCGTGGATGCCGTCTCGCCGGAGCCCGCGCAACGCGAGGTCGATCCCCTCCACCAGGAACATGTTGTTCTCGTAGTGGCCGTCCACCACCGCCATGCGGCGCACGCCGTGGCGCGCGAACTCGCTGACGATATCGCGGACCATGTGGATCAGGGTCTCGCCGTCGAGGCTGGTGGTGCCGGGAAAATGGTTGCCGCCGCCGGACTTCGGCTGTGACTTGTAACCGTAGCAGAGGGTCGGCGCGACTAGGTCGCCGGTGCGGGCAGCGACCCGCTCGGCGAGCGCGGTCGGGATCGCGGCGTCGCAGTTCATGGGCAGATGCGGCCCGTGCTGCTCCAGCGAGCCGACCGGAAGGATCACCACCGGCTGCTCCTCCCGCACGCGCCGGTCATACTCGGTCCAGTCGATCTCAGCGACACGCACGGAGCGGGTCATGGCGGCCTCCTCTTCGCGCTTGGCCGGCAGCTTTACCGGTTGGTCGGCCAGCGCGGCTGATTGTCGCTGCCCCAGCGGTTGATTCCGATATCGGTCTCGGCGCAGCGACGCCAGACCTCGGCAAGGGGCGGGATGAACGCCTTGTTCTTCGCCTCCAACCGCTCCTGATCGGCCTTGATGGCCGGCATCATGTCGCGCAGCTCGTCCATCAGCGCCTCTTCGTCGACCCGCGTGAGCCTGCCATCCTCCACCATGATCTCGCCGTTGACGATCACCGTCTCCACCGAGGAGCCATTCTCGCAATAGACCAGGTGGTTGCGCACATCGTTGAGCGGCGTGAAGTTGGCCGTGCGCATGTCGAGGATCGCCATATCGGCGCGCTTGCCGGGCTCCAGCGAGCCGATCTCGTCCTCCATGAGCACGCTGTAGGCGCCGCCGAGGGTCGCTGCGTGCAGCACCTCGTGGGCGTCGAGCCAGTAGGCGTTGTCGGGCGAAGAGATGTTGTGCATCAGGCCCGCGCACTGCATCACGCTGAACATGCGCGGCGTGTCGCTGGTGGACATCCCGTCCGAGCCCAGCGCCAGATTGACGCCGGAGTCGAGCAGCCGGCGCACCGCGCAGATGCCCGAGCCGAGCTTGAGGTTGGAGAGCGCGTTGTGGACCACCGAGCAGCGCGCCTCGCCCATCAGCGCGATGTCGTCGTCGGTGAGCCAGATGCCGTGCGCGATGGTGGTGTTGCGATTGAGCAGGCCGAGATCGTGCATGTAGCGGATCAGGGTCTTGCCGTAGAGCTCGCGGCCCGTGACCGCCTGAACCTTCGATTCCAGGATATGGGTGTGGAAGGGCAGCCCGTTCGCGCGCGCGAACTCGTCGGCGGCATGCATCAGGGGCTCGGTGCAGCGCTGGGGGCCGGAGGGTGCCGGCATGAAGCGGAGCCTGCCGGCCCGGTTGTGATAGAGGGAGAGCGCCTCCTCGCAGAACGCGACGAACTCGTCCGCCGTCGGCGGCTCCATCTCGTCGATCTCTCTCTTGAGTTCGCCCGGCAGAAGGTCGTTCAGATAGACGATCGAGTCGGGCAGCTTGCGGTTGATCACGTGGCCCGAGATGGAGGCGCGCAAGCCCACATCCTCGTAGGCCTGAAACACCGCGCCGATGCTCTCCATGGACTGCAGCGGGAATTCGAGAATGTCGTCGGAGAAGAATGTCACGCCCGTCTTGATCGCATCCATGGCGCAGAGCGCCGAGCGCAGATAGATCATGCGCGGGGTAAGCTCGGCGGCGCCAAGGATGCCGTATGCGAGCGTCATCCAGAGCTCCAGCGGCATGTTGTCGTAGCGCCCCTTGGCGAAGGCCTCCGGCGTGTGGATGTGGCCGTTGATGAGGCCGGGGATTACCAGCTTGCCCTGGCCGGGAATCACCCGTTCGGCCTCGACGTCGGGTGCGGTCTCGCCGATGGCGGCGATGCGCTCGCCCTCGATCAGGATGTTGCCCTGGAAGGGCTCGCTCCCGTGCTCCGGGTCCATCGAAACGATGGTGGCCCCCTCGATCAGTATGGACATGCTCTCCCCTCCCCCGTTTCCGGCGCCTCGAACTCACGCCGGCAGCACATAGGTATCCTCCGCCCGCCAGGACGCGCGAAATGTCTGGCCCGGCGTGATGTCGACCGTGTCGAGCTCGTGCGCCTGCTTCTGGACGCGAAACACCGCACCGCCGCCGATATCGAGGTGCAGCGTCACCACCGAGCCGATGAACTCCTCGCTGATCACGGTGCCGGTGACGGCGTTGTTGTGCGCCTCGGTCTCCGCGTTGAGGGCGACCCGGTCGGCGCTCACCACCAGATTGAGCGACTCGCCCAGCGCCGGCGCGCGCGCCGGCGGCACCGCAGCTTCGACACCGCCGTGGGCGGTCTCCACGCCGATGCGCCCGCCATCGGCGGAGCGCACGCGCCCTTCGATGATGTTGTTGGTGCCGACGAACTCGGCGACGAAGCGGTTGGCGGGCGCGCGGTAGACCTCGCGCGGCGCGCCGATCTGCTGGATGAGGCCCGCGTCCATGATGACGACGCGGCTCGCCATGGCAAAGGCCTCGGACTGGTTGTGGGTCACGTAGACGAAGGTGATGCCGAGCCGGCGCTGAAGCTCGGTAATCTCCGCCTGCATTCGGACCCTGAGATGGGCATCCAGCGCGCTCAACGGCTCGTCGAGCAGGAGGATGCGCGGCTCGGTTACCAGTGCACGAGCGAGCGCCACCCGCTGCCGCTCGCCGCCGGAGAGCTGTGCGATGTTGCGGTTGGCGTAATCGGCGATGCCGACCTGCTCCAGCCACTTGAGCGCCCTCGCGCGCCGCTCCCTGGCCGGCATGCGGCGCATCTTCAGGCCGAATTCGACATTCCCGCGCACGCTGAGATAGGGGAAGAGCGCGAGGCTCTGCCACACCATGGGTGTGTCGCGTTCCCAGGGCTTGCGCTCGTTGATTCGCTCGCCGTTGAGCCGCACCTCCCCGCTGGTGGGCTCCTCAAGGCCTGCGATCATGCGCAGCGTCGTGGTTTTGCCGCAGCCGGACGGCCCCATGAGCGCGATGAACTCGCCCTCCGCGATTTCCAGGTCAATTCCGCTCACGGCCTCGTGCTCGCCGAAGCGCTTGGTCAGGCCATCGAGCTCCAACAGGGGTTCAACCATCGCGCGATACCTGGCTAGACCGGTGCCCTGAGGCGGCCGAGCAAGCGAGCGCCGTCGACTTGCTCAAGGACCGAGGTATCAAACTCGAAGCGATGACTCATGAGCCTGCTCGCGGACGCGTGCCAGTTCGAAAGAACCTCGTCCACGCCTGAGCTTGCCGCGCAACGGCGCGAGGCGTGCATGACCGAGACGCCGGTGCTGCGGCAAAAAGCCGCTCGAGTCCTCCTGCAGTTCGAGCTGGTCGCCGTACTTGATGCCCGTAGCCTTCAGGACGCGAGCTGCCAAGGCGGCCAAGTGTCTCAATGTCACAGTCACAAACATCACCCTTCTCCGCACCGCCCCCCCCCTAAACCGGTGCCTTGAGGCGGCCGGTGCCGCGGCGGGTCAGCAGAAAGACCTGCGCCAGGATAACGAGCGTGATGGAAACCGCGAAGCAGACGCTGCCGACCGCGTTGATCCGGGGGCTCACCTGCCCCTGCATCATGTTCAGCACGCGCACGGGCAGGGTCTCGTTCACGCCGCCGACAAAGAACGCGATCATGAACTCATCGAACGAGACGGCTGCGGTGAGGAAGAGCGCCGCGAAGATCGAGGGCATGGTGAAGGGCAGGATCACGTACACCATCGCCCGCCAGTTGGTGGCGCCGAGGTTCCAGGCGGCCCGCTCCAGGTCCGGGTCCATCTGCGAGAGGCGCAGGCGGATCAGCGCCATGGCGAAGGGCGTGCAGTACACCACGTGCGAGAAGATCACCGAGTGGAGCTCGCCCACCAGGCTCACACGGCCCAGGAACATCAGCATGACAAGCCCTAGAATCAGCACCGGAATCGTCGGCGGCAGCAGGGCCAGGGCGAGGTAGACGTTCTTGCCGAAGAAGCGGTAGCGGAAGTCGGTGTACGCGGTCGCAAAGCCGATGAAGGTGGAGATGGCCGCGACCGAGAGCCCGACGATGATGCTGGAGCGAAAAGCGCGCGGCACCGGCGCCTCGTTCCAGATCGCCTCGTACCAGACCGTGGAGAAGGTCTCGATCGGCAGGACCGGGAAGCGCCCCTCGTTGAAGGAGAAGATGAAGCTGATCACGATCGGCACGAAGATGAAGCCGAGCGCCACGAACACGTAGCCCAGAAGCGAGCCGCGGATGATGCGGTCGAGGCTCATCGCCGCGCCCGCCCGTGGCCGTAAGCGAAATAGAGCGCGGTGAAGGCGACCACGATGAGGGTCGCCACCATGGTCACCGCCACCACCGCGGCGCGCGGCCAGTGATTGCCCTGTTTCACCGTGTCTACGATCAGAATACTGAGCGTCGGCGGCCTGCTCCCGCCGAGGCTCACCGGGCTCACGAAGTCGCCGAAGCAGAGGATGAAGGTGAAGGTCGCGGCCAGGATCAAGCCCACCTTGGCCGACGGGATGATCACCAGGAAGATGGTCCTTATCCGCCCGCAGCCGAGATTGTGAGCGGCTTCGATCAGGCTCCGGTCGATGTTCGCCAGGCTGAAGAGCTGGAGCAGGATGACCAGCGGCAGGCAGAGCGTCAGATAGCCGACCACGGTGCCGAAGAGCGTGTTCAGCATCTCCACCGGGCCGAAGCCGAGAAAGTCGAAGAGCGTGTTCAGGATGCCGTTGTCGGAGATCACCGCCTGCCAGGAATAGACCCGCACGACGTAGCTGGTGAAGAAGGGCGTGATGAGCAGGAAGATCCCGAGGCGCCGCGTCGCGGGCGAGACCTTGAAGGCGAGCGCGTAGGATGCGGGAAAAGCCAAGACACTGCACACCACGGCCGCGAGCACACCGTAGCCGAGCGTGCGCAGATAGGTGTCCACGACATAGCCCTTGCTCCACATATTGACCCAGTTGACGGTGTCGAAATCGGGCTCGAGCCGGAAGTTCTTCACCGACCAGAAGGTCATCACGACGAGGAACGCGAGCGGGGCGAGGAAAAACACCCCCTGCCAGAGCGCGAGCGGCAGGCCCCAGAAGAGCGCGTAAGCGTCGGGCCGAGATGCGTTGCGGCCGGCGGAGGCCGTTACGCCTTCAGTCTCGGCAACAGCCATGAACTAGGTCGTGTACGCGCACCCGGAAATTGGGGGGCCGCGAACGCGCGGCCCCCGCTTGACGTTAAATGTTCTTGTATTCGTTCCAGACCTCGGTCCAGTCGTCGATCGACTGCTGCTCCGGGGTCTTGCGAAGCTGGATCTTGCCGTCCTTGTACTCGTCCATGACGTTCCGCTTGTCGAAGCGGTGCCGCAGCAGGTCGGACAATTCGGGATCGTTCTCGTTGAGCGCCTCCCAACCCTTCTTGTTCGGAATCGAGGCGTTGTAGGAGGGCTTGGCCGCGACGCGCCACTGCCCCTCGGGGCTGGCCAGGTACTGAATGAACTTCGCGGCCAGGTCCTGCTTCTCGGACCCGGCGCCGATCGAGCACGACTCGGTCCACTGGATACCGCCCTCATCCGGGATGGTGGTGGTGATCGGCAGGCCGCCCCTGTGCAGGATGATCGAGATCCACTCGCCGATGCCGGGCATGACCCAGGCGTCCTGGTTGGTCATCGAGGTGAACACGTCGGCCATGGCGTAATAGCCGGCAAGCTGCGGCGCCAACGAGAAGGTGGTGTCGCGCAGCTTGTCGAACGCCGCGTCGTCGATGTTGAAGGGGTCCTTGTTGCCGTTGTAGAGGCTCAGGCACCCCATGGTCGGCAGATACCAGTCGAAGTGGCCGACCTTGCCCTTCACCTTGTCTTCCCACATTACGCCGTAGCTGCTGCAATCCGCCTCGCTGAGGTGATCGGTGTTGTGGACGAGGCCGAGATAGCCGAAGTCCACCATCACCGAGTAGAGATCGCCGTCCAGCCAGTGGCCCTCGAGTTGCTGGAACTCGGGCCAGAAGTCGTCGAAGGGATAGTCGGCCGGGTTCATCTTGTCGATGAAGCCGGCATCGCGCAGCTGCACGATGTACTCGCGGTCAGACAGAATGACGTCGTAGGTGCCGGGCGGCGACTGGTTGACGAGGGCGAGCATTTGCTCGCCGCCGACATATTCCTTGCCGACGATCTTGACGCCGTGCTCCTGCTCGAAGGGCTCGACGATGAAGGGGTCGGCATGGCCCGGCCAGCTCAGATAAGTGAGCGTGTTTTCCTGCGCGCCGGCCCGGCGGCCGGCGAGGGTGCTGGAGAGCGCCGCCGTGCCGGCGACCGCCGTTGCACCCTTCAAGAATCCGCGCCGCGACAGGCGCCAGCCGCGCGGGTCACTGTTCCACATGTTACCCATGAAGTTTCTCCCCTACATGTTCTCTGGTCATTGTAGCAGAACTGGCCTATCTCCCCACCGTCACGGCGCGGCCTTCATTACCGCGCGCCACGGGAGAAGAGCAGTGCTGCAACTCGGGCTCGTGCTCGGCTATTCTGGCCGGGACTTCGCCATCGACATTGACCTGATCCGCGAGGCGGAGTCTCTCGGCTACCAGTCGATCTGGACCTCCGAGGCTTATGGCTCGGACGCGGTGACTCCGGCCGCCTGGATCCTGGCCCAGACCGAGCGGATGACGGTCGGCACCGCGCTCATGCAGATGCCGGCGCGCACGCCGGCCTGCGCCGCCATGACCGCGATGACCCTGCAAGCGCTCTCGGGCGGCCGCTTCGTACTCGGCGTCGGGCCGTCCGGGCCGCAGGTGATCGAGGGCTGGCACGGGGTCGCTTACGGCAAGCCTCACGAGCGGCTTCGGGAATACGTCTCGATCGTGCGCCGCATCGTGGCGCGGGAGGAGCCGGTCGTCCACGAGGGCATGCACTACGCCATGCCCTATCGCGGCCCGGATTCCACCGGGCTCGGCAAGCCGTTGAAGAGCATCATCCACGCCCGCCAACCGCTTCCGATCTACACCGGTTCGGTCTCGCCTGCGGGTCTGAGGCTCGCCGGCGAGATCACCGACGGCCTGTTCCCGCTATTCATGATGCCGGAGCGCGCTCACGTCTATCGCGAGCCGCTGGTCGAGGGCTTCCGCCGGGGCGGCCACGGCGAGCGGCGCGAGGACTTCGCCATCGCCCCCTTCGTCGACGTGAAGATCGACGACGATCACACCCGCGCCCTGCTCTCGGTTAAGCAGTCGCTCGCACTCTACGTCGGCGGCATGGGCGCACGGGGCCGCAACTTCTACAACGACTACGCGCGCCGGCTCGGCTTCGGCGAGGCCGCCGAAGTCATCCAGGACCGCTTTCTCGCCGGCGACAAGCAAGGCGCGGTGATGGCCGTGCCCGACGAGTTCGCCGACGGCATCGCCCTGGTCGGGCCGAAGGCGCACATCAGGGAGCGGCTTGCGGCATGGAAGCAGGCGGAGGCCGAGGGCTCAGTGACGGCGCTCCTGCTCGCCGGCGCCGGGCGCGAGGAAATCCGCTTCCTCGCCGAGGAGCTTCTCTAACGGGGATTGTCGGCGGGAGGCGCACCGTGAGGCGCTGGCTGATCGGGCCGGCGCTCGCGGTCTGCGCCGCCCTGCTCGCCACCTGCGAAACCGCGCCGCCGCCGATCGCGCCCGACGACGAGGGCCCGCGCACCCACCTCATCCAGGTTGCCAGCAACGGCTGGCACACGGCGATCGTCGTGCCCGTGCCGGCAATCGCAGCCACCGGCCTGCTACCCGAGACGGCGGACTTCCCCGGCGCCCGCTTTCTCGAATTTGGATGGGGGGACCGCGTCTACTATCCGGCGGAGGAGAAGTCCATCGGCATGACCCTCGCCGCCGCGCTTGCGCCGACTCCGGCGGTGATGCACATGGCGGGGCTCGCGGACGCGCCGAGAGAGGGCGGTTCCAGCCGCGAGGTCGTCACTGTGGCGCTAACCGAGGCTGGCTTTCTCAGACTGATCGAAGCGCTCGCGGCGGAGTTCGAGCGCTCCGCTGGCGGCCGTGCCGCCTCCGTCGCTCGCGGCCTCTATCCGGGCAGCCGCTTCTACAACGCCCGCGGCTCGTTCCACCTTCTCAACACGTGTAACACCTGGACGGCGCGCATGTTGCACGCCGCCGGCGTCGCCGTCTCTCCCTCGGGTGTCGTGACCGCCGACGGGCTGATGTCCCGCCTGCGGGCGGCGCTAGCCGTCTATTGAGCTCAGCGCCACTTCGCGGGAATCGTGGATCGGAATGATCTTGTCGAAGCCGCTGATCTCGAACACTTCCTTGACCGGGCCGGAAAGCGAGCATAGCGCGAACTTGGCGTCCCGCTTCCACAGGGTCTTGGCGGTCATCAGCACGGCGCGGAGCCCCGCACTGCTGATGTAGGAGAGCTTCTCGAAGTCCATGATCACGGCACGATCGCCGTCTTCGATCTTGGTTCGGATCGCTTCCTCGAAATCGCGGGCATTGGTGCTGTCGATGCGCCCATTCACACGAGCGGTCAGGGCGCTGTCACCGCGTTCGATCGTCAACTCCATTGCCGTCGTCTCCTGTGGCCATGTTGCCGCGATCATACAGCGTGTTCGCGATACGCCACACCCCAAATCGCCTGAGTCCCGCGGCGGCGCGGCGTACCCCGCCGCCGCGATGTCAGTCGTCTACCTCGGGCATCAGCACGAACTCGGGATAGGACTCGATTCCAAGCTCCGCCGCATCCTGGCCAAGCTCCTCGTGCACGGGCGGGATCCGCGCTCCCAGCGGGGACTTGTCGATGATGAACCACGCCAGGAACGATGTGCCGAACACGAAGGCGCCGATGGCGAGGATGCCGATGATCTGCACGCCAGGATCGCCACCCGCCGCGATGCAGACCGCCAGCGTTCCCCATATGCCCGCGAAGAGATGCGCCGGAACCGCGCCGACCACATCGTCCACCTTGATGATCTCCAACAGCCTCACGCCGAGGACGACGATGGCGCCGCCGATTGCGCCGATGATGACGGCCCAGTAGTGATCGACGATGTCCGGTCCCGCCGTGATCGCCACCAGGCCCGCGATGGCGCCGTTCAGGCTGGTGACCAGGTCGACACGCCCCATGATCGGCCGCGAGAGCGAGATCGCAGCAAGCACGCCGGCCGCCGCCGCGAGGTTGGTGTTGGCCAGGATGTTGCTCAGCGCCACCGCATCGATGGCACCGCTCAGCGCCAGTTGCGAGCCACCGTTGAACCCGAACCAGCCAAGCCAGAGGATGAACACGCCGAGCGTCACCGCCGGCACGTTCGAGGGCGCTGTGGTCTTGACGCTTCCATCGGCGCGGAACTTGCCTTTCCGCGCGCCGATGACGATGGCGCCGGCGAGCGCCGCCCAGCCGCCAGTCGAATGCACGATCGTGGACCCGGCGAAATCCTGGAACCCCATCTGGGCGAGCCAGCCGCCGCCCCAGGTCCAGGAACCGATCACCGGATAGATGAAGGCAGTCAGCAGCGCGATGTAGATGAAGAAGGACCAGAGCTTCACGCGCTCCGCCAGGGTGCCCGAGACGATCGAGGCGGTGGTCGCCACGAACACCATCTGGAAGAACCAATCGGACATCGTGGAATAGCCGTTCCCGATGACGGCCTCGGCCGCGGCTTCGTCGCCTCCGAGCAGCGCGATCTCCTCGGGCGTCGTAGAGTAGGGCAGCGCGAACGACCCCACCCAGCTCCCGACATCCACGTACATCAGGTTGTAGCCGACCAGGTAGTAGGTGAGGCCGGCGATGGAATAGAGGCCGATGTTCTTCAGGCAGATGACCGAGGCGTTCTTGGTCCGCACCGAACCGGCTTCCAGCATGGTGAAGCCGGCGCACATCCACATCACCAGCGCGCCCCAGATGAGGAACGAGAAGCTGTTGAGGATGAATTGTGTCTCGGCGGCTACCGCGGCGTATGCCTGCGGCACCACGAACACCAGCGAGACCGTGAACATGAGGATCAGACCGATGGTCCTCATGCGGGACTTGCCGGCGAATCTGAAGGGTGTGAAGCCCAGGCGAGAGAGGCCCGGCAGCGCTTCGCGCGTAGCTCTCCGATCATGCCGCATCGTTCGATCCCTGTCCTCGGGTTCACACTTACGCAAACCATGACCACGCTCGCCGGGGCTGTCAAATGTTCTCGCAAAGGGTCATCGCACCCGTCTGAAGCAACGCCCATAATCTTATGATGTAGTGAATTTTCTCTCCAAGAGCGGCACGGCGCGTGCTGCTGGTCTCGCCCGCTTCCGTACCGCTCGAGTCGTCATCTGCTCACAATGCCAAGTCTCGGAGCACGTCCGGCAGCGATTCGCTCAGGTCCTCGGCGATCACACCGGGGCCGAAGGCGACGGCGGCGGCACCGTGCAGCCAGACTCCCGCTGCCGCCGCCTCGAACGCCGGAATTCCCTGCGCCAGCAGGCCGAGGATGAAGCCGGCCAGCACGTCGCCCGAGCCCGCCGTCGCCAAGGTGGGCGGCGCATTGGCATTGATTAGCGCACGGCCGTCGGGCGCCGCGATCACGCTGTCGGCGCCCTTCAGCACCACCACGGCCCCGCATTCCACGGCCGCGGCGCAGGCGCGAGAGAGCTTGTCGCCCTCGTGGCCGAAGAGCCGCCGGTATTCACCCTCGTGCGGGGTCAACACCGCATCGGGCCCGAGCGCCGCGAAGAGCGCCGACGGCTCGGCCTGAAACACGGTGAGCGCGTCGGCGTCCAGCACGCAGCGCTTTCCCGCGCCGAGCGCCTGAAGCGTGCGCACACGGGTTGCGGGGCTCACGCCGCAGCCGGGGCCGATCAGCAGCGCGTTGCGGCGCTCGTCGGCAAGCGCCGACTCCAGATCGTCCAGGGACGCAACCATGACGGCGGTCAGCTGAGCGGCATAGACCGGCAGCGCGGCTTCGGGCGCGTGAACCGTGACCAAACCGGCGCCGATTCGGAGCGCCGCCCGGGCCGCGAGTCGCGCCGCGCCGGAATGCGTGCCGTCGCCGCCCACCACGAGCGCATGGCCGCGGCTGTACTTGTGGTCGACCGCTTCAGGGCCGGGCAGCAGCCCTTGCCAGAGCGCCGGCGCGTTCTCGTGTACCCCAAGCCCCAGCTCGTCGATCGCCGCCTCCGGAATGCCGATGTCGGCGACCACCACCTCGCCGGCGCGCGCGCGCCCCGGCAGCAGCAGGTGCCCGTACTTGCGCCGGCCGAAGGTCACCGTCAGCGCCGCCTCGAAAGACCCGCCCAAGACGTCGCCGGTATCGCCGTGCACGCCGCTCGCCACATCGACCGCGACACAGACGAGATCGCGTGCGGCGCATGCTTCGGCCAGCGCCAGCGCCACGCCCGCCAGCGGCCGCGCCAGCCCGGCGCCGAACAGAGCATCGACCACCAGCGGCTCGCCCTCGAGCAGCGCCGGATCGAGCGGTTCGACTGGGTGCTCCCAACGCGCGGCCATGGCCGCAGCGTCGCCTTTCAGGCGCTCGCGCTGACCCAACAGCCCGAGCCGCACCGGCCAGCCAGCCTCCGCCAGCAACCGCGCCACGACGAAGCCGTCGCCGCCGTTGTTGCCTGGGCCGCAGAGCACCGCCACGGGCCGGGGCGCCCAGCGCCGCACGATGGCCTGTGCCACGGCCCGGCCGGCGTTCTCCATCAGCGTGAGCCCCGGCGTGCCCGCGCGCGCCGCCGCGGCATCGGCCGCATACATGTCGGCAACGGAGAAAAGCGCGAGAGCGCCGGCGTCACTCATTCCGAGTCGACGTGGAGCAGATCGACCCGCATCGGTTGCACGAAGGCGTAATCGCCGGCGTCCGTGCGGCCGGCCTCGAAGAGGCGCTTCACGGTCTCGCTCCGCACCGCATCGGCGCCATAGCTGTTGTAGGTGAGGCCCGAGAAGAGGCCGACGAATTCGTCGTGACTCTCGAAGCGCCGTTCGATCTCGTAATGGACCTCCCGCGCGCGGGCGAAGAGCGGGGCCGAGTCGCAGACCGCCTCGCGCGCCTGGGCGCGGACCTCGGTCTCGTCGTGGAAGGGCTTGATGACGGCCGAAAACGGCCCTTCCATCACCGGCTCCATCACGTAGACAAAACCGCCCGGCGCGAGTACGCGGCGTGCCTCGGCGAGCGCAGGGCGCATGGCGGCTTGCGGCACGTGGTGCAGGGAGCGCCCGAAGATCACCCCGTCGACCGTGCCGTCGCCTGCCGGGAGCGATTCGGCCCGACCCTCGGCGAAGGTCACGCCCTCGGTCTCCGGCACTGCGCGGTTGCGCTCGGCCTGGACCGGATCCGGCTCGACGCCGAGCACCGCGGCACCGCGCTCGCCGAGCGCTCGGGCCAGGGCGCCGCCGCCGCAGCCCACGTCGATCAGCGAGCGCCTGCTGACCTGCACGAGCCGGTCCAGCACCGCGAGATCGGTGCTCGCGCCCCAGTGTTCGACGGTCCCGGGCATGGCGCGAGCATAGCCCCCGCCCTGCCGCCGGGCCAGCGCTGAACTCGGTTGCCTGCTGTGGAAGCTGCGCAATCATAGCAAGTTTGATATGACTACAGGCGACCGTTCGCGCCCGGCCGCTGACGGGCGCCCGTCACGCCGGCCGGAGTCGCAGCATGGTTGCCCACGTCGAGACCGTCGCCTTCAAGGGGATCGAGGCGTTGCCGGTCGACGTGCAGGTGCATATCGGCGCGGGCATGCCCGCGTTCACGGTGGTGGGACTCCCGGACAAAACAGTCATGGTCCCCGCGGTTCTGAGCCACCCCGTGGCATGAAACAGGAGCGGTTCGGCTGACGTTTTCCTTGCGCTTGCACCCATTTGCCGTGTCAGGATGGGTATTGGCGGAGGTGGGGACGTGTGAGCGTCGTTATATCGGTGACGTAGTTCCCGATGACAAAACTGCTTCCGGCGGCCGGCTCCGCACCCCGTATTGTACCCGGCCCGTGGCCGTGGACGCGCGGCAAATTGCACCGCACCCGCTCGTCGGATGCGTGTTCTTCCGACCGCTGTCCCCGCCTCCACCGTGGCGATGCCACGGCGTGATCGTACGCCGCCGTGGCGAGAGCGCAAATGAGGAGGAAGGCGATGAAGACGGAAGGCTTGCACGTCGTCCGGCCGCGCGCGGCGGGTCTGGACGTGCACAAGATGGAGATCACCGCGACGGTTCGCCTCTGTGAGGGCGAGGGTGAGCCGGTGGTGGAGACGCGCTGCTTCGGCACGCTGCCGAGCGGTCTGGAGGAGATGGTCGCGTGGCTGACCGGTCACGGCGTCGAGGCTGCGGTGATGGAAGGGACCGGGGTCTACTGGCAGGCGCCCTTCGCGGCCCTGGAGGCGGCCGGGCTCGAGGCGATCCTGGTGCATGCGCGTCAGGTGAAGCAGTTGAAGGGGCGCAAGACCGACGTGGCGGACAGCGTGTGGCTGGCCTGCGTGTGCCAGTTCGGGCTCTGCACGCCTTCCCACGTTCCGCCTGAGCCGTTCCGGGAGCTGCGCGCACTGAGCCGCCAGCGCCGCGTCCTGGTCAGGCAGCGCTCCGCCGTGCGCAACCGCGTGCAGAAGATCATCGACCGCGCCGGTGCGCGCATCGGCGGCATCCTCTCCGACGTCTTCGGCGTCAACGGCCGGAAGATCCTCGACGGCCTGGCGCAGGGGACGGCGCGCGAGGTCATCCTCGCCTCGCTCACCAGCCACGTTGCGAACAAGCTGGAGGGGCTCGGCGAGGCGCTCACCCTGAGCCTGGGCGACAACGACCGCTTCATGCTCAACGACCTGCTGGAGGAGCATGACGCGCTTGAGGCGCGCATCGCGTCCTACACCAGGAAGATCGACGGGCAGATGACACCGTGGGAGGAGCAGCTCCGTCTGCTGACCACCATCCCCGGCATCGACCGCACCGCCGCCTCGACCATCCTCATCGAGATCGGCCCCGACATCGGCGTGTTCGCCTCCAAGGAGCACTTCGCCGCCTGGGCCGGGCTCTGCCCCGGCAACAACGAGAGCGGGGGCAAGCGCCGCAACGCACGCACCCGCATGGGCTCCAAGACCCTGCGCGCCTGCCTCGTCGAGTGTGCCCACGGCGCGGCCCGAACCAAGGGGTGCCAGTTCGAGGCTCATCACCGCGCCCTCGCCGCCCGGCGCGGCTACAAGCGCGCCATCGTCGCCGGCGCTCACAAGATGCTGCGCATCATCTATGTGGTGCTCAAGACCGGCAGGCCCTACTACGACCGCACGGCCGACTACGACGCTCTGATGGTCAAGCGCAACGCTCCTCGGTGGATCCGCATGCTCCGCCGCTACGGCTACATCGAGCCCGTAGGCGCGGAACTCAAGGCCGCCTGAGCGGCCCGCATCTCGTCAGCCGGCTACGCGGGACCGCTTCGGACCACATCGGGGAAGTCCACCGCTCGTCTCCGCCGCGCCGACCCTGGCGGTCTCAGCCAACGCCGTGACCTCGGGGTTGGAGCGTCACCGCGCGTCCCTCGCCAGAATCTGTTTCACGGCAAGCGGTAGCGGAGAGCCGGGTGAGCGGGTGCGGGGCGCGCTCTCCGGCCTTGGCCTGTCGCTGCCGGTGAGGCGGATCACGGTGAACCTCGCGCCGGCGGACATGCAGAAGGAGGGCAGCCACTTCGACCTTCCCATCGCGCTCGGGCTGCTGGTGGCGATGGAGGTGCTGGCGCCGGACGATCTTGCCACCTACGTCGCGCTCGGCGAGCTCGGCCTCGACGGCGCACTGATCCCGGTCGCGGGCGTGCTGCCGGCCGCCATCGGTGCCAACGCGCACGAGCGCGGCCTGATCTGCCCGGCGGCCAACGGAGCCGAGGCCGCCTGGGCCGGCGGCGGCGAGGTCGTGGCGCCCGCCGACCTGCTGGCGCTCATCAACCATTTCAAGGGCACTGTAGGGGGACGAAAGTCATTGCGAATCCGGAAGATGCCGGGAAGAAGGCGGAAGATGGCGGACGGTCAAGGGGTTGGCGGCGTTTCCGGGGTCTGGCGGGCCGGACGAAAGTCTTTGCGAATCCGGCCCGGAAAGGGCCGTGAATTGGCTGGAAGCGGGGATTTTCGGGGCGTTTCAGGGGTGCTGAAAGGCCTGTAAATCGGCGCGGTTCCGGGGGTGCGGATTCGCCGGTAAATCGGGGTGCGGCGCGGTGCTTCGCCTCGCCCGGTCTACGATGCCGGCGTTGTCCCCGCGCCGGCCTCCTTCCCTTCGAGATCGGCGCGCCGCGGGTCGCGTGCGATCTCCTCGTCGGAGAAGGGCTTTCGCCCGGGGTTCCCGACCTCCCAGCTTTCCATCCATGGCAGCGACTGGCATCCGCAGTTGATCGTCTCGGCGGCGGGTCCGGCGGGATCGCGGGGGTACATGAGCGTGGCGCCGCCGACGTCGAAGGGCCTGGCGGCTTCCCTGGTCTGTCCGTCGACGGCGTCGTGGGCGATGCGGCTTCTGAGCTTTCCGGAGCGTCGCCACTGCTTCCTCAGCCCCGGCAGGATCCCGGCGGCCTGCTCCATGCGCTGCTGTCCGGCCATGGAGTATGCGCGGCCGAGCTCGGTCCGCACGATTGTCAGGGCGCGGGACCTGCCGCCGCTCTTGAGGATGGCGGCGACGCGGCCGGTGGTCTCGCCGACGGGGACCGAGCCGGTCATGGCGAGGCCGAGTTCGGTATTGACGCGCTCGGCAAGCGTCGTGGAGACGTCCTTCATCCTGTCGGTGAGGAAGGATCGCATGGCGAGGAGCTGGCGGGTGTCGACCTCGGGCAGGACGGCGGCGATGCGGAAGTCGGGGGCATCGAGGCGCATGGCGGCGTCGACGGGGGCGTCCATGGTATCGATGCCGGCGTCCCAGGCGCGGGTTGCGCCCTCGGCCATGGCCTGCCCGGCGTCTGCGCCGAGGCTGTCGAGGGCGTCCCGGACGGAGGCCTGGAGGGATGGCAGCGCCCATGCCTGGTAATCGGAGGGCGCGCCGGCGAGGGTGGCCCGGATGTCGCGCTCGGCGCGCCCGAGGATGCGGCCGACCTCGGCGGCGGTGTCCTTCTGGATGCGGGGCAGGGCGCGGGCGCGGCGGGATCGCTCGCCCTTGAGCCTGCGCTGGCGCTGACGGTCGGTAGCCACGTGCTACGCCTCGCCGTCGTCGGCGTCCTCGTCCTGCGGGGGCTCGCGGAAGGCGTCTTCTTCGGCCCGTCCGGCGGCGTCTTCGCGCGCCGCCTCGAGTTCGGCGTCGGCGTCGATCTCGACGCCGAGGCGCCCGGCGACGGCGGCGATGACGCGGAGCGCGGTGGCGTCCGAGAGCAGGCCGCGCTCGATGGCGAGCGCCGCGGCGCCTGCGGTCTGGGCGAGCGCGGCGGCGTGTCGGGAGGCGTCGGCGACCACCATCTCGGGCCATTCGACGGAGACGGCGAGGGCGGGGTCTGCGGGATCGGGCCATGATGCGCCGGAGGGGTCGAGCCTGCGGGCGATGGCGTAGTCTGCGGCCCGGCGCAGGATCTCGGTCCACAGCCTCTGGCGCATCTTGAGGGTCTTGAAGGCGGGATCGCCCATCTCTGCGGCGGTTGCGCGGTTGACGTCGCCGCCGCCGCCGAACCAGTGCTCGGGCATGCCGGCGCCGCCGAGCAGGTGGTTGCGGAAGAGGCGGGATGTTGCGTCGAGGTCGCGGCCGCCGAGGTCCGGGGCGAGCGCCTGCCATGTCTCGCTCTCGTTGTGGACGCGGACGGTTCCGGGCGTGGGCGCCGTGGCCCTTGCGGCGCGCTCCTCGACCTCTTCCTGACTGGCGCCGGTCATGGTGACGTCCCAGACGAAGGCGCGGAGGAAGTGGGCGCGGTCGATCTCTCCGAAGAGGTGTCGCTCGTATCCGTCGAGCCAGTCGATGGCGGCGAGCAGGTCGGAGCGTCCGCGGGATGCGCCGGGCCTGGCGTTGGCGCGGAAGTAGAGGATGTCGCCCGAGGTCATGGTCTCGCGGATGGCGCGGGCGGCGGGCGCGAGGACGGTTTCGGGTCCGCCGACGGCGGTGCGGTAGCGCCGGGCTTCGCCCCTGCGGTCCTTCTTCGTCACGATGCCGATGGGGCGGGACGCGTTGTCGGGGTCCATGACCACGGTCTCGACGGCGTCGGGGTCGAGCCACGCCATGCGGACGTGGCCGGAGGCGGGGTCTGCGAAGACGGGCCATGCGGTCTCGCCGGCGAGCGCGAGGTCGCGCATGAGCTCGGGGAGGCGGAGCGGCATGTCGGTGACGGGATCGCGCCACCATGCGTCGAGCCATTTCTGGGCGTCCGGGTCGGGGACGCGCACGCGCACGCCGTCGGCGAGGAGGAAGGCGACGGGGAGCTCGACGAGCTGGCGGGCGAGCAGGTTGGTTTCCCAGAGGTGCGTCGCGAGCTTCCTCATCCTGCTCTGGGTCAGCGGCGAGAGGTCGCGGCGTCCGTCTCCGGTGAGCGGGCGCCACTGGTCCTCGTCCCTGTCGATTCCCTTCCCCGCCGCCTCCCGGAGGGCGGTAGCGTGCGGCGGGGCGCCGCCGAGCATGCGGATGAGGGCCGAGCGGATCACCGCCACATCCCCTCCCCGGGCCGCCCGAACATGGTGAGGGGCTGGCGCCCGGCAAGGCGGGAGGGTGTGAAGGCGTCGCGGGGATCGCCCTGCGCCCAGGCGCCGGCCGGGGGCGGGCGGCTTTCGGCGGCAGCCGCGCAGGCCAGCGCTGCGGCCCAGAAGCGGTCGGCATGGCCGTCGGTCTCGCCGTCGGCGGCGAGGCGGGGGCTGCCGGTGGGTCCGACGGTCTTGCGCACGGCGTGCAGGTCGGCGCGGAGCACCGGGTCGCCGGAGGGCACGCGGATGGTGCGGTCTTCGAAGCGCTCCTTCAGCGCGGTGGCGAGGTCGAGCTTGCGGGGTCCGGTGAACAGCACCCCCTCGACACGGGTTGCGCCGTAGCGGCGTTTGGCGTCCTCGACCGGCTTCTCGCCCATGCCGGTCTGGTCCATGGCGATGCGCACCGGTCTGTAGCGCTCCACCAGGGCATCGAGGGTATCGTCCTGCTCCCTGAAGGTCTTGCCCCTGAGGGTTCTGATCTCGCGGGTCCAGGCGACGTCGCCGACCGTCTCGATCACCCAGGCGACCCAGAGATCGTTGCGCCGCGCGATGTCGTTGCCGATGAACACGGGGCCGCCGGCGTGGCCCGCAGGCTCGCCGGCCGCCTCGTCTTCGGCGCCGTCGATCAGGTCGTAGGGGAGCCAGGCCGAGGCCTCGTCGAGCCACTGGCACTCGTATTCCTGGCGCCACAGGTCCTCGTCGGCGAGGCCCGCGCGCAGCTCGTCGATATCGGCGGGGTAGCCGTCCGCGACCGCGCGGTGGATATCGACGGCATGACGCGACCAGCGCCCGTCGTCGCTTGTCATGAGTTCGTAGAACTTGCCCGCCTTGCCCCTGGGCGTGGAGGTGATCCTGATCTTCCAGCCGCGGGTGATCGAGGGGAAGAGCGCGCCCCAGATCGCGCGGCTGTCGCGGTGCAGGGCGAACTCGTCGAGATAGACGTTGCGGGAGTAGCCGCGGGCGGTGTCGGGGTTGGCGGGCAGCGCGGTGACGACGTTGCCCGAGCCGGCGTCCCATTCGTGGGCGCGGAAGACCTGGTCGCCGATCGCCAGGTCGTACTCCAGGGCCTCCAGCGCGAGCCCGTAGGCGCGGGCGTGGGCATGGATGCCGGCGCGCATGGCCTCTCGCGCCTGGCGGTCGCCGCGCGAGAGGATCAGCCAGGGCGAGGCGCGGCCGCGCGCGCGGGCCTCCATGACGCTGTCGACGATCTCCAGGGTTGCGGTGAAGGTCTTGCCGATCTGGCGCGACCACATGCCGATCTTGAAGCGGCTGCGGTCGGCGAGCCAGCGGTGCTGGTAGGGGTAGAGCGGCATGGGCGCCGCCGGCCGCCGGCCGGGGCCGCTCATGCGTCGAAGATCCCGTAGACGTCCTGGCGGACGCGGCGGATCGCGGCCCTGGGGTCGGCGCTGTCTGCGGCCTGCTCCTCGGCCTCGGCGAGGCGCTTGTCCACGGCCGAGGCGGCGTCGGCGAGGATCTTGCCCCAGGTTGGCACTTTTTGTGTTCTGCTGTCGTTTATCGCTTTGATATGGCGCAATATTTTTCTCTGCCGATTCCAACATGGCACTACATTTTGTGAGATTCTGTCAGCTCGTCAGGCGGGTCCTCGTGCGGTGGATGGCGGGGTCAACACCCGCCGCCGAGGAGATTTGGGCGACCTCGGCGGCCGGGCGCGTGTCCTGGCGGTTGACGATCAAGGTGCCGTCGGTCTGGCGCAGTCGCGTGGTGATCCGCACCCAGGTCCGCATGCCCTCGCGGATCGATGCCCAGCACTTGTGGATGCCCCGCGCGGCCAGTCGGGTACGGATCAGATGCACGGCGTGATAGGCCAGCACGGCGATCAGCAGGTGGGCCGCGATGCGACGGTCGAGCTGGTGCCAGATCGGGCGAAGGCCGAGCTCGGATTTCAGGCTGCGGAAGGTGGCCTCGATGTCGGTGATGCGCCAGTAGGTCCGCAGGATCGTCTCGATATCCCAGTCGACGTGGCTGGTGCGCAGCACATAGGCGCCGGCGCCCTCGTCGGCCTCGTCGTATTGCGGCCTGCGCTTGAAGCGCACGGCGGCGGCGTTGGGGCCGGTTTTCGCCTTCTCGACCGTGACCTCGTAGTGTCTGGCGACGGTGGAGAAGCGCTGCTTGAGACGGCCAATGCTCTCCAGCACCCTGTCGTAGCGCTTGAGGCGGCCCTTGACCGGCAGGCCGCTATGGAGCCTTTCCAGCGCCGCCTCGAAGCGGTTCCGCCTGAGGCCGATGATCGCGTTCTCGGCCTTCTTCTTGCCCTCGCTGACGACGTAGAGCCGCGCCTCGCCGTCCTCGCTGGCAAGCCGCCAGGCGCGCACCTCGTGCCGCGCGCTGGTGATCAGCAGAGCCTCGGGCCCGCCCTCGGGCAGCGGCGGCCTGGCGCCGCGGCTGACCGCGATCCAGTCGTAGCCCTGCTCGCCCAGCCACGCGACGTTCTCCTCGGTGGCGATGCCCGCGTCCATGACCACCGTGGGCTTCGGCGCCGTGCCGCCGCACACCGCCTCGAGCCTGACCAGCGCGTCCTCCAGCGTGCCCGGCTCGCTCACGTTGCCCGGCAGGATCTCGCAACTGCGCGGGAAGCCTGCGCCGTCGAGCGCCAGCGCCAGCGTGATCAGCGGACAGTCGTCGCGCTTCTGCTTGGAGCGCCCGAACCTGGGAAGCTGGCCGTGGGTGTGGCCGTGGTAGTGGACATTGGTGAGATCGTAAAAGGCGATCGTTTCGGGCAGGTCGAGCAGCGCGCGCTCGCGGTTGAACAGCTCCCGCTGAATGGCGGCCCGGTGGCGCCAGAGCAGGTCGCCGATGCGGTAGAGCGTCTTGCGCCGCAGCGCCTTGCGGTCGCCCTCCAGCCCCAGGAGCTCGGCGGTCGCGCTGTCGCGGCGCAGCCAGCGGCTGGTGTCACGCTCGCTGGCGGGATGGACCATCCTGGCGACGATCAGCGCGCTGGCGATGCGCCCGTCGCGGCCCTTGATATCGAGGCCGTGGAGGATGTCGGCGAAGCCGAGGTCGTCGAGGGCCTTGAGGCACAGGCGCTCGCAGCCGACCGTGCGCGGGTTCTCGTGCTCCAGGGTATCGAGGTCGACGGTGGCGATGTCGGGCTTGCGCGCCTCTTCCTGTATCGCCTCGGGGCGGAACCCCCTGGCCCTGAGCTTGGCGACGATGTCCTCGGCTGCGGCCTGCACGTCCGGCGCGGCTTCGAGCAGCGGCGGGCGGCCGTTGAGCAGCGCCTCGGCGAGTCCGGCAACTTCGCGCCATTTCTCCTTCGGCACCGGATAGTCGGTGCCGAGGTTGAGAAGCGTGCGCTGCCTGACCTTGTCGCCGATGCGCTGCGAGAGCACGAGGCGATGGCTGCGGACCGGCTTGCCTTCGGTAGTGTGGGTCTTGGTTGCCCTGATGAACATGTCGCCCGGCACGTTTTGGTCGTGGCGGGTTCAGATATGTCGGCTTTGGTGGTGGGGTCAAGGGAAATCCTGCAAACCCACCATTCCCTGGCACTACAAAGGGAGTTCGAGACGGCAATCGCAAATGTAGGGGCGTGCCCTTCTCGTCAACGCTATATCTGGTGTGTCAGCCGGAAAAACCTGGCCAATTCGGCCCCGAACAAACGGAAAAAGTGCCAACTTGGGTTGCGCCGGTCCTGGCGGATCGCCAGCGAGGCGCGCACGGTCTCGGCGAGCGCGCGGGCCGCCGCTGCGGCCTCCTTCAGATCGCCTCCCTCTGCGGCGTAGAGCAGGGTGTAGATCTGTTCCTGCGCCATCCTGAGGCTGGCGTCGGCCAGAGCGGCGGTCTCGTCCGGCGTGGCGGCGACCAGGGCCTCGGCCTGCTCGGTGGCGTGGCGGATGCGCTCGATGCGGCGCTCGAGGTCGCGGCCGTACTCGTGCAGCGCCGACTTGCCGATGGCGTGGCCGCGCTCGGCGAGCCAGTCCGCCAGCGCCTCGTAGCCGGAGAACGCGCCCTCGATCAGGCGGCGGTCGAGTTCGCGCCGCAGGTCGGCTGGCAGCAGCGCCGTCTTCCTGCGGCGCGGCACGTCAGCCCGTCCTCAGGGTGGAGATGTGCGACGGCCGGCGGATTCCGGGCTCGCAGTCCACCTGGTAGTCGGCGACGTCGTAGCCGTGGCGTGTCAGCGTGGCGCGCCAGGGATCGATCTCGGAGCGGACGACCGCGATCAGCTTGCGGCTTTCGAGATAGGCCATCTGGTCGCGGATCCAGCGCTCGGTAACGCCGATGTAGCTCCTCCTACAGCTTGACCGCGGGAGGCAGCGGAGCGGACGGCGACGGCGGGGCTCGCGGGCGCGACGGCGCAGACGGCGAGGACACCGCCGCCTTCGGCGGCACGGCGCGCGGCGGCAAGGGCGGCCGGGGAGCGTATGACCGACGCAACGCCGCAGACGGCGCAGACGGAACCGCCTCCGCCCCCGCCGGCGCAAGCGGCGTCAGCCGCCAGACCCAGCTCACCGTGCCCTCCCCGGTCTCCGCCGGCTATATCGTCATCGAGTGGGGCTGATCGCGATGCGCCGCACCCTCGTCCCCGCAGGCGGCGGCATCGACAGCACCGCCCTCGCCCTCCTCGTCCTGCGCGGGACCGAAGACGAGGTCGTCCTCTCCTGCTACCGCGAGCCGGCCCGCGAACTCCCGGAGCGCATCGCCCGCGAGCAGGCCGCAAGCGAGGCCGTCGCAGACTGGCTCTCCCGCAACGTCCGGCCCGTGCGCCACGTCAGCCGCGACGCCCTGCGCGTGGAGACCGGCCCCCGCGCAAGATGGCCAATTCGGGACGGGAGAGGATGGGAGGGCGTCTGCGACCCCACATTCGGCCCCTGGGGCATCGACCGATACGCAACCCACGCCGACGAGGCCGAGCGCCACCGCGCCGACCGGGTGATGCCCGGCATCACCTCGTGGGACACCGCCGACGACATGCACCGCATGTACTGGTATCCCGTCTACCGCGCGCGCACCGCCGTCCCCATGGAACTCCCCTTCTTCCCCGGCTGGGAGGACGGCGCGCAGTGGCCGCCGTCGCGGGACGACCCCTTCGGACCCGTCGCCGGGCGCTTCATGCTCCAGGCCCTGCTCCCGCCCGGGCTGGAGGCGCTCACCTGGCGATGCACCGTCGCGGCAGAGCCCTGCGGACGCTGCCCCCGATGCCGCCTCAACGCCTTCTTCGAGCGCTTCTGCCGGGGACGCCCGGCGGACCAGGTCGCCCGCATCGACGACGCCCTCGAGCGACACCGCGGCGCAGGCCGGTGGTACGCCGACGCCGACCCCGGAAGATGGACCGGTCACGACGGATACGACGCCGCAGAACGCGCCGTCGAAGACCCCGAATGGTGGAAGGCCGAACTCGAACGCCCGTGCCGCCCCCCGGCGCCCGCCCCGGTCCCGACCGCGCCTGAAACCCCCACGCACCGCCCGTGCACGGGCCCTGAACCCCCCGCGCAGCGCTCCTTCATGGCCCATGCACAGGCCGGTTTTTCCAGCCCGGTTCAGCCCCGAAAACCAGCCGATTTTCCAGGCCATTCGCAAAGACTTCCGGCCGCGATTCGCAAAGACTTCCGGCCGGCTACAGGCACGCAACTGCTGGCACCACCGAAGGCGGCGGTGATTGCGCGATCCCCGCACTATCCCGACCTGCGCGACGTCAAGGGGCAGGAAACCGCCAAGCGCGCCCTCGAGCTTGCCGCCGCCGGCGGCCACAACCTGCTGATGATCGGCCCGCCGGGCACCGGCAAGTCGATGCTGGCATCGCGCCTGCCCGGCATTCTGCCGCCGCTCGCGCCCGAAGAGGCATTGAGCGTGAGCATGATCGCCTCGGTCGCGGGTCTCCTCGGGAGCAACGGGCTGACCCGCAGCCGGCCCTTCCGCGACCCGCACCACTCGGCCTCGATGGCGGCGATGGTGGGCGGCGGTGTCCGCGCCCGCCCCGGGGAGGTCTCGCTTGCCCATCTCGGCGTGCTCTTCCTGGACGAGCTGCCCGAGTTTCCCCGCCCCGTGCTCGATGCATTGCGCCAGCCGATCGAGAGCGGCGCGGTCGCTGTCGCGCGCGCCAACGCCCACGTGCGCTATCCCGCGCGCTTCCAGCTCGTCGCTGCGATGAACCCCTGCCGCTGCGGCTACCTGTCGGACCCCGCGCGCGCCTGCACCCGCGCGCCTCGTTGTGCGCAAGACTACCAGGTGCGCATCTCAGGCCCGCTCTACGACCGCATCGACCTCCACGTGGACGTTCCGGAGCTCTCCGCAGCCGACCTCGCGCTACCCCCGCCTGCCGAAGGCTCGGCCCAAGTCGCGGCCCGGGTGGCGGCCGCCCGCGCAGCCCAGCGGGCGCGCTTCCACGCCTTGAGCGCGCCGCCCGACGTCCGCACCAATGCGGAGGCAGAGGGCGAGTTGCTCACCCAAATCGCCACGCCGGACGAGGGCGGACGGGACCTGCTTACCGAAGCGACCGACCGGCTCAGGCTCTCGGCCCGCGGCCATCACCGCGTGCTCAAGGTCGCGCGCACGATTGCGGACTTGGGCGGCGCCGAGGTTGTCGCGCGCTGAGCGCGCGCGCCGAAGCGCTCTCCTACCGCCGCATCGGCCCCTACGGATAACGGGCTCAGCCGGGCGAGACTGCTCCGGCCGCCATCAGGCCTTGGCGATCATGCGCCCGAGGCGGCGGCCGCCGCAGAGGTGGACGTGGAAGTGCGGCACTTCCTGGCCGCCGTCGATGCCGGTGTTTGCGATGGTGCGGAAGCCGTCCTTCTCGAGCCCCAGCGAGCGGGCGATCTCGCCCACCCTCTTGAAAAAGCACCCGACCTCCTCGGCCGAGGCCTTCTGCGTGAAATCGTCGAGCGAGATGTAAGCGCCCTTCGGGATCACCAGCACGTGCACCGGCGCCTGCGGCGCTATGTCGCGAAAGGCCAGGACGGCGTCGTCCTCGTAGACGGTATCGTTCCGAATCTCGCCGCGCAGAATCTTGGCGAAGATATTGTCGTTGTCATAGCTCATCGCTTGTCCCCGGCCTTTTGCTTCCCAGCCTCGCGCGCGAGTCCGGAGACGCCGCGCCTCTTGGAGAGTTCGCCGAACACGTCGGCCGGCTTGACGCCTGCGGCCGACCACAGGACCAGCAGGTGGAACAGCAGGTCCGCGCTCTCGGAGACGAGACCCTTCTTGTCGCCAAGGGCGCCGGCGAGCGCCACCTCGACGCCCTCCTCGCCGACCTTCTTCGCGACGTGCTCCCGGCCGCGCGCGAAGGTCCGTGCGACGTAGGAGGTCTCCGGGTCGCCGCCCTTGCGCTTCTCGATGACGCCGTACAGCTCCTCGATGATGCTGCCGTCCTGCGAGCCTTTCATGCTGCCGCCCCGTCTTGCTCAGCGCGTCTGCGTATCAGAATTCGCATCCGCCGTCATGGCCGCACCGGGATGCCGGCGGTGCGCATGTGCGCCTTCGCTTCGCCGATCGAGTGCTCGCCGAAATGGAAGATGGAGGCCGCCAGTACCGCTGTTGCGTGGCCGTCGCGGATGCCCTCCACCAAATGATCCAGCGTGCCGACGCCGCCGGAGGCGATGACCGGGATGGTGACCGCGTCCGCCACGGTCCGTGTCAGCTCGATATCGAAGCCCACGCGGGTGCCGTCGCGATCCATGGAGGTCAGCAGGATTTCCCCGGCCCCGGCGTCCGCCATGCGCCGGGCCCAGGCGATGGCGTCGATCCCCGTCGGCTTGCGCCCACCATGGGTGAAAATTTGGAAACCGCCCGCGACCCGCTTGGCGTCGATGGCGACGACGATGCACTGGGTGCCGAACTTCTCCGCCGCCTCGGCGACGAAGGCGGGGTTGTGAACGGCGGCGGTGTTGATCGAGACCTTGTCGGCGCCCGCCAGCAGCAGCGCGCGGACATCCTCGATGGCGCGCACCCCGCCGCCCACGGTGAGCGGCATGAAGCAGACTTCGGCGGTACCGGCGACGACGTCGTAGATGGTGTCGCGCTGCTCGTGGGAGGCGGTGATATCCAGGAAGCAAAGCTCGTCCGCTCCCTGCTCGTCATAGACCCTGGCCTGCTCTACCGGGTCTCCGGCATCCACCAGATCGACGAAGTTCACGCCCTTGACCACGCGCCCGGCGTGAACATCGAGGCACGGGATGACGCGCATCTTCAGCATGGCGCGGAACCGGGAGCAGCGCGTTCAGGCGGCGAGCAGCGCCAGCGCCAGCGCCGGGTCGATGCGGCCGTCATAGAGAGCGCGGCCGCAGATCACACCGCAGACACCGTCCGCCTCGTATGGCTTGAGCGCTTCGAGGTCGGCGTGGGAGGCGACGCCGCCGGACGCGATGACCGGTGTTTCCAGCACCCGCGCCAGCGCTCCGGTCGACGCCGCGGCGACGCCCTCCAGCGCCCCGTCGCGCGCGATGTCGGTATGGATGATCGCGGCGGCGCCGGCGTCTTCAAAGCGTCGCGCCAGCTCCAGCGCCTCCATGTCCACCGTCTCGGCCCAGCCTTCCACCGCAACCCGCCCGTCGCGGGCGTCGATGCCGACCGCGACCCGGCCGGGGAAGGCCCGGCAGGCATCGCGCACCAGGTCAGGATCGCGGACCGCCACTGTGCCGAGGATCACCCGGCGCACGCCGCGCGCGAGCCACGCCTCGATCGTCGTCATGTCTCTGATGCCGCCGCCCAGTTGCACAGGTAGATCGACCGTTTCGAGGATCGCCCCGACCGCGTCATCGTTGACTGGCTTGCCGGCGAAGGCGCCGTCGAGATCGACGATGTGAAGCCAGGCGAAGCCGGCGGAAGCGAAGGCCCGTGCCTGCGCCGGGGGGTCGTCGGAGAAGACCGTGGCCCGCGCCATGTCACCCTGCACGAGCCTGACGCAAGCGCCTCCCTTGAGGTCGATCGCAGGGAAAAGGATCACGGCGCCGGGTCCGGCGGCCGGTCCGTCCGATTGGTCAGGTCCTTGCAGTAGTAGTGGCCGGCGATCGACTGGCCGTCCACGAACGCATATTTCGGATGCGTGCCCCAGCGCTTGAAACCGAGCGACTCATAGAGCGCGATCGCAGCCTCCTGGGTTTCGCGCACGCTCAGGTTCATCACCTTGTAGCCGCGCGCCACCGCTTCGACCTCGGCCACCTCCAGCAGCCTCCGGGCCAGGCCGTGCCCGCGCGCCCAAGGAGCCACGAAGTGGGTATCGATGAGGCAGGAGAGGCGCCAGGCCTCCTTCTGCGGCGGCGCCGACACGAGCTGGACCGACCCGGCCACCACGCCGTCCATGCGGCCGATGAAGAGCAGCCGCTCCGGCACGACGGTCACGCCCCGCCAGTAGCGCTCGAAGGAAGCAGGCTGGGGCGGGCGCACCCAGCCGAAACCGGCGCCGTCGTTGATCGCGGCGGAAGCGGCCTCACAGAGCTCGGCGAGCTCGCGTTTGCGCAGCCGCTCGACCGTGCCGACCTCGATCCGGGGACCCACTGTCGCGAGTTGGCTCATGGCTGCCACCGAAGAAAGTTGCCGATCACGGTCAGGCCCACCTCTTGGCTCTTCTCGGGATGAAACTGCGTGCCGACCATGTTGTCACGGCCCGCAACCGCCGTGACCGGGCCGCCATAGTCCACTCTCGCGAAGACCTCGTCGGGCTTGCGGCACGTGAGTCCGTAGCTGTGGACGAAATAGGCGTGGGCATCGTCGGGCAAGCCTTGCAGGACCGGATGCGCCTCGCCTTCCAGGGCGAGATCGTTCCAGCCCATGTGGGGGACCTTCAGCGCCTCGTCGTCGGGCTCGAGCGGCGCCACCTCGCCGTCGATCCAGCCGAGCCCTTCGTGCTCGCCGTGCTCGTGGCCCACGCGCGCCATGAGCTGCATGCCGACGCAAATGCCGAGAAAGGGCACGCCCCGGCGCAGCACCGCGTCTTCCAGCGCCTCGATCATGCCTTCGCGGGCGGCGAGCCCGGCCTTGCAGTCGGCAAAGGCGCCAACGCCGGGCAGGACGATCCGCTCCGCCTGCCGCACCGTCTCGGGATCGTCGGTCACCAGCACCGACTCCGTCGGGGTCGCGTCGGCTGCGGCACGCTCGAAGGCCTTGGCGGCGGAGCGCAGATTGCCCGAACCATAGTCGATGATCGCGGTGGTCACGGCGCGTCAGCTCCAGAAGCCGGGGTTCGGATCGAGATCGCGCGGCCGGGGCGACGGTGCCGCGGCGCCGAATGCCGGTCGTGGCATCGACGCCTGCGCCATGGCCTCGGCGTAGCGGATGAGCGCCTGCGCGCGGCTCGGCGCCGCCACCACCTCGGCCAGGCGGTAGCCGCGGGCGGCAAGCCCGGCCCGGCGCAGGTCGTTCGCCGACATGCCGGCCAATACGGCATAGCCGAAGCCGAGCACCACCGGCAGAACCGGCCCGAGACCCAGCACCAGCGGCACCGCAACGATCGCGGCCAGCGCGGCAATCAGCAGCAGCGCCGCGAGCCACAGTCCCTCCGCGAGCGCCCAGAAGGGTGCGAAGAAGAACGCGAGCCAGTTGAACCCTTCGCGCACGAACACGGCGCGGCCCAGCGCGCCGTCGTCCCCGCCGCCTTCGCCGGCCGGTATGTGGATCGTGTAGAAGCGCACCCTAAGCCTCCAAGCTGCCGCCGAGCACGCCTTTGGTCGACGGCACCTCGCCGGCCATGCGCGGGTCGGGCTCGATCGCCTGGCGCAGCGCCCGCGCAAGGCCCTTGTAGCAGGCCTCGATCATGTGATGACTGTTCTCGCCGTACATGACCTCGATGTGGAGCGTGAGCCCCGCCGCCTGCGCGAAGGCCTGGAACCACTCCTTGAAGTGCTCGGTATCCATGCCGTCGAGGCGCGGCTTCTCGAAGGTGACGCGCCAGATCAGGTAGGGCCGGTTGCTCGCATCGAGGGAGACGCGCGCGCACGCCTCGTCCATCGGGATCACCGCGCTGCCGTAGCGCCGGATGCCGCGCCGCTCGCCCAGCGCCTTGCTGACCGCCTCACCGATGGCGAGCCCCGTGTCCTCGACGGTGTGGTGCAGCGTCACGTCGATATCGCCCTTCGCGTCGCACTCGATATCGATCAGGCTGTGGCGCGAGAGCTGCTCCAGCATGTGATCGAAGAAGCCGATCCCGGTGGCGATCTGCGAGCGGCCGCGCCCGTCGAGATCGACGGCGACGGTAATGCTCGTCTCCTTGGTAACCCGCTCGACGCGGGCCGTGCGCGTGTGCTGGCTCATGCCGCAGACCGATGATCCGGGGAGAACGGCGCCTTGTAGCAAGAACCACCGCCGGCTGCCAGCCTCGACCGGCCGCGCCCCTTCGCACTTCCCGCCGGCGCCGGACCGGGGCATGATGGCGCGAGACGAGCGCTGACCAGGAGACCGCGTCATGGCCGGAACCTTCGACATCAACATCGATTGCGGCGAGAGCTTCGGCAACTGGGTCATGGGGGCGGACGAGGCGCTCATGCCCCACGTCACCACCGCCAACGTCGCCTGCGGCTTCCATGCCGGCGACCCCATGACCATGATGCAGACCGTCGCGCTCGCCAAGGAGAACGGCGTGGCCGTGGGCTCCCATCCGGGCCTGCCGGACCTCATGGGCTTTGGCCGCCGGGTGATGGCGATCACGCCGGACGAGCTCTACGCCTACGTGATCTACCAGACCGGCGCGCTGCGGGCGGCACTGGAGGCCAAGGGCATGGCGCTCCACCACGTCAAGCCCCACGGCGCCCTCTATCGCATGCTCAACGACGACGAGGCGCTGGGCGAGGCCTTCGCCCGCGCGGTGATCGATCTCTGCCCCGAGCCGATGATCTATTACCCGGCGCCGGTGGAGCGTCACGCGGTCACCAGGATCGCGGCCGACATGGGCATCGACGTGGTGGGCGAGCTTTATTTCGACCTGCCCTACGACGATGACGGCACGCTGGTGCTCAAGCGCTCCAACGAGGGCGCGGACCTCGACGAGACCCGCCACAAGCTCGGCCTCTTTCTGGAGACCGGCGCGACCCTCAGCATCAACGGTGCGCGCGTGCCGATCGCGGCGCGCAGCATCTGCCTCCACGGCGACGGGCCGAACGCGGTCGATCTCGCCACCACCATCGGCGCGACCCTCTCGGAGCACGGCTATGCGCTGGAGCCGCTCGAGCCGGCGCCGACCATCCAGCACCAGGCCGCCGAGTAAGGGACTGGAAACGCAGCGCCGGTTGAGGCATGTTCCGGGCTCGCGACCCTGAAGAGTCGCGGCAGGCAGACCAGAGGAGTAGTCGTCGATGAGCGACGATCACGGCCCTTCGCTCGAGGAACTGACGCGGGCACGAATCCCTTACGTGGCGGGGCTTGCCCTCGCCGTCCTCATCATCGGCGTCCTCGCCGGGCTCTCGGCCGGCGGCATCGTTCCCTAAGGAGCCTGCTCAGGCGCTGGCCGGGGCAGCGGGCAGCATCCCCTCCTCGCGCATCCAGCGGCAGAGATCCTCGAACATGGTGCGGAGCGGCACCGGCCTGAAGCCGAGCTCCCGCATCGCCTTGTCGCACAGCATTATCTGGTTCTGGTTCGTGACGAAGTGGATCTCGTCGCTGACGTCGGGATTGCGCTCGCTCGTCGCCCGCGGCGCTTCCACGCCGACGATCTCGGCCGCGATCCCGGCTGCGGTGGCGAACTTCTCGTTGGCGCCGGCGAGGATATAGCGCTCCCCTCTCCTCCCCCGCTCGTAGGCGCTGATATGCGCCTTCGCGGTTTCGTCGATATGGCAGAAAGCGCCGCCCCCGGCGCCCACCGTCGTCATGGCGCCGCTCGCGATCGCCTGGACGAAGGGGCCCCAGATCACCCGATCGTAGGGGCCGACCACGTTGCCGGGGTTGACGCAGACAGCATCGAGGCCGCCGGCTGCGGCTTCCAGAACGATGTCTTCGGCCGCCTTCTTGGAACTGCAGTAGTTGACCCCGATCTCGTCGGCGTTTGAGGGCGCGGTCTCGTCGATGGGCATGCCGTGGTGAAGACCCCATGTCGCACCCGTCGACGTGTGAATGAAGCGCCCGACGTTCCTGGCCTTCGCCGCCTCGACGACGGCGCGGGTGCCCGCCACGTTGGCGTGGGTCTGGGCCTCGTCACCGGCGGAATCGAAGCTCACGTTGCCAGCCACGTGGAACAGGGCATCCACGCCTTCGGGAATGGCACCGGCCAGAAAGTCCCGATCCCCGATGTCGCCCACCACCCGAGTGGCCGGAAACTGCCGCAGATAGGTGAGGTCCGAGGTCTCGCGGTGCATCGCGATCACCGACCAGCCGGCTTCCCCCAGCTGCTTCACCAGGTTGACGCCGATAAAGCCCGATGCGCCGGTGACGAACGCGGTCTTTCCAGTCATGCCTCTTTCCCCGATTACATGCGGCCTAGCGCCAGATCGGCTTGCCCGAGCCCGGCAGGCCGTAAGAGTCCCACTTGCCCGTCACCCGCTCCACGATCTCGTCCGCCATCTGGATGCGCGTGCCCCAGGCCCGGCTGGTCTCGGGCCCGAATTTGGTCGTCGCATCGAGGCCAATCTTGGCGCCGAGCCCCGGCTCCGGGCTCGCGAAGTCGAGATAGTCGATCGGCGTGTTCTCGACGATGGTGATGTCGCGCGCCGGGTCCATGCGGGTGGAGACCGCCCACATCACGTCCTTCCAGTCGCGCGCGTCGATGTCGTCGTCCACCACGATCACCCATTTCGTATACATGAACTGCCGCAGATAGGACCAGACGGCCATCATCACCCGCTTGGCGTGGCCCGCGTACGCCTTCTTGATGGAGACCACGGCGATCCGGTAGCTACAGCCCTCCGGCGGCAGCCAGAAGTCCACGATCTCCGGGAACTGCTGGACCAGCAGCGGGATGAAGACCTCGTTCAGCGCCTCGCCCAGGATGCTCGGCTCGTCCGGCGGGCGCCCGGTATAGGTCGAGAGATAGATCGGGTCGCGCCGCATGGTGATGGCGGAAACCGTGAACACGGGGAAGGGCTCGACCGCGTTGTAGTAGCCGGTATGATCGCCGTAAGGCCCTTCGTCCTCATAGTCGTCGAGGCTGACATGCCCCTCGATGACGATCTCGGCTTCGGCCGGCACCTCGAGCGGCACCGTCTTGGCCCGCACGAGCTCGACCTTCTGGCCGCGCAGGAGGCCCGCGAACTGATACTCCGAAAGCGTATCCGGCACCGGCGTCACCGCCGCGAGGATCGTGCCGGGATCGGCGCCGATCACCGCCGCAGCCGGCAGCGGCTCGTGCTTCTCCGCCGCCCAGCGCCGATGCTGCTGGGCGCCACCCCGGTGCGCGAGCCAGCGCATCAGCGTCGTGTCGCGGCCCGTCACCTGCATCCGGTAGATGCCGAGGTTGTAGTTATCAATGCGGGACCGGCTCGGCCCCCTGGTCACCACCAGCGGCCAGGTGATCAGCGGCGCCGGCTCCCCCGGCCAGCAGGTCTGGATCGGGAGGCGGGCGAGATCGATGTCGTCGCCCGTGAGCACCACCTCCTGCACCGGCCCGTCGCCGAAGGTACGCGGCTTCATCGCCCGCACAGTGTTGAGCAGCGGCAGCATCTCGACAGCCTCGCGCCAGCCGCTGGGCGGCTCCGGCTGGCGCAGGAAGGCCAACGTCTCGCCCACCTCACGCAGCCCGCCGGGCTCCCGGTTCATGCCCCAGGCGACGCGCTCCACGGTGCCGAAGAGGTTGACCAGCACCGGCATGTCGTAGCGCCTGCCGTCATCGCCGACGACGTTCTCGAAGAGCACCGCCGGCCCCTCTTCCGCGATCAGGCGGGTCTGGATCTCGGTCATCTCCAGATGGGGCGAGACCGGCGCCGAGACCCGGCTCAGGCGGCCCGCGCTCTCCAGGCGGGCGATGAATTCGCGCAGCGATCGATAGGCCATGGGCACCTCGGCGGGAGGGCCACATTCATGGGCAGACGCCGGCGCCCGTCAAGCCCGCGCAACGCCGCTCCGCTCGCGTCGCCGCCGATCCGCCGGTCCCCCGCAACGCCCGAAGCGAAAGCAAAAATTGGTGAGATTAAGTGAGATTCGGTGAGATTAGAGCGTGTCCGTCTTTGACGGACGCGCGACAGGCCGCGACCGCGGCCCGCCGCTTCAGCGGCGCCCTCGCGCGCCCGCGCGCGTGGACGCGCGACGCGGAGGCGCCGGCCCGGCGCGCCGGTAGGTGCGCGAGATCGCAGGACGGCCGGCTGCCGTGAGCGATACAATGCGAGATCGTTTCCGTGTGAAACGGATACGCTCTGAGTCTGCTTTCGGAACGCAGGCAGCCGTCCGGGGCGCCGCCGCCGACCACGAGGCGACGCGCTTATCGGCGGAACTCGCCCTCCACGGCCCGGCGGATGGCGGAGACAGTCTCCGTCGACAGGCCGTCCGTCTGCGCGGCCCCGCCGCCGCGCGCGGCGGCTTCCGCGAGCGTACGCTCCCGCTCGACTCTGAGCCTGTCGGCGCTTTCGATGCGGCTGAGGGCGAGCGCAAGGCGGGCGACCTCCTCAGTCTTCACCGGCTCCTCACGCTCGCCGAGGCCAGCAACGCAACTCAGCGCCAGCGTCCGCAGGGTCTCGATCGCGAGCAGGTCGGTGCGGCCCGCGGCGCGCTCCCCGGGCGCGCCCGCCCAACCCGCAGCCGCGCGCTCGGCCTCGTTCTGCCGCCCGATCAGGCCTTTCACCCGCCTCGCGTAATGGTCGATGGCCGCGCGCGAACCATGTCCGTTGCCGGGAGCGGGCGGTCGTGTCTCGGCCGGCGAGCGCCCGCTCATGCTGCCCGTCGTGCCCTTTGTGCGTTTCTGTGTCATGACGCGATGCTGACGCACCCGCCATGCGCCGTGCACCGCACCATGGTGCCTGGTGCAACGCTCATCACCATCCTCTGCACTACAAGAATCTCTGATTAATCCCTTTCCATCAATCAGTTATAAACTTTCCTCTCTCCTCATGCGGATTCGGCCTCAAGTATCAGATACCAAATAGATACCGCTCCATTTCGATCTAATGCGTACTCTCGTCGCTTCAACGCTCTAAGGATTCGGTCGTGTCGTGGAGGCGGCGGACGTCGACAGCGGTGTACGGCTGGACACATGCCGGATTTCGTTCCGTGGAGAGGAATACGAGCTTCCGGTCGGCGGTGCGCAGGGGTAGTCTGGCGAGACGGGGGAGCGCCAGATATGTCGGAGCGCGACTACGAGCTGCTGGTCATAGGCTCCGGACCCGCCGGCCATCCAATGGCATTCACTTAGCGGTTTTCGACTGTTCACTTAAGGAGTCGTGTTCTTGCGCTGTCGGTTGCGTGCGTTTCTGTCGTTCAGGTGTTCAGGCGACGGCCCGCTTTGCGCGTGCCCACTTGCCGCGGGGTTTGCGCGACCTGCGTTCGCAGGACCGGCCGGGGCGCGGGCGCTGACGCGCCTGGTTGATGCAGGAGAGGACATGGCTGAGGGTTTCGGCGACCATCGCCGTATGGCGCAGCAGCAGCGCTTCGAGGTTGCGCGCGACGGTGGCGAGGCCGTTGCTGAAGTTGGCTTTCATCGCCGGCTTGCCGTCGGCAGGGCGCTCGGCGTCGAGGCTTGCGTTGCTGCGGTTGGTGAAGAGCCGGGTCATGGCGATGAGGTTGAAGTGGGCGAAGAGCTCCTGGCGGACGCCGCGCTCGGTCTGGCTGTGGAAGGCCTCGACGGCCATGGCCTGTTTCGAGGTCTTGTAGAGTTCCTCGATTCCCCAGCGCGCGTGATAGAGCTCGGCCAGTTCCGCGACGCTCCAGGCCTTGGGGTCGAGGAGGGTGGTGGCGAGGATGAAGACCGTGCTGCCGGTGCGGTAGCGGACCAGTCGCAGGCGCAGCGGGGTGGCGTCGACGTGCGGCGTCTTGCGGCGCAGCTTTCTCAGGGTGTCCTTTCCGGGAGCGACGGTGATCGGCGCGTCCGTGCGGCCGTCGGCGATGAAGGCGCTCATCGAGGGCGGCGCCTGCCTTCTTCTTGATCCGGAACACGGGGTGCAGGCCGCGGGCGACATGGGCGTGCAGCATCTCCCAAGAGTAGTAGCCGCGGTCATAGACCACGATGTCGTTGGCCGAGAGCGCCTTGAGGTGGGCGAGGGCGGCCCTTCTTTCGTCGCCGTGCGCGACCAGGTCGAAGTCCACCGGGATGTTCGCGTGCAGCCGGTAGAGGCAACTCAGCAGGCCCTGCGGGTAGTGGGCCGCCTCGGAGGGCGTGCGGTAGCCGGCCTTGAGCAGCGGCCGCGGCAGGTTGAGCTTGGAGCCGTCGACCGCGAACACGCGGTGGCCCTTCCAGGCCGGGCCGTCGGCGCGCTTGAGGATCTCGGCGTGCAGCGTCTTGATCACCGCGGGCTCCAGGAACGGAGCTGAGCGTTGCGGGGCAGAGGCTCGGCGGCAGCGAGGCGCCGGAGGAGGCTCGGGCGAGCGAGGCCGAGGCCGGTCTCGAAGCGCTTGCGGACTGGCTGCGCGGCGAAGACGACGAGGGCCGCACGGGCTTCGAATCGCGACCGGTGACAGGCCGCGACGTCCTGACCGGGTCTTCGTTCGCGCTCACGGAGGGCTCGACGGAGGCCGGCTTCGGTGCGGTGTGGGGCCGGGGCGCGATCTCGCGCTTCGACGGGCGTCAGGGCGACCTCACGCTCGACGGCGAAGTGCTGAGCAGCATGCTGGGCGCCGACTGGACGGGCGGGCCAGGGACCGCGGGGTTCATGGTCGCTCATTCCCGCGGCGAGGGCAGCTACCACGCGGGGGCGGGCGGGGGCGAGGTCTCCTTGACCTTGACCGGGATCTACCCCTATGGCCGCTATGCGGTGGATGAAGGCCTGTCCCTATGGGGTGTGCTCGGCCACGGCGCCGGCAAGCTTACTCTCACGCCGGAGGGCAGCACGCCGCTCAAGGCCGATATCGATCTGACGATGGCGGCAGCAGGCACCAGGGACACGATTCTCGAAGGTGACGACGACGGAGCAACGCTGGCGTTGACGGCCGACGGGCTGGCGGCCTCGAAGGCCAATGTGACACGCCTGCGTCTGGGCCTCGAGGGATCGCTGCCGTCAACGCTGGAGGGCGGGGCCCTGCTCACGCCGAGTGCCAAGATCGGGCTGCGCCATGACGGCGGCGATGCTGAGACAGGCTTCGGAGCTGACATCGGCGCTGGGCTCTCCTGGACGGATGCGGCACGCGGCCTGAATGCCGAAATCCGTGGTCGTGGATTACTGACCCATGAGGACGGGGGCTTCCGGGAGCGCGGCTTCGCCGCCTCGCTTGCCTGGAACCCGACACCGGGCTCCGCACTCGGCCCATCGATCGCCCTGCGCCAGACGGCGGGCGCTTCAGCGAGTGGCGGCATGGATGCGCTGCTCTCGCGGGGGACGATGGCGGGCCTCGCCGCCAATGACAACGACAATGACGTGGATGTTGCACACCGTTTGGAGGTCAAGCTGAGCTATGGACTGCCCGCGTTCGGCAGCCGATTCATCGGCACACCCGAAATGGGGTTCGGGTTCTCGGATACGGGCCGCGACTACAGTCTGGGCTGGGGCCTCGGTCTTGCGCGGCAAGACCGGACATCCCTCGATCTCTCCCTTGAGGGGACGCGGCGCGAAAGCGCGAACGATGACGGCAAGCCGGAGCACGGAATCGGCCTCAGGCTAAAAGCACGTTGGTAAGCGTGGGTTTGCCCTGAGGCGTGGTTGCCAATCCTGGGAGCGATTCAGCCCCGAGTACTGCGGCCCGCCATCGCTGAGCACTGGATGGTAACGGACCGGCGAACACGACGATCGTGATGGGCATTGAGTAATTGGCTGCGAGTGTTTTCGTCGCAACGATTGGCGGGTAGCCGAAGCGCCAAGCTGTTGTTCAGCACGGTGGAATGACGCCGATCGGCGCGATAACCTCAGACTTCCTGACCTCTGCTGATTTTAGGTGACACGAGCCGCGCGGATTCCGAGGCCCCGTCGATGTCGTAGACTATGCGCAGACGGGTGCCGGGGAATGAGCGTGCGCCCAGCATTTGATGGTGCGGTTTTCGGATTATTTGATGTTCGTGATGCGGCGCTTGGTTGATCTGCGAGAGCGGTGAGTGGCCTGGCTTTCATCGAGACCGCAGGAGCATCTCGTTCCAGTCCTTGGCGTGTCGTGGGCGCAACCTTTTCACCCTTGGATCGTTGAGCACGAGATGCTCGGCGGCAGTGTCGCCGGCGCTGTCTGCGTCGTAGGCACAGACGATGCGACGTGGCTTCCACTCCTTGATCCAGGGCGGGACCGAGCTGGCGATGCCGGCGGTTGAGGCGACGACGGCGCCGTTCTCGCGCGTCCCCTCGACGCGCAGGCTTCGTGCAGAGATGGCGTCGACGGCGCTCTCGGTGAGGATGACGAGGGCGGGCTGGTTTCGGTCGCAGTGGAGCCAGAAGCCGCCACGCGCCTTGCGCGATCCCGGGGCCATGCCCCTGAAGCGTTTTGTTCCGGGCTGCGGCGCGGTGCCGAGGATCTCGGCGCCGGTCGTGTGCCCGCTGGCGTTTCGGCAGATGAAGACGGCGTTGATCCTGTCATCGGCGTAGAGGAGGCCTCGGCCGTGGCAGGCTTCGAGCACGTCGGTGCCGATAGCGCGTTGGCGGATGAGGGCGTCCCGGACCCTGGGCCAGGCGCGGGGACTGGGCCTTGGCAGCCGCAGGCGTCGCGGGGCGGCTGGGATGGTGGTGATCTCCCTCCGCCCCTCATGGCTTCCGAGGAAGCGGAGGGCTTCCGGGAAGCGGCATCCCGTCGCATGGATGACGAGGTCGATGGCGCCACCCCCTCCCGTGCCGCGCAGGTGATCGAAGAACTTCTCGCCGTTGATGCTGATGACCGAGCCCCCGCGCTTGAAGCGCGCCCGGTCGGTCGGGTCTCTGCGGTAGCCGAGGGCGGCGGCGACCCGGTCGAGGGGGATGTTGCGGCAGGTGGCCAGGGGATCGCCGCCGCTCATTGCCGGGTCCCGGCGAAGGTCTGCTTGGAAGGGAGGCTGACGGCGTTCCCGTTCCTGTACCCTTCAACGCTTAAGAGTTCCGGGAACGGGAACGGGAACGCCTCATCCCGCACTTCCGTTGATGGCGGCAGGGGATTGCGGCTCCCGGTGCGCCTCGGCGGCTGCGAGGCGATAGCCACCCCTGGGCGCCCGTTCGATGCGCCCCTCCCTGGTGAGGCTCTCGATGGCGGCAACGACGGTGGCGTTGCGGGCAGCGGCGCGTGAGCGGATCTGGGCTTTCGAGAGCGGCTTTTCGGCCTGCTCGATCGCCTTGAAGACGCGCTGCTCGACGGTGGCGGGCTCGTGCCTGTCTTCATCTGCCGCGTCCTGGTGCAGACGGAAGGCCGGCCCATGTCCGCCGTCGACGAGTTCCAGCTCGATGTCGTTGAGGCCCCGGGCGTCGCGCTGCTCGACCGTCATGACGATCTTCTTGTCGCGCCGGCGCAGGTACAGATTTGAGTCACCCCAAGCGTGCAGCTCGCTGCTCCCGCGCAGGGCCTGCCCCGGCCGGGTGCCGCCGCTCTTGCGGGCGTGGTGGACGAGGAGGACGGCGGTTTCGAAGCGGCGCTGCAGTTCGCGCAGGAAGCCGAGGATGGGGGCGATCTCTGCGACGGCGTTCTCGTCGACGCTGTGCAGGCGGACCAGGGGATCGAGGATCAGGAGGCGCGGTTCGATGCGCTCCACGGTCTCCTGCAGGCGCTGACGGTCGATGCGCTGGTCGAGACGCAGGGTGGGCACGTCGATGACGGCGATGTCGAGTTCGTCGAAGGGGGTGGCGGCGGCGCGGGCGATCCCCTGCAGACGCTTGCGCACCCTGTGGCCGGCGTCCTCGGCGGCGAAGAGCAGCACGGTGCCGCTTGCGCTGGGGCGGTAGTGGCGCAGGCATGGGACGCCGGTGGCCACGGCGACGGCGAGATCGAGCGCGAGCAGGGATTTGCCGCACTTGGGCTCGCCGCCGACGATGCCCACGGCCTGCTCGGCCCACAGCGTGTCCACCATCCACTGTTGCGCCCGGGGGCGATCCTCGAGCTGCATCGGCGCCCGTGTCGGGAAGCCCTTCACCGCCGTGCCCTCTTCGGCTTGGCGGGCTCGCCCAGGATCTCCATGAAGAGCTTCTCGTCGAGAACCTCGCGGTTCTTCTCGGCGCCGGCGGCGAGCAGCATGTCGCCCATGACGGTAAGCGCCCTGGGGTTGCCGCCGGCGTGGGTGACCAGGGTGTCCTTGAGCTCTGCGCTCATGAGGCCCGGATTGCCGGCCTGCTCGACCAGATGGTCGAGCAGGGCCGCGAGGTCGCCGGCGTCTGCCTGGGTCATGACCAGGCGCTGGCGCAGGCGCGAGGCGATGGGCTGCAAGTCGGGCTGGCGGAGCCTGTCGATCAGGCGGCTGTCGCCGGCGAAGACGACCGAGAGGATGGCGCGCGAGTCGAAGTCGGTGGACGCCAGCAGGCGGATCTCGGAGATCACCGAGGGCAGCAGCTCCTGGGCCTCGTCGATGAGCACCACGGGCCGCATGCGGGTGTCGTCGACATGGGTGAGCCATCGCTCGCGCAGGTTTTTGAAGCTGGCCCAGCGGTTGTTGTACATCAGGTCGACGCCGAACATCCCGCCGATCTCGCGGTAGAAGTCGGACAGCCTGGAAGAGGGGTGGGTGATGGCACAGACCCTGAGCCCGTCCGAGCGGCCGAGGCGGTCGGCGAGCACGCGCAACGCCACGCTCTTTCCGGTGCCGGGCTCGCCGGCGATCAACGCGAAGCCGCCCTGGCGCACAAGATGATGCTCGATTCTGAGGCAGAAGCTGTCGACGGCGGGGCTCACCATGAGGCTGTCGACCGGAAGGTCGGTGGCGAAGGGGTTCCATTTGAGCCCGTAGAAGGTGAGCAGCTCGCGGTTCATGACGGATCTCCCTGATCGTCGTCCTCGCCCGGACCGGGCGTCTTGTTATGGGGTACCCAGGCCGGCGGCAGGCCTGTTGCGGCCTGGGCGTCGAGCACGCCCTTGAGCAGCGGCGGAAGTTCGCCGACGCCCGCGCTGGCGCCGCCATGGTCGCTGCCGGGTCTCGCAGGACGGCGGACGCCATCGGCGTTGCCGCGCTTGTCGAGGGGGTACAGCGTGCACAGCCGCTCGCCGCTTCGGCCTTCCACCAGATCGACGCCGCTGAGGTCCCAGCGCGCATAGCGGACCCAGAGCGTCCTCAGGTGGCGCCACGGCTGTGGCACCTGGTAGCGGATGCCCTCGACCGAGACGGTGCCGTCCGAGCGCCTGAGCGTGCGCTTCCTGGCGATGCGGAAGGCCGCCTTGAGCTCGTCCGAGGCGGGGCAGGGCCTCGATGCCTTGACGCTCCCGGCGAGGCGTTCATGCGGCGTCATGCCGAGCTCGCGGTGCACCCGCCGATGGTAGTCCTGCTCCAGCCAGGCTATGGTGGCGTCGTTGAGCATCTTCAGGGTGAGCGCGTCGACGCCTTCGAGCTGAGCCATCAGGCGGCCCTCGACCGTGCCCCAGAACGACTCGATTTTTCCATTTTGATGGGGGCTGTAAGCGAGTGTCGTGGCCCCCACGATGCCGAGGCGGTGCAAGCCCTCCTCGACCTCGCCCGCCGTCATCGGCCCGCCGTTGTCGGTCAGCAGGGACCTGGGCAAGTCCCTCTTCATGAAGGCCTGACAGAGCCCGTGGACGAAGACCTCGGCGGTCTCCTCCAGGTACCACTGCAGGTGGCAGCCAAGCCTGGAGTGGTCGTCGAGGAAGCCGAGCAGGATGGGCGTCTGCCATTCGCCCGACGCCGTCAGCACGCGGCGCTTGCCGTGGTGGAAGTCCCCGTGCCACAGCGCGTGACTGCGAGACACCTCGTAGCTAAGGACCTCGCGGGCTTCGACCGCCGGCTTGTCCTCACCCTCGTGCCACTTCCTGGGGCGCTCGCGCACCAGGCCGCGATTGCGCATCGCCCGCGTCAGCGTCGCGTAGGACGGCATCGGGCCGAGCTCGGGATGGGTCGCAACATGAGCCTTGAGGGTCTCGTAGTGGAGCTGCGCCGCCCACGAGGGATGGACCCGGTACTGCTCGCGCAGCGCCGCGATCAGCCCCGCCGACATGGACCGCTCGCGGCCGACGTCGGTCCGAGGCTTCCGGCGCAGCGCCTTGACCGGGTCCTGCTCCTCTGCCCGCGCCCGGTAGTACCAGCGCTCGATCGTCGAGGCCGCAAAGCGCACCGGCCCCTTGCCCGACGGGTGCTCCCAGTCGCGCTGCGACAGACGCTCGAACTCGGCCCCCAGCTGGCCTGCAGGCGGCGGTGAAGCCAGAAGCGGCCCCACCACCGCAAAGCGCAGCCGGGCCCACTTCTCGCGCCTGGCGCCCGCGTCGTCCTTGTCCATTCCGGCATCCCTCCCTCGCCGCATCGGAGAGATGCCCATGTAGAACGCCCTATCCGGGCGTGACAGGAACACTTTCTGCGGGCGGCGCCGAGCCATCGCCGAGCCCGCAATAGCCCGTCCACGGCTTGAACCAGATCAGGCTCAGGAACAGACGCTCACCGAAGCGTCCGCCCCGCATCTGCCGCAGCACGAAGAGCAGCGGCACCTCCTCGGGTGGCATCACCAGTTCGCCACGCTTCGCTCCCCAGGGCTCCGTCGCCGGGAACGCCTCCAGCCACCACTTCCGCCAGCGGCGCAGTGTGGCGACCGAGACCCCCCACTTCCGCTTGATCGTCTGCAACCGCACCCCGCCTCTCAGAACCAGTGCACTCAACAGAACGAACAGGGCGCCCAGATAAAAGCGGCGCCCGAAGAATCGTACCGATGGTGGGGTCGCTCGCAGGCGGCAATCCGCGCAGCAGAAGCTGAACCGCCGCGTGCCCTCTTCCCTCAACTCGGCTGCCAGACCGTACGGCTTGCGCGGATACGTCGCGCTGTGCAGCTTGCCGGGGCAGTGTCGGCAGCCCGCCTCGCGGCAGCGCGCCGCCTCGGCCTCATCGACCTCGCGCAGCCAGGCCCAGACCAGGGCGTTGCAAAGCATGGAGTGGCGGAAAATGTTGTGCGACATTGGGGCCGTCTCTGGCGATTGTGACCGTCACCACGAGACAAAGCCCCCCGGCGAACTTCTTGCAAGTTCGCCGAGGGGCACCCGCCCCAAAACCTCAACAAATCCGAGCGGATCAGGCCCCGATCCCCGCTGAAAGACCGCGCGCGCTCAGGGAAGACCGTTTCGGTGGCGTTCAGGTCGCTCAGAACCGCATCGATCCAACGGTCGCAGGCGTCGTTTGCGAGGCCAAGAATGTGGACCCGCAGGAGGCCATTGCCAGGATCCGGCAGGATGTCGGCATCGGCGGTGAGCAGCGCTTGAAGCAGTTTCCGGGGATGGGGCTTGTGGCCCTGCGCCTGCATGACGGGAAGCATCATGCGGGTTTCGGCGCGGTAGGCGATCATCCGGATGACGTCGAGGATGTAGACGGACGAAAGTCGTTGTGAATCGGGTCAAGGGGTGGAATCAGGCGGAATCGGGCGGAAGGTGGCGGAATCTTGTCAATCGGCTTTCAATACTGACCCCCGATCGGCGTGCAAAATTGACCCCCCTGAGTGGCACGGCGGAGGTTGTCCCGGTAGCCAATAGGGGGGACCCGCGCGGCTTCGTGTGGCGCCCTGCGCTACGCGGAGCGAAGCCGCGTGGGGGGTCCCTGTTGGCCCACCGGGGCAACCGGGCCGCAAGGGAGGCCGGCGGCGGGTCAGGAGCGGTTCTTGAAGCGCCAGCTCTCGTTGCCGGTCTCGATGATCTCGCAATGATGGGTGAGGCGATCGAGCAGCGCTGTGGTCATCTTGGGGTCGCCGAAGACGGATGGCCATTCGCCGAAGGCGAGGTTTGTGGTGATGACGATCGAGGTGCGCTCGTAGAGCCGGCTCATCAGATGGAAGAGCAGCTGCCCACCGGCCTGGGCGAAGGGCAGGTAGCCGAGCTCGTCGAGGATGACGAAGTCGCGGCGGACGAGCTGGTCTGCAGTGCGGCCCTGGCGTCCGGCGCGAAGCTCGGCCTCGAGGAGGTTGACCAGGTCGACGACGTTGTAGCACCGGCCGCGCGCGCCCTTGCGGATGCAGGACCGCGCGATGGCGACGGCGAGATGGGTCTTGCCGGTACCGGTGCCGCCGACCAGCACGATGTTGCGTTTGCCCTCGAGGAAGCCGCCGCCGGCGAGCTCCTGGATCAGGGGCTCGTTGACCGGCGAGGCGGCGAAGTCGAAGTCGGCCAGCTCCTTGACCGTCGGCAGCTTGGCGGAGGCCATCTGGTACTTGATCGAGCGGGCCCTCTTGTCGGCGATCTCGACCTGCAGCAGCGTACCGATGATCTGTTGCACCGGATGGCGGCGCTTGAGCCCGTCGGCAAGGATGTCGTCGTAAGCGGCGCGCATACCTGCGAGCTTCAGCTGGGTCATCATCTCCAGCACATCATGACGCTCCATGACCGGCCTCCCTCAGGCTGTCGTAGCGCTGACAGTCGGCTACCGGCTTGTGGCGAAGCTGCAGGCCCTCGGGCGTCGGGATGATTGCCGGCGGTGCCGGCTGGCGCTGCCGGGCGAGGATGTTGAGCACCACGTCGGCGCTGCAGGCACCGCAGTCGAGCGTCTCGGCACAGGCCGCCTCAACCGCCTCCAGTCCGTCCTCCAGCACCGCCGCGAGCACCTTGACGAACTGCCGGTCGCCGTCGTCGTGGCCCGCGAGCCGGGTTCGCAGGCGGCCGAGCGCGTTGGGCAACTGCCAGTCCTTGAAGGGCGCGCCATTGCGTAGCGCGCCGGGCTTCCGCGTCAGGATCGGCACGTAATGCCACGGATCGTAGACGAACCGGCCGCGCCCGAAGCTGCGGGGGTGCTCGGCAACGGTCTCGCCGTCCTGGCGGATGACGATCCGATCGGCATAGGCCCGCACGTCCACCGGCCGGCCGACGGCGCGGGCCGCGACGCTGTACTGGTTGTTGTCGAAGCGCACCAGACAGGTCTTCGAGACCGACACCTCGCTGGCATGGAAGCCGTCGAAGGGGCCGCGATACGCCATCAGGAAGGGCTGCTCCTCCTCGAACACCTGCCACACCGTCTTGCCCGGGATTGTCGGATGCGGATGCTTCTTGGCGTCCTCGATGCACCGATCCATCAGCCACTCGTTGATCTCGGCGTAGGAGCGGCCCCGCGGGATGGGCACGAACAGGCGGCCGCGAAGGTCACCCACCTGCTTCTCGACCTGCCCCTTCTCCCAGCCAGCCCCTGGCGTGCACGCCACAGGCTCCACCAGATGGTGCGAGCACAGCTCCTGGAAGCGGCGGTTGTAGTCCCGCTTCTTGCCCACGAAGATCGTGCTCACCGCCGTCTTCATGTTGTCGTAGATGCCCCGCCGGCAGACCCCGCCGAAGAAGCGGAAGGCACGCTCGTGCGCCTCGAAGACCATCTCCTGGCTCTCGCGGGGAAAGATCTGGACCAGATACATCCGGCTGTGGCACAGCCGCATGTGCGCCGCCTTCACCCTGGTCGTCGCGCCCGACAGACGCGCGTACTCGTGGCTCCAGTCGAACTGGTAGGCCTCGCCGGGATCGAAGATCAGCGGCACATAGGCCTGCGCCGGCGACAACAGCCGCCACCGGCGCCGCCAGGCCCTGGCATAGCGGCGAACCGCGTCATAGCCGCCCTTGTAGCCCAGCGACACAAGGTCTTCATGAATCCGCAGAAGAGACAGCCGATCCTTGCGTGCCTTCTTCTCGTTGGCCTTCAGCTGGCGCTCAAGCTCCTCCACCCACAGCCCAAGCTTCGGCATCGGCTGGATCTTGCGCTCGTAGCTGTGCGAGGTCGCATCGCCCCGCACCACCTTGCGTATCGTGTTCTTGGAAACCCTCAAATCCCGGGCGAGCTTCTTGATCGGAACGCCCTTCACCAGATGATCCCGACGGATCTTCGCGATCGTTTCCACAACCAGCATCTCCCCCACCACCCCGTCCGTCCAAACGACGAGGTGTGTTCATGGACACAAATCCAAGGGGGTCAATTTTGGACGCCGATCACCCCCAATAGGGGGTCACTTTTCCACGCTTAACAACAACGGCGGATGACCGCCGCTCGGGGCCCGCCGCACGCCGACAGATGAAGCGCGAGATGGGCATGCCGGCGGCCTCGGCGCGCTCGCGGATGCGCTGCCATTCGGTGTCCGTGGCCATCACCGTGCGCGGGTGCCGTCCCGGGTCCGGTGCCTCTTGCATAGTCTCAGACTTCCTGACCTCTGCTGATTTTAGGTGACACGAGCCGCGCGGATTCCGAGGCCCCGTCGATGTCGTAGACTATGCGCAGACGGGTGCCGGGGAAGACCGTTTCGGTGGCGTTCAGGTCGCTCAGAACCGCATCGATCCAACGGTCGCAGGCGTCGTTTGCGAGGCCAAGAATGTGGACCCGCAGGAGGCCATTGCCAGGATCCGGCAGGATGTCGGCATCGGCGGTGAGCAGCGCTTGAAGCAGTTTCCGGGGATGGGGCTTGTGGCCCTGCGCCTGCATGACGGGAAGCATCATGCGGGTTTCGGCGCGGTAGGCGATCATCCGGATGACGTCGAGGAGGAGGCGCTCGCGCGCGGGCAAGGCATCGAGCTGCTCGGCTTCGTCGAGGTCGCCGGCCCGGCAGTGCTTGGGCGTCTCCCTGCGGCTGGCCCTGACGATGTCGCGGACATCCTGGAGGTCCCTGACTTCCCTCCTGAGTTCCGCCGTCGGCTGCTTCTTCCGGGCCGTGTCGGCGATGCGGTTGCGCAGGCGGCCAAGCTGGCGGTCGAGGCGATGGATTGCCTTGTCATAGGCCCGCCGCAGCGGGTTGACGACCATGGCGGCGGGATCGAGAGGCTCGAGCTCGTGGGTCGGCAGGGCGTCGAGATTGAACTCGTCACGCATGTACTTGAAGAAGTTCTCCTGCGACCAGCGCGAGAACATGGCGCCCGCAACCTCAGCCATCGGCTTGTGCGGATCGGTGGTGATCAGCGGCACCTGACGGCCGTTGTCGAGCAGGCGGCGGATCTGGCGCACCCTGAAGCCGTTCGGCAACGTCACCGGCTTCTCAGCCAGCCGCATGGTGGCGCTGCCGTCCGCCGCCGGTCCGTGAATGGGAACGGTCATCGCGCCGAAGTCCTCGGCCGGCCAGTCCTCGCCCCTGAAGTTCTTGTGCCAGGTCAGGCAGGCGACGCCGCGCCTCGCCAGCCGGCGGAACAGATCCGGGCTCCAGCCCTCGCGGTCGAAGACCAGGGTGAGCGCCGGCTGGCCGGGATGCTCGGCGGTCAGGTCCGGCGCCCCGGCGCCAACGATCCCAAGCTCCTGCAGCGCCGGCACCACGTCGGCTTCGATGGCCGCGACCATCTTCGGGTCCAGCGGCTTGTGCAGACAGAGCAGCGGCTTGCCGCCCAGAGCGTTGATCCAGTAGCTGGCGCTCGCCGGCAGGCACAGCTTCTCGCGCGAGACGAAGTGCTTGGGCAAGCGCCCCTTGCGGCCGGAGTAGACCTTGACGTGCCCGTCGATGGCCAGCGTCGCCCAGAGCTCCGGCTCGTCGGCCTGCCAGCGCCTGGCAAGGGCGAGCTGCCACGCCCGCACGCCGGCCTCGTCGTCGGCGATGAGAGCGATCTTGCGGCGCAGCGTCTTGACCTCGGGGCAGCGATCGAGGCCGAGAATGGCGCCCCATTCGCCCGGCGCCTGGTAGCGCAGGCTCTCGGGGTTGCGCACCCGCGCCAAGGTCATGAAGGCCAGGAAGAGCAGGATCGTAGGCAAGCCGTAATAGCCCTTCGGCAGCAATGGCAGGAGACCGGTCTCGGAGAGAAGACCTTCCTTCAGCAGGGCCGGCAGGGCGGCGAGCACGCCGCCGAAGCGGACACCGCGGGCGGCGGCGGCGAACTGCGGTTCGACCGGCCCCGCCTGTCCACAACTGGCCAGAACCCGAGCCGGAACATCGCAAGTCGCACGCCCCATCGGCGCCTGCCGGTCCCGCCGATCGCGCGCGCTGCGATCCGTTTGCGGCTGCGCTTCCAGCCCCGGCGCCGTCTCCGGCCCCGGGGCACCGGTACTCTCTTCATCGACACGGCCTTCAGGAGCCGCACCCGCGTCAGGCGGCGCAGCCAGCGCTGAGCGTCCGGGCTCCCCATCCGCCTCCGTGTTGCCGATCAGTCCCTGACGGCGCCACTTGTTGACCGATGGCGCTGACACGCCGAGAACCCGGGCCGCCGCAGAGCCGCTCAGGCCCGATGCCAGCAACGCCGTCGCCTTCTCCGCCAACTCCGGAGTGAACACCGACGGCCCGCGACCGCGCCGGGGCTTCATGAACCCCGCTTCGCCCTCGGCCAGGTAGCGCCGTCGTGCGCGCTGCACCGTCGCGCGCGAGACAGCGAAAGCGTCAGCCAGTTCCTGCGGCGAGACCGCGCTGATCGCCGCGAGGCGGCCGATCCGCAAGAGCATGGCCGTGCGGTCATCGGCGGCGTGGCTGTCAAAGGGAATGAGGTTGGAAAAGTAGGTGAAGGTGTCGTCCGAGATCAGGACGGCGAAGCAGCTGTTGCCGATCGAGACCGCCTCTGGAGGGCACATTGGGAGGGTACTGGGCATGGTTGAGACCGTGCAATTGGTATCAAATTATAATATCAGACCTCGGGCGCGACACCCAGCGAAAAACCGCCTGAAACAACCGAAATGTATCAGAATTCAAGGAGTTCCCGGCACGCTGCCCAGAACAGCCAGCATCACGAGGTCAGGAAGTCTGAGTCTGTGCTACTGCTATGTGTCCTCTACGGCTCGATCACCATATAGCACACAAACCAGCACGCAATACACATGGGCATAGTATCCTGACCTCTCCATAACGCAGCTTGCCTCAACCACATCGCACACGGTCACCGCACAGTCCCCATCCACTCAGGAACCATCCCTTTGCCTAGTATATCAGCACAGTCTACTTCCCCATATGCAACTCGAGCACCCTACGTTGCACGCAGACGCCCATGATCACGAACCTGAAAGCCCCTTGCGCCAGCTCCCAATACCTTGTAATGTGTAACTGCCCAGGTACCCCTCTCTCTTATGGAACAAGCCAGTTCCTTTTGCGTCAACGCCCCCACGCCGCGGGGGTGCCTACTCTCTTGAGCGCGAGAGGATGATGAACGCCGCGTCGCGAACAAGATGAGAGGACAGCGATACTCAGGATGAGCCGGAGAAGTTCAGGAGCGCAGTATAGGGATCAGCTGCATCGGTTCCGGGTGCGCCAGGATTTGCAGGATGTTCCAGCCTTGCTTTCGAGCGGTGACGATGACGCTGCGCATTCCGGCGAAGTTGCAGGCGCCTTGCAGGGAGCGGAAGCCGCCTGAGATCTTCTCATGCACTTTGTTCATACGGATGTCACGCTCCGCCTCGTTATTCGTGAACGGCGTGCGCAGGTCGGTGAGGAAGCGCAGGCAGCCCTCCTTATGCTTTTGAAGGCGGCGCGCGAGGTTGTGGCCGATGCGGCGTTTCTTTCGCCCTCGCTTTGCGATCTGGAGCGGCGGTTGGGCCTCATGGAAGGCGATGGCTTCTTCGAGGATACGGTCCCATGCCCTTGAGATGCGGGCCACCAGGGAGGCGGGGACTTGACGGTCTTTCTCACGGGCGAAGCGGGCGGCCCTGCGCGCGCGCTGAAGCAGGCGGTGCATGCTCGCCGCCCATTCCTCCTTCTCGATGTCGATCAGGGCCTGGAGTTCGCGCAGGTGATGTGCGTTGCAGGCGCCGTGGCGGACGCCCTTGATGGTGAAGTAGGGGGCGAAGTCGTCGTGGACGAGGATGCCTTTCAGGTTCTTTTCGACATCGCCGCGTCCCTCGCCGATGCGCAGGACGGTGAGCAACGGGGTGCACAGCACATGGAGCCAGCGGGTACGGGCGGCGATACGCAGGCCGGTCTCGTCGAGGTGCTTGACCGGCGCCTGCGTGCGGATCAGATCGGCGACATGGTCGAGGAAGCCCTCGAAGCGCTGCGCTGTGCGCCGGCCCATGGCGGCGATCGTGGCAGTGGAGATGGACACCGCGAAGATGTCGCTCATGAGTTCGGCCAGACGCTTCTCGGGCACGAACTGGGCGTACAGCAGGTAACTCACCCAAGCGGTGATGCGAGGGCCGTACTGGACCGGGGCGGTGACGCCCGGCGGGAAGGCGGCTCGTGTCAGCGTGCCGCATGCGCCGCAGAGGCAGCGATGGGCGCGGTGTTCGGTGACCTCGAGAGGCTGCGGCTCGGGTACGTCGAAGACCTGCCGACAGGCGGGCGCGCCTTGCCGGTCGGCGTCCGAGAGCTCGACGCCACAGCCGGAACAGGTGGAGGGGTGGTGATCGACGACACGGTCCGGGCTGTCGCTCCGCGCGAGGGTGGTTCCCTTGTGGCCGGGCTGGCCGCCACTGGGCCCGCCGGACTTTCCGCGCTGGCTTTGGGTGCGCCTCTGGGCTCCGCTTTTCTTCTTGAGCCCGTCGCTGGCGGGGGGCTTGCTGCTTGTGGTGCTGTTGAGGGCCGCGCTGCGCTCGAGTTCGGCGATGCGCTCGCGCAGGGCCGCGTTCTCCTGCTCGAGTGCGGCATTTTCCCGGGCGAGCGCGGTGGCTGATCGCAGCAGCCCCTGCCCCCATTCCCGGACGGCAACGACGACAGTGGTTGCGAGGGATGATGGCTCGAGAAGCTCCTTCAGGCAGCAGAAGGCCTCGTTACGGGCGGCGAGGTCTTCGTGCCAGTGCGACACCGTCACGTGTCTTCGGCCTCGACGGCCATCATGGCGGCGAGCACGGCGAGGCGTTCGCCCGGCGGCAAGGCCTGGTAGCGCCGGCCCCAGTTGGCTGCCTTGCGCTTGATGCGCTGGCGGTCGGTGAAGTTCCGGCCTGCGTGGCTGGCCCAATGCATCCGGTCGGGGGCGTAGTTGAACCAGACGACCTCGGTTCGCACCAGACCCTGGGTCGTGACCTGCAGCGCCAGCCGGCGCCATCCCGCCAGCACCTCGTCATAGAGCGCCGACGGATGGCCCGAGATCATGACCTGGCAGGGCAGAGCCTTGAGCAGCGCGAGAAGCGCGACGTGGCCGGCCTCCTCGTACTCGAAGCGGTAGCGCTGCGCCGAGCGGCGGGTCGCGTGCAGATAGGGCGGATCGCTGTAAACCAGCTCCGGGCCCAGGAACGGGAACGAGGCCAGGAAGTCATGGGCACAGCCGTGAACCAGATCGACCGGGTAGTCGCAGACGAAGGCCTCGAGCGCCTGCGCATCGCGGTCGATGCCGATCGAACGCACGGCCGGCGGCTTGCGCTTCATCAGCGCCCCGCCCCCAAGGTGGCTTTCGATGTAGACGGAGTGCGGCGGCATCAGCGCAATCAGCGCTTGGCACAGACCTGCTGTCGCCTTCGAGCCGAAATACCCCATGGACCGCTCCCGTCACGCGAGAGAGCAGTCCATAGTCCCGCAACTCTATGAGGTCAAGAACCAATCGCGGTGGCAGAACCAGGCCGCGGCCGCCGCCATAATCACCGTCCTCAACTCAGGATTGGGGTACCTGGGTAGTTACTGTAATGTAACTTACTATTCGGGAGAAAAAGCACTCTATAGATTTTCCAATGTAACGAACGTCTACAGTATCAAGTCTTCGCACCCCGAATCGGTTCTGAGTTCTGGACCAGTCATAAGAGCCTCGTGGCCAGGCCGCAAGCGCGCGATCAGGTGACCCTATTCCTTCGGTCGATCGGCTGAGGGCGCGGGGCTTTCGGCTCTCGAGTCTCCTTCGTCTTCATCCAACCTGCCCCCAAGCTTGGCGTCGGGTGGGCTGACGATGCCGCCGGAGATCACGAGCTTGACGCCTTCCTCCACGGTCATGTCCAGCGGGATGCAGTCCTTGCGCGGCACGAACAGGAGGAAGCCCGAGGTCGGGTTGGGCGTGGTCGGCAGAAACACGTTGACCATTTCCTCCTCTGTGACCCGCTGCACCTCGCCCCGCGTGGGGCTGGTGATGAAGCCGATGACCCAGATGCCCCGGCGCGGATACTCGATCAGCACGACTTCGCGGAAGGCGTTGGCCGACTGGGCCAGCACCGCATCGAAGATCTGCTTGAGCACACCATAGATCGTACGTACCACGGGCACGCGCGAGACCAGGTTCTCGCCGAAGCGGACCAGGAAGCGGCCGGCAACGTTGGTGAACAATGCGCCGACCACCGTGACCAGGATGAGCACGATCACGATGCCGACGCCGGGAACGTTCCGGCCCAGAACGTCAGAGGGGTTGTAGGCGTCCGGGATCAGCGGAACGACCGCGCGATCGAACACGTCGACCACCAGCCAGAGCAGCCATAGGGTGATGCCGATCGGCGCGGTGACGACGACACCGGTGAAGAAGTACGTCCTGAGGCGTGCGAAGAGGCCGCGCTTGCGCGGCGGCTGGATCAGACGAGGGGGCGGCGTGCTCTCGTTCATCTCGGAGAGTGACGCCGGCGCCCCGGTCCCTCGGGGTGATCGAGCGTTCTCGTCATGATCCCGCGGCCCCGCTTGTACTCCCTCATGTGTACCTGCCGCATAGCGTTGCCGCCAGATCATTCGTTGTGCGGCAATGGTGAGCGGGCCCCCTGATTCGGCCCTCTGCGGCGGCTTGGCGGGCTATGGCACGGCGCCTATCATGACGCCGGAGAGCGCACCTTCGCGTGGCCGGCGGCGCGGCCGAGGCTGCGGGCCGGAAGGGATTGCGCGCAGCAAGGGGGGAGGAGCCGATGTCCAGACAACTCATCGTCGCTGCGGCCCAGATGGGCCCGGTCGCGCGCACGGAGACCCGCTCGCAAGTTATCGACCGATTGATCGCGATGCTGCACAACGCGCACCGGGCGGGCGCCACGCTCGTGGTGTTTCCGGAACTTGCACTCACCACCTTCTTTCCGCGTTGGGTCATCGACGATCCCGAGGAGCTCGAGAGCTATTTCGAGACCGAGATGCCGAACAACGAGACCCAGCCGCTCTTCGCTGCCGCGCAGGAACTGGGTATCGGATTCCACCTCGGCTACGCTGAGATGGTCATCGAGGACGACGGTTCAAAGCGCTATTTCAACACGGCCGCCCTGGTCGATCGCGAGGGGCAGATCGCCGGGAAGTACCGCAAGGTCCATATCCCTGGTCATGCAGAGCCCCAGCCGGGCCAGATCCACCAGCATCTCGAGAAGCGCTACTTCGAGCCTGGCGACCTGGGCTTTCCCGTGTTCCGCACCATGGACGGCATCATGGGGATGTGCATCTGCAACGACCGGCGCTGGCCCGAGACCTACCGGGTGATGGGCCTTCAGGGCGTCGAGCTGGTCATGCTCGGCTACAACACGCCGAGCACCAATCCCTTCGCCAAGGGACAGGAAGCGCCGCATCTCGGCATGTTCCACAACCACCTCTCGATGCAGGCGGGCGCCTACCAGAACGGTACCTGGGTGGTGGCGACGGCCAAGGCCGGCACGGAGGAGGGGATCCACCACATGGGCGGAAGCTGCATCATTGCGCCGACCGGTGAGATCGTGGCCCAGGCCCAGACCGAGGGCGACGAGGTGATCGTTGCGCCGATCGATCTGGAACGCGGGGTCTATATCCGCGAGACCATCTTCAACTTCGCCGCACACCGGCGGATCGAGCATTACGGACTTATCTCCAGCCGGGCCGGCGCGGAGCCGCCGCCCGCTTGAGTGCCGCTGGCCGGCGGGCCGCCTCAGAGGGTGAGGACGATCTTGCCGAAGTGAGCGTTGGCGCGCATGTGAGCCTGCGCCTCCGCCGCCTGCTCGAGCGGGAAGGTGCGATCGATGGGCAGGCTCAGCGTGCCGTCCTCCACCGCCTCCCAGATGTCGGCGCGCATGGCGGCGTTGATGGCACGCACCTCCTCCACTGAACGGGTGCGGAAGGTCACGCCGATGTAGTCGATGCGCTTCAGCGCATGCAGGTCGAAGTCGAAATCGGCGGTGAAGCCGCCGAGGCGACCCACGTTGACGATCCGCCCCAGCACCGCCGCTGCTTGCATGGTCTGGTTGGCGAGCCTGCCGGTGACCTGGTCGATGGTGAGGTCCACGCCCTTGCCGCCGGTGGCTTCGCGCGCCTGCTCAACCCAGCCGGGATCGCTTGGGTCCAGGGCGAGGTCTGCACCGAACTCGGCGAGACGGGCGCGCCTGCCGGCATCGCGCGAGGTGGCGAGCACCGTGCCCGCGCCCTTGAGGCGGGCGATCTGGATCGCCATGAGCCCCACGCCTGAACTCGCGCCCTGAATCAGGACGGACTCTCCTGCGGCGAGGCGGCCGTTGGTGATGAGTGCGTCGTGCATGGTCTGGAGCGCGATGGGGAGCGTCGCCGCCTCGACCGGATCGGACGCTGACTTGGGCACGGGGCACACCCGGCCCCAGTCGGTGACGGCGTATTCGGCGTAGCCGCCGGCGCCAGAGCACATGACCTGATCGCCCGGCCGGAATTCCGGTACTTCGGCACCGACAGCAGCGACCTCTCCGGCCCATTCGAGGCCCGCGATCGTGCCCGCGCCGCCGAGCGCTCCGTGCGGCCGGCCTGCCGCCATGATCAGGTCCGCCCGGTTCAGGCCGCTGGCGGAGACCTTGACCAGGACCTCGTTGGGCTTGGGCTCGGGCACCGGCACATCGCGAACCGCCAGACCTTCGTCACTAAGCACCACTGCCTTCATGCGCCGACTCCCGCGGGGGTTCCCATCGTTGCCCCCCTTATATCCTGCGTCGTCTCAATTCGCTCGGGTTGGCACCACCTCGGGCGGGTCTCTCCCTCTGTGTGCGCGGCAGGGCTGTCGTCAGGCGCCCAAGATTGACCGACACAATGATGTGAAACATAAGTCCATAAGTGTGAGATATGCGGGTTGCCATGCAGGCGTCCGGCGCGCGCAAGGCACACTCGGCGAGAGATGACGCGTTGATGACGGGACCTGTGGATCGGCGACGGATGCGAAGGGTAGTGGTCGCGATCCTCCTGCTGACAGGGGTCGCATTGGTCGGGGCCTGTGGCGGCGGGGGCGGCGACGCAAATCCGCAAACAACGGCCCCGCCTGCGCCGGACCCGCCACCCACGCCGGACCCGCCGCCGATGCCGGATCCGGAGCCTCCGGTTGTCTCGCCCGCATGCGTCGAGACCGTCATCGGGTGCCTGGTGCAGGAGAGCTATGAAGCGGAGCGCCGAACGATCGCGGATGCGCACAGCGGCGAGGACGACTTCAAGAATCAGTGGGGCCTGGCGCCGCTCCGGGCTGATATTGCCTATGCGCAACTCCAGCTAAAGCACGGTATCGGAAGGGAAGTCGGTAACGGTCAGACAGTCGGTCTCATCGACACCGGGATCGATGCCGGACACCCGGTGTTCGCCGGCAAGACGATAAGCGAGCACTTGTCTGGAAGTGCGCAGGACGAGACTGGCGACGAATTTTCCCACGGGACGGCGGTCGCGAGTGTCATCGCGGCAAGGCGGGACGCCGTGTTCGACTACGCCGGTGCGAGCCCCGCGCACGGCGTAGCCTGGGGTGCCGATATCGCGATGTTGGCTATCCCGACCAGCTCGGGAGGCGGCACTTACGTTCCGATCCATTTGTCCGGTCAAACCAGTGCCGACGACCGATGGGCGTCCAGGCTCAATCACATGATCGATTGGTCGATTGGCGGGCGCATGCTCGATTTCGTCAACGTCAGCGTCGGGTACCACGGGATCATCGATCAATACAGCGAGCAGGAAGTTCGTGACAGTTTCGGCGCTTCGATAGCTGCGGTCGAACAGGCGGGCGTCGTCGACAAGACAGTCTTCGTTTGGGCCGCCGGTAACGCGCACGGAGACCATTGCCATGCGGCCGACTTCGCGAAAAACCCGGACTTGTGCGTGAACGGGACCATCAACGCCAAGTCGGTCGAGTTCATGCCGGGTTGGCCGGCGCGCGTTGCCGAGCTGCGCGGACACCTTGTCGCTGTCGTGGCCGTTGCCCCGGATAGCGACGGGGATGGAACCTACGAGATTGCCGACTTCTCCAATCGCTGCGGAATCGCCAAGGATTGGTGCATCGCCGCACCGGGGGAGGACGTGCGGGTAGCGTACTTCGGGCCTTATGAAGGGATTCTTGGAGCCCGGCGTAACGGCAACGGCCGCGGAACATCCTATGCAGCGCCCATGGTGACCGGCGCGCTCGTGGTGATGAAGGATTATTTCCGAGACGAACTCTACAACACCGATCTGGTCGCTCGGCTCCTGGCAACCGCCGACAAGGGCGGCATCTATGCGGACGCAGATGTCTATGGCCAGGGTCTCTTGAACCTGGCTGCCGCGACCACGCCCGCCGGTACACCCGGTATTGCGCTCGGCCCGCGGGTCGCGGATACCAGCGTCGATCTGACGGCAACCGGCCTCGGGCTCGGCGATGCCTTCGGCGACGGGCTCTCGCAGGCGCTGGCAGGCCGAGAAATCGCGGCGTTCGACGAGCTCGGAGCGCCATTCTGGTACGCGCTCGGCTCGCTCACCGCTCCCGCGGACGGCCCCTCCGCAAGCGCGCGGTTGTAGAGCTTCATGGCGCAACGGCTCGAAGGACAGGAGCCCGGCACTTGGCGCCCAACCGTTGGCGCGGCCGAGAACGGCGAAGAGGACGGCAATTCCGCCCCGCTTCGGCTGGGCTTGCTGGCATCGCCCGGGTTGGGGAAGGGGAGCGGGCATCTCTCCCTCGCCGGGCGGGCGCTAACAGTCGGCGCTACGGGGGAGCGCGGTCTCAGCGCCGCGGCCTTCTCGACCGAGGGCCTGGACGGGCGGGCGCCCGTGTCGGGCGCCACGTTTGCCTGGCGGCCGGAAGGAGCCGCTCTCAGCCTGCGCGGCGGCCTGGTGGGCGAGCGTGAGAACCTTCTCGGCTCACATGCGGCCGGCGCCTTCGGGCGCATGGCGGCTGCATCTGCCTTCGCCGGGGTTCAGGCGGGTGCGCATGTCGGCCCGTGGCGGCTCTGCGTCAACACTGAGGTCGGCTCAGTCAACGCGTCGGTGCAGGGCGGACTGATCGCCGACGTCTCGCCGCTCACCACGAGCGCCTTCGCCCTGCAAGCGACGAAGACGTTCGCCGGCGAGGGCACGCTCACACTCTCGCTCTCGCAACCTCTCCGCGTCGAGGCCGGCCGCGCGCGTCTTTCCGTTCCTGTGGGTCGCACGAAGGATGGAAGGGTGCGGCGCCACTCGATGATGGCCGATCTCGTGCCCTCGGGCCGGGAAATCGAAGTCGCTGCCCAGTGGCGGCAGCCGCTCGCAGCGGCGGGCGAGCTGCGGTTCGGTGTGGCCTGGACCCGCCATCCGGGACACGCTGCCTCGGCAGATCCCGATCTGACCTTCCTCGCTGCATGGCGCCGAATCTTTTGATAGGGTGTAGTGTGAGTTGGCGGGTGCCTTGCGCTCCGGAAGAGAGGGGACAAGTCGTACCGGCGAGGTGATTCACGTACGATCGCAAATCCCCTATGCCCTTGACGGCATAGTGTTATAGCCAGTCGTAACCGTTGACGCTTATCATGGTCATGCTCAAACTTTCGCCGTCGAGTCGGTCGTCACGATACTCAGTATCGAACCCACGAAAGTGAAATGGGAGCAAGCAATGAACGTAACTGCCCAGGTTCTTGCTGTGAAAATTCTCTGGGATTCGGCACAACGCTACCCACGCGACGCCCGTGTGCTCCTCTGGGGTCGCCGGGTTTCACAGCTCACGATGCCCCTCTTGCGGACTGCGACCGGTAAGCTACCCCGATGTGGCCCGAAGTCCGCCCGCGCGACGGGCACCGATTTTCATTCTATGGGGTGGTCCAGCACGGCGTCGACCATGATCGTTTATGAGAATGGCTCCGCTGTTGGAGAACCCGTGCCAGGTGAGCTTACGCGCACTTGACGGTGGCGATGAGCCGATCCGATGGGCTGGTCAGGGCTTCGATGATATTCCAGCCCTGCTTTCTGGCGGTGGTGATGACGCTGCGCAGGATGGCGAAGTTCTCGGCCCCCTGCGCGGACCGGAAGCCCCCGGAGATCTTCTGGCGCAGCTTCATCATCCGAAGGTCGCGCTCGGCCTCGTTGTTCGTGAACCCGACCTCGAGGTCGATCAGGAACCGGAGCACCGCGCATTTGTGGTCGCGCAGCCTCAAGGCCAGATTGTGACCGATCCTTCGCTTCCGGCGCTTCTTCCTCTTGCCAGGCGAGAACGGTGGTTGGCTCTCGTGAAAGGCCAGCGCATCGGCGATGATCTCGTCGTATCGGCGCTCGATCAGCGCCACAAGCCTCGCCGGAACGGCGATATCCTTGTCCAGCGCGATGCGGGCGGCGCGATTGGCTCGGCGCAGGAGCTGCTGCATCCGCCGGGCCCAAGCCTCCCCTTCGATGTCCACCAGCGCCTGCAACTCCCGCAGGTGATGGGCGTTGCACAGGCCGTGCTCCACCCCTTCCATCGCGAAGTACGGCTTCCAGTGATCGTGCACGACGATGCCGGAGACACCCGAGAGCAGGGCGCCGCGCTTGCCGCTGACCCGGTACGCCGCCAGCAGCGGCGTGCAGATCACATGAAGCCACTGCGTCTGACCGCCGATCCGCAAGCCGGTCTCGTCCATGTGTTTCACCCGCGCCGTGCCCGCCGCCAGGTCCTGTATGTGCAAGGCCGCGTCCCGCAGCCGCTCGGCCGCCCTCTCGCTCATCGTCGCCAACGTCGCAGCCGTCACCGGCGCGCCGAAGAGCTCGGCCATCACCTGCGACAGCCGATCCTCCGGCAGGAAGTGAGCGTGCTGAAGGTAGACCGCCACCCCGGCAATGCGCGGGCCGTACTGCACCGGCGCCGACACCCCGTCGGGGAACGCCGCCCGGGTCACCGTCCCGCAATGCCCGCAGCACTTGGCATGCGCCCGGTGCTCGGTCACCTCCAGGGGGCTCGGCTCGGGCAGATCGAACACCTGGCGGGCGACGGGCGTTCCCGCCCTGGCCGCGTCCGAAAGCGGCGAACCGCATCCCTTGCAGGAAGCCGGGACGTGATCCTTCACCCGATCCGGGTGATCGGCGCGGCGCAGCGTCTTGCCCTTGTGGCCGGGCTGGCCACCGGGCTTGCGGCCCGATTTGCCGCGCAGGCTTCGGGTTCGCCGCTTCGAATTCGGCTTCCTCAGCCCATCGCTCGAAGGCGGCTTGCCGCTGTTGCCGCTGTTGAGGCCGAGACGGCGCTCCAACTCCTCGATGCGCTCGACGAGACGCGCGACTTGCTCTTCCAGCCGCGCGTTCTGCTGCCGAAGCCAGGCATTTTCCTCCCGAAGCCGGGCGTTCTCCTCCTCCAGGCGGGCGATCTTCTGCGCGGGCGTTTCGGGCGCTGCTCCCGTCGAAGGGCCGCGCGGCGACTCGGGATTGCTCATGTCGTTGTTGAGTCATTTCCCGAAATTCCCGTCAAGCCCTTTCCACCAACTCCGAACGAGAAACGCCTCAATCCACTGGCCCAAAATGACAAATCAGACGACCTGGGCAGTTACCAATGAACAAGGCTGAGCTGATCAAGGCTGTCGCGAGCAGCGCGGACATCTCCAGTGCCGACGCGGTGCGCGCGGTGGACAGCGTGTTCGGCGCCATTACTGACACGCTACGGAGCGGCTCCGATGTCAGATTGGCGGGGTTTGGGTCGTTCAGCGTCGTCGAAAGGAAGGCCACGACCGGGCGAAACCCCCGTACCGGCGAATCCATTTCGATTGCCGCCTCCAAGCAGCCGAAGTTCAAGGCCGGCAAGACGCTCAAGGACGCGGTCAACGACTGATCGGCGTCCCGCTTGGCAGGCGCGGGCGGTTAGCTCAGCTGGGAGAGCGCTTGGTTTACACCCAAGAGGTCGGCGGTTCGATCCCGTCACCGCCCACCAGGCGTTGGTTGTTCCAGGGTTGCAAAGCGCGGAGACTCACCCGTGGAGGTCGTACCCCGAAGCGGGTGGTCTCTATCCGCCTGGAGTCCCAGCCAAGCAACTTGACCCCGCCGGACCCCTGCTCTACATGGTGACGGCCGGCGCGGCGACGGCACGTCGGCCGGATCCTGCGGGGGTGTAGCTCAGCTTGGTTTAGAGCGCCGGCCTGTCACGCCGGAGGTCGCGGGTTCGAGTCCCGTCACTCCCGCCATAACCCCGGAGCGCCGTTCTGGAGCGCCGGGACGGGAAGAGCTGCAACGGGGTGCCGATTTGATGCAGGCCGCGGGATTCGGGGGTGGCCAAGAATGGCTACGGCACGAATGCCGTAGGGGCCCTGCGCGTGGCCTGAGGGCCGCTGATCGCCGGCTTGCGGGTCGTGGCCGATGATTGCATCGACCGGGCTGCTCCTCGAATACCTGCCGATCGTCATCTTTCTCGGCATCGCCGGCGTGATGGCGATCGCCGCCATCGCGGGCTCCTACGTGCTCGCGCCGCAACGGCCCGACCGGGACAAGATCGCCGCCTACGAGTGCGGCTTCGACGCCTTCGAGGATGCGCGCGGCCGCTTCGACGTGCGCTTCTATCTCGTGGCGATCCTCTTCATCATCTTCGATCTCGAGGTCGCTTTCCTGTTTCCGTGGGCGGTCTCGTTCAGCGAGATCGGGCTCTACGGTTTCTGGTCGATGATCGTCTTCCTCGGGCTGCTGACCATCGGCTTCGTCTACGAGTGGAAGAAGGGCGCGCTCGAATGGGAGTAGGGACCACGACCGTCGGCCTGCCGGGCCAGCCGCTGCCGGCGGGTGAGGCCCAGGACCAGGCGCTCGCGCTGGTCAGCGACGAGTTGAACGACAAGGGCTTCGTCGTCGCCCAGCTCGACAGCGTCATCAACTGGGCGCGCACCGGCTCGCTCTGGCCGATGACCTTCGGGCTCGCCTGCTGCGCGGTCGAGTTCATGCAGACCATCGCGTCCCGCTACGATATCGACCGCATCGGCATGGTGCCGCGCGCGAGCCCGCGCCAATCGGACGTGATGATCGTCGCCGGCACGCTGTGCAACAAGATGGCGCCCGCGTTCCGGCGGGTTTACGACCAGATGCCGGAGCCCCGCTACGTCATCTCCATGGGAAGCTGCGCCAACGGCGGCGGCTATTATCACTACTCCTATTCGGTGGTGCGGGGCTGCGACCGTGTCGTCCCGGTGGATGTCTATGTCCCCGGTTGTCCGCCCACGGCCGAAGCGCTGCTTTACGGCATCATGCAATTGCAGCGGAAGATCCGGCGTACGGGGACCATCGCGCGCTAGCGCGCGTCGAGAGCGGGCGAGGGGATGGACACGGCCGGACTACGCGACCTCGGCGAGCATGTCGCGACCAGTCTCAGCGACTACGTGTACGCGGCCGAGGTCGTCCGCGACGAGCTCACCGTCGACGCGCGCGCCGACCAGGTGGTGCGTGTCCTGAAGTTCCTGAAGGACGATCCGCGCTGCCGCTTCGAGCAGCTCACCGACCTCTGCGGCGTCGATTACCCGGAGCGTGACCCGCGCTTCGATGTCGTCTACCACCTGCTCAGCATGAGCCACAATTGCCGGCTGCGCCTCAAGATCGGTATCAACGAGGACCAGCCGATGCCTTCGGCGACCGAGATCTACCCCTCCGCCGGATGGTGGGAGCGCGAGGCCTGGGACCTCTACGGCATCTACTTCGCCGGCAACCCGGACCTGCGCCGGCTGCTCACCGATTACGGCTTCGACGGCCATCCGCTGCGCAAGGACTTTCCGCTTACCGGCTATGTCGAGCTGCGCTACGACTCTGAGCAGAAGCGGGTGGTGTACGAGCCGGTGAAGCTCACCCAGGAATTTCGCCGCTTCGACTTCCTGAGCCCCTGGGAAGGCGCGTCCTACCCGCTGCCGGGCGACGAGAAGGCCGGTGACGCCGGCGAGGACGGGCGCTGACCATGAGCGAGCGCCAGATCCGCAACATGACCCTGAACTTCGGGCCGCAGCATCCGGCGGCGCACGGCGTGCTGCGCCTGGTGCTGGAGATGGACGGAGAGGTGGTCGAGCGCGCGGACCCCCACATCGGCCTGCTCCATCGCGGCACCGAGAAGCTGATCGAATACAAGACCTACCTGCAGGCCGTGCCCTACTTCGACCGGCTCGACTATGTCGCGCCGATGAACCAGGAGCACGCTTACGCGCTCGCCGTCGAGGCCCTGCTCGGGCTCGAAATTCCCGAGCGCGCGCAGTACATCCGCGTGCTCTACAGCGAGATTTCGCGCATCGCCAACCATCTGATGAACATCTGCACCATGGCGCTCGACGTCGGTGCGATGACCCCCTTCTTCTGGGGCTTCGAGGAGCGCGAGCTGACCATGGAGTTCTACGAGCGGGCCTCGGGCTCGCGCCTCCATGCTGCATACTTCCGCCCCGGCGGCGTCGCCTACGATCTCGCCCCGGAACTGCTCTCGGATATCGGTGCGTGGAACGAGAGATTTCCCAAGGTCATCGACGACATCGAGAACGTGCTGACCGAGAACCGTATCTTCAAGCAGCGCACGGTCGATATCGGTATCCTGAGTGCGCAGGAGTGCTTCGACTGGGGGCTGACCGGGGCGGTGCTGCGCGCCTCCGGCGTTTCCTGGGACCTGCGCCGCAATCAGCCCTACGAGGTCTACAGCGATCTCGACTTCGGCGTGCCCATCGGCTCCAACGGCGATTGCTACGAGCGTTATCTCGTCCGCATGGAGGAGATGAGGCAATGCGGCAAGATCATCACCCAATGCCTTGAAAAAATGCCGGATGGACCGGTCAAGGTTCAGGACAACAAGATCACGCCGCCGTCCAGGGCCGCGATGAAGGAGTCGATGGAGGCGCTGATCCATCACTTCAAGCTCTACACCGAGGGCTACCATGTGCCGGCGGGCGAGACCTACCGGGCGGTGGAGGCGCCGAAGGGCGAGTTCGGGGTCTATCTCGTGGCCGACGGCACCAACCGGCCCTATCGCTGCAAAATCCGGGCGCCGGGCTTCGCGCACCTGCAAGTGCTCGATCACATGAGCAAGGGCCACATGCTTGCGGACACGGTGGCCAACCTCGCGAGCATGGACATCGTGTTCGGGGAGGTCGACCGGTGACGGGCGAAGCCGGCAACGGCGCCGAGGCTTTCGTCTTCACGCCCGAGAACCGAGCCAAGGCGGACGCGGTGATCGCCAAGTACCCGGCGGGCTGCCAGGCCAGCGCGGTGCTGCCGCTGCTCGACATTGCCCAGCGCCAGAACGACGGCTGGATCTCCCAGGCGGTGATGGAGCACGTCGCCGAAGTGCTCGACATGGCGTCGATCCGGGTCTACGAGGTTGCGACCTTCTACTCGATGCTGAACCTGGAGCCGGTCGGCCGCAATCACGTCCAGCTTTGCCGCACGACGCCGTGCTGGCTGCGGGGATCGGACGCGTTGCGCGACGCCTGCCGCGAGGAGCTCGGCATCGGCCTCGGTGGAACGACCGAAGACGGCCTCTTCACGCTGACCGAGGTCGAATGCCTCGGCGCCTGCGTCAACGCGCCCATGGTGCAAATCAACGATCACTTCTACGAAGACCTCGATCCGGCGCGCATGAAGGAAATTCTGCGCGCCTTCAGGGCCGGGAGCCCGCCCGAGCCGGGCCCGCAGACCGGCCGCCAGACCTCTGCGCCCGCCTCCGGCCTGACCACACTGACCGAGCTCTGAACATGCTCAGCGATTCCGACCGCATCTTCACCAACCTCTACGGCGCCCAAGACTGGGGCCTGGCCGGTGCCCGCGCGCGGGGCGACTGGGACGGCACGGCGGCGCTGATCGCCAAGGGGCACGACTGGATCATCGATCAGGTCAAGGAGTCGGGCCTGCGCGGGCGCGGCGGCGCCGGCTTCCCGACCGGGCTGAAATGGTCCTTCATGCCCAAGGAGGAGGCCCCCGGGCGCCCGCACTACCTCGTGGTCAATGCCGACGAGAGCGAGCCCGGCACCTGCAAGGACCGGGACATGATGCGCCACGACCCGCACAAGCTGATCGAGGGCTGCCTGATCTCGGGCTTCGCCATGCGGGCTCATGCGGCCTACATCTACATTCGCGGCGAGTTTTACGACGAGGCGGTCGCGCTCCAGGCGGCGATCGACGAGGCCTACGACGCGGGCCTCATCGGCAAGAACCCCTGCGGGACCGACTGGTCCTTCGACGTCTATCTGCACCGCGGCGCCGGCGCCTACATTTGTGGCGAGGAGACCGGGCTGCTCGAGAGCCTTGAGGGCAAGCCCGGGCGGCCCCGGCTCAAGCCGCCCTTCCCGGCGGCGGTCGGTCTCTACGGCTGCCCGTCCACGGTCAACAACGTCGAGACCATCGCGGTCGTGCCCACCATCCTCAGGCGCGGCGCGGAATGGTTCGCCGGTATCGGCCGGCCCAAGAACACCGGTACCAAGGTCTTTTGTATCTCCGGCCACGTCAATCAGCCGTGCAATGTCGAGGAGGAGATGGGCATCCCCATGCGCGAGCTGATCGAGAAGCACGCGGGCGGGGTGCGCGGCGGCTGGGACAACCTGCAGGCGGTGATCCCCGGCGGCGCCTCGGTGCCGCTGCTGCCGAAGTCGATCTGCGACGAGGTGCTGATGGACTTCGACTCGCTGATGGCCGAGAAATCCGGCCTTGGGACGGCGGCGGTGATCGTGATGGACAAGTCGGCCGACGTGGTCGAGGCCATCGCCCGGCTCTCCCACTTCTACATGCACGAGAGTTGCGGCCAGTGCACGCCCTGCCGGGAGGGCACCGGCTGGGTCTACCGCGTGATGCTGCGCCTGATCAGGGGCGAGGCGTCGGTCGAAGAAATCGACATGCTGTGGGACGTGGTGGGGCAGATCGAGGGCCACACCATCTGCGCCCTCGGCGATGCGGCGGCGTGGCCGGTGCAGGGGCTGATCCGCCATTTCCGGCCCGAGCTCGAGCGGCGCATCCTGGCCGAGAAGGTCGGCAGCGGAGACGCAACTGCCGCGGCAGCGGCAGCGGCCTGAGGACGCATCCGATGACGACGCTCACCATCGATGGCGCCGAGATCACGGTCGAGCCCGGCTCGACCGTGATGCAGGCCTGCGTGCAGGCGGGCAAGGAGATTCCGCACTTCTGCTATCACGACCGGCTCACCATCGCCGGCAACTGCCGCATGTGCCTGGTGGAGATGGAGCGCTCGCCCAAGCCCATCGCGTCCTGCGCGATGCCGGCGGCGGAGGGCATGGTGATCCGCACCGACACGCCGGAGGTGAAGAGGGCGCGGGAAGGGGTGATGGAGTTCCTGCTCATCAATCACCCGCTCGACTGCCCGATCTGCGACCAGGGCGGCGAGTGCGACCTGCAGGACCAGGCCATGGCCTATGGCCGGCACTTCAGCCGCTTCAACGAGAGCAAGCGCGCGGTGCGCGACAAGGATGTCGGGCCGCTGATCGAGACCATCATGACGCGCTGCATCCATTGCACGCGCTGCATCCGCTTCGCCGACGAGATCGCGGGGGTCGAGGAGTTCGGCGCGGTCTTCCGCGGCGAGCACATGGAAATCGGCACCTATGTCGAGAAGGCGGTCTCCTCCGAGCTCAGCGGCAACATGATCGACCTCTGCCCGGTCGGCGCGCTGACCTCGAAGCCCTACGCCTTCGTCGCGCGCTCGTGGGAGTTGCGCACGACCGAGACGGTCGATGTGCTCGATGCCGTGGGCTCCAACATCCGGGTCGATGCGCGTGGGACCGAAGTACTGCGGGTGGTGCCGCGCCTCCACGACGACATCAACGAGGAGTGGCTCTCCGACAAGAGCCGCTTCGCCTACGACGGGCTGCGCCGCCGCCGCCTCGACCGCTGCTACGTGCGGCGAAAGGGCGCGCTCGAAGCCGCAAGCTGGGCCGAAGCATTCGACGCCATCGCTGCAGCGGCAGAGGGTCTGGACGGCAGCCAGATCGCGGCGCTTGCGGGCGATACGGCCGACTGCGAAGCCATGACGGCGCTCGCCGACCTGATGGGAGCGCTGGGCTCGCCCCATCTCGATTGCCGGCAGGACGGCGCCAAGCTGGATGCCACCAGCCGCGCCTCCTACCTCTTCAACACGACCATCGGCGGGATCGAGGAGGCCGACGCGATCCTCCTGATCGGTGCCAACCCGCGCTGGGAAGCGTCGCTCGTCAATGCGCGTATCCGCAAGCGCTGGCGCCGGGGCGGGCTCAAGGTCGGCGTCATCGGCCCTGAGGTGGAGCTGACCTATCCCTACCACCATCTGGGCGACGGGCCGGAGACCCTCGCTGCCCTCGCAAAGGGTGGAGATGCCTTCGCCGATGTTCTGAAGATGGCCGAGCAGCCGATGCTGATCGTCGGCATGGGCGCGCTCACGCGGCCTGACGGCGCCCAGGTACTGGCCCACGCCAGGGCGGTTGCGGAGGCGACCGGGATGGTCGCCGAGGGCTGGAAGGGCTTCAACGTGCTGCACACGGCCGCCGCCCGCGTCGGCGGGCTCGACCTCGGCTTCGTGCCGGGCGAGGGGGGCCGCGATGCGGCGGCGATCTGCGAAGGCGCCGGCGACGGTGCGATCCGCCTGCTTTACCTGCTGGGCGCCGATGAGAATGCGCTGAAGCGGCCGGAGAACTGCTTCGTCGTCTACCAGGGCCACCACGGTGATGCCGGGGCGCGGATCGCCGACGTGATCCTGCCGGGCGCCGCCTACACCGAGAAAGACGGCACCTACGTCAATCTCGAAGGCCGGCCGCAGCGGGCCTTTGCCGCGACCGCGCCGCTCGGCGACGCGCGGGAGGACTGGCGCATCCTGCGCGCTCTCTCCGCCCGTCTCGGCAAGCCTCTGGCCTACGACACCCTGGATGAGCTTCGTGCCCGCATGGTGGAGCGAGCGCCGGCGCTCGCCGCGATCGGTCAGGTGACCGCGGCGCCATGGGTCGAATTCGGCGCCGCCGGCGCCATGGATGAGGCGCCCTTCGCGTGCCCCATCGGGGATTTCTACCAGACCGATCCGATCACCCGCGCCTCGGTCACCATGGTCGAGTGCAGCGCGGCCTTCGTCGCGGCGGTGGAGGGGGGCGCCAGCGATGGCTGAGGTGGGCGTCTGGAGCACTTACTTCTACCCGCTCTTCCTGACCGTCGGGTACATCCTCGCGATCGTGGTGCCGCTGCTGCTGGTATTGGCCTTCATCACCTATTTCGAGCGCAAGGTCTGGGCGGCAATCCAGCTGCGCAAGGGGCCCAATGTCGTGGGTCCTTTCGGCCTGCTGCAGCCGGTGGCGGACGGGATCAAGTGTCTCTTCAAGGAGACCATCATTCCTGCCGGCGCCAACCGGATGCTCTTCGTGCTGGCGCCGATGGTGACCTTCAGCCTGGGGCTCATCGGCTGGGCGGTGATCCCCTTCGACCAGCATCTGGTGCTCGCCGACCTGAACGTGGGGCTGCTCTACCTCTTCGCGGTCTCTTCCCTCGGGGTCTACGGCATCATCATCGCGGGCTGGGCCAGCAACTCGAAGTACGCCTTTCTCGGCGCGCTGCGCTCGGCGGCGCAGATGGTCTCCTACGAGGTCTCCATCGGCTTCGTGCTGGTGACGGTGCTGCTCTGCGTCGGCTCGCTCAACCTCAACGACATCGTCGAGGCGCAGAGGGGGCTCTGGTTCTTCATCCCGCTCTTCCCGATGTTCGTGATCTACGTGGTGTCCGCGCTGGCCGAGACCAACCGCACGCCCTTCGACCTGCCGGAGGCCGAGGGCGAGCTGGTTGCCGGCTACCAGGTGGAATACTCGTCGATGACCTGGCTGCTCTTCATGATGGGGGAGTACGCCAACATCGTCCTCTTGAGCGCGCTCAGCGTGATCCTCTTCCTCGGCGGCTGGCTGCCGCCCTTCCACGTCGAGCCGCTGATGGCGGTTCCCGGCGTGGTCTGGTTCCTGCTGAAGACTGCGGTCGTTGTCTTCTTCTTCACCTGGACCCGCGCGACGCTGCCGCGCTACCGCTACGATCAGCTCATGCGGCTTGGCTGGAAGGTGTTCCTGCCGGCCTCGCTCGCCATGGTCGTGATCGTCGCAGGCGCGCTGCACGCGTTCGACTGGTTGCCGAGGTAAGTCACTCTGGCGACGGCAGGTGGCCTGTGCTATGGCCGCGCCCGGCGCCAAATAGGAGGTCGCCATGCCAGCGATTGAGCAGACAGTTCGATCCTTGCTCCTGACGGAGCTGGCGGTCGGACTCGGCGTGACCTTCAAGCAGATATTCAAGCGCAAGGCGACGCTCAACTACCCCTATGAGAAGGGCATGCTGAGCCCGCGTTTCCGCGGCGAGCACGCGCTCCGCCGCTATCCCAACGGCGAGGAGCGCTGCATCGCCTGCAAGCTGTGCGAGGCGATCTGCCCTGCGCAGGCCATCACCATCGAGGCGGAGCCGAGGGAGGACGGCAGCCGGCGCACCACCCGTTACGACATCGACATGGTGAAGTGCATCTACTGCGGCTTTTGTGAGGAGGCCTGCCCGGTCGACGCCATCGTCGAGGGGCCGAATTTCGAGTTTGCCGCCGAGACCCGCGAGGAGCTGCTCTACAACAAGGACAAGCTGCTCGACAACGGCGACCGCTGGGAGCGGGAGATCGCCGCCAACCTGAGCGCGGAGGCACCTTACCGCTGAGCCGGCATCGGCAGGGGCGGAACGGTAAGCCAAGCGGGATCGCGGCACGATGATCATCCAGACGATCATGTTCTACGTCCTCGCCGTGGCGACGGTGGGCGCGGGCGTCATGGTGATCGCCTCGCGCAACCCGGTTCACTCGGTGCTCTTCCTGATCCTGGCGTTCTTCAACTCGGCCGGGCTCTTCGTGATGATGGGTGCCGAGTTCCTGGCGATGATCCTGATCATCGTCTACGTCGGCGCCGTCGCCGTGCTCTTCCTCTTCGTCGTGATGATGCTGAACATCAACTTCGCGGAGCTGCGCGCGGGCTTCCTGCAATACCTGCCCATCGGCGGGGTCATCGGCATCATCCTGCTTGCCGAGCTTGTGCTGGTCTTCGCCTCGGGCGTCATCGACATCGAGGTGCCGACGACGGTCGCGTCGCCGACGCCGGCCGCTGACGAGATCTCCAATACCCAGGCGCTGGGCGACGTGCTCTACACGCACTACGCCTACCTCTTCCAGGGCGCGGGATTCATCCTCTTGATCGCGATGGTGGGCGCCATCGTGCTCACCCACCGTCGGCGCACCGACGTGAGGCGCCAGCGCATCGCCGATCAGGTGGCGCGCGATCCCAAGGCTGCCGTTCAGGTCACCGACATCGAGCCGGGCGCGGAGGGGACATGGAAATCGGACTGACCCATTATCTCACCGTGGCCGCGATCCTCTTCACCCTCGGCGTCGTCGGCATCTTCCTCAACCGCAAGAACGTCATCATCATCCTGATGGCGATCGAGCTGATGCTGCTTGCCGTCAACATCAATCTGGTCGCCTTCTCGACCTTCCTCAACGACATGGTGGGCCAGGTCTTCGCCATGCTCGTGCTCACGGTCGCGGCTGCAGAGGCTGCGATCGGCCTCGCCATCCTGGTCGTCTACTTCCGCAATCGCGGCAGCATCGCCGTCGAGGACGTCAACGTGATGAAGGGTTAGGGGCCGGTGCTCTATTACGCCGCGCCCATTTTCCTGCCCCTCTTCGGGGCGGTGATCGCCGGCCTGTTCGGCCGGGTGATTGGCGCGCGCGGTGCCCAGTTCGTGAGCTGCGGCGCGATGGGCGCCGCGGCGGTGATGGCGATCGTGGTCTTCACCGAGGTCGTGCTCCAGGGCGAGACCGCGACCATCGTCCTCTTCGACTGGTTCGCCTCAGGCGATCTCGACGTCGACTGGCTGCTCAGGTTCGACGAGCTGACCGCAGTGATGGTCTTCGTCGTCTGCGTGGTCTCGTTCCTGATCCACGTCTATTCGATCGGCTACATGGCGCACGACCCCCATGTGCCGCGCTTCTTCGCCTACCTCTCGCTCTTCACCTTCTTCATGCTGGCGCTGGTCAGCGCCGACAACTTCCTGCAGATGTTCTTCGGCTGGGAGGGCGTCGGCCTCGTCTCCTATCTGCTGATCGGATTCTGGTACAAGCGGCCGGCGGCGAATGCCGCGGCGATCAAGGCCTTCATCGTCAACCGGGTGGGCGACTTCGGCTTCGCGCTGGGCATCCTCGCCATCTTCCTGATGTTCGACACCGTCTCGTTCGACGCCGTATTCGCCGGCGCGCCAGGGATGGTGGACGCCGAGCTCACCTTCCTCGGCCATTCCTTCGACTTCCTGGAGGTCGCCTGCATCCTGTTCTTCGTCGGCGCCATGGGGAAATCGGCGCAGTTCCTGCTGCACACCTGGTTGCCGGATGCGATGGAAGGGCCGACGCCGGTCTCCGCGCTGATCCATGCCGCGACCATGGTGACCGCCGGCGTCTTCATGGTGGCGCGGCTCTCGCCGATCTTCGAATACGCGCCGATCGCGCTCTCGGTGGTGACCTTCTTCGGCGCGACGACGGCGATCTTCGCCGCGACCATCGCGATTACCCAAAACGACATCAAGCGGGTGATCGCCTATTCGACCTGCAGTCAGCTCGGCTACATGTTCTTCGCCTGCGGCGTGTCCGCCTACGGCGCCGGCATCTTCCACCTGACCACGCATGCGTTCTTCAAGGCGCTGCTCTTCCTCGGTGCGGGCGCGGTGATCCACGCCATGTCGGACGAGCAGGACATGCGCAAGATGGGCGGCATCTGGCGCATGATCCCGGTGACCTACGTGCTGATGTGGATCGGCAACCTGGCGCTCGCCGGGATCTTCCCCTTCTCGGGCTTCTTCTCGAAGGACATCATCCTGGAGTCCGCCTTCGCCTCGCACACCGGACTCGGCATGTACGCCTTCGGACTGGGCATCCTGGCGGCGTTCCTGACCGCGTTCTATTCGTGGCGGCTGCTCTTCCTGACCTTCCACGGCAAGCCGCGCGCCGATGAGAAGGTGATGGCGCACGTGCACGAGGCGCCGGCGGTGATGTGGGTGCCGCTGGTGGGGCTCGCCATCGGCGCCATCGTGATCGGCTACCTGATGCTGCCGATGGTGGCGACCGACATCGACTTCTGGGGCACCTCGATCCTCGTCCTGCCGATCCATAACGCGCTGGAGGAGGCGCACCACGTCGACTTCTGGGTCAAGGCGCTGCCGATGGCGGTGGGCGTGCTCGGGATCGCCGGCGCCTTCCTGTTCTACGTGCTGAAGCCGGATCTGCCCGGCCGGCTCGCCACCCGCGCGCGGCCTGTCTACCTCTTCCTGCTCAACAAGTGGTACTTCGACGAGCTCTACGACATCCTCTTCGTGCGCTCCGCCAAGTATCTCGGGCGCAACCTCTGGAAGCAGGGCGACGGCGCCGTGATCGACGGCATCGGGCCGGATGGCATCGCCGCCGCGACGCTCTCGGTCGCACGTCGCGCGGTGAAACTTCAGTCAGGCTACGTCTATCACTACGCCTTCGCGATGCTGCTGGGGCTTGCGGCCATCGTCACCTGGTATCTGATCGCCGGCAGGTAGCGGCATGACCGATTGGCCGATCCTGTCCACCGTCACCTTCCTGCCGCTGGTGGGCGTATTCTTCATCCTGCTTATTCGTGGGGACGAGCGGCAGATCGCGGCCAACTCCCGCCACGTGGCGCTATGGACCTCGGTGGTCACGTTCGCGCTCTCGATCTTGCTGGTCGCGGATTTCGACACCTCGACCGCCGAGTTCCAGTTCGTCGAGTTGGTGCCGTGGCTGCCCGAGCACAACATCGGCTACCACCTGGGCGTCGACGGGATCTCGATCTTCTTCCTGATCCTGACCACGTTCCTGATCCCGATCTGCATCCTCGCCTCGTGGGAGGCGATCGCGACGCGCGTGCGCGAATTCATGATCGCCTTCCTGGTGATGGAGACGCTGATCGTCGGTGTCTTCTGCTCCCTCGACTTCGTGATGTTCTACATCTTCTTCGAGGGCCAGCTGATTCCGATGTTCCTGATCATCGGCATCTGGGGCGGCGCGCGGCGGGTCTATTCGGCCTTCAAGTTCTTCCTCTACACGCTGGTGGGCTCGGTGCTCTTCCTGCTGGCGATCCTGTTCATGTACCTCGACGCCGGCACCACCGACATCCCGATGCTGCTCGTGCACGAGTTCGCGCCGGCGATACAGACCTGGCTCTGGCTCGCGCTCTTCGCCTCCTTCGCCGTCAAGCTGCCGATGTGGCCCTTCCACACCTGGTTGCCGGACGCCCACGTGGAGGCGCCGACGGCGGGCTCGGTGATCCTCGCCGGCATCCTGCTGAAGATGGGGGGCTACGGCTTCCTCCGCTTCTCGCTGCCGATGCTGCCGGATGCGAGCGCCTACTTCGTGCCCTTCGTCTATTCGCTGAGCGTGGTCGCGATCATCTACACCTCGCTGGTCGCGCTCATGCAGCAGGACATGAAGAAGCTGATCGCCTACTCCTCGGTCGCCCACATGGGGATCGTCACCATCGGCATCTTCACCTTTACCGGCCAGGGCATCGAGGGCGGCATCATCCAGATGCTGAGCCACGGCATCGTCTCGGCGGCGCTCTTCCTCTGCGTCGGCGTGGTCTACGACCGCACCCACACCCGCGAGATCGCGGACTACGGCGGGCTGGTGCACCGCATGCCGATCTACGCCTTCGTGCTGATGGTGTTCACGCTGGCCGCGATCGGCCTGCCCGGCACCAGCGGTTTCGTCGGCGAGTTCATGGTGCTGGTGGGCGCCTTCCAGTCCAACACCTGGGTCGCCATGCTGGCGCTCACCGGCGTGATCCTGGGCGCCGCCTACATGCTCTGGCTCTACCGGCGCGTGATCTTCGGCGAGCTCACCAAGGAGAACCTCAAGTCGATCACCGACCTCAACTGGCGCGAGGTCGGCATCTTCGCGCCGCTGGTCTCGCTTGCACTGGTGCTGGGGCTCTATCCCGAGCCCTTCCTCGACGTGCTGCACGTCTCGGTCGAGAACCTGATCGCGCAGACCAAGGGGGCGCCGCCGCTGCCGATCGCCGGGCCTGAGAGCGTGCCGGTGCCCGCGCTCGCGGCGCTGAATTAGGGGCGGGGCGATGCAACCCTTCGTCGAGCCGGACTATCTGCCCGCGCTGCCGGAGCTCTTCCTCGCAGGCGCCTCGGTCGTCCTGCTGATGGCCGGCGTCTTCATCGGCGACCGCTCGACCCGGCTGATGACCTGGCTCGCCTGCGTCGCCATGGCCGCCGCCTTCGTCATGGTGCTGATACTCCCCGACGAGCGGACGACCACCTTCTTCGGGCTCTTCGTGGTCGACCGCTTCGCCGCCTTCATGAAGTGCCTGGTGTTGGTGGGAGCGGCGGTGACGCTGATCGTCGGCCTCGGCTACGTGAAGCGCGAGGGGATGAACCGCTTCGAGTTCCCGGTGCTGATCGTGTTCGCCACCCTCGGCATGATGCTGATGATCTCGGCGAACGACCTGATCGCGCTCTATGTGGGGCTCGAGCTGCAGAGCCTCTCGCTCTACATCGTCGCCGCGTTCCGCCGGGATTCGCTGCGCTCGACCGAGGCCGGCCTCAAGTACTTCGTACTGGGCGCGATCTCGTCGGGCCTGCTGCTCTACGGCTGCTCCATGGTCTACGGCTTCACCGGCGTGACCGGCTTCGAAGGGATCGCCGAAGCGCTGGCCACCACCGTGCCGGGTAACGTGGCGGCGGAGACGGGCGTCCTGATCGGGCTCGTGTTCATCGCCGCGGCGCTGGCCTTCAAGGTCTCGGCGGTGCCCTTCCACATGTGGACGCCCGACGTCTACGAGGGCGCGCCGACACCGGTCACCGCCTTCTTCGCGGCGGCGCCCAAGGTCGCGGCCATGGCGCTGCTGCTCCGGGTCTTCCTCGGCCCCTTCCACGAGCTTGCGGGCCAGTGGGACCAGATCATCATCTTCATCTCGATCGCCTCGATGGGCCTCGGCGCCTTCGCCGCCATCGGCCAGAAGAACATCAAGCGGCTGATGGCCTACAGCTCCATCGGTCATGTCGGCTACGCGCTGGTCGGGCTCTCGGCGGGCACGCCCGAAGGCATCCGGGGCGTGCTCGTCTACATGTTGATCTACATGGTGATGACCCTCGGCGGCTTCGCCTGCATCCTCGCCATGCGCCAGCGCGGCCAGATGGTAGAGGAGATCAGCGATCTCTCCGGCCTCTCCAAGACCAACCCGGCTCTTGCGTTGGCGATGGCGATCTTCATGTTCTCGATGGCGGGCATCCCGCCGCTCGCCGGCTTCTTCGGCAAGCTCTACGTGTTCCTGGCCGCGGTGGATGAGGGGCTCTACGGGCTCGCCGTCTTCGGGGTGTTGGCGAGCGTTGTCGGCGCCTACTACTACATTCGGATCGTCAAGGTGATGTACTTCGACGAGCCGACGGAAGGCTTCGACCGCCCGGTCGGCCTGGAGCTTTCCGCCGTGCTCGCGGGCACGGGCATCATCACGCTCTTCTTCTTCGCCTACCCGGCGCCCATTCTGGCCGGGGCGGAAGCCGCTGCCGCGGCGCTCATGCCCTGAGCGCGACCCCCGCCACCACGCCCCTGCCGCCGGCGACGCTGCCGCCGGGCTACGCTCTGATCGCCCTCGACGAAGCCGGCAGCACCAACGACGAGGCCAAGGAGCGCGCGGCCCGCGGCGCGCCGGAGGGCACGGTCGTCTGGGCGCGCGTACAGCGGGCCGGGCGCGGCAGACGGGGCCGCTCCTGGGTCTCGCCGCCGGGGAATCTCTACTTCTCCGTGATCCTCCGCCCGGCCTGCGAAGCGCGGAGCGTAGCCCAGCTCTCCTTCGTTGCCGCGCTTGCCGTCCTCGACCTCGTGGATGGAGCGTTGCCCGGCCAGGCGCGCTGCAAGTGGCCGAACGATGTGCTCGTGGATGGCGGCAAGGTCGCCGGCGTTCTTCTTGAATCCGCGCTCGGGCCGGGCGGGCGCGTGGACTGGGTGGTGCTCGGCATCGGCGTGAACCTCGCAAGCCATCCGGGGCTCGAGGGTCCCGTTCCTTCGACGAGCCTCTCCGCCGCTGGCGCGCCGGCGCTTGCGCCGGAGGACGCGCTCTGCTCGGTGCTGGTGGCTCTTGCCCAGCGTCGGCGGCAATGGGAAACCCAGGGCTTCGCGGCGGTACGAAGCGCCTGGCTCGCCCGCGCCCACGGTCTCGGCGGCCCCGTGACGGTCGTGAATGGCGAGCGGCGCCTGACTGGGGTCTTCGAAGCCCTCGACGAGGAGGGCGCGCTGGTGCTCGCTCAGCCGGGCGGGGAGCGACTCTCGATCGCGGCCGGCGATGTGTTCTTCGGCGATGCGGAAGCGGCGCATGCTGCTCGCGGTTGACGCCGGCAACACCAACACCGTCTTCGCCGTGTTCGACGAGGCCGGGGAAGGGGAAGAGGCACCGCGCGGCCAGTGGCGGGCCATGACCGACGCCCGGCGGACGAGCGACGAGTACGCGGTCTGGCTCGGGCAGCTTCTGGCGCAGGCCGGCGTGCGCCTCGCCGATATCGACGAGGCCATCGTCTCCAGCGTGGTGCCGCAGGGGATCGGCGCGCTGAAATCCCTTTGCGCCGACCATTGCGGCTGCGAGGCGCAAGTGGTCGGCGAGCCGGGGGTCGAGCTCGGCATCGCGGTCAACGTGCCCCGGCCCGAGGAGGTGGGGGCCGACCGGCTGGTCAACACGATAGGTGCCCATATCCGCCATCCGGGCGCGCTCGTCATTCTCGACTTCGGCACCGCGACCACCTTCGATTCCGTGAGCGCCGAGGGGGCGTACGAAGGCGGCATCATCGCGCCCGGTATCGGACTTTCGCTGGAGGCACTGCACCAGGCCGCTGCGCAGTTGCCGCGCATCGCGGTCAAGCGCCCCGAGCAGGTGATCGCCAAGGCGACGGTGCCGGCCATGCAGTCCGGCATCTACTGGGGCTACGTGGGGCTGATCGAAGGGATCGTTGCGCGTATGAAGGCCGAGATCGCGGCACCGGTGACGACGGTCGCAACCGGCGGGCTGGCCGGCCTCTTCGGCGATGCCACGGACGCGATCGACGCGGTCGATCCCGATCTGACGATTCGAGGCCTGCGCGAGACTCACCGGCGCAACCGGGAAAAGCGATGAACGAGCCCTCGACGGCTGCCGCGCCCAGTATGCAGCGCGACGCGCTGCACTTCCTGCCGCTCGGCGGGGCCGGCGAGATCGGCATGAACCTCAACCTCTACGCCTGCCAGGGCCAGTGGCTGATGGTCGATCTCGGCATCACCTTTGCAGGCGACACGCTGCCCGGGATCGACGTGCTCATGCCGGACCCGGCCTTTATCGAAGAGCGTCGGAAGGACCTGCTCGCGATCGTGCTGACCCATGCCCACGAGGACCATCTGGGTGCGGTCGCCTATCTCTGGCCGAGGCTACGCTGCCCCGTGTACGCGACCCCCTTCGCAGCCGCGGTGCTGCGCGAGAAGCTGGCGGACGCGAAGCTGCTCTCGGAGTTGCCGCTGACCGAAGTGGCGCTCTCGGGCCGGCTCGACCTCGGGCCCTTCGCGCTCACCTTCATCTCGCTCACCCATTCGATTCCCGAGTCGAACGCGCTGCTCATCGAGACACCCTACGGGCGGGTCATGCACACCGGCGATTGGAAGATCGATCCTGACCCGTTGGTCGGCGATCCCCTGGACGAGGCCGCGCTGCGGCAGGCGGGTGAGGCCGGCGTGCTTGCGCTGGTGGGCGATTCCACGAACGCGACGGTCGAGGGAGAGTCGGGGTCGGAGGGCGAGGTGCGCGAAACGCTCACGCGTCTCATCGCCGAGCGCGAGCACGGCCTCGCCGTCACCCTCTTCGCCTCCAACGTCGCTCGGCTCGAATCGGTGGCGCTGGCGGCGCGGGATGCGGGACGAGAGCCGGTGCTGGTCGGGCGCTCGCTCCATCGCTACGTGCGGGCGGCGCGCGGCTGCGGCTATCTCGACGGCGTTCGGCTGCTCACGGAGGACGAGGGCGCGCCGCTGCACAGCGGCCAGGTGGTCTATCTCTGTACCGGCTGCCAGGGCGAGCCGCGCGCTGCGATGGCCCGGATTGCCGGCGACAGCCACCCGCGGGTGAGCCTCGGCGAAGGCGACACCGTGATCTTCTCGTCGAAGATCATTCCCGGCAACGAGCGGCCCATCGGCGACCTGCACAACCGGCTGCTGCGGCGCGGTATCGAGGTCATCACGGAGGAGGACGCGGGCGTCCACGTCTCCGGCCATCCCTGCCGGGGCGAGCTACGCCAGATGTACCAGTGGATCCGGCCGCAGATCGCGGTGCCGGTGCACGGCGAAGCGCGCCACATGCAGGCCCACGGCGCGCTGGCCCGCGCGCTGCAGGTGCCGGAGCCGGTCTTCGTCGAGAACGGCGACCTGCTGCGCCTCGCGCCGGGGCCGGCAAGGGTGATCGGCCGCGCGCCGGCCGGGCGGCTCGCGCTGGACGGCGAGCGGATCGTCGCAACCAATCACGTCTCGATCGGCGCGCGGCGCAAGCTGATGCACAATGGGGCGGTCTTCGTCTCGGTCGTGGTCGACCGCAGCGGGCGCACCCTGGTCTCGCCCCAGGTCTCGGGCCGGGGCATCCTGGACGGCGAGGGCGAGCAAGAGGCGCGGGAGGCGATTGCGGCAGACGTGGCAGACGCGGTGGACTCGCTGCCGCGGGCGCAGGCCCGGGAGGAGAGTGCGATCGAGCAGGCGGTGCGGCAAGCCATCCGGCGCGCGCTGCGCGCGAGCCACGGCAAGCGCCCGGTGATCGATGTGCAGATCTCGCGGGTGCCGGGCTGAGCGGAGCGGGACCATGATCGGACGCCTGAACCATGTCGCCATCGCCGTGCCCGACCTCGCGGCGGCGAGCGCGCTCTACCGCGGGACCCTGGGCGCCGAGGTCTCCGAGCCCCTGGACCTGCCGGAGCACGGGGTGACGACGGTCTTCGTCACACTGCCCAACACCAAGCTCGAACTGCTGCATCCCTTTGGGGAGGGTTCGCCCATCGCGGGCTTCCTCGCGAAGAACCCGGCGGGCGGTATCCATCATCTTTGCTACGAGGTGGACGACATCGCCGCGGCGCGCGAGCGCCTGGTGGCCGAAGGTGCGCGGGTGCTGGGCGACGGCGAGCCGCGCACGGGCGCTCACGGCAAGCCCGTGATCTTCCTCCATCCCAAGGATTTCTGCGGCACGCTGGTCGAGCTGGAGCAGGTCTGAGGCCGCCGCTGTGGACATCTTCGGCATCATCGTCGTCTTCGTGATCGCCTGGTGGCTCTCCTTCTTCGTCGCGCTGCCCTTCGGGATCCGGCCGATCGAGAACCCGGAGCCCGGCCACGCGCCCGGCGCCCCGCAACGCCCGCGGCTCTGGCGCAAGGCGGCGATCGCCACCGTGGCCGGCAGCGTGATCACCGGCGCCATCGTCGGCGTCGTCGAAGCCGGCTGGCTCTCGCTCGAGACCTTCGCGGAGTAGGTGCGGACCGGGGCAGAGTGCCTTGACCAGCTATTGCGATATCGCGCCGGGGCATCCCTTCCACGGGCCCTATCACGACCGGGTATACGGCTTCCCGGTGCAGGACGACGACCGGCTCTTCGAGCGACTCGTGCTGGAGATCAACCAGGCCGGGCTCTCGTGGCTCACGATCCTGAAGAAGCAGGAGGCCTTCGTCGCGGCCTTCGAGGAGTTCGAGATTGCGCGGGTCGCGGCCTACGGCGAGGCGGAGCGGGCGCGGCTGCTGGCCGACGCGGGCATCATCCGCAACCGGCTCAAGGTCGATGCCGCCATCGAGAACGCCAGGCGAATCCAGGCGCTACAGGAGGCTCACGGCTCCTTCGCCGCCTGGCTCGACGCCCATCATCCGAGGCCGCATGCGGACTGGGTCAAGCTCTTCAAGGCGCACTTCAAGTTCACGGGCGGCGAGATCTGCCGCGAGTTTCTGATGTCCACCGGCTATCTGGAAGGCGCCCACCGGCCGGACTGCCCGGTCTACGCCGAGATCATGAAGCAGGCCCCGCCCTGGACCCGTGCTTAACCCGAATTAGACGGCGATCTCGTCCACCTTGACCCAGCGCCGCTCGGCGTCCGAGACGATGCAGGCGTCGATCACGCGCTGGATCTCCGCAGCCCATCTGAAGTCCGGATAGGCCGGCTTGCCGGCGGCGACCGCCTCCATGAGGTCCTGCACCTCCATCACCTTGAAGTCGTTGTAGCCGGAGCCCATTCCCGCAACCGGAAAGAACGCCGCGTAGTTGGGGTCATGCGGCCCCATCGAGATGTGCTTGAAGCCCCTCGTGGCCTGATCGCCCTCCTCCTTGTAGACCTGCAGGTCGTTGATGTGGTCGTAGAAGTAGCGGATCCCGCCCTCGGTGCCGGTCAGCTCGTAGCCGATATCCATGCGCTTGCCCATCGACACGCGGCTCATCTCCATGTGTCCGTTGAGGCCGCCCGATGTCTTGAACATCACGGTCGCAAGGTCGTCGGTCTCCACCGGCACCATCGGCCCGCCGCCGTCCCCGCGGACGCTGAGGCTGACGCCGGCCTCCGTCGGCGGCGCCGGGCGCTCGGGGATGATGATCTCGAGGTTGCACATCACCTCGTCCACCTGCTGGTTCACGAGGTGGGTCAGGAAGGCGAAGCAGTGGGCGCCGATATCGCTGATGACGCCGGAGCCAGCCCGCGCCTTGTCGTTGCGCCAGGAGAAGGGAATTTCCGGCTTGGCCAGGAAGTCGCCGCAGAACGTTCCGCGGTAATAGGTGGGCACCCCGATCTCGCCGTCCCCAACCAGCCGCCGGGCGAGGGTCTGGACCGGATTCTTGATGTAGTTGAAGCCGACCATCGTGATGACGCCCGCCTTCTCGGCCGCCTCCGCCATTGCGAACGACGACTTGGTGTCGTTCGAGAGCGGCTTCTCGCAATAGATGTGCTTGCCGGCGGCGACGGCGGCCAGCGCGATTTCGGGATGGAGATCGTTCGGGGTGTTGATGTCGACGATGTCGACGTCGGGATCGTTGACGACGTCGCGCCAGTCCGCCGTATGGCGGCGGAAGCCGAGTTCCCGCGCCGACCGGCTCGCGATCTCCTCGTTCACGTCGGCAAGCACCTCGAGCACGGGAACCGCCGGCTTGCCGCCGAATGCGAGCGGCTGGGCGCGGTAGCAGAGGGCGTGGGCCTTGCCCATCCAGCCAGCGCCTATGAGTCCGATCTTCAACTCTCGCATGAGTCCATCCAATCCAATGATAATTCGTCGGCCGACAGGGCCTTGAGGGGAGCAACGAAGGGGGCGCCCAAGCCGGGGACCCGCGCCGCAGCGGCATCCTATCAAGCGCCCCGAATCCAGGCCAGCGTCGCCCGGCGATGGAACAATTCACGCCGAAACGGTCGAGCCAAGAGCCTTCGCGTCGGTGAGCGAGCGGCCGGCGAATGGCGCTGGCCTTGGCACCTGCGATCGGTCACCATGCCGCGCAGCGCAGACCCCGGCGGCGCAACGATCGTCCGCGCGTGCCAGGGAGGGCAAATGATGCGCCGCGCCAAGCGGCGCCGATAGCGAGGGAGAGACACATGGATCTCGGTTTGAAAGGCAGGAAGTCGCTGGTGACCGGCGGCACCAAGGGTATTGGCCGCGCGATCGCGAACGAGCTCGCGGCAGAGGGCGCCGATGTCGCGATCTGCGCGCGCACCGAGGCCGATGTGGAGGAGGCGGTCTCCGCGCTTGCCGCGACCGGCGTGCGCGCCTCGGGCCGCACGCTCGATGTCGGCGATGGGCCGGCCGTGCGCCAGTGGGTCGACGACGTCGCCGCCGAGTTCGGCGGGCTCGATATCGTGGTGCCCAATGTCAGCGCGCTTGCGGCCAGCCCGGACCTGGAGTCCTGGCAGAAGGAATTCAATGTCGACATGATGCACACCGTCCATACGGTGGAGGCGGCGCTGCCGCATCTGGAGAAGTCGGACGCGGGCTCCATCGTGGTGATTTCGAGTGTCTCGGGTATCGAGATCGACTTCGCCGCCGGGCCCTACGGCGTCTTCAAGGCGGCGCTGATCCACTATTCCGCCGGGCTCAGCCGGCAGCTTGCGGCCAAGGGTATCCGCGCCAACTCGGTCTCGCCCGGCAACACTTATTTTGAGGGCGGCTTCTGGCAGGACATCGAAAAAGGCAATCCGGATCTGTTCAATCTGGCCTTGAGCCTCAACAAGACCGGGCGCATGGCGACGGCCGAGGAGGTGGCCAACGCCACGGTGTTCCTCGCGAGCCCCAGGGCGAGCTTCATCACCGGCACCAACATCAAGGTGGACGGCGCGCTCACCAACGGCGTGCAGTACTGAGCCGATCCGGCGGCGATCGGGAGAGGCTGCGATGGCGGACGCGGAGTGGACGGTCTACCTCTCCGGCGAGATCCATAGCGACTGGCGCGATCGCATTCGCGCCGGGGCTGAGGCGCAGAGCCTCGACATCGCGTTCGTCTCGCCGGTGACCGACCACGCGGCGAGCGACGATTGCGGGGTCGCCATCCTCGGCGCCGAGGAGCGGCCCTTCTGGAAGGACCACAAGGGCGCGCGGGTCAACGCCATCCGCAACCGCACCCTGATCCGGCGTGCGGATATCGTGGTCGTGCGCTTCGGCGACAAGTACCGGCAGTGGAACGCGGCCTTCGACGCCGGTTACGCCGCCGCGCTGGACAAGCCGATCATCACGCTGCACGAGCCTGCGCTCACCCATGCCCTGAAGGAGGTGGACGGTGCCGCGCTCGCCGTCGCCGGGACGCCGGAGCAGGTGGTCGAGCTGCTGCGCTACGCGATGACCGGCACGCTCCCGTCCGCCGCGTAGAGGAGCTCCCTCATGCCCAAGATCGACTTAGACCGGGTACCGGCCAAGGCCGGGTCGGGTTATCCGCCGCCCTTCAAGGCGATGGCGGAGGGGCGCATCAAGCAGGCTTTGGGCGATGCGGGCGGACTGACCCAGTTCGGGGTCAATCTCACACGCTTGCCGCCGGGTGCTGCGACCGCGCAGCGCCACTGGCACGAGACCGAGGACGAGCTGGTCTTCGTCGTCTCGGGCGAGCTGGTCCTGATCGAGGAGGGCGGCGAAACCCCGCTCGGGGCGGGGGAGGCGGCGGCCTTCAAGGCCGGCCACGCCGATGGCCATTATCTGCTGAACCGCTCGGCGGAGGATGCGGTGGTGCTGGAAATCGGGACCCGTGCCAGCGACGAGCGCTGCCACTATCCCGATATCGACCTGGTCTACGAGAAGCGTGGCGGTGGGATCCGCTTCACCAACAAGGCGGGCGAGCCCTACGACTGATCGGCGCCGGGGCGCATTCCCGGACTATTCTTCGATGGCCGGCCGGTAGGTTCCGAAATTCCAGAGGTGCCCTTCGGGATCGCGCGCCGAGAAGTCGCGCGAGCCGTAGGGCGTGTCCTCCAGCTCGCGGACGATTTCGGCACCGGCCTCGACGGCGCGGGCGTAGTGGGCGTCCGTATCCTCGACCACGATATAGATCGACTGCGTGACGCCGCCGAGGTCGCAGGGCGTCTGCATTTTCAGCTCGTCGTCTCGTATCGAGCCCACCATGACCATGCCGCCATCGAACGCGAGCTGGGCGTGGGCGATGGTGTCGTCCGGGCCCGGCACGACCATGATCTCGGTGAAGCCGAAGGCCTCCTTGAGCCAGACGATCGCCGCAGGCGCGTCGCGGTAGCTGAGGCATGGAATGACGGTGGGGGCGTGCTCGGCCATGGCGGCATCCTTCATGCTCTGGAGTAGAGGGTGCTCGACGGGGAGGTCAGCGTCGGCCTCATCCTTATCCTCTGGAGCCGGCGGCGGAGGCTCATCCTCCATCTCCTCCGGAGGTGCGGGCTCTTCCTCCGTCTCTGGAGGTGCGGGCTGGACCTCGGCTTCGGCCAGTGTGGTCTCCGGGCAGCGCGTGTTTCGCCGGCTTGGCGGGCCCAAGGCGAGAAACGCGTCGCGCGGGAGCCCGAAGGTCTGGTCGACCTCTTCCGCCACGTCGACCGTCTCAAAGGTGAGGGAGCCGTCTTCTTCCGTGACTTCGACGATGAAGGCGTCGGTCACGGCCTGGCGGTTCTCGTCGAGCGCGACCGGGCCGCCGAAGGGGGTATCGAAGCGAAGCTCCGCGAGCGCCTCGCGCAGGTCCTCGTGCCCATCGCCGAGGACGCCGTCGGTCTCTTCGAGGGCGAGGAGCAGCGCCTTGGTGTTGACGTAGTAGGCGAGCGCGAAGAGGCCCGGCATCTGGCCAGCGTCCGGGAAGCTTTCGCGATAGCGAGTCGAGAACTCCTCCCACTCGTCGTTGTCGTCGCTCTCGGAGACGGGCAGCGCCGAAATCGCCCCCGTCAGCAAGGGCCGGGTGGCGTCGGCCGAGCGCAGGAGGTCGCCGCTCAGGGTTGTGGAGCTCGCCACGAGGGCGGCCTGCCCGCCGGCCTCGCCGTAGGCTTCGAGGAATCGCCGCGCCGCGCGTGGCTGCATGGCCAGGAACACGCCATCTGTCTCGCTTCGGGCGACCCTCTCGGCGAGGCGTGTGGTGTCGCTTGCGCCCGGTGAGACCCAGTGCCTGGCCAGCAGGCGGCCGCCCGCGGCGCAATAGTCCAGCACGAAGCCCATGAGCTGGGTGTAGGGCAGGGAGTAGTCCTCGCTGACCGTGACGATCGTTTCGATGTCTTTTTCTTCGTAGGCGTAGCGCCCGAGACCCCCGATCCACTGCATGCTGTCGGGATTGAAGCGGAAGAAGTTCTCGGCCGGCGCGCGCAGGGTGGCATCCTGGGCGGCCGAGGCGCCATTGATGAAGGTCACCTCCGGCACGCTCTTGGCGAAATCGCGGAGCGCGATGCCCTCAATCCCGGCGAGGGGGCCGATGACGATGCTGGCGCCGCCCTCGATCAGCAGGCGCGCCTTGGCGACCACGGATTCCGGGGTTCCGTCCGTGGACTCGATCATGGCCTCGATGGGCCGCTCGCCGTTGCTCTCCTCGTACTCCTTCATGGCCAGTTCGTGGCCGCGCAGGGCATCCTGCCCGAGCGGCTTGAACGCGCCCTCGAGCGTGGCGAGCACGCCGATTTTCAGGGTGTCGGTCTCGGCATTCGCCTGAATGCCGACCAGGAGCGAAACGGCGACCAGAACGACGCCTGCGATGCGGCGTGGTCCGCGCGGTGCGCGAGCGCGCACTCGCCCCAGGCGCCCGCTCTCCGAGCGTGGCGGCGCCTTCGTCACGCTGTGCCAATCATGCTAACGTGTTCGCAACCCGCTGTATTCGAGCAACTGCCGTGCGTATCGCGTCGCGCGCGGCGCCGCCGCAAGACCTTATAGCGGCCCGCACCGGCCATGGCCATGCGCGCGTCGCTGCTGGTCTGGCGGCCACGCCACACGAAGTCGCGACCTTCATGCGCCGAGGGAGTGAGGCTCTCGGAACAGGCGGGCGCCCCGCGTCCGATGGCGGAAGAGGCAACCCGGACGCTGGCGGCTCTCCGATTCCACGGGTGACCGTCGTGGCCGCAGGGTCTAGGCTACAAATCAGCGGGCTGTCGGCGAAGGGCGCGAGGCGCCGCGGCTGACGCCTAACCCAGGGAGGAAGCAATCATGGCAAAGACCACGGAGCATCGGAAGCAGGGACCGAGCCGGCGCTCGATTCTCAAAGGCGCTGCCGCAGTGGCCGGCGTCGCGGCCGGCACGAAGGCGCTCGGCGGATTTCCCACGGTCTGGGCGCAAGATACCAAAGACATCGTGATCAACCATTCGGGCATGTCGTATTCGACGATCATCCAGATCGCCGAGCAGGCGACGGTGGATCTGCCCTTCTCGGTGGAGATGGCCGTCACCGATCACGCCGGCATGCTCAACCGGCTGACGACGCAGTCCGATTCGATCGATGTCGCCGACATCGAGCTCTGGATGCGGGTCATCACCGTGCCGCGCGGCATCTACCAGGCAGTCGATCCTGCCAAGATCATGCACTGGGACAAGACGACGTCGCTCTATCGGGAAGGCACGTTCGACGGCAATCAGGTCTCGCGCCAGGGGGTCTCGCCCCATGAGGTGATGTATTTCGCCGATGCCGACGCCAATGCGCTTGCCGACGGCACCACCGATTACGCGACCATGACCCCCGGCGTGTTCAATGCCGATACGCTCGGCATCCAGCCGGTTGAGATCGGCCGTCCGATCAACAACTGGCACGAGCTCTTCAACGAGGAGTTCAGCGGCCGGGCGGCGGGGATGGATATTCCGCCGATCATGATCATGGACGCTGCGCTCGCCATCGAATCGACCGGCGAATACACCTATGCCGACAAGGGCAACATGACCAAGGAAGAGATCACGATGACCGTGGACCGGCTCATCGATCTCAAGAAGAAGGGCCATTGGCGGTCCATGTGGGGCACCTTCGACCAGTCGGTGCAGTTGATGACCTCGGGCGAGGTGGTGATCCAGTCGATGTGGTCGCCGGCCGTGACGGCGGTGCGCGCCGCAGGCGTGCCCTGCGTCTACCAGCCGCTCGCCGAGGGCTATCGCGGCTGGGGCAACGGCCTCAGCCTGATGAGCCACCTCGAGGGCAAGAGGCTCGGCGCGGCCTACGACTACCTCAACTGGTACTACGACGGCTGGATGGGCGCCTTCATCGCCAAGCAGGGCTACTATCTCGGCGTCTCGGAGACCGCCAAGGCCTTCATGCAGCCCTTCGAGTGGGATTACTGGTACGAGGGCAAGCCGGCGGCCGATACCATCAACGATCCCTACGGCAACCCGATGGAGAAGGCGGGGCACGTCCGCGACGGCGGCTCGTTCTCCAATCGCTTCGGCAACATGGCGTGCTGGAACACGCTGATGGATAACCAGCAGTTCCTGCTCAAGAAGTGGACAGAGTTGCAGACGGCCTGAACGGCCTTATCCCTGCGGGCGGGGCCGCCATTCCGGCCCCGCCCCCTCCTTTCACCCGATTGGATTCGGTCTCGCGATGAGCAATGGCACCGGCGGGAAGCGGCAGCCCTTCGTGCGGGTGGCCCCGCTCAGCCTTGCGCTGGGGGTGTTCTTCGTCGTGCCGCTGGGCGTTCTGGTGGCGGTCAGCTTCTTCGAGAGCGACATGATCTTTGGCATGAGGCCTGCGCTCACGCCGGAGAGCTACATTGAGCTGTTCACCACCATGAACACGCTCTGGCTCTATCTCAGCACCCTCAAGTTCGCGGCGATCGTCTGGGCGGTTACGCTGCTCATCGGCTTCACCATCGCCTACTTCCTGGTGTTCCACGTCCGCTCTCTGTTGATCGCGATCGGGCTCTTCCTGCTTTGCACCGTGCCCTTCTGGACCTCGAACATCATCAGAATGATCTCGTGGATCCCGCTTCTGGGGAAGCAGGGGCTGGTCAATCAGGCGCTGATGGGTCTCGGCATCGTCGACGACCCGGTGGAGTGGCTGCTCTTCTCCGACTTCTCGGTAGTGGTGAGCTACGTCCACCTTTTCACGCTCTTCATGATCGTCCCGATCTTCAACTCGATGGCGCGCATCGACAAGGCGCTGATCGAGGCGGCGCGGGACGCAGGCGCAAGCTCTTTGCGCATCATGTGGGAGGTCATCGTTCCGCTTTCTCGCAGCGGCATCGCGCTCGGCTCGATCTTTGTCATCGTGCTGGTGATGGGCGACTTCTTCATCATCAAGGTGATGAGCGGCGGGCAGAGCGCCTCGGTCGTCTCCGCCATCTTCGAGGACATTAACGTCCTGCTCTATCCGTCTGCCTCGGCGAGCGCGGTGGTGCTGCTGATCGTCGTCGTGATGATGGTGATGGGCGTGCTGCGGGTGGTCAACATCCGCAGGGAGCTGGCGGGCAGCACGTAGGAGAGGGGGCATGGCGCGATCATCAACGACCCATAAGCCCAGGCCCTGGACCTTCTATCCGCTGGCGGCGTTCTTCGGCCTCTTCGTGCTCTTCCTCTACGGGCCGATGTTCTGCATCTACATCCTCTCGTTCCAGGGACCGAATGCCTCGCTGGTCTTCCCCATGCAGGGCGTCTCGGTGCACTGGTTCGATGCGCTCTTCGGCCAGGCGCGCACCGGCGATGTCGGCGGCGCGTTCGCACGCTCGTTGCCGCTCGCGCTCATCATCCTCGCGGTCACCGTGCTCTTCTCGGTGGCGGCTGGATTGGCGTTCCGCGCGCGCTTCTTCGGCAACTCCGTGATCTTCTACACGGCGATCGGAAGCCTCGTGGTGCCGGGCCTGGTACTCGGGGTCGGTATCACGTTGCTGCTCCAGCTCCTCGGCTGGAACGCCCACTGGTACTCCTCGGCGCTCGGCGCGCACCTGACCTGGACGCTGCCCTTCGGGCTGTTGATCATGTTTGCCGTGCTGAGCCGCTTCGACCCGCGCGTGGAAGAGGCGGCGCGCGACCTCGGCGCCAGCAACCTGCAATCCATGCGCTACGTGATGATCCCGATCCTGCTGCCGGGCATCATCGCGGTGGCGCTCTTCGGCTTCACCCTCTCCTACGACGAGTTCCCGCGCAGCACCTTCACCGTTGGCGCGCGCAACACGCTGCCTTTGGAGATCTGGAGCATGACCACCAACGTCACCTCGCCGGCGCTTTATGCGCTCGGCACCGTGACGACGGCGATCTCCTTCTTCATCATCCTGATCTCGCTGACCGCCATCGGCTTGATCCAGCGGCGGCGGCAGCGCGCCCTGCGGCAGGGGCCCAGAGCTTAGTGAGGTGATTCCGAGGCTCGGCTCTATCAGGTTGCGTACCACCGCATAACGTCATGGCCGGGGCGCGTCTGCGAACCGGCGTCAGCGTGGACGAGGACTCTCTGATGTGCTACATTGTAGCCCAATAGCACGTCCTTGAGGATCGGATCATGAACACGGTCGTCCGCGCCCGTATAGACGAAAAGACCAAGGACGAGGCCGCTGCCGTGCTGGCCGCGATCGGCCTTACAGTGTCCGACGCTTTTCGCTTGATGATGGTGCGGATCGCCGCTGAGAAGCGACTGCCCTTCGAGCCCCTTGTGCCCAATGACGAGACGATCGAAGCCATGAGAGCTGCTCGGCGCGGCGACTTGATCACCGTCGGCGGCGTGTCTGAGCTAATGGCCGATCTGAATGCGGACGATTAGACGGACCGCTGCATTCAAACGAGACTACGGACGCGAGAAGAAGGGCCGCTTCGCCAAGACCCTCGACCTTGAGGTCAAGAACGTTGTAGCCGATTTGGCAGCCGATCGGCCCCTGCCGCGACGTCATCACGATCACGCGTTGACCGGGCCGTGGAAGGACCATCGCGACTGCCACGTTCGGCCCGATCTGGTCTTGATCTATCGCAAGCCGGATACCCACCATCTCGACCTTGTACGACTGGGCTCCCACAGCGAGCTCGGTCTCTGACCGGAGCGGTCTTCGGGTGCAACGAGTGCTCTCTCGATGGATCCGGTATTCGGGTGTTGGAGCAGGGCGCCGATGGTGGAGAGGGCGAGGCCCTTCGACATCGCGAGGGCCTGTTATAATACTGCCCCATGAACCTTCATCGAATGCTCGAGGAGCGCGCGCGGGCCGGCAAGCCGGTGCGCGTCGGACTGATCGGGGCCGGCAAGTTCGGCACCATGTTCCTGGCTCAGGCCAGGCGCACGCCCGGCCTCCACGTGATGGCGGTGGCCGACCTCGACCCCGCCCGCGCAGACGCCGCGCTCGCCCGCGCAGGCTGGTCGGAGGATGAGCGCCGCGCGCGCTCCTTCGCCCAGGCCATGCAGGGCGGCGGCACCCACGTCTGCGACGGCGCGCTCACGCTGATCGGGGCGGAGGGCCTGGATGTCGTCATCGATGCGACCGGGCACCCGGCGGCGGGCATTGCCCATGCGCGCGCCTGCTTCGCCGCAGGACGCCACGTGGTGATGGTCAACGTCGAGGCCGACGCGCTCGCCGGGCCGCTGCTCGCTAAGGAGGCGGCGGAGGCCGGCGTGGTCTACTCGCTCGCCTACGGCGACCAGCCGGCGTTGATCGCGGAGATGGTGGACTGGGCGCGGGCCTCGGGCCTCGAGGTCATCGCCGCCGGCAAGGGGACGCGCTACCAACCGGGCTTCCACCACGTGACGCCCGACGATGTCTGGACCCACTACGGGCTCACGCCGGCGGAGGCCGAGGCCGGCGGCATGAACCCGCAGATGTTCAACTCATTCCTCGACGGCACCAAGTCGGCGATCGAGATGGCCGCCGTCGCCAACGCGACCGGGCTCACGCCCGCGCCCGAGGGGCTCGGCTTCCCGCCTTGCGCGACCGACGAGCTGCCCTCCCTGCTCAGGCCGCGCGATGAGGGCGGCACATTGCACCACAAGGGCCAGGTCGAGGTGATCGCGAGCGAGAGGCGCGACGGCAGCGGGATCGACGCGCACCTGCGCTGGGGAGTCTATGCGGTGTTCGAGGCCGGCACGGACTATGTCGCAAACTGCTTCCGCGAATACGGGCTCTGCACCGATTCCACCGGGCGTTACGCCTCGATGTACAAGCCCTATCACCTGATCGGGCTGGAGCTCGGCATCTCGGTGGCCTCCGCCGCCCTGCGCGGCGAGCCCACCGGCGCGCCGACCGGGTTCCGCGCCGACGCGGTGGCCTGCACCAAGGCGCATCTGCAGGCCGGCACGCGGCTCGACGGGGAAGGGGGCTACACCGTCTACGGCCGGCTGATGCCGGCGGCCGCGAGCCTCGCCGGCGGCCACCTGCCCATCGGTCTCGCCCACGGCGTCAGGTTGACCCGCGCGGTCGAGCCCGACACGCCGCTCACCTGGGCCGATGTGAGCGCCGACGAGGACGATGCGGCGGCAGAGGCGGTGCGCACCCGGCGTGCGATGGAAGCGGCGTTCGCGCCGGATGGGCCCGGCGCGGCGGCGAGCGCCTGAGGGAGGAGAGCGTGCCCAGGCACCTTTCCGCCGAGGCCGTCGCCCAGTACGAGCGCGACGGCTTCTATTTCCCGATCCGGGTCATCCCGGCGGCGGAGGCGCGCGCGATTCGGAGCGATGTCGAGGCCGCCGAGCGTCACCTCGCGGCCCAGGGCGAGCGGTTGCGCCATCGTCCCCACCTGCTGGTGACCGCGCTCGACCGCCTGATCCGCAACGAGACGGTGCTGGATGCGGTGGAAGACCTGCTCGGTCCCAACCTGCTCTGCTGGACCTCGCTCTTCTTCACCAAGGATGCGCACGACCCGGCCTTCGTCTCGATGCACCAGGACTCGACATACTGGGGCCTCAGCAGCCTCGAGGTGGCGACCGCCTGGATTGCGCTCTCGCCCAGCACCGTGGAATCGGGTGCCATGCAGTTCGCGCCCGGCACCCACAAGCTCGACCAGATCGCCCACCGCGATACCTTCCAGGAGCACAACATGCTCACGCGCGGCCAGATCGTGGAGCACGAGGTGGACGAAGACGAGGCCGTCGATGTCGTGCTGCAGCCGGGCGAAGCCTCGCTGCACCACGTGCGCCTGATCCACGGCTCCGGCCCCAACAACTCCGACGACCGGCGCATCGGCTTCGCCATCCGCTACATCCCCACGCATGTGAGGAACGTGGTCGGGCGCGACTTTGCGGCGCTGGTGCGGGGCGTCGACGAGTACGGGTATTTTGATGCCGAGCGCCGGCCCGAGCGCGACCTGGAGCCCGAGGCGCTGGCGGCCTATGAGGCCGCGAACGCGAGCCACAACGCCGTGCTCTACGCGGGCGCGGCACAGATGCGGGGCTGATCTGCGGCCCGCTTCGGCCCCTTCTCCTCCGCGTACCGTGGCGCGATGCACAGCACGCGGTGACCCCAGATTGAGGGGGACGAGCGTCGGCGTCGCGGCTGCCGGCTTGCCCGGGGCATCCCACTCGTCCCGCTCAATCCCGGCGAATCCCGCCAAAAAATTTCTCCGGGCGGACTTGCCAGGGAGCGACGATGGATGGCGAAGCCGCGCCGCATTGCGCTTTGCCGCCGCCCTTGGCCGGAGGGAGACCGTAGAGCGATGAAGGGCCGCTCTCTGCTCTGGACGCCCCTTCGCCTCGGCCGAATCGAGCTTCGCAACCGCTTCGTGCTGCTGGCCCACTGGAACGGGCTCGACGCGCCGGACGGGACGCCGACGGAGGACCTCGCCGCCTACTACGAAGCGCGGGCCAGGGGCGGAGTCGGGCTCATCGTGACCGGCAGCCACGCCATGCATCCCTCCGGCCAGATGAGCCCGAATTACGGCCGGGCGTGGGATCGAGACGCTATTCCCGCATACCGGCGGATCGTCGATGCGGTGCATCCCCATGGCGCGCACGTCTTCGCCCAGCTCAGCCATGCCGGGCACACCAGCCTCGAACACCCGCCGAAGGAGCTCTGGGCGCCCACCCAGATGCCCGAGCCCTATTCGCGCTACAACACGGTCGAGATGGGGCCGGCGGAGATCGAGGCGGTGATCGAGGGCTTCGCGGCGTCGGCGGTCAACATGCGCGACGCCGGTTACGACGGGGTCGAGATCAAGCTCGGCCACGACGGGCTGCTGCGCAGCTTCGTCTCGCCCTTCTTCAACCGCAGAGAGGACGCCTACGGCGGCTCCTTCGAGAAGCGCATGCGCCTCCCCCTCGAAGTGCTGGCGGCGGTGCGGGAGGCGGTCGGCCCCGACTGGCCCGTCTCGGTCCGCCTCTGCCTGCACGAGTACACCCCCTTCGGCTACGACCTCGACTACGGCCTCGAGATCGGCCGCGCTCTTGCTGCAAGCGGGCACGTGGATCTCTTCTGCTCCGACGCGGGAACCTTCAGCAGCTTCTGGATGGAGATTCCGCCCTCGGCGGTGCCGCAGCTTGTCTTCAACGACCTGAACGCCGCGCTCAAGCGCGCGACTCCGATACCGGTGGTCGCCTTCGGCCGGATCAAGAACCCCGTGGACGCGGAAGGGATTCTCCAACAGGGCGATGCCGACCTCATCGGCATGGCGCGCCAGCTCATTGCGGACCCGGAGCTGCCCAACAAGGTCCGGGATGGCCGGCTCGGCGAGGTGCGGCCCTGCATTGCCGGCAACGTCTGCCTCCATCAGATCGATCAGAGGGACCCGATCCGCTGCGCGTTGAACCCTGCGGCCGGGCAGGAACGCAGGCTGGGCGCGCTCGCGCCCGCCGCTCTGCCCCGTCACGTGGCGGTGGCCGGGGGCGGCCCGGCCGGGCTGAGCGCTGCGGTGACCTTGGCGCGGCGCGGCCATCGGGTCACCCTCTTCGAACGTGAGAACGAGCCGGGCGGCCTCATCCGGCTCGCAGCACGCCAGCCGCTGCACGCCGAGATTGGCGAATCGGTCGAGCATCTTGCCTCGGAGGCGGCGCGCGTCGGGGTCGATATCCGGCTGGGGGCGAGGGCGGGCGTGGATACGATCGAGGCGCTCGGCCCCGACGCGGTGATCGTCGCCACCGGCTCACGCCCCTACCTCCCGGGGCGCGATGCCCCTGACGGACCGAGCCCGCCCATTGCGGCGGAGGGCATGTGGGCGTCGATGGGCGGGTTCGTCCCGGGCCTCGCCGACGATCCCAGGGTGGTCTCGGTCGACGACGTGATGTCCGGACGAATCGAAGCGGGGAAGAGCGTCGTCGTCCTCGACCGCAACGCCCACTGGGAGGCGTGCGGCACCGCCGAGTTCCTGCTGGAGGCAGGCCGGCGGGTCGAGTTCGTGACGCCTCTCGGGGCGGCCGGCGTGGACCTCGAACCGGGCAACGCCCCGCTCTTCTACCAGCGCGTCCGCCCGCAGGGGCTTCGCATCACGGTGCACGCGGACATCTGCTCGATAGGGCCGGAGGGCGTGGTCGTCGTCGACGTCCACACCAACGAGGAGCGGACTCTCCGCGATGTCGATACGATCGTGCTCGCCATCGGGCGCCGATCGAACGATGCGCTCTACTGGGCGTTGCGGGAGCGGCTGCCCACCTTCCGCATCGGAGATTGCCGCGCGCCGCGCCTTCTCGATAACGCGATCCGCGACGGCGACGCCATCGGGCGCGAGCTCGATGCGCGGCTCGGCGAAGCCGGATGACGACGACCGCGATTTGGGTGAGCGCACCCAGACGGAGGATTCCATGACGGACTTGTCCCTCGCCTACACGTCAGCGACGACGCTTGCCGGACTGATCGGGGAGAAGAAGGTCTCGCCCGTCGAGGTGGTGCAGAACAGCCTCGCACGCATCGAGGAGGTGAAGGGCGCCCTCAACGCCTTCTGCTTCACCTATCCGGAAGAGGCGCTGGCTCCGGCGCGGGAGGCCGAACGGGCTGTCATGGCAGGAGAGCCGCTTGGGCCGCTGCACGGCGTGCCGATCGCCATCAAGGATCTGACGCCGACCAAGGGGAAGCGAACCACGCTCGGCTCCAAGATCTATGAGAACTGGGTGCCGGAGTTCGACGTGCCCATCGTCGAGCGCCTGCGCGCCGCTGGCAGCATCCTGGTGGGCAAGACCGCGACGCCCGAGTTCGCCTATGCCGGCTTTTGCAAGAGCGCGCTCTGGGGCGACACCAACAATCCCTGGGATACGACGCGCTCGCCGGGGGGCTCGTCCGGCGGATCGGGGGCGGCGGTCGCGGCCGGCTGTGTGCCGCTCGCCGAGGGCACCGACGCGGGCGGCTCGGTCCGCATCCCGGCGGCCTTCTGCGGCACCGTCGGACTGAAACCGACCTTCGGGCGTATCCCGCTCCAGATGCTGCCGACCGCGTTCGACGATCTTCTTCACTTCGGCCCGCTCGCGCGGACGGTTGCGGACGCTGCGCTCTTCCTCAGCGTCACCCAGGGTCCCGACGACCGCGATTTTCTGTCGTTGCCACAAGGCCCCGCGATCCGGGTTCCTCCGCCCTCGGATATCCGAGGCCTCAAGCTCGCGGTGAATTACGACTTCGGCTTCTACGCCATCGACGACGACGTGCGCGCTCAGACCCGGGAGGCCGCCCGCGCGCTCGAAGACGCCGGCGCCACGGTGGAGGAGGTGGAGATCGCTTGGACCCGCGACGTCATCGATCGCTGGGTCGAGCACTGGGGCGTGCTGCAAGCTGCGTGCTTCGGCCAGCATCTCGGGGAGTGGCGCGATCAGATGGACCCGGTGCTCGTCGCCTACATGGACAGGGGCCTCGCCATGGGCGCGGTCGACTTCAAGACTATCGAGATCTTCCGCACGCAGATGTGGGAGGACCTGCGGCCGATCTTTGCCGCGTACGACGCGCTGCTGACGCCCACCTGCGCGCAGCCGCCCCCGCCGAACGACACGCTCGATCCGGACTACTACCGTGTCGACGAGCAGGGGCGCTTCTGCGGGCTCTACATGACCTACCCCTTCAACTTCCTGCACCAGTGCCCGGCGCTCGCGGTGCCCTCCGGCGTCACGCAGTCGGGGCTGCCGACGAGCCTGCAGATCGTCGGCCGGCGCCACGACGACAACGGCGTGCTCAGGATCGGGGCCGCGCTCGAGGCGATCCGTCCCTGGGCCCAGCGCACGCCGCGGCTGTAGTCCTCCGGGCCTCGATGAGCGGACGCGCCCGCATTGCGCTTTGACGCAGCCTTGGGCATAAACGCGGCGCGTTCGTTGGGAGCGAGGCGACGGTCATGCGGCGCTCACGTTACTTCTTGCCGACTCTGAGAGAGAACCCGGCCGAGGCGCAGATCGTCTCGCACCGGCTGATGCTGCGCGCGGGCATGATCCGGCAATCGAGCGCCGGCATCTACAGCTGGCTGCCGCTCGGCCACCGGGTGCTGCGCAAGATCGAGCAGGTGGTGCGCGAGGAAATGGACGCCGCCGGCTGCCAGGAGATCCTGATGCCGGCGGTGCAGCCGGCCGAGCTCTGGGAGGAGAGCGGCCGCTACCACGATTACGGCAAGGAGATGCTGCGCTTCACCGACCGGCACGAGCGCCCGATGCTCTTCGGCCCCACCCATGAAGAGGTCGTGACCGATATCTTCCGGAGCTCCGTGCGCAGCTACCGCGACCTGCCGCAGAACCTCTATCAGATTCAGTGGAAGTTTCGGGACGAGCTGCGCCCGCGCTTCGGCATCATGCGGGGCCGCGAGTTCTACATGAAGGACAACTATTCCTTCGACTTGGACCATGCCGGCGCCGTGCGCTCCTACAACAAGATGTTCGTGGCCTACCTGCGCACCTTCGCCCGGCTCGGGCTCACCTCGATCCCGATGCAGGCGGAGAGCGGGGCCATCGGCGGCGACTACAGCCACGAGTTCATCGTGTTGGCGGATACCGGCGAGAGCGCCGTCTTTTGCGATCGCGCCTGGCTCGACACCGACCCGCTCGCGCTGGGGATCGACTACGAGGCCGAGCTTCAGCCGATCGTGGACGAGTGGACCCGGCTCTACGCCGCTACCGACGACAAGCACGACCCCGCCGCCTGCCCGGTGCCGGAGGATGCGCTCTACCAGGGGCGGGGCATCGAGGTCGGCCACATCTTCTACTTCGGCACCAAGTACTCGAAGGCCATGGGCGCCACGGTGAACGACCCGGACGGCGCCGAGGTCGCGGTGGAGATGGGCTCCTACGGGATCGGCGTCTCGCGCCTTGCGGGCGCGATCATCGAGGCGAGCCACGACGAGGCCGGTATCATCTGGCCCGAGGTCGCGGCCCCCTTCAAGGTGGGCCTGATCAACCTGCGCGTGGGCGATGCGGGATGCGACGAGGCCTGCGAAGCGCTCTACAGGCAGCTCGTCGAGGCGGGAGTCGAGGTGCTCTACGACGACCGGGACGAGCGCGCGGGCGTCAAGTTCGCCGAGATGGAGCTGATCGGGCTGCCCTGGCAGGTCGCGATCGGCCCGCGCGGCGTCAAGTCGGGCACGGCGGAGTTGAAGGCGCGGGCCGGCGGCGAGGCCGAGGCGCTCTCGTTCGAGTCGGTGTCGGCACGCCTGATAGAAGGCTAGCGACCGACACGCATGTTCTCAGCCTTCGAACGCCTCGTCGCGTTTCGCTACCTGCGCGCCCGCCGGCAGGAAGGTCTCGTCTCGGTCATCGCGGCGTTCTCGCTGATCGGCATATTCCTGGGCGTCGCCACGCTCATCATCGTCATGTCGGTGATGAACGGCTTTCGCGAGGAGCTGCTGACCCGGATTCTCGGTCTTAACGGCCACATGACGACCTATGCCTTCGAGGACGGCTTCACCGACTTCGATGCGCTCGCGGGACGCATCCAAGGGGTGGATGGCATCGTCACCGTCTCGCCCATCGTCACCGGGCAGGTGATCGCAGCGGCGAACGGCAGGGCCACCTTCGGCCAGGTGCGGGGCGTGCGCGAGGCCCACCTGGAGGCGCGGCCCTTGCTGATGGAGAACGTGGTCGGGGGCACGCTCGACGATTTTGCCGCCGGGGAAGGCGTCGTGATCGGCAACCGCATGGCCCGCAAGCTCGGCGTCAGCGTCGGCGATTCGATCACGCTGCTCTCGCCGGAAGGCCGGACCACCCTGATGGGGTCGGTGCCGCGCTCGCGCGCTTACGCCGTGGCGGCGACCTTCGACATCGGCATGTTCGAGTACGACTCCACCTTCGTCTTCATGCCGCTCGACCTGGCTCAGATCTATTTCAGGAAGAAGGGCGCGGTCACCGCCATTGAAATGACAGTCGCAGACCCCGAGCGCATACGTGAGGTCGAGTCCGCGGTCAAGCAGGTCGTGGGCAGCCAGGGCTGGATCGTGGACTGGCGGCGAGCCAACGCGCAGTTCGTCAACGCGCTCCAGGTCGAGCGCAACGTCATGTTCGTGATCCTGACCCTGATCGTGCTGGTGGCCGCCTTCAACATCATCGCCGGGCTGATCATGGTGGTGAAGGACAAGGGCCGCGACATCGCGATCCTGCGAACCATGGGGGCGACGCGCGGGCAGATTCTGCGCATCTTCTTCATGAACGGCGCGGCGATCGGGGTGGCGGGCACCGTGCTGGGCGTGGGCGGCGGCATCGCCTTCGCCGCCAACATCGATACCATCCGCGTCTGGCTGGAGGGCTTGACCGACACGGCGCTGTTCCCGGCCGAGATTAGATTCCTCTCCCAGCTCCCGTCGCGGACCGATCCGACCGAGGTGGTGATCGTGGCGGCGATGGCAATCGGCCTCTCGTTCCTGGCGACGATCTATCCCGCGTGGCGGGCGGCGCGGCTCGATCCGGTGGAGGCGCTCCGCTATGAGTAGCCCCCATGAGAGCAAAGCGCCGGCCCTTGAGCTTCGCGAGGTGGTGCACACCTTCTATCAGGCGGGCAGCGCCATCGAGGTGTTGAAGGGTGCCTCGCTTGCGGTCCTGCCCGGCGAGATGGTGGCGCTGGTCGGCCCCTCGGGCGCCGGCAAGTCGACGCTGCTCCAGATCGCCGGGCTCCTGGAGCGCCCGGGCGCCGGCGCGGTCGCCATCGCGGGCGAGCGCTGCGAGCGTTTGCCGGACCGGCGCCGGACCAGGCTCAGGCGCGAGCGATTGGGCTTCATCTATCAGTTCCACCACCTGCTGGCCGAGTTCTCGGCGCTGGAGAACGTGGTGCTGCCGCAGATGATCGCGGGCCGCTCCAAGCGCGCGGCGCGGGAGCGGGCACGGGAGCTGCTGGGGCGCCTCGGGCTCGATGAGCGCGAGGGGCACCGGCCTTCGCGCCTCTCGGGCGGCGAGCAGCAGCGCGTCGCCATCGCGCGCGCCATCGCCAACGGGCCGGCGGTGCTGCTCGCGGACGAGCCCACCGGCAACCTCGACCACGAGACGGCGGACTCGGTGTTCGCGGCGCTTCTCGATATCGTGCGCACGACCGGGCTTGCCGCGCTCGTCGCGACCCACAACACGGCGCTGGCCGAGCGCATGGACCGGCGGCTCGCGCTTGAGAACGGCGTTCTGGTCTCGCTCTGAACCGATGACCTCAGATCCAAGTACCGCGCCCGTGCTGCTCGTGACCCACGTCACGGCCTTCGACGTCGGTGCGATCCCGGACCTGCTCGCCGACCGCGGGCAGCCGTCGCGGGTCATGCGGGCCAACAAGGGCGAACCCTTTCCGCAGGATGTCGAATCGCTTGGCGGCTTGGTCAGCTTCGGGGGACCGCAGAGCGCGAACGACGATCACATCGACTACGTGCGCGCCGAGCTCAATTGGATGCCGCGCGTGATGGCGGCCGGTGTGCCCCTGCTCGGCATCTGCCTCGGGGGCCAGATGGTGGCGCGTACCCTGGGTGCCGCGGTGGGGCCAGACCCGAACGGGCTCTACGAGTTCGGTTACTACCCGATCGAGCCGGTGGACGGTGCGGCCGAAGAGCTGGCCCTCGACGGGACGCTCAACGTGGCGCACCGCCATGGCGAGGCGTTCACGATCCCCGCCGGCGCGCGCAGGCTCGCGCGGCGCGACTTGTTCGAGAACCAGGCATTTCGCTACGGGGCGACGACCTGGGGCGTGCAGTTCCATCCCGAGGTCAACGACACGGTGCTGGGGCGCTGGCTCGACTGCGATCCGCCGCCAGAAGACCTGGAACGCAGCGGCGCGCAGACGGTGGCGGTGCAGCACGCCAATCACGCGCGCCATCACCGGGCGATGCACGACTGGCTCGGGCGCTTCCTCGCGCTTTGGCTCGCCAGTGCGGAGCGCTGACATGGTCAAGAGCCTGATCGTCGGCGTGACCGGCGCGAGCGGCGCCGTCTACGGCGTGCGCCTGCTCGAGGTGCTGCGCGAGACACCGGTCGAGACCCACCTCGTGGTCAGCAAATGGGGGCAGAGAACGCTGGAGCACGAGACCGGCCGAAGGCTCGAGGACCTGCGCGCGCTCGCGGATCACCACTACGGCGCGGGCGACATGGCTGCCCTGATGTCGTCGGGCTCGGCGGCCATCGACGGCATGGTGATCGCGCCCTGCTCGGCAAGGAGCCTCGCGGCGATCGCCTGCGGGCTGAGCGAGAATCTGATTCATCGGGCCGCCGACGTCATAATCAAGGAGCGCCGGCCGCTTGTGCTCATGGTGCGGGAGACACCGCTCAGCGCCATCCACCTGGAGAACATGCTCAAGCTGGCGCGGCTCGGGGTGACGATCCAGCCCCCCGTTCCCGCCTTCTACAACGAGCCGGGATCGATCGACGAGATCGTCGACTATACTGTCGCCAGGGCGTTGGATCAGTTCGGGCTCAAGCTCGATCTGGGCGAGCGCTGGCGTGGCGAGCTTGCGCGCAGCGTCGTTTCGTCCGAGGGCTGATGCAGGTTGGGGCCGGCTTGGCCGGGCCTCGAGATCAGAACGTGTGGGCTGCCGCGATTGCGATGGCCCGTTCGATATCGGCGATGGCGCCGGCCATCTCGCGCCCGATCAGGTCCATCTTGCGGACTTGCTCGATGCGGGGCTCGACCCGGTCGATCTCCCGCTTCGAGTAGATCGTCCGCAGGATGTTGCAGCTATCGACGAGACAGATCAGGGCGACATCACGCGGGTCGGGAATCTCGTCCGAGAACAGCACGTCCGAGATTCGTTTCTTCGCCTCCTGCTCAATCTTGCCGTCGAAGGTCGGATAGCGGCGGGAGCGAAACACCCAAAGAAACTTTTCTTTCTGGCGCTGCAAGACACCGCGTTCCACCAGCTTTTCGAGCGCGGTCGCCCGAATTGTCACGTCGTGGCTGGCGGATGCCTCCTCGGCGGAGAGAGTCTCGATCCAGGCCCTGCTGTCGGCGACGCCTTTCTCGCCCGCGATCCGGGCCAGGGTGCGGTCGAGCAGGGAATCGCCCGTCGGGTCGGAATTGATGACCACCAGCTGCTCGGGGTCGGTATCGATCCGGTTCGCGAACGCCAGGTCCATGAGGACCGCACCCGTGAGCGCGCGGTTGAGCGTGTGCTCGCTCACCGGCAGGAAGGTGCCGTTCTCGTCATGGAGAAGGAGCACCATGATTTCTTCGTAGAATGTCAGCATGAAACCGTTTCCCGAGGGTCAGGGTGAGGGCCGGCGGCTCGGGGAGCCGCGCCTCAAGCGACCGCGGCGAGCGCAGCCTCGTTCGTTTCGTGGCACTCGATGATCGCGAGAAATCCGCTCATCTCCATGACCGCCCGACACTCGGGCTGCAGGGCCGCCATAGCCAGCTTCCCGCCACCTTGCTGACACTTACGGGCGCTGATGAGCAGGACACGCAGGCCGGCACTGCTGACGTAGCCCATCTGGCTGCACTCCAGCACCAGTCGCACGTCGCCACGTTCCACGATTGCGGCGACTTTCGCCTCCAGGTCCGGCGCAGTCATCCCGTCCAACCGGCCGTTGAGGGAGACGACGACCGCCGTTCCCTCTGTCCGTTCCTCGATTTCCATCGCGGTCTCGCTCTCCGCTTTGGGTTGCTCGCGCCAACGGGCACGGGCGGCAAAGATACGCTGTTAGAGTCGTTCTCTGCAATGGTCACACGCTGCCGCCGTCACGCCAGAGTCGGGGCCAGTTGAGACCGAGGAGGAGGGCGGCGACCAGGCCCTCCGCCGCGACGATGCGCACGGCATTGGCAACGCCGAAGAGCTCGCCCATGAGCCCGATATTGGTGAACCCGATCACGCCGGCGCCGATCGTGAGCGAGAGGATGCCGAGCATGCGGCCGCGCATCTCCGGCGGCGCCATCCCGTATATCAGGACGGTTTGCATGGTGGAGAAGCCGGCCGCGCCGAGCCCTACGAAGAAGATCACGATCGCCATCGGCGCGGTCTCCGTCATCCAGCTCGCGACGAAGGCCAGAGCGGAATAGCTCGCGGTGCCAAAGAAGTAGAAGCGGCGGTATGCGCCTGGCCGGACGCCGATGGCGGCGATCAGCAGCGCCCCGGTGAAAGCGCCGCCGCCCTCCAGCGCGGCGAGGCCGCCGATGGCGGCGGGGCTCAGGCCGAGCTTCTCCGTGCCGATGACCGGGATCATCGAGACGAAGGGGAAGCCCCAGATGTTGAAGATCACCGTGACGTAGAGGATGCGGCGGATTTCCGGCTCGCGGGCGAGGAAGCGGAAGCCTTCACGCAGATCGCCGAGAAGCCTTGCCGAGCGCTGGCCGGCGCCGGACGCAAAGGCCTTCGGAAGACCCGGTGTCAGCATCAGGCACAACGCGTAGAGCACCGCTGCCAGGCCGAATGCGCCGCCGAGACCGAGCCACTGGTAGAGCAGGCCGCCGAAGAGCGGACCGATGAGCCGCATGGCGTTGCTCGTGGCGCTGTCGAGGCTCATGCCGGCGGCGATTCGCCCCGCGCCGGCGACGTCGCCGATCATCCGCCGGCGGACGGGCATGTCCGTGGTCCAGACGACGCCGGAGAGGAAGGTCGCAAGCGCGATGTGCCAATAGGCGGCGATGCCCGAGAGCGCGAGGGCGAGGACGGCGAGCGAGACCAGCGCTGCGAGCCCGTGTGAACTGTAGAGCAGAATTCGCGGGGACACGCGGTCGGCGAAGGTGCCGACGATGGAGCCGAATACGGCCAGCGGCAGCATGCGTAGGATGACGAGCAGCGCCACCAGCACCGGCGATCCGGTGGTCTCCACGGCGAAGATGCCGACCACCAGGAGCTCCAGCCAGCGGGAGCCCATGCTGAGGAGGCCGATGAGCCAGAGGCGCAGATAGAGCGGGTCGCCCAGGAGCTCGGTCAGCCGGCGCGGCAGGATCATCGATGGCGCCTCGCGTTGGGCGGCAGGGTAGAGGGGACAAAGAGCCAGCCGGTGGCCCGGTGGGACATTGGAACGCGCGGCGCGCAAAGCGCCCATGCCCCCTCACTATGACACGAACCGGGGTGCGCTGGGGGACAGCGGTCTGGCCGTCGCGAATCGGCGTGTAATCCGGTGTCGCGGCATTGATTTCATTGCAATCAACGCCTACATTCTTGAGGGTTGAGAGGGAGGGGTGGCGCAATGGCAAGCATTACGATCCGCAACCTCGACGATGGCGTGAAGTCGCGGCTGAGGATACGGGCGGCCGAGCATGGACGTTCCATGGAGGAAGAGGCCCGGTTGATCCTGCGGGATGCGGTCGGGACGGAAGCCGGAGCGGACAACCTCGCCAGTGCCATTCGCGCGCGCTTCGCACCATTTGGCGGGGTAGAGCTCGAACTTCCGCCGCGGGAGGCCATGCGCGAGCCACCCAATTTCGATTGATGGCTGTCGATGTTCGTCCTGGATACAAATGTAGCATGTTCTTTCCTACTGGCCTAACCTACCGTATTCAAATAGCTTTTCTTTTTGCCCAACTGGCCCGTAAGCAATTCGGAAGCGGATTGGGGTGAAAGCCCGCGCGTTTCGGCGCGGCGCTGTCGACGGAAACCGCCTACCACTCCGTTGACCATCGGACCATCGTAACCGCTCGTCGGCCATCCGCTCGTGCGCTGTCCCGTTCGGCGAACCATCGGTGCGACGCAGACTCCATTGCGGTGCCGCGTTTCGGGATCGTAAACACCGGCCGAGCGCGTGGCCGGCGTACGGACATGCCGGTGATGTCGGCACGGGGGCCTGTTGCCACCTGCATTGCTGAGCGCACCGCACTTTCACTCCCGGCCGTCGGGTGCGTGGGCTGGCCTTACACCCGTCTGACGGTCCAGAGTACCTTGCCGACGATGTGCACGTCTTCGGCAAGGCAGGTGTAGTCGGCGTAGTCCGGGTTGGCTGATTTCAGCCGCAGCTCGGGCGCGCCGCCGGCGTCGTTCACATGCTCGACGCGCTTGACCACGAGCCCGGTTCCGTCGAAGAGCACGAACATCTCGCCGGTGGCGGGGACGCGCCGGGCGGTGTCGACGAGCAGCCGGTCGCCTTCGGAGAGCTCGGGCTCCATCGATTCGCCGCGCACCCGCAGCACGCGGATGGCGCCGGGGTTTGCGCCCCCCTCGTAGCGGATCATCCCCTCGGGGAGGAACCAGCGCGCGCGCTCGGCGACGAACTCGTCGGCAAGCGCGCCGGGTCCCGCGGACGCCTCGACATCCACCTCCGGGACGGCGGCGAGCGGCACCGGTCCGGGATCCATCTCCTGTCGGCGCCGCTTCTTCGCTGCCGCCCTCTTGCGCCGGGGCGGGCGCTCGGCGTGGTGCAGATCTCCGGCCTTGCAGCCAAGCAGGCCGGCGAGCTTTTCCGCGTCCTGGTGCGAGATCACCTTGGGGGTGCCGCGCTCGAGGAAGCCGTGCAGGTAGGAGACGTTGCGGCCGATGGCGAGCGACACCTCGCGCATGTTCATGCCGCGCCTCCAGAGCAGGTCGCGGATGTTCTGTCGTACCGGGTCGCGTTCCATCGCGTTGCCTCGCTGGGTTGTCGCCGGTTGACGGCGGATGGCATAGCGTATTCACTAACTAACACGATTGTCAACGACAATCTGCCTGCGTATCTTCCGCCGCCATGAACGCACTCACCACACATTTCCGCCACGCCGTGCGGGCGTATCTCGACCGCACCGGCACCGCACCCGCGCGGCTTGGGCTCGCGGAATCGCGCCAGTTCGGCGGCTGCTTCGTGCTCGGCATCCAGGTGATCTCCGCGCTCCGCGACCTCTACGGGCGCAACGGCGCGGAGACCATCTCGGGGCTCTGCGGCACCCGCGTGGTGCTCGCCGCCCCCGACCGCGACACCGCGCAATGGTCGGCCGACAGCCTCGGCCGCAGCGAGGTCGAGGAGGTGACGGAGGGGTTCTCCTACGGCGCCAACACCATCCGCGACGGCGTCTCGCTCACGCCCAAGCGCGAGCTCCGCGCGCTCGCGCTCGCCTCCGAGATCATGCAGCTCGAGAGCCTCCACGGCTGGCTGCGCTTCCCCGGCCCGCTCCCGGTCGCCCCGATCCGGCTCGACTACGTGAAGCGCCCGAAGGCCGCCGAGCGGTTCGTGCCGCGGCGAGATGCCGGCCGGGACGAGACGGCGGCGGCAGCCAGGCCTCCCGGATCGACGGAGACCGAAGCGGATGCCGCACCGGAAGCGGCGGACCCTCGGGGCGAGCTCCCGAGCCTCCCGCCGCCCGACCCGGAACGGAAGCCGGCTCGCACCGGATCGGCCGGCGCGGAGGCCAAGCCAAGGGATGCACCGACGACGGTCGGCGAGCTGGACCGGGCCACAGAAGCCCCCGCCGGCGCCGCGCGGCCAGCGGACGGTTCCGGCGAGGTGGCGGGGACGGGCGGTGCAAGCGGCGGTGACGCGCCGGGCGAGTCTTCGGCCCGCGAACGCGCCGCCGCGCCCGGTGGGCGGGACAGCACGGCTTCGGGTCCGTATACCGGGGATGACGATGACGCGGCCGGCGGCGCTGACGGCCGTCCGGCCTGCGAGTGGCTCTGATGGTCGTCTCCATCGGCGCCGTCGCCTCGCCCGCGCAAGGTACGTCCTACTACGAGCGCGACGGCTACTACGCGAAGGACGACCCTGCCCACAGGGCCGCCAGCGCCTGGGCCGGAAAGGGCGCCGAGGGGCTGGGCCTCGAAGGCCCGGTCGACCCGGAGACGTTCCGCGCGGTACTCGAAGGCGAGGTGCCGGACGGATCGGGAAAGCGCCTGGGACGCCTCGACAGAGACGGCAACCGCATCCATCGCCCCGGCCGCGACCTGACGTTCAGCGCGCCGAAGTCCGTGTCTCTCGCCGCGCTGGTCGGCGGCGACGGCCGCGTAGTCGAGGCCCATGACCGGGCCGTCGCCCGCACGCTTGCCTGGGTCGAGGGCAACGCCGCCGAGACCCGCATGCGGGATCCGGAGACGGGAAAGATGGTCCGGGCCGGCAACCAAAGAGTCGTGGCGGCAACGTTCCGCCACGATACGTCCCGCAACCTCGATCCCCAGCTCCACACCCACGCCGTGCTCGCCAACATGGTGCAGGGCGGAGACGGGAAGTGGCGGACCATGGCCAACGAGTCGCTCTACCGCCAGCAGAAGCTGATCGGCATGGTCTACCGCAGCGAACTCGCCCGAGGCATTGCCGGGCTCGGCTACGGCATCGAGAAGAGCCATGCCGACGGGCGCTTCGAGATCGCGGGCGTGTCCCGCGAGGTGATCGAGGCCTTCTCCACCCGGCGCGCCGAGATCGAGGCCGCGGTCGCCGAGCGCGGCGCCGCGGGGACCGCCGCCGATGCGCGCCTCGCCGAGCGCGCGGCGCTGATGACGCGGGCCCACAAGCGCGATGTCGACAAGGCGGCGCTGCGCGAGAGCTGGCAGCGGCAGGCCGCCGGACTCGAGTTCGATGCGCGGGCCATCGTCGCCGAGGCCTTGCCGCGGGACGCCGGAAGGGAGCCGATCGTGGCGCGAGCGACGGACACCGCGCCGCGCGAGGCGGCGGCCCTTGCGGGCGCTGCCGGGAGGAAGGAGCCTGTGGGGCCGGACGGTGTTCCGAAGACCCCGGCGGCGGAGGCCATGGAATGGGCGGTCTCCCACTTGGCCGAGCGGGAGGCGGTGTTCTCCCGCGCCGACCTGCTGGCCGCCGCCCTCGCCTGGCGGCCCGGAGCGGTCTCCGTCGGAGAGGCGGAGATGACGGTGGGCACTCTCCGGAAGGCCGGCACGCTCCACGCCGCGCCCGCGCACGAAGCCGGCGACGGGATGACGACGGACAAGGCGCTCGCCGACGAGCGCGAGACGATCGGGCTGATGCGCGACGGTCAGGCCCGCGGGCGGCCGGTGATGCGAAGCTGGATGGTGAGCGCGCGCCTGCACAGGGGACCGCTGACCCACGGGCAGCGGGAGGCGGTCAAGCTCATCCTCGGCGCGAAGGACCGGGTGGTGGGCGTCCAGGGCTATGCCGGCACCGGCAAGACCGCCATGCTGAGGCGCGTCCAGGCGCTGGCGGCGAAGAGCGGCTACCGCATGATGGGGCTCGCCCCCTCGGCCTCGGCGGCGAGGACGCTCGGCGCCGAGGCCGGCATCGAAAGCGAGACGCTGCAGCTCTTCCTCGCGCGCAACGCCGGCGTCGCGCAAGCGCGCCTTTCGAAGAAGGGCGAGCGCGAACTGCGCAGCCGCTTCGCCAAGACCGTGCTGGTGGTGGACGAAGGCTCGCTCGCCTCCACCGTCCAGGCCCGCGACCTGCTGCGGATCGCGACCGTGCTGCGCATCCCACGAGTGGTGCTAGTCGGGGACTCGAAGCAGCTCGACGCGGTCGATGCCGGGAAGCCGTTCGCGCAGCTTCAGGCCGCCGGCATGAAAACAGCCATCATGGACGAGATCATGCGCCAGCGCGACCCCGACCTGAAGGCCGCGGTCGAGGCGAGCCTCGCGGGCGAAACGGCCAAGGCGTTCGGGAAGCTCGGCGCCAACGTCGCCGAGGTGAAGGCCGACAACATCGCGGGCGCGGTCGCCGCGCGCTGGCTCGCGCTCTCCCCGGAGATGCGCAACCGCACCGGGGTGATGGCCCCGAGCCACGCGCTCCGCCAAGCCATCAACGGCCATATCCGCGAGCGTCTCGCCCGTGAGGGCCGCATCCACGGCCCCGCACTCCAGAGCGAGCGGCTGGTCTCGAAGGGCTACACCAACGCGGAGAAGGCGCTCGCCGGGAACTATGCGGTGGGCGATGTCGTGGTCTTCCACCGACCGTACAAACGGATCGGCGTCGAGAAGGGCGACGAGCGCCGCGTCGCCGGCGTCGATCACGCGCGAAGGGAGGTCCTGCTCGGCGGGGGAGAGCACGGGACGGTGGGCTGGAAACCCGGCGAAATTGCCGGGAGCCGGGGCGGCAGCGAGGTCTACCGGGCCGAGGCGCTCGAGCTCCGCGCCGGCGACCGCGTCCGCTGGACCCGCAACGACACCGTGCTCGGGCTCGTCAACAGCCACACCGCCGAGGTGGTGGCGGTGACCGGCGGCCGGGTGTCCTTCCGGCTCGAGGACGGGCGCATGCTGAGCCTGAACGAAGGCGATCCGCAGATGCGCCATCTCGACCATGCCTGGGCCTCGACCGTACATGCGTTCCAGGGCCGTACCGTCGACAACGTGATCGCCGCCATGGAGGCAAACCATCCGCACCTGACCAATCATAAAACGATGTATGATTCTCGCCTGTTCGACAACGGTGCGCAGAGGCGGTCAGAGACACGCGGGAGTATAATAGTCGATTGTTATAGCTATATATTATCCCGTTCTCTCCTACAGCTACCCGCTTTCTGCCGCGCCACAGATGCGCTCCGATGCGCCTAGATTGGAAGTCGGTCGCTTGCGAATTGCTTACGGACCTGATACACGATCCCGCTCAGAATTCGTAATGCTTCTGTTCTCAGGTGATGGATGGTGATTTCACCGATTGAGTGTCCGCTTCCAGTCTCGTCGGAGAGGCCGCAGCCAGATGTCCCTCCTGGGCTCGGCCCGCTTCATGTGCGTGTCGTAGCGCCCGCGCAAAAGCCTCTGGTAACGCCGCCGGTGATTCGATATCGTCTCGCCCATGGCGATGCGAGACGAGGATTTCGGGACGGCGCTGACACCGACCGAGGGGGACGAGGCGATCTGGTCGCCCCCCATGTCGGCGCCGGCGAGCGAGCCGCGCGACTGGCAATCTCTGTGCGAACAGGCGCAGGCGCGGGCGGAAGCAGCGGAAGCGCGTGCGGAAGAGTTGCGCTGGGCGGAAGTCGCCGCCCGCAGCGATGCGGGTGCGTGGAAGTCGCGGTTCAAGGCCTGCCGGCAGAGGCTGAGCGAGGCCGAGGAAGAGACCGGGGACCTCCGCCGCGCGGCCAAGGACGTGCCGGCCTTGCAGGCCGAAGTGGCGCACTTGCAGGAGTTGCTCTCCGAAGCCCGCAGCGTATCGAGCGAGTTCGGCACGATCGAAGCGCTGCGCGACGAGGTTGCTCAGTTGCAAGAGGCCCTGGCGTCGAAAGCCCGGAAGGACGCGACGGGGCCACTGTCGAGGGAGAATGCCCGGCTCCGCAAGACCCTGGAGCGGTCGCAGGGACAGAAGGACGAGGTCGCGGCGTTGCGCGGAGAGGTCTCGGCGCGGCGCAAGTCGGAGCGGGCCGCGCAGACGGCGCTGTCGAAGGAGAGCATCCGGCTGGGCAAGGCGCTGGAACGGACGCAGAAGCAGAAGGACACGGTCAAGGCGCTGCGCGAGGAAGTCGATTCCCTGACCCGGGAGACCCGTCGGCAGAACCGGGAGAACGGCCGGCTGCGCCGCGAGCTGGAGTGGTTGCAGGGCATCAGGGCGACGGCACGTGGGTTGTCCGACGAGGTCGAGCTGCTGCGCGCGGAACTGGCGGAATACCACGACCAGACGAACTTCATCGATTGGCAGGACAGGCGCATCGTCGACTTGCAAATTGCCCTGGATACGTCGGCCTTCAAGACCGAGCGGCTGGAGGCCGAGCTTGCCGAACGTCCCCTGCTGCCTGCGGCCTTGAAGAGATTGCGCCAGCAGGAGAAGACCATCGAGTCCCTGCGGGCCCGGATCGAGACGCTGGAAGAGGAGCTGGCCAAGCTGCGCTCGAGCCGGGCCGTCCTGTCGAAGGCGCTCCACGGCAGGAAGAGCGAGCAGCAGCAGAAGCCCGGTACGGGGCGCAAGCGCGGCCAGCAACGCGGCGCGCCCGGCCACGGCCGCACCCCGCGGCCCAAGCTCCAGGAGAAGAAGGAACGGCGCAACCCGCCGAAGGATGCGCGCATCTGTTCCTGTTGCGGCAAGCCCTATGTCGCCAACGGCGAACGCTCCACGAGCCTGATCGAGATCGAGGTCAAGGCCCACATCCGCAGGATCGTGCGGCCGCGCTACCGCCGGGGCTGCGAGTGTGCGTCCTCGCCCCTGGAAGCGATTGCGCCGCCGGTGCCGCGGCTGTTCCCCGGAACGCTCTTCGGAACCAGCTTCTGGGCACGGTTCCTGTTCGAACACTGTGGGTGTCTGCGCCCGCTGTGCCGGGTCGCCGCGTGGTACGGGGACCAGGGGCTGCCGGTCTCGCCGGGTACGCTGGCCAACAGCCTGAAGCGCTTCGTGCCGCTGTTCGACCCGCTCTACGAGGCGATCCTCGCGCACCAGAACACCGCGGCGTTGCGCCATGCCGACGAGACCGGCTGGCGGGTACAGGAGTTCCGCGACACCGGCCGTTCGAGCCGCGCCTGGCTGTGGGTCTCGGTCAGCAAGGATTCGGTCTACTACATCATCGACCCCTCGCGCAGCGCCGAGGTCGCAAGGACCCTGTTCCGCGACACCGCCTGTATCGTCTTCCTGGTCTGCGACCGCTACAGCGCATACAAAACGCTGGCGCGCGAACTCGCCGGCAAGGTGATCCTGTGCTGGTGCTGGGCACATCAGCGACGCGACTTCGTCGACTGCGCGACCGGGCAGGAGGCGCTGACCGAATGGTGCCAGGAATGGGTCGAGCGGATCGCGCTCGTCTACCACCTGAACGACGAACGGCTGAAGCATTACGACCCCGCTCTCGAACGCCAGACACGGGCCTTCGACGCGGCGCAGCGCAAGCTCGGAAGGGCGGTCAAGCGCCTGTTCGCGGACGCCGAGGCGGAACTGGCCGGCCTGCCGGACAAGGACCGTCGGGCAAAGCCCTTGCGCTCGCTGCTCAACCACCGCGAAGGGTTGTGCGTCTTCGTCGACAATCCCCAGGTTCCGATGGACAACAACGCCGGGGAGCGGGCGATCCGCGGGCCGGCCATCGGGCGCCGATTGAGCTTCGGTTCCAACAGCGAGGACGGCGCGAAGTTCACCGCGACCATGTACTCCGTCATCGGCACGCTCTCGATGAACGGCATCGACGTGCCGCGCTGGCTGGAGGCATGGTTGAAGGCCTGCGCGGAGAATGGCGGCAAACCGCCCGACGACCTGTCCCCATGGCTGCCGTGGACGATGAGCGAGGCGCGCAGGCGCAAGTTCACGGCGCAGGAATGACCGGCGCCATCGAGTGCCGGTACTACGGGCGCGACTTCACCACCGACGAGATGGCGCTGCTGCGCGCCCTGATCGCCGCCGATCCGCAGCCGACCCGCGCCGCCCTGTCCAGAGAGTTCTGCCGGCGTATCGGCTGGCTCAAGCCCGACGGCGGCCTCAAGGACATGATGGCCAAGGTGACCATGCTCGCCATGCACCGCGACGGCGTGATCGTTCTGCCGCCGCCGAGGGGACGGCAGGGCCGGCCCAAGCCCTTCGTCTTCGGGCCTGACACCGAGCCGCCGCTGTTCCCGGCGCCGACGACGCTGGACGAGGTGCGCCCCCTCGACTTCCGCACCGTCATGCGCAACACGCGGGAAGGCAGGCTCTGGAACGAGTTCGTCGCCCGCTACCACTACCTCGGATACAAGACCCTGGTCGGCGCCCAGATGCGCTACGCCGTGCACGACCGAAACGGCTGGCCCGTCGCCATGCTCGGCTTCTCCACCGCCGCCTGGAAGCTCGCCCCGCGCGACAGCTTCATCGGATGGACGCCCGAGCTGCGCGAGAAGAACCTGCCGCTGGTGGTGGACAACCCGCGCTTCCTGATCCTGCCCTGGGTCGAGATCCCGAACCTGGGCTCGCACATCCTCGCCATCGTGCGCCGCCGCCTGCCCGAGGACTGGACCGCGCGCTACAACGTCACACCGGTGCTCATCGAGACCTTCGTCGAGACCCCGCGCTACACCGGCGCCGTCTACCGCGCCTCGGGCTGGACCCGCGTCGGGACCACCCAGGGCCGCGGGCGCTACGACACGCACATGAAGCGGGCCGAGCCCAGGAAGGACATCTGGCTGCGGCCTCTCCGACGAGACTGGAAGCGGACACTCAATCGGTGAAATCACCATCCATCACCTGAGAACGGAAGCATTACCAGAATTCCAGGATTCGGATCTGACCGATGCCGAGACGCAACGAGTTCGTCATCACCAAGCGCAGCGTGGACGCGCTGTCCGTCGAGGGCAAGGAGGCGGTGTTCTGGGACCGGCGCCTGCCCGGCTTCGGCGTGCGCGTCCACCCCTCGGGCCGCAAGATGTACGTGGTGCAATCCCGCGGTCCGGCGGGCTCGAAACGGGCGACCCTCGGCCGCCACGGTCCGCTCTCCGCCGAGCAGGCGCGCCGGCAGGCGGCAACCGTCATCGACCGCATCAAGCAGGGGGAAGACCCGCTGCCGCCCCCACCGGTCGAGCCGGAGCCCGAGCCCACGGTGGCCGATCTCGCAGCGCGCTTCATGCGCAAGCATGTGGCGACGAACTGCAAGCCGTCGACCGCGACCGACTACAAGTGGACGCTCGACCGGCACATCCTGCCGGCGCTGGGCGGGCTCGCGGTGGGCGCGGTGGATCGAGAACATGTCGCGTCCCTCCATTACGGGTTGCGTGAGACGCCGTTCGTCGCCAACCGCGTGCTGGCGACGCTGAGCAAGATGCTTTCGCTGGCCGAGGCTTGGGGCCTCCGGGCCAAGGGCACCAACCCGCGCCGCTTCGTGCGCCGCTATCCGGAGCGGCGGCGCGAGCGGTTCCTCACATGCGAGGAGTTCCGCCTCCTGGGCGCGGTGCTCGACGAGGCGGAGGCCGACGGCTCGGTGTATCCCTCAGCGGTGGCGGCGATCCGGCTCCTGATGCTGACGGGGTGCCGCAAGGGCGAGATCCTGGGCCTGAAATGGGACGACGTGGACCGCACGGCGGGGGAACTGCGGCTGCGCGACGGCAAGACGGGTGCGCGCATGGTGCCGCTGTCTCCCACCGTGGCCGAAGTGCTGAACGCCATCCCCCGGGTTCCCGGCAATTCGTGGGTGATCGCGGGCAAGAAGCCGGACGCGCCGCTGTGCGCCGTCGACGACCAGTGGAGCAAGCTGCGCAAGCGGGCCGGTCTGGAGGACGTGCGCATTCATGACCTTCGACATTCGTACGCCTCAAGGGCTCTGGCGCTGGGCGAGAGCCTGACGATGATCGGGGCGCTGCTCGGCCATAGCCAAGTCGAGACCACGGCGCGCTACGCCCATCTCGCGCGAGACACCGAGAAAGCCTCGGCGGCGAAGGTCGGCGGCAGCATCGGGGCGGACATCATGCCGGAGGACGCCGCAGCCGCGTGAGGCCCGGCAACGGCGATGGGAACAGAGAGACGATGGCGAAGCTCCAATCCATGACGATCTCGCGGCGCACGGTGGACGCGCTGCGCGCCGGCAAGGACACGGTATTCTGGGATTCGGAGCTTTCGGGCTTCGGGGTCCGCGTCTATCCCTCGGGCGCGAAGATGTACGTCGTGCAGACACGGGCGCGAGGCAAGTCGACGCGGATCACGGTGGGCCGGCACGGCGTGCTGACGCCCGAGGAGGCGCGCCGGCGGGCCGCGCTCATCATCGCGCGGGTCAAGGCGGGCGAGGAGCCGATCCCGGCGCCGCTCGCGCCGAAGCCGGAGCCCGGCCCGACGGTGGCCGATCTGGCCGAACGCTACCGGACCGAACATCTCGAAGTGCGCTGCAAACCGAGCACGGTCAAGACTGCAAGCACGGCCATAGAGCAGCACATTCTGCCGGCGCCCGGGACGCTCCCGCTGATGGAAGTCGAGCGGGACAAGGTGATGGCGCTGCACGGCGGCTTGAGCGAAACGCCCGCGATGGCCAACCTCGCGGTGGATGTCATCTCCCGCATGTTCACCATGGCCGAGGCGTGGGGCATGGTGCCGGACGGTAGCAATCCGTGCCGCGAGATCGTCAAATACAGGATGCGCAAGCGCGAGCGGTTCCTGACCGACGGGGAGTTCCGGCGCCTGGGCGTAGTGTTGGGCGAGGCTGTGTCCGGGGGCAAGGTCTCGGTGCATGCTGCCGCAGCGATCCGGCTGTTGATGCTGACGGGCTGCCGGTGCAACGAGATCCTGACCCTGCTATGGGAGGACGTGGACTTGGAGGCGAACGAGATGCGGCTCCGCGATAGCAAGACTGGGCCGCGGGCGGTTCCGCTGTCGCCGGCGGCGGTGAAGGTCCTCTCGGACCTGCCGCGCGTTCCGGGCAATCCCTGGGTCATCGCGGGGCGCGTCAAGGGCACGCACATGAAGAACCTCGGCGGCCCGTGGGGGATCGTCCGGGCGCGGGCCGATCTGAACGATGTCCGCATCCATGACCTCCGACATTCGTTCGCCTCGCGGGCGCTGGCGCTGGGGGAATCTCTGCCGATGATCGGCAAGCTGCTCGGACATGCGCGGGCGCAGACCACCGCGCGTTATGCCCATCTGGCGCGGGACTCGGTCAAGGAAGCCGCGGCCAGAATCTCCGACAGCATCGCGGACGATATCCTGAAGAGCCGCAGACGAGCGGAGGCTGCTTGAGTTCCATCGACCACATGGCCCCTCCTCGGAGTTGGTCTCCGGGTCACTGTTCTCCGGAGCATCCGGGGTCTTTCCCGCGCCGTGAACATGCGCTGGATCGAGGAACCGAGTCGGCGTGACGAGCGAATCCCCGCAAGCCTCATGCGGCCTCGCCCGCCGCGACAGCCGAAGAATGCGCACCGCCTGGAATTTTGCCAATTTTGTTGTATTTTCCGGGTGGGGTCTGGCCAAGCCGATCAGAACGCGAGCGCGATGGATAATGACTGACACCGATGTCATGACCGTGCGCGAGGTGGCCGAGTACCTCAAGGTCAAGGACCGTACGATCTACCGGCTGGTCGCCAACGGAGAGATACCGGGCTTCAAGGTTGGCGGCTCCTGGCGGTTCAGGAAAAGCGAGATCGACCTGTGGACCGAGGCGCACGCGGTCGGGCCGGACGACCCGGGTAGGCGGGTGGAGAGCAGCGTATGACCGTCCCGACGATATTCGAGACCTGCCGGCCGCGCGCGGATGTTCTCAAGGGGGCGATCGCCGAGGCCGACTTCGCGGCGGATCTGGCCCAGGTCATCGTCGGCAAGGGAAACGCCGAATATCTCGATCCGGCGCGCTTCTTCGCCAACACATACCCAACCAGAGGCCTTCGGAACCTGCTCGCCAACGTGTGCAGGCGTCTGACCGGCGCGGGTGGCGAGGTCGCGTCGATCTTCCGGCTCGATACGTCCTATGGCGGCGGCAAGTCGCACGGGCTGATCGCACTGTGTCACGCCGCGCGCGGCGTGGGGGACGTGCCGGGTATCGCGGAGTTCATCGACCCTTCGCTGTTGCCGCGAAGCCGTGTGCGCATCGCCGCCTTCGACGGCGAGAACGCCGACCCGACCAACGGGCGCCGCATGGAAGACGGTGTTCTCGCCCATACGCCCTGGGGCGAGATCGCCTGTGCGCTTGCCGGCAGGGAGGGGTATGAACGAGTACGCAAGAGCGACGAGAGCCGCATCGCGCCGGGCGCCGGGACCTTGCGCGAGCTGTTCGGCGGCGAGCCCACCCTGATCCTGCTCGACGAGCTTTCGGTCTACCTGCGCAAGGTCCGCAACCTCGGAGACGCCCGCGACCAGTTGACGGCATTCCTGACCTCCCTGTTCAAGGCCGTCGAAAGCGCGCCCGACGCCGTCCTCGTCTACACGCTGGCGATCGGCAAGGACGGGCGGGCGAGCGACGCCTATACCGACGAAAACCAGTTCATTGCCGACCGCATGGCGGAGGCGGAGAGCGTCTCCGCGCGCAAGGCGACGCTGTTGAACCCCACCGAGGAAGACGAGACGGTTCGGGTGCTCCGCCGCCGCCTGTTCGAGTCCATCGACGAGACGGCGGTTCCGGCGGTCGCGGATGCCTATCGGGTGCTCTGGACCGCCCACAGGGAGTCCCTTGCGGACGATGCCGCCCGGCCCGAGACCGTCGAGACCTTCCTGGCGAGCTACCCGCTGCACCCGGAAGTCCTCGAAACCCTGACCGGTAAGACCGCGACGCTGGGCAATTTCCAGCGGGTGCGCGGCATGCTGCGGCTTCTGGCGCGCACGATCTCGCATCTCTGGGCGGAAAAGCCCACCGACGCGACCGCGATTCACCTGCATCATATCGACCCGGGCCATGAGCCGATCCGCCAGGAGATCGTGACGCGGCTCGGGCAGTCCGCCTATGTGCCGGCGATCGCCAACGATGTCTCCGGCTCGGCCGGGAAGAAGGCGTTGGCACAGGAGATCGACGCTGCCCACCACGGCGGCCTGCCGGCCTACGCGGCCTGTGTCGCCCGCACCGTCTTCATGCACACGCTTGCCTTCAACGATCCGCTGAAAGGGATTGCGCCGGAGCGGTTGCGCTACTCGATCCTCGGCCCCGCGACGGACATCAGCTTCATCGAGGAAGCGCGCAAGAAGTTCATCGCCGAATCCGCCTATCTGGACGACCGCCCCGGAGCGCCGATGCGTTTTCTCGCCGAGGCCAATCTGCGCCAGATCGTCCGCCGCGAGGAAGGCCATGTCGATGCCGGGGAAGCGCGCGCCCAGCTCAACGACCGCATCCGTGAGATATTCGGCGGCAAGACATTCGAGGCGGCGCCGTTCCCCGGAGGGCCGTTCGATGTTCCCGACGAGGTCGCGGACGGCCGCCCGAAGCTTGCCGTCCTAGCCTATGACGGCGTTACCGTTGGCAGCTCGGTCGAGAACGTGCCCGAGTTGATCGCGCGCATCTATACCCGGAAGGGTTCGGAAGGCTCCGCGTTGCGGGCGCTTCGAAACAACCTGGTGTTCGTGGTCGCGGACGACGCCCGCAAGGAGGAAATGCGCCGCAAGACGTACCACCGCCTGGCGCTGCGGGAGATGAAGAAGCCGGAACGCCTCGTCGAATTGGCGGAGCACCAGCAAGCCCAGGTGCGCGAGATGGAGGCCCGGTCCGAGCAGGAGCTCGCGATCGCCATCCAACAGTGCTACCGGCACGTGTTCTACCCCTCCCGCAACCGCGTCGGCGCGAGCGATGTCGATCTGGCCCACACAGCGATCGACATTCATTCCACCTCCGATCAGCCCGGCGCGGGACAGCAGCAGGTCGTTCGGGCCTTGCGCGACCTCAAGAAACTGCGCCTGCCCGAGGACGAGCCGGACTCGCCCGCCTATGTGCGCGACCGCACGCCGCTGAAGAAAGGGCAAGTCACCACCTTGGCGTTGCGCGACGAGTTCCGGCGCGACCCGGCGCTGCCGATCCTGGTGGGCGAGGACATCTTCATTCGCGGGGTGAGACGCGGCATCGATCAGGGCGAGTATGTCTACCGGCGCGGAGACCTGCTGTTCGGGCTTGGGGACCCGTCGGCGGGTATCGCGATCGACGAGCAATCCGTCGTTTTCACGATGGCCTACGCGAAGAATGCCGGCATCTGGCCACGGAAGACCGATGGACCGCCGGAACCCGGGACAGGTGACGATACGCCGGGCCAACCAAACGGGATGGACGAGGACGAACCGGATTGGGAATCGAGCACGGAACCGGTTGGCGGCCTTCCTGTCGGGCAGGCGCCGCCGGGCTCGTTTACCGCGGAGGGCGTGCTCCGGGAGGCGCTGATCCGGTTGTGGGAGCAGGCGCGGGCGAAGGATGTCGAGACCATAGGAGCGCTGACGATCCGAATGTTCGAGGCGGGCGACGCATTCCGGCTTCTCGGCGCCGTGGGGGCGGTATCCGGCGCGGAGAAGGTCGTCACCATCTCGGGCGGCTACGAAACCGGCGACGGCGGGTCGTTCGAAATCGAGTTCCGGGGGCCTGTATCGGATGCGCAACCGGTTCGGGAGTTCCTCGAACCGCAGCTGCGCGATGCCAAAACCCGAAGCCTGGAAGCGGGCTTCGAACTGATCTTCGAAAGCGGGCTGTCGATGCGGGACGATGCGGCGGAGAAATTGACCGAGCGCCTCGGCCGGTTCGCGAGCGGCGCCGCCTATGTGTCGGCGACGGCGGAGGTGAAGGCGTAAATGGCGCGTCCGGATCCCATATCGCAGATCGAGACCCTTGGGTCGGCGCCGCGCTATGAGTTGCGGATGCGGTGTCGTGGGCCAACGAATGCCGCCTACGAAATCTGGCAATTGCCGGCCAGCGCCTCGCCCCATGTGACGTGCGCGCTGCGCGTCGCCGGGCTTCATGGCCGCAACCTCGAACTGGTGGAGCATCGGGTGCTCAGAAGGCTGTCGCAAGCTGGCGTCAAGCCGGACCAGCGGGCCGATGCGATGAAACGGGGCTATGCGTTGACAGAGGATATCGCGTTGACGCTGGGCCTCCTGTTCCGCACGCTGGCGCCGATGCGCAGCCGCGACAACATGCGGGCCGTGGCCGAGGGCATCGAAGCCATGGGGCACGAGGAGGCGGCCTACTGGCTCGGCATGGCGATGCACCGCAAGAGCCCGCGCCGTGTGCTGATGGCGCTGCGCGTTCTGTTGACCGAGCCGAAACGATAGTCCGGGAGGGCACCATGCGGATCGAACCGGAGACCGGGGGCGTGAGCGTTGTCGTCCTGGGCGATTTCAACCCGGCGATTTTCACACCGGCTTGGTTCGCCCTTCATGGCCTTCTGTCGGAAAGCGCGGCGGATAACGCCGATCTGAAAGTAGCCAGCCCCCAAGTGACGGCGTTCTCCACGGAGTGGCTTGATCTTCAGGTCACTGCCGACCGCTTTCAGGCCAATACGCAGCAGGCCCCCCTTATTCGCGTGCGCGATCTTGCGGTGCGCGTGTTCAGGGAGCACCTTCATCATACGCCCCTCAGGGTAATCGGCATCAACCGAGATGTTCATTTTCGGGTGACGGATCAGGCCACGCGGGACCGGATCGGCAGGATATTGGCGCCGCCGGAACCTTGGGGGGGGTGGAAAGATGAGCTCGATCTGGGTGGCGAGTATGGCGGAATGAAATCTCTCACGATGTCGCAGTTCAGCCCTGCAGGAAGACCGCCAGGCGGGCAGATGAACGTGACGGTGGAACCGTCCGCCCGGATCGGTAGCGGGCGGACGGGGATTTATGTCAATGTCAACGATCACTACGCTGCCGGCAGTGGCGGCCCCGATGCCCGCACGGAATTGCTGGGGTTCTTGGAGAACGATTTCGATTCGTCGATCCAACGCAGCGAAGGGATCGTCGATCATGTTATGTCCTTGGCGACGAATCGGGAGGGATGAACGCCATGACTCGGTCTGACCGAACTACGGCGGCTTGGAGCTTCGATACGCCGTCCGAGGGCAGCGGTACCGGGGCGGATACCGAGTTGCAATTCCTCCTTGCGAACGCCGATGCAGCGATAAGTCAGGCGTGGATGCCGGCGGACGCTGCCCGCGGCGAGATGCCATCAACCGGAAGCCTGCCCGACTTTCCCCCGGACCGCACCCGAAGCGGCGAGATTGCCTCCGCTGTCGTGAACCTGCTGCCGCCGATAAAGCCGGCACCGCGCAGGGCCACGCTCCATCCGTTGCAGGAGTGGGAAGGGTATGTCGTCGAAATCGGAGACGAGGATTTCACGGCGCGGCTGGTCGATCTGACCGCCAACCATTCGTATGAAAGCGAAGAAGCGACGATTCCGCTCGCCGAAATCTCGGAGCGCGATGCCGCCGGCATGACGGAGGGCAGCATCTTCCGCTGGGTGATCGGCTATGAGCGTTCCGCCGAGGGAACCCGGAAGCGGGTCTCGCAGATCGTCTTTCGCGACCTGCCCAGAATGACCGAAAGCGATCTTCTCACCGGCGAGGCGTGGGCGGAGAAGATTGCAGCGGCACTCAATCCGTGACGGCGACGGGTCCACTCAAGGACGGCGAATTCGAATTGACGCTTCTCGGCCCCGGCTACGGGGAGAGTATCGTCATGCATGTCGGCGACGGCCGGTGGGTCATCGTCGATTCCTGCCTCGACTCCGACGGAACACCCGGTGCCCTGCGACACCTTGAGAATGTTGGCGTTGACCCGGCTCGGGCAGTGGCACTGATCGTTGCCACTCACTGGCACGATGATCATATACGCGGGATTTCGCGTTTGGTCGATGCGTGTCCCGCTGCGCAATTCTCTTGCGCAAGCGCGCTCTGCCGCAAGGAGTTTCTGGAATTGGTAGGAGCATTGGAAGGCCGCCATTTTTCCGCATCCGGGTCTGGATTGCGCGAACTCCATAGTACATTTTCGCAGCTGGGGGAAAAGAAAAAGGTGCCAATTCACGCAGTTGCCAACCGCGTCATCTTTCGGGAAGGGAATTGCGATATATGGTCTCTCTCGCCAAGCGATAAGGTCTTCCAGCACTTTCTTAGATCCGTTGGACGCCTGATTCCGGACCAAGGTGAGAACAAGACACGGATTCCAAGTTTTTCTCCCAACGAAGTCGCCGTTGCGCTTTGGATTGACACAGGAAACTTCACACTGCTCCTCGGCGCCGATTTGGAAAGGCGTGGTTGGGTTGCCATTCTCGGGAGCCAAGCGCGGCCCGCAGGCCAAGCGTCGGTTTTCAAGATTCCGCACCATGGCTCGCAGAACGCCGATGAACCAGCCGTTTGGCAAACTATGTTGGAGCTCAACCCTGCCGCCATTCTCAGCCCGTGGCACCGAGGCGGCCGCATTCTGCCAAAGCAGGACGACATAGAACGTATTCTGGCCACCACTCCAAACGCCTATGCTTCCAGTGCTGCGCCTCGTTCGCCCCGATCAGGCCGTAACCACGCAAACAGAATGGTGGCGAAAACTCTTGCGGAATCCGATGCCCGCTTTCGTCCGCTGACCTCTCGCGCCAGTTCAATCCAGTTGCGCCGCCCCCTCAGCTCTGGAACGCAGTGGTCGGTCGAGTTGTTCGGCGATGCCTGCCACCTTACAGCCTTGACGGCGGCGTGAGCGGACGATGCCCGACACCCGCCTGATTGAGCGTTGGCTGCCGATCGCGGCGCTTGGGGAAGAGAGCGTTCGCGAGCGCCGTTCCAATACAGCGTTGCCGCCAACGTACTACCTCCACGTCTGGTGGGCGCGTCGGCCGCTGGTGGCGTCGCGCGCGGCGGTGCTTGCCTCGCTGCTGCCGGCGGACGCCGACCGCGAGAAATTCATGCATGTGCTCGGCATTCACGGGGACCCGGTCGCCACACGACAACAGATAGACGCCGCCAAGCGAAGCGGAGAGGACCTGGGTCTCAACCCGTATGGCTACCGGCGCGCGTTCACGTATTCGCCGAGCGCGGATGATTTGGCATGGGCCAGAGCGGCCGGGACAGCACCGGTGGCGCCCAAGATTCTGGATCCGACTGCCGGTGGAGGCAGCATTCCGATCGAAGTTGGCCGCCTCGGCTTCGCGGCGTATGCAAACGATCTCAACCCCGTGGCTACGCTGATCCTGAAGGCCACTGCAGATTGGCCCGCGCTCCATGGCCCTTCATTGCTTGATGAATTCAACCATCTGGCCAGCGCGTTCATTGAGCGAGCGGAGCCAAAGTATCGCGATGTGTTTCCGGCGGATGCAGAGGGCAACCGGGTTCATGGGTATCTCTGGGTGCGGACGGTTGTTTGCCCTTATTGCGACGGGCTGGCGCCGCTTTCGCCGAACTGGCGTCTGGCGCCGGACGGGACCGGCGTGCGGTTGAAGCCCGATCTCGGTTCCGGGCCGGGTTCGGAAGGTCGGGTCTGTTCGTTCGAGATCGTCGGGCACGCGCGCGAGCACTCGCCGGGCACGGTGGCGCGGGGCGCCGGGGCCTGCCCCTATCCGGATTGCGGTCGCGTCATCGACGGTGCGGAGATCAAGCGCCAAGCCCAGGCCGGCGACATGGGCGAGCAGCTTTACGCCGTGGTGTACAAGAGGCGTATGCCGGGGAAGGTTCTGAAATCCGGCAAGCGGGGAAAGGACAAGTGGGTTCGCGGCTATCGCGCGCCGCGGCCCGAGGACGACAACGGCGCCGAGATCGCTGCGCGGCTCGCCGAGAAGCTCCCCGAGTGGGAGGCGTTCGACATCGTGCCGTCGGAGAAGATTCCCGACGGCAACAAAACCACGGAGCCCCAGCGTTACGGAATGCTCATATGGCGCGACCTGTTCTCGCCGCGCCAGCTTCTCTGCCACGGCACATCGGTCGAAATCTTTCGCGAGATGCTGGAGGCGGATCGGCAAGCGGGCAGGCTGACTGAGCTTCGCAAGGCGGCGTATGGCTATCTGGCGCTCTCGCTCGACAAGCTGCTGAACTACAACTCGCGTATGTCTGTGTGGATGCCGACGCGGGAAGTCGTCGCAAACACATTCAATCGCCACGATTTCGCATTCTGTTGGTCGCACGCCGAGATGGCGCCTCTGATTGTCGGTCTCGGCTATGACTGGGCAATCGGCCAAACCGCGAAGTGCATCAAGGAATTGGTCGCGTTGGTCCGCCCCGAAGCCAGGGACGGGAATATCTTCGGCGGCGAGTCGCGAGGCGCCCCGCCGCCGATCACCATCACCTGCAAGCCGGGCGACGGCCTCGACCATATCGAGGACGGCAGCATCGACGCGGTGGTGATGGACCCGCCCTATTACGACAACGTGATGTATGCCGAATTGTCGGACTTCTTCTATGTCTGGCTCAAGCGCACCGCCGGGCATGTCTTCCCCGAGCTGTTCCGCCGCCATCTGACCGACAAGGACAACGAGGCGGTCGCCAACCCGGCGCGGTTCCAGGGCGAGAAAGGCGCGCGGGCGCTTGCCGGCCGGGACTACCAGGAGCGCATGGCGGCGATCTTCGCCGAATGTCGCCGCACCCTGAAGCCCGACGGCATCATGACCCTGATGTTCACCCACAAGGCGACGGGCGCCTGGGACGCGCTCACCAAGGGGCTGATGGAGGCGGGCTTCGTCATCACCGCGTCATGGCCGGTCAACACCGAGGCCGAAGGCAGCCTGCATATCAAGAACAAGGCGGCCGCCAACAGTACCGTCTTCCTGGTCTGCCGGCCGCGCGCGGACAATACGCAGACCGAAGAGACTCTCTATTGGGAAGACCTGGAACCGCTGGTTGCCAAGGCCGTGCGCGCACGGGTCGAGGAGTTTCAGGACGCCGGCATTGCCGGGGTCGATCTCTATCTCGCGTCCTTCGGCCCGGCGCTCGAGGAGTTCTCGCGCCATTGGCCGCTGAAACGGGGCACGCCGCGCGAGATCCCGGAGGAACGCCGGCGCCGACGCCAGCAGGCCCTGTTCGAGGACGAATGGGATCCCTACGCCGCCACGCCGGAGGATGCGCTGGACGCCGCGCGGCGCGAGGTCAAGCGCTGGCGGCTGGAGCAGTTGACCCATCTGAAGGCCAATGCCGATCTCGATCCGGGCACCGCCTTCTTCGTGCTGGCCTGGGATGCGTTCAGGGCGCCGGTGTTCTCCTACGACGAGGCGCTGCGGCTCGCCCGCGCCGTCGGTATCGATCTCGACAGCGACATCGTCGGCCGGTTCGCGGAAAAGAAGGGCGGCGACATCCTCCTATGGGACAGCGCGCGCCGGGCGGCCAAGGGGGCGCTTGGCCCGGCCGACGGCTCGCGCGGCATGATCGACGCCATCCACCACACCGCCAACATGGCCCGCGCGCGCTCGCTTTCCGCCGCCCGGGAGATGCTCGCCACTGCGCTGGTGGACCAGGACCCGCGCTTCTTCGCAGCGCTCGAGGCGGTGCTTGAGGTCCTCCCGATCTCCAAGGCCTTTACCGGCATCGAGCTCGAGGGCGACGCGGCGGCCGCGGGAAACGATTTCGAAGCCCTCTACAACTTGGCGCGCCTCGCCTACGGCGACGAGATCGACGAGCCCGAGCAACTCAGGCTCTGGCAGGACGATGAAATCTGATCATGCTCGGCGATCGCACATGGAGGCTCAAATACACGCCCGATGACGGCGATCTGGTCAAGCTGTTCTACGTCCCCGCTCTGGAAGACGCCGAGCGTTACGATCGGCTGACCGGATATTTCAATGCCCGCGCTCTGGCCCTGGCGGCGCGTGGCATCGAAGGGCTGGTGCGCAACGGCGGGCGCATGAGGCTTGTCGTCGGCTGCACCCTGGAGCCGCCCGAAATCGAGGCCATCGAGAAGGGCGAGCGGCTTCGCGACCTCGTCGAACGGCGTCTGGCAAGCCTTCCCCTGGCCCCGCCGGACCCGGCTTCCGCCGACGCGCTGGAGCTGCTCGCCTGGATGGTGGCGCGGGGCTTTCTCGACGTGAAGGTCGCCGTTCCCTGCGATGCCGATGGCAAGCCGATTCCGGCCGACGGCATCTTTCACGAGAAGGCCGGCATCGTCGAAGACCGCGGCGGCGACCGGATCGCCTGGACCGGCAGCCTCAACGAGACCGCCGCCGGCTGGCGGCACAACTGGGAGAGCATCAGCGTCTATACGAGCTGGGGGTCGGAACCACGCCGGGTTGCCGACGAGGAGGCCAACTTCGCGCGCATCTGGGCCGGCAAGGCGCAGCGCGTGATCGTGCTCGACGTGCCCGACGCCGCGCGGCGGGACCTGATGCGCTTCATGCCGGCAAGCGACAAACCTGCCCGCCTCAAGGAGAGGACCGGGAAAGAGCCTTCGAAGGCGCCACCGGAAAAGCCGACGTCGGAAACGACGGACCCCGAGGCGCCGGTCGCATCCCGGACAGGCGATTTGCGACGCCGCGTCTGGTCGTTTATCCGGCAGGCGCCTTCACTGCCCAGCGGCGGCGAGCGGATCGGCGAAGCGACCGCGGCGGTCACGCCGTGGCCGCACCAGGTGCGCGCCTTCGACCGTCTCTACCGCGATTGGCCGCCCAAGCTTCTGATCGCCGATGAGGTCGGCCTCGGCAAGACCGTCCAGGCCGGCATGCTGCTGCGTCAGGCATGGCTCGCCGGGCGCGCCGAACGGATCCTGATCCTGGCGCCCAAGGCCGTTCTCAAGCAGTGGCAGATCGAGCTGCGCGAGAAGTTCAACCTCAACTGGCCGATCTACGATGGCGGCAAGCTGACCTGGTATCCGTCTCCCGCGTGGCGCGGGCGAAACGAACGCCAGGTGGGCCGCGACGACTGGCACCGCGAACCCGCGGTGATTGCATCCAGCCATCTGATACGTCGGCGAGACCGGGCGGCGGCGCTTCTGGAAGATGCCGAACCGTGGGATCTGGTGGTGCTCGACGAAGCTCACCACGCCCGGCGGCGCGGCGCGGGAAGCCAGCAGGAAGGCGGGCCGAACGCGCTTCTCCGCCTGATGCAGGGGTTGAAGGGCCGCACCCGGGGGTTGGTCCTGTTGACCGCGACGCCGATGCAGGTCCATCCCGTCGAGGTCTGGGACTTGCTGAACCTGCTCGGTCTGCCGCCGGAGTGGACTTCCAGGGCGTTTCTCGATTTCTTCGAGGATATCGAGCAGCCGAACCCGTCGGTGGAGGCGCTGGATCGCATGGCTTCGCTGTTCCGGTCGGCCGAACGGACCTACGGCGAAGTCGAGACGGCGTTCGCGCAACGCCTCTCCGGCCTGTCGCGTCTGAAGGCCAATAAGATACTCCGCGCGCTGCGCGACGGCGCCAGCATCCCGCGCCGCCAACTGGAAACCGCGGAGCGCCGGGCAGCGGTCGGGATCGTGCGGGCGAACACGCCGCTGCGGCGGCTGGTCTCGCGGCACACACGCGAACTCCTGCGCCGGTATTTCAAGGCGGGAATGCTGGCCACGCCGATCGCCGACCGCAGTGTGGAGGATCGCTTTCTGGAGATGACGGCGGAAGAGCGGGCGCTCTATGACGCGGTCGAGGATTACATCGCCAGCACCTACAACCAGGCGAGCGCGAAGGAACGTACGGCGGTCGGGTTCGTGATGACCATCTACCGCCGTCGGCTCGCCAGCAGCTTCAGCGCCCTGCGCAAGACTCTGCAAAACCGTCTCGATGCCCTTGCCGCCGGCGGGCCGCCGCCATCGGCGGGCCTCGCCGAGGACGTGCCGGACGATGAGGCCGTGGACGACATCCTCGACGCCGACGACGCGGAGAGACTCGAACGCGAGGCCCTCGGCGGCGAAGAAGAGGCCGACATCGAAGACCTTCTTGCCAGTATCGGCCGGCTGCCACCGGACAGCAAGCTCGAAAGTCTCAGGAGCGCCCTTCGGGAGTTGCGCGAGGAAGGATACGGCCAGGCGATGGTCTTCACGCAGTACACCGACACCCTGGACTTTCTGCGTGAAGAGCTTCTGAAAGACTCCGGTTCAAGGGTGATGTGCTTCTCGGGACGCGGCGGCGAAATCCCCGCCGCGGACGGCTCATGGCGCAGGATCGGGCGCGACGACGCCAGACGCCGGTTCCGCGACCGCGAGGCGGATGTCCTGCTCTGCACCGATGCCGCCGCCGAGGGTCTGAACTTCCAGTTCTGCGGCGCGCTGGTCAACTACGACATGCCTTGGAACCCCATGCGGGTCGAACAGCGTATCGGGCGTATCGACCGGCTGGGCCAGCAGAACCGGACCATCCGCATCGTCAACCTGCACTACGAGGGCACGGTCGAAACCGACGTTTACCGGGCGCTCAGGACCCGCATCGGCCTGTTCGAGTCCGTGGTCGGCCGGTTGCAGCCGATTCTGGCCCAATTGCCCCGGACGATTTCGCAGACCGTGCTGTCCGGCGAAGGTCGGGATGCCCGGGAACGCGCCAATCTCGTGGATGCGATCGAACGACAGACACGGGACCGCGAGGGCCGGGGTTTCGATATCGACGAGGTGACGGAGAGCGATCTCCCCATACCGGCGCCGGCGCCGGCGCCCATCACCATGGAAGATCTCGACCGGATCGTCGGGATGCCCGACGTGATGCCGCCGGGAACCGATGTCCAGCCCATGGGACATCGGGAGTACGGCCTGCTGGCGCCCGGCATGACCGAGCGTCTGCGGGTGACCACCGATCCGGCGTATTTCGAGGAGCACGCCGAAAGCGTGGAACTGTGGTCGCCCGGCAATCCCCTGTTCATTGCGCCCGAGTTCTTGGACAGCGGCGAGTTGGAGCCCTCGCAGTGGACACTGAAGGATATCCTCGACGGCGGCTGATGGGCCGTCGCTGTAGGGCTGCGACACGCGAGGCTACAGTGCGAACCGATGCGATTAGAAGCCTCCGGCATCACTGAAGCGCGGAAGATCCTGGCGACGCCCCAATTGAGGTCGAGCAAATTCCCGCCAACATTTGAACCTTCAAAGCGCCATCACTATCTCACTATTCGTTGAAATCCGGTTCGTAATCTGGTATCTCACTACGGGCTTCCTCTAGCTCATCTTCGGTGTAGAGTTGAAAATACTCCGCTGCTGTGAATACACGTCTTACACTAAACTCTTCCCCCAACCCGCTCGCTGTTAGTTTCAGAAGCCCTGAAATATGCAACCCACAAGCTATGCACTCAAAGGATGAGGGACGCATTGCTTGCCTCTGCACAATCTCGTCACCTTTTACCTCTGTACTAACTGCTCCTCTAGGGGATCCTTGTAAGAGAGCTCGGGATTCGCAAGCCGGACATTCTACGCGATGACCGGAATGTCTTGTCGCCCAATTCGTCGACTGCAAGGTCGCTCTTTCTTGATCTTCCATATTTTTTTCTTGCCAAATTTTTCTGTGAGCAAGAATATCCCGTTCTACTGCGGACGCGACCTCCTTTTCGAATTCGTCAATAATCTCTCGTACCTGTGCCGTATCGGAAACGAATTCTTCAAGTTCTCTATCCATGGACTTCAAAAGAACATCGCACGCCTTATAAAAATTTAGTAGCCATATAGATATTGATATGTTCGCGAATGCCAAATCACCAGAATGCAATTCGGCATTTCGTCTTTCGGCGTGCTGGCTGCAGAAGCCGACAATTTCCTCACTGAAATTTGGAATCAACTCTTTTAGACGCGACAACACGTCTTTGGTTGATAGGGATCTCGGAAAAAATTCAGTTGATGTTTGTTCTTTTCCCAAAGCGTATGCCAAATTTCGCCAATTTCGATTGTCCGCCAGAAGGACTGGAGATACATGAGCTAGCGCGGCCCGAGCCAAGAGTTCGAGCGACAATGCAGACCAGAGACCAAATTGCCAGTCGCCCTCGGTGTGTGCTTCCATTCGCTCAACATAGAGTTGCGCCTTTCGAAAAAGCGCTTCCTGCGACCAGCGATGAATCGCTATTTTCGTATTCACGCAATTATCTCCGACAAATACACCCGTTCAATCCGTCGGTCAGCATCGTTCAAACTAACTTCACTACGTCCATGGAGTATGCGCCAGTTGTCTACCAGCAGTGTATCCCCAGGCTCGATCAGCGCCAAGCACTTCGATTGATCCCATGATTTTCTACGCATGGTTTCTGAAACTCGGTTCGCAGGCTCGTTCATCGGTACCAGGAATAGAGGATCCCATCGAAATCCCGAAACGCCTCCTTGCCGAAACATGAGTGGAAGCAAGGTAAGGGAAGCATCTCCGCTGGCACGCCTAGGTCGCACCAAGGCTCGCCGTAGCGTCAAAATGTCAAGCACAGACGTAAGGGCTGAGGCCACCAAGAGGCGTGTACTCACGGACCGCGAGCCGTTTCGGCACCGCAGCATAAAGTAGCGGGGTGGCTGCGCCCAATGCGCGAGGTCAGTGTGAAGAGGAAACTCAGCAAGGCCGTATTCGCCGCTATAGCGATTTGCGAAAGCGTTGGCCGTCGTTTGCGGTTGCAATGTCTGCACAACAGGGATGTCACCCGGTAGCAATGTAGGGATGTCCACTACCGTGCCGACTGATTGTCCGATCATGGCTGTTGTTTCTGCTGGTCTCCATCTGCGAAGGAGGACGTAGCCACTTCGGTGCAAGCTGTCCGCATGGTGCCGTGCGAGCGGCGGAGCTACTACGCCCATATGAGTTGACCGTCGATCATGGTTGAAATTGGGGGTCGCGGCTACGGTGCTGAATCAGAGATTGCATGCTGAGCCTCGGTCCCATCAAGACAACGGCCTTACTGCCGCGGCACCCCACATCTGATCGGTGCTGTTGTTGGCAACGATCATTGTTGCAGTTCGGCGGTCCATGGATCGACGGTCTCGACGCCTGTGTTGCGGAACTCGCCGGTGTTCCGTGTCACGACGGCAAGCCCGCGCGTGGCGGCCGCTGCGGCGAGGAAGGCATCCGGCACATGGTCGTCAAGCGCCTCGCCGCGCCGGCGCTTGTTCTCTATGATCCGCGCGCATGCGCGGGCGTCGGCCAGTGTCCAATCGACGATGCGGTCCTCGAACAACTCGTCGAGAAGATCGTGGAACCGGTCGGCGAGACCGCGCCGGCGCTTACCCGGAGCCAGACGGCCGATGCCGTCGAGTATCTCCCAGACGGTGATGGACGCGAGGCCGAGGCCGTCATCGGCGATCGAGTCGAGATAGGCGGCGACCCGCGGTTCGGGACGCGGCCGCATCATCTCGGAGACGACGTTGGTGTCTAGAAGAAAACTCATTCTATCCGACACCCTGACCCACTTGCGCCGGAATGCATGGACTTGCGCTCATCTGATATAACTCATTGTAAATAATCTATATTTCCGATTTCCATGGCGCAGCTTGCCCCTTGCATTCCCGCCTCCGATGCGCTTCAATGCGCCCCGATTTCGAGCCGGTCGCTTTCGGATTGCTTACGCGAAAATACCCGCATCTCGCAGCGATCCGATCCGCGCTCCGGCGACGGCCCCTGTCGCAGGAACCGGGACATGCCCGAACGCCAGTACCGAACCCTCTCCAAGCGCATCGTGGACCGCCTCACCGTCGACGGCAAGGACGCGGTGTTTTGGGACCGGGAGCTGCCGGGCTTCGGCGTCAGGGTCTACCCCTCGGGGCGCAAGGTGTATGTCGTCCAGACCCGCTCGAAGGGCAAGTCCAGACGCGTCACCGTGGGCCGCCACGGCGACATCGTGCCCGACCAGGCCCGCAAGGAGGCCGCCAAGGTCATCGCGCGCATCAAGGCCGGGCTGCCTCCCGTCGAGACGGAGCCCGAGGCCCCGCCGACGATAGCGGACCTCGCCGGGCGCTACCGGCGCGAGTATGTCGCGATGCACTGCAAGCCCAATACCGTGAAGCACTACGGTCTGATGCTGAGCAAGCACATCGTGCCGCGCTTGGGCGAACTGCGGGTATCGGACGTCGAGCGCAAGAACATCCTCGAGTTCCAGTTCCAGCTGAGCGACATGCCGACGGTGGCGAACCGGTGCGTGGACATCCTGGTGAAGATGTTCAACTTGGCCGAGCAGTGGGAGATGCGCCCGCCCGGCCGGAACCCGTGCAGGTCCGTGCGCCGCTACAAGATCGATCCGCACAAGGAGCGGTTCCTGACGCCCGCGGAGCTCGCACGGCTCGGCCGAACCCTCGACATCGCGCCCGCGAAGCGCCTCGCCTCGCGGCACGCGGCGGCGGCGATCCGGCTGCTGGTGCTGACCGGATGCCGGCGCAACGAGATCATGGGGCTTGCCTGGGACGACCTGGACTTCGAGGCGGGCGAGATGCGGCTTCGCGACAGCAAGACCGGAGGGCGAATCGTCCCGATGCCGCCGGCAGCATCGGAGGTCCTGGCGGCGCTGCCGCGCGTCGCCGGCAATCCGTGGGTATTCCCCGGCCGGAAGCAGGGCACTCGTCAGGTCAACATCAACGACTCCTGGAATCGCATTCGCAGGCACGCCGGTCTCGACGATGTCCGGCTTCACGATCTTCGCCATACGTTCGCCTCGCGGGCGCTCGCGATCGGCGAAGGCCTGCCGATGATCGGGAAGCTGCTCGGCCACAACAAGATCGAGACGACGGCGCGCTACGCCCATCTCGCGCGGGAGTCGGTCAGGGCGTCGACGGCCAAGGTCGCCGAGAGTATCGGCGCGGACATCCTGGGGTAGCGCGATGGCAAGGCTCGACAGCGCGACGATCTCGCGGCGGACCGTGGAGGCGCTCCCGGTCGGGGACCGGGAAGCGGTCTATTGGGACTCCGAGCTTCAGGGCTTCGGCGTGAGGGTCTATCCGTCGGGTTCCAGGGTCTATCTCGTGCAGACGCGCGCGGACGGGAAGTCCCGCCGGCTGACCGTCGGCCGGCACGGGCTGATCACGGCGGAGCAGGCGCGGCGCAAGGCGGCGCAGGTCATCGCCGACATCAAGGCCGGCAACGAGCCGGTCCTCGGCAACGGCGCCTCGAAGTCCGATGCCGGCCCGACGGTCACCGAAGTGGCCGAGCGCTACATGCGGGAACACGTGATGGTGCGCTGCAAACCCGCCACGGTGCGGCAGTGTCGGCACATCCTCGACCGTCACCTGCTGCCGGCGGTGGGGGAGTTGCGTCTCGGCGAGATCGGGCGCGAGCGGGTATCCGCCCTGCACTACAGCCTGCACGAGACGCCGACAATGGCGAACCAGGTCGTCGACATGCTCTCGCGGCTGTTCTACATGGCCGAGGGTTGGGGTGTCGCCCCCGAGGGCGGCAATCCGTGCCGGTTCGTGAAGAAGTACAAGGAACGCAGTTGCGAGCGTTTCCTGTCGGAAGAGGAGTTCCGCCGTCTCGGGCGCGTGCTGGGCGAGGTCGAGGCGGAGGGCAAGGTCCATCCGAGCGCGGTGGCGGCGTTCCGCCTGCTGATGCTCACCGGCTGCCGGCGCAACGAGATCCTCACGCTGCGCTGGGAGGACGTGGATATCGAGGCGGGCGAGCTTCATCTGCGCGACGCCAAGACGGGCGCGCGGTCCGTCGCCCTGTCGCCGGCGGCGCAACGCGTGCTCGAGGCGCTGCCGCGTCTCCCCGACAATCCCTGGGTCATCGTCGGCGCGAAGCCGGGCGCGCGGCTGAGCAATCTCAACAACGCCTGGCTCGTCGTGCGGGCGCGGGCCGACCTCAAGGATGTGCGCATCCACGATCTCAGACACTCGTTCGCATCCCGCGCCCTGGCTGTCAATCGGCTTTCAATACTGACCCCCGATCGGCGTGCAAAATTGACCCCCCTGAGTGGCACGGCGGAGGTTGTCCCGGTAGCCAATAGGGGGGACCCGCGCGGCTTCGTGTGGCGCCCTGCGCTACGCGGAGCGAAGCCGCGTGGGGGGTCCCTGTTGGCCCACCGGGGCAACCGGGCCGCAAGGGAGGCCGGCGGCGGGTCAGGAGCGGTTCTTGAAGCGCCAGCTCTCGTTGCCGGTCTCGATGATCTCGCAATGATGGGTGAGGCGATCGAGCAGCGCTGTGGTCATCTTGGGGTCGCCGAAGACGGATGGCCATTCGCCGAAGGCGAGGTTTGTGGTGATGACGATCGAGGTGCGCTCGTAGAGCCGGCTCATCAGATGGAAGAGCAGCTGCCCACCGGCCTGGGCGAAGGGCAGGTAGCCGAGCTCGTCGAGGATGACGAAGTCGCGGCGGACGAGCTGGTCTGCAGTGCGGCCCTGGCGTCCGGCGCGAAGCTCGGCCTCGAGGAGGTTGACCAGGTCGACGACGTTGTAGCACCGGCCGCGCGCGCCCTTGCGGATGCAGGACCGCGCGATGGCGACGGCGAGATGGGTCTTGCCGGTACCGGTGCCGCCGACCAGCACGATGTTGCGTTTGCCCTCGAGGAAGCCGCCGCCGGCGAGCTCCTGGATCAGGGGCTCGTTGACCGGCGAGGCGGCGAAGTCGAAGTCGGCCAGCTCCTTGACCGTCGGCAGCTTGGCGGAGGCCATCTGGTACTTGATCGAGCGGGCCCTCTTGTCGGCGATCTCGACCTGCAGCAGCGTACCGATGATCTGTTGCACCGGATGGCGGCGCTTGAGCCCGTCGGCAAGGATGTCGTCGTAAGCGGCGCGCATACCTGCGAGCTTCAGCTGGGTCATCATCTCCAGCACATCATGACGCTCCATGACCGGCCTCCCTCAGGCTGTCGTAGCGCTGACAGTCGGCTACCGGCTTGTGGCGAAGCTGCAGGCCCTCGGGCGTCGGGATGATTGCCGGCGGTGCCGGCTGGCGCTGCCGGGCGAGGATGTTGAGCACCACGTCGGCGCTGCAGGCACCGCAGTCGAGCGTCTCGGCACAGGCCGCCTCAACCGCCTCCAGTCCGTCCTCCAGCACCGCCGCGAGCACCTTGACGAACTGCCGGTCGCCGTCGTCGTGGCCCGCGAGCCGGGTTCGCAGGCGGCCGAGCGCGTTGGGCAACTGCCAGTCCTTGAAGGGCGCGCCATTGCGTAGCGCGCCGGGCTTCCGCGTCAGGATCGGCACGTAATGCCACGGATCGTAGACGAACCGGCCGCGCCCGAAGCTGCGGGGGTGCTCGGCAACGGTCTCGCCGTCCTGGCGGATGACGATCCGATCGGCATAGGCCCGCACGTCCACCGGCCGGCCGACGGCGCGGGCCGCGACGCTGTACTGGTTGTTGTCGAAGCGCACCAGACAGGTCTTCGAGACCGACACCTCGCTGGCATGGAAGCCGTCGAAGGGGCCGCGATACGCCATCAGGAAGGGCTGCTCCTCCTCGAACACCTGCCACACCGTCTTGCCCGGGATTGTCGGATGCGGATGCTTCTTGGCGTCCTCGATGCACCGATCCATCAGCCACTCGTTGATCTCGGCGTAGGAGCGGCCCCGCGGGATGGGCACGAACAGGCGGCCGCGAAGGTCACCCACCTGCTTCTCGACCTGCCCCTTCTCCCAGCCAGCCCCTGGCGTGCACGCCACAGGCTCCACCAGATGGTGCGAGCACAGCTCCTGGAAGCGGCGGTTGTAGTCCCGCTTCTTGCCCACGAAGATCGTGCTCACCGCCGTCTTCATGTTGTCGTAGATGCCCCGCCGGCAGACCCCGCCGAAGAAGCGGAAGGCACGCTCGTGCGCCTCGAAGACCATCTCCTGGCTCTCGCGGGGAAAGATCTGGACCAGATACATCCGGCTGTGGCACAGCCGCATGTGCGCCGCCTTCACCCTGGTCGTCGCGCCCGACAGACGCGCGTACTCGTGGCTCCAGTCGAACTGGTAGGCCTCGCCGGGATCGAAGATCAGCGGCACATAGGCCTGCGCCGGCGACAACAGCCGCCACCGGCGCCGCCAGGCCCTGGCATAGCGGCGAACCGCGTCATAGCCGCCCTTGTAGCCCAGCGACACAAGGTCTTCATGAATCCGCAGAAGAGACAGCCGATCCTTGCGTGCCTTCTTCTCGTTGGCCTTCAGCTGGCGCTCAAGCTCCTCCACCCACAGCCCAAGCTTCGGCATCGGCTGGATCTTGCGCTCGTAGCTGTGCGAGGTCGCATCGCCCCGCACCACCTTGCGTATCGTGTTCTTGGAAACCCTCAAATCCCGGGCGAGCTTCTTGATCGGAACGCCCTTCACCAGATGATCCCGACGGATCTTCGCGATCGTTTCCACAACCAGCATCTCCCCCACCACCCCGTCCGTCCAAACGACGAGGTGTGTTCATGGACACAAATCCAAGGGGGTCAATTTTGGACGCCGATCACCCCCAATAGGGGGTCACTTTTCCACGCTTAACAACACCCAGACCGGCAAGCTCACCTCGGCGGCCATCGACGCCCGCGACTTCATGCGGGCGAGAAAGGACCGCGAGACCCGCGCGCACCTGCCCGAGGGAACGCTGGTCGCCATCGCGGGCGGCAAGCACGTCTCGGACGCCGGCGCCGTCATCGCGCGCCTCGACAAGGTGAAGGCGAAGTACGCGGACATCATCCTCGTGCACGGCGGCGGACCCGGCGTCGAGCGCATCGCCGCGCAGTGGGCCGAGCGCAACGGCATCCACCAGGTGGTGTGCAAGCCCGACTGGAACGCACACGGACGGGCCGCACCGTTCCGGCGCAACGACGCGCTGCTGAACCTCCTGCCGAAGGGCGTCATCGCCTTCCCCGGCTCCGGCATCACCGACAACCTCGTCGACAAGGCCGTCGCGCTCGGCATCCCGGTCCAGCGCGTCGCCGCCTGAGCCGCATCGCCACCACGGGCCGCGTCGCCACTCCGGCGGCGCGGTCCCCCTTTTTGGTCGGACACCGCGACCGCCACCCGCCTTCGCTTCGCGCGTCGCCTGCGGCGCCGCGCTCCGCGGCGGCTCCGCCGCTCCTTCCCCGCAGACCGCTCGCCAGACGACGATGATGTTCCCCCGCATCGTGCCGGTGTCGCCGACTCCGATGCCAGCGCTGCGGTCGATGGTGACGAGGATGCTGCTGCCGGCGGTGTTGCCGGTGCTGGTCATTCCGCCGGTGCCGAAGATGCTGACCGGTGTGCCGGACGGTAAGGTGAATCTGGGCGCGTCGCTTCGCGACCGGGCTACCCTGCCGAGCCCGCTGCGCAGTCTCGGCCCTGCGGGCGGGTATCCCTCGCGCCTCCACTCCCTTCGGTCGCTGCGCGCTCCGCTTGCCCGGCGGCTCGCTGCGCTCACCGCCGTTGCCGGTCCGCCACCGTCGTCGTCATCATCGACGGCATCGGTCGCTCGACCGCCGTATGCTCCTCGCGACGGCGCTGCGCGCCGTGCTCGTCGCAGTGCTCGCCTCGCTCGCTCTGGCCGGCTGCGGGCATCCCCTCGGGACCGTCGCGGCAGCACTCCGTGCGTCGCCGGTGCCCGCTTCGCCGCGCACCGCGCTCCGCACTACGCCGTGCAGTCGTGTCCGCACCAGTGTGGACACTTCCACCCGAGCCTCCGGCAGCGTGCTGCGCACGACTGCCTGCGGCTCCAGCCGCACCGCCGCCCGCTCACGCGCCGCGGCGGCTCCCCTCCGCCGGGTTCCCCGGCGTCGATTCCCCCTTCCGATCATGCCGCTCGGTTCGGTCTCCCTTGACCGCTGAGCGGCTGTATTCTCACACCACACGCAGCAGGCTGCCGGTGTAGCCCAACCGCGCGCCTGTCATATATCCCCTGCGTGTTCAACGACATGAGGCGACAGGCGCTTGCCGGGAAAAGTTGTCAGCGATCGGTAGCGCGGAGCACTCAGTTTGAGTTCTGAAATTCACCCGTCGTATCAAAGCCTTGCGAGCCGTGCGCCCGATCGGGCGCACGGCGTGTCACGGAGCATGCGCGTCGGTCGAGGAGACTTCCTATGGAGCACTCAATCTGACTGCGCGCCCGGTTGCGCTCGCTGTTGACGGCGCTCAATCTGACTACGACACCGAAGACGTCTTGGGTCGCCCCAATCGCACCGAGCCAAGTCTGTCGATACACCGATCGCTACGAATTCCGGCGAAGCTGTCGTACCGTACCGTGATCGAAGTTGGGCAAGAAAATTCGAGAAAGCGATGGCGGATACGTTGACGAGGACCATCCGGGTCACGCCGGAGCAATGGGAGCGCATCGAAAAGATCGCCAAAGATCGAGATGTTTCGGCGAACCGGCTCGTGGTCGAGCTCGTCATGGAGGCCCTCGACCAGCGCGAATGGCCGCGCACGGAGCTCGATATCCAGGTTGCGAAGGCCGCGCTGTTTGCCGCCCAGGTCCTGCGGCGCGATCTCATCGCGGCCGGACGCAAGGATGAGGTCGAGGAAATTCTGAAGTTCGTTTCGACATTGGTGCCCGAGTCCGCCGCCAACCCGCCGGTGTCGCCAAGCTCGCCCGCGTCACGATTCGATCCGAAACAAGGTTCCGAGTAGCTGGAACGACTCGTCCCGGGGCTCCGGCGCGATGGCACGACGCACGCGACGCGTCTTCCGTATCCCTCCGTGCAGGCTCGGAATTGATTGTGTCCGGCGTTGCATCGCGATAGTCTTGCCACTAGATTTCTGACAGATTGAGCATGGAGATACGATCATGCGCGGCCTTTCCCGTCGCATCATGGAGCATGCCGAGGCCCTGCCGGAGGCCACGCCGCTGTGTCCGGCCGCCCTGTTGCACCTCGGCAACCGGGCGGCCGTCGACCAGGCCTTGTCGCGCCTCGCGCGCTCGGGCCACCTCATGCGGATCTGCCAGGGCGTCTACATGCGCCCGATCGAGACCCGGTTCGGCGTTCGGGCGCCCCGGGTTGCCAAGGCGATCGCCGCGCTGTCGCAGATGTGGGGCGAAACGATCGTGCCGTGCGGCGGCGCGGCGGCCAATTGCCTGCGCCTCACCACGCAGAATCCGGTCCGTGCGGTCTACCTCACCTCCGGTCCCAACCGACGGCTGCACTTCGGCTCGTCCGTTGTCGAGCTGCGTCGCGCGCCGCGCTGGCAGCTGGCGGCGCCGCACCGAAAGGCGGGCGACGTCATCCGCGCCCTCGCATGGCTCGGTCCCGAAGAGATCGAGGATGGCCTCGAAGCGGTTCTGAAGACGCTCTCCGAGGCGGACCGGGAAGAGCTTGCGGCCGCGCGGGCCATCATGCCGATCTGGATGGCGGAGCCGGTGAGCGCGCGCCTTGCGCATGGCTGAGCAGGCATTCCAGAACCTCTCGCCCGACGACAGGCGCGACGCTCTTGAGGTGGCGGAGCGAGGCGGCAGCCGCAAGGCGCATCTTCTGGAGAAGGACGTCTGGGTCGTCGCAACGCTCGGCGTTTTGTTCGACGCGCCGTTCGCCGAACACCTGACCTTCAAGGGCGGCACGTCGCTGTCGAAGGTGTGGCGCGCGATCCGCCGTTTCTCGGAAGATGTCGACGTCACCTACGACATCCGCGCCTTCGCGTCGGACCTGGTGGCCGGCGCTGGTGACGAAGCGCTTCCGCCGACACGCAGCCAGGAGAAGCACTGGACGCGAGCTATTCGTGGCCGTCTCGCACAATGGGTCCGGGACGAGGCCTGCCTCATTGTTGACGAAGGCCTCTCCGATGCCGGATTCGTGGCAAGGTGCAGAGTGGAAGCGGAGCGTCTCTACGTCGCGTACGAACCGTTGTTCGAGACAAGCGGCTTTGTCGCCCCGGAAGTCATCGTCGAGTTCGGCGCACGGTCCACGGGTGAACCGCGCAAGGCGATGCCGATCGTGTGCGATGCGGCGGCATACCTGCCTGATCTTGTCTTTCCGCAGACGCACCCCACCGTCATGCTGGCGAAGCGGACCTTCTGGGAAAAAGCGACCGCGATTCACGTCTTCTGCCGCCAGGAGCGGCGCCGGGGCGAGCGTCTGTCGCGGCACTGGCACGATCTCGCACGCCTCGACGAGGCGGGCATTGCCGATAACGCCTTGGCCGATCGCGCGCTCGCGCTTTCGGTTGCCCGCCACAAAGCGATGTTCTTCACCGAGAACGACGCCCGCGGCGACCGGATCGACTATGAAGCGGCGGTTTCGGGGCACCTTCAGCTCGTTCCCTCCGGCGCCGCCCACGCCGTGCTCGCGGACGACTACGCGAGAATGCTGGCCGACGGCATGCTGATCGACGAGGAAGAGCTGTTCGATACGCTGATGGAGCGATGCGCCGCGATCGAGGCGCGGGCCAACGGATCGCGGTTAGAGAGCGGATAATGGACGTATTCGCCTTTCGTGAAGAACTTGTCGCCGAGTACGAGCGGTTTTCCCGGAGCTTCACCAGCATTCGGGCCGAGGACATCTCCCGCGAGGTCGATGCGGCCTATGCCGGAGGCCGTTTCTGGCCCGCCCCGCTCATCCAGTTGAATCCGAACTTCGAGCCCGGCGGATGGGTGGACGACCTCGTCGCCGACGGCGCTCTCGACGCGGAATGCCAGAGGATTTTCCGGCTCAAGCACGCCAGCGACACTTTCGGCGAACGCCTTCTGCTGCATCGGCATCAAGCCGACGCCATCGAGATCGCCAAACGAAACGAGAGCTACGTGCTGACGACCGGCACCGGCTCCGGCAAATCGCTCGCCTACTTCATCCCCATCGTCGACGATGTGTTGCGACGGAAACGCGCCGGCGACGCCGGCAGGGGCATCGCCGCCATCGTCGTCTACCCGATGAACGCGCTTTGCAACAGCCAGCGCGAAGAGCTGGAGAAGTATCTGCGGCTCGGCTATGGCGAAGGCGGGGAGCCGGTCACCTTCGCTCGCTACACCGGACAGGAATCGCAGGAGGAACGCGAGCGGATCGCGAAGAACCCTCCCGACATTCTCCTCACCAACTACGTCATGCTCGAACTGCTCATGACGCGGTTCCACGAGACCGACAAGGCGGTCCGCGAACACGCTGCGGGTCTCCGGTTCCTGGTGCTGGACGAGTTGCACACCTACCGCGGGCGGCAGGGCGCCGACGTCGCCATGCTGGTACGCCGCGTGCGGGAACGGTTCAACGAGCGGCTTCTCTGTATCGGTACTTCCGCGACCATGGTCTCGGAAGGATCGCCGGAAGATCGGAACGTCGCCGTTGCGCGCATTGCGAGCCGCCTGTTTGGCGCCAAGGTCGATCCCGGCAACGTCGTTTCCGAGACGCTGAGGCCCGTAACCTACCGCGATGCGGGCGCAAACGGACCCGATCTGCGGGCCGCCATCGAACGAGGGATACCGGCGACCCCCACCCACGACGAGTTGTCCACACATCCTGTGGCGGCCTGGGTGGAGCGCAAGCTGGGTCTGGAAGAGCGCGGCGACAGGTTTGAGCGGATTTCTCGGCCCCTGACGATACTCGAAGCCTCGGACGCTCTCGCGGGAGACAGCGGTCTCGACGCGAAGCGCTGCCGCGACTATCTCGCGAACTTCCTGTTGACGGCCCACCGGAGTCGGAACGAGCGAGGCCAGAGTTTCTTCGCGTTCCGGCTGCATCAGTTCATCAGCGGCGCCTGGAACGCCTACTCGACACTCGAAGCACCGGGCGAGCGGTATCTCACCCTGCACGGTCAGCAGTTCAAGCCCGGAGACCGCAACCGGCCTCTCTATTCACTCTGCTTCTGCCGGGCATGCGGTCAGGAATACCTGCCCGTCTGGGCAAGGTTGGCCGGCAAGCAGCCGCAGGCGTTCGCCCCCCGCGATCTCTCCGAACGCTCCAACGACGACGAAGACATCCAGTTCGGCTATCTCATGCCCGACCCTTCGGGAATGTTCGATCCTGCGGATACTGAAAACCAGTACCCGGAGGACTGGCTCGAGTTCCGTGGCGACGAGCCCCGGCTCAAATCCCATTTCCGCCGCTACCGTCCCCACGGCGTGCGGGTGGATACCCAAGGCGGTGTCGCCGCGGATGGATTGCCCGCGTGGTTCATTCCGGGATCGTTCCGTTTCTGTCAGAACCCGGATTGCGACGCGCACTACGACGGCAGTATGCGGAGCGACATGACCAAGCTCTCCGGTCTGTCGAGCGAGGGCCGAAGCTCCGCGACAACCGTTCTGGCGCTGTCCTCGCTCAAGCATCTCATCGGCGCCGACCTCGACGAGCGCACCAAGAAGCTCTTGGCCTTCACCGACAACCGTCAGGACGCCAGCCTCCAAGCGGGCCATTTCAACGACTTCGTACAGATCCTGCTGCTGCGCGGTGCGCTGCTTGCGGCAATTCGAGGCGATGTCGGGGGACTTCTGACCGACGACCTCCTGACCCAGGAGGTGCTCGCCCGCCTGCGCCTGGATGCAGCGGACTACGCGGCCAATCCCGAGGCCAAGGGCATCAAGGCCCAGAACACGCTCAGGGCGCTGCGCGACGTTCTCGGCTACCGGCTCTACTTCGATCTGCAGCGCGGCTGGCGCATCACCAACCCGAACCTCGAACAGTTGAAGCTGCTGGAGATCGGCTACCGGGGTCTCATGGACTGCTGCGAGGACGAGGAGGAATGGTGCGGAGTGCATCCCCTGCTCGGTTCCATCGCGCCAGAGCGCCGTTTCGAGATCGTCCGGGAGCTTCTGGAGCGCATGCGCAGAGCGCTCTGCATCAAGACGATCTATCTGGATCCGAACTTTCAGGAACAGATACGCAATCGAAGCTTCAACGAGCTGAAGGAGCCTTGGGGCCTGTCGGAGGACGAACGCCTGTTCTCCCACGCTTTCATGGTTGCCCGGCCGGGCGGCCGTGGGCGTCGGACGGACTATCGCGTTCTGAATATCTCTCATCGGTCCGCGTTCGGCCGGAAGGTGAAGTCCCAGGCGTTCTGGGGACAGGACAATCCCTGCTATCCATCCAGGTTCGACGAGGACGTCTACAACGACGTGGTGGACGACATCCTGCGCGTGCTGACGACCTACGGCTATGTCGAGCCCACAGACCTCGACGGCGACCGCATCGGTTTCCGCATCGACAGTTCGGTTCTCGAATGGCGCATCGCCGACGACACCGGTGCGGACCAGGGTCCAGCCAATGCGTTCTTCCGCGACCTCTACGAGAATGTGGCGGGACTCCTCGACAGCGACGATCGCCTTCTTCACCAACTGGAGGCGCGAGAACACACCGCGCAGGTGGATGCAGAAGCCCGTGAGGAACGAGAACTGCGTTTCCGCAAGGGACTGTCAGGCGAGCGCGTCGTCGACGGCAAGGTGGAACCGGCCGGACTTCCCGTCCTCTTCTGCTCGCCGACCATGGAACTCGGTGTCGACATCTCCACGCTGAACGCGGTCTACATGCGCAATGTGCCGCCGACGCCCGCGAATTACGCCCAGCGAAGCGGACGCGCAGGGCGCAGCGGCCAGCCGGCGCTGGTTGTCACCTACTGCGCGGCGAGGTCGCCGCACGACCAGTATTTCTTCTCCGATCCGACCCGCATGGTAGCCGGCGCGGTCAATCCTCCGAACATCGACCTCGCCAATGAAGACCTGATCCGCAGCCATTTGCAGGCCGTCTGGCTCTCGGAAACGGGCGTCATGCTCGGCTCTTCCGTACGCGATGTGCTCGATCGGGAGAAGCCCGACAAGTTGCCTCTGCACGACGAGGTCGCGGAACAGATCGGCAGCGCCCGGGCCGTGGCCGAGGCGCAACGACGCGGGCAACGCATTCTCGCGACGCTCGGGTCCGACCTCTCTGGGCGGGCCGCGCCCTGGTACACGGACATTTGGCTCAAGAGCGCGACGAACTCCGCGGACCGCCGCTTCGATGACGCTTTCGGCCGGTGGCGCTCGCTCTTCCGCGCGACAACGAACCAGATGAAGTTCGCCAACGATGTCGTCAACAACGCTGCAGCAACCGAACGGGAGCGCCGGGAAGCCAAGGCGCGCTACGACGAAGCGTTTACCCAGCAGAACCTGCTGCTCCACAGCAAACCGACCATGAACTCCGACTTCTACACCTACCGCTACCTGGCCGCCGAGGGGTTCCTGCCGGGCTACAACTTCCCGCGCCTGCCGCTGATGGCCTTCGTTCCCGGCCGGCGCGAGAAGGTGGCCCGGGATTCATTTCTGAGCCGGCCGCGGTTCCTCGGACTCACCGAGTTCGGCCCTCAATCCATCATCTACCACGAGGGCAGCACCTATCGCGTACGGCGCGCCATTCTATCCAGTCGCGGCGATGAGTCCGGGGTGACCGCATCGGCCAGTCTCCCGGTGCAGGCCGCCCGCATCTGTCCCGCGTGCGGCTATGGACACTTCGGCGATCAGAAGGAGTACGAGCGCTGCGTCAGCTGCGACGAACGTCTCGACAGCGGGCGCGCGATCTTGAACCTCTACCGCATCGAACAGGTGTCCACCCAGAGGGCGAACCGCATCACCTCGGACGAGGAAGAACGCCAGCGCCAGGGTTACGAGATGGTCACGACGCTTCGCTTCAGCGAAGAGAACGGCCGGGCGCGGGTCGAGGGCGTCGCCGTCGAGGAGAACGGCGAGACGCTGCTGGAACTGCGCTACGGCCCGGCCGCCACGCTGTGGCGCATCAATCTCGGGTGGCGCCGCCGCGAGGAGAAGTCGGTCTACGGCTTCAGCGTCGATGCCAACACCGGCGAATGGACCCGCGACTCGCAGGCGCCCACCGACGCGGAAGACGATAGCGTGCGTGACGGCAAAACCGTCGAGCGTATCACGCCATACGTCGAAGACACCCGCAACGTCCTCGTTCTCCGTCCGGCGATCGACCTGACCGAGACGGCCATGGTGTCGCTGCAATACGCAATCAAGCGCGGCATCGAGCAGGAGTTCCAGCTGGAGGAAGCGGAGCTCGCCGCCGAGCCGCTCCCCGACCGCGACGACCGGAGCACGATCCTGTTCTACGAGGCCGCCGAAGGCGGCGCGGGCGTCCTCACCCGCCTGGCCAGCGACCCCGGCGCGCTGGCGCGGATCGCCCGCAAGGCGCTCGAAGTCTGCCATTACGCATCGCGGTCGGGAGACTGGACCGGATGGAATGACCTCGACAATCGCGACGACGAATGCGAAGCCGGCTGCTATCGATGTCTGCTCAGCTACTACAACCAGCCGGACCATCCGCAGATCGACCGGCAGGACGAGGGCATGCTCGACCTGCTCTGCCGGTTGACGCGCGGCGAACGCAGCAGCCTCGACCATACGCCGGGTGCCGGCGACAGCTTCGACGAGTTGTGGAACATCGCCGGCTCGAGTCTGGAAAAGGACTGGCTGACATACATCAGGAAGAACGGATACCGCCTGCCCGACCGGGGACAGCCCTACCTCGAGGACTTCGATACCCGGCCCGACTTCGCGTATACCGGCGATCAGACCCTGATCTATATCGACGGACCTCACCATCGCGCGCAGCGCAAAGGAACCGAAGACGCCGAGGTGACCCGGCGGCTCGAAGACGCGGGATTCACGGTCGTGCGATTCACCGAGGACAGCGCGTCATGGGATCCTGTCTTCGACGAGTACGGCTGGGTCTTCGCGCCGGGCACGACATCGGCAGCCGAATAAGGAGCGGAAAAGAGGTCGATGACAACGGCGATTGCATTCAAACCGGGGGATCTGGTCCGGGCGCGCCAGCGCGAGTGGGTGGTTCTTCCGGAGACGCGCGACGACCTCCTGAAGCTCCGGCCGCTCGGCGGCGCGGAGGACGATGCGACCGTCATCTATCTCCCGCTCGAAACCGAGTCGCCCGTTCCCGCGACGTTCGATCTCCCCAACCCGGACTTGCCCGGCTCCCGGGAGGCGGCGCTGCTGCTGCGCGACGCGCTTCGCCTGAAACTCCGGGCCGGCGCCGGACCGTTTCGCAGCTTCGGCAACCTCAATGTCGAACCGCGCGCCTATCAGCTGGTGCCCCTGCTGATGGCCCTCAAGCTGGACACCGTCCGGTTGCTCGTCGCCGACGACGTCGGCATCGGCAAGACCATCGAGGCGGGTCTCATCGCGCGAGAATTGCTCGACCGCGGCGAGATCGAACGGTTCACCGTCATCTGTCCGCCGCATCTGTGCGAACAGTGGCAACAGGAGCTCGCGGAGAAGTTCGGCATCGACGCCGAGGTTGTCCGCACCGGCACGGCCACCCGCCTGGAACGGGGACTGCGGCCCGACGAATCGGTGTTCGAGGCCCATCCGTTCACGGTGGTGTCCCTCGACTACATCAAGTCGGATCGGCGCCGCAGCGACTTTCTGCGCGCCTGTCCGGAGTTCGTCATCGTCGACGAGGCCCACACCTGCGTGCAGTCGAACACGAACACGCGCCACCAGCGTTACCGCCTGCTCAAGGGTCTCGCCGAAAGCGAGCCGCAGCGAAGCATGGTGTTCCTGACCGCCACCCCGCATTCGGGCGACGACACCGCCTTCCACAATCTGCTGGGCCTGCTGGAGCCGAAGTTTGCCGAACTGGCCGACACGCCCGAAGGCGATGCACGCCGACGCTTGCGCGACGAGCTCGCGCTGCAGTTCGTGCAGCGCCGGCGCGGCGACATCGCCGAATGGAAGGACGACACCGCCTTCCCCGTCCGCGAAAGCCGGGAAGCGACCTACCGGCTGACGGGCGACTGGGGCCGGCTCTTCGACGACGTGCTCGCCTATGCCAGGACCATGGTCCGGCGTGCGGAGAGCGGGACGAAGCTGCAGCAACGGATGTCCTGGTGGGCCGCGCTCGCGTTGTTGCGCTGCGTTTCCTCCAGCCCGGCGGCCGCCTCTCTGGCCCTGCGAACCCGACTCCAGGCCACCGAAGGCGAGACCGAACAGGCGCAGATCGCGAATCTGGATCGGGCGGCAGGCGAATCCGTGATGGACGAAACGGCCGACGACTCGCTCGGCCTCACCGAGAGCGTGCCCGCCGGCACCGTCGAAAAGGCGGAGGATGCCGCGGCCCTGCGCGAACTCATCGAACGGGCGGATGCTCTGCGCGGCGCCCGGAACGATCCCAAACTCAAGACCCTGGTCGAAGAGGTGAGACACCTTGTGCAGGACGGGTTCCGGCCGGTCGTGTTCTGCCGCTACATCGCCACCGCGCACTATGTCGGCGCTGAACTGAAAAAAAACCCTGACCGCCGGGAATACGCATGTCGCCGTGGTCACCGGAGAGCTCACCTCCGATCAGCGCGAAGAACGCGTCGAGGCGCTTGGGGACCTCGACGAACAAGTCGCGCCCGTGTTGGTGGCCACCGACTGTCTGTCCGAAGGCGTCAACCTTCAGAGCTGGTTCGACGCGGTGGTCCACTACGACCTCACCTGGAATCCGACCCGCCATGAGCAACGCGAGGGCCGCGCGGATCGTTTCGGGCAAACCTCCCGGACCGTTCGCGCGCTGATGCTCTACGGCGAGAACAATCCCGTCGACGGCGCCGTGCTTCGCGTGATCCTCCGCAAGGCCGAGAAGATCAGGAAGGAGCTCGGCGTCTCCGTGCCCTTGCCGGCGGACAACAACAAGGTCGTCGACGCCATCATGAGAGCCGTTCTCCTTCACGGCAGCGACCATTCCCACGCTACCCAGATGGCGCTGGATTTCGGGCAGGCCGAGACCGAGGTGGACGATGCCTGGCAGACGGCCGGGAACAGGATGACACGCACGGTCTTCGCCCAGCGACGTCTGACGCCCGACGACGTGCTGCCCGAGTGGCGAAAGGCCGTATCCGTACTTGGCGGGCCCGACGATGTCGCCCGCTTCGTGCGCCTGTCCGCCGAACGCCTGGGGGCGCCGCTCGATGCGCGGGACGGCTATTACCGATTGCCTGTGGCCCACTTCCCGAAACCGCTTCAGGACCGTCTCGACGCCATCGGGTTCACAGCATCCGCGAAAATCGCGTTCACGCGACCCGCGCCCGTGGGCGCGACCTGCATCCACCGCGCTCATCCGCTGGTCGCAGCACTTGCGGACTATGTGGCAGAACAAGCGCTCGACACCGACAGACCGGCGGTCGGCGCCCGCACCGGCGCCATCTTCACCAGGGACATTGGGAGCCGCACCGTGCTCTACCTGTTGCGCCTGCGCAGTCAACTCCAGGTGGAACGGCGAGGCCCGGACGGCCGGTATTCGCCGCTCAAATCGCTTCTGGCCGAGGAATGCCTCGGAATCGCCGTCCGAGGCGGCGCCACGCCCGAACTGTTGACCGAGGACGATGCATTGTCGCTTCTCTCACTGGAACCAGGGCGCAATATGCCGGACGGGCAGAAGACCCGCCTCGTACGGCAGGCTCTCGAAGCGCTGCCGGACCTGGAAGACACATTCGAGCGTGTGGCCCACGAGCAGGCCCGCCGGTTGCTCGCGGATCATCGCCGCGTCCGCGAGGCCAGCGACGCCAGGGGCCTGCGCTACAACGTCATCCCGGCCCTGCCGATCGACAAGATCGGAGTCTACGTCCTCATGCCCATGGCAAGTTTCTAGCCGTGGCGAGCGCGCGAAGAAGTCGAGGGTTCACGGCCCTGAAGATCGAAGGCGGTATCCTGCCGCCAGAGTTCCTTCAGGCTGTCGCCGCGCTCGATGCGCCCCGCCAGACAGGCGCCGACTATGGGCTGTCGAAATCGCTCGCGGTCAAGGAAGAACTCGCCCGGTACTGGCGCATCGCCAGCGATCTCCACGGGCGCTATGCCGAGCGCCGCCCTCGCCAGGACCTCCGGGCGACGCAGGTCGGCGTCGAGGATTGGCTCGTCCCTTTCCTGCGCTCGGTGCTTGGCTATGACGACCTGACCGCCGCGGACAGTGTCGTGCGGGAGGATCGCGTCTTCAGCTTGACGCACCGCGCCTGTGGCGGCGCCGTGCCTCTCCTGCTCGTGACCCATGAATTCGACCTCGACAGGGCCGATCCCCGTTTCGGGCACGATGGCCGCCGGCAGGCGCCCCACGGCATGATGCAGGAGTATCTCAACGCCGAGGACGACGCGTTGTGGGGAATGGTTTCCAACGGCTCGAAACTTCGCATCCTGCGGGACAATCCGAGCCTGACACGGCCCTCCTGCATCGAGGCCGACCTCGACCTCGTCTTTGCGGAGGAGCTTTACCCGGACTTTGCCGCGCTCTGGCTCGTCGCCCATGCCACCCGCCTCCGGCCCGCCGCCGACAAGCCGTCGAGCTGCATCATCGAATCCTGGCGGGCCAAGGCGCACGAAACCGGTGAGCGCGTCCGGGAGAATCTCCGCGACGGGGTCACCGATTCCCTGCGTCGGATCGGCAACGGTTTCCTGCAGCATCCATCGAACGTCAAACTGCGCGAAGCCCTCGAAGGCGGTGCGCTCACACCGGAGCGCTATTTCCAGCAACTCCTTCGCCTCGTGTACCGCCTGCTCTTTCTCTTCACGGCCGAGGAGCGCAATCTGCTTCATACGCCAGAGGCTACGGACGAACAGCGCGCCGTGTTCGCGGACGGCTACGCCTTGTCCCGACTGCGCGAACGCGCCCTACGCCGCCGCCACTACGACCGGAACCAGGATCTCTGGCGGGGTCTCCAGATCACCTTCCGGGCGCTCGCCGAGAGCGCTCCCGGCCTTGGCCTGCCCGCGCTTGGCGGTCTGTTCCGGGCCGACCGGTGTCCCGACCTCGACGACGCGGGCATCGCCAACGAACACCTGCTCGAAGCCGTTCGCACCCTTGCCTTCTTCCGGTCGGATCGAAGCCTCGCCCGCATCAATTACAGGGACATGGATACCGAGGAACTCGGCTCCGTCTACGAGAGCCTGCTGGAGCTTCGGCCCGTCATCGACGTGGACGCTTCGCCGTGGACATTCACCTTCACCGGCGACGGTAACGGAGAGCGAGCCAAGGGATCCGATCGCAAGCTGACCGGCTCCTATTACACGCCGCCCAGCCTCGTGAGCGAACTGGTCAAGTCGACCCTCGATCCGGTTGTCGCCGAGGCCATTGCTGCACGCCCGGAAGACCCGCGCGCCGCGATCCTCGCTCTGAGAATCGTCGACCCGGCCTGCGGTTCGGGGCATTTCCTGCTGGCGGCGGCACGCCGTCTCGCCGCCGAGATCGCCCGCATCGAATCGAGCGCCGACACGTCGGACGAAGCCACGCGACAGCACGCACTGCGCGAGGTGGTCCAGCATTGCATCTACGGCGTAGACCGCAATCCGCTCGCCGTCGAGCTCTGCAAGACCGCGCTCTGGATGGAGACGATCGAGCCCGGCAAGCCGCTCACATTCCTCGACTCCCACATCCTTCGGGGAGACAGCCTGGTCGGCATTCTCGATCCCGAGATCATGGCGAGTGGCATTCCCGGTGCCGCCTACAAGCCATTGACTGGCGATAACAAGGCCGTGTGCCGGGATATCAAGAAGCGAAACCGGCAGCCGAAGCAGGAGGATCTGTTCGACCAGGACGCCGTGCTGGAAGTCGCCGTGGCAGGCATCGACCTCGACGCCATGCCCGAGGAAACGCTGGATGAGGTCGAGCACAAGCGCGCCGCTTGGAAAGCCGCGTTGCGCGACGACACCCGGACCCGTGAAGCTCTGCGCGCCAATCTCTTCTCGGGAGCGTACTTCGCACCGAAGACGCACGATACGCTGCAGATCGTGCCCCAGACCCAGGACCTCCAACGGCTGGGAAGCGATGTGCCTCGACGCCGCGGCGTCGAGGCCCTCGTGCGGATGCTGGCGGGCACGCACGATTTCTTTCACTGGCATCTGGCATTCGCCGAGATCATGCAGGCCGGCGGTTTCGATGCCGTTCTCGGCAACCCGCCCTGGGAAGTCTCTCAACTCAATGAAGAAGAGTACTTCGCCATCAAGGCCCCAAGTATCGCTAGCTTGTCCGGTGCATCGCGAAAACGTGCGATTGCTCAACTCGAAAATTCTGATCCACAGCTCTGGTCCGAGTATCAAAGCGCAAGCCATGGTTTCAATGCGCGAAACGGTTTCTGTCGGGGCAGCGGTCGCTACTCACTGAGCACTTATGGAAAGCTCAACAGCTATGCTCTCTTTGCAGAAACATTCATGCAGCTCATCAGTCCGCGAGGCCGTGCCGGCATGATCGTGCCAACCGGTATTGCCACGGACCACTCCACCAAGGCGTTCTTCGAGCACATCGTTACCCGGCAGAGGCTCGTCAGCCTGTTCGACTTCGAGAACCGGGAGAAGGTGTTTCCGGGGATAGACAGCCGGATCAAGTTCAGTCTTCTCACACTGAGTGGCAAGGACAACCCGGTTCCCGAAGCTGAGTTCGCATTCTTCCTGCACCAGGGCGGAGCAGTTGAAGGAAGCCGAGCGACGTTTCACGCTGTCCACGGACGACTTCTTGCTGTTCAACCCCAACACGAGGACATGCCCGATATTCCGTACCCGGCGCGACATGGAGATTGCGCGCAAGATGTACCGGCGTGCTGGTGTCCTGTGGAAGGAAGCAAGAACCGGTGAGGCTGAAGAGAATCCTTGGGGAATCAGCTTCATGCAGATGTTCAACATGACGAGCGACTCCGGGCTTTTCCTGCACGCGTGCCGAACTGACCGACGATGGGTGGGAACTCGACGATAATGTGTTCGTGCGTGGCGACGAACGCTATCTGCCGTTGTACGAGGCAAAGCTGTTCCATCAGTATGACCACAGATTCGCCACGTTCGAGGGCGTCTCCGGCAGAGATATCAGGAACGGCAATGCCCGACCGATGTCGGCAGGTGAAAAAATCCGATCCCCGCACGGTCGCCGTTCCGCGATACTGGGTCCCGGAAATGGAAGTCGCGGAAAGACTTGACATAGACAGAGAGACCGCACAATTGTTAGCCGAGCCGAGCCGAGCCGAGCCGAGCCGAGCCGAGCCGAGCCGTATTCGACACTCTTACGGAGCTGGCTCGCAACTCGGTCTCAGGAAGATCACCCGCGCGACCGACGAGAGAACAGGAATCTTCGCTATGATCCCAGCTGTGGGATTGAGCGATTCCGGAACAACGATAATCGTTGGATCGTCGTATTCAGGGACATTTCGAGCCCAACGAATCAGCGAACAGCAATTTACACGATCATACGAGGCACAGCCGTGAGCAATAAGGCACCCGTTCTGGATATTGACTACGGGACTTGGCTTCAGGCTTTCCGAGGAATTACCAACTCGACAAACGAACGGACTGTCCTCACAGACAATGTGCCGAGAAGCGGTGTAGGAAATAGTGCTCCTGTCATCGATTACGAGAACGCACGGGTTGTGGCTTCGACCCTGGTCCTCTCCAACATGAACAGCCTTCCTCTTGACTGGGCAGCCCGCTTCTCCGTGGGAGGCGTCAATATGAATTTCTTTATTGTCAAGCAACTGCCTGTTCTGCCGCCGGCGGCATATCTAAAGAACAGCACATGCGGACGTCCGTGGGTTCAGTTGATCGTTCCGCGTGTCCTGGAATTGACCTATACATCTGAGGAAATGGCCGGCTTTGCAAGTGGTATCGGTTATCACGGCCCGCCCTTTCCCTGGAACGAGGAGCGCCGTCATTTTCCTCCAGGTCGGAACTTGACGCGATCTTCGCCCATATGTACGGACTCAGTCGCCTTGAACTGGAATGGATCTTGGATGCACCCGCGCCGAGCTCGTCCTTCCCATCCTTGAAATTAAGCGAAACCAGAGAGTTCGGTGAGTATCGTACACAGCGTCATGTGCTCCAGGCTTTCCACTCACTCGAGCGTGGAAAAGATCTAAATCTTTCCGGAGACACCGTGTAGAGACATCCGCCGGAACCGTGCTGAAGGGATTGATCTCGATGTAGGCACCATTGATATAAAGACGATAGCGCAACTCTTTATCATCATGATCTCGCAGACTCTGCGAAGACAACCTGTCGAGTCCGCGCAATGTCAATGCTTGGAGAATCTCGGTTGGCCGGTATCGTCTTCAGCCTTCAATCCTTTGATATAATGACGGATACGCCTCATCAATGGCACCGGGACAGAAAACTGCCCGGCCTCGTGCCTTTCGAGGCAATAGCCCAAAATCGTATGCAGATCGTGACGCAGGGTATCCGGCGTGTGGTGCCGATGAAGATCGCGCAATAGCGAGCCGTGGCATTTTCGAACCTTGCGCCGCGGCCGCACGGGCAGTCGTGATGGCCACGGTATCCATGCTCATATAGAAAGAGGATGACAGCCAGTGCCGCAACCTCGTCATCCAGATTCAACGTGTCGACATAGTATCGGACGATGCCTTCCGCACCATGCCTCTGCTCGCCAAAAGGATGCTCACCGTCCTTTTGCCAGTGGCCAATAACCGTAGAAATAGGGAATGACGAGGTTGTTCACGAACCCCAACAAGGAAGGCTGTCGAGAGAATATCAGACGCTCCTCGATCGGAACGGCCAAGCAGAGCGTCCCATCCGTATAGATATGCTCGTAGCTACCGTCGATTTTTCCTCCCGTTTCCTGGACGCGCGGCAAGCTGCCCGGATACTGGCCGGGGATCAACAGTTCGATCTCGAAGCTGGTCTTTATCGAAGCATGTCCGTCAGCCGACGCCTCGAACGGCAACGGCCCGGACAGGACAGTCTCCTGTTCCGTCTCCGCAACCAGTGCCAACTCCTTGTGACTCTCCCGCAGTTCCGCGATCTGAGCGGCCAGCTCCTGCTTCATTCACCTCTTCCATGGCTTCGCAGACCTTGAGATGTGTACTTTCGGCGGAGAGGTGACGGCAGCCTCGGCAGATGTGGTCAGGCCAAGGTGGCCCGATACCACAGAGGCGCCGAGCGCTCCGGCGAGACGTTCGCGAACCGTCCCCGCACGGCTCTCATCCAGGATGCTGACGAGATCGCCCTTGAGCTTGGCTACCCATGAGAAGAAGGCCTTCGCCCGTGCGTGATCGTCCTCGTGCCAGCGGTCGGCGAAGTTCTCCTCGGGATTGACCGGGTTGGCGATGTACCACCGACCACCCGACGTTCGCTGAATCAGATTCAGAGAGGCAAGGGTCCGGTCGACCAGCCCGTTGTCGACAAGCACGGCGTGTCCGTGGAGCGTGGAGACGATTTCGGTCAACGCGGAATAGACATCCGCTTCGCCTTGATAAAGCCTCACCGCCAATGTCGTGACGATCATCGATATCGGCCGATAGTCGTGACGTCTTGAATGGTTGAACATCATGTCCCGATGACGCTTCATGATCTGGATCGAGCGCTGGAGAGGCGTGCGCACAAGCTGATCGGGAACTTCGTCGACCGACGCATAGACCATGGATGCGCGCGCCTGAATGGACCGCTTCTGCTCCATCAGCACCCGTTCCAGCGCCGCCCGATTTCGGCCATCGAACCAATCGCCATAGCCTTCGGGTTGCTCGCCGACCATTCGTAGATAGCACCCCGCTTGTTCGTGATCGCAATGGAGTTGTCCCCCATACTGCGAGGGTCTGGAACCGACGGCAGGACGTCAAGATGAAGCCGATGCCGTCCTGTTCCGTATATTCTAGCGTCCAGGAGCGCTTCCCTTCTCGGTCAAGAAGCTTGCGATACCGGTGATGCTCGGCGAAGGCGATCGCCTACCGCGTCTTTATCGAGCAGGCATCGATCTGATGTTTGGGAATCGGCAGTTCGCAGACCAAATCGATGTCGTAGTCGGCCTCGACACCGCCTCTTATCGGCCTCACAAACGGTTCCCAGGCGGAAGGAACCTTGAGGGTAGATGCCCGGCTCACCCGTACATCCCGAGTATGTACCGCCTTCCAGCCACTCTCCGACGGACCGATAGCGGTTTACGGCATCCTGATATTTGCTTGGCGGAATATCGATATCTTCCGCGACCTTCTCCAGGAATCGGGAGTACTTTCCCTTGTCAATTGGCATGGCGCTCCTCGTCAAGTTGGTAAACCGGCACGAACACCTCCGCCGGACGGTCGAAGAACACGGGTTCGAGAGCCGGTAACCGGCCCCGGCCCATGGTGTGTCCGAGACCCTTGAGGTCTTGGATGGTCCGCGTGTCGTCCATCCTGTAGGCGTTGTGCGGGACCGTGTGGTCGATCCGGTGTATGGCGGTATGATCGTGCTCGTGGCCGGTGAGCAGCTTGGCCATGCCCATCGCGCCGTGCGACTGGCCGTCCATGAAGAGCTTGATTGCCTTCAAGCCGAGGGTTCCGATCCCGACCCGTTTCGGGACCGTGTAGGTTTCCTCTAGACAGCCTAGGCTCAGGATGTGCAGGGACTCCGAGGCCATCCCAACATTGCGACCGCCTCTACCGCCGCAACGGCGATTGGGTTGTTGGCCCAGACACCGCCGTCGAGAAGGCCGACCTCGTGCCGAGTGATATGGTGCCGGAAATAGGTGGGTGCGGCGGATGTCGCGAGGGCGGCGTCGACTGCGCTCGATCGGTAGTCCGTCCTGAGTCGTGGATGATGCGCTGTCTTGTAGATGTAGACGGACCGAGCCACCGGGTTCCAAGCAGGGATCACCAACCGGGTTTTGGCTTCGCCGAGACGTGCATCGCCAAGTATCTCGTGAAGAGCCGTGCGAAGGGCGTCGGAGTCGTGCTTGTTCCGGTAGAGCCAGCGGAAACCGCGCAATGCCCGGAAAATCGGATTGGCCAGTGCGCCGCGCTTCTCGCCGAATACCTCAGGGCCGTGTTCTTCGTAGAAGTCCAGTATCTCCGACGCCCGATGGCCGAGAGACAGGGCGATCGCGATAATGCCGCCCGTCGATGTTCCGGCAATCAGATCGAAGTACAACGAGATCGGGCTGTCGAGATGCTGCTCCACTTCAGCAAGAAAGGCTGTCGGGAACGCGCCGAGGATGCCGCCGCCATCAATGCAGAGGATGCGGTGTTTCGGCTGTTCAGCCTCTTCGTTTGTTGCCGGCAACGGCATTGTCTCCTTCCCATCTCCGTCCAATCGACGCGGCGCCATTGGCAAGCCCGATTCAACGCCGCACGGCTTGGTACGGCACCCCATGGTTTTCTCCTCGACGGAACCTGCCCCTCCTTGGCCAAAGCACCCCATCGGCGCGGTATGTTTTCCGCAAACCCGAGAAATCCCCGACCGAACTCTGCATGTTGGGGCCTCGGCCCGATTTCGACACCAGATCATGTAAGTTCGATTTTCGCTCTTTCAAGGGGGTATATTGACATTATATGTTCGATCATGCAAGATGCCACGGATGGCAGCGGGAGGAGATCGAACGATGGAGGCAGACGAGCTCGGACGCAGATTGCGGATGGCGCGCGAGGATCGAGGTCTCAGTCAACAGGCGGTAGCCGACGCATTGGGCTTGCCACGGACCGCTGTTACGCAATTGGAGGCGGGCAAGCGCTCTGTGTCGACTCTCGAGCTATCGAGGTTTTCGGAGCTTTACCTCTGCCCCGTCGCGGACTTCCTGCAGGAAGGCGTACGAGACGAGGATGTGTTGGTGCACTGTACCGTGTCGCGCCGGGATTGGAACAGGACCCTTCCACGCATGAGCAGGTTGCCCGCTGCGTCAGTCTGTGCCGTGAGGGGCGTGAGGCTGGAGAATCTGCTTGGCGCCAATCCCCGGTCTGGCCCGCCGAGCTATGAGATGCGTGTGCCGCGCTCTTCGGGAGAGGCCGTGGCGCAAGGAGAACAGACCGCTGAACAGGAGCGGCGCCGACTTGGCATCGGCACCGCACCAAATCGCGGATGTCTCCGAATTGATTGCATCCCAGGACATCTGGGCCTCAGGCGTCGAGCTTCCGAACGGAATGTCGGGTCTGTTTTGCGACACCCAAGCATCGGATCGGCCATTCTCGTGAACTCATCGCATCCGAGAGGCCGAAAGCGATTCTCCTATGCGCACGAGTATGCCCATGCCCTGCTCGACCGGGATCGGAACGTCACGGTTTCCAGTACCGATAACTCGTCCGAAATGGTGGAACGGCGTGCGAACGCGTTCGCCGCTGCCGTCCTCATGCCGAGGAACGGTATCTATGAGGCATTGCGAAGCCTCGACAAAGGCTCCCGAGCCGGCAGGAGCAGACCGTCTTCGATGCCGCAAGCGGTGGCCACATCGAGGCGAAACTTCGTTCTCCGGCGGGTTCGCAACGCATTACCTGCAATGACATCGCCATGCTCGCACATCATTTTGGCGTGAGCTACCAGCCGCCCTCTATCGCCTGAAGAGCCTTCGGTACATCTCCCATCCGGAATCCCGGGAGCTTCTGGAACAGGAGGATTTCGGACGGGAATACCTGAAGGCCCTCGACATGTTCAGCGATGTCGGCGAACGCGAACAGCGTCGGTACTGGGACCGCGAACTCCGCGGCGAGATCGCTCATCTCGCCATCGAAGCATACCGCCGCGACGAGATTTCGCGCGGCCGCATCCTGGAACTCAGCCGGACGCTCGGCATCGACGGCGATATTCTGCTTCGTCTGGCCGAAGCGACGCGCCGGGAGTGATTCGTCTCGTGACGGAAGGTCG
>CAXXVO010000013.1:0-151456 GCA_963422645.2 Alphaproteobacteria bacterium
CCACGCCGCTCCCCTCGATGTCGCCGAGATATTCCTCGATCGCATAGTCGCGCCGGATCGGCTCGTAGGGGCCGAAGATGCGCGGCTGCATCGGGCCCATGAGCCACGGCAGGTCGCGCTGCCGCCAGATGTGGTGGTGAGCGTCGACAATCCGGTTCATAACCTCATGGTGGCCCGAGACCGCCCCCAGTACCAGGGCGGGGGAAGTGTATCGGGAGGCAGGTTGACGCCAGTCCTGGTCGCGCTTAGGTCACCCCCATGCGCATGGTCAACATCAGCCAAGCGAAGGCCCATTTGTCGCGCCTTATCCGAGAGGCGGCCAGCGGGGAGGAGATTGTCATCACCAAGCGCAACCGGCCAGTGGCGCGTTTGGTCGCGCTGGAGTCCTCGACGCACCCGCGCAAGCCCGGCGGCTGGGAAGGTAAGCTCTGGATGGCCGATGACTTTGACGCTCCGCTCCCAGAAGAGCTGGAGAAGGAAATCTACGGCGACGGCAGCGAGCCGCCCTGTTCTTGATGTCAGTGCGAGCCTTCGCAGGTATGACTGGCGGCCGATGGCCCACGCCCGGCAGACCAAGGAAAGTGAACCCATGAACAGCATCGACCTGAACGGCCGCCGCGCCGTCGTGACCGGCGCAGCCCAGGGGCTCGGGCGCGCGATTGCCGAGCGGCTGCAGGCGTCGGGCGCATCCGTCTACGTCTGGGATTTCGATGCCTCCGCCATGGCGGAGGCGCAGTCTGACTGGCCGGCGGGTGGCCCGGCCGGCTGTATCGAGGTCGATGTTTCGGACCCGGATGCGGTGGAAGCGGCGCTGCGCGAGACGCAGGCGAGCGCCGGCGGCATCGATATCCTGGTCAAGAACGCAGGCATCTCCGGCCCCAACATGCCGACCTGGGAATACCCCGTCGACGACTGGCGCCGGGTGATCGACATCGACCTCAATGGCCCCTTCCTGGTGAGCCGCGCCGTGGTGCCGCTGATGAAGGACGCGGGCTGGGGCCGGGTCGTCAACATCGCCTCGGTGGCCGGCAAGGAGGGCAATCCCAACGCGGCCGCCTACAGCGCAGCGAAAGCGGGCCTCATCGCGCTCACCAAGAGCCTCGGCAAGGAGCTCGCCGGCTCCGGCGTTCTGGTGAACTGCGTGACGCCCGCCGCCGTGGAGACCCGCATCTTCGACCAGATGACCCAGACCCACATCGACATGATGAAGTCGAAGATTCCGCTCGGCCGCTTCGGCCTGCCGAAGGAGATCGCCGCCATGGTCGCCTGGCTCTGCTCCGAGGACTGCTCGTTCTCCACCGGCGGCGTGTTCGACCTGTCCGGCGGCCGCGCGACGTATTGATGTCGCGCGCGCCAGGCGTTGACGGGCGCGCGACGTATTGACCGGCCCCATCGCCGCCACCAGACTCGCAGTGCCCGAGAAACCAGCGCGCCCAACGACGAGAGGGAGACCATGAAGGAGCACGAAGAAGGCTATTCGATGCCGCTCGCGGCGCCGACCTTCACGAAGCCGCCCTTCTACGCCACGCCCGACAGCAAGATCCTGATGATGGCCTACCGCGCCGACCCCGACGCGGTCGCGTTCGAGGTGCCGGAGCCGCTGGAGCCGGTCGAGCCCAACCTCGTGCTCGCCTGGCTCGGCGACATGGGCCAGCCGACCCACTCGGTCGAGCTTTATCACGAGTGCCTGACCGCCATCATGGTCCGCTACGAGGAGTGGACCGGCTGGTACATCAACTACATCTGGGTCGACAACGACATGGCGCTCACCTTCGAGCGCGAGATCTACGGCTGGCCCGCCAACCTGTGCGACACCACGCCGCTCAAGTTCTACGGCAGCCAGGTGATCGCCCACTGCGACCGGGCCAGCGAATGCCTCATGCGGCTCAGCATGAACGTCACCAGCCCGCCGCCGATCCGCCGCGCCGACAGCGCCATCGAGGACCGCTTCGCCGAGCTGGTCGACGCCGACTTCCTGCAGATCCGCAAGATCCCCAACCCCGAGGAAGGCGGCAAGCCGATCAAGCAGCTGCTCCTGATTCGGCCGGAGGACTTCGCGCTGCACGAGATCTGGACCGGCACCGGCCATCTGGAGCTCGGGCGCTCGGGCCTCTACCCGCATCTCCACAAGCTCGCGCCGGTGGAGATACTGGAGACCTGGTACCTCAAGGCCTCCTGGGTCGTGCCCTACCCCAAGGTGATCTGGGACAATAGGTAGTGTTCTGATCGAGAAGTTTGGCTGAATGTACGAAGTGTCCCCTCCCACGTCATGGCCGGACTAGTTCCGGCCATCCACGTGTTGGCACGGGACTCAACGGATCTGGCTGAGCGAGATGCCCGGAACGAGTCCGGGCATGACGAGAAGATTTGCAGGGTCGGGGAGACTGCATAGCCAACCCGAAATCATGCGAACTTCAGAATCAAGACGCTAGAGCGCGTCCGACTTTGACGGACGCGCGACAGGCCGCGACCGCGGCCCGCCGCGTTAGCGGCGCCCTCGCGGAGGCGGCGGCCGCAGGCCGACTGCCGTGAGCGACAAGACGCGAGAGCGTTTCCGCGTAAAGCGGATACGCTCTAAGTGCATCCGACATTGCCGGACGCACGATAGGCCGCGACTGCGGCCCGCCGCTCCTGCTCACCTGCAAGGCCGCCCTGTCGCAAGCGAGGGCGCGGCGGCCGAGACCTACTTGTATTCGACCAGCACTTCTCGATAGGGCGTCGTGCCGACGTTCTTGGCCTTGTGGCGGGCCGGGACGCGCACCCCCTTCCCCGGCTCGGACAGGACCTCGATCTCGTCGCCGTCCACCAGCAGCGAAAAGACCCCGCCGGTCGGCACGTCGATCGTGCCCAAGTCGTTCCCGTGCTCGTCGGTCACCTGCAAGGGCGCGCCCGAGATCGCGTACCACATGTAGCTGAGCTCATGCGTGTGCATGGGCGTTTCCTCGCCCGGAGCGAGCTCGAAGTTCCAGACGGCGACCTTGTCGTTCTCGAAGACCTTCTCGGTTCCCACACCGGCCGTTGGTCAATCCTCCCCATTGAGTCAGTTCCCGCCTTAGGAGCATAGCGACTTCTGCCCGTCAAGCGGCGCCCGGCCGGTCCCCTTCGCGGTGCCCGCTCCCGCCGCCAGCGTGACACGGCAGGCATTCCCTATAGACTTCGCCGCGCGAGGGCGCAGCGGGAAGGATTGCGATGAAGGCAGCCTATTTCGAGCAGCACGGCGGGCCCGAGGTCATCCGCTACGGCGACCTGCCGGACCCGGAGGCCGGGCCGGACGAGATCGTCGTCGACATCCACGCTGCCAGCGTCAACGGCGCGGACTGCAAGGTGCTGTCGGGCCGCTACAGCCGGATCGCGGCGTTTCCCTACGTGCTCGGGCGCGATTTTTCGGGCGTGGTCGCGGCGCTTGGAGACGGCGTGGACGGGTTCGCGTCGGGCGATCCGGTGTTCGGCGTCTGCGAGGTGGGGCAGGAAGGCGCCTACGCCGAGAAGATCGCGATGAAGGCGGCGCTGGTCGCGCCGAAGCCCGACCACCTCTCCCATGTGGATGCCGCGGCGCTCGCGCTGATCGGTCTCACGGCGGTGATCTCGATCGAGGACACCCTGGCCCTGCAGCCGGGCGAGAGGATCCTGATCCAGGGCGGCGCCGGCGGAGTCGCCGGTTTCGCCATCCAGCTCGCCAAACACATCGGCGCCCATGTCACCGCGACCTGCAGCGCCCGCAACAGCGACTATGTGCGCAGCCTCGGCGCGGACGAGGTGATCGACTACAACGCGCAGGACTTCGCTGAAGCTGTCTCGGACTGCGATGCCGTGTTCGAGACCGTGGGCGGCGACGTGGCCCGGCGCTCCTTCGCCGTGCTCAAGCCAGGAGGCCGCGCGGCATTCATCGCCTCGGGCTCGACCGCGCCGGAGTCCCCGCGCGACGACCTGACCGCGCTCCGCCCGAGGGTCGGGCGCGACCGCCCGCACCTGCTGCGCATACTCGAGCTGGTCGAGGCGGGCGCCGTCCGGGTGCCCGAGATTCGCACCTTCCCGCTGGAGGACGCCGCGTCCGCGCTCGCCACCAGCGCCTCCCGCCATCTCAGGGGCAAGCTGGTCCTGAGCATTCGCTGATATCCCTTTCCCGGGGCTCGATGATGTCCCTCTCGCGAGGGGCCCTATCGAGAGCAGGCAAGCGGAGGCGTTCGAGGACGGAAGGCAAGGGCGGAGGGCGGTCGCCCCGCCCTTCGAACGACGATCCGGGCGTCACTCTCGATTGCGCCGCCAGGACTCGAATGCGGCAAGCGTCGCCTCGTTTGGCGGATAGGTGCCGGGCACGGGCACGGGCGCGCCGTCCCGGACTCGCTCGACGATGAACTCCTCCATCAGCTCCTGCTCGCCCGCGCCGTGGGCCACGTCGTCGGCGATGCCGCGCGGAATGACGCACACACCGTCCGGATCCCCGACCAGCACGTCGCCGGGAAACACCGCGACCCCGCCGCAGGCGATCGGATCCTGCACGGCGGCGGCGAAATGGGCGGCCAGGCTGGCGGGCGCGGCACTGCCGGTACAGTAGGTCGGAAACGCGATGGCGGCGACCGCCGCCGCATCGCGCATCGGGCCGTCGGCGACGAACGCCGCGACGCCGCGGACCTTGAGCCGGGTGATCAGGATGTCGCCCAGGGCACCGGCGCCCTGCTCTCCACGGCAGTCGCAGACCAGCACCTGGCCGGGCGGGCAGGCCTCGATGGCCTTGCGCTGAGGGTATTCCGGATCGGCCAGAACCTCGGGCGTGCAGAGGTCTTCCCGCATGGGAATGGTGCGCAGCGTGTAGGCCTCGGCCGCAAAGCGTGCGTGCTGCGGATTCAAGGGGCGGGAGCCCTGGATGAAGGCGTGGCGCAGACCGCGCTTGAGCAGCTGCATGGTGACCGTGGCGACGCTCACGGCGCGCAATCGTTCCAGGGTCTCGTCGGCCAGCGGCCTCTCCGATGTCGTTGGCATGCGCTTGCCTTGCCTTCCTGGATGGCCGACCGGCATTACCCGTGTCGAGCGCCCCTTCGGGGCAGATCATATTGCGGAATTGCTATTCAATGGCACGCTGTGCCGGTGCGAACCAGAGCGCCCGCTTGAACGGATGAGCGTGGAGACATAGAGCATGCCCCTGCAAAACCTCAATCACTTCCTCGTGCTGACCAGGGATCTCGGAGCGACCCGCGACTTCTACGTCGATATCCTGGGTCTCGAGGATGGCTACCGGCCGCCCTTCGCGTTCGACGGCCACTGGATTTATCTGGGTGACCGCGCGGTGATCCACGTGGCCGAACTCGGGGACTATCTGAAGAGGCGCGATCGCGCGCACGACGCCTCCGAAGACGGCACCACCGGCTCGATCGATCACATCGCGTTCGAGGCCACCGGGCTCAAGGACATGATCGCGACGCTGGAGAAACACGGCATCGTCGCCAGCCATCGCAAGGTGCCCGACCTCGACCTGCACCAGGTCTTCGTCATCGACCCGAACGGCATTCGTATCGAGCTGAACTACCCCGCCCTCGAGGGGGCGGCGGTGGACGCCTCCGAATAGCCGGCCAAGCGCGGTTTGCTAAGGGCGGCAGCCCCTTCAGTCCCTAGACGACCACCGCAGCACCGCTTTCCGCGGGTCCCACATTGCTTCGGAAGGTGGCGAAGAGCTCGCGCCCGATGCCGCTGGCATTGGCGGAGAGATCGGCCTGGGCCGGCGTGCGCGCTGCGAACGCCGCCGGATCGACAAGCACGTCGAGCCGGCCCGCCGCGGCGTCGAGCCGGAGCATATCGCCGTCGCGCACCTGCGCGATCGCCCCGCCCGCCGCGGCCTCGGGCGTGACATGGATGGCCGCCGGCACCTTGCCCGACGCGCCGGACATGCGCCCGTCGGTGACCAGCGCCACGCGGAAGCCCTGGTCCTGCAGGGAACCCAGGACCGGCGTCAGCGCGTGCAGCTCGGGCATGCCGTTGGCCTGGGGGCCCTGGAAGTGTTGTTAAGCGTGGAAAAGTGACCCCCTATTGGGGGTGATCGGCGTCCAAAATTGACCCCCTTGGATTTGTGTCCATGAACACACCTCGTCGTTTGGACGGACGGGGTGGTGGGGGAGATGCTGGTTGTGGAAACGATCGCGAAGATCCGTCGGGATCATCTGGTGAAGGGCGTTCCGATCAAGAAGCTCGCCCGGGATTTGAGGGTTTCCAAGAACACGATACGCAAGGTGGTGCGGGGCGATGCGACCTCGCACAGCTACGAGCGCAAGATCCAGCCGATGCCGAAGCTTGGGCTGTGGGTGGAGGAGCTTGAGCGCCAGCTGAAGGCCAACGAGAAGAAGGCACGCAAGGATCGGCTGTCTCTTCTGCGGATTCATGAAGACCTTGTGTCGCTGGGCTACAAGGGCGGCTATGACGCGGTTCGCCGCTATGCCAGGGCCTGGCGGCGCCGGTGGCGGCTGTTGTCGCCGGCGCAGGCCTATGTGCCGCTGATCTTCGATCCCGGCGAGGCTACCAGTTCGACTGGAGCCACGAGTACGCGCGTCTGTCGGGCGCGACGACCAGGGTGAAGGCGGCGCACATGCGGCTGTGCCACAGCCGGATGTATCTGGTCCAGATCTTTCCCCGCGAGAGCCAGGAGATGGTCTTCGAGGCGCACGAGCGTGCCTTCCGCTTCTTCGGCGGGGTCTGCCGGCGGGGCATCTACGACAACATGAAGACGGCGGTGAGCACGATCTTCGTGGGCAAGAAGCGGGACTACAACCGCCGCTTCCAGGAGCTGTGCTCGCACCATCTGGTGGAGCCTGTGGCGTGCACGCCAGGGGCTGGCTGGGAGAAGGGGCAGGTCGAGAAGCAGGTGGGTGACCTTCGCGGCCGCCTGTTCGTGCCCATCCCGCGGGGCCGCTCCTACGCCGAGATCAACGAGTGGCTGATGGATCGGTGCATCGAGGACGCCAAGAAGCATCCGCATCCGACAATCCCGGGCAAGACGGTGTGGCAGGTGTTCGAGGAGGAGCAGCCCTTCCTGATGGCGTATCGCGGCCCCTTCGACGGCTTCCATGCCAGCGAGGTGTCGGTCTCGAAGACCTGTCTGGTGCGCTTCGACAACAACCAGTACAGCGTCGCGGCCCGCGCCGTCGGCCGGCCGGTGGACGTGCGGGCCTATGCCGATCGGATCGTCATCCGCCAGGACGGCGAGACCGTTGCCGAGCACCCCCGCAGCTTCGGGCGCGGCCGGTTCGTCTACGATCCGTGGCATTACGTGCCGATCCTGACGCGGAAGCCCGGCGCGCTACGCAATGGCGCGCCCTTCAAGGACTGGCAGTTGCCCAACGCGCTCGGCCGCCTGCGAACCCGGCTCGCGGGCCACGACGACGGCGACCGGCAGTTCGTCAAGGTGCTCGCGGCGGTGCTGGAGGACGGACTGGAGGCGGTTGAGGCGGCCTGTGCCGAGACGCTCGACTGCGGTGCCTGCAGCGCCGACGTGGTGCTCAACATCCTCGCCCGGCAGCGCCAGCCGGCACCGCCGGCAATCATCCCGACGCCCGAGGGCCTGCAGCTTCGCCACAAGCCGGTAGCCGACTGTCAGCGCTACGACAGCCTGAGGGAGGCCGGTCATGGAGCGTCATGATGTGCTGGAGATGATGACCCAGCTGAAGCTCGCAGGTATGCGCGCCGCTTACGACGACATCCTTGCCGACGGGCTCAAGCGCCGCCATCCGGTGCAACAGATCATCGGTACGCTGCTGCAGGTCGAGATCGCCGACAAGAGGGCCCGCTCGATCAAGTACCAGATGGCCTCCGCCAAGCTGCCGACGGTCAAGGAGCTGGCCGACTTCGACTTCGCCGCCTCGCCGGTCAACGAGCCCCTGATCCAGGAGCTCGCCGGCGGCGGCTTCCTCGAGGGCAAACGCAACATCGTGCTGGTCGGCGGCACCGGTACCGGCAAGACCCATCTCGCCGTCGCCATCGCGCGGTCCTGCATCCGCAAGGGCGCGCGCGGCCGGTGCTACAACGTCGTCGACCTGGTCAACCTCCTCGAGGCCGAGCTTCGCGCCGGACGCCAGGGCCGCACTGCAGACCAGCTCGTCCGCCGCGACTTCGTCATCCTCGACGAGCTCGGCTACCTGCCCTTCGCCCAGGCCGGTGGGCAGCTGCTCTTCCATCTGATGAGCCGGCTCTACGAGCGCACCTCGATCGTCATCACCACAAACCTCGCCTTCGGCGAATGGCCATCCGTCTTCGGCGACCCCAAGATGACCACAGCGCTGCTCGATCGCCTCACCCATCATTGCGAGATCATCGAGACCGGCAACGAGAGCTGGCGCTTCAAGAACCGCTCCTGACCCGCCGCCGGCCTCCCTTGCGGCCCGGTTGCCCCGGTGGGCCAACAGGGACCCCCCACGCGGCTTCGCTCCGCGTAGCGCAGGGCGCCACACGAAGCCGCGCGGGTCCCCCCTATTGGCTACCGGGACAACCTCCGCCGTGCCACTCAGGGGGGTCAATTTTGCACGCCGATCGGGGGTCAGTATTGAAAGCCGATTGACAATCAGCAGAGGTCAGGAAGTCTGAGTATAGGCTCTGTACCCATAAAATAATTACCGGAGAGAGCGAATTTTGATTCAGGCTCCCAAAGTGTGGGAGCCCATCGATGAACCGCTACGACCTGACCGACTTCGAATGGAGCGTGATCGAACCGTTGCTGCCGAACAAGCCGCGCGGGGTCCCTCGTGTGGACGACCGGCGCGTGCTCAACGGCATCATGTGGGTGCTGCGCTCCGGCGCCCCCTGGCGAGACCTGCCGGAGCGCTACGGGCCCGACACCACCTGTTACAACCGCTTCAATCGCTGGCGCAAGAAGGGCATCCGGGATCGCCTTATGGACGCTATCGTCGAGGCTTGCGACGGCGACATACAGATGATCGGCAGTTCTAGCGTCCGGGTTCACCAGCACGCAGCGGGTTCAAAAAGATGGGGTATTCGGGTTGGCTTTTGAGCCTGCCACCTGAGGTGGCTGCTCCTCCGGCCTTATCGTTGAAAAGAGGTCCTCACGAGTCGGCCTCAGCCAGAAGGAGGAGGAGCAGCCATGAAGCATTTTGCCGGACTCGACGTCTCGTTGGAATGGACAAGCCTGTGCGTAGTAGACGAAGTCGGGCAGATTGTCCGGGAAGCGAAAGTCCTGAGCGAACCCGATGCGCTGGTAGCGTTCTTCGCCGAGTTGGACGTTCGGGTGACGCGTATCTGTCTCGAGGCGGGCCCGCTGTCGCAGTGGCTTCATGACGGCCTCGCTGAGGCCGGCTTGCCGGTGGTGTGCGCGGAGACCCGCCAGCTGAAGGCCGTGCTGTCGGCGACAGTGAACAAGAGCGACCGCAGCGATGCGCGCGGGATCGCGCAGATGCTGAGGGTGAACATGATTCGGCCGGTCCACGTGAAGACGGTGTCGAGTCAGGAAAAGCGAATGCTGCTGACGAACCGCAAGTTCATGCTGAAGCAACTGTGCGACGCCGAGTCCCACATCCGCGGCACGCTACGCAACTTCGGGTTGAAGGTCGGCCAGGTCAGCCGTGGTCGGTTCGAGACGCGAATCCGCGAACTGGTCGAGGATCGGGCGGCGCTGACATGTCTGGTGCAGCCGCTGCTGCGTGCACGGGCAGAACTGCTGACAGCCTTCAACGAGCTGCACAGCATGATGCTTCATCAGGTGCGGGCCGATCCGGTCTGCCGCCGTTTGATGACAATCCCTGGTGTCGGTCCGGTGACGGCGTTGACCTTCCGGGCCACCGTCGATGTTCCGGCGCGCTTCGGCCGTTCTCGCTCGGTAGGTGCCCACTTCGGTCTGACGCCACGCAAATGGCAATCCGGGGAGATCGATCACATGGGTCGGATCTCCAAATGCGGCGATGCGATGATGCGAACGGCACTCTACGACGCCGCCCACAGTATGCTCACACGAACGACGCGGTGGTCGTGGTTGAAGGCGTGGGCCATGCAAGTGGCAAAACGCCGTGGCCAGGAGCGGGCGAAGATTGCGCTCGCTCGCCGCCTCGGCGTGATCATGCACCGCATGTGGATGGATGGCAGCGAGTTCCGGTGGAACCGCGGCAGCGCAGACGCTGCGGCCGCCGCCTGAGAGCACACGGTAACGGGAAGGAAAAGTCGAGAGCTTCCGCTCTGGCGGAGGATGTCCCCGTGGGGACGAAGGATGAGGTGAGACCGTGGCCCCCCAAGCCCCAATCCGTCGACGACGGGGTGAGGGCGTCAAAAAGATTGTTCCGCCTCGTCTTCTGATCCCATCTTGTTGACGGCTTCGGATACAGGGCCGATCACGAAGAGAAGCACGACCCCCACGGTGGGATATCTGCAGCCAAACGCGGTAGAGAGGAGGAAGAGCCGGAGGAGTCCTTGACTGAGACAACCCGAATAGAGAAGGGGGGTCCGGATCGTTGCATGGGTCGTTCCCGAGGCGGACTGACGACGAAGGTGGTCATCGTGCGTTCCGCGCGCGTTCCGCGCGACGCCAGCGGCTTGCCGCTCCGCTTCACCTTGAGCCCTGGCCAAGCCCATGACAGCACGGCCGCTGAAGCTCTGCTCGAAGATCAACTTCCTGCAGACAGCTTCCTCCTCGGCGACAAGGCCTACGACGCCGAATGGATCAGAACGATGATCGAGGCGCAGGACGCCGTGGCGATCATTCCCGACCGCAGCAACGCCAAGGCTGCCCATGCCTTCAGTCACGTTCTCCACCGCCTGCGGAATCGGGTCGAGCGCTTCTTCAACAAACTCAAACAGTTCAGGTGCACCGCAACACGCTACGAAAAGCTCGCCGCAAACTACCTAGCGATGATCAAACTCGCCACAATCCGCATCTGGTTGCGCGCTAATGAGTCCACGCCCTAATCCGATGACGGAGGGGACGGCCGCCGCCTTCACCTTGACGCGAACGGGTGACACGGCGGCTGCGCTGAAGGTGGATGTGAGCCTGAGCGAGACCGGTGCGACGGTGGCGGGCACCGCTCCTGCGACGGCGACCTTCGCCACCGGCTCGAGCACGGCGGAGATGAGCGTCGCGACCGAGGACGACGAGGTTGTTGAAGACGCGAGCACGATCACCGCGACGGTTGCAACTGGAACCGGCTACAGCGTGGATGCAACCGCGTCGTCGGCCGAGGTTGTGGTGGTGGACGACGATGCGCCGCCGGTCGTGACGACGGTCTCGCCGGTTGAGATTGCGGAGAACGAGACTGCGGTCGTGACGCTGGAGGCGACGGACGACGACACGGCGGCGGCCGATCTGGCCTGGTCGATCCCGCAAGGAGCGGCGGGGGGTGCGGACGCGTTCGCGTTCGCGCTGACGTCGGCCGGTGAGCTGTCGTTCGCGTCGGCGAAGGATTTCGAGGCGCCGGACGACGCGGATCAGGATGGCGCCAACGAGGTGACCGTTCAGGTGAGCGACGGCGCCAACGAGACCCTCGCGGACGTAACGGTGCAGCTTACGGATGTGGACGACATCGCGCCCACAGTGTCGGATGCGAGCGTGGACGGCGACACGTTGACGCTGACTCTCAGCGAGGCGCTTGAAGAGAGCGCCGCGCCTGCCTCGAACGCCTTCTCCGTATCGGTCGATGATGCGGGACGCGACGTTTCGAGCGTCTCCGTGAGCGGTGACGTGGTGACGTTGACCCTGGCCTCGGCTGTTGTTGCCGGGGAGACGGTGACGGTCGGGTACACCGTGCCTGCGGGTGCGAACGCGAATCCGATCCGCGATGTGGCGGACAACCAAGCGGCTGGTTTCTCGGGCCAGGCCGTGACCAACGACACGCCTGCGCCGGTCAACACGGCGCCTGCGGGTGTTCCGACGATTTCGGGAGCCGCGCAGGTGGGCGAAACGCTGACGGCCTCGGCTTCCGATGTCACGGATACCGACGATCTCACGAGGGCGGTGTTCGCCTGGCAGTGGATCGCCAACGACGGCACGTCAGACACGGACATCGCGGACGCGACGGCGGCGACGCCGAGACGGGTTTCGGACTTGAGTTCGGCGGCGAACTGGCCCTCACCGATCCGGTGCTGGGGTTGTCGGCGGAGATCAGCGGGCACGGCTTGCTCACGCATGAAGAGAACACGTTCCGTGAGGTGGCCTCGCCTATTCGGACAGCTTAGCGGCCAAGGTAAGGTGTATTCCGGTTGTTTCTCAGGCCGCCATGATCCTCTTGAATCGATCTTCCTGTTGCTGCTGTTGCGCCTGTGGAGATGTGGTCAAGGCGCGTAGCGGCTTGTCCATCATATCCACAGGCGTCTCGCCGCGGTATGCCTCGGCCGGGGTTCTCCCTCCCAGCGCCGAGTGAGGCCTCTCGGCGTTGTAAAAGCCGATCCAATCACGGATCAGGCGCCGGGCCTGGAAACCGTCGGCGATGTCGTGCAGGTAGACCGCCTCGTATTTGAGCGAGCGCCACAGCCGCTCGATGAAGATGTTGTCCATGCACCGGCCCCGGCCGTCCATCGAGATCCGGATGCCGGCCGCCTGCAAGCGGCCGGTGAAGACGAAGCTGGTGAACTGGCTGCCCTGATCGGTGTTGAAGATCTCCGGCGCGCCATGCCGAGCCAGGGCCTCGTCGAGCGCGTCCGTGCAGAAGCCCGCGTCCAGCGTGTTCGACAGCCGCCAGGCCAGCACGTACCGGCTCGCCCAGTCCATGATCGCCACCAGGTAAAGGAAGCCGCGCCGCACCGGGATGTAGGTGATGTCGGCGCACCAGACATGGTTCGCCCGCTCGATCGCCAGACCCCGCAGCAGATAAGGGTAGACCCGGTGCTCGGGATGCGGCGCGCTGGTCCGCGGTGCCCGATAGATCGCCTCAAGCCCCATCAGGCGCATCAGGCGAGCGGCCCGGCCGCGCCCAATCCGCACGCCCTCGCGGCGCAGGTGCCGGACCATCTGGCGGGCGCCATAAAACGGATACTTCAGGAACAGCTCGTCGATCCGACGCATCAGCGCCAGGGTCTCCGCGCTCTCGCCCTTCGCTGCGTAGTAGAGCGAGGAGCGCCCGATCGACAGCAGGCGGCATTGCCGGCTCAGGCTCAGCGCCGGGTGATCGCGCTCCACCATCGCGCGGCGCTCCGGCCGGCTCATCGACCGGACCCGCGCGACAAAAAATCCCGCTCCACGATCAGCTCCCCGATCTTGGCGTGAAGATCGCGGACCTCGCTCTCATGGTCCCGGACCCGACCCTCGGCGCCCTTCGAGAACACCTCGCCCAGCCCCTTGATCGCCTGGCGCTTCCAGGCGCCCACCTGGTTCGGGTGAACCTGGTATTTCGAGGCAATCTCCTGAAGTGTCCGATCACCCTGAAGCGCCTCAAGCGCTACCTTCGCCTTCAGCTGCCCTGAAAATCTGCGTCGCTTGCTGCTCATCTGTATTCCTCCGTCAGACGGTGGAATACACCTTAGACACCTGTCCGATTTTCCGGGGCCACCTCACCGGGACCATGGCGTGTCGGGATCGCTGCGCTACGACCCGCAACCCTCTTCGGACCTCGGGTTGTCGTTGATCGTGTCGCCGTCTTGGGGCGTGGGGCAGCGCGGTGTCGAGGGCATGTGGGGAACCGCTCCGGCCACCGGTGCGGCGCTTGGGAGCTTCGACGGTATCGGTGGATCTGACAGTCCGGACGGTCGTCTGGACGCGGAGATCGCGTATGGATTGCCGGCTCTTGACGGCACGGCTACGGGGACGCCGTGGGCTCGCGGAAGGGGCCTGAGACTACCGATTCGGCTACCGCCTGAATATCAGCGGGACCGAATTCGGGATCGAGTACGGGCAATCCGAGTACGACCGCGATTATTGGCTTGGTTACGAGTTCGGATTTGTCGAAGGCGGTCGCCTCGCACTCTACCTTGGCGCGGAACTATCGCGCAGAGAGAGCGCTAACGATAACGACGCCGACGACCGGGCCGCGATACAGGCGACCCTGCGCTGGTGATTGCGGGCGCAGGCTGACTGTCCGTCGATCGGCACTGAGAATTGTTGTTCGGCGCATCACTTTGTTGCTCGGAGCGTGGGTTCGGTGCCGATCGGCGCGGTAACACATTGACCTCACTGAATTGTGAGGGGGCAACGATCCCCGCTTAGCAACACATAGCGGCCAGCGCGCGTCAGGATCACGCCAAGCGATGCGAGAGCGCGCCGCCTGTAACCAACATCATTGCCCCCGCCTGTCCCTCGAAATCCCGGCGAATCCCGGACAAATTATTGGTGTTCGGCCCGAGATGGAGCGGTGGAACCGGACCGCAACCGCGCTGAGTTACGGGTGTTGCCGTTCTTCGCTCCGTCGGCGCTTGAGCCGCTCGGCGCCGGCGCGGAGGCGGGCCTGTGCCTCGTCTCCGCTCCAGATCTCGACCTGGCGGGCGATGCGGGTGGGCATCTGCTCCCGCAGATCGGCGCAGAACTTGCCGAGCCGCATGCGCTTCGATTCCTGGAACGCCTCCGGCGCGAGGTCGCGCAGGAAGAGCAGGCGCTCCCACGCCATTCCTTCGATGTCCTCCTTGGGCCCGGTTTCGTGAACGAGGCCCAAGGCGCGGCCTTCCTCGGCGCGGACGAGCTTGCCGGTGTAGATCAGGTGGGAGGCGCCGAAGTCTCCGGCGACGAAGCGCAGCAGTTGATCGCCGTAGTAGGGGTTGGGCACGCCGAGCAGGATTTCGGGCTTGCCGATCAGCACCCGGCCGGTGGCGGCGTAGCGGTAATCGCAGGCGAGATAGATGGCCATGCCGCCGCCGATGGCGTGGCCCTTGATGGCGCCGACGATGGGCTGGGGCGATTCCAGGATGGCCAGGATGAGCCCCGCCAGCGCGCTAAACATCTCCGTGATCTCGGCGCGGGAGCACGTGAGCGCCCAGTCGAGATCGAGGCCGTTGCAGAAGAACTTTTCGCCGCCGCAGAGCATGGCGCCGCGGGCCTCGCTGTCGGCGTCTTCGACCGCGTGCGCGAGGTCCCGGATGACCGCCGTCGTCAGCGCGTTGGCGGTGCCGCAGCTGAGGCGGATGCGCAGGCAATCGTCGACGTGCTCGCACTGAATGTTGGCCAAGACCCTCTCCTTGCGTGTGCCGCTCAACTCCGGCGCGGGCTGAAGCGAGGCGGCGTGAGCGTCTCCGTCACGCTGTCGAACACCACCTCAACAGGAAGCTCGAGCCGGAGCTTATCCGCCGGGCAGTCGACGATGTCCGCAATGAGCCGCACGCCCTCCACAAACTCGACTTGCGTCACGGCGAGCCGGCGCACCTCCGCGCGCAGCGCGCGATAGCTTAGCCGCGTCTCGCCGCCGACCAGCGCTTCGTGCTCGGGGTAGCGCGCCGCCAGCTCGTCGAGCAGGTCCGGGATGGTCTTTGCGTCGGGCGGTTGCATGTCGCCGCTATCGACAGGGGATCGGTCACCAGAGAATAGTCCGCACGCGGGGGCGGGTGAACCGTCGCGCCCGACGTTGTAGGTTAGCGATGGTGTGCGCGTCTGAGCCTTTCGGTTCTGAGCGGCGCACACTGCCCGAACACTAGCTCTCCCGCCCCCGTCACAATCCACTCCCCCCATAGCAAGACGCACGGATCCATGGACACAGAGAGCACGACGATTCATCCCGACGACGCAGCCGAATGGCGCGCACGCAACGTGCCAGTCTTCAACGAGAATCGCTTCAAGCTCGGCGTGTTCGGGCAGAACTGCTCCAACGGCTGCACGATCACGCACGCCGAGACGACATTCGAGCCCACCTACGAGCACAGTGTGAAGATCAGCCAGCTTGCCGACCGCCTCGGCTTCGAGCTCCTGGTCCCGGTCGGGCGGTGGCGGCATTTCGGGGGGTCGACGCAATTCAACGGTAACAATCTGGAAGTCTACACCTGGGCCGCCGCGATGGCCTGCCACACGAGCGACATCATGGTCTTCGCCACCTCGCACGTGCCCACGGTGCATCCCATTCTTGCCGCCAAGCAGGCGGCGACCATCGACAACATTTCGAGCGGGCGCTTCGGCCTCAACGTCGTCTGCGGCTGGTTCAAGCCCGAGATCGAGATGTTCGGCATGGACCAGCTCGACCACGACGAGCGCTACGTCATGGCCGACGAATGGCTCTCAATCGTGAAGCGGCTCTGGGCCGAGGACGACTTCGACCACGAAGGCGCCTACTACAGGGTCAACCAGGGATTTCTGGCGCCGAAGCCGATCCAGCGGCCGCACCCGGTGGTGATCAACGCGGGCTCCTCGCCCGCCGGCCGCGAATTCTCCGCGAAGCTCGCCGATTTCAACTTCCTCTCGATCACGACGACGGAGAAGGCGGAGGAGATCGTGAAGGACATCCACGCCCGCGCCGCGAACCACGGTCGCCGCTGCGGCGTGATGAGCTACGGCCTCGTCTGCTGCCGCGATACGGAAGAGGAAGCCCAGGCACTCTACCGGCGCATCGTGGACGAGGGCGACTGGGGCGCGACGAACACGATCATCGAGCTCATGCTGGGCGAGAACTATTCCTACGGCTCGAACAAGGAAGAGCTTCGCGCCATGGGCGAGCGCTTCATCGCCGGTTGGGGCGGCTACCCGCTGGTCGGCACGCCTGAGCAGGTGGTCGACAAGATGCTCGCCATCGCCGACATCGGCGTCGAGGGGTTCATCCTCTCGTGGCTCGACTATTACGAGGAGCTGAAGTACTTCGGCGAGAAGGTGATGCCGTTGATGCGGCAAGCGGGGCTGCGCGTGTAGATCGTTTCCGCTTCACACGGAAACACGCACCTTCGGTGCTAAGTAGCTGATTCGATTGCGATGGTCTTCCGTTTCTATTGCCACCGGGCGCGGAATTCAAGCCGGTTCCGCACCCCGCTGCAACAGATCGGAGTGTCAATCGGCATTCAATATTGACCCCCCTGAGTGGCACGGCGGCGGTTGGCCCACCGGGGCAACCGGGCCGCAGGGCAATGGCATTCATTTGGCGCGAAGATTGTTCCGGGGTTTTTTTGGTGGTGTCGTAACGAGTTGATTTCTTGTGTGGATTGTCGGTCTCGGCGTTTCCCGCACGAGGGGGATTGACCGGCGGCGTGTGCTTTGGCACACTGTGGCTGTCCCCCTGTCAGTGGAGCCGGCCCATGGACCCCCGCATCACCGCGCTGAAGTCGACGACCTTTTTCGGCAGACGTCTGACCCGCCGGCAGATTGCCGACATCCAGGAGACGGTGGCGCTGTTTCCGGCGATCAGCCGCAACGAGCTCGGGCACACGATCTGCGAGCATTTGAACTGGCGCGCGCCGAGCGGGCGGAACCGTGTCGCGGTCTGCCTGCGGATGCTGGAGGAGTTGGAGCGGCTGGGCATCCTGACCCTGCCGGCGCGGGACGAGGCGCAGGTGCGGGGGCCGCAGGAGGCGATGGCCCGGAGCGAGCGGACGGCGCCGGCCGCGGCGATCGCGGAGGACCTGGCCGCGCTGATGCCGCTGCGCCTGTCGATTGCGGCGGGCAAGGAGGAGGGCGGGCTGTGGAACGAGTTCGTCGCGCGCCACCACTATCTCGGGCTGCATCGTCTGGTCGGCGCGCATCTGCGCTATTTTCTCCTGGACCGCCACGGGCGGCCTCTGGGCTGCCTTCTGTTTGCCCGGGCGTCGCGCACGCTGCCCTGCCGCGACGAGTGGATCGGGTGGCCGGCGGAAGGCTTCCGCAAGCACCTCGATCTGGTCGTGGGTCACACGCGTTTCCTGATCTTTCCCTGGGTCCGGGTCGACAACCTGGCGTCGAAAGCGCTGTCGATGGCGCTGCGCCAGCTGCCCGGCGACTGGGAGGCGCGCTTCGGAGCGCGCCCGGTTCTGGTGGAGATGAAGGCTTCATAATGCTTCTCCGTTGTGCAGGTGGGCGGGCGTTTCTACCGCATTGATAGAAAAGGCGGTTTGGATTCCGTTGTTGCCGCCGCGGCGACCTTTACATCGTGCCGGACGTGATTTTCCAGTATCGCACGTTGGAGGTGCGGATCTGCATCGGGCGTTTTGCCTGACGGTCCGGGCATGGTCACCCCCCATCACCGTTGAGCCCGCGCAGCAGCGGCAGTTCGTCCTCGACCGGCAAACGCACATACAGTCCGCGCGTCTTGCCGCGGGTCACATGGCAGCTGTCCAGCCTGCCCGCCTTGATCCGTTCCCAGACCGTCTGCCGCGTGACACCCAGACGATCCATTGCCACAGCGAGGGGAACAAACCCCTCCGGAGGCGCCTCACGAAAGCGCTCGCGCAAGGTCGGGGTCATCCGGATCCGAAGAGGAGCACCTTCGATATCGGGCTGGGCAACCGGAACCAGCCCCTCGCGGATCCAGCGATAGATGGTGTCATCCGAGACTCCGATCTCCTTCGCCACATCGGCAACGCCCATGAGCACCGGCTCGTCCCCGTCGGGCTGGTAGGGCGCAATGCCATGGCGGCGACGCAGGCTGCCAACAAGCTCGGCCGTGAAATCCAGACCCCGTGCTGTGCGCCGTCCCTGGCGGGTGAGAACCTTCGCGGTCTCCCGGTCGTTGTAAAAGCATGACAGCTTGCGCACGAGCTCGACCGTGCTGCGCTCATCGCGCCGGGGTGTCGGAGAGCCCGCGAGCATCGGCAAAGTGATCTCGTCGATCTGCCCGCCACGCCAGCGCAATGTTGCCATGATCTCACGCTCCTGTCGCGCAAGCTCGATCGTCACCTCGTCGAGGAGGCAGGCGAGCAGGCGCTTGCGCTCGCGCATGGTCGTCGACGACGCCCCCCAGACCTGCGACAGGCGCGCGCCGAGACCCTCGAAAACCGCCGGGGCAGGGGCCGCGGGCTGACGCGCCCGTGCCGCCTCAAGCGCTTCCTGTGCAGCCTTCTCGGCGCGAAGCGCCTTCTCCCACTCGCGCTCCAGCGTTGCCGCAATCAGACGGTTGTCGGGATCGACCTGCTTGTAGCGCCGCTCGGCAAGCCGCGCCTCGTACCGGCAGTGCTCAAGATCCAGCTCCCAACGGCGCAACGCGCGCAGGCCGCGTTCAGCAACATCACAAGCCGCCTGCCGGGCCGCCTCCACCCCCGCCGGCGTGACCGCATCGAGAAACAGACGGGCAACTTCCGCATCAACGCGCTTGCCGCCTGTCGACCAACAACCGCCGCGCCGGCGCGCAGCATCGCGCTTGCGGCACTCATACCCCCAGCCCGTCTTGCTGTAGTAGACGGTCATCGGCAATCCGCAGCCGCCGCAGACCGCGAGACCCTGGAGCAGAGCCGACCCTTCCCGCGCCGCGCCGCGGGCTCCGTCCGGAGCCATGTGGTTGCGGGCCAGCTGCTCCTGTACTTCAAGCCATTCTGCCCAACTGACATATCCCTCATGCTTCTCCGGCTGAAGAATATCCCAGCGCTCCTGGACCGGCCGCAGCGGCGCACCGTGACCAACGCCGCGTTTGAAGCCGTAGGCATAGGCGCCGCCCATCGCCGGGTTGGTGAGGATGCGGTACACCCGTTCATAGCGCGCCGGGCCCCATTCCAATGCTGCCCCCGGGTGCCGGCGAGAGGGAACATCCTCGCCCGCCTCACGCAGCAGCATCGTCGCCTGGCGGGCCGAACCGGCTTGCCGAAAACGCGCAAAGACCGTTGCAATCGCCGCCTGAACCCGGGCATCCGGATCCTTCCGCAAAGTCGAGCCATCCCGCACAAATCCGATCGGAACGCGCGAGTACAACTCGCCACGAAGCGCCTTGTTCCGCTTTCCGCCCTCCATCCGGGCGCGAATAAGAGACAGCTCAGCGGCGCTCACGGTTCCCTTGATCCCCAGGACAAGGGAGTCGTCGTCCCGGCTCGGGCAGTAGATGTGGCAGTCCTCAACCAGAACCGTGTCGTGCCTGCGACATAGATCGAGAAGCTGAAACCATTCCATCGTGTTCCTGGCGAGCCGCGAAACCTCAATCCCGAAGATGCCCCCGACATGGTCCCGGGCGATCAGGTCGCACATCTCCCGAAAGCCGCCACGCTCGCCGCGCGCCTTCTCGCTTGCGCTCTCGCCAAGATCGGCGTCGATCGTCCGTATCCGCTCGGCCGGCCAGCCAATCTCCCGGGCACGCTCGCCAAGCGCGTATTGGCGCAGCTGCGATTCCTGGTGCGCGTTCACTTGCAAGGGTGTCGACTGGCGAACGTAGACAACTGCAAGACGCTCAAGATGACGCTGGGTGATCTTCGACGGATCGACCGTCATCGGCCGCCTCCCGATCCGCAATCCGAACCATCAGATCGGCCAGACCCTGCACGACGCGATCCCGGTCCGGAGCCGGAAACGCCAGCCACCGGTCCCGGCGCTCCTCCCACTCCATCAGCGCGATCAGCGCCAACTCCTGCTCCGCATCCATCGCGCCTGAGTTCCCTCTCATCAAGGTCATTCAGAAGATTAAGGAGGGTGAGGAAATCAGACAACTCTCCGATCAGGCGTGGTGCATCCTCGGGACGGGCTCCAAGGCTCGTCCATGCCGCTGGTATCCAACAACAGCTGCCGTCCGGCATCCGAACCTTCAGAGTCCGGCCCCCGTAACCTCCTTTGCGCCGATCGAGAATCTCGATCGCCTCACCGTCGAAAGGATGCTTGTAGCGTCGAATGCGAACGGGCTCAGGAGCCTCGGAAGCCTGCAAGATAGTAGTCTGTGACGTTCGTGGAGACCTTCGTGGACCCCAGCCTCTTCGACGGCGCCTGCTACCGCGCGGCCAACTGGCGCTGTCTCGGCGAGACCGGGGGCGGCAAGGGCAAGACCCGCAAAAGCGTCTACGTCTACCCGCTGACGCCGGACTTCCGCTCGATCCTGCTCGAAGGCCCGCGGCCGGCGCGGCGCGGGAACAGGACACGGCCGGCAGCGCTGGCGCCGGACGATCCCTTCGTGGCGCTGTGGCAGGACCTGATCGGCGCACTGGCGGCGGTGGCCGCCGATCACGACCGGGTGTGGCAGAGCCGCCGGCGGGTCCTCGACACCCTTCTCGTCATGCTCTTCATCTTCCGGCTGGCGTTCTCGAACGGCCGCGCGGGCTACGCCACGACGCTGGCCGGGCTGTGGGAGCAGTGCCGGGTCCTGGGCGTCGCACTGCCGCAGCCGGCGCCGGTCTCGGCCTCGGCGATGTGCATGGCGCGGGCCAAGGTCGACGAGGCGGTGAGCGCGCGCGCTTCCACAGCATCCAGAACCTGGTCCGCAACCGTGCGCCCGAAGCGCGCCAGCCAGGCCCGCGGCATCGCATCGTTGTTCCGGATTGTCCCCACGGCCTCGCCGTCGACGATCATCGCGCGTATCGGATTGCTCAGGGTGAGCGTCAGGGTTTCGCCGTCGTCGTCATGCGCGTCGTCGAGTACCGGCACCGAAATGGTCTTCGACGTCTCACCGCGCTCGAAGATGAGCGTCCCGCTCGTCGCCGTGTAGTCCGAGCCCGCCGTCGCCGTGCCGTCCGACGTCGCATAGTCCACCTTGACCCGGTAGGGCGCTGTCCCGCTCAGCGTCACGACAAATGCAAGCGCGGCGCCCGGCCCTTCCTCGACCTCGGCGTCCGCCACCGTGACGTCGTGATCCGGCCCCGGCACGGTAATGGATGCCGCGGTGGAGAGCGGCGTGCCATCATCCGCCGTGCAGATCGCTCCATGCTCGCTGCAGTCCTGTATGGCCGCCAGGGACAATGACAGCGGCTGCTGCGATGTCGGCGTCACCCTGATCGCCCACAGGTCCTTGCGCCGTTCGCCGCCGCTTCCCTTGACGCGCCACACCTTGTCAACGGCACCGCCGGTCACCGACAGGGCGTAGTCGCGGAAGTACCTCGCGTTGATGGTCACGGGGTCGCTGAATTTCACGCGGACCGTGAACTTCCTGCCGTCTCCGGAGTGGCCGGGCGGAAATTTGACCCATTCGGCCGTCAATTTCGGCCCGGTGGGCGGTTTCTTCCGTTTCACAGCCTGCGGCTGCCAAGGCCCAGTCCCCGCGCCTGGCCCAGGGTCCGGGACGCCCTCATCCGCCAACGCGCTATCGGCACCGACGTGCTCGAAGCCTGCCACGGCCGAGGCCTCCTCTACGCCGATGACAGGATCAACGCCGTCTTCATCTGCCGAAACGCCAGCGGGCACACGACCGGCGCCGAGATCCTCGGCACCGCGCCGCAGCCCGGAACAAAACGCTTCAGGGGCATGGCCCCGGGATCGCGCAAGGCGCGTGGCGGCTTCTGGCTCCACTGCGACCGAAACCAGCCCGCCCTCGTCATCCTCACCGAGAGCGCCGTCGACGCCATCTCTGCACGAAGCCTGCGCGTCGAGGGGACGCGCGAGAACGGCGCCGTCGTCGCCTCAACCGCCGGCATCGCCAGCTCGGTCCCGCCCTGGATCAAGGAGTGGAAGCCACGTCGCATCGTCTGTGCCTACGACGCAGACAGCGCCGGCGACACTGCCGCCGAGCATCTCGTGCTCAACGATCCAAGGGTGAAAAGGTTGCGCCCACGACACGCCAAGGACTGGAACGAGATGCTCCTGCGGTCTCGATGAAAGCCAGGCCACTCACCGCTCTCGCAGATCAACCAAGCGCCGCATCACGAACATCAAATAATCCGAAAACCGCACCATCAAATGCTGGGCGCACGCTCAACCCTGGAACGGGGCGCTCTTCCGCCGCCACCTCGAAGGCCGGTCCGACGCCGACTGGCCCGCGGCCGTGCTCGGAGGCCCGGTGCGCGGCGCCATCGGCGCACGCTCCCGAACCGTCCGCCTCTCCGCAGAAACCGCCGCAAAGCAGGCCAGGCGACACCCCGATCTCGAACCCGCAGACTACGCCCGCCTCCAGCGCATCCTCGATCAAGGGGAGATGTTCGTGGAGGACAACGGCCGTTTCGCGCAGGGCTTCCTCGAAGAGGACGGGCGCCTGTGGAAGGCCGTCGTCAAGTCGGCCGCAGGTGGCGACGAGGCCTACATCGTGAGCCTGCACAGGTCGAAGGCCGCTGACCTCGATGTCACAAGGCGACGCTTCGGGCCGATCAGGAGGGATGGGAAGTGAGGCGCCGGGCGGGTCGCAAACCCCGCGCTCGCCCGAAGGCATGAGAGGACTGCTGCTTCCGACGCCACGCTCACCCTACGCGCCGCCGCACGCCATCTCAAGCCGATTCAGCGCCCCGGCGCGGGCCGCCGCCAGCCTCGCGGGACGGGCGCCACGCACCGGATTTTCCAGCCGAATCCGATACCCCGAAACCGACCCGATTTGCCGCCGTCGCAAGACCCCTGAAACGCCCCGAAAATTGCCGTTTCCAGCCAATTCACGGCCTCTGCACGGCCCGATTCGCAAAGACTTCCGTCCGCACGCCAGCCGCCGCACCGCCACCGTGCCGCCGCGCATCCCCTTGAGATTCCGCCACCTTCCGCCCGATTCCGCCTGATTCCACCCCTTGACCCGATTCACAACGACTTTCGTCCGTCTACAAGGGCGTCGACCCGGCGCTGGGTGAGGCGGATGGGTGGCATGATCGCACGTCTCCGATCTGTTGCAGCGGGGTGCGGAACGGGCTTGCATTCCGCGCCCGGTGGCAATAGAAACGGAAGACCATCGCAATCAAATCAGCCACTTAGCACCGAAGGTGCGTGTTTCCGTGCAAGACGGAATCGCTCTAACGACCACGACGACCTACGCGGCCGCTGACCCGAGTTTCGGGCTAGATGCGGAGGCGCTCTCGCGAGATCTGGATGAGGCGCGCGAGGCCGTGCGGCTCGACGATCAGGATCACGATGATGATGCCGCCGAAGATGATCACCTCGATATGCTTGGCGAGGTCGACGGCAAGGTCGATGCCGAGGATCGGGTTCAGGTTGGTGAGGAAAATCGGCAGCATGGTGATGAAGGCTGCGCCGATGATGGAACCGGCGATCGAGCCCAGGCCGCCGATGATAATCATGAAGAGCACGAGGAAGGAAATGTTGACGTCGAAGGCGATGGTCTCGGCGCTGCCGAGATAGAGGAAGACGAAGAGCGAACCGGCGACGCCGCAGAGATAGGAGCTCACCGCGAAGGCGAGCAGCTTGGTGCGCAACAAGGGGATGCCGACGATCTCGGCGGCAATGTCCATGTCCCGCACCGCCATCCAGGCACGGCCGAAGCGGCTCCGCATCAGATTGCGGGCGAGGAAGACGAAGAGCGCAACGAAGACCAGCGCCACCAGATAGCGCACCTCGGCGGTGGCTTCGGGCCCCGTGATCATGACGCCCGCGAATTCGCGCGGCGGCGCCGTGATCGTGCCGGACGGGTTATTGTTGTAGAACCAGGGCACCCGGTTGAAGAGCCAGATCAGGAAGAACTGCGCCGCCAGCGTGGCGACCGCCAGATAGAAGCCCTTGATGCGCAGGCTCGGCAGCCCGAACAGGATGCCGACGCCGGCCGCGAAGAAGCCCGAGATGAAGAAGATGGCGATGATGTCGACCCCGGGCCACGCGGTCGTCATCTTGTAGGTGGCGTAGGCGCCGACCGCCATGAAGCCGCCGGTACCGAGGGAGAGCTGGCCGGCGAAGCCGGTGAGCAGATTGAGCCCGAGGGCCGCGATCGCGAATACCAGGAAGGGGATCAGGATCGCCTGCAGCCAATACTCGTTGGCAAGCGTCGGCACCGCGAACAGGGCGAGCAGCAAGATCACGGTCACGAAGACCGTGTTGATCGAGCGCGAGCGGGTCGCGAAGAAGGCGGCGTAGAGGTCGGTGAAATAGGTGAGCACGGTCACACCCGCTCGATGATCTTTTCGCCGAACAGGCCCTGGGGCCGGAACATGAGAACCAGCATCGCCAGCATGTAGGCGAACCAGTTCTCGATCGCGCCGCCGATCACCGGGCCCCAATAGACCTCGGCGACCTTCTCACCGAGGCCGATGATAAGCCCGCCGACGATCGCGCCGGGAACCGAGGTCAGCCCGCCCAGGATCAGCACGGGCAGCGCCTTCAGCGCGATCAGCGACAGGCTGAATTGCACGCCGCTCTTCGCCCCCCACATGATGCCGGCGACGATGGCGACGATCCCGGCCACCGACCACACGATGATCCAGATGGTTCTGAGCGAGATGCCGAGGGAGAGCGCCGCCTGCGGATCGTCGGCCACCGCCCTGAGCGCGCGCCCCATCGGCGTGTACTGGAAGATCAGCGCCAACACCCCCACCAGCACCGCCGCCACCAGGGCGGCGATGAGATCGAATTCGTTGAGCAGCATGCCGCCAACGTCGACCGGAGAGGTCGGGATGCCCAGATCCAGCGCCTTCACGTTGGAGCCCCAGAGCCACTCGCCGGCGCCCTCGAGCAGGAAGCTCAGCCCGATGGTCGCCATGAAGAGCGTGATCGGCGGCTGATTGATCAACGGGCGCAACATCCCGCGCTCGATCGCGACGGCGAGCGCGACCATGACGACTGCCGTGAGCGGCAACGCGCCCCAGATCGGGAGACCATGCTCCATCAGCCCAACCAGGGTCAGCGCGGCGAACAGAACCATCGCGCCCTGGGCGAAGTTGAATACCTGGGAGGCCTTGAAGATGAGCACGAAGCCGAGCGCCACCAGCGAATACATCACGCCGGTGAGCAGACCGGAGACCGCGACCTCGGCCAGGAATATCGGGAACTCGATCATGTCGATGAAGGGCGCGACGAAGAAGTCCCAGAGGAACTCCATCACGCATCATCCTCGGTCGCGACGCCCAGATAGGCGTCGATCACCGTCTGGTCGTTGCGCACCTCGTCGGGCGTCCCGTCCGCGATCTTGCGGCCGTAGTCGAGCACGACAATGTGGTCGGAGAGCTCCATGACCACGCTCATGTCGTGCTCGATCAGGGCCATCGTCGTGCCGAAGCGCGCCTTGGTCTCGAGGATGAAGCGGCTCATCTCGGCCTTTTCGCCCCGGTTCATCCCGGCCATGGGCTCGTCGAGCAGAAGCAAATCCGGCTCGGCCGCAAGAGCGCGCGCAAGCTCCACCCGCTTCTGCAGGCCGTATGGCAGACGGCCCACCGGCACGTTGCGGATATCCTCAATCTCGAGGAAGCTGATGACTTCATCGGCAGCGTCGCGGTGGCGCGCTTCCTCGGCCCGCGCCGGCCCCACCGGTAGCAGACAGGCGACGAAATTGCTGCGCATCTTGAGGTTGCGGCCGGCCATGACGTTGTCGAGCGTGCTCATGCCCTTGAACAGCGCGACGTTCTGAAAGGTGCGGGCCATGCCCTCCACGGCGGCAACGCGCGGGTGCATCTTGCGGCGCGTGCGCCCCTTGAAGGTGATCGTCCCCTCGGTCGGCTGGTAGGCGCCGTTCAGCACGTTGAGCATGGAGGTCTTGCCGGCGCCGTTGGGCCCGATGATCGCGCAAATCTCGCCGGCATAGATGGTGAATTCGACGCCGGCCAGCGCTTGGACACCGCCGAAGCGAAGCGCGATGTCCTGGACGCTCAGCAGCGGCGTGCCAGGAGCGGGGTGCTCGTGTGCCCTATCAGCCGGCATGGTCGCCTTCATCCGACTGAGCGGACGCGGCGTGCGAGAGGCCGAGATAGTGCTCTCTCACCGCCGGGTTGCCGTGGAGCTCCGCTGCCGTGCCTTCCAGCGCGATCTGGCCGCTCTCCAGAATATAGCCGTAGCCGGCCACGCCGAGGGCCATGTTGGCGTTCTGCTCGGCAAGCAGGAACGTCACCCCCTCTTCCTGGTTGAGCTGGCGAACCTCCGCGAAGATGCGGGCGACCACCTGCGGCGCGAGACCCATGGACGGCTCGTCCAGGAGGACCATGGCCGGCCGCGACATCAGCGCCCGGCCGATGGCGAGCATCTGCTGCTCCCCGCCCGAAATGAAGCCCGCCAGGATTCGACGCCTCTCGGCGAGCGCGGGGAAGTGCGCGTAGACCCGGTCCAGGTCGGCGCGCACCGCGGCCTTGCCGTCCTTCCTGGTATAGGAGCCGGTCAGCAGGTTTTCGTGAACCGTGAGGTGGGGGAAGCAGCGTCGCCCCTCCATCACCTGGATGATGCCGCGGCGCACGAGGTCGCCTGGCGCGAGCCGGTCGATACGCTCGCCCCGGAAGTGGATTTGGCCCCCGGTGATGTCGCCCCGTTCGACGCGCAACAGGTTGGAGATCGCCTTCAACGTCGTCGTCTTGCCGGCGCCGTTGGGTCCCAACAGGGCGACGATCGCCCCCTCGGGAACCGCGATGGAGACACCGCGCAGGACCGAAATCACATGGTCGTAGACGACCTCGACCGCGTCGAGCCGCAATAATACTTCAGGGGCGGCGGCGCTTTCCGCATCGCCGCCCCTGGCCGTATTCTCGGCAGGAAGGGTCACATTTCCTGCGAGCAGTCGCGCGGCGTGATGTTGTTCTCGGCCGCGTACTTGGCAGCGTCCGCCTCGATCATCGGGCGCACGACATCCTGCATCGGCGAGATCCAGTCGCTGACGATATTCCAGGCCGAGCCGTCCCACTGCTGGATGATCACGGGGCCGTTGCCCTCGTGGTCCTCGCAGGTGATCTTTACCGGCGGGGTGAAGCCGGCGAGCCCGATCTCCGCCAGCCGCTCCTCGGTCAGGTCGAGGTTCTCGAGACCCCAGCGCACCTCGGCGCCGGTCAGAGACCGATTGCCGTACTTGCCCATGGCGGTGCGGATCGCCTCGGTCGTGAAGACGGAGGCGAGGAGCCCGCGGTTGTAAAGAACCTCACCGAAGTTGTTCTCAGCCGCCGCCTCCGCATCGCCGCCGTAGATGGTTTGCAAGATCTGGTCATGAAGCGGGAAGCCCGCGCCCGGCGCGTGGAACGAGCCGCCGCGATAACCGATAGCAGCGTCGCCGGCCGGCACCACGTCGGATTCGCTCGCCGACCACCAGACGCCGATCAGCTTCTCCATGGGATAGGCGATGGCGGCAGCTTCCTTGATCGCCACCTGGTTCATCACGCCCCAGCCCCAGATGAAGGTCCAGTCGGGCTTGATCTTGCGGATCTGCAGCCAGGTCGCCCGCTGCTCCTGCCCCGGATGATCGACCGGGAGCAATTCCAGGGTGTAGCCGTACTTCTCGGCCAACACCTGGAGGGTTGGGATCGGCTCCTTGCCGTACGGGCTGTTGTGGTAGACCAGCGTGATCGTCTTGCCCGCCAGATTATCCATGCCGCCTTCTTGGGCACCGACATACTTGACGAAGGCCGAGGCCTGGCTCCAGTAGGTGGTGGGGAAGGTGAAGGTCCACGGGAAGACCCGCCCGTCGGACGCCGCAGTCTGCCCGTACCCCATGGAGTGCACCGGAATCTGATCCACGGGCGCCCTCGGGTTGAGCTGGTAGGTCACACCGGTGGACAAGGGCATGATCAGCGACGCCCCTGTGGGTCCGTTGTTCTTGAGGCGCTCGTAGCACTCGACGCCGAGCTTGGTGTCGTAGCGGTACTCGCACTCCTCGTAGGTGAGCGTGACGCCGTTGACGCCGCCGTCCCGCTCGTTGATCAGGTTGTAATAGTCGAGGGCGCCATTCGCCACCGGGATGCCGTTAGGGGCATACGGCCCGGTCCGGTAGACAAGCAAGGGAATGAACTGCTCGTCGGCCGCCCGCACCTCGGTGCTCGTGAGAGTCGTCGTGGCCGCCACCGAAAGTCCGCCGGCAACCACCGCCGCAGCCAGCACTCCGCCGATGCCGCGACGCAATCCGTTCCTCAATGCCATTTCCATCCTCCCGCGTCAGGACCCAACGTGCCCAGGGGGCACGCCCATCGTTCCGCGCGCAAGGTAGCACGGAGAAACGCCTGCGGCCATTTTTTGCGCGGAGAATTTTCTCGCTGTACGCATTGATACGAATGCGCCGCCAAATTGTTCGAACAAGACCGCGCCACTAGCAAAGGGGGGGCGAGCCCTTCGGCCCGCGCCCCGCTCTCTTTGCCAGGACCGCGAGGCGACCTCGCGGTCGAGGTGAACTAGGAGGCCTTGCGGTCGATCCGCCTCTGGCCGCCGGTCTCGATGGCGATCTTGCGCGCCTTGAGCGCTTCAGGGAGTTCGCGCACGAGGTCAATGTGCAGCAACCCCTTGTCGAGCGCCGCGCCCGTCACCTGGATGTGATCGGCGAGGTTGAAGCGCCGCTCGAACGCGCGGGTAGCGATGCCACGGTGGAGATAGCTCTCGTTCGCGCCATTCTCCTTGGCGAGCTTGCCCGCGACGGTGAGCAGGTTCTCCTTCACCTCGATGCCGATCTCGTCATCGCCGAAGCCGGCGACAGCCAGCGTCACGCGGTAAGCGTTCTCGCTCATCTTCTGGATGTTGTAGGGCGGATAGGTGGGCGCCGTCTCGCTCGGCATCTGCTCGAGCATCCGGGCCATCCGGTCGAAACCGACTGTGGTGCTGAAGAGCGGGGAAAGATCGAATGCACGCATGGTGTGACTCCTTTCTCAAGCAAGTCTGTCTGTGGTCCGCCGTTATGGCCGAACCGGGTCCATGCCCTGTCGGGGGCCCATTCTGCGGCACCCCCTGGGGCAACCATGAGTTGGTAATGGCGAGCGGGGGTTTCAAGAGTCTGCGAGCACGAGCAACGCTGGACCTCCCGACGGCGCTGCGCCACGGTGGGCGTCATGGTGGCCCCCCCTGCCCCACGCGACGGCTCCACGCCCGGCGTCCACGCCGCGGCGTTCGTCGCCATGTTCCTCATTTCGTTCAGCTATCCGATCGGCGAGGCGATCGCCAACGAGCTGGACACCGGCGTCCTGCTCTTCCTCCGTTTCGTGCTGGCGCTCGCGATCTTCGGGCCGCTGGTCGCCTGGCGCCACGGCCTCCGCTGGCCCGGCTGGCGGGTGCTTGCCGGCTATGCCGCGATCAGCACGTCGCTCGCCGCCTTCTTCTGGTGCCTGTTCTACGGCCTGCGCTTCACCAGCGCGCTCAACACCGGGGCCATCTCCACCCTGATCCCGGGCCTCACGGCAATCGGCGGCGCGATCCTCGTCGGCGAGCGACTTGGATGGCACCGCATCGCGGCCCTCGGCATCGGCCTGGTCGGTGCGCTCTGGGTGGTGTTTCGCGGAGATTGGGACCGCTTCGTCGGGCTCGACCTCAATAGCGGCGACCTGATCGTGTTCGCAGGCTGCGTCGTAATGGGCTTCTACAGCCCGCTGGTGAAGCGCTTCCACAGGGGCGAGCCGGTGATGGTCATGACCTTCTGGATCATGGCCATGAACGCCGCATGGTTCCTGCTGCTCGCCAACAGCGCGCTATGGACCATGGAGTGGGGCGCTGTCCCGCTCTTCGCCTATGGCGGCGTCGCCTGTATCGCGGTCCTCTCGACCGTGATCTCCTTCTTCCTGATTCAGTGGAGCACGATCAGGATCGGACCCACGCGGGTCCAGTCCTACAGCTACATTCTACCGGCCTTCGTGCTGGCGATCGACTGGGCGCTCGGCAAGGGCCTGCCGACGACGCTCACCATCCCCGGTATCGTCATCGTGCTGGCGGCAAGCCTGGTCATCCAGCGCGGCGAGGTCTTCGCGGGCCGCTCGGCGAGCGGCGCGCGCTCCTAGCCTGCCCCCCCCTCACCGGGCTCAAAGCTTGCGGCGTTCGATCCCGAACAGGCCGGCTGTAACGGCGAGGCCGATCGCCGGGCAGATCAGCATGCACCACCAAGCGGCCTCCCAGCTGCCGAGGCCGCCGACAACGACCGCCATCAGCGGCGGCCCCAGCAGCATGCCGATCGCGGCACCCTGGGCCATGAAGCCGTTGGCCATGGCCCCGAGCTCGGGCTTCGGCACGTGCGCGGCAGCACCGGCGTACGCGGCCGCGGGCAGGATGCCGCTGCCGGCGCTGAAAACGATCGCGAGCGGGATCTTGGCATCGTCAGGCACGGATCCTGCGAGGATCAACACGCCGGTGACGGCCATGATGGCGTTCGCCGCCCCCACCAGGGCGTAGCGCGGCACCCCTCGATGCATCAGCCAGCCGCCGATCAGGTTGCCGGTGACATTCACCCCCACCACCAGCGCCGAGAAGAGCGCCGCGCCCATGGGCCCGCGGCCTTGCGTCTCGATCAGGAATGTGGGGAGCCATGCGGCGATCGCGAACCACTGGATCGTGAAGAGCAGGAACGCCCCGCCGTAGAGCCAAAGGGCGCCCACCGGCAGCGTCGCCCGCACGCCGGCCCAGTCGAAGCCCGCGTCTGCGTCGCGGCGCGGCTGCTCGGGCCAGCGACGGGGCGACATGCCGGCCACCGCGAGCACAGCCGCAATCAGCGCCGCACCGGCCATGAGCCACCAGAGGCTGCGCCAGCCCATCGACTCCGCGATGAAAGGCGCCACGAGCATGGCGAGCGCCATTCCGCCCGGCATGTAGCCGCTCCAGATGCCGAGTGTGAGGTTCCGGTCCTCGGGCCGCGAGGCGTCGAACGTGATCTTGGGCGCCGAGGACACGATGGCGGCGAAGCTGATCCCCTCGAAGACGCGGACCGCGAGCAGCATGGCGGCATTGGTCGCGAGCGCGCCGGCAATACCGCTCAGGATGAGGACGAGAACGCCCGCAAGCAGCAGGGCGCGGGCACCGACGCGCCCCCCGGCCATTCCGGTCAGCACGCCGAAGCCCGCCCCGTAGGCGAAGAAGATGGAGGCGAGCCAGCCGGCGGTCACCTTGTCGAGCCCGAACTCGTCGGAGACCAGCCCGATGGTCGGCGGCACCTTGCCGACCGCGTAGCCGACGACGACGCTCACAAATATGGCGACCGAGACGACGCCCCACCGGGTCCGCGTCAAGCCGGTGACCGCGCCGCCTTCACTGTCTGTTGTGCCGGCCACGCGAGTCAGCCGCCTAGCGCCAGGGGCCGCATGAAGAGAGCGCTTGCGTGTCCTCGTAGGCGTCCCAGACGGCGATCCTGCCGTCCCGCACGGTGAAGACCCAGCACCATTTCGCGCGGTAATGCTTGCCGCTGATCTTGGACGAGCCGGCCTCCTCGCCGTTGACGGAGACGGTGTCGCCGTCGACGACCCAGGTCTTGATGACGTGCTCGTGCATGGCGAGCGCCGCCGGCAAGACCTGGAAGTACTCCTCGATCGCCGCGCGCCCCTGCCATCGGCCCGCCCACGGCATGTCGTCGCCGCCCGGCATGTCGATCACCGCGTCGTCGGTGAACATGGCAACGATAGCGGCGGCGTCCCCGCCCGCGAGCTGGTCGAGGAAGCCCTTCACGACATCTCTTGCGGACATAGGCGTTGCTCCTTAGTCACGGGAGCGTGGGAGTTCGCACGCGGGCGGTTCTGCATGTGTCTTAGCACCCTACGTGCTTCTTTGCGATGTATCGCGCCCGACGCGCGCGCGCGAACGCGCAGGAGTCGTCCCCGGAACCGGGTCCCGTGAACGAAACGCAGCGTCTCCGCCATCCGGCGCTTCCGGCCTTGGCGGGCCTGCTGTCGCTGGCCGTCGGCATCGGCATCGGGCGCTTCGCCTATACGCCGATCCTGCCCTACATGAGCGCCGGCCTCGAGCTCACCAAGTCGGAAGCGGGCCTGATCGCCTCGGCCAACTACCTGGGCTATCTCCTGGGCGCGCTCGGGGCGGCCTGGCGGGCGGTGCCGGGCGATCCACGCTTCTGGCTGCTGGGCGCTCTCGCGGTGAGCGGGCTCAGCACCGGTGCCATGGCGTTCACGACGAGCCTCGGCGCGTTCCTGCTCCTGCGCTTCGTGGGCGGCGCCGCCGGCGCCCTGGTGATGGTGCTCGCCTCCTCGCTGGTGATGGACCGCCTCGCCACCGCCGGCCGCGACGGCTGGGCGGCGGTGATGTACGCAGGCGTGGGCAGCGGCATCGCGATCTCGTCCCTGGCCGTTCCGGCGGCGGCGACCGGAGACGGCGACTGGCAAAGCCCGTGGTTCTTCTGCGGCGCGCTCTGCGTTGCGCTTTCTGTTCCGGTCGCGCTGCTGCTGCCGCGGACGCAAGCGCCGACGCAGGCAGCGCCTCGCGCCCGGGCCGTCACGAGAAGCGGCAGCTTCCTCCGACTGATCGTCGCCTACGGCCTGGTCGGCTTCGGCTACGTCATCACCGCCACTTTCGTCGCCGACATGGTGCGCGCCGATCCCGTGCTGCAGCCGGCGGAGCATCTGGTCTGGCTCTGCGTCGGGCTGACCGCGGCGCCCTCGGTAGCGCTCTGGGGCTGGGCCGGGCGGCGCTGGGGCAATGAGCACGCCTTCGCGGTCGGCTGCCTGATCGAGGCGGTGGGCGTTGCGCTCAGCGTGCTGGGCGGCGGCATCTGGCTGATCCTGCTCGCGGCCGGGCTGCTCGGCGGAACTTTTGTGGGGCTGACGGCGATCGGTCTGATCGAGGCCCGACACCGCTCGGCCGGCGACCCGCGCCGCAATCTGGCGCTGATGACCGCGGCCTGGGGGCTGGGCCAGATGGTGGGCCCGACCCTCGCGGGCGTGCTCTTCGATGCGCTTGGCGGCTACATGGTGCCGTCGCTGTTGGCCACAGCCGCGCTCGCTGTCGCCGCCGCGTTGGCCGCGAGTCTGTCGTGGCGCAAGAGCGCCGCGTGAACGCGCGCGGCCGTCGGCCGGAAACGGCTGGACGGATCGCCTAATTGCTGGCTTGCTTCGCTTCGGCTCTCGACAACGAAGAGGACACATCCCGTGGCCCTAAGTGACGCGCGCGGCGTGGCGACATCGGCGACCAACCCCAAGAGCCTGGAGACTCTGGAAGCGGCGATACGACAGTTCCAGTGCTATCGCGGCGATGCGGTCGAGACCATCGACCGGGCGCTGGCAGACGACGCGGACTTCGTGGCGGGGCATATCTTCCGCGCCGAGATGCACACCATGCTCTGGGAGAGGACCGTGCTCCCCGAAGTCGAGGCGGAGCTCGGCCGCCTGAATGAGCTCACAGGCAAGGCCACGGAGCGCGAACGGGCCCATATCGCGGCGATTGCGGATTGGGCCGCCGGCGACTGGGACGGGATGTCGGCACGGCTCGACCGGATCGTCGCCGACGAGCCGCGCGATGTGGTGGCGCTCCAGGTCGGCCATCTCTCCGACTTCTTCCTCGGCAACCGGGACAACCTGCGCGGCCGCGTCGCCCGCGCGCTCCCGGCCTACACCGGAGACGACCCCGGCTACGGCTTCCTGCTCGGCATGGCCGCATTCGGCCTGGAAGAATGCGGCGACTACGGCGCGGCGGAGGACGCCGGCCGGCAGGCCATCGACCTGGAACCGGACGACTGCTGGGCGCAGCATGCGCTCTGCCACATCATGGAGATGCAGGCACGGCAGGAGGAAGGCATCGCCTTCATGGAAGGGCGCCGGGCCCACTGGGCGCAGGACGACAATGGCTTCGCCTTTCATAACTGGTGGCACGTCTCCCTCTTCAACCTCGACAACGATCGCTTCGACCGCGCGCTCGAAATCTGCGACGCGGCGATCCGGCCCGGGTCTTCGGAGGTCCAGCTGGAGATGCTCGATGCGGCCGCATTGCTCTGGCGCCTCCGCCTGCGCGGGATCGACACGGGCGATCGCTATGAGAAGCTGGCCGCGACTTACGAGGCGTTGGCCGAGCACGGCTTCTACGCGTTCAACGACATGCACGCGATGATAGCCTACGTCGCCACCGGCCGGGACCAAGCCGCCGATTCGCTGGAGCGGGCGGCGGCAGAGGTGGCGCAGGGCACGGGCAGCAACGCCCGCATGACCCGCGAGGTGGGGCTCCCCATCGTGCGTGCGATCCGCGCCTTCGGCGCCGAGCGCTATGGCGAGACGGTGGACCTGCTGATGCCCGTGCGCTACCGCGCGCAGGCCTTCGGCGGCAGCCACGCCCAGCGCGACATCGTCCACCGCACGCTGATCGAGGCGGCGATTCGCGCAGGCCAGCACGGCCTCGCGCAAGCGCTCGCGAACGAGCGCATGTCGTTGAAGCCGGACTGCCCCTTCAGCCGCTCACTTGGAGAGCGCGCCAGAGCGTTGACGAATTGACGCGGTGACCGACCTCACCGGCTCGCGGCAGTCCCAACGACAACCCTCTCCCCCTGTGTACGCCTCTAAGTGCATCGTCGATGCTAATACACTGAAGTAGCGGTTCTATTTCCTCTTGTTGGGCCGAAAGATGCGGAATCGGTCCGCGTTTTCTCTCCGGCTGCAACAAATCGCAGGAGGAATTTCATGCCAACGCTTCGCCTCGTCGAACGCCGTATCCTCGCGCTTAAGCCTCGCAAGTCTGCCTGCGACATCCGCGGCCGCGAGACTCCGCCGGCTGGGCGAGGTGCCGGCACGCCATGAGCCCGATCAGCCACAGGTCGTGGCGATCATACGCCGACACTTGCTCACCGGATGCCGCAAGAGCGAGATTGTAACCTCAAAGACGTATGCTCAACGTATGCTCAACCTTGCGAGAAGACATCGGCGGACGAGTCGCATGACCACCAATGTGCCCGAATGAATCGCTCCTAGTCAGCGGCATCGGATGACCCTCTCATATACGTCAGGCGAGAAGATCGCGGACACGGCGGTCCATGCGGTCGGCATCGCTGCAAGCATCGCGGGACTGACGATGCTGGTGATCGTCGGAAGCCGCTACGCCGGCGCCCTCCCCGTCACGACCTATGCGATCTACGGCGGCTCGGTGCTCCTGATGATCACCATCTCGGGCCTCTACCATTGGATCACCCACGCGCCGGTCAAGTCTGTGTTCCGCGTGATGGATCACTGCGCGATCTACTTGCTCATTGCCGGTACATACACTCCGGTGACGCTGCTCAGCATACGAGGAGCCTGGGGCTGGACTCTGTTCGGCGTCGTATGGGGTATCGCCATCGCCGGCGTACTGGTGAAGACGCTTCTCGTCGGCCGCTTCGAGCGCTTGTCCATCGGCCTCTACGTTCTGCTCGGCTGGGTCGGCCTGATCGGCCTGGGCCCGTTGATTGAGCATCTCTCATGGCCCGCCCTTGCGCTATTCGGCAGCGGCGGCTTGCTGTTCAGTGTCGGAGTACTGGTATTTTATAGGTGGCACAGGCTTCCCTATCACAATCTCCTCTGGCATCTCTTTGTCCTGGCGGGCGCGATGACGCACTACTTTGCGATCATCTATTTTGTGCACCCCGTGATCTGAATGCTGGTGCGCGGAATACCTCTAATCCCTCAACTGAGGTGGCCCCGGAAAATCGGACAGGTCGCTCAGGAGTATTCCACCCTCTGACGGCGTGGGCGCGGGCGGATCATGGCGACAGGCGCATCCCGTCGGCGATCTTCTCGGCGATGGCGATTGTCGTGAGGTTCGTGTTGGCGCGCGGGATGGTCGGCATCACCGACGCATCCACGACCCTGAGGCCCTGTACGCCGCGTACGCGGCATTCGCCGTCGAGCACCGCCAGCGGGTCGGCGTCCGGGCCCATGCGGCAGGTTCCGCACACGTGCCAGCCGGGCCAGACGGCGCTCTTGATCCAGTCCGCAAGCGCGCTCTCGTCCTTGACCAGGCGATGTACATCCCGGCCGCCGGTGAGCTTGCGCCTGAGCAGTATCCGGCCCGGCCCGCCGAGATCGAGAAGCGTGCGTGCTGCGGCGGTCTTCAGCCATGTCCCCGCCGAAGGCACCATCAACCGGCGGACGGCGTCCGAGTAGCCTGCGAGGAACCACATCGTCACCTGATCCCGGACGGCGCCGGATTCCATGATGGCGTAGAGGCGGCGGAAGCCGTCGACCAGGCGCACGAGATCGCGCTCGTCCGAGAGCATGTTGAGATCGACGCGTGGCTCGTCGTGCGGCGAGGGCGTGTGAAGGCGCACCGTGCCCCGCGAGTAGGACTTGTTGACCGCCAGGAGCATCGTGCCCATCGCCTGGCCGAGCGGATGCCAGCCCGCGGAGTTGGTCGGCATCAAGAGCATGTCCCCCGGCGAGCATCCCTGCAGACCGGAGGAAAAACGCGCGCCGAAATAGATGTGGCGGCGCTGCCCGGCAGGCACGCGCGCGCCCGGCTTGAGATGGGCCGCGGCGCTGACGCTCGCGTGCTCCAGGAGATTGCTGCCGACGCCGGGCAGGTCGGCCACGACCTCGATGCCGTGCGAGCGCAGGTGCTCCGCCGGGCCGATACCCGCGCGGAGAAGGAGGGCCGGCGAATGAAGCGCGCCGGCGGAGATGATCGTCTCCCGCGCGTCGAAACGGACAGTCTTCCCGTCCCTCACCGCTTCGACCCCCCGCGCCAGCCCGTCCTCGACGAGGATTCGGGTCACCAGGGTCTCGGCGTGAATGGCAAGATTGCGGCGGCGGCGCGTTGCGGCGTCGAGATAGCCGATCGCCGTGGAGACCCGGCGGCCGTACTGGTTGGAGAGCGGAACCGGATAGCAGCCGTCGGCGTCGTCGCCGTTAACATCCTGGGCGAGGGGAAGGCCGCCCTCCTGCATGGCGGCGAGCGCGGCGCGGCTGAACCCGCCCCAGTCCTTGGGAAACAGGCGGCGCACCGGGATGCGCCCGGCGCTGCCATGGCCCTCGCCGCTGAAATCCTGATCCCGTTCCAGCTTGTTGAGGTAAGGGAGGAGCCCCGCATGGGACCAGCCCTTGAGCCCCATCTCTTCCCACTCGTCGTAGTCGCCCTTCATCCCGCGCACGGCGAACTGGCCGTTGATGGACGAGCCGCCGCCCATGACGCGGGCCTGCTCGAAGCGGCTCGGCTTCACGGAAGGATCGGTTTCGGGCGAGCGGTTGTAGACGCGGAGCTCCGGCCAGTGAAAACGCGGATCGAAGTAGGCGCGCCCCGGATAGCTGTCGAGGATGATGTCGGGCACCTGCTCGGGCGGCGTGTCGGGCCCCGCTTCGAGAAGGGCCACACGCTTCGCGGGGTCGGCGGAAAGGCGGTGGGCCAGCACCGCGCCCGCCGAGCCGCCGCCCACGATGATGGTGTCGAATGCTTCGCCCACTTGCCGCACTCCGAAAACACCCTGGCGGCGCGCCCGACGTCACGTCGAAACGGACCGCGCCATCGGGCTAGTGTAACGTTCGGCGTGCGCCGTCAAGGTCGTTCACGGCAGGAATTTCATGGCAGCACGAAGAGTCGCGGTCATCGGTGCCGGCGTTGTCGGAACCGTCGCCGCGTGTTTCCTGAAACGCGAGGGCCACGAGGTCACGCTCTACGACCGTGACGCGCCGGGCTCCGGCGCCTCCTTCGGCAACTCCGGGGTGATATCGCCCGCCGCCGTGATGCCCGTGGCGACGCCGGGTCTCCTCAGGAAGGTTCCCCGCTGGCTGCTCGACGAGACCGGCCCGCTCTATCTCGATTGGCGCGAGCTGCCGCGCCTCGTGCCCTGGCTCATCGCCTTCCTGCGCGCGGGCCGCGAAGACAGGGTGCGGGCGATTTCGGCAGCTCTGGCGACACTCAACGGCCCGACTCTCGATCTGCTCATGCCGCTCCTACACGAAGCCGGCCTCGATGCGCTGGTCCAAAGGAAGGGCATGCTCTACGTCGACCCGATCGGGCAGGAGGGCGTTCGCGAGAGCCTCTCCGTCTCGCTGCAGCGGGCGGCGGGATACAGGGTCGAGGAGCTCGACGCCGGCGGCCTCCGGGATCTGGAGCCGGCGCTGGCGCCGGGGTTCGCTTCAGGTGTCTATGTGCCGGCGGCTGCGCATACCGTCGACCCGCACCGCCTCGTCACCGGACTGGCCGAGCATTTCGAGCGCCAAGGCGGGGCGTTTACACGCGGGCGCGTCGACCGCATCGTGGCGAGGGCCAGAGATCGCGCCGCGGTCGATGTCGGCGGCGAAATCCGCGACTACGACGCCGTCGTCGTGGCCGCGGGCGTCTGGTCCAAGCCGCTGGTTGCGGGGCTTGGCTATCGCGTTCCTCTCGTGGCGCAGCGCGGCTACCACGTGACCTTCACCAACCCCGGTGTCGTTCTCAGCAGGGTGGTCCTGCCGGTGGCACTGCCTGCCACCATCGTACCCATGGCGATGGGTATCCGGATCGGCGGCACCGTGGAGTTCGCGCGGGAGAACCGGCCCGCCAACCAGAGGCGCGCAGACGCGCTCTGCCGCCACGCCAAGACGACACTTCCCGCGCTTCGCATCGACGAGCGCACGACCTGGATGGGCGAGCGGCCATGCACGCCGGACAGCCTGCCCGTGCTCGGCCGGGCGCCGCGCCATCCGGCGGTCCTGTTCGCCTTCGGCCATGGGCACCAGGGGGTCATCGGCGCCGCGAAGACCGCCGAGGTGATTGCCGATCTCGTCGCGGAGCGGGCGCCGAGCCTCGATCTCGCGCCCTTCGATGTGGGGCGGTTCAGGCTGCTAGAGCGCGTCCGTCGTTGACGAAAACGCTCCAGCATTTTGTCGCTCACGGCAGCCGGCCTCCGGCCGGCGCCTCCGCGAGGGCGCCGCAGGGCGGCGGGCCGCAGTCGCGGCCTGTCGCGCGTCCGTCAAAGACGGACGCGCTCTACCGCGCCTCCGGTGAAAGGCCGAGCTTGAGCGCGGGCGGCATGGTCTCCCACACCAGCTCGTCCCCCTCGCGATACCGCTGCTTCCAGTAGTCCCCCTCCCCGGCCTGCAGCGGCAGCCATAGCGGCTGCTCTGCGCCGGCGCGCAGATGGCTCCGAAGGGCCTCGGTCTCGCGCTCGTCGACCTCCAGCGTGCCCGGGTCGATCACGACGCCGAACCGCTCGCGCGCCGCCGCGACAGTCGCGAGCTCGTCCCGGACCATCTCCTGCACCGATGAGGCGGGCCGGGCCAAGGGGTCGCCGTAGCCGCCGCCGCCCGTGGTGACGGTGACGTAGCGCTCGCCCTCGTGGATCACGTCGGGGTCGGGATGGCACATGTAGAAGCGGCGGGTTCCGTCCGCGCTCTCCTTGTACTTGCAGCCCCCGTTGCCGGGCAGTCCGCCGAACAGGCCGAAGGGCGGGTTGAAGGTGCCCTCGTACTCGAACTTCATGTAGAGGATGCCGTCGATCGGCCTCACGCTGGTCTCGATCCCGTGACCGCCGATCCAGGTGCCGGCGCCGGCGCTGTCGGCCAGGAACTCGTTGTATTCCACGAAGAGCGGCTGGAGCAGCTCGACCATCTCGACCGACTCCGTCTGCATGCCGCCCAGGCAGCAGACGCACTGCGTGAGCGGCCAGCCGTCGGCGCCGCTGCAGGCCCCGCCGCCGGAGGCCGCAACGAAGATCGACGCGGCAAAGGGCACGGATGGCGTCACGCGGTTGTCGTCGCCCATGGAGAGCCGCTGCTGGCAGCGCCCCCAGCCCGCCGGCACGCGATCCGGCGCGGCCTGGGCCAGCGCCTTCCAGGCCGCTTCGATCAGGATGTCGCCCGGATTGACGGTGCCCCACCAGGTGCTCGCGGGCCAGCGGGCGTTCGCCACCGAGCCCTCGGGCGCCGTGACGAGGATGTGGCGCGTGCAGCCCTCGTTGCGCGGGATGGTGGGGTCGATGATGGTGAGCACGGGAATGCTGCCGCAGGCCTGCATGGTCGCGATGGTCGCATTGCAGTGCCCCCCGGCCTGGGGATCGCTGCCCGTGTAGTCGACGTGGATCGTGTCGTCGTCGATGGTCACGGTGCACGCGATGCGGATGTTGTGCGTGCCCTGCCCGTCGCTGTCGATCCAGGATTCGCCTTCATAGACGCCGTCCGGGAGCGCGCGGATCTCCGCAGCCGTGCGCCGCTCGGCATAGGCGATCATCTCGGCAAGCGTCGGCACGACGACATCGACGCCGTGGGTCCCGGTCATGTCCTGGAGCCGGTCTGCTCCGGCACGAACCGCACCCACCATGGCCCTGAGGTCGGCTTCGAGCCATTCGGGAAGTCGGACATTGCGCAGGTAGAAACGGATCGTGCTGCGAATCTCGCGGCCGCGCTCGAAGATGCGCACAGGCGGAATCTGGATTCCGTCCTGCCACACGTTGGTCGAGGCGTAACCGAAGGAGGCTTCGCCGGTATTGTTCTGGTGAGCGCGCACCGCGGTCCAGAACAGGTGCTCGCCCTCGAAAAACACGGGCATGACGACGGTCAGATCGGAGTTGTGGGTCGTCCCCATGTAGGGGTCGTTGATCATGAAGATATCGCCGTCGTTGACGTCGTCCTCGAACTCCTCCTTGATCGCCACGATGTTGAGCGCGCCGCCGATGGTATGAATCGGCAGCGCGTCGTTCTGATACAGCATCTCGGCGGCGGCGGTGTAGATCGAGGCCGAGTGGTCGCGCGCGATCGAGATGATGGTGCTGCGCGCGCCATGCTGGAGCACGGTCGTCATCTCGCTCGACGCCTCGCCGATGGCGTGGAGCAGGACGGAGAAGGTGACCGGGTCCACGCCCGGACTCATGGCCTGGGACCCGAGCGCGAGCGAGGTGTCGCGTGGCTGCATGGGCGCGCGTTGTCCGGCTCAGTGCAGCCGGGCCAGGTCCTCGACCGATTCCTCCCCCGGCTGCTTGCCGAGGATGATCATGGAGAGCACCTGATCCTTGGTGACCTCGTCGGTGCGCCGCGTGCCCACCTCGCGGCCGCCGGACATGACGAAGATGCGATCCGAGATATCGAAGACGTCGTGCAGATCGTGGCTGATCATGAACATGCCGATGCCTTCCTGCTTGAGCCGCAGGACCAGCTCCTTGAACGCCGCCGATTCGCGCAGGCCCAGCGCGGCCGTGGGCTCGTCCATGATCAAGACCCTGGCGTTGAAGTAGACCGCCCGCGCAATGGCGATGGTCTGACGCTGCCCGCCCGAAAGATTGAGCACGGGCGTTCCGAGGTTGGCGAACTGCGGGTTGATCCTCGCGATCACTTCGCGCGTCGCCTCGGCCATGGCCTTGTTGTCGAGCTTGCCGTATGGCGTCGTGATCTCCCGCCCGAGAAACAGATTGGCAGCGGCGTCGAGATTGTCGGCGAGCGCGAGGTTCTGGTAGAGGGTCTCGATCCCGAGCGCGCGCGCGACACGCGGATTGTCGATCGCGACCGGCTCGCCACGCATCAGAATGCTGCCGCTGTCCATGTTATGGGCGCCGGAAAGTATCTTGATCAGGGTGGACTTGCCGGCGCCGTTGTGGCCAACGATGCCCAGCACCTCGCCCGCGCCCACGTGGACCGTCACGTCCTCCACCGCGTGCACGCCACCGAACGCCTTGGAGACGTTCTTCATCTCAACGAGCGGTGTGTCCACCATGGCTGGCCTCTCTTGCCTCTCTTATGCGGTCGTTTCGCGAAGGTCTCCCGGCATCACTCCCGAATCTCCGTCGAGCGCTGCCAAGCGTCCTTGATCATCTCCACCGTGGCATCGGGGCGCCGCGCGGCCTCCAGTATAACCGCCTCCTTCCGCACCATGAGGTCGAGCTTGCCGAGCACGCCGCGCACAGCGTCGAGCGGAACCACGACGGCACCGTGCCGGTCGGCGTGCATCAGGTCGCCGTCCTGAACCACCATGCCGTGCACGTTGACCTCGCAGCCCCACTGCGCGACGTGAACGAACGCGTGGGAGGGCGCGATCAGGCCGGTCAGGACCTGGAAGTCGGGCGCCAGCATGTCGATGTCGCGGACGCTGCCGTTCGTCACCACGCCGCGGCACCCCAGCGCCTTGTGCACCGCACTGAAGACCTCGCCCCAGAACGCGCCGTAGCCGGGCCGCTCGTCGGTGTCCTGCACCACGCTGATTTTCGGCACCTCGCCCTCGGCCAGATAGTCGAAATAGCCCGCGCGGATCTCCATGTATTCCGCCGGGCTCCAGCGCGCGGGGTTCTTGGCCCGCATGGTGGCGGTCTTGGCGAAACCCACGATCGGCTTCATGTCGGGGTAGAGGCAATGGAGATGCTCGACCGTGTAGCCGTATCCGCGACGTTCCGGCACCACCATTTCGAGCAGGTTGCAGATGGTCGGGGTATCGATGTCGCGGAGCGCCTCGATCTCCGCAGCGGTGGGAACTTCGCTCATTCAACTCCCTTTCGGTTCGCGGTGAACGGGCGGGTTCACCAGGTCTGGCCACGCGCGTCGATGCGCCAGATATCCACCAGCCTGTCGCCACGCACACAGTGATAGAGGTCATGGAGATTGACGTTGGGGTCGCAGTGCGGCGTCACGCACGTGACCACCGAGCCGATGGGGGGACCGTTCGCACCTGCGGGCAGGACGATCCTGCCGTGCTCGTCCCCCATGAAGTCGTAAGTCGACCCCTCCGGCGCGCCGTCGGTGATTTCGGGCATGGGGCCGTCCGTTGCGAAGGCCTTGAAGCCGGCATCGGTGGTCACCGCCTCGGCGATGTTGGCGCAGATCACGGTCGACTGCACGAAGAGGGATGTCTCGAAGGGGCCCGGCGTGCCGTCCCGCCGCATCACGGCGTTGTACTGGACGTCCATGAAAATGAAGGAGCCGACCTGAAGGTCGGTGAAGACCCCTGCCTCCGGGTCGATATCGTAGGTTCCCGTGCCGCCGCCGGTGACGATGTCGAGCGGACCCGCCACGGCCTGGATCCCATCGCGGGCGTCGCCGATGCGTTGCATGACCGCCAGCGCTTCCTCCTCGCGCGCGTCGCAGTCTTCGATGTGTTGAAGGTGGCCCGCGTAGCACTGCAGTCCGCGCAGGATGAGGGAGGGCCGGGCCTTGATCTGCTCGGCAAGCGCCACGGCGCCGGGGACGGTGGGGATGCCCGTGCGGTTGCGCCCGACGCCGAGGTCGATGACCACCTGCATGGGCTTGGCCCGTTCCGCGGCCAACGAAGCTAGAAGGTCGATCGTCTCGCTGTTGTCCACCACGAGGATCAGCTCCTCGGCCACGTCGTTCAGCGCCAGCACGCGCTCCAGCTTGTCGACGGTGACGATGGGCGACGTGATGAGGATGCGGGAGACGCCGCCTCGAATCATGGCGGCGGCCTCGCCGAGCTTGGCAACGCAAATGCCGACGGCGCCGGCGGCCATTTGACGCCGGGCGATCTCGGCGCACTTGTGGGTCTTGGCGTGGGGGCGGATGCTTTCGGGCCTACCCGCGAAGTGCGCCGCCATGGTGCCGAGATTGTGCTCGAACCGGTCGAGATCCAGCACCAGCGCCGGCGTTGCGAGGCGCGCGCGGGAGCCACTGACGCCGATCAGGTGTTCGTTGGGCCCGAGAGCCGTCATGGCACACTCCTCGTTCCGTATTCCCCGCCGCAGCGCCGCATATTGCCGACGGTACTCAACGTGCCTCCGGGGAGAGGCCGAGCTGGAGCGCAACGGGCGTTTCCTCGACGACCAGCTCGTCGCCGTCGCGGAAACGGGTCTTCCAGAATTCGCCCGCGCCGGGGCCGGTCGGCAGACTGAGAGATCGATCCTGGGTTTCCCGCATGCGCCCGCGCAGCGCCTCGGTCTCCGCCTCGTCGACCACCAGCGTGTCCGGGTCGATCACCGCACCGAAACGCGCGCGTGCCATCTCGGCTGAGACGAGCTCGTCCCGCACCAGCTCGCGCACTGACTCCACCGGGCGCTCCAGCGCGCTGCCGTAGCCACCGCCGCCGGAGCTGATGCAGACATAGCGCTCGCCCTCGCGAAAGGCGTCGGGGTCCGGGTGCGCCTGGTAGAAGTAGCGCTTGCCGTCCGGCGTCTCCTTGTACTTGCAGCCGCCGTTGCCGGGCAGCCCGCCGAACAGGCCGAAGGGCGGATTGAGCGTCCCTTCGTACTCGAACTTCATGTAGAGCAGCCCGTAATAGGGCAGCACGACGGTCTCGCAGCCATGGCCGCCGATCCACTTCCCGGCGCCGGCGGAATCGATCAGGAACTGGTTGCTCTCGATAAAGAGCGGCTGGAGCAACTCGACCATCTCCACCGATTCGTTCTGCAGGCCGCCCAGCGCGCAGACGCATTGCGTCAGCGGCCAGCCGTCATAGCCCTTGGACCCGCCTCCGCCCGAGCCCGCGACGAAGATCGAGGCCGCAAAGGGGGTCGGCGGGTCGGTCCGGTAGTCGTCGCCCATCGAGAGCCGCTGCTGAATCCGCCCCCAGCCCGCCGGCACCCGGCCCGGCGCGGCCTGGGCCAGCGCCTTCCACGCCGCCTCGATCAGCTCGTCGCCGGGATTGGTGGTCGACCACCAGGTGCTCGACGGCCACTTGCCGAGCGCCACCGTGCCCTCGCGCGCCGAGACCCGGATATGGCGCATGCACCCCTCGTTGCGCGGAATGGTCGGGTCGATGGTGGTCAGCACCGGAATGCTGCCGTTGGCCTGCAGCGAAGCGAGCGAGGAGTTGCAGTGGCCGCCGACTTGCGGGTCGCTCTCCGAATAATCGACGTGCACCATGTCGTCCTCGATGGTGACGGTACACGCGATGCGGATGTCGTGCGTGCCCTGCCCGTCGCTGTCGATCCAGGATTCCCCCTTGTAGACGCCATCCGGGAGCGCGCGGATCTCCGCAGCCGTGCGCCGGTCCGAGTACTCGATCATCTCGGCCACCGTGGCGAGGACGCTCTCCACACCGTGGGTCTGGGTCATCTCGCGAAGCCGCGCCGCTCCGGTGCGCACCGAGCCCACCATGGCCCTGAGATCGGCCTCGAGCCATTCGGGCAGGCGCACGTTGCGCAGGTAGAAGCGAATGATGCTGCGCACCTCCTTGCCACGCTCGAAGATGCGCACGGGCGGGATCTGGATCCCGTCCTGCCAGACGCTGGTGGACGCGTGCCCGAAGGAGGCTTCGCCCGTGTTGTTCTGATGCGCCCGGATCGAGGTCCAGAACAGGTGCCGGCCCTCGTGGAACACCGGCATGATCACCGTGAGATCGGAGTTGTGCGTCGTCCCCATGTAGGGGTCGTTGATCATGAAGATATCGCCCTCGTTGATGTCGTCGCCGAACTCGTCCACCGTTGCATCGATGTTGAGCGCGCCGCCGATCGTGTGGATCGGAAGGGCGTCGTTCTGGTAGAGCATCTGGGCCTCGGCGGTGTAAATCGAGGCCGAGTGGTCGCGCGCGATCGAGATGATGGTGCTGCGCGCGCCGCGCTGCAGGACCCGGGTCATCTCGTCGGAGGCCTGCCCGATCGCGTGCAGCAGCACGGAGAACATGGTCGGGTCGATGCCTTCGGAAAGGCCATTCGTGCGACGACGCGGCCGCTCCTCGTGCGGCTCCTGCATTGCCTCGCCTTCCGTCAACTCGTTATAGGGCATCGCCGTTCACCCGATAGTCGTAGCCTGAAAGACTGACCCGCACGGCGTGACCGGGAAAGACGGTCACGCTCGTCGTCGGTTCCTCGATCACGGCCGCACCGCGGATGACGTGGCCCGGCTCGAGCTGCATGCCGTCGTATACCGGTATCTCCATCGCCCCGCTCTCGCCGCCGAAATAGGCGGTGCGATGGCCGCTGAGCGCGGCGGCAGGGTCGGCCGACTCGCTGGCGCTCCGCCGCGGCGTCGGCATGCTGCTGCCCACCACGGCGTTCACGCGCCAGTGCAGGAAGTTGACCCGGTCCCCTTCCATCTTGAAGGTGTAGATCCGCTCGTGCTCGTCATCGAAGGCGCGGCGGAGGTCGGCCACATCCTCGAAGCGTCCCTTCGTGAGCGACACGATTAATTCGTGCGCCTGCCCCCAGTAGGCGGCATCGTAGAACCACTGGAACTGGACCTCCTCCGTGGAGATCGCGCTTGCCGCGAGATCGCGCAGCGCGTCCTCTTCCATCTCGGCGAAAAGCCGGTTGACGGCATCGACGTCCACCGTGTTGGTATCGGTCGTGAACGTCCTGGTGTAGTCGAAGTTCACATCGACGACGGTCATGCCGAAGGCGCTGTAGCCGCCCGCGACACGGGGGACGAAGGCGCGGTCGATCCCGAACTCGTCCGCGAGACTCCCCACCACTACGCCGCCGGCGCCCCCGCCCGCGATGAGGATGGTGCTGCGGGGGTCGACGCCGCGCTCGATCGAGACCGCCGCCATGGCCTTGACCATCTTGAAGTTGGCGAGGCGGAAGATGCCGGCCGCGGCATCGACGATGCCAAGCCCCAGCGGTTGGGCCACGTCGGCGTCGATGGCTTCGAGCGCCTTGTCCCGGTCGAGCTTCAGGCGGCCGCCGAGGAAGGCGTCGGGATTGACGTAGCCGAGTGCGACGAAGGCGTCGGTCACGGTCGGCCTGGTCCCGCCCAGGCCGTAACACGCCGGTCCCGGATCGGCGCCGGCGCTGTGCGGCCCCACGGCGAGCGCGCCGCCGGCATCGATGGAGGCGATGCTTCCGCCGCCCGCGCCGATCGAGATGATGTCCGTGGCCAGCGAGCCGAGGGGCATCCCGGAGATCCTGAGACTGCGCGTAAGCGTCGGCAGCCCGCCCCGGATGAGCCCCACGTCGAAGCTCGTGCCCCCCATGTCGGCGCTGATGACGTTGATCTCGCTGCGGGGGAAGAACTCGCTCGCCACCTGCACCGCGGCGGCAGGCGCTGCGGCAGGGCCCGAACCGATGCTCCGCGCCGGGTAATGCAGGATCCTGGCGATCGGTGCGCAGCCCCCGTTGCACTGGATGATCAGGGGCTCGGCGCTAAAGCCGTGGTCGGCGAGCCAGGTGCGCAGGCGTTCGAGATACCCCGCGATCGGCGGCAGCGTGTAGGCGCTCAGCACCGTCGCCGAGGTGCGGTCCCATTCGCGCAGCTGGGGCAGGATGTCGGAGCTGATCACCACCGGAACGCCCGGCATTTCCTCGGCGAGGATGGCGCGCGTGCGCTGCTCGTGCGCGGGATTGACCTGCGACCAGAGGAAGGCGACCGCCACGGCGTTCACACCCAACTCGTTGAAGCGTGCCGCCGCGGCGCGCACGTCCCCTTCGTCGAGGGGCGCGACCTCCTCGCCGCGAAAGTCGATGCGCCCGCCGATGCCGAGACGGCGATGCCGGGGAATCAGCGGTTTCGGCCGCGCCATGCGGATGTTGAACGGCTCCGGCTTGGTCCCGTCCATGAACTCGAGCACGTCGCGAAATCCCCGGGTCGCGAGCAGGCCCGCGACTGGGCCGTTGCGCTGGATGATGGCGTTGGTGCCGATGGTCGTGCCGTGAACGATGCGGCTGCATTGGGAAATGAAGGCCTGCTCGGAACAGCCCAGCTCCTGGCACGCCAGCGCGATGCCGCTGAGTATGCCCTGGAGCGGGTCCTCCCGATCGCTCAGCGTCTTGAAGACCTCGATCGCGCCGTCCTCTTCATCGGCGACCGTGATGTCGGTGAACGTGCCACCGATGTCGATGCCGACCCTGTAGGTCATGGCTTGCCCCGGAAAGAAAGCATCGTGTCGGTCTCCTAGAAGCCGCCGGCGCGGGAGCGATTCTCGGTGCGGTTCATCCACACGCTGATCGACACCGTAATCAGCAGGATGCAGCCGATGATGAAGGGCTGCCAGAAGGGCGAGACCCCGTTCAGGTTGAGGCCGTTGCGGATGACGCCGAGCAGGATGACGCCGACGACCGTGCCGAGGATGGCGCCGTGGCCGCCGCCGAGCCTCGTGCCGCCGATGACGGTCGCCGTGATGGCGTCGATTTCGAGCCCGATTCCCGTGGTGGTGAGCGCGGTGCCGGTGCGCGCGGTGAACAGGAGGCCCGAGAGGCCGGCGAGGCCGCCCATCAGTGCGTAGCAGGTGATCACGACACGGCTGACCGGCACGCCGGAGAGTCGTGCAGCCTCCTCATTGCCGCCGATGGCGTAGACCCAGCGCCCGAATTTCGCGTAGCGCAGGATGATCGACCCCATCACGACCGCGCCGATAAAGAAGAATCCGGCGACGGGGAAGCCACCGCCCACGCGGCCGAGCGCGAGCGTGGTGATCCACATCGCATCGCCTTCGGCGCGATGGATGGTGCCTTCGCTGGAGATCAGCACAAGGCCGCGCACCAGGCTCGCCATGGCGAGCGTCGCAATCAGCGGGTTGATGCCGATGCGGCTGATCAGGGTGCCGTTGAAGGCACCGAGGAGGGCGCCGGCGCCGATGCATGCGAGGCAGCCGAGCGCCAGGAACAGAGGCTCGCCGGTGCCGAACACGAGCACCGCGACGAGGCCGGTCACGGCGGCGATCGCGCCGATCGACAGGTCGAACCCGCCCAGGATCATGACCACCGTCATGCCGACGGCCGCCACGCCCACCATCGACGACTGGGCCAGGATGTTCGAGAGGTTCAGCGGGTTGCGAAAGGTCTCGTTGGTGGCGAGCAGGATGATCGCCGGCAGAAGCAGCGCGATCATGAAACCGTAGCGCCCGAGGAACGCCACCAAGGGCTTCAAGTGCACGGTTCCCCGCGCGCCGGACTCGGCGGGCTGACTATCCTGCGGGCTGCTCACCGCCGGCTCCAAGACCTCGTGCGAATTGTGCGAAGGCCGCTGCTAGCGCATCGGTCGTGAGAACGCCGTGCTCGATTGGGCAGAGAATGCGTGTGGGCAGCCGCCTGCCCGGCGACTGCCCACAATTCTGCCATTTGATATCCGGGACGAGACGCTAGAAGCCGCGCCCCTCGCACTCGGCGTAGTTGGCCTGCGTGCAGTTGAAGATCGGCGGGACCTGGGCAAAGTCCGGCAGCATGCTGAAGTCGCCGGCAGCCTGCATGGCGACCAGGCTGTCGACCACGAGCGCGCCCATGATCAGCGGATCCTGGTAGACGGCGCCGTACATCTTGCCGGCCCCGATGGCTTGCTCTTCGGCCTGGCACAGGTCGATGGCGACGAACATGATCTCCGTGCGCCCCAGCCTCTGGGCCCAATCCAGCGACGGCGGAACCATGCAGTTCCCCATGCTGTTGACCAGGGTGACGCTGCCCGGAACCGGGAAGCGCTGGAGCATATCCTGGAAGCCGGTCAGCGCCTTGTCGGGCAGCCAGTCGGCGGTGACGTCGACCCAGTCGTGCTCGACGCCGGAGGCCTCGAGCACTTCGCTCATGCCCTGCATGCGGCGCCGGTCGGGGCTGCCGCCGGCGGTGCCGCGGAACATGACGATGCGCTTCTCGCCCTCGACGGTCGCGAGCGCCTCAAGCATGAGGCGGGCCGACAGGCGCCCGTACTCGACATCGTCCACGCCGACGTAGGGAACGCCCTCGATCTCACCCAGCGCGCCCACCACCGGGATACCGGCATCGAGCGCTTCCTGCACGGCGGGAAGGACGCCTGCGATATCGATCGGCGCGATGGCGATCGCATCGACGCCCTGCACGATGAACTCGCGAACGTTCTCGACCTGGACCGAGGCATCCCACTTGGGATCGCTGACGATGAGGTTGACGTTGGCCTTCTCGGCGGCGTCGCGCATGCCCTTGACCAGCGGCACCGCGAACGGCGTGGTCGAGACATCCCAAACGGTCACGCCCACGGTGAATTGATCCTCGCTTCGTGCGTCGTCCGGCGCAGCCGCGACACCGAAAACCAGTGCCGCAACACCCAGTGCGGCCGCGATATGCGAAACCTTCATTTTCATCTCTCTCCCCTTATGGTGCTCTTGACCGACTGCGTCGCGATGGCGCGGAACGGCCGCAAAAGCCTACAGGGACGCTCCGCCCGCGAGCAATGACTTTCTCCCCGAAGCGGCGGCTTGATCGATCGGTCTCATGGTAGATACCGCGTCGCAGGCAGGTCCACGATCGGCGCGATAGGCTATCGAAGTGGCCTAATACGGGGGGTCACACTTGCGCGCCGAACAAGATATCAAGGCCGGTCGGCGGGGTCGAAGGCTCCCGCTGGGCCGCCGTGTAAGCCCCTGATCGACGAGCAGGGCGCGCGCGCCGCTCTCGTCCACCGTCGAAAGCAGACCGGCGGCTGCAAGCACATAGCGGCGGTCGAGAGCAATGGTGGGCGCCCGTGGCGTCAGCGAGCCTTGCGTCTGGCGGTTGAGCCCGCCACGCAGCACCGCCTCGCCTGCCGCTTGGCGGCCGAGCACGCCGCCGGTGCCGATCACGAGGGGGACATCCCGGAGATCGGCGCCCCGCTGTTCGAAATCCGCTCCCTGACCGGGGACGTAGACGGTCTTGAGCGTGCCGCAGTGGCGCTGGAGCGCATGGGTCACACAGGCGGTCGCCAGCGCCTGGTCGACACGATCCTCTTCCGGGTTGTCGGGCAGGAAGTCCGGCTCCCGGCGGCGGCGTGCGCAGGCGTTGAGAAGCTCATCGGGCGAAAGTGCGGCATCACCACTTTCTGCCTCGAGCCAGTCGGCATCCGCTTCCAGAACGCCGAGCGCACTCCAGCGCATGCCGAGATCGCCTTCCACTGTGCGGCGGAGTGGGAGCGCCGGCAGGCCGGCCCTGCGAATGCCGACGGGCGCGGGCTTGAGCGCGACAGCCGCGTGGACGTCGGTCGTGGCGCCGCCGAGGTCGATCACGACAACATCGGCCGGCGGCGCCCCGTCGGCACCTCGAGCCAGCAGCCGCGTCGCCTGCAGCACGGCCTCGGGCGTCGGCATGATGACGGCCTCGTGGAACTCTTCGGCGCGGCTCAGGCCCTTGCCGCGAATCACATGGCGGATGAACTCGTCGTGGATGGCGGCCCGCGCCGGCTCGATGTCGAGCCGGCCAATGGCCGGCAGCACGTTGGCGACCACCGTGACCCGCTCGCGCGGCGCCACCATTTCGGCAACGGCCGCAGCGACATCGCGGTTGCAGGCCACGACGATGCGGCTTTCGATCCGGGCTCGGGAAAGCGCCTCGGCATTCTCCAGTACCTGCTCGCGCTGCCCACCGTCGGTCCCGCCGGAGAATAGGACGATTTCGGGCCGCGCCTCTTCGAGAGCGGCAATGGCCCGCGCGCCGAGCCGGCCCGATAAAGTGAGCTCGATGCGCGCGCCGGCGTTGAGCGCGGCCTGGCGCGCCGCCTGCGCCGTGTAATCGGGCACGAGGCCGATCGCAGCGACCCGGAGGCCTCCGCCAGCGCTCGATGCCGCAAGTCGGCGAACGATCCTGAGCCCGCCGGGCGCTTGGCCGAGAGCACGGTCGAGGGCATCCCTGTAGCCCTCCATCACGTCCGTCTCGACGGTCGTGGGTGCCTGGGCGCTAGCCAGCAGGCGCCCCGTCCCGGCTTCGGTAATCGTCAGCTTTGTGAAGGTGCTTCCGAAATCGACGAGAGCAATCGCATTCACGGCTTCGCGCCGCACTCGGCTTCCATCGTCACCAGCAGGTCGTCGATCGAGCCCGGCGTGCGGATGCCGATATTGCCCAGGTCCTGGCGCACATCCACCGGCACATTCGAGCCCTCTATATCCTCGTTCAGAACACCGCCCATGAAGACCGGCGCGTCCAGCCGTGCGTCCCGCATCTCGTCGATCAGCTTGGTGCCGTAGCTGCGGGCGACGCCGTTGTGGGTGGTGATGACGACGGCGTCGGCAGCGGTCTCCACCGCGACCTTCACGATGTCCTCGGGATCGCGATTGATACCGCAGTCGATGACGTTGCTGCCGGCGGCATCGAGGGTGGAGGTGAGCAGGAACTTCGCGAATTCATGGACGTCGGTGCTTGCCACCACGACGTTCTTCGCCTTCAAGCCATCGACCGGGCCGCGCTGGGCGAGGCCCGCGAGGAGCGTCTGCCGCTGTTTCATAGTCTCGCGGACCAGGTCGGTCTCCAGGATCGGCTTGCGGCCGCGCAAGTAGCCGTCGTCGCGCTCGCCGGCGCCGAACAGCGTCTCGCAGGTCTCCGGGCCGAGTCGCTTGATTAGCAGCAGGACGGGTGCGGGATCGCGCGCATCGACGCCCATCTCGGCCATCGCATCCAGCGCGTTCCGGAAGAAGCGCCTGCCGCCCTCCACCAGCTCGTCGCGAAGCGCTTCGATTTTGCCCCAGTCGATGTAGGGCTCCATCATCGGCAGGTAGTCCTCGCACTTGCGGCTCACCGTCTGGACGGTCGCGACCTCCTGCCAGGTGGGGATGCGCTCGACCTCGGTCACCGGCACGGCGATCGGTGCGCCGCCGAGGCGATAACGCAGGTCCGTCATCTTCATCATCATCAAGTCGTTTACGAGCACGGCCATGTTGCCGTCGAAATCGCGCGAATAGCCGATCGTGTCTCCCTGGATGAACGAGGTCGGCACGCGATCCGGGTTCACGGCGTCGAGTGCCAGCGTCACCGCCGACTTGATGACCGGGTTCTGGGTGAGGCCGCCCCAGGAGGGCGAATAGGCGGCGCCGATCAGCTCCTCGGAGACGTAGCGCTCCAACATCGCCCAGCCGACGTAGCTTGCGTAGTCGTGGAAGACGCCGGGGTAGCCGTCCTCAAGGTAGGAATCGAACACCACCCCCTGGCCCTTGAGCGACGCCAGCACGCCGCCAGCTTTCAGCACCGCCATCAGTTGCGCGGTCTCGTCGTCCCAGTAGGGCCAGCGCCAGGAATACTGGCTGAGCACACCAATGCAGGTGATGCCTACCTGGAGCGCGTTCACCACGTTGTCGACGGAGCCCGGCCCGCCGATCATGTTGTCGGCCGCCTCCGGCTGGATCGGCACCGTGTTGGTCATCTCCCACCAGTGCTGATCGGTCCAGAGCACGGGCCCGGTCTCCTGCGGGGCAGAGGCACGGAGCTCCTTGGGCAGCCCCATGCGCCGCTCGGCCAGCAGGTTGAAACGATCCGGCGGGCGCACGCCGCGCGAGAGGGCGTCTTCGTAGATCAGCCCCATGGCCTCGCGCGTGTCGTCCCAGGTGGCGAGGCCGATGTTCATGCAGGTGCAGGGGATGCCCTGGGCGCGCGCTTTCTCGCGCCATTCCCGCTCCGAGCCGACGCCCTTCTCTTCGCAATAGAGCGAGGTCGCCCGCTCGATCGTGAGCCCGAGCGCGCGCCCTTCCGCCACCGCCTCGCGGCCGTCAGGCAGGTCGGCAGGAATCAGCGCAGCAAGGTCGATCGCTTCGAGTGCCATCCGTCTCGCTCCTCGGCCCTACCCCGCCAGCGTCCAGCCGCCGTCGGCGAGCACCATCTGGCCGGTGATGTAGCCCGCGCCGTCTGAGGCGAGGAAGAGCACGGTCTCCGCGATCTCCTGCGGCATGCCCATGCGCTTCAGCTGCGTCATATTGACGGCTTCCTCGACGTGCTCCGCCGGGATTCCCCAATCGGCGTCCCAATTCGCCTGGATCGGCCCGGGCGAGACGGCGTTGACCCGGATGTGCGGCGCGAGGTCGCGTGCGAGCGAGGCGGTGAAGCCGCGCACGGCGCCCTTCGCCGCGCAGTAGGAGACCGCAACGGAGTTCACCATGTTCTCCTGGTTCACGCCGTTGCCGTAGGAACCCGCGAAGTTGACGATGGCGCCGCCGCCCCGCGCTTCCATGTGCGGCACGACGGCGCGGCACATGAGGAACGTGCCCTTCACGTCGACCGCAAAGAGCGCATCCCACGCTTGCGGGTCCGTATCGGCGAAGCGCACGGCGTCCGCCGCGTCGATCCGGCCCGCCGCGTTGATCAGCACGTCGATGCCGCCGTAGCGCGCCACCGCGTCATCGACGAAGGCCTGCACCGAGCGCTCGTCGGTGATGTCCAGATGGGCCGCGTGCGCCGTGCCGCCGGCGGCCGTGATCTCGTCCACGGCCTCGGCCGCCGCATCCGCGCCGCTGCGGTAGGCCAGGGCAACGCTCGCCCCCTCACGGGCGAGTGCACGGGCGCAGGCGCCCCCCAGCGCGCCGCTCGCGCCGGTCACGATGGCGACGCGGCCTGCGAATCTGTGGCCGTCGTTCCAGCGAGCGGTCACGGAACCTCCCCCTCCTGGCTCTGTTGCGCGGAAGTGTAGAGGCCACCGTCTGAGGCGTAAACGGCGCCGCGCCCGACAACAGTGGCACGAATTCAGGCCGCGCGAGTTCTGGCGTATGCTCCGCCTGCCCACGAAGAAGCACGTCTCGCCATGGCCGCCATCCTCGAAATCCAGAATGTCACGAAGACCTTCCGCGGCGGCGTGCGCGCCGTGGACGACGTGACGCTCGCGGTCGAGGAAGGCGAGTTCCTGACCATTCTCGGGCCTTCCGGCTGCGGCAAGACCACCACGCTCCGCATGGTGGGGGGCTTCGAGTATCCCGATGCAGGGCGCATCGTGCTCGACGGGCGCGACGTGACCGACCTCCCGCCATACCGGCGGCCGGTCAACATGATGTTTCAGGACTTCGCGCTCTTTCCCCACCTCACGGTGGCGCAGAACATCGGCTATGGCCTCGCCATCGCCGGCATGAAAAAGCGCGAAGCGGCGCGCGAAGTGGAGGAGGCGCTCGGCACGATCGAGCTGCTCGACAAGGCCGATCGACGGCCAGCGGAGCTTTCCATCGGCCAGAAGCAGCGCGTGGCCCTCGCCCGCGCCCTGATCCGGCGGCCGAAGATACTGTTGCTCGACGAGCCGCTGTCGGCGCTCGACGCCAAGCTCCGTGAATCGATGCAGGTGGAACTCAAGCGCCTGCACGACCAGATCGGCCTCACCTTCATGATGGTCACCCACGATCAGACCGAGGCCCTGGTGATGTCCGACCGGATCGTGGTGATGGATACCGGGCGCATCGTGCAGGCGGGCACACCGACGGACCTCTACGACCGACCCGAGACACCCTACGTCGCGAACTTCCTCGGCACCTCCAACATGGTTGCCGGCACCGTGACCGGGACGGCGGACGGCACCGCGCAAGTGAGTTGCGGCGCTGCGGATATCAGCGTCGCGCTCCAGGGCGCCGCGCCGGCGGTGGGTGCCCGGGTCACATTATCGATCCGGCCCGAGAAGGTGGTGCTCAGCGGCGGAGCCGAGCTGCCGGCCGGGTTCAACAGCCTCTCCGGCCAGCTTCGCGATGTCTTCTTCCACGGCGATTCCGTCAGGCTCGCCATCGATATCGGCGCCGAGCGGCTGCTCATCGTGCACCGCCAGCTCGAAACCGGGCTCCAACAGATGCCGCTGCCGCCGGTGGGCGGCACGCTCTCCCTCGGCTTCGATCCGGCGAGCGTGATCCTCTTCGCAGGCTCCGGCGACGCATCGGCGGACAGCGCCGAATGAGGTACGCCCGGCGTCGCCGGCTCGAATTCGCCGCCCTCGTCTCGGCACCTGTGATCTGGTGGGTCGTGGTCCTGTTGGTGCCTTACATTATCATGCTGATGATCAGCTTCTACCGGACGCAGTTTCCCTTCCACGTCCCCGATTTACAGGTTGCCAACTATCTGAAAATATTCGCCGAATCGCAGTACGTCACGATCCTTCTGCGCAGCCTGAAGATCTCGATCTTCGTCTCCATCGTGACCTTCGCGCTGGCCTACCCGCTGACCTATTTCCTGGTCTTCAAGGTGCGCTCGCCACGCGTCAGGACGATCATCTACGTGGCCACTATCGTCCCGCTCTGGGTCTCCTACCTGCTGCGCGTTTACACCTGGAAAATCGTGCTCGGCACCGAGGGGATCCTGAACACCTTCCTGATCTGGATCGGCGTGGTGAACGAGCCGATCGAGGTGCTCATCTACAACCAGTTCGCCATGGTGATCACGATGGCGTACATCTTCACGCCCTTCATGGTGATGCCGATCTACGCGACGCTGGAGAAGATCCCGCGCAGCCTGATCGAGGGCTCCAAGGACCTGGGCGTCGGTAATATCGGCACCTTCCTGCGCATTACGCTGCCGCTCTCGGTGCCGGGCATTCTGGTGGGCTTCACCTTCACCTTCTGCTTCTCGTTCGGCGACTTCATCTCGCCGCGATTGGTGGGCGGGCCCTACTCCAACATGATCTCCAACGTGATTGTAGACGGACGAAAGTCGTTGTGAATCGGGTCAAGGGGTGGAATCAGGCGGAATCGGGCGGAAGGTGGCGGAATCTCAAGGGGATGCGGGGCGGCACGGTGGCGGTGCGGCGGCTGGCGTGCGGACGGAAGTCTTTGCGAATCGGGCCGTGCAGAGGCCGTGAATTGGCTGGAAACGGCAATTTTCGGGGCGTTTCAGGGGTCTTGCGACGGCGGCAAATCGGGTCGGTTTCGGGGTATCGGATTCGGCTGGAAAATCCGGTGCGTGGCGCCCGTCCCGCGAGGCTGGCGGCGGCCCGCGCCGGGGCGCTGAATCGGCTTGAGATGGCGTGCGGCGGCGCGTAGGGTGAGCGTGGCGTCGGAAGCAGCAGTCCTCTCATGCCTTCGGGCGAGCGCGGGGTTTGCGACCCGCCCGGCGCCTCACTTCCCATCCCTCCTGATCGGCCCGAAGCGTCGCCTTGTGACATCGAGGTCAGCGGCCTTCGACCTGTGCAGGCTCACGATGTAGGCCTCGTCGCCACCTGCGGCCGACTTGACGACGGCCTTCCACAGGCGCCCGTCCTCTTCGAGGAAGCCCTGCGCGAAACGGCCGTTGTCCTCCACGAACATCTCCCCTTGATCGAGGATGCGCTGGAGGCGGGCGTAGTCTGCGGGTTCGAGATCGGGGTGTCGCCTGGCCTGCTTTGCGGCGGTTTCTGCGGAGAGGCGGGCGGTTCGGGAGCGTGCGCCGATGGCGGCCATGACCGGGCCTCCGAGCACGGCCGCGGGCCAGTCGGCGTCGGACCGGCCTTCGAGGTGGCGGCGGAAGAGCGCGCCGTTCCAGGGTTGGCCTATGGCGGCGCGTGCGAGGTCGGGGGGCGCGTCGTCGATCTTCTCGATCAGGCGGTTTGCGCTGTCGCGGCCCGGCCGGGCGCGGCCGGCGTTGTGCTGGAAGCCGGGATCGATGCCGGCGGGGACCTGGTGGATGCGGCCGGTGCGGCGGTTCTTCCAGGGCCTGGTGCGCCCGGAGCCGGGCGGCGGACCCTCGGACACCTTGTATCCGTAGCGTTCGAGGTCGTCGTCTCCGAGCTGCTGGACGATGCAGCGGCACTTCCATCCGTTGGGCGGGTAGTGGGTCTTCCAGAAGGGGTGATCGACGGGGAGCACGGTGCCGTGCCATGTGAGCGTGCGCCCAGCATTTGATGGTGCGGTTTTCGGATTATTTGATGTTCGTGATGCGGCGCTTGGTTGATCTGCGAGAGCGGTGAGTGGCCTGGCTTTCATCGAGACCGCAGGAGCATCTCGTTCCAGTCCTTGGCGTGTCGTGGGCGCAACCTTTTCACCCTTGGATCGTTGAGCACGAGATGCTCGGCGGCAGTGTCGCCGGCGCTGTCTGCGTCGTAGGCACAGACGATGCGACGTGGCTTCCACTCCTTGATCCAGGGCGGGACCGAGCTGGCGATGCCGGCGGTTGAGGCGACGACGGCGCCGTTCTCGCGCGTCCCCTCGACGCGCAGGCTTCGTGCAGAGATGGCGTCGACGGCGCTCTCGGTGAGGATGACGAGGGCGGGCTGGTTTCGGTCGCAGTGGAGCCAGAAGCCGCCACGCGCCTTGCGCGATCCCGGGGCCATGCCCCTGAAGCGTTTTGTTCCGGGCTGCGGCGCGGTGCCGAGGATCTCGGCGCCGGTCGTGTGCCCGCTGGCGTTTCGGCAGATGAAGACGGCGTTGATCCTGTCATCGGCGTAGAGGAGGCCTCGGCCGTGGCAGGCTTCGAGCACGTCGGTGCCGATAGCGCGTTGGCGGATGAGGGCGTCCCGGACCCTGGGCCAGGCGCGGGGACTGGGCCTTGGCAGCCGCAGGCGTCGCGGGGCGGCTGGGATGGTGGTGATCTCCCTCCGCCCCTCATGGCTTCCGAGGAAGCGGAGGGCTTCCGGGAAGCGGCATCCCGTCGCATGGATGACGAGGTCGATGGCGCCACCCCCTCCCGTGCCGCGCAGGTGATCGAAGAACTTCTCGCCGTTGATGCTGATGACCGAGCCCCCGCGCTTGAAGCGCGCCCGGTCGGTCGGGTCTCTGCGGTAGCCGAGGGCGGCGGCGACCCGGTCGAGGGGGATGTTGCGGCAGGTGGCCAGGGGATCGCCGCCGCTCATTGCCGGGTCCCGGCGAAGGTCTGCTTGGAAGGGAGGCTGACGGCGTTCCCGTTCCTGTACCCTTCAACGCTTAAGAGTTCCGGGAACGGGAACGGGAACGCCTCATCCCGCACTTCCGTTGATGGCGGCAGGGGATTGCGGCTCCCGGTGCGCCTCGGCGGCTGCGAGGCGATAGCCACCCCTGGGCGCCCGTTCGATGCGCCCCTCCCTGGTGAGGCTCTCGATGGCGGCAACGACGGTGGCGTTGCGGGCAGCGGCGCGTGAGCGGATCTGGGCTTTCGAGAGCGGCTTTTCGGCCTGCTCGATCGCCTTGAAGACGCGCTGCTCGACGGTGGCGGGCTCGTGCCTGTCTTCATCTGCCGCGTCCTGGTGCAGACGGAAGGCCGGCCCATGTCCGCCGTCGACGAGTTCCAGCTCGATGTCGTTGAGGCCCCGGGCGTCGCGCTGCTCGACCGTCATGACGATCTTCTTGTCGCGCCGGCGCAGGTACAGATTTGAGTCACCCCAAGCGTGCAGCTCGCTGCTCCCGCGCAGGGCCTGCCCCGGCCGGGTGCCGCCGCTCTTGCGGGCGTGGTGGACGAGGAGGACGGCGGTTTCGAAGCGGCGCTGCAGTTCGCGCAGGAAGCCGAGGATGGGGGCGATCTCTGCGACGGCGTTCTCGTCGACGCTGTGCAGGCGGACCAGGGGATCGAGGATCAGGAGGCGCGGTTCGATGCGCTCCACGGTCTGCTGCAGGCGTTGACGGTCGCCGGGCCGGTCGAGACGCAGGGTGGGCACGTCGATGACGGCGATGTCGAGTTCGTCGAAGGGGGTGGCGGCGGCGCGGGCGATCCCCTGCAGACGCTTGCGCACCCTGTGGCCGGCGTCCTCGGCGGCGAAGAGCAGCACGGTGCCGCTTGCGCTGGGGCGGTAGTGGCGCAGGCATGGGACGCCGGTGGCCACGGCGACGGCGAGATCGAGCGCGAGCAGGGATTTGCCGCACTTGGGCTCGCCGCCGACGATGCCCACGGCCTGCTCGGCCCACAGCGTGTCCACCATCCACTGTTGCGCCCGGGGGCGATCCTCGAGCTGCATCGGCGCCCGTGTCGGGAAGCCCTTCACCGCCGTGCCCTCTTCGGCTTGGCGGGCTCGCCCAGGATCTCCATGAAGAGCTTCTCGTCGAGAACCTCGCGGTTCTTCTCGGCGCCGGCGGCGAGCAGCATGTCGCCCATGACGGTAAGCGCCCTGGGGTTGCCGCCGGCGTGGGTGACCAGGGTGTCCTTGAGCTCTGCGCTCATGAGGCCCGGATTGCCGGCCTGCTCGACCAGATGGTCGAGCAGGGCCGCGAGGTCGCCGGCGTCTGCCTGGGTCATGACCAGGCGCTGGCGCAGGCGCGAGGCGATGGGCTGCAAGTCGGGCTGGCGGAGCCTGTCGATCAGGCGGCTGTCGCCGGCGAAGACGACCGAGAGGATGGCGCGCGAGTCGAAGTCGGTGGACGCCAGCAGGCGGATCTCGGAGATCACCGAGGGCAGCAGCTCCTGGGCCTCGTCGATGAGCACCACGGGCCGCATGCGGGTGTCGTCGACATGGGTGAGCCATCGCTCGCGCAGGTTTTTGAAGCTGGCCCAGCGGTTGTTGTACATCAGGTCGACGCCGAACATCCCGCCGATCTCGCGGTAGAAGTCGGACAGCCTGGAAGAGGGGTGGGTGATGGCACAGACCCTGAGCCCGTCCGAGCGGCCGAGGCGGTCGGCGAGCACGCGCAACGCCACGCTCTTTCCGGTGCCGGGCTCGCCGGCGATCAACGCGAAGCCGCCCTGGCGCACAAGATGATGCTCGATTCTGAGGCAGAAGCTGTCGACGGCGGGGCTCACCATGAGGCTGTCGACCGGAAGGTCGGTGGCGAAGGGGTTCCATTTGAGCCCGTAGAAGGTGAGCAGCTCGCGGTTCATGACGGATCTCCCTGATCGTCGTCCTCGCCCGGACCGGGCGTCTTGTTATGGGGTACCCAGGCCGGCGGCAGGCCTGTTGCGGCCTGGGCGTCGAGCACGCCCTTGAGCAGCGGCGGAAGTTCGCCGACGCCCGCGCTGGCGCCGCCATGGTCGCTGCCGGGTCTCGCAGGACGGCGGACGCCATCGGCGTTGCCGCGCTTGTCGAGGGGGTACAGCGTGCACAGCCGCTCGCCGCTTCGGCCTTCCACCAGATCGACGCCGCTGAGGTCCCAGCGCGCATAGCGGACCCAGAGCGTCCTCAGGTGGCGCCACGGCTGTGGCACCTGGTAGCGGATGCCCCTCGACCGAGACGGTGCCGTCCGAGCGCCTGAGCGTGCGCTTCCTGGCGATGCGGAAGGCCGCCTTGAGCTCGTCCGAGGCGGGGCAGGGCCTCGATGCCTTGACGCTCCCGGCGAGGCGTTCATGCGGCGTCATGCCGAGCTCGCGGTGCACCCGCCGATGGTAGTCCTGCTCCAGCCAGGCTATGGTGGCGTCGTTGAGCATCTTCAGGGTGAGCGCGTCGACGCCTTCGAGCTGAGCCATCAGGCGGCCCTCGACCGTGCCCCAGAACGACTCGATTTTTCCATTTTGATGGGGGCTGTAAGCGAGTGTCGTGGCCCCCACGATGCCGAGGCGGTGCAAGCCCTCCTCGACCTCGCCCGCCGTCATCGGCCCGCCGTTGTCGGTCAGCAGGGACCTGGGCAAGTCCCTCTTCATGAAGGCCTGACAGAGCCCGTGGACGAAGACCTCGGCGGTCTCCTCCAGGTACCACTGCAGGTGGCAGCCAAGCCTGGAGTGGTCGTCGAGGAAGCCGAGCAGGATGGGCGTCTGCCATTCGCCCGACGCCGTCAGCACGCGGCGCTTGCCGTGGTGGAAGTCCCCGTGCCACAGCGCGTGACTGCGAGACACCTCGTAGCTAAGGACCTCGCGGGCTTCGACCGCCGGCTTGTCCTCACCCTCGTGCCACTTCCTGGGGCGCTCGCGCACCAGGCCGCGATTGCGCATCGCCCGCGTCAGCGTCGCGTAGGACGGCATCGGGCCGAGCTCGGGATGGGTCGCAACATGAGCCTTGAGGGTCTCGTAGTGGAGCTGCGCCGCCCACGAGGGATGGACCCGGTACTGCTCGCGCAGCGCCGCGATCAGCCCCGCCGACATGGACCGCTCGCGGCCGACGTCGGTCCGAGGCTTCCGGCGCAGCGCCTTGACCGGGTCCTGCTCCTCTGCCCGCGCCCGGTAGTACCAGCGCTCGATCGTCGAGGCCGCAAAGCGCACCGGCCCCTTGCCCGACGGGTGCTCCCAGTCGCGCTGCGACAGACGCTCGAACTCGGCCCCCAGCTGGCCTGCAGGCGGCGGTGAAGCCAGAAGCGGCCCCACCACCGCAAAGCGCAGCCGGGCCCACTTCTCGCGCCTGGCGCCTGCGTCGTCCTTGTCCATTCCGGCATCCCTCCCTCGCCGCATCGGAGAGATGCCCATGTAGAACGCCCTATCCGGGCGTGACAGGAACACTTTCTGCGGGCGGCGCCGAGCCATCGCCGAGCCCGCAATAGCCCGTCCACGGCTTGAACCAGATCAGGCTCAGGAACAGACGCTCACCGAAGCGTCCGCCCCGCATCTGCCGCAGCACGAAGAGCAGCGGCACCTCCTCGGGTGGCATCACCAGTTCGCCACGCTTCGCTCCCCAGGGCTCCGTCGCCGGGAACGCCTCCAGCCACCACTTCCGCCAGCGGCGCAGTGTGGCGACCGAGACCCCCCACTTCCGCTTGATCGTCTGCAACCGCACCCCGCCTCTCAGAACCAGTGCACTCAACAGAACGAACAGGGCGCCCAGATAAAAGCGGCGCCCGAAGAATCGTACCGATGGTGGGGTCGCTCGCAGGCGGCAATCCGCGCAGCAGAAGCTTCATGCTCCAGGCCCTGCTCCCGCCCGCGCTGGAGGCGCTCACCTGGCGATGCACCGTCGCGGCAGAGCCCTGCGGACGCTGCCCCCGATGCCGCCTCAACGCCTTCTTCGAGCGCTTCTGCCGGGGACGCCCGGCGGACCAGGTCGCCCGCATCGACGACGCCCTCGAACGACACCGCGGCGCAGGCCGATGGTACGCCGACGCCGACCCCGGAAGATGGACCGATCACGACGGATACGACGCCGCAGAACGCGCCGTCGAAGACCCCGAATGGTGGAAGGCCGAACTCGAACGCCCGTGCCGCCCCGGCGCCCGCCCCGGTCCCGACCGCGCCTGAAACCCCCACGCACCGCCCGTGCACGGGCCCCGAAACCCCCGCGCAGCGCTCCTTCATGGCCCATGCACAGGCCGGTTTTTCCAGCCCGGTTCAGCCCCGAAAACCAGCCGATTTTCCAGGCCATTCGCAAAGACTTCCGGCCGCGATTCGCAAAGACTTTCGTCCGGCTACAATGGTGACCCTCTCGCCCCGAATGTGGATCTCGCCACTATCCATGCGGTAGGCGCCGGCGAGAATTTTGATAAGCGTGGATTTGCCGGCGCCGTTGTGGCCGACGACGCCGAGCACTTCGCCGCCCGCGACCGCGACGGAAACATCCTCGACCGCGTGGGTGCCGCCGAAGCTCTTGTAGATGTTGCGCATCTCGACCAGGGGCGGCGTGGTCATCGCATCCCTCGGTGGATAGGGCGGGCGGTAGTCAGGCAGGGATTCTCGGGCGCGCGCCCGCGCCGGTCAAGCGCCCGCCCTTCGTCACTGCAGGGGGCTTCCGCCCGGCTCACTGCGCTGCGGCGCTTTCCTTGAAATGCGCGATGGCCTCCGCCAGCTCCTCGCTCTCTTCACAGGAGGCGCAGATGTCCTGCAGGGTCGCGAGGTGCGCCTCGGCCTTGGCCAGATCGCCGACCATCAGGTAGGCCTCGCCGATGTACTCATGAGCGCCGAGGTGCTTTGGATCGAGGTCAAGCGCCCGCGCGTAGTTCTCGAAGGCATCGTCAAGCCGGTCGAGATGACGATAGCTGTAGGCGAGCAGGTTGAAGACATCCGCGTTGCGCGGGTTGGAGGCGGCCGCGCGCTCGAGCAAGGCCGCGGCGCGCTCCCAGTCGCCGGCTTCGATCGCCTGCTTGCCGCGCTCGATATTGCGCTGGTCGGCCTGGGTGGTTGCGCTGCTCGTGCTGCTGGAGCTTCCCGCAGCCATGGCGTCCGACGCGGGAAGCACGGCCACGGCACCGCCGAGCAGCAGGATGGCGGCGAAGACCCTCACGTATATCGTCATGTCGCACCTCCGGGGCTGAACTGCGTCCAAGTCCTCGCCGGGCCCGACCGCGCCGCCGGGGCTAGTGCGGCGGCTGATAGTTGGGCGGCTCGCGTATCACCCCGACGTCGTGGATGTGGCTCTCGCGCAGGCCCGCCGCCGAGACCCGCGCGAAGCGGCAGTTGCGCTGCATCTCGGCGAGCGTGGCGCAGCCAGTGTAGCCCATCGCCGCGCGCAGGCCGCCGACGAGCTGATGGATCACCTGGCTCAGCGGGCCCTTGAAGGGCACCCGTCCCTCGATCCCCTCCGGCACCAGCTTGAGCCGGTCGCTGATCTCCGCCTGGAAGTAGCGGTCGGCCGAGCCGCGCGCCATGGCGCCGAGCGAGCCCATGCCGCGGTAGGACTTGTATGAGCGGCCCTGGTAGAGAAACACGTCGCCGGGGCTCTCCTCGGTGCCGGCGAAGAGCGAGCCGATCATCGCGCAGTCGGCGCCGGCGGCGATCGCCTTGGCGAGATCGCCCGAGAACTTGATGCCGCCGTCGGCGATCACGGTGACGCCCTGCTCGCGCGCCACCTCCACCGCATCGATGATCGCCGTGAGCTGGGGCACGCCCACGCCCGCGATGACGCGCGTGGTGCAGATGGAGCCAGGCCCGATGCCCACCTTGATCGCATCGGCGCCGGCGTCGATCAACGCCCGTGCGCCCTCTGCCGTCGCGACATTGCCCGCCACCACCTGGGCGTAGTTGCTGAGGGTCTTGATGTCCTTCACGGCGCGCGCCACCGCCTCACCGTGGCCGTGGGCGGTGTCGACGACGATGAGGTCGCATTCGGCGTCGAGCAGCGCCTCGGCCCGCGCCAGCCCGTCCGCCCCGACGCCGGTCGCGGCGCCTGCGCGCAGCCTGCCGTGCGCGTCCTTGCAGGCATGGGGGAAGGCCTGCGCCCTCTCGATGTCCTTGACCGTGACCAGGCCGACGCAGCGATAGGCGTCGTCCACCACCACCAGCTTCTCGATCCGGTGGCGGTGGAGCAGCCGCTTCGCCTCGTCCCGATCCACGTCCTCGCGCACCGTGATGAGGTTCTCGGCGGTCATGATCTCGCGCACCGACCGGTTCGGATTGGTCTCGAAGCGCACGTCGCGGTTGGTGAGGATGCCCACCAGCCGGCCGCTATCCTCCTCGACCACGGGGATGCCGGAGATGCCGTGCTCGTCCTTCAGCCGGAGCGCTTCGCTGACCGGGCGGTCGGGCGTGATGGTGAGCGGGTTGACCACCATGCCGGCCTCGAACTTCTTGACCCGGCGGACCTCCTGCGCCTGGTCCTCGGGCGTCATGTTCTTGTGGATGATGCCGAGGCCGCCGGCCTGCGCCATGGCGATGGCAAGGCGGCCCTCGGTCACCGTGTCCATGGCCGCGGAGAGCAGAGGAATGCCGAGGCTGATTTCGCTGGTGACCTTGGTGCCAACGGCTGTCTCGGTCGGCAGCACTGTGGAGGCCGCGGGGATCAGGGTCACGTCGTCGAAGGTGAGCGCTTCTCGAAGCTGCATCGCGACCCCTGTCGAATTGGCGCGCACTATACACAAATGGCCAAGGCGGCCAAGCACTCAGAGAGGCGGAAGGCTCGCGATGAGGCCTTCGTCCGCGACCAGAACGGCGCCGTAGAACGCAGCCGAATCGGCGGTGCAGAGGAAGAGCGCGGTGTTGGCGATGTCCTCGGGCTCGGCGAAGGCGCGGCCGCTCGGGTTGAGCGTCTCGAAGAGCCGGACCACCTCCTCGTTCTCCGGCTCGCGCATCCAGGCATTCATCGGCGTGCGCACGTTGCCCGGCGCGATCGCGTTGACGTGGATTCCCTGGCCGGCGAGCTCGGTGCCGAGCGAGCGGGTGAGCAGGATCACGCCCCCCCTTGCTCGCGGCGTAGGCCGAAGACTGCGCGAGTCCGATGACTCCCGCCACCGAGGCGATGTTGACGATGTGGCCGCCGCCGGCATCGACCATGCCGGGCACCACGGCCTGGCAAACGTAGTAGGTGCCCTTCAGGTTGGTGTCGATGATGCGGTCGAAGACGGCGGGATCGCTCTCCGTCACCGGGTTCGCGTGCCAGATGCCGGCGGCGTTGACCGCGATGTCGACCGGACCGATCTCCTGCGCCGCACGGGCGGCGGCAGCATCCACTGCCGCCGCATCGCTCACGTCGGTGACGAGGCTGAGGGCGCGGCCCCCCGCATCGCCAACCTCCTCGACGACCGCTTCCAGCACCGACGCGTCCGCCTTGTCGAGCAGCGCGACCCCCGCGCCCTCCTTGGCAAAGCGAAGCGCAACGGCACGGCCGATGCCTGAGCCCGCGCCCGTCACCAGAGCCGCACGTCCCTCGAGCCTCACCGCCAACTCCCGCGTTCTATTCGGTATCGAAGCCTAGTCGTGCGGCAGTCCGGCGCACAACCGGGCGCGTGGACGGTCATTGGTAGGGCGCCTATAGTGAGATCCTCGGCGCTCGGCAAACAACAAGCGAAGGCCCGATTGCGTCCGGTTCAGAATGGGAGGAAATGAACGATGCTAGGGAGATTCTTTGCTCTTCTGGCGCTTGGCGCATTGGTGGCTGCGCCCTTGGCCCATCAACAGCAGGCCAAAGCGGACGACCACGAGGTGGTGATCGGCTTCGCGATTGCGCTCAGCGGCTGGATGAACCAGTACGACGGCCCGCCCTATCAGGGCTCGCTGATGGCGATCGAGGAGATCAACGCCGAGGGCGGCATCCTCGGCAAGCAGATCCGCGCCGTGGTCGCCGACACCAAGACCGACACGGTGCAGGGTGCCAAGGCCGGCGCCGACGTGGTCGCGCAAGGGGCGCAGTTCATGGTCGTCTCCTGCGACTACGACATGGGGGCGCCTGCCGCCACGGTCGCCAACAGCAACAACATGATCTCGATCTCGTCGTGTGCCTCGGACGCCAAGATGGGCGTGCAGGGCATCGGGCCCTACGCCTTCACGCTTAACACCTACGGTCAGGGCGAAGGCGCGGGCATGGCCAAGTACGCCTTCCACGACAGGGGCTGGCGCAATGCCTATCTGCTCCTCGATGCTTCGATCGAGTACGACAAGAGCATCTGCCACGGCTTCATGGAGCAGTGGAAGGACTACGGCGGCACGGTGATCGGCGTCGACAGTTACATGCAGGAGGACGCCTCCATCGCCTCGCAGATCACCCGCTACAAGGAGCTGGCGGCGGACCGCGGCGAGCCTGAATTCCTCTATCTCTGCTCCTACGGCGGCGGCGCGGTGAGCGCCATCCGTCAGATCCGCGCGGCAGGCATCGACGTGCCCATCGGCGGCGGCGATTCGATGGACGGCGACTACTGGTCCGAGGCGGTCCCCGGCTTGAGCGATCACTACGCGTCGTCCTTCGGCTCGATCTGGGGCGACGATCCCCGGCCGGAGGTCAACGAGTTCTTCGACCGCTATCGGGAAAACTACGGTGAGCCCGAGACCTCGTTCCCGCTCAACGGCTACAGCGTGATCCAGGCGATCAAGGTCGCGGCCGAGCGGGCTGGCTCTCTCGATTCGGATGCCGTGCTGGCGGAGATGAACAAGTTCGACAAGGAGCCGTTGCTCTGGGGTCCGACCACCTATACGGCCGACACCCACATCGACCTGACCCACGTGCTCACCGTCATCCAGATCCAGGACGGCAAGGGCAGCTACGCTGGCCAGGGCGGAGCCGAGAACCCACCGGCGCTGCAGCTCATCTTCCCGGACTTCACCGAAGACCTTTACGAGAACTAGTCATCATCGTGCCAGGGCCGGTCCGCCGCGAGGCGGGCCGGCCCTTGGCACGGTCGTTGTTCTCTTCCAGGGGCGGTCGTGACCGGACTGGTCCAGAACGCCATCGACGCGCTCGCGCTGGGCAGCCTCTACGCGCTGACGGCGCTGGGTATCGGGCTGATCTTCGGCGTCATGCGGCTGATCAACTTCGCCCATGGCGACCTCATCATGATCGGCGGCTACGCCCTGATCGTGCCCTCGAGCGCCGCCGCCGCCGTCGCCTTCATCGGCGCGTGGCCCGCCCCGCTCCTTGTCGGCGCCATCGTCCTGATCGTCATGCTCTTTGCACTCGCTTGCGAACGGCTGGCCTTCCGGCCCCTTCGCCGCGCCAACCCCTCTGTGTTGCTGATTACCTCGTTTGCGCTCAGCTTCTTCCTCGAGCATCTGGTGGTGATGATCTACGGCGGGCGGGTGAAGGCGGTGAGCATCTGGCCCGAGTTGCTCGAAGCGCTGCCCATCAGCGGCGTGCGCATCCCCTACCTGCAGATTATCACCATCGGGGTGACGATCGGGCTGCTGGTGCTTCTGGTGGTCTTTCTCAAGCGGACCCCCATGGGCATCCAGATGCGGGCGGCGTCCGAGGATTTTTCCACGGCGCGGCTGCTCGGCGTCCGCGCCAACCGGGTGATCGCCGTCGCCTTCGCCATCAGCGGGATGCTCGCCGCGGTGGTCTCGCTGCTCTACGTCTCGCAGGTGGGCGCGCTCACCTACAGCATGGGGATCCCGCTGGTGCTCTTCGCCTTCGTCGCCACCGTGGTGGGTGGCATGGGGAGCCTCACCGGCGCGGTGCTCGGAGGCTTCGTGGTCGGCATCGCGAGCGTGGTCCTGCAGGTGGCACTCCCGGTGGCGATGCGACCCGACCGCGACGTCTTCGTCTATGGGCTGATCCTGCTGATCCTGCTTCTGAGACCCTCCGGCCTGGTCAAGGTGAAGTCGATCGAGGAGAAGGTCTGAGATGGCCGGGCCGGGCCAAGGCGATTTGATTCGGCGACTGCCCATCGTGGGCCTGCGCGTCTTCTGGACGCCGATCGTGCTCTCCCTCGGCATGCTCGTCATCGCGCTCGCGGTGTGGGCGACCGGCGACGCGGTGCTGGCGCTCGCGGTGACCGCCGCGCTGATCCGCGCGGTCATGGTGATCGGGCTCTACATCTTCATCGGCAACTCGGGCGTGCTGGCCTTCGGCCACGCCACCTTCATGATGGTGGGCGCCTACGGGGTGGCGTGGCTCACGCTTCGCCCCTTCAACAAGAGTTTTGCGCTGCAGCTGCCGGAGTTCCTGGCGGCGCACCAGTATCCAATGCTGCCGTCGGCGATTGCGGCGGCGTTGCTCGCCGCCATTGTCGCCTTCGTCGTCGGCATCCCGATCATGCGGCTCTCGGGCATCGCTGCGGCCATCGCGACGCTCGCCGTGCTCGGCATGTTCAAGACCTTCTATTCCAACTGGAGCGAATGGACGCTGGGTGCGGCGACCATGCCGGGCATCCCGATCTACGTCGACATGTGGATCGCGCTCGCCTGGGTCGTGGTGGCGCTCTTCGCCGCCTACATCTACCAGCGCTCGCGTTACGGGCTCGCGCTCCGGGCCTCGCGGGAGGACGAGTTCGCAGCCCGTGCAGCCGGCATCAACATCCCGCGCCAGCGCCTCGTCGCCTTCGTGTTGAGCGCCTTCTTCATGGGCATCGGGGGCGTGCTGGAGGCGCACTATCTCGGCACCATCGCGGTCAAGAATTTTTGGCTCACCATCACCTTCATTCTGCTCGCCATGCTGATTGTGGGCGGCCAGCGCAGCCTGACCGGCGCATTGGTGGGCGTGGTGGTGATCTCGACCCTGATCGAGATTCTGAACTCCCTCGAAGCCGGCATGAACGTGGGCGTCACCGTGCTCTCGGTGCCGATCGGAGCCCAAGAACTCACCATCTCTGGCCTCATGATCATCATCCTGGTGTTCCGCCCCGACGGGATCATGGCCGGGCGCGAGGTGCCGTGGCCCTTCGGCAAGGCCGGTCGCGTCGTGCGGGATCCGGGCGCGGCCGAGAGCGAGCACGACCCCCTGCGCCGGGGCCTCGCGCAGCGGGACGGCGCACCATGATGGATCGGCTCGCCCGCAGGCTGCTGCCCGCGCGGCCCGACGCGACGGCTCTCGCCATCGCCGGCACGCCTGAGGACACGCTGGAGGCCTTCGACGTGACCGTCCACTTAGAGGGGCTCGCGGCTGTCGACGGGGTCTCGATCTCGATGAGGCACGGCGAGGTCTTTGGCCTGATCGGCCCGAACGGCGCCGGCAAGACCACGCTGGTCAACGTGCTCACCGGCTTCCAGCGCCCGACCCGCGGGCGGGTCGTCCTGGGCGGCGAGGACGTGACCGGGCTTTCCGCGCACGAGCTGGGCCGCCGTGGCCTCGCCCGCACCTTCCAGGCGGTGCGGCTCTTCCGCGACATGCCGGTGATCGAGAACCTGGAGGTCGCGGCGGTGGGTACCGGGCTCGGCCGCCGCGAGGCCGCGCGCCGTGCCTCCCGCATTCTCGCCTGGATGAAGTTCGCGCACAGGGCGGACGACTGGGCGGACACGCTGCCCTACGGCGACGAGCGCCGGGTCGGCATCGGCCGCGCGCTCGCCATGGCGCCCCGCTTCGTGCTGCTGGACGAGCCGGCGGCGGGCCTGAGCGACGCCGAGTGCGACGAGCTCATGGGGCTGATCGCAGAGATCCCGGAGGTCTTCGGCTGCGGGGTGCTGCTGATCGAGCACAACATGCGCGTAATCATGGGGGCCTGCGATCGCATCCACGTGATCGAGAGCGGGCGCACGGTCGCCGAAGGGCCGCCGGAGGAGATCCAAGCGAACCCCGACGTGCTCCGCGCCTATCTGGGGACCAAGTCGGTCGATGCTGGAAGTTGAGGACCTGCACGTCCGCTACCGGCGGCTCCGCGCGGTGCGCGGCGTCTCGCTCACGGTCGGCGAAGGCGAAATGGTGTGTCTGGTGGGCCCCAACGGCGCCGGCAAGTCGAGCACGCTGCGCAGCATCGCGGGCCTGCACCCGCCGGCCGAGGGCGACATCAGGCTGGCCGGCCGCTCGGTCACGGGTCTTGCGCCGGAGACCATCGCGCGCCTGGGGCTTTCCATGGTGCCGGAGGGACGCCACGTCTTCACCCAGCTCACGGTGGAGGAGAACATCCTGCTGGGCAGCCAGATGCGGCGCGACCGCAAGCAGGTGCGGGCCGACTTCGAGCGCATGCTGGAAAGCTTCCCCTTCCTGCGCGGGCGCCTTGCCACCCCCCGGCGGCAAGCTCTCCGGCGGCGAGCAGCAGCAGCTGGTCATCGCCCGCGCGCTGATGACGCGGCCCCGGCTGATCCTGCTCGATGAGCCCTCCCTCGGCCTCGCGCCCATGGTGGTGGACACCGTCTACGAGATCCTCAAGGGGCTGCGGGACGAGGGCATCACGCTGCTGGTGGTCGAACAGAGCACCCACCGGGCGCTGGAGAACGGCGATCGCATCTACATCATCCGCTCGGGCCAGATCGAGCTCGAAGGCGAGTGCAGCGCGCTCACCGACGAGCGCGTCGAGCAGGCCTACTTCGGCTTCGACCAGACGGAAGCCGAAGCCGACCACCGAACCCGATTCTGAGCGGCGTCGTGGCGTTACCGATGGATCGCGCGGCGTGCGAGCGCTTGGATCGGGAGTGCCCACTGGCCAGCTGCCGGGAGCGCTTCTCACTGCCCGAGGGCGTGCTCTACTTCGACGGCAACTCCCTCGGCGCCCTGCCCAGGACAACCGCCGCCGACATCGACCGCGTCGTTCGGGAGGAATGGGGCCAGGGGCTTATCGAGAGCTGGCTCGATGCGGATTGGTTCTATCTCGCGCGTGAGGCGGGCGATGCGATCGCGCCGCTGATCGGCGCCTCGGCAGGAGAGGTCATCGTCGCGGATTCCACCTCCGTCAACCTGTTCAAGCTGGCGTCCTCCCTGCTGCGCCAGAGCGAGGGCCGGCGCACGGTCGTCACCGAGCAAGGCAACTTCCCGACGAACATCTACATTCTGGAAGGGCTCGTCGATTTGTTCGAGACGAGGTTCGACCTGGTCCTGGCGGAGCCCGGAGACATCGCCGGATCAGTCGACAATGACTCGGCGCTGGTCGTGCTCACCCACGTGAACTTCAGGACAGGTGCCATGCACGACATGGCGGCGATTACCGCGCACTGCAGAGAGCGCGGCGTACCGGTGATCTGGGACCTCAGTCACTCCGCCGGCACCGTACCGCTCGCGCTCAACCAGTGGGATGTCGAGTACGCGATCGGCTGCACTTACAAGTTCCTGAACGGCGGCCCCGGCGCGCCCGCTTACATCTACATGGCGGAGAGCGCCATCGCGGCGTATGAGCCAGCGATGACCGGCTGGTTCAGCCACGCCAACCAGTTCGGCTTCGAGGACAGTTATCGCTCTGCGGAGGGTATCGAGAAGTGCCTTGTCGGCACCCCGCCGATCCTCTCGCTCCGCGCCGTCATGCACGGCGTGCGCTGCTACGACGGCCTGGCGATGGACGATGTCGTCGGGAAGTCGCGAAGGCTGTCCGAACTGCTGATCCGCCTCGTGGACGAAGGGCTCCCCGGCAAGAGCCTTGCGCTCGCGAGCCCGCGGGAGCCGGCGAAGCGCGGCAGCCAGGTGTCGTTCAGGCACGAACACGCCTATCCGGTCTCCAAGGCGCTGCGCGCCGCAAACGTTGTCGTTGATTTCCGCGACCCCGATATTCTCCGCTTCGGCATCGCGCCGCTTTACATGCGCTACGTGGATGTGTGGGATGCGGCCGATGCGCTCGCCCGAGTCATGACCACCGAGAGCTGGAGGGCGCACATGAGCGATACGCTGGACCCGGTGACATAGCAGGAGACCTCCGTGGGCTATCACGAGCGCTATATCGAGAAGGGAGCGGGCCCAACAATACTCTTCAGCCACGGCACGCTGATGGATGCGGCCATGTTCGACCCCCAGCTCGACCATCTGGCCGAGCGCGACTACCGGGCCATCGCCTGCAACAGCCGCGTGCTCACCGGGGCGCCGGCCGCACATACGCTGGGCGATCTCGTGGAGGACTGCCGGGCCCTCCTGGACGATCTCGGCATCGAGAAGTGCGTTCTCGCGGGCATGTCGGTCGGCGGCTTCATGGCACTGGAATTCGCCCTCGCATATCCCGAGCGTTTGAGCGGGCTGATCCTCATCGCCGCCACCTCGAAGGGCTATTCGGCGGAGGAGCGCGAGGCATACCACCGCCAGTTCGACAAGCTGGACGTAGACGGCATGGTGCCGCGCGAATTCGCCGAGTGGGTCGCGCCCTTCTGCTTCGGCGAGACCACGCTTGCGGACAACAAGGCGCTCATGGACCACTGGGTCGAGCGCTGGGCCACGACGGTGCCTGCGCGTGCGGTGCTCTACCAGGGCCGCTCCTGGCTCGACAAAGACGACATCACCGCCCGCCTCGCCGCCATCGAGCTGCCGGCACTGGTGGTTCACGGCGAAGAGGACGTGCCGCTCCCCATCGTCCGCGCGGCGGCGATGGCGGGCGCGCTGCCCGACGCGACCTTCGCCCGCGTGGCGCACGCGGGCCATTCGGTCAACCTGGAGCAGCCCGCGGCCGTCAATGCGGCAATCGCCCGCTTTCTCGGGCGCCTCGATCTGTCCTGAACCAAGCAATTCGAACGCGACTACCGAACCACGACGAAAGGAAGACCGGCCATGTCAGACTCCGCACTCCTCGTGTTGCATTTCCAGAACGGCGTCGCCCATCCCGATGGCGTGTGGGGGAAGTACCTCTTCCCCCAGGTCGAGAAGAACGGATCGGTGGGCAATGCCAAGCGGGCGCTCGATGCCGCCCGGCAGCGCGGCATGCCGATCATCTACGTGAACATCGCCTGGCGGCCGGGCTTTCCCGAGCTGCCGGATAACACCTGCGGCCTCCTCAAGGAGGCCAAGGACAACAACGAGTGCCTGGTCGGCTCGTGGGGTGCCGACGTAATCGACGAGCTCAAGCCGGAAGGCAATGAGATCATCGTCATCAACTTCGGCTCGGACAGCTTCGAGGGAACCGACCTCGACCTGATCCTCAGGAACCGGGGGGTCAAGAACCTCTACGTCGTCGGCCAGTGCATCGAGCACGTGGTGGCGACCACGGTGAAGCGCGCCGTCAACATGGGCTACAGCGCCGCGATCCTGAAGGACTGCACGAGCGGCTTCACCGACCAGAACTACGACGCCATGGTGGAGATCATGCCGCTCTACGCCGACCTGATCACGGCAAGCGACTTCGTCGGCATGAACTGACCCGGCGCCCGGGCGGCTCCGCGCCGGGCCTCCCCAACTTGACTGTGGCGCCGGAGGCGCCGCGGCACCATATGCGTGTGCAGCAGGCAACTCTCGCGCTGGGGAGCCGAGACGCATGAGGCGGTCGCGCCTGAACCAGGTGCTCAACTCCGTGGCGGACGCTGGCCGCGAGCTGCTGCGGCGCGGTCCGCCTGCGGGCAGGCTGCGCGAGCGATCGCCGGGCGGGCTCTGCGAGGCGCTCTTGTCGACGCGGGGCGAGGCGTCAGGCACGGCGCTCGCGCGCGACGTGGCCGACGCCTATCGCGCGATGAACGCAGGGGAGAAGCACGCCTTTTTCGCGACGCTCGCGGCGGATTACGGGCCGGACCCGGCGGCGATCCATGCGGCGAGCGACCGCTACAAGGTGTCGCCCGGCTGCGACACGTTCATGGCCCTCACGGCAGCAATCGAGCCGCCCCGGCAGGAGCTCTTCCGCCGCATCAACATGGCGCCGAACGGCACCGCCACCATCGTCGCGATTCGCGAGGACCTGCTGACCCTGCTGCCCGATGACCCCTCCCTCAAGGCGGTGGATGTCGATCTCGTTCACCTGCTCACGTCCTGGTTCAATCGGGGCTTCCTCCACCTGGAGCAGATCGACTGGGAGAGCCCGGCGGCGCTCCTGCAAAAGATCATGGCCTACGAGGCCGTGCATCCCATGGCCGGGTGGGCCGACCTGAGGCGCCGCCTCGCCGACGACAGGCGCTGTTTCGCCTTCTTCCACCCCGCGCTGCCCGACGAGCCGCTGATCTTCGTGGAAGTAGCGCTGGTGCGGGGCATGGCGAGCGCCGTTCGGCCGCTGATCTCCGACCCCGGCGAAATGCTCGATCCAGCGAAAGCCGACACGGCGATCTTTTACGCGATCAACAACTGCCGGGTCGGCCTGGTCGGCATTTCCTTCGGCAACTTTCTCATCAAGCAGGTCGTGGTCGAACTGGCCCAGGAGCTGCCGGGGCTGAAGACCTTCGCGACTCTCTCGCCCCTTCCGGGATTCCGCGCCTGGCTCGCTTCCCTTGTGGAGGAGTCGGAGGGCGCGCTCTCGGACCAGGAGGAGACCGCGATCGATCGCCTCTCGGAGTCGGACTGGCACACGAGCGAGGACGCCGAGGCAGACTTGCGGGAGCCGTTGACCCGGCTCTGCGCACGCTACCTGCTGGACGCCAAGTCGCGCGGCCGCCCGCTCGACCCCGTGGCGCGCTTCCACCTGCGGAACGGCGCCCGGCTCGAGCGGCTCAACTGGCTTGGCGATGTCTCGGAGAAAGGGCTGTCGGACTCAGCGGGGCTGCTGGTCAACTACGTCTACGATCCGAAGACGATCGAGCGCAATCACGAGAGCTACGTGAGGGAAGGCAAGATCGCCGCCTCTCCCGAGATCAAGCGCCTCGCCCAGTAGCCGCCCGCGCGCCGGGCTCACACCGCCTCGATGCTCGCCTCCGCGATGAGGCGGTTGATCGCGCGGCGCTCGTCCTGCGCCTCCTCCACGGAGACGGCGCGGAAGCGGTAGACGTCCCCCGGCTTCGATTGCGCGAGCTTCCAGAACGCCGCAGACGGCACGGTGTAGGGGTTGATGAAGCCGCCGGTGCTCGGCCCGTCGTTGACCAGAATTATGGGCGTCTGGCCGCAGAGATTGACCGCGCCCACGGGATAGCCGTGGTCGAGGATGTTGGAGGGGTCCTCGCCGTGCTCGGGGCGCTTGTCGGTCGCCCTCGCCGTGAAGCTCCAAGCCGGCCCGTCGAGCCGAAAGCCCGTGCGGTTGCTCCGCGTCTGCACGGTCCAGTCGCTTTCCAGGAACCTGCGGTGGCCAGCCTCGTCGATCCAGTCGTCGTTGGGTCCGGGCACAGCCTCCATCTGCCACACCCGCTCGCTGCCGAGCGGCGGACGGCACTCGGGGCGCACGCGCCGGCCGGGCGTGCCCCCACCCGCGTCGCCGCCGAGCGGCAGGCTCTGTTCCGCCTTGAGCGCGTAGCCGTCGAGCCCGCCGATCCCGGCCTGGTGGAAGGTCGCGCGCGAGCCCAGCACCGGCGGCGTGTCGATGCCGCCCGCGACGGCGAGATAGGCGCGGGCGCCGAGGCGCGCGAAAGCCAGTGTCAGCACCTGGCCGGCGCGGACGGCAAAACTCTCCCACATGGGCGCCGGGGCGTTGTCCAGGGTGGACTGCATGTCGGCGCCGGTGACGGCGACCACGGCATCCCGGCCGAAGCGAAGTTTCGGGCCGGTGAACTGGCATTCGAGGCCGGCGGCGTCCGGCGGGTTGCCCACCAGCAGGTTGGCGAGGCGGAAGGACCAGTCGTCCATCGGCCCTGAGAAGGGGAATCCCTGCTCCCAGTAGCCGATCCGCCCCGGCCAGTCCTGCACCGTGGTCTCGAGACCGGGCTTGATCACCTCCAGCATGGCTAGAACCTGACCGTCTCGTCGATGGTGGCGAGCCACGTGTGGTAGTTGCTGATCGAGAAGCGCTGATACTCGGCCACGTTGTGGAGGTAGGTGCCGTCCTCGACCTGGGCGGCGACGTGGTCGTACTCCTCGGCGCTGGCCGGGATGAAGCGCACGCGATCGCCGGGCCGGAAAAGCGCGAGGCTCTCCGCAAAGGCCGCGAGCCCTTGCGCGGGGTCCCAGATCGGCACTGGGGTCCGCGCGATCATTTGGTAGCCGCCCGGCGTCCGGTCCGGATAGATCGAGCAAAGCGCACCGCCGATGCCGATGGTGCCCTTGTAGGTCCAGGTGCGCGGCGGGTCGTACTTGGGCGCGGTCAGCCGGCAGCGTGGGTCGAGCGGCATCAGCGAGACCAGGCCGGGATAGAAACCCAGTGCCGCCATCCAGTAGTCGGTGCCGGAATGGACGCGGGCGAGCTGAGCCAGGTCAGCGAGGCCGTTGAGACGCGCCACCAGCTCCGGGTCGCGCTCCTTCGGCGCGATCTTCGCGCAATAGTCGTCGTAGCACGCGCGCGTCCACGGATCGAAGTAGCGGATCGGCAGGTAGAAGATCCGGCTGTCGAGCTCCAGCCCGTCGAGTGGCCCCACAGCATGAAACAGCGCGCTCACCTCGGCCACGACATCGGCGTAGGAGATACGCTCGAAGTCGTAGCTGATCATGATCGACGTGAGTTCGGGCACGATCTCGATGATCCCGGCGGGGCCGCTCTCGCGGATCAGCCTGGCGACGCTGTGCACGCGGAAGTTGAGATCGAAGCTCATCTCGTCGCCGAGCTCCATCTCGATGAAGCGGTCGCCGCCGGGCCTGAAGACCGGCTCCGCGAAGATCATGAATACGCCTCCCCGCCTAGCCGCACCGGCGGGCCTTGGCGCGGTTTAAACGGTCGCCGCGCGCTCCGCGATCCGGCGGAGGGCGCATCACCCGGTGCGCTCTCGCCCACCATGGGTGAAGCGCCAAGCGTAGGCACCGAGCGCCATGCCGATCAAGGGGCCGACGATGTAGATCCAGTAGTGGGTGAAGTCGCCCATCGCGACATAGGGGCCGAAAGCCCGCGCGGGATTCATCGCGGCGCCTGCGACCGGGCCCATCAGCATCACCTCGATGCCGACCACCGCGCCCACCGCGACGCCCGCAAAGGGGCCGTGCGCCCGCTTGTCGAGGCCAACGCCGGCAACCACCCACATCAGCAGGAACGAGAGGAAGAGCTCGATCAGGAACGCCGTCAGCGGCGTGATGCCGATGGCGGCATTGGGCAGGTTCGCGCCCATCGCGCCGTGATCGCCGAGTGCCCACAGCAGGCACAGTGCCGCCAGCACCGAGCCCGCGAGTTGCGCCAGCGCGTAGCCTGGGACGAGGCGCCAGTCGAGATGGCCAATCAGCGCCGCCGCAATCGAGAGCGCCGGATTGACGTGGGCGCCGGAGACGTGGCCGAAGGCATAGATGACGACCGTGATGATCAGGCCCGAGATCAGACCGGGGCCGATGACGCCGAGCGTGCCGCCCATCTTGGCGTCCACGACCACGGCACCGGCGGCGAAGAAGACCAGCGAGAACGTGCCGATGAACTCGCAGCAGTAGCGCCGCAGGTCGCTTGGTCGCGCACCCGCTGGCAGCCGCGAGCGTGGCGTGGCTTGATCACTCATGGGACCGGAGAATAGCCGGCATTGCCGCCCCGCCAATCCGTCGCGGGCGGCGTGTGCTCAGGCGGCGTCCGCGAGCGCCTTTTCGATGGCCTTGAGGGCGTCGTCCAGACGCTCGCCCTCCGGCCCGCCGGCTTGCGCCATGTCGGCCCGGCCGCCGCCGCCCTTGCCCCCGACCGCCGCAGCGCCCGCACGTGCGAGATCGACCGCGCTCACGCGGGCGGTGAGATCGTCGGTGACGCCGACCGTGAGTGCGGCCTTGCCATCGGTCCGGCTCACCACGGCGTAGACGCCTGAGCCCATGCGCTGCTTCAGGTCGTCCACCATGGCGCGCAACTCCTTCGGCCGGGCGCCATCGAGCGAGCGGCCGACGAAGGAGACCCCGGCAATCTCCCGGGCATCTTCCGTGGCGCCGCCGCCACCGGTGTCGAGCGCGTGGCGAGTCTCCTCGAGCGTGCGTTCGAGCTTCTTGTGCTCACCCATCAGCGTGCCGATGCGCCCGGCAAGCTCGGCCGGCGGCACCTTGAGCGCCGCCGCGGCCTCCCTGAGGGCGGATTCGAGCTCGACACCGTGGCGGCGTGCCGCCTCGCCGGTAAGCGCCTCGATCCGTCTGACGCCGGCGGCGCTCGCCGATTCGCTTACGATGCGGAAGAGCCCGATATCGCCGGTGCGCTCCACGTGGGTGCCGCCGCAGAGCTCGACCGAGTAGGGTGCGTCCGAGCCATTCTCGCCATAGCCCATGGAGACGACGCGCACCTCCTCGCCGTATTTCTCGCCGAAGAGCGCGAGCGCGCCGGCCTCGGTCGCCTCGTCCGGGCTCATCAGGCGGGTGACGAGGGGAGTGTTCCGTCGGACCAGCCGGTTGACCTCCGCCTCGATGTCTTCGAGCGCGTTGGCCGAGACCGCACCGGGGTGGCTGATGTCGAAACGCAGGCGGTCGGGCGCAACCAGCGAACCCTTCTGCGTGACGTGATCGCCGAGGGCGCGGCGGAGCGCCGCGTGCAGCAAGTGGGTGGCCGAGTGGTTGGCGCGGAGCGCGGTGCGCCGTGCCCCGTCCACGGCGAGCACCACCGCGTCTTCCACGGCAAGCGTGCCTTCCTCGACGGTGCCGTGGTGGACATGGAGGCCGTCGGCCTCGCGGCGCGTATCGCTCACGCGGACCCGGGCGCCATCCGCTGAGACGATCGTGCCGGTGTCGCCGACCTGCCCACCGGCCTCGGCGTAGAAGGGTGTCTGGTTGACGACCAGCGCCACCGTGTCGCCGGCCCCCGCGCGCACGGTCTCGGCCCCGTCTGCCACCAGCGCCTGGACCACGCCTTCCGCGCACTCCGTGCCGTAGCCCAGGAACTCGGTTGCGCCGACCCGCTCGCGAATGCCGAACCAGACCGCATCGCTCGCCGAATCGCCCGAGCCCGCCCAGGCGCGGCGCGCCGCCTCGCGCTGCCGCTCCATGCAGACCTCGAAGCCCTCGCGCTCGACCGCACGCCCCTCGGCGCGGAGCGCATCCTCGGTGAGATCGAGGGGGAAGCCGTAGGTATCGTAGAGCTTGAACGCGGTCTCGCCCGGCAGCGGTGCGCCGGCGGCGAGGCCGGCGGTCGCGTCGTCCAGCAGGCGGAGGCCCCTGGCGAGGGTTTCCTTGAAGCGGGTCTCCTCCAGTTTGAGAGTCTCGGTGATGAGCGGCTCGGCAGGCGCGAGCTCGCTGAAGGCCAGGCCCATCTCGCGCACGAGCGTCGGCACCAGGCGCCACATCAACGGCTCGGTGCAGCCCATCAGCTGGGCGTGGCGCATGGCGCGCCGCATGATCCGCCGGAGCACGTAGCCCCGCCCCTCGTTCGACGGCATCACGCCGTCGGCAATCAGGAAGGCGCTTGCCCGCAGATGATCGGCCACCACCCGGTGGGAGGCCCGGTGCGCGCCTTCCTCCGGCGCGCCGCTCAACTCCACGCTCGCGGCAATCAGGTTCCTGAACAGGTCGGTCTCGTAGTTGTCGTGCGTGCCCTGCATGATCGCGGCGATCCGCTCGAGCCCCATGCCGGTGTCGATCGATGGTCTGGGCAGATCGATCCGCTCGTCAGGCGTGACCTGCTCGAACTGCATGAACACCAGGTTCCAGATCTCGACGAAGCGGTCGCCATCCTGATCGGCGCTGCCGGGCGGGCCGCCCGCCACGTGCGGCCCGTGATCGTAGAAGATCTCGGAGCAGGGGCCGCAGGGGCCGGTCTCGCCCATGGCCCAGAAATTGTCCGAGGTCGGGATGCGTATGACTCGTTCTTCGGGCAGCCCTGCGATCTTGCGCCAGAGCCTGTGGGCCTCGTCATCCTCGGCGAAGACCGTGACCACGAGGCGCTCTTCCGGCAGGCCGTAGTCCTTCGTGACCAGCCGCCAGGCGAGCTCGATGGCGCGCTCCTTGAAGTAGTCGCCGAACGAGAAGTTGCCCAGCATCTCAAAGAAGGTGTGGTGGCGCGCGGTGTAGCCGACGTTGTCCAGGTCGTTGTGCTTGCCGCCCGCGCGTACGCACTTCTGGGAGGTGGCGGCGCGCCGGTAAGATCGAGTTTCGTTGCCGGTGAAGACGTTCTTGAACTGCACCATGCCGGCGTTGGTGAACATCAAGGTCGGGTCGTTGCGCGGCACGAGCGGGCTCGAGTCGACGACCTCGTGCTCGTTGTCGGCGAAATAGTCGAGAAACTGCGCGCGAATATCGTTGACGCTCGGCATGGGGCGGCCCTGCACCTTTCCCGGGCAGCGGTCGGCCCGGCGCTTGGATGCCCGCTACTTAGTGCGGCTTTGGCGGCCTGTCCAGATTGGCGCGGGTCATCGCGCGTCAGCGTTCGCCCACTCCGCTCCCGAGCTCGCTATACGCCCTGGGCGCCGTGCTCGGGTTGAACCTCGGCAATGGGCGGCGCCTCGCCTGCGCCATCGAGACCGGCGTGCCGGCGGATAGCGCGGTTGATCGCATCCGCCGCCTCGGCATTCTCGGCGAGAAAGCGCTTGGCGTTCTCGCGGCCCTGGCCGATGCGCGTGCTGTCGTGGGAATACCAGGAGCCCGATTTTTCGACGACGCCGGCCTTGAGCCCGTGGTCGATGAGCTCGCCGGTGCGCGAGATGCCCTCGCCGTACATGATGTCAAACTCGACCAGGCGGAAAGGCGGCGCGAGCTTGTTCTTGACCACCTTCACCCGTGTCTGGTTGCCGACGACCTCGTCCCGGTCCTTGACGGCGCCGATGCGGCGGATGTCGAGCCGCACCGATGCATAGAACTTCAGTGCGTTGCCGCCGGTTGTGGTCTCGGGGCTGCCGTACATCACGCCGATCTTCATGCGGATCTGGTTGATGAAGACGACGCAACAGTGCGAGCGCGCGATCGAGGCGGTGAGCTTGCGCAGCGCCTGGCTCATCAGACGCGCCTGCAGCCCGACGTGGGAATCGCCCATCTCACCCTCGAGCTCGGCGCGGGGCACGAGTGCGGCGACACTGTCGATCACCACCAGGTCGATGGCGCCGGAACGGACCAGCGTATCCGTGATCTCGAGCGCCTGCTCGCCGGCATCCGGCTGCGCAATCAAAAGCTCTTCCACATTGACGTCGAGCTTGCCGGCATAAATTGGATCGAGCGCGTGCTCGGCGTCGATGAAGGCGCAGGTGCCGCCAAGCTTCTGGGCTTCGGCGACGCAGGAGAGCGCCAGCGTCGTCTTGCCCGAGCTCTCGGGCCCGTAGATTTCGACGACCCTGCCGCGCGGCAAGCCACCGATGCCGAGCGCCACGTCGAGCCCGATGGAGCCGGTCGGGATCGCCTCGATCTCGACCGCGGCGCCATCGCCGAGCTTCATGATCGAGCCCTTGCCGAACGCCCGCTCGATCTGGCCGAGCGCCGCGTCTAATGCCTTCTGCTTGTCCATTGAACCCTCTGACACCACGCGAAGCGCCGTATTGGCCATCACCGCCTCCTTATTTCACACAGGCAAAACCGATGCAATGCGACTGCGATATTACTTATGTACCCTATTTGTTCTCTACTCGCAACCCCTCATTTCATCGCCGCCCGCGCGTGGCCGCGCTATGATAGGCGCGACTTCCCGCCGAACGGGCCCGTAGTTCAATTGGTTAGAACCCGCCGCTCATAACGGCGTTGTTGCAGGTTCGAGTCCTGCCGGGCCCACCAGCTCCCGTCCTGCCGGTGCAATCCGCCGGGAAACCGTATATGCACCGGCCCTGACGCGCGCGGAGTGAGCGCCGGCCGACTGAGGGATTTGAACGAGAGGCAACGATGGCGGAATTCGACCTTCTGGTGATCGGCGGCGGCTCGGGCGGCGTGGCCTGCGCCAGGCGCGCGGCTGGCTACGGCGCGCGGGCGGCAGTGATCGAGAACGACCGGCTCGGCGGCACCTGCGTCCACCGGGGCTGCATCCCCAAGAAGCTCCTGGTCTACGCCTCGCACTTCAGCCACGACTTCGAGGACGCCGCGGGCTACGGCTGGACCGTGGGCGAGCGCGCCTTCGACTGGCCGGCGATGGTAGAGGCCAAGTCGGCCGAGCTCGACCGGTTGGAAGGCATCTACGAGCGCTTGCTACGCAACGCCAGCGCCACGTACATCCCCGGCACCGGCCGCCTGCTCGACGCCCACACGGTTGCCGTGGGGGACGAGACGCACCGCGCCGAGACCATCGTGATCGCCACCGGCGGCCGGCCGACCATGCCCGCTATCCCCGGCATCGAGCACGCCATCAGCTCGGACGAGATGTTCGATCTGCCGGCGCTGCCCGAGCGTATGGTGATCGTGGGCGGCGGCTACATCGCCTGCGAGTTTGCCTGCATCATGCAGGGCCTCGGCTCTTCTGTGACCCAGCTCTACCGGCGCGACCTGCCCTTGCGCGGTTTCGACCTCGACCTGCGCGAAGTGCTCTGCGAGGAGATGCGCAAGGGCGGGGTCGACCTCAGGCTCAACACCAACGCGGTTTCGCTCAGCCGCAAGGGGTCGGCGATCGCGGTCGCGACGACGACCGGCGAGACCATCGAGGCGGACCAGGTGCTGTTCGCCACCGGGCGGAAGCCCAATGTCGCCGGCCTTGGGCTCGAGACAGCAGGCATCGAGCCCACCGAAGGAGGTGCCATCCCGGTCGACGGGTCGTCGCACACGGGCGTCGCCAACATTTATGCCATCGGCGACGTCACCGACCGCATCAACCTGACGCCAGTGGCGATCCACGAGGGCCGCTGCATTGCCGAGACCCTCTACAACGACAACCCGCAGCAGCCGGATCACCGCGACGTCGCAACGGCGGTCTTCACCACGCCCGAGCTCGGCTCGGTGGGGCTCGCCGAGGAGGAAGCCCGGCAGGCCTTCCCCGCCGTGGACATCTACAAGACCCGGTTCCGCCCGCTCAAGCACACCCTGACTTCGCGGCAAGAGACCATCTTCATGAAGCTCGTCGTCGACCGCGCCTCGGGCCGAGTGGTAGGCTGCCACATGGTGGGCAACGGCGCAGGCGAAGCCGTGCAGCTACTCGGCATCGCCGTCAAGGCTGGCGCGACCAAGGCCCAGTTCGACGCAACCATGGCGGTGCACCCGACTGCGGCGGAGGAGTTCGTCACCATGTACGAGCCGGTGCCGGAGCCCGCAGACCCGGCTGCCGCCGAGGCCGCTCAAGCGTGACGCAGGCATAGGCCGGCCCGGATGAAGCAGAGGAAAATGCTGGCACGACGGGCGGTTCGGGCGTATAGCACCGCAACAACGCGATAATTTCCGCGGGAGAAGGATATGCCCGGCACGTGGAATCCCGGCCGCTGGCGCGGACTGCCGGTCAAGCAGCAGCCGCAATGGCCCGATTTGGCCGCACTCGCCTCGGCCGAGGAACGCCTTCAGACGTCACCCCCGTTGGTCTTCGCCGGCGAGGCGCGCAGGCTGCGCGAGCGCCTGGCACGGGTCTGTGAAGGCCAGGCCTTCCTTCTGCAGGGTGGCGATTGCGCCGAGAGCTTCGCCGAGTTCCACCCCGACACCGTGCGCGACACCTTCCGGGTGCTGCTGCAAATGGCGGTGGTGCTGACCTATGGCGCCAAGGTGCCCGTGATCAAGGTGGGCAGGCTGGCGGGCCAGTTCGCCAAGCCACGCTCGTCGGACACTGAGACCGTGGATGGCACGACGCTCCCCGCCTATCGCGGCGACATGGTCAATGGCATGGCCTTCGACGAGGAAGAGCGGACGCCCGTGCCGCAACGCCTAGTCCGGGCCTACGGCCAGTCCGCGTCGACCCTAAACCTGCTGCGCGCGCTCGCCCAGGGCGGCTATGCCAACCTCCACGCCGTGCACCGCTGGAACCTGGGCTTCGTCGCCGAGAGCACGCAAGGCACGCGCTACGAGGCTCTAGCCACTCAGATCGGCGAGACGCTCGACTTCATGGAGGCTTGCGGGCTCACCGAGGAAACCTCGCCCCAGATTCGGGAGACCGAGTTCTACACCTCTCACGAGGCCCTGATCCTCGCGTACGAGCAGGCGCTGACCAGAATCGATTCCACCACCGGCGAGTGGTACGACTGCTCGGCGCACATGCTCTGGATCGGTGACCGCACGCGCCAGCCGGACGGCGCCCACGTGGACTTCCTGAGCGGCGTCGGCAACCCCATCGGGCTCAAGGCAGGCCCGAGCCTGGAGCCGGATGGCCTGCTCGCCCTCATCGACCGACTCAACCCGCACAACCAGCCCGGCAAGCTCACCGTCATCGCGCGCATGGGGCACGAGGCCGTCGAAGGCAAGCTGCCGCCCCTGGTGCGGGCGGTGCGGCGGGAAGGCCGGCACGTGCTCTGGGCCTGCGATCCGATGCACGGCAATACGATCAAGTCGTCCAACGGCTACAAGACCCGCGTCTTCGACCAGGTCCTGTCGGAGGTGCGCGGCTTCTTCGCGGTGCACCGGGCCGAGGGCACGCACCCCGGCGGAGTCCACTTCGAGATGACCGGACAGGACGTGACCGAGTGCCTGGGCGGTGCCCAGGCGATCACGGAGGAAGATCTCTCCAGCCGATACCACACCCACTGCGACCCACGGCTCAACGCCTCGCAGGCGCTGGAGCTCGCCTTCCTTATCGCTGAACATCTGAGGGAGGAGCGAGCGGCCATCGTCCAGCCAAGGGCGCTGCACGGCTAGAGGTGCCGGGGCCCACGACGATGCCCCACAACGGCCCCCCCGACCGCGAGGTCGCTCGCTACACCGACCGCTACTTCACGCGCACGCGCGAAGCGGTCGGCCGCTTCGGCGACGCCCGGGTCACCTATGCGCTCTTCATGCGGCGGCCGGTCTGTTTCGCGCCCCGCCTGATGATTGAGTGGCTGGAAGCGGTTGCTGCCGAGCGTGACACCGAGTTCACCGTCGAATGCCAATTCGAGGAGGGCGAGTGGGTCGGCGCGGGCGAGCCGCTCATCTATCTCTCGGGCTCCTTCCGTCACCTGGTCGATCTGGAGACGCTCTACCTGCAGCGGCTGGGCGCCACCTGCGTCGCCGCCTACAACGCCTACGCCATGTCGCGGAGCCTGCCCACGGTTGCGTTCCTGGCGATGGACGCACGCCATTGCGCGGGCCTGGAGATGGCCGAGATGATGGCCTACGCCGCAAGCGTCGGCTCGAATACGGCGAAGCAGGAGTGCGGCGCGGTCGGCTTCATCGGCAACGCCACCGACGCGACCGCCCACTACTTCGGCAATCAGCGGGGCTACGGCACCATGCCCCACGCCTTCATCGGCTACGCGGGCTCGACCCTCCGCGCCGCCGAGATGTATCACGAGATCTTCGCGGGCGAGCCGATGACCGTGCTCGTCGACTATTACGGGCAGGAGATCACCGACACGCTCGCCGTGTGCCGGCGCTTCCCCGACCTCGTCGCGCGCGGCGAGCTGAGCATCCGCCTCGATACCCACGGCAGCCGCTATGTCGAGGGCCTGGACATGGCGAAGTCCTACGCCGTGCTGGAGCGCTATAGCCCCAACGCGGTGCGCGAATACCGCACCGAGGCGGAGCTGCGCTGGTTGCACGGCACCGGCGTCAGCGCCGCGGCGCTCTTCCACCTGCGCATGGCAATCGACGAGGCCGGCTTCGAGCAGGTGAAGATCGTCGCGAGCTCCGGCTTCGGCCCGGCCAAGTGCAGGGTCATGGCCAGCGTGAGTGCGCCCATCGACGTGATCGGCACGGGCTCGTTCCTGCCCGAGAATTGGTCCGAGACCTTCGCGACAGCAGACGTGGTGGACTACAACGGCACCGCGCGGGTCAAGCTCGGCCGCGAGTTCCTGCTGCGCAATGGCGCAGACGGATCGCCCCGCTCACGCTAGAGCGCGTCCGTCTCTGGTGGACGCGCGACAGGCCGCGACCGCGGCCCGCCGCTCCTGCGGCGCCCGCGCGGAGGCGCCGGCCGCAGGCCGGCTGCCGTGAGCGATAAAGTGCGAGAGCGTTTCCGTGCGAAAGGGAAAAGCTCGAGCAAGCGACCGCCGGGACCACGCGAGCCGGGCGAACATTGACAATCGGGGCCGGCAGCCGCCGGCTCCTTTGTGTATAACCGGCCGACCATGACCGACACGCTCGCCATCGCACTCGCCCAGCTCAACCCCACCGTGGGGGACCTGGAGGGCAACAAGGCGCTGATCCTGCGCGCCCGCGCCGAGGCCGCGGCCCAGGGCGCCGACCTCGTGGTCTGCACCGAGCTCGTGGTGACCGGCTACCCGCCCGAGGACCTCGTGCTCAAGCCGATGTTCCAGGAGCAGTCGCGGGCTGTCGTGGAGACACTCGCGGCGGTGACCGCGGACGGCGGGCCCGCGCTTCTCATCGGCGCGCCCTGGGTCGACGACGGCAAGCTTTACAACGCCGTGCTCCTGCTCGACGGCGGCGAGGTCGCTGCGCGACGATACAAGTACGAGCTGCCCAACTACGGTGTCTTCGACGAGGTGCGGGTGTTCGCGCGCGCCGGGCTGCCGGGACCGATCCCGTTCCGCGGCGTCCGCCTCGGCGCCATGGTGTGCGAGGACATGTGGTTCCCGGAGGTCGCCGAGTGCCTGGTCGAATCGGGCGCCGAGATCACGATCGTCATCAACGGCTCGCCCTTCGAGAGCGACAAGGAGGACGTCCGCCTCAACTGTGCCGTTGCCCGCATCGGCGAGACCGAGCTGCCGCTGATCTACGTGAACCAGGTGGGCGGCCAGGACGAACTCGTGTTCGACGGTGCCTCCTTCGTCCTCAACGCCGATCACAGCCTCGCCGCCCAGGCGCCGGCCTTCGACGAGGCTCTCGTGCTCACCCGCTGGAGTCGCGAGAGCGACGGCTGGCATTGCGCGCCGGGTCCGCGCGCCGCTCTTCCCGACGGCCACGCGGCGACGTACCGCGCCATGACGTTGGGGCTGGCCGATTACGTCGGGAAGAACGGCTTCCCCGGCGTGCTGATCGGGCTTTCCGGCGGCATCGATTCGGCGCTGACGGCCGCCGTCGCCGTCGACGCGCTGGGCGCTGACCGGGTCTTCTGCGTCGTCATGCCGTCGCGCTACACGGCGCAGTCCTCCCTCGACGACGCGGCGGAATGCGCGCGCCTGCTGGGGATCCGCCACGAGGTGGTGGGGATCGAGCCGGCGGTGGACGCGCTCGGCGGAATGCTGGCGCCGATTTTCGCCGGCCGCGACGCGGACGAGACCGAGGAGAACATTCAGGCGCGGGTGCGCGGCGTCATCCTGATGGCGATCAGCAACAAGCTCGGCCACATGGTGCTCACCACCGGCAACAAGTCCGAGATGTCGGTGGGCTACGCCACGCTCTACGGCGACATGTGCGGCGGCTATTCGGTGCTGAAGGACGTCTACAAGACCGACGTGTTCGAGATGTCCCGCTGGCGCAACCGGAACTGGATGGAGGGGCTGAAGGGGCCACAGGGACCGGTGATTCCCGAGGCGATCATCGACAAGCCGCCGAGCGCGGAGCTTCGCCCCGATCAGACGGATCAGGACACGCTGCCTCCCTACGAGGTGCTGGACGACGTGCTGCGCGGCCTGGTGGAGGAAGAGTGCTCGACCGAGGAGATCGTGGCCCGCGGCCATGCGGCGGAGACTGCGGCGCGCATCTGGCGAATGCTCGACATCGCGGAATATAAGCGGCGCCAGGCGCCGCCCGGCATCAAGCTCACGCTGCGCTCCTTCGGCAAGGACCGCCGCTATCCCATCACCAACCGCTACCGCGGGACCGACTGAGCCATGACGCTCACGCTGCACAACACGCTGACCCGCAAGCGCGAGCCGCTGGAGCCCGTGCGCCCGGGCCACGTCGGCATGTACGTCTGCGGGCCGACGGTCTACGACCTCGCTCACATCGGCAACGCCCGGCCCATCGTGGTGTTCGACGTGCTCTTCCGGGTGCTGAAGCGGCTCTATCCGTCCGTCACATACGTCCGGAACATCACGGACGTCGACGACAAGATCAACGCAGCCTCGCGCCGGACCGGCGAGCCCATCGAATCGATCACCGCGCGCACCACCAAGGCCTTTCACGAGGACATCGCAGCGCTCGGCGCCCTGCCGCCCGACGTGGAGCCGCGGGCGACAGCGCACGTGCCCCAGATGATCGCGCTCATCGAGGCGCTGATCGCGGCCGGCAACGCCTACGAGGCGGAGGGTCACGTGCTCTTCCACGTGCCTTCGGCACCCCGCTACGGCGCCTTATCCCGCCGCAACCGCGACGAGATGATCGCGGGCTCGCGGGTCGAGACCGCGCCCTACAAGCGCGACCCGGCCGACTTCGTGCTGTGGAAGCCGAGCGACGAGACCCTGCCGGGCTGGGACAGCCCCTGGGGCCGCGGGCGGCCCGGCTGGCACATAGAGTGCTCGGCCATGAGCCGCGCCTATCTCGGCGAAACCCTCGATATCCACGGCGGCGGGCTCGACCTGGTCTTCCCCCATCACGAGAACGAAATCGCGCAGAGCGAATGCGCCTGCCCCGGCCCCCCCTTCGCCCGACACTGGGTGCACAACGGCTGGCTCACCGTGGAGGGCGAGAAGATGTCGAAGTCCCTCGGCAACTTCATCACCATCCGCAACGCGCTCGCCGAGGCGCCGGGGGAGGTAATTCGTCTGGCCCTCCTGAGCACGCACTATCGGCATCCGATGGACTGGTCCGCCGAGGGGCTTGAGAAGGCGCGCCTCAACGTGGACAAGCTGTATAACGCGCTGCGCAACGCTGGCGTGGAGAACGGGGCGGCGGGCGACACGGTCGATCCCGAAGTCGAGGCCGCGCTCTGCGACGACCTGAACACGCCGAAGGCGCTCGCAGCGCTACACCGGCTCGCCGGCGACCTCAACCGGGCCGGCGACGAGGCGGCGCGCGCGCGAGCCTGTGCCGCATTGCGCGGCTCCGGCGCTCTGCTCGGGCTGCTGCAGGCCGACCCCGAGGCGTGGTTCCGCGGCGCGGAGCAGGAAGGCGGCATGAGCGACGCTGAAATCGAGGCGCTGATCGCCGCCCGAGCCGCCGCGCGGGGCCAGCGAGACTTCGCCGAGGCCGACCGCATCCGCGATGCGATGGCCGCAGAGGGCATCACCCTCGAAGACAAGCCGGAGGGCACGCTGTGGCGCCGCGCGTGAGAGGTGGCGCACGCGCGACCTGCGCCCTGGCAGGCTGAGCCGTGGCGGGGAGCGACCGGCGCAAGGCCTGCGCCGCGGCCCACGTCGATGCCGGAGCGCCAGCGGTGATCCTCGTGCGCACCCAGCTCGGCGAGAATGTCGGCGCTGCCGCCCGCGCCATGCTGAACTGCGGCCTCTCCGACCTGCGTCTCGTCCAGCCCCGCGACGGCTGGCCCAACGTGAAGGCGCTGGGCGCGGCCTCGGGTGCGGATACGGTGCTGAACGGCGTGCGGCTCTGCGCGACCGTGGAGGAGGCCGTGGCCGATCTCAATCTGGTCCACGCCACCACGGCCAGGCCGCGCGAGCTGCTGAAGCCGGAGCTCGCGCCGCGCGCGGCGGTCACGGCGTTGCGCGATGCGGGCCGGCAGGGTGCCCGCCTCGGCCTCCTCTTCGGGCCGGAGAAGGCCGGCCTCAAGAACGAGGAGCTGGTGCTGGCCGACGCCATCGTCCGGATTCCGCTCAACCCCGCCTTCGCCTCGCTCAACCTGGCTCAGGCGGTCCTGATCATGGCCTACGAATGGCGCCTCGTGAGCAGCCTGCCGGAGGAAGAGGAGGAGCCGGCGGCGCCGCCGACGGGAAGCGCCCGGCCCGCCACCAAGGACGAGATCCTGCACTTCTTCCGACACCTGGAAGGCGCGCTCGACGACCGCGACTTCTTCCCAACGCCAGAGATGCGGCCCAAGATGGTCCAGAACATGCGCACCATGTTCGAGCGCATCTCGCTCACCCGCCAGGACGTGCAGACCCTGCGCGGTGTCGTGCGCTCGCTCACCGGTGAGCCGTCCCGGCGGCGCGAACCGCCGGGCTCGGCCGATTGACACCGCACCGGCGCGGGCTATAGTGCGCCCGGCTCGCCGCCGGAGGCCGCGGGCGCACGCGATTCTCCCACCGGCACGGGCACAATGAGCAAGCGACAGCAGTCGAAGTACAAGATTTGCCGGCGCCTCGGCGTCAACCTCTGGGGCCGCCCCAAGAGCCCCACAAACAGGCGCGACTACGGGCCAGGGCAGCACGGCCAACGGCGGCGCAAGCCGTCCGATTTCGGCGTGCAGCTCTCTGCCAAGCAGCGCCTGCGCGGCTACTACGGCAACATCACCGAGAAGCAGTTCCGCCGCTACTACCACATCGCCGGCGACCGCAAGGGCGACACCGGCGAGAACCTGGTCGGACTGCTGGAGCGGCGCCTCGATGCCGTCGTCTACCGCATGAAGTTCGTGCCGACCGTGTTCGCGGCGCGCCAGTTCGTCAACCACGGCCACATCCTGGTCAATGGCCGCCGGGTTACGATCCCGAGCTACCTGGTGAAGGACGAGGACCGCATCACGGTGCGCGAGCGCTCGAAGCAACTGCCGCTGGTGCTGGAGGCGATCGATTCGCCCGAGCGCGAGGTGCCGGACTACCTGGAGGTGGACCACGACCGGATGGAGGGGCGCTTCATCCGAGCGCCCAAGTTCGTCGATGTGCCCTATCCGGTGCAGATGGAGCCCAATCTCGTCATCGAGTACTACTCGCGCTAGGCCTCGCGCGTTTACGCCCCCCTGCGCTCTCGATTGACAGGGCGCTCTATCCCGGCTTTTGTCTGCCCTAGGAATCCGAGGGTAAGGGAGGAGAGTGATGGGCGCGTTGGCATTCGAGCATCATCTGCTGAAGGAAGCCGGTACCAGTCCCAATAACGGGGCGCTGCCGCTCATCGTCTATCGGGGCGCCATCGGTGTCGGCGGCGACGAGCCGGAGGCGGCGGTCGAGCGGCATTTCGACTCCAATGGCTGGGGCGACGGCTTTCGCGGCGATACCTTTCCCTTTCACCACTACCATTCGATCGCCCACGAGGTTGTGGGCTGCGCGCGCGGCGCGGCGCGACTCCAGTTCGGCGGGCCGGATGGGCCGGTGGTCGACGTGCAGGCCGGAGACGCCGTGCTGATCCCGGCGGGTGTGGTCCACTGCCGGCTCGACGACAAGCCGGGCTACGTCAGCATCGGCGCCTACCCGCCGGGCCAGCAGCCGGACCTCTGCGTGCTCTCGAATCAGGACGCCGAGGTCTCCGACGCCAGGGACGATACCGAGGGGCTTGAGCTCAAGGTTGTGGGCGAAGCGGAGATGCCCGCGATCAGGGCCTCCATCGCCGCGGTCCCGCTGCCGAAGACCGACCCGCTGGCGGGCGGCAGCGGCCCGGTGGCCGATCTCTGGCTGGAGGGCTGAACGCCCTCCTCAGTCAAACACGCTGCAGTCCAGCGAGAGCTTCTCCCCGAGCCAGAGCGGGTAGTCGCGGTGGTCGGCGAGATCGTCGCCGGTGTTCGGGTGCACCAGCACCGAGTGGCCCCGGCGGTTGAGCATCAGCCAGGGCACGAACTCGGCGAAAAGGGCCGGCTCGAAGGCTACCTGGAACATGTGCATGGGATGGGGCCCCACGAGCTTATCGCGCCAGCGCCCGAGCCGCACGGGGAAGCGTGCGATCAGACCGGTCCTGACCTCCGCAGCGGTCTGCCGCGTGGCCGGCTCGTAATAGACGTGGGCGTGGTAGCTGGCGATTGTCGCCAGCGGCAGTGGGATCAAGCGCGCGGCTCGACGCTGACGCCCTTTGTGCTCAGGAGCTCCGAAAGCTCGCCGGTCTCGTACATCTCGCGGACGATGTCGCAGCCGCCCACGAACTCGCCCTTGACGTAGAGCTGCGGGATCGTCGGCCAGTCGCTCAAGCTCTTGATGCCCTGCCGGACCTCAGGGTCCTCGAGCACGTCGAATCCCTTGAAGCGCACGCCGAGCAGCGAGAGCATCTGCACCACCGTGGCGGAGAACCCGCACTGCGGGAACACGGGCGTCCCCTTCATGAACAGAACGACATCGTGCTCGTCGATGAAGCCCCGGATGCGATTCTCGACCGGTGCGCTGGTCGTGGCCTCGATCATGCGAATTCCCCTTTCACTTTCAGTCAGTTATGCGTCCGCGGGGACGCTGGTTTGGAGCGCGAGCGCGTGCAGCTGATCGCCCATCCGCCCGCGCAGCGCGCGGTAGACCATCTGATGCTGCTCCACCCGCGACTTGCCGGCGAATGCGGCCGAAACCACGCGCGCCGCGTAGTGATCGCCGTCGCCGCGCAGGTCGTCGATATGGATCTGGGCGTCAGGGAGCGCCTCTAGAATGAGCTGCTCGATCTCCTGAACGTCCATGGGCATCGGCGGTGCTTTCAGGCGTTGCGTTCTGCGGGTGCACTCAGCGCCCGTGCTCCGCTTCACCGGCCATGTAGGCCGGCAACCACTCTTCGTGGATGCGGCGGAGCGCTGCTATCGATATGGCACTTGCGCCCTCCACTGTCAACGCGGCCCCACCCGTGGAGCCAATGGTAGAGACCGGCACGCCTGCGCCCTCCGCCTCCCTCGCGAGCGCTTCTGCGTAATGCCGCGGCGCGCTGACGAGGTAGCGCCCCTGGTCCTCGCCGAAGAGCCAGCCGGCAGCGCTGGGCACACCCGCCGGCACGGCGATCCGGGCGCCGATGGTGCGGCCCGCATCGAGCGCCGCGAGCGCCATCTCGGCGAGCGCCACCAGCAAACCGCCGTCGGAGATGTCGTGGCAGGCGGAAACCGTTCCAGCCTCGATCTGGCGCCTGACGAAGTCGCCGTGGCGCCGCTCGGCGGCGAGATCGACGGCGGGTGGCGGCCCCTCCTCCCGGCCCTCGATCTCACGCTGGTAAAGGGAGCGCGCGAGATGGCCGCCGGCACCGCCCACTAGCAGCAGCGCCTCGTCCGGCGCCTTGAGGGCGGAAGTGCACATGCGTTCCAGGTCGGCGATCAGTCCGAGACCGCCGATGGAGGGCGTGGGCAGGATGCCCATGCCGCCGGTCTCGTTGTAGAAGGAGACGTTGCCCGAGACGACCGGGAAGTCCAGCGCCCGGCAGGCCTCGGCCATGCCCTCGATGCAGCCCGCGAACTGGCCCATGACCTGCGGGCGCTCGGGATTGCCGAAGTTGAGGCAATCGGTGATGGCGAGCGGCCGCGCACCCACAGCGGTGAGATTGCGCCAGGCCTCCGCCACCGCCTGCGCGCCGCCCGAGGCCGGGTCGGCGGCGCAATAGCGCGGCGTGCAGTCGGCGGTCAGCGCGAGCCCCTTGCTCGTGCCGTGGACGCGCACCACGGCGGCGTCGCCCCCCGGCGGCTGCACCGTGTCCGCCATCACCATGTGGTCGTACTGCTCCCAGATCCAGCGCTTGGAGCAGAGATCGGGCGCGGCGAGCAGCGTTTGCAGCGCCGCCATCGCATCGGGCGCGGAGGTCTCGTGGTCCGGCGTGCGCGCCAGCGGTGCCGGCCTCGGCGTAAGCTCGTAGGGCCGCTCGTAGATGGGCGCCTCGTCCACCAGCGGGCGCACCGGCAGGTCGCCCACCACCGCACCGCCCGCCTTGAGCACGAGGCGGCCCGTCGCCGTCACCCGGCCGATGACGGCGAAGTCGACGCCCCATTTCTCGAAGACCGCCCTCGCCTCTTCCGCCGCCTCGGGGCGGAGCACCATGAGCATGCGCTCCTGGCTTTCGGAGAGCATGATCTCGTAGGGCGTCATGGCGCTCTCGCGCACCGGCACCTTGTCGAGATCGAGCTCGATCCCGGCGCCGCCCTTGTCCGCCATCTCGACCGACGAGCAGGTGAGACCGGCGGCGCCCATGTCCTGGATCGCGATGATTGCATCCGACTTCATCAGCGCGAGGCAGGCCTCCATCAGCAGCTTTTCGGTGAAGGGATCGCCGACCTGGACGGTCGGCCGCTTCTCCTCCGTGCCCTCATCGAAGGCGGCGGAAGCCATGGTCGCGCCGTGGATACCGTCGCGCCCGGTCTTGGCGCCGACGTAGACCACGGGATAGCCGATCGCGTTCTCGGCGGCGGAGTAGAAGATGCGGTCCGCCGGCGCCACGCCCACGGTCATGGCATTGACCAGGATGTTGCCGTCGTAGGCCGCATCGAAGGCGCAGGAGCCGCCCACCGTCGGCACCCCGATGCAGTTGCCGTAGCCGCCGATGCCGGCGACCACGCCCGCCACCAGATGGCGCGTCTTGGGATGGCCGGGCGCGCCGAAGCGGAGCGCGTCGAGGCTCGCCACCGGCCGCGCGCCCATGGTGAACACGTCGCGCAGGATGCCGCCGACCCCCGTCGCCGCGCCCTGATAGGGCTCGATGAAGGAGGGGTGGTTGTGGCTCTCCATCTTGAAGACCGCCGCCTGCCCGTCGCCGATATCCACCACGCCGGCGTTCTCCCCCGGCCCGCAGATGACCCAGGGCGCCTCGGTCGGCAGCTTGCGCAGCCACACCCTGGACGACTTGTAGGAGCAGTGCTCGTTCCACATCGCCGAGAAGATGCCGAGCTCGGTCAGGTTGGGCGCGCGACCCATGACCCGCTCGATGCGCGCGTACTCGTCCGCGCTCAGCCCGTGCTCGGCCACCAGCGCCGGCGTGATCGGCACGTCCGGCATCGCGCGCACCGCGCCGCTCACGAGAGCGCCCCCACCAGGTGATCGAACATGGGGCGTCCGTCGGCGCCGCCCAGCGCAGGCTCCGCGGCGCGCTCGGGATGCGGCATCAGGCCGAGCACCGTGCGTGCCGGATTGAGGATGCCCGCGATATCGGCGGCGGAGCCGTTGGGGTTGGCCTCGCCATCGGCCGCGCCGTCGCCCCCCACGTAGCGGAAGGCGACCAGCCCCTCGCCTTCGAGCCGGGCCAGCGTCTCCTCATCGGCGCAGTAGTTGCCCTCGTGATGGGCGACCGGCATCCGCACCACCTGGCCGGCCTGGTAGCCGGCGGTGAACGGGCTCGCGGCCTCCTCGACGCGCAGGCTCACCCAGCGGCAGACGAAGCGGAGCCCCGCGTTGCGCATCAGCGCGCCGGGCAGCAGCCCCGCCTCGGTCGCCACCTGGAAGCCGTTGCAAATGGCCAGGACATGCACGCCCTCCTTCGCCCGCTTCACCACGTCCACCATCACCGGCGAGCGCGCCGCCATGGCGCCCGCGCGCAGGTAGTCGCCGTGGGCGAAGCCGCCGGGCAGCACGATCAGGTCGCAGGCGGGCAGCACGCTCTCGTCGTGCCAGACCAACGCCGGCGCCCGGCCCGTGCTGGCCTCCAGCGCCACCTCGACATCCCGGTCGCAGTTGGAGCCGGGAAAGACGATGACGGCGGCCTTCATCGCACCCTCCCGGCCGGAAGAGCGTGAGCAAGCGCCCCCTCCTCACCCCGGCCCTCTCCTCCCCCGAGGAGAGGAGAGGGAGAAATGGCCCGCGCCGCCTGCGTTCCCCCTCCGCCCTCTCCTCCCCGGGGAGATGACAGGAAGAAGGGGCGGCGCCTTCTACGTTCCCTCTCCGCCCTTCGGGGGGAGAGGGACAGGGAGAGGTGGGTGAGATGACAATCTAATTTAATCCGGGATTCGCCGGGATTAAGCGGGACAAGTGGGATTCCGGAGGCGATGCGTCGGCTATCCCCGACCACGATCCGGGGGGGCGGCAGGGAAGCTGGGTTGGCGGTAGGGGTTGCGGTGCGCCGGCTCATTCGGCGAGGTCGATGGTGTAGTCCTCGATCACGGTGTTCGCGAGCAGCTGTGCGCACATGGCGTCCAGTTGCTCCCTGGCGACCGCCGGGTCGGTCTCGGCCAGATCGAGCTCCAGGTACTTGCCCTGGCGCACGCCTTCGACGCCCGCGAATCCCATGCGCGCGAGCGTGCTCGCGATCGCCTTGCCTTGGGGGTCGAGAACGCCGGGCTTGAGGGTGATGTGGACTCGGGCTCGCACGTGGTCTCACGCGCTCTCGTCGTCGTCGCGGCCGTTCACCTCCCGCACCACCGGCGTCTGGGGCATCAAGCCGAGGCGCCGGGCGACCTCCTGATAGGCCTCGGAGACCCGGCCGAGGTCGCGGCGGAAGCGGTCCTTGTCCAGCTTCTCGTTGGTCTCGATATCCCAGAGCCGGCAGCTGTCGGGCGTGATCTCGTCGGCGAGCACGATGCGCATGTCCTCGCCGTGCCAGAGCCGGCCGAACTCCAGCTTGAAGTCCACCAGCCTGATACCGATGCCGTAAAACAGCCCGCTGAGGAAGTCGTTGATGCGGAGCGACATGGAGAGGATGTCGTCGAGCTCCTGCGGCGTCGCCCAGCCGAAGGCGGTGATGTGCTCCTCCGACACCAGCGGGTCGTCGAGCTCGTCGTTCTTGTAGCAGTACTCGACGATGGAGCGCGGCAGCTGGACGCCCTCCTTGAGGCCGAGCCGCTTGACCAGAGTGCCGGCGGCGTAGTTGCGGATGATCACCTCGACCGGGATGATCTCCACCTCGCGAATCAGCTGCTCGCGCATGTTGAGCCGGCGCATGAAATGGGTCGGCACGCCGATCTCGTTGAGGCGCGCCATCAAGTGCTCGGAGATGCGGTTGTTAAGCACGCCCTTGCCGGTTATCACCCCCTGCTTCTTGTTGTTGAAGGCCGTGGCGTCGTCCTTGAAATACTGCACCAGGGTGCCGGGCTCGGGCCCTTCGTAAAGGACTTTCGCCTTGCCTTCGTAGATCCGCCTGCGACGGGACATAGTGGGGATCCTCAATGTGGGGGGGGGCGTTGCGCCGGGTCGGCGCTCTGCGCGCCCGTTACCTTGACAACATAGACACCACAAGGGGTCAGTACAATCGCCCGTCGTCGGTCGTTCGGGCAGGCCGGGCGCGGTGGCCGCCGACATCGCTCACTAAAGCAGAATATTTTCAAATAGATGACGATTTGGTGGCCCTGGCGCGAAACGCCACAGAGGGGTGATGCCGGGCCGTCCCGGCCGCGGCAGGGCGATCAGCGACGCGTTGACCGTGCCGAATCCGCCGATCGCCTCGATGCACATGGCGGCCTCCGCATCGCCGCCCGAGTCGCGCACTCCACGCGCAAGCAGCGCGGCCCATTCTTCCCAGGCGCCGCGCTCCGGATCGGGCGGCACCGCGGCCTCGAAGTCTGCGAGATGCGTGCGAATTCGCGCCGATTCAAGGTCGTTACGCTCGCGCGCGGTGAACATGGAAAGTCCCTCGGGCAGCGGATGAAAGACCGGCGCCTTGCCGCCGTCATGGCGCAGCCAAAACGCCTCCTCGGAATCCGCGACCACGAGGTTGAAGGGGCGATAGGCCGTGCCGTCGATATCGGCGAGCGCCATGGCCGCATCCGCAGCGTCGGCATGATCCAGCGCATCCAGCACCAGCTCGCCCCGCGAGCGCTTGCTCGCTGCGGGCCCGAGCGCGCCGGTGCGGTTCAGGATGCCGGCACAGACACCCTCGTCGTTGACGCCTAACCAGCTTCCGCCCGCGAGCTCGTCCTGGCCGGCGGTCACATCCGGGCGCCCAGCCCAGTGGCGGCCCGGCCCAAGCCAGGGGCGGCCGATCATCTCGTCGCGGTTGGCGGCGATCACGACCGGCCAGTCGTGGCCGGGGCGCCGCAGGATCACGAGTGTGCACATGCTGCCTTACCCGCCAAAGGGGCCGCGCACGCCGTGGACCGGCGCGGGCCGCTCTGGCACAATGCGCGCGCGTCCAATCATCGGCTGGGAGCCTGGGGTATGAACACCTTCGATGACCGCAAGAATGCCGCCGAGGCGAAGTTCAAGCACGATCAGGAGTTTCAGTTCAAGGTCGTCGCCCGGCGCAACAAGCTTCTCGGCCTGTGGGCGGCGGAGAAAATGGGCATCGCAGGCGACGATGCCCAGGCCTATGCCAAGCAGGTGGTCATGGCCGATTTCGAGGAGCCGGGCGACAACGACGTGGTGCGCAAGGTGGTCGGCGATCTGACCCAGAAGGGTATCGAGGCCGACGATCATCTGATCCGCACGCAGATGGAGCGCCTGCTGGACGAGGCAAAGGGCCAGGTCAGCACCGAATAGCCCGCGCGCGCCTTCCTCCCCATTCTCGACCTTCGGGACCGCCGGTGAGCGTCGCCCCCGGCAGGGGCGCGGACAATCAACGCGCCGGCTGGGGCGGCCACGCCCACCGGGCGCTGCGCGCGGCCGACGTGCGCCAGATCGCCTATGTGCCGGATGCGGGCCTCTCAGCGCTGCTCGACCTGTGCGAGGCCGACGAGACCATGCGCACGGTGCTGCTGGCCCATGAGCAGGAAGGCCCGGCGCTCGCCGCCGGCGCCTGGCTCGGCGGCGAGCGCGCGGCGCTGCTGATGCAATCTAGCGGGGCCGGCAACTGCGTCGCCGCGCTCTCGCTGATCCGCACCTGCCGCTTCCCCTTTCTCGGCATCGTCACCATGCGGGGCGAATGGGGCGAGACCAATCCGTGGCAGCTCCCCATGGGCCAGAGCACGGCGGCCCATCTCGAAGAGTGCGGCGTGATCGTCTCCCGCGTGGACGACGAGGCGCGTACCTTCGAGATCGTCGAGGCCGCCGCCGCCATCGCCTTCGAGAGCCAGGCGGCGGCCGCGGTCCTCATCGGCCAGCGCGTGATCGGCGCCAAGAGCTTCGACGGATGACGCGCCGTCAGCAGCCTGAGACGACCCTGGACCGGCGCACAGCCGTGGCGCTTCTGCTCGAAGGCCGCGACGACGTGCTGGTGGTCCCGGGCCTCGGGTCTGCGACCTGGGACTGCGCCGCCCTCGGCGACAACCCGCTCCACTTCTCGCTCTGGGGCGCGATGGGCAACGCGTCGATGATCGGGCTCGGGCTCGCGCTGGCGCAGCCCGCGCGGCGCGTGCTGGTGCTGACTGGCGACGGCGACATGTTGATGGGGCTCGCGAGCCTCGCCACCATCGCGACTCAGGCGCCGCCCAATCTCGCCCTCGTCGTGCTCGACAACGAGCGTCACGGCGAGACCGGGATGCAGCCCACGCATACCGCGCACCAGACCGACCTCGCCGCCGCCGCCGCTGCCTGCGGCTTCGCGGAGGCGCGGCAGGTCGCGGACGAAGCCGGCCTCCGCGCTGCGCTGCCGCTGGTGCATGAGACCCCGGGCCCTACCTTCCTCACGGTGAAGGTGCACGCCAAGCCGCTGGCCCGCGTCCTCCCGCCCCGCGACGGCGCTTACCTGAAAGACCGCTTTCGGGCGGCGCTGCTGGGGCCCGACGCCGTCCTCTAGTTTCGGCACCGCATCGTCCGTCTCGACGGAAAGCCGGCGGCTGGAACTTCCCTCCCCTCCCTGCACCGTGTTGACTTGCTTGGCCGAGCGTCCCGCCGTTTCCGTCAGGATTTTCTCGAGTCGCAACGCTGATGGGATGCTTCGAGAGGCCGCTCCCTGAACGGCTAACGCGGGCAGGGCTTGCTCGCAATGCCACCCAGCGCCGACCGACTCTCTCTGTAACTACCCAGGTACCCCAATCCTGAGTTGAGGACGGTGATTATGGCGGCGGCCGCGGCCTGGTTCTGCCACCGCGATTGGTTCTTGACCTCATAGAGTTGCGGGACTATGGACCGCTCTCTCGCGTGACGGGAGCGGTCCATGGGGTATTTCGGCTCGAAGGCGACAGCAGGTCTGTGCCAAGCGCTGATTGCGCTGATGCCGCCGCACTCCGTCTACATCGAAAGCCACCTTGGGGGCGGGGCGCTGATGAAGCGCAAGCCGCCGGCCGTGCGTTCGATCGGCATCGACCGCGATGCGCAGGCGCTCGAGGCCTTCGTCTGCGACTACCCGGTCGATCTGGTTCACGGCTGTGCCCATGACTTCCTGGCCTCGTTCCCGTTCCTGGGCCCGGAGCTGGTTTACAGCGATCCGCCCTATCTGCACGCGACCCGCCGCTCGGCGCAGCGCTACCGCTTCGAGTACGAGGAGGCCGGCCACGTCGCGCTTCTCGCGCTGCTCAAGGCTCTGCCCTGCCAGGTCATGATCTCGGGCCATCCGTCGGCGCTCTATGACGAGGTGCTGGCGGGATGGCGCCGGCTGGCGCTGCAGGTCACGACCCAGGGTCTGGTGCGAACCGAGGTCGTCTGGTTCAACTACGCCCCCGACCGGATGCATTGGGCCAGCCACGCAGGCCGGAACTTCACCGACCGCCAGCGCATCAAGCGCAAGGCAGCCAACTGGGGCCGGCGCTACCAGGCCTTGCCGCCGGGCGAACGCCTCGCCGTGCTCGCCGCCATGATGGCCGTCGAGGCCGAAGACACGTGACGGTGTCGCACTGGCACGAAGACCTCGCCGCCCGTAACGAGGCCTTCTGCTGCCTGAAGGAGCTTCTCGAGCCATCATCCCTCGCAACCACTGTCGTCGTTGCCGTCCGGGAATGGGGGCAGGGGCTGCTGCGATCAGCCACCGCGCTCGCCCGGGAAAATGCCGCACTCGAGCAGGAGAACGCGGCCCTGCGCGAGCGCATCGCCGAACTCGAGCGCAGCGCGGCCCTCAACAGCACCACAAGCAGCAAGCCCCCCGCCAGCGACGGGCTCAAGAAGAAAAGCGGAGCCCAGAGGCGCACCCAAAGCCAGCGCGGAAAGTCCGGCGGGCCCAGTGGCGGCCAGCCCGGCCACAAGGGAACCACCCTCGCGCGGAGCGACAGCCCGGACCGTGTCGTCGATCACCACCCCTCCACCTGTTCCGGCTGTGGCGTCGAGCTCTCGGACGCCGACCGGCAAGGCGCGCCCGCCTGTCGGCAGGTCTTCGACGTACCCGAGCCGCAGCCTCTCGAGGTCACCGAACACCGCGCCCATCGCTGCCTCTGCGGCGCATGCGGCACGCTGACACGAGCCGCCTTCCCGCCGGGCGTCACCGCCCCGGTCCAGTACGGCCCTCGCATCACCGCTTGGGTGAGTTACCTGCTGTACGCCCAGTTCGTGCCCGAGAAGCGTCTGGCCGAACTCATGAGCGACATCTTCGCGGTGTCCATCTCCACTGCCACGATCGCCGCCATGGGCCGGCGCACAGCGCAGCGCTTCGAGGGCTTCCTCGACCATGTCGCCGATCTGATCCGCACGCAGGCGCCGGTCAAGCACCTCGACGAGACCGGCCTGCGTATCGCCGCCCGTACCCGCTGGCTCCATGTGCTGTGCACCCCGTTGCTCACCGTCCTGCGCATCGGCGAGGGACGCGGCGATGTCGAAAAGAACCTGAAAGGCATCCTCGTCCACGACGACTTCGCCCCCTACTTCACCATCAAGGGCGTCCGCCACGGCGCCTGCAACGCACATCACCTGCGCGAACTCCAGGCCCTGATCGACATCGAGAAGGAGGAATGGGCGGCGAGCATGCACCGCCTGCTTCAGCGCGCGCGCAGGGCCGCCCGCTTCGCCCGTGAGAAAGACCGTCAAGTCCCCGCCTCCCTGGTGGCCCGCATCTCAAGGGCATGGGACCGTATCCTCGAAGAAGCCATCGCCTTCCATGAGGCCCAACCGCCGCTCCAGATCGCAAAGCGAGGGCGAAAGAAACGCCGCATCGGCCACAACCTCGCGCGCCGCCTTCAAAAGCATAAGGAGGGCTGCCTGCGCTTCCTCACCGACATGCGCACGCCGTTCACGAATAACGAGGCGGAGCGTGACATCCGTATGAACAAAGTGCATGAGAAGATCTCAGGCGGCTTCCGCTCCCTGCAAGGCGCCTGCAACTTCGCCGGAATGCGCAGCGTCATCGTCACCGCTCGAAAGCAAGGCTGGAACATCCTGCAAATCCTGGCGCACCCGGAACCGATGCAGCTGATCCCTATACTGCGCTCCTGAACTTCTCCGGCTCATCCTGAGTATCGCTGTCCTCTCATCTTGTTCGCGACGCGGCGTTCATCATCCTCTCGCGCTCAAGAGAGTAGGCACCCCCGCGGCGTGGGGGCGTTGACGCAAAAGGAACTGGCTTGTTCCATAAGAGAGAGGGGGTACCTGGGCAGTTACCTCTCTCTGCTTGTTGTTAAGCGTGGAAAAGTGACCCCCTATTGGGGGTGATCGGCGTCCAAAATTGACCCCCTTGGATTTGTGTCCATGAACACACCTCGTCGTTTGGACGGACGGGGTGGTGGGGGAGATGCTGGTTGTGGAAACGATCGCGAAGATCCGTCGGGATCATCTGGTGAAGGGCGTTCCGATCAAGAAGCTCGCCCGGGATTTGAGGGTTTCCAAGAACACGATACGCAAGGTGGTGCGGGGCGATGCGACCTCGCACAGCTACGAGCGCAAGATCCAGCCGATGCCGAAGCTTGGGCTGTGGGTGGAGGAGCTTGAGCGCCAGCTGAAGGCCAACGAGAAGAAGGCACGCAAGGATCGGCTGTCTCTTCTGCGGATTCATGAAGACCTTGTGTCGCTGGGCTACAAGGGCGGCTATGACGCGGTTCGCCGCTATGCCAGGGCCTGGCGGCGCCGGTGGCGGCTGTTGTCGCCGGCGCAGGCCTATGTGCCGCTGATCTTCGATCCCGGCGAGGCCTACCAGTTCGACTGGAGCCACGAGTACGCGCGTCTGTCGGGCGCGACGACCAGGGTGAAGGCGGCGCACATGCGGCTGTGCCACAGCCGGATGTATCTGGTCCAGATCTTTCCCCGCGAGAGCCAGGAGATGGTCTTCGAGGCGCACGAGCGTGCCTTCCGCTTCTTCGGCGGGGTCTGCCGGCGGGGCATCTACGACAACATGAAGACGGCGGTGAGCACGATCTTCGTGGGCAAGAAGCGGGACTACAACCGCCGCTTCCAGGAGCTGTGCTCGCACCATCTGGTGGAGCCTGTGGCGTGCACGCCAGGGGCTGGCTGGGAGAAGGGGCAGGTCGAGAAGCAGGTGGGTGACCTTCGCGGCCGCCTGTTCGTGCCCATCCCGCGGGGCCGCTCCTACGCCGAGATCAACGAGTGGCTGATGGATCGGTGCATCGAGGACGCCAAGAAGCATCCGCATCCGACAATCCCGGGCAAGACGGTGTGGCAGGTGTTCGAGGAGGAGCAGCCCTTCCTGATGGCGTATCGCGGCCCCTTCGACGGCTTCCATGCCAGCGAGGTGTCGGTCTCGAAGACCTGTCTGGTGCGCTTCGACAACAACCAGTACAGCGTCGCGGCCCGCGCCGTCGGCCGGCCGGTGGACGTGCGGGCCTATGCCGATCGGATCGTCATCCGCCAGGACGGCGAGACCGTTGCCGAGCACCCCCGCAGCTTCGGGCGCGGCCGGTTCGTCTACGATCCGTGGCATTACGTGCCGATCCTGACGCGGAAGCCCGGCGCGCTACGCAATGGCGCGCCCTTCAAGGACTGGCAGTTGCCCAACGCGCTCGGCCGCCTGCGAACCCGGCTCGCGGGCCACGACGACGGCGACCGGCAGTTCGTCAAGGTGCTCGCGGCGGTGCTGGAGGACGGACTGGAGGCGGTTGAGGCGGCCTGTGCCGAGACGCTCGACTGCGGTGCCTGCAGCGCCGACGTGGTGCTCAACATCCTCGCCCGGCAGCGCCAGCCGGCACCGCCGGCAATCATCCCGACGCCCGAGGGCCTGCAGCTTCGCCACAAGCCGGTAGCCGACTGTCAGCGCTACGACAGCCTGAGGGAGGCCGGTCATGGAGCGTCATGATGTGCTGGAGATGATGACCCAGCTGAAGCTCGCAGGTATGCGCGCCGCTTACGACGACATCCTTGCCGACGGGCTCAAGCGCCGCCATCCGGTGCAACAGATCATCGGTACGCTGCTGCAGGTCGAGATCGCCGACAAGAGGGCCCGCTCGATCAAGTACCAGATGGCCTCCGCCAAGCTGCCGACGGTCAAGGAGCTGGCCGACTTCGACTTCGCCGCCTCGCCGGTCAACGAGCCCCTGATCCAGGAGCTCGCCGGCGGCGGCTTCCTCGAGGGCAAACGCAACATCGTGCTGGTCGGCGGCACCGGTACCGGCAAGACCCATCTCGCCGTCGCCATCGCGCGGTCCTGCATCCGCAAGGGCGCGCGCGGCCGGTGCTACAACGTCGTCGACCTGGTCAACCTCCTCGAGGCCGAGCTTCGCGCCGGACGCCAGGGCCGCACTGCAGACCAGCTCGTCCGCCGCGACTTCGTCATCCTCGACGAGCTCGGCTACCTGCCCTTCGCCCAGGCCGGTGGGCAGCTGCTCTTCCATCTGATGAGCCGGCTCTACGAGCGCACCTCGATCGTCATCACCACAAACCTCGCCTTCGGCGAATGGCCATCCGTCTTCGGCGACCCCAAGATGACCACAGCGCTGCTCGATCGCCTCACCCATCATTGCGAGATCATCGAGACCGGCAACGAGAGCTGGCGCTTCAAGAACCGCTCCTGACCCGCCGCCGGCCTCCCTTGCGGCCCGGTTGCCCCGGTGGGCCAACAGGGACCCCCCACGCGGCTTCGCTCCGCGTAGCGCAGGGCGCCACACGAAGCCGCGCGGGTCCCCCCTATTGGCTACCGGGACAACCTCCGCCGTGCCACTCAGGGGGGTCAATTTTGCACGCCGATCGGGGGTCAGTATTGAAAGCCGATTGACACTCTGCACGGCCCGATTCGCAAAGACTTCCGTCCGCACGCCAGCCGCCGCACCGCCACCGTGCCGCCGCGCATCCCCTTGAGATTCCGCCACCTTCCGCCCGATTCCGCCTGATTCCACCCCTTGACCCGATTCACAACGACTTTCGTCCGTCTACACGCTCATCGCCGCGTTCTTGCCCGCCGCATTTCCCTCGGGCACCACCAGCGTCGCGGCGAGGCCGAGGCGGGTCGCGGCGTAGGCGATGCTCTGGCCGTGGTTGCCCCTGGTGGCGGCGATCACGCCGGCGGCCTGGCCGTGCCGGCGCAGATCGTCCATGTAGACGAGGCCGCCCCGCACCTTGAAGGCGCAGATCGGGGTGTGGTTCTCGTGCTTGACCCAAACCTTGGCCCCGGTGCGTTGCGCCAGCAGCGGCCAGGGGATTTGCGGCGTGGGGTCGAGGGTCTCGTGAACGAATGCAGCGGCCTCCTGGAATTCGGCCAACGTGGGCAGGCGCATGGCGATGCTCCCCTGGGTCGGTGGCGGCGCACTATAGCAGGCGCGGACAATCCGCCGGCGAATCCCGCTCTTGGCGAATTGTTTTCGTGCGCGCGCGGTTGAATGGAGCGCGCGCAAGGGCACGACGCAGGCCGTGGCCCCGGTGAGAATTGCGAGCTGGAGCGGGAGCGGACCGTCGCGGATCGAGGTCTACGACGCGGCGCCCCCGTCGCGGCCCTCGAAGGCCTGCAGCTTCTCCACCAGCTCGGCGGGCAGCGGCGCCGGGCGGTGCGTGGTCTGATTGGTGTTGACCCACACCACCTCGCCCGAGGCGAGCCCTTCGTCCCGCCCCTTCGAGTAGATCTCCAGGCCGAAGGTGAGGCTGGTGCGGCCGATCCGCGCCGAACGCACGCCGACCTCAATCTCGTCGTCGAAGCGGATCGGAGCGTAGTACTCCACCAGGGTCTTGACCGTGTGGTAGTCCTCGCCCCTGCGTTCCACCTGCCCTTGGTAGTCGTAGGGGAGCGCGCGGAAAAACTCGGTGATCGCGGTATCGAAATAGGTCAGGTAGTGGGCGTTGAAGACGAGCATCTGCCCATCGACCTCCGCATACCTCACCCGAAACGGGAAGAAGTACGAAAACTCCGATCGTGCCATTCGGGTACCCTTTTCGATCGCCGCGGCCTCACGCCATCGGCAGGCAGACCGTGCCGCCGGCCCCTGATCCGCGCCGAGGGTTGAGGCCAGTCTGGACTGCCTCGTGCGGAGCAGTCATCCTCGCGGCCCCACAGGGCCCGAGGACGCCGGGCCCGCGAGACTATGCCATGACTGCCCCATTCAGATAGACCCAAAACCCGGTAGACCGCGATGTCCTCCCTCTTCGATCTCACTGGCAAGACCGCCGTCGTCACCGGCTCCACCAAGGGGATCGGCAAGGCCATCGCGCGGGCGCTGGCCCAGCACGGCGCGCGGGTGGTCGTTTCCAGCCGGGACGCGGGCCGGGTCGAGGCGACCGCGCGGGAGCTGAGCGATGAGGGGTTCTCGGTCCTGGGCCTCGCCTGCAACGTCGGGCGCAAGGCCGAGCTGGAGCGCCTGATCGAGGAGAGCCGCAAGGCGCTCGGACAGATCGACATCATCGTCGGCAACGCCGCCATCAACCCGCACTACGGCTCGTTCGCGGACATCTCGGACGATGCCTTCGCCAAGATCATGGCGACCAACGTCCAGTCCAACCTCTGGCTCGCGCAGCTGGTGGCGGGCGAGATGCGCGAGCGGAAGGACGGCGCGATCATCTACGTCTCCTCGATCGGGGGCACCATCGGCTCCGACGTGATCGGCGCCTACTGCATCTCTAAGGCGGCCGACCTTCAGCTCGTGCGCAACCTCGCGGTCGAGCTGGGGCCGCACAACATCCGGGTCAACGCCATCACCCCCGGTCTCGTACGCACGGATATGGCGCGCGCGCTCTGGGAGGACGAGGTGCGCGCGGCGGACCGGATCGCGCACACGCCGCTGCGACGGCTCGGCGAGCCCGAGGACATCGCGGGCATCGCGGTCTATCTGGCCTCGGACGCCGGCCGCTGGACCACCGGCCAGAGCTTCGTCGTGGACGGCGGCACGTCGATCGCGGGTTAGTTCTCGTTAGGGAGCGGCCACGACCTCGTGGCCTTCTGCCGCGAGCCGCTGGCCGAGCGCGGCGATGTGGCCGGGCCCGATCTCGCAGCAGCCGCCGACGATCGCAGCGCCCGCGGCGACCCAGCCCATCGCGTGGCCCGCATAGGCTGCCGGGCCCAGGTCGTCGCGCGCCTCCAGCACCTCGACGGTGCCGCCCGGCTGCAGGGCGCCGATGGAGACGAAGCCGTTGGCGTAGCCGCCGAAGGGGACACCGATGCCGGCCAGCAGCGGCATGGCGGCGGCAACCGCCTCGGGGCTGGAGCAGTTGATCAGCACCGCGTCCGCGCCCGCGTCCACGGCGGCCTGCGCGCCTTCGGCAACCCCCTCGCCCGAGCGTAGCAGGGTGCCGTCGGCATCGTTGACCGAGAGCGCCGTCCAGACTGGCTTGCCGCTCTCGCGCGCCGCCACGGTCGCCGCGCGGGCCTCCGCCGCCGACAACATGGTCTCGCACAGGAAGAGATCGACCCGGTCCGCCTGCACGGCGACGATTCTGCGGTAGTGCGCGAGGCATTCGTCTTCGGGCGGGGTCAGGTCCGGCCTGTAGCTGCCGACCAGCGGCGGCAGGCAGCCGGCGATCCTGACCGCCTGCCCGCTCCTGTCGCGTGCGGCCTCTGCGGCGCTGAGCGCCGCATCGTGCAAGGCCTCGAACATGTCGGCCTTGCCCGCGCGGTCGAGCCTGGGCGGCGTCGCCGTGTAGGTGTTCACCGTGACGATCCGCGCGCCGGCCTCGATGAAGTCGAGATGCACGGCCGCGACCAGCTCCGGCTCGTCCATCATCACCTGGACGGACCAGAGCGGCGCCGCCGGCCGCGTGCTCCGGCGATAGAGCTCCTGCCCGACACCGCCATCGAGGAGGACGATCGTCTTGCGCCGCGCCGCCGAGCTTTCCGTCATGACTCCGCTCCCGCCAGGGCCCTGCACGCGCCCTCGCGGCGCTCCAGGCCCACTCTTCAAGCCGCACGATGATAACCACGCGGAAAGCGACCCGCACGGCCGGCCGACCGCTGGCCGCGGCCCCCACCGCATGCAAGACTCCGCGCCTCGCCATCAGACCCCTGCACATCACCGAGTGAGAATCATGGACTCGCTGAACAGCCGCTTCACCGTGCGCAAAGAGGATTTCGACCGGCCGGTGCTGGTGACCGGCTCCAGCGGATGTATCGGGAGCTGGGCGCTCGCGATTCTCGTGCGCGCCGGCGTGCCTGCCGTCTCCTTCGACCTCGACTCGAGCCGCCGCCGGCCGGGCCTCCTGATGTCGGAGGAAGAGCTCGCGGAAGTGACCTGGGTGGAGGGGGACATTGCCGATGCCGAGGCCGTCGACCGGGTGGTGGGCGAGAAGGGGATTGGGGCGATCCTGCACCTCGCGGCCCTGCAGGTGCCCTTCTGCAGGGCGGACCCCGTCGCGGGCGCCCGAGTCAATGTGGTCGGCACGGTCGCCGTGTTCGAGGCAGCCCGCCGCCATGGCCTGCGCCGCCTCGCCTACGCGAGCTCCATCGCCGCCCACGGCGCACCGGCGGGAAGCCCCTATGCCTCCACCCTCTACGGTGCCTACAAGGCCTGCGACGAAGCGATCGCCCGGACCTATTGGCTGGACTGGGAGGTGCCGAGCATCGCGCTGCGCCCGGGCATCGTCTACGGCGTCGGCCGTGACCAGGGCATGACGTCGAAGACCACGGTCGCGATCCTGGCGGCGGCGGCCGGGCGCGACTACGAGGTGCCCTTCACCGGCGCTGTGTCATATCTCTACGCGGGCGAAGTCGCGGCGGCGTTCCTCCAGGCCATCGCGCGGGACGGCGATGGCGCGCCTGCCTTCGACTGCAACGGGACCGTCACCCCGATCGAGGAGGGGCTAGAGGCGCTCCGGCGCCTCGCACCCGGCGCGCGGGTGCGGGCGAGCGGCGACCCGCTACCCTTTCCCATGGTGGACCAGGATGCGCTGCTGCGCGCGCACATCGGCGACTACGGCGCAATCTCCATTGAGGAGGGCACAGCCGAGACCTTCCGCGCGTTCCAGATCCTGCTGCAGGACGGGCGGGTGTCGGCCGACGTCTGATCGTGCTGCCCGCCCAGCCTCGATCACAGGTCGAGCGCGGTCACCCTGTCGGCGTGAGTCTGGATGAAGGCGAGGCGGGATTCGGGGCGGCGGCCCATCAGCTCCTCGACCCGGCGTGCGGTGGCCGTGCCGGCGTCCTCGGCGACCTCGACACGCAGCAGCGTGCGCCGCGCGGGGTCCATGGTGGTCTCCTTGAGCTGCGCCGGCGGCATTTCGCCGAGCCCCTTGAAGCGGCTGATCTCGACCTTGCCGGCGCCGGAAAGGTCGCTGGCGAGCAGCCGGTCGCGGTCGGCATCGTCGCGCGCATAGCGGGTGGTGCCGCCCCGGGCGAGCCGATAGAGCGGCGGCTGCGCCAGAAAGAGATGCCCGGAGTCGATGAGCCCCGGCATCTGGCGGTAGAAGAACGTCATCAGGAGTGCGGCGATGTGGGCGCCGTCCACGTCCGCATCGGTCATGATGACGACGCGCTCGTAGCGCAGCGCGCCCGCGTCGAAGCGCGCGCCGGTGCCGCAGCCCAAGGCCTGGACCAGATCGTCGAGCTCCTTGTTGCCGCGCAGCTTGTCGGCGCTGGCGCTCGCGACATTGAGGATCTTGCCGCGCAGCGGCAGCACCGCCTGGGTTTCGCGGTTGCGCGCCTGCTTGGCGGAACCGCCCGCCGAATCGCCCTCGACCAGGAAGACCTCGGTGCCGGCCGCCGCCTCGCGCGCGCAATCGGCGAGCTTGCCGGGCAGCCGGGTCTTGCGGGCCGCACGCTTGCGCGCAACTTCGCGGTCCTTCCTGCGTCGGAGCCGCTCTTCGGCCCGTTCGACGACACGGTCGAGCAGCAGATTGGCGGCGGTGGGATCGGCCGAGAGCCAGTGGTCGAAGTGATCGCCGAGGGCGTTCTCCACCAGGCGGCCGGCCTCGGGCGAGGAGAGCCGCTCCTTGGTCTGCCCCTGGAACTGCGGGTCGCGCAGGAATACCGAGAGCAGCGCGCAGGCGCCGCCGGTCACGTCGTCGGCGGTGAGCTGGGCTGCGCGCTTGTTGCCCACGAGTGCGCCGTAGCCCTTCAGCCCGCGCACGAGGGCGGCACGCATCCCCGACTCGTGGCTGCCGCCCTGGCTGGTGGGCACCGTGTTGCAGTGGGAGGCGACGAAGCCGTCCTCGTCCTCCGGCCAGGCCAGCGCCCACTCGATGCGCCCGGAATCGCCGTTGAGCGCGCCCTGGCCCGCGAAGGGCGCGGGCGTCAGGGTGTGGCGCTTGCCGAGTGTGGCGTTCAGATAGTCGACCAGACCGCCCGGATAGTGCAGGACCGCCGTCTCCGGGACCGCGCCGGCATCTACGAGCAGCGCCGCATCGCACGACCAGCGAATCTCGACGCCGCGGTATAGATAGGCGCGCGTCCGCGCCATTTCGTAAAGCGCACGCGGCTCGAAGCGGACGCCGTCGCCGAAGATCTCGGGGTCGGGGTGGAAGCGCACGAGCGTGCCACGCCGGTTGGTGACGGGGCCCGCGTCCTCCAGCGGGCCGGCCGGCAGGCCCCGCGCGTAAAACTGCCGCCACAGCCGCTTGTCGCGCACCACCTCGACCGTGAGCGATTCGGAGAGCGCGTTGACCACCGAGAGGCCGACCCCGTGCAGGCCGCCCGAGGTCGCGTACACCTTGCCGCCGAACTTGCCGCCGGAGTGCAGCGTGGTGAGGATTACCTCCAGCGCCGAGACGTTCTTGTACTTGGGGTGCGGGTCGACGGGGATTCCCCGGCCGTTGTCCTTGACCGAGGCTGATCCGTCGCCGTGGAGCGCGATCTCGATCCGGCTCGCATGGCCGGCGATCGCCTCGTCCATCGCGTTGTCGATGAGCTCGGCGAGCAGATGGTGCAGCGCCCGCTGATCGGTGCCGCCGACGTACATGCCGGGCCGGCGGCGCACCGGCTCCAGCCCCTCCAGAATCTCGATATCGTGCGCGGTGTAGTCGCCGTTGGCGGGCGGCGCGGGCTGGGGCGCGGGCGCGCTTGCCTTGGGCTGCCGGCCGGTCGCACGCGGCGCCTTCGGCGCGGCCTTGCGCGGAGGCTTGCGCTTCTTGGCGGGGGCACTCTTGTCGAGCCCTGCGAAGAGATCGAGGTTATCGGCCATGGAATGGTGCAGCGATCGGATGGTGGCGCCGGCACATACTATAGAGAGCGGCGGAGCGCCTGCCAACGATCGCACGACATGTTGTGGGCAATCGGCGCCATTCTACCACAAATGGTTGCTTGCGGGGCCGGCGACCGGGCCCAATTGTCAAGGGATGCGTCTCTGGAGCCTCCATCCCAAGTATCTCGATCAGAAGGGACTGGTTGCGCTCTGGCGGGAGGGGCTGCTCGCCTAGGCTGTGCTCAAGGGCAAGACGGCGGGATACCGGAACCATCCCCAGCTGCAGCGCTTCAGCGCGCAGCCATCGCCGGTTTGCGCCATCGCCGCCTACCTGCGGTGCCGTGCACGAGGAGGCGGCGCACCGGGGCTATCGCTTCGACGCCGACAAAATAGCGAGTGGCGGGACGGCGCCCCTGATCGACGTGCCGCAAGGTCAGATCGATTTCGAGTGGCGCCACCTGATCGTGAAGCTGGAGGCACGCGCGCCCGCGTAGCGCAAGGCGCTGGGCACACCCCACCCGCCGGCGCCGCATTCGCTGTTTCGGACGATCCCCGGCGGCATCGCGGAGTGGGAAGGGCCGTAGTTATTGCCGCCAGCGGTCGATCCAGGGGCCTTCGATGCTGATGTCGAAGGAGCTCTCGTCGAGGTTGCGGAAGCCCTCGAAGGCCTTGGCGCGCCGGGCGAAGAAGTCGTCCCAGTCCGGCCGAAACGCCGGATCGTCCCCGCGGCGCATCACGAATGGGTCGAGAAAGCCATCCCAGCCCGAGGGCTGGTCGGGGCGCTGCCAGCGCAGATCGACGCTCCAACGCACCTTGTCCGAGAAGTTCTCAAGCGAGCGGTGCGGAACCATCTGGTTGATGAAGAGCACGCTGCCCAGAGCCATCTCGCAGGTCACGGTCTCGTAGTCGGCAAGGCCCGGCTCGGGGATGTAGAGGTACCAGGACTTCGGGTTGGCGACGTCGCGCTCGATCTTGTGGTCGTACACGCCCGCCTTGTGGGCGCCTCGCTTCACCTGCATGCAGCCCGTCTCCGCCGTCACGTCGAGGAAGGGGATCCAGGCGGCAGGCTGGTGCGTCCCCTCCGCTCCGGCCAGCAGGTAGGCGGTATCTTGATGCCAGGGCACGGTCATCAGCTCCGTCTGCGGCGTCTTCGAGCGCACGTTGCAGACCGGATGGCCGGCGATGTCCGGGCCGATCAGCTGCTCGACGATGGCGAGCAGCTTGGGCGAGCCCCAGAGCGAGGCGATCCCGCGCCCCAGGAGACCGCTCATGTGGAACATCACCGCGGCCGTGCTGTAGGCGCGTTCGATGGCGGCGAGCCGCTCGAAGAAGCCCAGTTCGGCGTAGGTCTCGGGGATGCGGTCCGCGTCGTGGAGCGCATCCGCCAGCACGCCGACGTGCGCCCCAATATCCTCGATCGCCGGCCGCAAATCGTCCGGCGTCAGCAGTCCCTCCGCGATGACGAACCCGTGGTCCTCGTAGTGGCGAAGCTGGTCGTCTGTCAGTGCCATGGCGGCTCCCCGCGTATCCCTCGTACCCCTTGCATACTCCCGCGCGCCGCACGGGTCGAGCACGTCCTGAGCCTGCCTCGCTTAGAGGCCGATGACGGGCCGATCGTCGCGGGCGCTTGCGCGACAGCGGATGGCGAACCACGATGCGGCCATGTCCGCCCACCCCCCTTTCCGGCGCTGATCGTGGCGACCGTTTCCCTAAGGGACATTGTGAAGGTGTACGGCCGGGATATCGCCGTGCGCGGCATCGACCTCGACATCGCGGACAAGGCGCTCGTGGTGCTGGTCGGGCCCTCCGGCTGCGGCAAGTCGACCACACTGCGCATGATCGCCGGGCTGGAGAGCATCTCCTACGGCGAGCTGCGCGTGGACGGCCGGCTGGTGAACGAGGTGCCCGCGCGGGACCGCGGCGTCGCCATGGTGTTCCAGTCGTACGCGCTCTACCCGCACATGAACGTGCGCCAGAACCTGGAGTTTTCGCTCAAGCTCGCCAAGCTGCCGCGCCCGGAGATCGAGAATCGGGTGTCGCGCGCCGTTGGGGTGCTGGAGCTCGCGCCCTATCTCGAGCGCAAGCCGGCCCAGCTCTCGGGCGGGCAACGCCAGCGCGTGGCGATGGGGCGGGCGATCTGCCGGGAGCCCGAGGTCTTCCTCTTCGACGAGCCGCTCTCCAATCTCGACGCCAAGCTGCGCAACCAGATGCGCGCCGAGATCAAGCGGCTCCAGCGGCGGCTCCAGGTCACGACCATCTACGTCACGCACGACCAGGTCGAGGCGATGACCCTGGCCGACGTCATCGTCGTCATGCGTGACGGCATCATCGAGCAGACCGGCACGCCCCTCGAGGTCTTCGAGAATCCGGCCAACATCTTCGTGGCCGGCTTCATCGGCTCCCCCCAGATGAACTTCTTCGAAGGCGTGGCCGAAGCGGCCGGCGACGAGACCTTCGTTCGGGGCGAGCACCTGCGCTTGCCCATCATGACGGGTCGCTTCGAGACCGTCCCCGCCGCTGGAGAGCGCGTCGTCGCCGGATTTCGGCCGGAGGACATCGTGCCCGAAGGGCACGGCATGGAGCCGCGCCACGGCCTCTCGTTCTCGTCGCAGGTCGAGTTCACCGAGATGCTGGGCAACGAGACCCTGCTCTTCTCCTCCATCGGCGGCGACGAGTTCATCAGCCGCATGCACCAGCCGCGGCTGGTGGCAGCGGACGAGACCATGACGTTCACGCTCAATCTTGAGAGAATGCATCTCTTCGATGCTGATACGGGCCGATCCATCCGGGCGGCCTCAACCCAAACCTGAAGACAAGGAGGGAGATTCATGAGCCTGAGGTCGAAAATTTTGGGGGTGGCGGCTGCCCTGTCGCTCACCGTGGGCGGTGCCACCGGCGCGCTCGCCGCCGACGTGCAGCTCTTCCACGACAAGGGCTTCTGGTCGGAGGCGTTCCAGAAGATGGGCGATGCGTCCGAGCGAGACACGGGGAACCGGATCGTCGAGGTCGCCTATGCCAACCCCGAGCAGTACAAGGCATTCATCCAGTCGGCGATTGCCAGCGGCGAGACGCCGGACATGTTCACCTGGTGGACGGGCGGCGTTTACAAGGACCTGGTGGCATCGGGTGCGATCGCCGAGCTCGACGGCATCTGGGAAGAGATTCTCGCGACCGGCGATTTCGTCGAGAGCACGCGCGACTTCTACAAGGTCGGCGACCACATCTACGGCGTGCCCCTGCATCTCTCCCGCTGGGTCGCGTTCTACAACAAGGCCCAGTTTGCCGAGGTCGGGATCGAAGTGCCCAAGACCTGGGACGAGCTGATGGCGGCGGCGGACGCGCTGCTGGCGGCGGGCCACGCGCCCTTCCATGCGACCGTGCAGGACGGCTGGCGCGGCTTCATCTGGTTCCAGGAGATCATGATCCGCACCGACCCCGCCGCGTACAACGGCCTGCACGACGGCTCGGTGCCCTATGACAGCGACGCCGTGCGCAACGCATTCCAGATCTGGGCGGACTGGTATGCGAAGGGATACTTCTCCGATCCGCGCTCGACCGAGGAGGCCGCCGACTTCGCCCGCGGCAAGGGCTCCATCTACCTGATCGGCGACTGGGCCGTCGGGCTGATCGAGGCGGCGGGCATTATGGCCGGCGACGACTTCGGCGTCTTCATCATGCCCAACATGGACGGGGCGCTGCCGCCTTCCGTCATCGTCGAAGGCGGCCCGATCATGATGTCCAAGGAGGCCCTGGAGAAGCCCGACGTGGTCGGGGCGCTCAAGTACTTCGTGTCGGTCGCAGGCGCCAATGCCTGGGCCGGGGCTTCGGGCAACTACATGGGCAACAACAACGCCGAGCCCCCCAACGTTCTGGTCGCGAACATCAACGACACCGTGGCGGCAGAAGGCACGCTCGCCCTCGAGCGCTGGTGGGAGGCCGTGCCGGCGGACGTCCAGGGCGAAGCGGTCGCCGAGTTCAACCGCTTCATGCTCAACCCCACCATGGAGACGGCCGAAGAGGTGATGGCCAACATCCAGGAGGTTAACGCGGAGTACTGGGACAGCCAGTAATCCGACGACACGCAAGCCAGGGACGGGCGGCCGGTCTCGTTGGTCGCCCGTCGGCTCTCTAGGGCACCCATATGCCGGCCGGTCGCGCGTTGAGGCGCGCGGGCACGCAGAGCCAGTTCGAGCGCGATCAGGCGTTGCTTGAGCGCATCGGCTGGTCGCGTATCGAGGCGAACGAGAAGCGGCGACTGCGGCGCAACTTCTGGGTCGCCTTCGGCTTCATGGCGCCGGCAGTCGCGCTGGTGTCAGGCCTGCTGCTCGCGCCGGTCGTCTACAACATCTACCTGAGCTTCACGAAGTGGAAGAGGTTCAAGGGGCTGGATCAGTTCGCCGGCGCCGCCAACTACGAGAGGCTCTCGACTCATCGGCTCTTCGGCGACGCCCTCTACAACACCTCGCTCTGGGTCGTCGCGTCGATCATCTTCCCGCTCGCGATCGGCTTCGGGCTTGCCATCTTCCTGCGCGGTGTGGTGCTGGAGAACACCTTCAAGAGCGTCATCTTCCTGCCCCGCATCCTGGCGCCCACTGCGGTCGGGGTGATCTGGTTCTACGTCTACGCGCCTGACGGCGTCATCAACCGCCTGCTCTCTCTCGTCGCCGGCGACAAGGTGGACATCGGCTTCCTTTACGAGGAGAACACGGTGACGCCCGCCATCATCGCCACCTTCGTGTGGCAGACGGTGGGGCTCGTCATGGTGCTGATCCTGCTCGGCCTCGCCGCCATTCCGAAGGAGCCGCTGGAGGCCGCCCGCATCGACGGCGCCACGCGCTGGCAGGTCTTCCGCAGCATCGTCATGCCGCTGCTTCTGCCGACCATCCTGGTGGTCACCATCCTCAGCGTGCTGTCGGGCTTCACCGTGTTCGACCTGCTCTGGATCATGGGTGCGGCCAACCCCGAGCTCAGGACCCTCTCGCTCGCCGTCTTCATGTATTTCGAGGCCTTCCAGAAGGGGTCCTGGGCCTATGGCTCAGCCATCGCCGTGATCATCGGCGTGGTCGTGCTCAGCGTCACCTGGATTCAGGCGCTGCTGCAGCATCGCGTCGAGAAGATGACGAAGTAGGACCGGGAGCGATGGCAGTCTCGATCGACGACCTCGACCTCGACCAGCTCGCGGCGAAGGAGCGAAAGCTCGGCGCGGGCTCGTCGCTGAAGTTCGTCTTCGCGGTCTTCATCGGCGCCATCTGGATCGTGCCCTTCTATTACCTCATCGTCTCGATCTTCAAGACGACCGAGCAGTACTCCCTCAATCACCCGCTCTCGCTGCCGACCGGCGTCGCGCCCTTCCTCACCAACGCCATCGACGCGTGGGTGACGGCGAAGATGGGCGCCGGCCTGCTGAACTCGACGCTCTACGGCCTCGTGGGCGCGGGGCTTGCCGTCTTCTTCGCGGCGATGGCGTCCTACGGCCTCTCGCGCATCGATTTCAAGCGCAAGAATTTCTGGTTTATGCTGATCTTCGCGGGCACGGTGTTCCCCTTCCAGATGTACCTGATCCCGCTCTTCTTCGGCTATCAGAAGGCCGGCATCATCAACACCCAGTTCGGGATGTTGCTGGTCTACACGGCGATCTGCATTCCCTTCCCGACCCTCGTGCTGAAGAACTACATGAACGGCCTGTCGCGCGAGATGGACGAGGCCGCGCGCATGGACGGCGCCAGGGAGTTCACCGTCTTCTGGCGCATCGTGCTGCCGAACTGCAAGGGGCCGATCACCGCGACCTTCCTCCTGCAGTTCACGTGGATCTGGAACGATCTCCTATTCTCGACCGTGCTTGCGAACCGGACCGAGACCCGCTCGATCATGAACGCGCTCCAGGTCTTTCAGGGCAGCTATTCGTCGACCGGGCCGAACGTGGTGCTAACGGCCACGATCATCGCGAGCGTTCCTTCGGTCCTGCTCTTCTTCCTGCTGCGACGGCACTTCATGGAGGGCATGCGAATCTCCTCGCTCTGAGCCGTCCGCAGGCTGGTGTCCTGCGGGGCGCGCAGGATCTGCGGCGAAGCCCGCGCTCGGCTTCGCGTCCGGCAGCCGCAGATAGGCGAGGCACGCCACGGCCACCAGGGCAGCGAGGAAGGCAAAGAACGCCTGGTAGGCGATGGCCGGTGCCGCGCCCTTCGTCGCGGGAAAAGCGCCGACGATGACCCCGCCTACGACCTGCAGCACCGCCGGCCCGCCCATGAAGGCGATTGCCATCAACGCCATGCCGCGCCCGGCGAGGCGGTTCGGCAGCAGCGAGCGTGCATGGCCCGCGAGGATGATGTTGTACGACCCGCAGGCGCCAACGAGGGCGAGGAGGAGGATCGCCGCCCAGGTGGGCAGGGCCGGCAGCGCGGCGAGCGTGCCTAAGGCCGCGACGACGACGGCGGCAAGGACAAGGATGAGCCACTTGCGCATGTCCAGCCGGCGCTCCAGGGGGCCGAGCACAAGGTTCGCCACGATCAGCGCGGCCGCCATCACGAGGAGCGCGTTGCCGGCCTCTACCGGCTCGAGCCCGTGCCGGTCCGCGAGAAAGGGCCCGCCCCAGAGGCCGAGGACGGTGATGACCACCGGATAGGACGCAAACCCCATCAGGGTGAGGGTCGGGAAGCCAGGCGTGGCGAGCGCCGCGCGGACACCGCGCAGGCTGTCGCGAATCCCCTCCGTCGGCGCCGCGCCGCCCGCATCGGCCGAAGGGCGGTCGCGGGCCAGCGCATAGATGGCGATGGCGCCTGCCGCGGTCAGCGCCGCCGCGCCCCAGAAGGCCGTACGCCAGCCGAGGGTTTCCGCAATGGAGGCGAGCGGCGTGGTTGAGAGCAGCCCGCCGACGCCGCCGATGGCGATCATCCGCCCCATCCACGTGCTGAAGGAGGCGGCGGGCGCCCATTGGCCGAAGAGGAAGAGCGAGCCCATCAGGACCACCGAGCAGCCGATGCCGAGCAGCAGGCGGCCCGCGATCAGCATCGCCTCGCCGTCGGCGAGCCCGTAGAGGATCGAGCCCGCGATCGCGGCGGTGAGCACCACGGGCGCCGTGCGTCTCGCGCCGAAGCGGTCGAAGAGCATGCCCACCGGGATCTGCGCCACGCCGAAGGAGAGGAAGAACATGCCGGTGAGCAGCCCGAGCGCCTCGGGCGAAAGGCCGAACTCGGCGCTCAGCGTCTTGGCGATCACGGCGTTGGAGGCGCGGAAGAACTGGCTCAGCACGAACACCGCGCCGAAGCAGACGACGACCGCGACGAGCGGATGCAGCAGGCTGGGGCGTGCTACGTCGCCTCCCTGCGGGGTATCAGCCGGTGAGCGCACCGATCCCCCAGCCGGCCAGCGCACCCAGGATCACCACGGCCCAGGGCGGCACCTTCCAAAATGCGAGCAGCACGAAGGCCCCGAGCCCGAGAGCGAGGTCGGCCGGCGTGCGCACGCCGCCGGTCCAGATCGGGTCGTAGAATGCCGCGCCGAGCAGGCCCACCACCGCCGCGTTGACGCCGAGCATGGCGCGCTCCGCCAGCGCGATGCGCCGCAGCCGCTCCCAGAAGGGGAGGGCGCCCACCACCAGGAGGAACGAGGGCAGGAAGACCGCGGCAAGGCAGAGCAGCCCGCCCAGCGCGCCGCCCGGCCCGATGCCCGCGACGGCGCCGAGATAGGCGGCGAAGGTGAAGAGCGGCCCCGGCACCGCCTGGGCTGCGCCGTAGCCAGCGATAAAGGTCTCGTTCGCGACCCAGCCGGGCGGCACCACCTCCGCCTGCAGCAGCGGCAGCAGCACATGGCCGCCGCCGAAGACCAGCGAGGCGGAGCGGTAGAAGCCGTCCACCAATTGCAGGGTCTCCGCCGGCCAGGCGGCGGCAAGAATCGGGAGCCCGACGAGAAGCGCGAGGAAGAGGGTGAGCAGGAGGACGGCAAGTCGCCGATCCACGGCGATGCCGAGCGAGGCGCCGTGGTCGCCTTTGGCCGGGCGCAGGATCAGCAGACCGGCGAGCGCACCTGCGGCGATGATCGCGACATGCGTGACGACCGAGGGCGCCAGCACCGCCGCGATGGCGGCGAGCACCGCCACCGTGGCGCGCGGCGCGTCGGGGCAGAGGCTGCGCGCCATGCCCCAGACGGCCTGCGCCACTACCGCGGCGGCGACCACCTTCAGCCCTTGCAGGGCACCGGCGGGGATCACGTCCTCGTAGGCCGCGACGCCGTAGCCGAAGGCCACCATGAGGACCGCCGAGGGCAGCGTGAAGCCGACCCACGCCGCCGCAGCGCCGGGCAGGCCTGCCTTCGCGAGTCCGATGCCGATCCCGACCTGGCTCGAGGTCGGCCCCGGCAGCATCTGGCAGAGCGCGACGAGGTCCGCATAGGCGCGGTCTTCGATCCAGCGGCGCCGCGTGACGAAGGCCTCGCGAAAGTAGCCGATATGGGCCACCGGCCCGCCGAACGAGGTCAGCCCCAACATGAGGAAGGCCGCGAAGACGCGCGCCCCGCGCCGCTTCCGCCGCCTGCGTCGCTCCTGCCCTCGCTCATGGGGACCGGGAATACGCCATTTCGCTGGCACTGACACGTGAAGCCGCCCTCGCGAACCGGGAGCGCCCTCAAACTTTGCCGGGCCGGGTGATACGCTCCGCGCACGGACGGCACCGAGGCGGCGCAAGGGCAGACCATGACGGACGAAGAGACTCACGCATCGCCCTTCGAAGCGGCGCACTGGGACCTCGTGCCGGGGCGGACGACGCTCGTCGTGATCGACGCGCAGAACGATTTTCTTCACGCGGACGGCTGGTACGCGGCGCAGGGCATCGACATCGGCCACATGCAACGCTGCATCGAGCCGCTGAAGGCGCTGCTCGCCGCCGCGCGCACGAAGGGCATCCCCGTCGTCTGGACCCGCCACGGCATCAGGGGCGCCGAAGACGGCGGGCCCTTCATACAGCTCCGCCCCTTCCTCAAGGACGGCGGCCTCAGACGCGAGACCTGGGGCTGGGAGATCCTGGCCGATCTGGAGCCGCAGCCGGAGGACTGGTACGTCGCCAAGACGCGGCTCAGCGCCTTCTACGGCACCGACCTGGAGGTGGTGCTGCGGGGCCTGCGCGCGGAGACGGTGCTGATGACGGGCGTGCTCACCAATCAATGCGTTGCGGCGACATCCAAGGACGCGATGTTCCGCGACTTCAAGCCCATCGTGATCGAGGAGTGCACGGGGACCACCATGCCGCACCTGCATGAGCCCGCAATCGAGATGATGCGGGTCGGCTGGGCCGAAGTGCGCGACCTGGAGTCGGCATTGAGCGAGATCAGGCAGCTCGCGCCGGTGCACGGGGCGGGGCGCTCGTGATGGCTGCCGGCCTGCTGCGCCCGGACTCCGTAGTCGCGCGCCAGGCCCGGCTACTTTGTCCGCGCGTCACTGACAGGCGACACTGAGCGCGATCGAGTTTCGCAAGGCGAGGGGGAGAGAAGGATGGCGTGGGATTACATCATCGTCGGCGCGGGCTCGGCCGGGTGCGTGCTGGCGCATCGGCTCTCGGCCAAGCCGGGGAACAAGGTCCTCGTGCTGGAGGGCGGCGGGCCCGACAACTCACCGATCGTCCGGATCCCTGCCGGCGAGATCAAGGCCATCCTCAATCTCCGCTTCAACTGGATGTACATGAGCGAGCCCGACCCCTCGCTCAACGGGCGCGACGCCATGTGGCCGGGCGGCAAGGTGCTCGGCGGGTCGAGCTCGATCAACGGCATGATCTACCTGCGCGGCCAGCACGAGGACTACGACGACTGGGCCCGCCTCGTCGGCAATACCGGCGCGTGGGGCTACCGCGACGTGCTGCCCTACTTCAAGCGCATGGAAACCAACCCGCTCGGCCCGAGCGAGTATCACGGCGACAGCGGCCCGCTCGTCGTCTCCGACGTGCCGACGCCCCATCCGCTGGTCCAGACCTTCATCGAGGGCGCGAAGGAGCTCGGCATCCCCTTCAATCCGGACGTGAACGGCGAGCGTCAGGAAGGCGCCGGCCCCAATCAGGGCTCGATTCGCTTCGGCCGCCGCAACAGCTCGGCCCGCGCCTTTCTCCGGCCGGTGATGGGCCGGCCCAATCTCAGCGTCGAGACCGAGGCGCGGGTGGACAAGGTGCTCTTCGAAGACGGCCGCGCGCGCACCGTGGTCTACAGCCGGGGCGGCGAGACGCGCGAGGCCAAGGCGGACGGCGAGATCATCCTCTCCGCCGGCGCCATCGCCTCGCCCACGATCCTGCTGCGCTCAGGCATCGGGCCGGGGGCCGATCTATCCGCGCTCGGCATCCCCGTGGTCGCGGATTCACCGGGGGTGGGCCACAACCTGCAGGAGCATCCGGCCGCCTGGGTCGCCGGCTACGTCGATCTCAGCACCTACAACACCGAGGTCACGCCCTCGGGCTGGGTGCGGCACGGGCTCAACTGGCTGCTGCGCGGCAAAGGGCCGGCAGCAAGCCCGATCGCCCAGGCGGTGGCCTTCGTTCGCACCCGGCCGGAGGAGGAGCAGCGGCCCGACATCCAGATCCATTTCGTGCCGACCGGCTACGACTTCGGGCCGAACGGGATCAAGCTCCTGGACCGCCCGGCCATCACCCTGCCGGTCAACGTGTGCCGGCCGAAGAGCCGCAGCAGGCTGACGCTGCGCTCGTCCGACCCCAACGAGCCGCCGCGCATCTTCTCGAACCTCCTGGGCGACGAGGACGACGTGAGGCGCATGGTCGACGGCTGCAAGATTTCGCGCGGCATTTTCGAGAGCGCGGCCTTCAAGCCGCACTTCCAGGGTCTCTTCCTGCCCGCGCCCGAGGACCGGAGCGACGAGGCGCTGGAGGCCTACGTCAGGCAGAACACGCTGCCGGCCTACCATCCCGTCGGCACCTGCACCATGGGCATCGACAACAGGGCGGTGGTCGACCCGGAGCTCCGGGTGCGCGGCGTGCAGGGGCTCCGCGTGATCGACGCCTCGATCATGCCGATCGTGCCGAGCTCCAACACCAACGCGCCTTCCATCATGGTCGGCGAGAAGGGCTCGGACCTGGTGCTGGGGGGTTAGTGCCCCCTTCGAGAAGTTTCCAACCAAATATGCAGCGCTCCCAACTCGTCATGGCCGGACTGGTTCCGGCCATCCACGTGTTGGCCCGGGACTCAACGGATCCGGCTGAGCGAGATGCCCGGAACGAGTCCGGGCATGACAAGAAGATTTGCAGGGTCGGGGAGACTGCATAGCCAACCCGAAATCATGCGAACTTCAGGAACAGGACATCAGGCCGCCACTAGGCGGTCAGGTAGCCGTCGTCGCACATGATGGTGTGGCCGGTCACCAGCTCCGACGCATCGCTCGCGAGGAAGATCGCGGCCCCGATCAGCTCGCGCGGTAGGCCGAGCCGAGGCCGGATCATGCGCGCCTTGATGAAATCGGCGGTGTGCGCGGTCGTCTGGGCGACCTTGCGGGTCATCGGGGATTCCATCAGCGTCGGGCCGATCCCGTTGACGCGGACGCCCCGCTCGCGCCACTCCAGCGCCAGGACCTTGGTCACCTGGGCGACCCCGCCCTTGGACGCGATGTAGGCGCTGGACAGCGGATAGGCGATGAACGAGCCGATCGACGCCATGTTGATGATGCTGCCCTTCCCCTGCTCGAGCATGACGGTGCCGAACGCCTGACAGCAGAGATAGGTGCCCTTCAGGTTCAGCTCGATGATGTGGTCGAAGCGCTCCTCGGGGAAGGTCTCGGCCGGGCTGCGATGGGCGGCGCCTGCGCTGTTGACGAGGATGTCGATGTGCCCGTGCTCGCGCCGCACCGCGTCCGCGACCTCGACGCATTGGCTGCGCTTGGTGACATCGAGGGGCACGGCGACGGCAGCCCCGCCCTGCGCGTCGATGGCCTCCCTGGTCTCGGCCGCGCCCTCTTCGTTGATGTCGGCGACGACGACCGTGACACCGCACTGCGCATAGCCGATGGCGATGGCGCGGCCGAGCCCGCTGCCGCCGCCCGTGATCACGGCCACCCGGCCGGACAGGTCGAAGATATCGCGCGCGAAGCCGAGCGGGACGCTGTCGCTATCCGAGGACATCGGCACCTCCGGACTGCGTGAAGAGCGGGGCGCTCGGACCGCGCCTACCCCCAGAGCCGCTCGGTGGCGAGGGCGGCGCCCTCGGCGAGCATTTGAAGCTTCGCCCAGGCCACGTCGTCGGCGACGAACTGGTAGCTCGCGAAGGTGCTGAAGCCGCAGTCGGTGCCGGCGATCACGCGGCGCGGATCGCCCATCACCTCGGCGTAGAGGCAGATGCGGTCGGCCACCACCTCGGGGTGTTCCAGATAGTTGGTGGTCACGTCGATCACGCCCGGGATCAGGATCATGGGCGCGGGCGGCGGGTTCGCCTTGATCGCCTTCCACTCGTGCTGATGGCGCGGGTTGGAGCAGGCGATGCTGAGCGCGCCGACCCTGGCCTCGTAGAGCAGCGGCAGCAGCGGCGCGAGGTCGCAGTCGTCGATGTGGGGGCCGTCCCAGTTGCCGAAGCAGACGTGGAGCCGGACCTTCTCCGCCGGGATGTCGGCGACGGCCACGTTGAGCGCCCTGATGTGCAGCGCGACGCGCTCCAGGAACTCGTCGAGCGGGCGGTCCTGGAACATGAACTGGCGTTCCATGGCGAGATCGGGCGCGTCGATCTGCAAGAGGTGGCCCGAGCCCACGATCGCGTCGTACTCCTTCTTGAGCTCGTGGCCCAGCGCCATGACGTAGTCCTCGTCGCGCGGATAGTCGGGATTGTCCTCCGCCCGCAGCATGGTGGTCGAGACGATGCCGGGCGAGGCGGCGGTCACGAAGGTCTCGGCGAAGCCGCCGGCCGCGCGCCCGAGCGACGCCGCGAATTGATCGAGCTCGAAGCTCACGTCGGCGAGGTCGGGCTCGTACTCCACGGCGGTCTGTGCCTGCGGCGCGTTCCAGACCTTCGGCCGCTCCTTGTCCCGGCTCCAGGTTCGCTCGGTGAACATCTGCGCGTAGCCCGGGAACTTGACCATGTCGGTGAGCATGTTGCGCTGCGATTCGCCGCCGAAGCCGGACATGCGCTGGGGCACGTAGGTCTGGAAGCCCACGCGGGATTCCTCGCCGTCGTTGCCGATATCGACGCCGCTCTCGAGCTGCTTGGCGACGACCCAGTCGATGCCCTCGGCCACCGCCTGGGCAAAGGCCGCCTGGTCGATGGCCTCCCCCCGCTCGCGCCTGATGAGCAGCGTCTCCAGGCCCGGCGGGCGGGGCAGGCTGCCTGCGTGGGTGGTGAGCATGCGGTCTTTGCTGGTCAACATTGGGGGCCTCTCCCCTTCGGTCGGTCAACTCGGTCGAGTGTCGCGCGGTGGCCCACGGGAGCGCAACCGGCGCACGCCGCCCTTGCGGCTACGCGCGATTTCTTTCTAATGGACCCTTCTCCGGGAGCGCGAAGGGGGACGACCGTGAGCAGTCCATACACGTTGGTGATCCGCGGCGGCACCGTCGTGGACGGCTCGGGCGGCGAGCCCCGGGATGCGGATGTCGGGATCGCCGACGGCCAGGTTAGGGCGGTCGGGCCCAATCTCGCCGCCGGCGACGAGGAGATCGATGCGCGCGGCATGATCGTCACGCCGGGCTTCATCGACCCCCACACCCACTACGACGCGCAGGCCACCTGGAGCAGCCGGATCACGCCATCCTCCTGGAACGGCGTCACCACCGCGATGATCGGCAACTGCGGTGTCGGCTTCGCACCCTGCCGGCCCGACCAGCGGGGCACGCTGGTGGAGTTCATGGAAGGCGTCGAGGACATTCCCGGCGCGGTGCTGGACGAGGGGCTGCCCTGGACCTGGCAGAGCTTCGAGCAGTTCATGGATGCGCTCGACGCGCGGCCTTACGACCTCGACATCGCGGCGCAGGTGCCGCATTCGCCGGTGCGGGTCTTCGTCATGGGCCAGCGGGGGGTCGAGCGCGAGCCCGCGACGCCCGAGGACAACGCAGCCATGGCCGCGCTCGCGGCGGCAGGCATCCGCGCCGGCGCATTGGGTTTCTCGACCTCGCGCACTCTCAATCACAAGACGCTGGACGGCCGGCCGATTCCCACGCTGACCGCAGCCGAGGACGAGCTTGCGGCCATCGCTGCCGCCATGGGGCGCGTCGGCGCCGGCTGGCTGCAGGTCATCTCCGACTTCAAGGATCTCGACGCGGAGTTCGCCATGCTGCGGCGCGTGGTCGAGCGCAGCCGGCGGCCGATGGCGATCACCATCCTGCAGAACGACCGCGCGCCGGAGGGCTGGCGCCGCCTCCTTGCCCACATCGCCGCGGCGAACCGCGACGGTCTGCCGATGATCGGCCAGACGCTGACGCGCGCCACCGGCGTGCTGCTCGGCTTCGAGATCTCGATGAATCCCTTCTGCGGCCGGCCGAGCTGGGATGCCATCGCCCATCTGCCGCTCGCGCAGAAGCTGGAGATCCTGCGGCAGCCGGATTTTCGCGCCCGCCTCTTCACCGAGGAATGCGCGGATGCCTTCGTCGCCAAGCGGGTCTGCCGTTGGGACCGGCTCTACCCGCTCGGCACGCCGCCGAACTACGAGCCGACGGCCGAGCAGAGCGTCGCCGCCATCGCCGCCCGCCAGGGGAAGACGCCCGAGGACGTCGCCTACGATTACCTGCTGGAGCGCGACGGCAAGGCGCTGCTCTATCGCCCGGTCAGCAACTACACCGAAGGCTCGCTCGACGCGGTGGGTGAGATGCTGCGCCATCCCAACACGCTGGTGAGCCTCGGCGACGGCGGCGCCCACGTGGGCATGCTCTGCGATGCGAGCGCGTTCACCTACATGCTGAGCCACTGGGTCCGCGACCGGGCCAAGGGCGAGCGGATGTCGTTGCCATGGGCGGTCAAGCGCATGACCCGCGACAACGCGCTGGCCTTGGGTCTCGAAGACCGTGGGCTGCTCCAGGCCGGCTACAAGGCCGATCTCAATGTGATCGACTACGACGGGCTCACGCTGCACTGCCCGGAGCCGGTCTACGACCTGCCGGGCGGCGGGCGGCGCCTGATCCAGCGGGCCGAAGGCTACGTGGCGACCGTGCTCTCCGGCACCCCGGTCTATCGCGACGGCGAGGCGACCGGCGCGCTCACCGGCCGGCTGCTGCGGGGCCCGCAGGCCGGCCCTGCGGGCTAACCCGAAACGCTACTCGGCGGCGCTCGCCACCGGGTGCGCGAACTGGTCCGTCTCGGTTGAGCCCGCCATCGCGGCGGTCGAGGCGTTCCCGCCTGAAACCGCCATGCTCACGGCGTCGAAGTAGGCGGCGCCCACTTCGTGCTGGTGCCGGGTCGCCGTGTAGCCTGCGCCCTCGGACGCGAACTCCGCCTCCTGCAGCACCGAATAAGCAGCCATGCCGTGATCGCGGTAGCCCCTCGCCAGCTCGAACATGCCGTGGTTCAGGCTGTGGAAGCCCGCGAGCGTGACGAACTGGAACTTGTAGCCCATGGCGCCGAGCTCGCGCTGGAAGCGGGCAATGGTCCGCTCGTCGATATTGCTGCGCCAGTTGAACGAGGGCGAGCAGTTGTAGGCGAGCATCTTGCCCGGGAAGTGGCGGTGGATGGCATCGGCGAAGGTCCGCGCCTGGCCGAGGTCGGGGGTCGAGGTCTCCATCCAGAGCAGGTCGGCATAGGGCGCGAAGGCGAGGCCGCGGGCGATGCAGCGCGCCATGCCCTCGCCATCGCGCAGGCGGTGGAAGCCCTCGGGCGTGCGCTCCCCGGTGATGAAGGGGCGGTCGCGCTCGTCGATATCGCTGGTGATGAGCTTGGCGCTGTCCGCGTCCGTCCGCGCGAGGATCACCGTGGCTGTGCCGCAGACGTCGGCCGCGAGCCGCGCCGCGCTGAGGTTGCGGATGTGCGCCTGGGTCGGGATCAGCACCTTGCCGCCCATGTGGCCGCACTTCTTCTCGGACGCGAGCTGGTCCTCGAAGTGAATGCCGCCGACGCCGGCCTCGATGTAGGCCTTGGCGATCTCGAAGGCGTTGAGCGGCCCGCCGAAGCCGGCCTCGGCATCCGCCAGGATCGGCGCGAACCACTCGGTGGTGCCGAAGCCATCGACGCTGTCGATCTGGTCGGCGCGCTGCAGCGCACGGTTGATGCGCCGCGCGAGCGCAGGCCCGCTGTCGGCCGGGTAGAGGCTTTGGTCGGGGTAAGTCTGCCCGGCGCCGTTGGCGTCCGCCGCCACCTGCCAGCCCGAGAGGTAGATCGCCTTGAGGCCCGCGCGCACCATCTGCACGGCCTGGCCGCCGGTCATCGCACCCAGGGCGTGGACGTAGTCCTCGGTGGTGAGCAGATGCCAGAGCCGGTTGGCGGCATGCTCGGCGAGTGAGTAGCGGACCGGCAGCGTCCCGCGCAGCGCTACCACCTGGTCGACGCCGTAGTCGCGGCGAATGCCTGCGAAGCGTCCGCCAGGGGCGTCGTTGACCAGGGACTCCATCGATCTCGCACTCATCTCATCCTCCTTCAATCGGCGTTGTTGCCGTCATGGATGGTGTTAAGAACTGCGTAAGCCGGAAGCGTCAGGAAGTCGGGGAAGCCATTGCCGGTCCCGACCTGGGTGAAGAGGGCAACGGCATCGTCGAAGTGCCCCGCCTCGTAGCGGTCCTCGCCGAGTGTTTCCCTGAGGGCGGCGACCTCCTCGGCCACCATCCGGTCCATCAGCGCCCAGTCGACCGTGCCGCCGTCCGCAAGCCGCGCGCTGTGGCGGAGACATTGCCAGATCTGGGCTCGGCTGATCTCGGCGGTGGCCGCGTCTTCCATCAGATTGTAGAGGGGCACGGCGCCGCGGCCGGCGAGCCACGCCTCGATGTACTGGATGGCGACGCGGATGTTGCTGCGCAGCCCCTCTTCGGTGAGCTCGCCTTCGGGGACCGCGAGCATATCGGCCTCGGTCACGGTCACGTTGCCGAGCTGCCGCGACACGTGGTTGGCCTCCGGCATCAAGCGATCAAAGACCTCGCGCGCGACCGGCACGAGCCCGGGATGGGCGACCCAGGTGCCGTCGTGGCCGTCGCCGGCCTCGCGCTCCTTGTCCGCGCGGACCTTGCCGAAGGCCTGCTCGTTCGCCGCATCGTCGCCCTTGATGGGGATCTGCGCCGCCATGCCGCCCATCGCGTGCGCGCCGCGCCGGTGGCAGGTCTTGATCAGGAGCCGGCTGTAGGCGCGCATGAAGGGCTGCGTCATGGTGACGAGGCCGCGATCCGGCAGCACCCAGTCGGGACGGTTCCGGAAGGTCTTGATGACGCTGAAGATGTAGTCCCAGCGGCCGCAGTTGAGGCCGACGATGTGGTCCTTCAGCGCGTGCAGGATCTCGTCCATCTCGAAGGCGGCGGTGATGGTCTCGATCAGCACCGTGGTCTTGATCGTGCCGATGGGGAGGCCGAGCTCCTCCTGCGCCGCGACGAACGCGGCGTTCCAGAGCGCCGCCTCCTCGTAGTGCTCCATCTTGGGCAGGTAGAAGTAGGGGCCCGAGCCTCGCGCCCGGAGCTCCGCCGCGTTGTGGAAGAAGTAGAGCCCGAAATCGAAGAGGCTCGCGGAGACAGGGCGGCCGTCGACGAGGAAGTGCGCCTCCTCCAGGTGCCAGCCGCGCGGGCGGACGATCAGCGTCGCGATCTCCTCGCCGAGCGCATAGGACTTGCCGGAATTGGGGTCGGTCATGGCGATGGTGCGGCGCGCCGCATCGCGCAGGTTGACCTGGCCCGCGATCATCGCCTCCCAGGTGGGCGACGCGGCGTCCTCGAAATCGGCCATGAAGCATGACGCGCCGCAGTTCAGCGCGTTGATGATCATTTTGCGATCGACCGGGCCGGTGATCTCGACCCGCCGGTCGGCGAGGTCGGCCGGCGTGCCTGCGATGGTCCAGTCGCCCTCGCGGATCGCCTTGGTCTCGGGCCGGAAGGTGGGGTTCTCGCCGGCGTCGATGCGGGCCTGGAATGCCGCGCGGGCCTCGAGCAGTCGCCGCCGCTCGTCGCCGAAGCGGCGCTCCAGCATGGCGACGAAGGCGCAGGCCTCGTCGGTCAGGATGTCAGCGAGGCCGGGGGCGGCAGACCCATTAATCTCGATTCCGGTCTCCATGGGCGCTTGATCGTCCCTGCTGCGGCTCTCCAGCATTGCGTGCTACTCCTTGAGTGTTGCATCGCAACACGACATCAATGTCGCGCGATGGGGTGGAAATGTCCATAATGCGTTGTAAAAAAACGTGTATTTCATTCAATAGTAGTATGTATATTGTTGTGGTATTGTAAATTCGGTAAAAATACTTGACCGCGCACAGGGGCGCGGCCGCCGCTACAATACGGAGCGAGCCATACAAGGCAAGGTCATGGCAGGCCAGAGGGTGCGCCGGCTCCGCCGTGAGCGCGGGCTGACCCAGGCGCGCATGGCCGCGCAGCTCGGAATTTCCACGAGCTACCTCAACCTGATCGAGCGCAGCCAGCGGCCGGTGACGGTTCCCTTCCTGCTCAAGCTCGGCCAGGCCTTCGACATCGACCTCCAGCGCTTTGCAGAAGACGACGAGGGGCGAGTCACCGCCCAGCTCAAAGAGGTCTTCGGCGATCCGCTCTTCGCGCGCAGCCAAGTGAGCGATCAGGACATCCGCGACGCGGCCCAGGCGAGCCCTGCGCTCGGCGATGCTGTTGTCCGCCTCTTCAGCGCCTATCGCGATCTCCTGGAGAACACCATGAATGTCGCGGAGGGGTTCGGCGACGCTGCAGCCGAAACCCCGCCGGCCCCGTTGGCTGCGGCTGCCGCGCACCCCAGCGACGAGGTGCATGACTTCATCCAGGCCCGGTCCGGCTATTTCCCCGAGCTGGAGGAGGCTGCCGAGACCCTGTGGTCCGATGAGAACCTCGACGCCGATGGCCTTTACGGGGGGCTGCGTGCCGTCCTCACGGACGCCCACGGCCTCAAGGTCCGCATCATGCCCGCGCACGTCATGCACGATCTGGTCCGGCGCTACGATCGCCACGGCCGGCGCGTGCTGATCTCCGACGCGCTGGCGCCCGAAGAGCGCACCTTCCAGCTCGCCACTCAAGTGGCGCTGCTCGGCTGGCGCGAGCTCTTCGACGCCATCGCCGAGGAATCGGGTCTTCAGGGGGAGGCCCGTGACCTCTTGATCGTCGAGCTTGCGGCCTATTTCGCCGGCGCCTGCGTCATGCCCTACGAGCGCTTCCACGAAGCTGCGGAGGCGCTCGCCTATGACATCGACCTCCTCGGCCGGCGCTTCGGTGCCTCGTTCGAGCATGTCTGCCAGCGGCTCATCGCCCTGCAGCGGTCGGGAGCCAAGGGCGCGCCGCTCTTTCTCGTCCACCTCGATTGCGCGGGCAACGTGCTGCGCCGCTTCGATGCCGCCGGCTTTCGCTTCGCGCGCTTCGGCGGACTCTGTCCGCGCTGGGGCGTGCACCGCGCGTTTCAGTCTCCGGGTGAGAACCGTGTCGAGGTCGTCGAGATGCCGGACGGTGCGCGCTTCCTCACCCTCGCCCGCGCCGTCTCACGGCCGGGCGCCGGCCACGCGCTGCCCGGCCAGCAGCTGGTCGTTGCGATCGGCTGCCCGCTGTCTCACGCGAACCGCCTGGTGTATGGCGCGGGCCTGGACCTCGAGCGGCCTGCGGGGGCCGTTCCCATCGGCATCAACTGCCGCCTTTGCGACCGGGCCGATTGCACGGCGCGCGCTTTCCCACCGCCGGGCCGCCGCCTGATCGTGGACGAGAACCAGCAGGGCCTGGCGCCCTACTTCTTCACTTGAGGCTGGGCCTCTGAGGCTGAGTCTCTGAGGCTGAGCCTCTCCCCGTCCGAATCCCCGGACCATGGTGCGGTGCACGGTGTAGACGGACGAAAGTCGTTGTGAATCGGGTCAAGGGGTGGAATCAGGCGGAATCGGGCGGAAGGTGGCGGAATCTCAAGGGGATGCGCGGCGGCACGGTGGCGGTGCGGCGGCTGGCGTGCGGACGGAAGTCTTTGCGAATCGGACCGTGCAGAGGCCGTGAATTGGCTGGAAACGGCAATTTTCGGGGCGTTTCAGGGGTCTTGCGACGGCGGCAAATCGGGTCGGTTTCGGGGTATCGGATTCGGCTGTTGTTAAGCGTGGAAAAGTGACCCCCTATTGGGGGTGATCGGCGTCCAAAATTGACCCCCTTGGATTTGTGTCCATGAACACACCTCGTCGTTTGGACGGACGGGGTGGTGGGGGAGATGCTGGTTGTGGAAACGATCGCGAAGATCCGTCGGGATCATCTGGTGAAGGGCGTTCCGATCAAGAAGCTCGCCCGGGATTTGAGGGTTTCCAAGAACACGATACGCAAGGTGGTGCGGGGCGATGCGACCTCGCACAGCTACGAGCGCAAGATCCAGCCGATGCCGAAGCTTGGGCTGTGGGTGGAGGAGCTTGAGCGCCAGCTGAAGGCCAACGAGAAGAAGGCACGCAAGGATCGGCTGTCTCTTCTGCGGATTCATGAAGACCTTGTGTCGCTGGGCTACAAGGGCGGCTATGACGCGGTTCGCCGCTATGCCAGGGCCTGGCGGCGCCGGTGGCGGCTGTTGTCGCCGGCGCAGGCCTATGTGCCGCTGATCTTCGATCCCGGCGAGGCCTACCAGTTCGACTGGAGCCACGAGTACGCGCGTCTGTCGGGCGCGACGACCAGGGTGAAGGCGGCGCACATGCGGCTGTGCCACAGCCGGATGTATCTGGTCCAGATCTTTCCCCGCGAGAGCCAGGAGATGGTCTTCGAGGCGCACGAGCGTGCCTTCCGCTTCTTCGGCGGGGTCTGCCGGCGGGGCATCTACGACAACATGAAGACGGCGGTGAGCACGATCTTCGTGGGCAAGAAGCGGGACTACAACCGCCGCTTCCAGGAGCTGTGCTCGCACCATCTGGTGGAGCCTGTGGCGTGCACGCCAGGGGCTGGCTGGGAGAAGGGGCAGGTCGAGAAGCAGGTGGGTGACCTTCGCGGCCGCCTGTTCGTGCCCATCCCGCGGGGCCGCTCCTACGCCGAGATCAACGAGTGGCTGATGGATCGGTGCATCGAGGACGCCAAGAAGCATCCGCATCCGACAATCCCGGGCAAGACGGTGTGGCAGGTGTTCGAGGAGGAGCAGCCCTTCCTGATGGCGTATCGCGGCCCCTTCGACGGCTTCCATGCCAGCGAGGTGTCGGTCTCGAAGACCTGTCTGGTGCGCTTCGACAACAACCAGTACAGCGTCGCGGCCCGCGCCGTCGGCCGGCCGGTGGACGTGCGGGCCTATGCCGATCGGATCGTCATCCGCCAGGACGGCGAGACCGTTGCCGAGCACCCCCGCAGCTTCGGGCGCGGCCGGTTCGTCTACGATCCGTGGCATTACGTGCCGATCCTGACGCGGAAGCCCGGCGCGCTACGCAATGGCGCGCCCTTCAAGGACTGGCAGTTGCCCAACGCGCTCGGCCGCCTGCGAACCCGGCTCGCGGGCCACGACGACGGCGACCGGCAGTTCGTCAAGGTGCTCGCGGCGGTGCTGGAGGACGGACTGGAGGCGGTTGAGGCGGCCTGTGCCGAGACGCTCGACTGCGGTGCCTGCAGCGCCGACGTGGTGCTCAACATCCTCGCCCGGCAGCGCCAGCCGGCACCGCCGGCAATCATCCCGACGCCCGAGGGCCTGCAGCTTCGCCACAAGCCGGTAGCCGACTGTCAGCGCTACGACAGCCTGAGGGAGGCCGGTCATGGAGCGTCATGATGTGCTGGAGATGATGACCCAGCTGAAGCTCGCAGGTATGCGCGCCGCTTACGACGACATCCTTGCCGACGGGCTCAAGCGCCGCCATCCGGTGCAACAGATCATCGGTACGCTGCTGCAGGTCGAGATCGCCGACAAGAGGGCCCGCTCGATCAAGTACCAGATGGCCTCCGCCAAGCTGCCGACGGTCAAGGAGCTGGCCGACTTCGACTTCGCCGCCTCGCCGGTCAACGAGCCCCTGATCCAGGAGCTCGCCGGCGGCGGCTTCCTCGAGGGCAAACGCAACATCGTGCTGGTCGGCGGCACCGGTACCGGCAAGACCCATCTCGCCGTCGCCATCGCGCGGTCCTGCATCCGCAAGGGCGCGCGCGGCCGGTGCTACAACGTCGTCGACCTGGTCAACCTCCTCGAGGCCGAGCTTCGCGCCGGACGCCAGGGCCGCACTGCAGACCAGCTCGTCCGCCGCGACTTCGTCATCCTCGACGAGCTCGGCTACCTGCCCTTCGCCCAGGCCGGTGGGCAGCTGCTCTTCCATCTGATGAGCCGGCTCTACGAGCGCACCTCGATCGTCATCACCACAAACCTCGCCTTCGGCGAATGGCCATCCGTCTTCGGCGACCCCAAGATGACCACAGCGCTGCTCGATCGCCTCACCCATCATTGCGAGATCATCGAGACCGGCAACGAGAGCTGGCGCTTCAAGAACCGCTCCTGACCCGCCGCCGGCCTCCCTTGCGGCCCGGTTGCCCCGGTGGGCCAACAGGGACCCCCCACGCGGCTTCGCTCCGCGTAGCGCAGGGCGCCACACGAAGCCGCGCGGGTCCCCCCTATTGGCTACCGGGACAACCTCCGCCGTGCCACTCAGGGGGGTCAATTTTGCACGCCGATCGGGGGTCAGTATTGAAAGCCGATTGACAGTGAAAAGGTCCTGCAGGCACGCGAAGGCCTCGTCGTGGGCAGCGAGGTCCTCGTGCCAGCGCGACACTGTCACGAACCCTCGTCGGCCTCGACGGCCATGATCGCGGCCAGCACCGCCAGGCGTTCGCCCGCCGGCATGGCCTCGTAGCGCCGGCCCCAGTTGGCCGCCTTGCGCTTGATGCACTGGCGCTCGGTGAAGTTCCGGCCGGCGAAGCTCGCCCAGTGCACCCGGTCAGGCGCGAAGTTGAACCACACGACCTCGGTCCGCACCTGGGCCTGGGTCGTCACCTGCAGCGCCAGCCGGCGCCAGCCCGCCAGCAGCTCGTCATAGAGCGCAGACGGGTGGCCGAGACCATCACCTGGCAGGGCAGACCCTTGAGCAGTTCGAGGAGCGCGACGTGGTCGGCCTCCTCGTACTCGAAGCGGTAGCGCTGCGACGAACGCCGGGTCGCGTGCAGATAGGGCGGATCGCTGTAGACCAGCTCCGGGCCCAGAAACGGGAACGAGGCCAGGAAGGAATGGGCGCAGCCGTGCACCAACTCCACCGGGTAGTCGCAGCCAAAGGCCTCAAGCGCCCGCTCGTCGCGGTCGATCCCGATCGAGCGCATGGCCGCAGGCTTGCGCTTCATCAGCGCCCCGCCCCCAAGATGGCTCTCGATATAGACAGAGTGCCGCGGCATCAGCGCAATCAGCGCCTGGCTCAGACCGGTCGTCGCCTTCGACCCGAAATACCCCACCGGCTGCTCCTCTCATGCGAGAGTGCAACCCATAGGCGAGAGAACCTATACAGTCAAGCGGGGATCAACGACGCGCCGGCGGCGAAACGGCACCGACGGCAAGCAACATCAGCACGCACTCAGAACTGGCGGCGGGGTACCTGGGTAGTTACCAAAATACGAACTGGCAAAGAAAGGCAACCTGCCAGACGTACTCTCGTTCGGATCATTTGCGCCGCCGGGCGGCAGCGGCGGACGGCGGGATGTCGCGGCGGGAGCGCCCCTGCTACGCTGCTAGGTCCTCGCCGCCCAGCGCGCGATCGATCAGCGCGACCGTCTCGGCAAGCCCGTAGAGCGCGATGAAGGAGCCCACGCGCGGACCCTGGCTCTGGCCGAGGAGAACCTCGTAGAGCGCCCGGAACCAGTCCCGCAGAGACTCGAACTGGTGGCGCTTGCCGACCTCGTAGACCTCCGTCTGGATCTCCTCGGCGCTCGAATCCGCTGGCAGCGCGGCGAGCACGGTACGCAGGTCCTCGAGCGCCGCCCGCTCCTCCGGCAGCGGCGCTCGGTACGCCTTCGTCGGCTTCACCACGTCGCGGTAGTAGGTGATGGCGTGGCCGACCAGCGCGTCGAGGATGGGCGCGGTCTCCGGCGAGGCACCCGGCACGTAGCGTGTGATGAAGCCCCAGAGCACTGCCGGGTCCTCGGTGTTGCAGACGCTGGCCAGGTTGAGAAGAATGCCGTAGCTCAATCCGGTCTCGGGCGCCGGCGGCTGGCCGGTGTGAATGTGCCACGCCGGACTCTCGAGCCGCTCGAACGGTTCTTTCTCCGGGTACTTCGCGAGATGGGTCAAGTGGTCGTCCACGTGACGCGGAATCACGTCAAAGTAGAGCCGCTTGGCGCGCCTCGGCGCGTTGTACATGTAAAGCGAGAGCGAATCGCGCGGCCCGTAAGTAAGCCACTCCCCGATGGTGAGTCCGTTGCCGCGTGACTTCGAGATCTTCTCCCCGTTCTCGTCGAGGAAGAGCTCGTAGATGAAGCCGGCGGGTGGCCTTGAGCCCAGCGCGCGGCAAATCTTCCCCGAGAGTTCGACGGAGCTGATCAAGTCCTTCCCCGCCATCTCGTAGTCGACGCCGAGCGCGTGCCAGCGCATGGCCCAGTCGGCCTTCCACTGCAGCTTGCAGCGGCCGCCCGTGACCGGGACGGTCATGGTCTCGCCGTCCTCGTCCACGTAGCTCACGGTGCCCGCGTCCTCGTCGCGGGCCGTGATCGGCACCTGCAGCACGCGGCCGGTCTTCGGGCAGAGCGGCAGGAAGGGGCTGTAGGTCGCCTGCCGCTCGGCCCCCAGGGTCGGCAGGATGATGCGCATGATCTCGTCGTAGTGACGCAGCGCGTCCATGAGCGCGTCGTCGAACTCGCCCGAGCGGTAGGCCTCGCTCGAACTCTTGAAGGTGTATTCGAAGCCGAAGTCGTCGAGGAACGCACGCAGCCGCGCGTTGTTGTGGGCCCCGAAACTCTCGTGCGTGCCGAAGGGGTCGGGGATCTGGGTGAGCGACTTGCCGAGATGCTGCTCGACCATCGCGCGCTCGGGAATGTTGTCCGGCACCTTGCGCAGCGCATCCATGTCATCCGAGAAGGTGACGAGGCGCGTCGGGATGTCGCTCAGCGTCGCGAAGGCGTGGCGCACCATGGTCGTGCGCGCGACCTCGGCGAAGGTGCCGATATGGGGCAGGCCCGAGGGCCCGTAGCCGGTCTCGAACAGCGCGTAGCCCTTCGCCGGCGTCTCGCCGCCGATGCGCTTCAGGAGCGCCGCGGCCTCCTTGAAGGGCCAAGCCTTGGCGTCCTGGGCCAACTCTCGCAGGTCGTGTGCCGTGTCGTTCATCCTAGATCCGGCAGTTGCCGACGATGGACGGCCGGTTTTCGGGGCGGATTTCATCCTGCCAGCACTGCCCGAGGCGGCGGGAGCCAGGGTTGACGGCCCGACCGGCGGCCACCGAGGTACTTCTTCATCGCTTCCGCCAGGATTCGGCGCCAGCGATCTTCGGCGCTCAACTGCTCCGCACTTCGCATCAGATTCCGGAAGAAGCCGCTGATCCGCCGCAAGGCCGCGACAACCGCTCCCCGCCGCCCGTGGCTCGACGTCACCGTCAGCCGCGTCTGACCGGCGTGGTGGGTCTGGCGGCCAATCCCGTGAAGAAGAAGCGGGCGGCTGGTGATCGCCTCCCGGTGGTGATCGGGATCGGCCAAGCGCACGAACAAACTCCACCAATTGTAGATCAGCGCGATCAGCCGAGCCATGTGCTGGCAGCGCTTCAGGTCCCGCGTGGTGAAGCCGCCCCAGCCCCATTGGTTCTTCAGCTCGTCAAAGCCGTTCTCCGCGTCCGCACGGTCCCGGTAGAGCTGGGCGATCGAGCGAACCTCAAGATCAAGAGACGTCGCCAGAACCGCGAACTCCCAGACCCCCGTGCCAGGCTTCGCGTCGGCCCAGAACAGATCGCCCTGGCCGTCATCGCTGCGCGTCAGCGCCACCGTCCCGGGCAAGAGACGGCGCAGCACCACAACGCGACGCGTCCGGCTCCAGCCGTGCAGGCGAAGCTCGGCCTCGATACCCCACCACCCCTGGCCCGCGTCCTGCCATCCGTCCCGGCCCGCCAGCCGCTCGGCAAGCTGGCGCGCGCCCTTCGTCAGGCGCAGCTTGAACAAATAGTCCAGCTCCGCCGCCTCGCACGACGCCATGTTGCCCTCGTTCCCCCAGTCCTTGTCGCCCCGGACCAGGCGCGGCCAGCGCTCTCGGCCAAGGCGCTCAAGCAAGGCCCACAAAGACGGCGCCGCGTGCTTCGAGTGGTGACGGTCGCCCGGCGCAACATCAACATCCAGCACAAGGCGCGTGCCCGCCATCAGGAACGCGTGGCAGGCGTGCGAAGGACGGCCAGGCTTCTTCGGGTTGTAGCTCACCACCGCCCCCTCCTGGTGGCCGTAGAGCGGCTTGATCGTCGTGTCGCAATCCAGGACCCAGGGCTCGCTCAGCAAGGGCCGCACCGTGTCGTCGAGATGGCCGTGCAGCCACGACGCGCCTTCGTCCGCAGGGATCCGTTCCAGAGCGCGCCGAACGGAATCTTCGCTCGCCACCTTGGTCATGCCCAACAGCGACGGATTGACCCCGTCGCCGCGCAGCGCCGTGATGTGCGCGTAGCGCCACTGCCCGGCAAGGATCGACAGCATCGTCGTCCCCAGGATGTCCCGCTTCGACGGCGCGTTCGGGCTCGTGTAGTGCAGCGGGCAGTCCGCCACCAGCGCGTCGAAGCGGCCGCTGACTTTCAGGTATTCGGCGAAGAACGCCAGATGACCCAGCGGTGTGGCCGCCGCATCCGGGTCCCATTCGACGTGGACGGTGCCGCCGAAGGTGTCCACCTTCACGGCCTCTCGGGCGAGCTCCCGCGCAGTGCTGGGACCATCACCCGCAGGGTGAGCCTCAAGGGCCTGTCTCGATTCGCTCATGCCCCCAGCCTACAAGGCTTTTCCCCGATCGGCCCTGAAACCAACTGCGGGATTTAGGTTCATCGTCCGGATCCGAAAGTCGGCGGAACATGCGCCGGGCCGCCGGCATGCGTCAACCGCTATACTCCTGCCCGATGCCCGCCACCCTCGAGTCTCCCGCCCCTTCCCCGCCACCGCCGCCGCTGCTGCCGCGCGCGCCCGTGCTCGCGGTGTCGCCGCGTCATGCAGCCTGGCTGGACGAGTACGGCGCGCTCGCGCGGCTCTCCCACGACGCGGCGGCCCAGCGCCTGGCCGCCGACGGCCGCCCGCCCTACGTCTGCCATGCCAAGGCTACCGCCCGCAGGCTGGGCCTGCACACGCTGGCGGCGCTGGACGTGCTGGAACTCTTCGCCTTCGTGCATCCGGCGCGCCAGGCCGTGCCCACGGTGCGGGGGCTCGCGCGGGCGCTCGACCTGACGCTTCCCATGACCATCGAGGACGAGGCGGCGACCCTGCTCAGGGCGGCCGAAACCCTCCTCGCCGCGCTTGCGGCAGCGGGGCTTGCGGGCGCGGACGAGGCGCCCGCCATTGCGCGCACGATGGCGCGTGCGGGCTGGCTCTGGGGCGATGCGGTGGTGGCGGCGCTGGAGGCCGGCGGTCGCACGGCGCCGGGCGCGGGCCGCGCCGGCGACGGGGGCGCGCTCGCGGTCTGGACCCGGCTCAAGGAGTGGCAGGAGAGCGCGCCGCCACCGGCACCGGGCCACGACCCGGTCGCGACGGCGGCGGCGCGGCAGCGCCTCGCGCTCCTGCTGGGCGAGGGCGCGGAGCCCAGGCCCGAGCAGGCGGACTTCGCGTCGGCCGCCTGCGCCGCCTTCGACCCCATCGAGGCGGAAGAAGAACCCCACGTGGTGCTGGCGGAGGCGGGCACCGGTGTTGGCAAGACCCTCGGCTACATCGCGCCGGCGAGCCTATGGGCCGAGCGCAACGAGGGCACGGTCTGGCTCTCCACCTTCACCCGCAACCTCCAACGCCAGATCGACCAGGAGCTCGACCGGCTCTACCCGGAGCCCAAGGTCAAGGCGGAGAAGGTGGTGCTGCGTAAGGGCCGCGAGAACTACCTCTGCCTGCTCAACATGGAGGAAGCGCTCGGCCGCAGCGCGCTGATGACGGGGGACCGCATCGCTTTAGGTCTCATGGCCCGCTGGGCGGCCGCGACGCGTGACGGCGACATCACCGGCGGCGATCTGCCGGCCTGGCTCGCCGACCTGCTCTGCTACGGTCGCACCCTCGGCCTCGCGGACCGGCGCGGCGAGTGCATCCACAGCGCCTGCACCCACTACCGCCGCTGCTTCATCGAGAAGAGCCAGCGCAAGGCGCGGCGGGCGGACATGGTGATCGCCAACCACGCGCTGCTCATGGTGCAGGCGGCACGCGCGGTCTTCGGCACTGGCGATGAACGAAGTGTGCCGACCCGCTACGTGCTCGACGAGGGGCACCATCTCTTCGACGCGGCGGACAGCGCCTTCTCCGCCCATCTCTCCGGCAGCGAGACGCGCGAGCTCAGGCGGTGGCTGCTCGGCCCGGAATCGCGGGGCCGCGGCGATGCCGGCCGCGCGCGGGGCCTGCGCAGCCGGATCGAGGACCTGATCGCCGACCGCGAGGCTGCGCGCGAGGCCCTCGATGACGCGTTGAAAGCGGCGCACGCGCTGCCCGGCACCGAGTGGCACCAGCGGCTCGCGGCCGGATCGGCGCAGGGGGCGTGCGAGCGCTTCCTCGCGCTGGCGCGGAGCCAGGTCATGGCGCGCGCGCCGGAGCCCCGCAGCGGCTACGGCATCGAAGCGCCGGTGTACCCGCTCATTCCCGGCATAGCGGAGGCCGCGGCGGCCCTGGAGACGGCGCTGGCCGGGATCGCCCGGCCGCTCGGGCGGCTCGCGGCGGCGCTCGCGGCGCACCTCGATGCCGAGGCCGAGAGTCTGGAGACCGCCGAGCGCCAGCGCATCGAGGCCGTGGTGCGCGGGATCGAGCGGCGCGTTGGCGAGCAGCTCGACTCCTGGCGCTCCATGCTCGCAGACATGACCGCCGCGCCGGTCGCCGACGAGGAGCTCTCGCAGGACATCGAAGACGCCGCCGACCCCGCAGGCTTCGTCGATTGGTTCGCGATTTCCCGCATCGACGGGCGCGATGTCGATGTCGGCATGCACCGCCACCACATCGACCCGACGATCCCCTTCGCCGCGTTCGTCATGGGCCGCTCCCACGGCGCGCTCATCACCTCGGCGACGCTGCGGGACGGCAGCGGCGATCCGGAGCACGATTGGGCCGCCGCAGAGGCGACGACGGGCGGGCGACACCTGAAGGCGCCGGCGATCCGCGCCGCCCTCCCCTCCCCCTTCGACTATGGCGCGCAGACCCGCGTGCTGGTGGTGACCGACGTCAAGCGGGGCGCGCCCGACCGGGTCGCGGCGGCCTACCGCGTGCTCTTCACGGCCGCCGGCGGCGGCGCGCTGGGGCTCTTCACCGCGATCGCGCGGCTGCGCGGGGTGCACGAGCGCATCGCGGGCACGCTGGACGCAGCCGGCCTCCCGCTCTGGGCCCAGCATGTGGACCCGCTCGACCCGACGACGCTGGTCGACATCTTCCGCAGCGAGACCGACGCCTGCCTGCTCGGCACCGATGCGATGCGGGATGGCATCGACGTGCCCGGGCGGAGCCTGCGGCTCATCGTCTTCGACCGGGTGCCGTGGCCCAGGCCCGACATCCTGCACAAGGCCCGCCGCCGGGTCTTCGGCGGCGGCCGCTACGACGACCGGCTGACGCGTGGGCGGCTCCGGCAGGCCTACGGCCGGCTGGTCCGGAGGGCGGATGATCGCGGCGTCTTCGTGCTGCTCGACTCCGCGCTGCCGAGCCGGCTCGCCGGCGCCTTCCCGGCCGGCGTTGAGGTGGAGCGAGTCGGCCTCGCCGAGGCCGTCGAGATCACCCGCACCTTCGTCGGTCCGGAGGCATAGCCGTCGCGACGCAGGCCGTGACTTTGGTGAGACGTCCGGGCTAGGGTCCGCGCGCCTTTCAACCAGCCGGTGCACGCATGTCGGGAACGGAGTTGGCGCCCCTGCTCAAGCGGGTCGCGGAAGCGCTGGAACGCCTCTCGCCGACCGGGGTGGAGGACGCTGGCCTCGATGCGGCGGAAGGCTTCGTCTGGCATGCCGATGGCGCCCGCCTGGAGGCCGTGCCCCGGATCAACCGGCTGGAGCTCTCGCTGCTCAAGGGCATCGACCGCGTGCGCGACATCCTGCTCGACAACACGCGGCGATTCGCGCGCGGCTTGCCCGCCAACAACACCCTGCTGTGGGGCGCGCGAGGAATGGGCAAGAGCTCGCTCATCAAGGCGGTGCACGGCGTGGTGGCGGCCGATGCCGCGGGCAGCCTCAAGCTCATCGAAATTCACCGCGAAGAGATCGCTTCTCTCCCGATCCTGCTCGGGCGCCTGCGCGGCTGCGACCACCAGTGCCTGCTCTTCTGCGACGACCTCTCCTTCGAATCCGAGGACACAACCTACAAGTCGCTCAAGGCAGCGCTCGAAGGCGGGATCAGCGGGCGGCCCGACAACGTCCTCTTCTATGCCACGTCGAACCGCCGCCATCTGATGCCGCGCGACATGATCGACAACGAGCGCTCGACCGCGATCCACCCCGGAGAAGCGGTGGAGGAGTCGGTCTCCCTCTCGGACCGTTTCGGTCTCTGGCTCGGCTTCCATCCCTGCGACCAGGCGACGTTCTTCGCCATGGTCGAAGGCTATGCCGACCATTTCGGCCTCACCGTGGAGCGCGAGACCCTGCACGCCGAAGCCGTCGAGTGGAGCATGACCCGGGGCGCCCGCTCGGGCCGGGTGGCCTGGCAGTTCGTGCAGGACCTCGCCGGGCGGCTCGAGGTCGAGCTCGCACCGGCCGACAGGCGCTCGACCTAAGCTCTTTACTTGCGAGTGAGCAGGCGCAGCGGGTCCTGCGGCTCGCCGTCGCGCCGGATCTCGAAATGGGCCTGCGGGTGCGAGACGCCGCCCGACCTGCCCGAGTGAGAGATCACCTGGCCGCGCTGCACCACGTCGCCCTTCCCCACCAGGAGAGAGTCGTTGTGGGCGTAGGCCGTCATCCAGCCATCGTTGTGCCGGATCAGCACGAGGTTGCCGTAGCCCCTGAGCTCGTTCCCGGCATAGGCCACCACGCCGCTCTGTGAGGCGCGGATTGCGCTGCCGACCGGTGCTGCGATGTTGATCCCGTCATTGTGTTTGCCGCCGGGCTTGGCGCCGAAGCCGGAGATCACCCGGCCTTCGATCGGCCAGAGGAAGGTGTTGCGCGTGGGCGGCAGCGGCACGTTGTCTGATTCGCTTTGCCGCGCCAGTGCGTAGAGCGTGGGTCTGGTCGGCGTCGCTTCCGGCTCCGCTCGCGCCAACCGCACGCCGGGGGTACGCGGCGGCTCCGGTGCCTCAGGCTCCACCCGGATCAGCGGCGCGGGCTCCTCGGGCTTCACGTCGATTCGCGGAGCGAGCGTCGCGCGGGTCCGCGGAGTGGGCGCAGTAGCCTCCGCATGCGCGTGTCCCTCGGGCTCCACGCTGTCCGGAGTCGCGGGCTCGGCCTCGATCTCGGCCACCGCTATGGCCGGTGCGCCATTAGCATAGCGCGATGCCTCTGCCGGCGGCTCATCGAGGCGGGCGACGGCAAAGTCTGCGCGAGGAATTGCGAGCCGCTGGCCCGTGTGCAGCCAGTAGGGGTGGCTTAACTCGTTGAGCACGATGACCGCGACCGCCGCCACACCGTAGCGTTGAGCAATGTGTCCGACGGAGTCGCCGTACTCGACCGTCAGCACCAGCGCTGGCTTCTCCCGCGGCATCGGCGGCGCCGGCTGGGGCTCCGCCGTCTGGAAGGGTGGCGGCATCCTCTCCTCCGGCGCGGGAACGTCTTGTGCCGCCGCCAGCGCCGAATCGGCCTCGACGGGCGATGCGTCCGTCCGCTCGACCAGGCTGAAGGGAAGCCCCGTGCAGGCGCTTATTCCTAAGAGCACGGTTGCCATCAGGGCGCCGCCCGCAAGAGGCGCGACCAGTCCAGCCTCACGGATGCAGCCGATCATTCGATGACCTCCCGCAGCCATGTCAGGGTTCGCCGGTGAGTGAGATCCATGTGAAGCGGGGTGACCGAGACATAGCCCTCGTCGAGCGCGCTCATGTCGGTGCCGCGCTGCCCGCTGCCGGCCGCAGGCAACTGTGCTCCGATCCAGAAGTAGGGCCTGCCCCGGGGGTCGATCCGCTCCTCCAGGGTATCGTCGAGCGCGTGCAAACCCTGACGCACGACCTTGAACCCGCGCACGTCGGCAGCCGGCAAGTCGGGGAAGTTCACGTTGATGAGGACACGCTTGGGCCAGCCGCGCTCGATCAGCATCGGCAGGAGACGCCCGGCCCATTGCTCTGCGGTCGCCCAATGATGCTTGCGACCGTCCCCGTAGGCCTGGCTGAATGCCACCGCCGGCACGCCGAACAGTGTTGCCTCCATCGCCGCCGCGATGGTGCCGGAATAGGTCACGTCCTCGCCGACATTGGGGCCGTCGTTGACGCCGGAAAGCACCAGATCAGGCAGGCCGTCGGCCAGAATCTTGTTGAAGGCGAGGAAGACGCAGTCGGTGGGCGTGCCGTTGACCGCGTAGCGGCGCCCGGAGATACGGCGGAGACGGAGCGGCCGGTGCAGCGTGAGCGAATGAGAGGACGCGCTCTGCTGGGTCTCGGGCGCTACCACCCACACGTCCTTGGAGAGGCCGCGTGCGATCCGCTCCAGCACCTTGATGCCGGGCGCTTGGATGCCGTCGTCGTTGGTGACGAGGATGCGCATCAGCCGATCGCCTCCAGGCCGCCGAGATAGGGGCGGAGCGCTTCGGGCACGGTCAAGCCGCCGTCCTCCCGCTGGTAGGTCTCAAGCACGGCAACCAGGGTGCGGCCAACCGCGAGCGCCGAGCCGTTCAGGGTATGGACGAAGTGCGTCTGCCTCTCGCCGGCCTTGCGAAAGCGGGCGTTCATCCGCCGCGCCTGGAAGTCTCCGCAGTTGGAGCAGCTCGAGATTTCGCGGTAGCGCCCCTGCCCCGGCAGCCAAACCTCGATGTCGTAGGTCTTGCGGGCCGAGAATCCCATGTCGCCTGCACACAGCACCACCACCTGGTAGGCGAGGCCGAGGCGCTTCAGCACCTCTTCGGCGCAGGCGGTCATGCGCTCGTGCTCGGCCTCCGAGTCCTCCGGCCGGGTCACGCTCACCAGCTCGACCTTGGAGAACTGGTGCTGGCGCAGCATGCCCCGCGTATCCTTGCCCGCAGCCCCGGCCTCGGCGCGGAAGCAAGGGGTATACGCGGTGAAGCGCAGCGGCAGCGCGTCCTCCTCCAGGATCTCGCCGGCCACGAGATTGGTGAGCGGCATCTCTGCCGTCGGGATCAGCCAGAAGCCGTCGGCGGTGTGGAACAGGTCCTCCTCGAACTTCGGCAGGTTGCCGGTGCCAAAGGCGGCGGCATCGCGCACCAGCAGCGGCGGCGCGGTCTCGGTGTAGCCGAACTCGGTGGTGTGCATGTCGAGCATGAAGGCAGCCAGCGCTCGCTCCAGTCGCGCCAAGGCGCCGGAGAGCACGACGAAACGGGAGCCCGAGAGCTTGGCCGCCCGCTCGAAGTCCATCAGCCCAAGCGCCTCGCCGATCTCGAAATGATGGCGGGCGCCGCCGTCCACGTGCGCCGGCTCGCCCCAGCGCCTGATCTCGACATTGTCGCTTTCGTCGGCGCCGTCGGGCACGTCTGCAGCCGGAGGGTTGGGGAGGCCTGAGAGCAACTCGTTGAGTTCTGTGCCCAGCGCCTTCTCACGCTTCTCGAGCTCCTGGGCCGTGAGCTTGAGCGCCGTGACATCTTGGCGAAGGGCCAGCGTGTCCTCGCCCCTGCCCCTGGCGGCGCCGATCTCCTTTGAAATCCGGTTGCGCGCCGTCTGGCAGTCCTGAAGCGCGGTCAAGGCCTCGCGCCGGCGCGCGTCGAGCGCGATCACCCGCTCTGCATGGGGCTCCACGCCGCGCCGGGCTAGGCCTGCGTCGAACGCAGCATCGTTCTCGCGAATCGACCGGGCGCTGAACATGACGGCCGGGCTTGTAACCGTCGGAAATCCTTTGTCAATACTTCAACGCACAAATTGTGTAACTGCCCAGGTACCCCCTCTCTCTTATGGAACAAGCCAGTTCCTTTTGCGTCAACGCCCCCACGCCGCGGGGGTGCCTACTCTCTTGAGCGCGAGAGGATGATGAACGCCGCGTCGCGAACAAGATGAGAGGACAGCGATACTCAGGATGAGCCGGAGAAGTTCAGGAGCGCAGTATAGGGATCAGCTGCATCGGTTCCGGGTGCGCCAGGATTTGCAGGATGTTCCAGCCTTGCTTTCGAGCGGTGACGATGACGCTGCGCATTCCGGCGAAGTTGCAGGCGCCTTGCAGGGAGCGGAAGCCGCCTGAGATCTTCTCATGCACTTTGTTCATACGGATGTCACGCTCCGCCTCGTTATTCGTGAACGGCGTGCGCAGGTCGGTGAGGAAGCGCAGGCAGCCCTCCTTATGCTTTTGAAGGCGGCGCGCGAGGTTCAGACTTCCTGACCTCTGCTGATTTTAGGTGACACGAGCCGCGCGGATTCCGAGGCCCCGTCGATGTCGTAGACTATGCGCAGACGGGTGCCGGGGAAGACCGTTTCGGTGGCGTTCAGGTCGCTCAGAACCGCATCGATCCAACGGTCGCAGGCGTCGTTTGCGAGGCCAAGAATGTGGACCCGCAGGAGGCCATTGCCAGGATCCGGCAGGATGTCGGCATCGGCGGTGAGCAGCGCTTGAAGCAGTTTCCGGGGATGGGGCTTGTGGCCCTGCGCCTGCATGACGGGAAGCATCATGCGGGTTTCGGCGCGGTAGGCGATCATCCGGATGACGTCGAGGAGGAGGCGCTCGCGCGCGGGCAAGGCATCGAGCTGCTCGGCTTCGTCGAGGTCGCCGGCCCGGCAGTGCTTGGGCGTCTCCCTGCGGCTGGCCCTGACGATGTCGCGGACATCCTGGAGGTCCCTGACTTCCCTCCTGAGTTCCGCCGTCGGCTGCTTCTTCCGGGCCGTGTCGGCGATGCGGTTGCGCAGGCGGCCAAGCTGGCGGTCGAGGCGATGGATTGCCTTGTCATAGGCCCGCCGCAGCGGGTTGACGACCATGGCGGCGGGATCGAGAGGCTCGAGCTCGTGGGTCGGCAGGGCGTCGAGATTGAACTCGTCACGCATGTACTTGAAGAAGTTCTCCTGCGACCAGCGCGAGAACATGGCGCCCGCAACCTCAGCCATCGGCTTGTGCGGATCGGTGGTGATCAGCGGCACCTGACGGCCGTTGTCGAGCAGGCGGCGGATCTGGCGCACCCTGAAGCCGTTCGGCAACGTCACCGGCTTCTCAGCCAGCCGCATGGTGGCGCTGCCGTCCGCCGCCGGTCCGTGAATGGGAACGGTCATCGCGCCGAAGTCCTCGGCCGGCCAGTCCTCGCCCCTGAAGTTCTTGTGCCAGGTCAGGCAGGCGACGCCGCGCCTCGCCAGCCGGCGGAACAGATCCGGGCTCCAGCCCTCGCGGTCGAAGACCAGGGTGAGCGCCGGCTGGCCGGGATGCTCGGCGGTCAGGTCCGGCGCCCCGGCGCCAACGATCCCAAGCTCCTGCAGCGCCGGCACCACGTCGGCTTCGATGGCCGCGACCATCTTCGGGTCCAGCGGCTTGTGCAGACAGAGCAGCGGCTTGCCGCCCAGAGCGTTGATCCAGTAGCTGGCGCTCGCCGGCAGGCACAGCTTCTCGCGCGAGACGAAGTGCTTGGGCAAGCGCCCCTTGCGGCCGGAGTAGACCTTGACGTGCCCGTCGATGGCCAGCGTCGCCCAGAGCTCCGGCTCGTCGGCGCCTGCCAGCGCCTGGCAAGGGCGAGCTGCCACGCCCGCACGCCGGCCTCGTCGTCGGCGATGAGAGCGATCTTGCGGCGCAGCGTCTTGACCTCGGGGCAGCGATCGAGGCCGAGAATGGCGCCCCATTCGCCCGGCGCCTGGTAGCGCAGGCTCTCGGGGTTGCGCACCCGCGCCAAGGTCATGAAGGCCAGGAAGAGCAGGATCGTAGGCAAGCCGTAATAGCCCTTCGGCAGCAATGGCAGGAGACCGGTCTCGGAGAGAAGACCTTCCTTCAGCAGGGCCGGCAGGGCGGCGAGCACGCCGCCGAAGCGGACACCGCGGGCGGCGGCGGCGAACTGCGGTTCGACCGGCCCCGCCTGTCCACAACTGGCCAGAACCCGAGCCGGAACATCGCAAGTCGCACGCCCCATCGGCGCCTGCCGGTCCCGCCGATCGCGCGCGCTGCGATCCGTTTGCGGCTGCGCTTCCAGCCCCGGCGCCGTCTCCGGCCCCGGGGCACCGGTACTCTCTTCATCGACACGGCCTTCAGGAGCCGCACCCGCGTCAGGCGGCGCAGCCAGCGCTGAGCGTCCGGGCTCCCCATCCGCCTCCGTGTTGCCGATCAGTCCCTGACGGCGCCACTTGTTGACCGATGGCGCTGACACGCCGAGAACCCGGGCCGCCGCAGAGCCGCTCAGGCCCGATGCCAGCAACGCCGTCGCCTTCTCCGCCAACTCCGGAGTGAACACCGACGGCCCGCGACCGCGCCGGGGCTTCATGAACCCCGCTTCGCCCTCGGCCAGGTAGCGCCGTCGTGCGCGCTGCACCGTCGCGCGCGAGACAGCGAAAGCGTCAGCCAGTTCCTGCGGCGAGACCGCGCTGATCGCCGCGAGGCGGCCGATCCGCAAGAGCATGGCCGTGCGGTCATCGGCGGCGTGGCTGTCAAAGGGAATGAGGTTGGAAAAGTAGGTGAAGGTGTCGTCCGAGATCAGGACGGCGAAGCAGCTGTTGCCGATCGAGACCGCCTCTGGAGGGCACATTGGGAGGGTACTGGGCATGGTTGAGACCCCGTGCAATTGGTATCAAATTATAATATCAGACCTCGGGCGCGACACCCAGCGAAAAACCGCCTGAAACAACCGAAATGTATCAGAATTCAAGGAGTTCCCGGCACGCTGCCCAGAACAGCCAGCATCACGAGGTCAGGAAGTCTGAAACTAGAAAATTCCGGAAACAAATACGCTCTCGGGCTTTCGCCCGGCGGTGCGGCGCGCGAGGTTCGCGCGCCGCCTTTCCGGTCGGGCTAAGGCGTGATGCCCTCACTCTTGAGGCCGAGCACGCCCTGCTCCTCGATCAACTCCAGGATCTGCTCGTCGTTGCGCATCCAGCGCCGCGCCTTCTTGTCCTTCGTCTCCAGGCCCCGCTCGGCGGCCCACTTGGCGGACGAAGCCGTTGGCGCCCCGCCACTTGCCGCCCTCGGGCCGCACGAACTGGACCGCGAAGGTGGTGATGCCGTAGTTGGTCGTGAACAGGCCGTCGACCGTCACCCGCTGGTTGCAGAAGGGGATGAGATCGGCGGTCGGCCCGGTAAAGGGGCCGGCGTTCTTGAGCGGCAGCACCAGGGTGCCGTCGTCCTGCAGCAGGCCGAGCAGGCGATTGCCGGCGCCGCAGTCCTCGGGGCAGTCGCCGCTCAGGACGCAGAGCACGTCGGTGACATTGGCGTCGAAGCGCGCCTCCAACTCGTCGGGCAGCCCCCAGCTATTGGCAGCGGAGGCGACGCCGGCGGCCGCCATGGAGCCTGCGAATACCAGGGCCGCGGCGAAGCGGATCATCGTGCGATGGGCCATCATGCCTAAAGCCCTCCCGGCTGAACGTCGAAGTCCTCGTGGGAGTAGTTCACGATCCCGTGGTCCTCGACGATTTCGCTCACGGCGAGATACTTGACGCTGTCGCGCTCGTAGAGATCGCCGGTTACGACGACCTCGTTTGTCTGCATGCGGAACACCGCCTTGTTGCCGATCACGTCGGGATTGTCCTCGAGCATGAGCAGGACGTAGACCTCCTCCTCGTCCTCGCTCAGGATGCCCACCGGCACGCCGCCCCGCGCGCACCAGACCGCGCAGCGGTGATGGGCCGAGCCAGTTGCCCACATGATCTCGCTCAGATAGCACCAGGAATCGATGACCTCGCCGGTCACCGTGATCCGCTGGGGCTCCGCCGCCGAGGCCGGTGCCGCGGCGACGGCCGCGAGCCCCATGCCTCCGGCGACCAAGCCTGCGGCCGCCAACCCTATCAAGCGCATGTTCTTGATCCCCGCGTTGCAGTTTTCGTCGCGTAACGCTTTGCGCACAATGGCTTCGCGCGCTCCTGCCACAGATATTGGCCCGGGCGGCGCCCTTCGCAAGCACGCCGCTCAGGCCGGGCAGGTGCGGGCGACACTAACAAGCTTCGCCTGCCCCCGCCATGCGAGCGGCCGGTCTGGCCGTGCAACAGTTCGTGAAGGGCCGCGAGCGTTTCGCGCGCGCGGCAAACCGTCTAAAACCCCGGCAGCGCGCTCTTCGCAGCGGCGCGAGTGCGGGAGGAGAGGTCGATGCGTGATTTTCAGCATCCGGGGCGGTCCATGGTCCACGGCACGCGCGGCATGGCGGCGACCTCGCACCCGCAGGCGACGGCGACCGCCATCGAGGTGCTGCGCGCTGGCGGCAACGCCGTGGACGCGGCGGTCGCGGCCTGCGCCGTCCAAGGCGTGGTCGAACCGCAATCCACCGGTATCGGCGGCGACTGCTTCGCTCTCTACGCCCCCGGCGGCCGGGTGCCGCCCTACGCCATCAACGGATCGGGCCGGGCACCGGCTGCGGCGAGCGTCGAGTGGTTTCGGGCGCAGGGCATCGATGCCATCGATTTCGAGAGCGCCCACGCCGTCACCGTGCCGGGCGCCGTCGGCACCTGGGAGCGGCTGCTCGCGGACCACGGCACCAAGGGCCTCGACGAGATGCTCCAGCCCGCCATCCGCTACGCCGAGGAGGGCTTCGTCGTCCACAGCCGCGTCGCCCACGACTGGGCGCAGAACGTGGAGAAGCTTCAGGGCTGCGAGAACGCCCGCGCCATCTACCTGCCCGACGGCCGCGCGCCCGCCGTCGGCACCCTTCACCGCCTGCCGGCGCTGGCGGAGACGCTGCGCCTGATCGCGAAGGAGGGCGCGGAAGCGTTCTACAAGGGCGCCATCGCGGACGACATCGTGGCCCATCTCACCGCCCACGGCAGCCTGATGACGGCGGACGACCTCGCCGGCTTCGCACCCCAGGCGGTGGAGCCCATCAGCGCCAACTACAGGGGCTACGACATCTACGAATGCCCGCCCAACGGGCAGGGCATCATCGCGCTGCTCATCCTCAACATGCTCGAGGGCTTCGACCTCGCCGGGCTCGACCCGGTGGGCGCGGAGCGCCTGCACCTGGAGGCCGAAGCCACGCGCCTCGGCTATCGCGACCGCGCCGCGCTGATCGCCGACCCAGACGCGGTCGACGTGCCGGCGGACGCGCTACTCTCCACCCAGTACGCCGATGCCATGCGCCGCCATATCGACCCGGCGCGGGCCATGCCGGCGGAGCTCCCGCCCGGCTGCCCGGCCCACGGCGATACCATCTACCTCACTGTGGTGGACGGAGACGGCAACGCGATCTCCTTCATCAACTCGCTCTTCGCGGCCTTCGGCTCAGGGCTCTGCACGGCCTCCGGCGTGATGCTGCAGAACCGGGGGGCGAGCTTCGTCATCGACGCCGACCACCCCAACCGCATCGCCGGCGGCAAGCGGCCCATGCACACGATCATCCCCGGCATGGTGGGCCAGGGTGAGCACGCGGTGATGCCCTTCGGCGTGATGGGCGGGCACTTCCAGGCCTGCGGCCACGCCCACTTCCTCACCAACGTGATCGATTACGGCATGGACCCGCAGGCGGCGCTGGACTGCCCCCGCGCCTTCCACTTCGGCGGCGTGCTGACGCTGGAGACCACCATCGCCGAGGCGACCGCCCGGCGCCTAGCCGCCCTCGGTCACGAGGTCGCGTGGGCAACGGTGCCTCACGGCGGCGGTCAGGCGATCGCGATCGACCGCGAGACCGGCGTGCTAACCGGCGGCTCCGACCCCCGCAAGGACGGCTGCGCGCTGGGGATTTGAAGGGGCGCGTGCGCACTTGTGCGCAACCAGGAACGCCGGAACTAGGCCTTGCTCTTACAACTTGGTTCCACTGCCTAGACTCACACCCTCCAAGTGCTGATAATCACTGCGCGGTAACCGGGCATTGAATGTAAGTA
>CAXXVO010000014.1:0-417225 GCA_963422645.2 Alphaproteobacteria bacterium
ACGCCCAGTTCGTGCCCGAGAAGCGTCTGGCCGAACTCATGAGCGACATCTTCGCGGTGTCCATCTCCACTGCCACGATCGCCGCCATGGGCCGGCGCACAGCGCAGCGCTTCGAGGGCTTCCTCGACCATGTCGCCGATCTGATCCGCACGCAGGCGCCGGTCAAGCACCTCGACGAGACCGGCCTGCGTATCGCCGCCCGTACCCGCTGGCTCCATGTGCTGTGCACCCCGTTGCTCACCGTCCTGCGCATCGGCGAGGGACGCGGCGATGTCGAAAAGAACCTGAAAGGCATCCTCGTCCACGACGACTTCGCCCCCTACTTCACCATCAAGGGCGTCCGCCACGGCGCCTGCAACGCACATCACCTGCGCGAACTCCAGGCCCTGATCGACATCGAGAAGGAGGAATGGGCGGCGAGCATGCACCGCCTGCTTCAGCGCGCGCGCAGGGCCGCCCGCTTCGCCCGTGAGAAAGACCGTCAAGTCCCCGCCTCCCTGGTGGCCCGCATCTCAAGGGCATGGGACCGTATCCTCGAAGAAGCCATCGCCTTCCATGAGGCCCAACCGCCGCTCCAGATCGCAAAGCGAGGGCGAAAGAAACGCCGCATCGGCCACAACCTCGCGCGCCGCCTTCAAAAGCATAAGGAGGGCTGCCTGCGCTTCCTCACCGACCTGCGCACGCCGTTCACGAATAACGAGGCGGAGCGTGACATCCGTATGAACAAAGTGCATGAGAAGATCTCAGGCGGCTTCCGCTCCCTGCAAGGCGCCTGCAACTTCGCCGGAATGCGCAGCGTCATCGTCACCGCTCGAAAGCAAGGCTGGAACATCCTGCAAATCCTGGCGCACCCGGAACCGATGCAGCTGATCCCTATACTGCGCTCCTGAACTTCTCCGGCTCATCCTGAGTATCGCTGTCCTCTCATCTTGTTCGCGACGCGGCGTTCATCATCCTCTCGCGCTCAAGAGAGTAGGCACCCCCGCGGCGTGGGGGCGTTGACGCAAAAGGAACTGGCTTGTTCCATAAGAGAGAGGGGGTACCTGGGCAGTTACGTGTGATCATCATGGGCCACAGTTATGGCGGCATGATAATTAGCGGTGTCGCCGACAAGGCGACCGAATGCCTCGCCCAGGCGATCATGAACGCCGGACGGGATTAAGCAGCGGGGTTATACGCCGACGATGGCGTTGCGTCCGTTGAGGTTGATGGTTTGGCCCGTCATCAGCGCTGCTTCCTCCGAGGCGAGATACGCGACTGCGCAGGCAAGGTCGCGCCGCTCGGCGAGCCGCCGCATGGATATCGCGGCTGAGGCTCATGCGCCCGCGCGGCGCTCCGCGAAGCGTTTGGGACGGCTTAGGAGGCGGACCGATGCCACAGGCCAACATCGACGCCATCATCGTCGGCGCCGGCTTCTCGGGTATCTACATGCTGCAGCGCTGCCGCGAGCTGGGCCTCTCCGCTCGGGTGATCGAGGCGGGCGCCGGCGCCGGCGGCACCTGGTACTGGAACCGCTATCCCGGTGCGCGCTGCGACGTGGAGAGCATGACCTATTCCTACTCGTTCTCCGACGAGCTCCAGCAAGATTGGACGTGGACCGAGCGCTACGCGAAACAGGCGGAGATCCTGCGCTACATAGATCGTAACTACCCAGGTACCCCAATCCTGAGTTGAGGACGGTGATTATGGCGGCGGCCGCGGCCTGGTTCTGCCACCGCGATTGGTTCTTGACCTCATAGAGTTGCGGGACTATGGACTGCTCTCTCGCGTGACGGGAGCGGTCCATGGGGTATTTCGGCTCGAAGGCGACAGCAGGTCTGTGCCAAGCGCTGATTGCGCTGATGCCGCCGCACTCCGTCTACATCGAAAGCCACCTTGGGGGCGGGGCGCTGATGAAGCGCAAGCCGCCGGCCGTGCGTTCGATCGGCATCGACCGCGATGCGCAGGCGCTCGAGGCCTTCGTCTGCGACTACCCGGTCGATCTGGTTCACGGCTGTGCCCATGACTTCCTGGCCTCGTTCCCGTTCCTGGGCCCGGAGCTGGTTTACAGCGATCCGCCCTATCTGCACGCGACCCGCCGCTCGGCGCAGCGCTACCGCTTCGAGTACGAGGAGGCCGGCCACGTCGCGCTTCTCGCGCTGCTCAAGGCTCTGCCCTGCCAGGTCATGATCTCGGGCCATCCGTCGGCGCTCTATGACGAGGTGCTGGCGGGATGGCGCCGGCTGGCGCTGCAGGTCACGACCCAGGGTCTGGTGCGAACCGAGGTCGTCTGGTTCAACTACGCCCCCGACCGGATGCATTGGGCCAGCCACGCAGGCCGGAACTTCACCGACCGCCAGCGCATCAAGCGCAAGGCAGCCAACTGGGGCCGGCGCTACCAGGCCTTGCCGCCGGGCGAACGCCTCGCCGTGCTCGCCGCCATGATGGCCGTCGAGGCCGAAGACACGTGACGGTGTCGCACTGGCACGAAGACCTCGCCGCCCGTAACGAGGCCTTCTGCTGCCTGAAGGAGCTTCTCGAGCCATCATCCCTCGCAACCACTGTCGTCGTTGCCGTCCGGGAATGGGGGCAGGGGCTGCTGCGATCAGCCACCGCGCTCGCCCGGGAAAATGCCGCACTCGAGCAGGAGAACGCGGCCCTGCGCGAGCGCATCGCCGAACTCGAGCGCAGCGCGGCCCTCAACAGCACCACAAGCAGCAAGCCCCCCGCCAGCGACGGGCTCAAGAAGAAAAGCGGAGCCCAGAGGCGCACCCAAAGCCAGCGCGGAAAGTCCGGCGGGCCCAGTGGCGGCCAGCCCGGCCACAAGGGAACCACCCTCGCGCGGAGCGACAGCCCGGACCGTGTCGTCGATCACCACCCCTCCACCTGTTCCGGCTGTGGCGTCGAGCTCTCGGACGCCGACCGGCAAGGCGCGCCCGCCTGTCGGCAGGTCTTCGACGTACCCGAGCCGCAGCCTCTCGAGGTCACCGAACACCGCGCCCATCGCTGCCTCTGCGGCGCATGCGGCACGCTGACACGAGCCGCCTTCCCGCCGGGCGTCACCGCCCCGGTCCAGTACGGCCCTCGCATCACCGCTTGGGTGAGTTACCTGCTGTACGCCCAGTTCGTGCCCGAGAAGCGTCTGGCCGAACTCATGAGCGACATCTTCGCGGTGTCCATCTCCACTGCCACGATCGCCGCCATGGGCCGGCGCACAGCGCAGCGCTTCGAGGGCTTCCTCGACCATGTCGCCGATCTGATCCGCACGCAGGCGCCGGTCAAGCACCTCGACGAGACCGGCCTGCGTATCGCCGCCCGTACCCGCTGGCTCCATGTGCTGTGCACCCCGTTGCTCACCGTCCTGCGCATCGGCGAGGGACGCGGCGATGTCGAAAAGAACCTGAAAGGCATCCTCGTCCACGACGACTTCGCCCCCTACTTCACCATCAAGGGCGTCCGCCACGGCGCCTGCAACGCACATCACCTGCGCGAACTCCAGGCCCTGATCGACATCGAGAAGGAGGAATGGGCGGCGAGCATGCACCGCCTGCTTCAGCGCGCGCGCAGGGCCGCCCGCTTCGCCCGTGAGAAAGACCGTCAAGTCCCCGCCTCCCTGGTGGCCCGCATCTCAAGGGCATGGGACCGTATCCTCGAAGAAGCCATCGCCTTCCATGAGGCCCAACCGCCGCTCCAGATCGCAAAGCGAGGGCGAAAGAAACGCCGCATCGGCCACAACCTCGCGCGCCGCCTTCAAAAGCATAAGGAGGGCTGCCTGCGCTTCCTCACCGACCTGCGCACGCCGTTCACGAATAACGAGGCGGAGCGTGACATCCGTATGAACAAAGTGCATGAGAAGATCTCAGGCGGCTTCCGCTCCCTGCAAGGCGCCTGCAACTTCGCCGGAATGCGCAGCGTCATCGTCACCGCTCGAAAGCAAGGCTGGAACATCCTGCAAATCCTGGCGCACCCGGAACCGATGCAGCTGATCCCTATACTGCGCTCCTGAACTTCTCCGGCTCATCCTGAGTATCGCTGTCCTCTCATCTTGTTCGCGACGCGGCGTTCATCATCCTCTCGCGCTCAAGAGAGTAGGCACCCCCGCGGCGTGGGGGCGTTGACGCAAAAGGAACTGGCTTGTTCCATAAGAGAGAGGGGGTACCTGGGCAGTTACCTTAAAACGCCATGGGATTCGCTTCTCTCTGCGCCAATTATTCGTAACTGCCCAGGTTCTTGCTGTGAAAATTCTCTGGGATTCGGCACAACGCTACCCACGCGACGCCCGTGTGCTCCTCTGGGGTCGCCGGGTTTCACAGCTCACGATGCCCCTCTTGCGGACTGCGACCGGTAAGCTACCCCGATGTGGCCCGAAGTCCGCCCGCGCGACGGGCACCGATTTTCAGTAACTGCCCAGGTCTGATTCTGCCGAGCACTCGGACGTGATGGATTGATGGTTCTGACCAGCCAGGGGTCAGGCGGCGCTTTCCCGGAGCAGCGCAGGATTTCAGAAGCGCAATACGGGGATCAGCTGGATTGGATCGGGGTGCGCCAGGGTTTCGAGGACATTCCAGCGCTGTTTTCGAGCGGTGGCGATGACGGATCGCAGGTTTGCGAAGTCGCGGGCGCCTTGTATCGAGCGGAAGCCGCCTGAGATTTTCTGGCGCAGCTTGCCCATTCGGAGGTCGCGCTCGGCCTCGTTGTTGGAGAAGGGGGTTCGCGGATCGGTGAGGAAGCGCAGGCACCCCTCCTTGTACTTCTGGAGTCGGAGGGCGAGGTTGTGACCGATGCGGCGCTTTTGTCGTCCGCGCTTTCCGGTCTGGAGCGGTGGCATTTCTTCGTGAGAGGCGATGGCACGTTCGAGGATGCGGTCCCAGGCTCGCGAGATGCGGGCCACCAGTGAGGCGGGCACGTCGCGGTCGTTCTTGTGGGCGAAGCGGGCGGCTCTGTTGGCACGGATGAGGAGCCGGTGCGTGCTCGTTGCCCAGTCTTCCTTCTCGATCTCGATGAGGGCTTGGAGCTCGCGCAGGTGATGGGCGTTGCAGGCCCCGTGGCGCACGCCCTCGAGAGCGAAGTAGGTGGCGTAGTCGTCATGGATGACGATGCCGTTGAGCTTCTCGTCGATGTGGCTGCGCCCGGTGGCGACGCGCAGGATGGTGAGCAACGGGGTGCACAGCACATGGAGCCAATGGGTCCGGGCGGCGATGCGGATGCCGGTCTCGTCGAGGTGTTTGACTGGGGCTGCGGTGCGGATGATCTCCGCGAGGCGATCGAGGAAGCCCTCGAAGCGCCGGGCGGTGCGCCTTCCCATGGCGACGATGGTGGCTGTTGAGAGCTTGACCGCGAAGCGGTCGCTCATGACCTCGGCGACCCGCTTCTCGGGAATGAACTGAGCGTGCAGCAGGTAGGTCACCCACGCGGTGATGCGCGGCCCGTATTGGACCGGTGCGCTCACGCCGTTCGGGAAGACGGCTGTCGTCACGGTGCCGCAGGCAGCGCAGAGGCAACGATGGCCGCGATGTTCGGTGACCTCGAGGGGCTGCGGCTCGGGCACATCGAAGACCTGCCGGCAGACGGGGGCTCCGTGACGGTCAGCGTCCGACAGCGGCGCGCCGCAGCCCTCACAGGCGGACGGATCATGATCGACGACATGGTCGGGCGTCGCGGTCCGCTCCAGGGTAGTTCCCTTGTGGCCCGGCTGGCCGCCACTGGGCCTGTCGGACTTGCCGCGCTGGCTCCGGGTGCGCTTCTCCCGGTCACCGCTCTTCTTCTTCAGACCGTCGCTGGCCGGCGGCTTGGAGCTGGTGGTGCTGTCGAGCGCGGCGCTGCGCTCGAGTTCGGCGATCCGCTCGCGCAAGCGGGCGTTCTCCCGCTCCAGCGCGTCGTTCTCCTTGACCAGGGCCGCGCTCAGGCGCAGCAACCTCTGGCCCCATTCCCGAATGGCTTTGACGGCGGTCATTGCGAAGGATTGTGGGGTGAAAAGGTCCTGCAGGCACGCGAAGGCCTCGTCGTGGGCAGCGAGGTCCTCGTGCCAGCGCGACACTGTCACGAACCCTCGTCGGCCTCGACGGCCATGATCGCGGCCAGCACCGCCAGGCGTTCGCCCGCCGGCATGGCCTCGTAGCGCCGGCCCCAGTTGGTCGCCTTGCGCTTGATGCACTGGCGCTCGGTGAAGTTCCGGCCGGCGAAGCTCGCCCAGTGCACCCGGTCAGGCGCGAAGTTGAACCACACGACCTCGGTCCGCACCTGGGCCTGGGTCGTCACCTGCAGCGCCAGCCGGCGCCAGCCCGCCAGCAGCTCGTCATAGAGCGCAGACGGGTGGCCCGAGACCATCACCTGGCAGGGCAGACCCTTGAGCAGTTCGAGGAGCGCGACGTGGTCGGCCTCCTCGTACTCGAAGCGGTAGCGCTGCGACGAACGCCGGGTCGCGTGCAGATAGGGCGGATCGCTGTAGACCAGCTCCGGGCCCAGAAACGGGAACGAGGCCAGGAAGGAATGGGCGCAGCCGTGCACCAACTCCACCGGGTAGTCGCAGCCAAAGGCCTCAAGCGCCCGCTCGTCGCGGTCGATCCCGATCGAGCGCATGGCCGCAGGCTTGCGCTTCATCAGCGCCCCGCCCCCAAGATGGCTCTCGATATAGACAGAGTGCCGCGGCATCAGCGCAATCAGCGCCTGGCTCAGACCGGTCGTCGCCTTCGACCCGAAATACCCCACCGGCTGCTCCTCTCATGCGAGAGTGCAACCCATAGGCGAGAGAACCTATACAGTCAAGCGGGGATCAACGACGCGCCGACGGCGAAACGGCACCGACGGCAAGCAACATCAGCACGCACTCAGAACTGGCGGCGGGGTACCTGGGTAGTTACCATAGATCACGTTCTGGACAGGTTCGACCTCAGACGAGACATGCAGCTGGAGACCCGTGTCACGAGCGCGGTGTTCGACGATGCCACGAAGCGCTGGATCATCGATACGGACCGCGGTGAACGCCTCTCCGCCAGGTACTGCATTATGGCGACTGGCTGCATGTCGACCCCCTACATCCCCGATTACGAGGGCTTGGAGCGCTTCGAAGGCGACTGGTAGCACACCGGCCTCTGGCCGCATGAGGAGATCGACTTCACCGGCAAGCGCGTCGCCGTGATCGGGACGGGCTCATCGGGTGTCCAGTCGGTACCGGTGATTGCCGCGCAGGCGGCCCACCTCACGGTCTTCCAGCGCACACCGAACTTCAGTGTTCCGGCGTGGAATGGCCCGCTCGACGACGAGGACGTGCAGTCGTGGAAGTCGCGCTATCCCGAGCTCCGGCGGCGCGCCCGCGGCACGCGCGTCGGCGATATCTTCGAGATCTCCGAAACATCGGCGCTCGATGTATCGGCGGAGGAGCGCGAGAAGACGTTCGAGCGCCGGTGGCAGGAGGGCGCCTTCAATTTCCTGCAGTCCTTTGTCGACCTCATCACCAGCAAGACCGCGAACGACTTTGCCGTAGAGTTCGTGCACGACAAGATCCGCCAACGGGTCGACGACCCCGAGGTCGCGGACATTCTGTGTCCAACGGATCACCCGCTCGGCACAAAGCGGATGTGCGTCGATACTGACTATTACGAGACCTTCAACCGCGCCAATGTCAGCCTGGTCGACCTGAAGGCGACGCCTATCGAGGAGATTACGCCGAGCGGCATCAAGGCCGACGGCAAGGAGCACGAGCTCGACGCCATCGTGTTCGCCACGGGCTTCGACGCCATGACCGGCGCGCTCTTCAACATCGACATTCGGGGCCGGGGCGGCATCGGGCTCAAGCAGAAATGGTCGGATGGCCCGAGGAGCTATCTCGGGCTCGCGGTCGCGGGCTTCCCCAATCTCTTCACGGTCACGGGCCCCGGCAGCCCCTCGGTGCTCAGCAACATGATGAACTCGCTCGAGCAACACATCGAATGGATCGCCGACTGCATCGCCTACCTGGAGGAGCACGCAATCGACAGCATCGAGGCGAACGCCGAGGCCGAAGACGAGTGGATGCTCCACGTCAACGAAGCGGCCGACAAGACGCTCTTCTTCCAGTCCAACACCTGGTATGTCGGCGCGAACATCCCGGGCAAGCCGCGCGTAATTTATCCCTATGTCGGCGGCGTCGGCGCTTACCGCAACATTTGCGATGAAGTCGTGGCCAAGGGCTATGAGGGCTTCACCCTTACTGGGCCTCAGGGCTGTTGATCGCGAAAGGTATGCCTATTGTTGGGGCTCCCTGCAGTTGTGGTAGGAATGCGCATTACTGCACAGCCCCGTGCTGGATCGTGTTGTTCGGCACGCTGTGTCGACGACGATTAGCACACCAATACTGTCAACGGCGGCTGGAATTGTAGCTGACAGAAAGTCAGATAAATCGGCGACGAAATGTCGGATGAATTCCTAGTGTCCTGAACGAGAAGTTCGTACGAATTGCAGGAACCCCACCACGTCATGCCCGGACTTGTTCCGGCCATCCATGACTCTCCGTCATGCTTGGCTGACGCGGATGACCGGAACAAGTCCGATGGTGTCAACGCCGGTTGAAGATTCGGCCAAAGGGCGGCGAGGATTCCATCGGCGGACCTGGTCCACTTGAAGGGTCGGGGATTTTCGTTGTGGGTTTCGATGAAAGCGCGGATGTCGGCCTCGAGCTGGAGGGTAGAGCGGTGCCCCCCGCGTTGCAGCTGCTTGCGTGTCAGCTCGGCGAACCAGCGTTCGACTTGGTTGATCCAGGACGCCGACGTCGGCGCGAAGTGGACATTCCAGTGCGCTCGCCGCGCCAGCCAGGCCTTGACCGCTGCGGTTTTGTGAGTGGCGTAGTTGTCCATGACGATGTGGACGTCCAGCCCCTCGGGGACGCGCCTGTCGATCTCCTTCAGGAAGTCGAGGAACTCCCTGGCCCGGTGGCGGCGATAGCACTTGCCTATGACCGAGCCGGTGGCAACGTCGAGGGCGGCGAAGAGCGAGGTGGTGCCGTGACGCTTGTAGTCGTGCGTGCGCCGCTCAGGGATGCCCGGCAGCATCGGCAGGACCGGCTGGCTGCGGTCGAGCGCCTGGATCTGGCTTTTCTCGTCGACACAGAGCACCAGCGCGCGGTCCGGCGGCGACATGTAGAGGCCTACGATGTCGCGGACCTTCTCCACGAAGTGCGGATCGGCCGACAGCTTGAACGTCTCCGCCCGGTGCGGCTGCACGCTGAAGGCCGCCCAAATCCGCCGGACCGTCGTGTGCGACAGTCCGCTCTCCCGGGCCATCGAACGGGTCGACCAGTGGGTCGCGTCGGCCGGCGTCGTCTCCAGCTTCCGATCGATGACCACAGCCACCTGCTCGTCCGTGAGCGTCCGCGGCCGTCCCGGACGAGGCTCATCCGAAAGTCCGTCGATGCGCTCCTTCAGGAAGCGGCGGCGCCACTTGCCGACCGTGTGCTCGTGCACGCCGATCTCGGCTGCCGCCGCCTTGTTTGTCAGCCCGTCTGCACAGCGCAGGATCATGCGGCAGCGATCGGAGAGCGAGCGCGCGACCCGGTGGCGTCGAGCCTGACGTTCAAGATACGATCGTTCTTCATCGCTCAGAACCAGGACCGCCATCGGCCGGCCACTGCCACGTGCCATCGGAAAGACCTCCCAAATCCAACGCCGATGGCTGTTATATAATGCTATCTACTTCAGTTCCAGGTGACTAGTCGTCGGCCTTGTTGTAGTCCCAGGTCAACCAGTCCTGCGGCGTGATGGTCACGATGGTGCGGCCCTCGGACATCACCGGCTCGGCGTACTTGTCCGCATCCTCCGGGCCCAGCGCCTTCTTGAGGACCGCGACAGTCACCTCGCGAATCAGCGCATCGTCCTGGGAGAGCGTGGCGTTGCCCCGGCACATGATCGCCCAGGCGCCAGCCGCGAGACCCTGAGCGCTCTCGTCCACGCGGGGGTCGCGGTCGATCAGGATCGATACGCGCGGGTCGCGCGCCAGGTTCTTGAGGTGGATTCGGCCGGCGCCGAGGGTGAGCCGGAAGACCTCGCCGTTCCAGTCGAACCAGATCGGCGTGAGATGGATCATCCCGTCCTCGCGATAGCTCGCGAGGCGCGCCAGTGTTCCTGCCGCCAATCGCTCGTCGATTTCCGCCTTGGAAAGCGCGTTTTCGGGGGTTGCAGTGGTCTTCGAGCTCATGGTTTCTCCCGCTGTCGCGTGTTGCCGGCGGGCGAGCGCCCGACCGTGAATGGGCGGCGATGATAGCGGCCGGTCGGAGCAACCGAAAGGCGCCGGGCGCTTGCCGACTGCCCGCCGATCGGCGAGTCTCGCGCCCCGTCGCGCGCGAAAAATGGAGAGATATGGACATGGCCTCGCCGCCGGAACGTCCAGCGACGGACTACAGCAGTGCAGGCGTCGATGCCGATGCGGTCGAGGCCGGGCTCGCCGGGCTCGTGCGGCACGTGCGCGGCACCTGGCCGGCCGGCGAGAGCGGCCTCGGCGCGATCAAGGTCGGGCTCGGCTACTTCGCGAGCGTGCTGGATTTTGGGGGAGTCGGCGTCGCGGTCTGCACCGACGGCATCGGCACCAAGGCCCTGATCGCGCAGATGATGGGCCGCTACGATAGCGTCGGCATCGACTGTGTGGCGATGAACGTCAACGATCTTATCTGCGTCGGCGCGCAGCCGATCACGCTGGTGGATTACATCGCCGTCGAGCGCGCGGAGCCTGCGATGCTCGAAGCCCTTGGCGCAGGCCTTGCCGAGGGCGCGCGGCGTGCCGGCGTCTCCATCGCGGGCGGCGAGATCGCCGCGATGCGCGACGTGATCAAGGGCGCGGTGCCGGAAGCCGGGTTCGACCTGGCGGCGACGGCGGTCGGGCGGGTCGCGCTCGACGCGGTCAACACGGGCGCCGCGGTGCAGGCGGGGGACAGCATCGTCGGCATCGCCAGCAGCGGCATCCACAGCAACGGGCTGACGCTCGCCCGGCGGGTCTTCTTCGAGAACGCGGGGCTCACCGTGGAGGACAGCGTGGAGGGCCTTGGCGAGACCGTGGGCGAGTCGCTGCTTCGCCCCACCCACATCTATGTCCGCGAGGCGCTGGACCTGCTGGCGAGCGAGGTGCCGGTGCATGCGCTGGCGCACATCACCGGCGACGGCTTCCTCAACCTGACCCGGATCGAGGCGCAAGTCGGCATGCGGCTCGATGCGCTGCCCACGCCACCGCCGGTCTTCGCCGTGCTCCAGCGCCTGGGCGGCATCGAGGACGCGGAGATGTACCGGGTCTTCAACATGGGTATCGGCTTCTGCGTTATCGTGCCGCCCGAGCACGAGGACCGCGCCATCGAGATCCTCGGCAAAGACGGCAAGGCGTGCCAGCGGATTGGGACTGTGGTGGACGACGCGCAGGAGCGCGTCTGGATCGAGCAGGCAGAGCTGGTCGGCCGCGCCGGCCAAGGCTTCGTGCGCGAGCGCACCGAGCCGTAGCCCGGACCACCGTGCGCGGCACGGCTGGCGCCTGTAGTGGGCGCGGTCGACGTTGACCGCCCCGTGTCGGCTGGTCATAAGGAGGCTGGGCCGGCCTCCGGTCCGAGGCGGCGAGGGAGAAGGGCGCCATGATCGATCTCTATTACTGGCCGACGCCGAACGGGTGGAAGCTCACCATTCTCTTCGAGGAGCTCGGCATCGCCTACAACGTGATTCCGGTGGACATCAACAAGGGCGAGCAGTTCGAGGCGGACTTCCTCACCATTGCGCCCAACAACCGGATGCCGGCGGTGGTCGACCCCGACGGCGCGGACGGCAAGCCGCTCTCGCTCTTCGAATCCGGCGCCATCATGCTGCACTACGCCGACAAGCACGGCCGCTTCATCCCCGCCGACGAGCCGGGCCGCGCCGAGGTGCTGCAGTGGCTCTTCTTCCAGATGGGCAACGTCGGGCCGATGCTCGGCCAGTGCCACCACTTCCGCAACTACGCGCCCGAACAGCTCCCCTACGCGGTGGAGCGCTACACCAATGAGACGAGCCGGCTCTACCGCGTGGTGAACAAGCGCCTGGCGGACCGCGAGTGGGTCGCGGGCGACTATTCCATCGCCGACATGGCGACCTTCCCGTGGATGCGGCTCTGGATGAACCAGGGGCAGGAGATCGAGGACTATCCCCACCTCGGCGCCTGGCTGGAGCGCAACAATGGACGCCCCGCCGTGCAGCGTGGCCTCGACGTGATGGCCGATCAGATCCGCAAGAAGCCCGTGTTCACCGAGGAAGAGCGCTCGATCATGTTCGGCGCCAAGCAGTTCGAAGCCCGCTAGGGAGTGAAGCAATGATCGACCTCTACACCTTTGGCACGCCGAATGGCGTGAAGGCCTCCATCATGCTCGAGGAGGTCGGGCTCCCCTACCGGGCGCACACGATCAACATCCTGGAGGACGAGCAGTTCGACCCCGCGTTCCTCAAGATCAGCCCCAACAACAAGATCCCGGCGATCGTCGATTCCGAGGGGCCGGATGGCGAGCCGATCTCGCTCTTCGAATCCGGCGCAATCCTGCTCTATCTTGCGGACAAGACCGGCCAGCTGATCCCGACGGACGCGCGCGGGCGCTGGCGTGTGATGGAGTGGCTGATGTTCCAGATGGGGGGCGTCGGCCCGATGTTCGGCCAGGCCAACCATTTCCGCCGTTTCGCCAAGGAGGAGGTGCCCTACGCCATCGAGCGCTACACCACCGAGGCGCACCGGCTCTACGGCGTGATGGACCGGAGGCTGGCGGAGCACGACTTCCTCGCCGGCGACTACTCCATCGCCGACATCGCTTGCTTCGGCTGGGTCGGGCGCTGGGAGTGGCACGGCATCGACTTGGCCGATCTCCCGAACCTGCACCGCTGGTTCGAGACCATCGGCGCCCGGCCGGCGGTGCAGCGGGGGCTCAAGGTCCCGCACTAAGGGGGCCGGGCATGGCGGACCCGATCGCACATCCGGCTGTGCGCCGGGTACAGGCGGCGCTCGCCGAAGCGGGGTCGCAGGCGCAGGTGATCGCGCTCGCCAGCACCGCGCGGAGCGCCGAGGACGCGGCCCAGAGTATCGGCACGCCGCTCGGCAGCATCGTGAAGTCGCTGGTCTTCACGGTCGCAGGCTCGCCGGTGATGGCGCTGGTCGCGGGCGACCGGCGCTGCGACCCGAAGGCGCTGGGGCGGGCGCTCGGCCGCGAGGGAAAAGTCCGCCGCGCCGATGCCGATGCCGTTCGCGCCGCCACGGGCTTCTCCATCGGCGGCGTCGCTCCGGTGGCACACGAAACCCCGCTGCCGGTCGCAATCGACGCGAGCCTCGGCCGCTTCCAGACCGTCTACGCCGCCGCCGGCCACCCGCACTGCGTGTTCGCGACCAGCTTGAGCGAGCTGGAACGCCTCACCGGCGGCACGGTCAGCGCAGACATCGCGCTCGCCCAGTAGAGGACGCGTCGAGTCAACTGTCTGGTGGGCTCCGCATCAGGCGGGCGAGCGCGGCGGCCTCTTGCCCGAAGCCCTCGCTCTCGACGTGCCGTGCAGCCTGCAGACGAACGCTGCCCTCCTTGTTCTGATTGAGCTTCCAGGTTCCCTCCACGCTCTCCACCGAGAGCTCGACCGGCATGATGGAGCGCATCAGCGTGCCGAGCTGGTCTGGCGACACCTTGGCTGGCGTCCACGGGGGCTTGGGCCGCAGCTCGTCCTCGAACCGGGCCGACAACGCGTCCAGGTGGGCGCGGAGCGCCTCATCCGCGCGGCGTCGGAGCGTGCCCCGGATGTGCACGGCCACGTAGTTCCACGTCGGGACCTGATCCGCCGTCCCGGTGCCGTACCAGTCCGGCGAGACGTAGCTGTCCGGTCCGCTGACGGCGAGCACGGCCGCCTGCTCCCCCGCACGCAGGCGGCCCGCGATCGGATTCGAACGAACGAGATGGGCATGAATAGCCGCGCCGTCTTCGACCAGGATGAATGGAATGTGGCTGACGAGCGGGCCCCCGCCGTCGATGGCCAGGACACCGAATCCTCGTTGCGCCGCGAAGCTCAGGTTGCGCTCTCGGGAGACTCGCCGGAAGGCAGGATTGCTGTGCACTGAACCAGAGCCCTTCTTCTTGCCTCAAGGTCGCCAGCACGCGGGATGCGACGCGTTCGAGAGCGTATCACCTGCTACTCAAGAACCGGCAGCGCCACGAGGTAGTCGAAGAGCGCCTTGGCGATGCGCCGGCGCTCGGGCTCGGGCAGGCGGTCGGAAAGGGGCGACATCGTGGTCTCTTCGAGAACCGAGAGCGGCGCCAGCACCAGGCGAATGAACTCGTCCTCCTCGTAGACCTTCGCGACTTCCGCCAGGTTGGCCTCGAACTTCTCTCCGCCGTAGCCGTTCACCAGGTGGCAGCTCAGGCAGTGCGTCTTAGCCAGCGCAGCGCCCTCGTGAAAGCGGGCGTCGAGGCCCTCGGGTAGCAACGCCGCGTCCGAGAGCGTGACCAGGTTCACCTCGGCCACCTGATAGGGCCAGTTGCGCGCGCCCTCCGCCAAGAGGGCCGGGTTCCCGATGTTGTCCCAGGCCAGGTAATAGGGGCCGAGCGGCACGTCGGTCTGGTTCTGCGCAAGGTTGTCCACCGTGAAGGGAGAGCCATCCCCGCGCGCGAAGACGATGAACGCGCCCTCGGTCATGAAGCGCTCGACCGCAATGCGGGAGACGTAACCGTCCAGCGCGCGGAACTCGATGGTCTCCGCCTCGCTTTGCCAGTCGGGGCCGAAGAGACGAAGCATCACGTCGACGGCCGGGTAGCCCACGTAGTCGACCGCGATATGCTCCTCGCCGACGCTCAGGTGCGGCTCGTAGACCGTGACCGTCCCGGCAGGGGCGCCCATCTGGGCCTCGAGGTCGTCGACGGGCGGCATCTCCGCCGCGTGGAGGGGGGATAGCGCCAACAGCGCCAGCCCGAGCACGGCGCCAGGCAAGGTGAACCACCGATACATCGCTTTCTCTCCCTGTCCAGGAAAGCGCCCGTCCCGGCGCCGGGCGGGCCGGCCCGCATCGTAAGCGCCTCGCGCTCCGCCGCTCAACCGCCGCGGCGTGTCCTCCGCCCTTCCATCCAGACCGCGATCTGCTATGTCTCCAGGGCGGAACGCGGCATCGCCGCAGTGCGCGGCGGGAGGAGACGATGGCAGCCAAGGCGGCACCCGAGACACGCCGGAACCGGGCATTCCCGCAGGCGAGCCGGGCCTGGGACGGGCTCAAGGCGGAGATGCTGTCGGCGCGCGAGACCGACAACCCCTGGTGCCACGAGCGAAGTTTTTCGGCCGCTTACTTCGCGGGCGAGGACGTGCTGCGCTGCGCACACGAGGCCTACGACGCCTACCGGGACGAGAACGGCCTCTTCGCCGCGAGCGCCTATCCGAGCCTGGCTGCGCTGGAGCGCGCCCTGATCGCGGGCGTGCTCGACCTCCTGCACGCGCCCGAAGGCGCCGGCGGCTCCACCACCGCCGGCGGCACCGAGAGCATCCTCATGGCCATGAAGGCCGCGCGGGACTGGGCGCGCGAGTACCGCCCGGTCGCGGGCGAGCCCGAGGTCGTGGTGCCGAAGACGGCCCACGCCGCCTTCGACAAGGGCGCCGCGTGGCTCGGCATGAAGGTCGTGCGCATGTCCCGCAGCGAGGGCTGGCGTGCGGACGTCGCCGGCATGGCCGATGCCATTACCGAGAACACCGTGATGATTGCGGGCTCGGCGCCACCCTATCCCTACGGCGAGACCGACCCCATCGAGGAGATCGCCGCTCTTGCCCAGGCGCACGACCTCTGGATGCATTCCGACGGCTGCATCGGCGGCATGATCCTGCCCTTCATGGCGATGCTGGGCGAGCCGATCCCGCCCTTCGACTTCGCGGTCCCCGGCGTCACCTCGATGTCGGTGGACATGCACAAGTTCGGCTACGCCCACAAGGGCATCTCGCTCTGCCTGCTGCGCGACAAGACCCTGGAGCGCCACCACCGCACCACCTTCGACGGCTGGCCCGCCGGCACCTATTCCACGCCCACGATCACCGGCACCCGCTCGGGCGGCGCCGTCGCCAGCGCCTGGGCGGTGATGACCACGCTGGGGGAAGAGGGTTACCTGCGCATCTACGAGACCCAGCGGCGCATCCGCGAGCGGCTGGTGGAGGGGATCGGCGCGATCGACGGGCTCGTGGTGCTCGGCCACCCGCATGCGCTCCACGTCACCTTCTACGCCGACGGCTTCGACATCTTCGCGGTGGAGGAAGGGACGGCGGCACGCCGCTGGCGTTCGATCCGCATGCGCGAGCCCGATTCCATCCTGCTCTGGCTCAACATGAAGCACGCTGACAGCATCGACGACTATCTCTCCGACCTTGCCGACGTCACAGCCCAGGTGAGGCGCGGCGGCCTCACCGCGGCCAGGCGCGGCGCCTCCAACTATGCGACCTGACGCGAGCCGGGCCCGGAGCCGGCCGTGAGCCTCGCCGTCGACAGCGATTTCGACGGCGGCAACATCCGCTGTCTCGCGGCCAGGTCTCCCGGTGCAGTCAGGCTGGAGATCGTGCCCGACGCGGGCGGGGCGTTCTTCCAGTGGTTCTACTTCCGGGTGCAGGGCGCGGCGGGCGAGGACTGCGTGCTCAGGATCGAGAACGCGAGCGGCGCGACGTACAGCGAGGGCTGGAAGGGCTATCGGGCCGTCGCCTCGGAGGATGGCGAGGACTGGCTCCGCGTCGCGACCGAGTACGACGGCAAGATGCTTACCATCCGGCACCGCCCCGCCGGTGACGAGGTGCGCTTCGCCTACTTCGCGCCCTACCCGATGGCGCGCCACGACGCGCTCATCGCGGGCGCCGCCCGCTGGCCCCTGGCCGCTGCGCGCCGGCTCGGCGATACCCTGGACGGCGCGCTGCTCGACCTGCTGGAGATCGGTGCAGCAGAGCCGCGCACCTGCTGGATCATCGGGCGCCAGCATCCTGGCGAGACCATGGCCGAGTGGTGGATGGAGGGGTTTCTGGAGCGGCTGCTCGACCCCGGCGATGCGCTCGCCCGCGCGCTGCTGGAGAAGACGCGCTTCCGCGTGGTGCCGAACATGAATCCGGACGGCAGCCGGCGCGGCCATCTCAGGACCAACGCGGCGGGCATCAACCTCAACCGCGCCTGGTCTGCGCCCAGCTTGGAGGAGAGCCCCGAGGTCTATCTCGTCGGTGCCGAGATGGCGCGCACCGGTGTCGATTTCTGCCTCGACGTGCATGGTGACGAGGCCTTGCCCTACGCCTTCATCGCCGGGCCCGAGGGCATCCCCTCATACTCCGACGCACTGGCGCGGAAGCAGAGGCGCTTCCAGGACGCGCTCGTGGCGGCCAACGCCGACTTTCAGACCCGGTACGGCTATTCGCCGACGCCGCCCGGCAGGGCCAATCTCGGCATCTGCGCCAACTACGTGGCGGAGACCTACGGCTGTCTCGCCATGACCCTGGAGCAGCCCTTCAAGGACGCGGCGAACGCGCCCGATCCCCGCCACGGCTGGTCGCCAGCGCATTGCCACAGGCTCGGCCGGAGTTGCCTGGAGGCGCTCGCCGCGGTGATCGAATAGCCGGGGAATTCACCCGGCGTCGTCGCAGAGCCCTTCTCTCGATTCCGCGAGCACCTGTTCGACCACACGGTGCAATGCCTCCGCCTCGCTGTCGCCCTCCAGCCGGCGCAGGCGATAGAGGTCGACCTGGCGGTCCGCGCCGGTGCCATCCTTGATAATGGAAAGCGCGTGGCGCACCTCGGCCTCGCAGCCGAGCACGCGGGCATCGTCTGTGAGCTGTTCCACCAATGCCGCCGTGTAGTCGTCGATGTCGATCCGCCCGCTGCCGGAGGCCCTGTCGCCGAAGAAGGCGTGAACGCCGTAGCGCTGGGCAATCCAGCGGTCCTGCGCGATGAACTCGGTGAGCGGCTCGGCCGGAAGCGCGCCGTCACGGTCTCGCCGCAAGAGCCAGCGGATGAGGGAGGCGTAGAGCGCTGCGATACACACGGCATCCTCCAGGCGCGTGCACACGTCGCAGATGCGCAGCTCGATGGTCGGAAACGCACTGGCCGGGCGAATGTCCCACCAGAGCTCCCTGGCATCGCCGATGTATTCCAAGCGTCGATATTCGCCGACGAGCTGCTCGTATTCGGCCCGGGAGTGCAGCGGGCCGGGCAGGCCCGTGCGCGGCAGGTTGCCCATCATGGTCAGGCGGAAGGACTTGAACCCGGTGTCGTGCCCGCTGTTGAAGGGCGAGGAGGCGGAGAGCGCATGGAGCAGCGGCAGGTAGCGCCTGAGCGCGGTCATGATGCGGATGCGCGAGTCTTCGTCGCCGAAGCCCGCATGGATGTGCATGCCGCTGACCAGGGCGCGGCGCACGGTCTCCTGGTAGGTGGACGCGAAGCGCCTGTAGCGCTCGCCTGGCGTGGGCGCCTGCTCCCGCCATGAGGCGAAGGGATGGGTGGATGCAGCCATCACCCTTGCGCCGTGCTGCTCCGCCGCCTCGATGACGATCCGCCTGGTGTCGCGCAGTGCCTGGCGCACTTCGGCCACGGAGCTGCACACCCGCGTATTGGTCTCGATCTGCGAGCGCAGGAACTCGCGCACGACCTTGTGCGGCCCGCCGGTCCGCTCGCAGGCCTCGAAGATGCCCTCGTCCGGATCGGCGAGCAGGTCACGGGAGACGGGATCGACGAGGAAGAACTCCTCCTCGACCCCGAGCGTGATCGCGAGGTCGTGCCCGGTAGTGGCAGCGGTCATCGTCTACCCTCGGCGTAACGCAGGCCTGACCACACTAAAGCCGGTCGAACTCGTCGTAGTTCATCGAGCTCGTGCGCGCGTGCTCGGCGTCCGCGCTGCTCAGGCCGATCGTCCAGCCTGCGGTGCGCCTGTCGTACTCGATTCGCTCGGTGAACTTGCGCGCCGATAGTCGTCGGGAGAAGGAGTCGCAACCCCGGCTGAAGTGGGAGCCGGTCGCAAAGGCGATTTCGTAGGAACCGGTCGGTATGCTCTCGACCAGCGCCGTTTGCCCCGCCGCGACAAAGACCGAAAGAGCCACATCGTCGGACTCGCCGATCAACTTGATGTATGCGTCGTCCGTCGCTGCGTTATCGACCACGATCCAGCCCCTGCCGTCGAGATCGATGTCCTGCCTGACCACGTCGTTGTGCTGCGCACTCTCACCCGCATGGTCCTCGCAGTAGTTGAAGCGTGCTTCCACCCCAGGCCCGCTTTCCACGAGATCGCCGAGAATCCACCCGAACGTGGGCGCTTCGCCCGGCGCGGGCGGCGGCCATTCGACCTCGTGCCACGGCTTCTCGACGCGGCCGGTCTCGATGAGGTCTCCCCATTGCGGCGCATGCCCGAGTTCCTCGGCGCTCTCTCCAGGCGCAGCCCTGACCGTGGCGAGTGTGGCCTCGACGTGGACCCGCCGCGCTTCCCGCTCGGCCCTCGCCTGCTGGACTCGCGATGCGCCCTGCTCCCGAAGCGCCATTTGTTTGTCGGACGTTACTTCCTGCTCGACGGCTGTCCTGTCTCGCTCGTCGTACATCCTGTTGGAGCAGCTCTCGTTGTAAATCGAGGACTGCGAGCTGTAGCCCTCGATCTCCCAGACTCTCCGGGGATCCAACGCATCCCTCTGCCCGTCCAGTCTCAGGGATTCGAACATGCACCAGCGGAGTTCGGGCCCCGTCAGGCGTTCGTCCTCATCCGGCATGACCTCTTCGGAGGCGGCGGCCGAGACGCACTCGTCGGCAGCGATCGTGGCCAAGCCCAGCGCAAGCGCACCAACGGTCGCCATCACCCCGAATCGAGCAAGACGTTGACGAGCAGTTCGCATCGTTGTCATGGGTTCCGCCCCTTCATTGCGAGGGTGGAGTCCGCGCTTCCGTGCCGGCCGCCGCAGGGAGCGTGACGGCTCCGAATCGCGCGCCTAGCGACCCTATGCTAAGCGATTCACGGTGCAGCCCGGAAGCCTCACCATAACCGCGGTGTGGCCGCCGGACGCGCGCTGACGCCGGTCGCGGGCGGACTCAGCGCGGGCCGAGTCTTGCGCGGAGCCGCGCCCGACACAATGGGCTAGTATGGACGGGAACACGACCGCGAAGAGGAAGCGTTGCAGCACCACACCGAACTGCGCCTCGCCGCCGAAGCGCTCGACCGCATCGGCCGCCGCGCCTTGCCTGAGGCCCAATCCGCCATGGCGGTGGACGGCACCCGCTACACCTGCAAGGAAGCGCTTGCGGGAGAGATCGAGAGGCTCTTCCGGGGCCACCCGCTGCCCGTCGCCTTCGGCTGCGAGGTCGCCGAGCCCGGCGACTTTCTGACGCTCGACATCGCCGGCGTGCCGGTCATGCTGATCCGCGACGACGAGGGCAGGGTGCGCGGGCTGCTGAACACGTGCCGGCACCGCGGCGCCAGGCTGCTCGACGGCGCCGGCCAAGTGGGCAAGGCCCTCGTCTGCCCCTACCACAACTGGACCTACGACCGCTGCGGCGTGCTCACGGCACAGCCGGGGGCCGAGCACTTCCCGGATGTCGTCGTCGGCGAGGAGTCCCTGGTGCGCTTCCCCGCGGAGGAGCGCGACGGCTTCGTCTGGCTGCTGCTGGACCCCGCCGGGACGCTCGATCTCGACGAAGCCCTCGGCGAATTCGGGGCCGAGCTTGCGGCCTTCGGGCTCGCGGATTACCGCCACCGCGGCAGTCATGCCTGGACCAAGCGGATGAACTGGAAGCTCGGGGTCGATACCTTCCTCGAGTACTACCACGTGCCCATCCTGCACCGCGCCTCCATCGGCAAGACGCTCTTCGGCACGGTCTTCCTCTACGAGGCCTACGGCCGGCATTCGCGCCTGGTGGCGCCCCGCCGCAGCATCCTCGACCAGCGCGACGACGACCCGGCCACGTGGCGCGTGGTGCCGCACGCGACCATCGTCTACCGCCTCTTCCCCAATGCGGTGTTCGTGAGCCAGGGCCCGCACGTCGAGCTTGCGCGCTTCTTTCCCGACCCCGAGCGGCCCGACACCACGGTGTGCCGCTTCAGCTTCGCCTCGCCCGCCGGCGACGAGAGGGAGCGCGACTGGGAGGAGATGATGCGGCTCGCGCTCGGTGTGCTGGACAACGAGGACTTTGCCGTGATGGAGGGCGTGCAGGCGAACCTCGCCGCAGGCATCCAACGCGAAATCGTCTTCGGCCGGAACGAGATCGGCCTGCAGAATTTCCATCAGATACGCGATGCCGCGCTCGCCGGCTGAACGCGGCGCCGGAGAGCACCAGCATGGCAAAGACCTACCTCTTCACCGTCGGCCCCTCGACCCCGCCGGCAATGACCATCGACCCCGGCGCGGAGATCGAGGTCACCGTGGATGGCGCCTTCGACGATATCGAGGACATTGCCGAGGTGCCGACGCCCTTCACCCCGGCCTCGGAGGGGCATCCGCTGGCGCCGGTGACCGGGCCGATCGCCCTGCGCGGTGCGCGGCCGGGCGATTCGGTGGCGATCGACCTGCTCTCGATCGAGCCCTTCGGCGAGGGCGCCAACGCGGTGCTCCGCAATTTCGGCGTTCTCAAGGAGGAATTCGAGGAGCCCGCCATTGTCGCCTGCCCGATCCGCGACGGCTACGCCTGGTTCGGCGACCGGGTGGCGATCCCGCTTGCGCCTAATCTCGGCACGCTCTCGACCATGCCGCCGGAGGGCTACCGCCCCTCGCACGCCGGTCCATACGGCGGCGACTTCGACCAGCGCGACGTGGGTGTCGGCGCGCGCGTGCACTTGCCGGTGATGGTCGACGACGCGCTGATCTTCATGGCCGACCCCCACGCTGCGATCAGCGACGGCATCATCAGCGGCACCGGTGTCGAGTGCTCGGCGCGGGTGCGGGCGCGGATCGCCCTGAACAAGCAGAGCCCGGTCGAGCGGCCGATCTTCGAGCAGAATGGCACGGTGCAGATCGTGGGCTACGGCCCCTCGGTGGAAGCTGCGACCGAGGATGCGTCCGACGCCGCCGTCGGCCTGGTCTCGCGCTGGACCGGACTCTCGCGGCGCGAGGCCTACATGCTGCTCGGCATCGTGGGCGAGCTCCGCATCGGCACCTCGCCCCGGCCCACCATGGCGGCGCGGCTAATCGTGGACAAGGCGGTGCTCGCGTCCGCGGGCTGGGACGGCGCCGTGGTGCCGGCGGCCTGACCACCGAAGTCGCAACGGCGCCAAGCCGCCAGAGGCGGAGTCTTGCGGAAGAGGCAAACCAATTTTTCCGGCCTATTCCGGCCTACTCCGGCTCAAAGTGGCTCAAAGTGGTCCAAAGTGACCCAAGGTGGTCCGAAGCGCGCGGTTCAAGGTGGCTCAAAGTGGCTCTGGCGGCGGCCGTTCCGAACTGCGTTTGAGCGCGTCCGTCTTTGACCGACGCGCGACGGGCCGCGACCGCGGCCCGCTCGCTTTCGCGGCGAATGAGTAATCCCTGCATGGCGTGACAGTGGCGCGCCCACCGCGCTCCGTGTGTAGCCGGCCGAAAGTCTTTGCGAATCGCGGCCGGAAGTCTTTGCGAATGGCCTGGAAAATCGTCTGGTTTTCGGGGCTGAATCGGGCTGGAAAAACCGGCCTGTGCATGGGCCGTGAAGGAGCGCTGCGCGGGGGGTTCAGGGCCCGTGCACGGGCGGTGCGTGAGGGTTTCAGGCGCGGTCGGGACCGGGGCGGGCGCCGGGGCGGCACGGGCGTTCGAGTTCGGCCTTCCACCATTCGGGGTCTTCGACGGCGCGTTCTGCGGCGTCGTATCCGTCGTGACCGGTCCATCTTCCGGGGTCGGCGTCGGCGTACCATCGGCCTGCGCCGCGGTGTCGTTCGAGGGCGTCGTCGATGCGGGCGATCCCGTCCGCCGGGCGTCCCCGGCAGAAGCGCTCGAAGAAGGCGTTGAGGCGGCATCGGGGGCAGCGTCCGCAGGGCTCTGCCGCGACGGTGCATCGCCAGGTGAGCGCCTCCAGCCCGGGCGGGAGCAGGGCCTGGAGCATGAAGCGCCCGGCGACGGGTCCGAAGGGGTCGTCCCGCGACGGCGGCCACTGCGCGCCGTCCTCCCAGCCGGGGAAGAAGGGGAGTTCCATGGGGACGGCGGTGCGCGCGCGGTAGGCCGGATGCCAGTACATGCGGTGCATGTCGTCGGCGGTGTCCCACGAGGTGATGCCGAGCATCACCCGGTCGGCGCGGTGGCGCTCGGCCTCGTCGGCGTGGGTTGCGTACCGGTCGAGGCCCCAGGGGCCGAATGTGGGGTCGCAGACGCCCTCCCACCCTCTCCCGTCCCTGATCGGGTATCCGGCGCCGGCATCGAGGTCGAGGCGCAGGGCGTCGCGCGACACGTGGCGCACGGGCCGGACGTTCCGGGAGAGCCAGTCTGCGACGGCCTCGCTTGCGGCCTGCTCGCGGGCGATGCGCGCGGGCAGTTCGCGGGCCGGCTCGCGGTAGTAGGAGAGGACGACCTCGTCTTCGGTCTCGCGCAGGACGAGGAGGGCGAGGGCGGTGCTGTCGATGCCGCCGCCTGCGGGGACGAGGGTGCGTCTTGGCATCCTAGCCCCACTCGATGACGATATAGCCGGCGGAGACCGGGGAGGGCACGGTGAGCTGGGTGTGTCGGCTGACGCCGCTTGCGCCGGCGGGGGCGGAGGAGGTTCCGTCTGCGCCGTCTGCGCCGTTGCGTCCGTAGACCGCTCTCTTGCCGCCCTTGCCGCCGCGCGCCGTGCCGCCGAGGACGGCGGTGTTGCTGCCGTCGCCGCCGTCGGTGCCGGGGCGCGCCGTGCTGGTAAGGAGGGTGGGCGGTCCGTCCGTGCCGTCCACGCCGTTGCTTCCCACGGACCACCAGTAGGAGCTGCCCGGCGAGACCGCGATCTCGAAGTAGATGAAGCCGCCGCCGCCGCCGTCGCCGCCACGCCAGGTGGTGCGCCTGTCGGGGCCCCTGCCGCCGGAGGTGATGCGGGTATAGCTGCCGCCGTCGCCGGCGGCGCCGCCCCGCAACTGCACGCGCACGCGGGTCACGCCCGTGGGCGCGACCCAGTACCCGGAGTCGGGCGTGGTGAAGGTCTTGCGCCCGCGCGGCGTGGGCCGGGGCGCCGGCTCGGGCGCGGGACGCGGCGGCGCCGTGCGCTCGCTGAGGTTGGCCAGCCGCGTGCGCTCGGCCGCGCTGAACACCTCGCCCCGCATCTGGCGGAAGGGGTGCAGGCCGGAGCCGTCGAGGGTGGCGACGCCGCCCGGATCGCCGAAGGCGTCGATCATGGCGTTGATTGTGTCGGCCATGGCCTTTATGGCGACGCGGGCGTGGGCGGGCGAATCGCTGCCCTGGTCGAGGTGGGTGGTGTCGATCTTCCGGGTGGGCCATGCGGTCATTGGGTTTCCTTTCGCGCCCACTCAGCTCGCCGGCGCGGCGATATGGGCGCGGGCGAGGCCGAAGCAGAGGTACTTGACGGTGGGGAGTTGCCCGCGCTCCCAGGTCCAGGTCCACTCGACCTGGACGATGCGTCCTGCAATCCTGTCCCCGGCGGCGTAGCCGGTCCAGGCGGCGGAGGCGAGGTCGTCTCGGAAGTCGGCGGCGCGCACGCGCACCGTCGGCTGGACGGCGGCGTCGGAGTCCCAGGCGAGCACCGAGACGACGCCGTCCTGGCCGAGGTCTGCCGGCATGGAGGTGTAGACGGTGGGCTCGGCCGCCCAGGCCGCGCCGGGGAGCGCCCATCCGGTCCAGGCGTCCCAGGTGGTGAGGCCGCGCCAGGCGTAGTCGGCGGCGCCGGTGGCGGGATCGGCCCAGGAGAAGTCGAGGGCCGCGCCGGCGAGCGTGCCGCGGGTCCATCCCTCGGCGCTGGGGCAGGCCCAGAACAGGCTCTCGCCCCGGCGCTGGGCGCCGAGGCGCGCGGTGACGCGGCTCTCGGGGCCGTAGCGCCCGCCGGTGTCGAGGGCGCGGAAGGAGAATACCCAGTCTCCGGGGGCGGGCTCGACGGCCTCCCACGGGCTGGCGGTGAGCCATCCGTGGTGGATCGCGCGCAGCTCTTCCCACGGCGTGCCCGGATCTGCGGGATACGCCGGCGCGGGTCCGTATCTGATGCGGACGCCGAGCAGGTCGGGGTCGGGCGGCTCGGCCCAGCGGAAGCGCCGGGTTCCGTCGCCGAGGCGCTCGACGTGGGCCTCGCCGACGGCGCCGGGGGGCGTGCGCAGGCCGCGGATCGTATATGCGATGCGGTGCGGGGGTCCGCCGCCGCGGGGCAGGACGACGATCTCGATCCAGCCCTCGGGCGGGCTGGTCCAGCGCGCCTCCGTGTCGCCGCCGTCGAGGCTGGCGACGGTGCGCATGGGCCGGCGCTCCCACGACGCGCGGACCTCGGCGCCGCGCCAGTCGCCGGCGACGGTGAGGGAGAGCGCGATCTCGACGAGGAAGGCGGCGCCGACGCGGATCAGGGTCTCGGTGACGGTGGCGTGCAGGACCCGCGGCAGATTGCGCCGTATCTGCGGCAGATCGACCGAGAGGTCGGCGGTGGCGGCAGCGTAGTAGGCGCCGAGCTCGTCGACGGCCTCGAGGCGCACCCGGTCCCCGGATCTGGGGCTGACGCCCACGACCTTCACCCTCGCCGGCCCGGCGCCTGCGGGATAGAGGCGCCAGAGCGTGTCGACGGGCTCGCCGACGCCTCTCTCCGGCGCGGGCGCTGTCCACACGCGGGCGGTTTCGGCGCCGTCCGCACGCGCGTCGGAGCCGGGCGGGCCGGCATGGGCGCGCACGGTCTCGAGCGCCCCTTCGGGCCGGCGCAGCATCAGCCAGTCGGTCCCCGCCGCGCCGGCGATCCGCACGGCGCGGTCGAGGGTGCATCCGTCGTCGTGCAGGGCGACGAGCCGGCCCGTGCGGCCCCCGTCGAGCAGGCCGTGGCTGAGGTGGACCACGTCGCCGCGCCTGATGGAGAGGCCTTCCGGCCCCGTCTCCCAGGCGATCCGCCGCCGGTGGTAGCGCTGGCGCGCGGCCTGGAGGTTGCACTCCAGGGCGGCCTGTTCGCGCGTCGTGACCCCGGCGAGCGTGAGCGTGGCGGTGGACGCGGGCGGGTATTCCGCGTCCGGCACGGTGCGGCGCACGGTGTTCCACTGCCAGTCGAGATCGGGGTCGATATAGCGACAGGCGATCTCGTCCGCGCCGCGGCCTGCGGCCCAGTCCACCTCGAGGGAGCCTGCGACGATGTTCCCGGGGGTTATCATCGCCGTCGCCGGCCTGTCGGCGGCGTCCCACACGACGCCGAGCCGGCCCGACTGCCAGGAGGGCGCGGCGCGGCCGCAGCGGGCGATCGTCTCGATCACGCGGGCGTGGCCGATTGCGCGGTCCAGCACCAGGTCGCAGCGCAGCGGCGGGTCGTGGGCCGCGATCCAGTCGTGCCAGGCGCCGAGGCCGGCGAGGTCGATGCGGGCGTCGGGCAGGCCGACCCCGGCCACGACGCGGCCGTGCACGCGGATGCCGCGCAGGTAGAGCAGCATGAGGGCGGCGGGGTTGGAGGAGTACGCCGCGGGCGCGGCGGACCAGGCGCGCCCGTTCCAGCGGGGCGCCTTCTGGCGCACCAGCGCGCTCAGCCGGTCGACGGGGCCGGAGAGCTGGCCGGAGGCGCGGATGCTCAGGCCCAGCCGCCGCTGGCCGGTGTAGTCGGTCGCGTCCCTCTGGTAGCTCCTGAGGGCCGCCCAGGTCAGATCGTCGCCCGAGCGGTCGTCGTCCGCCGGCGGGGAGGTGCGGCGCACGCGGACCTCCCAGCTGCCGTCGCCCGCGAGATCCCAGGCCGCGCCCCAGCGGAATGGCGCGGTCTCGTCGTGGCCCAGCGTCTCCGCGCCGAGCCGCGTCCAGGCGCCGCCGCCGGCGCGGCGGGCCTCGACGACGATATCGACCTCGCGCCGCTCGGGCCTGCCCTGCCCGTCGAAACCGTAGAGCGCGCCGGCGATGTCCACGCCGACCCGGTAGGTGTCGTCGGCGGTGGTGCGCGTCACCCACCCGTCGTCCGCCCCGAGGTCGTCGGCGGCCACCGGCGCGCCGCCGTCCTCGGGCCAGGCGAGCGCGCCGCCGGCCTCGGTGTCGACGTTGCCGGCGATGCCGTGGACCTCGCCGCCCGGGCGCCAGTCGATCAGGCCGCGGGCGTCGGCCGGCGGCGCGAGCGTCAGGTGCTCGTAGTCCGTGATCGGGGTGTCGCCGATGCGGAGATCGGCCTCGGCGACCTCGATCGCGCCGAGGCCGAAGTGGAAGATCTGGCGCAGGATGTGGTCCGGCAGGGCGTCGGCGCCGGAGACGTACTCGGTGTAGGGCCGGGAGCCGAGGTCGGGGAAGATGCGGTGCTCGCCGAGGACCAGCAGGAAGGGCTGGTAGGGGCGCTGCGGGTTCCGCCCGCCCGAGATCGAGTAGACCGGGTCGGGCCGGGCGAGGGAGGCCCGGGTGACCTCGGGGATCGCGGGCGGCACGAGCGCGTTCACCAGCAGGGTGCCGCCCACCATGATCAGGGAGCTTCCGAGCGCGGTGGACTGGGCCGCCGTCAGGCCGAGGCCGAGGGCGTCCGAGATGAAGCCGCCGACCGCTGGCCCGGCCCAGACCGCGGCGACGACGACGGCGAGGGTGAGGATCGCGCGCAGCGGGTCGCTGTCGTCGCCCGCCGGCACCAGGCGGAGCGTGACGATATCGCCGAGGCGGAGCGGGGTCGCGGGCCACGCCGCGCGCGGGACGGGGGTCCCGTTCAGCTCGACGGCGACCAGGGCGGGGTCGAGCCCGAGCCTCCGCGCCTCGTCGGCGGCGAGGCCGGCGATGGTCTCGCCGGGGAGGATCGAGACCCGCCGGGTCTCGCGCCCCTCCGAGGTCAGCGGGTGCGGCCAGGCGTCGAGGGTCACGCCCGCGTGCGCGCGGTCGCGCGATGCAGGGGCCGTGACCGGGCCGTTCACGGGCGGTGCAAGGGTCGTGCGCGGCCCCTGCACGGGCGGTGAATCGCTCATATCCAGATCGTCCACCGATAGATCCCCGTGGCTTCCAGGCCGCGCGCCTCGGCCCGGCGTCGTCGACGCGCGCTCAGGGCTCGCCTGCCCCGAGCCTGGTTCTGGGACGGGGCCGGCCGCAACCCCTATCTCGGCATGTTGGCGTTGGCCCGCCATATCGTGGTCACGGAGGACTCGGTTTCCATGATCAGCGAGGCCATCTCCACCGGAACGCCGGTCTACGTTGCCAAAATGGCGGGCGGCAGCCGCCGGCTCGCGCGCTTTCACACGTCTCTCGTGGAAGACGGCATCGTCCGGCCCTTCGACGGCCGGCTCGCCGAGTGGCACTACGAGCCGATTAACGAGACGCCGCGCATCGCAGCCGAAGTGCGCCGGCGGATGGAGGCTGCACAGGCCGCCCCGCCGTTCCCCTAGACCCATCGCCGGGCTATGCCTCTCTCGCAGGGTTTGGGAAGGTCTGCTAGGGTTTGACCTGAGTTCATGAACTCCGTCAGCGGGAGAGGAGGCACGCCGATGAAGCATGAGAGCCGCAGAGCCAAGGGTGCCGGGCGCACCCGTCGTGAAATCCTGAAAGCCAGTGCTGCCGGCGTCGCAGGGACGGCCGCGCTCAGCGCGGGCTTCCCCTCGATCGTCCGCGCTGCGGACACGGTGCGGATCGGCTACGTCAGCCCCAAGACGGGGCCGCTCGCGCCCTTCGCCGTTTCCGACGAGTTCAACGTCTCCACGGTGCTGGAGGCCGTCGGCGGCAAGGTTCAGTCCGGCGGCAAGAGCCTCAATGTCGAGATCATCGTCAAGGACAGCCAGTCGAACCCGAACCGCGCGGCCGAGGTGGCGAGCGAGCTGATCCTCTCCGACGAGGTGCACCTTCTCTGCGCCGGCAACACGCCGGAGACCACCAACCCGGTCTCCGACCAGGCCGAGATCAACGAGGTCCCCTGCGTTACCACGCTCTGCCCATGGCAGCCCTACTTCTTCGGCCGCGGCGGCGATCCGGCGACCGGCTTCCAGTGGACCTATCACTACTTCTGGGGGCTGGAGGACGTGATCGCGGTCTTCCTCAACCTCTGGGCCAAGATCGAGACCAACAAGGTGGTGGGCGGGCTCTTCCCCAACGACGGCGACGGCAACGCCTGGGGCCATCCCGAGCTCGGGTTCCCGAAACCGCTCGCCGGCGCCGGCTATACCCTGATCGATCCGGGCCGTTATCAGAACCTCTCCGACGATTTCTCGGCCCATATTTCCGAGTTCAAGGAAAATGGCGTCGAGATCGTCACCGGCGTCGTGCTGCCGCCGGACTTCACCACATTCTGGACCCAGTCCGCGCAGCAGGGCTTCAGGCCCAAGGCTGCGACCGTGGGCAAGGCGCTGCTCTTCCCAGAGGCGATCGAGGCACTGGGCGATGCCGGGCACAACATGAGCTCCGAGATCTGGTGGAGCCCCTCGCACCCCTTCAAGTCGAGCATCACCGGCCAGACCTGCGGCGAGCTTGCCGCCGCCTTCACCGCCGCCACCGGCAAGCAGTGGAGCCAGCCCGTGGGCTACGGCCACTCGATCTTCGAGGTCGCCCTCGACGTCGTGAGCCGGGCCGAGGACGTCAACGATCCCGAGGCGATGCTGGCGTCTATCGTTTCCACCAACGTCTCGACGATTGCGGGGCCGGTCTCGTGGGGCTCGGGCCCGGTGAAGAACGTCGCCAAGATGCCGCTGGTCGGCGGCCAGTGGCGGCGCACGCCGGATGGCCCCTTCGCCTACGACCTCACCATCACGTCGAACGAGACGGCGCCCGACATTCCCACCAACGCCGAAATGGAGCTGATCGGCTAGGGAACAGGACCTGCGGACGGCGCCCCCGGCGCTGCTCCGCAGGCGCGTGCCGGCATGGCGGCGCTGATCGCGCTGGAGGGCGTCTCCAAGAGCTTCGGCTCGGTCAGGGCGACCGACCAGTTCAGCATGGAGCTCGAAGAGGGCGAGGCGGTCGGCGTCATCGGCCCCAACGGCGCCGGCAAGAGCACGATGTTCAACATCATCACCGGCGCCGTGCGGCCGAACGAGGGGCGTGTCCTCTACGGCGGCCGTGACATCACGCGGGCGCCGGCGCACGAGCGCTGCCGCATGGGGATCGGGCGCTCCTACCAGATCCCCCATCCCTTCGCGAACATGTCCGTGTTCGAGAACCTGCTGGTCGGCGCGGCTTTCGGCGGTAGCCGCTCCGAGGCCGCGTGCTATGACGAGTGCCACGAGATCCTGGGGCGCACCGGCCTCCTGGAGAAGGCGAACGCGCTGGCCGGCGCGCTCACCCTGCTGGAGCGCAAGCGGCTGGAGATGGCGCGCGCGCTCGCCACCCGACCGCGGGTCCTGCTGCTGGACGAGATCGCGGGCGGGTTGACCGAGCACGAGTGCCTAGCGCTGATCGACACCATCAAGGCGATCCACCGCACCGGCGTTTCGATCGTCTGGATCGAGCACGTGGTCCACGCGCTGCTCTCGGTGGTGAGCCGCCTGATCGTCATCAACTTCGGCCAGAAGCTCGCCGAGGGCGACCCGCAACAGGTGATGGCGAGCACCGAGGTGCAGGAGGTCTACATGGGGATCAGCGCCGAATGAACGGGGCGCCAGAGACGGTGCTGGCGACCCACGAGCTCACCGCGTCCTATGGGGACTTCCAGGCGCTCTTCGGCATCGACGTGCATGTCGCGCGCGGCGAGACCGTCGCCATCATCGGGGCCAACGGGGCGGGGAAGTCGACCTTCCTCAGGAGCGTGGTCGGGCAGCTGCCGTCCGCGCGGGAGCAGGTCACGTTCGAGGGCGCGCCCATCGGCCATCTGCCGGCCCACGAGATCGTGCGCCGCGGCGTGGCGCTCGTGCCCGAGGGGCGGCTGCTCTTCCCCTCACTCTCGGTGGAGGAGAACCTGCGTCTCGGCGCCTACGGCAAGCGCCCGGGGCCCTGGCGGATCGAACGCGTCCACGAGCTCTTCCCGGTCCTGCGGGAGCGCCGCGCGACGCCGGGCACCGCGCTCAGCGGCGGCGAGCAGCAGATGTGCGCCATCGGCCGCGCCCTGATGAGCAACCCGACGCTCCTGCTTTGCGACGAGCTCAGCCTGGGGCTCGCCCCCGTCATCATCCGGCAGATCTACACCGTGCTCCCGGTGATCGTCGCCGAGGGGACGACCGTCGTCGTGGTCGAGCAGGACATCAATCAGGCACTCTCCATCGCCGACCGCGTCTATTGCTTTCAGGAGGGCCGCGTCTCGCTCCAGGGCAGGCCGGACGACCTCTCCCGCGAAGACGTCGCCACGGCCTATTTCGGGGTGTAGTGCGAATGCCCCCAGCCCGCGCACAAGCCGCCTGAGCCCGCGATGGGGTGGCTCGACGCCATCATCCAGGGCGTGCTGCTGGGCGGGCTCTACGCGCTCTTCGCCACCGGGCTCTCGCTGATCTTCGGCGTGATGCGGCTGGTCAACATCGCCCATGGCGATCTGATCGTGCTCGCCGCCTTCCTCGGCCTCGCCATGTTCAACGGCACCGGCGTGCACCCGCTCATCAGCCTGATCGTCATTGTGCCGGTGATGGCGGTGATCGGCTACGCGCTCCAGCGTGGCATCCTCAACCTCACGTTGGGCCGCGACATCCTGCCGCCGCTGCTGGTGACCTTCGGCCTCTCCATCATCATCCAGAACGTCCTCTTGGAGGTGTTCTCGGCAGATACGCAGCGGCTCAAGGCCGGCGCGCTGGAGACCGCGAGCATCGCCATCGGCGAGCAGATCGCCATCGGCTGGTTTCCGCTCATCGTCTTCCTGTCGGCGGTCGGCGTGATCGCAAGCCTGCAGCTCGTGCTTTTCCGCACGCGGCTGGGGACTGCCTTCCGCGCGACCTCCGACGACCACCAGACCGCGGCGCTGATGGGCATCGACAACCGCCACGTCTTCGCGCTCGCCATGGCGCTTGCGCTCGCGGTGGTCGCGCTCGCGGGCACTTTCATGGCGATCCGCACCAACTTCTCGCCCTCCATCGGGCCGGCGCGGCTGCTCTACGCCTTCGAGGCCGTGATCATCGGCGGGCTGGGGAGCCTGTGGGGCACCCTCGCCGGCGGCGTGATCCTGGGCGTGGCCCAGGCCATCGGCGCCAAGTTCCACCCCGGTGGGCAGATCCTCGCGGGGCATGTCGCGTTCCTGATCGTGCTCGTGCTCCGGCCCAACGGGCTATTTCCGCGCACGAGGGACCGGTGAGCGAAGGCACGGCCGCTTACAGGGTCGAGCGCGGCACGCGCGCGAGCCGCTACGGCGCGCTGGTCGCGATACTCGGCCTCGCGGTCCTGATCTCGCTCCCCTTCTGGGGCGGTCGCGCGGACATGCGGACGATCGTCGAGATCGCCTACTACCTCGCCCTCGCGCAGCTCTGGAATCTGCTCGCGGGCTACGCCGGGCTGGTCTCGGTCGGCCAGCAGGCGTTCCTGGGGCTCGGCGGCTACGCGCTCTTCGTGTTCGCGATGAACGCGGGTGTTCACCCCATCGCGGCGATCCCGCTTGCGGGCATCGCAGCCGCGCTCTTCGCCGTTCCGACGGCGTTTATCGTGTTCCGCCTGCGGGGCGCCTATTTCGCCATCGGCACCTGGGTCGTGGCCGAGGTTTACATGCTCTCCTTCGCGCAGGTCTCGGCGCTCGGCGGCGGCTCCGGCATGAGCCTGCCTGCGGCGGTGGTGAAGGGCATCGCCGCAGGCCGCATGTGGCGGGAAACGACCATCTACTGGACCGGGCTCGCGATTGCCGTCGGGGCCATCGCGCTGGTCTACCTGCTGCTGCGCTCACGCCACGGCCTCGCGCTGACCGCGATCCGGGATTCGGAGGAGGCGTCCGGCAGCCTCGGCGTCGACAACTTCCGCACCAAGATCTGGGTCTATATCGTCGCCGCCTTCGGTACCGGCATGGTCGGCGCGCTGGTCTTCCTCACCAAGCTCCGTATCTCGCCGGAGGCCGGCTTCAACGTGATCGACTGGACCGCCAACGTCATCTTCATCGTCGTGATCGGCGGGATCGGCACCATCGAGGGGCCGATCATCGGGGTCATCATCTTCTTCGCGCTGCGCGAGCTGCTCGCGGACTTCGGCAGTTGGTACCTGATCGTGCTGGGTGCCGCTGCGGTGCTGATGATGCTGCGCGCACCGCAGGGTGTCTGGGGCCTGGTCGCCGAGCGCTTCGATATCCGCTTCTTCCCGGTGCAGCGCCGCCTCGTTTTCGATCCCGCGTCCTTCAGCTTCGTCGCGGACGCCCGGGAGGAGAACGACCGCAACCCGTGATCCTTCGGGCGGGTGTGACTCGGTCTGTCTGCGCCTACTTCACTGCGCCGAGGGCGAGGCCGCGGATCATGTGCCGCTGAATCACGAACACCACGATCAGCATCGGCACGAGCTGGATCACCACCGCCGCAGAGAGCGGACCCCAGAGCACGTTGTAGAGGTCGATCATCTTGGCGATCTGCACCGGGATCGTGACGGCCTTGTAGCTCGTGAGATAGAGCGCGAAGAGGAACTCGTTCCACGCGAAGACGAAGGTGAAGACCGCGGTGACCGCGATGCCCGAGGTCGCCATCGGCAGCATGATGCGCCAGATGATCGAGAACCAGCCGAGGCCGTCGAGCCGCGCCGCCTCCTCGACCTCGCGCGGCAGGTCGAGCAGGAAGCCGCGCATCAGCCACACCGCGAAGGGCAGGCCGTAGGCCACGTAGACGATGATCATGCCGAGGTGGCTGTCGGTGAGCCCGGTCCACTGCGCCATCAGGAAGTAGGGCAGCGCAATGACCACGCCGGGCATGAAGCGGAGCGAGAGGATCAGCAGCGACATTCCGTCGGCGCCCCGCATCTTCATCCGCGCGAGCGCGTAGGCCGAGATCAGCGCCAGGAACAACGTTATGATTGTGGAGACAATGACGATGATCGCGCTGTTGAGGATGGCCTGCGCGAAATCGAAGCGCTCGAACGTCGTGTGGTAGTGCTCCAGCGTCGGATCGAAGGCGAATCGCGGCTTCGGGGCGTTGATCACGTTGGTCGGCTTGACCGAGGTCATCGCGATCCAATAGAGCGGCGCGAGGTAGACCGCGACCACGACCACCGCGCCGATATCCAGGAATCTTCTAAGCGGCGTGCGCATCAGGCGCCCATCTTCTGCCGCGTCGCCTTCTCCTGGCGATGCAGGACCCGCAGGAAGCTGATCACCACGATGTTGATGGCTATCACCATGAGCACGCCGTAGGCCGCCATGACGCCGAGCCGGCCGGCGTGGAAGATCGAGTAGATGTTCATGCTGGCGAGCAGCGTGGACGAGCCGGGCCCGCCCCGCGTGATGATGAGGATCACGTCGAAGATGCGGATCTCATCGACCAGCCTCAGCAGCAGCACCACCGTCACCACGGGCCAGATCAGCGGCAGCACGATGCGGCGCAAATAGGTGAGGCCGCGCACGCGGTCGAGCCGCGCGGCCTCGACCACCTCGGGGGAGATTCCCTGCATGCCCGCGAGCAGGATGAGCGTGACGAAGGGCGTCCACTGCCAGATGTCGACGATCATCACCGAGAGCAGCGCCGTGTCCGGGTGGGTGTGCCACAGGCTCTTCTCGAGGCCCACGCCCTGGAGCAGGTAGTTGAGCAGGCCGCCGATGGGCTCGAACATCGCCCGCCAGGAGAGCCCGAGCGCCACCGGCGTGATGAACACCGGGATGACGATGAGGGTTCTCAGAATGCCGATACCGCGCATCGACGTGTCGAGCAGCATGGCGAGGAAGAGGCCCAGGATGAGCTGGACCGGCACCGTGATGGCGCACCAGATGCCGGCGAGCCGGAGCGTCCTCCAGAACGTGTCGTCGTTGAAGAAGAGGAACTCGAAATTGCGCGGGCCGACCCAGCGTGCCGCCAACGGGTTGAACAGGTTGTCGCTGCGGAACGCCGTGGCCAGCGTCCAGCCAAGGGGATAGACCGCGAGCCCGATCAGGATGAGGAGAGTCGGAAGGACGAGGAGATACGCGATCCGGTTCTCGCTCAACTGTAGAAAAGGCTGGCGGCGCACCCTGGGGGTGCCCGCCAGCCCTGGTACCGTCATGCAGAACGCTTAGTCGTAGTAGCCGTTATCCGCCATGATCTGGCGCTGCGCCGCGTCGATGTCTACGAGCGCCTCTTCCATGCCCTTCTCGCCCGCGATCACCGCGGCGACGTCGTTGCCGAGCGTGTCGGCGAGCGTGAAGGTCGGCGGCACCCAGACGAAGCCCGGCGTGCAGATCGGGATCGATTTGGCAAGCGCATCGAAGTAGGGCTGCTTGTCCGCGTACTTGTTCAGCAGCGAAGTCCGCGCCGGCTGCCCGGCCGCGTTGACGAAGTCCTCGCCAATGCGGGTGTCGACATAATCGCCCGAGCTCATGTGCTTGACCCACTCGAACGCGGCCCGATGGTCGTCGCCGAAGCTATTGACGTAGAAGCCGAAGCCGCCCATCAGTGGTTCCTGCTTGCTCTCCGGTGTTTCGCCCCCGGGCACGACATCCGAGCGGAAGTGCGCGTGGTGATCCGTGAAGTTCGAATCCTGCAGCACCGAGGTGCCCCACTCCATCGGCGCGAACACGGCGGAGCCCTTGGCGAGCACCGAGTTCGCCTCCTCGTCTGTCGCGTTCAACGTGATCGGGTGGCGATACTCCATCAGCTTGAGCAGCATCGAGAACGCCTTATGGCCGATCTCGGTGTTAAACTGCGGCTCCCAGTTCTCGTCGAACCAGACGCCGCCGTAGGAGCGGACCATCTGGTAGAGCTCCAGGCCGGCGAAGAGGCCGCGGCGCCCGGTCGTGACGAAGCCGTAGATGTCGTTGTCAGGATCGTGCAGGGCCTTGCAGACCTCGATGGTCTCTTCCCAGGTTGTCGGAACCTGGGTGATGCCCGCCTCGTCGAACTTGTCCTGGCGGTAGTACATCAGCTTCGTGTTGCTATCGAAGGCGATGGACGCGTGGTGGCCCTCCGGCGTCTGCGGGAAGTTGTAGCCCACGGTAACGTTGGCCGGGACGTCGGCGTGGTAGTCGTCCAGCCAGCCCTGGTCCTCGGCGAGCCACTCGTCGAGGTTGAGCGGCGTGCCGATGGTGCCGATCGACGACACCACGTTGTGGTCGTTGATGGCGCAGTTGTAGGAGTCCGACTTGGACGCCGCGTAGATCTGCATCTTGGTGTAGGCCTCGCCCACCGGCTCCGCGATGATCTTCACGTTGACGTTGGGGAAGCGCTCCTTGAAGGTCCCGACCACGGCTTCGAGCGGCAGGCCCCAGCGCTGGCCGGCGAAGGTGTAGGCCACCACGTCGCCCTTGAGGCTGTCGTCGGTGTACCAGCCCGGCCCGTTGGTGTCGGACGCGCGCGCCCACTTGGGCGCGATGCCGACGCCGGCAGCCGCAGCCATGGCTGCCGATAGCTGGAGCATCTGACGGCGCGTCATCTTCGCCCGCATGTCGCGAGCGTGCTCCATTGACTGTTTGTAAAGAGTCTCTCTGTCTGTACCCATGTGAACCTCCCCTGAGTTTTGTATTTTACGGCGATGACTATAGCGCCGCTCCGTGGCGGGTGTATACGCTGACGAAGCCCTAGACTCGGCGGCCAAGCAGCGGAGAGCCCCCATGTCCTACTGGATCAGCCAGAGCGTCGATGGTGCGCCCTTGCCCAAGGCGGTTCGCGCCGAAGGCGTCTACGTCTACGGCGAGGACGGCAAGCGCTACATCGACAGCACCGGCGGGCCGGGGTTGTTCTCGCTCGGCCACGGACATCCCGAGGTGACGGCGGCGATCAAGGACCAGTTCGATCAGCTGGCCTACGGCTTCAGCATGACCTTCACGACGGACGTGGTGGAGGAGCTCTCCGAGACCATCGTGACCGCCGCCGGCGCGGATCATTTCGGCGGCGTCTTCTATTCGTCGAGCGGGTCCGAGGCCAACGAGCACGCGCTTAAGGCCGCGCGGCAATATCACCTGGCGCGCGGCGAGCCCGAGCGGACCCACTTCATCGGCCGCAGGCTCTCCTGGCACGGGGCGACGCTCGGCGTGCTCGACGTCGGCCATCACGTCTGGCGGCGGAGCCTCTACGAGAGCGAACTCGGCCGCGCGACCCATGTCTCCGCGCCGATGCTCTACCGCCCGCCCGAGGGCGTGGCATCGGAGGACCTCGCGCAGCACTACGCGGACGAGCTCGACGCCGAGATCAGGCGCGTAGGCCCCTCGCGCGTCGCGGCCTTCATCTTCGAGCCAGTCGGCGGCGGCACCGGCGGCATCCTGCCGCCGCCCGCCGGCTACGCCCAGGCCATGCGCGCGGCCTGCGACCACCACGGCGTGCTCATGATCGCGGACGAGATCTTCTGCGGCGTGGGCCGCACCGGCAAATGGCGGGCGCTGGAGCACGAGGACGTGCAGCCCGACATCATGACCATCGCCAAGGGGCTCTCCGGCGGCTACATGCCGCTCAGCGCCTGCGTGCTCTCGCGCCAGGTGCGCGAGGCGATCGACGGTGCCTACGGCAATCTCGAAGCGGCCCGCACCTATTCCGGCCACACCGCCGCCTGCGCGGCAGGGCGTGCCGTGCTGGGCATCATCGAGCGCGACGGGCTGGTGGAGAAGGTCGCGACCGACGGCATCTACCTCAAGGAGCGGCTGGACCGGGCCTTGGGCCAGAACGACGCGGTCGGCGATATCCGGGGCTGCGGCCTCATGTGGGGGATCGAGCTGGTCAAAGACCGCGACACCAAAGAGCCGTTCGATCCCGCGCTCCAGGTGTGGAGGCGCTACCGGGACGCGGCGCTGGAGAACGGCATGCTCAGCTATCAGGGCGGGGCCATCATCGACGGCAAGCGCGGCGATTACGCTCTCGTCGCCCCGGCCTACACGGCGACGCGGGACGAACTCGACGAGATCGTCGACAGGGTCGCCCTCTCGATCCGCCAGGCCGTGCAATCAGCGCGCGACGCTGCGTGATCAGACGAATTGACCCGCTGGTTCCCTCGTGCGCGCACCGGTGAGGCGAGGGGGCTTCCTCAGGCGACCTGGAACTGCTCGACGGCATCTTCGTTGAGCGAGATGCCGAGCCCCGGCTCGGTGGGCGCCGGGATGACACCGTCGACGAAGGTGAACTCTTCGACCGTCAAGTCGCTGCGCAACCGCGAGTCCGCGAGCTGCGGGGGCAGGAACTCGATGAAGGGGCAGTTGCCGGCGACGATGGCAAGATGCAGGGAGGCGGCGATGCCGATGGCGGACTTCCAGCAATGGGGCACGACGATGACGCCGCGATCGCGCGCCTGCTCGGCAACGCGACGGGCCTCGGTGAGACCGCCGACGCGGCCGACATCGGGCTGGATCACGTCGACCCCGCCGCGGTCCATTGCCTCCAGGCACTCGAAGCGGGTGTTGAGCCACTCGCCGACGGCGACGCGCATCGGCGAGGCGGCGCAAAGCTTGCCATAGCCCTCCAGGTCGTCGGTGGGCAGCGGCGTCTCGATGAAATAGATGTCGGCGTCAGCAAACATCTCGATCGCGCGCAGGGCGGCTCTCCAGTCCGGCCAGCAGTAGGCGACATCGACGGCAAGAATCATCTCCGGTCCCACGGCCTCGCGACAGGCGTGCACCACGTCGGCAATCGCGCGGTCGTCTTCGATCTGGATCGCATTGTGGGAGTAGGGGCCCTTGATGCAGACCTCGAGCTTTGCAGCGCGGAAGCCGAGCTCCTTCGCCCCCTTGGCGCGTGCCACGAGGGACTCCGTGTAGGCGTCGAGGTCGTCGCCCTCGGGCAGGAGCGAGGCGTAGGGCACGGCATGGGGCTGGCGCTTGCCGCCCAGGACCTCCCAGACCGGCTTGCCCTCGGCCTTGGCGCGCAGATCCCAGAGCGCCATGTCGAGGGCGCCGATGGCGCAGATGCCGAGGCCGCGGCGTCCGGTCATGGCAGAACCGGTATAGAGCCGCTCCCAGATGCCCTCGACATCGCGCGGGTCGGCACCCATCAGCATTTCCTTCAGGCCCAGTCCCATGCAGTGGGTGCCCGGCGCCTCGATGGTCGCCTTGGCAGCCCAGGGATTGGTGTCGGTTTCGCCGATGCCGACCAGACCCTCGTCGGTATGGATCTTGACGACCAAGTCGTCCTGGGCCGAGCTGCAAGCCTCGGCGTCAAAATCGGGCACCAGCAGAACCAGGCATTCGATATCGGTGATCTTCATGGTTGTCTCTTCGTTTCATTGGGATGGGACGCAGATGCCTGACTCTGGAACCGTGTCGACTGCCGTGCCTCTTCGAGCCGGCGATGGCAGCGCATACGGTTGGCGAGACGGGACAGACCCTTCTTATCGCACACCGCGCCAACCGGCCAAGTCCGCTTGACGCACGGTGCGCGCGGCCGTTTGGCGCGGCATAGTGGCGAAGCGGCGCCTGCAGTCCGCGATGTGCAACAGGTGAGACGCATCATGGGGACGATGATCGGACTTAAGGGCCTCACCTGGGACCACCGCCGGGCCATCGATCCGATGATCGCGGCGGCGAAGGCCTTCGCCGAGCAGCGACCTGACGTGGACATCGCCTGGGACGTGCAGCCGCTTTCGGGCTTCGAGTTCCGGCCGATCGATGACATCGTCCGGGACTACGACCTGCTCGTCTTCGATCATCCTCATGTCGGTCATGCCGCTGAGGCGGGCCTGTTGCGTCCTCTCGATCACCTGTTGCCGCGCGACACGTTCATCGGCCCGTCGCTTGCGACCTATCGCTGGCAGGAGGCGCTGTGGGCGGTGCCGATCGATGCCGCCTGCCAGACCGCGTGCTACCGGCCCGATCTGCTGCCCGAGGGACCGCCCGCAACCTGGTCGGAGATGATGGCGATGGCAGGCAGACGCCGGCTCGCCTGCGGCCTCAAGGGCGTTCACGCCTTCATGTGTTTTCTCACCCTGGCCGCCAATCTGGGCGATCCCTCCAAGCAGGAGAAGGCGGGACCGCTGGTCAGGTGCGAGACGGCAGCGACGGTGCTCGCCATGCTGCGAGAGCTCGCCGCCGCCTGCCCGCCGGAGGCGCTCGACTGGAACTCCATCGCGCTGCAGGATGCCATGCGCGCGCGCGACGACCTCGCCTATTGCCCCTTGGTTTATGGCTTCGCGACCTATGCCGAAGCCGACCGCGTGCCGCAGCTGGCCTATGCCGATATCCCGGATGCAGGCGGCCTGGGTCCGGTCGGCTCGACCATTGGCGGCGCGGGCCTCGGCGTCTCAGCCGAGACGCGCGAGGCGGATGCCGCCGAAGCCTTTGCCGCCTTCATGGCCGAGGGTGCAATCCAATGCGGCATCGTCGCGCGCTGTCACGGACAGCCCGCCCACCGTGACGCCTGGGACGACCCTGTAGCCGGCCAGAAGTCTTTGCGAATCGCGGCCAGAAGTCTTTGCGAATGGCCTGGAAAACAGGCTGATTTTCGGGGCTGATTCGGGCTGGAAAAACGGCCTCTGCATCGGCCATGCACGGGCCGTTCAGGGGCGCGGAATTCGGTGTGCACGGCCCCTGCAAGGGTTCTATTCCGCCTTCTCCTCCGCCTCGGGCGCGGGGGGCTGGGCGGGCCCGGCTTCGGGCGGGCGCCAGTGTCTGTCGTCGGCTGCGTCGAAGCGCTCGAGCGCGCCCGCGTCCATGGTTTCGATGCGCTTGCGGAGCGCGCGGCAGAGCCGGCGCAGGCGGTCGCGTTCGGCGTCCTGCTCCTCGGTGGCGGCGCCGCGCAGCCGCCGTCTGGCCTCGTGCTCCCAGCTCCTCGCCCCGTAGGCCTTCCGGATGCGGCGGGTTGCCTCCCGGTCGACCCCTTGCGCCCTTTCTTGCCGGAGGTCTTCGGCGGCGGCGCGCTCGCCCGCTTCGGCGATCATGGCCCATGCCGGCTTGGGGCTGGCGTCCGGGTCGGGGCCGTAGTCCGGCAGGCCGGGGATCGGGTTCCAGCCGTAGGCCTTCCATGTCGCCTCGTCGAACATCGTGTCGATGCCGCCGGGGAAGGAGCCCGGCAGGAAGCCGTGGGCATGAGCCGGCGGATCGCGTCCTGGATGTCGATCACCGTGTCATCCTCCGTCGGGCCGGGCGAGGGACGAGAACCTCTCTCCGTTCGACTGCGCCCACCATCGCACGAGCGAGCGGCGGATGCCGGCGGTGGCGGGTGCGACCCTGTGCCACCAGTCTGCGGGGAAGAGGACGAGCGATCCCGGCGGCGGGTCGATCCGTACGGGGCGGCGTTTCCGGCCCGGGTCCTGGAAGACCATGTCGCCGCCGGCTGCGGCGCGTTCGACGATGAGGCTTGCGGAGACGGTCCGGTCGAGGGTGTCGGGAACTCCCCGCCCTGCGTACTGGTCGACGTGCCAGAGGCAGGCCTGTCCTGCGAAGTAACAGTTGCAGACGGCGGGCGAGGGCGTGTCCGCGCATGCGTTCAGCACCTCGCGGGCGTAGTTGCGGGCGAGGGCGTCCAGGGCGTCGGTGCAGTCTGCCGGGAGCATCCCGTCGGGCAGCCATGCCTCGTAGCAGTCGTCCGCGCCGGGGCCCCGGCGCGCGAGCGCGAGCCCGTTGACGGCTCGCTCGACCTCGGCCATTGCTCGAGGGCCGATGGCTGCGCGGACGACGCGAATGGGGGGGGTGGAACCCTCTCCGGGCTCGACCGGGGTTGATTCGCGGGGGTCTCTCACGCCGGGCACCGCCGTCGAATCTCCTAGGACGCCCGATGGGTGTAGGTGACCGACCAGGGGCCTCGTGATCCTGCGTCCCTCGCCAGGGTCGTGAATCTAGCGCGGACGTAGACCGCGCCGGAGAACGGCGCCCGCCATCCTATATAGTGAATAGTGGATAGGTATCTGTCGAAATACCGCGTCGGCGACGAGAATAGCCTGCTCGAGGCGACCTCGAAGGTGACGTAGTGCTTGCCGGAGGTCCCATCCACGCGCAGGCCGTTATTAGTCGGCCTTCTCCGGTTGAACGTGGGCGCCGGGATCACGGTCGTCGGTGTCGGTGTCGGTGTCGGTGTCGGTGTCGGTGTCGGTGTCGGTGTCGGTGTCGGTGTCGGTGTGGGTGTCGGTGTGGGCTGGCCCGCTCCTGCCGGATCGGTCAGCCCCCAGACATAGTTCAACGTCCCGGAGCCGTGCCATTCGCCGCTATTATAGCCAAGCGAGAGCACCCCTCGGCTGAAGCTTGCCCGGCCAAGCGTGGGCGACCAGTTTGCATCGGCGCCGGTGACACCCTGCAGCTGCTTCCGCGCTGTGCTCAGCGCGGCCACCCGCACCGATACCGACCACAAGAACCGTCCACCGTGCCCTGAGCCTCCCAGGAGCAAGGTATCGAAATTATCGATCGGCGGGCTCGTCACTATGGGGGTGCCCGCGCGGGTAAATACAGCCGAGCCGGAAAAAATGCGCCGGACGTTGAATACGTTCGAAGAGATTTGAGCCGCCTGCAGCCTTCCCCGGATGGCTGCGGCGTCGAACTCCGCTCTGCCGTCGCGGCGGATGATCCATCCGGCGGCGCCCGGGACGTAGCGGTCGGATCGGAGGGAGGCGTTGATGATGCCCTCCGCCCTGTCGCCGGATGCGTCGGAGAGCGCGACGAGCTCGAGCGCGGCGTCGGACGATCCGGCCTGCGCGCGGAGCGCCACTATGGCGGCGAAGCGGCTTCTGAGGTCCTTGTCGACCTCGGCCGTAACCGTCGCTTCCAGCCCTGCCACCGCCTCGCGGGCATCGTCGGCCAGCGTGGCGGCAGCCGTCTGCGACAACCTCGCAGCGCTGGCGGCGTTCTGTGCGGCGGTCCGCGCCGCCGATGCCCGCACCGACTCCGTCTTCGCTGCGGCCGAGGCGGTCTCGGCATGGGTCCCGGAGACTGCGGCGGCGCTCGCGGACGTTGCCGCCTCGGTGGCCTTGGTCGAGGCGATCTCGGCGTCGAGGCCGGCGAGCGCGGGATTGTCGCGGATCGCCTTGAGGACTTGCTCACGCACGTCCTCGAAGACGTTCGCGACGAGCCTGTGGGGCTCGCCGAGTGCGGCGTCGACGCGGACGATCGCCGACATCTCGCCGGCGGTGGAGAGCGCGCGGAAGGCGAGGGTGTACGTCCCCCCGGGCGGGTCGGCCGAGGCGTAGGGCGACGACGTGAGGTAGCCGGCGTGCAGCGGGGTCATGTCGGCCCAGGGCACCTGCGAGCCTGCGCCGGCCGTATGGCGGATCAGGATGCCGGCGAGGTCGGGGATGTCGGGCGGTATCCAGGTGTAGAGCCGGATGCCGTCGGGGCGTTCGGAGACCGCGGCCTGCGTCGGCGGCGGCGGCAGGGGTCCGGTCTCCCAGCCCCAGGTTCCGCGCCAGCGCGGGCCGGCGGCGCGGTCGGCGGCGCCGGGCACGATCTCGACCGCCTGCCCCTGGCCCGGGGGCACGATCCAGGAGGTCTCCGTGGCGCCGCCCGTGAGCGTGGCGACCAGCTCGAGGCGGTCCCAGGAGGGGCCGGCGCGGACGATGCCGCCCTCCCACGGGCCGTCGACGGTCAGCGCGATGTGCAGGCGGATCATGTCGCCCTGCCCGATGCGGATGCGCTCGGGCATGAAGACGGCCTGGAGCACGCGCGGCGTGCGGGGCCGGGCGGCGGGGAAGGGGGCTGTGAGGTCGGAGGTCGCAAGCGTGTGGTAGGCCGCGACCTCGTCGATGGCGGTGAGCCGGTAGCGCCCCTCCATGGTCGGCGCGTGGGCGATTATCCGCACGCGGCGCGGCGGCTCGGTCGCGTCGTAGAGGCGCCAGAGCACGTCGGAGGGCGAGCCGCCGTCTGCCGGCGGATCTTCGAGCGCCGCGTCGAGCACGAGCTCGCGCGTCTGCCCCGCGGCGCCGGCCGGCGCGCTCACGGGCGACTGGCCGAGCGCGCCGGTGGCGGCGCGCAGCAGCACCCAGGCGTGTGGGGCGAAGCCCGGCGCTACCGCACCGCCGTCGGCGGACCCGAAACCGTCCTCGCGCCCGCCGCCGCGCTCGCCCAGACCGCAGGCGCCGCGGCGCTGGCCATCGAGCGCGGCCTGCTCTCGGACGCCACCGCGCTCCGCGTCATCGCCGCCGTCGCCGGGCGCCTCGGCGTCGAGATCGACGCCGACGCCGAACTCGAGGCGGCGCGCGAAGACGCCGCCGGACGGGCCGAAGAAGACGCCTTCCGCGAGCCCCCGCAGGACGAGGACGCCGACGACGGCGAGGCGTAGCACGTGGCTACCGACCGTCAGCGCGAGCGCAGGCTCAAGGGCGAGCGATCCCGCCGCGCCCGCGCCCTGCCCCGCATCCAGAAGGACACCGCCGCCGAGGTCGGCCGCATCCTCGGGCGCGCCGAGCGCGACATCCGGGCCACCCTCGCCGGCGCGCCCTCCGATTACCAGGCATGGGCGCTGCCATCCCTCCAGGCCTCCGTCCGGGACGCCCTCGACAGCCTCGGCGCAGACGCCGGGCAGGCCATGGCCGAGGGCGCAACCCGCGCCTGGGACGCCGGCATCGATACCATGGACGCCCCCGTCGACGCCGCCATGCGCCTCGATGCCCCCGACTTCCGCATCGCCGCCGTCCTGCCCGAGGTCGACACCCGCCAGCTCCTCGCCATGCGATCCTTCCTCACCGACAGGATGAAGGACGTCTCCACGACGCTTGCCGAGCGCGTCAATACCGAACTCGGCCTCGCCATGACCGGCTCGGTCCCCGTCGGCGAGACCACCGGCCGCGTCGCCGCCATCCTCAAGAGCGGCGGCAGGTCCCGCGCCCTGACAATCGTGCGGACCGAGCTCGGCCGCGCATACTCCATGGCCGGACAGCAGCGCATGGAGCAGGCCGCCGGGATCCTGCCGGGGCTGAGGAAGCAGTGGCGACGCTCCGGAAAGCTCAGAAGCCGCATCGCCCACGACGCCGTCGACGGACAGACCAGGGAAGCCGCCAGGCCCTTCGACGTCGGCGGCGCTTCGCTCATGTACCCCCGCGATCCCGCCGGACCCGCCGCCGAGACGATCAACTGCGGATGCCAGTCGCTGCCATGGATGGAAAGCTGGGAGGTCGAGAACCCCGGGCGAAAGCCGTTCTCCGACGAGGAGATCGCACGCGACCCGCGGCGCGCCGATCTCGAAGGGAAGGAGGCCGGCGCGGGGACAACGCCGGCATCGTAGACCGGGCGAGGCGAAGCCCCGCGCCGCACCCCGATTTACCGGCGAATCCGCACCCCCGGAACCGCCCCGATTTACAGGCCTTTCAGCACCCCTGAAACGCCCCGAAAATCACCGTTTCCAGCCAATTCACGGCCCTTTCCGGGCCGGATTCGCAAAGACTTTCGTCCGGCCCGCCAGACCCCGGAAACGCCGCCAACCCCTTGACCGTCCGCCCTCTTCCGCCTTCTTCCCGGCATCTTCCGGATTCGCAATGACTTTCGTCCCCCTACAGACCCTGAGATCGATGCCCGGTTCGGCGGTTTCTTTACGGCGACGCGGCGCACCATCGAGGCAAGCGCGATCCGGCCGCGCCATGCCGGCTACATGACGCTCCAGGCTGCGGCCGGACCGCTGATCGAAGGCCACCTGCGCGGCGAAATCCCCGAGGCCACGGTGCTCGCCGGCCTCGGCATCGCGTGAGAGTGAGTTCAGGGGGCCGCCAGCCGATTGTCGCGCGACATCTCCTGGAGCGTGTAGAGCGAGGCCTCCTTGGCAGCGTAGAGCGGAACCGGGAAGCGCCTGAATGTGAAGCGCGCTTCGTCGGCGCGACGACCTCTGACCAGACGCGTGAACGCCTCGGTTTCGTTGGTCCGGTTGTCTATATGCAGGGGAAAACAGTCGGCCGCGCGATAGCCGATGATGAGCGTGCGGCGCGGCCTGCCCGAGCTGTTATGCACCGAAGCATGGGGTGTCATTGCGTGCTGAAAGATCGCCGTACCCGCTTTGCCCGGAAGGTTCCGGGCGCGCGTCTCGTCAATCGGCTCCGTGATGCGGCCCTGGAACACGCCCTCTGTGGTGTGGTCCATCAGGTCGGCCCGGTGCAGGCCCGGCAGGACCCTCAGGCAGCCGTTCTCCTCGTCGGCAGCGTCGAGATAGAGCAGGACCGCGAGCGCGTCGTGGTTGGTGACCGGAAAGTAGGCGACGTCCTGGTGCCAATCGACGACGGAGCCGAGCTCGGCCGGCTTCATGTTGAGCTTGCTGTAGTGAAGCAACAGGTTGGCGCCGATCAGCTGCTCGACCGCATCGAGCAACTCCGCCGATTCGGCAAAGTCCCGGAACACCGGATAGTACGCGCACGGCTCGTACATGCGCCGGATCCTGTTTCCGGCGGGATCCTGGTTCGGCTCCATCTCCACCCGTTCGGAGTCGAAGTCGGCGGCCGTCGACGCCGCGGTGAGGCGATCGGCTTCGGCGCGGAATGCGTCGATCCACTTCGGTGCCAGAAAGTCGGGCACCGTAAGGATGCCGTCCTCGTTGTAGCGACCAACCTGATCGTCGGTGAGTCTCATGGCTTCGAACCTACCTCCCCGGTGCCCCTCAGAGCCTGGGATAGCGCACCGGCAGTCCCGGCACGTCCACCCGTGCGGTGTGCACCGACCAGCCGCACAGGCTGGCGATGATCAGCGTCTTCATGTCCTTGCCCCCGAAGGCGACGTTGGTTGGCGCCACGAGCTCCAGCTGCTCCCAGTCGTCGATGAGAGTGATGAGTTCGCCGCCCGGTGTCAGCATGTAGATGATGCTGGGCGTGTAAAGCGAGATGTAGAGGTTGCCGTCGATGTCGAGCGCAACACCGTCGGGGACCTGCCGGGGCAGCTCGACCAGCACCGTGCGCTCGCCCGCCGAACCGTCGGCCCGGATTTCCACCCTGGAAACGAGCGGCGGCGACGATTCAACCACATAGAGCGCCCGTCCATCCTCCGAGAGGCACATGCCGTTGGTGAAGCCGTTCGCCGAACGGTCCCAGATCTCCGCATCGCCGCCCGGACGCACGCGCCAGATGAAACCGTTCCTGGCGCGGAAGTCGCCGGAATCGGAGACGAAGAGATTGCCGTGATCGTCGAACACGGGATAGTTCGGCACCCGCATCGGCTGGTCTGCGTTGCCGCTGGCGTACACCGAGACCTCGCCACCGGGCGTGATCCTGTGGACTCGCGCGAGGCTCTCGTCGCAGGCATAGACGTTGCCATCGGCATCGTGCGCCATGCCCAGGACAAAGCCGCCCTCGACCAGGGCCGCCTGCTCGAAACTGCCGTCGTCAAGCCCCATGCGGTAGAGCTGGCCAATCTCGCCGCCCGCGTAGACCATGCCGTCCGGCCCCCAGGAGACGGCCTCGGGGTGATCCAGGTGATGCCCCAGATTGGTTAAGGTCAGCCTGTTCGTCTCGTCGGCCACGGTCGCTCTCCTCCAGGATCGCCGGCAATGGCGTGCTGACCGGCGCTTCCCGGCGCCGGTCACTCTTCCGGAACTGTCCGCTCCAGACTACCCTTCCCATCGCTATCTTGGATAGTTACGCTACTCAAGATCAAGCGGCGGCATTCCGCAATAACAAGGGAATGTGCGAGGGAGAATGAGGGTCGCCGGCATCGCGACGGGTATGGCGGCCTGGATCACCGCTGGAATGTGCTAATGGGCTTGCTCGCGGAAAACGTCGCGATCGTCACTGGCGCGGGTCAAGGGCTCGGCAGAGCAGTCTCCCTGGAGTTCAGCGACGAAGGCAGCACGGTCGCGCTGCTCGAGCGCAATCCCGAAACGCTCCACAAGGTTGCCACGGAGATCCAGGAGAAGGGCGGCGTGTGCGAGCCCTACGAGCTCGACATCACCGACTACGACGCCTACCGCTCGGTCGTCGCCGACGTCATCGCGAGGTTCGGCAAGATCGACGCCATCGTGAACAATGCCGCGGTCACGCTGACCTACAGCACGATTTTGGAGGACACGCTGGAGGACTGGCGCCGCACTATCGCCATCAACCTGGAGGCGGTCTACATGGGCTCCAAGCTCGTGGCGCCTCACATGGCGGAGCGGGGCAGCGGGCGCATCATCTCGATCGCTTCGGTTCAGGGTTTCGCCGCCAGCGGCGAGGTCGGACCCTACAACGCGGCCAAGGGCGGCATCATCGCGCTCACCAAGTCGATGGCGGTGGAGCTCGGCCCCAGCAATATTCTCGTTAATGCCGTGGCGCCGGGGTTCATGCGGACGCCCATGTCGATCATCGACGGCGTCGACGAGACCGAGGCGCCGGAATTTCTCGAGTGGTATGTGGAAAAGAAGAGGATACCGCTGCAGCGCACCGGCTATCCCGAAGACATGGCGGGCACGGTCGTCTTCCTCGCATCGAAGTACTGCCGCTACATGACGGGCCAGGTGCTCGTCGTCGATGGCGGCCTGACGAGCACGTTCTAGTCTCCCTGCCGGGTTACGACGCACCGGCAGGGAAGGGTATCTTAGCTACAATGACAAACAGGAAGGACACAGCGACATGACGAGAGACAAAGGAAGGCATTATCCGATCACTCGCCGCGGGCTCTTGCAGGGATCGGCCGCGCTCGGCGCCGGGGCAGCGCTTGGCGGTCTCATGCCATCGCTGTCGCGCGCACAGGACGCGTCGCTCACGATGTGGTGGTGGGGCGAGCAGGAATTGCCCGGACTGAAGGCCTTCGTGGACGATTCGGTCGCCAACTACACAGGGGCGACCGTCAACACCATGCTGCAAGATACTGCAGTCGTCATCTCGCAGTTCCAGACCGCTGCAGCGGCTGGCGAGGCGCCCGACATGCAGTACTTCTGGAACGGCATCTATCACATGGAGAGCGTCTGGTTCGGCTATGCCCAGCCGGTCAACGGGCTGGTCAGCGATGACTTGCTCAAGGCCACGAACCCGACGTTGCTCAGCAACTACGACGGCAACGTCTATCGCGTCGGGTGGTACCCGATTCCGATGGTCTGGTACTACAACAAAGAGCTGTTCAACAAAGCCGGCCTCAATGCCGATTCGCCGCCCTTGACCTGGGACGAGCTCCTCGATGCCTGCGACAAGCTGAAGTCGGCCGGTATCGCGCCGATCGGCGGCGGTATCCAGGACGGCTACTGGGGCGAGTGGTATCTGGGTCACGCGCTGCCGCAGAATCTGGATAGCACCGGAGAGGCGCTCGATCTCTTTATCGGCGATCGCAGCTTCCGCGACCCCAAGTACCACGAGCACTGGACGCGCCTGCAGGAGCTCCGCGACCTAGGTTTCCTCAACAAGGACATGTCGTCGCTGGAGCTCTATCCCGGCATCGACCTGATCGTGGCGGGCGAGCTGGCCATGGGCGAATCCATCGGAACGCGCCTGCCGGCCGACAGCACGGCCACCGGCGGCCAGATCGGCTGCATGGTGATGCCGGTCTACGGCACCGGCAAGATGGCGGGCATCCCGATCCTCGACGTGCAGGGCATCGGCATTTCCACCGACTCCGAGAACCCGCAGGCGGCCGCTGCGTTCCTCGAGTACCTGCACACGCCGGAGCGGCTGCAGGCGTTCTGGGATGCCACCGGCTGGATCCCGTCGAACACCAACTTCGACGACAGCATCATCGCGGACGAAACGGTGCGCACCATGTGGCAGAACTGGGGCCTCTCCGCGAACATTCCCTATGTCGCCAACCTAACGCCGGGCCAGTTCTACGAGCAGGCGCTGATCCCGGCGGGCCAGCAGGTCGTCGAAGGCACGTTGACCGGCGAGGAGGCGGGCGATCTCGCAGCCCGTGTGGTCGAGGAGTGGCGTTCGTTCAATCCGGACCTGGTCGAGAAGTATCAGAAATGGGCGATGGACCTGACATAGGTCCATTGCCAGTCGTGCCGGGGGCGTGCGCTGCGCGCTCCCGGCGCGTTCGCCCTGCCTGAGTACGGTCAGCCGATAGGGGCTACGGCGCTTTGCACTCTTCCCGCAGGCTGACCCCCTTTCTGTTCGTCCTGCCGCTTCTGGCGCTGCTCGCCTTCGTCTTCGGTTATCCGCTTGTCCGCATCTTCGAGTTCAGCTTCAAGATGGTGCGCGGGATCGACGGTCCGTGGATCGGCGTGCGCAACTACGAGCTCGTGTTGGGCCAGCCGCTCTTCTGGGAGACGGTCACCCACAACCTGATGCTTCTGATCGCGATCCCGGTGATGGTGGTCCTGGCGCTCCTCATCTCGATCGTGCTCTATGAGCGCGTGCACGGCTGGAAGATTTACCGTGTCATTCTCTTCCTGCCTTTCGTCCTGGCGGTCCCCATTATCGCCATCGTGCTCAAGAAGATGTTCCAGTTCTCGGGCCCAGTGAACCAGGTCCTGCACTGGCTCAGCCTCGACTTCTTGGTGCTCGACTGGATCGGCTCCACCGATGTTGCATTGTGGACCGTGATCCTGGTCATCATCTGGCGCGAGTCCGCGCTCGGCATCATCCTCTTTCTCGCGCGGCTGCTCAGCCTCGATGAATCCCTGTTGGAGGCGGCCAGGATCGAAGGCGCCAATTGGTGGCAGCGCGTCTGGTACGTGATCCTGCCCCAGATGAAAGGCGTCATCGAATTCTTCGTCGTCGTCAGCATCATCACCATGCTGGCGGCGGTCTTCGCCTACATCTACATGATCGGCGGCGGGCGCGGCGGACCGGGCACCTCGACCTGGGTCCTCGAGCTCTACATCTTCAATGCGCTGATTCGCACCAGCCTGCCCGGCATTGCGTCTGCGGTCGCGGTCATGGTGTTCGTGGTCTCGATTCTGCTCATCTTCCCCCTGTTCGCTGCACGGCGGAGGGCACGTGAAGACGAAATGGATTGAGCGGGAGCGGCAGGCGGGAGCCGGGCCATGACGCCCGGTCGCGCCCTCCAGCAAGGCATCCTGTTCACCGCCGCGTTCATCGCACTCGTGCCGACGATCTACATGATCTCGACCGCGCTGAAGTCGCAGGAAGAGTATGTCCTCGACAAGATCGGCTTCCCGGCCGAGCCTGTGCTCGATCACTTCAAGTCCGCACTCATCGACAGCCCCTTCCTGTTGTGGATGGCGAACAGCGTGACGCTGGTCGTGGGCGCCGTCGGCCTGAGCACGATCGTCTCCTGTCTCGGTGCTTACGCCATCGCGCGGATGCGGTTCGCCGGCAAAGACACGCTGTTTGCCGCCAGCACCTCGCTCATGGCGGTGCCGCCGGTGGTCATGATCGTGCCGCTCTTCGTGCTCTACACCCAGCTCGACCTGATCAGCACCTTCCATGGCGCGATCCTGATCTATGCCGGCCTGATCACGCCGTTTTCCGTCTACCTGCTGACCACCTTCTTCCGCACCTTGCCCAGGGAGCTCTTCGAATCCGCGCGCATCGACGGCGCCCGCGATTTCGGCATCCTGTGGCGGATTGTTGTGCCACTGTCGCTGCCGGCGCTGCTGACGCTCGTCGTGGTCAACTCCCTCTTCGTCTGGAACGATCTGCTGATCGCCATCATCTTCCTGCAGGACGATTCGAGCCGGACCCTGATGGCTGGCCTCAGCGTCTTCCAGGGCCGCTACAACAACCAGATTCCGCTCACCATGGCAGGCATGGTGATTGCCAGCGCGCCCATGGTGATGCTCTACATTGCGTTTCAGAGGTACTTCGTCCGCGGCCTCATGGCCGGCACTCTCAAGTAGCGGATGCGCTTATGACCGGAACAGGGCAGGACGACCCGGTGGTGCTCGAAGGCGGCTCGCTCTCGGTCGTCGTCGACCCGCTGATCGGCGGCACCATTCTCTCCGTCACCCACAAGGGCTTGGGCGCAGCGGTTCTGGGCCGGGCGCCCTGGGATGCGCTGCGCGTGCCCTACGTCTCGACAACGCCGGCGGACGAGCTCGGCTGGCTCACGCACTATGGCGGCGGCTGGCCGCTCCTGTTTCCCAACGGCGGCGCCGGCTGCACCTTCGAGGGCGTGCAGCACGGCTTCCATGGCGAGGCGTCGCGCGCCCCCTGGCGGGCCGAGACAGGCGACGGCGCCCTTCGCCTTGTCCGCCGGTTCTTCACCGTGCCGGTGACGATGGAACGCACGATTGCAATCGAGGACGACGTGCTCGTCGTCGACGAGACCGTCCGCATGGAGGGCGCCCGGCCGGCGCGGGTGCTGTGGAATCACCACCCCACCTTCGGGGCGGATCTTCTGGCAGACGACTTCACGATCGAGACGTCGGCCGGCTCCGTCACGGTCGACGATGCCTACGATCCGGCAGCCAATCCGCTGCGACCGGGCGCCACCGGGACGTGGCCCACCGTGCCCGGCAAGGCGGGACCCTATGACTTGAGCCGGCCCAAGGCGCCGGCCGCGTCAGTCGCTTACCTGAGCGACTTCGACCGTCCATGGGTCTCACTGCGTCGGCTCGACGGCATGATCGGCGCCGCACTGTCATGGGACTCCGCTCTCTTTCCATACGCCTGGCTATGGCTCGAGCTCGCCGGCAACCGCGAGGCGCCCTGGCATGGCCGGGCCCACCTGATCGGCGTCGAGCCCAGCACCTCCTGGCCCGCGACCGGCCTCGCCGACATTGACCGGCGCGGTGGGCCGCTGCTGACTCTCGAGCCCGGGGACGTCATCAGCACGACGCTTCGTCTCCACGTGTTTCAGCCGCAAGGCCCGGTCCGGGGCGTGGACGCCGGGGGCCGGGCCATGTTCGATCGGGACCAGTGATGAAGATCGCCGACCTTTCCGCCTTCGTGCTCCGGCTGCCGCATGTCACCGATGCCTGCGACGGCAGTCAGGACACCTGTCTCATTCGCATCACCACGGAATCGGGCCTGATCGGCTGGGGCGAGGTCGATTCCTGTCCGACCGTCGTGAAGGCGGTGATCGATGCACCGCTCTCGCACCAGATCTGCAACGGGCTCGGCAACATCCTGAAGGGCCGCGACGCAGACGATATCGAGGGGTGCATGCGCGCGATGTACGACGGCGCCAACTATTACGGGCGCGTCGGCGTTGGCGCCCACGCCATGGCCGGGGTCAACATCGCGCTCTGGGACATTGCCGGCAAGGCCGCGGGCAAGCCGGTCCGCGCGCTTCTGGGGTCCGCCGGCCCGACACGCTTCAGGGCCTATTGTTCGATTCTCTTCGGCGATACGCCGGCCGAGACCCGCGACCTCGCCCGTCGCCATGCCGACATGGGCTTCACCGCCATCAAGTTCGGCTGGGGGCCGATGGGTCAGGACGAAAAGGCCGATATCGCGCTCGTGCGCGAGGCCCGGCGCGGGGCCGGCGACGACGTCGACATCCTGATCGATGCAGGTCAGGTGTGGGACTGGCAGACGGCGCTCACGCGCGCCCGCCAGTTCGAGGAGTTCCGTCCCTTCCTTCTCGAAGAGCCGCTGCAGCCGGAGGACATCGATGGCTACCGCCGGTTGACCGCCGAAAGCCCGATCCCGATCGCGACCGGGGAGGCGGAGTCGGAGCTGGAGGCCTTCCAGCGCCTGGTCAGCGACGGCGGGCTAGACTGGATCCAGCCCGATCCGGGCCGCTGCGGCATTTCTACGTTCGTCGCCGCCGGCCGCTATGCCGGCGAGCACGGGGCCAGGGTCGCCAACCACAGCTTCAAGAGCGGCATCACCATCGCAGCGTCTCTTCATGCACTCGCCGCCGTGCCCAGCGGCGAGATCTTCGAATACTGCATGTCGGAATCGCCGCTGCGCCACGAGGTCACCAGGGAGTCCTTCGATCTCGTCGACGGCTTCGTCGCCGTGCCCGACGAGCCCGGTCTCGGCGTCACCATCAACCCGAAGACCCTGGAGACCTACCGCGTCGCCTAGCCGGGGGCGGCTCAGGCCGCGACCCGGCACACCGTCTCGTTGCCGCGCCCGGTGATGACCCGGCGCCAGCCGGCAAGCGCCCGGTCGAGGTCGGGATCGCCGGTATCGACGTGAAGCGTGCCCTCACGCAGCGACGCGATCTTCTCGGGCGTCGCCGCGACGAGCAGCCGGTCGAGACCCACCGCCCGCACCACGCGCGCGCCGATCTGCTGGTTGCCTCGGCCGAGAAAGTGCCCCTGACCGCCGATGGGCGTGACCACGATGGCGCCGGGGCGGCTCTCCGCCAGCGCGCGCAGAATGTCCTCCTGGCTCGCGTCGGCGCCGATCACCGCCCCGTCCCGCACCAGGTCGACGCCGAGCAGGGTCTTGGGCAGGCTGAGCGTGTCGGCGACCGCGCGCGTGGTGGTGCCGGGACCCAGGATGTAGAGCCGCCCAGCCTCGATCCGGCCCGCAATTTCGACGGCGATCCCGCGTAGCACCTCGCGGTCGCTGCTGACCCCGCCCGCCTTCACGCTCTGGGTCAGGTCGGGGGCGTAGGGAACCGGCATGTAGCCGTAAAGCCTTGCCGAGACGGCGCCGGCGCGGAACGCTTCCTCGTCGATATCCATCACCTCGCGCGGCCGCGCATCGATCTCCTGGGCCAGCGCCCTGAGCGCGAGGTCCGCGGCGGCGCGGGGGCTGGTGGCGTAGACCGCCGAGTGCATCTTCACGCCTGCCGGCACGCCGATCACCGGCACCCGGTCGCCCAGGACGGCCGCCATGTCGCGGGCGGTGCCGTCGCCGCCGGCGAAGACGATGAGCCGCGCGCCGGCGGCCGCCATCGCCTCGGCCGCAGCACGCGTGTCCGCCGCGCCGGTCTCGCCGGCGTCCGGGGCGCCCACGACGGTCGGGCGCAGGCCCGCGTCGCGCGCGATCCGCTCCCCCATCGCGCCAGGGGCCGCGAGGAGTTCGAGCCCGGGCTGGGCGGCGGCGAGCGCATCCAGCACCACGGCCGCGCGTGCGCCCGCCCGCGGCACAGCGCCCCGGGCGCGCGCCTCGCTCAGAATTGCCGCCGTGTCCGTGCCCTTGAGCCCGACGCTGCCGCCCATGCCGGCGATCGGGTTGACGATCAGGCCGAGTGCTGGCCCGGCCATGGCCCGCCGCTCAGCTGTAGCCGCCGCCGTGGCCGCCCAGGCCGCGCTTGACGTTGGCCCAGTTGCCCCGCTTGCGCCGGTAGGCGCGCGATGTGAAGGCCCAGCAGTCCGGGTCCTCCGGCACGTCGCCGTCGATCGGCCGGATGGCGGCACTGTGCGGGGCCGCCGTCACATGCTCCGGCGTGGTGCGGGCCTCCTCGGCGATTCGGCGCAGCGCGCCGAGCACGTGATCCATCTCCGCGATGGTGAGCGATTCGCCCGGCTCCAGGGTGAAGGGCTGCGGCACCAGCATCGGCACATGGCTCTCCATGTAATGCTGCACGCCGAAATCGACCATCCGGTTCAACACGTCGTGGCTGGCGACGCCGGTCTCCTCGTAGAGCGGCTCCCAGCTGTAGCGGACCTGCTCCAGCTTGGGGTACGTGTTCTTGGGCCACGGGATCGTCGTGCCCTCGATCTGCCTGATCTTGTGCAGCATGTAGTTGTTGTTGAGCACCGCGGTCTCGGCGACGGCGCGCAGGCCTTCGGCGCCCAGGCTGCGGACCCAGGCATAGGCCTTGAGCACCGCGTGCACGTTGCCGATGAAGGCCCGGATCTTCTCGATCCCCTCTCCCGGATCGTGGTCGAGGCCGTAGCGCTCCCCGTCGTAGGTGACGATGGGGCGCGGCAGGAAGCGCTCCAGATGCTCCTTCACGCCGACCGCGGCGCAGCCCAGGCCGAGCGCGCCGTGCGGCGCGGAGAAGGTCTTGTGCAGGTTGAACTGGCACATGTCGAAGCCGGTATCGCCCGCGCGTACGATCCCCAGCAGCGGATTGCCGTTGGCCTGGTCGTAGGCGCAGAGCCCGCCCGCCTCGTGCACGATGTCCACGAACGCGCGGATGTGCGGGTTGTACTGCCCGGTATCCTCAGGATTCGTCAGCATCAGGCCGGCGGTGCGCTCCGAGACCGCGGCCTTGAGCGCATCGACCTCGGCGAAACCCAGCTCGCCCGGCATGAGCGTGATGACCTTGAACCCTGCCACCGCCGGCGTCGCCGCATCGGCGGGGTGCGAGAAGGCGGTGGTGATGATCTCGTCCCGTTTGCCGCCCTCGCCGCGTGAGGCATGATAGGCGCGGATCAGGCAGGCGTTGGTGTAGATGCCCTGCGCCCCGCTCGCCGGCTGGAAGGTGAAGGCATCCATGCCGGCGATCTCGCACATCATGCGATTGAAGCGGTAGAGGATCTCCAGCGTACCCTGCAGCGTCTCCGGGTCCTGCAGGGGGTGGACATCGGCGAAGGCCGGCAGGCGCGCGACATACTCGTGCATCTTGGGGCTGTATTTCATGGTGCAGGTGCCCATCATGTCGACGGTCACGTCGAAGCCCATGGCCATCTGCGAGAGCCTTAGGAAATGCCGGAGCACGCGATGCTGCGGCAGTTCCGGCAGCGCCGGCGGCGCCGCACGCCGCACCCCATCGGGCAGCGCAGAAGCGACATCGCCGACGGCCTCGGCGATGGCGTCGTCCACCGTGGGCGGCAGCAGGCCGCGCCCGCCGTCGCCCGGGATTTCGTCAATCAGAGGCTCGTCCCAGTGCGCGGCGTGGAAGCCGCTCCCCACGCGGTCTGTCATCGGACCGCCTCCCCGAGCGCGGAGACCAGTCTTTCGATCTCGGCCGCTCCGTGCAGCTCGGTCACGCAATAGAGAGCCGACCGCCCAAGCGCCGGGAATTCGCCGCTCAGGTCCTTGCCGCCGTGAATCTCCGCCTCAAGCAGCGCCGCGTTGATGGCGGCGACCGTCTTGCCCGTGCCGGAGAAATCGACCACGAACTCCTTGAAGAACGCCTGCCCCAGGTGCGGCACCGCGACGCCGGGGAGCGCCGCGATCCGCTCCGCCGCATAGCAGGCGCGCTGCATGATGCCGCGGCCGAGCTCGGCCATGCCCTTCGGCCCCATCAGCGAGAGATAGACCGCAACCCCGATGCCCCAAATCCACTGGGTCGTGCCGGCGTAGTCGGTGGCATCGTGGCGGGTGTCGTAGGAGGTGCGCTCCATGGTGGACCAGGCGAAGCCAAAGCCGTCCTCTCCCCCCGCCGCCGGCGCAATGCTGAACAGGATCGAGGGGTATTCCGCGACGAAACGCGCCTCGTCGCGGCTCGCGATGAAGCCGCCGTTGCCGCCACCCGCATACATGTGGATGCCGAGCGGCTGCAGGTCACCCACCACCAGGTCGGCGCCGTAATCGGCTGGCGCCGCGAGCACGCCGAGGGAGATCGGGTCGACGCCGGCAATCAGCATGGCACCGGCCTCGTGGGCGATGTCGGCGATCGCCTGGGCCTGGGTCTCGATCAGGCCGAGATAACCCGGACTCTCCATCACCACAGCGGCGGTCTCGGCCGAGACCTTGGCGCGGAGGTCGGCGAGGTCCATCAGCCCGGTCGCGGGATCGTGGGCGACGGTCTTTATCGTCGCGAAGGGCTTGGTGAAGCCCTGGAGCTGCGAGCGCCGGTCGGCGCTCATGGTCTCCGGCACCAGCACGACGCGCCGGCCGGTGATACGGCAGGCCATCGTCGCGGCGCTGCCGGTTGCGGCGCCGGCGTCGTAGGTGGGGGTCGAGACCACCTCCATGCCCACCAGCTCGCCGATCAGGCTCTGAAACTCGAAGAGCGCCTGGTTCTTGCCGTGGTCAGAGTAGGTGCCGCCGCCGTAGGCCGTGAGAAACTCGCCGCGATGGACGATCTCGTCCACGATCGCCGGCACATAGTGCTGGGCGCAGCCGGCGCCGCAGAAGTTGAGCCACGACCCGGTGCAGGGCTGGTTGCGGGCGACGATCTCCTCGAGGTGCTTCCGCAGGTCCTGCTCGCCCGGCAGCGCCGGAGGCAGGTCGAGCGGCCCCTTCACCCTGAGCGCCTCCGGAATCGCCGCGTAAAGCTCCTCCACGTCGCCCGCGCCGATGGCATCCAGCAGCTTGCGCCGCGGCTCCGGTGCCGCATTCGGCACGTAGGGATGTGTGAACCCGTCGCCCATGTCTCGCCTCCCCTCCTGATCCCGGCCAGTCTATCCCGCCGCCAAAGGCGCTCCAACGGCGCCCGGCCCGCTTTGATTGTCTGGCTACGCCCGTGCAGTGTTCCCCGCCGAAGCGGATCGGGAGCCCGCCATGGCGATCTCGAACGCGACGCTCGGCGATGTCGCGGCCGGGCTGGTGCCGGATGAGGCCGGGCAAGCCTACGTGAACTGGTAAGGACCGACGCCGATGCCCACCGCCTCCCGCCCTGTCGGAGTCTTCATCCTCGGCGACGTCGCGCCACGGGATCTCGTCGGGCTCAGCCGGCAGGTGGAGCGCTGCGGTTTCTCCGACCTCTGGTTCGCCGAGGACTACTTCATGCTCTCGGGCTTCGCGAGTGCAGGCATCGCGCTGCAGGCGACGGATGCGATCGACGTCGGCATCGGCGCGGTCTCCAACCGGGTGCGGCATCCCGCCGTCACCGCGATGGAAGCGTCGACGCTGGCCAACGCCTATCCCGGCCGATTCGCCCTCGGCATCGGCCACGGCGTGCCGGCCTGGGTCGCGCAGATGCACCTCACGCCGAAATCGGTGCTGGGCTCGATAGGCGAGGCGATCGGCGACGTGAAGCGTCTGCTCGCGGGCGAGAGCCTGACGCAGCAAGGCGCCTACTACGGCTACGACAAGGTCGCGCTGACCCATCCGGCGCCCGACCTCAAGGTGCTGGCCGCCGTGGTCGGGCCGCGATCGGTCGACCTCTGTGCCGAGATCGCGGACGGCATGGTGGTCTCCGTGCTCGCGGGGCCGCGCTACGTCGCAGCGGTGCGGGAGCGGATCGCGGCGGTCCGCCATGCGCACGGACTTTCCGATGACTTCGAGATCGTGGTCTACGCGCTCGCCTGCGTGGGCGAGGATCGCATCGCGGCCTACGCCAAGGTCCGCCCCGTAACCGCCTTCTATCTGGAGGCTATGGGTCTGACGCTGATCACCGGCGTCTACGACGCCAACGAGACCCTGGCCGCGATGATCGAGGCGGGCGGCGCCGCAGCGATCGAATCCGACATGCCTGACGATTGGCTGGACTGGCTGGTGGTCGCCGGCCGCCCGGACGATTGCCGCGCCGGCATCGAGGCGCTCTTCGAGGCCGGCGCCACCCGGGTCGTGCTCTGCGTCGTACCCTCGGAAGAGCTGCCGACGCAGCTGGAGATTCTCGGGAGCGAGGTCTTGCCGGGACTTTAGCCGCTCTCGGCGCCGTCGAGCACCGCGAGCGCTGCCTCGACCCCGGCCCCCACGTCGGCCTTTCCGCCCAGCGACGCGATGGCGCCGCCGAGCGCGGTCACGGCCACGGTCGCGAAGATCGGCCGCGCCACCGGCCCCATGTGGCCGATCCGCACCAGCTTGCCCAGCAGCGAGCCGCGCCCGGCGGAGAAGACCACGCCGTAGAGCCGACGCGCCGCCTGCCGAATCGCTGCGTCCTCCAGCCCCTCCGGCACCCGCACAGTGGTTGCCGTGTCGGCGCAGATGGCTTCGCGTGCGGGCCAGAGCTTGAGGCCCATGGCGCGAACGCCCGCGCGGCAGGCGCGCGCCGTCAGCGCATGGCGTGCCCACACCGCCTCCGGTCCCTCGTCGAGATAGTTCTGGACCGCGGCGTCCAGCGCGTGAACCTCGGAGACGGAGGGCGTGTACGGAAAGAGCACGTCGGCCCGCCAGGCATCCCGCCAGTCCTTGAGACTCAGCACCGAGTCCGCCGGTGCGGCGGGATTGGCGTCGATCTTCGCCCAGGCGCGCTCGCTGACATGGACGATGGAGAGGCCGGTGCTGCCACCGAGGCACTTGTTGGGGCCGGTCACGAAGATGTCGGCGTGGATATCCTCGGGGTGAACGTCCATTCCGCCGAAGGAGGAGACCGCATCCACGATGGTCAGCACGTCGTGGTCACGGCAGATCGCGCCAATCTCGCGCACCGGGTTGACCGTCCCCGACGGCGTGTCGTGATGGCAGACGGAGAGGATGCGGATATCCGGCCGGGCCTTCAGCATCTTGGTCACCGCGTCCGGATCGATGGCGTCGTCATAGGGCGCCACGATCTCGACCAGTTCCCGGCAATGGCGCGCCGCCCAGAGCCCGAAGCCCTTGCCGTATTCGCCGGAGGCAAGATTCAGCACCACGTCATTGGCGCCGATCAGAGCGGCGGCGGCGGCTTCCAGCCCGAGCACGGGCTCGCCCATCAGGATCACCGGCGGCAGCGCGGTGCGCAGCGACTCGGCGGTCTTGCGGACGGTCGATTCGTAGAATTGCTGGAAGGAGGGGTCGAAATCGTAGGTGACGGGCCGCGAAAGCGCCCGCAGGACAACGGGGTACGCGTCGACCGGCCCTGCGCTGAGCGTGATGATCGGAGGATCGTCGTCGAAATTCCGCATTTTCGAGGCTGGCTCAAGGGCTTGGACGAAAAGCCAGAATACATCGCCAGACCGCCTTCCCCAAGGCGGTGCAAGGTGCAATTATAGCGCCCGAGGCTGGCCCATTTCGCGCTCACGCACCCGTGGCGGCGGCCCATAACAGGTCGATTGACGCGTATGTCCTTTGTAGTACTTTTGTCATGCTGGTCTCGTGAGATTAGGGTCGCGCGACGGGCTGAACGGTGACTCACCAGAGAGAGGGAGCCATGCCGGAGACGCCGCATCTGGACCGCGTGAAGAGCCCCGGAGATCTACGCAACCTTTCGGTCAAGGAACTCAAGAAAGTTGCCGGGGAGCTTCGTGCCGAAACCGTCGACGCCGTCTCGGTCACTGGCGGCCATCTGGGCGCAGGCCTTGGCGTCGTCGAGCTGACGGTCGCCCTCCACCATGTGTTCGACACCCCCCGCGATCGCCTGATCTGGGATGTGGGTCACCAGTCCTACCCGCACAAGATCATCACCGGGCGGCGCGACCAGATCCGCACCATCCGCCAGCCGGGCGGGCTCTACGGCTTCACCAAGCGGACCGAGAGCGAGTACGACCCCTTCGGCGCGGCGCATTCGTCCACCTCGATTTCCGCCGGCCTCGGTATGGCGGTAGCGAGCAGCCTCAAGGGCGAAGCGCGCAACGTCATCTGCGTCATCGGCGACGGCGCCATGTCGGGCGGCATGGCCTACGAGGCGATGAACAACGCAGGCTCGATGCCGCCCCGCCTCATCGTCATCCTCAACGACAACGAGATGTCGATCGCGCCGGCGGTGGGCGCGCTCAACGCGTACCTCTCACGGCTGCTCTCCAGCCACCAGTTCCGCAGCCTGCGCGAGCTCGGCAAGCAGTGGGCGCGCAGGCTGCCCAAGGCGATGGGCGACGCGGCGATGCGGGCCGAGGAGTACTCCCGCGGCATGGTCACTGGCGGCACCCTCTTCGAGGAGCTGGGCTTCTTCTATATCGGGCCGATCGACGGCCACAATCTCGACCATCTGGTCCCGGTGCTGCGCAACGTGCGCAAGGACGAGACGCCGGGGCCCGTGCTGCTCCACGTCGTCACCAGCAAGGGCAAGGGCTACGAGCCCGCCGAGAATGCGCCGGACCGCGGCCACGCGCTCGGCAAGTTCGACGTGGTGACGGGTGAGCAGAAGAAGGGCAAGCCCAAGGCGCCGAGCTACACCAACGTCTTCGCCCAGAGCCTGATCAAGGAGGCGGACCGCGACGAGAAGATCGTGGCGCTGACCGCCGCCATGCCGTCCGGCACCGGGCTCGACAAGTTCGCCAAGGCGCATCCCGACCGCTGCTTCGACGTCGGCATTGCCGAGCAGCACTGCGTCACCTTCGCGGCGGGGCTCGCAACGGAGGGATTGAAACCCTTCGCCGCGATCTACTCGACCTTTCTCCAGCGTGCCTACGACCAGATTGTGCACGACGTGGCGATTCAGAAGTTGCCGGTCCGCTTCGCCATCGACCGCGCGGGCTTGGTGGGCGCCGACGGCCCCACCCATGCGGGCAGCTTCGATGTCACCTATCTCTCGACGCTGCCGGGCTTCGTCGTCATGGCCGCGGCGGACGAGGCCGAGCTCGTCCACATGGTGCACACGGCGGCGAGGATCGACGACCGCCCCAGCGCCTTCCGCTATCCGCGCGGCGAGGGTGTCGGCGTGCCGCTGCCGGAGACGCCCAAGATGCTGGAGATCGGCAAGGGGCGGATCGTGCGCGAAGGCACGGCGATCGCGATCATCTCCCTCGGCGCCCGCTTGCAGGAAGCGCTGAGCGCGGCAGATGAGCTGCAGACGCGGGGGCTTTCGACCACCGTCGCCGATGCCCGCTTCGCCAAGCCGTTGGACGAGGACCTGATCCGCCGGCTCGCGCGGGAGCACGAGGTGGTGATCACCATCGAGGAAGGCTCGATCGGCGGTTTCGGCGCGCATGTCATGCAGTTCCTGGCCACGACGGGCTACCTCGACGGCGGCCTCAAGATCCGGCCGATGCTCCTGCCCGACCGTTTCGTCGCCCACGGCACGCCCGCCGGCATGTACGAGGACGCGGGGCTCACCGCGCGCGACATCGTCGACACGGCGCTCGGCGCGCTGGGCAGCAACTCGGCCACCCTGCCGCAACGCGCCTGACGCCCATGCAGGTTGCGCGCGCCGGGCCAGACCGGCGGAGTGAAACCATCGTCCGCCAGCCGTCGGACAGTCAGGACGGCCCCCTTCCCGCCCCCGACATCGAGCAGGTCATCGAGGACGCCGCCGCCGGCCTGCGCGGCCTGCAGCACGACGACGGCCACTGGCTGTTCGAGCTCGAGGCCGATGCGACCATCCCGGCGGAGTACGTCCTTCTCAACCACTTCCTCGACGAGATAGACGACGAGACCGAGGCGCGTCTCGGCGCCTACATCCGCGCCCGTCAGGCCGATCACGGCGGCTGGCCCCTCTTCCCCGGCGGGGTGTTCGACATTAGCTGCACCGTCAAGGCCTACTACGCCCTCAAGCTGATCGGAGACGACCCTGACGCGCCGCACATGGTGCGGGCGCGCAAGGCCGTGCTCGCCGCCGGCGGTGCTGCTCGGTGCAACGTATTCACGCGGATCAGCCTCGCGCTCTTCGGCCAGGTGCCGTGGCGCGCCGCACCGGCGATGCCGGTGGAGATCATGAACCTGCCCAGGTGGTTCCCCTTCCATCTGGACAAGGTCTCCTACTGGTCGCGTACCACCATCGTGCCGCTCACGATCCTGCTCGCGCTGAAGCCCCGCGCACGCAACCCGCGGGGCATCGGGATCGCCGAGCTGTTCACCACCCCGCCGGAACGGGAATGGCACTATTTCCCACGAGAAACCGCGACGCAGTGGTGCTTCCTGACCCTCGACCGCGTGCTCTCGGTGGGCGAGAGGGCGATACCGGGCGGGGTGCGGCGGCGCGCGATCGACAAGGCGCTCGACTGGTGCATGACGCGCCTCAACGGCGAGGACGGCTTGGGCGCGATCTTCCCGCCGATGGCCAACGTGGTCATGGCCTTCGATGCGCTGGGCTATGGACCCGCTCATCCGCCCCGCCGCACGGCTCGTCGGGCGGTCGACCTCCTGCTGACCGAGCCCGCGAACGGCAGCCAATATTGCCAGCCTTGCGTCTCGCCGGTCTGGGACACTGGCCTCGCCGCGCTGAGCCTCTTGGAATGCGACAGTGAGGACGACCGTCGTGCAGCGGACGACTCCCTCCCCTGGCTCGCCGACCTCCAGATCCTCGATGTCGCGGGCGACTGGGCTGCGATGCGGCCGGACGCCCCGCCGGGGGGCTGGGCCTTCCAGTACCGCAACGATTACTACCCCGACGTGGACGACACCGCGGTCGTCGCCATGGCGCTCCACCGCGCCGATCCCGAGGCGCACCGCGAGGCACTCGAGCGGGCGGCTGACTGGATCGTCGCCATGCAGAACGAGAACGGCGGCTGGGGCGCCTTCGACGCCGAGAACGAGAACTACTCGCTCAACCACATTCCCTTCGCCGACCACGGCGCCCTGCTCGACCCCGCAACCGCAGACGTCAGCGCGCGCTGCGTGAGCTTCCTCTGTCAGATCGGGTATTCCAGGCAGCACGCCGCCGTCGCCAAGGGCCTCGCCTATCTCCGCGCCGAGCAGGAGGAGAACGGCTCCTGGTTCGGCCGCTGGGGCACCAACTACGTCTACGGCACCTGGTCGGTGCTCTGCGCCTTGAACGCTGCCGGCGAGGCCCCGGCTTCGCCCGCCATCCGCAAGGCGGTCGCCTGGCTCGAAGCCAAGCAGCGCGCCGACGGCGGCTGGGGCGAGACCGGCGACAGCTATTACGCCGAGCGAATCGAGCGCGCGTTCGACGTCGTCTCCACCCCGACGCAGACCGCGTGGGCGGTGCTCGCGCTCATGGCCGCTGGCGAAGTGCGGAGCGACGCGGTGCGGCGCGGCATCGACTATCTCTGCCGCGCCGAGCGTCAGGGCGCGAAGTGGCTGGAGGACGACTACACCGCCGTCGGCTTCCCGCGCGTCTTCTACCTCCGCTACCACGGCTACAGCGCCTACTTCCCGCTCTGGGCGCTGGCGCGGTACCGCTCCCTCGTGCGCGGCAACGACCACCGCCCGCGCCACGGCATGTAACCAAATCGAGGGCGGGGCGCGTCATGGCTGACCGGTCCCGCGTCGGCATTGTCACGGGCCTCGTGGCCGAGGCCGAGACCCTGCCCGAGGGCGACTTCTGGATCGCGGTCTCGGGCGCGAGCCCTGAGCGCGCGGCTCAGGCGGTCGATGCGATGGTCGCGGGCGGCGTGCGGCTGCTGGTGAGCTACGGCTTCGCCGCCGGGCTTGATCCGCGCCTCGGCCCGGGAGACCTTGTGCTGCCCGAGGCCGTCATCGTCCACGAAGGGGAGGTCGAGGAACCCCATCGCGGCGGCGTGCGCGACCAGCTCCAGCGGCTCACCTCCTTCAAGCGGGACAGCGACTCCGAGCCGCCGCCTGCGCCCACGGACGAAGACCTCATGATGGCGGATGCGGCCGTGCGGGAGGCGCTGGGTCGGGAGCTGGAAGAGCCGGATGCGGGTGGCATCGTCGCCGGCGTCGACCGCCCGCTGACGAACGGCAGCCAGAAGCTCTCCCTTCTCGCTCAGACCCGCGCCAGGGTTGCGGACATGGAGAGCCACGTGGTCGCGCGGGCCGCGGTGGCCGCCGGGGTGCCCTTCGTCGCGATCCGGGTCGTGAGCGACCCGAGCAACCGCGCCCTCCCGCGCGCCGCCCTCGCCGGGCTTACCGATGAGGGCCGCGTCGATGGCCGCGCGGTCGCAGGCACGCTGCTGCGGCGCCCGTGGGAGTGCATCGACATGCTGACGCTCGCGCTCGACGGAGCGCAGGCGATGCGCCGGCTACGCCGCGTTGGTCGCCGGGCGGCGCCCCTTCTCGCGAGTCTCTGAAGCTGCCTCTTCGGCCAGGCGGATATCGCGCAACTTCTCCTGCACGTGCCGGTCGAACATGTACTGGGCGGGGCGGGCCTTGGTCAGGTCGATCTCCGGCGCCATCGGCCCGGTCGTCCTGATGCCGCGCAGCTTGACCATCAGCGCGGCCCAGGGCTTGGACAGCGAGTGCTCCGCCGCGGTCGGCTCGTAGCCGCAGTGGACCATGCAGTCGGCGCACTTCTCGTAGCGGCCGGTGCCGTAGGAGTCCCAGTCGGTCTCCTCCATCAGCGCCCGGAAGCTCCCGGTATAGCCTTCGCCGATCAGGTAGCAGGGCTTCTGCCAGCCGAAGACGTTGCGGGTCGGGTTGCCCCAGGGCGTGCACTGGAAGTCCTGGTTGCCGGCCAGGAAGTCCAGGAAGAGGCTGGACTGGCTGAAGCGCCACTTCTTGCCCGCGCCGCGCGCGAAGATGTCGCGGAAGAGCTCCTTGGTCTTGCTGCGGTTGAGGAAGTGCTGCTGGTCCGGCGCGCGTTCGTAGGAATAGCCGGGCGAGACCGTGATCGCATCGACGCCGAGCTCATCCGTGGCAAAGTCGAAGAACGCGGCGAGCCGCTCCGCCGGGTGGCCGTCGAACACGGTGGCGTTGACATTGACGCGGAAGCCGCGGCTGCGGGCCTCCTTGATCGCCGCCACCGCGCGCTTGAAGGTGCCGGGCTGATCGACCGCGTGGTCGTGCTCCTCCTCCAGCCCGTCTAGATGGACGGAGAAGGTCAGGTACTTGCTCGGCGTGAAGAGATCGAGCTTCTTCTTGAGCAGCAGCGCGTTCGTGCAGAGATAGACGAACTTCTTGCGCGCGATGATTTCGGCGACGATCTCGCCGATCTCGGGGTGAATCAGCGGCTCGCCGCCGGGGATCGAGACCATCGGCGCGCCGCACTCGTCGACCGCCTGCAAGCACTCGTCGACGCTGAGCCGCTGGTTCAGGATTTCGGGCGGATAGTCGATCTTGCCGCAGCCGGGGCAGGCGAGGTTGCAGCGGAACAGCGGCTCGAGCATGAGCACCAGCGGATAGCGCTTCTCGCCCGAGAGCTTCTTGCCGACGATATAGGCGCCGACGCGGATTTTCTGGATCAGCGGGACGGACATCGGACCCTACTCGGCGGGCGCCGCGCTGGCGGCAGGTTCCTGCGCCTTGCCGTTGCCGCTTGCCTCGACCAGCTCGGCCGGCAGCTTGAAGCGCACCCGCTCCTTGATCCCGTCCTGGATTTGCAGCTCGACCGCGTTGATCTCCCGCAGCCGGGCGACCAGATCCTGCACCAGCTCTTCGGGCGCCGATGCGCCGGCGGTCACGCCCACGCGGCGCACGCCGTCGAACCACGTCGGGTCGAGGTCGCGGGCGTCGTCGATCAGGTGGGTCGGCACACCCATCTCCTCGCCGATCTCGCGCAGCCGGTTGGAGTTGGAGCTGTTGCGCGCGCCCACCACGAGGATCAGCTCCACGTCTTCCGCGAGCTTGCGCACCGAGGCTTGCCGGTTCTGGGTCGCGTAGCAGATGTCCTTCACGTCGGGGCCGGAGATGCTCGGGAAGCGTGAGGTCAGCGCCTCGATCACGTCGCGGGTGTCGTCGACGCTGAGCGTGGTCTGGGTGACGTAGGCGACCTTGTCGGGATTGGCCACTTCGAGCTTCGCGACGTCGGCCGGCGTGGCGACGATATGCACCCCGTTCTTCACGCGGCCGCTGGTGCCCTCGACCTCGGGATGCCCGTCGTGGCCGATCAGGATGATCTCGCGGCCCTCGCGCTCGTAGCGCCTGGCCTCGATGTGCACCTTGGCCACCAGTGGGCAGGTCGCATCGATCACCGGCAGGTTCCGGTTCGCGGCCTCGCTCTCCACCTTCTCGGACACACCATGGGCGCTGAAGATGGTGACCGCGCCTTCGGGCACCTCGTCGATCTCCTCGACGAAGACCGCGCCCTTCTTGCGCAGGTCGTCCACCACCCGCTTGTTGTGCACGATCTCGTGGCGGACGTAGACCGGCGGGCCGAAGACCTCGAGCGCACGCTCAACGATCTCGATCGCCCGCTCGACGCCGGCGCAGAAGCCCCGGGGCTCCGCCAGGATGACCTGCATGCTACCGTTGTCGCCCAAGTTAGGCCCTCGCTCAATCATGGAGGTGCTCCGGGCGGGGCCGTCGACTCCACACCCAGAGCTACCACTACACCCTATCGCAGACCCGCGATTCCGACAACACGCACCTTCCCCGCCGGCAGGCGGGTAGCGGCCTGCTCGCGTCCCCGTCAGGCAGCCTGCGCTCCGCGCGCGTCCCGCCCGACATGCGCAGGCCGCACGAGGGCGGGAAGCGAGATCCGGCGGTGAGGCGGGGGCCGGCAGCACCGGGAGACCTTCTGTCTGCCCCGGTCGCTTCAGGTGGAATGCTTGCGCGAAGTGTCGGCGCTCGAGCCCGCAGGCTGACGGGCAATCCTTTCACGAACCTTCGCCAGCACCGCGGAGGGCGGGCGGGCCGGTGTCCAGTCAGGACGATCGGCGGCGGAGGTGGTGGCGTCGATCCCGAGCTTGCCGACGACGCCGTCCTTCTCCAGCGGCTCGGCCCGGTCCGCCTGAACGCCCGGCACGACGATCAGGTCGCGTTCGGGCCGCATGCGGGTCGCCAGCGCATGCTCCACGGCAACGGGGTCCCACGGGTCGACGTCGCCATCGACCACCGTGACTTGTTTCACAAGACTGACCGCGGCCCAGACGGCGAAGATCGCTCTGCGCGCCGCTCCCTCGCGGGCACCGTCGAGGTTCACGACGGCATGCAGCCGGCCCGCGCCACCCGCCGTCACAGCCACCTCGCGCACCGATGGCAGAACCCGATGCAGCGATCGGCGCAGCCCGGCCGCGATCGCCTCCGCACCGAGCAGAATGTGTTCGCCCGCATAGCCTGGAAGCACGCACTGGAAAATGGCGTCGCTGCGCCGGGTCATGTGCGAGAAGGTCACGACATAACCCGCGCCATAACGCTCGTACATGCCGTGAAATTCGCTGACCGGACCTTCCTCGACGGTCTCGTCGGGATCGAGCACGCCTTCCAGGACGATCTCGCAGTGCGCCGGCACGGGAAGATCGATGCCCCGGCCCGGCACCACCTCGACGGGCTCGCCGAGCAGAGCGCCGGCGACTTCAAGCTCATCGTCCCCGAGTCCCAGATAGAAGCAGGCCGCGAGCATGACCGCCGGATGATTGCCCAGTGTCACGGCGATCTCCAGCCGCTCGCCGCGCGCCTGTGCGGCGCGCGCCAGGACGGCGAGATGATGGTTCGGTGCAATGCCGATGAACGCGCGGTTCCCGCCGAGGGGCTTCAGTCGTGCGATCGAGAGATTCCCGTGGCCCGTGACGGTGTCCTTCGCAATGATCGCACCTGCGGTGATGTAGGGTCCGGTCTCGTGCTCGAAGAAGGTGGGGATCGGCAGGGCGGCCAGGTCCGGGTTCGGCACGACAACCTCCTGGCACGGGGCATCGCCGGCAACGACCCGCGGTGCGAGCGGGCTCTGCACGGCATCGACGAGCCGGGCCTGCAACCGATCGGTTTCGACGCCCGCCGCCCGCGCCGCCTGCGCCCGTGTCGTCAGGTGATTGCCGGTCACGGCCATGGCGTGCCCGGCGACGTTCTCGAACACTACCGGGCCTCGTCCATCGAGAAGCGACAGCCAGGCAGCGATTTCGTAGACCGGATCGACTCTCTCCGCGATCCGGGTCAACGCACCGGACTCCTCCGCCATGGCGAGGAATGCGCGCATGGATTGCCGGTGGTGCGTCGTCATGCTGCACCTCCTTGTCCGGCGCGGTCGTCGGCGAAGATGCGCGCCGTCAGATCGCCCGCGAGGCGCTGCATCTCGGGGCCCAGAACCCGGTCGGCGTGCACCGGCGGCACGCGGCTGCGGACCAGAGACAGGAGGTCGGCGAGCCGCTTCGGCACCCGCTCCCGGTTCAGGACATGGAGCGCCTGCGAGGCTGCGACGGCCAGAACCGCAAGCGCCGAGTCGAGCGATTGACCTGCCGCCATGCACTTCGGCCAGGCGAGAAACGCGGGCGCGCCCACATCGTCCTGCCCGAAGACGCTCGCGTCTGCGGCCGGAATGAAGGTCCGTGTGGCGGCGGCGCGCGCCTCTTCGAGGAAGCCCGCAATCGCCATCGGCAGGTATCCGACGGCGCCGTGACCGTCGGTCTCGCCCGCGCCGCGCCCCACCAGCAGGAAATCGGGAAATCCGGAGACGCGCCCGTTCATCAGTCCGGCGCAGAGACGCAGGCATATCAGACAGAGGTCCGCCCAGGCGCCGGTAATGCCGTCCATGGCCGGTGCGGCAACCGAATTGTGAAAGCCGCCGGTGCTCAGGCAGCGTCCGTGCGCGTGGGTCTCGTCGGGCGCGAGATAGACCGGATTGTGGGTCACCGCCGACAGGCTCTGCGCCGCGAGCCCCTGCGCGAAGCCGATCGCCGCATGAGCCTGCGCCAGCACGTGGGGCACGATCCGGTAGCTCACCGGCCCCTGGTGGGGACGCGGCTCACCGCAGTCGGTCATGCCGTCGAGCAGGGCCGCCAGACGCGCGAAGGCCCGCCGGTCGTGCGCGCCGCCCAGCAGCCCGCCCAGAACCGCCTCGTAGTGCTCGGCCGGGGCGTTGAATGCCACGATCGCCAGCGCCAACACCTCCTCGGCCACCGCGATCCGCCGCTCGGCGCTCAACACCGCATCGGCCAGGATCGCGGCTGCGGCGGGGGATCCGTTGATCAGCGCACCGCGCTCTCCGGCCTGCAGCTCGAACCGCTCCGACAACGCGGCGAACAGCGTGTAGAGGACCAGGATTTCGCCCGGCCCGCCCTGACCCTGCCTCGGCACGCAGGGAATAGGGCCGTGGTTCAACATCCCGACAAGCGCCTCAACCAGCCGTGGCGTCGCCATCCCATGGCCGCCCAGCAGATTGGCGAACCGCGCAAGGACCATGGCGCGCGCGACGCGATGCGGGTAGGGCTCGCCGAACGCGACGGCCGCGGCCAGCGGTTTCAGGCTGGCGAGGCGCCGCCGATCCTCCTCGTCGAGTGTCCGCCCGACCATCTCGCCATGCCCCCTGTTCACGCCATACACCGACGCATTCGGGTCTTTGTCGAGGTAGCGCATGAAGGCGGCACGAGACGCTGCGATCCCGCTCAGAGCCGCAGCATCGATGGCCACCGGCTCGCCCTTCCAGGCGACGGCCAGCACCGCCTCGGGCGTGATGTCGAAACGCGAAGCCAGGACCACCGTCATGGCGCACGCCGTCCGCCCCGCTCAGGTGTGCCTCGGGACGGCCCGGCGCTGCCGGCGAATTCGAGAGCATCGCCGTCGTGCATGGGATCACCTCGCAGGGGCTCGATGAACGATGAACCGCCCGTGCGCAGAAGTCGAGACGGTAGCCGGTGCGGCGGACGGTGCCGTGCCTCTCTGGGGGCCATTTCAAGGCCGATCCACAGGGCGCAAGCGATATCGGCGGAAGCAGATCACCGCTTCGAGATCATCGACGCGACTTGGGTGGGCCCGGACAGGTTACTTGTGGCCTGCGATCGGAAGCGCCTGTCCAGCAACCGCAGAGCCGGGATCGCGACGTGCTAATGTTCGAAGGTGAAGAGGCCGTCCGGCAGTCCCCGATAATGACGATGCGCACGAGCACGAACTATCTGAACGAGCAGGCGTGGCGCTACTTCTGGCACCCGGTGTGCACGGTCGCGGAACTGCGCGCTGCGGCGGCAAATGGGAAGCGGCCGCTTGCCGTAACCCTGCTCGGCGAGAGGCTGGCGGTGGCGGAAATCGGCGGCCGCGTCGCAGCGCTCGACGACCGTTGCATCCACCGCTCGACCAAGCTCTCGGTGGGGCGCACCGAATCCGGAGGACTGCGCTGCGCGTATCACGGATGGCTCTACGGAGCGGACGGGCGGTGCCGGGAGATTCCCTCGATGCCCGACCACTCGATTCCCGACGACTGCAAGGTCAGGGCCCACGACGCGGCCATCGAATACGACCTGGTCTGGGTGCGGCTCGATTCCTCGCTCGATACCCGAGTCCCCGGTTGTCCCGCGTTCGGCGATGCCGCATTTCGCTCCGTGGCGGGCGAGCCCTACACGTGGCCGACGTCGGCGGCGCGGCGGCTGGAGAACTTCGTCGACCTCGCACACTTTCCCTTCGTGCACGACGGCTCGCTCGGGGACCGGCGCCAGACGCGCGTTCCCATCGCCAGGGTCGATCGGCTCAACCGGGAGCTGCGCTTTCAATTCATGCCGTCGTCGGAGATGCAGCTTCCCGGCGTCGCCCTCATGGCGCCCACCGACTATCGCCTCTGGGTGCCGTTTACCGTCAATCTCGAGTTCTTCTTCCCCGACGGCGAGCGCAACCAGCTCTGGATGTCCGCCTCCCCAGTCGAGTCCGGCATGTGCCGCAGCTTCTGGTTCACCAGCCGTACTGCGGATCGGGACGGACCGGACCAACCGCACCTCGACTTCCAGGCTCTGGTGCTGAGCGAAGACCTGCCGGTGATCGAGGCGCAGGAGCCGCCCGAGATTCCTGCCCCCGCCGAGGAGTATTCCGTGCGCACCGACAAGGTCTCCGTCGCCTATCGCAGGTGGCTCAAGGAGTTGTCGAGAGCCGCGGAGATAAGCGCGGACGCGCTGGCCCGCTGCCTCGATTCGGTGCGCATCGAATCCGACCGGGCCTTCGACGACATGCCGTCTCCCGCTTCGGCGGCGGGCGACGGCGCTTCCGCTTCGGCGGCGGAGTAAGGCTGGGACGGCTGCCTCGCGAGGTCACGATCGAGCGCACGGAAGGGAGCCAAGGGCAGATGGGGAGCGTCGTCTATCACGTTGTGGGCGAAAGAGCCCATCTCCGCGAGGGCGAGGTCAAGCAAGTTGCCGTCGAGGGAAGGGAATTCGCGCTCTACAGAATCGGCGGCGAGTTCTTCGCCACCGACGATACCTGCACGCATGCCCACGGCTCCCTGAGCGAGGGATACGTAGAAGGCGAGGAAATCGAGTGTCCGCTTCACGGCGCCTGCTTCAACATCCGCACCGGCGAAGCAACCTGCCCGCCGGCGACGGAGGCCCTCGCCACCTACGAGGTGAGAGTCGAAGGCGAGGATATCCTGGTCGGCATTCGCGCCTGAGCGTCGCCACGGGCAGGCTCCGCGGCGCGGTACGCCCGCAACAAGAATTTTCTTACGAGAGGACCGACAATGGCAGGCCGGTTAGAGCGAACGATCGAAGCCGATGTTCAGTCCGGCCTTTACGACGGAGCCGCGACGATCGTTGCCGTCGGCGGCGAGATCGCGTTCGACGAGACGATCGGATACGCCGATCGCCCCAATGAGACGCCGCTCCGCCGTGACAGCGTCTTCCCGGTGTTCTCGATTTCGAAGGCGCTCACCGCCGTTGCCCTGCTGCAGCGCATCGAGCGCGGCGAGGCCAGACTCGATACACCGGTCTGCGAAGTGATTCCCGAGTTTGGGGTCAAGGGGAAGGCGCGCGCCACGCTCGGGCAGCTTCTCTGTCACACGGCGGGGGTGGCCCCCGGCTTTCCGGCCGTCCCCGCAGACAAGCAAGGCGATCTCGAGGCGGTCGTTGCCGCCGTCTGCGATACGCCTGCGGTCTCGGTGCCGGAAGAGGAGGCGAGTTATTCGCAGATCATGGCACACGCGGTGGCGGCGGCGTGTGTCCGGAGGCTGGACGGGAGCGGGCTTCGCTTTCGCGATATCGTGATACGCGACATTTGTGCGCCGCTCGGTATGACGGACACGTGCCTCGGAATGCGTGCGGATCTCGCGTCCCGCGGCATTGTCCCCCGTTGCACGGATCGCAGCCCCGGGTTGTTCGATCCGGACGCCCTCGTCGCGGCGGCGCAGGACATCATGAACCCGGCGCTCGATCACGAGATGCCTGCTGCCGGCTTCGTCTCGACGCTGAACGACATTTACGCATTTGCAGAGGCGCTCCGGTGCGGAGGAGGGCGAGGCGAAGCGCGCATGCTCTCCCCTGCCATGGTCGCATTCGCGACCAGAGTTCATACGGGGACCATGGTCAACACCCAGTGGCATTTCGCGCGCGAGATGAAGGGCTGGCCCGCGTTCCCTGCCAATCTCGGTCTCGGTTTCTTCATCCGTGGCGAGGGCATGATCCCCACCTATTTCGGGCATCTGTCGAGCCCGGAAACATTCGGCGCCTTCGGTGCCGGTTCGACCAACATGTGGGTCGACCCGACGCGTGACATGGTCATGGTCTGCCTTACGACCGGCATTCTGGAAGAGACGAACAGCGCCGCTCGCTTTCAGCGCATCTCGGACGTCGCAATCGCGGAATTCTATCGCTGATGCACTCGGAGCGGTGTGAGACAAGCGAGGCGCCGCAATCGAATGGGGCCCTCGAATTGGGGCCGACGACACGGCCGGCCCATGCAGCCTGGGCGCAACAGCGAGCCTCGTGACTCGGCGCGTTCTCTCGGAATCAACACCGTCGCCCCGAGTGTCGTTCCGCTCCCTCGTTAGCGGTCGGTGCGATAGAAGGCGACCGCGTCTTCGTTAAGCTCGATGCCGAGGCCAGGACCCGTCGGCAAGGGCATGCGGCCGTTCTCGATCTTGGGCTCCGGTCCCACGAGATCGCGGCGCAGCGGCGAATCGAAGACGACCGGCGAAATGTATTCGAAGAGCGGCGTCTGCGGACATGCGGCCTGCAGGTGACGGCCGCAGGCGGAGGTTATGCCGGTCTTCCAGCCGTGCGGAATCACGTCGGCGCCGTAGAGCTCCGCGAGCTCGCAGATGCGCCTGAGCTCGGTCAGGCCGCCGGCGCGATCGATGGCCGACTGGATGACGTGCACCTTGCCGACCTCGAGCCACTCGCGCGCTTCGAAGCGCGTCGCGCCGAATTCGGCACCGCCGATCCGGATCGGGCTGTTCGCGGCAAGCCGCGCGTGGCCCAGCAGATCGTCGTGCTGCAGCGGCGCCTCGGCGAAGTAGATATCGCAATCGGCGACCCGGTCGAGCACCCAGCGCGCGTCGGCCCAGCTCCTCCAGCGGTAGCCGAAGTCGAGCGCCATGGTGATCCCGTCGCCCAGCATGCGCCGGCCGATCTTGATCTGCTCGACCAGCTCGGCGTCGCTGACAAGGTCGCCGAACAGGACCTCCATCTTGACCGCGTCGAACCCGGTGGCGAGGGCGGTGTCGAACTGCTGCTCGATGACCGCCATCAGCTCCCCGATCGAGCGATCGTGCGGCATGCCGGGAAAGATCGTGCAATAGGGCCGCAGATCGTCGCGCCTCGCGCCGCCCAGGAGCTTGTAGGCCGGCAGGCCGAGCTGCTTGCCCGCAAGATCGTGGAGCGCGATGTCGACCGCAGAGAGCGCGTGGATGCCAAGACCCCGCCGACCGGGAAAGATCGTGCCTTCGTAGAGCTTCTCCCAGAGCGCTACCGTCTCCACCGGATCGGCGCCGATCAGCACCTCGGCGGCGTTGCGGCTCCACAGGTGCTGGGTCGGCATCTCCAGGAACGCCTTGACGGCATGGGCGGGCGCGTCGCATTCGCCGATCCCGCTCAGGCCGTTCTCGTCGGTCAGGCGGACTACGACCGTCTCGGTCGTGCCGTCCAAGTCCTCGGGCTTGGCGTCGCGATTGGCGAGCGGGATGACGTCGATCGACGCAATGGGAGTCATGAAATCACGCCTTCGCTTGAGTGGCGGGCCCCGCCTTGCCGCGCGGAACGCCCTCGTCCCGGCGGCGGCAGGATGCAGGCCGGGCCCCTGCCGAAAGAACGAGAACAACCTGGTCCGAACCTACGCGCGCGATCATCCCGGTGAAAGGGCATCGCGCGTGCCGGCAGCCGCCCCCGACTCCGTCGTGTTGACCCTCGTGGCCGCTCTGGATACCGTCCGAGCGGAACTCGGGACTGATTTCCAGAGTATCGGAGGGCACGTCGGGGTGCCGTCCGCCGGTTGATTGGACTGCCCCGCTTCGCAAGCAGCGAGACCCATGGCCTACGTCGAAATCAGATCTGTGGCCAAGAGTTTCGGCGAAACGGAGGTGCTCCACGGCGTCGACCTCGATATCGAGGAGCATGAGTTCGCCGTCTTCGTCGGCCCCTCCGGCTGCGGCAAGACGACGCTCCTCCGTCTGATCGCCGGCCTCGAGGAGCTCAACGGCGGCACGATCGCGATCGGCGGCGAACGGATCGACCGTTTGCCGCCGGACAAGCGCGGCATCGCCATGGTGTTCCAGAACTACGCGCTCTATCCGCATATGTCGGTCTACGAGAACATGTCCTTCGGGCTCAGGCTCGCCCGCACCGACAAGGCCCTCATCCGCAGGCGCGTTTCCGAGGCGGCCGACATTCTGCAGATCTCCGAGCTGCTGAAGCGAAAGCCGAAGCAGCTGTCCGGCGGCCAGCGCCAGCGCGTTGCCATTGGCCGCGCCATCGTGCGCGAGCCCAACGTCTTTCTGTTCGACGAACCGCTCTCGAACCTCGATGCCAAGCTCAGGGTCCAGATGCGGGTCGAACTCACGCGCATCCATCAGCGCCTTAAGGCGACCATGATCTACGTCACGCACGACCAGGTCGAGGCGATGACGATGGCCAACAAGATCGTGGTGCTGAACGACGGCCATGTGGAGCAGGTCGGCGCGCCGCTCGACCTCTACAGCGCACCCAGCAACGTCTTCGTCGCCGGTTTCATCGGCTCGCCAGCCATGAACTTCCTGGACGGCAGAATCGTCGGTATCGAGAACGAGCGCATCGAGGTCGAGCTCCACGGCGGCTATCGTGCGGTCACGCGTTGCCGACCCGATGGAAGCGCGGCCCAGGGTGCGCCGGTGACGGTCGGAGTACGGCCCGAAGCGCTCAATCCCGACGGCGCGGGAGACACCACGGTGCCCGGCAAGGTCTATGCGGTCGAGCGCCTCGGCGGCGAAACCTATGTCTACCTCCACACGCCCGAGGGCCGGGAAGTCACGGTGCATGCGCCGGGCGACAAGGTGATCGCCATGCGCGACGACGTCAGCATCGGGTTTGCCGCCGACAGTTGCCATCTCTTCGATGAGAACGGCCGTGCGTTCGAACGCGCACGCACTTAAGCGCGCCGCTCGTCCTGCACTGCCGACGAGACCTCTCCCTTGAGCCTGGACTGGGCTTCCCGCAGGATGGCGCGGCCCTGCCGGGGCGGGGAGTAGGGGAATGAAGGAACTTTCCTGGGGCGTGCTCGGCGCCTCGTTCTTCGCCATCGAGCACATGATTCCGGCGCTGCAGCAGACCGCCGGCCTCCGCGTCCACGGGATCGCGAGCCGCGAGCTCGCCAAGGCGGAGGCGGTGGCCGAGCAGTTCGGCCTGGCTCAGGCCTATGGCGATTACGAGGCCATGTTGGCTGATCCCGCCATCGACGTGGTCTTCAACCCGCTGCCCAACCACCTCCACGTGCCCTGGACGGCGAAGGCGGCGCGCGCCGGCAAGCACGTGCTCTGCGAGAAGCCCATCGCGCTCGACGCGGACGAGGCGGCGCAGCTCATTGCCGTCCGCGACGAGACCGGCGTACAGATTCAGGAGGCCTACGTCGTCATCCATCACCCGCAGTGGAAGCGGGTGCGGGAGCTGGTACGCGCGGGCCGCATCGGCCGCCTGCGGGCGATCCAGGGCTGGTTCAGCTATTGGCTGGATGACCCCGGGAACATCCGCAACAAGCGGGAGATGGGCGGCGGCGGGCTGTTCGACGTCGGCGTCTATCCGCTGCTCACCGGGCGCTACGTCTTCGAGGCCGACCCGATTCGCGCCTTCGCCGCGATCGAGCGGCATCCCGAATGGGACGTGGACGTGCTGAGCCACGCGGTGCTGCAGTTCCCCTCCGGCATCTTGACCTTCACCTGCGGTACGCTGCTCGCCGTGCACCAGCACATGGCGATCCAGGGCACCGAGGGGCGGATCGAGCTGCCCGACCCCTTCGCCCAGTCGCCGACCCGCGAGGCCCGAATCTCGATCCTCGGCCCACGCGAAATCTGGGAGCCGCTCAACGAGGAGGTCGAGACCCTGGAGCGGGTCAACCAGTACGTGCGGCAGGCCGAGGCGTTCTGCGCGGCGGTGCGGGGCGAGGCGCCGCTGGTGTTTCCGCTTGAGGAGTCGGTCAGGATGATGCGGGCGCTGGATGCGCTCGCGCGCTCGGGCGAGAGCGGCCGGTGGGAGGAGGTCGGCGCCTGAGCGCCGGTGCTGCGGGCTGCGCGCGCTGCTATAACGAGCCGGATCAGACTTGGGCAGGGAAGGGGACATGACCACGGCACCGAGCGAGGCGCTCACGCTCTATGGCACCGAGCAGGAGAGGCCGGAAGCGCGGACTCTCACCGCCGGCGCGCTCACGGCCGAGCTCGAGGCCGGCAAGCTGCGCTGGATCCGCTACGGCGGCACCGAAGCACTGCGCGGGCTTGCCTTCGTCGTGCGCGGCGGGGGGTGGGAGACCTATGCGCCGCAAATCGCCAATCTGGAGATCGAGGAACAGGGCGGCGGCTTTCGCGTGGGCTACGACGGGCGCATCGACTCTCCTGACGGCGCGCTCAGCTACCGGGCCGACATCGTGGCGGAGAACGAGCGGAGCCTGGTCTTCACGGTGGAATTCGAGCCCGAGACCGAGTTCAGGACCGGCCGGACGGGCTTCGTCGTACTGCACCCGGTGGAGGGTGTGGCGGGCGAGGCCTGCACCATCACCCACAGTGACGGCACCGTGGATGAGACCGCGTTCCCCGGCCTGATCATGCCGCTTCAGCCCTTCTTCGACATCGCCGCCATGCGCCATCGGGTCTCGCCGGGGGTCTGGCTTACCTGCCGCTTCGAAGGCGCCGACCCGTGGGAGACCGAGGACCAACGCAACTGGACCGACGCCTCCTACAAGACCTACTACCGCCCGCTCGCGCTGCCCTTCCCCTACACGCTGGCGGCCGGCGAGCGGCTGCGGCAGGTCGCGACGCTCAGCATCGAGGGGGGCTCTGCAGCCGTCGCGACGGGGGCCGGGGATGACGGCGCGGTCGAGATCGCCCTCGGCGGCGCGACCGGGACGCAGATGCCGGAGATCGGGCTCGGCGTCGGCAACTTCGAGCGCGACCACCTCGACCACGGGCTCGACCTGCTCAAGGCTCTCGGACCTGGGCACCTCGTCTGCGAATGCGACCCGCGCGACGCTCATGCGGCAGACGCGCTCGCCGCCGGCCGGGGCCTGGCCGAGGCCCTCGATGCCGAGGTCGTGCTGGAGATCGCGGTGCCCTGCGAGCAGCCCGTGGCCGACGAGCTCGCGCAGGCTGCCGAGATTGCGGGCGGCGCCGGGCTCGTGCCGGACGCCATCGTGCCGGAGCAGGCACGGCTCCTGAAGTTCACCCTGGAGAAGATTCCGGCCCTCGGCATCCCCGACTTCGACGAGGTCTACGGCGCGGCGAGCGCGGCCTTCCCCAGCGTGCGGCTCGGCGGCGGTGTCTTCACCAACTTCACCGAGCTCAACCGCAATTGCGCCACGCCCGACCTGTTCGACTTCCTCACGCATGCCACCTGCGCCGTGGTGCACGAGCCGGACGATCTCTCGGTGATGGAGACGTTGCAGACGCTGCCGGACATCGTCGCCTCGGCCAAGGCGTGGGCCGGCGGCAAGCCCTACCGGATCGCGCCGAGCGCCATCGGCATGCGCTTCAATCCCTACGGGCCGGACGTCCACCACAACAGCGACAACGGGCGCTACTCCTTCAACCGCCAGGACCCGCGCCACCGCGCCCTGCTCGGCGCCGCGTTCACGCTCGGCTATGCCGCGCGGGTGGCGCCGCTCGGCCTGGAAGCGCTGGCGATCGGCCAACCTTCCGGCGCGCTCGGCATGGTCTATCGCAGGACCGCGCACCCGCAGCCCTGGTTCGACGATCTCGATGGTCCGGCGGTGCCGCCGCTCTATCACATCGTGGCGTCGCTCGCGGCGGCGAAGGGTGCGGCGGTCCGCGCGGTGACCAGCGGCGATGCGACCCGCGTGCTGGGCCTCGCTTACGAAAAAGGGAGCGGCACCCTGCTCTGGCTCGCCAACCTCACGCCGGCGCCCCAGACTGTGACAGTCTCGGGCCTCTCGGGCGGCTCGGCCACCATCGGCCGGCTGGATTCGAGCAACTTCGTGGATGCGGTGACCGACCCCGCGGGCTTCGCCGCAAGCCCGGGCCGGCCGGGCGATCCCAGCCGCCTCCAATTGGCGCCGTTCGCGGTCTCGCGTATCGAGATCGGCGCTTAGCCGACAGAGCATTCCGACGGATCGAGACGGGTAGGAGAACATGACAGAATTCGCCCTCAAGGAGATGTCCCGCCACGGCCGGCTCAAGGTCGGCACTTTTTTGGTGGAGTTCAGCACACCGGGGATCGGCCAGATCCTGAAGGCCGCCGGCTGCGAGTTCGTGCTGCTCGACATGGAGCATTCCGGCTTCGGCTTCGACACGATCAAGCAGGTGCTGCGCTACATGCAGGCGGGCGATATGCCGACGATCGTGCGCGTGCCCTCCCGCGAATACCACCACGCGGCGCGCGCCATGGACATGGGGGCCGAGGGCATCATGCTGCCGATGGTGGGCTCGCCAAAGGTGGCGCGGGAGCTGCTGAGCTACGTCAAGTACGCGCCCGACGGCGAGCGCGGCGTCGCGCTGCAAATCGCGCACGACCGCTACGCGCCGGGCGACGTGAAGCAGAAGCTGCGGAACGCCAACAGGCGCTGCACCTTCGTTGCCCTGATCGAGACCGGCGAGGGGGTCGAGAACGTCGATGACATCGCGGCGATCGAGGACGTCGACGTGGTCTGGATCGGCCACTTCGACCTCTCGGTCTCCATGGGCATCGCCGGCCAATTCGACCACCCGGATTTTGTCGCGGCGGTGGCGCGGATCGCGGGTGCCGCGAAGAAGCACAACAAGTCACTCGGCCGGCTGGTGCCCAACGTCGAGACCGGCGTGGCGCTCTACAAGGAAGGGTTCGACTTCATCTGCTATTCGGGCGACGTCTGGCTGCTGCAACAGTCCATGCGTGAAGGTGCGGAGGGCTTGCGCGCCCAATGCAAGCGCGGCCGGCGGCGGCCCAAGAGATAAGGGAGATCGACAGGTTATGGCCGAGAAATTCAAAATCGCACTGAGCGCGGACTATCTCACGCCGGAGGGCGAGCCGCTCTTCCCGATGTTCGATCGCGGGCCGCTCGACGACGATCCGGACATCGAGTGGAGCTACCTGAAGAACAGCGACGGGCCGGTGGACGCGGCGGAGCTCGCCGGGCACGACGCGCTGATCCTGCTGGCCCAGCGCTTCGAGCGTTCCAGCGTGCCGAGCGACGGCAGGCTCGCCATGGTTGCGCGCTTCGGCGTCGGCTACGACAGCGTGGACGTGCAGGCCTGCACCGACAACGACATCTGCCTGGTCATCACGCCGGACGGTGTGCGCCGGCCGGTCGCGGTCGCCATCATCGCGTTGATCCTCGCGGTCACCGGCAAGCTCCTGATCAAGCACCAGCTGACCATCGAGGGCCCGGCCGGCTTCGCCCGCAGGTCCGGGTACATGGGGGTGGGCATCGTCGGCAAGACCCTGGGCTCGGTCGGCATCGGCAACATCGGGGCCGAGATGTTCCGCATGGCCGCCCCCTTCGACATGAACTTCATGGCCTGCGACCCCTACGCCGACCCGGCGGTGGCGGAAGAGCTGGGGGTGCAGATGGTCGATCTCGACACGCTCTGCCGGGAGTCGGACATTCTGACCGTCAACTGCCCCTTGAGCGACGCAACCCACCACATCGTCGATGAGCGGCTGATCGGAATGATGAAGCCCACGGCCTATCTGGTGAACACCTCGCGCGGCGGCACGGTGGACCAGAAGGCGCTGACCGTGGCGTTGCAGGAAGGGCGGATCGCCGGCGCCGGGCTCGACGTGCTCGACCCCGAGCCGCCGGACCCGGACGACCCCATCCTCAAGCTCGACAACGTGGTCTTCTCGCCGCACGCGCTGGCCTGGACCGACCAGTGCTTCGCCGGCCTCGGCGCGGGCGACGTCATCGCCTGTCAGGCGCTGAAGCGTGGGGAGCCGCCGAAGGCCATCGTCAACCGCGAGATTCTCGACAACGCGGCCTGGCGGGCCAAGCTCGCGCGCTACGCCGAGATTTTCGGCGGCTGATCCTCAGCCGCCAAGCGCTTATCCCTCGAATCCCGCCCAATCCCGGCGAATCCCGCACAAAATTAGTGCCCGCACGATCCCACAGGGCTCTCAGCAGGCCGCGCGACCGGCGCGCTATGGGAAGTCGCCGCACGCCGTGACCGGATTCGATTTTCCGCCGCCGGCGATGCCGCCCGGCACCGATGCGCTGCGCGACGAGGTTCGCGCGTTCCTCGCGGAATCGCGAGAAACCCAGGGCTGGCGGCCCGATTCCGACTTCGGCTCGGACTGGTCGTCCTCCTTCAGCCGTGCGCTCGGCGCGCGGGGCTGGATCGGCATGTGCTGGCCCAGGCGTTACGGCGGGCACGAGCGCTCAGCGCTCGAGCGCTACGTCGTGATCGAGGAGCTGCTGGCGGCCGGCGCGCCAGTCTACGCCCACTGGGTGGCGGACCGGCAGAGCGGCCCGCTGCTGCTGCGCTTCGGCAGCGAGGAAGAGCGCCAGACGATCCTGCCCCGGATCGCAGCCGGGAAATGCTACTTCGCCATCGGCATGAGCGAGCCCGATTCCGGCTCCGATCTCGCCTCGGTCCGCACCCGCGCGGAGCGGACGGCGGAGGGCTGGCGCATCGACGGCACCAAGGTGTGGACCAGCAACGCCCACCGCTCGCAATACATGATCGCGCTCTGCCGCACGGGGCCCGCCGGCGAGAGCCGCCACGAAGGCCTCAGCCAGTTCCTGATCGACCTCGAAGCCGACGGCGTGCGGGTGAGCCCCATCGTCAACCTCGCCGGTAAGCACGACTTCAACGAATGCGTCTTCGAGGATGTTGTGATTCCGGCCGACAGGCTGATCGGGCAGGAGGGCGACGGCTGGCGTCAGGTCACCGGCGAGCTTGCGCTGGAGCGGAGCGGGCCCGAGCGCATCCTCAGCACCTTCCACCTCTTTGCTGGGCTGGTCACGGCGGCGGGGCCGGATCCCGAGCCTCGGCTCGCCGAAGCGATCGGGCGGCTCACGGCGGAGCTTTATGCGCTCCGCGCCATGTCCCTCGCCGTTGCCGGTCAACTGGAGAAGGGAGAGCTCCCGGAGGTCGAGGCCGCCATCGTCAAGGACATGGGTACCCGCTTCGAGGCCGAGGTTGCGGAGACGCTGCGCCGCGCCGTGCCGCTGGAGCCGGTCGCGGGGGGAAGCGCCAACGCGCCGTCGCTCGCTTCCGCGCTGGGCTCTTCAGTGCTGGGGCTGCCCTCGTTCTCGCTGCGCGGCGGCACCAACGAGGTCCTGCGCTCGATCATCGCCCGCGGCCTGGGTGTCAGGTGAGGGCGCGATGAGCGACGAGACGACGCGCCTGATCGAGCAGACCGCCGACGACCTGTTTGCGGCGGAGAGCGCGGGCGCTCGCGCGGCGCTCGCGGAAGGCTCCTGGCCGGAACAGCTCTGGCAGACCTTCGCCGAGACCGGGCTCGCACAGGCGGCGTTGCCCGAGGAGGCCGAAGGCGCCGGGCTCGCGGCCGGGCTCGCGGTGCTGCGCGCGGCAGGGCGCCATGCCGCGCCGATCCCGGCTGCCGAGACAATGGTGGGGGCTCTACTCTGTCATGCGGCGGGAATCGAGGCGCCGGACGGCCCGTTGACCCTCCACGCGCTGCCGGATGGAGCGGGTGCCGGCGCCGCCGCTGCCCTCCCGCGAGTCCCGTGGGCGCGCTTCGTCTCCGCCGTCGTGTTCGTCGCTCCAGGCGAGGGGCTGGCCTCGTGCAAGCCGGTCGATATCAGCGAGGGCGCCAACCTGGCCGGTGAGCCGCGCGACGACGTCACGCTTGCCGGCCCGCCGGACCGCTTCGCCGCCTTGCCGCCGGAGGTGGACGGCTTCGCGTTGATGGCTGTCGCGCGCGCTGCTCAGCTGCGGGGAGCGATGGAACGCGTGCTCGCCATGAGCGTAGGCTACGCGCACGACCGTGTGCAGTTTGGCCGGCCGTTGGCGCGCTTCCAGGCGATTCAGCATTACTTGGCCGAAATCGCCGGCGAGGCGGCCGCCACCGGGGCCGCGGTGGATGCGGCTGCGGAGGCGGGCACCCCCTTCGCCTTCGCCGCCGCCAAGGCGCGGGCGAGCCAGGCGGCAGGCACGGTCGCCCGCCTCGCGCATCAGGTGCACGGCGCCATCGGCTACACCGCGGAGCACGACCTGCATATCTGGACCAAGCGGCTCTGGGCCTGGCGCGACGAGTACGGCAACGAGGCCCACTGGTGGCAGGTGCTCGGCGCCGAGACCGCGCGGGGTGGTGGCGCTGCGCTCTGGCCGACGATGGTCGCTGCCTCCGGCAGCGCGGTAGCAGAAGCCTCCGGCAACGCGGCAGCAGAAAAAGGAGGTAACTACCCAGGTACCCCAATCCTGAGTTGAGGACGGTGATTATGGCGGCGGCCGCGGCCTGGTTCTGCCACCGCGATTGGTTCTTGACCTCATAGAGTTGCGGGACTATGGACTGCTCTCTCGCGTGACGGGAGCGGTCCATGGGGTATTTCGGCTCGAAGGCGACAGCAGGTCTGTGCCAAGCGCTGATTGCGCTGATGCCGCCGCACTCCGTCTACATCGAAAGCCACCTTGGGGGCGGGGCGCTGATGAAGCGCAAGCCGCCGGCCGTGCGTTCGATCGGCATCGACCGCGATGCGCAGGCGCTCGAGGCCTTCGTCTGCGACTACCCGGTCGATCTGGTTCACGGCTGTGCCCATGACTTCCTGGCCTCGTTCCCGTTCCTGGGCCCGGAGCTGGTTTACAGCGATCCGCCCTATCTGCACGCGACCCGCCGCTCGGCGCAGCGCTACCGCTTCGAGTACGAGGAGGCCGGCCACGTCGCGCTTCTCGCGCTGCTCAAGGCTCTGCCCTGCCAGGTCATGATCTCGGGCCATCCGTCGGCGCTCTATGACGAGGTGCTGGCGGGATGGCGCCGGCTGGCGCTGCAGGTCACGACCCAGGGTCTGGTGCGAACCGAGGTCGTCTGGTTCAACTACGCCCCCGACCGGATGCATTGGGCCAGCCACGCAGGCCGGAACTTCACCGACCGCCAGCGCATCAAGCGCAAGGCAGCCAACTGGGGCCGGCGCTACCAGGCCTTGCCGCCGGGCGAACGCCTCGCCGTGCTCGCCGCCATGATGGCCGTCGAGGCCGAAGACACGTGACGGTGTCGCACTGGCACGAAGACCTCGCCGCCCGTAACGAGGCCTTCTGCTGCCTGAAGGAGCTTCTCGAGCCATCATCCCTCGCAACCACTGTCGTCGTTGCCGTCCGGGAATGGGGGCAGGGGCTGCTGCGATCAGCCACCGCGCTCGCCCGGGAAAATGCCGCACTCGAGCAGGAGAACGCGGCCCTGCGCGAGCGCATCGCCGAACTCGAGCGCAGCGCGGCCCTCAACAGCACCACAAGCAGCAAGCCCCCCGCCAGCGACGGGCTCAAGAAGAAAAGCGGAGCCCAGAGGCGCACCCAAAGCCAGCGCGGAAAGTCCGGCGGGCCCAGTGGCGGCCAGCCCGGCCACAAGGGAACCACCCTCGCGCGGAGCGACAGCCCGGACCGTGTCGTCGATCACCACCCCTCCACCTGTTCCGGCTGTGGCGTCGAGCTCTCGGACGCCGACCGGCAAGGCGCGCCCGCCTGTCGGCAGGTCTTCGACGTACCCGAGCCGCAGCCTCTCGAGGTCACCGAACACCGCGCCCATCGCTGCCTCTGCGGCGCATGCGGCACGCTGACACGAGCCGCCTTCCCGCCGGGCGTCACCGCCCCGGTCCAGTACGGCCCTCGCATCACCGCTTGGGTGAGTTACCTGCTGTACGCCCAGTTCGTGCCCGAGAAGCGTCTGGCCGAACTCATGAGCGACATCTTCGCGGTGTCCATCTCCACTGCCACGATCGCCGCCATGGGCCGGCGCACAGCGCAGCGCTTCGAGGGCTTCCTCGACCATGTCGCCGATCTGATCCGCACGCAGGCGCCGGTCAAGCACCTCGACGAGACCGGCCTGCGTATCGCCGCCCGTACCCGCTGGCTCCATGTGCTGTGCACCCCGTTGCTCACCGTCCTGCGCATCGGCGAGGGACGCGGCGATGTCGAAAAGAACCTGAAAGGCATCCTCGTCCACGACGACTTCGCCCCCTACTTCACCATCAAGGGCGTCCGCCACGGCGCCTGCAACGCACATCACCTGCGCGAACTCCAGGCCCTGATCGACATCGAGAAGGAGGAATGGGCGGCGAGCATGCACCGCCTGCTTCAGCGCGCGCGCAGGGCCGCCCGCTTCGCCCGTGAGAAAGACCGTCAAGTCCCCGCCTCCCTGGTGGCCCGCATCTCAAGGGCATGGGACCGTATCCTCGAAGAAGCCATCGCCTTCCATGAGGCCCAACCGCCGCTCCAGATCGCAAAGCGAGGGCGAAAGAAACGCCGCATCGGCCACAACCTCGCGCGCCGCCTTCAAAAGCATAAGGAGGGCTGCCTGCGCTTCCTCACCGACCTGCGCACGCCGTTCACGAATAACGAGGCGGAGCGTGACATCCGTATGAACAAAGTGCATGAGAAGATCTCAGGCGGCTTCCGCTCCCTGCAAGGCGCCTGCAACTTCGCCGGAATGCGCAGCGTCATCGTCACCGCTCGAAAGCAAGGCTGGAACATCCTGCAAATCCTGGCGCACCCGGAACCGATGCAGCTGATCCCTATACTGCGCTCCTGAACTTCTCCGGCTCATCCTGAGTATCGCTGTCCTCTCATCTTGTTCGCGACGCGGCGTTCATCATCCTCTCGCGCTCAAGAGAGTAGGCACCCCCGCGGCGTGGGGGCGTTGACGCAAAAGGAACTGGCTTGTTCCATAAGAGAGAGGGGGTACCTGGGCAGTTACAAAAGGAGACCGCCCGTGAGCGACGAGATCCGCCTGGAGGTCGCGGAGCGTGTCGCGACGATCACGCTCAACCGGCCGCACAGGCGCAACGCCTTCACCCGCTCCATGATCGATGCCTGGGCCGCGGCGCTTGCGGACTGTCGCGACCGCGCGGATGTGCACGTGGTGGTGGTGACCGGGGCCGGCAAGGCCTTTTGCAGCGGCGGCGACATCAAGGAGCTGATGGGGGAGGGGCTGGAGCAGGCGCCGGCCGAGCAGCGCGCGACGATCGGCGAGCACGTGCATCGCATCCCGCTCACCCTCGCCGACATGGACAAGCCGGTGATCGCGGCGATCAATGGTGCCGCCATCGGCGCCGGCCTCGACCTCGCGCTCGCGATGGACCTGCGCTTCGCTGCGGCCTCGGCCAAGTTTGCCGAGACCTACGTCAAGGTCGGGCTCGCACCGGGCGCCGGCGGTGCGCACTGGCTGCCGCGGCTGGTGGGCCAGGCCAAGGCGCTGGAGCTGCTGTGGACGGGCGTGGCCATCGACGCGGTGGAAGCCGAGCGCATCGGTCTCGTCAACCGGGCCTGCGCAGACGACGAGCTGATGCCGCAAACCATGGAGCTCGCGCGCCGCCTGGCGGACGGACCGACTTTGGCCATCCGCGCCATCAAGCGGCTGGTGCGCGACGGCATCGGCGGCGATCTGCGCGCCGGGTTGGACAGGGCCTCTGCCACCTACGGCGTGCTCGGCGCTACCGAGGATCACCGCGAGGCGGTGAGGGCCTTCATCGAGAAGCGCACGCCGCGCTTCCAGGGGCGGTAGCGCGGTGGCGGCAGAGAGCGATGCGCCGCCGGACCTCGCGGCGATCGAGGCAGCGCAGGCCACACTCGGCGATCTGATCGAGGAGACCCCGGTGCACCGCTGGCGGGCGGCGGCGGTCTCGGACGCTCTCGAGCCGGAGAGCGCGGTCTTCCTCAAGCTCGAGCTGTTCCAGCGCACCGGCACCTTCAAGGCGCGGGGCGCGCTGCTCAACGCGCTGGCTCTCGACGAGGCGGCGCGGGGGCGTGGTGTCACGGCAGTCAGCGCCGGCAACCACGCCATCGCGGTGGCATTCGCCGCGCACCGCGTCGGCACGTCGGCCAAGGTGGTGATGATGGAAGGCGCCGACCCCTTCCGCGTCGCTCAGGTGCGCCGCTATGGCGCGGAGCTGGTGCAGGTGCCGGACGTGCACGCGGCGTTCGAGGCCGTGCGCGCCATCGAGGCCGACGAGGGCCGCACCTTCATCCATCCCTTCGAGGGGCGGACCATCGCGCTCGGCACCGCGACCGTGGGCCTGGAGCTCGCGCGGCGGGTGCCGGCGCTGGATGCGGTGATCGTCCCGATCGGCGGCGGCGGACTCTGCGCCGGCGTCTCCTGCGCCATCAAGACCCTACAGCCGCAGTGCCGCGTCTATGGCGTCGAGCCCGAGGGGGCGGACACCATGCACCGCAGTTTCGCCGCAGGCTCGCCAGAGGCCATCGACAAGGTTACCACCATCGCCGACAGCCTCGGCGCGCCCCATGCCGCCCCCTATTCGTTCGGACTCTGCCGGCGCTATGTCGACGAGCTGGTGACGATCGACGACGAGGCCATGCGCCGCGCCATGGGGCTGCTCTTCGCCGAGATGAAGCTCGCCGTGGAACCGGCGGGTGCTGCGGCGACGGCCGCGCTGCTCGGCCCGCTCGCCGGCCGCCTACGGGGCCAGCGCACCGCGGTCATCGTCTGCGGCACCAACATCGACGCACGGAAGTTCTTGGCCCAGGCGCTCTTCGCCTGAGCAGTCCGAGCCGTCGGCAAGCGGCGCGCGGACCGCGCTTCGGTCAGAAATTCGGACTGAGACCCGTAAAGGATGGGCGCTCAGAGCGCCTTGAGCGCGTCGGCGATGGGCGTCTCGCCGCCGATCATCTCGAAGGTCTTCTCGATGGTGTTGTCGAGGTTGAGGCAATCCACCAGCACCCGCGCCACGTCCTCGCGGGTCACCGAGTGGGTCGCCTTCGCGATGGGGCCGAGATCGTCGCCGGTGGCGATGGCGCCGGTGCCGGGCTCGTTGGTGAGGAAGCCCGGCCGCACGATCGTGTAGTTCAGGCCGCTCGCTCGCAGGTGATGATCGGCGATCGCCTTGGCACTGAAATAGTGATGCAGGCTCTCGGGCCCGCGCTCTGGCTCGTCCACGGCAATCGAGCTCAGCATGACGAAGCGGCGGGCGTTGAAGCGCACGCAGGTCTCGGTGAAGGCCATCGCGCCCTTCTGGTCCACGTCGATGGTCTTTTCCGGCCCGGTCTTGGAGCCGGAGCCGGCGGCAAAGATGGCGCCGCGGCAGTCGCGAACCGCATAGCCCACAGGCTTTTCCAGGTCGCCGATCCGGCACTCAGCGCCGAGGAGCTCGAGTTCCTCGCGCTGGGCGAAGTCCCGGATCATGGCGACCGGGTGGTGCCCGGCCTCCGCCAGCATCCGAAGCACGATCCGCCCGGTGAGCCCGTTCGCACCTGCCACCACCACCTTCATCGCCGTCTCCCCATTTGCGCCGGCCGGATCATGGCAGACGCGCGCCGCCTTGCCCATCCCGCGCCCGCCCCCTATCAAGGGCCGCCGGTGCCGAGGGGAGGGGCGAGAATGGGTGCGATCATCGATATCCTTGCGCGGGAGATACTCGATAGCCGGGGCAATCCGACCGTCGAGGTCGACGTCGTGCTGGAAAGCGGCGCCGAAGGGCGCGCGGCAGTGCCCTCCGGCGCCTCCACCGGCACGCACGAGGCAGTGGAGCGGCGCGACGGCGGGCAGCGCTTCGGCGGCAAGGGCGTGCAGGACGCCGTGCGCGCCGTCAACGAGGAGATTTTTCCGGCGCTGAGCGGCATGGAGTCCTCGGAGCAAGCCCGCATCGACGCTGCGCTCAACGCCCTCGACGGCACCGAGAACAAGGGCCGGCTCGGCGCCAACGCGATCCTCAGCGTCAGCCTCGCAGCCGCCAGGGCCTCGGCGGTTGAGCTGGATCAGCCGCTCTTTCGCTATGTCGGCGGCGTCGACGCGCGGCTCCTGCCGGTGCCCATGCTGAACGTCCTCAACGGCGGGGCCCACGCTGACAACAGCATCGACGTGCAGGAGTTCATGGTGATGCCCGTCGCCGCCGGCAGCGTCGCGGAGGCAATCCGTGTCGGGACCGAGATCTTTCACGGCCTGGGAAAGCGGCTCTCCGACGCCGGCCATGCCACCAACGTCGGCGACGAGGGCGGCTTTGCGCCGGCGCTCGACAGCACCGACGCCGCCCTCGGCCACCTGATGAAGGCCATCGAGGCGGCGGGCTATCGGCCCGGCGAGGACGTGCACCTCGCGCTCGATACGGCGGCGAGCGAGCTTTACAGGGACGGCGCCTACCGGCTCGCGGGCGAGGGCCGCACCCTGGATGCCGGCGGCATGATCGCCTACTACGAGGACTTGGTGGCGCGCTATCCCATCGCCTCGATCGAGGACGGCCTCGCCGAGAACGACTGGGACGGCTGGGCCGCGCTTACGCAGGCGCTCGGCGCGCGCATCCGGCTGGTGGGCGACGATCTCTTCGTCACCAACCCGGCGCGGCTGGGGCGCGGCATCGCGGAGGGGGCGGCCAACGCAATTCTGGTCAAGGTCAACCAGGTGGGCACGCTCACGGAGACCCTGGAGACTGTCTCCCTCGCGCTTCAGAGCGGCTTCGGCGCGGTTATGTCGCACCGCTCGGGCGAGACCGAGGACACCACCATTGCCGACCTCGCGGTCGCGACCGGGTGCGGCCAGATCAAGGCCGGCGCGCCGTCGCGCACCGACCGCACCGCCAAGTACAACCAGCTCATCCGCATCGAGGAGAGCCTGGACGACACCGCCCGCTACGCCGGCCGCTCAGTCCTCCGCACCTGTTGATTCGGCGGTCGAACGCTCGGCGTCCGGTCGTTTAGGCCGGCACTGCTGTCTTGACAGCGGCCGGCGCCGGCGTTGATGTCGTACTGCCATGGCCGAGCGATTCGCGCGCGTTCGCTACCGGACGATCATCGTGCTGCTCACCTGCGCGCTGGGCCTGCTCTATGTCGGCTACCAGAGCGTGCAGGGCGAGCGCGGGCTGCTCGGGTGGATCGAGCGCTCTGCCGAGGCCGAGCGGACCCGCGCCGAGGTGGCCGCGCTCGCCGAGGAGCGGCGCAAGCTGGAGCGCCGCGTCTCTCAGCTTAGGGCCGAGAGTCTGGACCTCGACCTGCTCGACCAGGAGGCCCGCCGCACGCTCAACCTGGGCCACCCGGATGAGGAGGTGCTGTTCCACGACGGGCCGGCGCAACCCGCGCCTGCTCCCGGCGAGTAGCGCGCCCTCGACTGAGAGCCTGAAGTGCTTGCCATGGCAAGCACTAATCGCCTTGCCCTTGTCAGTCCGCCGCGTTTGACCTAGCGTGCCTTGAAGTTCCGCGCCAGCCGATTACGTGACGGGTGGAGCGGGCGTCGGACGCGAGGAAGAGATGGCGACTGCCAGGAAACGGGCCCGGAGCGGGACGGCACCCGCTCGCGAGGCCGCGATGGAGCCGGAGACGCTGCATCGCGCGTTCCGCGACATGCTGCTGCTCCGCCGCTTTGAGGAGAAGGCCAGCCAGCTCTACGGCATGGGGCTGATCGGGGGCTTCTGCCACCTCTATATCGGGCAGGAGGCGGTGGTCACGGGCATTCAGTACGCGCTCGGGCCGGGCGATTCGGTCATCACGGGCTATCGCTGCCACGCCCACATGCTGATCGCCGGCGTGCCTCCCAGGGAGGTCATGGCGGAGCTCACCGGGCGCGCCGCCGGTGCGTCCAAGGGCAAGGGCGGCTCGATGCACCTCTTCGCGCCCGAGAGCGGTTTTTACGGCGGCCACGGCATCGTCGGCGCCCAGGTGCCGCTCGGCGTCGGCCTCGGCTTCGCCCACAAGTACCGTTCCTCGGACCGGGTCTCCGTCACCTATTTCGGCGACGGTGCGGCCAATCAGGGCCAGGTGTTCGAGGCCTTCAACATGGCGGCGCTCTGGCAGCTCCCGGTCCTCTTCGTAATCGAAAACAACCAGTACGCCATGGGGACCTCGGTCGAGCGCTCCGCAGCGGTATCGGAGTTGCACGAGCGCGGCGCGGCCTTCGGTATTCCCGGCGGGCGGGTCGACGGCATGGACGTGGCGGCCGTGTATCAGGCGGCCGAGGAGGCGGTCGCTGGCCTGCGGGCGGGCAACGGGCCGCTGCTGCTCGAAATGATGACCTACCGCTACCGCGGCCACTCGATGTCCGATCCGGCCAAGTACCGAAGCCGCGATGAGGTCAGCAAGGTCCGCAAGGAGCGCGATGCGATCGAGCAGGCGCGTCAGGCCCTGATCGAAGGCGGCCACGCCGACGAGGACGCGCTCAAGGAGATCGACCGGGAGATCAAGGCCATCGTCAACGACGCCGCCGATTTCGCTCAAGGCGCGCCTGAGCCCGCTCCGGTTTCGCTCGAGGCCGATGTCGTGGCCCGCGTCTGACGCTTACGCTTACACGGAAGACCCGCGACTCATGGCACTGCAGACCGTTCGAGAGGCGCTTCGCGACGCGATGGCGGAGGAGATGCGGGCCGACCCCGATGTCTTCCTCATGGGCGAGGAGGTGGCGGAGTATCAGGGCGCCTACAAGGTAAGCCAAGGCCTGCTCGACGAGTTCGGTGCGGCCCGTGTGATCGACACGCCCATCACCGAAGCCGGATTCGCCGGCATCGGCGTCGGCGCCGCCATGGGCGGACTCAAGCCTATCGTCGAGTTCATGACCTTCAACTTCGCCATGCAGGCGATGGACCATCTGATCAACTCGGCCGCGAAAACGCTCTACATGTCGGGCGGCCTGCTGCCGGTGCCGGTGGTGTTCCGCGGGCCCAACGGCGCCGCCGCACGGGTCGCAGCCCAGCACTCCCAGTGCTATGCGAGCTGGTTCGCCCATGTGCCGGGCTGGCGGGTGATCGCGCCCTATTCGGCGGCCGACGCCAAGGGGCTGCTGAAGGCCGCCATCCGCGACCCCAACCCGGTGGTGTTTCTCGAGAACGAGCTGCTCTACGGCCAGAGCTTCGAAGTGCCAGAGGGCAACGATCACCTGGTGCCCATCGGCAAGGCCACCGTCGCGCGCACCGGCAGCGATGTTACCGTCGCCGCCTTCTCGATCATGGTGGGACGCGCGCTGGAGGCCGCTGAGACTCTCTCCGCGGAGGGCATCGAAGCCGAGATCATCGACCTGCGCTCGCTCCGTCCGCTCGACGGTGCGGCGGTGCTGGCCTCGGTGGAGAAGACCAACCGCCTGGTCACGGTGGAGGAAGGCTGGCCCTTCGCCGGCATCGGCGCCGAGGTCGCCGCTCTGGTCATGGAGCAGGCGTTCGACATGCTCGATGCGCCGGTCGCGCGTGTCTCGGGCGCCGACGCGCCGATGCCTTACGCCGCTAATCTGGAAGCTGCGACCCTTCCGGGCGCGAAAGACATCGCCGACGCCGTCCGCCGCGTCTGCTACAGAAGTTAGGGAGGCACCATGCCGATCCAGATCCTCATGCCGGCCCTCTCGCCGACGATGACCGAGGGCAACGTCGCGAGCTGGCTCAAGAACGAGGGGGACTCCGTCCAGGCCGGCGATATTCTGTGCGAGATCGAGACCGACAAGGCGACCATGGAGGTGGAGGCGACCGACGAAGGCACACTTGCCAGGATCGTCGCTCCCGCCGGCTCCGAAGGGGTGCCGGTGAACGCGGTCATCGGGCTGATCCTGGAGGAGGGCGAGGACACATCCGCGCTCGAGGGCGCGGAGGCTGCCGCCCCCGCTGCAGCTGCACTCGCAGCCCCGGCGGCTGAGGCCGCAACCGAATCCGCGCCGGCGGCAAGTGCAGCGGCTGCGCCGGCGGTGCCGGCACCGTCGCCCGGCGGCAACGGCGCCACGCCGCCCGCGCCCGGGCGCGATCCCGGCGCACGCATCTTCGTGAGCCCGCTGGCGCGCCGCATGGCCAAGCAGGCCGGCCTCGCGCTGGAGGCAATCGCCGGCACCGGCCCGAACGGGCGCATCGTCAAGGTCGATGTCGAGGCGGCCATCGCCGCCGCCGCGGCCGCGCCGGCCGCTGCTGCGGCACCCGCCCCTGCGGCGGCCGCAGCCCCCGCCGCTGCCCCGGCCCCGGTGGTCGCTCCCGCGGCCCCTGCCGCCGCGTACCAGGACACGCCGGCGAGCACCATGCGCAAGGTCATCGCGCAACGGCTACAGGAGGCGAAGCGCGAGGTCCCGCACTTCTATCTGACCATCGATTGCGCAGTCGATGCGCTGCTGGAGACCCGCGCGCAGCTCAACGAACGCTCCGACGCCTACAGCCTCTCGGTCAACGACTTCGTGATCCGTGCCGCGGCGCTCGCGCTGCGCAAGGTCCCGGCCGCCAATGCGTCGTGGGTCGACGGTGCGCTCCGCCAATACACGAGCGCCGATGTCTCGGTGGCCGTGGCCATCGAGGATGGGCTGGTGACGCCCATCGTGCGCAACGCCGACGCCAAGGGGCTGGCCGAGATTTCCGCCGAGGTGAAGGAGCTCGCCGGGCGCGCCCGGGCCAAGCCCATGGGGCTCGCGCCGCAGGAGTATCAGGGCGGCACCTTCAGCGTCTCCAATCTCGGCATGTACGGCATCAAGGAGTTCGCGGCGATCATCAACCCGCCACAATCCATGATCCTCGCCGTCGGCACCGCCGAGCAGCGGCCGGTGGTCAAGGACGGCGCGCTTGCCGTCGCGACCATGATGTCGTGCACGCTCTCGGTCGATCACCGGGTGGTCGACGGCGCGCTCGGCGCCCAATTCCTGCAGGCGTTCAAGGGCCTGATCGAAGACCCGCTCACCATGCTTCTCTAGCGGGAGCCGGCCTCGCCGGCCCCTCACCCATACCAGACCGGAGGACATCATGGCCGATCCGTCCTTTGACGTTGTCATCGTCGGCAGCGGCCCCGGCGGCTATGTCGCTGCGATCCGCGCCAGCCAGCTCGGCCTGAAGACTGCCGTGGTCGAGCGCGAGCACCTCGGCGGCATCTGCCTCAACTGGGGCTGCATCCCGACCAAGGCGCTGCTCCGGGTCTCGGAACTGCGCCACACCCTCGACCGGCTCGGCGATTTCGGCATCAGCGTGGGCGAGGTCTCGGTCGATATCGAGAAAGTCGTCGCCCGTTCGCGCAAGGTCGCCGATCAGCTCTCCCACGGCGTCGCTTACCTGATGAAGAAGAACGGCATCACGGTCATCGAAGGCCACGCCCGGCTCGCAGGCGCCGGCGCCCTTGAGGTCACGAAGGAGGACGGGGAGGCCGAGGCGATCCGCGCCGCGCACATCATCCTCGCCACCGGAGCGCGGGCGCGGGTGCTGCCGGGTTTGGAGCCAGACGGTGAGACGATCTGGACCTACAAGGAAGCGATGGTTCCTGCCGCGCACCCGGCATCGCTGCTGGTGATCGGCGCCGGCGCCATCGGCATGGAGTTCGCGAGCTTCTACGCCGACCTCGGCAGCGCCGTCACCGTGGTCGAGATCCTGCCGCGCGTGCTGCCCGTGGAGGACGAGGAAATCTCGGCTGCCGCCCTCAAGGCCTTCGAAGCCCAAGGCATGACCATCCACACCGGCGCGCGGGTGAACAGCCTCGCGGCGAAGGGCGGCGTGGTGCAGGCCGCCATCGAGACTGCAGACGGCAAGACCGAGAACGTCACGTTCAACCGCGCGATTCTCGCCGCCGGCATCGTCGGCAACGTCGAGGACATCGGGCTGGAGGGCACCGGCGTCGTGGTCGAGAAGGGCCATATCCAGACCGACCCCTGGATGGCGACGGGCGAGCCCGGTGTCTACGCAATCGGCGATGTAACAGGTCCGCCCTGGCTCGCCCACAAGGCCAGTCACGAGGGCGTGCTCTGCGTGGAGAAGATTGCGGGCGTGGAAGGCGTGCACCCGCTGGACACCAGCCGCGTGCCGGCCTGCACTTACTGCCGGCCCCAGGTCGCCTCGGTCGGGCTTAGCGAAGCCGCCGCGAAGGAGGCAGGGCACGCGGTCAGGGTCGGGCGCTTCCCCTTCATCGGCAACGGCAAGGCGATCGCCCTCGGCGAGCCCGAAGGCATGGTCAAGACCGTGTTCGACGAGGCGACCGGAGAGCTGCTCGGCGCCCACATGATCGGCACCGAGGTGACCGAGCTGATCCAGGGCTACACGGTCGCCCGCGCGCTGGAGTGCACCGAGGCCGACCTTGTCGAGACGATCTTCCCGCACCCCACATTATCCGAGGCGATGCACGAATCGGTGCTTGACGCCTATGGGCGCGTCATCCACATCTAGGCGGTAACCGGGGAGTTGCTCATGCCTGAGTCGCAGGTCACACCGCTGAAGTCGCGTAGCGACCGCGAACCCAAGCCGCGCTGGCTCCGGGTCAAGGCGCCGACCTCGCCCGAATACAACGCGACGCGAAAGCTGATGCGCACGCACCGGCTGAACACCGTGTGCGAGGAGGCCGCCTGCCCCAATATCGGCGAGTGCTGGGCCAAGGGCCACGCGACGGTGATGATCCTGGGCTCGGTCTGCACCCGCGCCTGCGCCTTCTGTAACATCGCGACCGGCCGGCCCGATCAGCTCGATCCGCACGAGCCCGACGAACTCGCGCAGGCGGTCGGTGCGCTCGGCCTCGACCACGTCGTCATTACCTCGGTCGACCGCGACGATCTCGACGACGGCGGCGCCTTCCAGTTCGTGCGCTGTATCGAGCGGCTGCGCGAGACCGCGCCCGAGACCACCATCGAGGTGCTGACGCCGGACTTCCGCAACAAGCCCGGCGCCATCGAGGCGGTGACGGACGCGAAGCCCGACGTCTACAACCACAACCTGGAGACGGTGCCGCGCCTCTATACCGAGGTGAGGCCCGGCGCGCGCTACTATCACTCGCTCCGCCTGCTGGACACGGTGAAGCGCCGCGATCCCTCGATTTTCACCAAGTCCGGCGTCATGGTGGGCCTCGGCGAGGAGCGCCGCGAGATCCTCCAGGTGATGGACGATCTGCGTTCGGCGGACGTGGATTTCTTGACCATCGGCCAGTACCTGCGCCCGACCGAGCGTCATCACGAAGTGATGCGCTACGTCACACCGGACGAGTTCGCCGAATACGAGCGGCTGGCCTACGCCAAGGGCTTCCTGATGGTCTCGTCCTCGCCGCTCACGCGCTCCTCCTACCACGCCGGCGACGACTTCCAGACCCTGCGGGCCAACCGCGAGGTCAAGCTCGCTGCCGCTTCCGCCGACTCTTGAGTACCCGCTTCGCCCATGCCGCAGCACGTCGAGCGCCGCTTCCTGCCCTATAGCTCGGCCCAGATGTTCGATCTCGTGGCTGAGGTCGAGCGCTATCCCGAGTTCCTGCCCTGGTGCCTCGGGACCCGCGTTACCAGGCGAGAGCCCGGCGAGCCCGGCATCGTGGAGGCCGACATGCTGATCGGCTTCATGATGTTTCGCGAGCGCTTCGGCTCACGGGTCCAGCTACACCGCGACGAGTACCGGATCGAGGTCAACTACACTCACGGGCCATTCCGCTACCTGATCAACCGCTGGCGCTTCGACGAGCGCAACGACGGCTGCGAGGTCGATTTCTTCGTCGATTTCGAGTTCCGCTCCAGGCTGCTCAAGCGCGTCATGGGCGGGCTCTTCGCCGATGCCGTGGACCGCATGGTGCGCGCCTTCGAAGTCCGCGCCCGGCAGCTCTACGGCACCCCGGCCGTCGAAGCAGCAGGCTAAGGAACAGAGTCAATTCACTTCGCGCGCGTTCCCGGAGCCAGGCGGGACGCGGCGAGGGGAGGGCAGCCATGGCGATCAAAGCACCCACCACCGACCAGATCGTCGAGGTCGGCACGCAGCTTGGCATGCACCTCAGCGAGGACGAGGCTGCCCAGTATCTCGCCGCAATGCAGCCCATGCTCGCGGGCTACGGCGTCGTGGACTCCATGGCGGACGAGCTGCCGGAGGTCAGATACCCGCGCGTTCCCGGCCACCGGCCCACGGGCGAGGAGAACCCACACAACGGCTGGTACTGGAAGACCGCCATCAAGGGCGCGGCGGGCGGAAAGCTCGCCGGCAAGCGGGTCGCGATCAAGGACAATGTCTGCGTCGCCGGCGTGCCGATGATGAACGGCGCCTCGGTTCTCGAAGGCTACGTGCCGGAGGTGGACGCCACCTTGGTGAGCCGCATCCTCGACGCGGGCGGCGAGATCGCGGGCAAGACCGCGTGCGAATACCTCTGCTTCTCCGGCGCGAGCCATACCAATGCAACCGGCCTTCCCGTGCACAACCCCTGGAAGCGGGGCTACACCTCCGGCGGCTCCTCGTCGGGCTCAGGCGCGGTGGTCGCGGCCGGCGACGTAGAGATGGCCATCGGCGGCGACCAGGGCGGCTCGATCCGGATTCCTGCGTCCATGTGCGGCATCGTCGGGCTCAAGCCCACCCATGGCCTCGTGCCCTATACGGGCGTGATGCCCATCGAGCTCACCATCGATCACGTCGGGCCAATGACCGACACCGTCGCCAACAACGCGCTCCTGCTCGAGGCGACCGCCGGCGTCGACGGCCTCGACCCGCGCCAGATTGGCGTGCCGGAGATCCCGTCCTATACGGCTGCGCTCGGCCAGGGCGCGGACGGGATGACCATCGGCGTCGTGACCGAAGGCTTCGGCCATCCCAACTCGGAGCCCGCCGTGGACCAGACGGTCCGCGCCGCCACCGCCCGGTACGAGGCGATCGGCGCCACCGTGCGCGAGATCAGCATCCCGGAGCATCTGGTCAGCGGCGCCGTCTGGACCCCGATCGGGCTCGAGGGCACGGTCGATTTCATGATCAACGGCAACGGCTTCGGCACCAACTGGAAGGGCCTCTTCGTCACCAGCCTGATCGACCGCTACGCCCGCTGGCGCGAGCGCGCGGACGAGTTCCCGCACACGCTGAAGTACGCGATCCTGCTCGGCCAATACATGCTGAACCAATACGGCGGGCGCTACTACGGCAAGGCGCAGAACATCGCCCGCCGCATTCGCGCGGCCCACGATCGGGCGCTCGACGAATGCGACGTACTGGTCATGCCGACGCTGCCGATCGTAGCGACGCCGATCGCGCCGGCGGACGCGCCGATCGACCTCTACATCCAGCGCGCCCACGAGATGCTGACCAACACCGCCTGCCACAACATCACCGGCCACCCGGCGCTCACCATTCCATGCGGCCTGCACGACGGCTTGCCGGTCGGCCTCCAGCTGATCGGCAAGCACTTCGACGAAGCGACCATCTACCGCGCCGCCCACGCCTTCGAGCAGTCGGTCGACTGGAAGACGCTCTGACCGGCGGCAGCCACCCAAGGAGACCCAAGAGATGAAGCTCTACGAATTTGCAATAGCGCCCGGCCCGCGCCGGGTGCGCATCTTCATCGCCGAGAAGGGGATCGAGATTCCCTCCGTCCAGATCAACACCCGCGAGCGGCAGCAGTTCACCGACGAGTACCGCGCCGTGAACCCCAACTGCGTGGTGCCCACGCTGGTGCTCGACGACGGCACCAGCATCGGCGAGACGGTGGCGATCTGCCGCTACCTGGAGGAGACCCATTCCGATCCCAACCTGATGGGCCGCGACGCCAAGGAGAAGGCGGTGATCGAGATGTGGAACCGGCAGGCGGAACTCGAGGGCTATCTGGCGGCCGTCGAAGCGGTGCGGAACAGCGCCCCGCTGTTCGAGGACCGCGGGGTGGCCGGCGTGACGGGCGGCGTTCCCCAGATTCCAGCACTGGCCGAGCGGGGCAAGCAATCCATGGGGCGCTTCTTCGCCAAGCTCGACCGCCGGCTTGCTGACAGCAGCCATCTCGCGGGCGACAGGTTCTCCATCGCCGACATCACTGCGTTCGTGACGATCGACTTCGCCAAGCGCGCCGAAATCGAGATCCCGGATGACTGCTCCAACGTCGCCCGCTGGTTCGCCGAGGTGGGCGCCCGGCCCAGCGCCGAGGCCTAAAGCGGCTTCAGCCCCGGGCCGAAGGTCCGGAGCGCGCGACTGCGCGCCGCGCCCAATGGCGCGTAGGCAAGCGAACGGAGTGAGCGCCCGCCGTTGAGGGAAATGACTAAACCAGCGCCCGGCGACTGAGGGAAATGATTGGTAACTGCCCAGGTCGTCTGATTTGTCATTTTGGGCCAGTGGATTGAGGCGTTTCTCGTTCGGAGTTGGTGGAAAGGGCTTGACGGGAATTTCGGGAAATGACTCAACAACGACATGAGCAATCCCGAGTCGCCGCGCGGCCCTTCGACGGGAGCAGCGCCCGAAACGCCCGCGCAGAAGATCGCCCGCCTGGAGGAGGAGAACGCCCGGCTTCGGGAGGAAAATGCCTGGCTTCGGCAGCAGAACGCGCGGCTGGAAGAGCAAGTCGCGCGTCTCGTCGAGCGCATCGAGGAGTTGGAGCGCCGTCTCGGCCTCAACAGCGGCAACAGCGTCAAGCCGCCTTCGAGCGATGGGCTGAGGAAGCCGAATTCGAAGCGGCGAACCCGAAGCCTGCGCGGCAAATCGGGCCGCAAGCCCGGTGGCCAGCCCGGCCACAAGGGCAAGACGCTGCGCCGCGCCGATCACCCGGATCGGGTGAAGGATCACGTCCCGGCTTCCTGCAAGGGATGCGGTTCGCCGCTTTCGGACGCGGCCAGGGCGGGAACGCCCGTCGCCCGCCAGGTGTTCGATCTGCCCGAGCCGAGCCCCCTGGAGGTGACCGAGCACCGGGCGCATGCCAAGTGCTGCGGGCATTGCGGGACGGTGACCCGGGCGGCGTTCCCCGACGGGGTGTCGGCGCCGGTGCAGTACGGCCCGCGCATTGCCGGGGTGGCGGTCTACCTTCAGCACGCTCACTTCCTGCCGGAGGATCGGCTGTCGCAGGTGATGGCCGAGCTCTTCGGCGCGCCGGTGACGGCTGCGACGTTGGCGACGATGAGCGAGAGGGCGGCCGAGCGGCTGCGGGACGCGGCCTTGCACATACAGGACCTGGCGGCGGGCACGGCGCGGGTGAAACACATGGACGAGACCGGCTTGCGGATCGGCGGTCAGACGCAGTGGCTTCATGTGATCTGCACGCCGCTGCTGGCGGCGTACCGGGTCAGCGGCAAGCGCGGCGCCCTGCTCTCGGGTGTCTCCGGCATCGTCGTGCACGATCACTGGAAGCCGTACTTCGCGATGGAAGGGGTGGAGCACGGCCTGTGCAACGCCCATCACCTGCGGGAGTTGCAGGCGCTGGTGGACATCGAAGGGGAGGCTTGGGCCCGGCGGATGCAGCAGCTCCTGCGCCGAGCCAATCGCGCCGCCCGCATCGCGCTGGACAAGGATATCGCCGTTCCGGCGAGGCTTGTGGCGCTGATCGAGCGCCGATACGACGAGATCATCGCCGATGCGCTGGCCTTTCACGAGAGCCAACCACCGTTCTCGCCTGGCAAGAGGAAGAAGCGCCGGAAGCGAAGGATCGGTCACAATCTGGCCTTGAGGCTGCGCGACCACAAATGCGCGGTGCTCCGGTTCCTGATCGACCTCGAGGTCGGGTTCACGAACAACGAGGCCGAGCGCGACCTTCGGATGATGAAGCTGCGCCAGAAGATCTCCGGGGGCTTCCGGTCCGCGCAGGGGGCCGAGAACTTCGCCATCCTGCGCAGCGTCATCACCACCGCCAGAAAGCAGGGCTGGAATATCATCGAAGCCCTGACCAGCCCATCGGATCGGCTCATCGCCACCGTCAAGTGCGCGTAAGCTCACCTGGCACGGGTTCTCCAACAGCGGAGCCATTCTCATAAACGATCATGGTCGACGCCGTGCTGGACCACCCCATAGAATGAAAATCGGTGCCCGTCGCGCGGGCGGACTTCGGGCCACATCGGGGTAGCTTACCGGTCGCAGTCCGCAAGAGGGGCATCGTGAGCTGTGAAACCCGGCGACCACAGAGGAGCACACGGGCGTCGCGTGGGTAGCGTTGTGCCGAATCCCAGAGAATTTTCACAGCAAGAACCTGGGCAGTTACGAATTTTCACAGCAAGAACCTGGGCAGTTACAATGATTGAACCGCCCGAGACTTGCCGCCATCGCCCCGCCGCGCTATGAGGCCGGACGATGGACGTGCGCATCTACAGGCCGGCGAAAACGGCCACCCAGTCGGGCCGGGCGAAGATCAACCGCTGGGTGCTTGAGCACGCGCCGCGCGGCCACCGCTCGGTGGACAGCCTGATGGGCTGGACCGGCTCCGACGACACCACGCAGCAGGTCAAGCTGAGCTTCGCGACCAAGCAGCAGGCAATCGCCTACGCCAAGCGCAAGGGCCTCGCCTACGTCGTGGAGGAGCCGCAGTCGCGCCCCACCCGGCCCAAGTCCTACGCCGACAACTTCATCCGCAAGACCTGAGGCAGCGTCCTCAGGTCTGAACGCGACTGGCCTGCGACGATAAGGCAGGCCACACGGCGAGTCCCATGTTTGGAAAAGGCCGTATCTCTACCATTGCTCATTGCCCTGTGGTTCGCCGGTGTCTTGCTCGGGATGCAAGTTGTCGTCGGTAACGCGGCTCAACAAGTCGGCGAGGTCGTAGGGCCTCTTGCGCATCTCTGAGAAATCGCTCTGCGAAGCCGTCTCGACAGCCGCACTTTCAGAAGCGCTCGACTGGTCGGAAGTTTCCTCGGGGATGTGCACGGTCGGGCCACTCACCCCGCGAATCGCGGCTCGGGGATCCCTCTGATGCCGAGGCCGGTGACTGCAAACAGGCCGCCCGCGAGGAACTGCGGCTTGGCCTCCACCGCGAACATGTCGTGCACCGCCGGGTGCTGCACGCGGGCCATGGAGGTGACGTAGAGCACGTCGAGGTCGTCGCCGCCGAACATGACGCTGGTGACGTTCTTCACCGGCATCCCGATGCGGCGCTCGACCGAGCCGTCCGGCGCGTAGCGCACCATCTCGCCGCCGATCACTTGCGCGTTCCAAAGGCAGCCCTCCTCGTCCACGGTCGAGCCGTCTGCGACGCCGGCATCGTCCTTGGTCGAGGCGAAGACCCGCTTGTTGGCGAGCGTGCCCGTCTCGATGTCGTAGTCGTAGGCCCAAAACTCATCCTGGAAGCTGTCGGCGAGGTAGAAGGTCTTGTCGTCCGGGCTCCAGCACGGGCCGTTGGTGCAGATGATGCCGTCGTCCACCTTGGTGACGGAGAGGTCGGGATCGAGCCGCCACAGGCCGCAGATGGTGAGCTCCTCCTTGTCGTCCATGCCGCCCGCGAAGAAGCGCCCGCGCCGGTCGCACTTGCCGTCGTTGAGCCGGGTGCGCGGCTGTTCGGCATCGACCTTGGTAATCAGTTCCATCTCTGCCTTGTCGTAGTCGAAGAAGTAGAAGCCGTCGTCGAGCGCCATCACCGCGCCGCCGCCGGCACGGAGCGCCATCGCGCCGACATCGTGCTCGCCGAGGGTCCAGTTCTCGACCTTGCCGCTCTCGGGGTCCATGCGCCAGAGCTCGGGCTTGCCGACCCGGCGCCCGGTGCCGTCCACCCAGTAGAGCCGGCCTTCGTCGACGTCCCACACCGGGCCTTCGCCCAGATGGTTCCCGCAGTCGAGGATGCACTCGATCTTGATGCTCATGCGTGTCACCCCTTTGTTTGCCGGATGGTGGCGGCGGTGGGCGTCGCGTGCAAGACCGCGCACATTGTCAGCGGGCGGTGCGGCGGCTAAGAGGGAGCAGGGAGGATCACATGACCGCTCACGACATCGATCTCGCGGCGCTCGGCCGCTACGATACGGCTACCATCTGCAACGCGCTCCTGGCGATCGCGCCGGGGGCCGCGGGGCGCTCGACCAAGATAACGCTTCACTGTGCGCGGCCCGACCTGCCGCCCATGGTGGGCTTCGCGCGCACAACGCTCTACCGCACGCAGGAGCCCGGCGCCCTCGACGCCGAGGCCGAGAAGGCGCAGGACCTCGCCTGGTTCGACTACGTCGCCGCCGGGCCCGAGCCCCGCATCGTCGTGGTGCAGGACGGCGACACGCCCCACGCCGCCAGCAACGCGATCTTCGGCGAGGTCATGAGCTTCATGCACAGCGTGCTCGGCTGCATCGGCCTCCTCACCAACGGCGCCGTCCGCGACGTGGCCGGCATGGCCGAGGGCTTCCAGGTGCTTTGCGGCGGCATCGCGCCCAACCGCGCCGGCTTTCACCGGGTCGACTTCGACTGCGAGATCAACGTCGCGGGGCTCTATGCGCGCACCGACACCCTCATCCATGCCGACGTCAACGGCGCCGTCGTCGTCCCGCTCGAGCTGGTGCCGGAGATCCTGGAGGCAGCGGCCGCGGTCACCAAGAAGGAGCAGAAGATCATCGACTTCTGCCGCGACCCCGGTGTCACGGCCGAGAGCTTCAAGCGCTTCTGGCGCGAGGGCTGAACGCCGGTGCGCATCCTTCTGCTCCAGAACCACGAGAGCTCCGGACCGGGTTACCTGGAAGAGCCGGCGGCCCGCCGCGGCGCGCGCTTCGAGGCCTGCATGCCGCACCTCAATGCCGACCACCGCCTGCCCGAGGACGACGCCGGCTACGACGGCTTCCTCCTCATGGGAGGCGCGATGCACGCGGGCCACGTGGAGGAGCATCCCTGGCTCGAGGATGCAGCGGCGCTGGTGCGGTGCTTCACCGAGGCGGAGAAGCCGGTGCTCGGCGTCTGTCTCGGCTCGCAGATCGTCGCCCGCGCCTTCGGCGGGCGCTGCTACGACATGGCGGTGCCCGAGGTGGGCTTCGTACCGGTCCGGCTGACGGTGGCGGCGGAGACCGATCCGCTGCTCGGCCAGTCCTTCGACAATCCCGTCCACCTCGCCGAATTCCACAGCCAGACCTTCGATCTGCCCGAGGGCGCGACCCGGCTCATGGTCGGCGACGCGGTGCCCAACCAGGCCTTCCGCATCGGAGCCGCGACCTATTCATTCCAGCCCCACTTCGAGGTGACGCCCCAGATGATGACGTACTGGGTCTCGATCTCCGACGAGGTCGTGCCCAAGTACGCACCGACCCTGCCCGAGGCGCTGCCGCACCAGCTGCACCTCCACCACCACGCCTCCCACGATTTCTGCTACCGCGTAGGCGACGCCTGGCTCGACCTTGTCGCGGCGCGGGCGAGGCGGGAAGGGGAGGACGGTTGACGGCGGTGATCGCTACGGTTTGAGTGGGCGCGCAGCTTCTCCGACCCAGCCTGTCCCACACGTCGTCATGCCCGGACTCGTTCCGGGCATCTTTCTCAGCCAGGCCCGCCTTCCGTCATGCAAACGCGTGGATGGCCGCAACAAGTGCGGCCATGACGTGTTGGGGGCGCTGTGCAAATGGACAGAAACTTCTCGAACGGGACATTAGGCCGCGTCAACGCGTTCGATCTGTATCGTCTGCTCGAGGTGGCGGGACCGCGCGAGACTAAGGTGGGCCTTGGGATCGGCCAGTTTCAGGCGGCCGACTTGCCCCCCGCCGGTCATGCGTCCTCCCCGGAATTCACGTGGGCGAGTGTCGCAGCCCCGAGGTCCGCGAGCGCGGAACCGGTGGACTTGAAGAACGTGATTTTCTGTTCGTCGCCGCAGCCGGCCGCAGTTCGTTGGCAGAGGCCGGACAGGTCGCCGGCGATCTGCTCCTCCGTTAGCGCGCCGGACCGGATCGGCCCAATGAGGTCGCCGCTCTCTTTCAGGGCTCCCTTCGTATCGATATAGACGCGCGCGCGGCTCACCGCCGCGTCGTCGGCCTCTCGCATGTGGGGCCTGAAGCTGCCGATCAGGTCGAGATGCTGTCCTGGCCTGAGCCACGCGCCCGCGATCAGCGGATCGATTGCCAGCGTCGCGCAACTGATGATGTCGGCGGCCGCCACCGCAGCCTTGAGGTCCGTCGAAGCCGCGGCGCGAAACCCCGCGTCGTTCAGCCTTCGCGCCAGCTTTTCGGCGTTCTCCGCGTTGATGTTCCAGACCGCGACGTCCTCGATCGGACGCACCGCCCGAAACGCATCCGCCAGGTTGCCGGCGACCCGCCCCGCCCCAACCACCAGGAGCCGCCGCGCATCCGCGGGCGCCAGGTAGCTTGCTGCCAGCGCCGCGGTGGCTGCTGTGCGCCGGTCGGTAAGTTCACCACCGTCCAGCATCGCCAGGTGCCGCCCGGTCTTCGCATCGAAGAGAAGATAGGAAGAGGACACCGAGGGCATTCCGGCGGCCGCGTTACCCGGATTGACGTTCACAATCTTGACCCCGCCCAGGCCCGCCGGGTTCCACGCGGGCATCAGGAGCAGCGCCGCGTCCGGCTCCCCGTCGAGCGCGATGGTGTGGTGATGCCGCAAGGGAGCGGCGGCGCCGGATCGGAACATTTTCCGTAGCGCCTCGATCAGCGCATCGAAGGGCAGCAGGTCTCGGGTCTCTTCGGCACTGAAGACGCGCATGGTTCAGTTCCTCGATTACGTCGCGGGGGAGACGAAGCCCCTCGGGCCGGCGCTCCCCACCGGCCTCCGCCGCACTGCGGCGGAGGTTACGACCCTGATTTTATGCCACCGTCCTCGTTGGTGCAGAGCGCGTCGCCGGTCCTGAAGGGTGGGTCCACTATGACCAGGATCGGAATTGCGTCCCAGCTCATCTGACGGGCGACGCGGTGCCCAACCAGGCCTTCCGGATCGGGGCCGCGACCTATTCATTCCAGCCCCACTTCGAGGTGACGCCCGAGATGATGACGCACTGGGTCTCGATCTCCGACGAGGTCGTGCCCAAGTACGCGCCGACCTTGCCCGAGGCGCTGCCGCACCAGCTGCAGCTCCACCACCACGCCTCCCACGATTTCTGCTACCGCGTAGGCGACGCCTGGCTCGACCTTGTCGCGGCGCGGGCGAAGCGGGAAGGGGAGGACGGTTGACGATGGTGACCCCTACGGGAATTGAACCCGTGTCTCCACCTTGAAAGAGTGGTGTCCTAACCTCTAGACGAAGGGGTCGGTGGCTTGGGCCGCGCTATGTAGCGGGCGTGGCGCCTCAAAATCAAGGGTTTGATGGCGCCGGCGCAGGCGCGCCGTCGTCGATGTGCAGCTCGACGGCGCGGGTGCCCCGGCGGCGGTCTAGGCGGAGACGGCCTGCCAGGTGGAAGGGGTGCTCCGCGCCCGCGAGCAGCGCGTGGCCCAACGCGTTGTCGGCGGCGCGGAAGGCGATACCCTTGAGTCGCTTGCCCGAGCGGCCCGCAAGCTGGCAGCGCACGTGGCCGCGGCCCACGATATCGGCGCGCAGCAGCTGGGCGCCGGCGATGGCGAAGCGGGGCTCCGGATTGCCGGCGCCGTAGGGGCCGGCCGTCTCCAGCATCTCCAGGAGCTCCGCTGTCGCGCCTTCGACGCCGAGCGCGCCATCGAGGCCGAGGGTCGGAGTCCGGGCGGCCTCGTCTGCGTCCACGCCCAGGCGGTGGTGCAGGAAATCCTCCAGCGGCGAGAGCTTCGCCCTTTCCACGGTGAAGCCCGCCGCCATCGGATGGCCGCCGCCATTGACCAGCAGCCCAGCCTGCCGCGCCGCGGTGATCGCGGCGCCGATATCGATGCCCGGCACCGAGCGGCAGGAGGCCTTGCCTATGCCGTCCGCGCCATCCTCCCAGGCGACGACGACCGCTGGCCGGTTGTAGCGCTCCTTGAGCCGGCTCGCGACGATGCCGATCACCCCGGCATGCCAGCGCTCTTCATGGGCGAGGACCAGGGGCGCCGACGCCGGCGTGCCGCCACTTGCCGTCTCAACCTGCTCGATGGCCTCCTCCAGCACCGCCTGCTCGATGGCCTGGCGCTCGCGGTTGAGCGCATCGAGACGCTGCGCGATCTCCCGCGCCTTGTCGTCCTCCTCGGTGGTCAGCAGGCGCGCGCCCAGACTGGCCTCGCCCACCCGGCCGCCGGCATTGACGCGCGGCCCCAGAATGAAGCCCAGGTGGTACACCCCCGGCGCTTCCTCCAGCCCGGCGACGTCGCCGAGCGCCCTGAGCCCGACGTTGCGGCGTTGCCGCATCATCGTGAGCCCTTGGCGCACGAAGGCGCGGTTGACTCCGGTGAGCGGCACCACGTCGCAGACTGTGCCGAGCGCCACCAGGTCGAGCCATTGTAGGAGATCCGGCTCCGCCCGGTCGCGGTACCAGCCTGCCTCGCGCAGGTGGCGGTTGAGCCCCACGACGAGGAGGAACGCCACGCCCACGGCGGCGAGCTGGCGGTGCGGGCTCGCGTCGTCCAGCCGGTTGGGGTCGATCACGGCGCAGGCCTGGGGCAGCCGCGCCTCGGCCACGTGGTGGTCCACCACGATCACGTCGAGGCCCGCGTCGGCGGCGTCATCCAGCGCATCGAAGGCGCTGATTCCGCAATCCACGGTGATGACCACACGCACGTCCTGCGCCGCGAGTATGCGCATGGCCGTGCCGTTCGGGCCGTAGCCCTCGCGCAGGCGGTCGGGGATGTAGATCGTCGGCGGGTCGGCGACGGCCTCGAGGAAACGGCTGAGGAGCGCGGCCGAAGTCGCGCCGTCCACGTCGTAGTCGCCGAAGATCGCGATCTTCTCGCCCGCTTCCAGCGCGCGGGCGAGACGTGCGATGGCCTTGTCCATGTCCAGCAGGTGGAGCGGGTCGGGCAGGAGGCGGCGCAGCGTCGGGTCGAGATAGTCCGGCGCGTCTTCCGCCGCGATGCCGCGGGCCGCGAGCACGCGCCCGACCAGCTCCGGCGCCTCGATGGCCTGGGCGAGAGAAAGCCCGGCCATCGAATCGGCAAGGCGCGCGCGCCAGCGCTTGCCGAGCAGCGATCGCTCGACCCCGAGCATCGCCGCTCCGTCGCTCATCGAGTCAGGTGCCGGGGCTAATCACGCGCCGATGCGCTCGGGCGCGCGTGAGAAATCGTGCTCGGCCTCGATCATGCGCAGGGTGCCGGTGCGCGAGCGCATGACCACCGAGCTGGTATGTGCACCGTGCGGAACCCGCGAGACACCGCGCAGCATCGCCCCATCGGTAACACCGGTCGCGCAGAACATCACCTCGCCGCCCGCGAGCTCGTGCAGGGTGTACTTGCGGCTCAAGTCGGTGACGCCCATCGCCCGCGCGCGCCGCTTCTCGTCGTCGTTGCGGAAAACCAATCGACCCATCATCTGGCCGCCGATGCAGCGAAGCGCCGCGGCGGCGAGCACCCCTTCGGGCGCGCCGCCGATCCCCATGTAGATGTCGACGGTGCGGTTGAGCCGCGTGGTCGCGATCACGCCCGCGACGTCGCCGTCCCTGATCAGCTGGATGCGCGCGCTGGTCTCGCGCACCTTGGCAATCAGCTCTTCGTGCCTGGGCCGGTCCAGAATCAGGACAGTGAGCTCGTTAACGTCGCAGTGCTTCGCCTTGGCGAGCTTGGCCAGCGTCGTGGCCGGCGGGTCGTCGAGGTCGACCAGCTCGTCCGGCAGCCCGTCGCCGACCGCGATCTTGTCCATGTAGGTGTCGGGCGCGGCGAGGAAGCCGCCCTTCTCCGCCATCGCGAGCACGGCAAGCGCGTTGGGGCCGCCGGTGGCGCAGATGGTGGTGCCTTCGAGCGGGTCGAGCGCGACATCGAGGCTGGGCCCCTTGCCGGTGCCGACGGTCTCGCCAATGAAGAGCATCGGCGCCTCGTCCCGCTCGCCTTCGCCGATCACGACCGTGCCGTCGATGTCGAGCGCGTTGAGGCCGCGCCGCATGGCGTCGACCGCGGCTTGATCTGCCGCCATCTCGTCACCGCGGCCGATCAGCCGGGCCGCCGCGCGGGCCGCAGCTTCGGTCACGCGTACCGCGTCTAGCGCCAGGTTCCGGTCGAGGGAGACGATCTCCTCTGCGCTCTGCTTCCCCACCGGTGCCTCTTAGAACGCTTCGATCCGGATCATGCGCGGCGGCTCCAGCACCGCATCGAGCCGGTCGATCGCGGCGAGCGCGCCCACCACCGCCGCCTCCTGCGCCTCGTGGGTGGTGAGCACCACGGGCACAAGCTCGCCGGGGTTCCGTCCGCGCTGCAGCATGGCCTCCACGGAGACCTGCTCGTCGCGCAGGCAGGCGGCGATGCCGGCAATCACGCCCGGCTTGTCCACCACCATCAGGCGAATGTAGTAGGCGCCGACGTGGTGGTCCATGGGCTTCGCCGCCGCCCGGGGCGTGCCTGCCGCTGCGGCGGGAAAGGCCGGCATGATCTGGCCGCGGGCGATGTCCACGAGGTCGGCGACCACGGCCGATGCGGTCGGCCCGGCCCCGGCGCCGGGGCCCTCGAAGAGCGCGCTGCCGATCCGGTCGCCCTCCGCCACCACGGCGTTGAACACACCGTCGACGCGGGCAATTGGCGCGGTCTCACGGATCATGCAGGAGTGCACGCGCTGGGTGATGCCATGCTCGCCGGCGCGGGCGATGCCCAAGAGCTTGACCCGGTAGCCGAGCTCGATGGCGAAGCCGATGTCGAGCGCGCTGACGTGGCGTATGCCCTCGACGTGCACGGCGCCGAAGTCGACCGGGCAGCCGAAGACGACGCTGGTAAGGATGGCGAGCTTGTGTGCGGCGTCGATGCCGTCGATGTCGGTGGAGGGATCGGCCTCCGCGTAGCCGAGCTCCTGCGCCTCCTGCAGCACGGACTCGAACTCCCGCGTCTGGCCGGCCCGCACCGACTCGTGCATCGCGGTCATGATGTAGTTGCAGGTGCCGTTCAGGATGCCGTAGACGCCGCCGAATCGATTGCCGGCGAGGCCCTCGCGCAGCGCCTTGACGATCGGGATGCCACCGGCCACCGCGGCCTCGTAGCCAAGATGGCGCTCCGCTTGTCGGGCGGAGTCCGCGAGCGCGGCACCATGGTGGGCGAGCAGGGCCTTGTTGGCGGTCACCAGGTGCTTTTGGTTGGCAAGCGCGGTCTCGGAGAGTACCCGGGCCGCACCCTCGGCACCGCCGATCAGCTCGACCACGACATCGACGGCGGGGTGGGCCGCGAGCTCCCGGGCATCGTCCCGCCAGTCGAGCCCGTCGAGCGAGATCCCGCGATCCTTGCCCTTGTCGCGTGACGAGACCGCCACAACCTCGATCGGCCGGCCGGTCCGTTGCTTCAGCAGCGTGGCGTTGTCGCGAAGCAGCGCCAGCACGCCGCAGCCGACCGTACCCAGCCCGGCGATGCCGATTCGTAGCGGCTCAGGCATGTGTGCGTGCTGCTTTCTGTTCGTTTCGCAACGAGAGGGGAGGGCGGCCAGCTCGATCCTGGTCGCCCGGCACACCGTGAAAGCGACGGATCACGACGGGGTAAGGGTCTCGGCGAGCCGGTCGCGTGGTGGGCTGCGGGGCACGCCGCCGGCGGCCCGCATGCCCTTTTCACAAGCTAAGAAGGCGGCTGGCGCGATCATCCGCCGTTCACCGGAGCAGGCTCCGCCTACTCCTCCGCCGGCTGATACACGGCGCGCACCTGCATCATTGGCTCTTCCTCCTCCACGCGCGCGCGGAGTTCCTCAGCCGTGTGCTGCGCCTTCTCGCGATCCGCCACCAGGCCGGCCGTCAGCTCAATACGCTCTTCCTTGCTCGCGACAGCAGGCGCTTCGTTCGGCACCTCGCTGAGGGATCGGTAGGACTCGTCGCCGCCGGGAACGGCATCGCTGCCGAAGACCTCGTCGTCGTCCTCGACATGGCTGAACAGGTCGCCGACGTAGTCGGTCGTGTCCTCGATCGCCGAGCATCCGGTAACCAGGAGGCCGAGAGCGATCGGCCCGATTGCGAGTAGCGCGAGCGGCCGCGTCCGCCGATGCTGGCGAGTCCGCGTTGTCGTCTGATGGCTCCGAGAATCGTGCATGGGGCATTCTCCTGGTTGGCTGGCGATGCCATGCAACCGCCAGCATTGAGGACCGTTCGACTCGCGAGTAGCATATACTCAATTCCGATCATTCGCATTGGCCGGTGGCCGACAGGTGCGCCCGCCAACACACTCCACACGGACTCGGCTCACGATGCCTGACAACTCTCCCGCCGCAGACGCGACGGAACACGACGCGGCCGACCATCTCGCCGCCATCACGGAACAAAGCCAGCGGATCGCAGCGCGCTTTTTCAGCGGGCAGGGCGCGACCGGCACCGGGGCGGCTTCCGACCCCCTCAACCTGAGCGCCGCCTTGGGGGCGATGGCGCGGAGCCTGGCCAACGATCCGTCGCCGCTGATCGACGCTCAGATGAGGTGGTGGGACGGCTATCTCAGGCTGTGGCAGCAAGGCGCGGAGCGCTTGCGAGGCGAAGAGCCTGAGCCGGTGGCCGCGCCCGAGCCCGACGACCGGCGTTTTCGCGATCCGGCCTGGACCGAGAGCTGGGTCTTCGATCATCTCAAGCAGTCATATCTGCTGACGGCTGCCTGCGTGCAGTCGACGGTGGGGAACCTGCGCGGCCTCGACGAGAGGGACGCCGCGAAGCTCGCCTTCTACACGCGCCAATTCGTCGATGCGCTGGCGCCGACCAATTTCCTCGCCACCAACCCCGCCGCACTGAAGGAGACCGCCGAGACCAAGGGCGAGAACTTGCTAAAGGGCCTGCGCAACGTGCTCGACGATCTGGAGCGTAATGACGGTCGCTTTGCGCCCCGAATGTCGGACGAGGATCATTTCAGCCTGGGTGAGACCATCGCCACGACGCCCGGAAAGGTCGTCTTCCAGAACGAGCTCATGCAGCTGATCCAGTACGCCCCGAGCACCGAGACGGTGTTTCGCCGGCCGCTCCTCATCGTGCCGCCCTGGATCAACAAGTACTACGTGCTCGATCTGAGGCCGAAGAACTCGTTCGTCAGGTGGGCCGTATCGCAGGGCTATACGGTCTTCGTGATCTCGTGGGTCAACCCGGACGAGCGCCTCGCGAAGAAGACCTTCGAGGACTACATGGTGGAAGGCCCGTTGGCTGCGCTCGATGCGATCGAGCAGGCGACAGGCGAGCGCGATGTCACGGCGATCGGCTACTGTTTGGGCGGCACGCTGACGGCGGCGACGCAGGCGTACCTCGCGGCCAAGGACGACAAGCGGATCAGGAGCGCGACCTTCTTCGCCTCCCTCGTCGACTTCACCGAGCCCGGCGAACTCGGCGTCTTCATCGACGACGCCCAGCTCGAGTCGCTCGAGGCCATGATGGCGGAGCAGGGCTATCTCGAAGGCCGCCACATGGCGACGACCTTCAACATGCTGCGGGCCAACGACCTGATCTGGTCATTCGTGGTTAACAACTACCTGCTCGGCCGCGAGCCGCTGCCCTTCGACCTGCTCTTCTGGAATTCGGATTCGACCCGGATGCCGGCGGCGATGCACGGCTTCTACCTGCGCAAGATGTATCAGGAGAACCTGCTCGCCCAGCCGGAGGGCCTGAGCCTCGCTGGCGTTCCCATCGACCTCCGTCGCGTCGACATCCCCACCTATATCGTGGCGACGCGGGAAGACCACATCGCACCGTGGCAGTCCTGCTTCGCCGCGTGCGGGCTCTACCGGGGGCAGCGCCGCTTCGTCCTCGGCGCTTCCGGTCATATTGCCGGCATCATCAACCCGCCGGCGGCCGGCAAGTACGGCTACTGGACCGGACCGGTCGTGGAGTCGCAGGACGCCAACGCCTGGCTTGCCGCCGCCGAGCAACACGATGGCTCCTGGTGGAACGACTGGCACGCCTGGCAGCGCCGCCGCTCAGGCGGCAGGAAGGTACCGGCGCGGGTTCCGGGCGACGGCGGGCTTACTCCGATCGAGGACGCGCCGGGCGCCTACGTCCTGGCGGGGTAGCCGCAGGCGCTCGCCGCGGCGGGCCCGAGGATGCCCGGTACTCGCCGGCGCGGTTCGCGTAGCGCCGGGCGATGGAGGTGATGGTCTCGCGCTCGGCGTTGCTCACCATGCGCACCGCCTTCGCGGGCCGTCCCATCCACATCTCGCCGCTCTTGACCCGCTTGCCCGGCGTCACCAGCGCGCCGGCGGCGACCCAGGCACCGGTCTCCACCACCGCAAAGTCCATCACCGTGGCGCCCATGCCGATCATGCAGGCGTCCTCCAGAATGCAGGCGTGCAGCAGGCACATGTGACCCACCACGACGTCATCGCCGATGAACGTGGGGCCGTCTGCCGTAGCGGTGTGGACGATGGTGCCGTCCTGGACGTTGCTGCGTGCGCCGATGCGGATGTAGTTCACGTCCCCGCGCAGGACGCAGTTGAACCAGATGCTCGATTGGTCCCCGAGCACGACATCGCCGATCACGTTGGTGCCGGCGGCGACGAAGGCGTTCGGCGCCACCTGTGGCCAGCGGTGGTGATAGGGGAGCAGCAGACCGGCTGACATGGGCTCCCGACTCCCTAAGGGAAGAGCGGCGCCTGCTCGAGCCCGGTCGTCTCCGGCAGGGCGTGCATCAGGTTCATGTTCTGGATCGCCTGGCCGGAAGCGCCCTTGACCAGATTGTCGATAGCCGAGATCAGAATCGCGCGTCCCTCGATCCGGTCGTCGAAGACCCCGATGAGGCAGTGGTTGGAGCCCCGCACGTGCCGCGTCGCCGGCGCCGCGCCCGTCGGCAGCACGCGTACGAAGGGCTCGTCCGCGTAGCGCCGGGCGAGGGCCTCGCGCAGGGCATCGGCACCCGCACGGCTGCGCACGTAGATCGTCGCCAGGATGCCCCGGTTCATGGGTATGAGATGGGGCGTGAAATTGACCCGCACCGGCGCGCCGGCTGCGGCCGAGAGCCCCTGCTCGATCTCGGGCGCGTGGCGGTGGGCGGCGATGCCGTAGGCGTGCACGCCCTCGCCGACCTCGGCGAAGAGGCTTCCCTGTTTGGCTTCGCGCCCTGCGCCGGAGACTCCAGACTTGGCGTCAATGATGATGTCGTCGTTCTCGATCAGCCCGTCTTCGAGCAGCGGCGCCAGCGGCAGCTGCGCGGAGGTGGGGTAGCACCCGGGGTTCGCCACCAGCCGGGCGCTGCGGACCTCATCGCGGGCGAGCTCCGTCAGCCCGTAAACCGCCTCGGCCTGAAGCGCCACGGCGCCGTGCGCCCGCCCGTACCATTCGGCATAGACCTCGGGGTCTTCGAGCCGGAAGTCTGCCGAAAGGTCCACCACCTTCAGATGGTCGGGGAGCGCGGCGATGACCTCCTGCGTGGTGCCGTGAGGCAGGCAGCAGAAGACCGCGTCGAGCGAATCCCAGGCGGCGTCCTCGATCTTGACGAGATCGGGAAAGCCCGCGCCGTGGAGATGGGGAAAGACTGCGCCCAGGCTCTGGCCCGCGCGGCGTTCGGCGGTGAGCAAGCCGACCGAGAAGCCGTCGTGAAGCGTCAGCAGGCGCAGCAGCTCGCCGCCCGTATAGCCGCTCGCGCCCAGCACGCCGACGCGCGCGGTGTTGCCCGTACCGGAGGGGGAGGGGCTCATTGGAGGTCTGCCGTGATCGCTGGAGCCGGAGCGGGGGACGCACATCAGCGCAGCCGCGCCGGCGACGCCCGGGCTAGCGTTTGGAGAACTGGAAGCTGCGGCGGGCCTTGCGCTTGCCGTACTTCTTGCGCTCCACGACGCGGCTGTCGCGGGTGAGGAAGCCGCCGGACTTGAGCATCTTGCGCAGTTCCGGCTCGCGCGCCGCAAGCGCCCGGCTGATGCCGTGACGAAGTGCCCCGGCCTGGCCCGAGAGGCCACCGCCCTTGACCGTGCAGATGACGTCGTACTGGGTGCGGCGCCCGACCAGCTCCGCCGGCTGATTGATGATCATCTGGAGCGCCGGGCGGGCGAAGTAGTTCTCCACCGGGCGCTTGTTGACCGTGATCGTGCCGATACCGGGCCGCAGCCACACGCGCGCAACCGCATCCTTGCGCTTGCCGGTCGAGTAGGTGCGGCCGAGCCGGTCGATCTGCGGTTCCGGCTCGATGTCGGCGTCGGGCCGGGCGACCTCGCCGAGCTCGGCAAGGCTGGTCAGGGTCTTCGGCTCGTCAGCCACGGAGCGTGCTCCTCGCGTTCTTCGGATTCATCGCGGCGATGTCGAGAGGCTCAGGCTGCTGCGCCTCGTGCGGATGGTCCGAGCCAGGATAGACCTTGAGGTTCGCCATCTGCTGGCGGCCCAAGGGGCCCTTGGGGATCATCCGCTGCACCGCCTTGATCACCACCTCCTCGGGCCGCTTGCTGCCGAGGATGCGGGCCGCCGTGCGGGTCTTGAGGCCGCCGGGATATCCGGTGTGGTGATGGTAGAGCTTGTCTTCCCGCTTGCGCCCGGTGAGCCGGACCTTCCCGGCATTGACGATGATGATGTTGTCGCCGCAATCCATGTGCGGGGTGTAGCTTGGCTTGTGCTTGCCGCGCAGACGGGTCGCGACGATGCTGGCGAGCCGACCGAGGACGATGTCCTCGGCGTCTACCAGCATCCACTTCTTCTCAATCGTGGCAGGCGTTGCCGAGAAGGTTTTCATTTCGCTCACGACGATGGGATATGACGTAACGGCGCACGGACCCGTTCGGCTCTCGCCAGCCAGCGCGCCGCCGGGAGTATGCCACAGGACGTCGCCCAGTCAACGGCAGCGTTGCGGGGCCTGGGGCGTTCGCCTCGTTGGCCGACTGCACCGCGCAGCCCCTCACTCTTGGGAGAGATCCCTGCCGAGCGGCCTTTACGACAGTGACGGGCTCGGAGACCCTGGCTTCTAGCCCACGTCTCACTCTTGAATGCCCCGGCTGGGAGCGAAGAAAACGAAGTTGTATGCTAGTATCAATCACTTATCCAGCATCGTTGTTTGATGACGTCGAGTGGCGGGGGTGTGATGTCGATCTTGATTTCAGGCGGAACCAAGGGCATCGGGCGGGCCATCGGTCTCGCCTTCGCCGAGCCCGGCGTCGACGTGTTTCTCAACTATCACGGCGATGACGATGCGGCGGACGAGGCCCGGACACTGGTCGACTCGAAGGGTGCGCGCTGTCATCTGATCAAGCAGGATGTCTCGACGCCGGGGGGCTGCCGGGCTGTGCTCGCCCAAGTGGCGGAGCGCGTCGACCGGCTCGACCAGCTCGTGCACTGCGCGGTCCGCGCCATTCCGAAGCCCGCGCTGGACTGCGACCCGGACGATTTCACCGCCGCGGTCAATCTCAACGGCACGGCGCTGCTCTATCTCGTGCAGGCGGCCGATCCGCTGCTCCAGCGCGGCAGCACGGTGTTCTTTCTCACCAGCCGGGGCGGGCGCACCGTGGTCCCCAACTACGCCGCCATCGGCATCGCCAAGGCGCTGGCGGAATCTTTGGTGCGCTATCTCGCGAGCGAGCTTGCGCCGCGCGGCGTGCGAATCAACAGCGTCGCTCCCGGCGTGGTAGATACGGATGCGGTGCGGGCGTTGTTCGGCGACCAGGCGAGCGAGATCGTGAAGCACGCCGCCGAGACGAACCCGAGCGGACGCGGCGTGCGGGACGAGGACTACACCAGCGTGATCCGCTTCCTCGCGAGTCCGGAGGCCGCGTTCGTCCAGGGGCAAACGATTTTCGTCAACGGCGGCCACTACCTGGCGGCGTAGGCGGCGCCCTCAACCCAGCCGCTCGATCAGCGTCGCGTTGGCCATGCCGCCGCTCTCGCACATGGTCTGAAGGCCGAGGCGGCCGCCGCTCTCCTCCAGGCTCCCGATCAGGCTGGCCGTGAGCCGGCCACCCGATGCGCCGACGGGATGGCCGAAGGCGATGGCCCCGCCGTTGACGTTGACGCGGTCGAGGTCGGCACCCAGCGTCTCCGCCCAGGCCAGCACCACCGAGGCGAAGGCTTCGTTGACCTCGAAGCGGTCGATCTCGCCCAAGGTCCGGCCGCTTCGCGCCAGCAGCTTTTCCGTTGCCGGGATGATCCCCGTCAGCATGAGCAGGGGGTCGTCGCCCGAGACCGCGAAATGCGTGATCGCCGCACGCGGCGTCAGGCCCAGCCGCTGCACCGACTCCTCCGACGCGATCAGCAGTGCCGAGGCGCCGTCGGAGACCTGGCTCGAATTCCCCGCCGTCACCACCCAGCCGATCTCGGGGAAGCGCTCGGCCTTGCCGGCATCCACGAACGCGGGCTCCAGCGCGGCGAGCTTTTCCGCACTCGTATCGGGGCGGATGCCTTCGTCCGTCGAGGCCCCGTCGATGGGCAGGATGTCGCGCGCGAAGACGCCGCGCTCCTCGGCCGCCGCCGCGCGCCGGTGCGAGCGCAGCGCGTAGGCATCGAGGTCGGCGCGCGAGAGCCCCCAGCGGGCCGAGATCAGCTCGGCGGAAATGCCCTGGTGCACCAGACCGTCGGCGTAGCGCCGGCGCAGCATCGGCCCGAGATGGTCCTTGCCGCGCCGGTTGCTGCCCATCGGCACGCGGCTCATCATCTCGACCCCGCAAGCGATGACGAGGTCGTAGGCCCCCGCCATCACGCCCTGCGCCCCAAAATCCATCGCCTGCTGCGCCGAGCCGCACTTGCGGTCGATGGTGACGGCGGGAACGGTCTCGGGAAAGCCCGCCGCGAGCCAAGCCTGGCGGCCGATGTTGGCGGCCTGCTCGCCCGCCTGGATGACGCAGCCCGCGATCACGTCGTCGACCGCGCCGGGATCGACGCCGGTGCGCGCGACCAGACCCTCGAGCGTCATCGCAAGCAGGTCGACCGGATGAACCGCGCTCAGCGCACCATCCGCCCGCCCCTTGGCGAAGGGAGTGCGGACCACATCGATGATGAGGGCGCGGCGCATCCTAGCCGGCACGACGGAGCGAAACCGAGAGATTGGCGCTTTCCACCTCCACGTACTTCGAGGTGGAAAGCGCCATCAACTTGCGCACGTGTTCGAGCTCCGGCGTGGAGAGAATCGGGAAGTCGCGCTTCACCGGGCCCGCGGCCCGCATCCTCTCCAGGTCCGCCGCCGGGACCAGGGCGCGCAGGATCAGCTCGTCGTCATCGTCGGTGCCGTGGCGCTTGCGAAGCTCGGCCAAGGTGGGCTGCTCCGGCGGCTCGGCCAGCACCTCCTTGGCACGGGGCGCGGCCATGATCCGGTCCAACACGTCCGGATCGATGGGCGCTACCGGCTCGCCGTAGTGCCCGCCGGCATACTGGATCACCTCGTCCGGAATCACGGCGTAGCGCTCGCCGGTGACAATGTTGAGCACAGCTAGGGTGCCGACGAGCTGGGAGAAGGGCGTCGCCATGCCGGGGTAGCCCAGCTCGCGGCGCACGCGGCCGGTCTCCTCCAGCACGTCGTCCAGCCGGTCCGCCATCTCGTGCTGGACGAGCTGCGCCTTCAGCGTCCCCATCATGCCGCCCGGCACCTGGTGGTGCACGGAGAAGAGGTCGTATTCCTGCGGCACGCCCACGGGGAAGCCCGCCGCCGTGGCGACGCCCTCGAAGTGCTCCGCGATCTGCGGCAGGAGCGATCGATCGATATTGTGGGTATGGCCGAGATGCTCGACGTTCCGTGTCATCACCTCGACCGAGGGGACGGAAGGGCCGTTCGCCATCGGCCCGCAGGCCGTGTGCAGGATACGGATGCCGAGCTCGATCGCCTCGACGTAGGCGCGGCCGGAGGCGCCCAGGAGGTTATTCGAGTGGAACTCGATGGGCTTGCCGCGCGCGTTCGCCATGATGGCCGGCACCAGCGTGCGCATGCGGTCCGGCTCCAGCACGCCGCCCGTGTCGTAGAGCAGGAGCGTGTCGATATCCGGCGAGGCCGAGAGCCTGTCCGCTTTGTCGGCGTAGTAGTCGTCGGTGTGCACCGGGCTCAGCGTGAACATGATGGCGCCTGCCACCTCCGCGCCGAACTCCTTGGCCACCCTGGCGAGGCGGTGTGTCTTGTCGATGTTGAAGAGCACGTCGTAGATCCAAAAACTGCGGCAGCCGTGCACGCAGAGCTGCCGCATCCAGACGTCCATCAGCGCATCGGGCGTGACGCCGAAGGTGACGCTCGCATTGCTGCGCATGCCGCCCCGGATCGTGCTCTTGGGCATGGCGTCGACCAGGAGGTCGAGCCCCTCCCACGGATTCTCGCGGCATTGGCGGATCAGGACCTCGAAGAGGCTCGAGCCGGTGAGGTCCACCACCCGATAGCCGACCCGGTCGATCACCGGTGCAATGGGGAGCGCCATGCCGGCCTGCATGCGCATGCCCCACAGGCTCTGCTGTCCGTCCCGCATGGTCTCGTCGAGGAATTCGATGTGCGCCATCGTCGCTCCGCTCAGTGCATCAGCGAGGGCATGAAGACGTCCTCCAGCCAGCGCGTGTTGAGCCTGTTAGCCGTGAAGTCAGGGTGCCGCACCAAGTGCGCCTGGAACGCGAGGTTGGTGTCGATCCCGCCGATCTGAAATCGGTCCAGCGCGCCGCCCATGCGCTCCACCGCTTCGGCGCGGTCGCCAGCGCGCACGATCAGCTTCGCGATCATGCTGTCGTAGAAGGGAGACACGAAGGCACCCGGGCGGCAGTGGCTGTCTATGCGAATGCCCTGTCCCTCCGGTGCGCACCAGGCGTCGATCAGACCGGGCGAGGGCGCGAAGTCCCGCTCCGGCGCCTCGGCGTTGATCCGGCATTCGATGGCGTGGCCGGCAAGCGCGATGTCTTCCTGCGCGACGCTGAGCCCGCCGCCGCCCGCGATGCGCAACTGCTCCTCGATCAGGTCGATGCCGGCGACCTCCTCGGTCACGGGATGCTCGACCTGGATGCGGACATTGGCTTCGATGAAATAGGCCTCGCCGCGGTCAACGTCGTAGAGGAACTCGACCGTGCCGGCGCTCCGATAGTCGAGGTGCCGGGCGAGGCGGCAGGCGGCGTCGTGAATCTGCGTGCGCGCTTCGGCCGGCAGCGCCGCCGCCGGCGCTTCCTCCACCATCTTCTGGAAGCGCCGCTGCACAGAGCAATCCCGCTCGCCGAAATGGACGACCGCGCCGTCGCCGTCGCCCATGATCTGCACCTCAACATGGCGCGCGTCCTCGACGAAGCGCTCAACGAAGAGCGTACCGTCGCCAAAGGCGGCCTTGGCCTCCGTCGATGCACGCTCGAAGCCATCGTCGATGTCCGCATCCCTTCGTGCGACGAACATGCCGCGCCCGCCGCCACCTGCGCTGGCCTTCATCAGCACCGGGTAGCCGACGGAGGCGGCGAAGGAGCGGGCCTCGGCTGCCGAATGGATACGGTCGGAGCCGGGGACGATGGGCACGCCCGCTTCGATCGCGATGGTGCGGGCGGTGAGCTTGTCGCCGAGCCGCTCGATGGTCTCGGCCCGCGGCCCGACGAACGCGATTCCCTCCCGCTCGCACAGGCCGGCGAGAGCCGGGGACTCGGAGAGGAAGCCGTAGCCCGGATGCAGTCCGTCGCAGGCGGTGGCCTCGGCCGCATGCACAAGCAGGTTGGCGTTGAGGTAGCTCTCGCGCGCCGGCGCCGGCCCCAGCACCACCGCGCGGTCCGCGAGCTCCGCCGCCAAGCCCTCGCGGTCCGCGTCGGAGACCCCGACAACGCACTCGAGCCCGAGCGCGCGGCAGGCGCTGACGATGCGCACGGCGATCTCCCCCCGGTTGGCGACGAAGACGCGCGAGAGGGCCATCACGCCGTCTCGGCCGCTTCGGCCTCCGGCTCGACCAGAAAGAGCGGTACGCCAAACTCCACCATCTCGCCGTCCTCGACGCAGGCCTTGGCGATCCGGCCGCTGATCCCGGCCCGCACCGGCGTGAACAGCTTCATGACCTCGATCAGACAAACCTCGGTTGCCTCGCTGACCTGCTGGCCGACCTCCACGTAGGGCGCGATCCCCGGCTTGGGCGCGCGGTAGAAGGTGCCGAGATTGGGCGCCGTGATCGGCACAAGCCCATCGGCCGGCGCCGCTTCGGCCGGATCGGGAGGGGCCTGCTCCTCCGAGGCTACGCCAGCCTCCGTCGCCGCCGATCCGAGTGCCGCCGCATCCGCATCCTTCGAGAGCACCAGCTTCAGGCCGTCGGTCTCGAGCCGGAGCTCGTGCCAGTCCGAGCGGTCGAAGATGCGGATCAGCGCCTCGACCTCCTTGCGGTCGACGGTCATGCAGCGGTCTCCGCGCGCGCGGCGGCACAGGCCGCAAGCAGTGCCGGCAGGGCGTGGCGCACGACGATGAAATCGAGACCGGCGGCGACGGCGGCCGCGACACCCGCATCGCTGGCGAGCGCGCCGCCCTTTGCGCCGGGAGTCCCCTCGAGCAGCGCGGGCAAGCGCTCCGGGTCCGCACCGCCCGGCAAGCGGTCGAGATCGACCGCGCCCTCCGGCGCCGCGTCGCCCGCGCGATAGACCGCCATCGGCGCGGCCGCGCGGGCCCATGACGTGATCTGGCGGAGGTAGGGATCGTCCGTCTCCGAAGGAACGCTCACCGGCAATGCGCCATCGAACACCTTCCCCGCCTTGCCGTCCACCGTCACCTCCCTGCCCGCAAGCGCTGCGTCCACGCCTTCGCCGCAGCCGACGACGCAGGGAACGCCGAGGGAGCGGCTTACCACGGCGGCGTGGGAGGTCGCACCCCCGGTCGCCGTCACGACAGCGCGGGCGGTGACCATGCCGTGCACGTCGTCCGGGCTGGTGGTCGGGCGCACCAGCACAACGTCCTCGCCGGACGTGCCGCGCGCCTCGGCCGCATCGGCGTCCAGCACGACTTTGCCGATGCCGACACCGGGGCTCGCTCCCTCTCCCTCGGCGAGCAGGGAGGCGTTCTCCCCGGCGCCGTCGTCAAGGCGGGGCATGAGCAGCATGCGGACCTGGGCCGCGCTGACGCGGGCGAGTGCCTCGTCCGTGGAGATCCTTCCCTCATTCACCAGGTCGACCGCGACGCGCATGGCCGCGGCGGGAGCCCGTGCGGCGGTGCGGGTCTGCAACAGGTAGAGCGCGCCCTCTTGTACCGAGAACTCGATGTCCTGCACATCCCGGTTCAGCGCTTCGAGCCGGCGCGCGGCGTCGATCAGTGCGGCGTGCGCCTCCGGCAGGGAAGACGCCAGCGCATCCAGTCCCTGCGGCGTCCGCTGGCCGGAGACCACGTCCTCCCCCTGGGCGCGGGCGAGATACTCGCCGTAAGGCGCAGGCGCCCCGGTGAGCGGGTTGCGGCTGAAGAGCACACCCGTTCCGCTGTTCTCGCTGAGGTTGCCGAACACCATGGCTTGAACCGTGACGGCGGTCCCTGCGTCGTCCGGAAGCCCGTGATGCCGGCGATATCGCTTCGCGCGCCGTCCGTTCCAGGAGTCGAAGACGGCGCGGACCGCGCCGAGAAGCTGATCGGCCGGCGCGTCCGGCACGCTACCCGCCGCCCCCGTCTCCGCAACGGTTGCGCGCCATGTCGCTGGGGTCCCTTGGGAAGGCAGCCCGTCGATCGCCGCCTTGAGCACGATGCGCGCGTACATCTCGTGGAAGCGCCGATGCGTGTCGCGGGCGAAGACAGCGTCGCCGCTCTCGGCTGCGAGCGCTGCCTCGATTTCCTCGTCGATCCCGAGATTGAGCACCGTATCCAGCATACCCGGCATGCTGACGTCGGCGCCGGAGCGAACGGCCAGCAGCAAGGGGCGTTCGTGCGCGCCGAAGCGGCGCCCGGTCTCCGCCTCCAGCATGGCGATGCCGGCGTGAAGCTCGTCGACGAGGCCGTCCGGCAGCGCGCCTTCGGCGAGATAGGCGCGGCAGGCCTCGGTCGTCGCCACGAAGGCGGGCGGCACCGGCAGGACTGCGTGGCGCATGACGGCGATGCCCCACGCCTTGCCGCCGATCAGCGCGCGGTCGGGCTGCGCCGCGCCGTCGAGGAAGAGCACCCAGCGGCCGACAGCACCCATGCCTATTCCTGCCGCGTGCGGCCGAGGATTCGCAGCAGGTCTTCGTGAAGCTCGAACCACACCGTGTGATAGGACTCGATCCGTGCGCCGCTGACCCACTCGATAGCGCCGTCCTCGGCCTTCTCCAGCGCCGCTTCCAGCTTGCACGCGTAAATCGCGAGGCGCGGCAGGCCGGCGCTCAGTTGCTGGAGGATCGCCTCCGCCCGCTCGTGCAGGGCGCCCAGACGATCGATCAGCCTATCGTCATAGTCCTTGTTGGTGTGATCGTTCAGCACGCTCTCGCCGTCGATCTCGATGGTCTGCCACGCGGTCATCAGCGCCTTGAGGTCTCGATTGATCGCCTCGAAGCGCTCGCAGGCGGAGGCGAACGCCGGGTCGGCCCGTTGCGCGGCAAAGAGCCTGGAATAGGCGCCGTCGAGGGCCACGCGCGCGACAGGCGTCAGGGAATACGCCTCGCCGGCGCGCAGGGCGCGGCCCTTGGCCACCGCCTCGTCGAGCGCCGCCTGCACCTCGGTCTCGTCGAGTCCGACTGCTTTGGCGATCGCCGCGGCGTCCGCATGCTTCTTGATCGCGAGGCCGTGGAGGACGAGATAGGTGTCGGTCATGGCTCAGGCACTCTCCCGCTCGGCCGTCGTGTCGGCCGAGGCGAGGACGCGGTCTCGGACCGCGCGGCGCAGGAGCTTGCCTGCCCCGCTCTTGGGCAGCGTGTCCCAGATCTCGACGCTCTTCGGGCACTTGTAGCCGGCGAGCCTCTCGCGACAGAACTGCCGCACTGCCTCCGGGTCGAGACCCGGCCGCCCGGCAACGACGGCATGGACGCGATCGCCCCACTTCTCGTCGGGCAGTCCCACCACGGCGGCCTCGACGACGCCCTCGTGGGCCAGCAGCACATCCTCGATCTCGCGCGGGTAGACGTTGTAGCCGCCGCTGATGAGCATGTCGTTCTTGCGGTCGAGAATGTAGAAGAAGCCGTCCTCGTCGATGCGGCCGATGTCGCCGGTATGGAGCCAGCCGTTGCGGAAGGCCCTGGCGGTCTCCTCCGGGCGCTTCCAGTAACGGGCCATGAGCTGGGTCCCGCGGCAGACGATTTCGCCCCGCTCGCCGGTCGGCACCGGCTTGTCGTCCTCGTCGAAGACCGCCACGTCCGCGGTGGTGTAGGGCCGCCCGCACGAGCCCACGCGGTCGTGATCCTCCGGCCCGAGATAGGTAATCACCATGGGGGACTCCGCCTGGCCGTAGGTCTGGGCGAAGACCGGGCCGAAACGGGCCATGGCGCGCTCCAGCAGGCTCGGCGCGATGGGCGATGCGCCGTAGCAGATGCGTTTGAAGCGGAGGTCCGCCGTCTCCAGCGCGGGCTCCTCCATGATCATCGCCAGCATGGTCGGCACCAGAAAGGTGTGGGTCGCGCGCGCCTGCGCAGCCATGGCGATGAAGCCGACGGCGTCGAAGTGCGGCATGATCCACTGGTGCACGCCCCGTACCAGCGCGGGCAGGAAGAAGGCGCCACTCGCGTGCGCGATGGGGGCGGCGTGGAGGAAGCGGTCGCCCGACGCGAGGTCGGGCACCAGGTCCATGAGAAAGGCCGAGAGCTCCGCAGTCTCGCCCAGCGTGGTGAGCGTGACCGCCTTGGGCGCGCCGGTGGTCCCGCCCGTGAAGCCCAGGCGATAGGGCGCCTCAAGCTCGCGGTCCACGCAGCAGACGCCGGGTGGTCCCTCGTCGATGAGCCGGCGGAGCGCGTCGGCGCCGTAGACCATGGCCGCGCCGAAGCCCTTGGCGCCCTCGACATCGTCGTGGATGAGGCCGCGGGCGCCGCTGTCGCCCAGCTTGTAGCGATGGTCCGCCGCCGTCTCGCGCACGTTGAGCGAGACCCGCACGAGGCCGGACTTGGCGATCGCGTAGTAGGCGATCAGGCAATCGATCCCGTTGGGCAGCAGCACGCCGACGCGGTCGCCCAGCTCGAAGCCTTCCGCGAGCAGCGCGTTGCCGAGCCGGTCCGTCGCCGCGTCGAAGGCGCGGAAGCTCAGCGTGCGCGTCCCTTCGGTCAGCGCCGGTGCCTCGCCGTACATGAGCGCCGCGCGCCGGATGTACTCGCCGATCTGCATGAGTTCAGGCCGCCTGGACGTGTGGGAGCGGGGCGCGTCTCTAGTCGCGGGGGAGCGCCGCCAGCTCCGCAGCGCCGAGCGATGCCCCGCGACCCTGGATCTTGCGCGCCCGCTCCTGCTCCAAATGGTACATCTCGTCCGCGCGCGCCGTGTCGTGGTTGTACTTGAGCCAGGTCTCGTCCAGGAAACGATAGCGGTCGGACTGCGGCGCGAAGGCGCGGACCCGCGCGTTGTACTCCTCCAGCGTCAGCACGCCCTGGCTCGTGCGGTAGCGGTCGGCCTTGGCCGGGAGCGTGGTGGCGCCGGGATAGACCGGGCCGCAAGTGGGCACGTACTCCTCGCCGTCCAGGATCGCGTAAGGGATCGGCGTATACATGCGGGTCGGGCCGTTGCCGTGCTGCATCATGCTGTAGGACGAAAGGCGATGGCTCGCCAGCGTCAGCAGTCCCACCAACTCGCCCAGGCAGTCGCGGCTGAACTCGTCGTTGAGCAGGGGGCGGAAGCGCTCCGCCCGCTCGTCGATCAGCATCCAGTCCTCTCGGGCGTAGACGCCGGCGACGTGGGCGAGGTCCTTGCAGATGCCGAAGTAGGTGAGCGCGCCGGCGTCGAGCATCTGGTCGCGGCTCCAACCGGCGATGCGCCTCCAGAGCCGCGCCGTCGCTTCCTTGAAGAGCCCGTCCAGCGTGCGGAATATCTCGGTCAGGGTCTCGCGACTCTCCATCCCCACCGGAACGTGCCCCTCGGTGAGCGGGTCGGAGGTGTAGAGGCCGACGCCGATGATACTCTCCGCCCTGAACTCAGGCTCGGATTCGAAGCTTCCCCAGTCGTCGACCAGGTAGAAGTGGCAGTCCTTCACCAGCATCGGGACGGTGAGGTTGTTGTAGGGAATGTCGGCCGCCACGTCGTCGAGCCAGGGGAAGTCGCCTTCGCCGAGGTCCATGAAGTCGCGGACGATCATCTCCACGCCGTCGGCGACTTTGTAGGGCCCGGTGTTGAGCAGACTGATGCGGCTCTCGCAGCTCACCAGGAAGCCGTATTGCGCCGCAGAAGCCATGAACTGGGTCGCCGCGCTGTGCAGCGCATCGCCGGCCTCGCAGCCGTAGGCGTCGGACTCGAAGACCTGAAGCCGCCGCTCCGGCAGGATCTGGCAGCGGTGGCCGAACTCCTTATTGGTGATGTGGCCGTCGTTACGGTGCCAGGAGAGTTGCAGGCGTTTCCAGAAGTCCATCAGGTAGACGAGGTCTTCCACGGCGTCCTGCGGGCGCAGAAGGCCCATATTGATGAGCCACTCGCGGCCGAGCAGGTAGAAGCCCGGCATTCCCCAGCCCATGGCGCTCTTGCCCGGCGGGCGTCCCTCCCGAGCGCGATCGCCGATCTCTTCCGCCGTCATCACGCTCTCCACCTTTCGCAAGAGCGAGGGGTAGCGGTAGAAGGCGTTGAGGTAGGAGAGCAGCATGTAGGGCGGCACCGGAAAGAGCTTGGATTCCTGCACGGTGCGCGTGACGCAGAGCCAGTAGGTCTCGTCGGTGAAGGTTTGCAGGAGGTTGTTGGTCTCCAGCAGCTGAGCGTAGGAGAGGCGAGGCGCGCCGACCATCACGAAGCCTCCTGGGCCAGCTTCCAGATGTTGGCGGTCACTTCCTCGCCCTTCTGATAGGCCTCCGCCGTTTTCGCCGCCGCGGCGGTCTCCATCTCCAGGCGCTGACCTTCCTTGATCCCGGTGATCTTGGCGTTCATGAGGCAGGGAATACCGTATTCCCGCGCGAGAATCCCGAGGTGGGAACGCACGGTGCCGCCCATGCAGATGATGCCGGTGAATTGCTCCAGGATCGGCGCGGTGAGGGTGCCGCCGGAATCGTCGATGATGGCGATGGTCTCGGGCGGCACGCCGTCGCCGAGATAGCGCATGACCTGGCTGCTGGAGCGGACGTAGCGCGCGGTGCCTACGGTATTCTCGGCGACGCGCATCACGTTGTCGCCGACGCCGCAAAGCGCCCTGCCCTCTGCATCGGCCTCGCCGGAGGGCGCGTCCGGGTGCTCCATGGTCCAGTCGGGGTCGTCACCCAGGATGCCTTCGGCGGGCTTATAGGCCTCGGGCCGTTCGTTCACCGAAATCACCGCCGAGAAGTCGTAGCGGTGGCCGGCGTCGAGCAGCTTCCTTTCGATCTCCTCGAAATCGGCCGCGGTGATCAGATCGTAGGACTTGTCGAAGACGAAACTGTTCCAGTCGACCCCGCTCTCGCCCAGGCGGCGCCTCACCAGGTCCTTGATCGCGCTGTGGAAGGCCTCGACGGTGGGCGAGTGTGCCTGATCGCCGTACTTGTCCGTGTCCACGTAAAGCTTGGCCACTTTCTCCCCCAGGGCAGGCTCGCCGGAACGGAGGCGCCAACATGCGGATTGGCCTATCAGCTGTCAATCTGGCTATCGATCTTGCGCCAGGCGGAAGCCCCGAAGAGACTGCGGCCCCCGCCGCGCCCGCCCGAAAGGATCCCCGCCATGCCAGCGGAGAGCGATCTCTCCCACCACCGCATCCTGGTCACCAATGACGACGGCATCCATGCCAGGGGGCTGAAAATTCTCGAGGCGATCGCGCGGAGCCTGTCCGACGATGTCTGGGTCGTCGCGCCTGATCACGAGCGGAGCGGCGCCGGCCATTCCATCTCGATGCACACGCCGATCCGCCTGCGCCAGATGGGGGAGAAGCGCTACGCGGTGGACGGTACGCCCACCGACTGTGCGCTCATGGCGATCCACGAGCTGATGACCGAAAGCCCGCCCACGGTCCTCCTCTCCGGCATCAATCGCGGCGCCAATCTCGCGGATGACATGACCTATTCGGGCACCATCGCCGCCGCGATGGAGGGGACCCTGCTCGGCATCCGCTCGATCGCGCTCAGCCAGGTGTTCACCATGGGCGGTGAGGCGCTCTGGGCCACGGCGGAGGCCTTCGCGCCGGACGTGATCCAAACCCTCATGCGCCTGCCGGACTGGCCCTCCGGCACGCTGGTCAACGTCAACTTCCCGGATGCGCTGCCGGAATCTGTGAGCGGCGTCCGCATCACCACCCAGGGGCAGAGGCCGCCCGGCTCCTTCACCATCGACGGGCGGATCGACACGCGCCACGTGCCCTACTACTGGGTGGAGATCAGCTACAAGAACGGCGGCAAACACCCCGGCACCGATCTCTTAGCAATCCACGAGAACGCGATATCGGTCACGCCGATCCAGCTCGACATGACCAATCATGGCTGGCGCGGCCACTTGACGGAGGCGTTCGGCTCGTAACCGGAGCGTCGTTTGACACCCCAAGGGGCGCTCACCATACTCCGCTGCGAATTTTGTGCGGTTTCGCATGATGCGCGTGGCGCTGAATAAGGGGAGAGGGAGATGACACTATCATTTGGTGTAATTCGGGCAGGGCTGCTTGGCGCAGCCCTGTGTGTGGGCCTCGTGGCCGGCCCGCAGCTGGCCAAGGCCGAGGACACCTTCAAGTTCGGCGGCGTCTTCACGCTCTCGGGTCCGGCCTCCTTCCTTGGTCTCTTCGAGGAAGCGGCCGTGAGGCTCGCCGTCGAGCAGTTCATGAAGGGCGATTGCATCGTCGAGGCCGTTCCGCCGCAGCCCTGCGAGGGCGGCGGGCTCAAGATCGGAGACAAGGTCGTCCCCATCGAGTGGACGGCCTACGACGACGTCTCCGAGGACAAGAAGTCGATCGACGCCGTCATCCGCCTGGTCGAGCAGGACGAAGCCCGGGCAATCTGGGGCCCGCGGATGAATTCGGCGTTGCTCTCGGCTGCGTCGATCCTCGATCCGCAGGGAATCATCAGCATCTGCGCGATCTGCTCGAGCCCGGCGATGACCGTGGGCCGCGAGTACGGCCACGACATCACCGACACCGGCGTGATCGAGAAGCACGGCATGGGCGAGCTCATCCACGAATCGTCCGAGAGGCTGGCGGAGCACGGCATCGATCCCGCGCTCTTCGATGGGCGCAAGAAGCTCGGCTTCATCGGCCGGAACGAGCTTTACACCGTGCATGGCTCCATCGGCTGGCAGGAAGCGGTGGAGAAGGGCGGCGGCAGGTACGAGTACCAGCACGACTGGGCGGTGCTCTATCCCTTCGGCACCACCGACTTCGCGCCCCACGTCGCCAGGCTCGCCGAGCAGGATCCCGACATCGTCCTGATGGATGCCTACATCTTCCCCGACATGCTGGCGATCATGAGTGAGATGAAGAAGCAGGGGCTCGACTATGAGACCGGCGAGATCATTCTGCTCGGCAACGACGTGCTGATGCTGCAGGTCTTCGTCGACGTGGCCAAGGATCAAGGCATCAACATGTCGTCGGGCTACGTCTGGGGTTGGCAAGAGCATAACCCGGCGCAGGACGAAGCCACGCTGGCGCGGGTCGAGAAATACGTGCCCATCTACAACGCGAAGTACGGCGACACCGAGGTCGGGAGCTCGAGCCCCTTCGATCGCGGCGCCTACGACGCCGCCATCTGGTTCCTCTACGGCGTGCAGGCCTCGGGCGATCACACCGACAACGACAAGATCGTGGAAGCCTGGCGCAGCCTGAAGATCAACGGCCTGCGCGGGCCGACGAACGAGTTCTTCACCCGGCCCGATACCGGCGAGAAGACCGGCCAGCTGTTCGCGACCGAGTACATCATCGGCGTCGCGGACGACAAGGTCTTCTACACCGGCATCAGCTATCGCGACGAGCTCTTCTACGGGCCCTACGTCTACGGCGACAAGCTGCCGAAGTAGCCCTGCGGCGGGGGCGGTCTAGGCCGGGTTCCGCAGGTTGAGAAGACGCTGGGGCGGCGCCTGCCCGCGAGGGCGCGCGCCGCCTCTCTTTTGCCCTCAATCGCCGGGCGCTCGCTCCGCGAGCTTGGCTCCGCGCCATGCGGCGCGCCGGCGCGGTCGCGCCGGCCAGACCGCTTCGCGGCCCGGTTTTTCTGACGTCCATACTTTGTCGCCTGCCGGCAAGGTCGGGATTCCGTGACCGCGTTCGCTCAGCAGCTCATCTACGGCGCCTCCTACGGCATGAACCTTGCCGTGGCGGCGGCGGGGTTGGCCCTCATCTTCGGCGTCTACCGGGTCATCAATCTCGCCCACGGGCAGCTCATCATGCTCGGCGGCTTCGTGGCCTACGTGGTCGCGACGCAGCTCGGCACGCATTTCTTCGTCGGCTTCTTCGCCGCCATGATCGTCATGGGGCTGCTCAGCATCGTGCTGGAGAACGCTGTCTTCCGCTTCCTCCAGCGCCGTCCGCTCACCGACCAGCTGCTGGCGTCGCTCGGCATCTACATGGTGCTGGGCACCACGGCGCTGCGTATCTGGGGGGACTTCGAAGCCCGGCCGATCAACATGCCGGGCGAGGACTGGGCGCTGACAGCCGGTGAAATCCGTATCGACGGTGCGCGACTGGTCACCATCGCCATTACTCTCGTCCTGTTCGCATTGCTCTATTTCGTCGTCTACCGCACCCATCTCGGGCGGACCATGCGCGCCACCGCCCAGGGGGAGGAAACCGCCGCCCTGATGGGCATCAAGAAGCGCCGGGTGGCGGCCATCGTGTTCTTCCTCGGCGGCGCGCTCGGCGGCGCTGCCGGCGCCATGCTCGGCGCGCTCTTCAACGTGCGGCCGGACATGGGCTTCCAGCCGCTGCTGATGGCGCTCGTCATCATCATCTTCGGGGGCATGGGCAGCATCGCGGGCTCCATCGTCGCCGGCCTCATCCTCGGCATTCTCTACAACCTCACGGTGTTCTACGTCGGCTCCAAGCTCGGCGATCTGGTGCCCTTCCTGGTGCTTCTGGCGATTCTGATGATCCGCCCTCAGGGGCTCTTCGGCCTGCCGGATCGGAACGCATGACGATGCTCCAGGGTCGCCAGCTATCGCTTCGGGACCGCCGCACGCGGGCCGTGATCGGCTGGCTCGTCCTGCTCGCCTTCCTCGGCATCCTGTGGGCGACGGTCGACAACAACTATCACCTGCGCCTGCTGGTGGGCGCGGGCACGGCGATGATCGCGGTCATCCCCTTCGGGCTGCTCATGGGCCACATGGGCTACCTCGCCATGGGGCAGGGCGGCTTTGTCGGCGTCGGCGCCTACGTGGTGGGCGTGCTCACGGTGCAGCAGTTCGAGTTCGACTTCTGGGCCGCGCTGCCCTGCGCCATCATCATTACCGGCGCGCTCGCCTATCTGCTGAGCTATCCGCTGTTCCGGCTGCGCGGCTACCACTTCGCCATCGGCACGCTCGCCGTGGGCCAGCTGCTCTACATCATGTTCGACAGCTGGGAGTGGTTCACCGGCGGCCCGCACGGCACCGCCGGCATCGCGCGGCCGGCGCTCGGCGACTACGCCTTCGTCACCAATGCGCGCTTCCTCATCGTGGTGCTCGTCTTCCTCGTGATCGCGGCGTTCTCTTCATGGTGGCTCGCGCGCGGGCATGTGGGCCGCGCCTTGAGCGCGATCCGCCAGGACGAGGATCTCGCCGCCGCGCGCGGCCTCGATGTCTTCCGTTACAAGCAGCTTGTCTTCGTCTTTGCCGCCGGCTTCGCGGGCCTCTCCGGGGCACTCTATGCCTCCATGCAGATCGCCATCGACCCGAGCTCGTTCACCATCTGGAGCTCCTTCCAGTACGTGATCTACGTCATTATCGGCGGCTCGGGCACGCTCTTAGGGCCCGCCATCGGCGTCGTCTTCCTGGTGGTTCTCGATCAGTTCATCCAGGACTTCGGCAAGTGGAACCAGATCGTGCTCGGCGGCCTGATCGTGGTCACGGTCCTGTTCTTCCGCGGGGGTCTCTGGGGCGGCGCTAATCTGCTTTGTCGCTTCGCCCTCGAAGCCGTCGGCATCAGGCAGAGAGTGGCCGAGGCGCTCGGCGCCGCACCGAGGGGGCGGTAGCGGCCAATGGACGCGATCCTCGCGATCCGCAACCTGAGCAAGCGCTTCGGCGGCGTCGAAGCCGTGCGCGAAGTGAGCTTCGACGTGCCACGCGGCGCGCTGGTCGGCTTGATCGGGCCCAACGGCGCCGGCAAGACGACCCTCGTCAACCTCGTCACCAAGCACGCGACGCCCGATGCTGGCACGGTGACGCTGGACACGAAACCGATCCACCGCCTGCCGTCCTACAAGGTCGCGCGCAGTGGCCTCAGCCGCACCTACCAGAAGAACCGCCTCTTCACCGAGGAGTCGGTGGAGGAGAACATCAGGACGGCGATGATCTGGGGCGGCCGGCACGGGGGCCGTGACCTCAGCTATCCCGGCTGCGCCGGCGACGAGGATGCCCGATGCGACGCGCTGCTCGAATTCTTCGAGCTGGAGGCGGTCCGGGGCGACCTGCCGACCGATCTCAGCCACCTGATGCGCCGGCGCGCGGAGATCGCACAGGCGCTGGCGCTCGGCCCCAAGGTCCTGCTGCTCGACGAGCCCTTCGCCGGCTTCAGCCGCGAGGAGTCCTTCGACCTGATCGAACATCTGCGCGAATGCCAGCGCGGCGGCCTCACCATGCTCCTGATCGACCACAACATGGAAGTGGTCATGGACGTCTGCGAGTACCTGTTCGTCATGCATCACGGCGCGCTGCTGGTCTCGGGCACGCCAGAGGAGATCCGCGCCAACGAGCAGGTGGTCAGCATCTATCTCGGCGGCGAGCACTGAGATGCTGGAGATCGAGGACCTGACGCTCGCCTACGGCGTGAACCGCGTGGTGCGGGGCGTGAGCCTTTCGGTCGAGCAGGGCGAGGTCTGCGCGCTGCTCGGCCCCAACGGCGCGGGCAAGACCTCGATCCTGCGCGCGATCAGCGGCCTCATGCAGCCGGTCGACGGACAAATCAATTTCGAGGGAAAGTCGCTGCTCAGGCGCGCGCCGGACAGGATCGTGCTGGACGGAATCGCCCACGTGCCCGAGGGGCGGCGCATCTTCCCGGAGATGAGCGTGCTCGACAATCTGCTGGTGGGCGCCACGGTGCACATCCGTGCGCGCCAGAAGACGCGCGAGCTGATCGAGCGGAACTACGCGATGTTCCCGATCCTGAAGGAGCGCGCCCGGCAGGCGGGCGGCACGCTCTCCGGCGGCGAGCAGCAGCAGCTCACCATCGCGCGCGGCCTGATGGCGCAGCCCCGGCTGCTCATGGTGGATGAGCCGACGCTGGGGCTCGCGCCCGCCATCATCAACACGCTCGTCGACACCTTCCGCGCGCTCAAGTCGCTGGGCCTTACCATCATCGTTGCCGAGCAAAACGCCGAGTTCGCATTTCGGGTCGCCGACAACGGGACCGTCATCTCCGGCGGCGAGGTGAGCTTCCGCGGCACCGTGGACGCGCTCAAGGATTCGGACCGTCTCAAACGCGCCTATCTGGGCGCCTGAGCGACGCTCGCCGCCCGAAACAGGAGGATCGCGCCATGGGCTTCGTGAAAACGCCCGAGGAGGTGCAGCGCATCGAGGCGGTGCTGAAGCGGCCGCGCTTCGTCGGCGCCGAGATGCTCATGATCGAATTCCTCACGCGGCCGGAGATCGTGGCCGAGGTGCTGCCGCCCGGGCTGGAGCCCGTGACGGAGCCGCTGGTAACGGCGATGGTGGGCCGCTGGCGCTCCAACTGCGTGGCCGACTTCGCCGGCGGCGCGATCTACGTCATGGCCCGGCACGGGGACATCGAGGCGCCCTACGTGCTCTCGATGTTCATGGATCAGGACCACGCGATCATCTTCGGGCGCGACCTCTTCGGCGAGCCCAAGAAGCAGGCCACGACGCGCCTGCAGCGGGGCGGCGATGCCATGCACGGCTACGTCGAGCGGCTCGGCACACGCGTGATCGAGATCGAGGCGACGCTGCCGGACGAGCGCGAGCCCAGCCGCGAGAAGGGCGCCAACTTCAACATCAAGGCGCTGCCGTCGTGCACCGGCACAGGCCTCGAGGACGACCCCGTCCTCACGCTGGCCGAGTTCGACAACCACCTGACCGTGCGGCGGGAGGGAACGGGCACGCTCGCACTCCGCTCGACCGTGCACGATCCGCTGGCCGACATCGAGGTCTGCGAGGTGCGCGGCGCCTCCTACATCGAGGGCGACCTGCACTCGACCTGCCGACCGCTGGCCCGGCTGCCGGCCGATGAGTTTGTGCCCTACCTCTACGGCCGGCTCGACGACTGGTCAGCGCTCGACACGGAAAACGGCTAGGCGCTCAGGGAGACGCACGATGGATATCGACACCTTCAAGCGCCATTTCAGCATGCCGCTCGGCGGCCCGATGTATGAGGCCCCGCCCTATCCCTTCCGCAACGTGCAGGACCTCATGATCCGTTACGAGGCCGACAGCGCCGCAGTAAGCGAGCTCTTGCCGCCCCATGTCGAGCCCGCCGACGATCCCGCGATCTGCACCGCCTGGGCTCGCTGGATACCCTTCTCGGCCTTCGGCCCCTACCACGAGGCCTTCGTCATGGTCGACGTGATGCTGCACGGCACGCGCTACATGTATCAGCCGACGATCCTGGTGGATAACGACATTCCCCTCGGCGCGGGCCGCGAGATCTGGGGCTACGCCAAGAAGATCGCCGTGATCGAGCACAACTGGGGCGGCGATGTCATGCCCTATATGGAGCAGCTCCTGCTCACGGTGGAGCGGCCGCGCGGGCAGCGCCTGTTGACCGCCTCGATGGTGTGCGACCGCAAGGCCTCGCCCGACGAGCTGGCCGAATCGCCGGTGCTCTCCTACCGCCATATCCCGAGCGCGGAAACTGCCGAGCGGCCGAGCGTCTCGGAGCTGGTGCGCCTGGACGTCACCGGCGCGCTGCGCAAGAGCGCCGACGGCAGCCCCGAGCTCTACGCCGGCCGTGCTGCGCTCACGCTCGCGAGCACCGCCGCCGACTCATGGCATCAACTGGCGCCCCTGCGCATCCTCGGGGGCTTCTTCGCCGTCGTCGACTTCGACCTCGACTTTGGCCGCGTAGTGCACGACTACCTCAAGGACCCGGCGGTCTGGGGCTGAGGATCGGCGGCCGGCTCGATCGGGCAGCGCGTCTCTTCGAGCTGGAGCATCGCGAGCATGCGGCCGAAACCGATGTACTGGCCGATCATCATGAGCAATTCCAGTGTCTCAGCCTGGGAGAAGTGCTGCCGCAACACACGCATCGCCGCATCGTCGAAGGCGTGATGATCGAGCGTCATCTGCTCGGCAATTCGGAGCGCCGCTCGTTCCCGGGGCGAGAATGCCGCCTCGGCCGGCTCATCGACCCCGATCGCGGCCTCGCGCTCGCTCACGTCGCTCGGCGCGAGCCGCGCCGCCTTGCAGGTCTTGCAGCCGTTGAGGGTCGCGATGCGCAGTCTCACCAGCTCCTTGATGCGGCTCTCCAGCAGGCTTCCCGGCTCGCTCGCGTGGAAGGGATAGTAGAAGGCGAGATATCGCTCGAGGATGTCCGGATGCGCCGCGAAGGCGCGCGCGCAATGGCGGGTGGACCAGTCGTTCTCCGCCGCACCGTCGTGCATGGTCTTGAGGAAGGGCGGCAAGTCTTGCGGATCGGCGAGCGGCAGTCTGGACATTCGCAACGCTCCTTCGACGAGGCAGGGGCGACGTGTGACACTATCGCACGGAATCACGAGGGAGATTTGAGAGCATGTCCGACGTAGCGGGGAAGGTTGCACTCATCACCGGCGGCGGCACCGGGATCGGCAAGGGCATCGCGCTGCTCTTCGGGCGGGAGGGTATGAAGCTCGCCCTCAACGGGCTGGAGCATGCGCCGACCGACGACAATCAGTACGAAACGAAGCACATCGGCGGTTACTCCGCGGCGCAGGCTGTGGCGGACGAGATCGGCGGCGACGCCATCGCCATCGATGCGGACGTGGCCGACGCCGCAGCCGTCGAGGCCATGTTCGCGCAGACGGTGGAGCACTTCGGCCGGGTCGATGTCGTGGTCAACGCGGCCGGCGTGATCACCGCCCGCCCGATCGCCGAGATGAGCGAGGCGGAGTGGGACAACATCATGGACGTGAACGCCAAGGGCACGTTCCTGGTGAACAAGGCGGCGGTCATCCGGATGCGCGCGCAAGGGGACGGCGGCCGGATCATCAACATCTCATCGGTTGCGGGAAAATTCGGCACGGCGACTCTCGCGCACTACTGCGCGTCCAAGTTCGCTGTGATCGGTTTCTCGAACGCGCTCGCCAAGGAAGTCGCGCGCGAAGGCATTACAGTGAACTGCATCTGCCCCGGCATCGTGGGCACGCAGATGTGGACGCTGCTCAACGACTCCTTCGCGGAGCCGGGGGAGACGCCGGAGCAAGTCTATGCCCGCGCCATCGAGCACTTCATTCCCCAGGGCATTCCGCAGACCGAGGAAGACATGGCGGAGCTCGCGCTCTATCTCGTGCGCGCCCCCCATGTCACCGGCCAGGCCATCAATCTCGACGGCGGCGCCGCGCTGTAAAGCCGGAGCCGGGCCGCCCCACCCGAGTCACGACGTGCGGATCAGGTCGGCGGCCTTCTCCGCGATCATGATGACAGGCGAGGCGGTGTTGCCCGAGGTGATCCGGGGCATGATCGAGGCGTCCACGACGCGAAGACCCTTCAGCCCGTGCACGCGCAAGTCCGAGTCCACGACCGCGTGCGGGTCTTGCCCCATCTTGCACGTCCCGACCGGGTGGAAGATCGTGGTCGCGATGTTGCCGACCTCTTTCACGAGGTCGTCGTCGGACTGGACCTCGGGTCCGGGGAGCAGCTCCTTCGGCGCGTAACGCTTCAACGCCTTGGCCGTCATGATCCGGCGGACCTGGTGGATGGACTTGACCGCGATGTTGCGGTCGTGCGCGGTCGAGAGGTAGTTCGGCTTGATCTCCGGCTGTGTGGCTAGATCCGTGGTGGTCACGTGACAGGTCCCGCGGCTCTCCGGGCGCAGGTTGCACACCGACATCGTGATGGCGGGGTAGGGGTGGAGCGGGTCGCCCAGCCGGTCGGTGGAGAGCGGCTGGACGTGATACTCCAGGTCGGGCGTCGCGAGCGCGGGATCGGACTTCGTGAACATGCCGAACTGGCTCGGCGCCATCGACATCGGGCCGCTCCGGCGCAACGCGTACTCGAGGACGATGCCCGCCTTCCCCCAGAGACTGTTCGCGAGCGTATTCAGAGTCTGCGCGTCCTGCACCCCGTAGACCGTGCGGATCTGCAGGTGATCCATCAGGTTCTCGCCCACGCCAGGGTTCTCGTGCGCGACCTCGATACCGAGCCCGGCGAGCCGCTCGGGCTGACCGATGCCGGACAGCTCCAGAATCTTGGGCGAGTTGATGGACCCTGCGGCCAGCAGCACCTCGGCATCGGCGTGCGCCTCACGCCGGGCCCCCTTGTGGCGATAGACAAGGCCGTGCACCGCGCGGCCTTCGAGGATCAGACGCTCGGTCTCTGCCTGGAGGACGACGCGCAGGTTGGGCCGCTTCATCGCCGGCTTGAGGAAACCCCTGGCCGTGGTCCAGCGCACGCCCTTGCGCTGGTTCACCTCGAAGAAGCCCGAGCCCTCGTTGTCACCGTCGTTGAAGTCGGCGCGGGGCTCGATGCCGAACTCTTTCGCGCCCTCCTGCACCGCTTCCAGGATGTCCCAACTCAGCCGCTGCGTCGTGACCTTCCAGCCGCCGCCGGTGCCGTGCATCGGGCTTGCGCCGGCGTAGTGGTCCTCGGACTTGAGGAAGTAGGGCAGGACATCGTCCCAGCCCCAGCCGAGGTTGCCCAGCTGGCGCCAGAGATCGTAGTCCGCCGCCTGCCCGCGCATGTAGATCATGCCGTTGACCGCGGTGCAGCCGCCCAGCACCTTGCCGCGGGGGTAGACCAGGCTGCGCCCGTTGAGACCGGGCTCGGGCGCCGTCTTCATCATCCAGTCGGTGCGCGGGTTGCCGATGCAGTAGAGGTAGCCCACCGGAATATGGACCCAGTGGTAGGCGTCGCTGCGCCCGGCCTCGAGCAGCAGCACACGTGTGCGAGGGTCTTCGGTCAAGCGGTTGGCGAGCACGCACCCGGCCGTGCCGGCGCCCACGATGATGTAGTCGTAGCGGCCGTCGAGCGGTACGGGGGCTGCCACGCGAGATCCTACGCGCTACATCGAAAGGCCGAGCCGGCCGCGGGTGAGCTGGAACTCGGTCACCCCGCGCGACCAGAGCGCCGGCCGGTAGCGGGCGGACGCGACGTCGGCGATCAGCGCAGCCAGCGCGGCGACCGTTTCCTGGATACTCTGTTCCGGCACCAGGACGCGATCCAGGTCCCTGCCGTACTGTGCCGCGATCTCAGGCTCGGCCGTCACCTGGACGAGGGGGAGCATCGGATGCCCCTGCAGCGGGGTTTGCCCGACGTGGCAGAGCATCAGATCGACCCCCGTCGCGCCGAGGCCCGTGAACGCCTCCACGGGGTTCTGCGTCGGGGTCTCCATGATGTGGAACCCGGCGTCGGCCGCGGGCCGGCCGAACGCGAGCGAGGTCGGGGGCGCTACGCCATCGGGGAACACGGCGCGTCGGAACCCGTCGTTGCCGAGCAGACCTTCATTGTCGGGCACGACCACCGTCGCGCCGGCCGCGACGAGGCTCGTGGCGAGGCGGCCGAACGCTTCCCCCATCGCTCGTGTCAACGGCCCATGCGCGGCAAGCGCCACGCGCACCTCATCCGCGCCGACGCGCCGCCGCTCGGATGCAGGCGCGGCGTGGGCCGCCGCCATTGCCTCGAGCTGCCCGGTCACCTTGTCCTTGACGCTGGCGATGCCGCCGTCTAGCTGCACGCTCGCCCAGCCGAAGCGCTCCGCCGCGACGCCGTGTTCGGCCAGGTGATTGCGCACCGCGTCGTTGTGGGTCATCTCGCAGCCGTGCTCCAGCAGCACCGCGTGGCGCACGCTCCGATGCGCGAGGTGGCCGGTAAGCGTGTCGAGGTAGAGGCCGGCACCGTTGGCCGAGCCGCAGCCTTCCGTGTGCACGAGTGCCACGAAGCGCGACACGTCGCTCCATGCTGGCGGGTTGGCATCGAGCTCCTCGGCGATGAGGCGCGCGACCTGGCCGGAGCAGAGGCTGGTCGGCATCACCAATGCAATCTGATCCGAGGCCACGCCCTCCTCGGTGACCACCGCGTCGAAGGCGAGGTCGAGGGGCGGTGCGTTCTTTACCGCCACGGGCCGCCCGTTGGGGACAGGATGCCCGCGCGCCTCCTCCAGCCCATGCCCGTCGGTGCGCGGCCAGTCGCGCCAGATCGAGACCTGCGCGTGGCCGGCAAGCTCCCCCTTGCTGCGCTGCCCGGACGCGATGTCGAGCGCGAGCTCGAAGGTCTCCGCGCCGAGCGCGTCCATCTCCATGCCGTCGTTATAGCGGCCGGCGTTTACGTCCATCTCGTTTGCGAGCAGCTCGAAGCGCCCGGTGGTGGTCACGAACTTGAGCGTCGGCACGAAGGGGAAGTTGGTGATCGAGCCGTTGCCGGTGATGAAGAGGATGAGGTTGGAGCCCGCCGCCACTTGGCCCGCGATGCTCTCCAGGTCGTTGCCGGGGCTGTCCATGAAGTAGTAGCCCGGCTCGCGCATGGGCTCGCCGTAGTCGATGACGTGGTCGAGCCGGACCTCCGGCGCCTTCTTGCGGGCGGCGCCGAGCGACTTCAAAGCTATGTTGTAGAGCCCGCGAAAATTATTCCCGCCCGTGGGGTTCCCTTCCGCCGTGGCCCCGTGATTCGCCGCATAGCGCTTGAAGTTCTCGATCTTCTGCAGGAACGCGCCGGCCGTGGCGGCGTCGCGGACGTTCTCCAGCACGTAGGGCTCCGCGCCGATGAGCTCGTCGGTCTCGGCCAGGTTCGCGGCGCCTCCATGGCGGATGACCTCCTTCGCCACCCAGCCGGCGAGCGCGTTGCCGGAGACACCTGAGAACGCGTCCGAGCCGCCGCACTGAAGGGCGAGACGAAGGTTGCCTGCGGGCTCCGCTGTGCGGCGCGCGGCCGCGACCTCCGGCAGCCAGCCTTCGATCAGCGCCGTCGCGCGCCCGACCTCCTCCTCGAACCCGCCCTCGATACGCAAGAACGCATGCGGCACGTGGTCGAGCCGGTCGTTGCGGTCTGCCATGAATCGCTGCAGGTCGTCGTTGGTGTAAGCGCCTGCGCCGTCATCGGCCGCGAGCACTGCGCCCACGTTAGGGTGCACCATGAAGCCCGCGAGCACCCGGAGCACGTGACCAAGATTGTTCGACCGACCGGCGCCGCCGCCTTCGGTATGGGTGACCGCGACCACGCCGTCGATCCCAGCGGGCGCCCTGGCCGCTGCGCGGTCCGCCACCGCGCGTACGAAGCCGTTGGCGCGTGACGTGGTGGCCACCACCACGACGAAGTTGCGGGTGCCGACGCCCCGCCCGCCGGGGCGGCGGAAGCCCTCGAAGGTGGCGCCGTCATCGGCAGGCGCGACCTGCGCGCCCGGCGCGAAGCTGGCCTTGTCCAGCGAATAGGTCTCCATGGTGTCAACGAAGTTGGCGGTGTCGGGCAGCGCGAAGTCGATATCGCGGGCCGCCAGCGCCGCCAGAATCCTCTCGTTGCAGACGTATTCGCCGGGCTCCAGGGCGCGGGTTGCGATGCCGAAGGGGAGCCCCCAGGAGGTGACCTGCGCGCCTTGCCGGACCGGCACGCGGACGAAGCGATGCCCTTCGAGTACCGTGTGGGGCAGGCGGAACTCCCCCCTCCCGTCCCCAACGAGGGTGCTGGCTTCCAGGCGCCGCGTCGCGATCGCGACGTTGTCTGCCGGTGCCGGAACCCGGGCCACCCGGTCGAATTCCAAACGGTCACGCATCGCGTCTTCCCTGGTTCGGCGTGCCGCCTGTGGCACGGTCGCCTTCATTATCGGGAAACGCCGCCGAAGGGGAGTCTCAGAGAGTCGCGGGATGCTGCCTCGCCCCGGTTTACGCCCGCATCGCTGCGCCCTATCGTCCGCCGCAAGAAGGATCCAATGGCAGAGGGCGGCGGCGCATGGCGATCCACTTCACGAGGGACGAGTTCGACCAGCGTCGCGACTCGGTGGTACGCGCGCTCAAGGGGCGCGGCCTCTTCGGCATCCTGCTCTTCAAGCAGGAGAGCATGTACTACCTGACGGGCTACGACACCTTCGGGTTCTGCTTTTTCCAGTGCCTCTGGCTCGGCAGCGACGGGCGCATGACCCTGCTCACCCGCGCGCCGGACCTCAGGCAAGCGCAGCACACCTCGATCATCGACGACATCCGCATCTGGGTCGACGAGGCCGGCGCGGACCCCGCCGGCGCGCTGCGCGACGTGGTCACCGGGCATGGCGGGGCCGGCACGCTGATCGGCGTTGAGCGCGACACCCAAGGGTTAACGGCGGCGAACTGGCTCAAGGTTGAGCGGGCGTTCGGCGAGTTCTGTACGCTGGAGGACGCGTCGGACCTGGTCTCCGCGCTCCGTCGGGTCAAGAGCGACGATGAGCTCGCCCATGTGCGTCGCGCGGCCGAACTCGCCGACGATGCCCTGGCGGAGGCCGAGCGGCTGGCCGCGCCGGGCGCGTTCGAGGGCGATATCCTGGCGGCGATGCAAGGCGCGGTCTTTCGGGGCGGCGGCGAGTATCCCGGCAATCCCTTCATTCTCAGCTCCGGTCCCGACGCGCTGCTGTGCCGGGACAAGGCCGGGCGCCGCCGGCTCGCGGAGCAGGACCAGCTCACCCTCGAGTTTGCCGGCGCGTATTGCCGCTACCACGCCGCGCTGATGCGCACGCTCGTGATCGGCCCGGTCTCCGACGCGCACAAGGCCATGCACCGCGCGTGCAGCGACGCTCTCGACGCGTGCCGGGACACGCTGCAACCCGGCCGGCGCTTCGGCGAGGTCTTCGACGCCCATGCGCGGGTGCTCGACAAGGCGGGCTATCGCAAGCATCGCCTCAACGCCTGCGGCTACAGCCTGGGCGCGACCTTTGCACCGTCGTGGATGGACGGACCCATGTTCTATACCGGCAATCCGCAAAGCGTGGAGCCCGGCATGGTGCTCTTCGTTCACATCATCCTCGCGAACAGCGATGACGGGCTCGCCATGACCCTCGGCGAGACCTACGCCATCACCGATGACGGCCCGGAGTGCCTGAGCCGGGCGCCTCACAATCTCGCGCCGGGCGGTGAGGAGGCCGCCGGATAAGCCATGTACGAGGTCGCGCTCACCGAGGCCTACTTCCCGGCGCAGACGGATATCGACGTTCGCGACATCACCGTCGGCGGGTTGCTGCGCGAGATGGCGGCGCGGCGTCCCGATGCGGAGGCGCTGGTCGAGGTCCGGCAATCCGGTGAGATCGGGCGACGCTGGAGCTATGGGGCGTTGCTTGCCGATGGCGAGCGGCTGGCCGGCGCGCTGACGGCGCGCTTCCGCCCGGGCGAGCGGGTCGTCGTCTGGGCGCCCAACAGCCCCGAATGGGTGCTGATGGAATACGCCTGCGCCCTCGCCGGGCTGGTGCTGGTCACGGCGAACCCGGCCTACCAAGTAGGGGAGCTTCGCTACGTGCTCGAGCAATCGGGGGCCGTGGCGTTGTTCCTGGTCCGTGAATTCCGGGGCAACCCGATGGCCGAGATCGGCGCCGCTGCCGCCGACGGCCTGGGCGCGGTTCGCGAAATCGTCGACATGAACGATGCGGCGGCACTCCAAGCCGCAGCCGGGGAGGGGGCGCAGGCGTTGCCCGATGTCTCGCCCGGCGATGCGGCGCAGATTCAATACACCTCGGGCACGACCGGCTTCCCCAAGGGCGCGGTACTGAGCCATCGCGGACTGGTCAACAATGCGCGCTACTACGCGGGCCGCTGCGGCGTGACCGAGAGCACCACCTGGATCAATCCCATGCCGATGTTCCATACCAGCGGGTGCGGCATGTTGACCCTGGGCTCGCTCCAGGCCGGCTGCCGGATGGTCCTGGTCAGCCTCTTCGACCCGCACGCCATCGTCGGCCTGATCGAAAGCCAGAAGGCCAGCATCGCTCTCGGTGTGCCGACGATGATTCTCGCCATGCTGGACGCCCAGGAGGCGTCTCCCCGCGATGTCTCCACCCTGGAACTGATCAGCAGCGGCGGCGCCATGGTGGCGCCCGAGCTGGTGCGCCGCACGCAGCGGACCTTCGGTTGCGCGTTCTCCACCCTTTATGGGCAAACCGAGCACAGCCCGGTCATCACCCAGCACCATGACGGCGACAGTATCGACGACATCAGCAACACGGTGGGGCAGCCCATTCCGCAAACCGAAGTCTCGATCCGGCGGGTTGCCGACAACCGGACCGCAGCCATCGACGAGATCGGCGAAATCTGCGCCCGCAGCCCCAGCGTCATGCTGGGCTATCACGACAACGACGCGGCGACGGTCGAGGCCATCGACGCCGAGGGCTGGCTGCATTCCGGCGACCTCGGACGCATGGATGCGCGCGGCTACGTCACGATCACCGGCCGGGTGAAGGAGATGATCATCCGTGGCGGGGAGAACCACTTTCCCGCCGAGATCGAGAACGTCCTGCTGGAGCACGCAAGCGTGGCCGAGGTCGCCGTGGTCGGGCTGCCCGACGAGACCTGGGGCGAGGTGATCGCCGCCTTCGTTCGGACCGAGGGCGGCCAGGAGCTCGACCGGGACGCCCTGCACGCCCATTGCCGGGCGCGCCTCTCGCCCCAGAAGACGCCCACCCTCTGGTGCCGTGTCGACGCGTTTCCGATGACTGGCTCGGGCAAGATCCAGAATTTCAGGCTGCGGGACGGCTACATCGCAGGGCAGTACCGGGGAGGGCCACGATGACGACGCCGGTCCTCTACGAACGCGACGGACGAATTGCGCGGATCACCCTGAACCGCCCCGAGGTGCTGAACGCCATCGACGGCGAACTGCCGGGCGCGCTCGCGGGCGCCGTCGCGCAGGCCGATGCCGATCCCGCAGTCCATGTGATGGTGCTCTCGGGCGCCGGTCGCGCCTTCTGCGCCGGCTACGACCTCACGCGCTATGCGAGCGGAGACGTTAGCGCCGACGACGGCGGATACAGGGGCCAGGAGATGCCCTGGGACCCCATCCAGGACTACGCCTTCATGTGGGCGAACACCCAGCACTTCATGGCGCTCTGGCGGGCTTTGAAGCCTGTGATCTGCAAGGTGCACGGCTTCGCGCTCGCCGGCGGCTCCGACATCGCGCTCTGTGCCGACCTCACGCTCGTCGCAGACGACGCTGAGATCGGCTACATGCCGGCGCGGGTCTGGGGCTGCCCCACGACTGCCATGTGGGTCTATCGGCTGGGGCCCGAGAAGGCGAAGAGGATGCTCTTCACCGGCGACAGTATCACCGGCAGGGAGGCCGCCGACATGGGCCTCGTCTTGAAGGCCGTGCCTGCGGCTGAGCTCGACGACGAGGTGGAGGCGCTGGCCCGGCGCATGGCGAGCGTGCCGATCAACCAGCTGGCCATGCAGAAGCTGGTCATCAATCAGGCGATCGAAGCCAGCGGCCTCATGAATACCCAACGGCTCGCCACGATCTTCGACGGCATTACGCGCCATTCGCCGGAAGGGATGAACTTCAAGAAGCGGGCCGAAGAGGTTGGCTGGAAGCAAGCCGTGCAGGAACGCGATACCGGCACCTTCGATTGGACTTTGGATGAGCCGATCGAAGACTCAGATTGACCCCCATGTTGTACCAGCAAGCAGATGCTGGCGATCGCCCGCGCGCCGATGTCGGAGCCCCACATCCTGGTGATCGACGAGCCCTCCGTCGGGCTCGCGCCGATCCTGGTCAGCCGGGTGATCGCCAAGATCAGGGAGCTGAAGGAGCAGCGCAGTCTGACCGTGCTGATGGCCGAGCAGAACTTCAACCAGGCGATCAAGATTGCCGACCGCGGCTACATCATCGTACACGGCGAGATTGCCTTCGCCGCCGATCTCTCCGAGAACGAGATGGTCAAGCAGTACTACCTCGGCGCCTGAGGCGGGAGGCGGCAGAGCGCGTCCCCTTCGCGCTATCAAATTGAAGTCTTGGCCAGGTGGTGTTGCCGAACCACTATGACCAGCGTGCGCTCGCTCGAACTTGCTCCACACTCGGCGAAGGTGCGACCAAAAAAATGTTGATGGCGTTACCGTGCTCTGCAATAGTTGCAGTGTACGGCCAAGGGAATTCCGGACAGCGTCGGATTGGCAATGCTATCAACAGGTAACTGCCCAGGTTCTTGCTGTGAAAATTCTCTGGGATTCGGCACAACGCTACCCACGCGACGCCCGTGTGCTCCTCTGTGGTCGCCGGGTTTCACAGCTCACGATGCCCCTCTTGCGGACTGCGACCGGTAAGCTACCCCGATGTGGCCCGAAGTCCGCCCGCGCGACGGGCACCGATTTTCATTCTATGGGGTGGTCCAGCACGGCGTCGACCATGATCGTTTATGAGAATGGCTCCGCTGTTGGAGAACCCGTGCCAGGTGAGCTTACGCGCACTTGACGGTGGCGATGAGCCGATCCGATGGGCTGGTCAGGGCTTCGATGATATTCCAGCCCTGCTTTCTGGCGGTGGTGATGACGCTGCGCAGGATGGCGAAGTTCTCGGCCCCCTGCGCGGACCGGAAGCCCCCGGAGATCTTCTGGCGCAGCTTCATCATCCGAAGGTCGCGCTCGGCCTCGTTGTTCGTGAACCCGACCTCGAGGTCGATCAGGAACCGGAGCACCGCGCATTTGTGGTCGCGCAGCCTCAAGGCCAGATTGTGACCGATCCTTCGCTTCCGGCGCTTCTTCCTCTTGCCAGGCGAGAACGGTGGTTGGCTCTCGTGAAAGGCCAGCGCATCGGCGATGATCTCGTCGTATCGGCGCTCGATCAGCGCCACAAGCCTCGCCGGAACGGCGATATCCTCAGACTTCCTGACCTCGTGATGCTGGCTGTTCTGGGCAGCGTGCCGGGAACTCCTTGAATTCTGATACATTTCGGTTGTTTCAGGCGGTTTTTCGCTGGGTGTCGCGCCCGAGGTCTGATATTATAATTTGATACCAATTGCACGGTCTCAACCATGCCCAGTACCCTCCCAATGTGCCCTCCAGAGGCGGTCTCGATCGGCAACAGCTGCTTCGCCGTCCTGATCTCGGACGACACCTTCACCTACTTTTCCAACCTCATTCCCTTTGACAGCCACGCCGCCGATGACCGCACGGCCATGCTCTTGCGGATCGGCCGCCTCGCGGCGATCAGCGCGGTCTCGCCGCAGGAACTGGCTGACGCTTTCGCTGTCTCGCGCGCGACGGTGCAGCGCGCACGACGGCGCTACCTGGCCGAGGGCGAAGCGGGGTTCATGAAGCCCCGGCGCGGTCGCGGGCCGTCGGTGTTCACTCCGGAGTTGGCGGAGAAGGCGACGGCGTTGCTGGCATCGGGCCTGAGCGGCTCTGCGGCGGCCCGGGTTCTCGGCGTGTCAGCGCCATCGGTCAACAAGTGGCGCCGTCAGGGACTGATCGGCAACACGGAGGCGGATGGGGAGCCCGGACGCTCAGCGCTGGCTGCGCCGCCTGACGCGGGTGCGGCTCCTGAAGGCCGTGTCGATGAAGAGAGTACCGGTGCCCCGGGGCCGGAGACGGCGCCGGGGCTGGAAGCGCAGCCGCAAACGGATCGCAGCGCGCGCGATCGGCGGGACCGGCAGGCGCCGATGGGGCGTGCGACTTGCGATGTTCCGGCTCGGGTTCTGGCCAGTTGTGGACAGGCGGGGCCGGTCGAACCGCAGTTCGCCGCCGCCGCCCGCGGTGTCCGCTTCGGCGGCGTGCTCGCCGCCCTGCCGGCCCTGCTGAAGGAAGGTCTTCTCTCCGAGACCGGTCTCCTGCCATTGCTGCCGAAGGGCTATTACGGCTTGCCTACGATCCTGCTCTTCCTGGCCTTCATGACCTTGGCGCGGGTGCGCAACCCCGAGAGCCTGCGCTACCAGGCGCCGGGCGAATGGGGCGCCATTCTCGGCCTCGATCGCTGCCCCGAGGTCAAGACGCTGCGCCGCAAGATCGCTCTCATCGCCGACGACGAGGCCGGCGTGCGGGCGTGGCAGCTCGCCCTTGCCAGGCGCTGGCAGGCGCCGACGAGCCGGAGCTCTGGGCGACGCTGGCCATCGACGGGCACGTCAAGGTCTACTCCGGCCGCAAGGGGCGCTTGCCCAAGCACTTCGTCTCGCGCGAGAAGCTGTGCCTGCCGGCGAGCGCCAGCTACTGGATCAACGCTCTGGGCGGCAAGCCGCTGCTCTGTCTGCACAAGCCGCTGGACCCGAAGATGGTCGCGGCCATCGAAGCCGACGTGGTGCCGGCGCTGCAGGAGCTTGGGATCGTTGGCGCCGGGGCGCCGGACCTGACCGCCGAGCATCCCGGCCAGCCGGCGCTCACCCTGGTCTTCGACCGCGAGGGCTGGAGCCCGGATCTGTTCCGCCGGCTGGCGAGGCGCGGCGTCGCCTGCCTGACCTGGCACAAGAACTTCAGGGGCGAGGACTGGCCGGCCGAGGACTTCGGCGCGATGACCGTTCCCATTCACGGACCGGCGGCGGACGGCAGCGCCACCATGCGGCTGGCTGAGAAGCCGGTGACGTTGCCGAACGGCTTCAGGGTGCGCCAGATCCGCCGCCTGCTCGACAACGGCCGTCAGGTGCCGCTGATCACCACCGATCCGCACAAGCCGATGGCTGAGGTTGCGGGCGCCATGTTCTCGCGCTGGTCGCAGGAGAACTTCTTCAAGTACATGCGTGACGAGTTCAATCTCGACGCCCTGCCGACCCACGAGCTCGAGCCTCTCGATCCCGCCGCCATGGTCGTCAACCCGCTGCGGCGGGCCTATGACAAGGCAATCCATCGCCTCGACCGCCAGCTTGGCCGCCTGCGCAACCGCATCGCCGACACGGCCCGGAAGAAGCAGCCGACGGCGGAACTCAGGAGGGAAGTCAGGGACCTCCAGGATGTCCGCGACATCGTCAGGGCCAGCCGCAGGGAGACGCCCAAGCACTGCCGGGCCGGCGACCTCGACGAAGCCGAGCAGCTCGATGCCTTGCCCGCGCGCGAGCGCCTCCTCCTCGACGTCATCCGGATGATCGCCTACCGCGCCGAAACCCGCATGATGCTTCCCGTCATGCAGGCGCAGGGCCACAAGCCCCATCCCCGGAAACTGCTTCAAGCGCTGCTCACCGCCGATGCCGACATCCTGCCGGATCCTGGCAATGGCCTCCTGCGGGTCCACATTCTTGGCCTCGCAAACGACGCCTGCGACCGTTGGATCGATGCGGTTCTGAGCGACCTGAACGCCACCGAAACGGTCTTCCCCGGCACCCGTCTGCGCATAGTCTACGACATCGACGGGGCCTCGGAATCCGCGCGGCTCGTGTCACCTAAAATCAGCAGAGGTCAGGAAGTCTGATCCTTGTCCAGCGCGATGCGGGCGGCGCGATTGGCTCGGCGCAGGAGCTGCTGCATCCGCCGGGCCCAAGCCTCCCCTTCGATGTCCACCAGCGCCTGCAACTCCCGCAGGTGATGGGCGTTGCACAGGCCGTGCTCCACCCCTTCCATCGCGAAGTACGGCTTCCAGTGATCGTGCACGACGATGCCGGAGACACCCGAGAGCAGGGCGCCGCGCTTGCCGCTGACCCGGTACGCCGCCAGCAGCGGCGTGCAGATCACATGAAGCCACTGCGTCTGACCGCCGATCCGCAAGCCGGTCTCGTCCATGTGTTTCACCCGCGCCGTGCCCGCCGCCAGATCCTGTATGTGCAAGGCCGCGTCCCGCAGCCGCTCGGCCGCCCTCTCGCTCATCGTCGCCAACGTCGCAGCCGTCACCGGCGCGCCGAAGAGCTCGGCCATCACCTGCGACAGCCGATCCTCCGGCAGGAAGTGAGCGTGCTGAAGGTAGACCGCCACCCCGGCAATGCGCGGGCCGTACTGCACCGGCGCCGACACCCCGTCGGGGAACGCCGCCCGGGTCACCGTCCCGCAATGCCCGCAGCACTTGGCATGCGCCCGGTGCTCGGTCACCTCCAGGGGGCTCGGCTCGGGCAGATCGAACACCTGGCGGGCGACGGGCGTTCCCGCCCTGGCCGCGTCCGAAAGCGGCGAACCGCATCCCTTGCAGGAAGCCGGGACGTGATCCTTCACCCGATCCGGGTGATCGGCGCGGCGCAGCGTCTTGCCCTTGTGGCCGGGCTGGCCACCGGGCTTGCGGCCCGATTTGCCGCGCAGGCTTCGGGTTCGCCGCTTCGAATTCGGCTTCCTCAGCCCATCGCTCGAAGGCGGCTTGCCGCTGTTGCCGCTGTTGAGGCCGAGACGGCGCTCCAACTCCTCGATGCGCTCGACGAGACGCGCGACTTGCTCTTCCAGCCGCGCGTTCTGCTGCCGAAGCCAGGCATTTTCCTCCCGAAGCCGGGCGTTCTCCTCCTCCAGGCGGGCGATCTTCTGCGCGGGCGTTTCGGGCGCTGCTCCCGTCGAAGGGCCGCGCGGCGACTCGGGATTGCTCATGTCGTTGTTGAGTCATTTCCCGAAATTCCCGTCAAGCCCTTTCCACCAACTCCGAACGAGAAACGCCTCAATCCACTGGCCCAAAATGACAAATCAGACGACCTGGGCAGTTACATCAACAGAGCGTTTCCGGGTTTCCATCTGTTGTGGAAATTTGTGGAAATGCTTCAGACAGCGGGAGGCAGTCATGCAGACAAAAAATTTGGCTAGAGGCGTACTTTTCGCGCTTACTATTTTGTGTTTGCCGATTGCGGGCGCCTTTGCCGAAGGCGAGCTGGACGGCACGTGGAAAGCGCCTCCGATCGGCACCAAGGCCGCATACAATTATGGTGCGAATTGGGAAGTCGTCGCAGTCAAGAGTGACAGAGTATTTGTCATAGGTGACCCCGGTAACAAAATACAGAACGTCTCTTGGCATAAGTATAAGGGGATAATCGACAGCATAAATGATGAAGGATGGAAGAGATCGATCAATGAGGCAGCGATTGATAAACTTTTCCCACTCAAGGTGGGAATGAACCGCCCCGGCTTTCCCGGAGGCAGTTTGGTTTGAGTCATGCAGCCATATTGAGGTTCTCGCTGGCGGCATAGTGATTTGCTTCGGCCTCAGCGGGCGGGATGTTACCGATGGGGCCGAGCAGGCGTTGATTATTGAACCAGTCCACCCATTCGAGGGTGGCGTATTCGACGGCCTCGAACGATCTCCACGGGCCGCGCCGGTGGATCACCTCGGCCTTGTAGAGGCCGTTGATCGTTTCGGCCAACGCGTTGTCGTAGCTGTCGCCGACACTGCCGACCGATGGATCGATCCCGGCTTCGGCCAGACGCTCGGAGTATTTGATCGACAGGTATTGGACGCCGCGGTCGCTGTGATGCACGAGGCCCGATCCCCTGGCGGGCTTCCGGGCGTGTATCGCCTGTTCCAGGGCATCCAGAACGAAGCTTGCATGAGCCGTGCGGCTCACCCGCCATCCGACGATCCGGCGTGCGAAGGCATCGATCACGAAGGCCACATAGACGAACCCGGCCCAGGTCGCGACATAGGTGAAGTCCGCCACCCACAGACGATTGGGCCCGGGCGCCTGGAACTGCCGGTTCACCTTGTCGAGCGGGCACGCCGCTCCCTTGTCGCTGACCGTGGTCTTCACCGGCTTGCCCCTGATCGCCCCGGCAAGGCCGAGATCGCGCATCAGCCGCTCGACGGTGCAGCGGGCAACGTCCAGGCCTTCGCGCCGTAGCTGGCGCCAGATCTTGCGGGCGCCATAGACCGAGTAGTTCGTCTCGAAGACGCGCTCGATCTCCGCCATCAGTACCAGATCACGCCGGGCACGATCCGGCAGCAGCGACGGATCGCGCTGTCTGCCGGCATGAAGCCGGTACGTGGACGGGGCGATCGGCAGAACCTTGCAGATCGGCTCGACCCCATAGGTATCGCGATGCTCGTCGATGAAGGCGATCATCGCTTGAGTGGGCGGTCGAGCTCCGCCTGGGCAAAATAGGCACTGGCTTTGCGCAGAATCTCGTTCGCCTGGCGCAGCTCGCGAACCTCGCGTTCCAGCGCCCTGACCCGCGCACGATCGTCGCTGGTCATGCCCGACCTGGCGCCGCTGTCTTGTTCAGCCCGACGGACCCACCGCCGCAGCGTCTCGGTCGTGCAGCCGAACTTCGCCGCGATCGAACACATCGCCGCCCATTGCGAGCCATGCTCGCCCTGGTGCTCGAAAACCAGCCGGACAGCCCGTTCGCGAACCTCCGCCGGATAACGTGTCGAATGTCTTCCCATAACGGCTCCTCCTTCTCACAAGATGGAGCCTCCGGGAAAGCCGGAGCGGTTCAGAAACAAAACGACTGTGTCTGCTCCCTCAGGGGATTGGGATCTTAGGGTCACATACAAGGTCACTGGAATCAAACAAATCGAGACTCTCGCCGGGGTGAGGACAGTATATCGCATTGCATTCTTGGAAAGGGGAGACGATAATCACAGAGCAAAGGGCTTCGGATATTTCGATCCAGAGTTGGGAATTTGGCATCGCGGAATCTACACATACCAAAACAACGATCCGTACAAATGGAAGCTAATTAGCCTGGAGCTCCCTGAGTAATCGAGAACAATCTCGACGCCAACGCCCAGGTTGGGTGCACTGACCGTCCACGTCCATTAAGGGAGCGGGTCCCGCACGGTTGCTCCCAAGAGGTAACTGCCCAGGTCGTCTGATTTGTCATTTTGGGCCAGTGGATTGGTAACTACCCAGGTACCCCAATCCTGAGTTGAGGACGGTGATTATGGCGGCGGCCGCGGCCTGGTTCTGCCACCGCGATTGGTTCTTGACCTCATAGAGTTGCGGGACTATGGACTGCTCTCTCGCGTGACGGGAGCGGTCCATGGGGTATTTCGGCTCGAAGGCGACAGCAGGTCTGTGCCAAGCGCTGATTGCGCTGATGCCGCCGCACTCCGTCTACATCGAAAGCCACCTTGGGGGCGGGGCGCTGACGAAGCGCAAGCCGCCGGCCGTGCGTTCGATCGGCATCGACCGCGATGCGCAGGCGCTCGAGGCCTTCGTCTGCGACTACCCGGTCGATCTGGTTCACGGCTGTGCCCATGACTTCCTGGCCTCGTTCCCGTTCCTGGGCCCGGAGCTGGTTTACAGCGATCCGCCCTATCTGCACGCGACCCGCCGCTCGGCGCAGCGCTACCGCTTCGAGTACGAGGAGGCCGGCCACGTCGCGCTTCTCGCGCTGCTCAAGGCTCTGCCCTGCCAGGTCATGATCTCGGGCCATCCGTCGGCGCTCTATGACGAGGTGCTGGCGGGATGGCGCCGGCTGGCGCTGCAGGTCACGACCCAGGGTCTGGTGCGAACCGAGGTCGTCTGGTTCAACTACGCCCCCGACCGGATGCATTGGGCCAGCCACGCAGGCCGGAACTTCACCGACCGCCAGCGCATCAAGCGCAAGGCAGCCAACTGGGGCCGGCGCTACCAGGCCTTGCCGCCGGGCGAACGCCTCGCCGTGCTCGCCGCCATGATGGCCGTCGAGGCCGAAGACACGTGACGGTGTCGCACTGGCACGAAGACCTCGCCGCCCGTAACGAGGCCTTCTGCTGCCTGAAGGAGCTTCTCGAGCCATCATCCCTCGCAACCACTGTCGTCGTTGCCGTCCGGGAATGGGGGCAGGGGCTGCTGCGATCAGCCACCGCGCTCGCCCGGGAAAATGCCGCACTCGAGCAGGAGAACGCGGCCCTGCGCGAGCGCATCGCCGAACTCGAGCGCAGCGCGGCCCTCAACAGCACCACAAGCAGCAAGCCCCCCGCCAGCGACGGGCTCAAGAAGAAAAGCGGAGCCCAGAGGCGCACCCAAAGCCAGCGCGGAAAGTCCGGCGGGCCCAGTGGCGGCCAGCCCGGCCACAAGGGAACCACCCTCGCGCGGAGCGACAGCCCGGACCGTGTCGTCGATCACCACCCCTCCACCTGTTCCGGCTGTGGCGTCGAGCTCTCGGACGCCGACCGGCAAGGCGCGCCCGCCTGTCGGCAGGTCTTCGACGTACCCGAGCCGCAGCCTCTCGAGGTCACCGAACACCGCGCCCATCGCTGCCTCTGCGGCGCATGCGGCACGCTGACACGAGCCGCCTTCCCGCCGGGCGTCACCGCCCCGGTCCAGTACGGCCCTCGCATCACCGCTTGGGTGAGTTACCTGCTGTACGCCCAGTTCGTGCCCGAGAAGCGTCTGGCCGAACTCATGAGCGACATCTTCGCGGTGTCCATCTCCACTGCCACGATCGCCGCCATGGGCCGGCGCACAGCGCAGCGCTTCGAGGGCTTCCTCGACCATGTCGCCGATCTGATCCGCACGCAGGCGCCGGTCAAGCACCTCGACGAGACCGGCCTGCGTATCGCCGCCCGTACCCGCTGGCTCCATGTGCTGTGCACCCCGTTGCTCACCGTCCTGCGCATCGGCGAGGGACGCGGCGATGTCGAAAAGAACCTGAAAGGCATCCTCGTCCACGACGACTTCGCCCCCTACTTCACCATCAAGGGCGTCCGCCACGGCGCCTGCAACGCACATCACCTGCGCGAACTCCAGGCCCTGATCGACATCGAGAAGGAGGAATGGGCGGCGAGCATGCACCGCCTGCTTCAGCGCGCGCGCAGGGCCGCCCGCTTCGCCCGTGAGAAAGACCGTCAAGTCCCCGCCTCCCTGGTGGCCCGCATCTCAAGGGCATGGGACCGTATCCTCGAAGAAGCCATCGCCTTCCATGAGGCCCAACCGCCGCTCCAGATCGCAAAGCGAGGGCGAAAGAAACGCCGCATCGGCCACAACCTCGCGCGCCGCCTTCAAAAGCATAAGGAGGGCTGCCTGCGCTTCCTCACCGACATGCGCACGCCGTTCACGAATAACGAGGCGGAGCGTGACATCCGTATGAACAAAGTGCATGAGAAGATCTCAGGCGGCTTCCGCTCCCTGCAAGGCGCCTGCAACTTCGCCGGAATGCGCAGCGTCATCGTCACCGCTCGAAAGCAAGGCTGGAACATCCTGCAAATCCTGGCGCACCCGGAACCGATGCAGCTGATCCCTATACTGCGCTCCTGAACTTCTCCGGCTCATCCTGAGTATCGCTGTCCTCTCATCTTGTTCGCGACGCGGCGTTCATCATCCTCTCGCGCTCAAGAGAGTAGGCACCCCCGCGGCGTGGGGGCGTTGACGCAAAAGGAACTGGCTTGTTCCATAAGAGAGAGGGGGTACCTGGGCAGTTACGAAATGACTCAACAACGACATGAGCAATCCCGAGTCGCCGCGCGGCCCTTCGACGGGAGCAGCGCCCGAAACGCCCGCGCAGAAGATCGCCCGCCTGGAGGAGGAGAACGCCCGGCTTCGGGAGGAAAATGCCTGGCTTCGGCAGCAGAACGCGCGGCTGGAAGAGCAAGTCGCGCGTCTCGTCGAGCGCATCGAGGAGTTGGAGCGCCGTCTCGGCCTCAACAGCGGCAACAGCGGCAAGCCGCCTTCGAGCGATGGGCTGAGGAAGCCGAATTCGAAGCGGCGAACCCGAAGCCTGCGCGGCAAATCGGGCCGCAAGCCCGGTGGCCAGCCCGGCCACAAGGGCAAGACGCTGCGCCGCGCCGATCACCCGGATCGGGTGAAGGATCACGTCCCGGCTTCCTGCAAGGGATGCGGTTCGCCGCTTTCGGACGCGGCCAGGGCGGGAACGCCCGTCGCCCGCCAGGTGTTCGATCTGCCCGAGCCGAGCCCCCTGGAGGTGACCGAGCACCGGGCGCATGCCAAGTGCTGCGGGCATTGCGGGACGGTGACCCGGGCGGCGTTCCCCGACGGGGTGTCGGCGCCGGTGCAGTACGGCCCGCGCATTGCCGGGGTGGCGGTCTACCTTCAGCACGCTCACTTCCTGCCGGAGGATCGGCTGTCGCAGGTGATGGCCGAGCTCTTCGGCGCGCCGGTGACGGCTGCGACGTTGGCGACGATGAGCGAGAGGGCGGCCGAGCGGCTTGCGGGACGCGGCCTTGCACATACAGGACCTGGCGGCGGGCACGGCGCGGGTGAAACACATGGACGAGACCGGCTTGCGGATCGGCGGTCAGACGCAGTGGCTTCATGTGATCTGCACGCCGCTGCTGGCGGCGTACCGGGTCAGCGGCAAGCGCGGCGCCCTGCTCTCGGGTGTCTCCGGCATCGTCGTGCACGATCACTGGAAGCCGTACTTCGCGATGGAAGGGGTGGAGCACGGCCTGTGCAACGCCCATCACCTGCGGGAGTTGCAGGCGCTGGTGGACATCGAAGGGGAGGCTTGGGCCCGGCGGATGCAGCAGCTCCTGCGCCGAGCCAATCGCGCCGCCCGCATCGCGCTGGACAAGGATATCGCCGTTCCGGCGAGGCTTGTGGCGCTGATCGAGCGCCGATACGACGAGATCATCGCCGATGCGCTGGCCTTTCACGAGAGCCAACCACCGTTCTCGCCTGGCAAGAGGAAGAAGCGCCGGAAGCGAAGGATCGGTCACAATCTGGCCTTGAGGCTGCGCGACCACAAATGCGCGGTGCTCCGGTTCCTGATCGACCTCGAGGTCGGGTTCACGAACAACGAGGCCGAGCGCGACCTTCGGATGATGAAGCTGCGCCAGAAGATCTCCGGGGGCTTCCGGTCCGCGCAGGGGGCCGAGAACTTCGCCATCCTGCGCAGCGTCATCACCACCGCCAGAAAGCAGGGCTGGAATATCATCGAAGCCCTGACCAGCCCATCGGATCGGCTCATCGCCACCGTCAAGTGCGCGTAAGCTCACCTGGCACGGGTTCTCCAACAGCGGAGCCATTCTCATAAACGATCATGGTCGACGCCGTGCTGGACCACCCCATAGAATGAAAATCGGTGCCCGTCGCGCGGGCGGACTTCGGGCCACATCGGGGTAGCTTACCGGTCGCAGTCCGCAAGAGGGGCATCGTGAGCTGTGAAACCCGGCGACCATAGAGGAGCACACGGGCGTCGCGTGGGTAGCGTTGTGCCGAATCCCAGAGAATTTTCACAGCAAGAACCTGGGCAGTTACCCCAAGAGTTTCTGGACGCTGCGCTAAGCGTTGCTGTGTGGGGCACGCTGACATACGCTTGCCGGCCCGGCTGCCGTCTGGTCCGACCATTGCGGCGGCTTGCCCGCCCTCGAACATTGGAGACGCAGCATGTCGCTCGATCAGGCCCAGAACATCTCGCTGGAGGAGCTCGACAAGCAGGTCATGCTCCACCCGGTCACCTCGATCGCCGAGCATCAGGACGCTGGTCCGGTCATCTACGGCAAGAGCGGCGGGGTGAAGGTCTACGACCGCCAGGGCAAGGGCTACATCGACGCGGCGGCGGCGCTCTGGTGCGTCAATATCGGCTACGGGCGGACCAGGCTCGCCGAGGTCGCGGCCGAGGAGATGACGCGCATCGGCTTCTTCCACACCTTCGGCGGCGCCTCCAACGAGCCGCAGATCAGGCTCGCCGAGAAGCTGCTCTCGCTGCTCCACGAGCACGCCGATTGCCACCACATCGGCAAGGTGTTCTTCGGCCTCTCGGGCTCGGACGGCAACGACACCCAGTTCAAGCTGGTCCGCTACTACAACAACCTGCGCGGCCGGCCGGAGAAGAAGAAGATCATCTCGCGCCTCGGCGCCTATCACGGCGTCACCGCGGCGGCCGGAAGCCTCACCGGTATTCCGCTCTACCACAAGGCCTTCGACCTGCCCTTCGAGGGAGTGCTGCACACCGATTGCCCGCACTACTGGCGGGAGGGCCTGGAAGGCGAGAGCGAGGAGGAGTTCGCCGATCGCATGGCCGCATCGCTGGAAGCCATGATCGAGCGGGAAGGGCCGGAGACCATCGCGGCCTTCATCGCGGAGCCGGTGATGGGCACCGGCGGCGTGATCATCCCGGGCGGCGGTTACTACGACAAGGTGCAGGCGATCCTCAAGAAGCACGACATCCTCTTCATCGCCGACGAGGTGATCTGTGGCTTCGGGCGCCTCGGCACCTGGTTCGGCGCGAGCTACTTCGGGCTCAAGCCCGATTTGATGACCTTCGCCAAGGGGCTCACCAGCGCCTACTTCCCGATGTCGGCGGTGGCGATCTCGGACGAGGTCTGGCAGGTGCTGGCGGACGGCACGCCCGAGGTCGGCATGTTCGCCCACGGCTTCACCTATTCGGGCCACCCGGTTGGCGGCGCCGTCGGCCTCGCGAACCTTGAAATCATGGAGAGCGAGAACCTGGTCGCCAACTCGGCCGAGGTCGGCGCCTACTTCAAGCAGTGCCTGATCGAGCGGGTGGGCGATCACCCCAATGTCGGCGATATCCGCGGCGCGGGCCTGATGCTCGGCGTCGAGTACGTCGCCGAGCCCGGGAGCAAGGCCGCGCCGGACATGACCCCGCCGGCGCATCGGCGCGTCTCGGCCGCGGCGCAGGAGCGTGGTCTGCTCACCCGAGGGCTGCCCTTCCTGCCGGTCAACGCCTTCTCGCCGCCGCTCACGTTTACGCGGGCGGATGTCGACGAGACCGTCGGCATCTTCGGCGAGGCCGTGGAGAGCGTCTTCGGCAAAGGCTGAGCCCTCGCCTACAGGGGCTCCGCCATGGGGCTCCGCATCTCCGTCGATACCGGCGGCACCTTTACCGATGTCGTAGCCGGGGGCGACGGGCGGGAGGTGGTCGGCAAGGCGCCGACCACGCCCGACCGCATCTTCGTCGGCATGCGCGGCGCTCTGGAGAACGCAGCCGAGCAGCTGGGGCTGAGCCTGCCCGCGCTGCTGGGTGAGACCGACCTCATGATCTACGGCACGACGCGGGCCACCAACGCGATCGTGCAGGGCGCGGTGGCCAAGACCGCGTTCCTGGTCACCGCCGGCTTCCCCGACATTCTGGTGCTGAAGGAGGGCGGCAAGCACGGGGTCCACGACTTCGAGACCGACTATCCGGACCCCTACATCCCGCAGGCCCACACCTTCGAGATCGACGAGCGGATCGACGCCGAAGGCGGCGTGGTGACCCCGATCGATCGCGCGCAGGCGCGTGCGGCGCTGGGGCTGGTCAAGGAGCGCGGCTTCGAGGCGGTCGCCGTCTGCCTGTTGTGGGCAGTTGCGAACCCGGCGCACGAGCAGGCGCTGGCCGCGCTAATCGAGGAGGTTCTCCCCGGCCTTCCCTACACGCTCTCGCACCGGCTTATCCCCATCGTGCGCGAATACCGGCGCGCGTCCGCCACCGCCATCGACGCCTCGCTCAAGCCGCTGATGCAGGCGCACCTCCAGGGTATGGAGGACGATCTGCGCGACGCCGGCTGCAAGGGCGAGATCCTGGTAAGCACCTCCGTCGGCGGTTGCATGCATGTGGACGAGCTGGTCGAGCGCCCCATCCACACGGTCAAGTCCGGCCCCGCGATGGCGCCAGTGGCGGCATTGGCCTATTCGCAGATAGAGGGCTTCGGCGACGATGTGATCGTCTGCGACACCGGCGGCACCACCTTCGATGTCGGCCTGGTTCGCGATGGCGCAGTCAAGCAGACCCGCGAGACCTGGATCGGCGGGCAGTGGGTTGGCCATATTCTCGCGATCTCGTCGGTCGACGTGCGCAGCATCGGCGCCGGAGGCGGCTCGATTGCCTGGATCGATCCGGGCGGCCTGCTGCGGGTGGGCCCGCGCAGCGCAGGCGCGGTGCCCGGCCCGGCCTGCTACGGCACCGGCGGCGCCGAGCCCACGGTGACCGATGCGGCCCTGCTCCTGGGCTATCTCGACCCCGACTATTTTCTCGGTGGGCGCCTTACCCTCGACATCGACGCGGCGCGGCGTGCTGTGGGCACGCTCGCCGATCAGCTCGGCAAGTCCCTGGACGACGGCGCGCATGCCGTCATGAGCCTCGCCAACGAGCTGATGATCAAGGCGATTCAGGACATCACCGTGACCGAAGGCTTCAATCCCCGCGAGTGCACGCTGGTCGCGGGTGGCGGCGCGGCCGGCCTCGGCGTCATGGCCATCGCGGGTGAGCTCGGCTGTGAGCGGGTAGTCCTGCCGCGCACGGCCGCGGTGCTCAGCGCCTGCGGAATGCAGGTTTCGGACGTGATTCACGAGCACTCAGCGAGCATGGTCACACGCTCCGCCGGCTTCGACTTCGAAGGGGTGAACGCCGTGCTCGATTCGATCGACGCTGAGCTCGAGCGCTTCGCTGCAACGCTCGGCGATCGCGGGCTCGAGACCATGCGGATCGAACGCTTCGTCGAGGCCCGCTACCTGTTTCAAGTGTGGGAGCTCGACGTGGCGCTGCCGATCGAGCGCTTCGAGAACGAGCGCGACGTCGCCGCCCTGGTCGAGCGCTTCCACGCCACCCACGAGCAGGTCTTCGCCGTGCGCGATCCCGACAGCATCCTCGAATGCCTCAATTGGAAGGGGCGGGTTTCGGTCGGCCTCGACGCGGCGGCCCGCCCGCCGTCGATGGCCGGCGCCGGCGGGCCGCCAGTGGCTGACAGCCGCCGGCCCGCCTATTTCGGCGGCGGCGCGCGCGTGGACACGCCGATCTATCTCGGCCGCAACCTGAGCACCGGCGCCGCGATCCAAGGGCCCGCGATCATCGAGGAGCCGACCACCACCATCGTGGTCGATCCCGGCACGCGGACCCGCTTGAGCGAGGCCGGCAACTTCATCCTGGAGGCCTGCTGAGATGACGCAGCCCGCGCAACCGACCGAGGCGTTGGACCCGGTCCTTCTCTCGGTGCTCTCCAACCGGCTCGACGGCATCGTGCGCGAAATGTCGAACACGCTGCTGAAGGCCGCGCGCTCGGCGGTGATCGCCGTGGCACGGGATTTCTCCTGCGCGATCTGCACCGCCGACAACCAGCTTCTTGCGACGGCGGAGGGCCTGCCGGTCCATATCTTCGGCTCGCACCTGCAGACAAAGGCCATGACCGAGCTGCACGACGATCTCGCCGAGGGAGACGCCTTCCTCCACAACGACCCCTACCTCGGCAACACGCACCCGGCCGATCATGCGGTGATCGTGCCGGTCTTCATCGACGGCGAGCATATGTTCTCCGCCTTGGCCAAAGGCCATCAGGCGGACATCGGCAACAGCATCCCGAGCACGTATCACGCTGCGGCGAAGGACGTGTACGAGGAAGGCTCGCTGATCTTCCCCTGCGTCCGCGTGCAGCACGACTACGCGATGGTGGACGACGTGATCCGCATGTGCCGGCGCAGGATCCGGGTGCCGGAGCAGTGGTACGGCGACTTCCTGGCCGAGCTTGGCGCGGCGCGCATTGCCGAGCGGCGCCTGAAGGAGCTCTGCGCCAAGTACGGCAAGGAGACCATCAAGATCTTCATCCGCGAGTGGTTCGACTATTCCGAGCGCCGCATAGTGCAGGCAATCCGCGACTTGCCGAAGGCCGAGGTCGAGGCGGAAGGCGCGCACGATCCATTCGAGCCCTTCCTGCCGGACGGCATCCCGATCAAGGTCAAGCTTCGCATCGACCCGGACGAGGGCCGGGTTACCATCGATCTTCGCGACAACATCGATTGCGTCGATTGCGGCCTCAACCAATCGGAGGCCTGCGCCATCAACAATGTCGTGGCCGGCTTCTTCAACTGCCTGGGGCCGGAGATACCCCACAACGGCGGCTCATTCCGGCGTGTGGACGTGCTGCTGCGCGACGGCTGCGTCGTCGGCCGCCCGTCCTTTCCCCATTCGACCTCGATGGCGACCACCAACGTCGCGGACCGTCTGGTCAACATCACCCACTCGGCCATGGCGCGGCTGGGCGACGGCTATGGCCTAGCCGAGGGCGGCAGCGCCATGGGTGCAGGCACCGCGGTGATAAGCGGCAATGACTTCCGCCGCGGCGGCGATCCCTACGTCAATCAGCTCACCATGGTGGTCAATGGCGGCCCCGCCGGGCCCAAGGCGGACGGCTGGGTCACCTTTGTGCTGCCGGTTGTCTCCGGCCTCATGTATCGCGACAGCGTGGAACTCGCCGAGGTGAAGCACCCGATGATCTTCGAGTCGGTGCGTCTCCTGCCTGGCACCGGCGGTGCCGGGCGCTATCGCGGCGGCCCCGCTTCTGAGGTCGTCTACGGACCGCGCGAGGACCCGATGACGGTAATCATCCCTTGCGACTGCCAGATCAACCCGGCACGTGGCGCCCAGGGCGGCCGCGACGGCACGCCGGCCGTCCAGTTCAAGGTCGGCGCCAATGGCGACCAGACCGTCCTTCCTAACGTCGTGCAGCTCGCCCTTCAGCCGGGCGAAATGATCCGCGGTCTCGATGCCGGGGGCGGCGGATACGGCGACCCGATGGAGCGGGATCCGGAGCGGGTGCGCATGGATGTCGCGCGCGGTTGGGAGACGCCGGAGCGTGCCCGCGAGATCTACGGAGTCGTGCTGACCGGGGAGCGGGAAAGCGATTCGCTTGCGGTGGATTGGGCGGCGACAGAGGCGCTGCGGGCCGCGAATCCTTAGGGTCAGCCGCAGGCATTCGGCACCTCCTTCTTAGCGTCTTGCCCTTGCCAACGGCCCGTGCTAACCCTGTCGCCGCTCGCGGCAACCGCCGCGAGCGTGTCGTGACAGTTGCTCGATTCCGGGTTCTCGTAGGCAATCCCGTCAGGCAATCCGAAGGGTTCGACAATGGCAGACGCCGCGACGCCCTCAGATAGCTCTTCCGAGCACGCGGGCACGCGACGCGACTTTTTGGTGCTGGCGGCCGGCGCCATGGGTGGCATGGCGGTGGTGGGCATCACCTGGCCCCTGATCGAGACCATGAACCCGACGGCCGATGTGCTCGCGCTGGCGTCCACCGAAGTCGATCTTTCCTCAGTCGAGGAAGGCCAGACCATCGTCGTCAAGTGGCGCGGACGGCCGGTTTTCGTGCGCCATCGCACGGCAGACGAGATCGCCGCGGCGCAAGAGGCACCGCTCGGCGACCTCTCCGATCCGCAGCCGGATTCGGAGCGGGCGCCGCAGGCGCAATGGCTGATCGTGGAGGGTGTTTGCACCCATCTCGGCTGCGTGCCGCTCGGCTCCAAGGTCGGCGACCCGCGCGGCGAGTTCGGCGGCTGGTTCTGCCCCTGCCACGGCTCGCACTACGACACCTCCGGCCGCATCCGCAAGGGACCGGCGCCGGCCAATCTCCCGGTGCCGAACTACGAGTTCCTCGACGAAACGCTGGTTCGGATCGGGTAGGGGACCGCGCCGGATGACGACACCCGTACCGCAGAACCGCGTCGCCCAGTGGATCGAGTACCGGCTGCCGATCTTCAGCTGGACCAATGCGCACCTCATCGACTATCCGGCGCCGCGCAACCTGAACTATTGGTGGAACTTCGGCTCCCTCGCTGGGATCATGCTGGTGGTGCAGATCATCACCGGCGTGGTGCTGGCGATGCACTACACGCCGCATGCCGATCACGCCTTCGATTCGGTCGAGCACATCATGCGCAACGTGGAGTGGGGCTGGCTCATGCGCTACCTCCACGCCAACGGCGCCTCGATGTTCTTCGCCGTGGTCTACATCCACCTCTTCCGTGGCCTCTACTACGGCTCCTACAAGGCGCCGCGCGAGATCCTGTGGTGGATGGGCGTCATCATCCTGCTGCTCATGATGGCGAGCGCCTTCATGGGCTACGTGCTGCCGTGGGGGCAGATGAGCTTCTGGGCGGCGACGGTGATCACGAACATGACCTCGGCGATCCCGTGGATCGGCGAGACGGTCGTCACCTGGCTGTGGGGCGGCTTCTCGGTCGATCACCCCACGCTCGTCCGCTTCTACGCGCTGCACTACCTGCTGCCCTTCGTGCTCTTCGGTGTGGTCTTCATTCACCTGTGGGCGCTGCATCACCGCAAGTCGAACAACCCGCTCGGCATCGATATCAAGAGCAAGAAGGACACCATCCCCTTCCACCCCTACTACACGGCCAAGGACTCGTTCGGGGTGGGCGTGATGATGTTCATCCTGCTGATCTTCACCTTCTACATGCCGAACGCGCTGGGCGAGGTGATCAACTACGAGAAGGCGAACCCGCTGCAGACGCCGGCGCATATCGTGCCGGAATGGTACTTCCTGCCCTTCTACGCGATCCTGCGCGCGATCCCCGACAAGCTCGGCGGCGTCGTGGCGATGGTCGCCTCGATCTTCATCCTCTTCATTCTGCCTTGGCTCGATACGTCCAAGGTGCGGAGCGCGCGCTTCCGCCCGATCTACAAGTGGGCGTTCTGGGTCTTCGTCGTGGATTGCATCGCGCTCGGCTGGGTCGGCGCCAACTCGCCCGAGGGCAACTTCATCTGGATCGGGCAGGTGACCACCGGCTACTACTTCGCACACTTCCTCATCATCGTGCCCCTCATCGGCAAATTCGAGCGGCCCACGCCGCTGCCGGAAAGCATTCATCAATCGGTGCTGAAGGGCGGGGGTGAGGACTCGACTGCGGCGGCGCCGGCGGATACTGCGGCAGCCGCACCGGCGGCGTCCGGGGAGAAGACGTGATGCGCGGCGTCCTGCTGGCCGGGCTGATCGGCGTCTTCGCGCTCTTTGGCGGCAACGCAGCGCTTGCGGCCGGCGACGCGCCGGACATCCCCGGTCAGGACTGGAAGCACGAGGGCGTCTTCGGCACCTTTGACAGGGGCGAACTGCAGCGCGGCTTTCAGGTCTTCCAGGAAGTCTGCTCCGCGTGCCATTCGCTCCAGTACATCGCTTTCCGCAACCTGGTGGAGATCGGCTTCACCGAGGAGGAGGCGAAGGCGATCGCTGCGGACTACGAGGTCGAGGACGGGCCCGACGTAGAGGGCGAGATGTTCGACCGGCCGGCGCGGCTCTCCGACTACTGGCCCTCGCCCTTCGCCAACGACAACGAGGCGCGGGCCTCCAACGGCGGCGCATTGCCGCCCGACCTCTCGCTGATCATCAAGGCGCGCGAGGGCGGGCCGGATTACATCTACGCGCTGATGACCGGCTACGAGGAAGAGGCGCCGGAAGGGATGGAGCTTGCCGACGGCATGAACTTCAACCACTTCTTCCCGGGCCAGCAGATCGCCATGGTGGAGCCTCTCTACGACGAGGCGGTCGAGTACGTGGACGGCTCGCCCATGACCCTCGAGCAGCACGCGCGGGATGTGACCGCCTTCCTCTCCTGGACCGCGGAGCCGGAGCTGGAAGAGCGTAAGCAGACCGGCCTCAAGGTGCTAATCTTCGTCTTTGTGCTCACCGCAGTATTGTTCGTCATCTACAGGCGCGTCTGGGCCAGGCTGCACTAGCGCATCGTCACACCCCCTCGTCGGGCCGGGCGTGACGGCGGGGCAAGCCGCCGGACCGAACGCGGAGGGGAGTGAACAATGGCCCAACCCACAGGCTCGCAGCATACCGATCCCAAGAGCGATATCGATATCGCGCGGGCGGCCACTAAGCGCCCGGTTCTCGAACTCGCCCAGGACCGCCTCGGCATCGCGGGGGAGCATCTGGTCCCCTACGGTCACGACAAGGCGAAGATCACCCTCGACTACATCGGCTCGCTGCAGGACCGGCCCGACGGCAAGCTGATCCTGGTGACGGCGATCACGCCGACACCGGCGGGCGAGGGCAAGACCACCACAACGGTCGGCCTCGGCGACGGCCTCAACCGGATCGGCAAGAAGGCCGTCATGGCCTTGCGGGAGCCGAGCCTCGGCCCCTGCTTCGGCGTCAAGGGCGGGGCGGCCGGCGGCGGCTATGCCCAGGTGGTGCCGATGGAGGACATCAACCTCCATTTCACCGGCGACTTCCACGCCATCGGCGCGGCCAACAACCTGCTCGCGGCAATGGTCGACAATCACATTTACTGGGGAAACAAGGCCGGCATCGATCCGCGCCGGGTGAGCTGGCGCCGTGTGGTCGACATGAACGACCGGGCGCTGCGTTCTGTGGTGTCATCGCTCGGCGGCGTGGCCAACGGCTTCCCGCGCGAGGACGGCTTTGACATCACCGTCGCCTCCGAGGTGATGGCGATCTTCTGCCTCTCGCGCGATCTCGACGATCTGCGCGCCCGCCTCGGCAACATCGTGGTCGGGCTCACGCGCGAGCGCGAGCCGGTGCGCGCTAGCGCCGTGAACGCCGACGGCGCCATGACAGCACTGCTCAAGGACGCGCTCGCGCCCAATCTGGTGCAGACGCTGGAGAACAACCCGGCCCTCATCCACGGCGGCCCCTTCGCCAACATCGCCCACGGCTGCAACTCGGTGATCGCGACCAGGGCCGCACTCAAGCTCGCGGACTACGTCGTGACCGAGGCCGGCTTCGGCGCCGATCTCGGAGCCGAGAAGTTCTTCGACATCAAGTGCCGCAAGGCCGGGTTGGCGCCGGACTGCGCGGTGATCGTGGCCACCATCCGCGCGCTCAAGATGCACGGCGGCGTCGCGCGGAGCGACCTCGGCACCGAGAACCTGGAGGCGCTGGCTACGGGCATGGAGAACCTGGCGCGGCACGTGCGCAACGTGCAGAGCTACGGCGTGCCGGCGGTGGTGGCGATCAACCGCTTCTCAGCCGATAGCGAGGCCGAGCGCGCGCTGGTGGCGGAGCACTGCGCCGAGATGGGTGTCAACGCGGTGGAGTGCGATCACTGGGCCATGGGCGGCGCCGGCTGCGAGGCGCTGGCGCACGAGGTGGTGGGCACGATGGAGTCCAAGCCCTCGTCGTTCCAGCCACTCTATGCGGACGAGCTCACGCTCTGGGAGAAGATCGAGACCGTGGCCAAGCGGATCTACGGCGCCGACGGCATCACGGCGGACGCGACCGTCAGCCGGCGGCTTGACGAGCTCCAGGCCGGCGGCTTCGGGCACTTCCCCGTGTGCATGGCGAAGACACAGTACAGCTTCTCGGCCGATGCGGGGCTGAAGAACGCGCCCAGCGGCTTCGAGGTGCCGATTCGCGAGGTGCGACTCTCGGGCGGCGCCGAGTTCGTGGTGGTGATCTGTGGTGCGATCATGACCATGCCGGGCCTGCCGCGCGTGCCCGCCGCCGACAACATCGCCGTCGATGATATCGGCAACATTACAGGGTTGTTTTAGTTGGCAATTCGTCGCAGGAGACGATGACCTGACCCGAGCAAGAATTTCTGCCCGATTTCTGGGCCGCAGGCGCACAAAACAAAGTCATAATTGTCTGTCCGGCGAATCCGTGTTTCAAGCTCCCAAATTGACGGGAGCCCAACAATGATTCGCCCGCGCCTATACCGGTCTCTGTGTTTGCCGGTTCTTCGACTTTCGGGACACGTGTTCCGCGTCGCGGTTCCTCTCTGTCTCGTCATCCCGATTCTGGCCGCTTGCCATATATTTGTGGACGATGTGGAAGAGGAAGAGCAGGAGCCCTGCGTCCAAACTCATGACCAGGGCTGCCTTTCCGAACCCGAGCTAGAAGCCTTGGTGGAGGAAATCGCAGGCGAATACGCGGAGCCGTCGAGCTTCCAGAACCAGTGGGGCCTGGCGGCGATCAATGCCGACCAGGCTTACGCGAACTTGGAGCTGGAATTCGGTCCCGACGTGGCACCCGGCGAAGGCGTTACCGTGGGCGTGCTGGATACGGGGATCGACAATGCCCATCCCCAGTTTCGGAACAAGACCGTCCCTGAGAGGTTTCTTGCGGGTGCGACCGGCGATGACGGAAGCGAACTTTCTCACGGCACCGCGGTGGCAAGCATTATCGCCGGAGAGGATATTCCCGGTTTCCCGTACGACGCGCATGGCGTGGCCTGGGGTGCCGATCTCGTCGTCTTTGCCATTCCGCTGGGAGAAGCGCCCGAATTGTATGATCCGATCCAGATAAGCGAGTTGCCGGGAACCGCAGAGTACGTAACTGCCCAGGTCTGATTCTGCCGAGCACTCGGACGTGATGGATTGATGGTTCTGACCAGCCAGGGGTCAGGCTGAGCGCTTTCCCGGAGCAGCGCAGGATTTCAGAAGCGCAATACGGGGATCAGCTGGATTGGATCGGGGTGCGCCAGGGTTTCGAGGACATTCCAGCGCTGTTTTCGAGCGGTGGCGATGACGGATCGCAGGTTTGCGAAGTCGCGGGCGCCTTGTATCGAGCGGAAGCCGCCTGAGATTTTCTGGCGCAGCTTGCCCATTCGGAGGTCGCGGTCGTTCTTGTGGGCGAAGCGGGCGGCTCTGTTGGCACGGATGAGGAGCCGGTGCGTGCTCGTTGCCCAGTCTTCCTTCTCGATCTCGATGAGGGCTTGGAGCTCGCGCAGGTGATGGGCGTTGCAGGCCCCGTGGCGCACGCCCTCGAGAGCGAAGTAGGTGGCGTAGTCGTCATGGATGACGATGCCGTTGAGCTTCTCGTCGATGTGGCTGCGCCCGGTGGCGACGCGCAGGATGGTGAGCAACGGGGTGCACAGCACATGGAGCCAATGGGTCCGGGCGGCGATGCGGATGCCGGTCTCGTCGAGGTGTTTGACTGGGGCTGCGGTGCGGATGATCTCCGCGAGGCGATCGAGGAAGCCCTCGAAGCGCCGGGCGGTGCGCCTTCCCATGGCGACGATGGTGGCTGTTGAGAGCTTGACCGCGAAGAGGTCGCTCATGACCTCGGCGACCCGCTTCTCGGGAATGAACTGAGCGTGCAGCAGGTAGGTCACCCACGCGGTGATGCGCGGCCCGTATTGGACCGGTGCGCTCACGCCGTTCGGGAAGACGGCTGTCGTCACGGTGCCGCAGGCAGCGCAGAGGCAACGATGGCCGCGATGTTCGGTGACCTCGAGGGGCTGCGGCTCGGGCACATCGAAGACCTGCCGGCAGACGGGGGCTCCGTGACGGTCAGCGTCCGACAGCGGCGCGCCGCAGCCCTCACAGGCGGACGGATCATGATCGACGACATGGTCGGGCGTCGCGGTCCGCTCCAGGGTAGTTCCCTTGTGGCCCGGCTGGCCGCCACTGGGCCTGTCGGACTTGCCGCGCTGGCTCCGGGTGCGCTTCTCCCGGTCACCGCTCTTCTTCTTCAGACCGTCGCTGGCCGGCGGCTTGGAGCTGGTGGTGCTGTCGAGCGCGGCGCTGCGCTCGAGTTCGGCGATCCGCTCGCGCAAGCGGGCGTTCTCCCGCTCCAGCGCGTCGTTCTCCTTGACCAGGGCCGCGCTCAGGCGCAGCAACCCCTGGCCCCATTCCCGAATGGCTTTGACGGCGGTCATTGCGAAGGATTGTGGGGTGAAAAGGTCCTGCAGGCACGCGAAGGCCTCGTCGTGGGCAGCGAGGTCCTCGTGCCAGCGCGACACTGTCACGAACCCTCGTCGGCCTCGACGGCCATGATCGCGGCCAGCACCGCCAGGCGTTCGCCCGCCGGCATGGCCTCGTAGCGCCGGCCCCAGTTGGCCGCCTTGCGCTTGATGCACTGGCGCTCGGTGAAGTTCCGGCCGGCGAAGCTCGCCCAGTGCACCCGGTCAGGCGCGAAGTTGAACCACACGACCTCGGTCCGCACCTGGGCCTGGGTCGTCACCTGCAGCGCCAGCCGGCGCCAGCCCGCCAGCAGCTCGTCATAGAGCGCAGACGGGTGGCCCGAGACCATCACCTGGCAGGGCAGACCCTTGAGCAGTTCGAGGAGCGCGACGTGGTCGGCCTCCTCGTACTCGAAGCGGTAGCGCTGCGACGAACGCCGGGTCGCGTGCAGATAGGGCGGATCGCTGTAGACCAGCTCCGGGCCCAGAAACGGGAACGAGGCCAGGAAGGAATGGGCGCAGCCGTGCACCAACTCCACCGGGTAGTCGCAGCCAAAGGCCTCAAGCGCCCGCTCGTCGCGGTCGATCCCGATCGAGCGCATGGCCGCAGGCTTGCGCTTCATCAGCGCCCCGCCCCCAAGATGGCTCTCGATATAGACAGAGTGCGGCGGCATCAGCGCAATCAGCGCCTGGCTCAGACCGGTCGTCGCCTTCGACCCGAAATACCCCACCGGCTGCTCCTCTCATGCGAGAGTGCAACCCATAGGCGAGAGAACCTATACAGTCAAGCGGGGATCAACGACGCGCCGACGGCGAAACGGCACCGACGGCAAGCAACATCAGCACGCACTCAGAACTGGCGGCGGGGTACCTGGGTAGTTACCAGAGTACTTTGCCGACAGACTCGACGAGATACTCGGTTGGCGGTTCGGCTCCCGAAGCGTCGATTTGCTGAACTTGAGCCTCGGCGTCTCGGGAATCATCGAGAATTACAGTGAAGAGGTACTTCACGAACCGTTTGCGCGGATGATCGCCTCAATTCTTCAGGAAAGCTCCGAAGATCAGACTTCCTGACCTCGTGATGCTGGCTGTTCTGGGCAGCGTGCCGGGAACTCCTTGAATTCTGATACATTTCGGTTGTTTCAGGCGGTTTTTCGCTGGGTGTCGCGCCCGAGGTCTGATATTATAATTTGATACCAATTGCACGGGGTCTCAACCATGCCCAGTACCCTCCCAATGTGCCCTCCAGAGGCGGTCTCGATCGGCAACAGCTGCTTCGCCGTCCTGATCTCGGACGACACCTTCACCTACTTTTCCAACCTCATTCCCTTTGACAGCCACGCCGCCGATGACCGCACGGCCATGCTCTTGCGGATCGGCCGCCTCGCGGCGATCAGCGCGGTCTCGCCGCAGGAACTGGCTGACGCTTTCGCTGTCTCGCGCGCGACGGTGCAGCGCGCACGACGGCGCTACCTGGCCGAGGGCGAAGCGGGGTTCATGAAGCCCCGGCGCGGTCGCGGGCCGTCGGTGTTCACTCCGGAGTTGGCGGAGAAGGCGACGGCGTTGCTGGCATCGGGCCTGAGCGGCTCTGCGGCGGCCCGGGTTCTCGGCGTGTCAGCGCCATCGGTCAACAAGTGGCGCCGTCAGGGACTGATCGGCAACACGGAGGCGGATGGGGAGCCCGGACGCTCAGCGCTGGCTGCGCCGCCTGACGCGGGTGCGGCTCCTGAAGGCCGTGTCGATGAAGAGAGTACCGGTGCCCCGGGGCCGGAGACGGCGCCGGGGCTGGAAGCGCAGCCGCAAACGGATCGCAGCGCGCGCGATCGGCGGGACCGGCAGGCGCCGATGGGGCGTGCGACTTGCGATGTTCCGGCTCGGGTTCTGGCCAGTTGTGGACAGGCGGGGCCGGTCGAACCGCAGTTCGCCGCCGCCGCCCGCGGTGTCCGCTTCGGCGGCGTGCTCGCCGCCCTGCCGGCCCTGCTGAAGGAAGGTCTTCTCTCCGAGACCGGTCTCCTGCCATTGCTGCCGAAGGGCTATTACGGCTTGCCTACGATCCTGCTCTTCCTGGCCTTCATGACCTTGGCGCGGGTGCGCAACCCCGAGAGCCTGCGCTACCAGGCGCCGGGCGAATGGGGCGCCATTCTCGGCCTCGATCGCTGCCCCGAGGTCAAGACGCTGCGCCGCAAGATCGCTCTCATCGCCGACGACGAGGCCGGCGTGCGGGCGTGGCAGCTCGCCCTTGCCAGGCGCTGGCAAGGCCGACGAGCCGGAGCTCTGGGCGACGCTGGCCATCGACGGGCACGTCAAGGTCTACTCCGGCCGCAAGGGGCGCTTGCCCAAGCACTTCGTCTCGCGCGAGAAGCTGTGCCTGCCGGCGAGCGCCAGCTACTGGATCAACGCTCTGGGCGGCAAGCCGCTGCTCTGTCTGCACAAGCCGCTGGACCCGAAGATGGTCGCGGCCATCGAAGCCGACGTGGTGCCGGCGCTGCAGGAGCTTGGGATCGTTGGCGCCGGGGCGCCGGACCTGACCGCCGAGCATCCCGGCCAGCCGGCGCTCACCCTGGTCTTCGACCGCGAGGGCTGGAGCCCGGATCTGTTCCGCCGGCTGGCGAGGCGCGGCGTCGCCTGCCTGACCTGGCACAAGAACTTCAGGGGCGAGGACTGGCCGGCCGAGGACTTCGGCGCGATGACCGTTCCCATTCACGGACCGGCGGCGGACGGCAGCGCCACCATGCGGCTGGCTGAGAAGCCGGTGACGTTGCCGAACGGCTTCAGGGTGCGCCAGATCCGCCGCCTGCTCGACAACGGCCGTCAGGTGCCGCTGATCACCACCGATCCGCACAAGCCGATGGCTGAGGTTGCGGGCGCCATGTTCTCGCGCTGGTCGCAGGAGAACTTCTTCAAGTACATGCGTGACGAGTTCAATCTCGACGCCCTGCCGACCCACGAGCTCGAGCCTCTCGATCCCGCCGCCATGGTCGTCAACCCGCTGCGGCGGGCCTATGACAAGGCAATCCATCGCCTCGACCGCCAGCTTGGCCGCCTGCGCAACCGCATCGCCGACACGGCCCGGAAGAAGCAGCCGACGGCGGAACTCAGGAGGGAAGTCAGGGACCTCCAGGATGTCCGCGACATCGTCAGGGCCAGCCGCAGGGAGACGCCCAAGCACTGCCGGGCCGGCGACCTCGACGAAGCCGAGCAGCTCGATGCCTTGCCCGCGCGCGAGCGCCTCCTCCTCGACGTCATCCGGATGATCGCCTACCGCGCCGAAACCCGCATGATGCTTCCCGTCATTGTTGTTAAGCGTGGAAAAGTGACCCCCTATTGGGGGTGATCGGCGTCCAAAATTGACCCCCTTGGATTTGTGTCCATGAACACACCTCGTCGTTTGGACGGACGGGGTGGTGGGGGAGATGCTGGTTGTGGAAACGATCGCGAAGATCCGTCGGGATCATCTGGTGAAGGGCGTTCCGATCAAGAAGCTCGCCCGGGATTTGAGGGTTTCCAAGAACACGATACGCAAGGTGGTGCGGGGCGATGCGACCTCGCACAGCTACGAGCGCAAGATCCAGCCGATGCCGAAGCTTGGGCTGTGGGTGGAGGAGCTTGAGCGCCAGCTGAAGGCCAACGAGAAGAAGGCACGCAAGGATCGGCTGTCTCTTCTGCGGATTCATGAAGACCTTGTGTCGCTGGGCTACAAGGGCGGCTATGACGCGGTTCGCCGCTATGCCAGGGCCTGGCGGCGCCGGTGGCGGCTGTTGTCGCCGGCGCAGGCCTATGTGCCGCTGATCTTCGATCCCGGCGAGGCCTACCAGTTCGACTGGAGCCACGAGTACGCGCGTCTGTCGGGCGCGACGACCAGGGTGAAGGCGGCGCACATGCGGCTGTGCCACAGCCGGATGTATCTGGTCCAGATCTTTCCCCGCGAGAGCCAGGAGATGGTCTTCGAGGCGCACGAGCGTGCCTTCCGCTTCTTCGGCGGGGTCTGCCGGCGGGGCATCTACGACAACATGAAGACGGCGGTGAGCACGATCTTCGTGGGCAAGAAGCGGGACTACAACCGCCGCTTCCAGGAGCTGTGCTCGCACCATCTGGTGGAGCCTGTGGCGTGCACGCCAGGGGCTGGCTGGGAGAAGGGGCAGGTCGAGAAGCAGGTGGGTGACCTTCGCGGCCGCCTGTTCGTGCCCATCCCGCGGGGCCGCTCCTACGCCGAGATCAACGAGTGGCTGATGGATCGGTGCATCGAGGACGCCAAGAAGCATCCGCATCCGACAATCCCGGGCAAGACGGTGTGGCAGGTGTTCGAGGAGGAGCAGCCCTTCCTGATGGCGTATCGCGGCCCCTTCGACGGCTTCCATGCCAGCGAGGTGTCGGTCTCGAAGACCTGTCTGGTGCGCTTCGACAACAACCAGTACAGCGTCGCGGCCCGCGCCGTCGGCCGGCCGGTGGACGTGCGGGCCTATGCCGATCGGATCGTCATCCGCCAGGACGGCGAGACCGTTGCCGAGCACCCCCGCAGCTTCGGGCGCGGCCGGTTCGTCTACGATCCGTGGCATTACGTGCCGATCCTGACGCGGAAGCCCGGCGCGCTACGCAATGGCGCGCCCTTCAAGGACTGGCAGTTGCCCAACGCGCTCGGCCGCCTGCGAACCCGGCTCGCGGGCCACGACGACGGCGACCGGCAGTTCGTCAAGGTGCTCGCGGCGGTGCTGGAGGACGGACTGGAGGCGGTTGAGGCGGCCTGTGCCGAGACGCTCGACTGCGGTGCCTGCAGCGCCGACGTGGTGCTCAACATCCTCGCCCGGCAGCGCCAGCCGGCACCGCCGGCAATCATCCCGACGCCCGAGGGCCTGCAGCTTCGCCACAAGCCGGTAGCCGACTGTCAGCGCTACGACAGCCTGAGGGAGGCCGGTCATGGAGCGTCATGATGTGCTGGAGATGATGACCCAGCTGAAGCTCGCAGGTATGCGCGCCGCTTACGACGACATCCTTGCCGACGGGCTCAAGCGCCGCCATCCGGTGCAACAGATCATCGGTACGCTGCTGCAGGTCGAGATCGCCGACAAGAGGGCCCGCTCGATCAAGTACCAGATGGCCTCCGCCAAGCTGCCGACGGTCAAGGAGCTGGCCGACTTCGACTTCGCCGCCTCGCCGGTCAACGAGCCCCTGATCCAGGAGCTCGCCGGCGGCGGCTTCCTCGAGGGCAAACGCAACATCGTGCTGGTCGGCGGCACCGGTACCGGCAAGACCCATCTCGCCGTCGCCATCGCGCGGTCCTGCATCCGCAAGGGCGCGCGCGGCCGGTGCTACAACGTCGTCGACCTGGTCAACCTCCTCGAGGCCGAGCTTCGCGCCGGACGCCAGGGCCGCACTGCAGACCAGCTCGTCCGCCGCGACTTCGTCATCCTCGACGAGCTCGGCTACCTGCCCTTCGCCCAGGCCGGTGGGCAGCTGCTCTTCCATCTGATGAGCCGGCTCTACGAGCGCACCTCGATCGTCATCACCACAAACCTCGCCTTCGGCGAATGGCCATCCGTCTTCGGCGACCCCAAGATGACCACAGCGCTGCTCGATCGCCTCACCCATCATTGCGAGATCATCGAGACCGGCAACGAGAGCTGGCGCTTCAAGAACCGCTCCTGACCCGCCGCCGGCCTCCCTTGCGGCCCGGTTGCCCCGGTGGGCCAACAGGGACCCCCCACGCGGCTTCGCTCCGCGTAGCGCAGGGCGCCACACGAAGCCGCGCGGGTCCCCCCTATTGGCTACCGGGACAACCTCCGCCGTGCCACTCAGGGGGGTCAATTTTGCACGCCGATCGGGGGTCAGTATTGAAAGCCGATTGACACCCGTCATGCAGGCGCAGGGCCACAAGCCCCATCCCCGGAAACTGCTTCAAGCGCTGCTCACCGCCGATGCCGACATCCTGCCGGATCCTGGCAATGGCCTCCTGCGGGTCCACATTCTTGGCCTCGCAAACGACGCCTGCGACCGTTGGATCGATGCGGTTCTGAGCGACCTGAACGCCACCGAAACGGTCTTCCCCGGCACCCGTCTGCGCATAGTCTCAGACTTCCTGACCTCGTGATGCTGGCTGTTCTGGGCAGCGTGCCGGGAACTCCTTGAATTCTGATACATTTCGGTTGTTTCAGGCGGTTTTTCGCTGGGTGTCGCGCCCGAGGTCTGATATTATAATTTGATACCAATTGCACGGTCTCAACCATGCCCAGTACCCTCCCAATGTGCCCTCCAGAGGCGGTCTCGATCGGCAACAGCTGCTTCGCCGTCCTGATCTCGGACGACACCTTCACCTACTTTTCCAACCTCATTCCCTTTGACAGCCACGCCGCCGATGACCGCACGGCCATGCTCTTGCGGATCGGCCGCCTCGCGGCGATCAGCGCGGTCTCGCCGCAGGAACTGGCTGACGCTTTCGCTGTCTCGCGCGCGACGGTGCAGCGCGCACGACGGCGCTACCTGGCCGAGGGCGAAGCGGGGTTCATGAAGCCCCGGCGCGGTCGCGGGCCGTCGGTGTTCACTCCGGAGTTGGCGGAGAAGGCGACGGCGTTGCTGGCATCGGGCCTGAGCGGCTCTGCGGCGGCCCGGGTTCTCGGCGTGTCAGCGCCATCGGTCAACAAGTGGCGCCGTCAGGGACTGATCGGCAACACGGAGGCGGATGGGGAGCCCGGACGCTCAGCGCTGGCTGCGCCGCCTGACGCGGGTGCGGCTCCTGAAGGCCGTGTCGATGAAGAGAGTACCGGTGCCCCGGGGCCGGAGACGGCGCCGGGGCTGGAAGCGCAGCCGCAAACGGATCGCAGCGCGCGCGATCGGCGGGACCGGCAGGCGCCGATGGGGCGTGCGACTTGCGATGTTCCGGCTCGGGTTCTGGCCAGTTGTGGACAGGCGGGGCCGGTCGAACCGCAGTTCGCCGCCGCCGCCCGCGGTGTCCGCTTCGGCGGCGTGCTCGCCGCCCTGCCGGCCCTGCTGAAGGAAGGTCTTCTCTCCGAGACCGGTCTCCTGCCATTGCTGCCGAAGGGCTATTACGGCTTGCCTACGATCCTGCTCTTCCTGGCCTTCATGACCTTGGCGCGGGTGCGCAACCCCGAGAGCCTGCGCTACCAGGCGCCGGGCGAATGGGGCGCCATTCTCGGCCTCGATCGCTGCCCCGAGGTCAAGACGCTGCGCCGCAAGATCGCTCTCATCGCCGACGACGAGGCCGGCGTGCGGGCGTGGCAGCTCGCCCTTGCCAGGCGCTGGCAGGCGCCGACGAGCCGGAGCTCTGGGCGACGCTGGCCATCGACGGGCACGTCAAGGTCTACTCCGGCCGCAAGGGGCGCTTGCCCAAGCACTTCGTCTCGCGCGAGAAGCTGTGCCTGCCGGCGAGCGCCAGCTACTGGATCAACGCTCTGGGCGGCAAGCCGCTGCTCTGTCTGCACAAGCCGCTGGACCCGAAGATGGTCGCGGCCATCGAAGCCGACGTGGTGCCGGCGCTGCAGGAGCTTGGGATCGTTGGCGCCGGGGCGCCGGACCTGACCGCCGAGCATCCCGGCCAGCCGGCGCTCACCCTGGTCTTCGACCGCGAGGGCTGGAGCCCGGATCTGTTCCGCCGGCTGGCGAGGCGCGGCGTCGCCTGCCTGACCTGGCACAAGAACTTCAGGGGCGAGGACTGGCCGGCCGAGGACTTCGGCGCGATGACCGTTCCCATTCACGGACCGGCGGCGGACGGCAGCGCCACCATGCGGCTGGCTGAGAAGCCGGTGACGTTGCCGAACGGCTTCAGGGTGCGCCAGATCCGCCGCCTGCTCGACAACGGCCGTCAGGTGCCGCTGATCACCACCGATCCGCACAAGCCGATGGCTGAGGTTGCGGGCGCCATGTTCTCGCGCTGGTCGCAGGAGAACTTCTTCAAGTACATGCGTGACGAGTTCAATCTCGACGCCCTGCCGACCCACGAGCTCGAGCCTCTCGATCCCGCCGCCATGGTCGTCAACCCGCTGCGGCGGGCCTATGACAAGGCAATCCATCGCCTCGACCGCCAGCTTGGCCGCCTGCGCAACCGCATCGCCGACACGGCCCGGAAGAAGCAGCCGACGGCGGAACTCAGGAGGGAAGTCAGGGACCTCCAGGATGTCCGCGACATCGTCAGGGCCAGCCGCAGGGAGACGCCCAAGCACTGCCGGGCCGGCGACCTCGACGAAGCCGAGCAGCTCGATGCCTTGCCCGCGCGCGAGCGCCTCCTCCTCGACGTCATCCGGATGATCGCCTACCGCGCCGAAACCCGCATGATGCTTCCCGTCATGCAGGCGCAGGGCCACAAGCCCCATCCCCGGAAACTGCTTCAAGCGCTGCTCACCGCCGATGCCGACATCCTGCCGGATCCTGGCAATGGCCTCCTGCGGGTCCACATTCTTGGCCTCGCAAACGACGCCTGCGACCGTTGGATCGATGCGGTTCTGAGCGACCTGAACGCCACCGAAACGGTCTTCCCCGGCACCCGTCTGCGCATAGTCTACGACATCGACGGGGCCTCGGAATCCGCGCGGCTCGTGTCACCTAAAATCAGCAGAGGTCAGGAAGTCTGAAGATAAGGTCGTCTTGGTCTGGGCTGCGGGAAATGCGCATGGCACGACATGCGATATCTCTATACCCCAGTGCGTAGACGGCGCGGTTGAAGCGAGCTCGGTCGACCTGTTGCCGGGCTTAGCCACACACTATCCGGAGCTGCAAGATAATACGGTCGCCGTGGTGGCCATACGCCCAGACGGAGAAATTGCCGACTTTTCCAACCGCTGCGGCATCGCGGCTGAGTATTGCTTGGCGGCGCCGGGAGAGCAGGTCCGCGCGGCGTATTTCGGCCCGGACTTGGAAGGTACCCCAGGCTTTCGGGGTGTCGCCGGTTTGCGTGGCACATCGGTCGCCGCGCCGATGGTGACCGGCGGCCTTGCGCTGATGAAGCAGTATTTCCGGGGCCAGATCTCCAACACCGATCTGCTCTCGAGGCTTCTGGAGACGGCGAACAGCAGCGGCATCTATGCCGACTCGGCGATCTACGGTCGAGGCCTCATGGACTTGGGCGCTGCGACCTCGCCCGTGGGTGAGACGGTCGTTGCGATGGGCGATCGGGTAGAAAGCGCGGGCGCCGCTCTGAGCGATTCGGTCGTGCAGCTCGGCCTCGCCTTCGGCGACGCACTCATTCCAGCGCTCGAAGATCGCGAGATCGCCGCGTTCGATCAGCTTGGCGCTCCGTTCTGGTACGACGTCGACACGATGGTGAACGTTGCCGCGCGACCTGCGCTGCACGATCGCTTCCGTGATTTCCAACAGCTATCGCTGTCGAAGCCGCACGGCTCCCCAGCGGATGCCATCCGACTCCCCATCCTTGAGACACGCGACGCACCTCAGGGCGCGCTCCCTGCCTTGTATCTGGCGAAGTCTGGCGCCTCCCCCGCCGCGAGTGCCAGCCACTTTGCCCTTGCCAGACACAGCGTCGTCGCCAACTTGCCGGTTGCCGCGCACCTGAGCGCCACCTTGCTCACCACGGAAGGCCTTGTCCGGCAAAAGCCTGCTTCGGGTGCGGCGCTCACCTGGCGTGAACCTGAGGCCCCGTTCGGTCTCCGGGCGGGCTGGATGGGCGAGCGGGACACCCTGCTCGGCAGCGAGTCCGGCGGCGCGTTCGGGGATATCGAGGCGCACGTCGCATTCGCGGGAATCGAAGCGGATACGGAGGTCGGTTCGTGGCGCCTTGGCGGCACTGCGGAGATCGGCACCGTGAACGCGCAGGCGCAAGGCGGTGTGTTCCAGGAGATCTCGCCTCTCGCCACCAGTGCATTCGCGTTGCACGCCACCCGACAGAACTCCGACGGCAGTGCGTTTCGAGTGTCGCTGTCGCAGCCGCTCCGCGTAGAGCGCGGTCAGGCGCTGCTTGCGCTTCCCTCAGGACGAACGAAAGCGGGCGAGGTGGTCCGCAACACACTGAATGCGGATGTCGAGCCCGGTGGAAGGCAGGTTGACTTGGTGCTGCAATGGCACCAGCCGTTGGAGCTCGGCGAGTTGCGTCTCGGCGCAACACTCTCCCACGAGCCGGGCCATCGCAAGAACGCGGACGCAGAGCTAATTCTGCTCTCGGGCTGGCGCCACTTCTTCTAAGTCGGGCCGTAGCGGGCGCGTCCCGCGCCAGCTACGCCATTGCGGCGCGCAGACGGCGGTCGATCGCGTCCAAAAAACCCTTTGAGTTGAGCCAGCCCTGGTCGGGGCCGATCAGGATGGCGAGGTCCTTGGTCATCTCGCCGGCTTCCACGCACTCGATGCAGCAGCGCTCCAGCGTGTCGCCAAAGTCCACGAGCGCCTGGTTGCCGTCGTGCCGGCCGCGGTGCTTGAGGCCGCGGGTCCAGGCGAAGATCGAGGCGATCGGGTTGGTCGAGGTCTCCTCGCCCCGCTGATAGGCGCGGTAGTGGCGGGTGACCGTGCCGTGCGCCGCCTCGGCCTCCACCGTCTTGCCGTCGGGCGACATCAGCACCGAGGTCATCAGGCCGAGCGAGCCGAAGCCCTGGGCCACGGTGTCCGACTGTACGTCGCCGTCGTAATTCTTGCAGGCCCAGATGAAGGCGCCCTCCCACTTGAGCGCGGCGGCGACCATGTCGTCGATCAGCCGGTGCTCGTAGCTGATGCCGGCGGCCTCGAAGCGGTCCTTGAACTCGGCCTCGAAGACTTCCTCGAAGAGGTCCTTGAAGCGCCCGTCGTAGAACTTGAGGATCGTGTTCTTGGTCGACATGTAGACCGGCCAGCTCCGATCCAGCCCGTAGTTCATGCAGGCGCGGGCGAAGTCGCGGATCGAATCGTCCAGGTTGTACATGGCGAGCGCGACGCCGCCGCCGGGGAAGTCGAACACCTCCCGCTCGATGGTCTCGCCGCCGTTCGCGGGCTCGAAGCGCACCGTGAGCTTGCCCTTGCCTGGCACCACGAAATCGGTGGCGCGGTACTGGTCGCCAAAGGCGTGGCGGCCGATCACGATCGGGTGCTGCCAGCCGGGCACGAGGCGCGGCACATTGCGGCAAATTATCGGCTCGCGGAACACCGTGCCTCCGAGGATGTTGCGGATCGTGCCGTTGGGCGAGCGCCACATCTTCTTGAGGCCGAACTCCTCGACGCGAGCCTCGTCAGGCGTGATGGTCGCGCACTTGACGCCGACGCCGAACTCCTTGATCGCTTCGGCGCAATCGATCGTGACCTGATCGTCGGTGGCGTCCCGATGCTCGACGCCGAGGTCGAAATAGAGAAGGTCGATATCAACATAGGGCAGGATCAGCTGGTCCTTGATCCACGCCCAGATAATTCGGGTCATCTCGTCGCCGTCGATCTCGACGACGGGGTTGGCGACCTTGATTTTCGCCATCCGAAGCTCTCCAGGAATGCGTTGCGGGCAAGGGGCCCCGGGAGGAATGCGTCGGCGGCCGGCGGGGCCGCGCGCACCTTAGCAAAGCGGTCCTACCGGTCAAGGACGGGGCCGCCCGGAAGGAGGGCTCGGAAGGGCGGCTACGCCTCGCCGTTGTCGAGGGCGCGGAACAGCTCCTCCGTCGAGCGGACCACGGTGGCGAGGCCGGGTGCCGCCGGCGGGGCGAAGCCGTCGGCGCTCACGTGGTCGATCAGGGCGAGGAGGGGTCCCCAATAGCCCTCGGTGTCGAGAACGATCACGGGCTTGTCTAGGAGCCCGAGCTGCTTCCAGGTCAGCACCTCGAAGAACTCGTCGAGGGTGCCATAGCCGCCTGGCAGGATTACGAAGCCGTCAGCGCGGTCGATCATGATCTGCTTGCGCCGGAACATGTCCTCGGTGACCACCGTCTCGGTCAGGCCCTCGTGCGCCACTTCGAGGCGCGCCAGATGCTCGGGGATGACGCCGACGACATCGCCGCCGCCCGCCAGCACGGCATCGGCCACCACCGCCATCAGGCCGATGCCGCCGGCACCGTACACGAGCGTGATCCCGCGCTCGGCCAGCGCCGTGCCCAGGCTGCGGGCGGCCTCGGCATGGGCCGGGTTGCGGCCCCTTTGAGAGCCGCAAAAGACGCAAAGGGACGCGATCGCCGCCATCGCCGGTCCGATCCTGAATCAGTGGCTGAGGTGTAGGAGTGCCGCTCTGTAGCAGAGACCGCCCCCGGCCGCCAGCCGAGATGACGGCCGGGGCTTGGTTGTAATGCCCATTGAAGCGACTATATCAGAATAGGGACCCCAAGTGCCGGGGGCAGGACCGAGCGCGGGATCCCATGGAAGGGTTCAACATCCGTTTCACCCATCGCATCGGCTGTCTGCTGCTGGCGATGCTGGCGAGTGTCGTGCTCGCCGGTGCGGCGCCTGCGGCGGAGCCCGCGATCGAGCCCGATCCGGCAAGCGCGGACCCCGCGGCACGCGGCGCCTACATCCTGCGCGCAGCGGGCTGCGCGACCTGCCACACCGACGTCGCGGGCGGCGGCGCGTTCCTCGCCGGCGGTCGCATGCTGTCCTCGCCCTGGGGGGCGATCGCCGCGCCCAACATCACGCCGGATCCTGAAACAGGTATAGGCGGCTGGTCCGACGAGAATTTTGTGCGCGCGCTGCGCGACGGCAAGTCGCCCGAAGGCCGCACCTACTACCCGGCGTTTCCGTACACCGCGTATGCCGGCATGCATCACGAGGACATGCTCGACCTCAAGGCCTACCTCGACACGGTGGAGCCGGTCGTCGCCCCCAATAGGCCGCACGCGCTCAGGTTTCCGTTCAACGTGCGCCTCTTTCTCCACCCCTGGCGCTGGCTCTTCTTCGATCGAGTGCCCATCGCTGCCGATCCCGGCCAGGACGAGCGCCTGTCGCGCGGGTGCTATCTCGTGGAAACGCTGGGCCACTGCGCCGAATGCCACACCCCGCGCAACATGCTGGGCTCCCTCAAGCGCGGCCCGCACCTGGCGGGGTCTCGCTATGGGCCAAGCGGCATCTCGGTTCCCAATATCACCCCCGATAGCGAGACCGGCATCGGCTCATGGTCCGAAATCGATCTGGCGTTCTTCCTGCGCACGGGCTTCACGCCCTATGGCGACGACGTGCAGGGCGAGATGCGCGAGGCTATCGACGACGGGTTGCGCCACCTGACCCAGGAGGATCTGGAGGCCATGGCCGCCTATCTCAAGTCGCTGCCTGCGATCCGCAATCCGGTGAGCTCGACTCCGTCTCCGCCGCCCGCGTTTTCGTCTGGCGGCGACTGGTAGGGTGTCAGTTGGGGTAAACTGTCGCGCCTCGAACGACTCGTGTATCGTGGCGCCGCCCATCACTGCTAGGCGTATCGAGTGAGCGAGACAGGCACTTTCACCGGTCGCGTGGCCGCTGCGTTGCGGCGACGCGAGACGCTCCGCATCGCGGCCCCAGCCGGCGTCGCCGTCGTGGTCGTCGGCGTCCTGCTCGGCGTGTTCCTGACCGGCGGAGACGAGCAGGACGGAACGTCGGGGCAGTCCGTCGATATTGCCGATCGCACGGCCGAGAGCACCGTGGACAGCGTATCGCCGGCCGAGGAGGCGGAGCCCGCGACGGCCGATGCCGGCGTTCCCGAACCGGCCGAACTCAAGCCCGAACAGACGGCTGAAGCGCTACCGGTGCCTGCCGACGTTCCCGGCGGCGACATCGATGTTGGCCCGCTGGAGGAAGAGACGGCTGAACCGGCTTCGGCCGCGCCCGAGAAGCCGACCGAGGCTGAAACCGGTGAGTTGGCTGAGACGACTCCGACTCCGGCTGACTCGCCTGCGGGCGACGTCGATACCGTTGTGCAGGACGAAGAGACGGCCGGGCCGGCGACAGCGGACGATGGCGCGCCTGCGGTCACAGCGACAGGAGACGCTGCCGAGACCGACGTTGCCGCCACAAACGGTGACGGCACCGAGCCCACCACCGAAGAGGACGAGGAAGTTGCGGCCGAGCCGGGGGCAGCGGGAGACGCGGCGGATACCGACACGATGGCGGAGGGCGACGACGGCACCGCGCCCATTGCCGAGGACGATGCAACGGCAGCGGCTAAGACAGAAGCGGAGGAGGAGCCGGCAGACACTGAAACGATGGCGGAGGCCGATGACGGCGCCGCAACCGCCACAGAGGATGATTTGGCAGCTTTGTCTGAGCCAAGCGCGGAGGAAGAGCCGTCAGATACCGAAACGATGGCGGCGACCGACGACGGTACCGCGCCCGCCACCGATGAGGATGCGACGGCTGCGGCTGAGCCAGAAGCGGAGGAGGAGCCGGCAGACACTGAAACGATGGCGGAGGCCGATGATGGCACCGCGCCCGCCACCGATGAGGATGCAACGGCTGCGGCTGAGCCAGGGGCAGCGGACGACGCTGCCGGCACCGACACCATGGCGGCGACCGACGACGACACCGCGCCCGCCACGGATGAGGATGCAACGGCTGCGGCTCAGACAGTAACAGCACCGGACGACGTTGCCGGCACCGACACCATGGCGGAAGGCGACGACGACGTGGCACCCGCCACGGATGAGGATGCAACGGCTGCGGCTGAGCCAGGGGCAACGGACGACGCTGCCGGCACCGATACGACGGCGGAAGGCGACGACGGCACCGCGCCCGCTACCGATGAGGATGCAACGGCTGCGGCTGAGACAGGGGCAGCAGACGACGCAGCCAGCACCGGCACCACGGCGGAAGGCGACGACGACGTGGCATCCGCCACCGATGAGGATACAACGGCTGCGGCTCAAACAGAAACGGCAAGGGACGACGCAGCCGGCACCGACACGACGGCGGAAGGTGACGGCGACGTGGCACCCGCCACCGATGAGGATGTAACGGCTGCGGCTGAGCCAGGGGCAACGGACGACGCAGCCGGCACTGACACCATGGCGGAAGGCGACGACGACGTGGCACCCGCCGCCGACGAGGATGCGACGGCTGCGGCTGAGCCAGGGGCACCGGACGACGCAGCCGGCACCGACACCATGGCGGCAGGCGACGACGGCACCGCGCCTGCGACCGAGGAGGATGAGGCGACTACGGTTGAGACGGGGGCTGGGGAGGACGCGACCGGCGCCGACACGATGGCGGAAGGCAATGACGGCGCCGAGCCCGCCACCGATGAGGTTGCAACGGCTGCGGCTGAAACAGGGGCAGCGGACGACGCAGCCGGCGCCGATACGATGGCGGCGACAGACGACGGCACCGCGCCTGCTACCGAGGACGATGCAGCGGCTGCGGCTGCGGCGGGTGCTGGGGACGACGCGATCGGCGCCGACACCATGGCGGCGACCGGAGACGGCACCGCGCCCGCCACCGATGAGGATGCAACAGCTGCGGTTGAGCCAGGAGCAACTGACGACGCAGCCGGCATCGACACGATGGCGGCGACAGACGACGGCACCGCGCCTGCCGCCGAAGAGGATGCGGCGGCTACGGCTTCGGCCGCGACAACGGGAGACGACGCGGCCGGCGCCGACACCATGGCGGTGACCGACGACGGTACTGCGCCCACCGCCGAGCTGGATGAAGAGGCAACCGAGTCCGCGGCGGCGGCTGACGGCACCCAAGATACGACCGACGAAGGCGAGACGGAGACCGCTGCCGGCGATGCCGCGCCCCTTGCCACAGAAGAGGGAGCCGAGGAGGCGGAACAGCCCATCGTCGAGACGCGCGTCGTACCCGACGAGCCGGTGGAGCAGGCTCAGGAACCGACCGTCGCACCGGATGTATCGGAGGAGATGGCGCCTGACGAAGAGCCGGCGCCCGCGGTGATGCCATCGAGCTTCGATACAGTGCGAATTAAACCCGATGGCAGCGCGGTGATCGCGGGCCGAGCCCCGCCCGGCGCCGAGGTCACGGTGAAGAGCGAGGATGTCGACCTCGGTTCGGAGACCGCCAACCGGAGCGGCGAATGGACGCTGGTGCCCTATATCCCCATCCCGCCGGGTGACCACCAGTTCTCGGCGATCGCGACCCTGCCGGACGGCACGCAGGTGGAGTCGGATGAGGTGCTTATCGTCTCCATCCCCGAGCCCGATGAAGACGGGGGGTCGGTGCTCGCCCTCCTGGCGCCGCGTGACGGCGAAGGCGGCAGCACGGTTCTACAGAAGCCGGAGCCAGCTCCAGAGCCGGAACCAGTTCAAGAGCAAGCAGAGCCGGAGCCGGCTCCCAAAGTGGAGGAAGAGCCGACGATCGAGGTTGCGCGCTCTGATGAGACGCCCGCAGATGAGGCCGGTCCCGGCGAGGAAGAGCCGGACGAGGCCCGCCCGGAAGAGACTCCGGAAGAGGAGTCGATGGACCTGGCCAGCCGGGACACGGCTGGTTCGGACGAAGCGGGATCCGGCGAAGCCGCCGCCCCGGACGAGACCATGACGGCTACCGCTCCCACGGACGACGCCCGGTCAGAAGAGGACGGCTCAGACGAACCCGGGACGGACACCGCCTCGGAGTCTGCAGGGGACGCGCCCACCGCGCCCTCTGAAGGTGAGGATACGGGCCCGCTCGCCGTGGACACGGTGGATTACGACGATGAGGGCGACATGACCCTCCGCGGCAAGGCCGAGCCGGAGGTGGACCTGCACGTCTATCTCGATGAGCGGCATGTGGGGACCGTTGAGAGCGACGCGGCAGGCGAGTGGGAACTCGACCCCGACGAAACGGTCGAGCCCGGCAGCTACACGCTCAGAGTCGATCAGATCGATCCCGCCGGCGTGGTTCTCGCCCGCATCGAGACCCCCCTGGTCCGGGCCCGGCCCGAGCTGCTCACGCTGGGCGATGCCATCGTGGTGGTGCAGCCGGGCAACAGCCTCTGGCGCATCGCCCGGCGCACGCTGGGCGGCGGCGTCCACTACACCGAGATCTATGAGGCTAACAGCAGCCAGATCACGGATCCGGCGCTCATCTATCCGGGCCAGATTTTCACCGTTCCGGGTCTCGACTGACGCCGGCGGTGCTGGCTGCCACCGGGCTGCTCAGCCCAGCCGCGCGACGACGTAGCCGAGCAGGCTGAGCAGACGCTTCTTCTCGTCTTCGGAGAGACCGTGGGTCGCAAGCGCGTTCACCTCCAGCGCGGCCGGCACCAGCTCGCCGCATAGCTCGCGGCCCCGCTCCGTGAGCACCACGCGGCGCTGACGCCCGTCCTTCCGGTCGGGCACGCGGCGGATCAGACCGTCGCGCTCCATGCGCTGCAGGGTTCGCGCTGTCGTGGGCTCCTCGATCTGCTGCCGGCGGCTCAGCTCCTTTTGGGTGAGGCTCTCCTCCTCCCAGAGCAGCAGCAGCATCGACCATTGCGCGACCGAGACCCCGTAGCGGCCCAGCCGTTCCTGCAACGCGCGGGAGAAGAGGCGCGACGCCAGCGAGACCAGGTGGGCGGTGCTTTCCTCGATCACGAAGGGCGTGGCGCCGCTCGTCTCGTCTCCGCCCCTTGCCGCCGGCCGGCGGCGTATCACCGCATATGACACGGCACTCGCTCCCCTGGCCACTCGCTTCAATCCTATGGTGCGCCGGCAGGCCCGGACAAGGAAGGGGTGTGGCAGGACGATATGCTGGCGGTGCCCAGAGCCATGCGGAAAACCATTCAAACTGCACGCCATCGCTGGCATAGTGCGCGCCGCGTCGCCGCCCGTGTCGGCGGTGTGCCGGGGAGGCGAGGGGGGACATGACGCTTAGCGTGGCGATCGTCGGTTCAGGGCCGGCGGGTTTCTATACGGCTGACGCGCTCCTGAAGGCGGACCCGGAGTGCCGGATCGACATCATCGACCGGCTGCCGACGCCCTACGGCCTGATCCGCTTCGGGGTCGCACCCGATCACGAGAAGACCAAGAACGTGATGCGTGGCTTTGCACGCACGGCATCCGACGGCCGCGTTGGCTTTTTCGGCGATGTCGATATCGGCGAGGCGCTCTCCCTCGACGAGCTGCGCGAGATTTATGATGCCGTCGTGCTGGCGGTCGGCGCCGCCCATGACCGCAAGCTTGGCATCCCCGGCGAAGACAAGGCCGGCGTCGTCGGCTCCGCGAGCTTCGTCAACTGGTACAACGCCCACCCGGATTTCGTCGACCGCACGCCCGATCTCGACACCTCGAGCGTCGTCATCATCGGCGCCGGCAACGTCGCCATCGACGTGGCGCGGGTGCTGGTCAAGACGCCGGCGGAGATGGCGGCGACCGACCTGCCGGACTATGCCGCCGAGCCCATCCAAAGCGCGCCGATCAGCGACGTCTACATGGTGGCGCGGCGCGGCCCGATCGAGGCCAAGTTCACCAATGTCGAGCTGCGCGAGATGGGCCACCTGGAGCAATGCGTGCCCCAGGTCGCGGCCGCCGACCTGCCGGACGAGGTAACCGGCGAGATGTCTCCGCGCGACCGGCGCGTGCGCGAGAAGAACCTGGAGACGCTGCGCGCCTTCGCCGGGCGCGAGGCCGACGAGATGCCCAAGCGCGTGCACTTCGTCTTCTTTGCGAGCCCGGTCGAAATACTCGGGGAGGAGCGGGTGGAGGCGGTGCGCTTCGAGCGGACGCGGGTCGAGAAGGGGCGCGCCGTCGGCACCGGCGAGCACTTCGAGATCGCCTGCGGCCTGGTGGTTGCCGCCGTGGGCTACCTCTCCCTGCCCGTGGATGGTGCGCCCTTCGACCACAAGTATGGCGTCGTCGTGAACGACGAGGGCCGGGTCGGGCCCGGCCTCTATGCGGTCGGCTGGATCAAGCGCGGCCCGACCGGGGTGATCGGCACCAACAAGCCGGATGGCCGGGACGCCGCGCAACAGATCATCGATGATCTGGGCGCAGGCGGCGGCAAGCCCGGCCGCGAGGGACTGGAGGCGCTGCTGCGCACACGCGGGCGCCGCTGGGTCGATTTCGAGGACTGGCAACGGATCGAGGCGGCGGAGATTGCGGCCGCCGCCGAGGGCGCGCCCCGCCGCAAGCTCTACCGGCACGAGGATTTCTGGGCCGTCCTGGACGAGCAGCGGGCCGCCGGCTGAGTGGCGCTCCCCAACGTCACTGCCCGTCAGGGAAGAGGGCCGGGGGTGCCCAAATTCCTCCCGCCCGGGATTGGTGAGCCGGGCGGGAGGGTGACGGTCTCTACTTGAATGCGTCCGCGTTCTCCATGGTCACGAGGACCGTGCCTGTATCGATAATCGGAGGAAGCGAACCGCCGCCGATCAGCGTCATGACGCTCTCGACCCCGATTGCACCCATATTGTAGGGATTCTGCGCAACAGTTGCTGACATCTCGCCGGCCAATACGCTGGCGGCCGCATCCGGATTGGCATCGAAGCCGACGACGAATACCTGTTCCAGCATATCCGCGTTCCTGAGTGCTTCGATCGCCCCGAGGCCCATATTGTCGTTGCTGGCGAAGACAGCCATGAGGTTCGGATTGCCGGTGATGATGTTCTCCATCACTGCCAGCCCTTTTGCCCGGTCCCATTCACCGGTCTGCTCGGCAACGATATTGAGGCCGCAGGCGGCGAGGCCGGCACTCGAACCGTCGGCGCGCTGCTTGCCGGTCGACTGCGTGAGGACGCCCTGAAGGATGGCAACATCGGAACCGGGGGCCACGTTCGCGCAGATGTGCTCGGCAGCGAGGCCGGCGCCCACCAGGTTGTCGGTGCCGATATAGGTCACGCCGGCATTCGAGCCCTTGGTATCGATGAACACCACCGGAACCCCGTCAGCGAGCGCCTCGTCCACGAAGGGAGCCAATGCGTTCGGGTCGGAGGGTGCAAGGACCATAGCGCTTATGCCCTTGGCAAGCTGATCCTCGATCTGCGCGATTTGCACCGCAACATCGGACTCGGTCGTTGGTCCAAGCACGACGACCTTCACGCCGAGTTCGGCGCCCTTTTCCATTGCACCGCGCTCGACGGCGGCCCAGAAGGGGTTGCCGGCACCCGGGCCCTTCACGCTGACGAAGATCGTCTCTTCGGCCGCGGCCATCGGGGCGAGGCCTAACAGTACCGTTGCCGCGACCGCGGCCATTGCACCTTGTAGCTTGTTCACTGTCGTCTCCCTCCAAAAATAGGTTTGCTGACATGATTGAACGCAACGACCCGAGCACGGGCAGGTCAACCAAGTCCGAAGCGCACATAACTATAGTCTCTAGTGGCGCGTGCCAAGGTCGCGCCGCAACACGTCGATGAACACCGCGAGCACGATGATCGCGCCGATCAGGATCTGCTGCCAGAACGAGCTGACATCGTTCAGGTTGAGACCGTTCCTGATCAATCCCATGATCAGCACGCCGCCGAAGATGCCGAGCACCTGTCCGCGGCCGCCGAAGAAGCTCGCCCCGCCGATGATGACTGCGGCGATCGCTTCGAGCTCCATGCCGAGGCCCGCATTCGGAAATCCGGAATTGGTCCGCCCGGCCATGATCAGCCCGGCGATGCCGGCCATGCATCCGCATATGGAGTAGACGATGATCAGCGTGCGGTCGACGTTAATTCCGCTGACCCTGGCCGCTTGCGGATTGCCGCCGATTGCGTAGAGGCGCCGACCGAACACCGTATGCTCCAGCAGCACCCAGAAAACCAGGTAGACGACGACGGTAAAGATGAACACAACCGGTAGGTTCAAGCGTGCTCCATCGACCTCGCCAAGGAAAATACGGGCCGATCCGAGGAAGCGAATCGGGTCGGGTAGCCCCGAATAGGGCACACCTCCAGATATCAGGTTCGCCAATCCACGAGCCATGAACAACATGCCCAATGTCATGATGAAGGGGTGCGGCATGCGAAGCTTTGTAATGCCGACACCGTTCACGAATCCCGCGGCAATCCCCACCAGCGGTGAAAGCACCAGCACCACCGGCCAGGGAACGCCGGACGCGCTGGACACCGCAAGAGTCATCATGCCCAGCGCCATGACCGAACCGACCGACAGATCGATGCCGGCAGTCAGGATCACCAGGAACATGCCGATCGACAGCATCCCGTTGGCTGCGGTCTGCTTGAAGACGTTGGTGATATTGCGCCACGAAAGGAAAACGTCGGGTTGCAGCGCCCACAACACGACGCACATCACGACGATGACGATCAGGATTCCGTAACGATCGAGGATCGGCATGAGCCTGACCCGCAGCGGGTCCGTGTCTTCGAACTCCGGCTCGGTGCCGACTGGATCACGTGGCACGGTGATGCGCCGGTTCCTTCGCGTTTTCCTTCGTTCCCATGACCCAGCCGATGACTTCGCTGCGGGTTGTCTCGGCCAGTTTCGCCTCGGCGAAGTTCGTTCCGTGGTACAGGGCCATTACCCGATCGCAGACGTGGAATATATCGTCCATGCGGTGGCTGATGATCGCGACCGAAATGCCGCGGTTCTTCAGGCCGATGATGAGATCGAGCACCTTGCCGACCTCCTTGACCGCAAGCGCCGCAGTCGGTTCGTCCATGATCACGATGCGCGCCTGGAACGCAATCGAACGTGCAATCGCGACCGCCTGCCGCTGGCCGCCCGACAATTCCTCCACCTTTTGCTCCACGCTCTTCACGTGGATTTTCAGATTGTCGAGATGCTGTTTTGCCAATTCCCGCCCGCCGCGATGGTCGAAGAGCGACACCAGCCCGCCGAGCAGTCTGCGCTTCGGCTCGCGGCCGAGATAGATGTTCTCGGCAATGTTCGTGTTACCGGCAAGGGCCAGGTCCTGGTAAACCATCTCGATTCCGAGATTGCGGGCATCGCGCGGGCTGTGGAACCGAACCTGCCGGCCATCAAAGATCAACTGTCCTTCGCTCGGCGGGTGCAGGCCTGACAGGACTTTCATGAGTGTCGACTTGCCGGCGCCATTGTCGCCGACGACACCGAGCACCTCACCCGGCCAAAGCTCGAGATCGACATCGCGCAAGGCCGTAACCGCACCGAAATACTTCCAAATCCCACGGGCCTCGAGCAACGGCTGCGCCGCTTCTTCGGTGCGTTCGCTCAAATGTCCACCCGCCTGCGCAATGGGGATTGGCCCTCGCGCGGACCATAGGTTGATCGCGTTTGAACCGTCAAGGCTGGCCACGCCAGCTACCCGCCGGGTTCAGCCGGCTGGCCAAACCTGACATCTCGGGCGAATGCACGCCCCGGACCGGCCCGAAAAAGGTCGGACCACTAGACATCGGGGGCCGGTGGGAGTAAGTGAATCGTCCCGCCCCAGTCGACTGACTCGGCGGGTCTCATGGAGACTGACAGGGCCATGGCAGAAGCAGCATTGACGCTCGACGAGGTGCCGCGCGAGGAGCTGGAATCGGCTGTGATTCGCTTCGCCGGGGATTCTGGCGACGGCATGCAGTTGACCGGTGGGCGTTTCACCGAGACCGCGGCGCTCGCCGGAAACGACCTCACCACCTTCCCGGATTTCCCGGCCGAGATCAGAGCGCCGATCGGCACCACCTATGGCGTCTCGGCCTTCCAGATCAACTTCGGATCGCGCAACGTGATGACCTCCGGCGACCTGCCGGACGTGCTCGTCTGCATGAATCCCGCCGCGCTCAAGGTCAATCTCTCCGAGCTCAGGGAAGGCGGCCTGGTCATCGTCGATAGCGGCACCTTCACCGACAAGAACCTGCAAAAGGCGGGCTACGAGTCCAATCCCCTCGACGACGACAGCCTCTCCCGCTACCGGGTGATGGCCATCGATATCTCGAAGCTGACCCTGGAGGCGGTCAAGCACTGCGACGTCTCCAAGAAGGAGGGGCTCCGCGCCAAGAACCTGTGGACCCTGGGCCTGATCTACTGGATGTACGACCGCGACGTGGCGGCGACGGTGGAATGGCTCGGCACCAAGTTCAAGAAGCTGCCTAACATCGCGGCCGCCAATATCGCCTGCCTCAAGGCGGGCCACGCCTTCGGCGAGACGGCCGAGCTTCCCGACGGTGCTCTGGTCTACGAGATCAGGCCCGCAACCTTCAAGCCGGGGCTCTACCGCACCGTCACCGGGACCGAAGCGCTGGCCTGGGGTCTCGTGGCGGGATCGCAGCTCGCCGGGCTCAAGCTGGTGTTCAGCTCCTACCCGATCACGCCGGCGTCTTCGGTGCTGCACGTGCTCTCCCGGCTCAAGGCCTATGACGTGTTGACCTTCCAGGCCGAGGACGAGATTGCCGCGGCCGGCGCCGCGATCGGCGCGTCCTACGCTGGCGCCCTCGGCGTCACCTCGAGCTCGGGCCCCGGCGTGGCACTCAAGACCGAGGCGCTCGGCCTCGCGATTACCGCCGAGCTGCCGCTGATTCTGATCAATTCCCAGCGCGCCGGCCCGTCTACGGGTATGCCGACCAAGACCGAGCAGTCGGATCTCTACCTCGCCGTCTACGGGCGCAACGCCGATGCGCCGCTGGTGGTGCTCGCGGCTCGCTCGTCGGCGGAAGCGTTCGATGTCGCCATCGAGGCGGTGCGTCTGGCGACCCGCTATATGACACCGGTGGTGGTGCTGAGCGATACCTTCATCGCCAACGCGGCGGAGCCGTGGCGGCTGCCCGATGTCGGTACGCTCAAGCCCTTCCCGGTGACCTTCCACACCGAAGCGGAGGGCTTCCAACCCTACCGGCGGGATGAGGAGACGCTGGCGCGGCGCTGGGTGAAGCCGGGCACGCCCGGCCTCGAGCACCGCATCGGCGGGCTGGAGAAGGACTACACGACGGGCAACGTCTCCTACGACCCCGAGAACCATCAACGCATGACCGACGTGCGGCACGAGAAGATCGCCAACATCGCGGACGACATTCCCGAGCAGGAGGTCGATCAAGGGCCCGACCATGGAGCGATCGCGGTGGTCGGCTGGGGCTCGACCTACGGGCCGATCAGCCGGGCCGTCGAGCGCAGCCGGGACGAGTACGGCATCGACGTTGCGCACATCCACCTGCGCTACCTCAACCCGCTGCCGCGCAATCTTGGCGACCTGCTCGCGAGCTACGAGACGTTGCTGGTGCCCGAGATGAACATGGGCCAGCTCACCACGGTGCTGCGCAGCCGCTATCTGGTGCCGGCGGTGAGCGTTCCCAAGGTCACCGGCAAGCCCTTCAAGATCGTCGAGATCATGGACGCGATCCGCGCCCATTCGGAGGCATGAGATGAACGATACGGTCGCGATCCCCGCGCTGACGCCGCAGGACTTCACCTCGGACCAGGAGGTTCGCTGGTGTCCGGGCTGTGGCGACTACGCCATCATCAAAGCGGTGCGCAAGGCGCTCGCCGACATCGGCACCGACACCAAGGACGTGGTGTTCGTCTCCGGCATCGGCTGTGCGGCGCGCTTCCCCTACTACATGGCGACCTACGGATTTCACACCATCCACGGCCGCGCGCCGGCGATCGCGACCGGGGTGAAGCTCGCCAATCCCGCTCTCGATGTCTGGGTGGTCTCGGGCGACGGCGACGGGCTCTCGATCGGCGGCAACCACACGCTGCACGCGCTGCGCCGCAATGTCGATCTCAACATCCTGCTGTTCAACAACGAGATCTACGGCCTGACCAAGGGCCAGTACTCGCCGACTTCGCGCGAAGGCACGCGCTCGCCGTCGACGCCGCTCGGCTCGGTCGACCATCCCTTGTCCGCGACCCGCTTTGCCCTCGGTGCCGGGGCGCGCTTCGTCGCCCGCGCGGTCGATACCGACCAGAAGCGGCTCCCCGACATCCTCAAGGCGGCGCATGCGCACAAGGGCACCTCGTTCCTCGAGATCTTCCAGAACTGCATCGTCTACAACGACGGCGCGTTCGACGCCTTCGCCGAGCGCAAGAACGCGCCCGAGACGCAGATCTTCCTGGAGCACGGCAAGCCGCTGATCTTCGGCAGGGAGCGGGACCGCGGGCTCCGCCTCGCGCCAGGCACCTTCTCGCTGGAGGTGGTGCCGCTGGGTGAGGGCGGTGTGGACGAGTCCGAACTCCTGGTTCACGACCAGACCAACCGGCCGCTCGCCGGCATCCTCGCGGAGATGGAGCCGCCGGACTTCCCCGTGGCGCTCGGCGTGCTCTTCTGCAGCCCGGAAGAGAGCTACGAGGCTGCCGTCTACGCGCAGATCGAGGACGCCAAGGCGAAATCCAAGGCCGGCGGGATCGACGCGCTGCTGCGGAGCGGCCATACCTGGTCCGTAGAGGCGCGCTGATAGCGCTTCTCGCTGCGCCCACCACGCGTGCTTGAGGCCGCTCTGAGGTGGCAGTGATCGAGGCCCTGATCTTCGACATCTTCGGCACGGTGGTCGATTGGCGCACCGGCGTCGCCCGCGAGACCGAGGCGTTCTTTGCAGGATCGGACCAGACGGTCGATTCCATCGCCTTCGCCGATTCGTGGCGGGCCAAGTACCAGCCGTCGATGGAGGAAATCCGCTCCGGACGGCGCGGCTACACGGTGCTCGACGTGCTTCATCGCGAGAATCTCGACGCGACGCTGGCGGAATTCGGGCTCGACGACGCCGTGGACGACGAGGGCCGCGCGCGCCTCAACCGGGCCTGGGAGAAGCTCCCGCCGTGGCCGGATGTCGTGCCCGGCCTCGAGGCCCTGCGCAGCCGCTATCTGCTCGCACCCTGCTCCAATGGCTCGATCGGGATGATGGCGCGGCTCGCGCGCTCCGCCGGGCTGCCCTGGGACGCCATCGTCGGCGCCGATATCGCGCAGGACTACAAGCCGCAGGCGGCGGTCTACTGTGCCTCCGCCGCCGCGCTCGGCCTCGCGCCCGAGGCGGTGATGATGGTCGCCGCGCACAACTTCGATCTCAAGGCGGCGCGTGAAGCGGGTCTGGCGACAGCCTTCGTGCCGCGCCCCGACGAATACGGCGACGGCCCGGTCGGCACCCCCGATCTCGCCCCCAGCGACGACTGGGAGGCCGTGGTGCCCGACTTCACGGCCCTCGCCCGGCAGATGGGGGCGGCCGGGTAGCGGCTCTAAGGCGAGGTTGGCGCCCCCGCTGCCGGCGGCGCAACGCCGTGGCGGGTCAGGAATTCGAGCACGTAGGTCGGCAGGCCGAACTCCGGGAGGTCGGCGTGGTCGGCTTCGGGGATGAACACGGCTTCCTTGGGCTCGCGTGCGCGTTTGTGGAGCTTGCGCGCGAGGCGCACGGGAATGGTCCGGTCGCGCTCGCCGTGCACGATCAGGACCGGCGCCGCGACCTTGCCGATCTTGGCGGCGGAATCGAAGCGGTCCACGACCAGGGGGCCGACCGGGAGCAGCGGGAAGCGGCCTGAGGCGATATCCACAATCGAGCTGAAGGGGGCTTCGAGCACCAGGGCAGCGGGCGTCGCTTCGCGGGCGAGATGGACTGCGACGCCGGTGCCGAGGGATTCGCCGTAGAGGACCTGGAGGTCATCGCCGCAGCCGCGGGCCCGCAAGAAGGCCCGCGCGGCCCGTCCGTCGGCATAGAGCCCGTCTTCGGTCGGCGTGCCGGGGTTGCCGCTGTAGCCGCGCCAGGTGGTGAGCAGGACGCCGAGCCCGGCATTGAGGTAGGCCCGCACCTTGAAGCCCCGCATGCCGATGTGGCCGGCGTTGCCGTGGAAATAGATCAGGCTCGGTGCGCCCTCGGCGCGGGGCGAGGCATACCAGGCGAGCAACGAGAGCCCGTCCTCGGTCTCCAGGGCAACGGGCGCGAGCTCGGGAACGCCCGAGTCGGCCGGAGTCGGCCGGGTCCGGTCGGGATAGTAGGTGAGCGAGCGCTGGAACGCTGCTACCGGACCGGGCGGCCCATGACGCCACAACCATCCGAGCATCGTTTAACGAAAAGGACACCGGGCGTTGGCGGCCCGGTGCCCTCCGTCCCTATCCGGCCGCGCCGCTATTCGCGTGCAGCGCCAAAGAGATGCATCAGCAGGATGAAGATGTTGATGAAATTGAGGTAGAGCGAGAGCGCGCCCATCACCGACTTCTTCACCATGACCGCGTTGCCGTCGGTCTCGCGATAGACGTCCTTGATCCGCTGGGTGTCGTAGGCGGTGAGCCCGAGGAACACCAGCACGCCGATCACCGAGATCACGAAGTGCATCAGCTCCGACTGCAGGAAGATGTTCACCACCATCGCGATGATGACGCCGATCAGGCCCATGAACAGGAACGAGCCCCAGGAGACCAGCGAGCGCTTGGTGGTGTAGCCGTAAAGGCTCATCGCGCCGAACATGCCCATGGTGATGAAGAACACCCTGACGATGCTGGTCGCCGTGTAGGCCATGAAGATGTAGGAGAGCGAGGCCCCCATGAGGATCGAGAAGACCCAGAACAACCACTGTGCCGTGGTGTGCTTCATGGTCTGGATCTTCATCCCCAGGAAGAACACGATGCCGAGCGGTGCCAGCATGACCACGAAGCCGAGGCCCGAGCCGTAGAGCACGTTGAAGAGCCCGGTATTGGCGATCACGTAGGCCGTGAGGCCCGTGAGCGCCAGGCCCGAAGCCATGTAGTTGTAGACCCGGAGCATGTAGCTCCGGAGACCCTGGTCGATCTGCGTCTGAGTCAGAGTCGTGCCGGCGAAAGGCCGGCCTTGCGTCCCGAGTGCCATCGAAGCGTCCTCTAGTGCGACAAAGTGTCGGATTCGAATACTATATTAGGAAGCCCGACGCTCACTTTCAACGCCTGGGCGAATTACCATTTCTCCAGTCACGAGCCTGCAAGCGGCCGGTCAGGTCGCCGGCGGGGGGCCACCTGCCGCTCCGAGCGGGGGCACCGGCGTATTGAGCTTGCGGTAGGCGACCGAGACCACGGCCACCGGGATGCTGACGGTGAGGAAGGTGAGCGCGTTGAAGAACGACACCATGGCGCCGGGGCCGAAGGTGGCGAGAATCAACGAGCCCAGCACGCCGCCGAGCAGGAAGAGCAAGACGGTAATCGCCACGAAGGAGAGCAGGATCGCGCCCACGAGCTGTAGCGTGGCGCCGCGCAGCATGCGCCGGGAGGCGAGGAGCCCCTGGTAGTTGTCGACCGCCGTCGCCGGAAAGGCCAGCGCGAAGGGTGCGGCGACGAAGAGCGTGATCAGCAGCAGCACCAGGACCAGCATCAGGTCCTGCGCCTGCATCGCCACCAGGACGATCTCCTGCGGCAGCAGGAAGAGCATGAGACGGCCGAAATACTTTAGGTCCCGAATGCCGGGCCAGAACTGGATCGGCACGGCTGTATCGCGCGTCCCCAGCAGCAGGTAGCGGTGCCAGGCCACCGCGAACACCGCGAGCAGGAGGAGCCGGGCGAGCGCGTGGATGACGAGTTGCTCTTCGGAGGCCATGCTCTCGAGGTCGAGCCGCATGACCGCCGGCAGCAGCACCGCCAGCACCATCGGCGCCAGCGCAAGCCCTAGCATGGTACGGAAGTTGCGGAAGGTGAGGCGGAAGGCCTCACCCACCGTTTCGTACACCCTGAGCCTCGGTGGCGAGGGGGCTCCGTGGCCGTACATCTATTCCACTCGCAGGAGGGGCGCAGCCTTGCGGCCGAGCGCGCGCCATGTGCTCGCGAATCCGAGAACGAGCGTCATGGTTATACAGGCTGCGGCGGTCACGGCCACATATTCGGGCAGGAAGCGCCATTGCAGGTCGAGCACTTGGGTCACGAAGGCCCAGGCGGCCAGCGTGCCGATGCCGATGGCGAGCCCGGCGATGGCGCAGCCGAGCAGGATGTGCTCGGCGAGGAAGGCGCGCAGCAAATCCCCCCGGCGAGCGCCCAGCACCTTGAAGACGACGGCGTCGTGGACCCGCCGCTCGTGGCCGGCGGCGGTCGCGCCCGCCAGCACAAGCAGGCCTGCGGCCACCGTCAATCCGGCCACCGCCTGAATCGCTGCGCCGATGCGTCCCATGAGCTCGTCCAAGGCCTCGATGATCGCGCGTATGGGGATCGCCGTGATGTTGGCGAAGCGCTCCGTCACCGCGCGCTCGAGCACGGGTTCCGCCTCCGGTGTCGCGTGCGCGGTGGCGAGCTGCGTCTGCGGCGCTCCCTCCAGGACCCCGGGCGAGAATATCACGACGAAGTTGATATCGAAGGCCGTCCAGTCGACTTGGCGCAGACTCGCGACCTCGGCCGTGAACTCGCGCCCGAGCACGTTGATCGAGAGGGTGTCCCCGAGCTCCAGCCCGAAATCGATCGCCTCCTCTTCCGAGAGCGAGACCAGCGGCGGCCCGTCGTAGTCGGCGGGCCACCATTTCCCGGCCGTGATCTCCGCATTGGGCGGCGGATCGGCGGCGTAGCTGAGGCCGATATCGCTCTGCATCACCCATTCCGAGCCCGGCGCGACCTTGGCCTCCCGCACCGGGACGCCATCGATGCGGACGACGCGGCCGCGCAGCATCGGCACCCGGCGGCCATGGTCGACGCCCGCCGTCTCTTCGAGCAGCCGCTCGAAGGGGGCGATCTGCTGCTTCTGGATATCGAGGAAGAAGAACGCCGGCCGCTCGTCGTTGCGCTGCTCGCTGATCATCGCGCCGAGATTGCCCTCGACCAGCGCAATCGAGACCAGGACCGCGAGGCCGGTACCCAAGGACATCGCGACCGGGACCGTGGGCGCCCCCGGCCGCGCGAGATTGGCGAAGCCCAGCCTGAGCGCAGGGAGCCGCCGCGGGCGCGTGCGCCGCGCCAGGACGACCACCAGGGCGGCTGCGGCCCTGAAGATCGCAAGCGCCACCGGCGCGCCCAGGACGAACCCTAGTGCGATGCTCATGCGCGGCGCGGTGCCGACGGCGATGCCGGCAAGCGCCAGCGCGGCCAGCGCCGTGCCCGCGATCGCCGTCAGCGGCGGCCAGCCCGAGGCCGGCGAGGCTGCGCCGCGAAAGAGCACGCCCGGACGGGTCCGGGCGGCGCGCCCCAGGGGCCAAAGCGAAAAGGCGAGCATGGTAAGCGCGCCATAGACCGCTGCGAGGGCGAGCGGCGCCCCGTGGATCACGCCCGCCAGCGGCACCGGCAGCGTGTCGCCGAAGAGAGCGGAGAGGACGGGCGGCACCGCAGCGCCGAGGACCAGCCCCGCCGCGATGGCCCCGAGCCCCAGCATGCCTAACTGCAGCAGGAAGGCGCGTTGCACGGTGGCTTGCGTCGCGCCGACGCACTTGAGTGCCGCGATGGTGTGCAGCTTGCCGTGCAGATGGCTTGAGACGGCGCTGGCGACGCCGATGCCGCCGACCAGAAGGGCGGCGAGCCCAGCGAGTGTGAGGAAGAGCCCGACCCGGTCGAGCTGGCGCCTGAGGGAGGGGTTGGCGTCGCGGGTGTCCCGCAGCCGCCAGACCGCGTCGGGAAACGCCGTCTCAAGGCCCGCCACCCATCCCGCGATAGCCGCGCCCTCGGGCACGAGCGCGCGGTAGCGGTGCCGCACCAGGGTGCCCGGCTGGACCAATTGCGTCTCTTGCAGCGACGCATGATCCATCATCAGGCGGGGACCGAGCGCGATGCCGCCGGTGAGCCGGTCGGGCTCGCGCACGAGCACCCCCCGCACCGTCAGGAGCGCCGCGCCGATCCGGATCCTGTCGCCGATGCCGACGCCGAGGCGGTCGAGCAATCCCTTCTCGACCGCGGCCCCGCCGCTGGCGAGCGCGTCGGCAAGCTGCGTGCCGTCCTCCAGGCGCGCGCGATCGACCAGCGGATAGGCACCGTCCACCGCCTTGAGCTCGACCAGCGAGCGGTGCGCGCCGTCCTCGTCGCGGGCCATGCTGCGCATGGTGACGACATGCGAGAGCGCGACGGTGTTCGCCTCGAGGTAGGTCATCGCCTCCTGGGCGAGGGGCTGCGAGAACTGGACCAGCTCGACGTCGCCGCCGAGGATCATGCGGGCGTCGCGGGCGAGCCCGGCCTTGAGCGCCTCGCCGAGCGAGCCGACGGCGGCGGTAATGCCGACGCCCAGGATCAGGCAGGCGAGGAAGACGCGGAAGCCGCGCACGCCGCCGCGCAGCTCGCGCCGGGCAATGCGCCACGAGGCCGGCGCCTTACGAGCAAACACCATCGGGACTCAAAGCTCGGCGGGCGCCACGATCCGCCCGTCCGCGATATGCACCATGCGGTCGCAGCGCGCGGCGAGCTCGTGGTCGTGGGTGACCAGGATCAGCGTCGAGCCTCCCACGGCCCGCATTCGAAAGAGCTCGCCCATCACCGCGCCACCGGTCTCGCCGTCCAGGTTGCCTGTGGGCTCGTCGGCGAGCAGCACGTCGGGTTGCGGCACGAAGGCCCGGGCGAGCGCCACCCGTTGCTGCTCGCCGCCGGAAAGCTGGCTCGGGTAGTGCTGCAGGCGCTCGCCCAGGCCGACGCTCTCCAGCGCCTCCTGCGCTGCACCGAAGGGGTCGCCGTGGGTGCCGAGCTCCAGGGGAAGGGCGACGTTCTCCAACGCCGTCATGGTCGGGATCAGGTGGAAGGCCTGGAACACGATGCCGACGGCGTTGCGCCTGAAGGCGGCCAGCGCGCTCTCGCCCAGGCCGCTGATATCGGTGCCGCTCACGACGACGCGGCCCTGGTCCGCCTGCTCCAGGCCAGAGATGATCGCGAGCAGGGTCGATTTGCCCGCGCCCGACGGCCCGAGCACGGCGATGCTCTCGCCCCGTTCGGCGGTGAACGACACGCCCCGTAGGATGTTGACGGGACCGGCCTTGCTGGTCAGGGTGAGGTGCACGTCATCCAGCACCACCGCCGGCTCGCTCATGTCATCCCGCCGCTCCCCCGGCCGCGTCGCAACGTGGATCGGAGCCGCCCTGTGCGCCTGGCTCCTGCTTCTTGGCCCGCTGCCCGGCGCCGCCGAGGAGCCCCGAATTGCCGTGCTCGGCGACAGCCTGACCGCCGGGTTCGGGCTGCCGCAAGAGGACGCCTTCCCGGCGCGTCTGGAGGCCGCGCTCAGGGCCGAGGGTCACGCCTGGCGGGTGATCGACGCCGGAGTCTCCGGCGATACCAGCGCCGGCGGACTGGCGCGGCTCGACTGGGTGCTCGCGGATGAGCCGGAGATCGTGATTGTCGAGCTCGGCGCCAACGACGGCCTGCGCGGGCTGCCGACGGACCGGATGGAGGTCAATCTCGACGGGATTCTGACGCGAATCCTCAAGTCCGGATCGACCGTATTGCTCGCCGGCATGCGGGCGCCGGCCAACTTCGGCCCCGACTACGAAGCCGCGTTCCGCGCGGTCTATGAGCGCCTCGCCGTCAGGCATGGGGTCGCGTTCTATCCCTTCTTCCTGGAGGGGGTGGCCATGGAGCCCGATCTCAACCAGTCGGACGGTATCCATCCCAACGCCGACGGGGTCGCCGAGATCGTGCGGCGCATAGTGCCACATGTGGTGGCCGTCATCGCCGGGCACAAGGGCGGCTGAGGGGCAAGGGAGGAGGGCGGCCCGATGACCCGCCTCTTCGTCGCGCTTTCGCTGCCGGAGGACGTGCGCCGCCGGCTGGAGATGCTGCAGGGCGGCCTGCCGGGCGCGCGCTGGCAGAGCGCGGAGCAGATGCACCTCTCGCTGCGCTTTATCGGAGAGGTCGATGGCACCGCCTTCGCCGAGATCATGGACGCGCTCGCGAACATCGAAGCGGACGCCTTCTCCCTCACGCTCGAGGGCGTGGGCCACTTTCCGAAGCGCGGGCGGGTGCGAATCCTGTGGGCCGGAGTGGCTCCCAACCCCGCGCTCATGCGCCTGCGCGAGCGCGCCGAGGCCGCCATCACCGGCCTCGGCTTCGAGCCCGACGGCCGCAACTATGCACCGCACGTCACCCTCGCGCGCTTCGCTTCGCGGGTGCCTGCGCACCGGCTTCAGGAGTTCATTTCCTATCACGGGCCGTTCAGCAGCGGGCCGTTTGAAGTGCGCTCGTTCGAGCTTTATTCGAGCCACCTCGGCGCGGGCGGCGCGCACTACACGGTGGAGGCGAGCTATCCGCTCTTGGCCGCACCGCCGCCGGATGCGGATGCATAGCAGGCCGGGTGGGGATTCGCACATCCCGTCTCATTCGGCTTCCTCGATGTGCTCCATGTCCTCGTCCGAGAGGCCGAAGTGGTGGCCGATCTCGTGGATCAGCACGTGGCGGACGACCTCCTCCAGGCTGTTGCCGGTCTCGACCCAGTAGTCGAGGAGCGGGCGGCGGTAGAGGAAGATCATGTCGACATCCTCGCGGATGTCGTGGACCCCGCTCTGGTCGAGGGAGACGCCCTGATAGAGGCCGAGCAGCTCGTAGGGGCTCTCCAGCTCCATCTCCTCCTGCACCTCATCGCTGGGAAAGTCCACGACCTGGATCATCACCGGGTCGACCTTATCGCGCAGGAACGCGGGAATGCGGCGGTACTCGTGGTCCGCGATCTGCTCGATGTCCGCCGCGCGCGGAGCCTGGGAGTTTCGTTCGCTCATGGCGGCAAGCCTAAAGCCAATGCGGCCTTAGAGAAATCGTGCGGGGCGCTATACTGCGCCGCTTCGTGAGATTCAGGCTGAGGGAGGCCGGTAGGGTGAGCAACAGAGAGGCGTTGCTGCAGGGGCTCTGCGAGCAGGCGCTGCAGATCCGGCGCAACACGTGGCGGGCGCTGCGTGCGGCGGGCTCCGGCCACATGGGGGGCTCGCTCTCTGCGGCCGACCTGCTGGCCGCGCTCTACTTCCACTACCTCAGGCTGCGACCCGACGAGCCCGATTGGCCCGAGCGTGATCGCTTCGTGCTGTCCAAGGGGCACGCCAACACCGCGCTCGGCGCGGTGCTGGCCCAGGCCGGCTTCGTCGAGGACAGCTTTGTCGACAGCTTCTACGGCTTCGAATCGCTCTTCGGCATGCATCCGGACATCAAGGTGCCGGGCGTCGAGATGTCCACCGGCGGCCTCGGCCACGGCCTCTCCGTCGGGCTCGGCATGGCGCTCGGCGCCAGGCTGCAGCGGAACGGTGCGCGCACCGTGGTGATGCTGGGCGACGGCGAGCTGCAGGAGGGCTCGAACTGGGAGGCGGCGATGGCCGCAGCCCACCTCGCGCCGCTCTCGCTCACCGCCATCGTCGACTACAACAAGGTGCAGCAGAGCGGCCATGTCGCCGAGATGCTGGGGCTGGAGCCGCTCGCCGACAAGTGGCGCGCCTTCGGCTGGTCCGTTCGCGAGTGCGACGGGCACGACATGGAATCGATCGTCGATGCCCTGGATGCGCTGCCCGCGGCGCCCGACAGGCCCTCGCTGCTCATCGCCCACACCGTGAAGGGCAAGGGCGCGAGCTTCGCCGAGGATACGTACCTCTGGCACAACAACGCGGTGAGCGACGAGGTCTACGAGAAGGCCATGGCCGAGCTGGGAGAGCCCGCATGAGCGCGGCGCAGCAGGGCAAGGGGGCCGAGCCCGCCTGGGTCAAGGCGGCGGCCAATCAATCGCGGCTCGCCTTCGGGCTTGCCGTGACCGAGCTCGGCCGGCGCGACGAGCGGGTGGTGGCGGTCTCCGCAGACACGCTCGACCTGATCGGGCTCCGGGGCTTTGTCGAGCACGCGCCCGAGCGTGTCATCGACGTCGGCATCGCAGAGCAGAACGCCATGGGCGTGGCCGCGGGCCTCGCCACCACGGGCCTGCGCCCCTTCGTCTGCGGCTACGCGCCCTTCATTTCCGCGCGTTCCATGGAGCAGGTGCGGAACGAGGTCGCCTATGCCGATCAGCGCGTGGTGATCGGCGCGGCTGCGAGCGGGGTCTCGCTTGCCGTCTCGGGCGGCACGCACCATGCGCTGGAGGACCTCGCGCTGATGCGGAGCTTGCCGAACATGAGGGTGCTGGTGCCGGCGGACGCCCACGAGGCGTGGCATGCGACTCTGGCCACCGACGAGATCGACGGTCCCGCCTACATTCGCCTCGGCGGGCGCGTGCCCGAGCCCCCGGTGACGCCGGTCGATGCACCCTTCAGCCTGGGCAAGGCCGCGTGTCTTGCCGAGGGCGCGGACGTCGCCGTGGTCGCCTGTGGAGCCCTGGTGGCGCCGGCCGTAAATGCCGCCGAGGAACTGGCGCGGCAGGGTGTCGGCGCGCGCGTCCTCAACATGTCCACGATCAAGCCGCTCGACGAGGATGCGATCCTCGCCGCCGCCGAGGAGACGCGGGGCATCGTCACCGCCGAGGAGCATCATCTGACCGGTGGGCTCGGCGGCGCGGTGGCGGAGTTGCTGGCCGTCAAGCGGCCCACGCCCATGCGCATGGTCGGCATGCCCGACGAGTTCGCCGTCGTCGGCCCGACCGACCGAATCCGCGCCCGCTACGGCATGAGCGCCCAGCACATCGTGGACGCCTGCCTCGACTTGTTGAAATAGGGGCGCTGCGCCAAGCGTGACGCAACAGGAATCCCACAGGCATCACTTCGTTCCTGAGTTTCTGCTGAAGCCCTGGGCGAAAAATGGCGAACTAGACGGCTTCTGGTGGGACGGTCGAATGGGGCGACTGTCACGCAAGCGTATGGGATGCAAAGCATTCTGTTTCAAGACCGATCTTCTAACAGTTAACCACCACGAAGAGGGACGGGACGTACTCGAGCGAAAGTTCTTTGGAGATGTCGATGCAAGAGGAGCACTTGCACGTGACTGCCTTCTCGCAGACGGTCCGGGGGCTATGGGCCATGACCACCGATGCGATTTCGCTCGGCTACTACTTTCTCTCGAAGCTCGACGACCAACTATCGTTCGCCGGTTGCGCAACTATGGAACACAGTACTTGTCGGACGCGATTGATGGCGATCCCGACATACAACGTGAAATGACAAATGAAGGCTTGGCCGGAAGTCCCTCCAAGTTCCTGGAGGAACAGAATATCTCGTTAGAGGATGAGGCGATCGGTAGCATTCAACAGCTTGTCGACAATCCAAGGCTCAGACTTCCTGACCTCGTGATGCTGGCTGTTCTGGGCAGCGTGCCGGGAACTCCTTGAATTCTGATACATTTCGGTTGTTTCAGGCGGTTTTTCGCTGGGTGTCGCGCCCGAGGTCTGATATTATAATTTGATACCAATTGCACGGTCTCAACCATGCCCAGTACCCTCCCAATGTGCCCTCCAGAGGCGGTCTCGATCGGCAACAGCTGCTTCGCCGTCCTGATCTCGGACGACACCTTCACCTACTTTTCCAGTAACTGCCCAGGTCGTCTGATTTGTCATTTTGGGCCAGTGGATTGAGGCGTTTCTCGTTCGGAGTTGGTGGAAAGGGCTTGACGGGAATTTCGGGAAATGACTCAACAACGACATGAGCAATCCCGAGTCGCCGCGCGGCCCTTCGACGGGAGCAGCGCCCGAAACGCCCGCGCAGAAGATCGCCCGCCTGGAGGAGGAGAACGCCCGGCTTCGGGAGGAAAATGCCTGGCTTCGGCAGCAGAACGCGCGGCTGGAAGAGCAAGTCGCGCGTCTCGTCGAGCGCATCGAGGAGTTGGAGCGCCGTCTCGGCCTCAACAGCGGCAACAGCGGCAAGCCGCCTTCGAGCGATGGGCTGAGGAAGCCGAATTCGAAGCGGCGAACCCGAAGCCTGCGCGGCAAATCGGGCCGCAAGCCCGGTGGCCAGCCCGGCCACAAGGGCAAGACGCTGCGCCGCGCCGATCACCCGGATCGGGTGAAGGATCACGTCCCGGCTTCCTGCAAGGGATGCGGTTCGCCGCTTTCGGACGCGGCCAGGGCGGGAACGCCCGTCGCCCGCCAGGTGTTCGATCTGCCCGAGCCGAGCCCCCTGGAGGTGACCGAGCACCGGGCGCATGCCAAGTGCTGCGGGCATTGCGGGACGGTGACCCGGGCGGCGTTCCCCGACGGGGTGTCGGCGCCGGTGCAGTACGGCCCGCGCATTGCCGGGGTGGCGGTCTACCTTCAGCACGCTCACTTCCTGCCGGAGGATCGGCTGTCGCAGGTGATGGCCGAGCTCTTCGGCGCGCCGGTGACGGCTGCGACGTTGGCGACGATGAGCGAGAGGGCGGCCGAGCGGCTTGCGGGACGCGGCCTTGCACATACAGGACCTGGCGGCGGGCACGGCGCGGGTGAAACACATGGACGAGACCGGCTTGCGGATCGGCGGTCAGACGCAGTGGCTTCATGTGATCTGCACGCCGCTGCTGGCGGCGTACCGGGTCAGCGGCAAGCGCGGCGCCCTGCTCTCGGGTGTCTCCGGCATCGTCGTGCACGATCACTGGAAGCCGTACTTCGCGATGGAAGGGGTGGAGCACGGCCTGTGCAACGCCCATCACCTGCGGGAGTTGCAGGCGCTGGTGGACATCGAAGGGGAGGCTTGGGCCCGGCGGATGCAGCAGCTCCTGCGCCGAGCCAATCGCGCCGCCCGCATCGCGCTGGACAAGGATATCGCCGTTCCGGCGAGGCTTGTGGCGCTGATCGAGCGCCGATACGACGAGATCATCGCCGATGCGCTGGCCTTTCACGAGAGCCAACCACCGTTCTCGCCTGGCAAGAGGAAGAAGCGCCGGAAGCGAAGGATCGGTCACAATCTGGCCTTGAGGCTGCGCGACCACAAATGCGCGGTGCTCCGGTTCCTGATCGACCTCGAGGTCGGGTTCACGAACAACGAGGCCGAGCGCGACCTTCGGATGATGAAGCTGCGCCAGAAGATCTCCGGGGGCTTCCGGTCCGCGCAGGGGGCCGAGAACTTCGCCATCCTGCGCAGCGTCATCACCACCGCCAGAAAGCAGGGCTGGAATATCATCGAAGCCCTGACCAGCCCATCGGATCGGCTCATCGCCACCGTCAAGTGCGCGTAAGCTCAGACTTCCTGACCTCTGCTGATTTTAGGTGACACGAGCCGCGCGGATTCCGAGGCCCCGTCGATGTCGTAGACTATGCGCAGACGGGTGCCGGGGAAGACCGTTTCGGTGGCGTTCAGGTCGCTCAGAACCGCATCGATCCAACGGTCGCAGGCGTCGTTTGCGAGGCCAAGAATGTGGACCCGCAGGAGGCCATTGCCAGGATCCGGCAGGATGTCGGCATCGGCGGTGAGCAGCGCTTGAAGCAGTTTCCGGGGATGGGGCTTGTGGCCCTGCGCCTGCATGACGGGAAGCATCATGCGGGTTTCGGCGCGGTAGGCGATCATCCGGATGACGTCGAGGAGGAGGCGCTCGCGCGCGGGCAAGGCATCGAGCTGCTCGGCTTCGTCGAGGTCGCCGGCCCGGCAGTGCTTGGGCGTCTCCCTGCGGCTGGCCCTGACGATGTCGCGGACATCCTGGAGGTCCCTGACTTCCCTCCTGAGTTCCGCCGTCGGCTGCTTCTTCCGGGCCGTGTCGGCGATGCGGTTGCGCAGGCGGCCAAGCTGGCGGTCGAGGCGATGGATTGCCTTGTCATAGGCCCGCCGCAGCGGGTTGACGACCATGGCGGCGGGATCGAGAGGCTCGAGCTCGTGGGTCGGCAGGGCGTCGAGATTGAACTCGTCACGCATGTACTTGAAGAAGTTCTCCTGCGACCAGCGCGAGAACATGGCGCCCGCAACCTCAGCCATCGGCTTGTGCGGATCGGTGGTGATCAGCGGCACCTGACGGCCGTTGTCGAGCAGGCGGCGGATCTGGCGCACCCTGAAGCCGTTCGGCAACGTCACCGGCTTCTCAGCCAGCCGCATGGTGGCGCTGCCGTCCGCCGCCGGTCCGTGAATGGGAACGGTCATCGCGCCGAAGTCCTCGGCCGGCCAGTCCTCGCCCCTGAAGTTCTTGTGCCAGGTCAGGCAGGCGACGCCGCGCCTCGCCAGCCGGCGGAACAGATCCGGGCTCCAGCCCTCGCGGTCGAAGACCAGGGTGAGCGCCGGCTGGCCGGGATGCTCGGCGGTCAGGTCCGGCGCCCCGGCGCCAACGATCCCAAGCTCCTGCAGCGCCGGCACCACGTCGGCTTCGATGGCCGCGACCATCTTCGGGTCCAGCGGCTTGTGCAGACAGAGCAGCGGCTTGCCGCCCAGAGCGTTGATCCAGTAGCTGGCGCTCGCCGGCAGGCACAGCTTCTCGCGCGAGACGAAGTGCTTGGGCAAGCGCCCCTTGCGGCCGGAGTAGACCTTGACGTGCCCGTCGATGGCCAGCGTCGCCCAGAGCTCCGGCTCGTCGGCCTTGCCAGCGCCTGGCAAGGGCGAGCTGCCACGCCCGCACGCCGGCCTCGTCGTCGGCGATGAGAGCGATCTTGCGGCGCAGCGTCTTGACCTCGGGGCAGCGATCGAGGCCGAGAATGGCGCCCCATTCGCCCGGCGCCTGGTAGCGCAGGCTCTCGGGGTTGCGCACCCGCGCCAAGGTCATGAAGGCCAGGAAGAGCAGGATCGTAGGCAAGCCGTAATAGCCCTTCGGCAGCAATGGCAGGAGACCGGTCTCGGAGAGAAGACCTTCCTTCAGCAGGGCCGGCAGGGCGGCGAGCACGCCGCCGAAGCGGACACCGCGGGCGGCGGCGGCGAACTGCGGTTCGACCGGCCCCGCCTGTCCACAACTGGCCAGAACCCGAGCCGGAACATCGCAAGTCGCACGCCCCATCGGCGCCTGCCGGTCCCGCCGATCGCGCGCGCTGCGATCCGTTTGCGGCTGCGCTTCCAGCCCCGGCGCCGTCTCCGGCCCCGGGGCACCGGTACTCTCTTCATCGACACGGCCTTCAGGAGCCGCACCCGCGTCAGGCGGCGCAGCCAGCGCTGAGCGTCCGGGCTCCCCATCCGCCTCCGTGTTGCCGATCAGTCCCTGACGGCGCCACTTGTTGACCGATGGCGCTGACACGCCGAGAACCCGGGCCGCCGCAGAGCCGCTCAGGCCCGATGCCAGCAACGCCGTCGCCTTCTCCGCCAACTCCGGAGTGAACACCGACGGCCCGCGACCGCGCCGGGGCTTCATGAACCCCGCTTCGCCCTCGGCCAGGTAGCGCCGTCGTGCGCGCTGCACCGTCGCGCGCGAGACAGCGAAAGCGTCAGCCAGTTCCTGCGGCGAGACCGCGCTGATCGCCGCGAGGCGGCCGATCCGCAAGAGCATGGCCGTGCGGTCATCGGCGGCGTGGCTGTCAAAGGGAATGAGGTTGGAAAAGTAGGTGAAGGTGTCGTCCGAGATCAGGACGGCGAAGCAGCTGTTGCCGATCGAGACCGCCTCTGGAGGGCACATTGGGAGGGTACTGGGCATGGTTGAGACCGTGCAATTGGTATCAAATTATAATATCAGACCTCGGGCGCGACACCCAGCGAAAAACCGCCTGAAACAACCGAAATGTATCAGAATTCAAGGAGTTCCCGGCACGCTGCCCAGAACAGCCAGCATCACGAGGTCAGGAAGTCTGAATCTATACAGTCAAGCGGGGATCAACGACGCGCCGACGGCGAAACGGCACCGACGGCAAGCAACATCAGCACGCACTCAGAACTGGCGGCGGGGTACCTGGGTAGTTACGTATTTTCAATCGTCGACTTTTCCTGATATATGGCGTCGCACTTATAGTTCGCCGAGTTGCAAGGGAGGAAAACTTATGGCGAGACCGTCTTTCGCCAAGATCGACGAGAGCACGCTCACAAAGGGGCAGCTCCGCAAGCTCGAAACGCTGCGCAGATCTGTGGGTGAGGAGATCGGTGAGCGCGCGTTTGCCGCATGGTTAGCCACACAACCAAAGCCGGTGGTGGTCGAGAAGGATCACGACGCCGAATTGATTGTCGATACACTCTGGCCGCTTGTCCAGCACGGTGCGCTGGAAATTCCGCGGGGTGGCTACCTGATTCGGCGCGGACGTCATCGCGTTATTGTCGAGCCCGTGAGGCCGTAGAACGGGACAGGCGCCGCCCCTTAGCTGGGGGTGCCATCAGCCTCAAGAACGAAGTGGGCGGAAGCGTCTCAATCTTGCCCTGCGCTCCGTCGCAACCTCAGACCGTGTTCGCCCTATAATTCCGCACCTTGCGGAAATCAGTGACTCGGAAGGGCGCCGTTGAATTGCGCGCGGCTGACGGTGACACGTGACCCAAGAGTGAGGTGAGAGGCACTTAACACCCCGGACCATGGTGCGGTGCACAGGGCGGCCGGCGTGGGGCAATGTCCGCGCCATGAACGCTCTCAACGCTCCCCCGCCTTCCCACCACACCCGTCGAGGCCGCCCGTGAGCGCGCTCGACGGGTGGATCGACATCTGCCGCGCTGGAAACTGGCACGATATGGCCGGGCGCGACGTGCGCCTCGATGAAGACCGGCTGGACCGTATCATCGCAGCGCAGTCCGCAGCCGACCCCGCGCCGGTCGTGGTTGGTCACCCTGAGGAGAACGCGCCGGCGTATGGCTGGGTCGACAGCCTGCGCCGCGTCGGCGACCGTCTGCAGGCGAAGCTGCGCGACATCGCGCCGGCCTTCCGCGAGGCGGTCGAGGACGGCCGCTACGCTGGCCGCTCTATCGCCCTCCAGGGCGACACCCTGCGCCATCTCGGATTTCTTGGCGGCCGCGCACCGGCGGTGCCGGGCCTCGCTCCGACCTGCTTCGCATCCGCGCCGGAGTCGGTGATCGCCTTCGCCGACAGCACCGCCGAGGCCCCGCAGATCTCATCCGACGCACAGCCCGACTCTCTCCGCGCCCTGGAGCCGAGAGGGGACGAAGACGGCAACAGCCTCGTCCCCCTCCGTGCCCCCCAGGGCCGGGGAGAGGCCGAAGAGGACGGCTGCCAAGCTACCCATGATGTGGCGGGCAAGGAGAGCCAGGCTGCGGAGCAGCCTGGAGCGCGCGACCGAGCGCCGCGCCGAATGGCGCGAAGCCAAGTGAGCGGAGCGAACGCCCGGCGCTTGAGGGAAATGAACGATCAAGAAACGTAACTACCCAGGTACCCCAATCCTGAGTTGAGGACGGTGATTATGGCGGCGGCCGCGGCCTGGTTCTGCCACCGCGATTGGTTCTTGACCTCATAGAGTTGCGGGACTATGGACTGCTCTCTCGCGTGACGGGAGCGGTCCATGGGGTATTTCGGCTCGAAGGCGACAGCAGGTCTGTGCCAAGCGCTGATTGCGCTGATGCCGCCGCACTCCGTCTACATCGAAAGCCACCTTGGGGGCGGGGCGCTGATGAAGCGCAAGCCGCCGGCCGTGCGTTCGATCGGCATCGACCGCGATGCGCAGGCGCTCGAGGCCTTCGTCTGCGACTACCCGGTCGATCTGGTTCACGGCTGTGCCCATGACTTCCTGGCCTCGTTCCCGTTCCTGGGCCCGGAGCTGGTTTACAGCGATCCGCCCTATCTGCACGCGACCCGCCGCTCGGCGCAGCGCTACCGCTTCGAGTACGAGGAGGCCGGCCACGTCGCGCTTCTCGCGCTGCTCAAGGCTCTGCCCTGCCAGGTCATGATCTCGGGCCATCCGTCGGCGCTCTATGACGAGGTGCTGGCGGGATGGCGCCGGCTGGCGCTGCAGGTCACGACCCAGGGTCTGGTGCGAACCGAGGTCGTCTGGTTCAACTACGCCCCCGACCGGATGCATTGGGCCAGCCACGCAGGCCGGAACTTCACCGACCGCCAGCGCATCAAGCGCAAGGCAGCCAACTGGGGCCGGCGCTACCAGGCCTTGCCGCCGGGCGAACGCCTCGCCGTGCTCGCCGCCATGATGGCCGTCGAGGCCGAAGACACGTGACGGTGTCGCACTGGCACGAAGACCTCGCCGCCCGTAACGAGGCCTTCTGCTGCCTGAAGGAGCTTCTCGAGCCATCATCCCTCGCAACCACTGTCGTCGTTGCCGTCCGGGAATGGGGGCAGGGGCTGCTGCGATCAGCCACCGCGCTCGCCCGGGAAAATGCCGCACTCGAGCAGGAGAACGCGGCCCTGCGCGAGCGCATCGCCGAACTCGAGCGCAGCGCGGCCCTCAACAGCACCACAAGCAGCAAGCCCCCCGCCAGCGACGGGCTCAAGAAGAAAAGCGGAGCCCAGAGGCGCACCCAAAGCCAGCGCGGAAAGTCCGGCGGGCCCAGTGGCGGCCAGCCCGGCCACAAGGGAACCACCCTCGCGCGGAGCGACAGCCCGGACCGTGTCGTCGATCACCACCCCTCCACCTGTTCCGGCTGTGGCGTCGAGCTCTCGGACGCCGACCGGCAAGGCGCGCCCGCCTGTCGGCAGGTCTTCGACGTACCCGAGCCGCAGCCTCTCGAGGTCACCGAACACCGCGCCCATCGCTGCCTCTGCGGCGCATGCGGCACGCTGACACGAGCCGCCTTCCCGCCGGGCGTCACCGCCCCGGTCCAGTACGGCCCTCGCATCACCGCTTGGGTGAGTTACCTGCTGTACGCCCAGTTCGTGCCCGAGAAGCGTCTGGCCGAACTCATGAGCGACATCTTCGCGGTGTCCATCTCCACTGCCACGATCGCCGCCATGGGCCGGCGCACAGCGCAGCGCTTCGAGGGCTTCCTCGACCATGTCGCCGATCTGATCCGCACGCAGGCGCCGGTCAAGCACCTCGACGAGACCGGCCTGCGTATCGCCGCCCGTACCCGCTGGCTCCATGTGCTGTGCACCCCGTTGCTCACCGTCCTGCGCATCGGCGAGGGACGCGGCGATGTCGAAAAGAACCTGAAAGGCATCCTCGTCCACGACGACTTCGCCCCCTACTTCACCATCAAGGGCGTCCGCCACGGCGCCTGCAACGCACATCACCTGCGCGAACTCCAGGCCCTGATCGACATCGAGAAGGAGGAATGGGCGGCGAGCATGCACCGCCTGCTTCAGCGCGCGCGCAGGGCCGCCCGCTTCGCCCGTGAGAAAGACCGTCAAGTCCCCGCCTCCCTGGTGGCCCGCATCTCAAGGGCATGGGACCGTATCCTCGAAGAAGCCATCGCCTTCCATGAGGCCCAACCGCCGCTCCAGATCGCAAAGCGAGGGCGAAAGAAACGCCGCATCGGCCACAACCTCGCGCGCCGCCTTCAAAAGCATAAGGAGGGCTGCCTGCGCTTCCTCACCGACCTGCGCACGCCGTTCACGAATAACGAGGCGGAGCGTGACATCCGTATGAACAAAGTGCATGAGAAGATCTCAGGCGGCTTCCGCTCCCTGCAAGGCGCCTGCAACTTCGCCGGAATGCGCAGCGTCATCGTCACCGCTCGAAAGCAAGGCTGGAACATCCTGCAAATCCTGGCGCACCCGGAACCGATGCAGCTGATCCCTATACTGCGCTCCTGAACTTCTCCGGCTCATCCTGAGTATCGCTGTCCTCTCATCTTGTTCGCGACGCGGCGTTCATCATCCTCTCGCGCTCAAGAGAGTAGGCACCCCCGCGGCGTGGGGGCGTTGACGCAAAAGGAACTGGCTTGTTCCATAAGAGAGAGGGGGTACCTGGGCAGTTACCAAGAAACAGCGTTGGCGGAGCGGGAGGCGGTCCTGCTCGCCCGCGAGGCGGCGGCGACGGCCGACGACAGGCGCCGGGCGGCCGAGACGGCCATCGCGACCCATGTCGAAGCGGGTCGCGTCCTGCCCGGGGAGCGGGCGGCGCTGGTTGCGCTGCTCGCCGCGCTCGGCGAGGGCCAAGACAACGGCGACGAGGGCGCTGCAGGCGGGCACGCCACCATCGCGTTTGCGTCGGCCTCGGGCGGCGAGGAGCGAATGCGGCCCGCCGCCATTCTGGAAAGATTCATCGAGGGCCTGCCCAGGCGCGTGGATTACCGGACGCTCGCGGGCGGCCCGGTGCCGGGCGCGTCGGCGTTCGCGGGCAATGACGAGAATGCGGGCGAGGATAGCGAGCGAATCGCTGCCGAGGCCCGCGCGCTGATGACGGCGGAGGCGGAGAGGGGCGTGACCCTTACCCCCGCCGAGGCCGTCGACCGGGCGCGCGCCAAGCGCGGGCTCGGCATCGAAGGAGGAACGCAATGAGTCATGTGTTGATGTGGCGGGCAGCGGACGCCGGCGGCGCCGTCTCCCCGCAGCGAATCGTCAAGTACGGCGACGCCGACGGCAAGGTGGTGCAATCCGCCGCGGCCGAGGACGCCCACATCGGGGTCTCCGGCCGGGCGTCCGCAGCCTTGGGCGGGCGTATTGAGATCGCCCGCACCGGCATCGCCGACATCGAATACGGCGCCAACGTCGCGCGGGGCGCGCTGCTCACCGCCGATGGCGACGGCAAGGCGGTGACCGCTGCCGACGGCAACCGTGTCATCGGCATCGCCGAGGTTTCCGGCGCCGCCGGCGACATCGGCCAAGTGCTGCTCGCCCCCGGCCTTCACTAAGGGAAACACCATGGATCTGCACACCGATCAACTCGCTTCCGGCCCCTACGAGGTCCAGACCCGGCTCACGCAGATCGCGCAGGCGGCGGTGCCGTCCGGCCTGATCGCCGACGATGTCTGCCCGCGCGTCCGCACCGGCTTCAAGTTCACCTACACCACGCTTGCCGAGGAGGACCTGCTCACCATTCCGGACGTGCGGGCTTCCCGCGCCGCGCGCCTCAATCAGGTCGAGTTCGGCGCGACGGACACCACCGCGAGCGTGGTCGATTACGGCCTCGAGGACCCGGTTCCCTCCCGGGATATCGAAGAAGCCCGGGCCCAGGAGGTCGCCTACGACCCGCTGGAACAGGCCGCGATTTCCACGGCCGAGCTGGTGAAGCTCGCCCGCGAGCGGCGCGTGGCCGACCTGGTGACCACCGCGTCCAACTATGCCGCCAGCCACTCCACCACGCTCAACGGCAACGCGCAGTGGAGCCACGCCAGCTCCAATCCGCGCAAGGCGATTCTGGAGGCCCTCGACGTGCCGCTGGTCCGCCCCAACACGCTGGTGTTCGGGCAGAAGGTGTGGACCGCGCTGCGTCAGTACCCGAAGATCGTCGAAGCGGTGACCGCCACCGGCGCCGGCGACCAGGCCTCCGGCATCGTGGTGAAGGAGGCCGTGGCCGAGCTCTTCGAGGTCGACCGCGTGCTCGTCGGCATGGCCTGGTACCAGAGCGCCAAGCGCGGCCAGGAGGACAGCTTCGCCCGCCTCTGGGGCAAGCACGCCTGTGCAATCCACGTGCGCCGCGACATGGCGTCGCCCCGCGACCGCATGCCGAAATTCTGCTGGACCGCCGATGCTCTCGGCGGGCTGCAAGTCGGCACCTATGAAGAGCCGGCGCGCGGCGTCAATCGGGGCTCGATCGTCGTCAAGGTCAGCGAGTGCGTCAAAGAACTCGTGGCCTACAACCGCGCCGGCTACCTCTGGCGCAGCGCGGTGGCCTGATTCATGGCGATACTCTCCTCCGCACGCCTTTCTACCGCGCGCGCGGTAGCGCGCGACCCGGCTCGACCGCCCGATCACCTGTGCGGGCTCGGCTACTCGCCGGCGGATCGGCACCAGAGCGCGGCCGAGGGCGAGGTCTGCCGGCACGCCGAGCGCCTGCTGAACATGGTCCACGCCTATTGCAAGATTCGCGATTCGTGGACCGGGTGGCTGCGCGGCGACGCCATGAGCCGCACCCTCTACGAGCGGATCGTGCCCGAGATGCGTGCGCTCCGCGACGCCGAGCGGCGCATCGTGGAGACGCCGAGCGTGACCCTCCTTGCAGTGCTCGACTATGCCGCCCGCGCACGCAAGGCGGTGCCGGCCTACACGCTCCGCAAGACCATCGACTATCCGCAGCCGCCTGTCCCGGATGCGGTGCGGAAAGCCTGCGAGCGGATGAGCGCGGACGCCGAGCAGGCCGCGCTTGCCGCCCGCCAGGTGAGTGCCCGCGCCTATGCAGCCCGAATGACGCAGGCGATCGAGCGCGAGCGGGCGGAGGAGGCGCGCCGTCAGCAAGCGATGGCCGACGCCGGCGTGTCTGAGTCGCCAGAGGATTCCAAACGAGCGCAATCCGCACTGGAGGCGCGGATCGCGGTCTATGAAGGCGAGCGGCAACGCGCCCTCGCGGATGCCGGGCTCGGCTCGGATGGCGAGGCTGTGGACAAGGAGGCCGCGGCAACGGAGTCGCCGGTGCCGGAGGCGGGCTCGACCGTCACCTGGCGGGTCGTCTCGCGCGGCTGGCGCAAGACCGTGCTCGAGCCGACTCCGGAGACCGCGCCGGCGTTCGCGCGCCGGCTGGTCCTGATCGATCGCGGCGCGCGCGGCGGCACGCTGCGTGCGTTCGGCGAGCCCGATCTCGACGGGCGGCGTGAGACCATCAACGGCGTCCCCGTCCGCTTCGCTCACCGGGCCTCCCTCGCCGCGCGCCTTCGGCGCGACCGTGATCGCTTCAAGGTCTCACTCACTCCCACCCAAGTCCGGGAGTTGCGGGGTCACGCGCGTCGTCGACGTGGCCTTCGCCGCCCGCCGGACGCGCGTCGGCCGGGGCGTCATGGTCGAGCTGGAGGCGACGCTCACCGTCGCCGGCGACTGGCGCGGCGCCACGCTCCGCGCCGGCCCGAGCTTCGATGACCTATCCGTGGTCGCGCGCCTCGTCGACGGCGCCACCGTGGCCCGCTGGCTGGTGCCGCCCGACACCGGCCAGGCGGTCGAGATCGTGCCCGGCACCGAGGCCGCGCCCGCCGGCCCGCGCTTCCGCACCACCTGGATGCTGGACGCCGGCCCCGCGCCGGACCCGCCCACCGATTTTGCGGTGCAAGAGGCGGCGGACGGCACCCGCGTCTATAGCTGGCCCCCGCCCGAGGCGCCGGACCTCGAAGGCGTGGTTATCCGCTACGCCGCCGCCGCCGGCACCGCGTGGGCCGCCATGACGCCGCTGCACGCGGGCTTCCTCACCGCCTCGCCTCACGAGACCCTTGAGCCGCCCGCCGGAACCTGGACTTTCGCCGCGCGCGCGGTCTCGACCTCGGGCGCGGAATCGGCCTCCGCCACGGTGCGCGTCACCCTCGGCGGCCAGCGCGTCGGCGGCCAGAGCTGGCACGTCGGCTCGGGTCCGCCCGATGCGGCGCTCGGCGACGACGGCGACCTCTATCTCAACACCGACGATTCCACGATCTGGCGCAAGGCCGGCGGCGCCTGGTCGCAGATCGCCGACCTCGCGGGCGCCGACGGCTCGCTCTGGTACACCGGCGCAGGGCTGCCGTCCACGGTCATCGGCGAGGACGGCGACTGGTACTTCCGCACCGCCAACGCGGGCATCTATCGCAAGGTCGGCGGCTCCTGGGTATTCCAGCTCGATATCGACGGCGCCGACGGCGCCACCTGGCATTCCGGCGTGGGCGTTCCGGGCCCGATGCTCGGCCGGGTCGGCGACTGGTACTTCCGCACCGACAACGGCTTCGTCTACGAGAAAACCGGGGCGGCGGTCTGGACCTTCCGCCGCGATATCACCGGGCCGCAGGGCATCGCCGGCGCCACCTGGCACTCGGGCCCGCGCGACCCGAGCACGGTGATCGGCAGCGACGGCGACTTCTACCTGCGCACCGCCAACTCGACCGTCTGGCAGAAGGCCGGCGGCACCTGGTCGCAGATCGCCGACCTCGCGGGCGCCGACGGTGCGCGCTGGTTCACCGGCGCAGGCCTGCCCTCGACGGTCATCGGCGCCGACGGCGACTGGTACTTCCGCACCTCCAACGCCGGCATCTATCGCAAGGTCGGCGGCTCCTGGGTATTCCAGCTCGATATCGACGGCGCGGACGGCGCGCTCTGGCACGGCGGCACCGGGACGCCCTCCACGGCCATCGGCCGGGTCGGCGACTGGTACTTCCGCACCGACAACGGCTTCGTCTACGAGAAGACCGCCGCTGCGGTCTGGACCTTCCGCCGCGATCTCACCGGGCCGCAGGGCACGCCAGGCACCGAGGGCCCGGCCGCGAGCCGGGGGCCCAACGTCTACCACTACCAGATATCGCTCGCCGACTACGCCCTGCTCCAGGCCGGGCCGGCGGCGCTGCCGGCCTCGCTCGTCGCCATCGCCAACAGCGCCACCCTCGGCGAAAACGTGCACGGCGACTGGATCAGGTTCTGGCGACCGGGCTTCAACTCGTGGTGGACCTGGGTCGGCCCGTCCTCGGAGTGGCGCATGGCCGAGGAGTGGATTGGCGCCGCCGACATCGCGGCGGTGCGCATCCAGGCGATCACCGGCGACTTTCGCGACATCAATGTCACCGGCACGCTCTCGGCCGAGCACATCGACGCCGACGTGCGCAACGTCAAGGTGCTCTGGAGCCATAGCGTCGGCGTGAGCGTCGAGACCGCAGGCTACACCGCCACGCTTTCCGACCCGCCGACCGACTACGACTATCTGGAGTTCGTGCTGGAGGAGCTCAACCCGCAAATCTCGCCCTTCGGCCTCGCCTCGATCCCGGTGCCGCACATCCACGTGGGCGCCACCTTCGACAACGACTCCGCCATCGCCTACGCCATCGCGCGCGGTGCAGGCGAGGCGGACGGCCCGACCCTGCTGATCCGCCGGCCCTCGTCCACCAGCCGCGATCTGGCCCTCCAGGCGACCACGGCCTCGACCGGCGGCGCCCTGCACGGCGTCATCGGCGTCAGGGAGGTCGATTGATGGACACCAGAGCACTCCAGGCGGCGCTCGCGCACTTGGGGCTCGCGCTGCCTTACGGCCTGTTGCCGGGCAGCTATCCCGGCGGCGTGGTCGAGGTCGCGGCCGATGCGGAGACCTGGGCGGCCTACCGGTGGAACCCGCCCGAGTACATGCGCGCCGGCGCGCTCTACCGGATCGGCCCCTGGCGCGCGCTTCGCCTGGTGGCGCACACGCGCAATCCGGGCGCCCTTTACAACGAGTTCGCCTATCTCGACGCGGGCTTCGCGGCCGGGCCGCCGGCGCCGCCGGCCCTGCCTGCGCCCACCGGGGCGGATGCGCTGCCTGGCGGCTGGAGCGCCTTGCCTGAGGCCTTCCCGGCCTGGTCGATCGCGCGCCGCGTCCACCGCGTGCCGGCCGCGCCGCCCGCCTCGGCGCGCTCCCGGCCGCGCTGATCCGGCGCGCCAACGCGCAAGCGCGCGCCCGTATCGCCACGGCCTACGTCGGCACGCCAAACCGGATCGAGGAGATCACCTGGCGCTTGAACGGCCGCGCGACGGCGGCGCAGGATGCGGAGCGGGCGCGACTCGTGGCGGCCTGCCATGCGCTGGAGCGGCGCATCGGCAGAGCGGCGACGATCGAGGCGCTGGAGGCGATCGACGTGAGCAGCGATGCGGCATGGACGGCGGACGATGGAGGGAACGATGGCAACGAAAGGTAAGGCGGCGAGCCTCGCCGATCAGCTTGAGGGCGCTCGGGTCTATCTTGAGCAGGCGGCCGCCCGCGTGGCCGGGCTGGAGGCGGCGGACGCACCGGGCCGCGGCGATCTGACCATGATCGAGGTCGCCCGCGACGAGGCGCGCGAGGCCGCAAAGCTCATGCAGCGGGTCCACGGGCGCGCCACCCGAGCGGCCGCGAAGGCAGCGCAAGCGGGCGCGTGAGGGTGGCGTGATTTCGCGCCCGCGACCTGGTTTGCCGCGCGCACGACCCTTCGGGCGTGCGCGACTCAGGCGCGGGCGACACGGGCGTACGCGACATCCCACTTATCCCACTTGAATCCCACTTATCCCGGGAATCCCACCAAAATATGTGTGGCCTTCGCATGCTCCCGGGCGCGCCCATCCAAAGACGGACGCGCCCTATCATTCAGGCCACCGCGACGGCATCGATCTCGATCTTCCACTCCGGCCGAACCAGGCCGGCTACGACGATGGTGGTCGATGCGGCCTTGTGGTCGGCACCGAGGTGTTCTTTGCGTGCGGCCCCGAGCAGCGGCACGTAGTCGGCGTCCAGCATGTAGGTGATGGTTCGCACGACGTTGGCCGTGGTCATGCCGGCGTCGGTGAGCACGGCCTCGATGTTGCGCCAGACGCACTCGATCTGCGCCGCCACGTCGTCGGGCACGGTGCCGTCGGGGGCGACACCGACCTGCCCCGATACGTGCAGCAGGCGCGATACGTTGACCGCCTCGACGCCGTGGTCGTAGTGCCCGAAGGGTGGCGCGATCTCGGCCGGGTTATAGGTCTTGAACACGGTGGCCTCCTGTCGCTGTCGTGCGAGATGTTGGCATCGTCCATCGCCGAAGCCGAGACCCTTCGACTGGGGCGAGCGGTCAGGCGGCCTTCCGCGGCCCTATGGGACAATGCGCCTCGCGCTCTACCAGGTCGTAGACGAAGAGGAACTTGGCGATGCCCGTGAGTACCGCGGCCACCATGCCGAGCTCGAAGATCTCCCCGTCGTCGAAGTGCGCCGAGAGATCGGCGTGGAGGGCGGGTATGAGCTGCCCCTCCATGTTGGGAAGCACCATCTCGGCACCGAGACGCAGCACCGCGCGCTCCTGCTCGGAGAAGACGTCGCTCGCGTCGTTCATGATGTTGTCGAGCTGGGCGTCGGTGACGCCCGCGCGCCGTGCGGCCTCGACGTTCCCCTTGTTGCAAAACGCGCAGCCGTGGGTCATCGAGAGCCGGTAGCGCAGCAGCTCCTTGATTCTGACCTCGACGCGGCCGCCGTAGAAGACGCCCTCGTAGAAGCTCTTGAAGTACCACTCGAGCATGTGAGGCGCGTTGGCGCCGATCTCGAAGAAGGTCGCGTCGCCGCCCTTGCTCTCCTGCAGCGCGCGACTCTCCTGGTATGCCGCGCGCAGCCATCCATCCATGGCCTCCGGCGCGACCTTCTGTAGCAACGGATTGGGCACAATCTCCTCCTTTAGGTTCTCGTCGTCACCCGCGCGCTTCGACCATGGCACTGGTGAGAAATGCGGTCTAGTCGTCCGCCTCCTTCAGGGCGGCAATGACTTCGTCCGGCTCGGCCCGCGTGGTGTAGTCCGCATCGACGAAGGCCTTGAGCACCTTGCCGCCCTTGCCGATGACGAAGGTGGCCGAGGCACCGGCAGGGTCTGGCTCGCCTCTCCGTTGGAGGCCTCCAGGTCGATGCCGAACCCCTTGTAAAGCTCGCTAACCGCGTCGGGCAGGCGGAAGCTGAGGCCGAAGGCGCTCGCCACCCGGTTGCCGTTGTCGCTCAGCACGTCGAAGCCGATCTCGTTCTTCTTCTGCGTGGTGAGCGCGTTGTCCGGCGTCTCCGGCGTGATGGCGACCAGGCGCGCGCCGAGCGCCTCGATCTCCGGCAGCCGATCCTGCAGCGCCTTCAGCTCGATGTTGCAATAGGGGCACCAGCCGCCGCGATAGAAGGAGACCACGGCAGGCCCGTCCCCCCACAGCGCCTCGGAGGCGACCGGCTCGCCGTGCGCGTTGGGCAGCGAGAAATCCGGGGCGGCGCTGCCCTCGCTCGTGCTTCGCTCGGCGATGCCGGACGCGATGAGGTCCTTCGTCGCCCCCTGCATGGTGGCAAGGGTCTCAGGCGGAAACCTCTCCGCGGAAGCGGCCCGCAGCTTGGCCAGTTCGTCCTTCAGTGACATGTGCTCAACCTCCCTCGATTTTCGTTTGAATGCATTGCGTTGTCAGCGTCCCTTCAAGCAGCAATTGGGCATAGAAGTCCAGGCCCAAGCGGCGCGCTTGGATGACCCGCGCTCGGCCCTTTCGCCCACCCCGCGAGCGGTTGCGCGGGCCCGGTGAGTGTGATACCACTCGCCAGCCTTGTCCGGGACGGACGCCCGCGAGGCTTTTTTTGCGGCCGCTCCGCGGGCCAAATTGCGGGCGTGGCAGCTCATCCGGGGCAGACCTAGGGAGTGGCGGTGGCTGGTCAATCGGTCGGCGGAGCCGGTCTCGCGGATCGTTACGCGACCGCGTTATTCGAGCTCGCCCTGGAGCGCAATGCGGTCGAGGAGATCGAGCGCAACCTTGAGGCCACCCGCGAGCTGGTGGAGGGCAGCGACGACCTGAATCTCGTTGTTCGCAGCGTGACGCTCTCGCGCGCTGAGCAGGCCAAGGCGCTGGACGCGGTGCTGGAGCGGCTCGGAACCAGCCAATACGTCAGGAACTTCGTCGCGCTGCTCGCGCGCAACCGACGGGTCTTCCTCTTGACCGACATGATCGCGGCGTTTCAGGCGAAGCTCGCCGATCATCGTGGCGAGGTGTCGGCTGAAGTCACCTCCGCCGTGCCGCTCAAGGCCAATCACGTGGAAGCGGTGAAGGACGCCCTGCGCAACATCGTCGGCCGCGACGTGACGCTCGAGACCCGCGTCGATCCCTCGTTGATCGGCGGGCTCACGGTGCGCGTCGGCTCGCGCATGCTCGACAACTCGCTCAGAACAAAGTTGCAGAATCTCGAATTGGCGATGAAGGAAATCTGAGATGGATATCGGCGCCGCCGAAATTTCGGCAATCCTGAAGGAACAGATCGCCAATTTCGGCTCCGAGGCCGATGTTGCCGAGGTTGGCCAAGTGCTCTCGGTCGGCGACGGCGTGGCCCGGGTCTACGGGCTGGACAATGTCCAGGCCGGCGAGATGGTCGAATTCCCCGGCGGAATCAGGGGGATGGCGCTGAATCTTGAGACCGACAATGTCGGTATCGTGATCTTTGGCGAAGACCGCGACATCAAGGAAGGCGACATCGTCAAGCGCACCGGCACCATCGTCGACGTGCCGGTGGGCAAGGGGCTGCTCGGCCGCGTCGTCGACCCGCTCGGCAATCCGCTCGACGGCAAGGGCCCGATCGAGGCCACGGAGCGCCGCCGGGTCGAGGTCAAGGCCCCCAGCATCATCCCGCGCCGCTCGGTGCACGAGCCGGTGCAGACCGGGCTCAAGGCGCTCGACGCGCTGGTGCCCATCGGGCGCGGCCAACGGGAGCTCATCATCGGCGACCGCCAGACCGGCAAGACCGCCGTCGCGCTCGACACCATCATCAATCAGAAAGAGGTCAACGCCGGCGACGACGAATCGCGCAAGCTCTACTGCATCTATGTCGCGGTTGGGCAGAAGCGCTCGACCGTCGCGCAGATCGTCAAGACGCTGGAGGAGAACGGCGCGCTCGACTATTCCATCGTGGTCTCCGCCTCCGCCTCCGAGCCCGCGCCGCTGCAGTTCCTCGCACCCTATGCCGGCTGCACCATGGGTGAGTACTTCCGCGACAACGGCATGCACGCGGTGATCTTCTACGACGATCTCTCGAAGCAGGCCGTGGCCTACCGCCAGATGTCGCTGCTCCTTCGCCGCCCGCCGGGGCGCGAGGCCTATCCGGGCGACGTCTTCTACCTCCATTCGCGCCTGCTCGAGCGCGCGGCCAAGATGAACGAGGCCAACGGTTCTGGCTCGCTCACCGCGATGCCGGTGATCGAGACCCAGGCGAGTGACGTCTCGGCCTATATCCCGACCAACGTCATTTCGATCACGGACGGGCAGATCTTCCTCGAGACCGAGCTCTTCTATCAGGGCATTCGGCCGGCGATTAACGTCGGCCTCTCGGTGAGCAGGGTGGGCTCCGCCGCCCAGGTGAAGGCGATGAGGCAGGTGGCCGGCCGGATCAAGCTGGAACTTGCGCAGTATCGCGAGATGGCGGCCTTCGCGCAGTTCGGCTCCGACCTCGATGCGGCGACGCAGCGGCTCCTCAATCGCGGCGCGCGGCTGACCGAGCTCCTCAAGCAGGACCAGTTCTCGCCGATGGCGGTGGAGGAACAGGTGGTCTCGATCTTCTCCGGCGTGCGCGGCTATCTCGACGGCATCGAGGTAGGCGACGTGAACCGCTTCGAGCGCAAGTTCCTCGGCGAGATGCGGGCCAACCACGGCGCCTTGTTGGAGCAGATTCGCACCTCGCAGGAGATGAGCGGAGAGAGCGACAAGGCGCTCACCGCGATCCTCGACGAATTCGCGAAGAAATTCGCCTAAGTTGCGGCGGTAAAGGAAGAAACAGGCCTCCGCGATGGCGAGCCTCAAAGACCTCCGGGTGCGCATCAACAGTGTGCGCCAGACCCAGAAAATCACCTCGGCGATGAAGCTCGTGGCGGCATCCAAGCTGCGCCGCGCACAGGAGTCGGCCGAGGCGGCGCGTCCCTTCTCCGAGCGGATGGAGCGGATGGTGGGCTCGCTCGCCGAGATCATGGGCGAGCGCGAAGACGCGCCCGCGATGCTGCGTGGCACCGGCAAGGACGACGTCCACCTCTTCGTCGTCGCGACCGCCGACCGGGGGCTTTGCGGCGGCTTCAACAGCTCGATCACACGCGCAACCAGGGCGCGTCTCAGGGAACTCGCCGAGCAGGGCAAGACCACCAAGCTGATCTGCGTCGGCCGCAAGGGCCGCGAGCAGCTTCGCCGCGAATTCGGTGGAATGATCATCGACCATGTGGACGGGATCGGGCGCACCGGCGGGCCATCGTTCGAGGAAGCGGACAGCATCGGCCGTGGCCTCACGACGCGCTTCGAGGACGGCGAGTTCGACACCTGCACGGTGGTCTACAACCGCTTCAAGACGGTGATGAGCCAGGTCGTCACCTTCCAGCAGCTGATCCCCTTCAGCCCGCCCACGCAGGCGGCGGTCGAGGGCGGCGACGACTCAGGTGCGATCTACGACTTCGAGCCGGATGAGGAGATGATCCTCTCCGACCTTCTGCCGCGCAATCTGTCGATCCAGATCTTCCGCTCGCTGCTCGAAAATGCGGCGAGCGAGCAGGGCGCGCGGATGACGGCGATGGACAGCGCGACACGCAACGCTGGCGAAATGATCGACAAGCTGACCCTCCACTACAACCGGACGCGGCAGGCGCAGATCACCAAGGAGCTGATCGAGATCATCTCCGGCGCCGAAGCGCTCTAGCCGGGGCAGCGAACGAGTTCGAGCGGGAGCAGAGCAAGATGGCGACGACAAACGCGGTCGGCAGGATCACCCAGGTCATGGGCGCGGTCGTGGACGTGCAGTTCGAGGGCGAGCTTCCGGCGATCCTGAACGCTCTTCACGTTGACAATCAGGGCAACCGCCTGGTTCTGGAAGTGGCACAGCATCTCGGCGAGAGCACCGTGCGCTGCGTCGCCATGGACACCACGGATGGGCTCGTGCGCGGCGGCGACGCGGTGGATACCGGCGAAGGCATCGAGGTGCCGGTGGGGCCGGAGATGCTCGGGCGCATCATCAACGTCGTCGGCGAACCGATCGACGAGCGTGGCGATGTCAACGCCAAGTCCCGCCGGCCCATCCATGCGCAGGCGCCGGCCTTCATCGATCAGTCGACCGAGGCCGAGATCCTGGTTACCGGCATCAAGGTGGTGGATCTGCTCGCGCCCTACGCCAAGGGCGGCAAGGTCGGGCTCTTCGGCGGTGCCGGCGTCGGCAAGACCGTCATCATCATGGAGCTCATCAACAACATCGCGAAGCAGCACGGTGGCTACTCGGTGTTCGCCGGCGTGGGCGAGCGGACCCGCGAGGGTAACGACCTCTACCACGAGATGATCGAGTCTGGCGTCATCGACCTCGACGGCGACCAGTCCAAGGTGGCGCTGGTCTATGGCCAGATGAACGAGCCTCCTGGCGCCCGCGCCCGCGTCGGCCTCACCGGCCTCACCCAGGCCGAGTACTTCCGCGATGAAGAAGGGCAGGACGTGCTGCTCTTCATCGACAACATCTTCCGCTTCACCCAGGCGGGCTCCGAGGTGTCGGCGCTTCTGGGCCGCATCCCCTCGGCGGTGGGCTATCAGCCGACGCTCGCGACCGACATGGGCACGCTGCAGGAGCGCATCACGTCCACGCACAAGGGCTCGATCACCTCGGTGCAGGCGATTTACGTGCCGGCCGACGACCTGACCGACCCGGCGCCCGCGACCTCTTTCGCGCATCTGGACGCGACCACGGTGCTCTCGCGCCAGATCGCCGAGCTCGGCATCTACCCGGCGGTTGACCCGCTCGATTCCACCTCGCGCATGCTCGACCCGCGCATCATCGGCGAGGAGCACTACAGCGTCGCCCGAGAGGTCCAGCGCATCCTGCAGACCTACAAGTCGCTGCAGGACATCATCGCCATCCTCGGCATGGACGAGCTCTCGGAGGAAGACAAGCTCACGGTGGCGCGCGCCCGCAAGATCCAGCGCTTCCTGTCGCAGCCCTTCTTCGTGGCCGAGGTCTTCACCGGCACGCCGGGCAAGCTCGTGGACATCAAGGACACGATCACGAGCTTCAAGGCGATCTGCGACGGCGTGTACGACGACTTGCCCGAGGCCGCGTTCTACATGGTCGGCCCCATCGAGGAGGCCGTGGACAAGGCGAAGCAGATGGCCGCCGAGGCCGCCTAGGAAAGCCCGGGAGCCCGAGGAACGGCCATGGCCGACACCCTGCAGTTCGAACTCGTCGCGCCGGAGCGGCTGATCTTCTCCGGCGACGTCGAGATGGTGGTGGTGCCGGGCGCCGAGGGCGACTTCGGCGTGCTGCCGGGCCATTCGCTGCTGCTCTCCACGCTCAGGCCCGGGGTGATCGAGATCTACGAGAACGAGAAGCCGAAGGACCGCTACGTGGTCGCCGAAGGCTTCGCAGAGGTGACCGGCGAGCGCTGCACGGTGCTCTCCACCGAGGCCTTCGAGGCCGGCGCCATCGACCGCGCCCAGGCCGAGGCGCGTCTCGAGCAGGCGCAACTCAGGTTGCGCGATGCCGAGGGCGACGAGGACCGCGCGAAGTTCGAGCGCGAGGTCGAGCTCGCGGAGCTTCTGGCCGCCAACGCCGGCTAAGCCGCCCCAGGCGCGCCCAAGAAGGCGGGCGATTAGGGGCATCGGCCAGCGCGGAAGCTGGGCCTTTCAAGACGAACCGAATTTCGCGCAACGCCCTGTTTTGCAGAATTGAATTGTATGATTTACCGGTTCTGACTTGCGGCGCGGAGGGGCCGGTCGCAGGCCGGCCACCGTGGGCGTCGGAATGCGAGACCGTTTCCGTGTGAACCGGAAAGGGTCCAGGAGATTGAGCCATGCCCAGGAAGGTTTCGATCGCGGCGTGTCAGTTCGTTGTCAGGCCCGTCGGCAGCTTCGACGAATTTGCCGCTCACGCACGCGGGCTGCTGGATGGGGCAGAGGGTGCCGACCTGGTCCTGTTCCCGGAGCTCTTCACCATCGAGCTGTTCACGACCTTTCCCGACTGGAAGGATTTGCCGGTTTCCGAGCTGACCCGCATTCATGAACATGGGAACACCAGTTACACCGAAGACTATCGCCGGCTCTTCGAAAGCGAGGCCAGGAAGCGCGGGCAGCACATCGTCGCCGGCTCTCATCTGGAAAAGAGGGAGGGCAGATATCTCAACGTCGCCTATCTCTACGGCCCCGACGGGCTCGTTCACAGCCACGAGAAGACGCATATCTTTCCGGCTGAAGCGCAGTGGTCGACCGAGGAGGGCGATACGATCGAAATGGTCGAACTTCCCTTCGCCAAGGTCGGATTCAACGTGTGTTACGAAGCCGAGATTCCGGAGTGCGCCGCGAGCCTTGCCGAGCAGGGCGCCGAAATCATCCTGTGCCCGTCTCTCACCTTCACGGAACAGGGCTTCTGGCGCGTCCGCCACTGTGCCCAGGCGCGCGCGATCGAGAACCAGGTGTACGTCGTCCACTGCGGCGGGAGTGCCGCGCTCCCGCCTGGCGGGCCTCTGCCGTCTCCCTGGGGGCGGAGCTCGATTCTGAGCCCCTGCGACGCGCCGTGGGATGCCCCGAACGGCATCATCGCGGAAGCGCCGGAGCCCAACATCGAAACCGTGGTGCGCGGCGAGGTCGACCTCGACAAGATCCACGAGAATCGCGAGAAGGGCGCCGCACCCACCTTCCGCGACCGCCGCCGGCGCGCGGACCTCTACGGGCATTGGCCCAGCCACACCAACGCATAGCTGCGTCCGCATGCGGAGCGGTCGGGCTCGCCGAGCCGCCAGCCGCCAGTGCCGGCTGGGCTGGCCGCCTCCGACCCCAGAGCCTCCGCGGCAAGCGCACACTGCGCCAAAGACATCCTTGAAAAGTTGTAACTGCCCAGGTCGTCTGATTTGTCATTTTGGGCCAGTGGATTGAGGCGTTTCTCGTTCGGAGTTGGTGGAAAGGGCTTGACGGGAATTTCGGGAAATGACTCAACAACGACATGAGCAATCCCGAGTCGCCGCGCGGCCCTTCGACGGGAGCAGCGCCCGAAACGCCCGCGCAGAAGATCGCCCGCCTGGAGGAGGAGAACGCCCGGCTTCGGGAGGAAAATGCCTGGCTTCGGCAGCAGAACGCGCGGCTGGAAGAGCAAGTCGCGCGTCTCGTCGAGCGCATCGAGGAGTTGGAGCGCCGTCTCGGCCTCAACAGCGGCAAGCCGCCTTCGAGCGATGGGCTGAGGAAGCCGAATTCGAAGCGGCGAACCCGAAGCCTGCGCGGCAAATCGGGCCGCAAGCCCGGTGGCCAGCCCGGCCACAAGGGCAAGACGCTGCGCCGCGCCGATCACCCGGATCGGGTGAAGGATCACGTCCCGGCTTCCTGCAAGGGATGCGGTTCGCCGCTTTCGGACGCGGCCAGGGCGGGAACGCCCGTCGCCCGCCAGGTGTTCGATCTGCCCGAGCCGAGCCCCCTGGAGGTGACCGAGCACCGGGCGCATGCCAAGTGCTGCGGGCATTGCGGGACGATGACCCGGGCGGCGTTCCCCGACGGGGTGTCGGCGCCGGTGCAGTACGGCCCGCGCATTGCCGGGGTGGCGGTCTACCTTCAGCACGCTCACTTCCTGCCGGAGGATCGGCTGTCGCAGGTGATGGCCGAGCTCTTCGGCGCGCCGGTGACGGCTGCGACGTTGGCGACGATGAGCGAGAGGGCGGCCGAGCGGCTGCGGGACGCGGCCTTGCACATACAGGACCTGGCGGCGGGCACGGCGCGGGTGAAACACATGGACGAGACCGGCTTGCGGATCGGCGGTCAGACGCAGTGGCTTCATGTGATCTGCACGCCGCTGCTGGCGGCGTACCGGGTCAGCGGCAAGCGCGGCGCCCTGCTCTCGGGTGTCTCCGGCATCGTCGTGCACGATCACTGGAAGCCGTACTTCGCGATGGAAGGGGTGGAGCACGGCCTGTGCAACGCCCATCACCTGCGGGAGTTGCAGGCGCTGGTGGACATCGAAGGGGAGGCTTGGGCCCGGCGGATGCAGCAGCTCCTGCGCCGAGCCAATCGCGCCGCCCGCATCGCGCTGGACAAGGATATCGCCGTTCCGGCGAGGCTTGTGGCGCTGATCGAGCGCCGATACGACGAGATCATCGCCGATGCGCTGGCCTTTCACGAGAGCCAACCACCGTTCTCGCCTGGCAAGAGGAAGAAGCGCCGGAAGCGAAGGATCGGTCACAATCTGGCCTTGAGGCTGCGCGACCACAAATGCGCGGTGCTCCGGTTCCTGATCGACCTCGAGGTCGGGTTCACGAACAACGAGGCCGAGCGCGACCTTCGGATGATGAAGCTGCGCCAGAAGATCTCCGGGGGCTTCCGGTCCGCGCAGGGGGCCGAGAACTTCGCCATCCTGCGCAGCGTCATCACCACCGCCAGAAAGCAGGGCTGGAATATCATCGAAGCCCTGACCAGCCCATCGGATCGGCTCATCGCCACCGTCAAGTGCGCGTAAGCTCACCTGGCACGGGTTCTCCAACAGCGGAGCCATTCTCATAAACGATCATGGTCGACGCCGTGCTGGACCACCCCATAGAATGAAAATCGGTGCCCGTCGCGCGGGCGGACTTCGGGCCACATCGGGGTAGCTTACCGGTCGCAGTCCGCAAGAGGGGCATCGTGAGCTGTGAAACCCGGCGACCCCAGAGGAGCACACGGGCGTCGCGTGGGTAGCGTTGTGCCGAATCCCAGAGAATTTTCACAGCAAGAACCTGGGCGGTTACGAAAAGTTCCAGGCAGCTTGGTACTTGGCAGAAAAATGCGCGTCGAATACCTTGCCCAATGAACAGCCCCGATGTTTCCCGTCTCAGTTGTCCTGAGCCAGGACAGGCGGCGGACAAAGCGCGATCCAAGGGCTGAGATCGATGCCCGCACCTTTGAGGTCGGTCCCATGCAGATGACGAAGTACAGCGACTATTCGTTGAGGGCCCTCATCTACCTGGGCCTCAACCGCCACCGGCGCTGCACGATCCGGGAAATCGCCGAAGCCTATGGCATTTCAGAGAACCACCTGATGAAGCTGATCCATCAGCTGGGCCAGGAGGGCTACATCACGACCACCCGGGGCAAGAACGGCGGCCTGGAGCTCGCGATGCCGGCGAGCGAGATCAATCTGGGCGAGGTCTTTCGGGCAACCGAAGGGAACTTCCAACTGGTCGAGTGCTTCGCAGGACAGCAAAAGAACACGTGCCCGATTGCCGGACCGTGTCGGTTGACCGGTGTCCTGGAGACAGCCCTGCAGGCCTTTCTCGAGGTTCTGGACCAGTACACGCTCGAAGACATGCTGACGCCGGCGCCGGCGTTTCGGCGCATATTCGCTGCGCGGGAAGAGGGCAGGCTGCTGTCGTAGGGAGCGCGCTACGCTTCCCGCACCACGCGGAAGCCGAAGTTGGCAGGCATGGGCTTCACCGAACAACCGCCGGTGGAGGTGTCGCGAACGAAGGTCGGCATGTAGCTTGTGTGCTCGCCGCGCAGGACCCTGATGCCGCAGTTCTCCCTGGAAACCGGGCCGTCATCGGTCCGGTAGGTCTGCTGCCAGCAGCCGTCGGTCCATTCCCAGACGTTGCCCTTGGTATCGACCACGCCGAACCCGTTGCTTTCGTAGGACGCCACCGGCTTCGTCTTGGCCGTTCCCCGGTAGGCCAGCAGGAAATCCTCCGCCCAGGCCAAGTCCTCGTCCCCGAAGTAGGAGGGCGGCTCGACCGGCTCCGGCGAACCCGCGCGCGCCGCGTATTCCCATTCGTCCCCGGTCGGCAAGCGGTAACGCTCGCCAGTCGCCTGCGACAGCCACTCCAGGTACTGCGCGATGTCGTCCCAGCTCACGTCGATGACGGGGCGGTCCGCCCGCCCCCAGCCCTTGTCGTCCGGGCGGTGGTCGCAGCCGCCGGCCCGGTGGCAGTGATCCCATTGCTCGAAGGTGATCTCGAATTTGCCCATCAGGAAGGGCCGCTCGAAGACGACGCGGCGGGGCTCCGCTTCTTCCATCCCTGCGGACCGGCGGTCGGAATCGCCGACCGCCATCTCACCGGCCGGGATGAGGACGAGCTCCGGCAAGAATTTCCCGGGAACCGAGGGGCTGGCGGCTTCGGAGCCAGCCGAGCCGGCGCCGAAGAAGAGCGACACGCCCAGAATCCCCGCCGCAAGACACGCGCCCGCGGCAACCTGGCCAGGCAGCAGCCTCATCCTTTTGAATTCCATCATGTGCTGCACCCTCCCTCTCGATCGCGTTGGGCGAGGCAGGGGCTGCTCCCGGCAAGCGGGAGCAGCCCCTCTATTGCGGCGCCTAAGCCGTCATGATGGTCGGCGGTTGAACCTGTGTCATCAGGTTGTGGTCCCATTCGCCCTCCACGACGACGATGGCCAGCGCACCGAGCTCCACGGCCTCGATCAGGTTGTGCGACAGATACACGTAGGCGCCGCCCGGCTGGCGGAAGGTATAGAGCGCCGCACCGGCGGAGCCACCGCGGATGAACCAGGTCTCCAGCCCTTCCAGCGGCGGGTCGGAGAAGGAGCCCTCCTCCCAGACATAGTCGCCGTGGCCGCCGATCAGGTGCGGCCTGGAATCGCGGTTGGCCTGGGAGTGGATGAAGAGCACGGACTCGCCGACATTGGCGGTCATCGCGTTGTCCCCGGTAAGCGCCCCGGCCGCGCCATTGAACACGACATGGCTTGGCGTGAGCGTGTGCATCACGTCGAAGACGTCCGCCATCGCATCCGCGTGCTCTTCGTACTCCAGGAAGTTGCCCTCGGCGTCGCGCGGCACGTAGAAGTCCTGCTCGCCGACATAATAGGCCCGGTCGTAGCGGAGCGGATTGCCGTGGCGGTCCTTGAGGCCGTCTCGCGGCAGCACCATCACGGCGCCATTCATGCCGGAGACGACGTGATAGGGGATCATCGAGCCACCCGGCGCGCAGTGGTAGATGTAGGTGCCGGGCTTGGTCGCCTTAAAGCGCAGCATGACCTGCTCGCCCGGCTGGACATGCGTGAGCGCGCCGCCTCCGAGCGCGCCCGTCGACGCGTGGAAGTCGATGTTGTGCTCGAAGATGTTGCTCGCCGGATTCTTGAGCGTGAGTTCGATGTAGTCGCCCTCGTGGCAGATCATCAGCGGCCCCGGAATCGAGCCGTTGAACGACAGCGTGTTGTACATGGTGCCGTCGCCGTCGATTACGCGCTTGTCCTCGACGGGGCTGAGTTCCACCTCGATGATCTTGGGGCCGTCGGTGGCGACCTGCTCGTGCGCCGGCACAAAGGGGGGCGCCACGAGCTCCTGCTTGACCCGCGGCAGGCTGCTGACATCCGCCTCGCTGGCCGAGGCCACCATTACGGGAGACATCGCCGATGCGGCTCCCAACGCGCCTCCGACCTTGAGAAAATCGTAACTGCCCAGGTCGTCTGATTTGTCATTTTGGGCCAGTGGATTGAGGCGTTTCTCGTTCGGAGTTGGTGGAAAGGGCTTGACGGGAATTTCGGGAAATGACTCAACAACGACATGAGCAATCCCGAGTCGCCGCGCGGCCCTTCGACGGGAGCAGCGCCCGAAACGCCCGCGCAGAAGATCGCCCGCCTGGAGGAGGAGAACGCCCGGCTTCGGGAGGAAAATGCCTGGCTTCGGCAGCAGAACGCGCGGCTGGAAGAGCAAGTCGCGCGTCTCGTCGAGCGCATCGAGGAGTTGGAGCGCCGTCTCGGCCTCAACAGCGGCAACAGCGGCAAGCCGCCTTCGAGCGATGGGCTGAGGAAGCCGAATTCGAAGCGGCGAACCCGAAGCCTGCGCGGCAAATCGGGCCGCAAGCCCGGTGGCCAGCCCGGCCACAAGGGCAAGACGCTGCGCCGCGCCGATCACCCGGATCGGGTGAAGGATCACGTCCCGGCTTCCTGCAAGGGATGCGGTTCGCCGCTTTCGGACGCGGCCAGGGCGGGAACGCCCGTCGCCCGCCAGGTGTTCGATCTGCCCGAGCCGAGCCCCCTGGAGGTGACCGAGCACCGGGCGCATGCCAAGTGCTGCGGGCATTGCGGGACGGTGACCCGGGCGGCGTTCCCCGACGGGGTGTCGGCGCCGGTGCAGTACGGCCCGCGCATTGCCGGGGTGGCGGTCTACCTTCAGCACGCTCACTTCCTGCCGGAGGATCGGCTGTCGCAGGTGATGGCCGAGCTCTTCGGCGCGCCGGTGACGGCTGCGACGTTGGCGACGATGAGCGAGAGGGCGGCCGAGCGGCTTGCGGGACGCGGCCTTGCACATACAGGACCTGGCGGCGGGCACGGCGCGGGTGAAACACATGGACGAGACCGGCTTGCGGATCGGCGGTCAGACGCAGTGGCTTCATGTGATCTGCACGCCGCTGCTGGCGGCGTACCGGGTCAGCGGCAAGCGCGGCGCCCTGCTCTCGGGTGTCTCCGGCATCGTCGTGCACGATCACTGGAAGCCGTACTTCGCGATGGAAGGGGTGGAGCACGGCCTGTGCAACGCCCATCACCTGCGGGAGTTGCAGGCGCTGGTGGACATCGAAGGGGAGGCTTGGGCCCGGCGGATGCAGCAGCTCCTGCGCCGAGCCAATCGCGCCGCCCGCATCGCGCTGGACAAGGATATCGCCGTTCCGGCGAGGCTTGTGGCGCTGATCGAGCGCCGATACGACGAGATCATCGCCGATGCGCTGGCCTTTCACGAGAGCCAACCACCGTTCTCGCCTGGCAAGAGGAAGAAGCGCCGGAAGCGAAGGATCGGTCACAATCTGGCCTTGAGGCTGCGCGACCACAAATGCGCGGTGCTCCGGTTCCTGATCGACCTCGAGGTCGGGTTCACGAACAACGAGGCCGAGCGCGACCTTCGGATGATGAAGCTGCGCCAGAAGATCTCCGGGGGCTTCCGGTCCGCGCAGGGGGCCGAGAACTTCGCCATCCTGCGCAGCGTCATCACCACCGCCAGAAAGCAGGGCTGGAATATCATCGAAGCCCTGACCAGCCCATCGGATCGGCTCATCGCCACCGTCAAGTGCGCGTAAGCTCAGACTTCCTGACCTCTGCTGATTTTAGGTGACACGAGCCGCGCGGATTCCGAGGCCCCGTCGATGTCGTAGACTATGCGCAGACGGGTGCCGGGGAAGACCGTTTCGGTGGCGTTCAGGTCGCTCAGAACCGCATCGATCCAACGGTCGCAGGCGTCGTTTGCGAGGCCAAGAATGTGGACCCGCAGGAGGCCATTGCCAGGATCCGGCAGGATGTCGGCATCGGCGGTGAGCAGCGCTTGAAGCAGTTTCCGGGGATGGGGCTTGTGGCCCTGCGCCTGCATGACGGGAAGCATCATGCGGGTTTCGGCGCGGTAGGCGATCATCCGGATGACGTCGAGGAGGAGGCGCTCGCGCGCGGGCAAGGCATCGAGCTGCTCGGCTTCGTCGAGGTCGCCGGCCCGGCAGTGCTTGGGCGTCTCCCTGCGGCTGGCCCTGACGATGTCGCGGACATCCTGGAGGTCCCTGACTTCCCTCCTGAGTTCCGCCGTCGGCTGCTTCTTCCGGGCCGTGTCGGCGATGCGGTTGCGCAGGCGGCCAAGCTGGCGGTCGAGGCGATGGATTGCCTTGTCATAGGCCCGCCGCAGCGGGTTGACGACCATGGCGGCGGGATCGAGAGGCTCGAGCTCGTGGGTCGGCAGGGCGTCGAGATTGAACTCGTCACGCATGTACTTGAAGAAGTTCTCCTGCGACCAGCGCGAGAACATGGCGCCCGCAACCTCAGCCATCGGCTTGTGCGGATCGGTGGTGATCAGCGGCACCTGACGGCCGTTGTCGAGCAGGCGGCGGATCTGGCGCACCCTGAAGCCGTTCGGCAACGTCACCGGCTTCTCAGCCAGCCGCATGGTGGCGCTGCCGTCCGCCGCCGGTCCGTGAATGGGAACGGTCATCGCGCCGAAGTCCTCGGCCGGCCAGTCCTCGCCCCTGAAGTTCTTGTGCCAGGTCAGGCAGGCGACGCCGCGCCTCGCCAGCCGGCGGAACAGATCCGGGCTCCAGCCCTCGCGGTCGAAGACCAGGGTGAGCGCCGGCTGGCCGGGATGCTCGGCGGTCAGGTCCGGCGCCCCGGCGCCAACGATCCCAAGCTCCTGCAGCGCCGGCACCACGTCGGCTTCGATGGCCGCGACCATCTTCGGGTCCAGCGGCTTGTGCAGACAGAGCAGCGGCTTGCCGCCCAGAGCGTTGATCCAGTAGCTGGCGCTCGCCGGCAGGCACAGCTTCTCGCGCGAGACGAAGTGCTTGGGCAAGCGCCCCTTGCGGCCGGAGTAGACCTTGACGTGCCCGTCGATGGCCAGCGTCGCCCAGAGCTCCGGCTCGTCGGCCTTGCCAGCGCCTGGCAAGGGCGAGCTGCCACGCCCGCACGCCGGCCTCGTCGTCGGCGATGAGAGCGATCTTGCGGCGCAGCGTCTTGACCTCGGGGCAGCGATCGAGGCCGAGAATGGCGCCCCATTCGCCCGGCGCCTGGTAGCGCAGGCTCTCGGGGTTGCGCACCCGCGCCAAGGTCATGAAGGCCAGGAAGAGCAGGATCGTAGGCAAGCCGTAATAGCCCTTCGGCAGCAATGGCAGGAGACCGGTCTCGGAGAGAAGACCTTCCTTCAGCAGGGCCGGCAGGGCGGCGAGCACGCCGCCGAAGCGGACACCGCGGGCGGCGGCGGCGAACTGCGGTTCGACCGGCCCCGCCTGTCCACAACTGGCCAGAACCCGAGCCGGAACATCGCAAGTCGCACGCCCCATCGGCGCCTGCCGGTCCCGCCGATCGCGCGCGCTGCGATCCGTTTGCGGCTGCGCTTCCAGCCCCGGCGCCGTCTCCGGCCCCGGGGCACCGGTACTCTCTTCATCGACACGGCCTTCAGGAGCCGCACCCGCGTCAGGCGGCGCAGCCAGCGCTGAGCGTCCGGGCTCCCCATCCGCCTCCGTGTTGCCGATCAGTCCCTGACGGCGCCACTTGTTGACCGATGGCGCTGACACGCCGAGAACCCGGGCCGCCGCAGAGCCGCTCAGGCCCGATGCCAGCAACGCCGTCGCCTTCTCCGCCAACTCCGGAGTGAACACCGACGGCCCGCGACCGCGCCGGGGCTTCATGAACCCCGCTTCGCCCTCGGCCAGGTAGCGCCGTCGTGCGCGCTGCACCGTCGCGCGCGAGACAGCGAAAGCGTCAGCCAGTTCCTGCGGCGAGACCGCGCTGATCGCCGCGAGGCGGCCGATCCGCAAGAGCATGGCCGTGCGGTCATCGGCGGCGTGGCTGTCAAAGGGAATGAGGTTGGAAAAGTAGGTGAAGGTGTCGTCCGAGATCAGGACGGCGAAGCAGCTGTTGCCGATCGAGACCGCCTCTGGAGGGCACATTGGGAGGGTACTGGGCATGGTTGAGACCGTGCAATTGGTATCAAATTATAATATCAGACCTCGGGCGCGACACCCAGCGAAAAACCGCCTGAAACAACCGAAATGTATCAGAATTCAAGGGGTTCCCGGCACGCTGCCCAGAACAGCCAGCATCACGAGGTCAGGAAGTCTGAAGCTCACCTGGCACGGGTTCTCCAACAGCGGAGCCATTCTCATAAACGATCATGGTCGACGCCGTGCTGGACCACCCCATAGAATGAAAATCGGTGCCCGTCGCGCGGGCGGACTTCGGGCCACATCGGGGTAGCTTACCGGTCGCAGTCCGCAAGAGGGGCATCGTGAGCTGTGAAACCCGGCGACCCCAGAGGAGCACACGGGCGTCGCGTGGGTAGCGTTGTGCCGAATCCCAGAGAATTTTCACAGCAAGAACCTGGGCAGTTACAGAAAATCACGCCTGTTCACTTGCAGCATGGCTATTACCTCCTAATCAGCTGTTGTCTCTTGGCTTGCCTTCGGTGCGCCCGCGCGCAGATCGGCTGAGCAGTTAGGGCATTCGACGATCCACGGAGACGAGCGCCGGGGCACTAAAGATGTATTTTGAATAAAGGTTCAGGGGCGTCAAGCAAGATGTGAATTCGATTCCGTCCTTAGCGACATTCGGCCTGCCCGTGCTACTATGCGGGAACCTTAGAATCGTCTTTATCCAGGAAGCGAGCCATGGGCCACTGGACCCTTGACGACATCCCGTGGGACCAGTTCGACCGGTCGAAGCTCGACCCGGAAATGGTCAAGATTGCCAAGGCGGCGTGCATGGTGGAGCACCACAGCGCTGACTACGGCAAGTACCTCTGCGGCGTGTTTCACGACGATCCCGGCTTCTGCGCCGATGCTCTCGCCTGGGCGCAGGAGGAGGTCCAGCATGGCGCGGCCCTGCGCCGCTATGCCGAGCTCGCCGACCCCGCGTTCGACTTCGACGCCAAGTTCGCGCGCTTCGTCGCGGGCCATCCCATCGACGTGGAGGCGAGCGAATCGATCCGGGGTTCGCGCTGCGCTGAGCTGGTGGCGCGTTGCATCGTCGAGGTCGGCACGTCCACCTACTACAGCGTGCTGCGCGACACCGCCGAGGAGCCCGTGTTCAAGGCGATCTGCAAGCGGATCGCGGGCGACGAGTTCCGCCACTACAAGCTCTTCTACTCCAACATGAAGCGCTATCGGGATATCGAGGGCGTCGGCCGGCTTTCGCGCGCCAAGGTGGCGCTCGTGCGAATCTTCGAATCGAACGACGACGAGCTCGCCTACGCCTACCACTGCGGTGCCGGCGAGCCCGATCCCTATGTTCGTCGCCGCACGGCACGCGCTTATGCGGGTCGCACGTTCCCGCTCTATCGCCGCGACCACGTTCAGCGCGGGGTGGGCATGACCCTCAAGGCGATCGGCATCAAGCCGCAGGGACGGCCCGGCAGGGTCGTCGCCGCGCTGGCGTGGTGGGTGCTCAAGCTCTATGTCCGCCGTCTGGCGTGGGCAAGAGAACCGGGCGGAACTCTGCAATCACCGCTTCGTAGAGCGCCCGTTTGAAGGGAACCGCATTCGCGGCCAGCTCGCCGACCGGCGACCAGCGCCAGTCGCTGAACTCCGGATGGGCCGTATCGATGTCGACGTCGGCATCGGTGCCAAGGAAGCGCGCGGCAAACCACTTCTGCTCCTGACCCCGATAGCGTCCACGCCACACGCGGTTTACCAGATAGGGCGGCAGGTCGTAGCGCAACCACTCCCGCGTTTCCGCAAGGATCTCCACCTTGTCGGGTGTAACGCCGGTCTCTTCCTCGAGCTCTCTCAACGCCGTGTCGCGAGGGTCCTCGCCCCGGTCAATCCCGCCCTGCGGCATCTGCCAGGCTTCCTGCACCATGTCGATGCGCTGGCCGACGAAGACCAGCCGCCGCGCGTTGAAGAGCAGCACGCCAACGCAGGGCCGGTAGGGGAGGCCGTCTAGAGCGTTCATGTCAGCCGGCGATGGGGCCGAGGGCCGAGCGCGGTACCGGCTCAGTTAACGATCGCGTTGCCGGAGAGAATGCGCGCGCCGCGCAGGTGCTCTATCGCGCGGGCGAGTTGATAGTCGTCATCCGCCGGGTCGGCCTCTACCTCGGCAGTCTTTTCCGTTGGCGGGACTGCTTCGTCCTGAATGGTGGACCCGTCGTTGTCCAGGTGACCGCGCAGGTCCTCCTCCCGCCGCTCGGGCAACGCTTCTTCCTCCGGCTCGGGCCGAATCTGTTCGACGACGATATCCGGGTCGATCCCGTGTTCCTGGATCGAGCGGCCGGATGGCGTGTAGTAGCGTGCCGTGGTGAGGCGCAGTGCGCCTCCCCCGCTCCCGCCAAGCGGAAGCACCGTCTGCACCGAGCCTTTGCCGAACGAGCGGGTGCCGAGGATAAGCGCCCGCCCGTGATCCTGCAGTGCGCCGGCGACGATCTCCGAGGCCGAAGCCGTCCCGCTGTTGATCAGCACGACCAGTGGCAGGCCGTCGATGATGTCGCCCTCCTGCGCGTTGAAGCGGAAAATGCCGCTGGAGTCGCGACCCCTGGTCGATACGATCTCGCCCTGCTCCAGGAAGGCATCCGAGACCGCGATCGCCTGATCGAGAAGGCCGCCGGGATTGTTGCGCAGGTCGAGCACGGCGCCCAGCACCTGATCGCCCTGCTCGTCCCACAGGTCGCCCAGCACTCCGTCGAGATCGTCGGACGTGTGCTCCGAGAAGGTCGAAATCCGCGCAAGAATAATTTCTTCATTCACCATTCGCGCGCGCACCGACCGAATCTTGATGACCGCACGGGTGATCGGGAACTCGAGCTCTTCCTCCACCCCGTCTCGGCGGATGGTGAGGGTAATCTCGGAGTTGGCGGGGCCGCGCATCTTGTCCACGGCCTGCTGCAGCGTGAGGCCAAGCACCGGCTCGTCGTCGAGATGGGTCACCAGGTCCCCTGCCTCGATCCCGGCGCGCTGCGCGGGCGTGTCGTCGATCGGCGCGATCACTTTGACGAGGCCGTTCTCCATCGTGACCTCGATGCCGAGGCCGCCGAACTCACCCCGCGCCTGGACCTGAACTTCCTTATAGCTCTTGGGATTGTGGTATTTCGTATGGGGGTCGAGCGAAGCGATCATGCCCTCGATGGCGGCATCGATCAGATCCGAAGGGCTCACCTCCTCGACATACTCGTCCCGAATTCTTTCGAGGATGGTGCCGAAGAGCTTGAGCTGCTCATAGGTTTCCTCGTCCTCATCGGCGACCGCAATCGCCGGGAGGCTGATCATCATCAGGCCGGCGATGCCGGCCACCAGTAGTCTTCGCATTCCGTCCTTCGACCGTCGCGCCGGTTGCCGCATCTCAAGCCAGCGAATTATCGGGGCTACCGTCGGAAGCTGCCACGCCTGCCGCCAAGTGGCGCAGGCCAAGCAAAGGTCCATCCCGACGGTCCGCTATGCGGGGCACGCCCATGATATCTCTCTATCGGACATGATCAAATCAATATGCGCGGCCGCGTGGTCACGGCTCCGTGTGGAGCACCGCTACCGAGCCACGCCGCCGACGTTCCTCTGGCACGCCGCGGTGATCACATATCGAGCGGGGCAGGGGGGAGCGGCTCCAGGGCTTGGTCATCCGCCAGTGCCGCGAGCAGGGACGCGGCGCTGGCGCCGCTGACCGGATGCCGCCATTTCGGCGCCACCTCGACAAGGGGCGCCAGCACGAATGCCCGCTCCGCAAGACGCGGGTGAGGGAGTATCAGCGCCGGCCCGTCGTCGTCGGCTTCGCGGCGAATGACCTGGCTGTGGTAATCCAGGAGATCGAGGTCGAGAGGGCGGTCCGCACCGGCGACGCTCCGCTTGCGCCCAAACGCCGCCTCAACGGCGAGGAGGCGCGCCATGAGCGGGACGGGGGAGAGCGTCGATTCGACCCGGACCACGCCGTTGACGAACCAGGGGCCGTCGGCCGGCGGTATCGGCGCGCTGCGATACCAACGCGATTGCGCCACGGGTCGGATCCCGCCCTCGGCAAGCACCGCTAGCGCTGCGTCCAGCCCTTCGACCGGCGTGCCATGGCGCGCGGTCGGCAGGTTCGCACCGAGTGCAACCAAAATCATTGCGACGAAACTTGCACTTGCACTTGTCCCTCTCCGCGGGAATCCCTAGTTATGGTGTGCCTGCCTGGGCCTGCCTGGCGGTCGCGACAGTGTGGACGAGGGAGGGAGAACGCCACGCGGCGACGGCATGCTCTCCGGCATTCTGACTCACCTGACCGAGAAGGATAGACTTTGATGCAGTTCAATCCGCAGGAGCGGATCGGCCTCTTTATTGACGGCGCAAATCTCTATGCCGCGGCCCGTTCGCTCGGTTTCGACATTGACTACAAGCGCTTGCGGGAGGAGTTCGCGGGCAAGGGCCGCTTCATCCGCGCTCTCTATTACACGGCTCTCATCGAAGATCAGGAGTATTCGCCGATTCGGCCGCTGGTCGATTGGCTCGACTACAACGGCTACACCTTGGTCACGAAGCCGACCAAGGAGTTCACCGATTCCATGGGCCGCCGCAAGGTCAAAGGCGACATGGACATCGAAATCGCGGTCGACATGATGGAGTTGGCCGACGTCCTCGATCATATCGTGCTGTTTTCCGGCGACGGCGACTTTCGACGCGTGACCGAGGCGGTCCAGCGCAAGGGCGTGCTGGTAACGGTCGTCAGCACCATCCGCTCGCAGCCACCGATGATCGCCGACGAGCTGCGCCGCCAGGCCGACAACTTCATCGAGCTGCAGGATATCGAGCCCGTGATCGCGCGCGAGGCCAAGTGGCGCAACGAGCGCGCCCGGAGCCTGCGTGAGCCGATGGAGGATGAGTACGAGGAATACGACGACGAGGGCGATGAGGAAGACATGGCCGATGAGGTCGTGCGCACGGCGTGAGCGCGCCGACGCCGGCGCCGCCCGTACCGGATCGGGACTGCAACCAGTGCCCGAGGCTGGTCGCCTATCGTGAGGATCATCGCTTAGCAGAGCCCGATTGGCACAACGCGCCGGTCCGGAGTTTCGGTAGCCTTGACGCGCGGCTGCTGATCGTCGGCCTCGCGCCCGGCCTGCGCGGAGCCAACCGCACCGGCCGGCCCTTCACGGGCGATTTTGCCGGCGACCTGCTCTACGCGACCCTCGGCGAGTTCGGCTTCGCCGGCGGGGCCTACGGCGCCAAGACCGGCGATGGTTTGACGCTTCACGACTGCCGCATCACCAACGCCGTCCGCTGCGTGCCGCCGCAAAATCAACCCAAGGCGGCAGAAATCGCAGCCTGCCGCTCGTTCCTCACGGCGGAAATTGGGGCGATGACCCAGCTTCGCGCAATCCTCGCGTTGGGGCTGGTCGCCCACGGCGCGGTGCTGAAGGCGCTCGGTCTCCGCGCCGGTGCTTGCCGCTTCGCCCACGGCGCGGTCCATCGCCTGGATGACGGCCGCCGGCTCTTCGACAGCTACCACTGCTCGCGCCTCAACACGAACACCGGTCGCCTCACACCTGCGATGTTCGCAGATGTCTTCGCCGGAATTCGCGACGAATTGGGAGAAGCGCGCGCCTGAGCCGGCGAACTCTTCTACCTCCGCTCGCGGACCAGTCGTTCCTTCTGGCGCTGCCAGTCCCGCGCCTTCTCGGCGGCGCGCTTGTCGTACTTGCGTTTGCCCGAGGCCATGGCGAGCGCCACCTTGGCGATCCCGCGATCGTTGAAATAGAGGGTGAGCGGCACCAGGGTCACGCCGCCGCGGCGCAGCGCGCCCACCAGCTTCCGAATCTCCCGCTTGTGCAGCAGCAGCTTACGGGGCCGCAGGGGATCGTGATTGAAGGGGCCAGCGCCGTCGTATTGAGAGATGTGGGCGTTGATCAGAAAGACCTCGCCGCCGCGTTCGGTGGCGTAGGCATCGTTGATGTTGGCGCGACCGGCTCGGAGCGACTTGACCTCCGTTCCGGTGAGCCGGATGCCCACCTCGAAGGGGCGCTCGAGATGGTAGTCGCGGCGCGCCTTGCGGTTCTGCGCGATTCGCCGGCCGCCGGAGGCGGTCTTTTCACTCACCCTAAGGGACCGGCCGCGGGGTGTGGCCCCGGCGCCCTGCTCAGTTGAGCAGGCCGACTCGGCGCATTGCCGACTCGATCCGCTCGCGGTTCGCTTCGCTCGGGGAGGTCAGCGGCAGCCTCACCTCAGGCTCGCACTTGCCGAGGAGCGACGCGGCATACTTGACCGGGATCGGGTTGCTCTCGACGAAGAGCGTGTCGTGGAGTGGCATCAGCCGGGTGTGCCGGTCCAGCGCCTCTGCGGCATCGCCCCGCTCCCAGGCGGCGAAGAAGCCCGCGCACTGGCGCGGCGCCACGTTCGCGGTCACCGAGATGCAGCCGTCGCCGCCCTGGGCGAGGAAACCGAGAATCGTGCCGTCTTCGCCCGAGAGCTGGCAGAAATCGTCGCCGATGGCCGTCCTGGTGCGCGTGGGCCGGGCGAGGTCGGCGGTCGCGTCCTTGACGCCCACCACGTTGGGGAGCTCGGCGAGGCGCGCCATCGTCTCCACCGACATGTCCACCACGCTCCGGCCCGGGATGTTGTAGATGATCTGCGGGATGTCCACGGCGTCGTTCACGGCTTTGTAATGGGCGTACATCCCCTCTTGCGTCGGCTTGTTGTAATAGGGCATGACCAGCAGCGCGCCGTCTGCGCCGGCGTCCTTGGCGTGGCGGGTGAGGCTGATCGCCTCTTCGGTCGAGTTCGAGCCCGTGCCGGCCACGACCGGAACCCGCCCTGCCGCGACCTCGATGCAGATCTCGGTCACCCGGTTGTGTTCCTCGTGGCTGAGGGTCGGCGACTCACCTGTGGTTCCGCAGGGCACGAGCCCGGCGGCGCCTTCCTCGATTTGCCAGTCCACGAAATCACGGTAGGCGTCTTCATCCACCTCGCCATTACGGAACGGCGTGATCAGGGCCGTCAGATATCCCTGGAACATGACACGCTCCCACGGTCGTGCGTTGCCGGTTCGGCGAGAATAGGTTGGCAGCATGTTGGGAACAAGACCGCGTCGAGAGTCCTCACCCCTTAGCAATGCGTCGCGGGCAGTGCGCTGGGGGCTTCTTGCCCTGGCGGCGCTTATCCTGCCGCTCTTCTTCGATGCGACCGCGCATGCTGAGGCGGAGCCGCCGATGCCGCCAGCCGTGGCTAGGGCGGACGTAGCACTCTACGCAGACGCCTTCAGGGCGGCCGCGCGAAGCAACTGGGGCCGCGCCCATCGTCTGGCCCGCCGTGCCGACGACCCGCTCGGCGCCACGATCCTGCGTTGGTGGGACTACAGCAGCCCCGGCACGCGCGCCTCCTTCGCCGACATCGCGCGCTTCATCGACGAGCACCCGGACTGGCCGGACCAGAGACTGCTGCAAATCAATGCCGAATCGGCGATGGCGAGGGGTGTCTCCGATGTGGATGTCCTGGCCTGGTACCGCTGGCGCGATCCCATCGGCCGCGAGGGCCGCCTGCGCTATGCCGACGCCCTGCTCGGCGCCGGCCAAGAGGATCGCGCGAGGGCGCTCGTTCGCACCGCATGGATCGAGGGAAGGTTCAGTGGGCGGGAGCTGCGCGAGACCTATCGTCGCTACCGCGCGCATCTGCGGCCAGAGGATCACGTCGCCCGCCTGGAGCGCCTGGTGTGGGCCAATCACGCCCCTTCGGCGCGGCGCATGTACCGTTACGTCGACGAGGGGCGTCAGAGACTGGCTGAGGCACGGCTGACGCTCCGTGCTTACTCTGGCGGCGTGGACCGGGCGATCGCGCGGGTGCCACGCTCGCTCCGCGACGATCCGGGGCTGGTTTACGAGCGGCTGCGCTGGCGACGGAAGAAGGGCCGCGACGAGGATGCCCGCGCCCTCTTGCAGACGCCGCCGCAGGACCTCGGCCCCCGACCCAAGCTCTGGTGGCGGGAGCGCGTTATTCTCGCGCGCCGCGCCCTGGAGGACGGGCTGATCGATGAGGCCTACGCGCTGGCCTCCGGTCATGGTCAGACCGCAGCCTCGACCTATTCCGAAGCCGAGTGGCTCGCCGGGTGGCTCGCCCTTCGCTTTCTCGACGATTCGCGCGGTGCGTTTCTCCACTTCGAGCGTATGCACGGCGCGGTCACCATGCCGATCAGCCGGGCGCGCGCGGCCTATTGGGCGGGCCTCGCCGCCGCGACCCTTGGCGATCCGGAGAGCGCGGGTCTCTGGTACGGCAAGGCGGCGGCATATCCCGCCACCTTCTATGGCCAGATCGCCATTGCGCGCATCGCCTCGCCCGATGCGCCATTGATCGGTGCTGCGCCCGGTGCAGCAGCCGGCGCGACCGGCGCCCCGACGCTCAACGGCCATGCGCTATTCGCGGCCGTTCGCGTCCTGACCTTTCTCGGGCGCGACTATCTCGCCGAGCCCTTCTACAAGCGCCTGAGCACGCTTTCGCGCAACGAAGCGGATCACGCCCTGGTCTCGGCGCTCGCGCTCTCCGTCGAACGGCCCCAGCAGGCGATCCGTGCCGCCCAACATGCCGCGCGGGACGGTTACGTCTCCATCGGGCGGCTGTTTCCGCTGGTAAACGTGCCCTTCGCAAGGAATGACTCTGCCCTCGAACACGCACTGGTGCTCGCGCTGATCCGCCAGGAGAGCCGCTTCGACCGGGAGGCGCGGAGCGGCTCCGGCGCGCTCGGCCTGATGCAGCTCATGCCGAGGACGGCGCGGAGTGTCGCCCGGCGGATGGGTCTGAGCGAATCCAGCAAGCGCCTGACCTCCAACCGGGCGCACAACGTGGCACTCGGCAGCCGCTATCTGAGCGACATGCTCAAGCGCTTCGACGGTTCGTACCTGCTGGCCGCTGCAGCCTATAATGGCGGGCCGCGAAACGTCGCCCGCTGGATTGCGGCAAACGGCGACCCCCGGCACGACCCGGATGTGGACATCATCGACTGGATCGAAATGATCCCGCTCGCAGAGACGCGAAACTACGTGCAGCGGGTCCTCGAAGGAACGCAAGTCTACCGTTGGCAGTTCGGCCGGCGGCCGACCGCGTCGAGCCTGGAACGCGATCTTGCACGCGGCATGTCCGAGCGCACCATGGCCGCCCATTGCGCGAGGATCGACAACGGCGAGCGGCGCGCCCACGTCGATTTTCATGCGCTCTGCCGATTTTCGCGGGGGGAGGGTATCGCTCCTGCCGACCGGCAGGCGCGCGGCGAGAGCCTCCCTTCGGGATTGCGGCGACGGAGGCGCCCATGAGCGACGGGCGCAACGCCGCCTTGGACTTAGGAGCGCCCGGGCCGCTGCCTCAACCTGGCGACGTGTATGCGGCGGCGGCGCGTCTCGCGGGGCACGCGGTCGAGACGCCGCTGCTTCGGGCCGACGCCCTCGACGAGCAGATCGGCGGGCGCCTGCTGCTCAAGGCGGAGCCGCTTCAGCGCACCGGCTCGTTCAAGTTCCGGGGCGCCTGCAACCGGCTGCTGCAGCTCGATGCGGCAGCCAAGGCGGGCGGCGTGGTCACGTATTCCTCTGGCAACCACGCCCAGGCCGTCGCGCTAGCGGCCAGGCTGGTCGGCGTGCCGGCGGTCATCGTCATGCCGAGAGACGCGCCCGCGGTGAAGATCGCAGGCACCCGCCGCCACGGCGCCGAGGTCGTGCTCTACGACCGCGCATCCGAGGCGCGGGAGGCGCTCGGCAAGCAGATCGCCGAGGAGCGGGGAGCGACGCTGGTCAAGCCCTATGACGACTTCGATGTCATCGCCGGCCAGGGGACGGTGGGGCACGAAATTGTCCGGCAATGCAGTGCCATCGGCTGCCGGCCCGATGCCGTGGTCGTGCCCGCCGGCGGCGGCGGGTTGATGGCCGGAACCTCGCTCGCCGTTGCCGACGCCTGGCCCGAGGCCCGCCTTCACACCGCTGAACCGCAAGGCTACGATGACCACGCCATGTCGTTCGAACAGGGCCGCCGTGTCGGCGTATCCGGTGCACAGGGCCAGAGCTTCTGCGACGCACTCCTCGCCCCCAAGCCCGGCGCGCTCACCTTCCCGATCAATGTGGAGCGGGTGCAGAGCGGCGTCGCCGTGAGCGACGCCGAGGTCGGCGCGGCCATGCGGGCGGCGTTCATGCACCTCAAGCTCGTGGTCGAGCCGGGGGGCGCGGTGGCGCTCGCGGCCGTGCTCGCAGGCAAGATCGCTACCGCAGGGCGCACCGCAATGGCATTCATTTGGCGCGAAGATTGTTCCGGGGGGTTTTTTTTTGGTGGTGTCGTAACGAGTTGATTTCTTGTGTGGATTGTCGGTCTCGGCGTTTCCCGCACGAGGGGGATTGACCGGCGGCGTGTGCTTTGGCACACTGTGGCTGTCCCCCTGTCAGTGGAGCCGGCCCATGGACCCCCGCATCACCGCGCTGAAGTCGACGACCTTTTTCGGCAGACGTCTGACCCGCCGGCAGATTGCCGACATCCAGGAGACGGTGGCGCTGTTTCCGGCGATCAGCCGCAACGAGCTCGGGCACACGATCTGCGAGCATTTGAACTGGCGCGCGCCGAGCGGGCGGAACCGTGTCGCGGTCTGCCTGCGGATGCTGGAGGAGTTGGAGCGGCTGGGCATCCTGACCCTGCCGGCGCGGGACGAGGCGCAGGTGCGGGGGCCGCAGGAGGCGATGGCCCGGAGCGAGCGGACGGCGCCGGCCGCGGCGATCGCGGAGGACCTGGCCGCGCTGATGCCGCTGCGCCTGTCGATTGCGGCGGGCAAGGAGGAGGGCGGGCTGTGGAACGAGTTCGTCGCGCGCCACCACTATCTCGGGCTGCATCGTCTGGTCGGCGCGCATCTGCGCTATTTTCTCCTGGACCGCCACGGGCGGCCTCTGGGCTGCCTTCTGTTTGCCCGGGCGTCGCGCGCGGTGCCCTGCCGCGACGAGTGGATCGGGTGGCCGGCGGAAGGCTTCCGCAAGCACCTCGATCTGGTCGTGGGTCACACGCGTTTCCTGATCTTTCCCTGGGTCCGGGTCGACAACCTGGCGTCGAAAGCGCTGTCGATGGCGCTGCGCCAGCTGCCCGGCGACTGGGAGGCGCGCTTCGGAGCGCGCCCGGTTCTGGTGGAGACCTTCGTGGACCCCAGCCTCTTCGACGGCGCCTGCTACCGCGCGGCCAACTGGCGCTGTCTCGGCGAGACCGGGGGCGGCAAGGGCAAGACCCGCAAAAGCGTCTACGTCTACCCGCTGACGCCGGACTTCCGCTCGATCCTGCTCGAAGGCCCGCGGCCGGCGCGGCGCGGGAACAGGACACGGCCGGCAGCGCTGGCGCCGGACGATCCCTTCGTGGCGCTGTGGCAGGACCTGATCGGCGCACTGGCGGCGGTGGCCGCCGATCACGACCGGGTGTGGCAGAGCCGCCGGCGGGTCCTCGACACCCTTCTCGTCATGCTCTTCATCTTCCGGCTGGCGTTCTCGAACGGCCGCGCGGGCTACGCCACGACGCTGGCCGGGCTGTGGGAGCAGTGCCGGGTCCTGGGCGTCGCACTGCCGCAGCCGGCGCCGGTCTCGGCCTCGGCGATGTGCATGGCGCGGGCCAAGGTCGACGAGGCGGTGTTCAAGACGCTGCACGCCGAGATCCTCAAGCGCGCCGACGGCCCGGCCTGGAAGGGCCACCGCGTGTTCGCGGTCGACGGCTCCAAGCTCAACCTGCCGCGGCCGCTGCTCAAGGCCGGCTACCGCACGCCCTCCGAGGCGGCCCACTACCCGCAGGGCCTGCTGAGTTGCCTCTACCGGCTGCACGCGAACATCCCGGTGGACTTCGACCTGGTCGCGCACGGCGACGAAAGAAGGGCCGCCCTCGCCCACCTCAAGGCGCTCTCGGCCAACGACATCGTGGTCTATGACCGCGGCTACTACTCTTGGGAGATGCTGCACGCCCATGTCGCCCGCGGCCTGCACCCCGTGTTCCGGATCAAGAAGAAGGCAGGCGCCGCCCTCGACGCCTTCATCGCCGACGGCCGCACGGACGCGCCGATCACCGTCGCTCCCGGAAAGGACACCCTGAGAAAGCTGCGCCGCAAGACGCCGCACGTCGACGCCACCCCGCTGCGCCTGCGACTGGTCCGCTACCGCATCGGCAGCACGGTCTTCATCCTCGCCACCACCCTCCTCGACCCCAAGGCCTGGAGCGTCGCGGAACTGGCCGAGCTCTATCACGCGCGCTGGGGAATCGAGGAACTCTACAAGACCTCGAAACAGGCCATGGCCGTCGAGGCCTTCCACAGCCAGACCGAGCGCGGCGTCCGCCAGGAGCTCTTCGCCCACTTCAACCTCATCGCCATGACCCGGCTCTTCACCAACCGCAGCAACGCAAGCCTCGACGCCGAGCGCCCTGCCGACGGCAAGCCGGCGATGAAAGCCAACTTCAGCAACGGCCTCGCCACCGTCGCGCGCAACCTCGAAGCGCTGCTGCTGCGCCATACGGCGATGGTCGCCGAAACCCTCAGCCATGTCCTCTCCTGCATCAACCAGGCGCGTCAGCGCCCGCACCCCGGCCGGTCCTGCGAACGCAGGTCGCGCAAACCCCGCGGCAAGTGGGCACGCGCAAAGCGGGCCGTCGCCTGAACACCTGAACGACAGAAACGCACGCAACCGACAGCGCAAGAACACGACTCCTTAAGTGAACAGTCGAAAACCGCTAAGTGAATGCCATTGGGGCGCACCGTGGTCGCGGTTCTCTCCGGCGGCAATGTGGATCCCGCCACCTTCCGGGCAGTTCTGAATCAGGGCGATGATCCTGCCGCTGACTAGCCGAATGAAATCGCGGGACCTCTCGGGTCGGTTCGCCGTCGCGCTAGTCACGCTGCTTCTGGCTATCCCCCTCGTGCAGGGCTGCGCGGCCCTGGAACGGCTCACGGATGCGGAGACCAGCTCCCTCGACAGTGCTCCGTCCGTGGAGGAACGCGGCGCCGACTGGCCGGTTCTGCCGCGCGAGGGCGGAGAGGACGGCTATGACGATCCCTTCGAAGGGGTGAACAGCGTCTTCTTCTACGTCAACGGCGCGTTCGACTTTCTCGTCTTCGAGCCGCTGGCGCGCTTCTACCGCGGCTTCATGCCGAGCGATGCGCGGCACGCGGTGAGCCGCGCCTTCACCAATCTGGCGGAGCCGGTCGTTGCTGCGAACCACCTGTTGCAGCTCAACGACGGGCGTGCCGTCACCAGTCTCGGCCGTTTCGCGGTCAACAGTACCGCCGGCGCGGCCGGGCTCTTCGACGTCGCGACCGCTCTCGGCCTGGAGGCCGACGACTCCGACTTCGGGCAGACGCTGCACCACTATGGCGTGGGCTCCGGCCCTTATCTGGTGCTGCCCTTCTTCGGCCCCACGACGGCGCGCGACGCGGTGGGCTTCGGCGTCGACGGCCTGATCGATCCGCGCGGCTACCTGATCGCCCCGCTGACCCGCCTCCAGCTCAGCCTGGGCGAGGGGGTCGTGCGCCGCGAAGAGGTGATCGACCCGGTCGATTTCCTGATCGAATACGCTCTCGATCACTACGACGCGGTGCGTGCCTGGAACTATCAGGAGCGCCAGCGCGAGCTCACCGGCGGCTGCACCGAGCCCATCTACGTGACCTGCCCCGGCTACTCGCCGGAGTAAGTTCTCCCCCGCGGCCCGCCGCTAATGCGGCGCGCCCGCGCAGGCGCCGGCCGCGGGCCGGCTGCCGTGAGCGAAAAGATCTACAAAGGCCCGTCGCCGCCCGGATAGCAGAACGAGACTCGCGGACCGTAGAAGCCGAAGGTGACTTCCAGCGGCGACGCCGGGCGCAGCGCGTTGCACGAGTGGTCCGGCGCCGGGAACTCCAGCGAGAGCAACTCGAAGTCGTCCGAAATCTCGCCAACGTAGGCGTAGTTGCCGCTCAGCAGCCGGCCGTCGACGGCGGTGATGTAGCGAAGATGGCCGCGCGCCGTTTCCGCGAGCCCGGAGCCGACGCGCGCCGTGCTGCGAATGATCGCCTGCTCGCCCGCGTAGGTGGTCGCCGTCACCCGGTCGCCGTCGAGATCGAGCGTCGTGCGGCCCGGCACCGCCGGCACGCCGCGCTTCGCGGCATAGTCGCGCATCACCGGGTTCGAGTTCAGGTAATGGGTCCACCAGCGGCCGGGCGTGCCGTCCTCGAGGTCGAGGCCGGCGAGATCGAGTCCCGCGTAGGTGAGCGAATAGGCGCCGAAGTGCGAGGTCTGATCGTCGCGATCCACGACGTACTGGTTGATGAAGATCGCCTGATTCTCGGCCGGCTCCAGGCCCTCCGGCAGCAGCGCGGCCGCCGCCGCCGGGTCTTCGGGCACCCAGCAGAAATAGAGCATGCGGCTGTTGACGATCAGCTGCGGTGCGAGCGGTAGTGCCACGTCCCGATCCTCCTGGTCTTCAGGCCGCAACCGCGGCCATCGTCTCTCCGCCGCGCGCCGGCCCCCGGCTCAGCCCGTCCACAGGTTCTCGCGGACCAAGTCGTTCTGGGTCGCGATGATGCTCTCCCGCAGGGTGTCGACGAGCGTGTCGATCTGCTCGCGGGTCAGCGTGAGCGGCGGCGAGAGCACGTTCATGTGGCCGAGCGGGCGCACCAGCAGGCCCCGGCTCTGGCAGTGGCGCGTGATGCGCGCGCCGATCTTGGCGTCCGCCTCGAAGACCTCCTTGGTCTCCTTGTTCTTCACCGCCTCGACGCACATCATGAACTTCTTGCCCCGCACGTCGCCGATGAGCGGCAGCGTCAGCAGCTCGTTCAGCCGCTCCTCGAAGTAGGGGCCGACCTCGCGCACGTGCCCGCACAGGTCCTCGCGCTCCATGATCTCGATGTTCTTGACGCCGGCGGCGCAGGAGACCGGGTGCCCGGCGTAGGTGAAGCCGTGGGTAAAGAGCGCGCCGTCGGACTGAGGCACGCTGATCACCTCGTAGATCGCGTCCGAGAAGAGCGTCGCCGAATGGGGCACGTAGCCCGAGGTGAGCCCCTTGGCCGAGGTGATCACGTCCGGCGTGAAGCCGAACACGGGCTCGGAGGCGAAGAAGTGCCCGAGGCGCCCGAAGCCGGTCACCACCTCGTCCGAGATGTAGAGCACCTCGTACTTCTCGCACACGGCCTTGGTGCGGGCATGGTAGCCGGGCGGGGGCACGATCACCCCGCCGCCGCCCATGATCGGCTCGGCGATGAAGCAGGCGACGTTCTCGGGTCCGAGCTCAAGGATCTTGTTCTCGAGGTCGGCCACCTTCTCGTCGCAGAACTCCTCGACGCTCATGCCGTCCGGCCGGCGATAGGTGTGCGGGGCCGGGATGTGGTGCACGAGGTCGGGCGCGAGGTCGAAGCCGTCATGGTCGAACTTCACGCCGGTCATGGTCATCGCGAGGTAGGTCGAGCCGTGATAGGCGTCGACACGCGAGATGATCTTCTTCTTGTTCGGCTTGCCCAGGCGGTTGAAATAGAAGTGAATCACACGGATGGCGGTGTCGTTCGCCATCGACCCGCCGGTGCCGTAGAACACGTGGTTGATGGAGGCCGGCGTGATCTCGGCGAGCTTCGCCGCCAGCTCCGCCGCCGGCGGCGTGCTCAGATGCGTGAAGGTCGAGTAGTAGGGGATGCGGCGCACCTGATCGGCAATGGCCTGGGCCATCTCTTCGCGGCCGTAGCCGATATTGACGCACCAGAGCCCGCCGATGCCGTCCATGTAGCGCTCGCCCTTGGCGTTATAGACATAGACCCCCTCGGCCTCCGCCATGATCTCGGAGCCTTCCTCCTTGAAGGTCGCGAAATCGGTCCAGGGATGGATGTTGTGGTCCTTGTCCTTCTGCCAAAGGTCGTCGTAGTCGTACTGCTGAAAGTTCCCCTTCATCGCACTCTCCTCTCGCGCCGCGCGGCTTCCGGCATCCGTGGGCCAGAGCCTATCGCGGCGCGGGCGCGACGGCTAGCGGAAGCACGACGGATTTCGCTGCCCTCCGTGGCCCCTGCCGGGGCCATCCGGCATACTGCCGCCCTCACAGGGCAAGGGGGCCGGGGAGGCCGCAAGAGATGCTGGTGGTGTGGGGGCGCAAGAACTCGATCAACGTGCAGAAGGTGATGTGGACCGTGGCCGAGCTGGGTCTGGCCCACGAGCGGAAGGACGTGGGCGGCCCCTTCGGCGGGCTCGACACAGCCGACTACGGCGCGCTCAACCCCAACCGGCGCATCCCGACCATCGTGGACGAGGACGGCACCACCGTCTGGGAATCGCACAGTTGCGTGCGCTACCTCGCCGCCCGCTATGGCGCAGGCCAGCTCTGGCCCGAGGACCCCTCGGCCCGCGCGCTCGCCGACCTCTGGCTCGACTGGATGCAGACCACGCTCCTGCCGGGCCTCGCGCCGGTCTTCCTCGGCCTCATCCGCACGCCGGCCGAAGAGCGCAACACGGCGCGGATCGAGCGCTGCATCCGCGCCATGGGCGAGACCTGGCGCATTCTCGATGCCCACATGGAGGGGCGCAGCTTCGTCGCTGCGGACTCGCTCACCATGGGCGACATCGCGGCCGGCGCCGCCTGCTACCGCTACCACGCGCTGGATATCGAGCGCCCCGCGCTACCCAACATCGCACTCTGGTACGAGCGGCTGCAGGAGCGCGCACACTTCCGCACCCACGTGATGATCCCGCTGAGCTAGGCCCGCCTCGCCACGCTTGCAGCCTGCGCCGCGTCCCTCGCGACGCGAGCGAAGGATTGATGTTTTTTGCGGAATTTGGCGGCTTATTCCGGCTCAAAGTGGTCCAAGGTGGCTCAAGGTGGCTCAAGGTGGGCGGCTCAAAGCGGCTCATCATGGTTCAAGGTGGCGCATTCTGGGTCGCGCACGCCCGAAGCGTCGTGCGCGCGGCTCAAGGGGTTCCGCGCGCGAAAGCAGGATCCTGCATGCCCACCTGTCTTGCTTGATATGGCCCGCTCGCTTTCGCACCGCATGGTGCGACCCTGACGCAGGAAGCGCGCGGCGTGCACCGCACCATGGTCCGGGTCCCGCGTGCGGCACAGGGTCACGCGCGCTCCCGGCGCGACGGAGGCCGCGACTGCGCTGAGAAATGCGGCGGGTAACTCTCGATTGCGGACACGACACGCCCTCCCTTCTGCTATCGAAGTTCTCGGAACCCGCGGCAAGTAAACCAATTGACGCACGCACTCCGGGAATTCGCGTCCGAGCTTCGCAATTAGAGAGCGGGGATCGGCAAGAGGCGTTGCGGGGCGATCGTCAGGGCTCGTACAGCATTCGGATCAACGAGATCGTTAGCGGCCGCCGCGGCATCACGGCCGAGACCGCATTGCGGCTGGCGCGCTATTTCAACACCGATGCCCGGAGCTGGATGAACCTTCAGGATCGCTACGAGCTGGAAATCGCCGAGCGCGACAAGTCCGACGCCTTGCGCGCAATCCGCCCGCGCGACGTGGCGTAAGCAGGAATATCGGGCTCCTTTCCGAGCCCCCTTACGCCTCGGCCCAGCCCTCCTTGTGGGCGCAGAAGGTCTTCACGTCGAAGACCGTGTGGGCGAAGAGCCACTGGCCGTCGCGCTTTACCAGCCGGTCATCGTAGCTCGCGAAGATCCAGCGCGCCTCGTCCTTGCCCTCGTCGTTCAGCGCCGTGCAGGGCATGAGCAGCCACCACTGGCCACGCGCGGTGTCGCCGTCCACGTCGATGATCTCGTTCAGCGCCAGATGGGCGGCGAAGCTGATCTGCTTGCCGACCCCGCGCACCATGTTGCCGAAGGCCTCCGCGCCCTCCTGCCGGCCGAAGGCCTCGCCGCCGTCCCAGACCGCATCCGGGGTCATCAGCGTCATGATGCCCTCGGCGTCGTAGCCCGCGTCCGCATAGGCCATGTAGCGGTGCTTGAGGCGGCGGATCGCCTCGATGTCCTCGAGCCGCTGGATGCGCTCTTCCAGAGTTGCGCTCATGCTCAGGCCTCCACCCAGCCGTCCTTGTGCGGCTTTATGAAATGGATGTCCACGGCCAGGCTCTCGAACAACCAGGTGCCGTCGCGCCGCACGTAGCGGTCGTCGTACTCGCCGAGGAGCCAGACCGCCGTCTTCACGCCCTCCATCACGATGGTCGCCGGCATGATGATCCACCACCGCCCGCGCGCGCTGTCGCTATCCAGGTCCACGTCGAGCCGCTCGTTCATCACCAGATGGCCGGCGAAGACGATCTGCGACGAAACCCGCGTGAAGTGGGCGTGGATCGCCTCGCGGCCCTCGTAGCGGCCGAAGTCGTCGCCGCCGTCCCAGATTCCCTCCTCGACGAACTGCGCGGCGATGCCGTCGGCGTCGTAGCCGTCGTCGCAATAGGCGCAGTACTGGTGCTTCAGCCGCTTGATCGCCTCGACCGATTCGAGTGTCTCGACGCGGCGTTCCAAGTCGCTCACCGCCATAGCGTTCTCCCTTCCTTTGCGTACCGGCTCCAGGCGCAGTCGAGCGCCGCCCGTCAGTGGTCCAGCGTGGCAGCCTTGCCGGGCTCCTCCCACCAGGTCTCGAGAACGCCGCCGTAAACAGGCGTGAACTCGGGCCGGCCGAACTTGCTCCAGTAGGCGTAGCGGTCGTCGTTCAGGTGATAGAGGGGGATGACGTAGTGCCCCCACATCAGGATCCTGTCCATGGCGTGGATGGTCTCGGCGAAGGCCTCGCGCCCCCGCGCCTGGGTCATGCGCGCGATGAGTTGGTCGACGACCGGGTCCTTGATCCCCGGATAGTTGCGGGTCCCCTCCTGATCCGCGGCCTCGGCGCCCCAATAGAACGCCTGCTCGTTGCCTGGCGAGAGCGACACGCCCCAGCGGTAGAAGATCATGTCGAAGTCGTAAGTGTTGCGCCGGAACTGGAACTGGGCCGTGTCCACGGTGCGCACCTTCGCCTCCACGCCGAGACGTTCGAGATTGCGGGTGAAGGCGAGCGCGATCTTCTCGTTCCCCGGATTCACCAGCAGGATCTCGAAAGCGAGCGGCAGGCCGTCCGCGGCCCGCTGGAGAGTACCGTCCTGCACCTGCCAACCGGCCTCGGCGAGCAGGCGACGGGCCTCCGCAAGGTTCGCGCGCAGGCCGCCTTCCACAGCAGGCGCGTGGTAGGCGGTGTCGAAGAGCTTGGGCGGGAGGCTATCGCGGTGGGGCTCCAGCAGGGCCAGCTCGCCGCCCTCCGGCAGGCCGCGGAAGCCGAGCTCGGAGTTGTCGAAGATGCCCTTCGTGCGGACGTAGGCGCCCTGCAGCAGCGCCCTGTTCACCCACTCGAAGTCGAAGGCTAGCGAGAGCGCGTAGCGCACCGCGCGATCCTCGAACATCGGCCGCCGCGTGTTGAAGACCATGGCGCGCAGGCCGGAAGGCCGCCCGTGGGACAGCTGCTCGATGGTGACCCGGCCGTCTTCCGCTGCCGGGAAGTCGTAGCCTGTCGCCCAGCGCGCGGCCGAGCGCTCCAGGCGCAGGTCGTATTCGCCCGCGCGGAACGCCTCCATCATCACTTCCTCGTCGCGGTAGTAGTCGTAGCTGATGCGGTCGAAGTTATTCAGCCCCCGGTTGATTGGCAGGTTCCGCCCCCAGTAGTTGGGATCGCGGCGGTAGACGATGCCGCGGCCCGCATCGACGCTCTCGATCGTGTAGGGGCCGCTGCCGAGCGGCGGCGTGAGCGTCGTCTGCTCGAAGGTCACCGACGAGTAATAGGCCTTCGAGACGATCGGCATGAGCCCGAGGATCAGCGGCAGCTCGCGGTCCGGCGTCTCGGTGTCGAAGATGAAGCGCACCGAGCGCGCGTCGGGCCGTTCGATCTTCCGCACCTTGTTGTAATAGAGCCGGTGGTTGGGCCGGCCCTGCTCCTTCAGCGTCTCCCACGAGAAGATCACGTCGTCGACCGTGATCGGGCCGCCGTCGTGGAAATGCGCTTCCGGCCTCAAGGTGAAGGTGACGGACGAGCGGTCGTCCGGCACGTCGATCGATTCGGCGATCAGCCCGTAGAGGGAGAAGGGCTCGTCCCAGGTGCGCTTGAGCAGACTCTCGAAGAAATGGTGCCGCCCCGGCGCCGCCACACCCTTGATGATGAAGGGGTTGAGGTTGTCGAAGGTGCCCGTGACGGCGCGCCGAAGCTCGCCGCCCTTGGGCGCGTCCGGGTTGGCGTAGTCGAGATGCTGGAAGTCGGGGCCGTATTTTGGGGCCCCGTGCATCGCGATGCCGTGGACCGGCGCCGCCATGGATTGCGCGCCTGCAAGCGCGAGCGCAGCCAGCGCCACCGCCGGCAACAGCCACCGGGCCACCGCCCGGAAAGGGAAGCGCCCGCCGGCGCGGCTATCGACCGTCATCAGAAGGTGACGACGCTGCGGATCGATTCGCCCTCGTGCATGAGGTGGAAGGCCTCGTTGATCTCGTCCAGCGGCATGGTGTGGGTGATCATCGGGTCGATTTCGAGCTTGCCGTCCATGTACCAGTCGACGATGCGGGGCACGTCGGTGCGGCCCTTGGCGCCGCCGAAGGCCGTGCCGCGCCAGACCCTGCCGGTCACGAGCTGGAAGGGACGGGTCGCGATCTCCTGGCCGGCGCCGGCGACGCCGATGATGGTGCTCTCGCCCCAGCCCTTGTGGCAGCATTCGAGCGCCTGGCGCATGGTCTCCACATTGCCGATGCACTCGAAGCTGTGGTCTGCGCCGCCGCCCGTGAGGTCCACCAGATAGGGCACGAGGTCGCCTTCGACTTCCCTGGGATTGACGAAGTGGGTCATGCCGAATTGCTCGCCAAGCGCCTGGCGCTTCGGGTTGATGTCGACGCCGACGATCATGTTGGCGCCCACGAGGCGCGCGCCCTGGACGACGTTGAGGCCGATCCCGCCCAGGCCGAAGACCACGACATTGTCGCCGGGGCGCACCTTTGCCGTGTTGATCACGGCGCCGACTCCGGTGGTCACACCGCAGCCGATGTAGCAGATCGTCTCGAAGGGCGCGTCGTCGCGGACCTTGGCGACGGAGTATTCCGAGACCACCGTGTAGTTCGCGAAGGTCGACGTGCCCATGTAGTGGAAGATCTTGTCGCCGCCGAGCGAGAAACGGCTGGAGCCGTCCGGCATCACGCCCGCCCCCTGGGTCAGGCGGATCGACTGGCAGAGGTTGGTCTTGCCGCTCAGGCAGTATTCGCACTGGCGGCATTCGGGCACGTAGAGCGGGATCACGTGATCCCCGGGCGCGACGCTCGTCACGCCTTCGCCCACTTCCGCCACCACGCCTGCGCCCTCGTGCCCGAGGATGGCGGGGAAGAGCCCTTCCGGGTCATCGCCCGAGAGGGTGAAGGCATCGGTGTGGCAGACCCCGGTGGCCTTGACCTCGATCAGCACCTCGCCGGCCCGTGGGCCGTCGAGGTTCACGGTTTCGATGCTGAGCGGCTTGCCTGCGCCGGTCGCCAGCGCCGCGCGGACCTCCATCGCACCCTCCTCACGTCGATTCGTCAGTGAGATTTACTGTCTCACCGGGCGCAGGCGCGGGCAACACCGCACGCGATCCTAGAGCGCGTCCGTCTTTGACGGACGCGCGACAGGCCGCGCCCGCGCAGGCGCCGGACGCAGGCCGGCTGCCGTGAGCGACAAAGAAGCAGAGCGTTTCCGTGTTAAACGGATACGCTCTAGCGCTGCCGGTTCTCCCAGTCGGGGTGGACCCAGGGTACGTCGTTCGCCGGCGGCAGCGGCTCGCGGCCGAGGATGTGGTCCGATGCCTTCTCGCCCACCATGATGGAGGGTGCGTTGAGGTTGCCGTTGGTGATGTGCGGGAAGATCGAGCTGTCGGCCACGCGCAGCCCGTCCACCCCGATCACGCGGCAGGTCGGGTCGACCACCGCGTCCGCATCGTCGGCCGCGCCCATGCGGCAGGTGCCGCAGGGGTGGTAGGCGCTTTCGACGGCGCCCTTCACGAAGCCGTCGATTTCGTCGTCGGACTGGACCGCCGCGCCCGGCGCGATCTCGTCGCCGGTGTAGTCGGCGAGCGCCGGCTGGGAGAGGATCTCCCGCGTCAGCCGGATACAGGCCCGGAAGGTTTGCCGATCCTCCTCGTGGGACATGTAGTTGAAGAGGATCGAGGGCGCCGCCGCGGGCTCGGACGAGGTAAGCCGCACGCGGCCCCGCGACTTCGAGCGCATCGGCCCGACATGGGTCTGGAAGCCGTGGCCCTCGGCGGCGGCCTTGCCGTCGTAGCGCACCGCGAAGGGCAGGAAGTGGTACTGTATGTTCGGGTACTTCACGCCGGCGCGGGAGCGGATGAAGCCGCATGACTCGAAGTGGTTGGTGGCGCCAAGGCCGTTCCTGAACATGAGCCAGCGCGCGCCGATCAGCGCCTTGGAGAACAGGTTCCAGTGGCGATAGAGCGTGATCGCCTGCCGGCACTTCACCTGAAGGTAGACTTCCAGATGGTCCTGCAGGTTGGCGCCGACGCCAGGCCGGTCGGCGACAACATCGATGGCCTGCTCCCGCAGGTGCTCGGCCGGGCCGATGCCGGAGAGCATGAGCAGCTTCGGCGAGTTGATCGAGGAGGCGGCGAGGATGACTTCGGCCTTGGCGCGCACGCGGCGGACCGTGCCGCCTGTCTCGTACTCGACGCCGATCGCGCGCCCGTCCTCCATGACCACGCGGCGGACGTGCGCATGGGTCCGGAGCGCCAGGTTGCGGCGCTGCAGCGCTGGCTTGAGGTAGGCGTTGGCGGCTGACCAGCGGCGGCCGCGCCACACGGTCATCTCCATCGCCCCAAAACCTTCCTGGCGCTCGCCGTTGTAGTCGGCGGTCATCGCGTAGCCGGCCTGCTCGCCCGCCTCGATGAAGCTCTGGTAGAGCGGGTTCTCCATGTGCCCGCGAGTGACGTGCAGGGGGCCCTCGCTGCCGCGCCATCCGGCCTGGCCGCCGTGCGCGTGCTCCATGCGGCGGTAGTAGGGCAGCACGTGGCGATAGCCCCAGCCCGCCGCGCCCAGCTCCTCCCAGGTGTCGAAGTCGCAGGCGTTGCCGCGCACGTAGACCATGCCGTTGACGGACGACGAGCCGCCGATCACCTTGCCGCGCGGCGTCGCAAGCCGCCGCCCGCCGAGGTGAGGTTCAGGCTCGGTCGCGAAGCCCCAATCGTAGCGCCGCATGTTCATGGGGTAGGAGAGGGCGGCCGGCATCTGGATCAGCGGGCCCGCGTCGCTCCCGCCATGTTCCAACACGAGCACGCGGTTGCGAGAATCCTCGGAGAGCCGTGCGGCGAGCACGCAGCCGGCGGACCCCGAGCCCACGATCACATAGTCGAACTCGTCGTCGAAGCGGGCGGTCATTGAGCTGCAGTCTTTGAGGTCACGCGCCTACAGCCGCTCGGTTGCGAGCACCGGGCCGAAGGCCCGGACGGCGCGAACGCGCGTCGCACGGCCACGTGCGCGGGCGCACGATGCGCCGAATGGCGCGTAGCGTCGCGCGGTTACGCGCGCAGGGGCGCGCAATGCGAGCGGAGCGAACGCCCGGCGCTTGAGGGACATCAAGAAGGCTCGAGCTGGCTGTCGATGTGCGCTTCCATGATCGCGATGGCACTCTCGCCGCAGGGCTCCGCATCGCCGAGCACGCGGCGCAGCCAGAGCCCGTCGATCATGGCGGCAGTGGACTCGGCTGCGACCTCCGCGGTCTCCCGCGTCGGCAGGCGCTTGTACTCGTGGCGCAGATTGCTGGTGAGCCGGCGCGCGTAGATGTGGAGCAGGCGGCGCACCTCGGGCTCGGTATGTGCCTGAACGTAGAAGGTGAGCCAGGCGGAGATCACCTCGGGGCGAAGCTGGTCGTCGCAGAAGCTGCCGTCCACGATGGCGGACAGCCGCTTGCGCGGGGTGTTGGCTTCACGCAGCCGCTCCCTGATGCCGGTGCCGAACTCGATGAGCAGGTGGCGCATGGTCGCGATGATGAGCGCGCCCTTGGAGCCGAAGTAGTGATGGACGAGCCCCTGGGAGAGGCCGGCCTCGCGCGCGACAGCGCCGGTGGTCAGCTCGACGAACCCCCGGTCGTGAATGCTCCTGATCGCGGCCTCGACGAAGGCGCGACGGCGCACGGGCGCTATTCCGGTCTTTGGCATCGGCTGCTCCTGTACTCCCCGTCATTATATTGGTTGGTTGACCAATCAACAAAAGATTGCGAGAGTCGCTGCAACGTAGCGAGCGTGAGGGAGGGTTCAATGCACATTCGGATGACATCCGCAATTGCCGCCGTCGCCATGGGCGCCGCGGTCATGGCGGGAAATGCCTATGCCGACGACGCCGCCACCTGCAGTGAGGTGGAATTCTCGGACGTCGGCTGGAGCTGCATCACGGCGACCACCGCCGTGGCCACCACGGTTCTCGAAGGGCTCGGCTATGAGCCCAAGGCGACCGTGCTCTCGGTGCCGGTGACCTTCGCCAGCCTTTCCAACGGCGACATCGACGCCTTCCTCGGCCTCTGGCTGCCGACCCAGCAGAGCATGATCGACCCCTACTTCAACGACGGCACCATCGAGAACGTGGCCGTCAATCTCGAGGGCGCCAAGTACACCCTCGCCGTGCCCACCTATGTTTACGAGGCCGGGGTCAAGACCTTCGGCGACATCGCCGCCCACGCCGACAAGTTCGACAGCAAGTTCTACGGCATCGAGCCCGGCAACGACGGCAATCAGATCATCCAGGGCATGATCGACGGCGACGCCTTCGGCCTCAGCGGCTTCGAGGTCGTGGAGTCGAGCGAGCAGGGCATGCTGTCCCAGGTCGAGGCCGCGGTCAGGAGCGACGAGTGGATCGTCTTCCTCGGCTGGGAGCCGCATCCCATGAACCGCCGCTTCGACATGAGCTATCTCGATGGCGGCGACGACTACTTCGGCGCCAACTTCGGCGGCGCCACGGTCTACACGCTGGCCCACGCCGGCTATTCCGAGGCCTGCCCCAACGTCGGCGCGCTGCTGAAGAACATGCGCTTCTCGTTGGCGCTTGAGAACGAGATGATGGGCTATATGCTCGACGACGGGATGGACCCGCAGGCGGCCGCCCGGAAGCTCGTCGAGATGCACCCCGAGCTGGTCGACGAGTGGCTCGCGGGCGTGACCACGCTTGACGGTCAGGATGGCGCGGCTGCCGTGAAGGCCCATCTCAGCATGTAGCGGCCGATTACGCGGGCGGTCCAAGGGGCCGAATTCGCGGGCGGTCGGCGCTGAGAGGCGTCGGCCGCCCGTCCCGTCCGGTCGGGGAGGGGCGTCATGGGCACCGACGATCTCGGAGTCCTTACCGAGAAAATTCCGATCGGCAAGTGGGTCGCCAACGCAATCGAGTTCATCAAGGACAACTTCTTCCACGAGCTCCGAGCGTTCTCCGGCGGTCTGGACTGGCTGCTCGAATCCTTCGCCTACTTCCTCGGCCTGATCCCGCCGCTGGCCTTCATCGCCATGGTGGCGGGCGTGGCATTCTGGCTGCACCGAAGCATCGTGCTCGTGATCGGCGTGGTCATCGGGCTGCTGCTGGTCCTCAACATCGGCTACTGGGAAGAGATGCTGTTCACGGTGGTGCTGGTCTCGGCCTCCACCATCGTGTGCATCCTGGTGGGCGTGCCCATGGGCATCGCGGCGGCGCACCGGCCCTGGCTCTACCGGATGCTGCGGCCGATCCTCGACCTGATGCAGACCATCCCGCCCTTCGTCTATCTGATCCCGACACTCACCTTCTTCGGGCTGGGCCTGGTGCCGGGGCTGATCTCCACCGTGATCTTCGCCATCCCGGCGCCCGTTCGGCTCACCCATCTCGGCATCTCCAGCGCGCCCCGGCCGCTCCTGGAGGCGGGCCGCGCTTTCGGCGCCAGCGACATGCAGCTCCTGCTCAAGGTCGAGCTTCCTCATGCGATGCCGACCATCATGCAGGGCATCACCCAGTGCATCATGCTCTCGCTCTCGATGGTGGTGATCGCCGCGCTGGTGGGGGCGGACGGGCTCGGCGTGCCGGTGGTCCGCGCGCTCACCACGGTCAACGTCGCGCAGGGCTTCGAGGCCGGGCTGGCCATCGTGGTCGTCGCCATCGTGCTCGATCGCATCCTGAAGCAGTCCGAGAGACGCAAGGGCAGGGGCGGCACCGCCACACACTGATGGCCGTCATCACCTTCGATCGGGTCGATGTGATCTTTGGCCGGCGGGTCAAGGAGGCGCTGGCCCTGCTCGATGCCGGCGCCGACAAGGACCGCATCTTCGAAGAGACCGGTCAGGTGGTGGGCGTGCAGGACGCCTCGCTCCAGGTCGAGGCCGGCGAAATCTTCGTCCTCATGGGGCTCTCGGGCTCCGGCAAGTCGACGCTGCTGCGCTGCGTCAACGGGCTCAACCAGGCCACGCGCGGGCGGGTGCTGATCGACGACGGCGGCACGGAAATCGACGTGACCGACTGCGACCCCAAGCTGATGCGCACGCTTCGCATGAACCGGGTCTCCATGGTCTTCCAGCAATTCGCGCTGATGCCGTGGCGCACCATCGGCGCCAATGTCGCCTTCGGGCTGGAGGTGCGCGGCGTGCCCAAGGCCGAGCGCCGCAAGCGGGTGGCGGAGGTGCTCGACCAGGTCGGGCTGGGCTCCTGGCTCGGCCACTATCCGCACGAGCTCTCCGGCGGCATGCAGCAGCGCGTGGGCCTCGCCCGCGCGTTCGCCACCAATGCCGAGATCCTGCTGATGGACGAGCCCTTCTCGGCCCTCGATCCGCTGATCCGCGAGCGCCTGCAGGACGAGCTGCTGGCGTTGCAGAAGACGCTGCGCCGGACCATCCTCTTCGTCAGCCACGACCTCGACGAAGCGCTCAAGATCGGCACCCGGATCGCCATCATGGAGGGCGGGCGCATCATCCAGGTGGGGCCTCCGGAACAGATCGTCACCGAGCCGGCGGACGAGTACGTGCGCCAGTTCGTCGCCAACGTGAATCCGCTCAACGTCTTGCGCGGGGTCTCTCTGATGCGCCCGTTGGCCGAGCTCCGCAGCGAGGACGGCGTTCACCTGCTCGACGACGCATCGGCCATGTTCTGCCGGCTGGATAATGAGAGGCGACCGGAGGCGTTCGGCCTCGAAGGCGCGCCGGCTGAGCTCGTGCCGTATCGGGAAGACCTCGATCTCGCCTCGCTCGACAATGGCGCGATCGTCGCGGGCAGCCCCGAGACGACCATGCGCACCGCCCTTGAGGTGCGCCACGAGACCGGGCGTGCGATGCCGCTGCTCGACGACGACGGCCGCCTGATCGGCGTGATCGGCGCCGCCGAGCTGCTGGCCGCGCTGGTGCACCGGGGCGCCGGCGCCGCGCCGCCCAAGGACGAGGACGTGCCGGCGGCCGATCCGGCACCGCCCGAACGATGAAGGGGACCATCATGGCACGCAGGGTCCGCAACCTCGCGCTGTTCCTGCTCGCGCTGCTCGCAGCACCGGCGGCCTTGGCGCACTACGTCGATCTGAACCAGGCGCTGCACAGCAGGAACACGCTGACCGTCGGTATCGCGCTCACCGGCACGCCCTTCGCCTACAAGAAGGACGGCGTGGTCCGGGGCTTCGAGGTCGAGATGGCGCAGGCCGTCGCCGAGGCCCACGGGCTCGCGCTGGAGGTCGTCCGCCTGCCGCGGGCGCGGCTGGCGGCGGCGCTCGCCGCAGGCGAGGTGGACGTCGCCAACACGCTCGCCATGGACGCGGAACCGGCGGACATCAAGACCGTGCCCTATCTGGTGGTCGGCGATCACCTGATGGTGCTCCGGGGCAACCCCTTTCGCATCCGGGAGACGGACGACCTGAGCGGCCGGGTCACTTCGGTCACCTCGGGCTCGAGCGCCGAGCGCTTCGCCCACGCCCTCAACCGGGAGTTCGAGGAAGCAGGCCGGGCCCCGATGCATGTCCATTCCTTCCCCGAAGACCGCTGGACCCACTTCCCGGTCTCCATGGGGCACGCGCAGGGCTACTTCATCCAGACCGTGAGCGCGGTGGCGGTGAATGCCGATCCCAACTCGCGCAACCGTCTCGTCGAAGGCGTGTTCCGCCCGGTGCGCGAGGTGGGCTTCGCCGTGCGCAAGGACAACGACAAGCTGCACCACGCAGTCGAGCACGCCGTCGCCGCCATGGTCGCCACAGGCAAGTACCGCAAGCTGCGGGAGTCCTACGACCTGCCGCCCGAGCTTTCGCCTTACCGCTAGGGCGTCCCTCTCCCTACACACCCCGCAGCCGCGGGTCGAGCGCATCCCGCAGGCCGTCGCCGATGTAGTTGACGCTCAGAACCGTGAGCGAGATCGCCAATCCTGGCCAGAGCACCCGCGCCGGCGTGACGGAGATGAAGTTGGCGCCGTCGAAGAGCAGCCGCCCCCAGGTCGGGAAGTCCGGCGGGAAGCCGAGCCCCAAGAACGAGAGCGCCGACTCCGTGATGATCGCGTTGGCGATGCCAAGCGTCGCAGACACCATGATCGGGCTCAGCACGTTGGGCAGGATGTGGCGGGTGATGATGCGCCGCCTGCGGGTACCGATGCTGCGCGCAGCGGTCACGAACTCGCGTTCCCTGAGCGCCAGCACGTCGCCCCGCACGATGCGCGCGGTCTGCATCCAGCTCGTGATGCCGATAATGAACACCACCAGCAGGAAGATCCCGGTCTCCGGGCCGAAGGCGGCGCGTAGGCTGTCGCGGAAGAGCATGATGACGACCAGAAGGAGCGGCAGCAGCGGCAGCGCCAGGAACATGTCGGTGAGCCGCATCAAGAGGCCGTCGAGCCCCCTGAAAAATCCGGCGAGCATACCCACCAGGGTGCCGAGCACCAGCGCGATCGTCATCGCGGTGAAGCCGACCGCGAGCGATATGCGACCGCCCGCCAGCACCTGGGCCAGCGTGTCGCGGCCCAGGTTGTCGGTCCCCATCGGATGCTTGAGGGAGGGGCCCTCGTTCTTCGCCAGGATGTCGAGGTAGTGCGGGTCCAGGGTGTGGATCAGCGGGCCGATTGCGACCGCGAGCGCGATGGCGACGAAGACTCCCGCGCCCGCCAGCGCGCCGGTGTGGTTGCGGAAGGCGAGCCACACGTCCATCCAGAGCGAACGGTGGCGTTGCGCTCCGCGCGAGGGGGCGGAGAGGCTGGATGAGGGCGCCGCCGGCATCGCTCAGCCGTAGCGGATGCGCGGATCGAAGATGCCCTAGAGCACATCCGCGATCAGGTTGAAGAGCACGATCAGCACCGCGAAGAGGAAGGAGAGCGTCTGCACCAGGGGAATGTCGGCGCCCTGGATGGCGGTGATGAGAAGCTCGCCGATGCCGTTCACCCGAAAGATTTTCTCCGTGATGATGGCGCCGCCGAAGACGGTGGGGATGCCGAGCGCGATCAGCGTCACCACCGGGATCAGGCTGTTGCGCAGCACGTGGATGAAGAGCACGACCCGCTCGCGCAGGCCCTTGGCGCGGGCGGTGCGCACGTAGTCCTGCGTCAGGTTGTCCAGCACGGCGGCCCGCATGAAGCGGCTGATCTGGGCCGCGTTGAAGAGCGCGAGCACCATCACCGGCATCGCCATCTGCTTGATCTGCACCCAGAAGCTTCCGAGGTCGGTGACCCGGTGCGTGGTGTCGTAGATCGACGGCAGCCACTGCAGGGTGACGCTGAAGACGATGATCGCGAGCAGGCCGGTGAAGAAGGTCGGCACCGAGAAGCCGATCATGGAGACGAAGGTGCCCAGCTGGTCGAACCAGGAATACTGCCGGTAGGCCGAGACGATGCCGATCGGGATCGCGATGAGGATGCCGATCAGGTAGGAGAGGCCGACCACCCAGAGCGTCTGCGGCAGGCGCTCGACGATGAGGTCCACGACCGGGCTGCGCGTCGCCCAGGAGCGCACCCGCAGGCGCTCCTCGGAAGCGCCGATCTCCACACCGAAGGCGCGTTCGACGAGGTTGAGCGGCTCGTTGACGAAGAACTGCTCCATCCACTTGGCGTAGCGGATGTGGAAGGCCTCCCCGAGCCCGAGCGACTCGCGGATCTGCTCGCGCGCTTCCGCCGGGATGGTGAGCGGCAGCTGGCCGGTAGGGTCGTTGGGCGCGAGGTCGAGGAGGGCGAAGAGGATGAAGCTGATCGCGATCAGCGTCGGCACCGCGAAGAGCAGGCGGCGAATGATGTAGTGGGTCATCGCCCGCACCGATAGAGAGGGCGGCGCTCGTACAAGAACACCCCCACCTCACCCCGGCCCTCTCCGCCCCCAGGGGCGGAGAGGGAGAGCGGGCCGGTGCCGCCTACGTTCCCCCTCCGCCCTTCAGGGGGGAGGGGGGCAGGGGGAGGTGGGTGTCGTCCGGCTCCCAATGTGCCCCTGTATGGCGCCCGTGTATTGGCCAGTCGCTCGGACAACAGCCCGCAGACCATGACCCCGCCGAGTAATCCGGGCTACCGATGCCAGTCCGCCGCGTTCCACAGCTCCGAATCCCACGGGTTCATGCGCACGCCCTTCAGTGTGTTCGCGTGCGCCGAGATCTTCGCCCGCCAGATCAGCGGGATCACATACTGGTTCTGGACGATGATGTCGTTCATCCGCTTGCCGATGGCGGCGCGTTGCTCCAGTGAGGCGGTCACGGCCAACTTGTCCGCGAGGGCGTCGTATTCGGCATTGCAGGCGCGCGCGATGTTGCCGCCGAGCCACTGGTTGTCGGGCCCGGGGATCTCCGAGCACATCCAGTTGGCCATGTAGGCCTCGGGGTCCACGCCGTCGAAGTTGTTCGTGTACATCTGGATGTCGGCGTAGAACTTCATGTAGGTGTCGGAGCTGGAAGGGTCGCCGCCGAAGTACACCGCAGCGTCGATGTTGCGCAGCTCCGTCTCGACCCCGATCTGCCCCCACATCTGCTTGACCAGCGCTTGCGTGCCCTGGCGTACCGAGTTGGTGGAGGTCTGGTAGAGGATCGAGAGGCGCACGCCGTCCTTCTCGCGCACGCCGTCCTCGCCCGGCAGCCAGCCGGCCTCGTCGAGGATGCGCTTCGCCTCCTCGATATCCTGGGTCATGCAGGCGTCGTTGGCGGTGGATGAGTAGGCCGGCGGCGCCGGCAGCACGTTGCAGGTGACCTGGCCCGCCGCGCCGTAGCCGAAATCGACCAGGATCTGCCGGTCGATAGCCAGCGAGAGCGCGCGGCGTACTGCCGGGTCGGAGAGGAAGGGGTGCGGATTGGCGCCGTCGAGGTGGAGCGAGCGTTCGTCCTTTCCGAGGTCGGGAGAGTTGTTGGTCTGGTTGACCACCAGGCGCTCCACCATGGTGCCGAAGCCGGCGACCACCCTTCCCATGCCCTTTGCCACCATCTGCTCCAGCACCTCGGGCTCGATCTGCAGGTTCCAGGCGTAATCGAACTCGCCGGTGGCAAGCACGGCGCGGGCTGCCGAGGTGGCATCGCCGCCGCCCTTGAAGGCGACGCTGGCGAAGGCCGGCTTGTCCGGCTCGCGGTAGTTCTCGTTGGCCGAGAAGATGATCACGTCGTTGGCGCGGAACTCGTCCACCTTGAAGGGGCCGGTGCCGATGGGCCCGAAGTTCTGCTCCGTGCAGGTCTGCGCCATGGCGCCCGTGCAGCTCTCGAACTGCGCCTTCTGAATGATCGGCGCGTTGGAGCCCACGAAGGGCCCGTAGGGGAAGGGCTTGGCCACGCCGAAGTTGATGCGCACGGTGTGGTCGTCCAGCGCCTCCACCCCGGTGACATCGGTGAAGCTGGAGAGGGGGTTGCAGCCCATCTCCTCGTTCAGGCAGTACTCGGCGGAGAACACCACGTCGGCGGCGGTGAAGGGCGTGCCGTCGGACCATACGATGTCCTGCCTGAGCGGCCATGTGATGGACATGAGGTCGGCCGCCACGCCGCCCTTCTCCACGGTGGGAATGTCGGCGGCGAGCGCGGGGATCATGGTCCCCGTCTCGTCGTAGCGGGCCAGCGGCTCCAGCACCAGGGACGCCGCTTCGATGTCCTTGGTGCCGCCGGAGAGGTAGGGATTGACGGTCGAGACCGCCTGCCAATAGAGGATCCTGAGTTGGCCGTCGCGGCCGCGCTCGGCCTGGGCCGAGGTCGAGAGCATTGCCGCCGCGAGCGCCGCGATGGCCAGACCGATTACGTATTTTCCGAACATGTCGCGGTCCTCCTATCGGGAGGGATGGGGTGTGCGTCTGTCAGCACACCCCGCATCATCTGTCATCATTCCGCCAGGTGACAAGCGACCTGGTGGCCGGGGCGGAGCGTGCGCCACTCCGGCGCCCTCTCCGAGCACTCCGCCACCGCCACCGGGCAGCGGGTGCTGAAGCGGCAGCCCGGCGGCGGCGCGGCCGGGCTCGGCACGTCGCCCTCCAGGATGATGCGCTTGCGCGTGGCCTCGCGCTCGGGATCGTGCGTGGGCACGGCCGAGAGCAGGGCGCGCGTATAGGGGTGCAGCGGCTCCTCGTAGAGCGCATCGCTGGTCGCGAGCTCGACGATCTTGCCGAGATACATCACCGCCACGCGGTCGGCGACGTGGCGCACCATGCGCAGGTCGTGGGAGATGAAGAGGTAGGTGAGGCCGAGGCGCTCCTGCAGCTCCTTCAGGAGGTTCACCACCTGCGCCTGAATCGAGACGTCGAGCGCCGCGATCGGCTCGTCGCAGACGACGAACTCGGGGTTGAGCGCGAGCGCGCGCGCCACGCCGATGCGCTGGCGCTGCCCGCCGGAGAACTCGTGCGGGTAGCGGTTGGCGAAGGCGGGATCGAGGCCCACCGCGTCCAGCAGCGCCTCGACGCGCTCCCTCAAGCCGGCGCCTGCCGCCACCCCGTGCTCGCGCAGCGGCTCGCCGACGATGCTGCCCACGGTCATGCGCGGGTTCAGGCTGTCCTGCGGATCCTGGAAAATCATCTGCATGTGCGGGCGCAGCTTCCGCAGCGCCTCGCCCTGGAGAGCCGTGATGTCCTCGCCGCGAAACCTCACCCGCCCCGCCGTCGGCGTGTAGAGGCGGAGGATCATGCGGCCGACCGTCGACTTGCCGCAGCCGCTCTCGCCGACGAGGCCCAGCGTCTCGCGCGGTTGAATCGCGAAGTCGAGCCCGTCCACCGCCCGCACGCTGCCCACCTGGCGGCGCAGGACCCCGCGCAGGATCGGGAAGTGCTTGGTCAGGTTCTCGACCGCGACGAGAGGCGCTGGCTCAGGCGGCACGGGGCTCTCCCGCGTACGTGTCGTACCAGCAGGCGACCTCGTGGCCCTCCGCCACCGGGGCAAGCGCCGGGTTCTCCGCCCGGCAGCGGTCGAAGGCGTGGACGCAGCGGGGCGCGAAGGCGCAGGCATCGGGCGCGTGCAGCAGTATCGGCGGCTGGCCGGGAATGCTGGCGAGGCGTTCGCCGCTGCCGCCGCCTTCGAGCTTCGGCAACGCGCGCAACAGGCTCCGCGTATAGGGGTGCTGGGGCCTCGCGTAGAGGGAACGGACGTCCGCGCGTTCGACCGCCTGGCCGCCGTACATCACCATCACGCGGTCCGCGAGCCCGGCCACCACGCCGAGATCGTGGGTGATCCAGATGATCGCCATGCCGCGCTCGCGCCTGAGCCGCTGCAGCAGGTCCAGGATCTGGGCCTGTATGGTGGCGTCGAGCGCTGTCGTGGGCTCGTCGGCGATCAGCACCTTGGGATCGCAGGCGAGCGCCATCGCGATCATCACGCGCTGGCGCATCCCGCCCGAGAACTGGTGGGGAAAGTCGCCGAGGCGGCTATCGGCCGCAGGAATCCCCACCCCCTCCAGCAGCGCCGCCGCCCGCCGCCGCGCACGCGACGGAGACGCGCCGGGTCGAGCGCGAGCAGGTCCTCGCCGTCAAGCAACGCCTGGCCCGAAGCGATCTCGGCGGGTGGCATGGGCAGCAGCTTGAGCAGCGAGAGCATGGTGACGCTCTTGCCCGAGCCGCTCTCCCCCACGACACCCAGCAGCTCGCCCTCGTGCAGGTCGAAGCTGATGCCGTTGACCGCGTGCACCCTGCCGCCGCCCGGGGTGCGAAAGCGCGTGCGCACGTCGCGGACGGAAAGCACGGGCGGCCGGGCGGTGGGGCGAGGCACCAGTCAGCCCCTAAGCGAGAGCCGGGGCGCCGCTCGTCTCTGGTCGGTCGTCAATCAACCGTCGCGGCCCTCGACCCTGCCCTGTCCCGATGGTCCGCGATCCTAACCGCCACGTCGCCGCGCATGCTAGTCTCCCGCGCCGGAATCGGGCACGGCGAGGGAGGAGGGCGGGAGGCGATGACGGTGCAGGGCAGGGGGCGGCTGGCGTCCGCCGACATCGTGGTGGTCGGCGCGGGGATCATGGGGGCGAGCATCGCCTTTCAGCTCACGCGGCAATCCGGCCGCAGGGTCGTGGTGGTGGACGAGCGGCCACCAGTCAGCGGCATGTCGGGCCGCACCTTCGGCCAGATCCGCCAGCATTACTCGAACGCGCTCATGGTCGAGATGGCGATCCGCGGCTTCGACGTGCTCAACAACTGGCAGAGGGAGGTCGGCGTCGGCGACCCCGGCTACGTCAAGCTCGGCTACATGCTGCTGGTCGTCGAGGCGCAGGTGGCGGCCTGCCGGCGCAACGTCGAGCTCGGCCGCCAGCTTGGAGTCGACACGCGCTTCGCCAGCCCCGACGAGATCAAGGCGCTGGAGCCCGCGCTGGTCACCGACGATCTCGCAGGCGGCGCCTGGGAGCCCAACGGCGGCTATATCGACGTGACTCGCATGGTGCTGAGCTGGCTGGGCGCGGCCCAGGCGGCCGGCGCGACGCTCCATTCCGGGCTCCGGGTGGAGGGCATCGCCACGGATGGCGGCAAGGTCGTGGGCGTGGACACAGCGCAAGGCCGTATCGAGGCGCCCACCGTGATCGCCGCGACCGGTGCGTGGATCACCGATCTGACGGGGCCGCTCGGCATCCATGCGCCGATCGAGCGCCGCCGGCTCGACATGGCCTATCTGGAACAGCCGCCGGGCCGGCCCACGATCCGCACCTGCATCACCGATGGAAACTCCAACGTCGTGATGCGTCCCGACATGGGGCCCTACCTGCTGGCCGTGGCCTATCCCGACGAGATGCCCGAGGTCGTCGATCCGGCCGCGCCCGCGCCGGCGGAAGACGAGGCCCGCCACCGCGCGCGTCTCGACAAGGCGCTGGCCGAGCGGCTGCCGGATTTCGTCGATGCCAGGGTCGCGCGCACGGTCTCCGGCGCCTACGACATCACGCCGGACTTCCACCCGATTCTGGGCTGGGCGCCTGGGGTAGACGGGCTCTATCTCGCCGCCGGCTTCTCCGGCCACGGGCTCAAGCTCTCGCCGGCGGTCGGCGAATGCGTCGCCGCCGCCGTGCTCGGCGCCCAATCGCCCTTCGACATCCACCCGCTCCGGCCCACGCGCTTCGCAGAGGGCGAGCCCATGTACCTCGCCTACGGGCCCTCCGCGCGCGCCTGACAACACCGGACGACCTATACCGCCCGAGTCAGGAGTGGCATAATCCCCGCGTCGCATCGTGTGCTCCCAACCGGACGAGGACCCCGCCATGTCGACCTTGACCGATGAGCAGCGCCGCCAGTGGGCGGTCGATGGCTACATCCACCTGGAGGGCGCGTTGGATCCGCAGGAGGTGTCCCTCTATTGCGAACTGATCGACTCCCTGCGCCATCGGGCGGGCTGGGAGAAGGTACCGGGTTTGCCCTTCGGCCATTACGGCTGGGTGGAGCACAACGCGACCGCGAACGACCTCGACTCCTTCATGGATCGCCGCGATCTCCTGGGCTACGCCCAGCCCTTCCGGGACCTTATCGACCGGCCCAACGTCTTCGATCCGGTTCTCGAGCTCATGGGCCCCAACATCGTGCTCAGCATGTCGCAGGCCATCGTTCGCGCGTCCACGACCGAGTTCCCCGGCTTCATCCACACGGACGGCGGGCAGGCGCTGCGGCAGATTCGCGTGACCGAGACCAGCAAGCCGCTGGCGATGAAGGCCATGTATCTGCTCACCGATGTCGAGGGCACGGACTGCGGCAATTTTACGGTCTTCCCCCGCAGCCATCTTCGGCAGATCCCCTTCGACTCCGACGCGGCTCCCAACCCCCACACGCCGGGAGCCGTCCAATTGGGTGGAAAGGCGGGCGATTGCTATCTGTTCAGTCACGCGCTGTGGCACGGCCCGGCACCGAACCGCTCCGGCAGAGGCCGCAAGTCGCTGCTTTACAATTACGCGCAGATGTTCGTGAAGCCCTACGACTTTCCCACCATGGCCGGCGTCATGGATGCCTGCACGCCGCGTCAGCGCAGGCTCCTCGGCGATCTCGGGCACGACCCCAGGCTGGGCGACTACTTCTACGTCCCCGAAGACCAGGAGGACGTCATGTTTCAGCGATCCGGGGCCCGGCGAGCGGCCTGACTGATCCTGAATCGGCTCTGGGCGGGCCGGCGTCCGGTTCCGCCGACCGAGCCTCACCTACTCTATCGTCATGCCCGGACGTGTTCCGGGCATCTTGCTTGGCCAGGCCCTTCGGACGCTCGTCAGACACGTGGATGGCCGGGACAAGCCCGGCCATGACGTGATGGGGCACCGTGGCCATGACGTGATTGGGGGGCGCCGTGCCCATGGATAGAAATTTCCCGAACGGGAAAACTGGCCGAATCGCGTTCTAGGGGTCGCGGCTCAGGCCCCGCTCCTCCAGCGCATCGAGGTAGGTGCGCCAGACTTCGTCGCGGTGTTCCGCCAAGTGCCTCAGGTAGGACCAGGTGTAGATGCCGGTGGTGTGCAGGTCGTCGAAATGGAGGCGCACGGCGTAGTTGCCCACCGGCTCGATCAGGGTGATGCCGACGTGGCGGCGGCCGGGCACGATGGTCTTGCCCTCGCCGTGCCCCCTGACCTCGGCCGAGGGGCTCTCCACCCGCAGCAGCTCGGCCGGCAGGGTGCACCGGAGGTCGTCGTCGAAGTCGATCTCGAGCGTCTTCTCGGCGCTCCTGTAGCGGAGCTCGACCGGCCAGGGCTGATCCTCGAAGGGCGTGCTCACCGGGCCTCGCCCTCCTCCAGCGGCCGGGCCTCGTCCGGCAGCATGATCGGGATGCCGTCCCGAATCGGGAACGCGAGCTTCGCCTTGTCGCTGATCAGCTCCTGCCGCTCGGCGTCATAGCGCAGCGGCTCCTTGGTCAGCGGGCAGACCAGGATCTCCAGCAGCTTGGGGTCGACCGTGGCCCCTTCCTCTCCCATCCGCGCGGTCTCCTTCACTGCAGCCGCGACTTCGGCCCGGACCTGCCGTGAGCCGCCATCTCGAACAGCGCCTGCATCATGGCCACCCGCTGGCTCTCGCTCGGACATTCGAGCAGTGCCTGCTTCTCGCTCGCTTCGAAGGGGCAGGCCATTGCAAGGCAGGTGACCAAGGGCTCGTCGTTGGCCCGGTCGATCGCGTCCCAATCCGCAGTGAGCCCGTGCCGGTCGAAGTAGGCCCTGAGTGCCGGGAGCAGGCTGCTGCGGTCGACGGTGATCGGCGCCGGTTCCGGCAGGTCGCCGGCGAAGCGGCTGTAGTCGGGACGGACGCGCCGATAGAGCAGGCCGTCCAGCTCCAGCTCGCGCACGATGGCGAAGCGGCAGACGCCGGTCAGCGTGATCAGGAAGCGGTTGTCCGGCGTCTCGGAGAACGAGGTGATGCGGCCGATGCAGCCCACCGGATAGACCTCCGGCGCATCGAGCTTCGCCTGCGGGTCGGCCGGCTGGATCATGCCGATCATCCGGTGCGAGGCCATCGCGTCCTGGGTCATCTGCAGGTAGCGGGGCTCGAAGATGTTGAGCGGCAGCCGCCCGCGCGGCAGCAGCAGGACCCCCGGAAGGGGGAAGATCGGGATGACACGCGGCAGATCGTCCATGCCACCCGGTTCCGTGCCGGCGGTCACGGCATGCCTCAGGAGAACAGGATCGACGAAAGCTTGCGCCGGCCTGCAACCGAGAGCGGGTCGGTATGGCCCAAGGCCTCGAACAACTTGAGCAGCTGCTGGCGCGCGGCCTGCTCGTTCCACTCCCGATCCCGGCGGATGATCTCGATCAGCTCGTCGATGGCTTGCTCGTTGCGCCCAGCGCCGTGATTGGCCATGGCTAGGTCGAAGCGCGCCTGATGGTCGCCGGGGTCCTGGGCGAGCCGCGCCTGAAGTTCGGCGGTGTCGCCGTCGGCCTCGCCGGCCTGCTCGGCGAGCGTGAGAGCCGTTACCGCGCTCTCGATGTTGGCGTTCTTCCGTGCGTCGTCGTCGAGCCCGTCCACCAGCTCGCGGGCCTCCTGGAGATCGCCGGCACCGACGAGGCAGCGCACCAGTCCCGCGATCGCCGCCGTCTCGCCCGGCACCTGGCGCAGAATTTGGCCGTAGATGTTAGACGCGGTGGTGAAGTCGCCGGCATCCAGCGCGTCCTTGGCCTGCTCCAGCGCCTGCTCCAGCGGCGAGGGGCCCATGGGCCCGACCAGCCGCTCCACGAAGCGCTTGATCTGGCTTTCCGACTGGGCGCCCATGAAGCCGTCGACCGGCTGCCCCTTGTCGAAGGCGAACACGGCCGGGATCGACTGAATGCGAAGCTGCTGCGCGATCTCCGGATTCTCGTCGATGTTGATCTTGACCAGCGCCACCTTGCCGTCGGCGTCTCTGACCGTCTTCTCCAGAATCGGCGCGAGCTGCTTGCAGGGGCCGCACCAGGGCGCCCAGAAATCGACGATCACCGGCGTCTGTTGCGACGCCTCGATCACGTCGGCGGCGAAGCTCTGAGTGGTCGCGTCCTTCGGCCGCGTCGCGCCGCCGCCCGACTGGCCAATAAGGGTATCCATACCCGCATGCTCCCGGCTGGAGAGGATTCGGTTGAGAAAAATCTACATGGCAGCTTGCAACGGGCCATGCAAGCCCGCCTCAGTGCGGGCTCCACAAAACGAAGGGCCGGACGGGGTTGTCCCGCCCGGCCCTCGTGACTGCCCCGCGATACCGCCGCGGGTTAGCGTGGAGTGGGACGCACCGCCGCCAACGAGGCGAAGGGCGCGCCCCTCTGCCCACTACTTGATCATGGAGAAGATGATTGCCGGCACCAGCGGCTCGCCGGCCGGTTGAATCGCCTCGATGCAGATGTTCGCCTCAGGGTTGCTGGCCGACATCATGACTTCCAGCATGTCACCCGCCTCCATGGGAACGATGCCCTGGGAGATGATGACGTCCTTGGCCATGCTGCCTTCGTCCTGACAAAGCTGAACGTTGGAGTTGGCAACGTCCGCACCGTTGATGCGCAGCCACAGGTCGAAGCACCCGTAAGGCCCGCCGCCTTCGCGTCCCACCTGGGGCGCGGCGACGATCAGGTAAGGCCCGGCTTTGCTGACGGTGATCTGATTGTTGGCCATGTCGACACCATTGGCTGCATCAATGATGTCCATGGCGACAACTTCGGGCGCCGTGCCCGGGCACTGGGTCACCGTCGACGATGCCTGAAGATACTGGGCGGCATTAGCCACACTGGCCGACGCGACAAGAACCACCAATGCTAAGAGAAGCTTCTTCATGGTCAGATCCTCCCTGTTGGACTTGACCGCCAACCAGAGTAGGGGGCTGGGCCGGGGTTGACAATTAAGCTTATCGACCCGTCACGTAAACTTTGGCGCGGCTCATAGCCCTGGCACCTCATTACCTAACCTTCAGGACTGTTTTCGCGTCTCGATCGCGGGTCGCGGCACTCAATTCGGGAGGCGCGCGGCGTCTCGCCTTCGTATTCGGATCGGCTCGCCTAGTGCGTCGCGGGCACCTGCTCACCCGGCGTGACGCGGCGCAGCGTGTCGAGCAGGGCCGGGTCCAGCGGGTCGAGGGGCCGCCCGGCGATCTCCTCGGCTGCAGCCCAGATTTGCGGCAGGTGCGTCACCATGGCGGTGCGGCCCGCGTGGCTCTTGACGACGTACTGGTTGTTGGTCCAGTCCGACGCCGCGCAGCCGTAGTGATCGAGGATGCGGTTGATCAGGGCGACGCGCTTCAGGCGACCCAGATAACGGGCGCGCCCGGTCTCAGGCTCGGCCGCGCGGCCCGCGTCGGTGCCGGCCTCGGTCCAGTGCGTGCCGCCCGCCATCATCGTACAGAACGCACACACGGCAGCTGCTCCCCTTGCGTGCGCGGCCCCGCGCCGCCTCAGCGCACGTGCGAACGTAGCGCGGTGTGTGGGCCTGGAGAAGCCGGAAAGAGCGCGGACTCTTCAGGCTGACTGACGATATCCGGTGGTGCTGCCGGCTTCGGCTCAGCGCAAATCACGCAACCTCTTTGACAAATTTGCAATCCGTATTACATATTGCCAATGGCAATTCGGTCGTTTGCCGACAAAGACACGGAGACCGTTTGGCTCGATAGGCGGGTGCGCCCTTTCCAGCACATTCAGGCCCAGGCCAAGCGCCGGCTGAACGTCCTGAATGCAGCAACCTCTTTGGATGACTTGCCTGACTTCGACGGTTGATTCGCGTAAGTATTTGAAATTGGCCGGTTCTCATTTCCGGCCAGGCACTACATCCGGCGGCGCTGCGAGACCGGGCCGGGTTTCGTCGGCGGTCAGTCGAGCTGGTACGGGGTGATCGTCAGGGGCAGCCCCATGGTCGCATAGATCTGTTCCGCCGCCGGTGTCGGCTTGGAGGGGATGACGTAGCGGTTGCCTGATTGGCGGCAGCGCAGGACCGAGCATTGGCGGTGGACGAGGGCGGAGCGGATGACTTCCGGGGACATCCGCCGCTTCTGGATGGCGACGCGGTAGGCGAGGTGGCGGACGCAGGCGAAGGCCATGAAGGCGATGGCGATGTGGGCGCGGATCCGGTCCGGGTTCCAGTGCCAGATGGGGCGCACCCGCAGGTCGTGCTTGGTGATCCGGAAGCTCTCCTCGACCTGCCAGAGCCCGTGGTAGTGAGACATCACTTCGGTGACGCTGGCGTCGCGCAGATTGGTGATGACGCCGGCGAGCCCGTCCCATCGCTCGGCCTCGGCGATCTTCTCCGGGTTCACCGTGAGCCGGGCTTCGCCCTCGACGGCGATGAAGCGCTTCGCCCCGTGATTGGAGAGCAGCTCCTTCGGATTGTCGCTGCGGGCCAGCCTGTCGAGCAGGCGCTCCACCTGCTTGCGGCGCTCGTGTGCGTCCGTGCGCGCGCGCACGGGGCAGAAGACGACGATCAGGCGCCGGCCCTTGTGCTCCCATTCGCCGACCCGGCGCTTCTCCGGGCCCTCCAGCGGGGCATAGGTGCCCGGGTCGAGAATCTGCTTCCGCAGCGCGAGCGGCAGCTTGCGCAGCCGCGCGCCGACGACGTACTCGCCGCCGATCGTGTCCATGGCGTCGAGGTTGTCGGCGCTCAGCATGCCCCGGTCGGCCACGCACACCGTGCGCTCCACCTGGTGGCGGCGCTGCATGTCCTGCAAGACCGGGACCAGGCTGTGCCCCTCGTAGGTGGCGCCGGGAAAGACCTCGTAGCCGATCGGCAGCCCTTCGCGCGTCACCATCAATGCCAGCAGGACCTGCGAGTCCTTGTGCTTGCCGTCCTTGCTGAAGCCGTGCTGGCGAAGCTCGTCCTCAACCGCGGTCTCGAAGTAGAGCGTGGTGCAATCGAAGAAGAGGAGCGCGACCGGCTCCGGCAGCAGCGATCGGCTCGCCTCGCCCACCTGCGTGCGCAGACGCTCGATCACGGTCGCGCCGAGTTGGTCCATCATGCGGTAGACCTTCTCAAGGGGAAGGCTCACGCCGAAGTCCTCCTCGAGCCGGCGCACGCTGCCCCGCTTGCTGTCGGGGTTGGCGATGCGTGCCATCACCACGTGGAACAGCGCGTCGTGCGAGGCCCGGTAGCGCGATCGCGGCAGCAGCGCATCGAGGCCCAGCAGGCGGTACATCTCGCCGTAGACCTCGTGGACGCCAGTGATCAGGCGCTGCTCCTCTTCGAGTTGCTTGAGATCGACCGGGAGTTCCTGCTTGCCGTCGCCCTGGCGTCCGACGCGGATCACCTGGTCTGCGATCTTCTCGGGCGCAAACAGCAAAGGCTGGCGCTGGTCCTCCAGCTTCGCCTTGACGTACTCGCCGAGCTGCCTCAGGCGCTCGAGCTCGTCCTCGTCCATGGCCACGCCGATGTGGCGAACGATGCGCTGTCGGACCTTGCCGCCGTCGCGCACGGCCTCGACGAGCTGGACCGAGCGTCGCGGGCTGTTGGGCGTGGTCTTGATGCGAACGAACACGGGGAAAGTGTAGCGCGCGGCGGGGGTATCGACAACCACATATACCTACTAGGCACTACAAAGCGGCTTGACCGCACCGCAACTTCTAAGTCATTGTCTTTGCAGAAAACTCCAGACGGGAGATCAGCCAAAATCCGGCCCAACCGTCGAAGTCAGGAATTCGGTCGTTTGCCGACAAAGACACGGAGACCGTTTGGCTCGATAGGCGGGTGCGCCCTTTCCAGCACATTCAGGCCCAGGCCAAGCGCCGGCTGAACGTCCTGAATGCAGCAACCTCTTTGGATGACTTGCGGAACAACCCCGGCGCGAGGCTCCACAAGCTGCGGGGCGGCCGCGCTGGCCAATGGGCCATCGCCATCAACGAGCAGTACCGCATCACCTTCGGTTGGAAGGACGGACCCCTAAACGTACAGATAACGGACTATCACCGATGATCGGACCGATACACCCGGGCGTCACCCTGCGCGAAGACTTCATGGAGCCGCTCAACCTGAGCGCGAACGGCCTCGCGGAGGCCCTCGGCGTCCCCCAGAATCGCATCAGCGATATCGTTCGCGGCCGTCGCGGGGTCACCGCCGACACTGCGCTCAGGCTCGAGCGCGCCTTCGGCGTCTCTGCCGACTTCTGGCTCAACCTGCAGTCCCACTACGAGCTCGAGGTCGCCAGGCGGGACGCCGGGAAGGTGATCGAGAAGTCGGTGAGGCGGCTTTCCAGCGCCGCCTGAGACGCACGCCCTCAGGAAACGGCGAGTTCGGCGAGAAGGCCGTAGTGATCCGATACCGGTGAGCGGCTCGCCATCGGGGCGCGGCACCAGCGGCTCGTCGAGAACGGTGCGAACAGTGCTGACCGCCACTCTGCGACTGCCGCCCGGCCGCACGAAGATGTGGTCGACTCGGCGGGCGGGACCGGCGGCCCGGCCTCGGTTGAGCGGATTGGCGGGATCCCACGTGCCTTGAGGCCGGGCGTCATCCGGCAGGGCGGCGGCAACTTCCGTAAACCCGGCGGCCTGAAGGAGGCGGTCGGTCACGGCGTCCGCGGCCGGGTCGCAGTTGAAGTCGCCGGCGAGCACGACCGTGCCTTCGAGGGCTGCGCCGGCGGCCTCGATCGCCTGGGCGATCTGCGCGCTCCGCCGGTCGGGCGCGCCCCGGCGCCGCTTGCGCCGATAGGCGCCGCCGGCGGTGGCGTGGAGGTTGACGACGCGAACCCGGCCGAGGTCGGGCGTATCCACCGTGCAGGCGAGCATCCCGCGCGGTCCGAAGAGGCCTTCTTCCAGCGTCTGCTGTGCGAAGGACGTGCACGAGGCGTTTGCCACCGGATGGCGCGAAAGGGTGAGCAGCCCGGTGCCGTAGAAGCGGCTGTCCTCGGCGATGCCGGCGCTGTGGGGGTAGAGATCGCGCAGCTCCGCGGCCAGCCTCACTTTGACGCGCTGCGGCACCAGCTCCTGCAAGAGGACGATATCGGCGTCCACGCCGCGCAGCGCGGGCGCGAGGTGCGCGGCGCGGGCGATAACATGGGGCACGTCCTCGTAGAGCGCGGCGCCGAAGAGCCGAATTTCGGTCAGGCCGGTATTGAAGGTCAGGATGCGCAGCACCGGCGCAGCCAGGCTATGGCCCCGCCCCGGCCGACGGTGCAGGCGGGGGGCTGCGGTTCACCAGGAAGAGCCCGGCGAAGAGCAGGCCGACGGCGAGGCCGATCCAGGGGCTCGGCACCTCGCCGAAATAGAGCGCCGCCCAGCCCATCCCGCAGAGCGGGCCGATGTAGCCGTTGGTCGAGAAGAAGACCGGCCCCGCCATGCGAATGATTTCGAGCCCGAGCACGAAGAAGCACGCCGTGAGCGCGCCGCCGCCGATCAGCGACCAGTCGCCGTCGCTCATGGTGCCGTCGAAGAGCCACCAGCTGTCGGCGGCAGCCATCACCGGCAGCATCAGGATCGCGCCCGCGAAAGCGATGCCGCAGGTCAGCGGGATCGGCTGGCTGCCGGCCGGGCGCAGGAACACCACCGTGACGCTGCCGAAGGCGTAGCAGACGGGTGAGCCGAAGGCCAAGAGCAGCCAGGGCGCCATGCCTGGCTCCGGCAGGCTCGACCCCGGCGCCAGCACCACCAGGATGCCTGCGAGGCCAAGCAGGATTCCCGTGACGCGCAGCAGCCGCATGGCGTCGAGCTTGAACAGGATCGAGAAGGCGTAGGTGAGGATCGGTGAGAGCGTGAGGGTGAGCGCGACCGCGCCGGCCGGCACCTTGGGCGCGGCCAGCGCCAGCAGGGTGTAAGGGACACCGATGCCGATGAAGCCGAAGATCAAATAGAAGCGAAGGTAGGCGCCGCTCAGTTTCGGTCGCTGTCCCATTGAGAGACCGGCGATCAGGGCGATCGTCCCCGCCAGCACGCCTTGCCAAAAGACGAAGGGAAAGACCGGGATGCCCTCGGTAATGGCGATCCGGTTGAGCGAGAAGGTCATGGCGTAGCTGGATGAGCCGAAGAGCAACATTGCGAGCGGCAACAGCCGCCCGCTCTGGCGCTCGGCGACGTTCACGAGGCTCGCCCGCTATTCCGCAAGCCCGGCGGTGAGTCCGCCGTCGATCACGAGTGCGGTGCCGGTAATCCAACGGGCGTCGTCGGAGGCGAGGTAGACAAAGCCGTCGGCGATGTCGCGCGGCGTCCCGATACGGCCCAGGGGCGTGTGGCCCGCTGCGCGGGCGAGGGCGGCTTCGGGGTCCGGCTGATCTGCGAGGTAGCCATCGAACATCGGCGTAGCCACGAAGCCGGGGCAGATGCAGTTGGCGCGGATGCCGTGCGGCGCTCCGTCGAGCGCCATGCAGCGGGTGAGCATGATCAGGCCTGCCTTGGAGGCGACGTAGGCGGCATCCTGCCGGACGCCTACGACGCCGGCGATCGAGGCCGTGCTCAGGATCGTGCCCCCGCCTGCCGCAGCGAAGTGCGGCCAGAACGCCTTCGAGACCCGATAGGCGCCGCTCAGGTTGATGTCGATTTCGCGCTGCCAGTCGGTTTCCGTGAGCTCCGCCACACCGCCCAGGATGGTGACGCCGGCATTGTTCACCAGCACGTCGATCCGGCCCAGCGCCGCCAGCGCCTCCTCGGCAAGGCGCGCTACCTCCCGCTCGCTGGTGATGTCGACGCTTGCGGCGACCGCGTCGGCCCCCTTCGCGACGATCGATGCAGCGACGGCGACGGCGCCTTCGGCGTCCAGGTCGGCGCAGACGACCGCCGCACCTTCCTCTGCGAAGCGGAGCGATGTTTCGCGGCCGATGCCCGATGCGGCACCGGTGACGACGGCGTTCCTGCCGGCGAGTCTCACTGGGGAGGGCCGGCGCGCCCGCCTACGCGGGCATGGTCTCGTTCCGGCGCTGGGCGCGCTGCATCAGGATCATGCCGATCACCGCGAACACGCTGAGGCAGATCAGGATGAAGAGGCCGAGTGCCGCCACGTAGGCCCAATCGAGGTCCTTGAATGTGAGGTCGAGGATGTAGACGGAGATCGACTTGGTGGCCACGCCCGGCCCGCCGCCGGTCATTACGTAAAGAACATCGAAGATCTTGATGCACTCGATGGTGCGGATGACCAGCGCGATGATCATCACCATCTTCATGCGCGGCAGCACGATGCGCCAGAAGCGTTGCCACGCGTTCGCGCCCAGCAGCGTCGCCGCTTTCATCTGGTCCTCGGGCACGCCCACCATGCCTGCGAGCAGGATCAGGAACATCAGCGGCGTCCACTGCCAGATGTCGGCGATCATTACCGAGATCATCGCCAGCGTGCCGTCGGCCAGCCACAGGATCTCGACTTCGCTGCCGCTGATCCGGCTGAGCAGGTCGTTGATGGGGCCCGAGCTCTGGAAGAGCATGAAGAACATGTAGCCGGCGACCGCGGGCACGATCATCATCGGCATCAGCATGATCGAGTAGAAGAGCCGCTTGCCCACGAATTTCTCGGCGAACAGGATGGCGAGGCCCAGGCCCAGCAGGAACTCGATGGGCACGCAGACGGCGACGATCAGGAAGGTGCGCCCGATCGAGCCCCAGAGCTTCGAGTCGTCGAAGAGGTCGCCGTAGTTGCCGAAGAGGTTGGCGCTCTCATAGGCCATGTACCAGGGCGTGCCGTCGAGCGGCCCCCACCAGGTGAAGCTCACGTAGAGCTGCATCACCAGCGGGAAGGCGACGATGAAGAGCAGCAGCAGCTGGGCCGGGAGCGTCAGGTAGAGCCCGAGCACCTTGCCCTGGCGTTCCAGCGGCGTGAGCGCGGGCCGTCTGGCCTTTGTCGCCGCCTTGCTCATTGCTTCAGCGCCCCGAAGGTGAGCCCGCGCACCAGATACTTCTGGATCGCGATGCCGAAGACCACCGGCGGCACCACGGCGATGAGGCCGAGCGCGGCCTTGGCGCCGTACATCTGCCCCGTCATCGCCGACGAGAGCGAGTTCATGTAGACCGGAATGGTCACCCACTCCTTGCGGGTCAGCAGCAGGGCGATGACGTAGTCGCTCCAGTTGAGGATGAAGACGAAGAGCGTGGTGCTGGCGAGCGCCGCCTTCACCATCGGCAGCGTGATCTTCCAGAACACGCGGAACCAGCTGCAGCCCTCGACGAGCGCGGCCTCCTCGATCTCCCGCGGCACTTCATCGAAGAAGGTCTTCATCAGCCAGAAGGCGAAGGGCAGCGTGACGATGCCGTAGATGAGCGAGAGCCCCCACCAGGAATCCATGGCGCCGATGAAGGCCCACATGATCATCACCGGGATCATCACCGCGAGCGGCGGGAAGAGCCGGAGCTGGAGCACGCCCAGGGGCAGGTTGCGCCCGACCATGAAGCGGGAGACCGCATAGGCGCCGAGGGTGCCGGCGATGACGGCGATCGCAGTACCAAGCAGCGCAGTGACGAGGCTGGAGATGATCGGTTTGGTGGCGGTCCGCTCGTGGGTGATGGAGTAGGCGTCCGTCTCGCCCGTGAAGATGTATTCGAAATTGGCGAAGGTGGGCTCACGCGGCAGCCAGTGCAGGTCGCCTGCGGTCGACACCCACTCGGTGTGGGGCTTGAAGGCCATCGTGGCCATCCACACCACCGGCAGCAGCGCCAGGCCGACGGCGACAAGGATCAGCGCGTAGCGCCAGAGGTGGGAGGTGTACGCTCTTTGCATCGCTACTCAGGCCGCGGTCCCGGGCCGCTCACGGTGCTCACGGGCGACCGATCATCGCCTTGAACTGAAAACACGATCGGGAGAGGAGCGGGCGGCGCGCAAACGCTGCGCACCGCCCACCAGGGACCGCTTCGGCGCTTTTCGGATCAGGCTTGGTCGATGACCGTCGACCAGCCGGACTTCGCGGCGTTGATCAGTTCGGTCATCTTGTCCTCGCCCTTCTTCCGGATGTGCCGGCGCCACGACTTGGCGGTGTTCTCCATCGCCTCCTGCGCCGAGATCTCGCCTGCCAGGGCGGAGACGAGGTTCTCGCTCAGCGTGTTGTGCATCGCGAATTGACCCGGGATGGCAATGGTGGGCACCGCGCGCGCCACCGTGCCCTCGATGACCGGCACGTGGTAGGGCTTGTAGGACTGGATGACCAGCGGATCCTGGAAGTTGGCAAGCTGGAAGGGATCGAAGAACCCGCCCGGATTGCCGGTCAGCAGGCTGAAGATCCGCGTGGACCCCGACCACTGCAGCCAGAGATACGCGGCCTCCTGATACTCGCTCTGGGTCGAGACGCCGCCGTTATTGCCGAGATAGATCGTGGAGCGGCGCACCAGGTCTTGGCCGAACTGATGGCCCGGCGGCAGGAACGAGCCCATCTTGCCGCCGATCGCAGTTTCGGAATTGTCGAGGAACTTCGGACAGTTGGAGAAGGTGCCGAGCATGAACGAGTTGCCGTTGGCCATGTTCCCGTAATACTCGGGCCAGCTCCAGCCGAGGCCGCCCCTGTCCGACCAGTCGAGGCTCTTGACGTGCTCCTCGGTGGCCTGGATGCCGGCGTCGGTGTCGATGATCGGGTTGCCCTCGTCGTCGAACAGGTGCTGGTTGGGATTGTCCTTGCTGACGTAGCGGTTGTACCAGGTGCTGATGCCCCAGAAGTGGCTCATCATGTTGCCGTTGCCGAGCATGCCCTTCGAGGTGAAGAACTCGGCCAGCTGGTCGCATTCGCCCCAGGTACGCGGCGGCCCGATCTCCCAGCCGTACTTGTCGCCGAACTCCTTCTGGTTCGCCGGGTCTTCCGTCAGGTCTCTGCGATAGACCCAGACCTGGGCGTCGCCGTCGTAGCAGACCGAGCGGGGCTCGCCGCCGTACTTGTAGAGCATGTCGTAGGATTCCGGCGTCGGCATCCCACGTTGGGGGTCGGCGAAGTCGGCGCCGTGCTTCTCGATCCATTCGCCGAGCGGCGCGATGCCGTTGGCCTCGGACAGATCGCCCATGGCCGCGTAGCCGAAGGTGTAGACGTCGTAAGCCGCGGAGCTGGTGGTGACGTCCTGGATCACCTTGTTGAACTGCTCCTCCGGCGAGACCGGGATGAACTCGAGCTTCACACCGGTCTCGGCTTCCCAGATCGACTGCAGCGTCGGCCCGTCCGGCGGCCAGGGATTTGTGAAGTGGCCGATGGCGCCGTCGGTCATCAGGATGTTGAGTTTTTCGGGCGCCTTGCCTTCGGCCTTGAGCTTGCGGATGCCCTCGACCGCGCGCCCTTCGGACATGGTCTCGTTGTACTGGTAGCGCTCTGCCCCCTCGAAGCCCGTGGGGCCGCCCGTCATGCCCTCTGCCAGCCCTGCGGCCCGCGCGGGGCGGATGAACTTGGGCGCGATCCCGATGGGCGAGGTGAGCACCACGCCTGCTGCGCCAGCCTTCAACGCCTGCCGCCGCGTAATCTTCATCGCCATTGATGCCTCCCGTGGTTCTTCCCGATGAGTGGCCCGAGCCGTCGAGCCGGCGCTTGGGTACCATCCAACCCTATACCACGCGTGCGCGCCGCTATGCATCCTCCAAGCGCCACCGATGTCGCGACCGGTCTTCGCGCCAGCCGCCGATGGGAAGCGACCGACTCTGGTGGCGCATGCCTGCTCATGGCGGTTTACGAGTAAAGTTCGCGGGTCTATCGGGCGGGCGATGTCGAAGGCATGATGGCGCTCGACCGCGACAATCGCCCCGAATCAGCCCGGCCCTGCGATGAGCATTCGAGACTCCGTCATTGCCGCCTTGCGCGAAGCCGCCGACCCGGCGAGAGCACCGCAGCAACAGGCATACATGAAGTCGGACATGCCCTACTTTGGCGTGGGCGTGCCCCAATGCCGGCGTCTCGCCGGTGCCGTGTTCAGGACGCACCCGCTGCCCGACGCCCGCGCCTGGGAGGCGGCGATTCTCGATCTTTGGCGCAGCGCCGCCCACCGCGAGGAGCGCTACGCGGCGGTCGAGCTGCTGCTCTTCGGGCGCTATTCAAGCTGGCTGGAGCCGGCGAGAGTTCCGTTGATCGAGGAGCTGGTGGTCACCGGCGCCTGGTGGGACTACGTGGACGCGATCGCCGGCCGCGGAGTAGGGACCATGCTCGCCGCTCACCCGCGCCCGATGAAGGCCGTGCTGCGTGCATGGGCAAGGGACGACGACATCTGGAAGCGGCGGACCGCGATCCTCGCTCAGCTCAAGTCCAAGCGCGCGACGGACACCAAACTGTTGGCCGACGCGATCCGGCCGTCCATCGGCGAGTCCGAGTTCTTCCTTCGCAAAGGCATCGGCTGGGCGTTGCGCGAGTACTCCAAGACCGATCCGGCCTGGGTGCTGGCCTTCGTCAAAGCCCACCCCGAACTCTCGGACCTGAGCCGGCGCGAGGCGCTCAAGCACCTGGAACGCACGAAAGCGGCCAGTCGTTAGACAATGCAAGCCCCGGCGCGCCGCAGGCCGTGACCCTGGTGAGAAATGCGGGCTTGTGTCGTGTTTCCGAAGTTCATTCGCATAGGGTCGGGCCGGCGCGCGGTCTCTCCAACCGAGCCTCTACAACACGTCGTCATGCCCGGACTGGTTCCGGGCATCTCGCTCGGCCAGGCACGCCGAATGCTGGGCAAACACGTGGATGGCCGCAACAATTGCGGCCATGACGTGTTAGGGGGGCGATGCAATCGGATAGAAACTTCTCGTACAGAACACTGGCTGTGGAGCATCAAAGGGTTGTCCGTGGGCAGCCGCGGTCTGCAGATGGGTGCATCGGCATTCAAGATACTGATCGGCCCCCACTGTGTGGTCCGGTCGGGCCGGGTCTATGTGAGGGGTCCCGGCCGCAGCACAGCGGCGGCAGCAGCGGGAACCTGTCGGCCGAGCGCGGGGAGGATATTGCTCAACCTGCGCCGTTACGGATTTGACGATCTGAGTCTCGAAGAGTAGAGGAAGTGCATAGGTGTTTATGCGCTTATGTGCGGGAGTGTGGCCATGACTCGATGGAATCTCTCCATCTCGGAAGAGACCGACCGGGCGCTTCGTACCTTTCTTGCCCGCAACGGCGGCAAGAAGGGCGATCTGTCCCGATTCGTCGATGAAGCTGTGCGCCGCCGCGTATTCGATCTCACTGTCAGCCAGGTCAAGGAGCGCAATGCCGGATTGAACCAGCGGGAGAGTCTCGGCCTGATCGACGATGAGGTGTACGCGGCGCGTGCGGGTCGTTCTTGACACCAACATCTTGATCGGCGCCCTGATCACCAAGGGCACCCCACCGGACAACTTGTATCAGGCCTGGCTCCGCGGCGAGATCGAGCTTGTGACATCCACCGCGCAGATTCGTGAACTGGCCGATGTCCTCGCCAGAGAGCGTCTCCAGAGCTTTCTCGACGCCGATGAGGCAGCGGCCATAATCGAAAACATCGGTACCCGCGCTGTCATCCTCGATGAACTCCCGAGCGTGTCTCACTCTCCCGATCCCATGGACAATGAGGTTTTGGCGACGGCTATCGCTGGAGGCGTCGACCTGATCGTCTCCGGAGACAAGAAGCACATGCTTGCGCTCCGGGAAGTCGATGACATTCCTATTGTCACCGCTCGCCAGGCTCTGGAGCTGCTGCGTCAGGTCTGATAACCGGAGCGACTCCGCGGCTGCCGCCAGGGCAGCGCGTGATCGCCGTACGTCGCGATCAGATCACGAGCGGGCCGTGTCCGCGCCGATGTGTGTGGCCAAATGGTCGGTGAGGTCGCGGGCATCGTCCGCGGTGCCGTGGATGAAGCTCGACTTGCGGCGGCGCAGGAAGTTGAGGCCGATGCGGTAGACGCCCGGCGCCTCCGTCACCACGCCGCCGTCGTGGCGCAGCCGGCCCTTGCGGTCGAAGACGGGAAGATCGACCCAGGAATGATCCGGCTCGTATCCGGTCGCCCAGATCACCGTCCGCGTCCCTTCGCTGGCGAGGTCGAGGGTCAGCGGCGGCGAGTCCTCCACCCGTGTCGGCTCGAAGCGGTGCGGCGGCTCGAATTCGTCGCCGCACCCCTTCTCGTCGACCCATTCGTCGATGGTGTCGAGCAGCCGGCCCTGTTTCAGATCCGCGAGGTTGCACTTGTTGCGGAGCGAGCCCGAGAACTGCGCCTTGCCCTCCGAGAACCCGGCGATCGAGCCCACGAGCCGCACCCCGCGGGCGGTGAGGTCGTTGAGATTGAGCGTGGCCCGCTCGGGCGTGCCGACGAGTTGCGGGGACGGAACCCGGCGCGCGCGGAGGATGTCGTCCACCTCGTCGTAACGCTCGTCGTGCAGTCCGGTGCGGTCCATCCACCACAGGATGTCCTTGCCGCGATAGGTGCGCGGCATGCGCACGTGCTCGCCCACGGCGAGGGTCACGGGGCGGCCCGAGCGGTGCACCTCGTCGGCGATCTGGACGCCGGTCGCGGACGCGCCCACCACCAGCACGGCGCCCTCCGGCAAGGCAGACGGCCGCGTATAGTCCATCGGCGTCACGGATTCGATGGTGTCGGGAAGCGCCGCCGCGACGGGCGGAAACTTCGGAATGTTGAAGCCGCCGGAGGCGATCACCACGCACGCGCAGCGCCAGGTGCCCCGGTCCGTGACCACCTCGTAGCCGTCGCCGTACTTCGTGAGCGATTCGACGGTGGTGCCGGTTTCCAGCGGTGGCGCAACCAGCCGGGCGTAGCGCTCGATGAACGCCACCACCTCGGCCGCGGTCATGAAGCCGTCGGGATCGTCGCCGTCGTAGGCGAGGCCGGGCACCCGGGTCTGCCAGTTCGGCGTGAGCAGACGGAGCGATTCCCAGCGCTCCGTCCGCCACGTGTGGGCCACCTCGCCGCGCTCGATCACCACATGGTCGATCGCACGCGCGGCGAGGCAATGGCTCACGGCGAGGCCGGCATGACCGGCCCCGACCACGATGGTCGTCGTCTGCATGACGCCGGTCAGTTGACCTCGACGGTGACGTTCGTGGGATTGGTCAGGATATCGTACACCGCCGAGCGCTTCTGCGACTGGGCGACCAGCGCCTCGATATCGGCAGGCGTGGCGTCGGCGTCGATATCGTAGCTGACCTTGACGTTGCTGAAGCCGTTCCGGACTTCCGGATCGGCACCCAGGATGCCCGCGATATCCATGTCGGCTTCGACCGTGGCCTTGACCGAACGCAGCTGAATCTCTCTCACCTGCGCGACGGCGGCGACGCCCGCGGTCAGGCAGCTCGCCAGGCCCGTGAGCACGATTTCCACCGGCGTGGCGGCGTTGTCCTCGGCCGCGAACACCAGGGGATGATCGGACTCGAACGAGTAGCTCGCCTTGTGGTCGTTCTCCTGGCCGAGGCCGAAATAGCCTTCCACCTGTGTCTTGCTGTGCGTGCCGTGGAGCCACTCGTTGGTGACCCGCCACTTGAACTGGCCTGCTTCGGGCTGGTCGCCCAGGATGTTGCGGGCGCCGAGCAGATGCTCGACGTTGACGCCGTTAAGGCCGGGGGGTGTGCTGGTGTCGGACATGTGACTTCTCCTGTTGAGCATGGTTGTCGGGCGTTGGTACCGCTCCTCTCGGCGGCGGTGCCAGAGGCTTCGAGGACCGCGAGGCCCCCATCGGTCTCACCCGGTGGGATCGGCTACGAGAGGTAGCCTAGGTACAGAGGCAGCAGGACGCGGCCCCCGGAGGGGCGAATGGTTGGGCACACAGAGTCATCATCCGGCGGTACTCCTCTCGTCTCCTACGCGCTCTACGAGCGCCGTGAGCGGAGCTCCGCCTCCGGCTAACTCATCGATCAGGCATTGGCACCGCTCTCGGCGGTTGCCGCGGCTTCGAAGGGCCTGTCCCTCCACCGCTCTGGATGAGCGCGTCCTGTGCGCGGATGGAAACACAATCCGATCGGGGAGGTCAACAAATTGTCGCCGCGGCGGCGCACCGCCGCGCGGGGCGTCTCAGGCCCCCGCCTTGGCCACGGCTGGCTGCGGCGCACCGGCTCCGCCGCTCGGCAGCCAGAAGGCGATGATGCCCACCAGCGCCGCCGAGCCGCCCAGTCCCACGAAGAGCCAGAGGAAGCCGCCGGAGACACCGTGGAGGCCCGCGACCAGCGGTGCCGCCACCGCGCTCGCGCCAAGGCCCAGCAGGAACTTGACGCCGAAGATCCGCGCCCGCCAGCTTTCCGCCGTGTAGCGCGTGACCAGCGCGTCCTGAATCGGAATCTCGCCCACCACCACCATCATCATGGCCAGGGCGACAATGATCAGTCCGTGTCCCGCGAGCACGCCGGCGGCGGCGATCAGCGGCGCCTGGGCGAAGAGCACCGCGATCCAGACCGGCTTCGCCGGGTAGCGGTCGATCAGCCAGCCGACCCCGATCTGGGCGAAGGCGGCGATGGCGATGACGACCGAGACCAGCCCGCCGATACCGAGGGCGCTGTCGGTGATGCCGGTGAGCCCGTCGTCGAAGAGCTTGGGGAGCGCGATGGTCGTGGTCTGGAAGGTGAGCCCGGTGAGCGTCGTCGCAATGCCGATCACCAGCACCAGCCGCAGCAGGGTGCCCGAGGGCTGGCCCCATCGCCCACCCACGGTGGGGCGGGAGGGCGCCGCGTCGATGTTGCGCCATTGCCGGCAGACCGCGATGAACCAGAGCCCGACGACCAGCGAGACCGCGCCCGGCACCATGAAGGCCGCGCGCCAGCTGATCGCATCGCTCAGCGCCGCCGCGACGATCGCCGCCGCCGCAAGCCCGAAGTTCCCGGCGACCCCGTTGATGCCGAGCAGCTTGCCGACCTTCTCCCGCCCCTCGACCAGCATGGCGATGCCGACGGGATGATAGATCGAGGCGAAGAGGCCGATCAGTGTGAGCCCGCCCGCCAGCTCGAAGGGCGTGCGCGCGAACCCGGTGAGGATGGACGCGGCCCCGATGCCGACGAAGAAGATCGCGAGCATCGCGGGCCGGCTCCAGCGGTCCCCGAGCCAGCCCGCCGGCAGTGTGCCTGCGGCGAAGGCGATGAAGCCGGGCACCGCGAGTGAAAGAAGCTCGCCGTAGGAGCGGTCGAACACCCCTTCGAGAGTGAGCACCACCGTCGGGTAGAGCAGCAGGAAGAGGTGGTCGAGCCCGTGCCCAACGTTGATGAAGAGAATGCGGGAGCGGTCCGACATCGCGTCCTCAGCCGCAGGGCACCGGCGAGACTCCCCCGGCGGGACTCACCCCTGGCCGGTCGTCCGGTGCCGGGGGCCGGGCCGCACCCGCGACGCGGGACGGGCACGCTATGGAGCGGGTGAAGGGAATCGAACCCTCGTCGTAAGCTTGGGAAGCTTCTGCTCTACCATTGAGCTACACCCGCCCACCTCGCGAGGATAGGGGCCCCACACGCCCCCGGCAAGCAAGTCGGCCGCCGAGCCCGGGTGCGTCATCGCCGCGCCCTCGGCGTCCTGTTCCTGTGGGCGATGCGTCCCTCCTTTTGGGATAGCGCCTCTTCGATCAGCTCCTCCCTCGAGTGCAGGAGATCGCCTGCGGGCAGCCCCACGGAGTCCAGCAAGCGGTCCATGGCGTCGTCGTGGGGCTCGAGTGCGCCGTCCGCGAGGATGTGGGTCACGGTGACGCCGCGCTCGGCGAGGCTGCGGCCGACCAGCAGCGTTCGGTGGCAGTCGAGCGGCTCCCTCTCCGCGCACATCAGGGCAAGGCGCTCGACCTCTGCCCTCTCCACCACCTGATCGATCCCCTCGCGGTAGAGCGGCGTTCGTGCCAGGCGGTCGTAGCGCACGCGCCCCTTCTCGTAGCACGAGCGATCTTCGGGGCGCCCACCGAGCGCGTGCCCCATGAAGAGATACGCGATGTTGTGCGCTTGCAGCGCGGCGTCGAGGGACTTGCGGTTGAAGTGCGGATTGAAGCGGCTGTAGGGCGCCGAGCGGACGTCGGCGAGTGTCGTCACATCGTGTTGCCGAAGCAGCGAGACGAAGGTCTCCAGCGGGTGGTTGGAATGCCCGACGGTCAGAACGCGCGTCTCAATCACGGTCATGGGGCCATTCCACCGTCGGGCCGGTCGATGCCCTGTTTCGGGCGATGGCGTTTCGCGTGGGCATGTGGTGAGGTGCGCCCAGCACCGCAACACAGGGCTGAAGGAGGGGAACGATGACACAGGACGCCACGGCGGAAGGCTTGGAGGCTGCCTTCCACGCATGGGCGCGCGGGCTCAACGAGGGCGACCTCGACGCCTTCTGGAGCGCCTTCGACGACGGCGCCGAGATTCTGGACGAGGACTACCCCTGGCGGATGACGCTGGAGGAGTTCAAGGACCATATCGATTTCCACGCCGGCGGCGAGGGGATGTGGGAGCACTTCAAGTGGATCCCGCGGGAGCTGAACGTCAAGGTCTGGGGCACCACGGGCCATGTCAGCGGTTTCTCGACCTTCCGCGGCAAGCCGCGCGACGCCGGCTTCCGGCAGCGCTTCATGGGTTTCACCCAGACCTGGTACCACAAGGACGGCAAGTGGCTTCAGGTCTGCTGGCATCAGAGCCCCTTGCTCGGTCGCATCCACGGCGCATCGCCTAGCTGACCGCCGCGACCAGCCTGCGTTAGCCAAGGCGGTCGCCGACCGCTGCCGCCCGGCCTTCGTGGCCTGACGCCGTCACGCATCGTCGCGGGCCCGCTCGCGCGCGGCCAAGGCCCACGGTGCGAACTCGGGCGGACGCGGCGCGGGGAGGCCTGTCTCCTCCTCGCAGCGGGCCACGATCTCCTCGATGTCGCCGCCCATGTCGAAGAGATCGGGGGTGCCCCGCTCCAGCTGCATGCTCTCACGCAGCGCCCGCGTGGCTTCTTCGTCGACGGCAAAGTCCTCGTCCACGACCACGCCGTAACGTCGAGCGCCTGCGATCGTGACGAGGCCGGCTGCCGCGTCGAATGCGACTTGCTCGACCGGACGCTCCAGCGGATCGCCCCAGCCACCGCCGCCCCACGTGCAGTAGTGCACGACATCCCCCGGCTCGACCCGCACGCGATCGCACTTCGAGGGAAGAACCTCGATCCTTCCATCCCTGCGCTCGACGTATTTCCGGCTTCGCGCGCCCGGCAGCCCGCCCCTCACGCCCCACGGGTACGAGAGCCAGCGATCGTCATGGATTGAAACGTCGCCGGCATTGAGGGTGCGATAGGCGGTGTGCACGCCGTTGCCGCCGCGGTGCAGCCCGGGGCCTCCCGAATCGGGGATCACCTCGTGGGCGTCCATGCGCAGCGGGCAAATCGCTTCGAGATACTCGCAGGGCACATTCGTGAAATCCGGCCACATGCCGTGGCCATCGGCGCCATCGCCCGAGGGCGCGGCGGCGATGCCGCCGAACGCGATGTGGAAGAGCTGGAACCACTCGCCGCGCGAATCGTATCCCGAATAGAGGAAATGCGGGCTCGCCGAGAATCCGGCCGCGCACATGTAGTCGGGGTTGCTCTGCCCGAAGAGCCCGGCGAGCACATCCATGCAGCGCGCCAGACCGTGCGTTCTGCAGGAGAGCGCCGCAGGCCTGATGGGCTTGTAGAGCGTGCCTTCGGGAATGCGCACATCCATCAGATCGTAAAAGCCGTCGTTGAAAAGAATCTGAGGGTCCGCGAGCATGATGAGGAAAACGCCGCAATGCATCTTGGTCATTTCTTCGTTGCAATAGAAATTAATCGAGCTCTGCGACTGCGGATCGGTTCCCTCGAAATCGATGATCAACTTGTCGTCTTCGCGCCACATGGTGCAGGCGATCTTGTAGGGGCCCATGCCGACGCCGTCGTCGTCCAAGTAATCCTCGAAGTACTGCTTTTCCTCTGAGATGCCCGTCAGGATGATGTGGCGCATCGCCCGGCGCGTTCGCTCCAGCAGCTCCTCCAATGCGGAATAATAGATGTCGTCGCCGAAGCGGTCGGAGAGTTCGATGACGCGTATCGCCGCGAGACGACAGCCTGCGATTAACGCGTCAAGATCGCTCCGGTTCCAGTGCGGCATGCGGCAGTTGCGCAGGATGAGCTGCAGAATTTCTTCCTGACGCTCACCGCGCCGATAGATCTTGGTCGGCGGGATGATGATGCCCTCTTCGAAAATCTGCTGCGCATCCGTCGGCATGCTGCCGGGGACGCGGCCTCCCGTATCGGTCATGTGGCCGAACATCGCGGCCCAGCCGATCACCCGGCCCTTCTTGAAGATTGGCAGCAATACCAGCCAATCGGGCGTGTGGCTGATGGCGCCGTCGCAGGAATAGGGATCGTTGGTGAGAAAGACGTCGCCCTCGTGAATCTCTCCTTCGTAGGAATTGAGGAACACGTTGATGAAGGCGCCGAACTGACCGACCACCATCTTGCCGTCGCGGTTTGCGATCAGGGGAAACTCGTCGTGCTGCTCACGGATACCGGGCGACATGGCGGTGCGGAAGAGAACGGCATCCATCTCGTGACGCGCGTTGCGCAGCGCGTTCTCGATGATGTCGAGATCGACCGGATCGACGTCGACCCGGCGAAAGGGTGTGTGACTGCTCTCGATGACGGTTGCCGCCATGGTCGTCCCTCGCTCACGCCGCCCGCGGGCGAATCAGAATGTTCCCGATTTCGTCGATTTCACCATCATGGCCCGGCAACAGGACCGTGGTGGAATCGAGCTGCATCACGATCGCCGGGCCCTCGAGGACATTGCCTGCCACGAGCTTGGCGCGGTCGTAGACCGGCACGTCGCGATGGGCACTCTCTCGACGTAGACGGTCTGGCTTCCCACCCGAGCGGCGGAGGCGTCGCGCGTGCCGGGCGCCATGCGCGGTGCGCGAAGGGGCGTCTCCTTGCCTTGCACGATGGCGCGCAGGTTGATGATCTCCCGGTCCATGTCGAGCGCGAAGGTGTAGAGACGTTCGTGTAGCGCATCGAATTCCTTTTCGATGCAATCGAGACCGCGTCGGCGGAGGTCCTCCATCTCCACAATCACCGTCAGATGAAGGACCTGACCTGCATAGCGGATGTCGATCTCGAAGTGTGCAGATTGATCGGAGCGGGGGATACCCTCGGCATCGAGGGACTTCGAGGCCTGTTCCGCGAGCTCCTCCAGAATCGCCAGGACGTCAGCATGACTGGTCTCCGAGAACCGCCGCATGAGGCTGCGCGATGCTTCGTCCCTGGTTCGAGTCGTCGCGTCACCATAGGCGCAGAGCACGCCGGGACTCGGCGGCACGATCACCGGCCAGCACCCGAGTATTCGCGCCAACGCGTTGGCATGCATCGGGCCTGCGCCGCCGAACGCGACCAGCGCAAAATCACGCGGATCGAAGCCCTGCTGCACGGATACGAGGCGCAGCGCGCCGATCATGGTCTCGTTGACGATGTCGTAGATGCCCGCGGCGGCGCGCTCCGTCGAGAAACCCAATGCGCTCGCAATCTTGCCGACTGCGTCCGCCGACTTTTCCCGGTCGAGTGCGAGGTCGCCGCCGAGCAGCGACGCTTCGGGCAAATGGCCGAGGACGATATTCGCGTCGGTCACGGTCGGCTCCATGCCTCCCTTGCCGTAGCCCGCCGGGCCAGGATCTGCGCCGGCGCTCTCCGGCCCCACGCGAAGCGCCTTCGTCAGCGCGGGCACATGCGCAATCGAGCCGCCGCCCGCACCGACCGAGCGCACGTCGACCGACGAGGCGCGCACGGTGAGATCGCCGACCGTCGTCTCGCGCCGGATTTGCGCGACACCGTCCCTGACGAGGCACACGTCCGTCGAGGTGCCCCCCATGTCGAAGGTGAGAAGGTTGTCGAAACCGGCTTGCCGCGCGATCCAGAGCGCGCCGGTGACGCCGCCGGCGGGTCCGCTCATCAGCAGATTGACAGGAACCGTCTCGGCGCCCACCGGCGAGGTCAGGCCTCCGTCGGAGCGCAAGATGTGCAGATTGACGTCACCGGATATCGTGCCCAGCTCCCGGTTAAGGTTGCGGACGTAACGTGACACGATCGGACGAACGTACGAGTTGCATACCGTCGTTATCGTGCGTTCGTACTCCTGCATTTCGGGAATCACTTGGGAGGAGAGCGAGATTGGAATCCCGGGTAGCTCGTCTGCTGCTATGCGGCCGGCAGCCTTCTCATGCGAGTCATTGGTGTAAGAATTGATCAGCGAAATGGTCAGTGCGTCGATCCCATTTTTCTTTAGCGATCGCAGTGATTCGCGCAGAGAGTCTTCGTCGAGTGTCTCGATGACTTCGCCTCTGGCGTCGATTCGCTCATGCGCTTCCACCGTTAGCGCCAGGGGCGCAAGAGGCGGTGTCTTGTTGAAGATAACCCAGGCGCCGAGACCGCCGGGGACGAAGGAGCGAGCGATTTGCAGGACATGCCGATAGCCCTTCGTCGTGACCAGGCCCACGCGCGCGCCCCTGCCGGTCAGGATCGCGTTGGTCGCGACCGTCGTACCGTGCATGACGTTCTGAATCGCGCTGGGCCCGATGTTGGCCAACTCGCAAACGCGGGCGATCCCATGCAGCACGCCAATCGATGAGTCTGCTGGGGTGGACGGGACCTTGGCGACGTGAAAGCTGCTGTCCGCTTCGTTGATCAGGAGCACGTCCGTGAAGGTGCCTCCCACGTCGACTCCCAGCCGATAGGCCATCGTCCCCTCACCTCGGTTGGTAACGGTCATTTCCCGTTCAGCCCGCCGGGCGCAAAGGCTACTTCCACCAGCGCCGCCGCACCAAGGGCTTTCCTGCCTCGCCGTTGCATGAGCCGGGATCGGGATTGTTCTGCGAAAGGGGTCGCTCGCGCCGAGCCCCAATCCGGATTGGCTCGTCGCGAAAAGATGTTGCGCGATATTTCTAATTCATCGCGCGAGATAGATTCAGACTTCCTGACCTCTGCTGATTTTAGGTGACACGAGCCGCGCGGATTCCGAGGCCCCGTCGATGTCGTAGACCTCGGCGCCCAGCGCCGGGGCGAGAGCCTGTTCTGGGCCTGCCCCAGCGCCGAGGGATGGACCCGCGGCACGCTCGCCGGCGCGGCCCTCGACTTCTCCTGGGCCGATCCCGCCACCGGCGCCGCCGACTACGCCTGGCGCGGCCTCGCCACCTGGGACGCCTGGACCGGATGGGCGCTCCCCGGCGCGGGCTGGACGGCGGAGCCCACCGTCTACACCTCCATGCCGGCGGCCCTCGGCCAGGACGGCGTCGTCTCGCTACTGACCTGGGAGTCCGATTCCCCTGTCCAGCCGACGGTGCGCGTGCGCGCCGCCGACTACCGCGACGACCTCGACGACGCCGCCTGGACCGGCTACGCCGCCGGCGACGCGATTACCGGTCGCGTGGTCCAGGTCGAGTGGACCTGGACCTGGGAACGGGGGCAGATTCCCACCGTCAAGTACCTCTGCTTCGGCCTCGCCCGCGCCCATATCGCCGCGCCGGCGAGCTGAGTGGGCGCGAAAGGAAACCCAATGACCGCATGGCCCACCCGGAAGATCGACACCACCCACCTCGACCAGGACAGCGATTCGCCCGCCCACGCCCGGGCCGCCATCAAGGCCATGGCCGACACAATCAACGCCATGATCGACGCCTTCGGCGATCCGAACGGCGTCGCCACCCTCGACGGCTCCGGCCTGCACCCCTTCCGCCAGATGCGGGGCGAGGTATTCACCGCCGCCGAGCGCACGCGGCTGGCCAACCTCAGCGAGCGCACGGCGCCGCCGCGTCCCGGGCCCGAGCCGGCGCCCCGGCCCACGCCGCGCGGGCGCAAGACCTTCACCGCGCCCGGCTCCGGGCACTGGCGCGCGCCCACGGGCGTGACCCGCGTGCGCGTGCAGTTGCGGGGCGGCGACGGCGGCGGCGCCGGCTTCATCTACTTCGAGATCGCGGTCTCGCCGGGCACCTCCTACAGCTTGACCGTGGGAGACAACGGCGTGGACGGAGCGCGATTGAGGGACGGCGGCGACGGCAGCAACACCGCCGTCCTCGGCGGCACGGCGCGCGGCGGCAAGGGCGGCAAGAGAGCGTATGGCCGACGCAACGGCGCAGACGGCGCAGACGGAACCGCCTCCGCCCCCGCCGGCGCAAGCGGCGTCAGCCGACACACCCAGCTCACCGTGCCCTCCCCGGTCTCCGCCGGCTATATCGTCATCGAGTGGGGCTGATCGCGATGCGCCGCACCCTCGTCCCCGCAGGCGGCGGCATCGACAGCACCGCCCTCGCCCTCCTCGTCCTGCGCGAGACCGAAGACGAGGTCGTCCTCTCCTGCTACCGCGAGCCCGCCCGCGAGCTGCCGGAGCGCATCGCCCGCGGGCAGGCCGCAAGCGAGGCCGTCGCAGACTGGCTCTCCCGCAACGTCCGGCCCGTGCGCCACGTGTCGCGCGACGCCCTGCGCCTCGACCTCGACGCCGGCGCCGAATACCCGATCAGGGACGGGAGAGGGTGGGAGGGCGTCTGCGACCCCACATTCGGCCCCTGGGGCCTCGACCGGTACGCAACCCACGCCGACGAGGCCGAGCGCCACCGCGCCGACCGGGTGATGCTCGGCATCACCTCGTGGGACACCGCCGACGACATGCACCGCATGTACTGGCATCCGGCCTACCGCGCGCGCACCGCCGTCCCCATGGAACTCCCCTTCTTCCCCGGCTGGGAGGACGGCGCGCAGTGGCCGCCGTCGCGGGACGACCCCTTCGGACCCGTCGCCGGGCGCTTCATGCTCCAGGCCCTGCTCCCGCCCGGGCTGGAGGCGCTCACCTGGCGATGCACCGTCGCGGTGAGCGCGCGCGGACGCTGCCCCCGATGCCGCCTCAACGCCTTCTTCGAGCGCTTCTGCCGGGGACGCCCGGCGGACCAGGTCGCCCGCATCGACGACGCCCTCGAGCGACACCGCGGCGCAGGCCGGTGGTACGCCGACGCCGACCCCGGAAGATGGACCGGTCACGACGGATACGACGCCGCAGAACGCGCCGTCGAAGACCCCGAATGGTGGAAGGCCGAACTCGAACGCCCGTGCCGCCCCGGCGCCCGCCCCGGTCCCGACCGCGCCTGAAACCCCCACGCACCGCCCGTGCACGGGCCCCGAAACCCCCGCGCAGCGCTCCTTCATGGCCCATGCACAGGCCGGTTTTTCCAGCCCGGTTCAGCCCCGAAAACCAGCCGATTTTCCAGGCCATTCGCAAAGACTTCCGGCCGCGATTCGCAAAGACTTTCGTCCGGCTACAGAGCGCCTTCGGCGGCGAGCTGGTGGTGCACGGCGCGGATTTCGAGGCCGCGTACGAGCATGCCCGGGCGCTCGCGGCCGAGCGGAACCTGGTCTTGGTCCCCTCCTTCGACGAGCGCCTCGTGCGCGGCGTCGGCACCTACGCGCTGGAGCTCTTCACCGCAGCACCCGATCTCGACGCGGTCTATGTGCCGGTCGGGCTGGGCTCCGGCATCTGCGGGCTGATGGGCGTGCGCGATGCGCTCGGGCTCAAGACCGAGATCATCGGCGTGGTCGCCGAAGGCGCCAACTGCTACGCGCTCAGCTACGAGGCGAGGCGGCCGGTCTCGATCAACCGGGCCACAACCGTGGTGGGCGACGGCATCGCGACGCGCGTGCCCTCGCCCGAGGCCCTCGACCTCATCCTCGCCGGTTGCGCGCGCATCGTCAGCGTCTCCGACGACGAGATGCTCGACGCCATTGCCGCCTACCACGCCGACACCCACAACCTCGCCGAGGGCGCGGGTGCCTCCCCGCTCGCGGCGCTGATGCAGGAGCGGGACACGATGGCCGACAAGAAGGTCGGGCTGATCCTCTCGGGCGGCAACGTGGACCCCGGCGTCTATGCCCGCGCGCTCGCGCGGCTCGATGCCGGCCCCGCCGCGCAGGCGGCCGCCGAATAGAGGAGCTTAGGCCCGGGCCTGGCCCTGGACCCAGTCCATCAGGCGCCCGTAGAGCGCGCGGGCCTGGGCGGTGACGCCCTCCGGCACCGCCAGCACGAAGATTACGAGGATGACGCCCAAGATCAGGTTGACGTCGACGGTCTGCTGGGTGCCGAGCTCGATGGTGGCGAAGCCCAAGGCCATCGCGCCCACCAGCGGCCCCACCAGGGTGCCGAGCCCGCCGACCACCACCCAGATGATGATCTGCGCGCTGAAGCCCAGGTCGAACACGGTGGGGCTCACGTAGGAGTTCCAGTTGGCGTAGAGCACGCCCGCCAAACCTGCCACGGCACCGCCGATCCCGAAGACCGCCATCTTGTAGAGCCGCGTGTCGTAGCCGAGCAGCTCGGCCCGGAGCTCGTTCTCCCGCATCGCGGCGACCGCGCGGCCGAAGCTGGAGTACATGAGCAGGCGTAGCGCCACGTAAACCAGAATCAGGCAGATCCCGGTGATGACGAACATGTCCTCGGGCCAGATGATGCTCATGGGATTGCCCGGCGTGTTGATCGGGGGCAGCGCGGGCATGCCGTTGAAGCCGCCGAGATGGGCGGTGCCGATGGTGTATTCGTAACCCGCCGTGTGGCCCAGGAACTTGTAGAAGATCAGCGACACGACGAGCGTGATAACGGCGACATAGACCGTGCTGATGCGGCCGTAGAACATGAAGTAGCCGAGCAGGAGGGCGGCGCCGGCGGGCACGGCGACGCCGGCGGCGAGCGCGGCTGTGCTGCCCCCCATGTTGATGGAGACCACGGCATAGGTGTAGCCGCCGAGGCCGTAGAACGCGGCCTGGCCGAAGCTGAAGATACCGCCGTAACCCCAGACCCAGCCGAGGCTCATGGCGAGGATGCCGTAGGCCATGAAGAGCGTGAGCTGGAGCAGGATGAAGATGTCGGAGACGAGCAGCGGCAGGATGACGAGGACCAGCGCGATGACCGCGACGAGCGCGATCGGCCCGGTGAGCGCCGGTTGGAGGCGCCCGACCGTCAGGCCGTCGGCGGTGAGGCCTAGCTTCAGAGCCATCGGCGGAAGAAGCGCCCGGTGATGCCCTGGGGCAGCAGCCTGAGCAGGATCACGGCGGCAATCAGCAGCGCGACATCGCCCATGACCGGCGTCCAGAGAAAGGTGGTCACCTGGTTGACGGTGCCGAAGATCGCCGACGCGGACGAGGTGCCGGTGACGATGGCCTCGCCGCCCCCGATCACGGTGATGAAGGCCTTGGCGATGAAGGCCGCGCCCATGGTGGGCAGCAGGCCGGTCACCGGCGCGAGCGCTGCGCCTGCGAGCCCGGTCAATGCGGCGCCCACGCCAAAGGTGATGGTGTAGACCCGCTGCGGGCTGATCCCGAGAGCGGCTGCCATGTCGGCGTTCTGCATCGTGCCTCGAGCAATGAGCCCTGCGCGCGAGTAGCGCAGCACGACGAAGATCACCCCGATCACGAGCACGCCAAGGAAGATGATGAAGAGCCTGTACTGGCTCTCGACGAATTCGCCGATCTCGAAGCTGCCGAGCGGCGAAACCACGCTTTCGGTCGCATTGCCGAAGATGGTCGTAATGATGCCGATGAAGAGCAGGGAGAGCCCCCAGGTCGCAATCAGGGTGTCCATCATGCGGCCATAGAGGAAGCGGACGACGAAGCGCTCGACGATGACGCCGACGATGCCGACGAAGAGCGGCGCGATCACCAGCATCGACACCCAGAAGTTGATGCCGGCCTTGGTCGAGACGACGACCGCGTAGGCGCCGAGCATCAGGAACTCGCCGTGGGCCAGGTTGATGACCCGCATCATGCCGAAAATGACCGCCAGCCCCGCGCTGATCAGCGCGAGGCTGGCGATGGTGTAGCCGATCTGGACGGCGATGATGCCGGCGAGATCCATGATCGCTAACGATCAGGTTGGGGTCAGTCGACCTCGATCCTGTACTGGGTCGCCTGATCCGGGTTGCTGATCAGGTCACAGACCGTGGCGGTGTCGTCCGGGTGCCGGTTCTCGGCGACCTCGACGATGTCGAAATTGCCGCCCCGGACCTCGGCGATGGCGGCGCTCATGATGGTGTGGTGGGTCGGCGGATCCATCGTCACCATGCCGCCCGGCCCCTCGACCGAGATGCCGGTCTCCAGCGCCTCGATCACCGCCATGCGGTCGATGGAGCCGGCCTGCTCGACGGCCTTCTTCCACATGTTGACTGAGTTGTAGGTGCAGATCGCGAGCGTGCCGATCTCCGCCGCGTCGGCCCCGTAGCGTCCGCGCCAGCTCTCCAGGAAGGCCGCGTTCGCCGGCGTGTCGATGCTTTGGAAGTAGTGGTAGGAGCACATGATACCCTCGGCCTCCTCGGCCGAGACGAAGGCATTCTCCCACGGGCCGAACACGGTCGAGGCGACCGGAATCTTGTCCTGCATCCCCGCCGCCGGCCACTGCCGGTAGAAGCCGATGTGGTTGCCGCCCACCAGCGCCGAGACCACCAGGTCGGGGGCGGCCTGCTGGATCTTGGTGATGGTCGACGCGAAGTCGCCGACATCGAGGGGGAAGAACTCTTCGGCGATGACCTCGCCCCCGAAGTCTTTGGCGTACTTCTTGATCCAGTCGGCGGTGATCTGCCCGTAGATGTAGTCGGCAGCGATGGTGTAGACGGTCTTGGCGCCGAACTTTTTCATCGCGTACTGCAGCAGCGGGCCGTTGATCTGGGCCGGCGTCTCCGCATTGCAGAAGACGGTCCTGTCGCACACGCCGCCCTCGTAGAAGGTGCTGTAAAAGTAGAGCTTGCGGAAACGGTCGAAGACCGGGCGGATGGATTCGCGCGATGCGCTGGTGATGCCGCCGAAGATCACGTCGACCTGGTCGCTGGTCGACAGCCGCTGCGCGTACTGCGAGTAGTTGGCCATGGTCGACTGGGCGTCGTACTCGACGAGCTCGAGCTGCTGGCCCATGACCCCGCCGGCTGCGTTGATCTCGTTCACGGCGAAGACCAGTGCGTCGGCCATCTCGTTGCCGTAGATGCCGATCGGGCCGGTGCGGTCATGCAGCCCGCCGACCCTGATCGTGTCCGCGCGCGCGGGGCGCACGATGATGGTCGGCGCGGCGACCACCGCCGCGCCGCCGATTCCGGCCGCCTTCAGGAACGTGCGACGATTGACTTTGCTCATCGTTATCCTCCCAGTGTCGGTGCATCCTGCCGTCCGTGCCGGACGCGGCGCGGCCGGGCGCCGGCCTCCTTGCCCGGCGCATTGCCGATGATCGTAGCCACCTTCAACCTTGGCGACAATCGGCAGCCGATCAGAGCGCGCCAAACGGACAAATCGAACAAACGCTTGCCCAAACCCGCCGAGTCCGGAATGATCCATGGCTGTGGCGGAAACCGACGGGAAGCGCAGGGACAACCGCCGGGGACGCATCCTCGACGCGGCCGCGGTGGAGTTCGCGCGCTCGGGCTACAGCGCCACCTCGGTGCGCGATATCGCCGCCGCGGCAGGCATCCTGCCCGGCTCGATGTACTACCACTTCGCCTCCAAGGAGGACCTGCTGGCGGCGGTTCACGCGGCCGGCATCCAGCGGATCAAGGAGCGCGTGCTCGCGGCCATCGAGACGGTGAACGATCCCTGGGGCAGGCTGGAGGCCGCCTGCGCCGCCCACGTCGAGACCTTGCACCAGAGCAAGGACTACGGCTCGGTCATCGCGACCGAGTTCCCGCGCCGGCATTCGCCGAAGCTCCGCGCGCGGATGATCGAGGAGCGCGACGATTACGAGAACATCTTTCGCGCGCTGATCGACGACCTGCCGCTGCCCGAGGGCACGAGCCGCAAGTATTTTCGGCTCGCACTGATCGGCGCAATGGCCTGGTCGATCGCCTGGTACAAGCCGGGCGAGGATTCGGCGGAGGAGATCGCGCGCCAGATCGTCAACCTGTTCCGCCCGGTGAAGGAGAAGGGATGAGGCTCGAAGGCAAGGTCGCGGTGGTGACCGGTGCGGCCCGCGGCATCGGCGCCGCCTGCGCCCGGCGCTTCGCTGCCGAAGGTGCTGCGGTCGTCATCGGCGACATCCTCGAAGAGCTGGGCGAAGCGACCGCGCAGTCGATCCGCGACGCCGGCGCTACCGCCGCCTTCGTCGCCTGCGACACCGGCGAGGGCCCGCAGGCGCGCGCGCTGATCGCAGAGACGGTCTCGCGCCACGGGCGCATCGACGTGCTGGTGAACAACGCCGGCATCTTCACCATCGCGGACTTCCTCGACGTGACCGAGGAGGACTTCGACCGGGTGCTGCGCGTCAACCTTCGGGGCTACTTCCTGGTGGGTCAGGCGGCGGCGCGGGTGATGGCGGATGCAGGCTCGGGCAGCATCATCAACATGTCGTCCGTCAATGGGGTAATGGCGATCGATTCGATCGCTGCCTATGTGGTCAGTAAGGGCGGGGTGAACCAGCTCACCTCGGTCATGTCGCTTGCGCTGGCGCCTCGCGGCGTCCGCGTGAACGCGATCGGCCCGGGCACGATCCTCACCGAGCTGTCGGGCTCGCTGCTCACCGACGAGGCGGCGCGGCGTCGGGTGCTCTCCCGCACCCCCATGGGCCGTGTCGGCCAGCCGGAGGAGATCGCCGGTATCGCGGTCTTTCTCGCGAGCGACGATTCGTCTTACGTCACAGGGCAGGTAATATACGCAGACGGCGGTCGCATGAGGCTCAACTACACCATGCCGGTGGAGGGCGACGGATAGGGAGAGCGGCCATGGCGGACGAGCGGAGAACGCTGATTCTCACCGGCGCGAGCCAGGGGATCGGTCACGCGACGGTCAAGCGCTTCAGCGCGGCCGGCTGGCGGGTCATCACAGCCTCGCGCCGGGCCTTCTCGGAGGATTGCCCGTGGGAGGCCGGACCCGAGGACCACATCCGGATCGACCTCTCTGACCCGGAGGACGTGCGTCACGGCATCGAGGAGATGCGCGCCCGCCTCAATGGCGCACCGCTGAGCGCGCTCGTCAACAACGCGGGCATCTCGCCCAAGGGCGGGGACGGCATACGGCTGGACAGCCAGAACACCGATCTCGACGTCTGGCGCGAAGTCTTCCAGGTCAACTTTTTCGCGCCGCTGGCGCTGGCGCGCGGTCTCTTCGAGGAGCTGAAGCAAGGCCAGGGCAGCGTCGTCAACGTGACATCGATCGCGGGCGGCCGGGTCCACCGCTTCGCGGGCAGCGCTTATGCGACCTCGAAGGCGGCGCTGGCGTCGCTCACCCGCGAGATGGCGGCTGATTTCGGCCCGCTCGGGATCCGCGTCAACGCCATCGCGCCGGGGGAGATCGACACGCCCATCCTCTCGCCCCAGGCCAACGACCTGCTGCCGGCCATTCCGATGGCACGCCTCGGCAAGCCCTCCGAGGTGGCGTCGGCGATCTACTTCCTCTGCTCGGATACCGCCGCCTACATCACCGGCGGCGAGCTGCACGTTAACGGCGGCCAGCACGTGTAGCGGTCAAAAAGAACTGCGGCGCCTCGAAAGGCGCCGCAGCAATCGTGACAGCTTTGTCTACGCGGTCTGGAACTCGTTCCAGCGTTTCACGACGAGGATGTTCTCGTCCATGATCGAGTTCCACACGGCGACCCGGCCCATGCGGTTCGCGAACGAGCCGCCGTCGCGGACGTGGCCGGGCTGCTCCATGACGTTGCCGAAGGGATCCTTGACCTCGCCTTCCGCCGGCTTGCCCTCGTACCAGTAATCCCACTCCCAGGGCTCCATGAACCCGCGCGAGTTCTCGGGCGTGCACATGTAGTAGCCCTGCTTGGAGAAGTAGGCGCCCGCCGGGCCCGAGTGGTACCAGTTGAAGTAGTCGTAGAGGGCGCCGAGCTTCTTGCCCTCGACGTGGCGCGGGATCATCGCGCCGAGCGCCCAGGCCCGGTAGCCTTCCTTGAGGTCGAGGTAGATGCAGGGCACGCCGCGTGCGCGCACCGCCGCCACCGCCGGCGACCACATGGACTGCAGCACCACCTCGCCAGAGGTCATCAGATTGACGGAATCGTTGAAGGTGCTCCAGAAGGCGCGGAAGTGCCCGTCCTTCTTGTAACTGCCCAGGTCGTCTGATTTGTCATTTTGGGCCAGTGGATTGAGGCGTTTCTCGTTCGGAGTTGGTGGAAAGGGCTTGACGGGAATTTCGGGAAATGACTCAACAACGACATGAGCAATCCCGAGTCGCCGCGCGGCCCTTCGACGGGAGCAGCGCCCGAAACGCCCGCGCAGAAGATCGCCCGCCTGGAGGAGGAGAACGCCCGGCTTCGGGAGGAAAATGCCTGGCTTCGGCAGCAGAACGCGCGGCTGGAAGAGCAAGTCGCGCGTCTCGTCGAGCGCATCGAGGAGTTGGAGCGCCGTCTCGGCCTCAACAGCGGCAACAGCGGCAAGCCGCCTTCGAGCGATGGGCTGAGGAAGCCGAATTCGAAGCGGCGAACCCGAAGCCTGCGCGGCAAATCGGGCCGCAAGCCCGGTGGCCAGCCCGGCCACAAGGGCAAGACGCTGCGCCGCGCCGATCACCCGGATCGGGTGAAGGATCACGTCCCGGCTTCCTGCAAGGGATGCGGTTCGCCGCTTTCGGACGCGGCCAGGGCGGGAACGCCCGTCGCCCGCCAGGTGTTCGATCTGCCCGAGCCGAGCCCCCTGGAGGTGACCGAGCACCGGGCGCATGCCAAGTGCTGCGGGCATTGCGGGACGGTGACCCGGGCGGCGTTCCCCGACGGGGTGTCGGCGCCGGTGCAGTACGGCCCGCGCATTGCCGGGGTGGCGGTCTACCTTCAGCACGCTCACTTCCTGCCGGAGGATCGGCTGTCGCAGGTGATGGCCGAGCTCTTCGGCGCGCCGGTGACGGCTGCGACGTTGGCGACGATGAGCGAGAGGGCGGCCGAGCGGCTGTGCGGGACGCGGCCTTGCACATACAGGACCTGGCGGCGGGCACGGCGCGGGTGAAACACATGGACGAGACCGGCTTGCGGATCGGCGGTCAGACGCAGTGGCTTCATGTGATCTGCACGCCGCTGCTGGCGGCGTACCGGGTCAGCGGCAAGCGCGGCGCCCTGCTCTCGGGTGTCTCCGGCATCGTCGTGCACGATCACTGGAAGCCGTACTTCGCGATGGAAGGGGTGGAGCACGGCCTGTGCAACGCCCATCACCTGCGGGAGTTGCAGGCGCTGGTGGACATCGAAGGGGAGGCTTGGGCCCGGCGGATGCAGCAGCTCCTGCGCCGAGCCAATCGCGCCGCCCGCATCGCGCTGGACAAGGATATCGCCGTTCCGGCGAGGCTTGTGGCGCTGATCGAGCGCCGATACGACGAGATCATCGCCGATGCGCTGGCCTTTCACGAGAGCCAACCACCGTTCTCGCCTGGCAAGAGGAAGAAGCGCCGGAAGCGAAGGATCGGTCACAATCCGGCCTTGAGGCTGCGCGACCACAAATGCGCGGTGCTCCGGTTCCTGATCGACCTCGAGGTCGGGTTCACGAACAACGAGGCCGAGCGCGACCTTCGGATGATGAAGCTGCGCCAGAAGATCTCCGGGGGCTTCCGGTCCGCGCAGGGGGCCGAGAACTTCGCCATCCTGCGCAGCGTCATCACCACCGCCAGAAAGCAGGGCTGGAATATCATCGAAGCCCTGACCAGCCCATCGGATCGGCTCATCGCCACCGTCAAGTGCGCGTAAGCTCACCTGGCACGGGTTCTCCAACAGCGGAGCCATTCTCATAAACGATCATGGTCGACGCCGTGCTGGACCACCCCATAGAATGAAAATCGGTGCCCGTCGCGCGGGCGGACTTCGGGCCACATCGGGGTAGCTTACCGGTCGCAGTCCGCAAGAGGGGCATCGTGAGCTGTGAAACCCGGCGACCCCAGAGGAGCACACGGGCGTCGCGTGGGTAGCGTTGTGCCGAATCCCAGAGAATTTTCACAGCAAGAACCTGGGCAGTTACTCCTTCTTGAGCTGGATCAGCCGGTCGAAGGTGTAGTTGATCTCGTCGACCGTCATGTTGCCCTTGTCGCTGTACTCGAGCTCGCCGTTGGCCTCGAGCGCCATGGCGATATCCATGATGCCGATGCCCGGGAAGTTCTGCAGCGCCGTCCTGCCGCTGAACTCGGGGTTGACGAACTCGGCCCAGGTCTCGATCGGGCGGCCGATCTTTTCCGGCTGCGCGCCGAGGGTATCGGCGTTGAAGGTACCGGGCACGATGGTCATCCATTGGCTGGACTCCGGCTCGACGAAGTCCCTGCCTTCGATGGCTGAGGTCCAGCAGTAGCGAGACGGGTTCATGCCGTCCCCGTACCAGGCGTCGGCATGGATCTTGCCGCTCTTCTTGAAGATCCCGAGCAGCTGGTCGAAATGCTCCAGCCTCGTGACGTCGATCGCCTGCATGTTCCCGCTCGGGAAGATCTGCGGGAACTGCTCGAGATCCGGCTCGAAGAGGTCGGCCGATCTCGGCTGAGTGATGGCGCGCTGGCCGATGGTGTTGAGGTCTACCGCCGACATGTTGAACTGGAAGCCGAGCGCCTCTTCGGCCATCGCCTCGTAGGCGCTGGAGATCGTCACCGCCGTGCCGATCATGTTGATCTCGATGTCCTGGATGTCCTGCGACCAGACGGTCGGGAATCCGCCGATGCTCGCGCCGGCCGCCACGCCGGCAACCGCTGCCGAGCCCTTGAGCACGGACCGCCTGGAAATTCCTGTCTTCTTGAGATCCGCCATGAGCTTGCTCCTCCCCATTGTTGCGTTCTTGTCGCACCGCAAGCGACGCGATCGGGAAGGAGCCGACGAGCAGGGCGCCCGTCGGCGCCGCCCGTCGCGTCGGAGCAGCACCTCTCCACGCCTAAGTGACTCGCCCGGAAGTATGCGGCGCTGCGCCAGGTGGCGCAAGCGCGGCACGGGGCCACCCGGCGGCTGTCGATCCCCGAGCCGGAGCGTCAACCGCGCCCGACCCTCAAGCCGGGATCACTCGCTCAGCCAGCGTGCGAGTCGAGCGTGGGGATCCCGGAGACATCGACCGTGCGCTCCGCGAGCGCGAGATCGCGGGCTCTCTGCAGATTGAGCCAGAAAGCCGCGCCATTGCCGAACAGCTTGCCAAAGCGAACCGCCATCTCGGCCGTGACAGGCTGCTTCTCGCTGATGATGTCGTAGAGCGTCTGCCGGGAAATCCCGAGAGCGCCGGCAACGGCCGTCTTGGTCATGCCGAGCGCCGGCAGGACATCCTCCCGGAGAATTTCCCCCGGATGTGCGGGGATCAGGGACGGGTGTCTCTTCATCAGTGATAGTCCTCAATGTCTACGGTGATGGCACCATCGTCGTCCCACCCGAACGTTACGCGGACATTAGCCGTCAGGCGGACGGAATAGCGGCCGGCACGATTACCGCTCAGTGAATGGAAATGCGATCCGGGATAGTTCATGTCCTCTGGTCTGTCGGAGGCATCGAGCGCTGAAAGGATTCGGTGCAACTTCCCGATCCACTGGGCGTTCAGGCCCTTCGTCTGCCCCTTGGTCCAGTACTGTCGCAGCGCCTTGTGTCGAATGCTGCCGATCACCACTGCAGCGTGATTGAGCCGGGCGTTATTGTCAAGTGTCGCCTTACAGATCTCGTCGCTCTGGATGCGACACTGCCGCAATCCGCTCGGCTGCAACGGTCACTTGAGAGGCAGACCCGGCAGAATGCCCACAAGCTGCGACCGTGCGCTCGAACGCTCAGCGGAAGCGTGGCACGCCCGGCAGGACTCGAAGCTGCAACCCCAGGCTTGGCCGAAAATCCGTCCGTGCACTAAGATTCGAACCGGACCGGTCCCCGGGCTCGCGCCAATGACTTCACCGGACAGCGTCGTACTGATCGAACGGACTCCCCTCCTCGACCGCATTCAGGAAAATCTTGGGCGGCGTCTGACACTGATCGACGCACCGGCCGGGTATGGCAAGACGACCCTTCTGAATCAGCTGCGCGCCAGGTTGAGCCGCTGCGGCATTACCCGGGCCTGGGTTCAGATTGGACGCCGCGATCGCGATCCGACCTCGTTGGTCGCGCTCCTGGAGCAGGCAGCGCGGGCCGACCTGGGAATTCACGCGACCGTATCGGGCGATCTGGACCCGCTTGTGCGCCTCTCGATGCTGACATCGATCATGGCTGAAAGCGGTGAGGAGGCATGCCTGATCATCGACGATGCGCATTTCGCTCATAACGACGCATGCCTTGAGCTCTTCGAATACCTCATCCACAACAGCCCGCGCACCATTCATATTGTCATTGCGACCAGAGAGCGGTCGGGAATTCCGGTCTCAGGCCTGAGATTGCAGGGTGAAGTTCACGAGATCACCGTCAACGACCTCAGATTCGACGAGGGGGACATCGGAGCACTGTTCGATCAGCCGCTGGACGAGCAGGTTTCGAGGCAGCTGATCGAGCGGACCGAGGGGTGGCCGGTCGCGGTTCAACTAACGCAGCTGACCCACGATTGCAGCGTGCCGCTGGCGCGCGATGTCAACGGCTTGTCCGGATCGCGGGCCGAGCTGGCCGATTATCTGAATGAACGCGTGTTCAAACAGCTTCCGGAAGACCTGCAGAAATTTTTGCTCGAAACGGCGCACCTGGAGCGTTTGAACGGCGATCTTGCGGATGCCGTTCGCGCGCGAAGCGACGGATGGGCGAGACTGCTCGAGATTTGGACGGCCGGAGTCCTGCTGTCCAGGAGCGACGCTCCCGAGGACGGGTGGTTCAAGCATCATCAGCTGTTCCTGGAATTCCTGCGGCAACAGCAAGTTTATCTCGGCAGAGAGCTCGTCGATACATTGCATCGACGCGCCGCCGATTGGTTCTTCGATACCAATGACCTTCAGTCCGCAATACACCACGCCAAGGCGGGAAACGATTACGCGCGGGCGATAGGGTCAGACTTCCTGACCTCTGCTGATTTTAGGTGACACGAGCCGCGCGGATTCCGAGGCCCCGTCGATGTCGTAGACTATGCGCAGACGGGTGCCGGGGAAGACCGTTTCGGTGGCGTTCAGGTCGCTCAGAACCGCATCGATCCAACGGTCGCAGGCGTCGTTTGCGAGGCCAAGAATGTGGACCCGCAGGAGGCCATTGCCAGGATCCGGCAGGATGTCGGCATCGGCGGTGAGCAGCGCTTGAAGCAGTTTCCGGGGATGGGGCTTGTGGCCCTGCGCCTGCATGACGGGAAGCATCATGCGGGTTTCGGCGCGGTAGGCGATCATCCGGATGACGTCGAGGAGGAGGCGCTCGCGCGCGGGCAAGGCATCGAGCTGCTCGGCTTCGTCGAGGTCGCCGGCCCGGCAGTGCTTGGGCGTCTCCCTGCGGCTGGCCCTGACGATGTCGCGGACATCCTGGAGGTCCCTGACTTCCCTCCTGAGTTCCGCCGTCGGCTGCTTCTTCCGGGCCGTGTCGGCGATGCGGTTGCGCAGGCGGCCAAGCTGGCGGTCGAGGCGATGGATTGCCTTGTCATAGGCCCGCCGCAGCGGGTTGACGACCATGGCGGCGGGATCGAGAGGCTCGAGCTCGTGGGTCGGCAGGGCGTCGAGATTGAACTCGTCACGCATGTACTTGAAGAAGTTCTCCTGCGACCAGCGCGAGAACATGGCGCCCGCAACCTCAGCCATCGGCTTGTGCGGATCGGTGGTGATCAGCGGCACCTGACGGCCGTTGTCGAGCAGGCGGCGGATCTGGCGCACCCTGAAGCCGTTCGGCAACGTCACCGGCTTCTCAGCCAGCCGCATGGTGGCGCTGCCGTCCGCCGCCGGTCCGTGAATGGGAACGGTCATCGCGCCGAAGTCCTCGGCCGGCCAGTCCTCGCCCCTGAAGTTCTTGTGCCAGGTCAGGCAGGCGACGCCGCGCCTCGCCAGCCGGCGGAACAGATCCGGGCTCCAGCCCTCGCGGTCGAAGACCAGGGTGAGCGCCGGCTGGCCGGGATGCTCGGCGGTCAGGTCCGGCGCCCCGGCGCCAACGATCCCAAGCTCCTGCAGCGCCGGCACCACGTCGGCTTCGATGGCCGCGACCATCTTCGGGTCCAGCGGCTTGTGCAGACAGAGCAGCGGCTTGCCGCCCAGAGCGTTGATCCAGTAGCTGGCGCTCGCCGGCAGGCACAGCTTCTCGCGCGAGACGAAGTGCTTGTAACTGCCCAGGTCGTCTGATTTGTCATTTTGGGCCAGTGGATTGAGGCGTTTCTCGTTCGGAGTTGGTGGAAAGGGCTTGACGGGAATTTCGGGAAATGACTCAACAACGACATGAGCAATCCCGAGTCGCCGCGCGGCCCTTCGACGGGAGCAGCGCCCGAAACGCCCGCGCAGAAGATCGCCCGCCTGGAGGAGGAGAACGCCCGGCTTCGGGAGGAAAATGCCTGGCTTCGGCAGCAGAACGCGCGGCTGGAAGAGCAAGTCGCGCGTCTCGTCGAGCGCATCGAGGAGTTGGAGCGCCGTCTCGGCCTCAACAGCGGCAACAGCGGCAAGCCGCCTTCGAGCGATGGGCTGAGGAAGCCGAATTCGAAGCGGCGAACCCGAAGCCTGCGCGGCAAATCGGGCCGCAAGCCCGGTGGCCAGCCCGGCCACAAGGGCAAGACGCTGCGCCGCGCCGATCACCCGGATCGGGTGAAGGATCACGTCCCGGCTTCCTGCAAGGGATGCGGTTCGCCGCTTTCGGACGCGGCCAGGGCGGGAACGCCCGTCGCCCGCCAGGTGTTCGATCTGCCCGAGCCGAGCCCCCTGGAGGTGACCGAGCACCGGGCGCATGCCAAGTGCTGCGGGCATTGCGGGACGGTGACCCGGGCGGCGTTCCCCGACGGGGTGTCGGCGCCGGTGCAGTACGGCCCGCGCATTGCCGGGGTGGCGGTCTACCTTCAGCACGCTCACTTCCTGCCGGAGGATCGGCTGTCGCAGGTGATGGCCGAGCTCTTCGGCGCGCCGGTGACGGCTGCGACGTTGGCGACGATGAGCGAGAGGGCGGCCGAGCGGCTTGCGGGACGCGGCCTTGCACATACAGGACCTGGCGGCGGGCACGGCGCGGGTGAAACACATGGACGAGACCGGCTTGCGGATCGGCGGTCAGACGCAGTGGCTTCATGTGATCTGCACGCCGCTGCTGGCGGCGTACCGGGTCAGCGGCAAGCGCGGCGCCCTGCTCTCGGGTGTCTCCGGCATCGTCGTGCACGATCACTGGAAGCCGTACTTCGCGATGGAAGGGGTGGAGCACGGCCTGTGCAACGCCCATCACCTGCGGGAGTTGCAGGCGCTGGTGGACATCGAAGGGGAGGCTTGGGCCCGGCGGATGCAGCAGCTCCTGCGCCGAGCCAATCGCGCCGCCCGCATCGCGCTGGACAAGGATATCGCCGTTCCGGCGAGGCTTGTGGCGCTGATCGAGCGCCGATACGACGAGATCATCGCCGATGCGCTGGCCTTTCACGAGAGCTGTCAATCGGCTTTCAATACTGACCCCCGATCGGCGTGCAAAATTGACCCCCCTGAGTGGCACGGCGGAGGTTGTCCCGGTAGCCAATAGGGGGGACCCGCGCGGCTTCGTGTGGCGCCCTGCGCTACGCGGAGCGAAGCCGCGTGGGGGGTCCCTGTTGGCCCACCGGGGCAACCGGGCCGCAAGGGAGGCCGGCGGCGGGTCAGGAGCGGTTCTTGAAGCGCCAGCTCTCGTTGCCGGTCTCGATGATCTCGCAATGATGGGTGAGGCGATCGAGCAGCGCTGTGGTCATCTTGGGGTCGCCGAAGACGGATGGCCATTCGCCGAAGGCGAGGTTTGTGGTGATGACGATCGAGGTGCGCTCGTAGAGCCGGCTCATCAGATGGAAGAGCAGCTGCCCACCGGCCTGGGCGAAGGGCAGGTAGCCGAGCTCGTCGAGGATGACGAAGTCGCGGCGGACGAGCTGGTCTGCAGTGCGGCCCTGGCGTCCGGCGCGAAGCTCGGCCTCGAGGAGGTTGACCAGGTCGACGACGTTGTAGCACCGGCCGCGCGCGCCCTTGCGGATGCAGGACCGCGCGATGGCGACGGCGAGATGGGTCTTGCCGGTACCGGTGCCGCCGACCAGCACGATGTTGCGTTTGCCCTCGAGGAAGCCGCCGCCGGCGAGCTCCTGGATCAGGGGCTCGTTGACCGGCGAGGCGGCGAAGTCGAAGTCGGCCAGCTCCTTGACCGTCGGCAGCTTGGCGGAGGCCATCTGGTACTTGATCGAGCGGGCCCTCTTGTCGGCGATCTCGACCTGCAGCAGCGTACCGATGATCTGTTGCACCGGATGGCGGCGCTTGAGCCCGTCGGCAAGGATGTCGTCGTAAGCGGCGCGCATACCTGCGAGCTTCAGCTGGGTCATCATCTCCAGCACATCATGACGCTCCATGACCGGCCTCCCTCAGGCTGTCGTAGCGCTGACAGTCGGCTACCGGCTTGTGGCGAAGCTGCAGGCCCTCGGGCGTCGGGATGATTGCCGGCGGTGCCGGCTGGCGCTGCCGGGCGAGGATGTTGAGCACCACGTCGGCGCTGCAGGCACCGCAGTCGAGCGTCTCGGCACAGGCCGCCTCAACCGCCTCCAGTCCGTCCTCCAGCACCGCCGCGAGCACCTTGACGAACTGCCGGTCGCCGTCGTCGTGGCCCGCGAGCCGGGTTCGCAGGCGGCCGAGCGCGTTGGGCAACTGCCAGTCCTTGAAGGGCGCGCCATTGCGTAGCGCGCCGGGCTTCCGCGTCAGGATCGGCACGTAATGCCACGGATCGTAGACGAACCGGCCGCGCCCGAAGCTGCGGGGGTGCTCGGCAACGGTCTCGCCGTCCTGGCGGATGACGATCCGATCGGCATAGGCCCGCACGTCCACCGGCCGGCCGACGGCGCGGGCCGCGACGCTGTACTGGTTGTTGTCGAAGCGCACCAGACAGGTCTTCGAGACCGACACCTCGCTGGCATGGAAGCCGTCGAAGGGGCCGCGATACGCCATCAGGAAGGGCTGCTCCTCCTCGAACACCTGCCACACCGTCTTGCCCGGGATTGTCGGATGCGGATGCTTCTTGGCGTCCTCGATGCACCGATCCATCAGCCACTCGTTGATCTCGGCGTAGGAGCGGCCCCGCGGGATGGGCACGAACAGGCGGCCGCGAAGGTCACCCACCTGCTTCTCGACCTGCCCCTTCTCCCAGCCAGCCCCTGGCGTGCACGCCACAGGCTCCACCAGATGGTGCGAGCACAGCTCCTGGAAGCGGCGGTTGTAGTCCCGCTTCTTGCCCACGAAGATCGTGCTCACCGCCGTCTTCATGTTGTCGTAGATGCCCCGCCGGCAGACCCCGCCGAAGAAGCGGAAGGCACGCTCGTGCGCCTCGAAGACCATCTCCTGGCTCTCGCGGGGAAAGATCTGGACCAGATACATCCGGCTGTGGCACAGCCGCATGTGCGCCGCCTTCACCCTGGTCGTCGCGCCCGACAGACGCGCGTACTCGTGGCTCCAGTCGAACTGGTAGGCCTCGCCGGGATCGAAGATCAGCGGCACATAGGCCTGCGCCGGCGACAACAGCCGCCACCGGCGCCGCCAGGCCCTGGCATAGCGGCGAACCGCGTCATAGCCGCCCTTGTAGCCCAGCGACACAAGGTCTTCATGAATCCGCAGAAGAGACAGCCGATCCTTGCGTGCCTTCTTCTCGTTGGCCTTCAGCTGGCGCTCAAGCTCCTCCACCCACAGCCCAAGCTTCGGCATCGGCTGGATCTTGCGCTCGTAGCTGTGCGAGGTCGCATCGCCCCGCACCACCTTGCGTATCGTGTTCTTGGAAACCCTCAAATCCCGGGCGAGCTTCTTGATCGGAACGCCCTTCACCAGATGATCCCGACGGATCTTCGCGATCGTTTCCACAACCAGCATCTCCCCCACCACCCCGTCCGTCCAAACGACGAGGTGTGTTCATGGACACAAATCCAAGGGGGTCAATTTTGGACGCCGATCACCCCCAATAGGGGGTCACTTTTCCACGCTTAACAACAATCAGGCCACCATCGAAGGCGGCACTCACCTTCTTGCGTTGGACGCTTGGCAGATCGAAGGGGAGAAGGCTATCGTCGGTCATGGCGGGCGTGGCGTTTTCGTTGTTCGGAGAGGAAGACGCTCGGACAACGAATTCCTACCCGATGGCAACGGCTTACGCTACGTCCGCCACCCCAAAATCAGACACGCCGTGAATAATTGGGGCTAGCGCTTTGCACCCTGAGGGCAGGACCCTGATGCCGAAGCCCTTGAGGTCCCGGTCGCGGATGTCGTAGGCGGACTTGCGGGGCTTGAGGGCGTCGACGCGGCGGTCGTTGAGGCGAAGCGTCGCCATTGGTATTCCTCCTGGGCTGCGAGTTGCTGCCGGGGCGAAAACGGGGAGCGGTTTCGCCGTCCCCGGCCGAATCAGGAGGAAATAAACAAAGCTATTTCAGTGTCTTAGCACCGAAGGTGCGCTTCGGGGTGTACTCTTTCCTCTCCACGGGGGAGGAGAGAGCCGGGGTGAGGAGGGGGCAGCCCTACCAGCTGTTTCGGAGCTCGCGGAGCTTGAGGAAGACCTCGCGCGGGCCGGGGGTGTCCGAGAGATCGGGGAAGGCCTCGCGCAGGCGCGCGATCACCGTGGGGTTGTGGAGACGGAAGAAGGTGTTGATCTCCTTCTCCAGCGCGAGCGTCGAGACCATGGCGTCGTCGGGGTCCTGCGGCCCGACATCCTCAAGTAGGGACGCCGCCCGCTCGTTGTCGGGCTCCCGGTCCAGGGTGAAGCCCAGGTTGTGCGCAATATAGTCGTGGCCCGGATAGATCAGGGTCTTGTCCGGCAGCTTCGCGAGCTGGCCGGCGAAGGTCTCGAAGAGCTCCGCCGGATGACCGCCGGAATGGCAGTTGCCCGCGCCGGCATTGAAGAGGGTATCGCCGCAGAAGAGGGCGGGTGTGTCGGTGCGCGAGAGCAGGCAGACGTGGCTCATGGTGTGCCCGGGGGTGTCCAAAGCCTCGAGCTCCATGGCGCCCACCTTGATCACGTCGCCCGCACCGAGCCCGCGGTCGATGCCGGGGATCTTGCCCTTGGCGTTGGCGTGGGCGAGCAGGCTGGCGCCGGTGGCCTTGATCATCGCCTGGTTGCCGCCCGTGTGATCGCCGTGCTCGTGGGTGTTTAGTATCTGGGTGATCTGCCAGCCCTTGCCCTTGGCCGCCTTGAGGCAGCGGCGGTGATCGAGCGGGTCGACCGCGAGCGCCTCGCCGGTCTCCGGACAGGCGATCAGGTAGTTGAAGTTGCGATAGTCGTTGGCGGTCCAGATCTGCTCGACGAGCATGCGCGCTCTCCCGGTTCGGCGGCGTCAGTCGGGGTCCAGTTCGGAATCCCAGTAGAGGTAGTCGCCCCAGCTTTCGTGCAGGTAGCGGGGCGGGAAGCGCCGTCCCGCCTCGTGCAGGTCGTAGGCGCTGGGCGGCTTGGGCTTGCGCGCCGGTCGCATGCCGCACTCCCGCGGCAGCCGGTTGCTCTTCGCGAGGTTACAGGCGCTGCAGGCGGCGACGACGTTGTCCCAGGTGGTGCGCCCACCGCGCGAGCGCGGCACCAGGTGGTCGAAGGTGAGGTCCTCCACCGGAAAGGGCGTCACGCAATACTGGCAGGAGAACGAATCGCGCAGGAAGACGTTGAACCGCGTGAAGGCGGGCCGGCGCGCGAGCGGGCGGTAGCGCTTGAGCGCGACCACGCTCGGCAGCCGGATCGCCGTGCTGGGCGAGCGGATCGCCCGGTCGTATTCCGAGAGGATGGTCACCCGGTCGAGGAACGCCGCCTTGATCGCATCCTGCCAGCCCCAGACCGAGAGCGGGAAGTAGCTGAGCGGCCGGTAGTCGGCGTTGAGCACGAGGGCTGGGCAGCTCTCCAAGGATGCTTGCACGGTTCCAGGCCCCCTCAACGCGGCTCCGGTGCGCCCACCAGCGGCCTAATCTCCGACGGCGCGCCAGATTTGCGGGCGCATCATGCCAAAGTGCGGGCGCAGCGCAAACCCGCAGCGGAGCAAAGGGGCAGGGCGTGATGCGACCCGTGGCGCCTGTCGGTGCCTATTCGACCACGAATGTCGGCGAGAAGTCGGCGGGCGCGAGCGAAAGGCGCGTGTTGAACGAGTCGAGATTGGCTTGCTCCACGACGTGGATCAAAGGCCCGGCGTGCGGGTGCTCGAGCTTGCCTTCGAGAAACCGAACCGCCATCTCGATACCCATCCGGCCTTGCAGGGCGGGGAAATCGGTGGGCGCCGCGAGGATCTTGTCGCGCTTGATGCCGCGATACACCGCATGCGTGAAGTAGTCCGCCAACACCCGGATCTGCCCGGTGAGGCCGCGCGCCCTGAGCAGGCTCACCGCGGCGCCCGCGGTGACCGCGCTGCCCACGATGTAGTCGACATCGGGGCGTTCCTCCAGCGCCTCCTCGACTAGGATCAGCTGGATTTCGCGGCCGGTGTCGCCCCACTTCTTCACGACGATGTCGACGGCGCTGCCCGCGAGCGCCTCGGTGAATCCCTCCTCGACAAAACAGTCATGGTCCCCGCGGTTCTGAGCCACCCCGTGGCATGAAACAGGAGCGGTTCGGCTGACGTTTTCCTTGCGCTTGCACCCATTTGCCGTGTCAGGATGGGTATTGGCGGAGGTGGGGACGTGTGAGCGTCGTTATATCGGTGACGTAGTTCCCGATGACAAAACTGCTTCCGGCGGCCGGCTCCGCACCCCGTATTGTACCCGGCCCGTGGCCGTGGACGCGCGGCAAATTGCACCGCACCCGCTCGTCGGATGCGTGTTCTTCCGACCGCTGTCCCCGCCTCCACCGTGGCGATGCCACGGCGTGATCGTACGCCGCCGTGGCGAGAGCGCAAATGAGGAGGAAGGCGATGAAGACGGAAGGCTTGCACGTCGTCCGGCCGCGCGCGGCGGGTCTGGACGTGCACAAGATGGAGATCACCGCGACGGTTCGCCTCTGTGAGGGCGAGGGTGAGCCGGTGGTGGAGACGCGCTGCTTCGGCACGCTGCCGAGCGGTCTGGAGGAGATGGTCGCGTGGCTGACCGGTCACGGCGTCGAGGCTGCGGTGATGGAAGGGACCGGGGTCTACTGGCAGGCGCCCTTCGCGGCCCTGGAGGCGGCCGGGCTCGAGGCGATCCTGGTGCATGCGCGTCAGGTGAAGCAGTTGAAGGGGCGCAAGACCGACGTGGCGGACAGCGTGTGGCTGGCCTGCGTGTGCCAGTTCGGGCTCTGCACGCCTTCCCACGTTCCGCCTGAGCCGTTCCGGGAGCTGCGCGCACTGAGCCGCCAGCGCCGCGTCCTGGTCAGGCAGCGCTCCGCCGTGCGCAACCGCGTGCAGAAGATCATCGACCGCGCCGGTGCGCGCATCGGCGGCATCCTCTCCGACGTCTTCGGCGTCAACGGCCGGAAGATCCTCGACGGCCTGGCGCAGGGGACGGCGCGCGAGGTCATCCTCGCCTCGCTCACCAGCCACGTTGCGAACAAGCTGGAGGGGCTCGGCGAGGCGCTCACCCTGAGCCTGGGCGACAACGACCGCTTCATGCTCAACGACCTGCTGGAGGAGCATGACGCGCTTGAGGCGCGCATCGCGTCCTACACCAGGAAGATCGACGGGCAGATGACACCGTGGGAGGAGCAGCTCCGTCTGCTGACCACCATCCCCGGCATCGACCGCACCGCCGCCTCGACCATCCTCATCGAGATCGGCCCCGACATCGGCGTGTTCGCCTCCAAGGAGCACTTCGCCGCCTGGGCCGGGCTCTGCCCCGGCAACAACGAGAGCGGGGGCAAGCGCCGCAACGCACGCACCCGCATGGGCTCCAAGACCCTGCGCGCCTGCCTCGTCGAGTGTGCCCACGGCGCGGCCCGAACCAAGGGGTGCCAGTTCGAGGCTCATCACCGCGCCCTCGCCGCCCGGCGCGGCTACAAGCGCGCCATCGTCGCCGGCGCTCACAAGATGCTGCGCATCATCTATGTGGTGCTCAAGACCGGCAGGCCCTACTACGACCGCACGGCCGACTACGACGCTCTGATGGTCAAGCGCAACGCTCCTCGGTGGATCCGCATGCTCCGCCGCTACGGCTACATCGAGCCCGTAGGCGCGGAACTCAAGGCCGCCTGAGCGGCCCGCATCTCGTCAGCCGGCTACGCGGGACCGCTTCGGACCACATCGGGGAAGTCCACCGCTCGTCTCCGCCGCGCCGACCCTGGCGGTCTCAGCCAACGCCGTGACCTCGGGGTTGGAGCGTCACCGCGCGTCCCTCGCCAGAATCTGTTTCACGGCAAGTAGGCCCACTGCGACTCCCGCGGGCCGGGGAACCACGCCACCTTGACCGGCGGCGTGCCGGCCGGATGGAGGTTGGCAAGGTAGGCTCCGGTCACTTCTCCCATCGTGACCCAGGAGACGGCGGCCTTGGCGCTGATGCCGGGGTCGGCGATGTCGTTGACCACGGCGAGCACCGGAATCTTCTCGCTGATCGCGAGCACCGCCTCGGTCAGCCCGTCGAAGCTCACCGCGCCCAGCGCCAGGATGTCCGCGTCCTGGGCGCATTCGGTGATCTGGGCAATTTGGCGTTCGAGGTTGGGGTAGCCGCCCGCCTCGACCACGCGGAGCGCGACGCCGAGCCGCTTCGCCTCCTCGACCATGCCGTAGTTGACGCTCAGCCAGTACGAATCCTTGAGGTGAGGATAGGAGGCGCAGATGCGCCATTTCTGCGACGCCCGCTCGAGGGGGCGATAGGTGATGGTCGTCGTCGGGCTGCGGAAATCGAAGGGCGGCGACCAGACTTCGAGCGCCCACTCCGAGGGGGACGCAGTAGTCTCAACCGCTTGCTGGTCAGACCCGAGCGTCGGGCCTGCGGCCAGCACCAGGCTCGCGAGGAGACCAGGAATCAGTCTTGATAGGCGCCAAAGTCTCATGGCCGGCATGATGCGGCCGATTGCCTTTTGAATCCAACCGGTGTTCTAATTTCACGATGTTCGGCCGCTTCGGCATCGCAAGTCGCCTCTTCGCCTCGTTTGCGGGGGTGGCGGCTCTCTCGATCGCAGCCGGGATCATCGGCTGGGTCGTTCTGCGCAACGTCGATACCGCGCAGACCACCATCGTGGACGAGGCCATGCCGGCGATCGCCGAGGGGCGGATCATCGCCGAGACCTCGACACAGATCGCGGCGCACGGCGCCCGGCTCGCCACTGCCGAGAGCCAGGCGGAGCGGCGGTCTCAGGCCTACTTCCTGCGGTCCACGACCGATCTGCTCTCTGCCCGCCTCGATGCGTTGGAGGGGTACGGCTTCCCCGAACAGGAAGTCGCCGAGATTCGGGGCGTGGTGTCGGCGCTCGCCGCGAACCTGGACCGGCAGGACGAGATCGTCGCCGCGCGGATCGGGATGAATGACGTGCTGGCCGCTTCGGTCGCGCGCACGCTGGACGTGGCCGGCGAACTCTCCGCGCTCTCCGAGACTCTCACCTCCAACGCGGCGTCGGGGGCGACGGTCGTCATCTCCAATCTCTACGAGCTCGCCGAAGATACGGCGCGCCTGGCGGCCATGCTCGATGCCTTCGACCGGCTGGTCGAGGCGGATCTCTTCTTGCTGGAGCGGATGTTCGAGCTCCGGATGCGTGCCTCCGAGCAGGGGCTGCTGCTGAACCAGCTCGGCCGCGCGCGGGACGCCGGCGAGATCGCGTGGATCGAGGAGCGCTACAGCGGCAACCTCCGCATCCTCGTGCGCCGGGTGGCCCTGATCGACGACCCGATCCGCCGGGAGCAGGGGGAGGGGCTGGTCGCCGCGCTGTCGTCCGACGGGCCGCCCGGCACCTTGGGCCTCTTCGACCAGCGCCGCCGGACGCTGGACCTCGATGCGGCGCTCGCCGCCTTGGCAGACGACAACCGCGCGTTGACCGACCGGATGAACGAGGGAGTCGCCGCGGTCGTCTCCCGCTCTCAGCAGATCGCCGCCGACGCGGCCGAGGCGGCGGACAGCGCGGTTGAGTTCGGCGGTCTCACCGTCCTGCTCCAGATCGTGCTTTTTATTGCCATCGCGGGCGCCATCGCCTGGCTCTACGTGCATCGCAACCTCGTCCACCGACTCAAGGCGCTGCATCGGGTCATGCAGAGCCTTGCGGCGGGGCGACTGGACGTGGCGGTGCCGACCGGGGGGCGGGACGAGCTCTCCGACATGGCCGATACCCTGCGCGTCTTCCGCGACCAGGGGAACGTCAAGCAGGAGCTCGAGGAGGAGCGCGAACGGACCAATGCCGAGCTGCGGCAGCAAAGGGAGGAGTTGGAGCGCCATAAGGAGGAGCTGGAAAGGCTGGTCGCGGAACGAACCGCGCAGTTGACCGAAGCCAATGCGCGGCTGGTCGAGGAGGTGCAGAACCACGACCGCGCCCGTGCCCACGCCGAGCAGGCGAGCCGCGCCAAGTCGGAGTTCCTCGCCACCATGAGCCACGAGATCCGCACACCGATGAACGGGGTTCTCGGCATGCTGCGGCTCATGGCCGACGGCCCTTTGAACGAGCGGCAGCGCCAGCGGGTCATGCGCTCGTCGAGCGAAATCCTGCTCGGCATTCTCAACGACATCCTCGACTACTCGCGGGTCGAATCCGGCGAGATCGAGGTCGAGAGCGCGGTCTTCGACCTGCACGAGCTGGTCGAGGACATCGTGGTGCTGATGCAGGGGCGCGCCAGGGAGAAGAACCTCGCCCTGTACCTGGCGATTGCGAAGGGTGTGCCGGCGGCGGTGACCGGCGATCGCCAGAAGCTGAGCCAGGTGCTGCTAAACCTGCTCGGCAACGGCATCAAGTTCACGGACCGGGGCGCGGTCACGCTCGAGGTCGCGAAGGGAGCGGAGCCCGATGCGATCCGCTTGGCCGTCCGGGACACCGGCCCCGGCATCGCCGAGGCCGACCTCGCTCACCTCTTCGAGCCCTTCTATCAGGCGGCCGCATCGCGCCGGCACGGGCAGCAGACCGGCACCGGGCTCGGCTTGGCCATTTCCAAGCGTCTGAGCACGGCGATGGGGGGGCACATCGCGGTGGAGACGGAGCCGGGGGACGGCAGCTGCTTCTCCGTGACGCTGCCGCTGCCGCAGGGCGAAGCCGTCGCCCTGCCGCCGGTCGAGGCGATGCCGCACAGGGTGTCGGGGCCGGAGCGGGCGCTGGATGTCCTCATCGTCGAGGACAACGTGGTGAACGCCATGGTGGTCGAGGCCTTCATCGGCCGGATGGGTCACACGCCGCTCGTCGCGCCCACCGCGGAAGAGGGGCTCGAGCTCCTGGAGGAGCAGGCCTTCGATCTCGTTCTCATGGACATCAGCCTTCCGGGCATCGACGGCATCGAGGCGACGCAGCGCATCCGGGCCCACGCCGATGCGGCGATCCGCTCGCTGCCGGTCATCGCCATGTCGGCCCACGTGTTCGACAACGAGGTCGCCCAGCACCTGCAGTCCGGGATGGATGCCTTCATCGGCAAGCCCATCGCACCCGACGGCCTGGCGCAAACCATCACCAGCGTGCTCGGGCGCACGCCCGGCGAGCGTGCGGCCATTGACGGCGGCCGTGCGGCGAGCGGAGGGGAGTCGATTATCGACCCCGCCGTTCTCGCGCAGGATCGTGCGGTGCTGGGGGCGGAGCGCGGCACCCTGATGGTCGATACCTTTATCGAGACGGCGCCGGCGCAGATCGACGGCATCAGAGAGGCGCTGGCCGACGGGCGGTGCCAGAGGGCGGCGGACCTCGCCCACGCGCTGAGAGGAGCCGCCGGCAGCCTCGGTCTGCGCCGCCTCGCGGACCGCTGCGGCGTGCTCGAAGCGCGCGCCCGCACCCCGGAGGCGGTGGCAGTTGCCGAGGAGCTGGACCGTTTATTCGACGAATCGCGCGAGGCGCTGCTGACGCTCTGGGCGGGCCTCGAAACAGCCGAGCGTGAGGGTCAGGTGGTGACCGCCGGGGTGAACAGGTAACCCTCACCGTGCGCGGTCACGATGATCTCGGGGTTTTTCGGATTCTGCTCGATCTTCCGCCGGAGCCGTCGGATCAGGACGTCGATGGTCCGATCGCCCGGCTCCCATGACCGGTGAGTGATCAACCCGAGCAGGCGTTCCCGCGATAGCACCTGGCCCGGATGATCCACCAGGGCCGCGAGCAACTCGTGCTCGGCCCGGGTCAGCTGCACGGTCTCGCCTTGTGGCGAGACCAGCTTGCGGGCCGCCGTCGAGAACTCCCAGCCGGCGAAGCGCCGCCCCGGGGAGGGCTCCCGCGTGCCTTCCTTGGCGCGGCGCAGGACGCTCTTGACGCGCGCGAGCAGCTCCCGCGGGTTGAAGGGCTTGGTGATGTAGTCGTCGGCACCGATCTCCAGGCCGAGGATCCGGTCCACTTCGTCGTCGCGCACCGTGACCAGGATAATCCCGACGTTGCTCTGTGCTCTCAGCTTGCGGGTCAGATCGAGGCCGTCTTCGCGCGGCAGGTTGATGTCGAGCAGGATGAGATCGGCGGCATCCTTCTCGAGGATGCGCCACATGCCCTGGCCGTCCTCCGCCTCGCTCACCCGATGGCCTGCCGCTTGGGCATAGCCGGCGAGCTTGGTGCGGGTCACGGCGTCGTCCTCGACCACGACGATATGAAAGGGGTCGGTCATCTCCGGGCCCCGCGCCTCGATCTCCTCTGCATTTTCACATCTTTCATGAACTTTTACAGGCTGTTTATCGCAAGGGTGTGTCTTGTTCACAACGCCCCTCTAGGCTTGCAAGCTCGGAGCGGGATCCCCCGCACGATAGCATGCCTGACTTCGACGGTTGATTCGCGTAAGTATTTGAAATTGGCCGGTTCTCATTTCCGGCCAGGCACTACATCCGGCGGCGCTGCGAGACCGGGCCGGGTTTCGTCGGCGGTCAGTCGAGCTGGTACGGGGTGATCGTCAGGGGCAGCCCCATGGTCGCATAGATCTGTTCCGCCGCCGGTGTCGGCTTGGAGGGGATGACGTAGCGGTTGCCTGATTGGCGGCAGCGCAGGACCGAGCATTGGCGGTGGACGAGGGCGGAGCGGATGACTTCCGGGGACATCCGCCGCTTCTGGATGGCGACGCGGTAGGCGAGGTGGCGGACGCAGGCGAAGGCCATGAAGGCGATGGCGATGTGGGCGCGGATCCGGTCCGGGTTCCAGTGCCAGATGGGGCGCACCCGCAGGTCGTGCTTGGTGATCCGGAAGCTCTCCTCGACCTGCCAGAGCCCGTGGTAGTGAGACATCACTTCGGTGACGCTGGCGTCGCGCAGATTGGTGATGACGCCGGCGAGCCCGTCCCATCGCTCGGCCTCGGCGATCTTCTCCGGGTTCACCGTGAGCCGGGCTTCGCCCTCGACGGCGATGAAGCGCTTCGCCCCGTGATTGGAGAGCAGCTCCTTCGGATTGTCGCTGCGGGCCAGCCTGTCGAGCAGGCGCTCCACCTGCTTGCGGCGCTCGTGTGCGTCCGTGCGCGCGCGCACGGGGCAGAAGACGACGATCAGGCGCCGGCCCTTGTGCTCCCATTCGCCGACCCGGCGCTTCTCCGGGCCCTCCAGCGGGGCATAGGTGCCCGGGTCGAGAATCTGCTTCCGCAGCGCGAGCGGCAGCTTGCGCAGCCGCGCGCCGACGACGTACTCGCCGCCGATCGTGTCCATGGCGTCGAGGTTGTCGGCGCTCAGCATGCCCCGGTCGGCCACGCACACCGTGCGCTCCACCTGGTGGCGGCGCTGCATGTCCTGCAAGACCGGGACCAGGCTGTGCCCCTCGTAGGTGGCGCCGGGAAAGACCTCGTAGCCGATCGGCAGCCCTTCGCGCGTCACCATCAATGCCAGCAGGACCTGCGAGTCCTTGTGCTTGCCGTCCTTGCTGAAGCCGTGCTGGCGAAGCTCGTCCTCAACCGCGGTCTCGAAGTAGAGCGTGGTGCAATCGAAGAAGAGGAGCGCGACCGGCTCCGGCAGCAGCGATCGGCTCGCCTCGCCCACCTGCGTGCGCAGACGCTCGATCACGGTCGCGCCGAGTTGGTCCATCATGCGGTAGACCTTCTCAAGGGGAAGGCTCACGCCGAAGTCCTCCTCGAGCCGGCGCACGCTGCCCCGCTTGCTGTCGGGGTTGGCGATGCGTGCCATCACCACGTGGAACAGCGCGTCGTGCGAGGCCCGGTAGCGCGATCGCGGCAGCAGCGCATCGAGGCCCAGCAGGCGGTACATCTCGCCGTAGACCTCGTGGACGCCAGTGATCAGGCGCTGCTCCTCTTCGAGTTGCTTGAGATCGACCGGGAGTTCCTGCTTGCCGTCGCCCTGGCGTCCGACGCGGATCACCTGGTCTGCGATCTTCTCGGGCGCAAACAGCAAAGGCTGGCGCTGGTCCTCCAGCTTCGCCTTGACGTACTCGCCGAGCTGCCTCAGGCGCTCGAGCTCGTCCTCGTCCATGGCCACGCCGATGTGGCGAACGATGCGCTGTCGGACCTTGCCGCCGTCGCGCACGGCCTCGACGAGCTGGACCGAGCGTCGCGGGCTGTTGGGCGTGGTCTTGATGCGAACGAACACGGGGAAAGTGTAGCGCGCGGCGGGGGTATCGACAACCACATATACCTACTAGGCACTACAAAGCGGCTTGACCGCACCGCAACTTCTAAGTCATTGTCTTTGCAGAAAACTCCAGACGGGAGATCAGCCAAAATCCGGCCCAACCGTCGAAGTCAGGGAACTTCCGGCCATTCTGGCCAAGAGCGCGAGATCAACAGAGCGTCGGTTGTCAAGTGCCACATCTAGATGCCATCGAATATGGTAACTGCCCAGGTCGTCTGATTTGTCATTTTGGGCCAGTGGATTGAGGCGTTTCTCGTTCGGAGTTGGTGGAAAGGGCTTGACGGGAATTTCGGGAAATGACTCAACAACGACATGAGCAATCCCGAGTCGCCGCGCGGCCCTTCGACGGGAGCAGCGCCCGAAACGCCCGCGCAGAAGATCGCCCGCCTGGAGGAGGAGAACGCCCGGCTTCGGGAGGAAAATGCCTGGCTTCGGCAGCAGAACGCGCGGCTGGAAGAGCAAGTCGCGCGTCTCGTCGAGCGCATCGAGGAGTTGGAGCGCCGTCTCGGCCTCAACAGCGGCAACAGCGGCAAGCCGCCTTCGAGCGATGGGCTGAGGAAGCCGAATTCGAAGCGGCGAACCCGAAGCCTGCGCGGCAAATCGGGCCGCAAGCCCGGTGGCCAGCCCGGCCACAAGGGCAAGACGCTGCGCCGCGCCGATCACCCGGATCGGGTGAAGGATCACGTCCCGGCTTCCTGCAAGGGATGCGGTTCGCCGCTTTCGGACGCGGCCAGGGCGGGAACGCCCGTCGCCCGCCAGGTGTTCGATCTGCCCGAGCCGAGCCCCCTGGAGGTGACCGAGCACCGGGCGCATGCCAAGTGCTGCGGGCATTGCGGGACGGTGACCCGGGCGGCGTTCCCCGACGGGGTGTCGGCGCCGGTGCAGTACGGCCCGCGCATTGCCGGGGTGGCGGTCTACCTGTCAATCGGCTTTCAATACTGACCCCCGATCGGCGTGCAAAATTGACCCCCCTGAGTGGCAACCGGGCCGCAAGGGAGGCCGGCGGCGGGTCAGGAGCGGTTCTTGAAGCGCCAGCTCTCGTTGCCGGTCTCGATGATCTCGCAATGATGGGTGAGGCGATCGAGCAGCGCTGTGGTCATCTTGGGGTCGCCGAAGACGGATGGCCATTCGCCGAAGGCGAGGTTTGTGGTGATGACGATCGAGGTGCGCTCGTAGAGCCGGCTCATCAGATGGAAGAGCAGCTGCCCACCGGCCTGGGCGAAGGGCAGGTAGCCGAGCTCGTCGAGGATGACGAAGTCGCGGCGGACGAGCTGGTCTGCAGTGCGGCCCTGGCGTCCGGCGCGAAGCTCGGCCTCGAGGAGGTTGACCAGGTCGACGACGTTGTAGCACCGGCCGCGCGCGCCCTTGCGGATGCAGGACCGCGCGATGGCGACGGCGAGATGGGTCTTGCCGGTACCGGTGCCGCCGACCAGCACGATGTTGCGTTTGCCCTCGAGGAAGCCGCCGCCGGCGAGCTCCTGGATCAGGGGCTCGTTGACCGGCGAGGCGGCGAAGTCGAAGTCGGCCAGCTCCTTGACCGTCGGCAGCTTGGCGGAGGCCATCTGGTACTTGATCGAGCGGGCCCTCTTGTCGGCGATCTCGACCTGCAGCAGCGTACCGATGATCTGTTGCACCGGATGGCGGCGCTTGAGCCCGTCGGCAAGGATGTCGTCGTAAGCGGCGCGCATACCTGCGAGCTTCAGCTGGGTCATCATCTCCAGCACATCATGACGCTCCATGACCGGCCTCCCTCAGGCTGTCGTAGCGCTGACAGTCGGCTACCGGCTTGTGGCGAAGCTGCAGGCCCTCGGGCGTCGGGATGATTGCCGGCGGTGCCGGCTGGCGCTGCCGGGCGAGGATGTTGAGCACCACGTCGGCGCTGCAGGCACCGCAGTCGAGCGTCTCGGCACAGGCCGCCTCAACCGCCTCCAGTCCGTCCTCCAGCACCGCCGCGAGCACCTTGACGAACTGCCGGTCGCCGTCGTCGTGGCCCGCGAGCCGGGTTCGCAGGCGGCCGAGCGCGTTGGGCAACTGCCAGTCCTTGAAGGGCGCGCCATTGCGTAGCGCGCCGGGCTTCCGCGTCAGGATCGGCACGTAATGCCACGGATCGTAGACGAACCGGCCGCGCCCGAAGCTGCGGGGGTGCTCGGCAACGGTCTCGCCGTCCTGGCGGATGACGATCCGATCGGCATAGGCCCGCACGTCCACCGGCCGGCCGACGGCGCGGGCCGCGACGCTGTACTGGTTGTTGTCGAAGCGCACCAGACAGGTCTTCGAGACCGACACCTCGCTGGCATGGAAGCCGTCGAAGGGGCCGCGATACGCCATCAGGAAGGGCTGCTCCTCCTCGAACACCTGCCACACCGTCTTGCCCGGGATTGTCGGATGCGGATGCTTCTTGGCGTCCTCGATGCACCGATCCATCAGCCACTCGTTGATCTCGGCGTAGGAGCGGCCCCGCGGGATGGGCACGAACAGGCGGCCGCGAAGGTCACCCACCTGCTTCTCGACCTGCCCCTTCTCCCAGCCAGCCCCTGGCGTGCACGCCACAGGCTCCACCAGATGGTGCGAGCACAGCTCCTGGAAGCGGCGGTTGTAGTCCCGCTTCTTGCCCACGAAGATCGTGCTCACCGCCGTCTTCATGTTGTCGTAGATGCCCCGCCGGCAGACCCCGCCGAAGAAGCGGAAGGCACGCTCGTGCGCCTCGAAGACCATCTCCTGGCTCTCGCGGGGAAAGATCTGGACCAGATACATCCGGCTGTGGCACAGCCGCATGTGCGCCGCCTTCACCCTGGTCGTCGCGCCCGACAGACGCGCGTACTCGTGGCTCCAGTCGAACTGGTAGGCCTCGCCGGGATCGAAGATCAGCGGCACATAGGCCTGCGCCGGCGACAACAGCCGCCACCGGCGCCGCCAGGCCCTGGCATAGCGGCGAACCGCGTCATAGCCGCCCTTGTAGCCCAGCGACACAAGGTCTTCATGAATCCGCAGAAGAGACAGCCGATCCTTGCGTGCCTTCTTCTCGTTGGCCTTCAGCTGGCGCTCAAGCTCCTCCACCCACAGCCCAAGCTTCGGCATCGGCTGGATCTTGCGCTCGTAGCTGTGCGAGGTCGCATCGCCCCGCACCACCTTGCGTATCGTGTTCTTGGAAACCCTCAAATCCCGGGCGAGCTTCTTGATCGGAACGCCCTTCACCAGATGATCCCGACGGATCTTCGCGATCGTTTCCACAACCAGCATCTCCCCCACCACCCCGTCCGTCCAAACGACGAGGTGTGTTCATGGACACAAATCCAAGGGGGTCAATTTTGGACGCCGATCACCCCCAATAGGGGGTCACTTTTCCACGCTTAACAACAGGTTTCGGGCTCGCAGGCGGCGCCGGTCGTCTCCAAGGTGCTGGAGACCGCGGCGCTCGCGCAGGAAGACGACGTGATCGCGGGCTTGCGCGCGGTGACCGAGGCCGCGCCCTTACCCGACGCGGCGGAGTAGCGCGTCATTCGCCATTGGCGGGACACCTCTATCGGCGGCCGTGGAGGCCGGGTTTCCCGGCATGATCCCTTGTATGGTTATCATATAGTGATAACTTGTCGCGATGCCATTTGCTGACCGTGATCGGGGTCTTGACACGCTGCTCGATCTTCACGGTCAGACGCTCTTTGTGGACAAGGCTGGACACTGGGTGAAGTTCGTCGTGGTGCGAACCGAGGTCACTCGAGAACGTCCGCACGGACTGAGTTATTCACTGACGCTGCATGCGCCGGACGGCGCCAGGCTGGTCGGATTCGATAACGCGCATGCGGTGAGGCAGCGTCGGGGGCCGGGAACGCAGACACGCGGAGAACGCGATCACCGCCACCGACTGCGCACGATCCAGCCCTACGAATACCGAGACGCCGCCACCCTGCTGGAGGATTTCTGGAATGAGGTGGATGGCGTTCTGAAGGAAAGGGGAGTGACCCCGTGAAGACGTTGAGGATCGGCATCGCCAACTATGGCCGGATGAAGGCACGTACCATGGCGATCGCGCGAGGCGAGCGGAAGCCCGCGAGAGGCGAGCCGACGGTCTGGTTCACCTCTGTTGAGAGCTTTGCGAAGGTGCTCTCGCAACGCAATCGCGAGCTGCTGGCAACGATTGCGCAAGAGAAGCCGGGCTCGTTGACGGAGTTGGCAGCGCTCGCCGGGCGAAACAAGTCGAACCTGTCGCGCACGCTGAAAACCATGTCGCAATACGGGCTTGTGGAATTGAAGCAGGGGCAGCGCGGTACCCTGATCCCGCGGGTCCCCTACGATCAGGTGAGCCTGGACGTGTCGTTGACTTCGGCCCCGCGGCACGCTGCGTGAACCGGCAGGAACGCAGAGGCCGGCAATCCCTGCATTGTCCCTGCTGCCCCGCTGCGGGCGACGGCGGCCTGGCCTCAGCCGTTGAAGGGGACATGGGCGACGCTGTCCTCGACTTCGATGCCGAGCACGGCGCAGAAGCTGCCGAGCAGCTGGTAGTAGCCAATCATCACCACGAGATCGACGAGCCCGGCGTCGCCGAGCGCCGCGCGTAGTTCCGCAACGAGCGCATCATCCACGTCCTGCCCGCTTGCCAGCAGGCGGCAGAGGCGGAGCGAAGGCCCGACGGGTGCGGGCTCCGCCTCGATCGCGCGCGTGCCCACGGCCTTGCGAAAGCGCTCGGGCACCTTGTGGATGTGATGGTCCCATTCGTAGATGTTGCCCACTGCCTGGGCGACGGTACAGATGACCATCTCGCGCAGGTCGTTATCGAGCGCCGAGTGCCAGCGCACATGCTCGCCCACCGACGCGACAGCCCTGAGCGCCTCCGGGCTTTGTCCCATGACCGCGAACATGTTGGGCATGAAGGCGAGCTTGCGGGTCTCGACCACGTGGTCCCAGATCGACACCTGCTCGGCTGAGAGGTCGGTTCGCTCCGCCCGCGGCAGGCGCGGGGCTGCGGCATAGCTGGTCATCGGATTCTCTCTTTCGTGTTTCCTCAGGCGCATCGCGCGCTCATGCGCGCGTTACCGCGCAGTCGCGCGCTACGGACCTGCGGTCCGGTTGTTCATATTTTCCCCGCCGAGATGACCCCGTTCAATCGGCGAACGCCTCGATCATCGCCTCGTGGTTGGCGAGCGATTCCTCGCGGTCGATGAAGGGCATCGGGCAGTAGAGCAGCACGGTCTCGAACAACCCCTCGAAGCGGTCGAGCTGGCTGCGCACCTCGTCCGGCGTGCCGGCCAGCACCAGCGCGTCCACCATGTCGTCGGTCACGAGATCGGTCATGGCGGCAAGATCGGCGTGGGCCCAGGCGTCGCGGATCGCCATCTTCTCGCGCGTGAAGCCGGCGGGGTCGAGCACCTGGTCGAAATAGGGCAGGCAGGAATAGAACGCGATCGGCCCCCGCGCGCGCCGTCGGGCGCGCTCCCGGTCCCGGTCCACGGAGCAGACCTTCAGCGAGCAGAGCTCGATATCGGCGCGCGTCCGCCCCGCCTTGGCGAGGCCCTTGTCGATGTTCGGATGCACGATGCCGGTGAAGTAGCGCGGTGTGTTGAGCAGGTTCGCGAGCAGTCCGTCGGCGATTTCGCCCGTGAGCTGCAGCATCGCCGGCTGCACCGCGGCGAGGTAGACCGGCGGCGGTGCGCAGGGCGGCGCGAGCACCCGGCGGTAATCGCGGATCGTGATGATCTCGCCCTCGTACTCGATGGGCGCTTCGGGGCTCGCGGTCCACATCAGGCGGATCGCCTCGACGTACTCCCGCATGCGCCGAACCGGCCGGCGGTAGGGGAGGCCGTGCCAGTTCTCGTTCCACGCCGGCGGCGCGGTGCCGAGACCCAGCACGAAGCGGCCTTCGCTAAGCTCCGCCATGGACATGGCGCTGATCTCGGTAAGCGCCGGTGGCCGGGCGAAGACGGCGACGCTGGTGCCGAGGCGGGCGCGCTTGCACGTGGCTGCCATGCCGGCGAGCGGCACGAAGGCGTCGCGGCCGAGCTCGGTGGTCCAGAGGCTTTCTGCGCCCGCATCCTCGGCCTTGGCCGCGAAGTCGATGGTCTCGGCCAGAGTCAGGTTGTCGCCGCTGAAGAGCACGCCCCATTTCCACTTGCGGGCCATCGGCTTTCTCTCTCCGGTCAACGCAGCTGGGCGCGGAGCGCCGCGGTGGCGGCCTCGTCGACGCCACCGTTGGCGGCGATCACCACGCCGTAGTCGCTGCAGGCCCGCTCTGCCGAGATGTAGCCGTCGGCGACATCGGCGGCCACCGAGTCTGCCGGGCGGGTGAGGGGGTTGCCGAAGCCGCCGCCGCCGCCGGTCACCACGGCGACGCGGTCGCCCTCAGCCAGCGCCTGAAAGGGGATGCGCGCGACCCGTTTGATGCTGCCCTTGCTCTCGATCCGCATGTAGTTGTTGGAGCCTTTGCCGCCCCCCTCAAGGCCCCAGGGGCGCTCGATGGAGCGGCCGATGCTGCAATAGGTGTGCGCTTCGTCGCCGGCCACCTCGAACTCGCGGACCACGCCGAAGCCGCCCCGGTGGCGGCCTGCGCCGGTGCCGTCCTCGACATTGAGGGCGTAGCGGCGGATGGCGAGGGGGAACTTAGCCTCGAAGAGCTCCACCGAGTAGTTGTAGGTGTCGCCGTCGGTGGTCGCGATCAGCGCGCTGGTGCCGTCGCCGGACGCGGTTGCGCCCCAGCCGCCAATGGCGGGCTCGATGTGGACGTAAACCTCGCCGCTCTCCGGGTCGCGGCCATAGAAATAGGTGCCAGCGAGGCTCATGTAGGAGCCCGCACTGAAGCGCTCGGGCGCGACTTCCGCCAGCGCCTTCCAGGCAAGCTCGGAGGCGTGGGCCGAGCCTTCGTAGTACCAGCCGGTGGGCGCCGGCTTCTCGGCGGTGAACACCGTGCCCGGCGGGCAGATCAGGCTCACCGGGCGAAACCAGCCCTCGTTGGAGGGCGCCTGCGGGTCCACCAGAGACTTGAACACGGTCTTGACCGCCGAATCGAGGGCACCGAAGGCGCAGTTGATCGGCCCCTTGACCATCGGGCTGGTGCCGGTGAAGTCGAAGGCGATGGTCTCGCCCCGGATGCGCACGGTGACCGCGACGTGGAAGCGCTCCTCGGTGATGCCGTCGCCGTCGATCCAGTCCTCGGCCCTGTAGTCGCCGTCCGGCAGTGCTGCGACCGCGGCCCGGCTCAGGCGCTCGCTGGTCTCCAGGATGTGGCCGAAGGTGGCCTCGATGGCGTGCTCGCCGTAGCGGGCGAGGACCTCGCGCAGCCGCGTCTCGGCGATGCGCACGGCGGCGAGGCCGGCGTTGAAGTCACCCAGGGACTGCACCGGCAGGCGCACGTTCTCGCGGATCAGCGCGATCACGTCGTCGATGGTCTCGTCGTCGCGGCAGACGCGGATGCCGGGGAAGCGCACGCCCTCCTGGTAAATCTCGGTGGCGGTGGGCGAGATGCTGCCCGGCACGGCCCCGCCGACCTCGCTCCAGTGCGCCACGGAGATGGCGAAGGCAAAGAGGCGGTCGTCGATGAAAATCGGCTTGATCAGCGCGATGTCGCAGCTGTGTGTGCCGCCCTCGAAGGGGTCGTTGGTCATGAAGACGTCGCCCGGCCGCATGGTCTCGCCGTGGCGGCGCACGATCGAGCGAACCTGGGGCGCGAAGGTGCCGGTGAAGAGGGTGATGCCGTTGGTCTGCACGACGAGCTCGCCCTCCGCGTCACAGAGGCCGCAAGCGAAGTCGAGCACCTCGTAGATCACGGGGCTCATGGAGGTCTTGGCGATGACGATGCCCATCTCGTCGGCAAGCGCGAGCAGCTTGCCGCGGATGATCTCGCGCGTGACCGGATCGGCGCCGGTCTCGTTATCGGGTGCAGTCATGCGTCCTCCCGCGGCGCGGGATTGTTCCTGAGCCGCTCGCGCCGCGCAAGCGATCCATGGCGCAGCGCGTCGCAGCGACGCTGCTCAAACGCCGGGGGACGAGACGCGAATCGCAGACTGGGGTCAGCGCGGTCAGGCGGCGAGCAGATCGTCGATCCTGGTGCCGCACCAGCCTGCTTCGCGCTTGCGCCAATAGCTGTTCATCAGGCGCGAGGTGAGGATGCCGGGGGCGCCGTTGCCGAGCGGTTTGTCGTCGATTGCCGTCACCGGCAGGATGCCGCCCGCAGACGAGGTCACGAACGCCTCGTCGGCATTGCGCAGCTCGTCCGGGTGAACCGCACGGGTCTCGCAGGGCATCCCTTCCATCTCGCAGAGTTCGATCGCCGACCTGCGCGACATGCCGAGGAGGCAGTTTTCGTCGGGCGTGGCGCACACCCCGTCATTCACCACCCAGATGTTGTAGCCCGGCCCCTCGGCAAGATTGCCGTCCGGCCCGCACAGGACCGAATCGTCCCGGCCCGCTTCGTAGGCTTCGTACTGCGAGTGAATCAGATCGGCCCAATGGAAATTCTTGTAGCGGGCATCGACGGCCTTGCTGGAAATCCTCTCGGTGTTTGCCAAATGCAGATTGACGCCGGCCTTCGACTTCTCCTCGCCCCACAGCCAGACGTAGGGGACGGCGTAACAGACGAATTGATTGTCGCAGAGCCGGGGATCGCGTGAATCTTCCGGATAGAGGCCGCGGGTGACGTGCAGGTGGATGTAGCTGGCATCATCCAGCCCCGCACGGCGCACGCATTCCGCCAGCAGTCGGGCGGTCTCGTCCTTGGAATATGGATTGGTCAGATAGAAGCCGGCGCAGGACGCTGCGAAGCGATCGAGATGCTCGTCCAGCTTGAAGATGTAGCCCTTCCATGACGTCGTGACGTCGTAGACGACATCGCTATGCAGGAAGCCGGTGTCGAAAATCGACATCTTGGCGTCGTCGAGCTCGACGAATTCGCCGTCTATGTGGACACATCCGCCTGCCATATCAGCCTCCACTCTCATCGCACGACGTGGTCCCGTCGCGTTCGGCTCGACGGTAGCGAGCGGCGATGGAAGGGACAAGCGCAGCCGCCGTCAGACAGCCGGCGGGACCAGGCGTTCCACTACCTCGTCGGCCGTCATCACGTCGCCGTATGACGCGAGGCAGACGGCGTAGGTCCAGGCATCCTCTTCCGCCGAGCGGCCGCCGTTCGCGTCCGAGATCAAGATGGTCTTGAAGTCGTAGGCGGCGGCCTCGCGCGCCGTGGTCTCGCAGCAGACGTTCGTGACCGTGCCGACGATCAGGACCGTGTCGACGCCTAGATCGTGCAGCACGCGCTCCAGGCGCCCCTGGCTGCCGATGAAGCCGCCGAAGCGGTTCTTGTGAACGACCGGATCGGCGTCGCCCACGTCGAGCGCCGGCCAGATGGCGTGGCCGGCTGCACCCTCGCTGAGGCCGGCGCGAAAGACCGCGGCTGCCTCTTCACCCAGGATCGTGTCGAGGTTGGCCCAGTTCCTGTCTTCCTCCGGCCCGTAGGTGGAGACCACCCAGACCACGTGGCCGCCGCTCGCCCGGAGCGCGCCGGCCAGCCGATTGACCGTGGGCACGATCGCCCTGGCGTGCGGGATCTCGGACGGGCTGCCCTCGCGCATGAAGTGGACCTGCAGGTCCACCACCAGGAGCGCCGTGCGCGCCGCGTCCAGGCTCTCGTAGGCGTGAAGCCGGCCGCGCCGGCGCAGCACGCGATCGATGACGCGCTGGGGGATGTGGGCCGGCTCCATGGCGTGCTCCCGTATCCGACTCGCCGCTGACATTCTGACCCGGTCGGCTCGTCTGCGAAACGAGTGGAGCTTCGGTCGAGGTCGGCGAGTATCCGGCCCTTATTCGCAGACCACCCCGTCACCGTCCCCGTCGCGCATGAAGGGATAGGCCGGATGGTCGCGCGGCACGGGCGCGATGCCGTGGCTTCGCGCCTCCGCGCACGTGATGCGGCCGTTGCGATTGTCGTCGTAGAGAGCGAGTACTTCGGACGACGGGGCAGAGCGGGCGGGCTCGGGCGCCGACGGCGTGGTGGGCTCGGGCGCCTCAAGGTCGGTAAAGACGGTGGGGCCGTCCGTCTCAAGGTTGGTATAGACGATGTCGGTGGTGGTGCAGTCCGAGAGGACGCGCTGCAGTGCGAAGGCCTCATCACGGTCAACGGTCAGGGAATACTTGAACTTGACGGTGATGACGCGCGAAGCGAACCAGCACTGGTTCACGGCTGGCAGCCAGTCCGCAGCGTCGTGGGCGCACTTGCCGGCGCCGCTGCAGCGGTTCACCTCGGGCGCGGCCAGGGTCAGGTTGAGCAGGTCGGAGGCGAAGCGGCGCCGAACTGTTTGGTCGGCGGCGCAAAGCCCGCTGTCATGACCCTCGGAGACGGCAACGATGTGCTCGATGTCGGTTCGGCCCGTGCTCAAGAAGTAGCGCCCCGTGTAGGGCCCGTAAATTCTGCCTCCCATGGCGGCGACGATCTCGGCCTCGACCGACGACGAATAGGGGTAGTCGTCCCGGTCGTAAGGTGCGCAGCGATGCTCCGGCGCGGTGACGAGGCCGCCCCAGGTCTCGGCGCCGAGGGCCTGACCGCGATCGGCGATGCCGGCGATTACGATCGCAAGCACGGCAAGCAACATTGCCGCCGAGCGGCAGGGGACCCCGTATTCTCGTGACATGGCGATACCCCGCATGAATTTTAGTAACTGCCCAGGTACCCCCTCTCTCTTATGGAACAAGCCAGTTCCTTTTGCGTCAACGCCCCCACGCCGCGGGGGTGCCTACTCTCTTGAGCGCGAGAGGATGATGAACGCCGCGTCGCGAACAAGATGAGAGGACAGCGATACTCAGGATGAGCCGGAGAAGTTCAGGAGCGCAGTATAGGGATCAGCTGCATCGGTTCCGGGTGCGCCAGGATTTGCAGGATGTTCCAGCCTTGCTTTCGAGCGGTGACGATGACGCTGCGCATTCCGGCGAAGTTGCAGGCGCCTTGCAGGGAGCGGAAGCCGCCTGAGATCTTCTCATGCACTTGCCGTGAAACAGATTCTGGCGAGGGACGCGCGGTGACGCTCCAACCCCGAGGTCACGGCGTTGGCTGAGACCGCCAGGGTCGGCGCGGCGGAGACGAGCGGTGGACTTCCCCGATGTGGTCCGAAGCGGTCCCGCGTAGCCGGCTGACGAGATGCGGGCCGCTCAGGCGGCCTTGAGTTCCGCGCCTACGGGCTCGATGTAGCCGTAGCGGCGGAGCATGCGGATCCACCGAGGAGCGTTGCGCTTGACCATCAGAGCGTCGTAGTCGGCCGTGCGGTCGTAGTAGGGCCTGCCGGTCTTGAGCACCACATAGATGATGCGCAGCATCTTGTGAGCGCCGGCGACGATGGCGCGCTTGTAGCCGCGCCGGGCGGCGAGGGCGCGGTGATGAGCCTCGAACTGGCACCCCTTGGTTCGGGCCGCGCCGTGGGCACACTCGACGAGGCAGGCGCGCAGGGTCTTGGAGCCCATGCGGGTGCGTGCGTTGCGGCGCTTGCCCCCGCTCTCGTTGTTGCCGGGGCAGAGCCCGGCCCAGGCGGCGAAGTGCTCCTTGGAGGCGAACACGCCGATGTCGGGGCCGATCTCGATGAGGATGGTCGAGGCGGCGGTGCGGTCGATGCCGGGGATGGTGGTCAGCAGACGGAGCTGCTCCTCCCACGGTGTCATCTGCCCGTCGATCTTCCTGGTGTAGGACGCGATGCGCGCCTCAAGCGCGTCATGCTCCTCCAGCAGGTCGTTGAGCATGAAGCGGTCGTTGTCGCCCAGGCTCAGGGTGAGCGCCTCGCCGAGCCCCTCCAGCTTGTTCGCAACGTGGCTGGTGAGCGAGGCGAGGATGACCTCGCGCGCCGTCCCCTGCGCCAGGCCGTCGAGGATCTTCCGGCCGTTGACGCCGAAGACGTCGGAGAGGATGCCGCCGATGCGCGCACCGGCGCGGTCGATGATCTTCTGCACGCGGTTGCGCACGGCGGAGCGCTGCCTGACCAGGACGCGGCGCTGGCGGCTCAGTGCGCGCAGCTCCCGGAACGGCTCAGGCGGAACGTGGGAAGGCGTGCAGAGCCCGAACTGGCACACGCAGGCCAGCCACACGCTGTCCGCCACGTCGGTCTTGCGCCCCTTCAACTGCTTCACCTGACGCGCATGCACCAGGATCGCCTCGAGCCCGGCCGCCTCCAGGGCCGCGAAGGGCGCCTGCCAGTAGACCCCGGTCCCTTCCATCACCGCAGCCTCGACGCCGTGACCGGTCAGCCACGCGACCATCTCCTCCAGACCGCTCGGCAGCGTGCCGAAGCAGCGCGTCTCCACCACCGGCTCACCCTCGCCCTCACAGAGGCGAACCGTCGCGGTGATCTCCATCTTGTGCACGTCCAGACCCGCCGCGCGCGGCCGGACGACGTGCAAGCCTTCCGTCTTCATCGCCTTCCTCCTCATTTGCGCTCTCGCCACGGCGGCGTACGATCACGCCGTGGCATCGCCACGGTGGAGGCGGGGACAGCGGTCGGAAGAACACGCATCCGACGAGCGGGTGCGGTGCAATTTGCCGCGCGTCCACGGCCACGGGCCGGGTACAATACGGGGTGCGGAGCCGGCCGCCGGAAGCAGTTTTGTCATCGGGAACTACGTCACCGATATAACGACGCTCACACGTCCCCACCTCCGCCAATACCCATCCTGACACGGCAAATGGGTGCAAGCGCAAGGAAAACGTCAGCCGAACCGCTCCTGTTTCATGCCACGGGGTGGCTCAGAACCGCGGGGACCATGACTGTTTTGTTCATACGGATGTCACGCTCCGCCTCGTTATTCGTGAACGGCGTGCGCAGGTCGGTGAGGAAGCGCAGGCAGCCCTCCTTATGCTTTTGAAGGCGGCGCGCGAGGTTCAGACTTCCTGACCTCGTGATGCTGGCTGTTCTGGGCAGCGTGCCGGGAACTCCTTGAATTCTGATACATTTCGGTTGTTTCAGGCGGTTTTTCGCTGGGTGTCGCGCCCGAGGTCTGATATTATAATTTGATACCAATTGCACGGTCTCAACCATGCCCAGTACCCTCCCAATGTGCCCTCCAGAGGCGGTCTCGATCGGCAACAGCTGCTTCGCCGTCCTGATCTCGGACGACACCTTCACCTACTTTTCCAACCTCATTCCCTTTGACAGCCACGCCGCCGATGACCGCACGGCCATGCTCTTGCGGATCGGCCGCCTCGCGGCGATCAGCGCGGTCTCGCCGCAGGAACTGGCTGACGCTTTCGCTGTCTCGCGCGCGACGGTGCAGCGCGCACGACGGCGCTACCTGGCCGAGGGCGAAGCGGGGTTCATGAAGCCCCGGCGCGGTCGCGGGCCGTCGGTGTTCACTCCGGAGTTGGCGGAGAAGGCGACGGCGTTGCTGGCATCGGGCCTGAGCGGCTCTGCGGCGGCCCGGGTTCTCGGCGTGTCAGCGCCATCGGTCAACAAGTGGCGCCGTCAGGGACTGATCGGCAACACGGAGGCGGATGGGGAGCCCGGACGCTCAGCGCTGGCTGCGCCGCCTGACGCGGGTGCGGCTCCTGAAGGCCGTGTCGATGAAGAGAGTACCGGTGCCCCGGGGCCGGAGACGGCGCCGGGGCTGGAAGCGCAGCCGCAAACGGATCGCAGCGCGCGCGATCGGCGGGACCGGCAGGCGCCGATGGGGCGTGCGACTTGCGATGTTCCGGCTCGGGTTCTGGCCAGTTGTGGACAGGCGGGGCCGGTCGAACCGCAGTTCGCCGCCGCCGCCCGCGGTGTCCGCTTCGGCGGCGTGCTCGCCGCCCTGCCGGCCCTGCTGAAGGAAGGTCTTCTCTCCGAGACCGGTCTCCTGCCATTGCTGCCGAAGGGCTATTACGGCTTGCCTACGATCCTGCTCTTCCTGGCCTTCATGACCTTGGCGCGGGTGCGCAACCCCGAGAGCCTGCGCTACCAGGCGCCGGGCGAATGGGGCGCCATTCTCGGCCTCGATCGCTGCCCCGAGGTCAAGACGCTGCGCCGCAAGATCGCTCTCATCGCCGACGACGAGGCCGGCGTGCGGGCGTGGCAGCTCGCCCTTGCCAGGCGCTGGCAAGGCGCCGACGAGCCGGAGCTCTGGGCGACGCTGGCCATCGACGGGCACGTCAAGGTCTACTCCGGCCGCAAGGGGCGCTTGCCCAAGCACTTCGTCTCGCGCGAGAAGCTGTGCCTGCCGGCGAGCGCCAGCTACTGGATCAACGCTCTGGGCGGCAAGCCGCTGCTCTGTCTGCACAAGCCGCTGGACCCGAAGATGGTCGCGGCCATCGAAGCCGACGTGGTGCCGGCGCTGCAGGAGCTTGGGATCGTTGGCGCCGGGGCGCCGGACCTGACCGCCGAGCATCCCGGCCAGCCGGCGCTCACCCTGGTCTTCGACCGCGAGGGCTGGAGCCCGGATCTGTTCCGCCGGCTGGCGAGGCGCGGCGTCGCCTGCCTGACCTGGCACAAGAACTTCAGGGGCGAGGACTGGCCGGCCGAGGACTTCGGCGCGATGACCGTTCCCATTCACGGACCGGCGGCGGACGGCAGCGCCACCATGCGGCTGGCTGAGAAGCCGGTGACGTTGCCGAACGGCTTCAGGGTGCGCCAGATCCGCCGCCTGCTCGACAACGGCCGTCAGGTGCCGCTGATCACCACCGATCCGCACAAGCCGATGGCTGAGGTTGCGGGCGCCATGTTCTCGCGCTGGTCGCAGGAGAACTTCTTCAAGTACATGCGTGACGAGTTCAATCTCGACGCCCTGCCGACCCACGAGCTCGAGCCTCTCGATCCCGCCGCCATGGTCGTCAACCCGCTGCGGCGGGCCTATGACAAGGCAATCCATCGCCTCGACCGCCAGCTTGGCCGCCTGCGCAACCGCATCGCCGACACGGCCCGGAAGAAGCAGCCGACGGCGGAACTCAGGAGGGAAGTCAGGGACCTCCAGGATGTCCGCGACATCGTCAGGGCCAGCCGCAGGGAGACGCCCAAGCACTGCCGGGCCGGCGACCTCGACGAAGCCGAGCAGCTCGATGCCTTGCCCGCGCGCGAGCGCCTCCTCCTCGACGTCATCCGGATGATCGCCTACCGCGCCGAAACCCGCATGATGCTTCCCGTCATGCAGGCGCAGGGCCACAAGCCCCATCCCCGGAAACTGCTTCAAGCGCTGCTCACCGCCGATGCCGACATCCTGCCGGATCCTGGCAATGGCCTCCTGCGGGTCCACATTCTTGGCCTCGCAAACGACGCCTGCGACCGTTGGATCGATGCGGTTCTGAGCGACCTGAACGCCACCGAAACGGTCTTCCCCGGCACCCGTCTGCGCATAGTCTACGACATCGACGGGGCCTCGGAATCCGCGCGGCTCGTGTCACCTAAAATCAGCAGAGGTCAGGAAGTCTGATCCTTGTCCAGCGCGATGCGGGCGGCGCGATTGGCTCGGCGCAGGAGCTGCTGCATCCGCCGGGCCCAAGCCTCCCCTTCGATGTCCACCAGCGCCTGCAACTCCCGCAGGTGATGGGCGTTGCACAGGCCGTGCTCCACCCCTTCCATCGCGAAGTACGGCTTCCAGTGATCGTGCACGACGATGCCGGAGACACCCGAGAGCAGGGCGCCGCGCTTGCCGCTGACCCGGTACGCCGCCAGCAGCGGCGTGCAGATCACATGAAGCCACTGCGTCTGACCGCCGATCCGCAAGCCGGTCTCGTCCATGTGTTTCACCCGCGCCGTGCCCGCCGCCAGGTCCTGTATGTGCAAGGCCGCGTCCCGCAGCCGCTCGGCCGCCCTCTCGCTCATCGTCGCCAACGTCGCAGCCGTCACCGGCGCGCCGAAGAGCTCGGCCATCACCTGCGACAGCCGATCCTCCGGCAGGAAGTGAGCGTGCTGAAGGTAGACCGCCACCCCGGCAATGCGCGGGCCGTACTGCACCGGCGCCGACACCCCGTCGGGGAACGCCGCCCGGGTCACCGTCCCGCAATGCCCGCAGCACTTGGCATGCGCCCGGTGCTCGGTCACCTCCAGGGGGCTCGGCTCGGGCAGATCGAACACCTGGCGGGCGACGGGCGTTCCCGCCCTGGCCGCGTCCGAAAGCGGCGAACCGCATCCCTTGCAGGAAGCCGGGACGTGATCCTTCGTAACTGCCCAGGTACCCCCTCTCTCTTATGGAACAAGCCAGTTCCTTTTGCGTCAACGCCCCCACGCCGCGGGGGTGCCTACTCTCTTGAGCGCGAGAGGATGATGAACGCCGCGTCGCGAACAAGATGAGAGGACAGCGATACTCAGGATGAGCCGGAGAAGTTCAGGAGCGCAGTATAGGGATCAGCTGCATCGGTTCCGGGTGCGCCAGGATTTGCAGGATGTTCCAGCCTTGCTTTCGAGCGGTGACGATGACGCTGCGCATTCCGGCGAAGTTGCAGGCGCCTTGCAGGGAGCGGAAGCCGCCTGAGATCTTCTCATGCACTTTGTTCATACGGATGTCACGCTCCGCCTCGTTATTCGTGAACGGCGTGCGCAGGTCGGTGAGGAAGCGCAGGCAGCCCTCCTTATGCTTTTGAAGGCGGCGCGCGAGGTTGTGGCCGATGCGGCGTTTCTTTCGCCCTCGCTTTGCGATCTGGAGCGGCGGTTGGGCCTCATGGAAGGCGATGGCTTCTTCGAGGATACGGTCCCATGCCCTTGAGATGCGGGCCACCAGGGAGGCGGGGACTTGACGGTCTTTCTCACGGGCGAAGCGGGCGGCCCTGCGCGCGCGCTGAAGCAGGCGGTGCATGCTCGCCGCCCATTCCTCCTTCTCGATGTCGATCAGGGCCTGGAGTTCGCGCAGGTGATGTGCGTTGCAGGCGCCGTGGCGGACGCCCTTGATGGTGAAGTAGGGGGCGAAGTCGTCGTGGACGAGGATGCCTTTCAGGTTCTTTTCGACATCGCCGCGTCCCTCGCCGATGCGCAGGACGGTGAGCAACGGGGTGCACAGCACATGGAGCCAGCGGGTACGGGCGGCGATACGCAGGCCGGTCTCGTCGAGGTGCTTGACCGGCGCCTGCGTGCGGATCAGATCGGCGACATGGTCGAGGAAGCCCTCGAAGCGCTGCGCTGTGCGCCGGCCCATGGCGGCGATCGTGGCAGTGGAGATGGACACCGCGAAGATGTCGCTCATGAGTTCGGCCAGACGCTTCTCGGGCACGAACTGGGCGTACAGCAGGTAACTCACCCAAGCGGTGATGCGAGGGCCGTACTGGACCGGGGCGGTGACGCCCGGCGGGAAGGCGGCTCGTGTCAGCGTGCCGCATGCGCCGCAGAGGCAGCGATGGGCGCGGTGTTCGGTGACCTCGAGAGGCTGCGGCTCGGGTACGTCGAAGACCTGCCGACAGGCGGGCGCGCCTTGCCGGTCGGCGTCCGAGAGCTCGACGCCACAGCCGGAACAGGTGGAGGGGTGGTGATCGACGACACGGTCCGGGCTGTCGCTCCGCGCGAGGGTGGTTCCCTTGTGGCCGGGCTGGCCGCCACTGGGCCCGCCGGACTTTCCGCGCTGGCTTTGGGTGCGCCTCTGGGCTCCGCTTTTCTTCTTGAGCCCGTCGCTGGCGGGGGGCTTGCTGCTTGTGGTGCTGTTGAGGGCCGCGCTGCGCTCGAGTTCGGCGATGCGCTCGCGCAGGGCCGCGTTCTCCTGCTCGAGTGCGGCATTTTCCCGGGCGAGCGCGGTGGCTGATCGCAGCAGCCCCTGCCCCCATTCCCGGACGGCAACGACGACAGTGGTTGCGAGGGATGATGGCTCGAGAAGCTCCTTCAGGCAGCAGAAGGCCTCGTTACGGGCGGCGAGGTCTTCGTGCCAGTGCGACACCGTCACGTGTCTTCGGCCTCGACGGCCATCATGGCGGCGAGCACGGCGAGGCGTTCGCCCGGCGGCAAGGCCTGGTAGCGCCGGCCCCAGTTGGCTGCCTTGCGCTTGATGCGCTGGCGGTCGGTGAAGTTCCGGCCTGCGTGGCTGGCCCAATGCATCCGGTCGGGGGCGTAGTTGAACCAGACGACCTCGGTTCGCACCAGACCCTGGGTCGTGACCTGCAGCGCCAGCCGGCGCCATCCCGCCAGCACCTCGTCATAGAGCGCCGACGGATGGCCCGAGATCATGACCTGGCAGGGCAGAGCCTTGAGCAGCGCGAGAAGCGCGACGTGGCCGGCCTCCTCGTACTCGAAGCGGTAGCGCTGCGCCGAGCGGCGGGTCGCGTGCAGATAGGGCGGATCGCTGTAAACCAGCTCCGGGCCCAGGAACGGGAACGAGGCCAGGAAGTCATGGGCACAGCCGTGAACCAGATCGACCGGGTAGTCGCAGACGAAGGCCTCGAGCGCCTGCGCATCGCGGTCGATGCCGATCGAACGCACGGCCGGCGGCTTGCGCTTCATCAGCGCCCCGCCCCCAAGGTGGCTTTCGATGTAGACGGAGTGCGGCGGCATCAGCGCAATCAGCGCTTGGCACAGACCTGCTGTCGCCTTCGAGCCGAAATACCCCATGGACCGCTCCCGTCACGCGAGAGAGCAGTCCATAGTCCCGCAACTCTATGAGGTCAAGAACCAATCGCGGTGGCAGAACCAGGCCGCGGCCGCCGCCATAATCACCGTCCTCAACTCAGGATTGGGGTACCTGGGTAGTTACGGTGGGACAAGAAATTCAAAATTTTTCGTGGGATTCGCGGGATAAGTGGGATGTAAGTGGGATAAGTGGGATAGCTGGGATAAGTGGGACAAGTGAGATTCCTCGGCGCAGGCGGCGGCCGTGCCGCTCAAGGGTATCGACGACGAGGCGGGCCATGTTGCCTCCGCCCGCTGCGGCCCGCTCGCTCCGGCGCCGTCGGTTCTCGCCCTTCGTCGCGCCGATAGGCGCGCGAGAGCATGAGCCGATAGGCGCGCGCGAGCATGAGCCGATGGCCGCGCGGGAGCATGATCGGCGCATCGCGCGATGCTGACGCCCCCGCCGCGCCCCGTGCACCGGACGATGGTTTGGGGCGGTCTCCAAGTTCAGCCAAACTCCACGTATCCATGATTTGCAACGACTTCCATGTCGATGGGACCGTCTTGTTCGCAGAATACGATCAGGTTTCTGGCGGATTTTTCGCGAGCGCTTGGGACCAGCAAACCATCGGCTCCGAGGAACGCACAGGCCTCGGCGATTTCCTGGGAACGCGGATACTCGCGCTCGCGCTCCACATAGCTCAACTGGCCGAACGAACCGACGTCGAACCCGATGGAGGCCAGCGAATCCAGATCGGAGAACTGCACGACCGCACGCAGGGATATTCTCAATTCGAACAGCTCGTATCGAACCTTTGAAGGCGGCAAGGGTTGGCCTTGATAGAGATGGAAGCGTCTCTCGCTGACGGCCGCGGTTCTCGTCTCCGACGTGTAAAGCACATCGAGCGTTCCGTCGTCCCAACGCCCCCCGGCCCGCCAACAGGTCAGCGGATCCCGCCCTTCGCGTACCGAACGCCACACCCTGCCCTTGTAGGGAGCCCCTTCGATCAACTCCAGCGCATCGAGCAGTCGCTGGTCGCGGATGCGGCGAACGCCCTGGCCCATGACCCTTCGGGGCATGCTCAGATGTAGGCGTCCGCTTCCAGGCGATCGAGAATTGCGATGACCTCTTCGGTCCGCTCGTCATGGATCAGGTCGATTGCCCTGCGGCCCTCCAGCTGCGGATGCCGCGCATAGAGCCACGCGCGTACTTCTTCGTGGCCGTAATATTCGCTCAGTCGCATGACCACGTAGGCGAGATCCGACATGATCAGCTGGGTCTTCGGATGCGGCGATTTTTGGCCGCTTCCCCAGCGCGAGACGGTGGCCTTGGAGACGCCAGTGAAATTCGCGATGTCGGTTCCCTTCAAACCGCCATCTTGCTGCAGCCGCGCGATGAATTGCACGACGGGTCTTGCTGCGGCCTGAGTCATGCCGAACTCCGCTGGGTCAGTGCCACGGGGACATGTCGCGTCTTCAAGGGCAGCGGAGACGGCGACCGTCCTCTGCATTTATGTTTCAGAAATCTAAGGTATGAAACCATAATGTCAACTTTCGTCCGACGTAGCCGATCGGGCGCACCCCCAGCCCGACGTGCACCGCACCATGATCCGAGACGCCTGAACGGACGGCTACCCCACGGCCTCAACCACGAACGGGTTTCGGACCGTTACCGTGCCGTAGAGCCGGCCGTGCTGAAAATCCTCGGAAAGCAGCTCCTCGATCCCCTTAACTTCCGCATAAGCCCAAAGGTGCGCGTCGAACCACGAGAGGCCGTAAGCCGCCGTACCGCGAAGCGCCGTTCGCAGCACAGCCTCGTCGGGATAAAGGATTGGGAACTGGGCCATGAGCTCCTCTGCCTCGCGCAGCGCGTCGGCGGGCTCTAGCAGGCGGACTTCGGGATTGCCTCGGGTCGTTGCCGCGACGAACTCGACGATTGCTTGATGGGGGATGCGCATGCTCCCGCTGACGATGCCCTCGCGGAGAACATCGGCCGCAATCGACTGCTTGTCTGGAAAGCGCTCGTCGTAGCGATAAATCAGAATGTTGGTGTCAATCAGCGCGCGTGCGGCCACGCTCGTAAAGCTCCTCTCTGGTCCAGCCGCGCGAGCTTGCCGCGCGTAACGTGCGACCCGTCTCGCGCGTCCGCTGCCGGGCGGTCGCCGCGTCGAAGAGCCGGAGGCGCGCGTCCGTGTCGAGCCCTTTGGTAGGTCCGCCGGCCGCGGCGGGGACCACGCGGATGACTTCGCCCGCCTCCTCGAAGCGGATATCGTCGCCAGGGCGAATTCCGTAACGCTGTGCAAGCGCCTTGGGCACCGTGACCTGGAGCTTGCTGGTGACCTTGCTCATATCCTTACTCTAGTAAGGACAAAATCCTTGTCAAGGTCGCTTGACAGGAGCTAAACGCCACCCAGCCCCTCTAAATCTTCCGCTCGTGCCCCACCCAGTAGCGCTCGCGGACCTTGCGCTTCAGCACCTTGCCGACGCCGCTGCGGGGCAGCTCGTCCCAGAACTCTACCGTCTTCGGTGCCTTGTAGGCCGAGAGCTCCCCTTTGCAGAGCGCGATCAGGTCGTCCCCACTCACCCGCTCGCCCTGCTTGAGCTCCACCACGGCCTTCACCGCCTCGCCCCACTTCTCGTCGGGCACGCCGATCACGGCGCAGTCCTGCACCGCCGGGTGGCTCCAGATCACGCGCTCGATCTCGATCGGGAAGACGTTGAGCCCGCCCGAGATGATCATGTCCTTCTTGCGGTCGACGATATAGACGAAGCCGTCCTCGTCCTTGTAGCCAATGTCGCCGGTGTGGTGCCAACCGTGGGCCCGGATTTCCGCCGTGCCTTGCGCGTCGGCGAAATAGCCGAGGGAGACGAAGGTGCCGCGCACCACGATCTCGCCCCACTCGCCGGTGGGCATCAGGTTGCCCGCGTCGTCCATCATCTCGACCTCGACGAAGACGGGCGGGCGGCCGCAGCTGAGCAGCCGGTGGCGCTTGGCGGGGTCGGCAAGGGCCTCCAGGTGGTCCGCCGGCGTCAGGATGCCGATGGTGCAGGGGCACTCGGCCTGGCCGTAGATCTGGGTCATGCAGGGGCCGAAGAGGTCGATGGCCTCGGCCACCTTGTCGGCGGACATCGGCGCGCCGCCGTAGACGAAGTAGTCGAGCGTGGAGAAGTCGAACTCGCGCGCCCTGGCGTGGGCGATCATCATGTAGATCACCGTCGGCGGCATGAAGGTGTGGGTCACGCCGTGCCGGTCGATCGCCTCCAGCACCGTGAGCGGATCGGGTTTCTGGATGCACACCGTGGTGCCGCCGAAGGCCATGGCGGGCCAGGCGAAGACGCCGGCGCCGTGGGCCATCGAGGTCGCCACCAGGTGCACGGGCGGCTTCTTGATCGGCAGGTGCGCGTAAACGTTGGCGCACCAGGCCTCCCAGATCAGGTTGGACCACATCGCGCCCTTGGGCCGGCCGGTGGTGCCGCCCGAGGTGAAGTGGCTGATAACGGCGTCGCGCTCGTCCGGAAGCTCCGGCGCCTCTTCCGGCTGGCCCGCGATGAAGTCCTCGAAGGAGGGCGTGTCCGCGCCGGCGCGATCGAGGCAGACCAGGTGGCGGAGCTTCGGGCACTGGGCGCGGATCTGCGCGATCGCGGGCTCGAAGCTCGAATGGTAGAAGAGCCAGGCGGCCTCGCGCTGGTCGATGACGTAGGCGTTCTCGTCGGCCGACGCGAGCGCGGCGAGGCCGACCCAGACGCCCCCGGCGCGGGCGGCGCCGATCCAGGCCTCGAAGGCGCGGCTGCTGTTGGGGCTGAGGATCGCGACCCGGTCGCCCCGCTCGAGCCCGCCCGCGAGGAGCGCGTTCGCGGTGCGATGGCTGCGCCGGGCGACCTCGCGATAGCTGAGCTCGCCGGTCCCGTCGATGAGGCAGGCGCGGTCCGGATAATACCGGTGCCCACGCTCGAAGTAGTCGATCAGCCTCATGCGGCTCCTCCCGGATCGCTTTTCTCGTGCCCGTTTTCCCGCAGCGCGCGACGCCACGCTCTACGCGGAATTGACTCGGATTTCAAACAAGTGTTTGCTTGGCAGCGCGCCGCCCGGGCGCCGCAATCGAAGAGAGTGACGCCATGCTTTCGCTGCCCAAGCAGGAGCTCAAGGGGCACTTCACCATGCTGCCGATGGACGAGGTCCATTTCGGCTCCGGCAGCCTCGACAATCTCTCGGCCGAGCTCGAGAAGCAGGGCGTGAACCGGGCCGTCATCATCACCGGCAACACCTTGGCCCAGAAGACGAATCTGGTGGACAAGGTGGCCGCCGCCGCCGGCAACAAGTGCGCCGGCGTCTTCCACGAGACCTCGCAGCACGTGCCGCGCCGCACCGTGATCGCCGCCGCCGACTACGCGCGCGAGCGGGGGGCGGACGCGCTCATCAGCTTCGGCGGCGGCACGCCCAACGATACCACCAAGGCGGCCCTGATCTGCCTCGCCGAGGGGATCACCGAGCCCGCCGGCCTCGATCGGTACATGATCAAGTTCACCTACCCGGACAAGGTCGAGATCCCGTCGCTCACGAACGATCCGATCCCGATGTTCGCGATCCCGACCACGCTGTCGGCGGGCGAGTTCACCTACTTCGTGGGCGTCACCGACGAGGAGCGCAAGGTCAAGGACCTCTACGTCGACCGGCGGATCACGGCGAAGGCGGTCATCCTCGACCCCGAGCTCACCATGGAGACGCCGGAGCGGCTCTGGCTCGGCACCGGCATGCGCGCGGTCGACCACTGCATCGAGGCGATGTGCTCCACCACCGCGCAGCCCTTCATCGACGCGCTCGCCTACCGCGCGCTCAACATGCTGGTGCGCCACCTGCGCGAGACCAGGGCGGATCCCGGCGATGCGGCCGCGCGCGGGCAGTGCATGGTGGCGGCCTGGATGTCGGTCTGCGGCCTCGCCAACGTGACGCTGGGCTTGAGCCACGGCATCGGCCACCAGTTGGGCGCGCGCTGCAACGTGCCTCACGGCGAGACCTCGGCGGTGATGATGCCGCACGTCATGGCCTTCAACCGGGCAGTCACCACGACCCGCCAGGCCTGGGCGGCCGAGGCCATGGGCGTGGACATCGCCGGCATGAGCGAGGAGCAAGCCGCCGCCGCGGCGGCCGACGAGGTGGCCAAGCTGGTGCGCGAGGACATGGGCCTGCCCTGGCGGCTCCGCGATGTCGGCGTCACCCACGAGGACTTCCCCGGCATCGCGGCGGACGCGCTGGAGGACATCATCGTCGCCGGCAACCCGCGCCAGGTGACGTCCGAGGACGAGGTCATCGACCTCTTGCACACGGCCTGGTAGCGCAGGCTTGCTTCCGGGCTAGGGGAGACACCCATGGGCTATCGCATTGCCGTCGATACCGGCGGCACGTTCACCGATGTCGTGGTCGCCGACGACGCGGGCCAGCTCACCGTCGGCAAGGCGCTGACCACGGCCGAGCGCACCTTCGAGGGCTTCAGCGGCGCGCTCGCCAACGCCGGCGACATCGCGGGCGTCCCCTACGAGCGCCTGCTGGCCGAGACCGAGATGCTGATTTACGGCACCACGCGGTCGACCAACTCGATCATCGAGGGCAAGGTCGCGAAGACCGCGTTGCTCACCACCGAGGGCTTTCCGGACACGCTGCTCTACCGCCACGGCGGCAAGCGCGAGCCGCTCAACCTCGCGATGGAGTTCCCGCCGCCCTACATCCCGCGCCGGCTCACCTTCGAGATCCCGGAGCGGATCAACGCCGAGGGCGGCATCGAGCGCGAACTCGACGAGCCCGCGGCGCGCGCGATCATCGAGGCGCTGCCGCGCAAGCGGATCGAGGCGGTCGCGGTCGCCCTGCTCTGGTCCATCGTGAATCCCGACCACGAGCTCCGCATCGGCGCGCTGATCGCCGAGATCATGCCCGGCGTGCCCTACACCCTCTCGCACCAGCTCAACCCGATCATCCGCGAGTTCCCGCGCACCTCGTCCACCGCCATCGACGCCTCGCTGAAGCCCTTGATGCAGAGCCATCTCGCTTCCTTCGAGAGCGACCTGCGCGCCGCCGGCTGCGAGGGCGAGGTGCTGATCTCGACGTCGTCGGGCGGCGTCATGCACGTGGACGACGTGGTGGCGAAGCCGATCTACACCGTGAAGTCGGGCCCTGCGATGGGCCCGCTCGCCGGCATCGCCTACGCCGGCGCCGAGGACCAGGGCGACGACGTCATCATCGTCGATACCGGGGGCACCACCTTCGACGTGAGCCTGGTCCGCAGCGGTCAGGTCAAGTACACGCGCGATACGTGGCTGCTCGGCGAGTGGATCGGCCACAACCTCGGCCTCTCCTCGGTGGACGTGCGCAGCGTCGGCGCGGGCGGCGGCTCCACCGCCTGGATCGACGCCGGCGGGCTGCTCCGCGTCGGCCCGCAGAGCGCGGGCGCCCGCCCCGGGCCCGCCTGCTACGGCCAGGGTGGCGAGGCGCCCACCGTCACCGACGCCGCCGTGGTCCTCGGCTACATCGACCCCGACTATTTCCTCGGCGGGCGCATGAGCCTCGACGTGACCGCCGCGGCCAGCGTGATCGAGAAGGTCGCGGCGCCCCTCAAGCTCTCGGCCGATGAGGCCGCCTCGGCGGTGCTCACCCTTGCCGGCGAGCAGATGATCAAGGCGATCCAGGAGATCACGGTCCAAGACGGCGTGAACCCCGGCGAGAGCATCATCGTCGCCGGCGGCGGCGCCGCCGGGCTCAACATCATCCCCATCGCCCAGGCGCTGGGCTGCCGCCGGGTGCTGCTGCCGCGCACGGCGGGCGCGCTCAGCGCCTGCGGCGGGCAGTTCTCCAACATCGTCTCCGAGTTCAGCGGGAGCCGGTACGCGCATTCCAACACCTTCGACTTCGAGGGCGTGAGCGCGACCCTCTCCGGCATCGCGGCGCGGATGGACGAGTTCGAGGAGAAGCTGCGCGGCCGCAGCATCGAGCGCTTCGGGCGCGAGTACTTCGTCGAGGCCCGCTATATCAACCAGCAGTGGGAGATGGAGATTCCCATGCCCATGGACCGCTTCGAGGGCCAAGCGGACGTGGAGCGGCTGGTGGAAGCCTTCCACGACGTCCATTTCCGCCGCTATGCGGTCAAGGAAGAAGGCGGCGCCATCGAGTGCATCAACTGGAAGGGCCGGATCACGGCCTTCCTCGACAAGCCGTCGTTCCCGGCCGAGCCGATGAGCGACGCCGCCCTGCCCAAGCCGCGCCGCACCACACGCGCCTACTTCGGCGAGGCCGGGGCCTTGTTGGACACGCCCTTCCATCTCGGCGATGATCTGCTGCCCGGCATGGTGCTGAAGGGGCCGGCCATCGTCGAGGAGCCCACCACGACGATCGTCGTCTACCCGGGCTCGTCGGCGACCGTGACCGCCGGACGAAACTCAGACTTCCTGACCTCTGCTGATTTTAGGTGACACGAGCCGCGCGGATTCCGAGGCCCCGTCGATGTCGTAGACTATGCGCAGACGGGTGCCGGGGAAGACCGTTTCGGTGGCGTTCAGGTCGCTCAGAACCGCATCGATCCAACGGTCGCAGGCGTCGTTTGCGAGGCCAAGAATGTGGACCCGCAGGAGGCCATTGCCAGGATCCGGCAGGATGTCGGCATCGGCGGTGAGCAGCGCTTGAAGCAGTTTCCGGGGATGGGGCTTGTGGCCCTGCGCCTGCATGACGGGAAGCATCATGCGGGTTTCGGCGCGGTAGGCGATCATCCGGATGACGTCGAGGAGGAGGCGCTCGCGCGCGGGCAAGGCATCGAGCTGCTCGGCTTCGTCGAGGTCGCCGGCCCGGCAGTGCTTGGGCGTCTCCCTGCGGCTGGCCCTGACGATGTCGCGGACATCCTGGAGGTCCCTGACTTCCCTCCTGAGTTCCGCCGTCGGCTGCTTCTTCCGGGCCGTGTCGGCGATGCGGTTGCGCAGGCGGCCAAGCTGGCGGTCGAGGCGATGGATTGCCTTGTCATAGGCCCGCCGCAGCGGGTTGACGACCATGGCGGCGGGATCGAGAGGCTCGAGCTCGTGGGTCGGCAGGGCGTCGAGATTGAACTCGTCACGCATGTACTTGAAGAAGTTCTCCTGCGACCAGCGCGAGAACATGGCGCCCGCAACCTCAGCCATCGGCTTGTGCGGATCGGTGGTGATCAGCGGCACCTGACGGCCGTTGTCGAGCAGGCGGCGGATCTGGCGCACCCTGAAGCCGTTCGGCAACGTCACCGGCTTCTCAGCCAGCCGCATGGTGGCGCTGCCGTCCGCCGCCGGTCCGTGAATGCCTGACTTCGACGGTTGATTCGCGTAAGTATTTGAAATTGGCCGGTTCTCATTTCCGGCCAGGCACTACATCCGGCGGCGCTGCGAGACCGGGCCGGGTTTCGTCGGCGGTCAGTCGAGCTGGTACGGGGTGATCGTCAGGGGCAGCCCCATGGTCGCATAGATCTGTTCCGCCGCCGGTGTCGGCTTGGAGGGGATGACGTAGCGGTTGCCTGATTGGCGGCAGCGCAGGACCGAGCATTGGCGGTGGACGAGGGCGGAGCGGATGACTTCCGGGGACATCCGCCGCTTCTGGATGGCGACGCGGTAGGCGAGGTGGCGGACGCAGGCGAAGGCCATGAAGGCGATGGCGATGTGGGCGCGGATCCGGTCCGGGTTCCAGTGCCAGATGGGGCGCACCCGCAGGTCGTGCTTGGTGATCCGGAAGCTCTCCTCGACCTGCCAGAGCCCGTGGTAGTGAGACATCACTTCGGTGACGCTGGCGTCGCGCAGATTGGTGATGACGCCGGCGAGCCCGTCCCATCGCTCGGCCTCGGCGATCTTCTCCGGGTTCACCGTGAGCCGGGCTTCGCCCTCGACGGCGATGAAGCGCTTCGCCCCGTGATTGGAGAGCAGCTCCTTCGGATTGTCGCTGCGGGCCAGCCTGTCGAGCAGGCGCTCCACCTGCTTGCGGCGCTCGTGTGCGTCCGTGCGCGCGCGCACGGGGCAGAAGACGACGATCAGGCGCCGGCCCTTGTGCTCCCATTCGCCGACCCGGCGCTTCTCCGGGCCCTCCAGCGGGGCATAGGTGCCCGGGTCGAGAATCTGCTTCCGCAGCGCGAGCGGCAGCTTGCGCAGCCGCGCGCCGACGACGTACTCGCCGCCGATCGTGTCCATGGCGTCGAGGTTGTCGGCGCTCAGCATGCCCCGGTCGGCCACGCACACCGTGCGCTCCACCTGGTGGCGGCGCTGCATGTCCTGCAAGACCGGGACCAGGCTGTGCCCCTCGTAGGTGGCGCCGGGAAAGACCTCGTAGCCGATCGGCAGCCCTTCGCGCGTCACCATCAATGCCAGCAGGACCTGCGAGTCCTTGTGCTTGCCGTCCTTGCTGAAGCCGTGCTGGCGAAGCTCGTCCTCAACCGCGGTCTCGAAGTAGAGCGTGGTGCAATCGAAGAAGAGGAGCGCGACCGGCTCCGGCAGCAGCGATCGGCTCGCCTCGCCCACCTGCGTGCGCAGACGCTCGATCACGGTCGCGCCGAGTTGGTCCATCATGCGGTAGACCTTCTCAAGGGGAAGGCTCACGCCGAAGTCCTCCTCGAGCCGGCGCACGCTGCCCCGCTTGCTGTCGGGGTTGGCGATGCGTGCCATCACCACGTGGAACAGCGCGTCGTGCGAGGCCCGGTAGCGCGATCGCGGCAGCAGCGCATCGAGGCCCAGCAGGCGGTACATCTCGCCGTAGACCTCGTGGACGCCAGTGATCAGGCGCTGCTCCTCTTCGAGTTGCTTGAGATCGACCGGGAGTTCCTGCTTGCCGTCGCCCTGGCGTCCGACGCGGATCACCTGGTCTGCGATCTTCTCGGGCGCAAACAGCAAAGGCTGGCGCTGGTCCTCCAGCTTCGCCTTGACGTACTCGCCGAGCTGCCTCAGGCGCTCGAGCTCGTCCTCGTCCATGGCCACGCCGATGTGGCGAACGATGCGCTGTCGGACCTTGCCGCCGTCGCGCACGGCCTCGACGAGCTGGACCGAGCGTCGCGGGCTGTTGGGCGTGGTCTTGATGCGAACGAACACGGGGAAAGTGTAGCGCGCGGCGGGGGTATCGACAACCACATATACCTACTAGGCACTACAAAGCGGCTTGACCGCACCGCAACTTCTAAGTCATTGTCTTTGCAGAAAACTCCAGACGGGAGATCAGCCAAAATCCGGCCCAACCGTCGAAGTCAGGAACCGCATCGATCCAACGGTCGCAGGCGTCGTTTGCGAGGCCAAGAATGTGGACCCGCAGGAGGCCATTGCCAGGATCCGGCAGGATGTCGGCATCGGCGGTGAGCAGCGCTTGAAGCAGTTTCCGGGGATGGGGCTTGTGGCCCTGCGCCTGCATGACGGGAAGCATCATGCGGGTTTCGGCGCGGTAGGCGATCATCCGGATGACGTCGAGGAGGAGGCGCTCGCGCGCGGGCAAGGCATCGAGCTGCTCGGCTTCGTCGAGGTCGCCGGCCCGGCAGTGCTTGGGCGTCTCCCTGCGGCTGGCCCTGACGATGTCGCGGACATCCTGGAGGTCCCTGACTTCCCTCCTGAGTTCCGCCGTCGGCTGCTTCTTCCGGGCCGTGTCGGCGATGCGGTTGCGCAGGCGGCCAAGCTGGCGGTCGAGGCGATGGATTGCCTTGTCATAGGCCCGCCGCAGCGGGTTGACGACCATGGCGGCGGGATCGAGAGGCTCGAGCTCGTGGGTCGGCAGGGCGTCGAGATTGAACTCGTCACGCATGTACTTGAAGAAGTTCTCCTGCGACCAGCGCGAGAACATGGCGCCCGCAACCTCAGCCATCGGCTTGTGCGGATCGGTGGTGATCAGCGGCACCTGACGGCCGTTGTCGAGCAGGCGGCGGATCTGGCGCACCCTGAAGCCGTTCGGCAACGTCACCGGCTTCTCAGCCAGCCGCATGGTGGCGCTGCCGTCCGCCGCCGGTCCGTGAATGGGAACGGTCATCGCGCCGAAGTCCTCGGCCGGCCAGTCCTCGCCCCTGAAGTTCTTGTGCCAGGTCAGGCAGGCGACGCCGCGCCTCGCCAGCCGGCGGAACAGATCCGGGCTCCAGCCCTCGCGGTCGAAGACCAGGGTGAGCGCCGGCTGGCCGGGATGCTCGGCGGTCAGGTCCGGCGCCCCGGCGCCAACGATCCCAAGCTCCTGCAGCGCCGGCACCACGTCGGCTTCGATGGCCGCGACCATCTTCGGGTCCAGCGGCTTGTGCAGACAGAGCAGCGGCTTGCCGCCCAGAGCGTTGATCCAGTAGCTGGCGCTCGCCGGCAGGCACAGCTTCTCGCGCGAGACGAAGTGCTTGGGCAAGCGCCCCTTGCGGCCGGAGTAGACCTTGACGTGCCCGTCGATGGCCAGCGTCGCCCAGAGCTCCGGCTCGTCGGCCTTGCCAGCGCCTGGCAAGGGCGAGCTGCCACGCCCGCACGCCGGCCTCGTCGTCGGCGATGAGAGCGATCTTGCGGCGCAGCGTCTTGACCTCGGGGCAGCGATCGAGGCCGAGAATGGCGCCCCATTCGCCCGGCGCCTGGTAGCGCAGGCTCTCGGGGTTGCGCACCCGCGCCAAGGTCATGAAGGCCAGGAAGAGCAGGATCGTAGGCAAGCCGTAATAGCCCTTCGGCAGCAATGGCAGGAGACCGGTCTCGGAGAGAAGACCTTCCTTCAGCAGGGCCGGCAGGGCGGCGAGCACGCCGCCGAAGCGGACACCGCGGGCGGCGGCGGCGAACTGCGGTTCGACCGGCCCCGCCTGTCCACAACTGGCCAGAACCCGAGCCGGAACATCGCAAGTCGCACGCCCCATCGGCGCCTGCCGGTCCCGCCGATCGCGCGCGCTGCGATCCGTTTGCGGCTGCGCTTCCAGCCCCGGCGCCGTCTCCGGCCCCGGGGCACCGGTACTCTCTTCATCGACACGGCCTTCAGGAGCCGCACCCGCGTCAGGCGGCGCAGCCAGCGCTGAGCGTCCGGGCTCCCCATCCGCCTCCGTGTTGCCGATCAGTCCCTGACGGCGCCACTTGTTGACCGATGGCGCTGACACGCCGAGAACCCGGGCCGCCGCAGAGCCGCTCAGGCCCGATGCCAGCAACGCCGTCGCCTTCTCCGCCAACTCCGGAGTGAACACCGACGGCCCGCGACCGCGCCGGGGCTTCATGAACCCCGCTTCGCCCTCGGCCAGGTAGCGCCGTCGTGCGCGCTGCACCGTCGCGCGCGAGACAGCGAAAGCGTCAGCCAGTTCCTGCGGCGAGACCGCGCTGATCGCCGCGAGGCGGCCGATCCGCAAGAGCATGGCCGTGCGGTCATCGGCGGCGTGGCTGTCAAAGGGAATGAGGTTGGAAAAGTAGGTGAAGGTGTCGTCCGAGATCAGGACGGCGAAGCAGCTGTTGCCGATCGAGACCGCCTCTGGAGGGCACATTGGGAGGGTACTGGGCATGGTTGAGACCGTGCAATTGGTATCAAATTATAATATCAGACCTCGGGCGCGACACCCAGCGAAAAACCGCCTGAAACAACCGAAATGTATCAGAATTCAAGGAGTTCCCGGCACGCTGCCCAGAACAGCCAGCATCACGAGGTCAGGAAGTCTGAAACTACCTGCTGGAGACTGGCGCCGCCGGCGCCTGAGGGAGGAAGCGATGGCACAAGCACTCGCCGAGGCTGGGCGCGAGAACCGCATCAACCCGGTCCTGCTGCCGGTGATGGCAAACCGCATGGACGCGGTCTGCCGCGAGATGACCAACACCATGCTGCTGGCGGCGCGCTCTTCCGTCATCGGCATGGCGCGCGACTTCTCATGCGCGGTCATCACGTCCGACAACCAGGTGCTCGCCGTGGCCGAGGGCTTCCCTATCCACGTCTGGGGCACCAACATCCAGACCAAGTCGATGCAGGACCTGCATCCCGACTATGCCGAGGGCGATGCCTACCTGCACAACGACCCCTACCTCGGCAACACCCACCCGGCCGACCACACCATCCTGGTGCCGGTGTTCCACGAGGGCGAGCACTTCTTCACCGTCGCGGTGAAGGCCCATCAGGCCGATGTCGGCAACAGCCTGCCCACCACCTACATGGCGCAAGCCGCGGACGTCTATCAGGAAGGCGCGCTGATCTTCCCCTGCGTACAGGTGCAACGCGACTTCCAGGACATCGAAGACATCATCCGCATGTGCGAGCGCCGCATCCGCGTGCCCGAGCAGTGGTACGGCGATTATCTCGCCGCCGTCGGCGTGAGCGCGCGCGGTCTTTCAGCGGGGATCGGGGCCTGATCCGCTCGGATTTGTTGAGGTTTTGGGGCGGGTGCCCCTCGGCGAACTTGCAAGAAGTTCGCCGGGGGGCTTTGTCTCGTGGTGACGGTCACAATCGCCAGAGACGGCCCCAATGTCGCACAACATTTTCCGCCACTCCATGCTTTGCAACGCCCTGGTCTGGGCCTGGCTGCGCGAGGTCGATGAGGCCGAGGCGGCGCGCTGCCGCGAGGCGGGCTGCCGACACTGCCCCGGCAAGCTGCACAGCGCGACGTATCCGCGCAAGCCGTACGGTCTGGCAGCCGAGTTGAGGGAAGAGGGCACGCGGCGGTTCAGCTTCTGCTGCGCGGATTGCCGCCTGCGAGCGACCCCACCATCGGTACGATTCTTCGGGCGCCGCTTTTATCTGGGCGCCCTGTTCGTTCTGTTGAGTGCACTGGTTCTGAGAGGCGGGGTGCGGTTGCAGACGATCAAGCGGAAGTGGGGGGTCTCGGTCGCCACACTGCGCCGCTGGCGGAAGTGGTGGCTGGAGGCGTTCCCGGCGACGGAGCCCTGGGGAGCGAAGCGTGGCGAACTGGTGATGCCACCCGAGGAGGTGCCGCTGCTCTTCGTGCTGCGGCAGATGCGGGGCGGACGCTTCGGTGAGCGTCTGTTCCTGAGCCTGATCTGGTTCAAGCCGTGGACGGGCTATTGCGGGCTCGGCGATGGCTCGGCGCCGCCCGCAGAAAGTGTTCCTGTCACGCCCGGATAGGGCGTTCTACATGGGCATCTCTCCGATGCGGCGAGGGAGGGATGCCGGAATGGACAAGGACGACGCAGGCGCCAGGCGCGAGAAGTGGGCCCGGCTGCGCTTTGCGTGTTGTTAAGCGTGGAAAAGTGACCCCCTATTGGGGGTGATCGGCGTCCAAAATTGACCCCCTTGGATTTGTGTCCATGAACACACCTCGTCGTTTGGACGGACGGGGTGGTGGGGGAGATGCTGGTTGTGGAAACGATCGCGAAGATCCGTCGGGATCATCTGGTGAAGGGCGTTCCGATCAAGAAGCTCGCCCGGGATTTGAGGGTTTCCAAGAACACGATACGCAAGGTGGTGCGGGGCGATGCGACCTCGCACAGCTACGAGCGCAAGATCCAGCCGATGCCGAAGCTTGGGCTGTGGGTGGAGGAGCTTGAGCGCCAGCTGAAGGCCAACGAGAAGAAGGCACGCAAGGATCGGCTGTCTCTTCTGCGGATTCATGAAGACCTTGTGTCGCTGGGCTACAAGGGCGGCTATGACGCGGTTCGCCGCTATGCCAGGGCCTGGCGGCGCCGGTGGCGGCTGTTGTCGCCGGCGCAGGCCTATGTGCCGCTGATCTTCGATCCCGGCGAGGCCTACCAGTTCGACTGGAGCCACGAGTACGCGCGTCTGTCGGGCGCGACGACCAGGGTGAAGGCGGCGCACATGCGGCTGTGCCACAGCCGGATGTATCTGGTCCAGATCTTTCCCCGCGAGAGCCAGGAGATGGTCTTCGAGGCGCACGAGCGTGCCTTCCGCTTCTTCGGCGGGGTCTGCCGGCGGGGCATCTACGACAACATGAAGACGGCGGTGAGCACGATCTTCGTGGGCAAGAAGCGGGACTACAACCGCCGCTTCCAGGAGCTGTGCTCGCACCATCTGGTGGAGCCTGTGGCGTGCACGCCAGGGGCTGGCTGGGAGAAGGGGCAGGTCGAGAAGCAGGTGGGTGACCTTCGCGGCCGCCTGTTCGTGCCCATCCCGCGGGGCCGCTCCTACGCCGAGATCAACGAGTGGCTGATGGATCGGTGCATCGAGGACGCCAAGAAGCATCCGCATCCGACAATCCCGGGCAAGACGGTGTGGCAGGTGTTCGAGGAGGAGCAGCCCTTCCTGATGGCGTATCGCGGCCCCTTCGACGGCTTCCATGCCAGCGAGGTGTCGGTCTCGAAGACCTGTCTGGTGCGCTTCGACAACAACCAGTACAGCGTCGCGGCCCGCGCCGTCGGCCGGCCGGTGGACGTGCGGGCCTATGCCGATCGGATCGTCATCCGCCAGGACGGCGAGACCGTTGCCGAGCACCCCCGCAGCTTCGGGCGCGGCCGGTTCGTCTACGATCCGTGGCATTACGTGCCGATCCTGACGCGGAAGCCCGGCGCGCTACGCAATGGCGCGCCCTTCAAGGACTGGCAGTTGCCCAACGCGCTCGGCCGCCTGCGAACCCGGCTCGCGGGCCACGACGACGGCGACCGGCAGTTCGTCAAGGTGCTCGCGGCGGTGCTGGAGGACGGACTGGAGGCGGTTGAGGCGGCCTGTGCCGAGACGCTCGACTGCGGTGCCTGCAGCGCCGACGTGGTGCTCAACATCCTCGCCCGGCAGCGCCAGCCGGCACCGCCGGCAATCATCCCGACGCCCGAGGGCCTGCAGCTTCGCCACAAGCCGGTAGCCGACTGTCAGCGCTACGACAGCCTGAGGGAGGCCGGTCATGGAGCGTCATGATGTGCTGGAGATGATGACCCAGCTGAAGCTCGCAGGTATGCGCGCCGCTTACGACGACATCCTTGCCGACGGGCTCAAGCGCCGCCATCCGGTGCAACAGATCATCGGTACGCTGCTGCAGGTCGAGATCGCCGACAAGAGGGCCCGCTCGATCAAGTACCAGATGGCCTCCGCCAAGCTGCCGACGGTCAAGGAGCTGGCCGACTTCGACTTCGCCGCCTCGCCGGTCAACGAGCCCCTGATCCAGGAGCTCGCCGGCGGCGGCTTCCTCGAGGGCAAACGCAACATCGTGCTGGTCGGCGGCACCGGTACCGGCAAGACCCATCTCGCCGTCGCCATCGCGCGGTCCTGCATCCGCAAGGGCGCGCGCGGCCGGTGCTACAACGTCGTCGACCTGGTCAACCTCCTCGAGGCCGAGCTTCGCGCCGGACGCCAGGGCCGCACTGCAGACCAGCTCGTCCGCCGCGACTTCGTCATCCTCGACGAGCTCGGCTACCTGCCCTTCGCCCAGGCCGGTGGGCAGCTGCTCTTCCATCTGATGAGCCGGCTCTACGAGCGCACCTCGATCGTCATCACCACAAACCTCGCCTTCGGCGAATGGCCATCCGTCTTCGGCGACCCCAAGATGACCACAGCGCTGCTCGATCGCCTCACCCATCATTGCGAGATCATCGAGACCGGCAACGAGAGCTGGCGCTTCAAGAACCGCTCCTGACCCGCCGCCGGCCTCCCTTGCGGCCCGGTTGCCCCGGTGGGCCAACAGGGACCCCCCACGCGGCTTCGCTCCGCGTAGCGCAGGGCGCCACACGAAGCCGCGCGGGTCCCCCCTATTGGCTACCGGGACAACCTCCGCCGTGCCACTCAGGGGGGTCAATTTTGCACGCCGATCGGGGGTCAGTATTGAAAGCCGATTGACACTCCATGCGCTGGTGAGGGTTGATGAACCAGGCATCGCCGAGCCGGGCCGCGCGCTCGACCGCAGCGTCCGCGTTGGCGCCGAGCCAGATCGGCGGGTGCGGCTGCTGCATCGGCTTGAGCGATACGGTCGCGTCGTCGAGGGTGAAGTGGGAGCCCGCCATGCTGACGCCGTCCTCGGTCCAGAGGCGGACGACGGCCTCCAGGTTCTCCTCCAGACGCATCACCCGCTCGGCCTGGGTGGTGCCGAAGCCCTTGAACTCCACCTCGCGGTAGCCGAGGCCCGCGCCGAAGATCATGCGCCCGCCGGACATCACGTCGAGGGTCGCGACCTGCTCGGCGATATCCAAAGGCTTGTGCAGGGAGAGCAGGATGATCCCCGGCAGCAGGCGGCAGCGCGGCGCCTCGACCATGAGCCGCGCCAGCAGCGGCATCTGTTGATACTGCTGCAGCGGGTAGGCGGCGTAGTGCATGCCGGTCGCGAGAATGTCGAAGCCGAGCTCATCCGCGAGCCTCGCCCGGGTGCAGAGGTCCGCGAAATGCGCGTTCATGTCCTCGCCGCGGCGGAACTGGCCGCGGATAAAGAATCCGTACTTCATGGTGCTCCTCAGTCCGACATCGGCTCCTGCGAGAGCGCGCGGAGGCAGTCGTCGTCGAGCGGCTCGATCGCCGACCAGTCGCGGGTGCAGTGGTGCTCGGCGCGTTCGAACCTGGTGGGCGGGTTATCGGTGGCGGCGACGTTGAGATAGAAGATGCGGCGCGGCCAGGGCGTGATGTTGCCGGCCGAACCGTGAACCATGTTGGCGTGGCTGATCAGCACCGAGCCGGCGGGACCGGTGACCTGCTCGATGCCGCCCGCGTCCACGATGTGGGTGAGGTGCTCGTCCGAGATGACGAAGAGCGTGTAGCCGGGCGATTCCTCGTTGTCCGCGGCCTCCGCGATCAGCCCGTAATGGTGCGAGCCCGGCACCAGCATGAGCGGACCGTTGGCGGCGTTGGCCTCGTCCAGCAGGATCGCGACCATGAAGGCTCTGGGTTCCTTGAGCCCGTCGCGGTCCGACCAGGTGGCGTAGTCCTGATGCCAGTCCCACGGGCCGCCGTGGAACGCTGCCTTGGGGTTGAGGCGCGACTGGTGGATGTAGACCGGCCCTCCCATCAGCTCCTGCACCGGCTCCAGCCAGCGCGGATGGCACGAGAGGCGGTGGAACGCCTCGTTGAAGCGGTGGGCGCCGTAGACCAGCCTGACCGCGTCCGACTCTGACTCTGTCACCACCTCGGGGCCTTCGCGCGCCGCGACCGACTCGACCTCGGCCCGGACGGCGGCGATCTCGTCCTCCGAGAAGAGGGCGGGGAGGAGCAGGTACCCCTGGTCGTCGAATTCGCGCCGCTGGGCGTCGGTGAGCGCAGGCATGGTCGGGATCCTAGTATCCTGTCCCGAAACGGAGGACGAATGATGCCAGCGTTCCTCTAACGTCATTGCCGGGTTTGTCCCGGCAATCCACGGGGGCACCCCGGTCTCGCCCGGCGGGACGAGATGCCCGGAACAAGTCCGGGCATGACGGTAGGAGGATTGAGTAGTGCATGCGTTCGCCCCGGACCCTAGCCGCCCATGCCGACGAACTCGGCGACGAGATCGGGATCGGAGAGCTGCGACGGCGAGACCTCGCTGGTGAACTGGCCGCGCTGGATGATAAGCACGCGCTGGGACAGCTCGGCGATGAAGTCGAGGTTCTGCTCGACCAGGACGACGGTGAGCTTGCGCCGCGCCTGGAGGGTCTTGAGGATCTCCACGATCTCTTCGACGATCGAGGGCTGGATGCCTTCGGTCGGCTCGTCGAGGAGGATCAGGCGGGGGCGCCCGCAGAGGCAGCGCGCCAGCGCCAGAATTTGCTGCTCGCCGCCGGAGAGCACACGGCCCGCGCGGTCGAGCAGGGGCTTGAGGCGCGGGAACTCCTCGAGCACCTCCTCGAGCACCTCCTGCTCGTCCACCTTCTGCACCGCGAAGCCCAGCCTGAGATTGTCGCGCACGCTCACGTTGGGGAAGATCTCGCGCCCCTGCGGCACGTAGCCGATGCCGCGCCGGCTGCGCTTGTGCGGCGCCTCCCGCGTGATCGCCTCGCCCTCGAAGGTGATCGATCCGTCGGTGGTCTTGACCAGGCCGATCAGGGTCTTGAGCAAGGTGGTCTTGCCCATCCCGTTGTGGCCCAGGATGCCGACGAACTCGCCCTCCGCCACCTGGAGGTCGATGCCGTGCAGGATCGGGATCCTGCCGTAGCTCGCGCGGATGCCTTCGGCGCTCAGCATGGTTCAGGCCGCGTGCTGCTTGCCGAGATAGATGTCGCGCACCTGCTGGTTCTTCTCCAGGTTCGCCATGGTGTCCTCGATCAGGATCGCTCCTTGATGGAACACGGTCACCCGCTTCGCGATCGACTTGATGAACTGCATGTCGTGCTCGACGACGATCATCGACGTGGTCTTGTTGATTTCGAGAATCAGGTCGGTGGTCTGATTGACCTCTTCATGGGTCATGCCCGCCGTCGGCTCGTCGAGCAGGATCAGCTCGGGCTCGCCGGTGAGCACGGTGCCAAGCTCCACCCGTTGGCGCTCGCCGTGGGCGAGCTGGCCGACGACGCGACGCGCGAGTTCGCTGAGGCGCAGCCGCTCCAGAATCTCGTCGACGATGCGGTTGGCCTCGCGGCGGCTGTGATGACGCCGGGCCGCGACCCAGATGTTCTCGTGGACGCTCAAGCCGTCGAAGACGCTCGGCACTTGCGTCTTGATGCCGATACCGCGGCGCGCGATCTGGTAGGTGTGGGAGCCGGTGATGTCGGTGCCCCGGAAGTGGACCCGCCCGGCGGACGCCTTGTACTGGTGGGTCAGGCACTTGAAGAAGGTGCTCTTGCCGGCGCCGTTGGGGCCGATCAGGCAGCGGAGCTCACCCTCGGACATGGAGAAATCCACGTTGTCGACCGCGACCACACCACCGAAACGCATGGTCAGCCCGTGCGTCTCCAGGATGGGCATTGCGTCGGTCGTCGCTGCCGCCGCTGCGTCGGTCACTGCACCGCCTCCCGCGCTTTCCCACCGCTCCCGTCGCCTCCGCCCATTCCGGGCACGAAACGCTCCAATAGCTGGCGCGCGGTGGGCAGCAGCCCGGCCGGCACCAAGAGCACGAACACCATAATGATCCCGCCGAAGATCAGATAGGTGTTGGTGATCTGCTGCTGGCCGATCTCGAACTTTAGCATCAGAAGCCCGATGCAGCCGATCATCGGCCCGACCAGGGTGCCGAGCCCGCCGATCAGCGTCCACATGATGATCTCGGCCGCGAAGTTGAGGGCGAACACGTCCGGATTGACGAAGGAGTTGAAATTGACGCCCAGACACCCGGCGAGCCCGGCCATGCCGCCGCCGATGGTGAAGGTCTGCAGCTTGTGCAGGCGAACGTCGTAGCCGAGCAGCTCGGCGCGCAGCTCGTTTTCCCGAATCGCGACCGCGACCCGGCCAAAATGCGAGCGATTGAGGAGCTTGAGGCCGAAATAGCACAGAATCAGACACCCCATCGCGAGATGGTATATCTCGTCAGGGAAGAGCCACGCCTTGCCGTCCCCCGGCCAGTTGATGGGCTGAACCGACGAGATGCCGTTGAAGCCCATCAGCCGCTGTGCGCCGATGGCGTATTCCTCACCCGCGGTCGAGCGCATGAAGTTGTAGAGGATGAGCGTGACCGCGAGCGTCACCACCGCGAGGTACACATCGCTCAGGCGGCCGTAGAACATAAAGTAGCCGAGCAGGGCGGCGAAGGCGGCGGGCACGACGATCGCCAGGAAGAAGGGGCCCGTGCTCTCGCCGAAGTTGCCCACGGCGATCGCGTAGCTGTAGGCGCCGAGGCCATAGAACGCCGACTGCCCGAAACACAGGATTCCGCCGTAGCCCCAGATGAAGCCCATGGAGAGTGCCAGGATCGCCATGGCGACGAAGAGCGTCACCTTGAAGAGCAGGAAGAGGTCGAAGATGTGCGGGCCTGCGAAGAGCAGCACGAGCATGAAGAGCCCGACCAGTATGGTGCCGAGAGTCTCCCAACTCCTCAGGTTGACGCCGAGCACCCTCACAGCGAGCGCCTGAAGATTTTGCCGGTGATGCCCTGGGGCAGGAGCCGCAGCATGACCACTGCAACGATCAGCAGGCCGACGCCGCCGAGGACCGGCGTGAACTCGTAGCTGAGCAGCTGGCGCACGGTGCCGAAGACGCCGGAGGCGACCAGTGTGCCGGTCACGGCGCCGGTGCCGCCGGTGATGACGGTGATGAAGGTCTGGGCGACGTAGGCCGCGCCCGCCGTCGGGATGACCTGCGAGATCGGCGCCAACAGGCCGCCCGCGAGCCCGGTCAACCCAGCGCCAACCGCGAAGGTCACCATGTAGACGCGCTGCGTGCTGATCCCAAGCACCGACGCCTGGGCCGGATTCTGCATGGTGCCGCGCGCGATGAGGCCGAGCTTGGTGCGCGTCAGCACCAGGAAGACGCCAATGAAGAGCAGGATCACGATGCCGATGAGCATCATGCGGTATTGGGCGACGTTGTAGATGCCGACCTCGAAGCTGCCCATCGGCGCAGACACGCCTTCGATGATGTTGCCGAAGATCGCGGTGACGATGCCGATGAGCAGCAAGCTCAGGCCCCAGGTCGCGATCAGCGTGTCGATCATCCGTCCGTAAAAGAAGCGGATGAAGGTGCGTTCCACGATGATGCCGATGATGCCGACGACGATCGGCGAGATGATCAGCATCGAGATCCAGATGTTGATACCGAGCGTCTTGGTGCACACCACGGTGGTGTAGGCGCCGAGCATCATGAACTCGCCGTGGGCGAAATTGATCACCCGCATCATGCCGAAGATGATCGCCAGCCCGGCGCAGGCGAGCGCCAGGCTGGCAATCCCGTTCAGCACTTCGATGATCAGGAGCGCAGCAGTGTCCACGGCGCACCCGTCGTGATGCGAACTATCGCTCTCGTTTCGCTACGGCGCCGGAAACCCCTACAGGATCGGCTCCAGATGGGCGTTCATGTCGGGGTCCTTGGTCAGGTCGCAGCGGTCGATCACGTCGCTCGGATAGAGCTGGGAGAAGCTCTCGAAGATGTTCCAGCTCTGGTTCTGGCACTCGGCCATGTGCATGTCCTGGACGACGTGGTTGGTGACCGGATCGACCACCATGTGCCCGGCCGGGCCGTCCCACGCGATGTCGCCGCTGCGCAGCGCCTCGATCACCGCCTCGCGCTCGTGGCTGCCGGCAGCCTTGACGCCGAGCGACCAGAGCATGGTGCCGAGATAGCCGCCGACACCCACCGAGTTGAGATACTGGGCGTCGTCGCCGAAGCGTTCCTGATAGCGCTTGACGAACTCGACGTTGGCGGGGAGCTGCAGCTCCTGGAAGTAGGGTTGGGCGCTGACGATGCCGTTGCCCTCCTCCGCGCTGAGCTGCTTGTGCTCGTTGCCGACGCCGAAGGTCGTCGAGACGATCGGAATCTCGTTCAGCATGCCCGCTGCGTACCACTGGCGATAGAAGCCGGTGTGCGCGGCGCCCACGAGACAGGTGGAGAGCCAGTCCGGCTTCGCTTCCTGGATCTTGGCGATGGCCGGGCCGAACTCCGCCACGTCGAGGGGGAAGAAGTCCTTGGTGAGGACCTCGGCGCCGTGATCCTTGGAGAAGACCTCGGTCCACTTGCCGATGATCTGGGGCGCGTTGTAGTCGGCGCCGATGTAGTAGCAGCGCTTGCCGTGGGTCCTGAAGCCGTAGTCGGCCATGGGCTTCACCCACTGCACGGCGGTCACGCCGCTGACGAAGTTGTTGATGTCGCAGACGCCGCCTTCGTAGATCACGCTGTACCAGAGGAGGGTCTGGAAGCGCCGGAGGATCGGGCGGATGACCTCGCGCGAGGCGCTGGTGATGGCGCCGTGGACCAGGTCGACACGCTCCTTCAGCGCGGCTTCCTGCGCGTACTGGGCATAGAGCTCCATGTTGGACTGCGGGTCGTACTTGATCAGCCGCACCTTCTTGCCGAGCAGGCCACCGGCCGCGTTGATCTCCTCGACCGCGAGCTCGCAGGTCTGGGTCATCGGCGTGCCGTAGATGTCGAGACCGCCGGACTGGTCGAAGATGCTGGCGATGACGATCTCGTCGTCGTCGGCATAGGCCTTGGGCGATGCCGCGAGACCGGCCGCCACCAACGTTGCGGCGGTGCCCGCCGTGCCCTTGAGAAAACCTCTCCGAGTGCTGTCGAACATGGGTTCTAGCCTCTCCCTAATTTCATTGAATGCGCGCCGCCGCGCTCCGGCGGAAGGTTAAGCGCAGGGCGGCGTTGGCGCAACGGCTTGCCGTCGACAGAGCTTGTGACGGATCGACGGCGACAATCAATTGCCAAGGGTCATCGAAGGGACCAAATTCAAGGATGGCATTCAGGCTGATGAAACCGAGACCCGCACCGCTTTCCGGTCAGCCATCATCCAGGATGGGGCATAGCTCTCCCCGGCGAGGATGCGCTGCTAGAGCGTATCCGTTTAACACGGAAATGCTCTGCTTCTTTGTCGCTCACGGCAGCCGGCAATTCTATGCTTCCGCGCGCCTGTCGGCGCGACCCGGCGCCTGCGCAATGGCATTCATTTGGCGCGAAGATTGTTCCGGGGTTTTTTTGGTGGTGTCGTAACGAGTTGATTTCTTGTGTGGATTGTCGGTCTCGGCGTTTCCCGCACGAGGGGGATTGACCGGCGGCGTGTGCTTTGGCACACTGTGGCTGTCCCCCTGTCAGTGGAGCCGGCCCATGGACCCCCGCATCACCGCGCTGAAGTCGACGACCTTTTTCGGCAGACGTCTGACCCGCCGGCAGATTGCCGACATCCAGGAGACGGTGGCGCTGTTTCCGGCGATCAGCCGCAACGAGCTCGGGCACACGATCTGCGAGCATTTGAACTGGCGCGCGCCGAGCGGGCGGAACCGTGTCGCGGTCTGCCTGCGGATGCTGGAGGAGTTGGAGCGGCTGGGCATCCTGACCCTGCCGGCGCGGGACGAGGCGCAGGTGCGGGGGCCGCAGGAGGCGATGGCCCGGAGCGAGCGGACGGCGCCGGCCGCGGCGATCGCGGAGGACCTGGCCGCGCTGATGCCGCTGCGCCTGTCGATTGCGGCGGGCAAGGAGGAGGGCGGGCTGTGGAACGAGTTCGTCGCGCGCCACCACTATCTCGGGCTGCATCGTCTGGTCGGCGCGCATCTGCGCTATTTTCTCCTGGACCGCCACGGGCGGCCTCTGGGCTGCCTTCTGTTTGCCCGGGCGTCGCTGAGCTGCCCTGCCGCGACGAGTGGATCGGGTGGCCGGCGGAAGGCTTCCGCAAGCACCTCGATCTGGTCGTGGGTCACACGCGTTTCCTGATCTTTCCCTGGGTCCGGGTCGACAACCTGGCGTCGAAAGCGCTGTCGATGGCGCTGCGCCAGCTGCCCGGCGACTGGGAGGCGCGCTTCGGAGCGCGCCCGGTTCTGGTGGAGACCTTCGTGGACCCCAGCCTCTTCGACGGCGCCTGCTACCGCGCGGCCAACTGGCGCTGTCTCGGCGAGACCGGGGGCGGCAAGGGCAAGACCCGCAAAAGCGTCTACGTCTACCCGCTGACGCCGGACTTCCGCTCGATCCTGCTCGAAGGCCCGCGGCCGGCGCGGCGCGGGAACAGGACACGGCCGGCAGCGCTGGCGCCGGACGATCCCTTCGTGGCGCTGTGGCAGGACCTGATCGGCGCACTGGCGGCGGTGGCCGCCGATCACGACCGGGTGTGGCAGAGCCGCCGGCGGGTCCTCGACACCCTTCTCGTCATGCTCTTCATCTTCCGGCTGGCGTTCTCGAACGGCCGCGCGGGCTACGCCACGACGCTGGCCGGGCTGTGGGAGCAGTGCCGGGTCCTGGGCGTCGCACTGCCGCAGCCGGCGCCGGTCTCGGCCTCGGCGATGTGCATGGCGCGGGCCAAGGTCGACGAGGCGGTGTTCAAGACGCTGCACGCCGAGATCCTCAAGCGCGCCGACGGCCCGGCCTGGAAGGGCCACCGCGTGTTCGCGGTCGACGGCTCCAAGCTCAACCTGCCGCGGCCGCTGCTCAAGGCCGGCTACCGCACGCCCTCCGAGGCGGCCCACTACCCGCAGGGCCTGCTGAGTTGCCTCTACCGGCTGCACGCGAACATCCCGGTGGACTTCGACCTGGTCGCGCACGGCGACGAAAGAAGGGCCGCCCTCGCCCACCTCAAGGCGCTCTCGGCCAACGACATCGTGGTCTATGACCGCGGCTACTACTCTTGGGAGATGCTGCACGCCCATGTCGCCCGCGGCCTGCACCCCGTGTTCCGGATCAAGAAGAAGGCAGGCGCCGCCCTCGACGCCTTCATCGCCGACGGCCGCACGGACGCGCCGATCACCGTCGCTCCCGGAAAGGACACCCTGAGAAAGCTGCGCCGCAAGACGCCGCACGTCGACGCCACCCCGCTGCGCCTGCGACTGGTCCGCTACCGCATCGGCAGCACGGTCTTCATCCTCGCCACCACCCTCCTCGACCCCAAGGCCTGGAGCGTCGCGGAACTGGCCGAGCTCTATCACGCGCGCTGGGGAATCGAGGAACTCTACAAGACCTCGAAACAGGCCATGGCCGTCGAGGCCTTCCACAGCCAGACCGAGCGCGGCGTCCGCCAGGAGCTCTTCGCCCACTTCAACCTCATCGCCATGACCCGGCTCTTCACCAACCGCAGCAACGCAAGCCTCGACGCCGAGCGCCCTGCCGACGGCAAGCCGGCGATGAAAGCCAACTTCAGCAACGGCCTCGCCACCGTCGCGCGCAACCTCGAAGCGCTGCTGCTGCGCCATACGGCGATGGTCGCCGAAACCCTCAGCCATGTCCTCTCCTGCATCAACCAGGCGCGTCAGCGCCCGCGCCCCGGCCGGTCCTGCGAACGCAGGTCGCGCAAACCCCGCGGCAAGTGGGCACGCGCAAAGCGGGCCGTCGCCTGAACACCTGAACGACAGAAACGCACGCAACCGACAGCGCAAGAACACGACTCCTTAAGTGAACAGTCGAAAACCGCTAAGTGAATGCCATTGGGCGCCTGCGCGGGCGCGCCGCATTCGCGGCGGTCCGCGGTCGCGGCCTGTCGCGCGTCCGTCAAAGACGGACGCGCTCTAGCGAATTTTCCAGCAACTCCTGGACTTCGCCCGCCGCGTCTTTCAAAGGCTAGAGTCCCTGCGCGACGAAGCGCTCGGCGTTGCAGCCCGCCGCCTGTCACGTCTTCTATTTGAGCGGTCCAAAGAAGGACGCCAGGAACCGGCGCGATGACCAGAACAAGGTTGAGCTGGGCCGACCGCATCGCACTGGCGGCAGCGCTCCTCTTCGCCCTGTTCCCGGTTTTCTGGCTGCTTTCGACGTCATTCAAGGTGCGGAGCGAATACGTGAGCGGCGCGGCGGTCTTGAGTGCATGGATCCCGTCGAGCCTTTCTCTCAACAACTACCGAGACGTCTTCTATCCCTACATGAATCTGCTTGGCATGCCGCAGAGCTCGTCGTGGCGTTCGTTGGTTAGCACGACCGGTGTTGCGCTATCGGCGACCGTGGTTTCGGTGATCTTCGGCCTGATGGCTGCGATTGCTTTCGCGCGCTACAGGGTCGGCGGCAGCTGGCTGCCGATCTCCGTCCTCTCGTTTCGCATGATCCCTCCAATGGCGATCGCGATACCCCTGGCCATTCTCCTGGCGCCGCTCGGCGTGACCAACACACCGATGCTGCTGCCCGCGATCTATGCCGCGATCACCGTTCCACTCTCGACCTGGATGCTGAAGAGCTTCATCGAGCAGATTCCGCCGCAATACGAGGAGGCGGCGATGCTCGACGGCATGTCTCGCTGGCAGGCGCACTTTCGGATCACCGTGCCCATGATCAAGGGCGGACTGGGGGCGACCTTCCTCTACGTCTTCATTCTGAACTGGACCGAAACACCAATCGCGCTTGCGCTCGCCCAAGGTCGGTACGTGACGATTCCCGTTCAGATCATCGACAAGGTCGACAGCCCTCACGTGCAGGTTGCGCTCGCCGTGCTCGCCCTGGTGCCGCCTCTGGTGATCGGCATCGTCATCCAGCGCCACCTCGGGCGCGGCTTCACCTTCGGGGCTATCAAGAACTGAGGGCGAAGCCGAGGGTGCGCTCGACGAAGGCGCGGAGGATCAGTGCCGCGTCCACCATCTCGGCGAGCGGTATGAACTCGTTGGCGGCGTGGCTTATGGCGCCGTCGCCGGGGCCGAAATTGACGATCTCGATACCGTCCCGCGCGAAGAAGCGGCCGTCGCTCGCGGCAAGCGCGTTGAGCACCTCGGGCGGCCTGCTCAGGCGCTCTTCGATGGCCGCTATCAGTGCCGAGACGAAGGGGCCGTCGAGGGGCGCGGAGAAGCCGTCGGTGCCGACCGGGCGGTGCAGGGTGTAGGAGCCCGCAGGCTCGCCCGCGCCGGCCAGCACGGCCTCCATCTCGGCATGGGCCTCCTCGACCGGCTCGTCGGGCAGCAGGCGGCGGTCGATGCGGGCCGCGCAGCGATCCGGCACCACATTGGGGTTCTCACCGCCGTGGAGGGTGCCGATGTTCATTGTCGAGACCTTGCCGCCGCTGCGCCTTGCATCGAGCCTCGGCCCGAGCTCGGACTGCAGCCGGTCGAGCAGGCGCATCATGCGGAGAATGGCGTTGTCACCCGCGGGCGGGTCGCCGCCGTGGGCGGCGCGGCCGGTGGTCTCGATCTCGAGCCAGAGGATGCCGCGCTCCTCGACGATGAGCTGGTTCTCGGTGGGCGAGCCCAGGACGAGGGCATCGGGCTGGATCAACCCCTCTTGGCGGAGGTACGCGGTGCCCTCCAGCCCCAGGCGCTCCTCGTCGCCGGCAAGCACGAAGACCACGCTGCCCCGCGCGGGTCCGCCGCGCCGCGCCACCTCGTCCGCGAGCCACAGATGCACCGCCGCCGAGCCCTTGCAGTTGTTGGCGCCGAGCCCGTAGATGCAGCCCTTCTCCATGGTTGCGGCGAAGGGGTAGGTGCGCCAGGCCGCGCGGTCGCCGGTGCCCACCGTGTCGATGTGAGAATTGAACACCACGCAGGGTGAGCCCTCGCCCATCTGCGCGACCAGGTTGGCGATCGGCGGGGTCCGCATCGGCATGGAGACCGCGTAGCCGGCCGCCCTGAAATGCTCGCCGGCGGCTTCGCAAATCGCCCGCGTGTCGCCCGGAGGCGTGGTGGAGGGTATCGCGATCAGCTCGGCGAGGAGCCCGTGCAGCGAGTCGGCGATGGATTTTTCCGCGTTTGACATGGTCATTCGTCTTTGTCGGCTCGGATGATCGAGGTGCCACCGAGCGAGCGCGGGTCGCGAGCCTGCCAGCGGCCGTTCTCGACCTGGGCGAAGAAGTCCGCGCAAGCCTGGTTGAAGGCTTCCGGTTCCTCGAGATTGATCGTGTGGCCCGACTTCGGGATCACCAGCAGGCCGGCGGTCGCGATCGTGCGCTTGAGATAGAGGTTGGCGTCGAGGCAGGGCTCGTCCTCGTCGCCGGTGATCAGGAGCGTCGGCACGGTCAACGCAGCGAGGCCCTCTTCGAGATCGTAGAGCGAGGGGCGGCGGGACTGCACGCCGCGCAGCGTGTTCGCCGCGCCCTTGGCGGAGTGATCGGCCAGCCGGTCGCGGAAGGTGGCCCAGCCGCGCGGGTCCTTGGCCTGGAACTGCACGCGGGTGGGGCCCAAGGCATAGTCGGCGCCGACTGGGCCGGCACCCTCGCGCTCCAGGCGGTCCGCCACCGCGTGGGTCTCGCGCTGAAAGCCGCTGCGGGCGTCCTTCGGCGCGCCGTAGCCGCAGCCGGCGACCACCAGAGACGAAGCGCGCGCCGGGTGCTTGAGGCCGACGTGAATGGTTGCGAAGCCGCCCATGCTCAAGCCCACGACGTGGGCGCGCTCGATGCCGAGATGATCGAGGAGGGCGACGGCGTCCGCCACCGCGTGGTCCTGGCTGTACGCGTCCGCGTCCTCCGGCACGTCGGAGGGCGGATAGCCGCGGGCGTTGTAGGCGATGCAGCGGTAGCGCCGCGAGAAATGGCAGAGCTGCGGCTCCCAGCTCAGGTGATCGCCCGCGAACTCGTGGATGAAGAGCACCGGGTGACCCGCTCCGGCCTCCTCGTAGTAGAGCCTGGTTCCGTCCGGCGACGGCGCGTAGGGCATGGCTGCTATTCCTCCCGCGCGCACCATAGATAGGGGCAGGGCGGCGCGCGAGTCCGGGTTTCGTGGTATAGTGGCCTATCGCAAGACGAATGAGCGGAGCTCTGCGCATGTGCGGAATAGCGGGCGTGATGTTTAAGCACGGGGGCACGGGACTGGCGACGGGCCAGGCGTTGATCGACATGCTGGACGGCTGCCAGCACCGCGGCCCGGATTCCACCGGCTTTGCGCTCTACGAGGATGCCAAACCGGGCGAGCTCCGGCTTCGCTTTCTCGTGGAGGAGAACGGCGCCAGCGATGGCGTCGGCCACAACAGCGGTGTCGAGGGCGCGATCGCGGACATTCGCAGGACGCTGGAGGACCACGGCGCGGAGATCGTGGACGACGAGCACGTGGGCAACAGCTACCGGGCGATCGTGCGCTTCTCCGGCGACGTGCAGAAGCTCACCTACGACATGGAGCATGCGGCAACGCTGATCTCGATCGGGGAGAGCCTGGACATCCGCAAGGACGTGGGCGGGGCCCACGATGTCGACGATGTCTTTCACGTGCGCGATGTGAAGGGCACCCACGGCTTGGGTCACGTGCGGCTTGCGACCGAGTCCGAGGTGAAGCCCGAAGCGGCGCATCCCTTCTGGGCGACCGGGTTTACCGACATCGCGATCGTGCACAACGGCCAGATCACGAACTATTGGAAGATGCGGCGCAGGCTTGAGCGGCGTGGGTTCGAGTTCCATACGGACAACGACAGCGAGCTGATTGCGGTCTATCTGGCGGACAAGCTCGCCAACGATGTGCCGCTGGAAGACGCCCTGAAGACCTCGATCGACGACCTCGACGGCACGTTCTCGTTCCTGGTCTCGACCAAGGACGAGATCGGCTACGCCAAGGATCATCTCGCGGCAAAGCCGATGATCATGTACGAGAACGACGACATGATCGCGATCGCCTCGGAGGAGGTTTCGTTGAACCGCCTCTTCCCGGGCCGCGCGCTCGACACCAGGGAACCGCCGCCGGGGAGCTACGGTACATGGTCCAGATTGACCTAGGACAGGTTTCGGTCCGGGACGCCAACGAGAAAATCCGCGAGTGGGGGGCTGAGGGCGAGGACATCGAGGTCCTCAACCCCGACGCGCGCCATCATATCGGCGTCGGCCTGATTCACCCGGTGCGGGTGCATATCCGGGGCTCTGCGGGCTACTTCTGCGCAGGGCTCGCGGACCAGGCGCGCTTCGAGATCGACAACAACGTCGGCTGGGGCCTCGGCGACAACATGTACGCCGGCACGGTGACGGTGCGCGGCAACGCCGGCGCGATCGCGGGCGTGGCGATCCGGGGCGCCGAGATCGTGGTGCACGGCAACGTGGGCTCGCGCGCTGGGCAGGTGATGAAGGCGGGGACGCTCTGCTGCGTCGGCAACGCCAACTTCATGGCCGGCTACATGATGTACGGCGGGCGCATCATCATCTTGGGCGAATCCGGCGAGCGCGTGGGCGAGGACATGGCGGCCGGCGATATCTATGTCGGCGGCGCGGTGCGCTCGCTCGGCTCCGACGCGCAGCTGACCGATATCGAAGAGGCCGAGGTCGACGACATCCGCGCGTTCCTGGACCGCCACGAAATCTCGTACAAGGGCGGCTTCCAGAAGGTCGAGAACGCCGGCAAGCGCCTGCGCTACGCCACCAGCGAACAGCAGGTGCGCAGCATCCCCTTCTTCACCTTCTCGGGCGCATCGGAATACTGGAACCCGAAGGTGCAGGAGGACGTCTACGTCAAGTCGCAGATCGGCCGTTACCGGGTACGGGGCTATGGCGGCGCGCGCACGCTGCCGCATCTCTCGGACCTGGCCTTCAAGCGCGACCTCTCGGGCGCCGGCGCGGCAGGCGACCCGGTGGAAGCGGTCGAGATGCGGACCGAGATCGGCGGCCTGAACGGGGCGAAGGCGCTCAAGCTTTCGATGCCGGTGATGATCGCGCCGATGAGCTACGGCGCGCTCTCGCGCTCCACCAAGCAGGCGGTGGGCATGGCGTCGAGCATGGCCGGCATCGCCGAGAACACCGGCGAGGGCGGCATGAGCGACGCCCAGCGGGGCGCGGCGGAGCAGCTCGTGTTCCAGTGCTTGGGCGGCCGGCTCGGCTGGAACATCCACGACATGAACCGGGCCGACGGGCTCGAGATCTACATCAGCCAGGGGGCCAAGCCCGGCTTCGGCGGCCAGCTGATGGCGAAGAAGGTGACCAAGGAGCTTGCCACCATCCGGGGCATCCCCGAGGGCATCGACCTGCGCTCGCCCTCGCGGCATCCGGACATCCTCGGCGCCGACGATCTGGTCATCAAGGTTGAGGAGTTCCGCGAGGCCACGGGTTATCGCATCCCTGTGAGCGTGAAGATGGGCGCGGGCCGGGTCAGGGACGACATCAAGATCGCCTACAAGGACGGCTTCGACTTCGTCGAGCTCGACGGGATGCAGGGCTCCACGGGCGCGGGCGGCGCCGAGGTGATGGAACACGTGGGCGTGCCCACCCTCGCCGCGATCACGCAGGCGATCGAGGCGCTGGAGGAAGTCGAGGGCCTCGGCAAGATACAGCTCGTGCTGATGGGCGGCATCCGGGACGGAATCGACGCGGTGAAGGGCCTCTGCCTCGGCGCCGATGCGGTGGCGATGGGGACGGCGGTGATCATCGCGGGCGGCTGCATCGCCTGCATGCAGTGCCACGTGGGGCAGTGCGTGACCGGGATTGCGACCCAGGACCCCACGCACGAGCGGCGTTACAACCCGGTGGCGGAGGCCCGCAATATCCACCGCTACCTGGAAGGCGTGCGCTGGCAGATGGCGGCGCTGACCCAGGCCATGGGGTACGGCAGCACCACCCAATTGAGCCGCGACGATCTGGTCGCGGTCACGCGCGACGCGGCGGAGATGACGGGCCTGCCCTATGCGCCGGAGTATCGCGAGCGCGAGCAGGCGCTGCGCAGCAGGATGGGTTGAACGATGGCGATTCTGGAGGAAATGGAGGCGGGCGGGCAGCTGCTTGCGGAGCTGCCCGACGACACGGCCGACGCGCACTTCGTGCCGGCGCCCTGCCAGATCGCCTGCCCGGTGGGGACGGATGCGCCCTCCTACATCGCCTATATCTGGGAGCGGAAGTTCGAGGAGGCGTTCGAGGCGATCACGGCGACCAACCCCTTCAGCTCGATCTGCGGGCGGGTGTGCGACGCGCCCTGCGAGCCGGCCTGCCGGCGCACCGATTCGGACGGCCCGGTGCAGATCCGCAACCTCAAGCGCTTCGTCATGGACGAGGTGGGCCACGACTACGACCCGCCGCCCGTGCCGATCCGCCACGAGCAGAGCGTGGCGGTGGTGGGCTCGGGCCCGGCGGGACTGACCGCGGCGCACGAGCTTTCGGTCGCGGGCTACCGGGTCCACGTCTACGAGATGACGGACCGGCTCGGCGGCATGATGATCTGGGGCATTCCGGCGTTCCGGCTCCCGCCCGGCATCATCCAGGAGGATATCGACCGCATGATGCGGCGCTGCCCGGGGATGGAGGTCCACCTCAACACTGCGCTCGGCCGTGACGTGATGCTGGACGAGCTCAAGGAGCGGCACGATGCCGTGGTCCTCGCCATCGGTGCGTGGTGGGGCAAGGACATGGGCATTCCGGGCGAGGACGACACCCGGGTGATCGACGGCGTGCAGTTCCTGCGCGACGTGAACGAGGGCGCGCGGCCCGAGATGCCGGAGACGGTGGTGGTGGTGGGCGGCGGCGATGTCGCCATGGACGCCTGCCGGGTCGCGAAGCGCCTGCCGGGCTGCAAGCACGTGAAGGTGATCTACCGGCGGGGCCCGGCGGAGATCCCGGCGCGCAAGATCGAGCTCGAAGGCGCGGTCGAGGAGGGGATCGAGTTCGTCTACCACACCCAGCAGACCGCGATCGTGCCGCAAGGCAACGAGCTCGCGGTGCGCTGCGTGCAGACGACGCTGGGGGACCCGGACGAATCGGGCCGGCGCGCCCCGGTGAACGTGCCGGGCACGGAGCACGACATCGCCTGCGGCATGGTGGTCGCCTCGGTGGGGCAGGAGGGTCTCTGCGACGACCTCGACCGGCGCGGACTGATGGACCGGGACCGGGTGCGGACCGAGTGGGACGGCATGCGCACGAGCGATCCCAAGGTGTTCGCGGCCGGCGACGGGGCCTTCGGCGGGTCCACCATCGTGATGGCGATGAACCACGGCCAGCGGGTGGCCTACTACGTGAAGGCCTTCCTCGAAGGGCACGGGGACCCGTTGCCCTATCGCACGCCTCACCGGACGCGCCGCGTGCCCGTGGCGCAGGACCTGGAGTGGGAGCTGCTGCCGGTTCAGCATCCCGACTTCCTCGGGCTGGGAAAGGACCCGGTGTCGTTCCCGGAGATCGAGACCACGTATGGCTGGGATTCGGCACGCAAGGAGGCAGCGCGGTGCTACCGCTGCGACGCGGAGACCGGCTCGGCCGATTATGCGGTGGGGCACCGCGAGGACATCTTCGTGATGGCGCGCACCACGCCTGACGACACGGTGCGCCAGAAGGCGATGCTGGACAAGCGCATCGGCGAGCGGGACGACCCCTTCCCGGCCGAGCTTCCGGGGGTGCTCGACGATCTCGTGTTCCTGCCTGCCAACCTGTCCAGGCTGGTGATCGACCCCTACCGCGAGGCCTGCCGAATCGGCACCAGGGTGGGCGACACCGATCTGGCGCTGCCCTTCATGGTGACCGGCTTCGACGATGCGCCGGAGGAGGTGCGTACTGCGGTCGGCCAAGGAATAGCGGAGGTGGACTCGAGCTATCTGGGCGTGCGACCCATCGGCGGCGACGCGCGCTGGTTTCAGCTCGTGTTGCCGGGCCAGATCGCGCCGAGCGCGGACGCGGCGGGGCTGATCTATGCCCTCGGCCACCGCTTCCAACGGGTAGCGGCAACAAGGGCCGCCGAGGGCCAGGTTCTGGGGCTTTCCGTCTCCTCGCCGGCGGTGTTGGAAGAGGCGATTCCCTATGCCCTCGATGCGGGCTTCGACATGCTGCTGCTGGACGGCAGCGCCGGACTCGGCGCGCCGTGGGCGGAGCTCAGGGGTGCGCCCGACCTCACGATCCTGCGGGACGCCGTGGCGATCCTGCGCCGCCTCGATCGCGAGGAGGAGATCGACCTGGTCTACTTCGGCGGCGTGCGCTCGGGCACCGATGCAGCCAAGGTGATCGCGCTCGGCACCGTCGCCGTGGTGCTGGGGGTCACGGCCGGGCTCGCAGCCGGCGGCGCGATCACCGGCAGCCGCGAGCTCGCGTTCACCGCCGACCGCAGCGACGAGGACCGCGCGGCGGGCACCGCCAACATCGTCAAGGCGTCCGCCTCCGAGGCCTCGATGATGGCGCGCTGCACCGGCAAGACCAACCTCCAGAACGTCGAGCCCGAAGACATGCGGGCGCTCACCGTCGCGACCGCAAGCGCAACCGGTATCCCGCTCGCCGGAACGAAGTAGTGGCGGCAAGGGTGCCCTTGCGTCCGGTGATGGCATAGGCTGACCGCATGCGCGTTCACCTGAACTACGGGCGGGGACAGCGGGCGGTGGAGCTGCCCGACGGGCTCGACGTTAGGGTGATCGCCAAGCAGGCGATGCCGCTGCTCGCCGATCCGGCAACAGCGATGGACCAGGCGCTTGCGGAGCCCGTGGGCTCTGCGCCGCTCGCGGCGGAGGCCACGCGTGCGACCCGCGCCTGCATCCTGATCTGCGATTTCACGCGACCGGTGCCCAACGGACTCATCCTGCCGCCGCTCATCCGCACCTTGCTCGGTGCCGGCATGGCGCCGGAGCAGATCACGGTGCTGGTGGCGACCGGCCTGCACCGGCCCAACGAGGGCGAGGAGCTCGCCGCCCTGGTCGGCGATCCCTGGGTGCTGGAGACGGTGAACGTCGCGAACCATTTTGCGCGCGAGGACGCCGATCACGTTCTGGTGGGCACGACCGGGCGGGGCACGGTGGTGCGGCTCGACCGGCGCTTCATAGAGGCCGATCTGCGCATCGCGACCGGCCTGGTGGAGCCCCACTTCATGGCCGGCTGGTCCGGCGGGCGGAAGATGATCGCACCCGGCGTGGCCCATGCCGAGACCATCACCACCTTCCACAGCGCGCGCTTCATGGAGCATCCCAACTGCACCAACTGCGTGCTGGAGGGCAACCCGCTGCACGAGGAGCAGCTTGCGATCATGGCGATGATCGGCGGCGCGCGGGCGGTCAACAGCGTGATCGACGACGAGCGCCGCGTCGCCTTCCTCAACTACGGCGAGGTCGTGGCGAGCCACGCGGCGGCGGTCGCCTTCGCGGAGCAGTACTGCACCGTCCCCGTGGCCGAGCGCTTCAAGACCGTGCTGACCAGCTCCGCCGGCTATCCGCTCGACGCGACCTACTATCAGACCGTCAAGGGCATGGTCGGGCCGCTCGAAATCCTGGCGCCGGGCGGCGACCTCATCGTCGCGTCGGCGTGCTCGGAGGGCCTGGGCTCGGCGCACTACGCGGACGCGCAGCGCCGGCTGGTGGAGAATGGCCCGGAGCACTTTCTCGACGAGATCAGCGCCAAGACCCACGCTGCCATCGACGAGTGGCAGACCGAGATGCAGCTTCGCCCCATGCGAGCCGGCACGGTCCACCTCTATACCGAGGGCCTGGCGCCCGAGGACCGCGCGCTCACCGGCGTCCGGATGACCGACTCGATCGCGGGTTCGGTAACGGAAAGCGCCGCCCGGCACGGCGATCCGCGCGTGGCCGTGATCCCCGAAGGGCCCTACGTGGTGCCTGTCCACCGGCCTGTGGCATAACTCACGCCTTCTCTTCACTAACGCCCGCCGCGCCCTTGGCGAATGGGGAATCCAAGGGTAGGTTTCGCGCATGCGGCCCGGCTCGGCCGATCGACATCAAGGGGGAATGCTATGTCCCGGCAAGGCAGACTGTTGCGCGTTGACCTCACTGCCGGCACCTGTACCGAAGAGGCGCTCAACATGGAGTGGGCGCAGGCTTACCTGGGCAGCAGGGGCCTTGCCACCAGGTACCTCGTGGAGGAGATGGACCCGAAGGCGGATCCGCTCTCGCCCGAAAACGTGCTCATCATCGCGACCGGCCCGCTGACCGGGACTACGGCGCCGACCGCAGGCCGCTACACGGTCGTCACCAAGGGGGCGCTCACCAACGCCATCGCCTGTTCGAACTCGGGCGGCTACTTCGGCGCGGAGCTGAAGCTCGCCGGCTGGGACATGGTGATCTGCCAGGGCCGCTCGCCGCGCCCGGTCTACCTCTACATCAGGGACGACCACGCCGAGCTGATCGACGCCGAAGGCTTCATCTGGGGCAAGTCGGTCTGGGATACCGAGCCTGCGATCAAGTCGCGTCATCAGGACGGCGCGATCAAGATCGCCTCCATCGGCCGGGCAGGGGAGAACCTGAACCGCTACGCCTGCGTGATGAACGATCTCGACCGGGCGGCCGGGCGCTCCGGCGTCGGCGCCGTCATGGGATCGAAGAACCTGAAGGCCATCGCGGCGCGCGGCACCCGGGGCGTCACGGTGGACAATGACGACGCTTTTGCCAGTGCCGTGGAGCAGGCCGCCGGCGCGCTCGCCGCGAGCCAGACCCGCGCGGACCTCGCGCGCACGGGCACGCTCTCCATGATCGACGTGACCCAGGCCTTCGGCAGCCTGCCGACCCGCAACAACCAGGACGTGCAGTTCGAGGGCACCGGCAACCTAGGCCCCGACGCGATGACGAAGGTGCGGCGCTCCGACGGCTCGGCCAATCTGGTGGCGAACCGGGCCTGCTTCGCCTGCACCATCGGCTGCCAGCGCGCGTCGAAGATGGAGCCCAACCATTTCGCGATCAAGGACCGGGACCGCTACAAGAAGGTGAGCGGCGGGCTCGAGTACGAATCGGCCTACTCCCTCGGCCCCATGGTGGGCGTGGACGATATCGAGGCCGCGACCTTCGCCAACTTCGTCTGCAACGAGGACGGGATGGACCCGATCTCCTTCGGGGCGACCGTCGCTGCCGCCATGGAGCTCTACGAGGAAGGCGCCATCACGGACGCGGAGACGGGCGGCGTCGCCTACACCTTCGGCTCGGCCGAGGCGCTCTGCCGGGCGGCGGAGGACGCCGGCACCGGCACCGGCTTCGGCCAGGACCTGGGGCTCGGCGCCAAGCGCCTCTGCGAGAAGTACGGCCGGCCCGAGCTCGCCATGGTCGCCAAGGGGCAGGAGTTCCCCGGCTACGACGGCCGCTCGATGCAGGGCATGGGGCTCGCCTACGCCACCAGCAACCGCGGCGCCTGCCACCTGCGCGCCGACCCCTACGAGGACGATTTTTCGGGCGGCAAGCTGGATGGCAAGGCGAAGATCGTGAAGGACAGCCAGGATTCGAACGCGGCCATCGATTCGGTCGGCATCTGCGCCTTCCCGATGATGATCTGGGGGCTCGACGAGGTCGCCAACATGGTCGACGCCGCCTGCGAGGGCGAGTGGTCCGTGGACCGGCTGAACGAGACCGGCGAGCGCATCTGGAACATGGAGCGCCAGTTCAACCTCGACGCCGGCATGACCGCCGCCGACGACACGCTGCCTCAGCGCATCCTCAAGGAGGCGGCGAAGAGCGGCTCGGGCAAGGGCAAGGTCTGCGAGCTCGACACCATGCTGCCGCAGTATTACGGCCTGCGCGGCTGGACCGCGGACGGCAGGCCGACGGCGGCGACCATGGAACGGCTCGGCCTCGGCTGAGAGTTAGCCCGCGTCCGGCAAAGACGGACGCGCTCTAGCGCGCTATCCGACCAGACGGGACGTATCCGGTTGGCGCAAGGCGCCTCATTTCATACGCGTTGCGGCCGGAAAACCCCCACCTCACCCCGGCCCTCTCCGCCCCCAGGGGCGGAGAGGGAGAACGGGTGGCGCATTCTTCGTCCCCCCCTCCGCCCTTGAGGGGGGAGGGGGACAGGGGGAGGTGGGTGTCGTTCGGGTCAAGGTGATCCGGTGTGGTCGGATAACGCTCTAGTGTCGTATGCCGGAAGGGTCCCGTAATCGGGGCCGCGGCATCGACGGCAATAGAGCCGCAATCAGGCTGCGCTGGAGATCGCGCCCAGCTCGTTGTCGACGATCACGGGCGATTCGAAATACTCGATCGAAGGCTCAGCGCCCAGGCGCTCGCGGATGCCGGCCTTCCAAGCCGCGTCATAGAGGCGCTCCGCATCCTCGCGCGATTCGAATAGATAGACCCCGCCGCCGGTCCGGCCGTCCTCGGACAGAAGATAGTACTTCCGAACCAGGCCCTGGACGCCCCGGTAGAGCGGCGCGGACGCCTCGAATGCGGCCTTTGCCGCCTCGCGCGTCTTGTCCTCGGGCAGCGCGAAGCGAACGATCGCGGTTACCGCCATGGCTGATTGTAGCCGGCCAGAAGTCTTTGCGAATCGCGGCCAGAAGTCTTTGCGAATGGCCTGGAAAACAGGCTGATTTTCGGGGCTGATTCGGGCTGGAAAAACGGCCTCTGCATCGGCCATGCACGGGCCGTTCAGGGGCGCGGAATTCGGTGTGCACGGCCCCTGCAAGGGTTCTATTCCGCCTTCTCCTCCGCCTCGGGCGCGGGGGGCTGGGCGGGCCCGGCTTCGGGCGGGCGCCAGTGTCTGTCGTCGGCTGCGTCGAAGCGCTCGAGCGCGCCCGCGTCCATGGTTTCGATGCGCTTGCGGAGCGCGCGGCAGAGCCGGCGCAGGCGGTCGCGTTCGGCGTCCTGCTCCTCGGTGGCGGCGCCGCGCAGCCGCCGTCTGGCCTCGTGCTCCCAGCTCCTCGCCCCGTAGGCCTTCCGGATGCGGCGGGTTGCCTCCCGGTCGACCCCTTGCGCCCTTTCTTGCCGGAGGTCTTCGGCGGCGGCGCGCTCGCCCGCTTCGGCGATCATGGCCCATGCCGGCTTGGGGCTGGCGTCCGGGTCGGGGCCGTAGTCCGGCAGGCCGGGGATCGGGTTCCAGCCGTAGGCCTTCCATGTCGCCTCGTCGAACATCGTGTCGATGCCGCCGGGGAAGGAGCCCGGCAGGAAGCCGTGGGCATGAGCCGGCGGATCGCGTCCTGGATGTCGATCACCGTGTCATCCTCCGTCGGGCCGGGCGAGGGACGAGAACCTCTCTCCGTTCGACTGCGCCCACCATCGCACGAGCGAGCGGCGGATGCCGGCGGTGGCGGGTGCGACCCTGTGCCACCAGTCTGCGGGGAAGAGGACGAGCGATCCCGGCGGCGGGTCGATCCGTACGGGGCGGCGTTTCCGGCCCGGGTCCTGGAAGACCATGTCGCCGCCGGCTGCGGCGCGTTCGACGATGAGGCTTGCGGAGACGGTCCGGTCGAGGGTGTCGGGAACTCCCCGCCCTGCGTACTGGTCGACGTGCCAGAGGCAGGCCTGTCCTGCGAAGTAACAGTTGCAGACGGCGGGCGAGGGCGTGTCCGCGCGTGCGTTCAGCACCTCGCGGGCGTAGTTGCGGGCGAGGGCGTCCAGGGCGTCGGTGCAGTCTGCCGGGAGCATCCCGTCGGGCAGCCATGCCTCGTAGCAGTCGTCCGCGCCGGGGCCCCGGCGCGCGAGCGCGAGCCCGTTGACGGCTCGCTCGACCTCGGCCATTGCTCGAGGGCCGATGGCTGCGCGGACGACGCGAATGGGGGGGGTGGAACCCTCTCCGGGCTCGACCGGGGTTGATTCGCGGGGGTCTCTCACGCCGGGCACCGCCGTCGAATCTCCTAGGACGCCCGATGGGTGTAGGTGACCGACCAGGGGCCTCGTGATCCTGCGTCCATCGCCAGGGTCGTGAATCTAGCGCGGACGTAGACCGCGCCGGAGAACGGCGCCCGCCATCCTATATAGTGAATAGTGGATAGGTATCTGTCGAAATACCGCGTCGGCGACGAGAATAGCCTGCTCGAGGCGACCTCGAAGGTGACGTAGTGCTTGCCGGAGGTCCCATCCACGCGCAGGCCGTTATTAGTCGGCCTTCTCCGGTTGAACGTGGGCGCCGGGATCACGGTCGTCGGTGTCGGTGTCGGTGTCGGTGTCGGTGTCGGTGTCGGTGTGGGTGTCGGTGTCGGTGTCGGTGTCGGTGTGGGCTGGCCCGCTCCTGCCGGATCGGTCAGCCCCCAGACATAGTTCAACGTCCCGGAGCCGTGCCATTCGCCGCTATTATAGCCAAGCGAGAGCACCCCTCGGCTGAAGCTTGCCCGGCCAAGCGTGGGCGACCAGTTTGCATCGGCGCCGGTGACACCCTGCAGCTGCTTCCGCGCTGTGCTCAGCGCGGCCACCCGCACCGATACCTGCCCTACCAGAGCCGCTGGGTTGCAGACAGGGCACAGCTCAAGATCGTCGAGAAGTCGCGCCGCATCGGCTTGTCCTGGGCCGAGGCCTACGACGCCGTGATGCACGCGGCCGAGGGTGGGGGCAACGTCACCTACCAGTCCTACGACAGGGAGATGACCAGAGGCTTCATCGGCGACTGCGCGGACTGGACGGAGCACCTGGACTTCGAGGCCGGCGCCATCGGCGAGAGCGTCATCGATGCCGGCGAGGCCAGGGCCGTGCAGGTGTTCCACATCCAGGTCGCCTCGGGGAAGACCATCACGTCGATGACCAGCGCGCCGCGCGCGCTCAGGTCCAGGGGACGCCCCGGAGACCGGGCGATAATCGACGAGGCCGCCTTCGTCGACGACCTGGGCGAGGTGCTCAAGGCCGCGCTCGCCTTCCTCACGTGGGGCGGGCGGGTCCATGTGATCTCGACCCACAACGGCGAGGCCAGCCCCTTCAACCTGCTGCTGCGCGACGTGCGCGAGGGCCGCCAGCCGGGGTCGGTCCACAGCATCCCCTTCCGCCGGGCCGTCGCAGAAGGGCTGGGCCGGCGCATCTTCGAGGTGACGGGCAAGGAGTACTCGCCCGGGGCGGAAGCCGAATGGGAGGCCGGCATCCGGCGCGCCTACGGCCACCGGGGCGCCGAGGAGCTCGACTGCGTGCCCGCCGCAGGGACCGGCGCCTGGCTCGCATGGGACCTGATCCGCGAGCGCGAGCACCCGGACGCGGGCGATCCGGAGCGCCACGCCGGCGGGAGCACCTGGATCGGCGTCGACGTGGCGCGGCGCCGCGATCTCTGGGTCGCCGCCGTCATCGAGAAGGCCGCCGACGCGCTCTGGGTGCGCGAGATCGTCGCCCGCCAGGGCATCCCGTTCAGCGAGCAGCGCAGGATCGTGCGCGGCCTCGCCGAACGCTACCGCCCGCTCCGCATCGCGGTCGACCAGACCGGCATGGGCGAGGCCGTGGTCGAGCAGTGGCAGGAGGACCACGGCACGCTGCGGGTCGAGGGCGTGCTCATGACCGGCCCGCGCCGGCTGGATGCCGCCACCGCGCTGCGCGAGGCCATGGAGGACAAGCGCCTGCGCCTCCCCGCAGACGAGGCATTGCGCCGCGACCTCCACGCCGTGCGCGCCGAGGCCGGACCCACCGGCTCGCCCCGCCTGGTCGCCGAGCGCTCGGGCACCGACGGCCACGCCGACCGCTTCTGGGCGCTCGCGCTCGCCTGCCTCTCGGCCTCGCAGGCATCCGGCCCCTTCCAGGCCTGGATCGGCGAGGGCCGCCACGCCGTCCATGACATGCCGGGCTCCCCCTTCGACGGCGATACCGGCTACCGCATCGACACCGAACTCGGCGTCGTCCATTCCCCCCTCTCCGCCCTGAACGGCTGGCGATAGCCCATGGCCGCGCCCGCCCCCGCACGTCCCGGGACCGCCGAGATCGCAGGCCCGCAGGCCGGCATCGGCGGCATCGGCGAGCTCGTCCTCCCCTGGCTCGACAGCGACCCGGCGCTCGGCGCCGACCCCCGCCAGTGGTGAGCGCGCGCGGTCTTTCAGCGGGGATCGGGGCCTGATCCGCTCGGATTTGTTGAGGTTTTGGGGCGGGTGCCCCTCGGCGAACTTGCAAGAAGTTCGCCGGGGGGCTTTGTCTCGTGGTGACGGTCACAATCGCCAGAGACGGCCCCAATGTCGCACAACATTTTCCGCCACTCCATGCTTTGCAACGCCCTGGTCTGGGCCTGGCTGCGCGAGGTCGATGAGGCCGAGGCGGCGCGCTGCCGCGAGGCGGGCTGCCGACACTGCCCCGGCAAGCTGCACAGCGCGACGTATCCGCGCAAGCCGTACGGTCTGGCAGCCGAGTTGAGGGAAGAGGGCACGCGGCGGTTCAGCTTCTGCTGCGCGGATTGCCGCCTGCGAGCGACCCCACCATCGGTACGATTCTTCGGGCGCCGCTTTTATCTGGGCGCCCTGTTCGTTCTGTTGAGTGCACTGGTTCTGAGAGGCGGGGTGCGGTTGCAGACGATCAAGCGGAAGTGGGGGGTCTCGGTCGCCACACTGCGCCGCTGGCGGAAGTGGTGGCTGGAGGCGTTCCCGGCGACGGAGCCCTGGGGAGCGAAGCGTGGCGAACTGGTGATGCCACCCGAGGAGGTGCCGCTGCTCTTCGTGCTGCGGCAGATGCGGGGCGGACGCTTCGGTGAGCGTCTGTTCCTGAGCCTGATCTGGTTCAAGCCGTGGACGGGCTATTGCGGGCTCGGCGATGGCTCGGCGCCGCCCGCAGAAAGTGTTCCTGTCACGCCCGGATAGGGCGTTCTACATGGGCATCTCTCCGATGCGGCGAGGGAGGGATGCCGGAATGGACAAGGACGACGCGGGCGCCAGGCGCGAGGAGACCGTCGCCCGAACCTCGGGCCTCCGCCCCACCCCCGCCCATGTCGAGCAGGTCTACGGCGGAGAATGGGAGAAAGCCCCCGACGCGCCCCCGACGCCAGGCGGCGATCCCCGCCCCGCGCGCCTCGCCGAGCCGGCGCAGCAGGACGACGACGCCATCGACGACGCCGTGGACGCGATCGCCGCAGACTGGCAGCCCCTCATGGAGCCGGTCGTCGCCCCCGTGCTCGGCGCCGCAGAGAACGCCGACAGCCTCGGCCGCTTCCGTGCCGCGCTCGACGAGCGCCAGCTCTGGGAGAACATGAACGCAGACCGCATCGCCCGCCGCCTCCGCCGCACCGCATTCTCCGCCCGCCTCTCCGGCGACGCAGGCCTCGACGAGGGCGAGGGCTGATGCCCGCGCCCGAGATCCTGGACGTACCCCCCGCAGAGGCCGTCGAGCACTTCCGCGCCAGGGGCTTCCACACAGGCTTCGACTGGCGCGATACCGATGCCGAGCAGCACCTGGTCTCCTTCACCGCCGCCAAGGCCGCGAAGCTCGACATCCTCCAGGACCTGCGCACCGCCGCCGACAAGGCCATCGCGGACGGCACAACCTTCGAGACCTTCGCCAAGGAGCTGCAGCCCACCCTGGTCCGCAAGGGATGGTGGGGCAGGCAGCCCATGACCGATCCCCTCACCGGCAAGACGCGCATCGTCCAGCTCGGCTCGGCCCACCGCCTGCGCATTATCTTCGATACCAACATCCGCATGGCCTACGCCCGCGGCCGATGGGAGCGCATCGAGCGCCTCAGGGAGGCCATGCCCTGGCTCCGCTACGTCGCCGTCCAGGACGCCCGCACCAGGCCCGACCACCTCGCATGGCACGGCACCATCCTTCCCGTCGATCACCCCTTCTGGAAGACCCACTACCCGCCCAACGGATGGAAGTGCCGCTGCATCGTCCAGCAGCTCTCCGAAGACGACCTGGAGCGCTACGGCTATAAAGTGTCGTCAGGCCCGCCGCCGCTCTCCGGGCGCACCCGGCCCTGGACCAACCGCCGCACCGGCCGCGTCCACCAGGTCCCCGCCGGCATCGATCCCGGCTTCCAGCACAACGCCGGCCGCGCCCGGCCGGGGCGCGACAGCGCAAACCGCCTGATCGAGAAGATCGACGACGCGCCCCCCGACCTCGCACGCGCCGCCATAGGCCAACCCTGGAACGGGGCGCTCTTCCGCCGCCACCTCGAAGGCCGGTCCGACGCCGACTGGCCCGCGGCCGTGCTCGAAGGCCCGGTCCGCGCCGCCATCGGCGCACGCTCCCGAACCGTCCGCCTCTCCGCAGAAACCGCCGCAAAGCAGGCCAGGAGACACCCCGATCTCGAACCCGCAGACTACGCCCGCGTCCAGCGCATCCTCGATCAAGGGGAGATGTTCGTGGAGGACAACGGCCGTTTCGCGCAGGGCTTCCTCGAAGAGGACGGGCGCCTGTGGAAGGCCGTCGTCAAGTCGGCCGCAGGTGGCGACGAGGCCTACATCGTGAGCCTGCACAAGGCGCAGCCCCATAACCTCGACGCCGCGCGCCGGCGCCTGAAGCGGGTTGTCGGGGAGGGAGGTTGACGCCGGGCGGGTCGTAAACCCCGCGCTCGCCCGAAGGCATGAGAGGACTACGAATGCTTCCGGCGTCGCGCCCGACCCTACGCGCCGCCGCACGCCACCTCAAGCCGATTCAGCGCCCCGGCGCGGGCCGCCGCCAGCCTCGCGGGACGGGCGCCTCGCACCGCACCTCGCACCGGATTTTCCAGCCGAATCCGATACCCCGAAACCGACCCGATTTGCCGCCGTCGCAAGACCCCTGAAACGCCCCGAAAATTGCCGTTTCCAGCCAATTCACGGCCTCTGCACGGCCCGATTCGCAAAGACTTCCGTCCGCACGCCAGCCGCCGCACCGCCACCGTGCCGCCCCGCATCCCCTTGAGATTCCGCCACCTTCCGCCCGATTCCGCCTGATTCCACCCCTTGACCCGATTCACAACGACTTTCGTCCGTCTACACTGATGTCTCCTCGGTTCATCACGTGGGACGGAGGATAGCAGCCGCTGCGCACGCGGTCACCGCGCCGGCGTTTGCCGTGAAACAGATTCTGGCGAGGGACGCGCGGTGACGCTCCAACCCCGAGGTCACGGCGTTGGCTGAGACCGCCAGGGTCGGCGCGGCGGAGACGAGCGGTGGACTTCCCCGATGTGGTCCGAAGCGGTCCCGCGTAGCCGGCTGACGAGATGCGGGCCGCTCAGGCGGCCTTGAGTTCCGCGCCTACGGGCTCGATGTAGCCGTAGCGGCGGAGCATGCGGATCCACCGAGGAGCGTTGCGCTTGACCATCAGAGCGTCGTAGTCGGCCGTGCGGTCGTAGTAGGGCCTGCCGGTCTTGAGCACCACATAGATGATGCGCAGCATCTTGTGAGCGCCGGCGACGATGGCGCGCTTGTAGCCGCGCCGGGCGGCGAGGGCGCGGTGATGAGCCTCGAACTGGCACCCCTTGGTTCGGGCCGCGCCGTGGGCACACTCGACGAGGCAGGCGCGCAGGGTCTTGGAGCCCATGCGGGTGCGTGCGTTGCGGCGCTTGCCCCCGCTCTCGTTGTTGCCGGGGCAGAGCCCGGCCCAGGCGGCGAAGTGCTCCTTGGAGGCGAACACGCCGATGTCGGGGCCGATCTCGATGAGGATGGTCGAGGCGGCGGTGCGGTCGATGCCGGGGATGGTGGTCAGCAGACGGAGCTGCTCCTCCCACGGTGTCATCTGCCCGTCGATCTTCCTGGTGTAGGACGCGATGCGCGCCTCAAGCGCGTCATGCTCCTCCAGCAGGTCGTTGAGCATGAAGCGGTCGTTGTCGCCCAGGCTCAGGGTGAGCGCCTCGCCGAGCCCCTCCAGCTTGTTCGCAACGTGGCTGGTGAGCGAGGCGAGGATGACCTCGCGCGCCGTCCCCTGCGCCAGGCCGTCGAGGATCTTCCGGCCGTTGACGCCGAAGACGTCGGAGAGGATGCCGCCGATGCGCGCACCGGCGCGGTCGATGATCTTCTGCACGCGGTTGCGCACGGCGGAGCGCTGCCTGACCAGGACGCGGCGCTGGCGGCTCAGTGCGCGCAGCTCCCGGAACGGCTCAGGCGGAACGTGGGAAGGCGTGCAGAGCCCGAACTGGCACACGCAGGCCAGCCACACGCTGTCCGCCACGTCGGTCTTGCGCCCCTTCAACTGCTTCACCTGACGCGCATGCACCAGGATCGCCTCGAGCCCGGCCGCCTCCAGGGCCGCGAAGGGCGCCTGCCAGTAGACCCCGGTCCCTTCCATCACCGCAGCCTCGACGCCGTGACCGGTCAGCCACGCGACCATCTCCTCCAGACCGCTCGGCAGCGTGCCGAAGCAGCGCGTCTCCACCACCGGCTCACCCTCGCCCTCACAGAGGCGAACCGTCGCGGTGATCTCCATCTTGTGCACGTCCAGACCCGCCGCGCGCGGCCGGACGACGTGCAAGCCTTCCGTCTTCATCGCCTTCCTCCTCATTTGCGCTCTCGCCACGGCGGCGTACGATCACGCCGTGGCATCGCCACGGTGGAGGCGGGGACAGCGGTCGGAAGAACACGCATCCGACGAGCGGGTGCGGTGCAATTTGCCGCGCGTCCACGGCCACGGGCCGGGTACAATACGGGGTGCGGAGCCGGCCGCCGGAAGCAGTTTTGTCATCGGGAACTACGTCACCGATATAACGACGCTCACACGTCCCCACCTCCGCCAATACCCATCCTGACACGGCAAATGGGTGCAAGCGCAAGGAAAACGTCAGCCGAACCGCTCCTGTTTCATGCCACGGGGTGGCTCAGAACCGCGGGGACCATGACTGTTTTGTCGCTCACGGCAGCCGGCCGTCCTGCGATCTCGCGCGCCTACCGGCGCGACGGGCCGGCGCCTCCGCGTCGCGCGTCCACGCGCGCGGGAGCGCGCGATGAGCGCCGCAGGGGCGGCGGGCTGCGGTCGCGGCCTGTCTGTCGCACGTCCGTCAAGGACAGACGCGCTCTAGGGTCCCCTTTGCCGTCAATCGACGCCCTCGACCACCCGGAAGTCGCGCTCTACCGCGCCTTCGAGTTTCGCGGCTGCGGCCTGGTAGGCGGCACCGTCGTGGGTGGCGAGCGCCTGTTCGAAGCTCTCGAACTCGACCACGACGGTGCGCTCGCCAATGCCGGCGTCGAAGGCCTGGACCTTGCCGCCGCGCGCCAGGAACGTGCCGCCGCCGGCGATGATTGCGGGCCCCGCCAATTTGGCGTATTCCCCCAGCGCGGCCGGATCCTTGATCTCCCGGTAGCAACTTACCCAGTAACCCTTCGCCATTCCGTCCTCCTTTCGGTGATGCGTCCGACGCGACCGGCGCGTCGGGATGTCGCGGAGCTGGTACCACCGAATGCCTGCACTTGTCATATGAAAGGCGGCGAAGCGCCTTAGCTGAGATTGAGTGGGAGGGGATAATATTTCTAGAACAGTGTGTTATGTGCTAATTGAGCGATCCGGCGGCGCTTTGGGAGCGGGTGCAAGATGCGGGTCAAGGTTGAGCTCATCGCCATCGAGCTGCCCCAATTCGGCAGCGCGAAGAGCCGCGACCTCGATCTAGAGGCGGGCGCGAACGTCGCCGATGCGCTCTTTGGCCTCGGCGTAGATGGCGACCCCGCTATCCTCGCCATGGTGAACGGCGAGGCCGTGCCCCGCGATCAGTGGCCCGAGACGCCCCTGAGCCCCGACGACACGATCAGCCTGTTCCGGCCGTTCAAGGGCGGGTAGAGGGTGGTGCGGCCCAAACGTAACAGGAACGCTTCTCAATTGACGGTCGGCCCGCGGGTCGATAACCGATGACTGCGCTCATGGGCATCTCAGGCAGAACTTGTCGTGACCAGAGAACGAGTTCCCAGCACCGATTCAGCATACGGTCAAATTGGATTCCATGCCAGCGACAACGCTCTCGTCGGCGCCTTGTGCTTGCTGGCATCGTGGCATAGGGTAAGCGTGACAGTGAAAGCATTTCGCATGGCTCTCATGGCTTTGGGCGCGCGCAGAGCCTATGTAATTTGCCCGGCACCCCTCCCGCTACGGACTTCGAGCGGCCTTCCGAGGTAGAGAAGGTACTTCTTGCAGTGGCAAGACCAAGCGACTTCTTGCTAAACGATGTGCGGTGCTTTCGTGGTGAGCAGCGTGCACGCATGCGCGCCATCACTTTACTTGTCGGAGAAAACAGTACTGGAAAGACGACATTTCTTGGCTGCTACGGTGTAATGCATCGCCTACTTTCCTCCCGCAGACCATTGGGGGATCGGCTCGACTTCAACCAAGAACCGTTCTCAATGGGATCATTTCGAGATATCGTGCGATCGCAACGCGGCCGCGCCGGGCGCATCGATGAATTCACAATAGGTTTTAATATTACTTCCGTTTATCGCAAGCGGACTCCACCCTATATCGTTCGAGTTAGCTTTTCAGAAGAAGGCTCACAGCCAATTATATCCTCTGTCCACTATGAGTTTAACGAGAATTCCTTCATGAGCTTGAGGCGCGGAAAGGATCCCGATAAGTTGATTTTCGAGACTGAAGAATTCGAGGTAAATTTTGATCTTCCTCTCGATAAGCACTGGACGTATTTTTTAGATGATTTGAGTAGAAACGGTGGAGAATCTTTTTGGGAAGATTCTTCAGAAGAACAGCGAGCCAGCAAGTACATATCCGCCCTGTTGCGAATTGACAAGAAGACAGGAAGACGCCGCAGGTATGGTGAATTCTGGAGCCACCCGTTTTCACAGCTCATTCCTGTCGCTCCTCTGCGCTCCAAGCCAAAGCGCACCTACGACCCTATCCGTGAAACAGATTCGCCAGAAGGTGAGCACATACCGATGCTCATGATGCGGCTTAATCAAACAGATGCGGGACGTTGGGGGAAACTTCACGATGGTCTCGTGGCGTTCGGGCAAGCAGCAGGGCTATTCTCTGATATTGCTGTGAGGCGCCATGGCAAACAGATGAGCGATCCTTTTCAATTGCAAATCAAGGTCCGCTCCGGTTCGCGAGCCAACATCATGGATGTGGGATACGGTGTCAGCCAAAGCCTTCCAATTTTGGTTGATGCTCACAGCAGGCAAAGATGTACGTTCGTGATGCAGCAGCCGGAGGTGCATTTACATCCCCGAGCACAAGCGGAACTCGCCACGCTGTTTGTCGAGTCCGCCAATAAGCGAAATAACCAGTTTATCATTGAGACACACAGCGATTATATTATTGATCGCATAAGGATTTTGACTAAGAAGGGGTTGGCGAATCCGGAAGATGTATCAATCCTCTATTTTGCCCCGCAGGGAAGTTCGGTTGAGATTCACAATATACACCTCGATGAGAACGGAAACCTTCAGAACGTGCCTCAGGGATATCGAGATTTTTTTGTCAAGGAGTCGGACCGCTTACTTGGCTTCGAGGACTGAGTTTTTTCTTTCATGTGTATCATCGTAGACGCGAACGTTCTTGGGCTATTTCTGGCCGACCCACCAAGCGATACGACTGCTCCAATACATAGCTGGCTACGAAAACGGAAAGGTAAACTGATCTATTCAACCGGGGGAAATTTTGCTGCTGATATCGGAGGGAACACGCGAAAGAGGCTAGCAGTTTACGCTCAGGCGGGCATGGCGGTCGAGGTAAGAGGGAGGCTATTGAGCGAGGATGAACGCAGTCTTGAGGGTCACACAAAATCTAATGACTGCCACATACTCGCATTGGCGCGATTTACCGGTGCTCGCCTACTTTACACAGCCGATTTAAGGCTCATTAGCGACTTTAAGAATAAGGAATTCATCGACGGGCCAAGAGGCAAAGTATATTCTAGGCCAACACATTCGAGACTGCTTACTGGGTCAGTATGCGCGCCTACCTAAAGTACTGTTTCACCGAAGTGCAACCCAAAATCTGTATGATGACTTCGGCTGAATTTAACCGCGACGAGCCCGATGGAATTCCAGAACCCCGCCGAGACGAGCCCGATCGCGCTCTGACCGCAGGCAACGGTGCCGATGGTGCCCCACTTGCTCTTGGTCGCTTCAGACATGGCAGCAGTTTCCTGTCGTGTTGGGATGTGCCGCCAAGGACGAAGGGTCAGGCGTCGGTGGCGTTCATCGCCTGCACCGCCTCCAGCACCTTCTCCACGTGGCCTGCCACCTTTACCTTGCGCCAGACCTTGCTGACGGTGCCGTCGGCGTCGATGAGGAAGGTTGCGCGCTCGATGCCCATGTAGGTCTTGCCGTAGTTCTTCTTCTCGACCCAGACGCCGTAGCGCTCGCAGATGTCGCTTTCGGCGTCGGAGACCAGGGTGAAGGGGAGGCCGTACTTCGCGCGGAACTTGTCGTGCTTGGCGGCGGTGTCCTTGGAGACGCCGACGATCTCCGCGCCCGCAGCCGCGAATTCCGGCAGGGCTTCGGTGAACTCCTGCGCCTCCCGCGTGCAGCCGGGGGTGTCGTCGCGCGGGTAGAAGTAGAGCACCACCGCCTTGCCGCGCAGGCCGTCGAGGCTGAGCGAGCCGCCCTCGTTGGTGGGTGCGGTGAAACCCGGCGCCGGGCTGCCGGCTTCGATCGCCGTCGTCATGTCCCTTCTCCTTTTACTCTTCGTTCTTGCGGTCGAGCGCCGCCGCGGGCGCCGTGACCAGGCGATGATAGGCGGCGCGGACGCGATCCTGAATGTCGACGACGCTGGCCTCAAGGGCGGCGAAATCCTTGACCCCCATGGCCCGTGCGAGGGTCTCGCGTACGCCGGGTGTGAAGCGGTCGACCTCCCGGTTGGTGCCGACGGTGAGCCGGAGCAGCCCCTGGAGGCGCTGGAGGAAGGCGAGCATCTCGGCAAGATCGGCGGCATCGTCGGAGTCGAGGACGCCGGCCTCGCCCAGCCTGCGGTACATCGACTGCGTCGATTGAACCAGGATCGAGGGGTGGCGCGCGGCATAGCGCAGCAGGTGGTATTGGGCGATGAACTCGAGGTCGAGCAGGCCGCCCCGCACGTGCTTGAGGCGCCAGCGGTTCTCGGTGTGGCGCTCGCCGTCGATGCGCTCGCGCATGGCGGCGACGTCGGCCAGCAGCGCGCCCGAATCGCGCGGGGTGCAGAGGACGGCGCGGATATCCGCCATGACCCGCGCCCAGAGACCCGGATCGCCTGCCACCGGCCGGGCGCGGGTGAGCGCCATGTGCTCCCAGGTCCAGGCCTCCTCCTCGTGGTAGCGGCGGAAGGCGGCGGCCTCGGTCGCGATCGGCCCCGAGGTGCCGGACGGCCTGAGGCGCGTGTCGATCTCGTAGAGGCGGCCTTCGGCGGTGAGCGCGCTCACGGCGTTCGAGAGACGCTTGGTGAAGCGGGCGTAGTAGTGACTCGCGGCCAGGCCCTGGGCGCCGTCGGACTGCACATCCGCTCCGGCCGGCATGCCGTAGAGGAAGACCACGTCGAGGTCGCTGTCGAAGGTGAGCTCGCGGCTGCCGAGCTTGCCCATGCCGAGCACGGCGTAGGCCGCGCCCGGCACCGCGCCGTGCCGCCGGGCGAAATCCTGGTGCACGCGCGGCAGCAGGGTCTCGATCACCGTATCGGCGATATCCGAGAGCGCACCGGACAAGAGGTCGACCGCCACGTCGCCCCGCAGGATCTGCATGCCCACCTGGAACTCGCGCTCGTGCTGCCAGCGCCGCACGCCGTCGAGTAGGTCGTCGTAGTCGCCGGCGGGCGCGAGCGTGCGCGCGAGGTCGTCGATCAGCTCGTCCCGATCCGGCAGCCGCTGGTGCAGGTCGCCGCTGATGAGGCCTTCGAGCAGGTCGGGGCTGCGGCTCAGATGCTCGGCGATGCGGGGCGCGCTGCCCAGGATCTCGGCGAGCCGGGCCAGCAGGGCGGGGTTGTCGTGGAGCAGCAGGAAGGGCTGGACCCCCGACGGCAGCCCGGCGAGGAACTCGTCCAGCTTGCGGAAGGCGGAGTCGGGATCGGCGGTGTGGGAGAGCGCGCGGAGCAGGGCCGGCATGAGCTCGGTCAGGAGCTCCCGCGCCCGTGTGCTGCGGGTTGCCTGGATCCGGCCGTGATGCCAGCGGCGCACCGTCGCCGAGACGCCCGCGGCGTCACCGAAACCCATCCGCTCAAGGCTTGCCAGGGTGTCGGGGTCGTCCTCGGTGCCCGTGAACACGAGATTGCCGCTCTCGTCGCCGAGCGCCGGTTCGTCCTCGAAGAGCGCGGCGTAGTGCCCTTCGACGGCGCGGATGTGGGTGAGCAGCGCATCGGCGAAGCCTGCCTCGTCGGCGAAGCCCATGAGGCGGGCGATCGCGGCGCGTCCGTCGGCGTCGTCCGGAATCCGCAGGTCGGGCTCGTCTTCGATCATCTCCAGGCGGTGCTCGAGCCGGCGGAGGAAGCGGTAGGAGTCGATCAGCGCGTCCACCGCCTTCTCGCTCGTGCGCCCGGCGGCGGCGAGCGCCCTGAGCGCATCGCAGGTCGTGCGGGAGCGCAGCGAGTCGTCGCGGCCGCCCCAGATGAGCTGCTGCGTCTGCGCGTAGAGCTCGATCTGGCGAATGCCGCCCCGGCCGCGCTCGATGTCGTGCCCGGCGACGTCGAAGTGCTGGCGGCTGGGCTCGGCGTTGATCTGCCGCTTGATCGACTGGATATCCTGGATCGCCGCGAGGTCGAGGTACTTGCGCCAGATGAAGGGCCGCAGCCGCTCGATCATCTCGGCGCCGACCGCCATGTCGCCGGCCGCCGGGCGCGCCTTGATCGTCGCGGCGCGTTCCCAGTTCTGCCCGTGGCTCTCGTAATACTGCTCCGCAGCCCCGGTCGAGAGCGCGAGCGGCGTGGCGCCCGTGTTGGGCCTGAACTTGAGGTCGGTGCGATAGACGCAGCCCTCGTCGCCGCGCTCGCCGAGCAGGGCGGCGAAATCGCGCACGAGGCGGTGCAGGGCCTCCGCAGGCTCGCCCCGTCCCCGGTGCCGCACGCGTTCGGGGTCGAAGAGCACGAGCAGGCCGAGCTCGCTTGAATAGGTGAGCTCACCCGCGCCGAGCCCGCCCACGCCGAACACGGTCAGCCCGCTCGCCGCCGCTTCATCCTGGTCTGGGGGTGCGAGAGTGCCCCGCGCGGCGGCGTCCCGAAGGAGGTGGTCGAGCGCGCTCGCGAGCACGGCATCGGCGAGCCGGGTGAGGGCTGCGGCGACCCGATCCAGCGGCCAGGCGCCTGCGATGTCGGCAAGCGCTACGGTCAGCGACGCCCGCCGCCTGAGCTCCCGAAGCCGACGGGCGAAGATGCGGCGGTCGCGGCTCGCGCCGGCGGCGCCCGCTATCTCGTCGAGCGCGCTCGCGAACGCGGCGCCCGGGCCTTGCTCGGCCACCAGGCGAAGCTGGGCCGGATCGCGGGCCAGCGCCCGGCCGAGGGCAGGGGCGTTGCCGAACACGCCCTCGAGGAAGGCACGCGCCCGGCCATCGCCATCAAGGGCTCTCGCGAAGGACTCTTCGTCGGCGCCAAGCGCGGCTGCCGCTGCGAGCCAAGCGTCACGACGCGCGCGCGCGCGTTCGCCCGAGACCGGTTCGGAGCAAATCGTATCGATTGAAAGGAAGGGCAGTCGCGACACCGTGCGCCGATTGTATTACAAGGATCGCTGCGGGGAAGAGGCAAAGGGGGCCAAGGGGGCGCACTGGCGGCCGTCTCCGGATCACCGATATGAGCTCGACGGCCCGAATCGCTCTTCAGGCGCTCGGCGCCCTGTTTGGCGTGCTCGCCATCCTCTTCGGCCTGGCCGCATGGCGGCTGTCGACCGGCCCGATCTCGCTCGGATTCCTCTCCCCCTACATGCAAGAGGCGCTGGAGGGCGAGGATCTCCCCTACCAATTCGAATTCGAAGACACGGTTCTGGTCTGGCCCGGCTGGGGTGAGGCGCTCGAGGTCCACCTGACCGATCTCCGGATCGCCGATGCGAGCGGCGTTACCCTGGCGGCGGTGCCGGCGGCGTCGCTGGGATTGAGCGGGGCGGCTCTCTTGAGCGGGTCGATCGCGCCGACGTCGATCGAGTTGATCGGTCTAAGCCTCGCTCTCGTTCGCGACCCGGACGGGCGCGTACATCTCGCCGGCGGTGACGAGGGCGGCCTGGCCGACGACGAAGCGTCCGATTCGCTGGTCGCCGATCTGCTCGACCCGCCCCGCAACGACCACCCGATGGCGCGGCTGGAGCGGGTCAGTCTTCGCGATGCCTCGATCGTCCTGTTCGACGATGCGACCGATCTCACCTGGACCGCGCCGAGCACCGATCTCACCCTCAATCTGGACGAGGCCGCGATCCTCGGGCAGCTGTCGGCGGAATTGCAGGCGCGGGATCTGGAGACCCAAATCGAGGTGGAGCTCTTCCACCACCGGGAGAGCAAGATGGCCAGCGCCGCCATCGGGTTCTCCGGGCTCAATCTGGTGAAGCTCTCCTTCATCGCGCCGGAGCTCGAGGATTTCGCCGGCCTGCGCGTTCCGCTTTCCGGAACGATAGCGTTCGATGTGGCGCCGGGCGGCATCCTCAGCGGTGTCGCCTTCGATATCACAGGCGGCGAGGGGGAGGTCGCGTTGCCCGAGATCTTTCCCGCGCCGGTGCCGGTGCGCCGGCTCGCCGCCGCCGGCTCGGTCGATGGCGGGCTCTCGCGGCTCGTTCTCGACACATTCGTGATCGATACCGACCGCCCCAGCTTCTATCTCGACGGCACGCTCTGGCAATCGGATGCCGGAATCGGCCTCAAGGGACGGTTTCAGGCGCACGACATTCCCTTCGACACGCTCGGCGCCTATTGGCCCGAGGCGTTCATCCCGGCCGGGCACCGATGGATCTCGCAGAACGTCGCCGAGGGCGTGATTACCCGACTGGAAGCCGCGCTCGATATCGAGCGCGGCGATTTCGAGAACAACCGCTTCGATGCGGCCTCGGCGGCGGGCACGCTCGTTTTCGAAGACGCGAGCGTCCACTACCGGCGCCCGATGCCGCCGGTGACGGGGGTCGACGGCAGCGCGCGCTTCACGGGCGACTCGCTCGATATCACGATGAGCGGCGGCCAAGTCGAAGGCATCGCCGCCACCCGCGGAAGGGTCCTGCTGAGCCAGGTCCACTCGGCGGAACCCCGCATGTCGGTGACGATCGAAGCCGAAGGGCCGGCGGCGGACGCCCTCGCCCTGCTCGACCATCCGCGCCTCGGACTGGTGAGCAAGATCGGGCTGGAGCCGGCCGGGGCCGGCGGCACGGTGCACACCCTCTTCGCCCTCGAACTGCCGCTGCTCTATGCGATTGAGCCGGAGCAGGTGGTCGTGAGCGCCGTCGCCCGTGTCCAAGATGCCCGGATCGCGGACATCGCAGGCATCGCGGAGATGACCGAGGGTGCGCTCCGCATTGGCGTCGACAACGCCAGCATGGATCTACGCGGCCCGGCCAGGCTGAACGGCATGCCGGCGACGATCGCGTGGCGCGAGAATTTCGACGATGGCGCGCCCTTCGCACGACGCTTCGACGTGACGACGACGGTGACGCCTGAAGCCCAGACCGCGCTGGGCTTCGACATGGCGCCTTACGTGCAGGGCACCCTCGGGCTGGTCGGGGGCTACACCGATCCCGGGGACGGCGCGGCGCCGCGTGCGACGCTTGCGTTCGATGCGACCGAGGCAGAGCTGGAAATACCGGAGCTGCACTGGGCCAAGCCCGCCGGGGCGCCGGGGGCGGTGCGCGTCGTCGCGAGTATTCCTCCCGAGGACAGGGTCGTGCTCACCAGGGTCGAGCTCGAGACCGAGACCTTGTACGCCCTTGGCCGGGCGACGCTTGCCGACGGACTGGAAGGCGTCCACGAAATCACGATCGAGACGTTGCGGCACGGAGAGACGGACATTGCCGGCAGAGTCGTGTCCGATGGGGACGCGACCAGGGTCTCCGTGCGCGGCGCCAGTCTCGATGCGCGGCCCTACTTCAGTCGCCTCACGGAGGAAGGCGCGCCTGAATTCGGCGAGCTGGTTCTCGATCTCGCCGTCGAGCGCATCGTGACCACCGACAATCAGCAGCTGACGGATTTCCGCGCCCGGTTCGAGACCGGTGCCGAAGGGCGGCATGTCGGGGTCATGGAGGGAACGCTCGCGACCGGCGCGCGCATGTCCTTCTCCCTAGAGCCGCTGGAGGACAAGCGCCGGATCACCGTGCGCTCGCGCGACGCAGGCGAGGTGGCCCGCACCTTCGGCATCTACGGCAACGCCGTGGGCGGCGAGCTTTTCATGCGGGCGGTCGTGCACGACGACCTGCCGGGGGCACCCGTCAGAGGTACGATCAGGATCGAGGACTATCGCGTGATCAACGCGCCGACGCTGGCGCGGCTGCTGACCATCGCGACGCTGACCGGCATCGTCGGCGAACTGCGCGGCAAAGGGATACTCTTTTCGCGATTCGAGATGCCCTTCACCCTCGAAGAGAACATTCTGACCATTCGGGATGCGCAGACTTCGGGCTTTACCGTCGGCGTGAATGCCGAGGGGACGGTCGATCTCGAAACGGACCGGGTGGATATGAAGGGCACGATCGTGCCTGCCTACACCTTCAACACCCTGATCGACGTTATTCCCGTGCTAGGAGAGCTGCTGACCGGCGGGGAAGGCGAGGGGCTGTTCGCGGCGACTTACACGGTGGGCGGGACGACCGCCGAGCCGGATATCACGGTCAACCCGCTCTCCGTCCTCGCGCCAAACTTCCTGCGCAAGCTGTTCTCCACCGAAGAATAGGAAGAATGAGCGGCTCCCGAGAGAGGAGCCCGCTGGGAAAGCAACTGGTTGGGGTTATGTCGCCGCAGGCGGGGACGCGGCGGATGTCTCGGAGTCTGCGGCGGCCGCCAGCTCGAACACCCGCTCGAAGACGTCCGGCGTTTGCGCGCCGGAGACCGCGTAGCGGCCCTCGAAGATGAAGCAGGGCACGCCGGAGATGCCGGAGCGGCTCGCAGCCTCGCTCTCCTTCTTTATCTCTTCCACCCCGTCGCTGCCATCCAGAAAGCGGCGCAATTCACCCTCGTCGAGGCCGCCGTCCACGCCGGCGGCGGTGAGAACGCCGAGGTCGCTGATGTCCTCGCCCTGCTCGAAATAGCGGTGGAAGAGGGATTCGACCACCTTGTCCTGCGCATTGCGTTCGCCGGCGTACTCGATCAGCCGGTGGGAATCGACGGTGTTGGGCGTGCGCGCGATGCGCTCGAAGACGAATTTGATGCCCTCGGATTCGCCGGCCTGCTCGATCGCCTCGAAGATCTCGCTAACCCGCTCCTCCGAGCCGAACTTCGCCACCAGGTAGCGCATCCGGTCGACGCCCTCGGCCGGCATGTCCGGGTTGAGCTGAAAGGGGCGCCACTCGACCGCAAGCTCGGCGGGACGGCCGGCCTTGGCGCGCTCGAAGCGGCGCTTGCCGATATAGCACCAGGGGCAGATCGTGTCGGAGACGATGGCGACTTGCATCGGCGGAGTATATCGGCGGGCCCTTCGTAGCGCGAGCGCGCCGCTTCTTGACGCCGCCTCGGGCGAGCGCCGACCATGGGCCCTTCGTGACCGAGGGAGCGCAGGGTGTCCGACATCGACCGTTACGAGCGCGGGCTGGAACGAGGGCCGGCCAACCATAGCGCGCTCACGCCCTGCGATTTCATGGCCCGGGCCGCCGCCATCTATCCGGCGCGGACGGCCGTGGTGCACGGCGCGCTCAGGCGAAGCTATGCGGAGACTTACGCCCGCTGCCGCCGGCTGGCCGGCGCGCTCACCGCGCGCGGTATCGGCATCGGCGATACGGTCTCGATCCTGGCGCCCAACGTGCCGGCCATGCTGGAGGCCCACTTCGGCGTGCCGATGGCGGGCGCCGTGCTCAATGCCCTCAATATCCGGCTGGATGCGGCCTCCATCGCCGGGATGCTGGCCCATGCGCGCTCCCGCGTGCTCATTGCCGATGCGGGGTTCGCGGAGGTGGTGGAGGAGGCGCTGGCGCAAATGGACCGCCGCCCGCACGTGGTGGCGATCGAGGATGCTGAGGAGGCCGAAGGGGAGGGGAGGGGCTTCGCCGACGAGAGCTACGAGGCGCTATTGGCTGCCGGGGCGCCCGATTTCGACTGGCCCTGGCCGGAGGACGAGTGGCAGGCGATCTCGCTCAACTACACCTCGGGCACGACCGGGCGGCCGAAGGGGGTCGTCTATCACCACCGGGGCGCCTACCTGAACGCGCTCAGCAACGTGCTCATGAACGGGTTCACCGGCTCCTCGGTCTATCTCTGGACGCTCCCGATGTTCCACTGCAACGGCTGGACCCACACCTGGGCCGTGACCGCCGCCGCCGGCACGCACATCTGCCTGCCCCGAATGGAGCCGGCGGAGGTGTTCCGCCTGATCGCCGAGGAGAGAGTGACCCACTTGGCCGGCGCCCCGGTGGTCCTCGGCATGCTGATCAACGCGCCCGAGAGCGAGAGGCGTCGATTCGACCACGTGGTGGAGGTGGTGACCGGGGGTGCTGCGCCGCCTGCGCCGGTGATCGCGGCCATGGAAGCCATGGGCTTCAACGTCACCCATCTCTATGGTTTGACAGAGGTTTACGGACCGGCCCTGGTGGCCGCACCGCAGCAGGACTGGCCGGCCCTGTCGCTCGACGACCGGGCCGCGCTGATGGCGCGCCAGGGCGTCCGGCATCACGCGATCCAGGGCGCGATGGTGGCGGATCCGGAGACCCTCGCGCCGGTGCCGGCGGACGGCGCCACGGTGGGCGAGATCATGCTGCGCGGGAGCACGGTGATGAAGGGCTATCTCGACGATGACGGGGCCACCGCAGAGGCCTTCGGCGGCGGCTGGTTCCACACCGGCGATCTCGCGGTGACCCACCCCGACGGCTACATCCAGATCACCGACCGGGCAAAGGACATCATCATTTCCGGCGGCGAGAACATCTCGAGCATCGAGGTCGAGAACGCGCTCTACGGCCACGAGGCGGTGCTCGAAGCGGCGGTTGTGGCGCAGCCGGACGAGAGGTGGGGGGAGACGCCCTGCGCCTTCGTCGCACTGAAGCCCGATGCGCAAGCGGTCTCGGCCGAGGCGCTGATCGACCATTGCCGGGCGCGCATGGCCCGCTTCAAGGCGCCGCGCACCATCGTCTTCGGCGATCTGCCGAAGACGGCGACGGGCAAGATCATGAAATTCGAGCTGCGCGAGCGCGCCCGCGCGTTGTCCTCCGACACTCCGGAGGGAGAGGCTGCGGAGGCGGGATGACGGTCGCCATCCTGCCTCTAAAAGACCAGTAGCTAGTGTTTCAGATCAACCTAATAGAAGATTATCCTCATGTACTGGCATAGATAAGGCGAAACCCGTTTCACGGTGTTCCCGGCGCCTCCGAGCCGACCGTCCGTCCGCCGAGTCCGGTCCATTCTTGAGAACAGTCGTTAGCTAGGCACCTATTCTGCAGAGGCGGCGAGTAGTTCCGGGCCCATGCCCTCGCGGGCAGCGGCGTCGGCAAACTCGTCGAGCACGTCGCCGAGCGTTGAGGTCATCTCTTCGACCTGCTCGTGCGTGATGATGAAGGGTGGGGCGACGATCAGCGAATCGCCGATCGGGCGCGTGATCAGCCCGCGGGCGTAGGCCAGCTCCACGATTCGCTCGCCGATGGCGTGCTCCGGCGCGAAGGGACGCTTGCTGCCCTTGTCCGCGACGATCTCCAGCGCGCCCAGCAGCCCGACATGCCGCACCTCGCCAACCAGCGGGTGGTCCTCGAAGCGGCGCAGCGCCGCCTCGAGGGTCGGTGCTACCGCGCGCACATTGTCGAGCAGGCCCTCCGGCTCGGTGATCAGCGCGATGGTCTCCAGCGCCACCGCCGCGGCGGCCGGGCTGCCGCCCGTGGTGAAGCCGTGGGGAAACTCCTCGATCTCTTCGGCCGCCCGATGCAGGCGGCGATCCATCTCCGGCGACAGCATCACCGCCGCCATCGGGTAATAGCCTGAGGTGAGCGCCTTCGAGGTGACCAGGATGTCCGGCGTGAACGCGTAGGTCTCCGCGCCCCACAGGTTCCCGGTGCGGCCCAGCCCGGTGACCACCTCGTCGGCGACCATCGGGATGCCGTAACGGTTCAGGACCGCCTGGATCTTCGGGAAGTAGCCGGCGGGCGGCGGCACCGCGCCGCCTGCGCCCATCACCGGCTCCGCGAAGAAGCCGGCGAAGGTCTCGGGCCCTTCGGCCTCGATCAGGCTCTCCAGCTCGCTCGCGAGGCGCGTGGCGTAGGCCTCCTCGCTCTCGCCGGGGTGGGCGTTGCGCCAGTAGTGCGGCGCCTCGACGTAGCGCACCTCCGGCAGCGGCAGCCCGAAGGCGCCGATGTAGGGCTTGCCGTTGAGGCTGCACGAGGCGACGGTCGTGCCGTGATAGGCCATATGCCGGGAGATCAGCTTGCGCCGCTCCGGCTCGCCGGCGCCCCTGGCCATCATCCAGAGCATCTTGATGGTGGTGTCGTTGGCCTCCGAGCCCGAGTTGACGAAGTAGACCCGCGCCACTTCCATCGGCGCAATCTCCACCAGCTTCTCGGCGAGCACGACCGGGGGCAGGGCGGTGCGGCCGAAGAAGGTGTGATAGGCCGGCAGCTCTTTGAGCGCCTCGTGGGCCGCCTGCACCAGCCTGGGCTCGCTGAAGCCCACCACCACGTTCCACAGGCCCGAGACGCTTTCGAGATAGCGCTTGCCATGGGTGTCGTGGACGTAGATACCTTCGCCGCGCTCCAGCACGAGCGGGCCGTCCCGCTCCAGGCTGGGGAGATGGGTGTAGGAATGAAGATGATGCGCGAGATCGCGCGCCTCGGGGGAGTTCAGCGCCATCGCTCGGGACCTCTGATCGTTCCGTCGGTGGAGACGAGCCCTGCCGGCCGCGGCGTTCGACCGCAGACAGCGGGGCAACCATGCCGAAGGTAATCATACACGATGCGATTGACGAGGCCGGGCTCAACGTTCTGAGGAGCCGGTCCGACCTGGAAATCTGCGAGGTCGCCCGTGACGACGACGAGACGCTTCACCGCGAGATTGTGGATGCGGATGGCTTCATCCTGCGCTACTTGCCGTTGCGCGCCGAGGCGCTCAAGGCATCGACCCGGCTCAAGGTGATCGCGCGGCATGGCGTCGGCTGCGACAACATCGACCTCGAGGTCGCGTCCGCACGGAAGATCCCGGTGGCCACGGTGGGCGACGCCAACGCCGTGACGGTCGCCGAGCTGACCCTCTTCTTCATGCTGGCGACGGGAAAGAGGGCCCGTCACTACGACGACTCCGTAAGGCGCGGCGACTTTCTCGTGCGCGAGGCCGCCGATCATCTCGAACTTTACGGGCAAAGCGTGCTGATCGTCGGTTTCGGGCGCATCGGGCAGCGGGTGGCGGCGCGCTGCCGCGCCTTCGAGATGAGGGTCGAGTGCTGCGATCCCTACATTCCGCAGCAGGACATCGTCGATGCCGGCTGCACGGCGGTGGCCGATCTCGCCGAGGCGCTGCCGCGCGCGGACTACGTCACCGTCCATGTGCCGCTCAACGACGAAACCCGCCATTTGATCGACCGGGCGGCGCTGGCCCGGATGAAGCCGGGCGCAATCCTCGTCAATGCCGCGCGGGGGCCGATCGTCGATGGCGGAGCGCTCCACGATGCGCTCCAGTCGGGGCATCTGGCGGGCGCGGGCCTCGATGTCTTCGACGAGGAGCCGCCGCGACTCGACGACCCGCTGCTCGCACATCCGGCAACCGTGCTCATGCCGCACATGGGAGGCTCGTCCCGCGGCGCCTTCATCCGCATGGCGACGCAATGCGCGCAGCACGTCCTCGACGCGCTCGACGGCAAGCTCGATTCTTCCTTTGTAATCAATCCAGAAGCCCTCGATTGACGACGGCCCCCGGCGCGGCGACCGGAGCCTCAATCACCAACGCGTGAGTACCGCCCGGACAATGGGGGGTTGGCGCGCGCGTAACTTGCGTGTCATAGGGGCCTGCCATGAGGCGGCGCAAACTGAGAATCGGGCTGAAGCCCGCGCGCATGGCGGCCGGTGCGGTGCTTCTCGGCGCGCTCTTGACGGGTGGCGCAATGGCACAGGAAGAGGGGGCTGAGAACTTCGCCGAGTGGCGCGAAGGGGTGCGCAGCGAGGCACTCGATCTCGGCATCAGCCCCGCGACCTTCGACGCGGCATTCTCGGGCATCGAGCCGATCCCGCGCATCATCGAGCTGGACCGCTCCCAGCCCGAGACCACCATCACCTTCGCCCAGTACCTGGAGCGGGTGGTGCCCGATTCGCGCGTGGCGCAGGGCAGGGAGCTGCTCGCCACCCACCGCGCGCTGCTCGAGCCGATCGGGCGCGAGTACGGGGTCCCGCCGCGCTTCATCGTCGCGCTTTGGGGCATCGAGACGAGCTTCGGCAAGTTTCTCGGCGGATTTCCGGTGATCGGGGCGCTGGCGACGCTCGCGCACGACGGCCGGCGCAGCGCCTATTTCCGTCAGGAGCTGCTTGAGGCGCTTCGAATTCTGGAGGACGGCCACATCACGCCCGACGCGATGGTGGGGAGCTGGGCCGGCGCCATGGGGCAGAGCCAGTTCATGCCGTCGAGCTTCGTGCGCTATGCGGTGGATCACGACGGCGACGGCAAGCGCGACATCTGGGGCACCCACGCCGATGTCTTCGCCTCCGCGGCCAACTATCTCGCGCAGGCCGGGTGGCGCGAGGGTGAGACCTGGGGCCGGCAGGTTCAGCTGCCTGCCGGCTTCGATCCGGCCCTTGCCGACCTGAAGGTGAAGAAGCCCCTCGCCGAATGGCAGGAGCTGGGCCTCCGCCGCGCGAATGGCGCAGACCTGCCGCAGGCCGCGATGAGCGGATCGGTGGTCCTGCCCGGCGGGGAAGAGGGGCCCGCGTACCTCGTCTACGACAACTATCGGACGATCATGCGGTGGAACCGCTCATTCTACTTCGCGACATCCGTCGGCCTGCTGGCCGACAGGATCGGGAGCCGGTAGCGGTCGGCAGGTCCGGCCCGTGACTCGAACGCCGCTTCTCCTCGCCTCGTTGGCGCTCTGCGTGATCGCGTTCGCGGGCTGCAGCGAGATGAAGCGCGCGCTTCATGTCGTCAAGCAGATCAATCGCGAGACCCAGGAGACGCAGCCGCTGCCTCGCGCCGCCCAGGGCCAATACAAGCTCGGCTCGCCCTACGAGATCGACCAAGCCTGGTACTACCCGAGCTACGACCCCCACTATAACCGGACCGGAATCGCCTCCTGGTATGGGCCCGCGTTCCACGGCCGGCCCACCGCCAACGGCGAAGTCTTCGACATGAACGCGGTGACCGCCGCGCATCCGACGCTGCCGCTGCCGAGCCGTGTCCGCGTGACCAATCTCGAGAACGGGCGGCAACTTGAAATGCGGGTCAACGACCGCGGCCCCTTCGTCGACGAGCGGCTGATCGACCTCTCCCGCCGCGCCGCGCAGCTTCTCGGCTTCCATCGCAAGGGGTTGGCCAAGGTTCGCGTCGAGTACCTCGGCCTCGACCACGTGGAGCCGGACGTGCCCTGGCCCGCCGAAGCGCCGGCCGTCGTCGTTGCCGCTGCGGCTGGGCCTGACGTCGCCGCCAAACCCCGCTGGACACCGCAGCCAGCCGGGGAGGAGCTGCTGCCGCCTGAAAAGCCGGGTCGAAGGGCAAGCGTGAGCCCACCGCGGTCGCCGGAGACGCAGACTGTCGCGGCCACCGGCTCGCGGAGGCTGCTGGTCGAAGCGGCGGTTCTGGGCGGGCGCGATGCTGCCCGCCGCCTGGGCGAACGCGTGCGCACGCTCGGCACCGTCGCGGTCCAGCCGGAACGGCGTAAGGGCCGCGTGGTCTATGCGGTGCGCATCGGCCCGGTGGACTCGGACGATGAGGCGGCGTTCATCCTGGCCGAGCTCAATCGCGCCGGGTTCAGGGATTCGCAAATCGTTGTCGCGGGATACCGCTGACGGCAGGCTGGCGCCGGTGCGAGAGGTGCTTGGCCCGCCCCCGGGCGAGGGTGTAAACCTTGGTGCCTGCCCCGACGCGATGCGGAGGAACCGGAACCAGATGATCGATCGAACCCCCGTGCGCCGGCGTGCCGGCCTCGCCGCTCTCTACTGTGCCCTCTGTCTCTGCCTGAGCGGTGCCCTCATCGCCGCACTGCAGCCTCGGCCGGCGGAAGCGGTCGATACCGAGGCGGAGCAGTTCATCCTGATGGACGCCGGGACCGGCATGGTGCTCGCCGAGAAGAACGCGGACGAGCCCATGTACCCGGCCTCCATGAGCAAGATCATGACGCTCTACGTCGTCTTCGAGCACCTGGCGGACGGCCAGCTCGACCTTGAGGACACCTTTACAGTCAGCAAAAAAGCGTGGCGTATGAAGGGGTCACGCATGTTTCTTGAAGTTAATTCCAAGGTCACCGTCAGCGAGTTGCTGCGTGGGGTCATCGTGCAGTCGGGCAACGACGCGAGCATCGTGCTGGCAGAAGGCCTGGCAGGCTCGGAGGCCGGCTTCGCCGACCTGATGAACGAGACAGCCGCCGAGCTTGGCCTCGACGACAGCTACTTCACCAACGCGACCGGCTGGCCGGATCCCGATCACATCACGACGGCGCGCGATATCGCCGAGCTGTCGCGGCGCATCATCGTGGACTTTCCCGAGTACTACCCGATGTTCGCCGAGAAGAGCTACACCTACAACGGCATCAAGCAAGGCAACCGCAACCCGCTGCTTTACCGCTACGACGGGGCCGACGGCCTCAAGACGGGATACACGCAGGCCTCGGGCCACGGCCTCGCGGCATCGGCGAAGCGCGGCGAGCAGCGCCTGGTGCTGGTCGTGAACGGCATCAACGGCGTCGATGCCCGGGCGCGGGAATCGGAACGCCTGCTCAGCTACGGCTTTCGGGCGTTCAAGACCTACGTTCTGTTCCGCGCGGGCCAGGTGGTGGACACCTTCGAAGTCTGGCTCGGCGAGGCCGACGCGCTGCCCCTGGTCGCCGAGAGCGACATCGTGCTGATGATGCCGCGCAAGTCCCGCAAGAGCATGGAGGTGAAGATCGTGGCCGACGGCCCGATTGCGGCGCCGGTCGAGCAGGGCGCGCGGGTGGCCACCCTGGTGGTGAGCGCGCCGGACGTGGAGACGCGCGAGTGGCCGCTGCTGGCCGGCGCCTCGGTGGACAGCCTCTCCGGCTTCGGCCGAATCGGAGCCGCGATCGACGCGCTGGTCTGGGGCCGGGGCGGATAGGAACCGGCGACCGACGCGCCGCGGAATGACGCGCGGACGCTTCATCACGCTCGAAGGCGGCGAGGGCGCCGGAAAGACCGTTCAGGCCGCCCGGCTTCGCGATGCGCTCGAAGCACGTGGCGTCGGGACAGTCCTGACCCGCGAGCCCGGCGGCTCTCCCGGTGCCGAAGAAATCCGAAGGCTTCTCGTCTCGGGCCCCGTGGAGCGCTGGGAGCCGCTGGCCGAGGCCATGCTGCACGCAGCCGCGCGGCGCGATCACCTACTGCACACCATCGAGCCCGCGCTGGAGCGCGGCCTCTGGGTCATCTCCGACCGCTTCGTGGATTCGATGATCGTCTACCAGGGCTACGGCCAGGGCGCCGACCTCGACGTCGTGGAGCGTATCAGCGACCTCTCCCTCGGAGGATTCAAGCCGGATCTGACGGTGGTGCTGGACATTCCGGTGGCGGAAGGGCTCAGGCGGGCCGGCGCGCGCGCGGGATCGAATCGCTACGAGCGTATGGGCACCGACTTTCACGAGACGGTGCGGCGGGGCTTCCTCGCCCGAGCGGAAGCTGATGAGGGACGGTTCGCGGTGGTGGACGCGACGGCGGACCCCAACACGGTCGATCGTGCGATCCTCGAGATCGTGGCGGCGCGGTTCCCGGTCTCGTTCGATGACTGAGAGCGCCGATTCGGCCTTCGCCTGGCCGCCTCCGCGCGAGAGTCCGCATCTCGTCGGGCACGGGGCTGCCGCCGGGGCGCTGGTGGACGCGTGGCGCAGCGGGCGGCTCGCCCACGCTTGGCTGATCGCGGGCCCGCGCGGCATCGGCAAGGCGACGCTGGCCTACCGCTTCGCGCGCTTCGTGCTCGCGGGCGGAGACGGGGGCCACGCCGGGTTGACGATGGCGCCGGAGCATCCGGTCTTTCGCCGAATAGCAGCCAGCGGGCACAGCGACCTCGCGGTCATCGAGCGAGGCCTCGGCGACCGGGGCCGGCTCCGCGCCGAAATCGTGTTGGACGATGTGCGCAAGGCCAACGCCTTCCTCTCGCTCACGGCGGGCGAGGGCGGCTGGCGGGTGGTGATCGTCGATGCGGCGGACGAGATGAACCGGAACGCCGCCAACGCCCTGCTCAAGCGCCTGGAGGAGCCGCCCGGCCGCGTGCTCTTCCTCCTGGTCAGCCACACACCGAGCCGGATGCCGGCGACGCTGCGCTCGCGCTGCCGCCTGCTCTCGCTCGCGCCGCTGCCGGCGCCGGCGCTGGAGGGGCTGCTGGCGGACGCGATGCCCGGCTTGCCGGGGGCGGAGCGCCGCATACTCGGGCTGCTCGCCGAAGGCAGCCCCGGCCGCGCGGCGGCGCTGGCGGAGCAGGGCGGGGTCGCGCTCTATCGCCGCCTCATAGGCCTCGTCGGCGCGCTGCCGGCGCTCGACGCGCGGCCGCTGCACCAGCTTGCCGACGGGCTCTCGGGCCGGGACGGGGTCGACCGCATGCGCACGCTCTCCGAGCTGATCCTCTGGTGGCTCGGCCGCTCGATCAGGGCGGCGGCGCGCGGCGAGCTCGAGAGCATGGAGGAGGTCGTGCCGGGCGAGAAGGCGAGCGCGGCGCTCATCCAGGGAGCCGCGCTTGATCGCTGGGTCGGCGTGTGGGAAAACCTCGGCCGCTCGTTCGCGGAGGCAGACGGGCTCAACCTTGACCCCCGGCAGGTCCTGGTCGGCGCATTCACGGCGCTGCAGGAGGCCGCGCGGGCCTGAACCGCAGGACCGGAAGCCGATGGCGCCCCGAGCGGCCTACTACCTGAGCACTCCGATCTACTACGTGAACGATTCGCCCCACATCGGGCACGCCTACACCTCGCTCGCCTGCGACGTGCTGGCCCGCTTCATGCGGCTCGACGGCCGCGACGTGATGTTCCTCACCGGCACCGACGAGCACGGCCAGAAGGTCCAGAAATCCGCAATCGCCGCCGGCATGGAGCCGCAGGACTTCGTCGACCAGGTCTCGGAGCGCTTCCGCGCGCTTGGCGGGGTGATGGGCTACAGCAACGACGACTTCATCCGCACCACCGAGGAGCGCCACACGCGCTCGTGCCAGCAGCTGTGGCGCCGCATCGCGGACAACGGCCACATCTACCTCGACAAGTACGCGGGCTGGTACTCGGTTCGGGACGAGGCCTTCTGCACCGAAGCGGAGGTCAGGGACGGCCCTGACGGCGGCAAGGTGACGGTGGCGGATGGCTCGCCGGTCGAATGGGTCGAGGAGCCGAGCTATTTCTTCCGCCTCTCCGCCTGGCAGGAGCCGCTGCTGGAGTTCTACGAGAAGAACCCGCAGGCGGTGGCACCCGCGAGCCGGCGCAACGAGGTCATCAGCTTCGTCTCCGGCGGGCTGAACGACCTCTCCGTCTCGCGCGCGAGCCTGAAATGGGGCATTCAAGTGCCGGACGCCCCCGACCACACCATGTACGTGTGGCTCGACGCGCTCACCAACTACATCAGCGCCGCCGGCTTCCCCGATACCGCGTGCGATACCTGGCGCACCTACTGGCCCGCCGATCTCCACATGGTGGGGAAGGACATCCTGCGCTTTCACGCGGTCTACTGGCCGGCCTTCCTGATGGCGGCAGACATCGAGCCGCCGACCAGGGTCTTCGCCCACGGCTGGTGGACCAACGAAGGCCAGAAGATGTCGAAATCGCTCGGCAACGTGATCGACCCGCACGAGATCGTCGCGCACTACGGGCTGGATGCCGTGCGCTACTTCCTGCTCCGCGCGCTGCCCTTCGGCAGCGACGGCGACTTCTCGCACCGGGCGATCGTCGGGCGCATGAACGACGATCTGGCCAACGACTACGGCAATCTGGCGCAGCGGGTGCTGACCATGGCCTACCGCAACTGCGATGCTGCCGTGCCGGAGCCCGGCGCCTTCACGGCGGCGGACGAGGCGCTGCTGGGCGCGGCGGAGGCGCTGGTCGAAACGGTGCGCACGGACTTGGGCGAGCAGGGCTTTCACCGGGCGCTGATCCACATCTGGGAGGTGGTCGGCCAGGCCAACCGCTACGTCGACGAGCAGGCGCCCTGGGTGCTGCGCAAGGAGGACCCGGCGCGCATGGCGACGGTGCTCTACACGGTCATGGAGACCCTGCGCCATCTCGCGGTGCTGACGCAGGCCTTCATGCCGGACTCCAGCGGGCGGATGCTCGACCAGCTGGGCGTGGCGGCGGGGGCGCGGGAGCTTGCAGCGCTCGACGCGGAGGGGCGGCTTGCGCCGGGCACGCCGCTGCCGAAGCCAAAGCCGATTTACCCGCGATTTGTGGAGGATAGCCCGGACTCCTGAGCTAAGAAGTGAGCACGCGGATGCTGGTCGATAGCCACTGCCATCTCGATTTTCCCGACTTCGGCGACGATATCGAGGGCGTGCTCGCGCGCGCGGCCGAAGCCGGCGTCGGCACGCTGCAGACGATCTGCACGCGGGTGACGCAATTCGATCCGGTCCGCGCCCTGGCCGAGGCTCACGCGCCGATCTGGTGCTCGGTCGGGATCCATCCGCACCACGTGGCCGAGGAGCCGGAGACGAGCGCCGACCACCTGGTGCGCATGGCCGAGCATCCCAAGAAGGTCATCGGGATCGGCGAGACCGGGCTGGATTTCCACTACGACAACAGCCCGAGGCCGCAGCAGGAAGCCAGTTTTCGCCAGCATATCGCGGCGGCGCGGGAGACCGGGCTGCCGCTGATCGTGCACACGCGCTCTGCGGACGAGGACACCTGCCGAATCCTGCGCGAGGAGGCGGGGAAGGGGGCCTTCCCCGGCGTCATCCATTGCTTCAGCGCAGGTCGCGCGGTCGCCGAGACCGCGCTCGCCATCGGGTTTCATGTTTCGTTCTCGGGGATTCTCACCTTCAAGAAGGCCGAGGAGGTGCGCGCCGTCGCCCGCGAGGTGCCGGTGGACCGGCTGCTGGTGGAGACCGATGCGCCCTATCTGGCGCCGGTGCCCCATCGCGGCCGGCGCAACGAGCCCGCGCACGTGGTGCATACCGCAGCCCGGCTCGCCGAGATCAAGGGGCTGGACGAGGCCGAATTGGCCCGCGCGACGACGGAGAACTTCTTCAGGCTCTTCTCCAAGGCAACGCCCCAACACATTGAAGTGACATGAAAGTTACCGTTCTCGGATGCGGCACATCGAGCGGGGTCCCGGTGATCGGCTGCGACTGCGCGGTGTGCCGCTCGTCCGACCCCCGCAACCGCCGGCGCCGGGTCTCGGTGCTGGTCGAAGCGGACGACACCCGGCTCTTGATCGACACGCCGCCGGACCTGCACGCGCAACTGGTCGATGCGGAGGTCGCGCACCTGGATGCGGTGCTCTACACCCACGGCCATGCCGACCACGTGCACGGCATCGACGACCTGCGCTCGATCAACTTTCATACGGGCCGGGAGCTCGACACCTATGGCTCGGCCGCCACGCTGGCAGCCATAAAGGGGCGCTTTGCCTACGCTTTCGAGCCCATGGGCACGCGCGGATGGGCCAAGCCCAGCCTGAATCCGATCCCGGTCGACGCTCCCTTCAATGCGGCCGGCATCGAGGTGACACCATTCCCGCAGGAGCACGGGCGCAGCATCACCACCGGCTACCGGATCGGCGCCATGGCGTACTCGACCGACGTGAAGGTGTTGCCGGAGGAGGCCTTCGCCGCGCTGGAGGGCGTCAAGCTCTGGGTCGTCGATTGCCTGGGCTACAGCGAGCATCCCACGCATGCGCATCTCGACATCACGCTCGAATGGATCGCGCGGGTGAGGCCGGCGCTTGCGGTGCTGACGCACATGTCGCACCAGTTCGACTACGAGACGCTGCAGAGCGCATTGCCGGCCGGCGTGGTGCCGGGGCACGACGGGCTTGTGATCGACACGGATGCACTGTGATGCGCCGCTCAAGCCATTGTACCGACACATATTCTGTGACCTGCCCATTATTTTCCATAATATATCTTATGCGAATTAGCTCTCAAGGCAGCCAGACGGACCGGACGGCTCACCGGGCAACCTGCGCGGGGCTGCCCGGCCCCCGGCACACCCCCTCATTTCCATCCGCGTGCGACACGGAAACGGAACGATGAGCGACGCAGCGCCGCCTCGCCACGAGGACAACGACGACGCGCCCGGTGCGCGGGCCGCCGGCATCGATCGACTGATCGAGGTGATGGCGCGGCTGCGCGACCCGGCGGCCGGCTGCCCCTGGGACCTCGAGCAGAGTTTTGCCACCATCGCGCCCTACACCATCGAGGAAGCCTACGAGGTCGCCGAGGCGATCCGGCAGGACGACCGCGCGGCGCTCCGCGACGAGCTCGGCGACCTGCTGCTGCAGGTGGTCTTCCACGCCCAGATGGCGCGGGAGGACGGCAGCTTCGACTTTGACGAGGTCGCGCGCGGCATCGCGGACAAGATGATCCGCCGCCACCCCAACGTCTTCGGTGACGACGAGACCGACGCGCGGCACTCGGCGCCGGCGCAGATGCTGGCCTGGGAGACCCAGAAGGCCGTCGAGCGCGAGGCCAAGGCCGAGGCCGAAGGGCGCACGCCCAGCGTGCTGGACGGGGTGGCGTTGGCCCTCCCTGCCCTGCTGCGCGCCGAAAAGCTGCAAAAGCGCGCGGCGCGCGTGGGCTTCGACTGGCCGGGGCCCGAGCCGGTCTACGACAAGGTGCTCGAAGAGGTGGCCGAGCTGCGCGATGCCGCGCGGGCGCCGGCGGCGGAACGCGGGGCGGCGCTTGCCGAGGAGGTCGGCGACCTGCTCTTCGCCTGCGTCAATCTCGCCCGCCACATGCGGGTCGAGCCCGAGGCCGCGCTCCGCGCCGCCAACGCCAAGTTCACCGCGCGTTTCCATCATATCGAGGCGGCGCTGGCGGAGACGGGACAGAACGCTCGGGACGTGGGACTCGCGGAACTGGACCGGCTGTGGGAGGAAGCGAAGCGAGCGGAGCGGACGCCATCGACCAAGCCGACGCGGGGCGAATAGCACCGTTTCACTCGCCTTGGCCGCCCGTTCCCGCCCCGGATGGCGGAGCGGGTCAATGTCCGGCTTAATGGGCTTGCGTCCTGTCAACTTGGCTATCGCCCCGCCGGATGGGTACTGTTCCCTCCACTCCAATCATTCACCCACTTCGTCATGCCCGGACTTGTTCCGGGCATCTCTCTCAACCAACTCCGTTTGAGAGTGAGTTGCTGTATGGATGGCCGGAACAAGTCCGGCCATGACGTGAAGGGGGTGTTGCTCGCTCGAGGCGCTAAGTACCTTCGGCCTCTTGGTGCTTATTGACCAGATAAGCTGCGAAGGAGGCGCAGGCACCGTACATGAACAAGGCATCGTCTACGTCCACGTCTGCGGCGTCCCGCTCTATCAAGGCATGACGAACTCCTTGTTCGTCGTTTGTATAACCGTACAGACTCAGACTTCCTGACCTCGTGATGCTGGCTGTTCTGGGCAGCGTGCCGGGAACCCCTTGAATTCTGATACATTTCGGTTGTTTCAGGCGGTTTTTCGCTGGGTGTCGCGCCCGAGGTCTGATATTATAATTTGATACCAATTGCACGGTCTCAACCATGCCCAGTACCCTCCCAATGTGCCCTCCAGAGGCGGTCTCGATCGGCAACAGCTGCTTCGCCGTCCTGATCTCGGACGACACCTTCACCTACTTTTCCAACCTCATTCCCTTTGACAGCCACGCCGCCGATGACCGCACGGCCATGCTCTTGCGGATCGGCCGCCTCGCGGCGATCAGCGCGGTCTCGCCGCAGGAACTGGCTGACGCTTTCGCTGTCTCGCGCGCGACGGTGCAGCGCGCACGACGGCGCTACCTGGCCGAGGGCGAAGCGGGGTTCATGAAGCCCCGGCGCGGTCGCGGGCCGTCGGTGTTCACTCCGGAGTTGGCGGAGAAGGCGACGGCGTTGCTGGCATCGGGCCTGAGCGGCTCTGCGGCGGCCCGGGTTCTCGGCGTGTCAGCGCCATCGGTCAACAAGTGGCGCCGTCAGGGACTGATCGGCAACACGGAGGCGGATGGGGAGCCCGGACGCTCAGCGCTGGCTGCGCCGCCTGACGCGGGTGCGGCTCCTGAAGGCCGTGTCGATGAAGAGAGTACCGGTGCCCCGGGGCCGGAGACGGCGCCGGGGCTGGAAGCGCAGCCGCAAACGGATCGCAGCGCGCGCGATCGGCGGGACCGGCAGGCGCCGATGGGGCGTGCGACTTGCGATGTTCCGGCTCGGGTTCTGGCCAGTTGTGGACAGGCGGGGCCGGTCGAACCGCAGTTCGCCGCCGCCGCCCGCGGTGTCCGCTTCGGCGGCGTGCTCGCCGCCCTGCCGGCCCTGCTGAAGGAAGGTCTTCTCTCCGAGACCGGTCTCCTGCCATTGCTGCCGAAGGGCTATTACGGCTTGCCTACGATCCTGCTCTTCCTGGCCTTCATGACCTTGGCGCGGGTGCGCAACCCCGAGAGCCTGCGCTACCAGGCGCCGGGCGAATGGGGCGCCATTCTCGGCCTCGATCGCTGCCCCGAGGTCAAGACGCTGCGCCGCAAGATCGCTCTCATCGCCGACGACGAGGCCGGCGTGCGGGCGTGGCAGCTCGCCCTTGCCAGGCGCTGGCAAGGCCGACGAGCCGGAGCTCTGGGCGACGCTGGCCATCGACGGGCACGTCAAGGTCTACTCCGGCCGCAAGGGGCGCTTGCCCAAGCACTTCGTCTCGCGCGAGAAGCTGTGCCTGCCGGCGAGCGCCAGCTACTGGATCAACGCTCTGGGCGGCAAGCCGCTGCTCTGTCTGCACAAGCCGCTGGACCCGAAGATGGTCGCGGCCATCGAAGCCGACGTGGTGCCGGCGCTGCAGGAGCTTGGGATCGTTGGCGCCGGGGCGCCGGACCTGACCGCCGAGCATCCCGGCCAGCCGGCGCTCACCCTGGTCTTCGACCGCGAGGGCTGGAGCCCGGATCTGTTCCGCCGGCTGGCGAGGCGCGGCGTCGAAGCCGGTGACGTTGCCGAACGGCTTCAGGGTGCGCCAGATCCGCCGCCTGCTCGACAACGGCCGTCAGGTGCCGCTGATCACCACCGATCCGCACAAGCCGATGGCTGAGGTTGCGGGCGCCATGTTCTCGCGCTGGTCGCAGGAGAGACTTCTTCAAGTACATGCGTGACGAGTTCAATCTCGACGCCCTGCCGACCCACGAGCTCGAGCCTCTCGATCCCGCCGCCATGGTCGTCAACCCGCTGCGGCGGGCCTATGACAAGGCAATCCATCGCCTCGACCGCCAGCTTGGCCGCCTGCGCAACCGCATCGCCGACACGGCCCGGAAGAAGCAGCCGACGGCGGAACTCAGGAGGGAAGTCAGGGACCTCCAGGATGTCCGCGACATCGTCAGGGCCAGCCGCAGGGAGACGCCCAAGCACTGCCGGGCCGGCGACCTCGACGAAGCCGAGCAGCTCGATGCCTTGCCCGCGCGCGAGCGCCTCCTCCTCGACGTCATCCGGATGATCGCCTACCGCGCCGAAACCCGCATGATGCTTCCCGTCATGCAGGCGCAGGGCCACAAGCCCCATCCCCGGAAACTGCTTCAAGCGCTGCTCACCGCCGATGCCGACATCCTGCCGGATCCTGGCAATGGCCTCCTGCGGGTCCACATTCTTGGCCTCGCAAACGACGCCTGCGACCGTTGGATCGATGCGGTTCTGAGCGACCTGAACGCCACCGA
>CAXXVO010000015.1:0-227362 GCA_963422645.2 Alphaproteobacteria bacterium
ACACCCCGTCGGGGAACGCCGCCCGGGTCACCGTCCCGCAATGCCCGCAGCACTTGGCATGCGCCCGGTGCTCGGTCACCTCCAGGGGGCTCGGCTCGGGCAGATCGAACACCTGGCGGGCGACGGGCGTTCCCGCCCTGGCCGCGTCCGAAAGCGGCGAACCGCATCCCTTGCAGGAAGCCGGGACGTGATCCTTCACCCGATCCGGGTGATCGGCGCGGCGCAGCGTCTTGCCCTTGTGGCCGGGCTGGCCACCGGGCTTGCGGCCCGATTTGCCGCGCAGGCTTCGGGTTCGCCGCTTCGAATTCGGCTTCCTCAGCCCATCGCTCGAAGGCGGCTTGCCGCTGTTGAGGCCGAGACGGCGCTCCAACTCCTCGATGCGCTCGACGAGACGCGCGACTTGCTCTTCCAGCCGCGCGTTCTGCTGCCGAAGCCAGGCATTTTCCTCCCGAAGCCGGGCGTTCTCCTCCTCCAGGCGGGCGATCTTCTGCGCGGGCGTTTCGGGCGCTGCTCCCGTCGAAGGGCCGCGCGGCGACTCGGGATTGCTCATGTCGTTGTTGAGTCATTTCCCGAAATTCCCGTCAAGCCCTTTCCACCAACTCCGAACGAGAAACGCCTCAATCCACTGGCCCAAAATGACAAATCAGACGACCTGGGCAGTTACGAAGAATCAATCGCTCGTTGCTCAAGCATCTTCTCCGCATCAACTAAATGCTTCACATTATGATGTACATCTGATAGGAATAGGCGAATCGGGTCCCGCACATCCTTGTATCTCGTTACAGTGTGCGCGCGGGGTTCGCGCGCACGTCTGATGATTCCCATACGCGCCGTGTCAGAAGAAACCATAAAAAGAGCTAGGTCGTTAACAGACATTCTTGGAGAGGTAGCGCTACGGGAGGAGGGGCGAGCCATGGAAACGATCCTCGGGACAGTTGAGTTAGATGACCAGCGGGCGGTGCATATTGCGACGCTCTCTTGTCAAACGGTGATCGAAAACGATGCGGAGCACCTAGGATTTGACGGGTATTTCCTATTCGAAGTGTCCGATAGTCCTGAGTGCAAGGGCATCACAATTCTCGGCAAGGCATGTTCTGCGGACGCTGCCTTCCGGCTACTCGATGTGTGGGGATTGCACAAATAGTTCGCTACCCCACAAGGTCCACATAACGGAGCCGCTTGCCAACCATACCCTGCGCGATGCCAGCCATCTGGTCAATGGTGTCGCGCTCGCGGTCGTTGTGGCGACCAGAGAACTCCGTCACATAGCGGTCCAAGTGCTTGGCGCTCATGTGGTGGTAGGTGCCGTGGTAGCCCCGCTTCAGCATTGACCAGAACGACTCGATCCCGTTGGTGTGCGCCTGATCCCGCACATACTCGCTGATTGAGTGATTGACGGTCTCGTGATCGAACGGCATGCCTTGGTGGCTGGCCCCCTGATCCGTGTAGACCTTTGCATCCTCTGCCGTGCGGGAGGCGACGAAGCTCTGGAGCGAATGCGCGTCGGTCCCCTGTACCACGCTTGCGCCAATCCGGTTCGTCGCGCGATCCCTTGCGCCCGCGACAATGGACTTGCCGATGCCGCCGCGACCTAGGCGCTGCTTCTTGTGGGCGTGCTTGTTCTTTTCCTTCCCGCCGATTTAGGTCTCATCGACCTCGACCGGGCCGGCCATCGGCTCGTTCTTCTTCGCCCAAGTCTCGCGGATGCGGTGCGCCAGATGCCATGCTGACTTCTGCGTGATGCCCAGATCGCGATGCAGCTTCATGCTGGACTGGCCCTTCAGGCCGGTGGTCAGCAGGTAGGTCGCAACGGCCCACACCTGCAATCCCAGTTTCGACGACTGCATGACCGTCCCGGTCTTGACCGAGAACCACTTGCGGCAGTCCCGGCAGCGATAGGGCATGGTCTTGTGTTTGGTGCCATCCTGAATGTTCACGGAGCCGCAGTGCGGGCAGTGGGCGCCATCCGGCCAGCGCATTTCGGTGAACCACCGCATCCCAACTTTAAGCGAGAATTGAAAGTAACTGCCCAGGTTCTTGCTGTGAAAATTCGTAACTGCCCAGGTCGTCTGATTTGTCATTTTGGGCCAGTGGATTGAGGCGTTTCGTAACTACCCAGGTACCCCAATCCTGAGTTGAGGACGGTGATTATGGCGGCGGCCGCGGTCTGGTTCTGCCACCGCGATTGGTTCTTGACCTCATAGAGTTGCGGGACTATGGACTGCTCTCTCGCGTGACGGGAGCGGTCCATGGGGTATTTCGGCTCGAAGGCGACAGCAGGTCTGTGCCAAGCGCTGATTGCGCTGATGCCGCCGCACTCCGTCTACATCGAAAGCCACCTTGGGGGCGGGGCGCTGATGAAGCGCAAGCCGCCGGCCGTGCGTTCGATCGGCATCGACCGCGATGCGCAGGCGCTCGAGGCCTTCGTCTGCGACTACCCGGTCGATCTGGTTCACGGCTGTGCCCATGACTTCCTGGCCTCGTTCCCGTTCCTGGGCCCGGAGCTGGTTTACAGCGATCCGCCCTATCTGCACGCGACCCGCCGCTCGGCGCAGCGCTACCGCTTCGAGTACGAGGAGGCCGGCCACGTCGCGCTTCTCGCGCTGCTCAAGGCTCTGCCCTGCCAGGTCATGATCTCGGGCCATCCGTCGGCGCTCTATGACGAGGTGCTGGCGGGATGGCGCCGGCTGGCGCTGCAGGTCACGACCCAGGGTCTGGTGCGAACCGAGGTCGTCTGGTTCAACTACGCCCCCGACCGGATGCATTGGGCCAGCCACGCAGGCCGGAACTTCACCGACCGCCAGCGCATCAAGCGCAAGGCAGCCAACTGGGGCCGGCGCTACCAGGCCTTGCCGCCGGGCGAACGCCTCGCCGTGCTCGCCGCCATGATGGCCGTCGAGGCCGAAGACACGTGACGGTGTCGCACTGGCACGAAGACCTCGCCGCCCGTAACGAGGCCTTCTGCTGCCTGAAGGAGCTTCTCGAGCCATCATCCCTCGCAACCACTGTCGTCGTTGCCGTCCGGGAATGGGGGCAGGGGCTGCTGCGATCAGCCACCGCGCTCGCCCGGGAAAATGCCGCACTCGAGCAGGAGAACGCGGCCCTGCGCGAGCGCATCGCCGAACTCGAGCGCAGCGCGGCCCTCAACAGCACCACAAGCAGCAAGCCCCCCGCCAGCGACGGGCTCAAGAAGAAAAGCGGAGCCCAGAGGCGCACCCAAAGCCAGCGCGGAAAGTCCGGCGGGCCCAGTGGCGGCCAGCCCGGCCACAAGGGAACCACCCTCGCGCGGAGCGACAGCCCGGACCGTGTCGTCGATCACCACCCCTCCACCTGTTCCGGCTGTGGCGTCGAGCTCTCGGACGCCGACCGGCAAGGCGCGCCCGCCTGTCGGCAGGTCTTCGACGTACCCGAGCCGCAGCCTCTCGAGGTCACCGAACACCGCGCCCATCGCTGCCTCTGCGGCGCATGCGGCACGCTGACACGAGCCGCCTTCCCGCCGGGCGTCACCGCCCCGGTCCAGTACGGCCCTCGCATCACCGCTTGGGTGAGTTACCTGCTGTACGCCCAGTTCGTGCCCGAGAAGCGTCTGGCCGAACTCATGAGCGACATCTTCGCGGTGTCCATCTCCACTGCCACGATCGCCGCCATGGGCCGGCGCACAGCGCAGCGCTTCGAGGGCTTCCTCGACCATGTCGCCGATCTGATCCGCACGCAGGCGCCGGTCAAGCACCTCGACGAGACCGGCCTGCGTATCGCCGCCCGTACCCGCTGGCTCCATGTGCTGTGCACCCCGTTGCTCACCGTCCTGCGCATCGGCGAGGGACGCGGCGATGTCGAAAAGAACCTGAAAGGCATCCTCGTCCACGACGACTTCGCCCCCTACTTCACCATCAAGGGCGTCCGCCACGGCGCCTGCAACGCACATCACCTGCGCGAACTCCAGGCCCTGATCGACATCGAGAAGGAGGAATGGGCGGCGAGCATGCACCGCCTGCTTCAGCGCGCGCGCAGGGCCGCCCGCTTCGCCCGTGAGAAAGACCGTCAAGTCCCCGCCTCCCTGGTGGCCCGCATCTCAAGGGCATGGGACCGTATCCTCGAAGAAGCCATCGCCTTCCATGAGGCCCAACCGCCGCTCCAGATCGCAAAGCGAGGGCGAAAGAAACGCCGCATCGGCCACAACCTCGCGCGCCGCCTTCAAAAGCATAAGGAGGGCTGCCTGCGCTTCCTCACCGACCTGCGCACGCCGTTCACGAATAACGAGGCGGAGCGTGACATCCGTATGAACAAAGTGCATGAGAAGATCTCAGGCGGCTTCCGCTCCCTGCAAGGCGCCTGCAACTTCGCCGGAATGCGCAGCGTCATCGTCACCGCTCGAAAGCAAGGCTGGAACATCCTGCAAATCCTGGCGCACCCGGAACCGATGCAGCTGATCCCTATACTGCGCTCCTGAACTTCTCCGGCTCATCCTGAGTATCGCTGTCCTCTCATCTTGTTCGCGACGCGGCGTTCATCATCCTCTCGCGCTCAAGAGAGTAGGCACCCCCGCGGCGTGGGGGCGTTGACGCAAAAGGAACTGGCTTGTTCCATAAGAGAGAGGGGGTACCTGGGCAGTTACGAAAATTCTCTGGGATTCGGCACAACGCTACCCACGCGACGCCCGTGTGCTCCTCTGTGGTCGCCGGGTTTCACAGCTCACGATGCCCCTCTTGCGGACTGCGACCGGTAAGCTACCCCGATGTGGCCCGAAGTCCGCCCGCGCGACGGGCACCGATTTTCATTCTATGGGGTGGTCCAGCACGGCGTCGACCATGATCGTTTATGAGAATGGCTCCGCTGTTGGAGAACCCGTGCCAGGTGAGCTTACGCGCACTTGACTGTTGTTAAGCGTGGAAAAGTGACCCCCTATTGGGGGTGATCGGCGTCCAAAATTGACCCCCTTGGATTTGTGTCCATGAACACACCTCGTCGTTTGGACGGACGGGGTGGTGGGGGAGATGCTGGTTGTGGAAACGATCGCGAAGATCCGTCGGGATCATCTGGTGAAGGGCGTTCCGATCAAGAAGCTCGCCCGGGATTTGAGGGTTTCCAAGAACACGATACGCAAGGTGGTGCGGGGCGATGCGACCTCGCACAGCTACGAGCGCAAGATCCAGCCGATGCCGAAGCTTGGGCTGTGGGTGGAGGAGCTTGAGCGCCAGCTGAAGGCCAACGAGAAGAAGGCACGCAAGGATCGGCTGTCTCTTCTGCGGATTCATGAAGACCTTGTGTCGCTGGGCTACAAGGGCGGCTATGACGCGGTTCGCCGCTATGCCAGGGCCTGGCGGCGCCGGTGGCGGCTGTTGTCGCCGGCGCAGGCCTATGTGCCGCTGATCTTCGATCCCGGCGAGGCCTACCAGTTCGACTGGAGCCACGAGTACGCGCGTCTGTCGGGCGCGACGACCAGGGTGAAGGCGGCGCACATGCGGCTGTGCCACAGCCGGATGTATCTGGTCCAGATCTTTCCCCGCGAGAGCCAGGAGATGGTCTTCGAGGCGCACGAGCGTGCCTTCCGCTTCTTCGGCGGGGTCTGCCGGCGGGGCATCTACGACAACATGAAGACGGCGGTGAGCACGATCTTCGTGGGCAAGAAGCGGGACTACAACCGCCGCTTCCAGGAGCTGTGCTCGCACCATCTGGTGGAGCCTGTGGCGTGCACGCCAGGGGCTGGCTGGGAGAAGGGGCAGGTCGAGAAGCAGGTGGGTGACCTTCGCGGCCGCCTGTTCGTGCCCATCCCGCGGGGCCGCTCCTACGCCGAGATCAACGAGTGGCTGATGGATCGGTGCATCGAGGACGCCAAGAAGCATCCGCATCCGACAATCCCGGGCAAGACGGTGTGGCAGGTGTTCGAGGAGGAGCAGCCCTTCCTGATGGCGTATCGCGGCCCCTTCGACGGCTTCCATGCCAGCGAGGTGTCGGTCTCGAAGACCTGTCTGGTGCGCTTCGACAACAACCAGTACAGCGTCGCGGCCCGCGCCGTCGGCCGGCCGGTGGACGTGCGGGCCTATGCCGATCGGATCGTCATCCGCCAGGACGGCGAGACCGTTGCCGAGCACCCCCGCAGCTTCGGGCGCGGCCGGTTCGTCTACGATCCGTGGCATTACGTGCCGATCCTGACGCGGAAGCCCGGCGCGCTACGCAATGGCGCGCCCTTCAAGGACTGGCAGTTGCCCAACGCGCTCGGCCGCCTGCGAACCCGGCTCGCGGGCCACGACGACGGCGACCGGCAGTTCGTCAAGGTGCTCGCGGCGGTGCTGGAGGACGGACTGGAGGCGGTTGAGGCGGCCTGTGCCGAGACGCTCGACTGCGGTGCCTGCAGCGCCGACGTGGTGCTCAACATCCTCGCCCGGCAGCGCCAGCCGGCACCGCCGGCAATCATCCCGACGCCCGAGGGCCTGCAGCTTCGCCACAAGCCGGTAGCCGACTGTCAGCGCTACGACAGCCTGAGGGAGGCCGGTCATGGAGCGTCATGATGTGCTGGAGATGATGACCCAGCTGAAGCTCGCAGGTATGCGCGCCGCTTACGACGACATCCTTGCCGACGGGCTCAAGCGCCGCCATCCGGTGCAACAGATCATCGGTACGCTGCTGCAGGTCGAGATCGCCGACAAGAGGGCCCGCTCGATCAAGTACCAGATGGCCTCCGCCAAGCTGCCGACGGTCAAGGAGCTGGCCGACTTCGACTTCGCCGCCTCGCCGGTCAACGAGCCCCTGATCCAGGAGCTCGCCGGCGGCGGCTTCCTCGAGGGCAAACGCAACATCGTGCTGGTCGGCGGCACCGGTACCGGCAAGACCCATCTCGCCGTCGCCATCGCGCGGTCCTGCATCCGCAAGGGCGCGCGCGGCCGGTGCTACAACGTCGTCGACCTGGTCAACCTCCTCGAGGCCGAGCTTCGCGCCGGACGCCAGGGCCGCACTGCAGACCAGCTCGTCCGCCGCGACTTCGTCATCCTCGACGAGCTCGGCTACCTGCCCTTCGCCCAGGCCGGTGGGCAGCTGCTCTTCCATCTGATGAGCCGGCTCTACGAGCGCACCTCGATCGTCATCACCACAAACCTCGCCTTCGGCGAATGGCCATCCGTCTTCGGCGACCCCAAGATGACCACAGCGCTGCTCGATCGCCTCACCCATCATTGCGAGATCATCGAGACCGGCAACGAGAGCTGGCGCTTCAAGAACCGCTCCTGACCCGCCGCCGGCCTCCCTTGCGGCCCGGTTGCCCCGGTGGGCCACTCAGGGGGGTCAATTTTGCACGCCGATCGGGGGTCAGTATTGAAAGCCGATTGACACACGACATCGATATCGCTGCCGAGCGTCATCAAGAAGCGGAAAAAATGCTCCAGCGAATACTCTCAAAAGTCGCCTCGAAGCAGACCGGACAGATCGGACCGTGACAAACCGAGCGCGCGTGCAGCCTCGGCCTGGGTAGTTCTTCGCTGCCGGATGATGGCATCAATGACGCTCACGAGCTCGGCCTTCAGAAGGTGCGTATCGGCTTCGGGAAAGCCGAGATCGGCGAATACGTTGCCGCTGCTGCGTTCGACGGAGTACTCGGATGTGTTCATCGTCCGGGCCGCTGACCGAAGGATCCGTCTCAGCCAGTCCTGCGTGACGGGCTCCAAGTTGCGCCGATTCTCAGTAGGAGCCGCCTGCCAGTCCGGCTTCTCGAAGTTCTCGGCCATATCGATTGCGTGGTACCGCTGACCTCCGCACTTCATATCGACCCTGCCGTTGTTGCCGATAATCCACAGTGCGTGTGGCTGGAGCTTGACGACCTCACCGGTCGGGCCGCGAAGTTCGAGCGAAGCCAGCGGTTTCGCCTGTACACCGAACTCCTGCATCATCTTCTCGTGCATGAGCACCGGTTCACCCGAATGGGCCTTCCAATCGGCCGGCAACCATTTCGCAATCGCGGCGTAAAGCGCCTTCAGACGCTGTTCCCAATCATCGACGCGGCGCTGCACGTGCGTCGCGTCTACGGTGTCACTCGTGACCTCTTCGAGAACCGTCTTCATTGAACTGTTTCACCTTTCCGACTCATCCGAGTTCGGGCGGAACGGCCCCCAACGTCGGCTTCCACGTGCCTGCCGCCTTGGTTCGCCCGTTGTCGGTCGTAACCGAGGCAGGCAGGTGGCCAATATCACTTGCCCCAGTTCGGGCATGACTACGAGCCTATCGCTTGGCCTCGAGAGGGTCTTGGCGCATTTGCCACGCCCATACTCAGACTTCCTGACCTCTGCTGATTTTAGGTGACACGAGCCGCGCGGATTCCGAGGCCCCGTCGATGTCGTAGACTATGCGCAGACGGGTGCCGGGGAAGACCGTTTCGGTGGCGTTCAGGTCGCTCAGAACCGCATCGATCCAACGGTCGCAGGCGTCGTTTGCGAGGCCAAGAATGTGGACCCGCAGGAGGCCACAACTGGCCAGAACCCGAGCCGGAACATCGCAAGTCGCACGCCCCATCGGCGCCTGCCGGTCCCGCCGATCGCGCGCGCTGCGATCCGTTTGCGGCTGCGCTTCCAGCCCCGGCGCCGTCTCCGGCCCCGGGGCACCGGTACTCTCTTCATCGACACGGCCTTCAGGAGCCGCACCCGCGTCAGGCGGCGCAGCCAGCGCTGAGCGTCCGGGCTCCCCATCCGCCTCCGTGTTGCCGATCAGTCCCTGACGGCGCCACTTGTTGACCGATGGCGCTGACACGCCGAGAACCCGGGCCGCCGCAGAGCCGCTCAGGCCCGATGCCAGCAACGCCGTCGCCTTCTCCGCCAACTCCGGAGTGAACACCGACGGCCCGCGACCGCGCCGGGGCTTCATGAACCCCGCTTCGCCCTCGGCCAGGTAGCGCCGTCGTGCGCGCTGCACCGTCGCGCGCGAGACAGCGAAAGCGTCAGCCAGTTCCTGCGGCGAGACCGCGCTGATCGCCGCGAGGCGGCCGATCCGCAAGAGCATGGCCGTGCGGTCATCGGCGGCGTGGCTGTCAAAGGGAATGAGGTTGGAAAAGTAGGTGAAGGTGTCGTCCGAGATCAGGACGGCGAAGCAGCTGTTGCCGATCGAGACCGCCTCTGGAGGGCACATTGGGAGGGTACTGGGCATGGTTGAGACCGTGCAATTGGTATCAAATTATACTATCAGACCTCGGGCGCGACACCCAGCGAAAAACCGCCTGAAACAACCGAAATGTATCAGAATTCAAGGAGTTCCCGGCACGCTGCCCAGAACAGCCAGCATCACGAGGTCAGGAAGTCTGAGACTATGCGCAGACGGGTGCCGGGGAAGACCGTTTCGGTGGCGTTCAGGTCGCTCAGAACCGCATCGATCCAACGGTCGCAGGCGTCGTTTGCGAGGCCAAGAATGTGGACCCGCAGGAGGCCATTGCCAGGATCCGGCAGGATGTCGGCATCGGCGGTGAGCAGCGCTTGAAGCAGTTTCCGGGGATGGGGCTTGTGGCCCTGCGCCTGCATGACGGGAAGCATCATGCGGGTTTCGGCGCGGTAGGCGATCATCCGGATGACGTCGAGGAGGAGGCGCTCGCGCGCGGGCAAGGCATCGAGCTGCTCGGCTTCGTCGAGGTCGCCGGCCCGGCAGTGCTTGGGCGTCTCCCTGCGGCTGGCCCTGACGATGTCGCGGACATCCTGGAGGTCCCTGACTTCCCTCCTGAGTTCCGCCGTCGGCTGCTTCTTCCGGGCCGTGTCGGCGATGCGGTTGCGCAGGCGGCCAAGCTGGCGGTCGAGGCGATGGATTGCCTTGTCATAGGCCCGCCGCAGCGGGTTGACGACCATGGCGGCGGGATCGAGAGGCTCGAGCTCGTGGGTCGGCAGGGCGTCGAGATTGAACTCGTCACGCATGTACTTGAAGAAGTTCTCCTGCGACCAGCGCGAGAACATGGCGCCCGCAACCTCAGCCATCGGCTTGTGCGGATCGGTGGTGATCAGCGGCACCTGACGGCCGTTGTCGAGCAGGCGGCGGATCTGGCGCACCCTGAAGCCGTTCGGCAACGTCACCGGCTTCTCAGCCAGCCGCATGGTGGCGCTGCCGTCCGCCGCCGGTCCGTGAATGGGAACGGTCATCGCGCCGAAGTCCTCGGCCGGCCAGTCCTCGCCCCTGAAGTTCTTGTGCCAGGTCAGGCAGGCGACGCCGCGCCTCGCCAGCCGGCGGAACAGATCCGGGCTCCAGCCCTCGCGGTCGAAGACCAGGGTGAGCGCCGGCTGGCCGGGATGCTCGGCGGTCAGGTCCGGCGCCCCGGCGCCAACGATCCCAAGCTCCTGCAGCGCCGGCACCACGTCGGCTTCGATGGCCGCGACCATCTTCGGGTCCAGCGGCTTGTGCAGACAGAGCAGCGGCTTGCCGCCCAGAGCGTTGATCCAGTAGCTGGCGCTCGCCGGCAGGCACAGCTTCTCGCGCGAGACGAAGTGCTTGGGCAAGCGCCCCTTGCGGCCGGAGTAGACCTTGACGTGCCCGTCGATGGCCAGCGTCGCCCAGAGCTCCGGCTCGTCGGCGCCTGCCAGCGCCTGGCAAGGGCGAGCTGCCACGCCCGCACGCCGGCCTCGTCGTCGGCGATGAGAGCGATCTTGCGGCGCAGCGTCTTGACCTCGGGGCAGCGATCGAGGCCGAGAATGGCGCCCCATTCGCCCGGCGCCTGGTAGCGCAGGCTCTCGGGGTTGCGCACCCGCGCCAAGGTCATGAAGGCCAGGAAGAGCAGGATCGTAGGCAAGCCGTAATAGCCCTTCGGCAGCAATGGCAGGAGACCGGTCTCGGAGAGAAGACCTTCCTTCAGCAGGGCCGGCAGGGCGGCGAGCACGCCGCCGAAGCGGACACCGCGGGCGGCGGCGGCGAACTGCGGTTCGACCGGCCCCGCCTGTCCACAACTGGCCAGAACCCGAGCCGGAACATCGCAAGTCGCACGCCCCATCGGCGCCTGCCGGTCCCGCCGATCGCGCGCGCTGCGATCCGTTTGCGGCTGCGCTTCCAGCCCCGGCGCCGTCTCCGGCCCCGGGGCACCGGTACTCTCTTCATCGACACGGCCTTCAGGAGCCGCACCCGCGTCAGGCGGCGCAGCCAGCGCTGAGCGTCCGGGCTCCCCATCCGCCTCCGTGTTGCCGATCAGTCCCTGACGGCGCCACTTGTTGACCGATGGCGCTGACACGCCGAGAACCCGGGCCGCCGCAGAGCCGCTCAGGCCCGATGCCAGCAACGCCGTCGCCTTCTCCGCCAACTCCGGAGTGAACACCGACGGCCCGCGACCGCGCCGGGGCTTCATGAACCCCGCTTCGCCCTCGGCCAGGTAGCGCCGTCGTGCGCGCTGCACCGTCGCGCGCGAGACAGCGAAAGCGTCAGCCAGTTCCTGCGGCGAGACCGCGCTGATCGCCGCGAGGCGGCCGATCCGCAAGAGCATGGCCGTGCGGTCATCGGCGGCGTGGCTGTCAAAGGGAATGAGGTTGGAAAAGTAGGTGAAGGTGTCGTCCGAGATCAGGACGGCGAAGCAGCTGTTGCCGATCGAGACCGCCTCTGGAGGGCACATTGGGAGGGTACTGGGCATGGTTGAGACCGTGCAATTGGTATCAAATTATACTATCAGACCTCGGGCGCGACACCCAGCGAAAAACCGCCTGAAACAACCGAAATGTATCAGAATTCAAGGAGTTCCCGGCACGCTGCCCAGAACAGCCAGCATCACGAGGTCAGGAAGTCTGATACTAGGCCCTGTACCCATAAATAATTGTCTGTGAGAGCGAATCATGATTCAAGCTCCCAAATTGCGGGAGCTTGGCGATGAACCGTTACGATCTGACCGACTTCGAATGGAGCGTGATCGAACCGTTGCTGCCGAACAAGCCGCGCGGGGTCCCTCGTGTGGACGACCGGCGCGTGCTCAACGGCATCATGTGGGTGCTGCGCTCCGGCGCCCCCTGGCGAGACCTGCCGGAGCGCTACGGGCCCGACACCACCTGTTACAACCGCTTCAATCGCTGGCGCAAGAAGGGCATCCGGGATCGCCTTATGGACGCTATCGTCGAGGCTTGCGACGGCGACATACAGATGATCGGCAGTTCTAGCGTCCGGGTTCACCAGCACGCAGCGGGTTCAAAAAGATGGGGTATTCGGGTTGGCTTTTGAGCCTGCCACCTGAGGTGGCTGCTCCTCCGGCCTTATCGTTGAAAAGAGGTCCTCACGAGTCGGCCTCAGCCAGAAGGAGGAGGAGCAGCCATGAAGCATTTTGCCGGACTCGACGTCTCGTTGGAATGGACAAGCCTGTGCGTAGTAGACGAAGTCGGGCAGATTGTCCGGGAAGCGAAAGTCCTGAGCGAACCCGATGCGCTGGTAGCGTTCTTCGCCGAGTTGGACGTTCGGGTGACGCGTATCTGTCTCGAGGCGGGCCCGCTGTCGCAGTGGCTTCATGACGGCCTCGCTGAGGCCGGCTTGCCGGTGGTGTGCGCGGAGACCCGCCAGCTGAAGGCCGTGCTGTCGGCGACAGTGAACAAGAGCGACCGCAGCGATGCGCGCGGGATCGCGCAGATGCTGAGGGTGAACATGATTCGGCCGGTCCACGTGAAGACGGTGTCGAGTCAGGAAAAGCGAATGCTGCTGACGAACCGCAAGTTCATGCTGAAGCAACTGTGCGACGCCGAGTCCCACATCCGCGGCACGCTACGCAACTTCGGGTTGAAGGTCGGCCAGGTCAGCCGTGGTCGGTTCGAGACGCGAATCCGCGAACTGGTCGAGGATCGGGCGGCGCTGACATGTCTGGTGCAGCCGCTGCTGCGTGCACGGGCAGAACTGCTGACAGCCTTCAACGAGCTGCACAGCATGATGCTTCATCAGGTGCGGGCCGATCCGGTCTGCCGCCGTTTGATGACAATCCCTGGTGTCGGTCCGGTGACGGCGTTGACCTTCCGGGCCACCGTCGATGTTCCGGCGCGCTTCGGCCGTTCTCGCTCGGTAGGTGCCCACTTCGGTCTGACGCCACGCAAATGGCAATCCGGGGAGATCGATCACATGGGTCGGATCTCCAAATGCGGCGATGCGATGATGCGAACGGCACTCTACGACGCCGCCCACAGTATGCTCACACGAACGACGCGGTGGTCGTGGTTGAAGGCGTGGGCCATGCAAGTGGCAAAACGCCGTGGCCAGGAGCGGGCGAAGATTGCGCTCGCTCGCCGCCTCGGCGTGATCATGCACCGCATGTGGATGGATGGCAGCGAGTTCCGGTGGAACCGCGGCAGCGCAGACGCTGCGGCCGCCGCCTGAGAGCACACGGTAACGGGAAGGAAAAGTCGAGAGCTTCCGCTCTGGCGGAGGATGTCCCCGTGGGGACGAAGGATGAGGTGAGACCGTGGCCCCCCAAGCCCCAATCCGTCGACGACGGGGTGAGGGCGTCAAAAAGATTGTTCCGCCTCGTCTTCTGATCCCATCTTGTTGACGGCTTCGGATACAGGGCCGATCACGAAGAGAAGCACGACCCCCACGGTGGGATATCTGCAGCCAAACGCGGTAGAGAGGAGGAAGAGCCGGAGGAGTCCTTGACTGAGACAACCCGAATAGAGAAGGGGGGGCCGGATCATTGCATGGGTCGTTTCCGAGGCGGACTGACGACGAAGATCCACACCGTGGTCGACGCCAGCGGGCTGCCGCTCCGCTTCGCCTTGAGCCCCGGTCAGGCCCATGACAGCACCCTTGCCGGAGCTTTGCTCGACGATCACCTGCCGCCCGACAGCTTCGTGCTCGCCGACAAGGCCTACGACGCCGAATGGATCAGGGCGATGATCGAGGCGCAGGATGCGGTGCCGATCATCCCCAACCGCAGCACCACCACCACGCCACATGCCTTCAGCCGAGTTCTCTACCGCATGCGCAACCCGGTCGAGCGTTTCTTCAACAAACTCAAACAGTTCCGGTGCATCGCAACACGCTACGAAAGACTCGCCGCCAACTACCTCGCCATGATCAAAATCGCCACCATCCGCATCTGGCTGCGAGTTAATGAGTCCACGGCCTAACACGGTGTGGATACGAAAGAAAAGGCTCAATTCGTGAATCGTAGGCGTCGTGATAGCATGTCGCTCGATTCGCCTTGGAGGTCAGACAGATGGATCACGAGCGGTTTCGGGATTGGTTCTCGCGTGTCGATGAATTGACGGCGGCGCAGCGCGGGGAGGTGGCAGCGGTGCTGTCGGAGCCTTCGGAGGGCGCGGCCTCGCTGGCGGCGATCGAGCTGGGCGTGGATGACGAGCGGCGCTGTCCGCATTGCGGCGCCGGCGGGGCGGTGTCGCGGGGCAAGGCGCGCGGTCTTCGCCGGTTCCGGTGCAAGGACTGCGGGAAGACCTTAGGTGCGCTGACCGGCACAGCGCTGTCGAGTCTGCACCATAAGGAGCGCTGGCTTGCCTTTGGCGCCTCGCTTGCCGAAGGCGAGACGATCAAAGAGGCTGCAGAGCGCTGCGGGATAGCGCCGGGCACGGCGCATCGCTGGCGACACCGCTTTCTGGCGGCGGTGCGCCAGGCGCCGGATCGGCTTGCCGGGTCGTCGAGGCTGACGAGAGCTTCGTTCTGGAGAGCCGCAAGGGGGAGCGGAAGCTGGACCGCAAGCCGCGCCGGCGCGGCGGGAAGGCCCGCAAACGCGGCCTCTCGCGCGAGCAGGTGCCGATCCTGGTCGCCGCCGACCGTGCGGGCGAGACCCTCAGCCATACCCTGCCCGCGCTGAACGCAAAGAGCGTGAAGCAGGTGCTGGAGCCGGTCGTCGCGCCGGATGCACTGCTCGTCTCCGACGCCAACCGCTGCTATCCGCCCGTTGCGGCGGCGCTCAACATCCCTCACGAGAGCATCAACGCTTCTGCTGGCGAGCGGGTCCGGGGTGCGCTACACATCCAGACGGTCAACAGCCGCCACAGCCAGATCAAGGGCTTTCTGCGCAGGCGGCGCGGCATCGCCATCAAGTACCTGGACAGCTATCCGAGGTGGTTCCATCTCATCGAACCCGGCGATCAGCCATCGCCCGGAGCCCGCCTCGAGGCGGCGATCGCCAGACCGCGCCTATGTTTCGCGAATTGAGCCAAAATGTTCCTGGCCGATTGGACAACCTTGCATATTTTGACGTATTTTCCGGGCATGCTTACGAGCAGCCGTACAGGGCCGGATCGACGATGACTGACACCGATGTCATGACCGTGCGCGACGTGGCCGAGTACCTCAAGGTCAAGGACCGTACGATCTACCGGCTGGTTGCCAACGGAGAGATACCGGGCTTCAAGGTTGGAGGCTCCTGGCGGTTCAGGAAAAGCGAGATCGACCTGTGGACCGAGGCGCACGCGGTCGGGACAAGCGACCCGGATAGGCGGATGGAGAGCAGCGTATGACCGTCCCGACGATATTCGAGATCTGCCGGCCGCGCGCGGATGTCCTGGAGGGCGCGGTTGCCGAGGCCGATTTCGCAGCGGACCTGGCCCAGGTCATCGTCGGCAAGGGAAATGCCGAGTATCGAGATCCGGCCAGTTTCTTCGCCAACACCTATCCCACACGGGGCCTCCAGAACCTGCTCGCCAACATGTGCCGCCGGCTGGCCGGGGCGGGCGGCGAGGTCGCGTCGATTTTCCGGCTCGATACGTCCTATGGCGGTGGCAAGTCCCACGGGCTGATCGCGTTGTGCCATGCCGCGCGTAATGCGCGGGACGTGCCTGGTATCGAGGAGTTTGTCGATCCCTCGCTTCTGCCGCACGGCCGCGTGCGCATCGCCGCCTTCGACGGCGAGAACGCCGATCCGGCCAATGGCCGCCGGATGGAAGACGGTCTGCTCGCCTACACCCCCTGGGGTGAGATCGCATACGCGCTCGCCGGCAGGGACGGGTACGAGCGTGTGCGCAAGAGCGACGAAAGCCGCATCGCGCCGGGCGCCGAGACCTTGCGCGAACTGTTCGGCAGCGAACCGGCCCTGATTCTGCTGGACGAGCTTTCGGTCTATCTGCGCAAGGTGCGCAACCTCGGGGATGCACGCGACCAGTTGACGGCGTTCCTGACCTCTCTGTTCAAGGCCGTCGAAGGCGCGCCCGACGCCGTTCTGGTCTACACGCTGGCGATCGGCAAGGACGGGGGGGCAACCGATGCCTACACCGAGGAGAACCAGTTCATCGCCGATCGATTGGCGGAAGCGGAAAGCGTCTCGGCGCGCAAGGCGACGCTGTTGAATCCTACCGAGGAGGACGAGACGGTCCAGGTACTTCGCCGTCGCCTGTTCGAATCCATCGACGAGGCGGCGATTCCGGCGGTTACGGATGCCTACCGGACGCTTTGGGGAGCCAACAGAGAGTCCCTGGCGGACGATGCCGCCCGGCCCGGGACCGTCGAGGCCTTCAGGTCGAGCTACCCACTGCATCCGGAAGTTCTGGAAACTCTGACCGCGAAGACCGCGACGCTGGGCAACTTCCAGCGGGTGCGCGGCATGCTGCGGCTCCTGGCGCGCACGATCTCGCGTCTTTGGGATGAAAAGCCGACGGACGCGGCCGCGATTCACCTTCATCATATCGACCCGGGCCATGAGCCGATCCGCCGGGAAATCGTCACACGCCTCGGGCAGTCCGCCTACGGGCCGGCGATCACCAACGATGTCGCCGCCGGGCCGGTCGAGAAGAAGGCGCTGGCGCAGGAGATCGACGCCACCGATCACGGCGGCCTGCCACCCTACACGGCCTATGTCGCACGCACCGTCTTCATGCACACGCTCGCCTTCAATGATCCCCTGAAGGGGATTTCGCCGGAGCGGTTGCGCTATTCGGTGCTCGGTCCAGCGGCGGACATCAGCTTTATCGAGGCAGCGCGCAAGAAATTCATTGCCGAGTCCGCCTACCTGGACGACCGCCCGGGCGCGCCGATGCGCTTTCTGGCCGAAGCCAATCTGCGGCAGATCGTCCGTCGCGAGGAAAACCATGTCGATGCCGGGGAAGCGCGCGCCCAACTTAACGACCATATCCGTGAGATATTCGGCGGCACGACATTCGAGGCGGCGCCGTTCCCCGGAGGACCGTTCGATGTTCCCGACGAGGTCGCGGACGGACGTCCGAAGCTGGTCGTCCTGGCCTATGACGGAGTGACCATCGGCAGTTCGGTCGAAAACGTCCCTGAGTTGATCGAGCGTATCCACACCCGGAAAGGTTCGGAAGGCTCCGCCTTGCGGGCGCTGCGCAACAATCTGGTGTTCATCGTCGCGGACGACGCGCGCAAGGAGGAGATGCGCCGCAAGACCCATCGCCGCCTCGCCTTGAGGGAGTTGAAGAAGCCGGAACGTCTCGTCGAATTGGCGGAGCACCAGCAGGCTCAGCTGCGCGAGATGGAAGTCCGATCGGAGCAGGAACTCGCAATCGCCATTCAACAGTGCTACCGGCATGTGTTCTACCCGTCCCGCAACCGCGTCGGCGCGAGCGATGTCGATCTCGCCCACTCGGCGCTCGACATCCACTCTACGTCCGACCAGCCCGGCGCCGGACAGCGCCAGATCGTGCGGGCGTTGCGCGACCTCAACAAGCTGCGCCTTCCCGAGGACGAACCGGACTCGCCCGCTTATGTGCGCGACCGCACGCCCCTCAAGAAGGGGGAGATTACCACGCTCGCGCTGCGCGATGAGTTCCGCCGGGACCCGGCGCTGCCGATTCTGGTCGGCGACGATACCTTCATTCGCGGCGTACGGCGCGGCATTGAGCAGGGCGAATATGTCTACCGGCGGGGAGACTTGCTGTTCGGGCCGGGCGATCCCTCGGCCGGCATCGAGATCGATGAGCAATCATTGGTCTGCACGATGGCTTATGCGAAGAACGCCGGCATCTGGCCGCGCAAATCCGACGAGCATTCGCCTGCAAAGCCTGACAGGCTGGAGGACAGCCAGTGGCAGACGCCGCTTGCCGCCGGACCGGGCGCAGGTTACAGAGCCGCGCCGGCTGGCGGCCGTCCCGCGCCGCCAGCCGGCGCGTTTACCGCCGAAGGCGTGCTCAGGGAGGCGTTGGTCCGGCTTTGGGAACAGGCCCGGGCGAAGGATGTCGAGACTATAGGGATCCTGACCATCCGCATGTTCGAGGCGGGCGACGGCTTCCGGCTTCTCGGCGCCGTGGGCGCCGTGCCCGGCGCCGAAAAATCGGTCATGTTCACGGGCGGTTACGAGACCCGTGACGGCGGATCGTTCGAACTGGAGTTCCGGGGGCCGGTTGCCGACGCCCAGCCGGTGCGGGAGTTTCTCGAGCCGCAGCTGCGTGACGCCAATGAAAAAAACCTGGAAGCGAGCTTCCAATTGACCTTCGGCAACGGGCTGCCGATGCAAGGCGATGCGGCGGAGAAGCTGACCGAGCGTCTCGGCCGGTTCGCGAGCGGCGCCGCATATGTGTCGGCGACGGCGGAAGCGAAAACGTAAAGATGGCGCAGCCGGAGCGAATCTCGCAAATCGCGACGCCGAACTCCGCCCCCCGCTACGAGCTACGGGTGCGGCGTCGCGGACCAGTGGACGCCGAGTATGAGATTTGGCAACTGCCCGCGGCCGCATCGCCTCATGTGACATCGGCGCAGCGCGTCGCCGGGCTTCGGGGTCGTAACATCGAACTGGTGGAGCATCGGGTGCTGCGACGGCTCTCGCAAGCCGGAGTCAAGCTCGGACGACGCGCCACGGCCACGAAGCGCGGCTATGCGTTGACGGAAGACCTCGCTCTCATGCTGGGGCTCCTGTTCCGCACCTTGGCGCCGATGCGCAGCCGCAACAACATGCGCGCAGTCGCCGAAGGAATCGAAGCGATGGGCCGCGAGGAGGCGGCTTATTGGTTGGGCATGGCGATGCACCGGAAACATCCGCGCCGGGTGCTGAGCGCGTTGCGATGCCTGTTGACAGAACCGAAGCGGTGAGCGGGCAAGTAGCCATGCAAGAAACACGGAACGATGACGCGACACAAGCCGGAGCGCTTGAGACATCCGTGCAGGAGGAAGAACTCGAAGGGTTGGACCACGACAGCGCATCATGGGGCGATTACCCCATCGACGATCTCCTGATCCGGCACGAGAACCGCACGATCCATGATGTCATCCGTCGGATCAAGAAGTCCAACTACATCATGAACCCCGATTTCCAGCGCGACTTTATATGGTCCGAAGATAAACAAAGCAAACTCATCGAGTCGGTTATCATGCGTATCCCTCTGCCGGTCTTCTACGTGGCGGAAAACGATGACGGGCGGATGGTGGTCGTGGATGGTTTGCAGCGCCTCTCCACATTTCACCGATTCATAACGGATGAACTGAAGCTGCACCTGCCGGATCGAAACGAGCTGCATGGTAAGAAGTTCTCGGACCTGGGGCCCAAACTCAAAAACCGCGTCGAAGACTGTAATCTTATACTCTACATCATTGATACAAAAGTACCGGAGCGCGCTCGTTTGGATATCTTCGAGCGCGTGAACAGCGGTGAACCGCTCACGCGGCAGCAGATGCGCAACAGCCTTTTCATGGGATGTGGAACTCGTTTTCTGAGAAAAGAGTCGCAAACGGACATATTTCGCGAAGCGACAGGTGGGAGCTTGAACGCGAAAAAAATGAGGGACCGGGAGTTCGTCAATCGATTTTGCGCCTTTCAACTCCTCGGCCTCGATGAATATCGCGGCGATATGGATGACTTTCTTGCCAGATGCCTGCGCCGAATGAATGGGATGAATGAAGGTGAACTATCAAGGTTGTCCGCGGAATTTCGCCTGGGCCTCGCTAATAATTTTCTGTTGTTCAACCACCATGCGTTCAGAAAACATGTATCGAACCAGGAACGACGCAGCGTTCTCAATGCCTCCTTCTGGGATGTGATGTCCACCGGTTTATCTCGGCACACTGAAGCCCGGGTTGCGGCATGTGCCGCGCGTCTTCTTCAAGCTATCTATGAGCTGCTGGCGGACGAGGAGTTCAATGACGCGATCACCTACAGCACAAACCACACCAGGAAGGTAAGGCGCCGGTTTGAAATGGCCGCAAGAAAACTCGAGGAGGTTCTGGGTGCTCACACGGATTGATTTGCAACATTTCAAATGCTTCGAGAAGTTGAAGCTGTCGCTGCGCCCGTTGACCCTTTTGTCCGGCGCCAATGCCTCCGGGAAATCTTCGGTGGTGCAGGCGCTGGCGCTACTGCATCAGACGATGCGCGAACATGAATGGTCGTCGCGTCTGATGCTCAACGGCGCAGCCGTCCGTCTCGGTACCGCGGCGGAGGTGATCGACCAGGTTCACGGGCGCCGCAATCTCGGGATCGCGCTTGTGGACGGCGATGCGGCCCGGTTTCAATGGGAGTTCGAGGGCGAACACGACGAGATGTCGCTGGCGGTGAGACGTGCTCATGGCGAGACTGGCGACGGCGATGTCTGGGATGTCGACGAGACCCAGTCGCTTCACTATCTGCTGCCGGCGCCGGCAAGCCGTCATCCGCTGACCGCCCGTCTGCGCGGGCTCACTTACCTGACCGCTGAAAGACTGGGGCCGCGCGAGCATTACATGCTCGACGATCCTCAGCTTACGCCCGTCGTCGGCCCGCGCGGGGAATACGCCGTCAGCGTTCTTCACTCCGGCCGCGATATTCGTGTGCTGGGCAGGCTGGTGGCCGGGAACGTCCCGCCTACGCGGTTCCGGCAGGTGGAGGCTCGGATGGCGCACTTCTTTCCGGGTTGTGTGCTGGCGATCGAGCAAATGCCGCGTATGAACGCCGTCACGTTGGGAATTCGCGTATCCAGCGACACGGAATTTCACCGTCCTGTTCACGCCGGATTTGGGCTGACACAGGCTCTGCCCATCGTCGTGGCGGCCTTGTCGGCGAGCAATGACGGTCTGCTGTTGATCGAGAATCCCGAAGTGCACCTGCATCCCGCCGGGCAGGCCGCGATGGGAAAATTCCTCGCCGAGGTCGCGTCTGCAGGCGTGCAAGTCGTGATCGAGACGCACAGCGACCATGTGCTGAATGGCGTTCGACGCGCCGTCAAGGGCGGGATGCTGCCCAGCGGCGATGTCGCGCTGCATTTCTTGCGGACGCGACGCGAGGATGGGGCCGGCGGTGGGCCTCAGGTCGAGAGTCCGGCAATCGACGCCGATGGCAATATCGACAGTTGGCCGGACGGGTTCTTCGATCAGTTCGACAGGGACATGAACTATTTCGCCGGCTGGAGTTGATATGTATCTCCTGGCCAATGACCGTTCGATCCACGAGCAATTCCACGATTTGGCGTCCTTTCGCGAAGCGCTTGCGCGGCTGATGGCCATGCGGGCCGCCGCCTGGCGCTTCGGACGGGAAGTGTATTGCCATCGTGAGTTCCTGACCGCCATCCCGATGCCGGGCGTGCCGATGCAGCAGGCGATCGGGCGCCTGTCCGTCGAGAGCGAGCGCCGCGCCGTGATGGGATGGCTGACCCGCACCGGCCCGTTCTGGGACGATCTGCCCCGGCATGGCGATAACGACTGGCTGGAATGCGATGGCGAGATCGTGACGGACACCGCGGTCGGCGAAGCCGCGTTTCGAACGTTGCATGGCGCGGATTGCGGGCTGGTCAGTGTCACGCCGTCCGATTGGGATTGCTCGCCTGTCGACGTGATCTGGCGTCGAGAGGCGGAAGGGCTGGACGACCGAACCGCCGCCCTTGAAAACTGGCGAAACGTCGAAACGCTGGAAAGCGGGCTTCAGGACAAGGCGGCTCCGATCCGGTCATGGGACGATTTGCGTAAGGCTTCCTCGATCCGGTTCGCACACCTGACCTTTGCGGGGGGCTGCTTCGCGCCGCTCGAAGGGGTTCCGTTCGCCAGGAGCGCGGCGGACCGGTTTATCGTGCTGCTCGACATCCTGGACCGGTTCGCTCGCGCCTTCGACGAAGCTGGCGCGCGCACGGTGGAAGGCCAACGGATTTACCAGGACCATTTCACAGGCGACAGTGCGCTGTTCTCCGACTCGTCGGACTCGGAGAAGCGCAATTTCGGCAAGGCACTGACATTCCCCCATCCGAACGATCCAGGAAGCTCTCTGTTCTGTACTTGGCACGGCAAGGTGCGGCATATGACGCTCCGCCTCCATTTCTCCTGGCCCATCGCGGCGAGGAAGCCGGTCCATGTTGTGTACGCCGGCCCGAAGATCACCAAGCGTTGAAGCGACGGTGGCGAACGCGGAAGGCGCAACCTGTCAGACACACGCCTGATATCGTCGAGCCATGTCCGATATTGTCGGCACAAGAAGAATAGTTGCGACATTTGCCGTATCGCAACTCCGGCTATCGGTGGTCGCGCCGGACTGGCCGTGTATCCTGTCCATGCGGCCAAGCGGAGATCGAGTGAATGACAGATATGCAGCGTTTCGATCGACTTTCCATTCGCCGTTTTCGCGGCCTTGCCGGACTCGAACTCAAGGATATCGGGCCGTTCAATGTTCTCCTGGGCGCGAACGATGTCGGAAAAACCTCCGTTCTCGAATCGATCTTCCTGCTTTCCGGGTCTGCAGCCCCTGGGCTCGCCATGAGGGTACAGAACTTTCGTAACTTCCTTGTTCGGGACCACAACGATCTGTCGTCACTTTTTCACGGACTTGATCTCCGGGAACCGATAGAATTTACCACTTTTTCCGGCGATGTCTGCCGCAGACTGAAAATATCGGAGGAATGGGACGAAACGACAATAGATACGCAGACAGTACCCCCGGACGGGGATGCAACTGCCGTTTCTCTTTCGAGGGGAAAAGCACCCCAGAGTGACCAGTTCTCCATGTCGTTTCCATCCCGGTTCCGGACTTTGCAGTTCGAGACAAACGTGGAATCTGATGGCAAAATAATTTGGTCATGCACCGTCAGGGCAAAAGTTCAGAACGGCGAAATGAGATCTGCCGCTCTTACAGAAGACGCGGAAGCGTACATGATTCCCTCAGTTTTTCTTCAGCCTGGCAACCCATATGAAGCAGGCCTGATCGCCAACACGATTGTGGACAAGAAGAGCGACAGGTTGATCGAATATCTTCAGGCCGTGAATTCCCGCATTACCGATGTCGCAGTTAGCGGAAACATTGCCTATCTGGATGTCGGATTGAACAGCATGTTGCCGCTGAACATGTTTGGCGGCGGCATGGTCCGGGCCATGTCCATTCTTTCTTCATGTATTGCCGGCGGTCAGCGCATCATGTTGATCGACGAGATCGAGGACGGGCTTCACCATAGCGCTGTTGCTTCGCTCCTGCGTACGCTGTTTGCGCTGTCTCGCAAGGAAGGCATCCAGTTTTTCGTTACCACGCACAGCGTGGAGTTTCTTGGCAATCTGCGGCGCGTTCTTCTGGAGGAAGCCTTCGCCGATTACCGGGAGGACGTCAATTGCTACGCGCTCCAACGGAACAAGGCCGGCCGCGTGCGCGCATACAGATATGCGTATGATCAGTTCGACCATTGTATCGCGCAAGGGCTGGAGATCCGATGATGGGCGGCGCCCAGTCGGATATCTCATGGACGGTGTTTGTCGAGGGAAAGGGCGACAAAACAGTCATGGTCCCCGCGGTTCTGAGCCACCCCGTGGCATGAAACAGGAGCGGTTCGGCTGACGTTTTCCTTGCGCTTGCACCCATTTGCCGTGTCAGGATGGGTATTGGCGGAGGTGGGGACGTGTGAGCGTCGTTATATCGGTGACGTAGTTCCCGATGACAAAACTGCTTCCGGCGGCCGGCTCCGCACCCCGTATTGTACCCGGCCCGTGGCCGTGGACGCGCGGCAAATTGCACCGCACCCGCTCGTCGGATGCGTGTTCTTCCGACCGCTGTCCCCGCCTCCACCGTGGCGAGAGCGCAAATGAGGAGGAAGGCGATGAAGACGGAAGGCTTGCACGTCGTCCGGCCGCGCGCGGCGGGTCTGGACGTGCACAAGATGGAGATCACCGCGACGGTTCGCCTCTGTGAGGGCGAGGGTGAGCCGGTGGTGGAGACGCGCTGCTTCGGCACGCTGCCGAGCGGTCTGGAGGAGATGGTCGCGTGGCTGACCGGTCACGGCGTCGAGGCTGCGGTGATGGAAGGGACCGGGGTCTACTGGCAGGCGCCCTTCGCGGCCCTGGAGGCGGCCGGGCTCGAGGCGATCCTGGTGCATGCGCGTCAGGTGAAGCAGTTGAAGGGGCGCAAGACCGACGTGGCGGACAGCGTGTGGCTGGCCTGCGTGTGCCAGTTCGGGCTCTGCACGCCTTCCCACGTTCCGCCTGAGCCGTTCCGGGAGCTGCGCGCACTGAGCCGCCAGCGCCGCGTCCTGGTCAGGCAGCGCTCCGCCGTGCGCAACCGCGTGCAGAAGATCATCGACCGCGCCGGTGCGCGCATCGGCGGCATCCTCTCCGACGTCTTCGGCGTCAACGGCCGGAAGATCCTCGACGGCCTGGCGCAGGGGACGGCGCGCGAGGTCATCCTCGCCTCGCTCACCAGCCACGTTGCGAACAAGCTGGAGGGGCTCGGCGAGGCGCTCACCCTGAGCCTGGGCGACAACGACCGCTTCATGCTCAACGACCTGCTGGAGGAGCATGACGCGCTTGAGGCGCGCATCGCGTCCTACACCAGGAAGATCGACGGGCAGATGACACCGTGGGAGGAGCAGCTCCGTCTGCTGACCACCATCCCCGGCATCGACCGCACCGCCGCCTCGACCATCCTCATCGAGATCGGCCCCGACATCGGCGTGTTCGCCTCCAAGGAGCACTTCGCCGCCTGGGCCGGGCTCTGCCCCGGCAACAACGAGAGCGGGGGCAAGCGCCGCAACGCACGCACCCGCATGGGCTCCAAGACCCTGCGCGCCTGCCTCGTCGAGTGTGCCCACGGCGCGGCCCGAACCAAGGGGTGCCAGTTCGAGGCTCATCACCGCGCCCTCGCCGCCCGGCGCGGCTACAAGCGCGCCATCGTCGCCGGCGCTCACAAGATGCTGCGCATCATCTATGTGGTGCTCAAGACCGGCAGGCCCTACTACGACCGCACGGCCGACTACGACGCTCTGATGGTCAAGCGCAACGCTCCTCGGTGGATCCGCATGCTCCGCCGCTACGGCTACATCGAGCCCGTAGGCGCGGAACTCAAGGCCGCCTGAGCGGCCCGCATCTCGTCAGCCGGCTACGCGGGACCGCTTCGGACCACATCGGGGAAGTCCACCGCTCGTCTCCGCCGCGCCGACCCTGGCGGTCTCAGCCAACGCCGTGACCTCGGGGTTGGAGCGTCACCGCGCGTCCCTCGCCAGAATCTGTTTCACGGCAAAGATTTCTGAAATGTTTCCTGCGGCATATCGATCTGTCCGGCATCGAGGTAGAATGCATCGGCGGCGGCGTGTCGGCTTTGCACAGCGTCAGCCCGCAAATTCGTAAAGCGCATGATTCGGGTCGGCGAATAGCGGTTATTCTGGACGCGGATTCGGATCTGGCGACGCGGCGCGAGGAATTCGACCGTATCAAGAGAAAGAACGGCTTGCCCGTCGAGCGCCTGTTTCTCGTCCCGAATGACAAGGAACCCGGACATCTGGAGACATTGCTGGAGGCGGCGGCCGTGTCCGGGCATTGTACGATCTACGAGTGCCTCGACGCCTATGGGACATGTCTTCAAAAACGCTGCGGCTCATACATCGTTCCACAACCCAAGGGGCGCATCTACGCCTATTGCGAAGCGCTCCGAATCGAGCCTCGCGAGGTCGATCGACGCTATGACGATACGTCATCCTGGAATCTCGACTCGCCCGCTCTGGAGCCGCTCGGAAATTTTCTCGAGAGTCTTCGGATGTGAGGTCGGCGATGATGGCTGGTGGCCTGCGGCCGGTGGCCAGCAAGCAATGAATGTAATCCCGTGACCGCCGGCCGCAGAACATTGGAGAGCGGATGTCCGACACTCGGCTGATCGAGGACTGGCTGCCGATTGCGGCGCTCGGCGTGGAGAGCGTGAGGGAACGGACTCCGATGACCCCATTCCCCGCGCCGAACCGGCTTCATGTCTGGTGGGCGCGTCGGCCGCTGGTGGCGTCGCGCGCGGCGGTGCTGGCCTCGCTGCTGCCGGCGGACGCCGACCGCGAGAAATTCATGCATGTGCTCGGCATTCACGGGGACCCGGTCGCCGCGAAAAAGCGGATTGCTATTGCAACACGGAAAGGGGAGCGGCTGGGAGCGGGTGCCTACGGCTATCCGCGTGCATTCGGCTATACGCCGGACAATCCAGACCGGGATTGGCTGATCGTAAATTCGATCAACGGAGCCACTGTTCTCGATCCGACGGCCGGTGGCGGCAGCATACCGTTCGAGACCGTTCGTCTCGGGCTCGAAGCGGTGGCCAACGACCTGAATCCGGTAGCGGTACTGATCGAGCGCGCGACACTTGAATGGCCTGCCAGAGACGGTATTGCTGTCAGGAACGTCCTCGCACAACTCGGAGCCGAGTTCACAACGACAGTCCGCGAACGCCTTTCCGATGTTTTCCCGGATGAACCCGGAGATCATATCCGGCCTGACGGCTACCTCTGGGCGCGGACGGTTGTTTGCCCTTATTGCGACGGGCTGGCGCCGCTTTCGCCGAACTGGCGTCTCGCGCCGGACGGGACCGGGGTGCGGTTGAAGCCCGATCTCGCTTCGGGGCCGGGTTCAGAAGGTCGGACCTGTTCTTTCGAAATCGTGGAGACCGCGCGCGAGCACTCGCCGGGCACGGTGGCGCGGGGCGCCGGGGCCTGCCCCTATCCGGATTGCGGGCGGGTCATCGACGGTGCGGAGATCAAGCGCCAGGCCCAGGCCGGCGACATGGGCGAACAGCTCTACGCCGTGGTGTACAAGAGGCGTATGCCGGGGAAGGTTCTGAAATCCGGCAAACGGGGAAAGGACAAATGGGTTCGCGGCTATCGCGCGCCTCGGCCCGAGGACGACAACGGCGCCGAGATCGCTGCGCGGCTCGCCGAGAAGCTCCCCGAGTGGGAGGCGTTCGACATCGTGCCGTCGGAGAAGATTCCCGACGGCAACAAAACCACGGAGCCCCAGCGTTACGGAATGCCGCTCTGGCGCGACCTGTTCTCGCCGCGCCAGCTTCTCTGCCACGGCACATCGGTCGAAATCTTTCGCGAGATGCTGGAGGCGGATCGGGCAAGCGGGCAGGCTGACCGAGCTTCGCAAGGCGGCGTATGGCTATCTCGCGCTCTCCCTGGACAAAACAGTCATGGTCCCCGCGGTTCTGAGCCACCCCGTGGCATGAAACAGGAGCGGTTCGGCTGACGTTTTCCTTGCGCTTGCACCCATTTGCCGTGTCAGGATGGGTATTGGCGGAGGTGGGGACGTGTGAGCGTCGTTATATCGGTGACGTAGTTCCCGATGACAAAACTGCTTCCGGCGGCCGGCTCCGCACCCCGTATTGTACCCGGCCCGTGGCCGTGGACGCGCGGCAAATTGCACCGCACCCGCTCGTCGGATGCGTGTTCTTCCGACCGCTGTCCCCGCCTCCACCGTGGCGATGCCACGGCGTGATCGTACGCCGCCGTGGCGAGAGCGCAAATGAGGAGGAAGGCGATGAAGACGGAAGGCTTGCACGTCGTCCGGCCGCGCGCGGCGGGTCTGGACGTGCACAAGATGGAGATCACCGCGACGGTTCGCCTCTGTGAGGGCGAGGGTGAGCCGGTGGTGGAGACGCGCTGCTTCGGCACGCTGCCGAGCGGTCTGGAGGAGATGGTCGCGTGGCTGACCGGTCACGGCGTCGAGGCTGCGGTGATGGAAGGGACCGGGGTCTACTGGCAGGCGCCCTTCGCGGCCCTGGAGGCGGCCGGGCTCGAGGCGATCCTGGTGCATGCGCGTCAGGTGAAGCAGTTGAAGGGGCGCAAGACCGACGTGGCGGACAGCGTGTGGCTGGCCTGCGTGTGCCAGTTCGGGCTCTGCACGCCTTCCCACGTTCCGCCTGAGCCGTTCCGGGAGCTGCGCGCACTGAGCCGCCAGCGCCGCGTCCTGGTCAGGCAGCGCTCCGCCGTGCGCAACCGCGTGCAGAAGATCATCGACCGCGCCGGTGCGCGCATCGGCGGCATCCTCTCCGACGTCTTCGGCGTCAACGGCCGGAAGATCCTCGACGGCCTGGCGCAGGGGACGGCGCGCGAGGTCATCCTCGCCTCGCTCACCAGCCACGTTGCGAACAAGCTGGAGGGGCTCGGCGAGGCGCTCACCCTGAGCCTGGGCGACAACGACCGCTTCATGCTCAACGACCTGCTGGAGGAGCATGACGCGCTTGAGGCGCGCATCGCGTCCTACACCAGGAAGATCGACGGGCAGATGACACCGTGGGAGGAGCAGCTCCGTCTGCTGACCACCATCCCCGGCATCGACCGCACCGCCGCCTCGACCATCCTCATCGAGATCGGCCCCGACATCGGCGTGTTCGCCTCCAAGGAGCACTTCGCCGCCTGGGCCGGGCTCTGCCCCGGCAACAACGAGAGCGGGGGCAAGCGCCGCAACGCACGCACCCGCATGGGCTCCAAGACCCTGCGCGCCTGCCTCGTCGAGTGTGCCCACGGCGCGGCCCGAACCAAGGGGTGCCAGTTCGAGGCTCATCACCGCGCCCTCGCCGCCCGGCGCGGCTACAAGCGCGCCATCGTCGCCGGCGCTCACAAGATGCTGCGCATCATCTATGTGGTGCTCAAGACCGGCAGGCCCTACTACGACCGCACGGCCGACTACGACGCTCTGATGGTCAAGCGCAACGCTCCTCGGTGGATCCGCATGCTCCGCCGCTACGGCTACATCGAGCCCGTAGGCGCGGAACTCAAGGCCGCCTGAGCGGCCCGCATCTCGTCAGCCGGCTACGCGGGACCGCTTCGGACCACATCGGGGAAGTCCACCGCTCGTCTCCGCCGCGCCGACCCTGGCGGTCTCAGCCAACGCCGTGACCTCGGGGTTGGAGCGTCACCGCGCGTCCCTCGCCAGAATCTGTTTCACGGCAAACAGTCATGGTCCCCGCGGTTCTGAGCCACCCCGTGGCATGAAACAGGAGCGGTTCGGCTGACGTTTTCCTTGCGCTTGCACCCATTTGCCGTGTCAGGATGGGTATTGGCGGAGGTGGGGACGTGTGAGCGTCGTTATATCGGTGACGTAGTTCCCGATGACAAAACTGCTTCCGGCGGCCGGCTCCGCACCCCGTATTGTACCCGGCCCGTGGCCGTGGACGCGCGGCAAATTGCACCGCACCCGCTCGTCGGATGCGTGTTCTTCCGACCGCTGTCCCCGCCTCCACCGTGGCGATGCCACGGCGTGATCGTACGCCGCCGTGGCGAGAGCGCAAATGAGGAGGAAGGCGATGAAGACGGAAGGCTTGCACGTCGTCCGGCCGCGCGCGGCGGGTCTGGACGTGCACAAGATGGAGATCACCGCGACGGTTCGCCTCTGTGAGGGCGAGGGTGAGCCGGTGGTGGAGACGCGCTGCTTCGGCACGCTGCCGAGCGGTCTGGAGGAGATGGTCGCGTGGCTGACCGGTCACGGCGTCGAGGCTGCGGTGATGGAAGGGACCGGGGTCTACTGGCAGGCGCCCTTCGCGGCCCTGGAGGCGGCCGGGCTCGAGGCGATCCTGGTGCATGCGCGTCAGGTGAAGCAGTTGAAGGGGCGCAAGACCGACGTGGCGGACAGCGTGTGGCTGGCCTGCGTGTGCCAGTTCGGGCTCTGCACGCCTTCCCACGTTCCGCCTGAGCCGTTCCGGGAGCTGCGCGCACTGAGCCGCCAGCGCCGCGTCCTGGTCAGGCAGCGCTCCGCCGTGCGCAACCGCGTGCAGAAGATCATCGACCGCGCCGGTGCGCGCATCGGCGGCATCCTCTCCGACGTCTTCGGCGTCAACGGCCGGAAGATCCTCGACGGCCTGGCGCAGGGGACGGCGCGCGAGGTCATCCTCGCCTCGCTCACCAGCCACGTTGCGAACAAGCTGGAGGGGCTCGGCGAGGCGCTCACCCTGAGCCTGGGCGACAACGACCGCTTCATGCTCAACGACCTGCTGGAGGAGCATGACGCGCTTGAGGCGCGCATCGCGTCCTACACCAGGAAGATCGACGGGCAGATGACACCGTGGGAGGAGCAGCTCCGTCTGCTGACCACCATCCCCGGCATCGACCGCACCGCCGCCTCGACCATCCTCATCGAGATCGGCCCCGACATCGGCGTGTTCGCCTCCAAGGAGCACTTCGCCGCCTGGGCCGGGCTCTGCCCCGGCAACAACGAGAGCGGGGGCAAGCGCCGCAACGCACGCACCCGCATGGGCTCCAAGACCCTGCGCGCCTGCCTCGTCGAGTGTGCCCACGGCGCGGCCCGAACCAAGGGGTGCCAGTTCGAGGCTCATCACCGCGCCCTCGCCGCCCGGCGCGGCTACAAGCGCGCCATCGTCGCCGGCGCTCACAAGATGCTGCGCATCATCTATGTGGTGCTCAAGACCGGCAGGCCCTACTACGACCGCACGGCCGACTACGACGCTCTGATGGTCAAGCGCAACGCTCCTCGGTGGATCCGCATGCTCCGCCGCTACGGCTACATCGAGCCCGTAGGCGCGGAACTCAAGGCCGCCTGAGCGGCCCGCATCTCGTCAGCCGGCTACGCGGGACCGCTTCGGACCACATCGGGGAAGTCCACCGCTCGTCTCCGCCGCGCCGACCCTGGCGGTCTCAGCCAACGCCGTGACCTCGGGGTTGGAGCGTCACCGCGCGTCCCTCGCCAGAATCTGTTTCACGGCAAACAGTCATGGTCCCCGCGGTTCTGAGCCACCCCGTGGCATGAAACAGGAGCGGTTCGGCTGACGTTTTCCTTGCGCTTGCACCCATTTGCCGTGTCAGGATGGGTATTGGCGGAGGTGGGGACGTGTGAGCGTCGTTATATCGGTGACGTAGTTCCCGATGACAAAACTGCTTCCGGCGGCCGGCTCCGCACCCCGTATTGTACCCGGCCCGTGGCCGTGGACGCGCGGCAAATTGCACCGCACCCGCTCGTCGGATGCGTGTTCTTCCGACCGCTGTCCCCGCCTCCACCGTGGCGATGCCACGGCGTGATCGTACGCCGCCGTGGCGAGAGCGCAAATGAGGAGGAAGGCGATGAAGACGGAAGGCTTGCACGTCGTCCGGCCGCGCGCGGCGGGTCTGGACGTGCACAAGATGGAGATCACCGCGACGGTTCGCCTCTGTGAGGGCGAGGGTGAGCCGGTGGTGGAGACGCGCTGCTTCGGCACGCTGCCGAGCGGTCTGGAGGAGATGGTCGCGTGGCTGACCGGTCACGGCGTCGAGGCTGCGGTGATGGAAGGGACCGGGGTCTACTGGCAGGCGCCCTTCGCGGCCCTGGAGGCGGCCGGGCTCGAGGCGATCCTGGTGCATGCGCGTCAGGTGAAGCAGTTGAAGGGGCGCAAGACCGACGTGGCGGACAGCGTGTGGCTGGCCTGCGTGTGCCAGTTCGGGCTCTGCACGCCTTCCCACGTTCCGCCTGAGCCGTTCCGGGAGCTGCGCGCACTGAGCCGCCAGCGCCGCGTCCTGGTCAGGCAGCGCTCCGCCGTGCGCAACCGCGTGCAGAAGATCATCGACCGCGCCGGTGCGCGCATCGGCGGCATCCTCTCCGACGTCTTCGGCGTCAACGGCCGGAAGATCCTCGACGGCCTGGCGCAGGGGACGGCGCGCGAGGTCATCCTCGCCTCGCTCACCAGCCACGTTGCGAACAAGCTGGAGGGGCTCGGCGAGGCGCTCACCCTGAGCCTGGGCGACAACGACCGCTTCATGCTCAACGACCTGCTGGAGGAGCATGACGCGCTTGAGGCGCGCATCGCGTCCTACACCAGGAAGATCGACGGGCAGATGACACCGTGGGAGGAGCAGCTCCGTCTGCTGACCACCATCCCCGGCATCGACCGCACCGCCGCCTCGACCATCCTCATCGAGATCGGCCCCGACATCGGCGTGTTCGCCTCCAAGGAGCACTTCGCCGCCTGGGCCGGGCTCTGCCCCGGCAACAACGAGAGCGGGGGCAAGCGCCGCAACGCACGCACCCGCATGGGCTCCAAGACCCTGCGCGCCTGCCTCGTCGAGTGTGCCCACGGCGCGGCCCGAACCAAGGGGTGCCAGTTCGAGGCTCATCACCGCGCCCTCGCCGCCCGGCGCGGCTACAAGCGCGCCATCGTCGCCGGCGCTCACAAGATGCTGCGCATCATCTATGTGGTGCTCAAGACCGGCAGGCCCTACTACGACCGCACGGCCGACTACGACGCTCTGATGGTCAAGCGCAACGCTCCTCGGTGGATCCGCATGCTCCGCCGCTACGGCTACATCGAGCCCGTAGGCGCGGAACTCAAGGCCGCCTGAGCGGCCCGCATCTCGTCAGCCGGCTACGCGGGACCGCTTCGGACCACATCGGGGAAGTCCACCGCTCGTCTCCGCCGCGCCGACCCTGGCGGTCTCAGCCAACGCCGTGACCTCGGGGTTGGAGCGTCACCGCGCGTCCCTCGCCAGAATCTGTTTCACGGCAATTGCGTGACTACAACTCCCGGATGACTCGTTGGCACGCAAACCGACAGGTCGTCGTCAACACCTTTGACCGCCACGACTTTGCTTTCAAGTAACTACCCAGGTACCCCAATCCTGAGTTGAGGACGGTGATTATGGCGGCGGCCGCGGTCTGGTTCTGCCACCGCGATTGGTTCTTGACCTCATAGAGTTGCGGGACTATGGACTGCTCTCTCGCGTGACGGGAGCGGTCCATGGGGTATTTCGGCTCGAAGGCGACAGCAGGTCTGTGCCAAGCGCTGATTGCGCTGATGCCGCCGCACTCCGTCTACATCGAAAGCCACCTTGGGGGCGGGGCGCTGATGAAGCGCAAGCCGCCGGCCGTGCGTTCGATCGGCATCGACCGCGATGCGCAGGCGCTCGAGGCCTTCGTCTGCGACTACCCGGTCGATCTGGTTCACGGCTGTGCCCATGACTTCCTGGCCTCGTTCCCGTTCCTGGGCCCGGAGCTGGTTTACAGCGATCCGCCCTATCTGCACGCGACCCGCCGCTCGGCGCAGCGCTACCGCTTCGAGTACGAGGAGGCCGGCCACGTCGCGCTTCTCGCGCTGCTCAAGGCTCTGCCCTGCCAGGTCATGATCTCGGGCCATCCGTCGGCGCTCTATGACGAGGTGCTGGCGGGATGGCGCCGGCTGGCGCTGCAGGTCACGACCCAGGGTCTGGTGCGAACCGAGGTCGTCTGGTTCAACTACGCCCCCGACCGGATGCATTGGGCCAGCCACGCAGGCCGGAACTTCACCGACCGCCAGCGCATCAAGCGCAAGGCAGCCAACTGGGGCCGGCGCTACCAGGCCTTGCCGCCGGGCGAACGCCTCGCCGTGCTCGCCGCCATGATGGCCGTCGAGGCCGAAGACACGTGACGGTGTCGCACTGGCACGAAGACCTCGCCGCCCGTAACGAGGCCTTCTGCTGCCTGAAGGAGCTTCTCGAGCCATCATCCCTCGCAACCACTGTCGTCGTTGCCGTCCGGGAATGGGGGCAGGGGCTGCTGCGATCAGCCACCGCGCTCGCCCGGGAAAATGCCGCACTCGAGCAGGAGAACGCGGCCCTGCGCGAGCGCATCGCCGAACTCGAGCGCAGCGCGGCCCTCAACAGCACCACAAGCAGCAAGCCCCCCGCCAGCGACGGGCTCAAGAAGAAAAGCGGAGCCCAGAGGCGCACCCAAAGCCAGCGCGGAAAGTCCGGCGGGCCCAGTGGCGGCCAGCCCGGCCACAAGGGAACCACCCTCGCGCGGAGCGACAGCCCGGACCGTGTCGTCGATCACCACCCCTCCACCTGTTCCGGTGAGCGCTCAACACGAGCCGCCTTCCCGCCGGGCGTCACCGCCCCGGTCCAGTACGGCCCTCGCATCACCGCTTGGGTGAGTTACCTGCTGTACGCCCAGTTCGTGCCCGAGAAGCGTCTGGCCGAACTCATGAGCGACATCTTCGCGGTGTCCATCTCCACTGCCACGATCGCCGCCATGGGCCGGCGCACAGCGCAGCGCTTCGAGGGCTTCCTCGACCATGTCGCCGATCTGATCCGCACGCAGGCGCCGGTCAAGCACCTCGACGAGACCGGCCTGCGTATCGCCGCCCGTACCCGCTGGCTCCATGTGCTGTGCACCCCGTTGCTCACCGTCCTGCGCATCGGCGAGGGACGCGGCGATGTCGAAAAGAACCTGAAAGGCATCCTCGTCCACGACGACTTCGCCCCCTACTTCACCATCAAGGGCGTCCGCCACGGCGCCTGCAACGCACATCACCTGCGCGAACTCCAGGCCCTGATCGACATCGAGAAGGAGGAATGGGCGGCGAGCATGCACCGCCTGCTTCAGCGCGCGCGCAGGGCCGCCCGCTTCGCCCGTGAGAAAGACCGTCAAGTCCCCGCCTCCCTGGTGGCCCGCATCTCAAGGGCATGGGACCGTATCCTCGAAGAAGCCATCGCCTTCCATGAGGCCCAACCGCCGCTCCAGATCGCAAAGCGAGGGCGAAAGAAACGCCGCATCGGCCACAACCTCGCGCGCCGCCTTCAAAAGCATAAGGAGGGCTGCCTGCGCTTCCTCACCGACCTGCGCACGCCGTTCACGAATAACGAGGCGGAGCGTGACATCCGTATGAACAAAGTGCATGAGAAGATCTCAGGCGGCTTCCGCTCCCTGCAAGGCGCCTGCAACTTCGCCGGAATGCGCAGCGTCATCGTCACCGCTCGAAAGCAAGGCTGGAACATCCTGCAAATCCTGGCGCACCCGGAACCGATGCAGCTGATCCCTATACTGCGCTCCTGAACTTCTCCGGCTCATCCTGAGTATCGCTGTCCTCTCATCTTGTTCGCGACGCGGCGTTCATCATCCTCTCGCGCTCAAGAGAGTAGGCACCCCCGCGGCGTGGGGGCGTTGACGCAAAAGGAACTGGCTTGTTCCATAAGAGAGAGGGGGTACCTGGGCAGTTACCAAGAGAGTAGGCACCCCCGCGGCGTGGGGGCGTTGACGCAAAAGGAACTGGCTTGTTCCATAAGAGAGAGGGGGTACCTGGGCAGTTACCCTTCGGCAGCAATGGCAGGAGACCGGTCTCGGAGAGAAGACCTTCCTTCAGCAGGGCCGGCAGGGCGGCGAGCACGCCGCCGAAGCGGACACCGCGGGCGGCGGCGGCGAACTGCGGTTCGACCGGCCCCGCCTGTCCACAACTGGCCAGAACCCGAGCCGGAACATCGCAAGTCGCACGCCCCATCGGCGCCTGCCGGTCCCGCCGATCGCGCGCGCTGCGATCCGTTTGCGGCTGCGCTTCCAGCCCCGGCGCCGTCTCCGGCCCCGGGGCACCGGTACTCTCTTCATCGACACGGCCTTCAGGAGCCGCACCCGCGTCAGGCGGCGCAGCCAGCGCTGAGCGTCCGGGCTCCCCATCCGCCTCCGTGTTGCCGATCAGTCCCTGACGGCGCCACTTGTTGACCGATGGCGCTGACACGCCGAGAACCCGGGCCGCCGCAGAGCCGCTCAGGCCCGATGCCAGCAACGCCGTCGCCTTCTCCGCCAACTCCGGAGTGAACACCGACGGCCCGCGACCGCGCCGGGGCTTCATGAACCCCGCTTCGCCCTCGGCCAGGTAGCGCCGTCGTGCGCGCTGCACCGTCGCGCGCGAGACAGCGAAAGCGTCAGCCAGTTCCTGCGGCGAGACCGCGCTGATCGCCGCGAGGCGGCCGATCCGCAAGAGCATGGCCGTGCGGTCATCGGCGGCGTGGCTGTCAAAGGGAATGAGGTTGGAAAAGTAGGTGAAGGTGTCGTCCGAGATCAGGACGGCGAAGCAGCTGTTGCCGATCGAGACCGCCTCTGGAGGGCACATTGGGAGGGTACTGGGCATGGTTGAGACCGTGCAATTGGTATCAAATTATAATATCAGACCTCGGGCGCGACACCCAGCGAAAAACCGCCTGAAACAACCGAAATGTATCAGAATTCAAGGAGTTCCCGGCACGCTGCCCAGAACAGCCAGCATCACGAGGTCAGGAAGTCTGAGACTATGCGCAGACGGGTGCCGGGGAAGACCGTTTCGGTGGCGTTCAGGTCGCTCAGAACCGCATCGATCCAACGGTCGCAGGCGTCGTTTGCGAGGCCAAGAATGTGGACCCGCAGGAGGCCATTGCCAGGATCCGGCAGGATGTCGGCATCGGCGGTGAGCAGCGCTTGAAGCAGTTTCCGGGGATGGGGCTTGTGGCCCTGCGCCTGCATGACGGGAAGCATCATGCGGGTTTCGGCGCGGTAGGCGATCATCCGGATGACGTCGAGGAGGAGGCGCTCGCGCGCGGGCAAGGCATCGAGCTGCTCGGCTTCGTCGAGGTCGCCGGCCCGGCAGTGCTTGGGCGTCTCCCTGCGGCTGGCCCTGACGATGTCGCGGACATCCTGGAGGTCCCTGACTTCCCTCCTGAGTTCCGCCGTCGGCTGCTTCTTCCGGGCCGTGTCGGCGATGCGGTTGCGCAGGCGGCCAAGCTGGCGGTCGAGGCGATGGATTGCCTTGTCATAGGCCCGCCGCAGCGGGTTGACGACCATGGCGGCGGGATCGAGAGGCTCGAGCTCGTGGGTCGGCAGGGCGTCGAGATTGAACTCGTCACGCATGTACTTGAAGAAGTTCTCCTGCGACCAGCGCGAGAACATGGCGCCCGCAACCTCAGCCATCGGCTTGTGCGGATCGGTGGTGATCAGCGGCACCTGACGGCCGTTGTCGAGCAGGCGGCGGATCTGGCGCACCCTGAAGCCGTTCGGCAACGTCACCGGCTTCTCAGCCAGCCGCATGGTGGCGCTGCCGTCCGCCGCCGGTCCGTGAATGGGAACGGTCATCGCGCCGAAGTCCTCGGCCGGCCAGTCCTCGCCCCTGAAGTTCTTGTGCCAGGTCAGGCAGGCGACGCCGCGCCTCGCCAGCCGGCGGAACAGATCCGGGCTCCAGCCCTCGCGGTCGAAGACCAGGGTGAGCGCCGGCTGGCCGGGATGCTCGGCGGTCAGGTCCGGCGCCCCGGCGCCAACGATCCCAAGCTCCTGCAGCGCCGGCACCACGTCGGCTTCGATGGCCGCGACCATCTTCGGGTCCAGCGGCTTGTGCAGACAGAGCAGCGGCTTGCCGCCCAGAGCGTTGATCCAGTAGCTGGCGCTCGCCGGCAGGCACAGCTTCTCGCGCGAGACGAAGTGCTTGGGCAAGCGCCCCTTGCGGCCGGAGTAGACCTTGACGTGCCCGTCGATGGCCAGCGTCGCCCAGAGCTCCGGCTCGTCGGCGCCTGCCAGCGCCTGGCAAGGGCGAGCTGCCACGCCCGCACGCCGGCCTCGTCGTCGGCGATGAGAGCGATCTTGCGGCGCAGCGTCTTGACCTCGGGGCAGCGATCGAGGCCGAGAATGGCGCCCCATTCGCCCGGCGCCTGGTAGCGCAGGCTCTCGGGGTTGCGCACCCGCGCCAAGGTCATGAAGGCCAGGAAGAGCAGGATCGTAGGCAAGCCGTAATAGCCCTTCGGCAGCAATGGCAGGAGACCGGTCTCGGAGAGAAGACCTTCCTTCAGCAGGGCCGGCAGGGCGGCGAGCACGCCGCCGAAGCGGACACCGCGGGCGGCGGCGGCGAACTGCGGTTCGACCGGCCCCGCCTGTCCACAACTGGCCAGAACCCGAGCCGGAACATCGCAAGTCGCACGCCCCATCGGCGCCTGCCGGTCCCGCCGATCGCGCGCGCTGCGATCCGTTTGCGGCTGCGCTTCCAGCCCCGGCGCCGTCTCCGGCCCCGGGGCACCGGTACTCTCTTCATCGACACGGCCTTCAGGAGCCGCACCCGCGTCAGGCGGCGCAGCCAGCGCTGAGCGTCCGGGCTCCCCATCCGCCTCCGTGTTGCCGATCAGTCCCTGACGGCGCCACTTGTTGACCGATGGCGCTGACACGCCGAGAACCCGGGCCGCCGCAGAGCCGCTCAGGCCCGATGCCAGCAACGCCGTCGCCTTCTCCGCCAACTCCGGAGTGAACACCGACGGCCCGCGACCGCGCCGGGGCTTCATGAACCCCGCTTCGCCCTCGGCCAGGTAGCGCCGTCGTGCGCGCTGCACCGTCGCGCGCGAGACAGCGAAAGCGTCAGCCAGTTCCTGCGGCGAGACCGCGCTGATCGCCGCGAGGCGGCCGATCCGCAAGAGCATGGCCGTGCGGTCATCGGCGGCGTGGCTGTCAAAGGGAATGAGGTTGGAAAAGTAGGTGAAGGTGTCGTCCGAGATCAGGACGGCGAAGCAGCTGTTGCCGATCGAGACCGCCTCTGGAGGGCACATTGGGAGGGTACTGGGCATGGTTGAGACCGTGCAATTGGTATCAAATTATAATATCAGACCTCGGGCGCGACACCCAGCGAAAAACCGCCTGAAACAACCGAAATGTATCAGAATTCAAGGAGTTCCCGGCACGCTGCCCAGAACAGCCAGCATCACGAGGTCAGGAAGTCTGAATATATTGTAACTGCCCGTAACTACCCAGGTACCCCAATCCTGAGTTGAGGACGGTGATTATGGCGGCGGCCGCGGCCTGGTTCTGCCACCGCGATTGGTTCTTGACCTCATAGAGTTGCGGGACTATGGACTGCTCTCTCGCGTGACGGGAGCGGTCCATGGGGTATTTCGGCTCGAAGGCGACAGCAGGTCTGTGCCAAGCGCTGATTGCGCTGATGCCGCCGCACTCCGTCTACATCGAAAGCCACCTTGGGGGCGGGGCGCTGATGAAGCGCAAGCCGCCGGCCGTGCGTTCGATCGGCATCGACCGCGATGCGCAGGCGCTCGAGGCCTTCGTCTGCGACTACCCGGTCGATCTGGTTCACGGCTGTGCCCATGACTTCCTGGCCTCGTTCCCGTTCCTGGGCCCGGAGCTGGTTTACAGCGATCCGCCCTATCTGCACGCGACCCGCCGCTCGGCGCAGCGCTACCGCTTCGAGTACGAGGAGGCCGGCCACGTCGCGCTTCTCGCGCTGCTCAAGGCTCTGCCCTGCCAGGTCATGATCTCGGGCCATCCGTCGGCGCTCTATGACGAGGTGCTGGCGGGATGGCGCCGGCTGGCGCTGCAGGTCACGACCCAGGGTCTGGTGCGAACCGAGGTCGTCTGGTTCAACTACGCCCCCGACCGGATGCATTGGGCCAGCCACGCAGGCCGGAACTTCACCGACCGCCAGCGCATCAAGCGCAAGGCAGCCAACTGGGGCCGGCGCTACCAGGCCTTGCCGCCGGGCGAACGCCTCGCCGTGCTCGCCGCCATGATGGCCGTCGAGGCCGAAGACACGTGACGGTGTCGCACTGGCACGAAGACCTCGCCGCCCGTAACGAGGCCTTCTGCTGCCTGAAGGAGCTTCTCGAGCCATCATCCCTCGCAACCACTGTCGTCGTTGCCGTCCGGGAATGGGGGCAGGGGCTGCTGCGATCAGCCACCGCGCTCGCCCGGGAAAATGCCGCACTCGAGCAGGAGAACGCGGCCCTGCGCGAGCGCATCGCCGAACTCGAGCGCAGCGCGGCCCTCAACAGCACCACAAGCAGCAAGCCCCCCGCCAGCGACGGGCTCAAGAAGAAAAGCGGAGCCCAGAGGCGCACCCAAAGCCAGCGCGGAAAGTCCGGCGGGCCCAGTGGCGGCCAGCCCGGCCACAAGGGAACCACCCTCGCGCGGAGCGACAGCCCGGACCGTGTCGTCGATCACCACCCCTCCACCTGTTCCGGTGAGCGCTCAACACGAGCCGCCTTCCCGCCGGGCGTCACCGCCCCGGTCCAGTACGGCCCTCGCATCACCGCTTGGGTGAGTTACCTGCTGTACGCCCAGTTCGTGCCCGAGAAGCGTCTGGCCGAACTCATGAGCGACATCTTCGCGGTGTCCATCTCCACTGCCACGATCGCCGCCATGGGCCGGCGCACAGCGCAGCGCTTCGAGGGCTTCCTCGACCATGTCGCCGATCTGATCCGCACGCAGGCGCCGGTCAAGCACCTCGACGAGACCGGCCTGCGTATCGCCGCCCGTACCCGCTGGCTCCATGTGCTGTGCACCCCGTTGCTCACCGTCCTGCGCATCGGCGAGGGACGCGGCGATGTCGAAAAGAACCTGAAAGGCATCCTCGTCCACGACGACTTCGCCCCCTACTTCACCATCAAGGGCGTCCGCCACGGCGCCTGCAACGCACATCACCTGCGCGAACTCCAGGCCCTGATCGACATCGAGAAGGAGGAATGGGCGGCGAGCATGCACCGCCTGCTTCAGCGCGCGCGCAGGGCCGCCCGCTTCGCCCGTGAGAAAGACCGTCAAGTCCCCGCCTCCCTGGTGGCCCGCATCTCAAGGGCATGGGACCGTATCCTCGAAGAAGCCATCGCCTTCCATGAGGCCCAACCGCCGCTCCAGATCGCAAAGCGAGGGCGAAAGAAACGCCGCATCGGCCACAACCTCGCGCGCCGCCTTCAAAAGCATAAGGAGGGCTGCCTGCGCTTCCTCACCGACCTGCGCACGCCGTTCACGAATAACGAGGCGGAGCGTGACATCCGTATGAACAAAGTGCATGAGAAGATCTCAGGCGGCTTCCGCTCCCTGCAAGGCGCCTGCAACTTCGCCGGAATGCGCAGCGTCATCGTCACCGCTCGAAAGCAAGGCTGGAACATCCTGCAAATCCTGGCGCACCCGGAACCGATGCAGCTGATCCCTATACTGCGCTCCTGAACTTCTCCGGCTCATCCTGAGTATCGCTGTCCTCTCATCTTGTTCGCGACGCGGCGTTCATCATCCTCTCGCGCTCAAGAGAGTAGGCACCCCCGCGGCGTGGGGGCGTTGACGCAAAAGGAACTGGCTTGTTCCATAAGAGAGAGGGGGTACCTGGGCAGTTACAACTGCCCAGGTTCTTGCTGTGAAAATTCTCTGGGATTCGGCACAACGCTACCCACGCGACGCCCGTGTGCTCCTCTGGGGTCGCCGGGTTTCACAGCTCACGATGCCCCTCTTGCGGACTGCGACCGGTAAGCTACCCCGATGTGGCCCGAAGTCCGCCCGCGCGACGGGCACCGATTTTCAGTAACTACCCAGGTACCCCAATCCTGAGTTGAGGACGGTGATTATGGCGGCGGCCGCGGTCTGGTTCTGCCACCGCGATTGGTTCTTGACCTCATAGAGTTGCGGGACTATGGACTGCTCTCTCGCGTGACGGGAGCGGTCCATGGGGTATTTCGGCTCGAAGGCGACAGCAGGTCTGTGCCAAGCGCTGATTGCGCTGATGCCGCCGCACTCCGTCTACATCGAGAGCCACCTTGGGGGCGGGGCGCTGACGAAGCGCAAGCCGCCGGCCGTGCGTTCGATCGGCATCGACCGCGATGCGCAGGCGCTCGAGGCCTTCGTCTGCGACTACCCGGTCGATCTGGTTCACGGCTGTGCCCATGACTTCCTGGCCTCGTTCCCGTTCCTGGGCCCGGAGCTGGTTTACAGCGATCCGCCCTATCTGCACGCGACCCGCCGCTCGGCGCAGCGCTACCGCTTCGAGTACGAGGAGGCCGGCCACGTCGCGCTTCTCGCGCTGCTCAAGGCTCTGCCCTGCCAGGTCATGATCTCGGGCCATCCGTCGGCGCTCTATGACGAGGTGCTGGCGGGATGGCGCCGGCTGGCGCTGCAGGTCACGACCCAGGGTCTGGTGCGAACCGAGGTCGTCTGGTTCAACTACGCCCCCGACCGGATGCATTGGGCCAGCCACGCAGGCCGGAACTTCACCGACCGCCAGCGCATCAAGCGCAAGGCAGCCAACTGGGGCCGGCGCTACCAGGCCTTGCCGCCGGGCGAACGCCTCGCCGTGCTCGCCGCCATGATGGCCGTCGAGGCCGAAGACACGTGACGGTGTCGCACTGGCACGAAGACCTCGCCGCCCGTAACGAGGCCTTCTGCTGCCTGAAGGAGCTTCTCGAGCCATCATCCCTCGCAACCACTGTCGTCGTTGCCGTCCGGGAATGGGGGCAGGGGCTGCTGCGATCAGCCACCGCGCTCGCCCGGGAAAATGCCGCACTCGAGCAGGAGAACGCGGCCCTGCGCGAGCGCATCGCCGAACTCGAGCGCAGCGCGGCCCTCAACAGCACCACAAGCAGCAAGCCCCCCGCCAGCGACGGGCTCAAGAAGAAAAGCGGAGCCCAGAGGCGCACCCAAAGCCAGCGCGGAAAGTCCGGCGGGCCCAGTGGCGGCCAGCCCGGCCACAAGGGAACCACCCTCGCGCGGAGCGACAGCCCGGACCGTGTCGTCGATCACCACCCCTCCACCTGTTCCGGCTGTGGCGTCGAGCTCTCGGACGCCGACCGGCAAGGCGCGCCCGCCTGTCGGCAGGTCTTCGACGTACCCGAGCCGCAGCCTCTCGAGGTCACCGAACACCGCGCCCATCGCTGCCTCTGCGGCGCATGCGGCACGCTGACACGAGCCGCCTTCCCGCCGGGCGTCACCGCCCCGGTCCAGTACGGCCCTCGCATCACCGCTTGGGTGAGTTACCTGCTGTACGCCCAGTTCGTGCCCGAGAAGCGTCTGGCCGAACTCATGAGCGACATCTTCGCGGTGTCCATCTCCACTGCCACGATCGCCGCCATGGGCCGGCGCACAGCGCAGCGCTTCGAGGGCTTCCTCGACCATGTCGCCGATCTGATCCGCACGCAGGCGCCGGTCAAGCACCTCGACGAGACCGGCCTGCGTATCGCCGCCCGTACCCGCTGGCTCCATGTGCTGTGCACCCCGTTGCTCACCGTCCTGCGCATCGGCGAGGGACGCGGCGATGTCGAAAAGAACCTGAAAGGCATCCTCGTCCACGACGACTTCGCCCCCTACTTCACCATCAAGGGCGTCCGCCACGGCGCCTGCAACGCACATCACCTGCGCGAACTCCAGGCCCTGATCGACATCGAGAAGGAGGAATGGGCGGCGAGCATGCACCGCCTGCTTCAGCGCGCGCGCAGGGCCGCCCGCTTCGCCCGTGAGAAAGACCGTCAAGTCCCCGCCTCCCTGGTGGCCCGCATCTCAAGGGCATGGGACCGTATCCTCGAAGAAGCCATCGCCTTCCATGAGGCCCAACCGCCGCTCCAGATCGCAAAGCGAGGGCGAAAGAAACGCCGCATCGGCCACAACCTCGCGCGCCGCCTTCAAAAGCATAAGGAGGGCTGCCTGCGCTTCCTCACCGACCTGCGCACGCCGTTCACGAATAACGAGGCGGAGCGTGACATCCGTATGAACAAAGTGCATGAGAAGATCTCAGGCGGCTTCCGCTCCCTGCAAGGCGCCTGCAACTTCGCCGGAATGCGCAGCGTCATCGTCACCGCTCGAAAGCAAGGCTGGAACATCCTGCAAATCCTGGCGCACCCGGAACCGATGCAGCTGATCCCTATACTGCGCTCCTGAACTTCTCCGGCTCATCCTGAGTATCGCTGTCCTCTCATCTTGTTCGCGACGCGGCGTTCATCATCCTCTCGCGCTCAAGAGAGTAGGCACCCCCGCGGCGTGGGGGCGTTGACGCAAAAGGAACTGGCTTGTTCCATAAGAGAGAGGGGGTACCTGGGCAGTTACGATTTGTCATTTTGGGCCAGTGGATTGAGGCGTTTCTCGTTCGGAGTTGGTGGAAAGGGCTTGACGGGAATTTCGGGAAATGACTCAACAACGACATGAGCAATCCCGAGTCGCCGCGCGGCCCTTCGACGGGAGCAGCGCCCGAAACGCCCGCGCAGAAGATCGCCCGCCTGGAGGAGGAGAACGCCCGGCTTCGGGAGGAAAATGCCTGGCTTCGGCAGCAGAACGCGCGGCTGGAAGAGCAAGTCGCGCGTCTCGTCGAGCGCATCGAGGAGTTGGAGCGCCGTCTCGGCCTCAACAGCGGCAACAGCGTCAAGCCGCCTTCGAGCGATGGGCTGAGGAAGCCGAATTCGAAGCGGCGAACCCGAAGCCTGCGCGGCAAATCGGGCCGCAAGCCCGGTGGCCAGCCCGGCCACAAGGGCAAGACGCTGCGCCGCGCCGATCACCCGGATCGGGTGAAGGATCACGTCCCGGCTTCCTGCAAGGGATGCGGTTCGCCGCTTTCGGACGCGGCCAGGGCGGGAACGCCCGTCGCCCGCCAGGTGTTCGATCTGCCCGAGCCGAGCCCCCTGGAGGTGACCGAGCACCGGGCGCATGCCAAGTGCTGCGGGCATTGCGGGACGGTGACCCGGGCGGCGTTCCCCGACGGGGTGTCGGCGCCGGTGCAGTACGGCCCGCGCATTGCCGGGGTGGCGGTCTACCTTCAGCACGCTCACTTCCTGCCGGAGGATCGGCTGTCGCAGGTGATGGCCGAGCTCTTCGGCGCGCCGGTGACGGCTGCGACGTTGGCGACGATGAGCGAGAGGGCGGCCGAGCGGCTGCGGGACGCGGCCTTGCACATACAGGACCTGGCGGCGGGCACGGCGCGGGTGAAACACATGGACGAGACCGGCTTGCGGATCGGCGGTCAGACGCAGTGGCTTCATGTGATCTGCACGCCGCTGCTGGCGGCGTACCGGGTCAGCGGCAAGCGCGGCGCCCTGCTCTCGGGTGTCTCCGGCATCGTCGTGCACGATCACTGGAAGCCGTACTTCGCGATGGAAGGGGTGGAGCACGGCCTGTGCAACGCCCATCACCTGCGGGAGTTGCAGGCGCTGGTGGACATCGAAGGGGAGGCTTGGGCCCGGCGGATGCAGCAGCTCCTGCGCCGAGCCAATCGCGCCGCCCGCATCGCGCTGGACAAGGATATCGCCGTTCCGGCGAGGCTTGTGGCGCTGATCGAGCGCCGATACGACGAGATCATCGCCGATGCGCTGGCCTTTCACGAGAGCCAACCACCGTTCTCGCCTGGCAAGAGGAAGAAGCGCCGGAAGCGAAGGATCGGTCACAATCTGGCCTTGAGGCTGCGCGACCACAAATGCGCGGTGCTCCGGTTCCTGATCGACCTCGAGGTCGGGTTCACGAACAACGAGGCCGAGCGCGACCTTCGGATGATGAAGCTGCGCCAGAAGATCTCCGGGGGCTTCCGGTCCGCGCAGGGGGCCGAGAACTTCGCCATCCTGCGCAGCGTCATCACCACCGCCAGAAAGCAGGGCTGGAATATCATCGAAGCCCTGACCAGCCCATCGGATCGGCTCATCGCCACCGTCAAGTGCGCGTAAGCTCACCTGGCACGGGTTCTCCAACAGCGGAGCCATTCTCATAAACGATCATGGTCGACGCCGTGCTGGACCACCCCATAGAATGAAAATCGGTGCCCGTCGCGCGGGCGGACTTCGGGCCACATCGGGGTAGCTTCAGACTTCCTGACCTCGTGATGCTGGCTGTTCTGGGCAGCGTGCCGGGAACTCCTTGAATTCTGATACATTTCGGTTGTTTCAGGCGGTTTTTCGCTGGGTGTCGCGCCCGAGGTCTGATATGTCAATCGGCTTTCAATACTGACCCCCGATCGGCGTGCAAAATTGACCCCCCTGAGTGGCAACCGGGCCGCAAGGGAGGCCGGCGGCGGGTCAGGAGCGGTTCTTGAAGCGCCAGCTCTCGTTGCCGGTCTCGATGATCTCGCAATGATGGGTGAGGCGATCGAGCAGCGCTGTGGTCATCTTGGGGTCGCCGAAGACGGATGGCCATTCGCCGAAGGCGAGGTTTGTGGTGATGACGATCGAGGTGCGCTCGTAGAGCCGGCTCATCAGATGGAAGAGCAGCTGCCCACCGGCCTGGGCGAAGGGCAGGTAGCCGAGCTCGTCGAGGATGACGAAGTCGCGGCGGACGAGCTGGTCTGCAGTGCGGCCCTGGCGTCCGGCGCGAAGCTCGGCCTCGAGGAGGTTGACCAGGTCGACGACGTTGTAGCACCGGCCGCGCGCGCCCTTGCGGATGCAGGACCGCGCGATGGCGACGGCGAGATGGGTCTTGCCGGTACCGGTGCCGCCGACCAGCACGATGTTGCGTTTGCCCTCGAGGAAGCCGCCGCCGGCGAGCTCCTGGATCAGGGGCTCGTTGACCGGCGAGGCGGCGAAGTCGAAGTCGGCCAGCTCCTTGACCGTCGGCAGCTTGGCGGAGGCCATCTGGTACTTGATCGAGCGGGCCCTCTTGTCGGCGATCTCGACCTGCAGCAGCGTACCGATGATCTGTTGCACCGGATGGCGGCGCTTGAGCCCGTCGGCAAGGATGTCGTCGTAAGCGGCGCGCATACCTGCGAGCTTCAGCTGGGTCATCATCTCCAGCACATCATGACGCTCCATGACCGGCCTCCCTCAGGCTGTCGTAGCGCTGACAGTCGGCTACCGGCTTGTGGCGAAGCTGCAGGCCCTCGGGCGTCGGGATGATTGCCGGCGGTGCCGGCTGGCGCTGCCGGGCGAGGATGTTGAGCACCACGTCGGCGCTGCAGGCACCGCAGTCGAGCGTCTCGGCACAGGCCGCCTCAACCGCCTCCAGTCCGTCCTCCAGCACCGCCGCGAGCACCTTGACGAACTGCCGGTCGCCGTCGTCGTGGCCCGCGAGCCGGGTTCGCAGGCGGCCGAGCGCGTTGGGCAACTGCCAGTCCTTGAAGGGCGCGCCATTGCGTAGCGCGCCGGGCTTCCGCGTCAGGATCGGCACGTAATGCCACGGATCGTAGACGAACCGGCCGCGCCCGAAGCTGCGGGGGTGCTCGGCAACGGTCTCGCCGTCCTGGCGGATGACGATCCGATCGGCATAGGCCCGCACGTCCACCGGCCGGCCGACGGCGCGGGCCGCGACGCTGTACTGGTTGTTGTCGAAGCGCACCAGACAGGTCTTCGAGACCGACACCTCGCTGGCATGGAAGCCGTCGAAGGGGCCGCGATACGCCATCAGGAAGGGCTGCTCCTCCTCGAACACCTGCCACACCGTCTTGCCCGGGATTGTCGGATGCGGATGCTTCTTGGCGTCCTCGATGCACCGATCCATCAGCCACTCGTTGATCTCGGCGTAGGAGCGGCCCCGCGGGATGGGCACGAACAGGCGGCCGCGAAGGTCACCCACCTGCTTCTCGACCTGCCCCTTCTCCCAGCCAGCCCCTGGCGTGCACGCCACAGGCTCCACCAGATGGTGCGAGCACAGCTCCTGGAAGCGGCGGTTGTAGTCCCGCTTCTTGCCCACGAAGATCGTGCTCACCGCCGTCTTCATGTTGTCGTAGATGCCCCGCCGGCAGACCCCGCCGAAGAAGCGGAAGGCACGCTCGTGCGCCTCGAAGACCATCTCCTGGCTCTCGCGGGGAAAGATCTGGACCAGATACATCCGGCTGTGGCACAGCCGCATGTGCGCCGCCTTCACCCTGGTCGTCGCGCCCGACAGACGCGCGTACTCGTGGCTCCAGTCGAACTGGTAGGCCTCGCCGGGATCGAAGATCAGCGGCACATAGGCCTGCGCCGGCGACAACAGCCGCCACCGGCGCCGCCAGGCCCTGGCATAGCGGCGAACCGCGTCATAGCCGCCCTTGTAGCCCAGCGACACAAGGTCTTCATGAATCCGCAGAAGAGACAGCCGATCCTTGCGTGCCTTCTTCTCGTTGGCCTTCAGCTGGCGCTCAAGCTCCTCCACCCACAGCCCAAGCTTCGGCATCGGCTGGATCTTGCGCTCGTAGCTGTGCGAGGTCGCATCGCCCCGCACCACCTTGCGTATCGTGTTCTTGGAAACCCTCAAATCCCGGGCGAGCTTCTTGATCGGAACGCCCTTCACCAGATGATCCCGACGGATCTTCGCGATCGTTTCCACAACCAGCATCTCCCCCACCACCCCGTCCGTCCAAACGACGAGGTGTGTTCATGGACACAAATCCAAGGGGGTCAATTTTGGACGCCGATCACCCCCAATAGGGGGTCACTTTTCCACGCTTAACAACACGCAATTCAGCAGCATCCTGACTTGCGGTTAGGTCTGCCTCAATTCGTTGTGGGACATGCTGAAGAACGTGCGGTCGAAGAGTAGTTCTTCGTCGTCGCGAATCAGACCCTCGTAAGGGCCCGCAAGACGCCCGGGCCCTGAAAATTCCCCGATCGGCAGGTGGCCTTTGCCGTAGCGATCGGTGACCGGCTCCTGGACGATCTCGCGTTCGCTTAACAGGCGCCAGAAATCAGTATCCGAGTGAATGCCGCCGGGCATACGGTGGCTGTACCCGATGATGGCAACCCCGTCGCTGATGTAAGGCGCGTCCATGCAATAGAACTCCGCTAAACGGCATCATTAACGCCGCAATAACGATTCTCTCCTTACAAGTCGGTGATGCCAAATTTCCGACTTCTTGCAGGCGATCGCACGGTCTTCGAAGTCTTTTCGATCGCTCGTCCTCCCCTGGTCGAAGCGCTATGTTGCAATCGTATATCCAGCGCCGCCATTACTTCCAATAGCGATTTCTTGGCTGCTCCATAAGAAACGCTGATTGCGGAGGGTAGAAGTATGGTAACTGCCCAGGTCGTCTGATTTGTCATTTTGGGCCAGTGGATTGAGGCGTTTCTCGTTCGGAGTTGGTGGAAAGGGCTTGACGGGAATTTCGGGAAATGACTCAACAACGACATGAGCAATCCCGAGTCGCCGCGCGGCCCTTCGACGGGAGCAGCGCCCGAAACGCCCGCGCAGAAGATCGCCCGCCTGGAGGAGGAGAACGCCCGGCTTCGGGAGGAAAATGCCTGGCTTCGGCAGCAGAACGCGCGGCTGGAAGAGCAAGTCGCGCGTCTCGTCGAGCGCATCGAGGAGTTGGAGCGCCGTCTCGGCCTCAACAGCGGCAACAGCGGCAAGCCGCCTTCGAGCGATGGGCTGAGGAAGCCGAATTCGAAGCGGCGAACCCGAAGCCTGCGCGGCAAATCGGGCCGCAAGCCCGGTGGCCAGCCCGGCCACAAGGGCAAGACGCTGCGCCGCGCCGATCACCCGGATCGGGTGAAGGATCACGTCCCGGCTTCCTGCAAGGGATGCGGTTCGCCGCTTTCGGACGCGGCCAGGGCGGGAACGCCCGTCGCCCGCCAGGTGTTCGATCTGCCCGAGCCGAGCCCCCTGGAGGTGACCGAGCACCGGGCGCATGCCAAGTGCTGCGGGCATTGCGGGACGGTGACCCGGGCGGCGTTCCCCGACGGGGTGTCGGCGCCGGTGCAGTACGGCCCGCGCATTGCCGGGGTGGCGGTCTACCTTCAGCACGCTCACTTCCTGCCGGAGGATCGGCTGTCGCAGGTGATGGCCGAGCTCTTCGGCGCGCCGGTGACGGCTGCGACGTTGGCGACGATGAGCGAGAGGGCGGCCGAGCGGCTGCGGGACGCGGCCTTGCACATACAGGACCTGGCGGCGGGCACGGCGCGGGTGAAACACATGGACGAGACCGGCTTGCGGATCGGCGGTCAGACGCAGTGGCTTCATGTGATCTGCACGCCGCTGCTGGCGGCGTACCGGGTCAGCGGCAAGCGCGGCGCCCTGCTCTCGGGTGTCTCCGGCATCGTCGTGCACGATCACTGGAAGCCGTACTTCGCGATGGAAGGGGTGGAGCACGGCCTGTGCAACGCCCATCACCTGCGGGAGTTGCAGGCGCTGGTGGACATCGAAGGGGAGGCTTGGGCCCGGCGGATGCAGCAGCTCCTGCGCCGAGCCAATCGCGCCGCCCGCATCGCGCTGGACAAGGATATCGCCGTTCCGGCGAGGCTTGTGGCGCTGATCGAGCGCCGATACGACGAGATCATCGCCGATGCGCTGGCCTTTCACGAGAGCCAACCACCGTTCTCGCCTGGCAAGAGGAAGAAGCGCCGGAAGCGAAGGATCGGTCACAATCTGGCCTTGAGGCTGCGCGACCACAAATGCGCGGTGCTCCGGTTCCTGATCGACCTCGAGGTCGGGTTCACGAACAACGAGGCCGAGCGCGACCTTCGGATGATGAAGCTGCGCCAGAAGATCTCCGGGGGCTTCCGGTCCGCGCAGGGGGCCGAGAACTTCGCCATCCTGCGCAGCGTCATCACCACCGCCAGAAAGCAGGGCTGGAATATCATCGAAGCCCTGACCAGCCCATCGGATCGGCTCATCGCCACCGTCAAGTGCGCGTAAGCTCACCTGGCACGGGTTCTCCAACAGCGGAGCCATTCTCATAAACGATCATGGTCGACGCCGTGCTGGACCACCCCATAGAATGAAAATCGGTGCCCGTCGCGCGGGCGGACTTCGGGCCACATCGGGGTAGCTTACCGGTCGCAGTCCGCAAGAGGGGCATCGTGAGCTGTGAAACCCGGCGACCACAGAGGAGCACACGGGCGTCGCGTGGGTAGCGTTGTGCCGAATCCCAGAGAATTTTCACAGCAAGAACCTGGGCAGTTACGAAGTATGCGGCTACGCCCGCGCCTCTCCCTTGAACACCGCCGCCGCGTCGGCAAGGCCGAGGGAGTTCGCCGTGAGCGCCAGGCTCGAGCGCACCTTGCGCGGCAGCGGGACTCCGTGCGCGCGCCGCTGGGCGCGCATCTCCTCCTCGGGCTCGCCGGGCAGGCGCACCCGTTCGTGCCCCGGTGCCGTGCGCGCGCTGCGCACGAAGGCGACGTAGCGGTCGAGCTCGGGCCACAGCAGCGTCTCGGTGCCGAAGCGCTTAGGCTCGAGCAGGATGGAGAGCATGTTGTTCTCCAGTATCTCTTGGCCCTCCCGGGCGCAGCCGCCGCCGGTGAGCGCGCCGGCCAGCAGCTCGCACATGATGCTGATGCCGGAGCCCTTGTGCTCCCCCATTGCGCGAATGGCACCGGACCCTGGGCGATGGTCCATAGGCTGGGAGCCGTCCTTGATGCCGTAGACCGCGTTCGGATCGGTGGTGAGCGCACCGTCCCGCTCGATGATCGCGCCCTCAGGCAGCGGCTTGCCGCCGTTGAGCGCGACCAGCATCTTGCCCTCGGCCACGATCGACGTCGCGCAGTCGAGCACCAGCGGCGGCCCCTCCGGCATCGGCACGCCGATGCAGAGGGGGTTGGTGGACATGCGCCGCTCGGTCCCGCCGAAGGGCGCCACCAGCATGCCGAGGCCGCTGGTGTTGACGAAGTGGACCGAGATCAGGCCCTCTGCGGCCGCAAGCTCGGCCCAGTCGCCGATCCGCCCCAGGTGGCCCGAGTTGCGCAGGCCCACCACGGCGACGCCGTACTCGCGCGTCCTCTCCACGCCCAGCGTGATCGCCTGTTCGCCGATGGTCTGGCCGAAGCCGTGGTCCCCGTCCAGCACGGCGACGGCGCCGGCGTCCATCACCGTCTTCACGCTGCGGCCAGCGTAGACAGTACCGGTGTCGAGCCAGTGGACATAGCGCGGCACGCGGATGACGCCGTGGCTGTCGTGCCCGGTGAGGTTGGATTCGACCAGACGGCGGGCGATACGCGCCCCTTCGGCCTCGTCGCAGCCGGCGGCCTGGAAGATCGCGGCAACGGCCTCCCTCAGCCGCCCGGCATCGATCGCAAGGGCGTCTTCTTGAGCAACGTTCATGGTCAGGCTCCGGGCGGCGGACGGGGGTCGGGCGGTGGGCGGGGCTCGGTCTCGCCCCAGACGACGCGGCCGTCGGTCGACAGCATGACCGCGATGGGCCGCGTGCGCGGGAAGTGGGCGAAGATGATCATGGCGATGACGGTAATGGGCACACAGAGGAACATCCCCGGTATACCCCAGATGGAGCCCCAGACCGCAAGCGAGACCAGGGTCGCGAAGGGGCTGATGTTGAGCGAAGAGCCCATCAGCATCGGCTCCAGGAAGTTGCCGATGAAGACCTGGATCACGGCAAGGCTCGGCGTGACGATGAGAAAGGGCACGAAGGTGTCGAATTGCACCAGCGCCAGCAACGCCGGGAAGAGGATGCCCAGCAGCGAGCCGATGGTCGGGATGTAGTTCAGAAGGAAGATGATGACCACCCAGAAGCCGGCGAAGTCGAGGCCGACAGACGCCAGCACGGCATAGCTCAGGCCTGCCGTCAGCGCGCTGGTGAAGGTCTTGATCCAGAGATAGTTCTGAATCTCCTGGGTCATGTGGCTGAGGATGCCGCGCACCCGCTCCTCCCGCTCGGAGTCGGGGAAGAGCGCATTCATCTTGCGGTTGAAGCTGCCCTGTTCGACGAAGAGGAAGAGCACGTAGACCAGGATGAGCCCGGCTTCGCCGGCGATCCCGGTCAACGTCGCGGCGAGTCTGCTGACCACGGCCCTGAAGTCGATGCGATCGACGAGGTCGGTCAGGTTCGGCGTCTTCTCGAGGCCGAAGAGCGCGGACACCTCGCCGATCAGCCGCTGGAGATTGGCCTGATAGGTGGGGATCGCATCGACGACGCTGCTGAAGTTGCCGCTTACCATCTCGGCCAGCGACATGACCGCCGCGATGACCGCCAGCGCCGTGAGCGCAAGCGCGGCCCAGCGCGGCGGGCGAACGCCGCGTATGCTGAGCTTCATGATCCCGCGCGCGATGGCGTTGATCAGGTACCAGGCCATGACCGCGATGGCGATCGGAATCAGGATGTTCCGCCCGGAGATGAGCAGGTAAATGGTGAGGGCGGCGATGCCGGCCGAGGCGGCGAAGAGGATGAGTCTTGATTGCATGAGGGAGGACCGTCCGGGTCTGTTCCGGCATTGTTGGGCCGGGCCAATCAGCCGTCAACCGGCCTCGACCGGAGCGGACGCATGACCGGGGGGCCGGCGCGGGGGCGGAGACCGGGTCCGCTCCGCGGGCTCTACGACTGGACGCTCGCGCTCGCGGGCAAGCGGCACGCCGTCTGGGCGCTCGCCGCCGTGGCGTTTGCGGAAAGTTCGTTCTTCCCGATCCCGCCGGACCTGCTGCTGATCCCCATGGTGCTCGCGCAAAGGGCCAAGGCGTGGCTGCTGGCGGGAGTCTGTACCCTCTTCTCCGTCGGCGGCGGCCTCTTCGGCTACGCGATCGGATACTTTCTCTTCGATGCCTTCGGCGGCCCGCTGCTCGAGACTTGGGGCAACGAAGACAAGCTCGCGACCTTCGAGCGCTACCGGGACGAGTGGGGCGCCTGGATCGTCGTCGCCGGCGGCTTCACCCCCTGTACCTCTCATGACGCTTCAGCCGTTTCGGGGTGCAGACGTTGCTTAGCCATTTCCTCGACCTTCATCGCAGCAGTGCTGGCTGGCCACTGGCTTCGCCGGAGCGCGTAGCGCGGAGGGGAAGCCAGTGGCCAGGTGCAGCTCATCGAAGCTCCCTGCCATCGTGGCAGTCCCGTCCATTGCGGACGGGACGGGCCAAGGGATCGAGAGCAACCGAGCGCCCCCTGCGCCGAGAGCACCTGGGGGGGACCTGTGCCTCGGTCCCTGGCCACGATGGACGCCTGGTGGGGAGTTTGCGCCTTGAGCGCCAGTACAGGGACGGGAAGGCATCGTGGCGGTCCGTTTGCACAAGGGCGCGAAGGGAATGCCATGCACATGCTTGAGTATTTTGCGGGGATCGACTGGGGCTCGGAGACCCACCAGGTCTGCGTTGTCGACAGCGCTGGCGAGGTGTCGGCCGAGCGGGCCTTCAGTCACGGCGGAGCCGGTCTCGCAGAGATGGCGGCCTGGATCCTCGCCAGGGCGGGCGTCGACCCGCACGCGATCGGGGTCGCCATCGAGATCCCGCACGGACCCGTCGTCGAGACCATGATGGAACGCGGCTTCACGGTCCACTCCGTGAATCCGAAGCAGCTCGACCGCTTCCGCGACCGCTTCTCGCCGGCCGGCGCCAAGGACGATCGCCGCGACGCCCGCGTGCTCGCCGATGCCCTGCGGACCGATGGCCATGCGTTCCGGCGCCTGGACCCGGCAGCGCCGGAGATCGTCGAGCTGCGCGAGTGGTCGCGGATCGCCAACGACCTGACCCGCGACAGGACCCGGCTGGTGAACCGGGCCCGCCAGCAGCTCTGGCGCTACTATCCGCAGCTCCTCAAGGTCGAAAGCGATCTCACCAGGGCCTGGGTTCGCGAGCTCTGGTGCCTTGCGCCGACGCCCGCAAAGGCGCAGCGCGTCCGCGCCGCCACCGTCGCCAAGCTCCTGAAGCGCCATCGGGTGCGCCGGATCGATGCCGAAACCGCGCTCCGGATCATGCGCGAGCAGGCGGTGTCCGTCGCACCCGGCACGACCGAGGCCGCAGTCGCTCATATCGAGGTCGTCTTCTCGCAGCTTGCCGTCATCGCGCAGCAGCTCGCCAAGGCCTATGGCGAACTCGACCGTCTGAGCGCAACGCTGTCCCGATCGGCAGCCTCCCCGGAGGACGAGCCGGGAACAAATGCGCAGCGTGACGTGGAAATCCTGAGCTCGCTTCCCGGCGTCGGCAGGATCGTCCTCGCCACGCTGCTCGCAGAAGCACACGATCCTCTGCGCCGGCGAGACTACCAGGCCTTGCGATGCCTGTCCGGCGTCGCTCCCGTGACCAAGCGGTCCGGCAAGTCGCTCATCGTCATACGACGTCTCGCGTCTCACAACCGGCTCCAGGACGCCGTCTACCACTGGGCCGGGGTCGCGATACAGCAGGAGGGCACATTGGGAGGGTACTGGGCATGGTTGAGACCGTGCAATTGGTATCAAATTATAATATCAGACCTCGGGCGCGACACCCAGCGAAAAACCGCCTGAAACAACCGAAATGTATCAGAATTCAAGGAGTTCCCGGCACGCTGCCCAGAACAGCCAGCATCACGAGGTCAGGAAGTCTGAACCTCATCCAAAATTTCGCACGCCAGTTCGTAGAAAGACTTCCTTACGTCGCGCCTTTCCTGAGCAAGCCGCTCCCGTTCACGCATTCGTCCGACCTCCACGTCGGCCCAGCGGCACGACTGTGCCGCCGGCATCACCCAGATAGGCACTCCATTGATTCATCAGGATGCGGCGGCGGTCGAACTGGTCGCTTCTGTTGTAGGCGGCTTCAGTTTTGTCGCGCACCGTGTGGGCCAGAGCCGCTTCCATTACGTCGCGCGGAGTGTGGGTGAGTTCGCTTGCCCAGTCGCGCAAGCTCGATCGGAAGCCATGCGGCACGCCGTCCAGGCCGAGGTCACGCATGAGCTTGGAGATCGTCATGTCCGACAGCGGCTTGCCGGTCCGCGTGCCGGGGAAGATGAGGCCGCTTCCGTCATCGAGTGTCCGCGCCTCGGCGAGGATCGCGAGCGCGCGGTCGCAGAGAGGCACGCGGTGCACGATGCGGGCCTTCATTCGTGATGCCGGCACAGTCCAGGTCGCCGCCGCCGTGTCGATCTCGTCCCAGGTGGCGAGTCGGACCTCGCCCGAGCGCGCGGCCGTCAGGATCAGGAACTCGAAGGCGAGCTTCGCGGACTTCCCGGCGCCCGAGCCGCGCACCGTCTCGATGGCGGCCGCGACCTCTCCGTGCGGCAAGGCCCGATGATGACGCTTGGTCTTGCCGTTGTGCTTGGGGAGTGCCGCGCCGATGGCGTCGCCGGCCGGGTTGTCGGCCCGGTAGCCCTGCGCCACGGCCCACTTCATCACCGTCGAGATACGCTGGCGCACGCGCCGCGCGGTCTCGGGCTTCGAGCTCCAGATCGGCATGAGAGCGGCCATGACGTCGGCCGTGGTGATGTCCGCGACGGGGCGTTGGCCGAGGCGCGGAAACACATAGCTTCGAAGCGTGGCTCCCCACTGGGCGGCATGCTTCTCGTTTCGCCATCCGTGGCGGTGGAGATCGATGACGGTTGCGGTCGCAGCCTCAAAGGTCGGGATAGCGGTCGAGCTGCGGCGCTGAGCGAGAGGGTCGCCACCGGCACGCGCGATCTTGCGGTTCTCCAGCGCAACCTCCCGCGCTTCGGTGACGGAGACGAGCGCGCATCCACCCAGTCCGAGCGTGCGTTGCCGCCCGTGAATGACGAGCCTTTGCCCCCACCGCTTGGCGCCGGAGGGATCGACCTTCAGGAAGAGCCCGTTGCCGTCGTAGTAGCGGCCTGGCTTGGTGGTCTTGCGTACGAAGGCCGGGCTCAGCCTCTTCTCGGGGTGCTTGCCCGTCGGTTTTTGACCGTCCGCCATTCTGGCCACCCTCTTTCCCGCTCCCTATACTAGACGAGATTATAGAGGATGGTGCTGAACGGCACAAGACGAACCAATCGAAGAAACTGACCTATTCCTGCGGGTTATAGAGACGATGCGGGACTTCTTCATACAAGATAGTGGCGGAGGGGGTGGGATTCGAACCCACGGTACGCTCGCGCGTACAACGGTTTTCGAGACCGCCCCGTTCGACCACTCCGGCACCCCTCCGCGGTCCGCCGCCCGGTGGGCTGCGCGGCCCTTATCTACGCCGGGCGAGCGCCCTCGGCAACCGCCGCAGCCGCCACGCTCCGCTCGTAGCCCGCGAAATCCTCGGTGCCGAGCACGTGGCGCTCCATCCACGCCGTGAAGGCCTCGCGCGAACGCGCGATCCCGTCCCAGGCCTCGTAGAAGGTGTTGTCCCGGCGGTAGTAGCCGAGCGCATAGGAGGGTCTGGCGCCGCCGGGCGCGGGCGAGACCGCGCTCACCACCCAGTGCGGCAGGTGGACCGAGCCTGGCCTGGGCTCAAGCTCATCCACGATCTCCTCCACCGTGACGAGCACTTTCCGGCTCGCGAGCGCGACCTCCTTCTGCACGCCGGAGATACCCCAGAGCATGACGTTGCCCTTGCGGTCGGCCTGTTGGGCGTGGATCACCGCGATATCGGGGCAGATGGCGGGGCTCGCCGCGAGCTGCTCCCCGGTGAAGGGGCAGGTGATGAACTTGATGATCGGGTTGTGCGCCGGCAGGTCCGAGCCGACATAGCCCCGGATCACCGAGAAGGGCAGCCCGCTCGCGCCCGCGACATAAGCGTTGGCGAGGTCGGCGTGGCTCCGCTCCTCGATCTCCAGCGGCCGGGGCCAGCCCTTCTCCACCGCGTCGCGGAAGCGGTGCAGCGAGCCCACGCCCGGGTTGCCGCCCCAGGAGAAGACCAGCCGCTTGACGCAGCCCATGCCGATGAGCTGGTCGTAAATCAGGTCCGGCGTCATCCGCACCGCCGTGAGGTCCTTGAGGCCTGCGCGGATCACCGCGTGGCCCGCGGCATGGGGGATCAGGTGGGTGAAGCCCTCCATGGCAACGGTATCGCCGTCATGGATGAGCACCGACACCGCGTCCGCAAGCGGGACGATCTCGGTCATGCGCCGGCCGTGACGCGAACGTACCAGTGCAGGTGAGAAACGGGTGCCGGGCGGCTAGAAGCGCACGGGCACGACCGGCGCCTCGCCTTTGGCGATCATCTCGGGGATCACCGGCGAGGCGTTCTCCCACACCAGCAGCATCGAGCGCTTGGGCGAGAAGCCTTGGTGGCGGATGTCGGCCGGCATGCAGGCGACATCGCCGGCCCGCATGGTCACCACCGCGCGGGGATCGCCGGAATGCTTGTCCTTCACGTTCCAGACGATCTCGTCCGAGAGCTGGATGAACCACTCGACGCGGTCGTTACCGTGCTCCACCGGGAGCGAAAACTCCTCCGAAGTGGGGCAGAAGAGGCTGTCCCGCACCACGGAGCAAACGGACGGGTTCCAGGTCACATCCGAGCGCGAGAGATAGGCGAAGAGGTTGAAGGACTGCACCTCGTTCTCGAAGCCGGGCTCGATCTCGACCTCCGGCGCGTCCTGCTCCACATCGGCGAACATACGGTTGACCGGGTAGCCGCTCTCGTCGCTACGGAGCGGCGCATCGTCCGGCAACCCAACCATGCGCTTCGCCATCACCCGCACGCGGCCGAGGGCCTCGGGGTTGCGCCCGCTCTTGCGGCCAAAGGGCTGCGCCGTCTCCTGCGGTGCTGTGAAGGGGTCGTAGCCGGCGTTGGTCCAGTCATCGAGCATCGCCTGGAAGGCCGCCCTCAGGTCGTCGCTGTCGATGGTCTCCTGGTAGTCGCGGCCGTTCTCGCGGTAGGCGTCATTGAAGCGCCCGATGTAGAGCTCGACCTGGCCGTAGAGGTTGGTGGTGCCGAACACGTCGTCGAAGTTGATGGTGCCGTAAAAGAAGTTCCACGCGACCTCTCGTACGAGCGCGCGCAGGAACGCATCCACCGGCATGAGATGGGAACCCTCGGGCCAGGTGATATGGGCGAAATACTCGTCGCGGCGAAAGCCGAAACCGCCGATCTGGAAGGTGCGGTAGCCGGTGTAGTTGTCGGGATCGGAGGCCGTGTAGGCCATCTGTGCGGTCTGTGCGGACATCGCTCTCACTCCTCGCCGGTCTGGCAGATTTCGGCCCAGCGCTCGATTGTAAGCGGGCCTTCCATCGTCTGGAACAGGACGACGCTCGGCGCCTCGGCCGAGATACGATAGGCGGCATTGGCGGGCAGCAGGGTCAGGTGGCCACGCCCGGCCCGGATGCGGCCCATGCGGGGGCCCTCCGGCTCGCCGTCGAGCTGCATGGCGCCGTCGCCTTCGGGCACCTCTCCGCCATGCTTCATCAGCTCGACCTCGATCTGCCCGTCGAGGCAAAGCGCGAACTCGTCATGGCCCGCCGTGAACCAGGGCGACGCGCCATCCACGCGCATGATCTCGATCGCGTACTCCAGGTTCTTGGCCACGCACACGCGCTCGAAGGGCGCCGACTTGCCGGCCACCTCGAACACGTTGGAGAAGACATAGTTGCGCGGATCGTCGTTGATGATGTGGACCCCGCCCTTGCGGTAGTCGTCGAGCGATCCGAGCTCAGTGGTGTAGTCGGCCATGGGCCTCGTCCCCTGCCCTGCATTCAGCTTGCGGTGGCCACTTTACCCGAAACCCCCGCCAATGCGGAAACCCGACGAGAACCCGCCGCACACGGCACGCCTGCGCCCGCGGCGCTCAGCGCCTGGCATCGCGCCAGGCGATGGCGGCGCGCAGGCCCTGGGTTCGTGTGATCTCGAGGAATTCGCGCTTGGTCGCCGTGCCCTCGGCCTCGATCAGGAGGTCCTGGTCGAGCGCCATTTCCAGCGCCTCGTCGAAGCCCATCATGCGGTACATGCGGTTGATCGTGGCCTTGGTGCGCTTGAGCAGCGCCGGCTCGATGGCGGCCATGCGGCGGGCAAGCCCAAGCGCGGCCTCAACCTCCTCGCCCACGGGCACGACGCGGTTGACGAGGCCGATCTCGTAGGCGCGCCGGGCGCCGATTTCGTCCTCGCCGGTGAGCAGGATTTCCTTCGCGTGCTTGGGCCCGGTGAGCCAGGGCATCAGCATCACGACGATGCCGGCGCCGAAACGGAGCTCGGGCTCGCCGAAGCGGGCATCGTCTGCCGCCACGGTGACGTCGCAGGCGAGCGCGAGCTCGCAGCCACCGGCGAGCGCCGGGCCCCGCACCGCGGCGATCGTCGGCTTCGAGAGGTGCCAGAAGCGCATCACGGTATCGAAGTCGTCCCGCAGCACGTCGCGCCATCGGGCGACGCCATCGGGCGGCGCCGCAGCCTGCTCCTTGAGGTCGAAGCCCGATGAGAACGCACCGCCCGCGCCGGTCACGACCAGCGCGCGGATCGCCTCATCGCTCTCGACGGCGTCGCACGCCGCGTTAAGCTCCGCCAGCATTGTCCGGTTGATCGCGTTCGCACGTTCGGGCCGGTTCAGCGTGACGAGCGCGATCGCGTCCCGCCGCTCGAACCTGATGCATTGATGGTCCATCGCAGGCCCCCCCGGACGGATGCGTCGGACGCGAGCGCCGACGTAGAGCGTGTCCGTCTTGGGCGGACACGCGACAGGCCGCGACTGCGGGCCGCCGCTCTTGCGGCGCACATCGCGCGCCCCCGCGCGCGTGGACGCGCGACGCGGAGGCGCCGGCCGCAGGCCGGCTACCGTAAGCGGAAATGAAGATAGATCGTTTCCGTGTGAAGCGGAAACGCTCTAAGCGTCGTGGCTGGGGACCCAGGGGATCTCGCCGATCTCGATCCCCTCGTCAGCAAGTTCGCCGACCTCTTCCTTGGTGGCATCGCCGTAGATGCTGCGGCGTTCGGCCTCGCCGTAGTGGATCTTGCGCGCCTCCTCGGGGAAGCTCTCGCCCACATGATCGAAATTCTGCTCGATATAGGTGCGCATGCGCCGCAGCGTTCCGACCGCGTGGGCCATTTCCGGCGGCGTCGGCTTGCGTGCAGGCACCTTCTCCGGCGCAGGCTCGGGCTCTCCCCTCGCCTTGTTGTTGACCGCGATGTTGGGTGCCATGGGCGCCTTCGCGACCTTGACGTCGCCGCAGTAGGGGCAGCCGATCTCGCCCGCCTCCGCCTGCTGCTCATAGGCCGCGGAGTCGGCGAAGTAGGCCTCGAACACGTGGTCCTTGCCGCACTTGAGGTCGAACACGATCATGGGGCTCTGCCCGGCTCGCTGCCACGGTCTCTGCAACGTACCATAGAACCCCGAATCCATACGAAAATCCAATTGGCCTCACGGCCGGTGCCGCCATGCACAGCCACCGCTCACGCGTCCCCTCTTCCTGGATTACCCGCTACGCAGGCCTGATCGCCGAAGGCGGCCATGCCCTCGACCTCGCCTGCGGCGGGGGCCGGCACACGCGCTATCTGCGCGAGCGCGGCCTCAAGGTCACGGCCATCGACATCGACACCTCGGGCCTCGCCGACCTCGCGGACGATCCCCTGGTCGAGATCGTCGAGACGGACTTGGAGCGTCCCGGCGCCACGCCGCTCTCCGGGCGCCGCTTCGACGCCGTGGTGGTGACGGACTACTTGTTTCGCCCGCTGCTGGTCCCGCTCGTGGATTGCCTCCTGCCGGGCGGCGTCTTCCTCTACGAGACCTTTGCCACCGGCAACGAGCGCTTCGGTCGCCCCCGCAACCCGGACTTTCTGCTGCAGCGCGGCGAGCTGCTGGCGCTCTCCGAAGGGCGTCTCTCGGTCGTCGCCTACGAGCACCGCGCAGTCCCGCCGCCCGCGCCTAAGATCGTGCAGCACCTCTGCGCCCGCAAGCCGGCGCGCGGACCATGACTGCGGCGAGAACTACCCTGCTCCCGACAGCGCCCCGCCTTCGCGCTGCCAGAGCGCGTGCGTGAGGATTCCCACCGAGCCTTCGACCGCCTCCATCGCGTCGAGGATCAGGTCTTCGCGATAGCGGCGGCCGATGATCTGCACCCCCGCAGGCAGCCCGTCCGCGAAGCCGATGGGCACCACCCCTGCCGGCAAGCCGAGGTAATTGACCCCGGTGCTGTAGACGGCGGCCTCGAAGAGGTCCCTCATCTGGTCGAACCCCTGCGCGTCATAATCCCACGGGTAGAGCGAGCGCATCATGAACGGACACAGCACCAGGGGATACCGGTCGAGAAAGACATTCCACTCGCGGGTGAGCGCGGTGCGGTCGGCGATGCCCTGACGGTAGCCGACCGGATCGACCGGATTCCCGATTCGTTGGAATTTCTCGAATATGGTCTGGATGGTCTCGCTGCCGTGCTCGCGCGCGATTGGGCCAAGGAAGTGGATGATCTCGCTTCCGAGCACGTCGAACCAGGCTCGCGCCGCCTTCATGATCGAGGGGGACGCCACGCGCTCGACGGCGTAGCCCGCATCGCTCAGCACGTCCGCAGCCCGCTCGATACTGGCAAGGATCTCGGGATTGACGGGATAGCCGTGGCTCTCGCATGTGACTGCGACCTTGATCGGCGGTTCCAGCGCGGGTCCGTCGAAGGGGACCGGCACCCACCACGGATCGCGCGGATCGCCGCCCGCGAGCACCCGCGTTGCGAGCCGCACGTCCCGCACCTCGCGGCAGATAGCGCCCTGGACGGACATGAGCTGGGCGAGCAGGCCGCGTTCGGCCGCCGCACTCGGGTTGTACGCGGGCACCCGCCCCAGGGTCGGCTTCACCGTCGCCAGCCCGCAGGCGAACGCAGGAAAGCGCAGCGACCCGCCGATGTCGTTGCCGTGGTGGATCGGCCCGAAGCCCATCGCAGCCGCCGCCGACGCCCCGCCGGACGACCCGCCCGGCGATGCGTCGGCATCCCAGGGATTGAGGGTCCGGCCGCGCAGCGGGTTGTCCGTGGTCGCCCTCATCGAGAGCTCGGGCGTATTGGTGCGCCCCACGATGACCGCGCCGGCATCGAGCAGGCTGCGCGCCACCGGCGAGTGGTCCGGCGCGATGACGTCCGCGTACGCGGGCAGCCCGTTCGTGGTCGCCTGACCGGCAACGTCGATATTCTCCTTGATGGTGACAGGCACCCCGTGCAGCGGCCCGAGGGCGGCACCCTCGGCGGCTTCCCGATCCTTCCGCTCGGCGGCACGCATGGCCTCGTCCGAGCAGTCGACCACGATCGCGTTGATGCGCCCGTTGTGCTCGGCGATGCGGCCCAGCACCGATTCAGTCACCTCGACGCAGGACACCTCCCGCGCGCGGATCATCGCGGCGAGATCGACTGCGCTTCGGCTCCACAAGTCCTGGTTCATCGCGCCTGCTGCCGTTCTGGTGGAGTGGGATGCACTCTTGGACCGTCCAAGTTTCGACGGCACGCGGGATCGGCAAAAAGCCGCCGGGTTCAGCCGGTCGCGCGGCGGGGTTCCTCTTCTGAGGCGAGCGGCGGCAGGAAGTCTCGGTCGTGCGCCAGCGCCGGAATGGCGGCCCGCACCTCATCCACGCGCGCAAGCTCCAGATCGGCCGTGATGATGCCGACCCCCTCGCCGGCGTCGGCGAGCACCTCGCCCCAGGGATCGACGATCAGCGAATGGCCGTAGGTCTTGCGGTCGCCGGAGTGGCTGCCCCACATGCAGGGCGCAATGACGAAGCAGCCGGTCTCGATGGCGCGCGCCCGCATCAGAATGTGCCAGTGCGCCTCACCGGTGTGCTTGGTGAAGGCCGCAGGCACGGTGATCAGCCGCGCGCCAGCGTGGGTCAGCGCGCGATAGAGCTGCGGAAAGCGCAGGTCATAGCAGACGGTCATGCCGAGCCCGCCCCAGGGCGTTTCCGCCACCACCGCCTGCCCGCCGGGGCGGAAGGCATCGCTCTCCCGGTAGACCTCGCCGTTGGGCAGATCCACGTCGAACATGTGGATCTTGTCGTAGGTTGCGACGATGGTGCCTGCCGGGTCGATCAGCACGGAGCGGTTGGAAATGCGGCCGTCGCCGGCGTCCGTTCCCATCGAGCCTGCGAGCAGCCAGACGCCGGTCTCCTCCGCGAGCGCGCTGAAGAACCGGGCCGCCGGATGGGCGTCGAGCGGCGCGGCGTTCGCGTGCACCAGCTCCGTCCGGTGCTCCATGAGGGCGACGTTTTCGGGCAGCGCGATCAGCTCCGCGCCGGCGGCACGGGCCTCGCGCACCAGGGCGCCGGCCGCGTCGAGATTGGCCTGCAGGTCCTGGCCGCTGGAGGGCTGAACGCAGGCGACCCGAAGGGTTTCGGTCATGGTGTCCCCCAAGTCTCGGTGCAGGCCGGCATCATGGACGGCTCCGCAAGGCGCGCGCAAGAGTGACCACATCGACCCGCTCGGCGCCGGCCTTGATCAGCGCGCGGGCACAGGCCGAGACGGTGGCACCGGTGGTCATGACGTCGTCCACCAGGAGAACGTTACGCCCGGTCACGAGAGACGCGCGCGCCCGCCGCACCGCGAACGCGCCCCGCACGTTGCGCCGCCGTTCCAAGCGCGAGAGCCGGGTCTGCGTCGCCGTCCGCCGGGTTCGAATCAAGAGGTCCGGGACCATGATTGCATCCGCCTGGCGCGCCATGAGCCGGGCGAGCACCGCCGCCTGGTTGAAACGCCGCGCCAGCAGCCGCCAGCGATGGAGCGGCACCGGCACCACCACGTCCGCCTCGGGCAGCAGCGGTGCCGCCGCGCGCTGCAGCCACGTGGCCAGTCTGGGCGCGAGCCACGAGCGGTCGGCCATCTTGAAGGCGAGGATCAGCTGGCGCCCCGCCCCTTCGTAGAGGAACGCCGCGCGCGCCCGGTCGAAGACCGGCGGCACGCGGGCGCACTCGCCGCAGATCGCGTCCGGGGCCGCCTCGATCGCAAAGGGCAGGCCACATCGCGCGCAGCAGGGCCGGCCGATGAAGCTGATGCGGTTCCAGCAGTCGGGGCAAAGCCCACCGGCCGCGCTGACCGGCGCATCGCAGGCGAGGCACGAGGGCGGTAATACTTGGTCGATGGCACCCGTCGCGGCCGCCCGCGCCAGCGCCGCCAATGCCCCCCCGTGCGCGCCGCCCAGCATCGCCCCAACTCCGCCTGCGCTTCCCGCCTTCCGTCCATCATGCCATAACCGGCTGCATGACCCAGCGCGCGCCTCAGCCCGACGGCGCCGCGGTCTTCGACCGTGCCGCCTTGCGCGCCCACCGCAACCGCGCCGCTGCCGGCTTCGCAGAGCGGGGCGACTTTTTGGTTCGCGAGGTGGGCGAACGGCTTGTGGGCCGGCTCGACGACGTGAAGCGCCGCTTCGCCTGCGTCCTCGATCTCGGCTGCCATGGCGGACAATTGGGACCGCTGCTGCGCCGGCAAGCCGCGTCCGATCTGCTGATCGAGGCCGACCTCTCGCTCGCCATGGTCACGCACGCTGCGGGCCCCGCGCGCCTTGTCGCCGACGAGGAGTGGCTGCCGATCCGCGCGGACTCGCTCGATCTCGTCGTGAGCGCGCTCAGCCTGCATTGGGTAAACGATCTGCCGGGCGCGCTGGTCCAAATCAGGCGGGCGCTCAAGCCGGACGGCCTGCTGCTCGCGGCGATGCTTGGCGGCGAGACCCTGTTCGAGCTGCGCGAGGCGTTCCTGCAGGCGGAAGCGGGGCAGGAAGGCGGTGCGCGGCCGCACGTCTCGCCTTTCCCCGATGTTCAGACCCTCGGCGCCCTGCTGCAGCGGACCGGCTTCGCGCTGCCGGTGATCGACAGCGACCGCATCACGGTCACCTACGAGAGCACCGAGGCGCTGATGCACGATCTGCGGGCCATGGGCGAGGCCAACGCGACCCGTGGGCGGGCGCGGCACTTCGCCAGGCGCAGCACCTTCCATGCGGTGGCCGCCTGCTACCGGGAACTGTTCGGCGACGCGGACGGTCGAATTCCGGCGACCTTCCAGGTGCTCTACCTCACCGGCTGGTGCCCGCACGACTCTCAACAGCAGCCCGCGCGGCGAGGCAGCGGCAGCGTGCGCCTGACGGAGGCGCTCAGACCCGATACACCGTAGCCGGCACGTTCAGCCCGCGCGCGCGATCGGACCGATCACGCCCTCGATCGCCCGGGCGCTCACGACGCCCGCGCGGAGCAGGCGGGGAACGTCCCCGGTGAGGTCGAGCAGGGTGGACCCCAGATTATCGGTGGCCCGTCCGCCGTCGATGATCAGCGCGACGTGCGCTCCGAGCCCGGCCGCAACCTCGGCGGCGGTGAGCGGGCTCGGCGCACCCGAGGGGTTGGCGCTCGGCGCCGTCAACGGCCGCCCGGCGGCCTCGACCACGGCACACGCGGTCTCGTTGCAGGGAATCCGCAGCGAGACGCCGGGCGCCCCCTGGTGAACCAAAGGAGAGAGCGGCGACCCCGCAGCGCGCGGCACCACAAGGGTCAACGGGCCGGGCCAGAAGACCTCGGCGAGCGCCAGGGCCCGCGCGGAGAACGTCCCACAAGTCTCGGCCATCGCCATTGTGGCGACGAGGGCGATGAGCGGCTTCTCGGCCGGCCTGCCCTTGGCGCGAAAGACGCCTGCCACGGCCGCATCGCTGGTGGAATCGGCGGCGAGGCCGTAGACCGTATCGGTCGGCAGCCCGACAAGCCCGCCGTCACGGATGACCCGCGCGGCTCGCGTGAAGGCCGCCGGCGTCGGCGCCAGGCATGGCGGGTCAATTTTGGCGTCGGGGGGTGTCATCGGGCCGCATCCACGCCGCAGGCAACGAATGGCGGGTTGACGAACCCTGCCTTGCCGTAGCGCAGCTCACGGCCGTTCAGGTCGCGGACATGGCCGCCGGCCGCTTCCAGGACCGCCTGGCCCGCGGCGGTGTCCCACTCCATGGTACGCCCGAAACGGGGGTAGACGTCGGCCTCGCCCCGCGCCAGAAGACCGAACTTGAGGGCGCTCCCGGCGCTCTCGATCCGTTCGGGCCTGAGCGTCGCTATGTACGCATCGGTCTCCGCGTCGCGGTGCAAGCGACTGGCGACGACGGCCGGGCCCTCGCCGGGCACCGCCCGCGCGCTGATTGGCCGGGGCACCCCGTTGCCCACGACGCGCACCGCCTGCCCCAGCCCGTCGGCGACGTAGGATTCGCCCTGGACCGGGGCGTGGAGCACGCCGAGCACCGGCCGGCCATCCTCGATCAAGGCGATATTGACCGCGAACTCGCCGGTGTGCGCGATGAACTCCCGGGTGCCGTCCAGAGGATCCACGAGCCAGAAACGCCCGCCGGGGGGAGCTGCAAGATCGTCGTTAGCCGTGCCCTCCTCCGAAATCACGGGGATTTGCGGATCGGCCGCGCGCAGGCCCGCGACGATGAGGCGATCCGCCGCCCGGTCCGCGCCAGTCACCGGCGAGCGATCCGCCTTGGTTTCGACCGTCGTGCCGTCGCGGTAGAAGGCCATGATGGTGCGCCCGGCCTCCAGCGCCAGACGCCGGGCCGCTGCCGCCAATCGTGGATAATCCTCGCTCTTTGTGCCCGGCATAGGCCTTTCCCGGCGTTCACATTATCGTCAACAAGGCGAAATCGCTTTTGCCCGCTGCCGATATACACCACAATGGCATGGGCTTGGCGCAGCATGGGCATTCGAAGCAGCGGCGCGAAGTCCCAACTCAAACCAACCAAAATCGCGTCTGCGAGGAGGAGATACCGAGAATGATCAAGGAAACCGTGGTCGCCGTGAGTATCGTCACCATGGCGGCCGGCGCCGCTCTCGCGCCGTCGGCCGTGTCCGCTGGCAGCCAGCCACTCGTGCTCGCGGACTCGCACGATGCCTGCGAAGATGATCCGTGCAACCCCTGTCCGGACCCGTGTGGCGGCTGTAACCCGTGTGGAGCCTGCAACCCCTGTGGCGGTTGCAACCCCTGCGCTGGCGACTAAGCCGAACAGCACACTTGACCTTACCCAAGGGCGCCGCCTCGCGAGAGGCGGCGTTCTTTATTTCCGGGGTATCGCGTTGCGGCTCGTCGCGGGCGGGCGTCTCGACACGTGCGTGCCTTCAGCCTCGCGCGTCGAGAGCAGCCCTGACTGCGGCGATCTGCGCCTCGATGTCGACCTCGGCCTGTGAGACGACCTCGAGGCGACGATCCTCGAGCGTGTCCTTGCTCGGATTCTGGGTGGCCCAGTTCTCGATCACCTGATCCCGCGCCTTGAGCAGCAGGATGATCTGCGGCCAGAAGAGCCGCACCATGGCGACGACCCAGCGATTGGTCGGCCAGGACGGGCGGGCGTGGTCGATGACGTAGCGGCCGATCACCTTGGCGACGTCGTCGGCGCGATACCAGGTCTCGCCGGTGACCCAGCGGTTGGTGGTGAAGAGCCTGAGCGGCTCGCCCTTCGAACCCATCGAGATGGCGACCACGTGGGTGAGTGCATCATCCCCCATGGGCCACTTGTCGCGGCTCTTGCGGCGCATGGGCTTCATGCCGCGCGGCATCCCCTTGGCGCGCACGAAGGTGTGGAAGTGCCCGTGCTCCACGTCCCTGAAGCCGCCGGGATGGGCGTGGTAGAAATATTGGGAGTGGCTCTTGCCGTCGAAGACGTCCCCCTTCGGGTGATGATCCCACTCGTAGAACGTCCCGTACTCGCGCAGCAGTTCGCTCACCACGCTGTCGCCGGTCCTGCCGAGCACGCGCTGGATCTCGATCACTTCCTCGCCGGCGGCGAGCATCGTGCGCAGCCGCTTCACGGGCTGCGTCGCCATGTCGAGGTGGCGGGTTTCCTCCTGCCGCTCGTTCTTCGCCGCCGAAGCCTGGGCCATTCTGCCGCTCTGCCGCCTGTTCGCTGGCCGTGCCGTCAGGGAAAGATAGTGCTGGGGTTCCGCACTTGCCAGACCGGGCGTTCTCTTCCTTGCCCGTCTGCTATTCCCCCTCGCCCGGCTCGAGGACGAGGCGGAAGCCGACAAGGATGTGCTTGATATCGGCCGGCCGGGCATGCCGCGCCGCAGGGCGGCAGACGCCGCAGCCGCTGTCGTCCCACGACCCGCCCTTGACCAGGAAACGCCCCGGATTGCCGGGCGAGGCGGTCCACTCGAAGACCATTCCCGCCGCATCGAGCAGGCCGTAGGGGCTCGCGCCGGCGGGAAAACTCCCGACCGGCACCGTGTCGAAGGGGCCGGCGTCGTGGCTGTTGAGCCGCGCCGGGTCGTAGGTATCGCCCCAGGGGAAGGCACGCCCGTCGGTGCCGCGCGCGGCCTTCTCCCATTCGAGCGCCGTCGGCAGGCGCCAGGTGTGCCCTGTCTCGGCCGAGAGCCAGGCCGCGTAAGCCGTGGCGTCGTCGTGCGAGACCATCACCACCGGATGGTCGTCGCGCCCCGGCGGCGGCTTTCCGTCCGTCCACGCGTGGCGGCGGGTGCGCTCATAGGGGTGGATCAGCCGATAGCCGCGCCAGGTCTCGACATCGACATCGGGCACGCGATGGTTCGCGGCATCCACGAACGCCTGATATTGGGCGTTGGTGATCAGCGTGCGCGTGACGAAAAAGCGCTCCAGCGTCTTGGATCCGCGCGGGCGCTCGCGGTCGTACCAGCCGCGTTCCCGCGTTCGGGAGTGGCCGTAGGCCGCCTCGTCGAGCTGGTAGGCGTATTCGCGCTCAGCCGCGTCGGAGCCCGCGATGAAGGGGCCGGCCGGAACCTCCACGACCTCCGGCGCGATCGCGGTTTCGGCATGGGTGGCGCCCGCGAAGGCAGCGCCGGAGACCGCGAAGCATAGGGCGAGCAAGGTTCGAACGAGAATCATCCCTGCAATCTATGCACGGACCGCCCGACGGAGGAATCACAAAAATTTGGTAACTGCCCAGGTCGTCTGATTTGTCATTTTGGGCCAGTGGATTGAGGCGTTTCTCGTTCGGAGTTGGTGGAAAGGGCTTGACGGGAATTTCGGGAAATGACTCAACAACGACATGAGCAATCCCGAGTCGCCGCGCGGCCCTTCGACGGGAGCAGCGCCCGAAACGCCCGCGCAGAAGATCGCCCGCCTGGAGGAGGAGAACGCCCGGCTTCGGGAGGAAAATGCCTGGCTTCGGCAGCAGAACGCGCGGCTGGAAGAGCAAGTCGCGCGTCTCGTCGAGCGCATCGAGGAGTTGGAGCGCCGTCTCGGCCTCAACAGCGGCAACAGCGGCAAGCCGCCTTCGAGCGATGGGCTGAGGAAGCCGAATTCGAAGCGGCGAACCCGAAGCCTGCGCGGCAAATCGGGCCGCAAGCCCGGTGGCCAGCCCGGCCACAAGGGCAAGACGCTGCGCCGCGCCGATCACCCGGATCGGGTGAAGGATCACGTCCCGGCTTCCTGCAAGGGATGCGGTTCGCCGCTTTCGGACGCGGCCAGGGCGGGAACGCCCGTCGCCCGCCAGGTGTTCGATCTGCCCGAGCCGAGCCCCCTGGAGGTGACCGAGCACCGGGCGCATGCCAAGTGCTGCGGGCATTGCGGGACGGTGACCCGGGCGGCGTTCCCCGACGGGGTGTCGGCGCCGGTGCAGTACGGCCCGCGCATTGCCGGGGTGGCGGTCTACCTTCAGCACGCTCACTTCCTGCCGGAGGATCGGCTGTCGCAGGTGATGGCCGAGCTCTTCGGCGCGCCGGTGACGGCTGCGACGTTGGCGACGATGAGCGAGAGGGCGGCCGAGCGGCTGCGGGACGCGGCCTTGCACATACAGGACCTGGCGGCGGGCACGGCGCGGGTGAAACACATGGACGAGACCGGCTTGCGGATCGGCGGTCAGACGCAGTGGCTTCATGTGATCTGCACGCCGCTGCTGGCGGCGTACCGGGTCAGCGGCAAGCGCGGCGCCCTGCTCTCGGGTGTCTCCGGCATCGTCGTGCACGATCACTGGAAGCCGTACTTCGCGATGGAAGGGGTGGAGCACGGCCTGTGCAACGCCCATCACCTGCGGGAGTTGCAGGCGCTGGTGGACATCGAAGGGGAGGCTTGGGCCCGGCGGATGCAGCAGCTCCTGCGCCGAGCCAATCGCGCCGCCCGCATCGCGCTGGACAAGGATATCGCCGTTCCGGCGAGGCTTGTGGCGCTGATCGAGCGCCGATACGACGAGATCATCGCCGATGCGCTGGCCTTTCACGAGAGCCAACCACCGTTCTCGCCTGGCAAGAGGAAGAAGCGCCGGAAGCGAAGGATCGGTCACAATCTGGCCTTGAGGCTGCGCGACCACAAATGCGCGGTGCTCCGGTTCCTGATCGACCTCGAGGTCGGGTTCACGAACAACGAGGCCGAGCGCGACCTTCGGATGATGAAGCTGCGCCAGAAGATCTCCGGGGGCTTCCGGTCCGCGCAGGGGGCCGAGAACTTCGCCATCCTGCGCAGCGTCATCACCACCGCCAGAAAGCAGGGCTGGAATATCATCGAAGCCCTGACCAGCCCATCGGATCGGCTCATCGCCACCGTCAAGTGCGCGTAAGCTCACCTGGCACGGGTTCTCCAACAGCGGAGCCATTCTCATAAACGATCATGGTCGACGCCGTGCTGGACCACCCCATAGAATGAAAATCGGTGCCCGTCGCGCGGGCGGACTTCGGGCCACATCGGGGTAGCTTACCGGTCGCAGTCCGCAAGAGGGGCATCGTGAGCTGTGAAACCCGGCGACCCCAGAGGAGCACACGGGCGTCGCGTGGGTAGCGTTGTGCCGAATCCCAGAGAATTTTCACAGCAAGAACCTGGGCAGTTACAAAATTTGAGTGGAAGGGGTTTGCCCGGCACGATGCGGTCGCCGACAATTCATAACGAACACGGTCATAAAGGGAGGCTCCACATGCCACGCTCGAAACCCCTGCTCGCCGGAACGGTGGTCCCTGTGGTCATCGGGCTTGCGGTCGCCACCAGTGGCGGCCACGCCACCGCCGGCACATCCGCCGGCGAGAGTCCGGGGGCGACCCCGCAACAGCAGGAACCGGGCGTGCTCCTCTTCGCTTCCTGCAACCCCTGCGGACCATGCGGGCCCTGCAATCCGTGCGATTCATGCGCAGCGGCATGCGGGCCCTGTGGGCCGTGCAATCCTTGCAATCCCTGTAATCCCTGTGCCGGTGCGTGCAATCCCTGCGAACCCTGGGACGCCTGCAACCCCTGCGCCGGCGCTTGCGGCCCGTGCGGCCCATGCAATCCCTGCAACCCCTGCGCGGCTGCTTGTGGTCCCTGTGGCCCGTGCAACCCCTGCGCGGCTGGTGCTGCGGTCAGCTCGGACTGCGAAGTCCCACGCCTCGCCGCCGCGAGCAGCCCCTGTGGGCCGTGTGCTCCCTGCAATCCATGCGGGCCATGCAACCCCTGCGCGGCCTCCTGCGCACCCTGCGGTCCTTGCGGCCCCTGCAACCCCTGCGCAGCCGCTTGCGCGCCCTGCGGCCCTTGCAACCCATGCGAGCCGTGCAATCCATGCGCAGCCGCCTGCGCACCCTGCAACCCCTGCAGTCCGTGCAACCCCTGCGCGGCGGCAAACCCGTGCGGGCCATGCAACCCCTGTGCGGCGGCAAACCCCTGCAATCCCTGTGCACCGTGCGGGCCGTGCGGCGCCTGCAACCCGTGCAACCCCTGTGCGGCCGGCGAGGAGGTCGAGCTGACCGCAGACGAGGCTCGGGACGCCTATGCCTGCATCAGTGGGGTCATGGCCGAGGGATACGCCAAGTCGGGCAACCAGTGGGCGGCGTCTTACCGGAACTGGCGCAACGTCGCGGCACAGCCCTATGTCTCCGACACCCACGGCGCGCGCTACGTCAACAACTACGCCAACGACATCGGCGTCGACAATTACAGCCTCTTCGAAGAGGCCGGGCCGTCGCCTGCGGGGACCGTGCTGGCCAAGGACAGCTTCACCGTCAAGCCCAACGGCAAGATCGGCGCCGGGCCGCTCTTCCTGATGGAAAAGATGGAAGCCGGCTTCAACGCCGATACAGGCGACTGGCGCTATACGCTGATCATGCCGAACGGCCGGACGATCGGCACCACCGGCGGCAAGGGCAACAAGAACGTCGTCTTCTGCGCCGAGTGCCACCTCGGCGTCGAGGACTATGACAGCCGCTTCTTCCTCGACGAGGACTACCGGGTCCAATAGCCACCCGCCTGCGGCGCGCTGCTCCCCGGGAGCGACGCGCCGCCGGCTGAATGGTCTGCTTGATCGCGGGTGCGAACCCGGCCTATGTTCGCGCCTTCACCGCTTGATCGGGACTAGAGCTAAGGAGATGCCCGTGCGCGCACGTCACGTACTCGCCGTTGCCCTCGCCACCTTCATGATGGCGGCGAGCGCCTCCGCCATTGCCGCCGATGTGAAGAAGGGCAAGAAGGTCTTCAAGAAGTGCAAGGTGTGCCACACCGTCAAGGAAGGCGGGAAGCACAAGGTCGGCCCCAACCTCCACGGCGTCTTCGGCCGCACCTCGGGCACGGCCGAGGGCTTCAAGAAGTACTCAGACGCGATGAAGGACGCGGCGATCGTCTGGGACGAGGAGACCATCTACGCGTACATCTCCGATCCCAAGGGGTACATTCCGAAGAACAAGATGGCGTTCAAGGGGGTCAGGAAAGAGAAAGACCGCGAGAACCTGATGGCCTATCTCAAGGAAGCCACCGGCGCCGAGTGAGCCGGGCGGGCGCCGCCACTCTGCGCTGATCGGCGGCAGCCATGCCCGACTTCGACCTGCGCGAGCACATCCGCGAAATTCCGGACTTTCCCAAGCCCGGCATCCTCTTCTACGACATCTCCACCTTACTCGCCCACGCCGAGGCCTGGGGCGAAACGGTGCAACGACTCGCCGACGTGGTGGGCGGTCACAAGCCCGATTTGCTGGCGGGTATCGAATCCCGCGGCTTTCTGGTCGCGGCGCCGTTGGCGCACGCGCTCGGCTGCGGCTTCATCATGGTGCGCAAGAAGGGCAAGCTGCCGGGCCAGACCGTGGCGTACGAGTACGCGCTCGAATACGGCACCGATCAGGTCGAGGTGCAGGCCGACGCCGTGGCACCTGGCCAGCGGGTCGTCCTGGTCGACGATCTGCTTGCAACCGGAGGCACGGCGGCCGCGTCGCACGCTCTGCTGCGCCAACTGGGCGCCGAGGTGGTGGCGGCGACCTTCATCATCGAGCTGACCTTCCTCGGTGGGAGGGGGCGCCTCGACCTGCCGATCACCTCCCTCGTCGCCTACGACGAGTAGCGGCGGCACAAGGGAACGCGGGAGACCTATTCCATGGCCATCGCCGTGATCGGAGGCACCGGTCCCCAGGGCCGCGGGCTGGCTCAGCGCTGCGCGCTCGCCGGCATCGATGTGGTGGTCGGCTCGCGCGATGCCACCCGCGCAGCGGAGATTGCCGCCGATCTTAGGGACGGCGTGCCTGACGCGCCGGGGGCAATCGAAGGCGCCGCCAACGCCGACGCGGTCGCGCAAGCCGAGCGCATGGTGGTGCTGGCGGTGCCGTGGAGCGCGCACCAGGCGACGCTCGCGGGGCTCACCGAAGCGCTGCAGGGGAAGATCCTGGTTGACATGGCGGTGCCGCTCGCCGACGGCAATCCCCGGCGCACCGCGATGCCCCCCGAGGGCTCGGCGACCGAGGCGGCGCAGGCGATGCTCGGCGAAGGCGTCGCCGTGGTGGGCGCGCTCCACAACGTCTCCGCCCACGTGCTCGCCGCCCTCGATCAGCCGATCAACTGCGACATCCTCGTCTGCGGCGACGATCTGGAGGCGAAGCGCGTGGTGATGGACCTGGTCGAGACCATCGGGGCGCGCGCCTACAATTGCGGCCCGGCCGAGAGCGCGCGCTGCATCGAGGCGATGACCTCGTTGCTGATTCGCCTCAACATGTCCAAGGCGACGGGCTTCAAGCACGCGGGCGTAAAGATCTGGCCGGAAGCCGGGTGAGGGAGACGACCATGGAATTCGCCATCACTTTCCGCGGCGATCTAGACAAGGATCGCATCGTCGCCATCTGCCGGCAGGCCGAGGCGGCGGGTTTCGACTACGCCTGGTTCTTCGACAGCCACGCGCTGTGGCGCGACCTCTACCCGCAGATGGCGGTTGCCATCGAGCACACACGGCGGCTGCGCTTCGGCCCCTGCGTCACCAACCCGATGACCCGCGAATGGTCGGTGGCCGCGAGCCTGTTCGGGGCGATGGCGGTGCAGTCGGACGGCCGCTTCGACATGGGCGTGGGGCGCGGCGACAGCGCCGTGCGCGCAATCGGCAAGCGGCCGGCGACGGTGGCGCGCCTGGAGGAGTTCTGCCACGCGATGAAGGCGCTGGTGCGGGGCGAGGCGGTCACCTACGAGGGCGTGCCGGAGCCGGTGCAGTTCGACTGGACCGGCGGCTACGAGATGCCGGTCTGGGTTGCGGCCTACGGGCCCCGGGCGCTGGCGGCAGCCGGCCGTGTCGGCGACGGGCTGATCGTGCAGCTCGCCGATGTCGGCCTCTGCCAGTGGATGGGTGGCCAGGCGCGCGCTGCCGGCCGCGCCGAGGGCCGCGACATGGCGGACTATCGCGTCATGGCCTGTGCGCCGGTCTGGGTCGGCGATCGCGAGGCCGGGATCGCCCAGACCAAGTGGTTCCCGGCGCTAGTGGGCAACCACGTGGCCGACATCGTGAAGCACCACGGCGCCGGCACCGACCTCGTGCCGAAGAGCCTCACCGCCTACATCGCGCAGCGCGAAGGCGTCGGCGCCGATGAGGGCTACGACTACCACCAGCACACCGCGCTGGAGTCGGACAACAGCGCCTACGTCTCGCCCGAGATCACCGAGGACTTCTGCGTGATCGGCCCGGCCGAGGCCCATGTCGAGAAGATTCGGGCGCTGGAGGCCGCCGGCGTCACCCAGTTCAACATTTACCTCACCAACGGCGGCGAGGAGCAGATCGTCGCGGCCTACGCCGACCACGTGCTCCCGCACTTTCGTTAGGAGGTAACTGCCCAGGTCTGATTCTGCCGAGCACTCGGACGTGATGGATTGATGGTTCTGACCAGCCAGGGGTCAGGCGGCGCTTTCCCGGAGCAGCGCAGGATTTCAGAAGCGCAATACGGGGATCAGCTGGATTGGATCGGGGTGCGCCAGGGTTTCGAGGACATTCCAGCGCTGTTTTCGAGCGGTGGCGATGACGGATCGCAGGTTTGCGAAGTCGCGGGCGCCTTGTATCGAGCGGAAGCCGCCTGAGATTTTCTGGCGCAGCTTGCCCATTCGGAGGTCGCGCTCGGCCTCGTTGTTGGAGAAGGGGGTTCGCGGATCGGTGAGGAAGCGCAGGCACCCCTCCTTGTACTTCTGGAGTCGGAGGGCGAGGTTGTGACCGATGCGGCGCTTTTGTCGTCCGCGCTTTCCGGTCTGGAGCGGTGGCATTTCTTCGTGAGAGGCGATGGCACGTTCGAGGATGCGGTCCCAGGCTCGCGAGATGCGGGCCACCAGTGAGGCGGGCACGTCGCGGTCGTTCTTGTGGGCGAAGCGGGCGGCTCTGTTGGCACGGATGAGGAGCCGGTGCGTGCTCGTTGCCCAGTCTTCCTTCTCGATCTCGATGAGGGCTTGGAGCTCGCGCAGGTGATGGGCGTTGCAGGCCCCGTGGCGCACGCCCTCGAGAGCGAAGTAGGTGGCGTAGTCGTCATGGATGACGATGCCGTTGAGCTTCTCGTCGATGTGGCTGCGCCCGGTGGCGACGCGCAGGATGGTGAGCAACGGGGTGCACAGCACATGGAGCCAATGGGTCCGGGCGGCGATGCGGATGCCGGTCTCGTCGAGGTGTTTGACTGGGGCTGCGGTGCGGATGATCTCCGCGAGGCGATCGAGGAAGCCCTCGAAGCGCCGGGCGGTGCGCCTTCCCATGGCGACGATGGTGGCTGTTGAGAGCTTGACCGCGAAGAGGTCGCTCATGACCTCGGCGACCCGCTTCTCGGGAATGAACTGAGCGTGCAGCAGGTAGGTCACCCACGCGGTGATGCGCGGCCCGTATTGGACCGGTGCGCTCACGCCGTTCGGGAAGACGGCTGTCGTCACGGTGCCGCAGGCAGCGCAGAGGCAACGATGGCCGCGATGTTCGGTGACCTCGAGGGGCTGCGGCTCGGGCACATCGAAGACCTGCCGGCAGACGGGGGCTCCGTGACGGTCAGCGTCCGACAGCGGCGCGCCGCAGCCCTCACAGGCGGACGGATCATGATCGACGACATGGTCGGGCGTCGCGGTCCGCTCCAGGGTAGTTCCCTTGTGGCCCGGCTGGCCGCCACTGGGCCTGTCGGACTTGCCGCGCTGGCTCCGGGTGCGCTTCTCCCGGTCACCGCTCTTCTTCTTCAGACCGTCGCTGGCCGGCGGCTTGGAGCTGGTGGTGCTGTCGAGCGCGGCGCTGCGCTCGAGTTCGGCGATCCGCTCGCGCAAGCGGGCGTTCTCCCGCTCCAGCGCGTCGTTCTCCTTGACCAGGGCCGCGCTCAGGCGCAGCAACCTCTGGCCCCATTCCCGAATGGCTTTGACGGCGGTCATTGCGAAGGATTGTGGGGTGAAAAGGTCCTGCAGGCACGCGAAGGCCTCGTCGTGGGCAGCGAGGTCCTCGTGCCAGCGCGACACTGTCACGAACCCTCGTCGGCCTCGACGGCCATGATCGCGGCCAGCACCGCCAGGCGTTCGCCCGCCGGCATGGCCTCGTAGCGCCGGCCCCAGTTGGCCGCCTTGCGCTTGATGCACTGGCGCTCGGTGAAGTTCCGGCCGGCGAAGCTCGCCCAGTGCACCCGGTCAGGCGCGAAGTTGAACCACACGACCTCGGTCCGCACCTGGGCCTGGGTCGTCACCTGCAGCGCCAGCCGGCGCCAGCCCGCCAGCAGCTCGTCATAGAGCGCAGACGGGTGGCCCGAGACCATCACCTGGCAGGGCAGACCCTTGAGCAGTTCGAGGAGCGCGACGTGGTCGGCCTCCTCGTACTCGAAGCGGTAGCGCTGCGACGAACGCCGGGTCGCGTGCAGATAGGGCGGATCGCTGTAGACCAGCTCCGGGCCCAGAAACGGGAACGAGGCCAGGAAGGAATGGGCGCAGCCGGGCACCAACTCCACCGGGTAGTCGCAGCCAAAGGCCTCAAGCGCCCGCTCGTCGCGGTCGATCCCGATCGAGCGCATGGCCGCAGGCTTGCGCTTCATCAGCGCCCCGCCCCCAAGATGGCTCTCGATATAGACAGAGTGCGGCGGCATCAGCGCAATCAGCGCCTGGCTCAGACCGGTCGTCGCCTTCGACCCGAAATACCCCACCGGCTGCTCCTCTCATGCGAGAGTGCAACCCATAGGCGAGAGAACCTATACAGTCAAGCGGGGATCAACGACGCGCCGACGGCGAAACGGCACCGACGGCAAGCAACATCAGCACGCACTCAGAACTGGCGGCGGGGTACCTGGGTAGTTACGTTAGGAGTAGGGTGTCGCCCTGGCGCGGGCGGACTGACGTCGCTCCGAGAAATCCGGCAGGCCTGTAAAGAACGCAGCGCGAAGTCCCGGTAATTCGGGCAGAATGAGCCGGCAGGCGCTCAGCCTTCTCGCATCAGGGAGGTCGGTTCGATGACCGAGATCGCGTCCAATTCACGCCGATTGGCTGTTGTGCGGACTTCTGGGAAAGCGCATCGGCCGAGATTCACCAAGATGGCAGGACTGATCCCGGTTCTTGGTCTGACGGCACTCGTGACGCTCGGCGGCTGCGCCACGGTGCTGGAGCCCATGGCGGAGCCCAAGAGGGCCGTCGGCGATACCGAGGTCTGGCGCAGCCGGACGGGAACACTGACCCACACGCTCGTGGCAATGGACAGCGCCACGATGAGCTACGAGATCGCTGAGAACAGTTGCACCTACACGCGTCCCAAGGGCGGACTGCTGCCCTGGACGCAATGGTCGAACTGCCGCGGCATGCCCGATGGAAGCCAGACCGTCACGGTGACCGAAGGACGAATCTGGCCCCTGGAAATCGGACGGTCGTGGCGCTACCGCAAGGTGGGCTCGGACAAGAGCGGTAACGAATGGAATGAGACGGCACTCTGCAAGGTCTTGAGTCAACGTCGTTCGCACGTCGAGGCCGGCTCCTATCACGCGTACCGCACGATCTGTAGATCGAAGACCGAGCGCATCGAGATTTATTTGGCGCCCGCCATCGGGAGAAACGTTCTTACCTGGCACTCGCTCCTCGATCGGTCACAACCGCCGAAAAGGTGGAAACTGCTGCGTTTCACGCCGTGACCGGACGGTTAGAGCGCGTCCGACTTTGACGGACGCGCGATAGGCCGCGACTGCGGCCGGCGCCTCAGTAAAGCTCGATGTACTCGTCCCGCTCCCACTGGGTAACGTGGGCGTTGAAGCGGGCGAGCTCGGCGCGCTTCATCGTGGTGAAGACGGTCACGAACTCCTCGCCGAGCAACTCCACCATCGCCTTGTCGGCTTCGAGCGCGACGAGCGCGGCTTCGAGATTGGCCGGGAAGGGCGGCAGGCTCGGGTCGTCCTCGCTCGGCCCGTCGGACTGCGTGACCAGTGAGCGCTGCTCGCTGAGCCCGAGCAGCCCGCAGGCGAGCGTGCCAGCGGCGCAGAGGTAGGGATTGCTGATGGCCGACGACGCCCGCATCTCCACGTGCATCCCCGGCGAGCCCGGCTGCTTGATGCGGACCATCGCGCTCCGGTCCTCCTCGCCCCAGCTCACATTGGACGGCGCGAAGGTGTGGGGCGTGAGCCGGCGGTAGCAGTTGGGCGTCGGGTTGAAGAGCGCCGTGCAGGCGGCGCCGTGGTCGATGAGGCCCTGGACGAAGTGCCGCAGCGTGGGTGTCATCGCACTTGGGTTCTCGGGGTCGTAGAAGGCGCTCCGCCCGCTCTCCTTCTCCAACAGACTGATATGGTAGTGGCAACCGGAGCCCGCTGAGCTCGCCGACGGCTTGCCCATGAAGGTCGCGGTGTAACCCGCGTGCTGGACAATCTCCTTCACCCCGTTCTTGAAGGTGAACGCTCTGTCGAGGCCGGCCATCCCCTCGTCATGCCTGTAGACCAGCTCGTACTGAGAAGGCGCGTACTCGGCGTTCGCGGTCAACATCGGGATACCGGCAGCGCGCAGGCCGTCCACCACCGCGCGGATAGCCGGCAGGTGGTCGTTGCGCAGATTGTTGAAGATGTGGACGCCGCCAAAGAGCGGCTGGTGCGTCTCGCGGTCGAGCACGTAGAACTCGTACTCGTGGGCGCTCTCGATGCCGAAGCCGAGCTCGGCCGTCCTCTCCAGCATCCGGCGGGCGACGCCGCGGGGCGCGGCGTGAAGCGGCGTGCCGTCCTCCCACTCGGTGTCGCAGATCACCTTCGCCATGCCGTCGAGCCACGGCACCCGTGCGAGGGTTGCGAGGTCGGGACGCAGGGTCTGGTCCTTGTACTTGACCTCCTCGTTGTAGAGGGTGCCGGGGATCACGTGGGAGGCCGTGTCGAGGGCGACGATGCCGCCATACATGTTCACACCCTCGCGGGCGGAGGCGGCGAAGCGCTCCACCGGCACCTGCTTGGAGCGTGCCGAGCCATGCATGTCCGGCAACTCGAAGCGGACATGCTGGATGCCGTCGCGCTCGAGCCGCGCCAGCGCTTCGTCTACCTGATCGCGGGCGCCTTGCCCTCCATTGTCGGCCACGACTGCCTCCTTTCCGTCATGCCTAATTCACCCGCCGTGCGGGCGGCCCGAATTCGCGGTTTCAGGCGCGGCGAGTCAAGGGCGGATGGAGACGCCGCTACCCGGCCGCCGCCTCGGCGTCGGCGAGGAGCGGGCGGCGGCTACGGTCGATCTTGTGCGCGACATGGGCGCCGGAGGTAATGGGCGCGTAGCGGGGCGGGTTGGCGTCGTCGGCACAGCTCGGCAGGCACTCGATCACCGCGTCGTAGTTGGGCTGGTGAAAGAAGAGCAGCGAGAGCCGGCTGCTCTCCGCCTCCTCGCGCGGCGGGTTGACCACCCGGTGCAGAGTTGAGCGCCAGCGGTCGTTGGTCCATTCCGCCATCAGGTCGCCGAGATTGATGACGAAGGTGCCGGGGATGCAGGGCACGTCGGCCCAGGTACCGTCCCTGCCCAGCACCTGCAGGCCGCCCACCGGAGTATCGGAGGAAACGATGGTGAGGCTGCCATAGTCCGCATGGGCGCCGCAGCGGAGCTGCCCCGGCAAGGGCGGATTCGGCTGTGGCGGGTAATAGGAGGCGATGAAGTTGGTGATGTGGCGGTCGATCTTGTCGGCGAAGAAGGCCTCGGGCAGCCCAAGCGCGCAGGCGAATATCCGCATCAGGTCGTCGGCCAGCCGCTCCATCTCCCGGTAGTAGGCTTCCCAGAGCGGCCGTATCCCGGCCGGGCGGTCGGGCCAGAGATTGGCGGCGAAGAAGCGCCAGCCCTTCGGCCCGTAGTGGTAGTCGTCGTAGGCGTGGTCGTAGGGCCCGGTGACGAAGCTCTCGCGCCAGTCGGGCGCGCCCTCGTCCGCGTCCATGCTGTAGGCCACGTCCTCGCTGCCCACCGTCATCAGCCCGCGATAGCGGTCGGGCGGCATCTTGACCCGGAGCTTCTCCCAATAGGGCAGGTCGAAGAAGGCGCGGGTGACGCGCCGCATCTCGTCGGTCTCGGCTTGCGCGACGCCGTGGCCTGCGATGACGAGGAAGCCGATCTCGCGGCAGGCGGCGTCCACTTCTGCGGCGACGCACGCCTTGTCCTCGCGCCCGCCGGCGAGAAAGGGCGCGATATCGATGACCGGAACCACCGACTCTCTCATCCTTTGCCCCCGCTGTGCCGGTCTAGCCGGCCAATCCTACCAGTGGGAGCCCGGGCCGCGCGAGTGGGGCAGTTGACGCGACCCGGATCGTGCCCAGATTCTCCGGGAGAAATCCCTACCGTCGCGTAATTTCGCGCGGTCGCGTAGTATGTCGAGAGGCCGAGTGGCGGAGGAACCGCCGCGCGCCGGTGGAGCGGAAGCCATGCTGATCGACCCATTCGAGCGTCACGTCACTTACCTGCGGGTCTCGGTCACGGACCGGTGCGACTTCCGCTGCTTCTACTGCATGTCCGAGCACATGAGCTTCCTGCCGAAGGCGGAGCTGCTGACGCTTGAGGAGCTGGATCGCCTGTGCAGCGCCTTCGTCGGCCTCGGCGTGCGCAAGCTTCGCATCACCGGCGGCGAGCCGCTGGTGCGCAAGGGCGTCATGGGGCTGTTCGAGAGCCTGGGCCGCCACCTGAAGACCGGCGCGCTCGACGAGCTCACGCTCACCACCAACGGCAGCCAGCTCCCGCGCCATGCGGAAGGTCTCTACGCGGCCGGCGTGCGTCGGATCAATATCTCCCTCGACACCCGCGATCCCGCAAAATTCGCAGAGATCACCCGTTGGGGCCGGCTCGACCAGGTGTTGGAAGGGATCGAGGCGGCGCGCGCGGCGGGGCTCAAGGTCAAGATCAACACCGTGGCCCTGCGCGGAGTCAACGAGGGCGAGATCGAGGACCTGATCGAGTGGTGCGCAACCGACGGCCACGACATCACCTTCATCGAGACGATGCCGCTCGGTGACATCGACGGCGACCGCACCGAGCACTACCTGCCGCTCTCGCTCGTCCGCGCGCGGCTGCGCAAGCGCTGGACCCTGGACGAGAGCGACCACCGCACCGGCGGGCCGGCGCGCTACGTCACGGTGCGCGAGACCGGCCAGCGGATCGGCTTCATCACGCCGCTCACCCACAACTTCTGCGAATCCTGCAACCGGGTCCGGCTCACCTGCACCGGCACGCTCTACATGTGCCTGGGCCAGGAGGACGCGGCCGACCTGCGCACGCCGCTCCGGCGAAGCGAGAGCGACGAGGCGCTGGTCGCAGCGATCCACGAGGCGATCGGGCGCAAGCCCAAGGGCCACGACTTCATCATCGACCGCCGCCACACGCGCCCGGCGGTCGGCCGCCACATGAGCGTGACCGGCGGCTGACCCGCCGCTCAGACAGCGTCCCGCGCCGCGTCGGCGCAGCCCATCGGGAGACCCCATGCGTTATCGGAGGATCGCCGCCGTCGCGTCGACCGCCGCCGATGCCCAGGCGGCACTCGCCGAGGTTGCCGAACGCTATCCTTTGACCGAGCCAGCCGACGCCGACGTCATCGTCGCGCTCGGGGGCGACGGCTTCATGTTGGAGACCCAGCACCACCTGCTGCGCCAAGGCAAGCCCATCTACGGCATGAGCCGGGGCACCGTCGGCTTCCTGATGAACGAATTCTCCCTCGACGACCTGCCCACGCGGCTGGAGCAGGCCCACAGCACGGTCCTGCACCCGCTCAGCATGCGAGCCAGGACGATCCACGGCGAGGCGCACGAGGCGCTCGCCATCAACGAGGTCTCGATGCTGCGTGAGACCCGCCAGGCCGCCAAGATCAGGATCAGTGTGGACGGCGTCGTGCGCGTGCCTGAGCTCATCTGCGACGGCATGATCGTGGCGACGCCCGCCGGCAGTACCGCCTACAACCTCTCGGCCCACGGGCCGATCATCCCGCTCGGCGCCAACATCCTCGCGCTCACGCCGATCAGCGCCTTCCGCCCGCGCCGCTGGCGGGGCGCGCTGCTGCTGCACGAGGCCACCGTTCGGCTCGAGGTGATCGAGCACGACAAACGCCCGGTCAGCGCGGTCGCCGACTACACCGAGGTGCGGGACGTGGCGTCGGTCGAGGTCGCGGTCGATCACGCGACGGCGATCAATTTTCTGTTCGATCCTGAGCATAGCCTCACCGAGCGCATCCTCGCCGAGCAGTTCACCCCCTGAAGGGGCGCGATCCGTGAAACGACCGGGCGCCCTGTTCGTCGACGGATTCCGGGCCGCGCGGCTCCGCGTCGCCGGCTTGCGCTTTGCGCTTTCCATCGGCCTCGGCGCCGTCGGCGGGGCGGTTTTCTTCGCGCTGGCGTTGCCGCTCCCCTGGATGCTGGGCGCCATGACCCTCGCGACGGGAGCGGCGCTTGCCGGCGCGCCGCTCGCGGTTCCCGCGCAGGTCCGCAACGCCATGATCGCGATCCTGGGCGTTTTGCTGGGAAGCCAGTTCACCATCGACCTCTTCGCCCGAATCGCGGAGTGGTACGTGGGTCTCTCGGGCGTGGTGCTCTCCACGGCGTTGGCGGCAGGTCTGGCCTATGTCGTCTTCCGTAAGCTGGGCGGTTACGACCGCGTGTCCGCCTACTTCTCGTCGATGCCGGGCGGGCTCAGCGAGATGATGGTGCTGGGCGAGACCATGGGCGGCGACGGTCGCACGATTTCGCTCACCCACGCCACGCGCATCCTGGTCGCCGTCTTCCTGATCGCCTTCTACTTCCGGCTGGTCGAGGGGGTCGCCCCGCTGGGCCTGCCGGTACCCACCGGCGGGGCGGCGGACTGGATCGACATCCTCGCGCTCATCGCCTGTGCGCTGATCGGCTATCCGGCGGCGAAGGCGCTACGGGTGCCGGCGGCGCAGCTGGTGGGGCCGATGGTGCTGAGCGCCGCCCTGCACTTGAGCGGACTGGTCTCGGCACAGCCGCCGGGCGAGCTGATCGCAGCTGCCCAAGTGGTGCTCGGCGGCGCCATCGGGGCGCGCTTCGTGGGTATGGCGTTCAGCGAGCTCCGGCGGATCATGCTGCTGGCCGCCCTGGTGGCGGTGATGATGGTACTGGTCACCGCCGGCGCCGCTTACGGCCTTGCCGCCGTCGCGGGCCAATCGGGCCCGACCCTGTTCCTCGCCTTCGCCCCCGGCGGGCTTGCCGAGATGAGCCTGATCGCGCTCACGATGGGGAGCGCCGCCGCCTTCGTCTCGACCCACCACATCGCGCGGATCATACTGATCGTGATCGTGGCTCCCTTGATATTTCGTCTCGCCCAGGCGCGCCGACGCTCGCTAAGTTAGGCCGGTCATGGATTTCAACCTTTCTGAGGAGCAAGAGGCGTTCCGCGAGCTCGCGCAGAGCTTTGCCGAGAACGAGCTCGCCCCTCACGCGGCCCAGTGGGACCGGGACTGCACCTTTCCGGTGGAGACCCTGCGCAAGGCCGCGGCGCTCGGCTTCGGCGGCATCTACGTGGGCGACGATGTCGGCGGGTCGAACCTTACGCGGCTCGATGCCGCGCTGATCTTCGAGGGGGTGGCGCGGGGCTGCGCCTCGACCGCAGCCTATATCTCGATCCACAACATGGCGTCCTGGATGATCGACCGCTTCGGCGGCGAAGCTCAGCGCAGGCGCTTCCTGCCGCGTCTCGCAAGCATGGAGCACTTCGCGAGCTACTGCTTGACCGAGCCGGGTTCGGGCTCCGACGCCGCCTCGCTCAAGACCAGTGCCCGCCGCGACGGCGATGACTACGTGCTCAACGGCACCAAGGCGTTCATCTCCGGCGGCGGCTTAGCGGATGTCTACGTCTGCATGGTGCGCACCGGCGGGCCCGGCCCAGACGGCATTTCCTGCATTGCGGTGGAGCGGGATGCGCCCGGACTCAACTTCGGCGCCCAGGAGAAGAAGCTCGGCTGGCACAGCCAACCGACGGCGATGGTGATCTTCGAGGACTGCCGCGTGCTGGCCGAAAACCTCATCGGCGCGGAGGGCCAGGGCTTCAAGATCGCCATGGCAGGCCTCGACGGCGGGCGCATCAACATCGGGGCCTGTTCGATCGGCGCGGCCCAGGCAAGCCTGGAGATCGCCCGCGATCATCTGCTCCAGCGCGAGCAATTCGGCCGCAAGCTCGCCGATTTCCAGGCGCTCCAGTTCAAACTCGCCGACATGGCGACGAACCTGGAGGCCGCCCGCCTGATGATCCACCGCGCGGCGGCCGCGCTCGACGCGCGCGAGGACGGCGCCACCGCCACCATCGCCATGGCCAAGCGCCTCGCCACCGATACCGGCTTCGAGGTCTGCAACCAGGCGCTCCAGCTGCTTGGCGGCTACGGCTATCTGATGGATTTCCCGGTGGAGCGCCACCTGCGGGACCTGCGCGTTCATCAGATCCTCGAAGGCACCAACGAGATCATGCGCCTCATCATCGCCCGCCGCCTGCTAGCCGAGTGAAGCGGCACGGCTATTCCCCCATCGGGGCGTAGTCCTTAGGATGCCCGGCAATCGAGCGGGGCGGAGCGACCGTGAGCGACGAGATCATCTTGGAACGCAAGGGCCGGGTCGGCAGCGTCACGCTGAACCGGCCGAAGGCGCTCAACGCGCTGACCCAACCCATGGTCCTGGACCTGGACGCGAGGCTGAAGGAATGGGCGGAGGACGCGTCCATCTCCGCCGTGGTCGTGCGCGGCGCGGCGCGGGACGACGGGCGCGTGCCCTTCTGCGCCGGCGGTGATATCCGCCTTCTCTACGGCGAGCAGGACGATCCCGAGCGCCACTTCGCCACCGTCTTCTATGCCCAGGAATACCGCCTCAACACCTTCGTCTTCCGATACCCCAAGCCCTATGTCGCGTTGATAGACGGCGTCGTCATGGGCGGTGGCGTCGGACTCTCGATCCATGGCTCGCACCGCGTGATGACCGAGCGCGCGCTCTTCGCCATGCCGGAGACGGGGATCGGACTCTTCCCCGATGTCGGCGCCACGTACTTTCTGCCCAGGCTCACGGGCAAGGCCGGGCTCTATCTCGGCCTCACGGGCGCGCGCATCGGCGCCGCCGACTCGCTCTATCTCGGGCTTGCCAGCCACGTTGTGGCGAGCGACGCGCTGCAGGCGCTGGACGAGACCCTGCTGGCGATGGACCTCGGCGGCGACGCGCACGCGGCGATCGACCGGCTGCTTGCGGAGAGCGCCGCAGACCTCGGCCCGGCTCCTCTCGCCGCTCACCAGGCGGCGATCGACCGCTGCTTCGATGCTGGCTCCTTGGAGGAGATCGTCTCCAACCTCGAGGCCGAGGGCTCGGACTGGGCGGCGGAGACTCTCGCGACGCTCGCCCAAAAATCGCCGACCAGCCTCAAGGTCACTTACAAGCAGCTCACAGAGTACGGCGAGCGGGACTTCGAGGAGGCCATGGCGCTGGAGTACCGGCTCGCCATGCACTGCAACCTGGGGGTCGATTTCTTCGAGGGCATCCGCGCCCAGATCGTCGACAAGGACCGCAACCCGGCCTGGCGCCCGGCGCGGCTGGAGGATGTGACGGCGGCGGCGGTCGATGCCTACTTCAAGGAGCCGCCCAAGGGCGATATGACGTGGTGACGGGCCGAAAGCGGTGCGGCTGACGGCAAGCGACAGGCGAGGGAGATTCCGACATGGCTGACATCGGGTTCATCGGGCTCGGCAACATGGGAGGGCCGATGGCCGCCAATCTGGCGAAGGCCGGCCACGCCGTCACCGCCTTCGACATCAGCGCGGAGGCGATAGAGAGCGCGCGCGAGGCGGGCGCCTCAACGGCAGACACGGTGGCAGAGACGGCGGCCGGGCGCGAGGTGGTCGTCACCATGCTGCCCGCCGGCGCGGAGGTGTCCGAGGTCTATCGCGGCGAGGGCGGAGTCCTCTCGGCCGCTGCGCCGGGCACGCTCCTCATCGACTGCTCGACCATCGACGTCGATACCGCCCGCGCGGTCGCGGCGACGGCGGCGGAGGGCGGCTGGCCGTTGCTGGATGCGCCGGTCTCGGGCGGTGTCGCCGGTGCGGCGGCGGGCACCCTCACCTTCATGGTGGGCGGCGAGGCCGAGGCGGTCGAGCGCGGGCGGACAGTGCTGGGCGACATGGGCAAGGCCGTGATCCACGCCGGCGCCTCGGGCGCGGGCCAGACCGCGAAAGTGTGCAACAACCTGATCCTCGCGGTCTCGATGATCGGGGTCTGCGAAGCCTTCGGGATGGCCGACCGGCTCGGGCTCGAGCGTCAAACCCTCTTCGATATCGTCTCGAAGGCGACGGGCCAGTGCTGGGCGCTCACCTCCTACTGCCCGGTGCCGGGGCCGGTGCCGAACGCGCCGTCCAACCGCGACTACGCGCCTGGGTTCACCGCCGCCATGATGCTGAAGGACCTGCGCTTGGCCCAGGCTGCTGCGGCCTCGGCCGGTGCGGCCTCGCCGCTCGGCGCGGAGGCTGCGGCGCTCTACACGCTCTTCTGCAACGCCGGCTTCGGAGCGGACGATTTTTCCGGCATCATGAAGATGATCGGTCAGGGAGACTGACGCTCCCCGCAGCGCACCCTACAGAATTTCCAAGGGCGCCCCGCCCTCGGATGGTGGGAAGTCCTTGTCCAGGGCCGCAAGCTCGTCATCGCTGAGCACGATGTCGAGCGCACCCAGGTTGGCATCGACGTGGGCGATGCGGCTCGCCTTGGGCACGACGAACACGTCCTCGTGGCGGAGCACCCAGGCGAGCGCCACCTGCATCGTCGTCACGCCGCGGGCGGCGGCGATGGCGCCGAGCGCACCGCCCGCCGGCAGCCTGCCCTGCTCCAGCGGCGAATAGATCATGAGCGGCTGCCCGTTGCGCCGGGACCACGGCATCAGCGATGCCTCGGGCCAGCGCCGCGTCAGGTTGTAGAGGATCTGGTTGGTCTGGCAGCCCTGGCCCTCCGGGGTCTCCCACAGCTCTTCCATGTCGTCGGTGTCGAAGTTGCTGACCCCGAAGCGGCGGATCTTGCCGGCCTCCTGCAGCGCGAGAAAGCCTTCGATGGTCTCGTCGAGGGAGACGCCGCTGCGCCAGTGCAACAGGTAGAGGTCGAGATAATCGGTGCCGAGGCACTTCAGGCTCTTCTCGCAGGCACGCTTCATGCGCTTGCGCCCGGCGTTCGAGGGCAGGACCTTGCTCACCACGTAGACCTTATCGCGCTGCCCGCGGATCGCCTCGCCCACCACCCGCTCCGAGCCGCCGGAGCCGTACATCTCCGCCGTGTCGATGAGCGTCATGCCGCAGGCGATGCCGTGCTGGAGCGCCGCCACCTCGTCCTTGCGCGCCCCTCGGCGTTCACCCATGCGCCACGTGCCCTGACCGAGGGCCGCCACCTCGTCGCCGCCCGGTAGTCTCACCGTCCGCATCATCGCGCTCTCCCTGCCCGCACGGCCGCGAACTTAGCACGGGCTTCCGGGGCCGCGCCTGCCGGGTTAGGTTGTGACTCGAACTCGCACCCCGGAGACCGCCATGACAGGCGAGAAGGAAGTCCTCAAGACCACGTGTCCGCGCGATTGCTACGACGCCTGCGGCATCGTCGCGATCAAGCGCGACGGCGCGATCACCCGCGTGCTTGGCGACCCGGACCACCCGGTGAGCCGGGGCGCGCTCTGCGGCAAGTGCGCGCTCGCCTACAACGGCGTCTTCCGCGATCCCGAGGTACGGCTGCAGACGCCGCTCAAGCGCACCGGCGCCAAGGGCGAAGGACGCTTCGAGCCGGTCTCCTGGGACGAGGCCATCGGGGACATCGCCGCGCGCTTCAAGGCGGTCGCAGACGGCGACGGCGCGGACCGGATCGTGCACGCGCACTACACCGGCACCTGCTCGCTGATCGCCAACAACTTCCCGATGCGCTTCCTGGGCCGTCTCGGCGCCCGCGAGGTGGAGCCTGACACGGTCTGCAACATGGCCGGTCACGTCGCACTCGACTACGTGATCGGCACCTCGGTGATCGGCTTCGACCCGCGTACCGCCAAGGACTCCAACTGCATCGTCGTTTGGGGCGCCAACCCCTCCGCCTCCGGGCCGCACCAGCACAAGCACTGGCTGAAGGAGGCGCCGGGCACGGTGATCGTGATCGACCCGGTGCGCCACCCGACCGCCGAGCAGGCCGACATGCACCTGCAGCCCTTCCCCGGCAGCGATGCGGCGCTGGCCTTCGCCATGGTCCACGTGCTGGTCCGCGACGGGCTGATCGACCGCGCCTTCCTCGATGCCCACGCACTCGGCTGGGACGAGCTGGAGCCCGCCATCGCCCCCTGCACGCCGGCCTGGGGCGAGGCCCGCACCGGCGTACCGGCGGCGCAGATCGAGGAAGCGGCGCGGATCTACGGTGCAGGGCCGGCGCTGCTCTGGCTCGGCCAGGGGCTGCAACGCCAGGCGATGGGCGGCAACGTGATACGCGCCTGCGCGCTGCTGCCGGCAGTCACCGGCAACTACGGCAAGCCCGGCGCGGGCATGCTCTACCTCAACGGCGGCGGACGCAAAGGCGTCGACGGCGACTATTTGAGCGGCGCGGCAATAAGCCAGAGCCCGCCGAGCTTCAGCCAGATGGAGCTCGCGGCGCGGCTCGAAGATCCGGCGGACATCCAGGCCTTCCTCTGCTGGAACATCAACCCGGCCGCCTCCAGCCCGGAGCAGGCGCGGCTGCGGCGCGCGCTAAAGCGTGAGGACCTCTTCACCGTGGTTTTGGACATCTTCCAGACCGACACCGCCGACTATGCCGACTACCTGCTGCCGGCGGCGTCGTTCCTGGAGTTCGACGATCTGGTCTCGGGCTACTTCAACCTCTCATTCTCCGCCCAGGCCAAGCTGCAGGAGCCGCTGGGCGAGTCCCTCCCCAACCAGGAGATCTTCCGCCGCCTCTCACGCGCCATGGGCTTCGCGGAACCCGAGCTCTACGAGGACGACGCGACGATCATCGAGCGGATCATGGGTCAGGTGGGTGTCGAGGGCTCCTTCGACGAGTTCAAGAAGACCGGCACGGTTTATCCCACCACCCAGCCGATCATCCAGTTCCCCGACCTCGCCTTCCCGACCCCGAGCGGCAAGATCGAGATCGCCTCGGCCCGCGCCGAGGCCGACGGCCACCCCCGCCTGCCGCTCGCCGACGCCGACCCGAAGCCGGCGAAGGGCCGGCTGCGCCTGCTGACGCCGGCCTCGCCCTGGCTGATGAACGATTCCTACGCCAACGATCAGCGCATCGCCGAGCGCATGGGCGAGGCGGCCGTGACTCTGCACCCCGAGGACGCGGCGGCACGCGGCTTGACCGAAGGGCAGCAGGTGCGGCTCAGCAACGAGACCGGCAGCCTGGAGCTTGCGCTGGCGGTCGCCGAGACTATCCCGCAAGGTGTCGCGCTCAGCCCCAAGGGCCGCTGGCCGCGCCAGGAGGGCACGCGCGCCAACGTCAATGTCCTCAACCCCGGCATCAAGACGGACATGGGCGAGAGCACCAGCGTTCACGGCGTCGAGGTCGAGATCGCCGCCGTCTGAAGCCTTGGCGCAACGCAACTGAACCACACCGGTGTTGCCGGCGGCGCACTTCGGTCTAAGCTGTCTCCGCCGCAACACCCCCAAGCCCGAGAGAACACCGCCATGTCTGGAGCCGTCCACGCGCAGATCAACTACATCCTTCCCACGGACGAGAAGCCGGTTACCTACCTGACCAATCCGGGCAGCAAGCCGGCACAACGCAACGCCGAGTACCGCGAGGTCGAGGTCACGATCCGCGACGCCCGGCCGACCGCGAACGCCCTTGATCTGGAGCGCGAGGGCTTCACCTTCAGCACCGAGGGAAGTGCGGTCTCGGATTTCTACGACAACGACGAGATCGAGGCGGTCTACAGCCCGGAGGTGGAGCGTCTGGTGAAGCAGGCGAGCGGCGCGGCGGAAGTACTGGTCTTCGACCACACCATCCGCGTCGCCGACGACTCGCTGCGGAGCGAGCGCAAGGTGCGCGAGCCCGTCCACGTGGCGCACAACGACTACACCCCCCGCTCGGCACCGCAGCGGGTGCGCGACCTGCTGCCGGCGGACCGCGCCGAGGCGCTTCTGCAGCACCGCTTCGCCGTGGTGCAGATGTGGCGGCCGATTGCGGGTCCGGTGCAGGACATGCCGCTCGCGATCTGCGACGCCCAGAGCATCGACGAGCGGGACTTCATGCTGACCGATCTGGTCTACACCCACCGCGTTGGCGAGGTGATGCAGCTCTCCCACAATCCAGGCCATCGCTGGTTCTACTTTCCCGAGATGGCCACCGGTGAGGCGCTGATCTTCAAGACTTTCGATTCGCTCGCCGATGGCCGGGCGCGCTTCACCGCCCACACGGCCTTCGCCAATCCCAACGCGCCGGCGGACGCGCGCCCGCGCCAGAGCATCGAATCCCGCACCCTCGCCTTCTTCGCACCCTGAGGATGGCGCACCCCGAGAGTGGCACACCCCGTGGGTGGCACACCGACAGAAATGACGGAGGCGGACAGCACCCTCGCTGACGGCAGCAACCGGCCGGTCTTCTCGGTCGGTGAGCTCTCGCAGGCGCTTAAGCGCGTGGTCGAGGGCGAGTTCGCCTGGGTCAGCGTGCGGGGCGAGGTCTCCGGTTTCAAGCGGGCCGCGTCGGGCCACCTCTATTTCTCGCTCAAGGACTCGGACGCGGTGCTCGACGCTGTCTGCTGGCGCGGCGTTGCCGGCAGGCTCGGGATCGCGCCGGAGGACGGGCTCGAGGTCGTCGCCACCGGCAAGCTCAGCACCTACCCGGGCCGCTCGCGCTACCAGATCGTGGTCGAGCGGCTGGAGCTGTCGGGTGCCGGCGCCCTGCTCGCGCTGCTGGAGGCGCGCAAGAAGGCGCTCGCCGAAGAAGGCCTGTTCGACGAGGCGCGCAAGCGCGCGCTGCCCTACCTGCCGGAGACGGTGGGCGTCGTGACCTCACCCACGGGCGCCGTGATCCGCGACATCCTGCACCGTATCGAAGACCGCTTCCCGCGCCGGGTGCTGGTCTGGCCGGTCAAGGTCCAAGGCACCGGCGCGGCAGAGGAGGTCGCCGCTGCCATCGCGGGCTTTAGCCGCCTCGACGCGGGCGGGCCGATACTGCGGCCCGATGTGCTGATCGTCGCGCGCGGCGGCGGCAGCCTGGAGGACCTCTGGGCCTTCAACGAGGAGGTCGTGGTGCGCGCCGCAGCCGCGAGCGAAATCCCGCTGATATCCGCCGTGGGACACGAGACCGACGTGACCCTGATCGACCTCGCCGCGGACCGCCGGGCGCCGACGCCCACCGCCGCCGCCGAGATGGCCGTGCCGGTGCGCGCCGACCTGCTGGAGCGCACGCAGTCTCTGGAACATCGGCTGGGCGCGTCGCTCCGCCGGCAGATCGCAGAGCGGCGCACGCGGATCGACGGGCTCGGGCGCGGTCTGCCGGCGGCGCGGGACCGGCTCACGACTGCGGGCCAACGGCTCGACGACTGGTCGGAACGGCTCGCCCGTGGCGCGCGCGGCCGGCTCGCGGCGGAACGCCAGGCCGTGGACCGGCTCAGGCCGCTCAGGCCGCGCCAGCTCCTCGCGCTCAAGCGCCAGCAGCTCGCACATGCCGCCGGGCGCCTCGTGGCCGACCGCCCCACCGGGCGCATCGCCCAGGCTCGCCAGGCGAGCGAGATGCTGGCGGAACGGCTCGCCCGCGCCGGTCGGGCGGCGTTGAGCGAGCGGGCGGCGCGGATCGAGACTGCGGCGCGCCTGCTCGAAGGCTATTCCTACCGGGGCGTGCTCGCGCGCGGCTTCGCGGTGGTGCGCGACCAGCGCGAGCGCCCGCTCACCAGCGCTGCGACGGTGAAGTCCGGCGCCGTGCTCTCCCTCGAGTTCCAAGACGGCCGCGCCGCCGCCCGCGCCGCCGGCAGACCCAGGCCCCGCAAGTCTAAGTCAGGGAACGACGAAGGCGGGCAGGCTTCGCTGCTATAGCCCTGGAAAGGCCCCCAACCTCGACACGCCTCCCCACGCAGTCGGATTAGTTTCGTCGGCTTGGGGAGTGCGTGGACACGCGGGGATCAAACATCGGCCAGGGTGTCCAAGTATGCACGTTCGGTCCGTCAAGGTCTTATCGTAGAATCTGTTCGGCAAACTCAGGGCTTGTCTCGGCTATCGCGTCCTCCAGCGAGCGTTGAGGAAAGCTCTCAGCAACGGCACAATCGCGTTCGGCCTTCAGCCGGAGTTTAGTGTTCAGCCGCGAAGCAATTCCTCTGATGATTCCGCATCGCCGCTGAATTCGTGAGCGGAACACAGGCAGAGGCAGGATCTCGGAGGCCTCGAACTCCAACTGCTTTCTTTGAAAGCGGCTCTCGGGATATTTTTCGAGGTCATAGTTGGCGAATCCAGCAGCGTCTCTTAGGTACTTCATGTGCCAATAAAGAAATCCCGCGAACTTGCGCGGGATGCCGCCACGGTCGAAGCGTTCGAAGCGGGAGTCATGACGAAACCGGGTAGCCCGGGTGGGTGTGAAAAAGCCGATGTCGCCGCTGCCAGAAATCGGGTCTGCCATGGGAATTCCAAGGCTGCCATCGGCCATGTGCGCAAGATTAAGGCCTGAGAAACACCAGATTGCCGTCAGCCTACAATCGCGGGCACGGATCCGTCGGCACATCTCTTCGAGCGGGGCATCCAGTGCGATATGATCGTCGTCCAGCTTGGTGACTGCGCTGTACCGGGTCTGCGCCAAGGCAAAGTTCGAGTAGTGGACGAGCGAATGCGGCGAATCGGCAGGCTCGGAGGCGTGCTTGGGACTTCCGGGCGGGAAGACTTCGGGGCGGTAATCGAAGACCCGCAGTGATTTACGGTATTCCACCGCCAACCGGGCAAGGATGTCGGGAGTAGCGTCAGTGCAACCATTGAAGACGGCGACGATCTCGTCGAAGCGGTGGATGTGGCTGCGTATCGCGGGTTCGATATAGTCGGCCCCGTTCTTGACACGCAAGAACGCGCTGATCCCTGCTGGCCGCGATGGATCGCCAATCCGCCCAAGCTGAATTTGTGGATTCTCTACAATGTTGATGGTCATGGCCCGACCCTCCAGAAGCCGTATCCATCCGGTCCGGCCAGCCGTTCAGCGATACTTGCGGCCGACTCGTCCCCGTCGATTGCGGGGAAATAGACCAAGGAAAGGTAGCTCATGAAGGCGTCGCGGGCGTCTTCATCAAAACTAAGAACCTCGGCCTCGGCAAGGACATCCTTGAGGTTGTCTAGGTCAGGCGCTGATGTGGTGATTCCGGGGATGGCCCAGTATGTCTGTCCGCAAACCACCACCGGTTTGTCGAAATAGAGCGCCTGGATTCCAACCGACGAATTGACCGTGACCACCCCGCGCGACGCGGCGACTTGCGCGAAAGTGTCGGTGTCATTGTCCAGCCAGATCCGGGACGTGCTGGCTGCGCGGATCGCTTCGACAACCGAGACCTGGGTCGAGGGGTGTTCCTTGAGCCGTAGATGCCAGCCTTCGGGCAATGAACTGGCTGCCGACGCAAGGGATGAAACAAAGTCATCGACGCTCTTGAACTCGCCTCCAAATAACCGGAGTTGGGCGTCATTGGGAACCTGCAACGGTACGAAAAGAAATGGCTCATCCAAGGGCGGCAATCCGTCATCGCTGACCCGTAGCCGGGAGACGGTGCGCTGCCGGATGTCGCTCTGCGCCTTACGCCATGCCTTTCGATCGGGTGCATGTTTGTCGGCCCATGCCAGATAGGGCTCGAGCGTCCGGGGCAACGAACAGAGCGCATTGACCCCGCGCGGGTCGACTGTAATCCGCCCGGGTAGCGGCGCGAGTTCGAGGTATAGCCGTTGCGCACCAGCGGCTCGCGCACCTTCCATGAAAGCCATGCGCCCTCCGTCGCTGCCGCCCCAAGCCACGGCGACGGCCGACCCGCGGCGCTGGAACAGCCGTCGTGCGCCAGCGTATTGCGCCCGGAGGTGCCATAGCTTGAATGTTCGCATCAACCAGCTAGACGGCCGGTTTGGCGCGTTGGCCAACGCTCTTTCGGCAACCGCGCGCGCTTCTTCATACCGGCGCAGACTTATCGGGCGCAGCAGGATCCAGCCAACCCTGCCTTCCCGGCCCAGCACGCGCTCGATCGCCCGCCGCTGCGAAAGGTCACGGCTCAAGCACAGGAACTCGAATGGCGCAGTCTTGGTCATCTTGAGTTACTAGGGCATAGCAGGAAGTCGGAGGCCCGGCGGCTAATGGCAAGTATGGGGGTTGGCAACCCGGCTTCCGGTGTCGAGTGGACGCGGCGGACCCTACATTCTAACGCGACGGCACACTTGCCATATGACATTGCATACACCCGCACGCATGAAGCGTTTTTGTAACTACCCAGGTACCCCAATCCTGAGTTGAGGACGGTGATTATGGCGGCGGCCGCGGTCTGGTTCTGCCACCGCGATTGGTTCTTGACCTCATAGAGTTGCGGGACTATGGACTGCTCTATCGCGTGACGGGAGCGGTCCATGGGGTATTTCGGCTCGAAGGCGACAGCAGGTCTGTGCCAAGCGCTGATTGCGCTGATGCCGCCGCACTCCGTCTACATCGAAAGCCACCTTCAGAACTCCTGACATGGTGCAATTTCAAATGGCGGAAAGAGCCGGGGGCTGGAAGACGAATCGGAGTTGCGTTCCCGGATAGAGGTGCGATTCGGCGGTGAGATTTTCGCAGAGATGAGCGAGAGCGCGGTTGAATCGCGGGTTGGCCATGGAGTGGAAGCGGAGGATGAGTATCTGTCGTTCGGGTCGCGGGATCATGTCGGCCGGAAGCTGGTAGACCGCCTTGAGGAAAGTGCGGCCCTCCTCGGCATCGCGCATGAACAGCGGTGCGATCATGGGCAGCATCGCACTCTCGGCGCGGTATGCGATCATGCGGATCAGGTCGGTGAAGCGCTTGCGTTCGATCTCGAGACGAACGATGTCCGCCTCGTCCATCACGGTCTTGGCCGACACCTTCTTCGGCAAGGCTCTCTTCCCGGCCCGGATCTCCTTGAGGATACGGTCGAACTCGCCGATCCATTCCCTGATGTCCGGCAGGTCCGGATCGCTCGGCTTCCGGTCGCGCAGTTCGCCGTAGCGAATGCGAAGCTTGTCGAGCGCCTTCTTCACGATCTTCCGGCTTTTCTCCAGAGCCTTGATCTGAGGATTTGCCATCGGGCGGTCGGGGTCTGCGGCTTCTGCGGCATAGCTGCACCGATGGTCGAGGGCGTATTCCTGGCGCATGTATTTGAAGTAGTTCTCCTGCCGCCATCGCGCGAACATCCGGGCGGCGACGGCGCCGGTCGACAGGTCGGTGCGCGTGGTCACGATCGAGGTCTGGTGGCCGTTGTCGCATAGCCTGCGAACTTCGCGCACTGTCAGAGAGTCACCGCCCCCGGTGCTGAGCGCGAGCGGCTTTTCGGCCAGCTTCCAGGTCATCGGCTTGCCTGCCTTCTGCCGGCCGCTCGGATCGACAACGGTGACGAAGTCCTGCTGTGGCCAGGGGGCGTAGCGACCCTTGCGATAGGTCATGATGTCGAAGCCGGCGATCGACCAGCGCTGGAAGGCAGCCGGGCTCCAGGCGCCGCGATCGAACACCACGGTCGGCCGCGGCCCGGCGCCGACCTCGTCGCGGATTTTCGGGAGAACCGCGTTCTCAAGCATCGACAGCAGGTCGTCATTGGCTTCGGCGGTGACGAAGAACCAGGGCTGCGCCTGCGCGTCGTTCACCCAGGTATCGGAGGTCGCCGGCATGCACAGCCGACGCTGCGGCGACCAGGTCTTCGGGATCTTGTACTTGCGGCCATGATAGGGCCGGACATGGCCGTCGACATAGAGATAGCCCAGCGCCTCGGGGCGCGCCCAACGCCGGGCCAGCGCATCGGCGAAGTGGCGCGCCTTGCCCATGGCGCCGATTTCCGCGAGCTTGCGGCGCAAGGTCTTCACCTCCGGCGCGCGGTCGAGGCCGAGCAGCAGGCCGAGTTCGCCCGGCGCATGGGCTTTGAGCTGCTCCGGCGTGCGTATCCGCAGCAGCGCCATGAAGGTGAGCAACAACAGCACGCTGCACAGACCGAAGAAGCCCTTCTTGAGATGGCCGTAGGCTTGCTCGCCGGCCGCGAACAGGCCCTGATCCAGCACCGCCGGCAGCGCCAGCAGCACACCGGCTCCCGGCACCGCTTCCGCCGCCTGCACCTGCATCGGCGCCTCCGTCAGGCGGCCGGCCATCGCCAGAGTCCGTTCCTCAATCCGCTTGACGGCAACACCGGCGCTGCACTGCGCATCCGCCGCCGAACGCAGCGACGGTCCCGGCCCGGTCTCCAGGATGCCCTGTGGGAGCGACAACGATACCGGCGCTTCCGTTCGCTGAGCGCCCGGCGCCGGTGCAGCTGCAACCGAACCCTGCGCCGGCCCGGCACCCTTGCCTCCTCGCGCCGTCCGCTTGCCCGGCCGCACCAGCTTGCCGGTCTTGATCGCCGCCCTGACGCACCCTTCCGAGACCCCGACGGCACGCCCTGTTGCCGACACGCTCGCACCTGCGTCGAGCAGCTCCTGTGCCAGGGTGAGCTCGGCCCCGGCCAGCTTGTATCCTTTTCTTGGACGCGGCTTCGCGATGAGCGCCTCCAGCCCACCGTCGAGATACTTGTCACGATTGCGCCGGACGGTCTGCCCGCTGACACCCATCGCCCTTGCCAGAGCTTCGGCTGAGACCAGACGCTGTGCAGTGAGCATCGCCATTGCGTGGCGTTTCCCGAGGGCATCGTCTTCGGCATAGGTGAAGATCGGGCCCGCGCTGTTGAAAAAGACGACCCTTCCGTCCTCTTCGACCATTGCGAGCGTCTCGGAGATGACGATGGCGTTTTCCGGCCACAGCGGAAACTGAAGCTGCATCGGCTATGTTCCTGAACCGCGTTGTGCCCCTTTGCCGCGCATTGTAAGCGAGTTCGGCTGCTCACTACGAGGCCCCTTTACAGCGCCCATATCATTGACATTAGTTGGAATACCCTGCTATTCTGACCGCTTCTTTCTGCCGCTCGTCCCGCATCTTTTCGCCTCAACACTTGACATTACGAAGGTCGGCCGGCGGTTCCCAAAACATTCTCAATGATTCAATCACTTACCAGCGTAATGTCAGGAGTTCTGACCTTGGGGGCGGGGCGCTGATGAAGCGCAAGCCGCCGGCCGTGCGTTCGATCGGCATCGACCGCGATGCGCAGGCGCTCGAGGCCTTCGTCTGCGACTACCCGGTCGATCTGGTTCACGGCTGTGCCCATGACTTCCTGGCCTCGTTCCCGTTCCTGGGCCCGGAGCTGGTTTACAGCGATCCGCCCTATCTGCACGCGACCCGCCGCTCGGCGCAGCGCTACCGCTTCGAGTACGAGGAGGCCGGCCACGTCGCGCTTCTCGCGCTGCTCAAGGCTCTGCCCTGCCAGGTCATGATCTCGGGCCATCCGTCGGCGCTCTATGACGAGGTGCTGGCGGGATGGCGCCGGCTGGCGCTGCAGGTCACGACCCAGGGTCTGGTGCGAACCGAGGTCGTCTGGTTCAACTACGCCCCCGACCGGATGCATTGGGCCAGCCACGCAGGCCGGAACTTCACCGACCGCCAGCGCATCAAGCGCAAGGCAGCCAACTGGGGCCGGCGCTACCAGGCCTTGCCGCCGGGCGAACGCCTCGCCGTGCTCGCCGCCATGATGGCCGTCGAGGCCGAAGACACGTGACGGTGTCGCACTGGCACGAAGACCTCGCCGCCCGTAACGAGGCCTTCTGCTGCCTGAAGGAGCTTCTCGAGCCATCATCCCTCGCAACCACTGTCGTCGTTGCCGTCCGGGAATGGGGGCAGGGGCTGCTGCGATCAGCCACCGCGCTCGCCCGGGAAAATGCCGCACTCGAGCAGGAGAACGCGGCCCTGCGCGAGCGCATCGCCGAACTCGAGCGCAGCGCGGCCCTCAACAGCACCACAAGCAGCAAGCCCCCCGCCAGCGACGGGCTCAAGAAGAAAAGCGGAGCCCAGAGGCGCACCCAAAGCCAGCGCGGAAAGTCCGGCGGGCCCAGTGGCGGCCAGCCCGGCCACAAGGGAACCACCCTCGCGCGGAGCGACAGCCCGGACCGTGTCGTCGATCACCACCCCTCCACCTGTTCCGGCTGTGGCGTCGAGCTCTCGGACGCCGACCGGCAAGGCGCGCCCGCCTGTCGGCAGGTCTTCGACGTACCCGAGCCGCAGCCTCTCGAGGTCACCGAACACCGCGCCCATCGCTGCCTCTGCGGCGCATGCGGCACGCTGACACGAGCCGCCTTCCCGCCGGGCGTCACCGCCCCGGTCCAGTACGGCCCTCGCATCACCGCTTGGGTGAGTTACCTGCTGTACGCCCAGTTCGTGCCCGAGAAGCGTCTGGCCGAACTCATGAGCGACATCTTCGCGGTGTCCATCTCCACTGCCACGATCGCCGCCATGGGCCGGCGCACAGCGCAGCGCTTCGAGGGCTTCCTCGACCATGTCGCCGATCTGATCCGCACGCAGGCGCCGGTCAAGCACCTCGACGAGACCGGCCTGCGTATCGCCGCCCGTACCCGCTGGCTCCATGTGCTGTGCACCCCGTTGCTCACCGTCCTGCGCATCGGCGAGGGACGCGGCGATGTCGAAAAGAACCTGAAAGGCATCCTCGTCCACGACGACTTCGCCCCCTACTTCACCATCAAGGGCGTCCGCCACGGCGCCTGCAACGCACATCACCTGCGCGAACTCCAGGCCCTGATCGACATCGAGAAGGAGGAATGGGCGGCGAGCATGCACCGCCTGCTTCAGCGCGCGCGCAGGGCCGCCCGCTTCGCCCGTGAGAAAGACCGTCAAGTCCCCGCCTCCCTGGTGGCCCGCATCTCAAGGGCATGGGACCGTATCCTCGAAGAAGCCATCGCCTTCCATGAGGCCCAACCGCCGCTCCAGATCGCAAAGCGAGGGCGAAAGAAACGCCGCATCGGCCACAACCTCGCGCGCCGCCTTCAAAAGCATAAGGAGGGCTGCCTGCGCTTCCTCACCGACCTGCGCACGCCGTTCACGAATAACGAGGCGGAGCGTGACATCCGTATGAACAAAGTGCATGAGAAGATCTCAGGCGGCTTCCGCTCCCTGCAAGGCGCCTGCAACTTCGCCGGAATGCGCAGCGTCATCGTCACCGCTCGAAAGCAAGGCTGGAACATCCTGCAAATCCTGGCGCACCCGGAACCGATGCAGCTGATCCCTATACTGCGCTCCTGAACTTCTCCGGCTCATCCTGAGTATCGCTGTCCTCTCATCTTGTTCGCGACGCGGCGTTCATCATCCTCTCGCGCTCAAGAGAGTAGGCACCCCCGCGGCGTGGGGGCGTTGACGCAAAAGGAACTGGCTTGTTCCATAAGAGAGAGGGGGTACCTGGGCAGTTACGATGAATCATCGAACGCGGACATCCGCTTGAGCGATGACGCGCGGCGTTCGGCCCGAGCCTCCCGTTCCCAAGCTGCGACATCGACCCCCTGCGCCTTGAGCGAGGCCTGCCAGCGATCGAGAGCCTCCAGCTTGTTCTTCACGCGCTGATTCTCGTCACCCGCCGCCGCGCGGATTGCGCGACGCAGCACTTCGGATTTCGACACGTTCCAGCGGCGCGCGAGCGACTCCAGCGTGCGCACGGTCTCGACATCCAGCGAATAGGTCGATTTGATCGTCGTTACGACCATAACGCTAAGTATGGCCGTACTCCAACTATGTCAAGCCAACGAGTCAGGAGCCGGCAAAATAACGCTCCAGAACGCCGAGATAGATGTCCGCGAGCCGCTCCATCGCCTCCACCGGCACGCACTCGTCGGTGCGGTGCATGGTCCGGCCGATCAGGCCGAACTCGGCGACCGGGCAATAATCTTTGATGAAGCGCGCGTCCGAGGTGCCGCCGGTGGTGCTGAGAGTGGGGGTCCTGCCGGTCACGGCAGTCACGGAGTCGGCGACAATCGTGCTGAGCCGGCCCGGCGGGGTCACGAAAGCCTCGCCCGAGACCTCGGTCACGAGCTCGTAGGGCTCGCCGGCCGCATCGAGGCATGCGCGGATGGTGCGCTTGAGACTCGTCCCGGTGTGGCGGTCGTTGAAGCGGACGTTGAAGCGCGCCGCTGCTGCACCGGGAATGATGTTCGTCGCCTCGTTGCCGACATCGATGGAGGTGAGCTCAATCCGGCTCGGCTGGAAGTGATCCGTGCCCTGGTCCAGCTCCAGCGCAAGCAGGGCATTGAGCAGGGTCACAAGACGGGGCAGGGGGTTGTCGGCGAGCATGGGATAGGCCACGTGCCCCTGGCGGCCGGCGACGCGCAGTGTGCCGTTGAGGCTGCCGCGCCGGCCGATCTTCACCATCTCGCCGACCTCGTCGGGGTTGGTCGGCTCCCCAACCAGGCAGACATCGAGGGTCTCGCCTTGCGCGCCGAGCCAGTCCAACACCTTGCGCGTGCCGTTGACCGCCGGCCCCTCCTCGTCGCCGGTGATCAGCAGGCTGATGGGACCGGCCACGGCGCCGCCTGCGCCGAAGCGCGCCACTGCGGCGACGAAGGCCGCGATCGCCCCTTTCATGTCGCTCGCACCGCGCCCGTAGAGCACGCCGTCCTCCACTTGCGCCGCGAAGGGCTCGCGGGTCCAACCCGCACGATCCCCCGTTGGCACCACGTCGGTGTGGCCCGCGAAGCAGAAGTTGGGCCGGCCCTCGCCCCGCCTCGCGAAGAGGTTATCGACCCGCGCCGTGCCCGGCTCCTCGAAAGGCAGGCGGTGACACGTGAAGCCGAGCGTCTGGAGCGCGCCTTGAAGCACGTCGAGCGCGCCGCCATCCGCCGGCGTTACGCTCTCGCAGCGGATCAGCGCGCGGGCGAGCGCCAGCGGATGCGCGAGCGCCTCAGCGGATGCCAGGTCCTCCGTGCTCGCCCCGCTCAATTGCGAAGTAGCTCGTTGATCGAGGTCTTGGCCCGCGTGCCCGCGTCCACCCGCTTGACGATCACCGCGCAATAGAGGCTGGGGCCGGGCGAGCCGTCCGGAAGCGGCTTGCCCGGCAGCGAGCCCGGCACGACCACCGAGTAGGAAGGAATGCGCCCACGATGGACCTCGCCGGTCTCACGGTCGATCACCCGCGTCGAGGCGCCGACGTAGACGCCCATCGACAGCACCGCGCCCTGCTCGACGATGACGCCTTCGGCCACCTCGCTGCGCGCGCCGACGAAGCAGTCGTCCTCGATGATCACCGGGTTCGCCTGGAGCGGCTCCAGCACGCCGCCGATCCCAGCGCCGCCGGAGATGTGGCAGTTCTTGCCGATCTGCGCGCAGCTCCCCACCGTGGCCCAGGTGTCGACCATGGTGCCGCTGTCCACGTAGGCGCCGATGTTCACGAAGGACGGCATCAGCACCACACCGGGCGCGACGTATGCCGAGCGCCGCACAATGGCGCTGGGCACTGCACGGAAGCCTGCCTCTTGAAACCGGGCCTCGTCCCAGCCCGCGAACTTGGACGGCACCTTGTCGTACCAAGGCGTATCGGCCCCCGGCCCCCCCGGAATCGTCGCCATGTCGTTGAGCCGAAAGGAGAGCAGCACCGCCTTCTTCAGCCACTGATTGACGATCCACTCGTTGTCCCGCTTTTCAGCGACACGCGCCTCGCCGGAATCGAGCAGGGCGAGAGCGGCCTCCACCGCCTCCGCCGCGGCACCGCCGCTCGTGGGCGAGAGCGTGTCGCGCTCCTCCCAGGCGGCTTCCACCGCGTGTTCGAGGTCTGCTGTATTCACGGGCCTCTCCCTTGCTCCTTGCTTCAGCCGCCCGTGCCGTCCGCCGCCGGCGCGGGTAGCGCGGCGAGCCAGGCGGGTAGATCGTCGGTCACGTAATCGGGCGTGATTTGCTCCGCGCCGGACGACGCCCAAGCGCTGTCGTTTTGCACCCAAACGGTGGCCATTCCGAGCGCGGCTGCCGGCGCGAGGTTACGCAGAATGTCCTCGAAGAAGATGGCCCGCGTGGGCTCGACGTCGTGCACGTCCGCGAGCCGCGCATAGGCTTCGGGATAGGGCTTCGGCACCCAGTCAGCTGCTTCGATATCGTAGATCTCGCTGAAGTGGTGGCCGATGCCGAGCCGTGCCATCACGCGCTTGGCGTAGGGGGCATCGGCGTTGGTGAAGACCAGCTTGCGGCCGGGCAGCCGGCCCAGCGCCGTCTCCAGGATCTCGCTCCGCGCGATGGGCGTGAGATCGATGTCGTGCACATAGTCGAGAAAGGGCGCGGGCTCCATGCCGTGCTTGAGCATGAGGCCGCGCAGCGTGGTGCCGTATTTACGGAAGTAGCCCTTCTGCAGCTTGTGGGCCTCCTCCCGATCCACATCGAATGCGCTGGCGATGTAGTCGCCGATGCGTTGGCTGACCTGGTCGAAGAGGTGCGAGCTCGACGGATAGAGGGTGTTGTCGAGATCGAATATCCAGGTGTCGATGTGAGCGAGGTCGGCGCCGCCCGGTGCCGTGCGCGCGCCGTCGGTCAGTTGCATTGGCCGCTGGAGCCCTCCGCGCACACCTTGTTGCCATCAATCCAGCGCGCCCCGCTGAGGTCGGCCTTGAGAAAATCGGTGGTGTCGAGCCGGGCGCCGGTGAAGTCGGCACCGCGCAGGTCGGCGCGGAAGAAGCGCGCGCGGCGGAGATCGGCGCCCTCGAACGAGGCGCCGGAGAGGTCCGACTTGGTGAAGTCGGTGCCGATCAGGCGCGCGCCGGCCCAGTTCGTATCCACCAGGACGGCGTCAGTGAACTTGGCGCGCCGGGCGTCGACGGCGCTGAAGTCGGCTCCGGTGAGGTCCGAGCGCGCGAAAAACCCGTCGCGCAGCGTGGCCCCGGCGAGGTCGACGTCGACGAAGGTCCGGTTGTCGAGAAGGCAGCGCCGCCAATCGACGCCTGGTTGCGGCGTGTCCGTGCACGCGGCTTGCGCGCCGGGTGCCGCGAGCGCAAGCAACGCCCCGATCAGCCCCGCCACCACGACACTCGCTCGCCTCATTCTACCGGACACCACCTGAACCTATCCCGACGTGCCGCTCAGTCGCCCTTTGGGCCCAGTCTGTCGCCGCCCTCGGGCTCGTCGGCCTCATGATCGATCCGCTTACCGTCCTGCGCGCCATCGCCCCGGGCTGCCTCGACCTGCGTTGCTTGTCTTTCCGCCTTGGTGCGCCCTGTCCGCGCACGGTTCGCCGCGCGTTGCTGCGCCTTCGCCGCCCTGTCGCGCTTCTTACGGAACTGGTTCAGGTTGACGACATCGCCCATGACCAAAGGCCTTTCGGTACGCCGGCAAACATGGTCTAAGAAACGCGGGGCCTCCCATCCGATCAGACCCGTCCGATCGAGAGGCAAGCCTAGACGAAATGATTGGGGCTGTTAACCGGAGTCGACCGGGCCGGCATCGCTCGGGCAAAGTGCCCGTCCTCTCCGCCTCGAGGCATGGCCAACGGTGAAATTCGTTTACGGCATCCTTGTCTTTCTGGCTCTCGTCGTCGCCGCTCTCTTTCTCGTGCCGTCATTCCTCGATTGGGAGGAGTTCAAGCCCGAGATTTCCGAGCGCCTTGAGGCCATCACGGGGCGCACGCTAACGATCGACGGCCCGCTCAAGGTCTCGATATTGCCCACGCCAACGATCGAGGCGACCGACCTGCGCCTCGCCAACGTGCCTGGCGCGGCCAGCCCGGATATGGCGCGGATCAAGTCGCTCGATCTCAGGCTCGCGCTCGGGCGGCTCCTCGGTGGCGAAATCGCTGTCACAGGCCTTGCAATCGACGAACCCGTGATCGAGCTGCAGCGTCTCGCCGATGGTCGCCCCAACTGGCTCTTCGAAAGCATGCCGGGGCCGGTGACCGAGGGGAACGCTGCGGAGGAAGCCGAGTTCGGCCTTGAATTGACCAGGCTCGACTCCGCGACGATCACGAACGGTGCAATCGTCTATCGCCATGCCGACGGTCGGCCGCCGGAGCGGATCGAGGGGATCGACGCAACCCTCTCCGCCCGCACGCTCAACGGACCCTTCCGTGGAGACGGCACATTCATTGTGCGCGGCCGGCCGGTCGCGTTCCAGCTCGCGACAAGCACGCTAAGTGACGACGGCACCATGCCGATCTCGGTCGAAGCCGTCTTCGGCGATGAAGGGGGCCGCGCGCTGTTCGAGGGCACCGTGCGCGGCAATGGCGAGGTGCCCGCCTTCGACGGCAATGTGCGCCTTGAGGCGGCTGACTTCGGCTCGCTGCTGAGCGAACTCGACGTGGATCTCGGCGCGCTGCCGGCGGCGCCGTTGGCCACCGAATTCGACGCCAAGGCGGCGCTCAGCCTGAACACCGAGACCATCGCCACGCGGGATATTCAACTGCGTCTTGGCGAGAGCCAGGCGAACGGAGCGCTCTCCTGGCAGGGCGGCGACGTGCCGCGGCTCGTCGCCGAGATCGACCTCAATCGGCTCGACCTGGATCAGTTCCTGCCGGCCGAAGACACACCGCAGGCGGCCGCCGGTACCGGTCAGTCTGACGAAGCGCAGCCGCTCGCCGCCCTGCAAAGCATCTCCGGTGACATTCGGGAAGTGATTCCCGGCGACGTTGCGGCGGCGGTCGACCTCAAGATCGGCACCCTCACCTGGCGCGAGGGTATCATTCGCCAGGCCCGGACGCAACTTGCGCTGGCCGACGGCACGGTCGCGATCCAGCAGGCCTCTGCGCTCCTGCCCGGCGGCACCCAGGTTCAATTCGCTGGCCAACTGACGCGAGGTGGCGATCGTCCGTGGCTCGACGGCGTGGCCGATATCGCGGCCGACGATCTGCGTGCCGTCCTCTCCTGGCTCGGCGTGGATGTGGGCGATGTCCCGGCGGATCGGCTGCGTGTCCTCAGCGCGAGCGCCGATCTCTCCGCCGATGGCAACCAGTTCTCGGCATCCCACCTGGACGTCAGAGTCGATACCACGCGGATCGCCGGCAACGCGGCCCTTGCAGCGGGCGAGCGGCCACGCGTCACCGCCTCCCTCGCAGCCGACACGGTCAATCTCGACGCCTATCTGCCCGCAGCCGGCAACGCGGCCGACGGATCGCAGGAAACCGCGCAGGCAGAGCCGGAGAACACCGACACTGACGTATGGGCCGGGCTCGCCGATGTCGACGCGAATGTCTTGCTCATGATGGATGCGCTGACCTACGACGGTGTGCGCCTGGCCGGACTGGAGCTCAGCGCCGCCCTCAATGATGGCGACCTGACCCTGCGTCGGGCATCGGTGGCGGATGCAGCAGGCGCCAGCGTCTCCGTCACAGGCACCGGGCGCACGCTCTGGACGGCGCCCCGCTTCGATCTCGCGATCGAAGGCGCGGCCGACTCCCTCGATGGCGTCACCGCGCTTCTCGACATCGATCCCGACATTCGTACCGAGGCGTTCGGCAAGATCGCGCTCAACGGCACTGCAGCCGGCGGCGAGGACGCCTTGTCGCTCGACCTTACCCTTGCGGCCGGCACCGCCGAGGCAACGCTGCGAGGCACCATCGACGAGCCCTTGGGCACGCCGGCCGGTGCCCTGGCGTTCAGTCTCCGTGCCTCGGATTCCGGAGCGCTGGCCCGCACCCTTGGGCTCACGCCACCTGCCGTCGTCGGTCGGCTGGGCGGGCTGGCGGTCGATGGCGGGATCGGCGGCGATCTCGATTCCATCGCAATCGATCTCAGTGGCGAGACCGCCGGCGCAACGCTGAAGATCGCCGGAAAGGTCACGGACCTGCTCGCCTCGCCGGGTTACAGCGTCGACGTCGATCTCGCTCATCCCAGCGGCGAGGACCTGGTCGAGACCGTGATCGGCGAGCCGATGGCCGGCGCCACCCTCGGCGCCGTGCGCCTGGTCGGCAAGGTCTCGGGAGATCGGACAGTGGCCAACCTCGCCGGCATCGAAGCGGCGATCGGCGACAGCACGCTGGCTGGCGATATCTTCCTCCGCCTGGATCAGGAGCCAACCGCTTTCCACGCGGACATGCGCTCCGGTCTGCTCGACCTCGCGTGGGTCGGCGGCGGCCTCGCGGCAACGGACGGCAGCTCGGGTGCCGACACCGAAGTCGTTGAACTGGGATCGGAGCGGTGGTCCGACGAGCCGATCGACTTCGCGCTCCTCGATCGGCTCTCCGGCACGCTCGCTCTCGACGCAGAGGCGCTGGTGCTCGGCCCCCACCGCATCGAGCAAGCCGTTATCGACCTCGCCGCGGCCGAGGGCACGCTGACTCTGCGCTCGCTCGAAGGGCGGCTCTTCGGGGGCGCACTGAAAGCCGACGGCAGCCTGGCCGGAGGGCCGGCGCCGTCCGGGCAAGCGGCGGTTCGGCTCGTCGATGCGGACATCGGCGCCATTCTGCGCGAGGCTGCGGACGGTCGCGCGGTCTCCGGCACCGCCACGATCGACGGCTATTTCACCCTGAGCGGCCGGAGCGAGCGCGAAATGGTGGAGAGCCTCACCGGCCGCGTGGCGATCACCGGCGGCGAGGGCATGGTCGAGGGCGTGGACGTGCCGGCGATCAGCGGCCAGATTGCCGCGCTATCCACGGTCGATGCGTTGAACGACATCGTGGGCTTCGTGGAGCAGGCGGAACAAAGCCTTTCAAGCGGGCAAACGGCGATCCGCTCCCTCGATGGCACCGTGCGGGTTCAGAAGGGCCAGGCGCGCATTGACGGCTTCGAGATCGTCGCCGACGGAGGCGTCGGCGAAATCAACGGCACCGCCGATTTGCCCGCGTGGCAGCTCGACCTCACGGCGCTCTTCCGCCTCGCCGAGCATGCGGACGCCCCGCAGGTGGGTGTGCAGCTCGAAGGTTCGATCGACCGGCCGGAGCGGCGCTATCTGATCGAGGAGATGCAGGCTCATCTGGTCAAACTCGGGCTGCTCTCGCTCGCCGGCTCGGATGACGTGCCCAAGATCACGCTCCGCAAGGGTGCGAAGGCAGAACCGGGGACCGAAATAGACACGTTGCTGCGAAACGTGCTGGGCGATCCGGACGAGGCGGAGGCTGCCGGGCCAGTCGGCGAGCAGACGGAATTGCCTGAAGGAGCGGAAGAGACAGGCAAGGCGATGGAGGCTCCCAACCAAGACGATGCTGGGAGCGCCCTGCTGTCGCTGGACGACGTGCCGGCCAGTCCCGTGGTAGTGGAAGAGCCGGTTGACGCCGACCAGGCAGAGAAAGCGGCGGGCACGGAGCAGACGGAACCGCGAGAAGAGACATTGCTGACCGACGACGAGGTGCAGCCCACGGCGGCGCCTCCGTCCGACGAGACGGCGCTTGTGACTCCGTCCGACGAGCCGGTGCCCGAACCCCCGCCGGCGCCCGACCGCTATCGGGGCGAGGACCTGCAAGACTTCGTCAACGACTTGCTGGGGGAGCCTGAGCCAGAGGGGGAGGAGAACCCCCAAGACCTCGTCGACGGTGCGTCGGGGGAGCCTGAGCGGGAAGGGGAGGAGAAACTGCAGGACGTCGACGATTTGTCGGAGGAGCCTGCGCCGGAGGGGGAGGACGAACTCCAGGACTTCGTCGACGATCTGTTGAAGACCCTCGACGAATAGACGCTCTCAGCCTGCGTCGCTCGTAATCGTGTGTGTGGCGGCGCAAGGGCCGGCGCCCCGGTTGGGAACGCCGGCCCCCTCCCGCCCCACCTCAAGAGGTGACGAAGCGACCCTCAAGCGGTGACAAAGGGAAGAGCGACAAAGCGCTCGCTTCCGTCCCGGCTCATCAGCATGAGGACGGCCTCGCGCCCATCGCCCTGGGCGGCCTCGATGCGCTCGTTCACCTCAGCGATCGAGCCCACGGGCTCGTTGCCGACGGTGACGATCACGTCGCCGGGGCGAATGCCCTTTCGGTGAGCGGCGCTCCCCGGCGCCACGTCGGCGACGACCACGGCACCCCCGCTGCCGTCCATGTCGGCACCCTCGCCCGCCTCGGAATCGACGTTTTCGAGGCGAAGGCCGAAGGTATCGAGCCGGCCGGCCTCGTCAGTGCCGGACATCTCCGCGCTGGTTTCGACTGCCGGCGCCGCGTTCCCGATCGCCGCCGCGAGTTCGACGACCTCGCCATCGCGCCAGACCGTGAGGGTGGCGGAGGTTCCGGCATCGATGGCGGCGATCGTCTGCGAGAGCGTCCGCGAGTCCTCGATCGGCGCCTGGTTCACGGCGGTGATAACATCGCCCTGCTCGAGCCCTGCCTCTGCGGCCGGGCTCTCCGGCTGCACGCGGGCGACGATGGCGCCCTCCGTGCCCTCCAGCCCGAGGCTCGCCGCGATGTCCTTGGTGATAGGCTGGATGTGCACGCCGAGCCAGCCGCGCATGACCCGGCCATGGGCCCTCAGGTCGTCGATGACCGCCGCGGCCGTGACGGCGGGGACTGCGTAGCCGATCCCCACGTTGCCGCCCGAGGGCGAGACGATGGACGTGTTCACCCCGATGACCTCGCCGAGCAGATTGACCGTGGGGCCACCCGAGTTGCCGCTGTTGATGGGCGCATCGATCTGCAGATGGTCCTCGTAGGGGTTGGGGCCGGTGCCGCGCCCGCGCGCGGAGACGATGCCGAAGGTCGCGGTCTTGCCCACGCCGAAGGGATTGCCGACGGCGACCACCCAATCGCCAACGCGGGTGCCGTCGTCCGCCGCGAAACTCACGGTCGGCAGCGGCACGCCGCTCTCGACCTTGAGCAGGGCGATATCGGACCGCCTGTCGCCGCCGACGATCTCGGCGTTGAGCCGGGTGCCGTCATCGAGGATGACGGTCACGGTCTCCGCGCCGGCGATCACGTGATTGCTGGTCACGATGTAGCCATCGGCATCAACGATGAAGCCCGAACCGATGCCGCCGCTCGGCGCGTCGCGGCGGGGGCCGAAGTCCGGCGTGAAGCCGAAGCGCTCGGCAAAGTCCTCGCCGAAGAAGCGCTTGAAGTGGTCAGGGATGCGCTGGCCGCGCTGCTGCTGGGCGGTGAGCGCGGGCCGGGCCTTGTGCATGACCTCGATCGAGACGACAGCCGGGCTTACCGCCTCCACCACGCCGGCGAGGCTGGGCATCGTCAGAAGCTGATCCACCGAGGTCGGCGGCGTGACCGCCGTGGCCGTCTTCAGTGAAGTGGCCAGCCCGCCGCCGGCCAGCGCGATCATGCCGAGGCCTGCCAGGGCCGCGACGATGACCGTCCGTTTGCGTTGGGGTGAAAGCGTGCTCATCGTTTCCTCACTTGCCGTTGCTGTTGATTCGCAGCGGCCGATGGCAGGCCGCCGGTCATCTATGACAGGGCAAGCTGTCGTCACGATGGACGTAGGATTAACTCTTCGTCATTGTGGGGTAACGCTTTCGCGAGAGGACAAGGCCTTTCGGCATGGCCGAGCGACTCAAACCCTGTCCGTCCAAGCCCAACTGCGTCTGCAGCCGGCACGGCGCGTCCCCGCGTCATCGCGTTGAGCCCTTCGCCGTCTCCGGCGACCCTGCGGAGGCCCTCCGCCGATTGAAGTCCCTGCTGGAAGCCCTGCCGCGAACCAGGATCGTCACGGCGACCGACGACTACCTCCACGCGGTCTGCCGAACGCGGCTCGGGTTCCCCGACGATGTCGAGTGCCTGCTTTCCCCGGAGGAGGGCGTGATCCACGTCCGCTCGGCTTCGCGGGTGGGCTACTCCGACTGGGGTGTGAACAGACGGCGGGTGGAAGATCTCCGCCGCCGCTTTCAGGGCGCGTGAGGACCTGAGCCTGGTCGGGCTCTGACCGTCCGGTTGCGCCGCTCAGGGCGCCACAGGCGGAAACGTCACACTGACGCGAAGTCCTCCCAATGGGCTTTCGTCCAGCACCAACTCGGCCCGGTGCAAGGTCGCGACACCCGCGACGAGGCTGAGCCCCAGGCCGCTGCCGCCGCCGGTGCGGCTCGCATCCAGGCGGACGAAGCGCTGCAGCACGCGCTCCTGCTCCTCGGGCGGGATGCCCGGCCCCGAATCCTCAACCGTCAGCCGCACCCCACCCGAATCTTCACGCGCGAGGCTCACCCTGATCCGGCCCTCGGGCGTGTAGGCCAGCGCGTTGTCGAGCAGATTGGCGACGAGTTGGGAGAGGAACTGGCCGTGGCCGGCCACGCTACCCGTCTCCTCCAATGCAGCTTCGATGGCGAGCCCCTTCTCCTCGGTGAGCGGGGCGTAAAGCTCCACCATGTCGGCGACGATGGAACGGAGGTCCACCGGCTCGAGCGCGATCCCGGCTTTCCCCGATTCGGCGCGGGCGATTTCCATTAGCGTGGCGAAGGTGCGCAGAATGCCGTCGGTCTCGGCAATCGCGCGTTCGAGGGCGGCGCGGTGGCCCTGCTCGTCCGCCGGCCCCTCTCCGAGCGCGAGTTCCAGCCTGGACTTGAGGCGGGTGAGCGGGCTGCGCAGGTCGTGCGCGACGCTGTCGGTCACCGTGCGCAAGCCGGTCATCAACGTCTCGATCTCGTCCAACATCTCGTTGACCGTGATCGAGAGGCGGTCGAACTCGTCGCCCACGCCCGTGACCGGCATGCGCCGCGAGAGGTCGCCGCGCACGATACGCTGGCCGGTCTCACGCACGGCATCGACCCGACGCAGCATCCGCCGGCTCATGACGAGGCCGCCGAGGAGCCCCAGCACCAGCGTGATCCCGAGCGCGCCGCCCAGGGATTCGAGGATCAGGTCCTCGAAGTCCGACCGCCCGCGCGGGTCGCGGCCGACCAGCAGCCGGAAGCCGCCCGGCAGGACGAAGGTGCGCGCGCGGATGGTGCCGTGGGCTTCGTCGCCACTCGCGCGCCTCGCCGAAATCTCCACCCAGCCGGCCCCGGCCCCGGCCGCCTCGCGCGGCCAAGCGCTGAGATTGCCGGCAAGCCGCCTGAGGTCGGGATCGGCGAGGAGGTAGACGCTGTCCGGATCGCCGTAGGGGCCGCTGCGTTCCTCGATGACGGCGACCAGCTGGCGGATACCCCGCGCCCGGTACTGCTCGGCGAGGCCGCGCACCTCGGCCTCGATGGTGTTGCTGGTCTGCCGGTCGATGACCCGCACAGTGGTCCAGTAGATGAAGGCGAGCAGCAGCAGGACCGAGGCGCCGAACAGGACGACGTAGAGGAGCGAAAGCCGGAACGTTGACGTCCGGAGCAGTCTAAGCGTCGGCACGTCACGCGTCCTCGCGCGCAGGCGCACGAAGGCAATACCCGACGCCCCGCACGGTGTGGATCAGCGGAGGGTCGAACCCCTTGTCGATCTTGCCGCGCAGCCGGCTCACATGGACGTCGATCACGTTGGTCTGGGGGTCGAATTGGTAGCCCCAGACATGCTCCAGCAGCATCGTGCGCGTCACCACTTGGCCCGTGTGGCGCATGAAGTAGGCCAGCAGGTTGAACTCACGCGGCTGCAGCGCGATCTCGCGGCCTGCCCGCCGCACCGTGCGGGCAAGCAGATCCAGCTCCAGGTCCGCGAAGCTGAGACGCGTCTCGCCGGCCGCGTCGCCCGCGCGCCGGAGCAGCGCCTCCAGCCGCGCCAGAAGCTCGGAGAAGGCGAAGGGCTTGGTCAAGTAATCGTCGCCGCCGGCCCTGAGGCCTTCCACCCGGTCGTCCACCTGGGCGAGCGCGCTCAGGATCAGCGCCGGCGTGCGCCGACCCTTGCGGCGCAGCGTCTCGATCAGGGAAAGCCCGTCGAGGCCCGGCAGCATGCGGTCGACCACGAGCGCGTCGAAGCGGTGGTCGAGCGCGAGCGCGAGCCCGTCCGCCCCGTCATGGACGAGCTCGACCACGTGGCCGCTCTCGCTCAGGCCCTTCTGCAGATAGCGGGCGGTCTCGATGTCGTCTTCGACGACCAGCACGTGCATGGCTGCAACCTTGGCAGGCCGGGCGCAGCGATCAAGGGCCTCAACACATTGTGTGCGGGTTCACTTGCGTCGCGGTGCTGGCGGGGCGCCGTAGAGCGCAAGCCGCACCGCGCGCCACGCAGCCTCCAGCCCGCGGCGTAGCGTAGCGCCGTCCCTCGCAAGCAGGCGCACGCCGATGCCGGCCTCGTTGGGGAGCGCTGAAGCACCGCCATAGAACTCATCCGACGGCGTGAGAGCGCTGCGGAGAGCCGCCAAGATGGCCTCGCAGGTCGGGCTCCGGTGGGCGACGACGAAATTGCCCTGCGCGGGCCAGCGCGCGAGTTGCGCGCGGCCTGCCGCCAGCCGCTCGCCTGCGACGTCATAGCGCTCCAGGGCGAGAAGCCGGCCGCCCTCGTCGCGGATCCGCATCTCCGCCGCGAAGCTGTCAAACCGGCGGTCCTCGCCGCCCGGGTCGTGGTGGGCGAAGCTCTCGGACGCGACGACGGTGGCATCCGCTGCAGCCTCGATCTCCAGCACCGAGGTCAGCCGTGCGCCGGGGAACATGATCAGCGGGTCCGGCAGATACTCGAGCAACGCGCCGTCCGCAGCCTCCAACGCGACCGTCTGCCGCGCCGGCGACCGAGGCATGCGGTGCACGATGGTCGCCGCCTGGGTGGTCACATGGGCGGCGCTGCCGGCGCCTGCGGCGCAGGTCATCACGAGATCCTCGCCCTGATAGATGCCGCCGGAGACCGACTGGAGGTAGAGCGTCAGCGCCCCTGCCGGCGCCTCGTCGAAGTGGAATGGCCGGGTGATGTGGAAGGGATAGCCGACGCGCTGGCGCGCGATGTAGCTCGGCCCGTCGGGCGCCCGGGCGAAGCGGAGCGCGGCTTGTGGCCCCTCGTTGGGCCGGGCGGCCGGCATGGCATTGGCAGCCAAAATACGAGCTCAGCGCAGCAGGTAGTTCTGGCCGAGGGTGATCTTGTCGATCGGCTCGCAGGCAGCGAGCGTCCCGTCGACGAAGACCTCGAAGGTCTGGCTGTCGACGCGGATATCGGGGCAGGCGTCGTTGTGCAGCATGTCCTTCTTGGTGAGCTTGGTGAAGCTTCCGATCGGCAGGATCGGCTTGGCGAGGCCGAGACGGCCCTGCACGTCGATATCGAGCGCACGCCGATGGGCGAAGTTGGCGCTCAGCGTCGTTGGCGCCCGCCCGTAATGGCCGAACTGCGGCCGCATGATTACCGGCTCGGTGGCGAAATAGCTGCCCGAAGGATCGCCGCTCGCGCCCCAGGCGACGAAGCCGCCCTTGATCACGCCGAAGGGCTTCATCCCGAAGAAGGCGGGCTTCCAGGTCACGAGGTCGGCCATCTTGCCGGGCTCCAGCGAGCCCACGTATTGATCGACGCCGAAGGCGATCGCCGGGTTGATGGTGTACTTCGCGATGTAGCGCTTGATGCGCTCGTTGTCGGCGTCGGCGGTGGTCTCCTCGGGCAAGCGCCCGCGCTGGTCGCGCATCTTGCTCGCGAGTTGCCAGCAGCGCGTGATGACCTCGTTGATCCGCCCCATGCCCTGGCTGTCGGAGCCGAACATGGAGACCGAGCCGATGTCGTGCAGCACGTCCTCGGCCGCGATTGTGCCGTGGCGCACCCGGCTCTCGGCGAAGGCCACGTCCTCCGGCAGGTCATAGCGCAGCAGGTGGCAGGCCATGGTCATGTCGAGCTGCTCGTCGAAGACGTTGACCGTGTAGGGGTTGGTCGGGTTGGTCGAGGACGGCAGGCAGTGCGGCTCGCCGTTGCAGCGGATGATGTCCGGCGCATGGCCGCCGCCGGAGCCTTCCGTGTGATACATGTGGATGGTGCGGCCCGCGATCGCCGCCATCGTGTCCTCGTAGAAGCCGGACTCGTTCAACGTGTCCGTGTGGATCTGGACCGGGAAGTCGTGCTCGGCCGAGGCACGCAGGCAGGCGTCGATGGTGGCCGGCATGGCGCCGTAGTCCTCGTGAATCTTCACGCCGATGATGGCGCCGTCGAGATGCTCGGCGATGGTTGCCGGGTCGTGGGAGGAGCCCCGGCCGAAGAAGCCGAAGTTGATCGGCCAGGCTTCGGATGCCTCATGCATGCGGTAGGTGTTCCAGGGGCCGCCGCAGTCGATGGCAAAGAGCGGCCCCATGGTGCCGCCGATCATGGTGGTGAGCCCGCTGGCCAGCGCATGGTTGCACTGCTCCGCCGACAGCCAGTGGACGTGCACGTCGATCCCGCCCGGCGTCACGATGAGGCCGCCGGCCGGGTAGTAGGTGGTGTTGGGGCCGCAGACGAGATTGGGATCCACCCCGTCCTGGGTGTTGGGGTTGCCGGCCTTGCCGACGCCCGCGATCTTGCCGTCCTTGATGCCGATGTCGGCCTTTACCAGACCCAATACGGGATCGATGACGGTGGCGTTCTCCACCAGCATGTCGATGGCGCCGTCGGCTGCGGAGGTGTGGGCGTCGTAGGACATGCCGTCCCGCATCACGCGGCCGGCGCCGGTCCAGCACTCGTCGCCGTATGAGGTGTGGTCGTGCTCGATCTCGCCGATCAACGAGGTGTCGCCGAGCCTGATCTTGTCGCCCTTGGTCGGCCCGTAGTAGCGGGCATAGGTCTCGCGCGCGATCTTCACCATCTGCCTATGCTCCCCGGAATCCGCCCGCCTTGGCGCGGGCGATCGCTTGCTCCTTCACCGCAGGCGAGTCGATCATGCCCTCGGTGAGACTGTTGAAGCCGCTGATCCGGCCGCGGCCGCCGAATTCCACCAGCGCGACCTCCTTCTTCTGGCCGGGCTCGAAGCGGACGGCGGTGCCGGACGGGATGTCGAGACGCAGACCGAAGGTCGCCTGCCGGTCGAATTCGAGCGCCCGGTTGACCTCGAAGAAGTGGAAGTGGCTGCCGATCTGCACCGGGCGGTCGCCGGTGTTGGTGACGGTGACCGACCCCGTCCTGCGGCCCGCGTTCAGCTCGACCTCCTCGTCCGGTGTGATGATCTCGCCGGCGCGGGGGCCGGGCGGGGTCTCGGCCTTACCGGGGCGGATCGGCTGATGCACGGTGATGAGCTTGGTGCCGTCCGGGAACATCGCCTCCACGTGAACCACCGGAATGAGCTCGGGCACGTCCGACAGCACGTCATCCGACGTGAGGATCTCCGCGCCGTACCCCATGAGGTCCTTGAGCGAGCGGCCTTCTCGGGCGCACATCAGGAGCTCGTCGCATATCAGGGCGACGGCCTCGGGGTGGCTCAGCTTGATGCCGCGGCGCCTGTGCTCGCGCGCGAGCTGGGCGGCCGTGAATATGGTGAGCCGCTCTTTCTCCGTCGGATTGAGGTTCATCGGCCGTCGCCTCCCTAATGCGTCCCATCATCAGAGTAGTCGCCGGGAAGCGCGGAAAACAGCCGAATTTGCCGCTGCCCGTCGCTCGCATAAACTCGCCGCCGCGTCAGGAGGGAGCCCAGCCCATGATAGCCAACGCCAACCGCCAGATCGTGCTCGCCGCCCGCCCGGAAGGGGCACCAAAGGAGACTGATTTCCGCCTTGTCGAGGCGCCAGTGCCCGAGCCTGCGGACGGCGAGCTGCTGGTGCGGACGATCTGGCTCTCCCTCGACCCTTACATGCGGCTCAGGATGGGGACGAACCTGCGCTACTACCCGCCAATCCCGCTCGGCGACGTGATCGTGGGCGGTGCGGTCAGCCAGGTGGTGGAGAGCCGGCATCCGAGATTCCAGCCCGGCGATATCGTCGACGACTACACAGGCTGGCAGGACTATGCCATCGCGCAAGGCGCGAGCGCGCACAAGGTGGATCCGGGGTTGGGACCGCTCTCCACCGCCATCGGCGTCCTCGGCATGCCGGGGCTCACCGCCTATCTCGGCCTCGTCAAGGTCGGCCGCCCCGCACCGGGCGACACGGTCGTGATCTCGGCAGCGGCAGGCGCGGTCGGCGCGGTCGTGGGCCAGGTGGCGAAGATCGCGGGCTGCCGGGTGGTCGGCATCGCCGGCGGGGCGGAGAAGCTGCGCTACCTCACCCAGGAACTCGGCTTCGATGAAGCCATCGACCGCCACACGGACGACCTGCCCGGCGCGCTCGCCAAGGCATGCGGCGACGGCATCGACGTCTATTTCGAGAATGTCGGCGGGCCCATCGGCGATGCGATCTATCCCCTGCTCGCCCACGGCGCCCGCGTCGTGATCTGCGGCGGCATCTCCCACTACAACGCAACCGAGCCACCCAGGGTCGCAAGCCACCTCGCGCCCATCCTCTTCACCGAGACCGAAGTGAAGGGCTTCAACATCTATTCTTACGGCGCGCACTACGGGCACGCGCGCAAGCGCCTCGCCCGCTGGCTCGCCGACGGTCGTCTCGCCTTCAAGGAAGACGTCGTGCAGGGGCTCGAGAACGCGCCTCTGGCGTTTCAGCGCCTCTTCGACGGCCGCAATTTCGGCAAGCTGCTGGTCAAGGTCTCCGAGGAATGATCGTCCACACGCCTGGGGCTTCTATTCGTGCCCGTGAACGTGATCCTGGCCGACACGGATGCAGACCGGCACGGGCCGGTCGTTGTTGGGATCGGGGGGCGAGGCGTGCATGTGCTCCAGCTCTTCGAGCACGACGGCGGTGATGTAGGGGAGCGGTAGCGCCATGGCCTCGGTCACCGAGACCCAGCGGAGGTCGAGCAGCTCGCCATTGCCGTCGAGGGTGCCCGACGCGTCATCCGCGCGCGCCAGGAAGAACCGCGCGTTGAAGCGGCGCGGCAGCCCCGGCGGAGTCACCGCGCGGTAGATGTAGTCGAGCCTGTCCAGCGCGGGTGCCAGCCCGGTCGCATGGAAGTCCTGCCATTCGGGCCGCAGCTTCTCGTTCGCCGCCGGCGCCTCGACCCCGAGCGCGAGTCCGGTCTCCTCGAAGGTCTCGCGCACGGCCGCAGCGGCCAGCGAGCGGGCGCGCGCCGGCGTGCATGCGCGCGCGAGCCGCGCGGCGACGGCGGGTCTCAGCTCCGTCGCCGGGCGCACCCAGCGGTCGCAGGGTTCGACACCGCCGCCGGGAAACACGTACTGGTCCGGCATGAACACCTGGCGGCGGGGGCGGCGGCCCATCAGGACCTCGGGCCCGCCCGCGCCTTCGCGCACCAGAACCAGTGTTGCGGCGTCTTTGGGCCGGGGGCTGCGGCGGCTTACGCCATCGGCTCCCCGGCGGGCGGGCGCGTCAGTCACTGGTGAAGAGCACGCCCCACTGGTTGTCGACGACCGCGCCCGCGCCCGAGACCGTGAAGTTGGAGGTGATGATCCCGGTCGCGCCTGCCAGTGGCCCGGTGCCGCCATCAATCTTCCAGCTGATCCCGCCATGGGTGAGCCCGTCTTGCGCGCTCGGCCCCATCCATCCGGTTCCGATGGTGCTGAAGTCGAGCGTGCCGGCCTCACCGAAGTCGATGGTGCCGTCCTCGGTGAATTCACCGTCCTCGAGCATCTGCACGTTCGAGGTGAACGACGCCCGCTGCGATGCCGCCTCGTCGATGGAGACTGTGGGCCCGCTCGCGCCCAGTGCGGTCGTGAGCGCATTCGTGGTGGAGCCCGTCTTGGCCCAAAGCTCGTTCTCCTTGCCCTCCTGCGGCCCGGCGGACCCCCTGAACTGCATGGCGTAACTGATCTGGCTCATTCCTGACTCTCCCTCATATCCGCACGGCCCCGGCTCATGCGGGAGCCCCGCCGTTCCGATTCCCGGCGCATCTTACGCGCAAGCGCCGAGCTTGCCGATGGTCGATCGGCGATCTCTCCACCCTAGCGGCGAACGTTGCGCTGTGGTGGCGTTTCCGTTACCTCTCAAGGCTGTACGGAAGGACCAAGGCACGGCGGGCCGGCATGGGCGTGAGCGGCATGACGGGCACGGTTGCTGACCCCGCCGGCGGCACGGTGGTGAAGGCGCGCGCATGACGGTCGCCGCGGGCCGGGAGCGGCACTTCGCACGTCGCGCAAACCTCTTCGCCGACCGGCATTTCAAGTGGCTGGTGATCGCGCCGTCGATCATCGTGCTGCTGCTGATCGGCCTCTATCCGCTGATCTACACCGGCATCGTCAGCTTCCAAGACATCACCATGCTGGCCGAGGACACCTCCTGGTCCGGCGGCAAGCATTATGCGGCGCTCTTCTCCGACACGCGGCTCTGGGAGGCGATGGGCCACACCTTCCTGATCCTGGCCATCGCGCTTCCCATCGAGCTGGTGCTGGGCTTGCTGATGGCGCAGCTCTTCCTCGAAAAGATGCCGCTCAAGCAGGTGTTCGTCGCGCTCCTCATCATCCCGACCGTCATCTCGCCGATCGTCGCGGGCTCCACCTGGCGGCTGATGTTCGACAATCAGTACGGGCCGATAAACCAGATCATCGGCTGGTTCTCGTCGGATCCGGTTGCGATCCTCTGGCTCTCGCGGCCGGAATGGGTCTATCCGGCGATTCTGGTCTGCGAGGTGTGGCAGTGGACGCCATTCATGTTCCTGATCCTGCTGGCCGCTCTCTCCAACGTCGACCGTAGCCTGATCGAGGCGGCCGAGATCGACGGCGCCTCGTTCTGGAAGATCTTCTTCAGGATCACGCTGCCGGTGATCAAGCCGGTGCTCGTCATCGCCATCCTGATCCGTGCGCTCGATCTCTTCCGCATCTTCGACATCATCTGGGCGATGACCAAGGGCGGACCCGGTACGATGACCGAGACAATTTCGATCTACGCGTACATCCGGGCTTTCAAGGAATTCGAGACGAGCTATGCGGGGGCGATCGCCTTCCTGGTGATCATTCTGCTCTCGATCATCGTCATATTCGCGCTCAAACGGGTGGAGATCGCCCGATGACGGCGTCCGACACGTCCGCCTCTCAACCTGCCAGCAGGTGGCCGCGCTGGCTCACGCGCGAGCGGCGCCGCATGGCCTGGCGCTTCCTGATCGCGCTGGTGGTGCTCGTCTTCTTCCTCTTCCCGGTCTACTGGCTCTTCATCACCTCGATCAAATCGGCAGGCGATATCTTCGCCCGCCCGCCGGTCTGGTTCCCGAACGAGCCGAACTTCCGCATCTTCGGGGTCCTGTTCAAGGACGGCGACGTCTGGGCGATCTACAACAGCCTGATCATCGCCAGCGTCTCCACCGTCGTCGCCATGATACTCGGCACCGCAGCCGCGTACTCCCTCGCGCGCTTCAAGACCGGCGGGCAGAACCTCGCGATCTGGATCATCTCGCAGCGGATGATCCCGCCCATCGTCGTCGTCTTCCCAATCTTCCTGCTCTTCGTCTGGTTCGGCTGGATCGACAGCTACGTCGGGCTGATTCTGCTCTACATCGCGTTCAACCTGCCCTACGTGATCTGGATGATGCGCGGCTATATCGAGGACATCCCGGTCGAGGTGGAGGAGAGCGCGCTCACCGACGGCTGCTCCCGCTGGCAGGCGCTGCGCAAGATCGTCTTCCCCATGGCGCGCACCGGCATCTTCGCGACGGCGGTGTTCACCTTCATCTTCGCCTGGAACGAGTTCGTCTTCGCGCTGATCCTGACCCGCACGGACGTGCTCACCTTCCCCGTGCTGGTCACCCATTACTACGGCGCTCAGTCGACCTTCTGGGCGAAGATCGCGGCGCTCTCGGTGCTGGGCACGCTGCCGGTGTTCTTCGCGGTGGCGACGCTGCAGCGCTTCCTCGTGCGCGGGATCACCATGGGCGCGGTCAAGGGGTAGGAGAAGCGCGATGGCCGGAGTCAGGTTGCGCGGCGTGCACAAGCGTTTCGGCAAGGTCCATGCCGTGCGCGGGGTGGACATCGAGATTCCCGACCGCGCGTTTACCGTGCTGGTGGGGCCGTCCGGCTGCGGCAAGAGCACGCTGCTCCGCATGATCGCGGGGCTCGAGGAGATGACCGAGGGCACGGTGGAGATCGAGGGCGCGGTGGTCAACGACGTCCGGCCCAAGGACCGGGACGTCGCGATGGTGTTCCAGAACTACGCGCTCTACCCGCACATGTCGGTGTTCGAGAACGTGGCCTTCGGGCTCAGGATGCGAAACGCGCCCAATGCCGAGATTCGCCCGCGGGTGGAGCGGGCTGCGGCCATGCTGGGGATCTCGGATCTGCTCGACCGCCAGCCGCGTCAGCTTTCCGGCGGCCAGCGCCAGCGCGTCGCCATGGGCCGCGCCCTGGTGCGGGATGCGAAGCTCTATCTCTTCGATGAGCCGCTCAGTAACCTCGACGCCCAGCTCCGCGACGAGATGCGCACCGAGATCAAGCGGCTGCATCAAGACATGCAGCGGACCATGATCTACGTCACCCACGATCAGGTCGAGGCGATGACGCTGGCCGACCGCATCGTGCTGCTGCGCGACGGACAAATCGAGCAGGAGGGGCCGCCGCTGGAGCTCTACGAGCGGCCGCAGACCCGCTTCGTCGCGGCCTTCATCGGCTCGCCGGCGATGAACTTCGCTCCGGCGCAGATCGAGGCGGCGGACGGCGCGGTCACGGTCCTGGCCGGTGACGATGCTTTCGCCCTGCCGCCGGAACGCGCCGCGCGCCACGCCGGCGACGGCGGGCGCACGGTGCTACTCGGCATCAGGCCCGAGCACATGTACCGGGCCGAGGGCGAGGCACCCCGGCCCGATTGCGCGCGGCTCGTGACCACGGTCGAGATTGTCGAGCCCATGGGCGCCAACACCCTCGTCAACTTCCACCTGGGCGAGACCTCGATGCTCGTGCGCCTGGAAGGCTCCGCCGCCGAGCAGCCGGGGGATTCGCTCCCGCTCGATGTGGACATGAGCCGGGCCGTCCTCGTCGATCCCGAGAGCGAGCGGGTGATCTGAAGTCGCTCGATTCAGCCGGTTGTTGACAGCGTGCCGATCCCGGCAATGACGATGGCGACGCCCAGCCACTGAAGCGGCATCACCGGCTCGCGCAGGATTATCCGCGCCAGCAGGATCGACACCACCGAGTAGGCGGAGCCGGTGACCATCGCGAACTCGCCGTTCTCCAGCGCGAGCCCGGCATAAAGGAGGACATAGGCGAGGGTGTCCATCAGGGTGATGAGGAGGATCAGCGGCCACGCGCTGAGCGGCATGCGCGGCAGCCTGCGCATGCCGAGAAAGGCACCGCCCAGGGCGATGGCGCCGACAATCCGCCCCGACAGCAGGGTCATCAGGAGGCCGTAACGCTCGACTGCGTGATCGGCGGCCAGCATGGCGACGGCAAAGCAGAACGCGGCGCCGATCGCCGTTGGCACGGCGCGGCGCAGCACCGCCGGCGCGTAGTCCGGCTTGTCGCCGCTGTCCACGCGGGAGACCGCGAGCGCCACCAGCCAGACCCCGCCGAGCGTGGCGGCCATCGCAACCCAGTGGATGGGCTCCGGCCGCGCGCCGAAGACGACCGTCATCGGCACCGCGAATGCCGGATAGCTGGAGGCGATCGGCGAGCCGAGAGAGACCGGGCCACGGGTGACGGCGTCGAACAGCAAGAGCGTCGCCAACATGGTGGCGACACCGTTGAGGACCAGCAGCCAGAGGCCGGAAAGCTCCCAGACCAGCGTCTCGCCGCTGGCAACGACGTAGATGCCGATGCCGAGGCTGCCGAGCAGCATGATGCCGAGCAGCGCCTGCGGCGGGCCAATGGCGCGCCCGACGAAGCGGGCCGCAAAGTCGCCGACGCCAAAGCTGCCCGCAGCGGCCGCTCCGAACAGTGCCGACCCGGCGATCATGGTCTGCCCGGCTCGACCGCGATGGCCGCCCGACCGAGAGAGGCCGCGCACGCAATCGACCCGCGTTTCATCGGCATACCTTGTTCACCTTGTGGTGGGAGGCCCCCAAACACACCGCTGAGGCGGGTCGCGACAATCACACCCTCAGGTTAAGTCCGGGATCGCCCGGGACATAGCGGGATATAGGAGGACGCGCCGCCATCGTGGCCCCGCATGCGAGGCCCGGCATCGCCGCCGCAACGCTCAGGGCTCGCCGATCTCGCCCAGGATCGCGTCGGACGGGATGACCCGCGCGTAGCCGCGCCGGAGCGTCTTCAGCTCCGCCTCGTGCAGGTCCCGGTTGTCGGTCGCGGTCACGTCGCTGCCGAAGATGACCTTGTAGTCGCGGAAGAACGCGTCCCGCGCGGTCGCGCCGCAGCAGTAATTCGTCATGCAGCCCGTGATGATCACCGTGTCCACGTCGCACCCGCGCAGATAAGTGTGCAGGTCCGTATCGAAGAAGGCGCTGTAGCGGTGCTTCTGGATCACCTTCTCGCCCGGCTCCGGCGCGATCTCGTGGTAGGTGGGCACGTCGTCCGCGCCGATCCGGAGCGCGCCCTCCCTGATCGGCCGGTTGAGCGGCACGTCCCACATCAATCCCTTTTCCCGGCTCGTGGCGTCGTGGGCGTGCTCGGTGAAGATGACGGGGATGCCGAGCGTGCGGCAGCGCTCGATCAGCGCCTTGACGCGGGGCAGGATCCGAAGGTTTTCCGGGGTCCACATGCGCGCGCCTTCGGCAACGAACCCCTCCTGAAGGTCGATCACCAGCAGCGCCGTCTTGCCTGGATCGATGGGAAAGTCGGGGTTGGACGCTTCGTATTGATCGGCCGCGCGCTCGAGGATTTCCGCCTCGCCCGGAAACGCTTGATCAGCCCCGCCCGCCATGCCGGCTTCCTCCCTCGTCTCTGCCCGTCCCGGCGCCCGCCTGGTCAGGGCCGGCTCGTCCGCCAGAAATCCGAGAGTACCCCACACCGCCGGATTTGCGGACGCCCAAAGCCGGAATCATTTGGAGGTCGTGCACGCGCTAATTCGTTTTGTACATTAATTACTTGGCAAAATGATTCTGGTGACCGGTTGGAGAGGGCCGAGAGTGGAATTCGCCGATCGCGAGAGCTTCGCCAAGCACCGGCCCCAGGCAGCGCTGACCGTGGCGCGCCCGGAACTGCTCGTCGACGGCTCCGACGACGCCTTCCGTCAGATGATCCATGACGCGCTGGCGTTCGCCTCACGGCTGCAGGCGGGGCGCGAGGAACCTCCCCCGTGACCGCCGGATGACGGCGATGCTCTTCTAGCAGTCGTTGAGCGCCCGCGCGTCTGGCGTCAGTCCCAGAAGTACATGGGCGTGTTGGTGAGCATCTCGATGCCGTCTTCCTTGACGATGAAGTTCTGCTCGAAACCCGCGGCCCCCACGCCCTTGCGCATGAGGAAGGCCTCGGAGCTGCACACCATGTTGGCCTCGATCACCTCGTCGTCGGTGCAGGTCTCTGCGCCGTAGATCGGGCGCTCGAAATAGAGACCGCAGCTATGCCCATAGAGCGGCCACTGCTCGCCGGCCTGGTCGGGATCGCCATGCGCCTCCTCCGTCAGCCTGTCGCCGATACGCGCGAGCTCCTTGGCCGCTATGCCCGGCCTGAATGCCTCGATCACACCTTCGACGATGCCGCCGCAGGCCTCGATGAGATCGCGCTGTGCGCTGGTTGGCCGGCCGCGCACTGTGGTCCGCCCGGGATCGAGCCAGTAGCCCTTGCACATCGGGCCCATCAACCAGGCGCGCACCATGTCGCCCTCTTTGGGTGCGTCGGCACTGGCGCCGGTGAGGGACTCCCGGGCGAAGTTGGTCATCTCCCGGTCCACGCCGTGGGAGCAGCGAATGATCGTCGGCACACCGCCGCGTTCAACGACTATCTTTGCTGCCTCGCCGGCCGCCTCGCGCTCTGACTTGCCGACGAGCAGCCCCTTCATCATGGCATCCAGCCCGAGCGTCACGGTCTCACCGCCTTCCCGAAAGGCGTCGAGCTCGAGCGGACTCTTGATCAGGCGCGGCTTCTGAACGAGGTCGTCCTCGAACACCCACTCGATATCGGGGGTCATCGCCTCGAGCTGGCGCATGTACTTCACGCCGAAGAAGTCGCTGCCGACGAGCGCCACGCGTCCCGAGATGCCGCGACGGTTGAGCTCCTTGGCCACGCCCTCCACCGGGTTCATGTGCCAATCCACCCGATCGGTGGCGACGTCCTCGGCGCGGGGTGACGGCTCGTCCATGTGAAGATGCGGCGTCTCGCCGCTTTGCATGATCACGGCGGCATGCGCCCGTGCGCTCCACAGAGGAACCTCGGGCTCATGGCCGGAATGGCAGGAATACCAGTTGGAGAGATAGAGCACGTCGGCACAACGCTCGTGAGTGCTGGCGCTGCGGCTCCAGATCACGGCGACGTCGTAGCCGCGATTTTTGTAACTGCCCAGGTACCCCCTCTCTCTTATGGAACAAGCCAGTTCCTTTTGCGTCAACGCCCCCACGCCGCGGGGGTGCCTACTCTCTTGAGCGCGAGAGGATGATGAACGCCGCGTCGCGAACAAGATGAGAGGACAGCGATACTCAGGATGAGCCGGAGAAGTTCAGGAGCGCAGTATAGGGATCAGCTGCATCGGTTCCGGGTGCGCCAGGATTTGCAGGATGTTCCAGCCTTGCTTTCGAGCGGTGACGATGACGCTGCGCATTCCGGCGAAGTTGCAGGCGCCTTGCAGGGAGCGGAAGCCGCCTGAGATCTTCTCATGCACTTTGTTCATACGGATGTCACGCTCCGCCTCGTTATTCGTGAACGGCGTGCGCAGGTCGGTGAGGAAGCGCAGGCAGCCCTCCTTATGCTTTTGAAGGCGGCGCGCGAGGTTGTGGCCGATGCGGCGTTTCTTTCGCCCTCGCTTTGCGATCTGGAGCGGCGGTTGGGCCTCATGGAAGGCGATGGCTTCTTCGAGGATACGGTCCCATGCCCTTGAGATGCGGGCCACCAGGGAGGCGGGGACTTGACGGTCTTTCTCACGGGCGAAGCGGGCGGCCCTGCGCGCGCGCTGAAGCAGGCGGTGCATGCTCGCCGCCCATTCCTCCTTCTCGATGTCGATCAGGGCCTGGAGTTCGCGCAGGTGATGTGCGTTGCAGGCGCCGTGGCGGACGCCCTTGATGGTGAAGTAGGGGGCGAAGTCGTCGTGGACGAGGATGCCTTTCAGGTTCTTTTCGACATCGCCGCGTCCCTCGCCGATGCGCAGGACGGTGAGCAACGGGGTGCACAGCACATGGAGCCAGCGGGTACGGGCGGCGATACGCAGGCCGGTCTCGTCGAGGTGCTTGACCGGCGCCTGCGTGCGGATCAGATCGGCGACATGGTCGAGGAAGCCCTCGAAGCGCTGCGCTGTGCGCCGGCCCATGGCGGCGATCGTGGCAGTGGAGATGGACACCGCGAAGATGTCGCTCATGAGTTCGGCCAGACGCTTCTCGGGCACGAACTGGGCGTACAGCAGGTAACTCACCCAAGCGGTGATGCGAGGGCCGTACTGGACCGGGGCGGTGACGCCCGGCGGGAAGGCGGCTCGTGTCAGCGTGCCGCATGCGCCGCAGAGGCAGCGATGGGCGCGGTGTTCGGTGACCTCGAGAGGCTGCGGCTCGGGTACGTCGAAGACCTGCCGACAGGCGGGCGCGCCTTGCCGGTCGGCGTCCGAGAGCTCGACGCCACAGCCGGAACAGGTGGAGGGGTGGTGATCGACGACACGGTCCGGGCTGTCGCTCCGCGCGAGGGTGGTTCCCTTGTGGCCGGGCTGGCCGCCACTGGGCCCGCCGGACTTTCCGCGCTGGCTTTGGGTGCGCCTCTGGGCTCCGCTTTTCTTCTTGAGCCCGTCGCTGGCGGGGGGCTTGCTGCTTGTGGTGCTGTTGAGGGCCGCGCTGCGCTCGAGTTCGGCGATGCGCTCGCGCAGGGCCGCGTTCTCCTGCTCGAGTGCGGCATTTTCCCGGGCGAGCGCGGTGGCTGATCGCAGCAGCCCCTGCCCCCATTCCCGGACGGCAACGACGACAGTGGTTGCGAGGGATGATGGCTCGAGAAGCTCCTTCAGGCAGCAGAAGGCCTCGTTACGGGCGGCGAGGTCTTCGTGCCAGTGCGACACCGTCACGTGTCTTCGGCCTCGACGGCCATCATGGCGGCGAGCACGGCGAGGCGTTCGCCCGGCGGCAAGGCCTGGTAGCGCCGGCCCCAGTTGGCTGCCTTGCGCTTGATGCGCTGGCGGTCGGTGAAGTTCCGGCCTGCGTGGCTGGCCCAATGCATCCGGTCGGGGGCGTAGTTGAACCAGACGACCTCGGTTCGCACCAGACCCTGGGTCGTGACCTGCAGCGCCAGCCGGCGCCATCCCGCCAGCACCTCGTCATAGAGCGCCGACGGATGGCCCGAGATCATGACCTGGCAGGGCAGAGCCTTGAGCAGCGCGAGAAGCGCGACGTGGCCGGCCTCCTCGTACTCGAAGCGGTAGCGCTGCGCCGAGCGGCGGGTCGCGTGCAGATAGGGCGGATCGCTGTAAACCAGCTCCGGGCCCAGGAACGGGAACGAGGCCAGGAAGTCATGGGCACAGCCGTGAACCAGATCGACCGGGTAGTCGCAGACGAAGGCCTCGAGCGCCTGCGCATCGCGGTCGATGCCGATCGAACGCACGGCCGGCGGCTTGCGCTTCGTCAGCGCCCCGCCCCCAAGGTGGCTTTCGATGTAGACGGAGTGCGGCGGCATCAGCGCAATCAGCGCTTGGCACAGACCTGCTGTCGCCTTCGAGCCGAAATACCCCATGGACCGCTCCCGTCACGCGAGAGAGCAGTCCATAGTCCCGCAACTCTATGAGGTCAAGAACCAATCGCGGTGGCAGAACCAGGCCGCGGCCGCCGCCATAATCACCGTCCTCAACTCAGGATTGGGGTACCTGGGTAGTTACGATTTGTCATTTTGGGCCAGTGGATTGAGGCGTTTCTCGTTCGGAGTTGGTGGAAAGGGCTTGACGGGAATTTCGGGAAATGACTCAACAACGACATGAGCAATCCCGAGTCGCCGCGCGGCCCTTCGACGGGAGCAGCGCCCGAAACGCCCGCGCAGAAGATCGCCCGCCTGGAGGAGGAGAACGCCCGGCTTCGGGAGGAAAATGCCTGGCTTCGGCAGCAGAACGCGCGGCTGGAAGAGCAAGTCGCGCGTCTCGTCGAGCGCATCGAGGAGTTGGAGCGCCGTCTCGGCCTCAACAGCGGCAACAGCGGCAAGCCGCCTTCGAGCGATGGGCTGAGGAAGCCGAATTCGAAGCGGCGAACCCGAAGCCTGCGCGGCAAATCGGGCCGCAAGCCCGGTGGCCAGCCCGGCCACAAGGGCAAGACGCTGCGCCGCGCCGATCACCCGGATCGGGTGAAGGATCACGTCCCGGCTTCCTGCAAGGGATGCGGTTCGCCGCTTTCGGACGCGGCCAGGGCGGGAACGCCCGTCGCCCGCCAGGTGTTCGATCTGCCCGAGCCGAGCCCCCTGGAGGTGACCGAGCACCGGGCGCATGCCAAGTGCTGCGGGCATTGCGGGACGGTGACCCGGGCGGCGTTCCCCGACGGGGTGTCGGCGCCGGTGCAGTACGGCCCGCGCATTGCCGGGGTGGCGGTCTACCTTCAGCACGCTCACTTCCTGCCGGAGGATCGGCTGTCGCAGGTGATGGCCGAGCTCTTCGGCGCGCCGGTGACGGCTGCGACGTTGGCGACGATGAGCGAGAGGGCGGCCGAGCGGCTTGCGGGACGCGGCCTTGCACATACAGGACCTGGCGGCGGGCACGGCGCGGGTGAAACACATGGACGAGACCGGCTTGCGGATCGGCGGTCAGACGCAGTGGCTTCATGTGATCTGCACGCCGCTGCTGGCGGCGTACCGGGTCAGCGGCAAGCGCGGCGCCCTGCTCTCGGGTGTCTCCGGCATCGTCGTGCACGATCACTGGAAGCCGTACTTCGCGATGGAAGGGGTGGAGCACGGCCTGTGCAACGCCCATCACCTGCGGGAGTTGCAGGCGCTGGTGGACATCGAAGGGGAGGCTTGGGCCCGGCGGATGCAGCAGCTCCTGCGCCGAGCCAATCGCGCCGCCCGCATCGCGCTGGACAAGGATATCGCCGTTCCGGCGAGGCTTGTGGCGCTGATCGAGCGCCGATACGACGAGATCATCGCCGATGCGCTGGCCTTTCACGAGAGCCAACCACCGTTCTCGCCTGGCAAGAGGAAGAAGCGCCGGAAGCGAAGGATCGGTCACAATCTGGCCTTGAGGCTGCGCGACCACAAATGCGCGGTGCTCCGGTTCCTGATCGACCTCGAGGTCGGGTTCACGAACAACGAGGCCGAGCGCGACCTTCGGATGATGAAGCTGCGCCAGAAGATCTCCGGGGGCTTCCGGTCCGCGCAGGGGGCCGAGAACTTCGCCATCCTGCGCAGCGTCATCACCACCGCCAGAAAGCAGGGCTGGAATATCATCGAAGCCCTGACCAGCCCATCGGATCGGCTCATCGCCACCGTCAAGTGCGCGTAAGCTCACCTGGCACGGGTTCTCCAACAGCGGAGCCATTCTCATAAACGATCATGGTCGACGCCGTGCTGGACCACCCCATAGAATGAAAATCGGTGCCCGTCGCGCGGGCGGACTTCGGGCCACATCGGGGTAGCTTCAGACTTCCTGACCTCTGCTGATTTTAGGTGACACGAGCCGCGCGGATTCCGAGGCCCCGTCGATGTCGTAGACTCAGACTTCCTGACCTCTGCTGATTTTAGGTGACACGAGCCGCGCGGATTCCGAGGCCCCGTCGATGTCGTAGACTATGCGCAGACGGGTGCCGGGGAAGACCGTTTCGGTGGCGTTCAGGTCGCTCAGAACCGCATCGATCCAACGGTCGCAGGCGTCGTTTGCGAGGCCAAGAATGTGGACCCGCAGGAGGCCATTGCCAGGATCCGGCAGGATGTCGGCATCGGCGGTGAGCAGCGCTTGAAGCAGTTTCCGGGGATGGGGCTTGTGGCCCTGCGCCTGCATGACGGGAAGCATCATGCGGGTTTCGGCGCGGTAGGCGATCATCCGGATGACGTCGAGGAGGAGGCGCTCGCGCGCGGGCAAGGCATCGAGCTGCTCGGCTTCGTCGAGGTCGCCGGCCCGGCAGTGCTTGGGCGTCTCCCTGCGGCTGGCCCTGACGATGTCGCGGACATCCTGGAGGTCCCTGACTTCCCTCCTGAGTTCCGCCGTCGGCTGCTTCTTCCGGGCCGTGTCGGCGATGCGGTTGCGCAGGCGGCCAAGCTGGCGGTCGAGGCGATGGATTGCCTTGTCATAGGCCCGCCGCAGCGGGTTGACGACCATGGCGGCGGGATCGAGAGGCTCGAGCTCGTGGGTCGGCAGGGCGTCGAGATTGAACTCGTCACGCATGTACTTGAAGAAGTTCTCCTGCGACCAGCGCGAGAACATGGCGCCCGCAACCTCAGCCATCGGCTTGTGCGGATCGGTGGTGATCAGCGGCACCTGACGGCCGTTGTCGAGCAGGCGGCGGATCTGGCGCACCCTGAAGCCGTTCGGCAACGTCACCGGCTTCTCAGCCAGCCGCATGGTGGCGCTGCCGTCCGCCGCCGGTCCGTGAATGGGAACGGTCATCGCGCCGAAGTCCTCGGCCGGCCAGTCCTCGCCCCTGAAGTTCTTGTGCCAGGTCAGGCAGGCGACGCCGCGCCTCGCCAGCCGGCGGAACAGATCCGGGCTCCAGCCCTCGCGGTCGAAGACCAGGGTGAGCGCCGGCTGGCCGGGATGCTCGGCGGTCAGGTCCGGCGCCCCGGCGCCAACGATCCCAAGCTCCTGCAGCGCCGGCACCACGTCGGCTTCGATGGCCGCGACCATCTTCGGGTCCAGCGGCTTGTGCAGACAGAGCAGCGGCTTGCCGCCCAGAGCGTTGATCCAGTAGCTGGCGCTCGCCGGCAGGCACAGCTTCTCGCGCGAGACGAAGTGCTTGGGCAAGCGCCCCTTGCGGCCGGAGTAGACCTTGACGTGCCCGTCGATGGCCAGCGTCGCCCAGAGCTCCGGCTCGTCGGCGCCTGCCAGCGCCTGGCAAGGGCGAGCTGCCACGCCCGCACGCCGGCCTCGTCGTCGGCGATGAGAGCGATCTTGCGGCGCAGCGTCTTGACCTCGGGGCAGCGATCGAGGCCGAGAATGGCGCCCCATTCGCCCGGCGCCTGGTAGCGCAGGCTCTCGGGGTTGCGCACCCGCGCCAAGGTCATGAAGGCCAGGAAGAGCAGGATCGTAGGCAAGCCGTAATAGCCCTTCGGCAGCAATGGCAGGAGACCGGTCTCGGAGAGAAGACCTTCCTTCAGCAGGGCCGGCAGGGCGGCGAGCACGCCGCCGAAGCGGACACCGCGGGCGGCGGCGGCGAACTGCGGTTCGACCGGCCCCGCCTGTCCACAACTGGCCAGAACCCGAGCCGGAACATCGCAAGTCGCACGCCCCATCGGCGCCTGCCGGTCCCGCCGATCGCGCGCGCTGCGATCCGTTTGCGGCTGCGCTTCCAGCCCCGGCGCCGTCTCCGGCCCCGGGGCACCGGTACTCTCTTCATCGACACGGCCTTCAGGAGCCGCACCCGCGTCAGGCGGCGCAGCCAGCGCTGAGCGTCCGGGCTCCCCATCCGCCTCCGTGTTGCCGATCAGTCCCTGACGGCGCCACTTGTTGACCGATGGCGCTGACACGCCGAGAACCCGGGCCGCCGCAGAGCCGCTCAGGCCCGATGCCAGCAACGCCGTCGCCTTCTCCGCCAACTCCGGAGTGAACACCGACGGCCCGCGACCGCGCCGGGGCTTCATGAACCCCGCTTCGCCCTCGGCCAGGTAGCGCCGTCGTGCGCGCTGCACCGTCGCGCGCGAGACAGCGAAAGCGTCAGCCAGTTCCTGCGGCGAGACCGCGCTGATCGCCGCGAGGCGGCCGATCCGCAAGAGCATGGCCGTGCGGTCATCGGCGGCGTGGCTGTCAAAGGGAATGAGGTTGGAAAAGTAGGTGAAGGTGTCGTCCGAGATCAGGACGGCGAAGCAGCTGTTGCCGATCGAGACCGCCTCTGGAGGGCACATTGGGAGGGTACTGGGCATGGTTGAGACCGTGCAATTGGTATCAAATTATAATATCAGACCTCGGGCGCGACACCCAGCGAAAAACCGCCTGAAACAACCGAAATGTATCAGAATTCAAGGAGTTCCCGGCACGCTGCCCAGAACAGCCAGCATCACGAGGTCAGGAAGTCTGAGACTATGCGCAGACGGGTGCCGGGGAAGACCGTTTCGGTGGCGTTCAGGTCGCTCAGAACCGCATCGATCCAACGGTCGCAGGCGTCGTTTGCGAGGCCAAGAATGTGGACCCGCAGGAGGCCATTGCCAGGATCCGGCAGGATGTCGGCATCGGCGGTGAGCAGCGCTTGAAGCAGTTTCCGGGGATGGGGCTTGTGGCCCTGCGCCTGCATGACGGGAAGCATCATGCGGGTTTCGGCGCGGTAGGCGATCATCCGGATGACGTCGAGGAGGAGGCGCTCGCGCGCGGGCAAGGCATCGAGCTGCTCGGCTTCGTCGAGGTCGCCGGCCCGGCAGTGCTTGGGCGTCTCCCTGCGGCTGGCCCTGACGATGTCGCGGACATCCTGGAGGTCCCTGACTTCCCTCCTGAGTTCCGCCGTCGGCTGCTTCTTCCGGGCCGTGTCGGCGATGCGGTTGCGCAGGCGGCCAAGCTGGCGGTCGAGGCGATGGATTGCCTTGTCATAGGCCCGCCGCAGCGGGTTGACGACCATGGCGGCGGGATCGAGAGGCTCGAGCTCGTGGGTCGGCAGGGCGTCGAGATTGAACTCGTCACGCATGTACTTGAAGAAGTTCTCCTGCGACCAGCGCGAGAACATGGCGCCCGCAACCTCAGCCATCGGCTTGTGCGGATCGGTGGTGATCAGCGGCACCTGACGGCCGTTGTCGAGCAGGCGGCGGATCTGGCGCACCCTGAAGCCGTTCGGCAACGTCACCGGCTTCTCAGCCAGCCGCATGGTGGCGCTGCCGTCCGCCGCCGGTCCGTGAATGGGAACGGTCATCGCGCCGAAGTCCTCGGCCGGCCAGTCCTCGCCCCTGAAGTTCTTGTGCCAGGTCAGGCAGGCGACGCCGCGCCTCGCCAGCCGGCGGAACAGATCCGGGCTCCAGCCCTCGCGGTCGAAGACCAGGGTGAGCGCCGGCTGGCCGGGATGCTCGGCGGTCAGGTCCGGCGCCCCGGCGCCAACGATCCCAAGCTCCTGCAGCGCCGGCACCACGTCGGCTTCGATGGCCGCGACCATCTTCGGGTCCAGCGGCTTGTGCAGACAGAGCAGCGGCTTGCCGCCCAGAGCGTTGATCCAGTAGCTGGCGCTCGCCGGCAGGCACAGCTTCTCGCGCGAGACGAAGTGCTTGGGCAAGCGCCCCTTGCGGCCGGAGTAGACCTTGACGTGCCCGTCGATGGCCAGCGTCGCCCAGAGCTCCGGCTCGTCGGCGCCTGCCAGCGCCTGGCAAGGGCGAGCTGCCACGCCCGCACGCCGGCCTCGTCGTCGGCGATGAGAGCGATCTTGCGGCGCAGCGTCTTGACCTCGGGGCAGCGATCGAGGCCGAGAATGGCGCCCCATTCGCCCGGCGCCTGGTAGCGCAGGCTCTCGGGGTTGCGCACCCGCGCCAAGGTCATGAAGGCCAGGAAGAGCAGGATCGTAGGCAAGCCGTAATAGCCCTTCGGCAGCAATGGCAGGAGACCGGTCTCGGAGAGAAGACCTTCCTTCAGCAGGGCCGGCAGGGCGGCGAGCACGCCGCCGAAGCGGACACCGCGGGCGGCGGCGGCGAACTGCGGTTCGACCGGCCCCGCCTGTCCACAACTGGCCAGAACCCGAGCCGGAACATCGCAAGTCGCACGCCCCATCGGCGCCTGCCGGTCCCGCCGATCGCGCGCGCTGCGATCCGTTTGCGGCTGCGCTTCCAGCCCCGGCGCCGTCTCCGGCCCCGGGGCACCGGTACTCTCTTCATCGACACGGCCTTCAGGAGCCGCACCCGCGTCAGGCGGCGCAGCCAGCGCTGAGCGTCCGGGCTCCCCATCCGCCTCCGTGTTGCCGATCAGTCCCTGACGGCGCCACTTGTTGACCGATGGCGCTGACACGCCGAGAACCCGGGCCGCCGCAGAGCCGCTCAGGCCCGATGCCAGCAACGCCGTCGCCTTCTCCGCCAACTCCGGAGTGAACACCGACGGCCCGCGACCGCGCCGGGGCTTCATGAACCCCGCTTCGCCCTCGGCCAGGTAGCGCCGTCGTGCGCGCTGCACCGTCGCGCGCGAGACAGCGAAAGCGTCAGCCAGTTCCTGCGGCGAGACCGCGCTGATCGCCGCGAGGCGGCCGATCCGCAAGAGCATGGCCGTGCGGTCATCGGCGGCGTGGCTGTCAAAGGGAATGAGGTTGGAAAAGTAGGTGAAGGTGTCGTCCGAGATCAGGACGGCGAAGCAGCTGTTGCCGATCGAGACCGCCTCTGGAGGGCACATTGGGAGGGTACTGGGCATGGTTGAGACCGTGCAATTGGTATCAAATTATACTATCAGACCTCGGGCGCGACACCCAGCGAAAAACCGCCTGAAACAACCGAAATGTATCAGAATTCGTAACTACCCAGGTACCCCAATCCTGAGTTGAGGACGGTGATTATGGCGGCGGCCGCGGCCTGGTTCTGCCACCGCGATTGGTTCTTGACCTCATAGAGTTGCGGGACTATGGACTGCTCTCTCGCGTGACGGGAGCGGTCCATGGGGTATTTCGGCTCGAAGGCGACAGCAGGTCTGTGCCAAGCGCTGATTGCGCTGATGCCGCCGCACTCCGTCTACATCGAAAGCCACCTTGGGGGCGGGGCGCTGATGAAGCGCAAGCCGCCGGCCGTGCGTTCGATCGGCATCGACCGCGATGCGCAGGCGCTCGAGGCCTTCGTCTGCGACTACCCGGTCGATCTGGTTCACGGCTGTGCCCATGACTTCCTGGCCTCGTTCCCGTTCCTGGGCCCGGAGCTGGTTTACAGCGATCCGCCCTATCTGCACGCGACCCGCCGCTCGGCGCAGCGCTACCGCTTCGAGTACGAGGAGGCCGGCCACGTCGCGCTTCTCGCGCTGCTCAAGGCTCTGCCCTGCCAGGTCATGATCTCGGGCCATCCGTCGGCGCTCTATGACGAGGTGCTGGCGGGATGGCGCCGGCTGGCGCTGCAGGTCACGACCCAGGGTCTGGTGCGAACCGAGGTCGTCTGGTTCAACTACGCCCCCGACCGGATGCATTGGGCCAGCCACGCAGGCCGGAACTTCACCGACCGCCAGCGCATCAAGCGCAAGGCAGCCAACTGGGGCCGGCGCTACCAGGCCTTGCCGCCGGGCGAACGCCTCGCCGTGCTCGCCGCCATGATGGCCGTCGAGGCCGAAGACACGTGACGGTGTCGCACTGGCACGAAGACCTCGCCGCCCGTAACGAGGCCTTCTGCTGCCTGAAGGAGCTTCTCGAGCCATCATCCCTCGCAACCACTGTCGTCGTTGCCGTCCGGGAATGGGGGCAGGGGCTGCTGCGATCAGCCACCGCGCTCGCCCGGGAAAATGCCGCACTCGAGCAGGAGAACGCGGCCCTGCGCGAGCGCATCGCCGAACTCGAGCGCAGCGCGGCCCTCAACAGCACCACAAGCAGCAAGCCCCCCGCCAGCGACGGGCTCAAGAAGAAAAGCGGAGCCCAGAGGCGCACCCAAAGCCAGCGCGGAAAGTCCGGCGGGCCCAGTGGCGGCCAGCCCGGCCACAAGGGAACCACCCTCGCGCGGAGCGACAGCCCGGACCGTGTCGTCGATCACCACCCCTCCACCTGTTCCGGCTGTGGCGTCGAGCTCTCGGACGCCGACCGGCAAGGCGCGCCCGCCTGTCGGCAGGTCTTCGACGTACCCGAGCCGCAGCCTCTCGAGGTCACCGAACACCGCGCCCATCGCTGCCTCTGCGGCGCATGCGGCACGCTGACACGAGCCGCCTTCCCGCCGGGCGTCACCGCCCCGGTCCAGTACGGCCCTCGCATCACCGCTTGGGTGAGTTACCTGCTGTACGCCCAGTTCGTGCCCGAGAAGCGTCTGGCCGAACTCATGAGCGACATCTTCGCGGTGTCCATCTCCACTGCCACGATCGCCGCCATGGGCCGGCGCACAGCGCAGCGCTTCGAGGGCTTCCTCGACCATGTCGCCGATCTGATCCGCACGCAGGCGCCGGTCAAGCACCTCGACGAGACCGGCCTGCGTATCGCCGCCCGTACCCGCTGGCTCCATGTGCTGTGCACCCCGTTGCTCACCGTCCTGCGCATCGGCGAGGGACGCGGCGATGTCGAAAAGAACCTGAAAGGCATCCTCGTCCACGACGACTTCGCCCCCTACTTCACCATCAAGGGCGTCCGCCACGGCGCCTGCAACGCACATCACCTGCGCGAACTCCAGGCCCTGATCGACATCGAGAAGGAGGAATGGGCGGCGAGCATGCACCGCCTGCTTCAGCGCGCGCGCAGGGCCGCCCGCTTCGCCCGTGAGAAAGACCGTCAAGTCCCCGCCTCCCTGGTGGCCCGCATCTCAAGGGCATGGGACCGTATCCTCGAAGAAGCCATCGCCTTCCATGAGGCCCAACCGCCGCTCCAGATCGCAAAGCGAGGGCGAAAGAAACGCCGCATCGGCCACAACCTCGCGCGCCGCCTTCAAAAGCATAAGGAGGGCTGCCTGCGCTTCCTCACCGACCTGCGCACGCCGTTCACGAATAACGAGGCGGAGCGTGACATCCGTATGAACAAAGTGCATGAGAAGATCTCAGGCGGCTTCCGCTCCCTGCAAGGCGCCTGCAACTTCGCCGGAATGCGCAGCGTCATCGTCACCGCTCGAAAGCAAGGCTGGAACATCCTGCAAATCCTGGCGCACCCGGAACCGATGCAGCTGATCCCTATACTGCGCTCCTGAACTTCTCCGGCTCATCCTGAGTATCGCTGTCCTCTCATCTTGTTCGCGACGCGGCGTTCATCATCCTCTCGCGCTCAAGAGAGTAGGCACCCCCGCGGCGTGGGGGCGTTGACGCAAAAGGAACTGGCTTGTTCCATAAGAGAGAGGGGGTACCTGGGCAGTTACCAAGAATTCAAGGAGTTCCCGGCACGCTGCCCAGAACAGCCAGCATCACGAGGTCAGGAAGTCTGAGCTTACCGGTCGCAGTCCGCAAGAGGGGCATCGTGAGCTGTGAAACCCGGCGACCCCAGAGGAGCACACGGGCGTCGCGTGGGTAGCGTTGTGCCGAATCCCAGAGAATTTTCACAGCAAGAACCTGGGCAGTTACATCGTTTCTTCAAGACAACCGTTGATTGTCTACGATTTTATGAGATCGCAAAACAACACTATTTCGTAAATTGCCCTTTGGTTTGGCGTTATGCGCGATGCGCATGAATGATCCGGACTTGTTCAGCCGAGCCGTCCCTGGATCGCGCGTCCACCATGCGCTGGAGCATGGGAACGAAGTGGGCAAACTCCGGCGTCGCCATGCCGACCCGCTTGCCGGCATCGTCCAGGTATCGGACTGCGACGATCTCGTGGAAGCTCGGCTGCGTCTCGAATTGCGCCACCTCTTCCGCGTTCATGGGCCCTCCCTGCAACGTCAGGGAATGCACCGAAGCGGCGCTCAGCGTATCGAAGTAGCCGGGGTCGGTGGCGCAGAGGTAGCGCTTGGCCGCCACGTGAAAGCGGCAGCAATCGACGACGACCCGGGGGAAGAAGGGTTCGAGAAGCCGGGCCCCGGCCTTCTCGTGATGCCGGTCCTGCGTATCGTTCATCGAAAATGAGCCGGAGCCGCCGACGATATGGCCGATGTCGTGCAGCAGCGCAGCGGCGACGATCTCCTCGGGATCGCCCTTCCGCTCGGCGACGGTGGCGCTCTGCAGCATGTGTTCGGCCAGCGTGACGGCCTCCCCGAGATAGCGCTCGCCGCTGCGGCGCTCGAAGATGTCCTGGATGAAGGCCACGATCGTCCTTTGGTCGAGCCCGATGTCGCCGGTCTCGCTCATTCCGCCGCCTCCCTGCACGCAGCCGTCAACACCGCAAGTTTCGACAGCAGGCCGTCCTTGTCGGCGTAGCACCCCTGAAGCCACCGCCTGCCAGAGCCCGAGTAGGCCTTGCGCGCATGAAGCACACGCGTGTTGTCCAGAAGGAAACACTCGCCCGGTTCGAGTCGGACCATGACCTGCATCGCCGGGTCGTCGACGATCTCGCTCAGGCGTCGATAGGCCCTGTACCAGGTATCCATCCGCTCGAAGGGAACATCCGTCACCGCGGCAAGGGAGCGGTTGTTGAAGCGAATGGCGGTCAGCTCGCCGTCCGGCGCCAGTTCGAGGATCGGGCGCCGCGCGCGCAGGTTCGTCGAGGGATCGCCGGCGTACTGGAAGCGCGCGCAATACCTGCTCAGCACCTCGAAATCGTCGGGTCGCTCCTGCCGGAGCCGCTCCGCCGCCCGGAATCCGTCGACCACGATGCTCTCCCCTCCTTCAGCGGAATTCTCCAGGCAATAGAGCACCTGCAGCGTCGGCACCGGGTCCCTGTATGGATTGTCGGTATGGGCCTGGAGCCCAAGACTGGAGAAAGCGAGGTTGGTCGGATTCACCTCGGTGCGGACCTCGAAGTGCCGGCCGTAGTTGGTCTCCCTCACGTACCCGAAGAGGTCGACAACATCGAAGAGCGCGCCCGGCCTCGTGCCTCCCCCGACGACCCTGCCGAACCCGAAGCGCACGACCGCCTCCAGCCATTCCCGCAACCGCCCGCTGTCAGCTTTCAGAGATCCCATGTCCGCTTCGGGAATCTCTGCCAGGGAAGGGCTGTCCCAGGTTTCGATGCCGGATGCGATCCAGCCCCGTTCGTTGCGGGCCGGGCGGTCGCAGGCGTTCCTCAGGAGCCACCCCAAGTCATACCCGATGGTCTTGTTCTCCGGTTGGAACGACACGGTCAGGGTCGCGCCCTCGGCCTTGGCGGTCACGATGGCCGTCTCCTCCGGGATGTCGCCGACCGTGACCAGCCTTTGGCCGTTCTCCGGTGAGCGGGTCCGCTCGTCCCGGGCATTGTCCCGCAACCACACGGCGTGGAACCGAAGGGGCTCCGGGCCGAGACCGGCTATTTCGACGACCTGTCCATCCGGGCTGAGAGTGACGTCGGGCATCGCGCAAGCTCCCCGAATCCCGGAGCGCATGGTAGCGGATCGAGACGGCAACCGGCCCGGAATTCAAGGCGGGTGCCCGTCCGGACCGCGGCACTCCGGCTCAGAGCGTTTCCGTTTCGCATGGAAACGCTCTGATTCTCTGTCGCTCACGGCAGCCGGCCTTCGGCCGGCGCCTGCGCGGGCGCGCCGCATTCGCGGCGGGCCGCGGTCGCGGCCTGTCGCGCGTCCGTCAAGGACGGACGCGCTCTATAGCCCGGCGGCGCGCTCCCTGAGCACGTACTTCTGGACCTTGCCCGTGGAGGTCTTGGGCAGCGCGCCGAACACCACGGTCTTCGGGCACTTGTAGTGGGCGAGCTCGCCCCGGCAGAAATCGATCAGCGCCGCCTCGTCCGTGCTGGCGCCATCCTTCAACGTGACGAAGGCGCAGGGCGTCTCACCCCAGGTCTCGTCGGGCCGCGCCACCACGGCGGCCTCCAGCACAGCGGGATGGCGGTAGAGCGCGCCTTCGACCTCGATGGTGGAGATGTTCTCGCCGCCCGAGATGATGATGTCCTTGGCCCTGTCCCTGAGTTCGATATAGCCGTCGGCGTGGACAACGCCGAGATCGCCGGTGTGGAACCAGCCGCCGGCGAAGGCCTCCGCCGTCGCCTGCGGATTGTCCAGGTAACCCTTCATCACCGTATTCCCGCGCATGAAGACCTCGCCCATGGTCTTGCCGTCCGCCGGCACCGGCTCGAGCGCCTTGGGGTCGGCCACCATGAGCCCGTCAAGGGTGGCGTAGGGCATGCCCTGGCGTGCCTTGAGCGCGGCCTGCTCGTCGAGCGGCAGCGCGTTCCACTCGTCGTGCCACGCGCACACGGTGGCCGGGCCGTAGACCTCGGTGAGCCCGTAGACGTGGGTGACGTGGAAGCCGGCTGCCTCTATCCGTGCGATAACGGCAGCGGGCGGCGGGGCGGCGGCGGTCATGATCTCGACGCGATGATCGAAGGCGATGCGCTCATCCTCCCTCGCGTTGTTGAGCAGGTTGAGGACGATGGGCGCCCCGCAGAAGTGCGTGACCCTGTGCGCCGCGATCGCCTGAAAGATTGCCCCCGCCTCGACCCTGCGCAGGCACACGTGGGTGCCGCCGTAGGCGCTGATCGCCCAGGTGAAGCACCAGCCGTTGCAGTGGAACATGGGAAGCGTCCAAAGATAGACCGGGGCATGAGGCATGGCCCAGGTGACGCCGTCGCCGAGGCAATTCAGGTAGGCTCCCCGGTGGTGATAGACGACACCCTTGGGATTGCCGGTGGTGCCGGAGGTGTAGTTGAGCGAAATCGCGTCCCACTCGTCCTCGGGCCAGGGCCAGTCATAGTCGGGATCGCCCTCTGCCAGCAGCGCCTCGTATTCGATCTCGCCGATCAGGTCGCCGCCTTCCTCGGGCGTGTCGTCGATATCGATGACCACTGGCGCCGCGGCTGCCCGGGAAAGGGCGTCCGCGATCACCGGCGAGAACGAGCGGTCGGTGAGCAGCACCGTGACGTTGGCATGGTCCAGAATGAACGCGAGGGAGGCGGCATCGAGCCGATAATTCAGGGCGCTGAGCACGGCGCCGCACATGGGAACGCCGTGGTGCGCCTCCAACATCGCCGGCGTGTTGGGGGACATGATCGCAACCGTGTCTCCCTTGCCGACGCCGCGCTTGGCCAGCGCCGAGGCGAGGCGCCGGCTGCGCGCGTAGAACTCGGCGTAGCTCGCACGCCGGGTGCCGTGAATCCATGCCGTCCGCTCGGGGAACACTGCCGCGGCGCGGCGCAGGAAGGAGAGCGGGGTCAAGGGAACGTAGTTTGCATCGTTGCGCTCGAGCCCGGCCTCGTACGGGCTCTTGTCGGTGCGCTTCCCGCCCATCATGATCTCCCCATCGCCGAAACGGCGCGCGATTCTGGTCGCGCGCTACCGCGATTGCAAAGGGCGAATGCAACCGGACCGGCAACCGCGAGCGGGGAGGCGGGGTGCGGCGGCTCTACTTGATGCGCCACGGCAAGGCCCAGGCCGGCATGCCGGCCGGCGGCGGCGACCTCGAGCGCGCGCTCGTCGGCAGGGGCCGGAAAGAAAGCCAATGGATGGGCGCCTTCTGCCGCGATCAGGCCCAGCCGCCGACGCTGATCCTCTGCTCGCCCTCGCGGCGTACTGTGGAGACCTGCGACTCGTTCTGCGAAGGATTTGGCGAGAGCCTGCCGCGCCGTGTGGTCGACGGCATCTACATGGGCAGCCCGTCGGCTCTGCTCTACGCGGTGGCCGAGTCCGGCGGCAGTGAGGACGGCGTCCTTCTCATCGGCCACAATCCCGGCATTCACGCGCTGGCCCTCGCGCTCGGCGGACGCGGACACGGACCCGCCTACGCGCAACTCTCTTCGAGATTTCCGACGGCGGCTCTCGCCGTATTCGAGACCGACATCGACGACTGGGCCGCGCTCAGAGCCGGGAGCGCGCGACTCGTCGCCTTCAAGATCGCAAAGGAAATGCGCTGAGCCTCCACCCCCTCGGCGCCAGGCCTGTTCCCGAGTCAGAGTGCGTCCGTATTTGACGGACGCACGACAGGCCGCGACCGCAGCCCGCCGCTAATGCGGCGCGCCCGCGCAGGCTCCGGGTCGCGCCGCAAGGCGCGCGGAATCCAATAAGAGCCGGCTGCCGTGAGCGACAAATTTTCAGTTAGTGCACTCGCTGGGTGCAGAAATCGACCACGTCGAGCAGGGCGTCCTTCGCCTCGGACGCGGGGAAGAGGCCGAGCGCATCACGGGCCATGGCGCTGTAGTGGCGCGCTCGCTCCACCGAATCGGAAATCGCGTCATGGCGGGTGAGTAGGGCCATCGCGTGCGCGAAGTCGCCGTCTTCCTGCTGCTCTTCCTCCATGGTCCGCCGCCAGAAGGCGCGCTCCTCGTCGTCGCCCCGACGAAACGCCAGCACCACGGGCAGCGTGATCTTGCCGTCACGGAAGTCGTCGCCCACCGACTTGCCGAGCACCGCTTCGCGGGCGCCGTAGTCGAGGGCGTCGTCGACCAGCTGATAGGCGATGCCGAGGTTGAGCCCGAAGCTTCTGAGCACCTCCTCCTCGGCGGCGGAGCGCTCCGCCACCACCGCGCCGAGCTGACAGGCGGCCGCGAAGAGCGCCGCAGTCTTCGCGGTCACCACCTTGAGATAGGCGGCCTCGCTGGTCTCGGTGTCGTTGGAGGTGGTGAGCTGCATCACCTCGCCTTCGGCGAGCGTCGCGGCGGTATCAGCCAGAATGCCGAGCACGCGGAGCGAGCCGTCGGCGACTGAAATCTGGAACGCGCGGCTGAACAGGAAGTCGCCCACCAGCACGCTCGGCTTGTTGCCCCAGACCGCGTTGGCGGTCGCCGTGCCCCGCCTGAGCGCGCTGTCGTCGACGACATCGTCGTGAAGCAGCGTCGCCGTGTGTATGAACTCGACGCAGGCGGCGAGGTCGATGTGACGCTTGCCGGTGTAGCCGCAGAGCCTGGCGGAGCCGAGGGTCATCATCGGCCGGAGACGCTTTCCGCCCGCCGCAACGATATGCGCGGCGAGCTGCGAAATAAGCATCACCGAGCTTTGCATGTTGTCCAGAATGACGCCATTGACGGCGCGCAAGTCGTCTGCGACCAGACCGTGAAGTGGGTCCAGCGAGGCCCCGGAGGCCGCCTTGCGCCGTGCAGCAGCCCGCCCTTCGAGCGGAACGACCGTATTCGACATAGACCCTCTCGCTTGACGGCGCGCTCGCGCAAGGGCATCCATGCGCAACTGCGTTGCCCTTAACCTAACAGCTAGCGCGCGGTTGGACACGGGAGTCAGGACAGAATGATCGAGCTCCTGCGCACGAACGACCTGGTGCAGCTCTCGTTCCTCGACGCCGTGCTGAGAGACGCCGGAATCGAGCCCATCGTGCTCGATCAGCACATGAGTGTGCTGGAGGGGAGCGCCGGCGCGATCCCGAGACGCCTCATGGTCGCCGACGAGGACGCCGATACGGCACGACGCATCTTGAAAGAGGTCGACGCCCTCGATGACTGAGACCGAGTCCGCGCGGGTCACCAGCGATACGCTGCTCGGTGGCCGGGTCGCGCTGCAGCAGCCGGCGGCGGGCTACCGAGTCGCGATCGATCCGGTCCTGCTCGCGGCCGCAGTGCCGGCCTCGGACGGTGAGCGCGCGCTCGATGTCGGCTGCGGCGTCGGCGCCGGAGCCCTCTGTCTCGCGAGCCGTGTGACTGACCTGCACGTCACGGGGCTCGAGGTGGACCGCGCCTTCGCGCAGCTCGCCAAGGATAACGCCGCGCTCAACGGGCTGGAGGAACGGCTCGACGTCTGGGTCGGTGATTTCGAGCGGCCGCCGCCCAAGTTATCCCCGAAAGGCTTCGACCACGTGTTCGCGAATCCGCCCTTTTTCGAGCAGGGCGCGAATCAGCCGCCAGCCTTCCGCGGCCGCGCGCAGGCGACGGTGGAAGGCGCGGCCGGGCTCGACACCTGGCTCGAGTTTTGTGCTCGGATGGTCCGCCCGGGGGGCACCATCACGATTATCCATCGGCCGGAGCGACTGGCCCAGATTCTGGGCGGACTTTCTCCGGCGCGGCCCGGCGCCATCGTCGTCTATCCGCTGTGGTCGCATAATCCCTTCAGCGGCGCGCGCACCAGGAAGACCGCGAATCGCATCATCGTGCAGGCGACGGCCGAGCACGGCGGACCTTTGCAGATCGCGGCCGGCATGATCCTGCACGATGACGACGGCAGCTTCTCCCACGCAGCAGATCGTGTCTTGCGCGGGGGCGCCGCACTGACCCTGCTGGAGGAAGAGTCCTGATGAGGCGGCTGCTGATGCGCCTGACGTTTCGGCGCCCGCCGCCAGTCGTCTCGGTCGTGCGGCTATCGGGCGTGATCGGACGGGCCGGCATGTTCGGCGGCCGCATCAACATGGAGGCCGTCGCCCCCGTGCTGCAGCGGGCCTTCCGCCAGCCGGGGCTGAAGGCCGTGGCGCTCGAGATCAATTCGCCGGGAGGCTCCGCGGCGCAGTCGGCGCTGATCCACAACCGGATTCGCGCCCTTGCGATGGAACGCGACGTGCCGGTGATGGCCTTCGTGGAGGATGTCGCAGCATCGGGCGGATACTGGCTGGCTGCGGCGGCCGACGAGATCTTCGTGGACGACAACTCCATTCTCGGCAGCATCGGCGTCATTTTCTCGGGCTTCGGATTCCATGAAGCCATCGAGAAGCTCGGCGTCGAGCGGCGGCTCTACACCGCCGGCGAGAAGAAGTCGCTGCTCGACCCCTTCCTGGCCGTGCAGCCGGACGATCTCGATCGCCTGCGCCGGGTGCAGGGGGACATTCACGACAACTTCAAGGAGCTGGTCCGCGCGCGGCGCGGCGCGCGCCTCGCCGAGAGCAATCCCGACCTCTTCAGCGGAGAGTTCTGGCTGGGCCGCAAGGCGATCGGGTTGGGGCTCGCCGACGGCATCGGCGATATCCGAAGCGTGCTGCGCGAGCGCTACGGCCGGAAGGTGGTCATCCGCAAGATCGGCCGCCCGCGCGGGTGGCTGGCGCGGCGCCTGCGGCCGGGCCTCCTTCTCGGAGGCGACGGCGAGGAGGCCGGCTCGCTCGCCGGCGAGCTGATCGGCGCCATCGAAGCCCGTCTCTGGTGGTCCCGCTACGGGCTCTGAGCAGCCTGAAACGCCGCGTTCCGGACCTGCGCGCGGCCCCTTAGAAGCGCTCCAGCCAGAGATCCAGAAAGCGATCGAGCCAGCGGTGCACCGCCGGGTCGTAGCGCAGGGAGTCGGAGCGCTGACGATCGGCGGACGGAACCTCGGGCCGCAGGAAATATTTCTGGGCCTTCGAGTTGTTGAGCCAGCGCTCATGGGTCACCGGCGTCATCTCCGGGTGAAACTGGACTCCGAACGCCCGCTCACCGTGACTGAACGCCTGATTCTCGAAGATGCCCCCCCGCGCCAGCAGCTCCGCTCCCGGCGGCAGGTCGAAGCCCTCCCGGTGCCAGTGATAGACGTGGAAGGGTGACGGGAAGAGCGCGCAATCCGGCTTCGCAGGCCGAAGCGGCTGATAGCCGACCTCGCAGAGACCGTCCGGATGGGGATAGACGCGTCCGCCGAGGGCGCGGGCCATGATCTGGGCGCCGAGACAGATGCCGAGCAGGGGCGCATCGGCCGCAAGCTGTGCGGCGATCCAATCGGTCTCTTCCCGAAGGAAGGGAAGGTCGTCGACATCGCTCGCGCTCATCGGCCCGCCGAACACAACGGCCGCATCGTAGCCGTGCAATCGAGCGCCGTTCATGGGCGGCAAGGCCGCACCACCGGCCGCGAAGCAGACTTCGGTCTCGCAGCCCCGCGCATGCAGCGCCTCGCGCACCTTGCCGGGATTGGCACGCTCTGAATGTGTGACCAGGACGATGCGCGTCACGGTGCTCGTGTTCTCCTTCGCCAACGGTCGATGAGGTTGCCCCTTCGCAGCGGCTGTTTGCCCTATCGCGGCGCGGTCGGCAAGCGTGCGGGCGTTGGCGGGTGTGTTGGCGGGTGTGGTCCCGTGCCCTGCGCCGTGACACCATGGCCCAGCCATGAGCGAGAGCACCGTCCCCGTCGTCGACATCGCGCCCTTTCTGGGCGGCGGCGATGGGCAGAAGGCGGCGGTGGCGCAGGCGGTCGACCGGGCCTGCCGCCGCATCGGCTTCCTGATCGTTGCCGGCCACGGCGTCCCATCCGCCGTCATCGACGATGCCCTCGCGGCGACCTGGGCCTTCTTCGACCTGGGCGACGCCGAGAAGCGCCAATGGATGTCGCCCAAGGGCGATTTTCGCCGGGGCTACCTGCCCGTGGGCGGCAATGCGCTGGCCTACACGCTAGACCGAGAGTCGCCGCCGGACCTGATCGAGGCCTTCACCTTCGGGCGCTTCGATCTGCCGCAGACCCCCTACTTCGCCGCGCACCGCGAGACCTGGTTCGAGCCCAACATCTGGCCCACCCGGCCGCCCGGCTTTCGGGAACGCCTCTGCACCTACTACCGCGCGATGGAGCGCTTGGCCGAGACCTTGATGCGCATCTTCGCGCTGGCGCTCGACATGCCCGAGCACTTCTTCACCGACAAGATCGACCGCCACATCACCGCCATGCGCCTCAACCACTATGCCGAGGCGAGCCGCCCTCCCCTGCCGGGCCAGCTGCGCGCGGGCGCGCATAGCGACTACGGCAGCCTCACGATCCTCCTTGCGACCGATGCCGCCGGCGGCCTGCAAGTGCGCGGCGGTGACGGAACCTGGTGCGATGTCGCCCCCGTGCCCGGTACCTTCATCGTCAATCTCGGCGACCTCATGGCACAGTGGACCAACGACCGCTGGGTCTCGACGCTGCACCGCGTGGTCAACCCGCCGGCGGCTCGCCGCGCGGGCAGCCGGCGCGCTTCCATCGCCTTCTTCCACCAGCCGAACCACGACGCCCTGATCGAGTGTCTGCCCACCTGCCGGCACCCCGACGATCCGCCCCGCTACGCGCCGACGACCTCCGGCGCGCACCTGCTGCCAAGACCGCGAAGGAGACCGGGGCGACCGCACGCTGAGCACCCGATGCCGCGTCCGCGCCGTGCACGCGGCGAACAAGGTGAGAATTTGCGAGACTACGTGAGACTCAATGAGATTCGGGGCTAGATCAAGGAGGGTGCGAAGGCCAGGAACGCCGCCATTGTCAGCGCCAACAGTATCCAGAGAGCCCATCCCATGACCGATGCCGCGGCGCGTACCCCGTCGGCAGCGCCTGCCGTGGGTCGTTGCCTGCGACGGGTCGGCGCGTGGACCGCTAGCTCGTTCCCGGAGCGTTGCGCGGGCGCGAGCTCGGCGGAATCGGATCGCGTTGCATCGGTGGGATCGGGGGATTGTGCGCCGGAGGTGTGAACGGCCATGATCCGAAGTCCTCGCGTTTCGCTTCGAGAACACCTCGAAGGGCATCTCCTGAGGACTCACGTAATCGGCATAGCCATTACGACAAATATCGAATGTTCATCGATTCCATAAGAAACTCATATGAAGCGCCGAACACCAGGTGAAGCCGATCGCCCGGTCGCGGGCAGCGACGCAACGGATCGCTCCTCACGACTGGTAAAGTCGGGAGCGGCACACCAGATCGGTGTATAGGAGCGGCATGAAGACGATGCGAAGGCTTGGGTTGCGTCGGCGCCAGTCTAGGATGGGCCGGATGGACCGGGCATGAGCTCCGGGCGCGGGCCCTGGAGCCGCCTCCGCACGGAGGCCGGATGGCACCGGCAGGGGCCATCGCCCCAATTCCCACGACCGCCGCGTCCGCCGGCGACCGGCAAGCTCCTCCGCAGGCTTCGCCACGCCGCCGTCTGGTTCGCGCTCACCGGCATTCTGGCGATCGGCTACAGCTATCGCTTCGAGCTCACGGACCTCGTGAACCGGCTGGGCGGGGAGATCGTCCCCTACGCGGCGGTGACCACCGAGGACGGCGCCGTGCGCGTCCGCGCCCATCGCGACGGCCACTTCTACATCGACTCCCGAGTCAACGGCGCCGACGTCAGATTCCTGATCGATACCGGCGCGACCATCGTGGCCCTCAGCCCGGAAGACGCCGAGCGCATCGGCTTCGACCCGGCGCAGCTGAGCTTCTCCCAGCGGCTGCACACCGCCGGCGGCATCGTGCGCGCCGCGCCGGTCGTGATCCGCTCGCTCGAGCTCGGCGACATCCGCCTGAGCAATGTGCGGGCCGTGGTCAACAGCGAGCGCCTGCCCCACTCGCTGCTCGGCATCAGCGCGCTGGAGCGCTTGAGCGGCTACGAGGTCCGCGACGGCACGCTGACACTGAGGCCTTAACCCCCCTACTCCCCCCAGACCTCGGCGAGGAAGCGCAGCCAGTTCTCGCCCATGACCTTGCGGATGCGGCCCTCGGTCCAGCCGGCACGCTCCATGGCTTGGGTGAGGTTGGGGAGCTGCCCGATGGTCTCCACGCCCTTCGGGTTGGACATCGGGGTGAACTTTACGAGTAACTGCCCAGGTTCTTGCTGTGAAAATTCTCTGGGATTCGGCACAACGCTACCCACGCGACGCCCGTGTGCTCCTCTGTGGTCGCCGGGTTTCACAGCTCACGATGCCCCTCTTGCGGACTGCGACCGGTAAGCTACCCCGATGTGGCCCGAAGTCCGCCCGCGCGACGGGCACCGATTTTCATTCTATGGGGTGGTCCAGCACGGCGTCGACCATGATCGTTTATGAGAATGGCTCCGCTGTTGGAGAACCCGTGCCAGGTGAGCTTACGCGCACTTGACGGTGGCGATGAGCCGATCCGATGGGCTGGTCAGGGCTTCGATGATATTCCAGCCCTGCTTTCTGGCGGTGGTGATGACGCTGCGCAGGATGGCGAAGTTCTCGGCCCCCTGCGCGGACCGGAAGCCCCCGGAGATCTTCTGGCGCAGCTTCATCATCCGAAGGTCGCGCTCGGCCTCGTTGTTCGTGAACCCGACCTCGAGGTCGATCAGGAACCGGAGCACCGCGCATTTGTGGTCGCGCAGCCTCAAGGCCGGATTGTGACCGATCCTTCGCTTCCGGCGCTTCTTCCTCTTGCCAGGCGAGAACGGTGGTTGGCTCTCGTGAAAGGCCAGCGCATCGGCGATGATCTCGTCGTATCGGCGCTCGATCAGCGCCACAAGCCTCGCCGGAACGGCGATATCCTTGTCCAGCGCGATGCGGGCGGCGCGATTGGCTCGGCGCAGGAGCTGCTGCATCCGCCGGGCCCAAGCCTCCCCTTCGATGTCCACCAGCGCCTGCAACTCCCGCAGGTGATGGGCGTTGCACAGGCCGTGCTCCACCCCTTCCATCGCGAAGTACGGCTTCCAGTGATCGTGCACGACGATGCCGGAGACACCCGAGAGCAGGGCGCCGCGCTTGCCGCTGACCCGGTACGCCGCCAGCAGCGGCGTGCAGATCACATGAAGCCACTGCGTCTGACCGCCGATCCGCAAGCCGGTCTCGTCCATGTGTTTCACCCGCGCCGTGCCCGCCGCCAGGTCCTGTATGTGCAAGGCCGCGTCCCGCAGCCGCTCGGCCGCCCTCTCGCTCATCGTCGCCAACGTCGCAGCCGTCACCGGCGCGCCGAAGAGCTCGGCCATCACCTGCGACAGCCGATCCTCCGGCAGGAAGTGAGCGTGCTGAAGGTAGACCGCCACCCCGGCAATGCGCGGGCCGTACTGCACCGGCGCCGACACCCCGTCGGGGAACGCCGCCCGGGTCACCGTCCCGCAATGCCCGCAGCACTTGGCATGCGCCCGGTGCTCGGTCACCTCCAGGGGGCTCGGCTCGGGCAGATCGAACACCTGGCGGGCGACGGGCGTTCCCGCCCTGGCCGCGTCCGAAAGCGGCGAACCGCATCCCTTGCAGGAAGCCGGGACGTGATCCTTCACCCGATCCGGGTGATCGGCGCGGCGCAGCGTCTTGCCCTTGTGGCCGGGCTGGCCACCGGGCTTGCGGCCCGATTTGCCGCGCAGGCTTCGGGTTCGCCGCTTCGAATTCGGCTTCCTCAGCCCATCGCTCGAAGGCGGCTTGCCGCTGTTGCCGCTGTTGAGGCCGAGACGGCGCTCCAACTCCTCGATGCGCTCGACGAGACGCGCGACTTGCTCTTCCAGCCGCGCGTTCTGCTGCCGAAGCCAGGCATTTTCCTCCCGAAGCCGGGCGTTCTCCTCCTCCAGGCGGGCGATCTTCTGCGCGGGCGTTTCGGGCGCTGCTCCCGTCGAAGGGCCGCGCGGCGACTCGGGATTGCTCATGTCGTTGTTGAGTCATTTCCCGAAATTCCCGTCAAGCCCTTTCCACCAACTCCGAACGAGAAACGCCTCAATCCACTGGCCCAAAATGACAAATCAGACGACCTGGGCAGTTACCTTTACGAGCGGGCGGGCATCGCCCTTGTCGTTGGTGATCCAGTCGAAGAACTCCTGGCCGTAGCCTTGGGTGAAGTCGGTGCCGAAGGCGACCGAGTCCTCGCCGGCGACCGAGATCACGTGCTCCATCGCCCCCACGTAGTCGTCCACCGTCGAGTGCTCGCCGCCGCTGAGGAACGCCGGGAACATGGTGACCCCGATCATGCCGCCCTGCTCGGCGATGAGTCGAAGCTCCCCGTCGCCCTTGTTGCGCTGGTGCGGCTTGAGGGCCGAGGGCAGGCAGTGGGTGTAGGCGACCGGCTTCGAGGATTCGCGAATCGTCTCCTCGGACGTGCGGGAGCCCACGTGGCTCAAGTCGATCAGCATCCCCACCCGGTTCATCTCGGCCACCAGCTCGCGGCCCCAGTCGCTGAGCCCAGAGTCGCGGCTCTCGTAGCAGCCGGAGCCCGCGAGGTTCTGCGTGTTGTAGGTGAGCTGGGCGATGCCGACGCCCACATCCTTGAAAAGCTGGACCGCGCCCAGCTTGTCCTCGAAGGCCGACGTGTTCTGGAAGCCGAGGATGATCGCCGTGCGGCCTTCCTCCTTGGCCCGGCGGATGTCGGCGGCGGTGCGCGCCTTGACGATCAGGTCGTCGTGGTCGCGGAACCAGCCGTTCCAGCGGGCGACGTTGGCCATGGTCTCGGCGAAGCCTTCCCACACGCAGCAGGTGCAGTTGGCAGCGGTGAGCCCGCCCTTGCGCATGTCGCGGAAGACCTCCTCCGACCAGTTGGAGACGATCAGCCCGTCGATGACGATCAGATCCTCGTGCAGCGTACTCACGTCACGTCCCTCCCCCGGTGCGCCGCGCCTGGCGGGCGCTTCCGCCCGATAGCCCGTTGTCTCCCCCGACTGAGGGGCTAAGATACGGTCACCCTCTGCGCGCGCGAAGGAGAGATATTATGCCCTTGCTCGACCTGCACCACGTGGCCATCAAGTCCAAGAACCTCGAAGAGACGGTAGCGTTCTATTGTGACGTGCTCGGCATGGAGCAGGTCGAACGCCCGGAGTTCTCGTTCCCCGGCGCCTGGCTCCAGATGGGCGAAACCATGTTCCACATCTATGGCGGCGACCCCGCCAAGACCCACAGCGGGAACTACAAGTACAACCAGCGAGTCTCGCCGATAGACCATATCGCGCTCCGGGCGTCGGGCTTCGACGAGATGAAGAAGAAGCTGATGAAGCACAAGTGCGATTGGCGCCAGATGAACATCCCGGACTTCAAGCTCTGGCAGCTCTTCGTGCTCGACCCGAGCGGCGTGGTCATCGAGCTCAACTTCGAAGTGGAGAAGGAGCCGAAGGGCAGCAAGGGCCCGTCCGGGCAGAAGAAGTACGAATTCGGCCGCTTCGCCGCCGCCGCCTGAGGCACCGCACGCCACGCCGGCCGCCCGACAGGAGCCGGCACAAGCCTGTTCAGGATCGCGGAACCCGCGGCACGCCACGGGGCAGGGTGTCGTGCCGCGGCAGATCGTCCCCCATCTCCAGCCACGGCATGCGTTCGCGCACGAAGACGTGCCGCTCCGGCGCGAGCGTCTCTGGCTTGTCGAGCGTACCGGCCATGATGTGGACCTCGCCGGGGTAGACCGCCGCCACGTAGGTGAGCGGCGTGCCGCAGGCGCCGCAGAAGGTGCGCTCCACCCGGGGCGAGCTCTCGTACGAGCCGGGCGTGCCGGCGACGAAGGCAAACCCGGTGTCACTCACACCGACGAAGGTCGAGACCGGCGCGCCGGACGAGCGCCGGCACTCCTCGCAGTGGCAATGGGAGACCCAGAGCGGCCCGCCCTCGGCCCAATGGCATTCACTTAGCGGTTTTCGACTGTTCACTTAAGGAGTCGTGTTCTTGCGCTGTCGGTTGCGTGCGTTTCTGTCGTTCAGGTGTTCAGGCGACGGCCCGCTTTGCGCGTGCCCACTTGCCGCGGGGTTTGCGCGACCTGCGTTCGCAGGACCGGCCGGGGCGCGGGCGCTGACGCGCCTGGTTGATGCAGGAGAGGACATGGCTGAGGGTTTCGGCGACCATCGCCGTATGGCGCAGCAGCAGCGCTTCGAGGTTGCGCGCGACGGTGGCGAGGCCGTTGCTGAAGTTGGCTTTCATCGCCGGCTTGCCGTCGGCAGGGCGCTCGGCGTCGAGGCTTGCGTTGCTGCGGTTGGTGAAGAGCCGGGTCATGGCGATGAGGTTGAAGTGGGCGAAGAGCTCCTGGCGGACGCCGCGCTCGGTCTGGCTGTGGAAGGCCTCGACGGCCATGGCCTGTTTCGAGGTCTTGTAGAGTTCCTCGATTCCCCAGCGCGCGTGATAGAGCTCGGCCAGTTCCGCGACGCTCCAGGCCTTGGGGTCGAGGAGGGTGGTGGCGAGGATGAAGACCGTGCTGCCGATGCGGTAGCGGACCAGTCGCAGGCGCAGCGGGGTGGCGTCGACGTGCGGCGTCTTGCGGCGCAGCTTTCTCAGGGTGTCCTTTCCGGGAGCGACGGTGATCGGCGCGTCCGTGCGGCCGTCGGCGATGAAGGCGTCGAGGGCGGCGCCTGCCTTCTTCTTGATCCGGAACACGGGGTGCAGGCCGCGGGCGACATGGGCGTGCAGCATCTCCCAAGAGTAGTAGCCGCGGTCATAGACCACGATGTCGTTGGCCGAGAGCGCCTTGAGGTGGGCGAGGGCGGCCCTTCTTTCGTCGCCGTGCGCGACCAGGTCGAAGTCCACCGGGATGTTCGCGTGCAGCCGGTAGAGGCAACTCAGCAGGCCCTGCGGGTAGTGGGCCGCCTCGGAGGGCGTGCGGTAGCCGGCCTTGAGCAGCGGCCGCGGCAGGTTGAGCTTGGAGCCGTCGACCGCGAACACGCGGTGGCCCTTCCAGGCCGGGCCGTCGGCGCGCTTGAGGATCTCGGCGTGCAGCGTCTTGAACACCGCCTCGTCGACCTTGGCCCGCGCCATGCACATCGCCGAGGCCGAGACCGGCGCCGGCTGCGGCAGTGCGACGCCCAGGACCCGGCACTGCTCCCACAGCCCGGCCAGCGTCGTGGCGTAGCCCGCGCGGCCGTTCGAGAACGCCAGCCGGAAGATGAAGAGCATGACGAGAAGGGTGTCGAGGACCCGCCGGCGGCTCTGCCACACCCGGTCGTGATCGGCGGCCACCGCCGCCAGTGCGCCGATCAGGTCCTGCCACAGCGCCACGAAGGGATCGTCCGGCGCCAGCGCTGCCGGCCGTGTCCTGTTCCCGCGCCGCGCCGGCCGCGGGCCTTCGAGCAGGATCGAGCGGAAGTCCGGCGTCAGCGGGTAGACGTAGACGCTTTTGCGGGTCTTGCCCTTGCCGCCCCCGGTCTCGCCGAGACAGCGCCAGTTGGCCGCGCGGTAGCAGGCGCCGTCGAAGAGGCTGGGGTCCACGAAGGTCTCCACCAGAACCGGGCGCGCTCCGAAGCGCGCCTCCCAGTCGCCGGGCAGCTGGCGCAGCGCCATCGACAGCGCTTTCGACGCCAGGTTGTCGACCCGGACCCAGGGAAAGATCAGGAAACGCGTGTGACCCACGACCAGATCGAGGTGCTTGCGGAAGCCTTCCGCCGGCCACCCGATCCACTCGTCGCGGCAGGGCAGCGTGCGCGACGCCCGGGCAAACAGAAGGCAGCCCAGAGGCCGCCCGTGGCGGTCCAGGAGAAAATAGCGCAGATGCGCGCCGACCAGACGATGCAGCCCGAGATAGTGGTGGCGCGCGACGAACTCGTTCCACAGCCCGCCCTCCTCCTTGCCCGCCGCAATCGACAGGCGCAGCGGCATCAGCGCGGCCAGGTCCTCCGCGATCGCCGCGGCCGGCGCCGTCCGCTCGCTCCGGGCCATCGCCTCCTGCGGCCCCCGCACCTGCGCCTCGTCCCGCGCCGGCAGGGTCAGGATGCCCAGCCGCTCCAACTCCTCCAGCATCCGCAGGCAGACCGCGACACGGTTCCGCCCGCTCGGCGCGCGCCAGTTCAAATGCTCGCAGATCGTGTGCCCGAGCTCGTTGCGGCTGATCGCCGGAAACAGCGCCACCGTCTCCTGGATGTCGGCAATCTGCCGGCGGGTCAGACGTCTGCCGAAAAAGGTCGTCGACTTCAGCGCGGTGATGCGGGGGTCCATGGGCCGGCTCCACTGACAGGGGGACAGCCACAGTGTGCCAAAGCACACGCCGCCGGTCAATCCCCCTCGTGCGGGAAACGCCGAGACCGACAATCCACACAAGAAATCAACTCGTTACGACACCACCAAAAAACCCCGGAACAATCTTCGCGCCAAATGAATGCCATTGGCCCTCGGCCCGGTAGCGCACCGCGCTGCAGCGGCAGCCGCCCTCGATGGCGGGGGCCTCGCTCATTCCCTGAGCGTGCACCAGATCGGCGTGTGGTCCGAGGCCTTCACGCCGCCGCGAGGCCCTGAGTCGATCTCGCAGGCCTCCAGCCGGTCCGCCGCCTCCGGCGAGAGCAGCAGATGATCGATCCGCAGCCCCTCGCCCCGCTGCCAGCGGCCGGCCTGGTAGTCCCAGAACGTGTAGGACCGCCGGTTGGGGTGCAGCGTGCGGAACGCCTCCACATAGCCGCTATGGAGCAGCGTGCGGAAGCGCGACCGCGATTCATTGCGGCAGAGCGCGTCGTCGCGCCAGGCTTTCGGATCGTAGCAGTCGAGGTCGGCCGGGATGACGTTGTAGTCGCCGCCGAGCACGACCGGCTCCTCGTGCCTTAGCAGCACGTCAGCGCGCGCGGCGAGCCGGTCCATCCATGCGATCTTGTAGGGAAACTTCTCGGTCGCCACCGGGTTGCCGTTGGGCAGATAGATCGAGGCGATCCGGACGCCGCCGGTGGTGGCCTCGACGTAGCGCGCCTGCTCGTCTTCCTCATCGCCGGGGAGGCCGATGAAGACATCCTCCAGCGGCCGTTTGCTCAGGATGGCGACGCCGTTGTAGGTCTTCTGCCCGTGGACGAGGAGGTTGTAGCCGCAGTCCTCGATCTCGAGTCGCGGGAAGGCCTCGTCGAGCGACTTGGTTTCCTGCAGCAGCACGACATCGGGCGCGGCGCTGCCGAGCCACTCCAGCACGGCGGGCAGGCGGACCTTGATCGAGTTGACGTTCCAGGTCGCGATCTTGAGCACGGGCTCAGACGAGGGAGAAGGACGTGCCGCAGCCGCAGCCGGAAACCGCGTTCGGGTTCTTCACCTGGAAGGAGGCGCCGATCAGGTCCTCCACGTAGTCGATCTCCGAGCCCGTCATGTAGCCGGCCGAGACCCGGTCCACCAGCGCAACAATGCCGTCCCGCTCGATGGCGATGTCGTCCGGCCGCTGCTCGGTCTCGAAGGCGAAGCCGTACTGGAAGCCGGAGCAGCCGCCGCCCGAGACGCTGACCCGCAGCATCGTGCCCGAATCGTCCTCATCGGCGATCAGCGCTGCGATCCGCCGGGCCGCGCTGGCCGAGAGCGTGATGTCCTCGTTGCCGCCTGCGAGCGGTTGAACTGCGTCGAATGCGCGTGCCATGGCGTCTGTTGACCTCACCTGCAATCCTAAGGATTAGATAGCGCCGCCCGAGCGCTTGTCAATCGACGGGACGGAAATGACGCGAAGGGGCGGCGCCCGCCTGCCGGCCCGCACGTTGAGATTCGCTGGCTATCTAGACATCCTATAGGATATCACTAATATAGTTGCGGTGAGGCTGGTGTTGGACACAAACGTCGCTTATTCTTTTATACTGTCCTAATTTACTGTATTTGCAAGATTTTTATTTTCCCCCATGATGCTCGTAAGCAATCCGGAAGCGAATTTGAGTGAAAGGCTGCGCGTTCCGACGCAGCGTTGTCGACGGAAACCGCCTACCGTGCAGGAGAATTCGTTCGGTCATCAGTGACGCGGACGGCGGGCGAGCGGGGGTTTGAGGCACTGCCCTATCGCAGGCAGCGGATCTCGGGGCCTTCTCATAACCGTCACCGCGTCACCGCATCGATACCGCTCAGGCAAACGGTTCTACAAGCTGCAAACGGGAAGTCGGAGTAAGTGTTCCGTCGGGCCGGCGTAGACCGACAGACCGGCACACTTATGCAGGCAGGCGCGGTTCAATCGAGCGGAATCCGGAGCGTCGACAGACCAGCGGTTGGTTCAGTCTGTCAATCGGCTTTCAATACTGACCCCCGATCGGCGTGCAAAATTGACCCCCCTGAGTGGCACGGCGGAGGTTGTCCCGGTAGCCAATAGGGGGGACCCGCGCGGCTTCGTGTGGCGCCCTGCGCTACGCGGAGCGAAGCCGCGTGGGGGGTCCCTGTTGGCCCACCGGGGCAACCGGGCCGCAAGGGAGGCCGGCGGCGGGTCAGGAGCGGTTCTTGAAGCGCCAGCTCTCGTTGCCGGTCTCGATGATCTCGCAATGATGGGTGAGGCGATCGAGCAGCGCTGTGGTCATCTTGGGGTCGCCGAAGACGGATGGCCATTCGCCGAAGGCGAGGTTTGTGGTGATGACGATCGAGGTGCGCTCGTAGAGCCGGCTCATCAGATGGAAGAGCAGCTGCCCACCGGCCTGGGCGAAGGGCAGGTAGCCGAGCTCGTCGAGGATGACGAAGTCGCGGCGGACGAGCTGGTCTGCAGTGCGGCCCTGGCGTCCGGCGCGAAGCTCGGCCTCGAGGAGGTTGACCAGGTCGACGACGTTGTAGCACCGGCCGCGCGCGCCCTTGCGGATGCAGGACCGCGCGATGGCGACGGCGAGATGGGTCTTGCCGGTACCGGTGCCGCCGACCAGCACGATGTTGCGTTTGCCCTCGAGGAAGCCGCCGCCGGCGAGCTCCTGGATCAGGGGCTCGTTGACCGGCGAGGCGGCGAAGTCGAAGTCGGCCAGCTCCTTGACCGTCGGCAGCTTGGCGGAGGCCATCTGGTACTTGATCGAGCGGGCCCTCTTGTCGGCGATCTCGACCTGCAGCAGCGTACCGATGATCTGTTGCACCGGATGGCGGCGCTTGAGCCCGTCGGCAAGGATGTCGTCGTAAGCGGCGCGCATACCTGCGAGCTTCAGCTGGGTCATCATCTCCAGCACATCATGACGCTCCATGACCGGCCTCCCTCAGGCTGTCGTAGCGCTGACAGTCGGCTACCGGCTTGTGGCGAAGCTGCAGGCCCTCGGGCGTCGGGATGATTGCCGGCGGTGCCGGCTGGCGCTGCCGGGCGAGGATGTTGAGCACCACGTCGGCGCTGCAGGCACCGCAGTCGAGCGTCTCGGCACAGGCCGCCTCAACCGCCTCCAGTCCGTCCTCCAGCACCGCCGCGAGCACCTTGACGAACTGCCGGTCGCCGTCGTCGTGGCCCGCGAGCCGGGTTCGCAGGCGGCCGAGCGCGTTGGGCAACTGCCAGTCCTTGAAGGGCGCGCCATTGCGTAGCGCGCCGGGCTTCCGCGTCAGGATCGGCACGTAATGCCACGGATCGTAGACGAACCGGCCGCGCCCGAAGCTGCGGGGGTGCTCGGCAACGGTCTCGCCGTCCTGGCGGATGACGATCCGATCGGCATAGGCCCGCACGTCCACCGGCCGGCCGACGGCGCGGGCCGCGACGCTGTACTGGTTGTTGTCGAAGCGCACCAGACAGGTCTTCGAGACCGACACCTCGCTGGCATGGAAGCCGTCGAAGGGGCCGCGATACGCCATCAGGAAGGGCTGCTCCTCCTCGAACACCTGCCACACCGTCTTGCCCGGGATTGTCGGATGCGGATGCTTCTTGGCGTCCTCGATGCACCGATCCATCAGCCACTCGTTGATCTCGGCGTAGGAGCGGCCCCGCGGGATGGGCACGAACAGGCGGCCGCGAAGGTCACCCACCTGCTTCTCGACCTGCCCCTTCTCCCAGCCAGCCCCTGGCGTGCACGCCACAGGCTCCACCAGATGGTGCGAGCACAGCTCCTGGAAGCGGCGGTTGTAGTCCCGCTTCTTGCCCACGAAGATCGTGCTCACCGCCGTCTTCATGTTGTCGTAGATGCCCCGCCGGCAGACCCCGCCGAAGAAGCGGAAGGCACGCTCGTGCGCCTCGAAGACCATCTCCTGGCTCTCGCGGGGAAAGATCTGGACCAGATACATCCGGCTGTGGCACAGCCGCATGTGCGCCGCCTTCACCCTGGTCGTCGCGCCCGACAGACGCGCGTACTCGTGGCTCCAGTCGAACTGGTAGGCCTCGCCGGGATCGAAGATCAGCGGCACATAGGCCTGCGCCGGCGACAACAGCCGCCACCGGCGCCGCCAGGCCCTGGCATAGCGGCGAACCGCGTCATAGCCGCCCTTGTAGCCCAGCGACACAAGGTCTTCATGAATCCGCAGAAGAGACAGCCGATCCTTGCGTGCCTTCTTCTCGTTGGCCTTCAGCTGGCGCTCAAGCTCCTCCACCCACAGCCCAAGCTTCGGCATCGGCTGGATCTTGCGCTCGTAGCTGTGCGAGGTCGCATCGCCCCGCACCACCTTGCGTATCGTGTTCTTGGAAACCCTCAAATCCCGGGCGAGCTTCTTGATCGGAACGCCCTTCACCAGATGATCCCGACGGATCTTCGCGATCGTTTCCACAACCAGCATCTCCCCCACCACCCCGTCCGTCCAAACGACGAGGTGTGTTCATGGACACAAATCCAAGGGGGTCAATTTTGGACGCCGATCACCCCCAATAGGGGGTCACTTTTCCACGCTTAACAACACCGTGCCGGGCGATGAGCGTGCGCCGGGCATGCTCTGCCGTGAGGTGGGGGCCGTGGTGGAAGGCGAGCGCTTCCAGCGTCCCGCGCCAGGCCGCGTCGCCGTCGATCGGCGACGGCCGGCCCGTGCGTTCACCGTCCAGCAGCGCCACGACGCGCCCGCCCTCCGGCAGGCCCCGCACCCGGCGCCGCCAGGACGCCGCGGCCGAGGCCGAAACACCGGCCTCCGAAGCCGCAATGCCGTCCGCCTTCGCACGCGGCATCCCGGCGGCGTGCAGATCGTCCGAACGGCGCACCGCCGCCAGACGAGCTCGCGCACGATCCCGATCCTCATCCGCCGCCCGGTCCCACGCCGCGCCGTCCGCCAGGACCTCGCCCGTCCCGGGGTCGTGGAAGACGCGGGCAGCGGGGTCGTGCACCGCCCCCGCAGCGCCCGCACACGGGGCCTGCACGGGCGTTGCGGGGGCCATGCGCAAGAGCGGCTTCAGAGCCATTCCGGCGGCGCCCCGCGTTGGAAGCGATCGTCGAGCAGGGAGACCAGGCGCGCAATCGGCCTGCGACCGCAATAGCGACGCCGCCACTTTCCGACCGTCCCCGCCGACAGGCCTGTCTCACGTCCGCCCGCGGCGTCGGCGTGGTACAGCGGAAAACCGCGCGCCACCGCACGCATCGATGCCTCCACGGCACTCAATCGTGTCCGTGCCGCATCCCGTGCCTCCTGCGGCGCCGTGTCCCAGATCCGCTGCCACGCGGCCGCCCGCTCGATGTCGATGGGATCGATCCATGCGGTTCGCATCGGAACCGCGGCGTTCCGTTCGTCGCCACAGACGGTCGAAGCATCGCGATACGCCTGCGTGGCGATCCGGGCGCCGCCCTTCCGGGTCAGCTCGCCGGTCATGGCTCGCCCGCCAGATGCTCCAGCGCCGGCTGGATCTCGTCCTGAAGAACCGTTTGCGCCCCCTCGATGCGGGCGTCGATCGCCGCCTCCAGACGCTGTGCCAGCGCACGCCGCTCCGCCGGCGGCATCCCCGCGGCATCGCGCGATGCCTGTGCGATCCGACCCATCACGGCCCGCAGGACCGGATCGATCCCGTCCATGAGAGCCGCCACGGCGCGCTCGTCCGCGCCCGCCCCGCCCGCCTCCGGGCCCTCGATCGGCGCCAGCGCCGCCGCCGCGTCGGCGTGCCGCGCGCGCAACGCAGCGCCCGCCTTGCCGAACTCCCGGCGGATATCCCGCGCCAGGCCGTACTGGGCGCTGCGGTGCATCGCCCGGATCTCCGACGACCGCGACGCCTCGACAGCGACCTTCGTCATGCGTCCGGCGGCGCCGGCGGCCACTCGTTGCTCGGCACCGATCCGATCGCGCATCCGGTCCGCTGCGTCCCGCGCCCTGGCAGGATCGGTCGGCTTGTAGCCGCCGCCCCGCGCCTCCCGAACTGCCTCGCGCACCCGCTCGCGCGGCCAGCCGCCGGCCTCCGCATCGTCCAGAATGCGCTCGGCCGTCTCCGCGTCGAGCGCCGCAACCTCGGCATGAGACGAAAAGCTGACACCCGCCCGACGGCGTGCCGGATCCTCAAAGCGCCGGGCAACGCCCGCGCAGTGATAGAGCGTCTTGCGCGCAATCCCGATCTCGGCGGCCGCGACCGTCAGATCGCCCCAGTGACGCTCCCCATGCCGCGCCCAGTCGCCCAGATGCCATCCCGAAATATCCCGCCGGCGGGATATTTCCTTGCCAAGAGCCAACCAGTCGTCACGCCCGAGAGCGTCGTCAAGCGCCAGCCCGGGCGCCGTCGCGCGCCCGGCGGCCGCCGCATCGTCGGCAGGCTTGACGCCCACAACCCGAAGATCGGGCCGATCGCTCACGCCGCCTCCGCCGGAGCCGGCGCAACCATCCGGTAGAGCCAGATGCGCTGCCCGCTCGCCGGGCTCGCGATCTGGCGGCACACGATCTCCGCCCCACCGGCCCGCAACTCCGCGACGCAAGAGTTGACCGCGCATACCCCGGCCCTGGTCGCGATGTCCAGCGTCGAATGCTCCGCACCGTCCGACAGCATGGCATGCACCCGTTGCAGCCGAGCCGACCGGTCCAGCCGTGCCGCGTGCATCAGGCAGACTCCACCCGCACCGGCACCGACGCGACGAGGCCCGGGAAACGCCGGCGGTGCATCATCCCGTCCTCCCTTTCAGCCCGTCGCGCTCAACCACGCGACCGTCAATCTTGCGAACCAGGCGGGGGTCGCCCAGCCGGCCGCCCCGCCCGGGCGGGGCAAGGCCGAGGCGCGCCGCCCGAAGACGCCTGGTCTTCGCGATGTTCGAGAGGTCCGCATACCGCCGCCGGTCGCGCCCGCGCCCGAAGGTCTTGAGCCGGTGGCACTCCCCATGAATCGGATACGCATTCGGGCCGTCGTCGTCCGAACCCCCGAACCACAACGGAACCGCATGGTCGATCTCGAAAGGTTGGTCGGGCTCGATCGCCTCGTGACACCAGCCGCACACCCCGTCATGGGCGGCGAAGATGCGAAGACGCCTGGCCGCGCCCATCGAACGGCGCTTCGTCGCAACCACGCCCATCACGCCGCCTCCTTCCCCGACGCCGCCTCCGCAGAAGGCGAGCCCGGCGACGCCGCAGGGCGCGGGATGTCGGAGGGCCACGGCGTGCCGGAGGGCCAGTGGTCGGAGAGCCATTGGAGGACGCCCTCAGCTCGGCGGATCGTGACGCGGGCAGCGGCCAAGCGCTTGAAAAACTGGCCATCGTTGGCCGCATATGTGCCGACCGTCGCGAGCGTGATACCGCGAGCGGTAGCGTAGATAGTGGCCACACGGAGGATGTTGTCGGAATACATGCCGACAGTATCGGGATAAACGCCGATGACGTCAAGCGGGAATCGGGGTAAATTCCGATTTACCTCTCAAGACCCATTCGGTATATATCCTGAATGGACGCAGGGGCCTTCCCGGAGACCGTTCGGCGTCGGCTAGCAAAGACTGGATTGACGCAACACCGTGCGGCGATCGACCACGACTTGCCGCAGGACGCAATTCGGTCGGTACTGGATGGCCATATTCCACGGCTAGACCGCGCCGCCGCGATCTGCGATGCCTTGGGCCTCGAATTCTACGTTGGCGATCCGCGACCTAAGCAGCCGGACACGGAGACCGGAAGCCCGCCGCCGATCCCGCTTTCCGACCTGGAAGGCCACGCGCAGGGGCTGGCGCGGATCGTGACGGACGCGGGCGGCGACCCGATCCCAGAGGATCTGCGGCCTGTGCTTGTCGAGCGATGGGATCTGACGCCGCCGGCTTCCGGCCTCGCGGACCCGTCCGCCCTGGCGGTAGGGGCGGTCGACGAGGACGGGATGCCGCCCGGGGCGCGGCCTGTGGACGTGCATGGCCTCCGGGCGGCGGCGGGCGGCGGGGCGCTGGTGGAGAGCGAGGAGGTCCGGTCCCAGGCGTGGTTCCGTCGCGACTGGCTGGACCGTCACGGGCTCGATCCGACGCGCTGCCTGATCGTGGACGTGGCGGGCGGCTCGATGGAGCCGGTGCTGCCGGACGGCTGTTCGGTTCTGGTGGACCGGAACCGGCGGCGGCGCTACGTCGGGCGCATCTATCTGGCGCGGACGGACGAGGGCCTTGTGGTGAAGCGCGCGGGCAAGAGCGCGGGCGGCGGCTGGCTGCTGACAAGCGAGAGCGATGCGCCGGAGCACGCGCCGATCCCGTGGCCGGCGGACGCCGAGACCATCGGCGAGGTCAGGTGGATGGCGGCGAGTTTTCCGTGAGCCGCGAGACCCGGCATGTCGTACAGCCCTACCGGTCGGACAAGCGCCGCCTTGTCCCGGACGCCCCGATCCGTGGTGAGGAACGCCCTGGTGGCATTGCCTGGTCGGACGGGAAAGGGCAAGACCGCAATGGCGAAAGATGGCAGGAGCATATCGGCTCCGAGGATAGCGGATTCGGGAAGGCTGCCGGAGCGATAGCTTCTACCTGCACTTGTTGTCGATGAACCATCGCAGAGGAGGTTTACCATGGGCTGGAAGACGATAAGCGAAAAGAAGGGCTTGGCGAAGACCGCAGCGGCTGTTGCGTTCATCCTGCTGCCACTATCCGCGTGCGGCGGGGGCGGCGATGGCCCGGCCGCCAGCATTGGTGACATCAGAGATCTGACTGGCTTGTCAGCACCGGCAGAGACGCCTGCGTCGCAGAATGCGCGCGCACCAGCCATGGTCTCGCGCGCCGACTCGCTAATCATGTCCACGATGCACGGGGAGACGACCCATCCTGACGTTCCCCGGTTTCAACTAAGGGCACGTTGCTCGGGGACTCGGTGTTCGCGATCGAACCCCGTGACCGGGTGGACCGACACTGTGCGGCTTGCCGACTTGGAATTTCGGGGCGGTGACACGGAGGCGGTCGGAACCAAGCATGGCATCACTTTGATGTCGGAAACCGTCCGGAACCAGGACTATGTTCTCACTAGTTTTGGCGCATGGATGCGACATGGCGCGTTTGCCATGGTGACCGAGAAATGGAGTTTACGGGGCGTCTCACAGAACGCTCGAAACGGCATAGCCGGTGGAGATCTCACGGGCACCCGGCTGACTGGGCACGCAAGGTGGCTTGGCCTCATGGTCGGAACACCAGCCACCGGAAGCAACCGCGGTGATCGGCTGCTAGGAGACGCGGCTCTGAGCTACGACCTGAGCTCCGATTCTCTCGGCGTCGAATTCAGCAGGATCAAGAACATCGACCGCGGAACAGCGCACTCAACGGAGACAGTGACGTTCCAGAATGTCCGGACAGGTTCAGGGGGAGGGACTTTCGAAGCCGGCTTGTCCGGGAACCGCATCCAGGGCGGCTTCTACGGTCCGGGCCACGCCGAGGCGGCGGGCATTTTCGAGCAATCGAACATCGTCGGCGCATTCGGGGCGAAACGCCAGTAGAAGAAGAACTGCGTTTAGAGGGACGTCTCCCGGTTCGGGGCGTTGTAGCGCCCCGACCCCCGCCTCTGGCCCCCGGCACAAGTCCGGGGGGCGGGCTCTTCCGGGTCTTTCGGGCGCGGGCTGAGACGGACTCCAGCACACTGAAGCGCGCATGTCAGATTGCGCGACATCCCGACCGAAGCCCCTCCGATCAGGGCGACCGCTCTCGTCATCCCGAGATCAGAAGCTCTCCGGCTCTCCGCGTGGCCTTTGCGTTGGCGGAGTATCGGGTTTCCACGGCTTCGATCTCGAAGCCCCTGAACATCTCCCGCGTCTCGGGCGTGTCATTCAACGACAGGATGAAGCGCCCCTTGAGCCCGCGCAGCATCGCGGCCATACGCCCAAAATCCTCCCGCGAGAACAGTCCCTTGCCGTAGTCCTGTTCGTGCCCCCGGTACGGGGGGTCGATGTAGAACAGCACGAACTCCCGGTCGTAGCGGCGGACGAACACGGTCCAGTCCAGGCAATCGACATGGACGCCCTGTAGCCGGCGGTGTGCGGCTTCTATGAGACGGCGCATGCGCGCGGAGCGGAAGCGTGCCCTGTGGTGGGGCGTGACCATGCCGGTCTGTCCGGGGGTGGCATCGGTTGCGGGTTTTCCGCCGAAGGCGTTGGTCTGGAGATATGCGAACCTGGCGGCCCTCTGTATGTCGGTGAGGGTCTCGGGGTCGACGGCGCAGAGACGGTGGAACTCGGCTCTTGAGGACGAGGCCCAGTCGAACTGCCGGGCCAACTCCTGCGGATGTTCCCTCACCATCCTGAACAGGTTGACGATGTCTCCGTTGATGTCGTTGACGATCTCGCTTTTCGGCCTCTTGCGCCGCCTGAGGAACACGCCGCCCATGCCGAGGAAGGGTTCGGCGTAGCAGGCATGCGGGACGGCCTCGATGCGCTCGATGATGCGGGCGGCGAGGTATTTCTTGCCGCCGAACCAGGGCGCGAGCGGCGTTGCGGGTTCGACGGCCTCGAGGGCTTCCGGCGCGCGGCCCGAACGACTCGACACGGGGGTCGCCTCCCACGATCATGCTCCCGCCCCGTGCGGGGTGGCGGGACGGCCACAGCTGGGCCGGTTGCGGTCGTGGGAGGCGTTATCTCCCGGTTCGGGATGTTTGCGCATCCCGACCCCCGCCCCGGCCCCCCGGATACCCGGAACAAGTCCGGGCATGTCCGGGGGCAGGCTCTTCCGGACGGCCTTCGGGCCGTCCGGGGCGTGGGTTCGAGACGGATTCCAGCACATTTTGCGTCTTTCGTTCAGGGGACCATGGTCCCCTGACGCGGTTTCCGATTGTGTGCCTATATTCGGCCCCATGAGCGCACTGGACGGCTGGATCGACGTTTGCCGGACGGGGACCTGGACCGACCTGTCGGGGCAGGAGGTCCTGCTTGGCGAGGACGATCTCGAGCGTGTCGCTGCGGCCTACGGGTCTGCGGACCCTGCGCCTGTTGTTGTGGGCCATCCGGAGACGGACGCGCCGGCCTGGGGCTGGGTTGACGGCCTGCGGCAGGTGGGCGACCGGCTTCAGGCGAAGCTGCGCGATATCGCGCCCGAGTTCCGGGAGGCTGTCGAGGAGGGGCGCTACGCCATGCGCTCGGTGGCGCTGCACGGCGACACGCTGGTTCACCTCGGCTTTCTGGGCGGTCGGGCGCCTGCGGTCGACGGCCTTGCGCCGACGCGGTTCTCGGGTTCTGCGGACCGGACGATCCTTCTGGCGGCGTCGGACCTGGCGGACTCGGAGCGCTGGGCGTGGGGGGCGGTACGGCGGACGCTCAGGCGCCTGCGCGACTGGGTAATCGAGCGCGACGGCGTGGAGAAGGCCGATGCGCTGATCCCGGAATGGGATATCGAGGCGATCGGCGAGCACATGGATGCGTCCGATACGCCGGCGACGCTCGCCGGCAATGCGGGCGCGGCGGCGGCCCGCGAGGCCGTCAGGCGGATGTCCGATACCGTCAACCGGATGTTGGATACCTACGGCGACACCGGCGGCGGCGCGGACTCTCACGACACCGGCACCATCGACGACGACACGGAGGAGGGCGCGATGCCCGACGAGGACAAGGAGGCCAGGCTGGCCGCGGAGCGTGAAGAGCTGGCTGCCGCCCGCGCGGCGCTTGCGGCGGAGAGGGCGGCGCACGAGTCGGCGGTCGCTGCGGCGGAGCGCCTTGCGGCGGCGGATGAGGAGATCGAGGGCCATGTGAAGGCGGGGCGTGTGCTTCCGGCGGAGGGGCCGCGGCTGTCGGCCCTTCTGGCGTCGCTGCCGGACGACGACGCCGGCGAGACGCGGCTGGCGTTCGCGGCGCCCGGCGCGGGCGAGGTCCGGGAGACCCCGCGAGCGGCGCTGGCCGGGTTCCTGGGCGGTCTGCCGAAGCGTGTGGACTACACCGAGCGTGCGCCGGACGGGGACGCTGCGGCGGAGGAGGCGCGCGATCCGCACGCGCTTGCGTCCCGGGCTCGGGCGCTGATGGCGGCGGATGCGACGGGGAGCATGACCATCGCCCAGGCGGTGCGCCGGGCGGCGGCGGAGAACGCGGGATGAACGAATATCTTCTGACGAAGAACTTCGCTGCGGCTGGCGCGATCGGCGCCCACCGTATCGTCGCCGTCGGCGCGGCGGCCGGGACGGCCGCCCAGGCGGGGGCGAAGAACGCTCCGCTGCTCGGGATCGCCGACGAGCTCGGTGCGAAGGGCGGCGCCCGGGTGGACGTGCATCTGGCCGGCATCGCGCCGGTCGAGGCGTCCGGGGCCTTCGACAGCGGCGCGTTGCTCGCTGCCGATGCCGACGGCAAGGCGGTCGCGGCCGCGCCCGCGAGCTACAGCGCCGTCGTCGACGGCGCCGCCGCCAACGGCGACATTGCAGTGGCGGGCCTGCTCAAGGCGACCGACAGGCTGACGGCGGTCATCGAGCTGGCCTCGGACGGGGCGGCGGTGGTGCCGCGCACCGCCGCCAGCAGCGTCCACGGCGACGGCGTGATCCGCTGCACTCAAGGCACCGCCAACAAGAAGCTGCTGGTGCTGTGGGATCGCCGGATACAGGCGGTCGGGCGCGCGCTCGGGGCCGCTGCGGCCGACGGCGACATCGTCCCGGTGCTGATCGCGCCGGCGACGCTCTAGGGGAGGGATCGAGCCATGCCTGACAACATTCTCTCGACCTACCCGGTCGATTACGAGCGGACGGCGATCGCCGTCGGCTATTCCAACCCGGCCTATATCGCCGACGAGGTTCTGCCGCGTGTGACGGTGGGCCGCAAGGAGTACCGCTACACCGAGTATCCGCTGGGCGAGAGCTTCACGGTTCCGGACACGCGGATCGGGCGGCGGAGCGCGCCGACCATGGTTCACTTCACGGCGAGCGAGAAGCCGGGCGCCTGCGAGGACTACGGCCTCGAGGACGCGATCCCGGACGACGACGTGAGGAACGCGCCGCCGACGGCGGCGAGCCCGGTCGACCGCTCGACCATGCGGCTCACGGACCTCTTGATGATCGCCCGGGAGAAGCGTGCGGCGGACCTTGTGTTCGACAAGGCCCGGTATCCGGACACCAACAAGGTGACGCTGGCGGGCAACAGCCAGTGGAGCGCGGGCCACGCGGATTCGGACCCGATCGACGACATCGTGGGCGCGATGGAGGGGATGGTGGTCCCGCCGACGCATCTTCTGCTGGGCAGCGCGGTGTGGCAGAAGCTGCGGACCCACAAGGTCGTCTTGAAGGCGCTGAACCGGAGCGAGGGGGACCGGGGGATTGCGAGCCGCCAGGCTGTGGCGGACCTGTTCGACCTCCGGTCCGTCATCGTGGGCCAGACCTGGATCAACTCGAAGGCGCGCGGGCAGGACGCGGTGCTGGAGCGGGTCTGGGGCAAGTCTGCGCTTCTGTTCCGGCGCGACCCGAACGCGGACGCGAGCGGCCCGCCCACTCTGGGGATCACGGCGTCCTGGCGGGGCCGCGAGGTCCGCTCGGGCTTCGACGCGGCGATCGGCGCGCGGGGCGCGCACCGCATCCGCGTGGTGGACAGCGTGGAGGAGCGGATGGTCGCGCCCATGGCGGGCTATCTGTTCGACGCGGCGGTTGCATGACGGGGGAGGCCGCCATGATGTACCGGGTTCTGTCGCCGCTCCGGGTCGGGCGCGTGCGGCACGAGCCGGGGGCGGAGATCGCGTTGCCGCTGGAGCCCGAAGACATCCGCCCGCTGATCGAGCGCGGCATCGTCGCGCCGGCCGCAGATGCCGGCGGCGACGCCGGAACCGGGACCGCCACCGGAACGCCTCGCCCGGCCGGCGGCGCGGGGGAGGGCCGGGAGGCTGCGATCCTCGCCGCCATCGCCGGCCTGGAAGAGGGCAACCCGGACCACTGGACGCAGGACGGGCGTCCCGAGGTTCGGGCGCTCAGGGCGGCGAGCGGGCTTGGCGACATCGCGGCGGCCGATCGCGACGCGGCGTGGGCGGCATATCGGGAAGCACGGGAGGAAGCGGAATGAGCAAGGGCGAGCTGCGCGTCGGGATCGGGTTCAACCCGTCCGGCGACGGGACGGTTGCGGCGATCAAGCGGGCGGGGTGATCGTGTCCTACGCCACGCCCGAGGATCTGCGGACGCGCTACGGGTCCGGGGAGCTGGACCGGCTGCTCGACGAGGGCTGCGACGGCGAGCCCGACAAGGGCCGTGTCGAGATGGCGCTTTCGGACGCCTCGGCCGAGATCGACAGCACGCTGGCGCGGGCCTTCGGCCTGCCGCTGCCGGCGGGCGGCTATCCGGCGCTCACGGCGATCTGTTGCGACCTGGCGCGCCAGCGGCTCTACGACGACGCGCCGACGGACGCGGTGAGCAACAAGGCCCGGCGTGCGCGGGCTCTGCTGAAGGCCATTGCCGAGGGCGAGGCGGCGCTGATCGACGCGCAGGGCGGGACCGTCTCCCGCCGCGGCCCGGCGGCTCCGGCCCATTCCGGGCCTGCGCCGGTCATGACGCCCGAGACCCTGGCGGGGATGTGATGTCTGCCCTCGGGCAGCGCCGCGGCAGGGCGCGATAATGTCCGGCGCGGGGGTGCGTGTCGACGTGGAGTACGACGACCGCGAGGTGCGCGCGGCGCTGGTGCGCCTGATCGCGCGCATGGACGACCCGCGCCCGGTCATGGACGGGATCGGGCAGAAGCTCGTGACCTCGGTCATCGACAGGTTCGAGCGCGAGCAGGAGCCAAACGGGGTGCCGTGGAAGCCCTCGCAGCGAGCGCTCGAGGAGAGCGGCCGGACGCTGACGGACACCGGGCGGCTCCGGGCCTCGATCACCCATCGCGCCTCGCGCGACGGGGTCGTGGTCGGCACCAATGTCGTCTATGCCGCGATCCACCAGTTCGGCGGACGCACGCCGGCGCGCACGATCCGGCCGCTGGGGAAGAAGGCGCTGTTCTGGCCGGGGGCTGCGCATCCGGTGAAGAAGGTCGAGCACCCGGGGTCGACGGTCACGGCGCGGCCCTTCCTGGGCGTGAACGGGGGCGACCGCGACGCGATCCTGCGGCTGCTCGGGCGCCACCTGGCGGGGGCGGTGTCGTGAGCGCTGCGGTGCTCGATATGGATTTCCCGGCCGCCGACGCGGCCGTGGCGCGGTTGCGCGCGCTGTTCACGCGGAAGGGGCGCGAGGGCCGCGACCTGCCGGAGTGGGCCGACGAATACGTGGCCGCGACCGGCGGCCTGCGCGACGTGCTGGGCCTGCTGGACTGGCCCGGCGCGGCGAAGGTCCACCCGCCGCTGGCGGGTGTGGCGCCGGTCGAGACGGTCGCAGGCGAGAACCGGGGCGGCGATGCCGGCGCGGTGCAGCTGATGACGGCGACGATCGCGGTCGCGGTCGTGATCGCAGCGCCCGACGACCCCGGCGGGGCGTCGGCGCGAAACCGGCGCGAGCTGGGCGAGCACCTGGCGGCGACGCGCGCGGCGCTGATCGGCTGGTGTCCGCCGGAGGCGGGCGAAGACGAGGACGCGGGGCGGCGCTGCGAGCCCCTGAGCTTCCGCTCGGGCCGGCTGCTCGGCATCGAGGACGGGCGCATCGCCTGGGAGGACCGCTACGAGACGCGGTACTGGATCGCCGGCGGCGCCGGCCTGACGAGGGAGGGGTGCTGCGATGGCACAGACGGCTGACGCGGGAGGGAACACGCTGATCCTGGGAGGCGGCAGGCTCTACGTCGCCGAACTCCGGGACGGCGGCCAGGGCGAGCTGCGTTATCTGGGGGCTTCGCCCGGGGCCAGCCTGAGCATCGAGCAGCAGCGGCTGACGGTGATGGACCCTGACGGGCCCGACCCGGCCGCGAAGCTCGCGGACATCGTGACCGACACGACGCGCACGCTCTCGATGACGCTGAACGACATCAGCGCCGGGAACATCGCGCTCTTCCTGTCGGGCGCGACCGACGAGGCGGGAGCGAACGAGGTTACCGAGCTGATCTCGCCGGCGGTCAGGGACGCCTGGTATCAGCTCGGCACGGGGCGCAAGGCCGACGGCACGGCCCTCGACATCGCCGGGCCGATCCTCAGGGTCGGGTCCGTCAAGGAGGCGCTCAAGGGCGCGACGGCGGTCGACAAGGTCGCGTACGGGTCGGACGGCCGCAAGGAGAAGTACGTCGTCGACGAGGCCCACGGGCGCGTGAAGGTGGTCGGCGACACCGGCGCCGGCGCCCTGATCCACGGCGACCCGGCCGCGTTCCGGCTTGTCTACACACCGGTCGCCGGCCACGCCGTGGCCGCGGCGTCGCGCGAGATCAAGGTTGCGCTGCGCTACCAGGAGAGCCGGCCGATGCGCGGCGGTATCGGCAAGGCGCGGCACCTCTACAGCGACTGCGTCTCGATCCGCCCGGGCGGCGAGTGGGCGCTCAAGAGCGAGGGCCAGGTCCAGCAGCTCCCGCTCGTCGCCGAGGTCCTCGGCGGCCTGTGGGTCTATGCGGAGGGCGAGTGATGGCGCGCAAGGCCGGGGCAACTCCCAAGCCCGGGGCGGACGGCGAGGCGGCAGCGGAAGCCGGGGCCGGCACGGCGGACGACGAGCTGAAGGTGCTGTTCCCCGACGTCGAGATCGAGGTCCGGGACCCTGACACGGGCGAGCCCGTCGTTCTCACGGTGCGCGAGTTCCGCTTCCGCGAGGGGCTGGAGGCGGCGGCGCTGGCGCGGCCGCTGATCGCGGCGCTGGAGGCGCTGGTGCCGGAGGACGCGGAGACGGCGCTGCCCGACCCCGCGGCGCTCGACGCCGCCCTGGGCGCGCATGCCGATCTCTGGCTTGAACTGGTGGCCCGCGCGTGCGGGCGCGATGCGGCCTGGCTCGCGCGGCTCGGCGACGGCGACGCTCACGCTGTTACCCTGGCGATGTGGGGGGCGAACGGGGGTTTTTTTTGTGCGCCGCGTCGTGGGCGCCGTCGCGGCGCGGGCGGAGACGGCGCGCCTGTTCCGCTCTCCCGCGTCCTTGGCGACCTCGCCGCCGCCGGCCACGGGCGCGGGCACGCCGGGCTCTGCGAGACACTGACATGGCGGCAGATGGAGCTGTTCTGGCGGCGCGCCGGGGAACGGCGCGCGGAGGAGCTGGAGGCGCTCGCCGCCGGCCTCGGGGTCAGGCTGTCAGGATGAGCACTGCGAACAGAACGGCGAGCCGGCAGGCCGCCGCGGCGCAGTCCCCTGCGACGCGCCCGATCAGGGCGTCGATCCCGTCTGCCCGGTGCATGGCCGCGAGTATGCGGCGCGGGGCGGCCGGTCGCAACGCCGCGGCGGATATCATGGCGGGAGCGCGCTAGATGGCGCGCGATCTCGAGCTTGCGCTGCGCGTCCGCGCCGACCTGGAGCAGGCGGTGCGCGGCATGAAGCGGCTGGAGGGCCGTCTCGGCGGGACTGCCCGCCAGGGCGGCCGCGCGGCTGCGAGCATGCGTGCGATGGGCGCCGCCGCCGAGCGCGCGCGGCGGGGCGTCTTCTCGCTGCGCGGCGTTCTGGTCGGGCTCGGCCTGGCGGGCGCCATGCGCGGTATCGCGCGGGCGACGATCCGCCAGGAGCAGGCGATCGCGCAGGTGGAGCGCGGCATCCGCAACCTCGGCGAGGCCACGGAGCTCACGACCGGGGACCTGCGCCGGATGGCGGCGGAGCTTCAGCAGGTCACGACCTTCGGCGACGAGGCGATCCTGGAGATGCAGTCGCTGCTGCTGACCTTCCGCGAGCTCGGCGCCGCCGGGCCTGTTGTTAAGCGTGGAAAAGTGACCCCCTATTGGGGGTGATCGGCGTCCAAAATTGACCCCCTTGGATTTGTGTCCATGAACACACCTCGTCGTTTGGACGGACGGGGTGGTGGGGGAGATGCTGGTTGTGGAAACGATCGCGAAGATCCGTCGGGATCATCTGGTGAAGGGCGTTCCGATCAAGAAGCTCGCCCGGGATTTGAGGGTTTCCAAGAACACGATACGCAAGGTGGTGCGGGGCGATGCGACCTCGCACAGCTACGAGCGCAAGATCCAGCCGATGCCGAAGCTTGGGCTGTGGGTGGAGGAGCTTGAGCGCCAGCTGAAGGCCAACGAGAAGAAGGCACGCAAGGATCGGCTGTCTCTTCTGCGGATTCATGAAGACCTTGTGTCGCTGGGCTACAAGGGCGGCTATGACGCGGTTCGCCGCTATGCCAGGGCCTGGCGGCGCCGGTGGCGGCTGTTGTCGCCGGCGCAGGCCTATGTGCCGCTGATCTTCGATCCCGGCGAGGCCTACCAGTTCGACTGGAGCCACGAGTACGCGCGTCTGTCGGGCGCGACGACCAGGGTGAAGGCGGCGCACATGCGGCTGTGCCACAGCCGGATGTATCTGGTCCAGATCTTTCCCCGCGAGAGCCAGGAGATGGTCTTCGAGGCGCACGAGCGTGCCTTCCGCTTCTTCGGCGGGGTCTGCCGGCGGGGCATCTACGACAACATGAAGACGGCGGTGAGCACGATCTTCGTGGGCAAGAAGCGGGACTACAACCGCCGCTTCCAGGAGCTGTGCTCGCACCATCTGGTGGAGCCTGTGGCGTGCACGCCAGGGGCTGGCTGGGAGAAGGGGCAGGTCGAGAAGCAGGTGGGTGACCTTCGCGGCCGCCTGTTCGTGCCCATCCCGCGGGGCCGCTCCTACGCCGAGATCAACGAGTGGCTGATGGATCGGTGCATCGAGGACGCCAAGAAGCATCCGCATCCGACAATCCCGGGCAAGACGGTGTGGCAGGTGTTCGAGGAGGAGCAGCCCTTCCTGATGGCGTATCGCGGCCCCTTCGACGGCTTCCATGCCAGCGAGGTGTCGGTCTCGAAGACCTGTCTGGTGCGCTTCGACAACAACCAGTACAGCGTCGCGGCCCGCGCCGTCGGCCGGCCGGTGGACGTGCGGGCCTATGCCGATCGGATCGTCATCCGCCAGGACGGCGAGACCGTTGCCGAGCACCCCCGCAGCTTCGGGCGCGGCCGGTTCGTCTACGATCCGTGGCATTACGTGCCGATCCTGACGCGGAAGCCCGGCGCGCTACGCAATGGCGCGCCCTTCAAGGACTGGCAGTTGCCCAACGCGCTCGGCCGCCTGCGAACCCGGCTCGCGGGCCACGACGACGGCGACCGGCAGTTCGTCAAGGTGCTCGCGGCGGTGCTGGAGGACGGACTGGAGGCGGTTGAGGCGGCCTGTGCCGAGACGCTCGACTGCGGTGCCTGCAGCGCCGACGTGGTGCTCAACATCCTCGCCCGGCAGCGCCAGCCGGCACCGCCGGCAATCATCCCGACGCCCGAGGGCCTGCAGCTTCGCCACAAGCCGGTAGCCGACTGTCAGCGCTACGACAGCCTGAGGGAGGCCGGTCATGGAGCGTCATGATGTGCTGGAGATGATGACCCAGCTGAAGCTCGCAGGTATGCGCGCCGCTTACGACGACATCCTTGCCGACGGGCTCAAGCGCCGCCATCCGGTGCAACAGATCATCGGTACGCTGCTGCAGGTCGAGATCGCCGACAAGAGGGCCCGCTCGATCAAGTACCAGATGGCCTCCGCCAAGCTGCCGACGGTCAAGGAGCTGGCCGACTTCGACTTCGCCGCCTCGCCGGTCAACGAGCCCCTGATCCAGGAGCTCGCCGGCGGCGGCTTCCTCGAGGGCAAACGCAACATCGTGCTGGTCGGCGGCACCGGTACCGGCAAGACCCATCTCGCCGTCGCCATCGCGCGGTCCTGCATCCGCAAGGGCGCGCGCGGCCGGTGCTACAACGTCGTCGACCTGGTCAACCTCCTCGAGGCCGAGCTTCGCGCCGGACGCCAGGGCCGCACTGCAGACCAGCTCGTCCGCCGCGACTTCGTCATCCTCGACGAGCTCGGCTACCTGCCCTTCGCCCAGGCCGGTGGGCAGCTGCTCTTCCATCTGATGAGCCGGCTCTACGAGCGCACCTCGATCGTCATCACCACAAACCTCGCCTTCGGCGAATGGCCATCCGTCTTCGGCGACCCCAAGATGACCACAGCGCTGCTCGATCGCCTCACCCATCATTGCGAGATCATCGAGACCGGCAACGAGAGCTGGCGCTTCAAGAACCGCTCCTGACCCGCCGCCGGCCTCCCTTGCGGCCCGGTTGCCCCGGTGGGCCAACAGGGACCCCCCACGCGGCTTCGCTCCGCGTAGCGCAGGGCGCCACACGAAGCCGCGCGGGTCCCCCCTATTGGCTACCGGGACAACCTCCGCCGTGCCACTCAGGGGGGTCAATTTTGCACGCCGATCGGGGGTCAGTATTGAAAGCCGATTGACATTCCTGCTCGCCGCCTTCTCGGTGGTCGCCGTCCCCGCCTGGCGCGTATGGGAGCGCACCACCGGCTACGAGTGGTACGCCGCCGCCATGGTCACCGTCGCTGAGGCCAAGCTCGGGCTCGGCTACCAGCGCACCTCGCGCCAGGAGGTGCGCCAGCCCGACGGCAGCACCGTCGTCTCCTTACTCCCCGACATCGCCTCTTCCCCCCGGGCGCTCGCCATGCGCGAGAAGGTCCGCGACGAGGTGTTCGCGGGCGCGCTCCTCGGGGCCAAGGCGTCGCTCGCCGCGATGGCGCTCTTCCTCGCGCTGTTCTGGATCCGTGGGCGGCAGTTGCAAGCCCGGCGCCGCATCCGGGGCGCGGAGCTCGCCACCGTCGGTCAGCTCCGCCGGCGCATCCGACCGCTTCACCGGCGCGCGCTCGGGGTCGTGTTCTCGAACCTGAAACACCCGCCCTACCGGATCGCCGGCGTGCCCTGGCCCGAGCGCGCCGAGACCCAGCACACCATCGTCTCCGGCACCACCGGCTCGGGCAAGACCGTGCTCATCTCCGACCTCGTCGACCAGATCCGAAAGCGTGGCGAGCGCTGCGTCGTCTACGACAAGATGGGGAGCTACACCCGCGCGTTCTACGACCCCGCGCGGGACGTGCTGCTCAACCCGCTCGACGCCCGGAGCCCGCGCTGGTCGCCCTTCTTCGAGGCGCGCAGCCCCCGCGACTTCGACACCATGGCGCGCACCTGCGGTGCTAACGTACTGACATAGCATTGCTTGTTTCCTCCTGTTCTGGCCGGAATACACGGAATTCCTCCGTGATTTTGCCCCGGCTGCAACGCAAGGTGCAGGAGGAATATCAATGGCGACGCTTCGCCTCAATCAACGCCGCGTCGACGCACTCAAGCCCCGCAAGTCCGCCTACGACGTGCGCGACCTCGATCTCAAGGGCTTCGGCGTAAGGGTTCTGCCCTCGGGCGCCAAGCGCTACTTCGTCCATACCCAGCACCAGGGCCGGCGGGTCTGGAAGATCGTCGGCCAGGCCGGAGTCATCAGCGCCGACGAGGCCCGCGACCGGGCCAGGACTCTGGTGGCCTCGGTCCGCAAGGGCAACGGCGGCGAAGCCGCGGCGGCGCCGGACATCCCGTTCGAGACGGTCGCCGATGAAGTCTTCCGCGGCTACGCCCGAAACTGGAAGCCGTCGACGCTCAAGGTCAACCGGTACTACTACCGCAACCAGATCCTGCCCTGCTTCGAAGGGCGCCCCATCGCCGACATCACCGCCACCGACATCCGGCGCTGGTTCGCGCGCCTTCACGAGACCCCGGTGGCGGCCGACCGCTCGGCTCCCATCCTCTCGGTGATCATGCGCCAGGCCGAGGTCTACGGCTACCGGCCGGAGGGAACCAATCCGTGCGCGGGCATCAGGCGATACCGTCGCCAGGGGCGGGAGCGCTTCCTGTCAGCGGCGGAGATACGCCGGCTGGGCGAAGTGTTGGCACGCCACGAGGCCGACCACCCGCAGTCCGTGACGATCATACGGTTGCTGCTGCTCACTGGATGCCGAAAAGGGGAAATCGTCTCCCTGAAATGGCGCTACTACCGCGAGGGCAAGCTGTTCCTGCCCGACAGCAAGGTCGGGCCGCGCACGGTCTGGCTCTCGTCCGCCGCACGCGCCATCCTCGACGACCTGCCCCGTGAGAAGCCCTGGATCTTTCCCTCGCCGCGAACAGACGGTTTCCTGCATGCCGAGACGGTTAGCAAGGTCTGGCAACGCATGCGGGCGGAAGCGGACCTGTGTGATGTCCGCCTTCACGATTGCCGACATACCTACGCCAGCATGGCCCTGGCGCAAGGCGAGACGGTGCTGACTATCGGCCGCCTGCTCGGGCACCGCGATCCGGCAACCACGCTGAAATACACGCATCTATCCGACGTCCTGGTGCGCGAAGCTGTCGACACAGTCGGCGCTGCGCTGGAGGGTTGACCCATGGCCGCGAAGAGGCGGCGTCTGACGGACGCCAACGTGGCGAAGCTGGCGCCGGCGGCCCACGAGTACACGGTCTGGGACACCCGCTTTGCGGGTCTCGGTGTGCGCGTGCGGCCTTCGGGTCACAAGAGCTTCGTGTATTACCGGAAGGGCGAAGACGGCGTGCGCCGAATCACGCTCGGGCCTGTGGCGCTGACGAGCGTCGAGGAGGCGCGTGCCGAGTGTCTCGAAATCGAAACCGCGCCGCCCGCCGGCAGGCCGGAACGGGACGCGGTCCCGACCTTTGCGGAATTCGTCGCGGGTCCGGCGAACGCGTGTTTTGCCCGCTGCAAGCCGTCGACGAAAGAGACCGTGCGCCTGGCCTTGAGCGCACACCTGCTTCCGGCCTTCGGTTCCTCGCCGCTGGACCGGATCACCCGTGCCTGTGTCAACCGCTGGTTCGACGAGTACAGCAGGATCGCGCCCGGCGGCGCCAATCGCAAGCTGGACTTGCTCTGTCGCATCACTAGTGTCCCAAGAAAATTGGAGAGACCCTTGTTAAGTTATTGACAAAGCGCGATTAAGCGCCATTTCGCGCTGTTACCGACTTGAAGTGGCCGGCGCGAGTGCCGAGGCTGGGTTCTCCGATCCAGAGGGAGCCCGGTCATGTCCACGGGACAACTTGTCTTCTCGCAGGTGATGGACCATCTGCCCCTGCATTCGTTCCGCAAATGCGTCGAACAATACGATGGTAATCGGTACGTCAAATCGTTCTCATGCCTGAGCCAGTTTTTCTGCATGGCCTTCGCACAATTGTCCTATCGAGAAAGCCTGCGCGACATCGAGATTTGTCTGCGTGCCCAGAATAACAAGCTTTATCACATGGGAATTCGGGGACCGGTCTCGCGCAACACTTTAGCGAACGCCAACGCGCAACGCGACTGGCGCATCTATGCCGAGTTCGCCCAGGAACTGATCGACATCGCACGCCCACTCTATGCCGGCGAGGACCTCGGTCTTCAACTCGACAATACCGTGTACGCTCTCGACGCGTCGACCATCGATCTGTGCCTGTCGGTCTTCCCCTGGGCTCTGTTCCGCTCAACCAAGTCGGCCGTCAAGCTTCACACTCTCCTTGACTTGCAGGGCAGTATCCCGGCCTTCATTCACATCTCCGACGGCAAGCTCGGCGATGTGAATGTCCTGGACATCATCATTCCGGAGCCCGGCGCCTTCTACATCATGGATCGCGCCTACCTCGACTTCAAGCGCCTCAACGCCCTGGATATGGCGGGAAGCTTCTTCGTCATCCGCGCAAAGGCCAACACGAAATACCGGCGCCAATACTCCCGTACCGTCGACAAAGACGCCGGACTGCGTTGCGATCAAACCATCGTCCTGACCGGAAAGGCGAGCAAAAGCCGCTACCCAAAGCCGCTCCGCAGGGTCGGCTACAAGGATACTGAAACCAACAAGACCTTCAACTTCCTGACCAACAACTTCGCTGTTCCGCCCCTCACCGTCGCAGAGCTCTACCGCTATCGCTGGCAGGTCGAACTCTTCTTCAAATGGATCAAGCAAAACCTCCGCATCAAGGCCTTCTTCGGCACCTCCGAAAATGCCGTAAAGACCCAAATCTGGATCGCAGTCTCCGTCTACGTCCTGATTGCCATCATCAAGAAGAGGTTGAGACTCGATGCCAGCCTCTACACAATTCTACAGACCCTGAGCCTCACCCTGTTCGAAAAAATCCCGCTCAATGCGCTACTTACGCATAAGGCACTCCCGGTGGGCCAGAGCCGCGAAGATAAGCAACTGATTCTATTGTAGTTTTAATGGGACACTAGTGCTGTCGCATATTGAACCACGCGGTTGCGAGCGGCCATCTCCAGATGAACCCGGCGCGGGGCATCAAGCGGAACCCCCGCCCGAAACTCACACGCTTCCTCTCGCGCGAGGAAGTCCGCCGCCTTCATCGCGAGCTGGACCGTCATGCAGGAGACCGGCCGTCGCGCGCCCGGCAGGCGGACATCATTCGCCTTCTGTTGCTGACCGGCTGCCGGAAGAGTGAGATCCGTACACTGCGCTGGCGGGATGTGGACGGGCAAGTACTCAATTTGAGGGACGCCAAGACCGGACCGAGACAGGTCATTCTAAGCGCGCCGGCCCGCGCCATCGTGCAACGGCAGCCGCGATCGGAAAGTGCCTACGTTTTCCCCTCACCGTCGAATCCGGACCGGCCGCTCTCTCGCAACCTGTCGCTCTGGCTTTCGGTGCGCAAGGAGGCCGGGATCGAGGATGTGCGCCTTCATGACCTTCGCCACACGTTTGCGAGCCACGCCGTGCTGCAGGGAGTCCCGTTGCCGGTGGTCTCCCGCCTGCTCGGCCACAGGCATCCGAGCATGACGCTGCGCTACGCTCATGTCGGCGACCGGGAGACCGAGGCGGCGGCGGAACGCATCGGCGCTTCCATCGCGCGGGAATTGGATGGTAGTATGGCCAGCACAACAGGCGACTGACTCAAAGCACTCGTGTCCGCGCCGTCAACGCATTTCAAAGAGGCTAGGGTCGAGAGAACCCGGATAACCTCGTGTAGTGGCGATGCAGATAGCACTGAAGAAGGTCGGCGATAATGGTTGGTGGGCCACCCGCCGTCGCCGGGTTTCCTCAGGCAGGAACAGGGCGCATACAGTGCAGCGCATACTATTGATTCCCACGATGTGCTTGACCGATACGCCAGATGAAAAGCATTGAGGCCCATTTCAAGGTCGCGACGCCATGCTTCGTCGGATCAAGCAATAACAACGCCGAAGTTCGGGTTTCCTCGATCAAGGGTGCGCTGCGATTCTGGTGGCGCGCGCTCGCATGGGCGCAGTGTGCCGGCGAGGGTGGAGCCAGAGACACGGTCCGGCGCATAAGAGAACGAGAGCACGCATTGTTCGGCTCCAGCGACGCCGGGCAGAGCAAAGTCGCGATGCGGCTCGACATGAAGGCTATGCCCGAGATCGTGGAAAAGGGCAAGGTGCTGCCCGTCGGCCCCGGCGCACGCTACCTCGGCTACGGGGTAGCCTTCGGAAGCAAGAAAACAGGCACGAAACCGGGGCAGTTGATCCGCCCCTGTCTCGCGGCCCCGTTCCCGTTCTCCTTGCGAATTGCCGCACGGGACGCGCGGGCATTGTCTGACATCGCACCTGCACTGCGGCTTCTCGGTTTGGTCGGCGGTGTGGGGGCTAGGGCCCGCAAGGGCTACGGCAGCCTCGTTCTGACTTCTCTCGAAGGCGACGGTATCACCGGATGGCGGCCGCCCCGAGATATCGAGACATACTGCGGCCATCTGAGTTCGCTGTTGAAGGGCGTGGAGGCCATTGGCCGCGAGCCGGAGATCAGCGTGTTCTCGGCATGCGCGCGCGTCGATCTGATGTCCGAGAATGCCCGTACGCCCGCGGAAGTTCTCGACGAATACGGCAAGGCGATGGTGCGCTACCGAAGCTGGGGCCGAAACGGCAGGATTCTCGACGGCGAGCCTTCCAAATGTCGTTTCCGCGAAGACCATGCCTGGATGAAAAGCGAACAAGCAGCCGACGATTTTCACCCGCGCCGCGCGGTGTTCGGGCTGCCGCACAACTACGGGAAAAACATAGACGTTAAGCCGGATCAGCACGACCGGCGCGCGAGCCCCCTCTTCTTTCATGTCCACGAAATCGGCGCTCGGTATGCGGGTATCGCGTTGTTGTTGCGATCACGCTTTCTGCCCGAAGGCGAGAAGATCAGGGCGCGCGGAAAGGCTGTTCCTGCCAAACCCGACTGGGGCGTGTTGACGACGTTTCTGGATGAAAACCGGACACGCGGACTCTGGCCTGATGGCTGACCGAATCCTGCACGTTTCGATCGGACCGGTGCAAGGCTTCGTCGCCCAGGCGCGGCGCACTCGGGACTTGTGGGCTGGGTCATTCCTGCTGTCGTGGTTGGCGGGACAGCTCATGGCAGCGGCGCTGCGCCGGGGCGGTCGGATTCTCTTACCCGTGGTCGGCACGGAGCGAGAACCGAGGGATTCGATGCTGGCCGCCGTTCTCGGGCAGCCGCTGTCCGGCGAACTGCCGCGTATCGGCAGCCTGCCTAACCGCTTCAAGGCGGCGGTCTCTGACGTCTTCGATCCCGAGGCGGTGGCGGACGAGGCACGGCGGAAGTGGCGCGATCTGGCCGAATGCGTATGGCGGCGCTTCGTCGCTGGCGAAGTTGGCCTCGGCCACGATACCCGCGCCATCTGGGACCGCCAGATCGATGGGTTTTGGGACATCCAGTGGGTGGCGGGCGCCGACCCGGGCGACGGGAGCGACGCCGCCTGGCTTGACCGGCGCAAGAACTGGCGTACTCACTGGTCGCCCGAAGAAGACGGGGACCATTGCACGACGATGGGCGACCGACAGGAACTGTCGGGTTTCGTTCGCAGCCGCGAGCGGTCGGACCAGGACGCTTTCTGGCGCGCGTTGCGAACGCGGACGGGGCGGCTCGATCTTCGCGACGGCGAGCGTCTCTGCGCGATCGCGCTGGTCAAGCGCTTGTTCCCCCGGCTCGAACCGACGGAACTCGAGCAGACAATCGGCTGGAGGATCAGCACGACGAACTGGCCCTCGACAGCCTATATGTCGGCGGTGCCTTGGCTCGCCCATGTCGCTGCCCATACTGAGCACCGTGCTAAATTGCAGGATTACGTCGAAACCGTCCGTAAAGCCGTTGGTCCGTCAACTTTCAGCAAGCTGAGCGGCGAACGCGCCGCGCGGCTGCCCAGGCTCGCCCCGCTCGGCGCCGCCGCGGACTTGGACGGCAACCTGTTTCTCGAAGCTGCGCTGGCGAACCCTCGCGCGACACCATTGAGCGACGACGTACGCCTGCCCGGCGAAGCCGATGGGAAAGACGACCCGGACGCGGCGCCTCGCGTGCGGTTGTCAAGCGCTTTGCACGAACTCAGCGAGACGGTCGGCGCCGCGCGGCCGTTCTATGCGCTGTTGCTGATGGACGGTGACCGACTCGGCGAGTTGCTGCAAGAAAATGGCGAGGAACGGGTTTCCGAGGCGTTAGCAGAATTCGTTCGCCGCGTCCCCGACATCGTTCACGATAACGACGGTATGACCGTCTATGCTGGAGGCGACGATGTCTTGGCGATGCTGCCCGTCGATCGAGCGATCGATTGCGCGACTGCATTGCGCCGTGTCTACGGCAAGGTGTTTGCGAGTCGGGCTTTCGTGGAAGGCGATAAGGAGGGCGTATCCGCTACCGCGTCGTGCGCCATTGTCTTCGCGCATTATCGCAATCCGCTACGCGAAGTATTGGCGCTGGCTCACAGGGAACTCGACGAGACGGCCAAGGAAAGAAATGGGCGCGACTCCTTGACGCTCTCCGTCATGCTGCCCAGCGGCGTGAACCACTATTGGGTCGCACGTTTCGGAGGGGCGCCGGAGGCGCTTGAGGCGCTCTGGCGGAAGCGTCTTCCGGCGAGCTTCTTGTACAATTTGCGTCAACGCTACGATGTCCTGATCGGCGATCTCGACCCGGGCGACCGACGCGCCGTAGTTCTGGCCGAATACGTCAAGGGCGCACCACCGAATACCGAGGACGGACATGCACGCGCCGAAGCCGCTGTGGACGGGCTGCTTGCCGCCTGCACCACGCTTCGCGGAGACGACGCGCCCGACGAGGTAGGGACGTTCCGTCTCGATGGCGCATTCATCGCCCGCTTCCTAGCAGAATCCAGCGACTTCGAGCGCGCGGCGACGCCATCATGACCCTTGTTTGTTTCGAGCCCGTGGATACGCTTTTCTTCCGTGACGGGCGGCCGTACGAACAGGGAGAGGCGAGCCAGGCGGGAGTCGTGAGCGGATTTCCACCGTCGCCACCAACCCTCGTCGGAGCAGTCCGCGCCGCCCTGGCCCGATCCATGGGTTGGGCGCGCGGCAGCTGGAGCGCCGACATATGCGCGCGTCTGGGGGATGGCGGCGACCTCGGCCCGCTGCGGTTCCGGGGGCCGGTCGTGTCGCGAGACGGCGAAAGCCTGTTCCCCGCCCCGGCACACCTGATGGGCGGACCACGGCGCGAAGAATTCGACCCCGGATCGCTGACCTTGCTGTCGCCCGGCGGCGGCTTGACCTGCGATCTCGGTCCGGATCTGGCGTTGCCGTCCGCCGCCGGCGCCGTGAAGTGCGTCAAGCCGCTACTCGATCAAGGCTGGTGGATTACCGCGTCGGGACTCGCAGCGGTTCTGCAAGGTGACGTTCCCGCCTCCGGAGACTTGGTTCACCGCCGCGATTTGTGGAGGGAGGAGTCGAGGGTCGGCATCTTCCGTTCGGAAGGTACGCGCGTCACAGCCAAAGGTGCGCTGTATTCTCCGAGCCATATCCGCCTCGGGCGCCGGGTTGCGTTAGCGGTCGAAGCCTGCGGGCTGCCGCCGGATCACGCCGACGTCCTGGCCGGACGACCGCACCCCGTGGGGGGCGAAGCGCGCGCCTGCTGGATGCGCTGCGTTGAGGGGCGGCTGCCTCTTCCAGCGCCGCCCGATTTGCGAGCCGCGCCGGGGCCGCTTCTCTATACTGTGACCGTTCTGACGCCCGCCAATACGGAGGCGCCGCCGCACCCCGGAGAGCGCGAATATGCGGGGCTGCCCGGCCACATCGTAAGCGCCTGTTTACCCCGCCCGACCCTCGTTGGCGGTTGGGATTCGCAAGCGGGAAGACCGCTGGCGTTGCGCTCCCATCTGGCGTCTGGCAGCGTCCTTTTCCTGAAGACTCGACGAGACGACGTATCCCGGGTCGCGGCGCTGCACGGTGCCGCCGTCGGCGCGCGCGCCGCTTGGGGCTTTGGGCTGGTTGCCATCGGTAAATGGAAGCGCTGAAACGACCGAACTCGGGAGCTGCCGCAATGAACCATGCGTTTCTCGGCCTTCTGGCCGAAACCTTTGTCCACCCCGGCACCGGCCAAAGCGGCGGCGCCATCGACCTGCCGGTCGCGCGCGAGGCGGCGACGGACTATCCGTTCATTCCCGGTTCCGGCTTGAAAGGTGCCTTGCGCGATGCTGTGGGGCAGGGCCTGGAACCGGAAGAACGGGACCGGATGTTCGGCAAACCCGACCAGGCCGGCGCCTTGCTGGTCTCCGACGCGCGGTTGCTCCTGCTTCCGATCCGTAGTCTGACCGGTGCATACCGCTGGGCGACATGCCGCCATCTGCTGGAGCGGCTGGCGCGCGATCGACGACGCGTCGACCCCGCGAACGCTGCGGAAAGTTTGCCCGATGTCGAGCCATACAGCTACGTTGCCGTGTCGTCAGCGGAAGGCGGCGACAAGCTCTATCTTGAGGAACGCAGTTTCCGTGCCATGCCGTCGGCTGGCGCCGGTCTGGGCGGTTGGATCAATGTCATTGCCGACCTGATCGCCGACCCGATGGCGCGCGAGCGGCTAGCCAGTCAACTGGTGTTGTTGTGTGACGATGATTTCTGCTGGTTCGCCCGAAACGGCCTCGCCGTCCAGGCGCGCAACGTGCTCGACGAGCGCAAAAGGAGCGAGAATCTCTGGTACGAGGAAACCTTGCCGCCGGATACGTTGATGTACGCGCTCCTCGCGGAACGGGTGTCCGAGGCCGGCGGCATCAAGGCGGTCGGCGCGGCGTTCGAGCGCCGGCCCTACATCCAGGTCGGCGGCAACGAGACCGTCGGCCAAGGCTGGTTGCGTACGGCATGGCGGGAGATGAGCGGATGACCGCCCGCAGCCTTGACCAGCGCCGCGCCGAGCACGCGCTGGGTCGAATCAGGAAACGGCAGGCGCACCCGAAGAAGTCCAACTACTTGGCCTATGCCAAGGCATTGCCGGCATCGATCCTGCAAAACGGGTTCGGGCAGGCAATGGCGACTCTGCGCGCGGCGGCGAAGTCAGGGGACGGCAACGACCCGCACCTTCTTCTGTATGAAGATGTCCGTGACTGGCTGTGCGGCGACGACGAGGATGCACCCTATCGAAACGAGCTGGATCTGCTCGAAGCAATTGTTTGCAGCGACCAACGGACCTATCTGCTTGCGCATGCTGAAGCGCAGAGTTATCTTGGCTGGCTGAAGAAGTTTGCCGCCGCTTGGCTTAGGCCGTCTCTGAAGCCGTCGTCGGAAGAAGACGACAATGGGTGAACGGCCGCTGTACCGGGGCGCCGATATCCGGTCTTTGCCGAAGGGCGGCAATGCCGGGCTATGGTACGACAAGTTCTGCCATTCTTGGACGAGACTATCTGCGCGAGACGCGGACTTCGACAAGGCAAAGTGGGTCAGCGACGCCGCTGGGCGGTGCGGAAACGCGGACGAACTGCGGCACCGGGCGGAACGGCAACGGGAGCTGATCGAACGCCTGAACGGCCGCTGCCTCGATCTGCAAACGGCCGGCCCGTTCGTTGCGGGCCTTGGCCGCGCGCATCCGGTGGAGAACGGGTTTCTGTGGCATCACCGTCTCGGGGTTCCCTATCTGCCCGGCTCGTCGGTGAAGGGCGCGGTCAGCACCTGGGCCAAGCGGTGGAAAGCGGAGTGCGATGCCGATTGCTACCGTATTCTCGGGTCGGAAGAGCGGGTTGGCGACGTGATCTTCTTCGATGCCTTGCCGACGAAGCCCGTGCAAACGAGAGTCGACGTGATGACTCCGCATTACGGCGAATATGACCGGGACGGCAAGCCGCCGGGAGATTGGATTTCGCCGGTCCCGATACCATTCCTCTCGGTCGCGGAGGGAGCCATGTTCCGTTTCGCCGTCGCGCCACGGCGGCAATCCTCGGAAGCATCGCGCGACACAGCGTGCCGATGGCTCGAAGACGCGTTGGAATGGCTGGGAGCAGGTGCCCGGACCGCCGTTGGCTACGGACGCTTCGGCAAGGCTCGCCCGACCCCACCGCGTGAAGTCAAGAAAGGAGACGAGGTCGAGGCGGTCTTGTTCAGGGATAAGAAAGATCGCTGGTGCGGGCGTACCGGAGACGGGCAGGAAGGCACAGTGTTCTCCAGCAGCTTGGCGCCGGACGACGCCACCGTCAACGAGATCAGAACCCTTTATGTACGCGTCGTGCGACCTCTTCAATTCCAGTGGAGTAAATCCGTGCCGAAATCGCCGCCCCGGCGGTCACCGGAAAAATTCCGTCGCCGTTGATTTGTGACGGCGCGCCATGCCGCAACCGCAGCCCACACATAACCTGTTGATCGCGACTGTCGGCGGCAAACCGGAACCCTTGGTCGCCTCGATCGCGCACTGGCGGCCCGACCGGGTTCTGTTTGTGCCTTCGAGCGATACTGCCGACCAGATCGCCAGTATCCGGCACCTGCTAAACAAGCAGGGGCGCAATCTGTCCGAAGGTGCATACGACACGGTTCCGCTATCGGACCCTCAAGACTTCTTGCAATGCGTGCAGGAAATGCGCTCCGAATTGGAGTCGTGTGTCCTCCAATGGCGCGGGCGCGGCGAGGGATATGATTGCATAGTGGATTTCACCGGCGGCACAAAACAGTCATGGTCCCCGCGGTTCTGAGCCACCCCGTGGCATGAAACAGGAGCGGTTCGGCTGACGTTTTCCTTGCGCTTGCACCCATTTGCCGTGTCAGGATGGGTATTGGCGGAGGTGGGGACGTGTGAGCGTCGTTATATCGGTGACGTAGTTCCCGATGACAAAACTGCTTCCGGCGGCCGGCTCCGCACCCCGTATTGTACCCGGCCCGTGGCCGTGGACGCGCGGCAAATTGCACCGCACCCGCTCGTCGGATGCGTGTTCTTCCGACCGCTGTCCCCGCCTCCACCGTGGCGATGCCACGGCGTGATCGTACGCCGCCGTGGCGAGAGCGCAAATGAGGAGGAAGGCGATGAAGACGGAAGGCTTGCACGTCGTCCGGCCGCGCGCGGCGGGTCTGGACGTGCACAAGATGGAGATCACCGCGACGGTTCGCCTCTGTGAGGGCGAGGGTGAGCCGGTGGTGGAGACGCGCTGCTTCGGCACGCTGCCGAGCGGTCTGGAGGAGATGGTCGCGTGGCTGACCGGTCACGGCGTCGAGGCTGCGGTGATGGAAGGGACCGGGGTCTACTGGCAGGCGCCCTTCGCGGCCCTGGAGGCGGCCGGGCTCGAGGCGATCCTGGTGCATGCGCGTCAGGTGAAGCAGTTGAAGGGGCGCAAGACCGACGTGGCGGACAGCGTGTGGCTGGCCTGCGTGTGCCAGTTCGGGCTCTGCACGCCTTCCCACGTTCCGCCTGAGCCGTTCCGGGAGCTGCGCGCACTGAGCCGCCAGCGCCGCGTCCTGGTCAGGCAGCGCTCCGCCGTGCGCAACCGCGTGCAGAAGATCATCGACCGCGCCGGTGCGCGCATCGGCGGCATCCTCTCCGACGTCTTCGGCGTCAACGGCCGGAAGATCCTCGACGGCCTGGCGCAGGGGACGGCGCGCGAGGTCATCCTCGCCTCGCTCACCAGCCACGTTGCGAACAAGCTGGAGGGGCTCGGCGAGGCGCTCACCCTGAGCCTGGGCGACAACGACCGCTTCATGCTCAACGACCTGCTGGAGGAGCATGACGCGCTTGAGGCGCGCATCGCGTCCTACACCAGGAAGATCGACGGGCAGATGACACCGTGGGAGGAGCAGCTCCGTCTGCTGACCACCATCCCCGGCATCGACCGCACCGCCGCCTCGACCATCCTCATCGAGATCGGCCCCGACATCGGCGTGTTCGCCTCCAAGGAGCACTTCGCCGCCTGGGCCGGGCTCTGCCCCGGCAACAACGAGAGCGGGGGCAAGCGCCGCAACGCACGCACCCGCATGGGCTCCAAGACCCTGCGCGCCTGCCTCGTCGAGTGTGCCCACGGCGCGGCCCGAACCAAGGGGTGCCAGTTCGAGGCTCATCACCGCGCCCTCGCCGCCCGGCGCGGCTACAAGCGCGCCATCGTCGCCGGCGCTCACAAGATGCTGCGCATCATCTATGTGGTGCTCAAGACCGGCAGGCCCTACTACGACCGCACGGCCGACTACGACGCTCTGATGGTCAAGCGCAACGCTCCTCGGTGGATCCGCATGCTCCGCCGCTACGGCTACATCGAGCCCGTAGGCGCGGAACTCAAGGCCGCCTGAGCGGCCCGCATCTCGTCAGCCGGCTACGCGGGACCGCTTCGGACCACATCGGGGAAGTCCACCGCTCGTCTCCGCCGCGCCGACCCTGGCGGTCTCAGCCAACGCCGTGACCTCGGGGTTGGAGCGTCACCGCGCGTCCCTCGCCAGAATCTGTTTCACGGCAAATGCATGAGTGCCGCGCTCGCCTTGGTCGCCCGACCGTGGCTGAACTCCCGGTTCTCGTATGTCGGTGGTGCCGAACGCGACCGGAACAATGTCGGCATCGTGGTCTCCGGCAGCGAGCGGGTCGTACACGCAGCCAATCCGTGGGACGCGCTCGGTTATCAGGCGGTCGAGGATGCCGTGGCGGCATTTGACAGATACGCTTTCGGCGAAGGCGCTCAACTGCTTCGGGACGCCTTGAAGAGGATTTCGGATGACGGATCCCGCAAGAGCGAACTTAACGCTCTTGCCACGTTCATGGATGCTTACGATCTCTGGAGTCGGTCGGAGTACGGGAAGGCTTTTGAGAAATTTGAGCAGTGCGAAAAGCGCCTGAATGATCTGGCGGCCGCCCTCCACCCGAACCCCAGGAATCGACTGAAAGATCACATCAATGAGGCAAGAACCCGCTTGGAAGGCCTGAAGCGAGGTTTCGACCATCCGACGCGGGCATTGCTTGAAGACCTGATCTCCGATGCCAAACGGCGTCAGCAGGAAGGCCGTCACGTAGATGCCTTGGCCCGGCTCTACCGCGCGGTCGAGGCGACGGCCCAACTGCGCTTGTGGGAAAAGTACGAGATCCGCACTTCCAGCGTACCATTGGAAAAGCTGCCGCAACCCATGCGCGAACGCTTGAAAGCTCAAGCTGAAGACGGGACAGTGAAGCTTGCACTGCAGGCTTCCTTCGAGTTGTTACGATGTTGGCAGGATCCTTTGGGTGAACGCTTCGCAGAACTGGGCTGGCATGGTCGTGGTTCGCCGCTGATCCGGCGCAACGAGTCGATCGCGGGGCACGGTTTTGCACCCGTATCGCCGGAAACATCCGTCCAGCTGTGGGAAGGAGCGCTGTCGCTGGCGGAATTGGCCGATAAAGACGTCTTCCGGTTTCCACAGCTTGGTCGATGAGCGCGCTTCGCAATCGGCCTTACCAAGGGGCGCCTGCTCGCCGTCGCCGAGACCATGCGCAATCTGGCCAGGAAACCGGGGCGGGTTCTCGGCTTCCCGAAAATTACCGACGATGTTGCCCCGCGGCCAGCACCCGGCTGACTGCCCCCTCCGAGCCGCGTCCATCGCCAACCCTCGGCACGCAGGGAGCGAGCCCTTATGCTCAGATGAGGCCGTGCTCGGCACTCGCGTCCAAGGGGGACCCTCTGGGGCGGCACGATGCCGGCTAAATCCAGCGCACAGCCGCTGCAAGGATGCCTACCGACGATGAGTGGGCGTTGATCGAACCCCACATGCCCGAGGTGCAATCTCTGGGCCGGCCGCGGACGACGGACTTGCGGGAGGTGGTGAACGCCATCCTGTATGTCCTGCGCTCGGGCTGCCCCTGGCGGTTGATGCCCAAGGATTTTCCGCCGCGTTCGACGGCGCTATTTCGCCGCGTGGCGGGACGAGGGGCTGTGGGCTGGGATCAACCACGCCTTGCTGACAGCGGCGAGGGAGGCGGAGGGTCGTGAGGCCGCTCCGTCCGCCGGCGTCATCGACAGCCAGTCGGTGAAGAGCACGGAAAGCGGTGGTCCACGGGGCTTTGACGCTGGCAAGAAGGTGAAGGGCCGCAAGCGCCATATCGTACCGACACCGGCGGCCTGCTGCTCGCCTGCAAGATCTGGCCGCATTTGACCGCAGTTCTGATTTTATCTGACCGCCATTCTGATTTTATTTGACCGAAGTTCTGGCGACATCTGACCGCGATTCCGGCGGCACTTGACCGTCGGAGGTCGGGTCCGAGGCCCGGCCTGATCACCCTGCGGGCGCCACCCACATCCATGTTCCCGGGCGCGCCGATCCTCTCCCGGCTCAGCCTCATCGATTCATCGATCGACTCGAGGAGGCAGGGCCCCAATGAAGAGGATCGACACCATGAGCATCAGGGACATCCTTCGGCACCATCACGACCTGGGCTTGCCCCGGGCGGAGATCGCGGTGGCCGTGAGCGTGAGCGCGGGGACGGTATCGAACGTTCTGGAGCGCGCACAGGCGGCGGGTCTGTCATGGCCATTGCCGTCCGATCTCGACGATGACGGGCTGCGCGCGCGCCTGTATCCGCCGGCGCCGCGAGAGAGCGGGTATGCGCAGCCGGACTGGGATGGTGTGCTCCGTGAGCTTCGAGCCAGGCGGAAGCGGCGCCGGGTGCACGCGACGCGCCGCACGCTTTGGGAGGCGTACCGCGACGAGACCAGGGCCCGGGGTGGGAAGGCGTACAGCTATAGCCAGTTCTGCGCGCGCCTGAAGGCGCACCAGGGCAGCTGCGGCGGCTCGGCGCAGATGCACTTCGACTGCGAGCCCGGGCTGTACGGGATGGCGGACTTCTCCGGCAAGACGCTGGCCCTTCGCACCGGGCGCGGCGAGACCGACGTGGAGATCTTCGTCGCGGTCCTTGCGCATTTGAACCTTCCGTAATGGGGCAGTTGATGTCAAACACAGATATTCACGATCTTCCGGCTTGGCACGGTCTCTTGAACATGAAGAACCATCGCCTGCGGCCGATCGTCGTCCCAGGCATGGTCAACATAGGTGGTTACCTTGGCAAAAGCTGCTAACTGACTCGCCCGGCGCGGCACAGAGAAGGAACTACGATCCCGGATGTGTCCGCCGCCAGGCTCTCGCTTCCGTCCGTGGTCGGCGCAGCGGCCGCCAACGTCATGCCTGGTCCAAGACGATTCCCGAGTGCCGATCTGATCTACGTGCTCGACCGCAACAGGGCGGTTCGGCGAACAGGGTTCAAAACGCGCATCTTCGGGAACCGCGTCCCGGCGAGGGGACACCGGTGGATCGCCACCTTCAGGCGCGACTCTTTCCTCCTCTCCTAATTGACTGTCGGTGGGATGCAGCCGCGCCTATGCCGTCTGCAGCGCCATCGCCTCCTCGCGCGTAAACCGGAACCCGGCGCCGTCCCGCCACATCCGATGGAGCACCACGCCGATGCGCCGGGCCAAGGCAACCGTTGCACGCTTCTTGCCCCGGAGCTTCGTCAGACGCTGCGCCCAGGCCTTCAACCAGTTCGGGCCGGTGGTGCGGTTCAGCATCACCGTGGCAGCCTGATAGAGCGCCGAGCGCAGACCTGCGTCGCCACACTTCGTGATGGCGCCGACGATATCTCGCTCGCCGGATTGGGCCCGTCCCGGCGTCAGCCCCACCCAGGGGCCGACATCCTTCGATCTTCGGAAGCGCCCGGGATCGTCGATCGCGGACATGAAGGTCAGCGCTATGACGTGGCCGACGCCGGGCATGGTCATGAGCAGCCGGCACACCGGATCTTCCCTGGCCAGATTACGGACCAGCTTCTCCAGGCCGGCCAGCTCGCGGCGCAGAGCCGCCCGCGCGCGCAAGATCGGTTCGGCCGCGGCTTCCAGCATCGCGTTGCCGGCGATCAATTCCCGGACGCGGGCCTCGTAGCGGCCCTTGGAGACCTGGCCCAGCTTCAGGCCGAAGTTGCGCAACACGCCGCGCAGTGACAGCTCCATATTGGTGAGCGCGTTCAGCACCGACTTGCGCGAGGTCAGCAGCGCGCGCATCTCCTGCGATGACACCGACTTGCAGTGCACCGGCCGGAACCAGCCCATCTGCAGCAGCCGTGCGATGCCCTCCGCATCCCGGCGATCCGTCTTGATCGGCATCGCCTTCAGCGCGGCCTTCACCCGCCGGGTCTCCATCAGCACGGCCTCGAAGCCGGCGCCGGTCAGACCCTTGTGCAACCAGTGGGACAAGGGACCGGCCTCAAGACCGATCGCGGCGATCTCGTGCTCCAGCTTGCCCATGAACGCAACGAGTGCTTCAGGCGTGCTGGCTACCTGCGCCTCGGTAACGATCTTCCCCTTCTCGCCGATGACGCAGATTGACGTGCTTGCCAGCGATACATCCAGCCCGATATAGACGTTCATGTCGTTGCCCTTTCCTTCGAGGAATTGGGGCGCGCCTTGCGGCAAGACCCCGTGAACACGCTGAGCGTGTAAGGGCAACGACACCCGATTCGCTACCATCGCGACAGGCTTCAACGGTGCCGATTGGTGCCGAGCCCCATTACGGCATCTGATCTGATCTGATCTACGCCGAGGCGGTCCCCGACCAGACGGTGCGCCACTGGACGATGGCCCACCGGCGCGCGCTCGGGTACTTCGGCGGCACCCCCCGCCGGTGGATCATCGACAACCTCAGGTCAGGCGTGGACGATCCCGACCGCGACGATATCCGGCTCAATCCGAGCTTCCGGGAGTTCGCGCTCCATTACGGGATCGCAGTGCTGCCTGCGCGCAAGTACCGGGCCACCGACAAGGGGCTGGTCGAGAGCTGCGTCAAGGCCGTCCAGACGCGCCTCCTGCTGGCGCTGCGCCACCAGACCTTCTTCTCCCTCGACACCATGAACGCGGCCATCCGCCGCGAGCTCGATCGCCTCAACGATGCCCCCATGGCCAAGTGCGGCGAGAGCCGCCGCGCGCTCTTCGAGGCGAACGAGCGGACGGCCCTGGCCGCGCTGCCGGCTCACGCCCGGGAGTGGGGAGAGTGGGTCGAGCGCAAGGTCGGGCCGAACTGTCACGTCCGCTTCGAGCGAAACCACTACTCCGCGCCGGAGCGCTACATCGGCCGCCAGGTCGACGTCCGCGCCGGCGAACGCATGGTCGAGGTGTTCCTCGAACGCGGCGGCGAGCGCATCGCCGTTCACCGCCGCAAGGCCGGGCGCAACCAGTACGCCACCACCCCCGAGCACATGCCGGAGAACCACCGGGCGGTCTGCGATATCCGCCGCCCCGATTACGGCGACATCCTGCTCGGCCAGGCGCGCCGTATCGGAGCCAATGCCCTGGCCTGGGCCGAGCGGTGCTACGCCTCGCGCGACTTCCCCGAGCAGGCCTTCGCCACCGTGCAGGGCATGATCCGCCTCGCCGACGATCATGGCGGCGATCGCCTCGACGCGCTCTGCGCCGAGGCCCTCGACCTCAACCGCCTCGCGTCTGGCTTCCTCAGGGAGAGGATCAAGAACGGCGGCGAGCCCGGTCGGCCGCGCCCCGAGCACGACGAGACCATCCCCAGCCACGGCAACATCCGCGGTGGCGACTACTACGGCAACAACGGAGGAGCGACACCATGACCCTGCGACAATCCAACATCGACCGCCTGCTGCAGCTCGGCCTCAGCGGCATGGCCGAGGCCCTGGAGGAGCAGCGCGACATCGCCGACGTCGACCAGCTCGGCTTCGACGACCGCCTCGCCTTGATGATCGAGCGCGAGGCCGGGCACCGCGATCACAAGAGCTATCCCGGCCATCTGCGCCAGGCCCGGTTGCGCATCCGCGCCGACGTCCAGGACGTCGACTGCCGCGCAGGGCGTGGCATCGCCCGGACAACGCTCACCCAGCTCGCCGCCGGCGACTGGATCCGCCAGGGCCACAATCTGATGCTGGGCGGGCCAACGGGATCCGGAAAGACGTTCGTCGCTTGCGCGCTCGCCCGTCAGGCCTGCCGCCAGCACCAGTCCGTCCTCTATCGCCGCGTCCCCGAGTTGGTCGCTGCCCTCACCCGCGCCCGCGACAAAGGCACGCTCGAGCGCCTGATGGGCCGCCTGGGCAGGGTCTCTCTGCTGGTCCTCGACGACTGGGGGCTGCAGGGCTTCTCCGCCGAGGGCCGGCGCGACCTGCCGGAGATCGTGGAGGCGCGCCACGGACGCAAGTCCATCCTCGTCGCCAGTCAGATCCCCGTGGAGCGCTGGCCAGAGGTGATCGGGGAGCCGACGGTCGCGGATGCGGTCCTCGACCGCATCGTCCACAACGCCTGTCGCATCGAGCTCAAGGGAGAGTCCCGGCGCAAGCGCAACAAGCCGCCGCCACTCGACGGCGGCGACGGCAACAGAGCCCCGGCCTGAAGGCCGGGGTCCATGGGCGCCTGCGGCGCCTTCCAGGTTGCAAGGGCGGAGGTGCGCGGCGGCATGCTGTGTGTGAGAGCTTGCCGCCGCGCCCCGCCGGCCCTTTGCATGCCCAAGAGGCCTCGCATACGCTCGGCTTGGGCTGGCCAAAGGCCAGCCCCCCGACATCGCCAAGGGGAGGGTCCCACCGCCAAATCCGGGAGAGACAGCGCGCAGGCGCGCGCCCGCAGCACGGTCAAGTGTTGCCAGAACCCCGGTCAGATAAAATCAGAACCGGCGGTCAAATGAACCGGAATCCGCAAACGCCGCCCGGGTCCACGCCGCCGACATTCAGGACCGTGACGGCGCGCCCGGCGTGTTCGCCGCCATCCACCATGCTTTTCCATCTCTGCGCCATGTCTTCGCCGACGGCGCTTATGCCGGCCCCAAGCTGGAGGCGGAACTGAAGCGGATCGGTCGCTGGACGCTGGAAATCGTCAAACGCTCCGACGGCGCACAAGGGTTCGAGCTTCTGCCCCGCCGCTGGGTTGTCGAGCGCACGTTGGCCTGGCTGAACCGCAATCGAAGGCTGGCCAAAGACTTCGAGGCAACAATCGCCACCGCCCAGGCTTGGCTCTTCATTGCCAGCGTTCAACTCCTCGCCCGGCGACTCGCAAGAGATTGAAAAACAACGATTCATTTTGGGCCAGACTCTGAGCGGCGCACCCATGACTACAAGCGCAACGGCACGACCTCGCTCTTCGCCGCCCTCGACGTTGCCACCGGCTCGGTCATCGGCAAGTGCTGTCGCCGCCACCGGGCCAGAGAGTTCCCCGACTTCCTGAAGGTGATCGACCGCAATGTCCCGGACGGGCTGGACATCCACATCGTCATGGACAACTACGCCACCCACAAGACGGCGGGGGTCAAGGCTTGGCTGGCGCGGCGGCCGCACTGGCACGTCCACTTCACACCGACATCGGCCTCGTGGCTCAATCAGGTCGAGCGCTGGTTCGCCGAGCTCACGCGCAAGCAGCTGCAACGCGGGGTGCACCGCTCTACCCTCCAGCTCGAGGCCGACATCCGCGCCTTCATCGAAACCCACAACGAAGACCCCAAGCCCTTCAAGTGGACCAGGTCCGCCGACGAAATCCTCGCCGCCGTCAAGCGCTTCTGCCTGCGGGTCGAACAAAACTTATGCCACGAACTTTAGATTCAGGTGACTAGAAACTCCTGATGGCGATGACGCCGGGAGCACCTCCGGCGGGCTTCAATGAGGCCGGGGCGACAAAGCCCCGGAATTTCAGACTTCCTGACCTCTTAGCGTTTGCAGTTTCGGTTGGCGTGGCACGAACCCCTTGAATTCCGCCAGGTTTCGGCTTTCTCGGGCCGTTTCTCAGTGGCCGTCGCGCCCCAGGTCTGGTATTATAATATGACACTTCATACGCGGTCTCAGCCATGCCCGTCACCCTCCCAATCTGCCCTCCAGAGGCGGTTCCGATCGGCAACAGTTGCTTCGCCGTCCTGATCTCGGACGACACCCTCACCTACTTCTCCAATCTCGTTCCCTTTGACAGCCACGCCGCCGATGACCGCGCCGCCATGCTCTTGCGGATCGGCCGCCTCGCGGTAGTCAGCGCGATCTCGCCGCAGGATCTGGCCGACGCTTTCGGTGTCTCGCGGGCGACCGTGCAGCGCGCACGGCGGCGCTACCTGGCCGAGGGTGAAGCGGCATTTTTGAAACCGCGTCGCGGCCGCGGGCCTTCGGTGTTCACGCCGGAGTTGGCCGAGAAGGCGACAGCGTTGCTGGAAACGGGCACGAGCGGCTCTGCGGTTGCCCGGGTTCTCGGCGTGTCGGTGGGGTCGGTCAACAAGTGGCGCCGGCAGGGGCTGATCGGCGGGCCGACGAGCGCGCGGGAGCCTGGCGGCTCGGCGGCGGGTGCGCCATGCGAGGCGCGTGGCGATGAAATGGCTGGCGATGCAGCCGGGCCTGAGACGACCGAAGCGTGGCGCTCTGCGGGAGCGCCGCAGGCCTGCGGGCCAGGTCCGTTCGAGGCCGGGACGCAGACGGACCGCAGCGCGCGCGACCGTCGGGACCGGCGAGCGCCGATGGGGCGAGCGACCTGCGATGTCCCGGCTCGCGTGCTGGCCAGTTGCGGACAGGCGGGGCCGGTCGAGCCGCAGTTCACCGACGCTGCCCGGGGCGTGCGTGCGGGCGGCGCTCTCGCCGCCCTGCCGGCCCTGCTCAAGGAAGGGCTGCTAGCCCGGATTATTCGCATCGGGTCTGATTTTGGGGTGGCGGACGTAGCGTAAGCCGTTGCCATCGGGTAGGAATTCGTTGTCGAGGCGTCTTCCTCTCCGAACAACGAAAGCGCCACGCCCACCATGACCGACGATAGCTCTCTCCCCTTCGATCTGCCAAGCGTTCAACGCAAGAAGGTGAGCGCCGCCTTCGATGGCGGTCTGATCTCGTCCGACGGCGGCCTCGTCCTGTTGCGCGAGGCGGAGCGCTGCTTAGGCTTGGCCGAGACCCTGGCAGGCTGCATCCGGGATCGGCGCAATCAGGCGCAGGTGGTTCACTCGCTCCCGGCCATGCTCCGCTTCCGCATGCTGGCGATCGCCTGCGGTTACGAAGATGCCGACGACTGCGACGCGCTGCGCGCGGACCCGCTGTTCAAGCTGGCGTCAGGAAAGGCGCCGGAGAGCGGGGGCGCGCTCTGCTCGCAGCCCACCATGAGCCGCCTGGAGAACGCGCCGTCCCGCATCGAGGTGGCGCGGATGACGGCGGCGCTGGTCGATCTCTTCTGTCGCTCCTTTCCCGCCCCTCCCGCTGCCATCACCCTCGATATCGACGACACCTGCGATGCCGTGCACGGCCACCAGCAGCTCTCGCTCTTCCACGCCCATTACGACACGCGCTGCTTCCTGCCCGTTCACGTCTATCATGTGGAAAGTGGCAAGCCGGTGGCGGTCCTCCTGCGCCCGGGAAAGACGCCGTCGGGGTCCGAGGTCCGCACCCTCGTCAAGCATCTGGTCCGCCGCATCCGCCGGCACTGGCCGCGCACCCGGATCGTCTTCCGGGGAGACGGCCACTACGGCCGCACGCAAGCCATGGCCTGGTGCGAAGAGAACGGCGTCGACTACATCTTCGGCCTCGCGGGCAATCGCGCGCTGCACGCTCTCGCATACGAGGCGGCCGACGATCTCAAGGTCCGCCGCGCAGAGGCCGGCGCAGACAGGATGCGGGCCTTCGCCACCTTCGCCTACGCCGCCCGCTCCTGGGACCGCGAACGCCGGGTCGTCGCCCGGCTCGAGGCGAGCACGCGCGGCTTCGATGCCCGCTATATCGTCACCTCGCTCAGCGGTGATCCCCGCCGTCTCTACGAAGACGTCTACTGCGCCCGCGGCCAGGCCGAAAACCTGATCAAGATGCACAAGGGCCAACTCGCCTCGGACCGCACCTCCTGCCAGAGCCCAACCGCCAACCAGCTCAGGCATGGTCCTGCACACCGCAGCCTACTGGCTCATGCTCACCCTGCGCGACACCATCCCCCGTGCCGCGCCCCTCGCCCGTGCACAGTTCGCAACCCTGAGGCTGCGCCTCCTCAAGATCGGCGCCCGCGTCATCGAAAAGGCCACCCGCGTCCGTATCCACTTCACATCGGCCTGCCCGGATGCTGCTCTCTTCCGCCTTCTGGCAGGCCGTCTCGCCGCAGCAGGTCCCTGAGCACCGGGGCGCTGTTCCCCGATCACCCAAGCTCGTTCAACCCTCAACCCAATAACGACCACCCTCAGATCCCGGCGCCAAACGGCGTCAGGCCCCGACGCGACCCATCAACCGAGCCTCAAGTGCAAGGCAGTCCATGAATAGGGCGGGCTAGCCTCGAGCGACGTCCTTCCATTGCTGCCGAAGGGCTACTACGGCCTGCCCACGATCCTGCTCTTCCTGGCCTTCATGACCCTGGCGCGGGTGCGCAACCCCGAGAGCCTGCGCTACCAGCCGCCGGGCGAATGGGGCGCCATCCTCGGCCTCGACCGCTGCCCCGAGGTCAAGACGCTGCGGCGCAAGATCGCTCTCATCGCCAACGACGAGGTGAGCGTTCGGGCCTGGCAGCTCGCCCTTGCCAGGCGCTGGCAGGCCGACGAGCCGGAGCTCTGGGCGACGCTGGCCATCGACGGGCACGTCAAGGTCTACTCCGGCCGCAAGGGGCGCTTGCCCAAGCACTTTGTCTCGCGCGAGAAGCTGTGCCTGCCGGCGAGCGCCAGCTACTGGATCAATGCCCTGGGCGGCAAGCCCCTGCTCTGTCTGCACAAGCCGCTGGACCCGAAGATGGTCGCGGCCATCGAAGCCGACGTGGTGCCGGCGCTGCAGGAGCTTGGGATCGTTGGCGCCGGGGCGCCGGACCTGACCGCCGAGCATCCCGGCCAGCCGGCGCTCACCCTGGTCTTCGACCGCGAGGGCTGGAGCCCGGATCTGTTCCGCCGGCTGGCGAGGCGCGGCGTCGCCTGCCTGACCTGGCACAAGAACTTCAGGGGCGAGGACTGGCCGGCCGAGGACTTCGGCGCGATGACCGTTCCCATTCACGGACCGGCGGCGGACGGCAGCGCCACCATGCGGCTGGCTGAGAAGCCGGTGACGTTGCCGAACGGCTTCAGGGTGCGCCAGATCCGCCGCCTGCTCGACAACGGCCGTCAGGTGCCGCTGATCACCACCGATCCGCACAAGCCGATGGCTGAGGTTGCGGGCGCCATGTTCTCGCGCTGGTCGCAGGAGAACTTCTTCAAGTACATGCGTGACGAGTTCAATCTCGACGCCCTGCCGACCCACGAGCTCGAGCCTCTCGATCCCGCCGCCATGGTCGTCAACCCGCTGCGGCGGGCCTATGACAAGGCAATCCATCGCCTCGACCGCCAGCTTGGCCGCCTGCGCAACCGCATCGCCGACACGGCCCGGAAGAAGCAGCCGACGGCGGAACTCAGGAGGGAAGTCAGGGACCTCCAGGATGTCCGCGACATCGTCAGGGCCAGCCGCAGGGAGACGCCCAAGCACTGCCGGGCCGGCGACCTCGACGAAGCCGAGCAGCTCGATGCCTTGCCCGCGCGCGAGCGCCTCCTCCTCGACGTCATCCGGATGATCGCCTACCGCGCCGAAACCCGCATGATGCTTCCCGTCATGCAGGCGCAGGGCCACAAGCCCCATCCCCGGAAACTGCTTCAAGCGCTGCTCACCGCCGATGCCGACATCCTGCCGGATCCTGGCAATGGCCTCCTGCGGGTCCACATTCTTGGCCTCGCAAACGACGCCTGCGACCGTTGGATCGATGCGGTTCTGAGCGACCTGAACGCCACCGAAACGGTCTTCCCCGGCACCCGTCTGCGCATAGTCTACGACATCGACGGGGCCTCGGAATCCGCGCGGCTCGTGTCACCCAAAATCAGCAGAGGTCAGGAAGTCTGAATTTCTGCCAGCTTCGCGCGTCTGATATGTGCCTCGTCCCAGGCTTCAATGAGGCCGGGGCGACAAAGCCCCGGAATTATCATCCGCCGCGCGGCGAATGACATGGCAGCCAACCTGCTTCAATGAGGCCGGGGCGACAAAGCCCCGGAATTCGCGCAAAGTGCGGCGGCCGTGCTACGCAACGCGCCCGCTTCAATGAGGCCGGGGCGACAAAGCCCCGGAATTTACTCGATCCGTCTTGTCGGCAGTGTGCATTCTGTCGCTTCAATGAGGCCGGGGCGACAAAGCCCCGGAATTCACAAAGTTGAGCGGCATCGAGGCCGATGCGTTGACGCTTCAATGAGGCCGGGGCGACAAAGCCCCGGAATTTACGCGAGAAGCGGCGCAGAGTACCACGGCCATTGCGCTTCAATGAGGCCGGGGCGACAAAGCCCCGGAATTCATGTGAAGGAGAAGGACGATGGAAGAAGTTGAAGCGCTTCAATGAGGCCGGGGCGACAAAGCCCCGGAATTGCCCTACGTTGCAACCTGCTGAGGCTGGGACTGAAATTCGCACGATTTCGAGCGGCTCGCCGCCAGCCGCCTCAAGACTACGGTCAGGTCTCGACTCGATACCTTCACGATGTCAAAGAGCTCAACGAAATCAGGACTCAGCGCCGAATCGAGCGCTCCCCGGCACACCCTTGCTGCCACACCGCTCGAAATCGCGCGGCGACAGGTATAGCCCATCCTCGGCACTCCACAGCCGGTGGGCAACATCATATCACGACCGCCTCCCTCTCGATGACGCTGAAGGTTTTGCCGATGCTCTCGACCACGAGCGCGCTCCGGTCCGCTGGTCCGACATCAATCAGCAAGACGTGATCTTCCCCCGCCTTGACGAGTTCGCGAAGCTGCGTTTCAAGCTCGGCCCGCCGGCGCCGCGACAGGCGGCACTGGAAGACGGAGAGCTGAAGCCATTCGCCAAAGCCGTTCATGGTTTTGAAGACGCGGCGCCAGCGCCGGGCATCGGCGATGTCGTAGGTGACAATGTAGGTCCTTTCGTCGCTCACGGCGGGCCTCACCTGGGCAGATAGTGGGGGCATGACGGCAACTCCCCTAGCAGGTGCCGGCCGAGCAGCCTTGCCTGCAACACCAGCAAGCGGCGCATGCTGAGACGGTAACCGAACAGCGGGTGTGTCGTCTCCTGCGAGAGTCGCCGCTCGAAGGCGGCGACGAAGCGACGGCGGCCGGCCGCGCTGAGAGCGGTGCCGGTGGTGCCGGAAACGAAATCGGTCGCCGAGACCTCGCCGGTATTGACCGCCGTGAGCACCACCGAATCGGCGATTACCGGCCGGAAGGGCTCCATCAGATCGAGAGCCAGCGCCGGCCTGCCGTGGCGCAGGGCGTGGAACAGGCCGCGGTAAGGATCGAGGCCGACCGAGGCGAGTGCGACGGTCACGTGCCGTGTCAGCATCGCATAGGCCAGCGACAGCATTGCGTTTACCGGGTCGGTGGGCGGGCGGCGGTTGCGTGCTTCGAAGTGGAACGGTGCCAGATCCTCGACCCTGTTCTTCTCCGCTGCCGGCGGTGCCAGTAGCCCGGCGAAGGCACGGAAGTAGGTCGCCGCGGCATCGCCTTCATAGCCTAGCAGCGCCGCAAGTGAAGACGCGCGCATCGTCCCGCGGCGCACCGCGTCGAGCCGGTCCAGCACCGGCTTTCGCTCTTCCTTCGTCCCCCGCCAGTTGCGGCGCAGGATTGTCCGCTGGTTCACGATCTTGGCGGCGACGAGGTCGCGCGCGAAGCGCAGGCAGGCGGCTTCGTCGAAGCTCGCCCGGTACTGCGCGGTGCGCACCTCTACGTTGCGACTGCCGAGGCCCTGGGTCACGCCGCGAAACCAGCCGCCGTGACTGTGGAAGGTGACCGGAATGTCACGCTCCATCAGTGCTGCGAGCGCGGGCGTGGTAATGGCGACGTTGCCGAAGAGCGCCACGTCGGAGACCTCGATCAGGCGCACCGTGGTGTCCCCCTGCTCCTCGTCGGCGATCTTGAGGGTATCGCCCGTCTTGGTGATGCGCGCCCGCTGCGATTGCACGACCAGCGGCAGCGCCTCGTCGGCCGGCACGGCGATGGGGCGGGGCGCGAGGTCCGAGCCGCCGAGCGCGTTCATCTCGTCCGGCAGGCAGACCGAGACCAGGGCGCAGCGCGGGCACTTCGGGCTGTCCCGGAGAGGCGGCGGGATGCGGCCGTGGGCGACCGTGAGGCGCAGCCGGCTCACCGCGTCGCGCGTCGCGTTCCGTAATTCCTCGTCGAGAGCGACGCGCACCCGCTCGCGGCTCTCGGCGTACCAGATCGCGCCTTCCTCCACGCGGTAGCCGTGCTCCTCCAGCAGCAGCGCCTGGAGGCAGACCTGGACGCGCTCCGGCTCGTAGACCCCGCGCGCGACGTGGGGGCGCTTGCCGCGCTTGTAGTCGACCGGCGTCACCACGCCGTCTTCGGCCTCAGCGATGTCGATCTTCGCGATCACGCCGAGCCGCTCCGAGGAGAGGGTGAGCGCGCGGCTTGCAGTCTTGTCCGGCGTGTCCTCCAGCGCCCCGGGCGCCGGCAGGGGCGCGCTCGCGCGATCCACGCGGGCGTGGACGCGGCGCCCCTCCACCGTGTCACCGGTCTCCGCCCACTCCGCCTGTGCCCACATGAGATAGGAGAGGCGCGGACAGTAGACAAACTCGTTCACCATCCGCGCCGGCACCAGCGGCACGTCGCCAGTGGCCGGCGGCGCAGGGAGCGAGAGCTCGAGCTGGGTGTGAGTCAGCGCACCTAGCCTTCTTCGGTCACCGTCTCGGCTCTCGTAAAATTCATGTACTTGCCGACGTGAATTCTTCGTGCGCAGCGGCGTTCAGCGATGCCGAGCGCCGCGCGCGTATCTCTGCGGTCGAGGTGCGGATGGCCGATCAACGCCCGTATGCCTGCAAAACTGATTGGTTCGCGCCAAATTGGCCAACCAAGCGTGATGAGACGATCAATATCACGCCCCCCACCAAGGATCGAAAGTTCCGTTTCACCGAATTGTTTCCGTGGGACGACAGTCAGAACAGAAAGGCCAATAGCAGCCAGCCTGTTGGCCCCATGTTGCGTGGGTTCCTTATCGTCAGTTGGAGCGCTCCAGCGTAGCGCGTGACGAGCGTCTTCAATTGGATCCCATCTGAAGGCACTCGTCTTGTCCTGTCCATCCGTCCTGTCTGATCTCTCCCAAGTCTTGAACAGTGCTTCATACAAACAATCATACTCGGAAATCTCGACCTTCTTTCCAGTGGATTTGCGCTTGGGCGGCGTTCGGCGATTCGCGACTGACTGGAAGGTCTTGAGGAAATTTGTTTGGCCAGTACCGAGAAGACACAAAGGTGTAGCCCTCGTTTTCCCCTCCTTGTCAATGACAACATCGCTGAGAAGCGCTGCCCATAAATCAGCGCTGTAGCGATCACGAACCGAGTTTTCAGCGGCGTCTTGAAGCCTCTCCTTGGCACGTTCTGAGGGAATCTTAAGATCCTTAAGATCATCGAAATCATGGTGTTGCGCAAGCGCATTAAGTCCTTTGGCAACCGCCTCGATCACAGCGTCCCGACCCGCCGCATCCGGGACCCGAAGCGCCGGGCGAAGCGGCGGCTCATTTACCGTCCAGGACACGCGCGGGTGCCAATCGGGGCGGGCCTCTTCGACGGTGCGCATCAGACCCAGCAACGCCATGAAGGCGAGCAGGTTGTCGGGCTCCAACCCGTCGAGACGATGATCCACTTGGCTGGCTGTCATGACGCGCCCTCCTCGTCCTCTGACGCTCGGTGGTCAGCGAGGCGCAGGATCGTCTCTAGATGGGCCAATCCCCAAGCCCCGTGACGGCGCTTGAGTCCCTCGAACAGAGACGGCCAATCCGCACCGCTAAAGTCGAACGCCAACGAATGCGGTCCCGGCTCAGCCATCGCAAGTCGCCACTCGTCGACACCGAGGCACGGAAGAGGCTTCTGCTCGGACGCCGGATCGAGGAAGTTGAAGAACGGTCGCCCAAATCCGTGATGGCTGCCGATCAGCCAGAGCACGAGGGCGGGATCGTGCGCGTCCGCAAAGCGGGGGTGCGCCCGCGCCATCCGCACCGAGAGCGCTTCGTGTCGCCAGCCCTTGGGCAGCCCGGTGCGCTCCCCCGCGCTCGGCAACCAAGGCCGCCCGCTCTTGGCCAGCGGCGGTCCATCGGGTCGGTTCCAAGGATCGCCGCCCGATAGCATGGTCTGGAACCGCGGGTCCGCCTTGCCGGCGTCGTGGAGGAATGCCGCAAGCCAAAGGTCGTCGGCGACATCTTCGAGGCCGAGCGTCTCGGCAAATCGTTCGGCGAAGTCGGCGACCCGGCAACCGTGATCGTCGAGGGACACTGGTTCGGCGGCGGTGTTTGAAATGTTGTCGTCTTCGGTCGCAGGCGCACCCAACTCCGGCGAGCGCCCGCATCGGACTCCGTGCACCGCGACAAGTACGGCGCCACTCCCTCGCCCCCCGCCATACGGAAAATGAACGTCGATCCGTTTTCTAGCGCGTCGCAGCACTTCCAGGGTTTCCAGCGTTTCCCTCACGTCGAAGGTTGGTGGGCCGTCATCGCCCGCTCCCTCGCCGTCCTTCATCGTTCCGGCAGGGGGCAGTGCGTCGAGCAGATTTTCCACCAGATCGAGGCCAGCGACGCCATCGTCCGCGAGCATCGTCGAGAGCCGGTCCCATTGGGCATCGGTTCTTACGATGTCGGGCGCGATCCGAACCGCGCATCGCCGTCCCCACCAGGGTTTCGCAGCAGCATCGGCAACATCCTTGACACGACGGATGGACTCGGGCGCCCAGCCGAACGCGTCGCAACCACCGTACTCGGCCGGGACGATCACCATGTCGCCCGGTCGCAGCGCCTTCGGCTCCACTACACCCGTACGCGGATCGTCGGCGCCGGCCCAGCAGAAGGCGGGTCGCCCCTCCCGTCGATTCCAGATCGCGCCCGACTCGTCGGGCGCGCGTTCCGGCGCATCTGACAGGTGGGTCGGCTCATCCCGCACTTGGTGCAGCCATGTCCGGGCGGCCCAAGGCGGCACCTCGACCGCCTCGGCGGCGCGTGGCGGGAAGAGACGGACCAACTCGTGCAAATCGCTTGATGAGTCACCCTTTAGGTCGTCCTCGGAGATATCGCCGCGCCAGATGATGGAGATGCTGGCGGCCGTCCGCTCCGGGCCATGCAGGAAGAGCGAGACCTCGGGCTCTGCTGCCGGTCGCGGGCATGTCTGCGACCACAGATCGAGGTAGGCCGGCATGACAACCGGGGCGTCCGGCCGTTGCGCCACGAGGCTGTCCTGATCGATGCCAGCCTCCTCGAGCCGCTTGGGCAGCGCCTCGACACCGAAGTCCACATTGCCGTCTGTAGCGATCCCTTGAAGCGCCTCCCACGTCAGGCGGATGCGGTCGCCATAGACCGGATCGTCGGCCTTCTTGGTGATATCCTCGGAACGGCCCAGGATCGCGCCCTCGGCAGGAACCGGCCGTCCGGCACGGTTCAGTCGACCAAAGCGCTGGCGCAGCGAGTCGAGGGATGCGGCCTGGGTCACCAGCCCGTCCAGGTCGAGATCGACACCGACTTCCAGACACTGGGTGGCGACGACGAACAAAGGGCTGGCTTCTGAGCGGATCTTGGCGTCCGTTTTTAAGGGGGCAAGTTTCTCCGTGATCCCGAATCGGTCCACGTCGCGGGAGCGGCCGATCAGCAGGATCGCATCGTCGACGCCATCGTTCGGGTCATCGCCATCTTCGCGCTTTGGATCGATCTCCTCATAGATCATTCGCGCCAGAGCGACACGATTGACGACGATACCGACGGCGGGCGGCGAAACCCCTCGCTCCTTCAGCCGCCCCATCATCGCGCGGGCGGTCTCGGCGAAGGCCCGGGCGACGACCGCGTCCTTGCCGCTCTCGACCGTCAATGCTGCGGGCTTGGGTGCCTGGAGCCGCTTCGTCAGTACGGGATGAGCGCGATCCGCCGGCGATAGCGGCGGGAAAGGCCGCTTCGCCGTTGCTCCCGGCGTGGCGGACAGGAGGGCCAACTTGATCTTGGCGCCGCCCACGCACCGAACGGCAGCAAGCGTCTGTCGGAACGGTTCGGATAAGTGCGCTTCGTCTAGAAGGATGAGGCTGTTCATGCCGAGCAGGCCGGCGTGGACAGGCTTCATACGGTCCGATACGCCATAGCCACGGAACAGCAGCCGCGAGCCGACCTGATCGACGGTGGAGCAGAGGATCGTCGGTTGCGTCGGCGTGCGGGCCCAATCGTGCTCCAGCGGTGCGCCGCCGCGAAGCCGCTGGGCGATCAGCGGCTTCGCGTCTTCGCCCGCAAGTCGGCGCAGCCGGCAGGCGACCTCCTTGAGGATGTCATCGACGTCGGCATCGGAAAGTAGGGCGCCATGCAGCGAATTGACGATCCTTTCTGCGTGCGCGAACGCATCGTCCACCACTAGGCGCCGATCCACGACGAGCGCAATCCGCAAGGCAGCTTTTCCCGGCTCATCGGCGCGCAATGCCAGATGGAACACGGCCGCATCCAAGGCCGCAGTCTTCCCCGCACCCGTTGGCAAGTCCAGCACGTCCGGCCATTCGTCACTTTCGGCGAGCTGTTCGACCAGGGCCTGTTGCCAGGGGAACGGGTCGTGGTCGTGGATCGCCCGAAAGAACCCGGAGAAGTCGGAAGGACCGAGTACCATGCTCAGGCCTCCTGACGACGGCACAGCCCGAGCCCGGTAAACCGTCCGGCTCCGAGGAGAACTGGACCGGCAATCTCCTGCTCGAAATCGATGACGGCGTGGACCAGTTGTCGGCTCGCCAGCGCGTCCGGTACTTTCCAACGCATCCATGACGGCTCGCCCGCTAGGGGCCGGGCCGGCGGCACACCTTCTAGCGCCGAATACTTGCCGACCTGGACTCGGTCCGGATGTGGGCGCGGCAGGCCGGCGTTCTGGCAGGCCCTGGCGACGAGCTCCCGTTTCTCGGCCTCTTCCTTCCGCTTCAGGTGACGTTCAAGAACGATCGGCGTGACGCTGGCCCATAGGTGAGACGGCTTGAGATAGAAGTCAGGTCGAAGAGAGCGTTTCCGCGCGCTGTCGTCCGGTGCAGGTGCAAGATGCAACGGCTGATGCAGCGGAGGTCCCTCCAGCTTCAGGACGCGGCGTTCCTCGCTGCGACGATAGCGTGCCACCCTCTCGAAGGCCGCACGGAGCCCCTCGACTTGGTCGAGCGCCAACCCGCGCGGCGGGATCAGCGCGAAGCCGAGGATGTGGCCATCGGCATGCGGGAAGCCTGCGAAGGCCATCGGCGCGATCGTGAGATGTGGGAGTCGAGTCGGGGCGCCGTCCAGAGCATGGCCGGAAACGATCTCCGGTATGGCATCTTCCAAGCCCGCCTCGCGATAACCGCTCATCAGGGTATGCCGCAAAAGTCGGCACACGAGTGCCGCCGCGCGGATATCCGGGACTTCGCCATCGACCGCTTCCAGCACGAGCCAATCGTCTCGCGGCACAGGCTCCGGCAGCGGTTCGGCGAATACCGGGGCGCCGGGCCGGATCATCGGGCGAACGGGGTTGGCGCGATGAGCCTCCTCCAGCTCGCGCAGGCGTCCGGGGTAGAGGCGCCTGCGTGCGCGCATCGGAGCGTGTTCGCGCGTCGAGACATCGCCGCGCAGGAACCGGCAACGCGCTAGGCTGGTGGAGTGACCGAGATACCCGACGCACCCCGCGAGCACGTTCAATGCGTCGAGCGCCGCCGGCTCCGGCTCCGTCGGCCAGACCAGTTCCATCTGCGGACGATCGGGGCGGGCGGTGGGGAAGCGTCGCGGCTGGCGTCCACGCCTGTCGGGCATCACCTTCATATAAGTCTTCGCCGCTTTCGATGCCCTGGAATCGTTCGGCGGGACGAACACGTCGGGCGATGTTCGAGAAGTGTGACCGCTCGCGTGAATGGCCGGCGGCGGCTGGACCTCCAGCCACTCGAGCGCCGCCTGCTCCTCGGGCCGTTCGCCCCTTGCCGCCCAGGCGGACACGAGTGCCGAAAACACCCGATCCGGCTGCGGCGGCCAATCGGGCGCGTCGTCGCCGGGCTCGCGCGCCGCGCGGCAAACCTCTGTCAGGAACTCGATTTCAAGAACCAGACCCATTGTCATCCCCGCCGTCGTCGCCCTTGCCTTCCAGCGCCAGTTGGCGGCTACGGCGGACGATCTCGATCAGCTTGTCCTGCGGCTTGAGGGTGAGTGACCGGAACTCAAAGCCTGCCGCCTCCGCCTGTGCGTAGGTTTGCCGATAGAGCGCACGTGCCGCAGCGCGGTCGAGTTCCACGGCGTCCGTGGTGCCGTCTGCATGCACCAGTTCCAGCGGCGCGGCACCCTCGCAGACCAAATCGCAGCGCGAGCGCAGGGCGTAGCCGCGCGCGTCCTGTTCCGCAAGCGCCAAAAGACCGAGCGACGCGATAAGGGCACGACCGGCGGTATCCCGCTCGCCGCCGCCGAAGCGCAATCGCCGCAGCCCCGCCAGCGTGATCGTTGCGCGGTGTTCCGCATGGTCGCAGGTGACCCCGAGAGGCTCTACCGTGGGAGCGATGTTGCTGTGATTGATCTCGGAGGGCCGGACCTTCTTGGCACCCCTCCCTGCCTCATTCTGTTGAGTGCTCCACTCAGATACTGAAGCGCCCTTGAAGACCTCAACATTTCGGAGGATGCCCAACGGGTCGATACGGCTTCCTGTGCGCCGTCCCGCCGTACGAGTCTCCACTTCACCGGTGCGTCGGCCGGCCGGGCCGTCTTCGACCGGCGTGTCGATCCCCATGATTTCGGAGACGACCGCACGCGGGAACTTCGCGCCGAGGCCACCGCCCTGGCCCTGGCTGTGCCAAGCGCCGAACAACAGGGCCGCGGGAGACAGCTCCAGCAACGCCGCCGCATCGGCAGGCTTCGCCGCCGCAAGGCGCTGGCCTTCGTCGCTTTGCATGAAGGGGGTTCCATTCAGGAGGCTATCCCGCAGGATGGCGTCGTAGACCCGGTGCGGCGCATCCAGCGAAGTGATGCGCTCCAACGGTTCCAGCCCTTCGCCGCGAAAATCCGCCGTGACGTAAGGCAGTGGCAGCCGCTCGCCCCTGGCTTCTTCATCGGCCGCCGCCAGCAGCGCCTCTTCCAGCCGGTTGGCTTGGCTCTGCACACTGTCGATCAAGACGCACCAGATTTCCCTGCCGTCCATCCGGCGCCGCTCAAAGACATGGCGCGGCGGGGTGCCCCGGGGGCTGCCGCGCTCGGGCGGATAGGTCGGCGGGAAAATTTTGTCGCCCTGCCCGCCAATTGGCTGAAGCCACCGAACGCGGCGGAACGCCGCATCCCTCTCAACGGCTTCCATCAAGGCACGCAACTCGATTGTCATGTCCCGCTCCTCCAATCGGTGGTGTGGTCACGTTCGTCACGCTGGATGAGTCTTGGCATAGTTTTAGCGTGCCAAGCGTCACCGCTTGGCCGGTGCTGCGGATAGGATGGATTCGCACCTTCGAAGCCCCCCATCGAAACGCGCAATGCTTCGGCGCAATGCTTCGGCACCGAGCGCAGTGTACATGGTATACGTGGCGCGTTGGCGAGTCATACAGGCCCGTCCCAAGTCCCAAGTTGCGCATTCCGCTCCGGCGGCGCTGCGTTCCCCGCCCGCGCGGGGATAAACCGAACATGCATGTGGACGCGGCCCAGATCGCTGCCCAATCTCACCAAAGTAGGCGGTGAATCGTCGATGATCTCGTCGTATCGGCGCCCGACCAGCGCCACGAGCCTCGCCGGAACAGCGATATCCCTGTCCTGTGCGATCCGGGCGGCGCGACTGGCCCGGCGCAGCAACTACTGCATCCGGCGCGCCCGGCCCTCCCCTTCGATGTCCACCAGCGCCTGCAACTCCCGCAGGTGATGGGTGTTGCACAGGCCGTGCTCCACCCCTTCCATCGCGAAGTACGGCTTCCAGTGATCGTGCACGACGATGCCGGAGACACCCGAGAGCAGGGCGCCGCGCTTGCCGCTGACCCGGTACGCCGCCAGCAGCGGCGTGCAGATCACATGAAGCCACTGCGTCTGACCGCCGATCCGCAAGCCGGTCTCGTCCATGTGTTTCACCCGCGCCGTGCCCGCCGCCAGGTCCTGTATGTGCAAGGCCGCGTCCCGCAGCCGCTCGGCCGCCCTCTCGCTCATCGTCGCCAACGTCGCAGCCGTCACCGGCGCGCCGAAGAGCTCGGCCATCACCTGCGACAGCCGATCCTCCGGCAGGAAGTGGGCGTGCTGAAGGTAGACCGCCACCCCGGCAATGCGCGGGCCGTACTGCACCGGCGCCGATACCCCGTCGGGGAACGCCGCCCGGGTCACCGTCCCGCAATGCCCGCAGCACCTGGCATGCGCCCGGTGCCCGGTCACCTCCAGGGGGCTCGGCTCGGGCAGATCGAACACCTGGCGGGCGACGGGCGTTCCCGCCCTGGCCGCGTCCGAAAGCGGCGAACCGCATCCCTTGCAGGAAGCCGGGACGTGATCCTTCACCCGATCCGGGTGATCGGCGCGGCGCAGCGTCTTGCCCTTGTGGCCGGGCTGGCCACCGGGCTTGCGGCCCGATTTGCCGCGCAGGCTTCGGGTTCGCCGCTTCGAATTCGGCTTCCTCAGCCCATCGCTCGAAGGCGGCTTGCCGCTATTGCCGCTGTTCAGGCCGGGACGGCGCTCCAACTCCTCGATACGCTCGACGAGACGCGCGACTTGCTCTTCCAGCCGTGCGTTCTGCTGCCGAAGCCAAGCGTCTTCCTCCCGAAGCCGGGCGTTTTCCTCTTCCAGGTGTGCGATCTTCTGCGCGGGCGTTTCAGGCGCTGCTCCCGTCGAAGGGCCGCGCGGCGACTCGGGATTGCTCATGTCGTTGTTGAGTCAGTAATCCTTCGTTCGTCGGGTGATGGGGTTGGGGATTTCATCGATTGAGGGTTCGCTTCCAGTCTTTTCGGAGTGGTCGCAGCCAGATGTCCTTCGTGGGCTCGGCCTGTTTCATGTGCGTGTCGTAGCGTCCCCGCCCCTGGGTGGTCCCGACCGGTATCCATCCGGAGGCCTGGTAGACGGCGCCGGTGTAGCGCGGGGTCTGGACGAAGGTCTCGATGAGCACGGGAGTGGTATTGTAGCGCGTGGTCCAGTCCCCGGGCAGGCGGCGGCGCACGAGGGCGAGGATGTGCGAGCCGAGGTTGGGGATGTTGACCCACGGCAAGATGAGGAAGCGTGGGTTGTCGACCACCAGCGGCAGGTTCTTCTCGCGCATCTTGGGGGTCCATCCGATGAAGTCGTCGCGCGGGGCGAGCTTCCAGGCGGCGGTGGAGAAGCCGAGCATGGCGATGGGCCAGCCGTTGCGGTCGTGGACGGCGTAACGCATCTGGGCACCGACCAGGGTCTTGTATCCGAGGTAGTGGTAGCGGGCGACGAACTCGTTCCACAGCCTGCCTTCGCGGGTCTCGCGCACGACGGTGCGCAACTGCAGCGGGCGGACCTCGCCGAGGGTGCTCGGAGCGGGGAACAGCGGCGGCTCGGTGTCCGGTCCGAAGACGATGGGCCTGGGCCGGTGCTTGCGCCCCGTTGGCGGCGGCAGGGCGATCACGCCGTCGCGGTGCATGGCGAGCATGGTGACGCGGGCCATCATGTCCTTGAGGCCGCCGTCGGGCTTGAGCCAGCCGATGCGCCGGCAGAACACTCTCGACAGGGCGGCGCGGGTGGGCTGCGGGTCGGCGGCGATCAGGGCGCGCAGCAGCGCGATCTCGTCGGCGGTGAAGTCGCGCCCGTAGTAGCGGCACTCAATCGTGCCGGTCATCCCGGCGCCGTGAACTTGCGCCTGCGCGCCTCGCTCATCGTCCAGGGCAGCCAGGGCGACAGGTCGTCCGGCGGCTTGCCGCCATTGTTCGCGCACGCGTTCAGCCACGCCTCCAGCCAGCGCAGCACGTCGATGCCGTGCATCGAGAGCGTGCCTACCACCGAATGCATGATCGCGGTGAACTTCGCGCCGTCCTCGCTGTTCGAACCGAAGCTCAATCGGCGCCGGATGACCGCGCAGCGCAGTCCGCGCTCGGCGACATTGTTGTCCATGGGCACGAAGGGCTTGTCGACGAAGACGCACAGCCCCTCGCGATGCTTGAGCAGTCTGCGCAACGGCTTGGCCTTGCGCGACTTGTCCGACAGGCCGGCCAGCTCCGCTTCGGCATCCGCGAACAGACGCTCGATCGCCGTGTTCAGGGCAGCCTGCGCCGCGTCGAAGGCCGGCGTCTGGCGTTCGAGTGCGCGAGCGCGGTCGTAGTGCTCCAGCCGCTCCTCGTTCAACCGGTAGATATCCGCGATCCGCTCGATCCAACCCTTGCTCCAGGTGCAGAGCCGGACATGGCCGACCACGCTCTGGACGAAGTCGCGCCTCTGGTGGGCCCAGCACCAGCACAGGATCACCTTGCCGCCGAGTTCGCGGGCCAGCTTCCTGTAGGCGCTGAACCGGTCGCAGACCACGTACACGGTGCAGGCGGTGTCGGCGAACAGGCTCTTTGCGACCTCGGCGCTGCGCGAGCGGTCGATGAGGTAGTAGACCGCATCCTCGCTGACCGAGATCCACAGCCAGGCACGGCTCGACCGGCCGTTGCGGCGGAACTCCTGCACCCGCCAGCCGGTCTCGTCGGCATGGCGCAGCACCGCCTCGTTCTGGTGCGCGAGGATCGCTTCGGCGAGCGGATCAAACAGCGGTACGAAGCGCTTGATGCTGTCGGCCAGGGTTCCCGGCGAGATCGGTAGCCCCTGGTCCCCCATCCAGGCCGCGACCCGGCTCAGCGGACGCAGGTAGGCACAGTGCTCGAAGAGAAAGCGCGTCCAGACACCGACCCCGTAGGGCGTGTTGTCGAACAGCCGCTCCGGCGGGGGTGCGATGACTTCCAGGGGCGAGGACGCGCAATCGCAACCCCGGCGCCAGCGTGTACGCAGGGTTCTGCGAATGTGGGCCTTGACCTCGATCTCGATGAGGCTCGTGGAACGCTCGCCGTTGGCGACACAGGGCTTTGCGCAGCACGAGCAGGTGCGCGCGGCCTTCGGCGGATTGCGCCGTTCCTTCTTCTCGCCGAGCCCGGGGCGTGGGGTGCGGCCGTGGCCCGGCGCGCCGTGCTGCTGGCCGCGCTTGCGCCTCGTACCCTCTTTCTTCTGCTTCTCGCTCTTGCTCCCGAACAGCGCCTGCGACAAGGTGCTCCGGGTCGATTGCAGTCGGGCTATCCGGGCTTGCAGTCCTGCGTTGCGGGCCCGCAGCGCCTCTATCTTCTTGCCCTGGCGGGCGTTCGCCTTGCGCAGCGACGCGAACTCCTCCTTCCGCTCCCGCGCGCGTTCCAGCGCCTTGTGCAACCGAGCATTCTTCCGCGTCAGGGAATCGACTTCCCGGCGCAGCGTCACGACCGTGCCCTTGTCGGGTTTCAGTGTCGGCGCGGCCCTGGACGCCCGGACGCCAGGCGTATTCTTCGCGGCTTCCGACGCCCGCAAATCCTGGCGCAACCGCAAGACTTCCATGCGCAGCGACGTGTTCGTGCTGCGCTTGCGCGAATCGACGCCGGCCTCCGAGAGCAGCTTCTCCAGCCGCGCCACTTCCGACCGGTAGAACAGCGCGTCCTTCGCCGTGCACCGGACCTCCTTCACCTCCTCGACCGCCGCCTTGAGCTTGTCCCGGCTCTTGTCGAGGTTCCACTTCAGCGAACCGGCCAGGGAACGGGCGGTTCTCTCCGCCACAAGCAACTCTTCGGCGCGTGCTTTCGCCGCGTCCGCCCGCGCACGCTCCCGATCCGCACGGGCCTCCGCCTGTTCGTACTGAGACCGCCAGTCGCGCGACTCGCACACCGGCGACGCCATGGAGGGCGACCAGAGCCCGTCGTCGTCCTCGCCCAGCGTCAGGCTCGCTCCGAAATCCTCGTCGCGCATCGCCATGTGCCCGACGATAGCGAATCCTGGCCGGTGTTACCAGAGGCGCGCGCATGGTGCCCAAAACGAACTCGGACCGCACATCACCCGACGAACGAAGGATTACCCCATGGGAGGGAACGGCACCCCGCCCCGACAGCCTCGCCCTGCGCCGTGCACGGACGCCGCGGTCTGCTCCTACGGCGTTTCACGCCTACATCGACATTCCCCGGTCCCGCCTCATTCGCAGGGCGGCCTGCTTTTCCTGTTCATGCGCGATTCTGTTGCGGATCTCCTCTTCCCTCTCCCGGACCGCGTCCGGGCCTGCGCCGGCGGCGCCCAAGTGGGCGGTGAGCTCGTGTTGCGGCACGTCCTTCCTGAGCGCCGCCGCTTCGTCGAGAACCTCCTGCTCCTTCTGCCGGCAGTCCTGCCGGGCCTGCAGACGCTCCTCGAACGAGGAGGTCGTGACGCGCTGCTGCGTCATGACTTGCCGCGCACGCACGGCCTCCGCGGCCCGCACGAGGAAAGCCTCCACCCGATCCCGGTTATGCGCCCAGCGTTCGTCCCTGGCGAGGAGGCCGTCGACCCTCTCGCGCAGCCTCTCCGGCAGATGCGGCCTGGCATCGAGGGAGCGTGCGCGCTCCGTCAGCGCGGCATATCCGCTTGCGTCGAAGCCGATCCCGCCCGTCTCCTCCGCCCACTCTTGTACGACCGAGGACAGCACGTCCGTCTCCTGCGCCTCGACCGCGATCAGCGCGCGGTCGAGGCGGCCCGTTCCCCCGGCCAGCGCCTTGCGCTCGTCCGGCATGGCTGCCAGATGGCGCGCCTGGGGGGCGTCGTTCGCCAGCATCGCACGGGCCTCGGCGAGCAGGGGCTCCGCCCGCTGCCGCCAGCCGGCGAGCGCGTCGAGCGTCGCGGGACGCTCGGGGCAGTCCGCCGTGAGCGCGTCCGCCCGCGCGGGCCATTCCCGGATCTGCCGGCAGACCGGTTCGCTCCTGGCGTGATAGTCCAGCCACGAGGCGACAACCTCCTGCGTGCGCGCCGGCAGCGCGGAGAGCGCCCCGGCCTGTGCCGCCAGCTCGCCGTAGCGCGGCACATGGAACGCCTCGGTCCCAGTCTCGCGCGCCTGCCGGTTTACCTCCTTCGTCAGCCACCCGAATGCCCGGTAGCCGTCTTTCCGTAGCGCGTCCCCGACCTCTTCGGCCGCCTGCCGTACAGCCTCGCGCCTGCCAGGAACGGCGTACAGGTGAGGTGCGTGGACGTCTTCGGGGCGCAGCATGTCCCCGGCCATGGCCTGCAGTGCGGCGCCTTCCTCGCGCCAGGACTGCCGCGCGGGATGGGCCGGGTCGAGCCCGCCGGGCTCCTCCTGCGGCAGGTCCACCGCCCGCCACGCCGCGATGCGGCCGGGCAGGGCGCGCACCTCTTCCGCCAGCGCCGCCTGCGTCGTATCGACTTCCCGCCATTCCGCCACCGCGCGCTGCGTGCGCGCATCGAGTCCCTGGTCGACGGCGACAAGACTCTTGCCAAGCTCCGCCACCTGCCGATAGCCCTGCGAGTAAATCTCCGGGACGCCGGTCTCCGCCGCCCGCTCGCGAAGCGCGCGCCACGCTCGCTCGAACCGGCCGGCGTCGTCGAGGAGCCGCGTGCGCTCGAGCATCCCGACGGCGTCTTCCAGGCCGGCGCGCCCGCCCAGCATGGCATGGAGGTGGTGCGCCACCACGCGGCGCGCCGTCTCGCCGTCGGCCTCCACAAGGCTCCGGCCCGCCTGCAGAAGCGCCGTCCCTTCCTCGCGCCAGGCAGCGTGTTCGGCGAGCGTCTCCACCGGCACACCCTGCGAGGAGGCCGCCCAGCCGAGCTCCGGCCAGCGCCGCCAGTGGTCCCGGATGCCCTCGACGAGACCGCGCACCTCGCGGTCATGCGCAAGATGCTCCCCGTGTTTCGCCAGCATGGTGGCGGTGAGGCGGCGCATGTCCTCCGGGAGATCCTCGATCTGCGCGAGCGCCGCAGCCTGCGCCATCGTGTCCCGGTAGCCCGGGAGGAAGAAGGGAAGGGTGTTCGCCGCCTCGCCCTCCCGCAGAAGCGCCCGCCAGTCCGCAGCCAGCGCCGCGAACTCCTCGGGGTCCACCACGGGGGGCTCGGCAAGGTCGATCCCCAGGGACTCCAGCGCCCCGTCCTCGCCCCGGTCGTATGCCATGCTCTCGATCAGCGCGTCGCGGTCGTCGGTCAGCAGCAGGAACTCTTCGGAGACCCGGCTGAGCTCGACATGGAACAGCTCGCGGTCGGCCCCGCCGCCTGCGTCCAGCACCGCGATCGCCGCCCGCGCCGTCCGGCCCTGCGCGGCATGCACGGTCGAACAGTACGCATGATCCAGATGGCGCAGCTGCGGGTCGGCAAGCGCAAGACTGAACTCCCGGCCGCCCTCGCGGAAGCGCACCCGCCTGTATCCGATCTCCAGGATCTCCGCCTCGCCGCCGTTGACCAGGTCCGGCGCCCGGGGATGCCTGCCGCGGCCGAGCGGGGCCTTGCGGTTGCGCGTCCAGCGGATCAGGTCGCCGGCGCGCAGCTCGATCCGCTCGGTGTCGTAGAGGCCCAGGTAGCGCGACGCATTGCCCGAAGGCCGGAACCGGCGTTCGCCGTCCGCATGGGCCAGCACGACCCTGCCGTCGTCGTGGCCCGTGACGGTGCGGACGTCGTTCGCGCGGCAGCCGAAGACGTCGCGGTGGAATACCACGGTGTCGCCGGGCTCGTAGCTCTGGATGTCGGAAGCCAGCGCACGGGTGAGCCGCCGGTTTACCAGGCGGTCCACGGCGAGCGTGCGGCCCCTCAGCACGCCCTCCTCAACGAGCCCCTCGCGCACCGCCTCGTTGGCCTGCCGGCGGATCGCGTGCGTGGGGGCAAGGAGCAGGGTGTCTGCCCGCTGCTCCGGCGCCAGCGCGAGCCAGCGCCGCGCCGCCTCGAGGCCGAGCTCTTCGCGGGGCGCCTCGCGCACCCGATTGCCCAGCGCCGCGATCGCGGCGCCCGGCTCCCCCTCCCTGGCGCGTCCCACGGTCGCGCGCAGAGCCGGGTCGCGCTGGCGCAGCACCTCGTCCATGGTCGCCGTCGCCATGCCCGCCTTCTGCAGCAAACGGAAGGGCTGGCCCGCATCCACCGCCCTCAGCTGCGCGGTGTCGCCCACCAGGGCCACGCGCGCCACGTCCAGATCGCGCGCGATGCGCAGCAGCGCGTCGGCGCGCACGGTGTCGATCATCGACGCTTCGTCCACCGCCAGCACCGCGCCCCCGTACTCCTCCCGGCCCCGCGCCAGCCGCGCCGGGTCGGAAAGATCGTTGAAGCGGGTCAGGAAGTGCTGAAGCGTCCGCGAGGGTATGCCGGCCTCCCTGGAGAGAACCCGGGCGGCGGCGGCCGAGGGCGCAAGGCCCTGTATCGTCCGCTCTGCGGCACGAGTGTCCCCGAGAAGCGCCTTCACCTCCCTCAGCATGGTCGTCTTGCCGCTGCCGGCATGGCCCTGCACGCCGACCGTGAGATCGTTCGACAGCAGCACCGTGCGGACCGCCTCCCTCTGGCCCTGCGTGAGGCGCGACGCCCCGAGCCGCGCCTCGACGGCATCCGCTCCGGCCAGCGCCGCTCCCTTGCCCCGCCCCGCCCGCATCGACGCCAGCACCTGGCGTTCGGCCTTCACCGCGCGGTCGGTGACAAAGGCCCGGTCCATGCCCCTACGTTTCGCCTCGATCAGCTCGCCGCCCTGTACGAGCCGTGCGATCGCCCCGTCGACCTCGGCCAGCGTGTAGCGCCCCGGCGCATGGCCCAGCGCCACCGCCCGGATCTCGGCCTCCGGGATCGCGGTGCGCCTCTCCGCAACGTGCGCCACAGCCCGCGCCACCGCCTCCAGGACCCCCTGCTCAGGCTCCTGCGACAGCTCCGTCGGCGCCGGAGAGCGAGGAGACGTGGGATGCACCCCCGCCAACACGGCAACGCCGTCGCGGGGCTGCCTCGGCAGCGCCGGCAGCGCCGGCGCGCGCTTCAGGCTGCGGATCTCGTTGGCCGGCAGGTCCGGCGGGGGCACGCGCGGCAATCCGACCCGTTCGCCGGTCACCGGGTCGAGCGGCCGGGACGGCGTGAGAGCCGTCTTCTCCCGGACCAGACCCAGTGCCCGCGCCCGCGCGCGCCATTCCGGCACCAGGTCCGCGAGACCCTTGTCTTCCTTGCGCCGGCGCGTGTGAAGCGCCGCCATCTGCGTGTGCTTCGCCGTGTACGACAGGTCCCGGCGTTCCAGGTACGCAAGAATCTCGCGGCGCCTGCCCGAGAACGCGTCCAGGAAGGAACGGTCGTAGCCCGCAAGCTCGAACCCCGGCACCCGTCCCACCAGGGTCGGCGAGACGGCCATGCCGAGCGCCTGAAGACGCAGCGCGAGCTCGTTCCGGTAGTACGCCCCGATCAGCTTCTCGCTGCGCCGGATCCTCGTCGGCTCCACGCTCCGCCATTCCCCGGACGCATTGCGCGTCATGTTGGCCAGCACGCAGTGGGTGTGCAGCTGCGGGTCCCGGTCGCGGCTCGCGAGATGCCGGAACCCCGCCACCACCATGCCCTCCGCCTGCACCCGGGGACGGCGCCGCGTCGCGGGGTCCCAGCCCCGGGTCTGCAGAAGCTCCGCCTCCACGAAGCCCAGCGTCGCGCGCACCGCCTCGTCGTGAGCCCGGATCACCCGGCGGTCGCCCATCACCAGCGCCTCCAGCGATACCGACTTCGGCGCGGACAGGGTGATGTCCCAGCCCGGCCGGTGATCGTGCTCCCCCTCGCGCATCCGGCCGAGACGCAGGTCCGTCCCCGGCACGTATCCCGACAGCACCAATTCGAAGCGCGAGGGACGCACATGGGCCTTGAGCCCCAGCGCCCTCGCCGCATCCCCGTACCAAAAACTCGCCTGGCGGTGCTCGGGGTCGTTCTTTGCGTAGTAGCCGTCGCGCTCGTAATAGGTCACCGCCATGGCGGACGAGCGAAGCTCTACGACCGTGGCTACCATCGGCTCAGACCCCGATTACGGCCGCGCCGGTGCGCCGCATTGACAGGGAGGCAGAGCACCGCCGGCTCGACGGGCTCACTGCCATCGGTAGAGCAGATGTATGTGGCTCTCGAGCAGCATGCCCAGGACGAAGACGAACAGGCCCACAAGAACTGTCTTCAGGCCGAACCTCGGCCCGGCCGTCTGCGTGCGGATGTCATCGAGAGTCTCATGGACCAGACGGGAATGCTGGGTGACCTGGTTGCGCGTCGCCGCAAGTCCCGTCTCGATCCTGGTCACGGCCTCCTCGATCCCGGCCGCGACCCGGTCCCCGGTGGTTTCCATGCCCTGATCGATGCGCTCCGCTGCCGCTGCCGCCTTCGCCGCCGCTTCCTCGATCCTGCCGGCATGGTCTGCGACGGCCGCCGCCGCGTCGTCCCCCGGCGCGTCCCCGATTCGCGCAGCCTCGGCGACGCGGGCCACGAGCTTGTCGCCCCAGGACTCGAGCGCCTCCAGCGTCAGTGCCTCAGACACTGCCGCAGGCTCTGGCGCAGACCGTTCCGTCGACACCGCTTCCTTCAGTCCGGCCACCTGCTCCCGCAGGTTCCGCACTTCGGTGAGCAGTTGCTCGATCGCAGCCGGATCGATACCGGGATCCGGCCGCGAGGCAGGCGGGTCCTCCGCCGGCAGGCTCGCAAGGAGGTCCGGCCGGCCTGTCCGCGTGCTCTTGCCGTCGCGCTCCGCAGTCACGCTATCCCTCTCCTCGTTCGGTCGACCTCGCGCACATCATTCATGCCGGCGACGCAGACGGTGAGCGCCTCACAAGAGCCGGTTCCGGCCGGGGTCCGTCTCCCCCTCGCGGGCCTGTGGCGCGACCGATTGCTTCGCTGCCGACGGCTCGGTCGAGACCGCGACCGATGCCGCAGCGATGCGTGCCCGCTCCTCGCCCAGCACCGACGCGAGCGCCAGCCGCAGCTCTTCCGAGCGGCCCGACCTGGCCATCGCAGACGCCCACGCGGCGAACGTCACCGCGATCCTCTCCTGCATGTCGCGCACAAGGGGACCCGAATCCTCCCCCTCCAGCATCAGCGCGCGAACCTCCCGTACCGCCTCCAGCTGCTCCCGCTGCTCTTCCTTCGCAAGCGCCAGCGCGGGATACCTGTGCTGAAGCCCCGCGTCCTCTTCCGAGGCGTCCCGCTCCACCAGTTCCAGCAGGTAGCGCGCGATCGACAGGCCGCGCCGGTCGGCGTTCTGGCGAACTACCTCCCAATCCGCGTCCGTCGCCGAGATCGAGATGTGCCTGCTCGGCCTGCGCGCCTTCCGCCGCCGCCGCACCCGCCTCACGGCGCACGCTCCCGTGCAAGGACGGACACCGCGCTCAGAAGGCTAAGCCCGCTGCCCCCCGGAAGCTCGCGCCGCAGAGCCCGCACGAATGCCTGCAGCTCCCGCACCCCGTCCCGCTGCTCCACCTGTTCCGCTTCCGTCAGCACCAGGGGATGGCGGTCCGAATCGTCGGCGAGCCCGAGTTCCAGCACATAGCGCGACACGGTCTTCTCCGCGGCCGCCGCGCGCTCCCGGATCATCGCCTGTTCAGCCGGCTTGCAGTGCAGGCTCCGCTGACGCCTGACGGGCCGCGCCGCCTCCTCCGTCACGATCCATCCTCCTCAACCCGCCCCGCCGCCTTCCAGCGGTTCGCAGCGCCGGGATCGGTGAGCCGGTCGAGCATGCCCTCCCGCTCGATCCATTCGTCCGCCGCGTCGCAGGCGTCCTCCCAGGCCTCGCCGGCGCCCGCCCCGCGCAGCCGCCTCTCCTCCAGCCTGGACAGCACCAGCATCTCGCGCACCGCTCGGCGCAGGACCTCCGGCGGCAGAGGGTCCCGGTCCAGCACGCGATGGATCACGAAGCGCGACAGGTCCATGCCGCTCGCCGCAGCCGCCCGGCCGATCCGTTCCCACTCCGCATCGGTGGCCATGACCGCGCGCTGGCGCCGTCCGCCGGCATCCTCCCTCATCGTGGCCGCCCGCCCGCAGGGACCTGCTGCAACCGGGACACGCGGCCACCTCTAAATGCAGGATAGAGCACGCAACTCCTATGACATTCCTCGCTCCGAGCAATACATGCCATTCGTGTGTCCTGACCGACTGATCCGTTTTCGCCATGGAGACCATACCACTGCTCCACGGCAAATTCCACATCCCGACTTCCCCGAATGCAACTCCCGAGAGACACAAGGGCAGCCAATGTGTCCTCCACCCCGCCCCACTCACCCTTGACTTCGTCCATAACCCATTGTAGCATCGCTCTAATTTAGGAGGTAACTGCAACCCTACGTCCGTCCCTGTGCACTGTGAAATCGCGTGAGGTAGTGCACACCATGGCCGCCGCCCTCATCCCCCAGCAGAAGGACGCCGTCGATCCCTTCTGGGTCACCGCCGCGCGCCAGCTCTTCTCGAACGGCGCAGGCGTGCTCCGGGAGAAGGGCGTGAAGGAGAACAAGGTCCTGGTCGAGCATCTCTTGAAGACCGACCTCACGGCCCTCGCCCAGGCGATGGAGGGCACGGTCGCGCAGTCCATCGTCGATCCCGAGAACCCGAAGACCGCGCTGAGCGTGCGCGCCATGCTCACCGCCAACATCGGCGCCCTCGAAACCCTCCCCGATACCGGCGCGCCGTTCTCGATCCGCGACTGGGTGTCCGACGAGGACCGCGGCGGGTTCCTGTTTCTCACCTCGCGCGGCGACCAGCACGCGAGCCTGCGCGGCCTCATCTCCACCTGGCTCGAGATCGCGGTCAACGCCATGCTGTCGCTCGAACAGGACGACAGCCGCCGCATCTGGGTCGTGCTCGACGAGCTCCCGACGCTGCACCAGGTGCCCTCGCTGCAGCCGGGGCTCGCGGAATCGCGCCAGTTCGGCGGCTGCTTCGTGCTCGGCATCCAGGTGATCTCCGCGCTCCGCGACCTCTACGGGCGCAACGGCGCGGAGACCATCTCGGGGCTCTGCGGCACCCGCGTGGTGCTCGCCGCCCCCGACCGCGACACCGCGCAATGGTCGGCCGACAGCCTCGGCCGCAGCGAGGTCGAGGAGGTGACGGAGGGGTTCTCCTACGGCGCCAACACCATCCGCGACGGCGTCTCGCTCACGCCCAAGCGCGAGCTCCGCGCGCTCGCGCTCGCCTCCGAGATCATGCAGCTCGAGAGCCTCCACGGCTGGCTGCGCTTCCCCGGCCCGCTCCCGGTCGCCCCGATCCGGCTCGACTACGTGAAGCGCCCGAAGGCCGCCGAGCGGTTCGTGCCGCGGCGAGATGCCGGCCGGGACGAGACGGCGGCGGCAGCCAGGCCTCCCGGATCGACGGAGACCGAAGCGGATGCCGCACCGGAAGCGGCGGACCCTCGGGGCGAGCTCCCGAGCCTCCCGCCGCCCGACCCGGAACGGAAGCCGGCTCGCACCGGATCGGCCGGCGCGGAGGCCAAGCCAAGGGATGCACCGACGACGGTCGGCGAGCTGGACCGGGCCACAGAAGCCCCCGCCGGCGCCGCGCGGCCAGCGGACGGTTCCGGCGAGGTGGCGGGGACGGGCGGTGCAAGCGGCGGTGACGCGCCGGGCGAGTCTTCGGCCCGCGACCGCGCCGCCGCGCCCGGTGGGCGGGACAGCACGGCTTCGGGTCCGTATACCGGGGATGACGATGACGCGGCCGGCGGCGCTGACGGCCGTCCGGCCTGCGAGTGGCTCTGATGGTCGTCTCCATCGGCGCCGTCGCCTCGCCCGCGCAAGGTACGTCCTACTACGAGCGCGACGGCTACTACGCGAAGGACGACCCTGCCCACAGGGCCGCCAGCGCCTGGGCCGGAAAGGGCGCCGAGGGGCTGGGCCTCGAAGGCCCGGTCGACCCGGAGACGTTCCGCGCGGTACTCGAAGGCGAGGTGCCGGACGGATCGGGAAAGCGCCTGGGACGCCTCGACAGGGACGGCAGCCGCATCTATCGCCCCGGCCGCGACCTGACGTTCAGCGCGCCGAAGTCCGTGTCTCTCGCCGCGCTGGTCGGCGGCGACGGCCGCGTGGTCGAGGCCCATGACCGGGCCGTCGCCCGCACCCTCGCCTGGGTCGAGGGCAACGCAGCCGAGACCCGCATGCGGGATCCGGAGACGGGAAAGATGGTCCGGGCCGGCAACCAAAGAGTCGTGGCGGCAACGTTCCGCCACGATACGTCCCGCAACCTCGATCCCCAGCTCCACACCCACGCCGTGCTCGCCAACATGGTGCAGGGCGGAGACGGGAAGTGGCGGACCATGGCGAACGAGTCGCTCTACCGCCAGCAGAAGCTGATCGGCATGGTCTACCGCAGCGAACTCGCCCGAGGCCTTGCCGGGCTCGGCTACGGCATCGAGAAGAGCCATGCCGACGGGCGCTTCGAGATCGCGGGCGTGTCCCGCGAGGTGATCGAGGCCTTCTCCACCCGGCGCGCCGAGATCGAGGCCGCGGTCGCCGAGCGCGGCGCCGCGGGGACCGCCGCCGATGCGCGCCTCGCCGAGCGCGCGGCGCTGATGACGCGGGCCCACAAGCGCGATGTCGACAAGGCGGCGCTGCGCGAGAGCTGGCAGCGGCAGGCCGCCGGACTCGAGTTCGATGCGCGGGCCATCGTCGCCGAGGCCTTGCCGCGGGACGCCGGAAGGGAGCCGATCGTGGCGCGAGCGACGGACACCGCGCCGCGCGAGGCGGCGGCCCTTGCGGGCGCTGCCGGGAGGAAGGAGCCTGTGGGGCCGGACGGTGTTCCGAAGACCCCGGCGGCGGAGGCCATGGAATGGGCGGTCTCCCACTTGGCCGAGCGGGAGGCGGTGTTCTCCCGCGCCGACCTGCTGGCCGCCGCCCTCGCCTGGCGGCCCGGAGCGGTCTCCGTCGGAGAGGCGGAGATGACGGTGGGCACTCTCCGGAAGGCCGGCACGCTCCACGCCGCGCCCGCGCACGAAGCCGGCGACGGGATGACGACGGACAAGGCGCTCGCCGACGAGCGCGAGACGATCGGGCTGATGCGCGACGGTCAGGCCCGCGGGCGGCCGGTGATGCGAAGCTGGATGGTGAGCGCGCGCCTGCACAGGGGACCGCTGACCCACGGGCAGCGGGAGGCGGTCAAGCTCATCCTCGGCGCGAAGGACCGGGTGGTGGGCGTCCAGGGCTATGCCGGCACCGGCAAGACCGCCATGCTGAGGCGCGTCCAGGCGCTGGCGGCGAAGAGCGGCTACCGCATGATGGGGCTCGCCCCCTCGGCCTCGGCGGCGAGGACGCTAAGCGCCGAGGCCGGCATCGACGGCGAGACGCTGCAGCTCTTCCTCGCGCGCAACGCCGGCGTTGCCGAGGGCCGCCTCTCGAAGAAGGGCGAGCGCGATATGCGCAGCCGCTTCGCCAGAACCGTGCTGGTGGTGGACGAAGGCTCGCTCGCCTCCACCGTCCAGGCCCGCGACCTGCTGCGGATCGCGACCGTGCTGCGCATCCCACGAGTGGTGCTGGTCGGCGACTCGAAGCAGCTCGACGCGGTCGATGCCGGCAAGCCGTTCGCGCAGTTGCAGCAGGCGAGCATGAAGACCGCCATCATGGACGAGATCATGCGCCAGCGCGACCCCGACCTGAAGGCCGCGGTCGAGGCGAGCCTCGCGGGCGAAACGGCCAAGGCGTTCGGGAAGCTCGGCGCCAACGTCGCCGAGGTGAAGGCCGACAACATCGCGGGCGCGGTCGCCGCGCGCTGGCTCGCGCTCTCCCCGGCCGAGCGCGACCGCACCGGGGTGATGGCCCCGAGCCACGCGCTCCGCCAAGCCATCAACGGCCATATCCGCGAGCGTCTCGCCCGTGAGGGCCGCATCCACGGCCCCGCACTCCAGAGCGAGCGGCTGATCTCGAAGGGCTACACCAACGCGGAGAAGGCGCTCGCCGGGAACTATGCAGTGGGCGATGTCGTGGTCTTCCACCGACCGTACAAACGGATCGGCGTCGAGAGGGGCGACGAGCGCCGCGTGGCCGGCGTCGATCACGAGCGAAGGGAGGTCCTGCTCGGCGGGGGAGAGCACGGAACGGTGGGCTGGAAACCCGGCGAAATTGCCGGGAGCCGGGGCGGCAGCGAGGTCTACCAGGCCGAGGCGATCGAGCTCCGCGCCGGCGACCGCGTCCGCTGGACCCGCAACGACAAGACCCTCGGGCTCGTCAACAGCCACACCGCCGAGGTGGCGGCGGTGACCGGCGCCAAGGTGTCCTTCCGGCTCGAGGACGGGCGCGTGCTGAGCCTGAACGAAGGCGATCCGCAGCTGCGCCATCTCGACCATGCCTGGGCCTCGACCGTGCACGCGTTCCAGGGCCGTACCGTCGACAACGTGATCGCCGCCATGGAGGCAAACCATCCGCACCTGACCACGCAGAAGAGTTTCTATGTCGAGATCAGCCGGGCACGAGACCGGGCCGAGCTGGTCACCGACGACGCCAAGGCGCTCCGAGAACAGCTCGAAGCCGCCACCGGCGAGCGCATTTCTGCGCTGGAGGGAATCGGAGAGGCGATTAAGGAAGCCCCGGCTAAGGCGGCGGAGGCAGAAGCGGAGAAGGTCCAGACGCCTGCAAAGGCCCCGGAGAGAGCGCCCGAAAAAGCGCCGGAACCAAAACGGATCGAACCGCTTATGCACATGGCTCCGGTTCGATCAACATGCTGTAGGTAAGGGGTTTTGCATTGGTGGCGATGCGGAAGAGCGAGCGGAAAGCAGCGTGGCGGGTTTTGCGGCGGTTGAAGCGAAAGGCGAACTCATCGAGATAGGCCTGCAGATGCTTGCGGCGCAGCCCGTGGTAGACGCCTCGCGCCCATCCTTTGAGGTTGGAGAAGACTTGGTGGATCCACGGCAGGACGAGGTGAGCGGCGGTCTTCCCGACGACATGGACATTGTGGCGATCGGCGGGGACCGCAGCGTAGCCGGACCAGCCGTCGGTTTTCGCGATGGCGTCGGGATCGGCGGCGGTTTCGACGAAGTGTCCGAGGTCGGCGGCGCCGTAGGAGGAGATTTCGGCCAGCCGCAGGCGGCCCGGGATGGTTCCATCCCCCAGTTCGATGGCGCCGACGATGAGCATCTTGCCGTCGTGGCTGCGTCCTTGCCCTCCGGTGGGAGGATCGTCTTTGGTCCGGAATGGAAGGCTGGCCTCGTCGATTTCCACCAGGCCCGACAACGGGTTGCGCTCGGGGTCGACCATGCTGGCGCGCAGCTTGTGGGCGAGCAGCCAAGCGCTGCGGTAAGAGCCGATACCGAGCTGTTTCTGGAGCTGCAGGGCAGAGATGCCGTTGGAGTGGGTCGCCATCAGGTAGGCGGCCCAGAACCAGACGGTGAGCGGCAGCTTGCTGGCGTGCAGGATCGTCCCGGCCGTCACCGAGGTCTGCCGGCGGCAGCCGGCGCACTCGAAGGTGTGTGCTTTTCTGCGCAGCGCCCATCCCTTTTCATGGCCGCACGCGGGACAGACGAAGCCGTCCGGCCAGCGCATTTCGATCAGCCAGGCGGCGCAGGCGTCATCGTCCGGGAACATGTGCTGGAAGGCGAGGAGGCTGTCGGCGACCTGTTTCATGTGGTGGCTCCGTCGGCAGGAACGTATAGGCAACATTCTACCCGTTCTCCCGCCCTAACCTCAACCTCAACATCTGGTGGCAAACTCTCGCGACCGGAGCCATGTGCATAAGCGGTCGGATCGATTACGACTTGGGACTGTAACGGAGGACCGAATTACTGCACTCTGGATTACTCAAGGTGGGAAAATCTCATCCCAAGTGGTGTTCCTCGGATCCGCCAGAATGCAAGCAAAGTGACGTGCCCGCGTTAGCGAGACTTGAAGTAGTCGCCGTGTTTCCATAAATGGCGGGTCGTTCTCTTTCCCACGAAAGGTCCGATGCCGGTCTTCGACCAGCAGGACTGCATCATATTCTCGCCCCTTGAGCTGGTGCATCGTCATGACGCTGATGCTGAAGGTCTCCCGGTGATTGTCCATAAGCTGATCTTGAACGATCGCGTCATCCAGCGCGGCTTCGGCACCCTCATAGTCACCCTGTGCCTTCCAAAGTTCGCCGAGCCGCTCTTCGATAGCCGAGCCACGGCGCAACAGACGCAGGTATCGGGCATGATTGCCCGCACGCTTGATCTCGTCGGCGTCGGTGGCTTCAAGAGCTCGGCGAACGGTAAGCCAATCTTCTGTGGGAGAACCCACAAAACCGGCTGCATTCGCCTCCCCGATCGCGGAGGTCAGGGCCCTCACACACTTTGTGTCTGGCACCTTGCCATCGCGACATTTTTCGGCCCAGCGCAATAGCCGGTCAGACGTTCGGAGCCCGGTCTCCGTTCCTCCTGAACGGTACACCGCACCGACTCTTTTCAAGGCGCCGGCAAGCCTTTCCTGGTGTGGGTCAGCTTGCGATGCCATGACAAATGCAATGACCCTTGCCGCGAGGGTGATCTGCATCTGGTCAAACATGACATCGTGCGGAATCGGCGTGTGTTCTCGTCCGTTCACAGTCAACCTTTGCGCCAATGCATCTGAAATCAGACGAACCATCGTGCGGCTGCGAGCGGCCACGACCACCGACAAGTTTCGGCGGCCCGTCCGTTTGACTGTTTCCTGCCAGGTCCTAATCAGCGCGAAACGTATTCCAACTGCGAACATCCCCGGGTGAAAGTGCCGGAGTTCGATGTCAGCTGGAAGGTCCAGCTTCACTTCCGGCGATAGGAGACCGCGTGCGTAACCTGCAATTCCGGTGGCCGGACTTCGATTGTTCTCGTTCTGGAAATCGAAAACCGTCGCGTCCAGGGTCTCAGCGAAGTCCGGAAGCCGCGTTGCGCTCACGCCCCTGCGCCACGCATAGATTCGCTGCTCCGTATCACCGAGAGCGATAACCTCCGACTCCTGCGAAAGCGTCCTGATCAGGCGCCACTGATCCTCGTCCGTGTCCTGGAACTCGTCCACGAGGATCAGGGGGTGCGCGTGGCCGAACCGTTCACGAATGACAGCGGAACGCTCGAGAAGATCGGCCGCGCGGGGTGAAAACTGATCGTACGTCAGGCGGCCATCTGCAACGAATAGGCGCACCTCCTCCGCGTCCCACTCTTCGTCCCCCAAACCAGCTCGAATGACCGCGGCGTCTTGCGCCGCGACGATCGTCAGTTGCCGTTGCGACGACAGCAAGTAGCCATGAGACCTAAGTATGTCCCAGGCGAAGGAATGGTAGGTCTTGATTTCGATGCTGCGCCCGATCTCCGTGGTCAGGACACTTCCCGCACTCTCCAGGATCCGCCTGATCGCGGAATTGGAGAAGCTGAGAAAGAGCGCCGATTGTTCAGGCTGAAGGCTCTCGAGAACGGCTCGGCGGGCCTTCAGGAGCGCGATGGTGGTCTTCCCTGACCCGGGACCACCAAGGACCAGCATGTGACCGGTGCCTTCGAGAATGGCGCGCCGTTGATCGCAGATTTCGAACTGGTCCTCCGGATTGGCCACAATCAGCACTCACGAGCAGCTGCTTCGGCTTCGGCGTCATCGCCGTCGTCTTCATCCTCGGTCCTCAGATCGTTCGGCAAGTCCTCGCTGACATGTTCCAACGCCTCTACAATGATGTCAGGCAAATCGTTATCTGAACAAAGCTCTGCCAATCTTTGGGCATAGCCTGCACCCTTCCGGCTTTTCAGCACTTTCTTGCAAACTTCACGAACGTCGTCATCTGCGGCATCCGGATCGAATGTGAACAGGCTCGGATTCTTCGCATTGCGCGGATAGTCATCCCACTCCGAGGCGTTCGCCAGAAATTCGCGGATTACATTGATCGAAATTTCATCCGCTAGCAGGTATTCCATTCCGGTCTGTTCGATTTCCCACGCTGCATCGAAGGTGTATTCGATCTCATTCCTGATATCTTTATTCTTCTGCCGATCATAGAAGGCGTAGGTCTTCAAACCGATTCCAGAAAAGAATTGGCCGTAGCGCAGCAAGCTGCCGTCGCCCTCACACTGCACCACCGTGACGCCCGATAGGTCGAGGGGTGTGTACGCACCTTCCCGACTGTTTTTCTCAAGAACGGCCGATGCGGTGTAGATCACTTCTCCGTCCGAGACCCCTTCGACGCAGAGCACGCCGTTACCGAGCATGGCTTCGGCGAGCACTCGACGAAGATTGCCCCTGTAGGCCTTGGCCTTGAT
>CAXXVO010000016.1:0-56734 GCA_963422645.2 Alphaproteobacteria bacterium
CCGCGGATTGCTCAGGCATCCTCCTGTCGTGTCGCTGGAACCTTGAGCGCATCGCGAGAATTGCACCTGCACTCGCCGCTCCGTTGGCGCCACTGCCGGTCTCACCATTCAAGTAAGTGCCGACCCTCGGCTACGCTTCACCTTCGTGCGGACACGCTGTAGTGAGAAAGGGCCCAGCTGTGAGTGTGGTGGAGGCCGGATGTCCAGGGAAAGAAACCAGCGACACAATCCATAGCTGTCTTCATGCCTCCGTGTCTTCCGTTTGTGCTTGCCGGCGAGCTCGTCGCCTCACCGGCCCTGGGGCACACCGCGCACGTGGCCACACGGGGAGCGGGCACGACCGTGGTGGGCGAGGGACGTCTGCACGACGGCAGGGAGCGACGTCCGGGCTCTGTGCCCTCAGCCTTCAAAGGTGGAATCCCATGGGTATCACGCGAATTCAACCTCCAGGGCGTTCAAGACGGCTCGTGACCTGATTGGCGTTTGAGCAGCGCTGGACGGCAAAGAGACGCTGCCGTGCGCGGCCCAAGTCTGCAAGCGCGGCTCAGCTCCGGCTGGAGCAAATTGTGAAGCTGCAAGAACAGGTTATGGCACTCAAGGTGCTGAATCGGGTTGAGTGTCTGGAGGATCAAGACTGAGTCCGGCGCGATTCACGCAGACCTGACCCTCAGATGGAACATCAGTTTGTTCATCTTCACGTCGATTATGGGCTCGGCCAACAGGACACTCGGAGTAGCGTCGAAGATGATGAATTTGGCGGATAGAATTTCGGGTGTGCCTTCAGAAGTCTAATTACTTCCTGTATAACATATAGTTAGAGATTAGTGTGCTCTGCGAGTCTCCGTTACAAATTGGCTTGTCAACAGCCCCGGCTTACCGATGAGTCGGACGGCAACCTGGACAGGCATTGACGAGACAGACGGTATAGACCAATATCGGAGTGAGGCGTCATTGCCCTGGAGGACTGCCATGGCCCCGGTCGGCGAAGAGATGGTACGCGAGCTGGAGGGCGTGCTGCATGAGGCGGCGGGCCGGCTGAGCCCGGCGCATGTGGCGGCGCTGGTCGCCCATCCCGATGCCGTGCGCTCGGCGCTGGCGGTGGCGGCCGACGTGCTGGCGACGGACGACGAGGCGCGGTCCCGGACCGAAACCATTGCGGGCGCCGAGCCTGTCCTCGTAGACGCCGACGCGGCAGCCGGGCGGATGGCGGAGCGTGTCCGCGAGGGCGCGCCCGAGACGCTGCTGACCTCGGACGAGCTGGCGGAGCGGGTCGGGCTCAAGACCCGCCAGTCGGTGCATGACTGGCTGAAGAAGGGCCGGATCGTGGGCTGGCGGGGCGCCAGACGCGGCCATGTGTTCCCGGCGGCGCAGCTCGACGAACGGGGCCGGCCGCTCGACGGTCTCGACCGCGTGGCGGGGCTGTTCGACGACGGCTATGCCGCCTGGGTCTGGCTCACGACGGAACTGTCCTCGCTCGACGGGGCGACGCCGCTGACGCTGCTGGCCGGAGGGGAAATCGACCGCGTGGCGAAGGCCGCGGAGGGAGATTGCCAGGGCGATTTTGCGTGACCGTCGGCTACGATCCCGACCGCTTGCGCTCGCGGCTCAGCGCCATCCGCCTCGGGCGCATCTTCCGCGTGATCCATCGCGACCGCCGCTCGACGCCATTGGGCGCGGCGCCCGCGCCGAGCCGGTTCAGCGACCCGCGGGAACGCTATGCGGTGCTGTATGCGTCGGATGCGGTGCGTTGCGCGTTTTGGGAGACCCTGGGCCGAAACCGCTTCGCGCGCCGGCGCCGACGAGAACTGCCGCGGGCCGAGGTCGAGGCCCGGCTGGTGGTATCGATATCCTCGACCGAAGCGCTCTCCCTGGTCGACCTGCGCGGCGACGGGCCGGTGCGCATCGGCGCGCCGAGCGCGGTTGCGCACGACGCCAACCACGCGGCGGGCCGCGCCCTGTCGGCGGCCGTCCACGCCGGCGTGCCGGAGGCGGACGGATTTGCGTACCCGTCGCGCTTCACGGGCGATAGCTGCGTGGCCGTGTTCGACCGGTCGTTCGGCAAGTTGAAGCTGCTCCGCACCGACGAGCTTGTCCGTCATGCGGCGTTTCTGGACGCGCTCGACGACTACGGTATCGTGCTCACGGAACCGCCGGAATAGCGGGGACCGGAGCGAAGTCGGCGATGGTGTCGGTGACGGCCTGAAAGCGCGCGTTGTCCGGGAATTTGGCGCCCGGTAACTGAGCGGCCCCGCTGTCAATCGGCTTTCAATACTGACCCCCGATCGGCGTGCAAAATTGACCCCCCTGAGTGGCACGGCGGAGGTTGTCCCGGTAGCCAATAGGGGGGACCCGCGCGGCTTCGTGTGGCGCCCTGCGCTACGCGGAGCGAAGCCGCGTGGGGGGTCCCTGTTGGCCCACCGGGGCAACCGGGCCGCAAGGGAGGCCGGCGGCGGGTCAGGAGCGGTTCTTGAAGCGCCAGCTCTCGTTGCCGGTCTCGATGATCTCGCAATGATGGGTGAGGCGATCGAGCAGCGCTGTGGTCATCTTGGGGTCGCCGAAGACGGATGGCCATTCGCCGAAGGCGAGGTTTGTGGTGATGACGATCGAGGTGCGCTCGTAGAGCCGGCTCATCAGATGGAAGAGCAGCTGCCCACCGGCCTGGGCGAAGGGCAGGTAGCCGAGCTCGTCGAGGATGACGAAGTCGCGGCGGACGAGCTGGTCTGCAGTGCGGCCCTGGCGTCCGGCGCGAAGCTCGGCCTCGAGGAGGTTGACCAGGTCGACGACGTTGTAGCACCGGCCGCGCGCGCCCTTGCGGATGCAGGACCGCGCGATGGCGACGGCGAGATGGGTCTTGCCGGTACCGGTGCCGCCGACCAGCACGATGTTGCGTTTGCCCTCGAGGAAGCCGCCGCCGGCGAGCTCCTGGATCAGGGGCTCGTTGACCGGCGAGGCGGCGAAGTCGAAGTCGGCCAGCTCCTTGACCGTCGGCAGCTTGGCGGAGGCCATCTGGTACTTGATCGAGCGGGCCCTCTTGTCGGCGATCTCGACCTGCAGCAGCGTACCGATGATCTGTTGCACCGGATGGCGGCGCTTGAGCCCGTCGGCAAGGATGTCGTCGTAAGCGGCGCGCATACCTGCGAGCTTCAGCTGGGTCATCATCTCCAGCACATCATGACGCTCCATGACCGGCCTCCCTCAGGCTGTCGTAGCGCTGACAGTCGGCTACCGGCTTGTGGCGAAGCTGCAGGCCCTCGGGCGTCGGGATGATTGCCGGCGGTGCCGGCTGGCGCTGCCGGGCGAGGATGTTGAGCACCACGTCGGCGCTGCAGGCACCGCAGTCGAGCGTCTCGGCACAGGCCGCCTCAACCGCCTCCAGTCCGTCCTCCAGCACCGCCGCGAGCACCTTGACGAACTGCCGGTCGCCGTCGTCGTGGCCCGCGAGCCGGGTTCGCAGGCGGCCGAGCGCGTTGGGCAACTGCCAGTCCTTGAAGGGCGCGCCATTGCGTAGCGCGCCGGGCTTCCGCGTCAGGATCGGCACGTAATGCCACGGATCGTAGACGAACCGGCCGCGCCCGAAGCTGCGGGGGTGCTCGGCAACGGTCTCGCCGTCCTGGCGGATGACGATCCGATCGGCATAGGCCCGCACGTCCACCGGCCGGCCGACGGCGCGGGCCGCGACGCTGTACTGGTTGTTGTCGAAGCGCACCAGACAGGTCTTCGAGACCGACACCTCGCTGGCATGGAAGCCGTCGAAGGGGCCGCGATACGCCATCAGGAAGGGCTGCTCCTCCTCGAACACCTGCCACACCGTCTTGCCCGGGATTGTCGGATGCGGATGCTTCTTGGCGTCCTCGATGCACCGATCCATCAGCCACTCGTTGATCTCGGCGTAGGAGCGGCCCCGCGGGATGGGCACGAACAGGCGGCCGCGAAGGTCACCCACCTGCTTCTCGACCTGCCCCTTCTCCCAGCCAGCCCCTGGCGTGCACGCCACAGGCTCCACCAGATGGTGCGAGCACAGCTCCTGGAAGCGGCGGTTGTAGTCCCGCTTCTTGCCCACGAAGATCGTGCTCACCGCCGTCTTCATGTTGTCGTAGATGCCCCGCCGGCAGACCCCGCCGAAGAAGCGGAAGGCACGCTCGTGCGCCTCGAAGACCATCTCCTGGCTCTCGCGGGGAAAGATCTGGACCAGATACATCCGGCTGTGGCACAGCCGCATGTGCGCCGCCTTCACCCTGGTCGTCGCGCCCGACAGACGCGCGTACTCGTGGCTCCAGTCGAACTGGTAGGCCTCGCCGGGATCGAAGATCAGCGGCACATAGGCCTGCGCCGGCGACAACAGCCGCCACCGGCGCCGCCAGGCCCTGGCATAGCGGCGAACCGCGTCATAGCCGCCCTTGTAGCCCAGCGACACAAGGTCTTCATGAATCCGCAGAAGAGACAGCCGATCCTTGCGTGCCTTCTTCTCGTTGGCCTTCAGCTGGCGCTCAAGCTCCTCCACCCACAGCCCAAGCTTCGGCATCGGCTGGATCTTGCGCTCGTAGCTGTGCGAGGTCGCATCGCCCCGCACCACCTTGCGTATCGTGTTCTTGGAAACCCTCAAATCCCGGGCGAGCTTCTTGATCGGAACGCCCTTCACCAGATGATCCCGACGGATCTTCGCGATCGTTTCCACAACCAGCATCTCCCCCACCACCCCGTCCGTCCAAACGACGAGGTGTGTTCATGGACACAAATCCAAGGGGGTCAATTTTGGACGCCGATCACCCCCAATAGGGGGTCACTTTTCCACGCTTAACAACACAAAGACTTCCGGCCGCGATTCGCAAAGACTTCCGGCCGGCTACAAGCGCCGCCTCGATGTCGGTCTCCGGCCACAGCTCGCAGAGCCACGCGCCGGTGCGGGCGGGTCTCACCCGGCTTCCGTATCCCGATCCCTACCGGCCGCAGTTCACGCCCGATCTGGTCGAAGGCGCGCTCGCGGATCTCGACCGGCGCTTCGAGAGCGAGCTTCGGCCGGACGAGATCGCCGCCGTCTTCATCGAGCCGATCCAGTCGGACGGCGGCCTCATCGTGCCGCCCGCCGGCTTCCTCAAGGGGCTGGAGGAGCGTTGCCGCGCCCACGGAATCCTGATCGTGGTGGACGAGGTCAAGGTGGGCATGGGACGCACCAGCCTCTTCCATGCCTTCGAGGCCGAGGGCTTGAGCCCGGACATCGTGGTCTACGGCAAGGGCCTGGGCGGCGGGCTGCCGATCTCGGCCGTGGTCGGGCCGGCGGAGCTGATGAACCTTCAGCCCGCCTTCGCCATCATGACGGCCGCGGGCAATCCGGTTTGCGCCGCCGCCGGCCGCGCCGTCATGCGCACCATCGCGGAGGAGGACTTGATGTCCAGTGCCTCTCTCCAGGGCGAGCACCTGCTGGCGGGGCTGGCCCGGCTCGCCCAGCGCCATGCGCTGATCGGCCATGTGCGGGGGCGCGGTCTCACATGCGGCGTCGAGCTGGTGCGCGACCCGGTGAGCAAGGAGCCCGCGAGCAGCGAGACGGCGAAGGTCGCCTTCCGAGCCCACCAGCTAGGGCTGATCTTCTATTACGTCGGCATGGAGTCCAACGTGCTCGAGCTCACCCCGCCGCTGACCATCTCCGAAGACGAGATCGACGAGGGGCTGGCAATCCTCGACCGGGCGCTGGAGGACGTAGCGGCGGGCCGAGTCTCGGACAAGGACATCGCCGCCTTCGCCGGGTGGTAGCGGCCCCGCGCGAGACGCGGGGCCGCACCTTGCGGATCAACCGTAGCGGTAGGGCCTGCCTGCCCTCTCCATGTCCGCGTTGTACTGCTTGAAGATCTCCACCACCTTGGCCTTGGTCTCGGACTCGGCCGCGATCTCATCCCAGAAGATTCGCGCGGCGGCCTCGACCTGCGCCCATTCCTCATCCGGGATCGAGGTCAGCTCCATCTTCGTACCATGAACGCGGAGGCTCGCCTCACCGCCCCAGTACCACCACTGGCGGTAGTAGTGGGACTGATCGCAGATGACCCGCAGCAGGGTCTGGAGGTCCTCGGGAATCTCGTTCCAGCGCTCCATGTTGGCGAAGAACGAGCCGATCCAGGCGCCCGAGATGTTGTTGGTGAGGAAGTAGTTGGTCACGTCGGCCCAACCGACCGTGTAGTCCTCGGTGATGCCGGACCAGGAAACGCCGTCGAGCTCGCCGGTCTGCACCGCGACCTCGATGTCTTCCCAGGGAAGCGTCACCGGGACCACTCCGAACTGGGTCAGGAAGCGGCCGGCGGTGGGGAAGGTGAAGACGCGCTTGCCCTCCAGGTCGGCGAGGGAGTGGATCGGGTCCTTGGTCGCGAAGTGGCAGGGGTCCCAGGCGCCCGCCGAGATATGCTTGATCCCGACCTTCTCGTACTCCGCTGCCCAGATCTCGTTCAGACCGTACTGGTTGAAGAGCACGGGCACGTCGAGTGAGTAGCGCGAGGCGAAGGGGAAGTACCCGCCGAAGACAGTGACTTCAGTGGGCGACGCCATGGAATCGTCGTCGGACTGCACCGCATCGAGGGTGCCGCCCTGCATGGCGCGGAAGAGCTCGCCGGTCGGCACGATCTGATCGGAGAAGAAGAGCTCGATCTGCATGCGCTCGCCAGCGATCTTGTTGAACATCTCGATCGCGGGTTTCACCACATGCGCGGCCAGGGCAGGGCCGGCATAGGTCTGCATCCGCCAGGTGATCTGCGCCTGCGCAATCGCAGGCTTCACGATGGAAGCCGCTGCGGCCGCGATCGGGACCGTAGCGGCGGTTTTGAGAAGATTACGCCGTGTTGTCATGGTTCTCTCTCCTTCCGGGTTGATGTGACAATGAACCGAACTATGCGCTAGTTGCCGTAAACGTAAGCCGGAAACCACAGGGCGATTTCCGGGAAAATCATGATGATCGCGAGTGCAACGATCATCACGCCGACGAAGGGAATTATAGATCGGTAAATATCGCGCAAGGTGACTTCGGGCGGGGCCATGGCCCGCATCAGGAACAGGTTGTAGCCGAAGGGCGGCGTCATGTACGCGATCTGCGTGGTGATGGTGTAGAGGATACCGTACCAGATCAGGTTGAACCCCAAGGCATCGACAAGGGGGACATAGAGGGGCGCCACGATGACCAGCATCGCCGTGTCGTCGAGGAAGGTTCCCATCACCAGGAACGAGAGCTGCATGAGAATGAGGACCATCCAGGGCGAAAGCCCCATCTGCTCGGTGAACACGTCTTCGATCGCGTGCGCGGCGCCGAGCCCGTCGAACACCGAGCCGAAGGCCAGCGCCGCAAGGATGATCCACATGAACATGCACGAGATGCGGAGCGTGTTGCGCACCGAGTTCTCGAAGACCTGCCGGGTCATGCGGCGCCTGACGACGGCGGCGAGGAAGGCGGCGAGCGCGCCGATGGCGGACGATTCGACCAGCGAGGTCGATCCGGTGACGAAGGGCACGATCATCACCGCATAGATGAACAGCGGCAGAAGGCCGGCGCGGAGGAGCTTGAGCTTCTCGGCGCGGGGCACGTCGCGCTCGGCCTTGGGGAGAACCGGGCCGAGGCTCGGGGTAATCCAGCAGCGCAACAAGATGTAGAGGACGAAGAGACCCGCCATCATCAGCCCGGGGAAGATCCCCGCGAGCCAGAGCTGCCCTACGGGCTGGCGCGCAATCATGGCGTAGAGCACCAGCACCACCGATGGCGGCACGAGGATGCCAAGCGAGCTTCCGGCTTGAATCACGCCGGTTACCATGCGCTTGTCGTAGTTGCGCTTGAGCAGCTCGGGCAGTGCGATGGTCGCTCCGATGGCCATGCCCGCGACGCTCAGCCCGTTCATCGCCGAGACCAGCACCATGAGCCCGATCGTGCCCACGGCGAGGCCGCCGGCCATGCCGCCGGTCCAGACGTGGAACATGCGGTAGAGGTCGTCCGCGATCCTCGATTCCGAGAGGACGTAGCCCATGAAAATGAACATCGGCAGCGTGAGCAGCGGATACCATTTCATGAGCTTCATGGCGGCGGCGAAGCCCAGGTCGTAGCCGCCGCGATCGCCCCAAAGCAGGAGCGCGGACAAGACGGCGACGAAGCCGATGGCGGCGAAGACACGTTGGCCGGTCGCCAACATGAGCATCATCAGCGCGAACATCAGGATCGTGATGAGCTCGTAGGACATCAGAAGTCCTCGCGCCGAAGCCGCAAAATGTCCTTGAAGAACTCGGAAAACGCCTGAAAGATCATCAAGACGATGCCCGTTACCATGGTCACCTTGATCGGCCAGAGATAAGGTCGCCAGGCGCTGGGGCTTCGTTCACCCCCGTACCGGAAGCTGTAAATCGTGGAATCGATTCCACCCCAGAGAAGAACGGCGAGATAGAAGAGAAGAAAAAATACCGTGAAGACGTCGAACCATGCCTTTCGACGAGCGGCCCAAGAGCCGTAAAACAGGTCCATCCGCACGTTTGCGTCCGTTTGAATCGCGTAGGGACCGCCCAGAATGTAATAGCCCACCATTGCGAATTGGGCCATTTCGAGGGTCCATAAGGAGGGGTTGAAAAACGTCTTCGAGAGCGACGACCACAGCAGAATCGCCATGATCGCGAACATCCCATACATGACGATGCGCCCGACGCGGCGGTTGACCGTGTCGACCACGAGAATGTAGCCGCGCATCGCGCCGGTCACGCCTGCAACCCCTGCGATGGGATCCTAAGGTTCTGGGGCAACGGCACGATGGCCCTCACAGGCTGCGACGCCGGTCGGGTCTAGAAAGTCTTGGCGGTCACGGGAACGGGGACATGCGGCCACTCAGCGCGGGGCGCAGGCTCTGAGAGTGGTCTGGACCATCTCCTTGGCGTTGGGGCCGGCGGCCATCGGTGCGACCATCGGCAGGTCGATGCCGGAGGCGCGATAGGCCTCGATCCGCTCACGGCAGTGCGCGGGCGTGCCGGCAATGCAGACCGCGTCGATGTGCGCGTCGCTCACCGCTCGGGTCGCTGCCTCACGCTCACCGCGCCCCCATAGCTCGGCAATCTTCGTGGCTTCCTCGCTGAAGCCCTGGTCCTGTGCCATCCGGTTGTAGCGGGGGAAGAAGCCCGTATACATGGCGACGCCGGGCCTCAGCGCGTCGTATGCGTCTGCCGGATCGTCGGCGGCGGCGGTCGGGATCAGTGAAGTGATGTCGACCGCGCCGGGGTCTCGCCCCGCTGCTTCGGCACCGGCGGCAATGTGCCCGCGCGCCTCGGCTCCCACGCCGAGCGTGGTGCGGGTCAGAATCAAACCGTCGGCCTCCTCTCCGCAGACCCCCATCATCTTGGGGAAGACAGCCGAGTAGTAGATGGGGAGGTTGGGCCGGAAGGGCTGGAACCAGAGCTCGTAGTTCTCGATGGTGACGGTTTCGCCATGGTAGGACACTTGGCCGTCCCTGAGCAGGCGGCGCACGACCTCGGCGGTCTCCCGCACGCGCGTCACCGGCTTGCCGTAGGTGAGGCCGTGCTCGGGCTCGACCTGGACCTTGTGGCTGGAGCCGAGGCCGAGAATGAAGCGCCCTTCCGAAATCTGATCGACCACCGCCGCCGCCATCGCGAGGGTGGGTGCAGAGCGTACGAAGACGCTCGAGATGCAGGTGCCGAGCTTGACCCTGCTGGTCTGCGCCGCGACCGCAGAGAGCACCGCGAATTGGTCGCCGCCGTGCCCTTCCGCCATCCAGACCGAGTCGTAGCCGAGCGATTCGGCGAGCTGTGCACAGTCGACGATTTCGGACGCACTCAGCCCGTGCGAGAACGCGACGCCCACTCTGCTCATGCCCTTGTCTCCCCGGCTATTCGGTTGCCTCATGCCCTTGCTGATCGTACAGAGGGCGAAGGGCGAATCCAAACCTGCCTCCGCGCGCCTGCCGGTCCGTTGGGCGAGGCGCCGGGGAGTGCGGGTGCGCGGGGAGGGCAGTGATATGGGCGGATACTTGATCACTGGCGGGCGGCTGCTCGACGCGACCGGCGCAGCGCCGCAGGACGGCGTCTCGGTGCTGGTGGAGGGCAGCCGCATCCGCAAGATCGGTCCGGACCGGGAGGTCGCGGCCGCAGCCGAGACCCTGGGCGGCTACCGGACCATCGATGCCGCCGGCCACACCCTCATGCCGGGCATGATCGACGCCCACTGCCATATCTCCTACGGCGACATCCTGTCGTTCGAGGAGCTCGACCTCTATGCGGGCGTGGAGTACCGGACGCTGCGCGCCGCCAACAACGCCCGCAAGGTGCTGCGCGCGGGAGTCACCGCGTTCTCCGATCCCGGGTCCACATGGAACATCTCGGTGGCGGTTCGCGACGCCATCAACGCCGGCCTGATCGAGGGGCCGCGCATGGCGTCCGCCGGGCGCTACATCACCACCTTCAATGCAATCGGCTCGCCCTGGCCGTCCTGGATGGAGCACCCGAAGTCGTCGTTCGCCGTGCTCTGCAACACGCGCGAGGAGATGGTCACGGAGGCACGCCGGGAGATCAAGGACGGCGTCGACATCGTGAAGGTGGCGGGCGACGGTGACGTGCTGACCGGCGATGCGGAGCTCGCCGGCAGCATCGGGCTCGACGACCTGCGCGCCATCGCCGAAGTCACCCACCGCCTCGGCAAAGCCTGCACCATCCACGCGCGCTCGGGCCAGGCGGCGGCCGACGCGATCCGCGCCGGCTTCGACTGGATCATCCACGGCTCCTACATGTCCGAGGACGATCTGGACGTGCTCTTCCGCAACCCGACGCCGCTGATCCCCACCTTCTCGCTGCTGGTGAACACGCTCGACTGGGGCCCTGACCTCGGCTGCTCGGACTTCATCCTCGATGCCTACAAGGATGAGGTCGAGCGGCTTGCCGGCGTCGTTTCCCGGGCGCGAGCCGAAGGTATTACCATCATTGCAGGCACCGACAGCGGTCAGGGCTCGGTGCCTTACGGCGAATGGCACGCCCGCGAGATGGAGCACTTGATGACCTATGGCGGCCTGAGCGCGATGGAGGCGATCCGCGCGGGCACCGCCAACGGGGCGCTGACGCTCGGCATGGAGAACGAGATCGGCACGCTGGAGGAGGGCAAGCTCGCCGATATCCTGGTGGTGGAGGGCGATCCGCTCGCCGACATCGCGGTCCTGCAGGACAGGCAGCGCCTCGCCGTCGTGATGAAGGACGGCGCCGTCGTCGATACCGAGGCGCCGATCCCAGAGCCCGCACGCTACAACTGGGAAAAGCCCAAGCTCTACTGGGAGGATCCGCGGATGCCGACCCAGAGCTTCGTGCGCGAGCACGCGACCAGCAAGCCGCGCTGGATGCAGAAGGAGCGTCGCCTCGACGCGGCGGAGTAGGGGGCGCGTTTCCTAGAGTGTTCCCGTTTCGCACGGCAACACTCTAGGAGTTTTTCGCTCACGGCAGCCGGCCTGCGGCCGGCGCCTGCGCGGGCGCGCCGCATTCGCGGCGGGCCGCGGTCGCGGCCTGTCGCGCGTCCGCCAGGGACGGACGCGCTTTAGCGCCGCATGGACGGGGCCGAGCCCGGCGGGAATTCGGGAGTGGGGCATTCGGGCGGCTCGGCGGCAGTGTCGCGGTAGTCGAAATAGCCCCAGACGGCCCAGTGGTCCGAGAGATCGCAGTAGCCTTGGCCGCGCACGGCCGAGAAGAGCGTGCGGTCCTCGAAGTCGTAAAGGCTGCGGAAGACCATGGGGCAATTGCTGTGGTAGCGCGGCTCACGCCAGCCCTTCTTGGCGAGCACGTAATCGACGTAGCCGTTACCGCTCCGGGCCCAGTCGCTGCGCGACTCGCGGGAATAGCGATGCCCGCGAAAAGCCGGCGCCAGCAGGCCGAGCGGCTCGTCGTCGAGCAGCCTGTCGAAGTTGTGTCGGAGGACGTTGAAGTCGCCGCCGACGATGATCGGTTCCGAACGCGGGATTCCCGAGTGCTCCTCGATGAACTGCCGGATGGCGCGGAACTGCGCCTCCTTGGCCTTGCGCTGCGCGCTGCTCCAGCCGAACTGCGCGTGGGTGCCGATGACGTGGTAGCGCGCACTGCCTTTGTCCACGCGGGCATAGACGAAGCCCTTGGCGGCGCTGCAGTCGCGCTCCACGCAATCGGCATAGATCCATTCCTTGGCGACACCAATGGGATGCCTGCTGGCGATGAGCACGCCGCCGTCCTCGCCGAACCAGGTATCGCCCTCGCCGCCGCGCGGCGCCTCTTCGGTTAGGGATTGTTCGTAAACTCTGCCCTTCTCGCAGCTTGAAGCGGCGCGGCAGGCGGTGCCCAGGATGCGGGTGGCGTAGCGAAAGCCCTGCGCCCTCAGCCCTGCGAGGAGCGTTGCGCGCGCGCCATCGTCGTAGGCCTCGGACAGGATGACCACGTCGTAGGGGGCGAGGAAGCGCGGGATAAGAGCTGCGCGCTCCTCCTGGGCGAGAGCGAAGCGCTCGCCCATGACGGGAATGTTGCGGACGTACGAGGGCAGCAGATAGACGTTGTAGGCGAGGACGCTGAGCACCTCGTCGGAGGTCGCCGGGCTTGGCCGGTGGTTGATGCCCGGCCCCTCGCACTCTCGCTCCGCCGTCGCGCCGCCGACGAGGGTTAGCATCAGGACCGCGGCAAGGGCTGCCCCCGCAATCGCGCGCCCCGCCCCGCCAACGAGACGCGAGCGGATGCGGCCTCCGATCACCAGACCTGTTTGAGAGTCACGAAGAATGTCCGGCCGCGGATCGAATCCAGGCTCTCGTCCGGGTACTCTGGAAACTCGGGGTTGATGGAGGGCCCGGCGTCGAAGACGTTGAGGATGCCGGCGGCGATCTCGGTGCCCTCGAAGGTGTAGGGATTTCGCCAGCGCACCGAAAGGTCGTGACCAACCCATGAGCCGAAGCGGCCCCGTCTCCCGTTGTAGCCAGTGACCCCGTAACCGTGCCATTGCGCCCTTATCTTACCCCGCGTGCCGCTTATCGAATCTCCTGATGCGACCATCGTACGGTCACCGTCTGGCGAATCGCCGCGGTGCGTGCCTTTCTTGCTCGACATCACTTGAATTTCCTACTCAATGGCCCTGTCCCATTGGGTGGCGCAACGGTCCGTCAATCGTTGTGACGGCGCAAGGGCCATCTTGTCCAGCCATGTAGCCATGTCGCCATATCATCTTGTCCCACGATGGCGGGCGGCGGGGCCGTGCTGCTATGGTCGGGCGCACGCGCAGAAGGAAGAGGGGAAGGGCGTGGCGGAACCAGAGGCTTGGCGTGACTATCTGCCCTTGGCGCATCGACTCGCCGATGCATCCGGCGTGGTCATATTGCGCTATTTCAGGCAGGCGCTGGCGATCGAGGACAAGGACCACATCGCGGGCTACTCGCCGGTGACGGCGGCCGACCGCGAGGCCGAGGCCGCGATCCGCGCGCTGATCAGCGAGGCCTGCCCGGATCATGGCATCCTCGGCGAGGAGCACGGGCACGAGCGGCCCGACGCCCGCTTTACCTGGGTCATCGATCCCATCGACGGCACCAAGGCGTTCATCTCTGGCATGACGACCTGGGGCACGCTGATCGCGTTGCAGGACCGCGATCGGGGGATCATCGGCGTGCTGGACCAGCCCTTCCTGCGCGAGCGCTTTATCGGCCACGGCGAGGGCGCCTATCTGGGGGATCGGCGCCTTGCCGTGCGGGCCTGCCCCGACCTGGCTGGGGCCACTCTCTACGCGACCGAGCCCGACATGTTCACGCCGGCCGAGCGCGCCGGGTTCGACGAGCTGGCCGGCCACGTGCGTCTCCGCCGCTTCGGCGCCGATTGCTATGCCTACGGGATGCTTGCCGCCGGCTTCATCGATCTGGTGGTCGAGGCGAGCATGAACCTTTGGGACATCGCCGCGCTGATCCCGATCGTCGAGGGCGCCGGCGGTCTCGTCACCGCATGGGACGGCGGCCCCGTCGGCGCGGACGGCCGGGTACTCGCGGTCGGCGACCGCCGCCTGCACGCGCCCGCGCTCGAAATTCTTGCGCCTGCCGCCGCAGCCTGACGCCGCGAAGGCTTCGCTATGGTCGCATTGAGCATCGCCGATGCAAGCTGAAATGGACGGCAAGGTCTGCGTCGTCACGGGTGCGAACTCGGGGATTGGACGGGTGACGGCCATTGACCTTGCAGGGCGGGGCGCGACGGTCGTGCTGATCTGCCGCAATCATGCAGGCGGTTCTGCTGTGATGGAAGAGATCGGGCGGCGAGGCGGCAACGCGGCGCTGCTGATCGCCGATCTCGCGTCCCAGCGGCAGGTGCGCGAAGTGGCGGCGGCCTTCCTGAAGCGCTTCGATCGCCTCGACGTGCTGATCAACAACGCAGGCGTCGCCGGCTGGGGCACCCGGCTCGAGACCGAAGACGGGCTGGAGGCGACCTTCGCGGTGAACCACCTGGCACCCTTCCTGCTGACCAACCTGCTACTCGACACCCTTAAGACGAGTGCACCGTCGCGCGTGGTGACCGTGAGTTCCGCAGCGCACAAGAACTTCACCATCGACCTGAATGACCTGCAGGGAGAGCGGCGCTATTCCGGCTTCGGTGCCTACAGCCGCTCCAAGCTCGCGAACATCCTTTTCACCCATGAGCTCTCGCGCCGGCTGGAGGGAACCGGCGTCACCGCCAACTGCCTGCACCCAGGCGTCGTCGCGACGGGCATCTTTCGCAACCTGCCGGGCTGGATGCGCTTTATCTTCACCAGCCCACTCGTGCTCAGCCCCGAGCGGGGCGCGGACACGATGATCTATCTCGCCACCGCGCCCGAGCTTGCCGAGGTGAGCGGGCAGTACTTCGTGCGACGTAAGCCCGCCCGCTCGTCCCGCGCCTCATGCAATGCGGAGACCGCGCGTCGCCTGTGGTGGGCGAGCGAGGTGTTGACGGCTGCCAGCGACGCGTAGTCGAGGGGCCGGTGTGCTACCGTCAGGCCCCGGCCAGACGTGGCTCTTACTGCGAGGCAAGGTTGGAAAGGGAAGGGCAGGGGCCGCTCGTTGTCGAGTGCACGCGCGGCCCGGCGGTGGAAAGCCGGCATCTGGTGGACGCGGCGGTGGTCGATCCGGCCGGACGCCTCGTGCAGGGCTGGGGCGAGACCGAGGCGGTGGTCTATCCGCGGTCGGCCATCAAGTCGGTGCAGGTCCTGCCACTGCTGGAAAGCGGCGCCGCCGAGCGCTACGCGGTGAGCGACGAGGAGATCGCACTCGCCTGCTCCTCGCACAACGGCCAGCCCGCCCACGTCGCGGTCGTGCGCGGCTGGCTCGCGCGCGCCGGGCTCGGCGAGGAGGACCTCGAATGCGGCCCGCACCTGCCTTATCACACGCCCTCCGCCCACGCCTGCGTGCGCTTGGGCGAAAGCGGAGGGGGCGGTCCACAACATGTGCTCGGGCAAGCACAGCGCCTTCCTGGTGACGGCGCGGGCGCTGGGTGAGCCGACCCGGGACTACGTCGCGCGCGACCATCCCGTGCAGGGGCGGGTCTCGGCCGCCATCGCCGACCTTTCCGGCTGCGATCTCGAGCGGGCGCCGTGGGCGATCGACGGCTGCAGCATCCCCACCATCGGCCTGCCCCTCTCCGGGCTCGCGCGGGCGGCGGCCAACATCGCGGACCCCTCCAGCCTGAGCGATGAGCGCCAGGCCGCCATTGCTCGCGTGCGCCGCGCGGTCGCCGGACATCCCTTCATGGTCGCGGGTGACGGCCGCGCTTGTACGCGCATCATCGAGACGGCGGGCGAGCGCGTGCTGGTCAAGTTCGGTGCGGAGGGCGTGTTCTACGCCGTGCTCTACGAGAGCGGCCTCGGCCTCGCGCTGAAGGTGCGCGACGGCGCGACCCGCGCGGCGGACGCCGCGATCGCGGCCATGCTCGATCGCCTGGACGTCCTCGACGACCGGGACCGCGAGGCGTTGGCCGATATGCTGGACAAGCCCTTGCGCAACTGGGCGGGCCGTCTCGTCGGCGCCGTCCGCCCCGCGCAGGACGCATAACCCTTAGGGAAGGGGAGACGACATGCTCAGGCTTTCCGACTTCGCGGGCCGGGTGCTGCGCGAGGATGACATCGACGATCTGGGCCGGCCCACCGGGGAGGTGATCGAGGAGGCGATCGACGAGGGCCGCACGGAAGAGGCCAAGACGCTGGCGCGCAACCTGATCCACGAGTGGAAGGGCCTGCACGATCTCTACTGCGACTGGGTCTGGGACCTGCTGACCAAGATCGGCCGCAAGTTCGGCGAGGGCGAGGTCTACGCCATGCTGCGCGCGACCCAGGAGACCTGGATGATGAAGCGGACCTGGAAGGGATTCCGCAAGATGGCCGTCGAGCGCCAGGTCACGCTCACCGCCGAGATGATGCGCGCCCACCGCTGCGGGCCCCGGCAGGAAGGCGACATCGACGTGCTGGAGGATGCCGAGCGCTACACCATCGTCATGGACCCCTGCGGCAGCGGCGGGCGCATGCGGCGCGGCGACCCCATGGACAAGACCCCCTCCCGCCTCGGCCCGCCCTACAACTTCGGCTCGACCCAGGAAGCGCACTGGTGGAGCTGGGGCCGCAAGGACGTGCCCTATTACTGCGTCCACTGCGCGCTCAACGAGATCCTGCCCATCGAGTGGGGCGGCGCGCCGCTCTGGGTCACCGACTTCGACCCCGATCACGCGAAGCCCTGCCGCTGGCACTTCTACAAGAAGCCCGAGCTGATCCCGGCGGAGTACTGGACCCGCCTCGGCAAGGAAAAGCCGGCACAATTCGACGACGCGTGAGGCGAGTCAGCAGGGTATGGGCAGACGCAACGGAATTGGACTAAACTAGGAACATCGGGTCAATCAAGACCGCGGTGTTCATGTCTCTTACCGTCTCTGAGCCCGTCTCTGCCCAGCTCGCGTTGGATCTCGCGCGGCCCTGCGTGGCCGAGGGCCGGGCGGAGGGGCTGGCGCGCGGGGTCTGCCGGCTGCTCGGCGAGATGGGGATTTGCCCCCTCGTCGAAGTGCCGCTCGGCACCGGCCGGCGGGCGGATGTGTTGGGCCAGGACAGCAAGGGCCGCTTCGTCATCGTCGAGATCAAGAGCGGGCTTGCCGATTTTCGCGCCGACACCAAATGGGGCGACTATCGCGGCCATTGCGATCGGCTCTTTTTCGGGGTCGGCAACGACTTCCCGCTGGACGTCCTGCCGGCGGACGTCGGCATCATCGTCGCCGACCGCTTTGGCGCCGAGATCAGGCGCGAGGCGCCGCTCCAGCCGATGGCCCAGGGGCTGCGCCGCAAACAGGCGATCCGCTTCGGCCGTGTCGCCGCTCATCGCCTCCGCTTCTTTCACGAGGAGCCTTGCTAAGCCGCTCGCTTCCGCGCCGCTCCGCGCCGTGGTAAAAGCCGCCCCGCCTGGGGCGTAGCCAAGCGGCAAGGCAACGGGTTTTGGTCCCGTGATCCCAGGTTCGAATCCTGGCGCCCCAGCCACGCCCTGCCGCCGGCACCTGAGGAGAGGGTCGATCCCCCGCCGCGATATCCCATGATCCCACGTTACTCACGCCCGGAGATGGCCGCGGTCTGGGCACCCGAAACCAGGTTCGCCATCTGGCTGGAGATCGAGCACCATGCGCTCGACGCGCACGTATCGCTCGGGCAGGCGCCGCAGGCGGCGGCAGACGCGCTCGCGCGCGCCATCGCCGCGCACGAGGACGCGCTGGTCGATCCGGCGAAGATCGACGCGATCGAGCGCGAGACCCGGCACGACGTGATCGCCTTCCTCACCAACCTCGCGAACCACATGGGACCGGAGGCGCGCTTCGTCCACCAGGGCCTGACCTCCTCCGATGTTCTGGACACCTGCTTCGCGGTGCAGCTCGACCGGGCGGGCGCTCTGCTGGCAGAGGGCGTCGCGGCCGTGGCCGCGGCGCTGGAACGCCGCGCCTTCGAGCACAAGGACACGCTCTGCGTCGGCCGGAGCCACGGTGTCCACGCCGAGCCCACCAGCTTCGGGCTCAAGCTGGCAGGCCACCACACCGAGTTCGCGCGCGCCGGGGAGCGGCTGAAGGCGGCGCGTCGCGAGATCGCGACCTGCGCCATCTCGGGGCCGGTCGGAACATTTGCGAGCGTGGATCCTGCGGTCGAGGCGCATGTCGCGGAGCAGATGGGGCTCGCGCCCGAGCCGGTCTCGACCCAGGTGATTCCGCGCGATCGCCACGCCATGTATTTCGCCGTGCTTGGCGTCATCGCGGGTGCCATCGAGCGGCTGGCGGTGGAGATCCGGCATCTGCAGCGAAGCGAGGTGGGGGAGGCGGCCGAGGCCTTCGGCAAGGGCCAAAAAGGCTCCTCGGCCATGCCCCACAAGAAGAACCCCATCCTCACGGAAAATCTGACCGGCCTCGCCCGCATCGTGCGCGCGGCGGTGGTGCCGGCGCTGGAGAACATCGCGCTCTGGCACGAGCGCGACATCAGCCATTCGGCGGTGGAGCGCGTGTTCGCGCCCGATGCGACCGTCGCGCTGGATTTCGCGCTGACGCGGCTCGCCGGCGTCGTCGATGGCCTGGTGGTCGACGAGGCGGCCATGCGCCGCAATCTCGAGAGCCGCGGCGGGCTGGTTTACAGCCAGCGCGTCCTGCTGGCGCTGATCGAGCGCGGCATGTCGCGCGAGGAGGCTTACGCCATCGTGCAGGAGATCGCGCTCGGGGTGTGGGAAGGCGGCGCCGATTTCGAGGCCGCGCTCGCGGTGGACGCACGGGTCGCGGCTGTGGTGGATGGCCCAGAACTCGCCGCGCTCTTTGAGCCCGAGCCTTATCTGAGGCACGTCGATACAATTTTCGCCCGCGTGTTCGGGCGAAGGGAGTGAACGACCGACAATGGAAGGGAGTGGACGGTCATGATCGAGATGCAGGACCACATCGCCGTAATCACCGGTGCCGGCAGCGGCTTCGGCGAGGCCACCGCGTATCGGCTCGCGCGCGAGGGCATGCCGATCTTCTGCCAGGACATCAACGAGGAGAACGCCCAGCGCACGGCCGCCAAGGTCCGCGAGGGCAACGGCCGGGCCGAGGCGATCGGCGGCGATGTCGCCAGCGAAGCCGATGTGAAGGCCATGTTCGCGGCCTGCCGCAACGCCTTCGGCGACTGCACGCTGCTCTTCGCCAATGCCGGCTACGCCCGGCTGTCACCCTTTGTCGAGATGAGCGTCGAGGAGTTCGACCGCATGGTGGCGGTGCTTCTGCGCGGCGTGTTCCTCTGCGACCGCGAGGCGCTCGGCCCGATGCTGGAGAAGGGCGAGGGCGTAATCATCAACACCGCCTCGCAGCTCGGCCACAAGGGCGCCAATGAAATGGCCCACTACGCGGCGGCGAAGGCCGGCGTCATCGGGCTCACTAAGTCGTTGGCGCTGGAAGTTTCGAGCCGGGGCGTGCGGGTCAACGCCATCGGCCCCGGCCCCTGCAACACCCCGATTCTCGACGACATCTCCGAGGAGTGGAAGCAGGCGAAGGCCGCCGAGCTACCGCTCGGGCGCTTCGGCGAAGCGTGGGAGATCGCCGAGACCGTGGCCTTCCTCGCCGGACCCGGCGGGGCCATCTACGTCGGCCAGACCCTTGGTCCCAACTCCGGCGACGTGATGCTGTGAGCGGCGCGGTGCCGCGACCGAAGACCCGCCTTACGCGCCGTCGCACTCCCGATCGGGCGGCGGCGCGGCGGCCTTTCGCTCGTTCTTCTGGCGCTTGCGCCGGCGCAGGTTCTCTCTCAGGGCTGCGGCGAGCCGCGCCTCGCGCTCCGCCCCTTTCCCTGCGCCGGGGGCGGCCGGTTTACCCTTTCGCCGGTCTGTCGACATGACCCTTGCTAACCTAGCACGGATGGCAGAGCCTCGCGCCGCGCGGCGGCCTGAGCCGCATCGGAGTGTCCGGGAGACAGTTGATGGCTGACCCACTGGCCTTCAAGCGCGACACGCTGAGCCTGCACGCTGGCCAGAAGCCGGACCCGACGACCGGCGCGCGCGCGGTGCCGATCTACCAAACCACCTCCTACGTCTTCGACGACACCGAGCAGGCCGCCTCGCTCTTCAATCTCGAACGCGCCGGCCACATCTACTCGCGCATCTCGAACCCGACGGTCGCGGTGCTGGAAGAGAGGATCGCGGCGCTGGAAGGGGGCGTCGGCGCGGTCTGCACGGCGAGCGGGCAGGCGGCGCTTCATCTCGCGGTGGCGACCCTGATGGATGCGGGCAGTCACATCGTCTCGTCCGCCTCGATCTACGGCGGCAGCCACAACCTCTTCACCCACACCCTGCCGCGCTTCGGGATTGAAACGAGCTTTGTCCATCCCCGCGACACCGAGGGGTTCCGCAAGGCGATCCGGGCGGAGACCCGCCTCGTGTTCGGCGAGACCCTGGGCAACCCCGGCCTGGAGATCATGGACATGCCGGCGGTCGCCGCCATCGCCCATGAGGCGGGCGTGCCGCTCATGATCGACAGCACCTTCGCCACGCCCTGCCTCTTCCGCCCCTTCGAGCACGGCTGCGACATCATCATGCACTCGGCGACGAAGTTCTTAGGGGGACACGGGGTTGCCATCGGCGGCGTGATCGTCGACGCCGGCACCTTCGACTGGGAGGCTTCGGGCAAGTTCCCGACGCTGACCGAGCCCTATCTGGGCTATCACGGCATCGATTTCGCCGAGGAGTTCGGGCCGGCGGCCTTCATCGCGCGCGCGCGGGCCGAGGGCCTGCGCGATTTTGGGGCGTGCATGAGCCCAACCAACGCCTTCCATATTCTCCAGGGTGTCGAAAGCCTGCCGGTCCGCATGGCGCGCCATGTCGAGAACGCGCGCAGGATCGTGGCCTTTCTCGATGGGCACGACGCGGTCTCATGGGTGAGCTATCCTGAGCTTCCGTCGCACCCCGACCACGAGCGCGCGAAGACCCTGCTGCCGGAGGGCTCCGGCGCGATCTTCTGCTTCGGCGTGAAGGGCGGCCGCGAGGCAGGGCGGGCCTTCATCGAGGCGGTGGAGCTGCTCTCGCACCTCGCCAACGTCGGCGACGCCAAGAGCCTCGTCATCCATCCCGCCAGCACCACCCATCAGCAGATGGACGCCGCGGCACTGGAAGCCGCAGGTGTCGGCGAGGACATGGTGCGGCTCTCGATCGGGCTGGAAGATCCGGAGGACCTGATCGCCGATCTCGAACGCGGCCTCCGCGCGGCCGCGCGGGCCGCGAAGGGCCGCTAGCCGTGGATATCGAGGTCGACGGCGCGACAGCCTTCGCCGCTACCGGCGGCCGGGCGTTCGATCCGACTTTGCCGGTGACCCTGTTCGTGCACGGCGCCGCCTTCGACCACACGGTCTGGAAGCTGCAGGCCCGCTATTTCGCCTGGAAGGGCGGCAGCGTGCTGGCGGTCGACCTGCCCGGTCACGGCCGCTCGGAGGGGCCGCCGCACCCCACGATCCCGGCGATGGCGGATTGGCTGGTTGCGCTCATGGATGCGGTGGAGGTTGGCGAGGCCAATCTCGTTGGCCACAGCATGGGCGCCCTGGTCGCGATGGACGCCGCGGCGCGCCACGGCGCACGGGTGCGGAAGCTCGCGCTGCTCGGCGCGGCGCCGGCGATCCCGGTCAACGACCTGCTGCTGAGCCGATCGGCCGAGGACGATCACCACGCGCTCGAGCTGCTCACCGGTTGGGGCTACGGCCGGCGCGCGCATTACGGCGGCCACAGGATGCCGGGGCTCTGGATGACCGGTGGTGGGCTGCGCACCCTCGAACGCGCGGCGCCCGGCGTGCTGCATACCGACCTGGTCGCGACCAACGAATACGAGGGCGGCGGGGCGGCCGCCGCGGCCGTCGCCTGCCCGACGCTGGTGGTCATCGGGGCGCGCGACCTGATGACGCCGGCGAAGCGCGGGCACGCGCTCGCCGCGATGCTGCCCAATTCGACCACGGTGGTAATTCCGCAAGCCGGCCATATCATGCTCGACGAAGAGCCCGACGCGACCCTCGACGCGCTCAGGGATTTTCTCGTCGATTGATTCTGGCTGCCCTCGCCGCGGCGAGATGGCTACGCCATCAGACGGTAACCGCCACCCTCGGTGATCAGCAGGCGGGGGTCGGAGGGCTCGGCCTCGATTTTCTGCCGCAGCCGGTAGATGTGGGTCTCCAGCGTATGGGTCGCGACGTTGGCGTTGTAGCCCCACACTTCGCTCAGCAGCACGTCACGGGCGATCACCCGGTCGCGCGCGCGATAGAGATACTTGAGGATCGCGGCCTCCTTCTCCGTCAGGCGAATCTTGCCTTTGCCATCGGGCCGGAGCAGGAGCTTCGACGCGGGCTTGAAGGTGAACTCGCCGATGGTGAAGGTCGCGTCCTCGCTGTGCTCGTGCTGGCGCAGCTGGGCGCGGATGCGCGCGAGCAGGGCGCCGAGGCGGAAGGGCTTGGTGACGTAGTCGTTGGCGCCGGAATCGAGGCCGAGGATGGTGTCCGCCTCGCTGTCGGCAGCGGTCAGCATGATGATCGGCACCGCGATGCCGCTCCGGCGCATGAGCTTGCAGAGCTCGCGCCCGTCCATGTCGGGCAGGCCGAGATCCAGCAGGATGAGGTCGAAGCGGCCGGTCTTGATGGCATCGAGGGCCGCGCGCCCGGTCCCGGCCTCGCTTGTCGCGAACTCCTCGTACATGTGCAGCTGCTCGGCAAGCGACTGGCGCAGCGCCTGGTCGTCGTCGACGATCAGAATGTTCTTCTGCGCGCTCACGATGACCCCGCCTCGGCGGCGGGGACGATGCTGGCGGGGTCTACCGAATGAGAAAGATGACCCATTTTCTAACCGCACATTTTCGGAGGATCGACTCTCCCGTCTCCACATCGATACCCGCTTTGGCGCGCGGGCGCCTGAGGGCATCGATAGAAATATGTGAGATCGTCGTGCCCGGTGCAACCTTCCGTGTCGCGGCGTCTACCGCGGAGAGAATTGGAGAGGGCAGCGGCTCTACCGGGTTTCGAAGGCGGCGAGGGCTTCGTCCGCTGTCATCACGTCGCCGAATTGCTGGATGATGGTCTCCAGCGTGTTGCGGTGCTCCTCGTCGGAAAGCGCGGCGCAGCAGTCGGCGAGCATGACGGTCTTGAAGTCCAGCATCATGGCGTCGCGCGCGGTCGATTCGCAGCAGACGTCGGTCTTGGTGCCGCCGATGAGCAGCGTGTCGATGCTGCGACCGCGCACCATCGTCTCCAGCGACGAGGAGCCCGCGATCAGCGCGCTGTAGCGGTTCTTGAAGAGGATCGTGTCGTCGTCCGCGACCTCCAGCTCCGGCCAGAGCTGCTGCCCCTCGGCACCGGGGGCGAGGCCGGCGATGGTGCGCTCGCGTGCGTCGTCGGAGACGAAATGCTCGAAGAAGCCCGGCCAATCGGATGCCCCATAGCGGCTCGTATTGGCATGGGCGACCCAGTAGATGGGGACGCCGAGTGCTCGGAGCCGCGCGTTGAGCCCGTTGATCTGCGGCACGATGGCGCGCGCCATCGGCACCTCCACCGGCGCCCCCGGCGCGAGGAAGGTGACCTGCATGTCGATATAGACCGCCGCGGTGCGCGTGGGATCGAGTCGCTCGAAGAGACGCACACGCCCGCGACGCTTCACGACCCGCTCGACAATCTCCGGCCGGATGGCGATGTCGTGCATGGTTGCGACCTTCAGACCCGCACGATGTCGGTGAGGAAGGGATCGCCAGCGAGCGCCGATTCGGTGTCGAGCAGGGCACCGCAGCCGGGGCAGAAGAAGCGGCGCAACAGGACCCGCTCGGCATTGCTGTAGGGCTTGCCGCCGGCGCCCTGCATCGGCTGCTCGTCGAGCCGGGCGGCCTGCTTCCAGGGGTCCCCGGCCGGGCCAAGGGCGTGGCCGCAGGCCATGCAGGCGATGGCGCGGTCGTCGTTCACCACGAGCGTGGCGGAGATGCGGGTGGCGTTATTCATGTTCCTTCAGTTTCTTGTTCCCTCAATTTCATGTTCCCTCAGTCGCCGGGCGCTCGCTCCGCTCACTTGGCTTTCGCGCCTTCGGCGCGCGGCGCGGTCGCGCCGTCCAGGCCTGGCGGCCCGGCGCCAATTCCCTCGATCGCCAAGGGCCTGCTCATTCCGCCGCCGCCGCTACAGGTGCCGCGAGCCGGGCGGCGCGCAGGGCTTCGCGGCGGGCCCGCGTCGCCTCTTCGTCCACCGCACCCGCCGCCGTCACCACGCCGTAGACCGAGGCGGCCACTTCCGCCGAGACCGTGCCGGCCTCGATATCTGTCTGAACCCGCGCGGGCTCGCGCTCCAACGGATCGCCGAAGCCGCCGCCGCCGTCGGAGCGGACGTAGAGCGCGTCCTCGCCCTTGAGCGGAAAGACACCCCACGAGATCGTCTCGGCCTCGCCGGTCATTTCGTCCAGCGACGTGGGGAAGGGGTTGACGTTGCGCCCGGCTTGGCCGGCCTCGTTGTTGTGGACCCAGCGGTAGGCACAGGGCGCGCCGGCGTAGCCGCCGCCCAGCCCTTCGCTCATGGAGAACTCGGTGCCCTTGCCGGAGACCACGTAGTTGATGCCGCCCTCGGGCGAATCGTGCTGCACCAGGGCGAACTCGATGGAATTGCCGCCGCGCCAGCGCCCCGGCCCGCCGGTATCCGGCCGCGCCCGGCGGAAGAGGTAGCGCACCGGGAAGGTCGCTTCCGTGGTCTCGACATTGGCCATGCGGCCGATGGGGTTGGGAATCTCGCCGCCGACATCGATGCCGTCGGCCCAGGTGCGCGCCCCGCCGGCGCCGCCGAAGGTCTCGGTCAGGATGCCGATGGCCTCCTGCCGGCGCTGGTTGAGGCCGAACATGAAGATGGCGAAGTGGCTGCCGTGCCAGACCGCCGTCGCCTCCCTGGCGTATTTTTCGCTCGCCGACAGCATCTTGGCGATACATGTGCAGGCGGCGTTGTTGACCGACTGGATGGCGCCGACGGTTGCGAGCGAGACCGGCGCCGGCCGCGTGCAGTTCACGACCGAACCTTCCGGCGCGATCATCTTGATCGGCCGGAGCACGCCGTCGTTCCAGGTGATGTCGTAGCAGAGCAGCGGGAAGAGGGGGGCGAAGAAGCCGCCCCACGAGGCCCAGTAGGTACAGTTGATGCCGTACTGCGACTGCGGGCTGGAGCCGGTGAAATCGAAGGTGAGCGCGTCGCCCTCCTTGGTCATGGCGAGCAGCACCCGGCAGGTCTCGCCCTCGATGTCGAAATACTGTCGCGCCTCCCAGCGGCCGTCCGGCAGTTCCCGCAGGCGCTTGCGGAACAGAGTCTCCGACTGGTCGACCAGCGCCGCGCAGGCCTCGTCCACCGGCGCCGCGCCGTATTTGTCGATCAGCGCGACCATGCGCTCCCGCGCCACGTTGTTGGCCGCGATCATGGAGGAGAGGTCTAGCGCCACCATCTGGGGCGCGCGCACCATGTTGAGCAGCGTATCCATGACGTCGCGGCGCATCTCGCCGCCCTCGACCAGCTTGATGCCGGGGGAGCTGAAGCCCTCGGTGAAGATGTCGCGCGAATCCGGGCTGAAGCCGCCGGGCACCATGGCGCCGATGTCGTAGACGTGAACGAAGCAGGCGCTCCACGCGACCAGCCTGCCCTCGTGGTGGATCGGCGCCACGAGGTAGATGTCCGAGGTGTGGAGCGCTGCGGTGTAGGGGCAGTTGGTGAGGAACACGTCGCCTACGCCGATATCGCCCTCGAAGCGGCGGATGACCGCCTTGCAGGCCTCGGCGGCGCTGGTCAGGTGGTGGAGGAAGCCGACGCCCCCCATGAGCAGCGAGCCGTCCGCGCGGTAGAGGGAGACCATGAGGTCGTGGCCCTCGTTGGTGATCGCGCTGCCCGAGACGTGCTTGAGCGTAATCACCGCCTCGTCGATGACGCGGAAGAGACGATGGCGGATGATGGAGAAGGTGATCGGGTCCATGGCGGGCCTCAGCCGAGCTCGATGGAGATGTTGCGGTAGGCGTCCACCCGGCCGGACTGACCGGCCTGGACGACGATGGTCGTGATCGGGGTGTGAACCACGGCAGGGCCGGCGATGACGTTGCCGGGCGCGAGCCGCTCGAAGTCGTAAATATCAGCGGGCGCGAAGCCGCCCTCCGCCTCCACGAAGATGTCGCGCTTGCCGATCCGCGCCGCGCCGGGATCGGCGCCGTCCAGCGCCGCCCGCTCGATGCGGGGTCGCTCCACCATGCCGCGGGCGGTGAGGCGGAACATCGTCATCTCCATGCCGGCGGCGCGGTAGGCGGAGCCCTTGCCGAACTTGCGCTCGTAGAGCGCTTCGAAGTCCGCGGAGAGGCGCCCGACGGCATCGTCGTCCATCGGACCGCCACCTGCGACCGGCGTCGTCACCTCGTGCACCTGGCGTCCGTAGCGCAGGTCGATCGACCAGTCGAGGGCGATCGCAGCGTCGGCGAAGCCTTCGGCGGCAAGCTGCGTGCGGGCGCGGGCCATCATCGGTGTGTAGATCTCGTTGATTTCCGCAGCCGGGCTCGGCATGGGGAGCGTCTTGGTGACGGTGTACTCGTGGACGATGTCGGCCGAGAGCAGCCCGAAGGCGGCGTTCACCGAGGCGGTATAGGGCACGACGATGCGCCTGACGCCGAGCTCCGCGCCGAACACGCCGCAGAGCAGGCCGCAGGAGCCGCCGAAGGCGTGCAGCACGAAGTCCCTGGGGTCGAGGCCGCGTTCGACGGTGATTTCGTGAATCAGGTCGGTGATCTGCGCTGCGGCAATGCGGTAGATGCCGATGGCGGCCTCTTCCACGCTCATGCCGAGCGGCTGCGCGATCTTCTCCGCGAAGACCCGCCGGGCGGCCTCGGCATCGAGGGAGATGGTGCCGCCGAGGAAGGTACCGGGGTCCATGTAGCCCACCAGCAGCATGACATCGGTGAGCGTAGGCTGGTCCCCACCGAGGCCGTAGCAGACCGGTCCGGGCCGTGCGCCGGCGCTCGCCGGTCCCACGCCCGGGACGCCCGTGGCCGGGTCCAGCGCGACGATGCTGCCGCCGCCGGCACCGATGGAGACCACCTCGATCTTCGGCGCCACGTAGTGATAGCGGTCGACCATGGGCTCGCGGGCGTAGTCGATGGCGCCGCCCTGGATCACGCCCACCTTGAAGGTCGTGCCCCCCATGTCGCAGGCGATGATGTCCTCGTCCTCCATGAGCCGGCCGAGATGGCGGCTGCCGATAACGCCAGCGGCGGGGCCGCACTCGAGCATGCCCACGGCCCGTTCGGCCGCCTCCTCCGCCGGCAGCAGGCCGCCGTAGCCCTGCATCACCAGCAGGGGCCCGCCATAGCCACGCCCCTGCAGCAGGGCCTGCAGGCTGGTGATGTAGTCGCTGGCGATGCCTCCGGCATAGGCGTTGATGACGGTCGTGGACGCGCGCTCGTATTCGCCCGGCACCGGCGCGATTTCGCTCGATAGAGTGACGTAGGCGCCGGGGGCGATCTCGCGGATCAACTCGCCCACCCGTTGCTCGTGGGTGGCGTTGTAGAAGGACCAGAGGAAGGAGACCGCGAGCGCCTCGACCTCTTCGTCCTCGACCAGCGAGCGAATCGCCCGGCGCACCGCGTCTTCGTCCAGCGCGCGCAGCACGGCGCCCTTGTAGTCCACCCGCTCCGGCACGCCCCTGGTCCGCGACCCCGGCACCAGCGGCGGGGCTCGGTCGGTCGCCACTGGGTGCTTGATGCCGTCCTCGGTGAGGCCGGCCCAGCGGCCGTAGGCGCCGCGGGTGATGATCAGCGTGTCCTCGAATCCTTCGGTGGTGATCAGGCCGGTCCGCGCGCCGGAGCGGGTGAGCAGCGTGTTGTCCACCACCGTCGAGCCGTGCATGAAGAGCGACGTTCGCGCCAGCAGCTCGTCCGTGGCGAGGCCGATGTCCTCCGCCGCGGCACCTACGGCGGCGAGCACGCCATCCGCGAAATCGGGCGGGGTGGAGAGCGCCTTGCCGAGGCGCACCGGCTCGCCGGCGGCGAAGAGCACCGCGTCCGTACAGGTGCCGCCGACATCGGTCGCGACCACGTAGCGCGCGCCGCCTGACTGGTTCATCCCGTGCCCATCCTATGCCGGCCGCCATCTTGCGCGGCAAGCGGGCGAACGCAAGCCGGTGTCGGCGCGATCAGGAAGTCTCAGTCGGCAATTGGCGATGGCGGCGGGCGGCGGGGGAGGGTAGCATTCAAACAGGGAAATAAGCCCGTAGGGCACGAGCAAGGGGGGAGGCGATGAGAAAGCGGACATGGATCGCAGGCGCAGTGGCGGCGGCGCTGGCGCTGGCGGTATTCACCGGATCGGGCGTGGCGAGCGCTCAACAGGATCACTCGGGCGCGGTCAAGGCGCGCATCGCCTACATGCAGCTCAACGGCTTCTTCATGGGTCAGCTCGCCGGGATCGCGAAGGGGCAGGTTCCCTACGACGCGGCGCAGGCGACCGGGGTCGCCAAGAGCCTGCTCGCGCTCTCGAGCATGGACGCGGGCGCGATGTGGCCGCCCGGGTCCGACAACCAGGCCCTTCCCGGCAAGACCCGAACCAAGCCCGAGCTCTGGACCACCTTCCCGGCGGTGATGGAGAAGGCCAACGCGCTCTCCACGGCGCTGGAGGCGATGGTCGTGGCGGCCGGAACCGATCTCGCCAGCCTTCAGGGTGCGTTCGGCGCGGTCGGTGCAGGCTGCGGCGGCTGTCACCGGAGCTTCCGCGCCGAGAACTTCTGACGGGGAAGTCTTAATCAGTTCCCTCAGTCGCCGGGCGCTCGCTCCGCGAGCTTGGCTACGCGCTATGCGCGCGGCGCGGTCGCGCCGTCCGGGCCTGACGGCCCGGCTCTCTAGCGTCTGAAGTTTTGCCTTAGCCCGAACTTCCCCCCGGAAATGGGCTGATTTTCGGGGCTAAGCCGTTGATCTTACGGGCGTATCGGCCTTCGGCGCAGATGCAAAGTGTACCCATGTAAATGGAGAGAGGTGGTTGATATGAGGCGGGAGGTGGGCTATGTTCCGTCCCCATGTATATCGAGAGCGTCCCAAACCGGAACTCCCCGCCCGCAATCCTCCTGCGCGAATCATGGCGCGCGGGCGGAAAAATCAGAAAACGCACCCTGGCCAATCTGTCCAAGTGGCCGCCGCACCTGATCGACGGTCTGCGCATCCTGCTGCGCGGCGGAACCGCAGTGCCCCGAGGCGAGACGATCCGCGAGCACGACGGCTTCGACATCACCCGCTCGCGTCCCTTCGGCCATGTGGCAGCGGTGCTCGGCGCCCTGCGCGGCCTCGGTCTGGAACGGCTGATCGGCGCCAGGCGCTCGCGGCTGCGCGATCTCGTGGTGGCCATGATCGTCGCCCGCATCGTGGCGCCGCGCTCGAAGCTCGCCACCGCGCGCGGGCTCAGCGAGGACACGCTTGGCCACGGCCTCGGCGAGGCGCTCGCCCTGGGCGAGGTCGGCGAAGACGAGCTCTACGAGGCGATGGACTGGCTACTGCAGCGCCAGCCCAGGATCGAGCGGGGTCTGGCCGAGCGTCATCTCGAGGACGGCGCGCTGGTGCTCTACGACGTCACTTCGACCTGGCTGGAGGGGCGCTGCTGTCCGCTGGCGCGTCACGGCTACTCCCGCGACGGCAAGCGCGGCAAGCTGCAGATCGTGTTCGGGCTTCTGTGCAACGCGCAGGGCTGCCCGGTGGCGGTGGAGGTGTTCGAGGGCAACACCGCCGATCCGGCCACACTGGGCACGCAGATCGACAAGCTGCGCCGGCGCTTCCGGCTTTCGCGGGTCGTTCTCGTGGGCGATCGCGGCATGCTCACCGAGGCGCGCATCCGCGAGGAGGTGAAGCCGGCCGGGCTGGAGTGGATCAGCGCGCTGCGGGCGCCGGCGATCCGCGAGCTGGCCTCCGGCGGGACGCTGCAGCTCTCGCTCTTCGACGAGCGCGCCCTGGCCGAGATCCATCATCCCGACTTCCCCGGCGAGCGCCTGATCGCCTGCCGCAACCCGCTGCTCGCCGAAGAGCGCGCGCGCAAGCGCGAGGCCCTGCTCCAGGCCACCGAGAGCGATCTCGACGCGATCCGTGCGGCAACCCGGCGCGACAAGCGCCGTCTCGCCGGCAAGGACAAGATCGGGCTGCGCGTGGGCAAGGTCATCGGCAAGCACAAGGTCGGAAAGCACTTCGACCTGGAGATCGCCGATGACGGCTTCGCCTGGCGGCGCAACGCAGAGCGGATCGCCGAAGAGGCGGCGCTCGATGGCCTCTACGTCATCCGCACCAGCCTGTCCGAGCGCGAGCTCGGGGCCGAGGACACGGTGCGCGCCTACAAGGGATTGAGCCGCATCGAGCGCGCCTTCCGAAGCGTCAAGACGGTCGACCTCAAGGTGCGGCCCATCCACCACTATCGGCCTGAGCGCGTGCGCGCCCACGTCCTGCTGTGCATGCTCGCCTACCATGTCGAGTGGCACATGCGCCAAAGGCTCGCCCCCATCCTGTTCGACGAGGACGACCCGGCGGGCGCGGACGCCGCGCGCGCCTCCATCGTCGCACCGGCAAAGCCCTCGCCTTCGGCCCGGCGCAAGGCCGCCGCCAAGCGCACACCAGACGGCGTGCCGGTGCATAGCTTCCGCACCCTCCTCGAAGACCTGGCGACCATCGCCAGGAACAGAGTTCAGCCGAAACTGCCCGGAGCACCGCCCTTCGACCTGGTCACCAAACCGACGAAGCTGCAGCGCCAGGCGCTCGACCTGCTCGGCGTCAGCCTGTAGCGTACCCAGTACGCGACTCCGCGAAACGGTGCTTTCCAAAGCAACCGCAATGGCTTAGCTCAATATCCGCTCCGGAAGTTCAGCTTAGTCCGAGGTCGGCCAGACGAGGGGGAATTCGGGGTCGTCTAGGGGATCGCCGTCGCTTAGCCGCTTGTGCACCTCGGGGAAGGGGGGCGAGACCTCGCCGGGGCGGACCTTGAAGCGCACGTCGTCCCCGACCCAGCGGTGAACGAAGGCGCGGCGCCGGGCCGACGCCGAGGCGTTGCCCGGCGCGCCATGGACGGTGAGGAAGTGGAAGGCGATGGCGTCGCCCGGCGCCACGTCGAAGGACGCGATCTCGTATTCGTCCCGGCGCCCGTCGATGTCCGGCATGGTATCCAGGGCCTCGCCCTCGCGCTGGTAGTCCACACCCACAAACTTCTTCGGCATGAACGACTTACCCCAACGGTGTGAGCCCACGACGAGCTCCAGGCACATTGCGCGGGGGACGGGATCGAGCGCGGTCCAGAAGCTCACGCACTGCGTCCCGTCGATGCAGTAGTAGGGTAGATCGTGGTGCCAGGGTGTGCGCGATTCGGTTCTGGGCTCCTTCACCAGCACGTGCTCATGAAAGAAGCGTGCCGTGCCTGAACCCATGAGTCGGGCTGCCAGCGCCGCCGCGTGGGAGTGGAACACGAAGTCCCGATACTCGGGCACGCGGGCCCAGTTGCAGTAATCGCCGAAGAAGTAGCCCTTCGAGCCTTCCGGCTCGTACTCCCGCGTGTAGGGGCCGGGGGCGCGCATGTTGCGCTCGACCCCGGCGCGGAGCGGATCGAGCCAGTCCGCGAATGCGCCCGCCAGATGGACGACGCCCTCCTGCTGGAAGCGCTCGGCGGCGGCGCTATCGATGCCGGTGTCTGCGGTGCTCATGCGCGACTCAGTCTCGGACGCGCCGGGCTCAGAAGTCGACCTGATCGCCGCCCTTGAGGCCGAGCATCTCGCGCGCTTCGGCCGGCGTCGCGACCTCCAGGGAAAGCTCCTCGACGATGCGCCTGGCCTTGGCCACCTGGGCTGCGTTGGAGGGCGCGAGCTCGCCCTTGCCGATGAAGAGGCTGTCCTCCAGGCCGACGCGGATGTTGCCGCCCATCATCGCGCCCATGGTGACGAAGCTCATCTGGTGGCGGCCGGCGGCGAGGATCGACCAGCGGTAGTCGTCGCCGAAGAGCTTGTTGGCGATCCGGCGCATGTGCATCAAGTTCTCGTGGTCAGCGCCGATGCCGCCCAGGATGCCGAAGATGGTCTGCACGAAGAGCGGCGGCTTGACCAGGCCTCGGTCGACGAAATGGGCCAGGTTGTAGAGATGGCCGATGTCGTAGCACTCGAACTCGAAGCGCACGCCGTGGCCCTCACCCAGATCCTTCATAATGTATTCGATGTCCTTGAATGTATTCCTGAATATAAAATCCTTCGTGCCCTCCAGATGGGGCTTCTCCCAGTCGTACTTGAACTCCTTGTAGCGGTTCAGCATGGGGTAGATGCCGAAATTCATGGAGCCCATGTTGAGCGAGGTCATCTCCGGGCTCGCGCGGCGCGGCGCGGCGAGGCGCTCGTCGAGGGTCATGCCGAGCCCGCCGCCGGTGGTGATGTTGATGACCGCGTCCGACTGCTGCTTGATGCGCGGCAGGAAGGCCATGAAGACGTCCGGATCGGGCGTCGGGCGGCCGTCGTTCGGATCGCGGGCGTGGAGATGGAGGATCGAGGCGCCGGCCTCGGCCGCCGCCACGCCGTCGGCCGCGATCTCGTCCGGCGTGACCGGCAGGTGCGGCGACATGGTGGGGGTATGGATCGACCCCGTGACCGCGCAGGTGATGATAACTTTGCTCATGGCCCGTGGCCTCCCGCTCGTGTTCGCCGCGCCGCGCCGTCGGCTCAGCCGGTTCTACCCGCCGGGCGCCCGCCTCGACAAGCGCGGCTTAGAGCAGGGTACGCAGCAGATCGTGGAGGGCGGCCTTGCGCTCGAAGCCGGCGCCCGGCGCGTCGCCGAGGCGGACCCGGCCGTCTTCCACCGGGGTCTCGTCCGCGAAGCCGCCGAAGGGCTGGAACACGCCGGGATAGGATTCGCAGCCGCCCAGCGAGAGGCCGCCGGCGACGGCGAGCGCCAGCAGGTTGCCGCCGTGAGGCAGGAAGCGGCGCGGCGACCAGCCCTCGGCCGCCATCATCGCCACGATTTCGACGGTCTCGCCGACGCCATAGGCCAATGCGGGGTCGAACTGCACGAAGTCGGTCGCAGGCCGCATGCCACCGAAGCGGAGCAGGTTGCACGCATCCTGCAGCGAGAGCAGGTTCTCGCCGGTCGCGATGGGGGCGGGATAGGCCGCCGCCACCGCCGCATTGAGAGAGAAATCGAGGGGGTCGCCCGGCTCCTCGTACCAGGCGAGAGCGTGAGGGGCCATTGCGTCCGCGTAGCGGAGCGCGGTCTCCTCATCGAAGCGGCCGTTCGCGTCCACCGCGAGGCGTGAACCGTCGCCATCGAGCAGCGCCAGCACCGCCTCGATCCTGGCGAGGTCTTCGTCGAGGGGAGCGCCGCCTATCTTCATCTTGACCTGGATGTAGCCCTGGTCGAGATAGCGCCGCATCTCGGCGACGAGGCCGTCCGTCCCCTTCTCGGGGTCGTAGTAGCCGCCTGCGGCGTAGACCGGGATGTGGCGCTCCGGCGCCGGGTTGCCGGCGTCTTCGGCGATCAGCGCCCAGAGCGGCATGTCGCGGAGCTTGGCTGCCGCGTCCCAGACCGCGATATCGAGCGCGGCCACCGCGACCGCGCGCTCGCCGTGGCCACCCGGCTTCTCGTTCCGCATCATCAGGCGGCGGATTGCGCGGGGGTCGAGCGAGGTGCCGTCGGCGCTCGCGTGCTCCTCCGGCGCTTCCAGGACCCGAGGCGCGAGCCGCTCGCGGATCACAGCGCTCTGGGCGTAGCGGCCGTTGGCGTTGAAGCCGAAACCCACCACCGGCTTGCCGCCCCGCACCGCGTTGGTGACCACCGCGACCATGCTCACGGTCATCTTGCTGAAGTCGATAACGGCGTTCCGCATCGGCGCGCCCATGGGCACGGCGATATCTCGGATTTCGACGATTCTCATCGCGACCCACCGGGAACCAGGGACTCTTCGGAGCAAAGCTCGGTGATGCGGCGGCGCTCGGCTTGCGCTTCGGCCACCGAGACCTCGCGGAAGCGGTAAGTCTCGTTGGGTCGCGACTGGCCGAGCTTCCACCACGCGCAGGTGGGCACCGTGTAGGGGTTGATGAAGCCGCCGAGGGTAAGCGTGTCCACCAACAGGATGATCGGCGTCTGGCCGCAGAGGTTGATGGCGCCGATGGGGTAGCCGTGGTCGATCACGTTGGAGGGGTCGGCGCCGTTCTCCGGCGCCTTGTCGGTCGCCTTCTCGGTGAAGGTCCAGTCCGGACCCTCCAGGCGAAAGCCGACGCGGTTGCTCTTGGGCGAGAGCGTCCAGCCGCTCTCCAGGAAGCGCTGCCGGCCGGCGGCGTCGATCCAGTCGTCGTTGAGGCCGGCCACCACCTCGATCTCCCAGGCGCCGCCGGCGGGGGCAGGGGGGCGAACGCCCTCTTTCAGCCTGCGGCCGGGCGCGGCGTCGTCGGAGGGTGCGAGCGGGATGGTCTGTCCCTCCTTCAGCGCGGCACCGTCGAGCCCGCCACAGGCACCGATGACGAAGGTCGCGCGCGAGCCGAGGAAGGGCGCCACCTCGATGCCGCCGGCGAAGGCGATGTAGGTGCGCGCCCCGATGACGGCGGACCCCAACGCGAGCGTCTGCCCGGCGCTGACGCCGATGCTCTGCCAGAGCGGCACGGGGTCTCCGTCCAGCGTGGCCTGCATGTCGGCGCCCGTAAGCGCGATCACGGCGTCCTGCTCGAAGCGGAGTGTCGGTCCGATGAAGGCGCATTCCAGCGCCGCTGCGCCAGGCGCATTGCCGGCCAGCACGTTGGCAAGGCGAAAGGACCAGTGGTCGATGGGGCCCGAGGGCGGGAAGCCCATGCCGAAGGCGCCCTTGCGGCCGGGATAGTCCTGCACCGTGGTCTCGAGCCCGCCCTTGATGACCGTGACCGCCATCGGTCAGAAGCGCTCGCTCGCGCATCGAGAGAGGCGGCCCAAGCCTTGTACTGGCGGACCGAGAAGCGCTGGTAGCCGGTCACGTTGAAGGCGTAGGTGCCGTCCGCCACGCGGCGCTCGATGTATTCGAACTCCTCCAGCTCGACCGGCACGAACTTGACCCGGTCGGCGGCATCGAGCAGCACGACCCGGTCGCGGTAGGCGGGGAGCCTCGCCTGCGTGTCCCAGAGCGGCACCGGGGTTCGGCCGATCAGGTTGTAGCCGCCCGGCCCCGGAGTCGTATAGATCGAGGTGGAGAGGCCGCCGACGCCGATGGCGCCGAGCGTGGTCCAGGTGCGCGGCGGGTTGTACTTGGGCGAGGTGATGGCGCAGCGCGGGTCGAGCGCCACCATCAGCGGTAGGCCCGGCGTGGAGCAGACGGCGACCACCCAGTGCTCGGTCCCCGAATGTACACGCGCAAGCTGAGCTGCGTCCTCCAACCCGTTGATGCGGGCCACGAACTCCGGGTCGCCGCTGCGCGGTGCGATGCGCTGGGCATAGTCCTCGACGCAGGCCTTGGTCCAGGGGTCGTTGTACATCACGGGGAGGTAGGCGAGGCGGCTCTCAAGCTCCAGGTCCTCGACCGAGCCGAGGCCCTCGATCAGGCGGCGAAGCTCGCGCTCGAGGTCGTCCGCACCGATCAGGTCGGGGTCGTACTCGACGACCACGGAGTTGTAGGAGGGATTGGTGTCGATCACGCCCTTCGTGCGGTCCTCCCGCAGCGCCGCGGTGAGGCCGAGGGCCATGAAGTTGAGGTCGATGCGCGCATCGTCGCCGAACTGCACCAGTACGAAGGTATCGCCGCCGGGTAGAAAGCGCGGCTCGTCGTAGATCAACGCGCGGCCTCCAGGCTCGACTCGGAGCAGAGCGCGTCGATGGCGCGGCGTGCCGCCTGCGCCTCCGATACCGAGACGAGGTGGAAGCGGTAGGTGTCGTTGGGCTTCGACTGGGCGAGCTTCCAGAACGCCGCCGAGGGCACCGTGTAGGGGTTGATGAAGCCGCCGGCCGAGGGTCCGTCGTTCACCAGGATGATCGGCGTCTGGCCGCAGAGGTTGACGGCGCCAACGGGATAGCCGTGGTCCAGGATGTTGGAGGGATGCTCGCCGTGCTCCGGCCCCTTGTCGGTCGCGCGGGCGGCGAAGGTCCACTCGGGGCCGGTGAGGCGAAAGCCGGTGCGGTTGCTGCGGGCCTGGAGCGTCCAGTCGCTCTCCAGGAACATGCGCTGGCCCGCCTCGTCGATCCAGTCGTCGTTGGGGCCGGCCACGACCTCGATCTGCCAGCTCTTCTCCGCAGGCATGGGTGGCCGGCAGTCCTCCCGCACGCGCCGGCCGGGCGTCCCCTTGCCCGCGCCATCGCCGAGGGGCAGACGCTGGCCGTCCTCGATTGCATGTCCCTCCATGCCGCCCACGCCGGCCATGTGGAAGGTCGAGCGGGAGCCCAGCACCGGCGCCGTGTCGATGCCGCCGGCGACGGCGAGATAGGCGCGGGCGCCGATGCGCGCGAATCCGGTCTCCAGCACCGCGCCGGCGGGAACGGCGACGCTCTCCCACTGGGGTATCGGGGCGCCGTCGAGCTTCGGCGCCATCGTCGCGCCGGTGAGCGCGATCACCGTCTCGCGTTCGAAGCGCAGCGTCGGGCCGAGGAACTGGATTTCGAGCCCGGCTGCATCGGCGGGGTTGCCGACCAGGAGGTTGGCGAGGCGGAAGGACCACATGTCGAAGGGTCCGGAGGGCGGGAAACCCTGCTCCCAGAAGCCGTAGCGGCCGGGAAAGTCCTGCACGCCGGTCTCCAGCCCGGCCTTGATGACCTCGATCATCAGAACCGCACGCTCATGTCGAGGGTCTTGAGCCACGCGTGATAGGCGCGGATCGAGAACTTGGCGTAGGCCGCGACCTGGTGCTCGTAGTCGCCGCTCTCCACCTGGGCGGTCACGTGGTCGTACTCCTCGCGGCCCACGGGGACGAAGCGCACGCGGTCGCCGGGCTTGAGCAGCGCGAGGCGGTCGCGGAAGGCGCGCAGGCGCTGCTTCAGGTCGACCACCGGCACCGGCGAGTGACCGATGATCTGGTAGCCGCCCGGGGTGCGGGCCGGATAGAGGCAGGTGACGGAGCCGCCGTAGCCAAGCGTGCCCTTCGGAGTCCACGTGCGGGGCGGGTTGTATTTCGGCGCCGTGAGGCGACAGCGCGGGTCCAGCGCGATGAGCGAGGCGAGGCCCGGATAGAAGCCCAGCGCCGCGACCCAGTACTCGGTGCCCGAATGGATACGGGCAAGCTGCGCGCGGCTCTCAAGCTTGTTGAGCCGCACCATGAGGTCGGGATCGTACTCCTTCTCGACGATGCGGGCGCAGTAGTCCTCCCAACACGCGCGGGTGACGTGATCGAAGTAGAGCACGGGGAAGGTGTAGAGCGGGCTCGGCAGCTCCACGTCCTCCAGCGAGCCGAGGGAGGCGAAGAGCGCGCCGATTTCGCGCACCACGTCGTCATAGCCGATCCGGTCCGGATCGTAGCTGATGACGATGGAGGCCATGTTGGGCAGGAGCTCGATGATGCCGTCGAATTTGGCCTCGCGCACCCGCGCGGCCAAGGCGTGGACCAGGAAGTTGAGGTCGAAATTGAGCTCGTCCCCCAGCTCCATCTCGATGAAACGGTCGCCGCCCGGCGTGAATCGCGGCTCGTCGTAGATCATCGTGCGCGCCGGCCTCCGCCGCGTGTGCCCCCGGCCGAGAGGCCGGTGCGTTGGCCGGTTCTAGCGCGATCGGCCGTCAGGCGCCAAGCGTGGCGGCGCGTCCGCGCGGCGCGGACCGTGACCGTGAAGAGAAACAACAGTTACGTCTTGTTCCTGCTGATGCTCGTACTTGCTTAGGAGTACTCGGATACCGCTGTAACATTGGGGTTTGGCCGATATCCGACGATCCTGAAAGGCCAGGAGAGGTCAGGAACACCCCTGAAGTTACTCTCATGTGTTGTGGTTGGTGTTGATTGCGATCCCAAGCCATGCCATCATGCCCGCATGCCAAATTCCGGGAAGCGCGTCGCGCGCGTCAAGCTCACCATCGCCAAGCGCGCCATCGACAGCCTCGAGCCCGCCAACAAGCCATGGATCGCCTGGGATGACAAGCTGACAGGCTATGGCGTCCTCGTGCACCCCTCGGGCGTCAAGTCCTACATCGTCAACTACCGCCTGGGCGCGGGCGGCAGGACGGCGCCCAACAAGCGCCTCGTCATCGGACGCTGTGACAGGATGGCGGCCGAGCAGGCGCGGCGCGAGGCCCACAGGCTGCTCGGCATGGTCGCCATGGGCGAGGACCCGGCGGCCGAGCGCGCGAGGAGCCGGCGCATGCCCCCGCTCAGGCAGGCCTTCGAGCAGTACATGAGGGCCAATCCCAAGCGCAAGGCGAGCACCAACGAGTCCTACCGCGACCGCTTCGAGCGGCCGCTCGCCGACTGGCTTGCCCGTCCCCTCGACGCCATTACCCGGAGCGACGTGGAGGACCGTTTCAACCGCATCACCGAGAAGCATGGCTGGGCGACGGCCAACCAGTGCATCTCGCTCTTGCGCTCGGTCTATCGCCGGCCCTGCGTGGACATCGAGGGACTGGCCAATCCGGTCGACCTCTGGCTCGCAGGCGGCGGGAGGTTCCATCCCAAGCCGCGCCGCAAGATCCCGCCACCGGCGGAGGTCCTTCCGTGCTGGCGGAAGGGGATCGAGGCCGTAGTGAGCAACCCCGCCCTTCGCGACGTGTTCTGGTTCGGCATGTACACCGGCATGCGGCTCGGCGAGGTGCTGCCGCTCCGATGGGAGCGTGTGGACAGGGAGGCGCTCGTCTTCCGCGTGGATGAGACCAAGACGGGCGCGCCGCTGGAGCTGCCCATCACCCGGCAGCTGGCAGCCATTCTCGATCGCCGGTGGGCCGAGAGCGGCCACCTGCCGGGCGGTTGGGTGTTTTCCTCTGCCTCCAGCCGCACGGGCTATTTCGTGAAGTTGACCTATTTCCATCGCCGCATCAGCGAGGCAGGTGGCGCAAAATTCTGGTTCCACGGGCTGCGCAACTGCTTCATCACGGTGGCCGAGCGCGAGTTGATGCTCCCGCACGCCCTGACCAAGCGGCTGGTCAACCACGCGCCGCCCAACGACGTTACCGAGGGGTACGCCGCCGACTGGACGATCGGGCAGCTGCGCGGGCCGGCTCAGCGCATAGCGGATTGCATCGAGGCCTTAATGATAAGTGCAGACTCCGAGCGTATCTGCGGCGAAAGGGCGGCGGTCGGGTCCTCATAACCTGAAGGTCGTAGGTTCAAATCCTACCCCCGCAACCACCGAGACCGACATTCCCGAGATGGGCATGTCGGTCTTTTCCTTTTCGGTTCCGGTTTCCGTCCACTCCAGAATCCTGCCGAGCTCACCACGTAGCGTGACTTGGAGTTCGCCGCGCTTTCCGCCGGGCGTCAGAACGATCCCGTCGATCAATCCCCGGATCGCAGCCGCGGCCGCATCGCGCTCTTCCGGCTTGCCAAGGGCTTTGGCGAGACGCCCCACCTTGCGGCGATAGACGCCGGAGACGTTCGGGTGGATGTCCGGGAGTTCGAGAGGCGCGGTTGCAAGGCGATCGTTCAGCTCCGCCTTTCGAACTTCGAGCTTGTGCAGCCGTTCCTTGAGCACGGCACTGTAGGCGCCATCCTGGATGGCGTCGACGACGCCGTCGATTTTCTTCTCGATGTCTGCGAGCTCCTTGCGTTCCGCCTCGCTTGAGGCACTGCGCTCGCGGTTGAGCCGGTTGGTCTCCTCCGCCCACGCGCGCACCGCCGCGTCGGCAGCCTCGGGCGCCATCAGGTGGTCCTTGAGACCGACCAGGACGCGCTCCTCGAGTTCGGTGCGGCGAATACCCCGGCTGTTCGAGCAGCTGTCGTTCATGACGTGGTTGGAGCAGCCGTAGCGGTCCTGCCCGCGCATGGAATAGGGACCGCCGCAGACGCCGCATTCCAGGAGGCCCGAGAGCAAGTGGCGGGGCCGGTGGGTGCCGTTCAGGCGATTGGCGCGCGCACTGCGCGTGGCCTCGATGACGGTCGCGTACTTTGCGGTGAGTTCCTCCTGCCGGTCCTTCACCGCCTGCCAGAGCTCATCGTCGATGATGCGGAGCTCGGGAACCTCGGTGATTATCCACTCCTCGCGCGGATTGATCCGCGAAACCCGCTTGCCGGTCTCCGGGTTCTTGACGTAGCGCAGCCGGTTCCAGACCAGGCGCCCGATGTAGAGCTCATTGTTGATCAGCCCGGTGCCGCGCTTGACCTGGCCGCGGATGGTGGAGTCCGTCCAGAGCTTGCCCGAGGGGCAGGAGAATTTCTCGGCGTTGAGGCGCCTGGCGATCGTCCGTGGGCTGACGCCCGAGGCGAAGTCCCGGAATACGCGCCGCACGACGTTGGCTTCGGCATCGTTGATCGTGCGCTCACCCCGCACCGGCTCGCCGGCGGCATCGAAGGTCGTGACGACATCGTAGCCGTAGCACAGCCCGCCGCCGGAGCGGCCCTTCTCGACCCGGCCGCGCAACCCGCGGTGGGTCTTGGCCGCGAGGTCCTTCAGGAACAAGGCGTTCATCGTGCCCTTCAGGCCGACGTGGAGTTCGTTGACCTCGCCTTCGGACAAGGTGACGATCATTACGCGGGCGAACTGAAGGTGCTTGAACAACGCCGAGACGTCGGCTTGGTCCCTGCTCATCCGGTCCAGGGCTTCCGCCACGACGACGTCGAACGCGCCCGAGCGGGCATCCGCCAGCAGCGCCTGGATACCGGGGCGCAGGATCATGCTGTCGCCGGAGATGGCCGCATCGCGGTAGGTGTCCACGACCGTCCAGCCCGCCCGCTCCGCGTGCTCCCGGCAGATCCGGAACTGGTCCTCGATCGAGGCCGCGCTCTGAAGGTCCGAGGAGTAGCGCGCGTAGAGGGCGGCGCGGATCATGTCATCGCTCCTGTCGGTCTCCGGTCTCCTTGACCGGCGTATTGTCGTTGGCCGAAGCCTGTCGCTCGAACTGCTCGCGGGCGATCTGGCGCCCGAGCAGGCGCGCGATGGTCAGCACGGCGGACCGGACCCGGGCCTCCGCCGCGCCGTTGTCGTTGGCGGCAACGCGGTCCCTGGACCGTCCGCTTCCGTTTCTTCCCATAACGCCCCGCCTCCCCGCAACACCGACCCGCATGGGAGACGATCTTTGGGACGAATAGGGCAATGTCAAGGGTTTTAATCTTTAGTATCAACGAGTTAGAGGGACATATGGGCATCCCTGCATCGCAGTGCAGCGCATGGCCGCGGGTGCCGACGATCAAGAATGTTGATGCCGGATTGCCGCAAACCATGCCGAGGGGCGCTTCTCCGGGGACAATCATCGTGGTGTCCGCCGATAGGCGTCTCGCCGGTGCGTGACACGAACCACCAGCACGACAAGCTCCTCGTCCCGGACTTCGTACACGACGCGATAGTCCCCCACCCTGAGCCGCCGCAGACCCCGCAGACCCCGCAGGTCGCCCTTCAGCGCGGCACCGAGATGAGGGGTCTCGGCCAACCGGTCGATCGCGGCGACGATGCGCGTCCGGTCCGCCTTGGCCACCCGCCTCAGCTCCTTGGCTGCGCTCTCCTTAATCCGTATCGAGTAGCTCACGCCGGACCTGGTCCCAGTCCAGCACCGGATCCGTGGGATCGCGGAGCCGGTCGATGGCGGCGGAAAGATCGTCGAAGTCTTCGAGGTAGTGCTCGACGGCGAGGCGGATGACGTCCGCCCGACTGCGCCTGAGTTGTGTTGCGGCCCTGTCAAGGGCCTCCACTACCGGGTCCGGCAATCGCGCGGTGACCTGCAGGGGCATGACGGTTCCAGGGTCATAAGAGTAAGTGACATTAATTTACATCACTCCAATTACCGGGTCAATCTATCTTGGAAGCGAGACAGCCAGATTGACGGAACGTTGCCGACACTGCCTCCGCAGGTCAGAGGAGCACTCTCTGCCTCATTGCCGTCAGTGTCCCAAACGCTCGCGAACACCATCCTGATTGTCCCACCATTTCGCATCCCGGTCGTAGCTGACTGCGATTTGCTCAAGCATGTTCGCGGTGAAAGGGTGTTCAAAAGCCACCTCTCCGGACCAGTTTCGATACTGTTCTGAGAGCTTGCGTTCCTGGGCTCCGCCCTCGCCTCGCCAAGTCGCCCCGTGAGCGCTGTGGATACCGAAGATCATGCCGATCGCGATTTTCTGAGATCCGATATCGTCTATGGCCTCGCGCACGGGCTCGCACGGCCAAATGCCGTCATCGCCGGGCGGGCAATGGGAAAGCAGTCGACCAATCATTTCATCGCCGATTTCTGCGCGGCCATGTTCGCGGGTGAGTGCGCGCAATTGCTTCAGCCAATCCCTTAGCCTCTTGAGATCAATGCTGCCATCGGCCTGGGTTCCGGGAATTCGGCTGGCAGTGGTGAGGAGCACGTAGCAGGCGTGCGCGATAGCGGAGCGGTTTTCAGAATTCGATAGCCGCCATTCTGCAGGGTCTTCTCCGCCATCGTCGCGCCTAAAGGCATGTGCGAGCGCATGTATGAACAGTGCCGGCGTCTCCGAGAGTTGCGCCTCCAGATTTCGAATTCCGTGCTCGGTACGGTCAAGCGCCCCGATAAACATATACTCGAGCCGGGCAAGGTCGTCAGGGGACGTATCGCCCCGTTGTTCGAGCGTATCGAGTGCTTCCGAAACAGAGCGGCCATCAAGTCTGTAGTCGCTCGAAGGTTCCGCGCCATTGGTCGCAACTTCCGTCAACAGACGTATCAGCCGGGGAGAATCGACGATTTGCCAATTCATGCGGGCGGCGTGGAATGCGGCGCGCGGCCGCCTCACTTTGAGAAGTTCGTCAATGAACCTGGCTATCTCAGGAGCATCATGGTGCCTCCAGAGGGGATTCACTTCCTTCCAATATCGCCGCCTCAGGCCATTGGGCAGCCGGTCAACGTGTTGCCAGGTGCCGCCGTCGAAAGGCGCGCAGCGCAGGAGGCGAATACGCGCATTCTTATCGGAGCCAAGGCGCGCGAGCAGCTCCGCGAGAGCGGCGTCACGGTCTGGCGTATCGAGCCTGGCCAGAAAACCGGCGATGCACTGCCCGCACTTGTCCCGTAGCTCATCCGATTGCTCGGCCATGATGTCCTGGAGAAAATCCGTCCTCTGCTGAACCCCGGTGCAGATTTCGGCCATGTGCCACCCCACCACGCGTGAGGCGTCGCCGGATCGGCACAGTTCCTTGATTCCGTCCGGCCCCGATTGCCCCCACACCTCCTGCAAGGCGTCACGTCGCTGGCGGGCAATGCGCTCCTCTCTTTTCTGGTAATCGAACTCTTCGTCCCCAAGCTCGTCAGCCGATTCATCCACCCACTCGCTGAGAAAAAGCCACTGATGACGCGTTACGGCGTCTTGGGATTCGAGCAGCGCGCAAGCTTGGCGGGCACACTTCCTATCTGCGTCATCAAGTCGGCGGTGCCGGCTGAGCCGGGTTAGGACGCTGCACCGTATCCGCTCACGCAACGCCGCCTTCTTGCTGTCGGTAGGACCAGTGTCATTCCAGGCGCCAACAAGCTCCCACACTCGCTTGCGGTGGTCCGGACCTAGCGCCTTGAGGCGGCAGACCAGATCGCCGAGCGAATGCTCGTCGTGCGTCGACCAGCAAAGCGCAAGCTCTATCGCTTTACATTGACCCTGCCGCGCTTTGCCGCGTGTAATGACCTCTCCCGTGTCATTAGCGTCGGTGCGCCAGCGCGGCTTAGTACTGTAATCCCCGATGGTTGAACCCGGATTGAATTGATCGACACAAACCTGCCAGCCGACCTTCGGGAACTTGTTGGTGAGCCGTTCGAGCGCCCGGTTGCGCTGGTCGAGTGAAGCGGCCGTCTGAGGCATCCATACCCGGAAGATCGATTTGAGCGTGTCCATGGGCTTGTTGGCCCAATTGTCATCGATCTGCCACGCGCACAGTCTTGCGAGAATAGACGTGACGCGGACCAGCCGTTCCGGCTTCCAAGCCAGCAATTCGAGCGCCCACAGCATACCCGAGCGCGGACATTCGCCGAAAATCCCGGTATCCGCGGGCGCGAACAACGCGGCAATCTTCGGGTCCTCGCTGTCGAGGTCTGCTTCGATGATGCCAAGAAACGCATCCGGCGCGGCCTCGGCGTATTGTGGCAGATCGTTCTTCTGAGATAGCCACGTTAACGTTGCTGAAGGGGTCAGCAGGCGGCGGACGACGCCACCAACAGCGGCCTCAAGGTCCATCCCGAGGCGCTCACCGACAAGGGCATTACCATGCACGGCCAGAAGCACGAGCGTATCGCAGACGCCCGGACGGAGGGCGGACGAATGATCCCGGCTCTTTCCGTAGAGGTTCGCCGCCCACCGCTGGTCCTCCGGGAGCTCCAACGCGGGGTCTTGTTCAGACAGAACGATTTCAGCGACGAACAGGAAGTTCTCCAAGTCCTTCTTGGTGAGGGCTCGGTGCGTGGCATCAAGCGCATCAATCTTGGAGACGACCCCGCGGAAATTGTCGATCGACCAGATCGGCGGTTCGTCCATTGTCTGGAGCTGAGCGATCGTTCTCTCCACGTCTTCGTAGGGCTTGTCGATCAGGCAGCGCAGTATTTCCTTGTCCGCATCGGCGCTGGAATCCCACGCGCCAACGAATATGAACGGGATCAGGGCCTGCGCGACATTGTTGTCGTTGGCCCAGGGCGGAAACTTCACGGCCTCAGCCTGCGCGAGGCGACGCCGGAGGATGGTTGGCGAACGCGCAGATTCCAGTGCAAGCTTGTCAATCTGGGTGTCGTCAAGTATAGTATCGTGCAGGGCCTCGCGGAACGGCTCATGGCCGAGCAGGTCAAGCGCGATGTTCGCGTCGTTTCTCACCGTATTGCGTCCGCGCACGATGATGGTGTGAGTTTTCTTCTGCAGTCCAGCGAGGGCCCGCTCGACATCAGACGAGGCAACGATCGCAATGAAGTTCGATGATACCCTGGCGATGGTCCTGAAGGCCTCAAGGGAACGAATGACGATGGCACGCTCGTAGGCACCCGGGCATGTCTGTTCCAACCGTTCCAACCCGCAGCTCAGAAAGGCCAGAGCCTCCAGTGTCGAGTCGGCGGTAACGACGAAGGGGCTGGCCGGAGGTGCCTTCAGCCATGTCTCGAGCTGTTCCTGGGATCGTTCGGCAGCAGGAGTGAACAGCGTTTTCGGTAGCTCGGGCTCGGTAGCTCCCGCCCACTCAAGCCATATCCGATCCAGCGTTGTGACCTCCTGACCTGCGCCTCCCTGGAACTCCCGCATTCGGGTCTGCGCCGGGATCGACTGTTCCAGCCATTGTTCCAGGTCGCTGGCGTCGAAGGCGCGCACATCCTTCCATTCTCCCCGTGCGCTCTTGTCCTCGGCCCAGTTGTCTTTGCCGGTCCAGTTTCGCGGCGTCACAAACACGAACGTTGTAGATTTTCGTTCCTTGGCGGGAACGCTGGCGGTGCGGGTTCGATAGTCCGCCTCCGCCTTGGATTGGGGTGTGTTGCCGCATCCGAACTCCCAGCCGGATTTCCCGCACGGTATCCACGGAGTCGCCGATCCAGACGTGATCTGCCCGTCCCAGCCTTTCCGCTGGGAATTGTCGAAGGCCGGGAAATCGACCGCAGTCAGATTGCTGCCAGTCGTGTGCACCAGCGTGCGCAGCAGCGCCGGAAGCTGTGCACGCGCATCTATGGTATCCGCCCATGCGGCGACTTGACGGGCAGTAATCCCGAGAAATGCAGGCGTGTACGCGCGGACGACGATATCGTCCTCGCGATCGCGCGCCTCGAATTCATCATACCGCGCCTGCATTTCAAGAAGCACTGAGGCGTCGGCGTGAAACGCCTTCTCGAACCGCACGGCCATGTCGGGGGAAAGCGCGGCTCTGCCGTTCAGCAGATTGGATAAGGCAGGTCTGCCAACCTGAAGCATCCGGGCGGCCTTCGTCACCGAGAGTTCGGCGGGAAGAATCGATTGCTTGATGTGGGTTCCCGGATGGATCGGGGGCTTTCTCCGTAGCGATGTCATGGCGCATCCAATCCCGTCTTCAACGCAATCAGGCACTCAGGTTGAAACGGTGACCTGCTCTCCTGATGCACCTGCACACACATAGAATTATAGTGTGTCGCGCGACGGGATACAAGTGGATCATCTGAGCGGGGGCAGCCCTGCCTGTGGCCCCTCACGCAAGGCGGTGCCACGGAGTGCCGGCTGACAGCTACGGCAGTCGGCCAAGCCGCCTTCGTCATTCCGCGCACGGAGGCAGGATCGGCCGGCCGGCCGGCTCAGGCTTCCTCGAACCCGTGGATGGCGAATCGCAGCGTGCGGCAGTTCTCGTCGACGACCCGTTGCACGTCCCCGGAGACGCCCTCCGCCGTCTCGGCCTCGATCTCGACCGTGACCCGGACCTTCCCACCAGGCATCGTCGTCAGGTGTTGCAGGACCTCTTCGGCAACCTTGCCCATGTCGCGGCCGGCGCGATCCGGATCGATCTCGACCGTGCCGAAGAAGCGCCGCGGAAGGAGCGAAGGACGCGGCTCAGGGTCATACTCCGGCGGGTCCGACTCCCGAACTCCGCCAGACCCTGCATCGGATCCCGCATGCGGATCGGGCTCCCGGCGTTTCGTCTCCAGCCGCTCGGCCTCGATCTGCGCGCGTGCGGCGTCCGGTTTGACCAGAATGCTTGCCGCGTCGACATATACCGCGGCGGCCGGCGCGCCGAACGTCAGCCCCTCGTAGCGTCCGCTCTCCGACACGCTGGTTGCGTATGCAAAGTACTCCCCGCCCGCGATCCCGTCCTGGACTGCCTCGACGAAAACCGCCCGATCCCGCAATCGCGGCAGATAACAATAGGAAGCGAGCGCATCCCATACCGTCTTCGCCGAGACGTGATCCCGGTCGTTCCAGAACCAGCGGTCGAGCTCCATCCGGAGCAGCGCCGGCGACCAGCGGACGATGACGTGTTCGGCGGCGCGCACGTGCCGGGACGCCCGGAGCAGGATCGACTCCCCGGCGCCCGCCGCCCGAAAGATATCCCAACCGAGCTCGCCGACATCGCCGTTCGCGACCGGCTGCGCCGGCGCCAGGAGCCAACGCCATGCCTCATCGAACCGGATGCGGACATTGCGGTCGCTCGCCTTCTCGCCGTCGGACGCCTCGCGCCTCTGGTGCGTGTCGAGATTGAGCGCCTCCTGGTCGCGGACCACCGACTGCCAGGCGAGGAAGCGCCTTGTTTCCTGCCGCAGGCCGTCCATCGCCTCGCGGTCCGCGGCGAGAAACACGAGTGCGTTGCGGTGCTGGCGCGGCGCCGTCCCACGGTAGGCGAGGATGTCGCCCGCGGCCTGCAGTGCGGCGCTCTCCGGGTCGGAGCTCCGATGGGGCGTGTCCGGCCGCAACACGACGAGTCGGCATTCCTGCTCGTCGGGCACGTCACCGGGCGACGCCGGACAGGCGTGCACGCCCCGGAACTCGCCCCGCTCGCGGCGGGCGGTCTCGCGCACCCGCCGCTCGATCTCGCCCTCGACCTCGTCATCCGCAACTTGCTGCGCGCGCTCCTCGACGGTTCGCCGCAGGTTCGGCCGCGTGTCGTACCAGTAGCGCCGGTCCTTGCGGTAGAGATAGGTCAGCCGTTCGGAAAGCTGCGACAGGGCATCGTTGAACACCGAGACGGCCTCGCCCGGCTGCACCGCGCCAAGACGCACGCGCACGTCCTCGACGCCGCGCACCTGCTGCTGGACCACATGCGGTGCGCTGCCGAGGAAGATCGAGCGCGCCACGCGCCGCGCCGCCAGCGTCCGGCCGAAGCGCGGATTCCCGGAATCGATCCGTAACGGTCCCGAGTTGCGCCCGTCCACATCGCTTTCCAGCACCGAAGGCCAGCCCTCCGGCAGGTAGCGCGTCAGCTCCTCGCGCACCGCTACTGCGTCGAGGCCGAGCGCGCCGGGCAGGATCAGCAGGCTCGCGTCGTTGCGCACCCACAGATCGTGGATCACCGCCGCCATCAGGCGCAGCACCCCGCGCGTGCGCTGGAAGCGCTCGAGGGTCGCCCAGTCCGCGTAAAGCCGGTCGAACACCTCCGGATGGAGCGGGTAGCAGGACTTCATCCGCTCAAGATAGCGCGTTTCGCGGCATTCGCCCGGAAACGCGTCGCCCTCGTCGCGGTAGAGCTGGCTGAACGCGCGGCACACATCGTCGCGCGCCGGCTCGTCGTCGATCGGCAGGAAGAGCCGCCGGCGCACCACCTCGAAGCCCTCCTCGGAGCCGACCGGCTTCCAGATCGCCTCCATGCGACCGAAGGTATGTTCGATCCGCGCGAGGGTCTCCTTCCCCGCCTCGCCGCCGATCTCGATGTCGGACTCCGGGATCGTCGCCACCAGCGCCGTGTTCCTGCTCGCGCGCGCCGCCTCGGTGAGTTCCTGGATGAAAGTCTGCACGGCATCGAAGCTTCCCGCCGGCAGCCCTTCGGCGCCGGGCGGTACGCCCTTGCGGTCCGCGTCGCGCACATGGTCGTAGAGCTTCCGGTTGCCCGCTTGCTCCGCAAGCTGCGCGCCGATCTCGCCCCACAGCGTGCGTAACTGCCCAGGTCGTCTGATTTGTCATTTTGGGCCAGTGAGTTGAGGCGTGTGTCGTTCTGAATTGGCGCAAAGGGCTTGACGGGAATTTCGGGAAATGACTCAACAACGACATGAGCAATCCCGAGTCGCCGCGCGGCCCTTCGACGGGAGCAGCGCCCGAAACGCCCGCGCAGAAGATCGCCCACCTGGAGGAGGAAAACGCCTGGCTTCGGCAGCAGAACGCGCGTCTGGTCGAGCGTATCGAGGAGTTGGAGCGCCGTCTCGGCCTCAACAGCGGCAACAGCGGCAAGCCGCCTTCGAGCGATGGGCTGAGGAAGCCGAATTCGAAGCGGCGAACCCGAAGCCTGCGCGGCAAATCGGGCCGCAAGCCCGGTGGCCAGCCCGGCCACAAGGGCAAGACGCTGCGCCGCGCCGATCACCCGGATCGGGTGAAGGATCACGTCCCGGCTTCCTGCAAGGGATGCGGTTCGCCGCTTTCGGACGCGGCCAGGGCGGGAACGCCCGTCGCCCGCCAGGTCTTCGATCTGCCCGAGCCTCGTCCGCTGGAGGTAACCGGGCACCGGGCGCATGCCAGGTGCTGCGGGAATTGCGGGACGGTGACCCGGGCGGCGTTCCCCGACGGGGTGTCGGCGCCGGTGCAGTACGGCCCGCGCATTGCCGGGGTGGCGGTCTACCTTCAGCACGCTCACTTCCTGCCGGAGGATCGGCTGTCGCAGGTGATGGCCGAGCTCTTCGGCGCGCCGGTGACGGCTGCGACGTTGGCGACGATGAGCGAGAGGGCGGCCGAGCGGCTGCGGGACGCGGCCTTGCACATACAGGACCTGGCGGCGGGCACGGCGCGGGTGAAACACATGGACGAGACCGGCTTGCGGATCGGCGGTCAGACGCAGTGGCTTCATGTGATCTGCACGCCGCTGCTGGCGGCGTACCGGGTCAGCGGCAAGCGCGGCGCCCTGCTCTCGGGTGTCTCCGGCATCGTCGTGCACGATCACTGGAAGCCGTACTTCGCGATGGAAGGGGTGGAGCACGGCCTGTGCAACGCCCATCACCTGCGGGAGTTGCAGGCGCTGGTGGACATCGAAGGGGAGGCTTGGGCCCGGCGGATGCAGCAGCTCCTGCGCCGGGCCAATCGCGCCGCCCGCATCGCGCTGGACAAGGATATCGCCGTTCCGGCGAGGCTTGTGGCGCTGATCGAGCGCCGATACGACGAGATCATCGCCGATGCGCTGGCCTTTCACGAGAGCCAACCACCGTTCTCGCCTGGCAAGAGGAAGAAGCGCCGGAAGCGACGGATCGGTCACAATCCGGCCTTGAGGCTGCGCGGCCACAAGTGCGCGGTGCTCCGGTTCCTGATCGACCTCGAGGTCGGGTTCACGAACAACGAGGCCGAGCGCGACCTTCGGATGATGAAGCTGCGCCAGAAGATCTCCGGGGACTTCCGCTCCGCACAGGGGGCCGAGAACTTCGCCATCCTGCGCAGCGTCATCACCACCGCCAGAAAGCAGGGCTGGAATATCATAGAAGCCCTGACCAGCCCGTCGGATCGGCTCATCGCCACCGTCAAGTGCGCGTAAGCCCACCTGGCGGGGGCACTCCAACAGCGGAATCATCCCCATGAACAACCTGGGCAGTTACGAATTCGTGTGATTCCCATGCGATTCCCAGTTGAACGTAAGCAAGGTAGACACCAGTTCGCCAACGCCGGGCCGCACGCGGCCAAGACCGTCTTGGCGGCTGTGAAGGATCCCCGACATCGCCCCGTGTCGATGGGACGTGGCCATGAAAGCAGCCGCCACCCATCCGCTTTTCTACTCTCTCCTCTCTAACGGTTAGCAACTCCAACACAACGAAGGTCACGGCCGTGGCATCCGCCATCCGAACAACTCACGCCAAGTCTCGACGGCCGCCCGTTCCTTGCCCTCGTATTCCAGCTGCAGCGCCTCCTCCGCGACCCCAAGCCATCCACGCACCAGGACCGAGAGCTGCCGCCGCCGCTCCGGGCTGATCCCTGCATTCACATCCGGGCCGATCCCCACGGGATCCGGCCAGTCTTCCCCGATCTGGTCAACAACCGACGCTAGGAAGAACCGAATCTCGTCGCGGTACCGACCGAATGGCTCAACCACCAGATCGAGCCCCATCACCTCTAGCAGGAACGCCGGCTCGATCGGCTCTCCCGCCTCGCGGTTCATGCCCTTTACCATCTTCACGAACGGCACGAACTTCTCGTCGCAGGCATTGTTCTTCGCTGTCACGAGCCTGTGCTGCTCTTGCGGATCGGTGTCCATCCACCCTGCCCCGTTCGGCATCAAGTATCCACCCCCGTCCCGCGGAAACACCGGGGCGACTTCGTAGGAGGCGACATCCTCGTCGCCGTAGTTGATTGTCACGACGTTGTCGTCGTCTTCCAGATTGCTCCACCGCTTCGCCAACACGTCGCGCAATGCGAGCACCGCAGCCGTTCCCGTACCGTCTGCCAGCGAGCGTTGGGGTCCGTCCGGGTCCACGACGACGAAGATGTCCACGTCCTTCAGCTTCTTCGTCTTCGTGTCCCGGCGATAGCTGCCGGTTAGGAAATGGTCGACGAATTTCCAATTGTCCTCAATGTGTTCGCGGATCAACCGGTGCCGCGTCTGGGCCTGCTCGCTCTCCGTCTTCGTGATCTCGAGATTCGACTTCAGGTTGTCGAAGGCGTCATCGACATAGCTCATCGCAAATCACCTATCTACGGTAGTAGTGCATACCAGCCGTAGCATGCGGGCCGCTTGCGAGCGTGCCGAAGCTGCTCGACCGCATGCCGTCCAAAGACGCCCTCGTACCCGGCGACCAGCCAAGCTGTTGTGAGTACGTCCCGTTGTAACTGCAAAAGAGCCGGTACACGGTCCCGCGCGGCACGCCGCGAAGCTTCGCCATATACCGCGCCCGCGCTGCCCGATCCGCTGTGAACTGCCGATCCCCGACTCCAACTGCGGTATACGTCACCGGAAACTCGAATATCGGATCCACCGTTCCATCCGGCCGGTGGCACTCGAGGGCGACGCACTTGAGCGATCCTTCGGCAATCCATGCCGAAATCGCCGATTGGTCGGTCTCCCAATCCGCGAACAGCCGGGTCCGATCGATACCCAACGTGCCCAAGATGTCGGCGATGGAGCCCAGGATCACATCCGCCAGATGCGTGGCCGTGTGGGTGCGCGTAAAGGTCGAGACCGACGCCCTTGACCTTGTCACCACTTCGATGACTCCCGGCGAAGCGCATCAAGATCTATCGCCGACGCCGTCTCGCCCTTCTTCGCCACCGGCGCCGACTTCGGCGCCGGCTCTACCGACAAATGCACAGACCGCTTCGCCGCCGCCTCGACGCTGGCATCCAGCGCTCCCGGCAACGGCAGATACAACATCCACCCGTCGGTCGCGCTGGAACCGCCGGGGACGGGATTCAGATTCTCCTTCACGCCGAGCGCCGCTTCGGCCGTCGCCACCGTAACCGTCACGTGCAGCCCGATGTCGCAGAGCACCACACCCTTCGACTCGAGGTGGCCGCCTGCGATCAGCGCTGGACCCAAGCCGTCCAGCGCGCTCAATGCCTCGCGGACGCTCCCCACCGGAACCACCGGGCTACGCTCCAGCGTGTCGGCGACTAGTGTCCCTAGGAGTGTGCGCCGCAGGAATCGCGGATCGCAAGGGATTGCTTTCCTGCGAAGCGACTGTGTGATCTGATAAGGCATCGCGTAGCGAGGACGGGTTGGATGTCGACGACGTATCGTCCCTATCAGCCGGACCAGTTGCTGTTGCTGGCGCCGGACCTTCGGGAGTGGCTCCCGGCGGGTCACTTGGCGCATCACGTGAGCGATTTGGTGGATTCTCTGGAGTTGAGCGCGTTGTACGCGCCGTATGAGGGTGACGGTCGGCGCAATTCCCCGTACGAGCCCTCGATGATGGTCAAGGTGTTGATTTACGCCTATGCGACGGGGGTGTTTTCCTCGCGCGCGATTGCGAGAAAGATCGAGGAGGACGTGGCGTTTCGGGTGCTGGGGGCGGGGAACTTCCCGCAGCACCGCACGATTTGTGAATTTCGCCGTCGTCATCTCGAAGACTTCGAGCGGATGTTCGTCGAGGTGGTGCGGGTGGCGCGCGAGATGGGGGTGGTGCGGTTTGGGACGCTGTCGGTCGATGGGACGAAGGTGCGGGCGAACGCGAGCAAGCGCAAGGCGATGAGCTATGGGCGGATGTTGACCGAGGAGTCTCGGCTGAAGGAGGAGATTCAACGGCTGCTGGACCGAGCGGGCGCGGTCGATGCCGAAGAGGATGAACGCTACGGTGATGAGGTGCGCGGTGATGAGTTGCCCGCGGAGCTCGAACGGCGCGAGAAACGCCTGGCGGCGATTCAGGAGGCGAAGGCGCGGCTGGAAGCGGCGCAACGTGAGGCCGATGACGCGCGCGGGCGCGAGCCCGGCCAGGACCGCAATCGCAAAGGAGGCCGGCCGTACAAGCGCGCCTACGGTGAGCCCGACCCCGGTGCGCAGAGCAACTTCACCGACCCCGAGAGCCAGATCATGAACACCTCCACCGAGGGGTTCCAGCAGTGCTACAACGCCCAGACGGTGGTCGACGAGACGCATCAACTCATTGTCGCCACCGATGTCGATGCGAACGCCAGCGACCAGGGCCAGTTGCTCCCATTGCTCGATGGGGTGAGCGAGACCTTCGATGTCGAGCCCGAGGTGGTGTTGGCCGACGCGGGCTACTGCAACGAGGCGGACTTGGTGGCGTTGGAGCAGTGCGGCATCGATGCTCATGTCGCGCTGGGGCGCGAGGGCAAGGCACGAGTGGCGGTGGACCCCGAGACGCGTCCGGCCACCCACCGCATGGGCGAGAAGCTGGCCAGTAAGACGGGCCGGGCTCAATACGCCAAGCGCAAGTGGTTGTCCGAGGCACCGAACGGCTGGATCAAAGAGGTGCTGGGGTTCCGGCGGTTCAGCGTTCGGGGTGCGCACCAAGTCCGAGGTGAATGGCATCTGGTGTGCCTGGCATTGAACATCAAGCGCATGGCGGGGCTGGCGGCATGTTGACGCAACCAATGGCGCTTCGCGGTGTCGACTGGCGGGGGTCGTTCGCCCCCGCAACGCGCTCTCTACGCCTTCGAGCGTTCCCGGCGCAGTTCCTCGGCTCCGGACCATGAAAAACCCCAATCACCGCGTTCGGTCAATCGGCCGACGTCACTACGGCCAAACGCCGTTTGCCCGACGCGAAAACTCCTGCGGCGCACGCTCCTAGGACTTCCCACGCCTCCACCGCGCTTCGAATCGGTGATGCGGCGATTGTCCTGTGGCGCTCCATCTCAATACTCCGCTTCTCGACGTTCGATCCCGCCGTCCTCCATCACTCGGTCCGCAGCCGCGAGCAGGTCATCGACCGTCGTGCCCCCGGGGTCCAGAACGGTCTCCTGGCGTCCGACCATCGCCTCCATGATTGTCTTGCGGACCCGTCTACCGTCGGCGCCGGCCAGCCGTTCCGCCACCCTTTCGATGCCACCGTTGCACGCCAGCTCACCCAGCCCCGGATACGCCCCTGCCATCGACTCCAGCGCGTGCTTCAGGATCTTCACGATCCCTGACTTGTCCGGAGCCGGAACATGAATGAGCACGTCCACGCGCGAGAGGAACGCCTGGTCCAGCACGCCCACGAAATTGCTCGTGGCAACGAAGACCAGATGTGCGTAATCGGCGGTGTTCGAATCAAGCGCTGCCAGCACCGCATCCGTCGCGCGATGAACATCGGCCGGGTTCGCCGCGAGCGATGCCTCGCTCCGCGCGATAGCCATCGACTCGACCTCGTCGAGCAGGACTACCGTTGCCATGCCGTCGTCGCCCAGCTTTGGCACGTACTCGGTCAGCAGTTGAGTAACTGCTTTCTGGCTCTCTCCGTGTTCTGCGCTCATGAGCCCGTGCGGATCGATCTCGATCAATCGAGCTTGCCCGCTCGAGGTGAACCTCGCGAGCTGGTGAGCCAAGCCACGAGCCAGCGTCGTCTTCCCCGTCCCCGGAGGCCCATGCATCAGTATTAGTCCGTGCAAAGCCGTCGTCTCGAATGGTAGATCGGCCCGCAGCCGTAGATTCAACGCCGTCCCGCGGAGCAGCCGTTCCTTCACGGAAGGGTTAACCACTTGGACTTGCCCCGGTTTCGTGGACGGTTATGGATTTGGGCGAGCGGGGGGTAGTTGGCTCCGTTCGTAGTTGACTGGTGACAGGTATCCGATGGCGGAGTGGCGCCGCCGTGGGTTGTACCATCCCTCGATGAACTCGAAGACGGCCATGCGTGCTTCGGCATGGGAGCGGAACCTCCGGCGGTCGAGCAGCTCGCATTCGAGGGTGGCGAAGAAGCTCTCGCACATGGCGTTGTCGTAGCAATCCCCGACCGATCCGGTCGAGGGGCGCACGCCGGCATCCTGGCAGCGCCTGCCGAAGGCGATCGAGGTGTACTGCGATCCCTGGTCGGAATGGTGGATCACGCCGTCGGGCCGGCGTTGCCGGAGGGCCATGTCGAGGGCATCGAGCACGAGCCGTGTGCGCAGGTGGTTGGCCATGGACCAGCCGACCACGCGGCGGCTGAAGGCATCCAGCACGACGGCGAGGAAGAGGAACCCGGCCCAGGTGGGGATGCAGGTGATGTCCGCGACCCAGAGCCGATCGGGTGCGTCGGCGGTGAAGTCGCGCTCGACCAGGTCCGGTGCTGCCCGGGCATGCGCGTCCCGTGTCGTCGTTCGCGTCCCCTTGCGTCGGCTGATGCCCCTCAAGCCCGCACGGCGCATCAATCTGGCGATGCGCTTGCGGCCCACAGCGCAGCCTCGATCGACGAGCTCGGCATGGATGCGGGGGGCACCGTAGGTCCCGCGCGAGATGCGGTGGATCTCGCGGATGCGATCGAGCAGTGCCTCATCGCTCTCGGTGCGGGCCGACGGCGCCCGGCCCTGCCACGCGTAGTACCCGCTGGCGGAGACCCCCGGCAGCCGGCACATCGTGGCGACGGGATACATGGCCCGGTTGGCTCTCACGAACTCGAAGACCCGGATGGGATCGAGCCGGTCTCCCGAGCAAACCAGGCCGCGGCTTTTGCCAGTATCTCGCGCTCCTGGCGCAGCCGGCGGTTCTCACGCCTGAGCCGTCGCAGCTCCTCGCGCTCGGCACTGGTCAGGCCCTCATGCGAGCGGCCCTCGTCACGGTCAGCCTGGCTGACCCAGTTGCGGATCGACTGAGCGGAGGGCTCGAACTCCCGAGCCAACTCCTCCGGTGAGCGGCCCGAGCGAACCAGCTCGACCATCTGCTCCCGGAACTCGGATGCATAGGGTGGGCGCGTCATCGACATCGTGGACTCCTTTCTCCCAACTGATCAGGTGTCCACGAAAACGGGTCAAGTCCAAACGGCGAATCGGCAAGTCAAACGCGTACCTGTCCCAAGTCGAGCGCGGCCTGATTAAGCAGCCAGACCCGATCGTGCTCCTCGAACTTTCCGAACTCTACGGCCTGAACTTCCGCACGCTTGCCACCTGGGCCCTTTGGGTTAGCGATGACCCGGACACGGCCGACGCCCACATTCGAGACTCGACGACGGTCCTTATACGTCAGATCATGCAACTCGACGCCAGCCAACGCGCTACTGTCCTACGCTACGTCGACTCCATTCTGCGCGAGCACAGGACCTAACTCACCCGCAATCCGTATCCCGCGCCAACACCAACCGCCTACGCCCCACAGTCTGCCACCGTGGCCCCAGTTCAACTCCCCGCCTCGCCCTCGTACGCTTTCCGTCTCACCCAGTAGTACCAGTCCGGCACGCTCGGACATATCCGTCGGTGTTCGAAGATCGCCGCCTGTACAAGGCACACGTCGGTCGCTGTCGTCGGCCCGCCCTCCTCCTCGGCCCGGGACAGGTATCCGTGCAGCTTCTTCATGCGCTTCTGGGCGGCAGACTGCGCGCGTTGCTCCAGCAACAGCCATGCGAGCAGCCTGATTACCGCCGCAACCCCCAGCACGACCTCGAACAAACTGATTCCAATTGCCGCCCCCACCACGACCCCCGATAGCGCTAGCGCCGAGACCGTGAACCAGACCCTGCAGATCCACTCCCCGCGCAACCGACTGTCCCAATGGCAATTCTGGACTTGACCCGTTTTCGTGGACACCTGATCAGTTGGGAGAAAGGAGTCCACGATGTCGATGA
>CAXXVO010000017.1:0-298552 GCA_963422645.2 Alphaproteobacteria bacterium
CTCCCACAGAACGCAATAAAGGATTGCGCATCAGTGGCACGATCTTTTCCCTGTTTAACAATCTGGCCGTTGCTATCTCGTCGTCATAAGTAAGGCGCACGATATTTACGCCAACACCAGATCGTACACAACCCATCAGGAAACTTGCACTGTGTGTGGAGACAAAGGCGCGTTTGCTTGCACCCAACGCCGCGGCAATCTCTCGACCAAGTCTGTCACTTAGAGAAGGGTGCAAAAAGGCCTCTGGTTCATCGACTATTGTTACTTTTGGATCGCCTGAGATAATGGTAGACAACATGCCCACGAACGCCTTAACCCCGTCACTTGCATCCGTAATCGGCATAGCTTCAGACTTCCTGACCTCTGCTGATTTTAGGTGACACGAGCCGCGCGGATTCCGAGGCCCCGTCGATGTCGTAGACTATGCGCAGACGGGTGCCGGGGAAGACCGTTTCGGTGGCGTTCAGGTCGCTCAGAACCGCATCGATCCAACGGTCGCAGGCGTCGTTTGCGAGGCCAAGAATGTGGACCCGCAGGAGGCCATTGCCAGGATCCGGCAGGATGTCGGCATCGGCGGTGAGCAGCGCTTGAAGCAGTTTCCGGGGATGGGGCTTGTGGCCCTGCGCCTGCATGACGGGAAGCATCATGCGGGTTTCGGCGCGGTAGGCGATCATCCGGATGACGTCGAGGAGGAGGCGCTCGCGCGCGGGCAAGGCATCGAGCTGCTCGGCTTCGTCGAGGTCGCCGGCCCGGCAGTGCTTGGGCGTCTCCCTGCGGCTGGCCCTGACGATGTCGCGGACATCCTGGAGGTCCCTGACTTCCCTCCTGAGTTCCGCCGTCGGCTGCTTCTTCCGGGCCGTGTCGGCGATGCGGTTGCGCAGGCGGCCAAGCTGGCGGTCGAGGCGATGGATTGCCTTGTCATAGGCCCGCCGCAGCGGGTTGACGACCATGGCGGCGGGATCGAGAGGCTCGAGCTCGTGGGTCGGCAGGGCGTCGAGATTGAACTCGTCACGCATGTACTTGAAGAAGTTCTCCTGCGACCAGCGCGAGAACATGGCGCCCGCAACCTCAGCCATCGGCTTGTGCGGATCGGTGGTGATCAGCGGCACCTGACGGCCGTTGTCGAGCAGGCGGCGGATCTGGCGCACCCTGAAGCCGTTCGGCAACGTCACCGGCTTCTCAGCCAGCCGCATGGTGGCGCTGCCGTCCGCCGCCGGTCCGTGAATGGGAACGGTCATCGCGCCGAAGTCCTCGGCCGGCCAGTCCTCGCCCCTGAAGTTCTTGTGCCAGGTCAGGCAGGCGACGCCGCGCCTCGCCAGCCGGCGGAACAGATCCGGGCTCCAGCCCTCGCGGTCGAAGACCAGGGTGAGCGCCGGCTGGCCGGGATGCTCGGCGGTCAGGTCCGGCGCCCCGGCGCCAACGATCCCAAGCTCCTGCAGCGCCGGCACCACGTCGGCTTCGATGGCCGCGACCATCTTCGGGTCCAGCGGCTTGTGCAGACAGAGCAGCGGCTTGCCGCCCAGAGCGTTGATCCAGTAGCTGGCGCTCGCCGGCAGGCACAGCTTCTCGCGCGAGACGAAGTGCTTGGGCAAGCGCCCCTTGCGGCCGGAGTAGACCTTGACGTGCCCGTCGATGGCCAGCGTCGCCCAGAGCTCCGGCTCGTCGGCGCCTGCCAGCGCCTGGCAAGGGCGAGCTGCCACGCCCGCACGCCGGCCTCGTCGTCGGCGATGAGAGCGATCTTGCGGCGCAGCGTCTTGACCTCGGGGCAGCGATCGAGGCCGAGAATGGCGCCCCATTCGCCCGGCGCCTGGTAGCGCAGGCTCTCGGGGTTGCGCACCCGCGCCAAGGTCATGAAGGCCAGGAAGAGCAGGATCGTAGGCAAGCCGTAATAGCCCTTCGGCAGCAATGGCAGGAGACCGGTCTCGGAGAGAAGACCTTCCTTCAGCAGGGCCGGCAGGGCGGCGAGCACGCCGCCGAAGCGGACACCGCGGGCGGCGGCGGCGAACTGCGGTTCGACCGGCCCCGCCTGTCCACAACTGGCCAGAACCCGAGCCGGAACATCGCAAGTCGCACGCCCCATCGGCGCCTGCCGGTCCCGCCGATCGCGCGCGCTGCGATCCGTTTGCGGCTGCGCTTCCAGCCCCGGCGCCGTCTCCGGCCCCGGGGCACCGGTACTCTCTTCATCGACACGGCCTTCAGGAGCCGCACCCGCGTCAGGCGGCGCAGCCAGCGCTGAGCGTCCGGGCTCCCCATCCGCCTCCGTGTTGCCGATCAGTCCCTGACGGCGCCACTTGTTGACCGATGGCGCTGACACGCCGAGAACCCGGGCCGCCGCAGAGCCGCTCAGGCCCGATGCCAGCAACGCCGTCGCCTTCTCCGCCAACTCCGGAGTGAACACCGACGGCCCGCGACCGCGCCGGGGCTTCATGAACCCCGCTTCGCCCTCGGCCAGGTAGCGCCGTCGTGCGCGCTGCACCGTCGCGCGCGAGACAGCGAAAGCGTCAGCCAGTTCCTGCGGCGAGACCGCGCTGATCGCCGCGAGGCGGCCGATCCGCAAGAGCATGGCCGTGCGGTCATCGGCGGCGTGGCTGTCAAAGGGAATGAGGTTGGAAAAGTAGGTGAAGGTGTCGTCCGAGATCAGGACGGCGAAGCAGCTGTTGCCGATCGAGACCGCCTCTGGAGGGCACATTGGGAGGGTACTGGGCATGGTTGAGACCGTGCAATTGGTATCAAATTATACTATCAGACCTCGGGCGCGACACCCAGCGAAAAACCGCCTGAAACAACCGAAATGTATCAGAATTCAAGGAGTTCCCGGCACGCTGCCCAGAACAGCCAGCATCACGAGGCCAGGAAGTCTGAAACTACTCTGATGGCGGCGAGTTGGATTTCGATACGAATGCAATCGATAGTAACTACCCAGGTACCCCAATCCTGAGTTGAGGACGGTGATTATGGCGGCGGCCGCGGTCTGGTTCTGCCACCGCGATTGGTTCTTGACCTCATAGAGTTGCGGGACTATGGACTGCTCTCTCGCGTGACGGGAGCGGTCCATGGGGTATTTCGGCTCGAAGGCGACAGCAGGTCTGTGCCAAGCGCTGATTGCGCTGATGCCGCCGCACTCCGTCTACATCGAAAGCCACCTTGGGGGCGGGGCGCTGACGAAGCGCAAGCCGCCGGCCGTGCGTTCGATCGGCATCGACCGCGATGCGCAGGCGCTCGAGGCCTTCGTCTGCGACTACCCGGTCGATCTGGTTCACGGCTGTGCCCATGACTTCCTGGCCTCGTTCCCGTTCCTGGGCCCGGAGCTGGTTTACAGCGATCCGCCCTATCTGCACGCGACCCGCCGCTCGGCGCAGCGCTACCGCTTCGAGTACGAGGAGGCCGGCCACGTCGCGCTTCTCGAACTGCTCAAGGCTCTGCCCTGCCAGGTCATGATCTCGGGCCATCCGTCGGCGCTCTATGACGAGGTGCTGGCGGGATGGCGCCGGCTGGCGCTGCAGGTCACGACCCAGGGTCTGGTGCGAACCGAGGTCGTCTGGTTCAACTACGCCCCCGACCGGATGCATTGGGCCAGCCACGCAGGCCGGAACTTCACCGACCGCCAGCGCATCAAGCGCAAGGCAGCCAACTGGGGCCGGCGCTACCAGGCCTTGCCGCCGGGCGAACGCCTCGCCGTGCTCGCCGCCATGATGGCCGTCGAGGCCGAAGACACGTGACGGTGTCGCACTGGCACGAAGACCTCGCCGCCCGTAACGAGGCCTTCTGCTGCCTGAAGGAGCTTCTCGAGCCATCATCCCTCGCAACCACTGTCGTCGTTGCCGTCCGGGAATGGGGGCAGGGGCTGCTGCGATCAGCCACCGCGCTCGCCCGGGAAAATGCCGCACTCGAGCAGGAGAACGCGGCCCTGCGCGAGCGCATCGCCGAACTCGAGCGCAGCGCGGCCCTCAACAGCACCACAAGCAGCAAGCCCCCCGCCAGCGACGGGCTCAAGAAGAAAAGCGGAGCCCAGAGGCGCACCCAAAGCCAGCGCGGAAAGTCCGGCGGGCCCAGTGGCGGCCAGCCCGGCCACAAGGGAACCACCCTCGCGCGGAGCGACAGCCCGGACCGTGTCGTCGATCACCACCCCTCCACCTGTTCCGGCTGTGGCGTCGAGCTCTCGGACGCCGACCGGCAAGGCGCGCCCGCCTGTCGGCAGGTCTTCGACGTACCCGAGCCGCAGCCTCTCGAGGTCACCGAACACCGCGCCCATCGCTGCCTCTGCGGCGCATGCGGCACGCTGACACGAGCCGCCTTCCCGCCGGGCGTCACCGCCCCGGTCCAGTACGGCCCTCGCATCACCGCTTGGGTGAGTTACCTGCTGTACGCCCAGTTCGTGCCCGAGAAGCGTCTGGCCGAACTCATGAGCGACATCTTCGCGGTGTCCATCTCCACTGCCACGATCGCCGCCATGGGCCGGCGCACAGCGCAGCGCTTCGAGGGCTTCCTCGACCATGTCGCCGATCTGATCCGCACGCAGGCGCCGGTCAAGCACCTCGACGAGACCGGCCTGCGTATCGCCGCCCGTACCCGCTGGCTCCATGTGCTGTGCACCCCGTTGCTCACCGTCCTGCGCATCGGCGAGGGACGCGGCGATGTCGAAAAGAACCTGAAAGGCATCCTCGTCCACGACGACTTCGCCCCCTACTTCACCATCAAGGGCGTCCGCCACGGCGCCTGCAACGCACATCACCTGCGCGAACTCCAGGCCCTGATCGACATCGAGAAGGAGGAATGGGCGGCGAGCATGCACCGCCTGCTTCAGCGCGCGCGCAGGGCCGCCCGCTTCGCCCGTGAGAAAGACCGTCAAGTCCCCGCCTCCCTGGTGGCCCGCATCTCAAGGGCATGGGACCGTATCCTCGAAGAAGCCATCGCCTTCCATGAGGCCCAACCGCCGCTCCAGATCGCAAAGCGAGGGCGAAAGAAACGCCGCATCGGCCACAACCTCAGACTTCCTGACCTCTGCTGATTTTAGGTGACACGAGCCGCGCGGATTCCGAGGCCCCGTCGATGTCGTAGACTATGCGCAGACGGGTGCCGGGGAAGACCGTTTCGGTGGCGTTCAGGTCGCTCAGAACCGCATCGATCCAACGGTCGCAGGCGTCGTTTGCGAGGCCAAGAATGTGGACCCGCAGGAGGCCATTGCCAGGATCCGGCAGGATGTCGGCATCGGCGGTGAGCAGCGCTTGAAGCAGTTTCCGGGGATGGGGCTTGTGGCCCTGCGCCTGCATGACGGGAATCATCATGCGGGTTTCGGCGCGGTAGGCGATCATCCGGATGACGTCGAGGAGGAGGCGCTCGCGCGCGGGCAAGGCATCGAGCTGCTCGGCTTCGTCGAGGTCGCCGGCCCGGCAGTGCTTGGGCGTCTCCCTGCGGCTGGCCCTGACGATGTCGCGGACATCCTGGAGGTCCCTGACTTCCCTCCTGAGTTCCGCCGTCGGCTGCTTCTTCCGGGCCGTGTCGGCGATGCGGTTGCGCAGGCGGCCAAGCTGGCGGTCGAGGCGATGGATTGCCTTGTCATAGGCCCGCCGCAGCGGGTTGACGACCATGGCGGCGGGATCGAGAGGCTCGAGCTCGTGGGTCGGCAGGGCGTCGAGATTGAACTCGTCACGCATGTACTTGAAGAAGTTCTCCTGCGACCAGCGCGAGAACATGGCGCCCGCAACCTCAGCCATCGGCTTGTGCGGATCGGTGGTGATCAGCGGCACCTGACGGCCGTTGTCGAGCAGGCGGCGGATCTGGCGCACCCTGAAGCCGTTCGGCAACGTCACCGGCTTCTCAGCCAGCCGCATGGTGGCGCTGCCGTCCGCCGCCGGTCCGTGAATGGGAACGGTCATCGCGCCGAAGTCCTCGGCCGGCCAGTCCTCGCCCCTGAAGTTCTTGTGCCAGGTCAGGCAGGCGACGCCGCGCCTCGCCAGCCGGCGGAACAGATCCGGGCTCCAGCCCTCGCGGTCGAAGACCAGGGTGAGCGCCGGCTGGCCGGGATGCTCGGCGGTCAGGTCCGGCGCCCCGGCGCCAACGATCCCAAGCTCCTGCAGCGCCGGCACCACGTCGGCTTCGATGGCCGCGACCATCTTCGGGTCCAGCGGCTTGTGCAGACAGAGCAGCGGCTTGCCGCCCAGAGCGTTGATCCAGTAGCTGGCGCTCGCCGGCAGGCACAGCTTCTCGCGCGAGACGAAGTGCTTGGGCAAGCGCCCCTTGCGGCCGGAGTAGACCTTGACGTGCCCGTCGATGGCCAGCGTCGCCCAGAGCTCCGGCTCGTCGGCGCCTGCCAGCGCCTGGCAAGGGCGAGCTGCCACGCCCGCACGCCGGCCTCGTCGTCGGCGATGAGAGCGATCTTGCGGCGCAGCGTCTTGACCTCGGGGCAGCGATCGAGGCCGAGAATGGCGCCCCATTCGCCCGGCGCCTGGTAGCGCAGGCTCTCGGGGTTGCGCACCCGCGCCAAGGTCATGAAGGCCAGGAAGAGCAGGATCGTAGGCAAGCCGTAATAGCCCTTCGGCAGCAATGGCAGGAGACCGGTCTCGGAGAGAAGACCTTCCTTCAGCAGGGCCGGCAGGGCGGCGAGCACGCCGCCGAAGCGGACACCGCGGGCGGCGGCGGCGAACTGCGGTTCGACCGGCCCCGCCTGTCCACAACTGGCCAGAACCCGAGCCGGAACATCGCAAGTCGCACGCCCCATCGGCGCCTGCCGGTCCCGCCGATCGCGCGCGCTGCGATCCGTTTGCGGCTGCGCTTCCAGCCCCGGCGCCGTCTCCGGCCCCGGGGCACCGGTACTCTCTTCATCGACACGGCCTTCAGGAGCCGCACCCGCGTCAGGCGGCGCAGCCAGCGCTGAGCGTCCGGGCTCCCCATCCGCCTCCGTGTTGCCGATCAGTCCCTGACGGCGCCACTTGTTGACCGATGGCGCTGACACGCCGAGAACCCGGGCCGCCGCAGAGCCGCTCAGGCCCGATGCCAGCAACGCCGTCGCCTTCTCCGCCAACTCCGGAGTGAACACCGACGGCCCGCGACCGCGCCGGGGCTTCATGAACCCCGCTTCGCCCTCGGCCAGGTAGCGCCGTCGTGCGCGCTGCACCGTCGCGCGCGAGACAGCGAAAGCGTCAGCCAGTTCCTGCGGCGAGACCGCGCTGATCGCCGCGAGGCGGCCGATCCGCAAGAGCATGGCCGTGCGGTCATCGGCGGCGTGGCTGTCAAAGGGAATGAGGTTGGAAAAGTAGGTGAAGGTGTCGTCCGAGATCAGGACGGCGAAGCAGCTGTTGCCGATCGAGACCGCCTCTGGAGGGCACATTGGGAGGGTACTGGGCATGGTTGAGACCGTGCAATTGGTATCAAATTATACTATCAGACCTCGGGCGCGACACCCAGCGAAAAACCGCCTGAAACAACCGAAATGTATCAGAATTCAAGGAGTTCCCGGCACGCTGCCCAGAACAGCCAGCATCACGAGGTCAGGAAGTCTGAACCTCGCGCGCCGCCTTCAAAAGCATAAGGAGGGCTGCCTGCGCTTCCTCACCGACCTGCGCACGCCGTTCACGAATAACGAGGCGGAGCGTGACATCCGTATGAACAAAGTGCATGAGAAGATCTCAGGCGGCTTCCGCTCCCTGCAAGGCGCCTGCAACTTCGCCGGAATGCGCAGCGTCATCGTCACCGCTCGAAAGCAAGGCTGGAACATCCTGCAAATCCTGGCGCACCCGGAACCGATGCAGCTGATCCCTATACTGCGCTCCTGAACTTCTCCGGCTCATCCTGAGTATCGCTGTCCTCTCATCTTGTTCGCGACGCGGCGTTCATCATCCTCTCGCGCTCAAGAGAGTAGGCACCCCCGCGGCGTGGGGGCGTTGACGCAAAAGGAACTGGCTTGTTCCATAAGAGAGAGGGGGTACCTGGGCAGTTACGAAGGATCACGTCCCGGCTTCCTGCAAGGGATGCGGTTCGCCGCTTTCGGACGCGGCCAGGGCGGGAACGCCCGTCGCCCGCCAGGTGTTCGATCTGCCCGAGCCGAGCCCCCTGGAGGTGACCGAGCACCGGGCGCATGCCAAGTGCTGCGGGCATTGCGGGACGGTGACCCGGGCGGCGTTCCCCGACGGGGTGTCGGCGCCGGTGCAGTACGGCCCGCGCATTGCCGGGGTGGCGGTCTACCTTCAGCACGCTCACTTCCTGCCGGAGGATCGGCTGTCGCAGGTGATGGCCGAGCTCTTCGGCGCGCCGGTGACGGCTGCGACGTTGGCGACGATGAGCGAGAGGGCGGCCGAGCGGCTTGCGGGACGCGGCCTTGCACATACAGGACCTGGCGGCGGGCACGGCGCGGGTGAAACACATGGACGAGACCGGCTTGCGGATCGGCGGTCAGACGCAGTGGCTTCATGTGATCTGCACGCCGCTGCTGGCGGCGTACCGGGTCAGCGGCAAGCGCGGCGCCCTGCTCTCGGGTGTCTCCGGCATCGTCGTGCACGATCACTGGAAGCCGTACTTCGCGATGGAAGGGGTGGAGCACGGCCTGTGCAACGCCCATCACCTGCGGGAGTTGCAGGCGCTGGTGGACATCGAAGGGGAGGCTTGGGCCCGGCGGATGCAGCAGCTCCTGCGCCGAGCCAATCGCGCCGCCCGCATCGCGCTGGACAAGGATATCGCCGTTCCGGCGAGGCTTGTGGCGCTGATCGAGCGCCGATACGACGAGATCATCGCCGATGCGCTGGCCTTTCACGAGAGCCAACCACCGTTCTCGCCTGGCAAGAGGAAGAAGCGCCGGAAGCGAAGGATCGGTCACAATCTGGCCTTGAGGCTGCGCGACCACAAATGCGCGGTGCTCCGGTTCCTGATCGACCTCGAGGTCGGGTTCACGAACAACGAGGCCGAGCGCGACCTTCGGATGATGAAGCTGCGCCAGAAGATCTCCGGGGGCTTCCGGTCCGCGCAGGGGGCCGAGAACTTCGCCATCCTGCGCAGCGTCATCACCACCGCCAGAAAGCAGGGCTGGAATATCATCGAAGCCCTGACCAGCCCATCGGATCGGCTCATCGCCACCGTCAAGTGCGCGTAAGCTCACCTGGCACGGGTTCTCCAACAGCGGAGCCATTCTCATAAACGATCATGGTCGACGCCGTGCTGGACCACCCCATAGAATGAAAATCGGTGCCCGTCGCGCGGGCGGACTTCGGGCCACATCGGGGTAGCTTACCGGTCGCAGTCCGCAAGAGGGGCATCGTGAGCTGTGAAACCCGGCGACCACAGAGGAGCACACGGGCGTCGCGTGGGTAGCGTTGTGCCGAATCCCAGAGAATTTTCACAGCAAGAACCTGGGCAGTTACGAATTACTTTGTGGATTAAGCTTGCTAATCATTATGTGATCTGGATTCAAGGCTTCGTTAAGTGCGGGTTCTATCTCAAGTTCAGCAATCGCTTTCTCGATTCCGTCATGCGTCCAAGCCTCAAACTCAATTGACTTGACCACCAAGCCATTCGATGGTTTTGGGCTTGTAATCCAGTTCTCGATTTCCTGTAGCGCTCGAGATTTGCCGCTATTGTTGGGACCGACGAATACGGTCACCGCGGTTAAGTCTACCTCAAGTGGTGGCTGAGCGGGCGTTGAACCGGTCAGCATGGTGATGCGTTTGAGCACCAAATAACCCTTTCCATACTTTCTGAAGCCGAATTCGCGCGATTACGAATCAGCGTCACACATTATCATATCAACTAAAGTTGTGGAGGGCGATCAGAGCCGTGCGGTGCAGTCTACGTGCAGGTCTGTTCTGTTCGTAATGCCAGTTTGGCGATCTTGGTTGTTATTTGAGGCGGGGTCAAGGTAGTGCGCCGGATAGCGCCCATGGGGGCAAAGGCATCTAATATCGTGTGCGAGAGGGCTTTGGAGTGGCTAGTCGGGCGGGTGGGATTGTAGAAAGAGCGGGGGAGGTTAGAGTAAAGGTGGCGAGATAGGGCTGGCGCGGCCTACCAGCCCCGCGCCTGCTCGATGACGCGGACGTTGGCGAGCCCGTCCTGAGGCGTCACCGCGAGCGGCGTGCCGCGGGCGATGGCACGGGTGATGCTTTCGACCTGGGCCTTGTAGGTGTCGTGGCCCGCGAGCGAGACGGTGCGCGACTTGCCGCCCTTGCGCACCGTGGTCATGGAGCCCGGAATGCCGACGAAGCCGCCTTCGATCCGGCAGCTGCTCTCGCTGCCCAGGAGCTCGAACCCGCCGCCGGTGGTCACCGCGGTCGAGGCCGAGATGGTCCCCACGGCACCCTTTGCGAAGCCGATGGAGACGGCGGCGGTATCGGCCGAGCGCCCGTAGGCCTTGTTGGCAAGGTGGGCGTGCACCGTCTTCGCCTCGCCGTTGAACCAGCGCAGCATGTCGATGAAGTGGGTACCGATATCGCCCAGCACCCAGCAGCCCGATTTCTCGTCGTCGAGGCGCCACCAGTCGTCCGGCACCTCGGGATAGCGGTAGCGGAACTGGCAGTGCATGTGTACCGGCGCGCCGAAGCGGCCACCCTGCCATTGCGCGCGGAGCGCATCGAGCCTCGGGTGATAGCGGCTGTTGTAGCCGATGGTGAGCAGGCGCTCGGCCTTCTTCGCGGCCCTGATCATCGCTCGACACTCGGCCTGGTTCATCGCCATGGGCTTCTCGCAGAGCACGTGCTTGCCGGCCTTGAGAGCGGCGATGGTCTGGTCCTTGTGCAGGTGGTTGGGGCTCGCGATCCACACCGCGTCGACGGTGGGATCGGCGAGGAAGGCCTTGAGGTCCGCATAGCCGCGCGCCACGCCATGGCTCGCGCAGTAGCGCTCGGCGTTCTCCTGCTTCGTCGACAGCACGGCCTTGAAGCGCGCGCCCCGCGCCGCGTTGATCGCCGGGCCCAGGACCATGTCGCTCCAGCCCCGCGTGCCGATCATGCCCCAGCCGACCGGTTTCGCTGCCATGCTCGCCTCCCGCTGACTTGTCGCCGCCGGGCGATGGTATCACGGGGCGAGGCATGCGGCCCGAAGGCAACCCGCATTGACCGGCCGCGGGCGCGAGCCATAGAGTGTGCGCCCTTCCCACCAGCGCAGCACGCCCGACGCTCCTGATGAAGGCCCTCTCGGACATCGTGATGCTCGACCTGACGCATATGCTGTCGGGTCCCTTCGCGGCGATGCTGCTGGCGGATCTCGGCGCCCAGACGATCAAGGTGGAGCCGCCGGGCAGCGGCGAGATGACCCGCGGCCTGCTCGCCGACGACCCCCGCTACGGCTACAAGGGCATGGGGCCATACTTCCGCACCCTCAATCGCAACAAGAAGAGCACCTGCATCGACCTGAAGCGGGACGAGGGCCGTGCTCTCTTCCACGCGCTCGCGGCCAAGGCCGACATCGTCGTCAACAACTTCCGCCCAGGCGTTCCTGAGCGGCTCGGCATCGACCACGCGACGCTCGCCGCGCTCAACCCCCGCATCGTCACGTGCAGTGTGACCGGCTTCGGCGAAGAGGGGCCCGACTGCGACCGCACCGCCTTCGACGTGGTGGCCCAGGGCTATGGCGGCGGCATGTCGATCACCGGCGAGGCCGGCGGGCCGCCGATCCGCGCCGGCGTCCCCATGGGCGACCTCTCCAGCGGGCTCTTCGGCGCAATCGCCATGCTGGCGGCGCTGCACGCGCGCGAGGTCACCGGGCGGGGCCAGCATATCGACCTCTCCATGCAGGACTGCCAGGTCTCGCTCCTGAGCTACATCGCCGCCATGCACCTCTTGTCCGGCGAGGTGCCGCGCCAGTTCGGCAACGCGCATCCGATCTATGTCCCCTACAATGCCTTCCCGACCAGGGACCGGTGGCTGATCATCGCGGTGGTGAAGGACGACCAGTGGGCGCGGCTCAGGGACGTGCTGGAGAACCCGGTGCTGAAGGACGCGCGTTTCGACGGCTACGAAGGGCGGCGCGACCATCGGGAGGAAGTGGACGGCGGGATCACGGAGGCGCTCGCGGCGCACGGCTGCGACGAGTGGCTGGAGAAGCTGCGCGCGGCCCGCGTGCCCTGCGGGCCGGTCAACGACGTGGCCCATGCGCTCGCGGACGTACAGGTGCAGGCCCGCGACATGGTGGTCGAGATCGGTCACCCGGAGGGCGGCTCCTTCCGCACCACGGGCAACCCGATCAAGCTGAGCGAGACGCCGTGCGAGAGCTACGATCCGCCGCCGCTGCTCGGCCAGCATACGGACGAGGTGCTGAGCGGCCTTTGCGGCAAGAGCGAGGCACAGCTTGCCCGCTTGCGCGAGGCCGGCGTAATTGCCTGAAGAGAACGAGAAAATCTGAGGAAGTGAACCATGGGTGACGTCATCACCGTGCACGAGGTTGGGCTCCGCGACGGGCTCCAGAACCAGCCGCGCGTCGTACCGACCGAGGGCAAGCTGCGCTTGCTCGACGCCCTGCTGGATGCCGGCCTTCAATCCATCGAGGCCGCGAGTTTCGTCTCTCCCAAGGCGGTGCCGCAGATGGCGGATGCGGCGGCGATCTTCGCCAACCTGCCGCAGGAACGCAGCGCCGGCTACGAGGCACTGGTGCCGAACGAAAAGGGTTACGAGCGCGCGGTCGACGCCGGCGTCACCACCGTGGCACTTGTGCTCGCCGCCACCGACACCTTCAACCGGCGCAATATCAACATGTCGCTGGACGAGGCGATCCGGGTCAACGAGACGGTGATCAGGCGCGCGAAGGCGGACGGGATCCGCGCCCGCTCCTACCTCTCCGTGGTCGCCGCCTGCCCCTACGAAGGGGTGGTTCCGCCGGAGACGGTGTTCGACCTCGCCGCACGCATGTTCGACGCAGGCGCCGACGAGCTTGCGCTGGGGGATTCCACCGGCGCCGGCACCCCGCCGCAGATGGCCCACCTCTTCGAGACGCTGGCCCATCGCTATGGGCCGGAGCGCCTCGCCGGCCACTTCCACGACACCCGCGCCATGGGGCTCACGCTCACCTGGGTCGCCATCGAATGCGGCATCCGCAAGTTCGACAGCTCCATCGGTGGCCTCGGCGGCTGCCCCTTCGCGCCGGGCGCCACCGGCAACCTCGCCACCGAGGACCTGGTGTTCATGGTGACCGAGGCCGGCTTCGAGACCGGTATCGACGTGGGCGGCCTGCGCCGCGCCGTCGCCATCGCCGAGGAGCTGACCGGTCAGACGCTGGGCGGCCGGATCACGCCCTTCCTGCACTCACGGGAGAAACGTAGGGCGGCAAACTGACTGAAGCGAGAGCGAGGCCGTCTTCGACGGGCTCGCGACAGGCCGCGACCGCGGCCCGCCGCTATTGCGGCGCGCCCGCGCAGGCGCCGGCCGGAGGCCGGCTGCCGTGAGCGACAGAAAGCTCTAATCCGTGCCGAAAAGGCGGTCGCCCGCGTCGCCCAAGCCCGGCACGATATAGGCCTTCTCGTTCAGCTTCTCGTCGAGGCTTGCGGCCCAGACCTCGACGCTCGCGTGCTTCTCGTTGAAGGCGCGCATGCCCTCGGGCGCTGCGACCATGGCCATGAAGCGGACGTTGCTGTCGTCGATGCCGTTCCGGTTGAGCAGGTCCACCGCGTAAGAGGCGGAGTAGCCGGTGGCGAGCATCGGGTCGACCAGGATGAAGAGTCGTTTCGTGTCTGCCGGGAGCCGCACGTAGTACTCGACCGGCCGGTGGGTCTTGGGGTCGCGGTAGAGCCCGATGTGGCCGAGCGGCGCCGTCGGCAGCAGCTCCGCCAGCCCCTCCGCCATGCCGAGGCCGGCGCGCAGGATCGGCACGATCGCGGGCTTCCGGCCGCGCAGGAAGGGCGCCTCCATCTCTGTGAGCGGCGTTTGGATGGACCGCGAATCCATCGGCAGGCCCCTGGTGATCTCGTAGCCGACGAGCAGGGCGATCTCGCGCAGCAGATCGCGAAACATAGGGGTCTGCGTCGTCCTGTCGCGCAGGTGGCTCAGCTTGTGCTGGACCAGCGGGTGGTCGACCACATGGAGGTTGGGGAATGGATTCTCGCTCATGGGGCTATAGGCTCGCCTGAGGTTTCGGGTCACTGTAGAGGGAGGGCACGATAACGGGCATCAGCAGCCGGAAGGGGATCAGCAGCACCGCCGCCATCCCCACCTTGATCGCGAAATCGCCCAGCGCCCAGGTCACCCACGGCAGGCCCGTGAGCGCGAAGGCCGCGCTGAAGAATATCGCAGTATCGAGCGCAGACGCCGACAGCGACGAGACCAGCGGCGCCCGCCACCAGAGGCCGCGCCTCAGCCGGTGGAAGAGCGCGATGTCGAAGTGCTGCGCGCAGATGAATGCGAAGCCCGAGGCCAGCGCCACGCGCACGCCTTCCCAGAGCGGGATGTCCGCCGCCACCGCGAGGATGATGGAAAGCCCCATCCCGAAGGGGAAGCCCACGTAGGCGACCGTGCGCGCCCGTCCCGGCCCCCACGCCCTGTTGGTGAGGTCGGTCACCAGAAACGCCAACGGATAGGTGAACGCGCCCCAGGTCAGCCAGTCGTTGATTGCGTGCTGGACGGCGACGTTCGAGACCCCGATCACCGCCATCATCGCGACGATGGGGAGCAGCAGCGACAGCGGAAGCGGCGCCTTCATGGCCGCAGACTATAAGGCGCTGGCCTCATGCGACCAATTCGCGCGGGCACAGAGGAGGTGTGACAAGTGAGGAGCCGGGCCACAGGCCCGGAGCGCGCGACACCCCGCCGCGCCGAATGGCGCGTAGCCAAGCGGGCGGAGTGAGCGCGTCGCGCGGTAACGCGCGCCCGGCGCCTGAGGGAACTGATAAGAGCCTATTCGGCGGCGGAGGCCGCGCGCGCGTTCTTTACCCGGCGCTTGATGCGCCGTGCGCCCTGGGAGAGCCGGTCGTCCGAGGTCTTGAGCAGGTAGTTGTCGAGCCCGCCGTGGCGCTCCACCGTGCGGATCGCGCTGGTCGTGACCTTGAGCCGCACCATGCGCCCCAGCGCCTCGCTGAGCAGGGCCTTGTCGTGGAGGTTGGGCAAGAAGCGCCGGCGGGTCCTGTTGTGAGCGTGACTCACATTGTTGCCGGTCAGGACGCCCTTGCCGGTCAGCTCGCAGCGGCGTGCCATGGTTCGCGCTCCGTGGAGGAAAGAGCGGGCTAATTAGAAGGAACCGGCATTCCGGTCAAGCGCGCACGGATGACAGAGCCGGCCTTTTGCTCTACACCGCGAGGAATGAGCCGAGGAGGACAGTTCGCCCGGCGGCGCCGCGGGAATACCCCAGCGGCCGTCAACGGGGTCATCGACTTGCGCCTCCCGGCGCGCCAGACAGCGCCGCTCATCTTCACCTCCCCGCACAGCGGCACGGATTACGACCCCGCGTTCATCGCGAGCTCCCGGCTCGACGAGAAGAACCTGCGGCGCTCCGAGGACAGCTTCGTCGACGAGATTTTCGCGAGCGCGCCCGAGACAGGCGCGCCGTTGCTTTGCGCGCTCTACCCGAGGGCCTACCTGGACCCGAACAGAGAGCCCTACGAGCTCGACCCGGAGATGTTCTCCGAGCCGCTGCCTGGCCACGTGAAGACCCGCTCCGATCGGGTGCGCGCGGGCTTCGGCACCATCGCGAAGCTGGTCGCTTCGGGCGCGGAGATCTATGCCGGCAAGATGACCTTCGCCGAGGCCGAGCGACGCATCGACACGCTCTACCGGCCTTATCACCGGGCGCTGGAAGGTCTGATCGAGGCGACGCTGCACGACTTCGGCGCGGCGTTCGTGCTGGATTGTCACTCCATGCCCTCGGTCGGCGGGCCGACGGATCGCGACCGCGGCACGCCCCGCCCCGACATCGTGCTGGGCGACCGCTTCGGCGCCTCCTGCGAGCCCAAGGTGATCGAGACGGCGGAGCAGATCCTGCGCGATCTCGGCTTTTCGATCAGGCGCAACGAGCCCTACGCCGGCGCATACACCACCGCCCACTACGGCCGACCCAACGAGCGTGTGCACGCGCTGCAGATCGAGGTCAACCGCCGGCTCTACATGAACGAAGCCACGGTCGCCCGCTCGCGTGAGCTGCCCGGCCTGCAGAAGAAGATGAACCGCTTCATCGCCACGATGGCGGAGGAGAGCCTCGCGCTCGTCGAAACGCTCTGAAACGCGAAGCGTTAGTTGAACGGGCGTCGTTCCTGGAATAATGATGACCCACCGGCGGCGAGGGCCGCACAGGCAATCGCAGGGAGCAGACCATGAGACTGAGCCGTAGACAGTTCTTCCAAGCCGCATCCGGCGCGTTGGCCTTCGCCAGCCTGCCTCATGTGCTGCACCGCGCCGGCATCGCCAGCGAGGACCCGATCAAGGTCGGCAACATCCTCGACCGCACCGGCATCCTCAACATCTACAGCTTGAAGCAGATTCAGGCGACGGCGATGGCGGTGGACGAGATCAACGCCGCTGGCGGCCTGCTGGGCCGGCCGCTGGAGCTGGTGTTCTACGACTCCCAGTCCGATGGTCAGTACAACTCACAGTACGTCACCGAGGCGCTGGTCAAGGACAAGTGCGTGGTGGTGCACGGCGGCATCACCAGCTCCTCGCGCGAGGTGATGCGCCCCATCGTCAACCGCTTCAAGGGACTGCTCTTCTACAACTCGCTCTATGAGGGGGGTGTCTGCGACCGCCGCCACGTCTCGACCGGCATGGTGCCGGCGCAGCAGCTCGAGCCGCTCTTCGACTACGTGGTGAACGAGCTTGGCGGCAAGCGCACCTACATCCTGGCGGCCGACTACAACTACGGCCACATCACGTCCAAGTGGATGCAGAAGTTCACCCGCGATCGCGGCGGCGAGGATCTGGCGGTCGAGTTCTTCCCGCTCGACGTCAACAACTTCCAGCCGGCGATCTCGCGCATCCAGGCGGCGAAGCCCGACGTGGTGATGTCCGCGCTGGTGGGCGGCGCCCACATCGCCTTCTACCGCCAGTTCGAGGCCTCCATCGGCAAGGACCAGATGATGCTGGCGTCGAGCACATACGGCGTCGGCCTCGAGCACACCCAGCTCAGCCCCGAGGAAGGCAACGGCATCATTCTCGCGACCTCCTTCGTCGACGACCTCGACACGGCCGAAGCCAAGGATTTCGTGAGCCGCTTCCACGCCTATACCGGCGACACCGGCTATGTCGGCGAGTACGGCGAGTACGGCGAGCGCGGGGTCAAGGTCTGGGCCGAAGCAGTGCGCCAGGCCGGCGATGCCAGCCCCGACGCGGTGATCGATGCGCTTGCCACGGGCAACGTCAGCGTGGTCGGCGCGGGCGGGCAATACACGGTCGACGGTCAGACCAACCACACGACGATGGACATCCACATCGTCCGCGGCAACATGAGCCAGACCTTCGATGTGATCAGCTCGTTCTCCCAACGCCCGCCGCTGGATACGCAGCAGGTCTGCGACCTCCACGCGAATCCCGACGACAAGACCCAGTACGAGGTCGAGGTCGAGTAGGGATCGGGGCGTTACGACGACGATTTCGTAGCCCGGACGCCGGGTCCGTCGGCGGCGAGGGTCGCCGCCGACGGGCTTGCCTTGCGTTCGCGGATGCGTGTTCCGCCCCGGCCGGCCTCGCCGGGGCGGCGGGGGTGACGGGTGGATCAGGTCGCGAACTATCTCTTCCAGATCGGCTTTTCCTTCTCGATCTTCATCCTGATCAGCCTCGGGCTCGCGGTCATCTTCGGGATGATGCGGGTCATCAACTTGGCGCAGGGCGAGTTCCTCATGCTCGGCGCCTACTTCTGCACGCTCTGCGGCCACGCCGGCATCAACCTCTGGCTCTCGTTCATCCTGTCGGCGCTCGCCGTCGGGCTCTTCGGCATCATCGTCGAGCGCTTCGTTATCCAGTGGCTCTACGGCCGCATCATCGACACGCTGTTAGCCACCTGGGGGCTGAGCCTGCTGCTGGTCGGCGGCGTCACCACGATCTTCGGACCCCAGACCGAGAGCGTGGCCGCCCCGCTCGGCAACGTGCAGGTGGGCGCCTTCGGGCTGCCGATCTACGGCCTGGTGATGATGGCGATTGCCGTGGCATTGCTGGGCGCGGTCTACGCCTTCTGGCGCTTCACCCGCTACGGGCTGATCGTGCGCGGCACCATGCAGAACCCGACGATCTCGGCCGCGTTGGGCGTCAACCGCAGCCTCGTCTACATGCTGACATTCGCCTTTGGCTCGGCGCTCACCGGGCTCGCCGGCGCGGTGCTGTCACCCATCGTCGGCGCCTATCCCACGCTCGGCGTCGTCTACGTCGCCAAGGCCTTCATCACGGTCATCACCGGCGGCCACCTGCCGCTGATCGGCACGGTGACCGCGTCCGGCCTGTTCAGCACCATGGACGGCATCGTCGCCACCGTCTCCAGCTCGGTGATCGGCGAGATGACGGTGCTCTTCGTCGCCATCATCCTGCTCCGGCTGCTGCCGCTCGGCATTACCGGGCGCATGACGCGCGGGGTCTGAGCGATGGTCCACGGCATCGCCCTGATGCAGCACCCGAGCGAGAAGCCCAAGTGGTGGTGGTGGGTGTTCGTCGCCGCGCTCGCGGCCTTCTTCATCACCATGCCCTTCCACCTGGAGATCTTCGTCATCCTGGAGATGTCGCGCTTCTTCGGGATGGCGATGCTCGCGCTCAGCATGGGCTTCCTCTGGGGCTTCAGCGGCATTCTCAGCTTCGGGCAGACCGCGTTCTTCGGGCTTGGCGGCTACGGCTTCACCGTGCTCGCGCTCAATACCGGCGAGACCACGGGCTCGGTCTTCTTCGCCGTCGCCCTCGGCGCGGCCGGCGCCGGCATCCTCGGCTACTTCATGATCTACGGCCGCATCAGCGAGATTTATCTCAGCGTCATCACCCTGGTCTTCACGCTGATCCTGGAGAAGGGCATCCGCGCCACCTCGGGCGACCAGTACGTCATCGGCAAGGTGCGGCTGAACGGCCAGAACGGCATCCCCACCGTGCCGCAGCTCGACGTGCCGTGGAACCCGAGCGTGCAGCTCGACATCAACTGGTTCTTCTGGGTCGGCGCCGTGCTCATGATCCTGGTCTACATCGGGCTGCGGATGATTCTGACCACGCCCTTCGGCCGGGTGCTGGTCGGCATCCGCGAGAACGAGCGCAGGACCGAGCTGCTGGGCTACGACACGCGGCGCTACAAGCTCGGGGCGTTCATGCTGGCGGGCGGCGTGGCCGGCCTCGGCGGCGCGCTCTACGCCATCTCGATCCCGCTGGCGCATCCGGAGATGTTCAGCCTGGGCCGCGCGGCGGACGTCATCATGTGGGTGCTGGTCGGCGGCAAGGGCACACTGATCGGGCCGATCGCGGGCGTCTTCGCCATCGAGCACTTCAAGGGTTGGCTCGGCACCCAGGGCGTGGGCCAGGTGACGCTGGTGCTGGGTGCGGTGCTGATCCTCTTCGTCCTCGTCTTCCACAAGGGCCTGCTGCCGAGTGTCGGCTCGCTGCCCGGCCTCTGGCTGGATCGCGCGGCGATCCGCGAGCAGCTGGCCGAGTTCGTGCAGCGCCTCAGCTTCCGCCCCGCTCGGCCGCGCCGGAGAAGGCGCCAGGGAGGGCGGCCGTGAGCGAGGCGGTGCGCGAGGACGCGGTGATCCTGGAGACGCGGGCGCTGGAGAAGCGCTTCGGCGGCGTGAGCGCCATCGCCGGCGTCGACTTCGCGCTCCGGCGCGGCGAGCTGCGCTGCCTGATCGGCCCGAACGGCGCCGGCAAGAGCACCTTCTTCAAGATGCTCACGGCCCAGATCAGGCCGTCAAAGGGGCAGGTCCTCTTCGACGGCCGCGACATCAGCCGCGCGCATCCGCACGAAATCTCGCGCCTCGGCATCGGCATCAAGAACCAGGTGCCGGACGTCTACGACGGCATCACCGTGGACGAGAACCTGTGGCTCGCGGCGCACCCGCGCCACGGCGCCATGGCCGCGCGCGCCAAGGTGGACGAGACACTGGAGCGGCTCGAGCTCGGCGACATCCGCTGGCAGCTGCTCGGCGCGCTCGCCCACGGCCAGCGCCAGTGGGTCGAGTTCGGCATGGTCATGGCGCTCGAGCCCGAGGTCATCCTGCTCGACGAGCCCACGGCCGGCATGAGCATCGAGGAGACCAACCGCACGGCGGCGCTGATTCGCGAGGTGAACCGGACCACGACCATCGTCGTGGTCGAGCACGACATGCAGTTCATCCGCCAGATCGCGGACATCGTCACCGTGTTCCACCAGGGCCGCATCCTGGCCGAGGACACCATGGCGCGCATCCAGGCCAACCAGGCCGTGCGCGAGGTCTACCTGGGGACGTCGGGCCTTGCTTGAGGTCGAAGGACTCAACGCCGGCTACGGCCGCATCCCGATCCTGAACGGGATCGACTTCTCCATCGCGCGCGGCGAGATCGTGGGCGTGCTCGGCCACAACGGCATGGGCAAGACCACGCTGCTGCGCACGCTGATGGGGGAGATCAGGGCCACCGGCGGGAGCATCACCTTCGAGGACGAGGACATCACGCGGCTCGCCATGCACCGGCGCGCCCGGCTCGGCATCGGCTACGTGCCGCAGGGGCGGGACATCTATCCGCAGCTCAGCGTCATGGACAATCTGCGCATGGGCGAGATCGTGCGCCGGGGCCAGAGCGCGGTGCCGGAGCTGCTGGACTACTTCCCCGTGCTGGGCGCACTGCTGGAGCGGCCGGGGCGCGCGCTCTCAGGCGGCGAGCAGCAGATCCTGGCGCTTGCGCGCTGCCTCGTCGGCCGGCCGAGCCTGCTGCTGCTGGACGAGCCCACCGAGGGCATCCAGCCCTCCATCGTCGATCAGATTCAGGCGAAGCTTGCCGAGCTTGCTGCCGCGCTCGACCTCACGGTGCTCCTGGTCGAGCAGAACCTGCGCTTCATCCAGGCGCTGGCGGAGCGGGTGCTGATCATGCAGAAGGGCACCATCGTGGCGACCATCGCGCCGGAGCAGCTCTCCGACCGGGCGATCGTGGACGAGTACCTGGGCATCTGATGGGCGCAAAACGGCACTCGCGCCGGCGCGTGTTACGTCGCTCTTCGGCGACGGAATAGATAAAGCTGCCCTATTGTTCGGCAGCTGTCCCAACTGCATACCGTGTGGCGCAGCACCGCATTTGATGTTGACGATGGGCACGACAGCTCCATATTGCGGCTGTGGGCACAGTAACCGACAAAATGTGGTAGTGTTGACAGCTGCCAATATGCGCGGACAATGCTTCTGGCGGGAGGGCACTCATGTCCGAAGATGAGCAGTCTATAATCGACCCCAAAATTGGTAAACTTTTAACTCCAGACGAAGTCGCGCTGGCGTACTCAGTGCCTGCCTTATCGGCGAACAGATTTTTTATACAACCTGTTGCATCGGGGGCTAGAATAGCGTTCGGGGAACATGTTCCGGGAAGCGACAATATACAATTTCGAATCGCTGTAACTTTATCAAACGAAGACGCTGTCCAACTGTACAGACTGCTTCAGCAAATGTTACGAGAGTTTGAAGAGGCGCTAGCAGCGCACGCACGGGATGCAGAGGCGCAAGCCGATGTCTGATGCCGCTGCTAGCGCTGGAGTGCCGCAAACGGGACCGCGCTTGGCGTATACGAACCCAGCCAGAGATGTTCCCGGCATGAGAAGTGGGGGTGCTGGCGGCAGTAGCGGAAGTGGCGGTGGCGACGGATCAGCAGGGATGATCACGAAAGATTATGTTGACGCGCAGGACGAAAAGACGCGGGCGCAGAACGACGCTCGATTTTCCGAGGTACTTGCAGAGCTCAAGATTCTTCAAACAATCGCTGCGTCGGGGCGTAGCGTTTGGGGTGCGGCGATAGCAACAATCGCGGCCATAGCAGGGTTGTTTATCGGCATCATGGCAATCGAGGGAGATCGATTCGAGAGTGGTATGGCTGTGAGAAATACGCTTAGCACAGTAATACAACCCGTGATCGATGCTCAAGAAAAGCGGGATGCTGAACAAGACCAGAAGCTTGATAGGATCCTACACGTAGTGGAGCAAATTCGCGATAAGCCTCAAGCAAGCGCGCCAGGAAGTCAGGATTGAGGAGCTCATCCCACAGCATAGGAAAAACGCTCTTGGCAACGCAAAGCGCTAGACGACGCTATCCAGCATGCTTTTCAGAGAACCAAGAAGTCAGGACAGAAGGGTCGTCTTAGCGTGTGTCAGAGGATACTCGCCTAAGTTTCCCCGGACCATAGTGCGGTGCACGGCGCGTGGCGGGGGCGCCATCATCGCGCCATGACGTGCAAGAGAGTCCAAATCGCGGCTGGCGGGTTGAGCGTGTGCGCCCGTCTGCGCCCGTCTGCGCGGTCGCCACCGCAATCGACGGCCGCGGCAGCAAGTTGGGGGAAGCCGCCCTGTACCACGTTGCGCCGCCATGAGCCGCTTTGAGCCGGAATAAGCCGCATCGGGAGAGGCCACCTTGGACCACTTTGGGTCACTTTGAGCCACCTTGAGCCGGAATAAGCCGGAATAAGCCACCAAAATTTCCGCCGGCGCACTTTATCGCTCACGGCAGCCGGCCTAGAGGATGAACTTGCTGAGGTCCGCGTCCTTGGCGAGGTCGCCCACATGGGCCTGGACGTAATCCGCATCGATGGTGATGGTGTCGCCGGAGCGGTCGGCGGCCTCGAAGCTGATCTCCTCCAGCATCTTCTCCATCACCGTGTGCAGCCGGCGCGCGCCGATGTTCTCGACCGCGCGGTTGACCTCGGCAGCGAGGTCGGAGAGCGCATCGATGGCGCAGTCGCTGAATTCCAGCGTCACGTTCTCGGTCGCCATCAGCGCGTGGTACTGGCGGATCAGGCTGTTCTCGGGCTCGGTCAGGATCCTCTTCAGGTCGTCGCGGGCGAGCGAATTCAGTTCCACCCGGATCGGCAGCCGCCCTTGCAGCTCGGGCAGGAGGTCGGCCGGCTTCGCCAGGTGGAAGGCGCCCGACGCGATGAAGAGGATGTGGTCGGTGGTGAGCGCGCCGTGCTTGGTGGTGACCGTGGTGCCCTCGATCAGGGGCAGGAGGTCGCGCTGCACGCCCTCGCGGCTCACGTCGGCGCCGAGGCGGTCGGAGCGCGCGCAGATCTTGTCGATCTCGTCGATGAAGACGATGCCGTCGTTCTGGGCGTTCTCCAGCGCTGTGCGCACGACCATATCCTGATCCAGCAGCCGGTCGCTCTCCTCCGCCATCAGGGTCTCGTAACAATCCTCCACGCTCATGCGCTTGATCGACTTCTGCTCGCCGAAGGCCTTGCCGAACATGTCGCCGAGATTGACCATGCCCATCTGGGCGCCGGGCATGCCGGGAATCTCGAAGGTGGGCAGCGAGGAGGACGCGGATTCGCTCACCTCGATGTCCACTTCCTTCTCCGCGAGCGAGCCGTCGCGCAGCATCTTGCGGAACTTGCCGCGGGTCTCCTTGGCCGCGTTCTTGCCGACGAGCGCGTCCAGCACCCGCTCTTCCGCGTTGAGTTCGGCCCTGGCGGCGACCTCCTTGCGCATGCGCTCGCGGGTCATGTGGATCGAGACCTCGACCAGGTCGCGGACGATCTGTTCCACATCGCGGCCGACGTAGCCGACCTCGGTGAACTTGGTCGCCTCGACCTTGATGAAGGGCGCCTGGGCGAGCCGGGCGAGGCGGCGCGCGATCTCGGTCTTGCCGACTCCCGTCGGGCCGATCATCAGGATGTTCTTGGGCAGCACCTCCTCGCGCAGGTCGCCGGTGAGCTGCTGGCGCCGCCAGCGGTTGCGGAGCGCGATGGCGACGGAGCGCTTGGCGTCGTCCTGGCCGATGATGAAGCGGTCGAGCTCGGAAACGATCTCGCGGGGGCTGAAGGCGGTCATGCCTCGATCTTCTCCAGCACGATCTCGGTGTTGGTGTAGATGCAGATATCGGCGGCGATGGCCATAGCGCGGCGGGCGACCTCCTCGGCGTCGAGGCCTTCGATGTCGAGCAGCGCCCGCGCCGCCGCCAGCGCATAGGAGCCGCCCGAGCCGATGCCGATCAGCCCGTCCGCCGGCTCCAGCACGTCGCCGGTGCCGGTGAGCACCAGCGAGACCTCGCCGTCGGCCACCGCCATCATCGCCTCCAGCCGGCGCAGGTAGCGGTCGGTGCGCCAGTCCTTGGCGAGCTCGACGCAGGCACGGGTGAGCTGGCCCGGATGCTGCTCCAGCTTGCCTTCCAACCGCTCGAAGAGGGTGAAGGCGTCGGCCGTGGCGCCGGCGAAGCCCGCGATGATGCCGCCCTCGCCGAGGCGCCGGACCTTGCGGGCGTTGGCCTTGATGACGGTCTGCCCGAGCGTGACCTGGCCGTCGCCCGCGACGACCACCATGCCGCCCTTGCGGACGGCAAGGATCGTCGTCCCGTGCCACACCGGCCCGCCCTGTCGTTCTTCTTCGGTCATGTCCTCCTGCCGCGCCCGCCTCGCCCGCACCATGTGGGCATTCCCCGCGTACGGTCAAGGGCAGGCGGGGACGCAGCGCCGGCACGCCCCCTGTCTTGCCAACGCCGCGCGCGCGGTGCTAAGCCCGAGCGTTGGCGGCACGGGCGCTTAGCTCAGGGGGAGAGCGCTTGCTTGACATGCAAGAGGTCGATGGTTCAAATCCATCAGCGCCCACCATGCCGCTGCGCCCGCCCACGGGCACAGGCTGAAGGGCGGGCGCACGGCGCCCCGCTCCTGCCTCCCCTCCCCATGCTTGCCGCCCGCCTTGACTCAAGAGATCGCCGGGCTGCGCTGTGTGGAGCAGGCCCATGACGCGGCTGCTCGACGAGTTCCGCCAGAACCGGCTCATGCTGCCGACCGTGCTGCTGCTGCTCGGCGGCATCTCCTACGGCAGCCTGTTCACCGCCAACAAGATAGCGATCGACGCGGGCTTCCCCTTCATCGCCTATTCGTTCTGGCAGGCGTTGTTCGCGGGCGTGATAACGCTGGTGCTGGCCGCGATCGTTTCCAAGCCGCCGTCGCTCAGGAAAGAGAACCTCCGGGTCTTCGGGCTGGTTGCGGTCTTCGGCTTCCTGGGCCCGCTGCTGGTGGTCACCTACGTTGCCGACAGGCTGCCGCCGGCGGTGCTCACGCTCTGCGCGGCGCTGATTCCGGCGGCCACCTATTCGCTGACCCTCGTGCTCAGGTTCGACCGCTTCCGCTGGCTCAGTGTCGCCGGCGTGCTGCTCGGCTTCGGCGGGATCCTGCTCATCGTCCTGCCCACCGGCAGCCTGCCTGAGTCGGGCGCCTGGGTGTGGGTGCTGTTCTCGCTGCTGATGCCGCTCTGTGCGGCGGTGAACAACGTCGCAGGCGCGCGCTTCTCGCCGGTGGGCGTGAGTGCGTTCGCGCTCTGCGGCGGCATGATGATCACGGCCGCGCTCCTGCTGCTCATCGTGATGCTCGCCCAGGGCGAGTTCTTCCTGCCGACCGACGCCGATTCCTCCGGCCTCTGGGGCCTGCTCTGGGCCACGGCCGGGCAGGCGATCACCTACAGCTGCTTCTTCGAGATCGTGCGCCGCGCCGGCGCGCTTTTCTTCGCGCAGCTCAACTACGTGGTGGTCGCCGCCGGAATCTTCTGGGCCAGCATCTTCTTCGGCGCTGCGCTCAGCCACTGGGTCTGGGCCGCGGTGGCGGTGCTGGTGTTCAGCCTGGTCCTGATCAACGCCGGCACCGCACGAGGCTTGCGCGAGCAGACCGCCCGCTACGAAGCGAAGCGGTCGGACCAATAAGAGCGATAACGTCTTGCCGCGTCAGGCAAATCAGCCTATCAACCGCGAGCATTTAAGCGACGACGACAATCGATGGCGTTCGGCCTCCTGAAATACGGCCTCTCCCGGCGCCGGCCGGTGAAGCGCTTCCTCGCCGCCCGGCCGGAGCTCAGGCCGAGCTACGACGTGGCCATCATCGGCGGCGGCGGCCACGGGCTTGCGGCCGCCTACTACCTCGCGGCCAAGCACGGCGTGCGCAACGTCGCCGTGTTCGACAAGGGCTATCTCGGCGGCGGCAACACCGGGCGCAACACGGCCATCATCCGCTCGAATTATCTGACGCCGGAAGGCGTGGCCTTCTACGAGGAATCGATGCGGCTCTATCGGGGCCTCAGCGAGGAGCTCGACTACAACATCCTCTATTCCGAGCGCGGTCACTTCACGCTGGCGCACTCCGACGCGGCCATGCGCACCTCGCGCTGGCGGGCCGAGGTGAACAAGCACCTCGGCGTCGATTCCGATGTCGTGGAGCGCGACGAGCTCGCCCGCCTGGTGCCCCTGCTCAACATGTCCGAGGACGTCCGCCACCCGGTGCAGGGCGCGCTCTATCACCCGCCGGGCGCGCTGGCCCGCCACGATGCGGTCGCCTGGGGCTACGCCGGCCGCGCCCAGGAGCTCGGCGTCGAGATCCATCAGGAGACCGAGGTCACCGGCATCAACATCGAGAAGGGGCGCGTCGTCGGGCTCGAGACCAGCCGGGGGCCGGTTGCCTGCGGCAAGGCGATGCAGGCGGTGGCGGGGCTGAGCGGGCAGGTCGCGCGGCTTGCGGGCTTCACTCTGCCGATCCGCACCGTGCCCTTGCAGGCCTGCGTCTCGCTGCCCCTGAAACCCTTCCTCGACCCGATCATCGTCTCGGGCAGCCTGCACGTCTACATCTCGCAGTCCGACCGGGGCGAGCTGGTGATGGGCGGCGCGACCGACCCCTATCCGCGCTATCAGACCTCGTCGACCCTCGACTTCATGGAGGGGCTGATGGCGCACATCCTGGAGCTCTTCCCCTTCATTGTCGACGTGCCTGTACTGCGCCAGTGGGCCGGCATGACCGACATGACGCCCGACTTCGCGCCGGTCATGGGGCTCACCCCGGTCGAGAACTACTACATCGATTCCGGCTGGGGCACCTGGGGTTTCAAGGCGACGCCGGTCTGCGGCTCCACCATGGCGGAGATGATCGCGACCGGCCGCGTGCCCGAGTTGATCAAGGAATTCCGCCTCGACCGCTTCCGCGACTTCTCGCTCCTGGGCGAGAAGGGCGCGGCGTCGGTCGGGCATTAGGGCGGAGCGCTGCGTCATGAAGATCATGCCCTGCCCGCTCAACGGGCCGCGCAACATCCAGGAGTTCGTCTGCGCGGGCCCGGTGGAGCGGCATCCCGATCCGAACCGGTGCACGGACCACGAGTGGACCGAGTACGTCTGGATGGAGGAGAACCTGGCCGGCGTGGTGCGCGAGTGGTGGTGTCACGTCGCCACGTCCTACTGGTTCATCGCCGAGCGCAACACGGTGAGCGACGAGATCCTCGCCACCTATCCGGCCGACCGGATCTTTTCGCAGCGCGTCGAATTCGAACCCCTGGCACCGCCGCCCGAGCCGGCCGCCGCGACGGTATCGAAACCGGCGCCGACGGAAACCACACCGGAGCCGCCCAAGGAAAGTGCGCCGCCGCCCGAGCCGCCCCCCGCTGAGGCTGCACCCGCGGAAGCCACACCGGAACCGTCTGAGGCTGCCCCCACTGAGGCCGCGCAGGACGCGCCGACGGAAGAGCCGGCCGCGCCTAAGCCCGAGGCCGCGCCGGAAACGCCGGAAGCTCCGGCAGAAGCCGCGTCGGCCGACGCGGCCGCCGAAGGCGATGCACCCGCCGACGAGGCGTCCGCAGACGATGCATCTGCGGACGATGCACTGGCGGACGAGGCGCCTGCCGACGATACGCCGCCCCGAGAGCCGAAGGACCCGGCGGCATGATGTCGCGGCTGCCGGAGCCCGCGGGCCTGCTTCTCGACCGCACGGAACAGGTCTCGTTCCGTTTCGAGGGTAGGCATTTTCAGGGCTATCGCGGCGATACGGTGGCGAGCGCGCTGGCGGCGAACGACGTCTCGGTGCTCTCGCGCTCCTTCAAGTATCACCGCCCGCGCGGCATCCATTCGCTCTCCGGACTCGATGCGAACACGCTGGTTCAGGTCGGCCCCGCGCCCAACCGCTTCGCGGACCGTGTGCCGCTCGCGCGCGACCTGGAGGTCATGGGCCAGAACTATTGGGGGACGCTCCGGCACGACCGGCTGGCGGTGTTCGGCCTGCTGCACCGCTTCTTCCCCGTCGGCTTCTACTACAAGGCGTTCTACAAGCCGCGCTGGACTTGGCCGCTCTGGGCCAAGATGATCCGCCGGATCGCGGGCCTCGGCACAGTCGATACCAACGCCCCGCACGGCTACTTCGACAAGCAGTACCTCTTCTGCGACGTGCTGGTGGTGGGCGGCGGCGCGGCGGGCCTCGCGGCGGCATCGCAAGCGGCAGCCGCCGGTGCCGAGGTCATACTGGTGGACGAGAACGCGGCGCTCGGCGGCGGGCTGCTCTATGGCCGCGCGGACGCCGGCGGCATTCGCGCAACGGAGGAGCGCGCCCGGCTCGTGGGCGATATCGAGGGCTCGGAGCGCATCTCGGTGATGACCGAGACCGCGTGCCTCGGGCGCTACGCCGACAACTGGCTGCCGCTGGTGCGCGGCAACCGGCTCTACAAGCTCAGGACCAAGGCCCTGGTGGTCGCCACCGGCTCGCTCGAGCAACCTCTGGTCTTCCGCAACAACGACCTGCCGGGCGTCATGTTGAGCAGCGCGGCGCAGCGCCTGATCAAACTCTATGGCGTGAAGCCGGGTCGGCGCGCAGTGGTGGCAACGGCGGACGACGACGGTTACGGCGCGGCCCTCGATCTGCTGGATGCGGGCGTCGAAGTGGCGGCTGTGGTCGATCTGCGCATGGATGCGCCGCGCAGCGCGATGAGCGACACGCTGGCCGCGCGCCGGGTGCCGGTCCACGCCGCCTCGGCGCCGTGGGAGGCCGTGCCCCAGCGCAAGGGCCCGCGGGTCGCGGGCGTCCGCGTCGCGCGGATCGAGGAAGACGGCATCTGTGCGCCCTCCGTGGACAGCTTCACCTGCGACCTCCTGGTCGTGAGCGGCGGCCATGCGCCGGCGGCCGCACTGTTGCGCCAGGCGGGCGCCACCTTCACCTACGACAGCGCTCGCCACGCGACGACCATCGCAGAGCTCCCGCCCGACGTTTTCGCCGCAGGCGAGGTGGCGGGGACCACCGGCCTGGATGCGTCGCTCGCGGACGGCCGCCGCGCTGGCTGGCAGGCGGCGCAGGCCGCTGGCCTCGACGCGGGGCCCGCGCCCGACGCCGCTGTGGAGGAGGAGCCGGCGACAGCGCAGGCTGCGTGGCCGATTTTCCCGCATCCCGATCACAAGGCCTTCGTCGATCTGGACGAGGACGTGCAGGTCCACGATCTGGAGGACGCGATCGCCGAGGGCTACGACCACATCGAGCTGCTCAAGCGCTTCACCACCAACGGCATGGGGCCCTCGCAAGGGCGGCATTCGTCGCTGAACGCGGTGCGCATTCTTTCGCGGGCCAAGGCGCGGAGCGTGGACGAGACCGGCGTCACCACGGTGCGCCAGCCCATCGTGCCGGTCACCATGGGCCATCTGGCGGGTCGCAGCTTCGAGCCGGTACGCTATACGGCGATGCACTTCCGCCATCTGGAGGCCGGCGCCACCATGATGCCGGCAGGCCTCTGGCTCAGGCCCGAGTTCTACGGCGACAAGGCGCGGCGTCAGGCGCTGATCCGCGAGGAGGCCAAGAACGTCCGAGACAACGTGGGCATCATCGATGTCTCGACCCTTGGCGGGCTCGACGTTCGGGGGCCCGATGCGGCCGAGTTCATGAACCGCATGTACACCTTCGCCTATCTGAAGCAGCCGGTGGGCCGCTCGCGCTACGTGCTGATGACCGACCTCTGCGGCGTGGTGGTGGACGATGGCGTCGCCTGCCGCATGCACGAGGACCATTTCTACGTCACGGCGACGACCTCGGGCGTCGACAACGTCTACCGCGAGATGCTCTGGTACAACGCCCAGTGGCGGCTCAAGGTGGACGTGACCAACGTCAGCGCCGCGCTCGCGGGCGTCAATATCGCGGGCCCCAACTGCCGCCCGGTGCTGGAGACCCTCTGCGACGACGTCGACCTCTCGCCCGAGGGCTTCCCCTACATGGGCGTGCGCGAGGGCCACGTCGCCGGTATCCCCGCGATCTTTCTCAGGGTCGGCTTCGTGGGCGAGCTCGGCTACGAGGTGCACGTGCCGACGAGCCAGGGCGAGGCGCTCTGGGATGCGCTCATGGAGGCCGGCGCGGCACACGGCATCCGGCCCTTCGGCGTCGAGGCGCAGCGCCTGCTCAGGCTGGAGAAGGGCCACATCTTCATCGGCCAGGACACCGACGGCCTCACCACTCCTCACGAGGCCGACATGGCCTGGGCGCTTGCCAAGAAGAAGCCCTTCCACGTCGGCATTCGCTCGGTGCGGATACAGGCGGCGAAGGGGCTCACCCGCAAGCTGGTGGGCTTCCAGATGCCGGGCGTCGGCGTGGAGCAGCCGAAGGAGTGCCATCTGGTGATCCGCCAGGGCGAGATCACCGGGCGGGTTACCTCGGTCGCCTATTCGCCCAACCTGGACAAGATCGTCGGCATGGCCTACGTCGCGCCCGACCAGAGCGAGCCCGGCAGCCAGATCGAGATCAAGGTGGACGGCGGGCGCATGGTGAAGGCGACGGTGGCGAAGCTCCCGTTCTACGATCCCGACGGTGCGCGGCAGGAACTCTGAGCGTGACGGCCCCGGCAGAGCAGACCCGCCGCTCCCCCCTCTACCGCGCGCTCGCGGCCCACGGCGCACGCTTCGAGACGCTGGGCGGCTTTGCGCTGGCGCAGGACTTCGGGCGGGAGGCGGCTGCCGAGGCCGCCCAGGCGGAATCGCTCGGGCTCGCCGACCTCACGCCCCTCCCGCGTATCGGCTTCAAGGGCTGGAACATCGCCCCCTGGCTCGCCGGCGCCGGTGCCGAGATGGGCGAGGCGAGCAACCGGGCCTATGTGCAGGCCGATGGCACCCGCATTGCGCGGTTGGCCCCGGGCGAGGCGCTGGTGCTCGCCGACCGCAACGGGGCCGGCGCCCTGATCGAGACCCTCGATCAGGCCTGGAGCATGGCGAAGGCCGACGGCTGCTTCCGCGTCGCGCGGGACGAGACGAGCTGTTGGCTACTGCTCACCGGCGCGCACGTGCCCTCGATGCTTGCCAAGGTCTGCGCCGTCGATCTCAGGCCCCAGGCCTTCGCGCCCGATGCTATCGCCCAGACCAACGTCGCCCGCCTCAACGTGGTCGTGATCCGGGGCGACATCGGCCCGGTGCCGGCCTTCGACCTGATCACCGATATCGCATCGGCGGTCTATCTCTGGGATGCGCTGCTCGATGCGATGGCAGAGTACGACGGCGCTCCGATCGGCCTCGCCGCCATCCGCGCTTTGCTGGATGGGGGCGAGGCGCAAGACACGCCTAGCTCTTGAAGAGCGAGTCCGCCTTGCTAAGATAGTCCGTCTTCGCGTGGATGGCGCCGCGCACCCGCTCCAGCTCCTCCTCGAGCTGTTCGGCATAGGCGCCGAGCGCCTCCACCGACATGTCGTCGAGCACGCGCGGGGTCCATTCCTGCTCGCGCGGGATGCGAATTTGCTCCTCGTCCATCCCATTTCTCCTGCGCCGGTCGGGTCCGCTTGAGTATAGTCGCGCGCGCAAACCCTTTGGAGGCGTCATGGCGCAGCTGCCCCCTGAAATGACCGCTATCGAGATCACGGAGCCCGGCGGGCCCGAGGTCCTGCGCCCTACGCGGCGCGCGGTGCCCGAGCCCTGCCTGGGCGAGGTGCTGATCGAGGTGACGGCGGCCGGGGTCAACCGGCCGGACACGATGCAGCGCCAAGGCGCCTACCCGCCGCCGCCCGGCGCCTCCGACCTGCCGGGGCTGGAGGTCTCGGGCCACGTGGCGGCGTGCGGCCCCGGCGCGCATCGCTTCGAGGCGGGCGAAGCCGTCTGCGCGCTCACCCACGGCGGCGGCTATGCCGAATACTGCGTTGCGCCGGAGACGCAAGCGCTCCCGGTCCCGGAAGGGCTCTCGGTGGTCGAGGCCGCTGGCCTGCCGGAGACCTGCTTCACCGTGTGGACCAATGCCTTCGAGCGCGCCCGGCTCCGTGCGGGCGAGCGGCTGCTCGTCCACGGCGGCAGCAGCGGCATCGGCACCACCGCGATCCAGATCGCGTCCGCGTTGGGGGTCCGCGTCTTTGCCACCGCCGGCTCGGCGGAGAAATGTGCCGCCTGCGAAGGCCTCGGCGCCGAGCGGGCGATCGACTACCGCAACGAGGATTTCGTCACCGTGGTGAAGGAGATCACCGGCGGCGAAGGTGTCGATGTGGTGCTCGACATGGTGGGCGGCGGCTACGTGCAGCGTAATCTCGCAGCGCTCCGGCCTGAGGGCCGGCTGGCACAGATCGCCTTCCTCGAAAGCTCGAAATGCCAACTCGACCTCAGCACGCTTATGCGCAAGCGGCTCACCATCGTGGGCTCCACGCTCAGGCCGCAGAGCGTGGAGAGCAAGGCCCGCATCGCCGCCGCGCTGGAGGAGACCGTCTGGCCACTCATCGAAGCGGGGCTGGTGCGACCGGTCATCGACACCCGGCTTCCCCTCGAGCAGGCGGCAGCCGCCCACGCCCGCATGGAGGCGGGCCAGCACATCGGCAAAATCCTGCTGGAGAGCCCTCACGACTAAGGCCGCATGAACTGCGGCTTTGCGCTCCTTACATCTAGGCGATATACCGACCGCCTCACGCGTGGCTGCGGGCGATGATACCGGCCGTGGCACAGCCGCGTGCGGGCAGCAGTGGAAGGAACGCATAAGATGGCCGAGTTGCTGATGCCCAAGGCCACGGCGGTGTGGCTGATAGACAACACCACGCTCACGTTCCATCAGATCGCGGCGTTCTGCGACCTGCATCCGCTCGAGGTGCAGGGCATCGCCGATGGGGAGGTCGCGATCGGCATTCGCGGCCTCGACCCCGTCGTCAATGGGCAGGTCAGCCGTGAGGAGATCCAGCGCTGCGAAGAGGATTCCTCCCAGCGACTGGAGGCCATCGGTCCGGCCTCGGCGGTGCCGCAGCGCACCCGGCGCGCCCGCTATACGCCGGTCAGCAAGCGGCAGGATCGCCCCAACGCCATCTCCTGGCTGCTCAAGAACTATGACGAGCTGAGTGACGCGCAGATTGGCAAGCTGCTTGGCACCACCAAGGCGACGATCAGCGCCGTGCGCGAGCGGACTCACTGGAACACGCCCAACATCACGCCGCAGGACCCGATCCTGCTGGGTATTTGCAACGAGGCGGAGCTTCTCGACGCGGTGCGCAAGGCGCGCGCCAGGGCGGAACGGGCAGCGGCGCGGGACGAGAAGGCCGCCCAGGTGGCCGCAGCCGCCGCAACCGCCACAGCCGCCGCAGCCGCCGCAACCGCCGCCGCCGCAGAGCCAGAGGCGACACCGGCTCAGCCGGTCGATGACGCGCCGTCAACCGCCGCCGCCGGCCCGCCCGATACCGGCAAGCCCGATACCGGCATGCCGGGCGAAGGCAGCGGGCCCGCGGGCGTATTGCAGCCGGAAGCGGCAGACTAGCTGGGGAATTGGGCCGCGCTGCGCTGCGCCGGCCTCGGGGCCGGTCGCGGCGGGAGTCATCGATACAGGGGAAGGAACGACCATGCTGATCGGCGTTCCCAAGGAAACCAAGATCCACGAGTACCGTGTCGGCATCCCGCCCGCCGGCGTGCGCGAGCTCGTGCAGCACGGCCATCGGGTTATGGTCGAGAAGGACGCCGGCACCGAGATCGGCCTCCTCGACGTTCACTACGAACGCGCCGGCGCCCAAGTGGTGGATGATGCAGCGGAGATCTTCGGCGCGGCCGAGATGATCGTGAAGGTGAAAGAGCCTCATCCGGCCGAGTGCGCCATGCTGCGGGCCGACCAGGTGCTCTTCACCTATCTCCACCTTGCGGCCGATGCCGCCCAGACCGACGCCCTGATCGATTCCGGCTGCATCGCCATCGCCTACGAGACCGTGACCGATGCGCGGGGCGGCCTGCCGCTGCTCGCGCCGATGAGCGAGGTTGCTGGCCGCATGTCGATCCAGGCCGGCGCTCATTGCCTCGAAAAGGAGCAGGGGGGCCGCGGCGTCCTGCTCGGCGGCGTTCCCGGCGTGCCTCCTGCCGACGTGGTGATCCTGGGCGGCGGCGTGGTGGGCACGCATGCAGCCCGCATGGCGGTCGGCATGGGAGCGCGGGTCACGATCATCGACCGCTCGATCCCGCGCCTCCGTCAGCTGGAGGAGATCTTCGGCGCCAGCGCCACGACCGTCTACTCCACCGTCCAGGCCATCGAGGAGACGGTCAACAACGCCGATCTGGTGATCGGCGCGGTGCTCGTCGTCGGCGCCGCTGCACCCAAGCTGGTGCGCCGCGACATGTTGGACGAGATGCGCCGCAACGCCGTCGTGGTCGACGTGGCGATCGACCAGGGTGGCTGCTTCGAGACCAGCCGGCCGACCACCCACGCCGATCCCACCTACAAGGTGGCCAACATCCTGCACTACTGCGTCACCAACATGCCGGGTGCCGTGGCCCGCACCTCGACATTCGCGCTCAGCAACGCGACGCTGCCTTTCGTGCTCGCGCTCGCGGGGAAGGGCTGGCGCAAGGCCATGCACGACGATTCTCACCTCATGCACGGCCTCAATGTCTGCCAGGGGCGCGTCACCCACGAGGCCGTCGCGCTCGACCTCGGCCACGATTACCTCGCGCCGGAGCACGCGCTCGCCGCTTAGCCCGGCGCCAAGAACCGACGAAATTCGGGGGATTGCAATGACTGCAACGCTCACTCACTGGATTAACGGCGCCGCCGTGGCGGGCGCGTCCTCGCGCTTTGGCGATGTCTACGACCCCTCCGCCGGCGAGGTGGTCGCGCGCGTGCCCTTCGCCAACTCCGACGAGGTGGAGAGCGCCGTGCAGGCAGCGGCGGCGGCCGCGCCCGGCTGGGCCAAGACTCCTCCCATTCAGAGGGCACGGGTGATCTTCGCGTTCAAGGACCTGGTCGAGAGCCGCAAGGAGGACTTGTCCCGGGTGATAACGCGTGAACACGGCAAGGTGCTCTCGGACGCGATGGGCTCCGTGTCCCGCGGGATCGAGGTGCTGGAGTTCGCCTGCGGCATCCCGCACCTGCTCAGGGGCGACTTCACCCAGTCGGTCGGCACTGGCGTCGACAGCTTCTCCAGCCGTCAGCCGCTCGGCGTGGTGGCCGGTATCACGCCCTTCAACTTCCCGGCCATGGTGCCGATGTGGATGTTCCCGGTCGCTATCGCCTGCGGCAACACGTTCATCCTGAAGCCGTCGGAGAAGGACCCCACGGCCGCGATGATGCTTGCCGAGTGGCTGAAGGAGGCCGGCTGCCCCGACGGCGTCTTCAACGTCGTCCACGGCGACAAGGAGGCGGTGGATGCGATCCTCACCCATCCGGACATCGCTGCGGTGAGCTTCGTCGGCTCCACGCCCATCGCCGAATACGTCTATCAGACCGGCTGCGCCCACGGTAAGCGGGTGCAGGCGCTGGGCGGCGCCAAGAACCACGCGGTGGTGATGCCCGACGCCGATCTCACGATGGCGAGCGATGCCCTCATCGGCGCGGCCTACGGCTCCGCCGGGGAGCGCTGCATGGCGGTCTCGGTGGCCGTGGCGATCGGCGACAAGGTGGGCGATGCGCTGATCGAGGACCTCAAGCCCAAGATCGAGAGCATCAAGGTGGGACCGGGGACAGACGGCGAGGCCGACATGGGCCCGCTGGTGACCAAGGCCCACTTTGACAAGGTGCGGGGCTACGTCGATCTCGGCGTGGAGGAAGGCGCGGAGCTGGTGATCGACGGCCGCGACCTCGCCCTCCAGGGCTACGAGAACGGCTACTTCATCGGCCCCTGCCTCTTCGACCGGGTCACGCCGGACATGCGCATCTACAAGGAGGAGATTTTCGGGCCGGTGCTCTCCGTGGTCCGCGCGCCGGACTACGACTCCGCGCTGCAGATGGTCAACGAGCACGAGTTCGGCAACGGGGTGGCGATCTTCACCCGCGACGGCGACGCCGCGCGCGAGTTCGCGAACAAAGTGGAAATCGGCATGGTCGGCGTCAACGTGCCGATTCCCGTGCCGGTCGCCTATCACAGCTTCGGCGGCTGGAAGCGCTCGCTCTTCGGCGACCACGCCATGCACGGCATGGAGGGCGTGCGCTTCTATACCAAGCTCAAGACCGTGACCTCCCGCTGGCCGACCGGCATCCGCTCAGGCGTCGATCTCTCCTTCCCTATGATGTCGTAGCGCCGCGGCGGCTGGGGCCGCAGGAGAGCCGAGAGCGATGGGCAACGACGAACTCTCCTACCTCTCGGCGACAGAGGCCGCGGCTCTCATTCGGGACGGCGCGCTCTCGTCCACAGACCTGGTAACGAACGCGCTCGCGCGGATCGAGGAGATCAACCCCACCCTCAACTGCTTCTGCTTCACCTACCCTGCGGAGGCCATCGAGGAGGCGCGGGCGGCGGAGCGGGCGATCGCCGCCGGCGACGATGTGGGCCCGCTGCATGGCGTTCCCATCGCCATCAAGGACCTCACGCCGACCAAGGGCAAGACGACGACCTTCGGCTCTTACGCCTACAAGGATTGGGTGCCGGACGACGATGCGCTCGTGGTGCAGCGCCTGCGCGAGGCAGGCGCCATCATGGTGGGCAAGACGACGACGCCGGAGTTTGCCTTCTCCAGCCTCACGGACAGTCCCCTGTGGGGCATCACCCGCAATCCGTGGAACCCCGACCACACGCCGGGCGGATCGTCGGGCGGCTCCGCTGCCGCCGTGGTTGCCGGCTGCGTGCCGCTGGCCGAAGGCTCGGACGCCGGCGGCTCGGTGCGGATTCCCGCTTCGCACAGCGGCTGCGTGGGGCTGAAGCCTAGTTCCGGCCGCATCCCCTTCGAATTCCTGCCGACCCAGTTCGACTACATGTGCTGCCACGGCCCGCTCTCGCGCACCGTCGCCGATGCCGCGCTGTTCCTGAAGCTCTGCCAAGGGCCCGACGAGCGCGACCTCAATTCCTTGGCGCCCGCTCTTTCGGTCGACGTGCCGGCGGCGCACGACGTTCGAGGCCTGCGTCTCGCGCTCTCCATCGACCTCGGCTACTACCGCATCGATCCTGACGTCGAGGCGAACACCCGCGCCGCTGCCGCCGCTCTGGAGCAGGCGGGGGCCGAGATCGAGCCCGTCGAGCTCGGCTGGAGCGCGGCCTTCAACGAGGCATGGTGGGCCTATTGGGGCGTTTTTCAGGCCATGCATTTCGGCCACCATCTGGAGCGCTGGCGGGACAAGATGCACCCCTCCGTCGTCGCGTCGATGGAGGAGGGCCGGAAGATGAGCGCGGTCGATCTGATGAAGACCGAGATGATCTACACCGAGGCCTGGAACACGCTGCGCCCCATCCTCGAGCGCTGCGATGCCCTGCTCTGCCCGACCGAGGCGATTCCGGCGCCCACGGTCGACTATGACGAGCTCGGCTCCATGGGGAACGATGCGGACGGCCGTCACCAGAGCATGGACATGACCATGCAGTTCAACGCGCTCAAGCTGCCGGCGCTCTCGGTTCCCTCCGGCTTTTCCGCGCAGGGCCTGCCCACGGGCCTGCAGATCGTCGGCCGCCGCTTCGACGACCTGACGGTGCTCTGCATTGGCACCGCGCTCGAAGAGGCACGCCCCTGGCGTCAGCACCGGCCGGACTTGTGAAGGAGAGCGGGCCGCGCAAAGCGTGGCCCTGGTAAGAGTTCCGGGTTAGGCTGCCGGCCTTGGCGGCAGCAGGGGAGCGGTTGTGATGGCGACGGTGAAGGCCGGGCTCATCCAGATGGGCCTCAAGGGCGAGGTCGAGCACGACACGCCCGAGCGGATCAGTGAGAAGATGATCGCAGCGCACCTGCCCCTCATCGAGCAGGCGGCAAGCGAGGGCGTGCAGGTGCTAGGGCTCCAGGAGCTCTTCAACCTGCCCTACATCGGCGCGGTTCAGGACAACGCGTGGTACCGGACTGCCGAGCGGGTGCCCGACGGCCCCACCGTCCAGCGGATGCAGGCGGAAGCCGCGCGCCTCGGCATGGCGATGGTGGTGCCGGTCTATGAGGAGGCCCAGACCGGCGTCTACTACAACACCGCCGCCGTGATCGACGCGGACGGCCGCTACCTAGGCAAGTTCCGCAAGATTCACATCCCCCACGTCGTCGGCTTCTGCGAGAAGTACTACTTCAAGCCCGGCGACATCGGCTATCCGGTCTTCGAAACCGCGTTCTGCAAGGTCGGTGTCTACATCTGCTATGACCGGCATTTCCCTGAAGGCTGGCGCGAGCTCGCCATGAACGGCGCAGAGGTGATCTTCAACCCCTCCGCGACCGCGCGCGGCCTGAGCGATCATCTCTGGAACCTGGAGCAGCCGGCGGCGGCGGTCGCCAACTGCGTCTATATCGGCGCCAACAACCGCGTCGGTATGGAGGCGCCGTGGAACACTGGCTACTTCTACGGCTCCAGCTACTTCTGCAATCCGCGCGGTGAAATTCTAGACCAGGGGCCGGACGATCGGGATGCTCTGGTCACCGCCGAACTCGACCTCGCCATGATCGCCGAGGTGCGGGACGGGTGGAAATTCTACCGCGATCGCCGGCCCGAGACCTACGGCGCGGTCGCGTCCTGGCAGGTCTGAGCAGGCGAGCGAGAGGAGGCTCCAATGCGCAAGGTCAAGGCAGCCCTCATTCAGATGAGCCTGAAGGGAGACCCGGCGACGGACTCCATCGAGACGATCCGAGACAACATGATCGCCGCCCACTTGTCGCCGATCGAGGAGGCGGCACGGCAGGGGGTGCAAGTGCTCGGCCTCCAGGAGGTGTTCAACGCGCCCTACTTCCCCGCCACCATCGACGACAAGTGGTTCGAGTCCGCCGAGGCGGTGCCGGACGGGCCCACGACCCAGGCGATGTGCGAGGCGGCGAAGAAGCACGGCATGGTCATCGTCTCGCCGGTCTATGAGCGCGACCGCAGCGGCAAGTTCTACAACACCGCCGCAGTCATCGATGCGGACGGCAGCTATCTCGGCAAGTTCCGCAAGATTCACATTCCGAAGATCGGGCCTTACGACGAGAAGCACTACTTCGCCTATGGCGACCTTGGCTACCCGGTGTTCGATACCGCCGTCGGCAAGGTCGGGGTCTATATCTGCTACGACCGCCATTTCCCCGAGGGCTGGCGCGCGCTTGCGCTCAATGGCGCGGAGCTCGTGTTCAACCCGTCGGCGACCTTCAGGGGTCTCAGCGACCACATCTGGAACCTGGAGCAGGTGGGCGCGGCCATCGCCAACGGCATCTTTATCGGCACCAACAACCGGGTCGGCACCGAGCCGACCTTCGGTAACCACGTGTTCTACGGCTCCAGCTATTTCTGCAATCCGCGCGGCGAGATCCTGGCGCAGGGCGGCGACGAGGACGACGAGCTGGTCGTGGCCGAGCTCGACCTCGACCAGATTCGCGAGGTCCGCGACACGTGGCAGTTCTTCCGCGACCGCCGGCCCGAGACCTACCAGCACTGCGCCCAACGCCCGTAAGCCTCTGGCCCGCGACGTAGGGGAGTTCGGTACGCCTATCGCCGGACGCGTCCGTGCGTGATGGTGCCGAAAGTCGCGCCCCTGAGCAGTTGATTCTGAAGGACGAAGGTCACCGCGACCACAGGGATCAGGAAGAGCGTCTCGATCGCGGCCAGCCGGCCCCAGTCCACGCCGATGCCGCTGCCTAAACTGGCTCCCATGCCGACCGGCACGGTCCGCGTCTCCGGCCCCGTCAGCAGCAGCGCCATCAGAAACTCGTTCCAGGTGAGGATCAGCCCGAGCGTCGCCGTCGCCGCGATGCCGGCCTTCACCTGCGGCAGGCAGACGCGGAAGAAGACTCGCCATTCGGAGCTGCCGTCGGTTCGCGCGGCGTCTTCCACCTCGCGCGGAAGGTCGTCGAAGAAGCTCTTCATCATCCAGATGGCGAAGGGCAGGTTGAACGCGGTGTAGAGCAGGATGATGCCGAGGTAGCTGCCGGCCAGCCCGGTCATGCGGAAGATCACGAAGAGCGGGATGATGAGGACGATGGGCGGCAGCATCCGCGTGGTCAGGATGACGAGCAGGTAGGTGTCGTTGCCGCGTAGCGGCCAGCGCGAGAAGCCGTAGGCCGCGCCGGTGCCGAGGATCAGCGCGAGTCCTACGCTCGCGCCCGAGATCACGATGCTGTTGACGAAATAAAGCTCGAACCCGGTCTCGACCAGCGCGCCGCCCTGGTAGTGCACGCGCGCGAAGATGTTGGCGAAGTTGTCGAGGGTGGGCGTGAAGACCAGTGTCGAGGTGAGGATGTCGCGCGGGCTCTTGAACGCGGTGAGCACGATCCAGAGCACGGGCAGGAAGTAGACGAAGCCCACGACGGCGCAGAGCGCAGTGCGCCCCCAGCCGGCCCGATCGATTGCGCGCCGCCGCATCACGCCTCGGCCGCGCCCTCGGCCCTCGCGCCTCAGGCCGGTAGCGCGGTGGGCCAGCGCCGGTGCCAGTCCGTCTCGCGCTGGTACTGGTGGCCGAGGCGGAACAGCAGGGGCTCGGCGAAGGGCCGGCCGATGAGCTGGAACGAGGTCGGCATGCCGTCGGGCGTGAAGCCGCAGGTCGCGCTCAGTGCTGGCAGACCGAGATAGTTCACCACGCGCGTGTTGCGGGTGAGGCCGACGACCATCTTCAAGTACGCGGGTCCGTCGCGGTAGGCGGTGTCCGCGAGCGTCGGCGTCGGCATGGGCAGAACCGGGGTCAGCAGCGCATCGCAGGCGCCGAAGACGGCGTCGGCGAAGGTGCGGAGTGCATGGGCGCGGTATTGCAGGGCATTGATGTAGTCGGTCGCGGGGATGAAGAAGCCCGCCTGCAGGCGCTTGCCCACCTCGTCGGAATAATCCTCGTCGTGCGCGCGCTTCCAGGGCAGGTGGTTGGCGGCGCCCTCGGCCTTCATCACCAAGGGGTGGATTACAGAGACGGTATCCAGTGAAGCCGGCATGACGACCGGCACGAGAGTGGCGCCGAGGCCGGTCAAGACCGCATGCGTGGCTTCGATCGCGGCCGCCACGCCGGGGTCGAGGTCTTCGTCGAAATAGCCCTGCGGAATGCCGATGCGCACGCCCTTCAGGCTCTGCTCGATTGTGGCCTCGTAGTCCGGCACCGGCTCGGCGCTCGTGGTGGCGTCGTTCTCGTCGGCGCCCGCGATCACGCCGAGCACCCGGGCGCAATCCCGCACCGTCCGCGCCAGCGGCCCCATCACGTCGAGCGACCATGACATCGGCATGCAGCCGAAGCGGCTGACGCGGCCCTGCGTCGGGTTGATGCCGGCCACGCCGTTTGCGGCCGCCGGGCAGCGGATCGAGCCGCCGGTGTCGGAGCCCAAAGCGGCGTAAACCAGGCGGCCCGCCACCGCCGTGCCCGAGCCCGACGAGGAGCCGCAAGGGATGCGCTCGAAATCCCAGACGTTGCGGCAGCGCGGCAGGTGGGCGTTGAAACCGTGGGGCCCCATGGCGAACTCGACCATGGCGAGCCCGCCCAGGTCGATGGCGCCGGCCGCATCGAGGCGCTGGAGAACCGTCGCGGTCGCAGCCGGGCGGAACTCGCGGCGGATTCTGGAGCCGCAAGAGGAGACCTTGCCGGCCCGGTAGTACATGTCCTTGTGCGCGAGCGGCACGCCCGCGAGCGGGCCGGCTGCGCCGTCTCGACCCCGGTTGCGGTCCATCTCCCCCGCGCGCGCAAGCGCGTCCTCGCGGTCGGGGTGGATGAAGGCATGGAGTTGCGGGTCCAGCCGGTCGATGCGCGCGAGCGCCGCTTCCACCAGGTCGGTGGCGGAAAGCGCGCCGCTCGCCACCCCGTCCGCCGCCTCGCAGAGGCTGAGGGCCGCGATCTCGTCCGTGCCTCCGGTTGCGCCAGCGCCAGCGTCGCGCGGGCCGCCCGCGTCGGCATCCGCGTGCGCACCCTCTTCGGTGGTTCTCAGCGCGTGCAGCGCCTGCTCGAAGGAGGCCGGCAGCCGATCGAAGTCGTGGTCGGGGCGCGCGGCCTCCACTGCGGCGTGCAACTGACCCAGCTCGATGGGGAGCTCGGCGGTCCTCTCGTCGGAGAGAGGAATGCCCTGGCACTCCCGGTTCAGCCTATCGATCGTCTCGCTGCTGATCGCCACGGCTCCCTCCCTCATGCCCCACGGATGGCGTCCGCCACTCTGCGCCAGAACACCTCGTCCCACCAGCGCCGCGCGGCGCCAGAGGTCGACGGCAGCACGTGGATCGCCGTCTCGCCGATGCGCCTCGGCTGCGCCCCGTAGTCCAGGGTCTCCGCGTCAAGGAAGACGCCCGCCGCCCGCTTGCCGTTGAAGGCCAGGACCGCGGGCCGGTGTTGTGCGATCTTGGCGGTGAGCGCGGCGGCATCGTCGGCTTGCCGGGAGAGATCGGTGTCCGCGCCCGATTCCGTCTTGCAGAGGTCGGTCAAGCCGATGCCGTGGCGCAGAACGGTGCGGAACTCGGCCGGCGCGAGCAGGCGGGGCGTGAGCCCCACGCGGTAGAGCGTCGGCCAGAAGTGGTTGCCGGGGCCGGCATAGTAGGCGCCGACGCGCGCTGATACCGCGCCTGCCGCCGAGCCGCAGAAGACGATGCGCAGCCCGGGGCCGAGCACGTCGGGCAGGACATCCGGCAGGGTCGGGGCAGCCATAGGCTGGGGCTTGCCTCCTCTTGCGCTCACCAGCGCGCTCTATCATAGACAGTCTGCGGTTGACGACAGCGGAGGAGCGGGACGGTGCGGAACCTCAAGGTGGATGGTGATCGCCTGTGGGCGAGCCTCATGGAGATGGCGAAGATCGGGGCGACGGAGAAGGGCGGCGTCTGCCGCCTCGCGCTCACCGACGTGGACAAGGCGGCGCGCGATCTCTTCGTGCAATGGTGCGAGGAAGCCGGCTGCACCGTCGGCATCGACAAGATGGGCAACATCTTTGCCCGGCGGGCGGGCAAGGACGACTCGCTCCCGCCGGTGATGACCGGCAGCCATATCGACAGCCAGCCGACCGGCGGCAAGTACGACGGCATCTACGGCGTGCTCGCCGGCCTTGAGGTGATCCGCACCCTCAATGACCTCGGCTACGAGACCGACGCGCCCATCGAGGTTTCGGCCTGGACCAACGAGGAAGGCTCACGCTTCGCGCCGGCGATGGTCGCCTCCGGCGTTTTCGGCGGCGTCTTCACGCTGGAGGAAGGACTGGCCTGCGCGGACGTCGACGGCAAGACCATCGGCGAGGAGCTTGAGCGCATCGGCTACGCCGGCGAGATGGAGTGTGGCGGGCGCGAGGTCGGGGCCTTCTTCGAAGCCCATATCGAGCAGGGGCCGATCCTCGAAGCCGAAGAGAAGACCATCGGCATCGTGCAGGGCGTGCAGGGTATCAGCTGGTTCGACGTGACCGTGACCGGCATGGAATCCCACGCCGGCACCACGCCGATGGAGCGCCGCAAGGACGCGATGGTGGGCGCCGCCATACTGGTCGCGGCGATCGACCAGCTTGCCCTGGACAACGCGCCGGATGCCCGCTCCACGATTGGCGTGATGCGGGTGAGCCCCAACTCGCGCAACGTCATCCCCGGCTCGGTCTACTTCTCGGTGGACCTGCGCCATCCCGATGCCGAGACGCTTGCGGCGATGACCGCAGAGGCCCAACGCCAGGCAGAGGCGCTTGCCGCCGAGCGCAGGCTTGAGATCACGTTCGAGGAGATTTGGCACTCGCCGCCGGTGAAGTTCGCCGCCGATTGCGTCGGCGCTGTTGAGAACGCGGCCGAGACCCTAGGCTACGCGAGCCGGCCGATCACCTCCGGCGCAGGCCACGACGCGGTCTACGTGTCGCGCGTCGCCCCCACCGGCATGATTTTCATCCCCTGCGAGGACGGGATCAGCCACAACGAGATCGAGGCCGCGACCCAGGCCGACATCGCTGCCGGCTGCGACGTGCTGCTCAACGCGATGGTCGCGCTCGCCACCCGCGACGAGGGCGAGGCGCGCGAGGGCGCGTGATCCCTATCCCGCGACTTCGCGGCGGACAATGGCGGCGCCTTCGACCATCGCTTTGAGTTTGCCGAAAGCGGTCTGCCGCGCGAGGTATTTCATGCCGCAGTCTGGTGCGGCGACGAGGCGGTCCGCCGGCACCACCGCGAGCGCCTCGCGCAACCTCGCCGCCACCGTCTCCGGCCGTTCGATTTCGGGATCGCTCATGTCGATCACGCCGTAGAGGATCTCCTTCGACGGCAGGTGGGCCAAGATCGCCGGGTCGAGCCCGGGCTGCGCCGCTTCGATGGAGACTTGGTCCGCCATCGTCGCCTCCAGCTCCGGCAGGAAGGAGTAGCCGCCTGGCTTCTCCGTCTTCATTACGGCGGCGTAGCCGAAGCAGAGGTGCAGCGCGGTTTTGCCGTCCACGCCCTCCAGCGCCCGGTTGATCGCCTTCACCGCGAAGGCGCGCGCAGCCTCGGGCCGGGCCTGCACGTAGGGCTCGTCGAGCTGAACGATGTCGGCGCCGGCGGCGAAGAGCTCCTTGATCTCCTCGTTGACCGCGTCGGCGTAGGCCAGGGCGAGGCTTTCGTCGTCGGGGTAGTAGGCGTTCTCCGCCTGCTGGGTCATGGTGAAGGGGCCGGGCAGCGTGATCTTGATCGTGCGCTCCGTGTTGGCTCGCAGGAATCGAACATCGTCCACTTCGATGGGGCGCTCGCGCCGGATCGGCCCTGAGACGAGGGGGACCGGCGCGGGGTTTCCGGTGCGGTCCAAGTGCGTGCCGATCCGCTCCCTGTCGATGCCGCCGAGTGCGGTGGCGACCCGGTTGGAATAGCTCTCGCGCCTGATCTCGCCGTCGCTGATAACGTCGACTCCGGCGCGTTCCTGATCCCGGATCGCGGCGAGCGTCGCCGCCTCCTGCGCCTCCTCCAGATGCTCGGGCGGGATACGCCAGATCTCGTGCGCGCGCACCCGTGGTGGCAACCTGTTCACCAGATTGTCCCGGTCGATCAGCCATTCCGGCTGCGGATAGCTGCCGACGACGGCGGTGGTCAGCACGTCTTGGCTCATGGGGTCCGTCCCGCTTGTTGTTCAAGAACCGGCCGCATCGGCGGCCGCGGCCCGCACACCCTACCGATTGGGCATAGTATTGCCACATTGATCAGCTACCCCGAAGCTCGGGAATCCCGCTAGTCTGGGGTGGCGCCTGTGAACGGCACAGCACGGAGTGAGGGGCGATGAAACTCTGCCTGATCCAGATGAACAGCACGCCCGACCATGGGGAGAACGTGGCCCGCGCGGCCGGCTACATCGACCGAGCGGTCGCGGCCCAGAAACCCGATCTCGTGGTTGTGCCCGAGTTCTTCAACCACCCTTACGTCTTCCAGTATCGCGACTACGCGCATATCGACGAGGCGGAGGGCGAGGATGGCATCGCCATCTCGACCATGCGCGCCAAGGCGCGCGAGCACGGCATCCACATCATCGCCACCATCTTCGAGGCCGAGTCCGCCGGCCTCTGCTACGACAGCGCCATCGTGATCGATCCCGCAGGCGAGATTCTCGGCCGCTACCGCAAGGCGCATCCGGCGGCGGTGCGCAGCCTGGAGAAGATCTACTTCCGCTACGGCTCGCACTTCCCAGTGTTCAAGGTCGGCGAGTGGCGGGTCGGGATCAACATTTGCTACGACACGTTCTTTCCCGAATCCGCGCGCTGCGCCGCAGTCAACGGGGCCGAGCTGATCGTGGTGCCCTTCGCGGCGCCGGCGGTCGCCTGCTGGCGTGAGATCATGCAGACCCGCGCCTTCGAGAACGGCGTCTACTTCGCACCCTGCAACAAGGTGGGTCTGGAAGGGGAGTGGACCTTCGGCGGTCGCAGCATGATCGTCGCCCCCGATTCCGAGGTGCTTGCCGAGGCGGGCGACGACGGGGACGAGACCATTACGGCGACCCTAGACCGCGCTCGCGTGATCGAGGCCCGGCGCGCCTGGCCCATGTTTCGGGACCGCCGCCCAGACCTCTACACTGCGATCACGACACCGACGGAAGACATTCCGCGTATCGACTGATCGTCGTGGCCGTGAAGATGGAGAGCGCAAGACGAACCCTGGCGGGCGCCGGCCTCGCCTGCGCGCTGTCACTTGCCGGTGCGGTGCTCCCGGTTTCGGCCGCCCTTGCCGCGCTGGAGGAGGGCGCGCCCGTGCCCGCCGCGCGCGCGATCCCCGTCGCGCCGGTCGATCCCGACGGCACGGTTGGGCGAATCGTCCTCGGTGTCGCGGATTGGCTGGAGCAGCGCCTAGGCTTCGGTTCCGACAGTGTGCGCCTTGCGCTCGATGCGCCGCTATGGGCGGAGGAGCGGGATGGCACCGTCACCCTCCACCTCCCCGGCGCGCGCCTCGTGGAGCCCTCTACACCCCTCGTCCAGTGGGCACTCGGCGACTTGGCCATCGCGGTGACGCCGCGGGGGGAGACGGCCTACGACTTCGAGAGCGCCTTGCCGCCTGCGATCGACAAGGGTCAGGACCAGTTCTTCATCGACCAAGGCACGGTCTCCGGCACCTGGCGATCGGATCTGGAGATCACGACCAGGCTGGAAGCCAACGCCGCCAACATCCGATTCGTGGAAAGCAAGGGCTCTCAAGTGGTGGAGACGCTGTCGCTCGGAGCGCTTTCCTTCGCGGACGAGCTGGTCGAGGGCGACGACGGGCTGTGGGACGGCCGCTCCACCCTCAAACTTTCTGACCTTGAGGCCGAGGGCTTCAGCCTGGGCCGGCTCGACGTCGCCGGCACCTTCGAGGATTTCGACCGCAGTCTGATCCTGCGGATGCGCGGAGACTTCGGCTCGTTCGCAGGCGGCGCAAGCAACCCGACGGCGCTCGGCGACCTTCTGATGCCTCTCGTGGAGGGCCGCTGGGGGCGATCGGAGATGACGATCACCCTGCACGACTTGACGGCGACCGGCGACGATGCGGACCTGGGCGACGGCGAACTCTCGCTCGGGCGGTTGGAATGGCGCGTCGGTGCCGACGGTCGAAGGGACTTCACGGATCTCTCCACGTGGATTTCGGCCGCCGACGTAGTGCTCGGCGGGGACGCCGCCGATGAGATTCCACCCGCGCTCATGCCCCACACCGCGACCGTTGATATCGTCCTCAGCCGATTGCCATTACGGAGAATTGCTGACTCCCTCTCTGGTCTCGCGAAACGGGGAGAGATGGGTGGGCCCGGCGAAGAGCCGATGATGGAGGTCATTCTGGACCATCTGGATGCGGCGGATTCGTCGTTCGAATTTCGGGAGATCCATGTCGTCACGCCGTCGTGCGAGCTCCGCGCCGAGGGGCGGCTGCAGGTTGAGCCGGACAGCGTCTTCGGCATCATCGGGCGCATGGATGCCCGCGTTCGGGGGCTGAGCGCGCTCATGGCGCTGGCAGCGAAGGAGGGCGAAGAGGACATGGTGGCACTGCTCATCGTCCTCCAGGGCCTCGGCAGGCCGGTCTTCAACGAGGGCGCGGATGAGCCCTTCTACGCCTACGAGATCGACCTGCGCCGCGACGGTGCCGTCACCGTCAACGGCATCCCCTTCGACATGCTGCTCCAGGGTGTCCTCTCGGCCCAATGAGAGGCCATCCCGGAGGGGATGATCCAGGCATGACCGCCTGGGCCTTGACCGTGATGAAAATTCCGGTCTGGCCGCCCACGGCGATCCACGCCGCCTCTTGCCAGGGTGTGGCGGGGGCGGGATAGTTTTGCGGACCAGCCCAGAGGTTTAGGCATGAGTGAGGAGTTCGATTGGGAGATACCGCTCTCGGCGCAGCCGAAGCCGGAGCAGGTGTCCTTCGACCTTGACGGCGCGCTTGGCGCTGTCGTCGGCCTGCGCGCGACCATCCCGGAGGACGCGTTCACCGCCGGGATCCTGGGGACAGAGAGGACCGGCAGCGGGATCCTGATCGGCGCGAGCGGCCTCGTGCTCACCATCGGCTATCTGATCGCCGAGGCGGAATCGGTCTGGCTGACGGCGAACGACGGCAGCGTGCTCGCGGGCCACGCGCTGGGCTATGACTTCGAATCGGGATTCGGTCTGGTGCAGGCGCTCGGCCGCTTCAACATTGCTCCGCTCGAGCTCGGATCTTCGGCGGCCCTCGAGGTCGGCGACTTCGTGATCATGGCTGGCGAAGGCGGCCGGCGCCACTCGCTGAAGGCCCGTGTCACCGCCAAGCGCGAGTTCGCGGGCTATTGGGAATATGTGCTGGACGAGGCCGTCTTCACGTCTCCACCGCATCCCAACTGGGGCGGGAGCGGTCTGATCGACCGCCACGGCCGGTGTAGCTGTCAATCGGCTTTCAATACTGACCCCCGATCGGCGTGCAAAATTGACCCCCCTGAGTGGCACGGCGGAGGTTGTCCCGGTAGCCAATAGGGGGGACCCGCGCGGCTTCGTGTGGCGCCCTGCGCTACGCGGAGCGAAGCCGCGTGGGGGGTCCCTGTTGGCCCACCGGGGCAACCGGGCCGCAAGGGAGGCCGGCGGCGGGTCAGGAGCGGTTCTTGAAGCGCCAGCTCTCGTTGCCGGTCTCGATGATCTCGCAATGATGGGTGAGGCGATCGAGCAGCGCTGTGGTCATCTTGGGGTCGCCGAAGACGGATGGCCATTCGCCGAAGGCGAGGTTTGTGGTGATGACGATCGAGGTGCGCTCGTAGAGCCGGCTCATCAGATGGAAGAGCAGCTGCCCACCGGCCTGGGCGAAGGGCAGGTAGCCGAGCTCGTCGAGGATGACGAAGTCGCGGCGGACGAGCTGGTCTGCAGTGCGGCCCTGGCGTCCGGCGCGAAGCTCGGCCTCGAGGAGGTTGACCAGGTCGACGACGTTGTAGCACCGGCCGCGCGCGCCCTTGCGGATGCAGGACCGCGCGATGGCGACGGCGAGATGGGTCTTGCCGGTACCGGTGCCGCCGACCAGCACGATGTTGCGTTTGCCCTCGAGGAAGCCGCCGCCGGCGAGCTCCTGGATCAGGGGCTCGTTGACCGGCGAGGCGGCGAAGTCGAAGTCGGCCAGCTCCTTGACCGTCGGCAGCTTGGCGGAGGCCATCTGGTACTTGATCGAGCGGGCCCTCTTGTCGGCGATCTCGACCTGCAGCAGCGTACCGATGATCTGTTGCACCGGATGGCGGCGCTTGAGCCCGTCGGCAAGGATGTCGTCGTAAGCGGCGCGCATACCTGCGAGCTTCAGCTGGGTCATCATCTCCAGCACATCATGACGCTCCATGACCGGCCTCCCTCAGGCTGTCGTAGCGCTGACAGTCGGCTACCGGCTTGTGGCGAAGCTGCAGGCCCTCGGGCGTCGGGATGATTGCCGGCGGTGCCGGCTGGCGCTGCCGGGCGAGGATGTTGAGCACCACGTCGGCGCTGCAGGCACCGCAGTCGAGCGTCTCGGCACAGGCCGCCTCAACCGCCTCCAGTCCGTCCTCCAGCACCGCCGCGAGCACCTTGACGAACTGCCGGTCGCCGTCGTCGTGGCCCGCGAGCCGGGTTCGCAGGCGGCCGAGCGCGTTGGGCAACTGCCAGTCCTTGAAGGGCGCGCCATTGCGTAGCGCGCCGGGCTTCCGCGTCAGGATCGGCACGTAATGCCACGGATCGTAGACGAACCGGCCGCGCCCGAAGCTGCGGGGGTGCTCGGCAACGGTCTCGCCGTCCTGGCGGATGACGATCCGATCGGCATAGGCCCGCACGTCCACCGGCCGGCCGACGGCGCGGGCCGCGACGCTGTACTGGTTGTTGTCGAAGCGCACCAGACAGGTCTTCGAGACCGACACCTCGCTGGCATGGAAGCCGTCGAAGGGGCCGCGATACGCCATCAGGAAGGGCTGCTCCTCCTCGAACACCTGCCACACCGTCTTGCCCGGGATTGTCGGATGCGGATGCTTCTTGGCGTCCTCGATGCACCGATCCATCAGCCACTCGTTGATCTCGGCGTAGGAGCGGCCCCGCGGGATGGGCACGAACAGGCGGCCGCGAAGGTCACCCACCTGCTTCTCGACCTGCCCCTTCTCCCAGCCAGCCCCTGGCGTGCACGCCACAGGCTCCACCAGATGGTGCGAGCACAGCTCCTGGAAGCGGCGGTTGTAGTCCCGCTTCTTGCCCACGAAGATCGTGCTCACCGCCGTCTTCATGTTGTCGTAGATGCCCCGCCGGCAGACCCCGCCGAAGAAGCGGAAGGCACGCTCGTGCGCCTCGAAGACCATCTCCTGGCTCTCGCGGGGAAAGATCTGGACCAGATACATCCGGCTGTGGCACAGCCGCATGTGCGCCGCCTTCACCCTGGTCGTCGCGCCCGACAGACGCGCGTACTCGTGGCTCCAGTCGAACTGGTAGGCCTCGCCGGGATCGAAGATCAGCGGCACATAGGCCTGCGCCGGCGACAACAGCCGCCACCGGCGCCGCCAGGCCCTGGCATAGCGGCGAACCGCGTCATAGCCGCCCTTGTAGCCCAGCGACACAAGGTCTTCATGAATCCGCAGAAGAGACAGCCGATCCTTGCGTGCCTTCTTCTCGTTGGCCTTCAGCTGGCGCTCAAGCTCCTCCACCCACAGCCCAAGCTTCGGCATCGGCTGGATCTTGCGCTCGTAGCTGTGCGAGGTCGCATCGCCCCGCACCACCTTGCGTATCGTGTTCTTGGAAACCCTCAAATCCCGGGCGAGCTTCTTGATCGGAACGCCCTTCACCAGATGATCCCGACGGATCTTCGCGATCGTTTCCACAACCAGCATCTCCCCCACCACCCCGTCCGTCCAAACGACGAGGTGTGTTCATGGACACAAATCCAAGGGGGTCAATTTTGGACGCCGATCACCCCCAATAGGGGGTCACTTTTCCACGCTTAACAACAATCGAGAGGCTCGAGCTCGTGGGTCGGCAGGGCGTCGAGATTGAACTCGTCACGCATGTACTTGAAGAAGTTCTCCTGCGACCAGCGCGAGAACATGGCGCCCGCAACCTCAGCCATCGGCTTGTGCGGATCGGTGGTGATCAGCGGCACCTGACGGCCGTTGTCGAGCAGGCGGCGGATCTGGCGCACCCTGAAGCCGTTCGGCAACGTCACCGGCTTCTCAGCCAGCCGCATGGTGGCGCTGCCGTCCGCCGCCGGTCCGTGAATGGGAACGGTCATCGCGCCGAAGTCCTCGGCCGGCCAGTCCTCGCCCCTGAAGTTCTTGTGCCAGGTCAGGCAGGCGACGCCGCGCCTCGCCAGCCGGCGGAACAGATCCGGGCTCCAGCCCTCGCGGTCGAAGACCAGGGTGAGCGCCGGCTGGCCGGGATGCTCGGCGGTCAGGTCCGGCGCCCCGGCGCCAACGATCCCAAGCTCCTGCAGCGCCGGCACCACGTCGGCTTCGATGGCCGCGACCATCTTCGGGTCCAGCGGCTTGTGCAGACAGAGCAGCGGCTTGCCGCCCAGAGCGTTGATCCAGTAGCTGGCGCTCGCCGGCAGGCACAGCTTCTCGCGCGAGACGAAGTGCTTGGGCAAGCGCCCCTTGCGGCCGGAGTAGACCTTGACGTGCCCGTCGATGGCCAGCGTCGCCCAGAGCTCCGGCTCGTCGGCGCCTGCCAGCGCCTGGCAAGGGCGAGCTGCCACGCCCGCACGCCGGCCTCGTCGTCGGCGATGAGAGCGATCTTGCGGCGCAGCGTCTTGACCTCGGGGCAGCGATCGAGGCCGAGAATGGCGCCCCATTCGCCCGGCGCCTGGTAGCGCAGGCTCTCGGGGTTGCGCACCCGCGCCAAGGTCATGAAGGCCAGGAAGAGCAGGATCGTAGGCAAGCCGTAATAGCCCTTCGGCAGCAATGGCAGGAGACCGGTCTCGGAGAGAAGACCTTCCTTCAGCAGGGCCGGCAGGGCGGCGAGCACGCCGCCGAAGCGGACACCGCGGGCGGCGGCGGCGAACTGCGGTTCGACCGGCCCCGCCTGTCCACAACTGGCCAGAACCCGAGCCGGAACATCGCAAGTCGCACGCCCCATCGGCGCCTGCCGGTCCCGCCGATCGCGCGCGCTGCGATCCGTTTGCGGCTGCGCTTCCAGCCCCGGCGCCGTCTCCGGCCCCGGGGCACCGGTACTCTCTTCATCGACACGGCCTTCAGGAGCCGCACCCGCGTCAGGCGGCGCAGCCAGCGCTGAGCGTCCGGGCTCCCCATCCGCCTCCGTGTTGCCGATCAGTCCCTGACGGCGCCACTTGTTGACCGATGGCGCTGACACGCCGAGAACCCGGGCCGCCGCAGAGCCGCTCAGGCCCGATGCCAGCAACGCCGTCGCCTTCTCCGCCAACTCCGGAGTGAACACCGACGGCCCGCGACCGCGCCGGGGCTTCATGAACCCCGCTTCGCCCTCGGCCAGGTAGCGCCGTCGTGCGCGCTGCACCGTCGCGCGCGAGACAGCGAAAGCGTCAGCCAGTTCCTGCGGCGAGACCGCGCTGATCGCCGCGAGGCGGCCGATCCGCAAGAGCATGGCCGTGCGGTCATCGGCGGCGTGGCTGTCAAAGGGAATGAGGTTGGAAAAGTAGGTGAAGGTGTCGTCCGAGATCAGGACGGCGAAGCAGCTGTTGCCGATCGAGACCGCCTCTGGAGGGCACATTGGGAGGGTACTGGGCATGGTTGAGACCGTGCAATTGGTATCAAATTATACTATCAGACCTCGGGCGCGACACCCAGCGAAAAACCGCCTGAAACAACCGAAATGTATCAGAATTCAAGGAGTTCCCGGCACGCTGCCCAGAACAGCCAGCATCACGAGGTCAGGAATGTCAATCGGCTTTCAATACTGACCCCCGATCGGCGTGCAAAATTGACCCCCCTGAGTGGCACGGCGGAGGTTGTCCCGGTAGCCAATAGGGGGGACCCGCGCGGCTTCGTGTGGCGCCCTGCGCTACGCGGAGCGAAGCCGCGTGGGGGGTCCCTGTTGGCCCACCGGGGCAACCGGGCCGCAAGGGAGGCCGGCGGCGGGTCAGGAGCGGTTCTTGAAGCGCCAGCTCTCGTTGCCGGTCTCGATGATCTCGCAATGATGGGTGAGGCGATCGAGCAGCGCTGTGGTCATCTTGGGGTCGCCGAAGACGGATGGCCATTCGCCGAAGGCGAGGTTTGTGGTGATGACGATCGAGGTGCGCTCGTAGAGCCGGCTCATCAGATGGAAGAGCAGCTGCCCACCGGCCTGGGCGAAGGGCAGGTAGCCGAGCTCGTCGAGGATGACGAAGTCGCGGCGGACGAGCTGGTCTGCAGTGCGGCCCTGGCGTCCGGCGCGAAGCTCGGCCTCGAGGAGGTTGACCAGGTCGACGACGTTGTAGCACCGGCCGCGCGCGCCCTTGCGGATGCAGGACCGCGCGATGGCGACGGCGAGATGGGTCTTGCCGGTACCGGTGCCGCCGACCAGCACGATGTTGCGTTTGCCCTCGAGGAAGCCGCCGCCGGCGAGCTCCTGGATCAGGGGCTCGTTGACCGGCGAGGCGGCGAAGTCGAAGTCGGCCAGCTCCTTGACCGTCGGCAGCTTGGCGGAGGCCATCTGGTACTTGATCGAGCGGGCCCTCTTGTCGGCGATCTCGACCTGCAGCAGCGTACCGATGATCTGTTGCACCGGATGGCGGCGCTTGAGCCCGTCGGCAAGGATGTCGTCGTAAGCGGCGCGCATACCTGCGAGCTTCAGCTGGGTCATCATCTCCAGCACATCATGACGCTCCATGACCGGCCTCCCTCAGGCTGTCGTAGCGCTGACAGTCGGCTACCGGCTTGTGGCGAAGCTGCAGGCCCTCGGGCGTCGGGATGATTGCCGGCGGTGCCGGCTGGCGCTGCCGGGCGAGGATGTTGAGCACCACGTCGGCGCTGCAGGCACCGCAGTCGAGCGTCTCGGCACAGGCCGCCTCAACCGCCTCCAGTCCGTCCTCCAGCACCGCCGCGAGCACCTTGACGAACTGCCGGTCGCCGTCGTCGTGGCCCGCGAGCCGGGTTCGCAGGCGGCCGAGCGCGTTGGGCAACTGCCAGTCCTTGAAGGGCGCGCCATTGCGTAGCGCGCCGGGCTTCCGCGTCAGGATCGGCACGTAATGCCACGGATCGTAGACGAACCGGCCGCGCCCGAAGCTGCGGGGGTGCTCGGCAACGGTCTCGCCGTCCTGGCGGATGACGATCCGATCGGCATAGGCCCGCACGTCCACCGGCCGGCCGACGGCGCGGGCCGCGACGCTGTACTGGTTGTTGTCGAAGCGCACCAGACAGGTCTTCGAGACCGACACCTCGCTGGCATGGAAGCCGTCGAAGGGGCCGCGATACGCCATCAGGAAGGGCTGCTCCTCCTCGAACACCTGCCACACCGTCTTGCCCGGGATTGTCGGATGCGGATGCTTCTTGGCGTCCTCGATGCACCGATCCATCAGCCACTCGTTGATCTCGGCGTAGGAGCGGCCCCGCGGGATGGGCACGAACAGGCGGCCGCGAAGGTCACCCACCTGCTTCTCGACCTGCCCCTTCTCCCAGCCAGCCCCTGGCGTGCACGCCACAGGCTCCACCAGATGGTGCGAGCACAGCTCCTGGAAGCGGCGGTTGTAGTCCCGCTTCTTGCCCACGAAGATCGTGCTCACCGCCGTCTTCATGTTGTCGTAGATGCCCCGCCGGCAGACCCCGCCGAAGAAGCGGAAGGCACGCTCGTGCGCCTCGAAGACCATCTCCTGGCTCTCGCGGGGAAAGATCTGGACCAGATACATCCGGCTGTGGCACAGCCGCATGTGCGCCGCCTTCACCCTGGTCGTCGCGCCCGACAGACGCGCGTACTCGTGGCTCCAGTCGAACTGGTAGGCCTCGCCGGGATCGAAGATCAGCGGCACATAGGCCTGCGCCGGCGACAACAGCCGCCACCGGCGCCGCCAGGCCCTGGCATAGCGGCGAACCGCGTCATAGCCGCCCTTGTAGCCCAGCGACACAAGGTCTTCATGAATCCGCAGAAGAGACAGCCGATCCTTGCGTGCCTTCTTCTCGTTGGCCTTCAGCTGGCGCTCAAGCTCCTCCACCCACAGCCCAAGCTTCGGCATCGGCTGGATCTTGCGCTCGTAGCTGTGCGAGGTCGCATCGCCCCGCACCACCTTGCGTATCGTGTTCTTGGAAACCCTCAAATCCCGGGCGAGCTTCTTGATCGGAACGCCCTTCACCAGATGATCCCGACGGATCTTCGCGATCGTTTCCACAACCAGCATCTCCCCCACCACCCCGTCCGTCCAAACGACGAGGTGTGTTCATGGACACAAATCCAAGGGGGTCAATTTTGGACGCCGATCACCCCCAATAGGGGGTCACTTTTCCACGCTTAACAACAGGTCAGGAAGTCTGATACTGCGCTCCTGAACTTCTCCGGCTCATCCTGAGTATCGCTGTCCTCTCATCTTGTTCGCGACGCGGCGTTCATCATCCTCTCGCGCTCAAGAGAGTAGGCACCCCCGCGGCGTGGGGGCGTTGACGCAAAAGGAACTGGCTTGTTCCATAAGAGAGAGGGGGTACCTGGGCAGTTACTATCTGTTGCTCCACCTCTCGGCCTTGGAGTGCCTAAATAGCTTTGCCGACTGCCTGACCTACTATGCCGTCTGCTGACTCCTGCGCCGCGATCAGGTCCCCTTGCGGTTCCCTCAGTTCCAGACTTGGAACACGGCACAGGCCTCCCCAGGTAAGCTCGGTCGCCTTCCCCGCACACCTGCCGGATCTACAAACTTGGCCTTGATGGATATGGACTTCGCGATCCGTTGCCCGCTCGTCCGACCAAGCCTGCCTCATATCCGGTTTCTGTTCGTCAGGTCGCGGTTTTGCTCCACGCTTCCTTCAGACACCACCTCGCGGGGATGCCCTTGCGCTTTGCTAATCCTTCACCTCCATCAGGTTGGATAGAAGACTTTCACTTCCCAGCTACCGAGCATGCTGGGCACACAACGAGGTCACGGGAAACCCGCGCCATCAGTGACCGGAGGCGACAAAATGGTTCGGGCCAAGCTTAACATCGGGTGCCGCTACAGCACGCCAGTGCGCAAACGGCCTCTTCACCCCACCCGCAGCCAGTTCACGCCCGAGGCGTCGCAGACACAAGCCCCCGTTACTCCCGCGACCGAGCCGGAGCGACGCGCCGGTGGAGGCTTAACAACATTCCCGAGGCGCGTCCGACCGTCATGTTGGCGGAGCGGACGTTCTGGGAGAAGGCAACCGCCATCCATGTCTTCTGCCGCCAGGAGCGGCGCCGCGGCGAGCGCCTGTCGAGGCACTGGCACGATCTCGCGCGCCTCGACGAGGCGGGGACCGCGTCGAACGCTCTGGCTGATGACGCGCTCGCCCTTTCCGTCGCTCGTCACAAGGCAATGTTCTTCACCGAGAACGATGCCCACGGCGACCGGATCGACTATGAAGCTGCGGTCTCAGGCGGCCTTCAGCTCGTTCCCTCCGGCGCCGCGCATACGGTGCTCGCCGGGGACTACGCGAAGATGCTGGCCGACGGCATGCTGCTCGACGAGAGCGAGCCGTTCGAAGCCCTGATGGAGCGATGCGCGGCGATCGAGGCGCGAGCCAACGGGCTACGGTCGGAGGACCGATGACGGACGCATTCGTACTTCGTGAAGAACTCGTCGCCGAGCACGAGCGCTTTGACAGCTTTAACCAACGTCAGATCGTGAATGTTGCTTGATGATGCGTATTGGGCGGGGAGGTAAACGCATACGCGAGGCACTAGTCACCTAAATCTAAAGTTCGTGGCATAAGTTTTGTTCGACCCGAAGGCAGAAGCGCTTGACGGCAGCGAGGATGTCGTCGGCTGATTTGGTCCACCTGAAGGGTCGAGGATTTTCGTTGTGGGTTTCGATGAAAGCGCGGATGTCGGCCTCGAGCTGGAGGGTGGAGCGGTGCACCCCGCGTTGCAGCTGCTTGCGTGTCAGCTCGGCGAACCAGCGTTCGACCTGGTTGATCCACGACGCCGACGTCGGCGTGAAGTGAACGTGCCAATGCGGACGCCGCGCCAGCCAGGCCTTGACCCCCGCCGTCTTGTGGGTGGCGTAGTTGTCCATGACGACGTGGATGTCCAGTCCGTCCGGGACATTGCGATCGATCACCTTCAGGAAGTCGAGGAACTCCCTGGCCCGGTGGCGGCGATAGCACTTGCCTATGACCGAGCCGGTGGCAACGTCGAGGGCGGCGAAGAGCGAGGTCGTGCCGTTGCGCTTGTAGTCATGGGTGCGCCGCTCAGGGATGCCCGGCAGCATCGGCAGGACCGGCTGTGTACGGTCGAGGGCCTGGATCTGGCTCTTCTCGTCGACGCAGAGCACCAGCGCGCGATCCGGCGGCGACATGTAGAGGCCTACGATGTCGCGGACCTTCTCCACGAAGTGCGGATAGGCCGACAGCTTGAAGGTCTCGGCCCGATGGGGCTGCAGGCCGAAGGCGCCCCAGATGCGCCAGATCGACGTGTGCGACAGCCCCGCCTCCTTCGCCATCGAGCGCAGCGACCAGTGGGTGGCGTCCGCAGGCGTCGAGGTGAGCGTCCGCTCGATCACTTGCGCCACCTTCTCGTCCGCGATGGTCCGCGGCCGTCCCGGCCGGGGTTCGTCCGACAGACCCTCGATGCGGTCCTTGACGAAGCGCCTCCGCCACTTGCCGACGGTGTGTTCGTGCACGCCGATCTCTGCGGCCACCGCCTTGTTGCCAAGCCCGTCCGCGCAAAGCAGGATCATGCGGCAGCGATCCGACATGGAGCGCGCCACACGGTGGCGGCGAACCTGCGCTTCCAGAAACGACCGCTCCTCACCGCTCAAGACCAGGGCCGCCAGCGGCCGTCCCGTACCGCGCGCCATCGAGATGACCTCCTCTGTCCGACTCGGAGAGCCACCCTACAATGAACCCTACTTCAGTGCCAGGTGACTAGACGAGGCGCTGTTCGCGCTCGGCAGCCTGGTGACCGTTCGCTACCATCACTCTTCCTAATGCCGCAGCGCGGTCCTCGTCAACGCAACGGACAAAACATAAGGGCACTGCTTCATGGCGCACAAAGAGATTCGAGAGGCTCCAGCATCCCCCTACAAGCACACGCAGGAATCCGTGCAGCGCCCCGACGTTGGCGTCGAGGGGCAGTTTGCCCACAAGAAACCGCCCCGGACCTACCGCTACGACTCCAGTCTTGCGCCGGAGCTTTCTTGGGACGAGAGCGCGGATCGGGCTTTCGCCGAGTGGCTGCTCGGAATGATCGCCGAGGCCGCCGAGAAGGGAGTGGATAAGGTTTTCGCCGAACCGCAGGTTTGGCAGGGGACCGAGGAGCGCTTCACCTCGCTCTCACAGTGTGCTGCGCGGCTGCGCAGCCTGACCAAACCCTTCCTCGACTGGAGCGGAAAGGCCGAGCGACAGCAGGTCAGCGTGCCAACGCTGCCGCTTTTCGTCCACGAGCGCCATTCCACGCAGGCGATTCTGGAGACCCTGCAATCTCACAAGGCGCGAGGCACCACGCTCGATCTCTTCGGTGACATTGACCTCGACATTGCCGACAAGCTTGACGCCTATGAGCACAAGGGTCCGTGGACCAACCGGCTCGTACTTGGCGATTCACTTCAGGTGATGAACTCCCTCCTCGAATACGAGGGCATGGGCGGCCAGGTGCAGATGCTCTACTTCGACCCACCCTATGGAGTGAAATTCGGATCAAACTTCCAGCCCTTCGTCCGCAAGAACAGCGTCAAGCACGGTTCCGACGACGAAATGATCCGCGACCCCGAGATGGTCAAAGCCTATCGGGATACATGGGAACTCGGGCTCCACTCCTACCTGACATACCTGCGTGATCGTTTGATGCTGGCGAAGGAGATGCTCTCCGACTCCGGCTCGCTTTTCGTTCAGATATCCGACGACAACATCCACCACATCCGTGAGGTGCTGGACGAGGTGTTTCCGAGCGGCTTCGTCTCGCAGATCAGCTTCCAGACCACATCCGGGTTTGAGTTCTCGACCTTGCCCACGGTCGGAGATTTCCTGCTTTGGTACGCGAAGGACAAGGAGAAGGTCCGCTACAACAAAGTCTTCCATCCACAGCCGGTTGAACTGGGGAAGGGAAATGCTCGATGGGTGGTAACTGCCCAGGTTCTTGCTGTGAAAATTCTCTGGGATTCGGCACAACGCTACCCACGCGACGCCCGTGTGCTCCTCTGTGGTCGCCGGGTTTCACAGCTCACGATGCCCCTCTTGCGGACTGCGACCGGTAAGCTACCCCGATGTGGCCCGAAGTCCGCCCGCGCGACGGGCACCGATTTTCATTCTATGGGGTGGTCCAGCACGGCGTCGACCATGATCGTTTATGAGAATGGCTCCGCTGTTGGAGAACCCGTGCCAGGTGAGCTTACGCGCACTTGACGGTGGCGATGAGCCGATCCGATGGGCTGGTCAGGGCTTCGATGATATTCCAGCCCTGCTTTCTGGCGGTGGTGATGACGCTGCGCAGGATGGCGAAGTTCTCGGCCCCCTGCGCGGACCGGAAGCCCCCGGAGATCTTCTGGCGCAGCTTCATCATCCGAAGGTCGCGCTCGGCCTCGTTGTTCGTGAACCCGACCTCGAGGTCGATCAGGAACCGGAGCACCGCGCATTTGTGGTCGCGCAGCCTCAAGGCCAGATTGTGACCGATCCTTCGCTTCCGGCGCTTCTTCCTCTTGCCAGGCGAGAACGGTGGTTGGCTCTCGTGAAAGGCCAGCGCATCGGCGATGATCTCGTCGTATCGGCGCTCGATCAGCGCCACAAGCCTCGCCGGAACGGCGATATCCTTGTCCAGCGCGATGCGGGCGGCGCGATTGGCTCGGCGCAGGAGCTGCTGCATCCGCCGGGCCCAAGCCTCCCCTTCGATGTCCACCAGCGCCTGCAACTCCCGCAGGTGATGGGCGTTGCACAGGCCGTGCTCCACCCCTTCCATCGCGAAGTACGGCTTCCAGTGATCGTGCACGACGATGCCGGAGACACCCGAGAGCAGGGCGCCGCGCTTGCCGCTGACCCGGTACGCCGCCAGCAGCGGCGTGCAGATCACATGAAGCCACTGCGTCTGACCGCCGATCCGCAAGCCGGTCTCGTCCATGTGTTTCACCCGCGCCGTGCCCGCCGCCAGGTCCTGTATGTGCAAGGCCGCGTCCCGCAGCCGCTCGGCCGCCCTCTCGCTCATCGTCGCCAACGTCGCAGCCGTCACCGGCGCGCCGAAGAGCTCGGCCATCACCTGCGACAGCCGATCCTCCGGCAGGAAGTGAGCGTGCTGAAGGTAGACCGCCACCCCGGCAATGCGCGGGCCGTACTGCACCGGCGCCGACACCCCGTCGGGGAACGCCGCCCGGGTCACCGTCCCGCAATGCCCGCAGCACTTGGCATGCGCCCGGTGCTCGGTCACCTCCAGGGGGCTCGGCTCGGGCAGATCGAACACCTGGCGGGCGACGGGCGTTCCCGCCCTGGCCGCGTCCGAAAGCGGCGAACCGCATCCCTTGCAGGAAGCCGGGACGTGATCCTTCACCCGATCCGGGTGATCGGCGCGGCGCAGCGTCTTGCCCTTGTGGCCGGGCTGGCCACCGGGCTTGCGGCCCGATTTGCCGCGCAGGCTTCGGGTTCGCCGCTTCGAATTCGGCTTCCTCAGCCCATCGCTCGAAGGCGGCTTGCCGCTGTTGCCGCTGTTGAGGCCGAGACGGCGCTCCAACTCCTCGATGCGCTCGACGAGACGCGCGACTTGCTCTTCCAGCCGCGCGTTCTGCTGCCGAAGCCAGGCATTTTCCTCCCGAAGCCGGGCGTTCTCCTCCTCCAGGCGGGCGATCTTCTGCGCGGGCGTTTCGGGCGCTGCTCCCGTCGAAGGGCCGCGCGGCGACTCGGGATTGCTCATGTCGTTGTTGAGTCATTTCCCGAAATTCCCGTCAAGCCCTTTCCACCAACTCCGAACGAGAAACGCCTCAATCCACTGGCCCAAAATGACAAATCAGACGACCTGGGCAGTTACCTTAACACACCTCACGCATCGGCGAACGCACATTCTAGGTGCGCAAGAGGGCTGCGATGGCTTGCCCGACCCTCTCGGCCGCTTGCTCGATTTCCCGGTCTCCCAAATGCGCGTAGCGCAGCGTCGTGCGCACGTCGGAATGGCCGAGCAGCCGCGCGACCAGCGGCACTGGCACGCCGTTCATCACCGCGTGACTGGCATGGGTATGGCGCAGATCGTGAAGGCGAACGTCCTCGATGCCCGCCTCGCGCCGGGCGCAATACCAGAAGGGAAGGTTGCGGTTGCGGGGCCGGTCGGGATCTCTCGGCGAAGGAAAGACGAAGGGGCTTCCGCCGTTCGGTCGGCGTTGGAGAATGTGCCGGGCCTGGGTATTGAGGGGAACGATCCTTGGCCCGGTCTTGCCGTCGGCAAGGACCATCCTGTCGCGATCGACTTCCAACCAACGCAGGCGGAGGATCTCGCTCCTGCGGCATCCGGTCAGAAGCAGGTGAGCGCGCGCGGTCTTTCAGCGGGGATCGGGGCCTGATCCGCTCGGATTTGTTGAGGTTTTGGGGCGGGTGCCCCTCGGCGAACTTGCAAGAAGTTCGCCGGGGGGCTTTGTCTCGTGGTGACGGTCACAATCGCCAGAGACGGCCCCAATGTCGCACAACATTTTCCGCCACTCCATGCTTTGCAACGCCCTGGTCTGGGCCTGGCTGCGCGAGGTCGATGAGGCCGAGGCGGCGCGCTGCCGCGAGGCGGGCTGCCGACACTGCCCCGGCAAGCTGCACAGCGCGACGTATCCGCGCAAGCCGTACGGTCTGGCAGCCGAGTTGAGGGAAGAGGGCACGCGGCGGTTCAGCTTCTGCTGCGCGGATTGCCGCCTGCGAGCGACCCCACCATCGGTACGATTCTTCGGGCGCCGCTTTTATCTGGGCGCCCTGTTCGTTCTGTTGAGTGCACTGGTTCTGAGAGGCGGGGTGCGGTTGCAGACGATCAAGCGGAAGTGGGGGGTCTCGGTCGCCACACTGCGCCGCTGGCGGAAGTGGTGGCTGGAGGCGTTCCCGGCGACGGAGCCCTGGGGAGCGAAGCGTGGCGAACTGGTGATGCCACCCGAGGAGGTGCCGCTGCTCTTCGTGCTGCGGCAGATGCGGGGCGGACGCTTCGGTGAGCGTCTGTTCCTGAGCCTGATCTGGTTCAAGCCGTGGACGGGCTATTGCGGGCTCGGCGATGGCTCGGCGCCGCCCGCAGAAAGTGTTCCTGTCACGCCCGGATAGGGCGTTCTACATGGGCATCTCTCCGATGCGGCGAGGGAGGGATGCCGGAATGGACAAGGACGACGCAGGCGCCAGGCGCGAGAAGTGGGCCCGGCTGCGCTTTGCGGTGGTGGGGCCGCTTCTGGCTTCACTGCCGCCTGCAGGCCAGCTGGGGGCCGAGTTCGAGCGTCTGTCGCAGCGCGACTGGGAGCACCCGTCGGGCAAGGGGCCGGTGCGCTTTGCGGCCTCGACGATCGAGCGCTGGTACTACCGGGCGCGGGCAGAGGAGCAGGACCCGGTCAAGGCGCTGCGCCGGAAGCCTCGGACCGACGTCGGCCGCGAGCGGTCCATGTCGGCGGGGCTGATCGCGGCGCTGCGCGAGCAGTACCGGGTCCATCCCTCGTGGGCGGCGCAGCTCCACTACGAGACCCTCAAGGCTCATGTTGCGACCCATCCCGAGCTCGGCCCGATGCCGTCCTACGCGACGCTGACGCGGGCGATGCGCAATCGCGGCCTGGTGCGCGAGCGCCCCAGGAAGTGGCACGAGGGTGAGGACAAGCCGGCGGTCGAAGCCCGCGAGGTCCTTAGCTACGAGGTGTCTCGCAGTCACGCGCTGTGGCACGGGGACTTCCACCACGGCAAGCGCCGCGTGCTGACGGCGTCGGGCGAATGGCAGACGCCCATCCTGCTCGGCTTCCTCGACGACCACTCCAGGCTTGGCTGCCACCTGCAGTGGTACCTGGAGGAGACCGCCGAGGTCTTCGTCCACGGGCTCTGTCAGGCCTTCATGAAGAGGGACTTGCCCAGGTCCCTGCTGACCGACAACGGCGGGCCGATGACGGCGGGCGAGGTCGAGGAGGGCTTGCACCGCCTCGGCATCGTGGGGGCCACGACACTCGCTTACAGCCCCCATCAAAATGGAAAAATCGAGTCGTTCTGGGGCACGGTCGAGGGCCGCCTGATGGCTCAGCTCGAAGGCGTCGACGCGCTCACCCTGAAGATGCTCAACGACGCCACCATAGCCTGGCTGGAGCAGGACTACCATCGGCGGGTGCACCGCGAGCTCGGCATGACGCCGCATGAACGCCTCGCCGGGAGCGTCAAGGCATCGAGGCCCTGCCCCGCCTCGGACGAGCTCAAGGCGGCCTTCCGCATCGCCAGGAAGCGCACGCTCAGGCGCTCGGACGGCACCGTCTCGGTCGAGGGCATCCGCTACCAGGTGCCACAGCCGTGGCGCCACCTGAGGACGCTCTGGGTCCGCTATGCGCGCTGGGACCTCAGCGGCGTCGATCTGGTGGAAGGCCGAAGCGGCGAGCGGCTGTGCACGCTGTACCCCCTCGACAAGCGCGGCAACGCCGATGGCGTCCGCCGTCCTGCGAGACCCGGCAGCGACCATGGCGGCGCCAGCGCGGGCGTCGGCGAACTTCCGCCGCTGCTCAAGGGCGTGCTCGACGCCCAGGCCGCAACAGGCCTGCCGCCGGCCTGGGTACCCCATAACAAGACGCCCGGTCCGGGCGAGGACGACGATCAGGGAGATCCGTCATGAACCGCGAGCTGCTCACCTTCTACGGGCTCAAATGGAACCCCTTCGCCACCGACCTTCCGGTCGACAGCCTCATGGTGAGCCCCGCCGTCGACAGCTTCTGCCTCAGAATCGAGCATCATCTTGTGCGCCAGGGCGGCTTCGCGTTGATCGCCGGCGAGCCCGGCACCGGAAAGAGCGTGGCGTTGCGCGTGCTCGCCGACCGCCTCGGCCGCTCGGACGGGCTCAGGGTCTGTGCCATCACCCACCCCTCTTCCAGGCTGTCCGACTTCTACCGCGAGATCGGCGGGATGTTCGGCGTCGACCTGATGTACAACAACCGCTGGGCCAGCTTCAAAAACCTGCGCGAGCGATGGCTCACCCATGTCGACGACACCCGCATGCGGCCCGTGGTGCTCATCGACGAGGCCCAGGAGCTGCTGCCCTCGGTGATCTCCGAGATCCGCCTGCTGGCGTCCACCGACTTCGACTCGCGCGCCATCCTCTCGGTCGTCTTCGCCGGCGACAGCCGCCTGATCGACAGGCTCCGCCAGCCCGACTTGCAGCCCATCGCCTCGCGCCTGCGCCAGCGCCTGGTCATGACCCAGGCAGACGCCGGCGACCTCGCGGCCCTGCTCGACCATCTGGTCGAGCAGGCCGGCAATCCGGGCCTCATGAGCGCAGAGCTCAAGGACACCCTGGTCACCCACGCCGGCGGCAACCCCAGGGCGCTTACCGTCATGGGCGACATGCTGCTCGCCGCCGGCGCCGAGAAGAACCGCGAGGTTCTCGACGAGAAGCTCTTCATGGAGATCCTGGGCGAGCCCGCCAAGCCGAAGAGGGCACGGCGGTGAAGGGCTTCCCGACACGGGCGCCGATGCAGCTCGAGGATCGCCCCCGGGCGCAACAGTGGATGGTGGACACGCTGTGGGCCGAGCAGGCCGTGGGCATCGTCGGCGGCGAGCCCAAGTGCGGCAAATCCCTGCTCGCGCTCGATCTCGCCGTCGCCGTGGCCACCGGCGTCCCATGCCTGCGCCACTACCGCCCCAGCGCAAGCGGCACCGTGCTGCTCTTCGCCGCCGAGGACGCCGGCCACAGGGTGCGCAAGCGTCTGCAGGGGATCGCCCGCGCCGCCGCCACCCCCTTCGACGAACTCGACATCGCCGTCATCGACGTGCCCACCCTGCGTCTCGACCAGCGCATCGACCGTCAGCGCCTGCAGGAGACCGTGGAGCGCATCGAACCGCGCCTCCTGATCCTCGATCCCCTGGTCCGCCTGCACAGCGTCGACGAGAACGCCGTCGCAGAGATCGCCCCCATCCTCGGCTTCCTGCGCGAACTGCAGCGCCGCTTCGAAACCGCCGTCCTCCTCGTCCACCACGCCCGCAAGAGCGGCGGCACCCGGCCGGGGCAGGCCCTGCGCGGGAGCAGCGAGCTGCACGCTTGGGGTGACTCAAATCTGTACCTGCGCCGGCGCGACAAGAAGATCGTCATGACGGTCGAGCAGCGCGACGCCCGGGGCCTCAACGACATCGAGCTGGAACTCGTCGACGGCGGACATGGGCCGGCCTTCCGTCTGCACCAGGACGCGGCAGATGAAGACAGGCACGAGCCCGCCACCGTCGAGCAGCGCGTCTTCAAGGCGATCGAGCAGGCCGAAAAGCCGCTCTCGAAAGCCCAGATCCGCTCACGCGCCGCTGCCCGCAACGCCACCGTCGTTGCCGCCATCGAGAGCCTCACCAGGGAGGGGCGCATCGAACGGGCGCCCAGGGGTGGCTATCGCCTCGCAGCCGCCGAGGCGCACCGGGAGCCGCAATCCCCTGCCGCCATCAACGGAAGTGCGGGATGAGGCGTTCCCGTTCCCGTTCCCGGAACTCTTAAGCGTTGAAGGGTACAGGAACGGGAACGCCGTCAGCCTCCCTTCCAAGCAGACCTTCGCCGGGACCCGGCAATGAGCGGCGGCGATCCCCTGGCCACCTGCCGCAACATCCCCCTCGACCGGGTCGCCGCCGCCCTCGGCTACCGCAGAGACCCGACCGACCGGGCGCGCTTCAAGCGCGGGGGCTCGGTCATCAGCATCAACGGCGAGAAGTTCTTCGATCACCTGCGCGGCACGGGAGGGGGTGGCGCCATCGACCTCGTCATCCATGCGACGGGATGCCGCTTCCCGGAAGCCCTCCGCTTCCTCGGAAGCCATGAGGGGCGGAGGGAGATCACCACCATCCCAGCCGCCCCGCGACGCCTGCGGCTGCCAAGGCCCAGTCCCCGCGCCTGGCCCAGGGTCCGGGACGCCCTCATCCGCCAACGCGCTATCGGCACCGACGTGCTCGAAGCCTGCCACGGCCGAGGCCTCCTCTACGCCGATGACAGGATCAACGCCGTCTTCATCTGCCGAAACGCCAGCGGGCACACGACCGGCGCCGAGATCCTCGGCACCGCGCCGCAGCCCGGAACAAAACAGTCATGGTCCCCGCGGTTCTGAGCCACCCCGTGGCATGAAACAGGAGCGGTTCGGCTGACGTTTTCCTTGCGCTTGCACCCATTTGCCGTGTCAGGATGGGTATTGGCGGAGGTGGGGACGTGTGAGCGTCGTTATATCGGTGACGTAGTTCCCGATGACAAAACTGCTTCCGGCGGCCGGCTCCGCACCCCGTATTGTACCCGGCCCGTGGCCGTGGACGCGCGGCAAATTGCACCGCACCCGCTCGTCGGATGCGTGTTCTTCCGACCGCTGTCCCCGCCTCCACCGTGGCGATGCCACGGCGTGATCGTACGCCGCCGTGGCGAGAGCGCAAATGAGGAGGAAGGCGATGAAGACGGAAGGCTTGCACGTCGTCCGGCCGCGCGCGGCGGGTCTGGACGTGCACAAGATGGAGATCACCGCGACGGTTCGCCTCTGTGAGGGCGAGGGTGAGCCGGTGGTGGAGACGCGCTGCTTCGGCACGCTGCCGAGCGGTCTGGAGGAGATGGTCGCGTGGCTGACCGGTCACGGCGTCGAGGCTGCGGTGATGGAAGGGACCGGGGTCTACTGGCAGGCGCCCTTCGCGGCCCTGGAGGCGGCCGGGCTCGAGGCGATCCTGGTGCATGCGCGTCAGGTGAAGCAGTTGAAGGGGCGCAAGACCGACGTGGCGGACAGCGTGTGGCTGGCCTGCGTGTGCCAGTTCGGGCTCTGCACGCCTTCCCACGTTCCGCCTGAGCCGTTCCGGGAGCTGCGCGCACTGAGCCGCCAGCGCCGCGTCCTGGTCAGGCAGCGCTCCGCCGTGCGCAACCGCGTGCAGAAGATCATCGACCGCGCCGGTGCGCGCATCGGCGGCATCCTCTCCGACGTCTTCGGCGTCAACGGCCGGAAGATCCTCGACGGCCTGGCGCAGGGGACGGCGCGCGAGGTCATCCTCGCCTCGCTCACCAGCCACGTTGCGAACAAGCTGGAGGGGCTCGGCGAGGCGCTCACCCTGAGCCTGGGCGACAACGACCGCTTCATGCTCAACGACCTGCTGGAGGAGCATGACGCGCTTGAGGCGCGCATCGCGTCCTACACCAGGAAGATCGACGGGCAGATGACACCGTGGGAGGAGCAGCTCCGTCTGCTGACCACCATCCCCGGCATCGACCGCACCGCCGCCTCGACCATCCTCATCGAGATCGGCCCCGACATCGGCGTGTTCGCCTCCAAGGAGCACTTCGCCGCCTGGGCCGGGCTCTGCCCCGGCAACAACGAGAGCGGGGGCAAGCGCCGCAACGCACGCACCCGCATGGGCTCCAAGACCCTGCGCGCCTGCCTCGTCGAGTGTGCCCACGGCGCGGCCCGAACCAAGGGGTGCCAGTTCGAGGCTCATCACCGCGCCCTCGCCGCCCGGCGCGGCTACAAGCGCGCCATCGTCGCCGGCGCTCACAAGATGCTGCGCATCATCTATGTGGTGCTCAAGACCGGCAGGCCCTACTACGACCGCACGGCCGACTACGACGCTCTGATGGTCAAGCGCAACGCTCCTCGGTGGATCCGCATGCTCCGCCGCTACGGCTACATCGAGCCCGTAGGCGCGGAACTCAAGGCCGCCTGAGCGGCCCGCATCTCGTCAGCCGGCTACGCGGGACCGCTTCGGACCACATCGGGGAAGTCCACCGCTCGTCTCCGCCGCGCCGACCCTGGCGGTCTCAGCCAACGCCGTGACCTCGGGGTTGGAGCGTCACCGCGCGTCCCTCGCCAGAATCTGTTTCACGGCAAACGCTTCAGGGGCATGGCCCCGGGATCGCGCAAGGCGCGTGGCGGCTTCTGGCTCCACTGCGACCGAAACCAGCCCGCCCTCGTCATCCTCACCGAGAGCGCCGTCGACGCCATCTCTGCACGAAGCCTGCGCGTCGAGGGGACGCGCGAGAACGGCGCCGTCGTCGCCTCAACCGCCGGCATCGCCAGCTCGGTCCCGCCCTGGATCAAGGAGTGGAAGCCACGTCGCATCGTCTGTGCCTACGACGCAGACAGCGCCGGCGACACTGCCGCCGAGCATCTCGTGCTCAACGATCCAAGGGTGAAAAGGTTGCGCCCACGACACGCCAAGGACTGGAACGAGATGCTCCTGCGGTCTCGATGAAAGCCAGGCCACTCACCGCTCTCGCAGATCAACCAAGCGCCGCATCACGAACATCAAATAATCCGAAAACCGCACCATCAAATGCTGGGCGCACGCTCAGCAGGAGCCGGATGATATCGGCCTGCTCTCGCCTGCTGTTGCGGGTCTGCCTGTCCAGGACGTGATGGAGCCGGGATATCTCCTCCCGGGACAAGAAGCGTGTGAGCATCCGCCTCGGGTTCCTTTCCACGGCCCACGCCGGGTTGGTTTCGAGGTGGCCGCGGGCGATGGCGAAATTGATGATCTGCGTGAGAAGATCGAGTGCGTGATTGGCGTTGCCGGGGGCGCTCCGGCTGAACCGATCGAACCATCGCCCGATGTGCGTTGGCGAGATGCGGTCGAGCGGCTTCGAGCCGAAGGCCGGCAGGAGTTGGCGGTCGAGCACGGATCGCACGCCCTTCCTGGTGGACGGCTTGTAGCCGTCGAGATGAGCCTCCTTCCACGCACCCTCGACGAAGTCCCGGAAGAGCGGAGCCGCACGCCTGGGTGCTCCGGTCGCTTCCGGTTCGGCCTTGCGCGTATGGCATTCCCGGCGGACCTCCGCGACGGTCTTCAGCGACACCGGACCGAGCGAGATCCGCCTCGACCGCCCGCCGGTGTTCTCCAACAGGACATAGCTCCGCCCGCCGGTGGGCCGGACCCGAACCCCGAGGCCGACAAATTGATTATCCCAGACCGTAAATTCCTGCTCGCGAGGGCGGAGACGGGCGATGGCACGGTCGGCGAGCCGCATGCGTTCCCTGCCGGCCATGATTCGGGCCTCCAGCGCAGCGCCGACGGTCTCGGCGGCGTCCATCACCGTCTTGTCGGCGAGGTGCGTGTACTTGAGCGTGGTTTCCGGGTTGCGGTGACCGAGCAGCCTGGCGATGGTGAGGACGGTCTCACCTTGCCGCAGGGCGATGCTGGCATGGGTGTGACGGAGATCGTGGAGGCGCACGCCGTGCAACCCGGCTTCACCGCGGACCTCTTTCCAGAAACCTTCCAACCAGCCCTTGTTCCTCGGCCCTCGCCCGCGCGGCGCCCAATGGCATTCACTTAGCGGTTTTCGACTGTTCACTTAAGGAGTCGTGTTCTTGCGCTGTCGGTTGCGTGCGTTTCTGTCGTTCAGGTGTTCAGGCGACGGCCCGCTTTGCGCGTGCCCACTTGCCGCGGGGTTTGCGCGACCTGCGTTCGCAGGACCGGCCGGCGCGCTCAGCGCTGACGCGCCTGGTTGATGCAGGAGAGGACATGGCTGAGGGTTTCGGCGACCATCGCCGTATGGCGCAGCAGCAGCGCTTCGAGGTTGCGCGCGACGGTGGCGAGGCCGTTGCTGAAGTTGGCTTTCATCGCCGGCTTGCCGTCGGCAGGGCGCTCGGCGTCGAGGCTTGCGTTGCTGCGGTTGGTGAAGAGCCGGGTCATGGCGATGAGGTTGAAGTGGGCGAAGAGCTCCTGGCGGACGCCGCGCTCGGTCTGGCTGTGGAAGGCCTCGACGGCCATGGCCTGTTTCGAGGTCTTGTAGAGTTCCTCGATTCCCCAGCGCGCGTGATAGAGCTCGGCCAGTTCCGCGACGCTCCAGGCCTTGGGGTCGAGGAGGGTGGTGGCGAGGATGAAGACCGTGCTGCCGATGCGGTAGCGGACCAGTCGCAGGCGCAGCGGGGTGGCGTCGACGTGCGGCGTCTTGCGGCGCAGCTTTCTCAGGGTGTCCTTTCCGGGAGCGACGGTGATCGGCGCGTCCGTGCGGCCGTCGGCGATGAAGGCGTCGAGGGCGGCGCCTGCCTTCTTCTTGATCCGGAACACGGGGTGCAGGCCGCGGGCGACATGGGCGTGCAGCATCTCCCAAGAGTAGTAGCCGCGGTCATAGACCACGATGTCGTTGGCCGAGAGCGCCTTGAGGTGGGCGAGGGCGGCCCTTCTTTCGTCGCCGTGCGCGACCAGGTCGAAGTCCACCGGGATGTTCGCGTGCAGCCGGTAGAGGCAACTCAGCAGGCCCTGCGGGTAGTGGGCCGCCTCGGAGGGCGTGCGGTAGCCGGCCTTGAGCAGCGGCCGCGGCAGGTTGAGCTTGGAGCCGTCGACCGCGAACACGCGGTGGCCCTTCCAGGCCGGGCCGTCGGCGCGCTTGAGGATCTCGGCGTGCAGCGTCTTGAACACCGCCTCGTCGACCTTGGCCCGCGCCATGCACATCGCCGAGGCCGAGACCGGCGCCGGCTGCGGCAGTGCGACGCCCAGGACCCGGCACTGCTCCCACAGCCCGGCCAGCGTCGTGGCGTAGCCCGCGCGGCCGTTCGAGAACGCCAGCCGGAAGATGAAGAGCATGACGAGAAGGGTGTCGAGGACCCGCCGGCGGCTCTGCCACACCCGGTCGTGATCGGCGGCCACCGCCGCCAGTGCGCCGATCAGGTCCTGCCACAGCGCCACGAAGGGATCGTCCGGCGCCAGCGCTGCCGGCCGTGTCCTGTTCCCGCGCCGCGCCGGCCGCGGGCCTTCGAGCAGGATCGAGCGGAAGTCCGGCGTCAGCGGGTAGACGTAGACGCTTTTGCGGGTCTTGCCCTTGCCGCCCCCGGTCTCGCCGAGACAGCGCCAGTTGGCCGCGCGGTAGCAGGCGCCGTCGAAGAGGCTGGGGTCCACGAAGGTCTCCACCAGAACCGGGCGCGCTCCGAAGCGCGCCTCCCAGTCGCCGGGCAGCTGGCGCAGCGCCATCGACAGCGCTTTCGACGCCAGGTTGTCGACCCGGACCCAGGGAAAGATCAGGAAACGCGTGTGACCCACGACCAGATCGAGGTGCTTGCGGAAGCCTTCCGCCGGCCACCCGATCCACTCGTCGCGGCAGGGCAGCGTGCGCGACGCCCGGGCAAACAGAAGGCAGCCCAGAGGCCGCCCGTGGCGGTCCAGGAGAAAATAGCGCAGATGCGCGCCGACCAGACGATGCAGCCCGAGATAGTGGTGGCGCGCGACGAACTCGTTCCACAGCCCGCCCTCCTCCTTGCCCGCCGCAATCGACAGGCGCAGCGGCATCAGCGCGGCCAGGTCCTCCGCGATCGCCGCGGCCGGCGCCGTCCGCTCGCTCCGGGCCATCGCCTCCTGCGGCCCCCGCACCTGCGCCTCGTCCCGCGCCGGCAGGGTCAGGATGCCCAGCCGCTCCAACTCCTCCAGCATCCGCAGGCAGACCGCGACACGGTTCCGCCCGCTCGGCGCGCGCCAGTTCAAATGCTCGCAGATCGTGTGCCCGAGCTCGTTGCGGCTGATCGCCGGAAACAGCGCCACCGTCTCCTGGATGTCGGCAATCTGCCGGCGGGTCAGACGTCTGCCGAAAAAGGTCGTCGACTTCAGCGCGGTGATGCGGGGGTCCATGGGCCGGCTCCACTGACAGGGGGACAGCCACAGTGTGCCAAAGCACACGCCGCCGGTCAATCCCCCTCGTGCGGGAAACGCCGAGACCGACAATCCACACAAGAAATCAACTCGTTACGACACCACCAAAAAAACCCCGGAACAATCTTCGCGCCAAATGAATGCCATTGGCGCGGCGCCGGGAACACCCACAGCCCGGTCCGCTCCAGCCCGTCGAGAACGTTTCGGGCGGGCTGTGACAGCCAGACGGTGCGGGCCCCGGTCTTGCTGTCGCGGAGGAAGAGGTGACCCTCGCGGTAGTCGGACCAGCGGAGCGTCAGGATCTCGCTCTTGCGGCATCCCGTCAGCAGGAGGAGCCGGATGACGGCGACCTGCTGCCGACGCCCATTTGCGTGGGCCGACAGTCTCGCCGACAGGCGGCGTATCTCCTCGTCGGACAGGAAGCGCGCGCGTCCCTTGCGGCGATAGCGCCGGATACCCAGGCAGGGGTTGGAGCCCTCCGGTCGAAGACCCATGGCTTCCGCTTCCCTCAAGATGACGGAGAGCACCGGCATTGAGCGGTCGGCGGCGACCGGGGTCGCGCGCAGCGATGCGAACCAGTCGCGAACATCCCTCCGGTCGATGTCGGCGACTTGCCGTCCCTGGAAGCGGGGCAGGATCTGGTTCTTCAGGTAGCACCGGTTGACATCCAAGGTTCCCGGCTTCCAGAGCCTCCGGTAGCGCTCGAACACGGTCTCGGCGACGGCCTCGAAGAGGGTGTCGGCGGGGTCGCGGGGTGGGTCCTCTCCCCGCCGGATCGCGGCGATAGTTTGCACGGCACTCGACCGCGCTTCGTCTACGCTCATAGCGGCTGCGTCGCCGACGATCTTCCAGATGCGTTCTCCTTGATGCTGGGAATGGACGAAGAAGCGTTTGCGCCCCGAGGGCAGCACCCGGACACCGAAGCCTCCGAGTTTGCCGTCGCGAATGTCGTAGGCGATCTTGCGGGGTCGAAGCGCCCCGATACGGGCGTCGGTGAGAGCGGTTCGGGCCATGCATGTTCTCCCGGTTGCGGTTGCAGCCGGGGAAGCGGGCGTTGCGCCATCCGTTCCGCTGCAACAATTGTCAGGAGAAAAACAGACCCTCTTTCAGATAGTTAGCACCGAAGGTGAGTCAAGTGGTGTAAGGCCCATAGCGCTCCGGAAGGTCTCGCCAGGGGGGGGGCGCCCGGAGCGCAGCACCCACATGATGCCGTTGAGGACGCGCCGGTCGTCCACACGGGGGACGCCGCGAGGCTTGTTCGGCAGCAACGGTTCGATCACGCTCCATTCGAAGTCGGTCAGGTCGTAGCGGTTCATCGGTGGGCTCCACACTTTGGGAGCCTGAATCAAGATTCGCTCTCTCCGGCAATTATTTTATGGGCACAGAGCCTAGTATGGTCACACCCCGAAGTCAGGTCGTAATGACCTCTATATCGGGTTAACTCCGGGATATAGCCGGATATAAATGGACGGTGCGGCGTGTTGGCCCCAAAGATGTTGTTCGGCGCGTAGATTCAGTGCCGATCGGCGCGGTAATCCATCGATTTTACTGCATTACGGGGGGTCGACAAAGCGCACTTAACAACAATTCTGGGGGGAAAGTTCTACGCTTAACGACACCCCGAGGGCAGCGGGCGCACCTCACCATTCGCGCGGTGCCTCTATTGTTCCAGGAAGCTGCGCAGCGCGCGTGCCCGGGACGGGTGCTTCAGCTTGCGCAGCGCCTTGGCCTCGATCTGGCGGATGCGCTCGCGCGTGACGGAGAACTGCTGGCCGACCTGCTCGAGGGTGTGGTCGCTCGTCGTGCCGATGCCGAAGCGCATCCGCAGGATGCGTTCCTCCCGCGGCGTCAAGCTCTCCAGAACACGGCTCACGGCATCGCGCAGATCGGAATCGATCGCCGCGTCCAGAGGCTGGACCGCGTCCTCGTCCTCGATCAGGTCGCCGAGTTGGCCACCCTCCTCCTCGCCGATCGGTGTCTCCAGGCTGATCGGCTCCCGCGCAACCTTCAACGTCTGGCGCACCTTGTGAAGCGGCATGCGCAGGCGCTCCGAAAGCTCTTCCGGGGTCGGCTCGCGCCCGAGCTCCTGCCCCATCTGCCAGGACAGGCGCTTCAGTCTGGTGACCGTCTCGACCATGTGTACCGGAACCCGGATCGTGGGCGCCGTGTCGGCAATTGCGCGGGTGATCGACTGGCGGATCCACCAGGTCGCATAGGTCGAGAACTTGAAGCCCCGGTGGTAGTCGAACTTGTCCGCGCCCTTCATCAGTCCGACATTGCCCTCCTGGATCAGGTCCAGGAACTTGAGGCCCCGGTTCCGGTACCTCTTGGCGATCGAGACCACGAGCCGAAGGTTGGCCTCGACCATCTCCTCCTTGGCCTGGCTCGCCTCGCGCTGCCCTCTCAGGACTGCACCGGCGATCCGCTTGAGCTCGGCCGGCTCCAAGCCCGTTTCCCGGGCCAATGCCAGGATGTCTCCGCGCAGCGCGACGACCTCGGGGCGCTTCTCCTCGGCGAGGGTCTTCCAACCTTCGCCACGCAGCCGTCCGACCCGCGACAGCCAGGCCGCCTCCAGCTCGCGACCCTCATGGTGCGCGATGAACGCGTCCCGCCCGACGCCGCAATCGGCAGCCAGACGCAAGAGCGCGCCTTCGCTGCGACCCAGGCGGCGATTCAGATCGCGGAGCTCGTCCACAAGCGTCTCAATGCAGGCATCGGTGAAATGAAGGCGCTGCATTGACGCCGCGAGATCGTTGTTCAGCTCCCGGCAGCGTCTGGTCTGCCACGCCGTCAGCGTCCGGTTCTTGCGGGCCAACTCGACGCGCTGCTCCTGGAGTCGGCGGAGCTTCCCGTAGGCCACTGCGATCGCGTCGAAGGTCTCCATGACACGGGGAAGGACCGCTACCTCCATGGCCGAAATCAAGGGCTTGTCCTCGTCGGGCTCATCACCGCTTTCGCCGGCGCCCTGCGCCGCTTCCGCGCCTGCACGCCCATTCCGAGATCCAGGGTCATCACTCTCGCCGCCTGCCATCGCCGCCGGGCCGCTGCCGTGAGTGGCCTCGATGTCGATCGCCTCGCGCAGCGCCATGGAGCCCTCGCGGATCGCGTCGCGCCATGCGAGCACCGCCCGCATGGTCAGCGGGCTCTCGCGGAGACCATCGAGCATGGTCTGTCGCCCCGCCTCGATGCGCTTGGCGAGCGCGACCTCGCCCTCCCGGGTGAGAAGCGTCTTGCCTCCCATCTCCCGCAGGTACATTCCCACCGGATCACCGGGAAGCCCGATATCGTCAGCACGAGGCCTGGGTGCGGCGGCGACCGAAGCCGCTGCCGGACGTCCTTCCTCGGTGTCGGACTCCGCTTCCTCGCCCTCGGTGACGGCGATACCCAGCTCCGACAGCACCGTCATCGTATCTTCGATCCGATCGGCGCTGGTCTCGCCGGGTGGCAGCGCTCTGTTCAGCTCGTCATGGGTGACGTAGCCGCGCTCCCGGCCGCGTGCGATCATCTCGCTAACCGGTGCGGCCGGGAGCTCGAGGACCGGCCCATCGGCCGTCTCCCCCTCACCCTCGGTTGTCCTGCTCCGCTCGACCGGCTTCAACGACATCACCTCCGATCTCCTCATGGCCCTACTGCTTCGCCGCCTCGACGACGATTCGTCCGCGGCCGCGTCTGAGCAGATAACCGCCCCGCGGGATCGCAAGCGTGCCCCGCTGCACCAGCGGCCAGAGCGTGTCGACGATCAACGCGGCGTTCGCGTCCGCCTGCGCCGCCGCCGCCGGCTGCGATGCAAGCCACGCGGCGAACGCCCCTTCGCCGATCTCTTTGCCGACAGACTTGCGCAGCGCGTTGAGCTTGCGGCGCTGCCCCTTGGTGAGTGAGTTCTCGTCGATCTGGGTTGGGGACATATGAACCTGCTCCCTTGGATTGTTGGACTGCCGACGGCGTTACAACAGTCTCCAATGATCGGCGCGCTTACCGGCACTGCCGCCCGAAAGATCCACGCCGATGCTCTCACCCGGCCGCCCCAAGCCGGCGGTCCAGCCCGGCCCGCTCCTCCCGGCATCGGATTTCAGGTGAGCGAGGTCGGTCTCTCGGCGCGTCGTGCTGCAATCCCCGGTCGCGAGCAACGGGCACCGGCACCGCAGCTGCTGCACCCTGTCGGGCTCAGACTTCGAACAGATGCCGACGATTCAAAGCGATTCTGGCCGCATGAACGTTAACCGGAACACGCCTCGATCAAGCCGCCAGGCCGGCCGCAACGGCGGGACGACCTTAGGAATTGCGCCGCCAGCGAACCATCGATCCGTGGGCGACGTGTTCGGTGAGGCCCGCGGAAAGCGTGCGAATGCGAAAGAGGGCGGTCACCAACCGCCCTCCCTCGCCGTGACACCTAGTCGACGAGAGCCAGGTTTTCCGCGGATTTCTTCCCGTCTCGACCCGGAACCAATTCGAAGGAAACCCGCTGTCCTTCGTTGAGGCCGGTCAGGCCAGCGCGCTCAACGGCGCTGATGTGCACGAATGCGTCCTGTGAACCGTTCTCGGGCGTGATGAAACCGTAACCCTTGACCGAATTGAACCATTTCACGGTACCTTGAGCCATGATCGTGTCCTTTCACGACGTGTGGGCGAAGCGCCGCTTGATGCGGGCACTCCTGGAGTTTGTTCACAATGTCGTGGAAGTGTCTTGGCCAACCGTCGAAACGGTCAATCACGAGAGCGACGACGACCTCGTAAACTGATAACACCATACACCATTTCGACGCCGGTATCAATCGGACTGTCGGTAACTGTTGTAACTGCCCAGGTTCTTGCTGTGAAAATTCTCTGGGATTCGGCACAACGCTACCCACGCGACGCCCGTGTGCTCCTCTGGGGTCGCCGGGTTTCACAGCTCACGATGCCCCTCTTGCGGACTGCGACCGGTAAGCTCAGACTTCCTGACCTCGTGATGCTGGCTGTTCTGGGCAGCGTGCCGGGAACTCCTTGAATTCTGATACATTTCGGTTGTTTCAGGCGGTTTTTCGCTGGGTGTCGCGCCCGAGGTCTGATATTATAATTTGATACCAATTGCACGGTCTCAACCATGCCCAGTACCCTCCCAATGTGCCCTCCAGAGGCGGTCTCGATCGGCAACAGCTGCTTCGCCGTCCTGATCTCGGACGACACCTTCACCTACTTTTCCAACCTCATTCCCTTTGACAGCCACGCCGCCGATGACCGCACGGCCATGCTCTTGCGGATCGGCCGCCTCGCGGCGATCAGCGCGGTCTCGCCGCAGGAACTGGCTGACGCTTTCGCTGTCTCGCGCGCGACGGTGCAGCGCGCACGACGGCGCTACCTGGCCGAGGGCGAAGCGGGGTTCATGAAGCCCCGGCGCGGTCGCGGGCCGTCGGTGTTCACTCCGGAGTTGGCGGAGAAGGCGACGGCGTTGCTGGCATCGGGCCTGAGCGGCTCTGCGGCGGCCCGGGTTCTCGGCGTGTCAGCGCCATCGGTCAACAAGTGGCGCCGTCAGGGACTGATCGGCAACACGGAGGCGGATGGGGAGCCCGGACGCTCAGCGCTGGCTGCGCCGCCTGACGCGGGTGCGGCTCCTGAAGGCCGTGTCGATGAAGAGAGTACCGGTGCCCCGGGGCCGGAGACGGCGCCGGGGCTGGAAGCGCAGCCGCAAACGGATCGCAGCGCGCGCGATCGGCGGGACCGGCAGGCGCCGATGGGGCGTGCGACTTGCGATGTTCCGGCTCGGGTTCTGGCCAGTTGTGGACAGGCGGGGCCGGTCGAACCGCAGTTCGCCGCCGCCGCCCGCGGTGTCCGCTTCGGCGGCGTGCTCGCCGCCCTGCCGGCCCTGCTGAAGGAAGGTCTTCTCTCCGAGACCGGTCTCCTGCCATTGCTGCCGAAGGGCTATTACGGCTTGCCTACGATCCTGCTCTTCCTGGCCTTCATGACCTTGGCGCGGGTGCGCAACCCCGAGAGCCTGCGCTACCAGGCGCCGGGCGAATGGGGCGCCATTCTCGGCCTCGATCGCTGCCCCGAGGTCAAGACGCTGCGCCGCAAGATCGCTCTCATCGCCGACGACGAGGCCGGCGTGCGGGCGTGGCAGCTCGCCCTTGCCAGGCGCTGGCAGGCGCCGACGAGCCGGAGCTCTGGGCGACGCTGGCCATCGACGGGCACGTCAAGGTCTACTCCGGCCGCAAGGGGCGCTTGCCCAAGCACTTCGTCTCGCGCGAGAAGCTGTGCCTGCCGGCGAGCGCCAGCTACTGGATCAACGCTCTGGGCGGCAAGCCGCTGCTCTGTCTGCACAAGCCGCTGGACCCGAAGATGGTCGCGGCCATCGAAGCCGACGTGGTGCCGGCGCTGCAGGAGCTTGGGATCGTTGGCGCCGGGGCGCCGGACCTGACCGCCGAGCATCCCGGCCAGCCGGCGCTCACCCTGGTCTTCGACCGCGAGGGCTGGAGCCCGGATCTGTTCCGCCGGCTGGCGAGGCGCGGCGTCGCCTGCCTGACCTGGCACAAGAACTTCAGGGGCGAGGACTGGCCGGCCGAGGACTTCGGCGCGATGACCGTTCCCATTCACGGACCGGCGGCGGACGGCAGCGCCACCATGCGGCTGGCTGAGAAGCCGGTGACGTTGCCGAACGGCTTCAGGGTGCGCCAGATCCGCCGCCTGCTCGACAACGGCCGTCAGGTGCCGCTGATCACCACCGATCCGCACAAGCCGATGGCTGAGGTTGCGGGCGCCATGTTCTCGCGCTGGTCGCAGGAGAACTTCTTCAAGTACATGCGTGACGAGTTCAATCTCGACGCCCTGCCGACCCACGAGCTCGAGCCTCTCGATCCCGCCGCCATGGTCGTCAACCCGCTGCGGCGGGCCTATGACAAGGCAATCCATCGCCTCGACCGCCAGCTTGGCCGCCTGCGCAACCGCATCGCCGACACGGCCCGGAAGAAGCAGCCGACGGCGGAACTCAGGAGGGAAGTCAGGGACCTCCAGGATGTCCGCGACATCGTCAGGGCCAGCCGCAGGGAGACGCCCAAGCACTGCCGGGCCGGCGACCTCGACGAAGCCGAGCAGCTCGATGCCTTGCCCGCGCGCGAGCGCCTCCTCCTCGACGTCATCCGGATGATCGCCTACCGCGCCGAAACCCGCATGATGCTTCCCGTCATGCAGGCGCAGGGCCACAAGCCCCATCCCCGGAAACTGCTTCAAGCGCTGCTCACCGCCGATGCCGACATCCTGCCGGATCCTGGCAATGGCCTCCTGCGGGTCCACATTCTTGGCCTCGCAAACGACGCCTGCGACCGTTGGATCGATGCGGTTCTGAGCGACCTGAACGCCACCGAAACGGTCTTCCCCGGCACCCGTCTGCGCATAGTCTACGACATCGACGGGGCCTCGGAATCCGCGCGGCTCGTGTCACCTAAAATCAGCAGAGGTCAGGAAGTCTGAATATATATTATAAATCAGCAAGTTCAATAGACATCGACTAGACATTGGTAACTTGTGGCTCCAGTCTAATATGTCCGGTAGGTCCCGTCAAGCGTGACCGCTAAAGAAGGACGGCCTATAGCCATACCTATGCATAGCTCACGAACGAGTAAGCTAGCGGATCCGGGCACCGATGTCCTATGGGTTTGAGCGTCAGGGGTTGTCCTGGGTGGAGTAAGGCTGCGCGGCTATCGTCGCATCCCAACGAAAGCCTGACCGCCGATGCTGCCGAGGATGATCAGCCCGCCGACGAGGGTCAGGATGCTCGGCACTTCGCCGAACGCGAGCGCCACCCAGAGCGATGCGAACACCACCTCGGTCAGCGACAGCACGAGCAGCTCGGCGGCGGGGACGTTTCGCGCGCCGATGGTCAGCATGAAGATGCCGGCGCCGATGACCAGCACGCCGTACATCGTGGCCAGGCCGACATCCACGAGCGGCGGCGCGAGTCCGGTGCCGCTCGCCGCCGCCATGACCCCGCTGAACACGACGGTGATGGCGGCGGCGATCAGAATTGACGGGCTCATGTCGGTGTGCCGGCCGCGTCGTATTGCGACCGAGAACCCGGCGAAGCCGACCGCAGACGCGAGCGACGCCAGATCGCCGAGGATATCGGCCTCCGCCAGCCCCTCCCCGATCATGACCGCGACGCCGGCGATCACGCCGGTCATGGCGAACCACATCGAGCGCGACACGCGCTCGCGCAGCACCATCCAGCCGAGGAAGGCCGCAAAAAGCGGCGCCGCGCTGATCAGGAAGAGCGCATTCGCCACCGTGGAATGCATGACGCCCCACACGTAGCCGGTGAAGGCGACCGCGAGGCCCAGGCCGGCCACCAAGCCCGTCGTACCTGCGCGGCGGATTGTCGGAAGCATCGGGCGGCCGGTGACGAGCAGATAGACGAGGACCGTCAACGCCGCCCCGAGGGAGCGGTAGAACAAGAACTGCCACGCCGTGCTCTCGTCGGCGAGCCGGATGATCGGCCCGCCAAGGCTCATGCAGAGCCCGGCCGAGAGCACCCAGAGGCGGCCGGTAACGCGGCTGCGTTCGGGCCCGGAACCCAGGACCGTGGTCAAGAGGCCTCCTCACGATCTGCGAGATTGGCCGGGACGCGCCGAGGCGTCCGCCAGAATCGCGCGCAAGAATGCCCGGATTAGGGCGACTTGTCGCCGTCCGATTCCGTCTCGGAGCGCGGGTCCAGCTCGTAGAGGGTGGGCGAGGTGCGGGGCACGGCCACAAAACCGGCACGATCGTCCTGCTTCGGCCGCCGGCGTAGCACGAGGCGGACGATGGTGAAGAGCGCGAGCGCGGCGTGGACGGAGGTCGTGAACATGAACAAGCCGCCGCTGCCGTAATACCCCATCAGGGCCGATGCGATCAGCGGGCCAAGCGACGCGCCGAGCCCGTATATGAGCAGGAGCCCGCCGGCGGTCGCCACGAAGCGCGTGTCCTCGGCGTGGTCGTTCGCATGCGCCACTGAGACAGCGTAGAGCGGCATTGCGAAGCCGCCGAAAGCGGCTGAGAGCCCGATGAGCAGGGTGGTTGATGGCTCCACCCAGGTGCTGAGCAGGATGCCGCTCGCCGCCGCGCAGAGCGTTGCTCCGACGATTACGAAGCGCCGGTCGATGCGGTCGGAGACCAGGCCGAGCGGCCATTGCGCGACGGCGCCGGCGAGCGTTGCGCCTGCGATGAAGTACACCAGATTGTCGATGTCGAGACCGCTGCGGCTCGCGAAAACCGGCCCCAGGGTCCAGAACGAGCCGTTGACGAGGCCGACGCTCAGGCACCCGATGAATCCCACCGGCGAGAGGCGCCAAAGACCCGCGATGTCGAGGCCGATGGTCGCGGGCCGGGGCGGCTCCGGCGCCTTGGTCAGCGACACCGGCACCAGCGCGATCGCAATCAGGATGGCGATGAGCGCAAACAACTCGAAGCCCGCAGGGTCGTACGCCGTCAGCAGGAACTGCCCTGCCATCAACACGCAGAGGCTGATGAAGGTGTATGCCGACATGATCGCGCCGCGGTTGGCGCTGGTGGCGCGGTCATTCAACCAGCTCTCGATCACCACGTAGAGCCCGGAGAAGGCAAAGCCGACAAAGAAACGCAGAACCCCCCAGACGATTGGGTCGATCAAGAAGACATGAGCCAGCGCCGTGGCGGCGATGATGCTGGAGAGCGTCGCGAAGGTCCTGATGTGACCGACGCGGCGCACCACAAAGGGCACATTAAGGCAGCCCAGGATGAAGCCCGCGAAGTAGACGGTGCCGAGCAGGCCGATCTCGAGCGTCGAGAAGGCCTCGATCTCAGCCCGCACGGGCAGGAGCGTGTTGATCAGCCCGTTGCCGGTGAAGAGGATGGCCGTGCTGAGCAGCAGCGCGGCGAGCTGTCGAAGCGTCGCGGTCATGGCGATGTGCAGGTGGGGTGGCGGTCCCCGATCAGCAACACAAATTCGCCCGCCACCGGAAGAATTTAAGTAACTACCCAGGTACCCCAATCCTGAGTTTAGGACGGTGATTATGGCGGCGGCCGCGGCCTGGTTCTGCCACCGCGATTGGTTCTTGACCTCATAGAGTTGCGGGACTATGGACTGCTCTCTCGCGTGACGGGAGCGGTCCATGGGGTATTTCGGCTCGAAGGCGACAGCAGGTCTGTGCCAAGCGCTGATTGCGCTGATTGTCAATCGGCTTTCAATACTGACCCCCGATCGGCGTGCAAAATTGACCCCCCTGAGTGGCACGGCGGAGGTTGTCCCGGTAGCCAATAGGGGGGACCCGCGCGGCTTCGTGTGGCGCCCTGCGCTACGCGGAGCGAAGCCGCGTGGGGGGTCCCTGTTGGCCCACCGGGGCAACCGGGCCGCAAGGGAGGCCGGCGGCGGGTCAGGAGCGGTTCTTGAAGCGCCAGCTCTCGTTGCCGGTCTCGATGATCTCGCAATGATGGGTGAGGCGATCGAGCAGCGCTGTGGTCATCTTGGGGTCGCCGAAGACGGATGGCCATTCGCCGAAGGCGAGGTTTGTGGTGATGACGATCGAGGTGCGCTCGTAGAGCCGGCTCATCAGATGGAAGAGCAGCTGCCCACCGGCCTGGGCGAAGGGCAGGTAGCCGAGCTCGTCGAGGATGACGAAGTCGCGGCGGACGAGCTGGTCTGCAGTGCGGCCCTGGCGTCCGGCGCGAAGCTCGGCCTCGAGGAGGTTGACCAGGTCGACGACGTTGTAGCACCGGCCGCGCGCGCCCTTGCGGATGCAGGACCGCGCGATGGCGACGGCGAGATGGGTCTTGCCGGTACCGGTGCCGCCGACCAGCACGATGTTGCGTTTGCCCTCGAGGAAGCCGCCGCCGGCGAGCTCCTGGATCAGGGGCTCGTTGACCGGCGAGGCGGCGAAGTCGAAGTCGGCCAGCTCCTTGACCGTCGGCAGCTTGGCGGAGGCCATCTGGTACTTGATCGAGCGGGCCCTCTTGTCGGCGATCTCGACCTGCAGCAGCGTACCGATGATCTGTTGCACCGGATGGCGGCGCTTGAGCCCGTCGGCAAGGATGTCGTCGTAAGCGGCGCGCATACCTGCGAGCTTCAGCTGGGTCATCATCTCCAGCACATCATGACGCTCCATGACCGGCCTCCCTCAGGCTGTCGTAGCGCTGACAGTCGGCTACCGGCTTGTGGCGAAGCTGCAGGCCCTCGGGCGTCGGGATGATTGCCGGCGGTGCCGGCTGGCGCTGCCGGGCGAGGATGTTGAGCACCACGTCGGCGCTGCAGGCACCGCAGTCGAGCGTCTCGGCACAGGCCGCCTCAACCGCCTCCAGTCCGTCCTCCAGCACCGCCGCGAGCACCTTGACGAACTGCCGGTCGCCGTCGTCGTGGCCCGCGAGCCGGGTTCGCAGGCGGCCGAGCGCGTTGGGCAACTGCCAGTCCTTGAAGGGCGCGCCATTGCGTAGCGCGCCGGGCTTCCGCGTCAGGATCGGCACGTAATGCCACGGATCGTAGACGAACCGGCCGCGCCCGAAGCTGCGGGGGTGCTCGGCAACGGTCTCGCCGTCCTGGCGGATGACGATCCGATCGGCATAGGCCCGCACGTCCACCGGCCGGCCGACGGCGCGGGCCGCGACGCTGTACTGGTTGTTGTCGAAGCGCACCAGACAGGTCTTCGAGACCGACACCTCGCTGGCATGGAAGCCGTCGAAGGGGCCGCGATACGCCATCAGGAAGGGCTGCTCCTCCTCGAACACCTGCCACACCGTCTTGCCCGGGATTGTCGGATGCGGATGCTTCTTGGCGTCCTCGATGCACCGATCCATCAGCCACTCGTTGATCTCGGCGTAGGAGCGGCCCCGCGGGATGGGCACGAACAGGCGGCCGCGAAGGTCACCCACCTGCTTCTCGACCTGCCCCTTCTCCCAGCCAGCCCCTGGCGTGCACGCCACAGGCTCCACCAGATGGTGCGAGCACAGCTCCTGGAAGCGGCGGTTGTAGTCCCGCTTCTTGCCCACGAAGATCGTGCTCACCGCCGTCTTCATGTTGTCGTAGATGCCCCGCCGGCAGACCCCGCCGAAGAAGCGGAAGGCACGCTCGTGCGCCTCGAAGACCATCTCCTGGCTCTCGCGGGGAAAGATCTGGACCAGATACATCCGGCTGTGGCACAGCCGCATGTGCGCCGCCTTCACCCTGGTCGTCGCGCCCGACAGACGCGCGTACTCGTGGCTCCAGTCGAACTGGTAGGCCTCGCCGGGATCGAAGATCAGCGGCACATAGGCCTGCGCCGGCGACAACAGCCGCCACCGGCGCCGCCAGGCCCTGGCATAGCGGCGAACCGCGTCATAGCCGCCCTTGTAGCCCAGCGACACAAGGTCTTCATGAATCCGCAGAAGAGACAGCCGATCCTTGCGTGCCTTCTTCTCGTTGGCCTTCAGCTGGCGCTCAAGCTCCTCCACCCACAGCCCAAGCTTCGGCATCGGCTGGATCTTGCGCTCGTAGCTGTGCGAGGTCGCATCGCCCCGCACCACCTTGCGTATCGTGTTCTTGGAAACCCTCAAATCCCGGGCGAGCTTCTTGATCGGAACGCCCTTCACCAGATGATCCCGACGGATCTTCGCGATCGTTTCCACAACCAGCATCTCCCCCACCACCCCGTCCGTCCAAACGACGAGGTGTGTTCATGGACACAAATCCAGGGGGGTCAATTTTGGACGCCGATCACCCCCAATAGGGGGTCACTTTTCCACGCTTAACAACAGTCGCGCACCGCCTTCACGATGGAGGGCAGGTTGGGGCGCGGGTCCAGCAGCCAGAGCTGGGACTTGGTGGCGAAGGCATGGGTGCGCTCCTGCATGATCGAGGAGCCTTCGCCGTAGTCCTCGCCGAGGATCACCAGTGCGCCCCCCGTGACCCCGCCGGAGGAGAGATTGGCGAGGGCGTCCGCCGCCACATTGGCGCCGACGGGCCCCTTGAAGGTGACCGCGCCCCGGATCGGATAATTGACGGAGGCGGCGAGCATGGCGGCGGCCGCAGCCTCGCTGGCGTTGGCCTCGAAATGCACGCCGAGTTCGCCCAGAATTTCCTCGGCGTCGGAGAGCACGTCGATCAGGTGCGAAACCGGCGCGCCGGGATAGCCGCCCACATAGCCCACGCCGCATTCGAGCAGGGCTTTCGTAATTGCCAGGATTCCCTCGCCGCGGAACTCCTGCCCCGCTCCGATGCGCAAGTCCTGAACTTCCTTGGCGAATGAACGCTCGGCCATTGGTGCCGTCCTGCAAGATTCGGGAGGATTATGCCCTCAATATATTCGATTCCGGTAACTGCCCAGGTCGTCTGATTTGTCATTTTGGGCCAGTGGATTGAGGCGTTTCTCGTTCGGAGTTGGTGGAAAGGGCTTGACGGGAATTTCGGGAAATGACTCAACAACGACATGAGCAATCCCGAGTCGCCGCGCGGCCCTTCGACGGGAGCAGCGCCCGAAACGCCCGCGCAGAAGATCGCCCGCCTGGAGGAGGAGAACGCCCGGCTTCGGGAGGAAAATGCCTGGCTTCGGCAGCAGAACGCGCGGCTGGAAGAGCAAGTCGCGCGTCTCGTCGAGCGCATCGAGGAGTTGGAGCGCCGTCTCGGCCTCAACAGCGGCAACAGCGGCAAGCCGCCTTCGAGCGATGGGCTGAGGAAGCCGAATTCGAAGCGGCGAACCCGAAGCCTGCGCGGCAAATCGGGCCGCAAGCCCGGTGGCCAGCCCGGCCACAAGGGCAAGACGCTGCGCCGCGCCGATCACCCGGATCGGGTGAAGGATCACGTCCCGGCTTCCTGCAAGGGATGCGGTTCGCCGCTTTCGGACGCGGCCAGGGCGGGAACGCCCGTCGCCCGCCAGGTGTTCGATCTGCCCGAGCCGAGCCCCCTGGAGGTGACCGAGCACCGGGCGCATGCCAAGTGCTGCGGGCATTGCGGGACGGTGACCCGGGCGGCGTTCCCCGACGGGGTGTCGGCGCCGGTGCAGTACGGCCCGCGCATTGCCGGGGTGGCGGTCTACCTTCAGCACGCTCACTTCCTGCCGGAGGATCGGCTGTCGCAGGTGATGGCCGAGCTCTTCGGCGCGCCGGTGACGGCTGCGACGTTGGCGACGATGAGCGAGAGGGCGGCCGAGCGGCTGCGGGACGCGGCCTTGCACATACAGGACCTGGCGGCGGGCACGGCGCGGGTGAAACACATGGACGAGACCGGCTTGCGGATCGGCGGTCAGACGCAGTGGCTTCATGTGATCTGCACGCCGCTGCTGGCGGCGTACCGGGTCAGCGGCAAGCGCGGCGCCCTGCTCTCGGGTGTCTCCGGCATCGTCGTGCACGATCACTGGAAGCCGTACTTCGCGATGGAAGGGGTGGAGCACGGCCTGTGCAACGCCCATCACCTGCGGGAGTTGCAGGCGCTGGTGGACATCGAAGGGGAGGCTTGGGCCCGGCGGATGCAGCAGCTCCTGCGCCGAGCCAATCGCGCCGCCCGCATCGCGCTGGACAAGGATATCGCCGTTCCGGCGAGGCTTGTGGCGCTGATCGAGCGCCGATACGACGAGATCATCGCCGATGCGCTGGCCTTTCACGAGAGCCAACCACCGTTCTCGCCTGGCAAGAGGAAGAAGCGCCGGAAGCGAAGGATCGGTCACAATCCGGCCTTGAGGCTGCGCGACCACAAATGCGCGGTGCTCCGGTTCCTGATCGACCTCGAGGTCGGGTTCACGAACAACGAGGCCGAGCGCGACCTTCGGATGATGAAGCTGCGCCAGAAGATCTCCGGGGGCTTCCGGTCCGCGCAGGGGGCCGAGAACTTCGCCATCCTGCGCAGCGTCATCACCACCGCCAGAAAGCAGGGCTGGAATATCATCGAAGCCCTGACCAGCCCATCGGATCGGCTCATCGCCACCGTCAAGTGCGCGTAAGCTCACCTGGCACGGGTTCTCCAACAGCGGAGCCATTCTCATAAACGATCATGGTCGACGCCGTGCTGGACCACCCCATAGAATGAAAATCGGTGCCCGTCGCGCGGGCGGACTTCGGGCCACATCGGGGTAGCTTACCGGTCGCAGTCCGCAAGAGGGGCATCGTGAGCTGTGAAACCCGGCGACCCCAGAGGAGCACACGGGCGTCGCGTGGGTAGCGTTGTGCCGAATCCCAGAGAATTTTCACAGCAAGAACCTCAGACTTCCTGACCTCTGCTGATTTTAGGTGACACGAGCCGCGCGGATTCCGAGGCCCCGTCGATGTCGTAGACTATGCGCAGACGGGTGCCGGGGAAGACCGTTTCGGTGGCGTTCAGGTCGCTCAGAACCGCATCGATCCAACGGTCGCAGGCGTCGTTTGCGAGGCCAAGAATGTGGACCCGCAGGAGGCCATTGCCAGGATCCGGCAGGATGTCGGCATCGGCGGTGAGCAGCGCTTGAAGCAGTTTCCGGGGATGGGGCTTGTGGCCCTGCGCCTGCATGACGGGAAGCATCATGCGGGTTTCGGCGCGGTAGGCGATCATCCGGATGACGTCGAGGAGGAGGCGCTCGCGCGCGGGCAAGGCATCGAGCTGCTCGGCTTCGTCGAGGTCGCCGGCCCGGCAGTGCTTGGGCGTCTCCCTGCGGCTGGCCCTGACGATGTCGCGGACATCCTGGAGGTCCCTGACTTCCCTCCTGAGTTCCGCCGTCGGCTGCTTCTTCCGGGCCGTGTCGGCGATGCGGTTGCGCAGGCGGCCAAGCTGGCGGTCGAGGCGATGGATTGCCTTGTCATAGGCCCGCCGCAGCGGGTTGACGACCATGGCGGCGGGATCGAGAGGCTCGAGCTCGTGGGTCGGCAGGGCGTCGAGATTGAACTCGTCACGCATGTACTTGAAGAAGTTCTCCTGCGACCAGCGCGAGAACATGGCGCCCGCAACCTCAGCCATCGGCTTGTGCGGATCGGTGGTGATCAGCGGCACCTGACGGCCGTTGTCGAGCAGGCGGCGGATCTGGCGCACCCTGAAGCCGTTCGGCAACGTCACCGGCTTCTCAGCCAGCCGCATGGTGGCGCTGCCGTCCGCCGCCGGTCCGTGAATGGGAACGGTCATCGCGCCGAAGTCCTCGGCCGGCCAGTCCTCGCCCCTGAAGTTCTTGTGCCAGGTCAGGCAGGCGACGCCGCGCCTCGCCAGCCGGCGGAACAGATCCGGGCTCCAGCCCTCGCGGTCGAAGACCAGGGTGAGCGCCGGCTGGCCGGGATGCTCGGCGGTCAGGTCCGGCGCCCCGGCGCCAACGATCCCAAGCTCCTGCAGCGCCGGCACCACGTCGGCTTCGATGGCCGCGACCATCTTCGGGTCCAGCGGCTTGTGCAGACAGAGCAGCGGCTTGCCGCCCAGAGCGTTGATCCAGTAGCTGGCGCTCGCCGGCAGGCACAGCTTCTCGCGCGAGACGAAGTGCTTGGGCAAGCGCCCCTTGCGGCCGGAGTAGACCTTGACGTGCCCGTCGATGGCCAGCGTCGCCCAGAGCTCCGGCTCGTCGGCGCCTGCCAGCGCCTGGCAAGGGCGAGCTGCCACGCCCGCACGCCGGCCTCGTCGTCGGCGATGAGAGCGATCTTGCGGCGCAGCGTCTTGACCTCGGGGCAGCGATCGAGGCCGAGAATGGCGCCCCATTCGCCCGGCGCCTGGTAGCGCAGGCTCTCGGGGTTGCGCACCCGCGCCAAGGTCATGAAGGCCAGGAAGAGCAGGATCGTAGGCAAGCCGTAATAGCCCTTCGGCAGCAATGGCAGGAGACCGGTCTCGGAGAGAAGACCTTCCTTCAGCAGGGCCGGCAGGGCGGCGAGCACGCCGCCGAAGCGGACACCGCGGGCGGCGGCGGCGAACTGCGGTTCGACCGGCCCCGCCTGTCCACAACTGGCCAGAACCCGAGCCGGAACATCGCAAGTCGCACGCCCCATCGGCGCCTGCCGGTCCCGCCGATCGCGCGCGCTGCGATCCGTTTGCGGCTGCGCTTCCAGCCCCGGCGCCGTCTCCGGCCCCGGGGCACCGGTACTCTCTTCATCGACACGGCCTTCAGGAGCCGCACCCGCGTCAGGCGGCGCAGCCAGCGCTGAGCGTCCGGGCTCCCCATCCGCCTCCGTGTTGCCGATCAGTCCCTGACGGCGCCACTTGTTGACCGATGGCGCTGACACGCCGAGAACCCGGGCCGCCGCAGAGCCGCTCAGGCCCGATGCCAGCAACGCCGTCGCCTTCTCCGCCAACTCCGGAGTGAACACCGACGGCCCGCGACCGCGCCGGGGCTTCATGAACCCCGCTTCGCCCTCGGCCAGGTAGCGCCGTCGTGCGCGCTGCACCGTCGCGCGCGAGACAGCGAAAGCGTCAGCCAGTTCCTGCGGCGAGACCGCGCTGATCGCCGCGAGGCGGCCGATCCGCAAGAGCATGGCCGTGCGGTCATCGGCGGCGTGGCTGTCAAAGGGAATGAGGTTGGAAAAGTAGGTGAAGGTGTCGTCCGAGATCAGGACGGCGAAGCAGCTGTTGCCGATCGAGACCGCCTCTGGAGGGCACATTGGGAGGGTACTGGGCATGGTTGAGACCGTGCAATTGGTATCAAATTATAATATCAGACCTCGGGCGCGACACCCAGCGAAAAACCGCCTGAAACAACCGAAATGTATCAGAATTCAAGGAGTTCCCGGCACGCTGCCCAGAACAGCCAGCATCACGAGGTCAGGAAGTCTGAACCTGGGCAGTTACCGATTCCGTAGAACGCAGAGTTGTTCTATTGGATTCCGTAGTTGTGCGTGGGGTTCCGCCGCGCGAAACCCGTGGATATGCTTGCCCGTCATTCGAATTCATGTGCTGCGCCGCGACGCCTCAAGTCGACCGGCGCTCTCTCCGAGGATATCCGCGATGACCGCCGACTACGAGACCATGAAATTGACCCGCGAAGGCCGGCTGCTGCGCATCGAACTGACGCGGCCGGAACGGCTGAACGCCTTCGCCATGACCGGCACGCGCGAGCTGCTCGACGCGGCCCACAGCATCGCCGCCGACAAGGATGTGCGCATGGTGTCGATCACGGGAACGGGCCGGGCGTTTTCAACCGGAATCGGCCTCAAGGATCTCGCTGCCGGGACGATCGAGCAGAGTTATTTCGACATGTGGGACGAGGCGCTCCGGGTGTTCGAGACGATGGACAAGCTCGTGCTCTGCCTGATTCACGGATACGCCGTCGGCGGCGGCCTGCAGCTCGCGCTGGCCTGCGACATCCGGGTCTGCACGCCTTCGGCCCAGCTCGGCCTGCCCGCGATCAAAGAGGGACTGATCCCCGGCTTGGGCACTTTCCGCCTGGCACGTTATGTCGGGCTCGGCCGAGCCAAGTCCCTGATCATTCGTGGCAACATGATCGACGGCACCGAGGCCGAGCGCATCGGGATGGTCGACCACCTGGTTGTCGAGGAGACCGCGTTCGACGAATACGAGGTCTATCTCACCGAGTACGCCGCCACGAACTCAGCCGGGTGCCGTGCCTCGAAGCAGATGCTGCTCGATTGCTTCGATCTCGGCTGGGAGGGCTTCTTCCACAAGTATCTGGTGCTGCAGGGCAAGGCCATGGCTGCGCCCGACTTCGCAGAGGCTATGGAGGCCTACCTGGAAGGCCGCGATCCGCGCTGGGTATAGTTCGCCTGCGCCGCGGGGTTTACGCGAATTCTAGCCGCGGCTCTGCATCTTCTCCCTGGCGCGGGCCTGCTTCTCGAAGATGCGCGCGGCGGCGAAGGCACCGTAGGTGGCGACACAGAAGGGCACGCAGTAGGTCAACCCGAGCTTGAACCAGTTGATCGGGCCGTCGCCGGTTATGTATTCGCCCTGATTGATCATGTTGAGAATGGTGCCGACGACCGCGCCCACCATCAGCGAGTTGCGTATCACGGGCCATGTGAAGGTGCGTTGTAGCGGCGTCGGCTTGGTCATCATGGCTCGGTTCCGGGTTGTCTGGGCGCCTGCACCGCGCTCGGCTCAGCGGTGGTTGGCGGCGTCTTCGCGGCGGTAGGGGTGGGCCGGGTAGACGCCCATGATCCGCACCTCGCGCGAGAAGTAGTCAAGCTCGTTCAAGGCCCGCCCCAGCCCAATGTCCGCCGGGTGGCCCTCGACCTCGGCGAAGAACACCGTCGCAGAGAAGGTGCCGCCCACCATGTAGCTCTCAAGCTTCGCCATGTTCACCCCGTTGGTGGCGAAGCCGCCCAGGCACTTGTAGAGCGCCGCCGGCACGTTGCGGCACTCGAACATGAACGAGGTGATCATCGGCCCCTCGTCGAGCTCGGGGTCGAGCGGCTCCCGCGACAGCACCACGAAGCGGGTCGTGTTGTGCGCCTCGTCCTCGATGTCCGCCTCCACCACCGCAAGCCCGTAGGTCTCGGCCGAAAGCCGGGACGCGATCGCCGCCCGCGTGGCATCGCCCGCCGCCGCCACCTCGGCCGCGGCGCCTGCGGTATCGACATGCACGACCGGCAACAGCCCCAGCCGCGCGATCAGCTTGCGGCATTGGGAGAGCGCGTGCACGTGCGAGTGCACGGTCTTGAGCCCCGAGGGGTCGGCACCGGGGCAGGCGAGGAGGTTATGGCGGACCCGCTCGAAGTGCTCGGCGATGATGTGGAGGTCGGACTTGGGCAGGAGCTGATGAATGTCGGCGACGCGGCCTGCGGCGGAGTTCTCGATCGGGATCATGGCGCGCGCCGCGCGGCCCTCGAAGACCGCAGCGAAGGTATCGCCGAAGGTCTTGCAGGGGAGCGTGGTCATCGCCGGATAGCGTGCGACGCAGGCGGCCTCGGAATAGGCGCCCGGCGCCCCCTGGAAGGCGATCACGGTGGCCGGATCACGGGCCGGATCGCTGCCACTGTCTGGGATGGAGGGTGAGGACATGTTGTGGGAGCCTGACGCATAGGGGCCGCCGCAGCGGGCGCCGCTGGAACAGGCGCCGGACTATCCGCGCAGGGCGATGAGGTGTCAACGCGGGCAATGCCGCTGTTGCCATAAAGATTCCCGTGGATGGCGGAGAGCGACGCGCCATATAGTCTGCCGGGAGCAATCGATATCGGAAAGCGGCGGCAACGGCCCGCCAGACAGTGGGAACGATGATCGACTTCCGGACTCACCCGGACCAATACCGCCACTGGCGGCTCGCCATCGACGGCGACATCGCCACGCTTGCGCTCGACGTGGACGAGAATGGCGGCATCGCCGGCGACTATGCGCTGAAGCTCAACTCCTACGATCTCGGCGTCGATATCGAGCTTGCAGATGCCGCCCGGCGACTGCGATTCGAGCATCCGCAGGTGCGCGCGGTGGTGCTCGCGTCGGCGAAGGAGCGCGTGTTCTCCGCCGGTGCGAACATCCCGATGCTCTCGCGCTCGTCGCATGTCGACAAGGTCAACTTCTGCAAGTTCACCAACGAGACCCGCAACGGCATCGAGGATGCCTCGGCCAACGCGGGCCAGCGCTGGATGACCGTGATCGCCGGCACCGCCGCCGGCGGCGGCTACGAGCTCGCGCTCGCGACCGACCACATCCTCCTGGTCGATGACGGATCGACTGCCGTGTCGCTGCCCGAGGTGCCGCTGCTCGCGGTTCTGCCGGGCACCGGCGGGCTCACCCGCGTCGTCGACAAGCGCTGCGTCAGGCGCGACCGCGCCGATTATTTCTGCACCACGGGCGAAGGCGTACGCGGGCAACGCGCGCTGGAATGGAAGCTGGTGGACGAGCTGGTGCCGCGCTCGCGATTGGACGATGCCGTCGCCGGCCGCGCCGCCGCGCTTGCCGAGGGTTCGGACCGGCCTGCCGATGCGCGCGGCATCGTGCTGCCGCCGCTGGAGCGCACGGTGAGCGAGGATGCGGTCGCCTACCGCCATGTCCAGGTCGCGCTCGACCGGGCGCGGGGCACGGCAACGCTCACGGTGGCCGCGCCCGAGGCGCCGCCGCCTGCCGAGCCCGACGCGATCCACGCCGCCGGCGCCGACTTCTGGCCGCTGGCACTCGCGCGCGAGCTTGACGATGCGATCCTGCACCTGCGCTTCAACGAGCCTGCGCTCGGCACCTGGGTTCTCAAGACGACGGGAGCGGCGGCGCACGTCGCGGCGGCGGATGCGGCGCTCGCGGCCAACGACGGCGACTGGCTGGTGCGCGAGATCACCCTCTACCTGAAGCGCACCCTGAAGCGCCTCGACGTGAGCGCGCGCAGCCTGATCGCGCTGATCGAGCCGGGCTCCTGCTTTACCGGTACGCTGCTGGAGCTCGCGCTTGCGGCCGACAGGAGCTTCATGCTGGACGGCGCTTTCGAAGGCTCGAACGAGGCGGCGGCAACGGTGCGTCTCACGGCCTTGAACACCGGCCCGCTGCCGATGGCGAACGGGCTGTCGCGCCTCGCCAGCCGCTTCCTCGACGATGACGCGGCACTGGCGGCAGCGCACGATGCCGTGGACACCGACCTTGACGCAGAGGCGGCGGAGTCGTTGGGGCTCGTCACCTTCATTCCCGACGACATCGACTGGGAGGACGAGGTGCGCATCGCCATCGAGGCACGCGCGGCGTTCTCGCCCGATGCGCTCAGCGGCATGGAGGCCTCGCTCCGCTTCGCCGGGCCGGAGACCCTGGAGACCAAGATTTTTGGCCGGCTCTCCGCCTGGCAGAACTGGATCTTCCAGTGCCCCAACACCGTGGGCCCCGACGGGGCGCTCAAGCTCTACGGGTCGGGCGTGCAGCCCACCTTCGACCGCAACCGCGTCTAGCACGGGAAGATGAGCCCTATGCAGGTCGACTACAACGAACGCATCCCCAATAACGTGAGCCTCGCCGACGACCGCCGCCTGCTGCGTGCGCTGGAGCGCTGGCAGCCGGCCTATCTCGACTGGTGGAGCGAGCTTGGGCCCGTCGGCGCGCTGCAGCACGACGTCTACCTGCGCACCGCCATCGGCGTCGACGCCGATGGCTGGGCGCACTTCGACTACGTCAAGATGCCCGACTACCGCTGGGGCATCTTCCTGGCCGAGCCCGAGGCCGACCGGCGCATCAACTTCGGCACCCACAAGGGCGCGCCCGCGTGGCAGGATCTGCCCGGCGAGTACCGGGCGGAGCTGCGCCGCCTCATCGTCATTCAGGGCGATACGGAGCCGGCTTCGGTGGAGCAACAACGGCGGCTCGGCCTCACCGCGCCCTCGCTCTACGACCTGCGCAATCTCTATCAGGTCAATGTCGAGGAAGGCCGGCACCTTTGGGCGATGGTCTATCTTCTGCACGCTTATTTCGGCCGGGACGGGCGCGAGGAGGCCGAGGAATTGCTGGCCCGCCACGCGGGCGATGCCGACAAGCCGCGCACCCTGGAAGCCTTCAACGAGCAGACCGACGATTGGCTCTCGTTCTTCATGTACACCTTCTTCCAGGACCGCGACGGCAAGTTCCAGCTCTGCGCGCTGGCGGAATCGGGCTTCGATCCGCTTTCCCGCACCTGCCGCTTCATGCTGACCGAGGAAGCGCACCACATGTTCGTGGGCGAATCCGGTGTCATGCGCATCGTCCAGCGCACCTGCGAGAAGATGCGCGAGCACGACACCGACGATGTCGGACCCTATGGCGCCGTGCCGCTCGCGCTGTTGCAGAAGTGGATCAACCTCCACTTCTCGATCTGCCTCGATCTGTTCGGCGCGGAGGAATCCACCAACGCGGCCAACTATTACTCGATGGGGCTGAAGGGCCGCTACCACGAGACCAAGATCGACGACGACCACGTGCTCGCGGACCGCACCGTCACCGTGCCTGCCCTAGAGGGCCGCAAGGTGGTGTCCAAGGAGGCGACGGCGCTGAAGGCAATGAACGAGACCCTGCGTGCCTCCTACGTCGAGGACAGCCAGCGCGGCCTCAACCGCTTCAACAAGATGATCCGCTCATTCGATATCGACCTCGAGCTGCGCCTGCCGCACCGCGCCTTCCACCGCAACATCGGCGCCTTCGCCGGCATCCATGCTGCGCCCGATGGCACGCTCGTCGACGAGGCGACCTGGGCGGCAAAGCGCGACGAATGGCTGCCGAGCGCGGCGGATCGCGCCTTCGTCGAATCCCTGATGCACCCGGTGACCGAGCCCGGCGCGATGGCCGGCTGGATCGCCCCGCCGAAGCGCGGCATCCACGGCCAGCCGCTCGACTACCGCTACGTCGAGTTCCATTAGGGGAGGCCAGGAATCTGGCCGGACTGCGCTCGGACAGAGGCGGTCCGGCATACGGATCGAGCTAGGACACATGCAGGAACCCCCGCCGCCACCCCTGCTGGAGCGCGAAGGCCGGGACACGATCGCCTACCGGGCGATGGCGGGCAGCGCGCCTGGCGTGATGTTCTGCGGCGGCTTCATGTCTGACATGACCGGCACCAAGGCCACTGCGCTTGAGGCCCACTGCCGCCGCACGGGCCGCGCCTTTGTGCGTTTCGACTATTCCGGGCACGGCGCCTCGGGCGGCGCGTTTCGGGACGGCAGCATCGGCGCATGGCGGGACGACGCGCTGGCGGTGCTCGACCGCGTCGCCAGCGGGCCGCAGATCCTGGTCGGCTCCAGCATGGGCGGCTGGATCGTGCTGCTGCTCGCGCTGGCGCGGCCCGAGCGCGTGGCCGGCCTCGTCGGCGTCGCAGCAGCGCCCGATTTCACCGAGGACCTCATCTGGTCCACGCTCGACGACGAAGGGCGGCGGACCCTCGCCGAGACCGGCGAAATCGTGATGCCCTGCGACTATGGCGACGACCCCTATCCCATCACCATGGGCCTGATCGAGGAAGGGCGCGATCACCTCCTGCTGGGCGAGCCCATCGGGCTCAGGTGCCCGATCCATCTGCTGCAGGGCATGCGTGACGAGGACGTGCCCTGGCGCACTGCCCTGCGCATCGCCGAGCAGGTCGAGAGCGACAGCGTCGTGGTTGAGCTGATAAAGGACGGCGACCACCGCCTCTCGCGCGATGAGGACCTCGCCCGGCTCACCGCGGCCGTGGTGGGAATCGCCCGTGCTGACGCCGCTTCAAATCATGGTGAGCACGGCGGGCGGCGCTAGGCAGCGTGCCCTGGGGCAACTATCTATGCCCCAAGTGGACGGTCGGCAAACACTGGAGCAACAGCCATGTCGGGTATCGGAGTCTTGGGGCGGGTCGCCACCGTCGTCGCGCTAGTCGGCGTCGCAGTCTACAGCGGTGTCGCAGTCGCGGCAGAAGCAGAGACGCTCCGCGCGCTGGATCAGCGCACCGACGGGAGCCGGGTCCTCAACCTGGTGCTGAACGACGGGCCGATGGAGCCGCCGCCGATCGCCTTCATCGACGAGGCCGGCGATGAGAAGAACCTCGCCGACTATCGCGGCACGCCCGTCGCCGTGCATTTCTGGGCCACCTGGTGCTTTCCCTGCCGGGCCGAGATGCCGACCATGGACGCCCTGCAGCGCGAGCTTGGCGATGACCTGGTGATCCTGCCGCTCTCGCTCGACCGCGGCGGCGCCGAGCTCGTGCGCAGGTATTACACGGACCATGACCTGACCACGCTCCCGATCTTCATCGACGAGAAGATGGCTGCAGGGCGCACGCTCCGGGTGCACGGCATTCCGGCCACGGTCTTCTTCGACGGCGAGGGGGCGGAGGTCGCGCGGGTGCTCGGCGATCGTGACTGGGACGACCCGGACGTGATCGAGCTGGTGCGCCACATCGCCCAGTAGCGACGCGGGCCGGAGCGCAGCCGCCACAGGGCCAGCAAGCATGGAAATCTCCGCCATCGGCATCGTCTCGGTCTTCGCCGCGGGGCTGATCTCGTTCCTCTCGCCCTGCGTGCTGCCGCTGGTGCCGGGGTACGTCTCCTACGTCGCCGGCGGCTCGCTGGAGGAGCTGCGGGACGAGGCGGGGCTCTCCCGCCGACGCATGGCCGCGATGATGCTGAGCGCGTTCTTCGTGCTCGGCTTTACCGCGGTCTTCGTGGCGCTTGGCGCGAGCGCGAGCGCCGTGGGCGGTTTCCTGCTCCAGCACAAGGTGATCTTCGAATATGCCGCAGGCGGGTTGATCATCGTCTTCGGCATTTACCTCACGGGCCTGGTCAGAATCCCGTTATTCGGGCGCGAGGCGCGCTTCGCCGGTCGTCTCGCGGGCGGCAGGCCGGCGAGCGCGTTCCTGCTCGGCGCCGCCTTCGCCTTCGGCTGGACGCCCTGCATCGGACCGGTGCTGGGTGGCATCCTCACGCTCACCGCGACGTCAGCCGATGTCGGCCGCGGTATCGCCCTGCTGGCGGTCTATTCGCTGGGGCTCGGAGTCCCGTTCCTGATCGCGGCCGCGTTCACCGGCTTCTTCCTCCGCCACATGAGGCGCATCCGCAGGGTCAGCAAGCCACTTCAGATCGGCGCCGGTGTCATCATGGTGGCGATGGGTGTCGCGCTGATTACCGGTTACCTCAGCTCGGTCGCCTTCTGGCTCCTCGAAGCCTTCCCCGCCCTCGCCGCCATCGGTTAGCCCGTAGTTTCACACGGCTCTTGCGGCCCGCGGTTGTTCGCAAGTCGTGACAGTCTCGAGAAATGCGGGTCAGGCCGTCGAGCGGCCGCGCAGCAAGTCACGCAGGGTGCAGAGCTCGTCGAGGACCCGGGTGGCCTTGGCGCGGTCTTCGGGGCTGAGAGAGCTTTCCGTCTCGATCCGATCGGGTTCTGCGAGTGCGGCGACGGGTTTCGCCGCCCGCTCGCGCAGCAGCTTCTGCACGCCCCGCACGGTGTATCCTTCGGCGTGTAGCAGGTGCTGGATGTGCCGCAGCAGCGCCACATCCTCGGGCCGGTAGTATCGCCGGCCGCCGCCCCGCTTGAGCGGCCTGATCTGGGGGAATTTGGTCTCCCAGAATCGCAGAACGTGCTGCGGCACGGCAAGCGCCTCCGAGACCTCGCCGATCGTGCGGAATGCGTCCGGCGATTTCGGAACGCCCGCGTTCGCGGGCTCGGCACCCGGCATCGCCTAGAAGGAGGCCGGCCCGCCGGGCCGTTCGCTATCCAGGGCCGTTTCCACGCCCTCGCCCTCATCGGCGGGCGCGAGCGAGCCGTTGATGCGATCCTTCAACACGTGGGAGGCGCGGAAGACCAGGACACGGCGCGGCAGGATGGGCACCTCCTCGCCGGTCTTCGGGTTGCGGCCGATGCGTTGGCCCTTCATCCGCGCGCTGAAGCTGCCGAAGGAGGAAATCTTCACCGGCTCGCCGCGCGCCAAGGCGTCGGCAATCAAGCCAAGGACGGATTCAACCAGATCCGCCGATTCCTTGCGCGATAGGCCGATTTCGCGGAAGACAGCCTCGGCGAGATCGGCGCGGGTGACCGTTTGCCCGGCCATTGTCTCCCGCCTCCCCTTATGTCTGTGTCACGGTACTGCCTTGGCGCCCAAGCGTCAACCGTCGCCCGCAAGCCGAACCGGGGCCCATGCACAATTGTTGGCCCGGTACAGCGCTTTAGAGGCGAATGACGCCGGCGCCCCATACCAGCCCGCCACCGATCGCCTCGATCACCAGCAGGTCGCCCGGCGTAATCCGGCCATCGTCGATACCAGCCTTGAGCGCGAGCGGGATGGAGGCGGACGAGGTATTGGCGTGGCGGTCCACGGTCACGATCGTCTTTTCCGCGGGGATTCCGAGCTTCTTGCCGGTCGCGTCGATGATCCGGCGGTTCGCCTGGTGAGGCACCAGCCAGTCGACCTCGTCGGCGCCGACGCCAGCGGCATCCAGCGCCTCGCCCGCGATCTCCGCCAGATTGGCCACGGCATGGCGAAAGACCTCGCGCCCCTGCATTCTCAGATAGCCGGAGGTCTGGGTGGAGGAAACGCCGCCGTCCACATAGAGCGCCTGGTAGTGGCGCCCGTCGGAGCGCATGCGAACCGCGAGCACGCCCCGGTCCGCCGTGGTTCCGGCGCCTGGCTCCGCGTGCAGCACGGCGGCGCCTGCACCGTCGCCGAAGAGCACGCAGGTCTGGCGGTCGTCCCAGTCGAGGATGCGCGAATAGGTCTCGGCGCCGATGATGAGCGCCGTCTCAGCAGCGCCGCTGCGGACCATGCTGTCGGCCACCGAGAGCGCGCAGACGAAGCCCGCGCACACGGCCTGGACGTCGAAGGCGATGCCGCCGGTCATGCCGAGCCTGGCCTGCACCTTGGTCGCGGTGGCGGGAAAGGTGTTGTCCGGTGTCGACGTCGCCAGCACCAGCAGATCCAGCGCCTCGGCCCGCACGCCGGCCGCCTCCAGCGCCGCTTGGCTGGCCTCATAAGCGAGATCGGAGGTCAGCTGGTCATCGGCGGCGACATGGCGCTGCCTGATGCCGGTGCGGGTCTTGATCCACTCGTCGCTGGTGTCGATGCGCGTGCTGAGCTCTTCGTTGCTGAGCACGCGCTCAGGGAGGTAGGCGCCGCAACCGACCAGCCGGGAGCGGCGCATGGCTAGAGCGCGGCCCTCTTCGGCTCCGGCAGGGCGGCGAGTTGGAGGCGCGACAGCTCCTCGATGATCTTGGGATTGATCCCTTGGCTCACCATGTCGAAGGCGACGCCGATGGCGTTGGCAAAGCCCTTGTGATCGGTGCCGCCGTGGCTCTTCACCACGACCCCGTTGACGCCCAGGAACATCGCGCCGTTATAGGCGCGGGGGTCAACCCGCTCCCGCAGCAGGCGCAGCGCCGGCCGCGCCAGCAGGTAGCCGAGGCGCGAGAAAAGCGAACGCCGGAAGGCGCTCTTCAGATACTCGGTGTAGAGGCGCGCCGTGCCCTCGGCCGACTTGAGCGCGATGTTGCCGGCAAAGCCATCGGTGGCGATCACATCGACCGTGCCGGCCGCGATGTCATCGGCCTCGACGAAGCCGTGGAACTTGATGGGCAGGCCGGAATTCCGCAGCGTTGCAGCGGCGGTGCGGATGGTCTCCGAGCCCTTCAACTCCTCGGTGCCGATGTTGAGCAGGCCCACGGTCGGCTCGCGAACGCCGAGGACGTTGCGTGCGAAGACCTCGCCCATCACCGCGAACTGCGCGAGCACCGTCGAATCGCAGTCGATATTGGCGCCGAGATCGAGCATCACGCTCTCGCCCCGCACCGTGGGCACGATCGACCCCATCGCAGGGCGCCCGATGCCCGGCAGGGTCTTGAGCATGATCTTGGCCAGCGCCATCAGCGCGCCGGTGTTTCCCGCCGAGACCACGCCGTGTGCCGCGTTCTCGCCCACGGCGTCGATGGCGAGCCGCATGCTCGAGCCCTGGCGCCGGCGCAGCGCCTGGACCGGCTTGTCGTCGTCGGCGATCACCTCCTCGGCATGGTGGACGGTGCTCACCGACTTCAGGCGCTTGAACTTCTCCAGGCCCGCGGCGATAGCCGACTCCTTGCCGAAGAACATAAAGCGGAGCTGGGGATGGCGCACACGGGCGATGTTGGCGCCCCGGATCACCACGTCGGGAGCCCCGTCTCCGCCCATCGCATCGAGGGCGATCACGATCTCCGATTTGTTCATCCGCGGGCCTTCGCCTCGGCCTGGTGTTCGGCTAGGCCTCGCCCTCGATCACCTCGCGGCCCCTGTAGTAGCCGCAGGCCCGACACACATGGTGGGGCAGCTTGTGCTCGCCGCAATTGGGGCACTCCCCCAGGTTGGCCTTCGCCAATCCGTCATGGGAGCGACGGCTCCCGCGCCGCGCACGGGATACTTTCTTTTTTGGGACAGCCATGGACAGCTTCTCACCGCTTGATTGTGCCGGCGCTGCGCTCTCGCCTCAGCAGAATCGCGCCAGCCGCGCCGGCACTACACGATCGACTCGCACATTACAACTTGCTTTTCAATTGGCCAAGCGCCGCGAAGGGTCCAGCGCCTCCGTCGTCGCCCGATGTGTCCTTTTTGGGCCCATCTTCGCCTGCCGTGTAGGTGAGCGGATCGGCCGGCGCATCCGGGTGGCGCGGATAGGGGTCGAGGAGGAGCGCAAGATGCTCCGCCACCACCTCGCCCACGTGGATTCCCTCCTCCGGCAGCGGCTCGGCCTCGTCGCCCTCCGCCAACACCTCGACCTCTTGCGCGGGCTGATCGGCAGGCAAGGGCGCGTAGAGGGCCGAGATGGACTCGCTTACCCTTCGGGGCACGGGCTCAAGCGTCACGACGCAGCTCTGAACCAACCCCGCCCGGATAATCCCGGTCACACGGATTGCCCCTTTGGCCTCGTCGGCCACCTCAAAGCGGAGCTGCGCCGAGAGCGCCTCCAACGATACCAGGTCGAGACGGCGCGCGAGCGCCGCCTTCTCCTCTGCATCGGCCTCGAACGCAATGGTGAGGCCCCGCGGGCCCACCTCGTCCGCTGCGATCAGGCGCCGGCCCCCGGCTCCGGCGCGAGCGGCGGCGCTCACTGGCCACCCTCCTCGGCAGCGGCCAGCGGAGGCACCGGCGGCAGTCCAACCTCGCCACCGAGCAGCGCCGCGGGACTGTGATCGTCGAGCGCGTCCAGCAGCGTCTCGACATAGCCGGCCATCGCCTGCACGCGTGCGGCGGGCGGCGGCACGTTGTTGAAGACGTTGCGCTCAAGCGCCTCGGCGATGGCGCGGCGGCGCTTCGCCCCCGGCGCCTGGTCGAAGGCCTGGTCGTAGGCCTTGGCGCGCCCGTAGAAGGCACGCGCCATCTGCTTCACCCGCTTGCCAACGCGCAGATCGCCGACACCCATTTCCCGCAGGCTCTGATCCATGTCGTCGAACATCACGTCGAAGAGCGCCTGGCTCAGCTGCCGGCCCGCGTCGTCGCACTGGCGCAGCCTGCGCATCAGCGGCACGACGTGCAGGACGATCAGATCGAAGCGGCCGTCGAGCGTGTCCGCGACCCCGCCCTCGGTGTAGAGGATCGGCTGACGCGCCTGACGCACCGCCGCCGTGTAGAGACGGCGGGCCGCCTCGCGCCGGCGCTTGCGCCCCTTCAGATGGCGCCAGAGGCGCACGACTGCCATGACGATCCCTCGCCCCCGACCCCGCGTAACCCGTTGACACGCCCCGGCAACGCGCGCAGTTTGGCGCGGCTCGGCGAACGGAGGTGGCGTCCATGAGGCATCGGCGCGGTCATGCTGAATTCGTCCCGGCGCGCGGGCGAGGCCGGCGCGCCCGGCGCATGGTTCTCGGCTGCGCCCTGGCGGCGGCCCTGCTCGCCGGCTGCGCACCGATCGTCCACCAGCAAGGCCACATCCGCAACGCGGAAGTGCTGGCCCAGATCGAGCCCGGCGAGCAGACCCGCGAAGAGGTCGCACGACTGCTGGGCACGCCGTCGGCGGTGGGGACGTTCGACGCCAAGCGCTGGTACTACATCAGCCGCCGGACTGAGACGACGGCGTTTTACGAACCCGAGCTGGTCGACCAGAGCGTGACCGTGATCGCCTTCGACGAAAACGGTGTCGTGGCGGAGGTCGCCTCGGTGTCGATCGAAGAGGCGCGCGCGATCGCGCCGGTCGAGGAGGAGAGCCCGACGCGCGGCCGCGAGCTCAGCTTCTTCGAGCAGATCTTCGGCAACATCGGCCGGCCGGTCGCGACCAACCAGTAGGACGCCTCCTTCCGTCGCTCCCCCTTCGGCGCTCAGGCGCATCAACCGGCGAAGAACTTCGCGATGATGGCCAGCAGCAGGATCGCCACGATGTTGGTGATCTTGATCATCGGGTTGATGGCAGGCCCGGCCGTGTCCTTGTAGGGATCGCCCACCGTATCGCCGGTAACCGCGGCCTTGTGGCTCTCCGAGCCCTTGCCGCCGTGGTTGCCGTCCTCGATGTACTTCTTGGCGTTGTCCCAGGCCCCGCCACCGGCGGTCATCGCGATGGCGAGGAAGAGCCCGGTCACGATCGTGCCGACCAGCGCCGCGCCGAGCGCCGAGAAACCCGCCGACTGGCCGGCGATGGCCCAGATCACGATATAGAGCAGGATCGGCGCCACGATCGGCAGCAGCGAGGGCAGGATCATCTCGCGTATGGCCGCCTTGGTGAGCAGATCGACGGCGCGGCCGTATTCCGGCTTGGCGGTGCCCTCCATGATGCCGGGAATTTCTCGGAACTGTCGGCGCACCTCAAGCACCACAGCGCCCGCAGCCCGGCCGACCGCCAGCATCGCCATCGAGCCGAAGAGGAAGGGCAGGAGGCCACCGTAGAAGAGGCCGACGACCACATAGGGGTTGCTCAACGAGAAGTCGAGCTCGACATCCGGGAAGTATCGCGTCACGTCCTCGGTATAAGCGGCAAAGAGCACGAGCGCAGCAAGCCCCGCCGAGGCAATCGCGTACCCCTTGGTCACCGCCTTGGTGGTGTTGCCGACCGCGTCCAACGCGTCGGTGGTCTTGCGCACGTCCTCGTCCAAGTCCGCCATCTCGGCGATGCCGCCGGCGTTGTCGGTCACCGGGCCGTAGGCATCCAGCGCCACTACCATGCCGGCGAGCGCCAGCATCGCGGTCACCGCGATCGCGATGCCGAAGAGGCCGGCGGCGAGGAAGGCGAGGATGATTCCCGCCGAGATGATAATCGCGGGGATAGCCGTCGCCTGCATCGAGACCGCAAGACCCTGAATGATGTTGGTGGCGTCGCCGGTCGTGGATGCCTTGGCGATGCCGCGCACCGGTCCAAACTCGGTCGACGTGTAGTACTCGGTGACCCAGATCATCAGGCCGGTCACCACCAGCCCGATCAGCCCGCAGAGGAAGAGGTCGAGGCCTGAGGCCGTCACGCCACTGACCGTGAACTCGGTGTTCCAGCCCACCACCCAGTCGGTGACGGGATAGAACGCGATGGCCGAGAGCACGGCCGAGACCAGGAAACCGCGATAGAGCGCGGGCATGATCTTCTGGCTCTTGCCGAGGCGAACGAAGAACGTGCCGATCACCGAGGCCAGGATGCAGGCGCCGCCGATGGCGAGCGGATAGAGCATGAGCGATTGCTGCAATGGTCCGGTGAAGTACACCGCCGCCAGCAGCATGGTGGCGACGATGGTGACGGCGTAGGTCTCGAAGAGGTCGGCCGCCATGCCGGCGCAGTCGCCCACGTTGTCGCCCACGTTGTCCGCAATCACTGCGGGGTTGCGCGGGTCGTCCTCGGGAATGCCGGCTTCGACCTTGCCGACCAGGTCGGCGCCGACGTCGGCGCCCTTGGTGAAGATGCCGCCGCCGAGCCGCGCGAAGATCGAGATCAGCGAGCCGCCGAAGCCGAGCGCCACGAGCGCCTCCAGCACCTTCTTGGTCTCGACATCCGCGATCAGCAGGATCGCGTAATAAACCGTGACGCCGAGGAGGCCGAGGCCGACCACGAGGAGGCCGGTGATGGCGCCGGAGCGGAAGGCGACATTGAGTGCTGGCTTGAGTCCGCCGGTCCTGGCCGCGTCTGCCGTTCGCACATTCGCCCGCACCGAGACGTGCATGCCGATGTAGCCGGCCGCGCCGGAAAGAACCGCGCCGATGAGGAAGCCGATACCCACCAGATGGCCGAGCAGCCCGGTCAGAATGCCGAATAGCACCAGGCCGACCAGGCCGATGGTCATGTATTGACGGTTCAGATAGGCCCGCGCGCCCTCTTGCACGGCACCGGCGATCTCTTGCATGCGCTCGGTGCCGGCGCTTGCACTCAAGACCGAGCGGGTGGCGTAGAGGCCATAGGCGAGCGCGACGAGTCCGCAGGCCACGGCAAACCAAAGGATTGCTGACATGGTGGCAACCTCATTGAGCGATGGGGAGAAAGGCGCGTGTGCGCGCAGTAACGCACGCCGGGGCGGCCCCGCCGGCGCGGCGGAAATTAGAAGAAGAGCGCGGCGAGCGCAACCTGAGTAGCGCAGACGCGTCGCTCGGCAGCCTACGGGCCTGAGCATAGGATGAACCGGGCAGCAAAGCGGACCGGAGCGCGCGACTGCGCGCCGCGCCGAACGGCGCGTAGCCAAGCAAGCGGAGCGCGCGCCCGGCGACTGAGGGAAATGAACGTAACTGCCCAGGTCGTCTGATTTGTCATTTTGGGCCAGTGGATTGAGGCGTTTCTCGTTCGGAGTTGGTGGAAAGGGCTTGACGGGAATTTCGGGAAATGACTCAACAACGACATGAGCAATCCCGAGTCGCCGCGCGGCCCTTCGACGGGAGCAGCGCCCGAAACGCCCGCGCAGAAGATCGCCCGCCTGGAGGAGGAGAACGCCCGGCTTCGGGAGGAAAATGCCTGGCTTCGGCAGCAGAACGCGCGGCTGGAAGAGCAAGTCGCGCGTCTCGTCGAGCGCATCGAGGAGTTGGAGCGCCGTCTCGGCCTCAACAGCGGCAACAGCGGCAAGCCGCCTTCGAGCGATGGGCTGAGGAAGCCGAATTCGAAGCGGCGAACCCGAAGCCTGCGCGGCAAATCGGGCCGCAAGCCCGGTGGCCAGCCCGGCCACAAGGGCAAGACGCTGCGCCGCGCCGATCACCCGGATCGGGTGAAGGATCACGTCCCGGCTTCCTGCAAGGGATGCGGTTCGCCGCTTTCGGACGCGGCCAGGGCGGGAACGCCCGTCGCCCGCCAGGTGTTCGATCTGCCCGAGCCGAGCCCCCTGGAGGTGACCGAGCACCGGGCGCATGCCAAGTGCTGCGGGCATTGCGGGACGGTGACCCGGGCGGCGTTCCCCGACGGGGTGTCGGCGCCGGTGCAGTACGGCCCGCGCATTGCCGGGGTGGCGGTCTACCTTCAGCACGCTCACTTCCTGCCGGAGGATCGGCTGTCGCAGGTGATGGCCGAGCTCTTCGGCGCGCCGGTGACGGCTGCGACGTTGGCGACGATGAGCGAGAGGGCGGCCGAGCGGCTGCGGGACGCGGCCTTGCACATACAGGACCTGGCGGCGGGCACGGCGCGGGTGAAACACATGGACGAGACCGGCTTGCGGATCGGCGGTCAGACGCAGTGGCTTCATGTGATCTGCACGCCGCTGCTGGCGGCGTACCGGGTCAGCGGCAAGCGCGGCGCCCTGCTCTCGGGTGTCTCCGGCATCGTCGTGCACGATCACTGGAAGCCGTACTTCGCGATGGAAGGGGTGGAGCACGGCCTGTGCAACGCCCATCACCTGCGGGAGTTGCAGGCGCTGGTGGACATCGAAGGGGAGGCTTGGGCCCGGCGGATGCAGCAGCTCCTGCGCCGAGCCAATCGCGCCGCCCGCATCGCGCTGGACAAGGATATCGCCGTTCCGGCGAGGCTTGTGGCGCTGATCGAGCGCCGATACGACGAGATCATCGCCGATGCGCTGGCCTTTCACGAGAGCCAACCACCGTTCTCGCCTGGCAAGAGGAAGAAGCGCCGGAAGCGAAGGATCGGTCACAATCCGGCCTTGAGGCTGCGCGACCACAAATGCGCGGTGCTCCGGTTCCTGATCGACCTCGAGGTCGGGTTCACGAACAACGAGGCCGAGCGCGACCTTCGGATGATGAAGCTGCGCCAGAAGATCTCCGGGGGCTTCCGGTCCGCGCAGGGGGCCGAGAACTTCGCCATCCTGCGCAGCGTCATCACCACCGCCAGAAAGCAGGGCTGGAATATCATCGAAGCCCTGACCAGCCCATCGGATCGGCTCATCGCCACCGTCAAGTGCGCGTAAGCTCACCTGGCACGGGTTCTCCAACAGCGGAGCCATTCTCATAAACGATCATGGTCGACGCCGTGCTGGACCACCCCATAGAATGAAAATCGGTGCCCGTCGCGCGGGCGGACTTCGGGCCACATCGGGGTAGCTTACCGGTCGCAGTCCGCAAGAGGGGCATCGTGAGCTGTGAAACCCGGCGACCACAGAGGAGCACACGGGCGTCGCGTGGGTAGCGTTGTGCCGAATCCCAGAGAATTTTCACAGCAAGAACCTGGGCAGTTACAAATGAACAGGGCCCCGGGCTGGTACAGCCCGGGGCCGCTGGTATAGTGCGCGCGGTTTCAGACCCGGGAGAGGACGAATGAAGCTGTTGCGTGTGGGCGAGGCAGGCGCCGAGCGGCCGGCCGTGATGCTGGATGACGGAACCATCATCGACGTATCGAGCGCGGTCGGCGAGATCGACGGCGCCTGGCTCGATAGCGGCGGCGTGGACCGGCTGGCAAAGACCTTGTCCGAAGGCACCGATCGCTTCCCCAGCGTCGACCCCGGCACACGGATCGGCCCGCCGGTGGCGCGGCCCGGCCATATCATCGCCATCGGCCTCAACTATGCCGACCACGCCAAGGAAGCCGGCATGGACCTGCCGACGGAGCCGATCATCTTCACCAAGGCGCCGAGCTCCTACAGCGGGCCGGACGACGACGTGCTGATCCCGCGCGGCAGTACGGAGACGGACTGGGAGGTGGAGCTCGGGGTGGTAATCGGCCGCACGGCTGAGTACCTGCCGGACGAGGACACGGCGATGGGCCACGTCGCCGGCTACTGCATCTGCAACGACGTCTCCGAGCGGGACTTCCAGCTCCGGCACGGCCCCACATGGGTCAAGGGCAAGTCGGCCCGGACCTTCTGCCCCACCGGCCCGTGGCTGGTCACGCGCGATGAGGTTCCCGACCCGCAAAGCCTCGCCATGTCGCTCACGGTCAGCGGCGAGGTGCGCCAGAGCGGCACCACCGCCACGATGATCTTCGGCGTCGCTCACCTCGTCTGGTATGCCAGCCAATTCATGGTGCTGGAGGCGGGCGATCTGATTGCGACAGGGACCCCGCCCGGCGTCGGCATGGGCATGAAGCCGCCGGTCTTCCTCAAGCCGGGCGACGTGATGGAGCTCGAGATCGAGAGCCTCGGCCGCCAGCGGCAGACGCTGCGCCAAGCGTAAGCAGCGCCGATTGACAGGGGTGCGGGCGCTCCCTATGGTGCGCCGCCCCTCGAAGAGAGGATGAGATGAAGGTCTTCAACTCGCTGCGCGCCGCCAAGAATCGCCACAAGGATTGCCAGATCGTGCGCCGCAAGGGCCGCGTCCTGGTCATCAACAAGCGCAACCCGCGCTTCAAGGCGCGCCAGGGCTGACCGCGCCCGGTCGCTTCGGCCGATCCAGCACAGCGCCGGCTCGGATTGACGAGCGGCGCGCGCGCACCGACAATCCGCCACGCTCACAAGGGAGGGTCCACGCCGGGTCCCGAAAGGTGCTGCCGTGATCGCCATGCCTGAGCCCGATGCGGGCGTCATCAGCCAGCGCCAGTCTCTGGTTGCGGCGCTGCACAAGCTGCTGCCCGCGGACTGCGTGATCGACGACGAGCGCGGGCTTCGCCCCTTCGAGTGCGACGGCCTCAGCGCTTACCGGTCGTTGCCGATGGTCGTCGTGCTGCCGCGCGATACGCGCGAGGTCAGTCGCGTGCTCTCGCTTTGCCACGAGCGGGGCGTCAAGATCGTGCCGCGCGGTGCCGGCACCGGGCTTTCGGGCGGCGCGCTGCCGCTCGCCGACGGGGTCACCGTGGGCCTCGGCAAACTCAACCAGGTCCTCGCAATCGACACCGCCAACCGCTGCGCCGTGGTCCAGCCTGGTGTCGCCAATCTCGCCATCAGTACGGCAGTCAGCCCCTATGGCTTCTACTATGCGCCGGACCCCTCCAGCCAGATCGCCTGCTCGATCGGGGGCAATGTCGCGGAGAATTCCGGCGGCGTGCACTGCCTCAAATACGGGCTCACCACCAATAATCTGCTCGGCGTCGAGATGGTGCTGATGGACGGCGAGGTCCTGCGCCTCGGCGGCAAGCAGTTCGACGCCGAGGGCTACGATCTGCTCGGCGTGGTGACCGGCTCCGAGGGGCTGCTCGGCGTCGTGACCGAGGTGACGGTCCGGCTGCTCCCCAAGCCCGCCACGGTGCGCGCGTTGCTGCTCGGGTTCCCCGACAACGCGTCGGCCGGTGCTTGCGTGGGTGAGATCATCGCCGCCGGGATCATTCCGGCCGGGCTGGAAATGATGGACAAGCCGGCGATCGAAGCGGCGGAAGCCTTCTGCCAGGCCGGCTATCCCATGGACGTCGCGTCGATCCTGATCTGCGAGCTGGACGGGCCCGAGGTGGAGGTCGACGAGCTCGTCGCCCTGGTCGGAGACCTCGCCCGCAAGTCGGGCGCGACGACGATCCGCACGAGCAGGGACGAGGCGGAGCGGGAACGCTTCTGGCTCGGCCGCAAGTCCGCCTTCGGCGCCGCTGGCCGCATGGCGCCCGACTACTACGTCATGGACGGCACGATTCCCCGCGCGCGCCTGCCCGAAGTCCTGACCCGGATCGGCGAACTTTCACGCGAATACGATCTGCCCGTCGCAAACGTCTTCCACGCGGGCGACGGCAACCTGCATCCGCTCATCATGTACGATTCCAGCATCCCCGGCGCCCTGCAGCGCACCGAGGAGATGGGCTCGGAGATCCTCAGGCTCTGCGTCGAGGTGGGCGGCGTGCTCACCGGCGAGCACGGTGTCGGCGTTGAGAAGCGCGACCTGATGGGCACGATGTTCACCGACGACGACCTCAAGCAGCAGCAGCGGATCAAGTGTGCCTTCGATCCGGACCAGCTGCTCAACCCGGGAAAGGTCTTCCCAACGCTCCACCGCTGCGCCGAGCTCGGCCAGATGCACGTCCACCGCGGCGAGACGCCGTTCCCCGACCTGCCCCGCTTCTGATGGCCGACAGTCTGGCGCCGACGGATGCGGACGGCCTCGCGGATGCCGTGCGCTGGGCCGTCGCGGGCGAGCACCCGCTGGAGGTCGTCGCCGGCGGCTCCAAGCGGAACTTCGGCCGGCCGGTGCAGAGCGCGGCCACCCTTTCGCTCGCCGCGTTCGATGGCATCGTCGAATATCAACCCTCTGAGCTGGTGCTGACGGCCAAGGCAGCGACGCCTCTCGCAACCATCCAAAGTGCGGTCGAAGCCGAGAGGCAGATGCTGGCGTTCGAGCCTGCGGACTATGCGCCGCTGTTCGGCTCGGCCGAAGGCGCCACTCTGGGCGGTGCCCTCGCCTGCAACCTCTCAGGCCCGCGCCGGATCAAGGCGGGTGCGGCGCGCGATCACTTCCTCGGCGTGCACGCGGTGAGCGGGCGCGGCGAGCGCTTCAAGGCCGGCGGCCGCGTGGTTAAGAACGTGACCGGCTACGATGTCTGCAAGCTGCTCGCGGGCTCCTGTGGCACGCTCGCGCTCATGCACGAGGTGACAGTCAAGGTCCTGCCTGCGCCGGAGCGGACGCGCACGGTGCTGGTCTATGGGCTCGAGACGGCCCACGCCATGGATGCCTTGGGCGCGGCGCTCGGGAGCGCGCACGAGGTCTCGGGCGCGGCCCACATGCCGGCTGAGGTGGCGGCGCGCTCAGGCGTTTCCTACGTCGCGGGCGCGGCCACTGCGGTCAGCGCGGTCCGGGTCGAGGGCTTTCCCGCCTCGGTGGAAGCACGCTGCGGGGCGCTGCGCGAGCTGCTCGGGCGCTTCGGTGCGGTCGAGGAGCTTCACTCCAGAAACTCGGCGACGCTCTGGCGCGAGATCCGGGACGCCCGGGCCTTCGCCGACGACAGCGGGCCACTATGGCGCCTCTCCGTGCCGCCGGCATCCGGTGCGGTCGCAGCCGCACGCGTCACGGACGCAACGGATGCGCGCGTCCTTTTCGATTGGGGCGGCGGGCTCGTCTGGCTCGCGGTCGACGGGACGCCGGATGCGGGGGAAACTGCCGTGCGAGCCGCCGCTGCGGCTGTGGGCGGGCACGCGACCCTGGTCCGCGCCGATGCGCCGACACGGGCGGCGCGTGCGGTCTTCCAGCCCCAGACGGCGGGCCTCGCGGCGCTGACGGAGCGCATCAAGCGCGCTTTTGATCCGGCAGGCGTGCTCAACCCCGGGCGCATGTACGCGGGCGTGTAGCGGCGATGCAGACCCAGTTCACAGAGAGTCAGCTTGCGCTCCCGGCACTGGCGCAAGCCAACGAGGTGCTCCGTACCTGCGTCCATTGCGGGCTCTGCCTCTCCACCTGCCCCACCTATGCGCTGCTCGGCGACGAGCGGGACAGCCCGCGCGGGCGCATCTACCTGATCAAGGACATGCTGGAGCAGGACGCGCCGGCCGACGCCACGGTAACCCGCCACATCGACCGCTGCCTCTCCTGCCTTTCGTGCATGACCACCTGCCCGGCGGGGGTCGACTACATGCACCTGGTCGACCATGCACGCGGCCATATCGAGCGCACCTGGAAGCGACCGCCCGTCGAACGTGCGATTCGCACTCTGCTCGGTGTCGTGCTGCCCCGCCCTAGTCTGGCGCGCCTCGCCCTTCTCGCCGCGCGGGGGCCGGCGCTGCTGGCGCCGCTCTTCAGTGGAAAACTCGGTGCTCTGCTCCGCCTCGCCGGCCGGCCTTCGTATGGGCCGAGCTGGGTCGAGCGGCCGCAGGTCATCCCCGCCCAGGGTCATCGGCGCAAGCGGGTGGCGCTGCTCACGGGTTGCGTGCAATGCGTGCTGGCGCCGGAGATTAACGAGGCGGCGGTGCGTGTTCTCACCCGCCACGGCTGCGAGGTGGTGGTGCCGCGCGGCGCCGGCTGCTGCGGTGCGCTCTCCCACCATCTGGGCGACGAGGCGCGCAGCCAGGCCCGAGCCGCACGCACGGCGGCCGCGTTCGCGCGCGAGGCAGCCCAAGACGGGTTCGATGCCGTCGTCGCCACGGCGTCAGGCTGCGGGACGATGCTCAAGGACTACGGCCACCTGCTCAAGGACGACGAGACCCACGCCGCAACGGGGGCGCAGGTGGCAGCGCTCGCCCGCGATATCAGCGAGGTACTCGACGAGCTGGGCGTCACCGGCCTCGGGTCGCCACCCTTGAGCGCGCCTGTCGCCTATCACTCGGCCTGCTCGCTCCAGCACGGCCAGAAAATCGACCGGCAGCCAATGGCGCTCCTTGCCGCCGCCGGCTTTGACGTGCGAAGGGTGCCGGACGGTCATTTCTGCTGCGGCTCGGCGGGCACCTATAATATGCTTCAGCCCGACTTGGCCGGTGCGCTCGGCGCGCGCAAGGCATTAGCGATCGAAAGCACCGGTGCTGCGCTGGTGGCTGCGGGCAATATCGGCTGCATGGTGCAGATCGCCGGCCACACTGCGTTGCCGGTGGTGCACACGGTCGAGCTACTCGACTGGGCAACCGGCGGGCCGCGTCCGGCGGCGCTGCAGCGGCTTGCAGCCGCGTGATATCGGGAAGGCGCGGCGAGTCCGGATCGGACGGCTTCGGGTCGGGCCATCGTTTGCAGGACTCACGGCTGAGAAAGACGCCATGGACGTGACGACGGAGCGGAAGGACGGCGTGGTATCGGTGCGGGTGGAAGGCCGCATCGACGGCTCCACCGCGCGCGCGTTTCATGAGGCGATCGAAACCCAGATCGCCGACAGCGATCGCGCCGTGATCGTGGACTGCGAAGAGCTGAGCTACATCGGCAGTGCGGGTCTTCGTACCGTACTCTCGATTGCCAAGACCCTATCGAACCGGGACACGCGGTTTGCGCTCTACTCGCTTTCGGAACCGGTCCAGAAGGTCTTTGAGAAGATCGGTTTCGACACGATCATCACGATTCGTCCGTCACAGGCCGAAGCACTCGCTGCCGTCGAGGTCTGACCGCACTGGCCAGTCGGGACTAGCCGACCGCTTTTCGCGCTTCCTCCGTGAGCGCCTTGCCGGCGCTCGACGCGGCCTCTGCCAGCAGATCGATCCACGGTTGACCATGGGCCGCGACGCGATGGGTGAGGCCGATCCGCCGTGAGGGCTCAGGCGCGGCAAAGCGGAGAAAACTCAGGTCAGGGACGGCCGCGCGTTCGGACAGCGCAGCGGTTTCCGGAAGGAGCGTCAGCCCCGCGCCGCTTGCCGCGAGCCTCGATAGTGTGGCGAGCGATTCGGCGCCGCGGCGAACCTCTTGCATGCGCCACATCAAGCACGCGCCCAAGACCTGGTCTGCCAGGCAATGACCGTCGCCCAGCGTGAGAAGCGGCCCGATATCGGCCCGGGCCAGATCCGCAGGTCCCAGTTCGTCGCTGAGTGTGCGGCGGATCGAGACGAGACGCTCGGTGCGACCGGCGAGCACGAGGCGGTCCTCGAAGAGCTCTCGCTCGGGCAGCTCCAGCATGCCGAGTGGGAGCGAGACGATGGCTGCGTCAAGGCGACCGGCCAGGAGACTGGACACAAGAACCTGGCCCGGCGCCTCCGCGATATCGAGCTCGACGCGGGGCGAGGCATCGTGCAAGTAGGTCAGGATTCCTGGAAGCAGGTAGGGCGCAAGCGTGGAGACGATCCCGACGGCGACCCTGAGCGGACCGGCCTCGTATCGCTGCCCTATCGTCTCCAGCAGCAGTGTCTCGTCCAGAATCCTGAGCGTCTGCTCGTGCGCCTCTCGGCCGAGCGGCGTGAGGAGAACGCCGCGGCTCTCGCGCTCTACCAGCGGCCCGCCGAGCGAGGCCTCGAGCTCGCGGATCTGGAGCGAAAGCGCGGGCTGAGAGACGTGGACGCTCTCGGCCGCGCGGCTGAAGGAGCCGTGCTCGATCAAGGCCTGAAAGTAGCGCAACTGACGCAAGGTAACGGGCATGGTCGGTCCTTGTGGGCGCGATCGCGGCGATGCAAGTGTGCGCGCCGCGCTATGCCAGAGAGCCTGTGCGTGGTCGGCGAGGCCGCAAGACAGCAGCCGGTGCCGCGCACCCAGGCTTAGCGTGTCTTAATCGGCCCCGTGAAGCCCTGCTGCGGTTGGGAGATGGATCGGTCGCCGGCCCGGGCAGTCCGCTGGCCCTCCGCTTGTGGCCGGAGCGGGGCCGGAGCCGTTTCCCATCCGCCTCAGGTCATGGCGTCGAACGATCGGCCGTGGCGCCCGGGTCCCATACGGTCGCAGGACGCACTTGGACAAGTGGCATTGTCCTTAGGTCTAGCAAGACAGCCAGGCAGATCCGTTAAGAAAGAGCCGGGACTTCAGCCGCCGGTGGCATACGTGGTCTCTTCTTCCGTCGACTGGCGCTGATTGGGCTTCGTCGCCCGATCGCGCCGACGGCTCCTTCCGCTTCGGTATCGCCGATCGCCTTCACCCTCGCTGCCCTTACGGGAGCACCTTCTCCTCTTCGCTCATAGCAGTTTCCTCCCTGTGTCGTAGTGTCTGATACTCGCTAGGCTGACACCTGTTATCCAAAACCGGCTCCACGCTGCACATCGTCCCTCATGGCAGCGTGGGAGAGCAATCTTCAATGCCCGATTCTTCGTCAACCAAAAGATTTCACCTGTTCGTCGCGCTGCTCGCAGTGCAGCACACTTGATTATCGTTAGCCGGTCGCACCATCATCCATCGCACCATCATAGCGTAGCACAACGCAAGTGATATCGTCAGACTGCTCCGCCTCGCCGACGAACTTAACCACCGCACTGGTGACATTCTCAAGCACTGAATCGACAGGCAAGTCGCGGGCTTCGGCCAAAACCACCTCCAGACGCGCCTCGGTGAACTCCTCGTGATTAACATTCATGGCTTCGGTAATGCCGTCCGTGTAGAGGAACATCGTGTCTCCGGGCGCCAGTGTCATCGCGTCTTCGTCGTAGGGCATTCCAGGCATGACGCCCACGGCCATGCCTCCTGTCATCGGCAGAGGCGAGACATCGCCGGGGTGCTTGACGACAAACGGCGGGTTGTGCCCGGCATTGGCATAGACGAACTCGCCTGTGTCGGGATCCAGAATTCCGTAGAAGAGGGTCACGAACAGATCCTGAGGGTTTTGCTCGCAGATGGCGTCGTTGACCTCCTGCAGACAGGGGCCCGGGTTAGGGTGCCGCGCAGCGGCGGCGCGCATGACCGTCCGTGCGATCGCCATGAAGAATGCCGCGGGTACCCCTTTGCCCGAAACATCTGCCATCACCACGCTGAGACGACCATCGTCCAAAGTGAAGAAGTCGTAGAAGTCGCCGCCCATCTCACGTGCGGGAGTCATGACCGCGTGTCCTGAATAAGTCGGATATTCCGGCATCGTCTTGGGCAAGATCGCACCCTGCAGGGCGTGCGCGATCTTGAGCTCCGATTCCATCCGCTCCTTGGCTTTTTCCAACTGCGCGTTCGACGCCTCTAGTTCGCGGGTGCGGGCGCGGACCATGCTTTCCAGATATTCCTCGCGCGCCTGAACTTGGCGCACCATGTTTTGAAACACACGGACAAGTGTGCCGAGCTCGTCCCGCCGGACGGCGACGGAGTCCAGCGTCTCCGGGGCGAAACTTAGCGTATCGGTGTCCACCTCCGCTGCGGCTGTGGTCAACGCCGTGACCGGCTGCACGATGCGGCGCGCGGAGACTGCTGCGATGATGGAGCCGATGGCGAAGGCTGCTGCGGCTACGATCAGACCGTACTTGATGTGGTCCTCAAAGAGCTGATCCAGATGATCCCGCTGCATGTGGATCACTGCAGCGCCCGTGGCGACGCCGCCGCGATCGAGGATGGGCGCCGCGACATGGAGAGCGTTTTCGCCGAGATACGATTCCGCGCCGTCGACGCCAAGAACGCGTGTGGCAAGATCCTGGTCGTCCGCAGACAGCGCCGCGTCGTCCTCGGAGCCGTTCCTACCCTCGAAAGTGGCCATGCCGATGAGGTGGAGAAGGTCGTTGACCACCCAGATCGAGCGAATCGCCTCGCGCCCGGCCAGCGAGTCCAGCGCCGCCCCGATGCCGATGACGTCGCCGGGGCCGCCGGTCTCGGCTGCCAGCGTGCCGACCAGCACGGTCTCTCGTGTGCCGGCGCGAACGCCGACGTACCTGATCGGCTTTTCCCACCCCATTGGAGGGACCGACTTAAAGGAGACAGAGAAACGTCGACCCGATACCAGCGCCTCCACGACACGGGAATCGATTCCGGCGGACGCCAGATCCAGCGCACCGCTCTCGCTGAGGCCACCGACAGCGCGCACCAGCGGCCGACCCGTTTCGCCCAGCAGCCAGATGTCGTCGACGGCGCTGTCCGCCGTCAACTTGGCGAAATAAATGCCGAGGGTATTCCTGCTCTCCCCCTCATGTGAGTGCTCGTCCAGATGACGAGCGATGGCCAGAGCCTGCGCTTCCATCTGCGTGACGATCATGCGGTCGATTTCGTCGGCGGTGTGCTCCGCCCGGTTGGCCTCACTAGCGATGAGCCCGGCGACAAGCAACGCCTGGTCTTCGGCCTGCTCGATCAGTGCGTCGCGCGCGAGAAATCCCATCGCCAGCGCGACACCGACAATCGCCACGCCGACGGACGCCGCAACCGTGATGATCAAGCGTCTGGAAAGGGTCAACGGCGATATCCCGCCGTGGCGTACGACCGAAGCCGGTGCCCGGCGCGGGGTGCCCTCACGGCAGCGGCCCGCCGGTAAGGTCGGTGGCCTCCTCCAGCGGACGATAGACGCGCCGCTTGATGTGCCTGCTGAGCCGATTCATTCCGAACGTCAATAGAAGGCTGAACCCGAGGAACCAGATCATAGCCCAAAGATAAACCCAGAGCGCGAGCCCCACCTCATCGACCGCGCCGATAACCGTGTCTGCCCGACGCACGAGCTCGGGCACGCCGATCACCGAGGCCGTGCTGGAGGCCATGACGATGATCAGGAAATAGCTGGTCCAGGCCGGAACGAACAACAGCGCCTCCGCCATCTCATGGCGGCGTAGATGTCGTATGGCCGCGAGCGCGTTGTCGGACACGTAGCCGGCAACGGCGATGCCCAGCGCGAGTGCCGCCTTGATCCAGGCCGGGAAGGTTGCGGCAGCACCGAAGAGCGTGAACTCGGTGGGAATGATGTAGGCGAGGTAGAAGAGCATGACGAAGGTCGGCGCATTGCGCGCGAGCGTCGTCACCGCGCCTCCGCTGTGCCTCACGCCCCAGTGAGAGCCGCCCCGCAGCAGAGCCAGCACCAGACCGACGATGGTGCCGACGGCCATGGCGAAGAGGGAGACGATGATGTTCCAGCCGAAGCCTTCCGCCAGATAGGGCGACCATGCCCACAGGACGTCGACTGTCTCCTGCGCGGTCATAGCGTGGCGGCCTTGCCTCGCTCGAAGCGCCGGAAGAGCTGGACCGTGATGATGACCAGAACGAAGTAACTGATCAGCAGCAGGTTCATCATCACGTCAGCATTGCCCTTCTCGGCCACGATCGACGTGCTGGCGTGGACCAGCTCCGGCAGAGCGAGCGTGCTGGCCATCCCGGTGGCCTTAACGATGTTGGCGGAGTTGCCCATCACCGCGGCGTAGCAGAGCACCAACGCTCGCTGCACATCCCGCGGCGTAAATCGGAGCTTGCGCCCGCCCGCCGCGGCAACATCCGCCGCCAGCGAGAATGCGATCGCATTGCTCGATGCCGCGTAAAGCGACAGCACCACCGCAGCGACCAGGAACGCATCGACGGTGAAGCCCACAGCCAGCAGCACGCCGCCCAGACCGAAGAACACGATATAGAGCTGGAGCAATGGGGGCGTCATGCGCATGAACTCGCTGAACGCCCGCAGGAAGTGGCTCACTCCCAGCACTCGCCGGTGCATCAGCCATCCGAACACGACGCCTAGGACGACGCTGCCGACCACCGTGATCAGAGACAGCAGCGCCGTTAGCCCCAAACCATAGAGGAATACGTCTCGGTCGAGCGGGTCGTACAGAATGCTGATGTCGAGGCCCGTCACCTCCATGATTGTCAGCGAGAAGCCCGAGAGGCCGCCGATGCCGCTGCCGGTGACGAGGGCGACCTCGCGGCATCCCAGTGGCCATTGACCCTGCTCGTTGCGCCGGCATTTCAGTTCGCCGGTCTCGTCGACCTCCTGCCAGGTAGTGCGCGCGTCCCGCAGGAACGGAGACGGCGGCAGGCCCCACTTCTTTTCCAGCGACTGCAGAAAGCCGTCGCGATGCCATTGCGCCACCGTATTGCCCATCAGCTGGTCGAGCGGGCCGCCGCCTTCCTCCTTGGCGATGGCGACGGCCCAGGGCAGCACGAAGCGAGTCGGCAGCGAGACGCTGAAGCCGTCCCACTCGCCGCTCTCGATCTCGTGGAGAAGGAGGACCTCGTCGTAGATCCAGCCGACGCAACGCTCGTCGCGCAACGTCTGGCCGGCCTCGCGGGTGCTTTTGTGCGCGGTCACGTCGAGCAGCAGCCGCTGCTTGGCCAGCCGGTTCCATAGCGAGCCCTGAAGACCGCAGACGGTGTGCCCGCGCAGGTCGGCCCAGGTGCCGATCCTGGCGCTATCGCGCAGCAACACGTTTGCGCCGTCGCCGTAGTACTGCGGCTCGATCATGGTGACTAGCTCGCGGCGGCTGCGGGTGTCGCCCATGGTGGCGGCGACGATGTCGATCTCGCCCCGCTGCACCATCTGCAGCCGGTTGGCGCTGGTCACCGGAACCAGCTCGACGTCGACGCCGATGGACTCTGCGAAGCCCCGCGCCACGTCCACGTCGTAGCCCACGAGCGTGCCTTCGGCATTGCGGAAGCCGAAGGGCGCGTAGTCCTCCTTGACGCCGACGATGACGTGGCCGCGGTCCTGTATCTCTTGCAGCCGGTCGGCGAGCGCAGGAGCGGCCACGCCTGCCCAAGCGGTGAGCAAGACCGCGAGAAGAAGCCACCACTTGGGAAGTCGCCGCTTCATGCGCCCACGCGCGGGCGCCATGCCCCCGGCCCGGGAATTGAAGAGTCGATGGAAAGGCCGCCGTGCCTGGCTACCTCCCGGATGGCGAGGAGCGGCTCGGGCGCGCCCGCGCATCACCCTGTCCGCGCCGAGGCGGAATCCACCATAGAGGCCCGGCGAGACGCCATGACCGCAGCGCATAAGGTGTCGATGATCGTCGCGCAAATCATCGTGCCAACCCGATTTGACGTAGCCGGGCGGGGATCAGCGGAAAGGACCCTGGCCCTCCCGGCCTTTGCCGCGGAGCCGCTAGCCGCAGCGACTCGAAAGCCTATCCGATATGTCAACGAGGCGAAATAGAGTATCGTTCCGTGAGGGAAGAGTTAGTTTCTGGTGTCGCTCCTTCGGTGCCTGCGCGGCGCGGCGTGCTTGAGCGGGGCGCCGAAATCTGCGGGGACCGGCAACAGGCTTTTGAGGGAAGAATGACCGGCTTCGGTGATCGTCGATATCTCTCTCGGCCGCGCCACCTGGCACTAATTCGGTGCGCGGGCCTTGTGATTACGCTTATCGCCCTGACGCTGGCCTCGCCGCGCCTCGCGCCGCCAGCACAGGCCGCGGCTGACGGCGTCCTCGCCAAGATCGAGGCCGGAGGGGTCATTCGTGCCGGCACCAGGGCGAGCGCGCCGCCCTTCGCGCGGAAGCTGGAAACAGGCGGGTTCGAGGGCTTCTCGGTCGATCTGCTGGAGGCCATCCGGGCCTCTGCGGAGGAGAAGGTCGGCCGGCCGGTCACGCTGGACATTCAGGAAGTAACGCCCGCAGACCGGCTGGAACGGGTTGCCGCAGGCGAGCTCGACATCGTCTGCGGCATCACGACGCCGACCTGGGATCGGGAGGTGCTGGTCGACTTCTCGGTGCCCTTCTTCCGCGACGGCACGCGCATTCTGATTTACCGGGAGAAAGCCACCGGCGGCGTGGACCTCGGAAAGCTGGATATCGGGGTGGTCGAGGGCACGACCACCGTGACAATCGTCCAGGACCAGCTGCCCACGGCGAACCTGCACCTCTTCCCCTCGATGAAGGATGCCATGTCCGCACTTGCGGCAGGCGAGGTGAGCGGCGTCGCCAACATCGGCATCACGCTTCTGGGGCTCGCGGCGAAGGCGGAGCCGCGCCGCAGCGTGGTCTTGCTCCCGCGCACCTTCGCGCTCGCCATGGAAACGTTGGCCTGCGTAGTGCCGCAAGACGACAGTCCCTGGCGCGACGTCGTCAACCGGGTCCTCATCGACATGTTCTCCGGGGTCAAGGACTCCAACAGCCGCTACGACGAGATTTACGAGCGCTGGTTCGGGCGCGACAGTGAGATTTTCTATCCTCTCGACCGGGCCAACCGGAACTACTTGAGCACCGTATCCATCTGGGCGCGCTGAGGTCTCGGCAAGAATCGCAGGCCCCACACCGGGCGCCCCCGAGAAGACGACGCAAGCGCTGCGCGCCGCGCCACTGAAGACCTACGTTCGGATATGCTATAGTGTAACCTGTCGCGTTCGCCGCACGACGCTGGTTCCGGCGGCGAGAACGAGGAACGAATGAAGAGCCCGCAAGGCGATGAGCCGGCCTTCCTCGAAGGCGGGCACAAGCATCAGAGTTGTATCGAGGGCGCGCTTGCCCGCGCCGATGAAGTGTGCCGCGAGCGCGGCGCCCGGCTCACTCCGCTGCGGCGCAGGGTCCTTGAGCTGGTCTGGGGCAGCCATCGGGCGATCAAGGCCTACGACCTGCTCGCCGCATTAAGTGATGGGGAGGGCGCGGCGAGGCCGCCGACGGTCTATCGCACCCTCGAGTTCCTGATGGCCCAGGGCCTGGTTCACCGCATCGACAGTCTCAACGCCTTCGTCGGCTGCCCTCAGCCCGACCGCCGCCACAGCGCCCAGTTTCTCATCTGCGGGGACTGCGGCGACGTGTCGGAGATGAATGCGGCCAGCATCGATCGCGCCGTCGCGGATCAGGCGGCCGGCTCCGGCTTCGCGCTCTCGCGCAAGATCATCGAATTGCACGGCAAGTGTCCGCGCTGCACGACGCTTCCGCAGACCCCCTGACCCCCCGGCCGCACGCCGCCGCCGAGCCGCCGCTCGCTTCGGGCCGCGACCTGGTGGTGCGCTACGGCGGGCGCACCGTGCTGGACCGGGTCTCGATCGAGGTCCGCCGCCGCGAGGTGGTGAGCGTGATCGGACCCAACGGAGCCGGCAAAACGACCGCCGTGCGCGCGTTGCTCGGACTGATCAAGCCAAATGCGGGTGTCGTTGAGCGTGCGCCGGGCGTCGTGGTGGGCTACGTGCCCCAGCGCATCGCACCGGAATCACTTCTGCCGCTCACCGTGCGCCGCTTTCTGTCCATGGCGGGGCGTCGGGCCCGCGCCCATGCCGCCGCGGTGCTGGACGAGGTGGGCACCGGGGCGGTGATCGACCGTCAGCTCAGCGGGCTTTCCGGCGGCGAGTTCAGGCGCGTCCTGCTCGCCCGCGCGCTGCTGCGAGACCCCGACCTGCTGGTGCTCGACGAGCCGATCCAGCAGGTCGACTTCGCAGGCCAGCTGGCCATGCACCAATTGATCGGCCGCCTGCGGGATCGGCGCGGCTGCGGCGTGCTGATCGTCTCCCATGACCTGCACCTCGTGTTGGGCGCGACCGACCGCGTGGTGTGCATCAACGGGCACGTCTGCTGCGCCGGCGAGCCGGAGGCGGTGAGCCGACACCCTGAGTACATTTCGCTGTTCGGCCCGCGTGCCGCAGCTGGGCTCGCGGTCTACACCCATGACCACGACCACAGTCACGGCCTGCCCGCCGCACTTTCGCCTGTCGATACCGACTCACCCGAGGCGGGATCGACAGGCGAGCACAACTGAGCGCACGGTGTTCGACGACTTCTTCGCGCGCGCGCTCGCGGGCGGCATCGGCATCGCGCTCGCTACGGGACCGCTCGGCTGCTTCATGGTGTGGCGGCGCATGGCCTATTTCGGCGATTCGGTGGCCCACAGCGCGCTGCTGGGCGTCTTGCTCGGCGTCGGCCTGGGTATCGACCTCAACGCCGGCATCGTCCTCATGTGCATCGCGCTTGCCCTGCTGCTGCTCCTGCTCCAGCAGCAGCAGCGGCTGGCCACCGACACGCTCCTCGGCATCCTCGCGCACGGCGGTCTGGCCCTCGGCCTCGTCGGGATCAGCTTCCTGGAAAACGTGCGCGTGGACCTGATGAGCCTCCTGTTCGGCGACATCCTGGCCGTCAGCGGCAGCGACCTGATCTGGATCTACGGCGGCGCCGGCGCCGTGCTGGCGGCGACGGTGTTGATCTGGCGGCCGCTGCTGGCCGTTACAGTCCACGAGGAGCTGGCCCGGGCGGAAGGCGTGCGTGTCGGCCTCGTCCGCATCGCCTTCACCCTCTTGATCGCGCTGGCGGTCGCCGTTGCCATGAAGATCATCGGCCTGATTCTGATCGTGGCGCTGCTGATCATCCCGGCGGCGACGGCGCGACGGCTCGCGCGCTCACCGGAGCAGATGGCGCTGCTCGCGAGCGCGACCGGGGCGGTGGCGGTGGCTGGCGGGCTGCACGGCTCCCTCGCCTGGGATACGCCGTCGGGCCCGTCGATCGTGGTCGCGGCGCTCGCGCTCTTCGCGCTCTGCCATGGCGGCGCCGCGCTGGCCTCGGTCTTCAGCGGACGGGTCGTTGATTCGGCGCGGGCGGAGCACTAGTTTCGCGCATTCGTGCAAGGAGACGGCAAATGGCGGCCAGCGCCGACCTGGCCCAAGAGGTGATCGAGCGGCTGCGTTTCGGCGATGCCGGCCTCATTCCCGCGATCGCGCAGTCGCACGAGAGCCGCGCGGTCTTGATGCTCGCCTGGATGAACGCCGATGCGGTGCGTGAAACGCTGGAGACGGGCCGCGTCTGCTACTGGTCGCGCTCGCGCCAGAAGCTGTGGCGCAAGGGCGAAAGCTCGGGCCATACGCAGCGGCTGGTCGAGCTGCGTTTCGACTGCGACAGCGACGCCCTGCTTCTGTTGGTCGAGCAGACCGGCCCCGCCTGCCACACCAACCGCCCGGTCTGCTTTTACAACGCCGTGCAGGGCGACGAGATTCGCGTGATCGCCGAGCCCGTCGAGTAGCTCAGAGCAGGCGGCCGGGGCCGAGCTGCGCGGCGGTGATGCCGCGCGTCGCGGCCGCTTCCGGCAGGGGATCGCCTGCGGCAAGTGCCGCCGTTATGGCGCCGAGCGCCGGCGCGGTCATGATGCCGGCGCCGCCCTGGCCCGCCAGCCAGAAGAAGCCCTCGGCGGCAAGGTCGAAGCCCGCCACCGGCATGCGGTCCGCGACAAAGCTCCTGAGGCCCGCCCACTTGTTGCGGATGTGGCGGATTTCCAGCGTCGTCGCCTGCATGATGCGATCTGCGCCGAAGGCGATGTCGAGCTCTTCCGCGTAGGCGTCGCAGGGGTCCGTCGGCGTCTCGTCGGCGGGCGAGCCCAGAACCCGGCCGGCGTCGGGCTTGAGATAGAAGGCGTCGTCGATGTCGTGGATCATCGGCCAATCGCCCACGTTGTCGTCCGCCGGCCCGTCGAAGATGAAGGCCGTCCGGCGTTTCGGCTGAAGGCCGATCGGCGCGATACCGGCGCGCGCGGCGACAACGTCGCACCAGGCGCCGGCAGCGTTCACCACGACCGGCGCGGCGAAGGCGCCCGCCGGCGTCTCCGCGTGCCAGAGGTCGCCGGTGCGCGCGAGCGCGGTCACCTCCGCCTCCGTCATCAGCGTGCCGCCGCGGGCGCGCAAGCCCCGAAGGTAGCCCTGGTGCAGGGCGGCCACGTCGATCTCCTCCGACACCGGTTCCAGGACCGCGCCGGCGACATAGTCCTCGCGCAGCGGCACCGGCTGGCTGAGGGTCTCCGCGGCATCGAGGCGCACCAGAGTCGGCACGAGGGAGCGGCACTCCTCGTAGAATCGGTCCAGCGCGTCGAGCTGATCGGTGCGGCCGATATAGAGCACCTGGTGCGGGCTGAGCAGCGGCATGTCTGCAAAGCCCGACGGCGGGTTGGCCAGGAAGGCCCGGCCTGCGGTGGCCAGCCCCCGCGTCAGCGGGCCGCCGTAGGTCTCCATGTACATGGCGGCGGAGCGCCCGGTGGAGTGATAGCCGGCCGTGTCCTCCTGCTCGAGAACAACGACGCGACCCCGCTCGGCAAGCCAATACGCCGCCGAGGCCCCCGCCATGCCGGCGCCGACCACCAGAAAGTCACATCGTTCCATCGCGCCCATTCTATGCAGCGCGCCCTGCAGCCGAAATGGCCCATCACCACGTTTGCGGGTAGGGCATCGCCGCTCTCGGCAAGCCGCGTCGGGCTCGCTAATCTGGCGCCTGTTCAGCAGTGGGAGCGGATCATGGAGATATCGTGCAAGGGCCGGCGTGCGGTGGTCACCGCCGGCGGCTCCGGCATCGGGCGCGTTATTGCGGAGACGCTGGCGGCCAACGGCGCCGCGGTCTTCACTTGCGACGTCCAGCCCGGCCTGGTCGAGGACGTGCAGGGCGGCGGGATCGGTGCGGTCGTGGCCGATGTCGGCGACCCGGCCCAGGTCGACCGGCTGTTCGAGGCTGCGGCGGACGCCATGGGCGGTGTCGACGTCCTGGTCAACAATGCAGGAATCGCCGGCCCCACGGCGCGGGTGGAGCAGATCGAGCCCGCCGACTGGGACCGCACGATCGCGGTCAACATCTCCGGCCAGTTCTATTGCGCCCGCCGCGCAGTCCCGCTGATGCGCGAGGCCGGCCGCGGCGCCATCGTGAATATCTCGTCCACCGCCGGCCGCCTCGGCTTCCCGCTCAGGCTCCCCTACGCCACCTCCAAGTTCGCGATCACCGGCCTGACCAAGACGCTGGCGATCGAGCTCGGCCCCGCCAACATCAGCGTCAACGCCATCCTGCCGGGCTACATCCTCAACGAGCGGGGCAGACGCGTGGTCCGTGCCAAGGCCGAGGCCGCGGGCCGCACGGTGGCAGAGACGGAGGCCGCGATCCTCGGCAACATCGCCATGCGCACCGGCATCGCCGAGCAGGAAATCGCGGACCTCGCGCTCTACCTCTGCTCCGACTCCGGCCGCCACATCTCGGGCCAGCTGCTCGGCGTCGACGGCGCCTTCGACACTTACATGGGCATGGACAACCTCGACGACCCGGCGCCCGGCGCAGGCGACGCGTGATCGTCCTCTTCACCGATTTCGGGCCGGGCGGGCCCTACACGGGCCAGATGAAGGCCGCACTCGCGCGCGAGGCGCCGGGCATTCCCGTGATCGATCTCGCGGATGATCTGCCGGCCTGCAATCCGGAGCCTGCGGCCTATCTGCTCGCGGCCGTCGCGCCCGCGTTTCCGCCGGGTGCGGTCTTCGTCTGCGTGGTCGATCCGGGCGTCGGCAGCGACCGGGCGCCGGTCGCGCTCAGCGCCGATGCGCGCTGGTACGTGGGCCCCGACAACGGGCTGCTCGCCATCGCCGCACGCCGTGCAGACGATGCGCGCTGGTTTACCATCGACTGGCGGCCGGCAGCCCTCTCCGCCTCCTTTCACGGCCGCGATCTCTTCGCGCCGGTGGCGGCGCGGATCGCCCGCGGTGAGGATGTGCCGGGCACGCCGCTCGACGGCGCGGCTACGGTCGGCGCCGACTGGCCTGCCGACCGCGCCGCGATCGTCTATATCGACCCTTACGGCAACGCGATGACGGGGCTGCGCGCGGCCCATCTGCCGACCGACACAACGATTGTTGCAGGCGCCCGGTGCTTCGCGCGGCTGCGCACGTTCTCCGATGCGGAGCCGGGCGCCGCCTTCTGGTACGAGAACGCGAACGGCTTGGCCGAAATCGCGGTAAACCGGGGCCGGGCGGACCGCGTGCTGGGGCTTCAAGTGGGAACGCCCGTCCGCATCGAGACGGCAGGTGGTGACGTATGATGGGCTGGCGACCGAACGGGGACCAGATTCGAGCCGGCAAGCTCGCCGGTGCCGACCTCACGCGCTTCGACCTGCAAGGCTTTCACTTTCGCCAGGCCGATCTGCGCGGGGCGAGCTTTGCCGGCAGCATCCTTCGCGAGGTCGACCTGTGGGGTGCGGACCTTACAGACGCCGACCTCACGGGGGCGAACCTTCGGCTCGCGACCTTCAAAGGCGCAACCCTGATCGGCGCACGGCTCGCGGGCGCCGATCTCTGGAGCGCCGATCTCAGGGTCGCCGACCTCGGCCGCGCTGTGCTTTCCGAGTGCAACCTGGCTCAGGCCGAGCTCGCCGGCGCCAAGTGCCAGGCTGCCGACTTCAGCGGCGCCGAGCTCTACTGCGCCGACCTTCGTCTCGCCGATCTGGAGGACGCCAATCTCGGCCGTGCCGACGGGCGCCTCGCCAAGCTGGAGGAAGCGGTGTTGATTGGCGCCAACCTGCGCGAGGCGAATTTTTCCGGGGCGAGCTTCAAGCGCGCGCGCCTAGCCACGGCCGACCTGGGCGGGGCCAACCTGCGCGAGGCGAATTTTCGCGAGGCCGACCTGATACGCGCCGACTTTCGCGGGGCCGAGGTGGCGGACGCCTTCTTCGGCCAGGCCAATCTCGACGGCACCGTAATGCCGGACGGCACCATCGAATCGGCGAGCCTCCGCCACTGGGCGCCGCGTGACGAAAGCGAGGAATAATAGGGGCTAGGCGTGTGCGCGTGGGAGGACAGTCATGGTCTGCGTGCGGACCCCGAAGCGATGGCCGCCGCTCTTGAGCGCGTCGCGCGCCAGGACGCCGCCGTGGTGCCGCTGCTCACGCAGGCGCAATGCCAAGAGCTCATCGACGCGGGCGCGGACCTCTCGTTCCGCTCCGCCAAGCCCGTCATCGGCGAGGGCGAGCGCGCGGTCTATCAGGATTTCGATATCTGCCTCTCGATCCCGCAGGCGCATCGGCTCTGGCAACTAACCCAGGCCGTCGAGGGGCTCATCGCTGCCGCGCTCGGCACCATGACCGAACCGCCGCTGGAGACGCTGCCGCTGAACGACCTGGTGCTGCAACGCTACCCGCCCGGTGCGCGCGGCATCACGCCGCATCGGGACCACGTGCGCTATGTCGGCCTGGTGGTAATCGTTCAGATGAGCGGAGACGGACGCTTCGGCCTCTGCGCCGACCGCAGCGGCACCGGCGCCCGCGTGCTCGACGCGGGACCGGGCGATGGAATCCTGATGCGTGCGCCCGGCTTCGGCGGCAGCAAGCACCGGCCCTTTCACTTCCTCGACGGGATCACGGCCGAGCGCTACAGCCTCGGCATCCGCAGCGACAAGACGACGGAACCAGAGGCCGGTTGAATACCCTCCGCCCGGCGGGCGGCAGGCGTGCCCGTGCTATAGTGAACGACTCGTCCCGCACCGTGGTCCATGAGCGAACCATTCGATCCCGCGCCCGATCTGCCCGCCGCGCCTGACACGCCGCCGGCTAGTCCACCGGCGACTGCGTCGAGCTACCTCGACGACCTGAACCCGGAGCAGCGCCAGGCGGCGGAAGCGCTCGACGGCCCGCTGCTGGTGCTCGCGGGCGCCGGCACCGGCAAGACCCGGGTGCTGACCACGCGGCTCGCCCATATCCTCGCCACCGGCCGCGCCCGGCCGGGGCAGGTGCTCGCGGTCACCTTCACCAACAAGGCGGCGCGCGAGATGATCGACCGGGTGGAGCGCCTGATGGGCCGCTCCGCCGCCGGCCTCTGGCTCGGCACCTTCCACGCCATCGCAGCGCGCATCCTGCGCCGCCATGCCGAGCTCGCCGGGCTCAAGCCGGACTTCACCATCCTCGATACCGACGACCAGATCCGCCTGCTCCGACAGCTCATCCAGGCGGCGGATATTGACGAGAAGCGCTGGCCGGCACGCACCCTCTCGATCATCATCCAGCGCTGGAAAGACCGCGGGCTCACGGTCGACAAGGTGGCGGGCGCCGACGGCGCCGACTATGCCAACGGGCGTGCGCCGACGCTCTACGCGGCCTATCAGGAGCGGCTGCGGACCGTGAACGCCGTCGATTTCGGCGATCTGCTGCTGCACAACCTGACCCTCTTCACGGGCCACAAGGACGTGCTCGCCGACTACCAGCGGCGCTTCCGCTATCTGCTGGTGGACGAGTATCAGGACACCAACGTCGCCCAGTATCTCTGGCTCCGGCTGCTGGCGCAGGCCCATCACAGCATCTGCTGCGTCGGCGACGACGATCAGTCGATCTACGGCTGGCGCGGTGCAGAGGTCGGCAACATCCTCCGCTTCGAGCAGGATTTCCCCGGCGCTCAGGTGGTCAGGCTGGAGCGCAACTACCGCTCCACCGGGCACATCCTCGCCGCCGCCTCGGGCCTGATCGCCCACAATGCGGGCCGGCTCGGCAAGACGCTCTGGACCGAGGGTGAGGACGGCGAGAAGGTCCGCATCACCGATACCTGGGACGGCGACGAGGAGGCGCGTAAGGTCGGTGAGGCCATCGAGGCGCTGCAGCGCGGAGGCGAGAGCCTCGACGACATCGCCATCCTGGTCCGCGCCGGCTTCCAGACCCGCGCCTTCGAGGAACGCTTCCTCGCCATCGGCCTGCCATTCCGCGTGATCGGGGGCCTGCGCTTCTACGAACGTCAGGAAATCCGGGACGCCGTGGCCTACATCCGCGCCGTCGTGCGCCCGGACGACGACCTCGCCTTCGAGCGAATCGTGAACCTGCCCAAGCGGGGACTTGGCGAAGCCTCGCTCCGCCCGGTCCACGAGCTCGCGCGCGCGGCCGGCGTCTCGTTATATTGGGCGACGGAGCGGTTGATCGAGACCGACGAGCTGAAGCCTCGCGCCCGCACCGCGCTTGCCGGGCTGATCGGCCGGCTTCGCGGCTGGCGTGCGGCCCTTGCCGAGACACCGCACGCCGAGGTCGTAGGCAGGATGCTCGACGAATCCGGCTACACTGAGATGTGGCAGAAGGACCGCTCGCCCGCCGCCCCCGGCCGGCTCGAGAACTTGCGGGAGCTGGTCGGCGCGCTCTCCGAATTCGAGGACCTCGCAGCCTTCCTCGACCACGTGAGCCTGATCATGGACCGCGAAGGCGAGGCGGGCGAGGAGATGGTCAACATCATGACGCTCCACGGCGCCAAGGGCCTGGAGTTCGGCACCGTGTTCCTGCCCGGGTGGGAGGAAGGGCTGTTCCCGCACCAGCTCGCGCTCGACGAGTCCGGCCACGCCGGCCTGGAGGAGGAGCGGCGCCTGGCCTACGTCGGGCTCACCCGCGCCCGCCGCCGCGCCCACGTCCTCTTCGCGGCGAACCGGCACCGGCACGGACAGTGGGTGAGCGCGATCCCTTCGCGCTTCGTCGACGAGCTCGCGCCGGATCATGTGATGCCCGCCGAAGGCACGGGCATGCAAATGGCGCCCGGCGGGCTCTACCGCGGTCACGGAGGGGCCGGCCCCGCGCGGCGGCTGATGTCCGAGCACGCGGCCTTCCGCAGCCGGCGGACGCCATCGGTCATCGACGCAACGCCCATGCCAGCCGGGGGCGGGGCGGGGTCGGCGGGCTATAGGGCCGGCGATCGCGTCTTTCACCAGAAGTTCGGCTATGGGCGAATTCTGACGGTGGACGGCGACAAGCTGGAGATCGCCTTCGACAAGGCCGGCGCCAAAAAGATCATCGACCGCTTCGTTCAGCCCGCCGACAGCGTCTGAAGGTTGTATCCGCCGGACTGACCGTGCAGGCGCTTGCCCGGCCCGTGAGCCCGCGCCAATATCGCTGGCGCCACCACCGACCGGGATCCGCTCCATGACCAGCCGCTACGACGATATCTACGCACGCTCGCTTGCCGAGCCCGAGGCCTTCTGGGCCGAAGCGGCCGAGGGCATCGACTGGGAAAAGCGGTGGGACCGCGTGCTCGACGATTCGCGGCCGCCCTTCAACCGCTGGTTTGTCGGCGCCGAGGTCAATACCTGCCACAACGCGCTGGACCGCCACGTGGCCGCCGGCCGGGGCGCGCAGACGGCGCTGATCTACGACAGCCCCGTCACCGGCACCGTGAAGAGCTTCACCTATGCCGAGCTGCAGGCTCTCGCCGCGCGCTTCGCCGGCGCGCTCTCGGCCGGGGGCGTGGGCCGGGGCGACCGCGTGGTGCTCTACATGCCGATGGTCCCGGAGGCCGCCATCGCCATGCTGGCCTGCGCACGCATCGGCGCTGTCCATTCCGTGGTGTTCGGCGGCTTCGCGGCGAATGAGCTTGCGACCAGGATCGACGACGCCAAGCCCGAGATCGTGGTCTGCGGCTCCTGCGGCATCGAGGGGGACCGCGTCATCGCCTACAAGCCCCTGCTCGATGCCGCGATCGAGCTCGCCAGCCACAAGCCGGAGCGCTGTATCGTGCTGCAACGGCCCGAGCTGGAGGCGCCGCTCACTGCCGGGCGCGACGAGACCTGGGGGGAGGCGATGGCCGGGGCGGAGCCGGCGGATTGCGTGCCCGTCGCCGCCACCGATCCGCTCTACATCCTCTACACCTCCGGTACCACGGGCGATCCCAAGGGCATCGTGCGCGACAACGGCGGCCACCTGGTGGCACTCAATTGGACCATGAGTGGCGTCTACAACCGGGCGCCAGGCCAGGTGTGGTGGACGGCGTCGGATATCGGCTGGGTGGTCGGCCACTCCTATATCGTCTACGCACCGCTGATCTATGGCTGCCCGTCGATCCTCTACGAGGGCAAGCCGGTCGGCACGCCGGACGCCGGCGCCTACTGGCGGGTGATCTCGCAGCACGGCGTGAGCGCCATGTTCACGGCGCCGACCGCGTTTCGCGCAATCAAGCGTGACGACCCCCAAGCGACCCGCCTCGCGGACTACGACATCTCCTGTTTCGACACGCTCTATCTTGCCGGTGAACGGACCGACCCCGACACCCTCGCCTGGGCCGAGGGGCATCTTGAGCGACCCGTCTACGACCACTGGTGGCAGACCGAATCCGGCTGGCCCATGGGCGCCAACTGTGCCGGCCTCGGCGCCCTGCCGGTGAAGCCCGGCTCGCCGACCAAGGCGGTGCCGGGCTATCGCATCGAGGTGGTGGACGAGGGAGGTGCGCAGGTGCCAGCGGGCGGCATCGGCGCGATCGTGGTCAAGCTGCCGCTGCCGCCCGGCTTTACGCCGACGCTCTGGAACAACGACAGACGCTTCGAGGAGGCGTATTTCACGCGCTTCCCCGGCTACTACCTCACCGGCGATGCCGGCGTCGTCGATGAGGACGGCTATCTCTGGATCATGAGCCGCACCGACGACATCATCAATGTGGCTGGCCACCGTCTCTCCACCGGCGCCATGGAGGAGGTGCTGGCGGCGCACCAGGACGTGGCGGAATGCGCCGTCGTCGGCGTCGCCGACACGCTGAAGGGGCAGCTCCCATTGGGTTTCGTGGTGCTGAAGGCGGGCGTCAACCGGCCGTCAGACGAGATCGTGGTCGAGCTCGTGCACATGGTGCGCGAGAGCATCGGCCCGGTCGCCGCCTTCAAGCAGGCCGTGGTGGTGGAGCGGCTGCCCAAGACCCGCTCGGGCAAGATCCTGCGCGGCACCATGGCGAAAATCGCTGACGGCGAAGAGTTCAAGGCCCCGGCGACCATCGACGACCCGGCGATCCTGGGCGAGATTGCGGACGCGGTGCGGCCGATCGGCTACGGCGGCGCGTCGGCTGAAGACTAGAGCGTTTTGTCGCTCACGGCAGCCGGCCTCCGGCCGGCGCCTCCGCGTCGCGCGTCGACGCGCGCGGGCGCGCCGCATTTGCGGCAGGCCGCGGTCGCGGCCTGTCGCGCGTCCGTCAAGAACTGACGCGCTCTAAGCCCGCTCCGAGGCCGGCGAGAGAAAGGTGAGCGCGCTTCTGCCGTAGCGGCGCTGGTCTTGCACCGTGAGCGACGCCGGGGGCTCGAAGGGGTCGTCCACCCCCTGCTCGACCACGACGGTTGCCTCGGCATGGAGCCAGCCGCCTTCCACCAGCGCGCCCAGCGCCGGTACCGCGAGGCCGGAGCGGTAAGGCGGGTCGAGCAGGGCCAGGTCGCAAGTCTCGGCCGCCGGCGGCAGGCGGGTCGCGTCGCGAGCAAGGACGGTGGCTCGTGCGCCGCAGCCCAGGGCCTCGATGTTGGCGCGCAGCACCCCGCGCACGTCGGCTTCGCTTTCGACGGCGGTCAGGGACGCGGCGCCGCGGGAGAGCGCCTCCAGGCCGAGCGCGCCGGTGCCTGCGAACAGATCGACGACATGGGCGCCTTCGAGGGATCTCGCCATCGCGCCGTGGAGCAGGATGTCGAACAGCGCCTCGCGCACCCGCTCTCCGGTCGGGCGCACCCGCACGCCGGCCGGGGCCCGCAGCCTGCGGCCGCGCAGGCTACCGCCGACGATCCGCACGCACCGAGCTCCGCTTGCTGCCGAGTTGCTCGCGAAGCACGCGCGGCGGGATTTCGGCGATCTCCCCGCGCGCAAGCCCGCCCAGTTGGAAGGGCCCGTAGGCCGTGCGGATGAGGCGGTTCACGGACAGGCCGAGATGCGCGAGCACGATGCGGATCTCGCGGTAGCGGCCCTCGGTGAGCGCGAGGGTGAGCCAGGCATTCTGCCGGTTTTGGCGGTCGAGGTGAGCTTCGATCGGCCCGTAGCGGACGCCCTCTACCGTGATTCCCTGCCCGAGGTCGGCGAGCGCTCTCTCCTCGGGGATGCCGCGCACGCGCACGCGATAGCGCCGCCGCCAGCCCCGCGACGGATGCTCCAGCTCGCGGGCGAGCGCGCCGTCGTTGGTCAAGAGCAGCAGACCCTCGGAATTGAAATCGAGCCGCCCTATGGAGACGACGTAACCGAGCTGTGTTGTCACCTTCTCGAACACGGTCGGGCGGCCTTGCGGGTCGCGGTGGCTGGTGATGAGGCCGGGCGGCTTGTGATAGCGCCACAGCCGGGCAGGCACCGGCGCCGGCAGGGGCGCGCCATCCACGGTGATGAGGCTGGCGTCATCGACGTTGGTCGCGGGATTCCGCACGATTGCGCCGCCGAGAGCGACCCGGCCGGCGGCGATCAGCCGCTCGGCGTCGCGGCGTGAGCAGAGCCCGGCCCTGGCGATGCGCTTGGCGATGCGCTCACCGGGTTGGGCCGCGCCCGGCCGCTGGCGCTCAGCTGCCATGTCGCTATCTCTCATCGTGAGGGCCGATTATGCCGCGCTTGCGCCCGCGTATGGCGCAAATTGCCGCCTTGGGGCAGTTCATCGTGGCACGAGGTGGCCCGGCAATCCAGCGAGAGAACGAGCCTAAACCAATTGCGCGAGCCGGGGTCTCGCTCTAGTGTCGGGGTCCGGCTTCGAACCAGCCGGCATCGCCCTCCGTGTCCGCCCCAGCGGCCGTCATGGCCGGCGGAGGCGGCGCGCCAACAGAGCGGAGTGGGCCGGCAGCAGTGCCGCAATCGAATAGCGGAGGAAGGGATGTTCCGACGCAAAGGCGGAGATCAGGAAGAGGACGGGCGGGGCCAGGAAGGCGGCGAGGAGCGTCGCGCGCCCACCGTCATCGTCGAAGGAACGCGACGGAACGTGCCCAACAAGACCGTCGTATTCCACCCGGATGTGCCGCGCGGCGCGCCCGACCCCGTGCCGGCGGATGCGCCGGGGCGCGTGGAGAGCGACCCCAAGCGGCTCACCGTCGGTCGGGAGACGACCATCAGCGGCGGCACGGTCCTCGATTGCGAGCGCCTGACCGTCGAAGGCACCGTCGAAGCCACGATGCCCGACGGGCGCTTGCTCGAGATCGTCAAGGGCGGCATGTTCAAAGGCACCGTGACGGTGGATAGCGCCGACATCGCAGGCTCGTTCGAGGGCGATCTCAGGGTCAAGAAGAGGCTCTTCATCAGGGCGTCCGGCCGCGTCAACGGCACGATCCGCTACGGCCAATTCGAAGTCGAGCGGGGCGGGCGAATCGAAGGGAGAGCCCAGTACGATCCGGCGGATCGCGAAGCCGACCTACAGCCGGTGGCAATGCCGCAAGTCGTCGAGGAACAGGCGGAGGCAAAGGAGGGCTCGGACGGCGGCGGCGTGCGGCCGAGCGCGAGCCCGATCGAACTCCCCTCCGTGGCTGCGTCCAGCAAGCTGCGCGCCGACTAAGGGGCCGATTAAGTGGTCTTGCCCTTGTAGCGGCAGAGGTCACGCACGACACAGGCTGGGCAGTCCGGCGTCCTTGCCTTGCAGACGTAGCGCCCGTGCAGGATCAGCCAATGATGCGCGTGCTGCTTGAAGCGCGCGGGCACGATGCGGTTGAGGCCGTCTTCCACCGCACGGGGGGTCTTTCCGGGAGCGAGGCCGCTGCGGTTCGCGAGCCGGAAGATGTGGGTGTCGACCGCGATGGTGGGCTCGCCGAAGACCGTGTTGAGCACCACGTTCGCCGTCTTGCGGCCGACCCCGGGGAGCGCCTCGAGCGCCGCCCGGTCGCTCGGCACCGCGCTGCCGTGTTTCTCGATCAGAGTCTGGCTTAGCGCGATCACGTTCTTGGCCTTCATGTTGTAGAGGCCGATGGTCTTGATGTGCTCCTTGAGGCGTGCCTCGCCGAGGGCGAGCATCTCCGCTGGCGTCGCGACCTCGGCGAAGAGCGCCTTGGTCGCCTTGTTGACGCCCTTGTCGGTCGCCTGCGCAGACAGCACCACGGCGACGAGCAGCGTGTAGGGATTTCGGTAGTCGAGCTCGGTGGTCGGCGCCTCGATGCGCGCTGCGAGCCGTTCGAAGAATTCGGTGACCGCTGCCTTTTTCATGGCAGACGGAGAGTATCCCGCCAGGCGGGCGGGGCAAGAGGCGAGGGGTCGGGAAAGGAGCCCACGGCGCTTGCGGCCTCCAGAGGGGGCGGGTAGCCTCTCGCCCGGTTGCCGAGCGCGGGCGTGAGCCGTGCCGCGCGGCGCCCACGAGCCCGGTGCCCATGCAAAAGCTCCTGATCGCGAACCGGGGCGAAATCGCCTGCCGGATCATGCGAAGCGCGCGGTCGCTCGGCATCGCGACGGTCGCGGTCTATTCGGAGGCCGACGCCGCCGCCCGCCATGTCGCCGAGGCCGACAAGGCGCTGCCCATCGGCCCGCCGGCAGCCAAGGAGAGCTACCTCGTCGCAGACAAGATCATCGCTGCGGCGCGCGAGAGCGGCGCCGATGCGATCCATCCGGGCTATGGCTTCCTCGCCGAGAACCCGGCCTTTGCGCAGGCGGTGGAGGACGCCGGCCTCGTCTGGGTCGGGCCGAGGGCGGAGAGCATCGCCGCCATGGGCGACAAGGAGCGCGCCCGCACGATCGCCCGCGACACGGGCCTTCCCATCGTCCCCGGCAGCGCGCGGCTCACGGCGGACGATCCCTCCGGCCTCGAGGAAGCGGCCGAGGCCGTGGGCTTCCCGCTGCTGGTGAAGGCGTCGGCCGGCGGCGGCGGCATCGGGATGCGGCAGGTGGACGATCGGGCCAAGCTCGCGGACGTCGTCGGCGCCACCCAGACCATGGCCGAGCGCGCGTTCGGCGACGGCACGGTCTACCTGGAGAAGCTGGTGCTCCAGCCGCGCCACGTCGAGATTCAGGTCTTCGGCCACGGCGACGGACGCGGCTTCCACCTGATGGAGCGCGAATGCTCGGTGCAGCGGCGCTTCCAGAAGATCGTGGAGGAGGCGCCTTCGCCTGCGGTGGACTCGGCGCTCCGAGCGCGCATGGCGGAGGCGGCGCTGGCCTTGGTGGAGCGGGAGCGCTACCGCGGCGCCGGCACGGTCGAGTTCATCCTGGCGCCGGACGGCGAGTTCTACTTTCTGGAGATGAACACGCGCATCCAGGTCGAGCACCCGGCGACGGAGATGATCACAGGGCTCGATCTGGTGGGGCTACAGCTCCGGCTTGCGCAGGGCGAGGACCTATCGGGGCACTCCGCGCCGGCAGATGGGCCCGACGGCAACGCCATCGAGTGCCGCATTTATGCCGAGAACCCGGTCAAGAATTTTCTCCCCTCGCCGGGCCTGCTGGAGCGCTTCGCTCCGCCGCCGGAGGGTGACGGCATCCGTCTGGATACCGGCGTGACGGAAGGCGACCGGATCACGCCCTTCTACGACCCGATGATCGCCAAGCTCGTCGCCCACGGCAGCGCCCGCGACGGCGCCATCGACAGGATGCTGACGGCGCTCGGCGAATTCCGTATAGAGGGGATCGCTACTAACATCGACTTTCTGCGCCGCGTGATTGACCATGATGCCTTCCGCGCAGGCCATACCCACACCGGCTTCGTGGACGAGCATCGGTCCGATTTGATGGGCACCTGAACGCCCGCCTGAGAAAGCAGCGCCATGATCTACGACGAGCCCAAATTCCTTCCCGGCGGTGACCGCTACGTCCTGATCGAGTTTGGCAACGAGATGAATCTCGAGCTGAACTTCATCGCCCAGGGGCTGGCGGCGCACATCGTCGCCGACAAGACCAAGGGCATCGTCGAGACCGCGCCCTGCTTCGCCTCCATGCTGGTTCACTACGAGCCGCGCGAGATTTCCTACGACGACGTGGTCAAGGAACTGAAGGCGCTGATCGCGAGCCTCGGCTCCTCCGACGGCATCGAGCTCGACAGCCGGCTCTTCCTCTTCGAGACCATGTATCTCGACCCTTGGACCAGGGAATGCATCGAGGACTACAGCGAGAAGATCACGCCCAAGGAATACGACCCGGACATGGTGGCGCGGCTCAACGGCCTCGCCGACCGTGACCAGCTCGTCCGCGTCCATTCGAGCTCCGAATACTGGGTCGCTTCCCTCGGCTTCTGGCCGGGCCTGCCCTTCCTCCAGCCGCTGGACCCGCGGGCGATGATCACCGTGCCCAAGTACAACCCGCCCCGCACCTGGACCCCCCGGGGCACGGTCGGCATGGGGGGCTCGGCGAGCGCGATCTATCCGGTCAACACGCCGGGCGGCTATCAGCTTCTCGGCCGCACCCCGGTACCGATCTGGGACACGGAGAAGCGCTTCGACGCCTTCGGCGGCGACATCGTGCTCTTCCAGCCGGGCGATCGGATCAAGTTCGTCCCCGTGACCCAGGACGGCTACGAACAGGCGGCGGCGCGGATTGAAGAGGGCACCTACCTCTACAACGTGGTCGAGTATCAGCGCTTCTCGGTGCACAACTACAGGACCTGGGTCGCGAAGCTGGACCAGAGCCAACGGTTCTGATCGAGGCTCCGGAGGGCGTCGGCGCCGTCACGTCACCATCTGCTGTACCGGTCGATCCGTCTCGCGCGCTCAGCATCGCCGGTCAACCCTGAATCGATATCCGTCCGAGAAAGGCCGATATCGGCAAGGTCGCGGTCGCTGAAGCCAGCGAGCTTGTTCGTGGTCAGGCTGACCTCCCGCAAGTTGCGGACACCTCGAAGGATGGCTGCAACGTTCATGGTCTCATCCTCCTCTTCCATATGTTCGCAGGAACAACCAAGCCCACTGCAAGGGCGGTTCCTCTTGATTTTGGTAACTGCCCAGGTTCTTGCTGTGAAAATTCTCTGGGATTCGGCACAACGCTACCCACGCGACGCCCGTGTGCTCCTCTGGGGTCGCCGGGTTTCACAGCTCACGATGCCCCTCTTGCGGACTGCGACCGGTAAGCTACCCCGATGTGGCCCGAAGTCCGCCCGCGCGACGGGCACCGATTTTCATTCTATGGGGTGGTCCAGCACGGCGTCGACCATGATCGTTTATGAGAATGGCTCCGCTGTTGGAGAACCCGTGCCAGGTGAGCTTACGCGCACTTGACGGTGGCGATGAGCCGATCCGATGGGCTGGTCAGGGCTTCGATGATATTCCAGCCCTGCTTTCTGGCGGTGGTGATGACGCTGCGCAGGATGGCGAAGTTCTCGGCCCCCTGCGCGGACCGGAAGCCCCCGGAGATCTTCTGGCGCAGCTTCATCATCCGAAGGTCGCGCTCGGCCTCGTTGTTCGTGAACCCGACCTCGAGGTCGATCAGGAACCGGAGCACCGCGCATTTGTGGTCGCGCAGCCTCAAGGCCAGATTGTGACCGATCCTTCGCTTCCGGCGCTTCTTCCTCTTGCCAGGCGAGAACGGTGGTTGGCTCTCGTGAAAGGCCAGCGCATCGGCGATGATCTCGTCGTATCGGCGCTCGATCAGCGCCACAAGCCTCGCCGGAACGGCGATATCCTTGTCCAGCGCGATGCGGGCGGCGCGATTGGCTCGGCGCAGGAGCTGCTGCATCCGCCGGGCCCAAGCCTCCCCTTCGATGTCCACCAGCGCCTGCAACTCCCGCAGGTGATGGGCGTTGCACAGGCCGTGCTCCACCCCTTCCATCGCGAAGTACGGCTTCCAGTGATCGTGCACGACGATGCCGGAGACACCCGAGAGCAGGGCGCCGCGCTTGCCGCTGACCCGGTACGCCGCCAGCAGCGGCGTGCAGATCACATGAAGCCACTGCGTCTGACCGCCGATCCGCAAGCCGGTCTCGTCCATGTGTTTCACCCGCGCCGTGCCCGCCGCCAGGTCCTGTATGTGCAAGGCCGCGTCCCGCAGCCGCTCGGCCGCCCTCTCGCTCATCGTCGCCAACGTCGCAGCCGTCACCGGCGCGCCGAAGAGCTCGGCCATCACCTGCGACAGCCGATCCTCCGGCAGGAAGTGAGCGTGCTGAAGGTAGACCGCCACCCCGGCAATGCGCGGGCCGTACTGCACCGGCGCCGACACCCCGTCGGGGAACGCCGCCCGGGTCACCGTCCCGCAATGCCCGCAGCACTTGGCATGCGCCCGGTGCTCGGTCACCTCCAGGGGGCTCGGCTCGGGCAGATCGAACACCTGGCGGGCGACGGGCGTTCCCGCCCTGGCCGCGTCCGAAAGCGGCGAACCGCATCCCTTGCAGGAAGCCGGGACGTGATCCTTCACCCGATCCGGGTGATCGGCGCGGCGCAGCGTCTTGCCCTTGTGGCCGGGCTGGCCACCGGGCTTGCGGCCCGATTTGCCGCGCAGGCTTCGGGTTCGCCGCTTCGAATTCGGCTTCCTCAGCCCATCGCTCGAAGGCGGCTTGCCGCTGTTGCCGCTGTTGAGGCCGAGACGGCGCTCCAACTCCTCGATGCGCTCGACGAGACGCGCGACTTGCTCTTCCAGCCGCGCGTTCTGCTGCCGAAGCCAGGCATTTTCCTCCCGAAGCCGGGCGTTCTCCTCCTCCAGGCGGGCGATCTTCTGCGCGGGCGTTTCGGGCGCTGCTCCCGTCGAAGGGCCGCGCGGCGACTCGGGATTGCTCATGTCGTTGTTGAGTCATTTCCCGAAATTCCCGTCAAGCCCTTTCCACCAACTCCGAACGAGAAACGCCTCAATCCACTGGCCCAAAATGACAAATCAGACGACCTGGGCAGTTACTGATTTTGGATGTGGAGGGAAGGGTTTCCAATAGCGATTCCCTTGAATCTTCATAAGAAATTCTGGGGTTTGCCTCTAAAGCGAGTGGTCGGAAGTGGCGCTGCGTTTGAGCCCGGCGAGAAAGGCGGCCTAGTCACGTGACTCTAAAGTTCGTGGCATAAGTTTTGTTCGACCCTGAGGCAGAAGCGCTTGACGGCGGCGAGGATGTCGTCAGCGGACTTGGCCCACTTGAAGGGCTTGGGGTCTTCGTTGTGCTTATCGATGAAGGCCCGGATGTCGGCTTCGAGTTGGCGGGTCGAGCGGTGCACGCCGCGCTGCAGTTGCTTCCGCGTCAACTCGGCGTGTAGCCGGCCGAAAGTCTTTGCGAATCGCGGCCGGAAGTCTTTGCGAATGGCCTGGAAAATCGGCTGGTTTTCGGGGCTGAATCGGGCTGGAAAAACCGGCCTGTGCATGGGCCGTGAAGGAGCGCTGCGCGGGGGGTTCAGGGCCCGTGCACGGGCGGTGCGTGAGGGTTTCAGGCGCGGTCGGGACCGGGGCGGGCGCCGGGGCGGCACGGGCGTTCGAGTTCGGCCTTCCACCATTCGGGGTCTTCGACGGCGCGTTCTGCGGCGTCGTATCCGTCGTGACCGGTCCATCTTCCGGGGTCGGCGTCGGCGTACCATCGGCCTGCGCCGCGGTGTCGTTCGAGGGCGTCGTCGATGCGGGCGATCCCGTCCGCCGGGCGTCCCCGGCAGAAGCGCTCGAAGAAGGCGTTGAGGCGGCATCGGGGGCAGCGTCCGCAGGGCTCTGCCGCGACGGTGCATCGCCAGGTGAGCGCCTCCAGCCCGGGCGGGAGCAGGGCCTGGAGCATGAAGCGCCCGGCGACGGGTCCGAAGGGGTCGTCCCGCGACGGCGGCCACTGCGCGCCGTCCTCCCAGCCGGGGAAGAAGGGGAGTTCCATGGGGACGGCGGTGCGCGCGCGGTAGGCCGGATGCCAGTACATGCGGTGCATGTCGTCGGCGGTGTCCCACGAGGTGATGCCGAGCATCACCCGGTCGGCGCGGTGCCGTTCGGCCTCGTCGGCGTGGGTTGCGTACCGGTCGAGGCCCCAGGGACCGAAGGTGGGGTCGCAGACGCCCTCCCACCCTCTCCCGTCCCTGATCGGGTATCCGGCGCCGGCGTCGAGGTCGAGGCGCAGGGCCACGGCGCCCACGCCCGGAACCGTCCGCGTCCACAACGAGAGCGAGACATGGCAGGCGCTCGCCCCGGACCTCGGCGGCCGCGACCTCGACGCAACATCCCGCCTCTTCCGCAACCACCTGCTCGGCGGCGCCGGCATGCCCGAGCACTGGTTCGGCGGCGGCGGCGACGTCAACCGCGCAACCGCCGCAGAGATGGGCGATCCCGCCTTCAAGACCCTCAAGATGCGCCAGAGGCTGTGGACCGAGATCCTGCGCCGGGCCGCAGACTACGCCATCGCCCGCAGGCTCGACCCCTCCGGCGCATCATGGCCCGATCCCGCAGACCCCGCCCTCGCCGTCTCCGTCTCCGTCGAATGGCCCGAGATGGTGGTCGCCGACGCCTCCCGACACGCCGCCGCGCTCGCCCAGACCGCAGGCGCCGCGGCGCTGGCCATCGAGCGCGGCCTGCTCTCGGACGCCACCGCGCTCCGCGTCATCGCCGCGCTCACCGGGCGCCTCGGCGTCGAGATCGACGCCGACGCCGAACTCGAGGCGGCGCGCGAAGACGCCGCCGGACGGGCCGAAGAAGACGCCTTCCGCGAGCCCCCGCAGGACGAGGACGCCGACGACGGCGAGGCGTAGCACGTGGCTACCGACCGTCAGCGCGAGCGCAGGCTCAAGGGCGAGCGATCCCGCCGTGCCCGCGCCCTGCCCCGCATCCAGAAGGACACCGCCGCCGAGGTCGGCCGCATCCTCGGGCGCGCCGAGCGCGACATCCGGGCCACCCTCGCCGGCGCGCCCTCCGATTACCAGGCATGGGCGCTGCCATCCCTCCAGGCCTCCGTCCGGGACGCCCTCGACAGCCTCGGCGCAGACGCCGGGCAGGCCATGGCCGAGGGCGCAACCCGCGCCTGGGACGCCGGCATCGATACCGTGGACGCCCCCGTCAACGCCGCCATGCGCCTCGATGCCCCCGACTTCCGCATCGCCGCCGTCCTGCCCGAGGTCGACACCCGCCAGCTCCTCGCCATGCGATCCTTCCTCACCGCCAAAATGAAGGACGTCTCCACGACGCTTGCCGAACGCGTCAATACCGAACTCGGCCTGACCATGATCGGAACCCGCAGCGTCGGCGAGACCACCGGCCGCGTCGCCGCCATCCTCAAGACCGGCGGCAGGTCCCGCGCCCTGACAATCGTGCGGACCGAGCTCGGCCGCGCATACTCCATGGCCGGACAGCAGCGCATGGAGCAGGCCGCCGGGATCCTGCCGGGGCTGAGGAAGCAGTGGCGACGCTCCGGAAAGCTCAGAAGCCGCATCGCCCACGACGCCGTCGACGGACAGACCAGGGAAGCCGCCAGGCCCTTCGACGTCGGCGGCGCCTCGCTCATGTACCCCCGCGATCCCGCCGGACCCGCCGCCGAGACGATCAACTGCGGATGCCAGTCGCTGCCATGGATGGAAAGCTGGGAGGTCGAGAACCCCGGGCGAAAGCCGTTCTCCGACGAGGAGATCGCACGCGACCCGCGGCGCGCCGATCTCGAAGGGAAGGAGGCCGGCGCGGGGACAACGCCGGCATCGTAGACCGGGCGAGGCGAAGCACCGCGCCGCACCCCGATTTACCGGCGAATCCGCACCCCCGGAACCGCGCCGATTTACAGGCCTTTCAGCACCCCTGAAACGCCCCGAAAATCACCGTTTCCAGCCAATTCACGGCCCTTTCCGGGCCGGATTCGCAAAGACTTTCGTCCGGCCCGCCAGACCCCGGAAACGCCGCCAACCCCTTGACCGTCCGCCCTCTTCCGCCTTCTTCCCGGCATCTTCCGGATTCGCAATGACTTTCGTCCCCCTACACGGCGAACCAGCGCTCGACCTGATTGATCCACACTTGCCGATGACGGAGCCGGTGGCGACATCGAGGGCGGCGAATAGCGAAGTGGTGCCGTTGCGCTTGTAATCGTGGGTGCGCCGCTCGGGCGCGCCCGGCAGCATCGGCGTATGTCTGACTTGGCTGCTTGCGCCGGCCCGGCGGCGCGGCCCCTTTGCCAGGGTGTCCCGTCGCGCCGGGGCGCTTGCTCGCAAGGCGCGGCGCTGGACTCGGAACACGCAGCACAGGGAGAGCCGAAACCCGTGGCTCGTCAGCTTCGCTCGGGTTCGGAGCTTCACTTCATGCCCTGGAACCGATCGTCGTTGGTGGATAGCAGCCTTGCCCGATACTCCAGGATCGTCTCGATGAGATATCTGTCCAGTTCCACGGTCAGCCCAAGGTTGTCTCGCTCCAGCGATCGGCGGGCAGACGGCGTCATCAGCGCGGTCCGGCAAGGCTCAACCGCCAAGACCGTCATCTCGGCCGCCTGATCTCCGAAAGCAGCCTCGGCGACCAATACGTCGCCGGGTCCGTACTCGTCCATTCGTGCCCCGGCATCTTCCTCGCGCGCCATGGCCCGGCCCTGGGTCAGAAACTGCAGGCCCTCCTGCTCCTCGCCTCGCACCACGATGGTATCGCCAGCCTCATACGCGCGACTCCGTAGCCAGGGCTTGAGCCGTTCCGTCAGGGCCTCGAAACGGGCCTGCCTCTCCACTTCGCGCAACGCGTGGTCGACGGAAAGACCGAACAAGGCGTCCCTCGCGTCGTCCGACGCATCTTGCAGCCGATCCCACTCGGCGATGACGAGGTCCTCGCAGCGCTCGAGGCCGCGGTCGAGGTCCTCTTCGAAGATCAGACTACGCCACTCGCCCTCGGGGAGGCCGCGCCGCAGGATCGAACGGACATGCTCCGCCACGGCGCTCAGGACAATGTGCGTCCCCTGGGCGCGCGCCGTCCGGACGGCGCGGAAAACGATATTCGCGGCCGAAACATCGAAGCCGGAGACCGCGGCGAAGTCCAGCAACAGGCACAGCGGGGCCGGGTCGGCACTGAGGGCTTGCTTGAGACGATGCCCCATGGGGGAGGCGTTGCCGAAAATGATGTAACCACGCAGCCTGTAGGCGCGCACACGCTCGCCGTGGTTGTCAATCGGCTTTCAATACTGACCCCCGATCGGCGTGCAAAATTGACCCCCCTGAGTGGCACGGCGGAGGTTGTCCCGGTAGCCAATAGGGGGGACCCGCGCGGCTTCGTGTGGCGCCCTGCGCTACGCGGAGCGAAGCCGCGTGGGGGGTCCCTGTTGGCCCACCGGGGCAACCGGGCCGCAAGGGAGGCCGGCGGCGGGTCAGGAGCGGTTCTTGAAGCGCCAGCTCTCGTTGCCGGTCTCGATGATCTCGCAATGATGGGTGAGGCGATCGAGCAGCGCTGTGGTCATCTTGGGGTCGCCGAAGACGGATGGCCATTCGCCGAAGGCGAGGTTTGTGGTGATGACGATCGAGGTGCGCTCGTAGAGCCGGCTCATCAGATGGAAGAGCAGCTGCCCACCGGCCTGGGCGAAGGGCAGGTAGCCGAGCTCGTCGAGGATGACGAAGTCGCGGCGGACGAGCTGGTCTGCAGTGCGGCCCTGGCGTCCGGCGCGAAGCTCGGCCTCGAGGAGGTTGACCAGGTCGACGACGTTGTAGCACCGGCCGCGCGCGCCCTTGCGGATGCAGGACCGCGCGATGGCGACGGCGAGATGGGTCTTGCCGGTACCGGTGCCGCCGACCAGCACGATGTTGCGTTTGCCCTCGAGGAAGCCGCCGCCGGCGAGCTCCTGGATCAGGGGCTCGTTGACCGGCGAGGCGGCGAAGTCGAAGTCGGCCAGCTCCTTGACCGTCGGCAGCTTGGCGGAGGCCATCTGGTACTTGATCGAGCGGGCCCTCTTGTCGGCGATCTCGACCTGCAGCAGCGTACCGATGATCTGTTGCACCGGATGGCGGCGCTTGAGCCCGTCGGCAAGGATGTCGTCGTAAGCGGCGCGCATACCTGCGAGCTTCAGCTGGGTCATCATCTCCAGCACATCATGACGCTCCATGACCGGCCTCCCTCAGGCTGTCGTAGCGCTGACAGTCGGCTACCGGCTTGTGGCGAAGCTGCAGGCCCTCGGGCGTCGGGATGATTGCCGGCGGTGCCGGCTGGCGCTGCCGGGCGAGGATGTTGAGCACCACGTCGGCGCTGCAGGCACCGCAGTCGAGCGTCTCGGCACAGGCCGCCTCAACCGCCTCCAGTCCGTCCTCCAGCACCGCCGCGAGCACCTTGACGAACTGCCGGTCGCCGTCGTCGTGGCCCGCGAGCCGGGTTCGCAGGCGGCCGAGCGCGTTGGGCAACTGCCAGTCCTTGAAGGGCGCGCCATTGCGTAGCGCGCCGGGCTTCCGCGTCAGGATCGGCACGTAATGCCACGGATCGTAGACGAACCGGCCGCGCCCGAAGCTGCGGGGGTGCTCGGCAACGGTCTCGCCGTCCTGGCGGATGACGATCCGATCGGCATAGGCCCGCACGTCCACCGGCCGGCCGACGGCGCGGGCCGCGACGCTGTACTGGTTGTTGTCGAAGCGCACCAGACAGGTCTTCGAGACCGACACCTCGCTGGCATGGAAGCCGTCGAAGGGGCCGCGATACGCCATCAGGAAGGGCTGCTCCTCCTCGAACACCTGCCACACCGTCTTGCCCGGGATTGTCGGATGCGGATGCTTCTTGGCGTCCTCGATGCACCGATCCATCAGCCACTCGTTGATCTCGGCGTAGGAGCGGCCCCGCGGGATGGGCACGAACAGGCGGCCGCGAAGGTCACCCACCTGCTTCTCGACCTGCCCCTTCTCCCAGCCAGCCCCTGGCGTGCACGCCACAGGCTCCACCAGATGGTGCGAGCACAGCTCCTGGAAGCGGCGGTTGTAGTCCCGCTTCTTGCCCACGAAGATCGTGCTCACCGCCGTCTTCATGTTGTCGTAGATGCCCCGCCGGCAGACCCCGCCGAAGAAGCGGAAGGCACGCTCGTGCGCCTCGAAGACCATCTCCTGGCTCTCGCGGGGAAAGATCTGGACCAGATACATCCGGCTGTGGCACAGCCGCATGTGCGCCGCCTTCACCCTGGTCGTCGCGCCCGACAGACGCGCGTACTCGTGGCTCCAGTCGAACTGGTAGGCCTCGCCGGGATCGAAGATCAGCGGCACATAGGCCTGCGCCGGCGACAACAGCCGCCACCGGCGCCGCCAGGCCCTGGCATAGCGGCGAACCGCGTCATAGCCGCCCTTGTAGCCCAGCGACACAAGGTCTTCATGAATCCGCAGAAGAGACAGCCGATCCTTGCGTGCCTTCTTCTCGTTGGCCTTCAGCTGGCGCTCAAGCTCCTCCACCCACAGCCCAAGCTTCGGCATCGGCTGGATCTTGCGCTCGTAGCTGTGCGAGGTCGCATCGCCCCGCACCACCTTGCGTATCGTGTTCTTGGAAACCCTCAAATCCCGGGCGAGCTTCTTGATCGGAACGCCCTTCACCAGATGATCCCGACGGATCTTCGCGATCGTTTCCACAACCAGCATCTCCCCCACCACCCCGTCCGTCCAAACGACGAGGTGTGTTCATGGACACAAATCCAAGGGGGTCAATTTTGGACGCCGATCACCCCCAATAGGGGGTCACTTTTCCACGCTTAACAACAGTCCGACTCGCGCACGTGTCCCCGGCGCCTCGACGATCGGAGCTCGCACGTCGGGATCGCCGCCGCACGAGACCGTCAGGTGGCCGCCACGAGCAAGAGGGGGCCGGTCGAGTGTCGCGGACGGGCTCCCGTCCGCATCCCCGCCTGCGCTCAGGTGCGAGGCGCGACCAGTTCGTAGCTGGTGCTACGTCCGCCCGCCGCACCGCGGACCAGGATGCCGCGTTCGACCAGATCGCGGATGTCGCGGTTCGCCGTGTCCTGCGAGCAGCGGTTCATCCTCGCCCACTTCGACGAGGTGAGCTTGCCCTCGAAGCCGTCGAGAAGCCGGTTGAGGATCTTCAGCTGGCGCCGGTTGAACACATCGGAGGCGTGGGCCTCCCAGAATGCGGCCTTCGCCAGGACGGCGGCGAGAGTGTTGCGGGCGTTCCCGATCGCGCGCCCGAGGCACTCAAGAAACCAGACCTGCCAGGCGGTGATTTCCAGGCCGCCCTTCTGGGTGGCCTCGAGAATGTCGTAGTAGGCGCTCCGCTCCAGGCCGATCTGCGCCGACATGCTGTAGAAGCGCTCGGGGCTCTTCTCCGAGCGGGCCAGGGCCATGTCCGCGAGCGCCCGCGCGATGCGCCCGTTTCCGTCTTCGAAGGGATGGACCGTGACGAACCAGAGATGGGCAACACCGGCGGCCAGCACCGGGTCCATGGTGTGCGAGCCTTCGAACCATCCCAGGAAGGCGGACATCTCGTCTGCGAGGCGTGCGGCAGGCGGAGCGGCATAGTGAACGCGTTGCCGTCCGACGGGGCCGGAGACCACCTGCATCGGCCCGTCCGCGTCGTCGCGCCATTGGCCGACGCGAATCGGGCGCATGCCGCTGTATCCGGTCGGGAAGAGCGCGGCATGCCAGGAGAACAGCCGCTCTGCAGACAGCGGCTCGGTGTAGTTGCGGGTGGCGTCGAGGGTCATCTCGACGACGCCGTCGACGTTGCGGTCGGGCGCGACCAGGCCGCCGGCGTCCAGGCCGAGGCGGCTTGCAATGGACGAGCGCACCCGGTCGCGGGCGAGGATCTCGCCCTCGATCTCGCTGGTCTTCACCACGTCCTCGGTGAGCGTGCGCAAGGTGGCCTCGCTGCGCATCTTGAAGCCCAGGGCGTCCATGCGGCCGAGCAGCTTGCCCTGGGCGTGGCGTGTCTCGGCCAGGGCTGCGGAGAGCCGGGCCGTGTCCTGCTCGAAGCGTGGCCATTCGGGACGTTGCCATATGTACATGGGTCATGCTCCGCACGAGTTGCGGTGAATGTAGGCCTATTCCCCGCAGCGGCAAGGCCGTCCGGGCCTGCATGGCGAAGAGCCGGCCTTCGATCCGGCCTGTGTTGGCGAGCGCGTCAGAGCGCGCTCGTTCGCTGAAGTTCGGCAGCCGGGTGTCTTTGTCCGGCGATCGGTGTACGCCGATCCCGTGTACTTGCCGCCGTGGTGGCCCTCTCCGTCCGCGGCCCATGACGGCCGGCGCGGCGTCCTCTGCGACGGGACGCCCGCCCGGCGCCCGCGTCACGGCCGCCCTTCGCCTCTCTGCGTCGCTCGGGCGCGGTGGGAATCGGGCAAGAGGAGCGCGGCGCCAGGCGGGATCGATCGCGCGAGCGCCGGGGATCGGCGGAAAGGGCACGCAGCGCTGGGAGGCGGAGGCCGCGCCGTGAAGTGACGGTGACCACCTGCCGGCAGAATACCGTGGCGGTCAGGCGCGCAGACCGAAGATCGCCCTGCTGTGCGGCAGCGGCGCGAGCTGTTCGACGATCGCGGCTGGATCGGCGCGGCGCGGCGCGCAGAAAGTCACCGCGGTCACCAGAGAGGCGGCGACGGGACCGCCACATGTTGCGCAAGGCCGGCCGCAGCCGCTCCGCGTTGGCGGGACCGCCGTCGCACAAGCGGTGCTGTTCGGAGGGTGGCGCGAGCCCTTCGCATTGGCGGCGGGAGGACCGCCGTCCGCGTGCACGGGCAGCTACATGGTCCCGTCGAAGAAGCCGAGGCACGCGCGAGCCTGCGGCCTCTGCCTTCCCTCCGGTGTGAGCGCGGCAGTGAAGCACCGGGCGGTCTCGACAAAGCCGTCGCCCAGCGCCACCAGAGCCCCGCTCTCCACGTACCGCCCGATCAGGTGACGCCAGCCCAGCACCAGGCCGCGGCCGGCAACCGCTGCCTCCAGTGCGTACAGATGAATGTCGAACTCTTCATAGCATTGCCTGGAGGCCGGGCGGCCGGACGCGGCAAACCATCGCTTCCACGACGAAGCGCCCTCCCCGGGGCGGGCGAAGGCGAGAAAGGTCAGGCCGCCCCAGCCCGCCACCGGCCCGCTCAGGGTCTCTGCATGCTCAGCCGCGTAGCCGGGCGAGCAGAAGGGCCTCAACGCCTCCCGGGCGACGACAACGCGGTCCCCGGGTGTGGAGATCCCGGCGTCCCAGGCCAGGACCACGTCGGCGGGCGGCCGGGGCGGAACGTGGCCCATGGCGGGGGAGTGGACCTGGATGCGGAGGCGGACATGCTCCCCCAGGGCCTCCCTGAGCGCCTGGTAGCGTGGCATCAGGAAGAGATGCGACACCTCGTCCGCGCAGGCGATGGCCACCTCCGGCCGGGCCTCGCCCGAGAGCGATGCCGCGTCCGCCGCCCCCGCGCGAAGGGCGCCGAGACCCACGTGCACGGCGTCGCGAAAGAGCCGGCCGGGCTCGGTCAGGCGTACGCCCGTCCGGGAGCGCTCGAACAGCCGCGCGCGGAGCTGAGTCTCGAGGCGCGCCATGTGGCGGCTGATCACGGATTGCGTGGTGCCGAGTTCCGCCGCCGCCCTCGAGAAGTTGCCGTAGTGCGCGGCGCTCTCGAAGGCGATCAAGGCGCTCGCGGGCGGTATCGAGTATGGCCCGCGATCGCTCACGGTCGTGCCCGCGTGCTCAGTGTGCATGGGCTCGACCGGGCCCTGGTCCGGACGTCGCTGCGCCGTGCCGGCCGCGGCGAGACGCTGCCCGCCGGGTAGTATTGCCCGAACCACCGCCATCTCCGGGGCACCGGGCTTGCAGCGTCATGAGGCATCGTCCGGCGCGGTGCGCTTCGTCAGCGTCACGACGTTGCGGCCGTCCTGGCGCCGCCAAGCCGCGCCGTCTATGGTCTTGCGTACGAGATAGGTGCCGAGGCCGCCCCTGGCGTGGTCTACCAGCGGAGCGGACGAATCTCGCTTCGGCGCCTGCAGTGGGTCGAACGCCCTGCCGTCGTCTGCGATCTCAACGACCGGGGTGCCGCCTTCAAGGCGCAGGACGAGGTCGATCAAGTGCTGCCTGCCGTCGTCGTGGCCGTAGCCGATCGTGTTGGTCACCAGCTCATCAACCGCCAGAGTGGCGTCGAAGCAGATGCCGGGCGCCAAGCCGTGTGCCGTGCAAAATGCGTCAATCCTGGCGGCAGCGCTGCTAGTGCCACGCAGGTCGCTGGCAACCGAGAACTCAAGCATGTCGCCGCAGTTGTCGGTAATCGTCCGCCCGATGCTTCGATCCCGATCGACATTACGCGCGGCAACAGCGTCCGTCCCGCGCGCGGCCCTAACGCTGTGCCGGCTCGACGATGATGCGCCCCCGGCCGCGCCTGAGCAGATACCCGCCGCGCGGGATCGCGAGTGTGCCCTGCTGCACCAGCGGCCAGAGGGTGTCGACGATGAGTTCGGCATTCCCGTCCGGCGCCGCTCCCGCAGCTGCCGGCTGCGACGACAGCCATTCGACGAAAGCACGATCGCCGATCTCGTCGCCTATGGACTTCCTCAGCGCATTGAGCTTCCTGTGCTGGCCCTTGGTCAATGCGGATTCGTTGATTGCGGACATGCGATCCCCTTCCTCCGATGGCTGAAGCGTTGCCGGCGTCATATAGCAGGCTGAGCGGATTCCGGCGAACCTCGCCGGCCCGTCGCGGCGGCTGGACCGGTATCCGCGGCAGTCTTGCCGCCCAGCAGGTCGGCGCTGATACTGGCGGCGATCCGGGCCGCCGCATCATGCACGGAATCCCGCGCGAGGTGGGCGTAGCGCGCGCCCTGGTCGCTTGCGGCGGTTCACGCCCTGCCGCACATTCATTGCCTGACGAAACTCATGGAAATGCGCGAATTTGAATGATTTTCGTAACTACCCAGGTACCCCAATCCTGAGTTGAGGACGGTGATTATGGCGGCGGCCGCGGTCTGGTTCTGCCACCGCGATTGGTTCTTGACCTCATAGAGTTGCGGGACTATGGACTGCTCTCTCGCGTGACGGGAGCGGTCCATGGGGTATTTCGGCTCGAAGGCGACAGCAGGTCTGTGCCAAGCGCTGATTGCGCTGATGCCGCCGCACTCCGTCTACATCGAGAGCCACCTTGGGGCGGGGCGCTGACGAAGCGCAAGCCGCCGGCCGTGCGTTCGATCGGCATCGACCGCGATGCGCAGGCGCTCGAGGCCTTCGTCTGCGACTACCCGGTCGATCTGGTTCACGGCTGTGCCCATGACTTCCTGGCCTCGTTCCCGTTCCTGGGCCCGGAGCTGGTTTACAGCGATCCGCCCTATCTGCACGCGACCCGCCGCTCGGCGCAGCGCTACCGCTTCGAGTACGAGGAGGCCGGCCACGTCGCGCTTCTCGCGCTGCTCAAGGCTCTGCCCTGCCAGGTCATGATCTCGGGCCATCCGTCGGCGCTCTATGACGAGGTGCTGGCGGGATGGCGCCGGCTGGCGCTGCAGGTCACGACCCAGGGTCTGGTGCGAACCGAGGTCGTCTGGTTCAACTACGCCCCCGACCGGATGCATTGGGCCAGCCACGCAGGCCGGAACTTCACCGACCGCCAGCGCATCAAGCGCAAGGCAGCCAACTGGGGCCGGCGCTACCAGGCCTTGCCGCCGGGCGAACGCCTCGCCGTGCTCGCCGCCATGATGGCCGTCGAGGCCGAAGACACGTGACGGTGTCGCACTGGCACGAAGACCTCGCCGCCCGTAACGAGGCCTTCTGCTGCCTGTGAGCGTGCGCCCAGCATTTGATGGTGCGGTTTTCGGATTATTTGATGTTCGTGATGCGGCGCTTGGTTGATCTGCGAGAGCGGTGAGTGGCCTGGCTTTCATCGAGACCGCAGGAGCATCTCGTTCCAGTCCTTGGCGTGTCGTGGGCGCAACCTTTTCACCCTTGGATCGTTGAGCACGAGATGCTCGGCGGCAGTGTCGCCGGCGCTGTCTGCGTCGTAGGCACAGACGATGCGACGTGGCTTCCACTCCTTGATCCAGGGCGGGACCGAGCTGGCGATGCCGGCGGTTGAGGCGACGACGGCGCCGTTCTCGCGCGTCCCCTCGACGCGCAGGCTTCGTGCAGAGATGGCGTCGACGGCGCTCTCGGTGAGGATGACGAGGGCGGGCTGGTTTCGGTCGCAGTGGAGCCAGAAGCCGCCACGCGCCTTGCGCGATCCCGGGGCCATGCCCCTGAAGCGTTTTGTTCCGGGCTGCGGCGCGGTGCCGAGGATCTCGGCGCCGGTCGTGTGCCCGCTGGCGTTTCGGCAGATGAAGACGGCGTTGATCCTGTCATCGGCGTAGAGGAGGCCTCGGCCGTGGCAGGCTTCGAGCACGTCGGTGCCGATAGCGCGTTGGCGGATGAGGGCGTCCCGGACCCTGGGCCAGGCGCGGGGACTGGGCCTTGGCAGCCGCAGGCGTCGCGGGGCGGCTGGGATGGTGGTGATCTCCCTCCGCCCCTCATGGCTTCCGAGGAAGCGGAGGGCTTCCGGGAAGCGGCATCCCGTCGCATGGATGACGAGGTCGATGGCGCCACCCCCTCCCGTGCCGCGCAGGTGATCGAAGAACTTCTCGCCGTTGATGCTGATGACCGAGCCCCCGCGCTTGAAGCGCGCCCGGTCGGTCGGGTCTCTGCGGTAGCCGAGGGCGGCGGCGACCCGGTCGAGGGGGATGTTGCGGCAGGTGGCCAGGGGATCGCCGCCGCTCATTGCCGGGTCCCGGCGAAGGTCTGCTTGGAAGGGAGGCTGACGGCGTTCCCGTTCCTGTACCCTTCAACGCTTAAGAGTTCCGGGAACGGGAACGGGAACGCCTCATCCCGCACTTCCGTTGATGGCGGCAGGGGATTGCGGCTCCCGGTGCGCCTCGGCGGCTGCGAGGCGATAGCCACCCCTGGGCGCCCGTTCGATGCGCCCCTCCCTGGTGAGGCTCTCGATGGCGGCAACGACGGTGGCGTTGCGGGCAGCGGCGCGTGAGCGGATCTGGGCTTTCGAGAGCGGCTTTTCGGCCTGCTCGATCGCCTTGAAGACGCGCTGCTCGACGGTGGCGGGCTCGTGCCTGTCTTCATCTGCCGCGTCCTGGTGCAGACGGAAGGCCGGCCCATGTCCGCCGTCGACGAGTTCCAGCTCGATGTCGTTGAGGCCCCGGGCGTCGCGCTGCTCGACCGTCATGACGATCTTCTTGTCGCGCCGGCGCAGGTACAGATTTGAGTCACCCCAAGCGTGCAGCTCGCTGCTCCCGCGCAGGGCCTGCCCCGGCCGGGTGCCGCCGCTCTTGCGGGCGTGGTGGACGAGGAGGACGGCGGTTTCGAAGCGGCGCTGCAGTTCGCGCAGGAAGCCGAGGATGGGGGCGATCTCTGCGACGGCGTTCTCGTCGACGCTGTGCAGGCGGACCAGGGGATCGAGGATCAGGAGGCGCGGTTCGATGCGCTCCACGGTCTGCTGCAGGCGTTGACGGTCGCCGGGCCGGTCGAGACGCAGGGTGGGCACGTCGATGACGGCGATGTCGAGTTCGTCGAAGGGGGTGGCGGCGGCGCGGGCGATCCCCTGCAGACGCTTGCGCACCCTGTGGCCGGCGTCCTCGGCGGCGAAGAGCAGCACGGTGCCGCTTGCGCTGGGGCGGTAGTGGCGCAGGCATGGGACGCCGGTGGCCACGGCGACGGCGAGATCGAGCGCGAGCAGGGATTTGCCGCACTTGGGCTCGCCGCCGACGATGCCCACGGCCTGCTCGGCCCACAGCGTGTCCACCATCCACTGTTGCGCCCGGGGGCGATCCTCGAGCTGCATCGGCGCCCGTGTCGGGAAGCCCTTCACCGCCGTGCCCTCTTCGGCTTGGCGGGCTCGCCCAGGATCTCCATGAAGAGCTTCTCGTCGAGAACCTCGCGGTTCTTCTCGGCGCCGGCGGCGAGCAGCATGTCGCCCATGACGGTAAGCGCCCTGGGGTTGCCGCCGGCGTGGGTGACCAGGGTGTCCTTGAGCTCTGCGCTCATGAGGCCCGGATTGCCGGCCTGCTCGACCAGATGGTCGAGCAGGGCCGCGAGGTCGCCGGCGTCTGCCTGGGTCATGACCAGGCGCTGGCGCAGGCGCGAGGCGATGGGCTGCAAGTCGGGCTGGCGGAGCCTGTCGATCAGGCGGCTGTCGCCGGCGAAGACGACCGAGAGGATGGCGCGCGAGTCGAAGTCGGTGGACGCCAGCAGGCGGATCTCGGAGATCACCGAGGGCAGCAGCTCCTGGGCCTCGTCGATGAGCACCACGGGCCGCATGCGGGTGTCGTCGACATGGGTGAGCCATCGCTCGCGCAGGTTTTTGAAGCTGGCCCAGCGGTTGTTGTACATCAGGTCGACGCCGAACATCCCGCCGATCTCGCGGTAGAAGTCGGACAGCCTGGAAGAGGGGTGGGTGATGGCACAGACCCTGAGCCCGTCCGAGCGGCCGAGGCGGTCGGCGAGCACGCGCAACGCCACGCTCTTTCCGGTGCCGGGCTCGCCGGCGATCAACGCGAAGCCGCCCTGGCTGAGCTCCGGCTCGTCGGCGCCTGCCAGCGCCTGGCAAGGGCGAGCTGCCACGCCCGCACGCCGGCCTCGTCGTCGGCGATGAGAGCGATCTTGCGGCGCAGCGTCTTGACCTCGGGGCAGCGATCGAGGCCGAGAATGGCGCCCCATTCGCCCGGCGCCTGGTAGCGCAGGCTCTCGGGGTTGCGCACCCGCGCCAAGGTCATGAAGGCCAGGAAGAGCAGGATCGTAGGCAAGCCGTAATAGCCCTTCGGCAGCAATGGCAGGAGACCGGTCTCGGAGAGAAGACCTTCCTTCAGCAGGGCCGGCAGGGCGGCGAGCACGCCGCCGAAGCGGACACCGCGGGCGGCGGCGGCGAACTGCGGTTCGACCGGCCCCGCCTGTCCACAACTGGCCAGAACCCGAGCCGGAACATCGCAAGTCGCACGCCCCATCGGCGCCTGCCGGTCCCGCCGATCGCGCGCGCTGCGATCCGTTTGCGGCTGCGCTTCCAGCCCCGGCGCCGTCTCCGGCCCCGGGGCACCGGTACTCTCTTCATCGACACGGCCTTCAGGAGCCGCACCCGCGTCAGGCGGCGCAGCCAGCGCTGAGCGTCCGGGCTCCCCATCCGCCTCCGTGTTGCCGATCAGTCCCTGACGGCGCCACTTGTTGACCGATGGCGCTGACACGCCGAGAACCCGGGCCGCCGCAGAGCCGCTCAGGCCCGATGCCAGCAACGCCGTCGCCTTCTCCGCCAACTCCGGAGTGAACACCGACGGCCCGCGACCGCGCCGGGGCTTCATGAACCCCGCTTCGCCCTCGGCCAGGTAGCGCCGTCGTGCGCGCTGCACCGTCGCGCGCGAGACAGCGAAAGCGTCAGCCAGTTCCTGCGGCGAGACCGCGCTGATCGCCGCGAGGCGGCCGATCCGCAAGAGCATGGCCGTGCGGTCATCGGCGGCGTGGCTGTCAAAGGGAATGAGGTTGGAAAAGTAGGTGAAGGTGTCGTCCGAGATCAGGACGGCGAAGCAGCTGTTGCCGATCGAGACCGCCTCTGGAGGGCACATTGGGAGGGTACTGGGCATGGTTGAGACCGTGCAATTGGTATCAAATTATACTATCAGACCTCGGGCGCGACACCCAGCGAAAAACCGCCTGAAACAACCGAAATGTATCAGAATTCAAGGAGTTCCCGGCACGCTGCCCAGAACAGCCAGCATCACGAGGTCAGGAAGTCTGATATTTTGACAGGAAAGAGAAAGAACGATGAGGAAACAGGAAATGGCAACCGAGTCCGCCGAGGTCATATCCCTGCGCCCCCGGGGCGGCGCAAAGGCTTCCGAGCAAAACAGTCATGGTCCCCGCGGTTCTGAGCCACCCCGTGGCATGAAACAGGAGCGGTTCGGCTGACGTTTTCCTTGCGCTTGCACCCATTTGCCGTGTCAGGATGGGTATTGGCGGAGGTGGGGACGTGTGAGCGTCGTTATATCGGTGACGTAGTTCCCGATGACAAAACTGCTTCCGGCGGCCGGCTCCGCACCCCGTATTGTACCCGGCCCGTGGCCGTGGACGCGCGGCAAATTGCACCGCACCCGCTCGTCGGATGCGTGTTCTTCCGACCGCTGTCCCCGCCTCCACCGTGGCGATGCCACGGCGTGATCGTACGCCGCCGTGGCGAGAGCGCAAATGAGGAGGAAGGCGATGAAGACGGAAGGCTTGCACGTCGTCCGGCCGCGCGCGGCGGGTCTGGACGTGCACAAGATGGAGATCACCGCGACGGTTCGCCTCTGTGAGGGCGAGGGTGAGCCGGTGGTGGAGACGCGCTGCTTCGGCACGCTGCCGAGCGGTCTGGAGGAGATGGTCGCGTGGCTGACCGGTCACGGCGTCGAGGCTGCGGTGATGGAAGGGACCGGGGTCTACTGGCAGGCGCCCTTCGCGGCCCTGGAGGCGGCCGGGCTCGAGGCGATCCTGGTGCATGCGCGTCAGGTGAAGCAGTTGAAGGGGCGCAAGACCGACGTGGCGGACAGCGTGTGGCTGGCCTGCGTGTGCCAGTTCGGGCTCTGCACGCCTTCCCACGTTCCGCCTGAGCCGTTCCGGGAGCTGCGCGCACTGAGCCGCCAGCGCCGCGTCCTGGTCAGGCAGCGCTCCGCCGTGCGCAACCGCGTGCAGAAGATCATCGACCGCGCCGGTGCGCGCATCGGCGGCATCCTCTCCGACGTCTTCGGCGTCAACGGCCGGAAGATCCTCGACGGCCTGGCGCAGGGGACGGCGCGCGAGGTCATCCTCGCCTCGCTCACCAGCCACGTTGCGAACAAGCTGGAGGGGCTCGGCGAGGCGCTCACCCTGAGCCTGGGCGACAACGACCGCTTCATGCTCAACGACCTGCTGGAGGAGCATGACGCGCTTGAGGCGCGCATCGCGTCCTACACCAGGAAGATCGACGGGCAGATGACACCGTGGGAGGAGCAGCTCCGTCTGCTGACCACCATCCCCGGCATCGACCGCACCGCCGCCTCGACCATCCTCATCGAGATCGGCCCCGACATCGGCGTGTTCGCCTCCAAGGAGCACTTCGCCGCCTGGGCCGGGCTCTGCCCCGGCAACAACGAGAGCGGGGGCAAGCGCCGCAACGCACGCACCCGCATGGGCTCCAAGACCCTGCGCGCCTGCCTCGTCGAGTGTGCCCACGGCGCGGCCCGAACCAAGGGGTGCCAGTTCGAGGCTCATCACCGCGCCCTCGCCGCCCGGCGCGGCTACAAGCGCGCCATCGTCGCCGGCGCTCACAAGATGCTGCGCATCATCTATGTGGTGCTCAAGACCGGCAGGCCCTACTACGACCGCACGGCCGACTACGACGCTCTGATGGTCAAGCGCAACGCTCCTCGGTGGATCCGCATGCTCCGCCGCTACGGCTACATCGAGCCCGTAGGCGCGGAACTCAAGGCCGCCTGAGCGGCCCGCATCTCGTCAGCCGGCTACGCGGGACCGCTTCGGACCACATCGGGGAAGTCCACCGCTCGTCTCCGCCGCGCCGACCCTGGCGGTCTCAGCCAACGCCGTGACCTCGGGGTTGGAGCGTCACCGCGCGTCCCTCGCCAGAATCTGTTTCACGGCAAAGTGGGGCAAAGCCGTCATGGATCTAGGCTTCTGCATTGTGCCCTCCCTGCTGCTTCGGGCTCAGGCGAGATTGAGGCTGAGTCCGACTCAGCTGGCGGTGTTGATGCACCTGGCCGATTATTGGTGGGACGTAGAGCGCAAGCCATGGCCCAAGAAGCAGACGCTCGGCGATCGCCTAAACCTGAGCGCCCGGCAAGTGCAGCGCCATATCGCCCAGCTTGAGGAAATGGGATACGTCAAGCGAATCGAACGCACAGCCCCCCACAAGGGCAAGCTCAGCAACGAATACGACCTTAGCGGCCTCGTGCAGCGGCTCCAGGAGATCGAGCCAGAATTCCGAAGAGTCGAGGAGGAAAACAAAAGGCGTCGTCGGGAAGTGGCTCGCCCAGGTTTCCGTCGGCGACCAGTTGAGGCCCCTGGCTAGGGCTTCACCCTAGACTGAGGACCCTGTACGCCAAGATCACAGCCCTGAATGTTTGTTGGCAGACCGACATGTCGGGGAGATGTTTCCAGGGTCCGAGGGCTTCATATAGGGGCTTCCGGCTATGGCAGGAAGCCCCTATTTCAAATTCGTGGATCAGAATAGGGAGTGCCTTGAGCCGAGAGAGGATCGACACCGACCGAGTGTTGCGCTGATGTAAACTCGGCTCATTCCACCTTGGAAGGGCCCTGGCGCACGAGCTTGGTGCCGAAGCCGCGGCCCCTGACGATGGCGTCCTCCCCGAACTTTTCGCGCACTGCATCCAGCGCCTTGTTGACCTTGTCCTCGGCGGGTGCGGCACTACTAAAGAGATCGCCCTGGACGGCTTCTGCGGCCGGGGCGAGGTCATGGGCGCCTATGCCGATCAGGCGGAACGCGCGGCCGTCCGCCTCGCGCGCGAGCAGCGGCTCGGCCGCGCGGAACATCTCGTCCGCCGATTGGGTGGCGGCGCCGAGGCGGCGGGCGCGGGTGAGGATGCGGAAGTCGGCGGTCTTGAGCTTGAGCGTGACGCCACCGCCGGCGAGGCCAGCTTTCTTCAGGCGCCGTGCCACCGTCTCGGTAAGGCGCCACAGGATCGGGCGGAGTTTCTCAGGATCGGACAGGTCCTCGTCGAGTGTGATCTCCGAGGAGATGCTCTTGGTCTCGCGCTCGGGATTGACCGGGCGGTCGTCCTCGCCGCGCGCGCACAGATGGAGCCGCTTGCCGATCTTGCCGTAACGCGCGACGAGCGTCGCCTCGTCGAGGCGGGCAAGCTCGCCGATCAGCGTGATGCCGTCGCGGGCGAGGCGCCGCTGCATGGCCGCGCCCACACCCCACAGCAACCCCACCGGCTTGTCGGCGAGGAAGGCGCGGGCCTCGGCCCGGCCGATCATCGCGAAGCCGCGCGGCTTGTCGAGATCGGAGGCGATCTTGGCCAGGAACTTGTTGTAGCTGAGGCCGATGGAGACGGTGATGGAGAGCGCCTCCTCCACCCGGAGTGCGAGGGCCGCGAGCGTCTCGACCGCGCTCGCGCGGTGGAGCGCTTCGGTGCCGGAGAGGTCCATGAACGCTTCGTCGATGGAGAGCGGTTCCACCAGCGGCGTGCACTCCAGCATCATCGCCCGGACTTCGCGGCCGACCGCCGTATACTTCTTCATGTCGGGCTTGATGACTTCGGCCTCGGGGCAGGCACGAAGCGCCTTGAACATGGGCATCGCAGAGCGCACGCCGTAGGTGCGGGCGATGTAGCAGCAGGCGGCAACCACGCCCCGGTGGCGGCCGCCCACGATCACCGGGCGGTCGCGGAGCTCCGGGCGGTCGCGCTTCTCGATGGCAGCGTAGAAGGCGTCGCAGTCGAGATGGGCGATGGCGAGATTGCGAAGCTCGGCGTGGCTCAGGAGGCGTGCGGAACCGCAGGCCGGGCAGGTGCCGGCTGGGCCGAGCGGCCGGTGGCCGCAGTCGCGGCACAGTGTCTCCACGGGGCGATCATAGGACTCGAAGCGTGCCGTGCGAAGGCGAATGGAACGCGCCCTGGCATGCGTCGTCCCCAACGAATGACCGCCAAGGCATGAAATTCGCGGCGCAGGGCATTTCCTCTATCAGCTGTCGCTTGCTATTGCGGGCAGCGTGCGAGGGAGAACCCTGGGAGGGCGTCTCCAAACTGGCGCCGGCAGCCGCCGGCGCCAGTGTTTGAGCCCTCGGCGACAACAGATGCCTGCCAATCGTCCCGAGATTCGGGGACGTCACCGCTTGGGAGAGCCATGACAGTCAAATTCCTCCTGCTCGATGCGATGGATGAATTCCCGGCGCAGCTCAAGGACGACGTCACGGGCGAGCTTGAAGCAGCGAACGGGCAGATCGCGGATTTCGTTCAACTGGACCGCCTCGATATCGTCGTGGCGCCCGATGCCTGGGTGGGGCAGGCCTACGGTTTCAGCGGCTATCCGAACAGTCCCGGTCGAATCACCATAGGTTTGGACCCGACTTCTCCCCGGCTGCACGACCCTGAGCGGTCCGACAGGCTTCTCGGTACGCTCGCACACGAAATGCACCACGTGGCGCGGCTTCGAAGCGGTGTCGAGACCTATACCCTGGGCGGTCGCTTCGTCAGCGAGGGGCTCGCCCAATGCTTCGAGGAGGAGGTTGGCGCGCCCACGCCCTTCTACGCGGTGGCCCTCGACGACACGGCTCTAAACACGATGGCGGAGCGCGCTCGTCCGCTCCTTTCAGCGACCGACTACGATCACGACGCCTGGATGTTCGGTCGCAAGGGCGATCCCGATTGGCCCCGAAGTGCGGGGTATTCCCTGGGGTATGCGCTGGTGAGTGCGTGGCTTGCCGAGAGGAATATGTCCGCCATCGACGCCGCCGGCGTCCCGGCCACCGAGATAACCGACGACTGGCTGTCCGGTCGGTTGTCTGTCTTCGCCGCGTCCGGCTAGGGCGCTACTCGAAGCCGCAGGCCGCCGCCGTCGTCCCGATCGAGGCCCAGCGGCCCTCCCGCTCGCCGAAGCAACCGTCGCGCCAGTCTCCCTCGAAGATGGTGCCGTCGGCTTGCGCGTAGGTGCCGTGGCCGTGTGGCCTGCCCTCGCGCCATCCACCCACGTAGCGCGCGCCGGTGGCTTGGGTGAGTGTCCCCTGCCCGTGCTGCTTCCCGTCGCGAAGCTCGCCCTCGTAGCGGAGGCCGTTGGCCCAGTCCAGAACCCCGCGTCCGTGCATCTTGCCGCCCTGCATGGCGCCGTCGTACACGCCCTCGCCGCTACGAAAAACCAGGCGCCCGCTGCCTGAGGCCTTGCCGTTCATGCAAGGGCCCGACCAGGTGAGCGGCTCGTAGTCCGTGTTGCCGTAGTTCCACACCTCGCAGGGCTGGTTCTCCGCGATCGACCAGCTCGAGCCTGAGGCCTGAGGAGAGGCTGACGCCTCGTCCGCCGATGGGGTCGACGCGCTTTCCGTCGCGCGCGGCAGCTGCTTCACCAATCTCAGGAGTGGACCGTAGATGTACGCCTCATCGCCGCTGCGCGGGTATTCCACCCGCAGCCAGTCTCGCCCCCGGACCTCGCCGGTCACGTGCAGCTCGTCGCCGGACCTCACCGTCCCCACGATGTCGTAGTCGGGGCTGGGGCCGGTCCTGACATTGGCCGCTTCTCTCGCCGACATCAGGCGATTCACCGGCTTTACCCTGTGGCGTCCCCCCAGCGTGGTTTCCAGTGCGCCTTCATCTTCCTGCTCACCGGCAACGTCATCGACCGGGAGAGGATCTTCGGTCCCGCACTTGGAGCGCTCGAACGAGAAGTGCCCGACGCACGCGCGCGCCTGGTCTCGGAACTTGGGCAGACAGTCGGCGAACTCCTGGTTCTCGGCCTCGGTGGCGAACCGGTTGTTCTCCCAGCAGAGCGCGATCTTGCGGTCGATGGTGCCGAGGCACTGCGCCCGCTGGGCGGGGAGGTCGGTGTACGTGCCGCCTTCGATATCGCCGTGCAGGGGCTTCACCACGCGCCCGTCGGGCGTCTCGCACTCGAAGGAGAAGCTCCGGATTTCCGCTTCCGCCGCCTCGGCCCCAGACCAAAGCATCAGCGCGGCAAGCCCCGCTGCTAGCGCTGCGAAGATGCTTATGCGCATGCGGTGCTGCATGTCCTGCACCAGCCCCTGAGCCCAATCCTGTGACCGCCTGGCACGGGTACGTGCCACCGTGGCCTGAGTATAGTACAGGGAGCGGCGGCGCAGAATCCCTGAAGGCATAGCCGCCTCGTCCGGAGAAGGAAGGCCGCCGATGGAGGCCGACGAGATTATCTCCCGCTACGGGCTGACGCCTCACCCGGAAGGCGGCCACTACCGGGAGATCTTTCGCGCGCACGCGGAAGAGGGCGGGCGCGGCGCGGTGACCTCCATCTACTACCTCTTGCGGGCTGGCGAGGTCTCGGCCTGGCACCGGGTCGATGCGGTGGAGATCTGGCACTACCACGCTGGCGATGACCTCTGGCTCGAGCTTTCGCTCGATGGCGTGAAGACCACGAGTCACCGGCTCGGCGTCGGCGACGGTGCCTGGCCGCAGGTCGTGGTTCCTGTCGGCGCCTGGCAGAGCGCGAGTCCGGAGGGTGCGTGGACCCTGGTGGGCTGTACGGTAGCGCCTGCCTTCGATTTCGCCGGCTTCGAGCTTGCCCCGCCCGGCTGGCAGCCGGGTGCCGCGTGATTCTCGTGTAGGGACGCCGGGTTAGCCCCGCTCTGCGGCGAAGGCTGCGAGCCGCTCCACGACGAAACGGAGCGACTCTTCGGTCGTTCTGCGGCTGATGATGCCGAGGCGGACCGCCTCGGGCTCGTCCGACCGAAGCGCCTCGGCCCAGGCCAGTACGCCTTCGGCCCGCAGATGCCGGACGGCGTCAGCCGCGCTGAAGGCACCGGCCCGCATCGCCGGGTGAAGGGTGCAGACGACCGGCAACGGCGTCCGGTTCACGATCTCCCACCCCGCCTCGCGTAGCAGGCGCCGCAGCGTGTCGCCCAGCGCCGCCTCCCCCTCGATCCGCTGTGTTAGCGCCGCCGGCTGGAGCACCGACGTCAGCACCCTGAGCCCGCTGTTGGCGCGTGAGCCCTGGAGGGACATGGAGGAGAACTCGTGCCGCTCAACGGGCCCGCCGGAGGCGTTGAACGCGCGCTCGACCGCCGCGCGATGACGGCAGAGAAACATGCCGCACCCGCCCGCGCCGAGCGGCACCAGAGTCTTGTGGGGGTCGAATATCAGCGAGTCCGCGGTGTCGAGGCCGGCGAGACAGGCCTCGCGCAGACGCGGCGAAAAGGCCGCGATGGCGCCCCACGGCGCATCCACGTGGAACCACGCGCCGTGGCGGCGGCAAGCCTCGCCGATCTCGGCCAGCGGATCGACGATCCCGGACGGCGTCGCACCGACCGAGCCGATGACCATGAAGGGCAGGTACGCGCCCGAAGCGGCGTCCGCCGCCATCGTGTCCTCCAGCGCGGCCGTGTCCATGCGCAGGTCGCCGTCCACCGGCACGGTACGGACCGACGCGGCGCCGACTAGGTTGCGCGCGTTCTTCTCAATGGAGACGTGGGTCTGGGGCGTGACGTAGAGGACAGGCCGTACTTGCAGCGGCATCGAGCCGTGGCGCCAGTACTCGTAAGGCTCCTCGCGCCCGGACGCATCTCTGCAGAGCGCCGGGTCGTAGGCGGTGCAGCGCGGGTTGCGGTGGGAAAGCCGGTCGGTGAGCGCGACGATCATGGCGGTCTGGTTCGCCTCGGTGCCGCAGGCGGTGAAGTGCCCGGCCCCGCTTTCGGGATCGATGCCGAAGGTCTCCATGATCAGGTCGACGCCGTACTGCTCGAAGGCGGCGGAGGCCGGATGCTGGCCCCTGACCGCGACATTCGCGCCGCGGCGGTTGGTCTCGTCCATGGCGGCGATCGAGGCCGCATCGGCATCGATGCAGAAGTAACCCATGTTCAGCGGGCTGCTCACATCGGTATCGTAGAGGTCGGCGAGCCGGCGGAAGACCTGCATGAGCCGGTCCACCGGGATATCGCCGGCGCCCGGGTCGAGGTTCTCGCGCACGAGGGTATAGAGCGCCTCGAAGGCCGGGGCGTCGCGGGTCGCAGGCGTTTGCATCATGGCAGAGGCTCCGTAGCCGCGGGCCGCTGGTGCACGCGGAACGACCCTTCTTTTGTAGCAACCAAGAGTAGACGTGAAGATTCGCGTTTGACATTTTCAAGCATATCTTCAATATACTCGCGATGACTACCCAGTCACCTATGGTAAAGATACTGAAATGAGCGATCAGACAGAAAATGCCGGCGCGGACCATGATCTGTTACGCATGACTGCAGATGTGGTGACGGCATATGTCGGCAATAATACCGTGGCACCGACCGATCTTGGGGAGGTCATTCGTACGGTCCACGCCTCGCTACGGGAGGCGCATGCCGGCGCGACCGCCGTTGCGGCGCCGCCGAAGCCCGCCGTCCCCATCAAGAAATCGATCACGCCCGACTATCTGATCTGCCTCGAGGACGGACGCGAGTTGAAGATGCTCAAGCGGCATCTCCGCACGACCTACAACATGACCCCCGACGAATACCGGGCAAAGTGGGGCCTCGAGGCCGACTATCCGATGGTCGCGCCCAACTATGCGCGGCGGCGGTCGGAGTTTGCGAAGCAGATCGGCCTCGGCCAGAAGCGGCGGAAGACCGAGACTTCGGAGAGCGACGTGGCTTCGGCCGAAGGCGGCGCGTCGTCTGCGGGAGGCGGCGGCACCTATTAGCCCCCTCAGGGCCTCGCGCTAGCCCGCCTTGCCTTCCTTGCGGCCCGTGGTGGTCACGAGGAAGAGCCCGGCGAACATCAGGACCACCGCGCCCCAGATATAGACCGACGGCGCTTCGCCGAAGAACCACATGCCGAAGCCCATGCCGGAGAGTGTCGCGATATAGTTGACGGTGGAGAAGATCACCGGGCCGGCGCGGCGAATCACCTCGAACACCAGATAGAACGACACGCAGTTGTTGGCCATCGCGCCGATCGTCGCCCCGTGGCCGATGCCGAATGAGCCGCCAAAGGCCCACCACTCACCCGTGGCGGCCATCACGATGAGCACGTAGCCCGCCGATGCAAGCATGAGGCCGCCTGCAAGCGGCAGCGAGCCCGTCTCCGGCGGGCGCCAGCGCGCGACCAGTACGGCGTTGACCGCGTAGGAGAGCGAGGGCAGGAGGCCGAGCGCCACCCAGCCGGCCATGCCGGGCGCCGGCAGGCTCGCCTGCGGCAGCAGCACCACGAGGATGCCGGCGAGCCCCAGCAGAATGCCGCCGAAACGGAGCACATGGAAGCGATCCTGCCTGAGCGTGAGCGCCAGTGCGTAGATCATCACCGGGACCAGCGAAAGCCCGAGAGTGAGCAGACTCGCCGGCACCTTGGCGGCAAGGTAGGCGAGCAGCATGTAGGGGAAGGAGAGGTTCAGCGCGCCGGTCGTAAGGAATATCCGCAGATGGCGGAAGTCGATGGGCGGCAGGCGGCGCAGGGCGGCAGCCATCAGCATCAGCGCCACGCCCCCGCCGAGCGATTGCCAGAACACATAGGCCTGGAAGGGGACGCCGTCGTCCACGGCGAAGCGGTTGAGCGAGATCGCCAGCGCGAAAGAAACGCCGAGGGCGAAGAGCATTCCGATCGTGACCGGGCTCGGGCGGGCGACGGGCATGAGCGGAGCCTCCCACGGATCGCGGCGGTGCCGAAGGATCGGGGCGGTCTTGGTACGTCCCGGCCCGGATGCTAGAAAAACGCGTCGTTCAGGAGGGAATCATGGGCCAAACCGCCGCGGCCGCCAAGGCCGCACCGTCCCGCACAAAAGCGATGTTCCAGTGGGACGATCCCTTCCTGCTCGACGACCAGCTCAGCGAGGACGAGCGGCTGGTGCGCGACACCACCCGCGCCTACGCCCAGGAAAAGCTGATGCCACGCATCCTCGAGGCGAACCGGCACGAGCGCTTCGACCGCGAGATCATGAACGAAATGGGCGCTCTCGGCCTCCTGGGCTCGACCATCCAGGGCTACGGTTGCGCCGGTGTCAGCTATGTCTGCTACGGCCTTGCCGCGCGTGAGGTGGAGGCGGTCGATTCCGGCTATCGCTCGGCGATGAGCGTGCAATCGAGCCTGGTGATGTATCCCATCGACGCCTACGGCACCGAGGCGCAGAAGCAGGAGTGGCTGCCTCGGCTCGCAAGTGGCGAGGCCGTCGGCTGTTTCGGGCTCACCGAGCCCGATTTCGGCTCCGACCCCGGCGGCATGACGACGCGCGCACGTTCGGTCGACGGCGGATTCCTGATTTCGGGTGCAAAGAACTGGATCTCCAACTCGCCCATCGCCGATGTCTTCCTGGTCTGGGCCAAGAACGACGAGGGCACGATCCGGGGCTACCTGCTCGAGAAGGGCATGAAGGGGCTGGCGGCACCCAAGATCGAGGGCAAGTTCTCGCTGCGCGCCTCGGTCACCGGCATGATCCAGATGGACGAGGTGTTCGTGCCGGCGGAAAACGAGCTCCCCGGCGCGAGCGGGCTCCCGGGGCCCTTCCGCTGCCTCAACCGGGCCCGCTACGGCATCGGCTGGGGCGCGCTGGGTGCCGCCGAGTTCTGTTGGCGTGCCGCCCGCGACTACACGCTGGACCGGCAACAGTTCGGCCGGCCGCTCGCGGCCAACCAGCTCATCCAGAAGAAGCTCGCCGACATGCAGACCGAGATCGCCATCGGCCTGCAGGCCTGCCTGCGCGTCGGCCGGCTCTTCGACGAGGGCAGGGCCACGCCCGAGATGATCTCGCTGATCAAGCGCAACTCCTGCGGCAAGGCGCTGGAGATGGCGCGCACCGCCCGCGACATGCACGGCGGCAACGGCATCAGCGACGAGTTTCACGTGATCCGCCACGTCATGAATCTCGAGGCGGTCAACACCTACGAGGGCACCCACGATATCCACGCCCTGATCCTCGGCCGGTCGCAGACCGGCATCCAAGCCTTCGCCTGACGCCATGGCGCGGCACGGCGGGAAGGGGCAAGCAGCGAGGCTCCTGCTCGGCGCGATTGCCGACGACCTCACCGGGGCCACCGACCTCTGCAACACGCTGGTAGCGGCGGGCATGCGCACGGTCCAGGTGATCGGCGTTCCCCGCCCTGAGACTGCCGCACCCGATGCCGACGCCGTCGTGGTGGCGCTCAAGTCCCGCACGGTGCCGGCCGCGAAGGCGGTGTGCGAGTCTCGCGCGGCGCTCGCCTGGCTGCAGAAGGGCGGCGCGCGTCAAATCTTCTTCAAGTACTGCTCGACCTTCGATTCCACGCCGCGCGGCAACATCGGGCCGGTGGCCGATGCGTTGCTGGACGATCTCGGCGCCGATCTCACCATCGCCTGCCCGGCCTTCCCCACCAACGGGCGCACCGTCTACAAGGGGCACCTCTTCGTCGGCGAGGTGCTGCTCGAGAACTCGGGCATGCGCAACCATCCGCTGACCCCGATGCGGGATTCCAATCTCGTGGCCGTGCTCGGCGCGCAGACGCCCCTCCCCGTGGGGCTGGTCGGGCATGAGACCGTACGCAAGGGCACCGATGTGATCCGCCGCGCGCTCGAAGGGCTGCGCGAGACGGGCACGCGCCACGCCGTCGTCGATGCCACCGCCGATAATGACTTGATGGCGATCGGCGCGGCCTGCGCCGACTTGCCACTCGTCACCGGCGGCTCAGGTGTCGCCATGGGACTGCCGGCGAACTTCCGGGAGAGTGGCCTGCTCGGAGAGGCCGGGGAGGCGGCCACGCTGCCGGCCGCTTCCGGCTACGCGGTGGTAATCGCCGGCAGTTGCTCGCCCGCGACGCTCGGGCAGATCGAGCACATGGCGGCTTCCTGCCCGGCGTTCTTCGTCGATGCCGAAGCGCTCGCCGCGCGCCGGCGGGTGGCGGCGGAGGCGCTGGCCTGGGCGCGTCCCCGGCTCGCCGACGGGCCGGTGCTGGTCTACGCCAGCGCCGCGCCGGCGCGAGTCAGGCGGATTCAGAAGCAGCTCGGCGCGGACAGGGCCGGCGCGATGATCGAGCGTTGCCTTGCGCGTATCGCAACCGGCCTGGTCGATGCCGGCGTCGGCCGGCTGGTGGTGGCCGGCGGCGAGACCGCAGGCGCGGTAGTGAGCGCGCTTGGGGTTCAGGCGCTCCGCATCGGGGCCGAAATCGACCCCGGCGTGCCGTGGACCATGAGTGTCGGCGAGCCCCGGCTCCATCTCGCGTTGAAATCCGGCAATTTTGGCGCACCCGATTTCTTCACCCGCGCATTCACGGTCCTGCCGTGAGTGAGACCGCGCTCCGCAAACAGATTGCTTTACACGGCGAATCCCTTTTCACGCGCGGCTATGGCTGCGGCGCGTCGGGCAACATCAGCGCGCTGCTCGACGACGGCGTGCTGGTAACGCCGACCAACTCCTGCCTCGGCCGGCTCGACCCCGCGCGGATCGCGAAGCTCGGGCCTGACGGCACCCACCTCGCCGGCGATCCGCCGTCGAAGGAGGCGTTCCTGCACCAATCCATGTACCGGGCGAGGCCGGATGCGCGCGCCATCGTGCACCTGCACAGCACGTGCTCGGTGGCGGTCTCCTGCCTCGCCGACGTCGACCCCGTCGACGTGCTGCCGCCGATCACCGCCTACTACGTGATGCGCGTGGGCCGGCTGCCGCTCATCCCTTACTTTCGGCCAGGCGACCGCGCGCTCGCCGACGCCGTGCACGACGCAGCCCGCACGCATCATGCCGTGCTGCTGGCCAATCATGGGCCCGTGGTGGCGGGGAAAGCGCTGGATGCTGCGGTCTATGCTGCGGAAGAGCTTGAAGAGACGGCGAAGCTGCACCTGCTGCTGCGCGGCGCGCCGGTCAGGCTGCTCACCGACGAGCAGGTCGCCGAGTTGAGAGAGGTGTTCCCGACCTGAGCCGGGGTGCGTGGAGGGGTGCGCGGCGCGGGCTGGCGGTTTACGCCGCCTCGCTCTCCTCTTCCTCCTCGTCGTCGCCCGGCACGGGGCCCGAATCCTTGCCCTTCTCGTCCTCGTCCCGGTCGACCAGCTCGATGATCGCCATGGGCGCGGCGTCGCCGTAGCGGTGACCGGCCTTCAGCACGCGGGTGTAACCGCCCGGGCGCTCGGCATAGCAGGGCCCCAGCGTGTCGAAGAGCTTGCGCACGACCGCCTCGTCGACGAGGTAGCCCAGCGCCTGCCGACGGGCGTGGAGGTCGCCGCGCTTGCCGAGCGTGATCATGCGCTCGACGACACCGCGCAACTCCTTCGCCTTCGGCACCGTGGTCTCGATCTGCTCGTGCTTGAGCAGCGACGTCGCCATGTTGCGGAACATCGCGCGGCGGTGGCTCGACGTCCGGTTCAGCTTGCGTTGGCCATGTCGATGGCGCATGGCGTATCCCCCTGCGGCGTGCCTTGGGTCGGCCCTTAGTAGGGCTCGTCCAGCCTCTTGGCCAGCTCCTCGATGTTCTCGGGCGGCCAGTCGGAGAGCTCCATGCCGAGATAGAGGCCCATGCCGGCGAGCACGTCCTTGATCTCGTTGAGCGACTTGCGTCCGAAGTTGGGCGTCCGCAGCATTTCGGCCTCCGAATACTGCACCAGGTCGCCGATATAGATGATGTTGTCGTTCTTGAGGCAGTTTGCGGAGCGGACAGAAAGCTCCAGCTCGTCCACCTTGCGCAGCAGGTTCGGGTTGAACTCGGGCTCGACCGCTTCCTCGGCGCGCGGCAGCTCGCGCGGCTCTTCGAAGTTGATGAACATCTGAAGCTGATCCTGGAGGATCCGGGCGGCGAGCGCGGCCGAGTCTTCCGGCGACACGGTGCCGTCGGTCTCGATCCGCATCGTCAGCTTGTCGTAGTCAGTCACCTGGCCGACGCGGGTGTTCTCCACCTTGTAGGCCACCTTGCGAACCGGGCTATAGAGCGCATCCACCGGGATCAGCCCGATCGGCGCGTCCTCGGGCCGATTCTGCGCAGCGGGGACATAGCCCTTGCCGGTCTCGACCGTGAACTCCATTTCGATTTTGGCATTCTCGTCCAGAGTGCAGATCACCACGTCCGGATCGACGATCTGAATGCCGTGACCGGCCTGGATCTGCGCCGCCGTGACCTCGCCCGGCCCGGAGGCGGTCAGCGTCATCCGCCGGGGCCCCTCGCCGTACATGCGGAGCGCCAGAAGCTTCACGTTGAGCACGATGTCGGTGATGTCCTCGCGCACGCCCTGGAGCGAGGAGAACTCGTGCAGCACGCCGTTGATCTGCATCGACGTGACCGCGGCACCCTGCAGCGACGACAGCAGGATGCGCCTGAGCGAGTTACCGAGAGTGAGCCCGAAGCCGCGTTCCAGCGGCTCGGCCACGACACGGGCGAAGCGGGAGCCGTCTCCCTCGGGCGTCACTTCGAGCTTGTGCGGCTTGATGAGTTCCTGCCAGTTCTTCTTCATGACACAAATTATCCCGTGTGATGGGTTGTACGCCCGTTGAATGAACGAGGTGGCGCGCCATGGCGCGCCGGAACGGTGCCGTCAGACGCGCCGCCGTTTCGGCGGCCGGCACCCATTGTGCGGGATCGGCGTGACGTCGCGGATTGCGGTGATCACGAAGCCCGCGCTCTGCAATGCGCGCAGTGCTGATTCACGCCCCGAGCCCGGCCCCTTGACCTCGACCTCGAGGGACTTGACGCCGTGCTCGGCGGCCTTGCGGCCGGCCTCCTCCGCCGCCATCTGAGCAGCGTAGGGGGTCGACTTGCGCGAGCCGCGAAAGCCCATGCTGCCGGCCGACGACCAGGCGATCGCGTTGCCCTGGACGTCGGTGATGGTAATCATCGTGCTGTTGAAGGTGGCGCTTACATGGGCGATTCCGGAAGAGATGTTCTTTCGCTCGCGGCGCCGTGTGCGCGTGGGTTTCGCCATCCTCGCTACCCTCTACTTCTTCCTGCCTGCGATCGGGCGAGCCGGCCCCTTGCGCGTGCGTGCGTTGGTGTGGGTGCGCTGGCCGCGCACCGGGAGGCCACGCCTGTGCCGGAGCCCCCGGTAGGTGCCGAGGTCCATCAGCCGCTTGATGTTCATCGCGACCTCGCGGCGGAGGTCGCCCTCGACCACATAGCTCTGGTCGATCACCTCGCGGATGCGGATGACTTCTGCATCGCTCAGCTGGCTTACCCGCTTCTCGGCCGGCAGGCCCACCGTCTCGCGAATTTGCCGGGCCTTAGTGCGCCCGATACCGTGGATATAGGTCAACGAGATCTCGACCCGCTTATTGGTCGGGATGTTGACGCCGGCGATACGCGCCACGCTGGAGCCTCCTCGCAGGGGGAAAGGTACGCGGCGATGCTGCGGCGCGCACCCTTAACGGCGCTTCGATTACACCGCGCGTGCGCTCGAGTCAATGGCGCGTGGCTGCTCGCGGCACCTCGGCGCCGGCCGGCTGCCGTGAGCGACAAAACGCTAGAGCGTTTCCGCGTAAGACGGAAACGCTCTAGCATGGCGCCGCCGGCGAGGGGAGGCTCTGTCCATGGCGCACTATCGAATTGCGGTGATTCCAGGCGATGGCATCGGCAACGAGGTCATGCCCGAGGCCATGCGGGTGCTGGAGGCCGCCGGCCGGCGCTTCGATATCGGCTTCGATTGGCAGCACTTCGGCTGGAACTGCGAGACCTACGGCAAGACCGGCCGGATGATGCCGGAGGACGGGATCGAGGTGCTGCGCCCCTTCGACGCGATCCTGCTGGGCGCGGTGGGCTTCCCAGGCGTGCCGGACCACGTATCGCTCTGGGGCCTGCTGATCCCGCTGCGCCGGGCCTTCCGCCAGTACGTCAATCTGCGCCCGATCAAGCTGCTCCGGGGCGTGACCTCGCCGCTCGCAGGCCGCACCTCGGCGGACATCGATTTCGTTATCGTGCGTGAGAACAACGAGGGCGAGTATTCCGAGATGGGCGGGCGCATCTACGCCGGCACCGAGCAGGAGGCGGTGGTGCAGGAGAGCGTCTTCACCCGACAGGGCGTCGACCGGGTGATGCGCTACGCCTTCGAGCTCGCGCGGATCCGACGCGGCCGCGTGGCCTCGGCGACCAAATCCAACGGCATCATCCACACCATGCCCTACTGGGACGAGCGCTTCGCGGTTCATGCTGCAGAGTTCCCGGATGTGGAGACCGACAGCTTTCATATCGACATTCTGAGCGCCCACTTCGTGCAGCATCCAGACTGGTTCGACGTGGTGGTGGGCAGCAATCTCTTCGGCGACATCCTCTCGGACCTCGGCGCCGCCGTGGCGGGCGGCATGGGCCTGGCACCGGCCGCCAACCTCAACCCGGATCGCGACCATCCCTCCATGTTCGAGCCGGTGCACGGCTCCGCGCCCGACATCGCCGGCCGCGCCATCGCCAATCCGGTCGCCATGATCTGGACCGGCGCGATGATGGTGGACCATCTCGGCCACGGCGACGCGGCCCGCGCCATCGAGGGCGCCATCGAGACGGTGCTCGGCGAAGGCGCGCCGCTGACCCCAGATCTCGGCGGCAGCGCCAGCACGGAAGACGTGGGCAAAGCGGTGGCTGCGGCGCTTTGAATGCTGCCCCGCCCCGCGTGTCGCGGCCGGGACCGAGGCCCAATCCCGCTTGCGCCATGGCGCGGCGACGCCTAAGTTACATGTAACCAACGGGATGACGATCCGTGGCAAGCCCGCCGAAGAGCTCGAAGGCAGCGAACGAGAAGGTTCGCCGGCATCGTGTGCGCCTGCGTGAGCAGGGGCTTCGCCCCTTGCAAGTCTGGGTGCCCGACACCCGAACACCGGGTTTTGCGGAGGAGGCGCGCAGACAGTCGCTGGCCGTGGCCGCGAGCGTTCATGCCAAGGCGGACCAGAGGTTTGTCGACGCCATCAGCGAGATCGATATCGCGTGAGGCGGGGTGAGTTGTGGGTCGCTGCGGGCGGCGGCGACTATACGGGCAAGCCAAGACCCGTCGTGATCGTTCAGGACGACCGCTTCGAGCATTCCAACTCGGTGACGGTCTGTGCATTGACCAGCGACCCGACCGATGCGCCGCTCTTTCGCGTCGCGCTCTCCCCGAGTCCCGAGAACGGCCTGTTCGAGGCCTGCCGGGTCATGGTCGACAAGATCACCACCGTCCGACGGGAGCGTCTGAGTCGACGGATCGGTGCCCTCTCCGACAGGGATATGCGAAGGATCGGTCAGGCAATTCTCGTCTTTCTAGGCATCGCCTGATGGAATGTTTGCCCCACGGGCCGGTCGTACGCCCCGGCGCGTTCGCTTGACAGCCTTGCGGCGGGTGCTAGGGTCGGAGGCCTGCGAAAGGGGCAGGGAGCGGCACGATTGGCGGGTCGCGCGACCTCCAGTGAAGCCCCGACACACGGCGAGGCCGTGGCGAAAAAGCTCTACGTCAAGACCTTCGGCTGCCAGATGAACGTCTACGACTCCGCCCGCATGGCGGACGTCCTGGCGCCGCTCGGCTATCGCTCGACAACGGAGATCGAGGACGCCGATCTGGTCGTCCTCAACACCTGCCACATCCGTGAGAAGGCGGCGGAGAAAGTCTATTCCGAGCTCGGGCGGTTGCGCGCGCTGAAGCAGGCGCGCCAACGGCGCGGCGGGGAGATGCTGCTCGCCGTCGCAGGCTGCGTCGCCCAGGCCGAGGGTGAGGAGGTTGCTGCCCGCGCGCCCTTCGTCGATATCGTCGTCGGACCCCAAGCGTATCATCGCTTGCCGGACATGGTGACGCGCGCCCGACGCGAGCGACGCGCTGTCGTCGATACGTCCATGCCGGCGGACTCCCGCTTCGACCACTTGCCTGAGGAGCTTGCAGGCCGGCAGCCGGGACGAGGCGTCTCGTCCTTCCTCACGATTCAGGAAGGGTGTGATCGTTTCTGCACCTTCTGCGTCGTGCCCTATACCCGGGGAGCCGAGGAGTCACGCCCCGCCGCAGATGTCGAAGCCGAGGCGCGCCGCCTCGTCGCCGCCGGCGCCCGCGAGATCGTGCTGCTGGGCCAGAACGTCAACGCCTACCACGGTGCGGCCGACGCCAACGGGGGCGAGAGCGATTTGGCGGGGTTGATCGGCCGCCTGGCTGCCATCGGGGGGCTGGAGCGGCTGCGCTACACCACCTCGCATCCACGCGACATGACGCCTGCGCTGATCGAGGCACACGGGGCCGAGCCGAAGCTGATGCCCTTCCTGCACCTGCCTGTTCAGTCCGGGTCCGACCCTATCCTCGCCGCCATGAACCGAGGCCATGGCGCCGATCGCTACCTGCGCCTTGTGGACGCACTCCGCGCCGCGCAGCCCGAGATCGCGCTCTCCAGCGACTTTATCGTGGGCTTCCCCGGCGAGACAGAGGCGGATTTCGAGGAGACGATGGCGCTCGTACGAGAGGTCGAGTACGCGCAGGCCTTCTCCTTCAAGTACAGCCCACGTCCAGGCACCCCGGCGGCCGAGCGCGACGACCGCGTGGCCGAAGCGGTCGCGGCCGAGCGCCTCAGCAGGCTCCAGCGCCTGCTCGACGTTCAGAAGCGGCGCTTCAACGCGAGCCTGGTGGGGCGGACGCTCCCGGTGCTCTTCGAGAGGCACGGCCGCCACCCTGGTCAGGTCGCAGGCCGCACGCCATATATGCAGTGGCTCCATGTGGAGGGCGATGAGGCGTTGATCGGCACCGTTGCAGAGGCAATCGTGACTGACGCCTCGCCTAACGGCCTCGCAGGCATGCTGGCGAGCGGCGCGGGCGCGAGCACCCATGGCCGCGCGGGCGCGGCTGGCCTGGGCGTTGCAGGAGTCGTTCCCGCGTGAGCCGCCCTGCACCCCAATGGCATTCATTTGGCGCGAAGATTGTTCCGGGGTTTTTTTGGTGGTGTCGTAACGAGTTGGTAACTGCCCAGGTTCTTGCTGTGAAAATTCTCTGGGATTCGGCACAACGCTACCCACGCGACGCCCGTGTGCTCCTCTGGGGTCGCCGGGTTTCACAGCTCACGATGCCCCTCTTGCGGACTGCGACCGGTAAGCTACCCCGATGTGGCCCGAAGTCCGCCCGCGCGACGGGCACCGATTTTCATTCTATGGGGTGGTCCAGCACGGCGTCGACCATGATCGTTTATGAGAATGGCTCCGCTGTTGGAGAACCCGTGCCAGGTGAGCTTACGCGCACTTGACGGTGGCGATGAGCCGATCCGATGGGCTGGTCAGGGCTTCGATGATATTCCAGCCCTGCTTTCTGGCGGTGGTGATGACGCTGCGCAGGATGGCGAAGTTCTCGGCCCCCTGCGCGGACCGGAAGCCCCCGGAGATCTTCTGGCGCAGCTTCATCATCCGAAGGTCGCGCTCGGCCTCGTTGTTCGTGAACCCGACCTCGAGGTCGATCAGGAACCGGAGCACCGCGCATTTGTGGTCGCGCAGCCTCAAGGCCAGATTGTGACCGATCCTTCGCTTCCGGCGCTTCTTCCTCTTGCCAGGCGAGAACGGTGGTTGGCTCTCGTGAAAGGCCAGCGCATCGGCGATGATCTCGTCGTATCGGCGCTCGATCAGCGCCACAAGCCTCGCCGGAACGGCGATATCCTCAGACTTCCTGACCTCGTGATGCTGGCTGTTCTGGGCAGCGTGCCGGGAACTCCTTGAATTCTGATACATTTCGGTTGTTTCAGGCGGTTTTTCGCTGGGTGTCGCGCCCGAGGTCTGATATTATAATTTGATACCAATTGCACGGTCTCAACCATGCCCAGTACCCTCCCAATGTGCCCTCCAGAGGCGGTCTCGATCGGCAACAGCTGCTTCGCCGTCCTGATCTCGGACGACACCTTCACCTACTTTTCCAACCTCATTCCCTTTGACAGCCACGCCGCCGATGACCGCACGGCCATGCTCTTGCGGATCGGCCGCCTCGCGGCGATCAGCGCGGTCTCGCCGCAGGAACTGGCTGACGCTTTCGCTGTCTCGCGCGCGACGGTGCAGCGCGCACGACGGCGCTACCTGGCCGAGGGCGAAGCGGGGTTCATGAAGCCCCGGCGCGGTCGCGGGCCGTCGGTGTTCACTCCGGAGTTGGCGGAGAAGGCGACGGCGTTGCTGGCATCGGGCCTGAGCGGCTCTGCGGCGGCCCGGGTTCTCGGCGTGTCAGCGCCATCGGTCAACAAGTGGCGCCGTCAGGGACTGATCGGCAACACGGAGGCGGATGGGGAGCCCGGACGCTCAGCGCTGGCTGCGCCGCCTGACGCGGGTGCGGCTCCTGAAGGCCGTGTCGATGAAGAGAGTACCGGTGCCCCGGGGCCGGAGACGGCGCCGGGGCTGGAAGCGCAGCCGCAAACGGATCGCAGCGCGCGCGATCGGCGGGACCGGCAGGCGCCGATGGGGCGTGCGACTTGCGATGTTCCGGCTCGGGTTCTGGCCAGTTGTGGACAGGCGGGGCCGGTCGAACCGCAGTTCGCCGCCGCCGCCCGCGGTGTCCGCTTCGGCGGCGTGCTCGCCGCCCTGCCGGCCCTGCTGAAGGAAGGTCTTCTCTCCGAGACCGGTCTCCTGCCATTGCTGCCGAAGGGCTATTACGGCTTGCCTACGATCCTGCTCTTCCTGGCCTTCATGACCTTGGCGCGGGTGCGCAACCCCGAGAGCCTGCGCTACCAGGCGCCGGGCGAATGGGGCGCCATTCTCGGCCTCGATCGCTGCCCCGAGGTCAAGACGCTGCGCCGCAAGATCGCTCTCATCGCCGACGACGAGGCCGGCGTGCGGGCGTGGCAGCTCGCCCTTGCCAGGCGCTGGCAAGGCCGACGAGCCGGAGCTCTGGGCGACGCTGGCCATCGACGGGCACGTCAAGGTCTACTCCGGCCGCAAGGGGCGCTTGCCCAAGCACTTCGTCTCGCGCGAGAAGCTGTGCCTGCCGGCGAGCGCCAGCTACTGGATCAACGCTCTGGGCGGCAAGCCGCTGCTCTGTCTGCACAAGCCGCTGGACCCGAAGATGGTCGCGGCCATCGAAGCCGACGTGGTGCCGGCGCTGCAGGAGCTTGGGATCGTTGGCGCCGGGGCGCCGGACCTGACCGCCGAGCATCCCGGCCAGCCGGCGCTCACCCTGGTCTTCGACCGCGAGGGCTGGAGCCCGGATCTGTTCCGCCGGCTGGCGAGGCGCGGCGTCGCCTGCCTGACCTGGCACAAGAACTTCAGGGGCGAGGACTGGCCGGCCGAGGACTTCGGCGCGATGACCGTTCCCATTCACGGACCGGCGGCGGACGGCAGCGCCACCATGCGGCTGGCTGAGAAGCCGGTGACGTTGCCGAACGGCTTCAGGGTGCGCCAGATCCGCCGCCTGCTCGACAACGGCCGTCAGGTGCCGCTGATCACCACCGATCCGCACAAGCCGATGGCTGAGGTTGCGGGCGCCATGTTCTCGCGCTGGTCGCAGGAGAACTTCTTCAAGTACATGCGTGACGAGTTCAATCTCGACGCCCTGCCGACCCACGAGCTCGAGCCTCTCGATCCCGCCGCCATGGTCGTCAACCCGCTGCGGCGGGCCTATGACAAGGCAATCCATCGCCTCGACCGCCAGCTTGGCCGCCTGCGCAACCGCATCGCCGACACGGCCCGGAAGAAGCAGCCGACGGCGGAACTCAGGAGGGAAGTCAGGGACCTCCAGGATGTCCGCGACATCGTCAGGGCCAGCCGCAGGGAGACGCCCAAGCACTGCCGGGCCGGCGACCTCGACGAAGCCGAGCAGCTCGATGCCTTGCCCGCGCGCGAGCGCCTCCTCCTCGACGTCATCCGGATGATCGCCTACCGCGCCGAAACCCGCATGATGCTTCCCGTCATGCAGGCGCAGGGCCACAAGCCCCATCCCCGGAAACTGCTTCAAGCGCTGCTCACCGCCGATGCCGACATCCTGCCGGATCCTGGCAATGGCCTCCTGCGGGTCCACATTCTTGGCCTCGCAAACGACGCCTGCGACCGTTGGATCGATGCGGTTCTGAGCGACCTGAACGCCACCGAAACGGTCTTCCCCGGCACCCGTCTGCGCATAGTCTACGACATCGACGGGGCCTCGGAATCCGCGCGGCTCGTGTCACCTAAAATCAGCAGAGGTCAGGAAGTCTGATCCTTGTCCAGCGCGATGCGGGCGGCGCGATTGGCTCGGCGCAGGAGCTGCTGCATCCGCCGGGCCCAAGCCTCCCCTTCGATGTCCACCAGCGCCTGCAACTCCCGCAGGTGATGGGCGTTGCACAGGCCGTGCTCCACCCCTTCCATCGCGAAGTACGGCTTCCAGTGATCGTGCACGACGATGCCGGAGACACCCGAGAGCAGGGCGCCGCGCTTGCCGCTGACCCGGTACGCCGCCAGCAGCGGCGTGCAGATCACATGAAGCCACTGCGTCTGACCGCCGATCCGCAAGCCGGTCTCGTCCATGTGTTTCACCCGCGCCGTGCCCGCCGCCAGGTCCTGTATGTGCAAGGCCGCGTCCCGCAGCCGCTCGGCCGCCCTCTCGCTCATCGTCGCCAACGTCGCAGCCGTCACCGGCGCGCCGAAGAGCTCGGCCATCACCTGCGACAGCCGATCCTCCGGCAGGAAGTGAGCGTGCTGAAGGTAGACCGCCACCCCGGCAATGCGCGGGCCGTACTGCACCGGCGCCGACACCCCGTCGGGGAACGCCGCCCGGGTCACCGTCCCGCAATGCCCGCAGCACTTGGCATGCGCCCGGTGCTCGGTCACCTCCAGGGGGCTCGGCTCGGGCAGATCGAACACCTGGCGGGCGACGGGCGTTCCCGCCCTGGCCGCGTCCGAAAGCGGCGAACCGCATCCCTTGCAGGAAGCCGGGACGTGATCCTTCACCCGATCCGGGTGATCGGCGCGGCGCAGCGTCTTGCCCTTGTGGCCGGGCTGGCCACCGGGCTTGCGGCCCGATTTGCCGCGCAGGCTTCGGGTTCGCCGCTTCGAATTCGGCTTCCTCAGCCCATCGCTCGAAGGCGGCTTGCCGCTGTTGCCGCTGTTGAGGCCGAGACGGCGCTCCAACTCCTCGATGCGCTCGACGAGACGCGCGACTTGCTCTTCCAGCCGCGCGTTCTGCTGCCGAAGCCAGGCATTTTCCTCCCGAAGCCGGGCGTTCTCCTCCTCCAGGCGGGCGATCTTCTGCGCGGGCGTTTCGGGCGCTGCTCCCGTCGAAGGGCCGCGCGGCGACTCGGGATTGCTCATGTCGTTGTTGAGTCATTTCCCGAAATTCCCGTCAAGCCCTTTCCACCAACTCCGAACGAGAAACGCCTCAATCCACTGGCCCAAAATGACAAATCAGACGACCTGGGCAGTTACACGAGTTGATTTCTTGTGTGGATTGTCGGTCTCGGCGTTTCCCGCACGAGGGGGATTGACCGGCGGCGTGTGCTTTGGCACACTGTGGCTGTCCCCCTGTCAGTGGAGCCGGCCCATGGACCCCCGCATCACCGCGCTGAAGTCGACGACCTTTTTCGGCAGACGTCTGACCCGCCGGCAGATTGCCGACATCCAGGAGACGGTGGCGCTGTTTCCGGCGATCAGCCGCAACGAGCTCGGGCACACGATCTGCGAGCATTTGAACTGGCGCGCGCCGAGCGGGCGGAACCGTGTCGCGGTCTGCCTGCGGATGCTGGAGGAGTTGGAGCGGCTGGGCATCCTGACCCTGCCGGCGCGGGACGAGGCGCAGGTGCGGGGGCCGCAGGAGGCGATGGCCCGGAGCGAGCGGACGGCGCCGGCCGCGGCGATCGCGGAGGACCTGGCCGCGCTGATGCCGCTGCGCCTGTCGATTGCGGCGGGCAAGGAGGAGGGCGGGCTGTGGAACGAGTTCGTCGCGCGCCACCACTATCTCGGGCTGCATCGTCTGGTCGGCGCGCATCTGCGCTATTTTCTCCTGGACCGCCACGGGCGGCCTCTGGGCTGCCTTCTGTTTGCCCGGGCGTCGCGCACGCTGCCCTGCCGCGACGAGTGGATCGGGTGGCCGGCGGAAGGCTTCCGCAAGCACCTCGATCTGGTCGTGGGTCACACGCGTTTCCTGATCTTTCCCTGGGTCCGGGTCGACAACCTGGCGTCGAAAGCGCTGTCGATGGCGCTGCGCCAGCTGCCCGGCGACTGGGAGGCGCGCTTCGGAGCGCGCCCGGTTCTGGTGGAGACCTTCGTGGACCCCAGCCTCTTCGACGGCGCCTGCTACCGCGCGGCCAACTGGCGCTGTCTCGGCGAGACCGGGGGCGGCAAGGGCAAGACCCGCAAAAGCGTCTACGTCTACCCGCTGACGCCGGACTTCCGCTCGATCCTGCTCGAAGGCCCGCGGCCGGCGCGGCGCGGGAACAGGACACGGCCGGCAGCGCTGGCGCCGGACGATCCCTTCGTGGCGCTGTGGCAGGACCTGATCGGCGCACTGGCGGCGGTGGCCGCCGATCACGACCGGGTGTGGCAGAGCCGCCGGCGGGTCCTCGACACCCTTCTCGTCATGCTCTTCATCTTCCGGCTGGCGTTCTCGAACGGCCGCGCGGGCTACGCCACGACGCTGGCCGGGCTGTGGGAGCAGTGCCGGGTCCTGGGCGTCGCACTGCCGCAGCCGGCGCCGGTCTCGGCCTCGGCGATGTGCATGGCGCGGGCCAAGGTCGACGAGGCGGTGTTCAAGACGCTGCACGCCGAGATCCTCAAGCGCGCCGACGGCCCGGCCTGGAAGGGCCACCGCGTGTTCGCGGTCGACGGCTCCAAGCTCAACCTGCCGCGGCCGCTGCTCAAGGCCGGCTACCGCACGCCCTCCGAGGCGGCCCACTACCCGCAGGGCCTGCTGAGTTGCCTCTACCGGCTGCACGCGAACATCCCGGTGGACTTCGACCTGGTCGCGCACGGCGACGAAAGAAGGGCCGCCCTCGCCCACCTCAAGGCGCTCTCGGCCAACGACATCGTGGTCTATGACCGCGGCTACTACTCTTGGGAGATGCTGCACGCCCATGTCGCCCGCGGCCTGCACCCCGTGTTCCGGATCAAGAAGAAGGCAGGCGCCGCCCTCGACGCCTTCATCGCCGACGGCCGCACGGACGCGCCGATCACCGTCGCTCCCGGAAAGGACACCCTGAGAAAGCTGCGCCGCAAGACGCCGCACGTCGACGCCACCCCGCTGCGCCTGCGACTGGTCCGCTACCGCATCGGCAGCACGGTCTTCATCCTCGCCACCACCCTCCTCGACCCCAAGGCCTGGAGCGTCGCGGAACTGGCCGAGCTCTATCACGCGCGCTGGGGAATCGAGGAACTCTACAAGACCTCGAAACAGGCCATGGCCGTCGAGGCCTTCCACAGCCAGACCGAGCGCGGCGTCCGCCAGGAGCTCTTCGCCCACTTCAACCTCATCGCCATGACCCGGCTCTTCACCAACCGCAGCAACGCAAGCCTCGACGCCGAGCGCCCTGCCGACGGCAAGCCGGCGATGAAAGCCAACTTCAGCAACGGCCTCGCCACCGTCGCGCGCAACCTCGAAGCGCTGCTGCTGCGCCATACGGCGATGGTCGCCGAAACCCTCAGCCATGTCCTCTCCTGCATCAACCAGGCGCGTCAGCGCCCGCGCCCCGGCCGGTCCTGCGAACGCAGGTCGCGCAAACCCCGCGGCAAGTGGGCACGCGCAAAGCGGGCCGTCGCCTGAACACCTGAACGACAGAAACGCACGCAACCGACAGCGCAAGAACACGACTCCTTAAGTGAACAGTCGAAAACCGCTAAGTGAATGCCATTGCCCTGCACCCGGGGCGCCGGGCGAGGCCAGCGCGCAGATTAGCTTCGACGACAACACGTTGCTGCCGCTCCTCTTCGGCGACCACGACCGTCATCTGGTGCGGATCGAGCACGCGTTGGGCGTGGTGCTGCGCTCGCGCGGCAACGAGGTCGCGATCAGCGGCCCGCCCTCTTCGGTCGCGGCGACGGAGGAGGTGCTGCGGACGCTCTACGACAAGCTGAAGCAGGGCCTGCCGATGGGCGGCGGCGAGGTCGAAGGCGCGATCCGCATGGCGATGGGGCCGGGGAGTGGGGGCGCGGTCGGCACAGCGGGCGGGCGGGCCGAGCCCGCGCTCACACTCCGCACCCGCAAGCGCCCGGTCAGCCCGCGCTCGCCGCGCCAGGCCGACTACGTGCGTGCGATGCAGAACAACGATCTGGTGTTGGGGCTCGGCCCCGCCGGCACCGGCAAGACCTATCTCGCGGTGGCGATGGCGGTCTCCCTCTACCTTGCGGGCCGGGTCGAGCGCATCGTGCTCTCGAGACCGGCGGTCGAGGCCGGTGAGCGTCTCGGCTTCCTGCCCGGCGATCTGAAGGACAAGGTCGACCCTTACCTCCGCCCGCTCTACGACGCGCTCTACGACATGCTGCCGGCGGACCTGGTGGCGCGCCGCATGGATTCGGCGGAGATCGAGATCGCCCCGCTCGCCTTCATGCGCGGGCGCACACTCTCCCAGTCGTTCATCATCCTGGACGAGGCGCAGAACACGACGCCGCTGCAGATGAAGATGTTCCTCACCCGGCTTGGCGAGGGCTCGCGCATGGTCGTCACGGGCGACCTTACCCAGGTTGATCTCCCGGCCGGTGCGCAATCGGGCCTCCGCCATGCCGTCGCGACCCTGGAGGGGCTGCGCGAGGTCACCTTCGTCCGCTTCGGCACTGCCGATGTCATGCGCCATTCCCTGGTGACACGCATCCTCGAGGCCTATGACGCCGCAACCCCCGGCGATGACCGAGATCGAGATCGCGATCAGCCTCCGCGATTCGGCGTGGTCGACCGCTCTTCCTGAGGCCGCCGCCCTGGCTCGCCGCGCCGCCGCTGCGGCCCTGGAGGCCGCGCCCGAACTCTCCGGTCCGGTCGAGCTCGGCGTCGTGCTGGCGGACGATGCGTTCGTGCGCACCCTCAACAGGGACTACCGCGGGCAGGACCGCGCGACGGACGTGCTCTCCTTCCCCGTGGACGACCCGCCGCGCCTCGACCCGCCGCCGGGGCAAATGCCGCTCATGCTGGGCGACGTCGTGCTCGCCCGCGAGACCGTCCAGCGCGACAGCGCATCGGCCGGCGTTGGCCTCGCCGACCGGGTGAGCCATCTGGTGGTCCACGGCGTGCTCCACCTGCTCGGCCACGACCATGACGAGCCGGATGCCGAGCGCCGCATGCGTGCGCTCGAATCCCAAACACTATTGGCACTTGGCTTATGCGATCCCTACGTTAACCTGTGACAGTCCGAGTTGCCCCGCGGTCACGGACCGCGGAGGCGGAACGATGAGCGAAGACGACAAACCTCCATCTAGCAGCGACAGTGTCGGCGGCGACCGAAGCGGGCGGGTCCGCGCGTCGGTCGCGGGCCTGATCGGCAATTGGCTGCGCAAGGGGCTCGGCCGCGGCAACGGCTTATCCTGGCGCGAGTCACTCGGCGAAGTCCTCGCTGAAGAGGAGATCGCCGAGCAGATCAGCCCGCATGAGCGCGACCTGCTGCTCAATCTTCTCCGCTTCGGCAGCCTGACCGCCGAAGACGCGATGGTGCCCCGCAACGACATCACGGCGGTCGAGATCACGGCTCCGCTGGACGAGGTCGTTGCCACCATCAAGGAGAAAGGCTATTCGCGCATGCCGCTCTACCGCGGCAATCTCGACGACATCGCCGGCATGATTCACATCCGCGACGTCATGCGCCATTGGGGCGGGGACGGCCCCTTCGACCTGGAAGCGATCAGGCGCGAGATCCTGTTCGTGCCCGAGTCCATGCCGATCCCCGCCTTGCTGAAGGAAATGCGCGAGACGCGGCTGCACATGGCGGTGATCGTCGACGAGTACGGCGGCACTCACGGCCTGGTCACGATCGAGGACGTGGTGGAGGAGATCGTCGGCGAGATCGAGGACGAGCACGACGAGATCGAGGCGCCGGCCCTGATCCGCCTTGCCGACGGCGCCATGGAGGCGGACGCGCGCGTGCGCGTCGACGAGCTGGAGCGCCATCTGGCGGTCCCGCTGCTCGACGGCGACGAGGAGGACGCGGTCGATACCCTCGGCGGGCTCGTGTTCACGCTCGCCGAGCGCGTGCCGCGTGTCGGCGAGCGAATATGCCATCCGGCCGGCTTCGCCTTCGATGTGCTGGAGGCCGACCCGCGGCGGATCAAGAGGCTGCGCGTCAGCCGCACCGAATCACACCCGGCGCACGGTCGCCTGTGAGCGGCTTCGGCCGCTCCGCCGCCGCGCGGCTCACAGCGCTCGCGCATGCCCTCGGCGCCGCATCCGGCTGGCGCCGCTCGGGGATCGCCGCCGGCCTCGGTGCCCTCTCCGCGACCGCGCTGCCGCCGGGGCACGCACTCCCCCTGCTGGTGGTTTCGTTCACGGGCCTGGTCTGGTTGATCCACGCCAGCCGCTCGCCGTGGCGGGCCGCCGTCGCGGGCTGGTGGTTCGGCTTCGCTCACTTTCTCTTCAGCATTTACTGGATCGGTGCGGCCATGCTGACCGATCCCTCGCGCTTCGGCTGGATGGTGGCGCCGGCGGTGATCGGGCTCTCGGCGGGCTTTGCACTCTTCCCGGCGTTGGCTGCGTTCGCTACGCGGCTGCCCGCCCTGCCGATCGCGGGCCGCGTGCTCGCCCTCGCCATCGCCTGGACCGCAGCCGAGTGGCTGCGCGGCAACATCCTGACCGGCTTTCCCATGAACCTGATGGGCACGGTCTGGATGCCATCCGTGGGCATGATCCAGTCCGTGGCCGTCGTCGGGGTCTATGGGCTGAGCTTCGTGACCATCCTCGGTGCGTCGGCACCGGCGGCCTTGGTGCCGCCGCTTGCGGACGAGCGCCGCGCCCGCTGGCCCTGGCTGCTGCCTGCCGTCGCGTTCGGGCTACTGGCAGCGGTCTGGGTCGGCGGGCAGGCGCGCCTTGCGCTGGCGCCCGATCATGCGCCGACCGAAGTCACGCTCCGCCTGGTTCAGGCCAATATCGATCAGACCCGGAAGTGGGAGGACGGCTCGCGCGAGGCGGGGCTCGCGCACCACGTCGTGCTCTCGCACGAGCCGGGGCTCGACGAGACGGACATCGTGATCTGGCCCGAGACGGCCGCGCCCTTTTTCCTGGACGAGAGCCCGACGCTCCAGGCCTTCGTGTCGCGGGCCGCGCCCTTCGGCGGTTACGTGATCACCGGTGCGCCCCGGCGCACGCGCTCGGCGGGGCGAACCATTGCCGTCTGGAACAGCCTTCACACCCTGGGCCCGGAGGGCGTCATCACGGCCTCCTACGACAAGCATCACCTGGTGCCCTTCGGCGAGTACATGCCGCTGCGCGGGATCATCAATCTGCGCAGGTTGGCCTATGGGGCGGTCGACAGCTCCGCCGGGCCGGGGCCGCGCACGCTCAGGCTGCCCGGCGTGCCGCCCTTCAGCCCGCTGATCTGCTACGAGGCGATCTTCCCCGGCGAGGTGGTGGCCGACGGCACGGCGCGGGGCGATCGGCCGCAATGGCTGCTCAACGTCACCAACGACGCATGGTTCGGGCACACGGCCGGGCCCTATCAGCACTTTCAGTCGGCTCGCCTCCGAGCCGTTGAAGAGGGCATGCCGCTGGTGCGGGTAGCGAACACCGGTATTTCCGCCGTCGTCGATTCCTACGGCCGCGTGGCTGGCCGGCTCGGGCTGGGAGAGATCGGCGTCCTCGACGCGCCGCTGCCGCCGGCGCTCGAGGCGCCGACGCCGATGGCCCGGCTCGGAGACTGGATCCTCGCGATTCTCCTGCTGATCGCATCAGCGGCCGCCCTCGCCATCGGCGTCCGGCACTGGTTGCGCGGCAGGCGGCCCGGTCAGGGCGAATAAGACCAGGGCGGCTCCCCGCCGCTGATTGTGGTTGCCAGCATCAGTGCGAAGGCTGCTGCGGCGTAAGCGTCGCCCCGGTCCAGAATGCCGCCGTGGCCGGGGATCAGCCGGCCCGAATCGTCCGCGCCGACCCGCCGCTTGAGGGCGGATTCGGCGAGGTCGCCCATCTGTCCCACGATCGAGCCGAGCACGCCGGCCACAGCCAGCAGGGCGAGCGAGGGGCGCTCCGCCACCCAGCCGGCGAGCGGCATTAGCCAGCCCAGCAGGATGCTCGCGCCCACCGCCGCGACCACACCGCCGGCCGCGCCGGCCCAGGTCTTGGCCGGGCTGATGCGGGGCGCGAGGCGGGGGCCACCGAAGGTTCTGCCGGCCGCGTAGGCTCCGCTGTCGCTCGCCCAAACCACGGCGAAGAGCCAGAAGACCGTGGCTCGGCCCGCCGGATCGTCTCCGCGCAGCGCGAGGGTGGCGACGACGAGCAGGAGGATGATGCCAGCCCCCACCAGCCCCGTCGCGCGCTCCCGCAAGCGCCCACGCTCCGCCCCTGCGACGACGAGCGCGGCCGCCGCAGCGGCGGCTGCGGCTGCAAGGGCGCCAACCGTGGCGAAGAGCGCGCAGGCTGCAGCCAGGCCCGCGATGCCGGCCACGCTCGCGGCATCCACAGCCGGCCGGCCCAGAAGCCTGCGCAATTCGAACCAGGCAAGCACCCCCGCCGCTCCCGCAGCGGCGATGAAGACGGGGCCGCCCAAATATGCCGTGCCCAGGGCAACGGGTACGAGAACCGCAGCCGACGCTGCGCGTAGACCGAGGCCGCTCCCGCCGCCCGTCGCCCGCTGGCCCGTCATGCCCGATTCTTCTGCCACATCAATGCCACAATCGACCCTTAAATCAGGTTGCGGGTGACGGTGAAGCGCTTCGTCCCTCCCGCTGTCTCCCACACGACTGGTCGGTCCTCCGGCTGGGGCGGTCCTTGCGGCCGCCCCAGTTCTTTGTGGGTCTCGGCCGCGCGCGCGCCTGGCGCCGCCGGCCCCGTCGGGGCGCCATTCCGGCTATGCGGTCGATGGGATAGCATGGCGCCCCATCGCCGACCACAGGACTTCGCCATGCCGATCACGCCGATCCATCATATCCCCCTCAAGCCGGAATACCGCAGCCCCTTCAGCGCCGCCTTCGCGGTGGAGAACGCGCGGTTGCTGCTGTTCTCGGGCTGCGGGCCGATCCCGATTTATCACGCGCACCCGCACGATCCGGTGGCCGAGGCGGAGTGGCTGGCAGGCGGCATCCGCCAGCAGACCGAGAAGACCTTCGGCAACATCGGCACCATCCTGGAGGCGGCGAGGGCCGACTTTTCCCAGATCGTCAAGCTCAACATCTATCTCACGGACATGTCGGGGCAGAACGTCGTGAACGAGATCTCCGCTCGAATTTTCGACCCAGCGAACCCGCCGCCGCGCACCCTTGTCGGCGTGACAGAACTCGCCCACCCCGGAATGCTGATCGAGATCGAGGGCATGGTGGCGACGCCGCTCGGCGCCTGAGCGGCCTTCCGGCCGTTTGATCGGGCCCGCGGGCGGCGGCACAATGAGCCAGAACAAGAACGAGCAAGGGCGATAAACGCATACCGCCCGGCGCGCGGGCGGAGAAGGGGAGGCGGTCATGCAGAACGGAGCAATCAGGGTGCTCGTGGTGGGCGTCGGCAACATGGGGCTTAGCCACGCACTCGCATACGACAAGATCGAGGGCTTCGAGATCGTCGGGCTGTGCAGCCGCAGCATTCGCGGGCGCAACGACCTGCCCGCTGAGCTCGCGTCGCTGCCCCGCTACGAGAGCGTCGACGAGGCGCTTGCCGAAGTCCGGCCCGATGCGGTCTCGATCAACACCTACCCAAACACGCACGAGGAATTCTGCCTCAAGGCCTTCGACGCTGGCTGCCACGTCTTCGTCGAGAAGCCGCTGGCCACCACCGTGGAGGGTGCCCAGGCGGTGGTGGACAAGGCGCGCGAGACCGGCAAGAAGCTGGTGATCGGCTATATCCTCCGCGTGCATCCCGCCTGGCAGGAGTTCATCGAACGCGCGCGGACTCTCGGCAAACCGCTGGTCATGCGCATGAACCTCAACCAGCAGAGCCGGGGGCCGGCCTGGAACTGGCACCGCAACCTGATGGAGTCGCTGACGCCCATCGTCGATTGCGGGGTCCACTACGTGGACGTCATGTGCCAGATGACCGGCGCCCAGCCGGTGCGTGTGCACGGTATCGGCGCGCAGCTCTCCGACCAGACCAAGCGGCAGAACTACGGCCACCTTCACGTCGAGTTCGATGACGGCTCGGTGGGCTGGTACGAGGCCGGCTGGGGCCCGATGATGAGCGAGGTCGCGTTCTTCGTGAAGGATGTGGTCGGGCCCAAGGGCTGCGTCAGCATCGTCATGCCGCAGGAGGGGCAGGACCACGCGGCCTCCGACGACATCGACTCGCACACCAAGACCAATGCTTTGCTCTGCCATTCCAGCGAAATCGACGAGGCCAACAACTTCGTGCACGAGGACGAGTGGGTCGACATGGCCGACGAGCCGACCCATCAGGAGCTGTGCGACCGCGAACAGGCGTTCCTGCTCCAGGCGATCCGCGAGGACCTCGACCTCTCGGAGCACATGGAGAGCGCGGTCAACAGCCTGCGCATCGTCATCGCCGCCGACGAGAGCATCAAGCGTCGGGAGGTCGTGCATCTCGCCTGACCGGCGCATCTTCGCGACCGGGCACGCAATGGGAGGCCTGAAAGGGCCAAGGGGAGGCGTATCATGGCATCGGCGGATCTCGAACTCTGTTATCTGACGGCGAGCGAGGCGCTGGAGCGCTTCAGGGCGCGCACGCTCTCGCCGGTCGAGCTGCTGGACGCGCAGATCGCGCGCGCGCAGGCGATCAACCCCAAGGTCAACGCCATCACCTACGACTTCTTCGACCGGGCGCGCGAGCAGGCGCAGAAGGCCGAGGCCAAGTACGGCAAGACCGACGGCCGCCTCCGTGCCCTCGAAGGGATACCGGTGGCGATCAAGGACTTCCACCCGGTCAAGGGCGAGATCACCACCTTCGGCTCCAAGATCTTCGAGGATTTCAGGCCGGACTACACCGCGGCGACGGTGGACCGGCTGCTGCGCGCCGGCGCCATCATGCACATGCGCACCACGTCGCCGGAGTTCGCCTATTCCGGCGCGACCCACAGCCCGCTCTGGGGCATCACGCCCAATCCGTGGAACCTGGAATACACCTCGGGCGGCTCTTCCGGCGGCGCGGGCGCGGCGGTCGCCGGCGGCATGACCACTTTGGCCGACGGCACCGACGGCGGCGGCTCGATCCGCATTCCGGCCTCGGCGTGCGGCATCTTCGGCTACAAGCCGCCCTTCGGCCGCAACCCGCTGGACCGCGACCATCCGCTTGAGACCATCCTGCACTATGGCCCCATGGTCCGGAGCGTCGGCGACGCCGCGTTGATGCAGAACGTCATGTCGGGGCCCCATCTGGACGATCTCTGCAGCCTGCCGAACAAGGTGCGGCTGCCTGCGACCCACGACGATATCCGCGGCTGGAAGGTCGCCTTTTCAATGGACCTCGACTACCTCCAGATCGACCCGGAGGTGCAGGAGAACACGCGGCGTGCGGCCGACACCTTGCGCGAGCTCGGCTGCACCGTGGAGGAGGTCGATGTCGGCTGGAACTTCGGCGTCCTCGATTGCTGGATGACGTGGTGGGAGGGCCTCTTCGCCGGGATCGCCGGCCATTTTCTGCCCCGCTGGCGCTACGAGATGGACCCCTTCGTCGTCAGGCTTCTGGAGAGCGGGCTCGGCCACAGCGCGGCGCGGCTCTATCAATGCCAGGTGTTCCGCGGATGGATGTGGCAGCAGCTGCAGCCGATCCTCAAGTCCTACAACATCCTGATCTGCCCGACGCTCGCGGTGCCGGCGGTCAAGGCCGACCACGACGACGCCGATCCCAACTTCGAAATCAACGGGGTTCCGCTGCCGGCCTACGTCGGCTGGGTCTGCACCAACCCCTTCAACCTGGTGAGCCAGTGCCCGGCGATGAGCGTGCCGACCGGCTTCTCGTCATACGGTGTGCCCACCGGCATGCAGATCGTTGGCCGGCCCTACGACGATCTGAGCGTGTTCCGCGCTGCCGCCGCTTTCGAGGGTGCGACCCAGCCCTGGCGCGACAAGCGGCCCGCAATCTAGGAGCCAAGGGCCGGACCATAAGGAGGACGCAATGAAGCTTTACAGTTGGGGTGCTGCGCCCAATCCGCGCCGGGTGCTGATCTACATGGCGGAGAAGGGCATCGAGATCCCGGTGGTGGAGGCCGGCGAAGGCGCGCATCTCACGGACGACTTCCTCGCCCGCTACGACGGGCGCATGGTGCCGATGCTGGAGCTCGACGACGGCACGCAGATCGGCGAGGCGATGGCGATCTGCCGCTTCCTCGAAGAGGCGTATCCGGCCCCGCCGCTCTTCGGTGTGAACCGGCGGGACCGTGCTCTTGTCGACATGTGGGAGCGACGCGCAGAGACCGAATGCTTCGCCGGCGCGGCGGAGGTGTTCCGCAATTCCGCTCCCGCTTTCGCGGACCGGGGCCTGCCGGGGTTCGAAGAACCGATCGAGCAGATTCCGGCTTTGATCGAGCGCGGCAAGAAGCGTCTCGCCCGCTTCTATGGGCGTATCGAGCGCCAACTTGCGGACAACCGGTTCATCGCCGGTCCCCGTTTTAGCGTCGCCGACATCACCGCGCTCTGCATCATCGACTTCGCGACCAAGGGCGCCAAGGTCGGGCTGCCGGAGGATCACACCAACGCCTGGCGCTGGCACGCCGAGGTTTCCGCCCGCCCCAGCATCGCCGGCTAGCCGGCGGCGGGACCGGTCAGAGAACCTTGGGTAAGGTCCTTGCGCTGGCCTTCAATTGTAGCTACATTAAAGCTACGCATTCGGAGTGAGACAAATGAGCTCTGATTCGGTGGTGAGGGCTCGCATCGACAGCGACACCAAGGCACGGGCCACGGAAGCACTGAGTGCCATGGGCCTGACGGTGTCCGACGCGATCCGCCTCATGTTGCTGCGCGTGGCGGACGAGAAGCGGTTGCCGTTCGCAGTACAGGCGCCGAACGCCACCACCGTCAAAGCCATGAAGGAGCTGGAAGCGGGCAAGGGCAAGCGCTTCAACGACGCGGACGAGCTGTTCGAGGACATCGGCGCCTGACGTGCTCAATCCGGTCCGCTCCACGCAGTTCAGGCGTGACGTGAAGCGGATGCAGAGGCGTGGCAAAGACCTGAGAAAGCTCCGCCCGCCGCTGGCGACATTGCTCCGACAAGCTCCACTTCCCACCCGCTATCGCGATCACCCGCTACGAGGCAACTGGCGGGGTTATCGTGAATTCCACATTGAGGCGGATTGGTTGCTGATCTACCGCGTCGAGGGAGACGAATTGCAGCTGGTCCGCACGGGCTCCCACGCCGACCTCTTCAACGAGTGACACTAAGGGCTTGGCCTGCGGCTTGCTGCGGATCGGGGCACACCCTAGACTCTTTGCATGGGCGAGGGCGGAGAGAAGGACGGCGAGGCGCAGACCTTCGAGGGCGCGATGCGCGAGCTCGAAGGGATCGTGCACGAGCTGGAGGCCGGCGAGACCGGCCTCGAAGCGGCGATCGCGGCGTATGAGCGCGGCGTCAAGTTGAAGACCTTCTGCGAAGAGAAGCTCAGGCAGGCCGAGCTCCGGGTCGAGAAGATCGATAGCGATGCGGCCGGCAACGTCCGCACGGAGCCCTTCGAGACCGGCTGAGGACGCCGGGTGAGTTCGCTTGAGGGTGCGCTCCGCGAGGCCGCAGAAGCCGTAGACGAAGCGCTCGAATCGCTGGTTCCCGCGCAGGGCGGCGCCGACGGGCGGCTCTTCGAGGCGATGCGCTACTCCCTCTTCGCCGGCGGCAAGCGGCTCAGACCCTTCCTCGTCCTCTCGGGCGCCGACCTCTTCGAGGTGCCGCGCGCTTGGTCCGTCTATACCGCCGCCGCCATCGAAATGGTGCATACCTACTCGCTGGTCCACGACGACCTGCCCGCGATGGACGACGACGACCTGCGCCGGGGCAAGCCGACCTGCCATATCACCTTCGACGAGGCGACCGCGATCCTCGTGGGCGATTCCCTGCTCACGCTCGCCTTCGAGGCGGTGACGACTCCGGCCGGACATCCGGACGCCGCCGTGCGTGCCGAACTCGCCTGCGCGCTGGCGCAGGCGGCCGGCGCAGACGGCATGGCCGGCGGTCAGGCGATCGACCTCGCGGCGGAAAGCCGGAATCTCACCCTCGACGAGGTGATCCGCCTGCAGCAGCTCAAGACCGGCGCGCTCTTCGGCTTCTCCTGCGAGGCCGGCGCCATCCTCGCGCGGGAGGACGGTGCGGCGCGCAAGGCGCTCCGCGACTATGCCGCGTGCATCGGTCTCGCGTTCCAGATCGCCGACGACCTGCTCGACCACGAGGGCTCGGAGGCCGACCTCGGCAAGGCGGTGGGCAAGGACGCCGCCGCCGGCAAGGCAACCTTCGTGGGCCTCCTGGGTGCCGAAGAGGCACGCTGGCGGGCCGAGGCGCTGGCGGATGACGCCATCGCGGCGCTCGACCCCTTCGACGAGAAGGCCGCGCCGCTTCGCGCCGTCGCCCGCTATATCGTGGAGCGGCGCCACTGAGCCGCGAGGCGCGGGGCAAGGAGCGGCTCGACACCCTGCTGGTTGCCCGCGGCCTCGCCGAGACCAGGGCCAGGGCGCAGGCGCTGCTGCTGGCGGGCCGGGTCTACTCAGGCGAGCGCCGGCTCGAGAAGCCGGGTATGCAGGTCGACCACGCGCTCCCGCTCACGGTGAGGGGCACCGACCACCCCTGGGTCTCGCGCGGCGGCATCAAGCTGGACCACGCGCTCACGCATTTCGAGATCGACCCGAGCGGGCTGATCGCGCTGGATATCGGCGCCTCCACTGGCGGCTTCACTGATGTGCTCTGCCAGCGGGGCGCACGGAGGGTCTACGCGGTCGATGTCGGCTATGGCCAGCTCGACGTACGCCTGCGCGACGATGCCCGCATCGCGGTGCTGGAGCGGACCAACGCGCGCTACCTCTCGCGGGCCGAGGTGCCGGAGCCGATCGACCTGATCGTCTGCGACGCGAGCTTCATCGGCCTGCGCACGATCCTGCCGGCCCCGCTCGCGCTCGCCCGGCCCGGCGCGCGCCTCATCGCCCTGATCAAGCCGCAGTTCGAGGCCGGGCGTGGCCGCGTGGGCAAGGGCGGCATCGTCCGCGACCCCGCCGTTCACGCTGACGTCTGCGAAACGATCCGTGACTGGCTCGCCGGGGAGGGCTGGCCGGTGATCGGCCTCACGGAAAGCCCGATCAAGGGCCGCGACGGCAACACCGAGTTCCTGATCGCTGCGCGGAGTGCATCGTAAGGGGTTCAATCAGGCGAGGGGCAGGAGTTCGGCGATCTCTCGGTTGAAGGGAACCTCGTCGCTGCTAACGGCGGGGCCGTCCAGCTCCTCCGCATAGCGCCGCCCCGCGTAGACCGCGTGAGCGATGGTCGCCGGCGCGAGCGCGTCGCCGATGGTGGTGACCCTTTCGATGCCGGCGTCCTTCCAGTCCTCGCCGCGCGCCGCGAGCTCGCGGGAGAGGCGGTCTACCGGCTCCCGCGACGTGACCAGCACCACGGCGTCAGCTTCGATCTCCTCCGTGCGCCCGGTGAAGACGCAGGAGGCCGCGATGGAGCCTTCCGAGACGGCGTCGAGATTGGTGAAGCTCCGGATCGTCACGCCCTTCTCCAGGAGCCGTGCCTGGATGAAGTGCTGCTCCATCGTGTTCCGGGTCCAGGTCGAGGCTTCGGGTGCCGGTGTCAGGTAGGACGTCTGGCAACCCTCGTCGGCGAGCAGTTCCGCCAGCACGCCGCCCATGTAGTAGTGCTCGTCGTCCCAAACCACGACGCGCGCCCCATTCGCCGGCACAGTGCCTTCCATGATGTCGTCGGGAGTCAGCACCCGCGCGCTCGCCGCGATGGGCATGGGCCGCGCCCAGTGGTGGCCGACGCCGTCCGCCCGCCAGCGCGCGCCGGTGGCGACGACGACGCGAGGCACCCCGAATTCAAGCACGGAGTCCGCATCGAGGTCGGAATCGAAGTAGACCTGTACGTTGGGCAGTTGGTGTAGCTGCTGCTCACGGTAGTCGCGAACCCGACCCCAGGCGGCGAGCCCCGGCAGCCGGCACTCTCGTGCGACGCGGCCGCCGAGTGCGGTGCCTTTCTCCGCGAGCGTCACCTCGTAGCCCCGCTTGCCGAGCGCCTGCGCTGCCTCGAGGCCCGCCGGCCCCGCGCCCACAACCAGGACGGGTTTCTCCGATTCCCGAGACCGGATGCGTTCAGGGTGCCAGCCCTTGCGCCACTCCTCGCTCATGGTGGGGTTCTGGGTGCAGCGGATCGGCGACATGGTGAAGTCACCCGAGACGCAGATGTTGCAGCCGATGCACTCGCGAATGTCGTCGAGGCGGCCTTCCTCGATCTTCTTGGGCAGGAAGGGGTCGGCGATGGAGGGCCGCGCGCAGCCGATGAGATCGGCGATCCCCTTGTTGATGACCGACGCCATCCGGTCGGGCGAGGTGTAGCGCCCGACGACGACCACCGGCTTGGTGGTGAGCGTCTTCACTCCCTGGACGAAGGGCTCCTGCCAGCCCTCGGCGCCGAAGCGCGAGGTCATGGAATCGTTGGGCCAGGCCGCCAGCGACAGGTCCCACAGGTCCGGCAGCTCGGCGACGAGGCCGATCAGCTCCTCCGCCTCCGCCTTCTCCAGGCCGTTCGCGCCGAGCAGCTCGTCGACGGCGATCCGGCAGGGCACGGCGCAGGTGTCGCCCACGGCATCCCTGGTGTCGCCGATGATCTCTTCGAGCAGGCGCACGCGGTTGCGCGCAGACCCGCCGTACTCGTCGCTGCGCCGGTTGTGATGGCGGGAAAGGAAGTGGTGCAGGATGCTGAGCGCGTGCCCGGCGTAGACGTAGACGAGGTCGAACCCCGCCTGGCGCGCACGGAGCGCCGCCGCACGGTGCCAGCGGCGGAGGTCGCGGATGTCCTGCTTGTCCATCGCGCGGGCCTGTAGCGGCTCCCAGCCGGTGCCGGCGACCGGCATCGCCGAGGCCGCAAGCGGCACCTCCCGCGCGTAGTGGTTGGCGGCGTGCGGGCCGTTGTGGCAAAGCTCGATCCCCGCCAGCGCGCCGAACTCGTGAACCCGGTCCGCAATCCGTGCGAGCATCGGGATGTCGCGGTCGTCCCAGAGCCGGAGCTCGATGTAGGGGTTGACGTCCGACGTGGGGTGAATCTCCACCTCCTCGGTGCAGACCACGGCCCAGCCGCCCTCCGCCTTGACGCCGCGCATCCAGGCGAGCGCGGTGGGGTCGCGGTAGCCCATGCCGTTGCAGTGCGGCACCTGGAAGAAGCGGTTCTTCGCGGTCACCGGGCCGATTGCGACCGGCTCGAAGAGCACGTCGAAGCGGGGGTCGCGCTGTGCGCCGCTGGTCATCCTCAACCTCCGTCAGTCGCCGGGGCGCAGCTTACGCGATCGCGGCCCCTGCCGCTGAGCCCATCGGGCTCTTGAGAGACGCGGGCTACACCTCTGCCGCGGCGAGCAGAGACGCGTTGCCACCCGCCGCCGTGGTGTCAACGCAGAGGTGGCGCTCCAGCACATGGTGTTCGGGCGCGTCAGGCTCCGTGATCAGCGGCAGGATCGGACCGGGGCGACGAGCGAGCGCAACACGCATTGCCGCCAGCGCATCGCGATCCGCGACGCAGGCGACGGCGGCGATGCCGGGCAGGGTGAAGAGCGCGCCCGGCGCGACCTGACCGTCGAGCACGACCACGAGGGGATCGGTCGCGTGAGCGGTGAGCGCCGCGCTCGCACCGTCGGCGAGCGCCACCACGGCGTTTCCCGCTTCGCGGGCCGCCGCGACCTGCGCGCGCACCGCCTCGGCGCCGGGGCCGAGGCAGAGCACCACGCCACGGGGCACGAACGAGAGCCGGTTGGATTCGCCCGTCGGGCCGGGGAGGTCCAGCGGTGCGAAGCGGCCGTCGTCTCCACGGTGCGTCCCTGCCGGGAGGGCGCGTTCGGCGTCGGCGATGGCGGCATCGAGCAACGCCTCGTTGATCACCGCGCCCGAAGGCCGGCCTCCGGCCGGGGCGGTCCCGCCCGTGAGACGACCTACGTAGTGCGGGCCTCCCGCCTTCGGCCCGGTGCCGCTAAGGCCTTCGCCGCCGAAGGGCTGCGAGCCCACCACCGCGCCGATCTGGTTGCGATTGACGTAGATGTTGCCCGCGCGCACGCGATCCACGATGTGCTGCACGCGGTCGTCGATGCGGGTGTGCAGGCCGAAGGTGAGCCCGTAGCCGGCCCCGTTGACGGCATCGACGACGGCGTCGATCTCGTCGGCGCCGAAGCTCGCGACGTGCAGCACCGGCCCGAAGATTTCCTCGTCGAGCGCCTCGATGCCGGTGACCCTGAGCAGTGTCGGCGGCACGAAGGTGCCGTCCCCCGGCGCCGCGAGCCGCTTGAGCAGGCGTCCTTCCCGCTCGGCCTCCACGCAGTGCGCCTCGATGCGGTCCCGCGCGTCCGTGTCGATGACTGGGCCTATGTCGGTGACGAGGTCCCAGGGGTCGCCGATGTGAAGCGCGTCCATGGCGCCGAACAGCATCTCCAGAATCCGCTCCTCGACCTCGCGCTGGATATAGAGGACGCGCAGCGCCGAGCAGCGCTGGCCGGCACTCTGGAACGCGGAGGCGACGATATCGCGCACCGCCTGCTCGGGCAGCGCGGTGGAATCGACGATCATCGCGTTGAGCCCGCCGGTCTCCGCGATCAACTGTCAATCGGCTTTCAATACTGACCCCCGATCGGCGTGCAAAATTGACCCCCCTGAGTGGCACGGCGGAGGTTGTCCCGGTAGCCAATAGGGGGGACCCGCGCGGCTTCGTGTGGCGCCCTGCGCTACGCGGAGCGAAGCCGCGTGGGGGGTCCCTGTTGGCCCACCGGGGCAACCGGGCCGCAAGGGAGGCCGGCGGCGGGTCAGGAGCGGTTCTTGAAGCGCCAGCTCTCGTTGCCGGTCTCGATGATCTCGCAATGATGGGTGAGGCGATCGAGCAGCGCTGTGGTCATCTTGGGGTCGCCGAAGACGGATGGCCATTCGCCGAAGGCGAGGTTTGTGGTGATGACGATCGAGGTGCGCTCGTAGAGCCGGCTCATCAGATGGAAGAGCAGCTGCCCACCGGCCTGGGCGAAGGGCAGGTAGCCGAGCTCGTCGAGGATGACGAAGTCGCGGCGGACGAGCTGGTCTGCAGTGCGGCCCTGGCGTCCGGCGCGAAGCTCGGCCTCGAGGAGGTTGACCAGGTCGACGACGTTGTAGCACCGGCCGCGCGCGCCCTTGCGGATGCAGGACCGCGCGATGGCGACGGCGAGATGGGTCTTGCCGGTACCGGTGCCGCCGACCAGCACGATGTTGCGTTTGCCCTCGAGGAAGCCGCCGCCGGCGAGCTCCTGGATCAGGGGCTCGTTGACCGGCGAGGCGGCGAAGTCGAAGTCGGCCAGCTCCTTGACCGTCGGCAGCTTGGCGGAGGCCATCTGGTACTTGATCGAGCGGGCCCTCTTGTCGGCGATCTCGACCTGCAGCAGCGTACCGATGATCTGTTGCACCGGATGGCGGCGCTTGAGCCCGTCGGCAAGGATGTCGTCGTAAGCGGCGCGCATACCTGCGAGCTTCAGCTGGGTCATCATCTCCAGCACATCATGACGCTCCATGACCGGCCTCCCTCAGGCTGTCGTAGCGCTGACAGTCGGCTACCGGCTTGTGGCGAAGCTGCAGGCCCTCGGGCGTCGGGATGATTGCCGGCGGTGCCGGCTGGCGCTGCCGGGCGAGGATGTTGAGCACCACGTCGGCGCTGCAGGCACCGCAGTCGAGCGTCTCGGCACAGGCCGCCTCAACCGCCTCCAGTCCGTCCTCCAGCACCGCCGCGAGCACCTTGACGAACTGCCGGTCGCCGTCGTCGTGGCCCGCGAGCCGGGTTCGCAGGCGGCCGAGCGCGTTGGGCAACTGCCAGTCCTTGAAGGGCGCGCCATTGCGTAGCGCGCCGGGCTTCCGCGTCAGGATCGGCACGTAATGCCACGGATCGTAGACGAACCGGCCGCGCCCGAAGCTGCGGGGGTGCTCGGCAACGGTCTCGCCGTCCTGGCGGATGACGATCCGATCGGCATAGGCCCGCACGTCCACCGGCCGGCCGACGGCGCGGGCCGCGACGCTGTACTGGTTGTTGTCGAAGCGCACCAGACAGGTCTTCGAGACCGACACCTCGCTGGCATGGAAGCCGTCGAAGGGGCCGCGATACGCCATCAGGAAGGGCTGCTCCTCCTCGAACACCTGCCACACCGTCTTGCCCGGGATTGTCGGATGCGGATGCTTCTTGGCGTCCTCGATGCACCGATCCATCAGCCACTCGTTGATCTCGGCGTAGGAGCGGCCCCGCGGGATGGGCACGAACAGGCGGCCGCGAAGGTCACCCACCTGCTTCTCGACCTGCCCCTTCTCCCAGCCAGCCCCTGGCGTGCACGCCACAGGCTCCACCAGATGGTGCGAGCACAGCTCCTGGAAGCGGCGGTTGTAGTCCCGCTTCTTGCCCACGAAGATCGTGCTCACCGCCGTCTTCATGTTGTCGTAGATGCCCCGCCGGCAGACCCCGCCGAAGAAGCGGAAGGCACGCTCGTGCGCCTCGAAGACCATCTCCTGGCTCTCGCGGGGAAAGATCTGGACCAGATACATCCGGCTGTGGCACAGCCGCATGTGCGCCGCCTTCACCCTGGTCGTCGCGCCCGACAGACGCGCGTACTCGTGGCTCCAGTCGAACTGGTAGGCCTCGCCGGGATCGAAGATCAGCGGCACATAGGCCTGCGCCGGCGACAACAGCCGCCACCGGCGCCGCCAGGCCCTGGCATAGCGGCGAACCGCGTCATAGCCGCCCTTGTAGCCCAGCGACACAAGGTCTTCATGAATCCGCAGAAGAGACAGCCGATCCTTGCGTGCCTTCTTCTCGTTGGCCTTCAGCTGGCGCTCAAGCTCCTCCACCCACAGCCCAAGCTTCGGCATCGGCTGGATCTTGCGCTCGTAGCTGTGCGAGGTCGCATCGCCCCGCACCACCTTGCGTATCGTGTTCTTGGAAACCCTCAAATCCCGGGCGAGCTTCTTGATCGGAACGCCCTTCACCAGATGATCCCGACGGATCTTCGCGATCGTTTCCACAACCAGCATCTCCCCCACCACCCCGTCCGTCCAAACGACGAGGTGTGTTCATGGACACAAATCCAAGGGGGTCAATTTTGGACGCCGATCACCCCCAATAGGGGGTCACTTTTCCACGCTTAACAACACATAGTCTACGACATCGACGGGGCCTCGGAATCCGCGCGGCTCGTGTCACCTAAAATCAGCAGAGGTCAGGAAGTCTGAGTCTATGGCGCTGCACAAGTCGGGACACAGTCGCTCGGCCGCTAAGCCGTTCAAGCAAGCTGTCACCCTGGGCAGCGCCTGGGGATTCCACGGGTCCTTTACAGAAGAAGGCAAATCTCTGGCTGCAGCGATACAGGTGATCGTTCGAACCACCGGGATCGGCGATATGAGCGAGGCGGAGGTTGACTTCGTCGCCCGATTGTTGTCTGAACAGTGCGTCGGAGAACATGGAGAGCCACCGCATATTCTCAGTTCACGCGAGCTGGAAGTCGTGGAACAACTCGCGCAAGGCCACTCGAACAAACGCATCGCCCGGCATCTCGGCCTTTCGGAGCCGACCGTGAAATTTCACTTGAAGAACATCTATACCAAGCTCGGCGTAAACAAGCGGGCCCTCGCCGTCTCCGTAGCCCGCCGGCACGGGCTGGGTAAACTGCCGGAAGTGCCGCACCTGTCGTAGAAACAATCAGACAAGGCCGATGGACGATGGCCCGGCCGGTCGGCGCGGGGACCCGGGTCGTTGTCCGGCGCGAAGACCTATCCGAACGAGTCGTGGACCTATCCATCTCGCCGACTGACACGCGACCGGCGCGCTGCCTAGAGTCGAGTATCGGCTTTCCTGGACCGGACGGCACACGGCCAATCGGCGCTGATGACGGCGGAACGAATACGGATGCGACGGTCCTAGACGAATCGAACTGCCGGCCGGATGAAATCGCTAGTGTGATGATCGAGACGATGCACTTTGTCGACGCGTTTGACGAAGGGCCTCTCACCCAGTAAGCGGCGGCACGAAGCGCAGGAGACGGGCATGAGAATTGGCGTCGATGTCGGCGGCACGAACACCGACGCGGTGGTGATGGACGGGGCCACGGTGCTCGCCTCGATCAAGGCGCCGACCACCGCCGACGTGGGTGCGGGTGTGGTGGCCGCAATCGAAGGTGTGCTCGCCCGATCGAAGGTCGCGCCGGAAACGATTAGCGGGGTGATGATCGGCACCACCCAGTTCACCAACGCCATCGTCGAGCGCCGGCGCCTGGTGCCGGTGGCCATCGTGCGCCTCGCGCTGCCGGCGACCGAGAGCCTCAACCCCCTGATCGACTGGCCCCGCGACCTGGTGGATACCATCGGCCGCAACGTCTACATGGCTGAAGGCGGCTACGAAGTCGACGGGCGCGAGATCTCGCCGCTCGACGAGGTCGAAATCGCCCGCATCGCGCGCGACATCGCCGCCAAGGGCCTTGAGTCGATCGCGGTCTCCTCGGTCTTCGCGCCGCTGAACAGCGCGCAGGAGGATCGCGCCGCCGAGATCATTCGCGCCGAGCACCCGCAAGCGCAGATCACACTTTCCAACGAGATCGGCCGGGTCGGGCTGATCGAGCGCGAGAACGCGGCGGTAATGAACGCAGCCCTGGTCCAGCTCTCCGCCAAGGTGGTGGGCTCCTTCCACGAGGCGCTGAAGGAACTCAAGATCGACGCGCCCTTCTTCATCAGCCAGAACGACGGCACGTTGATGAGCGCGGCCTACGTCGAGCGCTATCCGGTGCTGACCTTCGCCTCAGGCCCCACCAACAGCATGCGGGGCGCGGCCTTCCTCTCTGACCAGGAGAATGCCGTGGTGGTGGATATCGGCGGCACCACCACCGATGTCGGCGTGCTGGCCCGGGGTTTCCCGCGGGAATCGGCAGTTGCCGTCGATGTCGGCGGGGTGCGTACGAACTTCCGCATGCCCGACGTGCTGGCAATCGGGCTCGGCGGAGGCAGCCTGGTGCGGGGCGACGACGCGGTGACCGTCGGCCCCGACTCGGTCGGCTTCGAGCTTACGGAGAAAGCGCTGGTTTTCGGCGGGGACACCCTGACGGCCACCGATATCGCCGTCGCCTCAGGTCTCGCCGAAATCGGAGACCGCGGGGCGGTCGCCGGGCTCGATGATGCGGCAGTGGCACGCGCGCTCGACAAGATCCATGCCATGGTGGAAGACGCGATCGACCGCATGAAGACCAGCGCAGACCCGGTGCCCGCAATCCTGGTCGGCGGCGGCAGCATCTTGATCGATCGCGACCTCGCCGGCGTCTCGACGCTGAGCGTGCCTGAGCACTCGGCGGTCGCGAACGCCATCGGCGGCGCCATCGCTCAGGTGGGCGGCGAGGTGGACCGTGTCTTCTCCTACGAGCAGGAGGGGCGCGAGAACGCCATCGCGCAGGCCAAGGACGAGGCGCAGGCGAAGGCGGTGGATGCCGGCGCCGATCCCGCCAGCATCGAGATCATCGAGGTCGAGGAGATCCCCCTCGCCTACCTGCCGGGCGCCGCCTGCCGGGTCCGGGTCAAGGCGGTGGGCGATCTCGCCGAAGGTTGAGCGGCAAGCAAGCAGGAGCGATAGCATGAACATGCCAACGATGAAAATGCACCTCGACCTGCTGCCCGATTTCCTGCGCGGCACCGCCTTTCTCGGCACTGGCGGCGGCGGCGATCCCTATGTCGGCGGGCTGATCCTGCGCCAGAAGCTGGAGGAAGGCGCCGACATCACGATCAAGGACCCGATGGAGCTCGACGACGACGACTTCGTCGTCTCGGTCGCCAACATGGGCGCGCCGACCGTGATGGTCGAGAAGATCCCGAGCGCGCACGCCATGGTGGAGTGCCTGCGCTCGATCGAGCACGAGCTGGGCCGCACGGCCACCGCCCTGATCGCCGCCGAGGCCGGCGGCATCAACGGCACGCTGCCCATGGTGATCGGCGCCATGACCGGGCTCCCGGTGGTGGACGGCGACGGCATGGGGCGCGCCTTCCCCGAGCTACAGATGTGCACCTTCGGCGTCTACGGTGTGCCTGCGTCTCCCATCGTGCTGCGCGACGAGCACGGCAACGAGGTCATCGTGCGCGCCCGCAGCAATCTCGAATCCGAGTGGTTCGCACGGGTGGTGTGCACCCGCATGGGCACAAAGTCGGAGATCGCGCTCTACGCCATGTCGGGCAAGGAGGCGAAGGAGACCGGCGTGCTCTACACCACGACGCTCGCCATGGAGATCGGCCGCTCCATCCGCGAGGCGCGCGAGACCCAGAGCGACCCCTTCGCCGGGCTCCAGCACTACTTCCAGACCTCCCGCGACAAGCGCTTCTGCGCGGTGCTCTTCGAGGGCAAGGTGGTGGACCTCCTGCGCGAGACAACCAGCGGCTGGGCCATCGGGCGGGTGATCTTCGAGGGCATCGGCACGAACACGGGGCAGCAATTAGAGGTACGCTTCCAGAACGAATTTCTGGTCGCTCAACAGGGCGAGCGCACGCTCGGCATGGTGCCGGACCTGATCTGCATCCTCGATCAGGAGAACGCGGAGCCGATCACCACCGAGGGGCTCAAGTACGGCCAGCGGGTGCGCGTGGTGGGGGTCAGTGTGCCGCCGGTGATGCGCACGCCCGAGGCGCTCGAGGTGTTCGGCCCCAAGTATTTCGGGATCGCCGACGTCTACACGCCAATCGAAGAGCTGGTCTGAGCGCCGCGCGGCCGAACTTCGACCCGCACCTAAAACACCTCTCCCTGTCCCATATGTCCGCTACGATCATAGCATACTGTAATTGCAGCCACTTTGAATTGTCAGGCGCTATCTCGCAAGCGTATCGTCAGCGGATTCATTGCAACGCTTGCGCTTTCCTGCGCGGCTTCGTCGCTGCCGGCCTGCGTATTCGTTCGGTATCCGTAAGCGTTCGTTCAGGCCGTGGAAGGGTACGCCGGCATTGTGTCCGCTCAAACGCATTCCCGACCGCGACCGCTGAGACTCTAGCGATTGAGGGGTAACCATCCGGCGTAGGCCGCCTGTATGTTGTTAAGCTTCCACCGGCGCGGCGCTCCGGCTCGGTCGCGGGAGTAACGGGGGCTTGTGTCTGCGACGCCTCGGTCGTGAACTGGCGGCGGGTGGGGTGAAGAGGCCGTTCGTGCACTGGCGTGCTGTAGCGGCACCCGCTGTTAAGCTTGGCCCGAACCATTTTGTCGGCTCCGGTCACTGATGGCGCGGGTTTCCCGCGACCTCGTTCAAGAGAATGGGACTTCGACCATGGTTCCTCCCCGCTCGCGACGGAGATGAAAGGCGGGAGGATGTTCCATGGCGCGCAAGTCTCGAAGAACCCGTCGCCTCAGGGTGGTGAACCCTGACTGCGCAGGGATCGACATCGGCAAGGACCGGCACTTCGTGGCGGTCGAGGCGGAACGCAGCGATGAGCCGGTGCGTTCGTTCGGCTCCTTTACCCGCGATCTGGCGGCGATGGCGGCGTGGCTGGCGTCGTGCGGGGTGACGAAGGTCGCAATGGAGTCGACCTCGGTCTACTGGATCCCGGTCTACGAGACGCTGGAGCGCGCGGGCTTCGAGGTGATGCTGGTGCCGCCGCGCATGACGAAGCAGATCGGCGGGCGCAAGAGCGACGTGCTGGACTGCCAGTGGATCTGGCAGCTGATGTCCTACGGTCTGCTGCGGGGAGCGTTCCGTCCGGGCGACGAGGTTTGCCCGCTGCGCTCCTACGCCCGCCAGATGAGGCGGCTGACCGAGGACCGCTCCCGCTGCGTCCTGCACATGCAAAAGGCGCTGACCGAGATGAACGTCAGGCTCGACTCGGTGATCGCCAACATCACGGGACTGACCGGCCAGCGCATCCTGCGCGCGATCGTCGACGGCGAGCGTGACCCGGAGCGCCTGGCGACGCTCCGCCACCGGGGCATCAAGGCCGACGCCGATACGATCGCCGCGAGCCTTCAGGGGACGTGGCGCGAGGAGCATCTCTTCGCCCTCGAACAGGCCATGCAGCGCTACGACTTCCTGACCCGGCAGATCGACGACTGCGAGGCCCGGGTGATGGCCGAGGTCGAGCGCCTGACACCGCCGGACGATCCCCCGGAGGGCGGTGCACCGGACCCTGCCCCCGGCACGACCTCGGACACCGCGTCGGGCCGCTCCGCGAACGCCGCAACCAACGACACCGGCAAGGAGGGCATCCAGCCCCTGGCGTTGCGCAAGATGATGGGCGTCGACCTCACCGCGATCCCCACCGTCGGTCCCGGTACCGCACTGGTGATCGCCTCGGAGATCGGCCCGGACTTCTCCGCCTTCCCCTCCGCTCAGCACTTCTGCTCCTGGCTTGCGCTCGCGCCGGGAACCAGGATCAGCGGCGGCAAGAATCTCCCCGGCAAGTCGCCGAAGGCGGTCAACCCCGTCGGACAGGCCCTGCGCTTGGCGGCCATGGCCGCGCGCCGCAGCCAGACCTTCATCGGCGCCAAGCACCGCGCAAGGCTCGCCCGAATGGACACCCCCGTCGCGATCAAGGCGACCGCCCGCGAACTCGCCTGTCTGATCTACCTCATGGTGACCGAGGGCCAGGAATACGTCGAGCAGGGCATCGGCGCCTACGAGAAGCGGCGCCTCAACAGAAAGTTCGCTCATCTCGACCGCCAAGCCCAAAAGCTCGGGTTCCAACTCATCCCGAAAACGCAAGGAGAGGAAAAACAGAACCCAATGCCGTCAATCGCTTAGGCATCTGTTACTCAAGAGCGTGGAAGATTGACCCCTGATTGGAGATGCCGTAATGGGGCTTGGCGCCGGCGTGCAGCGTCTCGGCCTGTCGCGATGACGGCGAATCGGTTGTCGTTGCCCTTACACGCGTAGCGTGTTCACGGGGTCTTGCCGCAAGGCGCGCCCCAATTCCTCTGGAGGAAAGGGCAACGACAATGGACGTCTGTATCGGGCTGGATGTATCGCTGGCAAGCACGGCGGTTTGCGTTCTCGACGAGAAGGGCAAGATCGCGACCGAGGCGCAGGTCGCCAGCACGCCTGAAGCGCTGGTTGGGTTCCTGCACAAGCTGCCGCACGAGATCACCGCGATCGGTCTCGAGGCCGGTCCCTTGTCCCACTGGTTGCACAAGGGAATGACCGACGCCGGCTTCGAGGCCGTGTTGATGGAGACCCGGCAGGTAAAGGGTGCGCTGAAGGCCATGCCGATCAAGACCGATCGCCGGGACGCCGAGGGCATCGCACGGCTGTTGCTGATGGGGTGGTTTCGGCCGGTGCACTGCAAGTCGGTGTCATCGCAAGAGATGCGAGCCCTCCTGACCTCGCGCAAGTCCGTGCTGGACGCGATCATCCGCCTGGAGGTCTCGCTGCGCGGCGTCCTGCGTAACTTTGGCCTGAAGCTGGGCCTGATCTCGAAGGGCCGCTATGAGGCCCGAGTGCGGGAGTTGGTCGCCGGCAACGCGATGCTGGAAGCGGCAGCCGAACCGATCCTGGGCGCGCGGGCGGCCCTGCGCCGCGAGTTCGCCGAGCTGGAGAAGCTGGTCCGCACTCTGGCAAGGCAAGACAGGGCATGCCGCCTGTTGATGACCATGCCGGGCGTGGGGCATGTCATAGCCCTGACCTTCAAGTCCGCGATCGACGACCCGGAGCGGTTCCGAAGATCGAAGGATGTCGGCCCCTGGGTAGGGCTGACGCCGGCGCGGGAGCAGTCCGGGGAGAGGGATATTGTCGGCCGGATCACCAAGGCCGGCGATGCCGGTCTGCGCGCGGCTCTTTACCAAGCCGCAACGGTGATGCTGAACCGCACAGGGCCGAACTGGCTGAAGGCTTGGGCGCTACGTTTGGCGAAGCACAGGGGCAAGAAGCGCGCGACCGTTGCCTTGGCCCGGCGCATCGGTGTTGTGCTTCACCGAATGTGGCGGGATGGAACCGAGTTCCGCTTTACGCGCGAGGAAGCGATGGCGCTTCGGACGGCATAGGCGCGGCTGCATCCCATCGGCAGTCAGCGAGGAGAGGAGGAAAGAGCCGCGCCTGAAGGTGGGCGAGCCACCAACGTCCCCTCGCCGGGACGCGGTCCCCGATGATGCACGTGGGCCCACTTGTTTGCCGAACCGGCCTGTCGTGTTCGAGCACGCTGTGGAGATAGGCACTCGGGAACCGATTTGGACTGGGCATGATGTTGGCAGCCGATGCGCTGACCACGGACAGAAGCGAGAACCCGGCGAAGGACACAAGACGTTGAGCAAGCGCGAGATCGATACGGTCGGCCCCATTGCACCTGACACCGGCAACCTCCTCCGCGCCTCACCCGGCGCCTCATAGCCAGGCCGAAGGAGCCCCTACACCACGCCAGGAAAACAACTGATTGGCGCGACAATGATCTATTGAAAATCGAGCTTGACGGGAAACGCCCCATTACAGAAGTGGGCCCCTGGGGCCGGACAGTTTCAGGCGGCCGATTTGACCGGCTTGCGGGACTGCTCCTCCTCGAAACGGTCGGGGTGTCAACGCCGGATGAAGATTCGGCCAGAGGGCGGCGCAAAAGACTGCCACTCTGGGTGATGCGTCGTTGTGACGGTTTTTCGGCGGGCGCGGTCCGTGGAGCCATCCAGAGCTCAAGCGGTCCGCGCGCGCCGGCCGACCGGAGGGCGGCCTACTGGTTTCGGTTTGTCGAGGTTCAACTTTGCGCCGTCAACGGACACGCCTGATGGCGGGATGACGGTGAGTGCCCGAGCACCGTCACGGCAGGTGGCGGGGGCTGGGGCTGGGCGCCTTGGCCGATCGGTGTCGGTCGTCGGCGTGCCGGGGTTCAGCTTGCGGTCTTGTTCCTGCGTGCACGGCTCTGGCTGAGGCGGTAGCTGTCGCCGTTCATCTCGAGGATGTTGACGTGGTGGGTGAGACGATCGAGGAGCGCCCCGGTGAGGCGCTCGGAGCCAAAGGTCTCGGTCCATTCGTCGAAGGGGAGGTTGGAGGTGATCAGGGTGGCGCCCCGTTCGTAGCGCTGGGAGACCAGCTCGAACAGCAACTCGGCGCCGGTCTTGCTCAGCGGCACGAAGCCGACCTCGTCGATGATCAGCAGCTTGAGACTTGCCAGCTGCTTCTGCAGCCGCAGCAGTCGTCATTCGTCACGCGCCTCCATGAGCTCATGCACCAGCGCCGCTGCGGTGATGAAGCGCACGCTCAGCCCCTTCTGGCAGGCGGCCAGTCCGAGCCCCAGGGCGACATGGCTCTTGCCGGTGCCCGATGGGCCGAGGGCGATGACGTTCTCGCGCCGCTCGATCCATTCGCAGCGCGCCAACTCCAGCACCCGCGGCTTGTTCAGCGCGGGCATGGCCTTGAAGTCGAAGCTGTCGAGGCTCTTGGCGAGCGGGAACTTCGCCGCCTTGATGCGCCGCTCGACCATGCGCCGTTCGCGCTCGATCAACTCCAGCTCCGCCAGCCGGGCCAGGAACTGGATATGATCCAGGCCCTCGGCCGCGCACTGGTGCGCCACTTTCTCGTATTGGCGCAGGAAGGTCGGCAGCTTCAGGGCCTTGAGGCGGTGCGCCAGCAGGATGTGGGGCGTGTCCGTCATGCCGCGTCCTCCGACAGCAGGCACATGTAGCTGGCCGCCGAGGTCCTGCCGACGGTAGCCTTCGGCAGATAGGGGTAGACATCGAGGTCGAGCTTCGGCGGGCGCTTCTCGAGGCGGCACAGCACCAGGTGCTTGACCGCGTCGAAGCCTATGGCGCCCAGGCGCAGGGCATCCTTCACTGCGGCGTGGAGATCCTCCAGCCCGAAGCTCTCCAGCAGCCGCAGGACCTGCACGTACTCCCGCCGCCCCGCCTTGAGCGCGCGTGCCTCCATCAGGCGGCGCAGGGTCTGGAAGGCGGGCGGCAGGTCCCATCCGGCGAGCGGCGCTGCCTGGTCCAGGGCGCCGATCTTCTGCTCGATCAGGGGCAGATAGTGGATCGGCTCGAAGATCATGTCCTCACGCTCATAGGACCGGGGATGGCGGGCGATGACGTCTCCGCCACAGCCGATCACCACTCGATCGACGTAACCGCGTACCCAGACGTCACGATGGCCATAGGCCACCGGCACCGAGTAGTCGTTGGTCCGATAGCGAACCAGAGACTGCGAGCTGACCTGGCCGGGAGCCTGGTCACAGGCCTCGAAGGGCGTAGCCGGCGGCGCGGCCATGGCCGCCACATCCCGCGCCAGGCGCTCTCCGATGGTCTCGCGGTGTCCGCGCAGGATATCGCCCTGGCGGCTGTGGCATTGCTCCTCGAGCCGCAGGTTGAACTCTTCCCAGCTCGCAAACCGTGGCAGCGGCACCATGAAGTTGCGCCGGGCCAGGATGCGCGACACCAGGCAGCGGTCGTTGTCGTAGAGAACCGATCGGGGAACCCCGCCGAAGAAGGCGAAGGCATGCACATGCCCGTCCATCCACGCCTCGGCCGTCGCCGCAGGGTAGGCCCGCACGTAGCAGGCGTCGCTGTGCGGAAGATCGAACACGAAGAAGTGCGCCTTGCGCGCGATACCCCCGATCACCGCCCGCGCCTCGCCGAAGTCCGCCTGCCCATGCCCCGGCGGATGGATCAGCGGCACGAACATCTCTCGCCGCCGGCGCCGATGCTCGCGCACATGATCCTTCACAATCGTGTAGCCGCCGCTGAACCCGTGCTCGGCCCGAAGACGGTCGAAAATGCGCTTCGCCGTGTGCCGCTGCTTGGGCAGCTGCTCCAGATCGTCCCGCAGCCACCCGTCGATGATCTCGATGAACCCGTCCAGCTTCGGACGCCGAAGCGGCGCCGTCCGCCGATAGCCCGGCGGCGCCGAAAACTGCAGCATCTTCTTCACGCTCTCGCGTGAAATCCCGAAGTGACGCGCCGCAGCCCGCTCACTCATCCCGTCCCGGCAGGCGAGACGGACCTTCCGATAAAGTTCCACGGTATGCATGCCCCCGCCCTCCCCGTCGCCGGGAAGGGCCTATCTGGCAGAGTCTTGCTCCGCCCGCTGCGAGACAATCCCGCCGCTACCGTGGACTAATTTCGCACCGCCGTTTCCAGATCGAAGAGTTCCATTTCTGCATGGCGCATTTCGACTTCATCATGAAGGTGTCCGCTCCGGACGATGAGTCCGTGAGCGCGTTCGCCATGGCGGTCCGCCGATCCGGAAACGTAACCGCCAAAGTTACGCGCGCGTTCACGCCGGATGAGTGGGGAAACATCGTGGGCCGTCTTGAGGGTTAGCCCGAGCTGCGCTTCGGCGCGCCGCGAGCGACGTCCGTCCTCACCACCCGCAGGTGGCTCCGCGTGCCGGAAAAACGATGATCCGTCAGCGCTTCGGAGTCAGCCCCTCGTTTGACGCCGATCGGTGAGTCAAGTAGTGTTTTTCTTGGCACTCAAGCACGCGTCAATGGGGCGGTGCGCCTCCACGAGGATGGAGGTGTTTGATGGTAACTGCCCAGGTTCTTGCTGTGAAAATTCTCTGGGATTCGGCACAACGCTACCCACGCGACGCCCGTGTGCTCCTCTGGGGTCGCCGGGTTTCACAGCTCACGATGCCCCTCTTGCGGACTGCGACCGGTAAGCTACCCCGATGTGGCCCGAAGTCCGCCCGCGCGACGGGCACCGATTTTCATTCTATGGGGTGGTCCAGCACGGCGTCGACCATGATCGTTTATGAGAATGGCTCCGCTGTTGGAGAACCCGTGCCAGGTGAGCTTACGCGCACTTGACGGTGGCGATGAGCCGATCCGATGGGCTGGTCAGGGCTTCGATGATATTCCAGCCCTGCTTTCTGGCGGTGGTGATGACGCTGCGCAGGATGGCGAAGTTCTCGGCCCCCTGCGCGGACCGGAAGCCCCCGGAGATCTTCTGGCGCAGCTTCATCATCCGAAGGTCGCGCTCGGCCTCGTTGTTCGTGAACCCGACCTCGAGGTCGATCAGGAACCGGAGCACCGCGCATTTGTGGTCGCGCAGCCTCAAGGCCAGATTGTGACCGATCCTTCGCTTCCGGCGCTTCTTCCTCTTGCCAGGCGAGAACGGTGGTTGGCTCTCGTGAAAGGCCAGCGCATCGGCGATGATCTCGTCGTATCGGCGCTCGATCAGCGCCACAAGCCTCGCCGGAACGGCGATATCCTTGTCCAGCGCGATGCGGGCGGCGCGATTGGCTCGGCGCAGGAGCTGCTGCATCCGCCGGGCCCAAGCCTCCCCTTCGATGTCCACCAGCGCCTGCAACTCCCGCAGGTGATGGGCGTTGCACAGGCCGTGCTCCACCCCTTCCATCGCGAAGTACGGCTTCCAGTGATCGTGCACGACGATGCCGGAGACACCCGAGAGCAGGGCGCCGCGCTTGCCGCTGACCCGGTACGCCGCCAGCAGCGGCGTGCAGATCACATGAAGCCACTGCGTCTGACCGCCGATCCGCAAGCCGGTCTCGTCCATGTGTTTCACCCGCGCCGTGCCCGCCGCCAGGTCCTGTATGTGCAAGGCCGCGTCCCGCAGCCGCTCGGCCGCCCTCTCGCTCATCGTCGCCAACGTCGCAGCCGTCACCGGCGCGCCGAAGAGCTCGGCCATCACCTGCGACAGCCGATCCTCCGGCAGGAAGTGAGCGTGCTGAAGGTAGACCGCCACCCCGGCAATGCGCGGGCCGTACTGCACCGGCGCCGACACCCCGTCGGGGAACGCCGCCCGGGTCACCGTCCCGCAATGCCCGCAGCACTTGGCATGCGCCCGGTGCTCGGTCACCTCCAGGGGGCTCGGCTCGGGCAGATCGAACACCTGGCGGGCGACGGGCGTTCCCGCCCTGGCCGCGTCCGAAAGCGGCGAACCGCATCCCTTGCAGGAAGCCGGGACGTGATCCTTCACCCGATCCGGGTGATCGGCGCGGCGCAGCGTCTTGCCCTTGTGGCCGGGCTGGCCACCGGGCTTGCGGCCCGATTTGCCGCGCAGGCTTCGGGTTCGCCGCTTCGAATTCGGCTTCCTCAGCCCATCGCTCGAAGGCGGCTTGCCGCTGTTGAGGCCGAGACGGCGCTCCAACTCCTCGATGCGCTCGACGAGACGCGCGACTTGCTCTTCCAGCCGCGCGTTCTGCTGCCGAAGCCAGGCATTTTCCTCCCGAAGCCGGGCGTTCTCCTCCTCCAGGCGGGCGATCTTCTGCGCGGGCGTTTCGGGCGCTGCTCCCGTCGAAGGGCCGCGCGGCGACTCGGGATTGCTCATGTCGTTGTTGAGTCATTTCCCGAAATTCCCGTCAAGCCCTTTCCACCAACTCCGAACGAGAAACGCCTCAATCCACTGGCCCAAAATGACAAATCAGACGACCTGGGCAGTTACGTTTGATGACCCAAGCGGCGGCTGAAGCGCGCTCCGACATTCGAGAACGAGTGAGCGAGCGGACGATTGCGCTGTACGAAGACGCGCTCGTCTGGGACATGACGCTGCCCTGGCTCCCCTCTTACGCGGACAAGGACGCCACCCTGCCGCGATTCCGGGATGCAGGTGTGGATTTCGCGTCCCTTACCGTCAACGACTTTCCGGGTTCGCTCGGGGGCTCCGTGCGGCGGATCGCGGAGGTGACCCGGCATATCCAGGAACGCGCCGACACCCATGTGTTGGTGAAGTCAGTCGACGACATCCTCCAGGCTAAGCAGGATGGAAAATTCGCGCTCGCCTTCAACCTTCAGGAAACCAACCCGCTCGAAGGCGAGGTCAATTTCGTCCAGACCTATTACGATTTGGGCGTGCGCCACATGCTGCTCGCCTACAACCAGAAGAACCTGGTGGGCGACGGCTGCTCAGAGCGCACCGATGCCGGCCTGAGCCGCTTCGGAGTGCGCGTCGTGCAGGAAATGAACCGCGTCGGCATGATCGTCGACGGCAGCCACACCGGCTATCGCACGACCATGGAGGCGATGGAGGTGGCGACGGCACCGTTCATCTTCTCGCACAGCCTCGCGAACGCGGTCCACGAGCACTACCGCAACATTTGCGACGATCAAATCAAGGCTTGCGCCAAGAGCGGCGGCGTCATCGGCTTCAACGGCGTCGCCTTCTTTCTCGGCGATGAGACGGCGTCGAGCGAGGCGGTCGTGCGCCATATCGCCCACATCTCGAACCTTGTCGGCCCGGAGCACGTTGGCATCGGCCTCGATTACTGCCGAGATAGCAAGAGTGTCGGGGTCTGGACGCTGTCCAATACCGACATGTGGCCGCCCAACAAGGGCGTGCCGTTCGGTGAGACCGCGTTCGTGCAACCCGAGCAGTTGCTCGAGATCACCGACATTCTGCTTACACGAGGCTACGCGGAGGCGGATGTGCGCGGCATCCTCGGCGAAAACTTCGCCCGGGTCGCGCGACAGGTATGGAAGTGAGGGACCTGCTCGCGGAACCGTGACAGGCGCACATGAGGGGAGAACCCAAGCGTGCCTACGCTCGATCATGATCGCATCCACAACGAAGCCATTGTGATCGACGCAGTCTGTCCGCTCATGCTGCGCCGCCAGTACATCGACTGGTGGATCGAGGGCGGCGCCACCGCGGCGGGCCCCACCGTCGGCGCCTTCGAGCGGGCCGGCCCCACGCTCAGGGCGCTGGGCGACTGGATCCGCGCCATCGATCAGGATCCGAGGCTCACCCTCATCAAGCGCGCTGCCGACTTCGCGGCGGCCAAGGCTCAGGGTCGGCTCGGCGTGCTGTTCCATTTCCAGGGGACCGAGCCGATCGAGGACGACGTCAACCTGATTGACGCGTACAAGGCGCTCGGCGTTGGGATGATCCAGCTCGCCTACAACATCAAGAACAGCGTGGGCGATGGCTGCGAGGAACGAACGGACGCCGGGCTCAGCAACTTTGGCCTCAAGGTGATCGAGCGCCTCAACGAGGCCCGCGTCGTCGTCGATTGCACACATACAGGCTACCGCACCACGATGGATGCGATCGAGGCGTCGTCGCGCCCCGTGGTCTTCTCGCACTCGAACGCAAAGGCGATCAAGGACTCGCCCCGCAACATCACCGACGATCAGATCAAGGCGGCTGCCGCAACCGGCGGCTTGATCGGCATGGTCGGCTTCCCGGCGTTCGTCAGCGCCTCGCCCAAGCCGACCCTCGATGAATTCATCGATCACATCGACTATGTCGTGAAGCTCGTCGGCGATGACCATGTCGGCCTCGGCATCGACTATTACTGGGGACAGGCGTCGATCGCCGACGACGAGGAGGCCACGCGGCTCTACGAGGAGCACGTCGCGGCCGGCACCTGGCGGCCCGAAGCCTATCCGCCGCCGCCCTATCACTACCCCGACGGCATCGACACGCCGCGCGGCCTGCGCAACCTGACCAGGCGTTTGTTGGAGCGCGGCTACGGCGAAGAGGCGACCAAGAAGATTCTCGGGGGTAACTGGGTCAGGGTCTTCAGGGAGGTGTGGGGCGAATAGCGACACCCAGTCCAAGCGAACAACGAATAGGGGAGGCAGGACTCATGGTGGACAAGAAAACAGAGACTGGAAGAGCAGGAATCGACCGGCGCACGGTTCTCCAGACTGGCGCAGGCGCGCTGGTCGCAGGCGCCGGCGGAGGTCTGATCTCGTTGCGCGGCCCGCGACGGGCGCATGCATCGGAACCCAAGCGCGGGGGCGTGCTGCGCCTCTCTACTTCGGAGGAGCCGTTCGCACCCGCCTTCGACGTTCATCGCATTATCTCGCTGCTGACGCTGCGAATCGGCTACCTGGCCTACAACGGCCTGGTGAACATCGACAGCAACCGCAATGTCGTGCCCGACCTGGCCGAGTCGTGGGAACAGCCCGACGCGCAGACTTACATCTTCAACCTGCGAACGGGCGTGAAGTTCCACGATGGCACCGACTTCACCGCCGATGACGTCAAGTTCACGGTCGAGCGCATCCTCAATCCGGACACGGCGTCTCCCTACGTGGCGGACTTCCAGGAGATCGAGGCGGTGGATGTCCTGTCTTCGCATCAGGTGCGGATGCGCATGAAGCGGCCGTTCTCACCTCAGCTCGCCAACTTCCGGCGTTCGATTTCCCCCATCATCTCGCCGACTGCGATCGAGAAGCACATGGCGACCGACCCGCTCAAGGGCTCCATCGGCACGGGCCCGTTTAAGTTCGTTTCCTACACGCGCGGCGACAAGGTGGTGCTCGAGCGCAACGACGACTATTGGGGTGGGCCGGCTTACCTCGACGGGATCGAGGTTCATATCATCCCCGAGCAATCGACGGCGCTGGCGGCGCTGCAGACCGGCGGCCTCGACTACATGATGCAAACCAATCCGGAATTCGCCGGCCAGATCAGATCGAACCCGGACCTCAAGCTGCTGACGACGCCCTCGCCGATCTGGGATTACGTCGCCTACAACGTCGAGCGCGAGCCCTTCACCGACAAGCGCGTGCGGCAGGCCTTCTCCATGGCCTTCGACCGCGAGGGCATCGCACACGGGATCTACAAGGGCCTCGCGGTGGCGGCCCATCACGCGCTCTCGCCTGCCTTCGGGGCTTACCATCGCGAGAACGCCGACATCCCCTACCAGTACTACGATCCCGACCATGCCAGGACGCTGCTGGAGGAGGCCGGGTTCGACTTCGACCAGACCATCCGCTTCGACACCTTCACCGAACGCCCGTGGGGCCTTGTCGGCGAGGCCTGTGCCGCGCAGCTCACCGCCATCGGCATCAAGCTCGAGATCGTCAAGCCGGACTTCAACACCTTTGCCGCCTACTTCTACGGCACGAAGGACTACTGGATCGGCAATTCCTCCTGGACGGGAGGCGGGGTAGACCCCGACGCCTTGATGTACAAGCAGCTCGTGACCGACGAAATCTACAATGTCGGCAACTACTCGAACGCCGAGGTCGACGACCTCCTCCAGCGGGCCCGCAGCGAGATCGACATTCCGACGCGTGCCGATCTCTACAACCAGGCGAACCGCATCTGCATGGAGGAATGCCCGGTCGCGTTTCTCGTCTTCCCCAACCTTGTGGAGGGCATGCGCAAGGACGTGATCGGCTACCGGTTCCGCGACGAGTTTGCGGGACCGATGGACGAGTGCTGGCTGGATCGCTGAGCGCGCGGGGGAGGGGCGCTCGTTCTACCGTCGATGGCTGCCGGGTTTGATGGTTCGTGTCCGACGCTCGGGAGCGCTTCGGAATCTGACCATTAGCCCGTTGCACCTGCGGTTCCTGGTTACGAGGCTCGTCTGGACGATCTTCGTTCTCGTCGGGGCGAGCCTCGTCATCTTCTTCATCCTGCATGTGGTGCCGGGCGATCCGGCGCGGGCGATGCTTGGGCCTCTCGGCACGCCTGATGCGATCGAGACACTACGGCGCGATCTCGGCCTCGATCAGCCCCTGGTGCACCAGTACTACCTGTGGATCACACGGGCGCTGTCGGGCGACCTCGGCCGCTCGATCCTGCTCAGTCAGAGCGTCGCCAGCCTGATCGGCGAGCGCCTTCAGGTCACGCTCATCCTCAGCGGCTATGCCCTGGTCTTCGCCATCCTGATCGCGATCCCGGTGAGCATCATTTCGGCGACGCGGCGCAACACGCTCGCCGACTATGCCGGACGCTTCATTGCGCTGGTCGGCCTGACGATGCCGGGCTTTTGGCTCGGCCTCATGCTGATATTGCTCTTCGGAGTCAATCTTCGCGTCCTGCCGGTCTTCGGCTACGTGGCGCCCGGCGAGGATTTCATCCAGCACCTGCGGCACATCGTGCTGCCGGCGATCGCGCTGGGCGCTGCCTACTCCGCGCTCATCATGGAGATGAACCGCTCGAGTCTGATCGAGATTCTTGAGCAGGACTACATCCGCACCGCACGGGCCGGCGGGCTGCGGGAACGTCGCGTGCTGATGAAATACGCGATGCGGAATGCGCTCATACCGACGATCACGGTGATCGGAATTCAGATCGGCTATCTCATGAGCGGCGCGCTGGTGGTCGAGGCGGTGTTCGCCATACCGGGTATGGGGCGGCTGCTAGTGAATGCGGTGCTCTCCCGCGACTACCCGTTGGTACAGGGCTGCATGCTGGTCACGGTGTTGATCTTCGTCGTCGCCAACCTCACCGTCGATATGCTTTACACCGTGATCGACCCACGCGTCCGGCTTGGCCGGCGTACCTGAAGAGATCGGGCGCATGCTTCACTCCCTCGCCCAGGAAATGCGCCAGAATCCGCTTCTGGTGGCGTCGCTCATCGTGTTCGCCATCTACATCTTTGTCGGCGCCGCTGCGCCCGTCCTCGCGCCCTATGACCCGAACATCCAGAATTTGCGGGCTACGCTCGCGCCGCCCACCTCTCTTAATCTTCTGGGGGCCGACGAGTACGGGCGCGACCTGCTGAGCCGGCTCATCTACGGCACGCGCTCGTCGATGATCGTCGGCGCCGCCGTGGTTGTGTGCTCGGCACTCATCGGCATGGTGCTTGGCATACTCTCGGGCTACCGGGGCGGCTTCCTCGACGACCTCATCATGCGCTCGTCCGACGTCATGATGGCGTTCCCCTTTCTGGTTCTCGCCCTCGGCCTCATCGCCGCGCTCGGTGCCGGGCTGGGCAGCACGATCATCGCGCTGACGGCCGCCTTCGCCCCGATCTACGTGCGTATCGTGCGCGGCTGCGTTCTTCAGATCCGTCAGGAGGCCTATGTCGACGCCGCCCGGATTATGGGCGTAGGCGCGGCACGCATTGCGCTACGCCACGTCGTACCCAACGTGATGGGGCCGGTGCTGGTGCAGGGGGCGCTGACTTTTGCATTTGCGGTGCTGGCCGAGGCCAGTCTCAGCTTTGTCGGTCTCGGAATACCGCCGCCCGACGCTTCATTCGGCAACATCATCGCGGCGGGTCGCGACTACATCGCCCAGGCCTGGTGGATATCCACCCTGGCTGGGGTTTCGATCGTCATTGTCGTGCTTGCGCTGCTCGTCATCGCCGACGGAATGCGCGACGCGATCGATCCCTACCAGCACAGGCTCTGAGGCCGGTATGACATTGCTGATGGTCCGCGGTCTTCGCACCCATATCCCGACGCGCCACGGGGTCTTGCGAGCGGTCGACGGAATCGACCTCAGCATCGATGCGGGCGAGATCGTCGGCCTGGTCGGTGAGAGCGGCTGCGGCAAGACGATGGCCGCCTACTCCATTTTGGGGCTGGTGCCGCGCCCGGCGACTGTCGTGGACGGTCAGATCATGTTTCAGGGCGAAGACCTGCGCGGCAAGAGCCCGGAACAGCTGCGGCAATTGCGCGGTTCGGCCCTCTCGATGGTGTTCCAGGAGCCGCTGACGGCGCTCAATCCACTGTTCTCCGTTGGCACGCAGCTCCGCGATGTGCTGGTCCAGCATCAGCGGCTCTCGCCGCGTGCCGTGCGCGCGCGCATCCACGAGCTGCTCGACCATGTCGGCATTCCCGAGCCCCGCCATGTGGCCAGGACCCATCCGTTCCAGCTCAGCGGCGGCATGCGGCAGCGCGTGCTGATCGCGATGGCTATCGCCTGCGGGCCGCGTCTCGTGATCGCCGACGAGCCAACGACAGCGCTCGACACGACGATCCAGGCGCAGATCCTCGATCTCCTGCGTCGGCTCGTGGAGGAAGATCACATCGCGCTGCTACTCATCACCCATGACCTCGGCGTCATCGCCGAGATGTGCCAGCGCGTCTACGTGATGTATGCCGGCGAGATCGTCGAGCACGCGCCGGTGCGCGACCTCTTCGCCTCCTCCCTTCACCCCTATTCCGACGCCCTCCTGCGCTGCACGCCGGCGCTGGCGGACCGGGACCGGGAGCTCGAGAGCATCGAGGGAATCGTTCCCGACGCGATTGGGCCTGCAGACCATTGCGCGTTCGCCGATCGCTGCCCCCATGCCGCGTCGCGCCCGAGTGTCAATCGGCTTTCAATACTGACCCCCGATCGGCGTGCAAAATTGACCCCCCTGAGTGGCACGGCGGAGGTTGTCCCGGTAGCCAATAGGGGGGACCCGCGCGGCTTCGTGTGGCGCCCTGCGCTACGCGGAGCGAAGCCGCGTGGGGGGTCCCTGTTGGCCCACCGGGGCAACCGGGCCGCAAGGGAGGCCGGCGGCGGGTCAGGAGCGGTTCTTGAAGCGCCAGCTCTCGTTGCCGGTCTCGATGATCTCGCAATGATGGGTGAGGCGATCGAGCAGCGCTGTGGTCATCTTGGGGTCGCCGAAGACGGATGGCCATTCGCCGAAGGCGAGGTTTGTGGTGATGACGATCGAGGTGCGCTCGTAGAGCCGGCTCATCAGATGGAAGAGCAGCTGCCCACCGGCCTGGGCGAAGGGCAGGTAGCCGAGCTCGTCGAGGATGACGAAGTCGCGGCGGACGAGCTGGTCTGCAGTGCGGCCCTGGCGTCCGGCGCGAAGCTCGGCCTCGAGGAGGTTGACCAGGTCGACGACGTTGTAGCACCGGCCGCGCGCGCCCTTGCGGATGCAGGACCGCGCGATGGCGACGGCGAGATGGGTCTTGCCGGTACCGGTGCCGCCGACCAGCACGATGTTGCGTTTGCCCTCGAGGAAGCCGCCGCCGGCGAGCTCCTGGATCAGGGGCTCGTTGACCGGCGAGGCGGCGAAGTCGAAGTCGGCCAGCTCCTTGACCGTCGGCAGCTTGGCGGAGGCCATCTGGTACTTGATCGAGCGGGCCCTCTTGTCGGCGATCTCGACCTGCAGCAGCGTACCGATGATCTGTTGCACCGGATGGCGGCGCTTGAGCCCGTCGGCAAGGATGTCGTCGTAAGCGGCGCGCATACCTGCGAGCTTCAGCTGGGTCATCATCTCCAGCACATCATGACGCTCCATGACCGGCCTCCCTCAGGCTGTCGTAGCGCTGACAGTCGGCTACCGGCTTGTGGCGAAGCTGCAGGCCCTCGGGCGTCGGGATGATTGCCGGCGGTGCCGGCTGGCGCTGCCGGGCGAGGATGTTGAGCACCACGTCGGCGCTGCAGGCACCGCAGTCGAGCGTCTCGGCACAGGCCGCCTCAACCGCCTCCAGTCCGTCCTCCAGCACCGCCGCGAGCACCTTGACGAACTGCCGGTCGCCGTCGTCGTGGCCCGCGAGCCGGGTTCGCAGGCGGCCGAGCGCGTTGGGCAACTGCCAGTCCTTGAAGGGCGCGCCATTGCGTAGCGCGCCGGGCTTCCGCGTCAGGATCGGCACGTAATGCCACGGATCGTAGACGAACCGGCCGCGCCCGAAGCTGCGGGGGTGCTCGGCAACGGTCTCGCCGTCCTGGCGGATGACGATCCGATCGGCATAGGCCCGCACGTCCACCGGCCGGCCGACGGCGCGGGCCGCGACGCTGTACTGGTTGTTGTCGAAGCGCACCAGACAGGTCTTCGAGACCGACACCTCGCTGGCATGGAAGCCGTCGAAGGGGCCGCGATACGCCATCAGGAAGGGCTGCTCCTCCTCGAACACCTGCCACACCGTCTTGCCCGGGATTGTCGGATGCGGATGCTTCTTGGCGTCCTCGATGCACCGATCCATCAGCCACTCGTTGATCTCGGCGTAGGAGCGGCCCCGCGGGATGGGCACGAACAGGCGGCCGCGAAGGTCACCCACCTGCTTCTCGACCTGCCCCTTCTCCCAGCCAGCCCCTGGCGTGCACGCCACAGGCTCCACCAGATGGTGCGAGCACAGCTCCTGGAAGCGGCGGTTGTAGTCCCGCTTCTTGCCCACGAAGATCGTGCTCACCGCCGTCTTCATGTTGTCGTAGATGCCCCGCCGGCAGACCCCGCCGAAGAAGCGGAAGGCACGCTCGTGCGCCTCGAAGACCATCTCCTGGCTCTCGCGGGGAAAGATCTGGACCAGATACATCCGGCTGTGGCACAGCCGCATGTGCGCCGCCTTCACCCTGGTCGTCGCGCCCGACAGACGCGCGTACTCGTGGCTCCAGTCGAACTGGTAGGCCTCGCCGGGATCGAAGATCAGCGGCACATAGGCCTGCGCCGGCGACAACAGCCGCCACCGGCGCCGCCAGGCCCTGGCATAGCGGCGAACCGCGTCATAGCCGCCCTTGTAGCCCAGCGACACAAGGTCTTCATGAATCCGCAGAAGAGACAGCCGATCCTTGCGTGCCTTCTTCTCGTTGGCCTTCAGCTGGCGCTCAAGCTCCTCCACCCACAGCCCAAGCTTCGGCATCGGCTGGATCTTGCGCTCGTAGCTGTGCGAGGTCGCATCGCCCCGCACCACCTTGCGTATCGTGTTCTTGGAAACCCTCAAATCCCGGGCGAGCTTCTTGATCGGAACGCCCTTCACCAGATGATCCCGACGGATCTTCGCGATCGTTTCCACAACCAGCATCTCCCCCACCACCCCGTCCGTCCAAACGACGAGGTGTGTTCATGGACACAAATCCAAGGGGGTCAATTTTGGACGCCGATCACCCCCAATAGGGGGTCACTTTTCCACGCTTAACAACAACCAAGCTGCAGGAGGGCGAATGGCACCTGCATGCGGTGCTGTTCCTGCTCTGCCTCGGCTTCGCTTACCTCAAGAACGCCCATGTGCGGATCAGCCTGGTGCACGAGCGCTTCAGCCCCACCACGCAGCGCTGGATCGAGTTCATCGGCTGCCTGGTCTTCGCCATTCCATACTGCGCCATCGTTTTCTATTTCGCGATCGACTTCGTGGAACGCTCCTGGGCCGTGGGCGAGGCCTCGGATTCCGCGACCGGCCTGCCCTATCGCTGGGCGATCAAGGCCTTCCTGCCGGCCGGAATGCTCCTCCTGGGCTTGGCTTCGATCGCTGTCCTGCTGCGCAAGTTCATCGAGTTGTTCGGCTCGCCCGAGCACCGTCGCGCCTTGAGCGACGAGGGCGCGGAAGAGCCGGAAGGGCCCGACCCGGTCGTCCCAGGTCGGGAACAGTAGGGCATGTTCTATATCGAGGACTACCTGCCGGCGTTCATGTTCGGAGCGCTGGCGATCCTGCTGTTCTCGGGCTTTCCCGTCGGCTTCGTCCTCGGCGGCGTGGCGCTGGCCTTCGGCTTTCTCGGTGCCGCACTCGACGTCTTCCATGTCATCCAATTTTTCAACCTGCCGCTCCGCATCTGGGGCATCGGCGACAATCTGGTGCTGGTGGCGATCCCCATGTTCATCTTCATGGGCACGATGCTGGAACGATCCGGCGTCGCCGCCGATCTGCTCTATTGCCTCCAGGTCCTGTTAAGGCGGACTCCGGGCGGGCTCGCGCTTGCGGTCACGGTGATGGGCACGATCCTCGCCGCGACCACCGGCATCATCGGTGCCTCGGTGGTGATGATCAGCCTGATGGCGCTGCCGGTCATGCTGCAGCGCAAGTACAACATGGAGCTCGCCACCGGCACGATCGCCTCGTCGGGCACGCTCGGCATCCTGATTCCACCCAGCATCATGCTGGTCATCATGGCCGACCTGCTGGGCCGCTCGGTCGGCACGCTCTTCGTCGCGGCGGTGTTCCCCGGCCTGATGCTGGCGGGCCTCTACTTCATCTACATCTTCACGCTATGCCGCTTCAAACCGCACCTCGCGCCGCCGCTGCCCAAGGAGATTGGGCCGAAGAACAATCGCGAGCTCATCATCCTGATACTGCGGGGATTCATCCCGGCCGTCTTCCTCATCCTGCTGGTACTGGGCTCGATCGTGCTGGGCTGGGCGACCCCGACCGAAGCGGCGGGCGTCGGCGCCTTCGGTGCGGTGCTGCTGGCGCTCATCAACCGCAAGTTTTCGTGGAAGATGCTGCGCGACGTGGTCGAGCGCACGGCGCTCACCAACGGCATGCTCTTCTTCATCTTCGTTGGCGCGACGGCCTTCTCATACGTGTTCCGCTCGCTCGGCGGCGACCAGCTGATCGAGGATGTCGTCTATTCGGTCGGCGTTGGGCCCTGGGGAATCCTGGTCGTCCTCATGTTGGTGACCTTCCTTCTCGGATTCTTCTTCGATTGGATCGAGATCACGCTGATCGTGCTGCCGGTGTTCGCGCCGATCTTGGCGGGCCTCGACTTCGGCGAGCACGTGCCCAAGCTCGAAGTGATTTACTGGTTCTCGATCCTAATGGCGGTGAATCTACAGACCTCGTTCCTGACACCGCCCTTCGGCTTCGCCCTCTTCTACATGAAGGGCGTCGCCCCGCCCGAAGTGCGCATTCAGCAGATCTACCGCGGCATCATCCCCTTTGTGATCCTGCAGCTGATCGGGCTCGGGCTCGTGATCGCCTTCCCCGAGATCGCCATGTGGCTGCCCCGCACGGTGCTCGATTGAGGCCAAGGCAAGCCCCGCCCAATACAGCGGACTGCGAATAACTCGCTGCATTCTTGAAGTACGTGAGGTTGACCGCGGCTCGACCGCCGCGCGCGATTAGACGACGACCACCTTCCCCGGATTCATCAGGTTGTGGGGGTCGACCGTCCGCTTGATGGTGCGCATCAGGTCGACCGCGCCGGCGCCGTGCTCGATCTCAAGATAGTCCAGCTTGCCGCAGCCGATGCCGTGCTCGCCCGTGCTGGTGCCGCCCATCGCGAGCGCGCGGTCGATCATGCGCTCGTTGAGGCGCTTCGCCTCCGCCATCTCGGCCGGATCCTCCGGGTCGATCAGGAAGCAGACGTGGAAGTTGCCGTCCCCCACGTGGCCCACGATCGGCGCGAGCAGGGGCGACGTATCGAGTTCCTTCTTGGTCTCGATCAGGCATTCGGCGAGGCGGGAAATCGGCACGCAGACGTCGGTCGCCCAACCCTTCTTGCCTGGTTGCAGCGCGAGGCAGGCGTAATAGACATCGTGCCGCGCTTGCCAGAGCGCGTTCCGTTCCTCCGGCTTGGTCGCCCAGCGGAAGTCGGAACCGCCGAACTCCTCGACGATCTCGCGCACCTGCTCCACCTGCTCAGCGACGCCCTGTTCGGTGCCGTGGAACTCGAAGAAGAGCGTGTCCTTGGGCGCGTAGTCGAGCTTCGAGAACTTGTTGCAGGCGTCCATCTGAATGTCGTCGAGCAGCTCCACGCGGGCGATCGGGATGCCCGACTGGATGGTCAGGATCACCGTGTTGACCGCCGCTTCCAGCGAGGGGAAGGAGCACACCGCTGCCGAGATCGCCTCGGGGATGCCGTAGAGCTTGAGCGTGATCTCGGTCATCACGCCGAGCGTCCCCTCGGAGCCGACGAAGAGCCTCGTCAGGTCGTAGCCTGCCGCCGACTTGCGGGCGCGCCCGCCGGTCGTGATGATCTGCCCGTCGGGCAGCACCACGGTGAGGCCCAGCACGTTCTCCTTCAGCGTGCCGTAGCGCACGGCGTTGGTGCCGGAGGCACGCGTCGCGGTCATGCCGCCGAGCGTCGCGTCCGCTCCAGGATCGATAGGGAAGAAGAGCCCGGTATCGCGCAGGTATGTGTTGAGCTGCTTGCGCGTGACGCCGGCCTGGACGGTGACATCGAGGTCCTCCTGGCTCACCCGGAGAACCTTGTTCATCCGCCCCATGTCGAGGGTGACCCCGCCCTCCAGCGCGCAGACATTGCCTTCGACCGAGGTGCCCACCCCGTAGGGGACCATGGGCACGCCGTGCGCGGCGCAGATGCGGACGATCTCGGCAACCTCCTCCGTCGTCTCGGGGAAGGCCACCGCATCCGGCGGGCGCGGCGCGTGATAAGTCTCGCCGGTCGCGTGATGCTCGCATACCGCGCGCGAGGTCGAGAGCCGGTCACCCAAGAGAGCGCCGAGCTCGTCGACCGCGCTTTGTGTGTCTGTGGTCTTCAGAACCGTAGCCATGGCAGCACTATAACGTGCAGCGCCGACAACGCTACCGGCGGTATGAGGGGTCCTCCCGGTCGAGCCGGCGCAGCAGGGCCTCGAATCCGATCCTGGCCCATTCCACGTTACCGGTCCCCTGGCCGACCGAGGCTGTGCGCTCGATGACCGACTTCGGCGGCAGAACCGGCTTTCCGCCCGCCTGGGCTGCGATCTGGATTTCGCAGGTACGCTCCAAGTAGTGCATCAGCGTAAACGCCTCGGCGATGGAGCGCCCCCAGGTCAACGTGCCGTGGTTGCGCAGGAACATCATCCGCTTGTCACCCAGGTCGCGGACCAGGGTCCTCTGCTCGGCGGGCCTGAGGCCGGGGCCGTCACAGTCGTGATAGGCGATCCGGCCAGCGTGGGTGATCGCGAACTGGTTGATCGGCAGCAGCCCGTCCTTCTGCGCCGAGACGGCGACGCCCGGCACCGTGTGCAGGTGCATCACGCTCTCCGCCTCCGGCACTGCCTCGAAGACGGTCCGGTGCACCACCCAGCCCGCCGGGTTGACCTCGCCCGGTGTCTTGCCGACGTTTTGGCCCTCGATGTCCACGGTCATCAGGCTCGATGCGGTCACCTCGTCGAAGAGCTGGCCGAACCCGATGAAGAGGTAGCGGTCGCGCTTGTCGGGAATCCGCACCGAGAGGTGGGTGTAGATCAGATCGTCCATGCCGCGCCGGTAGAACATGCGATAGCAGGCGGCGAGTTCGCGCCTGGCGTGCGTCTCGGCGCGCGAGCGGCGCGTCTTCCGTGTTGCCCTTGCACCCCCGTTTTGCGCCATGTCGTCGTTCCTCCCCGGCACAATCAGAATAGCACGACCGGCGTCGCGCCCGGCGTTGCTGCGACTCGAGAATAGCCAGTATGACGGGAGACGGATTCCAGTATGGCGCGGTGCGATGAGGTGATGTGGCGGCGCCGGGTTGCGTTGCTGGCTCTCAGTAGCTTGCTCACGGCGGCTGCCGCCGCCGGGACGTTGGCCGCGCCGGCGGTCACGGACGTTCGGGTCGGCCAGTACGCCGACATGACCCGGCTGGTCGTGGACCTCACCGAGCCGGTGGAGTTCAGTGTTTTTTCCCTGGCGAATCCCGCCCGCGTGGTGATCGATCTGACGGCGGTGAGCTGGGGCGTGGGGGAGCGAGTCCAAGCCATCGATCGCGGCGGCGTGGCGCAGTTACGCTTCGGTCAGTTCCGGCCAGACGTTGCCCGCATCGTGCTCGATCTCGACCAACCGCTGGCCGTGCGGCGGGCAGAGCTGCTGAAGCAGGAGGCGGATGCCCCGGTTGCCCACCGGCTGATCCTGGATCTCGCTCCGGTACCGCAGTCGGCGTTTCGGGCCACCATCCCTTCGTCTCGCCTTTCGGAGCCGGCCACGCAGGCACGACGGACCGCCCCGACAGAGCCCGTGCCGCTGCCGCAGTTCAAGCCGGCGCCCAAGCGCGTGCACTATCTGATCGCGATCGACGCCGGTCACGGCGGCCGCGATCCCGGCGCAATCGCAAGCAGCGGTCTGCAGGAAAAGGTCCTCGCGCTGACCTTTGCGCGCGAGCTTCGGGCGGAGCTCGAGGCCTCCGGCCGATATCGAGCCGTGATGACCCGCGATGGCGACCATAAGGTCAGCCTGCATCGGCGGGTCGAAATCGCCCGCGACGCCGGCGCCGATCTCTTCCTCTCCATCCACCTCGACCGTTTGAGCAACCGCGAGGTGCGCGGTGCGTCGGTCTACACGCTCTCGGACGAGGCGTCGGACGTCGAGACCGCCGAGCTCGCAGCGCGCGAGAACAAGGCGGACATCGTTGCCGACGTCGATCTCTCCGAGGGCTACGACGAAGAGGTGGCCAAGGTGCTGATTTCGATGGTTCAACAGAACACGATGAACTGTTCGGCGGTGCTGGCGGCGACGCTGCTGCCGGAGCTCGGTCGCGTTGCGCCGCTGATCAGCCGCCCGCATCGCTTCGGCGACTTCCGCGTCCTCAAGGCGCCGGACATTCCCTCGGTGCTGGTCGAGCTCGGGTTCCTCTCCAACGATCAGGACGCGGAACGGCTGCGGAGCGACGGTCACCGGTGCATCCTGGCAGGTGCAATCGTCGAGGCGCTCGACACCTATTTTCGCGAGCCCTGCTAACCCTGCCGCAGTCTCGCCCCATTCCTGCTCTTCGATAGGCGAGTGAGCCCGGCCCTGCGTCCGCGATTGATGCTACGCTGAGGCACACGCGACTCCACTAACCGTCCGGGCCGCTTAGGGATGAAGATCGCCGGCATCGTCCTCGGCAGCCTCGTGCTTCTTGCCGCCCTCGCCGGCGGTGCCATCGCGTTCGTGTTCTTTCATTACGGCCGGGACCTGCCCGATCACAACCAGCTCGCGGCCTACGAGCCGCCGGTGATGACCCGCGTTCACGCCGGCGACGGGCGGCTGCTCGCCGAGCACGCCCGCGAGAAACGGCTGTTCGTGCCCGTTGGCGCCATGCCGCGGCGGGTGGTTCAGGCCTTCCTCGCGGCCGAGGACAAGGCGTTCTACGAGCACTTCGGGGTCGATCCCATAAGCGTGGCGAACGCCGTGGTCACCAACCTCGTCAACATGGCCGGCAACGGCGACCGCCGGCCGATCGGCGCATCCACGGTCACCCAGCAGGTGGCGAAGAACTTCCTGCTCTCGGGCGAGCTCTCCTTCTCGCGCAAGATCAAGGAGGCCATCCTCGCCATGAGGATCGAGGACGCCTTCACCAAGGACCAGATTCTCGAGCTCTACCTCAACGAGATTTATCTGGGCGCCGGCTCCTACGGAGTGGCAGCAGCGGCGCTAAACTATTTCGACCGCTCCCTCAACGACCTTTCGCTCGCGGAGATCGCCTATCTGGCAGCCCTGCCCAAGGCGCCCAACAACTATCACCCCATACGCAAGCGCAAAGCCGCCGTGGCCCGGCGCAACTGGGTGCTGGGCCATATGGTCGCGAACGGCGCGGTAAGCGAAGCCGAGGCGGAGGCAGCGATGCAGGCGCCGCTCCGCACCCGAGATCGGGCGCCCGAGACCTTCGTCGAGGCGCCGCATTTCGCCGAGGAGGTGCGGCGCTGGCTGCAGGCGCGCTACGGCGACGACACGCTCTACGAAGGCGGCCTCTCGGTCCGCACGACGGTCGACCCTGCGCTCCAGGCGGTCGCCGACCGGGCGCTGCGAGGCGGCCTCGTCGCCTATGACCAACGCCGCGGCTGGCGCGGACCGCTCGCGCAGATCGACCCGGCGGGCGATTGGCGGCAGGCGCTCGCGGCCGAGGAGCTTTCGCCGGTGCCGGCGCCTTGGCGCCTCGCGGCGGTGTTGGCTGTGGAGGCGGCCCGCGCGGAAATAGGCTTCGCCGACGGTGCCGTGGGCGCCATCGCGCTCGATGACCTCAGGTGGGCGCGCAAGGCACGGGGGAAGGGACGGCTCGGGCCGGAGGTTACTGCCGCGCACCAGGTGTTGAGCGCCGGCGACGTGGTGCCGGTCGAGCCGCTGGACGGCCGCGACGGCGCCTACGCGCTTCGCCAGATTCCTGCGGCTTCGGGCGCCCTGGTGGCGCTGGATCCGCACACCGGGCGGGTGCTGGCGCTGGTCGGCGGCTTCGACTTCGCCACCAGCGAGTTCGATCGCGCGACTCAGGCGAGGCGCCAGCCGGGCTCCGCCTTCAAGCCCTTCGTCTACCTGGCGGCACTTGATCACGGCTACACGCCGGCCTCCATCGTGCTCGACGCGCCGGTGGTGATCGACCAGGGCGAGCACCTGCGCAAGTGGAAGCCCGAGAACTACACCCAGCGCTTCTATGGCCCCAGCACGCTCAGGGTGGGCCTCGAGGAATCGCGCAACCTGATGACGCTCCGCGTCGCTCAGGACATCGGTATGAAGACCGTGGCCGACTACGCCGCGCGCTTCGGGCTCTACCAGGACTTGCCCGAGATGCCGTCAGCCGCGCTGGGCTCGATGGAGACGACGCCGCTCGACCTGGCCGCTGCCTACGCGATGCTGGTCAACGGCGGGCGCAAGATCGAGCCGGCCTTCGTCGAGCGGATTCAGGACCGCAACGGTCACACGGTCTACCGGCGCGACGCGCGCGAGTGTGACCGCTGCCGGCCCGGCGAATGGCATCACCAGCTGCCGCCCATCCTTCGCGACACGCGCCCTGTGATCGCCGATCCGCGCACCACCTACCAGGTCGTCTCGATGCTGGAGGGCGCGGTGCAGCGCGGCACCGGCCGCGCGCTCCGCGAGCTGGGCGCGCCCATCGGCGGCAAGACGGGCACCACCAACGAGTTCCGCGATGCCTGGTTCGTCGGTTTCACCCCCGACCTGGTCGCCGCCGCCTACGTCGGCTTCGACCAGCCGCAATCGCTGGGGCGCAGGGAGTCCGGCGGTCGCGTGGCGGCGCCGATCGTGCGGGATTTCTTCGCCGGCGCCTTGGCCGACAAGCCGGCCGTTCCCTTCCGGGTTCCCCCGGGAATCCGCTTCGTGCGGGTCGAACGCGGTTCCGGCGCGCTGCCCGGCCCCGCCAGCGACGACGTGATCGTGGAAGCGTTTCTGCCCGGCACCGAACCGACGCAGCGGGCGGTACTGCGGGCAGCCGACAGCTCGGATGGCGGGCTCGAAGCCGGCGCGGTTCCGTTCGAGGGGCTGGGCGCCGTATATTGAGCGTCCACCGGAAGGGCCCTGTCGATGCGTGCTGAAATCCTGTCGCTTGCCGATGACATCAAGCAGTCGCTGACGCTGCTGAGGAGGCACCTTTGACCTCGACGGTGCTCGAGACCGCCTGGAGGCGCTGAACCGCAAGGCGGAGGACCCGGATCTCTGGGCCGATGCCAAGCGCGCCCGCGCGGTGATGCAGGAACGCACCCGGCTCGATGCGGCGGTCGCCACTTACCAGCGGCTGGAGCAGGAGCTTGAGGACGGCCTCGCGCTCGCCGAGCTTGCGGAGGAGGAGTCCGACGAGGAGGCCTACGGCGAGGCGGAGGCCGCACTTGCGGCGACCCGCGAGGAGGCGAAGCGGCGCGAACTGGAAAGCCTGCTCTCGGGCGAGGCGGACGGCAACGACGGCTTCCTCGAGGTTCATGCCGGCGCTGGCGGTACCGAATCGCAGGACTGGGCGGAGATGCTGCTACGCATGTACATCCGCTGGGCGGAGCAGCGCGGCTACAAGGTCGAGTGGATCGAGGAGAGCCCCGGCGAGGAAGCCGGAATCAAGTCGGCGGTCATCAAGGTCTCGGGCGAGAGCGCCTACGGCTGGCTCAAGACCGAGAGCGGCGTGCACCGTCTGGTCCGCATCTCTCCCTTCGACGCGGGCGCCAGGCGCCATACCAGCTTCGCCTCGGTCTGGGTCTACCCCGTGGTGGACGAAACCATCGAGATCGAGATCGTCGAGAAGGACCTGCGGATCGACACTTACCGCGCCTCGGGCGCCGGCGGGCAGCACGTCAACCGGACAGACAGCGCGGTCCGCATCACCCACCTGCCGACCAACATCGTCGTCCAGTGCCAGGCTGAGCGCTCGCAGCACCGCAACAAGGCGGAGGCCATGTCGATGCTCCGTGCCCGCCTCTACGAGCGCGCGCTGCAGGAGCGTGAGAGCGAGGCACAGGCGCTCGCCGAGCAGAAGAGCGACATCGGCTGGGGCCACCAGATCCGCTCCTACGTGCTGCAGCCTTACCGCATGGTGAAGGACGTGCGCACCGGGATCGAAAGCAGCAACCCCGACGCCGTGCTCGACGGGGGAATCGACCAGTTCTTGGCCGCATCGCTCGCGGCCCGCATCGGCGCCCCGGCGGAAAAAGCCGCCAAGAAATAAGTGTCAGAGCGCGCTTTCGCCGGCAGTGCCTCAGTAGGACGATGATAAGGGCCGAGCCGCGAAGCAGCTCGGAGCGCGCGCCCGGCGCCTGAGGGAAATGAATAAGTAGCGAGAAACTCAGAGTGCGATAAGGGCGTTACCGCGAAGCACCCCGATCTTCTGCCAAGGCGCGCTCGATGGCGGGCCTGATCTCGCTGGCGAAGGCCCGAATGGTCCGCTCGGCCTGCGTCATGGTGGAGCCCGCGGCCTGGATGTTCAGCATCATGTGGCTCGCGCCTGAGGCGCGGATGTCGGCGGTGAGCCGTGCCGCGACCGTGGCGGCGTCGCCCACCGGCAGGCTCGCCGCCATCTCCTCCAACGGCGGCTCGCCGGAGAACGGGCGTTCGACGAGCATGCCGCCGTCCATCGCCTCCTGCCGGTTGCGCAGCGCGGCGGCAAAGCGCATCTGCTGGCGGGCGTTGACCAGGTAGTCCAACGTCTCCTCATCGCTCTCGGTCACGCAAACGAAGCGCAGGATCCCGAGTTCGTGCGTCTCCCCGCCAAGGCCCTCGGCGGCGTAGGACGCATCGATGCGCTCCCGTTGCTCGGCCAGGTAGTCGGCGCCGAACCAGCGGCCGGTGATGATCGGCACGAAACCGCGCCGCGCCGCCAGCTTGTGGGTCGACTCGGAATCACCTGCGATCCAGATCGGTGGCACGCCTTCCGGCGGGCGCGTACTGATGCTGGTCTCCGGCAGCGCGGTGAATTCGCCGTCGAAGCTGAAGGTCTCGCCCGCATACGCCCGGTCCATGAGCGCGAGGAACTCATCAAGCCGCGCCTTGGAATCGCCCAGATCGGCGCCGAAGCGCTCGAACTCGTAGGGCTGGTAGCCGCTACCCAGCCCCAGCAGGAAGCGATCCTCGCCCAGCAGCGCCTGGGTCATGCCGATCTCGGCGAGCAGCCGCACCGGGTGATAGAGCGGCACCACGATCACCGCCGGGCCGAGCTTGATCCGCGTGGTCAGGCCGGCGCAGTGATTGACCATGACCAGGGGCGAGGGGCAGACGCAGTAGTTGGAGAAATGATGCTCGGCGAACCAGGCGGCTTCGAAGCCCGCCTCCTCGGCCCACTGCACCATCTGCACCGCGTTGCCGAGCACCTCGGAGATCGCGCTTCCGCGGTCCCGATAGCCCATGAGACAGAACAAGCCGAAGCTGACCATGTCACTCACCGATTGCAGGGGGGACGCTTGCGCCCGCGCGCCGGGGTAGCGGGATTGTAGCGCATGGCGCGCGTCGCAGCGTTCTCAGCCTCGCCGAACCTTCGTCAGGGCGGCGGCCACCACGCCTAGCAGCAGCAGCGCCGCGATCAGCCACATCACCGCGCGGGGGTCACCGTGATCGAGCAAGAGTCCCACGACCAGCGGCGCGACCGCGGCACCCGTATCGAGGCCCGAATAGACGAAGCCGAACACCCTGCCCCTGGCATCGGCCGCCGCGGTCTCGCGCACCAGCATGTCGCGGGACGGAAAGGTGAGGCCGACCAGGATGCCCGCAAGCGCGAAGGGGACTCCCAGAAGCGCGGCCGGGAAGAGGCCGAAGCTGATGGCGACGAAGAACGCAGCCGCCGACACAAGGCCCGCGCCGATGACGAGCTGATGCCCCGAGTCCGTGCGCTCGGCCAGGAAGCCGCCGAGCAGCACGCCCCCCGATGCGCCGAAGAGGAACACCGAAAGCAGCGGCGCGCCCTCGGCAATCGGCAGGCCGTAGAGCTGGTCCATCAGCGCCGGGAAAAACGACTGCAAGCCGATGGTGGCGCCGCTCAGGAAGATGAAGAAGGCGAAGCAGAGCAGAACCGGAACCGGGATGAGCGGCGCGACACCCTGCCTCAGGGCGGCGAGCCAACCGCGCCCGTCCGCGACCGCCGCCCGGTCGTCACCGACGCGCGGGCGGGGCACCGCCGGCGTCTCGTCCCGTGCGTCGAGGAACAGGTGCCGGTTGAACAGCAGCGCCAGGAGCAGGATCAGCCCGCCCGCGCCGGCGATCATCAAGGCGGAACGCCAGCCGAGCTCCAACGCGAGCCCCACCATGACGATGGGCGCAAGCGCGTAGCCGAGATTGCCGCCGAGCGTATGAAAGCCGTAAGCGCGCCCGTGGCGGGTGCGGCGGATGCTCGCGGTGAGGATCGAGAGATCGGCCGGGTGGAACACGCTGTTGCCGAGCCCCGCGAGCGCGGCGAGCGGGAACAGCATCCAGAACGCGGGTGCGAGACCCATCAGCACGATCGCGATGCAAAGCAGCGCAAGCCCGCTCAGCAGCACCACGCGCGCCGGGAAGCGGTCCACCAGGAAGCCCGCTCCAGTCTGCGCGATGCCGGAGGACACGTAGAACACGGTCATCAGCGTGCCGAGCTCGGTGTAGCTGACCGCGAACGCTTCCTTGAGGTGCGGAAAGAGCGGCGGCAGAGCGAGCTGGTAGAAGTGGCTCGCGCCGTGGGCGAGTGCGATCAGCCCCATGACGCGGGCCTGCCCGCGGCCGGACGCCTCCTCAACAGCCATCGCGTCTCGTCCCGGAGGGGCGCCGCTCCCATAGCGGCACCGGGTGGCGCGCGAGAGTACGCTGGGGGCGCCCAAGGCAGCAACGAATCAGACGTGAAAGCGCTCTCTTGTCGCCACCAATCCCAAATTGTGCTTGACATAGGAGTAGGAATAGGTAGAGTGAGCATTCTTAATACATTCAAACCTTACAGGAGCAACTCCAATGTCAAAATACGAACCCTTGGAAACCTACCTGCGTGAGTCGGGGCGGGAGGTGATCTCAATGACGTTTGGCGATATCGAGAGGGTGATTTGCGCGGACCTGCCGCCCTCGGCCTTCAAGCATCGGCCGTGGTGGTCGAATAATCCCTCGAATAGTTCAATCACTCATTCCTGGCTCAATGCAGGATATAAGACGGAGAATGTGGACATGGCCGGAAAGAACTTGGTGTTTCGCAAGGCCGCGCAATACGGGCCGGCGTCCAGGTCCGGTAGCGGGGAGCTTCGGGATCTGGCGGCAACCCCCCCCGTTGCCCAGGCCGAGTCTTTCACCCTCGTCTTCGGTGCGCTCAAGGGCACGGTGACGTTGAAGCCGGGGACTGACCTCACCGAGCCGGTCGAGGCAGATTGGGAAGCCGGTCGGTAGCCCGCGATGCCCGTCTACCTGCTCGACACCTGCGCGCTCATCTGGATCGCAAACGGCGATCCGCTGCAGGAGCCGGCCGCGAGCGCCTTGCGGGAGGCATACGCGGATGGCGGGGGCCTCGCCGTCTCCCCCATGACAGCGTGGGAAACCGCCATGCTCGTGGCGAAGAACAAGATTGCGCTCTCGATGGACCCCGAAGCCTGGTTCGACCGTGTCCTCGCTCTGCCGGGGGTGGCACTCGCGGCGCTGCCGCCCCCGGTGCTGATCCAATCGTGCGCCCTTCCCGGCGCACCGCCCGCCGATCCGGTGGACCGAATTCTCGCCGCGACGGCGCGGGCCTTCGGCCACACCCTGGTGACCCGCGACCGCCACCTGCTTGCCTACGGCGTGGAGGGGCACGTGCGGGTCATGGGGTGCTGACGCGCGGCCACGCAGACTCCGCGCACGTACATTCGGGCGTATAGTTGCCGGGTCCCGGCTCCACTCCCGACCGGCGTTGCGCCGGCGGGCGGGGAGCGTCAGAAGGCAGAGGGAGGCGGGAGATGGTCAAGATCGAATGCGTGGTGGAGGCCAACAACTATCTCGGCGAAGGGCCGGTCTGGGACCCGGTGGAGGGCGTCCTCTACTGGGTGGACATGCTGGACAAGGAGGTCTGGCGCCTCGACCCCCGCACTGGCAAGACCCGCACCTGGACCCTGCCCAAGACCGTGGGCGCGTTCGCGCTCCGGGAGCAGGGCGGCGGCGTGCTGACCATGCGGGATGGCTTCTACTTCATGGACCTCGACAGCGGCGAGACCGAGCTGATCGCCCTGATCGATGCCGACGAGGCGCGCACACTCTTCAACGACGGCAAGGTAGACCGCCGCGGCCGCTTCTTCGCCGGCGGCGAGGACGAGATCTCGGAATCGCCGATCTGCGGCCTCTTCAGGCTCGACCCCGACCTCACCGTGCACGAGCTGGAGCGCGGCATCATCTGCAACAACGGGCCGAGCTGGAGCCCCGACAACAAGACCTTCTATCACACCGATTCCTACATGCAGGAGATCTACGCCTACGCCTACGACATCGAGACCGGCGCAATCTCCAACAAGCGGGTCTTCGCCAACACCCACGACGAGCCCGGCATTCCCGACGGCTCGACCATCGATGCCGAGGGATATCTCTGGAACGCGCAGATCGTCTCCGGCCAGCTCGTGCGCTACGCGCCGGACGGCACCGTGGACCGCCGCGTGCCGGTGCAGACCAAGACCATCACCAGCATCATGTTCGGTGGCGACAACCTGGACGTGGCCTATCTCACCTCGATGGGCCGCACGGATTTCCTGGGCCCCGAGGCCCAGAAAATCTTCGGCGAGGCCTCCAAGCCGCAGCCCCACGGCGGCGGCATCCTCGCGGTCTCAGGCCTCGGCGTGCAGGGCCTGCCCGAGCCCCGCTTCGGCGGCTAATTCTATTCGCCTGCCGGCAGCCAGATCAGGCGGGGCGCGTCGACGAAGAGCAGGCCGCAGGTGATCCTGCGGTCCGGGAAGACCACAGCGAGCGCTGCGCGATAGCTCTCCATCTGGATGCGATACGCCTCTGGCACGGCCTCATCCTCAGCTGGCGCACGGCCGGTCTTGTAGTCGAGCGCGATCAGCTCCCGCTCGCCCACCAGCAGCCGGTCGATCTGGCCGGAAATCACCCGATCGCCGACGACCGCGCTGATCGGGGCCTCAGCCAGGGCGTCGGGTGCGAAGAGCGCGGCGAACGCCGGGTCGGCGACCAGCGCAATCATGGCCTCCGCCAGCGCCTCGCGCTCGCCGTCGTCGAGGCTGAAGGAATTGAGCAAGTGGCGCGCAGCAGTCGGTCGATCCTTGGGAGGCAACGTCGGCAAGTGTTCGAGCAGCTTGTGTGCGGCATTGCCGCGCTCGCGCGCGTGCCGGCCGGCATCGTCGATGGGTGAGTGCGGCGCGGGCTCCGGGACCGCGCGGGAGGGCGCGAGTGGGCGAGGTGCCGGCGGCTCTTCAGCCGGCGGCACGAGCAGCTCGGGCGGTAGCGGCGGAGTTCCATCGGCTTCCGGCGCCGGCTCTTCCCGTGACGGCACCGGTGCCGATTGCAGCTCGGCATAGACCAGTCCCTCGCCCTCCGGCATCGCCAGAGGCTCGACTCCCTTCAGGCTCTCCAACCCTGAGCGCACCAGCGCGTACCAACAATCCTCGGGCGGCGTGTCCCGCCCCTGCCAGCCGCAGACATAGAGCCGATCTTCGGCGCGGGTCATCGCGACGTAGAGGAGCCTCCGGTATTCTTCCTCCTGTGCGGCGCGGGTGCGGGCGCGGGCTTCGCGGGCGAGCGGATCCTCCCGGCTCGCGCGGCCCGGCCACAGCAAGCCTTCGACCCTGCCGACTCCGCCGTCCGCACGCTCCTCCTCGAGCCAGACCAAAGGGTCCCGACCTCTCGGCTTACGCATGGTATCGGGCAGGAAGACGACCGGCGCCTCCAGGCCCTTGGCGCCGTGCACGGTCATGATCCGCACCTCGTCGCGGCCCTGCTCGAAGTCTCTCTTGATCTCCGCGCGCCCGTCCTGGACCCAGTGCAGGAACCCCTGGAGCGAAGGCGGGTGCGTCCGACCGTAGGCGAGCGCGAGCGCCAGGAACTCCTCGATGGCGTCCCCCGATTCCGGCCCGAGGCGGCCGAGTAGCGCGGAGCGCCCGCCGCTTGCGCCCAGCACCTCGCTGTAGAACTCGAAGGGCGCTATCCAGTCCGCGGCGCCGCGAAAGGCGACGAGCGCCTCGAATGCCTCGGCGAACGCGGGGCTCTCGTCTCGCCGCCGAGAGAGCGTCGCCCACAGGCTCGCGTCGCCGCGCTGGAACGCAAGGGCGAAGAGCGCATCCTCGTCGAGCCCAATCAGCGGGCTCTTGAGCACCGTGGCAAGGGTCAGGTCGTCGCCCGGCAGCAGGCAGAATTCGCCGAGCGCAATCAGGTCCATGACTGCGAGCTGCTCGGTCAGCACCATGCGGTCGATCCCCGCCACCGGCACGCCGCGCGCCTTGAGGGCCCGTAGCAGATGATCCACGAAGGGGCCGCGCCGGCGCACCAGCACCAGCACATCGCCGGGCCGAATCGAGCGGCCTCGAGCCTCCAGCCAGCCCTCGCTGCCTTCGTCCGCCTGCTCTTGCGTCCACCCAGCCACGCGGTCCGCGATAAGCGCGGCGAGGCGTGCGGCTGGATCGTCGGCTCCCTCACGTTTCACCGGCGGCGCCCACGGCTCCAACGGTTCCTTTTCTTCAGGCACCAGCGGCAGCCACAGCTCGACCCTGCCGCCGGCGCCCGCGCGATGAACCTGGTGGCGGATCGGCACGGCCTCCGCGGTGACGCCGTCGCGCGCCGCAGGCTGGGCGAACACGGCGTCGACTGTGGCGAGCACCGCTGCGGTCGATCGGAAGGACTCTGCCAGGGGGAGCGATTCCCACGGCCTCTCGGCGGCCTGGGCCCGGCTCTGGAATTGCCGATGGGCGGCCGCCAGCGCGCGGGCATCGGCGCCCTGGAAGCTGAAGATCGACTGCTTCTCGTCGCCGACCGCGAAGAGGGTGCGCGGCGCGGCGCGGGCGCCTTCCCCGGCGAAGAACTCCTCCGCCAAAGCCGCGATCACGGCCCATTGGGTCGGGCTGGTGTCCTGCGCCTCGTCGATCAGCAGGTGGTCAAGGCCGCCGTCGAGCTTGTAGAGCACCCAGGGTGCGATCCCCGCGCGGGCAAGAAGGCTGCGGCTGATCGAGATCTGATCGCCGTAGTCGAGCACGGCATGGCGCGCTTTCTCGGCTCCGTAGAAGCCGAGATGGCGGGCCGCAATCTCGATCAGGGCGGCAGTGCTTTCGGCAACGCGGGCGGCGTTCCAACGTTCGACGCACGCGACGACCCTCTCCTGCTCCAGGCCGAGCGCCTCTGTGGCGTCCGGGTGCGCATCGCCGAGCTTCTTGGTGACGAGGCTCTGGAGAGGGCCGCCGTCCTCACGCAAAAAGGCGCGGCGGTAGGCACCGAACCCCGCCGTCCGACCATCATGGTCCGCGTTTAGCCACGTCGCGATCTTCTGTGCCCGTCTCTGGTCCGTCACTGTCCCACCGTCGAGGACGCGGGCGGCTCTGGTCAGCCTCGCCCCATCGAACGCGTCCTCGGCGCACACCTCGGCGAGCACGCTTTCGGGCGTTGCCCCCTCGGCCACAGCGAGGCGTTCCCGCATTGCCGCGATGGCGCCGGCGGTGCCGCCATGACGCTCCAGCACGGCTGCGAAACGATCCCGCGTACTGCTCACGTCCGCCAGCAGGGCGCCGAAACCTTCTTCGCCGATGACCGCAGTCATCGCGGCGAGGGCGGAGGCAAGGGCATCGTCAACGCCGGGTCGGGCGGCGTGCAGCAGACGCGCGCGGGCCGCGCCCAGCAGCGTGGTGCTCATGCGCTCGTCGGCGATCTCGAAATTCGGCGCGACGCCCGCCTCCAGCGGGAAGCGCCGCAGCAGCGACTGGCAGAAGGCGTGGATGGTCTGGATCTTGAGCCCGTCGGGCACGTCGAGCACGGCGGCAAAGAGGCGGCGCGCTCGGTCGAGCATGGAGCGCCGGGGCGGGGCGCCGGTCAGCACGGTCAACGCGGCCGAAAGCGCCTCGTCGTCCGCGACGGTCCAGCCCGCAAGCTCGCGCGTGATCCTGAGTGCCATCTCGGCGGCGGCAGCGCGGGTGAAGGTGAGGCAAAGGATTCGCTCGGGCGCGGTGCCGCCGAGCAGCAGGCGCAGCACGCGGTCTGTCAGCACCTTGGTCTTGCCCGTTCCCGCCGAGGCGCCGACCCAGACCGAGGCACCGGGGTCCGACGCCCTGTGCTGGGCCGGCGTCATCCCGGGCACGCGCGCGGCCATCAGTTGTCACTGCCGGGCACCGACCACTCCTTGTGCCGGGCGAGGTGGGCATAGTCGTTCCAGCGTGGGGCGAGTGCCGGGCGGGGCACCGGATGATAGGGGGTTGCCGGATCGTCGAAACGGGCGATCAACGCACGCAGGCCGTCCGCTGCTGCGTCCGCGAGCGCGCCCGCATCGCCGCCGATCGCGGTGATCTCGCCGGCGGTCTCGGCGCCGCTCAGCTTCCAGTAGGCGAGCGCCGCGACGTCAGCCGCAGCAACGCCTTTGAAACCGCCCGCCTCGGCAATCGCGGCCTCCAACGAGAGTTGCGGGCACCGGCCTTCGGTAACGTGTTTCTTTGGCGGAGTGCCGCCGGTCTTGTAGTCGATGATCTCCAGCGCGCCTGCTTCCGAGCGGTCGATCCGATCGGCCTTCGCCGTGAGGCGGAAAGGACCTGCCGGCCCCTCCAGGTCGAGGACGCCCTCCACCTCGGTCGCGAGCGGCAGCAAACCGGGTCGGCGATCCCGTTCGGTGTCGACAAACCAGCGCGCAAGCCGCTCGAAGCGCGGCAACCAGAAGGCGAGCACGCCGGGCCGCGCACCTGCCGCCTCGAAGTGCGCCCGGCCGAGCTCCAGCAAGCGCGCCTCGACATCCGTAGGCAGCGCGTCCCCGTGTTCCCGCACGAAAGCGTCCAAAATCCGGTGGATGATGCTGCCGCGCTCCGCCGCGCTCGGGTCCGCGTCAACGGGGTCGAGCTTGAAGAGGCGAAGGATGTCGCGCGCATAGATGGAATAGGGGTCGCCGATCCAGGTCTCGATCCGCGTGACCGAGAGGCGCCTGGGCCGTGCTCTAACCGGCGGCGCGGGTGCCGGCGCTGGGCGCGGGCCGGGCAGTTCCGCCGGCCGGTCCAGGGCATGCCACCAGGTGAGCAGCGCCGGATTCATGGCGCGGAGCGCTGATGCTCTCTCCGGCCCGATGGCCAGCAAGGCATCGAGACGCTGGAGCCAGCGCGCGGGGATGGTCGGCGTGCCTTCGATGCGTCGCGCCCGCGTCAGATAGACCTCTTGTGTCCCACAGCATTGAACGAAGTCGTGGGCGGAGAGCCCGATGCGAAGCTCTGGCGGCGGCAGTCCGAAGTCCGCGCGCATAGGGCGGCTCATCCAGGGATCGCCCGCAGCCGCCGGCGGCCAGACCCCCTCGTTCAGCCCGCCCAGGATCATGCAGTCCGCGTGCTGCAAGCGGGCTTCCAGCGGGCCCCAGACTTGCAGGCGCGGGTGGCGGCCGAAGGCCGGGCGGACCACATGGTCCTCCATCAGCGCATCGAGCAGCGCCGGATAGTGGGTCGGCGCCACCGGCGGCAGCGCCGGCGCCGCCTCCAGGAGCCCGGCGACGAAGCGCGCCGCCTGCGCGCCGGCCTCACCCGACCAGAGCCGGGCGGGCCCGGCTTCGTCAGCAGTGGCCGCGAGCCATTCCGCGAACTCCACGTGGGCTTGCAGGAGCTTGCGCAGGTCGGCCTCGGGCAGCGCCATGAGGGCGGCGAAGGGCGCGGCGGCGACTTCCAGCCCTTCGAGCCAGGTGCGGATGGCAGCGTCGCCCTCCTTCAGCGCTGACCGCAGGCCGCTGAAGCCGGGCGCAGGCCGCGGGCCGCGCAGGATCGCTGATTCCATCGCCCGCACGGAATCGCGGAACGCGGCAGGCCGTTGGCCGCCAGCCGCGAGCGGATGCTTGAGCGCGGCCAGCAGCGGGACCGGCGCGGCCTCCTCGGCAATCATGCGCGCGGAGAGCCGCAGAAAGGCGCCGGGCGCCGTCTCCCCCAGCGGCTCGCCGGCGGAATCGTCCACCTCGATCCGCCAGCGCCTGAGCTCCGCCGCCACCCTGCGGGCCAGTGCGCGGTCCGCCGTCACCAGCGCTGCGGTGCGGCCCGGCATCTCCAGCGCGCGGCGCATGACGATGGCGATGACGCCCGCTTCCTCTTGCGGGCTCGCGCAGTCGATCCGGTGGAGGTCGCGGAGCGCGTCGGGTGCCGGCGGCGGCAGCGTGCGCCATGCGGTGATGGTCTCCGCCGGGCGCATGGCGTCGGCGATCAGCCGCGAACGGGCGCGGGCGGCGGCGGTACCCGCCCCATCGCCGCCCGGCCAAGGCTCAACGTCCTCGCGCGCTATGCCGATATGGTCGATCAGCCCTTTGAGTGCGTACTGCGGGTGGGTGGCGCCGATGGCTTCCCAGGTCTCGTCGTCGGCCTCCGTGTTGAGGCCGGGGAGGACGACGGCACCCTGCGGCAGGCGCGCGACGGTAGCCAGCAGGTCGCGCGTGGCCGGCACGCTCCCGGTGGAGCCTGCGGCGATCACCGGATACGCCGGCGGCTCCGCTGCCCATTGCGCGGCGAGGGCTTCCAGCAGGGCGTTGCGGCGCGCGGCCGGGTCCATCAGGCCCCGCTCCGCCAGATGTTCCGGCCACGTGTCCATGATGATCGCGAGGAAACTCAGCACCTGTTGCCAATGCGTCGCGTATTCCTCCGGTGCGAGGTCGCCGAGTCCAAGTGGGTTGCGCCGGGCGATCTGGATTTCGTCGAGCAGGTCTGCAAGCGCGCGCGCGAGCCGCGCGGCTTGATCCACCGCGCTTGCGCCGATCAGCGCCGCGCCGCCTGGCGTCTCGCCCAGCCTCTGGATCAGGCGAGTGAGTTGCAGCCGGCGCTCTAGCGGCGAGACAGCGTCTGGCAGGGTCTCGTCCTCTTCGTCGCCGAGGCTCGGCTCGTCCTCGTCGATGTCGCCGAGCGGGCGGATGCGCGGCGGCAGCAGGGCTTGCCCCGGCGCTGCGCGCAGGAAGGCGAGTCCAAGCGCCCGGCAGGCGCGTCGCGTCGGCAGCAGGATGGTGAGCCGGCTCAGTGCCAGCGGGTCGCTGGGGTCTAGCGGTACTGCCCGGCCCGACAGGATGCCGCCTGCAAGCGCATCGACGAACGACGCGTAGGGCGGCACCGTGTAGACGGTGGGCGCTCCCTTGCTCATCCACTTTCTCCGCCCCGTTCGCGGGTGAGGTAGCGCTCGGCGGCTTCGAGGCCGTCCAGCGAGCCGACGTGGAGCATGTGGCCGCGATGCTCCAACCCGAAGAGGCGGCCCGTGAGGATCGCCTCGTCATAGTGGCGGTTGAGCGAGTAGGCGCCGGCGGGCGCATCCGCAAAGAGACGGGGGTGTAGGACTTGCGTGCCGGTGAAGACGAAGGGCGCGGCCGGCGCCCTGCCGCGCCGGCTGAGCCGCCCGTCCTCATGGCGGAAGAAGTCGCCCGCGCCGTCGTAGCCCAGCGCGCGGGGCAGGGGGCAGATGAGGAGGAGCGCATCCATCGCCTCACCGTCCCAGGCCGCGGCCAGGCATGGCAGCGCCGGTGGGCCGCCCTCCGCCAAGACGACGTCGCTGTTCACGACATAGAACGCGTCATCGCCGAGCCATGGGAGCGCGCGGCGCACGCCACCGCCGGTCTCCAGCCGCTCTTCTTCGCGCGAGAAGCGAATGCCGGGCGTGCCAAGCCGCTCCGTATGCGCGGCGAGGAAGGACTCGATCTGCGCCGCCAGGTGATGGGTGTTGACGACGATGTCGTCCACGCCGGCCCGTTCCAGGCTCTCCAGGGCGTGGGCGATGAGCGGCTTGCCGGCGACCCGAACGAGCGGCTTCGGAATCGTCTCACTCACCGCGCGCATGCGCGTGCCCAGGCCCGCCGCGAGCACCATCCCTCGCGAGGGCCGGGCGCTCACGGTGCGGGACTCCGCACCTGCGGCGGGACCCAGCGGTCGAACCAGGCCCGCACCGGGGCGAGCGAGGGATGGACGAGATCGGCATCGAGGTGCTGCCACACCCTCGGCAAATGGGCGAGATAGCCGGGTTTGTTGTCCCGCTTCGCCAGCCGGTGGAAGACGCCGATGATCCGCACCGCACGCTGCGCGCCGAGAATGGCGTACGCCGCACGGAACGCAGCCTCATCGAGGTTGGGCGACGCGTTCAGATAGCGCGCGACCATCGCCGCCTCCAGGCCGGCGCCGAGGTCACGCCGCGCGTCCTGCAGCAGCGAGACCAGGTCGTATGCCGGAGGGCCTGCGCGCGCGTCCTGAAAATCCAGCAGCCCGACCCGGCCGACCCCCGACGCGCCGCAGTCCCCGTCGCCCCGCGCCGGAAGCCACATCAGATTGCCGGCGTGAAAGTCGCGCAGGCAGAGCACCGCCGGGCCCCGTATCGCCTCTTCCAGCGGTTCGCACCACGCCGCCTCGAATTCTGCCGCCATCGAGGACTCCGCCGCATCTCCAATGGCAGTCTCCAGAAAGAGCGAGGCATCGCTCATCAGCCACGCGGGGCCGTAGTGAGGCAGATCGGGTGGCATCGGCCGGCGGCGGAGATCGATCAGAATATCGGTCGCCGCCTCGTAGAGCGTGCGTTCCAGGGAGGACGCGTCTGGACCGGCGAGCAGGGCTGAAAAAGAGTCGTCACCTAAGTCCTCGAGCAGAGCGAAGCCCAGGGCCTCGTCTGAGTCGAAGATTTCAGGGGCGCTGTAGCCCATGTCCCTAAGCAGCCGCGCGATCCGCGCGAAAGGGCCGATGGAATGCCCGGGCGGAGGGTCGTCCATGAGCACTATCGTGGTATCGCCCCGTGTGAGCCGCTCGTAACGCCGCGCCGAGGCGTCGCCGGCGAGCGGTCGGTACGCCGCATCGCCCCAGCCTGCGCGCGCTGCGAAGGCCTGGCGCTGCCTCTCGCGCTCGAGATCGCTCACCCGTCCGCCTCCAGATTTCGCGCGATAGTAACTGCAAGTGTTCGGGCGCGGGGTCCGTGGGGAGTGATCGTGACGAGCCGCGTCTCGTCGTTTTCGCCCGGCGCGAGGTGCAACTCCAGCCAGTCGGCAGGCATCATGGCACCCAGCTTCTCCGGCCATTCGATCAGCGAGATGGCGTTCGAGAACGCGTCCTCGATGCCGAGCTCGTAGGCGTCCTCCGGCCCATCCAGGCGGTAGAGGTCGAAGTGCCAGATCGCACCCGCCGCGTGCTCGTAGATCTGCACCAGGGTGAAGGTGGGGCTTGGAACCTCCTCCTCCGGCCGGCCGAGCCGGGCGCGGATGAAGGCCCTTGCGAAGGCGGTCTTGCCGCTGCCAAGCGGCCCACGGAGCCCAACTACGTCGCCCGACGCCGCGTGCGGGGCGCTGCGCTGCGCTAGCCGCTCGGTGTCCGCGAGGGCGTCCGCACGCAGGGTGAGGGGCTCGCGCGGCGTCGCGCTTTCGCTCTCCGTGGCGCTCGGCGCCCTATCGTCAGTATCGGTAGTGATCGGGCTTGAACGGCCCCTCTTGTGGCACCCCGATGTAAGCGGACTGCTTGTCCGAGAGCGCGGTCAGCTTCGCACCCAGCTTGCCCAGATGGAGCGCCGCTACCTTCTCGTCGAGGTGCTTAGGCAGGGTGTAGACGCGGTGCTCGTAGCTCGCGTGGTTCTGCCAGAGCTCCATCTGCGCCAGCACCTGGTTGGAGAACGAGGAGCTCATCACGAAAGAGGGATGACCGGTGGCGCAGCCGAGATTCACGAGACGGCCCTTGGCCAGCACGATCAGGCGCTTGCCGTCGGGGAACTCGACCTCGTCCACCTGCGGCTTGACCTCGTGCCAGGGGAAGTTGGCCAGCGCGTCGATCTGAATCTCGGAATCGAAGTGGCCGATGTTACAGACGATGGCGCGGTCCTTCATCTGGCGCATGTGGTCGATGGTGATGACGTCGACGTTGCCGGTGGCGGTGACGAACACGTCCGCCTCGCCGGCCTTGTCGTCCATGGTCGAGACCTCGTAGCCCTCCATCGCCGCCTGCAGCGCGCAGATCGGGTCGATCTCGGTCACGCAGACGCGCGCGCCCTGCCCGCGCAGCGACGCCGCACAGCCCTTGCCGACATCGCCATAGCCGTTCACCACCGCGATCTTGCCCGCGAGCATCACGTCGGTCGCTCGCTTGATGCCGTCCACGAGGCTCTCGCGACAGCCGTAGAGGTTGTCGAACTTCGACTTGGTGACCGAATCGTTCACGTTGATGGCGGGCGCGCCCAGGGTGCCCTTCTGCTCCATCTCGTAGAGCCGGAGCACTCCGGTTGTGGTCTCCTCCGAAATCCCCTTGATGTCCGCCATCAGCGAGGGGTGCTCGTCATGCATGAACTTGGTGAGGTCGCCGCCGTCATCCAGGATCATGTTGGGGCGCCAGCCGTCAGGGCCCTCGACGGTCCGGTCGATGCACCAGTCGTACTCCTCCTCGGTCTCACCCTTCCAGGCGAAGACGGGGACGCCGGCATCGGCCATGGCGGCGGCGGCGTGGTCCTGGGTCGAGAAGATGTTGCAGGAGCTCCAGCGCACCTCCGCGCCCAGCGCCCTCAGCGTCTCGATAAGGACGGCGGTCTGAATCGTCATGTGGAGGCAGCCGGCGATGCGTGCGCCGGCCAGCACCTGCGCCTCGCCGAACTCTGCGCGGAGCGCCATCAGCCCCGGCATTTCGGTCTCGGCGATGGCGATTTCCTTGCGGCCCCAGCCGGCGAGCGAGAGGTCCTTCACCTTGTAGTCGGCGCCGTTCGTCATTCTTGGTTCCTTGCCCGCCTGCGCGGCTTACCCGCCTCTGCCGGCGCGGCTTGTAGCACCGCCGCCGGGGGGTCACAACAGGCGTCACCCGTCACGGCATGCTGCCTCAAGAATCACCGGGAAAGGCGTCGATCAGCTTCGCGATGCGGCCTGCCTCGGTCTGGTTCAGCAACTCCTCCGCATGACGCGTTGCCACTGCGGCGTCGAGCGCGAGGATGCGTTGCTTCACGCGCGGAACATTCTGCGGCGCCATGGAGAGATCGCGCAGGCCGAACCCCAGTAACATCGCGGTAAAACGCGGGTTGCCCGCGAGCTCACCGCAGAGATTGACCGGAATGCCGGCCCGCCGGGCGGCATCGGTGGCGAAGCGGATGAGCCGGAGCACTGCGGGATGGAGGGGGTCGTACAGGTGCGCGACCTGATCGTCGCCGCGGTCGGTCGCGAGCGTGTACATGGTGAGGTCGTTGGTGCCGAGGGAGAAGAAGTCGCAGGCGTCGGCCAGCGCATCGGCCGCGAGCGCTGCGCCCGGCGTCTCGATCATGATTCCGAGCGGCGGTGCATCGACGATCGCTACTCGCCTGCGGGTCAGCCGGCGGACCATCTTGTCCACGGCCTTCCGCACCTGCCTGATTTCCTCCACCGAAGTGATCATCGGCACCAGAATGCCCACGGGCCCGTGGGCGCCGGCGCGCAAAATGGCCGCGATCTGCGCCTCCAGCAGTGCCGGCGCCTTTAGCGAAAGACGGATGGCGCGGAGCCCGAGTGCCGGATTGACGCTTGGCGCGATGTGCTCGCCGAGGGAGTAGGCGAGCTTGTCCGAACCCACATCGAGGGTCCGCACGGTCACCGGCGCCCCTTCCATGCCGGCGACGATTTCCTTGAGCGCGACGTACTGCTCGTCCTCGCTCGGCGGCTCCTCTCGGTTCATGTACAGGAACTCGCTGCGCAGAAGCCCGATTCCCTCGGCGCCCGCCTCCTGCGCCTGCGGCAGCTCATTCGGCAGCTCGATGTTGCATTGCAGGGTGACGCGCGCGCCGTCGGACGAGACGGCCGCGACCCGGCGCAATCGGGCGAGCTGGCGCTCGCGGCGCTCGAGCGCGCGGCGGCGGCGCTCAAGACGGGCGATCGTCTCCTCGCCGGGGTTGACCACGAGCCCGCCGCGCACGCCGTCCACTGCCACGATGTCGCCTGAGCGTACGGCACCGACGAGGTCCGCCACCCCTAGCACCGCCGGCAACCCGAGCGAGCGCGCCATGATCGCGGTGTGCCCCTCGGCGCCGCCGAGCGCTGCGGCGAAGCCGCCGATGCGCGCGGGGTCCATGAGCGCGGTGTCGGCGGGCGTGATCTCCTCGGCGATGATGATGGTGCCGGGAGGCAGGCCGGAAAACGCCTGGTAGCCCGCCCGGGTCAGGTTGCGCACGAGGCGCGCGCTCGCCTCGCGCACGTCGTCGATCTTGCCCGCGAGATAGGAATCCTCCATCCCGGCGAAGGCCTGCGCGATCTCCGAAAGCTGCACCTGGACCGCCGCCTCGGCGTTGATGCGCGCATCCCTGATGCGCATCTCGACGCCGCGCACGAGACGGGAGCCCGAGAGCATCAGGAGGTGCGCATCGAGCAGGTGGCGAAGCTGGCCTGCCACCTCCTCCGGCAGCGCCTCGGCCTGGGCCTGTAGCTGGCGGATCTGCGCTGCGGAGAGCGCAACGGCGTCGTGGAAGCGCGCGATCTCGGCTTCGACCGCGTCGTCCTCGATGCGGTACTCGGGCACGTCGATGAGGCCGCGCTCGACCACGTGCGCGGGCCCCACCGCGATGCCGGCGGATACGCCCAGGCCGCTGAAGCGCCGCTCTGGCCGATCCGCCAGTTCAAGGGCCAGAGCCCACGCGGAGGCGGTGCTTCCTTCAGTCTTCATCGAAGCCACCGTCCACGAGTGCCGTCAGCGCCGCCAGTGCCGCGTCCGCGTCCCTGCCCGCGGTCTCGATCTCGATCTCGCTGCCAGGCCCCGCCACCAGCATCATCAGCCCGAGGATCGAGAGGCCCGAGACCCGCGTGCCGTTGCAGGAGACGGCGACGTCGACTTCGAAGCGCGAGGCGGTCTTGACGAATTTCGCCGCCGCGCGCGCGTGGAGCCCGCGCCGGTTGCCGATCAGGCATGTGCGGCGGTGGCTCCCTTCGCCGGGCTTGGTCGCCGCCTCGTTCACGCCTCGTCACCCTCAAGCAGCCGGCCCGCGACGTGGATATAGGTGCGCCCGGCCTCCTGCGCGGCGGCCACGGCGGCGCGCAGATCGCTGCCCGAGCGCACGCTCGCGAGCTTGATCAGCATCGGCAGGTTTACGCCGGCGATGACCTCGACATTCGCGCCCTCCATGACCGAGATGGCGAGGTTCGAGGGCGTCCCGCCGAACATATCAGTAAGCACGATCACGCCGTCACCATCATCGGTGGCGCCGATGGCGTCGAGAATGTCCTGGCGGCGCTGCTCCATGTCGTCGTCGGGGCCGATGCAGATGGCGCGCGTGCGGGGCTGCGGCCCGACGACGTGCTCGGTTGCCGCGACGAACTCCTCGGCGAGCCCTCCGTGCGTGACCAGAACGATGCCGATCATCGACTCACCCCGCCGCCCGCCGCTCCGGCGCGCTCTCGGTGTCGAGATCGCGGTGGCGCAGCGTGATCTGCCAGCGCCCGCCGCCCAGCGTCTGGGCCAGATGCTCCGCCACGGCGACCGAGCGATGCCGCCCGCCCGTGCATCCAAGCGCGATCGTGAGGTAGGAGCGCCCGTCCCGCTCGAAGGCCGGAAGCAGCGGCCTGAACATCGCCACCATGCCCTCGAAGAACGAGCCGTAGGCCGGGTCGTCCCGCACGTGGCGCGCGACCTCGGGTTCGCGCCCGGTGAGCGGCCGGAGTGTCGGCACATGGTGAGGGTTTGTGAGGAAGCGGACATCGAACACGAAGTCGGCGTCCGGCGGCACGCCGCGGCTGTAGGCGAAAGAGAGCACGAAGATCGCGCGCGCCCGCTTGGACTCCGGCTCGAAGCGCGCAGCAATGATGCTGCGCAGATCGCGGACGGAAAGCCGGCTCGTGTTGAGGGTGATATCCGCACGGTCGCGGACCCAGCCGAGCAGTGCGCGCTCGCGCGCAATTCCCTCAACGACCGGCTGGTCATGCGCCAGCGGGTGCGGGCGGCGGGTCTCGCTGAAGCGTCGGCGCAGCACCTCGGTCTCGCAGTCGAGGAAGAGCAGGGCGATCTCGCCGGGCCCGCCCGTGCCGAGCAAGGGCTCGAGATAGCGCTCGATCTCGCCGGGATCGAATCCCCTGGTGCGTGAATCGATGCCGAGCGCGAGCGCGCCCCGCTGCCCGTTCTCGCCCCGCGCTTGGACCAGTTCCGAGAGCATCGAGAGGGGCAGGTTGTCGATCGCCTCGTAGCCGAGGTCTTCCAGAATCTTGAGCGCCGTCGACTTGCCGGCGCCGGACATTCCGGTCACCAGAACGAGGGTGCGATCGCCGGAGGGCTCAATACCCATCAGCCAGCCGAGCGTTCTGCCTGCGCCTGCTGGCCGACGGCAGCGACACGCGAGAGCGCGAGCCGAAGCTTCGCCGGCGTGGACGCCTCGAATGGGGCAAGCATCACGTGCGCGATCCGATGACCGCAGAGTTCGACGGTCGCAGCCTCCGGCATACGCTCCACCGCGTCGGGCTGGACCAGGTCGACCACCAGCTGGACCGGGCATTGATGCACGAACTCCATCGAGACGATCCCGATTCCTCGCACTTCGAGCAGTCCCGCGATACGCGACGGTGGCGCCGCGAGCAACGCCTCGCCGCTGCTCGTCAACGCAACTTGATCGTCAGCGACGAGTCGCGCGCCGCCCTCGATCAGGCGCAGCGCGAGGTCGGACTTGCCGGCGCCGGGGGCGCCGCGCAGCAGAACGCCCTTGCCCGCCAGGGCGACGCAGCTGGCATGGACCAGAACCATCGGGCGACCGTGCGGCCCGGCGCGACGGCTGTCAATCGGCCGGGCTCTCACGCCCGCGAGGTGTCGGCCGCAGCGGTGAGCACGGCATAAAGCGCCTCCGCGTTGTCGGCGCCGCGCAAGCGCGCGCATACACGGTGGTCGCGCAGCAGGCGCGAGACCAGCGCCAGCGCCTTCAGATGATCCGATCCTGCAGAATCCGGCGCGAGCAGCAGGAAAATGAGGTCCACCGGCTTCCCGTCCACCGCGTCGAACTCGATGGGCTCCCGCAGGCGGGCAAACACCGCCGAAAGCTGCGTCAGACTGGCGAGCCTGCCATGCGGGATTGCAACCCCGTCACCGACCCCGGTCGAGCCCAGACGCTCGCGTGCGAGCAGCAGGTTGAGGACGTCCCGCTCCTCATGCGCCGTCTGCGCCGCGGCGATGGCGGAAAGCTGCTGCAGCGCCTGCTTCTTGCTGCCTGCTTTCACGTCGTCCAGGACGCCGCTCAATGGCAAGAGGTCCGCAATCTCCATTCCCCGGCCGCTCTGTTGGTTGCCGTAGAAGGCAGCGCTTGGTCGCCGGTGGTGGCGGCCGATGCTCGGCCGTGACGCCCTTCAGTCGGCCGTCTGCGGCGACGGCTCGGCCCCGTCCGGGGCCTTCGCGCCGCGCGGGGACTTGTGATGGTCACGCAGCTTGCGCTTGTGCCGGCGCATGCGCTTCTCCAGCCGCTCGGCCGCGATGCTGAAGCTCGCCGTCATGTCGGCAGCCGACGCGTGGCTCTGAAACCTGATGCCGTGGCCGACGTGGATCATAAGGTCGGTCTCGATCATCTGAGCCACCTTGGCGAATACCGCTTGCGCGTCGATGGCCGTGGAAAAGAATTTCCCGGCCGAGGTCTCGAGACGTCGCGTAACCTGGTCGCGAAAGCTTTCGTTGACGCTGACGTGCCGGCCTGTGATGGCGATCTGCATGATTACCCCCGCAGTCTCGCTGCAAGGCCGATTATACGCGAGGTGGACCCAAGGCGGGAAGCGCGGCGGGCGATCCTATCGAATCCGGCGGGGCTCCGGTGCCGCCGGGAAGAATCGAACTTCCGGCCCCTCCCTTACCAAGGGAGTGCTCTACCCCTGAGCTACGGCGGCGCGGGCGCGACCTTGCCACAGCGCCGGCCCCCCGGCAACGGCGAGCGGCAGTCTTGCCGCGAGCCACATGCATTCTCAGGATGTTGAGCTTCAGAGGGGCCGGCTCGCGATGCGAGCCGGAGCGAGCGCCCGCCGCCTGAGGGCAATGAATAAAGGTAACTGCCCAGGTTCTTGCTGTGAAAATTCTCTGGGATTCGGCACAACGCTACCCACGCGACGCCCGTGTGCTCCTCTGGGGTCGCCGGGTTTCACAGCTCACGATGCCCCTCTTGCGGACTGCGACCGGTAAGCTACCCCGATGTGGCCCGAAGTCCGCCCGCGCGACGGGCACCGATTTTCATTCTATGGGGTGGTCCAGCACGGCGTCGACCATGATCGTTTATGAGAATGGCTCCGCTGTTGGAGAACCCGTGCCAGGTGAGCTTACGCGCACTTGACGGTGGCGATGAGCCGATCCGATGGGCTGGTCAGGGCTTCGATGATATTCCAGCCCTGCTTTCTGGCGGTGGTGATGACGCTGCGCAGGATGGCGAAGTTCTCGGCCCCCTGCGCGGACCGGAAGCCCCCGGAGATCTTCTGGCGCAGCTTCATCATCCGAAGGTCGCGCTCGGCCTCGTTGTTCGTGAACCCGACCTCGAGGTCGATCAGGAACCGGAGCACCGCGCATTTGTGGTCGCGCAGCCTCAAGGCCAGATTGTGACCGATCCTTCGCTTCCGGCGCTTCTTCCTCTTGCCAGGCGAGAACGGTGGTTGGCTCTCGTGAAAGGCCAGCGCATCGGCGATGATCTCGTCGTATCGGCGCTCGATCAGCGCCACAAGCCTCGCCGGAACGGCGATATCCTTGTCCAGCGCGATGCGGGCGGCGCGATTGGCTCGGCGCAGGAGCTGCTGCATCCGCCGGGCCCAAGCCTCCCCTTCGATGTCCACCAGCGCCTGCAACTCCCGCAGGTGATGGGCGTTGCACAGGCCGTGCTCCACCCCTTCCATCGCGAAGTACGGCTTCCAGTGATCGTGCACGACGATGCCGGAGACACCCGAGAGCAGGGCGCCGCGCTTGCCGCTGACCCGGTACGCCGCCAGCAGCGGCGTGCAGATCACATGAAGCCACTGCGTCTGACCGCCGATCCGCAAGCCGGTCTCGTCCATGTGTTTCACCCGCGCCGTGCCCGCCGCCAGGTCCTGTATGTGCAAGGCCGCGTCCCGCAGCCGCTCGGCCGCCCTCTCGCTCATCGTCGCCAACGTCGCAGCCGTCACCGGCGCGCCGAAGAGCTCGGCCATCACCTGCGACAGCCGATCCTCCGGCAGGAAGTGAGCGTGCTGAAGGTAGACCGCCACCCCGGCAATGCGCGGGCCGTACTGCACCGGCGCCGACACCCCGTCGGGGAACGCCGCCCGGGTCACCGTCCCGCAATGCCCGCAGCACTTGGCATGCGCCCGGTGCTCGGTCACCTCCAGGGGGCTCGGCTCGGGCAGATCGAACACCTGGCGGGCGACGGGCGTTCCCGCCCTGGCCGCGTCCGAAAGCGGCGAACCGCATCCCTTGCAGGAAGCCGGGACGTGATCCTTCACCCGATCCGGGTGATCGGCGCGGCGCAGCGTCTTGCCCTTGTGGCCGGGCTGGCCACCGGGCTTGCGGCCCGATTTGCCGCGCAGGCTTCGGGTTCGCCGCTTCGAATTCGGCTTCCTCAGCCCATCGCTCGAAGGCGGCTTGCCGCTGTTGCCGCTGTTGAGGCCGAGACGGCGCTCCAACTCCTCGATGCGCTCGACGAGACGCGCGACTTGCTCTTCCAGCCGCGCGTTCTGCTGCCGAAGCCAGGCATTTTCCTCCCGAAGCCGGGCGTTCTCCTCCTCCAGGCGGGCGATCTTCTGCGCGGGCGTTTCGGGCGCTGCTCCCGTCGAAGGGCCGCGCGGCGACTCGGGATTGCTCATGTCGTTGTTGAGTCATTTCCCGAAATTCCCGTCAAGCCCTTTCCACCAACTCCGAACGAGAAACGCCTCAATCCACTGGCCCAAAATGACAAATCAGACGACCTGGGCAGTTACGAATAAAGTATCAGTGAGGCCTTGACCGCCGCGGCGACTCCACTATATTGCGTCGCAACATGATGCTGCACTGCAATATGACGCGTTTTCGTGGAGCGGCGCGCATCGCCTGGAACAATCCCCAACCGAGAGGGTGAAAGCGATGACCACCAAATCCGAAACAGCGAGCAAGGCCACCGCGTCCGGCCCCAAGACCCCCTGGAACGGCGCCCTGCCCTTCGAGACCATTGCCGAGGAGAGCCGTGCGAGCTTCGGCAGCGTCGTCGAGGCTTCGACCATCGCAGCGAAGGGCTACGGCGCCATCGGCAACGCCTGGTTCGACTTCGCCAAGGAGGCGATGGCCGCCCAGGCCGGCGTGGCCGAGGCGCTGATGGGTGCGCGCAGCTGGGCCGAGCTCACCGAGGCCCAGACCGGGGCTGCAAAGGGTGCCTTTGAGCGCACGATGACGGCCGGCAACCGCATTGCGGACATGACCGTCAAGACCGCCGGCGACGCGATGGAGCCGATCCGCGCACGCGCCGAGGATGTGGTCGAGCGCTACGGCAAGTCCGCCGTCTAACGGCGCCCGACACCCCTTACCAAGGGCCCGGAGCCGCACGGTTCCGGGCCCTTCGCTTAAGGGCTTGGCGCCGGGTTGATGAGAGCACCGCCCGGTGCCTCCGCGTCTATGACGCAGCGCTCGCCCACGAGCGAAACGCGGCGCTCGGCAATCAGGCGAACGGCGAGCGGCAGGCAGCGATGCTCCTCGCGCAACACCCGGGCCGCGAGCGTCTCGACTGTATCGTCTGGCAAGACCGGGACTGCCGCTTGAACGATGATCGGCCCGTTGTCCACCTCGGGCCGCACGAAGTGGACCGTACAACCGGCAAAGCGAACCCCGGCCTCGATGGCCCTGGCGTGGGTGTCGAGCCCCTTGAATGCGGGCAGCAAGGAAGGGTGGATGTTGATCAGCCGGTCGCGCCAGCGCTCGACGAACTCGGCCGTGAGCACACGCATGAAACCCGCAAGGCAGACCAGCCCGACACCGCTCGCCTCGAGCGCCTGGGAGAGCGCCTGCTCGAAGGCCGCGTGGGAGCCATACCCCCTGTGGTCGATCGCCCGATGGGGCAGGCCCGCGCGTTCAGCTCGCGTGAGTCCGAAGGCGTCGGCCCGGTTGGAAAGCACCAGCACGATCTCGCTCTCGGCTTCCGCGCGCGCGCAATCGTCGATGAGGGCCTGCAGATTGGTCCCGCTGCCCGAGATCAGGACTCCAACTTTCAGCTGCGCCATGTGGTCTCCCGCCGACTTCCGGCCGCTGCCGGTCGCTTGGATGCAGACGCCATGATACCCTGCCGTCCGGGTTTCAGGCCGCCGCCGGCCGCAAGACGTGACGTCAGTGAGTACTCCGAGCTCAACCATGTGTGGACCAGCCCGCATCGCGCTCTTGTGCGCGCTGGTGCTGCTCCTCGCCTGCGGCACGGCACGCGCGAATTCTGTGTTCACCGTGGCGCACGTTCCCATCGATGCCGAGGCCGCATCGGCGGCGGAGGCGCGGGAGCTCGCCATCGCCGCGGGCCAACGCGCCGCGCTGGAGACCCTGCTGCGCCGCCTCACGGTCGCGGGCACGGCTCTGCCGGCGCCTGCCGAAGAGCCCATCGCGGCGATGATGGCGGGCTTCGCGATCGATCGCGAGCTGGTCTCGACCACCCGCTACCGCGCGTTGCTGACCGTGGATTTCGACCCGGCCGAGGTGCGCTGGCTGCTGCGCGAGAGCGGCATCGCCTATGCCGAGACCGTGAGCAAGCCCGTGTTGGTGGTGGCGGTTCAGCGCGACCCCGGCGGCATCCTGCTGTGGGAGGACGGCAATCGCTGGCGGCGGGCGTGGGAGGAGCGCCCCCTGCATGGCGGCCTGGTGCCTATCCTCCTGCCGCTCGGCGATGTCATCGATCTCGGCACGGTCGATGCCGCGCAGGCGTTGGCGTCGGATGCTGACACTCTCACCGCGCTCGCCGCGCTTTACGGCTCGAGCGAAGTCGCCGTCGCCATCGCCGGCCTTTCCGGCTCCGCTGCCGTCGCAAAACCGTCTGCGCCTGCCGCACCGGGGGCGGAGGGCGCCGACAACGATGCCCCGGCCGCAGGCCGCGCCCTTACGCTCTCGCTGCGCCGGATCGCTGAGGACGAGAGCCAGGCCATCCAGAAGACGCTGATCGGCCGCGCGGGGGAGAGCGAGCGGGCGCTGCTCAAGCGCGGCACCGACCGGGTCGTCACCCTGCTGGAGGATGACTGGAAGGCCACCAATCTGATCCGCTACGACGAGCAGCGGGCGCTTCGGGCGACGGTGCCGATCGCCGGCCTCGGCGAATGGGTGTCGATCCAACAGCGCATTGCGGCGCTCGCCATGGTTGCATCGGTCGAAATCGACTCCCTCTCGCTGCGCGAGGGGCGGGTCACGCTCCGCTTTCACGGCACAGAGGACCAGCTCCGCCTCGCCCTCGGCCAGAATGACCTCGATCTCGCGCCTGAGGCGGATAAATGGGTTCTGCGTCCCCGCGCCGAGCCGCCGAATCCGGTGGCGCCCGATGCGCTCGCGCCGGGTGAGGGCGAGTGAGGCACCCATGGCGGCCAAGACAGAACTCGGATGGCAACGCACCTTCGACTGGGGCGTCCGTCCCGCGCTGGGACGGGAGGATTTTCTGGTCGCACCCTGCAACGAGGCTGCAGTCGCCTGGCTCGACCGTTGGCCGGACTGGCCAGGCCCCCCGCTCGTAATCTACGGGCCCCCCGGCTCAGGCAAGAGCCATCTCGCCGAAGTGTGGCGCAGGCGGAGCGGCGCCGAGATTCTCCCTGCGGCAGGGCTCTCAGAGGCGCAGCCCGAAGCCGGAAGGACGCCGGCGCTGGTCATCGACGGTCTGGGCGGGTCGGTCGACGAGCGCTCTCTCCTGCACATCTACAACGCCATCGCCGAGCGGGGCGGCCATCTGCTGCTCACCGCCCGAACCCCGCCGGCGCGCTGGCCGCTCACGCTCCCCGATCTTGCCTCCCGGCTGAGGCTCGCGCCGGCAGCGGCGCTCGGCCTGCCCGACGATGCGTTGCTCGGCGCCCTGATGCTCAAGCTCTTCGCCGACCGGCAGATCACGGTGGCACCCGAAGTGCCGGCCTACGTCGTGCCGCGCATCGAGCGGACCTTCGAGGCCGTGGCCCGCCTGGTCGACCGCCTCGACCGAGCGGCGCTCGCCGAAGGCAGGGCGGTCACCGTGCCGCTCGTGCGCACGGTGCTTGCCCTGGGCGAGGGCGGATCCGAGGCACCGCCGCACGCTTGATTCACGGGACCACCCGGGCCCGCGCGATTTTGTCAGGGTGCCGTAATGACCGTATTGTAAGACGCCGCAAATCAAGCCAAGTAGAAGGGACGCGGGGGTAGCCGAATGGCGGAAGCCAAGCGGGCCGAGCAGGCGGAAAGCTTCGCGCCGGCCGACAAGTTCATCAACCGTGAGCTGAGTTGGCTCGCCTTCAACGAGCGCGTGATGGAGGAGGCCGAGAACCTCGATCATCCCGTGCTCGAGCGGCTGCGCTTCCTCTCGATCTCCGGATCGAACCTTGATGAGTTCTACATGGTCCGCGTGGCGGGCCTGCACGGTCAGGTCGAGGCGGGCATCCTCGAATCGTCCCAGGACGGCCTGAGCCCCGTTGCGCAAATCCGCGCCGTCATCGCGCGCGCCAATGCGCTGATGGCCCAGCAGCAGGAGCGCTGGCTCGCACTCCGCGGGGAGCTGGCCGAGGCTGGCATCACAATCCTCTCGGCCGACCGGCTCCGGGGCGACGAAGGGCGGTGGCTCGACGACTACTTCATCGATCGCCTCTTTCCGGTGCTGACACCGCTCGCCATCGACCCGGCCCATCCGTTTCCGTTCATTCCAAATCTGGGTTTCAGTCTGGCGCTCGAGCTGGTGGAGGAAGGCACCCGGCGTCAGCTGCCGTCGTTGGTGCGCATTCCCAGCCAGGTGGAACGCTTCATCCGCCTGCCCGAGGGTGAACGGGGCGAGATCCGCTTCATCGCGCTCGAGGACGTGGTGGAGCTCTATCTCCACCGACTCTTCCCCGGCTATTCTGCGCGCGCGGTGGGTCAGTTCCGCATCGTCCGCGACAGCGATATCGAGCTGGAGGAGGAGGCGGAGGACCTGGTGCGCTCGTTCGAGAGCGCGCTCAAGCGGCGCCGGCGCGGCAGCGTCATCCGGCTTGAAGTGGATTCCACAATGCCGTTGAGCATGTTGGACTTCCTCGCCGACCAGCTTCACGTCGACCGGCGCGACGTGGTCAAGGTCGAAGGGATTCTGGGGCTTGCGGACACGTCCATGCTCATCAAGTGCAGCCGGGCCGACCTCGAATTCCGGCCCTACCTGGCGCGCTTCCCCGAGCGGATCCGGGATTTTGGCGGCGATTGCTTCGCCGCGATCAAGGCCAAGGACATCGTCGTCCACCACCCCTACGAGAGCTTCGACGTGGTCGTCCAGTTCCTGCGACAGGCAGCGCGGGACCCGGATGTGATTGCGATCAAGCAGACGCTCTATCGCACCAGCAACAATTCCCCCATCGTCAACGCGTTGATCGAGGCGGCGGAAGCGGGCAAGTCGGTCACCGCGCTGGTCGAGCTCAAAGCGCGCTTCGACGAGGCGGCGAACATCCGCTGGGCGCGCGATCTGGAACGCGCCGGCGCCCAGGTGGTCTACGGTTTCATGAACCTCAAGACCCACGCCAAGGCATCGTTGGTGGCCCGTCGCGAGGCTGACGGCCTGCGCAGCTACGTGCACTACGGCACCGGCAACTATCACCCGATCACTGCCGCGATCTACACCGACCTCTCTTTCTTCACCTGCGATCCGGCGCTCTGCCGCGATGCGGCGTTGCTCTTCAACTACCTGACCGGCGGGGCGGCGCCCGAGCACTACGAGAAGATCGCCGTCGCCCCGCTCGGCATGCGCAGCGCAATCCAGGAGCTGATCGAGGCGGAGACCGCTCACGCTCTGGCCGGCCGGCCGGCGGCGATCTGGGTCAAGCTCAACTCCCTGGTCGATCCCGAGGTGATCGAGGCGCTCTACGCCGCCGCCGCCGCCGGGGTCTCCATCGACCTGGTGGTGCGCGGCACCTGCTGCCTCAAACCGGGGGTGCCGGGCCTCTCGGAGAACATCCGGGTCAAGAGCATCGTCGGGCGCTTCCTCGAGCACTCCCGCATCATGTGCTTCGGTGCCGGTCACGGCCTGCCTTCGCCCGAGGCCAAGGTGTACATCTCGTCCGCTGACTGGATGGGACGCAATCTGGACCGGCGGGTAGAGGTCATGGTGCCGATCGAGAACCCGACCGTGCACGAGCAGATCCTCGACGAGATCATGACGGCGAACCTCAGGGACAACGAGCAGAGCTGGACGCTCGACGTCGGCGGCAACTTCTCGCGCTCGGGCCACGACGGCGAGCCCTTCAACGCCCACCATTTCTTCATGACCAACCCGTCGCTCTCCGGCCGCGGCACGGCGCGGCGCGAGCCGTGGCTCGCCGTGGCGAGTTCGGGCGGCGACGAGCCGGACGACGGGTGACGGAGCAGCAGGCGGCGCCTCGCCTCGTGGCCGACGCGGCGACGCTCCCGGTCGCGGCCGGGGGTTTTCCGGCCGCAGCGCCAGTCGATGCGGCGGACGCGCCCTATGGCGTTCTCGACGTCGGTTCGAACTCGATCCGCCTCGTGGTGTTCGAGGGGCTCACGCGTGCGCCGGCGCCGGTCTTCAACGAGCGCGAACTCTGTGGCCTCGGCGCCACCCTGGCCGAGACCGGGGCGCTCGCGCCCGACGCGGTGGAGCCCGCGCTCGATGCGCTGCGCCGCTTCGCCGCCGCCGCCACAGCGCTCGGCGTCGGTCCGCTCGACGCGGTGACAACGGCCGCGGTCCGCGACGCGATTGACGGCGCGCGCTTCTGCGCTGCCGTGGCCCGCGAGACCGGCTTCTCGCTCCGGATCCTCACGGGCGAGGAGGAGGCACGCTACGCCGCGCTCGGCGTGGTCTCGGCCTTTCCTGCGGCGAGCGGACTGATGGCGGACCTGGGCGGCGGCAGCCTCGAGCTGGTTCGCTTGGAGCAGGGGCAGCTCGCAGAGCACGCAACGCTGCCGCTCGGCGTGCTCCGTCTCGGTAGCCTGGCGCCTGACCGCCGCTCCGCGCTCGCGGCCGAGCGGCTCAAGGCGTTGCCCTGGCTCGATCGGGTGCGTGGCGAGCCGGTCTATCTCGTGGGCGGTGCGTGGCGGGCGCTGGCCCGGCTTCGCATGGCGGCCGAGCGGCACCCCATCCCCGTCGTTCATCACTATCGCATGACGCCGGCCGAAGCGCGCGAGGCCACCAAGGAGTACGCCGCCGCCGATCCCGCGACGCTTCGTCCGGGGCCGGAGGGAATGTTGCCCAGGCGGCTCGCGACCGTGCCGAGCGGCGCGTGTGCGCTGAAGGCATTGCTGAAAGTGGCGGGGCCGGGCGAGGTGCTGTTCTCCGCCTTCGGCCTGCGCGAGGGCCTGCTTTTCGATAGGCTGCCTGCGGCGGTGCAGGCGCAGGATCCGCTTCACGACGCCTGTCGGGCGATCGCGCGGCGGGACGGCCGCTCGCTCGTCTATGCCGAGGCTCTCGCCTCCTGGCTTGCACGGTCGACGCTCCCTATTTTTGAGCGGCATCGGGCTGTCCTACCGGCGGCGGCGTTCCTCTCCGAAATCGCCTGGCGCCAGCATCCGGACCTGCGCGCGTCCGATGCCTTCGTGCGCATCTCGCGCGCTCCCTTTGTCGGCATCGACCATGCGGGCCGGGTGTTTCTGGCGCTTGCCGTGGCCACCCGCTACAAGTCGCGCCTTCCCGTCGGGGCCGCCCGTCCGGTGAACCGACTGTTGCCGCAGGCGGTGCGGGCCGATGCCCGCGCGCTCGGGCTCGCGCTCAGGCTGGCCGAGCGGCTCTCCTGCGGGGAGCCGGCGGTGCTCGACGGCTCGCGGCTCGCGGCGGAGGACGGCCGCCTCGTGCTGCGGCTCGCGCCCGAGCACCGGCCGCTCGCATCGGGCAAGGCACGCACGGCGGCAGGAGCGCTGGCGCGGGCTCTGGGCCGCGCCATCACCTTCGAGGTGAATCGCTAACCCGCACTCTTCGCCACGGTCAGAGCCTGCGCCCTCAACGGGACGGGCCAGGCAAAATACTTGGCGGGATTCCCGGGATAAGTGGGATTAAGTGGGACAAGTGGGATTCCGGGCGGTAGCCGCTCGCCAAGAATGCGGCCACTCGTCCTGCCTCCACCTGCCGCGATCTGCGCGCTCTTCATGGCGCAACAGTGGAGCGCCCGCCGCGCGCCCTGCACCGCACCATGGTCCGGGCATCCCGATCAGGACACCGGGTGGCCTTGCGCGCGCTCTCGCGCTATGAGGAACTTCGCTGCTGGTGCTCGTGCGGGCGTGGCGGAAGCGGTAGACGCGCGGGTCTCAAAAACCCGTTCCTTCGGGAGTGTGAGTTCGAGTCTCACCGCCCGCACCAAGCGCCAACTATGTCGCTCACGGCAGCCGGCCTGCGGCCGGCGCCTGCGCGGCCTGTCGCGAGTCCGTCGAAGACGGACCCGCTCTAGCAATCCAGGGTGTTGCTGCGCTCCCAGTCGGAGATCGTGCCGGCGAATTCGTTCCACTCGCTCGTCTTGAGCTTGACGTAGCTCTTCACGAAGCTCTCGCCGAAGCCCGCGCGCACCACCTTGTCCTTCTCGAAGAGCCTGAGCGCGTCGAGCAGGTTGAGCGGCAGCCTGCGCGCACCGCGCAGCTTGTGGCCCTCGGCATAGAGGTTGAGGTCGGTGCGCGCGCCGGGCTCGCGCTGGTTCTCGATGCCGTCGAGTCCGGCGACGACCACGCCCGCCTGCAGCAAGTAGGGGTTCGACGCGCCGTCCATCAGCCTCAGTTCGAAGCGCCCGGCATCGGGAATGCGCACCATGGTCGAGCGGTTGTTGCCGCCGTAGGCCACCACGTTGGGCGACCACGTGGCGCCGGAGAGCGTGACCGGCGCGTTGATTCGTTTGTAGCTGTTCACGGTCGGGTTCCAGAGCGCACAGAGCGCAGGCGCGCGCTGCATGATGCCGCCCAGGAACTGATAGCCGAGCTCGGAGATGCCAAGCTCGCCCTTGGCATCGTGGAACAGGTTCTTCTTGCCGGAATTATTCCAGATCGAGACATGGGCGTGGCAGCCGTTGCCCGTCAGGTTGGAGAAGGGTTTTGGCATGAAGGTCGCGCGCAGCCCGTGCTTCTCGGCCAGCGACTTCACCATGTACTTGAAGAAGACGTGGCGGTCGGCGGTGACCAGCACGTCGTCATAGTCCCAGTTCATCTCGAACTGGCCGTTGGCGTCCTCGTGGTCGTTCTGATAGGGGCCCCAGCCCAGGTCCAGCATGGCGTCGCAGATTTCGGAGACCACGTCGTAGCGGCGCATCAGGGCCGCCTGATCGTAGCAGGGCTTGGACTGGGTATCGAGCGGGTCGGAGATCGCGGTGCCGTCCGCGCTCACGATGAAGTACTCCGCCTCGACCCCGGTCTTGACCCGGTAGCCTTGCTTCTTCGCCTCGTCGAGCTTGCTCTTGAGCTTGAGCCGGGGCGTGTCCGGCATGGGCTCGCCGTTCATCCAGCAATCGCCGGCGAGCCAGCCGACATCCGGCTTCCAGGGCAGCTGGATCAGGCTCGCGGGGTCGGGCTTGACCAGCATGTCGGGATGGGCGGGCGTCGAATCGAGCCAGGCGGCGAAGGCGGCGAAGCCCGCGCCATCCTCCTGCATGCCCGCGATCGCCTGCGCCGGCACCAGCTTGGCGCGGAGCACGCCGAACAGGTCCACGAAGCTGATCAGGAAATAGCGAATCTTCTTCTGTTTCGCGGCCTGAGCCAGGTCCACGGCCATCACTCCTTACTCCCTTGTCTCGGATGCGCGTCGGCGGGCTGCTACCAGGGCAGCTCCCTGCCGTCATACTGGAAGAAGCGGCCGGTCTGGCCGCCGCCATAGTTCGCCACCACCTGGCGGATGCCGGCGATGCTGTCCACCTTGTTGACAGGCGCGTCGGGCCCGCCCATGTCGGTCACCACCCAGCCGGGATGGACCGCGATCGTGCGCACCCCGCGCGGTGCGAGATCGATGGAGAGTCCCTTGACCAGCAGGTTCAGCGCCGCCTTGCTCGAGCGGTAGGGATAGAGACCGCCGTCGGCCAGCTCGGTGATGCAGCCCATGTGGGTCGACATGAAGAGGAGCAGCTTCATCTCGCTCGCCGCGACGTGGTCGACGAAGGCCTCGGTGACGCGGAGCGGCGCCATGGTGTTGATCTCGTGCACCTGCATCCAGGCGTCGTAGTCGATGCTACCGAAGGCGGCCGGCCCCATCGCGTCGATCGAGCAGCCGAGCAGGCCCGCGTTGTTGACCAGCATGTCGATCGGCGTGCCGCGAAACTCGTCTGCGAGCGCCGCGATCTGCTCCGGCTTGCTCACGTCGAGGGTGTGCAGCGTGATCGCGCCGTCGGAGCGCGCGGCGAGCGCGGCAAGCTCGGTGGCGGTCTCGGGCGTCCGGCAGCAGGCATAGATGCGCCAGCCGTCGCCCACGAATTGCCGCACAATTTCAAGGCCGAGCCCCCTGCTCGCACCGGTGACCAGCATTGACGACATCGCCAGAACCCTCCCTTGCCCTCAAGCGGCGGCAGAATAGCGAACCCCGCCGCACCGACAAGGGCAGAGGCTTGCGGGCAGAGCCCCACCGCACGCGGCAGCCGACGAAGCGTCTGCCAAGAAGAGGGCCGGACCACAGGTCCGGACGGCGCGACCGCGCCGCGCGCCGAATGGCGCGTAAGCCAAGCGAACGGAGTGAGCGCCCGGCGCCTGAGGGAAGACATAAAGAGCGAGCGCCCGGCGCTTGAGGGAAATAATTAAATCAGCGCCCGGCGCCACGTGCGTGCGACCCCTCCTCACCCCGACCCTCTCCTCCCCAGCAGGGAGGAGAGGGAGAAATAGTCGGCGCCGTCTTCGTCCCCCCTCCGCCCAGCGGGGGTCTCCAAGTGATCCGATACGTTCTTCCTGCCGCCTACGTCATGCGCTTTGCCCGATCTGGACCCTATAGGTCCGCGTGGCCATACTGGCGGCATAGGTTCGGCGCCAGGGAGAAGGAGCGCAATTCATGTCGTCCATTCCGTCCGCCCTGGAGATCACCAGGGACATCGTCCGCATGGACACCCGCAATCCCCCTGGCCGCGAGGTGGAGTGCGCCCATTATCTGGGCGACCTGCTGAGCGCCGCGGGGATCGAGGTCTCCTACCACGAGTTCGCGCCGGAGCGGACGAGCCTGGTCGCGGTGCTGCGCGGCGAAGGCGGCAACGGCAAGAAGCCGCTCTGCTTCGGCGGGCATATCGACGTGGTGCCGCTCGGCGCCAAGGAGTGGTCGGTGGACCCCTTCGGCGCCGACATCGTGGACGGCAAGCTCTTTGGCCGCGGCACCACCGACATGAAGGCCGGCATCTCCGCCTTCGTCCACGTCGCGCTGAAACTCGCAGCCGAGGAGAAGCGCGGCGCGGCTGACATGGTGATGGCGATCTGCGCTGGCGAGGAGACCGGTTGCGAAGGCTCCTACCACCTGGCCGAGATCGGCGCGCTCGGCGAGGCCGGCGCCATCGTCATCGCCGAGCCGACCTCGAACTACCCGATCCTTGGCCACAAGGGCGCGCTCTGGCTGAAGGTGGAGACCGAAGGCGTCACCGCCCACGGCTCGATGCCCGAGCACGGCGACAACGCGCTCTACAAGGCGGCGCGCTCGGTGACCGCGCTCGAGGAGTTCGATTTCAACGTGATGCCCCACGAGCTGCTCGGAAGGTCGACCCTCAACGTCGGCACCATGCAGGGCGGGCTCAACCTCAACTCGGTGCCGGATCATGCCGAGTTCACCGTCGACATCAGGACGCTGCCCGGGCAGGACCACGCAGAGATTTTCTCGGGCCTGGAGGGCTACCTCGGCGACGAGAACAAGATCGCCCGCGTGGTCGATTGCGGCGGTGTGCACACCCCGCATACCCACCCGTGGATTCAGGAAATCTATGCGGTGATGGAGCCGATCCTCGGTGAGAAGATCGAGCCGCGCGGTGCGCCATACTTCACCGACGCCTCGGCGCTGATGCCGGCCTACGGGCGCCCACCGACGATAATCCTCGGACCCGGCGAAATGCACATGGCCCACCAGACGGACGAGTACTGTCCCGTGGCTCACGTCGAGCAGGCGGCGGAGACCTACGAGATACTGGCCCGCAACTGGTGCGGCTACTGAGCGGGTGCCGGAGGGCGCGGACGGAGCGCTTGTGGACTCGAGCGCGGGCGCGGTTGTACGCTTCCGGCAGGGATTGAGCCGTGCGGGCCGCTAAGGGCCCCGGCTTCGATGGGGAGGCAACCTCCATGAAGATCATGATCATCAACCCCAACTCATCGCAGGACATGACCGACGCCGATGCCGTGGCCGGGCGCTCGGTTGCGCGGGAGGGGACCGAAGTCGTGGCGGTGACGCCCGACTACGCGCCGGCCTCGATCGAATCCTTCTATGACGAATACCTGTGCGTGCCGGGAATCCTGAACGAGATCCGCAAGGGCGATCAACAAGGCTTCGACGCCTACATCATCGCCTGCTACGGCGACCCAGGCCTGCACGCCGCGCGCGAGATGACCGACAAGCCGGTGATCGGGATCGCGGAAGCCTCGCTCTACATGGCCTGCCAGCTCGCGGCGCGGGTCGCGATCGTCACCATCATCCCGCGCTTCCGCGTGCCGGTTGAGGACATGGTCGCGGGCTACGGGCTCAGCAGCAGGGTGATCGTGCGCACCTCGCCGGTCTACGTGCTCGACGTTGAGCAGGACTACGAGGGCTCGCTCGAGAAGCTGCGGCAGGAATGCTATCGCGCCCGCGACGAGGACGATGCCGAGGCGATTTGCCTCGGCTGCGCCGGCTTCGCGGAGTTCGCCGACGGGCTCGAAGCCGAGCTCGGCATCCCGGTGCTCGACGGGGTTGTGTGCGCCACCAAGATGGCCGAGGGCATCGTCGAGATCGGGCGCAAGACGAGCAAGTGGAAGACCTACAGGTTCCCGGAGCAGAAGTCATTCACCGGGATGTTGCAGCAGTTCGGTACCGAGGCTACGGCCGGTAGGGCCGCCGCCGAGTAAGCACCGGCCGCCCGGTGCGAACCGGGCGCCGTCACCGAATTATGGGAGGCTAAAGGAGGCAGAGATGGACAGCGCACACCTTGACAAGAGGCACGAGAAGTTCTGCGACGACGCCGAGACACGCTCGCGCTCAGCGGCCGGGCTCGACCGGCGCGAGTTCATGGCGGCGGCAGGCGCCACGGCCGTGGTTGCCGCGGCCGGCCTGGCGGCGACCGAAGCCGAGGCCGCATTCTCCGACCGGGTTGCCGGCATCACCCAGGACGAACCGATGGAGATCATCGGCACCGGGGTCTCCGCGCAGGAGCGCTTCTTCAGGAAGTTCGAGGAGATGAGCGGCGGGCTCCAGGTCACCGGGCAGGTCGCGAGCCTCGCCGATTCGGTCCAGAAGTGGATGACCGGTGGTTACGAGACCTTCTCGATGATCGAGACCAACGCCTTCCGCACGCCGGCGCTCCGGGAGGCGGAGACGATTGCGCCGATCCCGGTGGAGAAGATCACCAACTGGGAGTTCGCCGATACACTCTTCTCCGACCCCGCTCACGTCGGTGCCGATCACACCAGCGGCTGGCCGGTCGAGATGGTCTATTGGGACGACACCCGCACCTCGTTCGGGATGCTGCCCCAGATCTACAACATGGATGCGCTCGGCATCCTCCCTCACAAGTTCGCCGAAACCCAGACGGATCGGCTCACGCCGGACACGCTCGGGGTGCTCTACGAGGGCCAGTGGCGCGACGTGGACGTGCGGGGCAAGGTCTCGATCCAGAACGAGGACCTGATCGGCCCGCCGCGCTGCGCGAGCTATCTGGTGAAGAACCGCAAGATGGACCCGGTCACGGTCGGCTACGGCGATCTCGAGCCGGACGAGCTCAAGAACGTCATCGACTTCTTGATCGGTGCCAAGCAGGACGGCGTCTTCCGCGCGCTCTGGACCAACTACGGCGAGGCGGTGAACCTGCTCGCCTCCGAGGAGGTCTGGGGCATCGACTGCTGGAACCCGGTGATCGAGGACGTGAAGAAGCGTGGCATTCCCTGCTTTTATGTCGACGTCTGGGAGGGCACCGGAGCCTGGTATTACGGCATGTGCCTCTCCAGCGAGGCGCCGCAGCCCGAGGTCGCCATGGCCTATATGGACTGGTGCCTCGAAGGCTGGCGCGGCGCGGCCGATGCCGAGCAGGGCTACTATTCGCCTTGCCCGGACACCGCGCGGAACTACATGACCGAAGAGGCGTGGCTGAAGTGGTACGAGGGGCGCGGGCGCGACACCGGACCCAAGCTCCGGCGCCAATCCAACATCGCCTACTGGATGATCTGGCCGCGCCAGATCACGCTCTTCATCAAGGAGTGGAACCGCTTCCTCGCCGCTTGAGGAATCTCTCTCCTCGCCCCGCCGGCACCGGGTCGTGCCGGCGGGGCAACGCGCTCCCAGGCGCACGTGAGGGCGCGGGCCTCTGCGCGTTCCTCAGGCGGACCCTTCGAGCCGTCCCCGCATATCGGGAGCATTCATGAGCCTTCGCATCGCCATCGATACCGGGGGAACGTTTACGGACGTTATCGCAATTGACGAGAAGACGGGCGAGCAGCTTGCCATCAAGACGCCGAGCACGCCCGACGATCCGAGCCGGGGTCTGATCAACGGGATTCAGGAAGTCGTCGGCGAGACCGACGCACAACTAAGCCAGATCCTGCACGGCACCACGACGGCGACGAATGCCGTGCTCGAGCATCGTTTCGAAGGGCTCGGCCTGCTCGTGACATCCGGCTTTCGCCACATCATCGAGATCGCGCGCCAATCCGTGCCCGACGGCTACGGCAACTCCTTCTTCTGGGTGAAGCCGCCCAGGCTCGTGCCGCTTCATCTGGTCCAGGAGGTGACGGAGCGCATGAGCTACGACGGCTCCGTCATGACGCCTCTCGACGAGAAGAGCGTGATCGAAGCGGTGGACCATCTCGTCGATTTCGGCGCCACGCGCATCGCCGTCTGTCTGCTCCATTCCTATGCGAACCCGGCGCATGAACAGCGTGTCGGTGCGATCATCGAGGAGAACTTTCCCGACGCCTTCGTGTCCCTGTCGTCGGTCGTCCTGCCTGAGTACCGCGAGTACGAACGCGCGATGACGACGTTGATCGACGTGATGGTCAAGCCCTACTGCCAGACCTATCTCGGTCGCGCCCGCGACAGGATCGCGGAGGGCTCGGGCGACAAGCCCTTCCTGATCATGCAGTCCAATGGCGGGATCGTCTCCAGCGAGGCCGCCGGCGAGAAGCCGGTGACGATGCTGCTCTCGGGGCCGGCGGGGGGCGTCCTCGGCGCCACCCATATGGCGAACCTCGCCGGCTACAGCGATATCCTGACGCTCGATGTCGGCGGCACATCCACCGATGTCTCGCTGGTGCGCGGGCTCACGCCGCAACTCTCGACACACACCACGATCGAGCACTATCCGGTCAAGACGCCCATGCTGGATGTCGTGGCCGTCGGCGCCGGCGGTGGATCGCTCGCCTGGATCGATCCCTACGGTGCGCTCAAGGTCGGCCCGGAGAGCGCGGGCGCCGATCCTGGACCCATCTGCTATCGGCGCGGCGGAAGCGAGCCCACGGTGACGGACGCGGGCGTGGTGCTGGGGCGCTTGCCGGGAGCGTTGATCGGCGGCGGTCTCAAGCTGGACGTCGATGCCGCGCGCGGCGCCTTCGAGACGCTCGGGAAGAAACTCGGCCTCTCTGCGGAGGAAGCGGCCGCCGGTGTCCTCGAGATTGCTGCTTCCAACCAGGTGCAGGGCATTCGCAAGGTGACGACGACGCGCGGGCTCGACCCCGGCGACTACGCGATGATCGCCTTCGGCGGCGCGGGCGGCCTGTTCGCCGCCGATGTGGCGGACTTCCTCGGAATCAAGGTCGCGGTCTCGCCGCCCAATCCGGGCAACCTCTCCGCCTTCGGCCTGCACGTCTGCGATATCAAGCGCGACTACGTGCGCACTCTGGTGCGCCAACAGTCGACCGCCTCGGTCGATAAGCTTGACGGGTTATGGGCTGACCTCGAACGGCTGGGTTGCGACGAGATCGCGGCCGAGGGCGTGGCGCGCGAGGCGATCCAGCTCGAAAGGAGTGCCGACGTTCGCTACGTCGGTGAAGGCCACGAGGTGCTGGTCTCGATCCCGGCCGGCCTTTCCGGCGCCGAAGCCGTCGAGCACATGTGGTCGGACTTTCACCGGGTCCATGACGACACCTTCGGCTTCCATTACAAAGGCAGCCAGGATGTCGAGGTCGTAAGCCTGCGCGTGCAGGCGATCGGGCGCATGCACCGCCCTGCCGTGCGCACGGTCGAGCCGGGTTCGGACTCGTGCAGCCCTGCCGGGTCGCGCGATGTCTACTGGCGCGGCCGGGGTTGGGTATCCTGCCCCATCTGGCGCCGGGAGGGCTTGTCCCGGAACTTTGCCACGCAGGGGCCGGGTATCGTCGAGGAGTACGGCTCGACCCTCGTGGTGCCCGAGGGCTGGGCCCTCAGGAATGACGATTACGGCAACCTCATCCTGGAGAAAGAGGCATGAGCGCAGTCACGGCCAAGGACGCGGGGGCGCCGCTCGGCCCGATCGAGCTTGAGGTCATTACCGGCACGATCCGCACCGCCGAGCTGGAGATCGAGGCGGCGGTCGAGCGGACGGCGCGCTCGCCGATGATCAGGGACCAGCACGACTATCGCGTGGCGCTCTTCGACGCGCGCGGGCGCAAGCTGACGGGGCGCTCCTACGCCGCGCTGGTCGAGCCGGTGTTCGAGTACTTCGATGAGGGCGACATCCACCCAGGAGACATCTTCTTCTGGAACGACCCCTACAACAGCGCGGGCGGCATCGGGCACATCCCCGATCTGTGCACGACCATTCCTATCTTCTACGGCGACCGGCTGATCGGCTTCAGCCAGGTTTTCGGCCACCACGACGATGTCGGCGGCTCGGTGCCGGGCAGCCTGCCCGCCAATGCCACCGACATGTGGACCGAGGGACTGGTGGTTCCCCCCATCAAGATCTACGAGCGGGGGAGGATCAACGAGGCCGTCTTCAAGATCATCTCGCGCAATTCGCGGCTTTCGGAGCATCTGCGCGGCGATCTCGATGCCGAAATCGGCGCCGCCAGGCTCGGCAGCCAGCGCATCGTTACGTTGGCCGAGCGCTACGGCGTGGATGCCCTTGAAGCCGCCTACGACGCGATCATCGAGAATTGCGCCGAGACCATTCGCCGCGAGCTACTCCCCAAGATTCGCGACGGGGTCTACGCCTGGGAGGACTACATCGAGGACGACGGCGTCGAAGGGCCGCAGATGCATGCGCTGCGCCTGACGATGACCAAGACCGTCGACAAGATCGTGCTCGACTTCACGGGCACATCGAAGGAGGCGAAGGGGCCGATCAACTGGCCCATCGACTACGCGGATGGAAAATTCGCGCGCAAGTGGATGGGTCCGGTGCTCCGCTCGCTCGCGGCGACGCCTGAGCGGGCGGCCGAGATCGACATGAACGAGGGCGTTCTCGACGTCATCGAGCTGAAGTTTCCGCCCAAGGGAACGCTGGTGACGCCGAGCTTCGGCAAGGCCACGGGCCTGCGCTTCTTCCCCCTGCTGCGCTCGCTCGGGATCTTCGCGGCGCTGCTGGCCAAGGCGACCGACGGGCGCATGCCGGCCGATCACGAGACGATCCGGATCTGGGGTCTGCACGGCGGGCGTATCGGCCACGACTTCTTCCTGTTTCGCGAGGTGCTGGGCGGTGGTGGGCCGGGGCGCCCGTGGGCGGACGGCAGCGACGTCGTTCACGTGGTGCCGAACTCGCGCAACCTGCCCGCAGAGTTCTCGGAGACCCGGTACCCCGTCATCATCGAACGCTTAGGCCTGGCGACGGACTCAGGCGGTGCTGGCTGCCGTCGCGGCGGGTTTGGCTATGACAAGCAGGTGAGGGCGCTCGAAGACTGCGAGGCGCTCTCCAACGCCGACCGCGCAATGATCAACACCTACGGCGTCAACGGCGGCAAGTACGGCGGCACCTACGGCCTGGAAATCGACAATCCAGACGGCACACAGCGCAAGATCGCCGGCATGGACGACCGGGTTCAGGTCGCTGCCGGCTCGACGATCAGAATCCGGACGACAGGGGGTGGTGGCTGGGGCGACCCGCTGGCGCGAGAGCCGGAGATGGTTTGCTACGACGTTCAGTGCGGCCTCGTTTCGGAGCAGGCGGCGCGCGAGGACTACGGCGTCGTGCTCGGGCGCGAGGGCCGGCGCTATAGAGTCGACCAGGATGCGACGGATCGCCTGCGCGGGCGCATGAGGGCCGCGCGCGGGCCGCTCCCCATGTTCAGCCGCGGGCCCTATTTCGAGCAGATGAAGCGCGACCAGGCGATCGCGCGGCCAGAGGGCTTCGACGACCCGGACGACGGCTGGCTCGCCGACGGCATGGTTCCGGAGGCGGCGGAGTGAAGCCAGCGCTCTTCGACTATGTGGCGCCACAAAGCATCGAAGAAGCGCTCGAAGCCCTAGCGAGCGACGAGATGGCGAGGCCGCTGGCGGGCGGCCAAAGCCTGATCCCCACAATGAACTTCCGTATCGCGGCGCCCTCCAGGCTGGTGGATCTTGCCCGGATCGACGCGCTCAAGGGACACGCGATCGAGGGCGATGTCATCCGCGTGGGCGCGATGACCCGCCAACGGGATCTCGAACGCGACGGAGAGGTTCGGCGGGCGAACCCCCTGATCGCCGAAGTCCTGGGCAACGTCGCGCACATCGTCATCCGCAATCGCGGCACGGTGGGCGGCAGCATCGCCCATGCCGACGCCGCGGCCGAGCTCCCCTGCATGCTGGTGGCGACGGGCGGCTCGGTCGTCGCGCGCAGCGTCGCGGGCGAGCGGACGATTGCTGCCGATGACCTTTTCCACTTTCACATGACGACGGCGCTTCAGCCGGGTGAGCTGCTGACCGAGGTGCGCATACCGACCCTTCCCCCCCGTACGGGTTATGCGTTCCAGGAGGTCGCGCGCCGCCACGGCGACTATGCCCTCGCCGGTGTCTGCGCGCTGGTGACGCTGAGGGACGGCGTCTGCACCGCCGTGCGCCTCGCAGCCTGCGGCGTGGCTTCGAAAGCGACGCGCCTCGCCGAGGCCGAGAATGCCTTGCGGGACGCCGCACCGGAGGGAAGCGCGCTCGCGGGCGCGGCCGAAGCGGCGCGCACGTATTCGACGTCGGGCGACGATAGACAGGCCAGCGCGGAATACCGCAAGGACCTCGTTGCGGCGCTGGTCCGGCGCACCGTCGCCAAAGCCGCCGACCGGGCAGGGGAGCGGGCGTGATGGCGAGGTCGACTGCGCGCAAGAAGCCGCTCGGGCGATCTCCCGACCCGCAGGTACCGGTATCCATGACCGTCAACGGCGAGCGGGTCGAGCGCGAGGTCAGCCCCCGCATGCTGCTGAGCGACTTCATTCGACACGAGCTGGGCCTGACGGGAACCCATGTCGGCTGCGAACATGGCGTCTGCGGGTGCTGCACGGTGATCATCGACGGCAGGGCCGGGCGGTCCTGCCTCGCCTTTGCGGTACAGGCGGACGGGGCAGACATACGTACGATCGAGAGCGTTGCTTCCGCCGACGGCACGCTGCATCCGGTCCAGCAGGCCTTTCGCGAATGCCACGGGCTGCAATGCGGCTATTGCACGCCCGGTTTCGTCATGTCGATCATGGACTACCTGGAAGACAACCCGGACCCGGACCTTTCGGAGGACGCCATTCGCGAGGTCCTGTCGGGCAATCTGTGCCGCTGCACCGGCTACAAGAACATCATGGCCGCCTTCCGCCGCAGCGCGGAACTGATGCGCGAAGCGCGCTAGAGAAACGGGGGTCAGAACCGTGTCGACGCGCCAGTTCGGCGAACCGATCGAGCGCAATGCCGACCCTGCCCTGCTGCGCGGCGAGGGCAGCTTCATCGACGACATCGATCTTCCCGGCGCGCTCCATGTGGCGTTCGCGCGCAGCACTGTCGCAAGGGCAAGGATCCTCTCGGTCGACACGTCTGCCGCCGAAGCCCTCGACGGCGTGGTCAAGGTCTACACCTGCGACACCATTGGCGCCCTCGATGCCGACTTGCCCCTGCTGATCCCGAACCCCGACCTCACCCACCCCAGGACGCAGCGTCCGCTTGCCCGCGACGACGTGTTCTACGTTGGGCAATGCATCGCCATGGTGGTGGCGGTCGACCGTTACGTCGCCGAGGACGCGGTGCGCCTGATCGATGTCGACTACGACCCCCTGCCGGTCGAGATGGACCTGGAAAAGGCGGTGGAGGACGACGCGCCGCCGGTTCACTCCGACGTGCCCAATAACACCGCCGGCAAATTCCGGGTTGAGACTGGAGACACGGACGCGGCGTTTGCGAAGGCCGAGCACATCACGCGAATCAAGATTCGCCTCGAGCGCAGCACGGCCGCGCCGATGGAATGCCGCGCGATCGCGGCGCGCTGGGAGGCTGTGACCGGCGAGCTCACGGTCTGGGACAGCACGCAGTCGACGTTGTCCGTGCGTGGCGCCCTGGCCACCGTGCTCCAGATCGATGAGGACAAGGTGCGCGTGATCGCGCCCAACGTGGGCGGCGGCTTCGGCCAGAAGATCATGATGTTCTACCCTGACGAGCTGCTGGTTCCGCTGGCAGCGATGGAGCTCGGGCGCCCGGTCAAGTACATCGAGGACAGGGTCGAGAACTTCATCGGCGCGTCCCAGGAACGGACGCAGATCCACACCCTCGAGCTCGCGGCCATGAATGATGGCCGGGTGATCGGCCTGAAGGACGACTTCCTGCACGATACCGGGGCGTTCATTCCCTACGGCATCGCCGTCGCCCAGGTGAGCTCGACCTCGATCGCGGGCCCCTACCGCATCCCGAGTTTTCGGGTCACCTTCCGCCCCGTCTACATGCCGACCGTGCAGGTGACCCCCTATCGCGGGTGCGGCAGGCCCCATGCCTGCTACGCTATCGAGCGTGCCATGGACCAGCTCGCCGGCGAGCTTGGCCTCGACCGCTTCGAGGTGCGGCGGCGGAACTTCATCGGAAAGGACGAGTTTCCCTACCCGCGCGAGGGCGTGATCTTCGCCGACGGTCTGCAGGTCATCCACGACAGCGGCGCCTACGAGGAGGCACTCGAGAGGCTGAGCGAGGCGATCGATATCGAGGGCTTCCGCGCCGAGCAGGCGGCCGCCCGCGAGGAGGGACGATATCTCGGTCTCGGCTTCGGGTTCTATGTCGAGGGAACGGGGCTCGGCCCCTACGAGGGCGGGCACATCAAGATTCACCCGATCACCGGCAAGGTCTTTGTCAGCACGGGTTTGACTGATCAGGGTCAGGGCCACGAGACGGTGTTCGCTCAAATCGCCGCCGAGCAGACAGGCGCACGTGTCGAAGACGTGATCGTCGTCGAGGGGGACACCGGCGCCTTCGGATGGGGAGTGGCGACCTTCGCGAGCCGCGCCGCGGTGTGCAGCGGCAATGCGATCCACATGGCTGCTGTGAAGGCGCGCGCGCAGATCGTCGAGGCCGCAGCCAACATGATGGAGTGCAGCCAGGCGGATATCGAGCTGCACGATGGTGCGGCGTGGGTGAAGGGGACCGACCGCCGGGCGACGCTGGCGGAAATCGCGACCGCGACCAACCCGCTGCGCTACGCCTTCAACAAGCCATCGGCCAGCGCCACGCAATTCGCGCCAGCGAGCCGGCACGACGGGCCGCAGCTTGCCGAGGGCAGAACGCCGGGCATCGAAACCACCGACTACTACAGCCCGCCGCATGCGACCTGGGCCTTCGGTGCCCATGCAGCCGTGATCGAGGTCGATCCCGAACTCTGCACGATCGACGTGAAGCGCTACGTCTGCATTCACGATTGCGGGCGGATGATCAACCCGATGATCGTGGACGGCCAGGTCATGGGCGGGATCGCGCAAGGCGTGGGCGGCGCGTTCTATGAGCGCTGCGAATTCGACGAAGAGGGAACCCCGCTCAACGCCAATTTCATGGATTTCCTGATTCCATACGCGACCGAGGTGCCCAACGCGGAGATCATTCACTCGGAGACGCCGTCTCCGCTCAACCCGCTCGGCGTCAAGGGTGTGGGCGAAGCCGGTACCATCCCGGTCGCGCAGGTTTACGCGTCAGCGGTGGAGGATGCCCTGCAGCCCTTCGGGATCGCGCCGATCCGCGAGGCGCCGCTGACGCCCGACGCGATCCACCGGATGCTGAAGCAGGCGCGCGACGCCGCCTAACTACGGCGCCCAATCAGCAGCCCGAACAACCGCTTGATCCACGCTGCGATGACGACACGCGTGAGTTGCGTGCCCTCGATAGCCTGGGGTGGCTCCTGAACATCGGCCTCGGCCTCGTGCCCGCGTTGGGCGAGCTTGTCGCGGAGGTTCTCCGCAAACTGTGCGGTGAGGTGGTTGGCGACATCCTGGATGATTCCGCCGCGGCCCATCTGCGCGAGCGCGCCGGTCAGGCGGATGGTGCCGTGGAGCCTGACCTGGGAGCCACCATCTCGCTCGTGGATTTCGTAGGCGATGCTCGCCTTTGCACGGTTGTTGCCTCGCCGGTCGATTCCAGAGGCTTCGATCCTCGCGCTGCGGGCCTCGTGGTCGGTCTCGACGATGGCGGCCGCGCCCTCGAAGGCGGCCGTCACTGGCCCGAGCTTCACCGTCACCTTGCCCGTGTAGGTCGACTCACCCGTCTGGGCGAGAAGTTCCGCGCCGGGCATGCAGGTCACAACCTCGGGCACGTCCTGGAAGAAGGTCCAGACGCGGCTGGGTGGCTGGTCGATGTCGAACGACGTCTCGATATTTGGCACGTCATGGCCTCGCGGTTAGGGCGTGCGTGGCGCTATCCTGGAATTCTCACCGATGCCATGGCGAGAAACGCGGGCTAATCGAAGCGCGCGGGCGCGGGGCTCACCACGCGGGTCTCGCCGCCCTCGGCGACTTCGAAGACGGCAAGGCCCCGTTCCGCGATCCCCTCGTCGTCGAAGCGAAACAGCCCGTCCGCGCCGAGAAAACCGCCCCGGTTGCCGATGGCCTGCGGACCGAACGAGTTGCCCGCACGCGCGAGTGCCGCCGCGAGCGCGGTCGCGTCATAGGCGAGGGTGGCGATCGCGCCCGGCGGCTCTCCAAAGATCCGGTGGTAGCGTGTCTCGAAGGTCCGTCGCGCGGCAGGGTCGGGCCCCGCGAACCAGCCGCCCGCGAGCGCCGGCTCGCCGAGCGTCGCTGGTTCTTCCCAGAGGCCGGTTCCGAGGATGCGAATCTTGGCGGGGTCGATGTCGTAGTAGGGCAGCAGCGGCGCGACCTGCCGCAGCCGGGCGCCGCCATCGGCCAGCAGCACCGCATCGAAGGGCAACTCGCCCAGCGTGTCGAGCGTCTGGAGCCGTTTCATGCGGCGTCGGGCAGCGGCATCGTTCTGGCGGGCCAGCGTCCTTCGCTCGTCCTTCAGGGCCTGGGCGCGCCGGTCGAATTCGGCGAGCTCGCGTACCACGTCCGCAGCATCGGACCCGTCGGGGGCGTAGGTGCGAACCCGTGTGAGCGAGAGGCCCGTGAGCGCCGCGGCTGCCCAGGCTTCGTCCGCCACCGCCGCGCCGTATCGCGTCTCGGGCGCCAGCAGGGCGATTCGTCGGTGCCCGTTGCTCGCCGCATGGGCGAAGACCCGCCTGATCTGTGTGCGCGGCGTGTGGCCCAGCAGATAGACGCCCTCGCTTGCCACCGTCCGGTCGGTCGAGAAGGCCACCACGGTGACGCCGTGAGCCCGGGCATCAGTGGCGACGGCGTTCACTCCTTCGGCAAACAAGGGACCGAGGATTAGATCGACGCCGTCTTTGAGGAGCGCGAGCGCGGCACGCTCCGCGCCCGGCGCCGTACCTCCCGTGTCGCGTGGCAGTATAAGAAAGCGCTCGTCGGCCGTGTCGAACAGCGCGAGCTGCGCGGCGTGCAGCAAGGATTCTCCTGCCGCTGCGTAAGGGCCGGAAAGCGGCAGCAGGAGCCCCACCCTGGCGGCGGGTTGTGCCGTCCCGGGCGCCGCAGCCTCACTGTCCTCGTCCGTGGAAGGCTCGCCGGCGGCTGGCGCCGTGTCGTCCGTGGCGAGGGCAGAAAGTGTCCCATCCGCCGGCGTTTCCAGCGGAGACAAGCGCTCGGGCGCTACCGCTCCTGTTTCGGCCGCCGCGCCCGGCGACGTCTGGCCTTCGGGCGGCGGCGGCGGTACGCTCGGCGCGGCGCAGGCGCCCGCAAGGAGGATCAGCAGCAGAGCGGCGCCAGCCGATCCGATCCGCCGGCGCCGGCCGGCTGCGGAGAAGGTGCGAGGTCGATCCATGTCCGAGGAAGCTCCCGCGACGCCCGCAGGCGCGGGGCAGACTAGGCGCGACGACCCGGTGAGTAAACCGCAGCCGAGCGCGGAGCCGGGCCTTTGGCTGGTGGCGACGCCGATCGGCAATCTGGGGGATATTTCGAAGCGGGCCCTGGCCGTGCTGGCATCCGTCGATCGCGTCGCTTGCGAGGACACCCGCCGGACTGGACGACTCCTCTCCCGCCACGGCATCGAGGCTCGCCTCATTTCCTATCACGAGCACAACGCGGCGCGGGTCCGCCCGACGCTGATCCGTGCGCTCCGGGGCGGTGGCTCAGTGGCCCTGGTCTCGGACGCCGGCACGCCGCTGATCTCCGACCCCGGCTACAAGCTGGTCCGTGCCACTCTCGATGCCGGCGTGCGCGTGACCGGCTGCCCCGGCCCGAGCGCGCCGTTGCTGGCGCTCATCCTCTCCGGCCTGCCTACCGATCGGTTTTATTTCGGCGGCTTCCTGCCTCACAGGGAGGGGCCGCGCCGGCAGGCGCTCGCCGGGCTCCGGCCTCTCGACGCCACACTCGTCTTCTTCGAATCGCCCCGCCGGCTGGCTGCGGCGCTGGCAGACATGGATTCGACGTTCGGCCCGCGTCCGGCGACTGTGGCGCGCGAGCTGACCAAGCTGCACGAGGAAGTGCGGCGCGGAACACTCGACGCGCTCGCAGGTCATTACGCAGTTGCCGGCGCGCCCAAGGGCGAGGTCGTGATCGTCGTGGGCGGCTGGGGCGACTCGGTGCAGCCGACGCTCTCGGACGCGGATATCGACGAGCGCCTGGATGGCCTCCTCGCCGACGGTAGCGTCCGCGACGCGGCGACGACGCTCAGCGCCGAGACCGGGTTGCCACGCCGCGAGCTCTATGCCCGTGCGCTGGCGCGGGCACGGGAGGGATGCGCGGTCGATTCATAGAGGCGCGACGGGCGGCCTATGAGCGTGGCCTTGCGGCGGAGCGGCTTTGCGCGCTGCGACTCCGGCTCATGGGCTGGCGTATCCTCGCGCGGCGCTACGCCACCCCTGTGGGCGAGCTCGACATTGTCGCGAAGCGCGGCGCGTTGATTGCATTCGTCGAAGTCAAGTATCGCAAGGAACATCAGGGCATTCTCGAGACAATCAGTGCGCATCAGCGGCGCCGAATTGAGAATGCGGCGACCATTTTCTTGTCGCGCAATCCGAAATGGCGCAAGCTTTCATTCCGATTCGATTTGATGGTGGTGAGCCCTTGGCGATGGCCGAACCACCTGCCCGACGCGTGGCGCCCCAACCGCAGCGGGGCAGTTCTCTGACAGTATTAACCCGGCGCCCGAGCCGGAAGGCAGGGCTAGCCCTTGTACTTGTGCTCCTTTTGGCCGGCTCTCTCTCCCTCTCCGCCTGCGGCGAACTCCTGATTGGCGCGGCAGCGACGACGGGCGTCGCAATCGCCGAGGAACGCTCAGTTGGCGATGCGGTCGACGACCTGACCATTCGGGCCGAGCTCAACCACCTCTTCTTCCGAGACAATGTCGAGCTTTATCGGGATGTGTCGTTCAGCGTGGTCGAGGGTCGTGTTCTGCTCAAGGGCACCCTATCCACGCCTGAGAACCGCATCCATGCGCTTCGGATCGCCTGGCGCGCTGCCGGCGTTCGCGAGGTAATCAACGAGATTCAGGTAACCGACGACAGCGGGATCCTGGATTACGCGCGGGACACGTGGATTTCGGCGCTGCTCAAGGCAAAGCTCTTGGTGGATGGCGATGTCCTCTCCATCAACTACAGCGTGGAGACGGTCAACGGCACCGTCTTCCTCTTGGGTATCGCGCAGGACGAAACTGAGCTCGCGCGGGTTACCGAGCATGCCCGTGGCATCGAGGATGTGAAGCGCGTCGTGAGCCATGTGGTGATGAAGGACGACCGCCGCCGCCCGATAACACCTTGATGACCGGCCCGGCGATTGCCAGCGCAGACCGCACGGGTGACCGAAGCCTGCGCCCGTGGCGCCGCGTAGGGCTGGGCGCCGGGCTCGTCCTCGCCCTGGCCGGTCCTCTATGCCTCGCCGGTTGCGCGGACGTCATCCTTAGCGCGGCCACCACGACGGGCCTCGCGGTCGTCGAGGAACGCACGGTCGGCGACGCCGTCAAGGACCTGACCATCCAGGCGGAGCTCAACCATCTCTTTTTCCAGGACGATCTCGCACTCTACAACGACGTGTCGCTCAGCGTGGTGGAGGGGCGCGTCCTGCTCAAGGGCAGCGTGCCGACGCATGAGGACCGAATTCGTGCGGGCTGGGTCGCCCGGCAGGCCTCGCGCGCTCAGGAGGTGATCAACGAGCTGCAGGTGACCGGCGAAGGCGGGATCCTGGATTATGCAAAGGACAGGTGGATATCGTTGCTGCTAGAGACCAAGCTGCTCTTCGATATAGACATCCTGTCGGTCAATTACGACATCGCGACCGTCAACGGCACGGTCTACCTCTTGGGGATTGCGCAGGATGAGGGTGAGCTGGAACAGGTCAAGGAGCACGCCCGGAGCGTCGATGGCGTCGAGCGTGTCGTGAGCCACGTGATCATGAAGGACGACCCCCGCCGCCCGGCACCACCTGATGCCCGGTGACACGATCGAAGGTGCGCTCCGCGCGGTTGGCACTCTCGCGGACGAAGAGATCGACCTGGCCGATGCCGCGCTGCTGCTCGGCGCCCTCGACCTGCCGGGCGCGTCGCTCGATGGCTACCGGGCCCATGTCGGCCGCCTCGGCGACGATGTGGCGGCCCTCGCCCCCACTGGCGAGCCGCTGGAGCGCCGGCGCAGGCACCTCAACGCCGTGCTCTTCGAGGCACACGGCTATGCCGGCGATACCGAGAGCTACGATGCTCCCGAGAACGCGAATCTGCTCCAGGTCATCGACCGCAGGGTCGGTCTCCCGGTCAGCCTCGGCATCCTCTATATCCACGCCGCGCGGGCTCAGGGCTGGGCGGTGAACGGGCTGGCTTTCCCCGGTCACTTCCTGGTGCGTATGGACGAAGGCGACCGCCGCGTGATCGTCGATCCCTTCCACCAGGGCCAGGCGCTGGAGGCCGGCCACCTGCGCGGCCTGCTCAAGCAGTTTCAGGGCGCGGATGCGGAACTCGGTCCAGTCCACTACGCGCCGGTCGGCAACCGGGCGATCCTTCTCCGGCTTCAAAACAACATCAAGTCTCGGGCGCTGCAGGCGGGCGACGGGGCACGCGCTGCCGCAATCCTGGAGCGGATGCTGCTGATCGCGCCGGAGGCCGGCGGCCTCTGGCATGAGCTCGGCGTGGTGCGTAGCAGGCTTGGCACCATCAAGGGTGCGGTCGAAGCGCTGGAGCGGAGCCTCACCTGCTCGCTGCCTGAGGCCGTGCGGCCGCGTGTCGAGGCGGCGCTTGCGTCTCTTGCGACCAGCTTGCACTAGGCGGTGAGAGGCGCAATGGGGTCCAGGACATGAGCCTCGCCGTGGCCATTCAGATGGACCCGATCGAGGCCATCGACATCGAGGCCGACAGCACCTTCGTGCTCGCTCTGGAGGCGCAGGCCAGGGGCCATCGGCTGCACCACTACCTGCCGCAGCATCTTTCATTGACCGCGGCCGGCGCGGTGGCGACGGTGCGACCCCTCGAGGTGCGCCGGAAGGCCGGTGATCACTTCTCCCTCGACGCGCCGGAGACCGTCGATCTGGCCACCATGGACGTCGTCCTGATGCGCCAGGACCCGCCCTTCGACATGGCCTACATAACGGCCACCCATATCCTGGAGCACATCCAGCCTGAGACGCTGGTCGTCAACGATCCGGCCCAGGTGCGGAACGCGCCGGAGAAGCTCTTCGTCACGCGTTTCAAGGAGCTGATGCCGCCCACACTGATCACTGCCGAGCGCAAAATGATCGTCGATTTCCGCGCTCAGCACGGCGACATCATCCTCAAGCCCCTCTTCGGCAACGGCGGTGCAGGCGTGTTCCACGTCGGGCCCGGGGACGAAAACCTCAACGCGCTCATCGAGATGTTCGGCACATACTTTCGCGAGCCGATCATCGTCCAGGCCTATCTGCCGGCGGTCCGCGACGGTGACAAGCGCATCATCCTGGTGGATGGCGAGCCGGTGGGCGCCGTGAACCGGGTGCCGGCCGCCGGCGAGGCGCGCGCCAACATGCACGTCGGCGCCCGTCCCGACAAATCCGAGTTAAGCGATCGCGACCGCGAGATCTGCGCGGCGATCGGCCCGGCACTCAGGGAACGCGGCCTGATCTTCACCGGGATCGACGTGATCGGCGGCAATCTCACCGAGATCAACGTCACCTCGCCCACCGGTATTCAGGAGATCAACCGCCTCGACGGCACCTGCCTCGAAGCCCTGATCTGGGATGCGATCGAGGCCCGGCTCGCTCAGGCGTAGCCTTGCGTTCAGGCCGCCTCCTGCGCCTCACCCTATAAGCGTTCTCGCTTGGGCGGCCCCGGGTCGCCGATGCTCCAGCCGGCGCCATCCACCGCGATCTCGGTCTCGGCAGCGACGGTGCCCGGATCGAGGCAGAGCACGTTGACGCTGTAGCAATCGGGCGCCGAGCGCGGCGAGTAAAAGGACTTCACGCCGCACACCCCGCAGAAGAGGTGCTCGGCAACACGCGTGCCGAAGCGGTAGCTGGTCAGCGTGTCCGCGCCCGAAAGCAGGGTGAAGCGCGATTTCGGCACCACCAGATGGCGGTAGCCTGACTTCCGGCAGATCGAGCAGTTGCAGTCGTGCACCTCGATCTCGGCCGGGGCCTCGCAGCTGAAGCGCACCGCGCCGCAGTGGCAGCCGCCCCGGTGGGTGACGAGCGCCGTCAATGGTCGCGGTTTGTCGCGCCGGTGGCAGGTACGGAGGGCAACACGCGCATCTCGACCCTCTCTCCTGCGCGTCGCGCAAACGCCCGCCGTGAATTTCAGCGGGCGCGGGCCGGGGACTGGAGCGGGCGATGGGATTCGAACCCACGACCCCAACCTTGGCAAGGTTGTGCTCTACCCCTGAGCTACGCCCGCAAGTGCCCAGCCCCGTGCGCCGCGATAGTACGCGATCGGCGCATCCGTACAAGCGCAATCCCGGTGACACAATTCGGACCGAAAAGGGTATGCGCGACTCCTGCATCCTGCTCCCCGGGCAGATGGCGATTGACGCTGGCCTGCGGCAAGGGTAGGAGGGACGCGGGCCGAGGACGCCGCGTCGCACGCGCGTCCCGATTTGGGCCCGACGGCGGGTCATTCGTCGGCCGCATTGCGGCCACCTCGCCGGCGAAGGAGCAAATATCCTGCATCGCGTCATCGGTCCGCGACATGCGGCTGGGTGCCACGCCGGCGTCCGTGCCGTGTTGTCACGCGAAGGCCCGCAGGATGCGGCATGGATGCCGCAATGGAGGAAATTTCGTGGAATTGAATGAAGAATTTACGGATCTCGGCTTGAGCGAGCCGCTGCTCGCCGCCGTTGCCGAGGCCGGCTACGAGACGCCCACGCCGATTCAGCAGAAGGCCATCCCGCTGGTCCTGCGCGGTGTCGACGTGCTGGGCTGCGCCCAGACCGGCACGGGCAAGACCGCGTCCTACGCGCTGCCGATCATCGACATATTGAGCTCCGGCACGGGCAAGTCGCGCATGCCGCGCTGCCTGATCCTGGCGCCGACGCGAGAGCTCGCACAGCAGATCGCGGACAACTTCGCAACCTACGGCGCCAAACACAGCCTGCGCCAGGCGCTGCTCATCGGCGGCGAGGGATTCACGCTTCAGGAAGCCGCGCTCGGCAAGGACCCCGACATACTGATCGCCACGCCCGGCCGCCTGATCGACATGTTCGAGCGGGGCCGGATTATGCTGGGCGGCGTCAAGGTGCTGGTGATCGACGAGGCCGATCGCATGCTCGACATGGGCTTCATCCCGGATGTCGAGCGCATCGTCCAGACGCTCCCGCGCATCCGCCAGACTCTCATGTTCTCCGCCACGCTCGGGCCCGAGATCAAGCGGCTCGGCAAAGAGTTTCTGATCAACCCGAAGGAGGTGAGCGTCGCGCCGTCGGCCACGGTGGCCGGCACCGTCAGCCACGCGATGATCCTGGTTGACCCTGAAGAGAAGCGCGTTGCGCTGCGTGTCCTGCTCCGCGACGAGGCGGTGCAGAGCGCGCTGATCTTCTGCAACCGCAAGAGGGACGTCGATATCGTCTGCGCTTCGCTCCAGCGCCACGGCATGGACGCCCGCGCGCTGCACGGCGACATGGTGCAGTACCGCCGGACCGAGACGCTGGCGGCATTCAAGGGCGGCGAGGTCAACCTCCTCGTCTGCAGCGACGTGGCCGGGCGCGGCCTCGATATCGAGGCCGTCTCCCACGTCATCAACTTCGACGTGCCCCACAATCCGGAGGACTACGTTCATCGCATCGGCCGCACCGGCCGGGCTGGCCGCGAAGGCCGGGCGATCACCTTGGCCACGCACGAGGAAGCCGAGGCGGTGGACGCCATCGCGGCGCTCGTCAATGCCACGATCCCGCTCACGACCGCCGATGGCGAGCCGGCCGAGCTCGACTCCGCCCTCCGCGATCGCGGGCGTCCGCGCCGCGGCCGCCGGGGTCGGGATGAGCCCCGCACGACCGAGAAGCGGCCCGCGCGCAGTCGGACGCGCAGCACGGCGGCCGCCGAGAGCCGGCCCAAACGGGAGAAGAAGCCCGCGGGCACCGCGGAGGCAAGTGAGAGCCAACCTGCCCGCAGGGCGACCGAGAAGAGCACACCTGCGCGCGGGGACGAGCCAGTTACGGGGCTCGGCGATCACGTGCCAGCGTTCCTCAGCGATCCCTTCCCGGTTCTGCCGCCCGGCGCGGAGCGCTAGAGCGCGTCCGACTTAGACGGACGCGCGAGAGGCCGCGACCGCGGCCCGCCGCGAATGCGGCGCCCTCGCGGAGGTGTCGGCCGCAGGCCGGCTGCCGTGAGCGACAAGACGTAAGAGCGTTTCCGTGTAAAGCGGAAACGCTCTCGCCCGCACACCACACCGCAGTCACGGCCGGCGTCGCGTCCCGCGTGTCTTGCGGAAGCGGACGACGCCAGAGAACTTTGGACTCATCTTTTTTCTGCGGGATTCGCCGGGATTGAGCGGGATAAGTGGGATTCGGTAGAGCGGGTGGCGGCCGGTGCAGGCGGCAGCCACTCGACCGGGGAGCACCTCCCCGCGTCAGCCGTCGCGCGGCCAAGTACGGCGGTTAAAGCTCGTTCTTGTAGAAACGGCCGTCCTTCATGATGACCGGAATGTGGCGGCCCTGCTCCTGAAGCAGTCCGAGATCGCTGAGGGGGTCACCGTCCACCACCAGGATGTCCGCCAGCGCCCCCGGCGCGATGGTGCCGAGCTCGCCTGAGCGCTGCGTCAGCGCGGCGTTGATCGAGGTTGCGGAGCGCAGCACGTCCACAGGTGCAAGCACCTCGCTCCGGATCAGGAACTCCTGGCTCTGCCGGTCCTGCAAGGGCCCGAGCAGGTCGGTGCCAAAGCCCATGGGCACGCCGGCGGCCTGGCAAACCTCGAGCGAGCGCAGCCCGTCGTTGCCGAGATCCTGAAGCTTGTCGGCGAATACCTTGCGCAGACCGAACTCGGCGCCTGACTCCAGCATCGCGAATAGCGTAACCAGCGTCGGCACGACGAAGGCGCCGGCCTCTGCGGCGGCCTCCGCCGCTTCTGCGTCGATCTGGGTGCCGTGCTCGATCGAGCGCACGCCGAGCGCGGCGCAGCGGCGCACCGCGCTTGTAGGGGGACGAAAGTCATTGCGAATCCGGAAGATGCCGGGAAGAAGGCGGAAGAAGGCGGACGGTCAAGGGGTTGGCGGCGTTTCCGGGGTCTGGCGGGCCGGACGAAAGTCTTTGCGAATCCGGCCCGGAAAGGGCCGTGAATTGGCTGGAAACGGTGATTTTCGGGGCGTTTCAGGGGTGCTGAAAGGCCTGTAAATCGGGGCGGTTCCGGGGGTGCGGATTCGCCGGTAAATCGGGGTGCGGCGCGGTGCTTCGCCTCGCCCGGTCTACGATGCCGGCGTTGTCCCCGCGCCGGCCTCCTTCCCTTCGAGATCGGTGCGCCGCGGGTCGCGTGCGATCTCTTCATCGGAGAACGGCTTTCGCCCGGGGTTCTCGACCTCCCAGTTTTCCATCCATGGCAGCGACTGGCATCCGCAGTTGATCGTCTCGGCGGCGGGTCCGGCGGGATCGCGGGGGTACATGAGCGAAGCGCCGCCGACGTCGAAGGGCCTGGCGGCTTCCCTGGTCTGTCCGTCGACGGCGTCGTGGGCGATGCGGCTTCTGAGCTTTCCGGAGCGTCGCCACTGCTTCCTCAGCCCCGGCAGGATCCCGGCGGCCTGCTCCATGCGCTGCTGTCCGGCCATGGAGTATGCGCGGCCGAGCTCGGTCCGCACGATTGTCAGGGCGCGGGACCTGCCGCCGGTCTTGAGGATGGCGGCGACGCGTCCGGTGGTCTCGCCGACGGGGACCGAGCCGGCCATGGCGAGGCCGAGTTCGGTATTGACGCGCTCGGCAAGCGTCGTGGAGACGTCCTTCATCCTGTCGGTGAGGAAGGATCGCATGGCGAGGAGCTGGCGGGTGTCGACCTCGGGCAGGACGGCGGCGATGCGGAAGTCGGGGGCATCGAGGCGCATGGCGGCGTCGACGGGGGCGTCCATGGTATCGATGCCGGCGTCCCAGGCGCGGGTTGCGCCCTCGGCCATGGCCCGCCCGGCGTCTGCGCCGAGGCTGTCGAGGGCGTCCCGGACGGAGGCCTGGAGGGATGGCAGCGCCCACGCCTGGTAATCGGAGGGCGCGCCGGCGAGGGTGGCCCGGATGTCGCGCTCGGCGCGCCCGAGGATGCGGCCGACCTCGGCGGCGGTGTCCTTCTGGATGCGGGGCAGGGCGCGGGCGCGGCGGGATCGCTCGCCCTTGAGCCTGCGCTCGCGCTGACGGTCGGTAGCCACGTGCTACGCCTCGCCGTCGTCGTCGTCCTCGTCCTGCGGGGGCTCGCGGAAGGCGTCTTCTTCGGCCCGTCCGGCGGCGTCTTCGCGCGCCGCCTCGAGTTCGGCGTCGGCGTCGATCTCGACGCCGAGGCGCCCGGCGACGGCGGCGATGACGCGGAGCGCGGTGGCGTCCGAGAGCAGGCCGCGCTCGATGGCGAGCGCCGCGGCGCCTGCGGTCTGGGCGAGCGCGGCGGCGTGTCGGGAGGCGTCGGCGACCACCATCTCGGGCCATTCGACGGAGACGGCGAGGGCGGGGTCTGCGGGATCGGGCCATGATGCGCCGGAGGGGTCGAGCCTGCGGGCGATGGCGTAGTCTGCGGCCCGGCGCAGGATCTCGGTCCACAGCCTCTGGCGCATCTTGAGGGTCTTGAAGGCGGGATCGCCCATCTCTGCGGCGGTTGCGCGGTTGACGTCGCCGCCGCCGCCGAACCAGTGCTCGGGCATGCCGGCGCCGCCGAGCAGGTGGTTGCGGAAGAGGCGGGATGTTGCGTCGAGGTCGCGGCCGCCGAGGTCCGGGGCGAGGGGCTGCCAGGTCTCGCTCTCGTTGTGGACGCGGACGGTTCCGGGCGTGGGCGCCGTGGCCCTTGCGGCGCGCTCCTCGACCTCTTCCTGACTGGCGCCGGTCATGGTGACGTCCCAGACGAAGGCGCGGAGGAAGTGGGCGCGGTCGATCTCTCCGAAGAGGTGTCGCTCGTATCCGTCGAGCCAGTCGATGGCGGCGAGCAGGTCGGAGCGTCCGCGGGATGCGCCGGGCCTGGCGTTGGCGCGGAAGTAGAGGATGTCGCCCGAGGTCATGGTCTCGCGGATGGCGCGGGCGGCGGGCGCGAGGGCGGTCTCGGGTCCGCCGATGGCGGTGCGGTAGCGCCGGGCTTCGCCCCTGCGGTCCTTCTTCGTCACGATGCCGATGGGGCGGGACGCGTTGTCGGGGTCCATGACCACGGTCTCGACGGCGTCGGGGTCGAGCCACGCCATGCGGACGTGACCGGAGGCGGGGTCTGCGAAGACGGGCCATGCGGTCTCGCCGGCGAGCGCGAGGTCGCGCATGAGCTCGGGGAGGCGGAGCGGCATGTCGGTGACGGGATCGCGCCACCATGCGTCGAGCCATTCCTGGGCGTCCGGATCGGGGACGCGCACGCGCACGCCGTCGGCGAGGAGGAAGGCGATGGGGAGTTCGACCAGTTGCCGGGCGAGGAGGTTGGTCTCCCAGAGATGGGCGGCGAGCTTCCTCATCCTGCTCTGGGTCAGCGGCGAGAGGTCGCGGCGTCCGTCTCCGGTGAGCGGGCGCCACTGGTCCTCGTCCCTGTCGATTCCCTTCCCCGCCGCCTCCCGGAGGGCGGTAGCGTGCGGCGGGGCGCCGCCGAGCATGCGGATGAGGGCGGAGCGGATCACCGCCACATCCCCTCCCCGGGCCGCCCGAACATGGTGAGGGGCTGGCGCCCGGCAAGGCGGGAGGGTGTGAAGGCGTCGCGGGGATCGCCCTGCGCCCAGGCGCCGGCCGGGGGCGGGCGGCTTTCGGCGGCAGCCGCGCAGGCCAGCGCTGCGGCCCAGAAGCGGTCGGCATGGCCGTCGGTCTCGCCGTCGGCGGCGAGGCGGGGGCTGCCGGTGGGTCCGACGGTCTTGCGCACGGCGTGCAGGTCGGCGCGGAGCACCGGGTCGCCGGAGGGCACGCGGATGGTGCGGTCTTCGAAGCGCTCCTTCAGCGCGGTGGCGAGGTCGATACCTCCGGCAAGCACTACGTCACCTTCGAGGTCGCCTCGAGCAGGCTATTCTCGTCGCCGAAGCGGTATTTCGACAGAGTCCTATCCACTATTCACTATAAAGGATGGCAGCCGCCGTTCTCCGGCGCGGTCTACGTCCGCGCTAGATTCACGACCCTGCCGAGGGACGCAGGATCACGAGGCCCCTGGTCGGTCACCTACACCCATCGGGCGTCCTAGGAGATTCGACGGCGGTGCCCGGCGTGAGAGACCCCCGCGAATCAACCCCGGTCGAGCCCGGAGAGGGTTCCACCCCCCCCATTCGCGTCGTCCGCGCAGCCATCGGCCCTCGAGCAATGGCCGAGGTCGAGCGAGCCGTCAACGGGCTCGCGCTCGCGCGCCGGGGCCCCGGCGCGGACGACTGCTACGAGGCATGGCTGCCCGACGGGATGCTCCCGGCAGACTGCACCGACGCCCTGGACGCCCTCGCCCGCAACTACGCCCGCGAGGTGCTGAACGCACGCGCGGACACGCCCTCGCCCGCCGTCTGCAACTGTTACTTCGCAGGACAGGCCTGCCTCTGGCACGTCGACCAGTACGCAGGGCGGGGAGTTCCCGACACCCTCGACCGGACCGTCTCCGCAAGCCTCATCGTCGAACGCGCCGCAGCCGGCGGCGACATGGTCTTCCAGGACCCGGGCCGGAAACGCCGCCCCGTACGGATCGACCCGCCGCCGGGATCGCTCGTCCTCTTCCCCGCAGACTGGTGGCACAGGGTCGCACCCGCCACCGCCGGCATCCGCCGCTCGCTCGTGCGATGGTGGGCGCAGTCGAACGGAGAGAGGTTCTCGTCCCTCGCCCGGCCCGACGGAGGATGACACGGTGATCGACATCCAGGACGCGATCCGCCGGCTCATGGCGCACGACGGCCTGCGTCCGCCCCACGGCTTCCTGCCGGGCTCCTTCCCCGGCGGCATCGACACGATGTTCGACGAGGCGACATGGAAGGCCTACGGCTGGAACCCGATCCCCGGCCTGCCGGACTACGGCCCCGACCCGGACGCCAGCCCCAAGCCGGCATGGGCCATGATCGCCGAAGCGGGCGAGCGCGCCGCCGCCGAAGACCTCCGGCAAGAAAGGGCGCAAGGGCTCGACCGGGAGGCAACCCGCCGCATCCGGAAGGCCTACGGGGCAAGGAGCTGGGAGCACGAGGCCAGACGGCGGCTGCGCGGCGCCGCCACCGAGGAGCAGGACGCCGAACGCGACCGCCTGCGCCGGCTCTGCCGCGCGCTCCGCAAGCGCATCGAAACCATGGACGCGGGCGCGCTCGAGCGCTTCGACGCAGCCGACGACAGACACTGGCGCCCGCCCGAAGCCGGGCCCGCCCAGCCCCCCGCGCCCGAGGCGGAGGAGAAGGCGGAATAGAACCCTTGCAGGGGCCGTGCACACCGAATTCCGCGCCCCTGAACGGCCCGTGCATGGCCGATGCAGAGGCCGTTTTTCCAGCCCGAATCAGCCCCGAAAATCAGCCTGTTTTCCAGGCCATTCGCAAAGACTTCTGGCCGCGATTCGCAAAGACTTCTGGCCGGCTACAGCGCTCGCCGTGTGCGCATGGGCCATCACATAGGTGCGCCGGGTCGCCGCCTCCTCCACGCCGACCCTGATTTCCTCGTCGGAGTACTGGTCCATCCAGAGGGGATCGGTCGGCGAGAGCACGCCGCCCGACACCATCATCTTGATCTGGTGCGCTCCCTTGCGAAGCTCCTCCCGCACCACCTGGCGCACCGCATCGACGCCGTCGGCCACCTGCGAGACGATCCCGTGATAGCCGGCGCAGCCGCAGGGCTCGAAGCGGGTCTGGTTGCGCATGTCGCCGTGGCCGCCGGTCTGGCTGATGGCCCGGCCGGAGAAGAGCACCCTCGAGCCCGCGATCAAGCCTTGCTCCACGGCGAGCGCCAGCCCCAGGTCGGCGCCGCCCGCATCGCGCACCGTGGTGAAGCCCCGCTTCAGCGAGCTTTCGAGGCTGAGCCTTGCGTGCTGGTAGATCAGGGACGCCGGCATGTCGTCGAGCGACGGGATGTTGAGGTCAACGAGGAGAGCGTGGAAATGGGCATCGATCAGGCCCGGCATCAGCGTTCGCCCGCCGCAGGCTACGCGTTCCGCATCGGCCGGTGCGCGGACCGCGCCGTCGGCGACCTCCTTGATCCGGCCCTCCTCGACCACCACGGCCGCGTTCTCGCGTGGCTCGGCGGAGACCCCGTCGAACACTCTGCATCCCTCGAAGATGATCGTCACGGCGCCATTCTCCCCTTTGCTCAATCCGCCCTTTACCAGGCGAGCCCGTAGGCCGGTCGCCGCGGGTCCGCCCCGCCCGAGAGCGTGCCCCCTTCGCCCTCCTTGACCAGCACGCACATGGCGCCGGCGGGCCAAGCCCACTCCGGCCACCACTCGACCCCGTGGCCCCAGGCGGCGAGTGTGTCGCCGGCTGCCTCCGAGATGCGCCCCTCCAGCATCAGCTTGCCCGGATGGTACTCGTGCGGCTCGAAGGAATTGGGGAAGCTCATGGTCGCAAACCTTGGCGCTTCCACCGCGGCCTGCGGGTTCATGCCGTAGACCACGATGTTCACGAAGGTCTGGAGCATCGCCTGGATCTGAACGTCGCCGCCGGGCGTGCCGAAGGGCATGACGAACCCGTCTTCGCCCATGGCGAGCGCCGGGTTTGGCGTGAGCCGCGGCCGCTTGCCGGGCGCCACGCTCGAGGCGTGCGCGGGATCGGCCCAGGACTGCGCGCCGCGCGAAGAGGCGCAAAGCCCGGTGCCCGGAATTACCGGCGAATCGAATGAGATATCGCTCGGCGTCGCCGAGAAGACGTTGCCTTCGTCATCGATGACGCAGACGTAGGAGGTGTCGTGCGCGGCCTCCACGGGCCCCGTTGAGGCCGCTCCCTGCGCGCAGGCGAGCGTCGCCAGTCCTTGCGCCGGGTCGCCCGCCGGCGGCATCTCGAGCCATGCCTCGCCGGGCCGGATGAGGGCGCGGCGGCTGGCGGCGTAGTCGTCGGAGAGGAGCGCCGCCGTCGGCACGTCGACGAAGCGCGGGTCGCCGATCCAGCGCTCGCGGTCGGCAAAAGCTAATTTCAGCGCCTCCGCCATCATGTGCAGCGCTTCCGGGCTGTTGTGGCCGTGCGCGGCCAGCGCCTTCGTGTCCAGCAGGCGAAGCGCCTGAAGCAGCGTCGGCCCCTGGCACCAGGGGCCGCAGGCGTAAACGTCGATGCCCTCGATCGTGACCCGCTCGGGCGGCTCCACCGCCACCCTGAAGGAGGCGAGGTCGTCGGCCGTGAGCAGGCCGCCCTTCTCCCGGTGGTGGTTCACGATGGCGGCGGCGATGTCGCCCCGGTAGAAGGCCGCGCGGGCGGCATCGAGCCCGGCCCCGCGGTCGTCGCCGGCAGCGCGCTCCTCGTCCGCCATGTACTGGAGCGAGCGCCCGAGGTCGGCCTGCACAAAGAGATCGCCCACGGCAGGCGGCCGGCCGCCGGGCAGATAGATTTCGGCGTTCGACGGCCAGCGGTTGTACGCGTCGGCCTTCTTGGCGATGACGCTCGCCATCAGTGGGTACATCACGAAGCCGTCGCGTGCGAGCCGGATCGCGGCCTCTGCCACCTCGCCGAAGGTCATGGTGCCGTGGCGTTCCAGCGCGGTGATCCAGGCGTCCGGCGCGCTCGGCACGACTGTGCGCAGCGGGCCCACCGGGATGTGACCGTCGTGCTCGCGCACGAAGAGATCGGGCGTAACCGCCGCCGGCCAGGTGCCGAGCCCGCTAATGGTCTCCACCTGCCCGGTCTTCGCGCTGTAGAGGATGATCGGCGCAACGCCCGCGACGTTGACGAGATCACTGTGCACGACACCCAAAGCGATGCCCGCGGCGACGCCCGCATCGATGGCGTTGCCGCCCGCCTCCAGGATCGCGAAGCCTGCCTGTGCGGCGAGGTAGTGTCCGGCCACGATCGCGTGCCGGTGGCCGCGGATCACCGGCCTGAGCGCGTCGATCGCCTCCGGGTCGAACAGCGCGTACTCGCTCCTGCGTTCGCTCATGGCTACTCCTGATTCGCGAGGTCGACGAGGCAGGCGGCCAGCGTCCGGGCACCCGCAGCAAGGTCGGCCGGCGTCGCGTTCTCCGCCTCGTTGTGGCTGACGCCCCGCTCGCAGGGCACGAAGATCATGCCGGTAGGGCAAAGGTGATTGATGTGGCCTGCATCGTGGCCCGCGCCGGAGGGCATGCGCATGACCGGATGGCCCAGGCTCGCGGCATAGCCCTCCACCATGTCGATCAGGGTGGGGTCGAACACCAGAGGCGCAATTTCCATGATGGGCCGGACCGTGACCGTGCAGCCGCGTGCGTGCGCCTCGCAGGTGGGCGCGATCTGCGCGCTGATGCGCGCGATCAGGTCGGGGTCGGGATGGCGGAAGTCGATGGTGAAGAACGCGTGGCCCGGCACGGTGGCGGGCGAGCCGGGATGGCACTCGAAGCGGCCGACGGTGAAGCGCACCGTGTCGGACTCGTCGGCCATCAGCCCCTCGAGCGCAGTCACCATGGCCACCGCCGCCTTGAGCGCATCCCTGCGCACCCTGAGCGGGGTGGTGCCCGCGTGCGCCTCCGCGCCACTCACCTCCACGGTGAACCAGTAGATGCCCTGGATCCCGGTCACGGCGCCGATGGTCAGGCCTTCGTTCTCGAGCCGCGGACCCTGCTCGATGTGCGCTTCAACGTAAGCCGCGAATGGATGGCCGAAGGGGCGGTGCGCCAGCCCCGGCGTGGACGCGAGCGTCTCGGCGAGCGCGTCTTCGAGCGTCACTCCCTCGCGATCCACGAGGCCGAGTTGCTCCTCCAGCCGCATCACGCCGGCGAACACCGCAGACCCCATGGCGCCCGGCTGGAAGCGCCCGCCCTCCTCATTGGTCCATGCCACCACGTCGATGGGCCGCTCGGTCTCGATCCCGGCCTGCGCGATGGCTTCGAGCGCCTCGAACCCGCCGATCACGCCATAGGAGCCGTCGAACTTGCCGCCGCGCGGCTGGCTGTCGAGGTGGCTCCCCGTCACCACGGGCGCCGCATCTGCCTGCCGGCCAGGGCGGCGGACGTAGAGGTTCGCGATGTCGTCGGTCGCAACGTCGAAGCCGAGATCGCCGGCCCACTCCACCATCAGTGCCCGGGCGCGGCGGTCTTCGTCGGAGAGTGCGGCGCGGTTGACCCCGCCCTTCGCGGTCGCGCCGATCTCCGCCATCGCCATCTGGCGGGACCAGAGCCTCGCCTCGTCCACTGCCGCTGCCGCCGCGAGCGCTTCTGCCTTCGCATCCATCGCCCACCTCCCGCCGCGCACCGTAGAATACGGCACCCCGTAAGCAAAGCGGGCCGGCGGTATTCGTCAGGCGCCCGGTCCTCCTTCGGCAGCGACCGGCACCGGCCTGCCCAGCCGGGCGGATTCGAGCGCGGCGAGCGCGAAGCGCAGCACCTGCCGGCCCTCGCGCGCGGTCAGCACCGGACGCCCGCCTTGCGACAGCACCTTCAGAAAGTGGCGTGTGGAGAGCACGAAGCTTTGCTCCCAGCCGGTCGCCACGTCGCGGAACTCGGTGATGGTGTCGTCCCGGTACAACGCCACCGGCGGCGTGTCGCCCAGGCGCCCGTGGCCGCCGTTCACCCAGATCACGCCCTTGCTGCCGGTGATCTCCACGCGGTCGTCCTGGGCATAGTGGCGGGTTGCGATCTCAAGCTCCGGCGAATGGACGATCTCCAGGTTGCCGATGCGGTTGCCGGGAAAGCGGAACGAGACGATCGAGGGCGCGTCCAGCCGCTCCCGGTGGTCTGCCGTTTCGGTCTGCCCGATGAAGGCGTGGACCTCCTCCGGCTCGCCCATGAAGTGCCAGGCGAGGGCGAACTTGTGGTGGCCGTCGTCGAACACCAGCGGCCCGCCGCCGGATTTTTCGGGCCGCTGCCGCCAGGCGATGGCGCTTGCCGGCACGTCCCAGGCGGTGGCACTCCGCCCCGGGTTGCTCTTGATACGGATGGAGAGCGGCGTGCCGATCGCGTCGTCCGCGATCAGCTCCCTCGCACGGACGACCGGGGGGTAGAACAGGAAGTTCTCGAACACCTTGAACGGGCGGTCCGAGGCGTCCGCCGCGGCGACCAGGCGGTCGGCCTCCTCGAGCGAGATGCACATCGGCTTCTGGAGCGAGACCACCTTGCCGGCATCGACGGCCTTCAGCGCCGCTTCCAGATGCAGATGATGGGGCAGCAGGATCTCGACCAGATCCACGTCCGGGCGGGCGAGCAGCGCATCGATGTCGTCGCAGATTGCGACGTCGTCCAAGCCCCAGGCCGCCGCCCGCTCCGCCGCACGCGCGGTGTCCTGATCGCAGAGCGCCACGATCCGCGCCAGCGGGCTGGCCAGGTACTCGATGGCGTGCAGATCGGAGATCCGGCCCGTGCCCACGATGCCGACTCCAATGGGACCGCTTTGCATGACTCTTCAGCTCCCGTCGCGGCAGCGCATTAACACGCCGGCCATGCGGCGTCGCCCCGCAGCGCCAATACGCCGCGAACGTAGGCGGAGTCCGCGCCGTCGTGCAACGCAGGTTGCCGATGTCTTGCTGATGGTTCGGTATGCTCTCGTGCGATACCCTGGTGCATTTGCCCCCTTTTCGTTGACACTGCGCGAAGCGATACGCTTGACTGCCGAGGCGCTCATTGACAGCGCTGGCATATCAACCGCACGGGGGAATATCCATGATCACTCTCAACAGGCGCAGGCTGCTGGCCGCCGTGGCGGTCGCGCCGGCCCTGCTGCTCGGCGCGCCCGCTTTCGCGCAAGGCGGCGACGTCACCCTGACGCACTACTTCACCGGCGAGTTCGGACTCAAGATCTTCAATGAGCAGGTCGCGAAGTTCGAAGCCGACACGGACTACACGATCAAGAACAGCCCCATCGGTCACGAGGACTTCAAGACCGATATCCTGGTGCGCGCGGCCGGCGACAGCCTGCCGGACGTCTTCAGCTACTGGGCCGGGGCGCGGACGCAGTTCGTCGTCGATTCCGGAAGCCTCCATCCCATCGACGAGATGTGGGCCCGGGACGGCCTCGACAATGTGGTGGCGAAGTCGGTGGCCGACAGCGCTACCATGTACAACGGCCAGCGCTACCTGGTGCCGTTCAACTACCACTACGCGGGCATGTTCTATAACACCCAGGTGCTTGCGGACGCAGGCGTCACCGATATGCCGACGACCTGGGACGGGTTCATGGCGCTCTGCGAGACGCTGAAGGGCAAGGGCGTGACGCCGATCGCGCTCGGCTCGAAGAACCGCTGGCCCGCCCAGTTCTGGTTCGACTACTTGCTGCTCGGCACCGCTGGCCCCGACTACCGCGCAAGTCTGATGAATGGCTCCGCGGCTTACGACGACGCCGAGGTCAAGGCCGCCATGGCGATGTGGAGGGATCTGGCGGACAAGGGATACTTCGCGGCCAACGCCAACGCCGATTCGTGGACGGATGCGTCCGACAAGGTGGCCCGCGGCGATGCGGCGATGACCCTGATGGGCACCTGGATCACCGGCTACTGGAACGGACTGGAGCTGGAGGCCGGCAAGGACTATGACTTCTTCCCCTTCCCGTCCATCGCGGACGGCGTCCCCACGTCGGTGGTCGGCCCGGTGGACGGTCTGGTCATCTCCAACGACGGGGAGAACCGCGCCGGCGCCGAGGCGTTCCTGAGCTACATGATGTCGAGCGCCGATGTGCAGGCGAGCTGGACCGGCGCTTATGGGGCGCTCTCTGCCAACGTCAACGTCGATCCGGCGAACTACAACGTGGTCATGCAGCGGGTCTCCACCGTCGTGGCCGGCGCCGACAACTTTGCGTTCAACTACGACCTCGCGACGCCACCACCGGTGGCGGAGGTCGGGCTCTCCATGTTCTCGCGCTTCATGGATGACCCGAGCCAGGTAGACGACATCCTCGCTCAGGTCGCCGCGGACGCCGCCCAAGCGTTCACGGAGTAGACGCGGTTTCGTGCGGGCGGGCCGCCGGGCGCTATTCACCCGGCGGCCCGTCCACCTTCCGGCATGAGCAGTGACCGATGGAACGGGAGAACCGTTTCTGGCGGGTGACTCTGCTGGCTCTGCCGCTTGCGGTGTTCGCAGCGTTCGTGATCTGGCCGCTTGCGAGCTCCTTCTACTACAGCTTCACCAACTGGAACGGCTTCAATCCCGACTACGACTACGTCGGCTTCGATAACTTCTTCAAGATTTACACCGACAAGCTCTTCCTCAACGCCGCGATCAACACGGCGCTCTGGATCGTCGCGGCGATCGTCGTGCCGACCGTGCTCGGGCTTGCGCTCGCGCTCCTGATCGACAGCCGCATTCCCGGCGGGTCGGTGTTCAAGTCGGTCTTCTACTTGCCCATCTGCCTCTCGGCCGTGGTGGTCGGGCAGATCTGGGTGTGGATCTACCAGCCGGACTGGGGGCTGCTAAACACCGTGGTGGAGGCGGTGAGCGGCGAGCAGTTCAACTACGCGTGGCTGGCGAAGCCGGATAGCGCGCTGTGGTCGGTAATCCTCGTCTGGTCGTGGCAGCAGACCGGGCTCTCGATGGTGATCTTCCTGGCCGGGCTGACCACCATCCCCGAGGATCTGCTGGAGGTCTGCGAGATCGAGGGCGCGAAAGTCTTTCAGCGCATCCGCCTGGTGGTCATCCCTCTGCTCGCGCCGGCCACCGTGGTGGTGATCGCGCTCAACGTCATCAACTCGCTCAAGGGGTTCGACATCCTCTACACCATGACCGGCGGCGGACCCTTCAACAGCTCCGACACGCTGGCCATGCACATGTACAACGAGTCCTTCAAGAAGTACCTGATGGGCTACGGCAGCGCGATCTCGGTGGTACTGTTCCTGATCGCACTGACCATCATCCGCCTCTACTTCCGCCAGTTGCGCAAGGTCGACGCGCTCCATGGTTGACGCGGCGTACCTCCCAGAGACGCGCAGGCGGTTCAACCCATGGCCCGCGGTGATCTTCATCGCGCTCGCGGTTCTGGCGGTGCTATTCCTGGCGCCGACCGCCGGCGTGCTGCTCTCCTCGATCAAGACCACCCGCGAAATCGCGTTCGGCCAGCTGTGGACGATCCCGTCCGAGCTCTTCTGGGGCAACTTCGCCGAGGTGCTCGGCAATCCGGCGGTGCACCGATACTTCGCCAACACGATTCTCGTCACTGCTCCTGCGACGGTGTCCTCGATCGCGCTGGGGTCGCTGGCCGGCTACGTCTTCGCCAAGCTGCCCTTCCGCGGTAGCAACCTGCTCTTTCTCGTTATTGTCTCCGGCATGTTCTTCCCGCCGCAGGTGATCCTGATCCCGCTCTTTCGGCTCTTCAACGCCATGGATCTGATCGACACCCTCTACCCCATCATCATCATTCACACCGCGATGGGCATTCCCATCTGCACGCTCCTGATGCGCAACTTCTTCGCCACCGTCCCGACCGCGCTGCGTGAGGCGGCCATCCTGGAAGGCGCGAACGAGTGGCAGGTGCTGACCCGGGTGGCGCTGCCGCTGAGCCTGCCGGCGCTGGCGGTGCTGGCAACGCTCCAGTTCACCTGGATCTGGAACGACTTCCTGTGGCCGCTCATCTTCACCCAGTCCGACGAGAATCGGACCATCATGCTGGGGATCGTGAACCTGCAGGGGCAGTATTCGGTGGCCTGGGGGGTGCAGGGGTCGCTGTCGCTGATCGCGAGCCTGCCGACGCTCATCGTGTTCCTCTTCTTCCAGCGCTACTTCATCAAGGGGATGACCATGGGGGCGGTGAAGGGCTGACGATGGCAGAGCTTGCCTTGCATGGCGTCTCGAAGCGCTTCGGCGAGGTGCTCGCCGTCGACGGCGTCGATCTGGCGATCGCGCACGGCGAGTTCGTGGTCCTCGTCGGCCCCTCGGGGTGCGGCAAGACCACCACGCTGCGGATGATCTCAGGCCTGGAGAGCGTGAGCGCCGGGCGCATCCTGATCGGCGGGCACGACGTGACGGACGTCGCGCCTGCGCGGCGCGGGGTGGCGATGGTGTTCCAGTCCTACGCGCTCTTTCCCCACATGACGGCGGCGCAGAACATCGGCTTCGGGCTGCGGCTGGCCAAGGTGCCGAAGGCCGAGATCGCCCGGCGCGTGACCGAGGTTGCCGCGACGCTTCAGATCGAGGCGTTGCTCGGGCGCTACCCGCGCGAGCTCTCCGGCGGGCAACGCCAGCGCGTGGCCATCGGGCGGTCCATCATCCGCGACCCGCAGATCTTCCTCTTCGACGAGCCCCTCTCCAACCTCGACGCCGCGCTCCGGGTGCGGATGCGCCTGGAGATCGCGCGGCTTCGCGACCGGCTCGATGCCACCATGGTCTACGTCACCCACGACCAGACCGAGGCCATGACGCTGGCCGACCGGATCGTGGTGTTCGACCATGGGCGGATCGAGCAGGTCGGCGCGCCGGAGGAGCTCTACGATGCGCCTGCCAACCGGTTCGTGGCCGGATTCATCGGCGCGCCTGCGATGAACTTCATCGATGCCGCGATCGAAGCGGCCGAGGGAGGAGAGCCGCAGGTGCGGTTCGGCCCGGTGTCGCTGCCGGCCGGGCGTCTGCGCGATGCGGCGCCGGGGCCGATTACGTTGGGCGTTCGTCCGGAGCACCTCTACATCGCGCCTGCGGCCGAGGCGGACTTCCGCGGGCGGGTCGAGATTGTCGAGAAGCTGGGCGGTGAGTCGCTGGCCTATCTGCAGACGGAGTTCACGGCCGAGCCGATCACGATCAAGCTCTCCGAAGAAGCGCTCGTCCGGCCCGGAGACGAGGTTCCGGTCCGGGTGGGACGGGAACGCTTCCACCTCTTCGGAGAGACGGGAGCCGTTCTTTAGAGTCTTGTTTCTGAGGTTTGCAAGACTTCGGGTCGGCCGGGCGGTTCTCCCAGCCCAGGCCTCTCAACCGTCATACCCGGACTTGATCCGTGCACCCCATCGTGTTCGGTCAGACTTGGGTGCCCTCGTGGATGCTGTCGGACTTTCTGCAACCGTTGGCTTAGTCGTTTGGAGAGTGTAACAAAGACCCAGCAGGCGTCGGGCTGAAGCATCTACCAGAGGGAACTACTATGACAAGAACACTAATCGCAACAGCGCTGCTGATCTCAACCGCTTATGCGACCGCGGTGGCATCGGAGCCAGTCCATGTTAGCTTCAGACTTCCTGACCTCTGCTGATTTTAGGTGACACGAGCCGCGCGGATTCCGAGGCCCCGTCGATGTCGTAGACTATGCGCAGACGGGTGCCGGGGAAGACCGTTTCGGTGGCGTTCAGGTCGCTCAGAACCGCATCGATCCAACGGTCGCAGGCGTCGTTTGCGAGGCCAAGAATGTGGACCCGCAGGAGGCCATTGCCAGGATCCGGCAGGATGTCGGCATCGGCGGTGAGCAGCGCTTGAAGCAGTTTCCGGGGATGGGGCTTGTGGCCCTGCGCCTGCATGACGGGAAGCATCATGCGGGTTTCGGCGCGGTAGGCGATCATCCGGATGACGTCGAGGAGGAGGCGCTCGCGCGCGGGCAAGGCATCGAGCTGCTCGGCTTCGTCGAGGTCGCCGGCCCGGCAGTGCTTGGGCGTCTCCCTGCGGCTGGCCCTGACGATGTCGCGGACATCCTGGAGGTCCCTGACTTCCCTCCTGAGTTCCGCCGTCGGCTGCTTCTTCCGGGCCGTGTCGGCGATGCGGTTGCGCAGGCGGCCAAGCTGGCGGTCGAGGCGATGGATTGCCTTGTCATAGGCCCGCCGCAGCGGGTTGACGACCATGGCGGCGGGATCGAGAGGCTCGAGCTCGTGGGTCGGCAGGGCGTCGAGATTGAACTCGTCACGCATGTACTTGAAGAAGTTCTCCTGCGACCAGCGCGAGAACATGGCGCCCGCAACCTCAGCCATCGGCTTGTGCGGATCGGTGGTGATCAGCGGCACCTGACGGCCGTTGTCGAGCAGGCGGCGGATCTGGCGCACCCTGAAGCCGTTCGGCAACGTCACCGGCTTCTCAGCCAGCCGCATGGTGGCGCTGCCGTCCGCCGCCGGTCCGTGAATGGGAACGGTCATCGCGCCGAAGTCCTCGGCCGGCCAGTCCTCGCCCCTGAAGTTCTTGTGCCAGGTCAGGCAGGCGACGCCGCGCCTCGCCAGCCGGCGGAACAGATCCGGGCTCCAGCCCTCGCGGTCGAAGACCAGGGTGAGCGCCGGCTGGCCGGGATGCTCGGCGGTCAGGTCCGGCGCCCCGGCGCCAACGATCCCAAGCTCCTGCAGCGCCGGCACCACGTCGGCTTCGATGGCCGCGACCATCTTCGGGTCCAGCGGCTTGTGCAGACAGAGCAGCGGCTTGCCGCCCAGAGCGTTGATCCAGTAGCTGGCGCTCGCCGGCAGGCACAGCTTCTCGCGCGAGACGAAGTGCTTGGGCAAGCGCCCCTTGCGGCCGGAGTAGACCTTGACGTGCCCGTCGATGGCCAGCGTCGCCCAGAGCTCCGGCTCGTCGGCCTTGCCAGCGCCTGGCAAGGGCGAGCTGCCACGCCCGCACGCCGGCCTCGTCGTCGGCGATGAGAGCGATCTTGCGGCGCAGCGTCTTGACCTCGGGGCAGCGATCGAGGCCGAGAATGGCGCCCCATTCGCCCGGCGCCTGGTAGCGCAGGCTCTCGGGGTTGCGCACCCGCGCCAAGGTCATGAAGGCCAGGAAGAGCAGGATCGTAGGCAAGCCGTAATAGCCCTTCGGCAGCAATGGCAGGAGACCGGTCTCGGAGAGAAGACCTTCCTTCAGCAGGGCCGGCAGGGCGGCGAGCACGCCGCCGAAGCGGACACCGCGGGCGGCGGCGGCGAACTGCGGTTCGACCGGCCCCGCCTGTCCACAACTGGCCAGAACCCGAGCCGGAACATCGCAAGTCGCACGCCCCATCGGCGCCTGCCGGTCCCGCCGATCGCGCGCGCTGCGATCCGTTTGCGGCTGCGCTTCCAGCCCCGGCGCCGTCTCCGGCCCCGGGGCACCGGTACTCTCTTCATCGACACGGCCTTCAGGAGCCGCACCCGCGTCAGGCGGCGCAGCCAGCGCTGAGCGTCCGGGCTCCCCATCCGCCTCCGTGTTGCCGATCAGTCCCTGACGGCGCCACTTGTTGACCGATGGCGCTGACACGCCGAGAACCCGGGCCGCCGCAGAGCCGCTCAGGCCCGATGCCAGCAACGCCGTCGCCTTCTCCGCCAACTCCGGAGTGAACACCGACGGCCCGCGACCGCGCCGGGGCTTCATGAACCCCGCTTCGCCCTCGGCCAGGTAGCGCCGTCGTGCGCGCTGCACCGTCGCGCGCGAGACAGCGAAAGCGTCAGCCAGTTCCTGCGGCGAGACCGCGCTGATCGCCGCGAGGCGGCCGATCCGCAAGAGCATGGCCGTGCGGTCATCGGCGGCGTGGCTGTCAAAGGGAATGAGGTTGGAAAAGTAGGTGAAGGTGTCGTCCGAGATCAGGACGGCGAAGCAGCTGTTGCCGATCGAGACCGCCTCTGGAGGGCACATTGGGAGGGTACTGGGCATGGTTGAGACCGTGCAATTGGTATCAAATTATACTATCAGACCTCGGGCGCGACACCCAGCGAAAAACCGCCTGAAACAACCGAAATGTATCAGAATTCAAGGAGTTCCCGGCACGCTGCCCAGAACAGCCAGCATCACGAGGTCAGGAAGTCTGAGACTATGCGCAGACGGGTGCCGGGGAAGACCGTTTCGGTGGCGTTCAGGTCGCTCAGAACCGCATCGATCCAACGGTCGCAGGCGTCGTTTGCGAGGCCAAGAATGTGGACCCGCAGGAGGCCATTGCCAGGATCCGGCAGGATGTCGGCATCGGCGGTGAGCAGCGCTTGAAGCAGTTTCCGGGGATGGGGCTTGTGGCCCTGCGCCTGCATGACGGGAAGCATCATGCGGGTTTCGGCGCGGTAGGCGATCATCCGGATGACGTCGAGGAGGAGGCGCTCGCGCGCGGGCAAGGCATCGAGCTGCTCGGCTTCGTCGAGGTCGCCGGCCCGGCAGTGCTTGGGCGTCTCCCTGCGGCTGGCCCTGACGATGTCGCGGACATCCTGGAGGTCCCTGACTTCCCTCCTGAGTTCCGCCGTCGGCTGCTTCTTCCGGGCCGTGTCGGCGATGCGGTTGCGCAGGCGGCCAAGCTGGCGGTCGAGGCGATGGATTGCCTTGTCATAGGCCCGCCGCAGCGGGTTGACGACCATGGCGGCGGGATCGAGAGGCTCGAGCTCGTGGGTCGGCAGGGCGTCGAGATTGAACTCGTCACGCATGTACTTGAAGAAGTTCTCCTGCGACCAGCGCGAGAACATGGCGCCCGCAACCTCAGCCATCGGCTTGTGCGGATCGGTGGTGATCAGCGGCACCTGACGGCCGTTGTCGAGCAGGCGGCGGATCTGGCGCACCCTGAAGCCGTTCGGCAACGTCACCGGCTTCTCAGCCAGCCGCATGGTGGCGCTGCCGTCCGCCGCCGGTCCGTGAATGGGAACGGTCATCGCGCCGAAGTCCTCGGCCGGCCAGTCCTCGCCCCTGAAGTTCTTGTGCCAGGTCAGGCAGGCGACGCCGCGCCTCGCCAGCCGGCGGAACAGATCCGGGCTCCAGCCCTCGCGGTCGAAGACCAGGGTGAGCGCCGGCTGGCCGGGATGCTCGGCGGTCAGGTCCGGCGCCCCGGCGCCAACGATCCCAAGCTCCTGCAGCGCCGGCACCACGTCGGCTTCGATGGCCGCGACCATCTTCGGGTCCAGCGGCTTGTGCAGACAGAGCAGCGGCTTGCCGCCCAGAGCGTTGATCCAGTAGCTAGCGCTCGCCG
>CAXXVO010000018.1:0-168699 GCA_963422645.2 Alphaproteobacteria bacterium
GTGGCCATTCCGTCGGCATTCACACACAAGAGATGGCGCATGCCCGCCGGCTGGCGGAGGAGCTGGATACCGCGCGAGTGCTCGTAAACATGGCACATACCTTCGGAAACGGCGGCGGGTTCGACAGCGGACTTAACTTCACGCTTTCCATGGGCTGCGGAACCTGGCAGGGCAACAGCATCAGCGAAAACCTGAACTACCGGCACTTCCTCAACATCACCCATCTCGCGGTGCCGATCCCCGAGGACAGGCCCAGCGAGGATGCGCTCTTCGGCGCCTACTGGGACAAGTACGGCAGGTAGGCGTCGCCGGCGGCGGCCTGCGGATCCGAACGACAGAGATGAACTTCGAGGAACATGCGGCGAAGCCGCTGCTGCAGGCGGCGGGTATTGCGATCCCGCGCGGGCGCGTGGCCCGAAGCGCCGGCGAGGCGGAGGCCGCCGCGGCGGCACTCGGAGTGCCCGTGATGGTCAAGGCGCAAGTGCCGGCGGGCAAGCGGGGCAAGGCCGGCGGTATCCGAGGGGCGTGCGATCCCAAGGCAGCCCGTGACGCAGCGAGCGCAATCCTCGGCATGGAGATCGCGGGGCACCCCGTTGTCTCGGTCCTGGTCGAAGAGCAGATGCAGGTCGCGGCGGAATACTACGCCGCGGTCTTGAGCGACGCGGCGTCCAAGGGGCCGCTGGTCATGTTTTCGCCCGAGGGCGGCATGGACGTCGAGGAGATTGCGGCGTCGATGCCGGACCGGCTGGGGCAAGCGCCTGTCGACATCCTGCGCGGGTTCGACCTGGACTCGGCGCGCGCAATGCAGGGCGGCCTCGGCGTCGACGGCGACGAGGGGCCTGTCGCCGAGACTCTGGTCGCGCTCTATCGCGCGTATCGCGACAACGACGCGGAGCTGCTCGAGATCAATCCCCTCGCCCGGCTCGCGGATGGGCGGCTGGTCGCGCTCGACTGCAAGTTTGTTCTCGACGATTCCGGGATCCAGCGCAGGCAGGACCTCGCCGGCAGAGGGAGCCCGGAACCGCTCACGGCGCTAGAGGCGAGGGCACGGGCCCTCGGGTTGCGGTACATCGAGCTCGACGGCGACATCGGCGTGCTCGCCAACGGCGCCGGGCTTACCATGACCACCATGGACGTGATCGCGCATCACGGCGGGCGGCCGGCGAATTTCCTGGAGATCGGCGGCGACGCATACACCAAGGCCAGGCCGGCCTTGGAGCTCGTGCTCGACAACCCCAAGATCAAGTGTCTCTTGGTGAACTTCTGCGGTGCCTTCGCGCGCACCGACGTGATGACCGGCGGGCTGCTCGACGCCTGGGAGGCGCTCAAGCCATCCATTCCGGTGTTCTTCAGCGTGCGCGGCACCGGCTCGGCCGAGGCGCAGGCGATGCTGCGCGAACGACTCGGCGTGACCCCCTGCAAGACGATGGACGGGGCAATTGTCGCGGCAATCGCGGCGGCTAGCGACGCCGGAGCTTCCCGATGATCGTGCGGGGCGCAGACCGCGTGCTCGTTCAGGGAATCACCGGCAAGCAGGGCACGTACTGGACCGAGCGCATGCAAGCATACGGCACGCAGGTCGTCGCGGGCGTGAACCCCAAGAAGGCGGGCACCGAGCATTGCGGCGTGCCGGTCTACGCGAGCGCCGGCGATGCCATGCGCGAGGTCGGCTTCGACGTGTCGGTGCTGTTCATCCCGCCGCTCGGGGTGAAGGCGGCGGCGCAGGATGCAATGGAAGCGGGATGCGCGCGCCTCGTCGTCCTTACCGAGCATGTTCCGGTGCAGGACGTGATGGAGTTGCTGGCGATGGCACGGGCGAATGGCGCCGCCATCGTCGGGCCCAACACCGCAGGGCTGGTGACGCCCGCCGAGTGTTTCGTCGGCTTTATGCCAGCGTTCGAGTCCGACGTCTTCCGGCCGGGCGGGATTGGTGTGATCTCCCGCAGCGGCAGCCTCGGTACCCTGGTCTGCCTCAACTTGGTGCAGGCGGGCTTCGGGCAATCCGCCTTCATCGGTATCGGCGGTGATCCGATCGTCGGAACGACCATCCGCGACGCGCTGGAGGTGCTGGATGCCGACGAGCGCACCGATGCAGTCGTGGTGGTCGGCGAGATCGGCGGGACGATGGAGGAGGACGCGGCGGAGTACGCGCGAGGCATGGCCAAGCCGGTCGTCGCCTTCATTGCCGGCGCCGCGTCGCCGCCCGGCAAGAAGATGGGACACGCCGGCGCCATCGTGATGGGCGACAAGGGCACTTACACATCGAAGCGCAAGGCGTTGGAAGCAGCCGGGGTGGCGGTGCTTGCCACGCCTTCCGAGGTTGGGCGCGCTCTTCACGCGGCGCTGGGCTGAGTGCGTGATTGCGCGGCCAGTCTCGCTGGCTAGCATTCAAGTTAACGACAGGCGGAAGGGAAGAGGCACATGACGGATGCGAACCAGCCCGAGGTGCATCGGGGCCTGAAGGATCTGTGCTTCGATCGATCGCCGACCACGCTCATCGACGGCCGCGCCGGCGAGCTCCGCTATCGGGGGTACTCGATCCACGATCTCGCCCAGCACTCGTCGTTCGAGGAGACCGCCTACCTCCTGCTCCACGGTGAGCTTCCGACGCGGACTCAGTTTGCGGCCTTCGACGGCGCGTTGAAGGAGGCGCGCACGCTGCCCGGCGCGATCCACGACATCATCGGCGCGGTGAAGGACTCGCACCCCATGGACGTGCTGCGGACCGCAGTCTCCGCGCTTGCCGCCTACGATCCCGATACGAGCGACAACTCAATGGAGGCGACGCGCCGCAAGAGCATCCGGCTCACCTCGCAGGTGCCGATGATCGTGACCGCGCACCACCACATCCGCCAGGGCCGTGGGCCGGTGCCTGCGAGCGCGGACCTCGGCCATGCCGCGAACTTCCTCTACATGCTCAAGGGGGAAGCGCCGAGCGAGGACGCTTCATCGTTGATGGACACCGACATGGTGCTGCACGCCGAGCACGGCTCCAACGCCTCCTCGTTCACCGCGCGGGTCGTCGTCAGCACTGATGCGAACCTGCATGCGGGCATCACTGCGGCGGTGGCCGCGCTCTCCGGCCCCGCGCACGGCGGCGCGGCCGAGAACGTGATGCGCATGGCCAGAGAGATCGACGATCCGGCCAAGGCGGCGGACTACGTCAAGGCGAAGCGGAAGGCGCGCGAGCCGATCATGGGCTTCGGCCACCGGGTCTACCGGGCCGAGGACCCCCGCGCCCGGCACATGCGCGAAGGGGTCAGGCGGCTCTCGGAAGAGATGGGGGAGCCGCAGTGGCACGCGATCCTCGAAGCGCTAGTCGAGGCTATGCGCCCCTACGCCCGGCACGGCGTCAACGTGAACGTCGATTTCTACGCGGGCGTCGTCTACTACCTGCACGGGATCCCGGAGGACTTGTTCGTGCCGATCTTCGCCATCGGGCGGATCCCGGGGTGGACCGTGCAGGCGATGGAGCAGCTTGAGAACAACATCCTGATCCGCCCGCGCCTGCTCTACACCGGGCCCGACGCGCGCGAGTACGTTCCGATCGACGAACGGGGATAAGCAGTCAGGCCATCGCTGCGGTAATCGCCGCCGCGGCCACGATGTCGTCCACCGTCGCCCCACGCGAGAGATCGCAGAGCGGCCGCGCGAAGCCTTGCAGGAAGGGCCCGATCGCGCGCATTCGGCCTAAGTGCTCGCAGAGCTTGTAGCCGATGTTGCCGGCGTCGAGGTCCGGGAAGACGAGCACGTTTGCCCTGCCCGCCACATCGCTCGGGCTCTCGGCGTGCTCCGCGCGCGTCCCGCGCGACATCTTGAGCGCGGCGACCCGCGGCACGAGCGCGGCGTCCGCTTGGAGCTCGCCATCGACCGCGATCTCCGGCGCCCGCGAGCGCACGATCTCCACCGCGCGGCGGACCTTCTCGACCCGTTCATGCTTGGCGCTCCCGCGGGTGGAGAACGACAGCATTGCCACCCGCGCAGGAACCCCCAATCGCTCGGCGCTGGCGGCCGACGCAATGGCGATATCCGCGAGCGCGTCTGCGTCCGGATCGACGTTGACCGCGCAGTCGGCGAAGACCAGCGGATCGCCATCCCCACTGGGCACCATGATAAAGAAGCTCGATGGCGTCGCGATGCCGTCCGCGAGACCCACCGACATCAGCCCGGCCTCGATGACCCGCGCCGTGGGCTGGCTGGCGCCGGCTACGAGCGCATCGGCATCGCCGGCCTTCACCGCCATCGCCGCGTAGAAGAGCGGCTTCGCGAGCAGACGTCGCGCCACCCGCTCGTTCGCCTTCGGCCGGCCTTGGACGTAGAGCGCCGCATAGGCATCAAGCGCTTCGCTCGTCCGCGGCGATACGCTCTCGATCGCATCGAGCGGCGCGTCGGCTGCTGCGGCCGACACTTCCAGCGCCTCACGATCGCCGATCAGGAGAGGCCGGGCGATGCCTTCGTCGTGCAGTCGCCGGGCCGCTTGAAGGATCCTCGGGTCGTCGCCCTCCGGCAGGACGATGGTGCGCCGACGTGCTTTCGCTTGCGCGATGAGGCGCTCGACGAGGTCCACTATTGGGAGTGCATGTCGGCGCCGTCGATGCCGGCCACGACGTTCGGCTTCTTCATCGCATCCCGGCGGAAGGGCTCGCCCAGCTCCTGGTTCAGGATGACCTCGATGAAGGTCGTGACGCCCTCGGCCTGCGCTTCACACGACTCACGGAGTGCTGCCGTCAGCTCCTCCATCGTGCTTACCGCGACGCCCTTCAGTCCGCACGCGTCCGCGACCCTGGCGTAGCTGAGGTCGGGGTTCAGCTCGGTGCCGACAAAGTTGTTGTCGTACCAGAGGATCGAGTTGCGCTTCTCCGCGCCCCACTGGTAGTTGCGGAAGATCACCATGGTGATCGCCGGCCATCCCTCGCGCCCCATGGATGCCATCTCGCTCATGGAAATGCCGAAGGCGCCATCGCCGGCGAAGCCGACGACCGACACGTCCGGGCAGCCGATCTTTGGCGCCGATGATAGCCGGGAAGCCGTACCCGCAGGGCCCGAAGAGGCCCGGCGCGAGGTATTTTCGTCCCTCCTCGAAGGTCGGGTAGGCGTTGCCGATGGCGCAATTGTTGCCGATGTCGGACGAGATGATGGCGTCCTTCGGCAGGCCGTCCTGAATGGCGCGCCATGCCATCCGCGCCGACATCCGGTCGGGCTCGCGAGTGCGGGCGTCCACGTTCCAGGTGGTTCCCGGGTCGTCGTCCTCGTGGTCCATGCTGGCGAGCGTCTGGAGCCAGGCGGAGCGGGTCTGATGGATCGCCGCCCGGCGCTCCTCACGGCCCGCGTCGCCCGCGGTGTTTGAGAGCTGCTCGCGCAGCTGCTGTGCCACCTTCTTCGCGTCACCGCAGATCCCGACCGTGACCTTCTTGGTGAGGCCGATGCGATCCGGGTTCATGTCCACCTGAATGACCGCGGCATCCTTGGGCCAGTAGTCGATGCCGTAGCCCGGCAGAGTGGAAAAGGGGTTGAGGCGGGTGCCCAGCGCCAGCACCACGTCCGCCTGCGCGATCAGCTCCATCGCGGCCTTGGAGCCGTTGTAGCCGAGGGGGCCGACGGCAAGCGGGTGCGAGCCGGGGAAGCTGTCGTTGTGCTGGTAGCCGGAGCAGACCGGCGCGTCGAGGCGTTCGGCAAGCGCCCGGCACGCGTCGATTGCCTCTCCAATCACCACACCGCCGCCCGAGAGGATTACCGGGAAGCGGGCTTCGGAAAGAAGCCGCGCCGCCTCTGCGACCGAGCTCTCGCCACCCGCCGAGCGCTCGAGGTGCACGATCGGCGGCAGATCGACATCAATCTCCTGGGTCCAGAGATCGCGCGGCACGTTGATCTGTGCGGGTGCGGACTGGCGGAATGCGTTCTCGATCACCCGATTGAGCACCTCCGCCATGCGGGAGGCGTCGCGCACTTCCTCCTGGTAGCAGACCATCTCCTCGAAGAGCGCCATCTGCGCCACCTCCTGGAACCCGCCCTGGCCGATGGTCTTGTTGGCCGCCTGGGGAGTCACCAGCAGCAGGGGCGTGTGGTTCCAGTAGGCGGTCTTCACCGGGGTCACGAGATTGGTGATGCCGGGGCCGTTCTGGCCGATGCACATCGCGATCTTGCCGCTGGCACGGGTGTAGCCGTCGCACATGAAGCCCGCGTTGCTCTCGTGGGCCACGTCCCAGAAGGTGATGCCGGCCTTCGGGAAGAGGTCCGAGATCGGCATGAAGGCGGAGCCGATGATGCCGAACACGTGCTCGATCCCGTGCCGTTGCAGCACCTTCACGAAGGCTTCTTCAGTGGTCATTCTCATGGCGATACGTTCCCGTTCCTTTCGTTTCCTGACTGCTGCCACACGAAGGCCGGCAGCTTCGACGGCATCAGCCCTTCCCCTTCCAGGGGATCAGCCATGATTCGAGCAGGCGCATGAGCATCTCGATGGCGAAGCCGATCGCGCCGATGATGATGATCCCGATCACGACCACGTCGGTCTGGAGGAAGTTCTTGGCGATCATCATCATCGAGCCGACGCCCTGATCCGCCGCCACAAGCTCGGCCGCGACCAGCGTTCCCCAGCACACACCCATGGAGATCCTGAGGCCCGTGAATATCTCGGGGAGCGCGTTCGGCAGGATGACGTAGCGCAGCACTTGATACTTGGAGGCGCCCAGGGAATAGGCCGCGTGGACCTTGGAGATCTGCACCGAGCTTACGCCTGCGCGGGCGGCGATCAGCATGATGAAGAGCGCCGCCAGGAAGAGCAGGAAGATCTTGGCGACCTCGTCGATCCCCAGCCACAGGATCACGAGCGGGATCAGGGCGAGCGGCGGGATCGGGCGGACGAACTCGACGATGGGGTCGAAGAGACCGCGCGCCACCGAGTTCAGGCCCATGGCAAAGCCGAGCGGAATGCCGACGGCCGCGCCGATGATGACGCCGAGGAGCACGCGCTTGACCGAGGTCCCGACGTGCTCCCAGAGCGAAATGTTGCGGTAGCCATCGACCAAGAGGCTGACGAAGCGGTCGACGACGCCGGGCCTGGCGCGATCGGGGTTGTCCCAGGGATAGAGGCTGCCTTCGAGCGGCGGCCAGAAGAGGGGATCGATGATCCCGCTGACGGTCGCAAGCCACCAGGCCAGGATCAGCAGGATCAGGGTCAGGACAGACCACAGGCGGCCGGAGTTCACCGCCGAGGCATCGCCGAACTTGACCGTCTTCTGCCGGGTGAACGAGGTGTCCGCGATGCCGAGCCACATGGCCCAGCGCGAGGGTTGCCCGCCTTGCTTGCGCTTCGCCACGGCCCGCTCGTCAGCCCCTGTCCGCGCCGCTCATGATCTCCTCCTCCATCTCCCAGATCATGGAGAGGATCTCCTCGCGGGCTTCGATGAAAGCGGGCTGGGCCTTGATCGCGCGGGCGTCGCCTTCGACACCCTGCTCGGCGAAAGGAAGCTCATACTCCTTGTGTATCCGGCCGGGGCGCGGCGCCATCACCACCAGGCGCTCACCGAGGAAGAGCGCCTCCTCGACCGAATGGGTGATCAGGATGATGGTCTTGCCGGTCTCCTTCCAGAGCTTGAGCACGAGGCCCTGCATCTTCTCGCGGGTCAGCGCGTCGAGCGCGCCGAGCGGCTCGTCCATCAGGATCACGTCCGGATCGTTCGCCAGGCACCGGGCCAGGGCCACGCGCTGCTGCATGCCGCCGGAGAGCTGATAGACCGGCTTGTCGGCGAAGTCCCGCAGCGCCACGGTGTCGAGCAGCCGCCCGACCGTCTTCTTGATCTCGGCGCGGGGCACCCCGCACATGCGCGGGCCGAAGCTCACGTTCTGGGCGACCGTCATCCACTCGAAGAGCGCGCCCTGCTGGAACACCACGCCGCGTTCCTTGTGCGGGCCGGTCACCTGATGGCCGTTGAGAAGCGCCTGGCCTGCGGTCGGCGCGAGGAAGCCGCCGACGATGTTGAGCAAGGTGGTCTTGCCGCAGCCGGAAGGGCCCAGCACGGCCATCAGTTCACCGGGCTTCAGGTGCAGCGAGACATCTTCAAGGGCATGGACCTTGCCGCCGTTCGGCAAGGTGAAGACCATCGAGACGTTGTCGATGACCAGCCCGTCCATCACGCTCCCTTCTTCCCGGGCCCGAAAGGGCCTGGACCCTAACAGCCGCGGGCGTCCCGCGCCATGAGCACAAGGCGCCGATCCCCGCTAGGTGCGAGGACCGGCTATCGGCAACGGAGTCCCCTCCCTGCCTCCCGGAGGAGAGTGGAGGCAGGGAGGAGTTGCCGCCGCTGCTGCGGCCCGCCGGCCGCAGTCGCCCCCCTAGGGCCTAGAGGAAGCTGTCGTCGATCGCGGAGTCGTAGCTGTCCAGCGCGCTGTCGAGCTGGCCCTGCTGGACGAAGAAGTCCGCCACTTCCTTGGTGAAGGCCTGCACGGTGCCGCCCATCCAGGCCTCGGACTTCTGGTCCGCCGCAGACGGGAACGAGAACATGCCGAGCATGTCTTCCGTCGCCGCGAGGTCCATGCCGGCCAATGGCATTCACTTAGCGGTTTTCGACTGTTCACTTAAGGAGTCGTGTTCTTGCGCTGTCGGTTGCGTGCGTTTCTGTCGTTCAGGTGTTCAGGCGACGGCCCGCTTTGCGCGTGCCCACTTGCCGCGGGGTTTGCGCGACCTGCGTTCGCAGGACCGGCCGGGGCGCGGGCGCTGACGCGCCTGGTTGATGCAGGAGAGGACATGGCTGAGGGTTTCGGCGACCATCGCCGTATGGCGCAGCAGCAGCGCTTCGAGGTTGCGCGCGACGGTGGCGAGGCCGTTGCTGAAGTTGGCTTTCATCGCCGGCTTGCCGTCGGCAGGGCGCTCGGCGTCGAGGCTTGCGTTGCTGCGGTTGGTGAAGAGCCGGGTCATGGCGATGAGGTTGAAGTGGGCGAAGAGCTCCTGGCGGACGCCGCGCTCGGTCTGGCTGTGGAAGGCCTCGACGGCCATGGCCTGTTTCGAGGTCTTGTAGAGTTCCTCGATTCCCCAGCGCGCGTGATAGAGCTCGGCCAGTTCCGCGACGCTCCAGGCCTTGGGGTCGAGGAGGGTGGTGGCGAGGATGAAGACCGTGCTGCCGATGCGGTAGCGGACCAGTCGCAGGCGCAGCGGGGTGGCGTCGACGTGCGGCGTCTTGCGGCGCAGCTTTCTCAGGGTGTCCTTTCCGGGAGCGACGGTGATCGGCGCGTCCGTGCGGCCGTCGGCGATGAAGGCGTCGAGGGCGGCGCCTGCCTTGAAGGCGTCGAGGGCGGCGCCTGCCTTCTTCTTGATCCGGAACACGGGGTGCAGGCCGCGGGCGACATGGGCGTGCAGCATCTCCCAAGAGTAGTAGCCGCGGTCATAGACCACGATGTCGTTGGCCGAGAGCGCCTTGAGGTGGGCGAGGGCGGCCCTTCTTTCGTCGCCGTGCGCGACCAGGTCGAAGTCCACCGGTGAGCGCGCGCGGTCTTTCAGCGGGGATCGGGGCCTGATCCGCTCGGATTTGTTGAGGTTTTGGGGCGGGTGCCCCTCGGCGAACTTGCAAGAAGTTCGCCGGGGGGCTTTGTCTCGTGGTGACGGTCACAATCGCCAGAGACGGCCCCAATGTCGCACAACATTTTCCGCCACTCCATGCTTTGCAACGCCCTGGTCTGGGCCTGGCTGCGCGAGGTCGATGAGGCCGAGGCGGCGCGCTGCCGCGAGGCGGGCTGCCGACACTGCCCCGGCAAGCTGCACAGCGCGACGTATCCGCGCAAGCCGTACGGTCTGGCAGCCGAGTTGAGGGAAGAGGGCACGCGGCGGTTCAGCTTCTGCTGCGCGGATTGCCGCCTGCGAGCGACCCCACCATCGGTACGATTCTTCGGGCGCCGCTTTTATCTGGGCGCCCTGTTCGTTCTGTTGAGTGCACTGGTTCTGAGAGGCGGGGTGCGGTTGCAGACGATCAAGCGGAAGTGGGGGGTCTCGGTCGCCACACTGCGCCGCTGGCGGAAGTGGTGGCTGGAGGCGTTCCCGGCGACGGAGCCCTGGGGAGCGAAGCGTGGCGAACTGGTGATGCCACCCGAGGAGGTGCCGCTGCCCTTCGTGCTGCGGCAGATGCGGGGCGGACGCTTCGGTGAGCGTCTGTTCCTGAGCCTGATCTGGTTCAAGCCGTGGACGGGCTATTGCGGGCTCGGCGATGGCTCGGCGCCGCCCGCAGAAAGTGTTCCTGTCACGCCCGGATAGGGCGTTCTACATGGGCATCTCTCCGATGCGGCGAGGGAGGGATGCCGGAATGGACAAGGACGACGCGGGCGCCAGGCGCGAGAAGTGGGCCCGGCTGCGCTTTGCGGTGGTGGGGCCGCTTCTGGCTTCACCGCCGCCTGCAGGCCAGCTGGGGGCCGAGTTCGAGCGTCTGTCGCAGCGCGACTGGGAGCACCCGTCGGGCAAGGGGCCGGTGCGCTTTGCGGCCTCGACGATCGAGCGCTGGTACTACCGGGCGCGGGCAGAGGAGCAGGACCCGGTCAAGGCGCTGCGCCGGAAGCCTCGGACCGACGTCGGCCGCGAGCGGTCCATGTCGGCGGGGCTGATCGCGGCGCTGCGCGAGCAGTACCGGGTCCATCCCTCGTGGGCGGCGCAGCTCCACTACGAGACCCTCAAGGCTCATGTTGCGACCCATCCCGAGCTCGGCCCGATGCCGTCCTACGCGACGCTGACGCGGGCGATGCGCAATCGCGGCCTGGTGCGCGAGCGCCCCAGGAAGTGGCACGAGGGTGAGGACAAGCCGGCGGTCGAAGCCCGCGAGGTCCTTACCCAAGTTGGCACTTTTTCCGTTTGTTCGGGGCCGAATTGGCCAGGTTTTTCCGGCTGACACACCAGATATAGCGTTGACGAGAAGGGCACGCCCCTACATTTGCGATTGCCGTCTCGAACTCCCTTTGTAGTGCCAGGGAATGGTGGGTTTGCAGGATTTCCCTTGACCCCACCACCAAAGCCGACATATCTGAACCCGCCACGACCAAAACGTGCCGGGCGACATGTTCATCAGGGCAACCAAGACCCACACTACCGAAGGCAAGCCGGTCCGCAGCCATCGCCTCGTGCTCTCGCAGCGCATCGGCGACAAGGTCAGGCAGCGCACGCTTCTCAACCTCGGCACCGACTATCCGGTGCCGAAGGAGAAATGGCGCGAAGTTGCCGGACTCGCCGAGGCGCTGCTCAACGGCCGCCCGCCGCTGCTCGAAGCCGCGCCGGACGTGCAGGCCGCAGCCGAGGACATCGTCGCCAAGCTCAGGGCCAGGGGGTTCCGCCCCGAGGCGATACAGGAAGAGGCGCGCAAGCCCGACATCGCCACCGTCGACCTCGATACCCTGGAGCACGAGAACCCGCGCACGGTCGGCTGCGAGCGCCTGTGCCTCAAGGCCCTCGACGACCTCGGCTTCGCCGACATCCTCCACGGCCTCGATATCAAGGGCCGCGACGGGCGCATCGCCAGCGCGCTGATCGTCGCCAGGATGGTCCATCCCGCCAGCGAGCGTGACACCAGCCGCTGGCTGCGCCGCGACAGCGCGACCGCCGAGCTCCTGGGGCTGGAGGGCGACCGCAAGGCGCTGCGGCGCAAGACGCTCTACCGCATCGGCGACCTGCTCTGGCGCCACCGGGCCGCCATTCAGCGGGAGCTGTTCAACCGCGAGCGCGCGCTGCTCGACCTGCCCGAAACGATCGCCTTTTACGATCTCACCAATGTCCACTACCACGGCCACACCCACGGCCAGCTTCCCAGGTTCGGGCGCTCCAAGCAGAAGCGCGACGACTGTCCGCTGATCACGCTGGCGCTGGCGCTCGACGGCGCAGGCTTCCCGCGCAGTTGCGAGATCCTGCCGGGCAACGTGAGCGAGCCGGGCACGCTGGAGGACGCGCTGGTCAGGCTCGAGGCGGTGTGCGGCGGCACGGCGCCGAAGCCCACGGTGGTCATGGACGCGGGCATCGCCACCGAGGAGAACGTCGCGTGGCTGGGCGAGCAGGGCTACGACTGGATCGCGGTCAGCCGCGGCGCCAGGCCGCCGCTGCCCGAGGGCGGGCCCGAGGCTCTGCTGATCACCAGCGCGCGGCACGAGGTGCGCGCCTGGCGGCTTGCCAGCGAGGACGGCGAGGCGCGGCTCTACGTCGTCAGCGAGGGCAAGAAGAAGGCCGAGAACGCGATCATCGGCCTCAGGCGGAACCGCTTCGAGGCGGCGCTGGAAAGGCTCCATAGCGGCCTGCCGGTCAAGGGCCGCCTCAAGCGCTACGACAGGGTGCTGGAGAGCATTGGCCGTCTCAAGCAGCGCTTCTCCACCGTCGCCAGACACTACGAGGTCACGGTCGAGAAGGCGAAAACCGGCCCCAACGCCGCCGCCGTGCGCTTCAAGCGCAGGCCGCAATACGACGAGGCCGACGAGGGCGCCGGCGCCTATGTGCTGCGCACCAGCCACGTCGACTGGGATATCGAGACGATCCTGCGGACCTACTGGCGCATCACCGACATCGAGGCCACCTTCCGCAGCCTGAAATCCGAGCTCGGCCTTCGCCCGATCTGGCACCAGCTCGACCGTCGCATCGCGGCCCACCTGCTGATCGCCGTGCTGGCCTATCACGCCGTGCATCTGATCCGTACCCGACTGGCCGCGCGGGGCATCCACAAGTGCTGGGCATCGATCCGCGAGGGCATGCGGACCTGGGTGCGGATCACCACGCGACTGCGCCAGACCGACGGCACCTTGATCGTCAACCGCCAGGACACGCGCCCGGCCGCCGAGGTCGCCCAAATCTCCTCGGCGGCGGGTGTTGACCCCGCCATCCACCGCACGAGGACCCGCCTGACGAGCTGACAGAATCTCACAAAATGTAGTGCCATGTTGGAATCGGCAGAGAAAAATATTGCGCCATATCAAAGCGATAAACGACAGCAGAACACAAAAAGTGCCAACCTGGGCTTAGCTACGAGGTGTCTCGCAGTCACGCGCTGTGGCACGGGGACTTCCACCACGGCAAGCGCCGCGTGCTGACGGCGTCGGGCGAATGGCAGACGCCCATCCTGCTCGGCTTCCTCGACGACCACTCCAGGCTTGGCTGCCACCTGCAGTGGTACCTGGAGGAGACCGCCGAGGTCTTCGTCCACGGGCTCTGTCAGGCCTTCATGAAGAGGGACTTGCCCAGGTCCCTGCTGACCGACAACGGCGGGCCGATGACGGCGGGCGAGGTCGAGGAGGGCTTGCACCGCCTCGGCATCGTGGGGGCCACGACACTCGCTTACAGCCCCCATCAAAATGGAAAAATCGAGTCGTTCTGGGGCACGGTCGAGGGCCGCCTGATGGCTCAGCTCGAAGGCGTCGACGCGCTCACCCTGAAGATGCTCAACGACGCCACCATAGCCTGGCTGGAGCAGGACTACCATCGGCGGGTGCACCGCGAGCTCGGCATGACGCCGCATGAACGCCTCGCCGGGAGCGTCAAGGCATCGAGGCCCTGCCCCGCCTCGGACGAGCTCAAGGCGGCCTTCCGCATCGCCAGGAAGCGCACGCTCAGGCGCTCGGACGGCACCGTCTCGGTCGAGGGCATCCGCTACCAGGTGCCACAGCCGTGGCGCCACCTGAGGACGCTCTGGGTCCGCTATGCGCGCTGGGACCTCAGCGGCGTCGATCTGGTGGAAGGCCGAAGCGGCGAGCGGCTGTGCACGCTGTACCCCCTCGACAAGCGCGGCAACGCCGATGGCGTCCGCCGTCCTGCGAGACCCGGCAGCGACCATGGCGGCGCCAGCGCGGGCGTCGGCGAACTTCCGCCGCTGCTCAAGGGCGTGCTCGACGCCCAGGCCGCAACAGGCCTGCCGCCGGCCTGGGTACCCCATAACAAGACGCCCGGTCCGGGCGAGGACGACGATCAGGGAGATCCGTCATGAACCGCGAGCTGCTCACCTTCTACGGGCTCAAATGGAACCCCTTCGCCACCGACCTTCCGGTCGACAGCCTCATGGTGAGCCCCGCCGTCGACAGCTTCTGCCTCAGAATCGAGCATCATCTTGTGCGCCAGGGCGGCTTCGCGTTGATCGCCGGCGAGCCCGGCACCGGAAAGAGCGTGGCGTTGCGCGTGCTCGCCGACCGCCTCGGCCGCTCGGACGGGCTCAGGGTCTGTGCCATCACCCACCCCTCTTCCAGGCTGTCCGACTTCTACCGCGAGATCGGCGGGATGTTCGGCGTCGACCTGATGTACAACAACCGCTGGGCCAGCTTCAAAAACCTGCGCGAGCGATGGCTCACCCATGTCGACGACACCCGCATGCGGCCCGTGGTGCTCATCGACGAGGCCCAGGAGCTGCTGCCCTCGGTGATCTCCGAGATCCGCCTGCTGGCGTCCACCGACTTCGACTCGCGCGCCATCCTCTCGGTCGTCTTCGCCGGCGACAGCCGCCTGATCGACAGGCTCCGCCAGCCCGACTTGCAGCCCATCGCCTCGCGCCTGCGCCAGCGCCTGGTCATGACCCAGGCAGACGCCGGCGACCTCGCGGCCCTGCTCGACCATCTGGTCGAGCAGGCCGGCAATCCGGGCCTCATGAGCGCAGAGCTCAAGGACACCCTGGTCACCCACGCCGGCGGCAACCCCAGGGCGCTTACCGTCATGGGCGACATGCTGCTCGCCGCCGGCGCCGAGAAGAACCGCGAGGTTCTCGACGAGAAGCTCTTCATGGAGATCCTGGGCGAGCCCGCCAAGCCGAAGAGGGCACGGCGGTGAAGGGCTTCCCGACACGGGCGCCGATGCAGCTCGAGGATCGCCCCCGGGCGCAACAGTGGATGGTGGACACGCTGTGGGCCGAGCAGGCCGTGGGCATCGTCGGCGGCGAGCCCAAGTGCGGCAAATCCCTGCTCGCGCTCGATCTCGCCGTCGCCGTGGCCACCGGCGTCCCATGCCTGCGCCACTACCGCCCCAGCGCAAGCGGCACCGTGCTGCTCTTCGCCGCCGAGGACGCCGGCCACAGGGTGCGCAAGCGTCTGCAGGGGATCGCCCGCGCCGCCGCCACCCCCTTCGACGAACTCGACATCGCCGTCATCGACGTGCCCACCCTGCGTCTCGACCAGCGCATCGACCGTCAGCGCCTGCAGGAGACCGTGGAGCGCATCGAACCGCGCCTCCTGATCCTCGATCCCCTGGTCCGCCTGCACAGCGTCGACGAGAACGCCGTCGCAGAGATCGCCCCCATCCTCGGCTTCCTGCGCGAACTGCAGCGCCGCTTCGAAACCGCCGTCCTCCTCGTCCACCACGCCCGCAAGAGCGGCGGCACCCGGCCGGGGCAGGCCCTGCGCGGGAGCAGCGAGCTGCACGCTTGGGGTGACTCAAATCTGTACCTGCGCCGGCGCGACAAGAAGATCGTCATGACGGTCGAGCAGCGCGACGCCCGGGGCCTCAACGACATCGAGCTGGAACTCGTCGACGGCGGACATGGGCCGGCCTTCCGTCTGCACCAGGACGCGGCAGATGAAGACAGGCACGAGCCCGCCACCGTCGAGCAGCGCGTCTTCAAGGCGATCGAGCAGGCCGAAAAGCCGCTCTCGAAAGCCCAGATCCGCTCACGCGCCGCTGCCCGCAACGCCACCGTCGTTGCCGCCATCGAGAGCCTCACCAGGGAGGGGCGCATCGAACGGGCGCCCAGGGGTGGCTATCGCCTCGCAGCCGCCGAGGCGCACCGGGAGCCGCAATCCCCTGCCGCCATCAACGGAAGTGCGGGATGAGGCGTTCCCGTTCCCGTTCCCGGAACTCTTAAGCGTTGAAGGGTACAGGAACGGGAACGCCGTCAGCCTCCCTTCCAAGCAGACCTTCGCCGGGACCCGGCAATGAGCGGCGGCGATCCCCTGGCCACCTGCCGCAACATCCCCCTCGACCGGGTCGCCGCCGCCCTCGGCTACCGCAGAGACCCGACCGACCGGGCGCGCTTCAAGCGCGGGGGCTCGGTCATCAGCATCAACGGCGAGAAGTTCTTCGATCACCTGCGCGGCACGGGAGGGGGTGGCGCCATCGACCTCGTCATCCATGCGACGGGATGCCGCTTCCCGGAAGCCCTCCGCTTCCTCGGAAGCCATGAGGGGCGGAGGGAGATCACCACCATCCCAGCCGCCCCGCGACGCCTGCGGCTGCCAAGGCCCAGTCCCCGCGCCTGGCCCAGGGTCCGGGACGCCCTCATCCGCCAACGCGCTATCGGCACCGACGTGCTCGAAGCCTGCCACGGCCGAGGCCTCCTCTACGCCGATGACAGGATCAACGCCGTCTTCATCTGCCGAAACGCCAGCGGGCACACGACCGGCGCCGAGATCCTCGGCACCGCGCCGCAGCCCGGAACAAAACGCTTCAGGGGCATGGCCCCGGGATCGCGCAAGGCGCGTGGCGGCTTCTGGCTCCACTGCGACCGAAACCAGCCCGCCCTCGTCATCCTCACCGAGAGCGCCGTCGACGCCATCTCTGCACGAAGCCTGCGCGTCGAGGGGACGCGCGAGAACGGCGCCGTCGTCGCCTCAACCGCCGGCATCGCCAGCTCGGTCCCGCCCTGGATCAAGGAGTGGAAGCCACGTCGCATCGTCTGTGCCTACGACGCAGACAGCGCCGGCGACACTGCCGCCGAGCATCTCGTGCTCAACGATCCAAGGGTGAAAAGGTTGCGCCCACGACACGCCAAGGACTGGAACGAGATGCTCCTGCGGTCTCGATGAAAGCCAGGCCACTCACCGCTCTCGCAGATCAACCAAGCGCCGCATCACGAACATCAAATAATCCGAAAACCGCACCATCAAATGCTGGGCGCACGCTCAGTGGCAGGCCGGATCGTCGAACACGGCACAGGCGCTCTTCGCTGCTACGACCAACGGCTTGGGCTTGGGCGCCGGGCTCCTGATCGCGGGTCTGCTCTATGCCGCCTGGGGCGCCAATGCCTACTGGGTATGCGCCGCAGTCTCCGGCTTGGGCCTCATCGCGGTGCTGGCCATGCGGACCGGCGCCCGATAGGCACCGGATCGAATCAGTGGTCGGCGCTGCCGGCCGCGCCCTCCTTCAGGACGAAGCGGCGATCGCAGTAGGGGCAGTCGATGGCCCCCTTTGTTTCCAAGTTGAGGAACACGCGCGGATGGCCGAGCGCGCCGCCACCGCCGTTGCACGCGACGACCGTATCGTCGACCTCGATGATCTCGGGCGGGTCGATGGTCAAGGGACGTTCCTCATTGTCTCTGCATGGTCTGCGCCAGCATTTGACCCCGGCGGCGAGGCGATGATACCCATTGCCCGCCGCCATTCAACCGGACGCCGCCGCCTGCGGCGCCACTATCCGCACCGTTGCCATCCACACCGCAGCCTTCCGCGCCGTGGAGAGCCGAGCCTGAAGGGCATCGTCCTGCACCAGACACACGCCCACGACAGGCCCGCGCCATGAGCAAGGCGGTGCCTTACGTCCGCGACCTCGAATTCACGTATGGCGAGGCAGCGCAGGTCTCGCCGCTCATACGCCGCGTCATCGCGCACAACCCCAGCGTCTTCACCTTCCACGGCACCGGCACCTACATCGTGGGCCGCGGAAATGTGGCAGTCATCGACGCCGGGCCGGACCTTGCCGAGCATGTCGATGCCGTGCTCGCAGCCGTGCGCGGTGAGACCGTGACCCACCTCATCGTGACTCACACCCATATCGATCACTCGCCTGCGACCCGCCACATCAAGGCTGCAACCGGTGCCGAGAGTTACGGCTTTGGCCCGCACGGAGGCGGGGAGGGGCCGGCGGTCGAGGAAGGCGCGGACCGCGACTTCGTACCGGATCATCGCGTCGAGGACGGAGCGGTGATCGAAGGCTGCGGCTGGACGCTGGAGGCTGTCCACACTCCCGGCCACACTTCCAACCATCTCTGTTTCGCTCTAGCGGAGGAGCGGGCGCTCTTCTCGGGCGATCACGTGATGGGGTGGTCCACCACGGTGGTCTCGCCGCCGGATGGGGACATGGGCGCTTACATGGCCTCGCTGGAGAAGCTGAAGGCGCGCAACGAGACAACTTACTGGCCCACGCATGGGCCGCCGATCGCGAAATCGCAACGTTTTGTCGGCAAGCTGCTTGGCCATCGGCGCCAACGGGAGGCGGAGATCCTGTCCGCCGTCGCGGACGGCGCAGCGACCATTCCAGAGATCGTGGCCCTGCGCTACCGGGGGCTCGACCCGCGCCTCCGCCCCGCCGCCGCCCGCACCGTGCTCGCCCACCTGATCCATCTGGTTGAGAGCGGGCGCGTCGCCTGCCCCGGCGAACCGGACGAAGACGCACGCTACCGCGCAGTCGCGTAGCGGGAAGGCTGATCCTTAGCGGGCACGCCTCTTGGGCGGCGAATCGCGGAACTCCTTGACCTGAGCGCGCGCGGCGCCCTGGAGCAGCTTCACGTCCTGACCACAGACAACCAGATCGTAGCCACGTTCGAACGTCCATTTGACCGACTTGCCGGGGCGCGTGACCGTGGCCAGCAGCTTCCCCGTCGCCCGCATCTTGCGCTCCGCCTTCTGGATCAAGCGGATTACCGCCGGTTCCGTCATGTCCAGCATGTGACCGATGCTCGCCGAGATATCGCTCGGCCCCAAGAACAGCATGTCGACGCCGTCGACGGCCGCGATCTCTTCAATATTGTCGATCGCCTCCTCAGTCTCGATTTGGCAGGCGACAAGCAACTCCTGCGGCATTGCCGCGCGATAGTCCGCGATCCGCGAACCCCAGCCGGAGCAACGCGCGGCATGCGGCGCCACCCCGCGCACACCCTCCGTCGGAAAACGGCAGGCGGCGACCGCAGCCTCGGCCTCAGCGGCGTTCTGCACGTATGGCACGACGACGCCCATCACGCCGATGTCGAGGGCGCGCTTGATGTAGACCATGTCGTTCCACGGCACGCGCATCATTGGAGTCGCGCCAGACGCGGCTGCTGCCTGCATCAGGCTGATGGCGTTGAGGAGGTCGCCGGGCCCGTGCTCGTGGTCCATGATGACCGTGTCGTAGCCGGCGTTGGCGACGACTTCGGCAGCGATGGGGCTGCCCATCGCGAGCCAGGCACCCAGTGCGGGCTCGCCCGCGAGCATTTTCCTCTTGCAGCGGTTCTCGACAGTCATGCGCAGCGCCTCCCGGCTGTGTGACGATTTGGAAATGGGGGAAATCCATCGGCCCATGACACATGGGCGATGGGCGCGGCCGCTTCTACCACGGCCCGCACGAGCGGGACAGGCGGCGCGAGATCAGGAAACGGGGGGAGGGACCGGTGTCTCGTGGCCGCCCAAAGGAGGCAGGATTCTCACGTCCGCGTCGTCGTCCGAGGCGGCAAGCCGGTCGAGCGCCGCTTCGTCCTCATCGGTCCATTCGATGGGCACGAGCGGCTTGACCAGCGCTTGCTTCAGGATGTCATCCACGGAATCGACTGAAATAATCGTGAGGTCCTTCTTCACGTTGTCGGGGATGTCATCGAGGTCCTTCTCGTTCTCCTGCGGAATCAGGACCGTGGTGAGCCCACCGCGCAGCGCCGCAAGCATCTTCTCCTTGAGGCCGCCGATCGGCAGGACCCGCCCGCGCAACGTGATCTCGCCGGTCATGGCGATCGACTTCCTGACCGGGACGCCCGTGAGCACCGAGACGATGGAGGTCACCATGGCGACGCCGGCGGAGGGGCCATCCTTGGGCGTCGCGCCTTCCGGCACGTGAACGTGGATGTCGCGCTTGCTGAGCATGGCCGGCTTGATGCCGAACTCCACCGCACGCGATTTCACGTAGCTCTCGGCCGCCTGAACCGACTCGCGCATGACGTCACCGAGCTTGCCGGTGGAAATCACCCGGCCCTTGCCCGGCAGCGTCACCGACTCGACGGAAAGAAGCTCGCCGCCCACCTCGGTCCAAGCGAGGCCGGTGGTGACGCCCACCATGTCCTCGTGCTCGGCCTCGCCGTAGCGGTACTTGCGGATGCCGGCATATTTCTTGAGGTTGCGCCGAGTGACGCGGACCTTCTCGCGACCGTCCGCGACGATCTCTCTCGTCGCCTTGCGGGCCAGGTTCGCGAGCTCGCGCTCCAGATTTCTGACGCCCGCCTCGCGGGTGTAGTAACGGATCAGGTCGGTCAGCGCCTCGTCGGAGATCGACCACTCGCCCTTCTTGAGAGCATGTGCCTTGGCCTGCTTCGGACTGAGGTGGCGCTTGGCGATTTGGATTTTTTCATGCTCGGTGTATCCGGGGATGCGAATGGTCTCCATCCGGTCGAGCAGGGCCGGCGCCATCCTGAGGGTGTTGGCCGTGGTGATGAACATCACGTCGGAAAGGTCGTAATCGACCTCCAGATAGTGATCGTTGAACGTGTTGTTCTGCTCGGGGTCCAGCACCTCCAACAGGGCGGAGGCGGGATCGCCCCGGAAGTCGGCGCCCATCTTGTCGACCTCGTCGAGGAGGAAGAGGGGGTTGGACGACTTCGCCTTCTTCATGGATTGAATGATCTTGCCCGGCAGCGAGCCGATATAGGTGCGGCGGTGGCCGCGAATCTCGGCCTCGTCGCGAACGCCGCCGAGGGAGAAGCGCACAAAGTTGCGTCCCGTTGCGCGCGCTACGGACTTGCCGAGTGACGTCTTGCCGACTCCGGGCGGGCCGACGAGGCAGAGTATCGGCCCCTTCATCTTGCGTGCCCGCTGCTGGACCGCGAGATACTCCAGGATCCGCTCCTTGACCTTTTCCAGCCCGTAGTGGTCGTCGTTGAGGATCTTCTCGGCGTTCTTGATGTCCTTATTGATCCGGGTGCGCTTCTTCCACGGGATCGAAAGAATCCAGTCGAGGTAGTTGCGTACCACCGTGGCCTCAGCCGACATCGGGCTCATCGAGCGCAGCTTCTTGACCTCGGTCAGCGCCTTCTCACGCGCCTCCTTGGAGAGCTTCGTGGCCTTGATGCGCGCCTCGAACTCCGCTGCCTCGTCACGCCCGTCTTCGCCCTCGCCCAGCTCCTTCTGGATCGCCTTCATCTGCTCGTTCAGGTAGTACTCGCGCTGGGTTTTCTCCATCTGCCGCTTGACGCGCGAGCGAATACGCTTCTCCACTTGAAGCACCCCGATCTCGCCCTCCATCAGCGAGATCACGCGCTCCAGCCGGCCGCCGACCGAGCCGATCTCCAGCAGCTCCTGCTTTTCTTCCAACTTGATCGAGAGGTGGGAGGCGATGGTGTCCGCGAGCTTGCCCGGCTCCTCGATCTGGTTCACCGATACCAGAACTTCCGGCGGCACCTTTTTGTTGAGCTTTACATACTGCTCGAACTGGCCCGCCACCGAGCGGCTGAGCGCCTCAAGCTCGTCGGGGTCGCCCTCGTCTTCCTCCATCTTCTCGGCCCGCGCTTCGAAGAACGCCGGATTCTCCTGGAACTCCATGATTCGCGCGCGAGCGCCGCCTTCCACCAGCACCTTCACCGTGCCGTCGGGCAGCTTGAGGAGCTGAAGCACCGAGCCGACCACGCCGACTGAATGGATGTCCTTCGGTGTCGGGTCGTCCTGGGAGGCGTTCTTCTGCGCCACGAGGAGGATCTGCTTGTCGTCCTTCATGACGGTCTCAAGCGCCGCGACCGACTTCTCGCGCCCGACAAAGAGCGGCACGATCATGTGCGGGAAGACGACAATGTCCCTGAGCGGCAGGACCGGGTAGCTCGGTATCGACGAGACGTCCAACATTGTTCCTCGTGCGCCTTAGGACTGCGCTTTAGAGCGGTGGCCGGCGCCACCGCTCTCACCTACGCAAGGTAAGTACTGAGTGGCGGCCGTTCAAGCGGCCTCTCAGGATGCCGACGAGCTCGCGTCCTCGAGTCGGTCGGAATAGATCAGGAGAGGCTGTGCCCGGCCCTCGACCACCTCGCGGTTGATCACGACTTCCTCGACCGAATCGTAGCTCGGCAGATCGAACATCGGATCGAGCAGGATGCCCTCGAGGATGGAGCGCAGGCCGCGGGCGCCGGTTTTCCGCGCGATGGCCCTGTGAGCGACCGCGCGCAGCGCGTCCTCCGTGAAGGCCAGCGTCACGCTCTCCATGTCGAAGAGCTTCTCGTACTGCTTCACGAGAGCGTTCTTCGGCTTGACCAGAATTTCTACCAGCGCGTCCGCTTCGAGATCGTCGAGGGTTGCAAGCACGGGTAGCCGGCCGACAAACTCGGGGATGAGCCCAAAGCCAAGCAGGTCCTCGGGCTCGACCTCGCGCAGGATCTCGCCCGTCTTGCGCTCGTCCGGCGAGCGCACGTCGGCACCGAAGCCGATCGCCATGCCGCGCCCGCGCTGGGAAATGATCTTCTCCAGGCCCGAAAAGGCGCCGCCGCAGATAAACAGGATATTGGTCGTGTCGACTTGCAGGAACTCCTGCTGCGGATGCTTGCGCCCGCCTTGGGGCGGAACCGACGCCACGGTGCCTTCCATGATCTTGAGCAGCGCCTGCTGCACGCCCTCGCCGGAGACGTCCCGCGTGATGGACGGGTTGTCCGACTTGCGGGCGATCTTGTCCACCTCGTCGAGGTAGACGATGCCGCGCTGTGCCCGCTCGACATTGTAGTCGGCCGATTGGAGCAGCTTCAGGATGATGTTCTCGACATCTTCGCCGACGTAGCCCGCCTCGGTCAGCGTGGTCGCATCGGCCATCGTGAAGGGCACGTCGAGAATGCGGGCCAGCGTCTGCGCAAGCAGGGTCTTGCCGCAGCCGGTCGGCCCGATGAGCAAGATGTTGGACTTGGCGAGTTCGACCTCGTTGCCCTTGCTGCCGTGGGCGAGGCGCTTGTAGTGATTGTGCACAGCGACGGAGAGCACGCGCTTGGCGTGGTCCTGTCCGATCACATAGTCGGCCAATACCTCGCAGATCTCGGAGGGAGTCGGTACGCCGTCACGGCTCTTGACCCGCGCGCTCTTGTGCTCCTCGCGGATAATGTCCATGCAGAGCTCGACGCACTCGTCGCAGATGAACACAGTCGGCCCCGCGATGAGCTTGCGCACCTCGTGCTGGCTCTTGCCGCAGAAAGAGCAGTACAGCGTGTTCTTCGAATCGCCGCCGCTGGACTTGTTCATGTCCGCTCCGTACCGTCGCTCGCCGGGACTTGCCCGCTCAATCCGTCCTTAGGCTCGCGACGCTCTTCTCCAGACAACCCGAACCCCGTGAGGTTGGCAAACACCCCGGCCCGTGTCTAGGCCGAACATGCGGTGATTTCCAGGCCCAACATCTAGTGTTTCTCGGCCCCGGCCTTGGGACAGGATGTACCACGCAGCGGCATGCTCCGGCTAAACTGCCGCCTCTAGCTTCCCTTCTTGGCGCTGCCCTTGGCCTCCGAGTCGTCCGGGCTCTCCGGCCGCCGGGCCACCACATCGTCCACAATGCCGAACTCCTTAGCTTCGTGGGGAGTCATGAACTTGTCACGTTCCAGGTTTTCTTCGATCACCGCAAGGTCCTGGCGGGTATGGCTCACGTAAATTTCATTGAGGCGCTGGCGCAGCAACAGGATTTCCTTGGCGTGAATCTCAATGTCGGTGGCCTGCCCCTGAAAGCCGCCGGACGGCTGATGCAGCATGATCCGAGCATTGGGTAGGGCGAAGCGCTGCCCCTCAGAGCCTGCCGCCAGCAGCAATGAGCCCATGGAAGCCGCCTGGCCGATGCAAAGCGTCGCCACCGCCGGGCGCACATACTGCATCGTGTCGTAAATCGCGAGACCCGACGTCACCAGGCCGCCGGGGCTGTTGATGTAGACGGAGATGTCCTTGGTCGGGTTCTCCGATTCCAGGAACAAGAGCTGCGCGGTGATCAGGCTCGCGACCTCATCGCCGATACCGCCGGTGAGGAAAATGATCCGTTCCTTGAGCAGGCGCGAGTAAATGTCGTAGGCACGCTCGCCCCGGTTGGTCTGCTCCACGACCATGGGTACGAGGGTGTTTGCGTAGGTTTCGACGATATCCGCCATGGCAATGCCCCTTCCGGCCTGTCGGATTAGCTCGATTCACCAGGCGCGGTGCTATCGCCGTCGCCGACCTCTGCCGACTCTTCCTCGCCAGCAGCAGGGTCTCCGGACTTAGACGGTTTCTCGTCGTCATCCGGGTCGCGCATCAGCGTTTCCACATCCACCACCTCATCGGAGACCGCGGCGAGTTCGCTGAGGAACGCGATTACCTTGTCTTCGAACACCGTCGGGCCGAAGCGTTCCAGCGCTTGCGGCTGGCTCCGGTAGTACTCGAGAAGTCGCTGTGGCTCGGGATGCCCGCGGGCGCTCATCATGGCAGCGCGGAGCAGGTCCTCCTGTTCGACCGATATGTCGTTGGCCCCGCCTATTTCCGCGACCAGGAGACCGAGGCGCACCCGCCTCTCGGCGATCCTCCGAAACTCCTCCCGTGCCTCCTCTTCCGGCTGGTCGAGAATTGTGGCGATTTCCGCCTCGGCGCGTTTGGCGTCGTTCTCGATTTGCTGCCAGACGGCGTCGAACTCACGCTCGACCATGCCGGGCGGCACGTCGAACTTGTAGCGCTCATCGAGGACATCGAGCAGCGAGCGCTTGAGACGGGCCTGGGAGGCTTGATCGTACTGCTCCTGGATCTGCCCTCGCACCACGCCGCGCAGCTCGTCCAGGTTCTCAGCGCCCCGGCGTTCGGCGAAGGAGTCGTCGACCGTGGTCGGCAGCCGCTCCTGCACTTCCTTGACCGTAATCTTGAAGACGGTCGCCGCCGCTGCCGCTGCGGGCTCATTCTGCTCACCGGCTTCCGAGTCAGGTGTTTCAGGCGCGATCGTTACTTCGCGCTCCTCGCCTGCCTGAGCGCCGACGAGCTGCTGGGTCATTTCGGGCATGAGCGCTTCGGTATCGAGCTCCAGCGGCACGTCCGTGCCGCTCCGCTCTGGCGCCGGCTTGCCGTCGACCTCGACGGCGATGTCGACCAGAAGCTGGTCGCCTTCCTGGGCCGCCCGCGGTGACTCGACCGGCTCGAAAAGCTTTTCGGCCTCGGCGAGTCGGCCAAGCGCGTCCGCCACCGCATCATCGGTCACTTCGGCCTTGAGTCGGGTGACGGTCAGGTCGGAGAAGTCGCCGAGCTCGATGTTCGGCAAGACCTCCATCCCCATGGTGAACTCGAGATCCTTGCCCTCGTCGTAGGCCGTGATTTCGATCTCGGGCTGCATGGCCGGGCGCAACTCGCGCTCCTCCAAGACCTCGCGCGTGCGGGTCTCGATCGTCTGTTGCAGCACCTCGCCCAGCACGCGCGGCTGATATTGGCGGCGCACGATCGAGAGTGGCACTTTGCCGCGCCGAAAGCCCTTCATGGTCACGGTCTTGCGTAGCTCGTCGAGCCGTCCCTCGACCTCGGATTCGAGATCGGCTGCCGGCACCGTCACCTTGAGTTCACGCTTCAACCCCTCGGAGAGGGTTTCTGTTACCTGCATGGCCTAGCGCTCATGTCGTACTCCGCATGGCCCATACGCGCCCAACGGGACGCGGGTGCGGGCTCCACCGGCGATGGTGCGGGCGAAGGGACTCGAACCCCCACGGCCTTAGCCACGTGGTCCTAAACCACGCGCGTCTACCAATTCCGCCACGCCCGCGCGCCCCCGGCCAATTCTAGAATCGTACAACGCTCCGGAGCCGGAGCGGCATCGGGCGCCCTATAGCACAGAAGAGCGCCGATAAGCCAAGACGCCGACCAAACTCGTTTCCGACTTGAACGAAGACACGCGGACTGATGGTATCGCGCCGCGGATGGGTGGCCGAGCGGTCGAAGGCACCGGTCTTGAAAACCGGCAGGGGCGCGAGTCCCTCGTGGGTTCGAATCCCACCCCATCCGCCACGTATCTTCCATAATATATTGTAATGAAATGATTTCTCGAGGGCGTAGCGTGTTGCTCCCTATTTAGAACCGTATTCGAAGTGCGATTTCGCGACACGCCCGGGGACCGTATAGGACGATCCCACCCGTCGCACTCCGGTTGCCCACGGGGTGAAACCCCGGTCAGTCAGCGCGCGGGAATATCTCTGACCACAGCTCGCTGTCTACTCCGGGACCCGGATCGCGCGCGATCCACCGGCGGCGGATCAGCTTCGATCGAGTCGGGGCGATAGGGGCGGGCAACTGTTCGGATGCACTCGACCTCGGTCGCCAGCCCTGTACGCCAGGCGCAGGCGCGCGGCTCGGCCGGCACCGCGCGACTGCCCCGTCCCGTCCGCCAAGCGCCGGCTCCACCATCCCGACGGGAACCGGCGGCGCGCCCTGCCGGCTTCGACCGCGTGCGGGGCCTCGACGGGCCAGCGCCTCGATCCGCCTGAAGGCCTCAACTCCACAGCGCTATTGAGAGGGACGGCGCGATTGACAAGGGAGCCGCCTTCATCTGAGGTCGGCTCCCCGTGGTGGCCATGCCATGCCTCGCCAAGCCCTGCCGGGCGGGTGGCACTGTTTGTCAACCAGCGGCAGGAAGGCAAACCCGTTAGAGGGTTCCCTGTGGCCTTTCGAACGGCGACGCGAATCGCAGCTCAGCGGCACCTGCTGTCAACAACGAAGGACGGTCCACCAAGCCCGCCCTTTCAAGTTGAAGTCGGAAGCACAGCACGAGTCGGCACCAGCCCCAAAATGGTCAAGCACTACCCGGCTTGCGCGAAAGCCGAGCGGGGCGCCGTTGCCCGCCTCCGCCACGGCGCATGCTGAGCGCACCCCGAAGCAGTCACCGGGTCGAGCCCTCGACCAGCGCTAGGCTGAACTTCCGGAGCGGATATTGAGCTAAGCCATTGCGGTTGCTTTGGAAAGCACCGTTTCGCGGAGTCGCGTACTGGGTACGCTACAGGCTGACGCCGAGCAGGTCGAGCGCCTGGCGCTGCAGCTTCGTCGGTTTGGTGACCAGGTCGAAGGGCGGTGCTCCGGGCAGTTTCGGCTGAACTCTGTTCCTGGCGATGGTCGCCAGGTCTTCGAGGAGGGTGCGGAAGCTATGCACCGGCACGCCGTCTGGTGTGCGCTTGGCGGCGGCCTTGCGCCGGGCCGAAGGCGAGGGCTTTGCCGGTGCGACGATGGAGGCGCGCGCGGCGTCCGCGCCCGCCGGGTCGTCCTCGTCGAACAGGATGGGGGCGAGCCTTTGGCGCATGTGCCACTCGACATGGTAGGCGAGCATGCACAGCAGGACGTGGGCGCGCACGCGCTCAGGCCGATAGTGGTGGATGGGCCGCACCTTGAGGTCGACCGTCTTGACGCTTCGGAAGGCGCGCTCGATGCGGCTCAATCCCTTGTAGGCGCGCACCGTGTCCTCGGCCCCGAGCTCGCGCTCGGACAGGCTGGTGCGGATGACGTAGAGGCCATCGAGCGCCGCCTCTTCGGCGATCCGCTCTGCGTTGCGCCGCCAGGCGAAGCCGTCATCGGCGATCTCCAGGTCGAAGTGCTTTCCGACCTTGTGCTTGCCGATGACCTTGCCCACGCGCAGCCCGATCTTGTCCTTGCCGGCGAGACGGCGCTTGTCGCGCCGGGTTGCCGCACGGATCGCGTCGAGATCGCTCTCGGTGGCCTGGAGCAGGGCCTCGCGCTTGCGCGCGCGCTCTTCGGCGAGCAGCGGGTTGCGGCAGGCGATCAGGCGCTCGCCGGGGAAGTCGGGATGATGGATCTCGGCCAGGGCGCGCTCGTCGAAGAGCGAGAGCTGCAGCGTCCCGCCGGAGGCCAGCTCGCGGATCGCCGGCGCCCGCAGCGCGCTGATCCACTCCAGCCCGGCCGGCTTCACCTCCTCGCGGATGCGCGCCTCGGTGAGCATGCCGCGATCGCCCACGAGAACGACCCGCGAAAGCCGGAAGCGCCGGCGCAGCTTGTCGATCTGCGTGCCCAGTGTGGCCGGATCGGCGGTGTTGCCCTCGAACACCTCCACCGCCACCGGGCAGCCCTGCGCGTTGCACAGAAGCCCGAACACGATCTGCAGCTTGCCGCGCTTGCCGTCGCGGGAGTAGCCGTGACGCGCCAGCGGACAGCAGCGCCCCTCCAGCCAGGTCGAAGTGACGTCGTAGAGCACCAGCGCGCCGTCCTCGAGATGACGCTCGGCCAGACCCCGCTCGATCCTGGGCTGGCGCTGCAGTAGCCAGTCCATCGCCTCGTAGAGCTCGTCTTCGCCGACCTCGCCCAGGGCGAGCGCCTCGCCGAGGCCGTGGCCAAGCGTGTCCTCGCTGAGCCCGCGCGCGGTGGCGAGCTTCGAGCGCGGCGCCACGATGCGGGCGACGATCATGGCCACCACGAGATCGCGCAGCCGCGAGCGCCTGGCGCCGATCAGCCGTTCCAGACCGAGGCCGCGCAGGGCGCCGAGCACCGCTGCCACATGGCCGAAGGGACGCGAGCGGGTGATGTCGAAGCCGTCGTGCTCGCGGATCGTCTCGCCTCGGGGCACTGCGGTTCCGCCGCGCAGCAGGATGCGCAGACCGTCGATCAGGTGCGGCGGCCACTTGGACAGATTGGCCAGGGTGCGTTTTCTGATTTTTCCGCCCGCGCGCCATGATTCGCGCAGGAGGATTGCGGGCGGGGAGTTCCGGTTTGGGACGCTCTCGATATACATGGGGACGGAACATAGCCCACCTCCCGCCTCATATCAACCACCTCTCTCCATTTACATGGGTACACTTTGCATCTGCGCCGAAGGCCGATACGCCCGTAAGATCAACGGCTTAGCCCCGAAAATCAGCCCATTTCCGGGGGGAAGTTCGGGCTAGGGGCGTCGCCGCTCCACAATCGCGCGTTGATTCCGGGATCGCCTGGGGGATACTCGAGTCAGCGCTGGGGTCGCCCTCCAATGCCAGCGGGCTTCCTGGCCCTGAGCCTCGACCCCCTGCGGTCACAGACCCGACTCCGCCGCGCTCTCGCAGTTGACGCCATCGCTCGGATATCCGAGTCTCACCGTCGGCCCCGAAAAAAAAGGTGTCACTACGCCCACCCTCCGGGGAGGGCGTCCCCACCACTACGACATCGGGGCCACCCGGCGCCCTCGACCGGCCACGGCCTCGACCAGCTCGACGGCGCGACCGGATGCCAGCGCCTCGACCTCGACCGGCCCGCCCTGGCGGATGCCGGCACCTTCGACCGGCTCGCCGCTCGCGGCGCCGTCGCCCGCCACGGCAAGGGCACGGGGAAGCCTGAGTGCCGGAGCTGGCCCCGATGCCATAGCGACGGCGATGCCCACCGCCACAAGCAGCGGACAACGGGGCATCGAGGCATCAGGGCCGCTACCGAGACTCGGCGAACGCCCCGCAAACGTCAACGGCCTCGATCGGCCGCCGATCCTGCCGGCGCACCCGCCCGCCTCCCCACCATCCCGGTGATGCCGCAGAACGCACCCGCACCGCCTCGACCGCCCCGCCCGCCGATGGCACGCGGAGGCCTCGCCGCTTCGACCGGCCCCGCCCGGCCGGGTCCACCGCCCCGCCGCGCGCACCCGCCCGCGCCCGACCGCAGGGAGGGGGGGAGGCCCGGCGCCGACCGACCCCCCCCCTTCTGTCAGGTCGCTTCACGCGCCAGCGCCGAATTTCGAGCTCCGGGGGGACACAATAGGCCGGTCCGTGCCGAGCGCGTGGGTAACTGCCGTCCGGCCGAAACCCGACCGAGCGCAGCCCCCACCCCACCCCGTGCGCGCGATCACCCGCATTTCGGCCCTTTGACCCCCGCGGGTGCCCTGCATATCCCCCGTCTCGGACGCGCCTCGCGGGCCAGAGACCCCCGAAAGTGGGCGGAGGGGGCCGGAATCGGGGGAAAAGGCGGGTGCACACGCGCGGCAGCGCAGCGATTCCCCGGCCGATCCCCGCATAATCCCCCGCACGGCGCCCGGAATGCGTGTCACGTCAAGGGCTTGGCGCCCCGCCCGGCCGAAAAGGGATCGCTGCACGTGAACTGCACGGTTCGAGGCCGGCGCGCTATGCTGCGCCCCGTGGAATCAGCGTCCAGGGGGGGCGATATCATGGTCACGCAAGAGCACTGGTCCCCGCCCCGCGTGGGGTCACGCGAGCATTGCGCGCTGGGGTGGCTCGCCATGGTCGAGCCGCCGCCCGGCGTCGTGATCCCGACCGCCGCGTGGCTGCCGGCGGCGAGGGTGTCGGGGATGAAGGTCGGCGCAGTCAAGCGGCTGGCGCGGCGTGCGGCAGAAGGCGGCGATCCGCGCGTCCGGTGGCTCGCGGATCACTTGGAGCGGCTGCGCCGGCGGGCGCCTCGCGGGCCGGGCGACCTCTCCCGTGTCCGGCTCGCGGACTGGCTGCGGCGCCGGGGCCTGACGTGGCGGCAGGTCGCGCGCGCCTGCGGCTACGCGGAGGCCGACAACGGGCGCAGCATCCGCCGGGCGGTGCGGCGCTATCGGCAGCGCCTGGCGAACGGCGACACGCTGCCGAAGGCGCGCGCGGCGTACCAGCTCCGGCAACGCGGCGAAGGGTGGACGGCGGTCGCGCGCCGGGTCGGCTATTCGAGCGGCCGGTCGGCTCGGGTCATGGCGCGGCGCTACGCGGAGCGCGCGGGGCTGGCGTGGCCGGTGCCAGTGCAAGTGGTGCCGACCGCGCATTAGGTGCGCGCCAAGCTGCGGCACGGACATCTGTGGACCGTTGGTTAGAACAGGTTCCGATCGCTCAGCAGAGCCCGACCTAGAATGGTCGGTAGGCCTGCGGTAGCCTGCGGGTGCTGGAGTCCGTGGCTCCTCAACTCCAGCCGCACAGGATCGGGATGACAGATCGACATGGAAGCAGGCGACCGATTCTTCGAACGCCCGATCCTCAATTCACCCTACGAGTATCCTTTGGTAACTGCCCAGGTCGTCTGATTTGTCATTTTGGGCCAGTGGATTGAGGCGTTTCTCGTTCGGAGTTGGTGGAAAGGGCTTGACGGGAATTTCGGGAAATGACTCAACAACGACATGAGCAATCCCGAGTCGCCGCGCGGCCCTTCGACGGGAGCAGCGCCCGAAACGCCCGCGCAGAAGATCGCCCGCCTGGAGGAGGAGAACGCCCGGCTTCGGGAGGAAAATGCCTGGCTTCGGCAGCAGAACGCGCGGCTGGAAGAGCAAGTCGCGCGTCTCGTCGAGCGCATCGAGGAGTTGGAGCGCCGTCTCGGCCTCAACAGCGGCAACAGCGGCAAGCCGCCTTCGAGCGATGGGCTGAGGAAGCCGAATTCGAAGCGGCGAACCCGAAGCCTGCGCGGCAAATCGGGCCGCAAGCCCGGTGGCCAGCCCGGCCACAAGGGCAAGACGCTGCGCCGCGCCGATCACCCGGATCGGGTGAAGGATCACGTCCCGGCTTCCTGCAAGGGATGCGGTTCGCCGCTTTCGGACGCGGCCAGGGCGGGAACGCCCGTCGCCCGCCAGGTGTTCGATCTGCCCGAGCCGAGCCCCCTGGAGGTGACCGAGCACCGGGCGCATGCCAAGTGCTGCGGGCATTGCGGGACGGTGACCCGGGCGGCGTTCCCCGACGGGGTGTCGGCGCCGGTGCAGTACGGCCCGCGCATTGCCGGGGTGGCGGTCTACCTTCAGCACGCTCACTTCCTGCCGGAGGATCGGCTGTCGCAGGTGATGGCCGAGCTCTTCGGCGCGCCGGTGACGGCTGCGACGTTGGCGACGATGAGCGAGAGGGCGGCCGAGCGGCTGCGGGACGCGGCCTTGCACATACAGGACCTGGCGGCGGGCACGGCGCGGGTGAAACACATGGACGAGACCGGCTTGCGGATCGGCGGTCAGACGCAGTGGCTTCATGTGATCTGCACGCCGCTGCTGGCGGCGTACCGGGTCAGCGGCAAGCGCGGCGCCCTGCTCTCGGGTGTCTCCGGCATCGTCGTGCACGATCACTGGAAGCCGTACTTCGCGATGGAAGGGGTGGAGCACGGCCTGTGCAACGCCCATCACCTGCGGGAGTTGCAGGCGCTGGTGGACATCGAAGGGGAGGCTTGGGCCCGGCGGATGCAGCAGCTCCTGCGCCGAGCCAATCGCGCCGCCCGCATCGCGCTGGACAAGGATATCGCCGTTCCGGCGAGGCTTGTGGCGCTGATCGAGCGCCGATACGACGAGATCATCGCCGATGCGCTGGCCTTTCACGAGAGCCAACCACCGTTCTCGCCTGGCAAGAGGAAGAAGCGCCGGAAGCGAAGGATCGGTCACAATCTGGCCTTGAGGCTGCGCGACCACAAATGCGCGGTGCTCCGGTTCCTGATCGACCTCGAGGTCGGGTTCACGAACAACGAGGCCGAGCGCGACCTTCGGATGATGAAGCTGCGCCAGAAGATCTCCGGGGGCTTCCGGTCCGCGCAGGGGGCCGAGAAGACGCCCTGAACGCAAAAGGCAACCTTCGCCTTCGGTGCTGTGGTTGCCGGGTTTCGACGGGTCTGGACCGCCGCCTGGCGATCCCGAGATTGGGATTGAATGGCGAATGGTGATTTTGTCCTCGGTGACCAACACCTCCTTCACGATGAGCCGGACGATGCGCTGCCGTTCGGCGATGTCCAGGGTTTCGGCGGACGAGTGCAGCCGCGCCAGAAAGCCGGTCAGCGTCTCGGCGAGCCGGAGATAGGTCTCGCGATCCTTCGCCCGATCGACGGTGGATTGCAGTTCGCGATTCAGAGCCTGATCCTGACGACGGAGCTCGGGCGTTCTGTCGCGCAGTTCATCGATTGTAATCAACTCCTCCTGATAGGCGTTGACCAGGCGGTCGATGCTTTTTCGGACCCGGATCAGACGGTGCCGCAGGTCGTTCTCGCGCTGCTGGTTTGGATCGGAAGCGCGGGCCGCCTGTAGTCGCCGGTCGATCTCGGCGCCGATCAGTGCTGGATCCTCGAGCAGGCGGACCACTTCGCCCCAGACGACGTCATCGAGCAAGTCCTGGCGCACCGGCCGACTGTCGCACACCGGTCCGTTGAGATGGCGCCAAGAGTCAGAACCCAGGCAGCGATAATAGGAGATCTTGCGGGCACTCGTCTGGGCCGATGTGCGAGACAGCGCGTAGCCGCATTTGCCGCACGAGACCAGTCCCTGGAGCACGCTGGGCGTCTTCGTGCGACGCGGCGCGTGGATCTTGTTCATCTCCAGCCGCTCTTCGGCCAGGGCGAAGGTCTCTTCGCTGACGATCGCCGGCACCGGGATCTCGATCCACTCCTCACGCGGTTTTTCGTGACCGCCGGTCGTGCCGCTGGCCACGCCGCGGCGCAGGCGCAGAGGACGTGTCACACATTTACGCGGCATCTGGCGGGTCTTGCCGAAACAGGCTTTCCCCTTGTACGCCGGATTGCGGAGCATCGCCCACACCGTCGAGCGTTCCCAGCGCGAGCGCCCGGTGGAGGTGGGTACCGCGCGCTCATTGAGCCTGCAGGTGATCGCGCCGATGCTCATGTGATCGCAGGTGTAGCAGCGGTAAACCTCGCGAACCACCGACGCCTGCGGCTCGACGATTTCGTAGAACGCATCGCTGTCCGGGGTTTTCTTGTGGTAGCGGTAGCCATAGGGCGCGCCGCCGAGGACGGCGATTTCGCCGCGTCGCGCCCGATGTCGCTTGCCGCGCCGGGAACGCTCCAGGATTTGCGCGCGCTCGTATTCCGCAATCATGCCCTGGAACTGGACGAGCAGATGATCTTCCGGGGTTTCCATCGACGGCGCTCTCAAGAACACGGTCTCGACGCCCTGACGGGCCAGCTCCTCGATGATCAGAACCTGGTAGGCATAGCGCCGGCTCATACGGTCCGGGGCATGGACCAGCACCGTGTCGATGCGCCCTTCCGCGGCGAGATCCCTGACCCGCTCGAGCCCCGGGCGTTCGAGAACGGCGCCGGTATAGCCGTCATCTTCAATGATCATGTCGGGCGCGACGCTGTAACCGTGGTCCTCGGCGTAGGCGATCAGGGCCTCGGTCTGGCTCGCTATCGTGTTGTCATCTCTCTGCCGCTCGCCGGAGACCCGCGCGTAAATGGCTGCGATCTTCATGGTCGTCTCCTATGTCCTGCGCTCGGACCGGGATTTGCCGTGAAACAGATTCTGGCGAGGGACGCGCGGTGACGCTCCAACCCCGAGGTCACGGCGTTGGCTGAGACCGCCAGGGTCGGCGCGGCGGAGACGAGCGGTGGACTTCCCCGATGTGGTCCGAAGCGGTCCCGCGTAGCCGGCTGACGAGATGCGGGCCGCTCAGGCGGCCTTGAGTTCCGCGCCTACGGGCTCGATGTAGCCGTAGCGGCGGAGCATGCGGATCCACCGAGGAGCGTTGCGCTTGACCATCAGAGCGTCGTAGTCGGCCGTGCGGTCGTAGTAGGGCCTGCCGGTCTTGAGCACCACATAGATGATGCGCAGCATCTTGTGAGCGCCGGCGACGATGGCGCGCTTGTAGCCGCGCCGGGCGGCGAGGGCGCGGTGATGAGCCTCGAACTGGCACCCCTTGGTTCGGGCCGCGCCGTGGGCACACTCGACGAGGCAGGCGCGCAGGGTCTTGGAGCCCATGCGGGTGCGTGCGTTGCGGCGCTTGCCCCCGCTCTCGTTGTTGCCGGGGCAGAGCCCGGCCCAGGCGGCGAAGTGCTCCTTGGAGGCGAACACGCCGATGTCGGGGCCGATCTCGATGAGGATGGTCGAGGCGGCGGTGCGGTCGATGCCGGGGATGGTGGTCAGCAGACGGAGCTGCTCCTCCCACGGTGTCATCTGCCCGTCGATCTTCCTGGTGTAGGACGCGATGCGCGCCTCAAGCGCGTCATGCTCCTCCAGCAGGTCGTTGAGCATGAAGCGGTCGTTGTCGCCCAGGCTCAGGGTGAGCGCCTCGCCGAGCCCCTCCAGCTTGTTCGCAACGTGGCTGGTGAGCGAGGCGAGGATGACCTCGCGCGCCGTCCCCTGCGCCAGGCCGTCGAGGATCTTCCGGCCGTTGACGCCGAAGACGTCGGAGAGGATGCCGCCGATGCGCGCACCGGCGCGGTCGATGATCTTCTGCACGCGGTTGCGCACGGCGGAGCGCTGCCTGACCAGGACGCGGCGCTGGCGGCTCAGTGCGCGCAGCTCCCGGAACGGCTCAGGCGGAACGTGGGAAGGCGTGCAGAGCCCGAACTGGCACACGCAGGCCAGCCACACGCTGTCCGCCACGTCGGTCTTGCGCCCCTTCAACTGCTTCACCTGACGCGCATGCACCAGGATCGCCTCGAGCCCGGCCGCCTCCAGGGCCGCGAAGGGCGCCTGCCAGTAGACCCCGGTCCCTTCCATCACCGCAGCCTCGACGCCGTGACCGGTCAGCCACGCGACCATCTCCTCCAGACCGCTCGGCAGCGTGCCGAAGCAGCGCGTCTCCACCACCGGCTCACCCTCGCCCTCACAGAGGCGAACCGTCGCGGTGATCTCCATCTTGTGCACGTCCAGACCCGCCGCGCGCGGCCGGACGACGTGCAAGCCTTCCGTCTTCATCGCCTTCCTCCTCATTTGCGCTCTCGCCACGGCGGCGTACGATCACGCCGTGGCATCGCCACGGTGGAGGCGGGGACAGCGGTCGGAAGAACACGCATCCGACGAGCGGGTGCGGTGCAATTTGCCGCGCGTCCACGGCCACGGGCCGGGTACAATACGGGGTGCGGAGCCGGCCGCCGGAAGCAGTTTTGTCATCGGGAACTACGTCACCGATATAACGACGCTCACACGTCCCCACCTCCGCCAATACCCATCCTGACACGGCAAATGGGTGCAAGCGCAAGGAAAACGTCAGCCGAACCGCTCCTGTTTCATGCCACGGGGTGGCTCAGAACCGCGGGGACCATGACTGTTTTGTGAGTTTGATCGGGCACCAGGATCGCGTAGGCGTTGTGGAGTTTGGCGTCGAGCAGACGATCGAAGGCATAAGCGAGGTGAACCGTGGGCCGAGCGCCCAAGCGACGTTCAGCCATGCCGATCCGCGTCCGATAAAAAGCGTCTCAGCGCCCGCGCGACGATCTCCCCGATGGAGTGGCCGCTGCTCCTGGCGTGGGCTCGCAAGGTCTCCGCCAGAGTGCCTGGAATCTTGATGGTGATCGGGATCAGCTCTTCGGTCGGCTCGGCCGGCTGGCCCATGGCGCGCGCGTCCTGGACGTAGCGATAGGACTGACGCTGCGACAGCCCGAAGCGCTGCGACAGCCGTGCCACGGCTTCGCTCGCCGTGGCGCCCTGGGCGAGCAGCGTGTAGGCGGCATTGAGCCGCTCGACCTTCTGGGATCTTGTTGACCGGATCATTTGCCATAAGAATATTACCGTTTGCGGCGCAAGTCAGTCAAGGGACGGTCTCGCCATTCCACAATCTGACGTTCGAAGCGGAAGTTACCTTTTGCGTTCAGGGCGTCAGCTTCGCCATCCTGCGCAGCGTCATCACCACCGCCAGAAAGCAGGGCTGGAATATCATCGAAGCCCTGACCAGCCCATCGGATCGGCTCATCGCCACCGTCAAGTGCGCGTAAGCTCACCTGGCACGGGTTCTCCAACAGCGGAGCCATTCTCATAAACGATCATGGTCGACGCCGTGCTGGACCACCCCATAGAATGAAAATCGGTGCCCGTCGCGCGGGCGGACTTCGGGCCACATCGGGGTAGCTTACCGGTCGCAGTCCGCAAGAGGGGCATCGTGAGCTGTGAAACCCGGCGACCCCAGAGGAGCACACGGGCGTCGCGTGGGTAGCGTTGTGCCGAATCCCAGAGAATTTTCACAGCAAGAACCTGGGCAGTTACATCCTTTGCAGCACTGGGAGCTTGACGAGAGCGGCCAGCCCACCAACCGCATCCTCGAGCTGCGGCGTCAGGTCTCGTTCATCACGCCGATCCCCAAGCCAAAGAAGAGCAAGGGGTCGCAACAGACGCTGATCTTCGACGAGGAAGCACAGCGGGTCGCGACCGAAGGCCAGCAATACGAGCTGGCGCAGACGATCAACAGCGTACGGAATGCCGTCGATCGCTGGCGGGAGCTGCCAGATCAAGGACAGTGGCGCGTGACACCGGAGACGGCCCGGCTGCTGCACCACTGGCGCCACCACAGGTTCAACGATATCCGCCCTTTCTTCTGCCAGGTCGAGGCGGTGGAGACGGCGATTTGGCTAACCGAGGTCGCACCCCAGATCGCCGCAGGACGCCGGTTCCTCGAACACCTGGACAACGCGAACAAGGAAGCCAATCCGGCGCTCTCCAGGTTGGCGCTGAAGCTCGCCACCGGCGCAGGCAAGACCACCGTGATGGCCATGCTCATCGCATGGCAGACGATCAACGCGGTGCGCCGCCCGAACAGCAGGCGCTTCACGCGGGGCTTCCTGATCGTCACTCCCGGCATCACCATCAAGGACCGGCTCCGGGTGCTCCAGCCCAACGACCCGGACAGCTACTACCAGAGCCGTGAGCTGGTACCGGGCGACATGCTGGGCGATCTCGAACGAGCGAAGATCGTCATCACCAACTTCCATGCCTTCAAGCGCCGCGAAACGATGGAGGTCTCCAAGGGCGGCCGGGCTCTGCTCCAGGGTCGCGGTCCCGATATAAGGTCGACCGAGAGCGAAGGACAGATGCTTCAGCGGGTCATGCCCGAGATCATGGGCATGAAGAACGTGCTCGCGCTGAACGACGAGGCGCACCACTGCTATCGCGAGAAGCCCGGCGAGGACGACGAAGGCAACCTGAAGGGCGAGGACCGCAAGGAAGCCGAGAAGAACCGCGAAGCCGCGAGGCTGTGGATTTCCGGGTTGGAGGCGGTGGGTCAGAAGCTCGGCCTCACCCGCGTGATCGACCTCTCGGCGACGCCCTTCTTCCTGCGCGGCTCGGGCTACGCGGAAGGGACGCTCTTCCCCTGGACGATGAGCGACTTCTCCCTCATGGACGCCATCGAGTGCGGAATCGTCAAGCTGCCCCGTGTGCCGGTGGCCGACAACATCCCCGGCGGCGACATGCCGAAGTTCCGCAACCTGTGGGAGCATATCCGCAAGGACATGCCGAGGAAGGGGCGCGGCAAGACCTCCAATCTCAATCCGCTGCAGATTCCCGTAACTCTGCAGACGGCGCTGGAGGCCCTCTACGGTCACTACGAGAAGACCTTCGCTCTCTGGCACGAGGCCGGCATCGAGGTCCCGCCCTGCTTCATCGTGGTCTGCAACAACACCTCGACCTCGAAGCTCATCTACGACTACATCGCGGGCTTCCAACGAGAAAACCCGGATGGCTCCACGACTCTGGTCAACGGTCGGCTCAAGCTGTTCCAAAATTTTGACGAGCATGGCACCCCGCTCGCGCGCCCGCGCACTCTCCTGATCGACAGCGAACAGCTCGAGTCCGGCGATGCGCTCGACAAGAACTTCCGCGCCATGGCGGCGGACGAGATCGAGCGCTTCCGCTGGGAGATCATCAAGCGCACGGGCGACAAGAAGCGGGCTGATAACCTCTCCGACCAGGACCTGCTGCGTGAGGCGATGAACACTGTTGGCAAGGAAGGCCGGCTCGGCGGCGCGACCCGCTGCGTCGTCTCGGTCTCGATGCTGACCGAGGGGTGGGACGCAAACACCGTCACCCACGTGCTCGGCGTGCGCGCCTTCGGCACGCAGCTCCTTTGCGAGCAGGCGGTGGGCCGGGCGCTGCGCCGGCAATCCTACGAGCTGAGCGACGACAACCTGTTTCCCGTCGAGTACGCCGACGTGCTCGGCATCCCCTTCGACTTCACAGCGAAGCCTGTGGTCGCCCCGCCGCAGAAGCCCACCAACGCGGTCCAGGTCAAAGCGATTACGCCGGAGCGCGACCGCTGCGAAATCCGTTTTCCGCGTGTCCAGGGTTACCGCGTCGAATTGCCGGAGGAACGATTACAGGCGACCTTCACTGCCGATGACACGCTGGTTCTGACGCCCGCGCTCGTCGGCCCCTCTCGCACTCGGGTTGAGGGGATTATCGGTGAGGGGGTCGATCTCAACCTGGTTCACACGGGCGATCTGCGCCGCTCGACCCTGCTGTTTCACCTCACCAAGCGTCTGCTGGAGACGAAGTGGTGCGATCCGGGAGAGGAGCCGAAGCTCCACCTGTTCGGCCAGCTCAAGCGGGTTGCACGGCAGTGGCTCGACGATCATCTCGTCTGCAAGGGCGGCACGTACCCGGCGCAGCTCATGTATCTGGAGTTGGCGGACATGGCCTGCGAGCGCATCACGCGAGGGATCGTCGAGCGGCATGTGGACGAGCGCCCCGTGAAGGCGGTGCTCGATCCCTACAATCCCGCCGGCTCGACGATCCACGTGCGCCTCACTACGTCGAAGAAGACGCTGAGGAAGACCGATGCCCGCTATTGCCACATCAACTATGTCGTCTGCGACAGCGACTGGGAGGACCAGTTCTGTTTCGTGGCCGAGGGGCATCCCCGCGTCCGCGCCTACGTCAAGAACCACGGACTGGGCCTCGAAGTGCCCTATCTGCGCGGTTCCGAGCCGCACAGATACATCCCCGACTTCATCGTGCTGGTGGACGACGGCCGTGGCGAGGACGACCCGCTGCACCTGATTGTCGAAGTCAAGGGCTACCGCGGCGAAGACGCGAAGGTGAAGAAGGCGACCATGGAGACCTATTGGGTGCCGGGCGTGAATGCGCTCGGCACCTTCGGGCGCTGGGCCTTCGCCGAGTTCACGGATGTCTACGAGTTCGAGGCGGGGTTCGACGCGCTTGTCCGTGGCTTTCTTCTCAAAGATGCTGCCGAATGAAACCGACTCACTCGGGCACCGGAAGGAACCAGATGTGAAGCTGCACTACTATCCCGAGACCGACAGCCTCTATTATCCCGAGACCGACAGCCTCTATGTCGAGTTCAAGGCGGGGCCAGGCGTGGAGACGCGCGAGGTCTCGGACGGCCTGAACGTCGACCTCGACGGGGACGGCGAAGTCGTGGGCTTCGACATCGACCACGAGTCCCGGCGCCTCGATCTCTCGACGCTGGAGACCGAGGCGCTGCCGCTGCGCTCCACCAGGGTCGGATGATCCGTGGCACCTGAGATCAGGATGGCGAAGGCGAGGAAGGGCCGGTGAGCAGGGACGATGTTCTCGCGCTGCTACGGGCGCACAAGACGACGCTGGCGCAGCGCTTCGGCGTGACCGATCTCGCCCTGTTCGGCTCGTTCGCCCGCAACCGGGCCGACGATGACAGCGATGTCGACATCCTGGTTCGTTTCGACGGCCCTGTGGACTGGCGGCGCTATTTCGGGGCGCAGTTCTATCTGGAGGACCTGTTCGGTCGCCCGGTCGACCTGGCGACCGACGCGACGCTCCGGGCCGAGCTGCGGCCCTATGTGATGCGGGACGCCGTGAATGTCTGAGGCGGGAGAGAGGAAGCGGGAATGGCGCTTCTACGTCTCGGACATGATCGGTTTCTGCGAGAGGGTCCTGGACTATACCGCCGGGCTGGACCGGGCATCGTTCGTCGCCAGCGCGATGACGTATGACGCCGTCCTGCGCAATCTTGAGTTGATTGGCGAAGCGGCGACCCATATCCCCGAAGCGGTCCGCGACGCTCATCCCGAAATTCCCTGGCGTGCGATCGTCGGAGCGCGCAACCGTCTCGCCCACAGCTACCTGCTGATCGACGACGAAATCATCTGGACCATGATCGAGGACGCCGTACCGAGCCTTCTTCCCGCGCTCCGGGCGCTCCTGGAGACTTCCGGCGAGGACGGCGCGTAGATGGCGAAGCGAAAGAAGAAGTCGAAGTCCGTCGAGACGCTCACGCATGGCGAGGCGGCGCGGCGCAACATCCCGACCGCCGAATACCACCCCGTCATGGCCGACGAGGACAAGGCGCCGATCCGCGCGGCCTACGAGCGCCGTAACCGCGACCTCGACCCGCAGCTCGTCTGGCGCGGCAAGGACGAGCAGGACATGGCCGACCTCGTCGTCCAGGCGCCGCCGCTCTACATCCAGGAGAAGGTGCACCCAAAAGTCCTGATCGACGAACTGCTGCGGCAAACGAAGGAACGGCGGGAGGAGGAGGCGCCCACCGCGCCCGACCTCTTCGCCGATTTCAACGGCCTGCCTGACGGCGCTGCGCGCACCGAGTTCTACCGTCACGACGCCAACTGGTCGAACCGCATGATCCTCGGCGACAGCCTGCAGGTCATGGCCTCGCTGGCGGAGCGCGAGGGCCTGCGCGGCAAGGTGCAGTGCATCTATATCGACCCGCCCTACGGCATCCGCTTCAACTCCAACTTCCAGTGGTCCACCACCAGCCGCGACGTGAAGGACGGCAAGGCCCAGCACATTACCCGCGAGCCCGAGCAGGTGAAGGCCTTTCGCGACACCTGGCGCGACGGCATCCACTCCTACCTGAGCTACCTGCGCGACCGGCTGACCGTGGCGCGCGACCTGTTGACCGAAAGCGGTTCGGTCTTCGTGCAGATCGGCGATGAGAACGTGCACCGCGTTCGCGCGTTGATGGACGAAATGTTGTAACTACCCAGGTACCCCGCCGCCAGTTCTGAGTGCGTGCTGATGTTGCTTGCCGTCGGTGCCGTTTCGCCGTCGGCGCGTCGTTGATCCCCGCTTGACTGTATAGGTTCAGACTTCCTGACCTCGTGATGCTGGCTGTTCTGGGCAGCGTGCCGGGAACTCCTTGAATTCTGATACATTTCGGTTGTTTCAGGCGGTTTTTCGCTGGGTGTCGCGCCCGAGGTCTGATATTATAATTTGATACCAATTGCACGGGGTCTCAACCATGCCCAGTACCCTCCCAATGTGCCCTCCAGAGGCGGTCTCGATCGGCAACAGCTGCTTCGCCGTCCTGATCTCGGACGACACCTTCACCTACTTTTCCAACCTCATTCCCTTTGACAGCCACGCCGCCGATGACCGCACGGCCATGCTCTTGCGGATCGGCCGCCTCGCGGCGATCAGCGCGGTCTCGCCGCAGGAACTGGCTGACGCTTTCGCTGTCTCGCGCGCGACGGTGCAGCGCGCACGACGGCGCTACCTGGCCGAGGGCGAAGCGGGGTTCATGAAGCCCCGGCGCGGTCGCGGGCCGTCGGTGTTCACTCCGGAGTTGGCGGAGAAGGCGACGGCGTTGCTGGCATCGGGCCTGAGCGGCTCTGCGGCGGCCCGGGTTCTCGGCGTGTCAGCGCCATCGGTCAACAAGTGGCGCCGTCAGGGACTGATCGGCAACACGGAGGCGGATGGGGAGCCCGGACGCTCAGCGCTGGCTGCGCCGCCTGACGCGGGTGCGGCTCCTGAAGGCCGTGTCGATGAAGAGAGTACCGGTGCCCCGGGGCCGGAGACGGCGCCGGGGCTGGAAGCGCAGCCGCAAACGGATCGCAGCGCGCGCGATCGGCGGGACCGGCAGGCGCCGATGGGGCGTGCGACTTGCGATGTTCCGGCTCGGGTTCTGGCCAGTTGTGGACAGGCGGGGCCGGTCGAACCGCAGTTCGCCGCCGCCGCCCGCGGTGTCCGCTTCGGCGGCGTGCTCGCCGCCCTGCCGGCCCTGCTGAAGGAAGGTCTTCTCTCCGAGACCGGTCTCCTGCCATTGCTGCCGAAGGGCTATTACGGCTTGCCTACGATCCTGCTCTTCCTGGCCTTCATGACCTTGGCGCGGGTGCGCAACCCCGAGAGCCTGCGCTACCAGGCGCCGGGCGAATGGGGCGCCATTCTCGGCCTCGATCGCTGCCCCGAGGTCAAGACGCTGCGCCGCAAGATCGCTCTCATCGCCGACGACGAGGCCGGCGTGCGGGCGTGGCAGCTCGCCCTTGCCAGGCGCTGGCAGGCGCCGACGAGCCGGAGCTCTGGGCGACGCTGGCCATCGACGGGCACGTCAAGGTCTACTCCGGCCGCAAGGGGCGCTTGCCCAAGCACTTCGTCTCGCGCGAGAAGCTGTGCCTGCCGGCGAGCGCCAGCTACTGGATCAACGCTCTGGGCGGCAAGCCGCTGCTCTGTCTGCACAAGCCGCTGGACCCGAAGATGGTCGCGGCCATCGAAGCCGACGTGGTGCCGGCGCTGCAGGAGCTTGGGATCGTTGGCGCCGGGGCGCCGGACCTGACCGCCGAGCATCCCGGCCAGCCGGCGCTCACCCTGGTCTTCGACCGCGAGGGCTGGAGCCCGGATCTGTTCCGCCGGCTGGCGAGGCGCGGCGTCGCCTGCCTGACCTGGCACAAGAACTTCAGGGGCGAGGACTGGCCGGCCGAGGACTTCGGCGCGATGACCGTTCCCATTCACGGACCGGCGGCGGACGGCAGCGCCACCATGCGGCTGGCTGAGAAGCCGGTGACGTTGCCGAACGGCTTCAGGGTGCGCCAGATCCGCCGCCTGCTCGACAACGGCCGTCAGGTGCCGCTGATCACCACCGATCCGCACAAGCCGATGGCTGAGGTTGCGGGCGCCATGTTCTCGCGCTGGTCGCAGGAGAACTTCTTCAAGTACATGCGTGACGAGTTCAATCTCGACGCCCTGCCGACCCACGAGCTCGAGCCTCTCGATCCCGCCGCCATGGTCGTCAACCCGCTGCGGCGGGCCTATGACAAGGCAATCCATCGCCTCGACCGCCAGCTTGGCCGCCTGCGCAACCGCATCGCCGACACGGCCCGGAAGAAGCAGCCGACGGCGGAACTCAGGAGGGAAGTCAGGGACCTCCAGGATGTCCGCGACATCGTCAGGGCCAGCCGCAGGGAGACGCCCAAGCACTGCCGGGCCGGCGACCTCGACGAAGCCGAGCAGCTCGATGCCTTGCCCGCGCGCGAGCGCCTCCTCCTCGACGTCATCCGGATGATCGCCTACCGCGCCGAAACCCGCATGATGCTTCCCGTCATGCAGGCGCAGGGCCACAAGCCCCATCCCCGGAAACTGCTTCAAGCGCTGCTCACCGCCGATGCCGACATCCTGCCGGATCCTGGCAATGGCCTCCTGCGGGTCCACATTCTTGGCCTCGCAAACGACGCCTGCGACCGTTGGATCGATGCGGTTCTGAGCGACCTGAACGCCACCGAAACGGTCTTCCCCGGCACCCGTCTGCGCATAGTCTACGACATCGACGGGGCCTCGGAATCCGCGCGGCTCGTGTCACCTAAAATCAGCAGAGGTCAGGAAGTCTGAGTTTCAGCGTGGAGATGCCCTCCACGAAGTCCCGCACGTAGTCGTCGATCGGGTTTGTGACGATCTCTTCGGGCGTGCCGACCTGCACGATCCGGCCGTCATTCATGATCGCGATGCGGCTGCCGATACGAATCGCCTCGTCCAGATCGTGCGTGATGAAGACCGTCGTCTTGTTCAGCTCGGCCGAGAGCGTCATGAACTGCTCTTGAAGCCGCCGCCGAATCAGAGGGTCCAGCGCTGAGAAGGGCTCATCCATCAAGAGGATCTCGGGATCCGACGCGAGAGCGCGGGCGAGCCCGACCCGTTGCTGCATGCCGCCCGACAGCTCGCTCGGAAATCGGTCCTCGTAACCGTCGAGATTGACGAGGCTGAGGCAGCGTTGGGAGACCTCCCAGCGCGTCGCTTTCGGCTGACCCTGTACCTGCAGCGGGAACGCCACGTTGTCGCGGACCGTGCGGTGCGGGAAGAGCGCCATGTGCTGGAACACCATGCCGATCTGGGCGGCGCGCAGTTTCCTCAACTCGCCTTCGCCAAGCGCAAGCACGTCCCGCCCCAGAACCTCGATGCGACCGGAGGTCGGCTCGATCAACCGGTTGATGTGGCGCACCATGGTCGACTTCCCCGAGCCGGATAGACCCATGACGCAAAAGATCTCGCCGCGCGGGACCTCGAACGAGCAATCCGCGATTCCAACCACGCATCCGAACTGCTCGAACGCCTGGCGGTGCTGGCCGCGATCATGGCCGTCGAGGCCGACGAGGGTTCGTGACAGTGTCGCGCTGGCACGAGGACCTCGCTGCCCACGACGAGGCCTTCGCGTGCCTGCAGGACCTTTTCACCCCACAATCCTTCGCAATGACCGCCGTCAAAGCCATTCGGGAATGGGGCCAGAGGTTGCTGCGCCTGAGCGCGGCCCTGGTCAAGGAGAACGACGCGCTGGAGCGGGAGAACGCCCGCTTGCGCGAGCGGATCGCCGAACTCGAGCGCAGCGCCGCGCTCGACAGCACCACCAGCTCCAAGCCGCCGGCCAGCGACGGTCTGAAGAAGAAGAGCGGTGACCGGGAGAAGCGCACCCGGAGCCAGCGCGGCAAGTCCGACAGGCCCAGTGGCGGCCAGCCGGGCCACAAGGGAACTACCCTGGAGCGGACCGCGACGCCCGACCATGTCGTCGATCATGATCCGTCCGCCTGTGAGGGCTGCGGCGCGCCGCTGTCGGACGCTGACCGTCACGGAGCCCCCGTCTGCCGGCAGGTCTTCGATGTGCCCGAGCCGCAGCCCCTCGAGGTCACCGAACATCGCGGCCATCGTTGCCTCTGCGCTGCCTGCGGCACCGTGACGACAGCCGTCTTCCCGAACGGCGTGAGCGCACCGGTCCAATACGGGCCGCGCATCACCGCGTGGGTGACCTACCTGCTGCACGCTCAGTTCATTCCCGAGAAGCGGGTCGCCGAGGTCATGAGCGACCGCTTCGCGGTCAAGCTCTCAACAGCCACCATCGTCGCCATGGGAAGGCGCACCGCCCGGCGCTTCGAGGGCTTCCTCGATCGCCTCGCGGAGATCATCCGCACCGCAGCCCCAGTCAAACACCTCGACGAGACCGGCATCCGCATCGCCGCCCGGACCCATTGGCTCCATGTGCTGTGCACCCCGTTGCTCACCATCCTGCGCGTCGCCACCGGGCGCAGCCACATCGACGAGAAGCTCAACGGCATCGTCATCCATGACGACTACGCCACCTACTTCGCTCTCGAGGGCGTGCGCCACGGGGCCTGCAACGCCCATCACCTGCGCGAGCTCCAAGCCCTCATCGAGATCGAGAAGGAAGACTGGGCAACGAGCACGCACCGGCTCCTCATCCGTGCCAACAGAGCCGCCCGCTTCGCCCACAAGAACGACCGCGACGTGCCCGCCTCACTGGTGGCCCGCATCTCGCGAGCCTGGGACCGCATCCTCGAACGTGCCATCGCCTCTCACGAAGAAATGCCACCGCTCCAGACCGGAAAGCGCGGACGACAAAAGCGCCGCATCGGTCACAACCTCGCCCTCCGACTCCAGAAGTACAAGGAGGGGTGCCTGCGCTTCCTCACCGATCCGCGAACCCCCTTCTCCAACAACGAGGCCGAGCGCGACCTCCGAATGGGCAAGCTGCGCCAGAAAATCTCAGGCGGCTTCCGCTCGATACAAGGCGCCCGCGACTTCGCAAACCTGCGATCCGTCATCGCCACCGCTCGAAAACAGCGCTGGAATGTCCTCGAAACCCTGGCGCACCCCGATCCAATCCAGCTGATCCCCGTATTGCGCTTCTGAAATCCTGCGCTGCTCCGGGAAAGCGCCGCCTGACCCCTGGCTGGTCAGAACCATCAATCCATCACGTCCGAGTGCTCGGCAGAATCAGACCTGGGCAGTTACTGAAAATCGGTGCCCGTCGCGCGGGCGGACTTCGGGCCACATCGGGGTAGCTTACCGGTCGCAGTCCGCAAGAGGGCATCGTGAGCTGTGAAACCCGGCGACCCCAGAGGAGCACACGGGCGTCGCGTGGGTAGCGTTGTGCCGAATCCCAGAGAATTTTCACAGCAAGAACCTGGGCAGTTACGAAATGTTTGGGCCGGAGAACCTCTGCGCCCAACTAACCGTTCTCAAGACAGCCGGACAGAGTGCGGAGTTAATTGCTGGAACGGCAGACTTCGTGCTCTGGTATGCCAGAAAAAGACCAAGTGTGAAGTTTCGGACTCCTCTCATATACAAGTCCTTAGATACCGACAAAGCCGGCGTTTATCGTTGGGTTCGCAAGTTGGATGGATCCGTACGGCAACTCTCAAGAGAAGAACGCTTTAACGGCCGCACAGAAAACGTATTCAGGTACGATAACCTTACTTCCCAACGACCTCCCGGCGATTTCCCAGTGGAGGTCGATGGCAAGACTTACAGGTCGGGGAAAGGATCAGACTTCCTGACCTCGTGATGCTGGCTGTTCTGGGCAGCGTGCCGGGAACTCCTTGAATTCTGATACATTTCGGTTGTTTCAGGCGGTTTTTCGCTGGGTGTCGCGCCCGAGGTCTGATATTATAATTTGATACCAATTGCACGGTCTCAACCATGCCCAGTACCCTCCCAATGTGCCCTCCAGAGGCGGTCTCGATCGGCAACAGCTGCTTCGCCGTCCTGATCTCGGACGACACCTTCACCTACTTTTCCAACCTCATTCCCTTTGACAGCCACGCCGCCGATGACCGCACGGCCATGCTCTTGCGGATCGGCCGCCTCGCGGCGATCAGCGCGGTCTCGCCGCAGGAACTGGCTGACGCTTTCGCTGTCTCGCGCGCGACGGTGCAGCGCGCACGACGGCGCTACCTGGCCGAGGGCGAAGCGGGGTTCATGAAGCCCCGGCGCGGTCGCGGGCCGTCGGTGTTCACTCCGGAGTTGGCGGAGAAGGCGACGGCGTTGCTGGCATCGGGCCTGAGCGGCTCTGCGGCGGCCCGGGTTCTCGGCGTGTCAGCGCCATCGGTCAACAAGTGGCGCCGTCAGGGACTGATCGGCAACACGGAGGCGGATGGGGAGCCCGGACGCTCAGCGCTGGCTGCGCCGCCTGACGCGGGTGCGGCTCCTGAAGGCCGTGTCGATGAAGAGAGTACCGGTGCCCCGGGGCCGGAGACGGCGCCGGGGCTGGAAGCGCAGCCGCAAACGGATCGCAGCGCGCGCGATCGGCGGGACCGGCAGGCGCCGATGGGGCGTGCGACTTGCGATGTTCCGGCTCGGGTTCTGGCCAGTTGTGGACAGGCGGGGCCGGTCGAACCGCAGTTCGCCGCCGCCGCCCGCGGTGTCCGCTTCGGCGGCGTGCTCGCCGCCCTGCCGGCCCTGCTGAAGGAAGGTCTTCTCTCCGAGACCGGTCTCCTGCCATTGCTGCCGAAGGGCTATTACGGCTTGCCTACGATCCTGCTCTTCCTGGCCTTCATGACCTTGGCGCGGGTGCGCAACCCCGAGAGCCTGCGCTACCAGGCGCCGGGCGAATGGGGCGCCATTCTCGGCCTCGATCGCTGCCCCGAGGTCAAGACGCTGCGCCGCAAGATCGCTCTCATCGCCGACGACGAGGCCGGCGTGCGGGCGTGGCAGCTCGCCCTTGCCAGGCGCTGGCAGGCGCCGACGAGCCGGAGCTCTGGGCGACGCTGGCCATCGACGGGCACGTCAAGGTCTACTCCGGCCGCAAGGGGCGCTTGCCCAAGCACTTCGTCTCGCGCGAGAAGCTGTGCCTGCCGGCGAGCGCCAGCTACTGGATCAACGCTCTGGGCGGCAAGCCGCTGCTCTGTCTGCACAAGCCGCTGGACCCGAAGATGGTCGCGGCCATCGAAGCCGACGTGGTGCCGGCGCTGCAGGAGCTTGGGATCGTTGGCGCCGGGGCGCCGGACCTGACCGCCGAGCATCCCGGCCAGCCGGCGCTCACCCTGGTCTTCGACCGCGAGGGCTGGAGCCCGGATCTGTTCCGCCGGCTGGCGAGGCGCGGCGTCGCCTGCCTGACCTGGCACAAGAACTTCAGGGGCGAGGACTGGCCGGCCGAGGACTTCGGCGCGATGACCGTTCCCATTCACGGACCGGCGGCGGACGGCAGCGCCACCATGCGGCTGGCTGAGAAGCCGGTGACGTTGCCGAACGGCTTCAGGGTGCGCCAGATCCGCCGCCTGCTCGACAACGGCCGTCAGGTGCCGCTGATCACCACCGATCCGCACAAGCCGATGGCTGAGGTTGCGGGCGCCATGTTCTCGCGCTGGTCGCAGGAGAACTTCTTCAAGTACATGCGTGACGAGTTCAATCTCGACGCCCTGCCGACCCACGAGCTCGAGCCTCTCGATTGACAGGTACTGGGCATGGTTGAGACCGTGCAATTGGTATCAAATTATAATATCAGACCTCGGGCGCGACACCCAGCGAAAAACCGCCTGAAACAACCGAAATGTATCAGAATTCAAGGAGTTCCCGGCACGCTGCCCAGAACAGCCAGCATCACGAGGTCAGGAAGTCTGATGTTTGGCGAAATCATCGTTGTCCCTGTCCTCTGGATTGATCGCGCCGGAGTCCTGGGGCATATAGGGGACCTCCTCAATGTGACGTCGAATTTGGAGGCGTGCCACAGAGCATCAGGCAATCCATCGAGGCCACAAAGGACATCAAGTGCGAGTATTGGAGAAGTCTTGTGATAAGTATTCGCCTTTGTTTCTCGCAGTAAGTTCTACAACTCCAAGACCATAATTGACAGTTTTAGTGATTTATTGGTAATATCGGAAGACAAGTGGGAGGACCGCATGAACACAGTTTTGCGTAAAGTCGTAATTGCGTCGGGCGCCGCCGTATTCGGTGTCGCAGGCGTCTTGCTAACGCAACCCGCTTCGGCGGAAGGCCAGCTCAACGTCTACAACTGGGGCGATTACATCAACCCAGAGGTGCTGACCCGGTTCACCGAGGACACCGGAATCGAGGTGACCCTCGACACCTACGGCACCAATGAGGAAATGCTGGCGAAAATTCAGGCCGGCGCGACAGGTTACGACATCGTCTTCCCGTCGGTTCACATGCGCGACATCATGCAGAAGCTCGGGTTGCTACACGACGCAAAGGTCAACACGCTTCAGGGATTCGAGAACATCGACCCGGTCGCCAAGCGGTCCAGCGTCGACCCCGAGAGCTCATTTTGCTTGCCTTATGCCTGGGGTGCGGTCGGCATCTTCTACAACAAGGAAGAAGCCGGCGAGCTCACCTCTTGGGAGGACTTCTTTGCGCTGCCTGACAGGGGCAAGAAGATCACCATGCTCGACGACTTGCGCGAGACCATTGGTGTTGCCCTCATCAAGAATGGCCACTCCGTGAACACGGCGGATTCGGATGCTCTCAAGCAGGCCGAGGCCTGGCTGCTCGAGCGCAAGGACAAGATTTCGGCGTTTACCTACGACATCGTGCCGCTCGTTCAGGCCGGTGACATCGCGGCAGCGCACTGGTACGTGGGCGCGACCATCTACACGCTCCAGGAGCCCGACCGGCTCGGCTTCGTGATCCCGGAAGAAGGCGCGACGATGTACCAGGAGGACATTTGCGTTCTCAAGACTGCGCCGAACAAGGAGAGCGCGATTCGCTTCTTCGAGTTCTACCTCCAGCCCGAGATTGCCGCTCTCAACACGCTCCAGCAGGTCAACGGCACGGCCAATGTGCCTGCGCGCGATCTCCTGCCGCCTGAGCTGAAGGAAAATCCGAACACCAATCCTCCGCCCGAGGTGATGGCAAAGCTTCAGATCTTTACGGATCTCGGCAAGGATCTGCGCAAGTACAATCGCGTCTGGACCAAGGTGCGCACGGCCCAGTAGCAAGCCATTCAAATCGGCGCACGGTGGCGACAGGCCTGAGTCCGTCATCGGGAATGAGCGGCGCCGGATCGCCCACTTCGGGCGATCCGGTGGCCGAGGTGTTCGATGCCGTAAAGCGCTTCGCTGCGCCCGAAGGCGGCACGGTGACCGCGCTGGACGAGGTCTCCCTAGCGGTCAGCGCCGGTGAGTTCGTGACCCTGCTCGGCCCGTCGGGCTGTGGCAAGACGACCCTGCTGCGCTGCATCAGCGGCTTTGAAGACCTCGATTCCGGCGAAGTGCGCATCGCTGGGGAGTTGATGACCGGGGTGCCGGCGCAGCACCGGCCGGTCAACACCGTATTTCAGACCTACGCGCTCTTTCCACATCTACGCGTGGAAGCCAACGTCGCCTACGGCCTCGAGGTCACGGGCGTGCCACGGCGCGAGCGCACGCTACGCGTGGCCCAGGCCCTGGAGCAGGTCGGACTCCAGGGCCTGGAACGCCGCAAGCCGGACCAGTTGTCGGGCGGGCAGCGTCAGCGCGTCGCGCTGGCGCGCGCCATCATCAACCGGCCCAAGCTTCTGCTGCTCGACGAGCCCTTGTCGGCGCTCGACCGCAACCTGCGGCATTCGATGCAGCTCGAGCTCAAGATCCTGCAGCACGAGCTCGGGATCTGCTTCCTCTTCGTCACCCATGACCAGGAGGAAGCGCTGACGATGTCGGACCGCATCGTCGTCCTGAACCACGGCAGGATCGAGCAGATCGGGACGCCAGAGCAGCTCTATCACACGCCGGCCACGACCTTCGTCGCCCAGTTCATCGGCGACGGGGCCCTTTTCACCGGCTCGGTCGAAGGCGGCCCGGACCCGGCGCTCGTGACCGATGACGGTCTGCGACTCGCGGTTCGCGACGGCGTACCGGCCGGGTGCAGGATGACGATGCTGCTGCGCCCCGAGCAGCTCGGCGGAGCGCCTGCGGGCGCGGACCCCGCGTTCGGCGTCGTGGAGGCGACGCTCGAACAGTCGGTCTTTTACGGCGCGACGCGCCAGCTGGTTTGCCGGCTCGGCAACGGTGCCGCCATCACGGTCACGCCCAACCCGGGCGGCGCTGACGAAGAGCTCTTCCGGGCGCAACCCGGCGACCCGCTCAGGCTCGCCTACCTGCGCACGGAACCGCATCTGATCGAGGAAGCGCCCGATGGCGCTTAGGCGCGACAGGTCCCGGCTGGCATTTCTGCTCGGACCCGTCAGCCTGTTCCTCGGCACATGTTTCGTCGGCCCGCTCGCGGTGATGATTATCTTCAGTTTTCTGGAGCCCGGGCTCTACGGCGGCGTCGAATGGAACCTTTATCACTGGAATTTCGGACGCATTCTCGGCTGGGCCGATGGCGAATGGGAGGATTTCGACTGGGTTTATGCCGAGATCTTTGCGCGTTCGGCCCGGCTCGCCCTGTTCAATGTGCTGATCACTCTCGTGATCTGCTACCCCGCGGCGCTCTGGGTGCGCAGCCTGTCGCGGCGGTGGCGTCTGTTTGTCGTGTTCTTGATCACGCTGCCCTTCTTCATCAGCCTGGTAATACGACTCTTTGCCTGGGTGCTGATTCTCCGCCCCACCGGGTTTCTCAATTCCAGCCTGCTCGGCCTCGGCCTGATTTCGGAGCCGTTCGACATCATCTTCACGGAGACAGCCGTGCTCATCGGCATGGCCTACATCTTGCTACCCTTCATGTTCCTGCCGGTCTATGCGTCCGTGGAGAAGCTGGATCGTTCGCTCGTCGAAGTTTCGTCGGACCTAGGCGCGAGCTCGTTCCAGACCTTCTGTCGAGTGACGGTGCCGCTGACGCTGCCGGGCATCGCGGCCGGTTCCGTCCTAGTGTTCATCCCCAGCCTCGGCAACTTCATCGTTCCCGACCTGCTGGGCGGCGCCAAGGTCATGATGATCGGCAACCTGATCGAGCAGCAATTCCTGTCCGCGCGCAACTGGCCCTTCGGTGCGGCGCTGTCGGTCATGATGATGGCCGTCATGTTTCTGCTTATTCTCATCTACTTGCGGCGCATCGGCCGGATGCAGACCAGGCCATGAAAGTGCGGCTGAGGCGGCGCCTTTTCAGCACGTATGGCGTGCTCTTCCTGGTGTTCGTTTACGCGCCGATCGTGATGATCGTCGCGTTCTCGTTCAATTCCAACCCGATCAACATGATGATTTGGTCGGGTTTCACGTTCGACTGGTACTGGACGATTTTCGGCTATCCGACGCAGTTGAACGAGCAGACGCTCTACGTCGAATCGACCGATCAGCTGCTTGCCGCGGTCAAGAACAGTCTCGTCGTCGCCGCCTTCACCACGTCGATTTCGACGGTGCTGGGCACCATGACCGCGCTGGCGCTCTATCGCTATCGCTTCCGTGCGCAGCGCTTTTATCAGGGCCTGCTCTACATGCCGATGGTGATGCCCGACATCGTTCTGGGGATCGCCCTGCTCGTATTCTTCGTCAGTATCGGCATGTCGCTCGGGCTGGTTTCGATCATCATCGGGCACTGCACCTTCCTGATCTCCTACGTCTTCGTCGTCGTCAGCGCCCGGCTTGCCGGCATGGACAACACGCTGGAGGAAGCGTCCGCGGACCTCGGCGCCAGCGAATGGGTCACCTTCCGCCGCGTCACACTGCCGCATATCCTGCCGGGCGTGGTCGGCGGTGCGTTGCTCGCCTTCATCATCTCCATGGACGATCTGGTGATCACCTACTTCATCGCCGGTGTGGATTCGACCACGTTGCCCCTCTTTATCTACGGTATGCTGCGGCGCGGGGTGAAACCGCAGATCAATGCCATTGCAACACTGATGCTGTTGTTTACCTTCATTATCGCCTCGCTCGGCCTCTACCTGCGTCGGCGAAGCTGAAGGGGTGATCGACATGCCCAAGCCGCGCGGGCGCGATCTTGGCCTGCCCTTCCCCGGAGAGACCGGCCGCTACAACGCGATCACGGACGTTCCCGGCGTCGAGGTCGGTTTCACCACGAGGATCGAGGGCGAGGGACCGCTGATCAAAGGACAGGGCCCGGTCCGCACCGGCGTGACCGCCATCCTGCCCCTCGGCCGGCAGTCCACGCCCGAGCCGGTCTGGGCCGGCATGTACGCTCTCAACGGCAACGGCGAGATGACCGGAACCCACTGGATCCGCGATGGCGGCTATCTCGTCGGTCCGGTCTGCATCACCAACACCCACAGTGTCGGGATCGTCCATCACGCGGCAACGAGATGGATGATCCGGACCTATGCCGAGGCCTGGCGGAACGAGCACCTCTGGGCCATGCCCGTCGTTGCCGAGACCTATGACGGCGTCCTGAACGACATCAACGGCCAGCATGTCACCGAAGCGGACGCCCTCGCGGCACTCGACAGCGCGACCTCCGGCGCCGTGCCTGAGGGCAATGTGGGCGGCGGCACCGGCATGATCTGCTACGAATTCAAGGGTGGCACCGGCACGGCCTCACGGCGGCTCGAGATCGACGACACGGCGTTCCATGTTGGCGCCCTGGTGCAGGCCAATCACGGCATCAGGCCCTGGTTCACGGTGCTCGGCCGCCGGCTTGGCCCGCGCATGCCGGAAGGCCGCCTGCTCGACAAGGAGCAGGGCTCGATCATTGCGATTCTCGCGACCGACCTGCCCCTGGCACCGCACCAGCTCACGCGGCTGGCGAAGCGTGCGGCGATCGCTATCGGACGCGGCGGGACACCAGGCGGCAACAACTCGGGCGACATCTTTCTCGCGTTCAGCACGGCGAACCGCGGCCCGCTGCCTCAGCTTGCCGCCTTGCGGCGCGACTTCGTCATGATCAACGACGAAGCCTTCGATCCAATCTATCTCGCGGCCGTCGAGGCCATCGAGGAGGCTGTGGTGAACGCCATGCTCGCAGCCGACGACATGACCACGGTGCGCCCCGCCGGCCACGTCTGCCGCGCCCTCGACGGACACCGGCTGATGGCGCTCATGGCGTAGGCCGACCCGTCGCGTCGGCAGCTGAGCGTCCCCTACTGAATCAGTTCCGGGATTCGAGACGCGCGCGGCGCCCGCGCGACGGCGGGGCGCTCGCAGGCTTGAAACTCTCCGTGCCCGGCCTCTGCGCAGAGCGCGCCATCGCGCCACACCGGCCGACCGCGCGACAGCGTGATGCCAGGCCAAGCCCCGAGAGTCATCCCTTCGTAAGGCGTGTAGTCGCAGTCATGGTGCAGCCGATCGTTGGTGACGGTGACGGGCGTATCGGTGTCCCAGATCACCAGGTCGGCGTCGGCGCCGATCGCGATCGCGCCCTTGCGCGGGTAGAGCCCGTATAGCTTGGCGACGTTCGTCGACGTCATCCGGACGAACTGGTTGACGTCGATCCGGCCCTTGAGCACGCCCTCGGAGAACAGCAGCGGCATCCGCGTCTCCACGCCGGGGACGCCGTTCGGCACCTTGTGAAAGCCTGCGCTCGTTCCGGCGATCTGCTTGCCCTTGGGGTCCGCGTACCGGAAGGGCGAGTGATCAGAGGAGACGATGTCGAAGACGCCGCGTGCGAGCGCAGCCCAGATCGCCTCCTGGTCGTCGGCGCCGCGGGGCGGCGGCGTGCAGATGAACTTCGCCCCCTCGAAGCCCTCGACGTCGTAGGCATCCTCGGTCAGCAGCAGATACTGGGGGCAGGTCTCGGCATGGATCGCGAGGCCTCTGGCACGGGCCCAGTCGATCTGCTCCACTACCTCGCGCGCGGACACGTGCACGAGGACGATGGGCACGCCCACGAGCTCGGACATGGACATGGCGCGGTGCGTGGCCTCGCGCTCGCCGATCACGGGATGCGCCTTGGTGTGGTACTTGGGCGCGGTGAGGCCCTTGTCCACCAGCCGCTCGGTCAACCACTCGATGAACTCGCTATTCTCGGCGTGCACCATGCTGATCGCCTGCTCCCGACGCATCGCGGTCAGCACGTCGAGCACCTGGCGGTCGGTGAGCTGCAGGCCTTCGTAGGTCATGTAGAGCTTGTAGGAGGTGTAGCCCTCACGTACGAGCGAGGGCAGCTCCTGGTTCAGCACCTGCGCGGTGGGATCGGTGATAATGGCGTGGAAAGCGTAGTCGATGAAGCAGCGCCCCTCGGCGCTCTCGCGGTAATCGGCGAGCACCCGGCTAAGCGATGCGCCGTGGTCCTGAAAGGCGAAGGGGATGATGGTCGTCGTGCCGCCGCAGGCGGCCGAACGCGAGCCGGTATAGAAGTTGTCGGCGATCTCGGCCCCGTCGGGCAGGCGCTGCTCCAGATGGATGTGCCCGTCGATACCGCCCGGGGTGATCGTCCGGCCCGCGGCGTCGATCTCCTCGCGTCCCCGGCCGAGGGAAGCGGCGATGGCCTCGATCCTCCCGGATTGGATGCCGATGTCGCCGTTGAAGACGTCCGCCGCTGTCGCGATCGTCCCGTTGCGGATCACCAGATCGAAGTCGGTCACAATGCCCTCACCCTGTTTTCTTGCCGCCGTCGATGGTTCGGCGCGCGCCGCGATTGCATCAACCGTGAGCGACCACGCGCCCCGCCTGCGGCGTCCACTGCAGCAGTCGTCTCGATAGCCGATCGAAGATGGCATAGCTGATCGAGGCGTAGAACACGAAGATCAGCGCCACCACGAACATCCTGTCCAAGTAGGCGAACTGTTCGGAGTAAATGATCATGTAGCCGAGCCCGGATTGGGCGCCCAGATACTCTGCACCGAGCACCGCGGCCCAGCCGATGCCGAGGCTGAGCAGGATGGTTCCCCGCATCTCGGGAAAGATCGCCGGCAAGACGACAGTGCGGTAGATCTGCAGGCGCGAGGCGCCGAGCGTGCGGGCGTTGTCGATGTAGATCTGCGGGACGTTCTTCACCGCATTCACCACGCCGGCGAAGAAGATGACTCCGACGCCGTAGCCCACGAAGGCGATTTTGCCGACGAAGTCGATGCCGAACCAGAGCTGGAACATCGGCACCATGGCGAGCAGCGGCAGGGTGCGGAGGAGCTGAACCGGCAGGTCGACGATCCGGCGGGTCCACCGCGACCACGACACCGCGAGGCCGAGAAGGGAGCCCACGACGCCGCCCATGGCGAGCCCGACGTAGAGCCGCACGATTGTGTCCGCCGAGTGGTCCAGGATGGACAGAAGCGCGGCGAGGTAGCTCTGCGGTGCGCCCTCGGCGACCGAAGGAACGCCCAAACCGCCCCGCCAATAGTCCGAGAGCGACAGCAGGGTGCGGCTGAACACGATCTGCCACCCCGGCACCATGGGCTCGCCAGGCACCGCCTCTGCCGTGTAGATCGTCGACAGGATTTGCCAGAGTCCGGCCATCGCGAGCAGGGCCAGGATCGAGACCCGGCGGCGGCGGAATTGCGCGATCAGCCACTTCATGGGTCAGCCTGCGCTCGCCGGCGCGGCGGCGGCGCCTTTCGAGTCTTCCAGTCCGAGGTGCGCAAGCAGGACATGCTTGTGCTGCACCATGGTGGGCTCCATGAGCCCGTCGGTGGTGCGCGGTCGCGGCGCTTCGACGGCGAGATCGTCGACAATCCGGCCGCTGTGCATCACCAGGATCCGGTCTGCCAGGATCAACGCCTCGTCCACGTCGTGGGTCACGAAGACGACGGTGCGCCGTTCGTTCGTCCCCGCCTCGGTCCACAGCGCGAGCAGCACATCGTGCAGGTTGCGTTTGGTGACGTAGTCGACGGCGCCGAAGGGCTCGTCGAGAAGCAGCACGTTCGCGCCGTTGGCGAATACGGTGGCGACGGCGACGCGCTTCAGCATGCCGCCCGAGAGCTCGCGCGGCCACGCCCTCGCCACGTGCGAGAGGCCCACGCGCTCCAGGTAGAACTCTGCGCTCTTGCGCCGCTCGGCCCTGCCGACCCCCCGGCACTTCAGTCCGTACTCGACGTTGTCGATCACGCGCAGCCAGGGAAAGACGCTGTCCTGCTGGAACACCATGCCGCGTTCCGGGCCGGGCCGGGTGACGCTCTCCCCTTCCACCTCAAGCGTACCGAACGACGGAAGCATGAGCCCGGCGGTGAGCTTGAGCAGCGTCGACTTGCCGCAACCGGACGGCCCGACCAGGCAAACGAACTGTCCCCGGTCGATCCGGAACGACACGTCGTCGAGCGCCGTCACCGTCTGCCGGTCCGCGCGCCGGAAGGTCCTGGACAGGCTACTTGCCACGATGACGCCCCGGCCCTCTGCCCTTCCCGCCAATGCATCACCCTCCGCCGGTTCGGGCCTCGACGCTCCACGCCGAGATGTAGGAGAAGAATCGGGCGGTGAAGGCATCGAAGACAACCGCCAGAATGCCGAGCACGAGAAGAGCCGCGAAGATGCCTTCCATATCGATCGAGCCCGCGAGGACCTGGACGATCTTTCCGATGCCCTGCTGCGCGCCGAGCAGCTCGGCGATGGCTTCCAGACCCCAGGCCCCGGCAAGCGCGATCCGGATGCCGCCGAGGATCTGCGGTACGGTGCCCCTAATGAGAACGTCCCAGATGACGCGCCTGCGGCTCGCGCCGAGCGTGTAGGCGGCGTCCTCGAAAACGGGATCCAGCGTGCTGGCTGCGCGCTGGGCATAGATGTAGAGGATGACGGCGACGTAGATGGACACCAGCAGCACGGCGCTGATCCTGCCGGTGCCGAACCAGATCAGGAAGAAGGGCGCCAGGACGAGGATGGGGATTGTCCCCAGCACCAAGAGCACCGGATCGATGACGGAGCGGATGAGATCGAAGCGCGCCGTCACCAAGCCGCAGACGGTCCCGACAGTGGCCCCGAGGACGACCGCGATCAGGACATTCCCGGTCGTGTAGAGCATGCTGTCGAGAAGGCCCGTTTCGGGCAGCCCGTAGAAGAGCAGATAGTCCGCGACGACAAAGTCCTCGGCGATGCGCACCGCCACATGCGCCGGATGCGGCAGCGAGATGAGCGGGAGGGCCAGCGTCAGCAACTGCCAGACGGCCACCAGGAGCACGAGGCCGATCAGGCCCAGGACGTCAAATCGTCTCGCCATCAGCGCGAGAATACCGGCTGCACGATGCCCCACTTTGGCGCGTATGCCGCCCGCCTGGCAGCGGACGGCGCAACCGGCGCGCCGGTCATATCTGACGCCGCGCGCCGGCCGGCCCTATTCGCCTTCCTGAACCCTTCGTCAGGCGAGGGACGAACGCCCGAGCCTATGACGATGCGGCAGTAGCCATGCGATAGGCATCCAGGAAGTTGAACCACTCGAAGTACTGCTTCGCGCGGTCGAGCAACCCTTGCTTGTCGGCATCGAGGGACTGGCCTTCGAGATCCGCGATCATCGCCGCCGACTTCGCCTGGTAGTCCTTCATCTGCTCCCAGATTGCAGCCCCCAAGACGAACGTTTCGGCCGTGACCGCATCGGCAGGCAGCAGACCCTTCTCGGCCCAGTCCGCTATGATCGCGGGCCACGCGTTCAAGTAGTAGAGCAGGCTCGACTCGTCACGGTAGTACTTCTCGTTGTACTCGAACGACGAGTAAGGATGCAGGATGGCGACCGTCTCCTCCACCCCCTTGGCATCCAGGTCGGTTCCCGCGACGCTGTTCAGATAGGGCGCCTGGAGCTCGTAGAGCGAGGGATCCTCGTCGACAGCGGCGAGCGTGCGCCACGCCACGGAGAGAAAGCGCAGGATCGTGTTCTGGTTCTCGTTGATGTAGTTCGAGTTCGACGCGATACCGACGAAGGTCACCAGCTTCTGCATCGGCGAATCCAAGCCGCCGGGCCCGTAGTTGTAGAGATCGCCGACATCGATGAGGTTGGTCCATCCCGCCTTCATCAGGGTGTAGACGATCGGCGCGCCTTCGGGATTGACGAAGTCGATGCGGCCGGCCTTGGCCAGCACGAGCGACTTGGCATCGTCCATCAGGTCGAGGTCCCAGGTCGCGCCCGAGAAAGCGGATACGGCCTCCTCGAAGGGCCGCTTGCTCAGTACCGGCGATCCGACGAGGGTCTTGCCGTTCATCGGTGCCAACGCGGCGGTGATGGCCTCCTCGAAGCCTATGCCCTCGGCGATGTAGTCCTTGAAGCTCTTCAGCCCGAGTTCCGGGTTGGCCAGGAGCGCGGTGCCGAGGAAGTTGTCGGTGAACGCGACGCACTTCAGCGTGTTCGCGCTTTTGTAGGTCGGCAGCATCAACGGGCAGTACTGACTCGAAATGTCGAGCTGGCCGTTGAGGAGCAGCGCGTTGACGTTGGTGTCGGTGACCTTCAGGCCGAGCTCTTCCGGCCCGATCGTGATGCCGGCGTCCGCGAACCAACCCTTCTTCATGGCGATGACGTAGAAGGTGTTGTCGGCATAGGGACGCATGCCGAAGTTGACCTCCGCCGTCGGAATGTCGGTTCCGGGTTCGGGTGGGGCCGGCGTATAGACGTCGGCCGCAGTCGCGGATGGCGACCCGGTCGTAAGCAATAGCGCCAATGCGCCGGCGAATGCCGCAGCGACGCCTGCGGAGCGTTTTGTATGTCTCAATTGTTGGATCATTTCTCCCCCTCCCCTGGGTGACGAGTCGATGGCGTCCGTAACGGGTCGGGTGTTCTCGGCCCGCTTCGCAGCAAGGCATCGAATATTATTCGTAACTACCCAGGTACCCCAATCCTGAGTTGAGGACGGTGATTATGGCGGCGGCCGCGGCCTGGTTCTGCCACCGCGATTGGTTCTTGACCTCATAGAGTTGCGGGACTATGGACTGCTCTCTCGCGTGACGGGAGCGGTCCATGGGGTATTTCGGCTCGAAGGCGACAGCAGGTCTGTGCCAAGCGCTGATTGCGCTGATGCCGCCGCACTCCGTCTACATCGAAAGCCACCTTGGGGGCGGGGCGCTGACGAAGCGCAAGCCGCCGGCCGTGCGTTCGATCGGCATCGACCGCGATGCGCAGGCGCTCGAGGCCTTCGTCTGCGACTACCCGGTCGATCTGGTTCACGGCTGTGCCCATGACTTCCTGGCCTCGTTCCCGTTCCTGGGCCCGGAGCTGGTTTACAGCGATCCGCCCTATCTGCACGCGACCCGCCGCTCGGCGCAGCGCTACCGCTTCGAGTACGAGGAGGCCGGCCACGTCGCGCTTCTCGCGCTGCTCAAGGCTCTGCCCTGCCAGGTCATGATCTCGGGCCATCCGTCGGCGCTCTATGACGAGGTGCTGGCGGGATGGCGCCGGCTGGCGCTGCAGGTCACGACCCAGGGTCTGGTGCGAACCGAGGTCGTCTGGTTCAACTACGCCCCCGACCGGATGCATTGGGCCAGCCACGCAGGCCGGAACTTCACCGACCGCCAGCGCATCAAGCGCAAGGCAGCCAACTGGGGCCGGCGCTACCAGGCCTTGCCGCCGGGCGAACGCCTCGCCGTGCTCGCCGCCATGATGGCCGTCGAGGCCGAAGACACGTGACGGTGTCGCACTGGCACGAAGACCTCGCCGCCCGTAACGAGGCCTTCTGCTGCCTGAAGGAGCTTCTCGAGCCATCATCCCTCGCAACCACTGTCGTCGTTGCCGTCCGGGAATGGGGGCAGGGGCTGCTGCGATCAGCCACCGCGCTCGCCCGGGAAAATGCCGCACTCGAGCAGGAGAACGCGGCCCTGCGCGAGCGCATCGCCGAACTCGAGCGCAGCGCGGCCCTCAACAGCACCACAAGCAGCAAGCCCCCCGCCAGCGACGGGCTCAAGAAGAAAAGCGGAGCCCAGAGGCGCACCCAAAGCCAGCGCGGAAAGTCCGGCGGGCCCAGTGGCGGCCAGCCCGGCCACAAGGGAACCACCCTCGCGCGGAGCGACAGCCCGGACCGTGTCGTCGATCACCACCCCTCCACCTGTTCCGGCTGTGGCGTCGAGCTCTCGGACGCCGACCGGCAAGGCGCGCCCGCCTGTCGGCAGGTCTTCGACGTACCCGAGCCGCAGCCTCTCGAGGTCACCGAACACCGCGCCCATCGCTGCCTCTGCGGCGCATGCGGCACGCTGACACGAGCCGCCTTCCCGCCGGGCGTCACCGCCCCGGTCCAGTACGGCCCTCGCATCACCGCTTGGGTGAGTTACCTGCTGTACGCCCAGTTCGTGCCCGAGAAGCGTCTGGCCGAACTCATGAGCGACATCTTCGCGGTGTCCATCTCCACTGCCACGATCGCCGCCATGGGCCGGCGCACAGCGCAGCGCTTCGAGGGCTTCCTCGACCATGTCGCCGATCTGATCCGCACGCAGGCGCCGGTCAAGCACCTCGACGAGACCGGCCTGCGTATCGCCGCCCGTACCCGCTGGCTCCATGTGCTGTGCACCCCGTTGCTCACCGTCCTGCGCATCGGCGAGGGACGCGGCGATGTCGAAAAGAACCTGAAAGGCATCCTCGTCCACGACGACTTCGCCCCCTACTTCACCATCAAGGGCGTCCGCCACGGCGCCTGCAACGCACATCACCTGCGCGAACTCCAGGCCCTGATCGACATCGAGAAGGAGGAATGGGCGGCGAGCATGCACCGCCTGCTTCAGCGCGCTCAGCGCAGGGCCGCCCGCTTCGCCCGTGAGAAAGACCGTCAAGTCCCCGCCTCCCTGGTGGCCCGCATCTCAAGGGCATGGGACCGTATCCTCGAAGAAGCCATCGCCTTCCATGAGGCCCAACCGCCGCTCCAGATCGCAAAGCGAGGGCGAAAGAAACGCCGCATCGGCCACAACCTCGCGCGCCGCCTTCAAAAGCATAAGGAGGGCTGCCTGCGCTTCCTCACCGACCTGCGCACGCCGTTCACGAATAACGAGGCGGAGCGTGACATCCGTATGAACAAAGTGCATGAGAAGATCTCAGGCGGCTTCCGCTCCCTGCAAGGCGCCTGCAACTTCGCCGGAATGCGCAGCGTCATCGTCACCGCTCGAAAGCAAGGCTGGAACATCCTGCAAATCCTGGCGCACCCGGAACCGATGCAGCTGATCCCTATACTGCGCTCCTGAACTTCTCCGGCTCATCCTGAGTATCGCTGTCCTCTCATCTTGTTCGCGACGCGGCGTTCATCATCCTCTCGCGCTCAAGAGAGTAGGCACCCCCGCGGCGTGGGGGCGTTGACGCAAAAGGAACTGGCTTGTTCCATAAGAGAGAGGGGGTACCTGGGCAGTTACTATTATTCTTCTTGGTTGCCGACCTTCGAATGGCGGTGCGCATGAATCTTGTTTGGCGCCTGAGTGTGTGTCAAGCGCGCGTCCCGAGCACAGACGGCACCCGTCCGACCCAACCATCCAGCAGCGTCTCGCGCAAAGATGAAGGTCGCGCCGGAGCCGGCGATACTGTTCGGAGTGGCTGCCGATCCACCTCGACGGGATTGGGGTGCTTTGCGATACTGGCTCTCCGTAGGCTCGACTGCCGGGGAGGACGGGACATCAAGGTCGCGGAGCGCATGGGCGGCCTGCCGCGGATCGGCCTCGACATCATGGGCGATCTCGCCGACGAGCAGGACAGCACGGGGGCCAGCGAGCCGTCCTTCCGGCTCGAGAATGCCGACAGCGACATCCCGCCGCCCGAGAACGCCGTCCGGGCGACGCGCGAAACGGTCGGCGAGGATGCCTACAACAGCTGGCTGCCGCTGGTCGGCTTGCGGGAGCTGAGGCAGGCGGTCGCGAACAGCATCCGCCGCGATGACGGCCTCGATTACGACTGGTCGAGCGAAGTCATCATCACGAACGGGGTGCAGGAGGGGCTGCTCTCCACCCTGCTCGCGCTGCTCGACCCGGGCGACGGAGTGATCACGCCGGAGCCTGCCTATTCCGGCATCATCAACCGCATTCGCCTCGCCCACGGCGTGCCGCTCTTCGTGCCGCTCCGCGAGGAAAGAGGCTGGCGCCTCGACCTCGACGCGCTCGAACGGCAGGGGGCCGAGGCGAGCGCCAAGGCGATCGTCTTCAATGCCACCAACATGCCGACCGGCGTGCTCTACACGCAGGACGAGCTCGACGCCATCGCCGATCTCGCCAGGCGGCGCGATCTCTGGGTTGTCTATTCCGCGCCGACGTCGCGGCTCACCTTCGATGTCGAGCGCGCGCCCAACATCGCCACGTGGCCCGGTATGCGGGAGCGGACGATCATCCTCGACGGGGTCTCCAAGGACTTCAACATGACCGCCTGGCGGATCGGCTGGGCGGTGGCCGACAAGGCGGTGATCGAGCATGTCGGCAAGGCGCACATGTACAACGGGACCCTCACCAGCGCCTTCGCCCAGGCCGGCGTCATCGCCCTGCTGAACGACCATGAAGGCGCCAACGCCTATCTGCGCCGCTGCGCAGGCATCCTTGCCGAGCGCGGCCGGCTTGCCGCCGACGGTCTCAACGCGATGCCAGGGCTTAGCTGCGTGCCGCCCGAGGGTGGCTGGTGGTTCCTGCTGGACCATCGCCCGCTGGAAGCCGACGACGCGGCGTTCGCCCACGCCCTGATGGAGCAGGCCAATGTCGCGGTGACGCCCATGGGCACTTGGGGCCCATCGACCGCGATAGGTCATGTGCGCATCATCTTCGCCAACGAGCCCGTCGAGCGCCTTCGCGAGGCGGTCTCGCGCATAGGCCGGGTGGCGGCCGGGCTCGCGCGATAGCCTTTCCCGTTCCCGCAAGACGGTGCTCACCGAAAGAAGCACTGCGGGAATGGCGCCATGTCCGCATGGCACGCGCGCCGCCGTCGCGCTACGCTAGGGCATACGGCAACGAACAAGAGCAACGTCTCTCAGGGAGGAAGACATGAAAATGCGATTCGATCTATCACGGCGGGGCTTCGGCCGCCTTATGGGGGCGTGCCTGGCTGCCGGCGCGCTCACCTTTGCGACATCCGCAGTGCCACAAGACGCCCACGCTCAACAGGTCGGCGGCACGCTCAAGCTGGCCTTCGGTCACGATGCCGGCGACTTCGATCCGGCCAAGGCGGCCTACGGCATGTCCCACGCCGTGATCGAGCAGGTGTTCTCGGGCCTCACGGCGCTCGATGCGGACGCGAACCCCTACCCCGACGTCGCCGAATCCATCGACGTCTCCGACGACGGCCTGGTCTACACCTTCCATCTCAGGAAGGGCGTCGCCTTCCATGACGGCACGCCGTTCACGGCCGAAGACGTCAAGTTCACATTCGATCGTCTCAAGGACCCGGAGACGGGCTACCCCTACGCTGTCCAGCTCGCCTCGCTCGAGGAAACCGCCGTGATCGACGAGCACACGGTGCAGATGCGGCTCTCGGTGCCGACGGGGCCGCTCCTCGTCAATCTCGCCTTCCCCGGATCCGGGATCGTTTCGAAATCGATCGTCGAGTCGGGCCACGACCTCGGCGCGACCCCGATCGGGACGGGACCCTTCAAGTTCGTGAGCTACCAGCCGGGCACGATGACCAAGTTCGTACGAAACCCGGACTACTACGAGGGTGACAAGCCCTACTTCGAGGCAATGGAGTATCGGACCATCGCCGACGAGACGGCCATCACCAACGCGCTGCTCTCGGGCGTGGTCGACTTCTCGAACGCGATCGCGGCCAAGGACTGGGCCACCGTCGAGGCCAACCCCGATCTGACCAAGGTTCCGATCGAAGGCGGCCGCTGGTTCTGGGTCGGCGTCAATAACAATGCCGAGCCGCTGAACGACGCCAAGGTGCGCCAGGCCATCGCCCACGCGGTGGACCGCCAGGCGATCGTGGATGCGGTCTTCTACGGCCTCGCCAAGCCCATCCGCGGCGGCGTGGTGCCCGAGTGGAGCTGGGGCCACGCGGCGGATCTCGAGGTGTTCTCGACCGGCGCCGACCCCGAGAAGGCGAAAGCGCTGCTCGCAGAGGCCGGCCATCCGGACGGCCTCGACGTCACCTTCAAGATCGGCACCGAGTGGCCGCCCCTGATGGCGATGGGGCCGTTGATCCAGGCCAATCTGGCGGCGGTCGGCATCAATGCCCAAATCTCGACCATGGGCACGGCACAGTGGCTGGACGAGGTGTTCACGGCGCGCGACTACCACATCACCGACATGTACTGGTTGAGTCCGCTCGCCGATCCCGACGACTTCACGACCCTGAACTATCAGTGCGAGAACTCGATGAACTTCCAGGGGTCGTGCAGCGAGGAGATGGATGCCCTGCTGGACGAGGCCCGCTCGGCAACCACGCTGGAGGCGCGGAAGGACGCCTACCGGCGGATGCAGGAACTGTCGATGGAGCAGATGACCCTGGTCCCGCTCGTCAGCGCCCTGATCCTCCACGCGCATACCGACAAGCTGAAAGGCTTCAAGCCCATGCGCACGGGCTTCCTGAAGACACTCAAGGACGCCTGGCTCGAAGAGTAGGTGCGCGTTTGGTAAGAGACGCCCCGGAGGGTTCTGCCCTCCGGGGATTTCCCCTCAAGCGGCGGGCGAAGCCCGCTGAAGGGGCGCGCACGGCATGATCCGCTTCCTCGCCGCGCGGCTTGCGGCGTACTTGCCGACGCTCTTCGCGATCTCGATCATCCTGTTCGTGGCGATCAACGTCGCACCGGGCAGCCCCGCCCAGGTTTCCCTCGGGATCAACCAGACGCCCGAAGCGATCGAGCGCTTCGAGCGCGAGCACGGCCTCGACCGCCCGCTCTACGAGCAATACGTCGACTGGCTCTACGAGGTCCTGCGGGGGGACTTCGGCGAGTCACTGCAATCCGGTGCGCCGGTCGGGCCGGAGCTGCTCTCGCGACTCTATGTGACGCTGGAACTCGCGATGCTCGCCTTCATCATCGCCAATCTGATCGCGGTGCCGCTGGGCTGCCTCGCCGCCTACCACCACCAGCGAACGGCCGACAACGCCTTCATCTTTCTCGCGACGCTCATGGGGTCTATGCCGAACTTCTGGCTGGCGACCCTGCTGATCCTGCTGCTCACGGTCACGCTCGGCTGGCTGCCGTCGGGCGGCTACGTGCCGCTGGCCGAGGCGCCGCTGGAGAACCTTCGCCTCATGATCATGCCGGCGCTCTCGCTGGGTGTCGTCTCGTCCGCGCTGCTGCTGCGCATCATGCGGACCGGCATGCTCGAGGTGTTCTCGTCGGACTACATCCGAACGGCGGTGGCCAAGGGCGCCGGCCAGCGCGTGGTGATCTGGCGTCACGCGCTGCGCAATGCGCTGATTCCCTACCTCACCGTCGGCGGCGTGGAGTTCAGCCTGCTCTTCGGCGGTGTGGTCATCGTCGAGAACATCTTCCTGCTGCCGGGCGTCGGCCAGCTCGCGCTCATCGGCATTACGCAGCGGGATTATCCCTATCTGCTCGCGAGCGTTCTCCTGATCGCCGTCGTGGTGCTCACCGCCAATCTGATCGTCGATGTCCTCGCCGCGTGGCTCGACCCGCGGATGGTGCGGACGGCGGGCGGGAGCTGAGGCGCGCTCATGGGCAAGCATCTTCCGTGGCGGCGTTACGGGCTGCTCATCATCGGCGCTACGCTGACGCTCGCCCTCATCCTGCTGACAGTGCTCGCACCCTGGATCACCCCCTTCTCGCCCTACGAGATCAACATCCCGGACCGCCTGCAGGGACCGAGCGCGGTTCATTGGCTGGGGACGGACGAGCTCGGCCGCGACACGTTCACGCGCACCGTCTATGCCGGCCGCATCTCGCTCATGGTGGGCGCCGTGGCCGTCGGCATCGGCATCTTCGGCGGCGTTCTGATCGGTCTTACCTCGGCTTACTTCGGCGGCGCGTACGACATGATCTTCATGCGCAACATGGACATGCTCTACGCCTTCCCGGCGATCCTGCTGGCGATCGTCATCATGGCCGGCCTCGGCACCAGCATGATCAACGCCATGATTGCGATCGGAATCATCTTCATACCCGGATTCGCGCGGCTGGCGCGCGCCACGACTCAGGTGGTGCTGCGCCAGCAATTTGTCGAGGCGGCGCTGACCACGGGCATGTCCACGCGGCGTCTCCTCTTCCGCGAGGTCCTACCGAACATCGCGACGCCGCTGATGGTGCAGGGCGCGATCGGCTTCGCCTATGCCGTGCTGATCGAGTCGGCGCTCAGCTTCTTGGGCCTCGGTGCGCAGCCGCCCGAGCCCAGCTGGGGCGAGATGATCAATTCGGGCCGCGGCCAGATGGCGCAGGCTCCCTGGCTCGGGATCGTGCCGGGCGCCGCCATCTTCCTCAGCGTGCTGGGCTTCAACACGCTGGGCGACGGGCTGCGCGACTTCTTCGACCCCCACCTCAGGGACTAGACTGGCCGTGGGGCATTAGACAGCAGCGGGAGGACGCTCATGGAGATCAACACATTCTCGATCGTTGGCCGCTGCGCCCGCACCGGCCAGCTCGGCGGCGCGGTGGCCTCGGCGGGAACGGCGGTGGGCCCGATGTGCCTCTTCGCCCGCGCCGGCGTCGGCGCCGTCGCCTCGCAGTCCTGGTGCAATCCCTATCTCGCCCATGACGGCCTCGACCTGATGGCGCAGGGCATGGGTGCGCAGGCGGTGTGCGACAAGCTCGTGGCCGAAGACCCCGGCCGCGACATCAGGCAGGTCGCCTATGTCGATGCCAAGGGCGGCAGCGCGGCCTTCACCGGCAAGGACTGCGCGACATGGAACGGCGCCGTCACGGGCCAGGACTTCTCGTCGCAGGGAAACCTGCTCACCGGCCCGGAGACGGTGAGCGCCATGGCCGAAGCCTTTCAGCGGCTGGAGGCGCTCGACCTCGCCGAACGGTTGATCGCCGCCCTGGAGGCGGGGGATGCAGCCGGCGGCGATGCCCGCGGCCGGCAGGGTGCGGCGGTCATCGTCATGCACGAGGAGCGTTATCCGCTGGTCGATCTGCGCGCCGACGAGCATCGCTACCCGATCGTCGAGCTGAGGCGCGTCTACGAGGTGGCCAAGTACCAGAGCCTGCCCTTCGTGGCGCAGATGCCGACCCGCGACAACCCGCTCGGCAGCTTTGCCGAGGACATGCGCCGCAGCATGAGCGTCTCGCCGGCCTACCGGCCGGGCGGTGGCGGTGGCGAAAGCGCGTAAGGGAGGCAGCCATGCAGTTCAATACATTCTCGATCGTCGGCCGCTGCGCCCGCACCGGCCAGCTCGGCGCCGCCGTGGCGACGGCCGCACCCGCCGTCGGCGCCTATTGCCCCTTCGCGAGGGCCGGCGTCGGCGCCGTCTCCTCGCAATCCTGGTGCAACCCCTACCTCGCCTACGACGGCCTCGACCTGATGGAACAAGGCATGAGCGCGGGCGCGGTGTGCGACAAGCTGCTGGCGGAGGATCCCGGTCGCGAGACACGGCAGATCGGCTACGTCGATGCGCAGGGCGGGAGCGCCGCCTTCACCGGCAATGAATGCCCGCACTGGTGCGGCCATGTTACCGGGCCGGACTTTTCCGCCCAGGGCAATTTGCTCATGGGCGGGGGCTGCGTGCCGGCGATGGCGGAGTCCTTCCAGCGCACCGAGACGCTGGATCTCGCCGAGCGCTTGATTGCGGCGCTGGAAGCGGGCCAGTCGGCTGGCGGCGATTCGCGCGGCAAGCAGTCGGCCGCCGTTTACGTGGTGCACACCGAAGTCTATCCGCTGGTCGACCTGCGCGCGGACGAGCACCACAACCCGATCGGCGAGCTTCGGCGGATCTACGCCGTCGCCAAGCAGGTGAGCCTACCCTTCATGGCCCAGATGCCGACCCGCGACAATCCGCTCGGCGCCTTCGGCGACGATATGCGCTGGGGCCTGAGCGTTGCGCCGATGGACCGCCCAGGCGGCGGCGGCAGCGGGGTCGGCTGACGGCGCGGAGCAAGAGGGTCCATGCAGCTCAACACCTTCACCATCGTGGGCCGTTGCGCCCGCACCGGCATGCTGGGCGTTGCGGTGTGCACCGCAGCACCCGCGGTGGGCGGCTATTGCCCCTTCGTGCGCGCCAGGGCGGGCGCGGTCGCGACCATGTCGTGGGTCAACCCCTACCTCGCCATCGACGGCCTTGCGCTGATGGCGGACGGCGTCTCGGCAAGGGATGCGCTCGACAGGTTGATCGCGGAGGACCCGGGGCGCGCGGTGCGCCAGGTCGGCATGGTCGATGCGCAGGGCGGCAGCGCCGCGTTCACCGGCGAGGGCTGCGGCCCCTGGTGCGGCCACCGCCACGGCGAGAACTTCTCGGCCCAGGGCAACATCCTGGTGGGCGAAGGCACGGTGAAGGCGATGGCCGAGACCTTTGAGAAGACCGAGCCGCTGGCGCTGCCCGAACGCCTGCTGCTCGCGCTGGAGGCGGGCCAGGCCGCCGGCGGCGATGCCCGCGGCAAGCAGTCGGCGGCGCTGCTGGTCCACTGGAAGGAGGAATACCCCTATGTCGACCTGCGCGCGGACGAGAACCGCTATCCGGTGGCGGAGCTGCGGCGCGTCTACGAGGTGGCCAAGTATCAGAGCCTGCCCTTCGTCGCGCAGATGCCGACGCGGGACAATCCGCTCGGAAGCTTCAGCGAAGAGGTCGAAGCCAGCATGAGCGTGGCACCGGCCTATCGTCGGGGCGGCGGTGGCGGCGAGAGCGCCTGATGGCGCCTCTGCGCCGGAGCCCCGCAACGGCAGGACCGGCATGAACGCCGACCCTGACGACGGCCGCGACATTCGCCCGCACGCGCGGGACGATCGTCCGGCGACGCTCCGGGTCGACAACTTGAGCATCGAGTTCTCGGGCGGGCGTGGCACGGCGCGCGTCGTGGACGGGGCGAGCCTCGAAGTCTGGCCGGGAGAGATCGTCGGCCTCACCGGCGAATCCGGCTCGGGCAAGACAATGACGGCGCTTTCCATCCTCGGCCTCCTGCCAAAGCGCGCACGGATCGCCTCGGGCACCATCTCGCTGGCGAGCGAGACCTTGACCGGCAAGTCGGAGCGCGAGATGCGCGGCATCCGCGGCAACCGCGTCGCGCTGATTCCGCAGGATGCGCTGCGCGCGCTCAACCCCGTGCTCAGGGTGGGCCGCCAGGTGGGCGAGCCCTACGAGCTCCACCGCAAGTTGGGCCAGGCGCAGTCGCACGAACGGGCTGTCGACCTCCTCGACTCGGTGCATCTCCCTGACGCCGGTGTGCGCGCGCGCGAGTACCCGCATCAGTACTCGGGCGGCATGCAGCAGCGGGCGATGATCGCGATGGGGCTCGCGCTCGAGCCCGAGCTGCTGATCGCGGACGAGCCGACCACGGCGCTCGACGTCACGGTGCAGGCCCAGGTGCTCAAGCTACTGCGCGAGATCCGGGACACCCACGGGACGGCGATCCTGTTCATCACCCACGACCTCGGGGTCATCGTCGAGCTGTGCGACTGGGTCTACGTCATGTATGCGGGCGCCATCCTCGAACGGGCGCCGGTCGCGCGGCTCTTCCAGCGGCCGAGCCACCCCTACACGCGGGCGCTGCTGCGGGCGACGCCGACCGTGAGGACGGTGCAGGAGGAGCTGCTCTCCATCCCGGGCCAGATCCCCTCGCCCTACGAGCTGCCGGAAGGCTGCCGCTTCGCGGACCGGTGCGAGCGCCGCTTCGAACGCTGCACGCGCGAGCCCGAAATCATGGAGGTCGAGGCCGGCCACGGTGCCCGCTGCTGGCTGTTGGACGAGGGCGGTGCCTGAGCCTCTGGTTCGCTGCAAAGCGCTCTCCAAGCGCTTCGGCGCCCGCGGCCTGCTGCGCCGCCGCCACGTGGTCGATGCGGTCGCCGACGTCTCGATCGACGTGGCGCCGGGGGAGACCCTCGGAATTGTCGGTGAGTCGGGCTCGGGCAAGTCGACCCTGCTTCGCCTGATCCTGCGTCTATTGCGGCCGACCAGCGGACAGATCTGGTTCGAGGACAGCGACATCGCCACCCTCTCGCGGGGTCCGCTGCGCGCGATGCGGCGCCGCGTCCAGTGCGTGTTCCAGGACCCGACGTCTTCGTTCAACCCGCGCCAGTCGATCGGTGCCGCGCTGCGGACGCCTCTGGAAGTACACGGCATCGGCAGCCGCCGGGATCGCGACTCCCGCGTCGGCGAAGCGCTGGAGCTGGTTGGCTTGGGCGCAAGCTTCGCAAGCCGCTACCCGCACCAGCTCTCCGGCGGCCAGCGCCAGCGGGCGGCGATCGCGCGTGCGATCATCCTGCGCCCCGCTCTGGTGCTGGCCGACGAGCCGACGTCCGCGCTCGACGTCTCGGTCCAGGCGCAAATTCTCAACCTGTTCAAGCAGACCAAGAGCGAGCTGGGGCTCACCTACATATTCGTGAGCCACGATCTCGGCGTGATCCGCTATATCAGCGACCGCGTGGCGGTGATGTATCTGGGACGGATCGTCGAGACCGGCAGCGCGGCCGAAGTCTTCACGAACCCCCGCCACGACTACACCAAGGCGCTGCTGGCCGCGGTCCCGGGCGCGAGCCTGCAGATCCCCGAATCCGGCATGGGTTAGCGCCACCGGTTTTCCCGCCTTGGCGGCGAACCTCACCAACAGTGGTTTGCGGCCCTCGTGGCCTCGGTCGCGGTCAAGTCTCCACGGTGTGGAGCATGACTCGGAGCGCTCGCGCGAGCTCCGCCTTTTCCTCCGTGGAGAGGTCGCGGGTGATCTCGCCTTCCAGGGCGTTGAAGCGGGGGAAGATCGCGCGCACGGCGGCACGCCCCGTCTCCGTCGCCTCGACCAGCACCCGCCGGCCGTCTGCGGCATGCGGGCGGCGGGCGGCGAAGCCCAACCCCTCCAGGGTCTTCACCACGCCGGTCAGCGTGCTCTTGGAGATTCCCGATTCCTCGGCGAGGACGTTGGATTCCTTCGGCCCCCACACCCACAGCACCCAGAGCACCGTGAAGCCTGAGAAGGAGAGGCGGTAGTCGGCGAGCAGGTTGCGCTCCATGTAGTTGCGCACCGCGTTGGCCACGCGAAAGACGTTCGAGACGGCCGCGAAGGCATCGATGTCGATACCCAGCCCCTCGACCCGTGCGCGCGCTTCGCGCTCCTCACGCGTGAGCGCAACCTCCCTGCTCATTCGTCGGCGCTCCCGACTTCGGGGAGGTTGGTTCGCTCCAGTGTCGTGCCGCTGCGCCAAGACATGGCGACCTCGCGCCAGTAGCCCGCGATCAACTCGCGCGGCTCCAGCCGGGTGAGCTCCTCCACCGGGGAGTCGCCGATCCAGAGCTCGAAGCTGCCGCGGAAGCAGCGGCCGACCTCGCTCTCGAAGGCGGACATGGTCACCAGCTCGTCCAGGCTGTCGCTGCCGTCGCCTTCGATCGCGGGCATCCAGCGGTTGTGCACCATCGGCAGCGCGTTGACGAAGCCGGCGTGGTCGCTCTCGGCCTCGATCTCGAAGGTCGCGTGCAGCAGGCGGCGGTCGTTGGCCGCAAGGCTCGCGCCGAAGCGCCCGCCGGGCTCAAGGCGCGGACCGGCCCGGCCCACCGTGACCGGGCGCGTGAGATAGATCGAGCCGAGCTTCTTGGGGTAGCCCTGGTGATGGCCGCGCACCATGGCGTAATCGGTATCGACCCAGATGTAGGCGCAGCGCGAATAGTGCCGACCCCGGTACTTGCAGCGGATGACGACGAACATCTCCCGGTACTGCGCCCGGATGGGATCGAGCAGCTCCTCGAAGGTGTCGCAGCAGCTCTGCCACTCCGCCCAGATCAACGCCACGGCGCCGGGGTCCTCGTCCGCCGGCGCGAGGCCGGGCGGGATCAGCTCCGCCACCGCCTCCGGATCGGTCCGGAATTCGAGGGTGAGCATCTGGCCGGAGTAATGCCACGGCACGGGCGGCAGCAGGGAAGCGCGTCCGCTGCGGGAGCGCGGGAACATGAAGCCTTTGAGGGACAAGACGAATCACTCCCGGAATCGCGACGATTCCTTGTCTTTCGCAAGCCGCGATCCTATCGTCAGGGACCGAACGATTTCAAGCCGAGGGCTAGCCATGAGGGAGCACAGGCGCATCCTGCTCGACGGTTATCCCGTCATCGTGACCGGAGAGGGCGAGCGCCTGCACGCGAAGGACGGGCGCTCGGTCGCGCTGGCGGATGCGGTCCACCTGCCGCCGACGGAGCCGCGCAAGATCATCTGCGTGCACCTCAACTACAAGAGCCGGGTGGACGAGTTCATGGTGACGCTGCCCGCGACGCCCACCTACTTCCACAAGCCGGTGAGCGCGCTCTGCGGGCACCGTGCGCAGGTGGTGCGGCCCGAGCGCTGCCAGTGGCTCAACTACGAGGGCGAGATCGCCATCGTCATCGGCCGGCACTGCCGGAACATCGCCCGCGACGAGGCCGGCGACTACATCGCCGGCTACACCATCGCGAACGACTACGGCCTGCACGACTTCCGCGACACCGACGCGGGCTCCATGCTGCGGGTGAAGGGCTCGGACACGCTCTGCCCGGTGGGCCCCGCGCTGGTCAGCGGCTGGGATTTTCGGGGCAAGTCCGTCCGGACCTACGTCAACGGCGCCCTCGCCCAGGACGGGAACACAGACGAGATGGCGTGGGACATGCACTACCTCGTCGCCGACATCGCCCGCAACATCACCCTCGAGCCGGGGGACCTGCTGCTCTCCGGCACGCCCGCCAACAGCCGGCCCGTCGAGCCGGGCGACGTCGTGCGGGTGGAGGTGGAGGGGCTGGGTGCGCTGGAGAACGAGATCGTCCAGGGCCCGGCGCCCATTCGCGACGATGTCGGCGCCCAGCCCACGACTTCGGAGGAGGTCATGTCCACCGCGCTCGGCGGCGACTGGGAGTTCCGAGGCATTCGGGCACCGCGCAAGTCGTGAGGCCCTCCCGCTCTTCGTGACTCTATCTCTTGCGCGCGCGTCCCTATGTTGCGTGCGCGAGACCTTTCAGGCGCGCGCGACCCGGACCATGGTGCGGTGCCCGGTACGAGGCGCGCCCGCCATACTCGCGCCATGACGTGTGACGACGAAGGGGCGCGGGCGAAGGGAGGGGATTGTCGAGGGCGGCCGTCTGTCCGGGAAACTCACGTTGTCTCAGGAAATCTCACTGTGTCTCGCGAAATTTACTTCCCTTTCGACGCCCGCGCGGAGCCAGGCGGCAGAGCCCTCCAGGATCTGAAGAGTCTTCAGGTCGCTGTGGAAGTCGAGGGCGTAGGCGCGGAAGTTGCGCGCCGGGCGTATCGAGGCGCGGGGCTAGAGGAAGTTGAGGTAGCGCGACATTTCCCAGTCCGTCGTGCTGCCGAGGTAGTCGTCCCACTCCTTGCGCTTGATCCCGATGTGGTTCGCAACCAGCAGTTCGCCGATGGCGGAAACCAGCGCGCCGTCCTGTTCGAGCGCGTCGAGCGCCGCGCCCAGGTTCTCGGGCACGGTCACGTCGGTGTCGACGCTCTCCAGCCCGTCGCCGGTCTCCGCCGGCGGCAGTGGATAGCCCTTCTCCACCCCGAGCCGCGCCGCCTGCAGCATGGTCGCGGCGGCAACGTAGGGATTGGCGGCGCCGTCGGCGACACGATGTTCGATGCGCGTCCCCGGGCCGCGCTCGCCGGGCACCCGCACCGCGACGCCGCGGTGGTCGTAGCCCCAGTTCGCCCAGCAGCCGGCGAGGCTCGCCGGGCGGAGCCGGCGGTAGGAGTTCACGGTGGGTGCGATCAGCCCGGCCATGGAGCGGTGGTGGTGCATGAGCCCCGCGATGCAGTGCCGGGCGAGTTGGGAGAGACCGTCTTCCTGCGCAGGATCGGCGAGGGCATTGTCCCCGCCCTGATCGGCAAGGCTGAGGTTGAGGTGGACCCCACTGCCGCCGCGATCCGAGAGCGGCTTCGGCATGAAGGTGAGCAGGTAGCCCCGCTTCGCCGCGACCTCGCGCGCCATCAGTCTGAAGAGAAAAATGTCGTCGATGGCGCCGAGCGCGTCCCGATAGCGCAGCGTGAACTCGAACTGCGGCCAGTCGAACTCGCTGTTGATCGCCTCCAGCGGGAAGCCGCAGGCCTGCGCCTGCGACCAGATATCGTCGACCAGGCCGGCGGGGTCGACCGCAGTGCCGGTGCCGTAGACGTAGGCGCCGGGAGTGTCGTAGGGCACCCAGTTGCCGGAGGAATCGCGCTCGAAGACGAAGGCCTCAAGCTCGATACCGAGGAAGGGGGCGAGGTCGGCCTGCTGCCATGCGGCGATCGCGCGGGCGAGCGCGCCCCTGGCGCAGAGCCCGAGCGGCTGCCCCTCCTTCTCCAGGTCCGCCACCACCACGCCGGTGCCGGGCTCCCAGCCGGGCCGGACCTCTTCGAGGTCGAACGCCGCCTCCATGTCCGGCAGCCCCTCGGGTACCCCGGAGCCCGGGGCGGGGATCAGGGCACGCTCGTAGTCCACCGCGTAGACCCCGACGCAATGCCGGAGCGTGCCGGACTCGGCCAGGGCGCGCGGGACGTACTTGCCGCGTGCGAGGTTCAGGTGGTCGCAGAACAGGACCCGAATGCGTTCGTAGTCGCTCATGCCAAGCGCCCCATGAAGCGGCCGCGCCGGTTAGCAGGTCACCGACACCGGCAGAGACTTGATGCCGTTGATGAAGTTGGAGCGGAGCCGGAGCGCCTGACCGGCCGGCCGGATCGTGCGCACCCGCCGCGTCAGCTCCTCCAGCACGATGCGCAGCTCGAGCCGTGCCAGCCAGAGGCCCAGGCAGAGGTGATGCCCGCCCCGCCCGAAGGCCATTTGCGGGTTGGGATCGCGCGCGAAATCGGCGCTGTAGGGTTCGTCGAAGACCCGCTCGTCGAAGTTGCCGGAGATGAACCACAGGATCAACTTGTCGCCCGCCGCGATGGTGCGCCCGTGCATCTCGCAGTCCTCCACAGCGGTCCGGCGAAAGTGCATGGTCGGCGACGAGATGCGCAGCAGCTCCTCCACCGCCGTGGCCCAGAGCGCCTCATCGGCGCCCTGAAGCTGCTCGAAGAGCCGGGGTTCACGCGCAAGCAGATCGACGGCAGAGGCGACCGCATAGCGCGTGGTGTCGTTGCCCGCCACCACCAGCAGCGTGAAGAAATTCTTGAACTCGTGGTCGGTGAGCGGCTCGCCGTCCCGATCGGGCTCGAGCAGAAGGCTGATGACGTCGCCGCTCGGCTTCCCGCGTCGGAGCGCGGCCTGGCGCTCGGCGTACTCGAAGACCTCCGCGCCTGCCGGCGAGCGGAAGGGCATGAGGCGGAAGGCATCGGTGTCGACCTGGTCGACCACGTGGTCGGTGAAGTCCGGGTCGCTGTTCGCCATCATTTCATCGCCCTTGTCGGCGAGCCAGGCGCCGTCCTCCTCCGACACCCCGAGCACGCCCGCCAGCATCAGCATGGGCAGGGGCTTCGCGATCGCGTCGACGCAATCGAACTCGTCCTGCTTCAGGGCCTCGTCGAGCACGTGGGAGACGATGGCGCGGACCCGGTCCCGGTAGGTCTCGATGAAGCGGCGCGAGAAGGTGCGGTTGACCAGGCGGCGCAGGCGGGTGTGCTCGGGCGGGTCCTGCTCCATCATGGTCAGGCGCGCGCTCCGCTCCTCCTCCGACATCTCTTCCAGCCGAATCCCTCGCCGGGTCGTGAACTGCCGGAAGTTCTTGCTGATCTCCGTGATGTCCTCGTGGCGCGTGATGGCCCAGAACCCGGAGGCATCGCGTTCGTCGAACCACGCAACCGGGTCATCGCGCCGCAGCGCCTCGAAGGTCTTGTGAGGCACGCAATTGACGAACGAGTCGTGAGAGGAGAGGTCGGCGATGCCCTCCGGCTCAGGAGAAAGAAGCTCGGACATGGCGGTCTCGTTTGGTTGCGAACCGGTTGGCGTCATGATAGTTCGGATACGAACGATCTGTCCACAGAAGTCCTTTGCCGCGCGCAGGAGCCGGAGCCAACGCGTGGGCTCCGGGGCGCAGGCAAGGCGATAGGAGAGGAGACGTGGGAGACATCGCGGGCGCCGGTTTCTTGTCGCATGTGCCTACGATCATGCTGCCGAAGGAGGTCCGGCTGGAGCTGAACGAGGGCCGTGAGCTCAGCCTCGTGACCGGCCTCGAGCGGCTGCGCAGCGAGGTCTTGGGCGACCTCAGGCCCGACACCTTCGTGGTGTTCGACACCCACTGGTTCACCACCGTGGAGTTCATCGTGAACGCCCACGAGCGCCGCCGGGGCCTCTATACGTCGGGCGAGCTTCCCCGGGGCATCCACGGCCTTCCCTTCGACCTTGCCGGCAGCCCGGCGCTGGCCGCGAGCATGGCGGCGGCGGTACGCGAGCATGCAGGCGTGCCCTGCATCGCCAACGACGATGCGCACCTGCCGATCCATTACCCCACCCTCAACCTCGCCCACTACCTGAACCGCGGCGAGCGCTGGGTCTCCGTCAGCATCTGCCAGACCGCGCGCGACGAGGATTTTCTCGCGGTGGGAGCGGCGCTGGGGCGGGCGATCGCGGCCTCGGAGGAGCGCGTGGTGCTGCTCGCAAGCGGGGGAATGAGCCACCGCTTCTGGCCGCTCTCGGAGTTCGACCGGCACGAGGCCTCGGACCCGATTCACATCCGCACGCCCGAAGCGCGCGCCGCGGACCTGGAGCGCCTGGCCTGGTGGGCAGAGGGCGACCACGCGGCGGTCATTGACTCGATGGACGCCTTCCGCGCCCACAAGCCGGAAGGCCTGTTCGGGCACTACCTGATGATGGTCGCCGCGCTGGGCGGACGCGAATGCACCGCAACCGGGACGCCGTTCAGCGACTACGAGAACGCGGCCGGCACCGGACAGGTGCACGTCTGGTTCGCCCGCCCGCCACAGGGCTGGAGCGGCTGAGCTAACTCAGGAAGCGGTCGAGCACGTGGCCGGGGGGCGGCACGTCGCGGTAGCCGTCCTCGTCGTAGACGCGGGTGCCATTGACCCAGACCCGCTGCACCCCGCTCGCGTCGCGCACCAGCCGGCTTTCGCCGCCGGGTAGATCGTAGACCCGCCTGATCGCGCCGCGCCCGACCGTTGCCGGATCGAAGAGCAGCAAGTCCGCAAACTTGCCGGGTGCGATCTCGCCGCGATCGGCGATGCCGTAGAGCTGCGCCGGCATGCTGGTCACCCGGCGGATGCCGTCCGCCAGATCGAAGAGGCCCTTGTCGCGTACCCAATGGCCGAGCAGGTGCAGGCCGTAGCCGGCATCGCAGAGGTAGCAGAGATGGGCGCCGGCATCGGAGAGGCTGATGAGGCCCGCGTCGTGGCGCAGCAGCTCTTCCACCGCCGCCTCGTCGGCATTCAGCAGCGCGGCGTTGAAGGTGGTGCCCAGCCTCTCGTCCACGACGAGGTCGAACATGACGTCGACCGGATCGCGACCCTCGCGCCCGGCGATGGCCTCGATGGTCTCGCCCTCCAGTGGCCGGTGCGCCGGCGTCGCCGCCATCGCCACCTCGACGCGCCGCCAATCGCCGTAGAAGATCTTGCCCTGCTTCGGCTTCTCCAGGTCCTCCCGGAACCTGTTGCGGAAATCCTGGCTTGCGACGATCGCCAGGAAATCGTCGTCAGATGCCGTGTGCAGCGGCTCCCAGGCATCGAGGCTCTGGAGCGGGAAGGCGGTCCGCATGGAGAAATCCATGCGGAGCGGCTGACACGAGACCTGGGCCCACACCCCGTTGCCGCGGCTCTGCGCGGCGGCCGCATCTTCGAGCATGCCGATGGCGCGGTCGGGGAAGGTCTCGTTGTGCAGGGCCGCGGTCATGAAGATGGGCCGGCCGGTTTCCGCCGCCATGCTCTCCAGGCGCTCAACCGTCATGCTGGGGCCGACGGTGAGCTGGAAGATTCCCCGGCCGAGCTCGCCAAGCACGCCGACCAGCGCGCGCAACTCGTCGTCTTCGGCGAGCCGCGACGGCATGGGCACGCCGCCGTCGCCGTTGTGGTTGATCGAAGTGGAGGTGGCGAAGCCGATGGCGCCGGCCTCCATCGCCTCCGTCACGATGCCGCGCATGGCGGCGATCTCGTCATCGGTCGCCGCGCGGTCCGAGGCTTCGGCGCCGAGCACGGTGGTGCGTACCGCGGAGTGGCCGACGAAGACGCCGGCGTTGGGGTAGCAGCCCTTGCGCCGGAGCAAATCCAGATACTCCGGGAAGCTCTCGAAGCCCCAGTCGATCCCTGCCTCCAGCGCGGCGATGGACATGCCCTCGACCTCGGCCAGGTTGCGCGCCATCTGCTCGCGCCGATCCGGCGGGCAGGGCGCGATGCTGAAGCCGCAGTTGCCCATGACCACCGTGGTGACGCCGAGCGAGGGGGAGGGAGTCGCCTGGCTCTCCCAGGTGATCTGGGCGTCGTAGTGGGTGTGCACGTCGACGATGCCGGGCGCCAGCACGAGGCCTTCGGCGTCGACCGTCTCCCGCGCGCTCTCGGTCACGTCGCCCACCTCGACGATGCGCTCACCGCTGACGGCGACGTCGGTCTCGATCAGTGGGTTGCCCACGCCGTCGGCGACCATGGCGCCGCGAATCACCAGATCATGCATGGTCCAACTCAGTCCTTCTCACGATAAGGCCGCCCGGCGCCCGAACGCGCCCGGCAAGGCCGGCGTCAGGGGGTCTTCGGAACCGTCACACCGATCATGCAGTCGCGGGTGACGAGCGCGGCGAGGCGCGCTTGCTCCCAACCCTCGGTGCCGGCGGGCCGCTGCGGCACGACAATGTAGCGCATGTCGGCGGTGGAATCGTGTACCCGCACGGTCGTGTCGCCGGGCACCTCGGTGCCGAACTCGCGCAGCACGGCGCGGGGCTCGCGCACCACCCGCGAGCGGTAGGCTTTCGCCTTGTACCAGTCCGGCGGGAGGCCCAGGAGGTTGCGCGGATAACAGGAGCAGAGCGTGCAGACGATCACGTTGTGCACGCTCGCCGTGTTCTCGACGGCGATCAGCCGGGTCGGCCCGAGTTCGACGCCGAGCTGCGCACACGCCTCGGTGCCGTCCGCCAGCAGCGCCTCCCTGAAGGCCGGGTCGGTCCAGGCGCGGGCCACGACCTCGGCCCCCTTCGCGGGGCTGCGGGCGTCCATCGCCTCGATCGCGGCGCGCACGTCGTCGGCGCCGAAGACCCCCTTCTCGATCAGGAGCTCGCGCACGGCGATCTCCATGGTCTCGTAGTAGCCGAGAGGGCCGTCCTCGTCGGGCGGCGGCCGGTGGTCGTGGGTGTGGTCGTGGCTATGGGTCGCCATCTTTCACTCCGTCGCGGGCTCGAGCCAGTGCTCGTAGAGCTCGATGTCGATGGTATCGCCGGGCGGCCCGTCGTAGTCCGGCCAGAGCGCGGTCTGGGCGAAACGCACGCGATAGAGGGTCTGCTTGGGGCGGTCCCTGCGCCCGAACGCAAGCTCCTCGGGGTTGCCGAAATCGCCGCAGATGCGCTCCACATCGCCGACGGCGCCGCGCGCATAGTGGGGCGTGCGGATATGGCCGAGCGGGAAGGCCCGGCGCACCGCCACCCGGTCGCCCACGGCAAAGCGGGCCGCCATCATCCGGCGCCCTCGTCGCGTTTCTCGACCTCGGCCATGCGGCGGCCGAGCTCGTCGGAGGAGATGACCCCTTGGGCGAGCAGGGTGTTGGTGATGGAGGCGATCCAGCGCTCGTAGTAGCTCATCGCCTCGTAGGCCTCGGCGCCGAGCTGCTCGATACCGCGGCGGAGCTGGTCCACGGTGATCACGCCGCGCTCGGGACTCCCAAGAAGCACCATCAGCGCGTCGACCCGCTTCTCCCAGAGCGCGTGCGCGTGCTCGGCCCGCTCGATGGGTCCGGCGGTCAGCCCGCCGATGTCGTGGCAACCGCGCCCCGAATCGTCGCTCACGCCGGCTCCTCCCCTACTCTCCCGCTGCGGGGCCACGATAGAATCGGGGCGCGCGAGGGACAAGACCGGCTCCGCCCGAGACACGGATGGCGGGTCTCACCCGGCCCCGCGCCTGAGGCCTGAGAGGGAACGCGGGAGTCAGGCGTTGACGTCGACCACGACCCGGCCGCGCACGCCGCCGTCGAGGATGTCGTTGCTCCGCGCCACCACCTCGTCGAGAGGCACCACCTCGGTGATCGCGTCGAGCGCATCGCGCGGCAGGTCGCGCGCGAGCCGCTGCCAGGCCTCGCGGCGCGGCGCGGACGGGCAGTAGACCGACTCGATGCCGATCAGGCTCACCCCACGCAGGATGAAGGGCATGACCGTGGTCTTGAGCCCCGGCCCGGCGGCAAGACCGCAGCAGGCCACCACCCCGCCGTAGCGGGTCTCCGCCAGGATGTGGGCCAGCATCGCGCCCCCCACGGCGTCGACGGCGCCGGCCCAATGCTCGGAGAGCAGCGGCTTGTCGGGCGCCTCCGCCCGCTTGCCGCGGGGCAGCACGTCGCTGGCGCCCAGGCTCTTCAGATAGTCGCGGCACTCGGGCCGGCCGGAGATGGCGACGGTCTCGTAGCCGAGGCCTGCGAGCAAGGCCACCGCCACGCTGCCGACACCGCCCGCAGCGCCCGTCACCGCGACGGGGCCCGCGTCCTTGGCAACACCCGCGCGCTCCAGCGCGATTACGCAGAGCATCGCCGTGAAGCCCGCCGTGCCGATGGCCATCGCCCATTTCGTGTCACAGCCCTCGGGCAAGGGCTCCAACCAACCGGCCTTGACCCGTGCCCGCTGGGCCAACCCCCCGGGGTGCCGCTCGCCCACGCCCCAGCCGGTGAGCACCACCGCCTGACCCGGCACGAACGCCGGCGAGTCGCTTTGCTCGACCGTGCCGGCGAAGTCGATGCCGGCAGTCATCGGGGGCCTTCTGATGATCGGCGCGCGCCCGGTAAGCGCCAGGCCGTCCTTGTAGTTGAGGCACGAATAGTCGACCCGCACCGTGACCTCGCCCTCGGGCAGGTCGGCCTCGGTGAGTGTCCTGATCTCGGCGCCAACCTTGTCTTCCTGCCGGTCGACGACGAGTGCTCTGTAACTGTCTGACATCGTGCGTTCCCATCCCTCTCGCTTGACCGCCGTCTCATATCTGCCCGGACCGGGTCAGGCAACCGCTGCGCGCGTGCCCCTTGTCTTGACGTAACTACCCAGGTACCCCGCCGCCAGTTCTGAGTGCGTGCTGATGTTGCTTGCCGTCGGTGCCGTTTCGCCGTCGGCGCGTCGTTGATCCCCGCTTGACTGTATAGGTTCAGACTTCCTGACCTCGTGATGCTGGCTGTTCTGGGCAGCGTGCCGGGAACTCCTTGAATTCTGATACATTTCGGTTGTTTCAGGCGGTTTTTCGCTGGGTGTCGCGCCCGAGGTCTGATATTATAATTTGATACCAATTGCACGGTCTCAACCATGCCCAGTACCCTCCCAATGTGCCCTCCAGAGGCGGTCTCGATCGGCAACAGCTGCTTCGCCGTCCTGATCTCGGACGACACCTTCACCTACTTTTCCAACCTCATTCCCTTGTAACTGCCCAGGTACCCCCTCTCTCTTATGGAACAAGCCAGTTCCTTTTGCGTCAACGCCCCCACGCCGCGGGGGTGCCTACTCTCTTGAGCGCGAGAGGATGATGAACGCCGCGTCGCGAACAAGATGAGAGGACAGCGATACTCAGGATGAGCCGGAGAAGTTCAGGAGCGCAGTATAGGGATCAGCTGCATCGGTTCCGGGTGCGCCAGGATTTGCAGGATGTTCCAGCCTTGCTTTCGAGCGGTGACGATGACGCTGCGCATTCCGGCGAAGTTGCAGGCGCCTTGCAGGGAGCGGAAGCCGCCTGAGATCTTCTCATGCACTTTGTTCATACGGATGTCACGCTCCGCCTCGTTATTCGTGAACGGCGTGCGCAGGTCGGTGAGGAAGCGCAGGCAGCCCTCCTTATGCTTTTGAAGGCGGCGCGCGAGGTTGTGGCCGATGCGGCGTTTCTTTCGCCCTCGCTTTGCGATCTGGAGCGGCGGTTGGGCCTCATGGAAGGCGATGGCTTCTTCGAGGATACGGTCCCATGCCCTTGAGATGCGGGCCACCAGGGAGGCGGGGACTTGACGGTCTTTCTCACGGGCGAAGCGGGCGGCCCTGCGCTGAGCGCGCTGAAGCAGGCGGTGCATGCTCGCCGCCCATTCCTCCTTCTCGATGTCGATCAGGGCCTGGAGTTCGCGCAGGTGATGTGCGTTGCAGGCGCCGTGGCGGACGCCCTTGATGTCAATCGGCTTTCAATACTGACCCCCGATCGGCGTGCAAAATTGACCCCCCTGAGTGGCACGGCGGAGGTTGTCCCGGTAGCCAATAGGGGGGACCCGCGCGGCTTCGTGTGGCGCCCTGCGCTACGCGGAGCGAAGCCGCGTGGGGGGTCCCTGTTGGCCCACCGGGGCAACCGGGCCGCAAGGGAGGCCGGCGGCGGGTCAGGAGCGGTTCTTGAAGCGCCAGCTCTCGTTGCCGGTCTCGATGATCTCGCAATGATGGGTGAGGCGATCGAGCAGCGCTGTGGTCATCTTGGGGTCGCCGAAGACGGATGGCCATTCGCCGAAGGCGAGGTTTGTGGTGATGACGATCGAGGTGCGCTCGTAGAGCCGGCTCATCAGATGGAAGAGCAGCTGCCCACCGGCCTGGGCGAAGGGCAGGTAGCCGAGCTCGTCGAGGATGACGAAGTCGCGGCGGACGAGCTGGTCTGCAGTGCGGCCCTGGCGTCCGGCGCGAAGCTCGGCCTCGAGGAGGTTGACCAGGTCGACGACGTTGTAGCACCGGCCGCGCGCGCCCTTGCGGATGCAGGACCGCGCGATGGCGACGGCGAGATGGGTCTTGCCGGTACCGGTGCCGCCGACCAGCACGATGTTGCGTTTGCCCTCGAGGAAGCCGCCGCCGGCGAGCTCCTGGATCAGGGGCTCGTTGACCGGCGAGGCGGCGAAGTCGAAGTCGGCCAGCTCCTTGACCGTCGGCAGCTTGGCGGAGGCCATCTGGTACTTGATCGAGCGGGCCCTCTTGTCGGCGATCTCGACCTGCAGCAGCGTACCGATGATCTGTTGCACCGGATGGCGGCGCTTGAGCCCGTCGGCAAGGATGTCGTCGTAAGCGGCGCGCATACCTGCGAGCTTCAGCTGGGTCATCATCTCCAGCACATCATGACGCTCCATGACCGGCCTCCCTCAGGCTGTCGTAGCGCTGACAGTCGGCTACCGGCTTGTGGCGAAGCTGCAGGCCCTCGGGCGTCGGGATGATTGCCGGCGGTGCCGGCTGGCGCTGCCGGGCGAGGATGTTGAGCACCACGTCGGCGCTGCAGGCACCGCAGTCGAGCGTCTCGGCACAGGCCGCCTCAACCGCCTCCAGTCCGTCCTCCAGCACCGCCGCGAGCACCTTGACGAACTGCCGGTCGCCGTCGTCGTGGCCCGCGAGCCGGGTTCGCAGGCGGCCGAGCGCGTTGGGCAACTGCCAGTCCTTGAAGGGCGCGCCATTGCGTAGCGCGCCGGGCTTCCGCGTCAGGATCGGCACGTAATGCCACGGATCGTAGACGAACCGGCCGCGCCCGAAGCTGCGGGGGTGCTCGGCAACGGTCTCGCCGTCCTGGCGGATGACGATCCGATCGGCATAGGCCCGCACGTCCACCGGCCGGCCGACGGCGCGGGCCGCGACGCTGTACTGGTTGTTGTCGAAGCGCACCAGACAGGTCTTCGAGACCGACACCTCGCTGGCATGGAAGCCGTCGAAGGGGCCGCGATACGCCATCAGGAAGGGCTGCTCCTCCTCGAACACCTGCCACACCGTCTTGCCCGGGATTGTCGGATGCGGATGCTTCTTGGCGTCCTCGATGCACCGATCCATCAGCCACTCGTTGATCTCGGCGTAGGAGCGGCCCCGCGGGATGGGCACGAACAGGCGGCCGCGAAGGTCACCCACCTGCTTCTCGACCTGCCCCTTCTCCCAGCCAGCCCCTGGCGTGCACGCCACAGGCTCCACCAGATGGTGCGAGCACAGCTCCTGGAAGCGGCGGTTGTAGTCCCGCTTCTTGCCCACGAAGATCGTGCTCACCGCCGTCTTCATGTTGTCGTAGATGCCCCGCCGGCAGACCCCGCCGAAGAAGCGGAAGGCACGCTCGTGCGCCTCGAAGACCATCTCCTGGCTCTCGCGGGGAAAGATCTGGACCAGATACATCCGGCTGTGGCACAGCCGCATGTGCGCCGCCTTCACCCTGGTCGTCGCGCCCGACAGACGCGCGTACTCGTGGCTCCAGTCGAACTGGTAGGCCTCGCCGGGATCGAAGATCAGCGGCACATAGGCCTGCGCCGGCGACAACAGCCGCCACCGGCGCCGCCAGGCCCTGGCATAGCGGCGAACCGCGTCATAGCCGCCCTTGTAGCCCAGCGACACAAGGTCTTCATGAATCCGCAGAAGAGACAGCCGATCCTTGCGTGCCTTCTTCTCGTTGGCCTTCAGCTGGCGCTCAAGCTCCTCCACCCACAGCCCAAGCTTCGGCATCGGCTGGATCTTGCGCTCGTAGCTGTGCGAGGTCGCATCGCCCCGCACCACCTTGCGTATCGTGTTCTTGGAAACCCTCAAATCCCGGGCGAGCTTCTTGATCGGAACGCCCTTCACCAGATGATCCCGACGGATCTTCGCGATCGTTTCCACAACCAGCATCTCCCCCACCACCCCGTCCGTCCAAACGACGAGGTGTGTTCATGGACACAAATCCAAGGGGGTCAATTTTGGACGCCGATCACCCCCAATAGGGGGTCACTTTTCCACGCTTAACAACACCCCTGAACGGCCCGTGCATGGCCGATGCAGAGGCCGTTTTTCCAGCCCGAATCAGCCCCGAAAATCAGCCTGTTTTCCAGGCCATTCGCAAAGACTTCTGGCCGCGATTCGCAAAGACTTCTGGCCGGCTACACTCAGGAGCTGATGGAGGCGGACAACGCGATCCGGCGTTTCAAGGTCGAGGGGACCAAGGCGGTCGGCCGCGCGCGCATGAAGGTGTGAAGGGCCGCGCGGGGCCTCGTCTCACAGAGGGTCCCAGCTGAACACGTCGCCGGAGCGGTCCAGCGCGGCGAAGTGCGCCTGCAGCGCCGGCACGGCATGGTCGGCGATCGCCTGCAGGTCCCAGCCCTCGCTGCGGTGGACGCTGCGGGCGGGCCGGAAGGGATCGAAGAGGAAGATCTCGTTGTGGCGCGTCCCGAAGACCTGGCCCGAGATGCCGCGCGCCGCGTCGGACGCGAGAAAGACCGCGAGCGGGGCGTTCTTCTCGGGCGTCATCCGCTTGAGGCGCGCGATCCGCTCCCGCTGCTCGTCGGTGTCGGCCGGGATTTCGCTGGTCATCCGGCTCCAGGCGAAGGGCGCGATGCAGTTGGAGCGCACGTTGAAGCGCCGCATGTCGAGCGCGATCGACTTCGACAGCGCGCAGATGCCGAGCTTGGCCGCCGCGTAGTTGGCCTGCCCGAAGTTTCCGATCAGCCCCGACGTGCTGGTCATGTGCACGAAGGCGCCCGACTCCTGACGCCGGAAGTGCTCGGCCGCCGCGCGGCTCAGGAAGAAGCTGCCGTTGAGATGCACGCCGACGACCGAGAGCCACTGCTCGGCGCTCATCTTGTGGAAGATCGTGTCGCGCAGGATGCCGGCGTTGTTCACCACGATGTCGATGCGCCCGAACGCGTCGAGCGCCGTTGCGACGATGGCGCGCGCGCTCTCCCAACCGTCCACGCTGTGCGTGTCGACGGCGGCGCTCCCGCCGGCCTCCTCGATCAGCCGCATGGTCTCCTCGGCCGGGGTCGCCGAGCCGCCCTCGCCCGTGACCGAGACGCCGATGTCGTTGACGACGACGGCGGCCCCGGTCCGCGCGAGCGCCAGCGCGATCTCGCGCCCGATGCCGCCGCCAGCGCCGGAGACGATTGCCACCTTTCCCTGATTCACCCTTCATCTCCCGTCATTGCTGGTGTGCGTCACCGCCCACAACGTCAGGGCCGCCCGCCGCAACCCAATCGTGTGCGCGCATCAACCGAAGGTCGCAAGTCCGTTGCGCAGGACGAAGACATTGCGGTCTGCGGCCCGCGCGCGAAAGGCGCCGTTCCGCCACATCTCTACCTCGACGGTCTCGCCCGGAAAGACCGGCGCCGAGAAGCGCGCGGACATGCTGCGGAGCGCTTCGGGATCGTCGGCCGCGAACGCGCGCAAGATGGCGTGGCAGGCGATACCGAAGGTGCAGAGCCCGTGGAGAATCGGCCGCTCGAAGCCCGCCTCCCGCGCGACCGCAGGGTCGAGATGGAGCGGGTTGGGGTCGCCGTTGAGGCGATAGAGGAGGGCCTGTTCCGGACGGGTCGCGACGGCGAGGGTACGGTCGGGATCGTCGCCGGGCTCCGCCGGCGCGGGGCGCGGCGTGCCGGAGGGTCCGTCGTAGCCGCCGTCGCCCCGGAGCATGAGCGTGCGGGTCTCGGTCGCGATCGCTTCGCCCGTGTCGGTGTCGCGAAGGCTCTTCTCGAGGTAGAGCAGCGCGCCCTTCGCGGCGCCCTTGTCGACGATATCGGCAATCCGGGTTTCGCCGACGACCGTGCCGGCGGCGGGGATGGGTTTTTGCAAGGAGAACCCCTGCTCGGCGTGAACGAGCCGGCCCGCGTCGACGGTCGTGCGCGGATCGGCCAGCCAGAAGCCGGGATGGCCGAGCACCGAGCAGAACGACGGCACGATGCGCGGCCCCTTGTGATCGTCCACGAATTGCAATTGCCACGGGTCGAGAGGGTCGTGACCGAGCCCGATCGAGAGCGCGTAACGCACCGCGTCGAGGGGGCCGAAGGTCTGCCGGACCTCGGGGATCTCGAAGCCCATGAGCGCGTCGTAGTTCACGGCCCGGGATCCTCAGGGCGCGGCGCGCGGATCACAGCCGTCGCAACAGAGCAGGGGGACTGATGCAGATGGGGGCCCGGCGCGGCGGGTCGTTCAGCCGTCGTAGTGTCCGACGATCGCCACGCTGCAGACGTTCTGCACGGGGTGGCCGCCCAGGTTGTGAGTCAAGCCGTAGCGCATGGAATCGATCTGGCGCTCCTCGGCGCGGCCGAGGAACTGCAGATAGATCTCGTAGAGCATCCGCAGGCCGGAGGCCCCGATGGGGTGTCCGAAGCACTTCAGGCCGCCGTCGATCTGGCAGGGCATCTCGCCATCGGCGTCGAAGCGGCCGTCGAGCACCGCCTTCCAGGCCTCGCCCTCGTCGGCGAGGCCGAGGTCCTCCATGGTGACAAGCTCCGTGATCGAGAAGCAGTCGTGGACTTCGGTCGCGCTGATCTCCTTGCGCGGATCGTCGATGCCGGCTTCCTCGTAGGCGCGCTGGGCTGCGATGCGCGTGGTCTTGAAGTGGGCGCCGTTCCAGGCGTTGAAACCGATCTCCTCGCCGTTCGAGACGCTGAGCTGCAAGCCCTTGACCGTCACGACATTGGTCTTGCCCAGCGTCATGGCGATCTCCGGCGTGGTGACGATTGCGCAGGCCGCGCCGTCGCTGACGCCGCAGCAATCGAAGAGCCCGATGGGCTCCGCCACCATCGGCGCGCCGATGGCTTGCTCGTGCGTGATTTCGCGCCTGAGGTGCGCCTTGGGATTGCGCGCCCCGTTCGCGTGGCTCTTGACCGAGACGTGGGCCATGGCGCGCTTGAGGTCGTCCCCGTCGATGCCGTGGGCGCTGCGATAGCCGGCCGCGAGCTGCGCGAAGGCGCCGGGGGCGGAGACGTTCGGGGAGAAAAGGTCGGTGGTCACCCCGCGGCTCCGGGCCGGCAGGCCGCCATAACCGGTGTCCTTCAGCTTCTCCACGCCGAGCGTGAGCGCGAAGACCGCGGCGCCCGAGGCCACCGCGTAGCACGCGCCGCGGAAGGCTTCCGTTCCGCTGGCGCACATGTTCTCGACGTGCGTGACGGGGATGTAGCCGAGCCGCAGCGCGGTCGCGAGCGGAAGCGCGCTCGGCCCGACGTTGACGGAGTCGAAGGCCGTGCTCAGCCACGCCGCATCGATCTGCGAGCGTTCGATGCCGGCGTCGGCGATGCACTCCTCGAACGCCTCGGCCATCAGGTCCGAAGGCTCGGCATCCCACCGCTCGCCGAACTTCGAGCAGCCCATCCCGAGGATCGCGACCTTGTCTCGAATTCCGCTGGCCATGTCCCTTCCCCTCGCGTCGCGGAGCCCTAGTCGGGCGCCGCCTTCCAGAAATACTGCCGCATACCGCGCCGTTCATCCACATGCTTGATCCTGAAGCGCATGCTCGCCCGCGTGCCGACGTCGAAGCTCTCGGGGTCCACCTCCGTGAACTCCACCATGGTCCGGCCGCCGCCTTCGAACTCGACGAGGCCCAGGTAAGCGGGCGGATCCATGGAGAAGACGAGATGGTCGGCGGTGAAGGTCTTAACCCTGGCCGGCACGTCCGCCATGGGATGGGGTTCCTGCGTGTCCCTGGCGCCGCAGTTGGGGTTCACGCAGTAGATCGCCTTCGGGTACTGCACCGTGCCGCAGCGCTCGCAGCGGCCGCCGACGAATCCGGTCACGCCCTCCCGGTTGCGGTACTGCGCGGTGAGCGCCGGCGAACGGTCGAGCTCGGCGCGCTTGCCGTACTCGCGCTCGACCACGCCGCAATAGGTCAGGAACTTGCTGTAGTTGGTTTCCTCGACCCCGCGTTCCAGCCACCCGGCGACGCCCCGGTTGGGCCGGGCCGCGCCGAGCGCGTCCGTCACGCGGAACACCAGCGCGTCGCAGCCCTGCCCGAACCCAGTGACGACGATCGTCTGCCCTGGCTCTGCACTCGCCAGCTCGGCCGCCAGCATGAGCAGAGGCTGTGCCGTGCCGCATTGGCCGACCGTGCTCATCATCGGGTCGGCGACGGCGTTGGCGGCGATGCCGCACGCCTTGGTGACGCTCTCCGGCACCCGCCTCAAGTGGCAGGGTACGATCAGGCGATCGACGTCCGAGGGCTCGACATTGGCCCTTGCGAGAGCCCGTGCGACCGCCTGCGGCACCAGCTTCAGCCAGCCTTCGTCGCGAATCCAGCGGTCTTCCCAGCCGTAGTCGAAGTCGTCTCCGCTCGCGCGGAAATGGTCGATGAAGTCTGCCGCGACGGTGGCCGACCCCAGCAACGTCGCAATCTCTCCCGCGCAGCCCACCTGGAGAGCGGCTGCACCATCGCCGGAGAGCATCTCCATCGGGCTGCCGGCGCGGGCCTTGCGCCGGTCGGCCGTGACCACGATCGCCTGCGCTCCCGCCGCCGCAGCGTCGAGCGCGCTCATCAGCGCTGTGGTCGAAGCGCGGAGCGAGCCCGCCACATCCATGGTGCGGAGCTCGCTCCCGAGGTTCAGCGCTTCGGCGACGATGCCGGCATTCTGGCGGACGGCAAAGGGGTGTGTCGTCGAGGCGAGGAAGAGCGCCTGGGTCTGCGCGGCCGCGCCCATGTCGCGCGCGGCTTCGACCGCCATCGTCACCGTGTCCTCGTCCCAGCTGCACATGGTGCGCTCGCCGCGGGCCAGGCCGCGGAGCGATGCGTCGAACCAGGTATTGGCGGCTGCGATTGCCGATCGCTGGAGGCGCCGGCGCGGCAGATAGGCGCCATACGCGGTAATGCCGGGCACGCTAGAACTCCGGAGAAGTGGGGGTGCGCAACCGAAGGGTCGGCCATACTACACAGTTGCATCCGCAAGGCTAAGCGACCGGCACCGCATCGTCCGGGGGAGGGGCATGTCAAAGATCATGATCGTCACAGGCGGCAGCCGCGGGATCGGCGCCGCCGTCGCGCGGCTCGCCGGAGCCAAGGGCTACGATGTCGCGGTCAACTACGCCCAGGCCGGGGATCGTGCGGAGGAGGTCGCGGCCGATATCCGGAAGGCCGGCCAGCGCGCCATCGCCGTCCAGGCCGATATGGGCAGGGAAGACGACATCCTGCGGATGCTGGAGACGGTCGACCACCAGCTCGGGCCGGTCTCGGCGATCGTCAACAATGCCGCGATCGACTACGAGACCCTGATCCCGGACATGACGTTGGAGGGGCTTGAGCGCGTCTTCGCCATCAATGTCTTCGGCCTCTTCATCATGGCCCGCGAAGTCGTCACGCGCATGTCCACCAAGCAGGGCGGCCAGGGCGGCTCCATCGTGAACGTGGGCTCGATCTCGGCCCGCTATGGCGGGTTGCCGAGCGATGTCCCCTACGCAGCGTCAAAGGGCGCCGTGGACTCGTTTACCAAGGGCCTCGCCCACGAATATGCCGAGCACGGCATTCGGGTGAATTGCGTGCGCCCCGGCCTCATCCTCACCGACATGTGGGAGCATTCCATCGGGGCCGAGGCCGCGGTCGCGCTCGGCAAGACCGGCTCGATGCTGAAGCGCATCGGCCAGCCCGAGGAAATCGCCACCATGGTACTGTGGCTCTGTTCCGACGAAGCCTCCTACGTCACCGCGGCGATCTACGATGTCGACGGGGGGCGGGGAAACAGGCCGGCGTGAGCGAATGGACCCATTGGCGCGACTGGGTAATGCTGGAGCTCACGCCGACCCGCATCCGCTCATGCTGAGGACTTGAGGAGCATCGGTTGAAGATCGAAGGCAAGTCCGTGGTCGTCACCGGCGGCGCGAGCGGGATCGGGCTCGCGCTCGCGCGCCGCTTCCGGGCGGAAGGCGCACGGGGCATCGCCCTGGCCGATCTGCAGGAGGACGCCCTGTTGGAGGCCGCCGGCGAGATCGACGCCCTGGCGGTGCCCTGCGATGTCAGGGACGAAGCCGACATCAAGCGCCTCGTTGCCGCAGCCGAGGATGCCTTCGGCCCCATCGACGTGTTCGTCTCCAACGCCGGGATCGCGCGCATGGGCGGCGTCGATGCCCCGGACGAGGAGTGGCGGCAGAACTGGGACATCCACATCATGGCCCACGTCTACGCGGCGCGGGCGGTGGCGCCCAAGATGGCGGCGCGCGGCAGCGGCTATCTGGTCAACACGGCCTCGGCCGCAGGACTGCTCAGCCACGTTGAATCGGCGACCTATTCGGTGACCAAGCATGCTGCCGTGGCTTTCGCCGAGTGGCTCTCGATCGTTTACGGCGACCAGGGCGTCCGGATCTCGGTGCTCTGCCCGCAGGCGGTCCGCACCGCGATGCTCACGGGCAGCGAGGAGAGCGTCGCCAGCCTGGACGGCGTGCTGGAGTCGGAACAGGTGGCCGACAGCGTGATCGCGGCGATGGAGCGGGAGGAGTTCCTGATCCTCCCGCACCCCGCGGTGCAGGACTACGTCGAGCGCAAGGCCTCGGATCGAGAGCGCTGGCTCCGGGGGATGCGCAAGCTGCGCGCGGCGCACGGAGGAGCCCTCTAATTCATAGGCCGACGCCTTCGGCCGCCAGGAGGGGCTGGAACCAATCGAGTAGATAAGGCGCGATGGACCCGCAAGGAGAATGACGATGGCTGAATTGACCCTTGAGCAACAGGTGGCGCGGCTCACCGCGATCGAGGACATCAAGCGGATGAAGGCGCAGTACTGCTACTACGCCGATCACGGCTACGACCCGGACGGTCTGGCGAGCCTCTTCGTCGAAGACGCCATCTGGGATGGCGGCGACTTCGGTCTCTACGAGGGCAAGGCGGCGATCCGGGAGTTCTTCGTCGGCATCAAGGACGACATCGTTTTCGCGATCCATCCGGTGATGAACCCGATCATCACGGTGGACGGCGACAGGGCGAACGCGAAGTGGTGGCTCATCATGTGGTGCACCATGATGGTCGACGGCGAGAAGAAGGCCCGCTGGTTCGCTGCCGAGTACGACGACGACCTGGAGAAGCGCGACGGCCAGTGGCTCTTCACCCACATCAAGGTCACGGGCAAGTTCTTGGCGGAGCACAGCGAGGGCTGGGCGAACCAGACCGGATAGGCGAAGAGCGCGCCGCCGCCTCCGCGCGAGGAGTGGCAGCCTCCAGCGGAGTCCGCCAAGCCGAAGCGTGCGGTCAAATCCAGTCACTGACACGCGCCGTCACGCCCGGGCATGCCCGGACCATGGTGCGGTGCACGAGGTGCGGTTCCTGCGTCAAAATCGCGCCATGCGCTGGGGAAGCGAGGCGGTATCGAAGGTGAACGCGGCGAGTCTCAGGCCCGCACGACACCATAGCGTGGGCGGGCCTCTCGATTCCACGCGCACAACCCTTCAGGGGTGCGCGACTCAGGCTCGCGTGCGGGACATCCCACTTATCCCACTTAATCCCACTTATCCCGGCGAATCCCGCCAAATTAATTTCAGCCTTGTCTCACCGCGGGGAGACAGTGCGGGAGGCGCGGGGTGATTCCTGATTTGGCGCCCGCGACCCTGCAGGCGCGGGCGACCTAGTTCAGGCCGAAATCTCCGAAGCGCTTGTTGAAGCGCGAGACCTGGCCGCCGCGATCGACGAGGCGCTGGGCGCCGCCGGTCCACACCGGGTGCGAGAGCGGGTCGATATCGAGGGTGAGCGTGTCGCCCGCCTTGCCCCATGTGGAGCGCGTGGTAAAGGTGCTGCCGTCGGTCCGAACCACGGTGATCTCGTGATAGTCCGGATGAGTGTCTTTCTTCATGGCGGGCCCCGCTTGCCGAGCGGCTTTCATATAGCCGAGGGGCGCAGGGCGCAAGCGGCTATTGGTTTCGGCACGACTCGGATATCGTCGCGCCATCCGTGCGGGGAGCGGCATCGATGAGCATCTTCAGGCCGGGCGCCGGTCGTCGGCGCGCCGGCGATTCTTCGGCATCGTCCGCTCTGCCGCCCCGGAGCGAGATCCGCCGCATCCGCTACCTGTTCCGCTTCCTCCGGCCCTACCGCGGGGTGATCGTGGCGGCGATCGTCGCTCTTTGCGTCAGTGCCGCCGCGGTGCTGGCGATGGGCCAGGGGTTGCGGGTGCTGATCGACGACGGCCTCAGCGCGGAGGAGGTCTCGCGGCTCCACGAGGCGCTGATCTACATGGCGGGCATGGTGGTGCTGCTGGCGGGCGGCTCCTTCGCGCGCTTCTACCTCGTCTCCTGGCTCGGCGAGCGGGTGGTAGCCGACATCAGGCGGGCGGTCTTCCGCCGCCTGGTCGGGCTGAGCCCGGCCTTCTTCGAGATCAACAAGGTTGGGGAGCTGCTCTCGCGCGTCACCACCGACACCACCCTGCTGCAGACCGTGATCGGCCAGCAGGCATCGTCGGCGCTGCGCAACCTGCTGCTTTTCCTCGGCGCGAGCGCGATGCTGGTGGTGACAAGCCCGACGCTCACCGGCTTCGTGGTGCTGATGGTGCCCGTGGTGGTGATCCCCATCGTCGTGCTCGGCCGGCGCGTGCGCCGCTACTCGCGCGTCGCCCAGGACCGTGTCGGCGATGTCGGCGGCCACCTGGAGGAAGCGCTCGGCGGCATCCGTACCGTGCAGGCCTTCGGTCAGGAGGAGCGGAGCGGCGAGCGTTTCGGGGATCACGTGGAGGCGGCGTTCCGCGCGGCGCTCCATCGCGTGCGTGCGCGCGCGCTGCTGACGGCGATCGTCATCCTGCTGGTCTTCTGCGGCATCGGCCTCGTGCTCTGGATCGCCGGCACCACCGTGCTCCAGGGCGAGATGACCGGCGGCGAGATGACCGCCTTCATGTTCTACGCCGTGGTGGTCGCGGGCTCGGTGGGCTCGCTCAGCGAGGTCTACGGCGATATGCAGCACGCCGCCGGCGCCGCCGAGCGGTTGGCGGAGCTCCTGAACGAGGAGCCCGCGCTCGCGCCTGCGCCCGCCCTGACCAAAGAGCTGCCGGAGCCGCAGCCAGGCGCGGTGGAGCTGGACCGGGCCACCTTTCACTACCCCGCGCGGCCGGATGCGCCGGCGCTTGAGGGGTTCTCGCTCGCCGTGGCGCCGGGCGAGACGGTCGCCCTGGTCGGCCCCTCGGGCGCGGGCAAGTCGACCGTCTTCAACCTCCTGCTCCGCTTCTACGACCCGGAGGACGGGCGCGTCATGCTCGACGGCGTGGACCTGCGGGAGGTCTCGCTCAAGGCGGTGCGACGCTCCTTCGCGCTGGTGCCGCAGGACGCGGTGATCTTCGCCGCGAGCGCGCGGGAGAACATCCGCTTCGGCCGGCCGGAGGCGAGTGACGGCGAGGTCCGCGCCGCGGCGGAGGCGGCGGGCGCGGCGGCCTTCCTCGACAGCCTGCCCGAGGGCTTCGACACCTTCCTCGGCGAGAAGGGAACCAGGCTCTCGGGCGGGCAGAAGCAGCGCCTGGCGATCGCCCGCGCCGTGCTGCGCAACCCGGCGGTGCTGCTGCTCGACGAGGCGACCAGCGCGCTGGATGCCGAGAGCGAGCGCGCCGTGCAGCTCGCGCTGGAGCAGCTCATGGCGGGGCGGACCACCATCGTCATCGCGCACCGATTGGCCACCGTGCAGAAGGCGGACCGGATCGTGGTGATGGACGAGGGCCGCGTCATTGCCGAGGGCACGCACCAGTCGCTGATGGCGCGCGGCGGGCTCTACGCCAGGCTCGCCGCGCTCCAGTTCGACGACGGGCGGGAACAGGCCGCGGCCCAGGACGAGGCATCGGTGGAGGCCCTCGGCGAGGCGCCGCGCAGCGCGGCCGGTTAACCTCTAGCGCTGGGTCAGCTTGAGCTCGATGCGGCGGTTGCGGCGATAGGCGATTTCGTCCTCGCGGTCGTCGAGGGGCTGGAACTCGCCGTAGCCGGTGGCGCTCAGGCGCTCGGGCGGGATGCCGAGGGCGATAAGGAAGTTCACCACCGAGATCGCGCGTGCCGACGAGAGCTCCCAATTCGAGGGGAAGCGGGCCGTCTGAATCGGGCGGCTGTCAGTGTGGCCGTCGACCTGCAGGATCCACGGCAGTTCCGTCGGGATCTGGACCATGACTTCCCTGAGGACCTGCGTAAACTTCGCCAGCTTGTCGTGGCCCGCCGCCTCCAACTGGTCGGAGGCGGAGGCGAACAGCACTTCGGACTGGAAGACGAAGCGGTCGCCGATGATGGTGAAGTCGCGCCGGTCGCTCAGCACCTCCCGGAGCCGGCCGAAGAACTCGGAGCGGTAGGCGGCGAGTTCCTCGACCTTGGCGGCGAGCGCCATGTTGAGGCGCTGGCCGAGGTTGGCGATCGTGACTTCCTGCTCCTCGCTCTCGAGCTCCGAGATTTGCAGGGCCGCTTCGACTCGACCGAGCTGCGAGCGGAGCGCGTCGATCTGCTGATTGAGCACGGCGATCTGATCGCGTTGACGCGCGCTGAGCGCTTGATTCTCGGCCAGCGCATCCTGGCTGCTGTCGTACGAGGACTGGGCGGCAAGATGAAGCGCCTGGACCTCGGCGAGGCGGATTTCCCGCTCCTCCAGCGTGCGCTGGGCGAGCACCGTGCGCTCCTGCTCGTCCGAGAGTCGGACTTCCAGCTCCGCCCTGGTGTCGCGCAATGCCGAGAGGTCGGCGCGCACGGCCGCCGTCTCGTCTTCGCTCTGGTCGAGCTCGCCCCGACTCTCGATCAGCGCCGCGGCCATCACGCCCACCTTCGATTCAAGATCCCTGCGTACCGCATTCAGCGCATCGATGTCGCGGCGCAGGCGCTCGATATCGGAGAGCAGGACCTTGAGCTTGTCCTCGCCGGCGTCAGCTCTTATCGCCGACTGGGCTGCTTCGGCCATCGCGGTCTGCCCCGCGCCCGTCATCTCCCTGAGGCGCAGCTGGAGCGTGTCACGCTCGCCGGTCGCCATCGAGAGCTCGGCGATGAGCTGGTCCCGGACGGAGAGCGAGGACTGAAGCTGCGACGCGATCTGGGCGATATTGATCCTGAGCTCCGCATTGGCCTGCTGCTCGACGACGAGTTCCTCGTCGAGGCTGCTGAGCTGGGCGCTGAGGTCGTCCTTTTCCTCGGTTTCCTCCGACAGCGTCCGTTGCAGGAAGTACTGCGCCAGCATGTAGACGACGAGGAGGAAGATCATGACCAGGAGCAGCGTCGACATCAGGTCGACGAAGCCCGGCCAGTAGTCGGCCTGCGAGCCCCTGCGTCTCAGGCGGGATGCGGCATACACCGGGCGGGCCTCCCGCGCTCAGTCCTGACGGCGCTCGTTCTCGGCGACCGCCGCTATGGTCCGTGCGAGGAGCTTGATCTCGCTGCGAAGCTCGGCGACCGACTGCTCGCGCCCGGAGACCAACTCCTCCAACAGCCGTTGGAGATAGACGTCCAGATTACGCAAGTGCGCGCGGCTGGGCTCGTCGAGGCCGGTCTGTCGCGTGGCGCCCGCCGCGAGCCGTTCCAGCACCGGCCGCATCTCCAGCTGGTTCTCGACCAGCTTGACCATGAGATCCTGCTCGGATCGCATATGGTCCGTGAGCGTGGCCAGCCGCTCGGTAAGAGAAAGCAGGTTGGCCGAAGAGGATGCGCGCTGCTCTTCTCCGCGCCCGAGCGTTCGCTGCAGCTCCTCGAGGCTGTCGGCGGTCTTCTCCAACAACGCGCTGACGTAGGCGGGAACCGACTGGTCCCCGTCCATCCCGAGCGTGCCGCCGGAGAGCCGGGTGTAGGAGGACAGCCACTCCTCCGCCTCGTTGTAGAAGCGGTTCTGCGCCTGGCTCGCCTGCAAATCGAGAAAGCCGAGCACGAGCGAGCCTGCGAGCCCAAAGAGCGACGAACTGAAGGCGGTGCCCATACCTTCGAGCGGGGCTTCGAGGCCGCCCTTGAGATTGTCGAAGACGCCGATCATGTCCTGGTTGGCGACCGAGAGATCGCCGATCACGCCGCCCACCGAGGTCACCGTCTGGAGCAGACCCCAAAACGTGCCGAGCAGGCCGAGGAAGATCAGTAGGCCGATCATGTAGCGCGAGAGATCGCGCGATTCGTCGAGCCGCGAGCCGATGCCGTCCAGCACGCTGCGGAGCGAGACGGCAGACAGCGTCATGCGGCCGTGCCGGTCCGCGAGCATCGTCGCCAGCGGCGCGAGCAGGCGCGGTTTGCGTTTCGACGCCGGCGCCGCCGCGCCCGGCACGTCGTTCTGCTTCACCGCCGCGAGCCAGGCGGAATCCGGCTTGAGCAGCAGGACCTGCCGGAAATTGTAGACGATGCCGATGATCAGGGCGCCGAGGATGACAGCGTTCAGCACCGAGTTCGCGAAGAAGGCCTCGACCAGGGTCTCGCTCAGCACGACGACCACCCCGACCACGAGGGCCAGGAAGAAGCTCATGCGAAGCAGGAATGGTCGTTGTCCGCTCATCGCCTGTCCGTCATCCCCCGGAGCGCCGAATTGGCGCTCACCGACCGCTCGCAGGCCGCCCCGCGCGGCTTCTCCCCGGCGGCCCTCGCGCAGGCCGCGGCGAACGAGCACATTAGTACAGCGCGCCGCGGGCCGACAACCTAAGGGCTGGACACAGGGCTGCAATATGCGTGCTTGAGCATGTCTTTAGCCGTCCGAGCGCGCCCGGCCGGTGGCCGCCAGGGGGTGCCCTGCCTCGACCAGGCGTCTGAGCCGCTCGTCGAGGACATGGGTGTAGATTTCAGTCGTCGCGATGTCGGCGTGTCCAAGCATCTTCTGCACCGCCCTCAAGTCTGCGCCGTTGGCGAGCAGATGGCTGGCGAAGGCATGGCGCAGCGCGTGCGGCGAGACCCGGACGGGCTCGATCCCCGCTGCCCGAGCCAGCGTCTTCAGCATCTGCGCGATGCGATGGCGCGTGAGATGCCCGCTCGCGCCGCGGGAGGGGAAGAGCCAGCGGGAGGGCGCACCCTCGGCCAAGTGACGATCGCGCACCGCGAGATAGGCCTCGAGCGCGCGGCGGGCCGGTGCGCCGAGCGGGACCAGGCGTTCCTTGTCGCCCTTGCCTCGCACCAGCAGAGTCCGTGTCTCGGCCGAAATCGCGTGGAGAGGCAGCGACACCAGCTCCGAGACGCGCAGGCCGCTGCCGTAAAGCAACTCGATCATGGCCCGCAGGCGCAGTCCGTCGGCCTCACGCTTGCTCGACAGCTCCGCCGCGTCGTCCTGCGGGCACGCTGCCGCCAGCAACCTCTCCACCTCTTCCTCGCTGAGCACGCCGGGAAGCGTGCGGGGGAGCGCAGGCGACTCCACAGTCGCGGTCGGGTCGTCCTCGCGCCGGCCGTCCGTGAGCAGGAAGCGGTAGAACTGGCGCAGGCACGAGAGCCGACGCGACGCGGTGCGTGCCGCGGTGCCGGAGCGCCGCTGGGCCGCCAAGAACTCCCGTATCGACTCAGGTTTCGCGTCTGCCAGGGCGACACGGGAGGGCGCGAGGTGGGCAGCGAAGCACGCGAGATCGCGCCGGTACGCATCGAGCGAATTGCGGGCCAGTCCACGCTCGGCGGCGGCCATTTCGAGAAATGCCTCGATGGCCGCCGCGTCCCCCTCGCCGAGTGCTGCCTTGGCCACTGGCGGCTGCCCCCGACGCGTCAAAGACCCGCCGCGAGCGCCGCCTCCAGGGCGATCGCCCGCGCCTCCTTCCGCAGACCGGCAGAGACGAGACTGGAGACCACCGGCCCGACCGTCGCAATGCCGGCAGCGGCGGGGCCATCGTCGCCGATCAAGAGCAAGGCCAGCAGGACGGTTTCTCCGAGCAACCCTCCTTCGGCCGCTTTCTGGAGTCCGTTCGCAAGCGCCGGCGCCGGCGCGCGTGCCGCCACCGCTCGCTCGTCGAGCATCAGGCGATCCCAGACCTCGGGGTCGATTCGGCCGCCAAGAGCATCGACCAGGACCGCCAGCCAGTTGGCGCGCGCAAGCGCGACGGCCTCCCCTCCCCTATCGGCGCGCAACGCCAGCCACGCCTCGAAGGGCGCCGTCTTCAGGTAGACCTCCTCGGCACTCAGAAGCATCAGGGGCCAGAGCCGGACCGCGGAGCGCGCCGCGTCGGCATCGCGCGGCGCCTCCTCGCTGGCCAGCGCATACCAGGCTGCGGCTGCATCATGGTCACCGGCTGCCATCAGGGCCCGCCCGGCCGCACCGCTGAACCAGCCGTGCTCGGGCGCTGGCGGAACCGTCCACACCAGGTGCGCCAATCCCCGCGCCATCGTCCCGCGGGCGCCCTGTGCCTCGGCGAGAGCGAGCGCCGCTGCAAGCAGCTCCGCCCGCAAGGCTGGCGCCGTTTGCGCCTCGATCGCCTGAAGCATGAGGGCGCGGCCAAGCGGCGGCTCCAGCGTCTCGATCTGATCCAGGGCATCGGCGCGCTCTTCCGGTGAGAACGCAATCGCGCGATAGAGATCGCGAAGTGCCTCAATTGGGAGCGTGCCGGCCGTCTCCGCACGCTCAGCCGCCGCCAGCCTGATCCCCGGCAAAGACGCCGGCGCGCCCGCAAGCGCGGGCAACACATCCGGCGCCGCCCGTGACACCGCCTCCGCAGGGATCGCGAGCTGCGCGAGTCGCCAGGCGGCAACCCGCAAGGGTGTCGGATCGGCGAGCGGATCCACCGCCGGCTCCGCCAACCCCGCCATGGCGTAAATCGTGTCGTCGAACACCTGATCGGGCGCGGCATCCGTTTCGAGCAGGAGCTCCAGGCCCAGCGTCGCGGCCTCGATCAAGCCGGCATGGGCCTGACAAAGGACGCGAACACGGCGCCAGTAGCCATCGCCGGCTCGGCCCGCCTTGCCCAGGATCTGCTCGCACGCGACGTCCAGGTCAAGCGCCGCAAGCAGGCGGTCGTTCTCGATCTGGGCGCTGAGGATCTGACCGCCTTCCGGCCCCGCGCTCTCCAGTAGGGCAAGAGCAGCATCGCGCGCACCCATGTCGACCAGTCGTCCGACTCGTGCGAGCACCAGTGCTCCCGCCTCGCCCTGCCCTGCGGGCGGTCGCGCCGGCGATGTGAGCAGCGCCAGCGCCAGCCGCCGCATGGCGACGGAGGGCACCGCGGCCGGCAGCCGCGGCAACAGGGCTTCGATCCGCGAGCGGCGCGAGCCGGACCAGAAATCGCCGGGAAACGCTTCGATTCCCGGCAGGCCCACGCCGGCCGCGTCAGGGTCGATCGCCTCGAGCGAACCGACCTCGATGCCCGATTGAGCCGATTCCGGAGCGGTCGCGCCGGGCTCAGCAATCTCCTCCGACTCGACGCCCGACTCGGCGGGCGAGGCCGCAGTGTCGGTTTTGTCCGAATCCGAGCGCTCGTCATTGGCTTCGTTCTGCTGCTCCGGTATCAGCCGCAGCGGCTCATCGGCGTCTTGGGCGATGCCGTCGCCCGCGAACGCGATCAGCAGCAAGGCTGCGGAAACGAATCCACCGACGAGTGCGGACCTTGGCTGTCGGACAACCGTTGAGGATAGGGTCGGTCGCGGCATTCGACTGCCCTCAGGTGCTCTCACTTCTCGAAGCGATCATTGGACAGCACCTTTTCGACGGGACCAGGCGGCGGTGGGATATCCCAGGTCAAGAGAAACCCGATTCCGCCGCCGATGATAAGCAAGAGGATGATGACGAGGACTTTCAACGGGACTTGCCCTCACTCCTGACCAAGCGCCGACGCTGAATCAGCCGGGAGGCATTCGACGCTTGTGTGTTAGAATCGGATTATGGCGATGGTGTGGCAGTCTATCGGCGCGGACGCGGCGCTTCAACGACGCGCGGCCGGGCGGGGCGGAGTGTGCCGCTGAGCCGATGACGGCAGATAGAGGGTGCCCGCGGATAGATTGCTCGATCGTCCTCGTGGGTCTGATGGGCGCAGGCAAGAGCGCAATCGGCCGTCGGCTCGCCAGCCGACTCGGCTTGCCCTTCGTCGACGCCGACGACGAGATCGAACGCGCCGCGGGATGTTCGATCTCGGACATCTTCGAGATGCATGGAGAGACGGCATTCCGAGACGGCGAACGGCGAGTCATCGCCCGGCTGCTGGCCCGCCCGCCCCACGTGCTGGCGACCGGCGGGGGCGCATTCATGGACCCCGAAACGCGCGCTGCGATCCAGAAACGCGGCATAGCGGTCTGGCTTCGCGCTGATCTCGATTTGCTGGTCTCCCGCGTCTCGCGCCGCAACGACCGCCCGCTGCTGGCCGGAGGCGAGCCGCGCGCAATCCTGCAGCGGCTGATGGACGAGCGTCACCCGATTTACGCCGAGGCCGAGGTTGTCGTGGAAAGCAGAGACGGACCGCACGAACAGACGGTGGAGGCGGTGCTCGGCGCGCTCCGCGCGCACGTGGAAGCACGGCGGAGACAGCCGTGCCCGGACTCGTCGTCGGCAAGCATCGAGGCCTCACGCGGTGAATAGGGCGGATCCCGAGCCACGAACCGAGCAAGACCGGGAGACGGTACGCGTCGAGCTCGGCCCACGTAGCTACGACGTATTGGTGGGCGCCGGCCTGGTACAAGAGGCCGGACGGCATATGGCGCCGCTTCTCCCCGGCCGCTCGGCAGTTGTGGTCACCGACCGCGTCGTAGCCGAGCGCTATCTCGACGCGGCCCTCGGCTCCCTACAGGAAGCTGGCTTCTCGTGCTCCCACTTGATCGTCGAGGCGGGTGAGCGAAGCAAGGACATGGGGACGCTTGGTGGCGTCCTGGAAGACATCCTCGGCTGCGGTATCGAGAGGTCGACGGTCTTGGTGGCGCTGGGCGGCGGGGTTATCGGCGACCTTACCGGCTTCGCGGCGAGCATCCTGCTTCGCGGCGTCCCCTTCGTTCAGATTCCGACGACGCTTCTCGCTCAGGTCGACAGCGGCGTCGGCGGAAAGACCGGAGTGAACAGCGCCCACGGCAAGAACCTGATCGGCACCTTCTACCAACCGCGCCTCGTGCTAGCCGACGTGGCCACGCTGGGCACGCTGCCGCTGCGCGAGCGCCGGGCAGGCTATGCCGAGATCGTGAAGTACGGCCTGATCGACGACCTCGAATTCTTCGCCTGGCTCGAACGGAAGGGTGCGGCGCTGATCGACGGCGATCAGAGTCTGCTGCGAACCGCCGTGACCCATTCCTGCCGGACCAAGGCACGAATCGTTGCCGCTGACGAGCGCGAAAGCGGCAAGCGAGCCCTCCTCAATCTGGGCCATACCTTCGCCCACGCCCTGGAGGCGGGGGCCGGCTATGACGGATCGCTCTTGCACGGCGAGGCGGTGGCCTATGGCATCGTGCTTGCACATCAGCTCTCTGCAACTCTTGGCCTCTGCAGCGAGGATGACGTGGCGCGGGTGGCAGCTCACTTCCGTGCGGTCGGGCTGCCGAGCGAGGCGAGCGCCCTCCCCGCGATCGCATGGGACGCATCTGCGCTGATCGAACGCATGAAGCATGACAAGAAGGTGCAGGACGGACAGATGACGTTCGTGCTGACACGTGGCATCGGGCAGGCCTTCCTCAGCCAGGATGTCTCACGCGAGGCGCTTTGCGCCTTGCTGGACCGAGCCTTCAGCGAAGGAGGCCTTTCCGCCTCCCGTTGACCCCCCCCCCCCAACAATTCCCAACGACACAACCATGACCAACGAGACTGCCATCACCATCGGCGCAATCGGCTTACTGATTGCGCTATCGGGCTTCTTCTCAGGCTCCGAGACGGCCCTTACCGCAGCCTCCCGCCCGCGCATGCACCATCTGGCGGGCGCCGGCGACAGACGTGCGCGCGCGGTCCAGCGGCTGACCAGCGATCGGGAGCGATTGATCGGCGCAATCTTGCTCGGAAACAACGCGGTCAACATCCTCGCATCTGCACTGGCCACCAGCGTTCTGATTTCGCTCTTCGGCGACGCCGGCGTGGCCTATGCGACGATCGGCATGACCCTCGTCATCCTGGTCTTCGCCGAGGTGCTGCCGAAGACGTACGCGATCCGCGACCCCGACCGTGTCTCTCTGCGGGTAGCGCCGGTGCTGGGCCCAATCGTATGGCTGCTCTCACCCATCGTCCGCACGGTGCGTCTGGTGGTCTCGGCGACGCTCAGCGTGGCCGGTGCTTCCCAAGGATCCAGGACGGCAAGCGCTGCCGAGGAGGAGCTGCGCGGCACCATTACGCTGCAGGCGCAGGAAGGCGCCATGGTCAAGCATGAGCGCGACATGCTCCACAGCATCCTCGACCTGGAGGAGATCGAAGTCGGCGCGATCATGACTCACCGCAAGACCATGGAGATGATCGACGCCGACGCGACACCCGCCGACATTCTCAATCAGGTCGTCCTCAGTCCCCACACGCGCCTCCCGGTCTGGAAGAACGAGCCCGATAATATCGTCGGAGTGTTGCACGCCAAGGACCTGCTGCGGGCAATGCATGCGAACCTCGATGACCTCGACCGGCTCGACGTCATGTCGATCGTGACCGAGCCCTGGTTCGTGCCCGAAACCACGCCGCTGGACGAGCAACTCCATTCGTTCCGCGAGCGTCGGGGTCACTTCGCGCTAATCGTCGATGAATACGGCTCGCTGATGGGGCTCGTGACCCTGGAGGACATCATTGAGGAGATCGTTGGTGAGATCGTCGACGAGCACGACATCGCGCGCGGCGGGGTGGTGGAGGGGGCGGACGGCTCGTTCCTGATTCCGGGTACCGCAGCTATTCGCGATCTCAATCGGGCTTATGACTGGGATCTGCCCGACGAGGAAGCCGCCACCATCGCGGGTCTTGTGCTGAACGAAGCGCAGGAGATTCCCGAGATTGGCGAATCGTTCTCGCTTTATGGCTTTACCTTCGAAGTCCGTGCCCGCAAGCGCAATCAGATCACACAGCTCCGCGTGATCCCGCGCCCGCACGGCACCACCCACCCAAGCAGCTGAGTCGCGCCTGCGGGTTGCACGCGCGGCGTACACCCCCCATATGCTGCTGTCGATAATCATGACCCGGCGCCCTGAGGTTCCGATTGCCGGCGCAGTGCCTCGTGCTATACATGAGGCGGGTCAGTTGGCGAGTCGATGAACAGCTATCTCAACTTCGAGAAGCCGGTCGCGGAGATCGAAGGCAAGCTCCAGGAGCTTCGCCACCTCAGCGACGACAGCGGCGTCAACATGCTCGATGAGGTTTCGCGCCTTGAGGGCAAGGTCGACCGGCTGCTGCGGCAGACCTATAGCCGCCTCACCCCTTGGCAAAAGGCGCAAGTCGCCCGCCATCAGCTCAGGCCCCACTGTTCCGACTACATCTCCCGCCTCGTCTCCGATTTCCTGCCGCTGGCAGGCGACAGAGCCTTTGGTGAAGATCGCGCGGTCATCGGCGGTCTTGGGCGTTTCCGCGGCCACACCACCATGGTCATCGGCCAGGAGAAGGGCGCCGACACGGAGGGCCGGGTCGCGCACAACTTCGGCATGGCGAACCCCGAAGGCTACCGCAAGGCGTCGCGCCTTCTGCGGCTGGCGGAGCGCTTTCAGGTGCCCGTGCTGACGCTGATCGACACGCCGGGCGCCTATCCCGGAATCGGCGCCGAGGAGCGCGGGCAAGCCGAGGCCATCGCGCGCTGTATCGAGGCCTGTCTCGATGTCAGGGTGCCGGTGGTTGCGCTCATCATCGGCGAGGGCGGCTCCGGCGGGGCAATTGCGCTGGGCGTCGCCAACCGCGTGCTGATGATGGAGCACGCGGTATATTCGGTGATCTCGCCCGAAGGCTGCGCGTCGATCCTGTGGCGCGATGCGGCCCTCGCGGAAACGGCGGCGGAAGCGTTGCGGCTCACTGCGGACGATCTGCACGGGCTCGGGGTGATTGACAACATCGTGCCGGAGCCCGTGGGCGGCGCCCACAGAGACGCGCCGTGCGCGATCGACGAGGCCGGTGCAGCGCTTGAGACGGCGTTCGCCGACCTGCGTGGCCTCGACGGCTCGGCGCTTCGCAGCTACCGGCGGGAGAAGTACCTGGCACTCGGCAGCATCGCCGAAGGCTAGACTCCCGGCCGATGACGAACGTGGATCCCATCACGCTCCAGGTCATCGGCGGCGCCCTCCACACGATCGCGAAAGAAATGGGGCATGTGCTCTACCGCATGTCCTACTCGTCGATCATCCGCGAATCCGAGGATCTCGGCGCCGGTCTCTTCGACCGTGACTTCAACACGCTCTGCGAATCGGACTCGACGCCGATGCACATCGGTTCCATCCCCGGCTATCTGCGGGGGGTGGAGCGCACCATGTACGGCGATTGGCACCCCGGCGACGTGGTGCTGCACAACCATCCCTATCACGGCGCAAGCCACGTGCCGGATATCTGCTGTATCGCGCCGGTATTCTTCGAAGGAGAGCTGGTCGGGTTCTCCGCCAACACGGCTCACCACGTGGACCTTGGCGCTGCGAGTCCGGGCATCGTCATCGACATCCCCGACGTCTATGCCGAAGGTATGCTGTTCTCTGGCATCAAGCTCTACGAGGAAGGCAAGCTCAACCGCGCGCTCTGGCAGCATATCCAGACCAACACGCGGGTGCCGCGCGACGTCTCCGGAGATATCGAGGCGCAGGTCGCCTCGGCCGAGCTCGGCGTGCGCCGCTTTCGCGAGCTCTTTGAGACCTACGGCAAGGCGACCGTCGATGCCGCGACCGCAGAGCTTATGGACTATTCCGAACGGATGCTGCGCCGGCGTATTCGCGAGATCCCCGACGGAGACTACATGGCGGAGGGTTTCCTCGACGATGACGGGGTCGACCGGGAGACGCGGTTGCCGGTCAAGGTCACGGTGAGCATCAGGGGCGATTCCGCCGTGGTCGATACAACCGGATCGTCGCAACAGGTGCCGACCGCCTACAACGTGCCCTTCGAGGGCTCGACCAAGGTTACGTGCTATTTCGCCTTCCGCGCCCTTCTGCTCGATACCTACACCACCAGCGAATACATCCCGCAGAACGAGGGTTCGTTTCGTCCCATCGAGGTGATTTCGCCCGCGGGCTCGATTTTCAACCCGACCTTCCCGGCCGCCTGCCAGTCGCGCTTCTCCCAGTGTCAGCGGCTGGTGGACCTCATCAGCGCCGCGCTCGCCCCGGTGATCCCGGACAAGGTGACCGCAGGCTGCGGCGCGACCCTCTCCGCCTTCGCGTATTCCGGGGTCAGGCCCGGTGGCGATTACTGGATTCTGGTCGAGATCAACGAGTCGGCGTACGGCGGTCGTCCGGCCTCCGACGGGCCGGATTCGATCGACGAGCTGATGCGCAACACGCGCAATAATCCGATCGAAGACCTCGGCATGCACCTGCCGCTGATTTGCGACCGCTACGAACTTCGCGACGATGTGCCGCCGGGCGCGGGCCGCTACAGGGGCGGCCTCGGCATCGTCAAGGTGCAGCGCTTCCTGACGCCAGGTTATGTGGTGCACGAGGCCGACCGCCACGAGGACGTGCCTTGGGGCTTCCTCGGCGGTGAGCCGGGCACGGTCGGCAGACTGGAGCAGTGGAACGTTGCGGCGCCCGAGGAGGTGGTGAACTGGCCCGCCAAGGTACCGGCGACGCCGACCGAAGCCGGCGATTGCATTGCCGTCTACACGCCGGGTGGCGGCGGATACGGCGACCCGTTGGAGCGTCCGTCCGATCAGGTGCGCGCCGATGTCGCCGACGGCTACTACAGCCAAGCTCACGCCTATGACGCCTACGGGGTCGTCATGAACGAGGCGCTCTCGGTCGATTTGGCGGCTACCGAGGTGCGACGCGCAGAGCTTCGCGCGGCGGCGGCGGCGTAGCCCGCGTCGCAGCCCACACTCGAACTGCCGACTAAGACTTTAGCGAGAGACCTGGGCCAGCCGCAGATTGCGGATGCGCCGGCTCGCGATCTCGGCGCGCACGCGCGGGATCAGCACGGTCAGATAGTAGGCCATGAAGCCTACCGCCATCAGCAGCAGCGGCGCGACCATGGAGCTGTCGATCGACGGCGCGTCGATCTTCGAGATCGTCGCCGGCTGGTGCAGGGTGTTCCACCAGTCGACCGAATACTTGACGATGGGGATGTTGACCACGCCCACCAGCGCCAGGATAGCGGCGACGCGGGCGCCCTTGGCGGGATCGTCGAAGGCGGCGTGGAGCGCGATGTAGCCGAGATAGAGGAAGAAGAGCACCAGCATCGAGGTGAGCCGCGCGTCCCACACCCACCAGGTGCCCCACATGGGTTGACCCCAGAGCGACCCGCTCAGGAGTGTGATGAAGGTAAAGGCTGCGCCGACCGGGGCGCTCGACTTCGCCACAAGGTCGGCGAGCGGATGCCGCCAGACGAGGCTGGCCGCGCTGCAAAGCGCGATCACGACGTAGACGAAGAGCGACATCCACGCCGCCGGCACGTGGACGAAGATGATCCGGTAGGCGTCGCCCTGCTGATAGTCGGGCGGCGCCACGTAGAGGCCGAGCACAAGGCCGGCAACGATCAGCCCTGCCGTCGCACCCGCGGCCCATGGATAGACCGCGCGCGCAACACGGAGGAAGCGTGCCGGGTTGGCGAAAAAGTGGATGCTGGTCCATCCGGTTCTCCCTCGCTTCGTCGCGCCCGTTGCCCGTGTCGCCATGCTTGGTCTCGACCTTCCCCGACCTATTCCACCGTCATGCGTAGCGCCGCGGCCGCCGCCAGCGGTCCCAGTACCAGCGCGCCCACCAACCCGCCCGCCAAAATCGACAGGTTCGCGTGCACGCCGACGTCTAGCACCGCGCCTTCCACCGCGCCCACGCCAAATATGAGAACAGGAACATAGAGCGGCAAGACCAGAAGCGCGACCAGCGCGCCGCCGCGGCGCAAGCTCACGGTTAGTGCCGCTCCTACCGCTCCGATCAGGCTGAGGATCGGTGTACCGATCAGGAGCGAGACGATCAGGATGACGAGGCCATCCGCGCTCATGTTCAGCAGGAGCGCGAGCACCGGCGCGGCGACAGCGAGCGGAAGCCCGGTCGTGAGCCAATGCGCGACCGTCTTGGCCAGCACGACGAACTCCAGCGGCAGCGTGCCGAGCATCAGTTGCTCGAGGCTTCCATCCTCATGGTCGGCGACGAAGAGGCGGTCCAGCGAAAGCAGCGCCGCGAGGAGCGCCGCAACCCAGATGGCGCCGGGCGCGATTCGACTGAGCAGGCCGAGCTCCGGCCCGACGCCGAGCGGAAATAGTGTCACCGCGATGACGAAGAAGACCACCGTCATCAGGGTGCCGATGCCGCCCCGCACCGCGAGGGTCAACTCACGCCCGATGAGCCGGAGGAAGACCCCTACCACTCGTCGTCCTCCGGCCTGGCCTCGCGGTCGGCCAGCAACATGTCGGCGGGGACGGCGTGATCTCCGAGGTCGAGGCGATTGGCGCCGTCGAGCGCGATCTCGCCGTGGGTGGCCACGATCACCATGCCGCCATCGGCCCGGTGGGCGGCGATCATGGTTGCGACCCGGGCAGCGGACTCTGCGTCGAGCGTGACCGTCGGCTCGTCGAGCAGCCAGAGCGGCGCAGGCGTCGCCAGAGCCCGCGCGAGCGCGAGCCGCCGCCGCTGACCCGCCGAGAGATAGCGTCCCGGCACGTCGGCCAACCCCTTGATGCCGAGCACCTCGAGCGCTCCGGGCGCGGCCCGCGCAGCGCCCCTGAAGCGCGCCCAGTCGTCCAGATTCTCCGCGACCGTGAGCGTCGGCTTCACCGCATCGAGATGGCCGACATAGTGGAGTCGGCCGCGATGCGCGGCCCAATCCTCATCGACCGGCGCACCGTCCCAAGTAAGTGTTCCGCCAGCTGGCCGCAGCAAGCCACAGAGGATGCGGAGCAGGCTCGACTTGCCCGCGCCGTTAGGACCCACGAGGGCAAGCGCGCCGCCCGGCTCGAGGCGGAACGAGACCCCGGAGAAGACCGGGCGCTCACCACGGATGCAGGCCACGTCGTGCGCCTCGAAACAGTTGGCGCGCGGCGCAGTGCGTGACTCTGGTGAGGTATGCGGGCTAGCCGGGCCGGGAATCTTGCACCCCTCTCCGGTCGGGCCTAGAAGATCGGGGAAGGCCAAGCCTATCGGTGGTGTGTGCACGCGGCAAGAAGCCGTGCGCGGCGCGCCGTGCCGGAAGAAGGAGCAACTCGTTGATCGCCTTGGGACAGGACACGCTGCAAACTCGCCGCACGCTCAGCGTCGGCGGGCGCTCGTACGACTACTACAGCCTGCCGGCGGCGGCCGAGGCCGGCCTCGGCGATATCTCCCGCCTGCCCTTCTCCCTCAAGGTCTTGTTGGAGAACCTGCTGCGCTTCGAGGACGGCCGCAGCGTCAGCGTCGACGATATCCGCGCAATTGCGGGCTGGCTGGATCAGGGGCGCGGCACAGGCGAAATCGCCTACCGCCCGGCGCGCGTGCTCATGCAGGACTTCACCGGCGTGCCGGCGGTGGTGGACCTCGCCGCAATGCGCGCCGCCGTGACCGCCCTCGGCGGCGACGCCGGCCGCATCAATCCGCTCTCGCCGGTCGATCTCGTGATCGACCATTCTGTGATGGTCGACCATTTCGGAACGACCCAGGCCTTTGGGCAGAACGTCGCGCTGGAGATGGAGCGCAACGGCGAGCGCTACGCCTTTCTCCGCTGGGGTCAGCAGGCGTTCGAGAACTTTCGAGTGGTGCCGCCAGGCACCGGCATCTGCCATCAGGTCAACCTGGAATATCTGGCGCAGGTCGTGTGGACGGTCGAGACCGACGGCGCCACCATCGCCTATCCCGACACCCTGGTCGGCACCGACAGCCACACGACGATGGTCAACGGCCTCGCCGTGCTCGGCTGGGGCGTCGGCGGCATCGAGGCCGAGGCGGCGATGCTCGGTCAACCGATCTCGATGCTGCTGCCCGATGTCATCGGCTTCAAGCTCTCCGGCCGGCTGCGCGAGGGCGCCACCGCGACCGATCTGGTGCTGACCGTGACCCAGATGCTGCGCGAGCGCGGCGTAGTCGGGAAGTTCGTCGAGTTCTACGGGCCGGGCCTCGACGATCTCGGGCTCGCGGACCGCGCCACCATCGCCAACATGGCGCCCGAATACGGCGCGACCTGCGGGTTCTTCCCCATCGACCGCGAGACCATCAACTACCTCACCGGGAGCGCCCGGGAGCCCGAACGCATCGCCCTGGTGGAGGCCTACGCCAGGGCGCAGGGCATGTGGCGTGAGGCCGGCACGCCCGATCCCGTTTTCACCGACACCCTGGCGCTCGACCTGGATCAGGTGGAACCCAGCATCGCCGGCCCCAAGCGGCCGCAGGACAAGATCCGACTCTCCGACGCCAAGCCGACGTTCGCCAGCGCGCTGGGCACGACCTTCGGCGTCGCGGAGGAGGCGGGAAGCGTGCGCATACCGGTCGCCGACGCCGACTACGAGCTCAGGCATGGCGACGTGGTAATCGCCGCCATCACGAGCTGCACCAACACGTCGAACCCGAGCGTGATGGTGGGCGCCGGACTGCTCGCCCGCAACGCGGTCGCGCGCGGACTCAGCGTCAAGCCCTGGGTCAAGACATCGCTCGCGCCGGGCTCCAAGGTGGTCTCGGATTACCTCGCGAGCGCTGGCCTGCAAGACGATCTCGACGCGTTGGGTTTCAACCTCGTGGGCTATGGCTGCACGACCTGCATCGGCAATTCGGGGCCGCTGACACCACCCATCGCGGAGGCCGTGGAGAGCGGCGATCTGGTGGTCTGCTCCGTACTTTCCGGCAACCGCAACTTCGAAGGGCGCATCAGCCCGCATGTGAAGGCCAACTACCTGGCCTCGCCCCCCTTGGTCGTGGCCTACGCGATCGCGGGCTCCCTGACACGCGACCTCGGTGCGGAACCGCTCGGCACCGGCCGCGACGGTGAGCTGGTCTACCTGCGGGACATCTGGCCGACGGCGGCGGAGGTTCGCGACACCATCGCGCACGCCGTCACGCCGGAGATGTTCCGCACGCGCTATGGCGACGTCTTCACCGGCGACGAGGACTGGCAAGCGATCGCGGCACCGGCCGGGCAGACCTATGCCTGGGATGCGGGCAGCACCTACGTTCAGCATCCGCCCTATTTCCAGGACATAGCGGCGGAACCGCAGCCGCCGGAGGACATCGCAGGCGCGCGGATTCTGTGCCTGCTGGGCGATACGATCACCACCGATCATATCTCACCCGCCGGCGCCATCGGCCCGAACACGCCCGGCGGCGCTTACCTGCTCGAGCGACAGATCACGCGCCGGGACTTCAACTCCTACGGCGCGCGGCGCGGCAACCACGACGTGATGATGCGGGGCACCTTCGCCAACATCCGCATCCGCAACGAGCTTGCGCCCGGCACGGAGGGCGGCATCACCCGCCACATGCCGGAGGGCACCGAGATGCCGGTGTACGACGCGGCCATGAAGTACCAGGCCGAAGGCGTGCCGCTTGTCGTGTTCGCGGGCAAGGAGTACGGCACCGGGTCGTCGCGCGACTGGGCGGCGAAGGGAACGCGGCTCCTCGGCGTGCGTGCGGTCATCGCCGAGAGCTTCGAGCGCATTCACCGCTCGAACCTGGTTGGGATGGGCGTGCTGCCGCTGGAGTTCACCGAGGGGGCAACACGGAAGAGCCTGGAAGTGGATGGAAGTGAGCGGATCGACCTCGAAGGCATCGCCGGCGGCATCACGCCCCGCATGACCGTGACCTGCCGCATCCGCCGCGCCGACGGCTCGGTGCAGGAGGTCCCGCTCCGCTGCCGGATCGATACCGCCGACGAGGCCGATTACTACCGCCACGGCGGCATTCTCCACTATGTGCTGCGGGGCCTCGCCAAGGCGGCGTGAGCGATTGGCTGCCAGCCTCTATTCGGCGGCCTGGTCGGCCGTCGGATCACTCAGCCTTTCGAGCGCGAGCTTGCGGAGCTTGTGCTTCTGCACCTTGCCGCTCGCGGTCATGGGGAACGCCTCGACCGACAACACGTGGCGCGGGCTCTTGAAGCTCGCTATTCGGCCCTTGCAGTAGGCGGCGATCTCCTCGCTGGCGAGGGTCTTGCCGGGCGCCGGGACAGTGAAAGCTACGGCGACCTCGCCCAGCCGCGCGTCGGGATAGCCCACCACCGCCACCTGGTCGATCGCCTCATGGGCCATGAGGAAGGCCTCGACCTCCGCCGGCGAGACGTTCTCGCCGCCGACCCTGAGCTGGTCCTTGAAGCGACCGACGAAGCGGATGTGCCCGTCGGCGCGGAGCACCACCGTGTCGCCGGTGTGCAGCCAGCCATCGCTGTCGATGGCCTCGGCAGTCTCCTCGGGCTTCTCGTAGTAGCCTTGGGTGATCATGTAGCCGCGAATCAGGAGCTCGCCTTCCTCGCCGACCGAGATCTCCTGGCCGGTCTCTGAATCCACGACCTTGATCTCGAAGCCCGGCGCCGGATAGCCCGAGGCATCCGAGCGCTGCTCCGGCGTCGAGTTGCCGAAGGACATGGTGGCGAAGGTGAAGGTCTCGGTCATGCCCCAGCCGGTGAAGGTGGGCAGCATCTCGGTCTGCACCCGCCGCGCAATGCGGGCCGAGCTGGTCATGCCGGAGGGAAAGGTGCCGAAGCGCAGGCTGGAGATGTCCCGCGGGGTCCGCTCGAGCGAGTCGAGATACTCCTTGTAGTGGGTATCGAAGCCGTGGGTGATCGTTCCGCCCTCGGCTTCCACCAGCCGCATGCACTCGTCGGCGTCGAAGCGGTCCATCAGCACGTGCTTGCAGCCAGCGATCACTGCGATCAGCCCGGCCTCGCTGAAGCCGTACATGTGGAAGAGCGGCAGCGGGTTGACGATCACGTCCTCGAACATGAGGCCGATGCGGTTGGCCCGCTCGCGCATGTTTCGAATCATCAGGTGGGTATGAAGCACGCCCTTGGGATGCCCGGTTGTGCCGGAGGTGTAGCCGATCATCACGGGCTGGTCGGGATCGACCGTCTCTGCACGGGTGGCGAGCGCCGCATCGCTCACCGCCTCGCCGCCGTCGAGCATTGCCTGCCAGCCCACCGTGCCGGGCACGTCGCTCTCGCCCACCACGACCAGACGGCGAAGCCGGGGGAAGCCATCGATGGCGGCCGCTCGCGGGTCCTGCTCCGCAAGCCCTGGCAGCACGTCCGCCAGCATGGCCGCGTAGTCGACCGGGCCGGAACGGTCGACGCTGATCCAGGTTCCGCTGTCGGATTGCCGCACCGTGTAGGCCACGTCGTCAGTGCGGTAGCGGGTGTTGAGCGGCACCAGCACGGCACCGACCTTGGCGATGGCGAAGGTGAGGAAGAGCCATTCCGGCCGGTTGTTCATCCAGAGCGCGACGTGCTCGCCATTCTCGACTCCGAGCGCCATCAACCCCTTGGCGACGCGGTCTACCTCCCGGTCATATTCATTGTAGGTCCAGCGCTCGCCGTCGCAGACCAGCGCCTCGCGTGCGCCCCAGCGGCGGGCCGCCTCCGCCGGCAGGTCGCCCAGCCGTTCCTTCGGGTACCAGTCGCCCATGCCGTACCTTGCTGCCCCCTAGCTCCGCAACCGCTCGCCCGCCGGGTCGTAGAAGGGCGCGAGCGACATCGTCGCCGGCACGCGCTCGCCGGCGATATCGACCTCGTAGGCGCCCTCGTCGAGGGTCTGCCACCGGCGGGGCTGCTCGCTCAGGAGGTAGCCCATGCCGACCGGCCTGTCGAAGCTGTAGCCGAAGGCTGCCGAGGTAATGCGGCCCGCGACCCTGTCGTCCAGGTAGATCGTCTCATCGTGGAACATGAAGGGCTCGGCCTTCTCCAGCATCACGTGCACGAGGCGCGCGGTGAGCCCTTCCTCGCGCTGGCGTTCCAGCGCCGCGCGGCCGATGAAGTCGGCATCCTTCTTGAACGATACGGCGAAGCCGAGACCGGCCTCCAGCGGGGTCTCAGCCTGGGTGATGTCGTGGCCCCAGTGGCGGTAACCCTTTTCGCTCCTCAGCGAATCCATCGCGTGGATGCCGCAGAGCCCGACGCCGAGATCGGCTCCCGCCTCCATTAGCCGGTCGAAGACCGGCACGACGTACTCGGTCGCGATGTGCAGCTCCCAGCCTAGCTCGCCCACGTAGGAGGCCCGCATCGCCCTCGCGTGCGCGTAGCCGATGTCGATCTCGCGGCAGGTGCCGAAGGGGAAGGCCTCGTTGGAGAGATCCGCATCGCTGACCCGCCCGAGCAATGTTCTGGCGTTGGGCCCCATCACGGCAAGCACCCCGGAGCCCGAGGTCACGTCAGTCACGTAGACTTGTGCGCCGTCGCTCAGGTTTCGCTCGATCCAGGTGAGGTCGCGGGTCTGCGAGCCGGCCGAAGTCACCACCAGGTAGCGGTCGTCGGCGAGCCGGGTCACGGTAAGGTCCGCTTCGATCCCGCCCCGCCTGTTGAGGAGCTGCGTGTAGACAATTTTGCCCGCCGGCACCGCGACATCGTTGGCGCAGAGGCGCTGCAGCTCGCGCTCGGCATCCGGCCCCTGCACCAGGTACTTGGCGAACGAGCTCATGTCGAGGATGCCGACAGCCTGGCGCACGGCGCGGTGTTCCTCCCGCACACAATCGAACCAGTTCTGCTTGCCGTAGGCGTATTCATAGGCCGGCTCCACGCCTTCGGGTGCGAACCAGTTGGCACGCTCCCACCCTGCCGCCTCGCCGAAGCACGCGTTGTGGGCCGCGAGCCGCGCGTGGAGCGGGCTGAGCCTCACCGGGCGCGCGGTCTCCACCTGGCGATGGGGCCAGTGCATCTGGAACAACAGGCCCAGGCTCTCCTTCGTGCGGTCGACCAGATAGCGGCGGTTGTTCTGGAAGCGGGCGAAGCGGGAGATGTCGAGCTCGGCGAGATCCACGGTCGGCTGCCCCTCCACGATCCACTCCGACATCACCTTGCCGGCGCCGGCGGCGCTGAGGATGCCCTGCGAGTTGAAGCCGGCGGCGACGAAAAAGCGCGCAAGCTCCGGCGCCTCGCCGAGCACGAACTTGTTGTCCGGCGTAAAGCTCTCAGGCCCGTTCATGAAGCGGCGGATCGGTGCCCGCTCGAGCACCGGCAGGAGCTCGATGGCGTTGGTCATCGGCAGCTCGAAGTGATCCCAGTCCTCCGGCAGCTCCACGAACTCGGCGCCCTCGGGCAGCTTCTCGAGCGGCAGCGGCTTGGCCACGGGTTCGAAGCTGCCGACGAGCAGGCGGCCTGCGTCCTCCTTCACGTAGATGTAGCCGTCGGTTTCTCGGATGATCGGCGCATCGGGCGAGAGCCCCTCGATCGGCTCGGTGACCACGTACATGTGTTCGGCGGCGTAGAGCGGCACGTTCACGCCCGCCATCTGCCCGATCTCGCGCGCCCAGACGCCGCCGCAGTTGACGACGGTCTCGCAGGCGATGGTGCCTTGCGCGGTGCAGACTCCGGAGACCGCTCCGTTTCTGTGCTCGAAGCCGGTGACGGCTGTCTCCTCGAAGATGCGCGCGCCCCGCGACCGGGCGCCCTTGGCGAGCGCCATCGCGGTATCGACGGGATTGGTCTGGCCGTCGCCGGGAATGTAGATCGCGCCCTTGATCCGCGAGACGTCCATCAAGGGGTAGAGCGATGCCACCTCGTTCAGCCCGACCTCGTAGGTCTCGACGCCGAAGCAATCGCCGAGGGCGGCCATGCGCCTGACCTCGGTGAGCCGTTCTTCGGTGCGGGCAATGGGCAGGCTGCCCTTGCGGCGGAAACCGGTGGCCTGGCCGGTTTCGGCCTCCAATGACTCGTAGAGGCCGACGGCATAGCGCGCGAGCTCGGTCAGCGTCGAGGTCGCGCGTAGCTGATTCACGAGGCCTGCGGCGTGCCACGAGGTGCCGCCGGTGAGATGACCTCGCTCCAGAAGGACCACGTCCCGCCGCCCGAGCTTGGTCAGATGGTAGGCCATGCTGCAGCCGATGATGCCGCCGCCGACAATCACCACCTCGGCCTGAGTCGGTAACGCTCCGGTCATCGCTCCCTCGCCCGCATGCGGCCTCCCATAGCGCGACGCACCATGCCGCTGCCGGATTCCCTAGCACGGCCGCACGCAGCGGAAAACGGAAGGGACGGAGCCGACGCAAATGCAGCGAACCAGCGCCCCGCGCCAGGTTTGCATTCATGCGACGCTCTTCGCATAGTGCGCGCCAACCGGGGTCGGCACGGCAACCGAACATCCAAGAGGAGAGGGAATCAATGGCAGTTAGCGCGGGCGACAAGATGCCGTCGGTCAACTTCAAGATGTTGACGGCGGACGGGCTCTCGGACGTATCGAGCGACGACTATTTTGGGGGCAAGAAGACTGCGCTCTTCGCCGTCCCCGGCGCATTCACGCCGACCTGCTCGGCCAAGCATGTACCGAGCTTCCTGGCGCAGGCCGACGCGCTCAAGGCCAAGGGCGTGGACCAGATCGCCTGCGTGTCGGTCAACGATGCGTTCGTGATGAAGGCCTGGGGCTCGGATACGGGAGCCACCGATGCCATCGACATGCTGGCCGACGGCAACGGCGAGTTCGCACGGGCGACGGGGCTGACCCTCGACGGCACCGGCTTCGGCCTCGGCGAGCGGACGACCCGCTTCTCCATGATCGTCGACGACGGCACGATCACCGCCCTCAACGTGGAAGAGAACCCGGCGGAGATGGACGTGAGCAGCGCGGAGCACATGCTCTCGCAGCTCTGATCCCGCCCGTCCCCGCGCAGGCGCCTGCAAAAGGCGCTTGCGCGGCGGGCTGCGCTCACCACATTGTCGTCTATCGGCGGCCGCCACGGCGCGCGGTGGGCCGCTCGACCCCAGTTTGACAAGACCGCGCCTGCCCAAGCGCCGGCGCGAGGTCGCTCAGGAGGAGACATCAGGCAATGGCACTGAGGATTGGCGACGAAGCACCCAACTTCACGGCAGACACGACCGAGGGTGCGATCGACTTTCATGACTGGATCGGCGACGGCTGGGCCATTCTATTTTCCCACCCCAAGGACTTCACGCCGGTCTGCACGACCGAGCTCGGCTACATGGCCGGGCTCAAATCGGAGTTCGAGAAGCGCAACTGCAAGGTCCTCGGGCTTAGCGTGGACGGCGTGAGCGATCACCACGCCTGGTCGAAGGACATCGAGGAGACGCAGGGTCACGCGGTGAACTACCCGCTGATCGGCGATCCGGAGCTCAAGATCGCGACGCTCTACGAGATGCTTCCGGCGGGTTCCGGCAAGACCTCGGAGGGGCGCACGGCGGTCGACAACCTCACCGTCCGCACCGTCTTCCTCGTCGGGCCTGACAAGAAGGTCAAGCTCTCCCTCACCTACCCGATGAGCACCGGCCGCAACTTCGACGAGGTGCTGCGCGTGCTCGATTCCTGCCAGCTCACGGCGAAGCACAAGGTGGCGACGCCGGTGAACTGGAAGCAGGGCGAGGACGTAATCATCGTGCCAGCGGTCTCCGACGAGGAGGCCAAGAAGACCTACCCCGGTGGCTGGAAGGCCCCAAAACCCTACCTCAGGATCGTGCCGCAGCCCGAGTAACGGCTTCTCCTTTTCGACAATTCCCTCCGCTCGCGTCCCCGCGGGCGGAGGGCTCATCCGGCGCCCGCGGGCACCCGGCTCTCGATGGCGAGCGGCGCCAGCGCCGTCCGCACCTGCTTGAACGCGACGGCGAGAGTCTCGGCCCAGGCCTCAGCGCCTTCCTGCGTGCCGATCAGGTCCTGACGCAGCTCGATCTCGATATGGGGCAGGCCGCGCCCCTGGCCATGCACCGGAATCGAATAATCGGACGGGCCTATGATGGCGTAGGGCTCATTGTCGCCGATGGTGAGCCCCGGGCGCAGCGCGGCCAGCGCCTCCTTCAGCGGCTGCACCAGCCGGTCGTCGTGCTCGTAGAGCAGCCCCACCTCCCACGGACGGGCGAAGCCGTCGAAGACCGGCGTGAAGCTGTGGACCGCGACCAGGATCGGCACCGCGCCAAACCCGATCGCCCGGTCGAGGCACGCGGCGATGGCGTCGTGATAGGGGCGGAAGAACGCGTCGGTCCGCGCCGCGGCCTCCTCCGGCGAGATCGACTGGTTGGCCGGCACGACCGTGCCGTCGCTCACCGCGGGCATCGCCGTGGGGCTCCCCGCCGGGCGGTTGCAATCGACCACCAGGCGCGAATAGCCGGAGAGGTAGGCCGGCGCGTCGAGCAGGGCGCTGAGCGCTCTCGTGACCATCGCCGCACCGATGTCCCAGCCGATGTGGCGGTCGAGCTCGGCCTGGTCGAGGCCGAGCCGCTCCATGTGGGCCGGGACCGCGTTGCTTGCGTGGTCGCACACCAGCACGAAGTGCGGATGGGCGCTGACCGGTCCGATTCGATTGAAGGGCCTGGGGTCGTCGCCGATGAGCCGCGACGGATCGAACCAGGCGGCGGACGCGCTCACCCCTTCTCCACCGCAGCCAGCGGCTGAACCGACGTCGCCGCGCTGTCACCAGCGCTGTCGCAGGGGAGCAGACGGAGCGCGCCGTGCTTCACGGAGAGCGCGAGCCGACCGTGCACTAGATCGAGCGCGGCATCGCCGAAGAGCGACCGCCGCCAGCCCTGCAACGCCGGGATGCCATTGGTCTCGCCGCGCGCGATCCGTTCCAGGTCGTCGGCACTGGCGATCAGCTTTCGGGCGACGCCCGTCTCCTCGCTCTTGAAGGTGAGAAGCACCTTGAGGAGGTCGGTCAAAGCCGCTGGCGCCGCTGGCCCTTCGGGCCGGGGCGGCAGCTTCGGACAGTCCTCGTCGGGGAGCGCGAGACCGCGCCCGACCGCGGCCAGCACCGCAGCACCCGTGGCGCTCTCGGCGGTTCGCTGGCTCACCGAGCGCAGCTTGGCGAGCTCCTTCACCGTGCGCGGGCGCTGCGCTGCGATCTCGGTCAGCGCCGTGTCGCGCATGACCCACGGGCGGGGCTTGTCGCGCCGGTCGGCCTCGGTCTCGCGCCAGGCCGCGACCTCGCGCAGGATCGCGAAGAAGCGCCGGTCGCCGCCGCGCACCTTGATCCGCCGCCACGCCTCCTCAGGCGGCGACTCGTAGGTGGCGGGGCTCGTGAGTGTCGCCAACTCCTCGTCGAGCCACGATCGCCGGCCGGTGCGCTCCAGCTTCGCCGCGAGCTTCTGGTAGACCACGCGCAGGTGGCTCACGTCTGAGAGGGCGTAGCGCAACTGGCGCTCGGTGAGCGGCCGGCGCGCCCAGTCGGTGAAGCGCTGGGTCTTGTCGATGCGCCCGTGCGCGAGCTTGGCGACCAGCGTCTCGTAGCCGACCGAATCGCCGAAGCCGCACACCATGGCGGCAATCTGGGTATCGAAGAGCGGATGCGGCACCCCGCCGGCGAGCGGCAGCAGCACCTCGACATCCTGCCTGGCCGCGTGGAAGACCTTGAGCACCGGCGCCCGCGCCAGCAGATCGTAGAGCGGCGCGAGATCGATTCCGTTGGCGAGCGGGTCGACGGCGACCGGCTCCCCTTCGGACGGGGCAATCTGCAGCAGGCACAACTTGGCGCGATAGGTGCTCTCGCGCATGAACTCCGTATCGACCGTGACGAACTCGGCCTCCTGCCACGACGCACAGAGCGCGGCGAGCGGAGCGCTCTCGGTAATCAGCCGGGGCTCGGTCACGGGCCCTCGCCGCTCGCGAAGGCCGGGGCGCGCAGGGCAAACGCCAGGTCGTTGGGACTCACGGGCGCGGCGTCAGGCGGCGGCCATTGCGGCCAGGTCGGCGCGGTCGTTGCGGCCCGCAGGCACGGCGCTCCGCCCGGTGCCGGTGATCCAGCCGCCGCCGAGCACGCGGTCGCCGTCATAGAGCACGCAGGCCTGCCCCGGCGCGGTCGCGGGCTCCGGCTCGTCCAGCGTGACCTCGGCGGTGCCATCGGCCTTCGCCACCAGCCGCGCCGGCGCGCCGGGATGGCTGGAGCGGAGCCGCGCCACCACCGCCCAATCATCGCCGGACGCGGGCGCATCGCCGCCGATCCAGGCAAGCGGGCCGGTGAAGACGCGGTCACGCAACAATGCCGCCTGCGGGCCGACCACGACCTCGCGGCGCGCGGCATCGACCGCGAGCACGTAGAGCGGCTCGGGTCCTGCGATACCGAGCCCGCGGCGCTGGCCCACGGTGTAGTGAATGATGCCCTTGTGGCGGCCGAGCACGCGGCCGTCCTGATCCACGATATTGCCTGGTTCCGCAGCGCCGGGGCGGAGCCGCTCGATGACGCCGGCATAGCGGCCCGAGGGCACGAAGCAAATGTCCTGGCTGTCCGGCTTGTCCGCGACGGCGAGGCCGAAGCGCTCCGCGTGCGCGCGCACACGCTCCTTCGGGAGGTCGCCCAGGGGGAAGCGCAGGAACTCAAGCTGCTCCTGCGCGGTGGCGAAGAGGAAGTAGCTCTGATCCCTGGCACCATCGACCGCCCGGTGGAGCTCGGGTCCCTCCGGTCCCGCCACACGCCGCACATAGTGGCCGGTGGCGAGCGCATCCGCGCCGAGGTCGCGGGCGAGCGCCAGCAGGTCGCGGAACTTCACCCGCTCGTTGCAGCGCACGCAGGGGATCGGCGTCTCGCCGCGCAGGTAGGAGTCGGCGAAGTCGTCGATCACCGCTTCCTTGAAGCGCGCCTCGAAGTCGAGCACGTAGTGGCGGATACCGAGCCGGTCCGCGACGCGGCGGGCATCGTAGATGTCCTCCCCGGCGCAGCAGGCGCCGGAGCGCGCCCGCGGCCCGCCCGCCGCATAGAGCTGGAGCGTGATGCCGACCACCTCGTAGCCCGCTTCCGCCAAGAGCGCTGCGGTGACCGACGAATCGACGCCACCGGACATGGCGACCACCACGCGCGCGCCACGGCTGAGGCCGAGATCGAGGGTGTCTGCGGGCATGGCGCGCACTATAGGCGCGCGCGGGAGCGGCGCAACCACGTGTCCCGCGGCTCGCGCGGGACGGATGGTAACAAAATTTTGGCGGGATTCGCCGGGATTCGGCGGGACGACTGGGTCAAGAGGGAAGCCTAGGGCCGGACAAGGGCGGCGAGGCCGCACGCTCATCGCCGGCCCCTTCCCTCGATCGCCGCGAGCATGGCAGCAGCCGCTTCCGCCGCGTCGCTCGCCTCGCGAATCGTGGTGAGCCGCAGGGCCGAGGAGCGCCCCCTCGCGCCGACCGCCGCGCCCTGTGTGCCCCCCATCGTCGCGACGCTATCCTGACACCGGTGCCGCGCGCCGTGCCCCGCACCATGGTTCGGGGTCGCGCGGGCCTGAAGGGTCCCGCGCGCGGGAAACTGACTCGCGCGTCCGTCAGGCTCCGGCGGCGTCGAGGCCCGCCTGCCAGAACGCGGCCTCCAGCCGGGTCGCGGTGCGGAAGGTGGCGGCAAGCCCCGCGAAGCGCGCGCAGCCGCCGCGGCGCGCGCCGAGCGCGTTCAGCGCCTCGACCTCTGTCCGCATGAACGCCTGATACTCGTCGCCGGCGTACATCTCGATCCAGGAGGCGTAGGGGTTGCCCTCGGTGCGGGTGGCGGGGTCGACCGCGAGCCGGGCGCCGATCTCACCGTAGCCGATGACGCAGGGCGCGAGCGCCACCCGCAAATCGAGCAGATCGCCCGCGAGCCCGCGTTCCAGCACATAAGCTGTGTAGGCGAGCGTCGCGCCATCGGCCTCGACCGCTTCGAGCGCGTCCTCCGCGATCCCCCAGTCCGCGCAGTAGGCTCGGTGCAGGTCCATCTCGACCTCGACCAGGGCCTTGAGGCCGGCAGACGCCTCGCGGATCTCGGCCAGCGTATCCGCCTTGTAGGCGGCGAGCCCGTAGGCGCGGGCGAACTGGATCAGGAAGAGGTAGTCCTGGATCAGGTAGTGGCGGAACGCGGCCTCCGGCAGGGTGCCGTCACCGAGACCCTGCACGAAGGGATGCTCGACGTACTCCCGCCAGTCGTCCCCGGCGGCATCGCGCAGCGCCGTGAAAAAACCCGTCTCAGCCTGCGTCATCGCCGCGCTTTTCGTCTGGCCTGCGTGGGATGAGGCGCCGGGCACCCCTGCCCCATCACATCAGGCTGCTGGTTTCGGCCGGGAGCGTCACCACCAGCCCGTCGAGCGCCTCCGTGATGACGATCTGGCAGCCCAGGCGCGAGCTGCACGTGAGGCCGAGCGCGAGGTCGAGCATGTCCTCTTCGTCCTCGCACTTCTCCTCGAGCTTGCCGTACCAGGCGGGGTCAACGATGACGTGGCAGGTCGAGCAGGCCATCGCGCCCTCGCACGCGCCCTCGATGTCGATCCCGTGGCGGAACGCGATATCCAGCACGGAGTCGCCGATGGGCGCCTCGACCTCGTGGCGGGCGCCATCGGGGTCGATGAAAGTCATGGTGGGCACGGGCGCTTTGCTGCCTATCCGGCGGCGGCCGAGACGCCGGCCTTCCAGCGGTTGGTGAGGCCCGCATAGAGCGCCCGCCAGGTGCCCAGGAAGCGCTCGATCTCGTCCTCGGTCGTCGCCCAGCCCAGGCTGACCCGGATGGCGCAGCCACCGATGGCATCGGGCACACCAAGCGCGCGCAGCACGTGGCTCGGCTCGACCTTGCCGGAGGAGCAGGCGGAGCCCGCGCTCACCGCGACGCCCGCCAGATCGAGGCCCATGACTTGGGTTTCGCTCTGCACGCCCGGCATGGTGAGGCAGCTGGTGTTGGGCAGGCGATTGGCCCCTTCGCTGAAGATGACGACATCGGGCTCGGTCTCGCGCAGCCGCGCCTCCAGCCGGTCGCGCAGGGCCGCGATCTCACCCGCCCGCGCGAGGTCGTCCCGGGCGAGGGCGGCTGCCGCGCCGAAACCGACGATGCCGGCGGCATTCTCGGTGCCGCCGCGCAAGCCACGCTCCTGCCCGCCGCCGGTGATGAGGGGCGCGATATCCAGCCCTCGGCGCACGACGAGCGCGCCGATGCCCTTCGGCCCGGCGAACTTGTGCGCCGCGATGCTCATCATGTCGACACCGAGCCCGGCGAAGGAGACCGGAATCCGGCCCGGCGCCTGCACCGCATCGCAATGGACCAGCGCGCCCGCAGCCTTCGCCCGCGCTGCGATCTCGGCGACCGGCTGGATCACGCCGGTTTCGTTGTTGGCGAGCATCACCGAGACCAGCGCCTCCGGCCCGTGGCCCCCAAGCGCCTCGTCGAGCGCGCCCAAGTCGAGCACGCCGTCGCCATCCACCGGCAGGACGACCAGGTCGTCCGCCACGGCTTCGGCCGTGCGCAGGATCGCCGGATGTTCGATGGCGCTGACGATGAGCGCCCGCCGGCCGGCGCCGCGCAGCGCCGTGTTGTTGGCCTCAGTGCCGCCTGCGGTAAAGACCAGCGCCGCCGGGCTACAGTCGACCAGGGCCGCGATCTGCTCGCGCGCGTCCTCGATGCGCTTGCGCACGTCGCGGCCAAAGCCGTGGACCGACGACGGATTGCCGGCCAGCATCATCGCCTCGGCCACCGCCTCCACCACATGGGGCTTGATCGGCGCCGTGGCGTTGTAGTCGAGATAGATCGGGCCCGAATCGCTCATTCCGCCGCCTGCTCCATCAGGCCGCGTCCGCCGCCCGAGAGCCGGTCGCTCATGCCGAGCACCCGGCGCGCGCAGACGTCTTCTAGCGAGACCGCGCTGAGAAAGCCGTGGATGTGAATGCCGAGCTCCTCCCACAGATCGTGGGTGACGCAGCGCTTCGCGTCCTTCATGCAGCCCTTGCCAGTGCCCGGCGGACAACGCGTGGCACGCAGGTTCTCGTCCACCGCGACCACGATGTCGGCGATCATGAGCTCCGCCGCAGGCCGCGCCAGCCGGTAGCCGCCGCCGGGTCCGCGCGCGCTCCGCACCAGGCCGGCGCGGCGCAGGCGGCCGAAGAGCTGCTCAAGATAAGAGTGTGAAATCTCCTGCCCTGCCGCGATCTCGGCGAGGGTCACGGGCTGCGCGTCGCCTGCGCCGCCCGTGCGCATGGCGAGCTCCGTCATCGCCATCACCGCGTAACGGCCCCTGGTGCCGAGCTTCACGGGCCGCTCCTAGCCGCCCGCAGCACGGCGGCCGAGCGGTGGCGCAGCCTCCTCCGCTTCGCCCTCGGACGACGGTGCGTCCTTGGGCTCCGCGGCTGCGGCCTGCTCCAGCTCCTCCACGCGGTCTCTGAGCACGCGGACCTCGGCCAGCAGCTTCTCGACGGCGCGTGTCGTCGGGTCGGCGATATCGGGCGAGGGTGTGCCGTAGGCGTCGAATGACGACGCCTCCCTCTTCGCCTCGGTGGGGCCCGCGGCCCGCGCCGGAATGCCCACCATCGTGGCGCCGGGCGGCACGTCCTTGAGCACCACGGCGTTGGCGCCGATGCGCGCATCGCGCCCGACCGTGATCGGGCCCAGCACCTGGGCGCCCGCGCCGACCACCACGCCATCGCCCACCGTGGGATGCCGCTTGCCCGGCGACCAGGTGACGCCGCCGAGGGTGACCTGATGATAGAGCGTCACATCGTCGCCGATCACCGAGGTCTCGCCGATGACCACGCCCATGCCGTGGTCGATGAAGAGGCGGCGGCCGATCTGGGCGCCGGGATGAATTTCGATGCCCGTGACCATGCGGCCCACGTGGGACACGAAGCGGCCGAGCAGGCGGAAGCCGCTCTGCCAGAGGCAGTGCGACAGGTGATAGAAGAGCAGCGCGTGGAACCCCGGATAGCAGAAAAACACCTCGATTCTGGAGCGGACCGCAGGGTCGCGACCGAACACGCAGCCGATGTCTTCCCAAATTCGCTTGAACATGGCGCTGTCGTCCGTATATCAATGGCCGGCGCGGAGTGCCGCCGCCGGCCGAATACCCGTGTGATGGACGGGATATAGAGTTCCCGACTACAGCGGTCAAGTATATGCGCCGCGTTGCGTGGGGAGAGAAAGGCCGCCATGCGTCGCCGGCACCGGTCGCGCCCTGTTCCTGCTCAGCAGCATTCGGAGCCGATGAGTCGCCCATGCCGGAAGTGATGATCAACGGGCCCGAGGGCCGTCTCCAGGCGCGCTACCAGCAGTCCGAGGACCCGCGCGCGCCCATCGCGCTGTTGCTGCACCCGCACCCGCAGCACGGCGGCACGATGAACAACAAGATCGTCCACGCGCTCTACCACACCTTCCTCCGGCAGTCGTTCTCGGTCATCCGCTTCAACTTTCGCGGCGTCGGCCGCTCCCAGGGGCAGTACGATCACGGGCAGGGCGAGCTGAGCGACGCCGCTTCGGTGCTCGACTGGCTGCAGATACAGAATGCTGGTGCCGACCGCTGCTGGATCGCCGGCTTCTCCTTCGGCGCCTGGATCGCCATGCAGCTGCTGATGCGCCGGCCGGAGATCGAAGGCTTCGTCGCCGTCTCACCGCCGGCCAACAAGTTCGACTTCACCTTCCTCGCGCCCTGCCCGTCGTCGGGCCTGATCGTCCACGGCGGCGCCGACGATCTGGTGCCCGAGCCCGAGGTGGCGGAGCTCGCGAAGAAGCTGCAGAGCCAGCGCCAGATCGAGATCGACTACGACGTGATCGAGCGCGCCGGCCACTTCTACGAGCGCGAGCTCGGCACCCTGTCGAAGATCGTCGAAAGCTACGTCGCCCGCCGCCTCGACTGACGCGGGTGAAAGGCTCCGCCGCTCACCGGGTGGGGGACGCCCGTTGTGCGCGGCAGGCTGAGCGCGAGCCCCCGCCGGCTGCGCACGGCGAGGTAGCCGAAGGCCTGCGCCTCCAGCGCATCGCCCAGCCAGCCGACGCGCTCCACCGCATCGCAGGGCACACCGAGGCGCTCGCCAAGCGCCGCCATGAGCGCCGGGTTGTGACGCCCGCCGCCGGTCACCAGCCAGCGCAGAGGCACCGCAGGCATGTGCGCGAGCGCGCGGCGCACGGCCTCCGCCGTGAAGGCCACCAGGGTCGCGGCGCCATCGCCCGCCGATAGTCCGCTGATGGGCGCTGGGTCGAAGGCGTTGCGATCCAGCGACTTGGGCGCTTCTGCGTCGAAATAGGGGTGCGCCAGCAGGGCCTTGAGCGCGACGGGGTCGACCGTGCCGGAGCGCGCGAGCTTGCCGTCGCGGTCGAGCGCGGCCCCGCTCCTGCTCAGCACCCAGTCGTCGATCAGCGCACAGCCCGGGCCCGTGTCGAAGGCCAGCAGGTCCTCATCGGCCGGCCCCCCGATCCAGGTGACGTTGGCGACACCGCCGAGATTGAGCACGGCGAGCGGCGCGGCGAGCCCGCTGCGGCGGGCCAGCGCCGCATCAAAGAGCGGCACCAGCGGCGCCCCCTGCCCGCCCGCAGCCACATCGTTGCTGCGAAAATCGTTCACCACGTCGATCCCGAGCCGGCGAACCAGCGCCGCGCCGTCCCCGATCTGGAGGGTTAGCCCGGCTTCGGGCTCGTGACGGATCGTGTGGCCGTGGAAGCCCGCGACGGCGATCTTCTCCCTTCGCACGCCGGTCTCTGCCAACAGCGCCTCCGCAACGTCCGCGTGGAACTCGGTCAGCGCGCGCTCCGCCTCCTCGCGCCCGCCCCGCCCCTCGATCACCGCCCGGAGCCGCTTGCGCAGATCGTCTGAATAAAGGGCGGTGCGCCACGGGCCGAAGCCCGAGACGGTGACGCCATCGGTCTCGATCAGCGCCGCGTCGACTCCGTCGAGCGACGTGCCGCTCATCAGGCCGAGGGCCCAGACTGGCCCCTCCGGCAGCGCGCCGCTCATCGGCGCCACATGGAGGGACGGGCGTCGCGTTGTCCGCGCGCAGGCCCTGTGATACATGACCGCGCGCCCCGGCGCCCTGCGCGGGCCGCCGGGCGGAAGGGCAGCCAGCAGGTCGAGTGACGGTGTTCTCCTCCGATTTCATGCGCGTGCTGTCTGAGCGCGGCTACATCCACCAGTGCACCGACGACACGGCGCTCGATGCACTCGCCGCGCAGGAGCGCGTGAGCGCCTACATCGGCTTCGACTGCACCGCCGACAGCCTGCATGTCGGCAGCCTCGTGCAGATCATGATGCTGCGCTGGCTGCAGAAGACAGGTCACCAGCCCATCGTGCTCCTCGGCGGCGGCACGACGAAGATCGGCGACCCGAGCGGGCGCGACGAATCGCGGACATTGCTCACCGAAGACGCCATCGCCGCCAACAAGAAGGGCATCCGGCGCTCGTTCGATCGCTTCCTCTCCTTCGGCGACGGGGCCACCGACGCGCTGCTCGTCGACAATGCCGACTGGCTCGACGCGCTCGGCTACATCCCGCTGCTCAGGGACATCGGCGCCCACTTCTCGATCAACCGGATGCTCACCTTCGACAGCGTGCGGCTCCGCCTCGACCGTGAGCAGCCGCTGAGCTTCCTGGAATTCAACTACATGATCCTCCAGGCCTACGACTTCCTGGAGCTTTCGCGCCGCGCCGACTGCCGCCTTCAGATGGGCGGCTCGGACCAGTGGGGCAATATCGTGAACGGCGTGGAGCTCGCGCGGCGCATCGACGCGCGCCAAGTTTTCGGGCTGACCACGCCGCTCATCACCCTCGCCTCCGGCGCGAAGATGGGCAAGACCGCCCAGGGCGCGGTCTGGCTCAACGCCGACCGGCTCTCCGCCTATGACTACTGGCAATACTGGCGCAACACCGACGATGCCGATGTCGGCCGCTTCATGCGGCTCTTCACCGAGCTTCCGCTGGACGAGATCGCACGTCACGAGGCGCTCGACGGCGCCGAGTTGAACGAGTCGAAGAAACTGCTGGCGAACCAGGCGACGGCCCTCTGCCACGGCGCGCAAGCCGCGGCCAACGCCGCCGAGACGGCGCGGCGAACCTTCGAGGAAGGCGCCGCCGGTGCGGACCTTCCGGTCATCGACGCCGCGCGGAGCGAGCTCGAGGCCGGAATTCCCGCGATCGTGCTCTTTCAGAAGGCGGGGCTCTGCGAGTCGGGCGGCGCGGCGCGGCGGCTTATCCGCGGCGGCGGCGGCCGCATAAACGGCAGGGTGATCGAGTCGGAAACGCGCGTCGTCGGTCCCGACGACATCGGCGCCGACGGCCGGATCAAGCTCTCCGCAGGCAAGAAACGCCACGCCCTGATCCGCCCGGCCTAGTTCCGGCACGCCAGACGCCGGCAGGCCCCTCTCAGTGTCCCGGCTCTCAGCCCTTGGGCCCCTCGTCGGGCTGCCAGGGCTCGTAGTCGCCGGTCGCGCGGTCGCGCTGGCCGCGGCCCAGGATGTGACCCGGCGGCCGGTAGGCGGCGGCGGTGCCGGTGAGATTGGGCAGGTGCGGCTTCTCCCAGGGCTGCGCCCTGAGCGGCGCCTCCGTCGGTGCCTCGTCGGTGCTGTGGTGCAGCCAGCGGTGCCACTCCGGCGGCACGCGGGACGCTTCCACCTCGCCTTCGTAGACGACCCAGCGCCGCTCGCGCTGGCCAGGCCCCGACCGCCCCCAGCGCTCGCGATAGTAGCGGTTGCCGGCTTCGTCCTCGCCCACCAGCGTGCCGCAGAGCAGGGTGTAGAGCCGCGTGCCAATCGTCGCCATCGTTCCCGCCGGTGCCCCCGCACCCCTTTCAGCCCGATGCCGCTTATGCCACGCCCGCCCGCCACCCGTCCAGAGAGCGCGTCCACTGCCCACCTTTACAAATCTTTACCTCCCCGAAATCGGCGCGAAACCGGGGCTTCCCATAATCTCCACTGTCGAACCCATAAACCTGTCGAGAGGGAAAGCCGTGAGCGACGAACACCGCACCGACGACGATAACCGCGACGATAACGGCGACGACAACACCCCCCAAAAGACCACCCGCCGCAGGCCGCGCACCCGCTGGATCCTCATGGGCATCGCCGGCGCCCTCGTCCTGGTGATCGCCGGCACGACCTGGAGCACGGTGGGTTTCACCAAACGAGGCGACGGCAAGTTTGGCTGGTTCGTGGAGAAAAAGATCGAACGCATGCTCGACAAGGTCGAGGCCAGCGACGATCAGCGCGACAAGGTGCACGCCATCGTGAAGGCTGCCGTCGCCGACCTGCAGGAAGTCCACGATCTCAAGATTGAAATTCGGCAAGACCTGATGGCGGCGTTCTCCAAGGAGACCGTCGACCGGAACGAGCTCGAACTGCTGCGTCAGCGCAAGATGGAGACGGTCGATCGCATGAGCCAGCGCGCGCTCACCGCGCTCGCCGACGCGGCCGAGGTGCTGACGCCTGCGCAGCGCCAGGAGCTCGTGACGAAATGGAAGTCACACGGGCGACACCACCACCGGCACGACTAAGCCTCCCGCGTGCCGGCACCCGGGCGGGCCGGGGCCCCTTGCGTGCTCCCTGCGTCAGAGGGTTCCGCCCGCCCTTCTCCGTATAGGCGGCAATGGGCGTATAAGTGAGAGCACGTCGTCGCCTGGAGAACCGCATGGTTTCCTTTCTTTCCCCCCTCGCCGTCTGGCTCGCTCTCGGCACTGCGGCCGTCGCGTTGTCCGCCTGCGCGCTCTTCACACCGTTGCCGGAGCAGAAGGATGTCACCGAGCGTCTGGCGGCATTCCCCACGCGGGGCCTCCCGCTCGACGGGCCTGTGACGATCCACTGGAGCGAGCGGCACATCCCCTTCATCGAAGCGGGGAGCGACGGCGACGCGGCGTTCGCGCTCGGCCTGGTGCACGCTCACCTGCGGCTCGGCCAGATGGCGACGATGCGGATGATCGCGCGCGGGCGAGTGTCGGAGATGATCGGCCCCCTCGGCGTCGACATCGACCACGGCCTGCGCACCCTGGACTACGGCCGCGCCGCGCTGGAGATCGAGCGAACCATGGACGCTGACACCCGGCTCTGGGTCCAGCGCTTCGTGGACGGCATCAACCACTACCAGGACAGCGCCGCCGAGCTGCCGCACGACTTCGATGTTCTCGGCCTGGAGCCCGAGCCCTGGACGGTCGAGGACGTATTCGCCATGGGTCGTCTCGCCGGCACGGACGTCAACTGGCTGGTCTGGGCCGGCCTTCTCCCTCTGCACGCGCGGGACGGCTGGGACGATCTCTGGGCGCGCCTGATGGAAGGCGGCGCGGTCTCGGTCGCCGGTTCCGGCGGGGGCGGCCCGACTGCCCAGGCGCAGCAATGGCTCGGCGGGCTCTCCAAGTCCGGCAGCAACAGCCTCGCGGTGGCGGGCCATCGCACCGATACCGGTGGCGCGCTCATGGCCAACGACCCGCACCTGGGCATTCTCGTTCCCAACGTCTGGCTGATCGCCGGCGTGCGCTCGCCCTCCTATCACGCGGTGGGTCTGATGGCGCCGGGGCTGCCGATCTTCGCCATCGGCCGCAACCCGCAGATCGCCTGGGGGGGCACGAACATGCGCGCGGCCTCCAGCGATCTCTACGATGTGAGCGGTGTGCCGGCCTCGGAAATTGTCGAACGAAACGAGAGCATCGGCGTGCGCTGGTGGTTCGACAGCGATGTCACCGTCCGCGAGACGGAGTGGGGGCCGATCGTGAGCGACGTGCCGCTCCTCGCCGAGTACGACCTGCCGCCGCTCGCGCTGAAATGGACTGGCCACGGGGCGAGCGACGAAATCGGCGCCATGCTCGCGGTGAGCCGGGCACGCACCTTCGCCGAGTTCCGCGCGGCGTTCGACACCTTCTCCGTGCCGGGCCAGAACATGCTCTACGCGGACGCAAGCGGGAATATCGGGCAGGTCATGGCGGTCTGGCTTCCGAGCCGCAGCGGCACGCCCGCCGATATCGCCGTCGACACTGCCGCACACGACGCGTCATGGGGCTCATTACGAACCACTGCAGATCTGCCCTACAGCTTCAACCCGGACTCGGGCTTTCTGGTCTCCGCCAACAACCGGCCGCCCGCGACCGACATCCCGGTGGGATTCTTCTTCTCGCGCGAAGATCGCGTGGACCGCATGGCCGCTCTCATCGAGGGCGAAACCGCGGTGGGCGTCGAGACCCTCAAGGCGCTGCAGCAGGACGTCTACATGGCGTCGTCGGTGACGCTGCGCGATCTCTTCATCGCCAGGCTCGACGCGCTAGGAATGACCGCCGCAGCCGATGCGGAGGGCACGAAGGCGATCGGCCGGCTGCGTGACTGGGATGGAGAATACCGCTCCGACTCGCGCGGTGCGGTGACCTTCGAGCAGTTCCGCCACGGCTTCACCACCAGCTTCTACGCCCTGCTCCACGGGGAGGACGACGGCGAGGCGTTCGCCTCGGTGGGCCAGCGCACGGCGCTGCTGGACAAGGACATCGCCGCCGCCAACGAAGAGACGCTGCGCGCCGCGCTCAAGGCCGGGCTCGACGCGGCCGTCGAAGGCCTGGAGTCGTTTGCAAACTGGGGCGAGATGCACCGACTCAGCCTCGCCCATCCTCTCTCCAACGTCCCGCTCATCGGCGGGCGCTACGAATTCGCCGAGGCCGGCGTCGGCGGCAGCTCGGACACGCTGATGAAGACCGCACACGAGCCTGCCGCCGAGCGTCACACCGTGAATTACGGGTCCAACGCGCGGCACATCTCCGACATGACGGACCCGGACGAGAACCATTTCGTCCTGCTCGGCGGGCAGGACGGCCGGTTCAACAGCACGACCATCCTCGATCAGTGGGAGCTCTGGCGCCGCGGCGACTACGTTCGCGTGCCACTGACGCTCGACGGGGTCCGCAAGAGCTTTCCGCACGTGCTCTCGCTGGGGAACTGACTCGGGGTGGCGGAGACGCCCGCAACGGGACCATGTACGACGCGACCTGGATGCTGCGGCTCTATGCCCGGCGACGCCTGCGACAGCTTGAGGCGATGGAGCCGCAGCAGGCGCAACGCCGCGTGCTCGCGTCCCTCATCCGCCGCGGCCGTCGCACCAGTTTCGGGCGGGATCACGGGTTTTCGACCGCCTGGTCCCTCGACGATTACCGCGCGCGCGTGCCGCTGCGCGACTACGATGCGTTCTGGGAGGCCTATTGGCAGGCGCCCTTCCCGCGCCTCACCGACTGCACGTGGCCCGGCCTCATTCCCTGGTTCGCGGTGTCGTCGGGAACGGCGACGGGCACCACGAAATACATTCCCGTGAGCCGGGAGATGCGCCGCTCGAACGTGCGCGCGGGCGCCGAGCTCCTGACCCACCATCTCGCCAACCGACCGCAGAGCCGCCTCTTCGCGGGCCGCGTCTTCATGCTCGGCGGCTCGACCGGCCTGGTGCGCGAGGCGCCGGGGGTCTTCAGCGGCGACCTGAGCGGCATCGCCGCGGCATCGATGCCCGGCTGGGCGCGGCTGCGCTACTTCCCGCCGCGCGATCTCGAAGACATCGCCGATTGGCAGGTCAAGATCGGCCGCTTCGCCGAACGCTCCCTGGAGACGGCGATTTCGGCGATTGCCGGCACGCCGAGCTGGTTGCTGATCTTCTTCGAGCGTCTGGCCGAAGTCGCGCGCGCCCGGCGGGGCGGCGCGGCGTGCCGGATCGCCGACATCTATCCTGAGCTCGAGCTGCTGTCACCCGGCGGCGTGGCCTGGGCGCCCTATCGCGACCGTTTCGCCGCCCTGCTCGAAGGCAGCCGCGCGGAGACGCGCGAGGTCTATCCGGCGAGCGAAGGCTTCTTCGCCGTCGCGGACGGTGACGACGGTGCGGGCATGCGGCTCCTGCTCGATACCGGGATCTTCTACGAGTTCATCCCGGTCGATCAGCTCGATAGCGCGCACCCCGACTGCCGCTGGATCGGCGACGTCGAGCCGGAGGTCAACTACGCGCTGGCGGTGACCACCTGCGCCGGCCTCTGGCGCTACCTCGTGGGCGACACGGTGACCCTGGTCGAGCGCGACCCGCCGCGCGTTCTCGTTAGCGGACGGACGAGCTACATGCTCTCTGCCTTCGGCGAGCACGTGATCGGCATCGAGGTCGAGCGCGCCGTGGCGGAGGCGGCACGCGCGATCGACGCGACCCTCAGCGATTTCGCCGCCGGCAGCGTGTTCCCGGACGAGACCGGCACGCGCGGCGGGCATCTCTACATCGTCGAACTGGGTGCGGAACGCGCTAGCGATGGCCTCGACGGCGCGCTGCAAGCGCGCTTCGCCGCCGAGCTCGACGCAACACTCTGCCACCTCAACGACGATTATGCCGCCCACCGTGCAGGCGGTTACGGGATGGACGCGGCGCGCGTGCGCTTTCTTCCCGCCGGCGGATTCGCGGCGTGGATGAAGAGCCGCGGCAAGCTCGGCGGGCAGAACAAGGTACCCCGCATCATCAACGACCGGGCACTCTTCGCCGCATTGCGCCGCTTCGCCGACGGGTAGGGCGAGGCAGGGAAGGGATCGGCATGGCAATGAAGGTCTACGACGCCATCACCGGACGAGGCGACCGCACGGACCGCCCTGCGCCGGTGGCGAGAGCCGGCTATTCGGGTACACAGATTGCTTTGCACTGGATCATTGCTGCGCTGATCGTTGCGCAGGTTCTGCTGCACGAAGGCATGGAGGTCGCGTACGGCTTCGAGCAGGGCGGTCCGGCGCCGACGGACTCCGAGCAGCTTCTGGCCACCGTGCATATCGCATGCGGAATCGCCGTGTTCGTGCTGGCCTTGTTGCGGGTCGTCCTGCGCGTCCGGCGCGGCGCGCCGCCGCCGCCGCAAGAAGAGCATCGAATTCTCAGGCTGGTCGCCAAAGCCACCCACTTCGCTTTCTACGCCGTCATCCTTCTGATGCCGCTCACGGGTGTGCTGGCCTGGTTCGGTTCCGTCGAGGAGGCCGCATCCGTACATGCCATCGGCCTGCCGGTGATCCTGGGCCTGGTGTTTCTGCACATCGTGGGCGCCGTCTACCACCACTTCGTGCTGAAGACCGATGTCCTGCGTCGAATACTGCGCCCGGAACGGTAGAAAGGCGCTTCTGTCCGCAGGGCGCCGGGACTAAGAGGGGCCGCCATGACCCACCTGCTGATGATCGAGGATGACCGCGCGCTCGCCGAGATGGTCGCGACCTATCTCGGCCGCGCCGGCCTGACCCTCGAGCATCGGGAGAGCGCCGAGGCAGGTCTCGCGGCCGCCCTTCAAGGCGGCTACGACGCGGTAGTCCTGGACCTCATGCTGCCCGACGGCGACGGCCTCGAGCTCTGCCGGGCGATCCGCGCCCGCTCCGACGTACCGATCCTGATGCTGACGGCACGCGGCGAGGAGGCCGACCGCATCGTGGGCCTGGAAATCGGCGCCGACGATTACCTGCCCAAGCCCTTCAACCCGCGCGAGCTGCTGGCCCGCCTGCGTGCCATCCTGCGCCGCCGCGCCCCCGGCAGCCGGGCCGCTGCTGGCGAGACGCTGAGCTTCGGCCGGCTCGTCATCGACCGCGCGGCGCGGCGGGTCTTGGTCGATGGCGAGGAGCGCTCGCTGACCGGCCACCAGTTCGACCTGCTCTGCGCGCTGGCCGAGAGCGCGGGCCGCGTGCTCAGCCGCGAGCAGCTCATGGACCGGGTCCGCGGCGAGTCGCTCGAGGCCTTCGACCGCAGCATCGACGTCCATGTCTCTCGCATCAGGGCGGCGATCGAGGACGATCCCAAGCATCCGCGCCGCATCGTCACCTTGCGGGGCGCGGGCTACCTCTTCGTCCGCAGCCAGGACGACGACTCGTGAGGCGGCGCCTCTTCCTGCAGATCTATCTGACGATGCTCGTCATTGTCGTGCTCTTCGTCGTACTCGTTATCGCCGGCTGGTGGCTCAGCCGCGACGACAGTTCGGGCTCGGAATTCCGCCAGGGTATCGGCGCGATGGTGGCGGAGGCACTGCCGCCGCCGGGCGCACCGCCGGCCGAGATCGACGCCGTGCTGGCCCGGCTGGACCCGCATGTGGAAGGCCGCATCAGCGTGTTCGGGCCGGAAGGCGACTTGCTTGCGAGCCTGGGCCCGCCCCTGCCCTTGCCCGAAAAGAGCGCCGGCGGATGGCGCGGCGGACGCGGGCATGGCTTTGGTATGCCGCTGCCCGACGGGCGCTACGTGCTCTTCCGCGCCGATCGCGACCGGTCCGGCACGCGCACCATCGGCTTTCTTGCTGCCCTCGCCCTGCTCGCGCTCGTGGTCGCTGTCGGCGCCTGGCCTCTCTCCCGCCGCCTCGTGCGCCGGCTGGAGCGGCTGCAGGGCCGAGTCGAGGCGCTCGGTGCGGGCGACCTCGCCGCCCGAGTCGATGTCGAGGGCAAGGACGAGATCGCGGCACTGGCCCGCAGCTTCAACCGGGCGGCGGAGCGCATCCAGGCGCTGGTCGCGGCCCAGCGCGATACGCTCGCCGCGGCATCCCACGAGCTGCGCTCGCCGCTCGCCCGCATCCGCATGGCCGTCGAGCTCCTGGCGGAGAGCGGCAATCCGACGCTGCACCAACGGGTCGAGCGCGACATCGAGAACCTGGACGAGCTGATCGAGGAGATTCTGCTGGCGAGCCGCCTCAGCACCCTGGAGCGGCCCACGCATCTGGAGCGAATCGACCTGCAGGCGCTCTGCGCCGAGGAGGCCGCCCGCGCAGGTGCCCAGTTCACCGGCGGGCCTGCGACGGTGGCGGGCGAAGACCGGCTGCTCGCACGCCTGATCCGCAACCTGCTCGAGAACGCCGCGCACCACGCCCCCGGTAGCGCCATCCAGGTCGAGCTGGAGGTACAGAACGACCGGGCCCTGCTCCGCGTGCTCGACCGCGGGCCCGGTGTGCCGGAAGCGGAGCGCGAGCGAATCTTCGAGCCCTTCTATCGCCGCGAAGGCAGGCGAGAGGATCGGGACGACGACCGCGGAGTCGGGCTCGGGCTCAGCCTGGTGCGCCAGATCGCGCGCCGTCACGGCGGCGATGCGGTCTGCCTGCCGCGCGAGGGCGGCGGCGCCTGCTTCCAGGTCAGCGTGCCGCTTCGGGGGGACTAGGCGGCCGCGTCGCGCTCTGTGTCACTGTAGGGGGACGAAAGTCATTGCGAATCCGGAAGATGCCGGGAAGAAGGCGGAAGATGGCGGACGGTCAAGGGGTTGGCGGCGTTTCCGGGGTCTGGCGGGCCGGACGAAAGTCTTTGCGAATCCGGCCCGGAAAGGGCCGTGAATTGGCTGGAAACGGTGATTTTCGGGGCGTTTCAGGGGTGCTGAAAGGCCTGTATGTTGTTAAGCGTGGAAAAGTGACCCCCTATTGGGGGTGATCGGCGTCCAAAATTGACCCCCTTGGATTTGTGTCCATGAACACACCTCGTCGTTTGGACGGACGGGGTGGTGGGGGAGATGCTGGTTGTGGAAACGATCGCGAAGATCCGTCGGGATCATCTGGTGAAGGGCGTTCCGATCAAGAAGCTCGCCCGGGATTTGAGGGTTTCCAAGAACACGATACGCAAGGTGGTGCGGGGCGATGCGACCTCGCACAGCTACGAGCGCAAGATCCAGCCGATGCCGAAGCTTGGGCTGTGGGTGGAGGAGCTTGAGCGCCAGCTGAAGGCCAACGAGAAGAAGGCACGCAAGGATCGGCTGTCTCTTCTGCGGATTCATGAAGACCTTGTGTCGCTGGGCTACAAGGGCGGCTATGACGCGGTTCGCCGCTATGCCAGGGCCTGGCGGCGCCGGTGGCGGCTGTTGTCGCCGGCGCAGGCCTATGTGCCGCTGATCTTCGATCCCGGCGAGGCCTACCAGTTCGACTGGAGCCACGAGTACGCGCGTCTGTCGGGCGCGACGACCAGGGTGAAGGCGGCGCACATGCGGCTGTGCCACAGCCGGATGTATCTGGTCCCACTAGTGTCCCATTAAAACTACAATAGAATCAGTTGCTTATCTTCGCGGCTCTGGCCCACCGGGAGTGCCTTATGCGTAAGTAGCGCATTGAGCGGGATTTTTTCGAACAGGGTGAGGCTCAGGGTCTGTAGAATTGTGTAGAGGCTGGCATCGAGTCTCAACCTCTTCTTGATGATGGCAATCAGGACGTAGACGGAGACTGCGATCCAGATTTGGGTCTTTACGGCATTTTCGGAGGTGCCGAAGAAGGCCTTGATGCGGAGGTTTTGCTTGATCCATTTGAAGAAGAGTTCGACCTGCCAGCGATAGCGGTAGAGCTCTGCGACGGTGAGGGGCGGAACAGCGAAGTTGTTGGTCAGGAAGTTGAAGGTCTTGTTGGTTTCAGTATCCTTGTAGCCGACCCTGCGGAGCGGCTTTGGGTAGCGGCTTTTGCTCGCCTTTCCGGTCAGGACGATGGTTTGATCGCAACGCAGTCCGGCGTCTTTGTCGACGGTACGGGAGTATTGGCGCCGGTATTTCGTGTTGGCCTTTGCGCGGATGACGAAGAAGCTTCCCGCCATATCCAGGGCGTTGAGGCGCTTGAAGTCGAGGTAGGCGCGATCCATGATGTAGAAGGCGCCGGGCTCCGGAATGATGATGTCCAGGACATTCACATCGCCGAGCTTGCCGTCGGAGATGTGAATGAAGGCCGGGATACTGCCCTGCAAGTCAAGGAGAGTGTGAAGCTTGACGGCCGACTTGGTTGAGCGGAACAGAGCCCAGGGGAAGACCGACAGGCACAGATCGATGGTCGACGCGTCGAGAGCGTACACGGTATTGTCGAGTTGAAGACCGAGGTCCTCGCCGGCATAGAGTGGGCGTGCGATGTCGATCAGTTCCTGGGCGAACTCGGCATAGATGCGCCAGTCGCGTTGCGCGTTGGCGTTCGCTAAAGTGTTGCGCGAGACCGGTCCCCGAATTCCCATGTGATAAAGCTTGTTATTCTGGGCACGCAGACAAATCTCGATGTCGCGCAGGCTTTCTCGATAGGACAATTGTGCGAAGGCCATGCAGAAAAACTGGCTCAGGCATGAGAACGATTTGACGTACCGATTACCATCGTATTGTTCGACGCATTTGCGGAACGAATGCAGGGGCAGATGGTCCATCACCTGCGAGAAGACAAGTTGTCCCGTGGACATGACCGGGCTCCCTCTGGATCGGAGAACCCAGCCTCGGCACTCGCGCCGGCCACTTCAAGTCGGTAACAGCGCGAAATGGCGCTTAATCGCGCTTTGTCAATAACTTAACAAGGGTCTCTCCAATTTTCTTGGGACACTAGTGATCTGGTCCAGATCTTTCCCCGCGAGAGCCAGGAGATGGTCTTCGAGGCGCACGAGCGTGCCTTCCGCTTCTTCGGCGGGGTCTGCCGGCGGGGCATCTACGACAACATGAAGACGGCGGTGAGCACGATCTTCGTGGGCAAGAAGCGGGACTACAACCGCCGCTTCCAGGAGCTGTGCTCGCACCATCTGGTGGAGCCTGTGGCGTGCACGCCAGGGGCTGGCTGGGAGAAGGGGCAGGTCGAGAAGCAGGTGGGTGACCTTCGCGGCCGCCTGTTCGTGCCCATCCCGCGGGGCCGCTCCTACGCCGAGATCAACGAGTGGCTGATGGATCGGTGCATCGAGGACGCCAAGAAGCATCCGCATCCGACAATCCCGGGCAAGACGGTGTGGCAGGTGTTCGAGGAGGAGCAGCCCTTCCTGATGGCGTATCGCGGCCCCTTCGACGGCTTCCATGCCAGCGAGGTGTCGGTCTCGAAGACCTGTCTGGTGCGCTTCGACAACAACCAGTACAGCGTCGCGGCCCGCGCCGTCGGCCGGCCGGTGGACGTGCGGGCCTATGCCGATCGGATCGTCATCCGCCAGGACGGCGAGACCGTTGCCGAGCACCCCCGCAGCTTCGGGCGCGGCCGGTTCGTCTACGATCCGTGGCATTACGTGCCGATCCTGACGCGGAAGCCCGGCGCGCTACGCAATGGCGCGCCCTTCAAGGACTGGCAGTTGCCCAACGCGCTCGGCCGCCTGCGAACCCGGCTCGCGGGCCACGACGACGGCGACCGGCAGTTCGTCAAGGTGCTCGCGGCGGTGCTGGAGGACGGACTGGAGGCGGTTGAGGCGGCCTGTGCCGAGACGCTCGACTGCGGTGCCTGCAGCGCCGACGTGGTGCTCAACATCCTCGCCCGGCAGCGCCAGCCGGCACCGCCGGCAATCATCCCGACGCCCGAGGGCCTGCAGCTTCGCCACAAGCCGGTAGCCGACTGTCAGCGCTACGACAGCCTGAGGGAGGCCGGTCATGGAGCGTCATGATGTGCTGGAGATGATGACCCAGCTGAAGCTCGCAGGTATGCGCGCCGCTTACGACGACATCCTTGCCGACGGGCTCAAGCGCCGCCATCCGGTGCAACAGATCATCGGTACGCTGCTGCAGGTCGAGATCGCCGACAAGAGGGCCCGCTCGATCAAGTACCAGATGGCCTCCGCCAAGCTGCCGACGGTCAAGGAGCTGGCCGACTTCGACTTCGCCGCCTCGCCGGTCAACGAGCCCCTGATCCAGGAGCTCGCCGGCGGCGGCTTCCTCGAGGGCAAACGCAACATCGTGCTGGTCGGCGGCACCGGTACCGGCAAGACCCATCTCGCCGTCGCCATCGCGCGGTCCTGCATCCGCAAGGGCGCGCGCGGCCGGTGCTACAACGTCGTCGACCTGGTCAACCTCCTCGAGGCCGAGCTTCGCGCCGGACGCCAGGGCCGCACTGCAGACCAGCTCGTCCGCCGCGACTTCGTCATCCTCGACGAGCTCGGCTACCTGCCCTTCGCCCAGGCCGGTGGGCAGCTGCTCTTCCATCTGATGAGCCGGCTCTACGAGCGCACCTCGATCGTCATCACCACAAACCTCGCCTTCGGCGAATGGCCATCCGTCTTCGGCGACCCCAAGATGACCACAGCGCTGCTCGATCGCCTCACCCATCATTGCGAGATCATCGAGACCGGCAACGAGAGCTGGCGCTTCAAGAACCGCTCCTGACCCGCCGCCGGCCTCCCTTGCGGCCCGGTTGCCCCGGTGGGCCAACAGGGACCCCCCACGCGGCTTCGCTCCGCGTAGCGCAGGGCGCCACACGAAGCCGCGCGGGTCCCCCCTATTGGCTACCGGGACAACCTCCGCCGTGCCACTCAGGGGGGTCAATTTTGCACGCCGATCGGGGGTCAGTATTGAAAGCCGATTGACAAGCCCGGAGAGGGTTCCACCCCCCCCATTCGCGTCGTCCGCGCAGCCATCGGCCCTCGAGCAATGGCCGAGGTCGAGCGAGCCGTCAACGGGCTCGCGCTCGCGCGCCGGGGCCCCGGCGCGGACGACTGCTACGAGGCATGGCTGCCCGACGGGATGCTCCCGGCAGACTGCACCGACGCCCTGGACGCCCTCGCCCGCAACTACGCCCGCGAGGTGCTGAACGCACGCGCGGACACGCCCTCGCCCGCCGTCTGCAACTGTTACTTCGCAGGACAGGCCTGCCTCTGGCACGTCGACCAGTACGCAGGGCGGGGAGTTCCCGACACCCTCGACCGGACCGTCTCCGCAAGCCTCATCGTCGAACGCGCCGCAGCCGGCGGCGACATGGTCTTCCAGGACCCGGGCCGGAAACGCCGCCCCGTACGGATCGACCCGCCGCCGGGATCGCTCGTCCTCTTCCCCGCAGACTGGTGGCACAGGGTCGCACCCGCCACCGCCGGCATCCGCCGCTCGCTCGTGCGATGGTGGGCGCAGTCGAACGGAGAGAGGTTCTCGTCCCTCGCCCGGCCCGACGGAGGATGACACGGTGATCGACATCCAGGACGCGATCCGCCGGCTCATGCCCACGGCTTCCTGCCGGGCTCCTTCCCCGGCGGCATCGACACGATGTTCGACGAGGCGACATGGAAGGCCTACGGCTGGAACCCGATCCCCGGCCTGCCGGACTACGGCCCCGACCCGGACGCCAGCCCCAAGCCGGCATGGGCCATGATCGCCGAAGCGGGCGAGCGCGCCGCCGCCGAAGACCTCCGGCAAGAAAGGGCGCAAGGGGTCGACCGGGAGGCAACCCGCCGCATCCGGAAGGCCTACGGGGCGAGGAGCTGGGAGCACGAGGCCAGACGGCGGCTGCGCGGCGCCGCCACCGAGGAGCAGGACGCCGAACGCGACCGCCTGCGCCGGCTCTGCCGCGCGCTCCGCAAGCGCATCGAAACCATGGACGCGGGCGCGCTCGAGCGCTTCGACGCAGCCGACGACAGACACTGGCGCCCGCCCGAAGCCGGGCCCGCCCAGCCCCCCGCGCCCGAGGCGGAGGAGAAGGCGGAATAGAACCCTTGCAGGGGCCGTGCACACCGAATTCCGCGCCCCTGAACGGCCCGTGCATGGCCGATGCAGAGGCCGTTTTTCCAGCCCGAATCAGCCCCGAAAATCAGCCTGTTTTCCAGGCCATTCGCAAAGACTTCTGGCCGCGATTCGCAAAGACTTCTGGCCGGCTACAGTCACTCGACAGTCTCGACCTTAATTGCTGCCACCTGACTTAACTGATCACTGATAGAGGGACTCGGTGAGGATGTCATCTTTATGACGATTAAGCGTAACTGCCCAGGTACCCCCTCTCTCTTATGGAACAAGCCAGTTCCTTTTGCGTCAACGCCCCCACGCCGCGGGGGTGCCTACTCTCTTGAGCGCGAGAGGATGATGAACGCCGCGTCGCGAACAAGATGAGAGGACAGCGATACTCAGGATGAGCCGGAGAAGTTCAGGAGCGCAGTATAGGGATCAGCTGCATCGGTTCCGGGTGCGCCAGGATTTGCAGGATGTTCCAGCCTTGCTTTCGAGCGGTGACGATGACGCTGCGCATTCCGGCGAAGTTGCAGGCGCCTTGCAGGGAGCGGAAGCCGCCTGAGATCTTCTCATGCACTTTGTTCATACGGATGTCACGCTCCGCCTCGTTATTCGTGAACGGCGTGCGCAGGTCGGTGAGGAAGCGCAGGCAGCCCTCCTTATGCTTTTGAAGGCGGCGCGCGAGGTTGTGGCCGATGCGGCGTTTCTTTCGCCCTCGCTTTGCGATCTGGAGCGGCGGTTGGGCCTCATGGAAGGCGATGGCTTCTTCGAGGATACGGTCCCATGCCCTTGAGATGCGGGCCACCAGGGAGGCGGGGACTTGACGGTCTTTCTCACGGGCGAAGCGGGCGGCCCTGCGCGCGCGCTGAAGCAGGCGGTGCATGCTCGCCGCCCATTCCTCCTTCTCGATGTCGATCAGGGCCTGGAGTTCGCGCAGGTGATGTGCGTTGCAGGCGCCGTGGCGGACGCCCTTGATGGTGAAGTAGGGGGCGAAGTCGTCGTGGACGAGGATGCCTTTCAGGTTCTTTTCGACACCGCGCGCGCTCACCTCGCCGATGCGCAGGACGGTGAGCAACGGGGTGCACAGCACATGGAGCCAGCGGGTACGGGCGGCGATACGCAGGCCGGTCTCGTCGAGGTGCTTGACCGGCGCCTGCGTGCGGATCAGATCGGCGACATGGTCGAGGAAGCCCTCGAAGCGCTGCGCTGTGCGCCGGCCCATGGCGGCGATCGTGGCAGTGGAGATGGACACCGCGAAGATGTCGCTCATGAGTTCGGCCAGACGCTTCTCGGGCACGAACTGGGCGTACAGCAGGTAACTCACCCAAGCGGTGATGCGAGGGCCGTACTGGACCGGGGCGGTGACGCCCGGCGGGAAGGCGGCTCGTGTCAGCGTGCCGCATGCGCCGCAGAGGCAGCGATGGGCGCGGTGTTCGGTGACCTCGAGAGGCTGCGGCTCGGGTACGTCGAAGACCTGCCGACAGGCGGGCGCGCCTTGCCGGTCGGCGTCCGAGAGCTCGACGCCACAGCCGGAACAGGTGGAGGGGTGGTGATCGACGACACGGTCCGGGCTGTCGCTCCGCGCGAGGGTGGTTCCCTTGTGGCCGGGCTGGCCGCCACTGGGCCCGCCGGACTTTCCGCGCTGGCTTTGGGTGCGCCTCTGGGCTCCGCTTTTCTTCTTGAGCCCGTCGCTGGCGGGGGGCTTGCTGCTTGTGGTGCTGTTGAGGGCCGCGCTGCGCTCGAGTTCGGCGATGCGCTCGCGCAGGGCCGCGTTCTCCTGCTCGAGTGCGGCATTTTCCCGGGCGAGCGCGGTGGCTGATCGCAGCAGCCCCTGCCCCCATTCCCGGACGGCAACGACGACAGTGGTTGCGAGGGATGATGGCTCGAGAAGCTCCTTCAGGCAGCAGAAGGCCTCGTTACGGGCGGCGAGGTCTTCGTGCCAGTGCGACACCGTCACGTGTCTTCGGCCTCGACGGCCATCATGGCGGCGAGCACGGCGAGGCGTTCGCCCGGCGGCAAGGCCTGGTAGCGCCGGCCCCAGTTGGCTGCCTTGCGCTTGATGCGCTGGCGGTCGGTGAAGTTCCGGCCTGCGTGGCTGGCCCAATGCATCCGGTCGGGGGCGTAGTTGAACCAGACGACCTCGGTTCGCACCAGACCCTGGGTCGTGACCTGCAGCGCCAGCCGGCGCCATCCCGCCAGCACCTCGTCATAGAGCGCCGACGGATGGCCCGAGATCATGACCTGGCAGGGCAGAGCCTTGAGCAGCGCGAGAAGCGCGACGTGGCCGGCCTCCTCGTACTCGAAGCGGTAGCGCTGCGCCGAGCGGCGGGTCGCGTGCAGATAGGGCGGATCGCTGTAAACCAGCTCCGGGCCCAGGAACGGGAACGAGGCCAGGAAGTCATGGGCACAGCCGTGAACCAGATCGACCGGGTAGTCGCAGACGAAGGCCTCGAGCGCCTGCGCATCGCGGTCGATGCCGATCGAACGCACGGCCGGCGGCTTGCGCTTCATCAGCGCCCCGCCCCCAAGGTGGCTTTCGATGTAGACGGAGTGCGGCGGCATCAGCGCAATCAGCGCTTGGCACAGACCTGCTGTCGCCTTCGAGCCGAAATACCCCATGGACCGCTCCCGTCACGCGAGAGAGCAGTCCATAGTCCCGCAACTCTATGAGGTCAAGAACCAATCGCGGTGGCAGAACCAGGCCGCGGCCGCCGCCATAATCACCGTCCTCAACTCAGGATTGGGGTACCTGGGTAGTTACGATTAAGCTTGCATTCGGTTAAGGAAACTCCTTGACAGAAGATATGGGGCGCACTACCATTTATGGTCCTTAACAGGATAGAGTGCCCCAGATGTCGTCTATTGCCTGATTTTTGGGGGCTCGATTGAACACCGGTTTCGTTCGAGATTTGGAGGCCCCATGCGCATCAAGCGCCACTATACGACGGACGACGGATCGCCCCGCGAGGAGGTGGCGTACCGCACGACCGCGTGCGAGATCCGCAATCCCGACGGCTCGGTGGTGTTCGCACAGCAGGACGTCGAGGTTCCGGCTAGCTGGTCGCAGGTGGCCTGCGACGTCCTCGCCCAGAAATACTTTCGCAAGGCCGGCATCGCGGCCCGGCGCAGGCCGGTGCCGGAGGCCGACGTGCCCGAATGGCTGTGGCGGAGCGAGCCGGACCCGGAGGCCGGGGACGGCGTGGACCCTGGAGACGGCAAGGCGACCCAGGGCGAGCGCTCGGCCAAGGAGGTATTCCACCGCCTCGCCAGCACCTGGACCTACTGGGGCTGGAAGGCCGGCTACTTCGATGCCGAGCAGGACGCCCGTGCCTTCTACGACGAGCTCGTCACCATGCTGGCGCTCCAGGTGGCCGCGCCGAACTCGCCGCAGTGGTTCAATACCGGCCTGAACTGGGCCTACGGCATCGACGGCCCGGCCCAGGGCCACTACTACGTCGATTACGAGAGCGGCGAATTGGCGGAGGCCGAGTCGGCCTACGAGCATCCCCAGCCGCACGCCTGCTTCATCCAGAGCATCCGGGATGACCTCGTCAACGAGGGCGGGATCATGGACCTCTGGGTGCGCGAGGCGCGGCTCTTCAAGTACGGCTCGGGCACCGGCACCAACTTCTCCAACCTGCGCGGCGAGGGCGAGCCGCTCTCCGGCGGGGGCAAGTCCTCCGGCCTGATGAGTTTCCTCAAGATCGGCGACCGCGCCGCCGGCGCCATCAAGTCGGGTGGCACGACCCGACGCGCCGCCAAGATGGTCATCGTCGACGTCGACCACCCCGACATCGAGGACTTTGTCTCCTGGAAGGTGGTGGAGGAGCAGAAGGTCGCGGCGCTGGTGTGCGGATCGCAGCTTCTCCACACCCGCCTCAACGCGATCGTCGATGCCTGCCACGAGGGCAGCGGCGCCGCGCGCTTCGAGCCCAGGTCCAACCCGGCGCTCGGCGACGCGGTGCGCGAGGCGCGGAAGGCGCTGGTGCCGGAGAGCTGCATCCACCGGGCGATCCGCTGGGCCGAGCAGGGCTTTACCGAGATCGACTTCCGCATCTACGACACCGACTGGCAGTCGGAGGCCTATCTCACGGCCTCGGGCCAGAACTCCAACAACTCGATCCGCGTGACCGATGACTTCCTGCAGCGGGTCGAGACCGGCGGCGACTGGGACCTGATCCGGCGTACCGACGGCAAGGTGGCGAAGACCGTCGATGCGCGCGGCCTCTGGGATCAGATCGCCGAAGCGGCCTGGGCCTCGGCCGATCCCGGGATCCAGTTCGACAGCACCATCAATGCCTGGCACACCTGCCCGGCGGGCGGGCGGATCAACGCGTCCAACCCCTGCTCCGAGTACATGTTCCTGGACGACACGGCGTGCAACCTCGCCTCGCTCAACCTGATCACCTTCCGGCGCGAGGACGGCAGCTTCGACATCGAGAGCTTCGAGCACGCGGTCAAGCTGTGGACCATCGTGCTCGAGATCGCGGTGGTGATGGCGCAGTTCCCGTCGCGCGAGATCGCGCTTCGCTCCTACCAGTACCGCACCCTCGGGCTGGGCTTCGCCAACCTGGGCGGGCTGCTCATGTCGCTCGGGCTTTCCTACGACAGCGCCGAGGGCCGCGCCATCTGCGGCGCCATCAGCGCGCTCATGACCGGCACCTCCTACGCGGCCTCGGCGGAGATGGCCGGCGAGAACGGCGCCTTCCCCGCGTTCGACGACAACCGGGACGCCATGCTGCGAGTGATGCGCAACCACCGCGCCGCCGCACAGGGCGAGAGTGGTCGCTTCGAGGGCCTCGATATCCGCCCGGTGCCGCTCGATCACGCCAACCTGCCCGATCGTGCCCTCGGCAAGGCCGCGAAGCGCGCCTGGGACCGCGCGGTGAAGCTCGGCGAGAAGCACGGCTACCGTAACGCCCAGGCGACGGTGATCGCGCCCACCGGCACCATCGGGCTGGTCATGGACTGCGATACCACCGGCATCGAGCCCGACTTCGCCCTGGTCAAGTTCAAGAAGCTCGCCGGCGGCGGGCACTTCAAGATCATCAACGGCACGGTGCCCAAGGCGCTGAAGACGCTCGGCTACACCTCGGGGCAAATCCGCAAGATTGTCGCCTACGCGGTCGGCAGCGGCACCCTCAAGGACGCGCCGGCGGTCGACCACGCCGCGCTCGCACGCAAGGGTTTCACGCCTGCGGTCATCAAGCGCGCCGAAGGCGCTCTCGACGCCGCCTTCGACCTGAACCTCGCGTTCAACAAGTGGACCCTCGGCGTCGAGTTCTGCACCGGCACGCTCGGCCTCGACGCCCGCGACCTCGATCGCCCGGACTTCGACTTGCTGAGTGCCATCGGCTTCAGCGCGAGCGAGATCGAGGCGGCCACTCTCTATTGCTGCGGCGCCATGACGCTGGAAGGCGCGCCGCACCTGAGGACCGAGCACCTGCCGGTCTTCGACTGCGCCAACCCATGCGGGCGCACGGGCTCCAATCGCTGCCTCTTGACCGAGAGCCACGTGCGCATGATGGCGGCGGCCCAACCCTTCGTCTCGGGCGCCATCTCGAAGACCATCAACCTTCCGATGGACGCCACCGTCGAGGATTGCCGCCGGGCCTACGAGCTCTCCTGGCGCCTCGGCCTCAAGGCAAACGCTCTCTACCGCGACGGCTCCAAGCTCTCCCAACCGCTGACCGGCATCGCGCTCGGCGACGGGTTCGAGGAGGCGGCGGAAGAAGAGGCAGCCGCCGCGGCGCCAGCCGTGGTAAGCCGGCCCGACCCGCTCGCCGTCGCCGAGCGGATCGTCAAGCAGGTCATCCGCGAGGGCGAGCGGCGGCGCCTGCCCCACCGGCGGCGCGGCTACACCCAGAAGGCCATCGTCGGCGGGCACAAGGTCTATCTCAGGACCGGCGAGTTCAAGGACGGCGCGCTCGGCGAGATCTTCATCGACATGCACAAGGAAGGTGCGTCCTTCCGCAGCCTGATGAACAACTTCGCGATCTCGATCTCGATCGGCCTGCAATACGGCGTGCCGCTCGACGAGTACGTCGATGCCTTCACCTTCACCCGCTTCGAGCCGGCGGGGATGGTGGTCAACAACGACGCCATCAAGATGAGCACGTCCATCCTCGACTACATCTTCCGCGAGCTCGCCATCTCCTATCTCGGGCGCAGCGACCTGTCTCATGCCGAAGCCGAGGATCTACTGCCAGACACCATCGGCGGCGGCGAGGAGCAGACCGTGCGTGCGCCGACGCTGCCCGACAGGAGCGGGCACGCCGGCCCCGGTGCGAGCTCGGACGACCCGGTGAGTGCCGGTTACGTGCGCTCCAACCTGCTGGTGCTCAACGGCGGCGCCGGCAGCGCGGGCAGCGACGAGAGAGGTGGCCGGGAAAGCGCCCGCCTCCGGCAGGCACCGGAACGCGACGCGCCTGCTGCGGCCCTTTTGCGGCAGACCCAGCGCGCGGATCACGCGGCCGGAGCGCCCGTGGCCATTGGCCGCGAGCCGCTGCACCAGGCGCGCGTCAAAGGCTACGAAGGCGAGGCCTGCGGCGATTGCGGAAACTTCACGCTGGTCCGTAACGGGACCTGCATGAAGTGTGTGACTTGCGGCGCTACCAGTGGTTGTTCCTGACGACCGTCGATCTCCCGCGGTCATGAACCACTGGCACTGGGGAGTGCGTACAATGCGCACTCCCCTTCTTTCCTTCGCCTATTGCAGCGCCCTTTACCGCAGCCGTCAAGCGGCTGTCTGAGGGAGCACGGTATAGCGAAACTGCCATCGGCAGAGCGCTGAGCGGCCACGAGCAGAGGAAGACCGATGAGCACCACCGCCAAGCTGGGCGCGCTCGGCGCCGCGATCATCGCTCTGGTGATGGGTCTTGCGGCGTGCCAAACGTCCGGAACGGTGACCTCGATTGCCATCGATACGTCGGAGACCACTCTCACATCCTGGCTCGCCAAGCCCGAAGGCGAAGGCCCTTTCCCCGCCATCGTGCTGCTGCACGGCTGCAGCGGAACCGAATGGAACACGTCGCATCGAACGGCCCGGCGCGGCTTGAACGGTCACGCCAGGCTCTTGAACGACTACGGATACGTCACGCTCATCGTCGACAGCTTCGGGCCGCGCGGCATCAGCGACGGCTGCCAGACCGGCGGCAAGTACAATCCGGTGCAGAACAGCCATGCCAATTCCGCTTTCGATCATCTGGCAGCGCTGCCCTTCGTGGACGCAGACCGGATCGGCTCTGTCGGTCTCGCGCTGAGCGGCAGCACCGCCCTGCAGCTGCCGATGCGGGGGCCGCACTACGCCGAAGGCATGGGCGGCAGGACCCACGCGGTGACTGGCAACTCCACCGCACGGAGGGACTCGCAGAAGCGCATGCTGGCCTTCTTCGCGAAACACCTTGGGGGACCCTATCCGGCGGCGACTGCCGGATCAGTTGACGCCGCGGGCCATTCGGGCTTTGGGAATTTCTTGCGTGCCGCCTTCGCGATGAACGATTAGTCTCTCGGCCCGACAGGCTGAGGCATGCCCGTCCCGCGCCTCGATTTCACCTATCACGGCAGGATGTAACGATGACGCCCAGCGCCTTTCGCGCCTTCACCTTCGATTGTTACGGCACCCTGATCGACTGGGAGCAAGGCATGCTCCGGGCGCTTCGCACGCTTCCGGGAATCGACGCCGATGACGATGCGCTTCTCGCCGCCTTCGCCCGGCACGAGCACGCGATCCAGGAACAGAACCCGGACATGCGCTACCCCGAGGTGTTGAGTCACGCCTGCAAGGCGATCGCGGCCGATTTCGGCCAAGCCGCGACCGACGAGCAGGCCTCAGCCTTCGGCGCCTCGATCGCCGACTGGCCGCCTTTCCCCGATTCGGTCGAGGCCCTCGCCTACCTGCGCGAGCATGGCTTGTTGATGGTGCTCTCGAACGTGGACCGTGCGTCTTTTGCCCATAGCGCAAGGCGCCTGGGCGATCCCTTCCACGCCGTCGTCACCGCCGAGGATGTCGGGAGCTACAAGCCCGCGCCCGCGCATTTCGAGCGCGCGACGGCGCTGTTCGCGAAAGAGGGGATTGCGCCCGGCGAGGTGCTCCACGTGGCCCAGAGCCTCTTCCACGACGTTGTGCCGGGCCGTAGCGCGGGCTTTTCCACCTGCTGGATCGACCGCCGCGCGGGCCGCCCCGGCGGCGCGACGCCGCCGGTCGACGTGGAGCCGGACATCACCTTCCACGACCTCGCCTCGCTCGCCGCCTGGCACCGCGCGGGCTGAGCCTACGGCGCCGGCCGGAGCGGCTGGCGCTACTCGTGCAGGTCGAAGCGGAAGGACTTCGAGACGATCTTCCATTCGCCGTCGATCCTGATCAGGCTCAGGAAGTCGGTGAAGTAGCGCGGATGAATCGCGCACTCGCAGGTCACGACGGCGGTGTTCTCGTCCGACAAGTCGATGGAGAGGATCTTGTCGAAGCGCGCCTGCCCCGTCGATACCGGCGGCACGCGGCTCTTCACGATTTCGAACCACTCCTCGCGCGGCCAATCGACAAATTTGCCGTCCATGTTCGCGAACAGGTGGCTGGAGGGGTGAAAGATCGTGGCGAGCTTCTCCGTGTCGCACTCGTAAAGCCCGTCGAAATAGACCTGCACCACATCGGTGATCTCTTGGTAGCTGTTGCTCATTCGTGCTCCCTCCACGTCCCTTGCGTCCCCACGGCCGGTTCCGCCGGCCACGGACCCCGTATAGGCTTTTGCGCCGGCCGACAAGAGCCCGATGGGAAGCGCCTGCTGCGCAGGCGCGGTGGGCCGTGCTACCGTTGCAGCTCGCGATGGCGAGAGGCGATCGGATGGCGCGCGGGCGTGCGCGGGAGGGAGCCCGATGAAGACCGTGATGCGCGAGAAGCAGTGGGCGGAGAAGTATCCCGACCTCGGGACCGAGCCGGTGCCCACCGAACCCTACGTCTCCGACGAGCATTACGAGCTCGAGCGCGAGCGCATCTTCCGCCGATGCTGGCTCAACGTCGGCCGTGTCGACGAGATCCCGAACCCGGGCGATTACTTCGTGCGCGACATCGCCATCTGCAAGACCTCCGTGCTGATCATCCGGGGTTCGGACGGCGTCGTGCGCGGCTTCCACAACGTCTGCTCGCACCGCGGCAACACGCTGGTGCTGGACGGGCGCGGCACCTGCCCCGGTAGCGTCTACTGCCATTTCCACAACTGGGTCTATAGCGACACGGGCGAGCTGATCCGCGTGCCCGATGAGGAGAATTTCTTCGACTTCGACAAGCGCGACCACGGGCTCACGCCGGTCAACACGGATTTCTGGGAGGGCTTCGTCTTCGTCCACCTGGGGTCAGAGCCGGCGGAGACGCTGCGCGAGTACCTCGGCGGCGTGGCGGACCAGCTTGACGGCTGCCCCTTCCACGAGATGCCGCTGATGCAGACCTATCTGGTGGAAGAGCGTGCCAACTGGAAGGTCGGGCTCGACGCGCAGAACGAGCTCTATCACCTGCCCTTCCAGCACCGCCGCATCCTGGGCGACTCCTTCCTGATGAACGACAAGGGGCATTGCCGCTTCCAGGACGTCAACCTCTACAACTATCACACGGTCTGGTCGTGCGAGTACGACCCCACCCACAAGCTCACCCCGCTGGAGGGCACGCTCTTCGCCGCCGAAAACGGCGCCCCGGTTGCCCGCATCCCGCAGATGATCGGCGAGTTCGACTTCTTCGTGCTCTTCCCGAACTTCGTGATCCTGCTCTTCGACGTCGGCAACTCGACGAGCTACGTCAGCTACCATTTCTGGCCGCTGGCGGTCGACCGCACGATCTGGGAAATCCGCATGCACTTCAGGGAGCCCGCGAACACACGCGAGCGGCTGCAGCAGGAGTACTTCAAGTGTCTGATCCGGGACACGCTGCAGGAGGACACGGTCGCGCACGAGAACGTGCACGCGGGCCTCGCGTCGCGCGCCAAATCCCATGTAATCCTGCAGGACGACGAGACGCCGATCCGCTACTTCCACAAGGTGCTGGAGGATCACGTCGGGTTCTACAGCAACGCGTGATCGATGGTCGCGAGGCTGAAGGGGTCCGCACGATGTCTGAGGCAGCACTACCGGAGGCGTTCGAGGACCTTGCGCCATGGCTCGACTGGGCGCTGGAGCCCGAGCGCGCGCGCACGGCGAAGAGGGTGGCGTCCTCGATGGAGGAGCTTCGCGCCTTCTACGACGCCGTGATGCCGCGCATGGAAGAGATCATCGCCTATCTCGACGATGTCCCGGAGGGTGAGAGCAGGCCGGCGCCGGCGCACCGCCTCTACCTGCTCACCCTTTCGCTGGTGGAGGTCTCCAACCTGGTGGAGCTCTACAAACGCCGCGAGGTCATCGAGGCCTGCGACCCCCTCCACTTCAACTCGCAGCACTGAGGGGGAACGAGTCTACTCATCACCCTCCCTCTTCTCCCGCTTTGGCGGCAGGTCGAGCTTGAGGCTGAGCTCCTTGAGGTGCTTCGCCGGCACCGGCGCCGGTGCCCCCATCATCAAGTCCTGCGCCGTCTGGTTGAGCGGGAACATGATGACCTCGCGGATGTTGGGCTCGTCCGAGAGCAGCATGACGATGCGGTCGATGCCGGGCGCGATGCCGCCGTGGGGCGGCGCGCCGTACTGGAAGGCGTGGTAGAGCGCGCCGAAGCGGCGCTTCACCTCGTCCTCACCGTAGCCCGCGATCTCGAACGCCTTGACCATCAGGTCGGGCTGGTGATTGCGGATCGCGCCGCTGGAAAGCTCCACGCCGTTGCAGACGATGTCGTACTGGTAGGCGAGCACGCTGAGCGGATCGTCGCTCTCCAGCGCCTCCATCCCGCCTTGCGGCATGGAGAAGGGGTTGTGGCTGAAGCCGACGGCGCCGGTCTCCTCGTCGCGCTCGAACATCGGGTAGTCGATGATCCAGCAGAAGGCGAACCTGTCCTCGTCGATCAGCTCGAGCCGCTTGCCGAGCTCGAGCCGCACGGCGCCGGCGTAGCGGGCGGCGGCGTCGGGCTTGTCGCAGCTCAGGAACACCGCGTCGCCATCCTCGAGGCCCGCAATCGTGCGAATCTCCTCCTGCACCGCGTCCGGCACGAACTTCGCAATCGGCCCCTTGCCGGCACCGTCCGCAAAGATGATGTAGCCGAGGCCGGGCGCACCCAGGCTCTGGGCGAACCCGATCATCCGGTCGAAGAAGCTGCGCGGCCGGTCGGCGATCCCCTTCACTGGAATGCCGCGTACCACGCCCCCCTTGGCAATCGCGCCCTTGAAGGCCTTGAAGGTCACCGCGTCGTTGCCGAACTGCTCCGTCAGGTCGACGATCTCGATGGGGATGCGCAGGTCCGGCTTGTCGGTGCCGAAGCGCAGCATCGCGTCCTTGTAGGCGAAGCGCGGGAAGGGCGGCGGGGTGACGTCGCGCTCGGTGAACTCCGTGAAGACGCCGTGCATCACCGGCTCCAGCGCTTCGAACACGTCCTCCTGCTCGACGAACGCCATCTCGACATCGAGCTGGTAGAACTCGCCGGGGGAGCGGTCGGCGCGCGCGTCCTCATCGCGGAAGCAGGGCGCGATCTGAAAGTAGCGGTCGAAGCCTGAGGCCATCACCAGCTGCTTGAACTGCTGCGGTGCCTGCGGCAGGGCGTAGAAGGTCCCCGGATGCAGCCGGCTCGGCACCAGGAAGTCGCGCGCGCCCTCGGGCGAGCTTGCCGTCAGAATCGGCGTGTGACACTCCATGAAGCCCAGCTCGACCATGTGCCGGCGAATGCTGGCGACGATGGCGCTGCGACGCACCATGTTCTGGTGCATGCGCTCGCGCCTGAGGTCGAGGAAGCGATAGCGGAGCCGTACCTCCTCGCCGTAATCGTGCTCGCCGTGAACCGGCAGCGGCAGGGTCTCGGCGGCGTTTTGCACCTCAAGCTCGGCGATCCGCACCTCGACCGCGCCGGTGGGAATTTTGGGATTCACGGTCTCAGCGTCGCGCGTGACCACCGGGCCGGTCAGCGTCACCACCGTCTCCGGCTTGAGCGCCGTCACCGCGTCGAAGAGCGGCTCGCCGCTCTCGGCAACGCACTGGGTGATGCCGTAGTGGTCGCGCAGGTCCACGAAGACGAGGTGGCCGTGATCGCGTGCCCGATGGACCCAGCCGGAGAGGCGCGCGGTCGAGCCGACATCGGAGGGCCTGAGCGCGCCGCAGGTATGCGTTCGGAATCGATGCATGGCGGGAGGCCCTGTGGAGCGTGGAGCGGAGTGGAGCGTGGTGCCCGGACCGGGCCGAGCCGCGCGGAAAAGCGCACGGAACCGGCCGGCTTGTCAAGCGCGGCCCCGGTCCGGCGGCACGGCGCCGACCGGCGCGCGTCCGTCTTTGATGGGCGCGCGACAGGCCGCGACCGCGGCCCGCCGCTCCTGCGGCGCCCTCGCGGAGGTGCCGGCCGAAGGCCGGCTGCCGTGAGCGACAAATTGTAAGAGCGTTTCCGTGCCGAACGGAAACGCTCTCACTCACCTCAATGCAGCGTCGCGATGTCCTCGGCGGTCTCTTCGCCGGGCTTCTTGCCGAGGATGATCATGCTCAGCACCTGGTCCTTGGTGACCTCGGCGGTGCGGTGGGTGCCGATCTGGCGGCCGTTCGCCATCACCGTAATGCGGTCCGAGAGGTCGAACACGTCGTGGATGTCGTGGGAGATCAAGACCATGCCGATCCCCTCCGACTTGAGCTGGACCACCAGGTCCTTGAAGACCGCGGTCTCGCGGAGCCCGAGCGCGGCGGTCGGCTCGTCCATGATCAGGACCTTGGTGTCGAAATAGAGTGCGCGGGCGATGGCCACTGACTGGCGCTGGCCGCCGGAAAGCCGCTGCACCGGCTCTCGCAGGTTCACGAAGTTGGGGTTGATGCGGGCGATGACCTCGCGGGTGGCGCGCTCCATGGCGTTGCCGTCGAGGGTCGCCCAGCGGGTCATGATCTCGCGCCCGAGAAACAGGTTGGCCACCGCGTCGAGATGGTCGGCCAGCGCCAGATCCTGATAGAGGATCTCAATGCCGAGGTTCCTGGCATCGCGGGGATTGTTGATGGTTGTAGACGGACGAAAGTCGTTGTGAATCGGGTCAAGGGGTGGAATCAGGCGGAATCGGGCGGAAGGTGGCGGAATCTCAAGGGGATGCGCGGCGGCACGGTGGCGGTGCGGCGGCTGGCGTGCGGACGGAAGTCTTTGCGAATCGGGCCGTGCAGAGGCCGTGAATTGGCTGGAAACGGCAATTTTCGGGGCGTTTCAGGGGTCTTGCGACGGCGGCAAATCGGGTCGGTTTCGGGGTATCGGATTCGGCTGGAAAATCCGGTGCGTGGCGCCCGTCCCGCGAGGCTGGCGGCGGCCCGCGCCGGGGCGCTGAATCGGCTTGAGATGGCGTGCGGCGGCGCGTAGGGTGAGCGTGGCGTCGGAAGCAGCAGTCCTCTCATGCCTTCGGGCGAGCGCGGGGTTTGCGACCCGCCCGGCGCCTCACTTCCCATCCCTCCTGATCGGCCCGAAGCGTCGCCTTGTGACATCGAGGTCAGCGGCCTTCGACCTGTGCAGGCTCACGATGTAGGCCTCGTCGCCACCTGCGGCCGACTTGACGACGGCCTTCCACAGGCACCCGTCCTCTTCGAGGAAGCCCTGCGCGAAACGGCCGTTGTCCTCCACGAACATCTCCCCTTGATCGAGGATGCGCTGGAGGCGGGCGTAGTCTGCGGGTTCGAGATCGGGGTGTCGCCTGGCCTGCTTTGCGGCGGTTTCTGCGGAGAGGCGGGCGGTTCGGGAGCGTGCGCCGATGGCGGCCATGACCGGGCCTCCGAGCACGGCCGCGGGCCAGTCGGCGTCGGACCGGCCTTCGAGGTGGCGGCGGAAGAGCGCGCCGTTCCAGGGTTGGCCTATGGCGGCGCGTGCGAGGTCGGGGGGCGCGTCGTCGATCTTCTCGATCAGGCGGTTTGCGCTGTCGCGGCCCGGCCGGGCGCGGCCGGCGTTGTGCTGGAAGCCGGGATCGATGCCGGCGGGGACCTGGTGGATGCGGCCGGTGCGGCGGTTCTTCCAGGGCCTGGTGCGCCCGGAGCCGGGCGGCGGACCCTCGGACACCTTGTATCCGTAGCGTTCGAGGTCGTCGTCTCCGAGCTGCTGGACGATGCAGCGGCACTTCCATCCGTTGGGCGGGTAGTGGGTCTTCCAGAAGGGGTGATCGACGGGGAGCACGGTGCCGTGCCTGGTGGACGCGGCCGGTGAGCGCGCGCGGTCTTTCAGCGGGGATCGGGGCCTGATCCGCTCGGATTTGTTGAGGTTTTGGGGCGGGTGCCCCTCGGCGAACTTGCAAGAAGTTCGCCGGGGGGCTTTGTCTCGTGGTGACGGTCACAATCGCCAGAGACGGCCCCAATGTCGCACAACATTTTCCGCCACTCCATGCTTTGCAACGCCCTGGTCTGGGCCTGGCTGCGCGAGGTCGATGAGGCCGAGGCGGCGCGCTGCCGCGAGGCGGGCTGCCGACACTGCCCCGGCAAGCTGCACAGCGCGACGTATCCGCGCAAGCCGTACGGTCTGGCAGCCGAGTTGAGGGAAGAGGGCACGCGGCGGTTCAGCTTCTGCTGCGCGGATTGCCGCCTGCGAGCGACCCCACCATCGGTACGATTCTTCGGGCGCCGCTTTTATCTGGGCGCCCTGTTCGTTCTGTTGAGTGCACTGGTTCTGAGAGGCGGGGTGCGGTTGCAGACGATCAAGCGGAAGTGGGGGGTCTCGGTCGCCACACTGCGCCGCTGGCGGAAGTGGTGGCTGGAGGCGTTCCCGGCGACGGAGCCCTGGGGAGCGAAGCGTGGCGAACTGGTGATGCCACCCGAGGAGGTGCCGCTGCTCTTCGTGCTGCGGCAGATGCGGGGCGGACGCTTCGGTGAGCGTCTGTTCCTGAGCCTGATCTGGTTCAAGCCGTGGACGGGCTATTGCGGGCTCGGCGATGGCTCGGCGCCGCCCGCAGAAAGTGTTCCTGTCACGCCCGGATAGGGCGTTCTACATGGGCATCTCTCCGATGCGGCGAGGGAGGGATGCCGGAATGGACAAGGACGACGCGGGCGCCAGGCGCGAGAAGTGGGCCCGGCTGCGCTTTGCGGTGGTGGGGCCGCTTCTGGCTTCACCGCCGCCTGCAGGCCAGCTGGGGGCCGAGTTCGAGCGTCTGTCGCAGCGCGACTGGGAGCACCCGTCGGGCAAGGGGCCGGTGCGCTTTGCGGCCTCGACGATCGAGCGCTGGTACTACCGGGCGCGGGCAGAGGAGCAGGACCCGGTCAAGGCGCTGCGCCGGAAGCCTCGGACCGACGTCGGCCGCGAGCGGTCCATGTCGGCGGGGCTGATCGCGGCGCTGCGCGAGCAGTACCGGGTCCATCCCTCGTGGGCGGCGCAGCTCCACTACGAGACCCTCAAGGCTCATGTTGCGACCCATCCCGAGCTCGGCCCGATGCCGTCCTACGCGACGCTGACGCGGGCGATGCGCAATCGCGGCCTGGTGCGCGAGCGCCCCAGGAAGTGGCACGAGGGTGAGGACAAGCCGGCGGTCGAAGCCCGCGAGGTCCTTAGCTACGAGGTGTCTCGCAGTCACGCGCTGTGGCACGGGGACTTCCACCACGGCAAGCGCCGCGTGCTGACGGCGTCGGGCGAATGGCAGACGCCCATCCTGCTCGGCTTCCTCGACGACCACTCCAGGCTTGGCTGCCACCTGCAGTGGTACCTGGAGGAGACCGCCGAGGTCTTCGTCCACGGGCTCTGTCAGGCCTTCATGAAGAGGGACTTGCCCAGGTCCCTGCTGACCGACAACGGCGGGCCGATGACGGCGGGCGAGGTCGAGGAGGGCTTGCACCGCCTCGGCATCGTGGGGGCCACGACACTCGCTTACAGCCCCCATCAAAATGGAAAAATCGAGTCGTTCTGGGGCACGGTCGAGGGCCGCCTGATGGCTCAGCTCGAAGGCGTCGACGCGCTCACCCTGAAGATGCTCAACGACGCCACCATAGCCTGGCTGGAGCAGGACTACCATCGGCGGGTGCACCGCGAGCTCGGCATGACGCCGCATGAACGCCTCGCCGGGAGCGTCAAGGCATCGAGGCCCTGCCCCGCCTCGGACGAGCTCAAGGCGGCCTTCCGCATCGCCAGGAAGCGCACGCTCAGGCGCTCGGACGGCACCGTCTCGGTCGAGGGCATCCGCTACCAGGTGCCACAGCCGTGGCGCCACCTGAGGACGCTCTGGGTCCGCTATGCGCGCTGGGACCTCAGCGGCGTCGATCTGGTGGAAGGCCGAAGCGGCGAGCGGCTGTGCACGCTGTACCCCCTCGACAAGCGCGGCAACGCCGATGGCGTCCGCCGTCCTGCGAGACCCGGCAGCGACCATGGCGGCGCCAGCGCGGGCGTCGGCGAACTTCCGCCGCTGCTCAAGGGCGTGCTCGACGCCCAGGCCGCAACAGGCCTGCCGCCGGCCTGGGTACCCCATAACAAGACGCCCGGTCCGGGCGAGGACGACGATCAGGGAGATCCGTCATGAACCGCGAGCTGCTCACCTTCTACGGGCTCAAATGGAACCCCTTCGCCACCGACCTTCCGGTCGACAGCCTCATGGTGAGCCCCGCCGTCGACAGCTTCTGCCTCAGAATCGAGCATCATCTTGTGCGCCAGGGCGGCTTCGCGTTGATCGCCGGCGAGCCCGGCACCGGAAAGAGCGTGGCGTTGCGCGTGCTCGCCGACCGCCTCGGCCGCTCGGACGGGCTCAGGGTCTGTGCCATCACCCACCCCTCTTCCAGGCTGTCCGACTTCTACCGCGAGATCGGCGGGATGTTCGGCGTCGACCTGATGTACAACAACCGCTGGGCCAGCTTCAAAAACCTGCGCGAGCGATGGCTCACCCATGTCGACGACACCCGCATGCGGCCCGTGGTGCTCATCGACGAGGCCCAGGAGCTGCTGCCCTCGGTGATCTCCGAGATCCGCCTGCTGGCGTCCACCGACTTCGACTCGCGCGCCATCCTCTCGGTCGTCTTCGCCGGCGACAGCCGCCTGATCGACAGGCTCCGCCAGCCCGACTTGCAGCCCATCGCCTCGCGCCTGCGCCAGCGCCTGGTCATGACCCAGGCAGACGCCGGCGACCTCGCGGCCCTGCTCGACCATCTGGTCGAGCAGGCCGGCAATCCGGGCCTCATGAGCGCAGAGCTCAAGGACACCCTGGTCACCCACGCCGGCGGCAACCCCAGGGCGCTTACCGTCATGGGCGACATGCTGCTCGCCGCCGGCGCCGAGAAGAACCGCGAGGTTCTCGACGAGAAGCTCTTCATGGAGATCCTGGGCGAGCCCGCCAAGCCGAAGAGGGCACGGCGGTGAAGGGCTTCCCGACACGGGCGCCGATGCAGCTCGAGGATCGCCCCCGGGCGCAACAGTGGATGGTGGACACGCTGTGGGCCGAGCAGGCCGTGGGCATCGTCGGCGGCGAGCCCAAGTGCGGCAAATCCCTGCTCGCGCTCGATCTCGCCGTCGCCGTGGCCACCGGCGTCCCATGCCTGCGCCACTACCGCCCCAGCGCAAGCGGCACCGTGCTGCTCTTCGCCGCCGAGGACGCCGGCCACAGGGTGCGCAAGCGTCTGCAGGGGATCGCCCGCGCCGCCGCCACCCCCTTCGACGAACTCGACATCGCCGTCATCGACGTGCCCACCCTGCGTCTCGACCAGCGCATCGACCGTCAGCGCCTGCAGGAGACCGTGGAGCGCATCGAACCGCGCCTCCTGATCCTCGATCCCCTGGTCCGCCTGCACAGCGTCGACGAGAACGCCGTCGCAGAGATCGCCCCCATCCTCGGCTTCCTGCGCGAACTGCAGCGCCGCTTCGAAACCGCCGTCCTCCTCGTCCACCACGCCCGCAAGAGCGGCGGCACCCGGCCGGGGCAGGCCCTGCGCGGGAGCAGCGAGCTGCACGCTTGGGGTGACTCAAATCTGTACCTGCGCCGGCGCGACAAGAAGATCGTCATGACGGTCGAGCAGCGCGACGCCCGGGGCCTCAACGACATCGAGCTGGAACTCGTCGACGGCGGACATGGGCCGGCCTTCCGTCTGCACCAGGACGCGGCAGATGAAGACAGGCACGAGCCCGCCACCGTCGAGCAGCGCGTCTTCAAGGCGATCGAGCAGGCCGAAAAGCCGCTCTCGAAAGCCCAGATCCGCTCACGCGCCGCTGCCCGCAACGCCACCGTCGTTGCCGCCATCGAGAGCCTCACCAGGGAGGGGCGCATCGAACGGGCGCCCAGGGGTGGCTATCGCCTCGCAGCCGCCGAGGCGCACCGGGAGCCGCAATCCCCTGCCGCCATCAACGGAAGTGCGGGATGAGGCGTTCCCGTTCCCGTTCCCGGAACTCTTAAGCGTTGAAGGGTACAGGAACGGGAACGCCGTCAGCCTCCCTTCCAAGCAGACCTTCGCCGGGACCCGGCAATGAGCGGCGGCGATCCCCTGGCCACCTGCCGCAACATCCCCCTCGACCGGGTCGCCGCCGCCCTCGGCTACCGCAGAGACCCGACCGACCGGGCGCGCTTCAAGCGCGGGGGCTCGGTCATCAGCATCAACGGCGAGAAGTTCTTCGATCACCTGCGCGGCACGGGAGGGGGTGGCGCCATCGACCTCGTCATCCATGCGACGGGATGCCGCTTCCCGGAAGCCCTCCGCTTCCTCGGAAGCCATGAGGGGCGGAGGGAGATCACCACCATCCCAGCCGCCCCGCGACGCCTGCGGCTGCCAAGGCCCAGTCCCCGCGCCTGGCCCAGGGTCCGGGACGCCCTCATCCGCCAACGCGCTATCGGCACCGACGTGCTCGAAGCCTGCCACGGCCGAGGCCTCCTCTACGCCGATGACAGGATCAACGCCGTCTTCATCTGCCGAAACGCCAGCGGGCACACGACCGGCGCCGAGATCCTCGGCACCGCGCCGCAGCCCGGAACAAAACGCTTCAGGGGCATGGCCCCGGGATCGCGCAAGGCGCGTGGCGGCTTCTGGCTCCACTGCGACCGAAACCAGCCCGCCCTCGTCATCCTCACCGAGAGCGCCGTCGACGCCATCTCTGCACGAAGCCTGCGCGTCGAGGGGACGCGCGAGAACGGCGCCGTCGTCGCCTCAACCGCCGGCATCGCCAGCTCGGTCCCGCCCTGGATCAAGGAGTGGAAGCCACGTCGCATCGTCTGTGCCTACGACGCAGACAGCGCCGGCGACACTGCCGCCGAGCATCTCGTGCTCAACGATCCAAGGGTGAAAAGGTTGCGCCCACGACACGCCAAGGACTGGAACGAGATGCTCCTGCGGTCTCGATGAAAGCCAGGCCACTCACCGCTCTCGCAGATCAACCAAGCGCCGCATCACGAACATCAAATAATCCGAAAACCGCACCATCAAATGCTGGGCGCACGCTCAGCGCTACGACAGCCTGAGGGAGGCCGGTCATGGAGCGTCATGATGTGCTGGAGATGATGACCCAGCTGAAGCTCGCAGGTATGCGCGCCGCTTACGACGACATCCTTGCCGACGGGCTCAAGCGCCGCCATCCGGTGCAACAGATCATCGGTACGCTGCTGCAGGTCGAGATCGCCGACAAGAGGGCCCGCTCGATCAAGTACCAGATGGCCTCCGCCAAGCTGCCGACGGTCAAGGAGCTGGCCGACTTCGACTTCGCCGCCTCGCCGGTCAACGAGCCCCTGATCCAGGAGCTCGCCGGCGGCGGCTTCCTCGAGGGCAAACGCAACATCGTGCTGGTCGGCGGCACCGGTACCGGCAAGACCCATCTCGCCGTCGCCATCGCGCGGTCCTGCATCCGCAAGGGCGCGCGCGGCCGGTGCTACAACGTCGTCGACCTGGTCAACCTCCTCGAGGCCGAGCTTCGCGCCGGACGCCAGGGCCGCACTGCAGACCAGCTCGTCCGCCGCGACTTCGTCATCCTCGACGAGCTCGGCTACCTGCCCTTCGCCCAGGCCGGTGGGCAGCTGCTCTTCCATCTGATGAGCCGGCTCTACGAGCGCACCTCGATCGTCATCACCACAAACCTCGCCTTCGGCGAATGGCCATCCGTCTTCGGCGACCCCAAGATGACCACAGCGCTGCTCGATCGCCTCACCCATCATTGCGAGATCATCGAGACCGGCAACGAGAGCTGGCGCTTCAAGAACCGCTCCTGACCCGCCGCCGGCCTCCCTTGCGGCCCGGTTGCCCCGGTGGGCCAACAGGGACCCCCCACGCGGCTTCGCTCCGCGTAGCGCAGGGCGCCACACGAAGCCGCGCGGGTCCCCCCTATTGGCTACCGGGACAACCTCCGCCGTGCCACTCAGGGGGGTCAATTTTGCACGCCGATCGGGGGTCAGTATTGAAAGCCGATTGACACCCATCCGCCTCCGTGTTGCCGATCAGTCCCTGACGGCGCCACTTGTTGACCGATGGCGCTGACACGCCGAGAACCCGGGCCGCCGCAGAGCCGCTCAGGCCCGATGCCAGCAACGCCGTCGCCTTCTCCGCCAACTCCGGAGTGAACACCGACGGCCCGCGACCGCGCCGGGGCTTCATGAACCCCGCTTCGCCCTCGGCCAGGTAGCGCCGTCGTGCGCGCTGCACCGTCGCGCGCGAGACAGCGAAAGCGTCAGCCAGTTCCTGCGGCGAGACCGCGCTGATCGCCGCGAGGCGGCCGATCCGCAAGAGCATGGCCGTGCGGTCATCGGCGGCGTGGCTGTCAAAGGGAATGAGGTTGGAAAAGTAGGTGAAGGTGTCGTCCGAGATCAGGACGGCGAAGCAGCTGTTGCCGATCGAGACCGCCTCTGGAGGGCACATTGGGAGGGTACTGGGCATGGTTGAGACCGTGCAATTGGTATCAAATTATAATATCAGACCTCGGGCGCGACACCCAGCGAAAAACCGCCTGAAACAACCGAAATGTATCAGAATTCAAGGAGTTCCCGGCACGCTGCCCAGAACAGCCAGCATCACGAGGTCAGGAAGTCTGAATCTATACAGTCAAGCGGGGATCAACGACGCGCCGACGGCGAAACGGCACCGACGGCAAGCAACATCAGCACGCACTCAGAACTGGCGGCGGGGTACCTGGGTAGTTACGATTATAGTACGGCATTATCGACACTCTCCTAGGTTGACTGCGGCGTGATCGGTGCATGTTCAGCACCAAACTCCCCCCTTATCGCCTCGCTCTGCTCGCCCAGCGCGGGGACGGGGCGGAGGGGGCGGGGGGCGTCGGCGTGGCGGGCGGGGGGTGCGACGATCTCCACCGTGCCGGCGGGCGTCGCCACCCGCGCACGGCGGAGCTGCGGGTGCGCGGAAAGCCCCGCGACCTCGTTGAGCCGGCCGAAGGCGATCCCCGCCTCGCGCAAGGCGCCCGCGAGCGAGTCCATGGTGTGCCCGGCGAAGGCTGCGACGATCAACGCGTCCATCTCGGGCCGGTTCGCCCGGCGAAGGCTGCGCCGATCAACGCGTCCATCTCGGGCCGGTTCGCGAGCCGGGCCGGGTGGCCCGCGAAGCGCGCGTCGGTGGTGAGCGCCGCATCGCCCAGGATGTGCTCGCAGAAGCGCGCCCATTCGCGCTCGTTCTGGATCGCGATCACCATCCGGCCGCCGTCGCCCACCGGATAGGCGCCGTAGGGCGCGATCATGGCGTGGCTGAGCCCGGTGCGCGGCGGCGCCTTGCCGCCGTGCTCCAGGTGCAGCAATGGCACGGTCATCCAGTCCGCCATGCCGTCGAAGAGCGAGACCCTGATGCCGCTGCCGCGGCCCGTGCGCTGGCGCCCGATCACCGCCTCCAGGATCGCGCCGTAGGCGTTGAGCCCGGCCCCGATGTCGCAGACCGAGACCCCGACCCGGCTCGCGGACTCCGGCATGCCGGTCACCGACGCGATCCCCGATTCGCACTGGATCAGGAAGTCGTAGGCCTTCATCGCGGCATAGGGGCCGCTCTCGCCGTAGCCGCTGATGTCGCAGGTGATGAGGCGCGGATGCCGGCGCCGCAGCTCGTCCGAATCGAAGCCCGCCCGCGCCGCCGCGCCCGGCGCGAGGTTCTGCACGAACACGTCCGCGCGCGCGACGATGCGGTGCAGGAGCGCGTTGTCGCCCGCGTCCTTGATGTCGAGGACGACGGATTCCTTGCCCCGGTTGAGCCAGACGAACCAGGCGCATTCGCCGCCCACGTGGCGGTCGTAGTAGCGGGCGAAGTCGCCTTCCGGCCGCTCCACCTTGATCACGCGGGCGCCCGCGTCGGCGAGCCGGCAGGTCACGAAGGGCGCGGCCACGGCCTGCTCGACCGAGACCACCAGAATGCCCGCAAGCGGCCCGTCGGCGGCTTCGTTCATCGCCGCGCGGCCTCTGCGAGGCTAATACGAGCGCGGCATGCCGAGCACATGCTGGCCGAGGTAGGCGAGGACGAGGTTGGTCGAGATCGGCGCGACGCGGTAGAGCCGGGCCTCGCGGAACTTGCGCTCCACGTCGTATTCCTCGGCGAAGCCGAAGCCGCCGTGGGTCTGCAGGCAGGTGTCGGCGGACTTCCACGAGGCCTCCGCCGCGAGCAGCTTCGCCATGTTGGCCTCGGGCCCGCAGGCGCGGCCCGCGTCGAAGAGCGCTGCGGCCTTCTGCACCATCAGCCGCGCGGCCTCCATCTGCGCATAGGCCTCGGCGATGGGGAACTGCACGCCCTGGTTGGCCCCGATGGGTCGGCCGAAGACCTGGCGCTCGGTGGCGTAGGCACTCGCCTTCTCGATGAACCAGCGGCAGTCGCCGATGCACTCGGCCGCGATCAGGATGCGTTCGGCGTTCATGCCGTCCAGGATGTAGCGAAAGCCCCGGCCTTCCTCGCCGATCAGGCTCGCGGCGGGGATCACCAGATCGTCGAAGAAGAGCTCCGTGGTCGCGTGGTTGATCATGGTACGGATCGGCCTGATTTCGAGCCCCTTGCCGACCGCATGCTCCAGCTCGACCAGGAAGACGGACAAGCCCTCGGTGCGCTTCTTGGTCTGCGCCGCCGGCGTGGTGCGGGCGAGGAGGAGGAGCAGGTCGGAGTGCTCGGCCCGCGAGATCCAGACCTTCTGGCCGTTCACGGTGTAATCGCCGTCCGCGCGCCGCTCGGCGGTGGTCCGCAGCTGGGTGGTGTCCGAGCCCGTGGTGGGCTCGGTGACGCCGAAGGCCTGCAGCCGGCGCGCCCCGCTCGCGATCTGCGGCAGGTAGGTCTCCTTCTGCTTGTCGGAGCCATGCCTGAGCACCGTGCCCATGGTGTACATCTGGGCGTGGCAGGCGCCGCCGTTGCAGCCCGACGCATGGATTTCCTCCAGGATCGCCGCACCCGCGCCGACGCCGAGGCCGCTCCCGCCGTATCGTTCGGGGATCAGCGCGGCCAAGAAACCCGCGTCGGTCAGCGCCTGCACGAACTCGCCTGGGTAGGCGCGCTCGCGGTCCTTCTCCCGCCAGTACTCGCCGGGGTAGCGCGCGCACAGCGCCCGGACCGGCTCGCGCAGCTCGCGGTGGTCGTCGTCGAGGTCGATGAAGGCGGGGCGCTCGCTCATTCCACGGTTACCGATTTCGCCAGGTTGCGGGGCTGATCCACGTCGGTCCCCTTGAGCACCGCCACATGGTAGGCGATGAGCTGGACCGGGATCGCGTAGAGGATGGGGGCGACGAAGGGGTCGAGCGCGGGCAGCGCGACGGTGTCCGCCGCGAGCGGCGCCAGCGCCTCGCAGCCCTCAGCATCGCTGATGACCACGACGTGGGCGCCGCGCGCCGCCGCCTCCCGCAGGTTCGACGCCGTCTTGTCGAAGAGCGGGCCGGGCGGCGCCACCACGATCACCGGCACACCGCGGTCGACCAGCGCGATCGGGCCGTGCTTGAGCTCGCCGGCCGCAAACCCCTCGGCATGAATGTAAGAGAGCTCCTTGAGCTTGAGCGCCCCTTCCATGGCGATGGGGTAGCCGGTGCCGCGCCCGATGTAGAGCACCGTCTCGGCCTGGCGCAGGGTCTCGGCCAGCGCGAGGATGCGCTCGTCGTAGCCCAGCGCGTCTGCCGCATGGGCCGGCACGTGGGCGAGCGCCGCGGTGAGCCGGGCTTCCTCCGCCTCGTCGATGGCGCCGCGTGCGCGGGCCAGCGCGATGGCGAAGCAGGCAAGCGTCACGAGCTGGGTGGTGAACGCCTTGGTCGACGCCACCCCGATCTCGACCCCGGCATGGGTGGGGAGCAGCGCGTCCGCCTCGCGCGCCATGGTGCTCTCGCGCACGTTCACCACCGCCGCGGTCGGCGCGCCGGCCTCCTTGGCGAAGCGGAGCGCCGCCAGCGTGTCGGCGGTCTCGCCGGACTGCGAGATGAAGAGCGCCACGCTGCCCTCCGCCAGCGGCGGCGCGCGGTAGCGGAACTCGGACGCGATGTCGATCTCGACCGGCACCCGCGCGCTCTGCTCGATCCAGTAGCGGGCGGCGAGGCCGGCGTAGTAGGAGGTGCCGCAGGCGACGATGGTCACCCGCTCCACGCGCTCCAGCGCGAAGGGGAGGGCGGGGAGCGCCACCCTCTGCGCCCCCGGGTTGTAGTAGGCCCCCAGCGTGTCGCCGATGGCGCTCGGCTGCTCGAAGATCTCCTTCAGCATGTAGTGGCGGTAGTTGCCCTTGCCGATCATGGCGCCGTCGTGGGCGGTGATACTCTCTGGCCGCGTGACCGGCCGGCCGCTCGCCTCGCGCACCGTCGCCGCACCGGGCCGCAGCACCGCCCAGTCGCCCTCGTCGAGGTAGCTGATTCGCCGCGTGAAGGGCGCGAGCGCCAGCGCGTCGGATGCGAGATAGGTGGCGTCGTCGCCGTGGCCGATGGCGAGCGGCGAGCCCTGCCGGGCGCCGATCAGGAGCCCCGCGTGCCCGGCGAAGATGATGGCGAGCGCGAAGGCGCCTTCGAGCTGCGCGAGCGCCTCAGCCGTGGCGGCCTCCGGATCGAGGCCGCGTTCCATGTGGAGGTCGATGAGGTGCGGGACCACCTCCGTATCGGTGTCGGAGCTGAGCTCCCGCCCCTCCGCCTCCAGCGCGGCCCGCAGCTCGCGGTAGTTCTCGATGATGCCGTTGTGGACCACCGCGACGCGGCCGGCGGCATGGGGGTGGGCGTTGGTCTCGCTGGGCTCGCCATGGGTCGCCCAGCGGGTGTGGCCGATCCCCACGGTACCGCTGACCGGGCGCTCAGCCACCAGACGCTCAAGCTCGCTGAGCTTGCCCTCGGCGCGGCGCAGCTCGATGGAGCCGTTGACGAGCGTGGCGAGCCCCGCCGAATCGTAGCCCCGGTATTCGAGCCGCCTCAGCCCGTCGAGGATGTGCGGCGCCGCCTGATCCGGTCCGGTAACGCCGATGATTCCGCACACAGCTCCGGCTCTCCCCTCGCGCTCGCCGCTACTTCTTTGGCGGGATGGGCTCGCGCCGCTCGCGCCGCTCGCGCCGCCGCGCCGCCGCGCCCTCGCGCTGGCGCTGCTCGCCCCTGGCGACGGCGATGGCGTCCGCCTCCACGTCCTCGGTGATGACGCTGCCGGCGCCCACCACCGCGCCGGGGCCGACCGTCACCGGCGCCACCAGCGCCGTGTTGGAGCCGATGAAGGCGCCTGCGCCGATCTCGGTGCGGGACTTCTTGTAGCCGTCGTAGTTGCAGGTGATCGTGCCCGCGCCGATGTTGGCGCCAGCGCCGACGCCGGCGTCGCCGACGTAGCTCAGGTGGTTGATCTTGGCGCCCCGCGCGACCGTGCTGTTCTTCACCTCGACGAAGTTGCCGACGCGGGCGCCTTCGCCGATGTCGCTGCCCGGCCGGAGCCGCGCGAAGGGGCCGATCGTGGCGCCCTTCCGCACGCAGACCCCCTCCAGGTGGCTGAAGGGCCTAATCTCGACCTCGTCCTCGATGACGACACCGGGGCCGATGACGACGTTGGGCCCGACGGTCACATCGGCGCCTAAGCGCGTGTCGCAACTCAGCCAGACTGTGGCCGGGTCGACGAGCGTCGCGCCCCCCTCCACCGCGGCCCGGCGCAGCCGGTCCTGAATGACCCGCTCGGCCTCGGCAAGCTGGACCCGGTCGTTGATGCCCATGACCTCCTCGGCAGGCGCCTCGGCGACCGCGCAACGGCCGCCCTCGGCGGCGACGATGGCGGGAAGGTCGGTGAGGTAATATTCGCCCTTGGCGTTGTCGTTGCCGATGGCGTCGAGCAGGGGGAAGAGCCGGCGCCCGTCGATCGCCATCATGCCGGCGTTGCAAAGCGTGACCGCGCGCTCCTCTTCGCTCGCCTCGGCGTACTCCACGATGCGCGCGAGCGTGCCGTCCGACGCCAGAATCAGGCGGCCGTATTCCGCGGGGTCATCCGGGCGAAAACCCAGCACCGCGGCGACGACGCCCTCGCCATCGCGCCGCGCCTCGATGAGCCTCGCCAGGGTTTCGGCGCAGACCAGGGGCGTGTCCGCGTAGAGCACGAGCACGTCGCCCCCAAAATCCTCCAGAAGCGGGCGGGTCTCGGCCACCGCGTGCGCGGTGCCGAGCGGCTCCTCCTGCATCACGCAGGCGACCGCCTCTCCCACGCCTTCCAAACCGGCGGCCGCGCCCTCCAACTCGGGTCCGATCACCAGCACCGTGCGATCGGGCGCAAGCGCACGGGCGATGGCCAGCGCGTGCTCCACCATCGGCCGCCCGGCCAGGGGGTGGAGGACCTTCGGCTGGGCCGAGCGCATGCGCGTGCCCTTGCCCGCCGCCAGCACGACGCAAGCAAGCCCGCTCACCCGCGCCTCCACGGCGGCGTGGGAGAGAGAGGGCACGAATCGACACTCTCTGCGCCGTCATCTCGCGCCCGGCAGGAAGGGGCGCGGTGGGA
>CAXXVO010000019.1:0-16706 GCA_963422645.2 Alphaproteobacteria bacterium
TCCTGAACGCGGGTTTCGTCACCCGCGGTGCAAGCGGCATCGTCGACTTACCGCTGCCGGGAGAGGTGTCGATTCTGGGTCTTACAATCATACCGGCTTTCGAGCCGGGTGAGCGGCTACCCTTCTTCTATCTTGCTGCGAGCCTATTGACGCTTGGTTTTGTGGCGCTTTGGTTGATTAACCGAAGCCGCCTTGGAGATGTTTTTCGTTCTCTGCGGCAAAACCAAGACTTGGCAGCGAGTTTCGGTATCAACGTCGCCAAGTACCGAGTCATCGCCTATGCAATCTGCTGCTTTTACGGTGGCGTCGGAGGTGCGTTCTTCACAGGCTTCCAACAGAATATCTATCCTTCGTCCTATCAGGTAATCGATTCCGTCTACTTCATGATGTATTGCTTTATTGGGGGGCTGGATTATATCGCCGGGCCGATTGTCGGAGCGTTCGTGCTGGTCATCGGTTTTGAAATATTGCACGAGGTGGAGCGTTATCAGATTGTCGCCTTCGGGGCGCTCATGATCCTGTGCATCGTATTTCTGCCAAACGGTCTCATAAGCCTTGTCGGCCGCGTCGCGCAGCTTGGCCAACTCCTTGGACGAGGCCGCCATGCTTCTTGAGGTGGAGGATCTTACCAAACGCTTTGGTGGCCTGACCGCGGTCAACGAGCTGAGCTTCGGGGTCGAGCAGAAATCGATCCTCTCGGTCATTGGCCCCAACGGCGCGGGCAAGAGCACCCTGTTCAAACTCATCACCTCCTTCGAACGACCGAACCGTGGTCGGGTGCACTTCAACGGCGAAAACATCACGGCTCTAGGACCGCACGTGGTAGCGCGCAAGGGCGTCGTACGGACATTTCAGGAGAACACGATCTTCAAGGAGATGACCGCAATCGAAATGGTCATCCTTGCTCACCATCAACGAAGCCGCGCCGGCATCTTCGGCATGGTTCTGGGCAGCGCCGCAGCGCGCGCGGATGAAGCAGCGTTTCGTCGCTCTTCAGAGGAAATCCTTGAGCTTCTGGATATGGCCGATGTGGCACAGGAGTTGGCGACGAACCTGCCGCACGGCTATCTGCGAGCGCTCGGCATCGCGGTTGCATTGGCCACCAAGCCCAAGGTCTTGCTCCTGGACGAGCCCTTTACGGGGCTCAACCCTGAGGAGACCCAACGCGGCATGAAGCGCGTGCGGGCGCTGCGCGATGCCGGAATTACCATTGTCTTGGTCGAACATGACATGAGTGCCGTCATGTCGATCAGCGATCGCATCATCGTTCTCAATTTCGGCACCAAGATCGCCGAGGGTATCCCCAGTGCGATCCAGAACGACGAAGCGGTGATCGAGGCCTATCTGGGCGCCGAGGACGAGGAACTGGGCGCATGAACGTGTATTTCGAGGCTCGCGACCTCGTCGTCCGCTATGATCGAGTAATTGCAGTCCGTGGCGTTTCGATAACGCTTCGCCAAGGCGAGGTCGTCGCGCTTGTGGGTGCCAACGGCGCGGGCAAGACGAGCATTCTCCGCGCGGCAACGGGCCTCAGCAGGCCGGCGGGTGGCGAAATCTGGTTTGACGGCCATCGCCTCGATGGACAGAACATCGACAAGATTGTTTCACACGGCGTCGTCATGGTTCCTGAAGGCCGCCGCATCTTTCCTTACATGAATGTTCGCGACAATCTTCTGCTTGGCGCGCATAGGCGACGTGGCTCGGGGGCAATACGCGCTGATCTTGATCGTATTTTCCATCGCTTTCCGGTGCTTCGCGAACGCCAGCGCCAACAAGGCGGAAGTTTGAGTGGCGGCGAACAGCAAATGGTCTCGATGGGTCGCGCACTCATGGCGCGCCCGAAACTTCTGCTGCTTGACGAACCTTCTCTCGGATTGGCCCCCATGATGGTGCGCGAGATCGCGCGCGCTATCACGGCGATCAATGCCGATGACGGCGTCAGCGTTATTCTTGTCGAGCAGAACTCGCGCATGGCGCTGAAGATTTCCCACCGGGCCTATGTCCTGGAAACCGGCAGCGTGGCGCTTGCTGGGCCTTCGGATGAGCTCATGGGCAATGACCACGTTCGCAAGGTCTATCTCGGCGGGTGACGGATACACACACCCAACCACGGTTCGGAGGCATCATGCGCATCAAGATCATCAATCCTACGACGACGGAGTCCTTCACCCGGAAAAACTATGAAGCCGGGTGTATGGTCGCTGCTGCCGGCACGGACGTGATCTCCACCGCTGTTGAGTCGGGGCCGGTGTCCATCGAAGGGCACTACGACGAGGCCGCTTGTGTCATCGGCATCCTCGAGGAAATCCACAAGGGCGAACGCGAAGGCATCGATGGCTACGTTATCGCCTGCTTTGGCGATCCTGGTGTCCTGGCAGCACGTGAGGCTGCCCGTGGCCCGGTCATCGGAATCGCCGAGGCCGCCATGCATGTGGCCAGCATCGTGGCGACCGGCTTTTCGGTCGTAACCACATTGGCACGGACCAAGATCATCACCGAACACCTCGTCAAGATTCACGGATTCGAAGGACAGTGCCGCAGGATTCGCGCCACAGACCTCGAAGTGCTGGCGCTGGAGGACACTGGATCGGACTCCTACCGCATCATCGTTGAGGAATGCCGTCGTGCCTTGGTCGAGGACGAATCCGGCGCCATTGTCCTGGGATGCGCCGGTATGGCCGACATCACGGCTCAGATCTCCGAGGACATCGGAGCGCCGGTCGTCGAAGGAGTCTCAGCAGCAGTGAAGATCATCGAGGGGATCGTCGCGCTCGGGTTGGGCACCAGCAAGTTGGGTGATCTGGCCTATCCGCTTAGCAAACCCTATAGCGGCTCCGTCGGCCATCTGTCCGCCGACCGCCATTTCGCTTCCGAGACCGGAGCACGCCGAAGCGCGGCTGAATAGGCCTGATCGTTGGAGAGAGATCGGACAGAGAAAGGGAGGAAGAAATGAACTATCCGCGGGACATGATCGGCTATGGCAAGACCCCCCCCCATGCCAATTGGCCAAACGGCGCCCGGATCGCGGTGCAAGTCATCTTTGCCTATGAGGAGGGGGGCGAGAATTGCATCCTTCACGGCGACGCCGCCTCGGAGGCGTTCCTGTCCGAGATCGTCGGCGCCCAGCCCCTGGTGGGCGTGCGCAACATGAACATGGAATCGATCTACGAATATGGCAGCCGTGTCGGGTTTTGGCGGCTGTTGCGATTGTTCGAGGAACGCAAGATCAATACCACTGTGCTGGCCATCGGCATGGCGCTGGAGCGTCACGCTGAGGCCGCAGCGGCTATGATCGAAGGCGGTCATGAAGTGGCGAGCCACGGCTGGCGCTGGATCGACTATCAGTATGTGGGGGAGGAAACTGAGCGCCAGCACATGCAGCGTGCCATCGAATCCATCGAAAAGATGACCGGACAACGGCCACTGGGGTGGTACACGGGGCGCATGAGTCCGCAAACACGCCGGCTCGTGGTCGAGGAAGGCGGATTCCTCTACGACGCGGATTCCTACTGCGACGATCTTTGAGGTGGCCCCGGAAAATCGGACAGGTGTCTAAGGTGTATTCCACCGTCTGACGGAGGAATACAGATGAGCAGCAAGCGACGCAGATTTTCAGGGCAGCTGAAGGCGAAGGTAGCGCTTGAGGCGCTTCAGGGTGATCGGACACTTCAGGAGATTGCCTCGAAATACCAGGTTCACCCGAACCAGGTGGGCGCCTGGAAGCGCCAGGCGATCAAGGGGCTGGGCGAGGTGTTCTCGAAGGGCGCCGAGGGTCGGGTCCGGGACCATGAGAGCGAGGTCCGCGATCTTCACGCCAAGATCGGGGAGCTGATCGTGGAGCGGGATTTTTTGTCGCGCGGGTCCGGTCGATGAGCCGGCCGGAGCGCCGCGCGATGGTGGAGCGCGATCACCCGGCGCTGAGCCTGAGCCGGCAATGCCGCCTGCTGTCGATCGGGCGCTCCTCGCTCTACTACGCAGCGAAGGGCGAGAGCGCGGAGACCCTGGCGCTGATGCGTCGGATCGACGAGCTGTTCCTGAAGTATCCGTTTTATGGCGCCCGCCAGATGGTCCGGCACCTGCGCCGCGAGGGCGTGCGGATTGGGCGCGGCCGGGCCGCTCGCCTGATGCGCCTGATGGGGCTTGAGGCGATCTATCGGGCACCGCGGACCAGCGCGCCGCATCCCGAGCACCGGGTCTACCCTTATCTGCTGCGGGGTCTGGCGATCGAGCGGGCGAACCATGTCTGGTGCGCCGACATCACCTACATCCCGGTGCGGCGCGGCTTCCTTTACCTGGTGGCGATCATGGACTGGGCGAGCCGGTACGTGCTGGCCTGGCGGCTGTCGAACACGCTGGACGCGGGCTTCTGCACGGACGCGCTCGACGAGGCCCTGGCTCGGCATGGCGCGCCGGAGATCTTCAACACCGATCAGGGCAGCCAGTTCACCAGCTTCGTCTTCACCGGCCGCTTGCAGGCGGCCGGCATCCGGATCTCGATGGACGGCCGGGGCCGGTGCATGGACAACATCTTCATCGAGCGGCTGTGGCGCTCGCTCAAATACGAGGCGGTCTACCTGCACGACATCGCCGACGGTTTCCAGGCCCGGCGCCTGATCCGTGATTGGATCGGCTTTTACAACGCCGAGAGGCCTCACTCGGCGCTGGGAGGGAGAACCCCGGCCGAGGCATACCGCGGCGAGACGCCTGTGGATATGATGGACAAGCCGCTACGCGCCTTGACCACATCTCCACAGGCGCAACAGCAGCAACAGGAAGATCGATTCAAGAGGATCATGGCGGCCTGAGAAACAACCGGAATACACCTTACCTTGGCCGCTAAGCTGTCCGAATAGGCGAGGCCACCTCACTTCCCTATTGGCTCGACGTGGAGGGCAAACAACATCTCGTCATCCCCTACACCTTGGAAGCCAACGACATGCGCTTCGCTAGTGCGCAGGGATTCAACTCGGGCGATCAGTTCTATACGTATCTCAAGGACACCTTCGACGTCTTGTATGCCGAAGGTGCGGAGCTGCCGAAGATGATGTCGGTGGGCTTGCACTGCCGACTTGCAGGCCGTCCCGGACGCATTGCCGCGCTCCAGCGTTTCCTCGACTACATACAGGGCCACGAGAAGGTCTGGATTTGCACACGTCTCGATATCGCCCGTCATTGGCACGAACACCATCCACCGGCCTGAGGTGTTCCGGTCACATGCGCGAGGTCTGTCATGCCTGACACCGGGACCCAGGCTACCAAGATCCTGGAGCGCATCGAGACGTTGGCGGGCTTCTCCGAACTCGACGGCGGTTTGACGCGAGTTGCATTCTCGAAGGAGTGCCGGGCCGCGTCCGGGGCGGTGATCGCGTGGATGACCGAGGCCGGCATGGAGGTCCGCCTCGATGCCGTCGGTAACGTCGTGGGTCGCTACGAGGGTGAGACGCCGGGTCTGCCGTGCCTGATGATGGCTCCCATCTCGACAGCGTTCGCGATGCCGGCAAGTATGACGGGCCTCTCGGTGTCCTGGTTCCGCTGGCGTGCGTCGAGGCGCTCCACGAGGCCGGACGTCGCTTGCCCTTCGCCGTCGAAGTCGTGGGCTTCGTCGATGAGGAGGGTGTGCGCTTCAGGAGTACGCTCCTGGGAAGCCGCGGCGTCGCCGGAACCTTCGAGGACCAGGCTCTCGACGCAACCGACGAAGCCGGCATCAGTGTGGCCCAGGCCATGCGCGATTTCGGTCTGGATCCTGCCGCCATCCCCACGGCGGCCAGGAAGCGCGAGGACGTGCACGCCTATGTCGAGTTCCATATCGAGCAGGGCCCAGTGCTCGAAGACGAGGATCTGCCGGTGGGCGTTGTGACGGCAATCAGCGGTCAGACCCGGCTGAGGGCCACGATCGAGGGCGTTGCTGGCCATGCCGGCACCGTTCCGATGACACTGCGTCGCGATTCGCTGGCAGCGGCTTCGGAGTGCATCGTGGCGGTTGAGAGCTTGTGCCGCGACGGTCCTCCCGGGCTCGTAGGGACCGTCGGCGAACTCGCGGTAAGTCCGGGGGCCTCCAATATCATCGCCGGGAGCACGCGCTTCAGCCTCGATATCCGCAGCCCCGTCGACCACGAGCGTCGCAAAGCCGTCTCCTCGATCGAGGATGCCATGAAGCGGATCGTCGATCGCCGTGGGCTGCGCTTGACAGTGGAGAGGACCTTCGATTGCGATAGCTGCGGCTGTGCCCCGTGGCTGATGGACCAGCTCGGCGCGGCAATCCAAGCCGAGTCTCTTCCGGTGCGTCATCTGCCAAGCGGAGCCGGACATGACGGCATGGCGATGATTGCGCTCACCGATATCGCGATGCTGTTCCTGCGCTGCAAGGGCGGCATATCGCACAATCCCCTTGAGGCGGTGAGCCACGACGACGTTGAGACAGGCTTGCGGGTTATGCAGCGATTTATCGAACAATTTGAACCGGAGCGAGCATGATGCCGACACATGAAGAAGCCCGCACTGCAATAGAAGCGTATGTTGACGATCACCACGACGATGCGGTTGAGGCGCTGAAGGCGCTCGTCGCCGTACCCTCCGACAATCCCCCGGGTGATTGCGCCGCGCACGCCGATCGGGCCGCTGCATGGCTCTCCGGCCTTGGGCTTACTGTCGAACGGCATCCGGTACCCGAAGAGCTTGTTCGGGAGAACGGGATGATCTCGGCGACCAATCTGGTAGTTCGTGAGTCCTTCGGCGCCGGACCGGTGTTCGCGCTCAACGCCCATGGCGACGTGGTGCCGCCGGGGGAGGGTTGGACCGCGGATCCCTATGGCGGCGAAATCCGAGAAGGCTGGATGATGGGCCGCGGCGTGGCGACCTCCAAGTCGGACTTCGTGACCTACACCCATGCGCTCCTCGCTCTGAAGTCCACAGGTGTTCCGCTCAAGGGCGGCATCGAGCTGCACTTCACCTACGACGAAGAAGCGGGTGGCGCCATCGGCCCGGGTTGGCTTCTGGAGCAAGGGATCACGCGGCCCGACTACGCCATCAGCGCCGGCTTCTCCTATAGCGTGGTGTCAGCGCACAACGGCTGCCTCCACCTCGAAGTGGAGGTCCGCGGCGTCTCGGCGCACGCCGCTGCGCCGCACACGGGACGCGATGCGTTGCAGGCGGCGAACGCAATTCTCTCCGATCTCTACGTCGCCGGCACTGAGTGTGCCGAGCACGTCTCCTCCTACACAGGCATCACCAGCCCAACGCTCGTAGTCGGGCTGATCTCGGGTGGCATCAATACGAATGTCGTGCCCGATCGCGTGACCTTCCGTCTCGACCGCCGCCTGATCCCGGAAGAGAACCCCGAAGCCGTCGAGGCCGACCTGCGGGCACGTATCGCCGGTGTGGCGGAAGGCTTCGATGGGATCAGCCACAATGTGACGAGGATTCTCCTGGCGCATCCTCTGGTTCCCGTGTCGGGTTCGGAGGCACTGTGCGAGGCGCTCGCGCGAAATGCCCAACCGATTCTCGGCGACGATATCCCCACACTGGGACTACCCCTCTACACAGATGCCCGCCATTACAGTGCCGCCGGCGTACCCACCGTGCTCTACGGTGCCGGCCCCCGGACAATCTTCGAAGCCAATGCCCATCGCGCCGACGAGCGCCTCAAGCTCGATGATCTCCACAAGGCAACCAAGATCGTCGCGCTGGCCCTCTTCGACCTTCTGCACAAAGGTGTCTGAGCGCGGACCTCAGCGATAGCCGGCGAGACGGCGGGCACGGTGTGCTGGATCAGGGCGCCGCGCAGCTTGTTCCCCTCGCGCCGCGCACGAGGCCCATGCCGGCGCCGAACGCTGCCGGCACGCTCGCGAGGATCGACGGCGGGCGCCAATAGGGGTGAGGCTCGGCCGGGAAGCCGCAGGCCGGCCAGCTCAGGCGCCCCCAAGAGCAGCCGTCATCCAACCGGATCGCGGGGTACCCCAAAGGCGTGAAGTCCTCGCCCCTTTCCCACTCGTACTCAGTTCGAATGTGGGAATCTTTTAGGGTGCACCGCTACAGGCTACGGTGTGACCTGAGGTATTTCACGGAGTTATCGAAAACAGTTGGCGGAGGGACGGGGATTCGAACCCCGGACACCTTTCGGTGAACACGCTTTCCAGGCGTGCGCCTTAAACCACTCGGCCATCCCTCCGGGGGGCGAAACAATAGCAACAACATCTGGCGCTGCAATATGCGAGACACCATATAGGCCGAAAGGAGACGTCATATGATGATTGTTCGCCTCGTCGGGGTCGTGCTCGGTCTGGTGTTCTTCGCCGCCCTCGGCCACGAGATCTACAAGTTCGCAGGCGCCGGCGGCTACCGCCTGATCAGCGCGGGCGAGCTCTGGGCGCGGTCCGACGCCAACAGCCTCGTGGGCTTTCAGGCGCTGATCGAGAAGGGCGTAGCCCCCTGGCTCTGGTCGGACATCGTGCTGCCGGTGCTCCTCGGTCCCGCCTGGGCGATTCCCCTGGTGCTGGCGGCGCTGGCGGCGCTGCTGCTCGTGCTCGTGGGGCGCCGGCGCCGTCAACACCTCTAGTCCAGCGGCCGCCTACGACTCGCCCATCTTGAGCGCGGCGAGAAACGCCTCCTGCGGAATCTCGACGTTGCCGATCTGGCGCATCCGCTTCTTACCCTTCTTCTGCTTCTCCAGCAGCTTGCGCTTGCGCGTCACATCGCCGCCGTAGCACTTGGCGAGCACGTCCTTGCGCAAGGGGCTCACGGTCTCGCGCGCGATGATCTTGCCGCCGATGGCGGCCTGGATCGCGATCTTGAAGAGCTGGCGCGGAATCAGCTCCTTGAGGCGGACGCAGAGCGCGCGGCCGCGCCGCTCGGCCTGGCTGCGGTGGGCGATGAGTGCGAGCGCGTCCACGGGCTCCCCATTGATCATGATGGCAAGCTTGACCAGGTCGCTCTCCAGGTAGTCCTCGAGCCGGTAGTCGAAGCTCGCATAGCCGCGCGAGACCGACTTCAGGCGGTCGTAAAAGTCGAAGACGACCTCGTTGAGCGGCAGCCGGTAGATCACCATCGCCCGGTTGCCCGCGTAGGTGAGGTCGTGCTGCACGCCGCGTTTCTCCTCGCAGAGCGCGAGCACGCCGCCGAGGTGCTCGTCGGGAACCAGGATCGTGGCGTGAATCCAGGGCTCGTCGATGCGCTTGATGCGCGTGGGGTCCGGCATGTCCGCCGGGTTGTGGAGGGAGAGTTCCCGCCCATCGGTCAGGGTCACGCGATAGACGACGCTCGGCGCCGTCGCCACAAGGTCGAGGCCGAACTCGCGCTCCAGCCGCTCCTGCACGATCTCCAGATGGAGCAGGCCGAGAAAGCCGCAGCGGAATCCGAAGCCCAGAGCTAGCGAGCTCTCGGCGTCGTAGTGGAAGCTCGAATCGTTGAGGCGGAGCTTGGCGAGGCTCTCGCGCAGCCGCTCATAGTCGTTCGAATCGACCGGGAAGAGCCCGCAGAAGACCACCGGCACGCTGGGGCGAAAGCCCGGCAGCGCTTCCGCCGCGGGCCGTCTCACCGCCGTGATCGTGTCGCCTACGTCGCAGTCGCCGACGTCCTTGATGGCGGCGGTGATGAAGCCGATCTCGCCAGGCCCCAGGCTCTCGACCAGCGTATTCTTCGGCGTAAAGACGCCGACCCGCTCGACCTCGTACTCCGCGCCCGAGGCCATCATCCGGATCTTCGTGCGCGGCGTCAGCCGGCCGTGCACGACGCGCACCAGGATCACCACGCCGAGATAGGGGTCGTACCAGCTATCGACCAGCAACGCCGTGAGCGGCGCGTCGCCATCGCCCTCCGGTGCCGGCAAGCGGGCAATGAGGGCGTCGAGCACGGTCTCGATTCCCTGCCCGGTCTTGGCGGAAACCTCTATGGCGCCTTCCGCGTCGATGCCGATGACGTCCTCGATCTGCTGCTTCACGCGGTCCGGCTCGGCCGAGGCAAGGTCCATCTTGTTGAGCACGGGAACGATCTCGTGGTCGTGGTCCACCGCCTGATAGGCGTTGGCGAGGGTCTGCGCCTCGACGCCCTGGGTCGCATCGACCACCAGGAGCGAGCCCTCGCACGCTGCCAGAGACCGGCTCACCTCATAGGAGAAATCCACGTGGCCGGGGGTGTCTACCAGATTGATGACATGCTCGGACCCATCGGCGCCGCGGTGGACGAGGCGCACGGTCTGCGCCTTGATCGTGATACCGCGCTCGCGCTCGAGCTCCATCGAGTCGAGCACCTGGCTGGTCATCTCGCGCTTCTGCAGGCCGCCGCAGCGCTCGATCAGCCGGTCGGCGAGGGTCGACTTGCCGTGGTCGATGTGGGCGATGATCGCGACGTTGCGGATGCGCGCGAGATCAGTCATGGCAGCGGCCCGAACCCTTCGCCCGAGCGCAGGCGCGCTCAGCCGCGCAGCACGCCGCCGGTCATCTTCGCCACGTTGGCGACGATCTTCGCGCCCGCCGCGTCGATTTCCGGATCGGTCAACGTGCGGTCCTGTGCCTCCAGGCGAACCGTGATCGCGAGGGATTTCTTGTCCGCCTCGATGCCGGGGCCGGCGTAGACGTCGAACACCGTGACCGCCTTGATCAGCGTCTTCTCGGCGTTGCGGGCCGCGCGCTCGACCTCTGACGCGGCCACGCCGCCGTCGAGGATGAAGGCGAAATCGCGCTCGGCCGCGGGATAGTCGGAGGCGGCGAGGGGCGGCTTGGCGCGCGTCGCCTTGGCCTTGGGCCGGGGCTGGGCGTCCATCATCACCTCGAAGCCCACCATCGGCCCCTCGGCTCCAAGCTCCGCGAGGACGCCGGGATGCAGCTCGCCGAAGGTGGCGAGCGCGTTGCGCCCGAGCCCGAGCGTGCCGACCCGGCCGGGGTGGTACCACACCGGTCCCTCCGCCCTGGTCTGGAGGCTGCCGAGTGAAACGCCGGCGGCGCTGAGCGCCGCGAGCACGTCGGCCTTGGCATCGAAGGGGTCCACCTGCCGCTCCGGCCCGTGCCAGTTGCGCGGCACCGCCGACGCCGCCCGCACGCCTGCGACCACCGTCCGTTGCTCCTCCGGCGCCGTGCCGGAGTAGACCGGCCCGGTCTCGAAGAGTGCTGCGCCCGCGAGACCGCGGTCCGCATTGCGCCGACAGGCCTCGATCAGATTGGGCAGGATCGAGGGGCGCATGGCATCGAGCTCGGCGTTGATCGGGTTCGCCAGCACCAGCGCGTCGGGCGCATCGCCGAAGAGTGCCGCGTGCTGCCTCGGCATGAACGACCAGGTCACTGCCTCGAACATGCCGCGTGCCGTGAGCGAGCGGCGCAGGGCACCGAGCCGGCGGCGCGTGGACGAGAGCGCCGGCCGCGCCCTCTCGCTCGCCGTCGGGCTGAGGGAGACTGCGGGGATCTGGTCGAAGCCCGCGATCCGCAGCACTTCCTCCACGAGGTCCGCCTCGCCGAGGATGTCGCCGCGCCATGACGGCGGCCGCACCGCGACCGGATCGGCTTCCTCCTCTTCGCAGGCAAAGCCCAGAGCCGAGAGAATGCCGAGCGACTCGTCCCGCGTGCAGTCGACGCCGCCAAGCGCCTTCACCCTGGTGGGGCGAAAGGCGATCTCGCGCCGCCACGCGGGCTCTGCACCCGCGACCACGACTTCGCTCGCCTCGCCGCCGCAGAGCTCGATCACGAGCCGCGTCATCAATTCCATCCCGGGCCCTGCGAAGGCCGGATCGACCCCGCGCTCGAAGCGGTAGCGGGCGTCGCTCTCCAAATTGAATGTGCGCCCGGTCGCGGCCGTGCGGACGGGATCGAAGAGCGCGATCTCGATGAAGACATCCGTCGTCTCCATCGTGCATCCCGTGGGCTCGCCGCCCATCACACCGGCGAGGCTGATCACGCCGCTCTCGTCGCCGATCCCGGTCATGGCGTCGTCGAGCACGTACTCCTTGCCGTTGAGCGCGGCGAAGGTCGCGCCGCCCTGGCCGAGGCGGAGCCAGATGTCGCCCCTCACCTTGCCGGCATCGAAGACGTGCACCGGGCGGTTGCGGTCGATGGTCAGGAAATTGGTGAGATCGACCAGCGCGGAGATCGGGCGCAGGCCGACCGAGGAGAGCCTGTCCTTGAGCCAGCGCGGGCTCTCGCAATTGCGTATGCCCCGGATGTAGCGGCCGAGGAAGAGCGGGCAGGGGCTCGGCCTATCACCGGGGAAGTCGAGGATCACGTCGATGGGGCTCGTGAACCTGCCGGCGACGGGCTCGATGTCGGCGCTCTTGAGGCGGCCGAGGCCCGCTGCTGCCAGGTCGCGGGCGATGCCGTGGACGCCCAGGCAATCGGCGCGGTTGGGCGTGATCGCGATGTCGAAGAGCGGGTCGTCCAGGCCCACCACGTCAGCAAAGGGCGCGCCCACCGGGGCGACCGGGTCCAGCTCGATGATCCCCTCGTGCTCGTCGCTCAGGCCCATCTCGCGCTCGGAGCAAAGCATGCCGCAGCTCTCGACACCCCGGATCTTCGCCTTCTTGAGCACGACGCCGGTGCCGGGGATGGTGGTGCCGGGCGGGGCGAAGACGCCCTTCATGCCGGTGCGCGCATTGGGCGCGCCGCAGACCACCTCGACCTGATTCTTACCCGTATCGACCACGCAGAGCCTGAGCTTGTCGGCGTTCGGATGCTGCCGCGCCTCCACCACATAAGCGACGGTGAAGGGCGCGAGATCGTCGCCCGGCCGGCGGACCCCCTCCACCTCGAGCCCGATGGCGGTGAGCTTGGCCGCGATATCGTCGAGCGACGCATCGGTCTCCAGATGCGCCTTCAGCCATGAGAGGGTGAACTTCACCCGCTGAGCCCCGCTGCCAGGCTCGGCACGTCGAAGGGTGCAAAGCCGTAGTGGCGCAGCCAGCGCAGGTCGGCGTCGAAGAAGCTGCGCAGGTCGGGAATGCCGTATTTCAGCATGGCCGGGCGCTCGACCCCGAGACCGAAGGCGAAGCCCTGGTAGCGGGTGGGATCGAGGCCCACGATCTCCAACACGCGCGGGTGCACCATGCCGCAGCCGAGGATCTCCATCCAGTCCGCGCCATGGCCGATGCGCAGTCCTCCGCCTTCCCGCGAGCAGCCGATGTCCATCTCGGCGGAAGGCTCGGTAAAGGGGAAGTAGCTCGGTCGGAAGCGCACCGGCAGGTCTTCCACCTCGAAGAACGCCCGCGCCAGATCGATCAGGCAGCCCTTGAGATGGCCCATGTGGGTGCTCTCGTCGATCACCAGCCCCTCGATCTGATGGAACATGGGCGTGTGGGTCATGTCGTAGTCGCAGCGGTAGGTGCGGCCCGGCGCGATGATTCGGTGAGGTGGCGGCTCCGCCTGCATGGTGCGGATCTGCACCGGCGAGGTGTGGGTCCGGAGCAGCATGCGCTCGCCCGCCTCGTCGGCACCAAAGTAGAAGGTGTCGTGCATCTGCCGTGCCGGGTGCTCCGGCGGGATGTTGAGCGCCGTGAAGTTGTGGAAGTCGTCCTCGATGTCGGGCCCTTCGACGACCCGGAAGCCCATGTCGGCGAGGATCGCGATCAGCTCGTCCAGCACCTGGCTGATGGGGTGAACGGTGCCCTCCGCCTCGGGGCGGGTCGGCAAGGTCACATCCACTCGCTCCGTCGCGAGGCGCTGGTCCAGGGCGGCGCGGTCCAGCGCCGCGCGCCTCTCGTCGACCGCGTCGGCGAGCTTGCGCTTGATCTGGTTGAGCCGGACACCGGCCTCCTTGCGGGCCTCGATATCGAGGCCGCCCAGACCCTTCATCGCTTGGCTGAGAGGCGATTTCTTGCCGAGCGCAGCGACGCGGGCCTGCTCCAGAGCTGGCAGGTCGCCGGCCGCTTCGATCCCGGCCAGCATTTGCTCTTCCAGGGTGTGAAGGTCGTCCAAGGACCCTACTCCGACGGCCGTCCGGTGACGGAACGGCCGGCCGATCAGCCGGTCGCGCCGTGCGCGCTCCGCGCCTGTTCGACGACGGCCGCGAACGCCGCCGGCTCACGGACGGCGAGGTCCGCAAGAACCTTGCGGTCGATATCCACCTTGGCGAGCGCAAGACCGTGCATGAGCTGCGAATAGGTGAGCCCGTGCTCGCGGGCCGCGGCGTTGATCCGCTGGATCCAGAGCGCGCGGAAGCGGCGCTTGCGGGTGCGCCGGTCGCGATAGGCGTACTGCAGCGCCTTTTCGACGCGCTCGAGGGCCACGCGGTAGCTGGAGTGGCCGCGCCCGCGATACCCGCGGGCCAGCTTCAGCACCTTCTTGTGCCGGGCGTGGGTGGTCACGCCCCGCTTTACCCGTGCCATAGGGATGTTCCTCCGACGCGCTTAGAGATAGGGCAGGAACCGCCGCACGATCGCCGCGTCCGGCGCGGAAAGCACCTTGGCTCCGCGCTGATTACGCTTCACCTTCTTCTCGCGCTTGGTCAGGTTGTGGCGGTGGTAGGCGGTGCGCCGGCGCAGCTTGCCGCGCCCCGTGGCGGAGAATCGCTTCTTCGCGCTGCTCTTGGTCTTGAGCTTGGACATAAGCGTCTCGCGATCTTCGTCGTTTCTCGAATGGAAAGGGCGCGCCGGGCGCGCGCCCTTGTACTCGGAGTGTCGGCCGGATTCAAGGGAAGAAGCCGCGATCAGGGCGGTCTCACCCGCAATTTACGAGCCGCCGGTCTCGCTCATGTCCTGCCGCGCAGGGGCTCGGGCACCAGCGCGGCGCCCGGCAGCTACCTGCAGGTTATCACCATGGTCATCTGGCGGCCCTCCATCTTCGGCATCTGCTCGACCTTCGCCAGATCCTCGAGTTCGTCGCGCACGCGCATCAGCACGTTCATGCCGAGATTCTGGTGCACCATCTCGCGGCCCCTGAAGCGCATGGTCACCTTGACCTTGTCGCCTTCGTCGAGGAAGCGGCGGATATTGCGCAGCTTCACGTCGTAGTCAGCCTCATTGATACCGGGCCGGAACTTGACCTCCTTGATATCGATCGTCTTTTGCTTCTTGCGGGCTTCGCTGGCCTTCTTCTGGGCCTCGTACTTGTATTTGCCGAAGTCGAGCAGCTTGCACACCGGCGGCTCCGCGTCCGGCGCAACCTCGACCAGGTCGAGTCCTGTCTCGTCCGCGAGCTCTAACGCGCGCTCGACGGCGATGACGCCGACCTGTCCTCCGTTTTGATCGATGAGGCGGACACTTGCCGCCTGAATGCCATCATTGACGCGCGGTCCTTCACGCGTCGGTGGTGCCGCGACCGGATGTCTCGCTATCCTCCGTCTCCCTTCCTCGTGGCGCTCATCGGGCTGGCGGCACCGCCATGTTTGGTCCAGCGCCTCGTCAACCCGTGCCCTCCCCAACGACCAACCGACTAAGCGGGCTGGCCGCCTGCTGGCAAAGTGTAGTGACGGCCTCGTTTAGCGCAAGAATTTCTTGATCCCTGGAACCAAGCCGCCGCAGCGAGACTGTGCCCTGCTCGGCCTCGCGCGCGCCGACGGCGAGGATCAGCGGGACCTTGGCCGCGCTGTGCTCGCGCACCTTGTAGCCGATCTTCTCGTTGCGCAGGTCGGCGTCGACGCGCAGCCCGGCGCGCTGCAAGCGCGCTGCCACGATCTTCGCGTAGTCGGCGTACTGATCGGTGATGCTCGCCACCACCGCGTGCGTGGGCGAGAGCCAGAGCGGCAGATGGCCGCTGTAATGTTCCAGCAGGATGCCGATGAAACGCTCCAGCGAGCCGAAGAGCGCCCGGTGCAGCATCACCGGCCGGTGCCGCGCGCCGTCCTCGCCGATGTAGTTGGCGTCGAGGCGCTCGGGCAGGTTCAGGTCGACCTGGAGCGTGCCGCACTGCCACTCGCGCCCGATGGCGTCGCGCAGCACGAACTCGAGCTTCGGCCCGTAGAACGCGCCCTCGCCGGGATTGTGGCTGTAGTCGATCCCCATGCTCTCCAGCGCGCCCTTGAGCGCAGCCTCCAGCCGATCCCAGACCTCGTCGGCGCCGATGCGCTTGGGCGGCCGGTCGGCGAACTTGATCTGCACGTCGTCGAAGCCGAAGTCGCGGTAGATGTCGAGGCAGAGCTCGGTCACGCCCCGGCACTCCTCCTCGGTCTGCTCCGGCGTGCAGAAGATGTGGGCGTCGTCCTGGCTGAAGGCGCGCACCCTGAGCAGGCCGTGAAGCGCGCCCGACGGCTCGTAGCGGTGGACCTTGCCGAACTCCGAAATTCTCAAGGGCAGGTCGCGGTAGCTCTTGATCCCGCGCTTGTAGACCTGCACGTGGCCGGGGCAGTTCATCGGCTTGATCGCGTAGTGCCGGCCATCCTCGGTCTGCGAGGTGAACATGTGCTCGCGGAAGGTCTGCCAATGGCCGGAGGCCTCCCACAGCACGCTGTCCATCATGTCGGGGGTGCTGACCTCGTGATAGCCGGCGGCATCCTGTCGCGCGCGCATGTAGTCGACGAGCGCGCGGAACAAGGTCCAGCCCTTGGGGTGCCAGAACGCCGCGCCTGGCGCCTCTTCCTGGAAGTGGACGAGGCCCATCTCGCGTCCCAGCCGCCGATGGTCGCGCTTCTCGGCCTCCTCGAGCCGGTGGAGGTAGGCCTTGAGCTGCTTGTCGTCGGGCCAGGCGGTGCCGTAGATGCGCTGGAGCATCTCGTTCCGCGCATCGCCCCGCCAGTAGGCGCCCGCCACCTTGAGCAGCTTGAAGGCGCCGACCTTGCCGGTGGACGGCAGGTGCGGC
>CAXXVO010000020.1:0-76377 GCA_963422645.2 Alphaproteobacteria bacterium
CAGCACGCGTAGAGGCGAGGCTAAGTACGCGTCGAGATCGCCAAAGAACAGGATTGGCGCGGCCGGTGTGACGCGCGACGGCAATCTGGAAGCGCGTTCGAATGCGCGCCAAGCCAGCGCCACTGACGGGGAAAGGCGTTGCCTCCACTCGCTCGCAGTGGAGGTTCCGCTCGGCGGGGAATCGATCATTCAGGGCTGTCTCGCGTCTGCAGCCCTCAGGAACTCTAGGGTGGACATGGCGCCTTGGCGGAAGCTTAGTTCGGGCGGTCGCGCCAGACCATAGCCCCAACGACCTCACGTACCATCGCACCCGCGCTTGCCGTTGACCAGTGTACCCGGCTCAAGTCAGAATTGACGTTCGGCCATTCGCTCAGCCTCGGCCCTCGGCATTTCGCCTTCGAATTGGAGCATGGCCGCTCGCTCGTCGGCGTCAGCGACTATGTCGTCGAACGGATTTGGATGGTGGTTGTCGACGTTGTCGTGTGTGGCCGCGGGGTTTCCATCCGTCACAGCGTCACAACCGGCGCGCACCGTAGGGTTTGGCCGATTCCCATCCGTCACAGTGTCTGGGCTTGTGACGGATGCGCAATCGTCGAGAACTGCGCTCAGCCTTGGTTGTGACGCTGTGACGGATGGCTTCCGGGGTTCTTCAGGGGCGGGGATGCCATAACGCTTCCATGTGGGTTCGAAGCTTTCGCGCTTGTAGCCCTTGGCCGTCAGCTTGTGGTTCAGGCGAATTGTGCCCGGAGCGATGCCGAAACCCTTGAGAAGGCTTGCTAGGCCGCGCGCCGTTAGCGAATTGCCTCGCGAATACTCGGCCCACGGACGCCCCTCCATGGCGACCAGGGCCGGGAGAATCGCAGGCGAACACGGATCGTAGCGTTCATTGGACTTGCCAGTCGGCAGTTGCGCGGGGTTCCCGGCTTCCTCGAACAGCTTACGTATGTCGGCAAGCAGCATTTCGCGAATGCCCGTCTCGGAATCGACTTCGGCGTTGACGGCCTCGCAGGCCCGGTATGCGCGGCCGGTTGTTCCCGCCCATTCGCCTCCGGCGACTTCACCAATGGCCAGGAGCGCCTCCCAGGCGTCGCGGGCTCGATCGTGCAGTGCGGAAGGGAAGGCAATGCCGTTGCGGCGCTCCAAGACCGCATAGGCGCTATCGTCGGTCCACCGGGCGAGCTTCTGATTCAGAGCCTCGACGGCTTGCCTGTCACGGTCACGCCAATGTGGCATGTCGCCAGTCGTTGGGGAGCGCCGTTCAAGCCGCACTGTGACCGCGCGATCTGCCACCGTGTCAGGCAAGTCTCCGATTCCGCTTATGGCCTTGGGACACCAGGTTCTGAAGAGACGCGGTTCGTGATCTTCGCCTACCGTGCGGATGACGAACGCCATCTCTCGTCTCTGAGAGCCGTTGACGATACCCCGCAGTTCAGGATCGTCGCTCATGAAGGTGTCAGCTTCGTCCAGAATCAGGGTGGGCTCGTGCAGTGCGATGATGCGGAACATTCCCGCCGGCGTAATCCGCCCGGACACTGTCAGCGATCGCAAGGCGAGCGTGCCGGCAACCTCCATGAGCAAACTCTTGCCGCAACGCTTGCCGTGAAACAGATTCTGGCGAGGGACGCGCGGTGACGCTCCAACCCCGAGGTCACGGCGTTGGCTGAGACCGCCAGGGTCGGCGCGGCGGAGACGAGCGGTGGACTTCCCCGATGTGGTCCGAAGCGGTCCCGCGTAGCCGGCTGACGAGATGCGGGCCGCTCAGGCGGCCTTGAGTTCCGCGCCTACGGGCTCGATGTAGCCGTAGCGGCGGAGCATGCGGATCCACCGAGGAGCGTTGCGCTTGACCATCAGAGCGTCGTAGTCGGCCGTGCGGTCGTAGTAGGGCCTGCCGGTCTTGAGCACCACATAGATGATGCGCAGCATCTTGTGAGCGCCGGCGACGATGGCGCGCTTGTAGCCGCGCCGGGCGGCGAGGGCGCGGTGATGAGCCTCGAACTGGCACCCCTTGGTTCGGGCCGCGCCGTGGGCACACTCGACGAGGCAGGCGCGCAGGGTCTTGGAGCCCATGCGGGTGCGTGCGTTGCGGCGCTTGCCCCCGCTCTCGTTGTTGCCGGGGCAGAGCCCGGCCCAGGCGGCGAAGTGCTCCTTGGAGGCGAACACGCCGATGTCGGGGCCGATCTCGATGAGGATGGTCGAGGCGGCGGTGCGGTCGATGCCGGGGATGGTGGTCAGCAGACGGAGCTGCTCCTCCCACGGTGTCATCTGCCCGTCGATCTTCCTGGTGTAGGACGCGATGCGCGCCTCAAGCGCGTCATGCTCCTCCAGCAGGTCGTTGAGCATGAAGCGGTCGTTGTCGCCCAGGCTCAGGGTGAGCGCCTCGCCGAGCCCCTCCAGCTTGTTCGCAACGTGGCTGGTGAGCGAGGCGAGGATGACCTCGCGCGCCGTCCCCTGCGCCAGGCCGTCGAGGATCTTCCGGCCGTTGACGCCGAAGACGTCGGAGAGGATGCCGCCGATGCGCGCACCGGCGCGGTCGATGATCTTCTGCACGCGGTTGCGCACGGCGGAGCGCTGCCTGACCAGGACGCGGCGCTGGCGGCTCAGTGCGCGCAGCTCCCGGAACGGCTCAGGCGGAACGTGGGAAGGCGTGCAGAGCCCGAACTGGCACACGCAGGCCAGCCACACGCTGTCCGCCACGTCGGTCTTGCGCCCCTTCAACTGCTTCACCTGACGCGCATGCACCAGGATCGCCTCGAGCCCGGCCGCCTCCAGGGCCGCGAAGGGCGCCTGCCAGTAGACCCCGGTCCCTTCCATCACCGCAGCCTCGACGCCGTGACCGGTCAGCCACGCGACCATCTCCTCCAGACCGCTCGGCAGCGTGCCGAAGCAGCGCGTCTCCACCACCGGCTCACCCTCGCCCTCACAGAGGCGAACCGTCGCGGTGATCTCCATCTTGTGCACGTCCAGACCCGCCGCGCGCGGCCGGACGACGTGCAAGCCTTCCGTCTTCATCGCCTTCCTCCTCATTTGCGCTCTCGCCACGGCGGCGTACGATCACGCCGTGGCATCGCCACGGTGGAGGCGGGGACAGCGGTCGGAAGAACACGCATCCGACGAGCGGGTGCGGTGCAATTTGCCGCGCGTCCACGGCCACGGGCCGGGTACAATACGGGGTGCGGAGCCGGCCGCCGGAAGCAGTTTTGTCATCGGGAACTACGTCACCGATATAACGACGCTCACACGTCCCCACCTCCGCCAATACCCATCCTGACACGGCAAATGGGTGCAAGCGCAAGGAAAACGTCAGCCGAACCGCTCCTGTTTCATGCCACGGGGTGGCTCAGAACCGCGGGGACCATGACTGTTTTGTCGCACTCGTCACGTTAAGAATGGTCGACAGATCAAGCCGGCTGTGAAGGAAGGTATGGGCGATCCACAACGCCACGGCGACCGCCTTCTCGTCTGACATATCAACGTAGCGCCGGATCAGTCCGGCGATGTCCGTGAGCAACGCCTCACCGTCTACCGGTTCTGGCCACGGCTCGGGTTCGTTCCACTCGATGCGGCGCCCTTGAAGATGGTCACCTTCGCTGCCGCTGCGCTCGCTTCGTACAAGCTTGTCGAGGTGGGTGACGCGAACGCCCAAGCGCACGGCTTCGTCCGTGCGTGCCCGCTCGTATTCCAGCTCAGGCAGCGCCGCGAGCCGCGCAATCGCCTCTTCATCAGTCTCGGAGGCGTCGGCATTCATGGCTGTCGCGGCATCGGGTTCCCAAACTGTTGCTTCTGCCTCGATACGCTCGCGCGTCGCCTCAACGCCGTCCTCTTCGAGCGAGTCGGCGATGTCTCGCCCATCGTCGCCAGATGGCAGGTGGACGCGCACGGCGCATCCCATAGACGCTAGACGTTCGGCGATGCAGCTCATTGCCTCGCGACCCGGTTCGTCGGCATCCGCCAACAGCAATACGTCGCGCCCGGCTAGCGGTTCCCAATCGGCCAACCTCCACGCGCCCGAGCCGCCGGCCCAGGTAGTGGCGGAGTGGTCTGGGAACACGCGCGTCGCCGCGTCGACACACCGCTCGCTTTCGGCGACGACGACACTCTTGGTGGGTCCTTCGAGAACTGTTGGCAGGTTGAAGAGCGGCCTGGGCGCCGGCGTGGCCTTGAGCACCCATCTGGTGCCGATCCAGGTGGCCGGGCGTATGACTTTGCGACCGTGCGGGTCCTCGTTCTCCCATCGGGCCACGTGGAAGGCGACTTCGCCGTCTGCTGTGAGGTAGGACCAAGTTCCCACCGGGTCGCCTTTGGCTTCGGTCGGACGCAACCGCGACCAATCCAATTCGGGCGCGTCGGCCGGTGCCGGGACGATCGGTTGAGGGCCTTCGCTCTTATCAGTGGGCGCAGTGCGCTCTGCCGCTTGGAGCTCGTCAACCGTGAACGGCTCGAACATGCCGTCGCTGGGGCCGGTCATGCCTCCACCCCGAGCATGCGAGCCAGCGACCGTGCCGCTTCCGATTGAGAACAACCCCGCAGGTACGCCGCCAGCGAAATGGGGTCTCGACCGCGAGCGTCGGGGAGAGCAAAGTCAGACCAGAAACCGTTGACAAGGTTGATCTTGAACGAGCCTGGCCGGCGGTCCACTCGACGCGGATTGCGCGCCTCCCACTCGCGGCCTACACGCCGTCCGTCCGGCAGCCAGCGGGCGCAAAGCACAGGAAGGCGGGCCAGCGCCGCCGCGTTGATCGCGTCGAAGTCTACCGCGTTGCGACGACCGGCGGTGTGGGCTAGGGTTCCGGCGTGCTCTCGACGATGCTGAGACACGCCGCGCCCGTTCCGGATGGCACCTCCGGGCGGGCGCTTCCATTTGCGGGACATGAGCTCATGCCCTGGCTGAACCGGCCCGCTCTCTCGCGTCGAGCCAAGCCTCGATTTCGGCCTTCCTCCACCCGACGCTGTTGGGTCCAAGCCGAATCGGCTTCGGGAAGGGGTCGTCTTCGCGAGCCATGAAGACGTAAATTCTGCTTCGGCTGATGCCGGTTAGGCGAACAACATCGCGCAGGCGGAGAATCAACGGCTCGGTCATCACAGGTATTCCTTTCTCCTTCGGACGCGGTGACACGCGTCAGGCAAAGGAGGGAATACAACCGGTGGTGTCAGTCGGTCGTGGAACAGAGGCTCGACAATCTGTCCAACGGGATCGACCAAGGCTCTGCAGAGGTAACTGCCCAGGTTCTTGCTGTGAAAATTCTCTGGGATTCGGCACAACGCTACCCACGCGACGCCCGTGTGCTCCTCTGGGGTCGCCGGGTTTCACAGCTCACGATGCCCCTCTTGCGGACTGCGACCGGTAAGCTACCCCGATGTGGCCCGAAGTCCGCCCGCGCGACGGGCACCGATTTTCATTCTATGGGGTGGTCCAGCACGGCGTCGACCATGATCGTTTATGAGAATGGCTCCGCTGTTGGAGAACCCGTGCCAGGTGAGCTTACGCGCACTTGACGGTGGCGATGAGCCGATCCGATGGGCTGGTCAGGGCTTCGATGATATTCCAGCCCTGCTTTCTGGCGGTGGTGATGACGCTGCGCAGGATGGCGAAGTTCTCGGCCCCCTGCGCGGACCGGAAGCCCCCGGAGATCTTCTGGCGCAGCTTCATCATCCGAAGGTCGCGCTCGGCCTCGTTGTTCGTGAACCCGACCTCGAGGTCGATCAGGAACCGGAGCACCGCGCATTTGTGGTCGCGCAGCCTCAAGGCCGGATTGTGACCGATCCTTCGCTTCCGGCGCTTCTTCCTCTTGCCCGGCGAGAACGGTGGTTGGCTCTCGTGAAAGGCCAGCGCATCGGCGATGATCTCGTCGTATCGGCGCTCGATCAGCGCCACAAGCCTCGCCGGAACGGCGATATCCTTGTCCAGCGCGATGCGGGCGGCGTGATTGGCTCGGCGCAGGAGCTGCTGCATCCGCCGGGCCCAAGCCTCCCCTTCGATGTCCACCAGCGCCTGCAACTCCCGCAGGTGATGGGCGTTGCACAGGCCGTGCTCCACCCCTTCCATCGCGAAGTACGGCTTCCAGTGATCGTGCACGACGATGCCGGAGACACCCGAGAGCAGGGCGCCGCGCTTGCCGCTGACCCGGTACGCCGCCAGCAGCGGCGTGCAGATCACATGAAGCCACTGCGTCTGACCGCCGATCCGCAAGCCGGTCTCGTCCATGTGTTTCACCCGCGCCGTGCCCGCCGCCAGGTCCTGTATGTGCAAGGCCGCGTCCCGCAGCCGCTCGGCCGCCCTCTCGCTCATCGTCGCCAACGTCGCAGCCGTCACCGGCGCGCCGAAGAGCTCGGCCATCACCTGCGACAGCCGATCCTCCGGCAGGAAGTGAGCGTGCTGAAGGTAGACCGCCACCCCGGCAATGCGCGGGCCGTACTGCACCGGCGCCGACACCCCGTCGGGGAACGCCGCCCGGGTCATCGTCCCGCAATGCCCGCAGCACTTGGCATGCGCCCGGTGCTCGGTCACCTCCAGGGGGCTCGGCTCGGGCAGATCGAACACCTGGCGGGCGACGGGCGTTCCCGCCCTGGCCGCGTCCGAAAGCGGCGAACCGCATCCCTTGCAGGAAGCCGGGACGTGATCCTTCACCCGATCCGGGTGATCGGCGCGGCGCAGCGTCTTGCCCTTGTGGCCGGGCTGGCCACCGGGCTTGCGGCCCGATTTGCCGCGCAGGCTTCGGGTTCGCCGCTTCGAATTCGGCTTCCTCAGCCCATCGCTCGAAGGCGGCTTGCCGCTGTTGAGGCCGAGACGGCGCTCCAACTCCTCGATGCGCTCGACGAGACGCGCGACTTGCTCTTCCAGCCGCGCGTTCTGCTGCCGAAGCCAGGCATTTTCCTCCCGAAGCCGGGCGTTCTCCTCCTCCAGGCGGGCGATCTTCTGCGCGGGCGTTTCGGGCGCTGCTCCCGTCGAAGGGCCGCGCGGCGACTCGGGATTGCTCATGTCGTTGTTGAGTCATTTCCCGAAATTCCCGTCAAGCCCTTTCCACCAACTCCGAACGAGAAACGCCTCAATCCACTGGCCCAAAATGACAAATCAGACGACCTGGGCAGTTACGAAATTTCACCGTCCAGTGAGCCAATAGCCTCGGGATCGGCTTTCGCTCCTCCGCTAGCCGATCTACGACCAGTCTGAGCGTCAAGTCCCGTACTCGTTCGTCGGAGTGATCGATCACGGGTATGTAGTCGTCACCAGCCGAGAGAACCTTCGGCCACGTATGCTTCGCCAGCTCCTGCGCTGCCTCCAAGACTGCATCCTCGTTGAGGGGCTTCATGCGGCAAAGCATCCGTTGGAAGTCCGGATTCGCTCGCAGTTTGTTCTTCAGCCCCTCGAACGCTTTCGCTTTCAGCTTGTCCACCGCCGCCTGTTGCTCTCGCTTGTCTGCCATGACGCACCTTCGGTACGACGGCGCCGCCCGTGCCGTCAGGGTAAGAGGCTCACTGATCCATGAGCGAGCGGCGACCCTCGAAGAGGTCGGTCCGTTGGTGGGCGGCCTTGACCTTGATTCGTACCGTGTGGGCGAGGTGCAATTCTATGGAAATTCGGCGCGTGACTAGCCATAGAAACGCGCAGCAACGGGCCGTGCTTTCGTACAATTTTTTGGGCACTCGTAGGATAGCCGTACGGCGCGCTATCGAGGCCCAGGTCGCGCATGAGTTTGGACAGCGTCATGCGCCGCGACGCACCATCGGCACGACGGCGCCGGCCGCGCCGTCCAGGTAAGAGGCCCATTGATCCATGAGCGTGCGGCGGCGCTCGAAGAGGTCGGTGCGGTTGTAGGCGGCCTCGACCTTGTCGCGCACGATGTGGGCCAGGGCCGCCTCCATTGCGTCGCGCGGGGCGTTGGTGCACTCCGACGCCCAGTTGCGGAAGCTCGACCGGAAGCCGTGCGGCACAGCTTCAAGGCCAAGATCGCGCATGAGCTTTGACAACGTCATGTCCGACAGCGGCTTGCCCGTGCGCGTGCCAGGGAAGATGAAGCCGCTTCCGTCATCGATCGCCCGCGCCTCGCCCAGGATCGTCATGGCACGGTCGCAGAGCGGCACGCGGTGCTCGATGCTGGCCTTCATGCGCGCCGCCGGCACGGTCCAGGTCGCAGCGTCTTTGTCGATCTCATCCCAGGTAGCGAGCCTGACCTCGCCCGAGCGTGCGGCCGTCAGAATCAGGAACTCGAAGGCCAGCTTCACGGCGATCCCGGCGCCCGAGCCCCGCACTGCCTCAATGGCAGCCGCGACCTCGCCATGCGGCAACGCTCGATGATGGCGCTTGGACTTGCCACTATGCCGTGGGAGCGCTGCGCCGATGGCGTCTCCGGCCGGGTTATCGGCTCGGTAGCCTTGCGCCACGGCCCACTTCATGACCGTCGAGATGCGCTGGCGCACACGCCGCGCCGTCTCCGGCTTCTCGTTCCAGATCGGCATGAGGACCGCCATGACGTCGGCGGTGCTGATGTCCGCGACGGAGCGCTGGCCCAGGCGTGGGAACACGTAACCGCGCAGTGTGGCTCCCCACTGGGCGGCATGTTTCTCGTTCCGCCAACCGTGCCGGTGAAGGTCGATGACGATTGCGGCGGCTGCCTCGAAGGTCGGGATGTTGGTCGTGTGGCGTCGCTGAGCGAGAGGATCGCCGCCTTCGCGCGCAATCTTGCGGTTCACCAGTGCGGCCTCCCGCGCTTCGGCGAGAGAGACGAGCGCGCATCCGCCCAGCCCGAGGGTGCGTTGGCGCCCGTGAATGACGAGTCTTTGCCCCCACCGCTTGGCGCCGGAGGGATCGACCTTCAGGAAAAGCCCGTTGCCGTCGTAGTAGCGGCCGGGCTTCGAGGTCTTGCGCACTAAGGTCGAGGTCAGCCTCTTCTCGGGATGCTTGCCCTTTGGTTTTCGACCGTCCGCCATACTGAAAACTCTCCTTCCCACTCCCTATTAGAAACGGGATTATACGGGACGGGGCGGAACAGCGCAAGACAGGGGTGTTCCAATAAACACGTTGATTCACGTAGTTATTGAAACGTCTCAGAACGGGACGGAATACGAAAATGGCAGACACCCCATCCGCCACCGGGGGAGCGGGACTCACCGGGCGACCGCGTCGCCGTCCAGGTAGCGTTTGGGCCAGGCGATGCCCTGCCAGGTCTGGATGCGTACGGGGTCGAGGCGGATCAGCCAGCGCTTCCAGCTCATGGTGGGCTCCAGGTAACTCGGGCCATTCTCGCCATAGTACCGAATGGACATGGCACGGGCGATCTCCACCCAATGGCCGCCCACATTGGGCCGCTCCACGATCGCTGCCTCGCACTGGGCGAGAAAGCGGCGTTGCACGCCGGTATCCGAGGCGTGATCGGCAGCCGAGGATTCGTCGATCGTCACCGCGCAGGCGGCGCGCGCTTCGAGATAACGCGCCCAGGCCGAGCGCGCGCGCGGGACGACCCAGAGCGCCTTGCCGTCCCACTGGTACCAGCAGGGCACCACGTAGGGCCAATCGTTGTCGTCGAGACAGGCGACGCGAGCGAGGAAGGGCTCCTCCAGGAAGCCATCGATCTCCTCTGCGCTCATCCTGCCGATCTTGCCGCGCCAGCTCTCGTCGGATTTTTGCGGGCTCATCGTTCCTCCGTCACCGCGCGAGCGGCATCCCGTTCCGGATCCGGGCGTGACCTCACCAGCTCTCGCCCTCCAGGTCGGTGCCCATGTGGAACAGGCAGTCGCCACGCTCGACCCGCCCTGGGATGCGCTTGCAGACGACCAGGCCCGTCGCATCGAAGTGAACCTCCGTCGGCTCCCGCCACGGCGTCTCCGGCGTGTGGATCAGCCCCGCGAGCTGGCCCTTTTCCACCTCGGCGCCGAGCTCGACCACCGGCTCGAACAACCCGTCCTCACTGGCGTAAGTGAAAAACTCCCACGAGGCTGCGGTGAGCAGGCGCACCTCCGCCGCCGGCTCCTCGTCGTCCTCCACCGGGCCATGCCAGACACCGACGTGGCGAAGCACACGCTTGGTGCCGGCCTCGCAGATGCGAAGGCACTCGGGCGTCACCGTGCCGCCCCCGCCCATCTCGGTGGCCAGCACCACCACGCCGCGCTGGATCGCCGCCCTCATGTTGGTGGCGCCCATGCCGCCGGTTGACGGGAAGAGAAAACCGTAGGGCGCGCCGAATACCCGGCCGAGCTCGATGATCCGGGCCTGCGTCGCGTCCGGTATCGCCGCATCGCGGAGCACCAGGGTGGGCAGGTACATGAGCGAGCTTCCACCGGAGTGGAGGTCGAGCATGTAGTCGGCGCGGGGGGTGAGCTCGCCGTCGATGTAGTGGGCGAGCATCTCGGTGAGCCGCCCGTCGCTCCTGCCGGGGAAGACGCGGTTCAGATTCATGTCGTCGACGGGCGATGTCCTCATCCCCGCCTTTGCGGCCGGGTAGTTGGCCATCGGCAGGATGATGATTCGGCCGGTCACGTCGGCAGGATCGATGGTGCGGATGAGCTTGGTCAGCGTCACCTGCCCCTCGTATTCGTCGCCGTGCACGCCCGACGTGAGCAGCACGGTCGGCCCCTCGCCATTCTTGATGCAGACCAGCGGCACGGGCAGCCAGCCGTAGGCCGAGCGGTGGACGGAATGGTGCAGGCGCAGATGATCGCACTGCTTCCCGTCCCGGTCGAAATCGATTTGCGTGCTGAGCCGCGTGCCCGACTCCTCCATGGTGTCCCTCCCTGTTCGATCCCAGACATATCCAGTTTGACCGTTTCGGGGCGGCGGCGGCAATGGCCGCACACGCTTGCCACTGTCGTCCCGGTTTGACGCGGGGCGCCGGCGCCGCCAGTCTCCGCCCCGAAGCCACACGGGAGGAACAGCAATGGCGCTCTATGAGATGAGGACGTACACGTTTCAGGTCGGCAAGCTCCCCGAGGCCGTCGCGCTCTATCGGGACGAGGGCTGGCCAATACTGGAGAGGGAGGGCTTCGGCGCCAATCTGGTCGGCTATTTCGTTGCCGATACTGGCACCCTCCACCGGCTGGTGCACCTGTGGAAGTTCGACGACGATGCGGCTCGCCGCGCTCACTGGGCACGGCTCTTCCAGACCGAGGAGTTTATGCGCTTCGCGGGAAAGATCCGCCCGAATATGCTGAGCCAGGAGGTCGTACTGCTTAACGAAGCCCCCTTCGGCCCCCATCCATAACGGTCGAGCGAGCCGGTCGGCGGGAGAAGGGCCTACTTCTTCATCTTGGCCAGGATGGTCTCGACGCGCTCCAGCGCGGCGCGGGCATTCGCCGCCTCTTCGCGGACGGTCCTGAGCGTCTGTTCGTCTTCGCTTTCGTCGCCCCTGACGGGCCTGACCTCGAGGCGCGCGTCGTGCAGATTGTTGATCACGACCGCGATCACGAGGTTGATCATGATCACCGCCGCCAGCATCACGAAGCTCACGAAGAAGAGCCACGCCATCGGATGGAGCTCCATCGCGACGTACATGATGTCGGTCCAGTCCTCGAGCGTCATCACCCGGAAAAGCGAAAGCAGCGCGATGCCGAGGTCGCGCCAGTGGGTCGGGTCGTGGTCGCGGAAGAGGTGCACGCCCGCGATCGCGTATACGTAGAAGACGGCGGAGAGCAGCAGCATCACGTGCCCGAGCCCCGGCAGGGAGCGGATCAGGGTCGAGACGATGACGCGGAGCTGCGGCACCACGGTCGCCACCCGCAGCACCCGGAGCAGCCGCGCGAGGCGGGCAATGAGGGCGAACTCGCCGGCATCCGGCAGGAAGGCGAGGACCAGGATGACGAAGTCGAAGAGGTTCCAGCCGTCCTTGAAGTAGCGCTCGAAGCGCGGTGCGACGGCGGTGAGCTTGATCGCGGCTTCGATCACGAAGATCGCGAGCGCCACGTGGAAGGCCCACTGGATGGCGTAGCCGAAGCTGGCGTTGAACGCCTGGCTCGTCTCCAGCCCGAGGCCGAGCGCGGTGATCAGGATCATCGCGATGATCAGCCCGTTGAACGCCGGCGCCGCCACAATGCGCGCGCACACCCGCCTCAGTCCCTTCATGTGAGATCGCTCCCGTGATCGCTGCCGGCCTCACCTCCAGGAGGCCGGTGGGGAGCGCGTCCGGGCGGCGCCGCGAACCGCCCCCAATCCCTTGATTCGATTGGTACGCCCGCCTGGACTCGAACCAGGGACCCTCTGATTAAAAGTCAGATGCTCTACCACCTGAGCTACGGGCGCGCCGCGGCGGCGAACGATAGGGAGGCACCGCTGGGGGGTCAAGCGGTCCTCCTTGTCCTGCCCGCTCACGCTGTGGCCGCGGCCGTTTCGGCGCCCGCGCCGGGACTGTAGAGTGTCACCGCCATGACGGAAGCCAAGACACCGGCCCTGCTGCCGACCGGCCTGCGCGACCTGCTGCCGCCCGAGGCGGGCGCCGAGGCCGCGCTCGCCGAAGCGCTGCTCGCCTGCTTCGCCGCGCAAGGCTACGAGAGGGTCAAGCCACCGCTCGTCGAATTCGAAGACAGCATGCTGAGCGGCGCCGGCGCCGGGCTCGCCGACCAGACCTTCCGCCTGATGGACCCGGCCTCGCACCGCATGATGGCCGTGCGCAGCGACCTCACGCCGCAGATCGCGCGCATCGCGGCCTCGCGGCTCTCGCGAAGCCCCCGGCCGCTTCGCCTGAGCTATGCCGGCGAGATCCTGCGCGTGCGGGGCGGCGAGCTGCGGCCTGAGCGGCAGTTTCGCCAGGTGGGCTTCGAGCTCATCGGCATTGGCGCCGGCGCCGCTTGCGATGCTGAGGTCATCCTGCTGGCGGCCAACGCGCTGCGCGGACTGGGACTCGAAGGCGGCCTCTCCGTCGATCTCAACGCGCCGACCCTGGTGGCGTCGCTCATCGCCGAAGCCGGTCTCGACGCCGAGCGCGCCGGTCGTCTCCGCGATGCCCTCGACCGCAAGGACGCGGTGGCGGTCGGGGGGATCGGCGACGGTGTGGCCGCGCAGCTGGTCCAACTGTTGCGGGCCACCGGTGCGGCCGAGACGGCAATCGAGTCGCTGGCGCAGCTCACGCTGCCCGGCGAGGCGACGACCGCGCTCGCTCACCTGCTGGAGGTGGCAACGCTGCTGCGCGAGGCAGCGCCGGAACTTGCGCTCACCATCGATCCCATCGAATGGCGTGGCTTCGAATACCACACCGGCACCAGCTTCAGCCTGTTCGCGGGCGGCGTGCGCACCGAGCTCGGCCGCGGCGGCCGCTATTCGGTGGGCGACGCCGGTGCGAAAGGGGAGGAGGCCGCCGGCTGCACGATCTATGTCGACACGGTGCTCCGCGCCGCGCCCGCGCCGCCGGCGCCACGCCGTGTCTACCTGCCGCACGGCACGCCGCGAGCCGATGGCGCCGGACTGCGCGACGACGGCTGGGTCACGATCGCTGGCCTCGCGCCCGATGGAGACCCCGCAGCCGAGGCCGCGCGGCTCGGTTGCAGCCACCTGTGGCAGGGCGGCACCGCCAGCGCCATCGGCGGAGAGGAGTAGTCGTGGGTAACGTCGCGGTAGTGGGCTCCCAGTGGGGCGACGAGGGCAAGGGCAAGATCGTCGACTGGCTCTCCAGCCGGGCCGACGTCGTGGTGCGCTTTCAGGGCGGCCACAATGCCGGCCACACACTGGTGGTGGATGGCGTCCAGTACAAGCTGAGCCTTCTGCCGTCTGGCGTGGTACGCGGCGGCAAGTTGTCTGTGATCGGCAACGGCGTGGTGGTCGATCCCTGGGCGCTGCTGGACGAGATCGACACCATGGTGGCGAAGGGCGTCAGCGTCAGTCCAGAGACGCTGACGATCTCCGAGAACGTCTGCCTGATCCTGCCGATCCACCGCGAGCTCGACCAGGCGCGGGAAGAGGCCCGTGGCGGCGCCAAGCTTGGCACCACCGGCCGCGGCATCGGCCCGGCTTATGAGGACAAGGTCGGCCGCCGCGCGATTCGCCTCTGCGATTTGCGCGACGTCGAGACCCTGCGGCCCCGGCTCGGCGAGCTGTTGCTCCATCACAACGCGCTCAGGCGCGGCTTCAGGATACCGGATGCGGACGCCGCCCAGCTGGAGCAGGCCCTGCTGGTGATCGCACCCCGCCTGCTGCCCTTCGCTGCGCCGGTCTGGCACCGGCTCGACCGCGCCCGGCAGGAGGGCAAGCGCATCCTCTTTGAGGGCGCGCAGGGCGCGATGCTCGACATCGACCACGGCACCTATCCCTTCGTCACCTCGTCCAATACGCTCGCCGGCCAGGCGGCCGCCGGCGCCGGAGTGGGGCCCGGGACCATCGGTTACGTGCTCGGCATCACTAAGGCCTACACCACCCGGGTGGGCGGCGGGCCCTTCCCGACCGAGCTCGACGACGAGGTCGGCCGCACCCTCGGCGAGCGCGGGCGCGAATTCGGCACCGTGACCGGCCGCCCCCGGCGCTGCGGCTGGTTCGACTCCGTGCTGGTGCGCCAGGCGGTCAAGATCGGCGGCATCAAGGGCATCGCGCTCACCAAGCTCGACGTGCTCGACGGCATGCCCGAGCTCAAGGTCTGTATCGGCTACCGGCGCAACGGCGCGATGCTCGACCACATTCCCGCCGCTGCCGCCGATCAGGCCCTGGTGCGCCCGGTCTATGAGACCTTCGACGGTTGGCAGGAGAGCACGCGCGGCGCGCGCTCCTGGGCCGATCTGCCGGCGACGGCGGTGAAGTACATCCGCCGGATAGAGGAACTGATCGAGGCGCCGGTGGCCATGCTTTCCACCAGCCCCGAGCGCGAAGACACCATTCTCGTCCACGATCCCTTCGCGGATTAGGCTGCACGACCAAGGGGTCACGTGAACAGATGGAAGTCCCGCACGGGCCATCGTTAGGACTCTGAGCGCGACAAGCTACAAGTCAAAATTTGTGCGGGATTCGCCGGGAATAAGCGGGATGGGTGAGATTCCAAGTCGCTTCATGACGAGGCCCCGCACCGCGTCACGTTGCCGAAGCGCGTGCGCCAGGATCGCTCAGGAACCGGCGGTTAGCTGTGCAACGTCCGGGTGGTCTCCCGCAGGATGTCCGCGAAGGTCTGGCTGACCAGCGTCAGCTGCACGCCGCGGCGCGTCACCAACTCCATCTTCGTATTGAGGCGGTAGGTCTCGGGCAGGATGCTGTGCATGCGCCCGCTCTCCACCCACCTTGCCGCGTAGGTGACGGGCAGATAGCCGATGTGCCAGCCCGACAGGATTAGGAACGCCACGCCTTCGATCTGGCGTGCCGCCGCGCTCGACTGCAGGTCACCGGTGAGCGGTGCGACCTGCCGCTCGGATAGATAGGCGCGGTGAGCAAGATCGGCCGTGTGCACGTCGTCGCGGTCGAGCTGGTGAGGAGCCCGGTCGAAAAGTGGGTGACCAGCACCGCAGTAGAGTTCGACCGGGTCGTCATAGAGTGCTTCGTAGATCAGGCCCGGACGGTGCTGGTGGAACACGCCGATTCCCAGATTGACCCTGTTCTCGAGGACGGCGCGCTCGATCTCGTCGGGCGCCAGAGTGTGGAAGTGAATGTGGACTTGCCGGGCCCTGCCCCTGAAGGCCCGGAGCACGTCCGCCAAAGGATAGCAACGCTCGGTGGCCCAATTGTCGATCGCGGCGATCGATAGCTCGCCAACCAGTTCGCCGCGCAGCGCGCCCACGGTAGTACGAAAGCTCTCCAGTGCGGTCGCGAGGTGCTGGCAGGCCTCGTAGACGATCCGGCCCTTGTCTGTCAGGCGGAAGCCGGCCCGCCCCCGTTGGCAAAGGCGCATGCCGAGGCGCTTCTCCAGATCGGTGATCTGGCGGCTGATGGTCGACTGGCCGACGTTCAAAGCAACCTGCGCTGCAGCGAACCCGCCGCACTCCACGACCGTCATGAAGACCGCGAGCATGTGGAGATCGGCCTTGTGGAGACGCGGGGTCGTGGTGGTGCCTGAGGGCATCATGTTTGCCTATATCTGCATATTAACATTCTATGAATGATGTTTTTTCTATCTGAAAGCAACCCTACCATACAAGCAATAACGAAGGGATCGCGGCGGAGGCGACACCATGCCTCAAGGCAACGCGGGTCGAGGCGGCGAGCGACGATGTGCCCGAACGCGATCGGCGTGAGGTTCGGGGCGCGCTGGTAGAGAGCCGCGGGGCGCGCCGTGGCGGCGGACGGTGGCTCTAACCTGATGAACCGAAGGAGAAGACGATGAAGACAATCAAGTGGCGCCGTAGCTTGTATGCGGCCCTGCTTCTCATCGGCATTTCGCCCGTCATCGGCACGACTTCAGCTCAGACTGCCGATGTCGTCGTCGGCGTTCCCAACTGGCCGTCAGCAGTGGCCACGGCGAACATCCTCAAAGTGGTGCTGGAGGACAACCTCAGACTTCCTGACCTCTGCTGATTTTAGGTGACACGAGCCGCGCGGATTCCGAGGCCCCGTCGATGTCGTAGACTATGCGCAGACGGGTGTCAATCGGCTTTCAATACTGACCCCCGATCGGCGTGCAAAATTGACCCCCCTGAGTGGCACGGCGGAGGTTGTCCCGGTAGCCAATAGGGGGGACCCGCGCGGCTTCGTGTGGCGCCCTGCGCTACGCGGAGCGAAGCCGCGTGGGGGGTCCCTGTTGGCCCACCGGGGCAACCGGGCCGCAAGGGAGGCCGGCGGCGGGTCAGGAGCGGTTCTTGAAGCGCCAGCTCTCGTTGCCGGTCTCGATGATCTCGCAATGATGGGTGAGGCGATCGAGCAGCGCTGTGGTCATCTTGGGGTCGCCGAAGACGGATGGCCATTCGCCGAAGGCGAGGTTTGTGGTGATGACGATCGAGGTGCGCTCGTAGAGCCGGCTCATCAGATGGAAGAGCAGCTGCCCACCGGCCTGGGCGAAGGGCAGGTAGCCGAGCTCGTCGAGGATGACGAAGTCGCGGCGGACGAGCTGGTCTGCAGTGCGGCCCTGGCGTCCGGCGCGAAGCTCGGCCTCGAGGAGGTTGACCAGGTCGACGACGTTGTAGCACCGGCCGCGCGCGCCCTTGCGGATGCAGGACCGCGCGATGGCGACGGCGAGATGGGTCTTGCCGGTACCGGTGCCGCCGACCAGCACGATGTTGCGTTTGCCCTCGAGGAAGCCGCCGCCGGCGAGCTCCTGGATCAGGGGCTCGTTGACCGGCGAGGCGGCGAAGTCGAAGTCGGCCAGCTCCTTGACCGTCGGCAGCTTGGCGGAGGCCATCTGGTACTTGATCGAGCGGGCCCTCTTGTCGGCGATCTCGACCTGCAGCAGCGTACCGATGATCTGTTGCACCGGATGGCGGCGCTTGAGCCCGTCGGCAAGGATGTCGTCGTAAGCGGCGCGCATACCTGCGAGCTTCAGCTGGGTCATCATCTCCAGCACATCATGACGCTCCATGACCGGCCTCCCTCAGGCTGTCGTAGCGCTGACAGTCGGCTACCGGCTTGTGGCGAAGCTGCAGGCCCTCGGGCGTCGGGATGATTGCCGGCGGTGCCGGCTGGCGCTGCCGGGCGAGGATGTTGAGCACCACGTCGGCGCTGCAGGCACCGCAGTCGAGCGTCTCGGCACAGGCCGCCTCAACCGCCTCCAGTCCGTCCTCCAGCACCGCCGCGAGCACCTTGACGAACTGCCGGTCGCCGTCGTCGTGGCCCGCGAGCCGGGTTCGCAGGCGGCCGAGCGCGTTGGGCAACTGCCAGTCCTTGAAGGGCGCGCCATTGCGTAGCGCGCCGGGCTTCCGCGTCAGGATCGGCACGTAATGCCACGGATCGTAGACGAACCGGCCGCGCCCGAAGCTGCGGGGGTGCTCGGCAACGGTCTCGCCGTCCTGGCGGATGACGATCCGATCGGCATAGGCCCGCACGTCCACCGGCCGGCCGACGGCGCGGGCCGCGACGCTGTACTGGTTGTTGTCGAAGCGCACCAGACAGGTCTTCGAGACCGACACCTCGCTGGCATGGAAGCCGTCGAAGGGGCCGCGATACGCCATCAGGAAGGGCTGCTCCTCCTCGAACACCTGCCACACCGTCTTGCCCGGGATTGTCGGATGCGGATGCTTCTTGGCGTCCTCGATGCACCGATCCATCAGCCACTCGTTGATCTCGGCGTAGGAGCGGCCCCGCGGGATGGGCACGAACAGGCGGCCGCGAAGGTCACCCACCTGCTTCTCGACCTGCCCCTTCTCCCAGCCAGCCCCTGGCGTGCACGCCACAGGCTCCACCAGATGGTGCGAGCACAGCTCCTGGAAGCGGCGGTTGTAGTCCCGCTTCTTGCCCACGAAGATCGTGCTCACCGCCGTCTTCATGTTGTCGTAGATGCCCCGCCGGCAGACCCCGCCGAAGAAGCGGAAGGCACGCTCGTGCGCCTCGAAGACCATCTCCTGGCTCTCGCGGGGAAAGATCTGGACCAGATACATCCGGCTGTGGCACAGCCGCATGTGCGCCGCCTTCACCCTGGTCGTCGCGCCCGACAGACGCGCGTACTCGTGGCTCCAGTCGAACTGGTAGGCCTCGCCGGGATCGAAGATCAGCGGCACATAGGCCTGCGCCGGCGACAACAGCCGCCACCGGCGCCGCCAGGCCCTGGCATAGCGGCGAACCGCGTCATAGCCGCCCTTGTAGCCCAGCGACACAAGGTCTTCATGAATCCGCAGAAGAGACAGCCGATCCTTGCGTGCCTTCTTCTCGTTGGCCTTCAGCTGGCGCTCAAGCTCCTCCACCCACAGCCCAAGCTTCGGCATCGGCTGGATCTTGCGCTCGTAGCTGTGCGAGGTCGCATCGCCCCGCACCACCTTGCGTATCGTGTTCTTGGAAACCCTCAAATCCCGGGCGAGCTTCTTGATCGGAACGCCCTTCACCAGATGATCCCGACGGATCTTCGCGATCGTTTCCACAACCAGCATCTCCCCCACCACCCCGTCCGTCCAAACGACGAGGTGTGTTCATGGACACAAATCCAAGGGGGTCAATTTTGGACGCCGATCACCCCCAATAGGGGGTCACTTTTCCACGCTTAACAACACCCGTCTGCGCATAGTCTACGACATCGACGGGGCCTCGGAATCCGCGCGGCTCGTGTCACCTAAAATCAGCAGAGGTCAGGAAGTCTGAGAATTGGCCTATGTCGGGGTAAATGTCGTCGCTGAGTACCGACTTGGCACGGTGGGCCAGGAATGCGCTGGGCGCGGGAATGCACATCTTCGGGTTGTGGCGGACATGCGCCTTCAGGAACCTGAAATGCTCGACCATCGGATGTTCGGCGCCATAGGCGAGGCGGGCGGTCGGCCTGTGCGCCATCGCCGGATGCTTGGTGCCCTTGAAGCGCTGCACGCCGGGCGTTTCGAAGGTTTCCACGTTCTCGAAGGACCGGAAGAAATCCCGGCTCCAGAACTTTCGACGGAATTCGCCGTCGGTGATCGATTTCAGTCCGATTGATTCCTGTTTGTCGATGACGCGCAGGATCTCGCGGTCCTCGATCTCCTTGAGTTGCTCGGCGGAAAGTTCGCCGCTTTCAAACTTGGCGCGCGCCGAATTGACGGCTTCCGGGCGCAGCAGGCTACCCACATGATCGGCTCGGCACGGCGGCACCCTGCGTGTCATGGATGTAACCTCCTCGAACGGGCATTCAGGACGAACTAAAGGAAAATTGGAATTCGCGCCCAGGCTCCATCGCCGCTAACGCCAGTACACCGCATTACCCCCGATAACCGTTATCGCCGTCAAGAAGGGCCATCAATGGCCTGTCCGATTTGGTGGAGGCTTAACAACGGCTGCGATCATGAAGCTCCCGCCGCGCCGTCGGTAGGATGGACCGGGAGCGAAAAGTGGAAAATCGCTCCGAAAAATGTGGCAAACTCAGACTTCCTGACCTCGTGATGCTGGCTGTTCTGGGCAGCGTGCCGGGAACTCCTTGAATTCTGATACATTTCGGTTGTTTCAGGCGGTTTTTCGCTGGGTGTCGCGCCCGAGGTCTGATATTATAATTTGATACCAATTGCACGGTCTCAACCATGCCCAGTACCCTCCCAATGTGCCCTCCAGAGGCGGTCTCGATCGGCAACAGCTGCTTCGCCGTCCTGATCTCGGACGACACCTTCACCTACTTTTCCAACCTCATTCCCTTTGACAGCCACGCCGCCGATGACCGCACGGCCATGCTCTTGCGGATCGGCCGCCTCGCGGCGATCAGCGCGGTCTCGCCGCAGGAACTGGCTGACGCTTTCGCTGTCTCGCGCGCGACGGTGCAGCGCGCACGACGGCGCTACCTGGCCGAGGGCGAAGCGGGGTTCATGAAGCCCCGGCGCGGTCGCGGGCCGTCGGTGTTCACTCCGGAGTTGGCGGAGAAGGCGACGGCGTTGCTGGCATCGGGCCTGAGCGGCTCTGCGGCGGCCCGGGTTCTCGGCGTGTCAGCGCCATCGGTCAACAAGTGGCGCCGTCAGGGACTGATCGGCAACACGGAGGCGGATGGGGAGCCCGGACGCTCAGCGCTGGCTGCGCCGCCTGACGCGGGTGCGGCTCCTGAAGGCCGTGTCGATGAAGAGAGTACCGGTGCCCCGGGGCCGGAGACGGCGCCGGGGCTGGAAGCGCAGCCGCAAACGGATCGCAGCGCGCGCGATCGGCGGGACCGGCAGGCGCCGATGGGGCGTGCGACTTGCGATGTTCCGGCTCGGGTTCTGGCCAGTTGTGGACAGGCGGGGCCGGTCGAACCGCAGTTCGCCGCCGCCGCCCGCGGTGTCCGCTTCGGCGGCGTGCTCGCCGCCCTGCCGGCCCTGCTGAAGGAAGGTCTTCTCTCCGAGACCGGTCTCCTGCCATTGCTGCCGAAGGGCTATTACGGCTTGCCTACGATCCTGCTCTTCCTGGCCTTCATGACCTTGGCGCGGGTGCGCAACCCCGAGAGCCTGCGCTACCAGGCGCCGGGCGAATGGGGCGCCATTCTCGGCCTCGATCGCTGCCCCGAGGTCAAGACGCTGCGCCGCAAGATCGCTCTCATCGCCGACGACGAGGCCGGCGTGCGGGCGTGGCAGCTCGCCCTTGCCAGGCGCTGGCAGGCGCCGACGAGCCGGAGCTCTGGGCGACGCTGGCCATCGACGGGCACGTCAAGGTCTACTCCGGCCGCAAGGGGCGCTTGCCCAAGCACTTCGTCTCGCGCGAGAAGCTGTGCCTGCCGGCGAGCGCCAGCTACTGGATCAACGCTCTGGGCGGCAAGCCGCTGCTCTGTCTGCACAAGCCGCTGGACCCGAAGATGGTCGCGGCCATCGAAGCCGACGTGGTGCCGGCGCTGCAGGAGCTTGGGATCGTTGGCGCCGGGGCGCCGGACCTGACCGCCGAGCATCCCGGCCAGCCGGCGCTCACCCTGGTCTTCGACCGCGAGGGCTGGAGCCCGGATCTGTTCCGCCGGCTGGCGAGGCGCGGCGTCGCCTGCCTGACCTGGCACAAGAACTTCAGGGGCGAGGACTGGCCGGCCGAGGACTTCGGCGCGATGACCGTTCCCATTCACGGACCGGCGGCGGACGGCAGCGCCACCATGCGGCTGGCTGAGAAGCCGGTGACGTTGCCGAACGGCTTCAGGGTGCGCCAGATCCGCCGCCTGCTCGACAACGGCCGTCAGGTGCCGCTGATCACCACCGATCCGCACAAGCCGATGGCTGAGGTTGCGGGCGCCATGTTCTCGCGCTGGTCGCAGGAGAACTTCTTCAAGTACATGCGTGACGAGTTCAATCTCGACGCCCTGCCGACCCACGAGCTCGAGCCTCTCGATCCCGCCGCCATGGTCGTCAACCCGCTGCGGCGGGCCTATGACAAGGCAATCCATCGCCTCGACCGCCAGCTTGGCCGCCTGCGCAACCGCATCGCCGACACGGCCCGGAAGAAGCAGCCGACGGCGGAACTCAGGAGGGAAGTCAGGGACCTCCAGGATGTCCGCGACATCGTCAGGGCCAGCCGCAGGGAGACGCCCAAGCACTGCCGGGCCGGCGCGACCTCGACGAAGCCGAGCAGCTCGATGCCTTGCCCGCGCGCGAGCGCCTCCTCCTCGACGTCATCCGGATGATCGCCTACCGCGCCGAAACCCGCATGATGCTTCCCGTCATGCAGGCGCAGGGCCACAAGCCCCATCCCCGGAAACTGCTTCAAGCGCTGCTCACCGCCGATGCCGACATCCTGCCGGATCCTGGCAATGGCCTCCTGCGGGTCCACATTCTTGGCCTCGCAAACGACGCCTGCGACCGTTGGATCGATGCGGTTCTGAGCGACCTGAACGCCACCGAAACGGTCTTCCCCGGCACCCGTCTGCGCATAGTCTATGACATCGACGGGGCCTCGGAATCCGCGCGGCTCGTGTCACCTAAAATCAGCAGAGGTCAGGAAGTCTGAGTCTACGTGGTACGGAGCGGTCCCGGATCGTATGGGGCCGTTTCCGGCCGTTCGATTTTGGCGCACATTTTGCGGCTGCTCCGAGTGGCCGACTAGCCCACTCCCCACATCTTGCTGGCCGGCGGTCGCGCACGTCACCCCAAACGCCCAAGCCAACATTTGGCCACCGCTTCGGCGCAAGTGGATGATTGGATGTGGAAAATTTCAATTGTCCACTCTGCCACGCGAGGTGGCAAGAGTGCCATGACCGCGCGCTGGGTGCGCCGGGTACCACCTGCGGGCACCACATTGGATATTTCGTAACTGCCCAGGTACCCCCTCTCTCTTATGGAACAAGCCAGTTCCTTTTGCGTCAACGCCCCCACGCCGCGGGGGTGCCTACTCTCTTGAGCGCGAGAGGATGATGAACGCCGCGTCGCGAACAAGATGAGAGGACAGCGATACTCAGGATGAGCCGGAGAAGTTCAGGAGCGCAGTATAGGGATCAGCTGCATCGGTTCCGGGTGCGCCAGGATTTGCAGGATGTTCCAGCCTTGCTTTCGAGCGGTGACGATGACGCTGCGCATTCCGGCGAAGTTGCAGGCGCCTTGCAGGGAGCGGAAGCCGCCTGAGATCTTCTCATGCACTTTGTTCATACGGATGTCACGCTCCGCCTCGTTATTCGTGAACGGCGTGCGCAGGTCGGTGAGGAAGCGCAGGCAGCCCTCCTTATGCTTTTGAAGGCGGCGCGCGAGGTTCAGACTTCCTGACCTCGTGATGCTGGCTGTTCTGGGCAGCGTGCCGGGAACTCCTTGAATTCTGATACATTTCGGTTGTTTCAGGCGGTTTTTCGCTGGGTGTCGCGCCCGAGGTCTGATATTATAATTTGATACCAATTGCACGGTCTCAACCATGCCCAGTACCCTCCCAATGTGCCCTCCAGAGGCGGTCTCGATCGGCAACAGCTGCTTCGCCGTCCTGATCTCGGACGACACCTTCACCTACTTTTCCAACCTCATTCCCTTTGACAGCCACGCCGCCGATGACCGCACGGCCATGCTCTTGCGGATCGGCCGCCTCGCGGCGATCAGCGCGGTCTCGCCGCAGGAACTGGCTGACGCTTTCGCTGTCTCGCGCGCGACGGTGCAGCGCGCACGACGGCGCTACCTGGCCGAGGGCGAAGCGGGGTTCATGAAGCCCCGGCGCGGTCGCGGGCCGTCGGTGTTCACTCCGGAGTTGGCGGAGAAGGCGACGGCGTTGCTGGCATCGGGCCTGAGCGGCTCTGCGGCGGCCCGGGTTCTCGGCGTGTCAGCGCCATCGGTCAACAAGTGGCGCCGTCAGGGACTGATCGGCAACACGGAGGCGGATGGGGAGCCCGGACGCTCAGCGCTGGCTGCGCCGCCTGACGCGGGTGCGGCTCCTGAAGGCCGTGTCGATGAAGAGAGTACCGGTGCCCCGGGGCCGGAGACGGCGCCGGGGCTGGAAGCGCAGCCGCAAACGGATCGCAGCGCGCGCGATCGGCGGGACCGGCAGGCGCCGATGGGGCGTGCGACTTGCGATGTTCCGGCTCGGGTTCTGGCCAGTTGTGGACAGGCGGGGCCGGTCGAACCGCAGTTCGCCGCCGCCGCCCGCGGTGTCCGCTTCGGCGGCGTGCTCGCCGCCCTGCCGGCCCTGCTGAAGGAAGGTCTTCTCTCCGAGACCGGTCTCCTGCCATTGCTGCCGAAGGGCTATTACGGCTTGCCTACGATCCTGCTCTTCCTGGCCTTCATGACCTTGGCGCGGGTGCGCAACCCCGAGAGCCTGCGCTACCAGGCGCCGGGCGAATGGGGCGCCATTCTCGGCCTCGATCGCTGCCCCGAGGTCAAGACGCTGCGCCGCAAGATCGCTCTCATCGCCGACGACGAGGCCGGCGTGCGGGCGTGGCAGCTCGCCCTTGCCAGGCGCTGGCAGGCGCCGACGAGCCGGAGCTCTGGGCGACGCTGGCCATCGACGGGCACGTCAAGGTCTACTCCGGCCGCAAGGGGCGCTTGCCCAAGCACTTCGTCTCGCGCGAGAAGCTGTGCCTGCCGGCACGCGCCAGCTACTGGATCAACGCTCTGGGCGGCAAGCCGCTGCTCTGTCTGCACAAGCCGCTGGACCCGAAGATGGTCGCGGCCATCGAAGCCGACGTGGTGCCGGCGCTGCAGGAGCTTGGGATCGTTGGCGCCGGGGCGCCGGACCTGACCGCCGAGCATCCCGGCCAGCCGGCGCTCACCCTGGTCTTCGACCGCGAGGGCTGGAGCCCGGATCTGTTCCGCCGGCTGGCGAGGCGCGGCGTCGCCTGCCTGACCTGGCACAAGAACTTCAGGGGCGAGGACTGGCCGGCCGAGGACTTCGGCGCGATGACCGTTCCCATTCACGGACCGGCGGCGGACGGCAGCGCCACCATGCGGCTGGCTGAGAAGCCGGTGACGTTGCCGAACGGCTTCAGGGTGCGCCAGATCCGCCGCCTGCTCGACAACGGCCGTCAGGTGCCGCTGATCACCACCGATCCGCACAAGCCGATGGCTGAGGTTGCGGGCGCCATGTTCTCGCGCTGGTCGCAGGAGAACTTCTTCAAGTACATGCGTGACGAGTTCAATCTCGACGCCCTGCCGACCCACGAGCTCGAGCCTCTCGATCCCGCCGCCATGGTCGTCAACCCGCTGCGGCGGGCCTATGACAAGGCAATCCATCGCCTCGACCGCCAGCTTGGCCGCCTGCGCAACCGCATCGCCGACACGGCCCGGAAGAAGCAGCCGACGGCGGAACTCAGGAGGGAAGTCAGGGACCTCCAGGATGTCCGCGACATCGTCAGGGCCAGCCGCAGGGAGACGCCCAAGCACTGCCGGGCCGGCGACCTCGACGAAGCCGAGCAGCTCGATGCCTTGCCCGCGCGCGAGCGCCTCCTCCTCGACGTCATCCGGATGATCGCCTACCGCGCCGAAACCCGCATGATGATTCCCGTCATGCAGGCGCAGGGCCACAAGCCCCATCCCCGGAAACTGCTTCAAGCGCTGCTCACCGCCGATGCCGACATCCTGCCGGATCCTGGCAATGGCCTCCTGCGGGTCCACATTCTTGGCCTCGCAAACGACGCCTGCGACCGTTGGATCGATGCGGTTCTGAGCGACCTGAACGCCACCGAAACGGTCTTCCCCGGCACCCGTCTGCGCATAGTCTACGACATCGACGGGGCCTCGGAATCCGCGCGGCTCGTGTCACCTAAAATCAGCAGAGGTCAGGAAGTCTGAAACTAGGGCAATAGTGCTTGCAAATAATCGGCTAAGTCGTTGAAAGGAATGGTGGAGCCAGGGGGAGTCGAACCCCCGACCTCTTGAATGCCATTCAAGCGCTCTCCCAACTGAGCTATGGCCCCCCAAATTCCCTGGCGCGCCGCGCGGCGGGTGATTCCTGGGCATTCCGCCGCCCACGACGCATGTGGCGCAACAATTAGCGACGACCTGCCGTGGGTCAAGGCTCGGGTTGTGCCGGCGCCGCCTTGTCGATGCCGACCACCAGGGCGGCATCGTCGTCGGAATCGATATCGGCGATCACCTCATCGCTGGCGTCGTCGGTCTCGTCCACCGCTGCTTTGATGCCGGTGCCCACGCTGGCTGGCGGCGGCGACGGTTCCGGCTGCGCCGGCGGCCGACGGCGATTCGGCCGAGGCGTCTCGACTTCGATCTCGGTGCCGCACTTGGGGCATGCGATTGGTTTGCGATGCAAGTCGTAGAACTTCACGCCGCAACCCATGCAGGTACGCTTGGCGCCCCATTCCCGCTTTGCCACGCCCGTGCCTCCCTTTCTTGATTTAATTGTGGCCGTCGCCAATGCCAGTTTGGCGCGCCCCTGTCAAAATCAATTTTTGTTATGGATTCGGCGCCGCTTGACGCCGCCCGGCGCTGTGCTAGAGACGGGGCTTGTCCCAGCCCATGTCCAGGCTTCGCGCGCGCCGCGAGCACTGCGCCGGAGAGCACGTGCCGAACCCCCTGATCTCGTCGGCTGCCGGCCCTCTGAAGGGAACTTGCGCCCTGCCCGGCGACAAGTCCATTTCCCACCGTGCGCTCATGCTCGGCGCGCTCGCGGTCGGCGAGACGCGGGTAAGCGGTCTTCTTGAGGGGGAGGACGTCGCGGCGACCGCGGCAGCGCTCCGTGCCCTCGGGGCAACCATCGAGCGGGCCGATGACGGAAGCTGGCAGGTGTCGGGCGTCGGTGTCGGCGGGCTGGCCGAGCCAAGCGAAGTGCTCGACCTCGGCAACTCCGGAACTGCGGTGCGCCTGCTTGCAGGGATCTGCGCAAGCCACGGGTTCACCACCTTCATGACCGGCGACGCCTCGCTCCGGCGGCGACCGATGAGCCGGATCATCGAACCGCTTGAGCGAGTGGGCGCCCGCTTCGAGGCTCGCAGCGGCGGGCGCCTGCCGCTCGCGGTGATCGGCGCCGACCAGCCGCTGCCGATCGAGTATCGGCTGCCGGTGCCGTCGGCGCAGGTGAAGTCGGCGGTGCTGCTCGCCGGCCTCAACGCACCGGGGGAGACCCGTGTGATCGAGCCCGCGCCGAGCCGCGATCACAGCGAGCGCATGCTGCGCCGCTTCGGCGCACGCGTCGGCGTCGAAACCGATCGCGACGGCGGCAGCGTCATTTACGTCTCCGGCTACCCGGAGCTCGAGCCCTGCACGCTGACGGTGCCGGGGGACCCGAGCGCTGCGGCCTTCCCCCTCGCTGCCGCACTGATCGTGCCGGGCTCCGACCTCGCGATCCGCAACGTGGGCGTCAATCCCGGCAGGATCGGCCTGCTGGAGACCCTGCGGGACATGGGTGCGGCGATCGAGATGGGCTCCGCGCGCGAGGAGGGCGGCGAGCCGGTGGCCGATATCGCCGTGCGCGCCGGCCCCTTGCGGGCGGTCGAGGTGCCGGCAGAGCGGGCGCCGCGCATGATTGACGAGTATCCCATCCTGAGCGTCATCGCCGCCTGCGCAGACGGCACCACGCGCCTGAAGGGCCTCACCGAGCTTCGCGTCAAGGAGAGCGACAGGCTGGGCGCGACTGCTGCGGGCCTGCGCGCGGCGGGAGTGAGCGTGACGGAGCGGGACGACGGGCTCGACATCGAGGGTTGTGGCGGCCCGCCGCCCGGCGGCGGCCTGGTCGCGACCCATCTCGATCATCGCATCGCCATGGCCTTCCTCATTCTCGGGATGGCAAGCGAAAAACCCATGACGGTCGACGACGGGTCGATGATCGGCACGAGCTATCCGGGCTTCGTCGCCGACATGAACCGTCTGGGAGCCTCGATTGCCGCAGAGTGAGCCGGCGCCGCTGATCATCGCGGTCGACGGGCCGGCGGCGGCGGGGAAGGGAACCCTCGGCCGCCGCCTCGCGGCGCACTACGGGCTGCGCCACCTCGATACCGGCGTGCTTTATCGCGCGACGGCACTCCGCCTGTTGCGGTCCGGCGGGGATCCGGCGCGGGAAGGGGAGGCGGCGGACGCGGCGCGCACCGTCACCGAAGCCGACCTCGACGATCCGGCGTTGCGTGGCGAGGAAGTGGGGCAGACGGCTTCGGTGGTGGCGGCCCACGGAGCCGTGCGCGGGGCTCTGCTCGACTATCAGCGGAGCTTCGCCGCCGGGCCGCCGGGCGCCGTGCTGGACGGGCGGGATATCGGCACCGTGGTCTGCCCGGACGCGCGGGTGAAGATTTATCTGGAGGCGAGCGCCGAAGTGCGGGCCAGACGCCGCCTTTGTGAGTTGCGGTCAAGGGGCGTCGAAGGTATAGAATCTCGTGTTTTGGATGAAATTATCGCTCGCGACGTCCGCGACAGCCGGCGTAGCGCCGCACCCTTGAAGCCGGCGGCAGACGCAAGTCGGATCGATACCACCGCTCTCGGACCCGATGAGGTGTTCGGGCAAGCGGTGGCGATCGTCGACTCGCGTCTTCGTTCCTCGTAGCGACGGGTATCGGAACCCCCGCCGAGGCGCCGCGCCCACCCAATCAATGCCGCGGCCTATGCCGGGCAAGCCTTGCGCGAGAGCGCTTACCGATGATGCTGGAGATCAGATGACGGCAGAGACAGCAGAAGCAACAGAGCAGGCCACTGCGGCGAAAGAGTCGTTCGCGGACATGCTCGACACCTTCCTCGACGACACGCCCCGCTTCGAGGGCGGCGTCGTCAAGGGCACCATTCTCGCAATCGAGAACGACGCCGCCCTGATCGATGTCGGGCTCAAGGTGGAAGGTCGCGTTCCGCTCAAGGAATTCGCCGCGCCCGGGCAGGCGGCCGAGGTGAAGGTGGGCGACGAGGTCGAGGTCTATATCGAGCGCTTCGAGACCGCGCGCGGCGAGGCCTCGCTCAGCCGCGAGCGGGCGCGCCGCGAGGAGGCCTGGGAGAAGCTGGAGCAGGCCTACAAGGATGGCGAGCGGGTCACAGGCGTCATCTTCGGCCGGGTCAAGGGCGGCTTCACGGTCGATCTCGACGGAGCCGTGGCGTTTCTGCCGGGAAGCCAGGCGGATATCCGGCCGGTGCGCGACATCGCGCCCCTGGTGGGCACCGACCAGCCCTTCCAGATCCTCAAGATGGACCGCCGCCGGGGGAACATCGTCGTCTCCCGCCGCGCGGTGCTGGAGGACACCCGGGCCGAGCAGCGCAACGAGCTGATCGCCAACCTCCACGAGGGGCAAATTCTCGAAGGCGTGGTCAAGAACATCACCGACTACGGCGCATTCGTCGATCTCGGTGGCGTGGACGGCCTGCTGCACGTGACCGACATCTCGTGGCGCCGGGTCAACCATCCGTCGGACGCCCTGCAGATCGGCCAGACCGTCAACGTCCAGGTGATTCGCTTCAATCCCGAGACCCAGAGAATCTCTCTCGGCATGAAGCAGCTCGAAGCCGACCCTTGGGAAGGGGTCGAAGCGAAGTATCCGGTCAGGACGAAGTTCACCGGCCGGGTGACGAACATCACCGATTACGGCGCGTTCGTGGAGCTGGAGCCGGGTGTCGAGGGCCTGGTCCATGTCTCCGAAATGAGCTGGACCAAGAAGAACGTGCATCCGGGCAAGATCATTTCGACCAGCCAGGAGGTCGAGGTGATGGTGCTCGATGTCGATCCCGAGAAGCGCCGCGTGAGCCTCGGCCTCAAGCAGTGCCTGGACAATCCCTGGATCGTCTTCGCCGAGTCCCAGCCGGAGGGCTCGGTCGTCGAGGGCGAGATCAAGAACATCACCGAGTTCGGTCTCTTCGTCGAGTTGACGGGCGAGATCTACGGCATGGCGCATCTCTCCGATCTGGACTGGCTGACGCCTGGCGAAGAGGCGCTCAAGCGCTTCAAGAAGGGCGACGAGATGAAGGCCAAGGTGCTGACCGTCGACGTCGAGAAGGAGCGGATCGGGCTCGGGCTCAAGCAGCTCGACGACGATCCCTACCAGGGCGCGGACGCCCGGCGCGGCAAGACGGTGACCTGCACGGTCACCGCGGTGCACGAGCACAGCGTCGAGGTCGAAATCTTCGGATCGCTGCGGGGCGAAATCAAGCGCTCCGATCTCGCCCGCGATCGCGACGAGCAGCGACCCTCGCGCTTTGCGCCTGGCGACAAGGTGGACGCCAAGCTGCTGCAGATCGACCGCAACAGCCGGCGGATCACGCTCTCCATCAAGGCTCTCGAAGTGCAGGAAGAGAAGAAGGCGGTGCAGGATTACGGCTCCACCGACAGCGGCGCCAGCCTCGGCGACATCCTGGGTGCCGCGCTCGATCGCAAAACTCAGGAAGAGGCCGCGCGTGCCTCGGAAGCCGAGGAATCGGCCGACGAGAGTTGAGGCGCGCGCCGTGACCTCCTTCTAGTCTATCGTCCGGGAGGGAGATGGCGAGCCTGGATCCCGACAGGTTGCTGGACCGCCGCCGTCTCAAGCGGGGCGTCGCAATCTGGCGCGCCCTTGCCATCGTTGCGCTGGTTGCCGCGATTCTGGTCGGGGCGGCGCCCTTCGTCTTCGACGATGGCGAGCGCGTCGCCCGACTCTGGGTCAACGGGCTGATCGAGGATAGCCCCAGGCGCGACCGCCTCATCGCCGATCTTCGAGACGACGATGAGGTGAAGGCGGTAGTGCTGCGGCTCGACTCCGCCGGCGGCACGGCGGTCGGCGGCGAAGCGCTCTATCTCAGCCTGCGTTCCCTCGCCGAGGAGAAGCCGGTGGTCGCCGTTCTCGGCACCACGGCGACCTCTGCGGCATACATGGCGGCGCTCGCCGCAGATCACGTGCTGGCCCGCGAGGCGTCGATCACGGGCTCGATCGGAGTCCTGTTCCAGACCGCCGAGTTCTCCGCGCTCCTGGAGGAGATCGGGGTGCGTGCGGAGGCGATTCGCAGCGGGCCGCTGAAGGCGAAGCCCTCGGTCTACGAGCAGCTGGACGACCCGACTCGCCAAACCATGCGGAGCGTGGTGAGCGACACCTACGAGTTGTTCCTCCGCCTTTTGATGGAGCGCCGCTCGCTCGACCGCGAAAGGGCGCTGCCGCTCGCGGACGGACGCGTCTTCACCGGCCGGCAGGCGGTGCAGGCGGGTCTGGTCGATGCCATTGGCGGCGAAGAGGAAGCGCGTGCGTGGCTCGCGCAGGCTCACGGCGTGCCGGAGACCATTCCGGCTGCGGATGTGGTGACCGGTGAGGAAGGCGGCCTGCTGGGCACCATCGATGCGGCGCTCAAGCGGACCCTGCCGGTGCGAACGCTCGCCCTTGACGGCCTGATCGCCGTTTGGCACCCTGAGTTATCGGACTGAAATGGCGGCGTTCTCGGCCCTTCAGCACACGGGTCGAGAGCACGCGTGCGGTGGGGTAATACGAGAATGACCAAGTCCGAACTCATCCAGCTGCTGGCGGAGAAGCACGCCGACCAGCACCTCTATCACCGCGATTACCAACGCGTGGTGAACCGGATTTTCACGGAGATCAGCGATGCGCTGGCCCAGGGCGACCGGGTGGAGCTTCGCGGTTTCGGTGCGTTTTCGGTCCGCCGGCGGGGCGCGCGGGTCGGCCGCAATCCGCGTACCGGTGCGGCGGTGCGCGTGGACAAGAAATTCCTGCCCTTCTTCAAGACCGGCAAGGAGCTGCGCGAGCGGATCAACGGCGAGTGAGCATCGCGGCCTGAACCGCGCGCGGCGGTCAGGGAGCACGACCGCCGAAAGTCGCGCCCGAGGGCCCGCGCGACGCGGCGCAGAAGAGCAAGCTCATGAGGATACTCGCCTGGGCGATCGCAGGGGCGGTGGCGGTGATCGTCATCGCCTTCGCCGTGGCGAACCGCGGCCCCGTGACGATCAGCGTGGCGCCGCTTCCCTACAAGCTCGATATTCCGATGTGGGCGCTGGCAGTGGGGGCGCTGGTGGTGGGGTTCCTGACCGGTGCCCTGGTCCGCTGGCTGCTCGACCATAAGGTGCGCCGCATGGCGCGCCGGGGCCGCAGGCGTGCACGCGTCCTGGAACAAGAGCTCGCCGGCGCGCGCAAGAAGCTGGACGAGGCGGTGCGCGCCCAACGGGCGGCGGTTCCGACGGCCGCGCGCGTCTCTCTCACGCCCAAGGATCTCGCCTAAGCCTGATGTCTCGCCAGCGACATGGTGAGAAATGCGGGGTAGGGTAGGCCATGTCTGTTGAGGTCAAAACCTGCGGACTGAGCGACCGCCCCGCCGTCGATGCGGCGCTGGCCGGCGGCGCGCGCTTCCTGGGCTTCGTGTTCTTTCCGCCCTCGCCGCGCGACGTGGCGCCCGGCTGTGCCGCGGCCTCGAGTGCGGGCTTGCCGGAGGGCGTCGCCACCGTCGGCGTCGTCGTCGAGCCCGACGACGAGTTTCTCGACGCTATACTTTCTGAGATGCGACTCGACTATATCCAGCTCCACGGAAACGAGAGCCCGGCGCGGGCGGAGGCCGTTCGCGCGCGCACCGGGTGCAGAATCATCAAGGCGATCAGCGTGTCCCAAGCATCCGACATTGCCCGTGCCGACGACTATGGCGAGAGCGCTGACCTGATCCTGTTCGACGCCAAGGCGACGGCCGACGACACCCGCCCCGGCGGCAACGCGCGGAGCTTCGACTGGCAATTGTTCGAGACCGCGCCGCCGCCATCGACCGGGTGGCTGCTCTCCGGCGGTCTGGATGCCGACAATGTCGGCGAGGCGATCAGGATCACGGGCGCCCGGGTGGTCGACGTGTCGTCCGGCATCGAGTCCGCGCCGGGGCGCAAGGACCCTGAGAAGATCAGCGCTTTCCTCGCCGCCGCGGCGGCGGCTGCGGCGCCGATACCGAATGAGGCACAGGCATGAGCGCACGCGGCGCCAATCGGCCCGGCCCCGACGCGGAGGGGCACTTCGGCATTTACGGCGGACGCTACGTCGCCGAGACGCTGATGCCGCTGATCCTCGATCTGGAGAAGGCCTACGAGGCGGCGAAGGACGATCCCGAGTACACCGCGGAGTTCGAGCGCCTGCTCAGCCACTACGTCGGCCGGCCCAGCCCGCTCTATCACGCCGAGCGCCTCAGCGAACACCTTGGCGGCGCGCGCATCTACTTCAAGCGGGACGAGCTCAACCACACCGGCGCGCACAAGATCAACAACTGCGTCGGCCAGATTCTGCTGGCGCGCCGCATGGGCAAGACCCGCATCATCGCCGAGACCGGGGCCGGCCAACACGGTGTCGCGACGGCGACGGTCTGCGCGCTCTTCGGCCTGCCCTGCACCGTCTACATGGGCGAGACCGATATCGAACGGCAGCAGCCCAACGTCTTTCGCATGAAGCTGCTGGGCGCCGAAGTGGTGCCCGTGGACTCAGGCTCGCGCACGCTGAAGGACGCCATGAACGAGGCGCTGCGCGATTGGGTGACCAACGTCGAGACGACCTTCTACCTGATCGGCACCGTCGCGGGCCCGCATCCCTATCCCGCCATGGTGCGCGACTTCCAGTCGGTGATCGGACAGGAGACCCGCGAGCAGATCATGGCGGCGGAGGGCCGGCTGCCGGACACGCTGGTCGCCTGCGTCGGCGGCGGCTCCAACGCCATCGGCCTGTTCCACCCCTTCCTCGACGAAGAGGGCGTGCGCATGGTCGGCGTCGAGGCCGCCGGCCACGGGATCGAGAGCGGCAAGCACGCCGCGTCTCTGTCCGCCGGCTCTCCGGGCGTGCTGCACGGCAACCGGACCTATCTGCTGCAGGACGAGCACGGCCAGATCATCGAGGCGCATTCGATCTCCGCCGGGCTCGACTATCCGGGCATCGGGCCGGAGCACGCGTGGTTGCGCGACTCGGGCCGCGTCAACTATGTGGCGATCACCGATGAGCAGGCGCTCGATGCTTTTCACCTGTGCGCGCGGCTTGAGGGGATCATTCCCGCGCTGGAGCCCGCCCACGCGCTGGCCCATGTGGCGGAGCTGGCGCCGGGCCTGCCGAATGACCACATCCTCGTCATGAACATGTGCGGCCGGGGCGACAAGGATATCTTCACCGTCGCCGATACGATGGGTGCAGCGCTGTGAGCGGGCGGATCGAGCGGCGCTTCACCGCGCTCGCCGAGGAGGGCCGGGCCGGGCTCGTCACCTTCACGATGATGGGCGACCCGGACATCGAGACTTCCTACACCATCCTGGAAGGGCTCGCCGAGGCCGGTGCCGATGTTATCGAGATCGGCTCGCCCTTCACCGATCCGATGGCCGATGGGCCGGTGATTCAGCGGGCGGGCCAGCGCGCGCTCCGCGCCGGCATCACGCTCGGCAAGTCGCTTGAGCTGGCGCGGCGCTTCCGGGCGCAGGACGACACGACGCCGCTGGTCCTGATGGGCTACTACAATCCGATCTACATCTATGGCGTGGAGCGCTTCCTGAACGATGCGCTGGAGGTCGGGCTCGACGGCATGATCGTGGTCGATCTGCCGCCAGAGGAGGATGCCGAGCTGTGCCGGCCGGCGCTCGACGCGGGGCTCTCCTTCGTGCGCCTGGTAGCGCCGACGACCGACGAGGCCCGTCTGCCGGCCGTCCTGACCAACACCAGCGGCTTCGTCTATTACATCTCGATCACCGGGATCACCGGCGCGGCCGGCGCCACCACCGCCGCGACGCAAAAGGCGGTCGACCGGCTGAGGCGCCATACGGCGCTGCCCATTGCGGTTGGCTTCGGCATCAAGACGCCGGATCAGGCGGCGGAGGTCGCGCGGGTGGCGGACGCTGCGGTCGTGGGTTCCGCCCTAATCTCGGCGATCGAGGAGGCGTTGGACGCGGACGGCGGGGCGACGGCCGCCTGCCGCGATAACGCGCTCGCGCTGGTGCGCGCGCTCGGCGAGGGCGTGCGCGCGGCGCGGCAGGAGGCTGCATCGTGAGCTGGCTCGACCGATTCTCGCGCCCCAAGGTGAGCGGCCTGTTCCGCAAGACCGACATCCCCCAGGACCTGTGGGAGAAGTGCGAGAAGTGCGAACAGATGATTTTTCACCGCGAGCTGGAGAGCAATCTCCGGGTCTGCCCGCGCTGCGACCATCACATGCGGCTCGGCGCCGAGCCGCGGCTCGCGCAGCTCTTCGACGAGGAGAAATATCAGAGTATCGAGCTGCCGGCGGTGGACGAGGATCCCCTCCGCTTCCGTGACCGCAAGCGCTATGCGGACCGCCTGCGCGAGGCGCGCAGCAAGACCGGCCATGACGACGCCATCGTGGTCGCTCACGGCCAGATCGGAGGCTCGCCGGCGGTCGTCGCCGCGTTCGATTTCGGCTTCCTCGGCGGCTCGATGGGCACCGCCGTCGGCGAAGGCCTGCTGGCCGCGGCCCGGCTCGCGGTGCTGCAGGAAGCGCCACTGATCGTGATCCCGTCCTCGGGCGGCGCACGGATGCAGGAGGGCGTGCTCTCGCTGATGCAGATGGCGCGCACCACCATCGCGGTCGACGAGCTGAAGGAAGCGGGCGTGCCCTATATCGTCCTTCTGACCAATCCGACGACCGGCGGCGTGACCGCCTCCTTCGCGATGCTCGGCGACATCGCCATCGCCGAGCCGGGAGCCGTGATCGGATTCGCGGGCCCGCGCGTGATCGAGGAGACGATCCGGGAGCGGCTGCCCGAGGGCTTTCAGCGCGCCGAATACCTGCGCGATCACGGCATGGTCGACATGGTGGTGCATCGCCGCAAGCTGCGCGAGACCCTGTCGCTGCTGCTGTCGCTGCTGCGCGAGAAGAGGCCCGCGGCGGAGATCATCGCCCTGCACAGGAACGCGCCCGACACGGGCGGGGGCAGGGACCTGCCTGCATCGGCCAGCGCCGAGTAAGCGGCGCGCGGTCGCGTTCTCCGCGGCCTGCGCGTGCCGAGTAAAATGAGCGTGGCGTCCAAGCCGGCAGCGCCGCGCGAAAGTGACGCGATCCTCGCCCGGCTGCTTGACCTCCATCCAAAGGCCATCGATCTCTCGCTTGGGCGTATGACCCGGCTGCTCGATGCGCTCGGCAACCCGGAGCACGCCATGCCGCCGGTGATCCACGTCGCCGGCACCAACGGCAAGGGCAGCGTTGTCGCCTATCTCGAAGCGATGCTGCGCGCGGCGGGTTACCGGGTGAACAGCTACGTCTCGCCGCACCTGGTTCGCTTCGCCGAGCGGATCAGGCTGGACGGTGTGCCGATCGCCGAAGACTCGTTGCGCGGCAGCCTCGCCCATTGCGAGGCGGTCAACGAGGGGGCGCCGATCACCTACTTCGAGATCACCACGGCGGCGGCGTTCCACGCCTTCGAGCGCGATCCCTCCGATGTGCTGCTGCTGGAAGTCGGGCTCGGCGGCCGGCTCGACGCCACCAACGTGATCGCCCGCCCGGCGCTCACCGTCATCACCCCGGTCTCCATCGACCACACCCACTTTCTGGGCGAGACGCTCCCGCTGATTGCCGCCGAGAAGGCCGGAATTTTGAAACGGGGTGTGACTGGCGTGATCGGGCGACAGGAGGCGGATGCCGGCGCGGTCATCGAGGGTGTTGCCGAGCGAGTCGGCGCACCGCTCGCGCGGCTGGACCGGGAGTGGTCGTTCGAGCGCGCTGCGGAGCAACTGGTCGTCCGAGACGCCAGCGGCGGCGGGCGCTACCCGCTGCCGGGGCTCGCCGGCGGCCATCAGGTCGAGAACGCGGCGCTTGCCGCCGTCTGCGCGCGGCTGCTTCCCGGCATCGATGTCGGCGACGACGCCATCGCCCAAGGGCTGCGTCAGGCGCGCTGGCCGGGGCGGCTCCAGCGCATCCCCTGGGATGGCCTCGCCGAAGGCTGGGAGCTCTGGGTCGATGGCGGCCACAACGAGGCGGCTGCGATGGCGCTCGCGCGCGTCGCCGAGAGCTGGACCGACCGGCCCCTCGACCTCGTGGTCGGCATGCTGAACACGAGGCCGCCCGAGGATTATCTCAGGCCCTTAGCACCCTTCGTGCGGAGACTGGCGGCGGTGGCGATTCCCGATCAGCCCGCGAGCAGGGCGGCGGACGAGATCCACTCGGCCGCGCGCTCCTTCGATATTGCTTCGGAGACGGACAGCAGTGTCGGCGCGGCCGTCACGCGCCTCTCGTCGGGCGCGGCTAAGCCCAGCCGCATCCTGGTGTGCGGCTCGCTCTATCTCGCTGGCGACGTGCTGGCGACAGCCGGCGTGCCGGCCGCTTGAGCGGAGGAGGCTAGACCGCGCCGCGCAGCCACTCGGCGAGCTTGGCCTTGGGCAGCGCGCCGACCTTGGTGTCGGCGACCTCGCCGTTCTTGAAGAGGATCAGAGTCGGAATGCCTCGGATGCCGTACTTCGCCGGCGTCGAGGGGTTCGAGTCCACATCCAGCTTGGCGACCGAGAGCGAGTCGCTCATCTCGCCGGCGATCTCTTCGAGCGCAGGCGCGATCGCCTTGCACGGACCGCACCAGTCGGCCCAAAAGTCGACCAGCACCGGGCCCTCGGCGTTGAGGACCTTCTCTTCGAACTCGCCGTCTGTGACGTGGGTGACGCTCATGGATACTCCTCCGGGGCGGCAGCAGTCGGAATGTAGGGAGCGCTCGGGGGCCCGTCAACGGGGCCCATGGTCGTTACTCGAACGCGGTCATTGTTCTGCCAGGAGCGCGGTCGCGATGGTGCGCCATTCGCGGCGCAGCGCCAGCTCCGACGCCGGGCGGCCCGCGCGCCGGTACCAGTAGCCCGCGTTGCGAGGGTCGCCCTCGACCCGGTGGAGATAGGCGTGGACCCAGGCGCCGGCCGCCCCCTTGTCCGCCTGGGCGAGGCCGTGGGCTTCGTCCCACGCGCCCTTCGCCTCCTGCCAGAGCGCCTGGAGCGGCTTGCTCAGGCCGTCTGGCGGTGCGGCGCCCTCGAGCGATTCTTCGAATGTGGCCATGTCCATGACGCGTCTCCCATGAGTCCTCACCCCGCTGTCACGCGGTGCCGTCCGCGCTCGGGGCGAGGGTGATCTCAAAATTACCGTAGGTATCGACCGTGAGCGTTTGTCCCGGGTGAACCACGACCGTGGTGACCTCGGTGTCGATGACGGCCGGCCCCTCGATCCGGTTGCCCGGCACGAGCCGTGCGCCTTCGAAGATCGGGGTCTCGGCCCGGCGGCCCCACGACGCCCAATAGACCGAGCGAGAGGGACGCTTGGCCTGCGGCGCGGGCTCGGGGTCAAGCAGGTCCGCCGTCGACAACAGGGGCTTGCGCGTGATGCCCGAGGCGCGGCAACGGAAGGTGACGATTTCCAGCTGCGCGCCCGGCAGCGCGGCGCCCCGGCCATAGAGCGCCTCGTAGCGCTGGCGAAACTCCTCGTGGAGCGCGTCGATCCGGTCGGCGGCGACGGTCTCGCCATCCAACTCGACCTCGACCTCGTTGATTTGCCCCTTGTGCCGCATATCGAGGGTGAAGCGGTAGCGGCGATCCGCCGGGGCCACGTCGTCCGCCGCGAGATCGGCGGCGCCCCGCGTCTTGAGCTCAGCGAGCATCGCGTTGATTTCTGCCGCATCGAAGGGCGAGCGCATGATGTTGACGCGCTCGTGGACGTGCAGCAGGTCCGCCGCCGCCGCGCCGAAGGCGCACCAGACAGAGGCGGTCTCGCGCTGGGGGACGATGACCGTGGAGACCCCGAGTTCCTGCGCGAACACCCCCGCGTGAGCCGGCCCCGCGCCGCCGAAGGCGAAGAGCACGAAGTCGCGCGGATCGTGGCCCTTCTGAATCGTCACCTTGCGAATCAGGTCGGCCATCTGAAATTCGGCGATGCGGGCGATGCCGCTCGCGGTCTCGTCGAGGCCCAGGCCCAGGCGCTCGCCCATGGGCGCGAGTGCGTGCGCCGCGGCATCGCGGTCCAGCGTGATAGCGCCGCCCGCGAAGTTGTCGGGGTCGAGATAGCCGAGGACCAGGTCCGCGTCCGTGACCGTCGGTACCGTGCCGCCCCGGCCGTAGCAGACCGGGCCGGGATCGGCGCCGGCGCTCTCCGGTCCTACGCGAAGGGCGCCCGTGGCTTCGTCGAAGCGCGCCATGCTGCCGCCGCCCGCACCGATCACCTGGATGTCCACCTTGGAGAGGTAGTACTCGTACTGGTGGACCAGGCTGCGGTAGGAGAACGCCGGCTCGCCGCCGTGGATGATGCCGACGTCGAAGGATGTGCCGCCCATGTCGGTGGTGATGACGTTGTCGTAGCCCATGATGCCGCCGGCGTAGCGCGAGCCGGTGACGCCGGAGACGGGGCCCGAATCGAGGGTGAGCAGGGGCGCCGCCATCGCCTTGGCGACGGGGATCGTGCCGCCCGCGCACTGGGTGATCTGCAAGGGGTGGTGATAGCCGAGATCGGTGGTGCGCCGGTCCATGCGGGCGAGATAGCCGGTGACCAGCGGGCCGATGTAGGCATTGAGCGCGACGGCGGCGGTGCGCTCGTACTCGCCCCACTTGGGCACCAGCTCCGACGAGCATGTGGCGAAGAGGTCCGGCGCGATGCGCTCAACCATCGCTTTGACCCGCTCCTCGTGCTCGGGCGCGAGGAAGGACCAGAGGAAGCAGATCGCGATCGCCTCGACGCCGTCCGCGACCAGCCGGCGGATCGCCTGCTCAGCCTCCTCCTCGTTCAGCTCGACGACGACCTTGCCGAAGCAATCCACCCGCTCCGACACGCCTTCGACGAGATACTTGGGGACGATGGGGTCGGGCTTGCTGCTCTCAGGGATATGAACGACGAGGCGGATGTCGCGGCCGGTGAGCCCGCGCGAGCCCCGCATGATGTGGATGACGTCGTTGTGGCCCTTGGTGGTGATGAGGCCGACCCTGGCGCCCCGCTTCTGAATGATCGCGTTGGTTCCGACCGTGGTGCCGTGGGCCAGCACCGCAAGCTCACGGCAGAGCGCATCCAGCGGCGTGCCGAGCTTGCCGGCGACGATGTCGATGGCGGCGATCAGCCCCTCGCCGAAATCGGAGGGTGTGGAAGGCGCCTTGCCGGTGGTGACGCGGCCGGCCTCGTCCACCACCACGCAGTCGGTGAAGGTGCCGCCGATGTCGATACCGCAGAGATAGGTGCTCATGGAAACTCTTGGGGACGTTCCTGGGCGCGGGGTGAAGGCGTCAGTCGAAGAGCGCGACGGCCTTGGTCCAGCCGCCCGGCAGCTGGTCCTCGGTGAGGCCCGGAAAGAGCTCGCACATGAGCGCCGCGTTCTCCTTGCCCGTCACGTAGCGAATCGAGGGCCGCATGAAATTCGGGTCCACGACCGTCTCGTTGTCGAGGGGTTGGGAGATATCGACGATCTTGGACGGCAGCTTCATCAAGGATTTTCCTTGGGGCTGCCCCTTGTGCCCAAGGGGCGCGCCGGAGTCGAGGGAGAGATTCTTTATCGGATTGGGTGTGGGCGCGTTAGAATGGCGCCATGGCCATCGTACGCACAATCCTCTGGTCGCTGGCAAAGCGTGCCGCCACGGACCCGCGCGTGCAGAAGAAGGCGGGGCAGGCCTTGCGCACTGTCGACAAGAGCATGGACAAGGCCGCCGACAAGGTCGCGGACGTCGCCGCCGCCAAGGACCCCGTGCGCGAGGCGGGCAAGATGCTCGGCGCCTTATTCTCCGGCGAGGAGCGGCCCAAGCGCTGAGGGCTCGCCGTTGCCGGTCCATCTGGTGCGGTCGAGAGGACTCGAACCTCCACGGGGTTGCCCCCACTAGCTCCTGAGGCTAGCGCGTCTACCAATTCCGCCACGACCGCCAGGTCAGATGGTGCGGCTGAGAGGACTCGAACCTCCACGGGGTCGCCCCCACAGCGCCCTCAACGCTGCGCGTCTACCAGTTCCGCCACAGCCGCAAGACACCCAAGTTCGAAGAGCGGGCGGGGCGGAGAAAACAGGGTAAGGCGGCGTCTTGTCAAGCCACCATCGGTAGTGGGCTACGCGCGGCCGCGGCGTCCGGCGCCGGCCTCGGGCTTGAAGGGGCGGGCGAGCAGGCCGCCGACCGCGTCCTTGATCGAGGCGCCCCGATGAAGCACCGCGTGCACGGCACCCGCGATAGGCATCTCCACCCCGAGGCCGCCGGCCATGGTCATGACCGCCGGCGCACTGGTCACACCCTCGGTTACGGCTTCGCGTGCGCCGAGCACCGTGCCCGGCTCCGCGCCGGCGCCCAGAGCGCGGCCGAAACTGAAGTTGCGCGACTCGTCGCTGGTGCAGGTCAGCACGAGGTCGCCCAGGCCCGAGAGGCCGGCGAGGGTCTCTGCACGCGCGCCCCTGGCGGCAGCAAGCCGCGTGAGCTCGGCGAAGCCGCGCGCGATGACGGCGGCGCGGGCGTTGTCGCCCAGGCCGCGGCCGATGGTGATGCCGGCAGCGATCGCGATGACATTCTTCACCGCGCCGCCGATCTGCACGCCGATCAGATCGTCCGTCAGATAAGGGCGGAAGGCCGGGCCGCCGAGCGCGTCCACCACCGCCTGGCCCAGGCGCGCGTCCTCACAGGCGAGAGAGACGGCGGCAGGGAGGCCCTGGGCCACCTCGCGCGCGAAGGTGGGGCCGGAGAGCGCGGCGAGGGGCAGCCCCGGTGCTGCGCGGCGCAGGGCGTCGCTCAGCAGCGCGCCGGTCTGCCGCTCGATCCCCTTGGCACAGACCACGCAGGGCGGCATGCGGTCGGCAGCTTGGGTCAGCTCCTCCACGATGGCGGCGAGATTCTGGGCCGGCGTCACCAGGAGCAGGAGATCGGCGTCCGCGGCTTCGCTCAGATCGTCCGTCGCCCGAATCGCCGGGTCGAGGGGGACGCCCGGCAGGAAGCGCCGGTTCTCGTGATGGTCGTTGATGGCGGTGGGGACGTCGGGCTCGCGCGCCCAGAGCGTCACCGTGCGGCCTGCGCGCGCCGCCACCGTCGCGAGCGCCGTGCCCCACGCACCGCCGCCGATCACGCCGATGCGCTTCATCGTCTCGCACTCGCCAGCGAGAGTTCGGGGCCCATGGGCTCACAATGTGGGAGCGCGCCACATCGGAAGCAAGGCGCCAAGTCGATCGAACCTGCGCTCACGCAGCTAGGGCAGCCGGTAGAAGGAAATCGCGTTGTCGCGGAAGAGATTTCTCATCTCGCTCTCGGAGCTGCCGCTTATCGTCCATTCGACGATATCGACCCAGTCTTCGTACGCATGCGTCAGCTCGGACACCGACCAATCGCTGCCGAACATGACGCGATCGATGCCGAAGGCGCCGATGGCGTGATCGAGGTAGGGCCGCAACTGCTCCCGCGTCCAGTTGTCGTGATCCGCCTCGGTTATGACACCCGAAATCTTGCAGCAGACATTGGGGAAGGCTGCCATGGCGCGAAGATCCTTGCGCCAGGGGTCGAATTCTCCCGCTCGAATCGGCGGCTTGCCGATATGGTCGAGTACGAAGCGGACATCGGGGCAGCGTCGCACCAGCTCGACGGCGTTGGCGAGCTGACGGTGGTTCACGCAGATGTCGAAGCTCAGGTCGTACTTGGCCAGCAGCCTGACGCCTTCGATGAAGCCCGGCTGCAGGCAAAAGTCGATGTCGGGCTCGAACTCGATCAGCCGGCGAACCGCCTTCACATGCTCCATGTCCGCAAGCTGGGCCAATGCGCCCTCGATTTGCGCGCCCTCTTCCAACGACACCGAGGCGACGATGCCCCGCAATTGCGGCGTCGACTCGAAGAGAGACGAGACCCACTCCGCCTCGGCCATCTGATGCGGCTTGTCGATCCAGACCTCCACGAACACGATTCGCTCGACGGGTAGGGTGCCGATGGCGGCCTGGAAGTCGGCCGGCAAGTGGGGGCTGTTGAGCTTCGGGACGTCCTTCATCCATGCGTAGGGGAAACGTCGCGTGTCGTAGAGATGGACGTGGGCGTCGACGATTGGAAAACTCGCCATCCTCCCCTCCCTGTCGTTGTCCGCCTGCCCGGAGTGCGTCAGGCAGGTTCTTGCTGTTGGTTGCGGGCGGTCTCTTTCATGCCCGCGGGCAATCCGCCGATACTATGTCGAAACGATGCTCGGCGCGTCATGCCGGTGGTTGCTTGAAAACCTGTCGGACGATGCCAGGGCAGGGGAGGGCTGCATGATGCACATTGTTGCGGGAATTGGGCGTCTGCTTGCCGTTGCGCTCGGTGTCGTTGCGGCGGACTCCGCTTCATGGGCCGATACGCCCTTCGAGATGGTGGAGATCCCGGGCGGCAGCTTCGAGATGGGCGATGCCGACGGCCGGCCGGACGAAGAGCCCCGGCCCGTCACTGTCGCGCCGTTTCGTCTCATGCAGTTCGAGGTGACGAACGCCCAGTTCGCCACCTTCGTCGCCGAGACCGGGCACGTGACCGATCCGGAGCGGCGCGGCTTCGGCTATGTCTGGCCGGGGCGCTGGGTCAAGGTGCCGGGCGCAGACTGGCGGCATCGCAGCGGGCCAGCGTCGAATCCCATCGGCCTCGACGACCATCCGGTGGTGCAGGTGAGCTGGCAGGACACCCGCGCCTTCTGCCGCCACCACGGGCTTCGTCTGCCGAGCGAGGAGGAGTGGGAGTTCGCCGCGCGCGGCAGGGACGGGCGCATCTTCCCCTGGGGCGAGGGGGCGCCGGACGAGGGCGGCGCCAGGCGCGCGAACTACGGCTCCACCGAGTGCTGCGCGGCGGACATGACCGACGGCTACCACGAGACCGCGCCCGTCGGCTCCTATCCCGCCGGGGTCTCGCCCTTCGGGCTTCACGACATGGCCGGCAATGTCTGGGAGTGGACGTCGAGCCCCGACGGCGACACCGGCAAGTACGTCATTCGGGGCGGCGGTTGGGGCAACAATCCCTTCTGTCTGCGGGTGAGCTACCGCCACAAGAACCCACCCGACATCGGTCTCGACATGGTGGGTTTTCGCTGCGCCGGCGATCTCTAGGCCGAGAGCGTTTCCGTTTTGCACGAAAACGCTCTCGCAATTTATCGCTCACGGCAACCGGCAATTCTATGGTTCCGCGCGCCTGTCGGCGCGACCCGGCGCCTGCGCGGGCGCGCCGCTTTCGCGGCGGGCCGCGGTCGCGACCTATCACGCGTCCGTCAATGACGGACACGCTCTCAAGGATTCATGAGGAGCTTAGGCCTTTCGCCCCAATCGCCCCGGCACGCCGGCGCCCTGCGCCAGCCCGGCATCTTCGTCGAGGGGCCAGCGCGCGCGCGGCGATGCGTCGAGCGGGTCGGTGAGGCCACGCGCGAGCCGCTCGATCCCGGCCCAGGCGATCATCGCCGCATTGTCGGTGCAGAGCCTGGGCGGCGGGATGTTGAGGGCGAGGCCGCGAGCCGCCGCCAACTCTTGGATGCGGCGCCGAATCTCGCTGTTGGCCGCGACGCCGCCTGCCACCACCAACGCCGTCGGCTCCACCTTCGACTCGCGGAGCAGCGCGATCGCGTTCGCCGTGCGGTCGGCGAGCACGTCGGTGACCGCTGTCTGGAACGACGCCGCAAGGTCGGCGCGGCCGCGCGCCGATGGCGTGCCCATCGCCTGAACGGCGTGGAGCAGTGCCGTCTTGAGTCCCGAGAACGAGAAGTCGCACCCGGGCCGGCCGAACAGGGGCCGGGGCAGGGAGACGCGAGCCGAGTCGCCGTCCCTGGCTGCGCGCTCGATCGCGGGACCGCCCGGATAGCCAAGCTCCAGCAGCATCGCCGCCTTGTCGAAGGCCTCGCCCACCGCGTCGTCGATGGTGGTGCCGAGGCGCCGGTAGCGGTCGACCTCCTCGACCAGAAGCAGTTGGCAGTGCCCGCCCGAGACCAGCAGCAGCAGATAGGGGAACTCGAGGTCGGGCGCGATCAGCCGGGGGCTGAGCGCGTGCCCCTCCAGATGGTTGACCGCGAGCAAGGGCTTGTCGTGGACGGCGGCGATCGCCTTGCCGGTCATGAGCCCGATCATGACCGCGCCGATCAGGCCGGGTCCGGCGGTGGCGGCCACGCCGTCGAGCTCGGCGAAACCGACCTCGGCCTCCTCCATCGCGCGGGCGATGAGGCCGTCGAGATGCTCGACGTGGCTGCGCGCGGCGATCTCCGGCACGACACCGCCGTAGGGCGCGTGGTCGGCGCATTGGGAGAGCACGATGTCGGACAGCACCCGGCGCTCGCCGGTGACGACCGCGGCTGCCGTCTCGTCGCAGCTCGTCTCGATGCCGAGGACGATCATGGGCGCGAGCCTTAGCCGACGGAGGCCGGCGCCGCAACGATCCCGGCCCTGTGCGGCCTGAAAGCACTCGCATCGGCCGGGTCCGCTGTGTAGAAGAGGCGCGACGCTCCGATTCGGTGCCGTGGACGTGCGCCTGCCAATAGTCGTCGGGACGCGGGGCAGCCCGCTCGCAATCGCTCAGACCCGCCACGTCTGCGACCTGCTGGTTGCGGCTCATCCGGCGTTGGCCGAGGGCGGTGCGCTGGTCACCGAGACAATCACCACCTCGGGCGATCGCTTCACGGATCGCCCACTCGCCGAGATCGGCGGCAAGGGACTCTTCACCAAGGAGATCGAGGAGGCGCTCAAGGACGGGCGCATCGACCTCGCCGTGCACTCGATGAAGGACGTGCCGACCTGGCTGCCGGAGGGGCTGGAGATCGCCGCGATCCCCGAGCGGGAGGACCCGCGCGACGTGCTGATCTCGCGCCATGGGACGCACCCTGCCGGCCTTGCCGACCTGCCGCAGGGTGCGCGGGTCGGGACAGGGTCGCTCCGCCGCCAGGCGCAGATTCTGGCGCGCCGCCCCGATATCGACATCGTCCCGATGCGGGGCAACGTCGGAACCCGGCTGCGCAAGGTGGCCGATGGCGCGGCCGACGCCACGCTGCTGGCCCTGGCCGGCCTCAAGCGGCTCGGCGAGGTGGTCGACGGGATGGCGGTGCTGGAGCCGGCGGAGATGCTGCCGGCGGTGGGTCAGGGCGCGCTCGGCATCGAGTGCCGGACCGACGACGAGCGGACGCAGGAGCTGCTGCAGCCCATCGTCGATGCGGTGACGACCGCCGCCCTCCAGTGCGAGCGGGCGCTGCTGGAGGTGCTCGACGGCTCCTGCCGCAGCCCGATTGCGGGTCTCGCCGTGGCGGATGACTCGGGCGGGCTCCGCCTCGATGCCCTGATCGCGCGGGCCGACGGCAGCGTCTGCCATCGACTCGAGCGGGCCGGGGCCATGGCGGACGCGCCCGCCCTCGGCCGCGACGCCGGCGCCGCGCTACGTGCGGCCGGCGGACCCGCTTGGTTCGAGGCATGAGCGGCGGCCGCCTGCTCTTGACCCGCCCGCGCCAGGATTCTCTCGTGCTCGCGGATGAGCTGGCGCGTCATGGCGTCGAGTCGCTAATCGAGCCGATGATGACGATCCGCATCGACGACGATGCGCGACTCGACCTTTCGGGCGCCCAGGCGATCCTGCTCACCAGCGCGAATGGCGCGCGGGCGCTCGCGGCGGCGTCGCCCGACGAGGAGGCGCGCCTGATCCCGGTCCTGGCCGTGGGCTGCGCCACCGCGCACGCCGCACGGGACGCGGGCTTCCCTGCGGTGACGGCGGCGGACGGCGACGTGGATGCGCTCGCGGCGCTCGCCACGGCCCGGCTCGATCCCGACTCCGGCCGCCTCGTGCACGTGGCCGGCCGGGTCAGCACGGGCGATCTCGCGGCCCGGCTGCGCGCCGCCGGCTTCGAGGCGGAGCGCGCGCCTCTCTACGACGCGGTTGCCTCGCACGCCTTGTCGGCGCCCGCCCGCCGGGCGCTGGAAACGCGAAACCTCGCCGGCGTCGCGTTATTCTCTCCCCGCACCGCGCACCTCTTTGCTAAGCTCGTGCACGAGTCGGGGCTCGACTCGACGGCGCGGACACTCACCGCGTTCTGCCTGAGCCAAGCGGTGGCCGAGGCGGCAGCAACCCTTTCCTGGCAGCGTATCTGTGTGGCCGCCGCGCCGCGACAGGACTCGCTGGTCGCCAGTGTGACGAGCGCGCTCGCACCGGGCCATTGCGGCGACAGGCGGTAGAGATGGGCAAGAGACGGCCCAGGCGCCGAAGGGAGCGCAGCAAGCGCAGCGAGAGGCGAATGGCAGCGGGCAACGACGATGGCCAGAAGCCGCCGGAGGGAGGCCGTCAGACGGTGATCTGGCGGCTGCCGGCGGCGGGCCCATCGGAGAGCACGGACGCTCCCGAAGTGCCCGACACCCCCGACGCCGGGGCGGACCGCCCGAAGGGTCGCCGTGGCCCTCTGCTGGCGGCCATAGGCCTTGCTGCGGCTCTCGTTTGTGTCGGCCTCTACACCGCTTGGTCGGAGTTCGGATCCGACATCTTCGGCACGGGAGGCGATCCGGATGTCGTCGCGGCTCCGTCGGCGGCGCCCGCTGTGCAGGCGAGCGGTGAGGGTCTGGCGGGCGGGGGCACGGCGGCTTCTCCTCCTGCCGACGCAGATGGCGCTCCGCTCGCCGTCGCAGAGCAGGAGGACGAGAACGCCGAAGCTGGTCCCGTGGAGGTGGCGGTCCCGGCCGCCGCCGCTCCGCAGGACGACGAGACCGATCCACCGGAGACCGCTGCAGTCGAGCCGGCAGTGCCGGCAGTGGATCCCCCGTCGCCATCGCCGTCGCTTGCCGCCGATGACCAGCCGGCGACTGCGACAGTTGCCTCGGCGCGCGCCGAGGAGCCGGCAGTGCCCGGTGGCGCCGCTGCTGCCGAAGCAGCCGGCGATGCGCTTCCCGACACCCTTCCTGCCGCCCCGTCGCCTGCCCAAGCCGATCTCGGGGCCGACACGCCGGGCGTCGAGACACTCGGCATGCTCAGTGCCCGATTGGAGGCCCTGGAGGCGCGGTCCGATGGCGCCATCGGCGCCGGCGCCGCGGTGATCGCCCTGGAGCAGCGGATCCGCGCGCTCGAGGACGATCCGACGCGCGAGCCCCTCGGTGAGGCGCTCGCCGCGTGGGGAGAACAGCGCGCGGCGCTGGAGGCGGCGCTCGCCCAGGTGAGCGCGCGGCTCGCCCGCTTCGAGGAAGTGGCGGCGCAGCAGGCCGCCGCCGACGGGCGCCTGGTGACGCTGGTGCTTGCGACCGGCGAGCTCTCCGCCGCTCTCGGCTCTTCCCGGCCCTTTGCGTCGGCGCTCGACTCGATTCGCGGGATTGCCCCTGAAGACGCGGAGATCGAAGGCGCTCTCGCGCGGCTCGCGCCCTTCGCCGCCACCGGCGTGCCGACGCTCGACGGGCTGAGCGCACGCTTCCCCCAGGCCGCCAATGCCATCGTCCGTGGCACAGCGGCGACCGAGGAGGAGGGGTGGATCGACGAGACCGTCACCAGGCTGAGCCAGCTGGTGACGATCCGGCGGACCGGCGGCGCCATCGACCCCGCAAGCCTCGACGGCCGCCTGGTCGAGGCCGAGGCGGCGCTCAAGGCCGGCGATCTGGAGCGGGCCATCGGCATCGTCGAGCCGCTGACGGGGGATGCCGCCAAGGCCGGGAGCGCGGGGCTCTGGCTGCGCGACGCCCGCGCGCGCCACGAGGCCGACGCGGCGCTCGCCGGCCTCGTCGCCACGGTGCACGCGCGCATCGGCGCCCGTTGGGCAACGACCGGTGGGACCCCATGATCCGCATCATCGCCTTCGTCGTCGCGGTGATCGTCGTGGCGGCGGCCGCGACCTGGATTTCGGAGCCACCCGGCCGCGTCGAGATCGCCTGGGGCGACTACATGGTCGAGGGCTCGCCGGGGGTGCTCGCGGCTGCCATCGCCGTGGCCGCAGCGGTCGTTCTGGCGATCACGGCGGTCGTGCGCTTCGTCTGGATCGGCCCCCGCCGGGTCGCGCTGGCGCGGCGCCGCCGCCGCGAGCGGCTCGGCTATCGCGCGCTCACACAAGGGCTGGTTGCCGCGGCAGCGGGCGATCCCAAGCGGGCTCGGCGCTTCGCGCGGCGCGCGGATGCGCTGCTGGAGGAGCCGCCGCTGACGCTTCTGCTTTCGGCCCAGGCGGCGCAGCTAGAGGGCGACGACCACGCCGCGCGCGGCTATTTCGAGGCCATGCTCGATCAGCCCGCAACGGAATTCCTCGGCTTGCGCGGCCTGCTGGTCCAGGCCGAGCGCACCGGCGACACGGCCGGGGCGCTCGAGCTTGCCGAACGCGCCTTCGCGCTCAGGCCGGAGACGCCCTGGGTGCTGACGGCGCTGCTGGAGATGCAAACGCGCGCGGGGCGCTGGTCGGATGCGCTCGGCACGGTCAAGCAGGCCCGGCGCCACGGCGCAGTAAGCGAGGAGGTCGGACGCCGACGCCAGGCGGGACTGCTCTTCGAGCGCGCGCGGGCGCTGCGCGAGCAAGGCGAGGTCAGGGAGGCGCTCCGCATCGCCGACGAGGCGCGGACGGCGGATGCGAGCTTCCTTCCCGCCGCGGTGCTCGGCGCGGGCCTCGCCAAGGAAGCCGGCCGCGATACGGCGGCTCAGCGGGCGGTGACGGAGGCCTGGCGCCACTGTCCCCACCCGGCGCTCGGCCGGCTCTTCCTCGCGCTGAACGCGGACCGCTCCGCCGCGGAGCGGCTGAAGCGGGTCGAGACGCTGGTCGCCGACAACCGCGACCACGCGGAAAGCCTCATGCTGCTCGCGAATCAGGCGCTCGACGCGAAGCAGTGGGGGACCGCGCGCCGGCACCTGGAGCGCGCCGCTGCCGAGCGCCCCACGGCCGTCGTCTACCGCCTGCTCGCGCGCCTGGAGGAAGCGGAGACAGGGGACGGGGCGGCGGTTCGCCGGCGCCTTCAGCAGGCGAGCGAGGCGCCGCCCGATCCGGCCTGGCTCTGTACCCGCTGCGCCAGCGCGAGCCCCGCGTGGTCGATCGTCTGCGATCGCTGCGGCGCCTTCGATTCGGTCGAGTGGCGCTCAGCCCCCCGTGCCGAGCCCGGCGCGTTGCCGCAGGAGCCCGCCGCCGCTACCGACGATGACGAAGAGCAGCCGGTGGAGGCCGCCGCCGGCACCGCCGCCGAGTGAGCGTCGCCGCAGGAAGGCAGCGTCGTCCCGCGATTGGCGCCTTTACAATGCGGCGTGCCTTGACGATAGTCCGGCGCGGAACCGGGCCGCAGTAGCTCAGTCGGTAGAGCAATGCATTCGTAATGCATGGGTCGGGAGTTCGAATCTCTCCTGCGGCACCAGTCCCCGGTTCCAAACCTTCCCGTAAAATATCAAATTGCCATACAAAACAGTCTCTTAATAGAAGACTCTGTGCTTGACCGTTCCGCTCAATTCCCTTAGGTTCCCTGACTAAACTATGGGAAACGCGTGGGGAAAGCATGAATCGGCTGACGGTGACGCAGGCGCGCGCACTCAAGAATCGGGGCATGTACCGGGCTGATCCGACCCTCTACCTGAACATCGCATCGGGCGGATCGAAGAGCTGGATACAAAGACTCACCATCAACGGTCGGCGCCACGACATCGGGCTCGGCTCATTCGAGCTGGTGACGATGGCTGAAGCGCGGGACAAGGCATTTCAGAATCGTCGGATCGTGCAGGCCGGCGGCAACCCGCTCGTCGAGAAGCGTAAGGCCAGGGTGCCGAGCTTCCGCGAGGCGTCCAAGGCAACGTTCGAGGCCAACCGGCCTCGATGGCGCAACGCCAAGGTCGCGTCGAACTGGATGCAGCAATTGGAGCGGCACGCATTCCCCATCATCGGCGACATGCCGGTGGACAAGATCGGCCGCGAGGATGTGCTGCGGGTGCTGACGCCGATTTGGACCAGCAAGCCGGAGGTCGGTCGCAAGGTGCGCCAGCGTGTCCGTGCGACCCTCCGTTGGGCTGAAGCTCATGGGCACGTCCAGACCAACGTCGCGGGCGATGCCATTGACGGCGCGCTGCCGCGCCAGCCCGCCGTCAAGGCTCATTTCCGGGCTCTGCCCTACCGGGAGATCGGCACCGCACTCGCAACCGTCGAAGCGTCCGGTGCATCCCTGGCAGCCAAGCTGGCACTGAAGTTCGTTGTGCTGACCGCCTGCCGCAGCGGCGAGGTTCGGCTTGCCGAGTGGAGCGAGATAGACGCGGTGTCGGCGACGTGGACGATACCGGGATCGCGCATGAAGAACGGCACCGAACACCGTGTGCCGCTAAGCGATGCTGCGGTGGAGGTGCTGGAACAGGCGCGCCCATTGAGTGGTGGGCGGGCTCTCGTATTTCGCTCTCCGCGGTCTCCGAACCGCGCCTTGTCGGACATGTCACTCACCAAGGTTCTGCGAACAACCGGCCTCGCCGAGAAGACTGTGGTGCATGGTCTCCGGTCGACGTTCAGAGATTGGTGCGCTGACACGGGCAAGCCACGTGAGCTCGCCGAGGCAGCGCTGGCGCACACCGTCGGCGGTGTTGAAGGAGCCTATTTCCGAAGCGACGTGTTTGAACGACGCCGCGTTCTCATGCAAGCGTGGGCGGACTTCGTAACCGGCGGCACCGGCACCGTGGTGAGGATGCATGCGTAGTTCAAATCGTGGGCTTCGGCTGCGCCCCGCTTTTCAGAAGTTGCCGGGGCCGTCGTACAACGTGTTGGACTGGCCCGGTGATAGCGAGGAACAGGCGCGTGCCATCCGAAGACTGGCGTTCATGGCGAGCGATGAGGCGCAGACCTTCCGGCTACGGGCATGGGCCTTCGACGCATTGGAAGACATTGCCCGCAAGGATATTCGCGGACAGGGCCTGGAAGACAGCGCCCGCGACGCAATTCGGGAGCTTGCCGTTGCCGTTCTTGCGGGCGAGGTCGTCCGACCCAAGCGCGGCAAAGGGCGTAGTCCGGATGAGAACCAGGAGCGCAATGACCGGATCGTCCGGTTGACCGCTTGGCTTGTCTTCAGGGAAGGCAAGCCCGAAGCCGACGCTATCGAGACGGTTCGAAAATCTGTTCCCCGCGCGGGAGGTGGAACACTCACCGCCGATCACATTGGGCGCATCATCAAGAGGCATGGCCCAATCGAGAAATATCGGAATCAAATCCTCCCCATTTGATTCCATTCAACCCTAGCGGGCACTTGCGGCAATATCCGGGATGACCAAGACCCGGAGGACGCCATGAATGACGACCGCCTACTCCGCCGCGAAGAGGTCGAGACCCGCTGCGGGATCGCCCGTTCGTCCATCTATAGATTGATGCGCTCCGGCCAGTTTCCCGAACCAGTCAGGGTCGGCCCGCGCGCCGTGCGCTGGCCTGCATCCGAGATCGAAGAATGGCTGCGCGCTCGCCCGCGTGCGACTGGTGAAGTCGCCCATTAGATTTGAACACTAGGTCGACCCGAAAGCACGGCAGTCCGTCTCGCCATGAGTGTTGATCGGCGCACAGGTTCGGTGCCGATCGGCGCGGTAGCTCATTGATTTGGCTGGATTACGGGGGGTCAACAAAGCGTGCTTAACAACACGCCAGGGCGGCTTCGCGTTGATCGCCGGCGAGCCCGGCACCGGAAAGAGCGTGGCGTTGCGCGTGCTCGCCGACCGCCTCGGCCGCTCGGACGGGCTCAGGGTCTGTGCCATCACCCACCCCTCTTCCAGGCTGTCCGACTTCTACCGCGAGATCGGCGGGATGTTCGGCGTCGACCTGATGTACAACAACCGCTGGGCCAGCTTCAAAAACCTGCGCGAGCGATGGCTCACCCATGTCGACGACACCCGCATGCGGCCCGTGGTGCTCATCGACGAGGCCCAGGAGCTGCTGCCCTCGGTGATCTCCGAGATCCGCCTGCTGGCGTCCACCGACTTCGACTCGCGCGCCATCCTCTCGGTCGTCTTCGCCGGCGACAGCCGCCTGATCGACAGGCTCCGCCAGCCCGACTTGCAGCCCATCGCCTCGCGCCTGCGCCAGCGCCTGGTCATGACCCAGGCAGACGCCGGCGACCTCGCGGCCCTGCTCGACCATCTGGTCGAGCAGGCCGGCAATCCGGGCCTCATGAGCGCAGAGCTCAAGGACACCCTGGTCACCCACGCCGGCGGCAACCCCAGGGCGCTTACCGTCATGGGCGACATGCTGCTCGCCGCCGGCGCCGAGAAGAACCGCGAGGTTCTCGACGAGAAGCTCTTCATGGAGATCCTGGGCGAGCCCGCCAAGCCGAAGAGGGCACGGCGGTGAAGGGCTTCCCGACACGGGCGCCGATGCAGCTCGAGGATCGCCCCCGGGCGCAACAGTGGATGGTGGACACGCTGTGGGCCGAGCAGGCCGTGGGCATCGTCGGCGGCGAGCCCAAGTGCGGCAAATCCCTGCTCGCGCTCGATCTCGCCGTCGCCGTGGCCACCGGCGTCCCATGCCTGCGCCACTACCGCCCCAGCGCAAGCGGCACCGTGCTGCTCTTCGCCGCCGAGGACGCCGGCCACAGGGTGCGCAAGCGTCTGCAGGGGATCGCCCGCGCCGCCGCCACCCCCTTCGACGAACTCGACATCGCCGTCATCGACGTGCCCACCCTGCGTCTCGACCGGCCCGGCGACCGTCAACGCCTGCAGCAGACCGTGGAGCGCATCGAACCGCGCCTCCTGATCCTCGATCCCCTGGTCCGCCTGCACAGCGTCGACGAGAACGCCGTCGCAGAGATCGCCCCCATCCTCGGCTTCCTGCGCGAACTGCAGCGCCGCTTCGAAACCGCCGTCCTCCTCGTCCACCACGCCCGCAAGAGCGGCGGCACCCGGCCGGGGCAGGCCCTGCGCGGGAGCAGCGAGCTGCACGCTTGGGGTGACTCAAATCTGTACCTGCGCCGGCGCGACAAGAAGATCGTCATGACGGTCGAGCAGCGCGACGCCCGGGGCCTCAACGACATCGAGCTGGAACTCGTCGACGGCGGACATGGGCCGGCCTTCCGTCTGCACCAGGACGCGGCAGATGAAGACAGGCACGAGCCCGCCACCGTCGAGCAGCGCGTCTTCAAGGCGATCGAGCAGGCCGAAAAGCCGCTCTCGAAAGCCCAGATCCGCTCACGCGCCGCTGCCCGCAACGCCACCGTCGTTGCCGCCATCGAGAGCCTCACCAGGGAGGGGCGCATCGAACGGGCGCCCAGGGGTGGCTATCGCCTCGCAGCCGCCGAGGCGCACCGGGAGCCGCAATCCCCTGCCGCCATCAACGGAAGTGCGGGATGAGGCGTTCCCGTTCCCGTTCCCGGAACTCTTAAGCGTTGAAGGGTACAGGAACGGGAACGCCGTCAGCCTCCCTTCCAAGCAGACCTTCGCCGGGACCCGGCAATGAGCGGCGGCGATCCCCTGGCCACCTGCCGCAACATCCCCCTCGACCGGGTCGCCGCCGCCCTCGGCTACCGCAGAGACCCGACCGACCGGGCGCGCTTCAAGCGCGGGGGCTCGGTCATCAGCATCAACGGCGAGAAGTTCTTCGATCACCTGCGCGGCACGGGAGGGGGTGGCGCCATCGACCTCGTCATCCATGCGACGGGATGCCGCTTCCCGGAAGCCCTCCGCTTCCTCGGAAGCCATGAGGGGCGGAGGGAGATCACCACCATCCCAGCCGCCCCGCGACGCCTGCGGCTGCCAAGGCCCAGTCCCCGCGCCTGGCCCAGGGTCCGGGACGCCCTCATCCGCCAACGCGCTATCGGCACCGACGTGCTCGAAGCCTGCCACGGCCGAGGCCTCCTCTACGCCGATGACAGGATCAACGCCGTCTTCATCTGCCGAAACGCCAGCGGGCACACGACCGGCGCCGAGATCCTCGGCACCGCGCCGCAGCCCGGAACAAAACGCTTCAGGGGCATGGCCCCGGGATCGCGCAAGGCGCGTGGCGGCTTCTGGCTCCACTGCGACCGAAACCAGCCCGCCCTCGTCATCCTCACCGAGAGCGCCGTCGACGCCATCTCTGCACGAAGCCTGCGCGTCGAGGGGACGCGCGAGAACGGCGCCGTCGTCGCCTCAACCGCCGGCATCGCCAGCTCGGTCCCGCCCTGGATCAAGGAGTGGAAGCCACGTCGCATCGTCTGTGCCTACGACGCAGACAGCGCCGGCGACACTGCCGCCGAGCATCTCGTGCTCAACGATCCAAGGGTGAAAAGGTTGCGCCCACGACACGCCAAGGACTGGAACGAGATGCTCCTGCGGTCTCGATGAAAGCCAGGCCACTCACCGCTCTCGCAGATCAACCAAGCGCCGCATCACGAACATCAAATAATCCGAAAACCGCACCATCAAATGCTGGGCGCACGCTCACCTGCCGTGCGTTCGATCGGCATCGACCGCGATGCGCAGGCGCTCGAGGCCTTCGTCTGCGACTACCCGGTCGATCTGGTTCACGGCTGTGCCCATGACTTCCTGGCCTCGTTCCCGTTCCTGGGCCCGGAGCTGGTTTACAGCGATCCGCCCTATCTGCACGCGACCCGCCGCTCGGCGCAGCGCTACCGCTTCGAGTACGAGGAGGCCGGCCACGTCGCGCTTCTCGCGCTGCTCAAGGCTCTGCCCTGCCAGGTCATGATCTCGGGCCATCCGTCGGCGCTCTATGACGAGGTGCTGGCGGGATGGCGCCGGCTGGCGCTGCAGGTCACGACCCAGGGTCTGGTGCGAACCGAGGTCGTCTGGTTCAACTACGCCCCCGACCGGATGCATTGGGCCAGCCACGCAGGCCGGAACTTCACCGACCGCCAGCGCATCAAGCGCAAGGCAGCCAACTGGGGCCGGCGCTACCAGGCCTTGCCGCCGGGCGAACGCCTCGCCGTGCTCGCCGCCATGATGGCCGTCGAGGCCGAAGACACGTGACGGTGTCGCACTGGCACGAAGACCTCGCCGCCCGTAACGAGGCCTTCTGCTGCCTGAAGGAGCTTCTCGAGCCATCATCCCTCGCAACCACTGTCGTCGTTGCCGTCCGGGAATGGGGGCAGGGGCTGCTGCGATCAGCCACCGCGCTCGCCCGGGAAAATGCCGCACTCGAGCAGGAGAACGCGGCCCTGCGCGAGCGCATCGCCGAACTCGAGCGCAGCGCGGCCCTCAACAGCACCACAAGCAGCAAGCCCCCCGCCAGCGACGGGCTCAAGAAGAAAAGCGGAGCCCAGAGGCGCACCCAAAGCCAGCGCGGAAAGTCCGGCGGGCCCAGTGGCGGCCAGCCCGGCCACAAGGGAACCACCCTCGCGCGGAGCGACAGCCCGGACCGTGTCGTCGATCACCACCCCTCCACCTGTTCCGGCTGTGGCGTCGAGCTCTCGGACGCCGACCGGCAAGGCGCGCCCGCCTGTCGGCAGGTCTTCGACGTACCCGAGCCGCAGCCTCTCGAGGTCACCGAACACCGCGCCCATCGCTGCCTCTGCGGCGCATGCGGCACGCTGACACGAGCCGCCTTCCCGCCGGGCGTCACCGCCCCGGTCCAGTACGGCCCTCGCATCACCGCTTGGGTGAGTTACCTGCTGTACGCCCAGTTCGTGCCCGAGAAGCGTCTGGCCGAACTCATGAGCGACATCTTCGCGGTGTCCATCTCCACTGCCACGATCGCCGCCATGGGCCGGCGCACAGCGCAGCGCTTCGAGGGCTTCCTCGACCATGTCGCCGATCTGATCCGCACGCAGGCGCCGGTCAAGCACCTCGACGAGACCGGCCTGCGTATCGCCGCCCGTACCCGCTGGCTCCATGTGCTGTGCACCCCGTTGCTCACCGTCCTGCGCATCGGCGAGGGACGCGGCGATGTCGAAAAGAACCTGAAAGGCATCCTCGTCCACGACGACTTCGCCCCCTACTTCACCATCAAGGGCGTCCGCCACGGCGCCTGCAACGCACATCACCTGCGCGAACTCCAGGCCCTGATCGACATCGAGAAGGAGGAGTGGGCGGCGAGCATGCACCGCCTGCTTCAGCGCGCGCGCAGGGCCGCCCGCTTCGCCCGTGAGAAAGACCGTCAAGTCCCCGCCTCCCTGGTGGCCCGCATCTCAAGGGCATGGGACCGTATCCTCGAAGAAGCCATCGCCTTCCATGAGGCCCAACCGCCGCTCCAGATCGCAAAGCGAGGGCGAAAGAAACGCCGCATCGGCCACAACCTCGCGCGCCGCCTTCAAAAGCATAAGGAGGGCTGCCTGCGCTTCCTCACCGACCTGCGCACGCCGTTCACGAATAACGAGGCGGAGCGTGACATCCGTATGAACAAAGTGCATGAGAAGATCTCAGGCGGCTTCCGCTCCCTGCAAGGCGCCTGCAACTTCGCCGGAATGCGCAGCGTCATCGTCACCGCTCGAAAGCAAGGCTGGAACATCCTGCAAATCCTGGCGCACCCGGAACCGATGCAGCTGATCCCTATACTGCGCTCCTGAACTTCTCCGGCTCATCCTGAGTATCGCTGTCCTCTCATCTTGTTCGCGACGCGGCGTTCATCATCCTCTCGCGCTCAAGAGAGTAGGCACCCCCGCGGCGTGGGGGCGTTGACGCAAAAGGAACTGGCTTGTTCCATAAGAGAGAGGGGGTACCTGGGCAGTTACGAATTTTCACAGCAAGAACCTGGGCAGTTACGTTTCTCGTTCGGAGTTGGTGGAAAGGGCTTGACGGGAATTTCGGGAAATGACTCAACAACGACATGAGCAATCCCGAGTCGCCGCGCGGCCCTTCGACGGGAGCAGCGCCCGAAACGCCCGCGCAGAAGATCGCCCGCCTGGAGGAGGAGAACGCCCGGCTTCGGGAGGAAAATGCCTGGCTTCGGCAGCAGAACGCGCGGCTGGAAGAGCAAGTCGCGCGTCTCGTCGAGCGCATCGAGGAGTTGGAGCGCCGTCTCGGCCTCAACAGCGGCAACAGCGGCAAGCCGCCTTCGAGCGATGGGCTGAGGAAGCCGAATTCGAAGCGGCGAACCCGAAGCCTGCGCGGCAAATCGGGCCGCAAGCCCGGTGGCCAGCCCGGCCACAAGGGCAAGACGCTGCGCCGCGCCGATCACCCGGGTCGGGTGAAGGATCACGTCCCGGCTTCCTGCAAGGGATGCGGTTCGCCGCTTTCGGACGCGGCCAGGGCGGGAACGCCCGTCGCCCGCCAGGTGTTCGATCTGCCCGAGCCGAGCCCCCTGGAGGTGACCGAGCACCGGGCGCATGCCAAGTGCTGCGGGCATTGCGGGACGGTGACCCGGGCGGCGTTCCCCGACGGGGTGTCGGCGCCGGTGCAGTACGGCCCGCGCATTGCCGGGGTGGCGGTCTACCTTCAGCACGCTCACTTCCTGCCGGAGGATCGGCTGTCGCAGGTGATGGCCGAGCTCTTCGGCGCGCCGGTGACGGCTGCGACGTTGGCGACGATGAGCGAGAGGGCGGCCGAGCGGCTGCGGGACGCGGCCTTGCACATACAGGACCTGGCGGCGGGCACGGCGCGGGTGAAACACATGGACGAGACCGGCTTGCGGATCGGCGGTCAGACGCAGTGGCTTCATGTGATCTGCACGCCGCTGCTGGCGGCGTACCGGGTCAGCGGCAAGCGCGGCGCCCTGCTCTCGGGTGTCTCCGGCATCGTCGTGCACGATCACTGGAAGCCGTACTTCGCGATGGAAGGGGTGGAGCACGGCCTGTGCAACGCCCATCACCTGCGGGAGTTGCAGGCGCTGGTGGACATCGAAGGGGAGGCTTGGGCCCGGCGGATGCAGCAGCTCCTGCGCCGAGCCAATCACGCCGCCCGCATCGCGCTGGACAAGGATATCGCCGTTCCGGCGAGGCTTGTGGCGCTGATCGAGCGCCGATACGACGAGATCATCGCCGATGCGCTGGCCTTTCACGAGAGCCAACCACCGTTCTCGCCGGGCAAGAGGAAGAAGCGCCGGAAGCGAAGGATCGGTCACAATCCGGCCTTGAGGCTGCGCGACCACAAATGCGCGGTGCTCCGGTTCCTGATCGACCTCGAGGTCGGGTTCACGAACAACGAGGCCGAGCGCGACCTTCGGATGATGAAGCTGCGCCAGAAGATCTCCGGGGGCTTCCGGTCCGCGCAGGGGGCCGAGAACTTCGCCATCCTGCGCAGCGTCATCACCACCGCCAGAAAGCAGGGCTGGAATATCATCGAAGCCCTGACCAGCCCATCGGATCGGCTCATCGCCACCGTCAAGTGCGCGTAAGCTCACCTGGCACGGGTTCTCCAACAGCGGAGCCATTCTCATAAACGATCATGGTCGACGCCGTGCTGGACCACCCCATAGAATGAAAATCGGTGCCCGTCGCGCGGGCGGACTTCGGGCCACATCGGGGTAGCTTACCGGTCGCAGTCCGCAAGAGGGGCATCGTGAGCTGTGAAACCCGGCGACCCCAGAGGAGCACACGGGCGTCGCGTGGGTAGCGTTGTGCCGAATCCCAGAGAATTTTCACAGCAAGAACCTGGGCAGTTACGAAACAGTCATGGTCCCCGCGGTTCTGAGCCACCCCGTGGCATGAAACAGGAGCGGTTCGGCTGACGTTTTCCTTGCGCTTGCACCCATTTGCCGTGTCAGGATGGGTATTGGCGGAGGTGGGGACGTGTGAGCGTCGTTATATCGGTGACGTAGTTCCCGATGACAAAACTGCTTCCGGCGGCCGGCTCCGCACCCCGTATTGTACCCGGCCCGTGGCCGTGGACGCGCGGCAAATTGCACCGCACCCGCTCGTCGGATGCGTGTTCTTCCGACCGCTGTCCCCGCCTCCACCGTGGCGATGCCACGGCGTGATCGTACGCCGCCGTGGCGAGAGCGCAAATGAGGAGGAAGGCGATGAAGACGGAAGGCTTGCACGTCGTCCGGCCGCGCGCGGCGGGTCTGGACGTGCACAAGATGGAGATCACCGCGACGGTTCGCCTCTGTGAGGGCGAGGGTGAGCCGGTGGTGGAGACGCGCTGCTTCGGCACGCTGCCGAGCGGTCTGGAGGAGATGGTCGCGTGGCTGACCGGTCACGGCGTCGAGGCTGCGGTGATGGAAGGGACCGGGGTCTACTGGCAGGCGCCCTTCGCGGCCCTGGAGGCGGCCGGGCTCGAGGCGATCCTGGTGCATGCGCGTCAGGTGAAGCAGTTGAAGGGGCGCAAGACCGACGTGGCGGACAGCGTGTGGCTGGCCTGCGTGTGCCAGTTCGGGCTCTGCACGCCTTCCCACGTTCCGCCTGAGCCGTTCCGGGAGCTGCGCGCACTGAGCCGCCAGCGCCGCGTCCTGGTCAGGCAGCGCTCCGCCGTGCGCAACCGCGTGCAGAAGATCATCGACCGCGCCGGTGCGCGCATCGGCGGCATCCTCTCCGACGTCTTCGGCGTCAACGGCCGGAAGATCCTCGACGGCCTGGCGCAGGGGACGGCGCGCGAGGTCATCCTCGCCTCGCTCACCAGCCACGTTGCGAACAAGCTGGAGGGGCTCGGCGAGGCGCTCACCCTGAGCCTGGGCGACAACGACCGCTTCATGCTCAACGACCTGCTGGAGGAGCATGACGCGCTTGAGGCGCGCATCGCGTCCTACACCAGGAAGATCGACGGGCAGATGACACCGTGGGAGGAGCAGCTCCGTCTGCTGACCACCATCCCCGGCATCGACCGCACCGCCGCCTCGACCATCCTCATCGAGATCGGCCCCGACATCGGCGTGTTCGCCTCCAAGGAGCACTTCGCCGCCTGGGCCGGGCTCTGCCCCGGCAACAACGAGAGCGGGGGCAAGCGCCGCAACGCACGCACCCGCATGGGCTCCAAGACCCTGCGCGCCTGCCTCGTCGAGTGTGCCCACGGCGCGGCCCGAACCAAGGGGTGCCAGTTCGAGGCTCATCACCGCGCCCTCGCCGCCCGGCGCGGCTACAAGCGCGCCATCGTCGCCGGCGCTCACAAGATGCTGCGCATCATCTATGTGGTGCTCAAGACCGGCAGGCCCTACTACGACCGCACGGCCGACTACGACGCTCTGATGGTCAAGCGCAACGCTCCTCGGTGGATCCGCATGCTCCGCCGCTACGGCTACATCGAGCCCGTAGGCGCGGAACTCAAGGCCGCCTGAGCGGCCCGCATCTCGTCAGCCGGCTACGCGGGACCGCTTCGGACCACATCGGGGAAGTCCACCGCTCGTCTCCGCCGCGCCGACCCTGGCGGTCTCAGCCAACGCCGTGACCTCGGGGTTGGAGCGTCACCGCGCGTCCCTCGCCAGAATCTGTTTCACGGCAAATCCTCCCATTTGCGCATAGTTTCAGACTTCCTGACCTCGTGATGCTGGCTGTTCTGGGCAGCGTGCCGGGAACTCCTTGAATTCTGATACATTTCGGTTGTTTCAGGCGGTTTTTCGCTGGGTGTCGCGCCCGAGGTCTGATATTATAATTTGATACCAATTGCACGGGGTCTCAACCATGCCCAGTACCCTCCCAATGTGCCCTCCAGAGGCGGTCTCGATCGGCAACAGCTGCTTCGCCGTCCTGATCTCGGACGACACCTTCACCTACTTTTCCAACCTCATTCCCTTTGACAGCCACGCCGCCGATGACCGCACGGCCATGCTCTTGCGGATCGGCCGCCTCGCGGCGATCAGCGCGGTCTCGCCGCAGGAACTGGCTGACGCTTTCGCTGTCTCGCGCGCGACGGTGCAGCGCGCACGACGGCGCTACCTGGCCGAGGGCGAAGCGGGGTTCATGAAGCCCCGGCGCGGTCGCGGGCCGTCGGTGTTCACTCCGGAGTTGGCGGAGAAGGCGACGGCGTTGCTGGCATCGGGCCTGAGCGGCTCTGCGGCGGCCCGGGTTCTCGGCGTGTCAGCGCCATCGGTCAACAAGTGGCGCCGTCAGGGACTGATCGGCAACACGGAGGCGGATGGGGAGCCCGGACGCTCAGCGCTGGCTGCGCCGCCTGACGCGGGTGCGGCTCCTGAAGGCCGTGTCGATGAAGAGAGTACCGGTGCCCCGGGGCCGGAGACGGCGCCGGGGCTGGAAGCGCAGCCGCAAACGGATCGCAGCGCGCGCGATCGGCGGGACCGGCAGGCGCCGATGGGGCGTGCGACTTGCGATGTTCCGGCTCGGGTTCTGGCCAGTTGTGGACAGGCGGGGCCGGTCGAACCGCAGTTCGCCGCCGCCGCCCGCGGTGTCCGCTTCGGCGGCGTGCTCGCCGCCCTGCCGGCCCTGCTGAAGGAAGGTCTTCTCTCCGAGACCGGTCTCCTGCCATTGCTGCCGAAGGGCTATTACGGCTTGCCTACGATCCTGCTCTTCCTGGCCTTCATGACCTTGGCGCGGGTGCGCAACCCCGAGAGCCTGCGCTACCAGGCGCCGGGCGAATGGGGCGCCATTCTCGGCCTCGATCGCTGCCCCGAGGTCAAGACGCTGCGCCGCAAGATCGCTCTCATCGCCGACGACGAGGCCGGCGTGCGGGCGTGGCAGCTCGCCCTTGCCAGGCGCTGGCAGGCGCCGACGAGCCGGAGCTCTGGGCGACGCTGGCCATCGACGGGCACGTCAAGGTCTACTCCGGCCGCAAGGGGCGCTTGCCCAAGCACTTCGTCTCGCGCGAGAAGCTGTGCCTGCCGGCGAGCGCCAGCTACTGGATCAACGCTCTGGGCGGCAAGCCGCTGCTCTGTCTGCACAAGCCGCTGGACCCGAAGATGGTCGCGGCCATCGAAGCCGACGTGGTGCCGGCGCTGCAGGAGCTTGGGATCGTTGGCGCCGGGGCGCCGGACCTGACCGCCGAGCATCCCGGCCAGCCGGCGCTCACCCTGGTCTTCGACCGCGAGGGCTGGAGCCCGGATCTGTTCCGCCGGCTGGCGAGGCGCGGCGTCGCCTGCCTGACCTGGCACAAGAACTTCAGGGGCGAGGACTGGCCGGCCGAGGACTTCGGCGCGATGACCGTTCCCATTCACGGACCGGCGGCGGACGGCAGCGCCACCATGCGGCTGGCTGAGAAGCCGGTGACGTTGCCGAACGGCTTCAGGGTGCGCCAGATCCGCCGCCTGCTCGACAACGGCCGTCAGGTGCCGCTGATCACCACCGATCCGCACAAGCCGATGGCTGAGGTTGCGGGCGCCATGTTCTCGCGCTGGTCGCAGGAGAACTTCTTCAAGTACATGCGTGACGAGTTCAATCTCGACGCCCTGCCGACCCACGAGCTCGAGCCTCTCGATCCCGCCGCCATGGTCGTCAACCCGCTGCGGCGGGCCTATGACAAGGCAATCCATCGCCTCGACCGCCAGCTTGGCCGCCTGCGCAACCGCATCGCCGACACGGCCCGGAAGAAGCAGCCGACGGCGGAACTCAGGAGGGAAGTCAGGGACCTCCAGGATGTCCGCGACATCGTCAGGGCCAGCCGCAGGGAGACGCCCAAGCACTGCCGGGCCGGCGACCTCGACGAAGCCGAGCAGCTCGATGCCTTGCCCGCGCGCGAGCGCCTCCTCCTCGACGTCATCCGGATGATCGCCTACCGCGCCGAAACCCGCATGATGCTTCCCGTCATGCAGGCGCAGGGCCACAAGCCCCATCCCCGGAAACTGCTTCAAGCGCTGCTCACCGCCGATGCCGACATCCTGCCGGATCCTGGCAATGGCCTCCTGCGGGTCCACATTCTTGGCCTCGCAAACGACGCCTGCGACCGTTGGATCGATGCGGTTCTGAGCGACCTGAACGCCACCGAAACGGTCTTCCCCGGCACCCGTCTGCGCATAGTCTACGACATCGACGGGGCCTCGGAATCCGCGCGGCTCGTGTCACCTAAAATCAGCAGAGGTCAGGAAGTCTGAGTTTGTCATGACTTCGTGGACGCCCAGTCAGCGTCATCGGAACAGTCAGCCGTCTCGTCGTAAACCCTAATCCTCTTGGCCGGGGTTCCCCATATGGAACCCTCCCAGCCCGTTGAGTGTGACTCGAAGCCGCTCGACGTGCAATTCGCCTTCGGATGACGGCCATCTTCGCGTCGATCCGGATGATTGAGGACCAATTGGCGGCGTTGGTGGCGCGGAATGGCATCTCTTGCCGGCGGCGATCCGGGCGCACCGATCCTGTCGGCGGCGAGGCGAAGGAAGGGGGTGCCGTTGCTCATGCTGGAGCAGGCTTGGGTCTGAGCCGGTCGATACGGCGCAGGATATCAGCGAACAGCTCACGAGGAATGACAACCTCGGCCATCTGGAACGTGACGTAGCGCCCGTGGCGCACGATCTTCGCTCCGATCTTGATGAGCTTCTCTCGCAGGCTGGTCAGTGACCACTCTTCCACGGCATCGGGCAGCGCGAGGGTGCGCATGAAGTTGCCGAGGTTGTAGGCGAGCGCGTGAAGCTGGAGGCGAAGGGCATTGTGGTCGAACCTGCGGCACGGCCGGAACGGCGATATCCTTGTCCAGCGCGATGCGGGCGGCGCGATTGGCTCGGCGCAGGAGCTGCTGCATCCGCCGGGCCCAAGCCTCCCCTTCGATGTCCACCAGCGCCTGCAACTCCCGCAGGTGATGGGCGTTGCACAGGCCGTGCTCCACCCCTTCCATCGCGAAGTACGGCTTCCAGTGATCGTGCACGACGATGCCGGAGACACCCGAGAGCAGGGCGCCGCGCTTGCCGCTGACCCGGTACGCCGCCAGCAGCGGCGTGCAGATCACATGAAGCCACTGCGTCTGACCGCCGATCCGCAAGCCGGTCTCGTCCATGTGTTTCACCCGCGCCGTGCCCGCCGCCAGGTCCTGTATGTGCAAGGCCGCGTCCCGCAAGCCGCTCGGCCGCCCTCTCGCTCATCGTCGCCAACGTCGCAGCCGTCACCGGCGCGCCGAAGAGCTCGGCCATCACCTGCGACAGCCGATCCTCCGGCAGGAAGTGAGCGTGCTGAAGGTAGACCGCCACCCCGGCAATGCGCGGGCCGTACTGCACCGGCGCCGACACCCCGTCGGGGAACGCCGCCCGGGTCACCGTCCCGCAATGCCCGCAGCACTTGGCATGCGCCCGGTGCTCGGTCACCTCCAGGGGGCTCGGCTCGGGCAGATCGAACACCTGGCGGGCGACGGGCGTTCCCGCCCTGGCCGCGTCCGAAAGCGGCGAACCGCATCCCTTGCAGGAAGCCGGGACGTGATCCTTCACCCGATCCGGGTGATCGGCGCGGCGCAGCGTCTTGCCCTTGTGGCCGGGCTGGCCACCGGGCTTGCGGCCCGATTTGCCGCGCAGGCTTCGGGTTCGCCGCTTCGAATTCGGCTTCCTCAGCCCATCGCTCGAAGGCGGCTTGCCGCTGTTGCCGCTGTTGAGGCCGAGACGGCGCTCCAACTCCTCGATGCGCTCGACGAGACGCGCGACTTGCTCTTCCAGCCGCGCGTTCTGCTGCCGAAGCCAGGCATTTTCCTCCCGAAGCCGGGCGTTCTCCTCCTCCAGGCGGGCGATCTTCTGCGCGGGCGTTTCGGGCGCTGCTCCCGTCGAAGGGCCGCGCGGCGACTCGGGATTGCTCATGTCGTTGTTGAGTCATTTCCCGAAATTCCCGTCAAGCCCTTTCCACCAACTCCGAACGAGAAACGCCTCAATCCACTGGCCCAAAATGACAAATCAGACGACCTGGGCAGTTACTCTCGTTATTCGCCAGTAGTTCGATCTCGAAGCGCCCCATCTGGCTGGTCGATGCTGCGTGCGCGCTCGACCGCCTTGCCGCCGACGATCCAGCGCATCGCGGGATCACGCCCGAGCCGGTCGGCGCCGTTGACATCCTCGTAGCCGGCGAGACGCCCACAGACGGACTGGCGAAGGAGACTGACGATGCCGTGCCAGTCCTTCCTGCCCGTGCGGCTATCCGCGAGCACGCCGCCCGCCAGTGCGGTCAGCCCGAGCGCGTCGTCCAGTTCGCGATCAGCGAGCAGCCCCGTGTCGGAGGTCACCCGCGATCCGTGGAACTCCAGTTTCAGGCGGCGGTCGAAAAGGGGCCGGAGTGGCCCATGATCCGATTCAGCCTCCGGGTTCCGCATCCGAGCCGCCCTCCGACACCCTCAAGCCGCTGAGTCTTATAGCAGAATCGTGCCGATCAGGCATCAGGCTAAGCGCTCACTTGGGAAATGCGGGTTTAGACCGTTTCCGGGAGCCCGGACCTGCCCGACTCCGGGGACGGGGCAGGAACCGGGGGCTTCCGCCGCGGCGGGCGCTTCGCCATACGCGATGCGTATGGATTTTGCCGCAAACGGCATTTTCATTTTGCACGTCGTGCCGCTAATCGCATCGGCCCTTGGCGCGGCGCCCGGACACGGACAGGAGGGGTCCGCCGCGCGGAAGGCAGAGTCATGGCCGGAAGCGGGCGGCGGAGATTGGAGGACGGCGGCCGCGGAACGCAGCGCGGCGGCCGGCATGTCGTGGTCGTGGAATCCCCGGCCAAGGCGAGGACGATCGGGGCCTGGCTCGGCTCGCCATACCGGGTGATGGCGACCCGCGGTCATGTTCGCGACCTGCCGGCGAGGGCGGGCTCGGTCGATCCCGGGGACGGGTTTTCGATGGTCTACGAGACCGGCAAGGCCGCCGCCCGGACGCTGGGCGCCATTGCCAAGGCGCTGGCGCGCGCCGATATCCTGGTGCTCGCCACCGACCCCGACCAGGAGGGCGAGGCGATCGCCTGGCAGGTGCTGACTTGGTGGAAGCACCTGTCTCATCGACGAAGACGAGCCTTTCAGGATCGAGAGTGGGCTGGGCCTCGAACCAGGCGCGCCTGCGCCGCAGCACGTCAGCTCGTTGCTGCTCGCTGGCGTGCGCGGTTTTTTTGAAGGTGATGCCGCGGCGGTGGAAGAAGCACCACACGGCGCTTTGGGAGACCCGCACCCCGTGCGCGCTCTCCAGGTGAGCGGCGATCTCCGCCAGGGTCAATTCCGGGGTCTCGTCGACCAGCGCGAGGACCGCCTCGGCGCGCGCCTCGATCCGCTGCGAGCGCCTGTCGCCGCCTTGCTGCACGGTGCGACGAAGGACCGAGACGGCCAGGTCGCGGCGTTCCAGACCGGGGACCTGCCGCTCTTCCTGGTGAGCCTGAAGGCCGGCGGCACGGGCCTCAACCTGACCGCGGCCGACACCGTCATTGTCTACGATCCCTGGTGGAACCCGGCGGTGGAGCGCCAGGCCATGGACCGGGCGCACCGGATCGGCCAGGACAAGCCGGTATTCGTGCATCGCCTGATCGCCGAGAATACCGTCGAGGCCGCCATCCAGCGGATGCAGGCGCGCAAGCAGGGCCTGGCCGACGCGCTGTTCGAAGGCACGGGCCGGGGGCCGCTGGGGCTGACGGGCGAGGATATCGACGCGCTGTTCGGGCCGGCGCAAACGGTCTCCCCCGCCGGCCCGTGAACGCGGTAGAACAGCACCGCGGGGATGAGGAGATCGGGAATGGAACAGGCGACGGAGCACCGCTGGTACGAGGTTTGGAGGGAACAGTGCGAGGCGGCCGAAACGATCCGGCTCCAATACGGCGTCGGGTCGGCCTTCGACTATGCGGTCGGCGAGAAGCTGCTCAACTTCGCGGAGGCGGCGGAGGAACACCCCGAATTCGCGCGGGCATTGCCGCAGTTCGTCTCGGAGCTCAGACGCATGTTCACGCCCGAGGAAATCGAGGAGCACCTGGCGCGGATCGAGCGTGAGCGTCTCCAGCGCGACATGGACGCGATGGACGTCTATGACCCGGCGTTGGACGACCCTGCCGCCCCGGCCGCCGAGGCGCGCCGCTTCGAGTTCGTCAAGGAGCTGCTGACCGCTCCGGCGCTCGGCACGTCGTGAAACCCGGCGCCGGCCGGCGGCAGGAGGTCGCGGACCGGAAGGTCTTGGCGGGGCTGGTCGAGCGCGTCACCTTCCATAATCCGGAGAACGGCTTCTGCGTGCTGCGAACCAGAGCGCAGGGACATCGCGACCTGGTCACTGTGGTCGGCCACGCCGCCATGGTGGCGCCCGGGGAATGGATCACCGCTTCCGGGGAGTGGGTCAACGACCGCACCCATGGCCAGCAGTTCAAGGCGCGCTTCATCCGCACAGCGGAGCCGTCGTCGGTCGAGGGCATCGAGAAGTATCTCGGCTCCGGCATGATCCGGGGCATTGGCCCGGTCTATGCCCGCAAGCTGGTCAGGGTCTTTGGCGAGAAGGTGTTCGACACGATCGAGGCGGAGCCCGAGCGGCTGCGCGAGGTGGCCGGCATCGGGAAGGTGCGGGCGAAGCGGATCACCGACGCCTGGGCCGAGCAGAAGGTCGTCCGCGAGATCATGGTGTTCCTGCACAGCCACGGCGTCGGCACGGCGCGGGCGGTGCGGATATTCAGGACGTACGGCGCCGATGCCGTGGAGGTGATGACGGAGAGCCTCGACCCGCACCAGTTCCAGAACCGCGACAAAGAGCTCGTAGCGCTCGCCCATCGGGCCGAGCTCGCTCTCGAGCCTCGGGAAGAGCTCCTGTTGAAAGGCGTACCAGTAATCCGATAGCATCTCGCGCAGGGACACGGCTCCACTCCTCCGTGGGCATCATGCGGTGTTTGCTGACAGCACATGATACTCACGAGGGTGGGCCGATCCCACCGCAACAGCCTCAAATCAGGCAAACTGCCGCTCGCCTCGGCTATTTGCCGTGAAACAGATTCTGGCGAGGGACGCGCGGTGACGCTCCAACCCCGAGGTCACGGCGTTGGCTGAGACCGCCAGGGTCGGCGCGGCGGAGACGAGCGGTGGACTTCCCCGATGTGGTCCGAAGCGGTCCCGCGTAGCCGGCTGACGAGATGCGGGCCGCTCAGGCGGCCTTGAGTTCCGCGCCTACGGGCTCGATGTAGCCGTAGCGGCGGAGCATGCGGATCCACCGAGGAGCGTTGCGCTTGACCATCAGAGCGTCGTAGTCGGCCGTGCGGTCGTAGTAGGGCCTGCCGGTCTTGAGCACCACATAGATGATGCGCAGCATCTTGTGAGCGCCGGCGACGATGGCGCGCTTGTAGCCGCGCCGGGCGGCGAGGGCGCGGTGATGAGCCTCGAACTGGCACCCCTTGGTTCGGGCCGCGCCGTGGGCACACTCGACGAGGCAGGCGCGCAGGGTCTTGGAGCCCATGCGGGTGCGTGCGTTGCGGCGCTTGCCCCCGCTCTCGTTGTTGCCGGGGCAGAGCCCGGCCCAGGCGGCGAAGTGCTCCTTGGAGGCGAACACGCCGATGTCGGGGCCGATCTCGATGAGGATGGTCGAGGCGGCGGTGCGGTCGATGCCGGGGATGGTGGTCAGCAGACGGAGCTGCTCCTCCCACGGTGTCATCTGCCCGTCGATCTTCCTGGTGTAGGACGCGATGCGCGCCTCAAGCGCGTCATGCTCCTCCAGCAGGTCGTTGAGCATGAAGCGGTCGTTGTCGCCCAGGCTCAGGGTGAGCGCCTCGCCGAGCCCCTCCAGCTTGTTCGCAACGTGGCTGGTGAGCGAGGCGAGGATGACCTCGCGCGCCGTCCCCTGCGCCAGGCCGTCGAGGATCTTCCGGCCGTTGACGCCGAAGACGTCGGAGAGGATGCCGCCGATGCGCGCACCGGCGCGGTCGATGATCTTCTGCACGCGGTTGCGCACGGCGGAGCGCTGCCTGACCAGGACGCGGCGCTGGCGGCTCAGTGCGCGCAGCTCCCGGAACGGCTCAGGCGGAACGTGGGAAGGCGTGCAGAGCCCGAACTGGCACACGCAGGCCAGCCACACGCTGTCCGCCACGTCGGTCTTGCGCCCCTTCAACTGCTTCACCTGACGCGCATGCACCAGGATCGCCTCGAGCCCGGCCGCCTCCAGGGCCGCGAAGGGCGCCTGCCAGTAGACCCCGGTCCCTTCCATCACCGCAGCCTCGACGCCGTGACCGGTCAGCCACGCGACCATCTCCTCCAGACCGCTCGGCAGCGTGCCGAAGCAGCGCGTCTCCACCACCGGCTCACCCTCGCCCTCACAGAGGCGAACCGTCGCGGTGATCTCCATCTTGTGCACGTCCAGACCCGCCGCGCGCGGCCGGACGACGTGCAAGCCTTCCGTCTTCATCGCCTTCCTCCTCATTTGCGCTCTCGCCACGGCGGCGTACGATCACGCCGTGGCATCGCCACGGTGGAGGCGGGGACAGCGGTCGGAAGAACACGCATCCGACGAGCGGGTGCGGTGCAATTTGCCGCGCGTCCACGGCCACGGGCCGGGTACAATACGGGGTGCGGAGCCGGCCGCCGGAAGCAGTTTTGTCATCGGGAACTACGTCACCGATATAACGACGCTCACACGTCCCCACCTCCGCCAATACCCATCCTGACACGGCAAATGGGTGCAAGCGCAAGGAAAACGTCAGCCGAACCGCTCCTGTTTCATGCCACGGGGTGGCTCAGAACCGCGGGGACCATGACTGTTTTGCAAGAGGCTCGGATAACTGCCGGGCCATGAGCGACACGGACCCGGCGACCGGCTGCAGGACGTGCTGAATGCCATTCCCGCAGAACGGGACGGCATGACCATCGCGGAGCTGGACGGCTATGTCGCCGCCCTGATCGTCTGCCCGGAGATGATCCTGTTCATGCGATACGGAATGCTGGTCTGTTGTGTCGTGCCCATCGCCGGCTAGCGACCGCAGGAAGGTGGAGACCGATTCCGGTCTCGACATCGACGCGAGCCAATCAGGGAGGCACCCATGCGCATCTACAACTACAAGAAGAGGACGGCGCGACGGGTCGCGGTAGAGGATGACAAGGAGCTGGTCGACCCGATCGATGCGCTGGGCGGTCAGCGCAAGCTCGCTGCGCGGGACCGCGACGCGCTCGCCGACACGATCTCTTTCATCGAATCCGGGGATCGGGGCTTGAACCTCGCGCGCAAGGCGATCCGCGAAAGCCGCGGCAGCGGCAAGGGCCGCCGCAGCCTGGTCCGGGCCACGCTCTTCGCGCCCCTTGAGCCCGCGGTTATCCTGTGTTCGGGAGAGAACTACTGGGATCATCGGGCCGAGAAGCCTGTGGTCGAGGGCAAGGAACCCGAGTTCTTCATCAAGCTCCAGCAATGCGCCAACGGCCCCTACGACGACATCGTCTACGAGCCGAAGATCACCGGGAAGCTGGACTATGAAACCGAGCTTGCGATCGTCATCGGCAAGGGCGGGCGCCACATCGCCAAGAGGGATGCGATGAAGCACATATTCGGTTTCACCGTCATGAACGACGTCACGGCCCGGGACCGGCAGGTCAAGATGCGGCCCGACGGCACCTCGCAATATGCACTCGGCCCGGGCAAGAACTTCGATACCTCGGCGCCGCTCGGCCCCTGCATCGTCACGACAGACGAGCTTGGCAACCCACAAAAGCTGGCGCTCCGCACCTGGGTCAACGACGAGCTGCGCCAGAACAATACAACCGCGATGATGATCTGGAACGTGCGGGAGCTGGTCCACTTCTTTTCGAGCTTCGTCACCCTGAAACCGGGTTCGGTGATATCGACGGGCACGCCGGGCGGAACCGCGTGGGGAACCGATCCCGAGCTGGGCGGGCGCGGTGCCCAGACCGAACGCGAAGACATCGAGCTCGCCGGGGGCTATCTCAAGGTCGGCGATGTGGTCACCTGCGAGATCGAAGGCATTGGCCGCCTGCGCGCCAGTGTCGTGCTATCCGGGCATTCGCGGAGGAAGACCTCGGCCAGGAGCAAGCCGGCGCGCGATCGAAGGGCCTAGAGCATATCCGTCATTGAGGGAATCGTTAGGAATTCCCATTGGTTAGGGAATGTGATTCAAGCTGGCTACTGGTGAAGGAGGCCAGCATGGATGACACAGCCTTATTCGAGCGACCTTCGTGAGCGCGTGGTGCGGGCCCATTTGGCGGGCGAGCCGATCCGCCAGGTGGCGGCGCGCTTCGGTGTCAGCGTCTCCTCGGTGCCGAAGTGGGTCGCGCGCTACCGGGCGACGGGGAGTGTGGCGCCGGGCAGGATCGGCGGTCACCGCCCCTGGCTCCTGGAGCCGCATCGTGAGCTGGTTCACAGGCTGGTCGCCGAGACGCCGCATCTGTCGATCGACCGGCTCCGGGACCTGCTGGCCGCTGCGGGGATCGCGGTGAGCCGGGACACGATCTGGCGCTTCCTCAGGCGCGAGGGTCTGAGCTTCAAAATAAACTCTGTTCGCGACTGAGCAGGCGCGGTCCGCAGTCGCCCGCAAGCGGGCGCGCTGGCAGGCGCTCAAGCGCCACCTCGACCCGGACCGCCTGGTCTTCGTGGACGAGACCTGGATCAAGACCAACATGGCACCGCTCAGGGGCTGGGCACAGCGAGGCCGGCGCCTGAAGGGATATGCGCCTCATGGCCACTGGCGCACCATGACCTTCCTCGCCGCCCTGCGCGCAGACGGGATCAGCGCCCCTTGCGTCTTCGACGGCCCCATCAACACCCGCTGCTTCCTGGCCTGGGTCGAGCAAGAGCTCGTCCCCACCCTCAAGCCCGGCGACATCGTCATCCTCGACAATCTCGCCAGCCACAAGGCCAAGACGGTCAGACAGGCGATCCGCAGCACCGGAGCCCGCCTCTGGTTCCTGCCGCCCTACTCACCCGACCTCAACCCCATCGAGCAGGCCTTCGCCAAGATCAAGCACTGGATGCGCAACGCGCAGAGGCGCGACTTCGAGGACACCTGGCGCCATCTCGGCCACCTCATCGCCACCATCGAGCCCGCAGAATGCAAGAACTACATCCGAAACGTCGGATATGGTTCCGTCTAAAACGGATATGCTAGGAGTTCGAGCGTGTCCGTCACGCTTCAGGACATGACCCATGAGAGCCTACGATCTTGCCTCCCGTTGGGGCAGTCTAAGGCAGCGGAATTCAACTGACCGGAGGTGCTCAATGTATCAACAGGGTGGAACCATCAAACAAGCGTTAGACAAGATCGCCTCGAACGAATACGTGCTGCCGGCGATTCAGCGGGAATTCGTTTGGGGCCCGAACCAGATTTGCATGCTGTTCGACAGCCTGATGCAGGGCTACCCCTTCGGAGAGTTCCTTTTCTGGCGCATAGCGCCCGAACGCTCGGGGGATTACCGCTATTACGGGTTCGTGAAGGACTACCACCAACGGGACAATCCCCATTGCCCCGATCTCGGCCCGTTGCCGAACCGGCAAACCACAGCCGTTCTCGACGGTCAGCAACGGTTGACCGCGTTCAACATCGGACTGCGCGGGTCTATGGCAGTCAAGCTCCCCTATAAGTGGTGGAGCAGCCCCGACGCGTTCCCGCGTCGAGTTCTGACATTGAACTTGCTGGCACCGAACGAACGGGATGAGGAAGGCAACTGCTACTCGTTCGATTTCATTGAAGAAAGCGGAACAGGGCGCCAGGAAGAACGGCTGTGGTTCAAGGTGTCGGACATCCTCGCCATGGACTCCGGTCCGGCCATGCTTCGCTGGCTTCTAAACAAGGACCTAGGGGAGGAGGCGCTCGATCGCGCCTATGGTGTCCTCGATCGCCTCCATCACGTCATCCACACGGAGCCGACGGTGGCGTATTACGAGGAGACGAATCAGGAAATCGAGCACGTGCTCGCCATTTTCATCCGCCGGAACAGCGGCGGCACGACCCTGTCCTATTCCGACCTCCTGTTGAGCATTGCCACGTCTCAATGGACCACGTTGGACGCGCGCAAGGAAGTTCACCAGTTGGTCGACGATCTCAACCGTATCGGCCCAGGTCTCGGCCTCACAAAGGACTTCGTATTGAAGGCCGGACTCATGCTGACCGACATTGCCAGCGTCGGGTTCCAGGTTCGCAACTTCACCCGGTCCAATATGGCCGTTCTCGAAGAAAACTGGCAAAGGATTCGCGATGCCCTAGTCGAAACGGCTCAGCTGGTCACGAACTACGGGTTCGACGCACACGGCATTCGAGCGGCGAGCGCGTTGCTACCGATTGCCTACTACATCTATCGGATCGGCGCGCCGATGGACTTCGATACCCACAGCAGGTATGCGACCGACCGTCAGTCGATTCGCGGTTGGCTGATCAGGTCCATACTCAGACTTCCTGACCTCGTGATGCTGGCTGTTCTGGGCAGCGTGCCGGGAACTCCTTGAATTCTGATACATTTCGGTTGTTTCAGGCGGTTTTTCGCTGGGTGTCGCGCCCGAGGTCTGATATTATAATTTGATACCAATTGCACGGTCTCAACCATGCCCAGTACCCTCCCAATGTGCCCTCCAGAGGCGGTCTCGATCGGCAACAGCTGCTTCGCCGTCCTGATCTCGGACGACACCTTCACCTACTTTTCCAACCTCATTCCCTTTGACAGCCACGCCGCCGATGACCGCACGGCCATGCTCTTGCGGATCGGCCGCCTCGCGGCGATCAGCGCGGTCTCGCCGCAGGAACTGGCTGACGCTTTCGCTGTCTCGCGCGCGACGGTGCAGCGCGCACGACGGCGCTACCTGGCCGAGGGCGAAGCGGGGTTCATGAAGCCCCGGCGCGGTCGCGGGCCGTCGGTGTTCACTCCGGAGTTGGCGGAGAAGGCGACGGCGTTGCTGGCATCGGGCCTGAGCGGCTCTGCGGCGGCCCGGGTTCTCGGCGTGTCAGCGCCATCGGTCAACAAGTGGCGCCGTCAGGGACTGATCGGCAACACGGAGGCGGATGGGGAGCCCGGACGCTCAGCGCTGGCTGCGCCGCCTGACGCGGGTGCGGCTCCTGAAGGCCGTGTCGATGAAGAGAGTACCGGTGCCCCGGGGCCGGAGACGGCGCCGGGGCTGGAAGCGCAGCCGCAAACGGATCGCAGCGCGCGCGATCGGCGGGACCGGCAGGCGCCGATGGGGCGTGCGACTTGCGATGTTCCGGCTCGGGTTCTGGCCAGTTGTGGACAGGCGGGGCCGGTCGAACCGCAGTTCGCCGCCGCCGCCCGCGGTGTCCGCTTCGGCGGCGTGCTCGCCGCCCTGCCGGCCCTGCTGAAGGAAGGTCTTCTCTCCGAGACCGGTCTCCTGCCATTGCTGCCGAAGGGCTATTACGGCTTGCCTACGATCCTGCTCTTCCTGGCCTTCATGACCTTGGCGCGGGTGCGCAACCCCGAGAGCCTGCGCTACCAGGCGCCGGGCGAATGGGGCGCCATTCTCGGCCTCGATCGCTGCCCCGAGGTCAAGACGCTGCGCCGCAAGATCGCTCTCATCGCCGACGACGAGGCCGGCGTGCGGGCGTGGCAGCTCGCCCTTGCCAGGCGCTGGCAAGGCCGACGAGCCGGAGCTCTGGGCGACGCTGGCCATCGACGGGCACGTCAAGGTCTACTCCGGCCGCAAGGGGCGCTTGCCCAAGCACTTCGTCTCGCGCGAGAAGCTGTGCCTGCCGGCGAGCGCCAGCTACTGGATCAACGCTCTGGGCGGCAAGCCGCTGCTCTGTCTGCACAAGCCGCTGGACCCGAAGATGGTCGCGGCCATCGAAGCCGACGTGGTGCCGGCGCTGCAGGAGCTTGGGATCGTTGGCGCCGGGGCGCCGGACCTGACCGCCGAGCATCCCGGCCAGCCGGCGCTCACCCTGGTCTTCGACCGCGAGGGCTGGAGCCCGGATCTGTTCCGCCGGCTGGCGAGGCGCGGCGTCGCCTGCCTGACCTGGCACAAGAACTTCAGGGGCGAGGACTGGCCGGCCGAGGACTTCGGCGCGATGACCGTTCCCATTCACGGACCGGCGGCGGACGGCAGCGCCACCATGCGGCTGGCTGAGAAGCCGGTGACGTTGCCGAACGGCTTCAGGGTGCGCCAGATCCGCCGCCTGCTCGACAACGGCCGTCAGGTGCCGCTGATCACCACCGATCCGCACAAGCCGATGGCTGAGGTTGCGGGCGCCATGTTCTCGCGCTGGTCGCAGGAGAACTTCTTCAAGTACATGCGTGACGAGTTCAATCTCGACGCCCTGCCGACCCACGAGCTCGAGCCTCTCGATCCCGCCGCCATGGTCGTCAACCCGCTGCGGCGGGCCTATGACAAGGCAATCCATCGCCTCGACCGCCAGCTTGGCCGCCTGCGCAACCGCATCGCCGACACGGCCCGGAAGAAGCAGCCGACGGCGGAACTCAGGAGGGAAGTCAGGGACCTCCAGGATGTCCGCGACATCGTCAGGGCCAGCCGCAGGGAGACGCCCAAGCACTGCCGGGCCGGCGACCTCGACGAAGCCGAGCAGCTCGATGCCTTGCCCGCGCGCGAGCGCCTCCTCCTCGACGTCATCCGGATGATCGCCTACCGCGCCGAAACCCGCATGATGCTTCCCGTCATGCAGGCGCAGGGCCACAAGCCCCATCCCCGGAAACTGCTTCAAGCGCTGCTCACCGCCGATGCCGACATCCTGCCGGATCCTGGCAATGGCCTCCTGCGGGTCCACATTCTTGGCCTCGCAAACGACGCCTGCGACCGTTGGATCGATGCGGTTCTGAGCGACCTGAACGCCACCGAAACGGTCTTCCCCGGCACCCGTCTGCGCATAGTCTACGACATCGACGGGGCCTCGGAATCCGCGCGGCTCGTGTCACCTAAAATCAGCAGAGGTCAGGAAGTCTGATACTGAAGGCGTCCGGCATCTGGGGCAGCGGGCTGGACACACTTCTTACCGCCCTCCGGGACGTGATCCGGGACAACGGTAACGAGGGATTTCCGGCAGCTGAAATGCGGCGGATCATGGCGCAGGGTGGCAAGAGCCTGGAGTTCTCACCCGAGGAAGTGGAAGACCTTGCGGACATGGGGCTGAGAGATCGGCGAGTCTTCGCTCTGCTAGCGCTGCTTTCGCCGTTCATCGACTTTCGGCGTCATCAGTACCATATCGATCATGTATTTCCGAGAAGCCGCTTTACCCAAACGCGTTTGCGCGACGCCGGGATAGCCGAAGAAGAAACGGACGCACTCATCGAT
>CAXXVO010000021.1:0-160654 GCA_963422645.2 Alphaproteobacteria bacterium
GGCTGCGTTGGAGGAGTTGGCGCACTTGTGAGCGCGGGTGAAGAGCGCCTCCCCGGGGGCTGGGCGTCCGCGCGGCAGCCGTGTCAGTGGATCAGTTTTTCCAGGTCGAAGTCGGGCGTTGAGGGCTCGGTCAACAGCTCGGCGTGGGCGGCGGGCCGCCGACCTCCCGGACCCCAGATTGCGTTCTCGCGGTAGGCCCGGATCTCGTCGAGGTCGAAATCGCAGTAGTAGATTCCCGGCTCCTCGCCGGCCTCCAGAATCAATGTCTCTCGAGTCTCGCCCTGCCCGTTCTTCTCCCCGCCCAGGCTGAAGGCCATCGGCACGACGCCGAGCGAGTGACCGTTGCCTTCGGGGTGAGACACCGGATAGTTGGTCATCGCGAGCGCGATCATGTTTTCGAACGCCCGGGTCTTCATCTGTGCGACCCGGTGCTCCTCGAAGAGGCACGCGTTGGGGACGAGCACCAACTCGGCCCCCTTGATGGCCAGGATGCGCGCGCTCTCCGGATTCTCGCGGTCGTAACAAATCATCGCCCCGACCTCCAGCGGACCCTTGTCCGTCTCGAGGGTCGCAACGTCGAAACCCTTGCCCGGCGCGATCAGACGCTCGTTGGTGAACGCGCAGGTGTGGACCTTCGCGTAGCGAAGCACGATCTCGCCCGAACCGTCGATCAGGGCGAGGAAGTTGCGCGGACCCGAAGGGTGGGCCTCCAGGAAGGTCAGGCCGATCGCGAGACCGGTTTCGGCCGCAACGTCGCGGTAGGCGCGGACGAACTCGGAATCCTCGCTCAAGGCGGTCTGGCGCCATGCCTCCGCAGCGCTGGCGTCGTCGGCGTTCGGGAGCGCATAGCCGTGGCTCCAGACCTCGGGAAGGAGGGCGATGTCGGCTCCCTTCGCGCGCGCCTCGCGGCATGCCGCAAGGCCCGATCGAAGGTTCTCCCCGACGGAGGTGCTGGTACTGAGCTGCAACAGTGCGACGCGGATCACGCTCATCGCTCCTCTCCAGCTTGCGAGATTAATCGGGCTCTATCATCTACCCCGAATTGCATCAGTTACAAATCGGGAACGATTCTTGACCCCCACGGGTTGTGGAGGGCGAGCGGCGCTTGCCTGCGCTTGTCTGCCGATAGCGCATGGTCAATTGTCCCGCCAACACGCCCGCTTGACGCACGAAGGGAGGACCGGACCCGTGCCCACAATCGACAAGCTGGAAATCGACCTGTTCCGTCTGCCGCTGCCGGTGGCGATGGGGGCCGCGGCTGCGGGTGTGATGACCGCCTTCGACATGGTCACGGCGCGGATCACGGACAGCGACGGCGTCACCGGCGTGGGCTACACCGTGATGCACGAAGGGCAGGGCGGCCCCATCGCGGCACTATGCAACGGAACCTTCCGGTCGAGCGTCGAGGGCCGCGACCCGGACCTGATCGAGACCATCTGGCGCGACATCTACAAGCGCCACCACTATGCCGGCCGGGGCGGGCCCGTGGGCTTCGCGCTGGCGGCGGTGGATGTCGCGCTCTGGGACCTGAAGGGCAATCGGCTCGGTACGCCGCTCTGGCGGCTGCTGGGCGGCGCCAACCCGACGGTCAGGGCCTATGCCGGCAACATCGACCTGAACTACCCGGTGGACAGGCTGCTGGAAGGCGGCATGGCGAGCGTCGAGCAGGGCTTCCGGTCGGTCAAGATGCGGCTCGGCCGCCCGACCATCGCCGAGGACATCGCCCGCGTCGACGCGATGCGCAACCACCTGCCCGACGACATCGAGATGATGGCGGACGCGAACGAGGCCTGGCGAGTGGATCAGGCGGCGCGCGCCATGACTCTGCTCGAGCCCTTCGACCTCGTCTGGCTGGAGGAGCCCATCGCGCCCGACAATACCGCCGGCTACGCTCATCTGCGCTCGCTCGGCAAGGTGCCGCTGGCGGCGGGCGAGAACCACCACACGCTCGCGGAGTTCGCGGCGCTGATCGGAGCCGGCGGCGTCGACTTCCCGGAGCCCGACCTCACCACCTGCGGCGGCATCACGCCCTTCATGAAGATCGCGCATCTCGCCGAGGCGCACGGCCTGCCGGTGATGAGCCACGGCGCGCACGACCTGCACATCCAACTGCTGGCGGCGGCTCCGAACGCGGCCTACCTGGAGTGGCATGCCTTCGGCCTCGAGAGGTTCATGGAGGAGCCGCTGACCGTCCAAGACGGCTATGCGCGCGCGCCGGAGCGCCCTGGCCACGGCATCGTGTTCGACTGGCAGGCTCTCGCCGCCCACCGGCCGGTGCGCGCCTGAGTCCTTGAACGGGCGAGGCGCATCCCGGAATATCCCAGCATATCCCGGATTGGACCGTCTTTCGGGCGAGGAGAGGGAGGTGCGCGATGGGTGACAGCCAAAGGGGCAACGTCAAGGAGGGGTGGAGCGCCTGGTGGAGCTTCGCGCGCATCCCCGAGTTCCCGGTGGAGGCGGACAAGACCGCGCTCATCGTGATCGACATGACCTACCAGCAGGCCCACCGCGACTACGGGCTCTGCAAGCGGATCATCGAGGCGGGGCTGGAGGACGACCTCTCCTACTACCTCGATCGGATCGACCGCGTTGTGGTGCCGAACCTGGAGCAGCTCATCGCGGCGTTCCGTGAGGTGGGCGCGCCGGTGATCTACACGCGCTGCGCCTCGCTGGTGGGCGACGGCTCGGACCAGACCTGGCGTCACCGCCACTTCGGCGTGGTCACGACGGAAGACTCGAAGGACGCGCAAATTCTCGCGCCGCTTGAGCCGGAGGAGGGCGACATCATGCTGACCAAGTCGGGCTCGGCGGTCTTCCCCTCGACCAACTGCGAGCATCTGCTGCGCGTGAAGGGGATCACCACCATCGTGGTGAGCGGCATCTTCACCAACAGCTGCGTCGAAGGCACGATCCGGCTCGCAGGCGATCTTGACTTCCGCTGCCTGATGCCCGAGGACGCCTGCGCCGCCATGTCGCCGAGCGGCCACGCCAACGCGGTCGAGTATCTCGACGGCAACTTCTGTCACGTGAAGCCCACGGCGGAGATCATCCGCCTGCTGGGCGCGGGAGCCGGCGCGGCCGCTGCCTAGCCCGCCCGACTCTCCGCACCATGGTGCGGAGCAGGGAGCGCGCTGCCTGCGCCATGATCGGGCCATGACGTGCACCAACGAGCGCGGCGCGGCTAAGCGGATGAGCTGGCAACGATGGGCCGGGCGGCGAGCACCGCTGAGCAGAAACGCCGGCCCCGTCGACATCCCCGGCGGCCGGCGCATGCCCCGTGAATTCCCGCTTGTCCCGGATAATCCCGGCGAATCCCGCCAAAATTTTGTAGGTCGTGTCCCGCCCCCCGCGCGGGGCGCAGGACGCGACCCTGGTGAGACGTGCGGGTTAGCGCTACTCCGCCTGCCGGATAACGCCGTCGCGGACGAGTCCTGCGCAGGCGTCCTCGTCGTAGCCGATCTCGCGCAGGATTGCGGTGCTGTGCTGGCCGAGGGCGGGCACGTCCGTCTCGATGCGCCCCGGCTCCTCCTGGAACTTGATCGGGATGCCGAGATGCGAGGCGCCGTCATCTGCCTGCATCACCATGTCCCGCGCGGCAAGGTGGGGGTCGTCGAAGGCTTCCTTGAGGTCGAGTACCGGCGCGAAGCAAATGTCGCGGCCGGCGAACCAGTCGACCCACTCGGCCTGGGTACGCGCGGCGAAGGTCTCTTCGAGAAAGGCGTGGAGCGGCGCCTGCGCGGGGCCTGCGGGCTCGCGGCCGAGGGGGATCAGGTCCGGCCGGCCCACCCCCTCCAGGAAGTTGACGACGAACTTCATCTCGCCGCCGCCGAGCGTGATGTAGCGGCCGTCCCTGGTGCGGTAGGGGCGGTAGAAGGCGGCGCCGCCCTGGGTGCGCTCGGCTGAGGGGTCCGGTGCGCGGCCGTCGGCGAACACGCGGCCGGCGACGTGCGAGGTCCAGGACACCACCGTGTCGAACATGCCGAGATCGAGGTAGTCGCCGCGCCCGGTGGTCTGGCGGCGCAGCAGGGCCATGAGGATGCCGGCGAGCGCCATGATCGAGCCTCCCATATCCGACGGCGGCAGGCAGGCCATGGCGGGCTTGCCGTCGCCATCGACGCTGAGGCTGGCGACTCCGGCGAGCGCGTTGACGCTCAGATCGTGGGCCGGGCGGTCGCGGTAGGGCCCTGACTGGCCGAAGGCGGAGATCGAGGCGTAGACCACCTGCGGCGCGCGCGCGCGCACGGCCTCGTAGCCGATCCCCAAGCGATCGACCACGCCGGGGCGGAAGGTCTCGAGCACCACGTCGGCGGTCTCGGCGAGGCGCATGAAGGCCTCGCGCCCGGCGTCGCTCTTGAGATCGATCGCGAGGCTCCGCTTGCCCCGGTTCGCGTTGCGAAAATAGACCGTGTGGCCGGCCTGCACCGGCCCGATGACGCGCGCGGGATCGCCGCTCTTCGGGTCCTCCACCTTGATCACGTCGGCGCCGTGGTCGGCCATCATCATGGCGAGATGCGGGCCGGGCAGAAAGCGGGAGAGGTCCAACACCCTGATCCCTTCGAGCTTCATGGGTTGCCTCCATGTGCGGGTTCGCTCTCGGTTGGCGTCGACATAGCGCGTGATCGCCGCGCGCGCCATGGTGCCGAGGCCCGAGCCTGAGCGCTCGCGGCGAGGTGAGGGGAAGTCATTGGCCGGGCGGAGCACGCGCCGCTACGGTCTGCCTCGATCGTGCACCGAGTCGCCAAAGGGACGCCGTGCAAGGACTCGCGGAATCGCTCGCCGTCTACTTCGAGCGGCGGATGGCCCGCATCCTCCTTCTCGGGATCATCAGCGGCTTTCCCTGGGTCCTCATCGGGAGCAGCCTGACCCTTTGGCTCACGGAGGACGGGCTTAGCCGCAGCACCATCGGCTGGGCCGGCCTCATCTTCGGCGTCTACGCGTTCAACTTCCTCTGGGCGCCGATGATCGACCGGGTCCGGCTGCCGTGGCTCTCCCAGCGGCTCGGGCAGCGCCGCGCCTGGATCCTCGTCCTGCAGGCCGTGATCCTGGTGTGCCTCGTGCTCTGGAGCGCGCTGGACCCCTCGGAAAACCTGGGCTCCGTCGTCGCCATCGGCCTCGCCATCGCCGTCGCGTCCGCGACGCAGGACATCGCCGTCGACGCGCTCAGAATCGAGCAGATGGAGAAGACCGAGGGCGAGGCGATGGCTGCCGGCGCGGCGGTCGCGGTGGTCGGCTGGTGGAGCGGATTCAAGCTCGGAGGCATCGTCGCGCTCGAAACCGCCGGGGCCTTCCAGACCGCGGGCATCGAGAACTATTGGCAGGCGACCTTTCTCGTGCTCGGGATCGTGGTCGTCCTCTGCAATATCGGCCTCCTCTTCGTGCGCGAGGCCGCAGCGGCGGCGCGCATGGCCGCCCAGACCGAGGACGAGGAGCGGATTGCCGCGCGCCTGCGCATGTCCGGCCCGCTCGGGCGTGCCGCCGCCTGGCTGGCCGGCACCGTCGTCGGCCCGCTGATGCGCTTCTTCGTGAAGAACGGGATCGCGATCGCCGCCGCGGTGCTGGGTTTCGTCTTCCTGTTCAAGATCGGCGAAGCCTTCCTGGGGCGTATGTCGCTGGTCTTCTATACGGAGATCGGCTTCACCAAGTCCGACATCGCGCTTTATTCCAAGGGCCTGGGCTGGATCGTCACCGTGGGGTTCACGGTGCTGGGCGGCCTCGTCGCGATCCGTATCGGCCTGATCCGGGCCATGTTCGTATCCGGGATCGCCATGGCGCTCACGAACATGATGTTCGCGCTGCTGGCGTGGTCCGGGAAGTCGGAGGTGCTCTTCGCCGCCGCAGTCGTGATGGATGACCTCACGAGCGCATTCGCGACGGTCACCTTCGTCGCCTTCATCTCGATGTTGGTGGACCGGACCTATACCGCCACCCAATACGCCCTGTTGGCTTCGCTCGGCACGGCGGGCCGGACGTTGCTTGCCGCGTCGTCGGGCGAGCTGGTGGACTGGCTGGAGGGGGACTGGGGCACCTTCTTCGTGATCACGACGCTGATGGTGCTGCCGTCGCTCGTGTGCCTCTGGGCGATCCGCGCGAAGCTGCGCGACCTGCTGGCCGGCGCGCGGGTGCGGCTGATGGGGAAGGACGCGGAGGACGCCGTTGGTTAGGGCCGCGCCGTGGTAGCGTTGTTGTCCACGGCAGGGCTTTCGGGCAGATTTCGGTGCTTGAGGGGAGAGCTCCGATTTTCTGCCGTCGTCTCGTGAATCGCTGCGTACCGTTTCTTCTGGTGCTGCTGCTGGCTGCGTTGCCTGCGCACGCCGAGTCGCTGGTGCTGGTGTGGCCCTCGGCCGGCGACAGGGGCGACTGGGAGATCGAGGAGTTCGAGGGCGAGACCCGTTATCGGGTCGTCAAGATCGGCGGGCAGCGCGTGCTCGAGGCGAACAGCGATGCCACGGCGTCGAGCCTTTACCTGGAGCGGGAGATCGATATCGCGGCGACGCCGATCCTCGAATGGCGCTGGCGGATCGAGAAGCCGTTGGCGCTCGACGATGAGCGAATCAAGGCCGGCGACGATTACGCCGCGCGGGTCTATGTCGTCGCGCCCGGCGAGGGGATGTTCGGGCTGCCGCGGGCGATCAGTTACGTTTGGGCCAATCAAGCAGAAGTGGGCGAGAGCTGGCCCAACCCCTTCACCTCCAAGGTGATGATGGTCGCGATGGATAGCGGGGATGCCGAGGCGGGCACCTGGCGCACCCATCGGCGGGACGTTCGGGCCGACTTCCTCCGCCTGTTCGAGATGGAGGTCGATGAGCTCGAAGGCATCGCGGTCATGACCGACTCGGACAACAGCGGGAAGAGTGCCCGCGCCTGGTACGGCGAGTTGGCGTTCCACGCCGAGTAGGCTGCTCCTGCTCGGTCAGGCTTTGGGCGCGTGGCCGCTACCACCTGTGCTTGTGACCGTGACGATGCCGTTCAGGATGAACGTAGCGGGGCTGCACGTGGGCCCGCTGTTTGTGCAAATGGCGGTGCCGCTTCTGTTGAGGATGCACGTACCGAGGCTGCAGCTGTACCTGCGGGCCGTGCCACTGGCGATAGTGTTGCCGTGGAGGACGCACCTGCCAGGGCTGCGGGTGGAATCGCGGGGCGTTGTTCCACTGCCGACGGTGGTGGCGCTGAGGATGGACGTGCCAGGGTCCCTGATGATCCAGCCAGACGATCCACCCGCGTCGTTGGTGCCGCTGATGCTGATGCCATGCCCCGTGGTGTTGATGGACGATGAAGGGACCGTCGTGCGGATTTCCCAAAGTCACGCCGACGCTGACCCCGTCCCAGTGCCTGGAACGCTTGCCGGTCGTCGACCCGAGCAGTCCGCCGATGACGCCGCCGACAACCGCTCCTTCCCACGACCATTCGTGATCCGCACGGGAGGGCGTCGTCGCCATGGTCGAGCCGAGCACGATGGCCGCTGTGAACGCGATGCCGCCAACGAGGCACTGTTTCCAGTTCTGCATCATCGCCATTCTCCGTTCTTGATCGGTAGCCTTTGACTGGGAATTCTTCTCGGATCGAGATTTGCAATCAAGGCATATTGAGTGTCGACAACGAAAAGAATTGGTAACTGCCCAGGTCGTCTGATTTGTCATTTTGGGCCAGTGGATTGAGGCGTTTCTCGTTCGGAGTTGGTGGAAAGGGCTTGACGGGAATTTCGGGAAATGACTCAACAACGACATGAGCAATCCCGAGTCGCCGCGCGGCCCTTCGACGGGAGCAGCGCCCGAAACGCCCGCGCAGAAGATCGCCCGCCTGGAGGAGGAGAACGCCCGGCTTCGGGAGGAAAATGCCTGGCTTCGGCAGCAGAACGCGCGGCTGGAAGAGCAAGTCGCGCGTCTCGTCGAGCGCATCGAGGAGTTGGAGCGCCGTCTCGGCCTCAACAGCGGCAACAGCGGCAAGCCGCCTTCGAGCGATGGGCTGAGGAAGCCGAATTCGAAGCGGCGAACCCGAAGCCTGCGCGGCAAATCGGGCCGCAAGCCCGGTGGCCAGCCCGGCCACAAGGGCAAGACGCTGCGCCGCGCCGATCACCCGGATCGGGTGAAGGATCACGTCCCGGCTTCCTGCAAGGGATGCGGTTCGCCGCTTTCGGACGCGGCCAGGGCGGGAACGCCCGTCGCCCGCCAGGTGTTCGATCTGCCCGAGCCGAGCCCCCTGGAGGTGACCGAGCACCGGGCGCATGCCAAGTGCTGCGGGCATTGCGGGACGGTGACCCGGGCGGCGTTCCCCGACGGGGTGTCGGCGCCGGTGCAGTACGGCCCGCGCATTGCCGGGGTGGCGGTCTACCTTCAGCACGCTCACTTCCTGCCGGAGGATCGGCTGTCGCAGGTGATGGCCGAGCTCTTCGGCGCGCCGGTGACGGCTGCGACGTTGGCGACGATGAGCGAGAGGGCGGCCGAGCGGCTGCGGGACGCGGCCTTGCACATACAGGACCTGGCGGCGGGCACGGCGCGGGTGAAACACATGGACGAGACCGGCTTGCGGATCGGCGGTCAGACGCAGTGGCTTCATGTGATCTGCACGCCGCTGCTGGCGGCGTACCGGGTCAGCGGCAAGCGCGGCGCCCTGCTCTCGGGTGTCTCCGGCATCGTCGTGCACGATCACTGGAAGCCGTACTTCGCGATGGAAGGGGTGGAGCACGGCCTGTGCAACGCCCATCACCTGCGGGAGTTGCAGGCGCTGGTGGACATCGAAGGGGAGGCTTGGGCCCGGCGGATGCAGCAGCTCCTGCGCCGAGCCAATCGCGCCGCCCGCATCGCGCTGGACAAGGATATCGCCGTTCCGGCGAGGCTTGTGGCGCTGATCGAGCGCCGATACGACGAGATCATCGCCGATGCGCTGGCCTTTCACGAGAGCCAACCACCGTTCTCGCCTGGCAAGAGGAAGAAGCGCCGGAAGCGAAGGATCGGTCACAATCTGGCCTTGAGGCTGCGCGACCACAAATGCGCGGTGCTCCGGTTCCTGATCGACCTCGAGGTCGGGTTCACGAACAACGAGGCCGAGCGCGACCTTCGGATGATGAAGCTGCGCCAGAAGATCTCCGGGGGCTTCCGGTCCGCGCAGGGGGCCGAGAACTTCGCCATCCTGCGCAGCGTCATCACCACCGCCAGAAAGCAGGGCTGGAATATCATCGAAGCCCTGACCAGCCCATCGGATCGGCTCATCGCCACCGTCAAGTGCGCGTAAGCTCACCTGGCACGGGTTCTCCAACAGCGGAGCCATTCTCATAAACGATCATGGTCGACGCCGTGCTGGACCACCCCATAGAATGAAAATCGGTGCCCGTCGCGCGGGCGGACTTCGGGCCACATCGGGGTAGCTTACCGGTCGCAGTCCGCAAGAGGGGCATCGTGAGCTGTGAAACCCGGCGACCCCAGAGGAGCACACGGGCGTCGCGTGGGTAGCGTTGTGCCGAATCCCAGAGAATTTTCACAGCAAGAACCTGGGCAGTTACAAGAATTGTTAAGAAATGTGTTTTGTAGGGGATTTCCACTGCGCTTGGTTTTTCCACGACAACGATAGATGCAACTCTCGCGACACGGGGTACCCGGCGGCTGAGAGGCTGCGGATCGATTTGACTGGCGCGGGTCCGCGAGAGGATGCCGGCGCGTCCCTGCCGCCGTTGCTGGCTGCCTTGATCGGGACAGGGGGCTGTGGTTGTTTGGCCCGAGCCTCTTGAGAATGCCCATGAATCTGCACCGCACCTATCTGTTCGCGCCCGGCAATCACCCGCGCAAGGTCGCCAAGGTCTTTGGCGCCGGCGCCGACGCGGTCGTGCTCGACCTCGAAGACGCCGTTGCCGCGGCGGAGAAGGAGGCCACGCGGGCCGTTGTCGTCGAGGCATTACAATTGCCGCGCCCGTGCCTCGGCTACGTGCGCGTGAACGGGCTCGACACCGACTATTGCTACGGCGACCTCCAGGCCGTCGTTGCGGCGGGCGTGGACGGCATCCTGCTGCCCAAGGTGGAGGCGCCCAGCCAGCTGGAGACGGTGGACTGGCTGCTCGGCCAGCTGGAGCGTGAGCGGGGGCTGGAGCAGGGCGCCATCGACCTGCTGCCGATCATCGAGACCGGCCAGGGCGTCGCCGCCGCCCAGGCGATTGCCGACGCGGAGACGCGGGTGCGGCGGCTCTCCTTCGGCGCCGGCGACTACACCCGCGACATGGGCATGGTCTGGACCGGGGCGGAGGCCGAGCTTGCGCACGCGCGCGCGTCCATCGTGCTCGCCTCCCGCGTCGGTGGGTTGGAGGCCCCGGTCGATACGGTCTTCATCGACCTTGCCGACGCCGAGAACCTGGAGCGATCGGCCCAAACCGCACTCAGCTTCGGCTTTCAAGGCAAGCTCTGCATCCACCCCAAACAGGTGGAGCCGGTGAACCAGGTATTCACGCCAAGCGCCGACGCCGTGGCCCAGGCGGAGAAGCATGTCGCCGCCTTCAAGGAGGCGGAGGCTGCGGGCTCAGCCTCCATCCAGGTGGACGGTTACTTCATCGACTACCCGATCTACGAGAAGGCCGAGCGGGTGCTGCGGATCGCAGAGGCGATCCGGCAGAGGGACGCGCAGGCCGGCTGAAGGAGAGACGCGGGATGTTGATGTCCGGCGAGGAGTACCGGGAGTCGCTCAGGCGGCTCACGCCCACGGTTTATGTCGATGGCGATGAGGTCGCATCGGTCGCGGACGAGCCCCGCTTCGGGCCAGGAGTCGCAGCGCTGGGACTGGTGTACGATTTCGCGCGCGACGAGCGCCACCAGCACGTCATGACGGCGGTGGAGGAGAGCACCGGCGCCGAGGTCCACCGCTTCCTCCACATCAACCGCTCGACCACCGACCAGCTACACAAGCTGGAGGCGGTGCGCCTCGTCTGCCAGTACACCGGCTGCGCCCAGCGCTATCTTACCCAGGACGGTCTCAACGCCATACACCAGACGACCTGGCTCATCGATCAGGAGACCGGCAGCGCGCTACACGAGCGCTTCCTCGCCTACCTCCATCGGGTACAGGCTGAAGACCTCACACTCGGCGTCGCCATGACCGACGGCAAGGGCGACCGCTCGCGCCGCCCCCATGCCCAGACCGTGCGCGATTCATACGTGCACATCACCCGGCGCCGGCCCGACGGCATCGTGATCCGGGGAGCGAAGGCGATCGTCACTGCCGCACCCTACGTCCACGAGTATCTGGTCATGCCCTGCCGGAACATGACCGAGGACGACAGCGACTTCGCTGTGTGTTGCGCGGTTCCCGTGGATACCGACGGCGTCACCATCGTCGCGCGGCCGGCGGGCCGGCCGGGGGAGAAGGCGGCGACGTTCAGCGCCCGCTACGGCCAGTCGACCGGCGTGGTGATCTTCGATGACGTGTTCGTGCCCTGGGAGCGCGTGTTCCTCGCCGGCGAGTGGGAGCACTCGCAGTTCCTGACCCAGGCCTACGCGACCCATCACCGGCATTCGTGCATCGGCGCGCGCGCGGGCTTCGGCGACCTGCTGATCGGTGCCGGCGTGTTGATGGCCGAGGCCAACGGGCTCGAGGTCGAGCGCACGTCGCACCTGCGCGACCGCATGGTGGAGCTGATCAAGATCGTCGAGGGTTTCTATGCCTGTGGCGTGGCGAGCTCGGTGTATGCGACGGCGGACGGCTCCGGCTGCGTGGAGCCGGACCGCGTGTTCGCCAACATCGGCAAGCTGCTGCTGTCGACGCAGATTTACGACATGCACCGCATCGCCCACGAGGTCTCGGGCGGGCTGGTGGTGGCCCTGCCGGGGCCGGACGAGGACCACAATCCGGCAACGGCGGGCACGCTCGGCGAGATGCTGAAGGGGAGGGAGGACCTGCCCTACGGCGAGCGCATGGAGGTCGCGCGCCTGATCGAGGACCTGACCGCTTCAGGCACCGCCGGCTGGTACTCGGTGATCAGCCTGCACGGCGGCGGCTCGCCGCAGGCGACGGGGCTCGAAATCTTCCGCAGCTATCCGATCGAGGACAAGGTGGCGCTGGTGGAGAAGCTGCTCGACCGGGGCGTGCTCGCCGACGAGAGCGGGACCGAGAGCCGCGACCGCCAGCCGGGGCGGTGCTGCCCCATCGGCTGCAAGGAGCCGGCGGAGGCACCGGCCCTGCCGAAACGCGCGCACAACTGAACAAGTGACCTGAACAGCCAAGGGAAAAACAGACCATGTCCATCGAACAACGCCTTCAGCGCCTGGAAGATATCGAGGCCATCAAGCAACTCATCGCCCGCTACATGACGGCGGCGGATAAGAATGGCGATCCGGAGTTGATGGCGCCCTGCTTTACCGAGGACGCGGTCTGGAACTGCGAGGGGATCGGGCGTTGGGAAGGCCGAGACAGTATCGTCCAGGGACTGCACGAGACCTCCACCAAGGTGCTTTCGTGGGCGCTGCACTACGCGACCCAGCCGATCATCGAGGTGGCCGACGATGGCCAGACGGCGACCGGCGAATACTACCTGTGGGAGCTCGCCAAGGCGGTGCAGGAGGACGGCAGCCCCGACCAGGACACCTGGGTCGGAGGCTGGTACGAGTCGAAGTTTCGCAAGGAAGGCGACGACTGGAAGTTCAGCTACATCGAGCTGATCCTCAAGTTGCTGAGCCCCGCCAACGCCTCTTCGTGGGAGACGCCGATCCCGCCCTGGAAGGGATAGCCACGCGGGGGAGGTGCCCGTGAATATCGAAGAGCGGCTGGAGCGCCTGGAAGACATCGAGGCGATCAACCAGTTGATCGCGCGCTACGCCCAAGCGGTGGATCACAACGGCGACCCCGCGCTGGTCGCGCCGCTCTTCACCGAGGATGCGGAGTGGCATTGCGAAGGCATCGGTCATTGGGAGACGCGGGAGGGCATCATCCGCGACATACGTCCCAACTGCACCACCTTCATGCCCTGGGCCATCCACTACATGACCCAGCCGAACGTCGAGGTGGGCGCGGGCGGCCTCAGCGCGACCAGCAACCACTATCTGTGGGAGCTCGGCAAGGTAACGCCGGAGGCCGGCGGGGCGACCCGGGATACCTGGATCGGCGGCTGGTACGACTCGCAGTTGCGCAAGGAGGGCGGCGCCTGGAAGTTCGCCCGCATCGACCTCACGCTCAAGCTCTTCAGCCCGGCGGATAGTCCCTCGTGGGAGACCCGGATCGCGCCGTGTGTAGGGGGACGAAAGTCATTGCGAATCCGGAAGATGCCGGGAAGAAGGCGGAAGATGGCGGACGGTCAAGGGGTTGGCGGCGTTTCCGGGGTCTGGCGGGCCGGACGAAAGTCTTTGCGAATCCGGCCCGGAAAGGGCCGTGAATTGGCTGGAAGCGGGGATTTTCGGGGCGTTTCAGGGGTGCTGAAAGGCCTGTAAATCGGCGCGGTTCCGGGGGTGCGGATTCGCCGGCAAATCCCGGTGCGGCGCGGTGCTTCGCCTCGCCCGGTCTACGATGCCGGCGTTGTCCCCGCGCCGGCCTCCTTCCCTTCGAGATCGGCGCGCCGCGGGTCGCGTGCGATCTCCTCGTCGGAGAAGGGCTTTCGCCCGGGGTTCCCGACCTCCCAGCTTTCCATCCATGGCAGCGACTGGCATCCGCAGTTGATCGTCTCGGCGGCGGGTCCGGCGGGATCGCGGGGGTACATGAGCGTGGCGCCGCCGACGTCGAAGGGCCTGGCGGCTTCCCTGGTCTGTCCGTCGACGGCGTCGTTGAGCGCGCGCGACGCCCTCGAGCGACACCGCGGCGCAGGCCGGTGGTACGCCGACGCCGACCCCGGAAGATGGACCGGTCACGACGGATACGACGCCGCAGAACGCGCCGTCGAAGACCCCGAATGGTGGAAGGCCGAACTCGAACGCCCGTGCCGCCCCGGCGCCCGCCCCGGTCCCGACCGCGCCTGAAACCCCCACGCACCGCCCGTGCACGGGCCCTGAACCCCCCGCGCAGCGCTCCTTCATGGCCCATGCACAGGCCGGTTTTTCCAGCCCGGTTCAGCCCCGAAAACCAGCCGATTTTCCAGGCCATTCGCAAAGACTTCCGGCCGCGATTCGCAAAGACTTCCGGCCGGCTACACCGTGGTCCAGCGATTAGCTGACGGCTTCAGGGGCCGCCGGGTGTCGGACAGCGGCGCGTGCTACTTGGGCGCCATTCGAAGCGCGCCGTCGAAGCGGATCACCGAGCCGTTCATGAAGGTGTTCTGCGCTATGTGCACGGCGAGCGCGCCGTATTCTTCGGCAGAGCCGAGGCGCTTCGGATAAACCGTCGTCTCCAGCAGGGACTGCTTCACCGGCTCGGAGAGGCCCGCTATCATCGGCGTGTCCATCAGCCCCGGCGCGATGCAGTTTACGCGAATGCCGTCGCGGGCGAGCTCGCGCGCCATCGGGATCGTCATCGCCGCGACGCCGCCCTTCGAGGCCGCGTAGTCGAGCTGGCCGATCTGGCCTTCGAAAGCGGCGACCGAGGCGGTGGTGACGATGCAGCCGCGCTCGTTGTACTCCATCGGCTCCAACGCAGCCATGTCGGCGGCGGCAAGGCGGCAGGAGTTGATCGTGCCGATCAGGTTGACGTGGATTGCACGGGTGAGTTTTTCGAGCGGGCTTGCGTTGCCATCGCGGCCCACCAGCTTGGCGCCAGGCGCGATTCCGGCGCAGGCGACCATGATGCGTGCGGGCCCGAGCGCCTCGCGCACCGATGCCACGGCGGCTTCGTGACTGGCCGGGTCGACCACGTCGCATACCGCTGCCGCGCCACCGATTTCGGCCGCAACTTTCTGCGCCAGGCCCTCGTTCATGTCGAGGATGCCGACCTTGGCCCCGGCGGCCGCGAGCGCGCGCGCCGTCGCCTCGCCGAGCCCGGACGCGCCGCCGGTGACGATCGCCGTTTGCCCGCTGATGTTCATGCCTTACTCCTTCGCTGAAGTGCGCGCCTACATAGCAAACCGACGATGCATGCAAAAGTCGCAGGGCGGAGCGACGCCTACGGGACTATGGCGCCGGGGCGGCGCTTCCCGAGGAGCGCTTCGCGGCGGGCGATGTAGACGGCGCTGGCGACGATGAAGACCGCGCCGACCCAGGTCCACATGCCCGGAAACTCGCCGAACGCGAACCAGCCGATCGCCACCGCGAAGGGGAGGCGGGTGAAGTCCAGCGGCACGATCGCCGTCGCTTCCATGATGGAGAGCGCGCGCGCCATCGAGAAGTGCGCGACGGTGAGCACGCAGCCGATGCCGAGCAGCCAGCCAAGCTGCTCCATCGTCGGCATCTGCCACCACCAGAGCGCGGGGCCGAGCGAGATCGGGGTCATGATCAGGTTCATGTAGAACACGATGGCGAGCGGCGATTCGCTGCGCGCCAACAAGCGTACCAGGGCCATGGAGATGGCGAAGAGCAGCGCGGCGAAGATCGCGAGCAGGCCGCCGATCGAGATGGTATCCGCGCCCGGTTGCAGGACGATCAGGACGCCTGCGAAACCCACCACGGTGGCGATCCAGCGACGCGGGCCCACGCGTTCGCCCAGCATCAAGATGGCGACCGGGATCATCCAGAGCGAGACCGTGAAATTCAGCGTAATGGCTTCCGCGAGCGGCGTGATCTGCAGCGCCGAATACCAGGCCCACATGGCGAAGACGCCCATCCCGGCGCGGATGGCGAAGAGCTTGAAGCGGCCCAGGTCGAACGAGCCGAAGCCGATACGGACCATGAAGGGCACCAGGATCAGGGTACCGATGCCGTTGCGGATGAAGGCGATCTGAAACACCGATATTTCCGCCGAGATGTGGCGGATCGCCGCCGACATGCCGGCGAAGCAGGCGCAGGTGAAGACCATCAGGAGCACCCCTTCCCAGGTGCGCCCGATGGCGCGGTCGCCCGCGTGTTTCGTCGACTCCGTGCTCATGGCGGGCGGCATACTCCCTTGCGCCGCCCGCCAGGCGTTCCTCTGTCAAGCGAGTGTCGGTGGGTTTCGGCGGCGGATGCGTTCGCGTTCCCACCATGCCACATGCGCCCGGCAGCCACAGCCCGGCCGGCGCGCGGGAGTCAGTCGGACTGCCGCGTTGAGCGAATTGTCAACGTCATCCCACCGTCCCGCTCCTCGACCAGGGATTCGAAGGGATAGCCGGCGGCCCATGTCGGCGTGTCGATCGTCCACAACAGGCGCCGGCCGCTTTCGGTGGGTTCGGAGACGATGCGCCCGCTGGCGACCGCCTCGTCGGGATCCATCAGGATGGAGAAGCGGTTGGCCGAGGGCGGTGCCTGACCGGTGAGCGGCAGGGGATCGTCCAACGAGATGACTAGGCGGTGCGAGCCCATATCGTGGCGATATCGCTCCAGGGCGCCGACCGCATCCAACTCGATCGTGGTGCGGTTCTGATAACCGGGCAGGTCCGCGACGAGAGCGGTGCCCTCATTCTGTGTCTCCACGTTGAAGGAAAGACCCGCCACGTTGTCGCTGAGCCGCGCTTCGCTTGCCGAGAACGTCCACTGGCCGAAGGGAAAGACGACGATCTGGATACCCGCGCTGTACGCAGCGACGAAGCGGTGCTTGCCCTCGGGATCGTCTCCGGCGCGGAATGAGAAGTCCTGACTATCGATCGTCACCCTGTTGCGCTCGGCCAGCGCATTGCGCTCCCGGTGAAAGAGCATGACCACCCTCTCGGCACCGTGGCCGGACTGATCCGTCAGGCCGGCACCCTTCGGTGTCAGCGGCATGCCCTCGGCATCGATTTCGACTTCGACGCGGGCGCTGTCGAGTCCGGTGAACGACACATGCACGCTTTGTCCTTCCCCAGCCTCGCCGGTGCGTCGATAGTCGATCTCCCGGTAGTGGAAGTCATCGGTGCTTTCGGCGATCAATGGATCGTCTATGAAGTGGTGCTGGCGCTTCTCTCCCTCGCGCTCGGTGAAAAAGACCCAGACGAGCCTGTACGGATTGGAGGGCGTGTCGATGGACATGACCTCAACGGCTTCGTATGTCGGATGGCGGGGAAGCCAGACATACCAATGATGGTCGAAGTAGTGGTGCTCGCTGATCAAAGGAACGGCGGGCGCAGCCTCGCCGCGGCCGCTGGTCGTGAAGGCCGCGCAGGCAAGGACCAGCGCTGCTCCGGTCAGCAGTCGTGGAAGGGTGTGAATGCTCATTTTTCGTAACTACCCAGGTACCCCAATCCTGAGTTGAGGACGGTGATTATGGCGGCGGCCGCGGCCTGGTTCTGCCACCGCGATTGGTTCTTGACCTCATAGAGTTGCGGGACTATGGACTGCTCTCTCGCGTGACGGGAGCGGTCCATGGGGTATTTCGGCTCGAAGGCGACAGCAGGTCTGTGCCAAGCGCTGATTGCGCTGATGCCGCCGCACTCCGTCTACATCGAAAGCCACCTTGGGGGCGGGGCGCTGATGAAGCGCAAGCCGCCGGCCGTGCGTTCGATCGGCATCGACCGCGATGCGCAGGCGCTCGAGGCCTTCGTCTGCGACTACCCGGTCGATCTGGTTCACGGCTGTGCCCATGACTTCCTGGCCTCGTTCCCGTTCCTGGGCCCGGAGCTGGTTTACAGCGATCCGCCCTATCTGCACGCGACCCGCCGCTCGGCGCAGCGCTACCGCTTCGAGTACGAGGAGGCCGGCCACGTCGCGCTTCTCGCGCTGCTCAAGGCTCTGCCCTGCCAGGTCATGATCTCGGGCCATCCGTCGGCGCTCTATGACGAGGTGCTGGCGGGATGGCGCCGGCTGGCGCTGCAGGTCACGACCCAGGGTCTGGTGCGAACCGAGGTCGTCTGGTTCAACTACGCCCCCGACCGGATGCATTGGGCCAGCCACGCAGGCCGGAACTTCACCGACCGCCAGCGCATCAAGCGCAAGGCAGCCAACTGGGGCCGGCGCTACCAGGCCTTGCCGCCGGGCGAACGCCTCGCCGTGCTCGCCGCCATGATGGCCGTCGAGGCCGAAGACACGTGACGGTGTCGCACTGGCACGAAGACCTCGCCGCCCGTAACGAGGCCTTCTGCTGCCTGAAGGAGCTTCTCGAGCCATCATCCCTCGCAACCACTGTCGTCGTTGCCGTCCGGGAATGGGGGCAGGGGCTGCTGCGATCAGCCACCGCGCTCGCCCGGGAAAATGCCGCACTCGAGCAGGAGAACGCGGCCCTGCGCGAGCGCATCGCCGAACTCGAGCGCAGCGCGGCCCTCAACAGCACCACAAGCAGCAAGCCCCCCGCCAGCGACGGGCTCAAGAAGAAAAGCGGAGCCCAGAGGCGCACCCAAAGCCAGCGCGGAAAGTCCGGCGGGCCCAGTGGCGGCCAGCCCGGCCACAAGGGAACCACCCTCGCGCGGAGCGACAGCCCGGACCGTGTCGTCGATCACCACCCCTCCACCTGTTCCGGCTGTGGCGTCGAGCTCTCGGACGCCGACCGGCAAGGCGCGCCCGCCTGTCGGCAGGTCTTCGACGTACCCGAGCCGCAGCCTCTCGAGGTCACCGAACACCGCGCCCATCGCTGCCTCTGCGGCGCATGCGGCACGCTGACACGAGCCGCCTTCCCGCCGGGCGTCACCGCCCCGGTCCAGTACGGCCCTCGCATCACCGCTTGGGTGAGTTACCTGCTGTACGCCCAGTTCGTGCCCGAGAAGCGTCTGGCCGAACTCATGAGCGACATCTTCGCGGTGTCCATCTCCACTGCCACGATCGCCGCCATGGGCCGGCGCACAGCGCAGCGCTTCGAGGGCTTCCTCGACCATGTCGCCGATCTGATCCGCACGCAGGCGCCGGTCAAGCACCTCGACGAGACCGGCCTGCGTATCGCCGCCCGTACCCGCTGGCTCCATGTGCTGTGCACCCCGTTGCTCACCGTCCTGCGCATCGGCGAGGGACGCGGCGATGTCGAAAAGAACCTGAAAGGCATCCTCGTCCACGACGACTTCGCCCCCTACTTCACCATCAAGGGCGTCCGCCACGGCGCCTGCAACGCACATCACCTGCGCGAACTCCAGGCCCTGATCGACATCGAGAAGGAGGAATGGGCGGCGAGCATGCACCGCCTGCTTCAGCGCGCGCGCAGGGCCGCCCGCTTCGCCCGTGAGAAAGACCGTCAAGTCCCCGCCTCCCTGGTGGCCCGCATCTCAAGGGCATGGGACCGTATCCTCGAAGAAGCCATCGCCTTCCATGAGGCCCAACCGCCGCTCCAGATCGCAAAGCGAGGGCGAAAGAAACGCCGCATCGGCCACAACCTCGCGCGCCGCCTTCAAAAGCATAAGGAGGGCTGCCTGCGCTTCCTCACCGACCTGCGCACGCCGTTCACGAATAACGAGGCGGAGCGTGACATCCGTATGAACAAAGTGCATGAGAAGATCTCAGGCGGCTTCCGCTCCCTGCAAGGCGCCTGCAACTTCGCCGGAATGCGCAGCGTCATCGTCACCAACGTCGCAGCCGTCACCGGCGCGCCGAAGAGCTCGGCCATCACCTGCGACAGCCGATCCTCCGGCAGGAAGTGAGCGTGCTGAAGGTAGACCGCCACCCCGGCAATGCGCGGGCCGTACTGCACCGGCGCCGACACCCCGTCGGGGAACGCCGCCCGGGTCACCGTCCCGCAATGCCCGCAGCACTTGGCATGCGCCCGGTGCTCGGTCACCTCCAGGGGGCTCGGCTCGGGCAGATCGAACACCTGGCGGGCGACGGGCGTTCCCGCCCTGGCCGCGTCCGAAAGCGGCGAACCGCATCCCTTGCAGGAAGCCGGGACGTGATCCTTCACCCGATCCGGGTGATCGGCGCGGCGCAGCGTCTTGCCCTTGTGGCCGGGCTGGCCACCGGGCTTGCGGCCCGATTTGCCGCGCAGGCTTCGGGTTCGCCGCTTCGAATTCGGCTTCCTCAGCCCATCGCTCGAAGGCGGCTTGCCGCTGTTGCCGCTGTTGAGGCCGAGACGGCGCTCCAACTCCTCGATGCGCTCGACGAGACGCGCGACTTGCTCTTCCAGCCGCGCGTTCTGCTGCCGAAGCCAGGCATTTTCCTCCCGAAGCCGGGCGTTCTCCTCCTCCAGGCGGGCGATCTTCTGCGCGGGCGTTTCGGGCGCTGCTCCCGTCGAAGGGCCGCGCGGCGACTCGGGATTGCTCATGTCGTTGTTGAGTCATTTCCCGAAATTCCCGTCAAGCCCTTTCCACCAACTCCGAACGAGAAACGCCTCAATCCACTGGCCCAAAATGACAAATCAGACGACCTGGGCAGTTACGAACTATCTTGACGACTATATCGAAGCTGCAATCGAGCTTGCCGATGCCATTATTGACAAGGAATTGTACGGCATGCGTGACACGTTGGTATTGCCAATTATGTACAACGCCAGACACGCCGTCGAGTTGACACTGAAATTTTCTACCGATCGTCTCATTCAATCTTGCGTGGTGAGGGACGAAGGGCGGAAACTACCATCTTCTTCACTGGGCGTATCCGAGCCCATTGGCAAGAGAGCGTAGGAGTTGCGCGGAGCGCGCGGCAATGATGCTGCTTTCTCGAAAGGACGCTTCGTTGATGGCCCGGATGTCGCGATCATCCACCAATTCCACCAGCATTTCCGTTGCAGCGTGACCATACGGCTGCACGGCGACATCGTGCGAGATCGGAAGCCAAAAGTGGTTCTCCCCTCGGTACTTCGCGAACGCAAGGGCATAGCTACCGATGACAAAACTCTTACGGGGCTTTGCGATTCGGGCGATTCTGAGCCCCATGACTGTCAATCGGCTTTCAATACTGACCCCCGATCGGCGTGCAAAATTGACCCCCCTGAGTGGCACGGCGGAGGTTGTCCCGGTAGCCAATAGGGGGGACCCGCGCGGCTTCGTGTGGCGCCCTGCGCTACGCGGAGCGAAGCCGCGTGGGGGGTCCCTGTTGGCCCACCGGGGCAACCGGGCCGCAAGGGAGGCCGGCGGCGGGTCAGGAGCGGTTCTTGAAGCGCCAGCTCTCGTTGCCGGTCTCGATGATCTCGCAATGATGGGTGAGGCGATCGAGCAGCGCTGTGGTCATCTTGGGGTCGCCGAAGACGGATGGCCATTCGCCGAAGGCGAGGTTTGTGGTGATGACGATCGAGGTGCGCTCGTAGAGCCGGCTCATCAGATGGAAGAGCAGCTGCCCACCGGCCTGGGCGAAGGGCAGGTAGCCGAGCTCGTCGAGGATGACGAAGTCGCGGCGGACGAGCTGGTCTGCAGTGCGGCCCTGGCGTCCGGCGCGAAGCTCGGCCTCGAGGAGGTTGACCAGGTCGACGACGTTGTAGCACCGGCCGCGCGCGCCCTTGCGGATGCAGGACCGCGCGATGGCGACGGCGAGATGGGTCTTGCCGGTACCGGTGCCGCCGACCAGCACGATGTTGCGTTTGCCCTCGAGGAAGCCGCCGCCGGCGAGCTCCTGGATCAGGGGCTCGTTGACCGGCGAGGCGGCGAAGTCGAAGTCGGCCAGCTCCTTGACCGTCGGCAGCTTGGCGGAGGCCATCTGGTACTTGATCGAGCGGGCCCTCTTGTCGGCGATCTCGACCTGCAGCAGCGTACCGATGATCTGTTGCACCGGATGGCGGCGCTTGAGCCCGTCGGCAAGGATGTCGTCGTAAGCGGCGCGCATACCTGCGAGCTTCAGCTGGGTCATCATCTCCAGCACATCATGACGCTCCATGACCGGCCTCCCTCAGGCTGTCGTAGCGCTGACAGTCGGCTACCGGCTTGTGGCGAAGCTGCAGGCCCTCGGGCGTCGGGATGATTGCCGGCGGTGCCGGCTGGCGCTGCCGGGCGAGGATGTTGAGCACCACGTCGGCGCTGCAGGCACCGCAGTCGAGCGTCTCGGCACAGGCCGCCTCAACCGCCTCCAGTCCGTCCTCCAGCACCGCCGCGAGCACCTTGACGAACTGCCGGTCGCCGTCGTCGTGGCCCGCGAGCCGGGTTCGCAGGCGGCCGAGCGCGTTGGGCAACTGCCAGTCCTTGAAGGGCGCGCCATTGCGTAGCGCGCCGGGCTTCCGCGTCAGGATCGGCACGTAATGCCACGGATCGTAGACGAACCGGCCGCGCCCGAAGCTGCGGGGGTGCTCGGCAACGGTCTCGCCGTCCTGGCGGATGACGATCCGATCGGCATAGGCCCGCACGTCCACCGGCCGGCCGACGGCGCGGGCCGCGACGCTGTACTGGTTGTTGTCGAAGCGCACCAGACAGGTCTTCGAGACCGACACCTCGCTGGCATGGAAGCCGTCGAAGGGGCCGCGATACGCCATCAGGAAGGGCTGCTCCTCCTCGAACACCTGCCACACCGTCTTGCCCGGGATTGTCGGATGCGGATGCTTCTTGGCGTCCTCGATGCACCGATCCATCAGCCACTCGTTGATCTCGGCGTAGGAGCGGCCCCGCGGGATGGGCACGAACAGGCGGCCGCGAAGGTCACCCACCTGCTTCTCGACCTGCCCCTTCTCCCAGCCAGCCCCTGGCGTGCACGCCACAGGCTCCACCAGATGGTGCGAGCACAGCTCCTGGAAGCGGCGGTTGTAGTCCCGCTTCTTGCCCACGAAGATCGTGCTCACCGCCGTCTTCATGTTGTCGTAGATGCCCCGCCGGCAGACCCCGCCGAAGAAGCGGAAGGCACGCTCGTGCGCCTCGAAGACCATCTCCTGGCTCTCGCGGGGAAAGATCTGGACCAGATACATCCGGCTGTGGCACAGCCGCATGTGCGCCGCCTTCACCCTGGTCGTCGCGCCCGACAGACGCGCGTACTCGTGGCTCCAGTCGAACTGGTAGGCCTCGCCGGGATCGAAGATCAGCGGCACATAGGCCTGCGCCGGCGACAACAGCCGCCACCGGCGCCGCCAGGCCCTGGCATAGCGGCGAACCGCGTCATAGCCGCCCTTGTAGCCCAGCGACACAAGGTCTTCATGAATCCGCAGAAGAGACAGCCGATCCTTGCGTGCCTTCTTCTCGTTGGCCTTCAGCTGGCGCTCAAGCTCCTCCACCCACAGCCCAAGCTTCGGCATCGGCTGGATCTTGCGCTCGTAGCTGTGCGAGGTCGCATCGCCCCGCACCACCTTGCGTATCGTGTTCTTGGAAACCCTCAAATCCCGGGCGAGCTTCTTGATCGGAACGCCCTTCACCAGATGATCCCGACGGATCTTCGCGATCGTTTCCACAACCAGCATCTCCCCCACCACCCCGTCCGTCCAAACGACGAGGTGTGTTCATGGACACAAATCCAGGGGGGTCAATTTTGGACGCCGATCACCCCCAATAGGGGGTCACTTTTCCACGCTTAACAACACAGCACCCCTGAAACGCCCCGAAAATCACCGTTTCCAGCCAATTAACGGCCCTTTCCGGGCCGGATTCGCAAAGACTTTCGTCCGGCCCGCCAGACCCCGGAAACGCCGCCAACCCCTTGACCGTCCGCCCTCTTCCGCCTTCTTCCCGGCATCTTCCGGATTTGCAATGACTTTCGTCCCCCTACAGTCCAGCTCGGCTCGGTCCGCCGCCTGCGCATAATCTTCGATACCAACATCCGCATGGCCTACGCCCGCGGCCGATGGGAGCGCATCGAGCGCCTCAGGGAGGCCATGCCCTGGCTCCGCTACGTCGCCGTCCAGGACGCCCGCACCAGGCCCGACCACCTCGCATGGCACGGCACCATCCTTCCCGTCGATCACCCCTTCTGGAAGACCCACTACCCGCCCAACGGATGGAAGTGCCGCTGCATCGTCCAGCAGCTCTCCGAAGACGACCTGGAGCGCTACGGCTATAAAGTGTCGTCAGGCCCGCCGCCGCTCTCCGGGCGCACCCGGCCCTGGACCAACCGCCGCACCGGCCGCGTCCACCAGGTCCCCGCCGGCATCGATCCCGGCTTCCAGCACAACGCCGGCCGCGCCCGGCCGGGCCGCGACAGCGCAAACCGCCTGATCGAGAAGATCGACGACGCGCCCCCCGACCTCGCACGCGCCGCCATAGGCCAACCCTGGAACGGGGCGCTCTTCCGCCGCCACCTCGAAGGCCGGTCCGACGCCGACTGGCCCGCGGCCGTGCTCGAAGGCCCGGTCCGCGCCGCCATCGGCGCACGCTCCCGAACCGTCCGCCTCTCCGCAGAAACCGCCGCAAAGCAGGCCAGGAGACACCCCGATCTCGAACCCGCAGACTACGCCCGCGTCCAGCGCATCCTCGATGAGGGAGAGGTGTTCTCAGCCCCGCGGGGAAGAGCAATCGGCTTCCTCGAAGAAGAGGGCCGCCTGTGGCGCGCCGTCGTCAAGGCCACCGAAGACGGATCGGAGGCATATCTTGCAAGCCTGCACAAGGCGCAGCCCCATAACCTCGACGCCGCGCGCCGGCGCCTGAAGCGGGTTGTCGGGGAGGGAGGTTGACGCCGGGCGGGTCGTAAACCCCGCGCTCGCCCGAAGGCATGAGAGGAGTACGAATGCTTCCGGCGTCACGCCCGACCCTACGCGCCGCCGCGCGCCACCTCAAGCCGATTCAGCGCCCCGGCGCGGGCCGCCGCCAGCCTCGCGGGACGGGCGCCTCGCACCGCACCTCGCACCGGATTTTCCAGCCGAATCCGATACCCCGAAACCGACCCGATTTGCCGCCGTCGCAAGACCCCTGAAACGCCCCGAAAATTGCCGTTTCCAGCCAATTCACGGCCTCTGCACGGCCCGATTCGCAAAGACTTCCGTCCGCACGCCAGCCGCCGCACCGCCACCGTGCCGCCGCGCATCCCCTTGAGATTCCGCCACCTTCCGCCCGATTCCGCCTGATTCCACCCCTTGACCCGATTCACAACGACTTTCGTCCGTCTACAGTCTCTTCGCAAATCGCCATGCCGCGTTGCAGCGCGTCCTCGTTGCCGGCGAAGCCTGCGAAGAAGAGCTCCCGGACCTTCTCGTCGAAGCGTTCCGGCTCTTGCGCTCCGACCGGGAGGCTGAGCACGAGCGCCGCCAGCAGTGCGATAAGGCCGAGGACGAGACTGCCCCGGCGCCGTCCCTTCGTCTTGATGTGCATGTCATCTCTCCCTATCGCTCAGGCGCCGGCGCCTGAGCCCTCCAGGATGTCGCGCAGGTAAGCGACATGGTTCTGGAAGGCTCGCCGCCCTGGCGCGGTGATGCGGACGCGTGTGCGAGGCCGCTTGCCCACAAAATCCTTCACGACGCTCACGTAGCCCGACTTCTCTAGAGTCGTGAGGTGCGACCCAAGGTTGCCGTCGGTAGCGCCGGTGATCGCCTTGAGCCGGACGAATTCCAGCATTTCCCGGCGTGGCAAGGCGTTCAGCGCCGACATGCTCTTGAGCCGCGTCGACTGGTGGACGATCTCATCGGGTTGGCTCATCAGGCACGCCGTAGCCAGAGACCGCCGAGAATGAGAGCGCCGCCACCCGCGAAGGGAACGATCAGATGCAGGTATGCGGGCGCGAGGAGGAAGACCCCGACAGCGAGACCGCCCAATGCGATGCCAACGACCGCGTAGCGCAGGCCCGACCAGCATCCGCTGATGGTGAAGCCTGCGGCGACCAGCAGGGTGAAGAACATCAGGATCTCGATGCCCGTGAGCGGCGCCATGACCATGAGCGTCAGCCCGATGAAGGCCACCAGCACGGCAGCCGTCCCGAAGTAGCGAAGCAGGCGCACGCGCTCGCTGCGCTCTCCACAGCGCCGCGTTTGCCTAATCATCAGGAAGGCGTTGCCGACGAGGCCGACCATATCGACGGCGGACCAGCCGATGCCGGTATGTGCGGGCGACACTGCGCCGATGGTACCGGCGATCAGCCATAGCGCGCCCCACATCAGCAGGTAGGGGCTTGCCAAGCCGTAACCAAAGAGCAACCGGCTACGACGTTCCGTCTCCTCGATATCGTGCAGTGCCGACGAGGCGTCGTCCTTGCTCACGCTCATGGCACGCTCCGTGTTTCCGGACATGTGATGAAGGGCAGCATACCTGATTTCGCTCTGCATGACAGAGTAATCTGAATGCCAAAACGTCTTGATTCGGGTCAACGCGGTGCTCACATGGAGGAAGAGAAGCGGCCGGCCGCAGCAGGGCTACCGCGATCGATCGCTTCAGGGCGCACGCCGCTGCCGGGCGCACCCGGGGACACTCGCTCGACGGAGGGGGGCAAGGCGATGACACGAGTTTCACCGTTCAACAGCCCTCTCCTACTCGGTTTCGGTCGCCTGGAAGAGGTGGTCGACCGGCTCACCCGGTCATCGACCGAGGGCTATCCCCCCTACAATGTGGTCCACATGGGGGATGAGCGGCTGCGCATCAGCCTCGCCGTGGCGGGGTTCGACGAGGACGACCTCGACGTCACGGTCGAGCGCAACGAGCTGCACATCAGGGGCCGGCAGGTGGAGGAGAACGGCGCCGTCTACCTGTACCAGGGTATCGCTGCACGCCAGTTCCACCGCACCTTCCTGCTTGCGGACGGGATCGAGATCGACGGCGCGCGCCTCGACAACGGCTTGCTTCACATCGAGCTGAAGCGCCCGACCATGTCCGAGATCGTGCGAAGCGTCGCGATCAAGAGCGGCGACGGGGCGGGCAATGACTAAGGGAGGAGTATTGAATGTAGGCGGTGCGGCGGGCGCTGCTGCGGCTTCCGCGCCTTGGCTGGAGGAGGATGGTCATGAATGATGGCGATCGGACGACTGCCGGCGAGCGGAAGGATTACGTCCACTTCCTCTCCGGCAACGAAGCCTACATCCGGGAAGTGTTGGTGGACGGCGCCGCCGTCTACGGCATCCACGCGCCGGACGGCCGTCTCCTCGGCGTCGCGCCAGACCGCGAGATCGCGTTCGCTGCAGCCCGCCAGCACCAGCTGGAGCCGCTCAGCGTCCACTAGAGCGCGTCCGTCTTTGACGGATGCGCGACAGGCCGCGACCGCGGCCCGCCGGCTAATGCGGCGCGCCCGCGCAGGCGCCCGGTCGCGCCGGCAGGCGCGCGTAATCCAATAAGTGCCGGCTGCCGTGAGCGACAAATAGCAAAAGCGTTTCCGTGAAAATCGGAAACGCTTTAGGTAGCGCGTTTAGCCTGAGTCAGCTGATCGCAGGGCGTCTGCGGCGGGAAGCTCGAGCCGGAAGCTCGCGCCAACGATGGCGCCCGCCCCGTCGCGCCGGTTGATGCAGCTCAGTCGGCCGCCGTGGGCCTCTGCGATCTGGCGCGAGATGCTGAGCCCGAGGCCGGAATGGGCGCCGAAGGGCTCGCCCTCCGGGCGGTCGGTATAGAAGCGCCGGAAGATCGCCTCCTCCATGCCGGCCGTCACGCCGGGGCCGTCATCGTGAACGCCGACCATGACCGCGGCGCCGTCCCGGCGCAGCCCGAGCGTAATCGTCCCGCCGGGCGGGCTGAACGAGCGGGCGTTGCTGATGAGGTTCTGGAGCACCTGGGCGAGGCGGTCTTCGACGCCGAGCACCGTGAAAGGTCCGTCGCCCTCGATTTCGACACGGAGGGCCGTGGAGCCTTCGTCAATCTCGGCGGCGGCGGTGTGCATCTCAGCAAGCGTCGTCAGCATGGCGCGAAGATCGACCGGCTCCAGCCGCGCGCGGAACAGCTCGGTATCGATCTTGGAGGCGTCGGCGATCTGGCTCAGTAGTCGGTCGAGCCGCTTCACATCCTCGCCGACGAGCGCGAGCAGCTTCGCGCGCTGATCTTCGTCGTCGACGCGCCGGGCGGTGTCGACGGCGCTCAGCACGGAACTCAGCGGGTTCTTCACCTCATGCGCCACGTCGGCGACGAAGCGCTCGATTGCATCCATGCGCACCCAGAGCGCCTCGGTCATGTCCCGCAGCGCGCCTGAGAGCCGGCCGATTTCGTCGTTGCGCCCCGTGAAGTCGGGGATCACCACCTTGCGCCCGCCGCCGGCGCGCACCCGCTCCGCCGCACGAGCAAGGCGGCGCACGGGCCGGGTGATCGTGCCTGCGAAGTAGAGGCTGAGCAGGATGGTGATTCCAAGCGCGATACTGAACGCCTGGAGAATGGTGAAGCGTGCATTGCGGACGCTCTCCAGCACGTCGTTTGCATCCGCGACCAAGAGCAGGGCGCCCTGCACCCGGCGGAAGGGCTGGATCGGCGCCGACACGACCGCAACCAGCCGGGCGTCCTGCGTTCTCTGCATGGCGCGCCCGGCGGTGCCTTGCAGTGCGCTCAGCACCTTCGGGTAGTCGGCCGCTTGCGGCTCGACCGGCTCGAGATAGAGAGGCACCGTGGTGCGTGGCGGCAGCCGTACGGTGATCCACTCGTATACCGCGTCCGCAGCCCGACCGAAGACGCCGCGGCCTTCCTCCGGGGGCGGTAATTCAGCCGTCTGCACCGGTGCCATCGGCAGCTGCCACGAATCGACGGCGAGGCTTCCGTCGGCGTTGAAGAGCAGCGCGCGTGTATCGACCGGCAGGTTCAGGCGGTGGATAAGGGTCGCCGCGGCGGTGGGGTCGAGGCCCGCCTCCGACGGGTTGGCGGTGTCCACCGCGCTTTCGCCGAGCGCAGCGGCCAGCAGGGTGGCTTCGCGCGCGATCGCGTCCAGCCTGCCCTCCATCAGGTCGCGCTGGAGCTGGTCGAGATAGAAGAAGCCCGCGACCAGCACCCCCAGCGCCATCACGTTGATGGCGAGGATGCGGGCCGTGAGCGGAAAGCCGATACGCGGCCGCCGGCCACGCCTGACCTTCGCCTGGGGAGCGGTCGGCGGCGCCTTCAGATCGTCTTCGGCCGAATCACGGCGTGTTGTATCGGTAGCCGACACCATAGAGCGTCTCGATCTGCGAAAAGGCCGGATCGATGGCCCTGAACTTCTTGCGGATGCGCTTGACGTGGCTGTCGATGGTGCGGTCCTCGACGTAGATCTGGTCGCCGTAGGCGGCATCCATCAACTGGTTCCGGCTCTTGACGTGGCCGGGCCGCTGGGCCACCGCCTTCAGGAGCAGGAATTCGGTCACCGTAAGGGAGAGCGCCTTGCCCTGCCAGGTGCAGAGATGACGGTCCTCGTCCAGCACCAGCGCGCCCCGCACCATGAGCGCGCGGGTCCCGTCGGCACTCTTGTCCGGCTCAGCACGCCGCAGGATCGCCCGGATGCGCCCGACCAGCAGGCGGATCGAGAAGGGCTTGGTGATGTAGTCGTCCGCGCCCTGGCTGAGCCCGTAGAGCTGGTCGTCCTCGGCGTCCTTCGAGGTCAGGAACACCACGGGGAGCGACGAATGTTCCCGCAGCTGGGCGAGCAGCTCCAGGCCGTCCATCTGCGGCATCTTGATGTCGAGCACCGCAAGGTCGACCGGCCGGCTCAGCAGGTCCTGCAGCGCCTTCACCGGGTCGCTGTGAGGGCGGACGACGAAGCCCTCCGCCTCCAGTGCCATGGTGACCGAGGTGAGCAGGTGCTGGTCGTCGTCGACGAGCGCGATGGTCGCGGGCACCGTGTCCTTCCTCCTCCTGCGGGCGCCCCAAGTATGGCCTCACTGTGGCGATTTTGGGGCGCCGGATCAGCCGGTGGCGTCAGTAGCGGGCGATCGGTCGCCGGGCGACGGCGAGGAAGCGGCCCGAGAGGAGCATGGCGGCGCTGAGCGCGCCCGCCAGAATGCCCCACATCAGGCCGTCGACGCCGATCCCGACCACAATGGCCAGCACGTAACCGATGGGCACCGTGATGCACCACCAGGAGATGAGTTGAAGACCTGGCGGCACCCACACGTCCGCGACGCCGCGCAGCGCGCCCATCAGCACCGCCTGCATGCCGTCGAACACCAGAATGATACCGCAAATGCCGATGAGCGACGCGGCGATCGGCAGCACTGCGGGATCGTCGGTGTAGAGCTTCGCCAATGGCATGCCGAGGCCTAGGAAGGGGCCGGCGAAACAGGCCATAAGGAACGCGATGAGAAGGACGCCCGCCCAGCCGGCGCGCACGATATCGGTGGCGTTGCGCCGGCCGACCGCGTTCCCGACCCGGACCATGCTCGCCCCGGCGGTGCCGATGGCAACCATGAAGACGAGCCCGATCAGGTTGTATCCGATCTGATAGGCGGCGAGGGACACCGTGCCGAGGTGGCCGGCGAACATGACCAGCGCGCCGAACGCCGCGGTCTCGAACCCCCGTGCTGCGCCGAGCGGGTAGCCGATGCGCCTGAGCCGCTTCGAGATCGCCCAGAAGTCGGTGACGGGCCGGAGTATGCCGAGCGCGCTGGCGTCCGCCTGACGCAGCACGACGAGCAGCAGGGCCCCGAACATGACCCAGCGCACGAGCGAGGTCGCGATGGCGGCGCCTTCCGCCCCCATCTCCGGGCCGCCCAGGTTGCCGAAAATGAAGATCCAGTTGAGCAGCGCGTTGAGCAGCACCGCGCCGAACATGACCAGCATGCCCGGTATCGGTCGGCTGAGACCCTCCAGAAAGTGCGTGCACACCACCCACAACATCAATGGCGGTGAGCCCCAGGCGATCATGTCGAGCACGCGGCCGCCGCCGATCACGACTTCGGGGTCCTGCCCGGTCGCTTCCAAGGTATAGCCGCCGAGCAGGCAGATGAGGCCCATGACGACGCCGAGGAACGCGCCATGGACGAAGCTCACGCGCCAATAGGTGCCGCAGGCCGCGTGGTCGTGCGCGCCGTGCGCCTGGGAGACGAAGATCACCGTGCCCTGCAGCAGCCCCACGCCGATCAGGATCATCACCACCTGTGCGGCATTCGCTGCCGCGTAGTAGGCAAGCGATGCGGTGCCGTAGTGGCCCAGCATGGCGGAATCGATCGCGACCATCACGAGCAAGCCTGCGCGCGCGAGGATCACCGGGCCGGCGAAGCGGGCGGTCCGAATCAGATGGCGCTCGAACGACATGGCCTGACTGGCCGGCCGCTCGGGCGCGACGGCGACTCCCTTGGTCATGGCGCCGGAACCTAACCGATTTCTTGGGATCAGTAGACAGGATTGCGTGCCAAAGGCGACGGTTCGGTGCGCGCCAGAAGGGTCCAAGACGCAAAAGCGGGCCTCGCTTGACTCCCCTGGATGAGCGGGTCAAGTACTGGCAGCGAGGTGAGCGACGCGGCCGGCCGGCTGCGGACGAGGGAGGGATTGTGACTGACCGGTATCGGCCGGCGACGGTCGCGTCATCGGGCACGCGCCTACGACCCTGCGCGCTGGGCAGTGCCGAACCCAAGCCGGTCGTCCTGCGGACATCCGAAGCGGGTACTGACGCGTGGCCGTAAGCACGGGCGAGGGACCGACGCGGAGCGGCAGCGACTACACGGTGTCGGCCGCGACGATCCGTCATTGGCGGGACGACGAGCTTCCCGATTGGTTCAAGAATAAGCGCGGCAGCGCGCGCTCGCTGATCGTGAACCGCTGGGTCCCGCGGGTGATGGTCGGCGTGCCCATCGCGGTGCTTCTCTTCATCGTCGCCTATCCCACCGTGCAGATGGCGTATTACGCCTTTCACGACATCAACATGGTGAGCCTGTTCAAGGGCGACTATGGGCTGGTCGGCTTTGCCAACTTCGAGCGGGTGCTGACCTCCGACCGCTTCCACGGCTCGGTGGTTCACCTGATCCAGTACCTGTTCTTCGGCGCCGTGCTTCAGGTGGTGATCGGCACCGCGCTCGCGCTCATCCTGCACCACTGCGTGCGCAACAACGCCGCAAGGCTGGTGATCCTGGTCATCCTCGTGATGCCCATGATGCTGCCGCCCTCGATCGTGGGCGTGCTGTGGCGCTTTCTCTTCAACCCGTCCAACGGCGCGATCAATCAAGCACTGCTCGATATCGGCCTGATCCAGGCGCACATCGAGTGGTTCCAGATCGGAGTCTCGCTCTGGACCATCACCATCGCCGACATATGGGAATGGACCTCGCTGCCCTTCCTCATCGTCTTCAGCGGCCGAGTGGGCCTGCCGCCGTCGATCTACGAAGCGGCGCGGGTGGACGGGGCCTCGCCCTTCCTCACGCTCCGGCGCATCACGCTGCCGATGCTGAAGGAGGTCATCGCCATCGCCTTCATCATCCGCTTCATGGACGCGTATAAATTCGTCGACAAAGTCTACGTCATGACCTCGGGCGGGCCGGCGCAGTCGTCGGAATTGCCGGCCTATATTGCCTATCAGCGGGGCGTGCGGGAGTTCGAGATCGGCGAGGCCGCAGCCTACGCCTGGATCATCTTCCTCTTCGCCCTCATTCTGATCACGCTCTTCCTGCGCTACCTGAAGCGCGTGCTGCGCGCGCAGGCGATCGCCTGATGTCGGGTCGCGGAATCGAGCCCGAGATGGCCCACCTTCGGCCGTCATGCCCGGACTTGTTCCGGGCATCTCCTCGCCCTACGCGAAGCAGCGGTGCCCTCTTGGATGGCCGGCACAAGCCCGGCCATGACGAGGAGGGTGATGCCGAAATTGTTCATGCCAGTTTGCGGGTCGACGTCAGAGGCCGGCCGGCATGAGTGCAAAGAACTACAGGCTGGTCCGGCTGCTGCTGCTGATCTTCCTCGGCGTGTGGCTGGTGCTGATCATGTTTCCCTTCTACTTCCAGATCATCACCTCGCTGAAGGACGTGGCGGAGGTCAACCGGATCGCGCCGACGTTCTGGCCGGAAGTGTTCGTGTTCGAGAACTACGTGGCGATCTGGAACGAGCCGGGCAACTTCAAGTCGCTGATCGATAGCTTCATCATCGCGACCAGCAACACCATCTTGTCGCTCTTCTTCGGCACCTTGGCGGGCTACGCGCTGGCGCGCTTCCCGCGCCAGTCGGGCGGTGAGAACGTGGCGATGTGGATACTCTCCAACCGGATGTTCCCGCCGGTGGCGGTCCTGCTGCCGATGTTCTTCCTGTTCGAGGAGCTGTTCGGCACCACCGACACGCACATGGCGCTGATCATCCTCTATCTGGTCTTCAACATGCCGCTCGCGGTGTGGCTGATGATGGTCTTCTTCCGCGACGTGCCGCGCGAGCTGGAAGAAGCGGCCTACGTGGACGGCCACAAGCCCTTCAAGGTGTTCTTCACGATCACGCTGCCGTTGGTCGGCCCCGGCATGATCGCAGTCGCCATGCTGTGCTGGATCTTCTCGTGGAACGAATATCTGTTCGCCAACATGTTCATCGGCACGGATGTGAAGACCTTCCCGGTGATCATCCCGAGCTTTACCAGCGGCAGCCAGACGCTGTGGAATCTGGTGATGGCTTTCAGCCTGGTCGCCATGATCCCGCCGGTGGTGCTGTTCATCATCCTGCGCCGCTACATGGTGCGCGGCCTCTCGCTCGGCGTGGTGAAGGGCTGAGATGGCGCGGCTGGAGCTCCAGGGCATCTGCAAGGGGTGGGACTATCCGATCCTCGACGAGCTCGACCTGACCATCGAGGAAGGCGAATTCTTTTGCATCCTGGGCCCGTCGGGCATCAGCAAGACGACGCTGCTGCGCATCGTGGCCGGGCTCGAATCGCCCGATGCCGGGCGGGTCGTCCTGAACGGCAAGGACATCACCGATGTGCCGCCCTATCACCGGCCAGTGGCACTGACCTTCGAGAGCTACGCGCTCTATCCGCACCGCAGCGTCTTCGACAACATCGCGAGCCCGCTCAGGGCGCAGAGGCTGCCGCGCAGCGAGATCGAGGCGCGCATCGACGAGGTGGCGCGGATCCTGCGGATCGAGGAGCTGCTGTCCCGCCGGCCGAACGAGGCCTCGGGCGGCCAGATGCAGCGCATCTCGCTGGCGCGCACCCTGGTCAAGCGGCCCGAGGTCTTCCTCCTCGACGAGCCGATCAGCCATCTGGACGCGCGGATTCGCTACGAGCTGCGCCAGCAGTTTCACCGCCTCGAGGCGCTTCGCGCGGTGGCGACGATCTACGTGACCCACGATTACACCGAGGCGCTTTCGCTCGGCGACCGGGTGGGAATCATGGGGCGCGCGGGGTTGGTGCAGACCGGTCTGCCGCGGGACATCTTCGAACGGCCCAACTCGCTCTTCGTCGCGCAGCACGTGGGCCAGCCGCCCATCAATCTGATCGACTGTGCGCTGCGACGCGTGGGCGGTGCGCTCAACGTGGAGAGCCCAGAGACGCAGCTTTCTTTCCCGCTCGCCGCCGATCACGTCGCCGCCATGGAGGCGCGCAACGAGCCGAGACTGGTCGCCGGCATCAGGCCGCAGTATCTGGAAGCGCTGGCAGACGACGCCGATGCGGGTGGGCGGCATGTGATGGAGGGTCGCGCCGAGATTTACGAGGCGTTGGGCTCCATGGGCGTGCTCGTCGCCGATGTCGGCGGCGCGAAGCTCACGATGATCACGGCGCCCGACGCGAATTTCGAGCCGGGCCGGCCGCTCAGGATCGCGCTCAGGACCGAGCGCGTGCACTATTTCGACATGCAGAACGGCGTTTCGCTGCTCAACGGATAACGGCGATGGCGGAAGTCAGGCTGAGCGAGGTCAACAAGGTCTATCAGGGCCGCGGCCAGCAGGTTCACGCGGTCCGCGACCTCGACCTCGTGGTGGAGGACGGCGAGTTCGTCTCCATCGTGGGACCCTCGGGCTGCGGCAAGTCCACCACGTTGCGCATGATCGTGGGCCTGGAGAAGGCCACGTCAGGCCAGATCCTGTTCAACGGCGACATGGTCAACGACCTCGATCCGCAGGAGCGGAACGTCGCGATGGCGTTCGAGAACTACGCGCTCTACCCCAACTTCAGCGCCGAGGAGAATATCGGCTTCCCGCTGGAGGCGCGGGGAATTCCGAAGCCGGAGCGCCGCCGCCGCGTCCGTGAGCTGGCCGGGCTGCTCCAAATCGAAAACATCCTGCATCAGCATCCCAACACGCTCTCCGGCGGCCAGAAGCAGCGGGTCTCGCTGGCACGCGCGCTGATCCGCGAGCCCGCGGCCTTCATCCTCGACGAGGTGCTGGGTCACGTGGACGGACACCTGCGCTTCCAGATGCTGTTCGACCTCAAGCGCCTGCACCAATCGCTCGACAGCACGATGATCTTCGTCACTCACGATCAGATGGAGGCAATCGCGCTCTCCGACCGGATTGCGGTGCTCCACCAGGGTCGACTCGTGCAAAGCGGTACGCGTGACGAGCTCTACGACACGCCTGCGACTCGGTTTGTCGCCGACTTCATCGGCGAGCCGCCGACCAACTTCTTCGACGCCCGATTCGTCGAGGAAGAGGGGGAGGGAATGCTGCAAGCGGACGATCTTGCGCTGCGGCCGACGGCCGAAACCGCAGCCCGTCTGCGCTCCCGCGACGACCAGCGCTATGTCGTTGGCATACGTCCGCAAAACCTGTTATGCACGCCGAGAGCGGGCACGATCAGTTTCGACGCCACGATCGACATTCATGAATATCTGGGGGAGCGTTCCATCCTCACCCTGCGCCGAGGCGGGCACAGAATCCAGGCCCTGGCGTCGGCCGAGGACTCGTGGGCGCCCGACGAGCCCATCACTCTCTACTACCGGCCCGAAGACATCATGGTGTTCGATGCGGAGTCGGAAGCTCTCATCGCCTGAACGCGACCGGGCGTAGTACCGAGCGGCAATGTTTCTGAGTTCAAAGGACGAAGGAGACACGAAATGGGTATGTTTAGCCACTTAACGCGGCGCAAGTTCCTCAAAGGCGCAGCGGCCGGTGCAGCAGCTCTCGGCGCCTCGGGCGTCGCGGCGCCACGGCTTGGTCGTGCAGCCCAGGCGGTACCGCCGGGCAAGAAGCTCTTCAACGATATCGAGCTGACCTACTTCCAGGATTCCAACTGGCTGCACGCGCCGCTCTGGCTCTCCGAGCATCTGATGGCGGAGGCCGGCGTCGGCATCAAGAGCCGGGAGCAGTACGACGGCGGCGATGCGGTCGCGAAGATTCTGCCTCAGCTCCTTTCCCGCAATCCGCGCTTCGACTGGGCTCAGTTCCCGAGCCTGTTCTTCGGTGCATTCGCGGAGACCGGCCAGCTCGAGCCGCTCGACCAGTACCTGGAGAAGTACGAAGGCACGTCCGAGTATCTGGACTGGGTCATGCCCGCCTACAGCGAGTTCTACACGAAGTGGGCCGGCCAGACCTACGGCATCATGCTCGATGGCGACATCCATATCCTCCACTACCGCAAGTCCTTCTTCGAGCGGCCGGAGCTGCGGGACAGGTTCTCCAAACGCTTCCAGCGGGAGCTCTCCGTGCCGAAGACCTGGTTCGAGTTCCTCGATGCGACGCAGTTCTTCACCGAGGAGCTGTCGGAGTCCGAGGGCGTCTACGGCTCCTCCATGGTCATCAACCCGCCGAACTTCGGCTGGGGCTTCTGGATGGACGTGGCCGCGGGCAACGGGGTCAACTATTTCGACGAGAACATGAACCCGACGATCAACACGGCCCAGGCCGTCGAGGCGCTGGATCTGTTCAAGGAGATTGTGCAGTTCGGCCCGCCCGGGAAGGAGTCCCTGGGTCTCTCCACCAGCATCCAGCGCTGGCAGTCGGGTGGCGACGTGATGTCGGTCTGGTGGATCGACCTCGCCGAGTTCACGGTGCAGCAGCAGGGCATGGAGCGTGCAGAGGATCAGCGCGGCGACATCGTTCCGGGCTGGCCGCAAGAGGACGGCTCCATCAACCACCGGGCGATCTCGCTGTGGTGCCGCACCGGTGCCATCCCGAAGAACGCGCCGGAGGACGTGAAGGAAGCTGCGTTCTACTTCCTCTATCGGATGTCGCACCCGGACTACTCGGACGACATCGTGGCGGACGAGTATTGCGGCTCCGATCCCTTCGGCCTGAGCCACTACACCGATGCCGCTGCGCAGAAGTACCTGGAGCCCAACCCGCAGCGCGGGACCAGCGACATCTGGCCCACGAACTCCGGCATTTTCCAGAACTTCGACACCTCGCGGAACCATCTCGACGCAGGCCTGAAGAACGTCGAGGTCGGCTATCCTCAGTTCTTCTGGGAAGGCGCGTCCGAGTACGGCGACGCGCTCGGCCGGAACATCCAGAAGGCGATCGCCGGCAAGCTCACCAGCCAGCAGGCGCTCGACGAGGCGGCCGAGGAATGGGTCCAGATCGTGCAGAAGCTGGGCATCGATAGTCAGATGTCCCAGTACGCCAACTTCGTAAAGGGCGCGCGTTCGCTCGGCTACAAGATCTAAGCGTATCGTTGAGGGGTCGCGGCGCCGTGCCCGAGAGGCGCGAGCCCGCGGCCCTACTTTCCTCGCACGTGGCGAGCCAGCGGAAGAACAATAGCGGGGCGAAGGGCCCGTTTCCCCTGCCAAAGAGAAAGCGATGAGTCAGCGAGGACCCCACATCAGCCGCCACGGGATGGAACGTCTCGGCTTCGGCAACATCGCCGCTGCCCACTGGAACTATCGACGGCCCGCCCTTTACGAAGAGGCCGTGCGCCGAGGCGAGGCGCAGATCGCCGAGGGCGGCGCCCTGATCGCGATGACCGGCGCCCACACCGGGCGCTCGCCCAACGACAAGTACATCGTGCGCGAGCCATCCTCCGAGCACGACATCTGGTGGGGCGACGTCAACCGGCCGATCTCCAGGGACGCCTTCAACGACATTCACGGCCGGGTCGCGGCGTACCTTCAAGGCAAGGAGGTGTTCGTTCAGGACTGCCACGTCGGCGCCGATTCGGACTACCGGCTCCTGACTTCGACGGTTGGGCCGGATTTTGGCTGATCTCCCGTCTGGAGTTTTCTGCAAAGACAATGACTTAGAAGTTGCGGTGCGGTCAAGCCGCTTTGTAGTGCCTAGTAGGTATATGTGGTTGTCGATACCCCCGCCGCGCGCTACACTTTCCCCGTGTTCGTTCGCATCAAGACCACGCCCAACAGCCCGCGACGCTCGGTCCAGCTCGTCGAGGCCGTGCGCGACGGCGGCAAGGTCCGACAGCGCATCGTTCGCCACATCGGCGTGGCCATGGACGAGGACGAGCTCGAGCGCCTGAGGCAGCTCGGCGAGTACGTCAAGGCGAAGCTGGAGGACCAGCGCCAGCCTTTGCTGTTTGCGCCCGAGAAGATCGCAGACCAGGTGATCCGCGTCGGACGCCAGGGCGACGGCAAGCAGGAACTCCCGGTCGATCTCAAGCAACTCGAAGAGGAGCAGCGCCTGATCACTGGCGTCCACGAGGTCTACGGCGAGATGTACCGCCTGCTGGGCCTCGATGCGCTGCTGCCGCGATCGCGCTACCGGGCCTCGCACGACGCGCTGTTCCACGTGGTGATGGCACGCATCGCCAACCCCGACAGCAAGCGGGGCAGCGTGCGCCGGCTCGAGGAGGACTTCGGCGTGAGCCTTCCCCTTGAGAAGGTCTACCGCATGATGGACCAACTCGGCGCGACCGTGATCGAGCGTCTGCGCACGCAGGTGGGCGAGGCGAGCCGATCGCTGCTGCCGGAGCCGGTCGCGCTCCTCTTCTTCGATTGCACCACGCTCTACTTCGAGACCGCGGTTGAGGACGAGCTTCGCCAGCACGGCTTCAGCAAGGACGGCAAGCACAAGGACTCGCAGGTCCTGCTGGCATTGATGGTGACGCGCGAAGGGCTGCCGATCGGCTACGAGGTCTTTCCCGGCGCCACCTACGAGGGGCACAGCCTGGTCCCGGTCTTGCAGGACATGCAGCGCCGCCACCAGGTGGAGCGCACGGTGTGCGTGGCCGACCGGGGCATGCTGAGCGCCGACAACCTCGACGCCATGGACACGATCGGCGGCGAGTACGTCGTCGGCGCGCGGCTGCGCAAGCTGCCGCTCGCGCTGCGGAAGCAGATTCTCGACCCGGGCACCTATGCCCCGCTGGAGGGCCCGGAGAAGCGCCGGGTCGGCGAATGGGAGCACAAGGGCCGGCGCCTGATCGTCGTCTTCTGCCCCGTGCGCGCGCGCACGGACGCACACGAGCGCCGCAAGCAGGTGGAGCGCCTGCTCGACAGGCTGGCCCGCAGCGACAATCCGAAGGAGCTGCTCTCCAATCACGGGGCGAAGCGCTTCATCGCCGTCGAGGGCGAAGCCCGGCTCACGGTGAACCCGGAGAAGATCGCCGAGGCCGAGCGATGGGACGGGCTCGCCGGCGTCATCACCAATCTGCGCGACGCCAGCGTCACCGAAGTGATGTCTCACTACCACGGGCTCTGGCAGGTCGAGGAGAGCTTCCGGATCACCAAGCACGACCTGCGGGTGCGCCCCATCTGGCACTGGAACCCGGACCGGATCCGCGCCCACATCGCCATCGCCTTCATGGCCTTCGCCTGCGTCCGCCACCTCGCCTACCGCGTCGCCATCCAGAAGCGGCGGATGTCCCCGGAAGTCATCCGCTCCGCCCTCGTCCACCGCCAATGCTCGGTCCTGCGCTGCCGCCAATCAGGCAACCGCTACGTCATCCCCTCCAAGCCGACACCGGCGGCGGAACAGATCTATGCGACCATGGGGCTGCCCCTGACGATCACCCCGTACCAGCTCGACTGACCGCCGACGAAACCCGGCCCGGTCTCGCAGCGCCGCCGGATGTAGTGCCTGGCCGGAAATGAGAACCGGCCAATTTCAAATACTTACGCGAATCAACCGTCGAAGTCAGGAGAAAGCGATGAGTCAGCGAGGACCCCACATCAGCCGCCACGGGATGGAACGTCTCGGCTTCGGCAACATCGCCGCTGCCCACTGGAACTATCGACGGCCCGCCCTTTACGAAGAGGCCGTGCGCCGAGGCGAGGCGCAGATCGCCGAGGGCGGCGCCCTGATCGCGATGACCGGCGCCCACACCGGGCGCTCGCCCAACGACAAGTACATCGTGCGCGAGCCATCCTCCGAGCACGACATCTGGTGGGGCGACGTCAACCGGCCGATCTCCAGGGACGCCTTCAACGACATTCACGGCCGGGTCGCGGCGTACCTTCAAGGCAAGGAGGTGTTCGTTCAGGACTGCCACGTCGGCGCCGATTCGGACTACCGGCTGACGATCCGCGTGATCTCGGAATACGCGTGGCACAGCCTGTTCGCGCGCAACCTCTTCATCACGCCGGCGGACGAGGATCTGGCCGACCACGAGCCTGAGTTCACCGTCGTCCAGGTGCCGGGCTTCAAGGCGCGGCCCGAGACCGACGGCACCAACTCCGAGACCGTGGTGTTGCTCGATTTCGCCAGGCGCCTGGTGATCATCGGCGGCACGGCTTACGCCGGCGAGTGCAAGAAGTCGGTCTTCACCATCATGAACTTCCTGATGCCGGCGCAGGATGTGCTGCCCATGCACTGTTCGGTGAGTGTGGGCGAGGACGGCACGCCGGCGGTCTTCTTCGGCCTCTCCGGCACCGGCAAGACCACGCTCTCGGCCGATCCGCGCAGGATGCTCCTCGGCGACGACGAGCACGGCTGGAGCCAGAACGGCCTCTTCAACTTCGAGGGCGGCTGCTACGCCAAGGTGATCCGGCTCTCGCCGACCGCAGAGCCCGCGATCCACGCCACCACGCGGATGTTCGGCACCGTGCTCGAGAACGTGGTGATGGACGCCGGCACGCACGTGCTCGACCTCGACGACGGCAGCCATACGGAGAACACCCGAGGCGCCTATCCCCTGGCATCGATTCCGAATGCGAGCCCGACCGGTGTCAGCGGCCACCCCACCAATATCGTGATGCTGACCGCCGATGCTTTCGGCGTGCTGCCGCCGCTCGCGCGGCTCACCCCGGAGCAGGCGATCTATCACTTTCTCTCCGGCTACACCGCCAAGGTTGCGGGCACCGAGCGGGGGCTGGGCAAGGAGCCGCAGGCGACCTTTTCCACGTGCTTCGGCGCGCCCTTCATGCCGCGCCGGCCGACCGCCTATGCCCGCCTGCTGCGCGAACGGATCGAGACGACCGGCGCCGCCTGCTGGCTGGTCAATACCGGCTGGACCGGGGGCCCCTACGGCACCGGCGAGCGCATGGCGATCGGCCACACCCGCGCCCTGCTGCACGCGGCGCTGGAAGGCGAGCTCGACAGCGTGGCGTGCGCCAGCGACAACCCCTTCGGCCTCGCCGTGCCCCAGCATTGCCCCGGGGTGCCGGACACCGTGCTGGACGCGCGCGGCACCTGGGCGGACAAGGCGGCCTACGACGAGCAGGCGCGTGATCTGGTAGGGCGCTTCCACGACAACTTCGCCCAGTTCGCGCGCGAGGTGGACAAGGGAGTCCAGGCGGCAGCGCCGATGGCCGCCTGATGCCGCCAATGTTGGCAGTCGTGCAGGCAGCCGTGCGCCGGTGGGCTTGCCTCCCTTCACCTGACACACCACGTTAGCTACAAGGTACTCGCGCAGGCTGCGCAGCGGGCGCAGGTATCGGCAGGATGGATAACCCCATGAAGATTGCATTTTCCAAGATTTCGACACCGGACAAGGGCGTCATCGCCGTCGGCGTGACTGAGGACGGCGTGATGGGTGCCACCGCGCGGGCACTGGACGAGGAGTCAGGCGGCGCGCTCACCCGCGCGCTCGGCGCGGGCCGCTTCAAGGGCAAGCGGGGGACGTCTACCACCCTCGTCGCGCCGCACGGGCTCGCCCTCGATGCCGTGATCCTGATGGGGCTCGGCCAGCCGGGAAAGATCGACGGCCGCGGGCTGCGGGCGCTCGGCGGCAGCGTCGTTCGCAAGATGAACGCCGCCGGCGCGAAGACCGGCGCCATCGCCGTGGATGCGGTGGATGGCGCGAGCGTTGAGCCGCCCGCGATGGCGGCGGACATCGCCTTGGGCGCGCGCCTCGGCAGCTACAGCTTCGACAAGTATCACACCAAGAAGAAGGCCGAGGACAAGAAGAGCCTGGGCGAGTTCACGGTGATGCTCGATGAGCCTTCCGCGGCGGAGGACGCATTCGAGGCGAACGCGAGCCTTGCCGATGGTATCTTCGCCGCGCGCGACCTCGTCTCCGAGCCGAGCAACGTCAAGTATCCGAAGACCATAGCGGAAGACATCGAGGCGCTGACCGAGGACGGGATCGAGGTCGTGCTGCTGGACCGCGACAAGATGGCCTCGCTCGGCATGGGCTCGCTGCTCGGCGTTGCCCAGGGCAGCGACCACGAGCCCTATCTTGCGGTCATGCGCTGGAACGGGGCGCCCGAAGACGCCGACCAGCAGCCCGTAGCCTTCATCGGCAAGGGCGTGACCTTCGACACCGGCGGCATCTCCATCAAGCCGAGCCAGGGCATGGAGGAGATGAAGTACGACATGGCCGGCTCGGCGGCGGTGGTCGGGCTAATGAAATGCCTGGCCGGCCGCAAGGCGCGGGTCAACGCGATCGGCATGGTCGGCCTGGTGGAGAACATGCCCGACGGCAAGGCGCAGCGGCCCGGCGACGTCGTCACCTCCATGTCGGGCCAGACCATCGAGGTCATCAACACCGACGCCGAGGGCCGCCTCGTGCTTGCCGACGTTCTCTGGTACGCCCAGGCGACCTACAAGCCGCGCTTCATGGTCGACCTCGCCACGCTGACCGGCGCGATCATCGTCAGCCTCGGCACCTACAAGGCCGGGCTCTTCAGCAACGACGACGAGCTGTCGGAGCGGCTGATCGCGGCGGGCAAGGAGAGCGGCGAGGAGCTCTGGCGCATGCCGCTCGGCGAGCGCTACAACAAGGATATCAATTCCGCCATCGCCGACATGAAGAACGTGGGCAAGGGGCGGGAGGCCGGCAGCGTCGCCGGCGCGGTCTTCCTCGAGCGTTTCGTCAACGGCGTGCCGTGGGCCCATCTCGACATCGCGGGCATGGCCTGGATGAAGGGCAGCCACGACCCGACCGTGCCCAAGGGCGCGTCGGGCTTCGGCGTCCGGCTCCTCGACCAGCTGGTGCGCGCGCACTACGAGGCCTGACGCCCGAGCGATGGTCGAGATCGCCTTCTACCAGCTTCGCCGCACGCCGCTGGAGAAGGCGCTTCCCAAGCTATTGGAGAAGGTGCTGGAGAGCGGGCGCCGCGCCGTGGTGCTGGCCGGCTCGGAAGAGCGCGCGGAGGCGCTGAACGCGGCGCTCTGGACCTACGATCAGGGCTCGTTTCTGCCTCACGGCATGGCGCGGGACGGCCGGCCGGAGCGCCAGCCGATCTTTCTTGCAACTGACGACACCAATCCCAACGGCGCTCAGATCGCCGTCATGGTCGATGGTGTTGCCCCTGCCGATCCCGGCCGCTTCGAACGCTGCCTCGACATGTTCGACGGCACCGATCCGGCGGCGCTGCAGGCGGCGCGTGGCCGCTGGCGGGCTCACAAGGAGCAGGGCAACACAGTCACCTATTGGGAGCAGACGCAAGGTGGGTCGTGGGAACAAAGAGCGTAGTCGGGTCGAAGACCGTCGGAGACAGGATCCGGGCCGATCTCTGCGTGATCGGTGCCGGTTCGGCGGGGCTCTCGCTCGCCGCAGGCGCGGTCCAGATGGGCGCCTCGGTGATCCTGATCGAGCAGTCCCGGATGGGCGGAGAATGCCTGAACACGGGCTGCGTGCCCTCCAAGGCGCTGCTGGCCGCCGCGGCGCGGGGCGACGACTTCGCCGCCGCTTACGAGCACATGCGGGGCGCCATCGCGGCCATCGAGCCGCACGATTCGGTCGAGCGCTTTAGCGGCCTCGGCGTCCACGTGGAGCTCGGCAAGGCCAAGTTCGTCGCGCCCCGATTCCTGGAGGTGGGCAGCACCAGCGTCACGGCGCGGCGCTTCATCATCGCCACCGGGTCCGCGCCTCTCGTCCCGCCGATCCCGGGCCTCGACACGGTGCCCTATCTCACCAACGAGACCCTCTTCGATTCGGCGCCGGAGCCGAGCCATCTGCTGGTGCTGGGCGGCGGTCCCATCGGGGCCGAGATGGCGCAGGCCTTCCGCCGGCTCGGGGCCGAGGTCACGCTCTTCGAATCGAAGCGGCTGCTCGGGCGCGACGATCCCGAGCTTGCGGCCATCGTGCGCGCGCAGCTGATCGAAGAGGGCGTGACGGTCCATGAGGAGAACCGGGTCACGGCGGTCGAGGCCGGTGCCGACGGCGGCGTCACCATCACCTGCGGCGAGGGCGACGCGAGCCGGCGGATCAGCGGCTCGCACCTTCTGGTGGCGGCGGGGCGTCGGCCGAAGATCGACGGTCTCGGCCTGGAGAACGCGAAGGTCGCGATCAACGACGGCGAGCCGCTGGTGGATGCGCGCCTGCGCACGACCAACAAGCGCATCTTCGCGGCGGGCGACGTGGTGGGGCCCTACCGCTTCACCCACACGGCGAGCTATCAGTCGCGCATCATCATCACCAACGCGCTCTTCCGCCTCCCGGCGAAGGCTCGCTACAACGCGGTGCCCTGGGTCACCTATACCGACCCCGAGCTCGCCCACGTCGGCATGAGCGAGGCGGAGGCGCGCGCCAAGGGCCACGAGCTGCGCATCCTGCGCTTCCCCTTCGAGGAGAACGACCGCGCCATCGCCGAAGGCGCCACGGCCGGGTTGGTCAAGGTGGTCGCGACGAAGCGGGGCCGGGTGCTGGGCGCCTCCATCGTCGGCAAGCACGCGGGCGAGCTGATCCTGCCCTGGGTGCTCGCGGTGCAGTACCGGATCGGCGTCAGCAAGCTGGCGCAGGCGATCGTGCCCTATCCGACCATGAGCGAGGCGAGCGCGAGAGCCGCCGGCAGCTTCCACGCGCCGATGCTCTTCGGCCCGCGCACACGCCGCCTAGTCAGGCTACTCGCCCGATTAGGCTAGGCGGGCGCCACTTGCGGCCTCTATAGTCGGGGCGGCGAAGCAACAGGCGATCGCTCCGGGACGCTTTGGCTGGGTTTTCCCTTTCGGTGGTGTCGCGAGCGGCCCGCGGCCTCTCGGCGCGGCTGCTGGTGCTCACGATATTCTTCGTCCTCCTGGGCGAGGTCTTCATCTACGTCCCCTCGATTGCGCGCCACCGCCTGGTCTTCCTCGAAGAGCGGATCGAAGCCGCGCGGATCGCGGCGCTGGCGGTGGAGGCGTCGCCCGACGGGATGGTGACCGAGGAGCTTCGCGCTTCCCTGCTGGAGCGCGCGGGAGTCTCAGCGGTCTCCATCAAGCGGCCGGGCTCGCGGCGGCTAGTGCTCGCCGCCAACATGCCCCTCACGGTCGACGCGAGCTTCGACCTGCGCGAGGCGACGCCGATGGGCCTGATCGGGCACGCGGCCGATGCGCTGCAGAAGGGCGGCGAGCGCACGATCCGCGTCATGGGCACCGCCCCCGGCGATCCGGCCGACACGGTGGTCGATGTCGTGCTGCCGGAAGCCCCCTTGTTCGCCTCGATGCTCGACTATTCGGGGCGAATTCTGTGGCTCTCGATCATTCTCGCATTCGTCGTCGCCGGCCTGGTCTATCTCTCGCTGCACTGGCTCATGGTGCTGCCGCTCGGCCGCATGACCGACAGCCTGGTCTCGTTCCGCCGCGCGCCGGAGGATACCGCTGCGACCGTCAAGGTGAGCGGCAGGCGTGACGAAATCGGCCTCGCCCAGCGGGAACTGCAAGTCATGCAGCGGCGCGTGCGGGCGGCGCTCCGCCAGCGGGCGCGGCTCGCCGCGCTCGGCGCCGGCGTGGCCAAGATCAACCACGACCTCCGCAACATGCTGGCCACCGCCGCCGTGCTGACCGACCGCCTGGCAATGGCACGCGACCCGGAGGTGCAAAAGCTCTCGCTGCCGCTGGTCGCCGCCATCGACCGGGCCATCGCGCTCTGCACGCAAACGCTGAGCTTTGCGACGGGCCGCCTGCCGGCGCCGCGCCGCGCGGCGTTCGCGTTGGCGCCGCTGGTCGATGAGGTGCGGGCGGCGCTCCCCGTCGACGAGGATTCGGTCGACTGGCGCAACGAGGTGCCGCCGGAGCTGAGCGTGAGCGCCGACCGTGACCAACTCTATCGGGTCCATCAGCAACCTGACCCAGAACGCGGTGCAGGCGCTGGCCTGCCGCGACGGGGGCGGGACGGTGCGGATCGGCGCCTGGCGTGACGCGGGCGAAACCCTTGTCGAGATCGCGGATAGCGGGCCCGGCATTCCCGCTCCGGTGCGCGACCACCTGTTCGAGGCCTTTGCGGGCGACGGCAAGAGCGACGGCACCGGCCTCGGCCTCGCCATTGCCCGTGACCTCGTGCGCAACCACGGCGGTGACATCAGTCTTGAGCGGTCCGACTCGGCTGGCACTGTCTTCAGGCTGCGCTTGCCTGATCCTTCCGAGCAGGGAGACGCCGGCAGGCAGGAGGCGTAATCGGGGCGGGGGCCTCGGCTCAGTGGCCGAGGGCGATGCCTTCGCGGCGCGGGTCGGCGCCGCCCTCGAGCACGCCGTCGCCCCGGCGAATGGCGTGCAGGCCGCTCACCAGGGGCCGGATGCGCACGTCGTGGCCGAGCGCCTCAAGCGCGGGTGCGAGTCGTTCGAGATCGGTGCCCGCCTCCAGCTCGGTCGCGCCGTTCCGGTTGACGTGGCGGGGCAGGCTGAGCGCGGCCTGGGCATCGAGGCCCCAGTCGAGCAGGGCGACCACCGACTGGGCGACGAAGCCGATGATGCGCGACCCACCGGGCGAGCCGAGCGTGGCGATGAGCCGGCCCGCCTCGTCGAAGATCAGCGTCGGCGCCATGGACGAGCGCGGGCGCTTGCCCGGCTGCACGCGGTTCGCGACCGGCCCGTGTTCGCCGGTGGGCGCGAACGAGAAGTCGGTGAGCTGGTTGTTGAGCAGAAACCCGGCCGCCATCAGGCGCGAGCCGAAGGCGCGCTCCACGCTGGTGGTGAAGGAGAGGGCGTTGCCGCGCGAATCGACGACCGAGAGATGGCTGGTGGAGGCGAACTCCGGGGCCGCGGCATCGGCCCGCGCGAACCCTTCGGAGCCGGGCGGCGCGCCTGCTGCGGCCTCGCCCATCGCGCGATCGGGGTCGATCAGGAGGGAGCGCCGGCGCAGGTAGCCGGGATCGAGCAGGCCCGCCACCGGGACCGGCACGAAGTCCGAATCTGCCAGGTAGCGATTGCGGTCGGCGAAGGCGAGGCGGCTCGCCTCGCTGATCAGGTGGACGGACTTCACCGAGCCGGGCGCAAGTGCGGCAAGGTCGAAGCGCACCAGCAGCCTGAGGATTTGCAGCAATGTGACGCCGCCGGAGCTCGGCGGCCCCATGCTGCAGACCCGGTGGCGCCGGTAGTTGCCGCACACCGGCGGCCTCTCCTTGGCGCGGTAGCCGGCGAGGTCGGTGAGCGCGAGCGAGCCCGGATTCACAAGATCGTCCTGCACGGCGGTGACGATCTGCGCCGCGATCGGCCCTTCGTGCAGCGCGTCTGCCCCTTCCTGCGCGATGGCGCGCATGGTCTTGGCATAGGCCGGGTTGACCAGCGTCTCGCCTGCGCGCCTCGGCTTCCCGTCTGGGTGGAAGAAGTAGGCGCGCGCGTTTCGAAAGCGCGCGAGATCGGGGTTATTTTCGATCATGTGTGCAAGCCGGGGCGAGATGGCGAAGCCGCGCTCGGCGAGGGCCTCGGCAGGCTCGAAGAGCTGCGCCCAGGGCGTTCGCCCATGGGCGCGGTGCGCTATCGCGAGCATCCGGACGACGCCCGGCACGCCGACCGACAGGCCTCCGACGGCGGCCTCCGGCCACGGGCGCGGCGTGCCGTCCGCAGCCAGGAACAGGGTATCGTCGACGGTGGCCGGCGCGGTCTCGCGCCCGTCGTAGCTTTCCACGGTCTCTCGCGCCGCGTCGTAATGGAGCAGGAATCCGCCGCCGCCAATGCCCGATGATTGCGGCTCGACCAGGCCGAGCACCATTTGCGCCGCGATGGCCGCATCGATGGCAGCGCCGCCTGCGGCCAGGATGCGGGCGCCGGCCTCCGCCGCAGCCGGGTGCGCCGCCGCGATCATCGCGTTGCTTGCGCGGACCGGGGCGTCGGCTGCGTTGGCGCCGGAGGGCAGCGCCAAAACCGCCATCGCGAGAAGAAGCAGCGCGGAGGCTCTGGCCCATATCGCGCGCGGTCGACTGACCCGTTCTGCGCGCATGGTTTCTGGCCGCTTGACGCGGCCCCGGCGCTTCACTAAGTGAAGCTGGCGGCGGCGAGTGTAGCTCAGTTGGTTAGAGCACCGGATTGTGGTTCCGGGGGTCGTGGGTTCAAATCCCATCACTCGCCCCACGCGCCTTCATGAAAGCGTACTCTGCCCCAGCCGGAGCGGTCCAAGGACCGCCACCTGAGCGGCGCGATCGAGCCACCACCTCCGAGTGTGCAATCGTCGAGAGCCATTAGTGAGCAATATTGTGGTAACTGCCCAGGTCGTCTGATTTGTCATTTTGGGCCAGTGGATTGAGGCGTTTCTCGTTCGGAGTTGGTGGAAAGGGCTTGACGGGAATTTCGGGAAATGACTCAACAACGACATGAGCAATCCCGAGTCGCCGCGCGGCCCTTCGACGGGAGCAGCGCCCGAAACGCCCGCGCAGAAGATCGCCCGCCTGGAGGAGGAGAACGCCCGGCTTCGGGAGGAAAATGCCTGGCTTCGGCAGCAGAACGCGCGGCTGGAAGAGCAAGTCGCGCGTCTCGTCGAGCGCATCGAGGAGTTGGAGCGCCGTCTCGGCCTCAACAGCGGCAACAGCGGCAAGCCGCCTTCGAGCGATGGGCTGAGGAAGCCGAATTCGAAGCGGCGAACCCGAAGCCTGCGCGGCAAATCGGGCCGCAAGCCCGGTGGCCAGCCCGGCCACAAGGGCAAGACGCTGCGCCGCGCCGATCACCCGGATCGGGTGAAGGATCACGTCCCGGCTTCCTGCAAGGGATGCGGTTCGCCGCTTTCGGACGCGGCCAGGGCGGGAACGCCCGTCGCCCGCCAGGTGTTCGATCTGCCCGAGCCGAGCCCCCTGGAGGTGACCGAGCACCGGGCGCATGCCAAGTGCTGCGGGCATTGCGGGACGGTGACCCGGGCGGCGTTCCCCGACGGGGTGTCGGCGCCGGTGCAGTACGGCCCGCGCATTGCCGGGGTGGCGGTCTACCTTCAGCACGCTCACTTCCTGCCGGAGGATCGGCTGTCGCAGGTGATGGCCGAGCTCTTCGGCGCGCCGGTGACGGCTGCGACGTTGGCGACGATGAGCGAGAGGGCGGCCGAGCGGCTGCGGGACGCGGCCTTGCACATACAGGACCTGGCGGCGGGCACGGCGCGGGTGAAACACATGGACGAGACCGGCTTGCGGATCGGCGGTCAGACGCAGTGGCTTCATGTGATCTGCACGCCGCTGCTGGCGGCGTACCGGGTCAGCGGCAAGCGCGGCGCCCTGCTCTCGGGTGTCTCCGGCATCGTCGTGCACGATCACTGGAAGCCGTACTTCGCGATGGAAGGGGTGGAGCACGGCCTGTGCAACGCCCATCACCTGCGGGAGTTGCAGGCGCTGGTGGACATCGAAGGGGAGGCTTGGGCCCGGCGGATGCAGCAGCTCCTGCGCCGAGCCAATCGCGCCGCCCGCATCGCGCTGGACAAGGATATCGCCGTTCCGGCGAGGCTTGTGGCGCTGATCGAGCGCCGATACGACGAGATCATCGCCGATGCGCTGGCCTTTCACGAGAGCCAACCACCGTTCTCGCCTGGCAAGAGGAAGAAGCGCCGGAAGCGAAGGATCGGTCACAATCCGGCCTTGAGGCTGCGCGACCACAAATGCGCGGTGCTCCGGTTCCTGATCGACCTCGAGGTCGGGTTCACGAACAACGAGGCCGAGCGCGACCTTCGGATGATGAAGCTGCGCCAGAAGATCTCCGGGGGCTTCCGGTCCGCGCAGGGGGCCGAGAACTTCGCCATCCTGCGCAGCGTCATCACCACCGCCAGAAAGCAGGGCTGGAATATCATCGAAGCCCTGACCAGCCCATCGGATCGGCTCATCGCCACCGTCAAGTGCGCGTAAGCTCACCTGGCACGGGTTCTCCAACAGCGGAGCCATTCTCATAAACGATCATGGTCGACGCCGTGCTGGACCACCCCATAGAATGAAAATCGGTGCCCGTCGCGCGGGCGGACTTCGGGCCACATCGGGGTAGCTTACCGGTCGCAGTCCGCAAGAGGGGCATCGTGAGCTGTGAAACCCGGCGACCCCAGAGGAGCACACGGGCGTCGCGTGGGTAGCGTTGTGCCGAATCCCAGAGAATTTTCGTAACTGCCCAGGTACCCCCTCTCTCTTATGGAACAAGCCAGTTCCTTTTGCGTCAACGCCCCCACGCCGCGGGGGTGCCTACTCTCTTGAGCGCGAGAGGATGATGAACGCCGCGTCGCGAACAAGATGAGAGGACAGCGATACTCAGGATGAGCCGGAGAAGTTCAGGAGCGCAGTATAGGGATCAGCTGCATCGGTTCCGGGTGCGCCAGGATTTGCAGGATGTTCCAGCCTTGCTTTCGAGCGGTGACGATGACGCTGCGCATTCCGGCGAAGTTGCAGGCGCCTTGCAGGGAGCGGAAGCCGCCTGAGATCTTCTCATGCACTTTGTTCATACGGATGTCACGCTCCGCCTCGTTATTCGTGAACGGCGTGCGCAGGTCGGTGAGGAAGCGCAGGCAGCCCTCCTTATGCTTTGGCTCAATTCGTGAATCGTATGCATTGTGATAGAATCTTTCCCGGTTCGCCTTGGAGGTCAGGCAGATGGATCACGAGCGGTTTCGGGACTGGTTCTCGCGTGTCGATGAGTTGACGGCGGCGCAGCGCAAGGAGGTCGGGGCGGTGCTGTCGGAGCCTCCGGAGGGCGCGGCCTCGCTGGCGGCGATCGAGCTGGGCGTGGATGACGAGCGGCGCTGTCCGCATTGCGGCGCAGGCGGGGCGGTGTCGCGGGGCAAGGCGCGAGGTCTTCGCCGCTTCCGGTGCAAGGACTGCGGGAAGACCTTCGGTGCACTCACGGGCACGGCGCTGTCAGGGCTGCACCACAAGGAGCGCTGGCTGGCCTTCGGCGCCTCGCTTGCCGAGGGCGAGACGATCAAGGAGTCCGCCGAGCGCTGCGGGATTGCGCCGAGCACGGCGCATCGCTGGCGCCACCGCTTCCTGGCGGCGGTTCGGCAAGCGCCGGACCGGCTTGCCGGGATTGTCGAGGCCGACGAGACCTTCGTTCTCGAGAGCCGCAAGGGGGAGCGGAAGCTGGATCGCAAGCCGCGCCGTCGCGGCGGCAAGGCCCGCAAACGCGGCCTCTCGCGCGAGCAGGTGCCGATCCTGGTCGCCGCCGACCGTGCGGGCGAGACCCTCAGCCATAGCCTGCCCGCCCTCAACGCAAAGAGCGTGAAGGAGGTGCTGGAGCCGGTCGTCGCAGCGGATGCGCTGCTCGTCTCCGACGCCAAGCGCTGCTATCCGCCCGTCGCGGCGGCGCTCGACATCCCTCACGAGAGCATCAACGCTTCTGCTGACGAGCGGGTCCGGGGCGCGCTGCACATCCAGACGGTCAATAGCCGCCACAGCCAGATTAAGGGCTTTCTGCGCAGGCGGCGCGGCATCGCCACCAAGTACCTGGACAGCTATCTGAGGTGGTTCCATCTCATCGAACTCGGCGGTCAGCCATCGCCCAGAGCGTGCCTCGAGGCGGCGATGGCCAGACCGCGCCTACGCTTTGCGAATTGAGCCTATGCTTTTGAAGGCGGCGCGCGAGGTTGTGGCCGATGCGGCGTTTCTTTCGCCCTCGCTTTGCGATCTGGAGCGGCGGTTGGGCCTCATGGAAGGCGATGGCTTCTTCGAGGATACGGTCCCATGCCCTTGAGATGCGGGCCACCAGGGAGGCGGGGACTTGACGGTCTTTCTCACGGGCGAAGCGGGCGGCCCTGCGCGCGCGCTGAAGCAGGCGGTGCATGCTCGCCGCCCATTCCTCCTTCTCGATGTCGATCAGGGCCTGGAGTTCGCGCAGGTGATGTGCGTTGCAGGCGCCGTGGCGGACGCCCTTGATGGTGAAGTAGGGGGCGAAGTCGTCGTGGACGAGGATGCCTTTCAGGTTCTTTTCGACATCGCCGCGTCCCTCGCCGATGCGCAGGACGGTGAGCAACGGGGTGCACAGCACATGGAGCCAGCGGGTACGGGCGGCGATACGCAGGCCGGTCTCGTCGAGGTGCTTGACCGGCGCCTGCGTGCGGATCAGATCGGCGACATGGTCGAGGAAGCCCTCGAAGCGCTGCGCTGTGCGCCGGCCCATGGCGGCGATCGTGGCAGTGGAGATGGACACCGCGAAGATGTCGCTCATGAGTTCGGCCAGACGCTTCTCGGGCACGAACTGGGCGTACAGCAGGTAACTCACCCAAGCGGTGATGCGAGGGCCGTACTGGACCGGGGCGGTGACGCCCGGCGGGAAGGCGGCTCGTGTCAGCGTGCCGCATGCGCCGCAGAGGCAGCGATGGGCGCGGTGTTCGGTGACCTCGAGAGGCTGCGGCTCGGGTACGTCGAAGACCTGCCGACAGGCGGGCGCGCCTTGCCGGTCGGCGTCCGAGAGCTCGACGCCACAGCCGGAACAGGTGGAGGGGTGGTGATCGACGACACGGTCCGGGCTGTCGCTCCGCGCGAGGGTGGTTCCCTTGTGGCCGGGCTGGCCGCCACTGGGCCCGCCGGACTTTCCGCGCTGGCTTTGGGTGCGCCTCTGGGCTCCGCTTTTCTTCTTGAGCCCGTCGCTGGCGGGGGGCTTGCTGCTTGTGGTGCTGTTGAGGGCCGCGCTGCGCTCGAGTTCGGCGATGCGCTCGCGCAGGGCCGCGTTCTCCTGCTCGAGTGCGGCATTTTCCCGGGCGAGCGCGGTGGCTGATCGCAGCAGCCCCTGCCCCCATTCCCGGACGGCAACGACGACAGTGGTTGCGAGGGATGATGGCTCGAGAAGCTCCTTCAGGCAGCAGAAGGCCTCGTTACGGGCGGCGAGGTCTTCGTGCCAGTGCGACACCGTCACGTGTCTTCGGCCTCGACGGCCATCATGGCGGCGAGCACGGCGAGGCGTTCGCCCGGCGGCAAGGCCTGGTAGCGCCGGCCCCAGTTGGCTGCCTTGCGCTTGATGCGCTGGCGGTCGGTGAAGTTCCGGCCTGCGTGGCTGGCCCAATGCATCCGGTCGGGGGCGTAGTTGAACCAGACGACCTCGGTTCGCACCAGACCCTGGGTCGTGACCTGCAGCGCCAGCCGGCGCCATCCCGCCAGCACCTCGTCATAGAGCGCCGACGGATGGCCCGAGATCATGACCTGGCAGGGCAGAGCCTTGAGCAGCGCGAGAAGCGCGACGTGGCCGGCCTCCTCGTACTCGAAGCGGTAGCGCTGCGCCGAGCGGCGGGTCGCGTGCAGATAGGGCGGATCGCTGTAAACCAGCTCCGGGCCCAGGAACGGGAACGAGGCCAGGAAGTCATGGGCACAGCCGTGAACCAGATCGACCGGGTAGTCGCAGACGAAGGCCTCGAGCGCCTGCGCATCGCGGTCGATGCCGATCGAACGCACGGCCGGCGGCTTGCGCTTCATCAGCGCCCCGCCCCCAAGGTGGCTTTCGATGTAGACGGAGTGCGGCGGCATCAGCGCAATCAGCGCTTGGCACAGACCTGCTGTCGCCTTCGAGCCGAAATACCCCATGGACCGCTCCCGTCACGCGAGAGAGCAGTCCATAGTCCCGCAACTCTATGAGGTCAAGAACCAATCGCGGTGGCAGAACCAGGCCGCGGCCGCCGCCATAATCACCGTCCTCAACTCAGGATTGGGGTACCTGGGTAGTTACGAATTTTCACAGCAAGAACCTGGGCAGTTACATATTGTGTTGCCGATGTGGCTTGCCAATCGACCGCTCGTATAGCAGCGTTGCCGTGACGGCCGTTGACGCAATCGAGCCTCATGTTCCGAGACTGGGCGCCAGGCGAGCCGCGACAGAGGAGGACCGCGTGGGAAGGGCACCGGCCGACGCGACATCACAGCCCGCGCGATCCCATACCGAGCGAGGACCGAAGAGTGAGCGCGAATCTCACACTCAATATGGAGGCGCAGCTCAACGAGATCGAGCGTATTCAGGCGGCGGTCAATATCTTGTCGCAAGCCGAGAACTGGCCTCCCGAGCTTCTGTATCAAATCGAGCTCGTGCTCGAAGAGATCGGCACCAATATCATTAAGTACGGTCAGGACGGCGAGCGGGAGACGGAGATCCAGATTACTCTGACCTCCGACAGCAAGTCTCTCACCATGGAAATCGTCGACACCGGCAAGCCCTTCGATCCCTTCGCCGAAGCGCCGCCGCCGGATCTCGAGTCGGACATCCCGGAACGCCCGATCGGCGGGCTCGGCGTCTATCTCGTGCACCAGCTCATGGACGAGGCCAGCTATCGGCGCGAAGACGGCATGAACAAGGTGACTCTCGTCAAGCACAAGTCGTTATGACGCGCCCGCCTTGCGCCCCCGGGACTCCGCCGATCGCGGTTGCTGCCGTGCGGGCTTCAGTGCTCTGAATCTGCGCCGGGGGCGGCGTGTGGTCCCCGTTCATGGATAGTGTGGCGATGCTCTGGAGCGGGCTCGCGGCGGCGGGCGCGGCTCTCTGGCTCTGCATCCTGGTGCTGCCCTGGCAGCCCTGGCGCGTCCGCGAGCGGCTCGAGCCGGAGCCCGCTGAGAATGGCGCGGATGTCAGCCTGGATGATGTCACGGTCCTGATCCCGGCCCGCGACGAGGCGGCGGTCATCGGCGACACGCTCGCGGCGCTCGGCCATCAGGGGCGAAGCCTGCGCGTGGTCCTGGTCGACGACCGCTCCGGCGACGATACGGCGGAGATCGCGCGACAGGCAGCGCCCGAGGCGATCACTCTCGACGTTCACGCCGGCGCGCCGCTCTCCGAGGGCTGGACCGGCAAGCTCTGGGCCCTGGAACAGGGGCGGCGTCGGATCGAGACCCCGCTGACCCTCTTGCTCGATGCTGACATCACGCTGCGGCCGGGAATGATCCAGGCGCTGCTCGCCAGGAAGGAGAAGAGCGGCGCGGCTCTCGTCTCGGTCATGGCGGCGCTCAGGATGCGGGGAGGCTGGGAGAAACTCCTGCTGCCCGCCTTCATCTTCTTCTTCCGCCTGCTTTATCCCTTCCACCTGTCGAACGGGCCCGGCCGGCGGGTCGCCGCCGCGGCCGGCGGCTGCGTCCTGATCGAGACCTCGGTGTTGGCCCAGATCGGCGGCTTCGAAGCGATTCGAGCTGCGCTCATCGACGACTGTGCGCTGGCGCGGGCGGTCAAGGATGCCGGCCACCGGACCTGGATCGGAGTGAGTCGCGGGGCGGAAAGCCACCGGACTTATCCGACCCTCGGAGCCGTGTGGCGCATGGTCGCCCGCACCGCCTACACCCAGCTCCGCTATTCGCCAGCGTTGCTGCTGATCTGCACGCTGCTCATGGCGCTCATGTTCTGGGCACCGATTGCGGGCCTTGGCGGGCCGCTCGCAGCGCAAGTCGCCGGAGGCGTCGGGCTCGTCGGGATGGCGATCTGCTACCTGCCGACGGTCCGCTACTACCGTCTCTTCTCCGCTTGGGCGTTGACGATGCCGCTCATCGGCACGTTGTTTCTCGCCATGACCTGGCATTCGGCGCTGCGCGACTGGGGCGGCCGACGGAGCGAGTGGAAGGGCCGGGTCTACGGGCGGGAGCCTGAAGGCGACCGGGTGGCGTAAGGGGGCGTCAGCGTGCGGCTTGCTTGACGCGTTCAGGCGGGCGTGTCAGCACGGGGCCCATGTCGCAAGGAGCGGAGCAACAAGGCGCAGGCTGCCGCCTCGTGCGCGTGGCGGAGAGCGACCGGCCGGGCGTCACGATCTTTCACGACGGCCGACCGCTCGCCGCGCTCGCCGGCGACACGCTCTTGACCGCGCTGCTCTGCAACGGCGTCGCGCTGCGCCGGAACGAGTTCGACGGGGGCCTGCGAACGGGATTCTGCAACATGGGCGCGTGCCAGGACTGCTGGGTCGTGCTCGAGAAGGGGAGCCGCATCCGCGCCTGCACGACCGAGGTGCAGGAGGGCATGCGCGTTTGCGCGCCAGAGAGCGTCACTTGACCGACGGCAAGCCCACGGTGCTCGTCGTCGGCGCAGGCCCCGCGGGAACGCGGGCGGCGGAGACGCTGGTCGCGCATGGCGTCGCACCCATCGTAGTCGACGAAGGCGCACGCAGCGGCGGCCAGATCTATCGCCGGCCGCCGGAGGGTTTCAAGCGACCGGCCGCCGCGCTCTACGGCTTCGAGGCGCGCAAGGCGCAGGCCGTGCACGCGGCGCTCGACGGCCTGCGGGAGCGGATCGACTATCGCCCGGGCACCCTGATCTGGAACGTCGGGGGCGGCGTCGCCCAGGCGCTCGGGCCGGAGGGTATCGAGCGCATCAGATTCGACGCGCTCATCCTCGCCACCGGCGCCATGGATCGGGTGATTCCCTTTCCGGGCTGGACGCTCCCTGGCGTGTTCACCATGGGCGGATCGCAAGTTGCGCTGAAGGCGCAGGGCTGCGCCATCGGCGATCCGGTGGTCTTCATGGGCACCGGGCCGCTGCTCTACCTCGTCGCCTACCAGTACGTTCACGCAGGCGCGCGCGTGGCGGCGGTGCTGGACACGTCCCAATTGTCCCAGGCGATCCCAGTACTTCCCGGCTTGCTTTTGGGCGGGCGGACCTTGGCCAAGGGCCTCTGGTACATGACCTGGCTCAGGGCGGCGGGGGTCCCGGTGCGGGCCGGCGTCACGCCGGTCGCGGCCGAAGGCGGCGCGACCCTGGAGGCCGTGCGCTATCGCGACCGGCGCGGTCGCGAGCACCGGATCGCCTGCACCGGCCTCGGCATCGGCTACAGCGTCAAGTCCGAGGTGCAGCTTGCCGAGCTCGCCGGTTGCGAGATGGTGTTCGATCCGCTCGCTCAGCAATGGTTGCCGCAGGCCGACGAGGACGGCCGCGCGCTCACGGGCTCGGTCTACCTCGCGGGCGACGGGGCCGGCGTGGCCGGCGCCGATGCGGCGGAGGTGCGCGGCCGGCTGGCGGCGCTCGCCCTGCTCGCCGACAAGGGCATCGCGGCGGACCGCGCGCTGCAAGCGAGGCTGAGGGCGAAGCTCCGGCGCATCATGCGCTTTCGCAACGCGCTGGAGCGGGCGCTGCCGGCGCCCTTCCATCTGGCGCGGACGCTTCCAGACGAGACCGTGATCTGCCGCTGCGAGGCAATCACCGCCGGCGATATTCGCCAGGGACGCGCCCTCGACCCGGCGGAGATGAACCGGGCCAAGGCCTTCACCCGCGTCGGCATGGGCCGCTGCCAGGGTCGCGTGTGCGGCCCCGCTGCCGCCCAGATTCTCGCCGCCGCGCGCGGGTGCAAGGTGGAGGAGGTGGGACGCCTTCGCGGTCAGGCGCCAGTCAAGCCGCTCGTCATCCGCGCGGGCGCCGAAGCGGCGGTCGAGGACCGATCGAGGGCCGCCTCGATATGAGCGCGTTGCAGGCCGATGTGATCATCGTCGGCGGCGGCCTGGTGGGCTGCGCCGCGGCGCTGCATCTGCGCGGGCGCGGCGCAAGCGTCGCGGTGGTGGAGAAGAACCAGCTCGGGGCGGCGGCGAGCGGCGTCAATTTCGGCGGGGTCCGGCGCAACGGCCGCAAGCTCGCCGAGCTTCCCATCGCGACCCGCGCGCTCGCCGTCTGGAAGCGCCTGCCGGAGCTGGTGGGCAGCGACTGCGAGTACGAGATCACCGGCAACATCAAGGTCGCGCGCAACGAGGAGGATTTGGACCAGATTGCGGCCCACGCCGAGGCGCAGGCCGAGTACGGGATCGAGGTCCAGATCCTGGGCCGCAACACGCTGCGCGACCGCTACCCCTGGCTCGGCCCGAGCGCCGCGGGCGCCGCCTACTGCGCGAGCGACGGGCAGGCCAACCCGAGGCTGGTCGGCCCGGCTTTCGCGCGGGCGGCCCGGGCGGCGGGTGCGGAGCTGATCGAGCTCGACGGCGCAAAGCACGTGGAGCGCGACGGCAGCGGCTTCGTGGTCGAGACCGAGTCCGGGCGCACGCTGCGCGGGAGCGCGCTGATCAACAGCTCCGGCGCCTGGGGCGCGCGGCTCGCGGCGCGCTTCGGCGAGCAGGTCGAGATCTGGCCGATGGAGCCGCAGATGATTGTCACCGAGCCAGCGCCCTACTTCATGGTGCCCGTGCTCGCGGTGATGGGCGGCGACGTCTACGCGCGCCAGATCCCGCGCGGCAACGTCATCTTCGGCGGGCGCAGCGGCACTGCCGATCTCGATGTCGGCTTCGCCAAGGTCAACGCGGAGGAGAGCCTGACCACGCTGGCGCGAACCATCGATATCATCCCCCGCGTCGCCGAGCTCTCCGTGATCCGCTTCTGGAGCGGGGTCGAAGGCTGCACGCCCGACCACCTGCCCTTGCTCTGCCCGAGCCGGACCACGCCCGGCCTGGTGCATGCCTTCGGCTTCAGCGGCCATGGTTTCTGCCTGGGCCCGGCCTCGGGCGCGGTGGCAGCGGAATTGGCTCTCGACGGCCGCACCGAGACGCCGATCGAGGGCTTCGATATCGGCCGCTTCGCGGAGGCGCAGCCGGAGACTGCGTCTTAGCGCACCTACCGCTGGCTCGCGACGAGACGATCGCCGAGCGCGGCCATGGCGTCGCCGTCGATGTTGGCGAGGGCGAAGCGCAGATAGTCGTCCTGGTCGGGGCCGAAGGCGCTGCCGGGCAGGCAGAGCACGTTCTCTTCCCGGATGAGCCTGCGGGCGACAACGACGGCAGGGGCGCCGGCGAAGGGATGGCGCACGTAGGCGAAGAAGGCGCCGGCGCAGATCAGCTCGTAGGCCAGGTCCTGGCGCTCAAAGACGGCGCGGAATTGGTCGACGCGCTCCAGCACGAGGCGCCGCTTGTCGGCGCGAAAGTCCGCGAGGTGGCGGAGGCCGTAGAGCGCCGCCTCCTGCGCGATGGCGGGCGCGCAGATCGCGACGCAATCGGCGGCCTTGGCGACCTCGGCGAGCAGACCGCTACCAGCGACCAGCGCGCCAACCCGGTATCCGGTGAGGCTGTAGACCTTGGAGAAGCTGTAGAGGTGGACCAGCGTCTCGTCCCAGTCCGGGCGCGCGAACAGGCCGTGGGGCGGCGCGTCAGCGGGGAGAAAGTCGCGGTAGGTCTCGTCCAGCACCAGCGCGAGGCCGGCTTCGCGTGCGAGGCGATGGAACCCCTCGATGGCCTCCTGCGGATAGATGGCGCCCGTCGGGTTGTTGGGCGTCACCAGCACGATGGCGCGGGTGCGGGGGGTGATTCGCGCCGCCGCGTCGGCCGGGTCCGGCACGCCGCCGCGCTCGGGCCGGAAGGGCAGGTAGACGGGCGCGATGCCCAGAATCTCCAGCCACATCTGGTAGTTGAAGTAGGAGGGCGCGGCCAGGATCGCCTCATCGCCCGGCCCCGCGAGCGCCATCAGCGCGAGGCAGAAGGCCTGGTTGCAGCCGGCGGTGATCGCGACCTGATCGCGCGTGACCCGGCCGCCGTAGCTCTCCGAAAGGGCCGCTGCGAGGGCATTCCGTAGATCGTCCCGGCCGACGATCGGGGTGTAGCGCGCCATCTCCGGCCGGCGCACCGCGTCAGCAAGATGGGCGGTCAGCGCCTCCGCCGGGGGGTAGGCCGGCACCGCCTGAGCGAGATCGAGCAGCGGCTTCTCGGGCGGATACTCGCGCCCCGCAGCGAGCTTCGCGATTTCGGCGATGGGCGGCGGGATGACGGCGCTAAGCGCCGGGTTGATGCGATAGGCGAGGCCGCCGGCGCTAGAGCGTATCCGTTTCACACGGAAACGCTCTGATTCTTTGTCGCTCACGGCAGCCGGCCTGCGGCCGGCGCCTGCGCGGGCGCGCCGCGTTCGCGGCGGGCCGCGGTCGCAGCCTGTCGCGCGTCCGTCAAAGTCGGACGCGCTCTAATAGGCGTATTCCTCGAAGAGCGGCTTGATGCTGCGGCCCCAGCGGCCCTCGTAGGCCTCCAGCATGTCGTCGGCGGCGGTGCGTCCGCTCTCGGCGATCTGGCGCAAGTAGGTGAGGTAGGAGCGCTCGTCGGAGTCGAGATTGCCGGAGACGGCACGGCGCTTGAGGCCGCCGGCCGCGATCTCGACCGTGTCGCGGGCGACCTCCTGGACCGTCCGTCCGCCAACCGTGGCGCGCAGTGCTTCCCGCGGCACGGCGCGGAGCATGGCTGCAACGTCGTCGGCGGACCAATCGGCGACCAGCGCCTCGGCCTCGTTCAATGCGGTCGAATCGTAGAGCAGACCGACCCAGAGGGCGGGCAGTGCGCAGACCTTGCCCCAGGGCCCGCTATCCGCACCGCGCATCTCGATGAAGGTCTTGAGCCGGACCTCGGGGAAGACGGTGGTGAGGTGATCCTCCCAGTCCTTGAGGGTCGGCCGCTCGCCGGGGAGCTGCGGCAGGGCGCCCTCGAGGAAGTCGCGGAAGGATTCGCCGGCCACATCCACGTAGCCGCCGTCCCGCCCGACGAAATACATGGGTGCGTCCAGCACGTAGTCGGCGTAGCGCTCGAACCCCATGCCGGGCTCGAAGACGAAGTCGAGCAGGCCGCAGCGATCGGGGTCGGTGTCGGTCCAGACATGGCTGCGATAGCTGCGGAAGCCGCTCGGCTTGCCCTCGACGAAGGGCGAGATGGCGAAAAGCGCGGTGGCGATCGGCTGCAGGGCCATGGCGACGCGGAACTTGCGCACCATGTCGGCTTCCGAGTCGAAGTCGAGATTGACCTGGACGGTGCAGGTGCGGGTCATCATGTCGAGGCCGAGGCTGCCCCGCGTCGGCATGTAGCGGCGCATGATCGCGTAGCGGCCCTTGGGCATCCACGGGATCGCCTCGCGCGTCGCGTCGGGCCGGAAGCCTACGCCGTAGAAGCCGATGCCGAGCTCCCCGGAGACCGTCCGCACCTGATCCAGGTGGGCGTGCACTTCGTCGCAGGTGCGGTGCAGGTTGTGCAGCGGGGCGCCCGAAAGCTCGAGCTGGCCGCCCGGCTCCAGCGTCACGGACTGGCCGTCCTTGAGCAGGGCGATGGGATTGCCCTTCTCCAGGTAGGGGGTCCAGCCGAAGCGCTGAAGTCCCTCCAGGAGCGCGCGGATGCCCCACGGCCCCTCGTAGGGGAGCGGCGCGTGGTCCGCGAGGCGATGGCCGAACTTCTCGTGTTCCGTGCCGATGCGCCACGCCAAGCGCGGCTTGCAGCCGGATTCGAGATAGGCGATCAGGTCGCGGCGGGTGAGCGCCTCGCCTTGCTTGGTGGCGCTGTGGTTCACGCTCTTTCCCTTCGGTCGCGTCGAAGCTGTGCGGGGTTTCCCCTATTCGGGCGCCGCTGTCCAGCCTATCGAAGCGCGAACTCCGACATGGCAGGGCTGTGTCGGGCGCAGCGCGGCCTCACCGCCAGTCGCCGGCGAGGGACTGCCAGCAGGCCAGAGCGGCCGCGACTGCGGTCTCGGCGCGCAGGACGCGGGGGCCGAGCCGGGCGAGCACGGCTGCCGAGTGATCGGCGAGCAGGCGCCACTCGGCAGGTGCGAAGCCGCCCTCGGGCCCGATCAGGATGGCCCAGGATGATCCGGAGTCGCCGTCCACCGCCCCGGCCATCGTCGAGCGGGCCCCGGGGGCACAGACCAGCAGCCGGCGATCCGGCGGCCAGTCCCTGAGCGCGTCAGGGAGGGGGCAGGGGGGGGCGACCTGTGGCACCTCCAGGCGGCCGCACTGTTCAGCCGCCTCGATGGCGTGGGCGCGGAGTCGCTCGAGGTTGACGCGCCTGGTCTGGCCGTAGCGGGTGAGGACCGGGTGGATGGCGCCGACGCCGAGCTCGGTCGCCTTCTCGACCACGAAGCGGGTGCGTTCGGACTTGAGGGGCGCGAACAAGAGCCGCAAATTCGGTGCCGGAGTCTGCGCCGCAAGCCTCGCGACCGGCCGGACTATGGCGCGGTTAGGGGCCAGGGTCTCGATCGCGCCCTCCCACTCGCCGTCGCGCCCGTTGAACAGGCGAATCCGGCTCCCCGGCGCCTGGCGCATCACGTTTCGGAGGTAGTGGGCCTGGCCGGAGGCCAGCGCGACCGCAGAACCCGCTTCGAGCGAAGCCTCGACGAAGAGGCGGGTCGCGCTCCGGCCGTCTTCACGCTCGCGCCCCGACCCTGCCACGGGCGGCTCTCCGCTTGTCACTGCCAGGGCGCCACGATACACCAGCAGCCATGGCCGAGCGCCTGCATAACGTGGCCGGAGCGCCGGCCGGGCGGGGGCCTAGCCCGCACTTCTCACCAGGGTCATGGTCTGCGCGGCGCTGTCCGGCCGACAGGGTAGGAGCGGCGCGCAGCGCGATGCGGGGACATCGGGCAAGCGCCGTGACGCACGCTGTCGGCCGGACAGCGCCGCCCTTCGGGTCGCGCCCAGGCGCCCGACCACGGCGTCGCGGGCCTCAACCGTATTCCCCGATACGCTTTTCGTCCCGCTCCTTGTGGATCGAACGCCTGGGTGCGACGCAGGCCGTGACCGTGGTGAGAAACAACAGTTACGTCTTGTTCCTGCTGATGCTCGTACTTGCTTAGGAGTACTCGGATACCGCTGTAACATTGGGTTTTGGCCGATATCCGACGATCCTGAAAGGCCAGGAGAGGTCAGGAACACCCCTGAAGTTACTCTCATGTGTTGTGGTTGGTGTTGATTGCGATCCCAAGCCATGCCATCATGCCCGCATGCCAAATTCCGGGAAGCGCGTCGCGCGCGTCAAGCTCACCATCGCCAAGCGCGCCATCGACAGCCTCGAGCCCGCCAACAAGCCATGGATCGCCTGGGATGACAAGCTGACAGGCTATGGCGTCCTCGTGCACCCCTCGGGCGTCAAGTCCTACATCGTCAACTACCGCCTGGGCGCGGGCGGCAGGACGGCGCCCAACAAGCGCCTCGTCATCGGACGCTGTGACAGGATGGCGGCCGAGCAGGCGCGGCGCGAGGCCCACAGGCTGCTCGGCATGGTCGCCATGGGCGAGGACCCGGCGGCCGAGCGCGCGAGGAGCCGGCGCATGCCCCCGCTCAGGCAGGCCTTCGAGCAGTACATGAGGGCCAATCCCAAGCGCAAGGCGAGCACCAACGAGTCCTACCGCGACCGCTTCGAGCGGCCGCTCGCCGACTGGCTTGCCCGTCCCCTCGACGCCATTACCCGGAGCGACGTGGAGGACCGTTTCAACCGCATCACCGAGAAGCATGGCTGGGCGACGGCCAACCAGTGCATCTCGCTCTTGCGCTCGGTCTATCGCCGGCCCTGCGTGGACATCGAGGGACTGGCCAATCCGGTCGACCTCTGGCTCGCAGGCGGCGGGAGGTTCCATCCCAAGCCGCGCCGCAAGATCCCGCCACCGGCGGAGGTCCTTCCGTGCTGGCGGAAGGGGATCGAGGCCGTAGTGAGCAACCCCGCCCTTCGCGACGTGTTCTGGTTCGGCATGTACACCGGCATGCGGCTCGGCGAGGTGCTGCCGCTCCGATGGGAGCGTGTGGACAGGGAGGCGCTCGTCTTCCGCGTGGATGAGACCAAGACGGGCGCGCCGCTGGAGCTGCCCATCACCCGGCAGCTGGCAGCCATTCTCGATCGCCGGTGGGCCGAGAGCGGCCACCTGCCGGGCGGTTGGGTGTTTTCCTCTGCCTCCAGCCGCACGGGCTATTTCGTGAAGTTGACCTATTTCCATCGCCGCATCAGCGAGGCAGGTGGCGCAAAATTCTGGTTCCACGGGCTGCGCAACTGCTTCATCACGGTGGCCGAGCGCGAGTTGATGCTCCCGCACGCCCTGACCAAGCGGCTGGTCAACCACGCGCCGCCCAACGACGTTACCGAGGGGTACGCCGCCGACTGGACGATCGGGCAGCTGCGCGGGCCGGCTCAGCGCATAGCGGATTGCATCGAGGCCTTAATGATAAGTGCAGACTCCGAGCGTATCTGCGGCGAATGGGCGGCGGTCGGGTCCTCATAACCTGAAGGTCGTAGGTTCTGTCGGTGACGGTCTAAGAGTGCACTTATTTGCTGCATTCGGCAGGTGAGCGCAGCGAGCCCATAGCCGTCGGGTTGGTGGCTGGAGGCGTTTCTCGTCGGAGCGGTGGGTAAGTAGTCCGCCGCAGCGGCCGCCAAGAGTCTGGCGGCGGCGGGCTACTTATCCACCGCGGGCGGGCGTCTCGATTCCTGTTTTGGCGAGCTGGCTGGCGGCGGTTCCGCGGACCTGACAAGGGGAGCCGCGGGAATACACTCGGGCCGCTGAGAACGATGCGGCGCCGGCCTCATTTGCTTGGTGGCAACGACCGGCGCCGCACCCCCCGAGCCATGCAAGGCACGGCCCATATGCGCAGTATCGTGCGGGTTTGGGCGTGGGTCCACCCCGTTCTCATCGGTCGCGATGAAGAACGCCGCCCGCCTGTACAACTGCGCCTCCTGTCGTCGCCAGGTCGTTCTCTGCCGGCGCTGTGACCACGGCAACATCTACTGTTCGCGGAGCTGCGGCGAGGAGGCGCGGCGGCACTCGCAGCGCCGTGCCGGGCAGCGCTACCAGAACGGCCGCCGGGGCCGACACAAGCATGCCGAGCGCCAGCGGCGCTATCGCGAACGCCGGCGACGCCGGACGCCGGTGAATCGGCGCCGCGGGCAGAAAGTGACGCATCACCCTTTGACCGCCGCGCGGCGGCGTCCTGTTGTGACGCGGACGCCGGCAGGGCGTCTGGGGACGCGGCCATTCGGGCGCGAGCGGCCCGCCAGGGTCTTCCGCTGCGATCGCTGCGGCCGGTTCTGCGGGCGGGAAGTCTATCCGGGCCTGCGCCCGGCGGGAGAGGGGTGAGATGACCATCGACAAGGAGATCCGCGCCGAGATCCTGCGCCTGTATTACGCCGAGAAGTGGAAGATCGGCACGATCGCGCGCCAGCTCGGCGTCCATCACATCACCGTCGACCGCGTTCTGGCCGACGCCGGGGTGCCTCGGCAGGACCGGCGGCGCCGGAGCTCGAAGCTCGATCCCTTCATCCGCCACACGCTGGCGGTCTATCCGACGCTGACCGCCAGCCGGCTCTACGACATGGTGTACGAGCGTGGCTACCGGGGGAGCCGGAGCCACTTCCGCAACATGATCGCCGCCGAGCGGCCCAGGCCCGTGGCCGAGGCCTATCTGCGCCTCAAGACCCTTCCCGGCGAGCAGGCCCAGGTCGACTGGGCCCACTTCGGCAAGGTAAGGATCGGCCGCGCGCAGCGCCGCCTGATGGGCTTCGTGATGGTTCTCAGCTACTCGCGCCGCACCTTCCTGCGCTTCTACCTCGACGCCGGGATGTGCAACTTCCAGCGCGGCCATATCGAAGCCTTCGAGGCGTGGCAGGGCGTGCCCCGCGAGCTCTGGTACGACAACCTGAAGAGCGTCGTGCTGGAGCGCCGCGGCGCCGCCATCCGGTTCAACCCCCGGATCCTCGACTTCGCCGGCCATTACCGATTCCTTCCCAAACCCGTCGCGGTCGCGCGCGGCAACGAGAAGGGGCGCGTCGAACGGGCCATACGCTATATCCGCGACAGCTTCTTCGCCGCCCGCCGGTGGCGCGATCTCGACGATCTCAACGCTCAGGCCCAAGCCTGGTGCGACGGCATCGCCGCCGACCGCCCCTGGCCCGAGGACCGCTCGATCGGCGTGCGCGAGGCCTTCGAGCGGGAGCGCGGCTCGCTGATCGCGCTGCCCGGCGATCCCTTCCCCGCCCACGACCGGGTCGAGGTGAAGATCGGCAAGACCCCCTATGCCCGCTTCGACCTCAACGATTACAGCGTGCCGCACACCCATGTGCGGCGCACCCTCGTGGTGGTCGCGACGCTCGAGGAAGTGCGCATTCTCGACGGCGTCGACGTCATCGCCAGTCATCCGCGCAGCTTCGACAAGGACGCCTGCATCGAGATCCCCGAGCACATCGCCGAGCTGGTCAGGCACAAACGTCAGGCCCGCCGCCTGCGCGGCCAGGACCGGCTGGTCCGGGCCGCACCCGGCAGCGAGCGCCTGCTCGCCGACGCCGCCATGCGCGGCGACAATATCGGCGCCATCGTCGCCGCCCTGCTGCGCCTGCTCGACGCCTACGGCGCCGCCGAGCTCGAGGCGGCCATCGGCGAGGCGCTGAAGCGCGGCGTCCCCCACCCCAACGCGGTGCGCCAGAGCCTGACCCGGCGCCGCGAACAGCGCGACAAGCCGCCGCCCATCCCGGTCGACCTGCCCAGCGATCCGAGAGTGCGCGACATCACGGTCCGCGATCACGATCTGACCGGATACGACGGGCTGGCCGGCGAAGCCGAGGAGGACAGCGAAGAATGAACGACACCCTCAAGGACCGGGCCCGCGCGCTCGGCCTGCACGGCCTCGTCGCCCATTGGGGCGAGGCCGGCGAGCGCGACTGGCCCGCCGCGCTGGTCGCCTGGGAAGAAGAAGAGCGGCGCAGCCGCAGCCTCAAGCGGCGCCTCGCCGACGCCCGCCTCGGACAGTTCAAGCCGCTCGCCGACTTCGACTGGGCGTGGCCCAGACGCTGCGACCGCATGGCCGTCGAGGACCTCATGAACCTCGACTTCCTCGACGAGGCCGCCAACGTCGTCCTGGTCGGCCCCAACGGCGTCGGCAAGTCGACCATCGCCGCCAATATCGCCCACCGCGCCGTCCTCGAGGGGCACACCGTGCGCTTCGCAACCGCCGCCAGCATGCTCGGCGAGCTCGCCGCGCTGGACAGCGACACCCTGCTCCAGCGCAAGCTGCGCTTCTACGCCCGCCAGCACCTGCTGGTGATCGACGAGGTCGGATACCTGTCCTACAGCAACCGCCATGCCGATCTGCTGTTCAATATCGTCTCCAGCCGCAGCCAGCAGAACTCCACCATCGTCACCACCAACCGGCCCTTCGCCGAGTGGGGCGAGGCCTTCCCCAACGCCGCCTGCCTCGTCGCCCTGGTCGACCGCCTCGTCCACAACGCCGAGATCGTCGCCATCGACGGCGAGTCCTGGCGCCGCAAGGAAGCCGAGGAACGCCAGAAGCAGCGCAGCGCCGAGCGCCGCCGGCGGCGAGGCGGGAAGGCCGCCGCGCAGGATCCCGGAGAACCGACGTCGGCATAGCCGTGGATCGCCTCGATCCATGGAACCGGCGGGTGCGGGCCGAGGCCCTGCGAGGCTATCCCCTCGAAGACGTCGTCCACCGCCTCGGCTACCGCCGCGATCCCGCCGATGCCGCACGTTGGAGACGTCCCGGATCGGTCGTCAGCATCAACGGCTTCATGTTCTACGATCATCTCCGCGGAGAGGGCGGGGGCGGAGCCATCGACCTGGTCATCCATGCGCGGCGGTGCCCGCCGCCCGAGGCCCTGGCCTTCCTCTCGAAACTGCCGTGCCGTGACCGGATCCCGGCCGATCGTCGCCCGAGGCCGCCGTGCTCGGAGCGCCACTGGCCCGCCGTCCAGCGCTGCCTCGTCGAGCAGCGCGGCCTCGGAGGCACGCTCGCCCTGTGCCGCGACCTCGGCCTGGTACACGCCGACCGGCAAGGCAACGCCGTGTTCGTCCGCCGAAACGCGGCCGGCGAGGCGACCGGCGCCGAGATCGTCCCCGCCGCGGGAGCGCACCGCCCCGCGCTATCTCCGGCCGCGCGCGGCGGCTTCTGGATGTCGTGGGACCCCGACTGGCCGATCTCCGTCATCCTCGCCAAGAGCGCCATCGACGCCCTGTCGGTCCTCTCCCTCCACCTCGTCCCGGCCGGGCGCAAGGGATGCGCCGTGGTCTCAACCGGCGGCGCCAACGCAAGCCTCCCCGAATGGATCGAGGCATGGAACCCCGGCCGGATCTTCTGCGCCTACGACGCCACCCGCCAGGGCGATGACGCCGCCGCCCGGCTGATCCGAAAGAACAACAGGATCGTCCGCATGCGCCCGGCCCTCGATGGCCTGGACTGGAACGACTTGCTCATGCGCGAGCGCGCCGGCGAACCGATCCAGGCCGATGACCGGCCCCTCGACTGAACCGCGCCATATCCCCGAACACCAACACGCGTATCCAGCGGCGCCACCGTGCGGCACGCCACACGCCCCAGGCCGACTACGCCAACCGGGGAATGCAGCAAATATGCGCACTTCTAAGCCGTCGCTAACACGCCTTCGTCTATGGCCGGACACATGTCCAGCGGCGGACGGACGGGACCGCACGATGCCGCGTCGTGCCGATGGAGGACTGGCACGTCTGCATCCCGGATGCCCATGAGGGCTTCATCGATTGGGACGAGTACCTTCGTAATCGAGCCATCATGACCGGCAATGCCACCGCCTTCCTGCCATCGCCTTCGCGGACCGCGGCGCCCCGCGAGGGGGCGGCGCTGTTGCAGTCGCGGGTGATCTGCGGCCACTGCGGCCGGCGCATGGGCATGCAATACAACCGCGCTCTCCCGCATCGCAACCGGCCGGCGCGCTACTTCTACGTCTGCAATGAAGAGTTGGCCCGCTACGGACGGAAGACCTGCCAGACCATGCGCGGCGATCTCGTCGACGCCGAGATATCCCGCTTCGTGATCGACGCGTTGAACCGCAAGAACATCGATCTTGCCCTGGCGGTCCAGGAGCAGGTCGATGTGGAGTTCGCCGAGGCCGATGCCCAGCGCGCCAGGCGCATCGAGGCCATCCGCTACGAGGCCGATCTGGCGCGGCGGAGGTTCTTCGAGGTCGACCCGGCCAACCGGCTGGTGGCGGCATTGCTGGAGGCCGACTGGAACGAGCGCCTGCGCGAGCTGGAAGAGGCGTGCCGGGAACGGGAGGCCCGCGGCGCGGCGCGCGATACCGAGCTGTCCGAGCGGCAGGCCGAACGCATCCGGGAACTGGCGTGGGACTTCGAGCAGGTATGGAACGCCGCCCAGACCGGAAACGCGGATCGCAAGCGGCTGCTCGGGCTTCTGATCGAGGATGCGACGCTGACCCGGGACGGCTCCGAGGTGACGATCGGTCTGCGTATGCGCGGGGGGCGTTCCCTGACCCTTGAGACCCTTCAGCTGCCGAGACCGATGGCGGAGATCCGCAAGACACCTGCGGAAACGGTCGCCGCGGTCGACCGGCTGCTGGAAACTCACGGTGACGAAGGCACCGCACGGGCGCTGAACGCGATGGGGCGCCGAAACTGGAAGGGCCAACTCTACACGGCCGCGCACGTGGGCAGGATACGGCGGGCTTACGGGTTGCCCAACTACCTCGAACGCGCGACGAAATGGCTTCGCGACCGGGGCTTCTCGACAGCCGCGGAAGTAGCCGCCCAGCTCGACTTCAACGAGAGGGTCGTCCGGCGGGTGGGCAGAACCGCAACGGACGCGCGGGTGGAGCGGGTCATCGTCCCGACCGAAGGCCGGCGACGGTACTGCATGTACAAGTCCAACTGCGCCGGCAAAACGGCGCCGTTGTCGGAACCCGCATCGTGAGGCTGAAACTGCCCCCAGAGAACGACACCATCGCGGCAGCCGGTCGGCCCGGGCGCCGGTGGAGACTCGAAGCCCTCACCAAAAAAGGGGCCAGCGCCGAAGCGCCGGCCCCCGAGTTGGGAGGGAGGAACGAAGGGAAGTGGTCCTCAGAACGGGATCGAATCGTCCGGATCCGGGGACATGGCCGACCCGTTCGCGGCCTCGGCCGTGGCGGCTGCGCCGTTGCCGTTGGCCCCGTTCGGCTTGTCGAGGAACTGGATGCGCGAGCCGGGCACGAGCAGGATCTCGGTGGAGAACCGGTCCGAGTCCTCGCCGTCCTTGCGGAAGCGCCGGGTCTGCATCTTGCCCGCGACATAGACCAGCCGGCCCTTCTTCGCGTGCTTCTCGAGCATGTCGACGAGGCCGTCCTGGAACGTCACGCAGCGGTGCCACTCGGTCTTGTCGATCCGCTCGCCGCTGCCGTTCCGGTCGATGTAGCTCTCGTCGGTCGCCACGCTCATGTTGGCCACGCGGTCCCCGGAGGCGAGATGGTTGACGGTGACGTCGGCGCCGAGGCGGCCGATGACTTCCGCGCGGTTGAGTCCGAAGCTCATGGTCTTCTCCTTCAGGTCTGGTTGATGACGATGGAATGCGAACGGCCGGGACGACTCTCTCCGTCCCCTTCTCCGTTCACCCTTCCCGCGCTTCACTCCAACTCCGGTCTGACGTCAGACCCGGTATCGGAGGAAATGGAACGATGTGGCTTGACTTCGCCTGGACCATATGGAGTGCAAGGGAACGGCAAGACCACTAGATCTGCCGGTTCGACCTCACAGTCCCAACAAGGTGCATCATGAAACACGAGACTTGTCGACGTAGCTCTCGTCGGTGGCGATGCTGAGATTGGCCACGCGGCCCCCCGAGACGAGATGGTTGACGGTCACGTCGGCGCCGAGGCGTCCGATCAGTTCCACGCGGTTCAGTCCGAAGCTCATGGTTGTCTCCTTCATGCTCTCGATGATGACGTTGGGTTGCGAACGTCCGGAGGCCGGATCGATCTCTCTCTGGCCCCCTTGCCGTTCACCCTTCTCTCGCTTCCCACTACCTCTCGTCCGCCGGGGCCTCGCGGTCGGGGCAGCTACGGGCGCGGTCGTCGGCCAGCGCTTCGCGGACGACGCGAAGGTCGAGCCCGATCTCGGCGAGCAACAGGCCGCCGGTCGGGGTGATGGGGTCGTAATCGGAGTGAAGATCGAACATCGCCGGGTCTCCTTGCGGTTGCCGCGCCCGGCAGACGGGAGCTCTTCTCCCTTTCGTTCGCCGGGCACTCGCCCGGCGCCCGCTGTCCTCGACCTTCAGATGACCCCTGCCGTCGAGGGGGACCGCTCAGGTCCAGCCCGTGAGCGTCGCCGTGATGGGCGCGTCGCTCACGATCTCGATCTGGCCCCTCGACAGCTTCGCGAACGCGAGACAGAGCGCGACATCGGCCTCGCAGTCGAACGGGCCGTGTTCCCTGCCCGTCGCGAGTTCGATCACGGTGAAGCTGGGACCCCAGACCGGGATGCCGCGGAAGTGATCCGAGCGCTCGTAGGATCGTTTCGCGCACTCGGCGCAGCGGCAGGATCCCTGCGCCGGACGGCCGCAATCGGTGCAGGCGTCCATGGCCCGGCGCTCGGCGTAGCGCCGGCGTGCGGCGGCGTTCTTGCGTTCAGGCGAACCGCGTTCGGCTTCGAGCACGGCGCAGGGGGCGCATCTCGAACCGCCGTCCGCGGTCGGCTCGCCGCACCGGCCACAGAGGCCCGCGGACCGGCGGGCAGCGTAGACCTCGCGCTCGGCCGCCCGCCTCGCCATCCGGCACAGCTCGCAGGTCGTGCCGGACTCGACGGGTGGCCGGCGCCCGCATCGGGTGCACAGGCCGGCATCGCGCCGATCGTGCTGGCGCTTGCCGCTCCTTGTACGGGCATTCCTGCGTTTAGCGTCCGGGTCTCTGCCGCCATACAGTTTGCCGGCGGCCTTGCCCGCCGCATAGCGGGCGCGGTCGGCTTCGCGCCGCTTCTTCCCGCAGCTTTCGCAGACGGTGCGCTCCGGGGCGGCGGGCGCTTGGCCGCAGCGCGTGCATGCGCCCTGGGTCTGGCGTCCGGCGACCTGCCGCCGGTAGCGTCGGCGCTCGGCCGCGCGGGCTTTCTCCGGGTCCCGGCGCGGCTTGCCAGCGGCCCGGAGCCTCGCGTCGCGGGCGCGCCCGGCGGCGCGACGCTTCTCGCCGCACAGCTCGCACGCGCTGCGGCCGGGCGCGGGCGGTCTTTCCCCACAACGCGGGCACAGCCCGGCGGCACGGCGTTCGGCGGTGCGCCGCGCGAACCGTTCGCGGTCGCGCGCACGGCCCGTTTCGGGGTCGCGGTAAGCCATCGGCTGCTCCATGTCGGTGGTGATTTCCGGACGGCGGACACCCGGCCGGCGACGGGACGGCGGGACATCCGCAGGAGCACGCCGGTCAGCCCTTCTGCTTGCGGTCCGTGAATATCCCCATGGCCCGCCAGCCCCAGAGCTGCACGCCGGAGCCGCGCCGCTTGACCCCCGTCGCGATGATGATTTCGTCGCGCGCGGGCCGCATCTTCTCGACCGCCTTCAGCGAGGCGATCGTCGGCCGCGCCTTGCGCCGGCCCTTCGGCTTCGTCCCGTCGGCGCCGACCGGAACGATGTCGCCGTTCGCCATGGAGCGGAACCGCTGGACGGCATAGCGGTCGTCATCGAGACCGCCGCCGACGAAGTGGGTGAGGAACGTGCGCGCGTCGCCGCGCGGTGCGATCGCCGTCTGCATGGTGCCGTGCTCCTTCGAGAGGTGAACAAGGACGGCGGAGGCGGCTCCCTCTAGAGCGCCGACCGCCGCCCCGCTCACGGCCGAACCTTTCCTCTCGATGGTGCGGGGCAATTCAGGGGCGCGAGTAAACGGCGGCGGTGCCGACGGCGATACGGATACGGACAAGCGAAACATGATCCCACCGGCGCGGCGGGCGTGCCGGGGTCGTTCGTCGGCTTTCGGGAGACGGTCCGGCCTGCGTCGCGTTCCGTGCGTACTGCTTGTGCGGAAGGGTTATTGGGGCGGGCGGGCGGCCGCCGTACCGGCGTTGCGGGCCGATGTGATCGCCCGCAGCGTCTTGATAGCATCGCAATCGGTGTGTAAATTGGGCTTCCAGCCGAACGGAGGGCATGGCCATGGCGAGCATCACGATCCGCAACCTCGACGACGACGTGAAGACGCGCTTGCGCGTGCGCGCCGCCGAACACCACCGCTCCATGGAGGAGGAGGCGCGGCTGATCCTGCGCGAGGCGGTGGGGGGCAAGGCGGACTCGCGGAACCTCGCGAGCATCGTGCGTTCGCATTTCGGGCCGGACAACGGGGTGGACCTGGAGTTGCCGCCTCGCGAGGCCGGGCGCCAGCCGCCGTCTTTCGACTGAGCCCTCGGCCATGGCCGTGCTGTTAGACACAAATGTGGTGTCCGAACTGATCCGCAAGGCGCCCGATCCGGCCATCGAGACGTGGGCCGCTGGCCACGCCCTGGAAGACCTGTTCTTCTCGGCGGTGGGCGAAGCGGAGCTGCGCTACGGCGCCGCCATTCTGCCGGCAGGCCGGCGGCGGGAATCGCTGGTCCGGGATATCGAGGCAATGCTGAGCGACGCCTTCGATGGCCGCGTGCTGCCGTTCGACAGCAGGGCGGCCCGCGCCTATGCGGATATCGCGGCCATGCGCCGTTCAGCCGGCCGCACGGTCCCGCCGGCGGACTGCCAGATCGCAGCGATCGCCCGATCCCGCAATATGGCGGTGGCGACCCGCAACGTTCGCGACTTCGATGACATCGACATCGAGGTCGTCGATCCGTGGACGGCGGCGTGAGCGGCACGACCGAAGCCTTCGCGCGGGTCAGGATCGACGCCCTTCTTCGGGATGCGGGTTGGGACCTGACCGACGGCGCGAGCGTGCTGTTCGAACACGCGTTGCCGGACGGCGGCCGAGCCGACTATGTGCTCTGCAACCGGCAGGGCCGGCCGATGGCGGCGATCGAGGCGAAGCGGGCGCGCATCGATCCCATCGCCGTCCAGGACCAGGGCCGGCACTACGCCGAGCGGCTCGGCGTGCCGTTCGTCTTCCTGTCGAACGGCGAGGAAGTGCGGTTCCTCGACCGCGAGACCGACGCGCATGCCCGCGAGATCGCGGGCTTCTACGCCCAGGACGATCTGGAGCGGCGGATCGCCGCGCGACGGAACCGGCGCGATCTGGCGACGGTCGCCATCGACCGCAGGATCGTCGACCGCGACTACCAGATCGAATGCGTCGAGGCGCTGTCCGTCGAGGTCTCGCGCGGGCGGCGCAAGCTGCTGGTCGAGATGGCGACGGGCACCGGCAAGACCCGCACGGCGGCGGCTTTCGTCAAGCGGCTGTTCGAGGCGGGCATCGTCACCCGCGTGCTGTTCCTCGTGGACCGAATCGCGCTGGCAGGCCAGGCCGAGGACGCGTTCACCGACCATCTCCGCGACTATCCCTGTCATGTGCTGCGGCCTGGACGCGGCTTCGACCGCGCCAAGCGCATTACGATCGCGACCTTGCAGACCATGATCGCGGACTACCGCATGTTGTCGCCCGGCTATTTCGATCTCGTCATCACCGACGAATGCCATCGCTCGATCTACGGCAAGTATAGCGGCGTGCTGCGGCATTTCGACGGCATCCAGCTCGGCCTCACGGCCACGCCCTGCACGGCGGGCGCGGACGCTGCCGCCGATCCCGAGGACGGGTCGTTCGTGCGCGACACGCTGCGCTTCTTCGAACTCGCGGAGCCCAGCTTCCGCTACACGCTGCGCCAAGCCATCGGGGCGGGCCATCTCGTGCCCTACCGCATCTACAAGGCCATGACGGTCAAGACCGCCGCCGGGGACGGCTTCGAGGTCCGACGCGACGAGCTCGACTGGGCCGCGATGGACAGGCAGACGCGGGCGGAGTTCGAGGCGCTGTTCGCGTCCTCCGACACGATCATGGTCGATCCGCGCGCTCTGGAACGGAAGTTCACCATCCCCGAGCGCAACCGTGCGCTGGTGCGCGAATTCCGCGACGCACACGAGAAGGGCTTCATGGGCCGGGACGGCGTGCGGCGCTGGCCCGCCTGGGGCAAGACCATCGTGTTCGCAGTGACGAAGCGCCATGCCGAGACGCTGGCGGAGATGTTCGACGAGCACTTTGCGGACCTCAAGCCGCACCCGACCGTGCGCTACGCCGACTTCGTGGTGAGCGATGTCGGCGGCGGCCCGGCCCCCGACGCCGGCGCCATCATCAGGTGCTTCAAGGAGGAGGACTATCCGAAAATCCTCGTCAGCGTGAACATGCTGGATACCGGCTTCGACTGCCCGGATGCGGTCAACCTCGTCATGGCGCGGTTCACCCGGAGCGTCATCCTCTACCGGCAGATGCGCGGGCGCGGCACGCGCAAGGCCCCGCACATCGGGAAGACCGGATTCACGATTTTCGATTTCGTCGGCGTGACCGACTTCCACGGCGACGACGACGGGGATATCGACGGCGGCGCGATCCGCGAGGGCGGCCGACCGGCCGGTCCCGGCGAGATCCGCATGCTGTTGACGCTCGATGTGGACGACCATATCGACCCGGAGAGCCGCGACTGGCTGACTCTCGACGAGTCAGGCCGCATCGTCCGCACGCCGGAGCACGAGGCGCGCGCCGCCGAAGTCGGCGTACGTTTCGAGGCGTGGCGCGGCGTGCACGAAGAGTTCGATGCGGAACAGGCGCGCTGGGCGGGCCTGATCGGAAGCCGGGTGAGGGCCGACGCGATGGAAATGGAAGCCCTCGGCGGATGGGATTTCGACCTGCACCCCTTCGCCGCTCTCGGAGGGTACGAACAGGCGCGACGCGTGTTCGGCGGCGAGGAATCGCTCGGCAGGCTGATCGCCGGGTTCAACATCGCGGTGTTCGGACAAGCGGACGCGCCCGATACGCCGAACATGCGGAAGCACAGTGAGTAGCCCGCCATGCCGATGACTCCCGAACTCCGGCGCGGCATCGACCGCATCCGCGACTATCTGTTCGGCGGCGGCTATCCGAACCCGGCCCAGAACGCGGAACAGCTCAGCTTCCTGATCTACTTCTACATGTACGAGGCAGCGGACGCGGCGCGGGTGCGCACGGCGAAACGGCCGGGCGCCACGGCTTACGCCAGCGTCTTCGAAGGCGAATGGAACCTGCGCGACCCGCGCAACGCACGCGAGCCCGGCGCCGGGACGGTGCCACGCTCGCTCCTGCGCTGGTCGTCCTGGGCGGATGCGCTCAACGGCGAACGGCTGGTCAACTGGGTACGGGAGGAAGTCTTTGCGTTCCACGCCGAGCTCGCGGCGAGCGGCGTCACGGACTTCATGGACGGCGCCCGGCTGGTGATCGACGAGCCGACGGTGCTCACCCAGGTCGTCAGCCAGTTGAACGACCTGCATCTCGACCGGGTGGACGCCGACACCAAGGGCGACCTGTTTGAGCACGTGCTGCGCCAGATCCGCCAGGCCGGCGAGCTCGGCCAGTTCCGCACGCCGCGCCACGTCATCCGCGCCCTGGTCCGCTTGGTCGATCCCCGGCTCGGCGAGACGATCTATGATCCGGCGGCGGGTACGGCAGGCTTTCTGGTCGGCGCGTGGGACCATATCCGGCTCGCCAACTCCTCGCCCGCCGGCATCGAGGAGATCGAGGCCGACGGCAAGACCGTTCGGCGTGGCCTCGGCGACACGCTGAGTCGGGACGCAGTGACGCAGTTGCAGGAGACGACATTCCACGGCGCGGACGTGGACCCGCAGATGGTCCGCCTTGCCACCATGAACCTGACCCTGCGCGGGCTCGACCGGGTGCGGATCCTGCGCCGTGACGCGCTCACCCGTTCCCTCGACCGTGCGGCGAAGGCCGATCTCGGCCTGCCGGCGCGCGGCTTCGACGTCATCCTCGCCAACCCGCCCTTTTCCGGACGGCTCGACCGGGACCGCATCGTCGAGGAGGTCAAGGTCGGGCGCACCGCGCAGACCGAGCTCTTGTTCCTGCAATACATGCTGAATCATCTGAGGGACGGTGGGCGCTGCGGCGTGGTCGTGCCCGAGGGCGTGCTGTTCGGCTCCACCGGCGCGCACCGCGAACTGCGCCGCAAGCTGATCGAGAACAACAGGGTGGAAGCGGTGCTGTCGCTGCCCGGCGGCGTGTTCAATCCCTATTCCGGGGTCAAGACGTCCGTACTGGTGTTCCGCAAGAGCGGCGCGACCGAGCGCGTGATGTTCCTGCACGCCGATAATGACGGCTTCAAGCTCGATGCCAACCACGACCAGCCAATCGAGGAAGACGATCTGCCGGCGCTCATCGAGGTGTTCCGCGGCCGCGATGCGCGGTGGGCGGCATGGCGCGAGCGAGATACGGACACGGACTGGACGGAGCAATGGTGGTTCGCCGAGGCGGACGCCATCCGTGCCGCCGACTGGAACCTCAGCGCCAACCGCCACCGGCCGCAGCGCCGCGCCAAGGTGGAGCACCGTGATCCGCTGGAAATTCTGGACGAGCTACGTGGTATCGAAACGGAAATTCTGGGCGAGATCGACGAGTTGGCCGAGGCGGTGCGGGCGGCGGTCGCAGAATGAGCGGGTATCCTCTTTTGCAGCTTGGTGACGTCGCAGACGTAGTTGCGGGCGACCCCGCGCCTCAAGACCCTCAAGCCTTTGCACCGGACGGTCCGTTGTTCGTGCGGATGCAGGACGTAGGTCGCCACCACCGTCATCCAGCACTTTCCGATTCGACGGATCGCCTTAGGGCAGAATGGGTTGCTCGAAGCCGCCTTCGACTATTCCCCAGAGACAGCATCTTGATACCGAAGAGCGGTGCGTCGGTGAATCTCAACCATCGTGCCAAACTCGCTACCGATGCCTATGTCGTCAGCCATCTTGCGATTGTCATTCCAGACCGAACGAGGATAGAACCGGATTACCTCTATTGGTGGTCTGCAAACTACGATCCGCGTGCGCAAGTTCAGGTTACGAGCCTGCCCTCTCTCAAGCTGTCCACATTGAAGTCGGCTTTGGTCCCCCTCCCGCCACTCGACGAGCAGCGGCGGATCGTCGGCATCCTGAACCGGGCCGCGAAGATCGAGTGGCTGCGGGCACAGGCGCAGGAGTTGATGGGGGAATTCATACCTGCGCTGTTTGTCAAGATGTTCGGCGATCCGGTCGATAACCCGATGGGGTGGCAAGTGCGTCCACTGGGAGAGTGCTGCATTCTGGCGCAATATGGAACGAGCAAGAAGGCTAATGATCGATCTGAAGGCCTCCCCGTGCTTCGAATGGGTAACGTCACATACCGTGGCGATCTCGACTGCACTGATCTAAAGTGGGTCGCCCTCTCGGAGAGCAATATCGAGAAATACGCTCTGAGAGCGGGCGATATATTGTTCAATCGGACGAACAGCAAGGAGCTTGTTGGAAAGACCGGACTTTGGGACGGTCGCTTCTCGGCAGTTGCCGCATCGTACTTCATTCGGTTGCGCCTCGCCGAAACCCGTGTCTGCCCTACCTACGTTTGGGCATTCATGAATTCCTCTGCCATGAAGCAGCGCCTCTTTGAGGCAGCACGCGGCGCGGTCGGACAGGCCAATATCAATGCAAGAGAAGTAAAGTCGCTGCCGTTGCCCATGCCGCCGTTTTGCCTCCAAAGGCGGTATGCGGAAGTGGTCGAATCGATCCGGTCGACTCTGACAACTTCCGAGTCCGGCTCTCGGGATGCTTTCGCACTAAAGAAGTCCCTGATGTCCCGATTGTTGGACGGCGTCGTATGACCGACATCGTGGACAGGCAACGCAGAAGTGAAATGATGGCAGGAATTCGTGGACGCGACACGGCCCCCGAACTGGCGGTTCGGCGCATCGCTCACCGCATGGGCCTGCGCTTCCGCCTGCATCGCAAGGACCTCCCCGGACGCCCGGACTTGGTGCTTCCGAAACACCGTCTTGCCGTCTTCGTACATGGCTGCTTCTGGCATCGGCACGAAGGCTGCCGGTACGCCTCCACTCCCAAGTCACGGGTTGCGTTCTGGACGGCGAAGTTCGAGGCCAACGTTGTCCGGGATGCACGTCAGCAAGCGGCCTTGATGGCGCTTGGTTGGCAAGTCCTCGTCATCTGGCAGTGTGAAACAAGCGATAAAGCGGTAGTCGCGCGCAGGCTGGCTGCATCCATCGATCGCGGACGAGCGGCTACGAAGCAAGAGATCACACCCTCGGTCGCGATGATGGAAGCTCAACGCTCGACGCCGGGATTCGAAGTGACCACAAGTCTCTCCCGGACTCTGAACGGGGCAGACCGGGATTCGGGCGCTGCCGGCGCTTCGGCGCCAGGCGGCGGTGAGCAGATACGCCCTGCCGTGGTGACCCGGTGACGGTTCGGGTATACGACTTCTTCGCTGGCTGTGGCGGTGCAAGCTGCGGTTTTCAAGCCGTGGGCATGGAGATCGCGTTTGCCCTGGATCACGATGCGGATGCGAAGGGGAGCTTTGAAGCCAACTTTCCCGATGCGCATTTCGAACTTGTGGATATCCGCAAGGCAAGTCTCCAGGCGATCCGGCGCCGGGTAGAGGCAGAAGGGTCCAAACCGGTGCTGTTCAGCGGATGCGCACCGTGTCAGCCCTTCACGAAACAGAATACGACACGACCGTTGCCGGATCGAGACGAGCGTGTGCCACTGCTTGCCTGCTTTGCGCGCTTGGTGGAAGTTTGCCGCCCGGATCTCGTTTTCGTGGAAAACGTTCCGGGTTTGCAGAAGCTTGATGCGAACAGTCAGCCTTTTGGCGGTTTCCTGAGCCGACTGGACGGAGCGGGTTACAAAATGGACTACCGTCCCATCACACTCGCCAAGTACGGCGTACCGCAGAGCCGCCGCCGGCTCGTCCTGGTCGGGAGCCGCCACGGTGCGATCCATCTGCCCGATGAGACGCACGGGCCGGGAACGTCGTGCGAGCGATACACCACGGTCCGGGACCGGATATCCCATCTTCCGCCGCTACGGGCTGGCGCGGCGCACAGGAAGGTTGCGAACCACAGAGCGGCAAATCTCTCCCCGCGCAACCTGGAGCGCATCAAGGCGACGCCGGAAGGCGGCGGCAATCGGGACTGGCCGGAACATCTCCAACTCCAATGCCACAAGGGTTTCTCAGGCTATAGCGACGTCTACGGCCGGATGTCCTGGGACACGCCCGCATCGGGGCTCACCACACGATGCACAAGCTACTCGAACGGCCGCTTCGGCCACCCGGAGCAGCACAGGGCCATCAGCGTTCGAGAAGCGGCTTGCCTGCAGACGTTCCCGGAGGACTTCGTTTTCGAGGGGAGCATGGCGTCGATGTCGAGACAGATCGGCAACGCGGTCCCGGTCCGCCTAGCGGAGCTGATCGGCCACCGGTTCATCGAGCATCTGAAGGATGTGGGAAGGCTCTCCTGATGGCAAGGTTCAGGACCCGCGCCCGTACGCTGGACATGCTGGGGAGACAGCAGATTGCCGGCATCCCCACGGCGATCAGCGAGCTGTTCAAGAACGCGCACGACGCCTATGCCGACCGCGTCGAGATCGACTACTACCGATCAGACGGCCTGTTCGTCCTGCGCGACAACGGTATCGGCATGAGTCGGGACGACTTTGTGACGCGCTGGTTGACGATCGGCACGGAAAGCAAGTTCGATCCCGATCACCCACCGCCGCACGACCCGGACAAAGAGCCGCGCCCGATGCTCGGCGAGAAGGGCATCGGGCGGCTTGCTATCGCGACCATCGGTCCGCAACTCCTGGTCCTCACCCGCGCCAAAACCGACGATGGGGCGTCTGATCTCACCGCAGCGTTCCTGAACTGGGGCATATTCGAATGGCCAGGCATCGATCTGGAGGACATCGACATTCCTCTGCGCTCATTCGAACCGGGCACGCTGCCGTCGGCACAGGATGTGGCCGAGATGGTGAGCGAGTTTCGCGCAGGAGGCGAAAGGCTTGGTCCCGCGGTAGAGCGATCGATGCTGGAGAGGCTGTCGCACGAACTCGATCAATTCGACGTGGACCCGCAGGCCATCGACTCCTACCTCAGGGAGCCTTCATTACGTGGAAACAGTTACGGAGTCCATTTCATCATCAAGCCAGCCTCGGAGCTGGTGGCGGAGGATATCGACGGCGACCCGACTGCGAGCAAGATAGTCGTGATGAAAAAGGCGACGCCTTTAAAGAAGGCATTGCTGGGGTTCGGCAACACGATGACGCCGGGTTCACAGACCGTGATTCGCACGGCGTTTCGCGATCATAAGTCCGATGAAGTAGCTGAGGACGTGATTGGCGACGACGAGTTCTTTACGCAGAAGGAGTTTCAGAATTCGGATCACCGCGTTCACGGTAGATTCGACGAGTTCGGTCAGTTCCGCGGCCGAATTTCGATCTATGGTGAAACGATAGACGATCACGTCATTCCTTGGGTTGGGGGACGTGGTTCACCGACGCTCTGCGGACCGTTTTCGATCGACTTCGCTGCCTTCGAGGGTGATAGTAGACACTCGACGATCCCGCACGAGGAACATGCGAGACTGGCCGCCAAGACTGAAAAGCTGGGCGGACTCTACATTTATCGCAACGGAATCCGAATTCTGCCGTATGGCAACACGGAGTTCGATTGGCTGGATATCGAATCCAGGCGCACAAAGAGCGCTTACTATTATTACTTCTCTCATCGGAAGATGTTCGGGGCAGTCGAGATCGACGCCGACAAGAATTGTAATCTGCTGGAGAAGGCGGGCCGGGAAGGATTTCAGGAGAACAAGGCGTATCGTCAATTCCGGTCGATCCTTCAGAACTTTTTCCTTCAGGTGGCAGCGGACTTTTTTCGGACCGACGGAGTGCATTCCGAACCGTTCGATCTGCGAAAGACCGAACTATCTAAGGAAGATGAAGCAAGGAAACGGAGAGAGAAACAGGTTTCGGTGAGAAAGAGGAGATTCGAGACCGACCTGAATGTGTTCTTCGACGAACTTGCGAGCAATGCGCCTCAAGAGGAGGCGTCGGCATTGACGGCACATATTGAGGCGGAACTGCGGGCCGCATGCGCTATCGCGGACAGTCAACTGGCGGCACGCAGAGTTCTTGACCTCGAACGTCAAGCGCAAACGGACATCAGGGAACTGGAAGGTCGCTACCGGATCGTGCGGCCGCGTATCGGCTTGAGCAAGGCCACGCTCCGTGACTGGAGCGTCTACAATGCGGAGTTCGCTTCGCTTCGGGAGAAGGTGTTCCGGCCGGCGCGCGAGCTTATCGAAGAATTGATTGGCGAAGAAACGAGAAAGGCGAAATTGTCTCTGGGTCTTCGTGTGCGGACGGAGGCTACTCTGGAGAGCCTCGGCCAGGAAGCCCGCAAGGCCATGGGAGAATCAAGCCGAGCGGTGAGGGAAGAGGCGGACAAGGTCGCATCGGAAGCGCGGAATGCTGCGGGCCGGTCGTTGAAGACCGTCGAGTCGGAGTTGCGGGCGGTGCTGAGCGAGTTTCAGCGGATCGATCTCGAGGCAGTGCCTGATGAGCCATTCATCGAAACCAGGGACGCGCTGGAAACCAGGATCCTGAGGGTCGCCGAGAAACAGGGCGCGTTGCTGCGTTCGGTATTGGAGCAACTCCAGGCGATAGACGTTACGGGTGAGAGTTCGACAGCCGAACAATTGATGGCAATCGAGCAACGCAACCTCCGGCTGCAAGAGGACGCCGAGGCCGATGCGCAGTTGGCGCAGTTGGGAATGGCGATCGAGATCATCAATCACGAGTTTTCGGGAACCGTACGCGCCATTCGGGGCGCCTTGCGGAGGCTGAAGGCATGGGCCGATGTAAACGAAGGCTTGGGTGAACTCTACAACAGTATTAGAACAAGCTTCGATCATCTGGACGGCTACCTGACTCTGTTTACACCGCTTCAACGTCGCCTTTATAGAAAGGAAGTGGAAATACACGGGTCCGAGATTCGGGACTTCCTCGACGAACTGTTCCGTGCGCGTATGGCGCGGCATGACGTGACGTTGACTGCAACAAAGGCGTTCGCCAGTGCCGTGCTCGTCGGCTTTCCGTCGAGCTTCTATCCGGTTTTCGTGAACCTCATCGACAATGCCATTTTCTGGCTGTCTCAGCAGAATCCACAGCGCGAGCGGCGCATCACATTGGACGAGCGCAGCGGCACGTTGCTGGTCGGGGACACCGGGCCGGGAGTCGGTGTTCGCGACCGAGAGGCGATCTTCGAGTTCGGCTTCAGCCGAAAGCCGGGCGGACGAGGCATGGGGCTGCACATCGGACGTGAAACATTGCGCCGCGTCGGGTTCGACCTGCGGCTGATCGAAGGCGATGAAGGCGCAACATTCGGTTGATCCTCCCCCATTGGATTGGTCCATCCTTAGGTTTGGGAATGAGGAGGATCAGAGATGGCAAGGAAGCGTTACAAGCCGGAGGAGATCGTCAGTCTGCTGCGGCAAGCTGAGGTTTTGCACGGCCAGGGCAAGTCGATGGCGGACGCGATCCGGCAGCTGGGGATCAGCGAGGTCACGTACTACCGCTGGCGCAAGGAGTATGCCGGGATGAGCGGCGATCAGCTTCGGCGCCTGAAGGAGCTTGAGAAGGAGAACGAGCGGCTGCGCCGCGCGGTCTCGGACCTGACGCTGGACAAGCAGATTCTCAAGGAGGCAGCCCAGGGAAACTTGTGAGCCCCTCGCGCCGCCGCCAGTGCATCGACCATGTCCGCGACCGGCTCGGGATCTCGGAGCGCCGCGCCTGCCGGGTGCTGGGGCAGCACCGCTCGGCCCAGCGCCATGTCCCGCGCGGGCGTGACGATGAGGATCGCCTGGTCGCGGACATGATCGAGCTGGCCCGCCGGTACGGTCGCTACGGCTATCGCCGGATCGCCGCCCTGCTGCGCGACGCCGGCTGGCAGGTCAACGACAAGCGGGTCGAGCGCCTGTGGCGGCGCGAGGGGCTGAAGGTGCCCGCCAAACAACCCAAGCGAGGGCGTCTATGGCTCAACGACGGCTCCTGCGTCCGGCTACGCGCCGAGCGGGCGGACCATGTCTGGTCCTATGACTTCGTGCATCACCAGACCCATGATGGCCGGGTCTTTCGTACGCTCAACGTCCTGGACGAGTTCACCCGTGAGAGCCTGGCGATCCGTGTCCGGCGCAAGCTCTCCTCGACCGATGTCATCGACGCGCTGACCGACCTGTTCATCCTGCGCGGTATTCCGGCCTGGATCCGCTCCGATAACGGCCCGGAGTTTGTCGCTGAGGCCGTCCGGGGATGGATTGCCGCGGTCGGGGCCCGGACCGCCTTCATCGAGCCTGGTTCTCCTTGGGAGAACGGCTATATCGAGAGCTTCAACGCGCGGCTGCGCGACGAGCTCCTGAACGGGGAGATCTTCTATACCCTCAAGGAAGCCCAGGTTCTCATCGAATCCTGGCGGCGCCATTACAACGCCATACGCCCACACAGCAGCCTGGGATACCGGCCGCCGGCCCCGGAAACGATCGTCACGCCAAGCTGGCCGCCCGGCTCCGCTACGCTCCGCCGGCCATCCAGCTTGGCCGAGAAACCGTCAATGCACTAACATTCAAACCGGACCAGTCGACGGGGGCAGGTCAGGTCGTCTCAGGCATGGTGGCCAAAGCGGAGGAGGACCCGAAGGCGGCGGCGCGCGCCATCGGCAATGCGGGCAATGCCGGCACGAACCTGCCGGAGCGCGGCATCGGCGCGAGCCGGCTGGAGGACGAGGGCCGCGCGCGGCTGGCCGATCCGGACGACCCCGGCGGCGCGGCGGGCCGCACGGTGATCCGGGGCACGACCTCGCGTCCGGCCGAGAGCGTGCCGGCCACCGATCCGCTGGTGCGGCGCTCGGAGACCATCGCGGCATCGCCGCAATCTTCCGTTCACGGCGCGGACGGCCTCGCCTCCGGCAGTACGGCCGACTGCGGGGCGACCTCGACGATGCCGGCGATGGCGGGTCGTGCGGGTCCGTGCGCTGGTGCGTCGGCGCCGGTTGCGAGACCGTACGGCCGCAGGCGAATACCGGCTTCGTCGAGGCCACGACGCGGCTCAACATGGCGCTGGAGCTAGGCGGTGACGAGTTCGACCGCGACGACATGCGCTTCTTCACCGGCCAGCGCCGGGCCTGTCACATCAAGCTGTTCGGGCTCGCCAACTGCTGCAAGAACAGCGGCCTGCTGGTCGGGCTCGCCGACTGCTCGGCCTCGGAGCGCGAGCTGGCGGCAGAGCGCAATGCCGGCAACACTCATTATCTCGGGCGGTACTGCTCGAAGCGCACCTTCTTCGGCGTCTGCATCCGCCGCTCGCGCGCCTGGTGCGTGTTCGGCTCCAAGCTCGGGCGCATCCTGCAGCAGCAGGGCCGGCGCCAGCTCGGCATCGGCTGGGGGAGCTGCCGCGGCTTCACCGTGGCCGAGGTCGAGGGTATCGACTTCGCCAGCCTCGACCTCTCGGAGTTCACGCAGGACCTGATGGACGGCTCGCGCGAGCCGGCGGTGTCGCTGCCCGACGCCGGGGACATGGGCGACGCCATGCGCACGCGCATCCGCGACTTCTACCGGCGGGGCGGGTGATGGCGCGGCGCACGAAATACGCCGCCAAGCGCGCCGTGACACGCTTCCTGGCGGCGATCGGCGTCTGGGCTGTCAATCGGCTTTCAATACTGACCCCCGATCGGCGTGCAAAATTGACCCCCCTGAGTGGCACGGCGGAGGTTGTCCCGGTAGCCAATAGGGGGGACCCGCGCGGCTTCGTGTGGCGCCCTGCGCTACGCGGAGCGAAGCCGCGTGGGGGGTCCCTGTTGGCCCACCGGGGCAACCGGGCCGCAAGGGAGGCCGGCGGCGGGTCAGGAGCGGTTCTTGAAGCGCCAGCTCTCGTTGCCGGTCTCGATGATCTCGCAATGATGGGTGAGGCGATCGAGCAGCGCTGTGGTCATCTTGGGGTCGCCGAAGACGGATGGCCATTCGCCGAAGGCGAGGTTTGTGGTGATGACGATCGAGGTGCGCTCGTAGAGCCGGCTCATCAGATGGAAGAGCAGCTGCCCACCGGCCTGGGCGAAGGGCAGGTAGCCGAGCTCGTCGAGGATGACGAAGTCGCGGCGGACGAGCTGGTCTGCAGTGCGGCCCTGGCGTCCGGCGCGAAGCTCGGCCTCGAGGAGGTTGACCAGGTCGACGACGTTGTAGCACCGGCCGCGCGCGCCCTTGCGGATGCAGGACCGCGCGATGGCGACGGCGAGATGGGTCTTGCCGGTACCGGTGCCGCCGACCAGCACGATGTTGCGTTTGCCCTCGAGGAAGCCGCCGCCGGCGAGCTCCTGGATCAGGGGCTCGTTGACCGGCGAGGCGGCGAAGTCGAAGTCGGCCAGCTCCTTGACCGTCGGCAGCTTGGCGGAGGCCATCTGGTACTTGATCGAGCGGGCCCTCTTGTCGGCGATCTCGACCTGCAGCAGCGTACCGATGATCTGTTGCACCGGATGGCGGCGCTTGAGCCCGTCGGCAAGGATGTCGTCGTAAGCGGCGCGCATACCTGCGAGCTTCAGCTGGGTCATCATCTCCAGCACATCATGACGCTCCATGACCGGCCTCCCTCAGGCTGTCGTAGCGCTGACAGTCGGCTACCGGCTTGTGGCGAAGCTGCAGGCCCTCGGGCGTCGGGATGATTGCCGGCGGTGCCGGCTGGCGCTGCCGGGCGAGGATGTTGAGCACCACGTCGGCGCTGCAGGCACCGCAGTCGAGCGTCTCGGCACAGGCCGCCTCAACCGCCTCCAGTCCGTCCTCCAGCACCGCCGCGAGCACCTTGACGAACTGCCGGTCGCCGTCGTCGTGGCCCGCGAGCCGGGTTCGCAGGCGGCCGAGCGCGTTGGGCAACTGCCAGTCCTTGAAGGGCGCGCCATTGCGTAGCGCGCCGGGCTTCCGCGTCAGGATCGGCACGTAATGCCACGGATCGTAGACGAACCGGCCGCGCCCGAAGCTGCGGGGGTGCTCGGCAACGGTCTCGCCGTCCTGGCGGATGACGATCCGATCGGCATAGGCCCGCACGTCCACCGGCCGGCCGACGGCGCGGGCCGCGACGCTGTACTGGTTGTTGTCGAAGCGCACCAGACAGGTCTTCGAGACCGACACCTCGCTGGCATGGAAGCCGTCGAAGGGGCCGCGATACGCCATCAGGAAGGGCTGCTCCTCCTCGAACACCTGCCACACCGTCTTGCCCGGGATTGTCGGATGCGGATGCTTCTTGGCGTCCTCGATGCACCGATCCATCAGCCACTCGTTGATCTCGGCGTAGGAGCGGCCCCGCGGGATGGGCACGAACAGGCGGCCGCGAAGGTCACCCACCTGCTTCTCGACCTGCCCCTTCTCCCAGCCAGCCCCTGGCGTGCACGCCACAGGCTCCACCAGATGGTGCGAGCACAGCTCCTGGAAGCGGCGGTTGTAGTCCCGCTTCTTGCCCACGAAGATCGTGCTCACCGCCGTCTTCATGTTGTCGTAGATGCCCCGCCGGCAGACCCCGCCGAAGAAGCGGAAGGCACGCTCGTGCGCCTCGAAGACCATCTCCTGGCTCTCGCGGGGAAAGATCTGGACCAGATACATCCGGCTGTGGCACAGCCGCATGTGCGCCGCCTTCACCCTGGTCGTCGCGCCCGACAGACGCGCGTACTCGTGGCTCCAGTCGAACTGGTAGGCCTCGCCGGGATCGAAGATCAGCGGCACATAGGCCTGCGCCGGCGACAACAGCCGCCACCGGCGCCGCCAGGCCCTGGCATAGCGGCGAACCGCGTCATAGCCGCCCTTGTAGCCCAGCGACACAAGGTCTTCATGAATCCGCAGAAGAGACAGCCGATCCTTGCGTGCCTTCTTCTCGTTGGCCTTCAGCTGGCGCTCAAGCTCCTCCACCCACAGCCCAAGCTTCGGCATCGGCTGGATCTTGCGCTCGTAGCTGTGCGAGGTCGCATCGCCCCGCACCACCTTGCGTATCGTGTTCTTGGAAACCCTCAAATCCCGGGCGAGCTTCTTGATCGGAACGCCCTTCACCAGATGATCCCGACGGATCTTCGCGATCGTTTCCACAACCAGCATCTCCCCCACCACCCCGTCCGTCCAAACGACGAGGTGTGTTCATGGACACAAATCCAAGGGGGTCAATTTTGGACGCCGATCACCCCCAATAGGGGGTCACTTTTCCACGCTTAACAACAGTCAGGCGCTCTGCAGCGCGGCGTGCGCGAGAGGGGTGCCGCCGGCGAGGCAGCCGACGCGGATGCGGCCGGGTCGTCCTCGCGAAGCTGCTGCCGCAGTTCCATCCAGAGCCGTCCGAGGACGTTGTTGCCCTCGTAGCGATCGGCGACGGGGCTCGCGCGCCACCAGGGGTCCCGGGTCGAGACCTCGACGATGGAACGCTCGCCGGTTGAGGCGAGCACGGCGTCGATCTCGGCCGCGTTCGCCTCGCGCTTCAGGCGCAGGACCCAGCGCATGACGTCGACGCGCTGCGCGTTCCAGCCGGGATCGATGCCGAGTCCCGAGGTGCGGCCGATGGTGGCTGCTTCCCTGGCCGTGGGCGCCTCGGCGATGCGTTGCTGGACGTCGGGGTGCGCCGGGAACTTGCAGGCCTGATAGACCGCCTCGGACGTCCCGAACGACCAGGGACCGGCCATGATCGGGACGGCGAGCGGCTGGAAGTTGCTGAAGGCGCCCCACGCCGCTTTCGTGAAGCGAAACCCGCAGGCCTGCTCCTTAATATAGGTGCGCATCGGTTTCTCCCTCGCGGACGGCTGGCGGCGCGGCGGGGGACTCGCTCCCCTGTCGCGGGCTTGCCCCTCCCGGTCCCGCCTCTTCCTCGGGGCGCCGGGAATGCTCGCAGGCGGCGTTCGAAGCCCAGGTGCTGCGGTTCCGGGAGGGACCGCGGGACTTGCCGGGAAACGGCGGGTTATGCTCGCAAGGGCGAAGCCGCGGTCATGCAGGTCCTAGCGGAAGCGCCGTGGGGTCGGGGCCAGTGTCGACCTCGCGGGAGGGTAGCGGGTTCACGGCGCTGATCTCGGGATCGGAGGAATCGGCAATGAACAAGGCGGCGATCGTCGCCCGCGTGGCCAGGCGGATGGGGCTGAACAAGTTCGCGGCGGAAGGAGCGGTCGATACCGTTCTTGAGGCGATCGCCGAGGGCCTTGCCAAGGAAGAGGACGTGCGGATCGCGGGGTTCGGCACGTTCAGGACGCGGAACCGGGCTGCAAGGCAGGGCCGCAACCCGGCGACGGGCGAGAGTGTGCGGATACCGGCGTCGAAGGTACCGTCGTTCAAGGCGGCAAAAGGTCTCAGGGAGGCGGTGAAACGGGGCTGGCAACCGGATGCGGCGGTGCCCGGGGATGACGGCGATGGCGAGCCCGGCAACTCAGGCGCGATGCTGGAGATGTCGGACTGGCCGGGCGGCGTGGAGCCGGTCTGGACCCTGTTGGAGCCGGAGAGCGCCCGGGCGCTGCGGACGGAACCGGCGGCGGATAACCCGACACTGCGGCTGGCGGCGGACCTGCCGGACGAGGCGTTCGCAGAATCGGCCTTCGTGCGCAATGCCCTGATCGCGCTCGAACTGATAAGCAACGAGTTCTTGCCGAGGTTCACCGAGAAGGGGCATTTCGGGCGCGAGATGGTCGCGTCGATGCGCGAGGCGATGACCTGGCCGGGAATGGAGGCGACCGAGCAGTTCCGGACGGGAAAGGCGCTGCGTGAGGGAGACGTCTGGGAGCTTCACCTGCTGCATCGGCTGATGGACCTGGCCGGGCTCATGGACGGGCAGGCGTTCCTGGGCCAGTTGACCGCGTTGGGGCGCGAGATGCGCGAACCCGGACGACGGGGCGCCCTCCAGGCGCTGCTGTTCAGACACCTCTTCTGGCGCGCGGACCTCTCGGAGTTCGTGGAGACGTTTCCGCGAGGGCTGCCGGGCCGGTGGCCGCAGGACGATACCGGCGTGATCCTCTGGGGGCTCTCGAACGTGGCCGGAGAGTGGCAGAGCGCGGACACGCTCAGGACGCTGACCACGGTTCGCGACGATTCTGTGGCGGGACTGCACTGGAACGCGGAGGGCACGATGTTCGCGGGCCGCGTTCTGCAACCTTTGCGCTGGTTCGGGCTGCTCGAATACCACGGGCCTCCGGAGAGGTTCGAGGTGGGCTGGCGCAAGACCCCCCTCTTCGACCGCTTCCTGTCGTTCGATGTGAGGCTCGCGAAGGACCGGGGGACGGGTCACTGAGCGCGCATTGCCGGGAGGACGGCCGCACCGCGCGGGGGTGATCGAGGTGTCGGGCCTGGGTGCAGGTTGCTGCGATGGCTGCGGCAGCGGCACAGGGTTCGCACGGGCCGATGATGGATCGCCCCGTATGAGGCGCGTGGCCGCCGCCGTCTCTCCGCGCACCGAAGACGAGGGATGGGCGGTTCTTACGGGGCTGCCGATCTCTCCCGTACGGAATCGGTCCGCGCCGACCGGCCGGCGTGGAAGCGCTAGGCCTCGTTGGGAAGGTTGAGGGAGGAGACGCGCATCCGCTTCCTCCGTTCGAAGAAGATCGGGAGATCGGCGCGAGCCGCGGGGCCGGACGGCTCGCCGCCGGCGAGAGCGGTGAGCAGGGACAGCGCGGGGTAGTCCTCGATTTCGAGCTCGTCTCTCGGCCAGTCGTCGTCGAGGATGCGCACCCCCTGAGCGAATCCTCGCGCCCAGGTCGTCAGCTCGCCGTCGCCGAGAGCGGCGAGCGCGTCCGCGGCGAAGCCGCTCTCTCCGATACCGCGGTCGAACTCGTTGTGGCGCTCCGGTGCGCGGCGCAGGAACTCCCCGGTCCCCTCGCCGCCGATGCCCCGGACCCCGTCCGCGAGCGCGTGCAGCCATTCCGCGGGACGGGGCTCCCGGGGCGCGAGCACCGCGGCCGCGACGTAGCCGTCGAGCCAGGCCAGCGAAGCAGCGCAATGCAGGTCCCCCTCCGGCCACGCCGCCGCCTCGGCAAGGGCGGCCAACGGGTCCGGACGCCCTGCGTCGCCGGCGCGAAGCCGGCGTTCCTCCTCGTGCCAGACGTCGACGGTGGCGAGGAAGATGCTATCCATGATCGGGATGCCCTTGAGCGCGCGTCCGTCGAGCAGGGCCGAGGCCACGGCGGCGAAGGAGCGCCAGTCGGCGTCGCCGGCGGCCTTCAGGACATGGGCGGCGCGCAGCACGAGAAGGGCCCAGTCGCCGCGCCTCTCTTCGAGGCGCGCCCGGAAAGCTTCGAGCGTCTGCCGTGGACCGTCAGCGGCCTTCAGCGATTCGTCCAGCAGCGCCGTGCCCTCGAACCATGTGTCCATGATCGGCCGGTCGTCGGGCCACGCAGAGCTGCGGCGGATCAGCTCGTCCCGCTCCGCGTCGGGCAGGCCGGCGATCGCGCCTCCCGGGTCGAGTTCCGTGAGCCAGTCGGGCGCCGTCATCGCCCGCGGGCGCAGCTCGGAAAGGCCAAAGCCGGCGGCGACGTCGATCAGATAGGCCGGTGGAGGCCGCCCTTCGGCAAGTCCGTCCGCGAGCGCGGCGGAAAGCGCGGTCTCGAAGGCTTCGAACGGTACGTCGAGCGCCCCCAGCTCGTCCTCCAGGTTGCACGCGGCACTCAGGGCTTCGTCGTCCCGGAAGATGCGCGCGATGGTGACGCCGTGGCCGGCCTTGACCACCACCACCGCGCAAGCGGGTCCGTCCGCAGGGTCGAGCATGGCGGCGAGATGCTGCATGCTCGAGCCGGCCGGCAGGGCGGCGAGGAAACGCGTCGGACGGCCCGCGGGGCGCGCCATCGGGTGGAAGCGGCCCCGCAGCCGGGTCTCGCGCAGGGCGGTATCCAGCAAGGGACGCGCGGAATCCGCCGGCATCCAGTTCCGGATGAGCGGCACGAGCGCCGGCAGGGCGGGCTCCATGGCGTCGCCCCGCACCCGGCCGGAGAGGCCGCTGGCGGCCGCCAGGCGAACCTCGGGCGAGCGGTCCAGCAGCCAGTAGAGGGCGGCGCGGCCGTACCGCTCCTCTTCGCGCCCCGAAACATGGTGGACGAAGGTCGGCCTGAACTCGGACGGAAGGACCGCCATCAGGTTGGCGAGGAGGTCGTGCAGCAGATGATCGTCGCCGCCCGCATGGCGCGCGAGACGGTCGATCTCCCCGTCCAGCAGGCCGGGAAACGCGGCAAGCGCCTGGCCGGTGCCGGGTTCGCCGGCGAAGATCGGGAAGAGGCATTCCGGCGCATCCAGGCCTGCGCGGATGAAGGCGCGTGCCAGACCGAGCGCGGCGTGGTCCGGGAGGTCGCCGCGGGCGGCCAGGGTATCGATGGCGCCGCGCGCCTCGGCGAGGAAGGGCTCGCCGAAGCGGCGTCGGTTCTCGGCATCGCGTTGCGCCCGTTCGACCAGGACCCCGAACAGGTCGAGCGGAGCGTTGCGCTCCGAGTCCGCGGTCCGCGCGATGCGGGCGGCGAGCATGGAAGCCATGCCCGTCCTGCCGAGAAGCACCGGCGCGTGCTGCTCCGCCAGCTCCCTTCGGTCGAGGAAGTCGTCGAAGCCGTCGAGCTCGTCGAGGCAGGCTTGCAGAAGATCGGCTTCGGGCATGGTCGTGTCCGGGATAGAGGGCTGATGCCGGGGATCGAGACGCATCGTGCCATGGCGAGCCCGGTCGTTGAAGACGGCAGGGAGAGACGAAGAGGCGGCGGGGCGCCCGCAGCGGACACCCCGCCGACGGTGGATCAGCGGCGCCGGGCGTCGACGAAAATGCCCGCCGCGTAGCTCCCCCACATTTGCATGCCCGAGTCCGTCAGGTTGACCCCGGTGCAGACGATGACCTCGTGGCGCTCGGGCCGCAGCCGCTGAACGGCCCGCAAGCTCATCGCCTTGCGCGCCTGCTTGCGTCCGCCCTTCGATCCCTTGCCGGGCCGCCAGGGCCGGATCTGGCCCTAGTAGTCGGACAGGTACCGCTCGACCACGTAGCGCTGGTCATCGAGCCCTTGCCCGAACAGGTGGGTGAGGTAGGTTCGGGCGTTTCCATGGAGTGTGCCGTTGATCTGCATGTGCCGCCTCCCGCTAGCCTGTGAGTGGAAGCGGCGAGGACGCCTCTCGCCGGACGCCGCACGCCGCGCCCCGCTTCAGGCCGGGCTCTCCCTCCTGCCGGCGTGAGGGCGCCGGCGCGGAGCAAGGATCGTGATGCGGGTTGAAGGCGGGGGGCCGCACGCCGCCGGGCCGGGCGGCCCTGCGGCGCCGCCGAGGCCCGGATGGGCGACGGCATGGCTGGGCCGTGCGCGGCTGCGGAGGACGGGGCGGCGATCCCGCTGCCGGGGTTTCCGCGGGCTTTTGAGGTCAGGAGTGGTCTGGAGTTTACTTCGGGGTGGTTACTGGGTGATTATTTTCCTCGTTCCGGCGTCGGGCGCACGCTCGTGTCTTCTCCCAAGCTATTGAAATGAAATGGTTATGCGCGACGGCGCGCCCAACCGTGTTGGTGGTGAGAAATGCGGGCTAAAACGACACCTCCAGCTCGTCGACGAAGCCTGCGATCACGTCGAGGCCCAGGGACCAGAACGCGGGCTTGCTCGCGTCGAGACCGAAGGGGGCCAACAGCTCGCGGTGGCGAAGGCTGCCGCCGGCCCGCAGCATGTCGAGATACTTCTGCTCGAAGCCCGCAGGCGCAGCGCGATAGACCCCGTAGAGCGCATTCACCAGGCACTCGCCGAAGGCGTAGGCATAGACGTAGAAGGGCGCGTGGATGAAGTGGGGGATGTAGGTCCAGTAGTGCCGGTACTCGTCGTGGAAACGGAGCGCCGGGCCCAGGCTCTCGCGCTGCACCGCGAGCCAGTGCTCGGAGAGGCGATCGGGCGTGAGCTCGCCTGAGCGGCGCTCCTCGTGCACGCGGCGTTCGAAGGCGCAGAAGGCGACCTGGCGCACCACCGTGTTCAGCATGTCCTCGACCTTGCCGGCGAGCATGACCCGGCGGCGCTGAGGCTCGCTCTCGCTATTGAGGAGCGCGCGGAAGGTGAGCTGCTCGCCGAAGACCGAGGCGGTCTCGGCCAGCGTCAGCGGGGTCTCCGCCATCAAGAGGCCCTGCCCGCCCGCCAGCACCTGATGCACCCCGTGGCCGAGCTCGTGGGCCAGGATCATCACGTCGCGCGTCTTGCCCTGGTAGTTGAGCAGCAGGTAGGGGTGCGCGCCCGGCACCGTGGGATGAGCGAAGGCGCCCGGAGACTTGCCGTTGCGGACCGGCGCGTCGATCCAGTCATTGTCGAAGAAGCGCCGGCCGATGCCTCCAAGCTCGGGAGAGAAGGCGCGGTAAGCCGCGAGCACGGTCTCCACCGCCTCGTCCCAGCCGATAAGCCGATCGTCGTCTTCCGGCAGCGGCGCGGTGCGGTCCCAATAGTCGAGGCGGTCCACGCCCATCCAGCGCGCCTTGAGCCCGTAGTAGCGATGGGCGAGACGCGGCGCTGAGTCTTCGACGGCCGCAATCAGCGCGTCCACCACCTCGTCTTCCACCCGGTTGCCGAGATTGCGGGCGGAGATGGGCCGCTCGAAGCCGCGCCACTGGTCCTCGATTTCCTTGTCCTTGGCGAGCGTGTTGGTGATGAGCGCGAAGGTGCGAACGTTCTCGCCGAGCACGGTTCCCAAAGCCTGCGCCGCCTCCTTGCGTACCTCGCGCTCCTTGTCCGAGAGCAGGTTGAGCGCGTCCGCGCTGGTGAGCGCCTCGCCGCACACGGGGAAGCGCAGCGCCGCCATGGTCTCGTCGAAGAGGCGCATCCAGGCCGAGCGGCCTGCGACCTGCTTCTCGTGCAGGAAGCGCTCCACCTCGTCCGACAGCTGGAAGGGACGGAACGCCCGCACGTCCCGCACCCAGGGCGCGTAGCGGGCGAGCGCGGGGGCCTGCAGCTTGTCTGCGAGCGCGTCGTCCTCGATCCGGTTGAGCTCGAGCGTGAGGAAGAGCAGCCGGCTGCCGATGGCGGTGGTCTCTTCCCGCACGGTCTGGAAAAACTGTGCCGTCTTGGCGTCGTCCATCGCCGTGCAGTAGACGAGATAGGCGTAGCTGGTGAGCCGCTCCAAGGTCTCCTGGATTGCCTCGTAGCGCGCGATCAGGCCGCCCAGGACCTCGCCGTCGAGGCTCGCGACACGGCCCGCGAATTCTTCGTGCAGCGCCTCGGCCGCCGCAGCCGCCTGATCCAGATCGCGCCTGAGCGCGTCCGAGTCAGGGGCAGGGTAGAGGTCGGAGAGGTCCCACCCAGGCGGAGCGGCGTCGCTCTGCGCCTCCGCCGCCGCGGTGTCGTGCCCTCGCATCGCCCGCTCCCTCATCGTCGTCACCGGCTGCGGTCGAAAGTGGGCTTGCGGCGCTCGCGGAAGGCCGCGAGCCCTTCGCGATGATCGGCGGAGACGTTGGTAAGCGTCTCGTAGGCGATGGAGGCGTCCATCATCCCATGCGCGAGCTGCTTGAGGCCGACGTTGATCGAGACCTTGGTGAGCCGGATCGCCTGGGTGGCGCCTCTCTCCAGCTTGCCCACCATGCGCTCGACGCGGGCATCGAGCTCGCCCGCCGGCACCGCTTCGTTCACGAGGCCCAGGGCCGCGGCTTCGGCGCCCCCGATCAACTTGCCGGTCATCAGGAACTCCTTGGCGCGCGGGTAGCCGATGAGCTGGGGCCAGATGATCGCCCCGCCGTCGCCCGCCGAGAGCCCGATGTCGACGTGCAGATCGCCGATCCGCGCCTCCTCGGCGGCGATGATGATGTCGCAGAAGAGCGCGACCGTGGCCCCGAGCCCCACCGCATCGCCGTTCAGGCGGCAGATCACAGGCTTCTCCAGGTCGAGCAGGCCGAACACGATCTGCTTCGCCTCGACGGCGATCCCGTCGAAAACCGTCGGGTCATCGACCGCGCCCTGGAGCCAGTCGATGTCGCCGCCGGCGCAGAAGGCGCGGCCCGCGCCTGTCAGCACGACGATGTCGGTCTCGCGGTCGGCGGCGATGTCGTAGAAGAGCCGCGCCATCTCGGCGTGCATGGCTGCGTTCACGGCGTTGAGCACGTCGGGCCGGTTGAGCGTCACGGTGAGCACGCGGCGTTCGCGCGCGAAGGTCATCGTGGTGTAGCCGTCGTAGCCCTTCATGCTCGTCTCCCGTGGTGCACGCCGGCGCGAGGGTGTCAGCAGGCCGGCGCGAACGCAATGCGGCGAGCACAAGAGCGCTTCCGTTTCATAGGGAATCGCTCTTGCATTTTATCGCTCACGGCAGCCGGCTCTTATTGGATCCCGCGCGCCTTGCGGCGCGACCCGGCACCTGCGCGGGCGCGCCGCAGGAGCGGCGGGCCGCAGTCGCGGCCTGTCGCGCGTCCGTCAAGGTCGGACGTGCTCTGGCTCGGATTTCTCCCCGTGGTAAGAAACGCGGGCTGGAGGGCTGGCCGCTGGATCGGCGCGGGCAACGAGAGGGAGTTCGATGAGGGACCGTACCGTCCTGATTACCAACGTGGAGCATTTCGTGGGCCGGCCCGTCGCGGCCGAGCTCGCCGCCCAGGGTGCGACGGTGATCTGTCACGACGAGAGCTTCGCCGATGCCGCAGCGGCGGAGCGCTTCGCGACAGCCAATCCCACGCTCGCCGTCGTCCGCGCGCAATCGCCGGTCGAGATCGTGGCGGCCGCGACCGAGCGCTATGGTCGCGTCGACGTGGTCATCTGCAACGACGCCGGCGCCGCGATCCGCGCGCCCATCGAGCGGGCGAGAGTCGACGACATGCGGTCCGCGCTGGAGGAAATGGTGATCTTTCCCTTCCAGATGGCCAGTGCCGTCGTGCCGCAGATGAAGCAACGGAAGCGGGGGAAGATTCTCTTCATCACCTCGGCGACGCCCCTGCGCGGGTTGCCGAACTACTCGATGTACGTGACCGCGCGCGGCGCCACCAACGCGCTCACCCTATCGCTTGCCCAGGAGCTCGGCCGCGACAACATCCAGGTCAACGCGATCGCACCGAACTACGTCGAGAGCCCGACCTATTTCCCGCCCGAGCTGGTCAACGATCCCGACACGTTCGCCAAGATGACCCGAAACATCCCCTTGAAGCGCCTCGGCAAGCCCGAGGAGGTGGCGGCGCTCGTGGCCTTCTACGCGTCCGACAAGAGCGACTTCATCACCGGCCACGTCATGCCCTTCGCCGGCGGCTGGGCCTGAGAGCCGCGCAGGCCAGGAGATGCCGGCCAGGGAGCAGGGCGCCGCCCTCCGCCAGGACGACCCGCCCGGCGAGGTCAGCGTCGTCATGGTCTCGTACCGGACCGGGCCTGTGCTCCCGCAGGCCATCGATGCGGTGCTTGCGCCGGACCAGGCGGGCGTCGGCGAGCTGATTCTCGTCGACAACGGCAACCCGCCGGACGTGAGGGCGGCGCTCGCGCGCCGGGCGGAGGCGGAGCCGCGCCTGCGCTTCGTCAGCGGCCTCGGCAACGTGGGTTATGCGCGCGCCTGCAACCGCGGGGCGCGAGAGGCACGGGGACGCTACCTGCTGCTGCTGAACCCGGACTGCTGCCTTGGCCCCGGCGCGGTGCCTGCCCTGCTGACCGAAGCCGCAGCGCTCGATCGCGACTGGATGCTCGGCTGCCGCGTGCGCAACCCCGACGGCACCGACCAGCGCGGCTCGCGGCGGGCGCTCCTCACCCCCGTCACTGCGCTGGTCGAAGCGTTCCGGCTCGACCGGCTTTCGCCGCGGCTTTTTTGGCGACATCGGCTCAACCAGCACGATATGCCCCTTCCCAAGGGCATCGCGCGCGTGCCCGCCATCAGTGGCGCCTGCATGATGCTGCCGGCCGCGACCTATCGCGCCGCCGGCGGCATGGACGACGGCTACTTCCTGCACGTCGAGGATCTCGACCTTTGCCTGCGGCTGCACCGGGCCGGGACTCCGGTCTACTTCGCCCCCCACGTGCAGGCGATCCACCACGCGGGCAGCAGCCACGCCCACCCGCTCCTGGTCGAATGGCACAAGACACGGAGCCTGCTCCGGTACTTCGGGCTGCACTACCGCGCTCTCCCCTGGCTGGCGCTGCTGGGTCCCCTCGCCGCCGGGTGCCTCGCCCGTTTCGGGATCCGGGCGATGATGTCGTGGTGGCGCCCCGCCCGGCCGTAGGGCGGCGCGGCGCTCAGCGAGGTGCGGTAGTGCCGGCCTCGCTCTCGCCCCGCTCGCCCGCGAGCCTGAGCAAGTGTTCGCCGTAGCTGCTCTTGCGCAGGCGATGGCCGAGCGCGGCGAGTTCCGCGCGGTCGATCCAGCCGTTCAGAAAGGCGATCTCCTCGGGAACGCCGATACGCTGGCTCTGGCACGTCTCGATGGTGTGAACGAAGCGCGCCGCCGCCGCCAGGCTGTCGTGCGTCCCGGTATCGAACCAGGTGAAACCGGGGCCCAGCCGTTCGACCGCCAGATTGTCAATCGGCTTTCAATACTGACCCCCGATCGGCGTGCAAAATTGACCCCCCTGAGTGGCACGGCGGAGGTTGTCCCGGTAGCCAATAGGGGGGACCCGCGCGGCTTCGTGTGGCGCCCTGCGCTACGCGGAGCGAAGCCGCGTGGGGGGTCCCTGTTGGCCCACCGGGGCAACCGGGCCGCAAGGGAGGCCGGCGGCGGGTCAGGAGCGGTTCTTGAAGCGCCAGCTCTCGTTGCCGGTCTCGATGATCTCGCAATGATGGGTGAGGCGATCGAGCAGCGCTGTGGTCATCTTGGGGTCGCCGAAGACGGATGGCCATTCGCCGAAGGCGAGGTTTGTGGTGATGACGATCGAGGTGCGCTCGTAGAGCCGGCTCATCAGATGGAAGAGCAGCTGCCCACCGGCCTGGGCGAAGGGCAGGTAGCCGAGCTCGTCGAGGATGACGAAGTCGCGGCGGACGAGCTGGTCTGCAGTGCGGCCCTGGCGTCCGGCGCGAAGCTCGGCCTCGAGGAGGTTGACCAGGTCGACGACGTTGTAGCACCGGCCGCGCGCGCCCTTGCGGATGCAGGACCGCGCGATGGCGACGGCGAGATGGGTCTTGCCGGTACCGGTGCCGCCGACCAGCACGATGTTGCGTTTGCCCTCGAGGAAGCCGCCGCCGGCGAGCTCCTGGATCAGGGGCTCGTTGACCGGCGAGGCGGCGAAGTCGAAGTCGGCCAGCTCCTTGACCGTCGGCAGCTTGGCGGAGGCCATCTGGTACTTGATCGAGCGGGCCCTCTTGTCGGCGATCTCGACCTGCAGCAGCGTACCGATGATCTGTTGCACCGGATGGCGGCGCTTGAGCCCGTCGGCAAGGATGTCGTCGTAAGCGGCGCGCATACCTGCGAGCTTCAGCTGGGTCATCATCTCCAGCACATCATGACGCTCCATGACCGGCCTCCCTCAGGCTGTCGTAGCGCTGACAGTCGGCTACCGGCTTGTGGCGAAGCTGCAGGCCCTCGGGCGTCGGGATGATTGCCGGCGGTGCCGGCTGGCGCTGCCGGGCGAGGATGTTGAGCACCACGTCGGCGCTGCAGGCACCGCAGTCGAGCGTCTCGGCACAGGCCGCCTCAACCGCCTCCAGTCCGTCCTCCAGCACCGCCGCGAGCACCTTGACGAACTGCCGGTCGCCGTCGTCGTGGCCCGCGAGCCGGGTTCGCAGGCGGCCGAGCGCGTTGGGCAACTGCCAGTCCTTGAAGGGCGCGCCATTGCGTAGCGCGCCGGGCTTCCGCGTCAGGATCGGCACGTAATGCCACGGATCGTAGACGAACCGGCCGCGCCCGAAGCTGCGGGGGTGCTCGGCAACGGTCTCGCCGTCCTGGCGGATGACGATCCGATCGGCATAGGCCCGCACGTCCACCGGCCGGCCGACGGCGCGGGCCGCGACGCTGTACTGGTTGTTGTCGAAGCGCACCAGACAGGTCTTCGAGACCGACACCTCGCTGGCATGGAAGCCGTCGAAGGGGCCGCGATACGCCATCAGGAAGGGCTGCTCCTCCTCGAACACCTGCCACACCGTCTTGCCCGGGATTGTCGGATGCGGATGCTTCTTGGCGTCCTCGATGCACCGATCCATCAGCCACTCGTTGATCTCGGCGTAGGAGCGGCCCCGCGGGATGGGCACGAACAGGCGGCCGCGAAGGTCACCCACCTGCTTCTCGACCTGCCCCTTCTCCCAGCCAGCCCCTGGCGTGCACGCCACAGGCTCCACCAGATGGTGCGAGCACAGCTCCTGGAAGCGGCGGTTGTAGTCCCGCTTCTTGCCCACGAAGATCGTGCTCACCGCCGTCTTCATGTTGTCGTAGATGCCCCGCCGGCAGACCCCGCCGAAGAAGCGGAAGGCACGCTCGTGCGCCTCGAAGACCATCTCCTGGCTCTCGCGGGGAAAGATCTGGACCAGATACATCCGGCTGTGGCACAGCCGCATGTGCGCCGCCTTCACCCTGGTCGTCGCGCCCGACAGACGCGCGTACTCGTGGCTCCAGTCGAACTGGTAGGCCTCGCCGGGATCGAAGATCAGCGGCACATAGGCCTGCGCCGGCGACAACAGCCGCCACCGGCGCCGCCAGGCCCTGGCATAGCGGCGAACCGCGTCATAGCCGCCCTTGTAGCCCAGCGACACAAGGTCTTCATGAATCCGCAGAAGAGACAGCCGATCCTTGCGTGCCTTCTTCTCGTTGGCCTTCAGCTGGCGCTCAAGCTCCTCCACCCACAGCCCAAGCTTCGGCATCGGCTGGATCTTGCGCTCGTAGCTGTGCGAGGTCGCATCGCCCCGCACCACCTTGCGTATCGTGTTCTTGGAAACCCTCAAATCCCGGGCGAGCTTCTTGATCGGAACGCCCTTCACCAGATGATCCCGACGGATCTTCGCGATCGTTTCCACAACCAGCATCTCCCCCACCACCCCGTCCGTCCAAACGACGAGGTGTGTTCATGGACACAAATCCAAGGGGGTCAATTTTGGACGCCGATCACCCCCAATAGGGGGTCACTTTTCCACGCTTAACAACAGTCTGGTGCGAACCGAGGTCGTCTGGTTCAACTACGCCCCCGACCGGATGCATTGGGCCAGCCACGCAGGCCGGAACTTCACCGACCGCCAGCGCATCAAGCGCAAGGCAGCCAACTGGGGCCGGCGCTACCAGGCCTTGCCGCCGGGCGAACGCCTCGCCGTGCTCGCCGCCATGATGGCCGTCGAGGCCGAAGACACGTGACGGTGTCGCACTGGCACGAAGACCTCGCCGCCCGTAACGAGGCCTTCTGCTGCCTGAAGGAGCTTCTCGAGCCATCATCCCTCGCAACCACTGTCGTCGTTGCCGTCCGGGAATGGGGGCAGGGGCTGCTGCGATCAGCCACCGCGCTCGCCCGGGAAAATGCCGCACTCGAGCAGGAGAACGCGGCCCTGCGCGAGCGCATCGCCGAACTCGAGCGCAGCGCGGCCCTCAACAGCACCACAAGCAGCAAGCCCCCCGCCAGCGACGGGCTCAAGAAGAAAAGCGGAGCCCAGAGGCGCACCCAAAGCCAGCGCGGAAAGTCCGGCGGGCCCAGTGGCGGCCAGCCCGGCCACAAGGGAACCACCCTCGCGCGGAGCGACAGCCCGGACCGTGTCGTCGATCACCACCCCTCCACCTGTTCCGGCTGTGGCGTCGAGCTCTCGGACGCCGACCGGCAAGGCGCGCCCGCCTGTCGGCAGGTCTTCGACGTACCCGAGCCGCAGCCTCTCGAGGTCACCGAACACCGCGCCCATCGCTGCCTCTGCGGCGCATGCGGCACGCTGACACGAGCCGCCTTCCCGCCGGGCGTCACCGCCCCGGTCCAGTACGGCCCTCGCATCACCGCTTGGGTGAGTTACCTGCTGTACGCCCAGTTCGTGCCCGAGAAGCGTCTGGCCGAACTCATGAGCGACATCTTCGCGGTGTCCATCTCCACTGCCACGATCGCCGCCATGGGCCGGCGCACAGCGCAGCGCTTCGAGGGCTTCCTCGACCATGTCGCCGATCTGATCCGCACGCAGGCGCCGGTCAAGCACCTCGACGAGACCGGCCTGCGTATCGCCGCCCGTACCCGCTGGCTCCATGTGCTGTGCACCCCGTTGCTCACCGTCCTGCGCATCGGCGAGGGACGCGGCGATGTCGAAAAGAACCTGAAAGGCATCCTCGTCCACGACGACTTCGCCCCCTACTTCACCATCAAGGGCTCATCCGCCACGGCGCCTGCAACGCACATCACCTGCGCGAACTCCAGGCCCTGATCGACATCGAGAAGGAGGAATGGGCGGCGAGCATGCACCGCCTGCTTCAGCGCGCGCGCAGGGCCGCCCGCTTCGCCCGTGAGAAAGACCGTCAAGTCCCCGCCTCCCTGGTGGCCCGCATCTCAAGGGCATGGGACCGTATCCTCGAAGAAGCCATCGCCTTCCATGAGGCCCAACCGCCGCTCCAGATCGCAAAGCGAGGGCGAAAGAAACGCCGCATCGGCCACAACCTCGCGCGCCGCCTTCAAAAGCATAAGGAGGGCTGCCTGCGCTTCCTCACCGACCTGCGCACGCCGTTCACGAATAACGAGGCGGAGCGTGACATCCGTATGAACAAAGTGCATGAGAAGATCTCAGGCGGCTTCCGCTCCCTGCAAGGCGCCTGCAACTTCGCCGGAATGCGCAGCGTCATCGTCACCGCTCGAAAGCAAGGCTGGAACATCCTGCAAATCCTGGCGCACCCGGAACCGATGCAGCTGATCCCTATACTGCGCTCCTGAACTTCTCCGGCTCATCCTGAGTATCGCTGTCCTCTCATCTTGTTCGCGACGCGGCGTTCATCATCCTCTCGCGCTCAAGAGAGTAGGCACCCCCGCGGCGTGGGGGCGTTGACGCAAAAGGAACTGGCTTGTTCCATAAGAGAGAGGGGGTACCTGGGCAGTTACCCTTCGAAGAGTATATGGCGGCCAATCCCAACCGCACGAAGCGCACCAACGAGCTCTACCGCTACGAGGCGAAGCGGTATCTGAGCGACTGGCTCACCCGCCCGCTCGACGCTATCGCGCGCAAGGATGTCGAGGCCCGCTTCAACAGCATCACGGCCGACCACGGCTGGTCGGCGGCCAACCGGGCGATGTCGCTTCTGCGCTCGGTCTACCGCAGGCCCTGCGTCGACCTGGACGGGCTACGCAATCCGGTCGATCTCTGGCTCGCCGGCGGCGGCAAGTTCCACCGCAAGACAAGGCGCAAGATCTCGGCCCCGGCAGAGGTGCTGCCGTGCTGGCGCGCCGGGATCGAGGCTGAGGTGCACAACCCGGCGATCCGGGATACCCTCTGGTTCGGGCTCTACACCGGCATGCGCCGCGAGGAGGTGCTCACACTCCGCTGGGAGCGGGTCGACCTGGCAGCGCTCACCTTCCGGGTCGAGGAAACCAAGACCGGCGTGCCCCTGGAGCTTCCGATCACCCGGCAACTCGCGGCCATTCTCGAACGCCGCCTGGCCGCCGTCGGCGACTACTCGCCCGGCGTTGGCGACTGGGTGTTTCCCTCGCCTACCAGTGCCACCGGCCATGTGCAGGATATCCATCATCTCTACAGCCGCATCGGCAAGGCCGGCGGCGCCAAGTTCTGGTTTCACGGCCTGCGGAACTGCTTCATCACCGTCGCCGAGCGCGAGCTGATGCTGCCCTCCTCCCTCACCAAGCGCCTCGTCAACCACGCCCGCCCCAACGACGTCACCGAAGGCTACGCAGCCGACTGGACCGTCTCCCAACTCCGAGAACCGGCGCAGAATGTCGCCGACCGGATCGAGGCGCTCTTGGCCCCTGTGCCGAGACGCTCGACTGCGGTGCCTGCAGCGCCGACGTGGTGCTCAACATCCTCGCCCGGCAGCGCCAGCCGGCACCGCCGGCAATCATCCCGACGCCCGAGGGCCTGCAGCTTCGCCACAAGCCGGTAGCCGACTGTCAGCGCTACGACAGCCTGAGGGAGGCCGGTCATGGAGCGTCATGATGTGCTGGAGATGATGACCCAGCTGAAGCTCGCAGGTATGCGCGCCGCTTACGACGACATCCTTGCCGACGGGCTCAAGCGCCGCCATCCGGTGCAACAGATCATCGGTACGCTGCTGCAGGTCGAGATCGCCGACAAGAGGGCCCGCTCGATCAAGTACCAGATGGCCTCCGCCAAGCTGCCGACGGTCAAGGAGCTGGCCGACTTCGACTTCGCCGCCTCGCCGGTCAACGAGCCCCTGATCCAGGAGCTCGCCGGCGGCGGCTTCCTCGAGGGCAAACGCAACATCGTGCTGGTCGGCGGCACCGGTACCGGCAAGACCCATCTCGCCGTCGCCATCGCGCGGTCCTGCATCCGCAAGGGCGCGCGCGGCCGGTGCTACAACGTCGTCGACCTGGTCAACCTCCTCGAGGCCGAGCTTCGCGCCGGACGCCAGGGCCGCACTGCAGACCAGCTCGTCCGCCGCGACTTCGTCATCCTCGACGAGCTCGGCTACCTGCCCTTCGCCCAGGCCGGTGGGCAGCTGCTCTTCCATCTGATGAGCCGGCTCTACGAGCGCACCTCGATCGTCATCACCACAAACCTCGCCTTCGGCGAATGGCCATCCGTCTTCGGCGACCCCAAGATGACCACAGCGCTGCTCGATCGCCTCACCCATCATTGCGAGATCATCGAGACCGGCAACGAGAGCTGGCGCTTCAAGAACCGCTCCTGACCCGCCGCCGGCCTCCCTTGCGGCCCGGTTGCCCCGGTGGGCCAACAGGGACCCCCCACGCGGCTTCGCTCCGCGTAGCGCAGGGCGCCACACGAAGCCGCGCGGGTCCCCCCTATTGGCTACCGGGACAACCTCCGCCGTGCCACTCAGGGGGGTCAATTTTGCACGCCGATCGGGGGTCAGTATTGAAAGCCGATTGACACTGCTCGCCGCCGGCGCCGAGAAGAACCGCGAGGTTCTCGACGAGAAGCTCTTCATGGAGATCCTGGGCGAGCCCGCCAAGCCGAAGAGGGCACGGCGGTGAAGGGCTTCCCGACACGGGCGCCGATGCAGCTCGAGGATCGCCCCCGGGCGCAACAGTGGATGGTGGACACGCTGTGGGCCGAGCAGGCCGTGGGCATCGTCGGCGGCGAGCCCAAGTGCGGCAAATCCCTGCTCGCGCTCGATCTCGCCGTCGCCGTGGCCACCGGCGTCCCATGCCTGCGCCACTACCGCCCCAGCGCAAGCGGCACCGTGCTGCTCTTCGCCGCCGAGGACGCCGGCCACAGGGTGCGCAAGCGTCTGCAGGGGATCGCCCGCGCCGCCGCCACCCCCTTCGACGAACTCGACATCGCCGTCATCGACGTGCCCACCCTGCGTCTCGACCGGCCCGGCGACCGTCAACGCCTGCAGCAGACCGTGGAGCGCATCGAACCGCGCCTCCTGATCCTCGATCCCCTGGTCCGCCTGCACAGCGTCGACGAGAACGCCGTCGCAGAGATCGCCCCCATCCTCGGCTTCCTGCGCGAACTGCAGCGCCGCTTCGAAACCGCCGTCCTCCTCGTCCACCACGCCCGCAAGAGCGGCGGCACCCGGCCGGGGCAGGCCCTGCGCGGGAGCAGCGAGCTGCACGCTTGGGGTGACTCAAATCTGTACCTGCGCCGGCGCGACAAGAAGATCGTCATGACGGTCGAGCAGCGCGACGCCCGGGGCCTCAACGACATCGAGCTGGAACTCGTCGACGGCGGACATGGGCCGGCCTTCCGTCTGCACCAGGACGCGGCAGATGAAGACAGGCACGAGCCCGCCACCGTCGAGCAGCGCGTCTTCAAGGCGATCGAGCAGGCCGAAAAGCCGCTCTCGAAAGCCCAGATCCGCTCACGCGCCGCTGCCCGCAACGCCACCGTCGTTGCCGCCATCGAGAGCCTCACCAGGGAGGGGCGCATCGAACGGGCGCCCAGGGGTGGCTATCGCCTCGCAGCCGCCGAGGCGCACCGGGAGCCGCAATCCCCTGCCGCCATCAACGGAAGTGCGGGATGAGGCGTTCCCGTTCCCGTTCCCGGAACTCTTAAGCGTTGAAGGGTACAGGAACGGGAACGCCGTCAGCCTCCCTTCCAAGCAGACCTTCGCCGGGACCCGGCAATGAGCGGCGGCGATCCCCTGGCCACCTGCCGCAACATCCCCCTCGACCGGGTCGCCGCCGCCCTCGGCTACCGCAGAGACCCGACCGACCGGGCGCGCTTCAAGCGCGGGGGCTCGGTCATCAGCATCAACGGCGAGAAGTTCTTCGATCACCTGCGCGGCACGGGAGGGGGTGGCGCCATCGACCTCGTCATCCATGCGACGGGATGCCGCTTCCCGGAAGCCCTCCGCTTCCTCGGAAGCCATGAGGGGCGGAGGGAGATCACCACCATCCCAGCCGCCCCGCGACGCCTGCGGCTGCCAAGGCCCAGTCCCCGCGCCTGGCCCAGGGTCCGGGACGCCCTCATCCGCCAACGCGCTATCGGCACCGACGTGCTCGAAGCCTGCCACGGCCGAGGCCTCCTCTACGCCGATGACAGGATCAACGCCGTCTTCATCTGCCGAAACGCCAGCGGGCACACGACCGGCGCCGAGATCCTCGGCACCGCGCCGCAGCCCGGAACAAAACGCTTCAGGGGCATGGCCCCGGGATCGCGCAAGGCGCGTGGCGGCTTCTGGCTCCACTGCGACCGAAACCAGCCCGCCCTCGTCATCCTCACCGAGAGCGCCGTCGACGCCATCTCTGCACGAAGCCTGCGCGTCGAGGGGACGCGCGAGAACGGCGCCGTCGTCGCCTCAACCGCCGGCATCGCCAGCTCGGTCCCGCCCTGGATCAAGGAGTGGAAGCCACGTCGCATCGTCTGTGCCTACGACGCAGACAGCGCCGGCGACACTGCCGCCGAGCATCTCGTGCTCAACGATCCAAGGGTGAAAAGGTTGCGCCCACGACACGCCAAGGACTGGAACGAGATGCTCCTGCGGTCTCGATGAAAGCCAGGCCACTCACCGCTCTCGCAGATCAACCAAGCGCCGCATCACGAACATCAAATAATCCGAAAACCGCACCATCAAATGCTGGGCGCACGCTCAGCCGGACCGGAAAGCGTCGCCGACGCTGCGTGACCCAACCCCGTTCACTCCGCCTCACTCCACAAGTTCCCAACGAGCACAAACCGCTGGCGCCGTTCTTACACTCGCGGCTCTCTCCCCCTTCGGCTCGTAGTAGAGCGAGGAGCGCCCGATCGACAGCGCGCGGCATTACCCATCCACCTGCTTGCCATAGCACGACATGTCGATCTATTGTCATTTCTTCGACACGTTTGGATGACATGTCGACGGAAACGACATGTTCGGACAATGTGTCGACAGGAGCTGGATACATCGACATGACCTTCGATCCCGGTCATCCCTTCAATGACCTCCCGAACCTGCCACCGGCTTCGGAAACCGAGACAAAGGCCATTCTTCGGAGTTGCATTGCCGCGCGCGCGGCACTGGCGGAACTCCGCGTCTCCGGGAAGCTCATCCCGAACCAGGCGATGCTGATCAACTCGATCCCCCTTCTCGAAGCGCAGGCGAGTTCCGAGATCGAGAACATCGTGACGACGGCCGACCGGCTGTTCCGCTACGCCAACGACGCGACGGGTCGAGCCGACCCTGCCACCAGGGAAGCTCTGCGCTACCGCACCGCGTTGCACCGCGGTTTCGAGATGCTGAGCCAACGGCCGGTTTCGACCGTCATGGCGGTCGAGGTCTGTCGAACGATCAAGGGTGCGGATCTGGATATTCGCAACACGCCGGGAACGGCATTGGTGAACGATGCAACCGACGAGGTCATCTACACGCCGCCGGAGGGAGAGGACGTTCTCCGGGGCAAGCTCGCCAACTGGGAGCGCTACATTCACGAGGCCGAGGAGATCGACCCGCTGATCCGCCTTGCGGTCATGCATTATCAGTTCGAGGCGATCCACCCGTTCGTCGACGGAAACGGCCGGACCGGACGCGTGCTGAACCTGCTCTATCTCGTTGACAAGGGCCTGCTCGATGTTCCCGTCCTTTATCTCAGCCGGCACATCATCCGGAACAAGGCGCTCTACTACCGGTATCTGCTCGAGGTGACGACCCGACAGGACTGGGAAGCATGGATACTCTTCATCCTGGAGGCTGTCAGAACGACGGCGGAATGGACGACGGCGAAAATCCGCGTGATCCGGGAGCTTCTCGACGAGACGGGCGTCGCAATTCGACAGAGGATGCCGAAAATCTACTCCCGGGAACTGGCGGAACTGATCTTCGTGCATCCCTACTGCCGGATCGGCGACGTGGTGGCAGCGGACATCGCCAAGCGTCAGACGGCTGCTGTCTATCTGAAAGCCCTCGCAGCCGAAGGTCTCCTCGAGGAAATCAAGGCTGGGCGCGAGAACCTCTACATCAACCCCCCGCTCCTGGCCCTTCTGTCCGATCACGCTTGACTACCCGACACGGCTTAGGGCCGGCATCGGTCATCGTCAACCGGCGCAGTGCATGCCCAACATGACTGGAAGCTTCCGAATCGCGGCGCTAGTTTCAGACTTCCTGACCTCTGCTGATTTTAGGTGACACGAGCCGCGCGGATTCCGAGGCCCCGTCGATGTCGTAGACTCAGACTTCCTGACCTCTGCTGATTTTAGGTGACACGAGCCGCGCGGATTCCGAGGCCCCGTCGATGTCGTAGACTATGCGCAGACGGGTGCCGGGGAAGACCGTTTCGGTGGCGTTCAGGTCGCTCAGAACCGCATCGATCCAACGGTCGCAGGCGTCGTTTGCGAGGCCAAGAATGTGGACCCGCAGGAGGCCATTGCCAGGATCCGGCAGGATGTCGGCATCGGCGGTGAGCAGCGCTTGAAGCAGTTTCCGGGGATGGGGCTTGTGGCCCTGCGCCTGCATGACGGGAAGCATCATGCGGGTTTCGGCGCGGTAGGCGATCATCCGGATGACGTCGAGGAGGAGGCGCTCGCGCGCGGGCAAGGCATCGAGCTGCTCGGCTTCGTCGAGGTCGCCGGCCCGGCAGTGCTTGGGCGTCTCCCTGCGGCTGGCCCTGACGATGTCGCGGACATCCTGGAGGTCCCTGACTTCCCTCCTGAGTTCCGCCGTCGGCTGCTTCTTCCGGGCCGTGTCGGCGATGCGGTTGCGCAGGCGGCCAAGCTGGCGGTCGAGGCGATGGATTGCCTTGTCATAGGCCCGCCGCAGCGGGTTGACGACCATGGCGGCGGGATCGAGAGGCTCGAGCTCGTGGGTCGGCAGGGCGTCGAGATTGAACTCGTCACGCATGTACTTGAAGAAGTTCTCCTGCGACCAGCGCGAGAACATGGCGCCCGCAACCTCAGCCATCGGCTTGTGCGGATCGGTGGTGATCAGCGGCACCTGACGGCCGTTGTCGAGCAGGCGGCGGATCTGGCGCACCCTGAAGCCGTTCGGCAACGTCACCGGCTTCTCAGCCAGCCGCATGGTGGCGCTGCCGTCCGCCGCCGGTCCGTGAATGGGAACGGTCATCGCGCCGAAGTCCTCGGCCGGCCAGTCCTCGCCCCTGAAGTTCTTGTGCCAGGTCAGGCAGGCGACGCCGCGCCTCGCCAGCCGGCGGAACAGATCCGGGCTCCAGCCCTCGCGGTCGAAGACCAGGGTGAGCGCCGGCTGGCCGGGATGCTCGGCGGTCAGGTCCGGCGCCCCGGCGCCAACGATCCCAAGCTCCTGCAGCGCCGGCACCACGTCGGCTTCGATGGCCGCGACCATCTTCGGGTCCAGCGGCTTGTGCAGACAGAGCAGCGGCTTGCCGCCCAGAGCGTTGATCCAGTAGCTGGCGCTCGCCGGCAGGCACAGCTTCTCGCGCGAGACGAAGTGCTTGGGCAAGCGCCCCTTGCGGCCGGAGTAGACCTTGACGTGCCCGTCGATGGCCAGCGTCGCCCAGAGCTCCGGCTCGTCGGCGCCTGCCAGCGCCTGGCAAGGGCGAGCTGCCACGCCCGCACGCCGGCCTCGTCGTCGGCGATGAGAGCGATCTTGCGGCGCAGCGTCTTGACCTCGGGGCAGCGATCGAGGCCGAGAATGGCGCCCCATTCGCCCGGCGCCTGGTAGCGCAGGCTCTCGGGGTTGCGCACCCGCGCCAAGGTCATGAAGGCCAGGAAGAGCAGGATCGTAGGCAAGCCGTAATAGCCCTTCGGCAGCAATGGCAGGAGACCGGTCTCGGAGAGAAGACCTTCCTTCAGCAGGGCCGGCAGGGCGGCGAGCACGCCGCCGAAGCGGACACCGCGGGCGGCGGCGGCGAACTGCGGTTCGACCGGCCCCGCCTGTCCACAACTGGCCAGAACCCGAGCCGGAACATCGCAAGTCGCACGCCCCATCGGCGCCTGCCGGTCCCGCCGATCGCGCGCGCTGCGATCCGTTTGCGGCTGCGCTTCCAGCCCCGGCGCCGTCTCCGGCCCCGGGGCACCGGTACTCTCTTCATCGACACGGCCTTCAGGAGCCGCACCCGCGTCAGGCGGCGCAGCCAGCGCTGAGCGTCCGGGCTCCCCATCCGCCTCCGTGTTGCCGATCAGTCCCTGACGGCGCCACTTGTTGACCGATGGCGCTGACACGCCGAGAACCCGGGCCGCCGCAGAGCCGCTCAGGCCCGATGCCAGCAACGCCGTCGCCTTCTCCGCCAACTCCGGAGTGAACACCGACGGCCCGCGACCGCGCCGGGGCTTCATGAACCCCGCTTCGCCCTCGGCCAGGTAGCGCCGTCGTGCGCGCTGCACCGTCGCGCGCGAGACAGCGAAAGCGTCAGCCAGTTCCTGCGGCGAGACCGCGCTGATCGCCGCGAGGCGGCCGATCCGCAAGAGCATGGCCGTGCGGTCATCGGCGGCGTGGCTGTCAAAGGGAATGAGGTTGGAAAAGTAGGTGAAGGTGTCGTCCGAGATCAGGACGGCGAAGCAGCTGTTGCCGATCGAGACCGCCTCTGGAGGGCACATTGGGAGGGTACTGGGCATGGTTGAGACCGTGCAATTGGTATCAAATTATAATATCAGACCTCGGGCGCGACACCCAGCGAAAAACCGCCTGAAACAACCGAAATGTATCAGAATTCAAGGAGTTCCCGGCACGCTGCCCAGAACAGCCAGCATCACGAGGTCAGGAAGTCTGAGGCTGCACGTCGACACGGCCGATGGCGGAGTCCCCATCAGCTGCATCATGACGTCTGCGTCGACGCATGACTCCCAGGTGGCGATTCCCTTGGGAACCCTGACGGCCGGGCGGGTCGAGAGCCTCTATGACCTTATGGACGCGGGCTATGATTCCATCGAGATCTGGGCGCACAGCATCTCGCTTGGCCACAAGCCGATCATCGACGTGAACCCGCGCCGCTCGGTCGACATGCAAGAGGCGTTGAGGCGCGAGAAGAAGGCGCGGCGGGCACTCGGTCTCTTCTTTCCCGCAGAGCGTCGCTACGTCGTGCGCTCGGGGTCCGAGCGGATCAATGGGCGGCTCAAGGATGAGTTCGGCGGCCGCCATGTCCGCGTGCGCGGGTACGACAAGGTGCTCGCCCACCTGATGTTCGGCATGACCGTTCTGAAGGCCAGCCAGCTGATGCGCCTCATCGTTCCGCCGATCTAGTCCGGCTCGTCTCCTTCGCCAACACGGTGGCCGCACTTCTCGAAAGAGGGTGCGGCCAAACGCGCCCGAAGTTCGATGAAAATACCGAATCGGAGGCTGTGCCAACGCTGATCTGATCATGGTCGCCATCAAAATCGCGCCAATTGCCGTGCGCCGTCGTCGCTGCTGGCTTGGGTGTTCTTGCGCCGCTCCGAATCGATCAGAGTTTTGCAAGCGGCTCCCTGTCCAAAACCAGAAAAGTGCGCACGAAAGTCCGCGTAGTAGCGAAGATGCTTGTTTATCATGCTCGGGACTTGTCCAGCAGAAAATCATTTTGCCGGGCAGCTCGAAATATTCCTGTTCGTCTTTAAGGATCGAAGCCCACTCGTTCTGGGAGACGGGCATGCCGAAAGGTCTTCCAATCAACTTTGAGCCTGCAAGCATCCTGGGTCCCGGCGCAACAGGAATCAACCGAACAATGCGAACGCCATGATCAGTGGAAAGTCCAAAACTTTCAAGCACTCTGGATGGCTCACGCCATATGAGGGCAATCGATGTCAATGCGAGGCGGGCTGCGAGAATGGTGCGCTCCTCTCCCAATTGCTGTGACATTTCTTCGGTCGTAACGGTGCAAACCATTTGAGCATCGCACAAGACGCGAAAAATCGACTCTTCCCGAATCGAATCAAGCGAAGACTCGCGTTTCCTCAACTTCTTTCCACAAAAGACACGCGTTAGCCGACGATGAGTTATGTTGCTGATATCGCAATTCTTCAGGGCATGATCCAACCATCCTGACGTTGTTTCGAAGACAACAGGTCCTATCGCAAATGGGTCTCTTGAGGGTTCGGAAAATAGTCGACACCTAGTGATCGACCGCGAGAGCCGTGCTGGACGGAATACTCGTCCAATCTTGATTCAATTTTCACTTTCAACTGTTTTGCGTTTTCGCGAGCAGTCCGACTTAATTCCAGTTGTGCTAGAGCGGGATCGAATGCTGCTCTTGTCGTTGAAAGCCATTCCTTAAGGCTGTGTTTATCACGAGCATAGGGTTGTTGCTGGAGCATCCAGTCCGCGACCTTTTGTATTTCAGTTTCAATCACTTCATTCGTCACGATGGAACCACCCGAGCCAGCGTAAATCAGGCTAGGTAAACCCTGGCCGTCTTGCTGCAAGTGGCGCACTGGATCGAGGTGGATGACGCTGAGTTCGTGGATAATTCGTTCAAGTGGACCGTAGATGTCAGTCATGTGATATGGGTCTCCGATGTTGGTGTAAAGACGTTCACACTCTCAACGATTTTCCCGGTCCGGTCGGCGAGGCGGCCCCGGCTTTCTAAACGAGTCAGTAAGGGCGGCACGAGCGCTGGTTTCTGCCTTTGCTCCTCTCCGCGTACCCGCTGAAATTTACCGGTCGCGATGACTGGCGCTCCTTCACGGCGACCGCACCGGCGCTGATGAAGGCTCGTCCCCTCGACACGATCCCAGACATTTAGCATATGTTCCGCTCCACCCTAGGTGAACCTCCATGGTTCTTTGCCTGCATCGTAGCGGTCGAGGCCACCAGGGCCGGTGTGCACCACCGCCTTCATCGTGCGGCTCATCGGTAACTCCACCTTGTGGGCCTGTGGGTTTGTGTCGAGAACATTCTGAACTGACCGGTTTATGTACCAGATGAGTTGACCGCTTCTGCTGTTGGTGTTGGGCCTGTGGACAAGTGGTCAGGCGCGGAGCGGCTATCCACTTGTCCACAGGCCCTTGGCCGGTCGCATCGAAGCGGCTCACGCGGCCTGCCGGGTTGAGGTGTCGATGGGCTCGCCGGCGGCCTTGTAGCGGGCGAGGCATCGGGGTCCGTGGAAGACGGCGAGTGTGCGGTCGGGATACTCGTGCACCCGGACCGTGGCCTTGACGTAGTGGCGGCGGTGGCGGTCGGGCGGGATCTGCAGCGTCAGCCCGCGATAGCGCACGGTGTTGTCGTTGCCGACGACGCGGTCCTCCTGGACGCAGAGGATGTCATCGAGCGCGGCGCCGGCGGCGAAGGGCACGAAGGCGGAGCCCTGGCCCTCGGCCGGGGTGGCGAAGCGGGCGTTGTGGAGCGGCAGGTAGACCTCCTTGAGGAAGCGGTTGGCCTCTTCGATCGCGCTGATGCCGGCGAGCCGGAGCTCCTGGGGCAAGCGTTTCTGCAAGGTGCCGAACATGCGCTCGGAGCGCCCCCTGGCCTCGGGCGAATACGCCGGGATCAGCTCGATGCCGAGCCGGTGCAGCGCGCGCCCCACCTGGGTCGGATTGTCCTTGTCCACCTTGCCGCCCGCGTCCGGCGTGTGCCAGTAGTGGCTGGCCCGGTCGGCATAGAGCGAGCAGAACAGCCCGCGCTCCCCGATCACCTCACAGAGCGCCGGAAGCTCGACATCGTGCCCTCTTCCTCGACGAAGAAGGCCGAGTAGATCTCGCTCGTGGCGTCGTCCATGGTGACGATCAGGTCCCACCAGCGGCCGCGAACCCACTCATGCCGCGAGCCGTCCTGGTGCACCATCATGCCAGGCAGCGCGCGCCGCGGCCGCTTGCGCCGGTGCGCGCCGCGCCGGGGTGCCGGGCGCATGCGCCCACGTGCCTGCAAGGTCAGCCGTACCCAGTTGTAGCTGCGCTTGCAGCCGTGCTCGGCGACCAGCTTCTCGTGGAAGTGCTTGGCGGTGAAGTCCCAGTAGCGGGTGTCGAAGAGCGCAAGCACCCGCGCCACCTCGTCCACCGGCGCGCGCCGGGCCGAGACCCGGCTCAGGCGGCGATCGTAGAGACCCTCCGCGCCTTCCGCCTCAAAGCGACCGCGCCAGCGCCGGAAGGTGCGCTCCGACATGCCCAGAACCTCCGCCGCCTCCGCCTGGCTAAGCTCACGGCGCAACGTGCGCCCATAAACCTCTTCGAACTTCATCAATCTCAGCCCCTGTGCCTGCTCCGTCCGACGCATCCAAACCCTCCATGGCCTGGATGCCTTCTAAAACCGGACAGATCATCTGGTACATGCACCGGACATATCCCGTGTTACCAACAGTTAGTAACTGCCCAGGTCGTCTGATTTGTCATTTTGGGCCAGTGGATTGAGGCGTTTCTCGTTCGGAGTTGGTGGAAAGGGCTTGACGGGAATTTCGGGAAATGACTCAACAACGACATGAGCAATCCCGAGTCGCCGCGCGGCCCTTCGACGGGAGCAGCGCCCGAAACGCCCGCGCAGAAGATCGCCCGCCTGGAGGAGGAGAACGCCCGGCTTCGGGAGGAAAATGCCTGGCTTCGGCAGCAGAACGCGCGGCTGGAAGAGCAAGTCGCGCGTCTCGTCGAGCGCATCGAGGAGTTGGAGCGCCGTCTCGGCCTCAACAGCGGCAACAGCGGCAAGCCGCCTTCGAGCGATGGGCTGAGGAAGCCGAATTCGAAGCGGCGAACCCGAAGCCTGCGCGGCAAATCGGGCCGCAAGCCCGGTGGCCAGCCCGGCCACAAGGGCAAGACGCTGCGCCGCGCCGATCACCCGGATCGGGTGAAGGATCACGTCCCGGCTTCCTGCAAGGGATGCGGTTCGCCGCTTTCGGACGCGGCCAGGGCGGGAACGCCCGTCGCCCGCCAGGTGTTCGATCTGCCCGAGCCGAGCCCCCTGGAGGTGACCGAGCACCGGGCGCATGCCAAGTGCTGCGGGCATTGCGGGACGGTGACCCGGGCGGCGTTCCCCGACGGGGTGTCGGCGCCGGTGCAGTACGGCCCGCGCATTGCCGGGGTGGCGGTCTACCTTCAGCACGCTCACTTCCTGCCGGAGGATCGGCTGTCGCAGGTGATGGCCGAGCTCTTCGGCGCGCCGGTGACGGCTGCGACGTTGGCGACGATGAGCGAGAGGGCGGCCGAGCGGCTGCGGGACGCGGCCTTGCACATACAGGACCTGGCGGCGGGCACGGCGCGGGTGAAACACATGGACGAGACCGGCTTGCGGATCGGCGGTCAGACGCAGTGGCTTCATGTGATCTGCACGCCGCTGCTGGCGGCGTACCGGGTCAGCGGCAAGCGCGGCGCCCTGCTCTCGGGTGTCTCCGGCATCGTCGTGCACGATCACTGGAAGCCGTACTTCGCGATGGAAGGGGTGGAGCACGGCCTGTGCAACGCCCATCACCTGCGGGAGTTGCAGGCGCTGGTGGACATCGAAGGGGAGGCTTGGGCCCGGCGGATGCAGCAGCTCCTGCGCCGAGCCAATCGCGCCGCCCGCATCGCGCTGGACAAGGATATCGCCGTTCCGGCGAGGCTTGTGGCGCTGATCGAGCGCCGATACGACGAGATCATCGCCGATGCGCTGGCCTTTCACGAGAGCCAACCACCGTTCTCGCCTGGCAAGAGGAAGAAGCGCCGGAAGCGAAGGATCGGTCACAATCTGGCCTTGAGGCTGCGCGACCACAAATGCGCGGTGCTCCGGTTCCTGATCGACCTCGAGGTCGGGTTCACGAACAACGAGGCCGAGCGCGACCTTCGGATGATGAAGCTGCGCCAGAAGATCTCCGGGGGCTTCCGGTCCGCGCAGGGGGCCGAGAACTTCGCCATCCTGCGCAGCGTCATCACCACCGCCAGAAAGCAGGGCTGGAATATCATCGAAGCCCTGACCAGCCCATCGGATCGGCTCATCGCCACCGTCAAGTGCGCGTAAGCTCACCTGGCACGGGTTCTCCAACAGCGGAGCCATTCTCATAAACGATCATGGTCGACGCCGTGCTGGACCACCCCATAGAATGAAAATCGGTGCCCGTCGCGCGGGCGGACTTCGGGCCACATCGGGGTAGCTTACCGGTCGCAGTCCGCAAGAGGGGCATCGTGAGCTGTGAAACCCGGCGACCACAGAGGAGCACACGGGCGTCGCGTGGGTAGCGTTGTGCCGAATCCCAGAGAATTTTCACAGCAAGAACCTGGGCAGTTACAAATTTTCACAGCAAGAACCTGGGCAGTTACCTAGAAAGCCCCCACCGGCCTTGACACGGGCGGCGGGGCGCGGAGAGTGCGGGCCATGGACGCCGACGCGATCAAGCGTGAAACCGAGCTCGTTCGGGCCGACTGGGCTGGGCGCGGGCGCCATTGGGACCGGCGAGCCGACGAGATCGCCGAGCAGGCGGCGCGCATGAATGCACCGCTGATCGAGGCGGCCGACATCGCGCCGGGCCAGCGGGTCTGCGACATCGCCACAGGCGCCGGCGAGCCTGCGCTCAGTGTCGCAGCCCTGGTGGGCGCGGAAGGCCGTGTCTTCGGCACCGACCTTTGCCCCGAGATGATGCTGGGCGCCCGGCGCCGGGCCGCTGCCCAGGGGCTTCGCAACATCACCTTCAGGACCGCCGACATGCTGGCGCTGCCCGATTCGGAGTCAGCGTTCGACCGGGTGATCTGCCGCTTTGGCCTGATGTTCTGTCCGACGCCAGCGCGCGCCGCTGCCGAGGCCAGGCGCGTGCTCAAGCCCGGCGGCCGGGTGGCTTATCTGGTCTGGGGCCCGCGCGAGGAGACCACCATGTTCGTCGTCTTCGTCGCTGCCGCCGAATCCGTGCTGGGCCCTCTCGATACGCTGGACGACATCGACCTCGCCCGGCCCTTCTCGCTCGGCACCCCTGGCGCGCTCGTCCAGGCGCTCGGCGACGGCGGCCTGGCGGACGTGGAAGAGCGCGAGGTCCGCTTCGCGCCCCGGGTGCCGGCGCAGGCGCCCTTCTGGCAGGCCCAGTTCGACATGACCTTCGGCCGCGCCCTGGATGGCACCTCGGAGGCAACGCAGAGTGCCCTGAAAGAAGCCGTCGCGGCGGGCTTCGAGCGCCTGAGAGAGGGCGACGAAGTCCCGATGAACGTTCATGTGCGGATCGGCACAGGCGTGAAGCCGGCAGACTGAGCCCGCGCCTAAGCCGGCGCCAGGATCGCCAGGATCGGCCCGCCCCATAAATATTTGTGGTAAAACAGCGCGTTACGCGCGATTAGCGTCGTCTGGAGACACTCGTCATTCGAATTTACCCGGAGTGTGCGTGCCCGCTCTCCAGCCGCGCGATCTCGTCCTTGAGCCGGAGCTTCTGGCGCTTGAGCTCCTGAATTTCGAGATCGTCGCCGCGGCCTGCGAGCGTGTCGATTTTCGCATTGAGCGACTGATGTTCGGCGCGCAACGCCTCCAGGCTCTGCGCGATCGAGTCCTGATCGGTCATTCGTCCCCCTTCGTGCTGTCCAAGTCGGAGCGTCGACGCCCGACTCTACGGATATAGTGGCAGAAGGCCGGCGCGAAAAGGCGTCGCGGCGCTCAAATGGTCTCGAAATAGCGCTCGAACTCCCAGGCGCTGATCTGGCTTTTCTGCCAAGTGCGCCAGAGATCGATCTCGGCCCGGCGTGAGAGCGCGTAGTGATCCACGAAGCGGTCGCCGAAGGCGCGTCGCAGGAAGGCGGAGCTCTCGAAGGCCTCCACTGCGTCCTCCAGGGTGGCCGGCAGCTTGGTATAGCTCTCGTCGAGCGCCGCGTTGCCGGTGCAGAGCGGCGGCGGCGCAAGGCCGCGCTCGATGCCGTCGAGGCCGGCGGCCAGCATGCCGCCGACGGCGAGATAGGCATTGGCATCGGCGCCCGGCAGCCGGTTCTCGAAGCGCGCACCGTGGGGGGTGGGCCGGGTGATCAGCCGCAACGCCGCGCTGCGATTGTCGTCGCCCCAGGATGCGTTCTCGGGCACCCAGTGCTGCCAGTCGCGGCGCCGGAACGAGTTGATGTTGGGCGTGCAGAGCGCGACCAGCGCCGGCAGATGCTCGATCTGGCCGGCGGCATACTGCCTGGCAGTCTCGCTCACACCGCCGCCGTCCCAGAACGCATTCTCCCGGTCCTGCCAGAGGCTCTGGTGGACGTGCCCGCCCGAGCCCGGCAGGTCGGCATCGAGCTTGGCCATGAAGGTCGCGATCATGCCGCGCTCGGCGCAGAGCTCCTTGAGGTAGGTTTTCGCGCGTATGGCCCCGTCGGCGGCGGCGAGCGCAGGGGCATGGGCCAGCGCAAACTCGATGGCGCCGTGGCCGAGCTCCGTGTGCATGGAAACCACCGGCGTGCCCACCTCCTCCATGCGCTGCATGAAGGTCTCGAACACCGCGCGAAGCGCAGGCAGGCGCACCAGGCTGTAGGCGTTGCGCCCGCGCGAGACAGGTTGGAGGGTGGCCGGCGAGGCAGGCGAGGCGTTGTCGTCCGCATAATAGACGAAGACCTCGTACTCGAGCGCGAAACGCGGCTCGAAGCCCATTGCGGCGGCCTTATCGGCGGCATGCCGGAGCATCGTGCGCGGGCACTCCGGCGTCATGGTGCCGTTGGCGTCGTGGATATCGAGGATGGCCGCCACCGTGTCCGGTCGCCAGGGCAGGCGGCAGACGGTGGCGGGGTCCGGTTTCCCGTAAACGTCGGCGAAGCCGTTCTCGTAGGACGAGAAGGGCGAGAGGTAGACATCGTCCGCCGTGGTCAGCCCGTAGATGATGTTGGACCACCCGACCTCGCCGGAGAGACCCTTGTCCAGCGCGAGCAGTTTGCCGCGCAGCCCGCCGTCCAGGTCCGGCGTCTCGACCTGGACGAAGCGCACGCCTTCGGAGCGCATCCGCTCGCGCACCGCCGCCAATCCCTCATTCGCCGTCGCGCTCATTGCGTTGTCCCCACGCCGGCCGCCGCCGGCTTCTCATAGCCCACGCTGGTATAGGCCTCCACCGGCACCAGCGCGGGGTCCTTGTAGACCGACCAGCGGCAGACGCCGCCCTGCCTCGCCTCGGGCCAGGTCGGCGGGTCGATCACCCGCGTCGGGTAGCCGAAGCGGCGGATCGGCATGTGCTGGTTCAGCTGGCAGCAATGGACGCAATAGACGCAGACGCCTTTCTTGCCCCAGGCCCAGTCATGGGCCTCGGTGGTCACGGCAAAGCCGTACGGGGGTGCCATGCGGGGTCCCTTTGGGTCCGCGTCGCGATAGGTCCGCCCGCCGGAGCCGCAGGGGTCGAAGCTCAGCACCCAGCGGTCCGCCTCCTCCACGATCTCGATGGCGCCCATGCGCCCCGGCCCGCTCAGATGGCCGCGCAGCGAGAGCGCGGCGATCAGGATCAGCCGGTGCATCGAGCGGGGCCACGGGTGCGTGGCGGTGTCGTAGACGTCGTAGGTCTCGTACATCGGCGCCATCAGCTCGTCCCAGAGCGGGCCGATGCGGCGCTCGCCCAGGTGGCGGACCACGAGGTCGAGCATCCCGTAGACCAGGTCGCAGCCCCGGTCGTGAGTCTCGAGCCAGAGCGTGCGGGCGCGCTCCAGGTGCTCGCGGGCCCCCGCCGCATCGCCGGCACCGCACGCCGCCTCGACCTCATCGATCGCGGCCGTGTAGGCGGCCCAGCCCGCGTGGATGTCGAAGGGCTCGCCGGCCTCGCCCGCCAGCAGCCCGGCCAAGCGGGCCTCGCCCGCCGCTATTGCAGCCTCATCGACGCCTTCGCCGGCGAGCATTTCCCTGATCTGGTCGGTCCAGAGGGCGTAGAGCTCGTAGCCCTCGCGGGCTTCTTCGACCGTGTGGCGGGCGAGCGCCGCGGCATCCGCGAGGCGGCCGTCGTCAAGCGCTGCGGCTGCCAGCGTGTATGACGACGCGGCATGGTCCGCCCAGCCGCCGGCGCGCATCGGGTGTCCGATCACGGGATCGTCCACGAGTGGCCCCGCCGCGCCTCGGATCGCCTCCCCAGCCACGCTCTATCCTAGCCGATCTGCAGTCCACCGCTCCGCGGCGCCGCGGGGCGGCCTCAGGGTAGGAAATCGCGCGCCATCGGTAAAGGAGGGGCCCGCCGCGGCCCCGCGCCGGCTCAGCCGCCGGGCCGCTCCACCGTCAGCACCTGCTTGCCGACCACGCTGCGGCTGCGAAATGCGTCCAACGCCGTGGCTGCGTCTTCAAGGGGCAGGCGGCGGGAGACGAGGGGCTTCAGCGCGCCGGCCTCGTACCAGCGAAAGAGATCGCCGAAGTAGGCGCGGTTTGCGGCGCGGTTGCGCTGAGCGAAGGCGCCCCAGGCGACGCCGACCACGCTGATCTCCTTGAGCAGGATGATGTTGGTCTTGGCCTCGGCGATGCGGCCGGAAGCGAAACCGATGACCAGCAGCCGGCCGTTCCACGCGATGCAGCGCATGGACGTATCGAAGATGTCGCCGCCCACCGGGTCGTAGATCACGTCGGCGCCGCGCCCGTCGGTCACGGCCTTGACTCGCTCGCGCAGGTCTTCGGTGCGGTAGTTGACCAGGTGGTCGGCGCCGTGCTCCTGGGCGCGCGCGAGCTTCTCGTCGCTGCTGGCGGCCGCGATCACCGTGGCGCCGAGGCACTTGCCGATCTCCACGGCCGAGAGCCCGACCCCGCCCGAGGCGCCCTGGACCAGCAGCGTCTCGCCCTCGGCGAGCGCGCCCCGCCCGACCAGTGCGTGGTAGCCGGTGGCGTAGACCACGGGGAAGGCCGCCGCGACATCGTAGGGCATGGCATCGGGAATGGGGATGACGCACTCCGCAGGCGCCACCACCTCCTCGGCCATGCCGCCGTAGGACACGTAGGCGAGCACCCGGGTGCCGGGCTCGGGCGCGTCCACCCCCGGCCCGCACTCGGTGACGATCCCTGAGCATTCGAGGCCGGGGCTGAAGGGGAAGGGCGGCCTGACCTGATACTTGCCCTCGATCAGCAGGAGATCGGGAAAGTTCACGCCCGTCGCATGCACGGCAATGCGGACGCTGCCGGGCTCGAGCGCGGGCGGCTCCACGTCTTGGAACGCAAGAGTTTCGGGCGGGCCGAAGGCCTTGCAGATAACCGCTTTCATGGCGTCAGTCTCGTGGATGGCGGGTGAATGGCCGGAGGGTGGCGTCTCTCAGTCGAGCACCGTCCCGTCGCGGGCGAGCGGAGGCGCCACGGAACCGCCGTCGAACTCCACCGTGGCGATCAGCTCGACGGAGTGGTTGACCGCGAGCCCGCGGCAGCCGATGGCGGCGCGCGTCGGCATCAGGCGCCGGCCGTAAAGCTCGACGAGCAGGTCGACGGCACCGTTGATGACGCGCGGCTGATCGACGAAATCCGGGCCTGAGTTCACGTAACCGGTGAGATGCAGCATCCGGTGCATGCGGTCGAGGTCGCCCAGCGCATACTTGATCAGGCCAAGGTAGCAGAGCATGCAATGGCGCGCCGCCTCGTAGCCCTCCTCGATGGTGCGGTCCTCGCCGAGGATCCCGGAGAGATAGGGCTTGCCGTCCTTCATGGGCGTGCAGCCCGAGAGGTAGAGCACGCGTCCCAGCGCGTGGTGGGAGACGTATTTCGCACCGGACGGGTTGGTGCCGTAACTGTCTTCCAGCCGGGGGAGCGTCAGGCCCGCGGCCTCGATCTTCTGCTCGATTGTCATGGGCCGAGCATGGTGCGGGGGGCCGGCCAAGTCAACGACGGGGCCACCGCCGCCGCTTGGGCTATACTCGCGCGATGGGCAGGCTGGAAGGCACCCGCGATGACGACGACCCGGCCACGCTTGCCAGCCGTTTCCTCGATCTCTGGCAGGAGGAGATCGCCGGCACCGGGCGGGGCGACGGTCCCGGCGCGCTCACGCTTCGCCTTGCCACCTTGCACCTCGCCGCGCTTGCGGGCGGCGGGGCGAGCGGCGCTCTGAATGCCGGCGCGGACGCCGGCACCGCCGCCCAGGCTCGGGCCGAGGCCGCTGCCGCTCCATCTGGGGATGGCGCTCAGCGGCTGGCTGAGTTCGCTCGCCGCCTTGCAGCTCTCGAGGAGCGGATCTCTGAACTGGCGGCGCGCGGACCAGGTGCAGGCGACAGCCCTTCAGGAGGCGCTGGCACAGGCTGATCCTGAGGCGCTGGCCCGGGCGCTGGGTGCCGAAACGGCGGGTCGCATCGGCACCTTCCTCGCCGGCATCGAAGGCTACCGGAACCACCCCTATCGTCGCCGTCTGGCGGACCCGCCGGTGCTCTGGCAGGCCGGAACGACGAGGGTGCTGGCCTTCGGCGGAGACGCGGCGGGGGCGCCCGTGTTGCTCGTGCCCTCGCTCATCAACCGCGCCTACATCCTCGATCTCACGGCAGAGCGCAGCCTCGCCCGCTATCTGCGCGACCGGGGCCTTCGGCCCTATCTGCTGGACTGGGGGGCGCCCGGCGCGGACGAACGCGAATTCGGGCTCGACGACTACGTCCTTGGCCGCCTCGCCCCGGCGCTGGGGGCGGTACACCGCGACGCAGGCCGGCCCGTGGCGCTCGCCGGCTACTGCATGGGCGGCACCCTGGTGCTGCCGCTCGCCGGCCGTGAGGATGTGGCGGCGCTGGTCCTGCTGGCGACGCCCTGGGATTTTTGGGCGGACGGTCGCCATCAGGCGCGCCTGATCGCGGCTCACCTGCCGGGTCTCACCGCCCTGATCGACGGCCTGGAGCAGCTACCGCCCGATGCGCTGCAGGCCATGTTCGCCGCGCTCGACCCGCTGCTTGCGGCGCGCAAGTTCAGCGCCTTCGCCGCGCTTCCGCCAGCCTCGGCGGCGGCGCGCAACTTCGTGGCGTTGGAGGACTGGCTCAACGACGCCGTGCCGCTCACGGGCCCGGTCGCGAGAGCCTGCCTGAATGACTGGTACGGTGCGAACGCACCCGCGCGCGGCAACTGGCGGGTGGGGGACGAGGCGGTCAGGCCCGAGCGCGTCACGTGCCCCGCGCTTAATGTCGTGCCGGCTCGCGACCGCATCGTCCCGCCGGATTCGGCAGAGGCGCTCGGCGAGGCGCTCCCCGATGTCGAGACCTGGCGCCCGCCGCTCGGCCATATCGGGATGATGGCCAGCCCCCGCGCCAAGCGCCTGCTCTGGCGCAAGCTCGCGGACTGGATCGCCGTCCACGCCAGCGCTTGAAAAAGCGCGCACGCAAGCGCATATGAGGCGCACGCGCCGCCGCGGAATGGGTCCACGGCGGCGCGGATCATTGCCAGGGGAGAGAAGATGAGTCGGGTCGCACTGGTGACGGGCGGAACGCGCGGTATTGGCGGCGCAATTTCGCTCGCGCTGAAGAACAATGGCTGCCAGGTGGCCGCCAACTACAACTCGAACGACGAGGCGGCCGAGCGCTTCCGCGAAGTCACCGGTATCGACGTTTACAAGTGGGACGTGAGCGACTTCGCGGCCTGCGAGGCGGGCATCGCCCAGATCGAGCAGGACCTGGGCCCCATCGACATCCTGGTGAACAACGCCGGCATCACGCGCGACGGCACGCTCCAGAAGATGACGCCGGACAGATGGCAGGCGGTGCTCGACACCAATCTCGGCTCCTGCTTCAACCTCTGCCACGCAACCTTCCCCGGCATGCGGGCGCGCAAGTTCGGCCGCGTGGTCAATATCGGCTCGATCAACGGCCAAGCCGGCCAGTACGGCCAGGTCAACTACGCCGCGGCGAAATCCGGCATCCACGGCTTCACCAAGGCGCTGGCGCAGGAAGGCGCGCGCCACGGCATCACCGTGAACGCGGTTGCCCCGGGCTATGTCGATACCGAGATGGTGCGCGCGGTTCCTGAGGCGGTGCTGGAGAAAATCGTCGCCAGCATCCCCGTGGGCCGGCTCGGCCGCGCCGAGGACATCGCGCGGGCGGTACTCTTCCTCACCGCAAACGACGCGGACTTCATCACCGGATCGACGCTCTCGGTGAACGGCGGCCACCACATGTACTGAGTCCTACCGACGGGAGCACGCGCATGGGACGGCTAGCGCTCATCACCGGGGGCACGCGCGGCATCGGCGCCGGCATCGCGCGTGCCTTGCAGGAGGCCGGCCACCCGGTGGTGGTCAACTACCACGCCGATGAGGCGTGCGCCGCCGCCTTCACGGCGGACTCCGGCATCCCGGCGCTGAAGTGGGACGTGAGCGAGGGCGAAGCCTGCCGGGCTGGGATCGCGGCGGTCGAGGCCGAACACGGCCCGGTCGAGATTCTCGTCAACAACGCGGGCACGGTCTCCGACAACAAGTTCGAGAACATGACCGACGACCAGTGGCAGCGGGTGGTCCGGGTCAATCTCGATTCCGTCTTCTACATGTCGAAGGCGGTCTATCCCGGCATGCTGGAGCGGGGCTGGGGCCGCATCATCCAGATCGGCTCGATGAACGGCCAGGCCGGCCAGCTCAACCAGGTCAACTACGTCGCCGCCAAGGCCGGCATGCACGGCTTCACCAAGGCGCTGGCGCAGGAAGGGGCGAAGCACGGGATCACGGTCAACACCGTGGCGCCGGGCTATGTCGATACCTACCTGATGCGCGATATGCCCGAGCGGATCGCGAAGAAGATCATCGACAAGTCCCCGATCCGCCGCATGGGGTACGAGGAGGAGGTGGCCCATGCCGTGCTCTTCCTCATTGACAACAAGGCGGCCTGGACCACCGGCTCCACCATCACCATGAACGGCGGCACCCACATGTATTAGATGGGGTCGCGGGCCGCCTCATCGCAGCCTGCTACCATACCCGGCCATGCACCAGGACGTTGTCGACCTCAATGCCTTCTACCTGACCCGCCTCGGCCGGGTCACGCGCCGGATCCTGGACCAGCAGATCCGCCGGGTGTGGCCGCGCGTGCGCGAGGAGGTGGTTCTGGGGATCGGCTACCCGGTGCCCTTCCTCGGGCTCTTTCGTGAGGAGGCGGACCGCGTGTTCGCGGTCATGCCGGCGGGCCAGGGGGTGATGGCCTGGCCCGAGAGCGGCGGGCGGCAGGTCGCGCTCGCCGACGACGGCGTCCTGCCGCTGCCCGACGGCTGCATCGACCGCATCCTCATCGTCCACGGGCTGGAGTTCAGCGAGCAGCGCCGGCCCATGCTGGACGAGGTGTGGCGGGTGATGCGGCCGGACGGACGCATCCTGGTGCTGGTGCCGAACCGCCACGGCCTCTGGGCCCGCGCCGAGGCCACGCCCTTCGGCCACGGCTCGCCCTTCAGCGCATCCCAGCTGGGCCGGCTGCTGCGCGAGCACCGTTTCGCCCCGGTCGCTTCGGGCGGGATGCTCTTCTTCCCGCCCACGGGCTCGCGCGCGGTGCTGCGCACGGCTGCCGTCTGGCAGCGCGTGGGGCGCCATCTCGGGCGCCCCTTCGGCGGCATCGTCTACGTCGAGGCGGGCAAGACCGTGTTCGAGGCCCTTCCCATCACGGCGCGCCGCCGCCGCCGGGTCATCGTGCCGCTGCCGCAGCCGGTGCCGGCAGGCGCGCGAACGGCCGCCGGAGACTGCGGCTTACCGTCGCGCTGCGGAGAGTAGGAAGACCGCCTGCTCGCCGAAGAGGTTGGCGAAGCGACCGGTGCCGCTGAAGTGGCGCACTCGGCCCCGTGAATCCACCTGGGTGCGGCGCTCAATGCCGATGTCGAGCTCGCGGCAAAGCATCACGAAGTCCTTGATCGTGCACGGCCTGATCATCGGGGTCTCGTACCAGAGCTCGCCGGAGCCGACGGGCGCCGGCATCCGGCCCCGTGTCAGCAAGTGCAGCCGGTTGCGCCAGTGACCGAAGTTTGGGATCGAGACGATCGCGCTTCTGCCGATCCTGAGCAGCTCCAGCAGCACGCCCTTGGGGTCTCGGACCGCAGGCAGGGTCTGGCTCAGCACCACGTAGTCGAAGGCGGCGTCCGGGTAGTCGGCGAGGTCGGTCTCGGCGTCGCCCTGGATGACCGAGAGCCCGCGTCTCACGGAGGCGTTGACTCCCTCATGGCTGATCTCGATGCCGCGGCCGTCGACGCTCTTCTCTCGCGCGAGTAGTTCCAGCAGCGCGCCGTCGCCGCAGCCGATGTCGAGCAGCCTGGAGCCCGGCTCCACCAGCTCGGCGATCAGGCGATGGTCGGGGCGGGCGCTCTGGCGCATGGGTTGCCGCTGCGGGCCTGCATTCATGGACGAGGTCTCAGGGGCTGCTGAGCCCGCGCCTGGCGGCGGCGCCGCTCAGAAACCCGTGCAGGGTCTCGAACATGTCCGGCTCGTCGAGCAGGAAGGAGTCGTGCCCCTTGTCGCTCACCACCTCGACGAAGCTCACGTTGGCGGCGACGGCGGCGAGCGCGCGCACGAAGGCCCGGTTCTCCGACGTGGGGTAGAGCCAGTCGCTGGTGAACGAAATCACGCAAAAGCGGGTCTCGGCGCCGCGAAACGCATTGGCGAGCACACCGTCGTACTCGGCCGCGAGGTCGAAATAGTCCATCGCGCGGGTGATGTAGAGGTAGGAGTTGGCGTCGAAGCGCTCGACGAAGCTCTGCCCCTGATAGCGGAGGTAGCTCTCGACCTGAAAGTCCGCATCGAAGCCGTAGGTGACGTTGGACCTGTCCTGCAGCGCCCGGCCGAACTTCCGGTGCAGTGCGGCTTCCGAGAGATAGGTGATGTGCGCGGCCATGCGCGCTACCGCGAGGCCGCCGACCGGATTGGTGCCGAGTTCCTGGTAGCGGCCCTCGCGCCATTCGGGGTCGGCCATGATCGCCTGACGGCCGACCTCGTTGAGCGCGATGTTCTGCGCCGAATGCTTGGCGGCACAGGCGATGGGAACGGCGGTGAAGCAGCGCTCCGGAAAACTCGCCACCCATTGCAGCACCTGCATGCCGCCCATGGAGCCGCCGGAGACGCAGAACAACTGCTCGATCCCCAGATGGTCGAGCAGCATGGCCTGGGCCTTGACCATGTCGCGGATGGTGATAACCGGAAATTCTAGGCCCCACGGGCGGCCGGTAGCGGGGTTGATCTCCTTCGGCCCGACAGTGCCCATGCAGCCGCCGAGCACGTTGCAGCAAATCACGAAGTAGCGGTCGGTGTCGAAGGTCTTGCCGGGCCCCACCATCAGCTCCCACCAGCCGGGCTTGCCGGTGACCGGGTGAGGGCCCCGGACGAACTGGTCGCCGGTGAGCGCGTGGCAGAGCAGCACCGCGTTGGAGCGCTCCTTATTCAGCGTGCCGTAGGTCTGATAGGCGAGCGTGAAGGGCCCCAGCGAGACGCCGCAATCGAGCTCGAGCGGCGTCTCCCGGCCGAGCTCGACGCTCAGGCCGGTCTGTGAATGCGCCGCCGCGGCTTGGCTCTTGGGCATTGCGGTCATCGTTCACCCGGCTCCCAACGGCCGCGCCCCTTCGCCGGGTCGCTGGCCGCAAGTATCGCCGAAAGGGGGACAGACAGTTGCGATTTGAACCCGAAAGTCAATGTTCTCTTTGATTTTACCACGGTCTTGGACTAGGACTCGCCACCCCCCTTTAGCCGTGTTAGCCATGCCATGAACAGGCCTTCGCCGGAGGATTCTCCGCTCGCCGCAATGCGCGACGAGATCGACGAGATCGACAACACGATCCACGATCTCCTGTTGCGCCGGATGGCGCTTGCCAATCGCATCAGCGAGACCAAGCGCGCTCGCGGTGCCACCGGCGCGCTGCTGCGGCCGGCGCGCGAGGCCGCAATCCTCAGGCGGCTCAAGGCGCGGCACGAGGGGCCCTTTCCCTTCCCCGTCGTCGTGCGGATCTGGTCCGAGATCATGTCGGCGACGCTCTTCGCCGAGGGCGGCTTCGCGGTCTCGGTGTTCACGGTCGACGAGCCCACTGAGGAAAACCGCTTTGCCGACCTGGCGCGGGTCCACTTTGGCGCCGAGACTCCCTTGCTCGCCGCCCAGACGGAAAGCGGCGTGCTGCGCGGCGTGCGCGACGGCAAGGCGTCGGTCGGCGTGCTACCCGTGCCTGCGGACGCGATGAGCGGCGGCGTCGCGGTGAGTGCCGAGCCCTGGTGGCTGACGCTGGCCGTCAGCGACGAGGAGCGGCCGATGATCGTCTCGCGCCTGCCCTGGCTTGCGGGCGGACGGCACGCCGCCGGCAGGACCAACGCGCTAGTGGTGGCCATGACCCCTCCGGCGCCGTCGGGCGATGACGTCTCGTATCTCGCGGTGCAATCGTCGGACACGATCAGCCGCGACCGCATTCGCTCGGCGCTTGCCGTGGCCGGCATCGCGGTGACCGGCTCCGTGGCCTGGTACGGCGATGGCGGCGCGCCCGGCCGCTGGCAGCTGATCGAGGTCGATGGCTTCGTCGCCGAGACCGACCAGCGGTTGCAGCGCTTCGCCGAGCAGCTGGACGACGATGTCGGGCGGATCGCGGTGCTGGGCAGCTACCCGAGGCCGCCCGCGCCCGAGCGCGCCGGCTGACGAGCGGGGGGTACTGCGATGCCGGTCGAGCCCATTCCCCGCCCCGGGATCATGGAGATCTCGCCTTACGTGGGCGGGCGGTCGAGCGCGGCCGGTCACGCCAACACCATCAAGCTCTCCTCCAATGAATCGGCGCTGGGGCCGAGTCCCAGGGCGCAGACCGCCTACAGGGAGCTTGCCGGGACGCTCCACCGCTATCCCGATGGCGGTGCGACGGAGCTGCGCACTGCCTTGGGGGCGCTCCACGGCATCGACTCCGAGCGGATGGTCTGCGGCAACGGCTCGGACGAGCTGCTTCAGCTGCTTGCTCACGCCTACGCCGGCCCCGGCGACGAGGTGGTCTATTGCCGCCACGGATTCCTGGTCTATGCGCTGGCAACGCTCGCCGTCGGCGCCACGCCCGTCGTCGCGCCTGAGACCGACTACACCGCCGACGTGGACGCGATCCTGAGCCGGGTGACCGAGCGGACCCGGATCGTCTACCTCGCCAACCCCAACAACCCGACCGGAACCTACATTCCGAAGTGGGAACTCCGTCGGCTCTGGGGCGGACTGCCGGAGCATGTCGTGCTGGTGATCGACTCGGCATATGCGGAGTTCGTCACTTCCGCCGACTACGATTCCGGCCTGGAACTCGCCGGCATGGCGCCCAACGTGGTGATGACCCGCACCTTCTCGAAGGCCTACGGGCTCGCGGCGTTGCGGCTCGGCTGGGCCTACGCGGGGCCCGCCATCATCGACGTGCTCCACCGCATTCGAGGCCCCTTCAACGCCAATGCTGCGGCGCTCGCTGCGGCGCTCGCTGCCCTCGAGGATCAGGATCACGTCGTTCGCACCAGGCGGCACAACGAGCAATGCCTCGGTGCGCTTGCCGCGCGCCTCGGCGCAGCCGGGCTCCACGTCGTGCCCAGCGTCTGTAACTTCCTGCTGGTGCGCTTCGCGCACGAGCCCGGCCGGGACGCTGCGGCGGCCGATCGCTTCCTCACCGAACGCGGCATCGTCGCCCGGCGGATGGAGCCCTATCACCTCGCCGACTGCCTCCGGGTCACGATCGGCCTGGAGGCGGAGAACGAGGCCGTAGCGCAGGCGCTGGAGGCCTTCACGGCAGCGCCTGCGACGTCGTCGGAAACGGGCGGCGAGCGGTGAGCGAGTCCTTCTCCCGCGTCGCGCTGATCGGACTCGGCCTAGTCAACTCCTCGCTCGCGCGGGTCTTGCGGCAGAAGGCGCCTGCGACCGAGATCGTCGGCTGCGCCCGCAGCCAGGCGACCATCGACAAGGCAACGGAGCTTGGCTTCGTTGACCGGGTAACGCTCGACCCGGCCGAAGCGGTCGAGGGCTGCGACCTGGTGGTGCTGGGCACCCCGGTCGGCACGTTCGCGCCGCTCGGAGCAAGAATCGGGCCGCACCTCGCTGAGGGGGCAATTCTGACCGACGTCGGCTCGGTCAAGAGCGCCGTGTTTGCGGCGGTTGGGCCGCACGTGCCTGCGGGGGTCCACCTGATCCCCGGCCATCCAGTCGCCGGCACCGAGCACTCCGGGCCGGAGGCCGGTTTCGCCGAGATGTTCGACGGCCGCTGGTGCATCCTGACCCCGCCGCCGGACGCCGACCCCGAGGCGGTCGAGCGTGTCGCCGCGCTCTGGCGCATGGCCGGCATGAAGATCGAGATGATGGACGCTGCGCACCACGACATGGTGCTCGCCATCACCTCGCACCTGCCGCACCTGATCGCCTACAACATCGTGGGCACGGTCACCGATCTCGAGGAGGAGTCCAAGGAAGAGGTCTTCAAGTACGCGGCGGCCGGGTTCCGGGACTTCACCCGTATCGCCTCGTCGGACCCGGTCATGTGGCGCGACATCTTCCTCTCCAACCGGGCGGCCGTGCTGGAGATGCTGGGCCGCTTTAGCGAGGACCTCACCGCCCTCCAGCGCGCCATCCGACGCGGAGACGGCGACTATCTGGAGGCGCTCTTCACCCGCACCCGCGCGATCCGGCGTGGCGTGATCGAGGCCAAGCAGGTCTGACCGGGCCGAGTCGGGCTAAGTGAGGCCGAGGACGTCCGCCATCGTGTAAAGCCCCGGGCCGCGTCCCTCCGCCCAGCGCGCCGCCTGCACGGCTCCGCGGGCGTAGGTCTGACGGTTGGACGAGCGAACCGCGAGCTCCAGCCGCTCGCCGTCGGCCGCGAAGATCACGCTGTGCTCGCCGATGACGTCGCCGCCGCGCAGCGCTGCAAAGCCGATCTCGCCCCGTAGCCGCGCGCCGGTCACGCCATCCCTGCCGCGCGCTGCGACCTCATCGAGCGCGACCCCCCGCGCGCGTGCCGCTGCCCGGCCGAGACCGAGCGCCGTGCCTGAGGGCGCGTCGATCTTGTGCCGGTGGTGCATCTCGACGATCTCGATGTCGTAGTCGTCGTCGAGCAGGCCGGCGACCTGCTCGACGAGCCTGAACAGCAGGTTCACGGCGAGGCTCATGTTGGGCGCCTGCAGCACCGCAACCGTGGCCGCTGCTGCCTCCAGCGCGGCCTGCTCGTCGGCGCCGAGGCCCGTGGTGCCGATGATCAGCATCGTCCCCTCCGCCGCTGCGAGCTCGGCGTGGCGGGCGGCGGCCCCCGGCAGGGTGAAGTCGAGCACCGCGTCTGCCGCACGGAACATCGCCTGCTGATCGTCGCTCACCGCGACTCCCAGCGGCTCGATCCCGGCGAGCGCGCCGCAGTCCCGGCCGAGCGCGGGATGCTCCGGCACCTCGGTCGCGGCTGTCACGGTGCAGCCGTCCGTCGCCGTCACCTGACGGGTCAGCGCCTGGCCCATGCGGCCCGCAGCGCCCGGAATCCCGATCTTCATGGCCCCTCCAGAAGCTCGCTCCTCGGCTCCATCGTCGCGTCATAGTGGCGACGCCACAAGCGCCAGGCAAGCCGGCGGCGACGAGATGTGGAAGATGAGAAGGGCCGGGCCGTCAGGCCCGGACGGCGCGACCGCGCCGCGCCGCGCGCGCAAGCGCGTAGCGTCGCGCGTTTACGCGCGCGGGCGCGCGATGCGAGCGGAGCGAGCGCCCGGCGCCTGAGGGAAATGATAAAGTCTAGTCCTTCAGGTCCTCCCAGAGCTCCTTCACCTTGGCGAAGAAGCCTTCGGATTCGGGGCTGGTCGGGCGGGTGCCGCCCTGCTCGTTGAATTGCTTGAGCAGATCCTTCTGGCGCTTGCTGAGGTTGACCGGCGTCTCGACCGCGACCTCGATATACATGTCGCCATGGCCGGCGCCCCGCAGCGCCGGCATGCCCTTGCCGCGCAAGCGGAACTGGTGCCCCGACTGGGTGCCCGCAGGCACCGAGACCCGCGCGCGGCTGCCGCCGACGGTGGGCACCTCGACCGCACCGCCGAGCGCTGCCGTGGTCATCGGGATGGGCACGCGGCAGTGAACATGCATCGCGTCCCGTTGGAAGATGGGGTGCGGCTGGACCGACAGGAAGATGTAGAGATCGCCCGGCGGGGCGCCGCGCGCGCCGGCCTCGCCTTCGCCGGCGAGGCGGATGCGAGTGCCGTCCTCGACACCCGTGGGGATGTTGACCGAGAGCGACTTCTCCTTCTGCACCCGGCCCGCGCCCCGGCAGGAGGGGCAGGGGTCTGCGATCACCTGGCCCGCACCCTGGCAGGTGGGGCAGGTCCGCTCGATGGTGAAGAAGCCCTGCTGCGCCCGCACCTTGCCTGCGCCGTTGCAGGTTCCGCAGGCCGAGGGCCGGGTGCCGGCGCGGGCGCCGGAGCCGCCGCAGGGCTCGCAGTTCACGGTGCCGGGAACGCGGATCGTCGCCTGCTTGCCGTTGAAGGCGTCCTCCAGCCTGATCTCCATGTTGTAGCGGAGATCCGCCCCCCGGGCCGGCTGCCGCCGGCCGCCGCGGCGCTGGCCGCCGCCCATGAATTCGCCGAAGAGGTCGTCGAAGACATCGGCGAAGCTCGTGCCGAAGTCGAAGCCGGCCGCGCCGGGGCCGCCGCTCGCACCGTCGAACGCGGCGTGGCCGAAGCGGTCGTAGGCTGCGCGCTTCTCCTTGTCGGAGAGCACGTGGTAGGCCTCAGAAATCTCCTTGAACTTCTGCTCGGCGGCCTTGTCATCCGGATTGCGGTCCGGATGGTACTGCATCGCGAGCTTGCGATAGGACTTCTTGAGGTCGTCCTCGCTCACGTCGCGGGAGGCGCCGAGAAGGTCGTAATAGTCGGTCTTGGCCATGGCTCAGCGCCCCGCTCGAGCGTGGTCCACAGCCCGACGGCCGCCGACAGCCTCCGTGCTCACGGGAGCCGCCTTCCGTCGGTTCAGGAGGACGGCCGGTCCTTCTTGTCGTCGACCTCCTCGAAGTCCGCGTCGACCACCCTGTCCCGCTCACCGCCGCCGGGTCCCGCGTCGGGGCCCGGTCCGGCCGGCGCTTCGTCGTCCATTGGCTGCGCGCCGGCGTCTGCCCCCTGGCCTGCCGCGTACATGGCCTCGCCGAGCTTCATCGCGTTCTGGCCCAGCTGCTCCATCCTGGCCTTGATCGCATCCGCGTCTTCGCCGCCGAGCGCATCGCGCAGCTCGGCGATCTCCGCCTCGATGGCGTCCTTTCCTGCCGGATCGATCTTGTCGCCGTGCTCTTCGAGGGTCTTCTCGGTCGAGTGGATCAGCGCCTCGGCATGGTTCCGGGTCTCGACCAGCTCGCGCCGCTTCTGATCCTCCTCGGCATGGGTTTCGGCATCGCGCACCATCCGGTCGATCTCGCCGTCGGAGAGACCGCCGGAAGCCTGGATGCGGATCTGCTGCTCCTTGGCGGTCGCCTTGTCCTTGGCGGAGACGTTGACGATGCCGTTGGCGTCGATGTCGAAGGTGACCTCGATCTGCGGCATGCCTCGCCTCGATGGCGGGATGCCCACCAGGTCGAACTGGCCGAGGAGCTTGTTGTCCGCCGCCATCTCGCGCTCGCCCTGGAAGACCCGGATGGTGACCGCGGTCTGTCCGTCCTCGGCGGTGGAGAAGACCTGGCTCTTCTTGGTCGGGATCGTGGTGTTGCGGTCGATCAGCCGCGTGAACACGCCGCCCAGCGTCTCGATTCCGAGGGAGAGCGGGGTCACGTCCAGCAGCAGCACGTCGGTCACGTCGCCCTGCAGCACGCCGGCCTGGATGGCGGCACCCACGGCCACCACCTCGTCCGGGTTGACGCCCTTGTGCGGCTCGCGGCCGAAGAAGTTCTTCACCACCTCGACGACCTTGGGCATGCGCGTCATGCCGCCGACCAGGATGATCTCGTCGATCTCGCCGGCGGAGAGGCCCGCATCCTTGAGCGCCGCCCGGCAAGGCTCGATCGTGCGCGTGATGAGATCGTCGATCAGCGCCTCGAGCTTGGCCCGCGTCACCTTCATCGCGAGGTGCTTGGGCCCGCTTGAGTCGGCGGTGATGAAAGGCAGGTTGACCTCTGTCTGCATTGCGCTCGAGAGCTCGATCTTGGCCTTCTCCGCCGCCTCCTTCAGGCGCTGGAGTGCGAGCTTGTCCTCGCGCAGGTCGATGCCGTGCTCCTTCTTGAACTCGTCGGCGAGGTAGCCGAGGAGCCGCATGTCGAAGTCCTCGCCGCCGAGGAAGGTGTCGCCGTTGGTGGACTTGACCTCAAAAACCCCGTCGCCGATCTCCAGGACCGAGATGTCGAAGGTGCCGCCGCCGAGGTCGTAGACCGCGATCGTGCCGGCGCCCTTCTTGTCGAGGCCGTAGGCGAGCGCGGCGGCGGTGGGCTCGTTGATGATCCGTTGCACCTCGAGGCCCGCAATCTGGCCCGCGTCCTTGGTGGCCTGGCGCTGGGAATCGTTGAAATAGGCCGGCACCGTGATGACCGCTTTCGCGACCGGCTCGCCGAGGAAGGCCTCGGCGGTCTCCTTCATCTTCTGCAGCGTGAAGGCGGAAATCTGGCTCGGCGAGTAGTTGTCGCCCCGCGCCGTGACCCAGGCATCGCCATTGCCGTGGTTGACGATCTGGTAGGGCACCATCTTCATGTCCTTCTGCGTCATCGGGTCCTTGAAGGGTCGCCCGATGAGGCGCTTGATCGCGAAGATGGTGTTTTCTGGGTTGGTGACAGCCTGTCGCTTGGCCGCCTGGCCGACCAGGCGCTCGCCGTCGTCGGTAAACGCGACGATCGAGGGCGTGGTGCGCGCACCCTCCGCGTTCTCGACCACCCGCGGGTCCTTGCCTTCCATGATGGCCACGCAGGAATTGGTCGTGCCCAGGTCGATACCGATCACCTTGCTCATGTTTCGTCCCTATTGTCAGCAGGCCCGAACGACCACGTCATGCATCGCTCCTGGCCCCGTGTTCTTTGCCCCAGGTCTCGTGTCCATGGGGCCTCCCTCGCGACGGACAACCGCCGCGCACAATGGTCAATATGGGTGCGGATTTGCGCCCTGCAAGCGCTCAAACCGGCGCTTATGCAGGCTCACGAGGGCTCATCCGCTGGCGCATCCGCGCCCTCCGACCCCCGGTTTCCGCCTCAGCTTCGGCCTCGGCCCCGGTATCGGTGTCGTCGTCTGTCGCCGGCTGGGTGCCGCCCTTGGCCACGCCCACCATCGCTTCGCGCAGCAGGCGGTCGCCAATTCGGTAGCCTGTCTGAAACACCTGCACGACGGTGCCGTCCGGCTGGTCGGTCTCTGCGGTCTCGAAGAGCGCCTGGTGCAGGTTGTAGTCGAACTTCTCGCCCAAGGGGTCGAGCCTGGTGATGCCGTGGCGCCCCAGCGCCGTCTCGAACTCCCGCGCCGTCATCTCGATCCCGTCGGCGATGGCCTTCACCGCGTCGTCGCTCTCGCGCTTGTCCTCGGGGATGCTCTCCAGGGCGCGGCTCAGGTTGTCGGCGACACCCAGCAAGTCCTGGGCAAAGCGCGAAATCGCGTAGTTGCGCGCGTCCTCGACATCCTTCTTGGCCCTGCGCCGCGCGTTCTCGGCATCGGCGAGGGCGCGCAGGAGTTTATTCTTGAGCGCGGCATCCCCGTCTTCCGACTCGTCCTCACCGGTCTCGGCAAATTCCTCCACCTCGGCCGCCTCCCGCTCGTCGGCGTCCTCTGCCTCGGTGGCGGCGGGGCCTTCCCGCTCGGTGTCGTCCGGTGCGGCGTCCCGGTTCTCGCCGCCCGCCCCGCTTTGCTCTGCGGCTTGGGCGGCTTCCGTTTCCGGCTCGGCCCCTTCGGTCTCGTTCTGCATGGTCTCTTTCGTTCCCTTTCGCGCCCACGGTCGCCGCCGCTCCGGCCGCGAGGTCTCCTCGCTCACCCGAGCACCCGGCCAATAATTTCAGCGGTGTGATCGACCATCGGGATGATGCGGCCGTAGTTGATGCGGGTGGGGCCGATCACGCCGATGGCGCCGATGAAGCGCGCCTCGGAATCGCGGTAAGGAGCCACGACCATGGAGCAGCCGGTGGAGGCGAAGAGCGTACTTTCCGCTCCGATGAAGATTTGAACCCCGTCCGCGCCTTCCGTGCTTTCCAGCAGCCGGATGAAGTCGTTTCGCTCTTCGAGCGCGTCGAACAGCTGTCGGATCCGCTCGAGGTCCGCGAGTGCCGTGACATCGTCGATCAGGTTGGCCCGGCCGCGCACGATGAGGCTGCCGTGCTCGCGCGCGCCGTTCGCCCATTCGGCGATCCCGGCTTCGACCACGCGGGCAGTCAGGTCGTCGAGCTGGGCCCGGTGCTCCTCGATTTCGGTGCGGATCTCCTCGCCCAGCTCGGCGAGGGTGCGGCTGGCAAGCCGTGCGTTCAGGTAGTTGGTGGCACGGCTCAGGTGCGACTGGGTCATTCCCGTCGGCACGTCGATCACACGGTTCTCGACCAGCCCGGTCTCCGTCACCATGACCGCGAGCGCGCGTCCCTGGCTGAGGCTCACGAACTCCACCTGGCGGCAGGGCACGTCGGCCTTGGGCGCGAGCACCAGTCCGGCGCAGCCCGAGAGGCCGGAGAGCGCTTCGGTGGTCTCGGTCAGCATCTCCTCCACCGTGCGCCCTGCCGCCCGGCACTTGCCCTCGATGCTGGCGCGCTCGTCCTCGGTGAGGCGCCCCAGCTCCAGCAGCCCGTCCACGTAGATGCGCAGGCCCAGCTGGGTCGGCAGCCGCCCTGCCGAGACATGCGGCGCATAGAGCAGGCCGGCATCCTCCAGGTCGGCCATGACGTTGCGCACCGTGGCCGGAGAGACCGGGGTCGCAAGCCGGCGCGAGAGCGTGCGTGAGCCCACCGGCTGCCCGGTCTCCATGAATTCCTCGACCAGCCGGCGTAACACCTCCTGCGAGCGGTCGGTCAGTTCGCGCAGCACCCTGCAATCCCGTCCTGTGATGGGCGGCCTGAATGTAGTGAGCGCCCTGTGGAGCGTCAACGTCGCGCCGGGCATCCTGTTCGCCGGCCTTTGGCGGCAGCCCGGAGAGCTGGCTGCAGCAGCAGATGCGGTACGATCTCTGGCATGCGCAGCAGGACCGGCTGGAGGTCCCCGTGCGAAAGTTCGTGGCGGCCTGAGGGTGACCCTACAGCCGACTCTCCAACCCGTCGCAAGCTCCAAAATGGCAACTGCATTGTTTTTGGTCGCCGGCGACACTATAATGCTAGTGCGAAACGACTGATGGACGAGCCACGCCGCACCGAGCGCATGTCGATGACGGTGGCGGCGGTTCCCCGGCAAGAACTCCGGTGGCAGCGGGCGCGTCCGGTGAGTCTACACCTCGAAACCATGGAACGAGTCCGATGCGGCAGCTGCCTACCATCGAGCCGATCGACCCCGCCGTGATGCGGTCCGTCGCGAGACGAGACCGCCGCGCGCCGGCCGGCGGCCCCTGTTCGGCGCGGCGCCGTATCGCGTTCCCGCGGATGCGCTTACGGGAGGCTGAGGCCCCCGCGCGCTCCCGGACGGAGAAAATACAACAATGGCCAAACGAATGCTCATCGACGCCAGCCACGCGGAAGAGACCCGCGTTGTGGTGGCGGACGGAACACGCCTAGAGGAGTTCGACTTCGAATCGGCTGCCAGGAAGCAGCTCAAGGGAAACGTCTATCTCGCCAAGGTCATGCGCGTGGAGCCATCGCTCCAGGCGGCGTTCGTCGACTACGGCGGCAATCGACACGGCTTCCTGTCCTTCAACGATATCCACCCTGACTACTACCAGATCCCGGTCGAGGACCGGGAGGCGCTCTATGCCGAGCATGAGGAAGCCGACGATAGGGAAGAGCCGGCCGCCCTGCCGGCCGAAGCGGCGGAGGCCGGTGCCGACAGCGGAGCCGAGAGCGAGGCCGCCAGCGAAGGTGCTGCGCTGCCCGATGGCGACGAGCAGCCTGAGCCGGCCGATGCCTCGCACGCTGCGGAGGCGGCGGAACACGAGAAGGGTGCGCCGGAGGACATCGCCGCAGCCGATGGCGGCGACGGCGTTGCCGACGACAGGGCCGCCGAAGCCAACGGCGGCAGGAGTGCCAACGGCGATGTCGAGGTCATGGGCGGCGACGAGCTCGACGACCTGGAGCGCCGGCGCCTTCAGGTCAGCCGCTCACTGCGCAGCCGCCGCTACCACATCCAGGAGGTAATCAAGAAGCGCCAGATCCTTCTGGTGCAGGTGGTCAAGGAGGAACGCGGCAACAAGGGCGCGGCGCTCACCACCTACCTCTCGCTCGCCGGGCGCTACATCGTGCTCATGCCCAACGCCATCCGGGGCGGGGGCATTTCGCGCAAGATCGTCAATGCCGACGACCGGCGGCGCCTCAAGAAGATCATGAACGATCTCGATATCCCGGCGCGCATGGCGGTCATCGTGCGGACCGCCGGGCTGTCGCGCTCCAAGACCGAGATTCGGCGCGATCTGGAATACTTGCTGCGCCGCTGGCAGAACATTCGCGACCTCACGATGGAATCGACGGCGCCCTGCGTCATCAACGAGGAGGCCAACCTGATCCGCCGCTCGATCCGCGACCTCTACGCGCGCGACATCGAGCAGATCCTGATCGAGGGCGACGAGGGCTACAAGACCGCCAAGACCTTCATGAAGACCATGATCCCGAGCCACGCCGCGCGCGTGCAGGCCTATCGGGACCGGATTCCACTCTTCGCCCGCTATCAGATCGAGAGTCAGCTCGATGCCATGTACAGCCCGGAGCTCCAGCTCAAGTCGGGCGGGTATCTGGTGATCGACCCGACCGAGGCGCTGGTCGCGATCGACGTTAACTCGGGGCGGGCCACGCGAGAACGCACGATCGAGGAGACCGCGCTCAAGACCAATCTGGAGGCGGCGGAGGAGATTGCCCGCCAGCTCAGGCTCCGCGACCTCGCCGGGCTGATCGTCATCGACTTCATCGACATGGACGAGAGCCGCAACCAGCGGGCGGTGGAACGCAAGCTCAAGGATGCGATGCGGATCGATCGCGCACGCATTCGCATGGGCCGGATCAGCCCCTTTGGCTTGATGGAGCTCTCGCGCCAGCGGCTGCGCCCGAGCCTGGTGGAAGCCAGCATGGAGAGGTGTACGCACTGCGGCGGCGCCGGTGTCACACGCTCGGTGGAATCGTCTGCGGTCCACGCACTGAGAGCGATCGAGGAGGAGGGGCTGCAGGGGCGGAGCGCCGAGATCCTGTTGCGCGTGCCGGCCGCCGTCGGTCTCTACATCTTCAACCGCAAGCGCCGGATGCTGGAGGAGATCGAGCGGCGCTACGCCTTCGCCGTCAGCTTCGAGCAGGACGACAGCCTCGTGCCGCCGAACTACGCGATCGAGCGGATCACGGCCCGGACCCCGCCGGCGGTCGAGGAGCAGCCTGCGGAGGAAGAGGCAGACGAGGCGCCTCAGCGTGAGAGCAAGCCCAAGCCCAAGCAGGAGACCAAGGGCGAGAGCGCAGAGCCGACCAAGCGCCGGCGCCGGCGCCGGCGCAAGCCGCGTGGCGAGGGGGCGGAGGAAGCCGCCCCCGAGGTTGTCGCGGCAGCCGCACCGGCGGAGCCTGCCCAGGCCGAAGGCGGCTCGGAGGATGAGGCCGAGGAGCCGGCAGCCGCAGGGGACGCCCAGGCCGAGAAGACCGAGGATGCTCCCCGCGCCAAGCGCCGGCGCCGCGGCCGGCGTGGCGGCCGCAGCCGTACGCCGAGGCAGCAGGAGCGGCAGGAGGAGCCGCGCGAGGCTCCTGGCGAGGCGGCTGAGCAGACGCCCCTGCCGCTTGCAGCCGAGGGAGACGCAACGTCTGCGGTCGAGGAGACCTCCCCGCCGCTTGCGGCTGAGGGAGACGCAACGTCTGCGGTCGAGGAGACCTCCCCGCCGCTTGCGGCTGAGGGAGACGCAACGTCTGCGGCCGAGGAAACGTTCCCGCCGCTTGCGGCCGAGAGCGAGACCCCGGCGGCCCCTGCCGCCGAGGATGCGGCAGCCCCCGCCAACGACGCGGGCGCACCTGACCCTGCGGCGTCCGAGCCCGAGCCGGCGGCCCCGCCGGCCCCGCTCTTTGCGCCACTGGCGCCAGCGCCTCTGCCCGAGCCGGCGGCCGTGGATGGCGCGCAGGCAAGCGCAGTCAGCGGCAACGGATCGGATGACGCATCGCGCCCGGTGGCGGCGGAGGTCGCTGACGGGGGCGCGGCCTCACCGGTCGACGGCGGTGACGACGCGCCCGCCGAGGCGGCTACACCAGCGCCCCCGCCGGACGATGCCGAGGCCGAGCTGCCCCGGCGGCGCGGCTGGTGGCAGCGGCTCGCTTCATCGTCGCGGTAGCGGGTTAGAGCGCGTCCGTCCTTGACGGACGCGCGACAGGCCGCGACTGCGGCCCGCCGCTCCTGCGGCGCCCTCGCGGAGGCGCCGGCCGTAGGCCGGCTGCCGTGAGCGACAAGACGCGAGACGCGAGAGCGTTTCCGTGTAGAGCGGGCCCGCTCTAGGTCTCTGCCGGCGGGCCTCGGCGAAAGGCGAACACCCCGAAGAGGGCGTTGCCGGCCACCGAGCCCAGGATCACCACGGCGCTGATGAAGACCAGCGTGCCCGGCACCTCGCCGAAGCCGAGCCAGACCCAGATCGGCGCGAAGACCGCATCGATCAGCACGACGAAGACGAGGATCGGGGCGGGCAGGTAGCGCGCGGCGTAGAAGTAGAGGGTGAGCGCCGAGGCGAGCTGCACCAGGCCGAGCGCAGCCATGAACCCCACTTCCCGCCCTGTGGCTTCGAAGGGCAGCGCCAGCGGCAACGAGGCGAGGCCCGCGATCAGCGCCGCGATCAGCACTGCCGGCTCCATCCGCCCGGTGCGAAAGCGCCGGGCGATCAGGGTCTGGAGCGCGATCGCGGCGGCGATCGAGAGCGCCAGCAGGTTGCCGATGACACCGCCCCCGCCCACGTCGCTCCAGAACATGACGCCAACACCGCAGAGGCTGCCCAGCAGCGCGAGCCAGGTCCTGAGCGTCACCGGCTCGCCCAGCACCGGCTTCGCCAACAGGGCGACCATGACGGTCGACGTCGTCATGATCGCAATGACGTTGGCGACGAGCGTGTACTGCATCGACAGCACGTAGGCGATGATCCCCCAGGCGGTGGCGACGCCCATCAGGACCACCGGCCAGCGCGAGGTGCGAAGCACCGGCCAGACCCGCCCCCGCTCGCTCACGAAGAGGATCAGGAGCACGCCGAGCGCGGCGAAGAAGCAGCGGACCGCGATGATCTCCCAGGGATCGACCGACACCGAGCGGACGAAGAAGCCGCCGGTGCTGAAGCAGAGACCCGAAATGGTCGCGAGACCGGCGCCGAAAAGCAAACGGCGGCGGGCGGTGGTCATGGGCGGGCTCCCGTGTCACCCGAACCGCGCCGGCGCCGGGTGTTGTGCGCCGGCATGGTAGCGCGTCGCGCCGGACGGCGCTTGCGGCCCGTCTGCGGCGCGTGCGCTCGCCGGATGACGCCTGCGGGCGGCTCTGGCATGGTGGGGCATGAGCGAAGACCCCGGACTTGTCCTGCGCCGCCTGCTGGATGCGGCCCTCGCGAGCGCCCAGCCGGCCCAGTGCTTGGCTCCGCACCTGCCTGAGCCGCCTGCGGGCCGCACGGTGGTGATCGGCGCCGGCAAGGCGGCCGCGACCATGGCGCGGGCCGTGGAGGATCATTGGGAGGGCCCCCTGGAGGGCCTCGTCGTCACCCGCTACGGCCACCGCGTGCCCACGGCAAAGATCGAGGTGGTGGAAGCGGCGCACCCGGTGCCTGATGCCGGAGGCCGGGAGGCTGCGGCGCGCATTCTCTCCCTGGCAGAGGACCTGAGCGCGGACGATCTCGCGCTTTGCCTGATTTCCGGCGGCGGCTCGGCGCTCCTGACACTGCCGGCGCCGGGGATCGCACTCGCCGACAAGCAGGCGATGACCGGCGCGCTGCTGCGCTCCGGCGCCGCCATCGACGAGATCAACTGCGTGCGCAAGCACCTCTCTGCCATCAAGGGCGGGCGCCTGGGGGCGGCCTGTCATCCGGCCCGGGTCGTGAGCCTCCTGATCTCCGACGTGCCGGGGGACGATCCGGCCGTGATCGGCTCGGGGCCCACCGTGCCCGACCCCACCACCTTCGCCGACGCCCTCGCCGTGCTGCGGAAGTACGGGATCGCGGAACCTGCCGCGCTCATCGGGCATCTCGAAGGCGGCGCGGAGGAGACGCCGAAGCAGGGCGACCCCCGGCTGGCTGACGCCGAGACCCGGATGGTGGCGACCCCCGCGATGGCGCTCGCCGCCGCCGCCGAGGCCGCGCGCGAGGCCGGCTACGAGCCTGTGATCCTGGGCGACGCGCTGGAGGGCGAGGCGCGCGTGCTTGCCCGCGAGCACGCCAGGCTTGCCCGCGATGCCGCGGCCGGCACCGTGTTGCTCTCGGGCGGCGAGGCGACGGTAACCGTGACCGGGGCGGGCCGCGGCGGCCCCAACGCGGAATACGCGCTCGCGCTCGCGCTGGCGCTCGACGGCGCGCCCGGCATCTTCGCCACCGCCTGCGATACCGACGGGATCGACGGCACCGAAGACAATGCCGGCGCCCTGGTGACGCCCGACACGCTCGCGCGCGCCCGCGACGCTGGGGAGGATGCGGCGGCGCGGCTCGCCGCCAACGATGGCTACGGCTTCTTCGCCCGGCTCGGCGACCTGGTGATGACCGGGCCGACGCTCACCAACGTGAACGACTTCCGCGCCATCCTTGTTCGCCGTTGACCGGCGGCGTCGCCATGCCGATATAAGGGCGGGCACACCGCAGGGGCACGAGTCGTGCGACGTCACCGCAGCGCCAAGATTGTCGCGACCCTCGGGCCATCGAGCACCGACGAGGCAACCGTCCGTGCGCTCTTCGAGACCGGTGTGGACGTGTTCCGCCTCAACTTCAGCCACGGCAGCCACGCCGAGCACCGCGCCCGCCACACCCTGATCCGCACGATCGAGGCAGAGGCCGGCCGGCCCATCGGCATCCTCGCGGACCTGCAAGGGCCGAAGCTCAGGATCGGCAGGTTCAGGAAGGGCGAGGTCGCGCTCGTCCAGGGGCAGCGCTTCACCCTTGTTCTTGGCGAGACGCCGGGAGACGAAGCACAGGCGCCCATGCCGCACCCCGAGATCTTCGCGGCGCTGGCGCCCGGCGCCGAAGTCCTGCTCGACGACGGCAAGGTGCGGCTCCGCGTCGCCGCGTGCGGGCCGGACCATGCCGAGACCGTGGTGGTGACGCCGGGCGTCCTCTCGGACCGCAAGGGCCTCAACCTGCCGGGCGTGACGCTGCCCATCGAGGCGGTCACGCCCAAGGATCGGGAAGACCTCGCCTTCGCCCTCGAGCTCGGTGTCGACTGGGTGGCGCTCTCCTTCGTCCAAAGGCCGGAGGATATCAGGACCGCCCGGCGCCTGGTGCCGGAGGACATGGCTATCGTCGCCAAGCTGGAGAAGCCCGCGGCGCTCGACTGCCTGGAGGAGGTCGTCGCACTCTCGGACGCGATCATGGTGGCGCGCGGCGACCTCGGCGTGGAGCTTGCGCCCGAGGAGGTGCCGGCAGCGCAGAAGCGGATCGTTCGCGCGGCCCGGGAGGCGGGCAAGCCGGTGGTGGTCGCGACCCAGATGCTGGATTCGATGATGAACGCGCCGTCGCCGACCCGCGCCGAAGCCTCGGACGTGGCGACGGCGGTCTATGACGGCGCCGATGCGCTCATGCTCTCCGGCGAATCCGCCGCCGGGCGCTATCCGCGCGAGGCGGTGGCGATGATGAACCGCATCGTCGAGCGCGTGGAGCGCGACCCGTCGTACCGCCGCCATGTCGACTGGCAGCAGCAGGACCCCGAGGCGACGACAGCCGATGCCATCACTGCGGCCGCGCGCCAGGTGGCCGAGACCCTGGATGCCGCCGCCATCGTCACCTACACCTCCTCGGGCTCGACCGCGGTCAGGGCCGCGCGCGAACGCCCGCCGGTGCCGATCCTGGTGCTGACGCCGGACCGCGATACCGCGCGCCGTCTCGCGCTCCTCTGGGGCGTCCACTGCGTTCACACCGACGATGCCACGGGCTTCACCGACATGGTGGAGAAGGCGTGCGCCCAGGCGCTTGCTGCCGGCCACGCCGCGCCCGGCGAGCGCATCGTCATCACCGCCGGCGTGCCCTTCGGCACCCCCGGCACCACCAACGCGCTCAGAATCGCCCGCGTGCGCCCTGCGGAGTAGCGCTCCGGGCTTTTGGGACCTTGGTGTGATGCAGGGGGCGTGACGGGGGCGCCAGCGTCGTGCCATCCCGCTTATCCCACTTACATCCCACTTATCCCGGGAATCCCACATAAAATTTGGGCTTGCCCGTCTCGCACCGGGGCGCGCGACGTCTCGCAGGGAGGGACCCTGGCGAGAAATGCGGGCTGGGCCAGGACGCACGCTTGACCCCTGCCGTCGGCGATTTCTATGCTGACGGTCTGTCCATGCCGCCGCCGGCGGGGCGGGCGGTGGCCCGCGCGAACCCAAGGAGGGGAAGGAATGAACAAGATGTTGTCAGCGGGACTCGGTGCGCTCGCCGCGCTCGCCGTGACGGCGCCGAGTGTGCATGCGCTGGACGACCTCTCGAACTACGTGTTCGTGCCCAATCGGGCCTCGGCGGACGTGGCGGTGATCGACACGCGCACCGACGCGGTGGTCGCGCATATTCCAGTGGGCGAGGTGCCGCACCAGGTCGCTGTCTCCCAGACGCTCGGCAAGATGGCCGTGACCAACACTGCCGATAACACGGTCTCGGTGATCGATCTTGCGACGCTGGAGACATCGGCCACCATCCAGCTCGGCCATGAGCCCGAGCACATGGAGCTCGACCCCTCGGGTGCGGTGCTTGCCGTCGGCAATATCGGCGAAGGCACGGTCTCGCTGGTCTCACTCAGGTCAGAGCACGAAGTCGCGCGCGTGGACGGGCTGCACGAGCCCCACAACATGACCTTCGACCCCTCGGGCCAGCGTCTCTACGTCGGCAACCTCGGGGCGAGCTTCGTCAGCCTGATCGACGTGCCGCAGGCGACGGTCGCAGGCGAGATCGCTATCGGGCCGGACCGCGCGCTCGCGCACCACGAGGACGACGACACCGCCTATCAGGGCATCATCAACGTCACCGCGACGCCCGACGGGCGCCTCGGCTTCGCGGCCTACGGCGAGGGCGATCGCATGGCCGTGATCGATCTCGAAACGGGCCGGACGCTCAAGGACCTGGCGCTGGGCGATACGCCCTGGCGCGCGTTCACCACCGGCGACGGCCGCTACATGATCGTCCCCAACAATGGCGACGAGACCATCTCCGTGGTCTCGACCGAGACCCTCGACGAGGTCGCGCGCCTCCCCGGCGCGGCCGACATGACCGGCGTCAACACCGGCTGGTTCGATTCCCTTGCCTACGTGATCAGCCGGGGCGACGACAAGGCACTGGTCATCGACCTCGAGACCATGCAGCCGGCCGGCGAGATCGCGCTGCCCGGCACGCCCGAGACCGGCGTGGTGACGCCCGACGGCACCAAGCTCTACGTCGCTCTCAGCGATGCCGACACGGTCGCCGTGATCGACGTGCAGGCGAAGGCCGTCGTCGCGACGATCGAGGGCGTGGGCGATGAGCCCTGGGGGGCGCACATGGCCGGGGCGGTCAACTACTGCCACTAGGGACCGCGACGGCCGCTTCCCTCCGCATCGCCGCCGGCATCCTGGCGCTGGCGGCGCTGGGCGCCTCGTCTGCGGCCGAGGCGGCGTCGGTCGCGCCGCGCGATCGTCTGCTCGGCGCCGTCGAGCGTCATGCGGCGCTGCCCGCAGCGCTCGGCGGGGAAATCGAGCGGCGCTGCCCGCCGGCCGGCACGCAGTGCGCCGCCCGGCTCATTGCGGGAAGCCTGCCCGCGGCTCGCCTGGTTCCGGTCAATCACCCCGATACCGATACGATCCGGCGTGCCCACACGGTCCCCTCGGTGAGCGCGGTCGAGCGGCGCGGCGACGGGGCGCTCGTCGTGGTGCTCGACCGCTTCGGCCGCACCGCCGATCGCGACGTCGCCGATGCCGTGGTCGGCCACACGCCCGCAACGCCGGCGCGCTTGGTGCTCGACTTGCGTGGCAACGCCGGTGGCGACTTCGACCGGATGCGGCGGGTCGCGAGCCTCTTCACGGGGCCGCGGGCGGGTGCAATCCGCTTGCTCGGCCGCAGCGGCACGACCGACGTGGCGCTGCCCCGGCCGCTTCGCGCCATCGGTGAGTTCGAGATCGACGTGCTGGTCGGCCTCGGCACGGCGAGCAGTGCGGAGGTGCTGGCGGCGCTGCTCCGCCGCCACGCCGGTGCCCGGCTGATCGGCGCGCCCACCCTGGGCAAGGATTGGCTCACGCGCGTGATTCCGGTCGATCACGACTGGCGTCTCGCGATCCCTGCGGAGCGGATCGAGGTGCCGGGCGAGACGCTGGCGCAGGGCCTTGTGCCCGACGTCGAGAGCGCGCCTGATGAGCGGCACGCTTACGAATGAGAGGAGAGGGATGATGATCCGGTTGAAAGCGCTCGCAGCCGCGCTCGGCGCGCTGGCAATTTTGGGGACGGCGGTGCCGGCGCAGGCGCACGAGGAGAAGACCGGCGAAATCACGATCGTCCACCCCTGGTCGCGGCCGGCGGGGCAAGGGCAGAACGGCGTGATCTATCTCGAAATGCGAAACCTGGGCGAAGCCGACGATCGCCTGATCGCCGTCGGCACGCCACTCGCCAAGAAGGTCGAGCTACACCGCAGCACGATGGAGGAGGGCGTCCACCGCATGGAGAAGGTGGACGGCATCGTCGTGCCGGCGGGCGGCACGGCGACGCTCGCACCCGGCGGACTTCACGTCATGCTGATCGGCCTCAAGTTCATGCTGATGGCGGAGGAAACCATCCCCGTCACCTTCACCTTCGAGCGCTCGGGCGCCATAACCACCGGGGTAGCGGTTGAGGTTCGAGGCAACGGTGATGACGATCATGGCGGTCAGGACGACCACTGAGGCCATGATCACGACCACGACCATTGAGATCGCCCGCGGGTGGGACCACCCTGCGCGGGCTGCCGTCAGGCGTTGAGGCGCTGGCCGGACTCGCGGTCGAAGAGGTGGACGGTTTCGAGGCGCGGCATCAGGCGGATCGTCTCGCCGGGGTCGAAGTCATGCCGCTCCTTGAACTCGGCGCAAACCTCCTGGCCGGCCATCTGGCAGAACACGAGGGTCGTTGAGCCGGTCGGCTCGACGACCTCGACCGTGGCCTCGACGCCGGCGCCGTTGGTGGCGAGTGCCAGATCTTCGGGGCGCACGCCGTAGACGAGCGGCCGTTCCCCGCCAATGGGGGCGCCAGGCGGGAGCGGCAGCATGGTGCCGTCCGTTGCCGTCGCGGCCGGCGTGTCGCTCCCGGCAGTGACCGAGGCCTCGATGAAGTTCATCGCCGGCGAGCCGATGAAGCCCGCGACGAAGAGGTTGGCCGGCCGGTCGTAGAGGTCGAGCGGGCGGCCCACCTGCTCGACCCGGCCGAGGTTCATCACCACGATGCGTTCGGCCATGGTCATGGCTTCCACCTGGTCGTGGGTGACGTAGACCGAGGTGGTCCTGAGCCGCTGGTGCAGCGCCTTGATCTCGGTCCGCATCTGCACGCGGAGCTTGGCGTCGAGGTTGGAGAGCGGCTCGTCGAAGAGGAACACCTGCGGGTCGCGTACGATGGCGCGCCCCATGGCCACCCGCTGACGCTCGCCGCCCGAGAGCTGGCGCGGCAGCCGGTTGAGGAGCTGCGTCAGCCCCAGGATCTCGGCGGCGCTGTCCACCCGCTCGCGGATCATGGTCTTGTCTTCCCGGCGCAGGCGCAGGCTGAAGCCCATGTTCTGGCGTACCGTCATGTGCGGGTAGAGGGCGTAATTCTGAAACACCATGGCGACGTCGCGGGCCTTCGGCGCCATATCGTTGACCACCGTGTCGCCGATCGCGATCTCGCCGTCGTTGATGTCTTCAAGGCCGGCGATCATCCTGAGCAGCGTCGACTTGCCGCAGCCCGAGGGGCCGACCAGGACGAGGAACTCGCCGTCGTAGATGTCGATCGAGACCCCGTGGATGACGGCGAGTTCGTCGAAGGACTTGTGGACGCTGCGAACCGATACCGACGCCATAGCTTGCCTCCTTCCCCGAACCTAGCCCTTGACCGCACCGAGGGTAAGCCCGCGCACGATGTAGCGCTGCGCAAAGAGCGCGATCAGGACCGGCGGAATCATGGCGATGAGCGAGCGTACTGCCACGAACCAGAACTGCACGCCGCGCGAATCCACACCTCCCGCGATATGGACCGGCATGGTCGCCGATTCCTTGATGGTCAGGATCACCGCAAAGAGATACTCGTTCCACGCGAACGCGAACATGATGAGCGCGGACGCCGCGATCGCCGGCAGCGCGAGCGGGATCGCTACCCGGAAGAACGCGACGAAGTGCGAGCCGCCGTCCACCAGCGCCGCCTCCTCCAGCTCGATCGGCAGGTCCTGGAAGGTCTGGCGCACGATCACCACCACGAAGGGCAGGATGAAGGTGGCGTTGACCAGGATCAGCGCGGCATGGGTGTCCAGCATGTCGATGGAGGAGAAGACGATGAAGAAGGGCACCGCCGTCGCCACCGGCGGCAGCACCCGCTGCGACAGGAACCAGATCGTGAGGTCCTTGTTCTTGATGCGCCTGAAGCGGAAGCGCGCGAGCGCATAGGCCGCCGGCAGGCCGAGGGTCAGCGCGATCAGCACCGAGCAGATGGAGATGACCAGGCTGTTGCCGAAGGCGTTGTAGGCCTCCGGCACCGACATCTGCGATATCCAGTTCTCGAGCGTCGGCGCGAAGTCGATGAAGGGGACGCCGAGGCCGGTCACGGTGAAGGTCTCGACCGGTTTCCGCAGGCTGTTGGAAACCCCCCAGTAGATCGGGAAGAAGAAGATCAGCGCGATGAAAATCGCAATGATCGAGAAGCAGGCATCGGCGAACCAGAGCCGTTTGCGCCGGGCGCGTGCCTGGGGCCCGCCGGCGGGCTGGCCGAACAGAGACTTGCCCAGCCCGCTAAGCATAGGTTTGCCTCAGGCGACGGAAGAAGAGCGTGACCACGATCATCACCACGATCAGCAGCAGGTAGGCCATAGCCGAGGCGTAACCGAAGTCGTTCAGTTTGAAGCCGCGGGTGAACGCCAGATAGCTATACGACTGGGTGGCGATGCCGGGCCCGCCCTTGGTCATCGTCGCGATGATGTCGAAGAGTTTGACCGCCTCCGCGAGGCGCAGCAGCAGCACGATAATGATGACTGGCTGAATCATCGGAATCACGACGATGCGCCAGAGGTCCCAGGCCGAGCCGCTGTCCAGCCTGGCGCATTCCACAAGATCGTCGGGGATGCTCTGCAGCGCGGCGAGGAACACAAGGAAACAGAAGGGCGTCCACTGCCATATATCGACGATAATTACCGATACGACCGCCCAATCCGGGTCCGACAACCATGGTATGCCCATGAATTCGAGCGGCCCGCCGACCTCGTAGAAGACAGTAAAGAACAGGTAGCCGACCGCGATCGGGGTCGCGAAGATCGGCAAAATCATGATCGTTCGCAGCACCGATCGCCCAAAGATGTATCGGTGGAAGAGGAAGGCGAGCAGGAATCCCAGCACAATCTCGACGGTCACCGCAGTGAACACGAAGATCGCGGTGAGCTTCACCGCCGCCCCCACCTCCTCGTCGCCGAAGGCGCGGACAAAACTGGCGAAGCCGTTCCAGGTGAAGTTGGTCTGAAGTTCGCGGTGCACCACGGTCTTGGTGCGCGGCTCGCCGCTCTTCTTGAGCACGGGCTCGCCCGCGTCGTTGAGCACCGGCACCTTCTCGCGCCCGGAGACGACGACCTTGCGCTCGACATCATGGAAGCTGAGGTAAAGCGAATAGCCGAGCGGGAAGACGGTGAACGCCAGTACCCAGAAGACGGCCGGCAGCAAGAAGGCGAACTTGACCGGCTTGTTCCAGCGGATCATGGCCGGCTAGGTCCCACTGAAAACGGAAGGGCGCAGGGCAATTGCGTCGTACGCGCGGCCGCTGCCCTGCGCCCTACCTGATGGTCTCGGTCTACCCGCCGAAGCCGATCGCTTCCTGATATTGCTTGAGAATCTTGTCACGGCCCAGCCGGTCCGTGATGTCTTCCCAGGACGCCGCGGTATCGGAAAGCGCCTCCTGAGCGGTCTTCTGGTCGCTCATGGCCGCGGACAGGTTCTTGTCCATGATGTCCCAGTATGCGGGCGCACCCTCGATCCGCAGATAGGTGAGGATCGTCGGCGCGGTGAAGTTGTCGTAATAGGCCTGGGTGTACTCGGCGACATCGTCCGCGTGCCAGCCTGCGGCCACGTAATCCTCGACCTTCGCCTCGCCCAGCGGCTCCAGGAACTGGTAGTAATACCCCGGATCGACACCGGTCCAGCCGTTATAGGCGCCCCAGTTCGACGACGGCTTGATCGCCATCAGCGAGAGGAACGAATAGGCGGCATCCGGGTTCTCGGAGAACGCCGAGATCACGCCGTGCCACGAGCCGCCGGTGGTGTTGCCGACAGGCTGCGGGTCATCGGTCTCGACCCAGGCGCCATTCTCATGATCCCAGTACTTGTCCGAGCTGGGCATGAGCGCCGAACCGCAGATGCCCTTGAGCTTGGAGCGCGACTCATCCTGGCAGAGCGAGCCGACATCGCCCCAGCTGAACACGAAGATCGACTTGCCGCGCAGGAAGTAGTCCCACGCCTCGCCGAGGCTCCAGCCCACCTGGGCCTCAGGCCCGGTCTTGTGCAGCTCCTGCAGGAACTCGAGCGCCGCGACATGGCCGGGGCTGTCGATCAGCGGTGTCATGTCGGTGGGATCGAACCAGTAGACGTTGTGGTGCTGGGTGACCGCCTCGCCCGGAGTCATGGCGAAGGAAGCGGACAGCGACTGGAAGTGATAGTGCCCCTGCTCGCCCACCTTGAGGTGCAGTACGGTGCCGCTATCGGCCTCGTCGTCGTTGGCATCCCAGTTCTTGCCGTTGAAGAACTGCGAGATATCGAGCAACTGCTGCCAGGTCTTGGGCGGGACAGGCATATCGTAGCCCTTCTCCGCCTTGAACGCGGCTTGATGCTCGGGGTCGTTGAGCACGTCGCGGCGATAGTAGAGCACCTGGCCGTCAGCGTCGTTGAGCACGCCGTAGGCGGTGTCTCCCCAGGTGTGCAGGGTCTTCAGCGAGGCCGGCATGGAATCGTAGGTCCACTGCGGGTGCTCGCCGCTCTCCATGAATTCCTCGATCGGAAGCATAAAGTCGCCGGCGACGAGGTCGCCGTAGAAGAAGGCGCCGACGATGATCCCGTCATAGAGGCCCGTACCCTGGCGCAGATCGAGCATCATCTTGGCGTAGAGATCGGTGACGGGGGTCAACGCGATCTCCAGCTTGCCGCCGGACAGCTCCTCCCAGATCGGGCGGAAGCTGAAAATCGGCCCCGAGATCCCGCCGCGCGGCCCTGAATCGAGAGTCAGCACCGTGATCGTGGTTCCTTCGAAGGGCTTCTCGCCCGGCCCGAACAGTTCGCCGAGCTCGTCGCGCGACGTCTTGATAACAGCGCCATCCTCCATGATGAGGTCGACCGAGCCGTCGTCGTGCCACGTGACGTGCCCGTCCTGCGCCATCGCGTCTGCTGCGGTCAGTGCAGCGAGCGCCACACCTGCCGAGATCAACCCGGCCTTTAAAGCCTTCATTCTCCATCTCCCTCGTCGTGGACGGCCTACACTGCCGCCAAACGTGGCACGACTATAATCAATGGCGCGTCGGCGGCAAGCGTTTGCCGCCATCAAATTCGGCGACCGGCCAACGTTGACCGCCATAGGGCGAGTCCCTAAGGTCGCGGCCGCCGCGCCGCCGGCGAATGGGCAGCAATTCAGGGGATATCGAGCCATGGCCGTGGAGCGCAAAGAGGTAGCCGAGCAGCGCTATCGCGAATCCTACGGGCGCTACTTCGAGGACTTCGTGGTGGGCGATGTCTACGAGCACCGGCCGGGCCGGACGCTCACCGAGTACGACAACATCTCCTTCACGCTGCTCACCATGAACACCCATCCGATCCACTTCGACAGCCACTACGCCTCGCACAGCGAGTTCGGTCAGCCGCTGGTCAACAGCGCGCTCACGCTGGCGATCGTCGCCGGCATGTCGGTGAGCGACATCAGCCAGAAGGCGATCGCCAACCTGGGCTGGAACGACATCCGGCTGACCGCGCCGGTCTATGTCGGCGATACCATCTACGCCGAATCGGAAGTGTTGGAGACGCGGGAATCGCGCTCCCGCCCCACCCAGGGGATCGTCACGGTCAAGACCACGGGCAAGAAGTCGGACGGCACGGTGTTCATGACCTACGAGCGCACGGTGCTGGTGCCGAAGCGCGGCCACGCCGTGGACGACCGCGCCGAGTACTGAGCCGCCCGCCCGTTGGCTGCCTCCGGCGGCGGAGAATTAGAGGCATTGAAAGCCACTCGGCAGGTTGGCCGGACCGCGGTATAATCGCTTTAGCGGAGGTACGCATGCGCACTCGAATCATCCACCTCATCAATCCCCAGACCAACCAGTTCACGACGCGCCCGATGTACTTCAACCGGGCGCTTTATTCGCCGCTGGCGGGTCTGTTGGCGGTCGCGGCGGTGATTCCGCAGGACCGCTACGAAGTCGTGATGACCGATGAGAACATCGAGGACATCGACTTCGACCTGAAGGTCGACATGGTCGGCATCTCGGCCATGACGAGCTACGTGAAGCGCGGCTACGAGATCGCCGAGCGCTTCCGCGCCAAAGGTGTGCCCGTGGTCATCGGGGGCGTGCATGCGAGCTTCATGCCCCAGGAGGCGCTAGAGCACTGCGACGCCGTGGTGATCGGCGAAGCCGAGCTGGTGATGCCCAAGGTCCTGGACGACCTGGATGGCGGCGAGCTCAGGGGCATCTACCGCGCCGACACGCTGCACTCGATGGTCAACATGCCCATTCCTCGCTACGACCTGGTGAAGAAGAACCGCTACGTCAACCGCACCTTCGTGCAGACCTCGCGCGGTTGTCATCAGGGCTGCACCTTCTGCGCCGAGCCGCTGATGAACGGGCTCAAGTTCCGCTACCGGCCGGTCGATGAGGTGATCCGCGAGATCGAGAACTGCGGGCAGCGCACGATCTCTCTCAACGATGCCGATTTCTTCGGCACCGAGGAGCGGCCCAAGGAGGTGATGCGGGCGCTCAGGGGGCGCGGCATTCGCTGGCAGGCCGCCGCCACCAGCAAGCTCGCCCAGAAGGACGAGATGCTGGAGCTTGCGGCCGAGAGCGGCTGCTACATGCTGAGCATCGGCTTCGAATCGATCTCGCGCGACACGCTCAAGCGCGTCCACAAGTACGTCAACCGGCCGGATCAGTTCGCCGCGCTGGTGGAGAAGATCCACAGCTACGGGATCATGGTCTTCGGGCTCTTCATGTTCGGCTTCGAGGGCGATGGCGAGACCGTCTTCGACGAGACGACGAAATTCAATATCGACGCCAACTACGACGCTTGCGCCTACTCGGTGCTGACCCCCTACCCCGGCACGCTTACCTGGTATGAGATGAAGAAGGCCGGGCAGATCGTCTCCTACGACTGGGATCTCTACGACCAGGGGCACATCGTCTACCGGCCGGAGAAGCTCACCACACAGAAGCTCCGCGAAGGCCACATGCGGGCCTACAAGAACTTCTACTCGCTCCCCTCGATCGCCAGGCGCTTCCCGCTCACCGGCTCGCGCAACCGGCTCCACTGGTCCATCTACAACGGCTTCTTCCGCCGGGGCGAGGTGACGGGACGGGGGATGGAGAAGCCGATCGCGGATGCCACGCCCGAGCCCACGACCATCCCGGTGCCGCCGATCATGCCGCAGAAGCGCGAATGGCGGGAGATGGTGGCCGAGGGCATCGGCCCGATGCCGGCCCCTCAGACCGAGCGAGAGCTGCGCAGCCAGGCTTAAGGGTTCGCCGGCCGAAGCACGCCCGCCCGGCCGCGACTGAAGTCTACTCCGCCGCGGCGGCTTCCTTCACGGCGTCGGCGAAGCTTGCGTCGCGGCCGTAGTCCGAGAGTCCTTCCACGCTGACGAGGCCATCCTCCAGGTCGGCGCGGAGTGCGGCGTCCGCCCGCTCGTGCGGGTCGCCGTAGCCGCCGCCCCCGGGCACCCGGACGAGAATCTGGTCGCCCCGGTGGAGCTGGATGTTGACGAACTTGGTCGGGCTCACGGTGCCGTAGATCTCCTTGAAGGTGTGGAACTCCTCGTCCTCGACGCGCTTGACGAAAAAACCTGTCGGTGCGCCGGGTCGGCCTTTCATCAGCCCGTAGGGCCCCTCGGTCATGCGGTCGGTGAGCGCGCTCACGCTGATCGCGTCCGCGACCACCTCGAACTGGCGCCAGCAGCCGAGCCCGCCCCGCCACTTGCCCGCCCCGCCTGAATCGGGGCGGATCTCGTACTTCAGCGTCCGGAGCGGGAAGCGGGTCTCGAACACCTCGATCGGTGTCGCCCGGATGGTGCTGGCATGGGCGCAGCAGAGCGCGGTGTTGCCGTCCTTGCCGAGCCGGCCGCCCCAGCCGCCGCCTTCCAGTTGATAGTGGGTCCAGTACTCACCGGTATCGGGGTGAATTCCACCGAGCAGCAGGTTGCACGCGGTGCCGCCTTCGGCCGCGCTCACCATGTCCGGCACGGCCTTGGAGAGCGCGTGTTGCACCGCCGCGATGATGCGGGGCTGGCCCTCGGTGTTGCCGGCGACGCTGGGCGCGGGGAAGACCGGGTTTGCCACCGTCCCAGGCGGCGCCACGACGCGAAGCGGCTTGAAGCACCCACTGTTCAGCGGCACGTTGCGGGCGCAGAGGGTCTGCAGCACCGCGGTGCAGCCGGCGGCCGCCGTCGCGACGTAGGTGACGTTGATCGGCCCCCGCGCCTGCTCGTCCGAGTCCGAGAGATCGACCACGATCTCCTCCTCCCGGATGTGCACCGTGGGGCGGAAGTAGTAGCGGTTGGTGCTGACCCCGTCGTCCTCGAAGTAGTCTTCGGCCTTGTAGATCCCGTTGGGGAGCTTGCGAATCTCGTTCCGCATCCAGTGCTCGGCGTGGTCGACGAGCGCGTCGCAGATCTTCTCGAAGGTCTCGACGCCGAGCCGCTTCACCAGGGCGCCGAGGCGCTGCTCGGCGGTGTTGAGCGAGCCGATCATGGCGTGGAAGTCGCCCCAGGTGGTGTTGGGCGTGCGGTGATTGGCGAGCGCGATGCGCCAGACGTCCTTCACGTACTCGCCGCGCGAGAGCAGCTTCACCGGGGGTAGCCGGAGCCCCTCCTGAAACACCTCGGTCGCGGTGCTGGCGAAGGAGCCCACCGCCATGCCGCCGATCTCGGCGATGTGGGCGATGTTGGCTGCATACCCGATCAGCGTGCCGTCGACGAAGACCGGCTTCATCAACAGATGCTCCGGCATGTGGCACTGGCCGCGGTAGGGATCGTTGTGGACGATCACGTCGCCCTGCTCGATCGGCTCGTCCATCTCCTTCACGCAGAGCGGCACCGTGTGCAGGCCGGCGCAGATGATCGCCGGGTTCATCTCGGCCTGGCCCACCATGCGCAAACGACGGTCGAACAGGCAGCAGGAGAAGTCCCGCGATTCGCTGAAGATCGGCGAATACGCGGTGCGCACCATGGCGCTTTCCATCTCGTTGCAGATGTTGCCGAGCGCGTTGTTGACCACGGTGAGCGTCACCGGGTCCTTCTCCGGCGCGAGCCGCCCGGTGCCGACCGCAGCACTGGCCGCCCTGGGCAGGCTCACGATCAGGCTGCCATCGGCGCCGATCTCCACCTCGCTCCGGGGCGGCACGAGGGTGGTGGAATCCATCTCGTCGATGATCGCGGGCCCTGCGATCACGGAGCCTGCGGGAAGCTCGGCGCGCCGGTAGATCGGCGTCTCCAGCGGCTCCTCGCCCTCGAAATAGACCTCGCGGTGGGCATGGGCCTGGCCCGAGCCCGTGGCGGGTGCGTTGAGCGTCGCATCGGTGCGCTCCTCGCCGACGGCGATCACCCGCACCTCGGTCATCTCGACCACCTTGTCGCGCAGTGCGTAGCCGTAAAGCTCCTCGTGCTGGCTGTGCAACCCCTCGAGCGCCCGCGCGAACCCGGCCTCGTCGAGCTCCAACGAGTCGAGCTGCACCAGCTCGCCGAAGTTCTGGCCCGCGTAGCGCATGCTGATGTAGCCGGCGACGTGGGCCTCGCCCTCCAGCCCGTCGCGCCTGAGCTCCTCCACCGCCTCGCGGGCGAGCGCCTGGAGCTGGTCGTTCAGCGTGGGGAGATCCACCGTGTCCGAGCGGTGGTTGACCGTGCGCGCGCGGTCGACGCGGAGGTCGGTGAGCAAGGTTCCGAGCGCCGAGCAGAGGCCCGGATGGGGCGGCACGACGACCTTCTTCATCTCCAGCGGCGCCGCGACATCGACGGCATGAAGCGGGCCCGCGCCGCCGAAGGCGATCAATGCATAGTCGCGGTGATCGATGCCGCGCTCGACCGTCATCAGGCGGATCGCGTCCGCCATGTTCTCGGCCGCGGTCTCCAGGACCGCACGCGCGGTCTCCACCGCTGTGAGCCCGAGCTTGACGCCGAGTTCCGCGACGGCCTCGTGCGCCTTGGCGGCGTCGAGGGTCATTGCGCCGCCCAGGAAGTAGTCGGGGTCGAGCCGGCCCAGCACCACGTTGGCGTCGGTCACCGTCGGCTCGGTCCCGCCCTGGCCGTAGCAGGCGGGGCCGGGGTCGGCGCCGGCGCTGCGCGGCCCGACACGGAGCAGGCCGCCCACGTCGATATAGGCGATGGAGCCGCCGCCCGCGCCGATGGTGGTGTAGTCGATGAAGAGCGCGCTCACCGGCACGCCCCACTCCACCTCGTATTCGGTGGTGGAGCCGAAGGCGCCGTCGGTGACGAGGCCGACGTCGCAGCTCGTGCCGCCCATGTCGAGGGTGACGCCGTTGCCGTCGGCATGGTCGCGGGCGAAGCGGGCGCCGGCGATGACACCGCCGGCGAGGCCCGAGAGCAGGAGCTGGACCGGCGATTCGCCGGCAGATTCTGCCTGCAGATGGCCGCCGTTCGACTTCATCAGTGAGAGCGGCGCCGCGATTCCTGCCTTCTCAAGGTCGGCCGAAACCCGGCCTACGAAGCGGTCGATGATGCGCTTGATGAATGCGTCGGTGATGACCGTCGCACTCCGTTGATACTCGCGCCAGATCGGGCAAACGTGGCTGGAGAGCGAGACCGGCAGGTCGGGGAAGCGCTCGGCCAGATAGGCGCCGATGGCCTCCTCATGGCTGGTATCGACGTAGCAGAAGAGCAGGTTGACCGCGACCGCCCACTCTCGCGCGGGGTCGCTTGCGCGCCACTCGTCGATCCAGTCGCCGAGCCGCTCCAGCTCAGGCCTTTCCAGCGGGATCAATATGTTGCCCTTGTGATCGACGCGCTCCTTGATGCCGAAGACATGGCGGCGCAGCACGCCTGCGCTGGGCTTCTCCCAGGCCGGGTTGTAGGCCTCCTTGCGCGCAATCAGGCCGATGATGGGTACGTCCTGCAGGCCGTCGGTGCCGACGTAGAGCACGGTCGCGCCCTTCTTCTGCAGGCGCGCGTTGGTGGCGATGGTAGTGCCGAGCACGATGCGGCCGATCTCGTCCGGAGTCAGCTCGCTTTGGCCGATGGCGTTGAGCGGCGCGGCGGCGGGCTGCTGCGGCGTGGACGGGACCTTGACGGTGCGGATGTGCCCGCTGGTGTCGTCCAGCGCGACCAGGTCCGTGAACGTGCCGCCGGTATCGATGCCGACTCTATACATCGCCTGCCTCCTCGCCATGCTTGGCTTCCTCGACGCGGCCTGCAGCCTTCGCCTCGGCGAACTCGGCACGCACGCGCCGCTTCACGTCGGCGCACTTGTCCTCGCAGAACATCTCGCCGGGGAACTCGTCGTCCACCCAGTATTCCCGCGCCATCATGATGCCGCAGAAGGAGCAGTTGAAAATTCGGGTGTCGTACCAGGTGAGTTCAAAGGGGAGCCACTTGCCGCTCATCTCACCTCGCCTCCCTGCATGTCCCGGATGGCCGAGACAGTTTCACGGCGTGCAATGCGGGTCAACCGCACGCGGCCGCGACCAGCGTTTCCTCTCCAGCCCGCCGGGCCGTCAGGCCCGAAGCGCGCGCCCGCTGCAACACCGGCCAGTTGGCAACTAACAGGGCTTGAGCCGCCGACAAGATTTGCGCTGCAGCCAATTTGGAGCACGAATCAGTACAGACTCAGACTTCCTGACCTCGTGATGCTGGCTGTTCTGGGCAGCGTGCCGGGAACTCCTTGAATTCTGATACATTTCGGTTGTTTCAGGCGGTTTTTCGCTGGGTGTCGCGCCCGAGGTCTGATATTATAATTTGATACCAATTGCACGGTCTCAACCATGCCCAGTACCCTCCCAATGTGCCCTCCAGAGGCGGTCTCGATCGGCAACAGCTGCTTCGCCGTCCTGATCTCGGACGACACCTTCACCTACTTTTCCAACCTCATTCCCTTTGACAGCCACGCCGCCGATGACCGCACGGCCATGCTCTTGCGGATCGGCCGCCTCGCGGCGATCAGCGCGGTCTCGCCGCAGGAACTGGCTGACGCTTTCGCTGTCTCGCGCGCGACGGTGCAGCGCGCACGACGGCGCTACCTGGCCGAGGGCGAAGCGGGGTTCATGAAGCCCCGGCGCGGTCGCGGGCCGTCGGTGTTCACTCCGGAGTTGGCGGAGAAGGCGACGGCGTTGCTGGCATCGGGCCTGAGCGGCTCTGCGGCGGCCCGGGTTCTCGGCGTGTCAGCGCCATCGGTCAACAAGTGGCGCCGTCAGGGACTGATCGGCAACACGGAGGCGGATGGGGAGCCCGGACGCTCAGCGCTGGCTGCGCCGCCTGACGCGGGTGCGGCTCCTGAAGGCCGTGTCGATGAAGAGAGTACCGGTGCCCCGGGGCCGGAGACGGCGCCGGGGCTGGAAGCGCAGCCGCAAACGGATCGCAGCGCGCGCGATCGGCGGGACCGGCAGGCGCCGATGGGGCGTGCGACTTGCGATGTTCCGGCTCGGGTTCTGGCCAGTTGTGGACAGGCGGGGCCGGTCGAACCGCAGTTCGCCGCCGCCGCCCGCGGTGTCCGCTTCGGCGGCGTGCTCGCCGCCCTGCCGGCCCTGCTGAAGGAAGGTCTTCTCTCCGAGACCGGTCTCCTGCCATTGCTGCCGAAGGGCTATTACGGCTTGCCTACGATCCTGCTCTTCCTGGCCTTCATGACCTTGGCGCGGGTGCGCAACCCCGAGAGCCTGCGCTACCAGGCGCCGGGCGAATGGGGCGCCATTCTCGGCCTCGATCGCTGCCCCGAGGTCAAGACGCTGCGCCGCAAGATCGCTCTCATCGCCGACGACGAGGCCGGCGTGCGGGCGTGGCAGCTCGCCCTTGCCAGGCGCTGGCAAGGCCGACGAGCCGGAGCTCTGGGCGACGCTGGCCATCGACGGGCACGTCAAGGTCTACTCCGGCCGCAAGGGGCGCTTGCCCAAGCACTTCGTCTCGCGCGAGAAGCTGTGCCTGCCGGCGAGCGCCAGCTACTGGATCAACGCTCTGGGCGGCAAGCCGCTGCTCTGTCTGCACAAGCCGCTGGACCCGAAGATGGTCGCGGCCATCGAAGCCGACGTGGTGCCGGCGCTGCAGGAGCTTGGGATCGTTGGCGCCGGGGCGCCGGACCTGACCGCCGAGCATCCCGGCCAGCCGGCGCTCACCCTGGTCTTCGACCGCGAGGGCTGGAGCCCGGATCTGTTCCGCCGGCTGGCGAGGCGCGGCGTCGCCTGCCTGACCTGGCACAAGAACTTCAGGGGCGAGGACTGGCCGGCCGAGGACTTCGGCGCGATGACCGTTCCCATTCACGGACCGGCGGCGGACGGCAGCGCCACCATGCGGCTGGCTGAGAAGCCGGTGACGTTGCCGAACGGCTTCAGGGTGCGCCAGATCCGCCGCCTGCTCGACAACGGCCGTCAGGTGCCGCTGATCACCACCGATCCGCACAAGCCGATGGCTGAGGTTGCGGGCGCCATGTTCTCGCGCTGGTCGCAGGAGAACTTCTTCAAGTACATGCGTGACGAGTTCAATCTCGACGCCCTGCCGACCCACGAGCTCGAGCCTCTCGATCCCGCCGCCATGGTCGTCAACCCGCTGCGGCGGGCCTATGACAAGGCAATCCATCGCCTCGACCGCCAGCTTGGCCGCCTGCGCAACCGCATCGCCGACACGGCCCGGAAGAAGCAGCCGACGGCGGAACTCAGGAGGGAAGTCAGGGACCTCCAGGATGTCCGCGACATCGTCAGGGCCAGCCGCAGGGAGACGCCCAAGCACTGCCGGGCCGGCGACCTCGACGAAGCCGAGCAGCTCGATGCCTTGCCCGCGCGCGAGCGCCTCCTCCTCGACGTCATCCGGATGATCGCCTACCGCGCCGAAACCCGCATGATGCTTCCCGTCATGCAGGCGCAGGGCCACAAGCCCCATCCCCGGAAACTGCTTCAAGCGCTGCTCACCGCCGATGCCGACATCCTGCCGGATCCTGGCAATGGCCTCCTGCGGGTCCACATTCTTGGCCTCGCAAACGACGCCTGCGACCGTTGGATCGATGCGGTTCTGAGCGACCTGAACGCCACCGAAACGGTCTTCCCCGGCACCCGTCTGCGCATAGTCTACGACATCGACGGGGCCTCGGAATCCGCGCGGCTCGTGTCACCTAAAATCAGCAGAGGTCAGGAAGTCTGAGACTCAACGCGCCAGCCCACATGCTACCCTCGCAGCCGATGATGATCTGAGCTAAGACAATACGGGATGCTATCGACTACATACCCTTGGAGCCCACGGTGACAGTGTTCTTAATGACCTGCAATCAATGACCGACCGTGGTCCATCGTATCCGGCTTCAATCAGGGATGCCTTTTCGATCACCCTTCGCGACCCAATTCGTGATCTCCCCCACAAAATCCCAGACATCACCAGCCTTCGGCCGACAATACTCACGATCATTCGGGTCGTCACCCATTTGTTCGAAGACACTCAAAAGCCACCGTGACTTGGTTCTGCCCACATCAAGTTCCGAAAGCCATGATTCCAGTTCACCCTTTTTAACGACAAAAATCCCGTACTCCGATAGTTGCCGAAAGAGATTGTCACATGCTTCTTGATCACTTTGGGAAAGAAGGTCAATGCCGCCATCCATCTTCATATTCTTGCCAGTTGCCT
>CAXXVO010000022.1:0-32797 GCA_963422645.2 Alphaproteobacteria bacterium
CCACTCAAGCCGGTTCAGTCGAATGAACCCGTGAACGGGATCCCGAATCTCATACGGCTCTAACGGATCACTCACGCTACTTTCCAAAACAGCATCTGTTGGCCATGATTGTTCCCGTTTTGTGCTAAAGTCAAGGTACTAGATATTGGGGTTACAGCTATCATAATCGTCAATTTGTGGCAATCCGCGTCGAACTGTTGCTAAGCGTGGAATTTCAACCCCCAGAATCGCGCATGCTCAATCCGATACTGTGTCGACCAGCGTCGAACCTACGAAGTGAATGACAATGGAGAAGGCTGGGGACGAGGTGGGGGCGACCGATGTAATCGGGTGTGAGCGGGATCCCCCGTCCGCATTCCCTTGACTCCCCGGACCATGGTGCAGCGTACAGGGTAGGGCGCTCGCGACAGGATCGCGCCATGACGTGCGCGTGCAAACAGGCCGGGGCAGGCGGAGGTGCTCCTGCTCTTGCACCAGCAACCCGATTTTGCCGCGCTCGCGACCCTTCGGGCGCGGGCGACATGGTGTCCGCGCGACGCACCGCGTGCGGGACGTCCCACTTATCCCACCTGTCCCACTTATCCCACTTGAATCCCACTTATCCCGCGAATCCCACCAAAAATTTGTGCGGGGCCAGCCCACTTGCGCCTCTCTCGTGCCCGAGCGGAGCGCGGGCGCCTGACGCGGGCCGTGACCCTGGTGGGAGGTGCGGGTTAGGCTGCGGCGCGCTTGGATCGATGGGCAGAGGACGGAGCGGGGGCGATGGAGAAGCTGCGGGTCGGAGTCATCGGGGTCGGTTGGTTCGGGACGGTGCATTGCCGGGTCATTGCGGGCCACCCGGAGCTTGAGCTCGCCGCCCTTTGCGACGCGTCGGAAGAGCGCCTCGCGGAGATGGCGCGCGAGCACGGCGTCGCCCGCACCTGCACCGACTATCGGGAGCTCGCCGAGGACCCGGAGATCGACGCGCTCGCGGTCGTGACACCCTGGGAGCACCACGCCGCACCCGTGCTCGCCGGGCTCGCGGCCGGCAAGCATGTCCTTGTCGAGAAGCCGATGGCATCGACGCTGGAGGATTGCCGGCGCATGTGCGACGCCGCGCGCGAGGGCGGCCCCATCCTGATGGTGGGCCACGTCTGCCGCTTCAACCCGCGCTACGTCTCCGCCAAGCAGGAGATCGACGCAGGCCGGATCGGCAAGGTGGTCGCGATCAACGCCCGTCGCAACGTTCCGGCGCAGTGGGTCACCGGCCAGCTCCAGACCATCGGCCCGGTCCTGCATACCTGCTCCCACGATACCGACTTGATGCTCTGGCTGACCGGCTCCAGGGTCGTGCGCGTCTACGCGCAGACCGTCAACACGCTCGGCCTGCCGCACGACGACGTGGCGCAGGTGATGTACCGCTTCGACAGCGGCGCGAGCGCCATCTACGAGGGCGCCTGGAACATGCCGGACAAGACGCCCTTCGATCTCGACGAGCGCATGTCGGTGATCGGCACCGAGGGCTTCATCCACATCCAGGACACCTTCCCCAGTATCGGCATCTGCACCAAGGACGGCTTCCGCAGCCCGGACACGACCTACTGGCCGGAGCTGCACGGCATCACGGGCGGCACGCTGCGCGACGAGTGGTCCTACTTCGCCGACTGCGTCCGCGAGGGCAGGCGGCCCGCGGTGATCAAGCCGGAGGACGGGATGGAGGCGGTGCGCACCGTGCTCGCCGCCTATGAATCATCGACCAGCGGCGCGGTGGTGACGCTCGACTGACGCGCGCGGCGCCCCCGGCACGCCGAGCAGCTCGGCTGTCGCCGAGTCCGGAGCGTCGCCTGGCGCCGAGCGCCCTTCCGCCCGCGCGGCATCTGCGCCATGATCCCGGCCTCGCGCCGAAAGGCGCGGCAACGGATGAGCGCCGCAAGGCACGGCACGGATGGGGAGAGGGTCATGGCCAAGATACTCGTAATCGTTCCCTTCGCCTTCGACGAGAAGGGGCTCGCAAACCGGCGCTCGCAGCTGGATTCGGTCTCGTTCGGCCCGGATATCGAATTCGAATTTCGGGGCGTCAAGGCGGGGCCCGCGCTGCTCGACTGCTACCACGACTACAGCATGGCCGACATCTCGCTCTTCGAAGCGGGCCTCACGGCCCAGGACGACGGCTACGACGCCGTCTGCATCGACACCATGAGCGATTCGGGCATGAACGCCATGCGCTCGGTGCTCGACATTCCGGTGATCGGGCCGGGGCGGGCCTCCTTCATGATGGCGCTCATGTTCTGCAACCGCTTCTCGGTGGTAACCCAGTGGGACGGCTGGATCCCGCTCTACAAGAAGAGCAGCGTCGAGTACGGCGTCGCCGACCGGCTCGCGTCCGTCCGCTCCATCAACGTGATGCCGGACGTGGAGAACCTGCTCGGCGGCAAGGAGGAGGTGGTCTTCCCCAAGCTGGTGGAGTGCGCCACGCGCTGCATCGAGGACGACGGCGCCGAGCTGATCCTACTCGGCTCCACCACCATGCACCAGGCGCACGGCCACATGGCCGAGAACCTGCCGGTACCAGTCATCAACCCCGGCCCGCTCACCTACAAGCTCGCCGAGTGCGTGCTGGGACTGGGGCTCAGCCACAGCCGCAAGGCCTACCCCAGCCCAACAGTGCCGAAGCCCGCCATGGTCCATGCCATGATGGATGGCGCTGCGACCGTCGGCGACTGACGAGAGGAGACGCAGGGGTTGGCCGGACGGCTGGAAGGCCGCGTCGCGCTCGTCACCGGCGCCGGGAAGGGCCTCGGCGCGGCAATGGCGCGCGGGATGGCGGCGGAGGGCGCGCTGGTCGCGGTCAGCGATATCGACACGAAAGGCGGCACGGCGCTCGTGGCGGAGCTTGAGGCGGAGGGCCACGAGGCGATGTTCATCGCCCTCGACGTGACCAGGGAGGCCGACTGGGAGGCCGCGATCCCGGCCGTGATCGACCGCTTCGGCGGCCTCGACATCCTGGTCAACAACGCAGGCATCGTCGTCGTCGAGCCGGTCGAGGTGGCCACGCTGGAGAGCTGGCGCAAGACCATGTCGGTCAACCTCGACGGCGTCTTCCTCGGCACCAAGCACGGTATGGCCGCGATGCGCGCAGGCGGCTCGATCATCAACCTCTCGTCGATCATGGGCTTTACGAGCACGCCGGAGCTCACTGCCTACAGCGCATCCAAGGGAGCGGTCAGACTCTTCACCAAAGGCGCGGCGCTGGATGGCGCCAAGGATGAGCGCCGCATCCGGGTGAACTCGATCCATCCCGGCTACATCCATACTGAGATGATGGAGGCCACCTGCTACAGCGAGTACGGCAGCCTGGAAGCGGGGCTCGCGGCGATCGCCAAGCGGCACCCGATCGGGCGCGTGGGCCAGCCGCGGGATATCGCTAACGGCGCGATCTTCCTCGCGTCCGAGGAATCGAGCTTCATCACCGGCACGGAGCTCGTGATCGACGGCGGCTATTTGGCCGTGGGCGGCTACGACGTCCAGCCGTAGGCCTGCGCACGACGGCCCCGGCGACCGGCGACGATTGACGAGAGGAGATGCAGGGAATGGCAGGACGACTGGAGGGCCGCGTCGCGCTCGTCACCGGCGCCGGCAAGGGCCTCGGCGCTGCAATGGCGCGCGGGATGGCGGCGGAAGGCGCGCCTGTCGCGCTCAGCGATATCGAGGAGGAGGGCGCCAAGGCGCTCGCGGCGGAGCTCGAGGCAGGCGGCGCCGAGACCATGTTCATCGCCCTGGACGTGACCAAGGAGGCCGATTGGGAGGCCGCGATTCCGGCCGTGATCGATCGCTTCGGCGGGCTCGACATCCTCGTCAACAACGCGGGCGTCGGCATCGTCGAGCCGCTCGACGAGGTCACGCTGGAGAGCTGGCACAAGACCATGTCGGTCAATGTCGACGGCGTCTTCCTCGGTACCAAGCACGGTATGGCCGCGATGCGCGCGGGCGGCTCGATCATCAACATCTCGTCGATCCTGGGCTTCACGAGCCGAGCGGCGCTGTCGGCCTACAGCGCGTCCAAGGGGGCGGTCAGGCTCTTTTCCAAGGGGGCGGCGCTGGACGGCGCCAAGGACGAGCGCCGCATCCGGGTGAACTCGATCCACCCCGGTTACATCCATACCGAGATGATGGAGGACACCTGCTACCGCGACTACGGCGGCCTGGAAGCGGGGCTCGCGGCGCTCGGCAAGCAGCACCCCATCGGCCGCGTGGGCAAGCCGGAGGACATTGCCAACGGCGCGGTCTTCCTCGCGTCCGAGGAATCGAGCTTCATCACCGGCACGGAGCTCGTGATCGACGGCGGCTATCTGGCAGTGGGCGGCTACGACGTCCAGCCGTAAGCGGAGCAGCACACAGCCCCTGTCGTAATTTGTCAGGGGGATCGCAAAGAAACACCCCACCTCCCCCTGTCCCCCTCCCCCCGAAGGGCGGAGGGGGAACGCAACGGCGACGACCTTATCTCCCTCTCTTCCCCTGAGGGGAGGAGAGGGCCGGGGTGAGGAGGGGCCCAGTCCGAAGCAAGCAAAGGTGTTGACATGAACGCGGCCATCAATCGCCAGGTCAGGCTCGCGGCGCGGCCGGAGGGCATGCCGAGGGTAAGCGACTTCTCTCTGGCCGAGGAGCCGGTGCTCGAGCCTCGCCGTGGCCAGGCGCTGGTGCGCGTGCTCGCGCTCTCCCTCGACCCCTACATGCGCGGGCGCATGAGCGCGGCCAAATCCTACGCGGCGCCGGTCGGCATTGGCGACGTGATGACCGGGGGCGCGGTGGGCGAGGTCGTGCGCTCGGAGGCCGCGGGCCTCAAGGAAGGCGACCTGGTGGAGGGCATGTTCGGCTGGCAGGAGTACGCGCTCTGCTCGCGGGGCACGGCGCGGGTTCTGCCGGAGTCTCCCTATCCGCCCTCCTACGCGCTCGGCATCCTCGGCATGCCCGGCGCCACCGCGTACTTCGGCCTACTGGAGGTAGGCCGCCCGCGCCCCGGCGACACGGTGGCGGTCTCCGCGGCCTCGGGCGCCGTCGGCGCGGTGGTGGGGCAGATCGCCAAGATCGGCGGCTGCCGCGTGGTCGGCACGGTCGGCAGCGACGAGAAGGCGGCCTACATCACCGAGCAGCTGGGCTTCGACGCCGCGATCAACTACCGCACCGCCAACGACCTCGGCGCCGCGCTCGACGAAGCCTGCCCCGACGGCATCGATGTCTACTTCGACAACGTGGGCGGGCCCGTGACCGACCGGGTGATGAACCGCCTCGCCTTCAAGGCGCGCGTGGTGGTCTGCGGCAACATCCACCACTACACGCTGACCGAGGCCTATGTTGGCCCGAGCCACCTGCGCTCGATCCTGATCAACCGGGCGCGGGTCGAGGGCTTCCTCGTGCTCGACTGGCTGGAGCGCTATCCCGAGGCCTTCGCGCGGCTCACGGCGTGGCTCGACGACGGCTCCATGACCTATAGGGAGCACGTTATCGAAGGCCTGGAGAACGCGCCGGAGGGGCTCGGCATGCTCTTCGAGGGGCGCAACTTCGGCAAGCTCGTGGTCAAGGTGGCGGAGCGCTGAAGCCATGGCCCAGACGGGGGTAAGCGCGCCGGAAGCGACCGTCTGCGCCCTGATCGAGGACATCTTCGGGGCGCTGGGCTTCACCGCCCAGGAGCGCGCGGTGCTGACCGAGACCCTGCTGGAGGCGAGCCGCGCGGGCTATCACTCCCACGGGGTGATGCGCATCCCCACCTTCGCCGAGGACACCAGGGCAGGGATGATCGCGCCGGCGGTGGCGCCCGTGGTGGTACACGAGACCGCGGCGGCGGCGATGATCGATGCGCGGCGCTGCCTCGGCCCTGCCTCCTGCGTCTTTGCGGTGGAGCAGGCCAGCGCCAAGGCGCGGACCCACGGCATCGGCTGTGCGGCGGTGCGCAACGGCAATGACGTGGCCCGCCTCGGCGCCTACGTCGGCGGGCCTGCGCGGGAAGGCCTGATGACCCTGCTGCTGGTGAACGACGCCGGCGGCGGCGCCTGCGTCGCGCCCTTCGGTAGCGCGGCGCCCTTCCTCAGCACCAACCCGCTCGCCTGCGGCATCCCGCGCGCGCCGGGCAAGCCGCCGCTGGTGATCGACCTCTCCACCTCGGTCGTGGCGCTGGGCAAGATCAGGATGGCCGCGAACCAGGGCGAGGCCGTGCCGAAAGGCTGGCTGATCGACCGCGAGGGCCGGCCGACCACGGAGCCTGGCGGCTTCTTCGAGACGCCACGCGTGGCCTCGCTGCTGCCTTTGGGCGGCGCGGCCGACGGCCACAAGGGGTTCCTGCTCAGCCTGATCGTCGAGGCCTTCGCGGGCGCGCTCGCCGGGGCCGGCATGAGCCGCGGCAACGAGAACGAGGACCAGGGCAACGGCCTCTTCGTGCTCGCCGCCGATCCGCCGGCGCTCGGCATGGGTGCGGAGTTCGTGCGGACGATGGAGGAGTTCGTCGCGAGCCTGCAGGCCTTGCCGCCTGCCGAGGGCAGCGCGGGCGTGCGCCTCCCCGGTGCGCGGGCCGGTGGGGGCCCGGGGGTTCCCTTCCCCATCGATGGCCCCACCTGGGCGCGAATCAAGGTGATTTTGGACGCGCTCTCGCTCGGCGACGACTACGGCCTGACGCCGGCGGCAGGCGGGGAGCAATAGCCTGCCGTGAGCGATCCGGGCGACGAAGCGGCGCGGCAAGAGCGGGCGCGGGCCTGGTTCGAGGGGCTGCGGGACGACATCTGCGCCGCCTTCGAGGCGATCGAGGACGAAGCCGAGACCGCAGGCGCCCGCCCCGGCCGCTTCGAGCGCAAGCCCTGGGAGCGGCCCGGCGGCGGCGGCGGCGTGATGTCGCTGATGCGGGGCCGGGTGTTCGAGAAGGTGGGCGTCAACGTCTCGACCGTGCACGGCACGTTCTCCGAGAGCTTCCGCCAGAAGGTGACGGGCGCTGCGGAGGACGGCTGCTTCTGGGCAAGCGGCATCTCCGTCGTGGCCCACATGCGCTCGCCGCTGGTGCCGGCGGTCCACATGAACACCAGGCATATCGTCACCAGCACTTGGTGGTTCGGCGGCGGCACCGATCTCACGCCCGCCTATCCGGACGAGCGCGACACGGCGGACTTTCACGCGGCGCTCAGCCAAGCCTGCGCGCGCCACGATGCCGACTACTATCCGCGCTTCAAGGCGTGGTGCGATCGCTACTTCCACCTGCCTCACCGCGAGGAGGCGCGCGGCGTCGGCGGCATCTTCTACGACGACCTCAACACAGGCGACTGGGAGGCGGACTTTGGCTTCACCCGGGATGTCGGCCGCGCCTTCCTCGATATCTATCCGGCGATCGTGCGCCGACGTAAGGCAGAGCCCTGGACCGAGGAAGAGCGAGCGCACCAGCTTGCCCGCCGCGGCCGCTACGTCGAGTTCAACCTGCTCTATGACCGGGGCACGCGCTTCGGGCTGGAGACCGGCGGCAACACCGAGGCGATCCTGATGTCGCTGCCGCCCGAGGTGCGCTGGCCCTGAGGGTCAGCCGGCACGGCTCTTGCCGGGCTCGTGGCGCCCTCGTAGCGTATTCAGATGCAAGAGGCGGGAAACGAGAACAAAGCGCTCGCCGCAGTGCTGCGCGGCAGGCGAATCCTGCTCGTGATCGCGGGCGGGATTGCCGCCTACAAGTGCCTCGACCTGATCCGGCGGCTCCGGGAGAAGGGCGCAGAAGTGCGCTGCATCCTGACCCGTGCCGGCGCCGAGTTCGTTACCCCGCTCTCGGTCGAGACCCTCGCCGGGCAGACGGTTTACACCGACACGCTCGCGCTCACCGCAGACAGCGAGATCGCCCACATCAGGCTGGGGCAGGAGGCCGATATCGTGGTGGTGGCGCCCGCGACCGCCGATATCCTGGCCAGGATGACCCACGGCATCGCCGACGACCTCGCGACATCGACCCTAATCGCGGCGGACAAGCCGGTGCTCGTGGCGCCCGCCATGAACACGCGCATGTGGCAACACCCCGCGACCGAGCGCAACCGGGCGCGGCTCGAGGCCGACGGCGTCAGCTTCGTCGGGCCAAACGACGGCCCGCTGGCGGAGGGCGAGAGCGGCCCCGGCCGCATGGCCGAGGTGACGGAGATCGTGGCCGCCATCGTTGAAGTCCTGGGCGGCGCCCGCCCCGGACCCCTCGCCGGCCTGCGGGTGCTGGTCACCAGCGGCCCGACCTACGAGCCCATCGACCCGGTGCGCTTCCTCGGCAATCGTTCCTCCGGCAAGCAGGGCCACGCCATCGCCGCCGCCTGCGCCGAGGCGGGCGCCGATGTGCTGCTCGTCTCGGGTCCGACCGCCGAGGCGCCGCCGGCGAGAGTGGAAACGGTGCGGGTCGAGACGGCCGAGGAAATGCGGGCCGCCTGCGAGCAAGGCCTGCCGGCCGACGTCGCCGTCTGCGCGGCTGCGGTCTCGGACTGGCGCGCGGCGGCGCCCCAGGAGCAGAAAATCAAAAAGCCCCGAGGGAGCAAGGGCCGTGGCGATGCTGGGCTCACCTTGGAACTCGCGGAGAACCCGGACATTTTAGCCTCGCTCAGCGCCGCGGGCCCGAAGCGCCCGCGTCTTGTGATCGGCTTCGCCGCCGAGACCGAGGACGTCGTAGCCAACGCCGCCGCCAAGCTCACGGCCAAGGGCTGCGACTGGATCCTGGCCAACCAGGTGGCGGAAGGCGCGGTCTTCGGCGATGATGAGAACCTCGTGCGCCTCCTCACGCGCGCCGAGGATGGCGGGGCGCCGGCGGTCGAGCAGTGGCCCCGCATGAGCAAGGCCGAAGTGGCAGCGCGGCTGGTCCAACGCATCGCGCAGGCGCTCGCAGAAGACACAGAGGGGGCATGAGCGCGCCGGTCGAGGTTAGAGTCCAGCGCCTGGCCCACGGTCGCGACCTGCCGCTCCCCAGCTACGCCAGCGCCGGCAGCGCCGGCCTCGACCTCTACGCTGCAACAGGCCCGCTCACGCTTGCGCCGGGCGCGCGCGCCCTGGTCGGAACCGGGCTGGCACTGGCATTACCGGAGGGCTTCGAAGGCCAGATCAGGCCGCGCTCCGGCCTCGCGCTCAAACACGGCGTGACCGTGCTCAACGGCCCCGGCACCATCGATTCCGACTATCGCGGCGAGATCGGCGTGCTGCTGGTCAACTGGGGCGAAGACCCGTTCGTGGTGGAGCGCGGCATGCGCATCGCCCAGCTCGTGATCGCGCCGGTGGTCCGGGCGCATCTGGTGGAGGGCGAGGTGCCGCCGAGCGACAGGGGCGCGGGCGGCTTCGGCTCGACCGGGCTCGGCCCGACAAGCGACGGCAACCCAAGACCATGAGCGAACGCCGTTGATCGCGTTCGGCGCGCATTGCACAATGCCCTGCCGGCGCCGAAGCGCGCCGGGCCGGTCACGAAAGGGGGGCAGGCATGAGGTTAAGTCGCAGAGGTCGGTTTGGAGTTGGGGCCGTGCTGCCCATAATGTTCGTCGCAGGCTTGGCGGTCGCGGCGTTCACGGGCCATGTCGGCGAGGTTCGCGCGGACGACCATCAGCTTGAGCTGGTTTCGATCGAGGCGGGAAGCGGCAAGACTCAGTCTTGCGCCGGCACTATCGCCGCGGACGGCTCGTGCCTCGAACAGACCGACGCCACGTACGTTGCGTCCACCGTGCTCGACGAGGGCGCAACCCCGAAGGTCAAGGCGGGCAGCTGCGCGAGAGCCGCCAAGTGACACGCCAGGCGGTTGGCTGCGGCTGGCCGCATTAGTGCGTCTGCTCGGGGGTCCTCGCTGGCCTGAGCGGTGGCGGGGCGAGCGCAGGGCTGCATGAGCGAGCGATCCGAGCGGACCATGGCACGAGACCATCCGGACGAGGCTGCCGCCCCCGCTGTTACGGCGCCGCTGCCGGCGGTACGCGGCCGCATCTACGACAGCATCGCCCAGACCATCGGCTCGACCCCGCTGGTGCGCTTCAACCGCCTGCCGGCAGAAGCCGGCTGCGTCGCCGAGATCGTCGGCAAGCTCGAGTTCTTCAACCCCCTTGCTTCGGTCAAGGACCGCATCGGCGTCTCCATGATCGAGGCGGCGGAGGCGGAAGGCAAAATCGAGCCCGGCCGCTCGGTGCTGGTCGAGCCGACCTCGGGCAACACCGGCATCGCTTTGGCCTTCGTGGCGGCGGCCAAGGGCTACCGGTTGATCCTCACCATGCCGGAGAGCATGTCCATCGAGCGCCGGCGCATTCTCCTCTTTCTCGGGGCAGAGCTTGAGCTTACCCCTGCGGCCAAGGGCATCCCCGGCGCTCTCGCGCGCGCCGAAGAGCTGGTGGACGAGATCGACGGTGCCGTGATGCTTCAGCAGTTCGAGAACCCGGCGAACCCGGCGATCCACCGGGTCACCACCGCAGAAGAGATTTGGCGCGATACCGGCGGTGCGCTCGACGCCATCGTTTGCGGGGTCGGCACCGGCGGCACGGTGACCGGCATCGGCCAGGTGCTCAAACCCCGTCTGCCGGCGCTCAAGCTGATCGGGGTCGAGCCCGAGGCGAGCGCCGTGCTTTCCGGCGCGCCCGCGGGGCCGCACAAGATTCAGGGCATCGGCGCGGGCTTCGTGCCGGGCGTGCTCGACCGCTCGGTGCTCGACGAGCTGATCCAGATCAGCGACGAGACCGCCTTCGAGACCGCCCGGCGGCTGGCGCGGCTGGAGGGTATCCCGGTGGGCATCTCCTCCGGCGCCGCCATCGCCGCAGCGCTCCAGGTCGGCGCGCGCGACGAGATGGCGGGCAAGCGCGTGCTCGTCATCGTGCCCTCCTTCGCCGAGCGCTACCTATCGACCGACCTCTTCGCGGGGCTTTAGGACGCCACCATGTTCAACGAACGCCAGCTCGAGCGCTACGCCCGCCACATCCTGCTGCAGGAGGTGGGCGGCCCCGGCCAGCAGAAGCTGCTGGACTCGAGGGTGCTGGTGGTTGGTGCGGGCGGGCTCGGCTCGCCGCTCATGCTCTATCTCGCGGCGGCCGGGGTCGGCACCATTGGCGTGGTCGACGACGACGCGGTGGCGCTCTCCAACCTGCAGCGGCAGATTGCCCACACGGAGGCGCGGATCGGCCATCCCAAGACCGAGAGCGCAGCCGAGACGGTGGCGCGGATCAATCCGGACGTGAGGGTCGAGTGCCACCCGGTGCGGTTAGGCCCGGACAACGCCATGGACCTGATCGAGCGCTACGATCTGGTCGCCGACGGCAGCGACAACTTCGCGACGCGCTTCCTCATCAACGATGCGTGCTACCTGTCGCAGACGACTCTGGTCTCGGCCTCGATCCTGCGCTTCGACGGCCAGCTCGCGACCTTTAAGGCCCATCTTGGGGGCGACAATCCCTGCTACCGCTGCATCTTCCCCGAGGCGCCGCCGCCAGGGCTGATCCCGTCCTGCGCTGAGGGCGGCATCCTGGGTGCCGTCGCGGGCTCCATGGGCTCGCTGCAGGCGACCGAGGTGCTGAAGGAATTGCTGGGAATCGGCGAGAGCCTGTCCGGCAGCCTGATCGTCTACGACGGGCTCGCCGCGATCTTTCGCAAGATCAAGGTGAAGCCCGACCCGGCTTGCGCGCTCTGCGGCGAGCGGCCCAGCATCGTCGACCTTTCCAACGCTGAAAGCACCGACGCGGATTACTGCGCGGCCTGAGCGCCGCGCGGGTTAGAGCGTATCCGTTTAACACGGAAACGCTCTGCTTCTTTGTCGCTCACGGCAGCCGGCCTGCGTCCGGCGCCTGCGCGGGCGCGCCGCATTCGCGGCGGGCCGCGGTCGCGGCTTGTCGCGCGTCCGTCAAAGACGGACGCGCTCTAGCCTTCGACGCTGAGGACCCGGATCATCTCGTCGCGGCTGAAGCGCGGCACCGCGCCGCCTCCCTTGAAGCTGACACCACTCCCCTCTACGGCTCTGGCGACCGGTGCACAGGAAAAACCCTCCGCCCTAAGGCTCGCGAGTGCTTCCTCGGCGGCGTCGGCGGGAAAGGCCGCGAGCAGGGCGCCGGAGGCGAGCAGCCCCCAAGGGTCGATCCCGAGCGCCTCCGCCATGATGCGGCCCGGAGCGTACCAGAGCACGGCGTCGGCCGAGACCGAGAGCCCGACGCCCGCCGTCTCCGCCATCTCGTAGAGCCCGGCGGAAAGCCCGCCCTCGGTCGGGTCGTGCATGGCCGAGGCTCCGAGCGTCGTGGCGCGGAGCGCCGCGTCCACCACCGAGATGCCGGGGTCGGTCAGCGCGCCTTCAGCTTCCGCCAGCGTCGCGGCGGCGACCTTGCCCTCAAGCTGTGTCCGCGCCTCGGCCGCGAGCACCGCGGCGCCCTCCACCGGCGCCGGGCCGATCTGCACCACCACGTGCCCCGGCTCCACATCGGCGGTGCTGGCGAAATTGCCGTCTTGCCGGAGCCCCATCATGTGGCCGGCGACCACGGTGCGGCGGACCGCGTCGGTGATCTCGACGTGGCCCCCCACCAGCACGGCGTCGAGATCCGCCAGCGCCTCGTGCATCCGCCGGTAGAGGGCGCGCACTTCGTCCGCCGTGATCCCCGGAGGCAGCAGGACCGTCGCGGTGAACCAGCGGGGCCTCGCGCCCATGACCGCGATGTCGTTCGCGTTCACCAGCACCGCGTGGGCGCCGACATCCTGCCCGGTGAGCGTCACCGGGTCGCTGGCCGCGATCAAAGCGCCGCGCTGCACGGCGACGACGCCTGCATCTTCGCCAACTCTGGGCGGCAGAAGAAGCTCCGGCGGCACGGGCCGCCCAGTGACCAGCACCTCTGCCAGCAGCGCCGCCGGCAACTTACCGACCTCGAGAACCTCGTCGCTCATTCCACAGTGCTCGCACGCTTAGCCGCCACCGATGACGACGGCAGCGGCATGTAACAGACAGGGAGAGAATGTACCACCACTGCGCCCTCGCGTGCTTGCCTGCGGCACGGGATGGGCGCATTCTGGCGCCAGTTCGCAGAGGGCGCGCGTAGCGACTGCGCGACGGTCCCTCGGGTGCGGGCGCTCCCCCTCTTTAGGAGTCTCGACCATGGCGTATCCCGATCCGCACTCGCGTTCTGCCGCGCTTGGCGAGAGGGCGCGCGCGGTGTTCCCCGGTGGCGGCACGCGCGGCCTCACTCAGCTTTCGCCCTATCCGATTTACGCGCGCGAGGCCCAGGGCTGCCGCGTCACCGACGTGGACGGCGTAGAGCGGATCGACTTCATCAACAACTACACGGTCCAACTCTTCGGTCACTCGCACCCGGCCATCGTCGAGGCGGTGGTGAAGCAGGCCGAGCGGTTCATGTCGCTCACGCTGGCGACCGAGAGCGAGATCGAGCTTGGCGAGCAGATCTGCGGCCGGGCGCCGTCGCTCCAGCACATCCGCTTCACCAACACCGGCACCGAAGCCGTGATGCACGCCATCAAGGGCGCCCGCGCCTTCACCGGACGGCCCAAGATCGCCAAGTGCGAGGGCGTCTATCACGGCGCCTACGACTATGCCGAGGCGAGCCTGGATCCGGACCCGCAAAGTTGGGGGACCGACCGCCCGCGCCCGGTGGGCTACGCCAAGGGAACACCCGCCGGGCTGCTGCAGGATGCGGTGATCATCCCCTTCAACGACGTGGCGCAGACCCGCGCAATCCTGGAGCGCCATGCCGACGAGCTTGCCGCCGTTCTGATCGACCTCGCGCCGGCCCGCTGCGGCGGCGCGCCGATGAGCCCGGCCTATATCGAGATGCTGCACGAGTTCCGCCGCTCGTCCGGCGCGCTCATCATCGACGACGAGGTGATCACCTTCCGCCTGCACGAGGGCGGCGCCCAGACCCTTTATGGGCTCGAGCCCGACCTCACCACTCTCGGCAAGGTGATCGGCGGAGGCTTGCCGATCGGCGCGGTGGCGGGCACCGCCGAGGCGATGGCGGTCTACGACAGCAGCACGGGCAAGGCCGCCTGCCCGCACTCCGGCACGTTCACGGCCAATCCGCTCTCCATGGCCGCAGGGGTGGCGGCGATGCGCATGTTCACGGCTGAGAACGTCGAGCGGCTGAACGCGCTCGGCGAGAGCGCCCGCGTCAAGCTGCGCGAGGCCTTCCGCATTGCAGGCTGCGAGGGACAGGTCACCGGCGAGGGCTCGCTCATCCTCTTCCACATGAGCGACGAGGCGCTCACCGATTACCGCGCGGTCTACCGTGCCGGTACCGACGGGCGCGCGCGCAAGCTGGACGGGCTGTTCCGCGCTCTGCTCAACAACGGCGTCGTGACCTCGACCTCCGGCATGGCATGCCTTTCCACCCCGATGGAGGAGGCGGAGATCGACCATCTGGCCGACGCCGTGCTGGCGAGCCTGCGGACGGTCGAGCGCGAGGCTGCCTGAGCACTGCACGGCGCCAGCCGCCCTGCGCCATGAGCCAGCGCGTCCTCTGCCGCCTGGACGAGATTCCCGATCCGGGCTCCAAGGGCTTCGACTTTCGTGAGGGCGCCGACCTGCGCTCGGTCTTCGTGGTGCGTTCAGGCGGCACGGTGCGGGCCTACGAGAACTCGTGCCCGCACACCCTGGGTCCGCTCGACTGGGTGCCGGACCAGTTCCTCACCCGCGAGAAGGACATGATCCTCTGCGCCACCCACGGCGCGCTTTTCCGCATCGAAGACGGGCACTGCCTCTCCGGCCCCTGCGTCGGCGAGAGCCTCACGCCGCTCCATGTCTCGATCGAGGGCGAGTCGGTCGCCGTCACGCTCTAACCGTATATAATCCCGCCGCGCCGAGACGGTCGGCCGATCCAGCAGGGAGGCGTTGCGCCACGATGTCGGAGACTGAGCTGTTCCCCGTGCCCGAGGGCCTCGACCAATCGGCCCATTGCGACGACGCAACCTACCGCGCCTGGTACGCCCGCTCGACCGAGGACCCGGAGGGGTTCTGGGCGGAGCACGGCAAGCGGATCGACTGGATCAAGCCCTACAGCAAGGTGAAGGACGTCTCCTACACGGCGGACGACCTCCACATCCGCTGGTTCGAGGACGGCACGCTCAACGCCTGCGCCAACTGCGTGGACCGGCACCTCGCCGAGCGCGGCGATCAGGTCGCGATCATCTGGGAGGGCGACGACCCGGCCGAGGACTCGACGCTGACCTACAGCGAGCTGCACGAGGCGGTCTCGCGCTTCGCCAACGGCCTTCTCTCTCTCGGCGCGAAGAAGGGCGACCGCATCACGATCTACCTGCCGATGATCCCGGAGGCGGCCATCGCCATGCTGGCCTGCGCCCGGATCGGCGCCGTCCATTCCGTGGTGTTCGGCGGCTTCTCGCCAGATTCGCTCGCGGGCCGCATACAGGACTGCGATTCAACGCTCGTCATCACCGCCGACGAGGGTCTGCGGGGCGGGCGCAAGGTCCCGCTCAAGGCGAACACGGATGCGGCGCTCGAAAGCTGCCCGAGCATCCAGAAATGCGTGGTGGTGAAGCGCACCGGCGGCGAGATCGGCTGGGCCGACGGCCGCGACGTCTGGTACCACGACCTCGTCGAAGGCGTGTCGGCCGATTGCCCGCCGGCGGAGATGGCGGCGGAGGACCCGCTCTTCATCCTCTACACCTCTGGCTCGACGGGGAAGCCCAAGGGCGTGCTGCACACCACCGGCGGCTATATGGTCTACGCCTCCATGACCCACCAGTACGTCTTCGACTATCACGAGGGCGAGATCTACTGGTGCACGGCGGACGTCGGCTGGGTCACCGGCCACAGCTACATCCTCTACGGGCCGATGGCGAACGGCGCGACGACGCTGATGTTCGAGGGCGTGCCCAACTACCCGGACGCCTCGCGCCACTGGCAGGTCTGCGACAAGCACGGCGTCAACATCTACTACACCGCGCCGACCGCCATCCGCGCGCTGATGCGCGAGGGCGAGGGGCCGGTGGCGAAGACCTCGCGCGCCTCGCTCCGCCTGCTGGGCTCGGTAGGCGAGCCGATCAACCCCGAGGCCTGGCTCTGGTACCATCGGGTGGTGGGCGCCGGCCGCTGCCCCATCGTGGATACCTGGTGGCAGACCGAGACCGGCGGCATCCTGATCACGCCGCTGCCGGGGGCCACGGCGCTCAAGCCCGGCTCCGCCACGCGGCCCTTCTTCGGCGTGCAGCCCTTGATCGTCGACCAGGAGGGGAACGAGCTCGAAGGCGCGTGCTCCGGCCTGCTCTGCCTCGCCGATTCCTGGCCCGGGCAGATGCGCACGGTCTATGGCGACCACAAGCGCTTCATCGACACCTACTTCTCGCAGTATCCGGGGCGCTACTTCACCGGCGACGGGGCGCGCAGGGACGAGGACGGCTACTACTGGATCACCGGGCGCGTCGACGATGTGCTCAACGTCTCCGGCCACCGCATGGGCACGGCGGAGGTGGAGAGCGCGCTGGTGGCGCACCCGGCGGTCTCGGAATCGGCGGTGGTGGGGTATCCGCACGAGATCAAGGGCCAGGGCATCTACGCCTACGTGACGCTCACCGCCGGCCGCGAGCCCAGCGAAGAGCTGCGCGGCGAGCTCAGCCGCTGGGTGCGGAAGGAGATCGGCCCCATCGCGACCCCCGACCTCATCCAGTGGGCGCCGGGGCTGCCCAAGACCCGCTCCGGCAAGATCATGCGCCGCATCTTGCGCAAGATCGCAGCCAACGAGCACGACGCACTGGGCGACACCTCCACCCTCGCCGACCCGGCGGTGGTGGACGACCTGGTGGATAACCGGATGAACCGCGCGTGAGCGGCGCGCGGATGCTTCGCTCGCCGCTGTCGGCCTGGAATCATGTCTGACCCCACTAACATCCACGCGCTGCTGGAGCGGGGCGGGCGGGACGATATCGCCATCGCGGCGCCGGAGCGTGAGCCGCTGACCTATGGCGGCCTCCGCGACCAGGTCGGGCGCACGGGCGACGCGCTTGCCCAAGCCGGGATCGGGCCGGGCGATCGGGTGGCCATCGTGCTCCCCAACGGGCCGGAGATGGCGACGGCCTTCCTCGGCGCGGCGGCGCACGCCACGGCGGCACCGCTCAATCCCGCCTATCGGGTGGACGAGTTCGCCTTCTACCTCGAAGACCTGCGGGCCAAGGCGCTGATTCTGGAGGCCGGCACCGAGAGTGCGGCCATCGAAGCGGCGGCGCGTGTGGGAGTCCCGATCATCCCGCTTGCGGCGGAGACCGGCGCTGGCGCCGGCTGTTTCAGCCTCGATTTCTCGTCCGGCGCCCGCGAGGCACGCAACGACGGCGAGACGGACGATGCGGCGCTGGTGCTTCACACCTCTGGCACCACGTCCCGGCCCAAGATCGTGCCGCTCACCGGTGCTAACCTCTGCGCCTCAGCCCGCAACATCGCCGACTGGATCTCGCTCGAGCCCGGCGATCGCTGCCTCAACATCATGCCGCTCTTCCACATCCACGGGCTGATGGCGGGCGTGATGGCTTCGCTCCACGCCGGCGCCTGCGTGATCTGCACGCCGGGCTTCAACGCGCTCCGCGTCTTCGCCTGGCTCGACGAGATGGTGCCGACCTGGCTCACGGCCGTCCCCACCATGCACCAGGCGATCCTCGCGCGGGCTGCCCGCAACAGGGAGATCGTCGCGCGCCGCCGGCTCCGGCTGCTGCGCTCGTCGTCGTCCTCGCTGCCGGCGCCGGTGATGGGCGAGCTCGAGGCGACCTTCGACGCGCCGGTGATCGAGTCCTACGGCATGACCGAGGCCTCCCACCAGATGACCAGCAACCCGCTGCCGCCCGCCGAGCGCAGGCCGGGCGGGGTGGGCATCGCCGCCGGGCCGCAAGTCGCGATCATGGACGAGGCCGGCGCCTTGCAGCAGCCGGGCACCGAGGGCGAGGTGGTGATCCGCGGCCCGAACGTCACCCATGGCTACGAGAACAACCCGGAGGCCAACGCGACGGCGTTCGCGCACGATTGGTTCCGTACCGGCGATCAGGGGGTGATCGATCAGGCCGGGTATCTGACGCTCACCGGCCGGCTCAAGGAGATCATCAATCGGGGCGGCGAGAAGATCGCGCCGCGCGAGGTCGACGACGTGCTGATGACCCACCCGGCGGTGGCCCAGGCGGTCGCCTTCGCCGTGCCGCACCAAAAACTCGGCGAGGACGTAGCGGCGGTGATCGTGCTGCGCGAGGGCGCCGAGGTGGGGGAGCGGGAGCTCCGCGCCTTCGCCGCCGAGTCACTCGCGGACTTCAAGGTCCCGCGCAGGATCCTCTTCCGCGACGAGATCCCCAAGGGCGCCACCGGCAAGCTCCAGCGCATCGGCCTCGCCGAGAAGCTGGGCATCACGTCGTGAGGGTCGAGCCGTGACCCTGTTGGCGACGGTGCTCCGCGTTTGCGGCAGCGGCATGGGAATCTTTCTCCGCTACGGGGGAACGCAATCGCCCCCACCTCACCCCGGCCCTCTCCGCCCCCGGGGGCGGAGAGGGAGAGTAGACGGTGCCGACCACGTTCCCCCTCCGCCCTTTAGGGGGGAGGGGGACAGGGGGAGGTGGGCGTCGTTCGCGCGTCGTCGCGCCGGACATAGACGCACCGCCCGTCGATGAGCGAGGTCGTGCCGTGAAGATCTGCATCGTCGGCGCAGGCGCCATCGGCGCCTACTTCGGGCTGGAGCTTGCGCTGGGCGGGGCCGATGTCTCGCTGATCGCGCGCGGGCCGCATCTCGCGGCCATGCAGGCCGCCGGCGTGCGCGTGCGGGCCGGGGGCGAGGAGCGCCGGGCCCAGATTCGCGCGACCGACGACCCGGCCGAGCTCGGCCCGCAGGATGCCGTCATCATCACGCTCAAGGCGCACTCGGTGTCGGGCATCTGCGAGCGCCTGCAGCCGCTGCTGGGCTCGGAGACCGCGGTGGTCACCGCGTCCAACGGCATCCCCTGGTGGTACTTCCACAAGCTGGAGGGTCCCTACGAGGGCCGGCGCATCGCTGCCGTGGACCCCGACGGCACCCAGTGGGACCTGATCGGGCCGGAGCGCGCCATCGGCTGCGTCATCTTCGCGGCGGGCGAGATCGTCGAGCCCGGCGTGATCGAGGTCTCCGCCCACCTCAGCCAGAAGCGCCTGCCCTTCGGCGAGCCGGACGGCACGCGCAGCGAGCGCGTGCAAGCGCTGAGCCGGGCCTTCATCGCCGCCGGCTTCAAGTCGCCGGTGCGGCCCGACATCCGCTCCGACATCTGGGTCAAGCTCTGGGGCAACCTCGCCTTCAACCCGGTGAGTGCGCTGACCGGCGCCACGCTGGAGGACATCGCCCGCGACGCCGGCACCCGCGCCGTGGTGCGCGCCATGATGGCGGAGGGGCAGGCGGTGGGCGAGGCGCTCGGCGCGCGCTTCGCCATCGACGTGGACAAGCGCATCGAGGGCGCCGAGCAGGTCGGCGCGCACCGCACCTCGATGCTTCAGGACTTGTCGCTGGGCCGGCCCATGGAAGTCGAGGCCCTGGTCGGCGTAATCAGCGAGCTCGGCCGCCTGGTCGGCGTCCCAACGCCCAGCATCGACATGGTCTACGCCCTGGTGAAGCAGCGCGCCATCGAGGCGGGGTGTATGACGGGGAGACGAGCCGGCAACTGCACTTTTAGATCAAGATCACCACTAACCCCATCTTGTTTCTAGCCTATGAGACCATGCCCTAGTGCGAGTATTCGTTGTCCAATTCAATGGAGTGAATGATGGTCTCACCAGATGATTTCGAATAGGACAAAGCTAGGCTGATTGGCGTCTCAATCGTTTGGCTGACCGCCGCCACCCATTCATTCCAGTCGCGATCAATGACAAATAAGTCTTTATGTTCGCGCATATAGAGGTCAAATTTTTCAATAAATCCACTTGCTTCTATTTCGACGGATCCGGATAGCATAATGAGGTACTCACCAACTTCCACCTTTTTGATTTCCCAATCCTCTATAGCAACACTGTGCACAGCATCAATTGTAACTTCGTTTTCGAATTGTAAGCCTTCTATTCCATAAGCCGAATACGAAGACAGGTACTCCTCGACTTCTTCGCGGGCTCTAGCTAAAAGGTTTCCTAAATTGAACTCCGGGATATACGCGGGATCAATGCGTTCCAAGAGAGGTGAAATCCTTTCGCCAAAAAAATCGCGCAGACCCGTGTAGACCGTTACCATTTTGCCTTGGTTGCGAATACCTTCTACCAAATGAGCATGCAGAACCCACTCTCGATCCTTCTTCTCGCAAAAATCTTTGACGTTATTAGTTAAGAAGTATATTTCTATAGTGCCCTCAGATAACTCATTAATTTCTGAAGCGATGCTATTCCACAACAAGTAATCCTTAAATCCTGCTCCATTCTCTTTGAAGGGCTTCTTGCGTTCATATGAGGCCCTCACGATTTCCTCGGGCCTCAACTCCGGATATGGCAGAATTTCCACTCCATAATTTCGCAAAATTTCCTCAAACCAACTTGAAAATAATACTTGTTCCTCTAGGAAATTTGTATCCGTAATCAGACCTTTGCCGGCCAACTTGTTTATATCTTCTCTCAGCTTGCAAAATTGCTCATGTTTATTCTCTAGCGCAAGCCTAAATTGTCCTGAAGTCTCGTCCAAAACTATCTGCGGAATTGATAAACGCAAGCCTAAGAATCGCGACGACTTTAGGAGTGAAGAGGCAATTGAAGAGCGAAGGTAATTTTCTCCAATTACAATGCTTGTGTCAAGAAAAATAATCATCACAAGTGTTCCCTATCGGAAACGTGGATGGGCGAAATTCAAAGACTATCCGTAACTGCCCAGGTACCCCCTCTCTCTTATGGAACAAGCCAGTTCCTTTTGCGTCAACGCCCCCACGCCGCGGGGGTGCCTACTCTCTTGAGCGCGAGAGGATGATGAACGCCGCGTCGCGAACAAGATGAGAGGACAGCGATACTCAGGATGAGCCGGAGAAGTTCAGGAGCGCAGTATAGGGATCAGCTGCATCGGTTCCGGGTGCGCCAGGATTTGCAGGATGTTCCAGCCTTGCTTTCGAGCGGTGACGATGACGCTGCGCATTCCGGCGAAGTTGCAGGCGCCTTGCAGGGAGCGGAAGCCGCCTGAGATCTTCTCATGCACTTTGTTCATACGGATGTCACGCTCCGCCTCGTTATTCGTGAACGGCGTGCGCAGGTCGGTGAGGAAGCGCAGGCAGCCCTCCTTATGCTTTTGAAGGCGGCGCGCGAGGTTGTGGCCGATGCGGCGTTTCTTTCGCCCTCGCTTTGCGATCTGGAGCGGCGGTTGGGCCTCATGGAAGGCGATGGCTTCTTCGAGGATACGGTCCCATGCCCTTGAGATGCGGGCCACCAGGGAGGCGGGGACTTGACGGTCTTTCTCACGGGCGAAGCGGGCGGCCCTGCGCGCGCGCTGAAGCAGGCGGTGCATGCTCGCCGCCCATTCCTCCTTCTCGATGTCGATCAGGGCCTGGAGTTCGCGCAGGTGATGTGCGTTGCAGGCGCCGTGGCGGACGCCCTTGATGGTGAAGTAGGGGGCGAAGTCGTCGTGGACGAGGATGCCTTTCAGGTTCTTTTCGACATCGCCGCGTCCCTCGCCGATGCGCAGGACGGTGAGCAACGGGGTGCACAGCACATGGAGCCAGCGGGTACGGGCGGCGATACGCAGGCCGGTCTCGTCGAGGTGCTTGACCGGCGCCTGCGTGCGGATCAGATCGGCGACATGGTCGAGGAAGCCCTCGAAGCGCTGCGCTGTGCGCCGGCCCATGGCGGCGATCGTGGCAGTGGAGATGGACACCGCGAAGATGTCGCTCATGAGTTCGGCCAGACGCTTCTCGGGCACGAACTGGGCGTACAGCAGGTAACTCACCCAAGCGGTGATGCGAGGGCCGTACTGGACCGGGGCGGTGACGCCCGGCGGGAAGGCGGCTCGTGTCAGCGTGCCGCATGCGCCGCAGAGGCAGCGATGGGCGCGGTGTTCGGTGACCTCGAGAGGCTGCGGCTCGGGTACGTCGAAGACCTGCCGACAGGCGGGCGCGCCTTGCCGGTCGGCGTCCGAGAGCTCGACGCCACAGCCGGAACAGGTGGAGGGGTGGTGATCGACGACACGGTCCGGGCTGTCGCTCCGCGCGAGGGTGGTTCCCTTGTGGCCGGGCTGGCCGCCACTGGGCCCGCCGGACTTTCCGCGCTGGCTTTGGGTGCGCCTCTGGGCTCCGCTTTTCTTCTTGAGCCCGTCGCTGGCGGGGGGCTTGCTGCTTGTGGTGCTGTTGAGGGCCGCGCTGCGCTCGAGTTCGGCGATGCGCTCGCGCAGGGCCGCGTTCTCCTGCTCGAGTGCGGCATTTTCCCGGGCGAGCGCGGTGGCTGATCGCAGCAGCCCCTGCCCCCATTCCCGGACGGCAACGACGACAGTGGTTGCGAGGGATGATGGCTCGAGAAGCTCCTTCAGGCAGCAGAAGGCCTCGTTACGGGCGGCGAGGTCTTCGTGCCAGTGCGACACCGTCACGTGTCTTCGGCCTCGACGGCCATCATGGCGGCGAGCACGGCGAGGCGTTCGCCCGGCGGCAAGGCCTGGTAGCGCCGGCCCCAGTTGGCTGCCTTGCGCTTGATGCGCTGGCGGTCGGTGAAGTTCCGGCCTGCGTGGCTGGCCCAATGCATCCGGTCGGGGGCGTAGTTGAACCAGACGACCTCGGTTCGCACCAGACCCTGGGTCGTGACCTGCAGCGCCAGCCGGCGCCATCCCGCCAGCACCTCGTCATAGAGCGCCGACGGATGGCCCGAGATCATGACCTGGCAGGGCAGAGCCTTGAGCAGCGCGAGAAGCGCGACGTGGCCGGCCTCCTCGTACTCGAAGCGGTAGCGCTGCGCCGAGCGGCGGGTCGCGTGCAGATAGGGCGGATCGCTGTAAACCAGCTCCGGGCCCAGGAACGGGAACGAGGCCAGGAAGTCATGGGCACAGCCGTGAACCAGATCGACCGGGTAGTCGCAGACGAAGGCCTCGAGCGCCTGCGCATCGCGGTCGATGCCGATCGAACGCACGGCCGGCGGCTTGCGCTTCATCAGCGCCCCGCCCCCAAGGTGGCTTTCGATGTAGACGGAGTGCGGCGGCATCAGCGCAATCAGCGCTTGGCACAGACCTGCTGTCGCCTTCGAGCCGAAATACCCCATGGACCGCTCCCGTCACGCGAGAGAGCAGTCCATAGTCCCGCAACTCTATGAGGTCAAGAACCAATCGCGGTGGCAGAACCAGGCCGCGGCCGCCGCCATAATCACCGTCCTCAACTCAGGATTGGGGTACCTGGGTAGTTACCAAATTGTCGCCGGAAGCAGAACTCGCAAACAGGAAATTAGTGCGGCACCGGTGGCCCTAACACTAGGCAAAGTGGACGCGTCGATGTACATGGCGGCGATAGGAGAATCGTCCCACGATGAGGCGAAAATCTGCCTGCGATGCGTCGCCTGAAGCGCCGTTTGCTGCAAGAGACTTCGTGCGCGGCGCGTCGAGTCGCGGCACGAAGTGCGGATGACGTAGGACGAGCGTAGAGAGGCCGAAAGGAACCGGCGAATGGCCGATGGCCGCGACGACCAGACACTCTCCATCGGTGACGCCGTGCGCTTCAGCCATCGGGGGCAGACGATACACGGCCACCTCCTCCGAAGGCAGGGGCGGCGCCGACTCGCGACGGTCATCGACGCAAGCGAGACGCTTTGGAAGGTGTCGGAGGCGGCGCTAACGCCTTCCGGCCGCGCCCGCCGCGCGACGATGGTGACACCGCAAGACGCGGCGCGCGCGCGGTGGCGGGTGGGCGATCGGGTGACGTTCGCAAGCACCGACGGGGCACTTCAGGGCAAGATCGTGAAGCTCAACCCGACCCAGGCCAGAGTGCGTGCGGGCCGGAGCCTCTGGAACGTGCCCTACGCGGGCCTGAGCGACGCGGGCACCGGCAAAGAGCGCCTGAGGAACGGTGCGGAGCGTCTGAGCCACATCGCCGCGACGGCCCGCGGGCTGATGGACGAGCACGGTCTCGACACCTGGACCTTCGCCTTCCTCGAAGCCGAGCGTCGCCTCGGCGACTGCCACTTCCAGGACCGCATGATCCGCGTCGGTCGCGCCCACGCGCTCGACGCCGGCGAAGCCGAGATCAGGGACACGATCCTGCACGAAATCGCCCATGCGCTGGCCGGCCCCGAAGCCCGCCACGGCGCGCAGTGGAAAGCCATCGCCCGCCGCATCGGCGCTACTCCGAGAGCAAGCGTCTACGAACGCCGAGGGCGGTGAGAGCGGGCTGACGTCGCGTTTGACATCGCGCCGCTGACCAAGCGTGTACTCCTTCGTGCTGACTGAGGGGCCGAGGAATGTGGCCCCGCTTCCGCCGGCACGGCTCGCCTCCATGCCGAAGGTGCATTGCGCGGCCAGGAGCCGCCTACCGTGGAAACGAAGCCCCGTTGATGTCGATGACGGTGCCGGTGGCATGGCGGGCCGCGCCCGAGGCAAGGAAGGCGACGATGTTCGCCACCTCTTCGGGCGGGATCAGTGTGCCGAGCGCGTTCTCGCCGAGCGGGCCGCGATCGCCGGTCTCGTTGATGTAGTCCCACGACATGTCGGTGCCGACCCAGCCCGGCGCCACCGCGTAGGAGAGGATGCCGTCGCCGCCGTGGTTCCGGGCAAAGGTGTGGCTCAGCGCGTTGAGGGCGCCCTTGCAGGCCGCGTAGGAGCCGAGCAGCGGCTTCTCGCCCCGGTGCGCGGCTCGGCTCGAGAGGTGAATCAGGATGCCGCCCTCGCCCCGCGCCTGAAAATGCGCGACGGCGCGCGTGGCAAGCTCCGCAGGCGCCAAGAGATTGATCTGCAGCGTGCGCTGCCAGACCGCGCGCCACGCCTCGGGCCAGGCGTCGTCTTCGGCAAAGGCGGGCTCCGCCTCGTAGGCCCCCGCGTTGTTGACCAGCACGTCGATCCGGCCCCGCCAGTCCAGCGCCTGCTGCCAGAGGACCTGCGGAGCGTCCTCATCGGAGAGATCGGCCCCCACCAGGTGGCAGCGCTCGGGCGCCTGTCAATCGGCTTTCAATACTGACCCCCGATCGGCGTGCAAAATTGACCCCCCTGAGTGGCACGGCGGAGGTTGTCCCGGTAGCCAATAGGGGGGACCCGCGCGGCTTCGTGTGGCGCCCTGCGCTACGCGGAGCGAAGCCGCGTGGGGGGTCCCTGTTGGCCCACCGGGGCAACCGGGCCGCAAGGGAGGCCGGCGGCGGGTCAGGAGCGGTTCTTGAAGCGCCAGCTCTCGTTGCCGGTCTCGATGATCTCGCAATGATGGGTGAGGCGATCGAGCAGCGCTGTGGTCATCTTGGGGTCGCCGAAGACGGATGGCCATTCGCCGAAGGCGAGGTTTGTGGTGATGACGATCGAGGTGCGCTCGTAGAGCCGGCTCATCAGATGGAAGAGCAGCTGCCCACCGGCCTGGGCGAAGGGCAGGTAGCCGAGCTCGTCGAGGATGACGAAGTCGCGGCGGACGAGCTGGTCTGCAGTGCGGCCCTGGCGTCCGGCGCGAAGCTCGGCCTCGAGGAGGTTGACCAGGTCGACGACGTTGTAGCACCGGCCGCGCGCGCCCTTGCGGATGCAGGACCGCGCGATGGCGACGGCGAGATGGGTCTTGCCGGTACCGGTGCCGCCGACCAGCACGATGTTGCGTTTGCCCTCGAGGAAGCCGCCGCCGGCGAGCTCCTGGATCAGGGGCTCGTTGACCGGCGAGGCGGCGAAGTCGAAGTCGGCCAGCTCCTTGACCGTCGGCAGCTTGGCGGAGGCCATCTGGTACTTGATCGAGCGGGCCCTCTTGTCGGCGATCTCGACCTGCAGCAGCGTACCGATGATCTGTTGCACCGGATGGCGGCGCTTGAGCCCGTCGGCAAGGATGTCGTCGTAAGCGGCGCGCATACCTGCGAGCTTCAGCTGGGTCATCATCTCCAGCACATCATGACGCTCCATGACCGGCCTCCCTCAGGCTGTCGTAGCGCTGACAGTCGGCTACCGGCTTGTGGCGAAGCTGCAGGCCCTCGGGCGTCGGGATGATTGCCGGCGGTGCCGGCTGGCGCTGCCGGGCGAGGATGTTGAGCACCACGTCGGCGCTGCAGGCACCGCAGTCGAGCGTCTCGGCACAGGCCGCCTCAACCGCCTCCAGTCCGTCCTCCAGCACCGCCGCGAGCACCTTGACGAACTGCCGGTCGCCGTCGTCGTGGCCCGCGAGCCGGGTTCGCAGGCGGCCGAGCGCGTTGGGCAACTGCCAGTCCTTGAAGGGCGCGCCATTGCGTAGCGCGCCGGGCTTCCGCGTCAGGATCGGCACGTAATGCCACGGATCGTAGACGAACCGGCCGCGCCCGAAGCTGCGGGGGTGCTCGGCAACGGTCTCGCCGTCCTGGCGGATGACGATCCGATCGGCATAGGCCCGCACGTCCACCGGCCGGCCGACGGCGCGGGCCGCGACGCTGTACTGGTTGTTGTCGAAGCGCACCAGACAGGTCTTCGAGACCGACACCTCGCTGGCATGGAAGCCGTCGAAGGGGCCGCGATACGCCATCAGGAAGGGCTGCTCCTCCTCGAACACCTGCCACACCGTCTTGCCCGGGATTGTCGGATGCGGATGCTTCTTGGCGTCCTCGATGCACCGATCCATCAGCCACTCGTTGATCTCGGCGTAGGAGCGGCCCCGCGGGATGGGCACGAACAGGCGGCCGCGAAGGTCACCCACCTGCTTCTCGACCTGCCCCTTCTCCCAGCCAGCCCCTGGCGTGCACGCCACAGGCTCCACCAGATGGTGCGAGCACAGCTCCTGGAAGCGGCGGTTGTAGTCCCGCTTCTTGCCCACGAAGATCGTGCTCACCGCCGTCTTCATGTTGTCGTAGATGCCCCGCCGGCAGACCCCGCCGAAGAAGCGGAAGGCACGCTCGTGCGCCTCGAAGACCATCTCCTGGCTCTCGCGGGGAAAGATCTGGACCAGATACATCCGGCTGTGGCACAGCCGCATGTGCGCCGCCTTCACCCTGGTCGTCGCGCCCGACAGACGCGCGTACTCGTGGCTCCAGTCGAACTGGTAGGCCTCGCCGGGATCGAAGATCAGCGGCACATAGGCCTGCGCCGGCGACAACAGCCGCCACCGGCGCCGCCAGGCCCTGGCATAGCGGCGAACCGCGTCATAGCCGCCCTTGTAGCCCAGCGACACAAGGTCTTCATGAATCCGCAGAAGAGACAGCCGATCCTTGCGTGCCTTCTTCTCGTTGGCCTTCAGCTGGCGCTCAAGCTCCTCCACCCACAGCCCAAGCTTCGGCATCGGCTGGATCTTGCGCTCGTAGCTGTGCGAGGTCGCATCGCCCCGCACCACCTTGCGTATCGTGTTCTTGGAAACCCTCAAATCCCGGGCGAGCTTCTTGATCGGAACGCCCTTCACCAGATGATCCCGACGGATCTTCGCGATCGTTTCCACAACCAGCATCTCCCCCACCACCCCGTCCGTCCAAACGACGAGGTGTGTTCATGGACACAAATCCAAGGGGGTCAATTTTGGACGCCGATCACCCCCAATAGGGGGTCACTTTTCCACGCTTAACAACAACCCAGCGAAAAACCGCCTGAAACAACCGAAATGTATCAGAATTCAAGGAGTTCCCGGCACGCTGCCCAGAACAGCCAGCATCACGAGGTCAGGAAGTCTGAAAATATAGAAGCTGAAAATCAGGATAACGATGACCGGGCCGACCAGGAAGAGCAGCAGCACCACGCTGAGCGGCGTGACCTGCAGCGCCGAGCTGTAGCGCTTGAGGTAGGGGGTCAGCGCGGCAACGGCGGCGTTCATCGTGTGAGCCGGCCCGTCTCAGGCGGCGGCGCCGGACGAAGAACGCGCTGGCGCGTCGCTCCGCCCGGACATCCCCGCTGGCGTCCCCGCCACGCGCCGAAGAACCAGCATCGCGGGGGCTGCAAGGTCAAACGTGATCACGGTCACAACCGAAGGCACACCGCTATGCAGTTAGGAACTCGTTCCAGCGCTGGATGACGTAGGCGTTCTCGTCCATCGTCGAGTTCCAGACGGCGACCCGGCCCATGCGGTTCCTCCAGGAGCCGCCGTCGCGCACGCTGCCCGCCTTCTCCATCACGTTGCCGAAGGGATCCTTGACCTCGTTCACGGCAGGCTTGCCCTCGAACCAGAAATCCCACTCGTCGGCCGGCAGATGCTGCTTGGTCTGCTCGGGCGTTGGCATGTAGTAGCCCTGGCGCGCGAAGAAGGCGCCAGCCGGTCCCGAATAGTACCAGTTGAAGAAGTCGTAGACCGCGCCCAGCCGCTTTCCTTCCACATACTTGGAAAGCAGGAAGCCGATGCCCCAGGAGCGATAGCCCTCATTCAGGTCGCTGTAGATGCAGGGCACGCCTTGAGAGCGGACCGCGGTCACCGCCGGCGACCACATCGACTGGATCACCACCTCGCCGGAGAGCATCAGGTTCACCGATTCGTTGAAGGTGAGCCAGAACGAGCGGAAGTGACCCTTCTGCTTGAGCTCGATCAGGTATTCGATGGTCTGGTCGATCTCGTCCCGAGTCATGTTGCCCTTGTTGACGTAGGTCATCATGCCCTGAGCCTCGATCGCCATGGCGAGGTCCATGAGGCCGATCTGCGGGAAGCCCTGGAGCGCCGCCCGGCCCTCGAACTCGGGATTGATGAATTCGGCCCAGGACTCGATGGGCCGGCCGATCAGGTCGGGGCGGATGCCGAGGGTGTCGGCGTTGTGGTTGGTCGGCAGACAAGTCAGCCACTGGGTCTCAGGCTCGGCGAAATCGCGGGTGTCGGGGCCGGAGGTGTACTGCACCTGGGTCGGGTGCTGCCCCTGGCCGTACCAGGCGTCCGGCCAGATCTTGCCGTCCTTCTTGTAGAGCCCGATGGTCTGATCCCAATAGCTCAGTTTCGTGGTGTCGATGCCCTGGAAGTTCCCGGTCGGCCAGATGCCGTTGAACTGCTGATAGGCCGGCTCGACCGTGTCGAAGGAGCGCGGCTGCGTGGCGGCGCGCTGGCCTAGGGTGTTGAAGTCGACCACCGTCTGCAGGAGCTGGAACCCGAGCGCCTCCTCGGCCATCTCTTCCAGCTGCTTTATGTGCGACACCGCAGACCCCAGCATGTTGAGCTCGATGTCTGCAATGTCCTGGGCCCAGACGGTGGGGAAGCCGCCGAGGGTCGTTGCGGCAACGGCCGCTGCACCGCCCTTCAGGGCCGTGCGCCGAGTGATAGAAGGAAGAAGCTTGGTAACTGCCCAGGTCGTCTGATTTGTCATTTTGGGCCAGTGGATTGAGGCGTTTCTCGTTCGGAGTTGGTGGAAAGGGCTTGACGGGAATTTCGGGAAATGACTCAACAACGACATGAGCAATCCCGAGTCGCCGCGCGGCCCTTCGACGGGAGCAGCGCCCGAAACGCCCGCGCAGAAGATCGCCCGCCTGGAGGAGGAGAACGCCCGGCTTCGGGAGGAAAATGCCTGGCTTCGGCAGCAGAACGCGCGGCTGGAAGAGCAAGTCGCGCGTCTCGTCGAGCGCATCGAGGAGTTGGAGCGCCGTCTCGGCCTCAACAGCGGCAACAGCGGCAAGCCGCCTTCGAGCGATGGGCTGAGGAAGCCGAATTCGAAGCGGCGAACCCGAAGCCTGCGCGGCAAATCGGGCCGCAAGCCCGGTGGCCAGCCCGGCCACAAGGGCAAGACGCTGCGCCGCGCCGATCACCCGGATCGGGTGAAGGATCACGTCCCGGCTTCCTGCAAGGGATGCGGTTCGCCGCTTTCGGACGCGGCCAGGGCGGGAACGCCCGTCGCCCGCCAGGTGTTCGATCTGCCCGAGCCGAGCCCCCTGGAGGTGACCGAGCACCGGGCGCATGCCAAGTGCTGCGGGCATTGCGGGACGGTGACCCGGGCGGCGTTCCCCGACGGGGTGTCGGCGCCGGTGCAGTACGGCCCGCGCATTGCCGGGGTGGCGGTCTACCTTCAGCACGCTCACTTCCTGCCGGAGGATCGGCTGTCGCAGGTGATGGCCGAGCTCTTCGGCGCGCCGGTGACGGCTGCGACGTTGGCGACGATGAGCGAGAGGGCGGCCGAGCGGCTGCGGGACGCGGCCTTGCACATACAGGACCTGGCGGCGGGCACGGCGCGGGTGAAACACATGGACGAGACCGGCTTGCGGATCGGCGGTCAGACGCAGTGGCTTCATGTGATCTGCACGCCGCTGCTGGCGGCGTACCGGGTCAGCGGCAAGCGCGGCGCCCTGCTCTCGGGTGTCTCCGGCATCGTCGTGCACGATCACTGGAAGCCGTACTTCGCGATGGAAGGGGTGGAGCACGGCCTGTGCAACGCCCATCACCTGCGGGAGTTGCAGGCGCTGGTGGACATCGAAGGGGAGGCTTGGGCCCGGCGGATGCAGCAGCTCCTGCGCCGAGCCAATCGCGCCGCCCGCATCGCGCTGGACAAGGATATCGCCGTTCCGGCGAGGCTTGTGGCGCTGATCGAGCGCCGATACGACGAGATCATCGCCGATGCGCTGGCCTTTCACGAGAGCCAACCACCGTTCTCGCCTGGCAAGAGGAAGAAGCGCCGGAAGCGAAGGATCGGTCACAATCCGGCCTTGAGGCTGCGCGACCACAAATGCGCGGTGCTCCGGTTCCTGATCGACCTCGAGGTCGGGTTCACGAACAACGAGGCCGAGCGCGACCTTCGGATGATGAAGCTGCGCCAGAAGATCTCCGGGGGCTTCCGGTCCGCGCAGGGGGCCGAGAACTTCGCCATCCTGCGCAGCGTCATCACCACCGCCAGAAAGCAGGGCTGGAATATCATCGAAGCCCTGACCAGCCCATCGGATCGGCTCATCGCCACCGTCAAGTGCGCGTAAGCTCACCTGGCACGGGTTCTCCAACAGCGGAGCCATTCTCATAAACGATCATGGTCGACGCCGTGCTGGACCACCCCATAGAATGAAAATCGGTGCCCGTCGCGCGGGCGGACTTCGGGCCACATCGGGGTAGCTTACCGGTCGCAGTCCGCAAGAGGGGCATCGTGAGCTGTGAAACCCGGCGACCCCAGAGGAGCACACGGGCGTCGCGTGGGTAGCGTTGTGCCGAATCCCAGAGAATTTTCACAGCAAGAACCTGGGCAGTTACGAAGCTTGCTCGATCGTGGCTTTTTCATCGCGTCGTCTCCCGACAGCTATTGCTGCGCGCTGACGCCTGCGGACCGCTACGGCCCGCGGCCGCGCTCTTGCCTCCCTCGCGGCCGGCTCGGCCTAGTCAGGTGCGCCGTTCCTTTTCTGCCGGCACTCTTGCATCGCCATGCGCGATCCCGACCGCAATTGGAGGAAGTATTCTCTAGCGGGTCCTGCCTTGCAAGCCACTTGAGGCTGAGGTCGTAGCCAATTCCAGTCGGGCGGGTTAGAAGCGGACCGTGGCTGGGAAGACCTCATACCGCCCCGTCGTCCTTTGCGTGCTGGACGGATGGGGGCATCGGGCCGAGACCGAGTACAACGCCATCGCGCTCGCCGAGACGCCGGTGTGGGACCGTCTCACCGCCGCGCGCGCTTACGGCCTGCTCGCCACGGCCGGTGCCGCCGTCGGCCTGCCCGAAGGCCAGATGGGCAACTCCGAGGTCGGCCACATGACCATCGGCGCGGGTCGGGTAATCCCACAGGACCTGCCCCGCATCGACGACGCCGTGGCGGACGGCTCGCTCGCGCGCAACCCCGCCCTCCTCTCGCTCATCCGACGGCTGCAGGAGAGCGGCGGCCGCTGCCACCTGATGGGGCTGGTCTCGCCGGGCGGCGTCCATTCGCACCGGGATCACGTCGCAGCGCTCGCGCGGATCGTGAGCGGCGCGGGCCTGCCTGTGGCGATCCACGCCTTTCTCGACGGCCGCGATGTGCCGCCGCGCTCGGCCATCGACGACCTGCCCACGTTTGAGGCGGCTCTTGGCGACCTTCCGAATGTCCGGATCGCGACGGTCGCCGGCCGCTACTATGCCATGGATCGGGACCGGCGCTGGGAGCGGACCGCGCGGGCCTACGACGCGGTGGTCTCCGGAGAAGGCCGACCAGCGACGAGCGCAATCGAAGTCGTGCGCGCGAGCTATGCGGAGGACATCGGCGACGAGTTCGTCGCGCCCGCGGTGATCGCCGGTTGCGAGGGAATGGCCGACGGCGACGGGCTGATCATGGCCAACTTCCGCGCCGACCGCGCACGCCAGATCATGACGGCGCTGCTCGACCCGGCCTTCGACGGCTTCGCGCGCACGCGCCAGGCAAGCTTTGCCGCAGCCTGCGGCATGTGCAGCTACTCAGAGAGCCTGGATCGCCTGGCCGGCACACTCTTCCCGCCCCTCGCGGTGACGGACCACCTGGGCGAGATCGTCTCGCGCGCCGGGCTGCGGCAGCTACGCGTCGCCGAGACGGAGAAGCACGCCCACGTCACCTTCTTCCTCAACGGCGGCGAGGAGAAGGAGATGCCGGGGGAGGAACGGGTGCTCGTGGCCTCGCCCAAGGTCGCGACCTACGACCTGCAGCCCGAGATGTCGGCGGCGACGGTCACCGACCGCGTGGTGGAGGCGATCGCAGGCGGCCGCTTCGACCTGATCGTGGTGAACTACGCCAACACCGACATGGTAGGTCACAGCGGCAACCTGGATGCAGCGATGGCGGCGGTCGCGGCGGTGGACCGGTGCCTGGACCGGCTCGCCGGGGCCGTGGAGGAATCGGGCGGCGCGTTGCTGATCACCGCCGATCACGGCAACGCCGAGCGGATGCGGGGCGCTGACGGCACGACCCCCCACACGGCCCACACCGACGGTCCCGTC